>CAWHDQ010000001.1:0-1045668 GCA_963828155.1 uncultured Planctomycetaceae bacterium
TCGGGACTCTGTCCCCTTCTCTGAGACCGTTCTCGGCTCGGCTCAAGCAGACGCGAGAGGGGTGGTCGATCCGCGGCTGTTTCGCACAGCGTCCGTCTTTGCCACGCTGCACGCATCGCCTTGGATCGCTTCTCGCGCCGCTCCTAGTTCGGGCTTTACGGCTTCGTGTAAGGCCGGCTCGCCACCGCAATCGATCTCGACCTTCGGCCAGGCCCGGCAAATGGGCCCACTCACTCAAACCGATATCCGTTGGCTCACCGACGATGCACGACTCCGCCTTGCCCGTTGCGGCCGGAATTCGCAGCCGCTGGCAAGGCTGGGTCGCCCCGCTTGGGAGCAAGTGCACAAGTTCGGCCGGGCGCCGCGGGCCCAAGAACTAACCCGCGGATTTGGGACGGGCCGTCCGCGTTCCCTCGCACCGGCTCGGCGATCATAGCGGCCAGGAATTCGCTGGCCACCTGCCGTGCTCACCGGCGCCCTCGAGGCGCCTCCGATCCCGTCTTCTCGCCCGGCCGGCCCTCTGGCCAACTCGGCTTTGCGAATAATCGCAGAATCTCGCGAGATTTAAAGCGCGAAAATAGGCCAGTCCGGCGTGGTCGGCAAGGCACACGGTAGGCTCGGACCGCCGCGGGTTGCCTGAAGCTGGCTCGTTCAGAGAACGCAGATGAACGGGATCGACGCGGATCGGCGCAGATGAACGCAGGAGTGATACGAACGAGCGAGATTCATCCACAGATTTCACAGATTCCGCGGATTCGTCGGCGCGGTCGCACCGAGCCGCCCAGCAAATCCCGCTGTCTTCAAATCTGCGAAATCTGTGAAATCTGCGGATCATTTCCCTTCCGCCTCTTCCGCCGTTTCATCCCGTTCATCTAGTTTCATCCGCGTTCATCTGCGTTCTCGGAACGACCTGGCACTGCGTCGCGGGCGGCCGTCCACACACCAGTGAGCGGCACGGCGCTAGCCGCCGGTTCGATGGCGGGTGAAATCACAACAAACGTGCGACGATCAAAGTGACGGCACGATCCGTTCTCAAAAAACGGGGTACCCGAGGCACCGGCGGCTAGCGCCTTGCCGCTCACGCCCGGAACGCCCCCACGCCGTGGCATGATCTACTTGGCTGGATCGCTTCCTGTCGCGCGTGGCGAATTGGCCGGCCCGCTAGCCGCCGCGGCAGGTCGCACGATTGCAACCGCACTCCGCATCCAGTCGCATTTGTGAGCCACCGATCGCCGAGCATAGAATACAGGACGCAGCCGGACGGCAGACACCGCGTGCCCGTTCCCAGTCGTCGCTGGCGGAGTTCATTGTCGCCTCCGAAGAATTGGGTGCTGGCGACGGAAGCGCGAGGAGACCGAATGGACAATCACACACTGCTTGGATCGGGACTTGCGAACGATCCTCATCCGGTGACCCCGCCGCGCCGCCGGCCGCGATTTTCCCTGCGGACGCTGCTGGTCGCCATCGCGGTGGTGGGTTGCTGGCTGGGCTGGGAGCAACATGTCGTCCGCGGGCGAACGAGCCTGCGGAAGGCCATCGAACGGGCCGGCGGGACTTTTTACACGGGCGATCACATTCCCGGTCCGTTCCCAAGACAGGGACCGCCGCCGCCTTCCTGGATTCGGCACAACTGGGCGATGAGTCCGTCGGGTTGATCAGCCTGCCGCCCGAGGGCTGGGACGCGAGCGAGATTCGCTCCTGCTTTCCCGAAGCCGATTTGTGCGGAATCCAGCCGAACGAGGACGAAGATCCTGCGGAAGTCCAAATCAAGCAGCCCTAACGCGCCGGGCTCGGCGTTCGCTCTCCCTTCGTGGCCGCTGGCTCACAAATGACGGTTTACACCTGTCGAATGGGCGACTAAACTTCGCCCCCGCTGATAGTCTTTGGCTTTTCTGCCCGAGTGGGTATCTGGGCGGGCCCGGCACGATGATGCCTGGTATCTCGCAGAGCCCGTGGAGAAGTTGCAAGCATTGCAGTGCCTCCGCGGGCTCTTTCTCATTTGCGAGGTGACCCAATGCAGCCACTAACGCCCCGGCAATTGGCGAACAAGGAACGGAAGGACGCCGAACATCGGCTGCTGAAGGAGCGGCTCGAGTTGCACGCCAAAACTTCGAAATACCACAGGGCGAAGCTCGAAATCCTGCTGCGCGAGGAAGCGGAAGCGGCAGAGCTCCAAGAGCTGCGCAGGTTCGCGAGCGGGGGCTTGAGGAAGAGCGCCATCTGGAAGAGGAACGATACATCCGGCGTTTGGGCCGGGCGCCCAACCCTGGCTGGTTCGCACGTGCCGACGGCACCGCCGGCGGCGCCGTCAGCGGGCCCGGCTACGTGAAGACGTTCGGGCCGTTCAAGCACGCGATCTATTCCGGGCACAAGCGTCCGCACGTGCAGTTGGCTGGCATGGAGGTTGGGCACCACTGGAGTGCATTCGAGCGCCGTCATGGATCCGGACATCCGTCCCTCGCTGTCGGATGAGGCGGTGCATTATGCTTTCGGATCGTACTCGGGCCCGACGGACCCTAAGCACTTGAATGGAACGTATGGGGGCGTGTCGCACCCGAAGTACAACGCGTTTGTCAAAGAGGAACTGGAGAAGTACATCGAGCTCAAGAAGTTCAGCAAGCAAACCAAAATGTCTGCCACTGATATGGAGCAGTTCGTCGATCTGATAATGAGCGGAAAAGGCGCGAGCGGGGAAGCGACCGCCAAATCGCGGCTTTCAATCGGGCCGTGCAAAGCACGGTTCGGCCTGGCGTTACAGTGCCGAATAAGATGGAAGACATCATTGCCGCGGGCAAGAAGTACATGAAGCAGTCGCGCTTCCGCTTGATGGCGATGGGGGCCGTACTCAGCAGCGTCTTGGGCGAAGCCGTCTCCGCGGGCACGAGTGCGTTGCAAGTTGCGTCAGAAACCAAACACTTTCCCCAGGCAATCGAGGCACTGCAAGACGGGGATATCGACAAGGCTCGTCGTTTGCTGACGGGAGATCGCGACAGCCTGTACACTGAGATTCTCACCCGAATTGGTCCCTTGTCGGCCCTGAATTTCAAGAAGGCTATGGACGAGGTTTTTGAATGGGCACGCAGCGGTTCTTACGATTGACGATGGTACTGTTTTTGCCCGCTGCGTGCTATGATTCGGGCTCCTTCAGCGTTTCGTTTGCCTTTTAGCGCGAGCCGCGCCGATGTCGAGCCGAGAGCAAATTCCGCCGTTTCCGTCCATCGAAGAATTTGGAGGCTATTACAACATTCCGCCGTATTCGGACGACGATCCAACTTGGTGTTCAGTCGACGATCCGCCGGCGTGGGGAGGATTTCCTGAGTGGTGGCCGATTTACCAGGACGCACAGAAGTGGTTTGCCGCGAACGTGCCGTCGCCGGGTGCGAACGACCCGTTTTATATCGCCGAGCGACATGTCTTTGTTCCTTGGGATGATGCCGACGACCGTACGCTGCGCATCGAGCACATCGACTATTCACGGTTGAGTCTGGATCTCCTGCATCTGCTGCAGGGGGAATTCTTAGGTCGCTACCCGCTGTGGCGGGTGTTCATGATCGGGGAGGATGCCACTACGTGCATCATCGTTTACCCGGGCGTGATCCGGTTTGGCAGCCATCCCATTGGTGCGGACCCTGAGGCGGCGCTGGGTGATGTTCAAGAGCGGCTCGGCACAGCGCGAAGCTGCGCTACGCCCCGGAGCGCGCTTATTTGGCGAAAATCCGCAGCATGTTGCCAGATGCGGTTCGCGCAATCGGCGATCGCCGTTTCTTGATTTTTGCCTTGCTTGACCGAGGAGAAACCAATCCGCGCGATTGACTGTGTGCCTTTTGACTCGACCGGTCGATCGCCATCAAATAGCTATCAAGGGGCCCGCTAACCAGGCAGCGGATCTGATTTGCGCATCGGGACAACTTGGAGTCGGCAGTGATGGCGAAGTAGTATGTGGCGGGGGGAAAATGCCAGCGCAGGTGCCGTTCTGCTTCTCGCCCTGGCTGCCACCGGCGGACTACCGCGGTCCGCTGTTCGTCGTCGAGCACGACACCGGACGCCGCCACATTTACGAGGTGAAAACCGAGAACATCCAGTCGGTGCTTCCAAATGCGTAGGACCGACCGCGGCTGAGATGTGGCTGGCGGCACGTCTACATGATCGGCACGCTATAGGCCGGTATCTTCGGTCTCGAACTGTTTCAATCCACTTCAGGCAGGCCGATGCGGGATAAGAAAGATATCCCCCCGTTCCCGTCGATCGCGGAATTCAACGGTTTTTGCAATATCCCGCCGTATTCGGACGACGATCCAACGTGGTGCTCCGTCGACAATCCGCCGGAATGGGGCGGCTTTCCCGAGTGGTGGCCGATCTACCAGGAGGCGGGAAGGTGGTTTGCCGCGAACGTCCCCTCGCCGGGCGCAAATGATCGTTTTTACATCCCTGAACGCGACGTCTTCGTTCCGTGGGATGATGCCGATGATCGGACTTTACGAGTCGAGCACATCGACTATTCTCGGCTCAGTTTGGATTTGCTTCATCGCCTGCAGCGCGAGTTCTTGGGCCGCTACCCGCTCTGGCGGGTGCTCATGATCGGGTTCGACGACTCAACTGGAATCGTGATCTATCCGACCGTGATTCGCTTCGGCAGCCTGCCGATTGAAATGGACCCCGAGGTCGCCTTACGCGATGTCCGGGAGCGCGGCTCGATCCAGCGTGAGGCCCACTACGCGCCTCAGCGTGCTTACCTGGCCAAGATTCGCAGCATGCTGCCGGAAGCGGTTCGCGCGATTGGTGATCGACGTTTTCTGGTCTTCGGCCTGTTGGATTCATGGGACGACCGACGCGACTTGCTGACCGTCTGCTTGCTCTTACACACGGCCGACCACAGTTTAATCATCATGGAGGCGCCGCCGGAATGCGGCGATCAATTCCTCTATACGGGCGGACGGTTTGGCGTCGATGCGCGAGGCGAGATCGTCTGCGACAAGCCGATTCCCGACGACGTGCCGTTCTGCTTCTCGCCCTGGCTACCCCCGGCGGACTATCGCGGCCCGGTATTTGTCGTCGAGCACGACACCGGCCGCCGGCACCTCTATGAAGTGAAGAGCGAGAATATCCAGCCCGTGCTGCCCGCAGGCTAAGTTTCGCACGCCATTCCCCGGCAGTCCGGCACCCCACTAGCCAAGCAGACGCCGGGAGGGTCGCCGGGAACGGAAGCCGAGGCTTTTTCCCGCTTCCCGCCAGGCGAACCCGCTCGCCTTGACCCGTGTCAGAAGGCGCGATAGAGTCGATGGCTAGTGGCGGTGTTCTGCAAATTGTGGCCCGAAAATCCAGCAGCCTCGCAGGCGGCGACTATTCCCATGACGCTTTCGCTCCTGACCCTGTTGCTTACGGCGCTTCAACTGCGCCGGCCCTAGGGTTCGTCGAAAGCGCTCCACCAGCGAGCCGACCAAAAGCGACCAACGAACCCTGGGGCCTGAAGGCCGCGGGGTTTTTTCGTTTACCGACGGACTATAGTGGTTTGCCTATGACGGCTGACGCAAATGCAGGGCACCCACGCTAGTTTCGAATTCAAGTTGACGTGGCGACTTCAGGCGACCGTGGGATGCGACTGGAGGTCGCCGACTGCCTCAAACTGAAGCGACGCGTCGGCGATCGGAGTCGCCTCCTACAGTCCACTTGATACATAATCAGTTGCCATTCCATCCCGTTCTCGTTTTTTCTACTGGCCGAACCACGCCATGAGCACCAAACGCACGATCCGGATCTTCGACACCACGCTCCGCGATGGCGAGCAATCGCCCGGCGCCAGCATGAACCTCAGCGAGAAGATGGAGATCGCCCAGGCGCTGGTGGACTTGGGAGTCGACATCATCGAGGCCGGCTTTCCGATCGCGTCGCCCGGCGACTTCGAGGCGGTGCGGCAGATCGCCCTGGCCATTCGCGGCCCGGTCATTTGCGGGCTGGCCCGCTCCAACGAGGCCGACATCGATCGGGCTTGGGAAGCCCTGAAGGGGGCCGAGTCGCCGCGGATTCACGTCTTTCTGGCGACCAGCGCCATCCATCGCGAGTTCAAGCTCAAGATGACTAAGGAAGAGATCATCGCCCGGGCCGTGAGCAGTGTCCGCCGAGCGGCCAGCTACTGCGACAATGTCGAGTTCTCGCCCGAGGACGCGGCCCGCACCGAGATCGATTTTCTCTGCCAGGTGGTCGAGGCGGCGATCGACGCCGGGGCCAACACGGTCAACATTCCCGACACGGTCGGCTACGCCACGCCCGCCCACATGGGGAGGGTGATCCGCAGCCTCCGCGACCGCGTGCCGAACATCGACAAGGCCGTCATCAGCATGCACTGCCACAACGACCTGGGCCTGGCCGTGGCCAACAGCCTGGCCGGCATCGAGAACGGCGCCGGGCAAATCGAGTGTACGATCAACGGCATCGGCGAGCGGGCCGGCAACTGCGCCCTGGAAGAGGTGGTCATGGCCCTGCGGACCCGGGGCGATTACTACGACGCCGAAACCCGAATCCGCACCGAGCGGCTGGTGCCCACCAGCCGGCTGGTCTCGAACATCACGGGCATTCAGGTCCAGCGCAACAAGGCGATCGTCGGCCGCAACGCGTTTGCCCACGAGGCCGGCATCCACCAGGACGGCATGCTCAAGGAGCGGACCACCTACGAGATCATGCGGCCCGAGGACGTTGGCTTCGCCAAGACCGACCTGGTGCTGGGCAAGCACAGCGGCCGGGCCGCCCTGGCCGATCGGGCCAAGGCCCTGGGCTATCACCTGACCGGCGAGCAGCTGCAGACCGTGTTCGACGAATTCAAAATCCTGGCCGACAAGAAGAAGGAAATTTACGACGGCGACATCGCCGCCCTGATCGACCACGAGCTGCACGACGACACGACGATGTGGTCGTTCGAGTCGTACGAGGTGTCGGCCGGCACCGGCCACACGCCCAAGGTCCGGCTCACCCTGCGGCACGGCAGCCAGCAACAATCGCGCGAGCTGGCCTGCGGCGACGGGCCGATCGACGCCATCTTTCTGGCGATCGAAGAGATTACCGGCGTGACGGTCGTCTGCAAGGATTTCCGCGTCCAGGCGGTCACGGTCGGCAAGGACGCCCAGGCCGAAGTGAGCGTCGAGGTCGAGCACTCGGGCACCACCTACCGCGGACGCGGCGTCTCGACCGACAGTGTCGAGGCCAGCGGCAAAGCATTCCTCAACGCCATCAACCGGATCGCCGTTCAGAACGACAAGCGGCTGCATCCCCAGCACGCGGAAGAGGGGACGGGCGGTTGAGCCGCCGGGCGAACGTAGCGTCGCGTCCGTAATAGCCGGCGGCGGGCGACCGCCGGTTCGCCCCGCGTTTGACGCCACTACTCCAGCGCCCGCACATCCGCCGACTTCGGGTCGAGCCGCAGCACGTACACCTCGCTCTTGGTGTCGACGGCCCAGAACAGCTTGCGCTGGGGGTCGTACATCAGGCCGAGCGAGACGTTGCGGCCCTGCTTGCCGTTGGGGTCGTCGCCGGTGATCCGCAGCGACACCCAGCGATTGCCCGCGCAGTCGTAGGCCGGCGTGCGGCGCTGGGCCCCGTCTTCGGTTGGCGGCAATGTGCCGCCGACGAGCAGCAGGTCGTGATCGGCGTCGTAGCGGAGCTGGCACAGATACGGCACGGCCCCGGCCGCCGCGGCGTTCTCGGGCACCAGCTCGCCCACCTGGCCCGACTCGGGGTCGAGCGTCTGCAGTCGACCATCGAACTTGTTGTTATCGCCGTATCCCTTGCGGGCAAAGATCAGCCGGCCGCGCTTGGCGTCATAGCCCACGGTCGAATTGTCCACGACCGCGCCGGGCAGTTTGCCCCCCTGCTGCTGAATCTCGATCCATTCTTGCCTGGCTGGGTCGAACCGCAGCACCTCGCCGTGGGCCGTCCAGCAGACCAGCCCCTTGGGCGTGGGGCAGAGCGTCAGGGTGTAGAAGCAGCTGTTGTACGACATCGGCTTGGGCTTGGCGATCCGGCCGATCCAGTCGCCGATTTCCGGATCGTAGACGTAGCAGCCCTGGTCGCGGCCGGTGAACAGCATCTTCCGCAGGGCCGACTCGTAGCCGTAGTTCTGATAGGTGTGCCCCGTGACCCAAGGCCGCTGGTTCAGGTTGAAGCCTTCGGGATATTCGGTGTTGGTGTAGGTCTGGCCGAGCGGAAACTCGACCGGAAACGGCAGTTCCCAGCGATTGCTGGCCAGGTGGTAGTGCAACACGTCGCTGCCGCCGTGGGCGCTGTGCCCGCCGCTGAAGCGGAGGATCAGGCCGTGATCTGGGTCGAGCACGGCGGTGCCCCAATCGCGATTCATCTCGGGCAATCGCGGCGGAGCGGTCCGCAGCCAGACATTCGGCTCGAGCGAAGCCAGCCGGGCGGCAAACGCGGCCGCGTCGGGCTTCGGCCCCGCCAGGAAGAACTGCGGGTCGAACGGACCGGTGCGATACGCCCGGGTGTCGGCCGGCACTGGCCCGCCGGCGCGGGAGGTCGGAAGCCGGTTTGTCGGCCGGCGTAGCGCCCGATTCGCTGGGGGTCCAAGTGTCGCCGGCCAGGTCGAACGTCCAGGGGCCATCGTCCCAAGCGCGGTACTGACCGCCCAGGTAGTCGGTGTTTGAGGTGTATTGATAGCCGCCGGTCAGCACGATCTTGCCGTCGCCGGTTGCTTTCAGTGCATGATTGGCTCGCGGCGCGGGCCCGCTCTCGGGATGATGCTGCCGCCAGCGGCGCGCGGCCCAATCGAAGCTCCAGGTGTCGCACGTCAGATAATCGAGATGGTCGCCGCCGAACAGCACGAACCGTTTCGACTGCGGCTCATAGACGATCGGGCTCAACGTCCGGCCCGGCGGCTCGGCGTCGAACGCCTCGGCCACGCGACTCCAGGTCGACCTGCGCTTGCCCCATCTGCTCGATCGCGTTGGGCCGGCCGGTCGGCGTGATGTTGCGGGCTGCTTCGTCGGCCTTGTCCTTCGCCCGGGCGAGCAGCGCGCCGGCGAAACGCAGCTGGCCGCCTTCGTAGGTCGGCCGCTTCTCGCGCGGCTCCGGCAGCTCGCCGGCAAACCGGGCAATCGCCGCACGCAATTCGTCCTGAGCCTTGGCAATCCGGGTGAGTCTTTCCCGCTCGGCATCCGGGGCGAGGCCCTCCAGATACGCATGCCGGGCTCGGGCAATCGCATCCTTCTGCTGCCTGGCCAGCTTGCGGGCCGCATCCGAGTGGGGTTGAAGGACGTTCTTTTGCCGCAGCTCGTCTCGAATATCCTGCCACTCGCCGTCGAGCCGGATCCGCGTCGGCGGCTGGCCGCGGTCGGCCAGTTGATCCTGCCCGCCGAAGGCCAGGCCGCAGCCGTCGGGCCCTTCGCAGGCGGCATCCCAGATGATTTGCGACTTGAGCGCGACGCTCGGCAACCGAAACGGCTTGCCCGGCTCGGGCTGCTTGCCGCCGGCGTCGGCCGCGTGGGCCCCTACCCCGGCCCAGCCGCCGAGCGCAATCGCCGCGACCCCTGCCAGCCAACTCCCTCGAACGCGAGCCGCCCATCTCATCGTTTCTGCCCTCCGATTATCCTGCCTGGCTCGTCAATCGTTCTTCGAGTACAAAATCTCACCGCCGAGTACCCAGGGGAACGCAGAGGAAGAGTGCTTGGTCGTATGAATTCTGAATTAACACTCCTCCTTCGTCCTCTGCGGCCTTCGCATCCTTTGCGGCCGATCCTCTCTCGAAAGAGTTGCGTTTCGCTCCGTGTTTTCGTTTCCCTGTATTCCGCTCTGCTTTTTGCCGCTTTGTCTTCTTCCGCTCTGCGTCTTTGCGTCTTTGCGGTTAACGCCGTTTTCGTCTCACGCCACGAACGCCAGCCAATAAAACAACCATCCGGTCAGAGCCGTCAGCAGCATGTCGAGCGCCGCGATCCAGCCCCAGCGGCGATGCCAGGGGCTGTGGGCCGCCGGAGCGGGCGGGTTGGGGAAATTCCGCAGCGCCCGGGTGATGATCACCGCCCACAGCAGCGTGGTCGATGCCGCGAACACGATGTGTACCGCCAGGGCCCAATCGACCCAATTCGTGCCGCCCGACGGACCGGCCCAGAACCGCGAGGCCTCGGCCCGATGCCGCCAGCCGTTGACCCGCATGTCGACCTCGAACACCGCGACCGTCAGCAGCAGGACTGCTCCGAGGGCCAGCTGGATCCGCTTGTGCAGCTGATACTGCCGGCGGATTTTGACCAGGGCGATGCTGCCGGCCAGCACGGGCAATACCACGGCCATGGCCACCACGACCAGGTCGAGCATCAGCGACGCCCGGGTTCCCAAAAAGCCGTCGATTCCTGCCGCAGGCATGTCCGCTCAGTCCACTGGGTAGATTTGGCGTCAAACGCTAAGCTGATCGATCCCACGCCGGTTTTTCCGGCGCCGGGTTTTTGTATGCTAAGCCGTGCCGACCGCCAACGCGAGGGGGGCGAACCGCGCCTGCCGGCCGGTTGTCGGCATCCCGTGGGCGATGCGAGGCGGGTTGGCTGCCGGGCGGGACGGGCAGCGTGCGGCACGGCACGCACCCTGTGCGGCCGTGCCCGGCAGAGCGACTACAGACCGTGCCGCAATGATTCAAGGCCGAGTGGCGGAATAGGCAGACGCTGGGGACTTAAAATCCCCTGGGGAGTAATCCCCGTGCGGGTTCGATCCCCGCCTCGGCCAGTGACACCCAAAGGACTTGCGACGATTCGTCGTGAGTCCTTTTTTTGTCGCTGTTTGGAAATGTGGCGCAAATGTGGCGCATGATTGGGAACATGTTGGGGTCACGTCGATGGTCTTTGAGCCCCCCTGCCCTAGCATTCTCGTGAGCCGGATGGAGTCCGGCCGACGACGAAATGCAGGTTGTCCAATGGCTCACGTCCGGCTCGATCCCCGGTCAGGCACCTTTCAAATTCGGTTTCGCTACGCCGGCACTTCGCTTCAAAGGTCGCTGAAGACGAAGGACGAACAAGAGGCTCAGGCGATTCGAGGACGAGTCGAAGAGACGTTGATTCTGCTCGCCAGGGGCCGGTTAGAAATGCCGTCCAACGCCGATCCAGCCGAATTCATCCTTTCGGACGGAAAACGGCACTCGAAGCCAATCCGACCCAGAGTACGGACTTTGGCCGATCTCTTTCAAGCCTACGAAGACGAACTCCCGGCTGAGGCGAAGGAGTTCAATACGAGACGAGGAGAGCGTCGCCACCAGAAGTTCATCAAAAAGCATCTCGGGAAGTCGGCAGTGGCCCAGGCCCTGACAGTCGCCGACATTCAGCGCTACGTCGCCAAACGCTCCCATGATCCGTGGAACGAGGGATTCATCGGGCCGGAAACAATCAAGAAAGAGTTAGCCACTCTGCGCCTGATTTGGAATTGGGCAGTGAGTCGTGATTATCTGAAAGGTCCAGCACCGGTCAAAGGCGTCAAACTGCCGAAGGGTCGAAACAAACTACCATTCATGACAAAGGAGGAGATTGAAGCAAAAATTGCCCGAGGGGGCCTGGACAAGAAGCAACAACAGCGGCTATGGGAGTGCTTGTTTCTGACGAAGGAGGAGATTGAAGCAGTTCTTGAACAAGTGCGGACCACTTCGTCTGCTTATCCCTACGTCTTTCCGATGTTCGTGTTTGCTGCCCATACCGGAGCACGTTGGAGTGAGATATTGCGATCTCGCATTGAAGACTTGGATTTTGGCACACGGGTAGTGACGATCCGTGAGAAAAAGAATGGCATTCCCCACGTTTTGTGGGCGCTCCAGACAGACGGCATAATGCCGTTGAAAGGAGACGCCGATGGCTCGCAGGATCTTTTCTCGGGAATTCAAAGTTTCGGCAGTCGCGTTGGTGCAGCAGCAAGGGTATTCGGTGGCCCAGGCGGCCAAGAACCTGGGCATCGACCCTGGTTCGCTGCGTGGCTGGCTCAAGAAGTTTCCTTCGATGGACGGACGCGAAGCGTCGCCAGGCCCAAGCGCGGCCCAGGCCGAGCTGCGCCAGTTGCGCGAGGAGGTGCGGCGACTCACCATGGAGCGCGATATTTTAAAAAAAGCGACGGTCTTCTTCGCGAAGGAGTCGCCATGAGATACGCGTTCATCCGCGACCACCGGGAGACCTGGCCTGTGGAAGTGCAGTGCCGCGTGCTCGAAGTCAGCCGGAGCGGTTACTACGCCTGGCTCCGCCGGCCGCCAAGCCTCGCCGCGCAGCGCCGAGCTCAGTTGACCGAGCGCATCCGCCAGATTCACACCCGGCCGCACCACGGCAACTATGGCGCGCCGCGCGTGCACCGGGAGCTGCTGAGCGAAGGCTGCCCTTGCAACCGCAAGACGGTCGAGAAGCTGATGTGCCAAGCGGGCTTGCGGGCCAAGACCTGCCGCCGGTTTCGCGTGGGCACCACAGATTCTCGGCATTCTCTGCCGGTTGCGGCCAACCTGCTCGCGCGGAAGTTCCAGCCCACGGCCAAGCATCAGGCGTGGACGATGGACATCACGTACATCCGCCTGTTCGGAAACATCATGAGCGGGACGATGATCGTTGGAATCTTGCTGACGATCACCCCGCTCGTCTTCCCGATCTTCATGAACCTGCTCGGCCTACTGACTGGCATGGTGCAGGCTTACATTTTCAGCATTCTCGCCACCGTCTATATCGCGGCGGGCCTATCGCGAGCTGTCCCTGCCGTTGCCGCCGCCCGCCCGGACGCGAAGCTTTTCCCGGCGACAGTTTTTACATCCCTGCGCCACTGCTGGAGCGTGCCACGCATCGTGAGGAGGCGGTCATGGGCCATCGGCCAACGCAGTCGCACTGACTCCCGACGCGTCTTGCCGGAGCGGAGACACAGTCCTGCAAATGCCGTCTCGCCAGGACTTAGCGACCAGCCGCGGGGCACAACTTTCGACCCGCCTGCCGCTCAGCCTGCGGCCCCCTGGCCCCTTTAATCAACCCCGCCCTGACGGCCTCCGGGCGAGCGGAGGATAGCAGCTGCTTCGGCTCCCCCGGTCCTGCGGTGAGATTCGACAGCATGGCCGACACGTCCGCCAAGTCTCGCCGCCGGTTTTTGATTCTCCTTGCGAGCAGTGCTGCTGCTCGTAATCGGCACGGCGCTCGGCTGGACGCTGGCCCGCGTTTGTCTGCAGGTTGACAGGCGCCAGGGGTGATTGACGTGAATTTCGTCGGCCCAGGTTTGGTCGGCCAGGTCGCCCTCGCCTTTCGGGGAACGATTGGCAGCATCCGCGATTCGCGCGTGACAATCGCCAGCGAGATCTCAATCACCGGTCAGTAGCCGTCATCGCCCGTCTCGAAGACCACGGCAAACGTCTTTTGCCCATCCTGCTCGTGAATCCGTTTGCTGTGCATGGTTCTATCTCCGGCTGTTGCGGAACAGGAGCCAACCCCCCAGGGCGAGCATCGCTCCCGCTGCGAGAAACATTCCGGTCCGCTGGCTCACGAGGCTTTGCCGCGGCTGGCGATCGGATTGAGCGGGCGGTTGAGGAAGACGGCCGTTGCGTCGCAACGCCATTTGCATGACCTCGGCGAGGTGCTGGGGCCGACGACCGGTCCCCTGGCCGATTTGCTGCTGGCAGCTGAACCCGTTCGCGATCAGCAGCGTCTGGGCCTCGGCTTCCCGCACGGCCGGCAACAGGGCCCGCTCCCCGCACGCCTGCGACACCTCGTAATGCCGCCCCCGCTCGAATCCGAACGAGCCGGCCATGCCACAACAGCCAGGCTCGGGCATTTCGAAGTCGACGCCCATTTTCTTGAGCATCGCGATCTCGTCGCTCAGGCCCATGATCGACTTGTGATGGCAGTGCCCGTGCAGCAGGGCTTTGCAATCGAGCGGCGGCGGCTCGTAACCCTCGACCTTCTGATTCAGAAACTCGCTCAGCAAGAAGGTCTGGCGATGCAATCGCCGGGCGTCTTCGTCGTCCGGGAACAGGTTGATCAGCTCGTCGCGGAAGACGGCGATGCAGCTCGGTTCGAGCCCCACGATCGGCAGGCCGGCCTGAATCTGGGGTCGCAGCGCGGCGAGGATTTCGCGGAGGAGCGTTTTGGCCGCGTCGAGCATGCCGAAGTCGTAGAGCGGCCGCCCGCAGCAGAGCGAGGCGGTGGGCAGCAGTACTTGATAGCCGGCCGCTTCCAGCACCTCGACCGCCGCCTTGCCCGTGTCAGGATTGAAATGATTGTTGAACGTGTCGGGCCAGAGCATCACTTGCGGGTGACCGACATTGCGCGGCGGCCGCGCGCGAAACCAGGCTTTGAACGTTTGCCGGGCAAACCGCGGCATCTGCCGGCGCGGATCGATGCCGCCGATCCATTTGGCGAGGTCGCGCAGGCCGGGCGTCTGGCTGACGAAATTCGCCACTCCCGGCAGATAGGCCGCCAACCGCGCCCACCAGTAGATCCAACCCATCGAATAGGCGTAGCGGGGGCGCAAGCGTCCTTCGTAGTAGTGCGACAGAAACTCGGCCTTGTAGGTGGCCATGTCCACGTTGACCGGGCAATCTCCCTTGCAACCTTTGCACGCCAGGCACAGGTCGAGCGCGTCCTTGACCGCTTCGTTCTTCCAGCCGTCGGTCAGAATCTCTCCATTCATCATCTCGAACAGCAAGTGTGCCCGGCCCCGGGTGCAATCCTTTTCTTCGCGCGTCACCTGGTAGCTGGGGCACATGACCTGGCTGCCCTGTCGCCGGCATTCACCGACGCCGACGCAACGCAGGGCGGCACGGGCGAAGGAATTGCGGTCTTGGGCAAAGTGAAAATGCGTGGCCGGCTGCGGGGGGCTATAGTCGGGGCCGAGGCGCAAGTTCTCAGCCACGCCGTAAGCGTCGATCTTCTTGCCGGGGTTCATCTTGCCGTGCGGATCCCAGATGGCCTTGAACTCGCGGAAGGCCTGGTACAGCGTGTCGCCGAACATCTGCGGCAGGTATTCGCCCCGGGCCTGGCCGTCGCCATGCTCGCCCGAGAGCGAGCCGCCAAAGCTCACGACGAGTTCCACCGCTTCTTCCATGAAGGCTTTGAACTTTTCGATGCCCGGTGCGGTGTACAAGTCGAAACCGACTCGGCAGTGAATGCAGCCCTGGCCAAAATGTCCGTAGAGCGAAGGGTTGTATCCGTACTTGTTGAAGAGCTGCCGCAGGGCCGGCAAGTATTCAGCGACTTTGTCCGGCGGCACCGCCGAATCTTCCCAGCCGGGCCAGGCGTCGGGCTGCCCGGGGACCCAGGCCGTCGAGCCCAGTCCGCCCTCGCGGACCTTCCAGATCATCTGTTCGCGCTCGGGATCGTCGAGCAGCTCCATGTGGGGGGCGTTCTTGTGCCGCTTCAGAGCCGCGATGCAGTGCGCCGCTTGAGCGTCGGAATCCTGCTTGTCTTCGCCGCCAAACTCGACGATCAGAAAACCCTTTCCCTCGGGGAGCAGCGCCAGGTCGGCATTCTTGTCCCCTTTGGCTTGGATGTAGTGAAAGAGCAAATGGTCGAAGCCTTCCAGCGCCGTGGGATGGAATGCCAGGATTTCCATCAGGTGGTCGCAGGCCTGGTAAACGTCGGGATAACCCATGACGACCAGCGACCTGGCCCCGGGGTTGGGCACCAGGTTCAGCGTGGCTTCGAGAATGGTGACCAGCGTCCCTTCCGAGCCGACCAGCGCCCGCGCTACCTGGAAGTCGTTTTCCGGCAGCAGAAACTCGAGATTGTAGCCCGAGACGCGCCGCGGCAGTTTCGGCACGCGCTGGCGAATCTCGTCGGCATACTTGTCGCGAAACGCTGTGAGCTTGCCGTACAGCGCCCGCGCGGGCCGCCGGCCTGGAGGATCGCCTCCAGCTCGTCGGGCGGCGTCGCGCCGACGCGGAGCCGGAGTCCGTCGTACGTCAGGATTTCGAGCGCTTCGGTATTGTCGGCCGTGCGCAGCCCGCGACCATGCTTGGCCGAGAGCAGGGAATGGGCGCCGCACGAATCGTTGCCGAGCATCCCGCCGAGCGTGCAATGATTGTGCGTGGAAGGATCGGGCCCGAAATTCAGTCCGTAGCCTTCGGCGGCGTGCCGCAAGTCGTCGAGCACGCATCCCGGCTGCACCGTACCCCAGCGTCGCTGGTTGTCGATGTGCAGCACGCGATGCAGGTATTTGGAAAAGTCCATCACGATGGCGACGTTGCAGCACTGCCCCGCCAGGCTCGTGCCGCCGCCGCGCGACAGGATTGGCGCGCCGTAGCGGTGAGCCACGGCCACGGTCTGCACGACGTCGTCCAGGCTGCGGGGAACGACAACGCCGATCGGCGTTTGGCGATAGTTCGAGCCGTCGGTGGCGTATAGAGCCCGGCTGCCCGCATCGAAGCGGACTTCGCCTTCGAGCCTGGTCCGCAGCTCGGCGGCGAGCTCGGCGGCGAGCTCGGTCGAGATGGCCGTCCGGGAGTCGTCGAACTGCTGCCGTGCGAAGCGGCCGCGTTCGTTTTCTTCGCGCAAGATCGGCAGATTGTGCATAGCTACCCCCAATGTTTGGCGTCATCGAAACTGCGCCAGACTGCGTACCGCTCCGCGTCGGCCTCCTTCAAGTCCAATCCCATTCCCGGCCGGCCCAAGTCGGGCACCAGCGATCCTCCCACGGGAGCCTGAAAGCCGTCGAACAGCAACTGCTCGATGCGGGCATGATCGTGAAAGTATTCGAGGTGCCGGACCGGCAAGGCGGCACAACAGACATGTGCGTGCAATGACGGAGCACAATGGGCCGACAGCGGCAGCGACCGCGCAGAGCATAGCGCCGCCGCCTGCAAGAAACCCGAGATACCTGCGCAGCGCGTGGCATCGGCCTGCAGCACGTCGACCGCTCCGGCTTCGAGCATGCGACGCAAATAGGGCAAGTCGTATCCGTATTCGCCGGCTGCGATGTCCATGCCGGCCGGCCCGCGGTCGCGCAGCAGGCGCAGGCCTTCCAGATCGTCCGACGATACGGGCTCCTCGAACCAGCTCACCCCCAGCTCGGCGAACCGCTCGGCAAAAGCGAGCGCCCGCTTGCGGTCGTAGGCTCCGTTGGCGTCGACGAACAGCTCACTGTCCGGGCCGATCGCACCCCGCCGTTCGCACGCGCTCGACATCCTGCTCGGGATGCGTGCCGATCTTCATTTTCACGCGGGGGATGCCCTCGGCCACCCAGCCGGCGAGCTGGGTTTGCAGTTGTTCGGACGAATACGAGGTGAAGCCGCCGCTGCCATAAACCGGAACGCGATCGCGCGCCGCGCCGAGCAGGACGACGAGGGGCAGATCGAGCAGCCGGGCTTTGAGGTCCCACAGGGCATTGTCCACCGCGGCGACGGCCATCGAAACGATTCCCGGCCGACCGAGATTTCGAATTGCCCGGATCATCGCCAGCCAGGCCGACGGAATGGCGAATGCGTCGAGCCCGATCACCGTCGGGGCCAGCGTGTCGTCGATCAGCCCGGCCGTCGCAGTGTCGGCGTAGGTGTAGCCCAGGCCGACGCGATCCCCGGCCCGGGCCTGCACGGTCACCAGGGTCGTGCTATTCCAGGCGATGGTTCCGTCCGCCTCCGGCGAATCGGTCGGAACGCGAAAGGCGGCGACTCGGAGTGCCGTGACCGGAGCGATTGCGGATGCGGTCGTCTGCATGCCAGAGCCGTGCCTTGCCGACGTGTCGGCGCTCGGCGGCCTTCCGGTTGCGAGCGGCGAGTCGCCCCGTCAGACGACTTCGCGGATCGTATCGGCGAGCACCGTCTTGATTATCGACTTGCTGTATTTCTCCCCGCGAATCAGGGCCTTGGCAAAATGCCAGGCCTGATCGAGCGTGGCGTGGCCGGGCATGGCCGGCTCATTGGGATCGACCACGGCTTCCACCAGCGCCGGCCCGGGATGGGCAAAGGCTTCCGCCAGCACTTGCTCGACTTTGGTCGGATCGTCGACGGTGAATCCGCCGGCACCGCACGCCCGAGCGTACGCGGCGAAGTCGATCGGTTGCAGATCGACGCCGAATTCCGGGTTGCCCTCGAAGACCATTTGCTCCCACTTGATCTGCCCGAGCGTATTGTTCTTGATCACGATGACTTTGACCGGCAGTTTGTGCTTCACGAGCGTCGCAATCTCGCCGAGCATCATCGTCAGCCCGCCGTCGCCGACGACGGCGACCACCTGTCGTCCGGGAAACGCAATCGCGGCGCCCACCGCGTAGGGCACTCCATTGCCCATCGTGGCCAGCAATCCCGACGCCGAGAACAGCATGCCCTCGCGAATATTGATGTACCGCGCGCACCAACTGGTGACGGTCCCGCAATCGCTGGCGATGATGGCGTCGCTGGTCAGGAAGTTATTGAGCAGGTGGGCGACCACTTGAGGTTTGAGCGGCTTTTCCATCACGGCGGCGCGGGTCTCCAGCAATTCGCGCCATTCGTTCATATTCTTTTGCGCTGCTGCGAGGAACGTCCGCTCGGACTTCTGCGACACCAGCGGCAACAGCGCTTCGAGCACCTGCCGGCAATCGCCCACCAGCCCCACGTCGACCGGATGCCGCAAGCCGATCCGCGCCGGATCGATGTCGATCTGCACGCACTTGTCCTGGCCCGGCCGGGGATAGAACTCCATGTAAGGGAAGCCGCTGCCGACGATGATCAGCGTGTCGCAATGCTGCATTGCATCCTGCGACGGGGCCGTGCCCAAGAGTCCGAGCCCACCGGTCGTGTAGGGGCTGTCGTCCGGGAGCACGGCCTTGCCGAGCAGTGCCTTGATGACCGGCGCCGCCGCCCGTTCCGCCAGCTGCAGGATCAGGTCGCCGCATTCGAGCGCACCGCGACCAGCCAGAATCGCGACCTTCTGCCCTTGGTTGATCACATCGGCCGCCGCCTGCAGCTCGGTCTGGGCCGGAATCAACTGGGTCGGCGCCTGCGGTCGCGGCTATGGTCGCGAATGTTCGCTTTGGTCGCCGGATAATCCGACACTTTCCAATCTTGGATGTCCTTGGGAATGCAGAGGTGCGCCACGCCGCGCCGGGCAAGCGCCGTACGGATGGCTTCGTCCAGTGCATTGTGCACGTGGGCCGGACCGGTGATCCGCTCGTTGTAGTCGGCCACGTCCATGAACAGCTTGCTCAGGTCGACGTCCTGCTGGTACTGAGTTCCGATCAGGTCGTGAAAGGTATGACCCGTGATGGCCAGCACCGGCTGCCCGTCGCATTTGGCATCGTAGAGACCATTGAGCAGGTGGATGCCCCCCGGGCCCGACGTGGCCATGCAGACCCCCAGCCGGCCCGTGAACTTTGCGTAGCCGCAGGCCGCAAAGGCCGCCGCTTCTTCGTGACGCACCTGCACGAACCGGATCTTGTCCTGCCGCGTGCGCAGGGCTTCGAAGATGCCGTTGATGCCGTCGCCGGGAAAGCCAAAGATGACTTCGACCCCCCAGTCGATCAATCGCTCGACGAGCAAGTCGGCCGCGGTGTTTGCCATGGCAATCTCCGAACAGCGGAAAGCCTCACTTACGATACGGTCCTGCCTGAAGAGCGATCAGGCCAGGGCAATCTTCCCGCGTGGGCGCAGACGATTGCCCGTGGCCCGACCGCAATCGACAGGCCGGCCAGCGGTCCGCGCTGGCCGCGCACGTTTTCGCCTGGCTACTTCTTGGTCGTCTCCGAGGCTTTCTTGCTCGTGTCCGACGACTTCTTGGAATCCTGCTTGAGTTCCTTGATCTTGCCGTCTTCTTCGACGAACAGCACGTAATCGCCCGACTGAAAAACGTCGAGTGCGGCCACGCGGCCCGTGCTGTCGACGTATTCCGATTCTTCGGTCAGGTAGAAGGTCTTTTCCATTTCCTTGCCATTCTCGTCCGTCATCTTGACCGTCAGGGTTCCCTTCTTGGCGTCGACGCCGGTGATCGTCGCTTCGGCCTGGGTTTTCTTCAGGTCGGTGATTTTGCCGTCTTTCTCGGCGTAAGCGACATGATCGCCGGGGTGAAAGGCGTCCATCTTCAGCGCCTTGCCGTGCCCGTCCCAGTAATGCACGCTGCCGGCCAAGGACATGGTCTTGTCCGTCGATTTGCCGCCGGCGTCCTTGATCGAGAGCGTGATGGAGTTCGACTTGTCGTCCAGCTTCTTGATGGTCGCATGGTGCATGTCGTCGTGATCGCTCTTCTTTTCAGCAGCCCGTGCTTGAGGCAATCCGATCGCCAGGGCCAACAACATCCCCAGAACCAAGTGGCGCGCAGCATGACAACGTCCTTTCCAAAAGGGAGAAAGAAATGACCCGCGGGGAGCGCCCAGGGTCGAACCACGTCCCGCGAAAGCGGACTCACCGCTCCGCGAGCGCTCCCGCGCCGTGCGAGAGCAAGTGACGATGCCCGGCGACCCGACGCGCTGGGGCATCGCGGCAACCATTCATCAGTTGCCACCGGTCGCATCCTAAGCCTTCTGAACGACGGGTCAAAAATTTGCAGCCGCGCTGATTACGTTGTCGTAAGAGTCGGTCGCGGCGGTTTGACGTCGGGCACGCCAGCGCGCTAAATTTGCTCACGACGCTAAACGCTCCTATAGTCGATTACCGGTCTGCTCGAATGCGGGAGATTGCTCACGCCCTGCATGAAGCATTGAGTTTCCAGATGAGCCGGGATGCATCGGTTGAAGTGCGTGCCATGATTGTTGTACGTCAACGCGAGGAAGCGTGGTCGCTTGTGGCGTCGGCCGCCCTGGCCGGTCTGGGCACGCTGATCTCTACCTATCTCGCACTTTATCAGTACGGTTTCGTCGTCAACGTGTGGGACCCTCTTTTTGGGGATGGAAGCGCTCGCGTCCTGCACGCAGGATTGCTAGATCCACTGAGTCGGGCCTTGGGGGTCCCGCTGCACGATGCAGCTGTTGGAGCAGTCGGCTACGCGATCGAAGGCGTCCTCGCCTGGAAGCTCGGGCGCGCAAAGCTGACAGCGTCGCGCCGGCTGCTGCCGCTGTATGCCCTGCTGGTCGTCCTGCTCGGCCTGACCAGCCTGCTGCTGGTGGTATTGCAAGCCACCTGGATCGGTGCCTGGTGTACGCTGTGCCTGGCGTCGGCGCTGATCTCGGCAGCGGTCGTGTTGTTATCTCGCCAGGAACTCCATGTCACGATCAACACTTTATCGCGCTCCATCGACCGGCGCAGGAAAGTCCACCATGCTAAAGCGAGCTAAACGGCCTGAAGTCGTGGTGATCACCGGCGCCTCGGCCGGCGTCGGCCGGGCAACCGTCCGCGAATTCGCCAAACGCCAGGCGCATATCGGCCTTCTTGCCCGGGGGGAGGAAGGCCTGGAAGGAGCGAAACGCGAAGTCGAACAAGCCGGTGGCAAAGCGCTCATTCTGCCAACCGATGTCGCCGACGCAGATGCTGTCGAACGAGCCGCGGCCCAGGTCGAAGAGCCGCCTGGGGCCGATCGACGTCTGGGTCAACGATGCCATGACCTCCGTCTTCGCTCCATTCAAGGAGATCACCGCCAAAGAGTTCAAGCGGGTGACCGAGGTCACCTATTTGGGCTTCGTTTACGGTACGCTGGCCGCACTCAAACGAATGTTGCCCCGCAACCGCGGCACGATTGTGCAAGTCGGTTCGGCTCTCGCCTACCGGGGTATTCCGCTGCAGTCGGCCTACTGCGGTGCGAAGCATGCCATTCTCGGATTCACCGAGTCCGTGCGCTGTGAGTTGATTCACGACCACAGCAACGTCTGGGTCACGATGGTCCAAATGCCGGCATTGAACACGCCGCAGTTCGGCTGGGTCAAAAGTCGCTTGCCGCGCAAACCGCAGCCGGTGCCGCCGATCTACGAGCCCGAGGTCGCGGCCAAGGCGATCTATTTCGCTGCCCATACCCGTCGGCGGCAAGTGTACGTCGGCATCCCGACCGTCGTGGCGATCGAGGGCAATAAGGTGCTGCCCGGGTTGGGAGACCGCTACCTGGGTGAAACGGGCTACGACAGCCAAATGACCGATCAGCCCGCCGATCCAAACCGCCCGGACAATCTGTGGGCACCGCTGCCCGGCGATTACGGCGCGCACGGCACTTTCGGTCCACGCGCCCACAAGCGGAGCGTGCAGCTGTGGGCAACGATGCACCGCCCGTGGTTGCTCTGGGCGGGACTCGGCGTCGCTTTGGCAACCGTCGCCCGTCTGACAGCCTGCGACAGGGCCTCCGAACGATGAGCTACGCAGAACGACTTAGCCACGTGCTCGCCCAAGGCTTCGGCGGCCTGCGACGATTGATCCATCTGGGCCGCGGCCCGGCGTCGGACGGATCCGCTTCTCGCGCAGCTCCCGCGGCGCCCGGGGCGAAGTCCCGCTGGGCCTCGGCCGCCAAGACCGGCGTTGGCACCGCGCTTGGCTCGGATAGTTGCCTTTGGTTCACGCTCAGTCACGGAATCGTCACCGAAGTGTTTGACGCCCAGGTCGATACGGCCTGCTTGCGCGGTCTGGGATTCATGGTGACCGATCGTCACGAGTTCCTTTCGGACGAATTGCACGACGTGGACTCGCAGGTCGAATACCTGCGCACCGGGGTGCCCGCGTTCGGGCTGCGGAACCACTGCCGCTCCGGTCGTTATCGCATCGAGAAGGTGGTGCTGAGCGACCCTCGCCGACCGGTCCTGCTGCAAGACACTCGGTTCGTTCCACTCCAAGGCGAGCTGGCCGATTATTCGCTCGTTCTGCTGGCGGCGCCCCATCTGGGCAACCGCGGCCAGGACAACACCGCCTGGCTGGGCGAGTTCAAGGGCCTGCCGATGCTGTTTGCCAGGCGCGAGGGTTACGCGCTCGCCATCGGTTGCTCGGCGCCGTGGACGAGCCGCTCTGTCGGGTTCGTCGGCGAATCCGACGGACGCCTGGACCTGACGGAGCACAAACGGCTGACATGGCATTACGACCGGGCCGAGCATGGCAATGTGGTCCTGACCGGCGAAATCGACGTCGCGGCCTGTGACGGCTCGTTTGTTCTGGCCGTCGGATTTGGACGGTCGGAGAACGAGGCCGCCCACCGAGTGCGTGCGAGTCTGCTGCAGGGTTTCGGCGCCGCGCGCAGAGTACGTGCGCGGCTGGGAAGCATGGCAAAAAGGACTTCTGCCCATCCAGGGTTCCCTCGGCCATGCGCAGAATATGTACCAGATCAGCGCCGCGGTGATGCGGGTTCACGAGTCGAAACAATTCCCCGGCGGCTTCGTTGCGAGTCTGGCGATTCCGTGGGGTGCCTCGAAGGGGGATCGGGACGAAGGCTACCACCTCGTCTGGCCTCGTGACATGATTCAGACGGTCGGCGGCTTGCTGGCGGTGCGCGCGCATGAAGACGCCCGCCGGGCCTTGTTTTACTTGCTCGTCACACAGGAAGCCGACGGCCATTGGCCGCAGAACATGTTTCTCGACGGCCACCCGAGTTGGAATGGGATCCAGCTCGATGAGACCGCATTTGTCATTCTCTTGGTCGACCTGGCCCATCGCGAGGGAGCTTTGGCCGATGACGATCTGCGCGCGCTATGGCCCATGGTCCGCCAGGCGGCCAGCTACCTGGTCTGTCACGGCCCGGTCACGCCGCTCGATCGCTGGGAGGAAGAGTGTGGCTATTTCGCATCGACGATCCCGGTCGAGATCGCCGCGTTGCTGGGTGCCGCCGCGATGGCCGAAAAGTTCGGCGAACCGGGCATGGCTGCTTTTCTGCGCGACACGGCGGACATGTGGAACGCGGAAATCGAGAGCCTGCTCTACGTCACCGACACGCCGCTGGCCCGCGAGGTCGGGGTCGAGGGGTACTATGTGCGTTTCGCAGGCCCGGAGCAACGGTCGGCCGACGAACCGGCGGCCGGCTCCGTGACGCTCAAGAACCATCGCGCAGGGGAAGGCCGGATCGAACGAGCGCACCTGGTCAGCCCTGACGCGCTGGCCCTGGTGCGCTTCGGTCTGCGACGGGCCGACGATCCGCGAATCGTCAACACCGTGCGCGTGCTCGACCATCTGTTGCGAGTCGATACGCCGCACGGCACCTCGTGGCACCGCTACAACGAGGATGGGTACGGCGAACATGTTGATGGCAGCCCCTTCGACGGCACGGGCATCGGGCGGATCTGGCCGCTCCTGTCCGGCGAACGGGGGCATTATGAAATCGCCGCCGGCCGCCACCAGGCAGCCGAGAAGATGGCCCGCGCGATGGAAGGATTCGCGAACGAGAGCGGACTGATCTCGGAGCAGGTCTGGGACTCGGCGGATATTCGGTCGCATCAACTCGTTTTGGGACGTCCCTCCGGTTCTGCCATGCCGCTCGTCTGGGCCCACGCCGAATACGTCAAGCTCAGGCGCTCGCTCCAGGATGGCAAAGTGTGGGATATCCCGGTTCATGCAGCCGAGCGGTACTTGGAGCGGCCGAACATCTGCCGGCGCACCTATTGGCGCTTCGAGCAGCCCTGCCATCGCTTGCCGGTCGGAAACGTCCTGCGGCTTGAAGTCCTTGCCCCGGCCCGGGTTCGCTGGACCTTCGACAATTGGCAAACTTTCAACGATAGCCCGACCGCGGACACGCATCTGGGCCTGCACTACGTTGACTTGCCCGTGGATGCCTTGCCGGCGGGCTGTGGCGTGAGTTTTACTTTCTATTGGCCGGAGTCGGACCACTGGGAAGGTTGCAACTACGAAGTCGAGCGGATTGCGACGCCTGCTCCGCGGACGCACGAGTCGGGCAAGAGCAAGAACCTCGGCAGCGGATCGCGGCAGGCCCAGACCATAAAGGGAGATGGTTAGCCGCGAGGCGATCCGCGAACTGCGTCTCGGTTTTGGGCGAAATATGGCCCGCTCCTTCTGTTGCGCGATGCCGGGCGCCTTCCTCGTTGTGAACGATAATCGTCGTCGTGGCAATCCAGCCCCCGCCCCGCCATGACCGCCGACCGGCGAGTGGGCACGGCGGCGGGTGCCTTGCTTGGCCTTGAACCCCGCACTCCGAACCCCAGGCCTTCGAACGATGCTCAGTGACCTCCTGCCACGACCCAAAAGGGCCTTTTCTAACACCTGCCAGGTGATCCAATTTCCGGGGTCCACTGCAGCTCTCCCGTAAGCCGGTTAAGCTCACCACCATCAAAGGTCTTCGGACATCTAGCAATGCGGCGAATCGCACGATCCCACGCGTAGATGAGGGAATCCAAGAATGCCGGACGCCCCTTTCGTCTTCTGGGCATTTGGCGACTTGGATCGTTCCAGCTTGTCGTCCCCGAGCAGTTTCATCGCCGATGCTCTCAGACCGCCTCAACCTTGCCCCTTCGCCGTCGCGAACCCGCACCCGACGGTGGAGCAAGTGGACGGTCATCGAGTAAGATGTCGCGGCGGCAAAGTCCACCTTCCACGGAGAATTCGGCATGGCAACCTTCATCACCACGCTCCAGTTTACCGACCAGGGCGAAGAACAGATTCGGGAGACGACCAAGCGAGCCGCTGCGTTCCAGGCCACGGCCGAAAAGATCGGCATCAAGGTCGTGGGCCAGTACTGGACGCTGGGCGACTTCGACGGCTTGCTGATCTTCGAAGCGCGGGACGACGAGACGGCCACGGCCGCCATGCTGCACCTGGGATCGCTCGACAACGTGCACACTTCGACGGTTCGGGCCTTCGACGCCGCCGAAATGGCCAAGGTGCTCAAGAAGTTGCCGAAAGCCTGACGCCCGCCTCGTCGCCTGGCAACCGAACCGCGCGCCTCCGTGTCCACGGCCGGGCGAGTTTCCGGGTGATCCCCAACTGGATCGGCCAGGGGGGCATCGACCGCGAGGGGTTGCAATAGGCCCCGACCAGGACCGGTCGGGACGCCGAGGCTCAGCCGTCAGAGGCGATCCAGCTCAACCGCTCTTTTGCGGCTGCCCGGCGCTGCCGGCGGCGACGGGGCGCGGGTCGCCGCCGCGCGGTTGGAACTCGTGGGGGCCGGTCTGCGCGGAAGCGATTTGCGATTGGCCGCGATCCAGCTCTTGAGCTGCCGCTGGTCGGCGTAGCCCACGCGGTCGGCCACGGTGACACCGTGGCTGCACAGGAAAATCCGCGGAATCGAGCTCACGCCGTAATGCCGGGCAAGCTCGGGATGCTGGTCGACGTTGATCCGCACCACGCGGACGCCGCGGGCGTCGAGCTTGTCGAGCTCGGCGTCGACCATCCGGCACGGCCCGCACCAGGGCGCGCCGAACTTGACCAGCACCAGCCCCGGCTGATCGACGACCTGCTCGCGGAACCAGGGATCGTTGGGCGGCTGGATCGGAGCGCTCGGCTGCCGCAGGAAGTAGTAGCCCGCAGCGCACAGCGCGATCAGCACCACCGCGTTCAATTTCGAGTCCATGTCGCCCACGTTCATGCTCCGAGAGCCAGCCGAGAAATCGAGCAATCCACGAGCCAGGTTTGGCCGCGCCCCGGCGGCACCGACCGCCGTGCATGGCTCGCTAGGGCAACTTTAGGTTTTCCGCCGGGCGCCCGGTGCCGATCTGCGGCCCCGCGGCGCGCGAAACAGCATCCGGTCGCAGCACCTGTCGGGGTCGTAGCGATCTGGCCGGCCACGGCCGAGGGGCCTGGCTTGCCGGCAGGTTTTGCGGCCCGGTAAAATCTCTGGGCGAGGCGAGCCCCCCGGGTGGGCTCGATCCCGCGTCGGCCCGTGACGGCAAGACCACTCGCGACCACCCCTCGTGAGCAGACTTCGCCGGGCGGTCATGCCGTCGTCGGTTATCCGGAGGAATTCCAGCGCAGCCGCCAGCCGGGGCTGCCGCGGTGCAGCCAGACGGAGCAGCTCCATGCGTTTGCCAGCCGAGAAAATCAAGGAAGCGATCCTCGACCCCGACCCGCGGCTGCGACTCGCGGCCGTCTGTTACTTTGGCCGGTCGTTCTCGCCCGACCCGACCATCATGCCCTTGGTCATTCAGGCTTTCGAGCGGTACGGATCCGAGGCCTTCGAGATGGCTTCGTTTCTCGAGGGCCTGGTCCAGAGCGAGCAGTCGGTGGCCTGGCTTATCCGGCAGATCGAGCGGATCGATCCCGACGCCGACGAGCAATCGGACTGCTTGTTCGCCAATTTGACGGACGCTCTGCGGCATGCCGACGCCGCCGTTTTGAGCAAACATGAACGGGCAATTCAGGAGCTGAAACAGCTCGACGACGAGTCCCAGGAAGTCATCGCCGACCGCATCGCGATCAGCGCGCTCGATTCTGTAGC
The DNA here is from genome assembly GCA_963828155.1 of uncultured Planctomycetaceae bacterium. Taxonomy (GTDB): domain Bacteria; phylum Planctomycetota; class Planctomycetia; order Pirellulales; family PALSA-1355; genus CAWCAX01. The sequence continues at coordinate 27,174 of CAWHDQ010000001.1, forward strand.
CCTGTGGCGGGAACTGACCGAGTTTTGCCACGAGGAAGATCTGCAAGCAGAAACGAGCGACGAGGATTTTGAGTTCGGCTGCTCGGTGGTCGATGCCTTGGCCGCATTCCCCCAGCAATGTGCCGCCCCGGTGCTGGAAATCCTGCAAACCGCAGAGGCCGGCAGCAGTTGGCTGGAAAACATGGCCGTGCGCCTGGCTGGCCGAATCCGGCTGGTCGAAGCGATCCCGTCGCTGATCGACTTGCTGAGAGAGCCCGAACTGCTGGCCTGCGAAGACGCACGTCGGGCCTTGACCCAGCTCGGCACGGATGCGGTGGTCCACCAGCTGGAAGCTCGCTACAACACCGAGGACGAAGGAACCCGATTGGCATTTGCCAATCTCCTGGAAGATATCCATACCGATTGCAGCGTGCAGACCGCCCTGAGATTGCTCGAACGGGAACAAGATCAGGACATCCGGGGGTTCTTGATCCGGTCGCTGCTATTGAACTTTTCCTCCGCGGGAATCGAGCTTGCCCGCCAGCACGTTCTTTCAGCGCCGAAGACGCCCGACGTGCTGGAAGTCCGCCAGGATTTGCTGTTGGCGGCTAAAATGCTGGGGGTCTCGTTCCCCGAGTTCGAGGCCTGGACCGAAGATTGCCGGAACGACGCCGCGTTTCGCCGCCAATGGTACGAGAGTCATCCGTTGACGCAGTTCGACGGCGCCGAGGCCGACCTGTCGGGGGATGAATACCGGGAATCGACGCGGGGATTCGACCGACTTTCCGAGGACGACTTCGTAGACGGCTTCGACGACGGCTTCGAGGAGGGCTATGAGGACGTGCCGCCCGAAACCATCGTGCGGCACGATCCGCGAATCGGCCGCAACGATCCGTGTCCCTGCGGCTCGGGCAAGAAGTATAAGAAGTGCTGTTTCGGCAGAGAGGTGCGCGAACCCGAGGCGGCGCATGCGGGTGCGATGGGTGGACTTCGTCCGGGGAGGTCCGCGGCGCAGTTTCCCGTTGGCACCGTGGCCCTCTATGGCCCCGACGACAAAATCACGACCAAAATCGTCGCCGCCGTCATCAAGCATGAGGGGGCCGAACCTCTGCTGGAGCGCCTGGGTCGGATCGAGCATCAAGGACAGCCCGAAAGTCCGCAGGCAAATCGAGCAATTCTTCCAGCGTCAGCGTGTGAAATCCTTGGCGGTTACGGATCGAAACCTGGGCTGCCCCCACGAAGAGGGCAGCGATTTTCCCGAGGGAGAAGATTGTCCCTTCTGCCCGTTTTGGGCAGGCAAGCAGGGAAGCCGACAGGGAGACGAGACGAGCGATGAGTGACCATTGCCCCACGGGAGCAACCAGCCCAGGGCCGAAAGCGCTTCGATCCTGGCGCTCGGGGGCTCGGCCAGCGCCCGTTTCGGATCAGCCATAACGGAGAGACGGACCATGCGACGCAAGAAACCCAAGCCGACCAAGACGCTTTACCAGTTCAAGATTACGCTCGTCGGTTCGAGGCCGCCGATTTGGCGCCGAATTCAGGTGCAGGACTGCACGCTCGACAAACTCCACGAGCACATCCAAACGGCGATGGGCTGGACGAACTCGCACCTGCATCAATTCGATATCGATGGAGTCAGGTATGGCGATCCTGACCTCCTGGAAGACGACTTTCTCGACGACAACGACTTCGAGGACTCGACCCGGACGATCCTCAGCCAAATCCTGCCGACCGACAAAAAACGCTTCCGCTTCCGCTACGAGTACGACTTTGGCGACGGCTGGCTGCATGAAATCCTGTTCGAGGGCTGTCCGGAACCCGAGCCGAGCGGGAAATATCCCTTGTGCGTCGAGGGATCTCTGGCCTGTCCGCCCGACGACGTCGGGGGTATCGGCGGCTACTATAACTACCTCGACGCGATTTCCGACCGCAAGCACCCGGACCACAAGATGTACCTTGAGTGGAATGGCCCGTTCGACCCCGAAGCGTTCGACGCGGCCGAAGCCACGCAGACGATGCGGGACGGCTTGCCGGATTGGAGAGAGTGAGGCCCCGGTCCACTTCCCACGAGTGAGGCGCGCTCCCATGATTCGTTGGACGAATTTCTTCCTGGCCGCAGGTGTGCTGGCCATCGGCGCGGCGCTGGCGACGCCGCGCCCGTCAAGGTCTTCATCCTGGCCGGGCAGTCGAACATGGAGGGCAAAGCGCCGAATGCCTTGTTCGAGCATCAGGCCAGCGACCCCCAGACCAAGGACCTGTTCGCCCATCTGCGCCAGGACGAGCGGTGGATCGTCCGCGATGACGTGTTCATCAAGTTCCTCGATCGCAAGGGGCCGCTCACGCTGGGCTACGGCTCGCCCGACCGGACGGGCGTCGAGCTGGAGTTCGGCACCATGCTGGGCGACCATTTTGCCGAGCCGGTGCTGCTCGTGAAAACGGCCTGGGGCGGGCATTCGCTGGTCAAGAATTTCCGCCCCCCTTCGGCCGGCCTGCCGCAGGACGAAGTCCTCGAGGCCGAGCTGGCCCAAGCCCGCAAGCGGGTTGAGGAGAGCAACGCCAAGAACAACAAAAACGATCCGCTGCCCACGCTCGACGACATCAAGCAGCCCTACGGGGCCTCGTACCGCAACATGCTGGCCGAAGTGCGCGACGTGCTGGCCAATTACGCCACGTTGTTTCCCGAGCTGGCTGGCACAGACTCTGGCCTGGCCGGCAGCGGGCCCGAACTGGCCGGCTTTGTCTGGTTCCAGGGCTGGAACGATCAGTACGGCGGCGAGCACGAATATCGGTCGAATCTGGAGCACCTGATCCGCGACGTGCGAAAGGACTTGGGCGTGCCGAACCTGCCGGTGGTCATCGCCGCGATGGGCCAGAACGGCTCGAAGCCGGCCCAGGGGGCGATGCTGATCGTTCGCGACGCCCAGCTGGCGATCAGCGAGGTGCCCGACTTCCGGAACAACGTCCGGGCGTTTCGCACCGACCTGCTGGTCGACAAAGCGGCCGAAGATCTCTACCCGACCTGGCGGGAGAATTTCGACGAGTGGAAGCTGACCGGCGGCGACCACGGCTATCACTACCTGGGCAGCGCGATCTGGTTCACCCGGATCGGCCACGCCATGGGCGAAGCGATGCTCGAGCTGCTCAAGCCGGCCCAGCCATAGACAGGCGTCCCCAACACCGTGGGAGACGGCCCGCGGCGAACGCTCCATTGCCGCAGGGACTTCGGTCCGATTGCCCAGCCTTTTCCTCCCGGGCGCGTAAGATCGAGCGCCGCTGGGGGGTAGTTCCAGGCGAGGTGGGCGAAGTGCCCCCCGCCCGAACACCGAATGGGCCGCATTTGGCCGGAGGAAAGACGATGGCTGCCGACACCCGCAGGAAGTTGTTCACGCCGCTCCAGATTGGGGCAATTACGCTCCAGCATCGGGTGGTGATGGCCCCGCTCACCCGCTCGCGGGCCCAGCAGCCCGGCGACGTGCCGAGCCGGCTGATGCTCGAGTATTACAGCCAGGGGGCGTCGGCCGGGGGCCTGATCGTTAAAAGTGGAGACAGACAATGCCTCGTCGCCTAAGCCTGGCTTTATCGCTCTTCCTGGGAATTCTGATTTTCGCGTTCGGATTCCTGAAATTCTTCCAGCCGTTCCGTGGCTGGTTTGAAGTCCAGATTCAAGAGAGTCATCTACCCCACGAGGCGATTCTTGCGGGCAAGCTGGGGGAAATGGTCACCGGGTGCCTGTTCTTACTGCCATGGCTGCGCCGATCGCTGACCGCAAAAAGCAGAGACCAACTGCTCCTGATCGCGTGTTCGATGCTCGTTGTCCAGATGGGAGTGGCAATCTATGTCCACCTGCAGCCAGAGGTGCCTGCTGGCGTTCTTCCTCTGGGTATCAAGGCACCTGTGATTCCGATTGTCGTTCTCCTTCTCGGACTGCTGACTGCTTTTGTTGTTTGGAAGGAGCGGCGCAGTGACGGCCTAACGAGATGCGAGCTCATGAACCTGACCTGAGTTCTTCACCGCCGGCCTGGCATCAGCAGTCCGCGACGTCGTTGCACAACCGGAGCAGAAAATGAAAAGCCTTTTCGACTCAGTCCAGCTCGGGCCTTTGACCCTGCCAAACCGTGTCTTCATGGCGCCGATGACGCGGAGCCGTGCGAATCCCGATGGCGTGCACAGCGAACTTGCGGCGAGCTACTACTCGCAGCGGGCTGCGGCCGGACTCATCATTACGGAGGCGACCCAGATTTCCCGCATGGGAAAGGGGTACGTCAATACGCCGGGTATTTATTCGCCTCAGCAGGTCCACGCATGGCGAAACATCGTCGATGCCGTGCACCGGCACAACGGGCGAATCTTCCTGCAATTGTGGCATGTCGGCCGAATTTCTCATTCGTCATTGTTGCCCAACAACGCACAGCCCGTTGCTCCCTCCGCGATCCGCGCGAACAGTCAGACGTTCATCGCCACGGGTCGCGCCCAGGTCTCTGAGCCGGTTGCCTTGACGGCCAGCGGGATCAAAGAGACCGTGGCCGATTATCGGCGGGCAGCCGCCAACGCCAAAGAAGCCGGCTTCGACGGGGTCGAGATTCATGCGGCAAACGGTTACTTGATCGACCAGTTTCTTCAGTCGGGAACCAATCAACGGATCGACGAATACGGCGGATCCGTGCCAAACAGAATCAGGTTTTTGTCGGAAGTCGCACAGGCTGTTTCCGAAGTCTGGACACCCGCGCGCATCGGGGTCCGGCTGTCCCCGCGCGGAACCTTCAATGACATGAGCGACAAGGACCCCGAGAGCACCTTCATGGCGGCGGTCGCGGCGATGTCGGACCTCGGGCTGGGATATCTGCACGTCGTGGAAGCATCGCCGGGCGACCCCCCGCCTTCGCCTGAATTCACTGCGCTGTTCGCCCGGATGCGAAACCGCTGGCACGGTTTCTACGTGGCCAATGGCGGTTTCGACGGACCCGCCGGCGAAGAAGCGGTGCAGAGCGGCCGGGCTGACGCGATCGCCTATGGGCGACCTTTCATCGCCAATCCCGATCTACCCCGGCGGCTGCAACTCGGCGCCGCGCTGAATGAACCGGACCCAACGACTTTCTACGGAGGAGGCGCCGCCGGTTACACGAGCTATCCGGCGCTCTCCTGAAGGCCCGCCACAATCCTCGTTCGGACCGAGTTCAAATCCGGTTGTCGGTCGCCCGGCGCACATAAGCCTGCCTAAGGCCCTCTACCCGGCCCGCGGGGTTCTTTCATCGTTCATCTTTTCTGCTTCTCCCTTCCCCCCAGGGCCAGACCAGCAGCCAGACGACGAGCGCCACCAGCGGCAGCCAGCCGACGATGGCGATGCCCAGGTCGTACGAGCCGGTGAGGTCGACATCCCGGCCGAAGTATTTGTGGACCGGCGCCACCGCGAGCCAGGCGGCGGCGCCGAGCATGCCGGAGATTTTCCCTTGATGGCGGACGCTGACTTCCTGGCTCAGCGCGTAGTAGCAGGGAAACAAGCCCAGCGCTCCCGCCCCGATCAGCAGCAGCAGGCCGAGTAGCACCTTGCCCTGCGGGGCCGCGGCGGCGGCGGAAGTGAGCGCCGTAATCAGCGCGCAGGCAGCGAACACCAGCCACCGGGCCCGGGCTGCAGTAAACCGGCGCTGCAGAGCGACGCTGGCCGCGCCCGCGGCGATGCAGCCCACGTCGGTCGCGACGTAGAACGCGCTGGTGAAGCGCAGGGCAAAGGTTTCGCTGTAGCCGCGCCCCTTCTGCAAAAACAGCGGCAGCCACACTCGGAACAGGTGCCAGCAGATGTTGATCGCCACGACCACCACGATCAGCACGACGAATTTCCGCACGACGATCGAGAGCGATGTCGCCGGCTCGTGATCCGCCGCGCCCACGTCGGCCGGGGGCGGAGCCGTCAGGTCCGACTCGCGGATCGCCGCCAGCCAGAGCACGACCCACACGAGTCCCACGGCCCCGACGATCTGAAACGGCAGCCGCCAACTGCCGACTTCGGGCGTAAGCATCGTGGCCATGATCAGCGGGGTGACGATCGCCCCGATCGAAGTCCCGCTCTGCAGCAGGCTGTTGCCCAGCGTGCGCTGACTGGGCGGCAGCAGGCGCTGGGTCGTCTTGAGCGCGCAGGGCCAGTGCCCGGCCTCGAACCAACCGAGCAGCGATCGGCACAGCAGCAGTCCGCCATAGCTTTCGACCAGGCCGGTGGCGATGCCCATCGCCGACCAGGCCACGAGGATGGCGGGGTAGAGCCAGCGGACGCTGAGCCGATCGGCCAGAAAGCCGAACACTAGGGCCCCGGCGGCGAACGACAGCCCGAACCACGTTTCCAATTCGCCGTATTGCTCGTTCGTGAGCTGAAAATCGGCGATCACGCGCGGGGCGGCGTTCGACAGCGTCTGCCGGTCCATGTAATTGATGGCCGTGGCCAATAGCAGCAGGCCGCAGACGTACCAGGGAAACCAGGCGCCGCGTGGCGGGCTCAACCGCTCCACGACTGCCCGTCCCAGGCCATGACGCGCCGCAGCAGGGGCGCCACGTCCTCGCTGAGCACGCGGAACAGAATCTCGCCCTTGTCGGCTGTGGCCCCGCGCGGGTCGCCGATGTGGCCCGGCCGCGTGCGGTCTGTGGTGATCCAGCCCCGGGCGGCGGGCAAGAACGGATTGCCGAACTCGACGGCCTCGAGCCGCGCGAGGTCGCCCACCAGCTCGGGCCGCAGACGGAGCATCATCGACGTTTCCCACTCGCAGGCATGCCCCATCTCGGGCTGCCGGATCCCCGCGTCCGCCTCGCGCGGGTCGCTCCCCAGCAGCCAGTAGGTGGAAAACAAAAGCAGCAAGTCCGCCCGCGCGCGGTACCGCTGCCGGGCTTCGAAGACGGCCTGCTGCCCGGGCACGTGATTGCCCCCGTGGCCGTTGACGAACACGATCCGGCGAAAGCCATGCGTGACGAAGTTGTCGACGAGTCCGCCGAGCAGGTCGAGATACACTCGCGGCGGGGCCGAGAGCGTGCCGGCAAAATCGAGATGGTGATCCGAGTTGCCCAGCCAGAGCAGCGGCGCGATCAGCAGCCGATCACCCAGTTGCTCTTCGACCCGGCGGACGATTTCGCCGCACAGCAAGCTGTCGGTGAACAGCGGCATGTGATGGCCATGCTGTTCGAGCGCCGCGACCGGCACGACGACCGGCGTATCCCGGTCGAGCGCCGCCACCGCGGGCCAGGTCATTTCGAGCAGTTTCATGCGGTCCTGCCGGGCAAGGATTCCGCCAATCACCTTAGTCGCTGGGTCGGTCCGGTGGAAGCCGCCGCGGGCAATCGCGGCGCCGGTCGGGGATGTCGCTGCAAATCCCGCCGCCGATGCCCAGACCGGCCGCTGGCCCGACCCCAGAAACGCAAACACTCGCAGTCGCCAGCAGCGGGCGCCTGCGAGTGTTCGGAAGTTTGGCGGGCGAGGCGGAGCCGGTGTTCACCGACCGCCGCTCGCGTCAAACGGGCAAATGCTACTGGAGGATATCCGGGTCGCGGCCCTTGTCGTCCATGCCGTCCCAGCCCCAGTCGGGGCGCTGGGTGTCCTCTTCGGCGGCCTGCCAGCTATCGTTGCTGCTCTGCTGCCGATTGAGCCGATTGAGCTGCTGCTGCAGCTGGCTGATTTGCTGCTGCAGGATGCGGATCTGCTGAGTGTTGGCGTTGCCGCCGCGCGAGCCATTCAAGGCCGGGGCCCGGTCGCCGCCATTGGCGGGGCGATTGGCCTGATGCCGGCTGCTGGGCTGGTCGTCGGAGTCGAGCGTCACGCGGACCACGCGGCGTTGGCCACCGCGGCGAATCGACAGGTCGAGCAGCGCGCCCGGCCGGCCGGCGCGAATCTCCTCGGTCAGTTCTTTGGTCGAGCGGACCGGCTCGCCGGCGACCGAGCGAATCAGATCGCCCGCCCGCAGGCCGGCGGCTTCGGCCGGGCTGCCGGGAAGCACGCCGACAATGGTCACGCCGTTATCGGCCGTGCCCATCAGGATGCCCAAGCGGCCGTGATGCCGGACGTGGTCGTCGGTGTCCTGGGTTTTGGCGCCGCGGGGCCGGATGGCGGTCGTCCGAATTCTGAGCGCTGGCCGGGCCGGCCTGCACCAGCCAGCCGCCCACCAACAGCAGCGCCACGGCGGGCCAAGTTTGCACACATCGCATGGGGTGTCTCCTGACAACGAAGAATATGATCGCGGTAAATTCGTTCGTGCGCCGCTCGCCCGTCAGCTTCGCCGGCGCCGTCCACGCCGGGACGCGCGGAAATCGCTCCGGCGATCCGCCGGTCGATCAAGATATCATAGGACTTGAAATCGCAGTCGAGCAAGTTTCCGCAGCGCCGGGACGGAAACGGCCGAAATCGCCGGCCGGGCGATTGCAACTCCTGGCGAGAGTTTGCCGGGGGGTTGCCCACACAACCGGCATAAAACGAATCAACGTGCCGCGGGACATTCGGCCCCGCCAGACGTCGGGTTCGCTGGCGAATTCAAATCTGCCGACTGCCGGATGACCGGATCGCGATCGTTATTGCAGTCGGCGTCCGGCCCCTGCTCTCAGCAGCGCGGTCCTACTCGCCGCCGCGGCGGCCCTCTTGCAGTGCGCGGGCGCGGTCCAGCTCTTGCTGCAGTTTTTCGACCTGTTGCTCCAAGGACCGAACGTGCTCTTCGAATCGCTGGCCGGTCGATGCCGGGTTCGCAAGCGGCGCCGGTTCGGCCGCGGGGGCGATGCTGTTCGAGCGGCGCCGCTGCTCGAAGACGACGGTTTCCGTGCCCAACGGAGCCCGGACGGTCAGTTCGGCGCCCGAGCGGACGATCGCCAGATCGACGACGGCGCCCGGCGTCTGCCGCCGGACCCATTCGGCGAAGGCTTGCGGCTCGCGCATCCGCTGCCGGCCGGCCGAACGAATGACGTCGCCCACTTGCAGCCCCGCTTTGTCGGCGGGACTGCCCGCGACGATTCCCCCGATTTGCACGCCATCCTCGGCGGGCACGAGTCGAACGCCCAGCGTGGCGGTGGGACGACGAGGGGGACCGCCTGCCGGGTCGGCAGCGGAAAGCGGACTCCATCCCCCCAGCACTGCGAGCGCAAGTGCGGGCCCTAGATGGACGTAACGCATCGGGCACCTCCGGAATAGACAAGGAGACGTGAGGAGGCCTTCCGCTGATTATTGTGATCGATGTGCGAGCGAATTAGTAGTCTTTTCGGGTGGAAAATGGTGCAAGTTCGACAAATCGCCCAATTCCAAATCGCGAAGTTCTGTAGCAAGCTAACCGCCGCGCAAGTCTCCTCGTGCCAGGCCCCGATTGGCACCGGCAAACCTGGCGGCCAAGCCGGGTCGCCGGGCCTGCGGCCGTGGGACGCCGCCATCTGCCGCACCCGCGAGCCGCGTTTCGAGGCCAGCCCCGTCCGGCGCGTGAGCGGCCTTAAATGCCCGAGCCGGCGTCGAATTGTTCCGAGCGGACTTGGGCCTGCGAAATTTTGCTGCCCGGCGGCACGCTCCGGGTGAGCCAGACGTTGCCGCCGATCACGCTGCCGCGGCCGATCGTGACCCGGCCGAGGATGGTCGCGCCGGCATAAATGACGACGTCGTCTTCGACGATGGGGTGACGGGCGTTGCCTTTGACCAGGACGCCGTCTTCGTCGACCGCGAACCGCTTGGCCCCCAGGGTGACGCCGTGATACAGCCGCACCCGCTGGCCGATGATCGCGGTTTCGCCGATCACCACGCCCGTGCCGTGATCGATGAAAAAGCTGCCGCCGATCCGGCGCCGGGATGAATGTCGACACCGGTCAGCGAGTGGGCCACTTCGGCGATGATGCGGGCGACCAGCGGCGCGCACCAGCCCCCACAGGGCGTGGGCCAGGCGATAATGAGCGATCGCCGTGATGCCGGGATAACAGGCCAGCACTTCATCGACGTTCCGCGCGGCGGGATCGCCTTCGTAGGCGGCCAGAATGTCCGACTCGAGCAGGGCCCGAATTTGCGGCAGCAGATCGGCAAAATCGCGGACGATCTCGATCGCTTGCGGGCGGAGCGGCTCGTCGGCGGCGGGCCGGCCGAATTGCAAATCGCGGGCGACCTGCTCGACCAGTTCCCGCAGGGCCGCATCGAGCGTCCGGCCGACGAAGTAGTCCAGGCTTTCGTCGACCAGCACCCGCGAGCCGAGCCGATTCGGAAACAGCGCCGCGCACAGGTCCTCGACGATCGCCGCCAGGGTTTTGCGGGCCGGGAGCTTGGCCGGGTGCCCCAGCCGCTGCCGGGCGGCGAGCGCCGCGTCGCGCAGCTCGCGGAGTTGAGAAACGATGCCGGCGATGTTCCAGCTGAACTCGCCCAGCGTTTCGCCGGCGGGCGCGCGTTCGACGCTTTTCATGTCGCAGTTCCTTGGCCTGGCATGACGGGCGGCAATGGCGCCCGCCTGACCCCCCGAAATGCCGGCCGAGCCAACAAAAAAGGCCAGCGAGTCCTGGTGGGGACGCACTGGCCTCCGGTTGGCCGGTCAGCATTCATTAGTAACGATTAAGAGCCTAACAAATCGGCCCGCGCCGCTCAAGCTGCCGCCGAACCGGGTAGTGCGTCAGTCTGAAATCAGTTTTTGCCGCTTTTTGTAAGGGCCGCGCTTTCCGGGCAGATTCAGGGGCAGCAGGTCGACCATTTCCTCAACCGTCCACTTCCGCTGGGCGATGCCGGCCTTGACCGCTGGGGTGGTTTTCAGGGTCTGGTGGACCCGGCAGAAGTTGTGATACATGAACGTGATCGCCACGCTGTAGGCCAGCATTTCGGCCTTTTTCGAGAAGGCATTCGTCAGCCGAGTATACCGCCGGTTGCCCATCCGGATGTTCAAATTCTGCCGCTCGGCATAGCTGGTCGACACGAGCGACATATCGGGGTTGCCGTCGACTTGGCGCATTCTTGGCCCCTAGGCACTTGGCGGGGCTGTAGGCCCGCTCTGGGCTCTCATTCTGGCCGTACTGCTTGATGAGCATGGCGTAGTCGACCAGCCCGCCAAGATGATGCTCGACGGCATCGACGTAGACCCGGTTGCCGTCCGTCGTGAGCTGGACGCGATTGGCCAGCCGCTCCGCCAAATCTCCGATGAACCCATGGGCATTGGCGGCATCGCGGGCACCTAGCTGCCAAGAGACGATCAGCTTGGTTTCGGCGTCCATCGCGGTCCAGGTCCACATGCTGCCCACGCCAGGCTCGCCCTTCATGCTGTCGGGCAGATTCTTGTCTTTGGCGTAGCAGAAGCACCAAACCTCATCCAATTCGAGCCGCTTGCAGGTCAGGTCACGAAGCACATTGTCCTGATATTCCAGGACCGCCTTGCCCAAGTCGACCGTCAGCTTCTGGATCGTGTTGAGGGAAACCCCGGTGATTCGGACTGTCGAGCGAATCGAGCAGCCCTCGACAAAGCACCGGATAACCGCGACGCGCTGGGCTTTTGTGAGTTATTTCATGCCCGTCATTATGCTTGAGCCGTTAAGCATTGTCAACGCTCGTACTAATCTGAAACTAAAATAGTCAGAAGTAGTAATTGCCTGGCGCTGCGTTCAGGCATATACTAATTCTGCATATGTTAGTTTGAAATTAGTGTGACGTAAGGCCCAGGAGGTTCGCGATTTTCATGAGAATCCCCAAGACGCCCCCTCATCCGGAGGGCATATGGAAGCTTGGCCCGGAAAAAATGCTGAAAATCGTCACGAATTCTGACGGCCCACTGGTGGGGGGAAAGTATCTGCACTGGGAGAAGCTTCGTTTCCGAACCCCGCCGGAAGGGCTCACTACGACTGAATGGTGGTACGGGCTGAAGTTTCGCAGGAAATCACTCTACAAGGCCGTGCCTTTGTACGACCGGCTAACGAGGGACTTTCAGTACATCACGGTGGACCCCATTCCTGAAATGATCCACAAGATTGACCTGGGTGCTGGTGGAATCATCCAGATGCCGGGCGAGATCGCGAATCCGGAGACAAAGGATCAATACTACGTGAGTTCGCTGATCGATGAGGCCATTACCTCAAGTCAGCTTGAAGGTGCCACAACGACGCGCCCGGTGGCAAAGGAGATGATCCGCACGGGCCGGCAGCCCCGAGACAAGAGCGAGCGCATGATCCTCAACAACTACCGCGCCATGCAGAGGATCGGTGCGCTGCGCGACCAGCGATTGACCAAGGAATTGGTTTTTGAAATACACAAGCTCGTGACCGACGGCACGATGGATGACCCCAGTGCAGCCGGACGATTTAGAACGGACGCGGAGCGGGTCCGGGTTGAGGGACTAGACGGCGAAGTCCTGCACGATCCGCCTGTGGCCGCCACCCTTGAGTCGCGAATGCAGGCCATGTGTGAATTCGCAAACGCGGGGGATGATGATGCGTTCATCCATCCCGTGCTGCGGTCGATAATCCTGCATTTTTGGCTGTCGTATGACCATCCGTTCGTCGATGGGAACGGACGAACCGCGCGGGCGTTGTTCTATTGGTCAATGCTTCACAGGAAGTATTGGCTCTGCGAATTCATCTCGATTTCTCAGGTAATCAAAAAGTCGGCAATCAGTTATGGGCGATCGTTTCTCCTTACAGAGACGGACGACAACGACCTGACCTATTTCCTGATTTACCATTTGCGGGTAATCCATTTGGCCATCGACGAACTTCATCGGTATGTGGCCCGCAAGACGGCAGAAATCAGGCAGCTAGAGAGCAATCTGCGTGGCTTAGATGTGCTGAACCACCGGCAGCGAGCATTGATTAGCCATGCCCTTCGCCACCCCAACAATCGGTATACGATCGAATCGCACCGCAACAGCCACAATGTCGTGTATCAGACGGCGCGAACCGACCTTCTCGACTTGGCCGAGCGCCAGCTGCTGAGGTCGCTCAAGGTGGGGAAGACATACTATTTCATGCCCGAGCCGAATCTTCACCAGAAGCTTTCGGCACTGCGCTAGGGCGTTGCGCCCACCTTGCCCGAGCAGCTTCCCTTGCGATCTCGGCCCGCTGCTCCGGCGTGAGCTTGGCTGCCCTGGCCTTGCCGCCCTTCACCCCGCCCAGTCGCCCCAGAGCGACAGCAGCGGGGTTTTTCTTTTTGACGGCCTTCACAGCCGGCTTGGGCTTCGCCGGCTCGGCATCGGGCGCAATGCGATCCAGAATGGACCTGGCGAGCTGCTGGGTGTCTTTTTGCTTCGGCGGCTTGCTTGAGCGTTTAGGCATGTCTACATTATGGGGCATTCCTTGGATTTGTCTACATCGCGATTTGGGGACGTTATGGCAACTGGACCCGCGAACCCCTATCTGATTGCAGACTGACCAACTCCCCCGTATCTATTGGGGACCGCCGTGAAGGCTCGCGATGTCTTTGGAATAATTGTGCGAACCGCTGGGCTTGGATTGGCAATTCATGCCTTGAGCAGCTTTGTAACACTCATCGCTATGCTCGACACAGTCAAGGCGGCTGGAGTGTCGCGCATGGCGCTTATGTTCGGGGTTTTGGGAGAGCTGATTCTTGGGCTAATCCTGCTGTGTTGGGCGAGACCAATAGTGCATTTTGCGTATCGGAAGCCCCAAGCAGCCTCCCCAAAGATCGCACCGCCAGTCCGAAAGCCGGCACGACCAGAACGCTCAGGTCCTAGGCCACCCGATCCGCCGGACTTAGACAATTTGGGCGACGCGCTTGGCGATGATCTTGAGCCAAAGTAGACCCGGCGGCACCCAGGCAATTTCAAACTGACGCACTACCCCGAGCCGGTTGGGCTGCTCGCGCGGCGTCAGGCCGCGTTGCTCTTCGGCGCGGGGGACGTCTGGCAAGCGGTCGAATCGGCCGAGCACTGGTTCCAGGGCATCCGGGCCAGGAGCATGCCCATGCCGCAAGTGTCGGTGATCCCGGCAAACACCAGCCCGGCGCCGACGAAGGCCGACAGGCCGTAGAACCCTGGGTGGACGAAATAGCCGAGCGTCACGCCCACGAGCACGAGCGAGCCGGCGGCGATCCGCACCTGGCGCTCGAGCGACATGGTCTTCTGGCCGCGGACCAGCGGCAGCCCGGCGGCCTCGCAGGCCAGCGTGCCCCCTTCGACGTTGACGACTTGCGAAAAACCGGCCTGCACGAACTTTTGACAGGCCTGCTGTCCCCGGCCCCCCGAGCGGCAAATCACGTACAGCGGCTCGCCCGTTCCCGAGGCGCGGTTCTGTAGCACCGCTTGCGGGTCGAGCTGGTCGAGCGGCACGTTGCGGGCGAACTGCACGTGAACCTCGCGAAATTCCGCGGGCGTGCGGACGTCGATCAGGTCGAGGTTCGGCCGGTCGTTGAACCGCTGGGACAAGGCGGTGGGCGAAATCGTGGCGACGCTCATGGAAAAACTCCTGCAAAAATGCCGGCGGGCCGCGTCCGTCGCCGCAGGACGGTCGCCGCTCGGCGGCGACGATTGACGCAGTCGTTCAGGAAATATATCGGGAATGCAGGGCCCGGCAATCCTCAGCTTCCTTGCAGACGGACCGGAGTTTGGGGCTGGCTGGCAAAGGGCGGGGTTGGATACTTCCCACCGCAGCGGAAAACAGCTAAGTTAGGAAAACCTTGCGGCCTACGGCCGCAGGCGAAATCTTCCGCCGACCGGATGTGCCGGAGGTTCGACCCCCTTGCCCTGAACGTTTGGCGGGGGAACTAGCGAGCCACTGCCTTCTTTTCCGGTTCGGTTTTGCCCGGCGGCTGCTGCCGCCCGTGGCCCGGTCCGGGGGACAGGCCAGGTTCGCAGGCCGAACTGACCGTGCGTGCAGCCGCAGCGGGATTTGCCGGCGCACGCGTTGACCTTGGACCAAGACCTTCGAGATTCGCCCATGTCCGACAGTTTGCTCCAGCGCAGCGTGACTACGGCCGTGGCCAGAAACCTGGCCAACACGACCAAGACATCACCCAAGATGATGTCGATCACGCCGCGGTGGCTTTTGAGCCTGCTGCCGTGGGTGCAAGTCGACGGAGGCACCTACCGGGTCAACCGGACCAAGGTCGAGTTGAGCAAGGCCGAGCGGATCGGCGTGGATATTCGCGACGGGGCGTTCTCGCTGCCGGCCGAGACCCTGCGGAGCGTGCCGCTGTTCTCGAAGCTGCCCGAGGACATCCTCAATCGGATGTCGAGCCGCTTCAAGACCGAAGAAGTTTCGCTGCGGAACATGCTGATCGTCGAAGGCGAGGACCGCAGCAAGTTCTTCATCATCGCCCAGGGTCAGGTCGAGGTGCTGAGCAAGGGCGTGCATGGCAGCGACCTGCGAATCGCCCTGCTCACCGAGGGCGAGTTCTTCGGCGAAACCGAGCTGGTCTCGGACAAGCCCTCGGACATCACCGTCCGGACGATCACGCCCTGCGTGCTCTTGACCCTGTCGCGCAAGGACCTCGATTCTGTACTGAGCGAGCTGCCCAGCCTGAGCGACGAGTTCAAGAAGGCGATCGACGAACACTTGGAATTGCGTTCGACCGTCAATCGCTACGGCGAGCGGAACATCGACCTGGTGTCGGGCTTCGCCGAGAACGTGGAGATTCCCGAGACGTTCGTCGATTACTCGGCCCACCCCCGCGAATACTCGCTCTCGTCGGTACAGACGGTGGTTCGGGTCCACACTCGGGTGTCGGATCTTTACAATGGGCCCTACGATCAGCTAGCCGAGCAGATGCGGCTGACCATCGAGGGGATCAAAGAGCGGCAGGAATGGGAGCTGATCAACAGCAAGAAGTTCGGCCTGATCCATTCGGTCGACCCCGCGATGCGGATCAGCACCCGCTACGGCGCGCCGACGCCCGACGACCTGGATGAGCTGCTGGCCCTGGTCTGGAAGAAGCCGGCGTTCTTCCTGGCCCATCCCAAGGCGATCGCGGCCTTCGAGCGGGAGTGTACCTGGCGCGGAGTCCCGCCGGTGACGATCAACCTCTACGGCACGCCGGTAATCACCTGGCGTGGGGTTCCGCTGGTGCCCTGCGACAAGCTGGAGATGAAGAGCCGCTACCAGTCGAACCAGTGGTTCGGCACGACGAGCATCCTGCTGCTGCGGATCGGTGAAGCCGATCAAGGCGTGGTGGGTCTGCACCAGTCGGGCATCCCGGGCGAGATCAGCCCCAGCCTGTCGGCCCGGCTGATGGGCTTGGATAGCTTGGGCGTGGCGTCCTACCTGCTGACGGCGTATTTCTCCTGCGCCGTGCTGACCGACGACGCGCTGGGCGTCTTGGAGAACGTCGAAGTCGGCTACTACCACGATTATACCGGCCGCGAGCTGCGCGGATTCGAGCACGGCTCGGGCATCTGAAGCCGGACGCATTCTTTCTCATCACGGATCGCCAGAAAGGAATTCATTCTTGTCCGACAGTCTATTGCAACGCAGCGTGACGACTTCGGTCGCCAAGAACCTGGCCAATACGACCAAGACATCACCCAAGATGATGTCGATCACGCCGCGGTGGCTTTTGAGCCTGCTGCCGTGGGTGCAGGTCGATGGAGGCACCTACCGGGTCAACCGGACCAAGGTCGAGTTGAGCAAGGCCGAGCGGATCGGCGTCGATATCCGCGACGGAGCGTTCTCGCTGCCGGCCGAGGCATTGCGGAGCGTGCCGCTGTTCTCGAAGCTGCCCGAGGACATCCTCAATCGGATGTCGAGCCGCTTCAAGACCGAAGAAGTTCCGCTGCGGAACATGCTGATCGTCGAAGGCGAGGACCGCAGCAAGTTCTTCATCATCGCCCAGGGTCAGGTCGAGGTGCTGAGCAAGGGCGTGCATGGCAGCGACCTGCGAATCGCGCTTTTGACCGAGGGCGAGTTCTTCGGCGAGACCGACCTGGTCTCGGACAAGCCGTCGGACATCACCGTGCGGACGATCACGCCCTGCGTGCTCTTGACCTTGTCGCGCAAGGATCTGGACTCGGTCCTCGGCGAGCTGCCCAACCTGAGCGACGAGTTCAAGAAGGCGATCGACGAACACTTGGAATTGCGTTCGACGGTCAATCGGTACGGCGAGCGGAACATCGACCTGGTGTCGGGCTTCGCCGAGAACGTGGAGATTCCCGAGACGTTCGTCGATTACTCGGCTAATCCGCGGGAATACTCGCTCTCGTCGGTGCAGACGGTGGTTCGGGTCCACACCCGGGTCTCGGACTTGTACAACGGCCCCTACGATCAGCTGGCCGAGCAGATGCGGCTGACGATCGAGGGGATCAAAGAGCGGCAAGAGTGGGAGCTGGTCAACAGCAAGAAGTTCGGCCTGATCCATTCGGTCGATCCGGCGATGCGGATCAGCACTCGCTACGGCGCGCCCACGCCCGACGACCTGGATGAGCTGCTGGCCCTGGTCTGGAAGAAGCCGGCGTTCTTTCTGGCCCACCCCAAGGCGATCGCGGCCTTCGAGCGGGAGTGTACCTGGCGCGGAGTCCCGCCGGTGACGATCAACCTCTACGGCACGCCGGTAATCACCTGGCGTGGCGTGCCGCTGGTGCCGTGCGACAAGCTGGAAATGAAGAGCCGCTACCAGTCGAACCAGTGGTTCGGCACGACGAGCATCCTGCTGCTGCGGATCGGTGAAGCCGATCAGGGGGTGGTCGGTTTGCACCAGTCGGGCATCCCGGGCGAGATCAGCCCCAGCCTGTCGGCCCGGCTGATGGGCTTGGACAGCCTGGGCGTGGCTTCCTACCTGCTGACGGCGTATTTCTCCTGCGCCGTGCTGACCGACGACGCGCTGGGCGTCTTGGAGAACGTCGAAGTCGGCTACTACCACGACTACGACCACCGGCAGAGCAAGGCCAAGTAAGCGGCCGCCAGGGCCCGAATCGCAGGAGACGCGCACGTGGAAGAGATTACCCCGGAACTGGTTGCCCGGGTGGCGACCCAGCTGTTTCGCGAAACGCCCCAGGCCAGTGCCCTGCCCGCGAGCGCACTGCCGGCCAGCGAAACGCTGCCGACCGACATGCCGCTGGCGGCGCCGAGCATCGCGGCTCCAGGAATTGCCGCGCCGACAGCGCCGCGATGCCCGCGCTGCCGACAGGATTGCCGTCGTCCCCCGGCGCATGCCGACGACTCCCTCGTTGCCGGCCGGCTTTTCATTGCCGAGCGGCTTTCCGTTCCCGACCGGATCGCTGCCGACCGGATCGCTGCCGACCAATGTGCTGCCGACCAGTGCTCTGCCGGCCATGCCGGGGCAGGCGGCGTCCGCCAGTCCGCCCGCCGGGCGCCGGCCGATCCGCACGCGGGGCTCAAGGCGTTCGTGGCTCAGGTTCGCCAAGCGCCGTTTCGGGGCTGCTTCCCGCGGTCGCGGTGCCGGCCCGGGGGCATGGCGAGTCGCTCGCGCCGGCTCGATTCAGCCCGGCTGCCCGGCCGCTGGACGTGAACGTGATCCGCCGCGACTTTCCGGTCCTCAGGCAGCAGGTGCATGGCAAGCCGTTGGCCTGGTTCGACAATGCGGCGACGACTCAAAAACCGCAAAGCGTGATCGACGCGGTTTCGCGGTTCTACGAAGAGGACAATTCGAACATTCACCGGGCCGCCCATACCCTGGCCGCCCGCGCGACCGACGCCTACGAGAAGGCCCGGCAGAAGGTGCAGTCCTTCGTGCGGCGCCTCGGACGTGAAGGAAATCGCCTTTGTCCGCGGCACGACCGAGGGGATCAACCTCGTCACCCAGACGTTCGGCCGCAAATTCCTCCAGCCGGGCGACGAGGTGGTCCTGTCGATCCTGGAGCACCACGCCAACATCGTTCCCTGGCAAATGGTGGCCAAGGAAAGGGGAGCCGTGCTGCGGGTCGCCCGGTCAACGACCACGGCGAGATCATGCTCGAGGAATACCAGAAAATCCTCGGCCCGCGCACCAAAGTCGTCGCCCTGACCCAGGCCTCGAACAGCTTGGGAACGATCCTGCCCGTCGCCGAAATGACGGCCCTGGCCAAGCGCTACGGCGCCGGGTGCTGATCGACGGGGCCCAGTCGGTCGCTCACATCCCGGTCGACGTGCAGAAGCTGGGCTGCGATTTCTTCGTGTTCTCCGGGCACAAGATTTTCGGTCCGACGGGCATCGGGGCCGTGTTCATCAAGCAGGAACTGCACGACATCCTGCCCCCCTGGCAAGGCGGGGGCAACATGATCGAGAACGTCACCTTCGAGGAGACGACCTACGCCCCTGCCCCGCGCCGCTTCGAGGCCGGCACGCCGAACATCGCCGACGCGGTCGGGCTGGGCGCGGCGCTGGACTATGTGAACCAGCTCGGCCTGTCGAACATCGCGGCCTACGAGCATCAGCTGCTCGACTATGCGACCGCCCGGCTGCTCGAAGTGAGCGGCCTGCGGCTGATCGGCACGGCCCGCGAAAAAGTCGGCGTGCTCTCGTTCGTGCTGCCCAACCGGCGGACCGAGGACGTCGGCCGGCTGCTCGACCAGGAAGGGATCGCGGTCCGGGCCGGCCATCACTGCGCCCAGCCGTCGCTCCGCCGGTTCGGCGTCGAGAGCACGGTCCGCCCCTCGCTGTCGATCTACAACACGCCGGGCGAGGTCGACCGGCTGGTCGCCGCGCTCAAGCGAATTCAGCTGATGCCGTAAGGCGGAGCGCGCTTGGCCGGACTGCCGTCAGCCGGTCCCGCGCTTGCGGCCCGCCTGCTTGGGGGCGGAACGATCCTTGGCCACCGGCTTGCGTTTCGCGCGCTCTTGGCCGCGGGCCCCGACTTGGCGACTTTGGCGTCGGACCGGGGCGAATTGTCGAACGGCTTGCCTGCCGCGGCCAGCGAGCGGAGTAGGGCAAAGCAGGTCGTCGGATCGAAAACCCGCAGCGGGGTCTTCGAGCGCCGCTGGCCGCGGGCAAGCCGGACACTGGAGTGGGCAAACGGAATCAGCAGATCGCGCTCGGCCGAGTGCAGCCAGAGGGCATAAACGTAGATCGACGGCACCTTGACGATCCGCACTTCGAAATCGTGCCGCTTCACGGCCGGCTGCAGTTGGGCGAAGCGGATCGCCCGCGCGGTCCACTCGACGTAAGGCCCGGCCGAGATATGCGACACGGCGGCCGGCCGGCCGCTCTTGGCCGCGTCGAGATCGACGGCCGCCACCGCCCGGCGGCCTTGCAGCACCAGGAACCGCCAGCCGCCGCGGCGGGCGACACTTAGCGGCTGGGTGTTGGCCAATTGCCGCGCGCTGAGCAAATACACGGCCTGCGGGGCCGCCAGCTCGTACGGCTGCTCGGGATCCGCCGTACCGGGTAGCGGTCGGAGCGATGCCAGGAACGATTGCACGGCGCCGGCGATGGCGCGCTGCGCGGCGGCAGGAATCGGGGGGGCAACAAGCGGCATGGGATGATCTCGCGGGAACGGATTATTGAGTGAGATACGTGGCGGACCAGGAGCCTCGGTTCTTGTAGCTGGTTTGGAACGCGGCGAACGGCCAGCTCGAGTCGCCGAAAATCGAATCGCGGACCGACACCCGCTGTCCGCCGGCGGTGCTGTAGCCGTCGATCACGACGAAGTGCCCGACTGCGCCGCCGCCGAACCAGGCAATTCGGACGGCCAAGGGGCGCTGGGCGGCGATTTGCTGTTGCACGACGTTGAATCCAACCGTTCCGCCAAACGCGCTGGCCAGGTGCCCTGTCCTGGTCAAGGCGGTGTCCAGATACCAGGGCTGATTGCAAACGCCGGATTGGTCGCTGCCGCAGCAATTGGCGGGCGGGAACGCGTCGCTGGCCAGCGCCGCACTGGGTCCAGGTCGTGGCGGGGTCGTAATAGGCTGCGATGCTGGCCGTGACGACCGCCCAGCACCAATTGCTGGTGGTGGGGAGTTGGCTTTGCATGACGAAATTGAGC
Source organism: uncultured Planctomycetaceae bacterium (assembly GCA_963828155.1). Classification (GTDB taxonomy): domain Bacteria; phylum Planctomycetota; class Planctomycetia; order Pirellulales; family PALSA-1355; genus CAWCAX01. The sequence goes on from CAWHDQ010000001.1 coordinate 47,974, forward strand.
TGCGTGGGCGCGGCTGCCGCTGGGGCTGCCCACGGCCAACCGAGTCGCGGAAAGGTACATGCTCGTCGAGCCCTCTTGAGGTTTCGGACAGCGGACACGCGGCTGGCCGATCGTGCCGCGGCCATGCAGTCCTGCGATTCAGTTCAGTTGCTGATCGACGTGACCCACATCAGCCGCTCGGCCGTACCGACCGCGTGATTGAGGTTTTCGCGCTCTCCCCACACCGCTTCGATGCCGGTGAAAAACTGGTGCGGGCTCTTGGTGTTGTCGTTCAGGTAGAACAGCCGGTGGTAGACCAGGTTGACCCCCACCGATTCGCCGATCTGGTAGGGAGACGTGGCGTTGGTCACGCCCGGCGGATTGATGCTCTGCAGATCGACGTGGCTGAAGTAGGCCGAGCTCCGCCAGGCGTCCGACCAGTTGTGCAGATAGCCGGCGTACCAGGCCAAGACGGGCAGCGGCGTCAGCACGTTGCCGGCCGTGAGCGTGGCGTCGGCATTCTGGCCGTGCAGGTCGAGAATGTAGTGCCCCAGCCCCTGGCCGTAGGTCACCGAAAAGAACACCCCGTCGACCACCGACAGATTGGGGTTCAAGAAGAACCGGTAGCCGCCGCTGAGCGACAGGCCCCAGCCGAAGGCTTCGCGCTGGACCGTGGCGTCGGAGGTTTCCACGCCCAGGCAGCGAAACACGCCGGCCAGTTGCAGGTTGCTGAGCTCGATGTAGTCTTTGCCGTAGAAATCGCCGCCGCTGTAGCGGAGCGTGGTGGTGAAGTCGGGACAGCGCGACATCGTGCCGTACGTGCCGGCCGGCGCGGTGCGGGTCGTGATTTCGGGAACCGGGTTTTCGGCGCTGACGATCCCGGTGAAGCCGGGCCGGTTGTCGTTGTTCGAAAACAGGTAGTAGCTGAACCGCCCCTGGCCGTTGCCCGTGCTACCCAGCGACAGCACCGACACTCGGGCCCCGGGGCCGGCCAGGTCGAGGGTTTCTGGCAGGGCCGAGTTGTCGACCGGTGCGAAGCCCGACTCCGAAACGCCGACCAGGATCTTGCTCATCCGGGCGTAGGCCTGCTGGATCGACACGCTCGGGTTGGTGGTGCTGGGGTTGGTCGGGTCGGTCGACATGCCCGTGTTCTGGGTGAGAAACTTGGTCGAGAACTGGATCGCGTTGTCGGCATTGGTTAGGATCTGCCCGTTCAAGGCCAGGCTGCTGCCGGCCCCTTGGACCGCGGCCTGTTCTTTCGTTCCGTAAAAGGGCTGGCCGGGAACGGGGATCGCCGAGGGCAGGAACGTGCCGTTGGTCAGCGCCGTTCAGCCGCGTGCTGTCGCCGATCACGGCCACGCGGCCCGAGTAACCGGCGTTGATATAGAGGTTGCCCAGGAACGTGACGATCGGCGGACCGGTGGGCGCCGCCCCGCCCAGCTCGTGCGCCCGACGGGGCGGTCGATGGCTCGGTCATCAGCAGATCGGTTCCCGAAGGCACCGGGCCGCCGGGCGTTTCGCGCTGCTGATGGTTGATCGTCTGGTTCAGGGCCCGATTGAAGCCGGCCTGGCCGCGCACGACGAGCCAGCCGTAGGGGGCAGAACTGTCGCCGTCCGCCGCGTTGCCTGCTGCGCCCTCGTCGAGCACGCCGGAGACTTCTTCCGTGGCGGCGGCCTTGAGCGGCGGCAAGCGTTCGGTTACCGGGGCGGGAGCTTGCGCGGCCGCGCTGCTCACAGCCATGACCATCGCCAGGCATGCGCAGAGCAGCTGCGCGTGCCGCAGGACTTCGCGACCGGAGAGCCGCTGGAGACCACAATCGAATTCAGCGTTGTCGCCGCCTGGCGGGCAGACCCGCGCGCCGCGGTAGCCGCACTTCCGTGATGGGCCCATGAAAATATTCCTGCGAATCCATTCGGGTGAACCGGGTAAACATTGCCGCTTGTATCGCGCCGCTGTCACGCGCCGAAGCATTGATCGGGTCATGTCTTACGGCGATCGCAGCCAACGCATTCGTACCCGGGTGATCGACGAAAATTCCGCGCAAACTTCGCGAGATTTCTCTCACAGGCTGAGCCAGTGTCAGCTCGTTGGCACTGCTGCGGGACCGCGCATTGGCCGGACTAGTCCGCGCGGTTCGACTGCGCAAATCTTGCGGCGCTCGAGCACGATCGCGGACTTCGCGGGGCGGAGAATCGCTACAATGGCTCGCGCGAGGTAGATGCTCGGCAAAGGGAGGTGCCCGATGGATCGCGTGCGACGCGTTGTCATTTCCCTACTGCCCGGCCTGCTGGTCCTGCTGACCGCGTCGACGCACGCCAAGGAGGATCGCCCGGCGGTCCAAGGGGCCGAAGGGCAGCGGGCTTTCGACGATCTGGCCGCCTACTACCAGGACGAATCCAAGCCGCCCGACTATTACCGCGCCCTGGCCGATTTGAAGTCGGATCAGGAACGTGCGCGGCAGGCGGCGGGAAAATATCTGCTCGGCCTGCTGGCTCAGTCCTTCGCCGACGAGTCCAACGGCCGCGCTGTCTGGCGGCGGCTCCCGTTCTGGGGTGGCGGATCCCAATCGAACGCCCGCGAATTCCGCAACAAGCTGGCCAAGGCCTTGGCCGAGTCGGCCACCGGCGCAGAGGCCCTGCCCGCAGCCCAATGGTTGCTCAACCAAGAACTGCTGGCCGAGAATCAGCTCGCCGGCGCGCAGGCTCTGGCCCGGATCGACGGGCTCGAGGCCGCGGCGGAGATCGAAAAGCAGCTTGCCGGGCCGCATCCCAGCGAAGCGGTCGTGCTGCTCCTGCTCGACGAAGTCGGCAACCGCCAGCTGCAGCGCTGCGGGCCGCAGGTCCGCCAGTTGGCTGGTTCGTATCGCGGCCAGCTGCGCGCCAAGGCGGCGGAAGTAGCCGATGCGTTGGGGTTGGGCGAGCTGCCCCCCTACGCGCCGAAAAAGCCTTCAGCCCGCGCTTGGTCGAACAGCTCCAGCAAATCGCGGCCATGGTTTATCCGCCGATCCCGGCCGACGCCCAATGGGTTCACATCAAAGAAACCAAGCCCCCCTACCGCGCGGGCGGCGAGCCGCTGGTCCGCGAGTTCGGCGGCTGGCTGCTGGGCCAGGACGACGCGCGCTGCCGGATCGTCGATTGGTTCGGCACGGCCGGTGTTCTGGAAACGTCGCAGATCGAGGTCACTCCTCACGACTGGAAGACCGCCGCCGAGGAGCTGGTGGCGATTCGCGACCAGCCCTCCGACGACCCGTTTCCCAGCTTCCCGCTTTCGCGCCGCGGCGGACTGACCGGGCAGTTCGAGTCGCGCGCGCTGAGTCTGCCCGAGGGGCTGCTGGCCGCCTGGGCGTTTCGCGCCGGCGATCGTCTGGCGGCGGCTCGGGTGCTGTTTCCGCGACTGGACGAATTGCCCGACGATCGCTGGTTGACCTGGATCGCGCGCGACCTGTTGGGCCACGGCTATCATCAGCAGATGCTCGATGCCTTTTCGCACGATCGTGACTACGAGCAGACGCTGGCCCTGGCTCGACATCTCTCGCAGCCGCTGTTCGACGGTTTTCAGTATCAGGATCGGGCCCAAGAGCTGGTTCGGCAACTGGAGCGGCGCAAGGACGATTTCCAATCGTTCACGCTGCCCACTCCCGAGCGGTGGCGCGAGTTGCAAGGCAAGCTATCGCGGCCCGAGCAGATCGAGTTTCTGGCCGGCCGGCTGCGGCTGCTGAATTGTTTTCAGATCAGCCAGCCGGGCGGCGTCAACTTCGAGGACTCCCAGTCGGCCACGCCGAGTCACCTGGCCGGCTGGCACAGGCCCGAGCCGCAGCAGGAAGTGATCAACCCGTATGTCGAGCTGGGCCGGCTCAAGCTGGCGGTGGCCGATCTGCCGGTGCTCGTGCCGCGCGTGCTGGATGAGGATTTTCTGCCCACCTACAGCTACTGGCGCGATTTTCATCCCAGCCGCACGCTCCATCGCGTCAATGAGATCGTGGCCGTCGTGGTCAACGAGACCGCCAAGCGCGAGCTGGTCGACTTGCGAGCCTTGAACAGCCTGGATGAGGCCGAGCGGCAGGCCTACGTCCGCGCGCTGTCAAATGGGTGCGCGGAGAACAAGGACAAAACGCGCGAGCAATTGCTGCTTGAAACGGTGGCCCATTGGAGCGATTGGCAGGAATTCCGCCGCGATGCCGGCGAGTTGGTGCGGGACAAAAATGAAAAGGTGCTGCCGCTGCTCGTCGACTGGTCCGCTCAAGTCGAACTCGACAAGCTGACCGAAATCGCCGAGCTTTGTTATCACTTGGATAACCCAGGGGCGGCCGAACCCGCGCGGGGCTGGTTGGCGAGCGAAGAAACCGGCGTGCGGTTCTGGGCTGCCTTGATCCTGCTCCGGCACGGCCACAAAGGCCAACTCGAAGGGCTCGACGCGCTGGCCGAAATCCTGGCCAAGGACTCGGGCGATGCGTGGTACCCGCGCGATCGAGCCGTTCTGCCTGACCGGTCAACCCAAGGCTCTGGAACTGGCCTGCGGAATCCTGGCCAAGCCCGGCGCGGAGCCGCCGTCCGAAATTCTGCTGCGGCTCCTGCTGACCGGGCGCCGCGAAGTGCTCGACCATCTGCTGGCCCAGCTCGGCAGCGACCAGCGCGTCAGCACGGTTTACGGCGAGCGCGACGGCCAAGACGTGCAGCGTGAATTGACCGCAGCCGATCGCCTGGCCGAGCAGATCGCCGGGTGGCGGACCGACGGCTACCAGTTCGACAATCTGGCCCCCGACGACCAGCGCCGGGCCGCCTGCCGCGAGCTGGCCGTCTGGCTGCCCAAGCAATTCGAGCTGATCCAGGCGGGCAAACAGCCGGAGGCGCTCCGCAAACCGCAGTCGTACTACGCTGGCACATGGCAGGTCGACGCGCCGTAAAACTCCACGGTCCATTGCCCGAGCGACTGCAAAAACCGCAGGCAGTCTTTTCGCGTCACCGCCCCAAACGTGGCGACTTGCACCAGATTGCGCGCGGTCAGGTAATCGCTGTGGCCGGCAATCTCGAATCCGGCGCGGGCGCAGTATCGAACGAATTGGGACGACGTTAGCCCGGCGGGCGGCGCGAACGTCGTGATCACCGGGCTGGCACACGCTTCGTCCGCCAACGGCGCCAGACCGGCCGACGCCAGACCGGGCCGCATCAACCGGCCCAGGGCCGCGTATGCGGCATAGCGGGCGCCGGCCAACTCGGCCGTCGCGTAGCGCCCCAGTGCCGCCGATAGGGCCCGGACTGGCGGCGAGGGGATTGTCGAGAGCGGTCCGGATTCGGCCACGGCGGCATGCAGATCGAGCGCGCTGGGCACCCGCCCGGCTGCCGCTTCGACCGCTTGCGCGTCCGCCAGCACGATCGCCAATCCGGCATACGAGCCGAGGGCTTTGCCCGAGGTGCCGCTGGCCAAGAATAGCCCGCTGGCCTCGATCGGGACGGCGCCGAGACTGCTGACGCAATCGGCCGAGACGCGCACGTTTCGCACCCGGGCGAGTTCGACGAGGCCCGGCAAATCGTTGAGCACGCCCGTGCTCGATTCCTGTTGCACGCCCCACACCCAGCCGCCTACCGGCAAACGATCGAGAGCGTCGCTCACTTCTTCAAGCTGCCAGGGTTGGCCCCAGGGCCAGTGGAGCACTCTCGGCTCGAGGCCAAAGCCCCGAGCGTGTCGCACCAATCGCTCGCCAAAATGCCCGTTGACCAGGATCAAGCCGTCGGCGGCGCCGCGGCAGCGCGGCGAGCGTGGCCGCGACCACGTCGTTGGCCAGCGTTCCGCCGCCGGGAAAAATCGCCGCTCCGCGGGCACCCGCGAGTTGCGCCAACTGCCGGCGAACATCGGCCAGTCGTTCCCGAAAGGCCTCGCCGCGGTGATACAGCGGCGGTTCGGCGTAGGCCCTCCGCACTGCCGGACTCACCGGCACCGGGCCGGGCAGCAGCCGCACCGGCCGGCGCCGCTCCGATCGGGCGACTCGGCTCCGCCAGCGCCCGATCGCCTGATTCAGGTGTCGGGCCAGCTCGTCCACGCTGGCGGCCATCGGCACGAACTGCGCGGTCGCCTGTCCGACCGGCGGGCCCAGCGGCTGAAATCCCAGACTGCGGTATAGTCCCGCGCTCGACGACGCCTGAGATGAACAGGTGCGTGTAGCCCCGCTCGACGATGTACTCGTACAGCGACCAGAGCAGGCCGCCAAAGACGAGCGAGTGCCGCCGGTCGGCCTCGACCGCCAGCAAGCGAATTTCCAGCGGTCGCCGGCCGGCAGCGCGCAGCGGCGCGTCGTCGGCCAGGCGATCGGCCACCGAGAACGGGGGCTGGTCGTGACAGCTCACCATGCCCACCACGCGGCCGGCCTCCAGGGCGACGAAGTAGACATTCTTCGCGTGGAACTTGTCGATTAGTTGCCGCCCGTCACCTGGAGCGTGCTGCGGAATCTCTTCGACGAACGTGCGATGATTCAAGCGGTGGATTTGCTCCAGTTCGCTCGCCCGAGCGGCCCGCTTGAACTCATAGCGACCCAGCGTGAACATGGCCGGTTCCCCTGTAGGATTTGCGCATTGGCCGTTGTTTCCCCCGGCCCTCTGTCGCAGCCCGTGTTGCAACTGGCTTGCCAGGAACTGCTGGGAATTGAAGACTCCGCCCGGCCCTGCCTACAACGTAAGCCGGGGTACGACTTTGCGGCAACAAACCGGTGTATTCGGGCGGCGAATGGACCCCACATCCCGCCTGCAATGCTTGCCGGCCGTGGCTGCAGCCGCTGTCGCTCGCTCGGCCCGCGCCGCGGTAAACTACTGGGGGACGAGCGGCGCCGTGTTAGCGACTTTCTCGTTCCGCGGCGGCGCCCCGAAACGGCCGGCAAATGAGCGATACCCAGACAGCCGACGACGTCCGCGGACCGGCCGCACTGGTTCCGCGCAAATAGCCGCTGACGTGCAGGGCTCGGCGTGGCACTGCGAGCGTTTGCGCCACATCACAGTTCGAACGACTGCCCCGGCGTCAGCACGATCGGCTCGGTCGGCGTTTCGCGGCGGATGCGCTCGGCCCAGGCGGCGGCGTCCTGGGCGATGGGAGGCCAGGTGTTGTAGTGCGAGGGGGCCACGCGCCGCGGGCGGATCAGTTTGACCGCCTCCAAGGCGTCGTCGGGGCCCATCGTAAAACGGTCGCCGATCGGCAGGATCGCCAGCTCGATGCCCGCCGCGCCGATCCGCGCCATGTCGTCGAACAGCGCCGTATCGGCCGCGATGTAAATCTTGCCGTCGGGCAGATGCAGCACAAACCCGCCCGGGTTGCCGCCATCGCTGCCGTCGGGCAATTGCGAGCTGTGATGGGCGATGGTCATCTGCACCCGGCCGAACGGCAGCGGGATGCCGCCGCCCAGGTTCATCGGCTCGGTCTGCTGGACGCCCTGCTTGGCGAGCCAGGTGCAAATTTCGTAATTCGCCACCACCGTCGCTCCCGTGCGGATCGCGATCTGGGCCGCGTCGGCAATGTGATCCTCATGCCCATGCGAGACCAGGATGAACTGCGGGCTGACGTCCTTCGCCTTCACGGCCGCGGTCGGCGAATGATCGAGAAACGGATCGACCAGGATCGTGTGCGGTCCCGTCACGATCTGCCAAGTGGCATGTCCGAGCCAGGTGGTTTTGGTCATACGGTTGGGGACTGGGGATTGGAGGCTGGGGGCTGGGACGGCAGACGCAAATTTTAACCTCATAGCCGGCGGTCAACGACCGCCAGGCATGCCGCGTGCCACGGCCCCTTCAGGCGCACCGCCCCCGCAGTCTAATTGCCGCTCGACCAGCTCTGCCAGCAGGAAAAACTGAAACAGCTGGCCGACCGCGAGTGCGTCGAGCTGCGGCACGCGGAGCGCCGCCCAGGGCTCGCCGGCCGCCAGCGCCCGCTCGCGCTCGGCCTGGAGCTGGGCAGCCGCCAGGTCGGGCAGCATTCGATCGGACGTGCCCTCGCCGCTCGCCGCGATGCGGAGCCGGTCGTGCCGCGGCGCGTCGACGATTAGCTGGATCAGGACCGGCCGGCCCGCCTCGGTCGCAAAACGCGTCTGATTCTGCCAGCGGGCGAGCCCCTCCAAGCCGCCTACCCGGGCGACCAGCCGCGCGGCGCGGGGTGGAGCTTCGGCCCTCCACTGCCGGCACGCGGCCGAGAACCGCAGCACCAGATTCTCGCGCAGGGCGCTGCGCGGAAATGCGCGTTCAGCTGGGCTGATCCTTCCAACAACCGACGGACGTCGATGCCCAGCGCGGCAGCCGTCAACAGGCCGGCGATGGTGAAGATCGAGGTCACTTCGTCGGGCGCGTCGGCCACCGCGATGCCCGAAGCAATTTGCGGGACGCCGAACTTAAATGCCCGACTCGCACCCGGGCTGTCGATCGGGGCGATCGAGACCGAACGCTCGCGGAGCAAATTGCGCTCGCCACCGGTCGATTCGGCCAGCTCGGCCAGCAGCACTTCGCTTACGGCAGCCAGCGTGTCGCTCTCGCGGTGGTCACCGATCAACATCAGCCCCCAGACGCCTTCCGGTCCGGCCAGGTGCCGATCGTGGCGCACCAGCTCGACGAGTCCTGCCAGCTGGTCATTGTCCAGCGCGTCGCCAACCAGCTCGATCCGCGGCTGGGCGCCGCGTTCGGCTCGGCTGAGCTGATTGTGAAACGGATGGCAACAGGCGTCGATGATTGCCCGCAGCGGAGCCAGCATCGGACCCTCGGCGACCACGATCAGGCGATCGACCGCCTGGGCCAGCCGCCGGGCGTGGGCCAGCAGATGCGCCAGATCGCTGTGGGCCCGGCGGGTTCGATAGTCGGCAATCACGCTCTCGGGCCGGGCGATGAATCGGGCCAGCTCGCCCGTGCTCAGGGCCAGCCACGCGTCGTCCACGCTGCGCACGAGTGCCTCCGGCGGGCTAGGAAAGCTCGCGTCTCCATCCCCAGCGGGATGTTCAAGCACGAACCCTGGCAGTGAGCAGGCGAGGTGCATGCGGCGGCAAACGGTCGGGACGAGTCCTGCGAACGCGACTGCGTGCAGAATACCCGGCTGCCCACCGGCCTGCCAACGTGCGCCGGGACTTCGCACCATCCGCGGCAACGTATTCCGCGGCGCTATATTCCACGACGCCGTCCGGGGCGTTCGACAGCCCGGCCCTGGGCGGAATATAATGCGGCCCACCCCAAAAAACAGCCAACGCGAAGCGAGGAATAGCCTGATGGACATGCACGAACTGACCCGCGAACTGGTGGTCCGCAACGACAGCAAAATCGTGATGCTGGTCGCCGACGGCCTGGGGGGCCTGCCGCTCGAGCCGGGGGGCAAGACCGAGCTGGAGACGGCCCACACGCCGAACCTCGACGCCCTGGCCAAACGCGGCATCTCGGGGGGCAGCATTCCGGTCAAGCCCGGGATCACGCCCGGCAGCGGCCCGGGCCACTTGGGCCTGTTCGGCTACGATCCGCTCGAGTATCGCATCGGCCGCGGCGCGCTCGAGGCGACGGGCATCGGCTTCGAGCTGGGGCCCAATGACGTCGCGGCCCGGGGCAACTACTGTACGCTCGACGCCCAGGGGCACATCAGCGATCGCCGCGCGGGCCGGATCAGCTCCGAGGAAAGCGCTCCGCTGGCCAAGCGGCTCCGCGATGTGAAGATTCCGGGCGTGGAAGTGTTCGTCGAGCCCGTCAAGGAGCACCGCTTCGTGGTGGTGTTTCGCGGCCCGGGCCTGGGCGGCGACGTTCACGATACCGATCCCCAGGCCACCGGCGTGCCGCCGCTGGCACCCAAGGCCTCGAAGCCGGGCAGCGAGCGGACCGCCGAAATCGCGGCCCAGTTCGTCGCCCAGGGGCAGAAGATCCTGGCCGGCGAGAAGAAGGCCAACGGCCTGACGCTGCGCGGGTTTTCGGCCCGGCCCCAGCTGCCGACCTACGAAGAAGTCTACGGCCTGAAGGCCGCGGCCGTGGCGGTCTACCCGATGTACAAGGGGCTCGCGCGGCTCGTGGGTATGGAAATTGTCGGCAAGGCCCAGACGCTCGGCGAGCAGATAGACGTGGTCGAGCAGAACTGGAGCAAGTACGACTTCTTCTTCATCCACTTCAAGTACACCGACAGCACCGGCGAGGACGGCAACTTCGACGCCAAGGTCAAGAAGATCGAAGAACTGGACGCGGCCGTGCCGCGCTTGACGAAACTCAATCCGGCGGTGCTGATCGTCACCGGCGATCACAGCACGCCCAGCCTGCTGCAGTCGCACTCCTGGCATCCCGTGCCGACCGTGCTGGCGGCCCACGCCTGCCGCACCGACGCCTGCCAGGCTTTCAGCGAGAGCGAATCGCTCCGCGGCGGCCTCGGCCAGTTCGAAGCCAAGCACCTGATGCTGCTCGCCCTGGCCAATGCCGGCCGCCTGGGCAAGTACGGCGCGTGAACGCGAGGGAGTGGAGGTTAGGGGGTAGAGGTTAGGGGTTAGGGGTTAGGGGTTAGGGGTTAGGGGTTAGGGGTTAGGGGTTAGGGGTTAGGGTGTAGGGGTTAGGGTGGAATGGCACTAAGTTAAGGAACGGGCCGCAGCAGCGAGCCGTCGGTGCGATTCGCTCCGCGGTATCGTCATGTACTCTTTCCAGGTCGGGCGGCGCTTCTTGAATCGAGGTTCCTGCCGGCCGGGACGATTGCCGACCCGATGGGCCGAAACCGTGGCCAGCATGGCGTGGTAGATCGCTTCGTTGCCGTCTATCGCCATCATGGCCGGGGTAAACGATTCGACCGCCTGCATCGTGCCCTTAACCGACAACTGCCGGGGCAGAACGTCGTTCCGCTTGGCCGACTCAACCATCGTACCCCGGAGCAGGTTGTACGCCAGCAGATGAGCCCAGATTTCCTTGTGGGCCATCGCGGGAGTCTTGGCCCGCAGCACGTCCAGGTGGAGCGAATGCTTGATGCTGCGGATGTCCAATTCGCAGTTCCACCGCTGCCAATACAGGTCGGATAGCTCTTTCTGTGGGATGCTCGGATCGGTAATCGTGCTGATGACCACGGCTTTGCCGCCCTTGCCGGTGCGAAGCTCTATGTCTATCTCGAATTCGCGGACCGTCAACGTGGCCGGGATTTCGGCATAGACCAGCGGGCTCATCCACTTCGGCCGCTGGGGCTTGTGCCAGACGGCAATATGATCTTTCGGCCCCAGCACTTCGCCGCTCTCGAAATCAACGGGTCGCCCGCCGTGGCTGACCGACACAAGATCGACGCCCCGGTTATTGAGCATGGCGATTGAGAAGTAGCTGGGGTAGTAACGGTCGGCCACCAGCACGTCGCCCCAGCTCAGGCTGTCGACCATCTTGCGGAGCAGGCTCGATTCGCCGGTCCCCTTGCCTTCATGCGGGGCGAAAGCGAAGTCGACCACCGCGCCGGTGGCGAGCGAAACCAGCCCCACCGCTCGCATGATGGGGAAGCCGAGCCCCGGCCGCTGGGTCTTGGGCTGCGGATAGGCCAATTGGTTTTCTCGCGTGTCGGGCATCGAGAATCCGGTGCCGTCGACCAAGAACACTTCCCGCCCTCGCCAGTTCCAAGAGCCGTCGGCGCTGCTGTGGACCTTCCTGCCGATTTCCTTCGCCATGCGCTTCATTGCTTTGGCCGGGAATCGGTTGCGGGCCTGCGTGTAGGCGGCGTTCGATGCCGAGCAGGCTGGCAGCCCAGTCGACACACGATGGGCCACGACGCGCGATACGGCTTCGTTGAGGGACTTGTCTTGCGAAAGGCACTGCGAAAGCCAAGCCCAGAGCGTGACCAGCGGGCAGAAAACGCGGCTGCGATAGCTGTGGCCTTCCGATTCCAGCACGTCTAGCACGTATTCGCGGGTGAGCAGCCGTCCGAACGGGAGCCCGTTGTCTCGGGCAAACTTGTCGCGGACGCGGGAGAAGTCGCGGCGGGGCATTGCGAGTTAGCCTTTCTTGGCCGCTCTCGCTACAATCCAGGTGTCAGACGGGACTGGGCGAAAGCTCGGTTTTGTTCTTTGCCCCGCTGCTGGATTGCCGTCCGGCCGCGGGGTTTTTTGTTGGCTTGCCGGCCAACGTTGAATGTATTATATTCAATTCATCGGGTCCGTCAATATGATTGAACAATATTTTTTCAAGGTGCAGGGATGGCCAAGAAACAGCATGGCGGCAAACGCGCTGGGGCGGGCCGCAAGGTAGCCAACCCGGAGGGGCCCACGGTCACGCTGGCCGTAACGGTCCCGGGGGCACTCGTAGACGAATTGAACGCCTATGCGACCGAGCAGGGCTGGAACCGATCCGAAGCTGTTACGCGGGCAATCCGGGGCCTGCTGAGCAAGCGCAAGCCAAGTCGCTGAGAGTCAGCGGAAGATGGGGGAGTTGAACCCAATCGGCACTCGGCCGCTCCCTCCGGCGATTTATAAGACCGCTGCGCCATCCGAGACGCGGGCCACCCTCCGTATCGGAGGGTCATCGCTGGAGTCGGGCTGCGGTTCCATGTTGCAGTTAGACACAAGCCGACTGAATGGGTTCACTCTCAGCGTTTTTTTCGCTTCGGAGTCGGCTGTTGACCCGGTGCCTTAACTAGCGGAACTGCCTGGGTCTTGGGGAGAACGACAATATTGGCCTGCTTCAGATGTTGAACGTATGCGTCCCCGGTCATGTGGCAATCCATGAACTGATTAAATTCGGCTCCTGCAAGATGCATTTGCTTACGCACCTTTCCCAGGAGCGAATCTCCGTACTCGCTTTCGCCGTGGCTGAAAAACGTTCTTACAGAAGACTTTCGTCCATCAATGAAAAGCCAATAAACGTGATGGCTCCTATCGTCCTTACGGAACCCTTTTGACTCAAGGGCACTTCGCATGTCCTTGACTTTTCGGATCACAAGACATCCTCGATATCACTTACCAGCGTGGAGAATCGATCGCGAAGCATTTGGGCGTCAGGAGTCAGGCTATCGTCTGGCTCGCCGATGAGCCCATCGTATGAAACCGCAAAGCCCATCGCCAAGTCTTGATATGCATCGGCTTCCGTCGACCCGTATCCGGATAGGTCGAGCGATACGATTTCACAGAGCCAGCCATCTCCATCGCGATTGGTCGTCATCAACACGGGCGTGTTGAAATGGAAAATCCTGCCGGGGCATCGAATGTCATTCACAAAGTCGAACTCCACGGACGATTCGGTCGAAACTGACGACGTAATCGGCTGCGTGATGGCGATTTGGGGGAAGCGAACGACCAGCGCGGCACTGTAGGCCGTAGCGGATACCGGGGCACTGACGAGCGGGACGAGTACGAATGCTGATTTTTTCATTTGCGGAGCGGAGCGTTGGCAATGACAAGCAAGCAGTTTCCGAGAACTTTTCCATCGCAAAGCAGCTCGATTTTGTGCAATCCGTATTCCTTCAACTCCCATCCAGCCGCAGTCATTGTGACTTCGACGCTGCCATCGGGGTTGGCCTCAAACTCAAACGGTGGCGATTCGGGTCCAATAGGCTTTCCGTTTGGGCCAATGAAGCGAACGACCACTTTGTGGCGACCCCTGCCGCCGGACAGCCGACCGTAGACATGAAATCCAACAACCCCGGGCAAGCTGGGTGCCGTGATTTTGTCGAATAGTCCATAGAGGGTCGGCTTCAGAGTTCCTGGGTCACGAGAAATTCCGTCACAGGTAACGAACACCGACAGCACGGGCATCGCGGTCGGAGACAGGTCAGGGCCGCGGTCACGCTTGGCCGGCCGCTTTTTCTTCAACATGGGTAGACAATCTCAGCGCTGGCCATGAACAAACAAAATACGCCGCAATCATGCAGCGCCAGAAGAGAGCGGCTCGGCCGCAGCCACCAAGTGTAAGTGCGGCGACTAAGCGGTCAAGCATCGCCCTTCTATATCCTATCGGCAGAATTTTGAGCAGTCAAACAGTCTGTTTTTGCCGGCCGCAACGATTGTGGCGATATTTCGATTGCAGCCGGCCCGGTGGTCGCAGGCACGTCGATTCCGGCAGCCATTCCGATCGTGTCGGCGGATGGTATCAAACCGATTTGATGCGGCAACTGGCCGTTCCGGCCTCTTGACGGCCGCCCCTCCCCGCTCTGCTAGACTGGGGGCCGATCCCCGCCCCGCCGCTCTGGTAGACTGACGAAATGAGCAAAGAAAAGCCGGGATTTCGATACCTCAATAAGCAGGGAGTCGAATCCGACTCAGGCTTTGCAGTGCAATTCACCGGACGATTTTCTCTCCGATACCGATGCGGCACTTTCTGCTTGGAGTGCGATTGCGACTCCGGCTTTCTGGGAGGCGTCTCCGGCGTGGTGGTTGAAGTCCCCCCACTGCCCCACGGCAATCTCACGCCAGATAGGCGCTCGGAAATCATCAGGGAAATTCGCGAGGCACTCGACTTCATGGGGCTGCCAAACGAGGTGACGTAATGCTGAGCGATCCCCGCCGCCCCCGGTTCCGGTTCAGCCTGCGGACGCTGCTGGTCGTGGTGACGCTGCTAGGCGCGGCGCTCGGATGGGCCGGATGGCAGTGGCGGATCGTGCAAGAGCGTGTCGCAGCAGCAACTTGGATCGCCGAGAATGATGGCCAATTCGGCGAGTACACAGGAGAACCGTTGCCGTGGATTCGCAGGATTCTTGGCGATCAGCCATTCGCTTATGAGATAATCCTCGCGGACGAGCCAACCGAGGCGCGGAAAGAAGAGTTGAGGCGAATTTTCCCGGAGTGCAAAATTGGCTGGCTCGTTTGGATAAATGACAATACGGCTACCTACCGAAGTTTGCCACGTCCCTGACCGCTGACCAAGGCACTACTGACCGATTGCCGCCGGCCCGCGTTCCTTAACTTAGTGCCATTCGGGGTTAGGGTGTAGGGAGGAGAAGGCAGAAGAGCGAAGTCCGCTGCGCGGCCGAGGTGTGAGGTTCTCACTGCTAGCGGCAATCGCGAACCTTCCTTTTTTTCTGCCGTCATCCCCCGTATCCCCTGCCGCTATCCCCCTATCTCCCCTGCTGCCGGTCGCTTCCGAGGGAGGCAAGACTGCTCTTGTCGGGAGCGAGGCTGGCGGCTACGATCCGGCCCCTATGTTTTGGCCGCCGCAATCGGAACGCGGCGGCGATCCCTTCCTCCCAGCGGCTGGTCGGTCCGTGTTTTTACCCGCCTGGTCTTGCTGCTCTCGAATTTGCCGGCCAGCCGGGCTGCTGGTCGTGGCTGCGCTCGCCTGCGGATTGAGCGGCTGCCAGCTCATGTCCTACGGACACAATTCCGAGGGCGTGAAGATGTACCAGAACGCCTACTACGAGGGCGCCTTGCAGCAGTTTCAGAAGGCCATCGACGCCGATCCCAAGAACGCCGACGCCTACTACAACCTGGCGTCGACCTACCATCAGCTCGGCAAGCTCCACCACCGCGAAACCGACCTGACCCAGGCCGAAAGCAACTACCATCGCTGCCTGGACAATTCTCCGAACCACGAAGACTGCTACCGCGGACTCGCGGTGCTGCTGGTCGACCGCGGCCATCCCGACCAGGCCCGGGAATTGCTCGAGCTCTGGTCGCAACGCGCGCCCGGCATGCCGGGACCGAAGATTGAACTGGCCCGGCTGGCCGACGAGCAAGGCGACCGGCAAACGGCCCAGGCCAAGTTGATCGAGGCGGTGGCAATCGATCCGCACAACGCCCGGGCGCTGGCCGCGCTCGGCAAGGTGCGCGAAGAGTCGGGCGACCCGGCCCAGGCGCTGGCCAATTATCAGCGGTCGCTGCAGATCAACCGCTTCCAGCCCGACGTGGCTGCCCGAGTGGCCGCCTTGCAGCCGGCGCTGAACGGCGCCGTCGTCACGCCGCCCGGCGGCACTCGGACCGTGAACGCCAACGCGGTTGCCCCATCGATCCCGATGCGGTAGCGCGGCGCGGCGCGGCCTCTCTTCTCTCTCGCGGCTGCCTTTCTCCTAGCGAGCCGTGGGGCTTGTCCCCACGGTATACAAGCTCCGGGATTCCTCCACGCCTGAGATCGCCGCGGCGGTCGGGCGAATAATCGCCCCTTTTTGCGCAACACAGCCAAACATACCGCGGGGGCAAGCCCCGCGGCTCGCTGGTTCGAAGCAGCGATGTGACTGGAGCGACCGGCAGTTGGTGACGGCGCCGAATGTGGGCGAGAAGCACGCTTGGAGTCGCGCACGCCGTGTGGAGTGGAGCGCACCTGGCGTGGGGACAAGCCCTCGCGGGCACGCTGAGCGTGGGAAGCGATGCGGGGGCTGTCGATCGCCCCGTGAACGGACCGCGGCTGCCCGCTACTTGCGGATTTCGGCCGAGCGGAACTTGACGACGTTGAGCAGCATGAGCTGGCCCTTGTAGGCGCCCAGCACGTTCTCGCGGCCGGTGGTCCAGGGAATGCCGTAGGCGGCCAGCTTGCCGCTGTTGAATTCGGCAACGTAGACGACCGACTGGCCCATCTGGCCCAGTCCGCCGCGGCGGAGGTCGGCCACGCCGGTGACCATCGCGTAGCGCGGCGATTTGGCGTTTGCGCCGCCCAGGTCCTTGACCACGTTGTTTTCGTAGGCGGTCATGAACTGGCCGGTCTGCAGGTTGAGCACGGCGGCCTTCAAGTCGCCGGTCAGATAGTCGAGCACGTAGACCGCTTCGATCTCGCCGCTCAAGGGGCCGGTGGCGATCGCAAACCCGTCCTGGCCGTGCGTGGCCGTGGCCTGCACCGGAATGCTGGGCCAGACTCCCGCCACGTTCAGGCCGACGATCAAACCCAGCACCAGACCCAAGACGAGCCACGCCTGTCTCGACTTGAACATATACCTGTCCCTTGTTTCTGTTCCTTCTCCGAGCGGGAGCTGAGAGCCTCTTCTGGCATCCTACCGATTTCGCCAGATCAATGCCAGCGAAGTATCGCGCCGCCCGGGCGCCGCGGCGACTTGCTGCCCTCCTCCGGCAACCCGTGGCCGCGACGGGGGCAAACCCGCTTGTCCGCGGCTTGGACCGGGGTGGCAGGCCCATTTTCCCCGGGGCAGCCCTGGCGGGGGCGTCCCGTTTTGTTACAAAAATGGCGTACTCAAACGGCCCGATCCCCAGGCGATTTATCCGGCAGGAGCTTGTATGGCAACCAACGGTGCACTGAACCGCAAACTACGCATGGCATTGGTCGGCGGCGGGCAGGGAGCGTTCATCGGACGCGTTCATGCCACGGCCGCTGTGCTCGACAATCGGGCGGCGCTCGTGGCCGGCGCCCTGTCGAGCGATCCGCAGCGGGCCAAGGCCTCGGCCCCCGACTACGACATTCCCGAGCGCCGGGCCTACGGTTCCTACCGCGAGCTGATCGACTCGGAACTGAAGCTGCCCGAGAGCGAGCGGATCGACTTCATCACCGTGGCCACGCCCAACCACACCCATTTCGAGATCGCCAAGGCCGCGGTCGAAGCCGGCTTCAACGTGATCTGCGACAAGCCGATGACCTTCGACCTGGCCCAGGCCGAGCAGTTGGCCGCCGCGGTCGACAAGTCGGGCGTGGTGTTCGCCGTGTCGCACAACTACACCGGCTACCCGCTGGTGCGGCAGGCCCGGCAGATGATCGCGGCCGGCGAGCTGGGCGAGATCAACGCCGTCCGGGCGTGCTACATCCAGGGCTGGCTCCGCACCCGGCTCGAGGCCGAAGAGCAGAAGCAGGCCGCCTGGCGGACCGATCCGGCCCGCAGCGGCGCGGCCGGCTGCTTTGGCGATATCGCCACGCATGCCTACAACCTGGGCCGCTACATGACAGGCCTGTTGCCCGACTCGATCAGCTGCAATCTGAAGGTCTTCGAGAAGGGCGCAAGCTCGACGATTACGGTCACGCCGTGATTCGCTACGAGAACGGAGCCCTGGGCACCGTGACCGCTTCGCAGATCAGCCACGGCCGCGAGAACGATCTGTTCATCGAGATCGACGGCACCAAGGGGGCCCTGGAGTGGCACCAGGAAGAACCCAACAAGATGATCGTCCGCCGCAACGGCCAGCCCCACGCCCTCTACACCCGCGACCCGAACGCCCCGTTCATGAACGAGTCGGGCAAGGCCGCCTGCCGCCTGCCGAGCGGGCACCCCGAGGCTTTTTTCGAGGCATTTGCCAACGTCTATCGCTCGGCCTACGACAATATGATCCTCCGGGCGACCGGCAAGAAGTTCGACGCCGCCGGCTCGATCTACCCGAACGTCAACGACGGCGTCGAGGGGATGTACTTCATCGAGCAATCGGTGGCGAGCAGCGCCGCCGGCGGCGCCTGGCTGCCGCTGAAGCACGCCCGGGCGAGGAAGTAGGGCGGCCGAGTGATTCGTGGTTCGGTCGTCGGTCTGCAGATCGTCAGGAGTCGAGCCTTCGGTCCGCGGCCTGAAAGGCCAAAGGATCCCAGCCCAGGGTTGGAACGCCGCGAAAACCCTGGGATCCCGAGCCGACGTGACCGCATTTTTGCCCTGAAGGGGCAAGGGAGCGTCGGCGCGCAACCACGATCATTTTGGCGCTGTGCGGCTTGCCGCCCCACGGTTTGCGCTATGCCCTAACTTGGCGCGTGGTTCCATTGCCCTTTCAGGGCAAATCGTGGATTCATGGGGCTTGGTGTCCCAGGGTTTGCGCTCCGCTCCAACCCTGGGCTGGATTCCGGCGGCCCGATGGGCCGCACATTCGCCGGCAATCCGTTAGGCCACACAGGGCGACGCCGAACTTGATTTGGCGCCGGCCGCCGAATCGACGGTCCCGCGGGCTGCGACGTAAATCGCACTCGGGCCGCGCCGGCCGCCGCATGGATGGGGCCACCGGCCCCTGACCGCGCTCAATTGCGGTTGCCGCCGCCGCTGAATCGCGTGACGTAGTAGAGCAGCACCATCACGGACTGCAGCGTCCCGGCCACGTAGGTCCAGGCGGCCGCGTTCAGCACGCTGCGGACGTGGGCCAGCTGTTGATCGTCGATGATGCCCAGTTGCACCAGCTGGGCCTTGGCCCGATTGCTGGCGTCGAACTCGACCGGCAGATTCACGACCTGGAAAAATACCACGCCGGCAAACAGCACGATGCCCACGATGATCAGGGCCTGCATGTGGAACATCAGGCCGAGGAAGATCAGCCCGATGCCCGCGTTGCTGCCGAGGTTGGCGATCGGCACCGCCGCGTTGCGGATCGTGAGCGGGGCGTAATTGCGCGAGTCCTGGAGCGCATGGCCCGCTTCGTGGGCGGCAATGCCCACCGAGGCCAGCGAGCGGCGCTCGTAGACTTCCGGGCTCAAGCGGAGCACCTTGGCCCGCGAGTCATAATGATCGGTCAGCACGCCGGGCACTTCCTCGATCGCCACGTCCTGCAATCCGGCCGAATCGAGAATATGCCGGGCTGCGGCGGCTCCGGTCAGCGGCGCGGGCAGTTGCTGCGCCGCGGCGTAGGTCATCTTCACCCGCGCTGCGCCGACAGGGCCAGCAGCAGCGCCGGGGCCACGAACAACAAATAGACTGGATCGAAAAAACCAAAGTGCATTGCCTGCTCCTCGCTTGAACGGCTGGGAGCCCATCTTAGACGGGCGTTGGCCGAGCCGTATACGGCCCGGCCGACAGGCCCCACGCCGTCGTAACATAATACGGGCGTCTGCCAGCCCCAGTTCATTCGTCGTCGGTAGCGCGGGATTGGTCGCAGCGCGGCAAAACAAACTGCCATCTTGGCTTACGGCAAAGGCCCAGGCATCGACCACATGCCCGGATGTCCGTTAAATTCCACCCAGACCGCCCAGCTTCGTAGCCGCTTGGGACCGGAATTGCTAAGCTGCAAGAAGGCGACCATTTCAATTCACCGGGCAAAACCCGACCGGCCGCCGACCCCCCTGCCCCGCCTGCTGCGTTAAGAACGACTGCGAGACCGCGGATGATTCGCTCCCCCTGGATTCTCACGCTTGGCGGCATTACGGCCGCGCTGGCTCTGACCGTGGCTGGTTGCCACCGGCTGGAAAGCTCGACCAGCGCCAATACGTGCCGCGGTGCAGCCGGCCAAGCCGCCCAGCGAAGCCGATCTGCGGGAGCGAATCGATCGGGCCCTGGCATACAACGTCGCCCACCGCCACATGCGGCAGGATACGAACGCCGCCTGGCAGGTGGTCCACGGAATTCTGGTCTACGGGCCCGACTTGCAGATGTACAAGGACGGCAAGCTCGTCTCGGCCCTCGACTATCTGCTCCGCGGCAATCCGCTCAACGGCTGGAACCTGCGTCCCGCCGATCACGGCGTGCTCTCGATTCTGGAAGCCGGCTCGAAGACCGGCATGGGCCATCCCGATCAGTGGATCGGCTATTTGTCGCAATGCGGATTGTCGCTCGACGAGCCGCTGAAGGTGGGCGGCGGCGACTACAAGGTCCGCGATCTGCTCACGCAGTCTCAGTGGGACATCTATCCCGGCATGGAAGCGACTTGGACCCTGATGGCCGCGAGTACCTACCTGCCGCTCGACGTCAAATGGACCGCCCGCGACGGCTCGGAGTGGACGATCGACCGGATCGTCGACATGGAAGCCGACGCCGACCTGAACTCGGCCGCGTGCGGCGGCTCGCACCGGATGTACGCCCTGGCCATCGCCCTGAATCGGCATCTGGCGGCCGGCGGGGCGCTCACCGGCCCCTGGCTGAAGGCCGACGCCAAGATCAAGCAGGCCATCGAGACGATCAAAGCCAACCAGCAGCCCGACGGCACGTTCTCGACCAACTACTTCATTCGCCCCTCGACCTCCAACGACATGGGCGAGCGGCTCGGCACGACCGGTCACACGTTCGAGTTTTTGACCGTTGCGCTCGACGACCGGCAGATTCAGGAGCCATGGTTCCAGCGGGCCCTGTTGGCCCAGCTCGACATGCTGGAGCGGATGGCCGATCTGGAACTGGAATGCGGCGGGCTTTATCACACCCTGCACGGCCTGCAGCTCTACCGGACGCGAGTCTACGGTTCGGCCGAAGGCCAGCCCGCGGCCGAGCCGGCGACCTCCAGGTCCGATACGCCCCAGCCGACCGGGGCGGAGCCCGCGGCAGCAGTCGATGAAACCGGCGCCGCGCCGGCGCCCCCGCGGACAAGGGCGGCGCGGACCAATCACGCCGATAACGCGTCTGCGTATTCAACCCCGCAGGGGTTCACGTCAATAGCCGTGGGCAGCGCCCACGGACCGCATGCAACCCGCGAGCCGGCCCGACCCCGCAGGGGTCGAACAAAGGGCGGCCGCGTTGACGCCAATTGTCCCACGCCGCGCCGAGGTCATGGCAACCCCGAGCGGTGCGACCCTTTCAGGGGCGGAGATGCACTCTTGACCCCGCATTCCCGTGGGGCGTTGCCCGCGGCTATGGACTCGTGCCCCTGGCGGGGCGTGGGGCGGTTATCGGCTGTCGTCCGTGGTGGGCGATGGATCGGAAACACCCTGCCCTTCGGTTGTCGATCGGGCGCTTTCGGCCGGTGTCGCCTCGGACCGTTCCGGCGCGGGCGCGGGTTCGCTGGGCGTCGGCTCGGCGGCTTTTTCGCTTGGCGAATCCTCCGCGCGGCTTGAATTCTCCTCCGCGGGTTCGGCCTCCGGTGTCGGTTGCCCAGCGGAACCCGCCTCACTCGCGCCGTCGGGCGACTTTTCTGGCTCGCCGGACGGCGTCCGGGGGCGAAATGCGATTTCCGCCCGGGGCCATGGAAGACAATCACGGCACCGCCGTTGGGCGTCGGCTCGGCGATGACCAACGGCACGCCATTCGGGGCGAACGTCGCCAGCACACCGCCGACCGGCGTCGACTTGAGCTCCCCTTGCACACGGCCGTCGGCATCGGTAACGAGTAACTCCCGGCAGACGATCTTTTCGGTCGGGCCGAACTTGCCGCTCGCCCGCAGGCTGATGCCGAGCGCCAGGAACAACAGCGGATAGACGGTCCAGCGTTCGCGGTCGGTCATCGGATATCTCCTCGTGCCTGGAATCGCTCGGGCGGCCGCCGCCCGGCGGTGGGCGCTGCGCCTGGCCAGATTGTCGCACTCGTCTGCACGAGGCGACAGAGCAAATATCCGCCGACGATTGCAGCGCCGCGAAAGCGGCTGCGATCTTAAGCGCGGATCGAAGCGATCCTGTCAGAGCGCGGCCGGTTGGCCGGCACCGACCAGATCGCGGAGCAGCCACCAGGCCATCCGCGGGTTCTGCTTCAGCTTGCCCAGGGCATAGGGCAGATAGGCGGCGCCGTAGGGCACGTACACCCGCACGGGCACGCCCAGCGATTGGGCCATCGCCAGCGCAGCCTTCATCGGCAGGCCGTAAAGCAGCTCGAGCGAGCAGTCGGTCCGCGTCGCTTGCAGCCGGCGGAGCGCCTGATTGGCCAGCGGCACGTCGTGGCTGGCGACCGCGACGTGGCTTTGGCCGCCGGCCAGGCGATCGATGGTGGCCAGAAAGCCGGCCTGCATGTCGCGGTCGGGATCGGCCGGGTCGGCCCATTGCCCTTTGACCACGCGAACCGTCAGGCCCCGCTCCCGGGCCCAATCGGCGTCGGTCAGACTCCGCCGCCAGCGGCCCGGCAGCGTGTAGCTGACCTGGGTGCCGGAGTCGACCAGGGCCTCGACGAGCGTTTGCATCGGATCCGCGGTTTCCAGGTCGTGCGAATCGCAGTGCAGGCGCAAACCCCCGCGCGGGCCGCGGCGGCAACGCGCAGCGTGTGCTCGCGCGAAAACCGCAGCGCCGGCAGCTTGATCGACAGATAGTCGCTCGGGTCCAGCTCGGCGATCGCCCGGAGGTATTCCGCTGCCACATCATCGGCTGATTCGGCCGAGGTGTCCCAATAGCCGAGTGTCGAAGTCAGTCCGCGGCCGGCCAATCGCTGCCGCAGGGCCAGCGCATCGGACAAATTCTCGCCGGCGATGTACGATCGGGCCGCCCGGCGAACGAGCGGACGCAGGCAGCGCGAAGCCATCCGGCGGGGGCTGAGCAAGGCACGGGTCATTTCTTTCTCCAGCGGGCAAGCGCGGCGGCGCCGGCGTCGAGGACCAAGGCCGCCAGTCCGCGCGGTCCGTAGGGATAAACTCGCAAACCGACCGTTTCCCGCTCGCGCTCGGTCCAGACTCGGGTCCAGGATTCGGCCCGGCCGAGGAACTCGTAGCGGGCCAGTCCCGCGCGGGCAGAGTAAGCGATCGTGTCGCGCATCAGCAGCAGGCCCGGGCTGCACGGCGAGTATTCCGAGTCGTAGCCGACTTTGAGCAGCCAGAAGCCGTGCCCCTGCTCGATGGCGATTTGCATTGCAACGCCTTTGCCGCCGATCCGCAGAAAGCACATTCGCAGCACGCCGGCGGCCGCGGCTGCCTGAGCATGGCGGCGGTAGAACGCGGCCCGCTGGGGATCGTGGGCCAGGGCGGTGCCCGACTCGCCTTTCCAGCTGCGCGATTCGATCTCGATCGCTTCGTCAATCAGCCGATCGACCTCGTCGGCTCGGGGCACGAGGATCTCGCTCGTCACCGCGCCCTGCTGTTCGGCCTTGCACCGCGCCGGCGCAGGTCGCTGCGGCGGCCCGCGTTCAAATGGTCTTGCGGTTCCTGCCAGCTTTCGTCAAGCAGGATATACGGGCAATTCGCCGCCGGGCGCCGGAGCACAACGGCTCGCCCGCGGAACGCGCGTTCGATGGCCGGGATCGCCGGCGAATCCGCCGGCAATCGGTCCAGCCACAGCGGGCGGCCGAGCCGGGCCAGGGCCGCGGCCAGCGCGTCGAGCGAATCGGCGTCGCGGGCCACGAGGTCCATCGGTTCGAACAATTCGCCCACGCCCAGTTGCACTAGCCGGACGATGCCGCGGCGGCGCTGGGTGGCAAGCGCGGCCAAAGCCGTGAGCGACTCGTCTTGTTCGACAGAGAGCACCAGCGGACGCTGGCCCAGGGCCACGGTCTGCCGGGCGGCGTCGGCCCAGTCGAATTGTTCGATCGGGCCCAGGTCGGCGGTCAGATCGTTCCAGCGGTCGGCGAGTCCGGCGAGCTCAGCCGGGCCAGCCAGACGAACGTGCGGCGCGGCGCTCGCCGGCCGGCGGCGCGCGGATGCGGGAGAATGTCGGTAGTCATACCCAAGCATACGCCCGGAATGGCCGGACCGAGTGCCGCTTGTCGCGGAGAAAAGGGCAATTGCAGCACACCATTCCGCGATCGCGGGGCCCGTGTTGCCGAAAAGCAACGGGCCGCCGGAATGACGACCCGCCGTGCCGATTCAATCGTTCGGATCGGCAGCGGCGGCTCCGCTGGCGGCCAGCTCGATCCGCACGGCCGTGGCGGCTTGGGCGGGAGCATCGAGCCGGGCTTCGATTCGGGCCCCCAGCGGCAGGATCTGCGCCACCCGCACCGTGGCCGGCGGCCCGGCGACCTGCTCGGCCTCGCACTGCGGCTGGCCCCCCAGCGCCGGGCAAAACGCCACGTGGGCGACCGCAGTTCGCTGACCAGGGGCGAACTCGGCCAGCAGCCAGCCGCGAATCGTCTCCACGCCGTCGGCGCCCTGTTCGCGAACGAGCTCGGACAGCACGCCCTCGGCGGCGTCTTCAGGAATGATCGCTGCTTCTTCTGTCTCGTCCGACGCCGTTTGATTCCGAACGGGCAAGGTCGTCCGCAAAACCACCGCGGTGCGCTGTCGCGGCGCCACAGCAATTTCCAAGCGGCCAGCTCCCCTGCCCCAACCAGCGCAACGAGGCCGCTCGCGGCAACCGCCGAGGTACCCGGCACGA
Source organism: uncultured Planctomycetaceae bacterium (assembly GCA_963828155.1). Taxonomy (GTDB): domain Bacteria; phylum Planctomycetota; class Planctomycetia; order Pirellulales; family PALSA-1355; genus CAWCAX01. The sequence continues at coordinate 72,649 of CAWHDQ010000001.1, forward strand.
TCAAGGCCCAAGCGGCCACGAGTAAAACGGCCGGCGGCAGCCAAACGCTCGGGCTGCGCCAGTTGGGCGGGCCGCCAATCCGCTGGTGCAGCCAATGATGGGCCGACACTGCCCAAACGGCCAGAATCCCGCCCGCCAATAGTGTCGCGGACCAGGAAAGGGGCTGCGCGAGCGCCCCGCCAATCGCCGGCCGATCACCAGCGCGATCGCCAAGGTGACGGTCGCCAGCCAGCTCCGTTGGATGGCGGCGCCGGCGATGCGATAGGCGCTGCCGGCATCGCAGGTATGCTGGGCGGCCGCCAAATTCCACTCGCCACGCGCGAATACCGAAATCGCGCCCGCGGGAGCGCGTTCATGGCCCGTGGTGCTCGCCGGACGCTGCATGGCGGCAATGTTCCTCTCGGACCAAGTTGACCGCCAGCGAACCGCGCTTACCGCCGCGCCGGCCAGAACCAGCCCGGCGGCTTCGGCCAGGTCGGCGGCCTTGGCCGTGCTTTCCCAGGTGAACTGCGGCTCGCTACGGCCGAAGTGCCCGCCGGACGCGGTCAGACGATAGATCGGCCGCCGCAGGTCGAGATACTTGATGATTCCGCCGGGCGAGAGCGGAAACATCTCACGCACGAGCCGGCAGATCTTGGCGTCGTCCACCCGGCCGGTGCCTTCGGTGTCGACGTAGATGCTCACCGGTTCGGTCACGCCGATGGCGTAGGCCAGCTGCACTTCGCAGCGGTCGGCCAGGCCTGCGGCCACGATGTTCTTGGCCACGTGCCGGGCCATGTAGGCGGCGCTGCGGTCGACCTTGGTGGGGTCCTTGCCGCTGAAAGCCCCGCCGCCGTGCCGGCCCCAGCCGCCGTAAGTGTCGACGATGATCTTGCGGCCGGTCAGCCCGCAGTCGCCGTGCGGCCCGCCGACCACGAACCGGCCGGTGGGGTTGATGTGGTACTTGATCGGGCCGGTCATCAGTTCCTCGGGCAGCGCGGGCCCGATGACTTCGTCGATCACGAAGTTGCGGATCTCGCTGTTCGAGGCATCATCGGCGTGCTGGGTCGAGACGACCACCGTGTCGATCCGCACCGGGCGGTGGCCGTCGTACTCGATCGTGACCTGGCTCTTGCTGTCGGGCCGCAGCCAGCCGACGACGCACTTCTTGCGGGCCTCGGTCAGCCGATTCAGGATGCGGTGGGCCAGGGCGATCGGCAGCGGCATCAGCTCGGGCGTGTCGTTCGAGGCATAGCCGAACATCAGGCCCTGGTCGCCGGCCCCGATCTCTTTGCCGGCCTTCGAGTCTTCGTCGACTCCCTGGGCAATGTCGGGGCTCTGCTTGTCGATCGCCACCATCACCGCGCAGGTGTCGGCCGAAATGCCCATGTGATCGTCGACGTAGCCCACCTCGCGAATGACGTGCCGGGCAATGTCGGAGTAGTTGACGTTGGCCTTGGTCGTGATCTCGCCGGCCAGGATCGCCACGCCGGTCGTGACCAGGGTTTCGCAGGCCACCCGGCTCATGGGGTCCTGAGCCAACAGGGCATCGAGCACTCCGTCGGAAATCTGATCGGCCAGCTTGTCGGGATGACCCATGCTGACCGATTCGCTGGTAAACAGAAACTTGTCTGCGGACACGGAGCGGCTCCTCTGCGGCAATAAATGAATCAGGTGCCGAGCGGCATGACCTGCCGCGGGGGTGGGATCGGCTTGTGGCACTATGATAACCTACGCCCCGCGCGACCGGCAATCGCATCGGCGCGGTCACAGGAGACGCCGTAGATAGGGGCGCAAGGCTCGAAAGGCCCCGTGCGGGCTGCCGGAACAACCCGCACCCTACCCTCTCCCTGGCAGGGAGAGGGTTTGCTGCTCCCCAGACCGCATCACGAAGTGCAGAGTCGCCGGGGTCGCGGGGCCGCGTTCGCTGTCCCTCGTCACTCGACCTTTTTCTTCTCGGTCGCCTTGCCGGTCGTGCCGTCGACCCGGACGGCGTAAATGTCCTTGTCGGCCAGGATGCCGACTTCGTAGATCAGCTTGCCATCGATCAACCGCGGACCGGCGCCGAAGGCCTTGGCCCCTTTCACCCCGACGGATTCGAGGGCGGCCGCGACCGCCTTGGTCAGCGGAACCTTGCCCTTGGCGACGGCGGCGGCGGTGGCCTTTTCCTCGGGCGTGGCGTCGGTGACCGGCTCGTTGCTTTCGATCTTGCCGCCGACCGCGTCAACCTCGACGTCGAACAGCTTGTTGCCCACCGCCACTTCGACGATGAAGTCGTAATCCTCTTCCTCGACTTCGAAGGCGGCTTCGATGGCGTGCCCGCCGGCGTGTTTCTTCAGCGCGATGGCGATCGCCTCTTCGATCGTGAGCTTGGTCTTGGCCAGGTGCAGCCTGGCGGTCTGCTGGATCTCGGCGGCGTCGTCGGCCGGCTCGTCGGCGGCAGCGGCGGGCCAGCAACAGGCGGCGGCCACCAGCGCGGCCAGTGCGGAGGTGAACCAGAAAGTTTGGCGCATGGTCGATTGTGCTCCTCGCAGGGCGATAAATGACGTCCGCCGCGACCGTGTTGTACTCCAAGCAGCCCGTGTCCGCTACCCGGACCGTTACCGAGGCGGCAACTTCGCGATACCGGAATTTCTCCCCGCCAGCCGTTATATTGAACGGTCGAGGTCCGCTCCTGGTTCCGTCGCAAGGAGGAATTGAATGCATACGGTTCTGCAACCTGGCCGCTGCTGCCGGGCGAGCGTCGTGCTGTTGGCGCTGGTCGCATTGCTCGCCGCAGCCGGCCGCGATTGCCGCGCCGCGGACGATGTCCGGATCGACGACGCGGCAGCCGGCAGCCGGGCCCTGGGCCGGGGCATGAACCTGGGCAATGCGCTCGAAGCCCCCAAGGAAGGCGAATGGGGCCTGACGCTCGAGGAAAGCTACTTCGAGGCGATCCAGCGGGCAGGCTTCAACTCCGTGCGGATTCCGATCCGCTGGTCGGCCCACGCGGGGGCCCGCGATCCGTACACCATCGACGAGACGTTCTTCGCCCGCGTCGATTGGGCTATCGATCAGAGCCTCAGCCGGGGCCTGGCGGTGGTCATCAACATGCACCACTACGACGACCTGTTCGGCCATCCCGACGACCATGCCGACCGCTTTCGCGGGATCTGGCGGCAGATCGCGGCCCGATATGCCAAGCGGCCCGAGCGGGTGTTCTTCGAGCTGCTGAACGAGCCGCACGACCAGCTCGACGCGGCCCGCTGGAACAAGCTGTTCACCGACACGCTGGCCGAAGTTCGTCAGACCAACCCGCGGCGGATGGTCATCGTGGGGCCGATCCAGTGGAACTCGATTTCGGAGCTCAAGTCGCTGGAGCTACCTGAGAGCGACCGGCGGCTGATCGTGACGGTTCACTATTACTCGCCGTTCGAGTTCACGCACCAGGGAGCCGACTGGATGCCCGAGGCGGCCCGCTGGCTGGGCCGGACCTGGACCGGCAGCGATGCGGAGCGGCAGGCGGTCAAGCGCGATTTCGACGTGGCCGCCGCCTGGGGCAAGGAGCACCAGCGGCCGATCTACCTGGGCGAGTTCGGCGCGTTTCACAAGGCCGACATGGACTCCCGGGCCCGCTGGACCCGCTTCGTGGCGAGAGCGCCGAGCAGCGCGAAATTCTCCTGGGCCTATTGGGAATTCGGCTCCGGCTTCGGAGCCTACAACATCAACAAGCGGGCCTGGCACCAGCCGCTGCTGGAGGCGTTGGTGGGAGGCAAATGACGCCGGGCGACGAGCCGCTCCCCAGTTCCGGCAGTCAATCTTTCCCGAACGAGTCGTCGTCCTCGGGGCGTTTGGTCTTCGAGTTGGTCTTGGAGCCGCTCGATTTCGATGCGGACGACTTGCTGCTGCCGGTCGATTTGCTCTTGGCCGGAGTCTGCGGCTTGCTGGCGAGTTTCTTCAAGGCGATGTCCGCTGCCGTGCGCGACCAGACATGCTGGTCGGTTTTGACCTGCTTCTTCATGGCGGCCAGGGCCTTGGTTCCCCCCACGTCGCCGAGGATGTTGCAAGCCTCATAGCGGACCATGTGGTCGGGATGCTTGAGCAGCGGCAGGGTGGCGGCTTCGGCGAAGGGGCCCAGTTGCCGCAGCGCGGCGACCGCATTGCCGCGATCGGCCACGTTGGGGACCAAGTTGGCGAGCGCGGTGGCGGACTCCGCCGTGGGGATCCTGCCCAGGGCTCGAATGGCGGCGGCGTGCGAGATCGGATCGCCCTCGTCGAGGATTTGCGTCAGTACGGAGACCGTCTCGGCGGTCCCCCAGCGCCCGAGCGCATCGATCGCGGCGGAGCGGAGCGCGAGATTCGCCTCTTGCGTCAGCGGCTCGACGGCGGCGCACACCTCGGCCCGGCGTTCATCGTCGACCGTGGCCTGGTTGAGCTTGCCGAGCGCCAGGTAACTGCGCGAAAGTCGGCGCCTCCGAGCTGGACATCGGCGAGCGTCGCTGCGAAGTCCTCGTCGGAGAGCTTGGCCTTCTTGCCCGCGCCGCCCGGACGCGGGGCCGCGGCCGGCGCGAGGGCCGTCGGGGCGGTGTTCGTCGGCACGTTGTTTGTCGGGGGTGGGGCTCCCGGCACGCGGGGCGCCGGACGGCTCGTGGCCGGCGGCGGGACGACCACCCGCGGCGCGCTGACCAGCTGCGGCGGCAACTGCTCATTGGGGTCGATGCGCTTGTACGAGAGCTTGACGGGCACTTTGACTTCGATGCCCCCCTGGACCTGGAGCACCGCCGAGGAATACTCCATGCTTTCGGGCAGGCCGGTCTTGCGATCGAACCGCAGCGTGCCCTCGCCCTCGATTTCCGTTCCCGAGCTGTGCCCTCCTATTGCAAGGTGGCCATCAAGTATTTCTTCTTGACGATCACGTAGTCCGGCTCGACGCGATCGATGGTGTAGGTGATTTTCTCGGCGATGAGTTGGGCGACGATCTGGGTCTGCCGGGAAGGGCCTGGGACGGTCGGGCGGCTGTGGCGCGAGCGGGGCACGCCGGGCGGAGGTCGCCGCGTGCCCGCGGCGGGTTGTGCCGGCACGACGATTCGCCGCTGCAGGAGCCGCATCCGGACGACCTCGGAATTTTCTGCCCCGCCGCTCGGCAGCGCCTCGATGCCGATCAGGCCGGCCGGGCCGAGCAAGTAGGGCAGATCCCATTCGCCCTGCATGTTGACGACGGCTCCGTAGCTGTCCACCAGCAGCCGGCCGATGCCCTCGACGGGCGGAGCGATGGCGCCCAGCAGCGTGCCGCTCGCCGCATCGACCGGGTTGATCTGATACTTTCCGGCAAACGAGATCAGATACCGCTGCGCGTGGACCGTAACCAATCCGATGGCCGGCGAAGCCCGTTCGACGAGCTCGACGGCTTCGAGCGGCGGGCTGTCGCCGGTGCCGTGCGCTTTGAGCGAGAACTTGTCGAGCATGCCGTCGGCTTCGTTGCCGGGCACCACGAAGCCGACGTTCGAAGCCGTGTTGTTCGACAGCTTCGCGCTGGCCACGCCGATCACTTCACCGCGGCTGTTGAGCACCGGACCGCCGCTGTTGCCGGGATTGATGCTGGCGTCCACCTGGATCAGCTTTTCGGACGCCTCTTCGATGATGCCCGAGACGGTGCCCCGGGTGACTTTGATGCTCCGCCCGAGAATGTTGGAGAGCGGATAACCGATCACGCGTACTTCTTCCGCCAGCTTGACGGCGTTGGAGTTGGCCAGCTTGAGAACGGGCAGGCCCCGTTCGGGGATGTGGATCAGGGCCAGGTCGCGCTTGTTGTCGACCGCCAGGACGCGGGCCACCGACGTCTTCTTGTTGAGCGTCACTTCGATCTTGCTGGCCCCGTTGACGACATGGTCGCAGGTGATCAGGTAGCCGCTGGAACCAACCACGAACGCAGTCCCGGTGCCCAACTCCTCTTCGCCCGTTGCGCCCGGCTTCGCCGGCGGTTGGACGCTGAGCAGCGTCACGCCGGTCAATCGCTCGGCGGTGGCCGACGCGATTTGGGCGTCGAATAAGTAGGCGTATTTCTGGTTCACCTGCCAGCCATATTTCAGGTCCGGGCCGGTGGCCGTCGGCGGTGGGCCCGGCGGCTCCGGCTCGGGCGTCGAGCTCGCCGTCGAGCTGGCAGAAGACGAGGTGGGACGCGCCGCGGGCAGGGCGCTCGCCGCCGAGCCATGCGCCGACTCGGGGGCGCCGTCGGCCGAGGGAGTCGTCGCGTCGGGGGGAACGTTCTGGGCCACGGGCGCCGGGTCGTTCTTGCCGGACATCACGATGTGCAACAGTCCAAACAAGAACGCAGCCGCGGTCAGGCCGATGCCGATCGGCATCCCCAGCCGCATCGCCGCCGATCGGCCCGCGCCCGCCCCTGCCTTCGCGGCCGGTTGCGGAAAAGGAGCCGGCGACAACGGGTTGGAACCGGGCAACTCCGCGTCGAGCATATCCAGCAGATCGGTCGGCGGGCCCGATGCCGGGGGCTGCTGCGCGGTGGGGCGCGGCTGAACCGGGCTGGGCCGCGCCGGCTGCCTTTGCGCCGGTTGCCTTTGGCGCGGGCTGCCGCTGCGCGGGTTGTGCGGCGACCGGCTGATTGGGGGTCGGCGCGACCCGACTGGGGGCCGCCGGTGCCGGCGCGGCGGCCGCGGGAGCCGTCTCAAACGGATAGTTGCACTTCGGACATTTGATCCGACTGGGGAGTTTGACGCCCGCCTTGACCAATAACTTCTAACTTCGCGCCACACGTCGGGCACTTGACGTACTGGGGAATCATGGCGTTCGACCCTCGATCAGGATGACACCGTCGCGGAGCGCCGTGGCAAGCCAGGGCGACCGACCCCGCAAACAGGGTGCGCGGCCGGATTTCAGCCAGGCCCTGCCATGCGGCGCAGCTTGCAATCGTCGAGTCTGTGGCGGAACAAACGGCTGTGGGCGAGTCGCTTTTCGGGCCGACAGCTATCATGGCCGGGGCCGACCGGCCCTGTCCAGCAGCGGACGAGAAAAAAATCCCGATTCCCTCGAATTACCCAGATAGGGGGATTCGCAGCGCGTGCCGCCGCGCTAGCGCTACGTCGCTCCGCGGTGCGGGCCAGCTCGCACATGCCGCGGAGGAAGCCGGGGAAGCCATCCCGCGCGGCGATCGTCAGGCGGCCCAGCGGCGCCCGAGACCCGCCTTTGCGCCGAGAACTCCTTCCAGCAATTCCACCGTGCGGCGGGTGGCGCCGAGCTGGCCGGCGACGACCAGGCGGGCCCGCTCGCCGAGGGCGGCGGCGGAGGTGGGATCGACCAGCGCGCGGCCGACGAAAGACTCGAATTCGGCCGCATCGCGGACGACGACGGCGGCGTCGGCAGCCAGGAGCAGCGCGACCACGTCGCGAAAGTTCTGCGTGTTCGGGCCGAACGACACGGCGCAGCCGTAGGCGGCCGGCTCGATCATGTTTTGCCCGCCGCGAGTGCCCAGGCTGCCGCCGACAAAGCCGAGCTGAGCCGTTCCCCACCACGCGCGCAGCTCGCCGATCCGATCGACCAGCAGCACCCGGGCTGCCGGATCGGGCTCGTGCGAATCGAGAGTGCTCCGCCGCTGCCAGGGCACGCCGCTGGCGGCCAGCAGTTGGGCGACGCTGTCGAACCGGTCGGGATGCCGGGGGACGAGAATCAGCCGCAGCCGGGGATACGCTGCGCGGAAGCGGCAAAACGCCTCCAAGGCCATTTGCTCTTCCGGTTCTTGCGTGCTGCCGGCCAGCAGCACGACGTCGTCCGCGGCGATGCCCGCCAGGCGGCGGAGCCGGGCCGTCTCGGGATGGTCGCGGTCGCTTTCGGCGCCGTCGAACTTGATCGAGCCGGTCACGTGAACCGCCTCGGGCCCGGCGCCGGCGGCGCGGAATCGCTCGGCATACTCGTCTGTCTGGGCCAGGACCAGATCAAGCTTTCGGAACATGGCGGCAGCCAAGGGGCGAATGCGCAGGTAGCCCCGCAGGCTGCGGTCGCTCAGCCGGCCGTTGACCACCGCCACGCGGGCACCCTGCCGCCGGGCCGCGGCGATCCAGTTGGGCCACAGCTCCAGCTCGGCCAGAATGAGCAGATCGGGCCGGATGCGGCCCAGGGCCCGGCGGACCGCCCAACTGAAATCGAGCGGGGCGTAAAACACCGACCGGCCCGCGAACCGCTGCCGGGCCAGGGCCATGCCGGTCATCGTGGTGGCCGAGATGACGCACTCGACCCCGGGCCAGCGGCGCTCAATCTCGGCGACCAGCGGCCCGAGCAGATTCACCTCGCCCACGCTGACCGCGTGCAGCCAGATGCAAGGGCGGTTTCCCGCGCGCGCCGGCACGCTGCCCAATAGCTTGGCGGCAAAGCCCTCGCGGTACTTGCCTTTGCGCACCGCCTGCCAGACCAGCCACGGGGTCGCGGCGATCAGCAGCAGCAGATAAACGAGATCAAGCAGCAGCGCGAGCACGTCTCGGGAATCCTTTCCCTACTCGGTGCAACGGGACAGAAGAAAACCGCAAGGGCGCTAAGACGCAAAGAAGAGAGCAAGCAAGGAGACGGAAGATTTTGGTGAGCTCGGCTCGCCGAAACTGGTCGAATACGAATGGAAGGTCGCAGAGGAAGCAGAGCACGCAAAGAGAGTCGGAAAATGCTGCGGCTTCGCCTCGAGTGCCGATCCGACCGAACGATTTGCGACCCGGTCTAGCGGAGTGGCTTGGCGAGAGCGCTTCTCTCGATTGCTGCTAACTGCCCACTCTTTGCTGTCTCTCGCTTCCTCCGTGTCTCTCTACACCAGTACGACCGACGTCACCGATGCAAGTAATCCTTGCTTTCTCGTCCGTCGTCTTCTGCATTCTTCCTTTGCGTCTTTGCGGCTTTGCGGTTAATTCGCTTCGTTGCGATTCAGGTTGGCCGGGCGGTCGTTGACCGCCGGCTAGGAGGGGCGACTCGAAGCTTGCTCGTTCCGTTCCGAATTCCGCATTCCCACTTCCGACTTTTCCCTTACGTCTTGCTCGATCCTTTCAGGCCGCCTTCGGCGTGGCCGCCCCCTTTTTTCATGTGGCAGTTCTTGAATTTCTTGCCGCTGCCGCAGGGGCAGGGATCGTTGCGGCCGACCTTTTCGTCGCGGTTGCGGATCGGCTCGAGCTTCTTGTCGGACTGCGTGCCTTCGATCGCGGCTTCCTGCTGCCGGGCGATCTCGCTCGTGGTGGGAGCCTCTTCGTGGATCGCTTCGCTCTCGACCCAGGTCGAGCCGACGAAGCCCTCGTCGAGCTGCTCCATCCGGAAGATCAGGTCGGTCACGCGCTCGCCGACGCTGGTCCACATCTGCTCGTAGGTCCGCATGCCCTCGCGCTTGTACTCGACCTTGGGATCGACCTGGGCGTAGCCCCGCAGGCCGACGCTCTGCTTGAGGTGATCCATCGCCAGGAGGTGGTCCTTCCAGGCGGTATCGAGAATCTGCAAGACCAGCGACCGCTCCATCCGCCGCATTTCGGGGCGGAAATGATCTTCGACGGCGGTCGTGAGCCGCTGCTCGAGCTGCGCGGTCGAGCCGGGCCAGCTCGTCGGGCTGGGCCTTGTAATGCACGGTCCGGTCGAGCCAATCGGTCAGCGAGGCGAGGGCGCCGTTCGATCCGGCGGCATCGCCCAGCGTGCGTCCGCCGGCGCCGTCGAACAGCCGCTCGACCCGCTCGTGGACTTCGGCCAGCGTCGAGTCGGCGACTTGCTGCTGCTGTTTGCTCTTGGCGACCAGCACGGCCCGGATTTCGTCGGCCTGCTTGTTCTTGAGGTCGGCCAGGTCCAGGTCCACCTCGAACCGGTCGCGGGCCCAGGCCACGAGCTGCTCGCGGTCGTAGCGCTTCTGGCCCTGCGGATCGCGGGTGGTGAAGTGATACAGCCCGGCCATCACCGGGTAGTCGGCCTCTTTCTCGGCATAGGCCTGGGCCGCCTTTTGGCGAACCAGGGTGATAAAGGCCCCGGCATCCAGGTTCTTGACCTCGGCCGGATCGAGCTGGACGCCGAACTTGTAATGGACCCGAGCGCAGGCCGTGCGAATGCCGAAGTCGTCGTCGAGGAACTTGGCGCCCTCGCTCAGGTCGACTTTGTCGACCGCCGCCCGGGCTTCGGCGATCAGCAGTTCGCTGATCTTGTCGCGCTCCTCGCGCTTCAGGTCGCGCTCCCGCAGATTCAGTTTCCAGCGGGTATTGGCCGCTTTGGTCAGGGCCTCCCAGTTCCATTCCGACTGGTCGTCCGTCTCGGGCAGGTTTTCCTCGACCAGGTCGACCACCTGGGTTTCGGCCATCCGCTCGGCCTCGTCCTTGGCCACGCGCGCGGCGGTCTCAAAATCGGCGCCGCGGAACGTCTTGGGATCGAACTCGACGGCCAGCAGCGTGCCGGCCCATTGGGCGAAGGTGCTGGTGCCGTAATCCTTGGTCAGGAACTCATCGAGGTGGCGGTTGATCTGCTCGTCGAGCATTTCCTCGATCAGCGTCTTGCAATTGGCGCCGTCGAGCATCCGCTGGCGATAGCTGTAGACCCGTTTGCGCTGCTCGTCCATCACCTCGTCGTATTCGAGCAGGTTCTTGCGGGTTTCGAAGTTGCGTTCTTCGACTTTTTTCTGGGCCCCTTCCACGCGGCGGCTGACCATCCGGCTTTCGATCGCTTCGCCTTCCTGCATGCCCAGCCGGGTGAGGATGTTCTTGACCCATTCGCCGGCGAAAATCCGCATCAGGTCGTCTTCGAGCGACAGATAGAAGCGGCTGGAGCCCGGATCGCCCTGGCGTCCGCAGCGTCCGCGAAGCTGGAGGTCGATCCGCCGGGCTTCGTGCCGCTCGGTGCCGATGATGTGCAGGCCGCCGAGCTCGCGGACGGCCTGGCCCTCGGGCTTCATCTGCTCGCGCTCTTCGATCTCGCGGATCAGGTCGATCCATTCCTGCTGGGGGACGTCGAGCCGGGTGGCGTACTTGTCCTGCAGCAGGGCCCAGGCCATCGTCTCGGGATTGCCGCCGAGGATGATGTCGGTGCCGCGGCCGGCCATGTTGGTGGCGATGGTCACGGCGTTCATCCGGCCGGCCTGGGCGATGATCTCGGCCTCGCGCTTGTGGTGCTTGGCGTTGAGCACTTCGTGCTTGATGCCCCGGCGGCCGAGCATGGCCGAGAGCCGCTCGCTCTTCTCGATCGAGACCGTGCCGACCAGGACCGGCCGGCCGTGCCGGTGAATCTCGCGGATGTTCTCGCGCGGGATGCGTTCCCGGGTTTTGGAATCCTTGATCTGGATTTCGACCGTCTGCGGGTCCTCGGCGGTGATCGCGCCGACCCGCTCGGTCTTGTCCTTGAGCTCGACGAGGTCCCACTTGTGGACGGCTTCGATCTCTTCGGCGATGGCGTTGAACTTTTCCCGCTCGGTGCGGTAGATCACGTCGGCGTAGTTGATCCGCTTCATGCCCTTGTTCGTGGGCACCGCGATCACGTCGAGCTTGTAGATCTTCCAGAATTCCGAGGCCTCGGTCATGGCCGTGCCGGTCATGCCGCAGATCTTGTCGTACAGCTTGAAGAAGTTCTGCAGCGTGATCGTGGCCAGGGTCTGGTTCTCTTCCTTGACGCGGACCCCTTCCTTGGCCTCGACGGCCTGGTGCAGCCCGTCGCTCCAATTGCGACCGGGCATCAAGCGGCCGGTGAATTCGTCGACGATGATGATCTCGCCGTCCATCACCACGTAGTTGACGTCGCGCTTGTACAGGTGGTGGGCCTTGAGCGAGTTGTCGATCAGGTGCGGCCACTCCATGTTGCCGGCCGTGTAGAAGCTCTCGACGCCGGCCAGCTTCTCGGCCTCGCGGACGCCCTCGTCCGTCAGGTTGACGCTGTGCTCCTTCTCTTTGACTTCGAAGTGTACGTCCTTGGTCAACTGCCGGGCGATCTTGTCGGCCAGCGAGTACCGGGCCACGTCGTCGTGGGCCGGACCCGAGATGATCAGCGGCGTCCGGGCCTCGTCGATCAGGATGTTGTCGACTTCGTCGACGATCGCGAAGTGCAGCGGCCCCTGGGCCTGCTGGAGATGCTTGGGGTAGCGATCGTCGCCGCGGGCGGCCGGGCGCATGTTGTCGCGCAAGTAGTCGAAGCCGAACTCGTTGTTCGTGCCGTAGGTAATGTCGCAGGCGTACGATTTCTGCCGCTCGTCCGACTCCATGCCCGACTGGATGTTGCCGACCGTCAGACCCAGCCCCATGTAGAGGGGGCCCATCCATTCCATGTCGCGGCGGGCCAGGTAGTCGTTGACCGTGACGACATGGACGCCCTTGCCCGACAGGGCATTCAGATAGCAGGGCAGCGTGGCGACCAGCGTCTTGCCTTCGCCGGTGACCATTTCGGCGATGTTGCCGGCGTGCAGGATCATGCCGCCCATCATTTGGACGTCGTAGTGCCGCATGCCCAGGTAGCGGCGGCCCGACTCGCGGCAGGCGGCAAACGCCTCGACGAGCAAGTCGTCGAGCGTCTCGCCGGCGGCCAGCCGCTGGCGAAATTCGGTGGTCTTGGCCCGCAGCTGGTCGTCGCTCAGGGCCTGAAACTTGGGTTCCAGGGCGTTGATGGCTTCGACCTTGCCTTGTAACTTCTTGATGAAGCGAGCGTTCGAGGAGCCGAACAGCGAGGTGATCGCGCGCTCGATCGACACCGCCAGGGCGGAAAAGAATCCGCTCACCAGCTCCCAAATACGTTCGAGAATTTCCATACGATTGACCTCAAGCGGCCGGTTGACCTCGGGCGGCCGAATTTCCTCAGGCGGAAAAGCCCGCCGGCGAGACAGACAGCGCGTCCAGTTGCGTGTAAGCTGCGCGGGCCAGGTTCAGTTTAACGGCCCACCGTCCAAGCGAAGAACCCGCGTTTGGGCCGCCCGCCACGGCAGGCCTGGGCAGCCGGCCCGGAGGGCCGACCCGATCGTCCAGCCCCCCGGGGCGGATGGGAAACGCAGATTGCCTTCTGGCGCAAAATATGTAAGCATCAAAGTTTATAGCGATTCCAAACGCGGGTCAAGAACGGTTGTTCGCCCGCGGAACCTCGAAAATCCCCACGCCTGAATTCCCTTTGCGCTCCTACTTCCCCCAGTCTGATATCGCCGGGCAGCTGGTTTTCTTGGGAACCGGCACTTCGGTTGGCGTGCCGATGCTTGGCTGCGGCTGCCCGACCTGCACCAGCGACGACCTGCGGAACCGCCGGACCCGCTGCGCCGTCGTCGTCGGCCTGCCCGAGGGCAGCCTGCTGATCGACACCCCGCCCGACTTGCGGACCCAGCTCTTGCGCGAGCGGATCGGCCTCGTTCGGGCGACTCTCTTCACCCACGATCATGCCGACCACGTGTTCGGCCTGGACGACCTGCGGGTGTTTCCGCATTACCTGGGTGGCCCGCTGCCGGTGTACTGCGAGCCCGCGGTCGAAGACCGGATTCGCCGCTCGTTCGACTACGCCTTCAGCGAAGAGGCCAAAAACTACGCCGGCGGCGTGCCGCAGTTGGAATTCCGCCGGATCGGTACCGAGCCATTCAGCGTGCTCGGCCAGCGGATCGTGCCGATCCGGCTGCACCACGGCCGGTTCCGGGTGCTCGGCTTTCGCATCGGCAACGTGGCATACTGCACCGACACCAATCACATTCCGCCCGAGAGCTGGCCGCTGTTCGAAGGGCTCGACACGCTGATTCTCGACGCCCTGAGACCCGCGCCCCACGCCAGCCATTTCAGCCTGGACGAGGCAGTGGCCGTCGCCCAGCGGCTGCGCCCCCGGCTGACATTGCTGACGCACCTGTCGCACGACTTGGAGCACGCGGCGACCGAAGCCAGCCTGCCGCCGGACATTCGCTTGGCGTACGACGGGCTGCGGATTGCGCTGGTGCGACTAGAAGCGATGACGAACGGGAAATGAGTCGATGCGGGAGCGAGGGGGCGGGCCGCCAATGAAAAAGCCCGGGCCATGCCAGGCCCGGGCTTAACGGTTGATGCTTGCGCCCGCTTTCGCGAGGCTTAGCGCTTGCCGACGGTCGCGGCCGGCGGAGCGTGCAGCAGCCGCAGGTAGTCGACCGCCAGGGCCAGGATTTCCTGGTTGTAGAAGCTCTTTGTGTCGAAGACCGGCCGGTTCGGGTTGGCCAGCTTCTCGAGCTCCTTCTCTTCTTCCTTGTCGGCATTCACCTCGGCCCGTTCGGCCAGGAACACCTGCTCGTTGAGCGAAACCCGCTTGCGCTTCTTCTGATCGTTGTAGCGGGCGATGTTCTTGGCGACTTTCTCCCACTCCTTCGAGCCTGCCCGGCGCTGGGCCGAGTCGGTCTTGAGCTGCTGGATGATTTCCGAATTGACCTGCTCGTAGCGGCGATAGGGGGCCGGGTCGACATGGTCGAACTTGACGGCGTAGTCCAGGCTCGATTCGCCCACGTCCAGCTGGCTGGTCAGCGAGGGCAAATCGACGTCGGCCAGCACGCCGCGGTTCTGGGTGCTGTCGCCGTTGGGGCGATAGAACTGCTGCATGGTGATCTTCGAGCGCGCCCAGCTGCGGCGAGTTGGGCAGGCCGCGGAACAGCTGCTTGCCCAGGTCGAGCAGGCTCTGAACCGTGCCCTTGCCGTGCGTCGACGAATCGCCGATTACCAGCCCGCGGCGATAATCCTGGATCGCCCCGGCGAAGATCTCGCTGGCGCTGGCGCTGAACTTGCTCGTCAGCACGACCAGCGGACCGTTCCAGGCCATGCCGCGATCCTGGTCGTCGTAGTGCTGAACGCGCTTGTCGGCGTCCTTCACCTGGACCACCGGGCCGGTGTCGATGAACAGGCCCGTCAGGTTGATCGATTCGGTCAGCGAGCCGCCGCCGTTCTGCCGCAGGTCGAGGACGACCAGGTCGACTTTCTGCTCGTTGAACTTCTTGAGCAGCTTGGCCACGTCGCGCGTCGTGCTCTTGAAATCTTCGAGGCCTTCGCGGGCCCCGCTCATGTCCATGTAGAAGCTCGGCAGGTCGATCACGCCGATCTTGTACGGCGTGCCGTCGGGCCGGCGACCGGCCTCGATCACCTCGCTGCGGGCTTCGCTGTCGGTCAATTCGATCTGTTCGCGGGTGATGGCGTAGATTTTCGGCTCACCCTGGCCGGCCGGCAGCACTTTCAGCCGGACCACGGTGCCCCGCTCGCCGCGAATCAGCTTCACGACGTCGTTGAGCTTCATGTCGACCACGTCGACGATCTCGCCCTCGGTCCCTTGGCCGACGCCGACGACCTTATCTTCCGGCTTGAGCCGCTTGTCCTTGTCGGCCGCGCCGCCGGGGATGATCTTGCTGACCACCGTGTAGCCGTCGGTGAACTGCAGGGCCGCGCCGATGCCTTCCAGGTTCAGCCGCATCTGGATTTCGAAGTTCTCCAGCGAGCCGGGCGACATGTACGTCGTGTGCGGATCGTAGGAGGTGGTCAGAGCGGTCAGATACATCTCGAGCAGCTCGTCGCTGTCGGTCTGGTGCATCCGCTTGCCCAGGCTGTGATAGCGGCGGGAGAGCTTCTCTTGGGCTGCCTTGCCCTCGAGCTTGTCTTTGTCGGCCTCGAGCACGAGCAGGTCGTACTTGATCCGCTTGCGCCACAGGTCCTTGGACTCGGCCGTGGTCTTGGCGTAGGTGGTGGCGTCGGGATCGGTGATCATGTCCTCGTTGACCGAGAAGTCATGCGGCTGGGTCAGCAGCTCGTCGACCCATTTGACCCGCTCGTCGAGCCGTTCCAGGAATCGCTTGAAAATCGTGTAGCCGAAGCGGATATCCCCCTGCTTGGCCCAATCGTCCAGGTCGTCCTTGTGCTCGTTGAATTCGTCGATGTCCGACTGCATGAAGTAGACCTTGAACGGGTCCAAGGTCTTCAGATAGGTCTTCAGCCAGCGCTCCGAGATCTCGTCGTCGAGCGGGTGCCGGCTGAGGTGCTCGCGTTTGAGCAGAGCCGAAACGGCCAGCGTGACTTGCCGATCGGCCTGCTGCGGCCCGTTCGGATCGGCCAGGCCACCCCGACCGGACAGCAACACGACGGCCCCGGTGGTGGCCAGCAGGAACAGGCAGACGGTCCAGCGGGCGACACGGTTACGGCAAGCAGCGACGAAGGTTCGGCTCATTACATTCCCTCGCGAAATGACAACCGAGGCAGAGACGACTGCCCAGACGAAACGATCGATGGCGCCCGGCGACGACCCCCGCGGGCGGAAAGTTGCAATTCCTTGGCCCAGGGCCCTTTGCCGGCTATCGGGGTCGTCGACAATAAGTGAAAAACTGCAAACGAGTTAAAAGGATCGTATACGCGACGTTAGAGCGATGCAAGAGCAACGCCCGCCGCGCACGGGACCCTGGTCGAGTGCCGGCCAACGACGTGCCTCGCGAGCCCGTTTCAAAAGGTTTCGCGCCGCTTTTCGCCCTTCTTCATAACGCACCGGCCCCAACGTTGGTTCTGGTGATTGCCGGCAAGTTGCTGGGTTTTTCCCGCGCCAGGTGCGTTACGGCCGCTGCCAGGCATTCGTCCGGACCCAAGTGGGCGGTGGCGATCCACTGCCGGGTGGGGTCGGCGGTGGCGCAGGCGGCAACTTTTTCGCCCACGGTGGTCAGCAATTCGCCGGCAAACAGCAAGTGCGGCTGAACCACGATCCGCCGCGCCGGGCCCCGCGCGGCCGCTTCCAGCACGCGATCCAGCGGCGGCTCGGCCATCGCCAGAAACGCGACCTCGACTTGCAGCGCCGGCTGCCCCGCCGCGCGGCGGGCGGCAAACGCGCGAAACTCGGCCGTGGCCTCGGCATCGCCGCTGCCGCGCCCCACGAGAATCAGCAAGGTCTCGCCCGCCGCGCTGTGGGGCTGTGCGCCGTCCCGCTGCTCACCCGACTCCTGGTCACCCGGGTCCTCGTCACCCACGGCCTTGTCACCCAGGACAGCGCGAAACCGCCGCTCGGACAATTCCAGAACTTCGTCCCGGCAGCCCAAGTGCGGCGTGCGTTGCACTTCGAGCCCGGGAAACGGCCGGGCGGCGGCCGCCAATGCCTCGGGAATGTCGCGCTTGGCATGACCGGCGGCGCACAATACGAGCGGAATCGCTCGGATCCGCCGCGCACCCTGTCGGGCGAGCTCGGCGACTCCCGCGGCGATCGTCGGCTCGGCCAGCTCGAGAAACGCCCCCGCGACGATTCGCTCGGGCTCGGCTGAACGCACCAGCTCGACCAGGTGCCAGAACTCGGCCTGGCCGGCGGCAGCCCGCGTGCCGTGGCCCACCAGGAGCAAGCCGTCAAAATCGACCGCCGCGGCAGAAGTCATAAGACGCATCACACAGGGGGCGGATGGGCCGGCGGTCGGACGCGCGGCGGCCGTCGGCATTGTAGCGTGACAGGGCCAGAGGCGGCTCGCTCGGGGCGCGGATTTCAAACACAGCGGAGATTTTGGCCCTCGCCGTCCGCCCAGCGCCCGGCGCAAGACGCCGCTGCGGCGTGTTATACTCGACATTTCCGGCTGGCCGGGGCGGGCCGGAGCGTTGGACCTTTCGATTTCAGATTGGCGCACGGCGAGCGGTGTATACGTACCTCACGATGACGTCGGGGAGTCGGGCCGGGGCCAGCTACCTGCTCGACCCGCAGGAGGAGAACCGCATCGGCCGCGGCTTCGAGTGCGCCATCGTCCTGACCGATCCGCTTTGCTCGCGCGTTCACGCCGTGGTGGTCTACGAGGACCACGCCTGGAAAATCCGCGACGCCGAAAGCCGCAACGGCACGTTCGTCAACGACCAGAAGATCGACGACGCGGCGCTCGGTGAGGGCAATCAGATTCGCCTCGGCTCGACCGAGTTCTGCTTCCATCAGACCGATTCGCCGCCGCTGCTCACCCAGGCCGGCGCCAGCGTCACCCAGACGCTGCTCAAAAACCAGTCGATGGGCCAGCAGGACGTGGTGGCCTATCGCGGGCTGGCGGCGATCTCCGACTCGCGGCAGGCCCAGGAGCTGCTGCTGCTCTATCAATTGAGCATCAAGCTCTTGGGCTGCGACGACCCCGACGAGTGCATCCGCACGGGGCTGGAACTACTGATCGATTGGACGCACGCCACGCTGGCGGGGTTCCTCTGGATCAGCGACGACGGCCAGCTCAAGCCGAAGCTGCTGGTGCCCAGGTCGGCGGGAACCGAAGTGGTGCTCAGCAAGTCGCTGACCGACATGGTCTGTCGCGAGGGAAACGCGGTCTGGATCGATAACCAAAAAGGGAGCGACCCTGCGGCCAGCTTGAGCCACTTTGCCGACGCCCTCTGCATTCCGCTGATCCACCGCGGCAAGACGCTGGGGGCGATCCACGTCTATCTGGAGCACGGCCGGTTCGAGCAGGCCGATTTCGATTTCGCAATCTCGCTGGCCAACATCACCTCGGTGGCCCTGGCCCGGGCCCGCCGCGAAAGCAGCCTGCAAAGCAACTACCAGCAGCTCGTGGCCCAATCGCCCGGTCACGGCGAGCTGGTCGGCGAAAGCCGCCCGATGCGCGAGCTGAAAACCCGGATCAATCGCCTGGCCCGGGCCACCGGCTGCGTGCTGATCCGCGGCGAGAGCGGGTCGGGCAAGGAACTCGTCGCCCGGGCCCTGCACCGGGCCAGCACCCGGGCCGACCGGCCGATGCTCTCGGTCAATTGCGCCGCGATTCCGGCCGACCTGATGGAAAGTCAGCTCTTTGGCCACAAGGCGGGCTCGTTCACCGGCGCCGATCGCGACCACGCCGGCTATTTTCAGCAGGCCGACTTGGGCACGCTGTTTCTCGACGAAGTCGGCGAGATGACGCTCGAGGGCCAGGCCAAGCTGCTGCGAATTCTGGAAGGGCACCCGTTCTTGCCCGTCGGGGCGGTGCACGAAGTGAGCGTCGACGTGCGGGTGATCGCCGCCACGAACCAGGATTTGCAGACCTACGTCCGCACCCGCAAGTTTCGCGAGGACCTGTATTATCGCCTGAGCGTGTTCGAGCTGGTCGTGCCCCCGTTGCGGGAGCGGGGCCAGGACATCGGCCTCTTGATCGATTTTTTCCTCGACCATTTCCGCCGCCAGCATGGGCGCCCCGGCCTGGAACTGTCGCCCGAGGCCCGCGACAAGCTGCTGGCCTATCAATGGCCGGGCAATGTCCGTCAGCTGCGCAACGTGATCGACAGCGCCGTCGTGCTGGCCGAGGGGCAACAAATCGAAGAGGGCGATCTGGGCCTCCGCGGCGCCGCCTCGGGCGAGCTGGAATCGCTGGACCTCGAGACCTGGGAGCGGCGGCTGATCGGCGAGGCCCTGCGGCGGACCGAAGGAAACGTGCCCGACGCAGCCCGACTGCTGGGAATTGCCCGGGCGACGCTGTATCGTAAGATCGAGCAGTACGGGATCACGCGGTAGTTTTCCCCGCGCCGAACCCGTCACCCGCCCCGCTGGAGTTTCCCCCGCCCTGCCCCGCGCTCGAACCGGAGGCCCCACCGTGAGCCGCCCCACCCCGCTCCCCCGCCCCACCCCCGGCCCCCTTCCGCATTCTTCTTCTTGTAATCCTTCTTCTGCTTCTTCTTTGCTCACTTCGCCCCCTCTGCGTTCTTCCTTTTCCGTTCTTCGTCTCTCTTCTTCGTCGCTTCTCTGCGTCTTTGCGCCTTTGCGGTTAATCTTCCCCGTCCTCCCCGCAGCTTTGCGGTTAATCTTCCTCGTCCTCCTCGCCGCTTGCTTTTTTTCCTCATCCATTGCCCCCGCCCAGGAATGGACCCGCTTCCGCGGTCCCAACGGCACCGGCGAGAGCGAGTGCCAGACGATTCCCGGATCCTGGACCCCGGCCGACTACAACTGGAAAGTCGAGCTTCCCGGCCAGGGGCACAGCTCGCCCGTGCTCTGGGGCAACAAGATTTTCCTGACCAGCGCGGCCGACTCGGGGCACCGGCGGCTGCTCTTCTGTCTCGACGCGGCCGACGGCAAGGTGCTCTGGCAGCAGGAATTCGCGGCCCAGACGCATCCGGTCCACAATCAGAATAGTTTCGCGTCGAGCACGCCCGCGGTCGACGAGCGGCACGTCTACGTCGTTTGGGCCACGCCTGCCGAATATCGGGTCGTGGCGCTCGATCATGCCGGTAAGCAGGTTTGGACCGTCAGCCTCGGCCCGTTCGTCAGCCAGCATGGTTACGGGGCCTCGCCGATCGTTTACGAGGAGCTGGTGATCGTCAACAACGATCAGGACGATGCCAGCAGCCTGGTGGCGCTCGATCGCCAGACCGGTGCCGAGCTGCCGCGCACGCCCCGCCGCACGTCGGTCACGGCCTACTCCACGCCTTGCATCTATCAGCCGCCGGGCGGTCCCAGCCAGTTGATTTTCAACTCGCAGTCGCACGGCATTTCGAGCATCGATCCGCGCACCGGCCAGACGAACTGGGAACTCGACGTATTCGACAAGCGCTCGGTCAGCTCGCCGCTGGTCGTGGCGGGCCTTGTCTTTGGCAGTTGCGGATCGGGCGGCGGTGGCAACTATGTCGTGGCGGTGCGGCCGGGCAAGCGGCCCGAGCTGGCCTACAAACTCGACAAGTCGGCGCCCTACGTGCCGACCAGCGTCGCGCACGGCAATCGGCTGTTTCTCTGGGGCGACAGCGGCGTGGTGAGCTGCGTCGACGCGCCCAGCGGCACGCTGGTCTGGCAGAAACGGGTCGGCGGCAATTACTCGGGCTCGCCGGTCCGCGTGGGCGACCGGATCTATTGCATCTCGGCCGAGGGTGAAGTGGTGGTCCTGGCCGCCAAGGATCAATTCGAGCAGATTTCCCGCCAGGCCCTGGGCGAAGCCAGCCGTAGCACCCCAGCCGTCGCCGGCGGGCGGATGTATCTGCGGACCGTATCGCACCTCGTTTCGCTGGGCGGCAAGTAGCCCCCACCCGGATCGGAGAGCGCGACACCAGCGCGAAGGATTGCGTGTGACCAGCGCCGCCGACTTGCTCAATCTCGCCTGGCAACATCACCAGGCCGGCGCACTGGCCGAAGCCGAAGCGATCTACCGGCAGATCGTCGCCGCCGAGCCCGGGCATGCTGATGCCTGGCACCGGCTGGGTGTCGCGGTCTATCAGCAAGGCAGGCATCACGAGGCGATCGGGCTGATCGATCGAGCCATCGAACTGGCGCCGGGCGATCCGGCGATGTACTCGCACCGCGGAGCGGCTCAGGGCTCGGCCGGCGATCTGGCCGCGGCCGTCGCTTCGTTCCAGCAGGCCCTCGCGATCCAGCCCGGTGATCCGCAAGCCTGGTTCAATCTCGGCGCCGCGCTCGGGCAACTGGGCGCAACGGAGCGGGCGATCGACGCCTACCGGCGATGCCTGCAGGCGAATCCCGGTTTCGTTCAAGCCTGGTTCAACCTCGGCAATCTGTTGCGCGAGGCCAATCACCACGGCGAAGCCATCGACGCCTACCGGCAGGCGATCCGCATCTGGCCTGACTACGCCGAAGCCTACAACAACCTCGGCTCGCTGCTGCAGCGGCTCGGCCAATTGGACCAGGCCGCGGCCGCGCTGCGCGAGGCCCTCCGCTGCCAGCCCAACTACGCCCGGGCGCTGAGCAACCTGGGCGTGGTGCTGACCGAAGAGCAACAGCTCGATCAGGCCGTCGAGTTGATCGAGCGGTGCATCGCCCTGGAACCCGACTTCGTCGAGGGGCACAACAATCTGGCCGTGGCCCTGATGCACCAGGGCCGGCTGGACGCGGCGCTGGCCAGCGTCGAACGAGCCATTGCCTTGCAGCCGGACGCGGCGGAAGCCCACAAGAACCGGGCCGCCATCTGGCTCTTCCAGGGGGACTTCGGCCGCGGCTGGCCCGAGTTCGAGTGGCGCTGGAAATCGCACGACTATCCCCGCTACCCCTATCGCGAGCCCTACTGGAACGGCCAGCCGCTCGCCGCGGGCACGCTGCTGTTGCACGCCGAGCAGGGACTGGGCGACACGATCCAGTTCGTGGCGCTTTGCGGCTCCGGCCAGCCGCCGCGCCGCTCGGACGATTCTGGTTTGCCAGCCGCCGCTGGTGCCGCTGCTGACCGGCTGCGCACCGGGCGTCGAAGTGCTGCCGCTAGGCGGCACGCTGCCGGCGTTCGACGCGCACGCCTCGCTCGTCAGCCTGCCGGGCATCCTGGGCATCGCGCCGGACGATCCGGCGGTCCGCCCGCCCTATCTGCACCCGGCTGCCGAACTGGTGGAGCACTGGCGGCGCGAGCTGGCGGGTTACCCTGGCCTCAAAGTCGGCATTGCCTGGCAGGGCAATCCCCAGTTTCGCGGCGATCGGTTCCGCTCGGTGCGACTCGATGAATTGCTGCCGCTCGGCCGAGTCGAGGGCGTCACGCTCCTGAGCCTGCAGAAAGGTCACGGCAGCGAGCAGGTGGCCGCATTGGCCGGCCAGCTGTCCGTCGTCGATCTGACGCCGGGACTGGACAACGAGCGCGGGGCGTTCGTCGACACGGCGGCGGTGATGGCCGGCTTGGACCTGGTGATCACGACCGATACCGCCGCTGCCCACCTGGCCGGCGCTCGGCGTGCCAGCCTGGGTGGCGCTGGCCCACGTGCCCGAGTGGCGCTGGCAGCTTGGCGCGACGATAGCCCCTGGTATCCTGCGATGCGGCTGTTTCGTCAGGCCGCGCCGGGGGATTGGAAGAGCGTGTTCGCCCGGATGGCCGATGAGCTGGCGCGACTCGTGGCCCGAGAAGATTCGCAATCCTAGAGCGCGAGTTTCACGAGGGTGTGATGTTTCGAGAGATCTGTAGGAGAAGCTATGAAGTGACGCGGCCTCGCATCGGCTTTAGGATTTGTTGTGGTTCCAATCCCCTAAAGCACGAAGGAGGCCGGTCATGCGTTATTGTGGCATCGATTTGGGTGGCGTGTCGAGCTATGTCTACATCACCGACGAACTCGGCCGCAAATGCAAAGCCGGGGTTTTCGCGACCACTCAGGCGGGATTCCGGGCGGCGCTGGGAGCATCGCTGCGGATGGGGCCTTTGAAAATCGCCATCGAGGCCGGGAATCAGACGGCCTGGGTTTACCGATACCTGCAGGAGTTGGGGGCCGAGGTCGTCGTGGTCAGTCCGAAGCAAGTCAAGCTGATTGCCCAGAGCCGCAAGAAGACCGACAAGGTCGACGCGCGGATTCTCTGCAAGTTGCTCCGCGTCGATGGACTGCCACAGCCGGTGCATATGCCGGGCGAAGCGGCTCGTTCGCTGCGCGGATTGCTGACTGCCCGGCGACAGTTGTTGGCCGCGCGGACCAAATTATGCAATCTGGTGCGTGGCGTGTTCCGCCAGGAGGGCACACGGCTTCCGGCTCGCGCTGGGCACCAAGGCCGGCTGGCTGCGGGTCCTGCACGCCGGCTTCACCCAGGACCACGTGCTGCAGATCGTCAGTAGCTACTACAACTGCTTCCTGGCGCTGACCGCTTCGGTCAAGGAACTGCACTCGCAGCTGCTGGCCAGGGGCAAGCAGTGCGACCAGGTCCGCCGGCTGCAACAGATCCCGATGGTCGGCCCGATCGCGGCGTTGACGTTCGTGGCGGCGGTCGACGATGTGCAGCGGTTCAGTTCGTCGCGCAGACTGATCGGTTATACGGGCTTGGCACCCACGGTCCGGCAAAGCAGCGAACGTACCGAATATGGTCAGATCACTCGCGAGGGCCGCAAAGAACTCCGGGCCGTGTGGGTGCAAATCGCCCACTTGGTGGCCCGTAGTCGCAAGCGGTCAACGCAAGCCCTGCGGACCTGGTTCAATCGTGTGGTGCGGCGGCGGGGACGCAAGACGGCGTTGGTCGCGCTGGCCAGAAAGTTACTGACGATCGCCTACCATCTGGTGAAATACGAGGAGGATTTCGACCCGCGGCGATTGAAACGGGCTGCTTAGCAGGGCCAACTGGGGAAGGGACCAGCGGCCCCAGGTCCCTTCCCCAGACCCCAACCCCCTTCCCTCTTCTCTGTTGCCGGGAAAAGGGGCTGAAGTTGGGTGACAGGGGCCAACGGAGCTGATGTGAGATCGCAAACCAAGGTCGTTGGATGCCAGTGGATCCAACGGAGACAGCCCGAATAGTCGCCTGGCCAACAAGGCCCGAGTAGGAGAATGGGCGTCTCCGCTAAACTGGACTAGCTTAGTGTGCGGCGTTAAGCGCACGCGCGAATGGGAGGGTGGTTAGCTCCACAGCTTCCCACGACCTTGACAAAACTCACTTCATGGGAGGCGACTCCGATCGCCGACTGCCTCAAAATGATGCGACGAATCGGCGATCGGAGTCGCCTCCTACAGGGTCGAGCCCCGCTACGCCAACGCGAAACGCGGCTTAGTCGGCTCAAACCCGATTTTTCTTCAGGCCGATGCCGACCGTGATCGACGTCAACCAACTGCTGTCTCAAGCGTTCAATTTGCACCAGGCCGGCTCCGGCCCAGGCCGAGCCACTCTACCGGCAAATCCTGGCGCAGATGCCCAACCATGCCGACGTCTGGCACCTGTTGGGCGTGGCGGCCCATCAGCAAGGGCGGCAAGACGAGGCGATCGAGTCGATCTCGCGGGCGATCCGGCTCGACTCCAAGAAGGCCGCTTACCATAATCACCTCGGCGCCGCCTACGGGGCCGCAAAAAAGTACGACCTGGCCATCGCCAGTTTTCGCCGAGCGATCAACCTCGACAGCCGCGATCCGCACATCCGCTGCAACCTGGCCGTGGCCTTGGGCAGCCTGGGCCAGCCGCAGCAGGCCATCGATGAGCTCCGGGCGGCATTGCAGTCGCAGCCCGGCTTTCTACCGGCGCTCGTCCAGTTGGGTGGCCTTCAGCGCGACTTGGGCGACATGGCCGCCGCCGAAAAATGCTATCGCCAGGCGCTCGGCCTGAACCCGCACGACGTGGGCGCGCTGCTGGCCCTCGGCGTGCTCTACGAGCGGTCCGACCGGCTGCCGGCCGCCGCCGAGCAGTTTCGCGCCGCCATCCAGGCCCAGCCTGGCGCCGCCGAACCTTACTTCCGCTTGGGCTGCGTCTTGCAAACCCAGCGGCAGGCCGAGGCCGCGGCCCAGGCCTTCGACCAAGTGGTCCGGCTCGACCGCAATCACGCCGACGCCTGGAACAACCTGGGCTGCGTGCTCTTGGCCCTGGAGCACTATGTCCAGGCCGAGAACGCCCTGCGCAATGCGGTCGGCCTGCGGCCCGATTTTGCCGAAGCCCACCACAACCTGGGCGCCGTCTTGCAGGCTCAGCTGCGCTACGACGACGCCCTGGCCGCGTTTCGTCAGGCCATCGCATTGAACCCCGACTTTGCCGAAGCCTACAACAACCTGGGCTTGCCTGCGGCAACTCAAACGACCCGACGAAGCGCTTGGACCGTTGCAGCGGGCAATCGAATTGAAACCCGATTTTGCCGAGGCCCATTCCAACCTGGCGATCGCCCTGGCCGACCTGGGACGTGTGGACGAGGCCGAGGCCCGGCAGCAGATTGCCGTGGGGCTCCGGCCCCACGATGCCCAACTGTGGTTCGACCTGGCCCTGATCCAACACCAGCAAGGTCGCACGGCCGATGCCTTGGCCGCCTACCGGCGTGCGCTCGACCAGCGCCCCGAACATCCGGAAACGCGGTATAACTACGGCGTGGCGCTGCTCAGCGCGGGAGATTTTGCCGCCGGTTGGCCCGAGTACGATTGGCGGCTCCGCTGCAAGAAATACGCCCAGCGCGGTTTTGCTCAGCCCCTTTGGGACGGCACGCCGCTGGGCGACCAGGTCCTGCTGGTTCACGCCGAGCAAGGCCTGGGCGACACTTTGCAGTTCATCCGCTATCTGCCGCTCGTTCAGGAGCGCGCCGGCACGTCGTGACCGAAGTGCAGGCCGCGCTGCTGCCGCTCTTGACCGCGTCGGGCTACACCAACCTCGTGCCCCGCGGTGAGCCACTGCCGGCATTCGACGTCCAGGCCCCGCTGCTCAGCCTGCCGGGCGCCTTTGGAACAACGCTCGACACGGTGCCGGCCCAGCAGCCGTACGTCTTTGCCGATCCCGAGCGGGTCCGCCGCTGGCGCGAGCGGCTGGCCCAGTGGCCGGGCCTGCGGATCGGCATCAGCTGGCAGGGCAACCCCGACTATGAGTTCGACCGTCACCGCTCGATCCCGCTGGTCGAGTTCGCCCCGCTGGCCACGGTGCCGGGCGTGCGGCTGTTCAGCTTGCAGAAATTCGCCGGCGTCGAGCAACTGGCGGCCCTCGGGGGGCGATTCGAGGTGATCGATCTCGGATCCGAGCTCGACCGGGACGGCGCGTTTTTGGACACGGCGGCCGTGATGGCCGCGCTGGACCTGTTCGTCACCAGCGACAGCGTCGGCGTCCATCTGGCCGGCGCGCTGGGTGTGCCCGTGTGGATGGCCGTGTCGATCGTGCCCGAGTGGCGCTGGCTGCACACGGGCGAGACCTCGGCCTGGTATCCGTCGCTGCGGCTGTTTCGCCAGCGCGAGCGGGGCAACTGGAGCGAAGTGATGCGGCGGATCGCGGCCGAACTGGGGACGCGGCTCGCCGCGCCGCGCGAAAAAAGATAAGATTCAGACGCCTCTTCGCGCACGCAGCATTTGTGCTTCCATGAGCAGCGAACCCACCCAGCCCGAACCGTTCAACCGGCTCAAGGCATGCCGGCACGGGCAGATGCTGTTCAACGTGAACGACATCTACATCGGCCGCTCGCTCGATTTGTACGGCGAATTCTCCGAGGGCGAGATCGAGCTCTTCCGCCAGATCGTCCGGCCGGGCGGAGTGGTCGTCGAGGTGGGGGCCAACATCGGCACGCACACGCTGTTTTTCGCGGCCCAGGTCGGGCCCACGGGCGTGGTGCTGGCCTTCGAGCCGCAGCGGATCGTGTTTCAGACCCTGTGCGCCAACCTGGCGCTCAACAGCCACTCGAACGTGTTTGCGTTCCAGCAGGCCGTCGGCGCTGCGGCCGGCACGGTGGTCGTGCCGAGCATCGATTATCGCCGTAGCGGCAATTTCGGCGGGCTCGAGCTGGGCGCCTATCAGCAGGGCGAACAGGTGCCGGTGGTGACGCTCGACAGCTTCGCCCTCTCGCCTGCAACCTGCTCAAGATCGACGTCGAAGGCATGGAGCAAGCCGTGCTCTCGGGCGCCGCCGAAACGATCGCCCGGCTCAAGCCGGTGCTGTATTTGGAGAACGATCGGGCCGATCGGTCGCCGGAGCTGATCCGCTATGTCGACGCGCTCGGCTACGAGATGTACTGGCATCTACCGGCCCTGTACAGCCCGCAGAATTTTTTCGGCAACTCGCAGAACGTGTTCGGCAACATCATCTCGCAGAACATGCTCTGCATCCACCGCGATCAGCCGCACGACATGCAGGGCTTCGAGCGAGTGCCGGTCCCGCCGGCCCAGCCCGCGCCCCTCCGGCGAGCGAAGGCGGCGCCGCCCCTGGCTGATTCGATGCCTCTCGGACCCCCCGGGCGCCGAACACGATTTCCCCGGATCGCCCGCCATGACGTCTGACGCCTGGGAATTTTGGATCGATGTCGGCGGCACGTTCACCGATTGCTACGGCCGCCGGCCCGATGGCACGCTGGCCCGGTACAAGGTGCTGTCCAGTGGCGTGGTCAAGGGAACCATCGGCGCCGGGTCGAGCCGCGGGCGCTCGCCGACCCGGCCCGCCGCGGCGATCCGCCGGGCTTTTGGGATGGCTGGCGCTTGCGGCTGCTCGATGCCGCCGGCCGCGGGCTGGCCGAAGTCACGGTTCGCCGCTTCGATGCCGCCAGCGGGCGGTTCGAGCTGGCCAGTCCGCTCGATGCCGATCCGCCGGCCGGCGCGCTCTACGAACTCGATGCCGGGCTCGACGCTGCCGCTGGTCGCGATCCGCTACCTGCTCAGCTTGGGCCTGGCCGCGCCGATTCCGCCCGTGCGGGTGCGGCTGGGAACCACTCGCGGCACGAATGCCCTGCTCACGCGCCGCGGGGCCCGCGTCGGGCTGGTCACGACCCGGGGCTTTGGCGACGTACTGGCGATCGGCAATCAAAACCGCCCGCGGCTATTCGATCTCGATATCCGCAAGCCCGAGCCGCTCGCCGCCGCGGTGGTCGAAATCGACGAGCGAGTCAGCGCCGCGGGCGAAGT
This sequence comes from uncultured Planctomycetaceae bacterium, assembly GCA_963828155.1. Lineage (GTDB taxonomy): Bacteria > Planctomycetota > Planctomycetia > Pirellulales > PALSA-1355 > CAWCAX01. Next base: position 100,707 of record CAWHDQ010000001.1, read on the forward strand.
GCTGGTCGCGCCTGACCGCGCGCAAGTCGCCAGCCAATTGGCCGAGCTCCGCAGGCAAGGCATCGAGTCGCTGGCCATTTGCCTGCTGCATGGCTTCGCCTTTCACGAGCACGAACGGCTGGTCGCCGCGGCGGCCCGCGACGCCGGCTTTGCCGAGATCAGCGTCTCGAGCGAAGTGGCCCCGCTGGTCAAGCTGGTTTCCCGGGCCGACACGACCAGCGTCGACGCCTACCTGACGCCGGTCTTGCGGAGCTACGTCGCCCGGCTCGGCCGGACGCTCCTGGGCAGCGATCTCAAGCTGCTCACGTCGGCCGGCGGACTGGTCGCGGCCGAAGCCTTCACGGGCAAGGACAGCATCCTGTCGGGACCGGCCGGCGGCGTGGTCGGTTTTTCGCGCGTGGCCCGGGCCGCGGGTTTCGAGCGGGCGATCGGCTTCGACATGGGGGGCACCAGCACCGACGTCTCGCGGTTCGCCGGCCAATACGAGCTGGAGTACGAAACCGAAAAAGCCGGCGTCCGGGTTGTCGCGCCGATGATGGCCATCGAGACCGTGGCCGCCGGCGGCGGTTCGATCTGCCGCTTCGACGGCGTGAAGCTGGTCGTCGGGCCCGACAGCGCGGGCGCCGCACCCGGTCCGGCCTGCTACGGCCGCGGCGGCCCGCTGACCGTGACCGACGTCAACCTGCTGTTGGGCAAGGTGCGCCCGAGCGGTTTCCGTTTCCGCTGGTGCGGGCGGCGGCCGAGCAGCGGCTCGCGCAACTGGTCGGTGAACTCGCGGCCCAAGGCATCGAGTACGAGCCGGCTCAACTGGCCGAGGGATTTGTGCGCGTGGCCAACGCCCACATGGCCAAGGCCATCCGCTCGATCTCGGTCGCCAAGGGAATCGACGTCCGCGAGTATGTGCTGGTGCCGTTCGGCGGCGCGGCCGGGCAGCATGCCTCGCGATTGCCGACGAGCTGGGCATCGCTCAGGTCCTCTGTCATCCCGATGCCGGCGTGCTCAGCGCCTATGGCATCGGCCTGGCCGACGCCAGCAAACACCGCGTGCTGGGCGTCTATCGCGCCGTACAGCGAACAAGCGGTCGTCGCGCTGGAGAATGAGTTCCAGCAACTCGTTGCCGCCGCCACAGCCGACTTGTTGGCCGAGGGAGCCGAGCCCGATCGGCTCGAAGTTCACCGGGCGCTGGAGCTCCGCTATCAGGGGATCGAGCAATCGCTGACGGTCGCCGATCCCCGCGACGCTGTACAGGACGGCGCTGCGAGCCGGGATCCGAATGGCCCTGCAGCCGCCACTTACGCCGCAGCATTCGTCCGCCAGCATCGGCAACTCTACGGCTATGAGCACGCCGGCAGGCCGCTGGAAATCGTGACGCTCCGGGTCGAGGTTCGGGCCCGCTCGCCAGTCGCCTTGCCGCGGTCGGAGAGGCTCGCAGCACGAGCGCCCGGCAGCGGGGAACGGGCCCGGGTGTTTCTCGCCGGATTCTGGCAGGAGGCCCGGCTCTGGGACCGCAATCAGCTGCACGCCGGCGACGTGCTGGCCGGTCCGGCGATCGTCGTCGAGGCGTCGTCGACGACGGTGATCGAGCCGGGTTGGACGGCGACAGTGCTGAGCCAGGGCGAGCTCTTGCTCGAGCGGCGGAATTCAACCGCATGCGACTCGCGACAGAGTGAGGCGGCCGGCTCGCTCCGCCCCGTCGCCGAAACGGCCGATCCGATCTGGCTGGAAATTTTCAACCATCAGTTCGCCGGCATCGCCGAGCAGATGGGCATCACGCTGCGCAACACGGCCACCAGCGTAAACGTGAAGGAGCGGCTCGATTTCAGCTGCGCGATTTTTACGCCCGAGGGGGACCTGGTCGTCAACGCGCCGCACATCCCGGTCCACCTGGGCGCGATGAGCGAAACGGTCAAGCGGATCCTCGCGGACAATCCCGACCTGGCCGCGGGCGACGTCTTTGTGACCAATCATCCGTATCGCGGCGGCTCGCACCTGCCCGACATCACGGTCGTCACGCCGGTGTTCGACGAGCCGAGTGGCCGGCTGGCGTTCTTTACGGCCAGCCGAGCCCACCATGCCGAGATCGGCGGGATCGTGCCCGGCTCGATGCCCCCCTTCTCGCACAACCTGGCCGAAGAGGGCGTGCTGATCGGCAACTTCCGCCTGTTCGAGCGGGGCGAGCCCGCTTCGGCGAATTGGAAACGTTGCTCCGCTCGGCCGAATATCCCAGTCGCAATCCGGCCGCGAATCTGGCCGACATCGCGGCCCAGGTGGCCGCCAATCGCCGTGGGGAGCGCGATCTGATCCAGCTCGCCGAGCGCGATTCGCTGCCGGTCGTCAGCGCTTACCTGCGGCACATCCAAACGGCCGCGGCCGAAAAGGTCCGCCGGGCACTTTCCGCGCTGCCGCAAGGCACGTGCTCCTTCGCCGATCACCTGGACGACGGCTCGCCGATCGCCGTCACCATCACGCTGGCCGACGGCCGGGCCGTGTTCGATTTCGCCGGCACCGGCCCAGTGCTGGCCGGCAACCTGAACGCCAATCGGGCAATCACCACCGCGGCCGTGTTGTACGTGCTCCGGGCATTGGTCGACGAGGACATTCCGCTCAACCAGGGCATCCTGGCGCCGGTCGAGATTCGCTTGCCCGAGTGCTTGCTCAACCCGCCTGAGCGCGAGCGGGCCGTCGATTGCGCCGCGGTGGCCGGCGGCAACGTCGAGACCTCGCAGCGGGTGGTCGACGTGCTCTTGGCGCGCGCTGGGCCTGGCCGCGGCCAGCCAGGGGACGATGAACAACCTGCTGTTCGGCAATCGCCAGTTCGGCTACTACGAAACGATCTGCGGCGGGGCCGGCGCCACGCCGCATGCTGCCGGCGCCTCGGCCGTGCACACCCACATGACCAACACCCGGATTACCGATCCGGAAATTCTGGACGCCGCTACCCGGTGCGGCTCTGGCAGTTCGCCATTCGCCGCGGCTCGGGGGGCGCCGGCCTACACATTGGCGGCGACGGGGCGATTCGCCGCCTCGAATTCCTGGCCCCGCTCGAAGTCTCGCTCGTCACCTCGCGCCGCGGCCCCTATCCGCCCTACGGCCTGTCCGGCGGCCTGCCCGGCGCGCTGGGCCGCAACCTGCTCATCCGCTCCGGCGGCCCGCCCGAATTCATCGCCGGCACCGCGCAGCTCTCCGTTGAGCCCGGCGACGAACTGCTCCTCGAAACCCCCGGCGGGGGCGGGTGGGGGCAGACGCCGAAGCCATGATTCAGACAGCGAGCCGCGGGGTCTATTTCAGCGGTCGGTGACAGTCCGATTTTGGAGGGAGATAGGGGGATGCGGCAGGGGATACGGGAGATGCGCGGAACGAGAGATAGATAATCGTTGCTGACACCGCCGTGGATCGCACCCTTCCCAGCGAGCCGCGGGATTTATTCCCGCGGTATGTGGCGGCGTTTGTCCTTGGAGCGCGGAATGACTTACCGCGGTGCGAAGCTTCGCGAAGAAGCCCCTCACATTTCGATTCGCGCAGCGCCCCGCCTCTCCCCGATTTGGTAGACTTGGGCTATGGGGGAAACGCACCGAGTTGCTTTACGTAAGCTGACCGTCGCTGAAGCCGTTCACTGGAAGTATCACGGCCCATGCGACGTTACGACCGAGGATCGGTGGTGGGACCGCGGGCCCCAAGTTGAGCGGCGTGGTTAGCCCCGTCACTCCCCTGCCGCACGGAGTCGATCGCGGACCATGGCCAACCCTGACCTAGTGCGCGCCGCATGATGGACCTGGTCGCCAGCTACGAGGCAGGCGGCCTATGCGCACTGGAGTTGCAGAATCAGATCATGAACCACATGGACGCCGTTGAAGGCATTCGCCAAGCGACAAGAGACGAAGCAGAGTCGCTGTTTGAGCGGCTTTGCTACGCTGTCGATGATCTGAACTACGGCACATCTTACTCCAACGACAGCGTGGCCGGCGTGCTCGTTGACCTAAGCAAGTTTCTTCAATCGCTTCCCCGTGAAGTGTGATACGCCCTTGGCTCCGGTTCAGCCGACCAGAGCCTTGAGGGAGCCGGCCGAAGTCATTCGGTCAATTCGACCCCGGTTCCTGATCCGCGTTTGGGATTTGCAGGATCCGGAAATGGCTGAAGCGGGTGAAGTGCTCGGCGTCCTTGGGAGCATAGGCGGTCGTAAGCCCGATTTTCGGCTGGCCGGCCGTCGGCAGGTCGCACTGGCCCAGCTTCAGCCACTGATCCTGGGGCGATGCGCGATAGTAGCCGGAAAGCTTACCTCCCTCCAATTCCATCCTGAACCAGACCGGCTTGTCGGCGTCGAAGTTCTGGTGAAAGCCGGCCTTGAAGTTGCCGCCGGCCTCCGAGACGAGCTGCGCGACCACATGGTCGCCGATTTTCTCTTTCACCAGGATGAGGTAGTTGTCGTCGTCGTAGTACCAAATCAGGCCGGCATTCTCGTACGCGTTCGTCGGCTCGATCTCGACCTGGACTTCCACGGCCAGCTTGCCGCCCTTGATCTCAGGCGGAGTGCGCAGCGGCAGGTTGCCGCCGCCGTTTTCCTTGAGCCATAGCCCGCCCTGAGCAGTGCGGATGACGAGCTCACCCTTGTCCAGCCGCCAGGCCTGGGCATCTTCGCGCAACCACGCCCAGCCGTCGGCGAGCTTGTCGACGAAGGGGTCGGTAAAGAGAACTTTTTCTTCGGCGGCGACGACGGACGCCAGGAGCCAGACGACGAAGACGGCGATCGATCGTTGAATAGACATGGCGTGCTCCCTATCTGCAAGTCGAGGGATCGGCTCGGCTGGCATTATAGGCTTCGGTTCGCCGGGCCGACAGCACCGGTCCAGCGGCGGGAAGCACGGGCCCGACCGCACGATTACCTCTCGATTTTCCAGGTGACGAGGTATTCGCCGCCGTCTTTGGTCCCGCATTCAAACCTGGTCGGGCGTGTTTTCCCGTCGCGGTTGCCGCAGCAAAGGATCGCGTCACCGACAAAGATGTAGATGACCAGTTCCTTCTGACCGGAACTGAATTGGACATCCATGTGCTTGAGCAACGTGGTTGGATCGACGCGGAGTGTGCCTTCGGCCTTCGTTTCGCCGTTGACCTGGAAGGTTATCTTGTCGCCCTGGAGAATCTGTTTGAAGTTGAACGCGCTTGGACTCCTCTGCCTTTTTCTTCGTAATGCAGTGGCATCCACGTGCCTTGAAGTGCGCCGAGTTCATTGTCCTCAGGCCAGGAGGGAGCCGGAGCTCGCGAGTCGTTTATCTGCTGCCCGTTGCCCGGTTCGAAGCATTGCTCGGGCATTTTCATGCCAGGCCGGGCTGCGGAATTCCGCGTTGCCCGCTGGTCGTGGGCGCCGTCAAACGTCCGCGCCAGTTCGACGGCGGCGGCCGACGGCTGTCCTGCCTGAGCAGGCTTATCCGCACCGAGCTTGTCCGCACCGGCGGCGAATGCGTTGCCCAGCAGGATCACAGTTGCGACGAGCGCAAGTCCGACCTTCATCGTCGTCCCTTCCTGCGCCAGGAGAACCCATCGTGGTCGGCCATGATGGAAGGCTGCCAGACCGCATCGCCTATGGCAAACTGAGTCGAGGGAGTCGGTGGTGCCGGGCGGGATTTCTGTGAGAATCGCTCATTCACCGCGACAGGTATCAATCCGGCGAGACCATGCCCGATTTCTTGCGCGAGGGGGGTTCCGGGCAGGCCCGCAGGAAACTCAACACGTCGGAGAGTTTTGCGGTGGCCAGGGCCAGGCAACTGTCGGCGCCGCCGTAGTAGATGCGGATTAGTCCTGTCTTTTCGTCCAGGATCCAGCCGCAGGGAAAGACGACGCCGTTGACGTCCCCCTGCCGCTCGTACGGAGCCTCCGGGGCAAACATCCATTCGTCGCTCCGCCGCAGCACGCGGCAGGGATCGTCGAGGTCCAGCAGGGCCAGCCCCAGCCGGTATAAGCAGCCGCCCGGCGTATGCCGCACGCCGTGATACAGAATCAGCCAGCCCTCGGGCGTCTCCAGCGGCGGCGGACTGAGGCCGATCTTGTTGGCGTCCCACCAGGCGCCGCGGCGGGCGTGCAGCAGGACATGATGATCGCCCCAATGCCGCAGGTCCGGAGAAAACGAGAGCCAGATGTGCGCGCCCGGAACTGCCCGCCGAGACGGGCCGATGGATCATCGCATAGCGATTGCCGAACTTGCGCGGAAAGACGGCTGCGTCCTTGTCCTCGGGGGGCATCACGGGGCCCAAGCGGGAAAAGGTGCGGAAGTCCTTCGTTTCGGCCAACGACACCAGCGGCCCGCTGGAGGAATAGGCCGTGTAGGCGATGACCCAGGCGTCGTGATCGGCCATCCACGTCAGCGCGGGTCTTCCACGCCCCAGGCCTCTTCCGGAAAGTTTTCCGGAGTCCGGGGCGAAACTGGGCTTCGTGTCGATCTGCCAATTGCTGACGCCGTCCGTGCTGCGGGCGACGGTCAGGTGCGAATGGCCGCGGCGGTCTTCCACCCGGGCCAGCAGAATGGTCTGCCCGCCGGCCTGGCACGCTCCGGCGTTGAACACCGTATGGGCAGGATAGGGCCAATGCTGGGCGGTAAGGATCGGGATTGTCCGGATGGCGGTGGAACAGTTCGGTGTACAGATTCGGTTTTTTCGCTTCGAGATGCATGAGTACTTCCTGGCAGATCAGAGAATCCGTTCCGAGGAACTAAGCGTGGCAGAATCGCCGGCCTGAACGTCAGGCAGCTTGTGCTGAAGCTCTTGGTACAGCACTTCGGTGTGGAGGAAGGCCAGCGTCGATTCGGCCCCTTGATTGCGATTCATTCCGGCGGCGTGGAGCCCGTCGCAACACGACCCCGAGCGGGGATCGGCCAGCGACCGCCCCACGCTATTGGCGCCGTGGAACCAGCCCGCGCCCGGCGGAAGGTGTGCAGGTGATCTTCGTCGCCCGACAGATCGAAGGCGGCCAGCGCCGCTTCGGCCATGGTGCCGGCTTCGACGGGCTGCTGGTCGAAAGCCGCCTTTTCTTCCCCGTGGGAATACCAGCCGTCGATTGCCAATCGGCGCAAACATTCCCTCGGCGGTCGTCGCGCGATCGAGAAAGGCCAGCGACTGCCGGGCCGTGTTCAGGAAGCCATCCCCGGGCCAGCGCCGGGCGGCGATCAACAGCGCGTGCGGCAGCACGGCATTGGCATAGGTCAGCCGCGACTCGAACCAGTGCCATTCGGGCCGCTGCAAGCGCTGGTAGCTTTCCACCAGTCGCCGGGCTGCCAGCCAGGCGACATTCTCCAGCGAGTCGAGATCCTTGCGCACTTGCTGCCAGAGGTGTCCCCAGGCCAGCACGATGTAGGCCTGGGCCCGCGAACTGCGCAGGTCGGCCAGCACGGGCAGCACGTCCTCGACCAGGTCGCGCGCAGCTGTTGAAAATCGTCGGGCAGCCGGCTGCCGATGACGTCGGCCAGCGCCCGAACGGCCTGCCCTTGGCAGTCGCCGCCGCCTTGAACGTCGAGCCAGCGGCGATCGTAGCTCAGGAAATTGTGAAATCCGGTGCTGGTGCGGGCGAATTCCAGAAAGCCCAGGTAGCAGGCGATTCGGCCCAGCATTCGCTCGTCGGGCCGCTCGCCCCCCAGACGGACGCAGAGCCGCAAGGCCCGCGCGTTGTCGTCGGTGGTGTAGCCGCTGTCGCGCCGCGGAATACTGTAAATGGCGTGCTGGATCAGCCCGGTAGAATCGGTCATCCGGTCCAAATGATCCAAGACAATCCATGGATCGACGTGCATCAGGAGCCTCCGTGCAGGATCGGTTGAAACGGGTACTGTGCGGTCAAATTGGCGCAGCCCTTTGCGGTACAGGGGCTCGCTCCGTCGAGCGCCGGCGGCATGGACCCGGGCGAACAGCGAGAGGTAGTCGCGACCCACGTTGGGCCACGACATGGGCTGGGCATAGTCGTAGGCCCGCCGGCGCGTCTCGCGGCACAGACGATCGTCGGTGAAGAACCGCAGCACGCAACGGCCCAGGGCGGCACTGTCGCCGAACGGCGCAATCAGCCCCCGACCTTCGGCCAGGACTTCTTCGGCATACAAGTAAGGAGTGCTCACGACGGCCGCTCCGGCCGCCAACGCATAGGCCAAGGTGCCGCTGGCAATCTGGTCTTTGCCGGGATAGGGGGTCACGTAGGCGTCGCAGGCTTGCAAGTATTCCAGGAGCTCCGGCAGGTCGAGATAGCGATTGACGAAGCGAATATTGGCGCCGACCCCCAGCGACTCGTGCCAGTTCGGCCAGGCCTTCGCGGTAGACCTCTCCCTCTTGTCGTTTGACCAGCGGATGCGTGGCGCCCACGATCAGGTACAGCGCCTGCGGGACACGCCGCCACGATGGCCGGCAGGGCTTCGATCATGTGCTCCAGGCCTTTGCCCCGATTGATCAGGCCGAACGTGCAGATCGTTTGCCGGTCCGCCAGGCCCAGTTTGGCTTTCAGGCCGCGCGCGGGCGGAACGGCAGGCTGGGAACGCCATGCGGGATCACATGCACTCCGGGCCCGGCCACGTCGTAGACCGCCGACAGCAGTCGGGCCGCCACCTTGGTCATCACCACCACTTTCTCGCTATGGGCCGCCAGGCTTTGAATCAATCGCCGGGGCACGCTGGCCGGCTGCGTTTGCAACGTGTGCAGCGTGGTCACGATCGGTTTTCGGCAGGCCTTCATGAACTCCAGGATCCGCGAACCCCATTCGCCCGGGTAAAGTCCGAATTCGTGTTGCAAACTCACCACGTCGCACGGCCCGTCGTTGGCGATTTCGGCCGCGAAGCGATAGGCATCCGGCCGGCTATTGTCGATCACGTGAACCACGCGCGGATCGTGGTCGCACAGGTCGCGCGTCTTGTGGATCGCAGCCACCGTCGAAACGGCTTCGCCGGCCGCCAGGTCGACCGCGTTGGCCGTATCCTTGGTGAACGTCGCCAGGCCGCACTCTTCGGGCGGATAGGTCGATACGAATAAGAGGTCGGACGGCAAGCATGAGTCACCCGGTTTATGGTTGGGATAGGGACGGCGGCACCGCGGGTAAAAACTCAGCCAGTTCAGCCGGGCGCTCTCGTTTCTGCCAGGCCGGCCGTGTTCTCGACGCGCAGCCGACCGGCAACGATTGGTCACTCGCGGGCTGCTCCGGGCCGCTCATCGACGACGTTGATCCGCGTGGTCCGCAAGTAGGACGCGCTGTCCAGTTCGAATTCCACGACCATTCGCCGGGTCAATTGATCGAAACGACGATTCTTGATCGCGGAGGCGTCGAAAAAGACGTCGCCGCGCGGCGTGCGAATGAAGCCGTAACCCACGTCATTGTGGGCGGCAACCGGATGCGCGGCCGGGTTGTCGGTGCCCGACGACAAGTGCGTTAACTGGCTGATCGTGCCGCGCAGCAGCCCGGGCAATTCGGAATCGGACAAGAGGGGTTCAGATTTTGCCATAGGGCGTGTGCTTCAGGGTTGTCGGTGAGTGAACGCTCCAAAACGGGGTTCCGCATGCCAGGCAGAATCGCATTTCGCGAATTCGACCATCCGGCAGCAGAGCGGCGTAGCTGGGGGCCGACCCTGCGCTGTGATATCCGCGCAAGCGGCACAGAAAGCAACGGATCAGCGAGCAGGCCATCATGGGGTCTCCGCGTTTTCGACGGCGCGACGTTGCGCTGCCGTGGCACCTTCAAGGTTGTTCCCGCCGCAGACCGCGCACAAAAAACACCACCGCCCGCCGGGCGACGAGCAGCATGCTGGCTCCGATGAACGCCACCAGCACGCTTCCCCAAAGCCCCTCGGTGGTGTTCTCGATCAGGTGGAATAACACGCCCTCCGGCCAAGGCCCCGGCCAGACCGAGCAGCAGGTCGCCGACCATTCCGTAGCCCTCGCCGCCGATCAGCATCGCTGCCAGCCAGCCGGCCGTCAGACCGACCACGAGCCAGGCCATCAGCCCGCCCGGATTCAAGCCGAACGCTGCCAACAAATTCATGGGATTAGTTCCTTACCCGGAGTTCGGTTGCGATTTCGAGCATGTTGGCCAGCCAATGCCGCACCCCATCCGCCATCCGGCCAGCCAGCCTTCGAGCGCGGCGGCCCAGCCGGGCAGCCGGCGGCACGGCTCGTCGAGCGGTGCCACGCCCGCCGTCATCTTCCCAGCGATCGACCGGCCGATCCGCAAACCCGAGGGGCGCGAGAGACATCCGATTTTTCCTTCAACCACAAAAAAAGCCGACGTGGCGGAGCACCTCGAAAGGTTCTCCACCACGTCGGCTTACTTGATGACTGGCCCCCCGGCCGAAACCGGGCTGCCCTTCAGTTAGTCATCCGACCCATTGGATTAGTTTTAGGTTCGCAAGGATCAGCAGTGTCCCGCAACCTCCAGCATCACTCTACTCTTTCTGGCCGGGATAGCAAATCATGCGCACTGCTTTGCTGCGATTCGCAGCACAACCCGCATCCGCTCGACGAAGCAATCTCCCGAATCATCGAGCGCGGTCGGCGAACGATCTAGGTGCCGTCGTTCAAGGGATGGGCGTCCCGTTCGTCGCGGTTCGCCGCATTCGCTCTCCGATTGCGCACCGCGTCGCCGCCGTCTGCTAGCCGTGCACTTCGGCTTGCCCGGGCGAAAGACTGAGCCGGGCAGGCAGATCCTGCCGCTGGCAGTGCTGCAGGCCGCCTAGTTCCGGAAAGCTGGACCAGTCGAGAATTCCTTCTTCGACCTGGTAGCACTGCCAGACTCGACCCAGCGAATCGCTGATCTCGAAACAGTTCCGGTGCCCTCCTCCGCAAGGTGTCGTCGTTTCCTCGCACATATAGGTCAGCATCTCGCCGAGGTCGTCCGCCGGTTGCGACTTCGGCACGCAGACCTGAATCAAGGCCGGTCGATCAACCCAGGTGAAACGAATGCCTTGACCGCGTTGCCGCTGGGCTTCGACAGCCACGATTCTGCCCTCGGCCGACACCAGCACGAGCTGCGAGCCGCCCGAGGCCTCGACATCTTCCTTGGCGATGGCCTGCAACGCGTCGTCCAGAAACTGCCGTTCGGCGGTGGTGGGAATGGCGTCCCCTTCGATCGGGAAGTCGACCGCGCGGAATCCCTCGAGTGGCTCGAAACTCGCCCCGACCGTGCGTCAGCTGGACAAAACGGCAGATATTGAGCATGCCGCACCTCTTTCTTGCTCGGCGAAGGGCGCCAGCAGCAGACCGCAGATGCGCTGGATGAAAATCCGTGCGTCGAACCGCTGAGTGCGGCGAGCTTCGTCCGGCTGTTACCATCGTATACATGCGCATCCGAAAGGACATCACCCGCGTGGGTTAGCGCACTGCACTTCGCCGTAAAAGGGCCGCTCGCGGTGCGAGGTTTTGGCAATGCCCCGGCGATAGGCGAGTCCCAGCCTGCCTATTGCCGCGATCGGGGCAAGGCTAGAATTGAGTCGGTTCGATGGGGCAAATTCGACGGGCAAATTCGACGGGGCAAATCCGACGGGCCAGATCAGCCAGGCCGCGAGACGACTGCGTTTCTATGAACCTCAAAAGCCAAGGCGAAATCGAGGCCGCGATCTGCGAAGGGCTGAACCGGTTTGAGCAAGATTACATGGGCCGCGGGCCGAAGCAGATCCACGCCCACTTATTCGGCGATTTCCTGGTCGTGCGACTGCAAGGGGTGTTGACCGCGGCGGAAAAGCAGCTGGTCAAGACGCTGCCGGCCGAGCGGGGGCGACGACCTGCTCAAGCAGGTGCGGACCCAACTGATTGAAACGGCCCGGCCCGTCATGGAGGCCATGGTCGAAGAAATCACCGGCGTGAAAGTCGTGAGCTTGCACCACGACATCAGCACGTCGACGGCTGAGGAAGTCGTGCTCTTCACCTTGGCTGCGGCGCCGGATTTTCGTGAGACGCGCAAGAAGTGAGAGGCACCGCCGATCGAGCGATTCGCGCTCGGCGCGGGACTGCGGTTGCGCGGCCGCACGCGTGGGTTGTTTCTACCGCTTGTCCGTCGCAGCGATCGCGAAAGGCCGTTGGCCGGCCACGAGCGGCGGGTCGTCAGGCGATCCGCTTGCCGCGGCGGGCCAGCAGATCCCAGAACTGGTCGTAATCGGTCGCCGTGCGAACGATCGCCAGCAGGTCGTCCCGCGAGCCTTCGGCGATCCAACCCTGGTGGTGAATGGCGATCGTGCTCTCGCCGGCGATCGCCTGCAGCGTGTCCAGCGGCTCGTTGCGGAATTTCTCGAGGATCGATTTTCGGACCGCGATCGCGGCATAGTCGATATCGCGGGCCATAAACACCGTCATCCAATCGTTCACACGGACCTGGAACCACGTCGCACAGACGCCGTTAACCGCCGGCGTCCCCAGGCGGCATTGTAGTCAGAAAAGCCCTTGGCAACTACGCGCCGCAGGGCCCACACGCTCTAAAGAAAGCGGCTACAGCTCCAGCGTCGGGTTCGCTTCGGACGTGCCGTAGTCCCGTCCGCCGCGGGCCGCGATGATGACCAACACCAGGCCCAGCAGCATCAACCCACTGGCGGTCCAGTAGGGCAGCGGGATTCTTGACCAACAGCGGCAGCCCGAGCATCGGACCCAGGATGCGGGCCAACGCGCTCACGCTCTGGCTCACGCCGAGCACGCCGCCCTGCCGCGCAGGATCGGTGCGCCGCGAGATCAGGGCGTTGAGCGACGGCATCATCAGGGCAAACCCGCAAACGACGATCCCCAGCGCGACGAACAAGAGGTGCGTCGAGCCGGCCGCGATCGCCCGCTCCATCAGCACGAACCCGCCCATATCCAGGATGGATCCGGCCGCGGCCATCACTCCCTCCGGCACATGGCCGGCCAGCCGGCGGACCAGCACTCCCTGAGCGAGCGTGAGCGTCAGGCCGATGAACGCAAATGTGTACGTGACCTGGTTGAACGTGAACTGGAACGGGCTGTCGACGTGGTGCATTCCCTCGCCGCCGCCGCGCAGCAGCACCGAGAGCGTGGTCTCGAAATTGGCGAAGCCCAAAATGCAGACGAACAGCGCGACGAGCAGCGGGCCGATCGACGGCGATGCACAGCGCGTCGGACAGGGCGTCGAGATCGAACCACCGCCGGGCCGCCGAGGCACTGTCGGGCTTGAGCGACTCGGGCAATTTGAACCAGCGCCAGCAGCAGGGCCAGGGCCGAGAGCCCCGCCGCCACGTAGCCGGGCCCCGGGCCGGGCTGGCTCCCCTCGCCCGGCAAGGCCAGCCCACCGAGCAGCGGGCCGAGCGTAAAGCCGAAGCCGAACGCCGCCCCGATCAGGGCCATTCCCTTGGCCCGGTTTTCCAGCGAAGTCGAGTCGGCGATGTAGGCCTGGGCCGTCGAAATCGTGGCGCCGGCGATGCCCGCCCCAATCCGGGCCACGAACAGCCAGGCAATGCTCTGCAGCACGGTGGCGATGCCGAACAGCGTGTAGAACACGACCGAGCCGGCCAGCCCAACCATCAGCACCGGCCGCCGGCCGATCCGGTCGGACAACCGGCCCCAGAGCGGGGCAAACAAAAACTGCATTGCCGAGAAACTGGCCATCAGCAGCCCCAGCACCCAGCCCGAGGCCCCCACGTCGAATGATTGGGCATAAATCGGCAGCAGCGGCAGCACCATGCCGAAGCCCAACAGGTCGATGAAGACCGTCAGGAAGATGACCAGCAGCGAACCGCGGCGCGGGGTTTCGGACATCGTGGGATCGACCGGGGGAGGAATGGCGGGGCTCGAAGCAGCGGGCAGCCCGGCCCAGGAAACGAGGCCGAGTCGGGGTTTCACCAAAGTGTAATCAAACGGCACGGCCCCGGGCAGGCGAAATGCGGTGGGGCGAGCGGCTTGCCAAAACGCCGGGCCCGCCTGGCTGCACGCCCCTTTGCACGCCAAATGGCCCCGCGCTTCGCGGCGCACGGCTCTCTCGAAGGACGGCGAAAGAGCCCCCTCGCCTCACGCCGCTTCGGCTTCTATGATTTGATGGATGAACCGCACGACCCCCGCAGAGCGACGCCAGTTCGAAGCGCTCGACGCTCCGCGCCTCGCCGCGCATCAACTGGGCCGGCTGAACGGCCTGCTGCGGGCGATCCTGCCGCACAACAAGCTGTACGCCGAGAAGCTGGCCGCCCAGCTCGACTTGGACCGCGTGGCGCGGGGCTCCGGCCCGCTCGACTCGCTCGACGAGTTGGCCGCCCTGCCCTACACGTTCAAGGAAGAGCTGCAGGTTCCGATCGGCGAAGGGCAGCTGGCCGCCAACCTGACGTATCCGCTCGAGCGGTACGTGCGCTTCCATCAGACCTCGGGCACGCGCGGCCGCCCGCTGGCCGTGCTCGACACGGCCGACGATTGGCAGTGGTGGCTCGACTGCTGGCAGTACGTGCTCGACGCGGGGGGCGTGGAGCCGCACGATCGCTGCCTGATGGCGTTTTCGTTCGGGCCGTTCATCGGTTTCTGGACCGCGTTCGAAGCCGCCTGCGAGCGCGGCTGCCTGGTCGTGCCCGGCGGCGGAATGAGCACGCTGGCCCGGCTCGAATTGATCCGCACGGCCGAGGCCACGGTCCTGTTCTGCACGCCCAGCTACGCGCTCCACCTGGCCGAGGTCGGCGCCGATCACCAGATCGAGGCCGCCGCGCTCGGCGTGCAAAAGATCATCCTGGCCGGCGAGCCGGGAGGCTCGGTCGGACATGTCCGCAGCCGGATCGAGACGCTCTGGAACGCCCGGGTGGTCGATCACGCAGGTGCGTCGGAGGTCGGGGCCTGGGGCTACGGCAGCGCCGACGGCCGCGGACTGCACGTGCTGGAAAGCCAGTTCATCGCCGAGTTTCTCTCCGTCGAGACCGGCACCGCCGCCGCCGAGGGAGAGTTGTCGGAGCTGGTGCTCACCAGCCTGGGCCGCTGCGGCTGCCCCGTCATTCGCTACCGCACCGGCGACCTGGTCCGGCCCGTATGGCAGTTCGAGGGGGCCAATCGCTTCGTGCTGCTCGAAGGGGGCGTGCTGGGCCGCTCCGACGACATGCAGGTGATCCGCGGCGTGAACATCTTTCCCAGCTCGATCGATCACGTGCTCCGCAGCTTTCCGGAAGTGGTCGAGTACCGGACGTTCGTCCGCCGAAGCTCGGCGATGGACTATCTAGTCGTCGAAGTCGAGGATCGGCTGGAGAATGCCGACCGGATCGCCCAGGAGCTGCAGCTGCGGCTCGGACTGCGGATCGACGTCGTGCTGATGCCGCTGGGCAGCCTGCCCCGCTTCGAGGGCAAGGGCAAACGCTTCTTCGACGAGCGGGCAGGCACCGGATGCAAACCCTGACCGCGGCGGCAAGCTTGCGCGAGCGGATCCGGGCCGGCCGGCACACTGGCCCGACCGCCGGTCTCGCGCCCGGGGCCGTGCAAGCCAATCTGGTCATTCTGCCGGCTGCCGACGCCGACGATTTCGAGCAGTTCTGCCGGCTGAACGCCCAGGCGTGTCCCTTGATCGAGCGGACCGCGGCGGGCGATCCCGAGCCGCACCGCTCCGCGGCGGGCGCCGACTTGCGGACCGACGTGCCGCGCTACCGCGTCTTTCGCAACGGTGTGCCCGAGCGACACGAGCCGACCGACATTCGCGATTTGTGGCGCGACGACCTGGTGGCGTTTCTTCTCGGCTGCTCGTTTACGTTCGAGCATGCGCTGCTGGCCGCGGGCTTGCCCGTGCGGCACTGCGAGCTGGGGACCAACGTGCCGATGTACCGCACCAGCCGGCCCTGCCACTCGGCCGGACGCTTCGCCGGCCCGCTGGTCGTGAGCATGCGGCCGTACTTGCCCGAGCAGATCGAGGCGGTGATCGCGGTCACGAGCCGCTATCCGCAAATGCACGGTGCCCCGGTCCAGTTGGGCGATCCGCAAGCGCTGGGCATTGAGGACCTCGACCGGCCCGATTTCGGCGATCGGCCGCAAATGCGGCCCGGCGAGATGCCGGTCTTTTGGGCCTGCGGGGTGACGCCGCAACTGGCCCTGGCCGCGGCCAGGCCGGAACTGGCAATCACCCACAGCCCGGGCGCGATGTTTGTGACCGACCTGGCGGAGACGCAGTTCGATCGAGCACACACGCCGGAGGCACCGTGAACGCCGCCGAGCCGCAGTCCGCCTTTCCGGTCGATTGGTGCCGCGGGCAGTTTCCGGCGCTGACTCGCGCCGTCGCGGGCGCCCCGCCGTCTTCTTCGACGGGCCCGCCGGCAGCCAGGTGCCGCAGTCGGTGATCGACGCCATGGGCCGCTACCTGATCGAGTGCAACGCCAACCACGGCGGCCGATTCGTCACCAGCCGCCAGAGCGATGCGCTGCTCGACGAAGCTCATGCCACGCTGGCCGATTTGTTCGGCACCAGCGACGCCGGCACGATCGCCTTCGGCCCGAACATGACCACGCTCACCTTTGCGCTGAGCCGGGCAATGGCCCGCGAATGGCGAGCGGGCGACGAGATTCTGGTCAGCCGCCTGGACCACGACGCCAACGTCACGCCCTGGGTCCTGGCCGCCCGCGATGCCGGGGCGACGATCCGGCACATTGCGATTCGGCCTGGGGATTGCACGCTCGACCTGGACGATCTCGCCGCGCCAGCTTTCCCCGCGGACGCGGCTGGTGGCCGTCGGCTGCGCGTCGAACGCGGTGGGCACGATCAATCCGATCGCCGAGATCGCCCGCCGGGTCCACGCCGTGGGGGCGGAGTTGTTCGTCGACGCGGTCCATGCCGCCCCGCACTTGCTGTTGGACGTGGCGGCCTGGGATTGCGATTATCTGGTGGCCTCGGCCTATAAGTTTTTCGGCCCGCACTTGGGAGTGCTCTGGGGCCGGCGCGAGCGGCTGGAAAGCCTGCCGGCCTACAAGTTGCGGCCCGCCCCCGACGAGCTGCCCGGCCGCTGGATGACCGGCACGCAGAGCCACGAAGCGATCTGCGGCGCGCTGGCCGCGGTCCAGTACCTGGCCGCGCTGGGCGCGCGGGTCGAACCGGCCGCGGCGGACCGGCGCGGGGCCCTGGTCGCGGCATTTCGGGCCATCGGCGAGTACGAGCGGCACCTGGCCGGCTTGCTGCTCGCCGGGCTGGCGCGGCTCAAGCAGGTGAGGCTCTACGGAATCGCGGCAACCGATCGGCTCGGCGAGCGCGTGCCGACGTTTGGCATTCGTCATGCGCAGCTGGTGCCGGCGGCGGTAGCCGAGCTGCTCGACGCGCGGGGCATCTTCGTCTGGCACGGCAACTTTTATGCGCTGCCGCTGACCGAAGCGTTGGGCCTGGAGCCCGAGGGGCTGGTGCGAATCGGAATGTTGCACTACAACACGGCGGCCGAGGTCGAGCGGCTTTTGGCCGCCCTCGCCGAGCTGGAAACGTAGCCGCCGCTCGTCGGCTCGCCCCCGTCTTTGTGAGAGTCTTTCCCCCGATGGCCGATCCGCGACCAGTGCGATTGGAAATGGCCGGCGATGGCCGGCTGCACATCGCCTGGAGCGACGGCGTGACGCGGTCCTACACGGTGCGCGAGCTCCGCGAAGGCTGCCCCTGTGCCACTTGCCGCGAAAAGCGGAACGCGCCGCCCAGCCGCCCAACCCGCTCCAGGTGCTCAGCCCGGCCGAAGCCCGGCCGCTGAAGATCGCCGCCCTGAAACCGGTCGGCAATTACGCCTACGCGATCGATTTCAGCGACGGCCACGACACCGGCATCTACACCCTGGAGCTGCTCCGCGCGCTCGGCACGCCGCTCGGCCAATAGATCGCGTATCACAACAGCCAGCGGCAACCGGTTGCACGAGGCGACGCCAATCGCCGACATTGTGCTTCCGATTGAGGCAGTCGGCGATCGGAGTCGCCTCCTACAGTCGCTCGCGGTCGCTACGTCAGCGTGGGATCGGAACTAGCTCCACGCGCCACGAAAAGTCCCAACGCAGCTCTCACGCGTAAGCCCACCGCGGACGGCCCGCTTCCCCTTTTCGTGCTTTTCGTGGCCAGCTCCCTCCGCCGTTCCGACTTCCGCCTTCCCACTTCCGAATTCGCCCCGCATCGGGCTCAAAGCAGCTCCGCAATCGCCTCGCCCCGCGGCAGAATCGGCAGCGGGCGACCGCTGAAGTCGGGGAAGGTCGCTTCCGGGTCGATGCCCAGGTGACGATAGACCGTGGCCCATAGATCCTCGGGCGCGAGCGGCCGGTCTTGGGGATGCTCGCCTTTGGAATTGGTCGAGCCGACGACTTGCCCAGTCCGCATGCCGCCGCCGGCGACCAGCACCGACATGGCATTGGGCCAGTGGTCGCGGCCGGGCTGCATCACGCCGGTCGCGGTGCCGATCGAGTGCTCGATCCGCGGCGTGCGGCCGAACTCGCCGGTCACCACCAGCATGACCTTTTTGTCCAGCCCGCGGGCGTACAGGTCTTCGACCAGGGCCGAAATGGCCTGATCGTAGCGCGGAAAACGGAACCGGGCATCGTTGAAGATGTGCCCGTTGACGGCGTGCGAGTCCCAGTTGTAGAGCACGCCCTGCGGCCACTCTTCGCCCGGCGCCGGATTCTCCATCACCACCGTGACGAAGCTGCTCCCCGCCTCGACCAGCCGCCGCGCCAGCAGGGCCCGCTGGCCGTAGGCGTGGCGGCCGTAGCGATCGCGCAGTTTCGGGTCTTCCTGCGACAGGTCGAAGGCCTGCCGGGCCTTGTCGCTGGTGAGCAGCTGGACGGCCTGCTGGTTGAACCCGTCCATGGCCGCCATCGCGCCGCTGCGATCCAGGTCGCGTCGCAGGCGGTCGAACTCCGAGAGCAACGTCACGCGATCGTCCAACCGGCCGGCCAGCTCGGGGGCTAGCGACAGGTTGTTAACCTTGAATTGCGGCGAACTGGGATCGCCCGGCACGGCGAACGGCGTGTGGGCGGAGCCCAGGTAAGCCGCCCCGAAGGCGAACACGTCGACCCCCTCGCGGCCGCCATCGCAGATCGAAACGTAGTTGGGCACGCCCACCACGCGCTTCTCGCGCAGCTTGGCGACGACCGAGCCGGCGGCCGGAAAGTCGTTGACCGTGTCGACCGGCTTGAACGGCTCGCGGCCGGTCAGAAACCGCTTGTGCCCGCCGCCGTGGTCGGCATAGGTGTGCGCGATCGAACGGATCAGGCTGAAGCGATCGGCCACCTGGGCATGCCGGGGCAGCAACTCGCAAACTTCGATGCCCGGCACCACGCTGCGAATCGGCCGAAAGTCGCCCCGGATTTCTTCCGGGGCGTCCGGCTTCATGTCGTAAGTGTCCAGATGCGGCGGACCGCCCGGCAACCAGACGAAGATCAGGGCCGTGTCCGGATCGGGCCGTCCGAGCGCGGCCGCCGCGGCCCGCAAGCGGAGCACGTCCGCCAGCCCCAAGCCACCGACGCCGAGCGCCCCGACTTGCAGAAAGCCGCGCCGCGACAGCGGACCGGGACAACGCAGGGGCGTACCGCTCATGGATTTCTGCTCCACGGATTCGGTGCTGCAAACCGGCCGCGGCGTCGGCCGCGGACCCGCTCGGCGCAATGGCCGGTTGTTCGCCGGCTCAAGGGGTCGCTGGCGATTGTAGCAACAAACGCCGCCCCATTCCGCTATTCACCACGAACGCCCCACTGCTGACGGCCCAAAATTGCTGTTCGTGCTTTTTGTGGCTATCCCCCTCCGCCGCTGGGACTTCCGCGGAGCTCACGGGCGGCGGGCCGCGGTCGGCCCCAATCTGCTTTTCGTGCTTTTTGCGGCTATCTCCTGCCCCGTTCCCACTTCCGCATTCCGACTTTGCCCCGCGATCCGCACCGTCCGCCCCTCACTTGGGCACGCCCGGCGGCCTGAGCTGCTTGAAGATCCCGTCGGCGTCGTCGCCGTCGGCCGGCTTGTCCTTGGCGGCGTCCTTGACTTCCTTGGTCTTGACGACGTCGCCGCGTCCCAGGTGGATCTTGTGGTAGGTGTCGTCGGAGATGATGTAGTACCAGTCGGCGAACCGGGTGTTCAGCTCCTTGACGTGCTCCTGCCCCTTCTTGAGCTTCTCTTCGTACTCGTCCTGCTTGCGCTTGTTTTCCTTTTCGATCGCGGCCCGCTTTTCGGCCTCGGCCTTGCGCTTCTCGGCGGCGTCCTCTTCGGCGGCCAGCTCATCGGCGGTCTTTTCGGCCTGGGGCTTCTTGTCGGCGTCGGCCGGTTTGTCCCCCTCGGGTTTCTTGTCGGCCTCGGGTTTCTTGTCGGCCGATTTGTCGGCGGCGTTTTTATCGGCGTCGGTTTTGTCGGAGTCCTTTTCGTCGTCGGCCGCGGGCTGGGCTGCGTCCGCGTCGTCGCCGGGCAGCGGCTGCAAGTCGGGCTTGGCGATCAGGTCGGGATTGAAGCGGGTCATCACGAACAGGAAGCGATTGACCTTGGCCCCGCCCGACTTGGCTTTCTTGTCTGGGTCTTCGCCGGCCTTGTCGTCCTCGGGTTTGTCGCCGGCCGGTTTGTCGGCGTCGGCCTTCTCCGTGTCCGTGCCGGCGATCTCGCCGAAACGCAGCACGTACTCGACGCCGTCCTTCATCCGGCAGATGGCTTCGCCTTCCTTGGAGTAGATTTCCATGTTGCCCTCGCGATCGCCGACGGGCAGGAAGCCGCGATCGGCCAGGGCCATGATGGACTGCTTGTCCTTGGCCAGATCCTCGATCAGGTGGAGCCCTTTGAGCCCTTTGGGCTTCCGCTCGACGTCGACGATCTGCAGATCGTCCAGGGCGGTCTTGAGCGCGTTGAGCTTCTCGTTGTTGAGCTCTTCGTTCTCGGCCAACTCGGTGGCGACCGGCTTGCCTTCCTCGTATTCGATCATGCCGGCCAGCTTCCAGCCGGCCTTGGCGTCGTCGTAGTCGAGCGTGATCTCGCTCCGCCGCAGCTGGGCCAGTCCCTGGCTGGTGGGCACGATCGAGTAGTCGTTCAGCTGCACCTCGCGGACGTCGAACGCATTGAGCTTGAGCAGGTCCTTCTCGATCCAGTCGCCGAACTTGGTCGAGAGCTTGTCGGTCTTGATGGCCACCTTGTAGACCTGGTCGCGGGCCGGCTCGCGGACGTAGCGCAGGGCCGGCGTGTCTTTGACTTCCTTGCCGATAATCAGATCGGCCAACGCTTTGTCGTTTTTGTCCTTCATCGTCACCCGGGTGCCCACGCCGGTCGCCCCCGGAGCCAGTTCCTTGGAGTCGGGATCGAGCACGCCGAACATTTCGTGCTCACCCCGCTTGTCGCCGGCAACGCTCAGCACGTCGAGATCGATCAGCGTGGTGGCGGCTTCGGCCAGATGCTCGCGAGCGTCGGCCGGATAGTTCTGGTGCGAGGGAATCGACCACAGTCCCTCGTTCTTGGCGATCTGGAAATTGTGGATCTTGCCGGTGTCCTCGTCGTACTTGACGATCCGCATGCTGGCGGCGGCCAACGGGTCGTCGAAGCCGGCAAACAGCTTGCCGGTCTTTTCCTTGGGAGCAGTCGACTCGGCCCGGCGGCTCCAGGGTTCCCAGGCGATCACCACGGCCACGGCCGCGACGATCAGATAGGTCAGGGTGCGTTGATTGTCTTTCACGTCCAGCTCCTGTCGTATTCCCGGATCGGGCAGGCTGCGCTGCCGGGTTGGCTCTCGAGATCGTTTGCCGTGTGGTTTGATTTACAGCGGCCTGCGCTTAGGACCGCAAGCGGGCTTTGTTCACGCCTTCGCGTTCGCGAGCCCGGCGGTTGAAATACACGAAGAAGGCCACGGCCAAGGGCAGGATCGGCGGCAGGAGCACGCCCTGCAGCTTGTACTCGTCCTGAATGGCGTGGATTTCCTTGGCCGCGGCGCGGACCTTTTGCTCGACGTCGCGGTCGCGGTCCCGTTCCAGGGTTTTGATTTTCTGATTCAGCCGCTGCCGGCCATCCCGTTCGGCGATGGCGATTTGCTGGATGAATTCTTCCGTCATCGATCCCTTGTTTTCCTTACGCAGCTCGTCGATCTTCTTTTTGAATTCGCTCTCGGCTTTCGCCTTGGCGGCCTCGAACTTCTTGTTGAAGGCCTGCCGCTCTTCGTCGACTGCGGCGTTCTTGGGCGCGATCTTGGCCTCGACTTTCTCCAGCGTGCGGTGCACGGGGCGATGCTTGCGAATCTCGATCAGGCTCTCGTCGCCGGCCAGCGAGTCGAGCACGTTCAGCACGAACGGCACGTTCTCCATCCGCCACTGGATCTCGTCGGTCTCGTCGGCGCCGCGCTGCCGGATCTGGAAGAACACCGAGTACAAGCAGTCGATGTCGGTCACGAGCACCACGTTGATCTCGCCGCTGGGCGGCGTATCGTCGGCCGATCCGCCGGGGGGCTTCAGCCCGGCATGGATCGCGTCGTGGGGCATCGGGCCGTGCGCCGAAGGATCGTGATCGCCGTGATCGTGGTCATGGCCGGCGTGATCGTGGCCGGCGTGATCGTGATCGTCGTCGGCCATTTCCTCGTCGTCGTCGGCCGTCTTGTCCGACATCGGCAGGTTGTCGGCCTTCAGCTTGCCCGTGATCCGGGCCGCGATCACGTACCGCTCGCCGGTCAATTGCTCGACGTAGGCCAGATTGGGGTTCAGCCGGCTGCCGAAAAAGTCGCGGGTGATGATCTGGTCATATGGCACCACGCCAATTTCCTTGTAGGTGGCGGTGACCAGCGGCGTGAACTTGAGCGGGGAAGTGCTCACGCCCTGGATCGATCCCGGGAAGGGGAACAGCAGCTCTTGCATTTTCGACGAGATCGGGTCGGATTCGTTGAACGGCTCGTGCATCGATTTGTCTTCGACGAACACGAACTCTTTGGGCGTTCCGGAGTCGCGGAATTTCTGGTAGGGATTGTAGTTCTGCCAGACCACGTTGCCGCCGTTGAAATCGACCCCCAGCGTCCGCCAGAGCTTGCCGATGTCCCCCTTCGGCTGCGGCGGCTGCCGCATCATCATCGGGTTCATGCCGCCCGGCGGCTGCTTGGGGGCCATCGTGCCGGGAACTTCCTGGGCCAGGGCCGGGAACGGATCCTCGAAGATCGCGGTCGGCTGCCCGTTCTTCACCGCGTGGATGAAGTTCTCCATCGCCGGGGGCGACAGCGACGAGGGCTGCACGGCCAGCAGCACGTCGTAGCGGTCCTTGATCGGGGTGTTCGGATCGACCTGGACCAGGTCGTACTGCTTTTGCAGCTCGTCGATGATCAGCTGATTGGGCGTCTGCGAGAAGCTCTGCATGTTGGACATGTCGAAGCCGCCGTACAGCTTGGCGTCGGTCGTGAGCACGCCCACCTTCTTGCGCTTTTGCTGGCTGACCGTGTTGATCGACCGCATCAGCTCGTACTCGGGCGGCAGCCCCTTGCCCAGGAAGGGGAGCACGACCTTGTCCAGCCCGCAGGTGACCGCCACGCCCAGGAAGACTTCCTCCGGGGTGCGCAGCCGCGCAAGCGGCCCTCGACCCGTTCGGGCCGGATGTTGAACTGCTGCTCGGCGTTGGTGGCTTGTTCCGAGAGGGGATCGATCAGGAAGGTGTGGATTTCGAGCTTGTCGCCGCCGGCGGCCTTCAGCTCGTCGAGCGTGGAGAGCAGGTTGAGCTTGCTCTGGAGATAGTTCTCCGGCATGTCCTTGCTGACGTAGGCGTAGATCTTGATCGGGCTTTTGGGCTCGATCTTATTGAGCAACTGCCGGGTGGCCGGCGAGAGCGAGGCCAGCGATTCGCTGCTGATGTCCGCCCGCACGCGATTGTGGTGCCAGAGGAAATAGTCGATCGAGGCGACGATGGCCACGCAGCGCCACGAACCGCACCAGGTAGTGCAGGGCCACCCCCTGCCCGTCGCGCCCGCCCCGCCAGTGCCGCCTGCCGATCAGCACCATGCACAGGTACAGCATCAGGGCCACGATGCCCAGGAAGTAGGCCACGCTGGCCAGGCTGATCACGCCGCGCGAGAAATCGCGGAACTGGCTGGCGATGCTCCAGCTCTCGACCGTGGCGATCACGTCCGAATTCTGGGCGATCACGTCGATCGAGCCGGCGAACACCAGCGGCACATTGAACAGCACGCCCAGCACGAAGCCCACGGTCAGGTTGCCCGTCAGGAACGAAGCCACCATGCCGATCGCCACCATCGCGATGCCGACCACCCAGTAGCCGACGTAGTTCGAGACCAACAGCCCGAAGTCGGGCCAGCCGACCATCGACAGCACGTACAGATTCGAGATGAACGAGAAGGCCAGCGAAACGGTATAGATCGCCACCGCCGCCAGGTACTTGCCCGTCACCACGTCGAAATCGTCGGCCGGAATCGTCAGCAGCAGCTCGTCGGTTCCTTGCCGCCGTTCGTCGGCCCAGATGCTCATCGTGATGGCCGGCACGAAGATCAGCAGAATGTAGGGCAGATAGCGGTTCAGCTGGTCGAGATTGGCCAGGTTCGAGTTGAAGAACTCGTTCGGCCAGAAGGCCGCCATCGAACTGAGCCAGACGAATACGCAGATGAAGACGTAGCCCGTCGGACTGCTGAAATAGCTGATGAAATTGCGGCGAAAGATCGCCCGGATGACGTGTGGGTTCATGGCTCGATGGGTCCGCTTTGCTGGGGAAGGCGGTTCGGGGGGCTCGCTGGTATCAACTGGAAAGCATGGGCGGTGTGGCGTGCCGGGGCCCCCGACGCTCGCCCCGCGGCTGGCGTCGGGTTGGCCGGACGCGCGACTGCTAGTTGGCCGTCAATTCGTGGAAGCGTGCGTCCAGGTCCTGGCCCAGGCCGTCGACGGGGCCGTCGTAGGCCAGCCGGCCTTCGTTGATGAACACGACCCGGCTGGCGATCGCGTGGACTTCTTGCAGGATATGGGTCGACAGCAGAATCGTCTTGCTCTCGCCCAGCCGGCGGATCGTGTTGCGGACGTCGCGAATCTGGTTGGGGTCCAGGCCGGCGGTCGGTTCGTCGAGGATCAGCACGTCGGGCTCGTGCAACAGCACCTGGGCCATGCCGACGCGCTGCCGATAGCCTTTCGACAGCTTGCCGATCGGCTTGCCGATCACGCTGCTCAGGGCGCACAGGTCGATGACCTTGTCCAGCCGCTCGCGCTTGTGGGCCCCGACCAGGCCGCGCGCGTCGGCAAAGAATTCCAACAGGCCGCGGGGCGTCATGTCGGGATAGAGCGGCCCGTTTTCGGGCAGATAGCCCAGCCGGGCACTGCCGGCCAGCCGGTCGGTCGTCATGTCGTGACCGGCGATCCGGGCCATTCCTTTGCTCGGGGCCAGATAGCCGGTGAGCAGCTTCATGGTCGTGCTCTTGCCGGCCCCGTTGGGGCCGAGGAAAGCCACGACTTGCCCCTGCGGGATGCTGAAGGAGACGTCCTCGACCGCGGCAAAGTCGCCGTAGTACTTGCAAAGTCCGATGGCCTCGATCATGGCCGGGCCGTGCTCGCCGCTCATGCTGGGATTCTCTCGCTCGGGGGGATCGGAAAAACGCTCACGCGGAAAGCGGGACGCAGGCAGCTTCCAAGTCGCTCGAATTCGGCCGCCGGCAGGTTCGCTGGGAACCCGCCTGACGAGCCGCTCGGCTGGCTCGGTCTCAAAACGCGTTTGGCACTTGCCGATGGTGCCGCGGTAGCATCTGCGGCTTGCGCCGCGGGAGGCCGCTCCAGGCAGACCGGGTACCCAAGGCGGGTCCCCGACCTCTGCGGGGCAGCGGGCAGCCAACAGGCCGGGTGCCGCAGGGCAACTCGCTCCCGTTTTCGGCCGGCAACCCGCGGGCGTGTTGCCGGTCGCCAAGTCCTCACGCCGCAAGGCGATACTGCCTGGCGGCGCAGTTCCAGGGCTAGGGGGCCCTAGAAAGGTACCTTGACCACCGTACCCCTGTCCAGAGCTACGCCTCTCGCCAGTTTTTACGCACCTCGGGGGGCGATGGATCGAGCCGCCGGCTCAGAAAAATCCCGCCGCAGGGCGATCCGCCGCTTCCAGTGCAGGTCGTCCGTAGCGGGAAAATCGGTTCTGAGGTGGACCCCCCGGGTTTCCTCGCGCTCCAGCGCCGCCGCGATGATCAGCCGGGCCACGGTCAGCATGTTTTGCAGTTCCCAGCCGCTGGGATCGGCAAACTGCCGGGCCAGCACGTAGCGGCACCAGCCGTCGATGTTGTCGGCCGCCTCGGCCAGCTCGCTGCCGGTCCGCCGCACCCCGGCCGCCCGCCACATCAGGCTTTTGAGCGAATTGCGGATGTCGGCCAGATCCAGGGGCTCGCCCGCGTCGACCAGCGGCCGATTGGCCAGCGGCACGGCCCGAAAATCGTCGGCCTGTTGGGCCGCCTGCCGGGCCGCGCCGGCGCCGGCATGGGCCCCGTAAACCAATCCTTCGAGCAGGCTGTTCGAAGCCAGCCGATTGGCCCCGTGCAGGCCGCTGGATGTCACTTCGCCCGCGGCCCACAGGCCGGGCAACGTCGTGCGGCCCTCCATGTCGACCGTCACGCCGCCGATCATGTAGTGCGCCCCCGGCCGGACCGGAATCCGGTCGCGGGTAATCTCGATTCCGAATTCCGCGCAAATCGCCGCGATGCCCGGAAACCGCCGCCGCACCAACTGCGGATCGAGATGGCTCAGGTCGAGATAGACGTTCGGATGCCGGGTTTTTTCCATCTGGGTGACGATCGCCCGGCTCACGATGTCGCGCGGGGCCAGCTCGGCCCGGCTGTCGTAGTCGGGCATGAAGCGGTGATGGTTGCGATCGACCAGGTGGGCCCCTTCGCCGCGCATCGCTTCGGTGATCAGGTTGCGGCTGCTGCCGGCGATGTACAGCACCGTGGGATGGAACTGCATGAATTCCATGTCCCGGACTTCCGCGCCGGCACGAAAGGCCATCGCCAGCCCGTCGCCGGTGGCGACGTCGGGATTGGTCGTTTCGCGATACACTTGGCCCTGCTCCGCCGGTGCAGAGGATCGTTTGCTTGGCCCAGACGAACGTCTTGCCGTGCTGGGCATTCCAGACCAATGCGCCGCGGCAGACGCCATCCGGCGTGAGCAGATCGAGCGTAAAGGCGTGCTGCCACATCTCGACGTTGGGCAGCCTGGCCGTGCGCTCGATGACGGCCCGCATCACTTCCTTGCCGGTCGCGTCGCCCAGGGCGTGGACGATCCGCTTGCGGCTGTGCCCGCCTTCGCGGCCCAGGGCCAGCGCGCCGGCATTCTCGTCGAAGTGGGTCCCCCAGCGCACCAGCTCCTCGATCCGGGCCGGCGCTTCGCGGACGACCATTTCCACGACTTGCTCGTCGCACAGGTCGCCGCCGGCCCGGAGCGTGTCGGCGATGTGATCCTCGAAGCAGTCCTCGGGATCGATCACGCCGGCGATGCCCCCCTGGGCGTAGGCGCTGTTGGAGTGCTTGAGGCTTTCCTTGCTGACCACCAGCACCGACAGCCCCGGATCGACCTCGAGCGCGGCCCGCATGCCGGCCAGCCCGCCGCCGATGATCAGCACGTCGGCAAAGCGGTGCGGCACGCGCTTCGGATCGAAGGGCACCAGGTAGCGGGGGGCGTGCTCGAACATCGCGTTAGATTCCGAACTGCCGCAAAACGAGCTCGAACACGTCGGTATCGGCCAGCGATTCGCCCGGCAGCACGCTCGCCCTGCGAGGCGACCAGCACGCCCCGCTGGGCGGCGCCGCGCAGCGGCAGTCCGTGCGAGCCTTTGACCAACGTCGCATCGCGGGGAATGCTCTTGGTCGCCGGATCGAAAAACAGCTCCACCGGATCGTAGCCCGGCTTGCGGTGAATATCCACCGTCCGGGCGAAAGCCGGCGCCCGGGCGTCGTCCAGCCACCAGTAATAGGCCTGCCAACTGTCGGGCCGCGAAACGAGCACGATCTCGCCCGAGCGCGGGTGGTCGAGCCCGTACCGCTCCAACTCGTCGCCCACGAGCACTTCGGCGATGCCCTCGATGCCCGCGAAACAGGTCGGCCACTTTTGCGACGTCGGCCGCCTCGCGCACGAAGACGTGCGCGAACTGATGATCGACCAGGGCCCAGGCCCGGCTGGCGACGACGTCCAGGTGCTCGCCATCCGGCTCATTGCGCAGGGCGAGCAAGCCCGCCTCGCGGAGCACGCGGTTGGGATACGTCACATGATCGACCGGCACGATCGTGTATTCGCTGGCGGCCAACCAGAGCGGCGGTTCGCCGTAGGCCGCGGTCGCCGCTGCGTCGATTCCGGCCACGAGCGGCGCGAGCACGCCTTCGAGATCGACCAGCGCTGCCGCGCAGCCGCCGAATCGGGCCCGGCCTTCTGGCGCCGCGTAGTCCAGGTGCGGCAGGTAGATATAGAAGAACCGGGGCTGATATTCCTGTGCCGCGTAGAGCGCCGACTGGGCGATCCACTCGGTCGACTTGATATTGGCCAGCGGCCCCCAAAAATGCTGCAGCGGAAAATGCCCCAGCCGATCGCGGAGCGTGCCATACAGCTCGGTCGGCCGGGTGTAGCACCAGAGCGACTCCGAGCCGTCGGGATTGTGGATCGGGGCCGGCGTGCAGATCAGGTCGGCTTCGGCCCCCTTGCTGTGCAGCGGAAACCAAACCGCCGTGCCGAGCGACGGATCGTGTTGGGCCAGCAAGTCCCAAATCTGCGGACGCTCGATGCAATCGTTCCAGGCCGTCCACATCTCGACCCGGCCTTTGTCGCGCCAGAAGAACCCGTTGGCCACCACGCCGTGCCGCCGCGGCAACTGGCCGGTCGTCATGTTGGCCTGCACCGGGCACGTCACGGCCGGAAAGCTCGGCACCAGGTTCGCCACGCCGCCGGCCGCGACCATTCGGGCCAAGGTCGGCAACTGCCCCAAATCCTGCTTGCGCAGACCCGGGATCGAAAGGAGGATCACACTCTCAGCCATGAAACGAGCGACTCGCAAGGGAGAAAATTAGGACTATTTTTCCTTTTGGCTTCGGGCAGACGCCGACGATCCCGGCGTCGCTTTCTCCTTCAATTCCTGTTCGACGACGTAGAACTCGTAGCTCGGTGGAGAGGTCTTGTCCGTCTCGCTTTCGCGGATGCCGAACCGCGTGCGAACGACGTCGGGGGCGTCGGCGCCGGCGTAGGCCCGCTCCAGCTCGTACAACTGCCGCTCGGCCGCGGGCGGATAAAAATGCAGGATCCGCTTGTTGCCGGCGGCGATGCCGGCCTTGGTCAAGAACTTGCGGTCGAAGGCCACCAGGTCGCCGTTCTTCCACTCGATCATCACCCGCGTGTCGTCGATCAGCTTGCCGCTGTGCCGCTCGGGCTTGGGGCTCGAGAGCCGCGTGGCGTATTGCACCTGGCCCTTGTTGTCGGCCGCGGCCAGCTCGATCTCGAAGGCATCGAGCTGGGCGGCATATTCCTTGGCCGTGATGCCGTCGGCGAACATCATTTCCCAGATCACGGGCCGCGTGATTCGCTTGAAACCCGGCGCGTCGGCCGGCACCAGACGCTGGTCGTCCCGCGTCGCCCCGCCCTGCTCGGCCTGGGGTGCCTTGGGCCCGGGGGGATCGGCCACCGCGGCAGGCACGGTAATTCCGACCAGCGCAGCGGCAAGCAGAGCGGTTTTCATGGCAGGGCCTGCGGCGGAAAGCAAGGATGGCCGGCGGCAGCGAAGCATCTGCCGCTTTGGGTCAATGTACCGCTCGCCCGCGGGCGAACCAAGTCGCAGCGCCTCGCGCGTGCGCCAGCCTGCCGCCGCGCGTTTAGCGGACTTTCTGCATCTGCCGCAGAAAATCGGCGTCGAACTTGGCCAGATCGTCGCCGAAGGCGGCCCGAAATTCCTTGAGCCGCGTGGCCGGATCGTCCCACAGCAATTGCTGCTTCTCGGCCAGCATCTTGAGGTAAGCCACGTACTGCTTGGGATGGCTGCGGATCAGGTAATAGTTCAGGGCCCAGGCCTCGGCGTAGGCGTCGGCCGCTTCCCGCGCATCGCGCATCCGCTTGTCGTTGACGATCAGCGATTCGAGCGAACCCGGCGGCCGGCGCGTCAGATAATCCTGGAACTGAACCAGCCGCGAGCGATTGACCGCCCCGATGCTTTTCCAGCCCTTGGGGCTTTGCAGGTCGGGCGTTTCGAAGTAGACGGCCAGCCCCTCGGCCATCCAGACCGGGATGTCGGCAAACCGGGTTTGCAATCCGCAGTTGTAGGCGATCTGGTGGGTCGCCTCGTGGATGATCGTGGCCACCATCGGCTCGGCCTCGGGCCGGGCGAGCATCGCGTTGATCTGGGCCGCCGAGCCGCGGCGATCGCCGGGACCGCGAAGCGATTCGACGCCCGTCAGGTCGTACATCGTGATCCGGTTCGATTGCAGGCTGTAGTAGCCGATGATCGACTCGGCTCCGTCCTTCAGCTCGGGCGTGGCATATTTGACGTACGACGGGCGATCGCCAAACACCACCGCCACGAGCGGAAACTCCGGCTCGCGAAGTTTGATCCCCTTGTGCGACCAATACGTCGTAAAGCCCCGGTACAGCCGCTCGAACAGCGACCCGCACCAGACCGCGTACTCCTTCGACGTCGTATAGCAGATCAGGTAGTGCTGCGTCTGATGGAACTCGAATCCCTGGGGCAATTGCCGGGCCAGTTGCCGCTGCAGCGCCTCGCGCGAGAGCGGCGCGAACGGATCGTCGTCGCTGGTCCGGGAAACCAGCTCGTCCGGCTGCACGGCCCACAGCTCGCCGTCGGTCGTCTGCACCAACAGCCCGCCATCGGCCGCCTTGACCAGCACCCGGCCGGCGATGTGCTGCTCGCTGCCGTCGCGGCGGAGCGCGATCTGCTCGACGGCGAATGCTTCATTCGCACCGGCGGCGGCAAGAACTGCAGCGACAACGAAACAGCGCGTGCCCATGTCTCGATCAAACCCCTCTCCCTTTCAGGGAGAGGTTGGGTGAGGGTGTTTGTTCCCGGCGTTGGCGCCCATCTCAATCTGCCCAATGCGCCCGCAGCCGGCTCGTATCGCTTCCTCCAGCATCGCATGGCCGAGACAGCAGGCCAAGGTGATTCAAGGATCATGCCGCCAGCGAGAATGTCGCGATGGTCGCTTTCTACCGCTTATTCTACCGCCCCACCCGCTTCGCCAGCGCAATCACCACCGCCGCCAGCAGGGCGTAACCCAAAATCAGCGTCAGCGCGACGCCCGCGACCAGGTCGTCGACGCCGCTGTGGATCAGGTTGAAGATCTGCGTGGGTAGCGTCATCACGCCTGGCGGAGCGACCAGGATCGTCGCCGCCAGATCGCCCGCCGCAATCGCAAACGTCAGGCAGCCCGCCGCCGCGACGGCCGGCAGCCGGGCCGGCAGCGCCACTCGCAGCAGCGATTGGAACGGCGACAGCCCGTCGACCGCCGCCGACTCGAGCAGCACCTGGGGGATTGTCGCCAGGGCGTACCAGACGACGACGGTCGCCAGCGGCAAGGCTCGAATCCACTGGGCCAGCAGTGGCGCCAGCACCGTGCGATCGTACAGATACACGACCAGCGGCGCGTCGGACTGCTGAAACAGCCAGATCAGCGACAGCCCGATGATCGGGCCGGGCAGCGCCAGGCAGCACGCCACCACCGCCCAGGCCGCTCCGCCCCGCCAACCGCCGCGCCGGGCCCACCAGGCGAGCGGGATGCCGACGGCCAGCGCCGCCACTGCGGCCAGCCCGGCCAAGAGAATCGTCCAGCCGAACTCGCGCCGGAGCGCACCGGCGCGGTCTTGATGACTTCGAACATGCGCCCAAACGACCACCACTTCTCCCAGCCGCCGGGCGTGTGCTTAGCCTGCCAACCGGCCTTGTAGATCAGATTGCCCAGCGGCACGCCGGCCAACAGCAGCACACTGCCCCAAACGGCGGCGCTGCCCAAGCTGCGAAACCGCCCGAGCTGAAAAACATAAGGGCTCTCGTGGCTGGGATGCCGTCCATGCCGGGCCAGTTCGGCGGCCAGCAACAATCCGCCCAGAATGAGCCAGGCCGTGCCCAGCGTCACCGGCAGCGGCGCTCAAGGGAGCCACGCCCGGCTCGCCGCCCAAGGCGATCTGTGTGTAAATCTCTTCGGCGTACGTTCGCACCAGAAATAAATTGGTCACCGTCATCTCGCCGGCCGTGACCAGCGCGACCCAAATGCCGGCCACCGCGATCGCCGGGGCGGCCCGCCGCAGCGTGACGCGGGTCAGCACGCCCAGCGGCGGAAAGTCGAGCGCGGCGAGCTCTTCCAGTTCCGGCTCCGCCAGCCGCAGTCCCAAGCCTACGATAACGACCACCCAGGGAATCGCGGCCGCGGCGTGAATCCAGATGGCCGCGGCATAGCCTTGCAGCAGCGCGTGACCACCCGAGCGGAGCGTGAACCAGCCTTGCAGGCCGAAGCCCGCCTGCCAGCCGGCCGCCTGCAAGTACAACGGGAGCAGCATCAGCACGGTCAGCAGCCAGGCGGCCGCGCGGCGACCCCAGGCATCGGTCCGGGCCAGGAGAATCGCCAGCGGCACGCCGACGAGCAAGCTCAGCCCCACCACGCCGCCGGTCACGCGGAGCGTATTGACGGCCAATTGCCGGGTGCGGGGGTCGAGCGCGACCTGGCCCGCGCTCAGAATCGCGAGCAGCGCCAGCGGCAGCCAGGGCCAGGCGAGCGCAGCCAAACGGCCCGCCGCGCCGGAATCGGCCGCGGACCGGCGGGCAGGCTCGCCCGGGCCAATGCGCGCTGCGGAAGGCTGCAAGACAGGTCGAGTCCCAGGGGCCGGCGGATCAGTTTTCGTCGCGGCCCACGAGTTTTTCTTCGACCTTGTCGGCTTGCCAGGCGATGGCGGGCAGCACCCGGGCGACGGCCGCCGGGTCGAGCGTGTCGGCCATCTGGTTGGCCCGCAGCACGATCATGTCACGGCCTTCGAGCGTTTCGACCGCGAAGGCGGCGTGGATCATCTTGGTGTTGTAGCGGAGCAAGGCGCCGGCGTTCTTGTCGTTGAACGGGCCGCAGGTCGACGAATACGTGACGATCGGGTGGCCGGCGTCGTCGTTCTGGCCGAAGCCGATTCGCACGACCTGCTTTCTCAGAGCACCGATCGGCAGCGTCACCCGCCAGGTGTCGCCGGACTCTTCCAGGGCATAGCCGCCGGCCGTGACCACGCCGCGGACCAGTTGCCGCACGTCGGGTGCATCACCCGCCAGGTCGGCAAAGTCGAGCCCCGCGTGGGCCGCGCCGCTCGTCACCGCGGCCGCTGCAACGGCTGCCGCGGGCCGGGCGGCTGGAGCCGGTGCCGCGGCCGGCGCGGCTCCAGGCGTGCCGGCTGCCATCGCGTCGCGAACCATGCCGGGCATCATCATGCCGAAGCCGGCCCCGAGGCCCATGCCCATCGCTCCGCCGCCGTCGCCCCGTTCGGCCATCTTCGACATGCTGTTGGCGGTCTGGAACTTCATGTAGGCGTTCAGATCGCCGACAGCGCCCATCGAGCTGCGGGCGTCGATCGCTTTCTGCACTTCCTCGGGCGGCGTGATCGAGTTGACGAAGAAGTCGACCAGCTCGAGGCCGTACTTGGTGAAGTCGTCGGCCACCTTGGTCCGCGTGGAGGCGGCGACTTCTTCGTAGCGGCCGACCAGCTCGAGCATCCCGACGTTCAGCTTGCCCAGCACGTCGGTCAGGCGGGAGACGATCAGGTCCTTGAGAAAATCGGTGATCGCGTCGGTGGTGAACCGGCCCTGGGTGCCGACCAGCGTCTCGATCAGCTTGTGCGCATCGACCGTTTTGAACGAAAACTTGCCGAAGCTCCGCAGCCGCACGATGCCGAAGTCGGCGTCGCGGAGCGTGATCGGCTGTTTGGTTCCCCATTTCTGGTCGAGGAACGTCTGCTTGCCGACGAAATAGACGGCCGCCTGGAACGGCGACTTCTCCCAGGGAATCGTCAGCAGCCGGGTCAGGATCGGCACGTTGGCCGTGGTCAGCGTGTGCCGGCCGGGCCCGTAGGTGTCGAGCGCCTTGCCGTCGCGATAAAAGACCGCTTCCTGGTTCCCCTGCACGATCAATTGGGCGCCGAGCTTGATGTCGGCCGTGCCGCTCTCGGGCACGCGGGCGAAGAGCGAATCGTTCGACTCGTCGAAAAACTGGATGACTTCCAAGCGCAGACCCATCGCAAGATCCTCTGACCGCGTGTGCTGGGGATTGGGAGGTGGCGAGCCACGGCGCTGCGGCGCGGCTCAGGCGTTGATTATCAGGTGCCGGCAAGCAAAAGGAATAGGCTCGGTGGCCGCGGCCCAGCGCTTCGCCGCTGCCGGGCCCTGTCGGAAGGTAATTCGCCGCGGGGCGCAGGTCTTGGAGGCTTGCCAGCAGACCCCCGAGGTTTCCGAGCCGGCAGTGAATCTGCCCCGGATGGCGTTTGGGCTGCCCGGTTTACGGCCTGCAAGTCGTTCGGCGGAAACGACTTGAACCGGTCTGCGGCGATCCGCCGCCGGAGACGGCCGGCGCCGCCCCGGCGGCCATTCTCCGGACCGCAGCTACCGCAGACCAGGATCGCCCAGACCCGCGACACTCGTCTGGCCGGGCTGGGGGGGCTTTGCTATAGTCTGCCTCCCAATTCCCGTTTTCCGTTCGCGTTGTCTCCTCGGCTTTTCGGTTCACGGCATGCCGCGTTTTCGCCCCCAGTTGCTGGCGCGGGCCAGCGCTCTGCTTCTGCTCGTCGCCTGGGGCTGCGCCACCGCACGGCCAGCTCCGGCTGGCGCTGGCCGTGGGATCCCGTGCCCGAAGCGGCCGTCGGCATCACCACGCCGGCCCAGCGCATTCAGATGCTCCGCGAACTGCAGCAAACTGCCGCCAAAAAGTCGCCCGAGCAGCAGGTCAAGATCTGCGACGACCTGAACAAGCAGATCCAGAACGAGCAGGACCCGCTCATTCGGCGGCACATCATCCGCACGTTCGGTTTCTACAACACGCCGGTCTCCAGCACCGTGCTCAAGGCCGCGATCAACGATTCGGACAGCACCGTCCGCCTGGCCGCCTGCGAAGCCTGGGGCCGTCGCGGCGGCAAAGAGGCGGCCGACATTCTGCTGGGCGTGCTGGCCAGCGACACCGACCTCGACGTCCGACTGGCCGCCGCGCGGGCCGTGGGCAAAACGCACGACCCTTCGAGCGTGGGCAATCTGGCGGAGTGCCTGACCGACGGCAACCCGGCCATCCAGTTCCGCGTGGCCACTTCGCTCAAGGAGGTCAGCGGCAAGGACTACGGGACCGACATCAATCGTTGGCGGGCCTACGCCAAGGGCGAAACCACGGCCGACCCGCCCGTCTCGCTGGTCGATCGTTTCAAGAACATGTGGCGGTAGCGCCCGGCCGCGCGGCAGTTTGTCGTCGACCAGCGGCTCGCCGGTGGCGCCACGCAGCCGCACCTCATGCCAGCCTTGCTGTCAATCTTTTTTCACGGCCGGCTGCGCTAGCGACGCGTCGCTGGCAATCGCCTCCCGCACACTTGCGGGGGGCGCGACCGCGCCGCCCGGGTTTAAGCTGCGTCGACCTGAAAAGGCGCTATTTCCCCCAGTCCGCCCGGCTTGGACGCGGTTTTCGAAACTCGCCAACTGTGGTCAAACCGCGACCCGCGCCGGTCCGATATGACTACTCGAAGGCATCATGGCGGCGCTTGCCAGCAAACGGCATGCTCTCGACGGGTTCCTGGCACATCCTGCTGGAGTCGTCCGCGTCCACCGGGCCGCCGGCCGCTCCACTGGTCGATCTCTGATGGTGATTCTGTGATGGTGCGTTCCGCTTGGTCATGGGTGCTGTGCGGGTCGATCGCGGTCTTGGCCGGCGTCCACGGTCGGCTGTCGGCGGGCGAAGACGAACGGCCGACGTTCGACTTTAAGGTCGTGCTGCCGGCGTTCGATCCG
This sequence comes from uncultured Planctomycetaceae bacterium, assembly GCA_963828155.1. GTDB lineage: Bacteria > Planctomycetota > Planctomycetia > Pirellulales > PALSA-1355 > CAWCAX01. The sequence continues at coordinate 136,495 of CAWHDQ010000001.1, forward strand.
GCCGAGGAGCCGGGGCATCGCCCGGGCCGGCACGCTGTCTCTCCGGCCACCGCCGACGAAGACAGCACGGCAACTGCGTCGGACGTCGAGTCGGCCGGGCCGCCGCCGCTCACGCCGCAGCAGATCGCGCTGCACAACAAGCTGCGCCGGGTGCTGAAGGCCTATTATCCCAAGCATCAGAACACGCGCGACAACACCGCTTGGGAGATCATGCACGAGATCATCGCCTATGGCGTTGATGCGCAGCTCTACCAGAACGGACCGGGCGGCCCGAAGGTCAGCGCCATCGGCTGGATGTGCTACAACGGCACCTGCAAGGGCGAGCAGATGCTCTACCTCGATCGCGGCCAGCTCGTAGCCCGCAAGGGGCCGGGCGTGCAGGGGCACTTCGGCCAATTCCTGGCGATCCTGGCCCAATCGCACCTGACGCCCGACTATCCGATGCTGGTCTTCGGCAAGAAATTCACCCTGCGCGACCTGATCGAGTGCGAAAAGCAGGACTGCCAGGCCGGCGAGGAATTGACCTTCAAACTGATCGGCCTGATGCACTATCTCGACTCCGACGAGACCTGGCACAGCCGCGACGGGCAAACCTGGTCGATCCAGCGGCTGATCGCCGAAGAGCTCAAGCAGCCGATCCGCGGCGCCGCCTGCGGCGGCACCCATCGGCTGATGGGCCTGAGCTACGCGGTCAACAAACGCATCAAGCGCGGCGAGCCGGTCGAGGGGGAGTTTCGCCGAGCCCAGATCTTCATCAACGACTATCACCGCTACACCTTCGGGCTGCAGAACCCCGACGGCAGCTTCAGCACCAAGTGGTTCGAGCGGCGCGAGGCCAGGGCCGACGTCGATCGCCGGCTGAAGACCACCGGCCACATCCTGGAATGGCTGTCGTTCTCGCTTTCCGACGAGGAGCTGCGGCAACCGCAAGTGGTCAAGGCGGTCGAGTACCTGGTGGGCATTCTGGCCAGCGGTGAGGACCACACCTGGGAAATCGGCCCCTTGGGGCACGGTTTGCACGCCCTGGCGCTGTACGACGCGCGGATGTTCGGCGATGCCCCATCTGCCCCGCCGGCGCCCCTGGCCGGCAAGGCGGGCCAGCCGCTCGCGGGCGACTCGCACGGCGAACCGGCGGCGCCCAAGGCCTTGCGGACCACGGAGCCGGACGTCGCCAAATGGCTGACCGCGCCGTCGGCTCTGGGCCGCGACAACCCGCATCGCCAGGCCGACGCCCGGCGACCAAGCCCACTGGGCCGCGCAAACCACAGCAGCAGCCGGCCAAATCGGCCCAACCCAAGCCAGTCCCGGCCAATCCTGCCCGGGCCAGGCCCGAGCGGATCGTGCTCGAAGTGGCCGACAAGCCCTCACTGCTCGATCTGCCAGCCTGTCGAATCGGTAATGATTCCGATTCGCAGCTCGAGCCGCCCGACAAGGCCGGCAACTCGGCGGATGCCGACGACGAGGGTTGTCTGTAGGCCGCGCGGCCGGAGCGCTTTATGCCGTGGGGCCTGGGCGCCGTGGGCCGCGGGTGCTGGGCTGCGAAGCATTTGCCGTCCCCCCTCGAAAAACGGGCGAATTGTCCGGTTGTCGACCCGGGGCAAACTTTCTACGATTGCCGCTGAAGCCGCGGCAGCCGGCCGCGCGCCACGTTTTTGTCCCGCTCCCGTCGCGCTGGTTGCCGTGCCGATCCTCCGCTTCAACGATCAGTTCCTGACCTTGTTCGACACCGCCGTCAAGCTGGCGGCGGCGATCGAGGCGGACGCGCTGTTGATTCTGGTCGACGACGTGGCCGACTGGGACCGGCTCCAGCAACTGGCGGCTGGCGCCAAGATCCTGGTCGCAGCCGACGAACGCGCAGGTCGTGGGCGCCGCCGATCGCGGGTTTGCGACCGTGGTGCTGAAGATGGCCGACGCCCCGGTTTATGAAAAGCTCACCCAGGCCCTGCTCGAAAGCGTGGCCGACGACATCCTGGCCCCGGGCGCTCGGGTGGTGGCGATCTACAGCGGCTTCGAGGCCGAATCGCAGGACTCGATCAGCGTCGTCCACCTCGGCGAGCACCTCGGCCAGCTCACGGCCCGCGACCTGCGGCAGCTCGAAACCAGCGTCCCTTTGGACACGCTCAAAACCGTGGTCGATATCGCCGTGGCGATCGGCCGCGAAGGGCGCGAAGGCAAGCCGGTCGGCACGCTGTTCGTCGTCGGCGATTCGCGCAAGGTGCTGGCCAGCAGCCACCCGACCGGGTTCGATCCGGTTCGCGGTTACAGCCGCAAGGAGCGCGACCTGGACGATCCCCGGGTGCGCGAAGGGATCAAGGAAATCGCCCAGCTCGACGGCGCGATCGTCGTCTCGGCCGAGGGAATCGTGCTGGCCGCGGCCCGCTACATCGACGCCCCGGCCGAAAACCTCACCCTGCCCAAGGGCCTGGGCGCCCGGCACTGGGCCGCCGCCGCCATCAGCCGCAAGACCAAGGCGGTGGCGATCGCCGTGAGCGAATCGAACGGCAGCGTGCGCATCTTCCAGGATGGCGAAGTGACGCTCCGCATCGAGCCCTTCCGCCGCCCCATGAAGTGGAAGGATTTCGAGTACGAGCCGCCCGTGTCGGAGTGAATCGCCTTCGTACCCAATGCTTCATTGCGCAGACAGCTCGCTGACGGGCTTCAGCACATATTCGTGCCCCTGCCATTGCACCACGCTGATTTTGCAGCCCGGCAGCTTTTCCTGCAGTTCGAGTAGCCTTTCGGGCTCCTGTTCGAACGGTCCCCCCAGCTCCAGCTCTTCGAGGCCCGTGGCCTGTTCGAGGTCACGGAGCGCCGAGCTGGCCCAGCGTTGAGCTGGAATACCGTCGTAATCGCTCCCCACGGGCACGACCACGATGAGTCTTAACTTTCTCAGGTTCGGCAGGGCCAGCAGCTTCGGGACGCTGAAAAAATGGGGGCGGAGCGAGTCCTCCACGCGGATCGCTTCCAGGGTTTGGCTCGCTGCTAACGCTTCGAGCCAGCGATCGTCGTGGTTCCAAGTGTCGTAAAAGTGGACTTCCTCCAACTCGGGCAAGGTCGCCACCGCAGCGAACCCCGCCGCGGTAACATCCGAATGCTCGAAGGACACACGCGTAATCCCCGGAAGGCCGGCGACGCTTTTCAGCAGCCCGTCCGTATCGTGCGTGTCGTAGAAGTGAAGCTCGTGAGACTTGCCGGCTCGGATGTCGGCGACGCTCTGCCGAAAACGTTCCCAGTCGTAGTCGAACGAGTTCTTGAACTGGCAGCTCCAGCAACCGAGGAGCGCCAACGGCAACAGCCATGGCGTGGCGCAGTGGCGACCTAGGGCGGCGCTGGCAGTCCGGCGGAGCATTCCGCCATTGTAACCGCTGCAGGGCAAAGACAGGGCGCGTCCAGCTGCCGGAGTGGGCGCCTCGCACGAGTCGGCCCTACTGCCGATAGGGTTCACCGCGGCGGTAGAGCATGGCGGCTTTGAGGCCCTTGAGGACGTCGTCGGCGTCCGGATTCAGATCCAGCGCTTTGTCCTGGCACAGCTGGGCGGTCGCGAAATCACCGCATTCGGCATAGGCCGCGCCCAGCGTCAGGTAGTACTCGGCCTGCGGCCGTTCGGCCAGCTCGCAGGCCAACGCTGCCAGTTGGACGGCACGCAGCCCGTTGCGGTAGCCCCCGTCCGGGCAGGTGGCCAATTCCCAGGCGACGGCGTTGCAGATCTGGGCCGATGTCGGCTCGAGCGCGAGCGCCGCATCAAAGTCCTGTTCGGCGCCGTCATAGTTGTGCAGCGCGGTCCGGACGATGCTCCGCGAGCGATAGTTCTCTGCGTCGAGGGGATCGAGCCGGATCGCTTCGTCCAGATCGGCGGCCGCTTCGTCGAGCCTGCGGAACTGGAAATTGACCCCAGCCCGAGTCCGGCGATACTCGACGCTGCCCGGTGCGAGCCGGACGGCCTCGTCGAGATCGGCAATCGCCTCGTCGAGCTGTCGGCGCTTCGTCCACAAACTGCCCCGCAATGAGTGGGCCTCGGCCGATTTGGGGCTGAGGCGGACTGCTTCGTCGGCATCGCTCATCGCCCGCTCGATGCTGCGCAAGCCGCACCAAGCCGACGCCCGCCATTGGTAGGCCGTCGCCTCGCTCGGGCGGAGCCGGATCGCCTCATCCAGATCCTCGATGGCCCTGGTGAAATCGCGCTGCTGGCACCAGGCGGCACCGCGGCCGAGATACGCCAGGTGCGACTCGGGCGACAGCTCGACGGCGCGGGACAGATAGACGATCGCTTCGTCGAGTTGGCCCCGCCGGGTGCAAAGGAAACCGATCGCCAGGTACGTCGCGGCCGGGTCGCTCGCGTGCGGTCCAGGCCGGGCTGTGGCCCCGCCCGGCGGCGTTGTTTCGTCCGTGGTGCCCAACTTGCCGGCAGCTCGCAATTGTTCGCCGAATGTAGGGCCGTCGCCAAAGAGTGGCTTTTCGCCGACGACGGGCTCGTCGGGCAGCAGCTTGACTGACTTTGGCGCGGTCTCCTCACCGCGCGCCGGCCAAGCCGCGGCAGCGCACAACAGCCCACCCAGAATCGCCGATCGCATCTGGCATTCCCTTGCCGAACCGCTTGGATTGCCCCCAGCCCGCTGGTCAAGCTAGCCCGACCGGTCGAAGCGGGTCAAGTGCAGCGTTTCTGACCGATCCGCCGGCTCTGCATGCGGAGAGCTCCGCCGCGCCTGCCGAACACAGCTCAAGCTTCCGCTGATGCCGCGAACATTTCTTCCAGCAGCTTGCGCGGAGCACGATGTCGACGACGGTCACCGCGCCGGTGTAGTCGCTGGCACCGGGCTCAAGGAAGCCCGGCTTGTGGGCCACGAAGGTGCAGGTGTGCGCGGCGCGGATCGTGGGGTCGCCCGGCTGGCCGGTATCGCAGTCCAGGCCGCTGGGTAGATCGACCGCCAGGACCGGGATGCCGGCCGCGTTGATCGCCGCGATGGCCGCGGCCAGCGGCGGGCGCGGATTGCCCCGGGCGCCGGTCCCCAGCAGGGCATCGACCACCCAGGCGGCGCCGGCCAACTCGCGGGCGACGGCTCCGGCGACGTCTCCCTCCTGCGGCATGGTGATGATCGGGATGCCTGATCGCTCGATGATGCGGTAGTTCACGGCCGCGTCGCCGGTCCCCTGCCCTGGCGAGCCCCAGACCAGCACGCGACCGGGAATGCGGCGCAGATCCAGATGCCGCGCGATCACGAAGCCGTCGCCGCCGTTGTTGCCCGGCCCGCAGCAGATGACCACCGGGCCGGCAATGCCCAACTCGATGAGCCGCTCGGCCGCGCCGCGGCCGGCATTTTCCATCAGCACGATGCCGTGTACTCCGTACTCGGCGCTGGCCCGCTGGTCGAGTCGGCGGACTTGCTCGCGGCTGAGGGTGCGCGGGGGCATGAGCGTGGTCTTTCGATTTACTAGAGGTGGGCGGGCGAGTCCTGCGGCTTGCCACGCTCGCCCGGCGAACCAAACCAGTCGCCAGCCCGCATCAGGATCGGTCCGGCCAGGGCCATGATGAACACGTACGCGGCGGCCAGCGGCCCCAACCGCGGGTCGAGGCCCGCCTCGACGCCGAGTCCCGCGATGACGATCGAGAATTCGCACCGCGGCACCAGGGCCACGCCGGCTCGGCGGGCGGCGGCGGCGTCGAGTCCGGCCCGGCGGGCGGCCCAGCCGCCACTGGCGATCTTGGTGGCGGCCGTCGCGGCGCCCAGCAGCGCGGCGATCGGCAATTCGGCGGCGAGCGAGGATGGATTGATCTCCAGCCCGAAAAAGAAAAAGAAGATCGCGGCCGACAGATCGCGCAGCGGCCCGACAAGTCGCCGGGCGTGATGGTCCAAGGGATCGGACAGCGCCAGGCCGACCAGAAACGCGCCGACCGCCGCCGAGACTTGCAGCTTCTGCGCGATGCCGGCCACGAGCAGCACCAGCCCCAGCGTCGAGAGCAGGACGACCTCGTCGCCGCGATTGGCCAGCCGCCGGCTGAGCCTCGGACCGAGCCGCAAGGCCGCCAGCAACACCCCCGCCACCAGCGCCAGCGCGATCAGCACCGAGACCACGGCCTGTGCCCAGCCCTGGTCTTTGAGCACCACGGCCACGAGCGGCAGATAAATGGCCATTGCCAGATCTTCGATCACCAGCACCGACACGACCAGCGGCGTCTCGGGATTGTCGAGCCGACCCAGATCGGCCAGGGTCTTGGCGATGATGCCGGACGACGAGATGTAGGTCGCCCCGCCCAGGAGCAGCGCACCCAGCGGTCCGAATCCCAGCAGCCATCCGCAGGCGATGCCGGGGGCGAAGTTCAGCACCAGGTCGACCAGCCCGGCGGGCAGACCGCCGCGCAGCTGGCTCCACAGCTGCCGGGCGGTGTACTCGAGCCCGAGCATGAACAGCAGCAGCACCACGCCGACTTCGGCCCCCAAGTGGACGAACGATTCGCTGAACTTCAGCGGGGCGATTCCGCCATTGCCGAAGGCCAGGCCGCCAAGCAGGTAGAGCGCAATCGAGGGAATGCCCCAACTGCTCGCCACCCGGGCCAGAATGGCCAAACCAACGAGCACGGCCCCCAGTTCGATGAACGTGGCCGCCATGTCCACTTGGGCGGCGGCGTGTTGCACCGCGTCGTTTTGAACTGCGGCCAGCAACATCAGGGGTCGGTCCGCGGACCGCGGATCAGGGCGAGCACTTCGGTCAGGATCTTGCCGTTCGTGGCGATGCCCTCGCCGGAGTGGATCGTGGGCCGGCCCTGCCAATCGGTGAACGTGCCGCCGGCCTCTTCCAGGATCGGCTGCATGGCGGCGGCATCCCAGACGCTCATGGCCGGATCGATCATGAGCTCCGCGCGGCCCGTGGCCACGAGCAGATATCCGTAGCAATCGCCCCAGGTGCGATTGAGCAGCGCGGCGGCTTCGAGCCGTTCGAGCGCCGCCTGACGGCCGACCTTGCGGTAGGTCACCGCGTCGCTGGTGCAGAAGAGCGCTTCGGCCAGCGTGGCCCGGTCGGACACGCGGGCCCGGCTGGGGGCCGTGCTGCCGCGCTCGTACCACGCGCCGCCGCCGGTGGTGGCATAGACGCATTCATCCAGGCCGGGAATGTAGATCACGCCCAGCACGCTCCGCTGCTGGTATTCGACCCCGATCAGGGTGCCATACAGCGGCACGCCGCGGACGAACGATTTGGTGCCGTCGATCGGATCGAGAATCCAGCGAAAGCCGCTGGTGCCCGGCTGCTCGGGAAACTCCTCGCCCAAGATCGCGTCGTGCGGAAACTTCTGCCCGATCCGCTCGCGCAGCAGTTGCTCGGCCTGCCGATCGGCGATGGTCACCGGCGTGGCGTCTTGTTTCCATTCGACCGCCAGGTCGGGGCGGCGAAAGTAATTCAGCGTCAGTTGCCCCGCCTCGCGAACGATGGCCAGCGCCAGTTGCAGCCGGGCCGCCAGGTCGCGGCGCTGAAAGCTGATTGTGTGTTCGGCAGGGCTCTGCAATTCGGCAGGGCCGTGCGATTCGGCGGAGCTGTGCATGTCGTCGAGCGTAACGGGCGGCCTGCTGGCTGCCAAGGGCCGGGTGCCTTACCCCCTCGGGGTGCGGGACGGGATTCCCGAGAGGCCCTGCTGATATTGGCCAGATCGGCCAAATCGAACTATTCTTTCCATAGTGAGCCGAACCGGCAGGCGTGTTTTGGCGATAGAACTACTATGACGGCGTACCATCCTGGACTGACCGCTCCGCCCGACTGGGCTCTCCGCGAAACGGCCGCCGGCCGCGAACTGTGCTGCACGCGCTACCCGGGCCGGGGCCGATTGGCGGCCTGGCTGTGGATCGGCGTGCTGTGGGCTGTTTGCGGCTACGGCACGGCGGTAACGCTGTTCGGCTGGTGGTCGGGCGAAGAAATCCGGTCGGGCGGCGTGCTGCTGGTCGTTTTGCAATCGGCCGCTCTCGTGGCCGGGTTTTATCTGGCCACCGCCATGTTCCGCACCACCCGTTATCGCCTGGGCAAACGAGCGCTGGCGATCACGGCCAGTCAGCCCGTCGTCGGCGAATCGACCGAAGAGATCGAGCGGCAGAATATTCGAGCCGTCATCCGGCTGCACGGCGTGCCCCGGCCGGGTCATGAGTACGACACCTGGCGCACGCTGCTGGCCGTCGAGGTGCCGGGCACCGACGAAACCGAAACCGTCCCCCTGGCGGCCGATCAGCCGGACGACTCGGCCTGGCTGGCGGCGCAGATTGCCGACTGGGCCGGCGTGGACGTGCGCGACGAGGACGACGAGAGCGATTGACGCGTGCCCGCGCAGGTCCCGCGGCGCCGCGACCAGGCACTCTCAGAGCACTTCGGCGATCGGCGTGCCTTCGCTGAGCAGCATTGGCCGGCCGTCGAGCGTGGAATAGCTGACGCCGCGGGGATCGTAGCCCAGCGCGGCGAAGATCGTGGCGTGTACGTCGGCCGGCGCGAGTGCGCGGACGGCCGGATAGGCGCCGGTCTTGTCCGACTGGCCGACCACCGCGCCGCCGCGAATGCCGCCCCCGGCCAGGACCATCGAATAGCACTGCGGCCAGTGGTCGCGGCCGCCTTGGGCGTTGATCTTGGGCGTGCGGCCGAAGTCCCCCATCCACACGACCAGCGTCTGGTCGAGCAGGCCGCGCTCGGCCAGGTCGTCGAGCAGCGCGACGAAGGCCTGCTGCATCGGCGGCACGAGAGTGGTCTTGAGCCGGTTGAAATTGTCGAGATGCGTGTCCCAAGCGATGCCAGGGCCATTGGTCGTGGTGACGAATTTCACGCCCGCCTCGATCAGCCGCCGGGCCAAGAGGTGCGACTGGCCCCAGGTGTTGCGGCCGTAGCGCTCGCGGGTGGCATCGCTCTCCTGCGTCAGGTCGAAGGCCCGGCGGGCGGCGCCGCTCGTGACCATCGTCGCCGCCCGGGCGGAAAGCTGGTCGAGCTGGTCGAAAATCTCCTCGTGGCCGAACCGCTCGTGCCGATCGAGCTGACCGAGCACCGCGCGGCGCTCGGCGAGCCGCGCGCTGTCCAGACCCGGCAGCGCGTCGAGACCGGGCAGCTGGAAGTTCGCCGCGTTCGGATCGGCATTCAGCACGAAGGGATCGAAATTCGAACCCAGGCAACTGCCCGATTGGCCTGGCGTGAAGAAGGCGCGTCGTGCGTCGGCTTGGGCGTGATCACGTACGGCGGCAACGGACCCGAGTAGCCGTCGCGCTGGGCCAGCCAGCCGGTCAGCGCGCCGACGCACGGGATGTCAGTCCGCGAAGGATGAATCTGGGTATCGTCGCGCTTGTACGGCCGGCCGACGATCGACCAGTACATGCCCGAGTTGTGCCCGCCGTGGTGGTGCGACACGCTCCGCAAGATGGCCAACCGCTCGCTCCGGGCGGCCAGCTCGGGAATCAGCTCCGAGACGAAAACGCCCGGCGTCCGGGTGGCGATCGTCGAAAACTCGCCGCGGACCGCCGAATCGGCCTCGGGCTTGGGATCCCACAGGTCCAGATGGCTGGGGGCCCCGGGATTGAAGATCAGGATGACCGATTTGGCCCGCGCACCGGCTTTGGGCGGCCCGGCCGCGTCGGCCGCGGCCCACCGTCCGAGCAGGCTCGTCCAGGCGGCACAGCTGCCGCCCCACAGGGCCCCGCGCTGCAGGGCCTGCCGCCGGCTCAGCCGCAGCCCGGGCTGCGGGCCGGCATCGATTCGGATTACGCCGTCGTCGCCGGGCATTGCTCGTTGCCGTGCTCCCAAGGTCGTGGAGTCTGCCGAGCCAAGGCATCAACGCGGGCTGATGGATTGTAGCAGGTCCATTGCCGCCTGGCCAACCGCTGCACGAGGCCGGCGAGTGTGACCTCCGGCCGCGCCTGCCCACGGTGGGCTAGCACCCGGCGCCCCGGGCCCTTGCTCGCGATAACGTCCGGCAACCGTGGACCTTGCGGCGAGCGCTGGCCGCCTGCCTCGGCGGTTCAGGCCGCTTGTGAGCTAGAGTTGCTTATTGTCCCAATTGCGACGAGCGCCAGGATTGTGCCCTGATGACCGCAGCCGACCGCGAATCGAATTCCGCCAGCCGCAGCGCCGACCGCTGGTCGGGCGTGTGGCGGCACTTCTTGCCGGCCGACGCCGCCGCCACGCCGGCGCGGCTGAGGGCCACGCGGCGGCTGGTGCTGTTCAGCCTGACGATCCAGTTCTGGATGCTGGTTTTTCTGTGGTTCTTCGTTTGGGCCGAGGCCCGGGGCTGTCAGATCACCGCGGCGTGCTCAACGTGGCGATGCTTGTGAACCTGGTGCTGCTCAAGCGGGGCATGGCGGCGGAGCACGCGCGCAAATCCTCTGCTTCGAAGGCTGGCTCTGCTGCACCGTCTTTTCGGCTTTGACCGGCGGCTGGGGTTCGCCTCCGAACGAGTGGTATATCGTCGAGGCCCTGTTCGCGGTGTTGCTGTTGGACATCGGCTGGGGCGCGGTCTGGACCTTGGCGGGCACTGCGGCCCTGGCGGGCTTCTTCGTCTCCGAGCATTGCGGCGTCCGCTGGCCGCACGAGTTGACGGCCGGTCAAACGCAAACCCTGGAGTTCGTCGGCCTGCAGGCGGTGTTGCTCACGTCGTTCGGGTTCGTGTTCTTGCTCGTCCGAACCGCATCGCGAGGCGGTGCGCCAGGTCGAATCGCTCGGCGAGCAACTGTCGCAGATCGAGCGCGACCTGGCAGGCGCGAAACAGGCGCGGGACTTCTCCTGGCAAGATTGGATCCAGCTCGACGAGCGACGGCGGCAACTCGAGCAGTTGCTCGACCAGGCCAAGCTGGCCCGGCGGCAGTGGCGACCGCTCTAGCCCGCCGCCTTTCAAACGCCGCCGCGCTTCAGACGCCAGCCGCCGCGGGATGCGCCGCGCTGTGCTCGGGGCCGTCGACAGGCAGCAGCGCCGAGAGCTTGACCTGCGACAATTGATGCCGCGTGCTGCTGGTGATCTCGTCCAGCACGTCGCGCAGTCGCTCGTGGAACAGCTCGGACGTGGCCCCTTCGACCGCCGGCAGATTGGCGACCAGCGGGCCCTCGATCGCTTCGATCACGTCCAAGAGCGAGATCTGGTCCGGTTTGCGGTCGAGCATGTAGCCCCCCTCGACGCCGCGGGTGGAGTGCAAGATGCCGTGGGTCACCAGGTGCCGCAGAATTTGCAGCAGAAACCGCTCCGGCATGTGGCCGTCGGCGGCCAACTGGCTGCACGGCACCGGCTGTTGCGAGCTGGACTGGGCCAGCTGCAAGCAAGCTTGAACGGCATAGGCGACTGTACGCGAGAGTTTCATCGGACGTTGCCCCCTGCTGGGCAGCGAGTGAGCCGGAGCATTGCCGGCTCGAAGTCCCGGCAGCCGGCGTTGCCATCGCAACGCCTGCCCAAGCGCCTCGCTGGTTAGAGAATTGGAGAGAAGTGCCACCTCCTGACGGACGATCGTAGTTCCACAGGGGGGCCAGCGCCGCCTTGCGCACCTCTGCCGGGTGTCGCAGGCCGACCTACCGGACAAACATCCAGCGCGCTCCCGGCCGAAGGAAGGCGCGACCGCTGGTCTTGTCTGCCCAAAAGTCTAGTGGACCTGCCAGCTTGGAACAAGAAATTGCAGCGCCCGCTCGGCACCGGCCCCCTGGCAGCCGCCCGCAGAAATAGCGCAACGGCTGTGCGCAACAAGCGTTAAAGCTGGAAATGCTTGCCGAGGCCCGCCCTTGGTACCGGCTGGATCGGCTGGCTGTCCTGAAGCCTCAAGCCTCAGGACTCAAGCCTCTTCCCTCAGCGGGCGGGCGACGAACTGGCCGGCTCGGGTGAATGCAGGGCCGGCAGCTCGGAGTTGCCGCGCGTTTCGCTGCGGAAGGCGTGCCAGATCAGCAGTCCGGCGCCGCACACGAGGAAGCTGTCGGCCAGATTGAAGATCGGCCAGCGAATCAGATGAAAATCGAGCCAGTCGCGGACCGCGTAGACCGGCGCGCCGTTGGCCCACTGCAACTTGGGCAGGCCCACGCGATCGTACAGATTGCCGAAGATGCCGGCCGTCACCAGCGCCAGCGAGATGGCCAACAGCAAGTCGGCGGCGGCGCCGGCCATGAACAGCCAGTAAGCGATGCCCAGGGCGGCGATGATCGAGAGGGCCGAAAAAAACAGCGTCCAGCCCTGGCCGATGCCGAACAGGGCGCCTTCGTTCAAGCTGGTCGTGAGGCCGAAGACCCCGTCCCAGAGCCATTCGGTCGGCTGCTGATGGGGCATGCCCAGCCGGGCAAAGATCCAGCTCTTGCTGGCCAGATCGATCAGGCAGCCGCCGACGGCGATCGCCAGAAAGATCACGTAGCGATTGCGGGGAACGGCGCTCATGGCAACCCTCGCCCAGAAGCGGATGTGGCCCAGTACGATGTGGCCCAGTGCCCCAGCCCGGCGGGCCGTTCAGCAGCGAATGGCGCCAGCAGCCGGCCGCCCCACTGTCTGCGCTGCGGTCCCGCCGGCCCTAGCGGCAAGCGCGATTGGCAACGCCTGCGCTGCCTGCACCGCGGGTCAGGACTGCTCGAGCTTCTGGGCACACTTGATGCACAGCGGAGCATAGGGGATGGCGTTAAGCCGGGTCTTGCTGATCGGTTGGGTACACTCTTCGCACAGACCGTACTGCCCGTCCTCGATTCTCTCAAGAGCGGTTTCGATCGATTCGAGCGTGCCCCCTTCGGTCTGCATCAGGCTGAGGGTGAATTCCTGTTCGAAATTGTCGCTGCCCAGGTCGGCCATGTGGATCGGCATGCTGGACAGGTCGCCGTTGTTTTCCGAGCGCGTTTTCTTGAGGGCCGCGTTGGCCATGGCATCGACGTCGCCCCGGAGGCGCGCCCGCAATGCCAGCAGCTGGGCCTTGTAGGTCTTCAACTCGGCCTTCTTCATGGTTTCAGTTCTCCGCACTCGCAACTGCTGTCGGAAGAGTTACAGACTTGTGATTCTAAAATCGGGCCCGGCGACTGTCAAATTACGGGGCTCCGGTCCTGGGTCGTTGCGTTTTTTCGCGTCGACCCCGCCTGGAAACTCGCATGACCAGACTCCACGTCAAGAATACGGCGAATAGGACGACGGTTGCGGCGTGCGCCGTCTCAGGGTCTATGTAGCGGGGAGCGATGAGTTCCCAGATCAGGGCAACTAGGAACACCAGTCCCCCGTGCCCCAAGTATGCCCCGGCCGTGAATTTCGGTTTCCAGGCTTTGCTATCCATGCCACGATTCTAGCAGCCGGTCGGAAGTTTTCCTGCAAATCTGATTCTCAGAGTGAACCGGTACCAGGTTCCGCACCCGGACGGGCTAGGTCAGCCGCGCGGCGGGCGGATTTCGCCGGGCTCGAAACCGCCGGTTTTGTCCGCCGGGGCGCTCGTTTCGCGCTCCGGGTCACGACCGGGCACCGGCCCCTTGACGGGCCACCCCCTGGTGCCCTACACACGAGCAATCGACGGGCGCCCGGGCTCTGAACGCCGCGCGTCGTTCGCCGGCCGCGCGTCGCGGCCTCGCTAGCAAAGCGTCGTTGGTCGTCCACGTTATCCGCCGGGAGTGAATTTCTGCGATGAGCCGTCCCAAGATCAGCATTATCGGAGCAGGCAACGTCGGTGCGACGTGCGCGCACTGGTGCGCCGCCGCCGAATTGGGCGATGTCGTGCTGCTCGACATTCCGCAAACCGGCGACATGCCCCGCGGCAAGGCACTCGACCTGATGCAGGCCTCGCCGATCATGGGCTTCGACAGCCGGATCGTCGGCACCCACGATTATGCCGACACGGCCGGCAGCCAGGTGGTGGTCATCACCGCGGGCATTCCCCGCAAGCCGGGCATGAGCCGCGACGACCTGCTGGCGACCAACGCCAAGATCGTGGGCAGCGTGGCCGAGCAAGTGGCGGCCAACAGTCCCGCAGCGGTGATCATCGTGGTCAGCAATCCGCTGGACGCGATGGTCCAGCGGGCCTGGCAGGTGAGCAAGTTTCCGCCCAGCGCGTGCTGGGCCAAGCCGGCGTGCTCGATACGGCCCGCTATCGCACGTTTCTGGCGATGGAGCTCGGCGTCAGCGTCGAGGACGTCTCCGCGCTGCTGATGGGCGGGCACGGCGATACGATGGTCCCGATCCCCAGTTGCACGTCGGTCGGCGGCATTCCAATCCAGCAGCTGCTCGACGAAAAACGGCTCAACGAAATCGTCGACCGCACGCGCAACGGCGGCGCCGAAATCGTCAACCTATTGAAGACCGGCAGCGCCTACTACGCCCCGGCCGCGGCCACGGCGCAAATGGTCGAAGCGGTCGTTCGCGACAAGAAGCGGTTGCTTCCCTGCGCCGCGTATTGCGACAAGCAATATGGCGTGGGTGGATATTACGTCGGCGTGCCGGCGATTTTGGGTTCGGGAGGCGTCGAGCGGATCATCGAGCTCAAATTGACCGCGGCCGAGCAAGCCCAGTTTCAGAAGAGCGTGGCGGCGGTCAAAGAGCTGGTGCAAATCATGGCCGGCTTGACTTGAGGACCCCCGAGGCCGGATTGGCGAGTGCGATCTTTGCCCCGGGCGGATCGTGCATGGCCGGCGCAGTTCGATCGGCCCTGCCGGCGGCGATCCGCCTCTGGCGTTGACACGCTGCGATTTGTTGGGTTAGAGTCCCACCGTGGAGCGATCGGCCGGAGGCAAAGTTGCCGGGCCGATTCGTCACCTGAAGATTCCCGAATGGATTTCATTCCGGCGGAGTTTCCGCGACCGAGTTCTGGCTGCAGATGATTTTGCACGCTGCTCACCGCGCCCGACGGCGCCGCACCGCTGGTTGCTCCGGTTCGGCGCGCAGCCCTCGGGCTGATCGGCCCGCCGCCGCAAGCATGCTGGCGGCCTGTTTCCCGACCCCCCGCTGGAAGATCCATGAATCGCATCGGGCCCTACTTCGGCGCTGAGGATGATCCGTTCGAGGCCGCGGAGCTGGCCGAGACGCATCCGGCTGGTTCACCACTGGCGGGTCCGCACTTCGCCGGGCCCCAGCCGGACGGCAGCCAGGTCGAAGCGGGACGATTTCGCGCCGCCAGCGGCTGCGCCCAGTTTGCCCCGCTGCACTACGAGCCGAACTATGCCTATCCATTGATTGTCTGGCTCCACGGGGCCAACGACGACGAGCGGCAGCTCAAGCGGATCATGCCGTTCATCAGCTTGCGGAACTACGCGGCCGTCGCCCCGCGGGGCACGGTCGAGCCCGACGAAGCGGCCGGCCGGCTGGGCTGCAGCTGGAGTCAGGACGAAGATCACATCCTGTTGGCCGAGCACCGCGCGCTTGAGTCGGTCGCCGCGGCCCGGCGGCAGTGGAACATCCACTCCGACCGCGTTTATCTGGCCGGGTTCGGGGCGGGCGGGACGATGGCCTTTCGCCTGGCGCTCACTTTGCCCCACCATTTCGCGGGGGCCGTTTCGATCAATGGCCCCTTCCCGACGGGCTTTCGGCCGCTCGCCCAGTTGCAGGCCGTGCGGCGGCTGAATTTTTTGCTGGCGAGTGGGCGCGATAGCGGCCACTATCCCCCGCCGGCAGTCTGCGCCGATTTGCGCCTGATCTATGCCGCCGGCATGTCGATCAGCTTGCGCCAGTATCCTTGCGGCGACGATCTGACGACGCACATGCTGGCGGACGTCGATCGCTGGATCATGCAGCAGATCGCGGCGCCCGTCGTGGCGACCGAAAACCGGGCCCAGCCCCGGGCTGGCGGCCTGGACTAAAGTCCGCGGCCGCCTCTCTCTTTGCCGGCGGCGCTCCGCTGCCGCACGCGGGTGTGTGCCATTGCATGGCGCCCTGGTTTCAGGTACAAACCCCCGCCATTTTGTAGCTTAGCGTTCTGACGCGCGCCCCGCGCAGGTCTTCGCGACCGGCGGTGGGCGGCGCGGCTTTCGGCCGCAGCGGGCAGCTCATCCTTGGTCCGCGGCAGGACGCCAGGCAACTCGACCCTTGCAGTGCGCCAGCGGCGGCACGGATGCCACCCATGAGCACGAAAATCGCAAAACCCGACAAACCCCAGGACGGATCGCCGCCGGCCAGCGGCCGGCTGGCGGGCTTGCGCGCTGGCTGCGCGGTTCGCGCGGGCAGAAAGTCGCGGCTGCCGTCGTGCTGTTCTTGCTGCTGGTGGTCAGCCCGCTCGCCGTCTTGCAGACGCAACTCGGCTTGCGCCGCCGCGAAACGCCGGTCGAACGGCCGACGCTCACCGCCGCACTCGATGCGCTCGACGAGCACGCCTACGCCGAGGCCCGGCGGCTGGTCGATTCCGTCGACCGGCAAAAGCTGCGCCGGCCGAGCAGGGTGGCCCCGACTACGTGCTGGGCGTCGTGGCCGCGGAAGAGGCCGACGAGCTCTGGGCCCAGGAGCGAGCCGATTACTTCCTGCTGGCGGCTCGGCACTTGGAAGTGGCGCGCGAGCGGGGTTTCGCCCGCGCCTTGGAACCGGCCACCGCGCTGCTCCTGGGCCGCAGCTTGTGTCTGGGAGGCCGCGTGGCCGAGAGCTTGCCGATCCTGGAGCAGGCGCTGGAAGAGCTCCCGGACCGAGCCACCGAAATCCACAAGCTACTGAGCACGGCCTATCGGCACGCGCCCGAGCCCGATCTGCACAAAGCGATGGAGCACACCGCGGAGTTCCTGGCCGATCCGGAACTTTCGGTCAGCGATCGCGAGACGGGCCTGCTCGACCAGGCCCAGCTCCAGTGGGAGCTCGGCGATTTCGCCGCCTGTGCCAAAGCCCTCGACCGGATTCCGGCCGACGCCTTCATCCGGCCGGAAGCCGAACTGCTTCGCGGGCAGATCGATTTGCGGGCGGCCCGCGAGGCCAAGAACCAGCTCAACCAGCAGTCGACCGCCGAGGACCGGCAGGCCGTCAAGAAGCGGTACGACGACACGATGAAGACGCTTCGCAAGGCCCAGGACGACCCGCTGGCCGATCGGGCGATCCGCCAGTCGATGTACTTGATCGGCGTCTGCCTGCTGGAAACGGGCGACGTCCGCGGCGCTGTTGCGCAGTTCGAGCGGACGAGGGACCTGTATCGCGATTCGCCGGAGGGCATCGCGGCCGGTCTGCAGGTGGCCGATCTGCTGCTTGAAGCCCAGCGCGACGAGCAGGCCCTGACGGCCTTGCGGCGGATGCTCGCGGTGATTCCCGAGACGCCGGAGTTCAGCAATCCCTGGATTCCGCCGGCCGAATTTCGCGGCCGGGTTTTGGCCGACTACCAGCACTTCGTCGACGCCGCGCAGTATGAAAACGCGGTCGGGTTGACTGAGACCATGTTCCCGCTGTTTCCCCGGACCCAGTGCGTCCGCCTGGCGGCCGAGACTTATCGTTCCTGGGCCCGCAGCCTGCTGCACGCGGCCGAGTCGCTGCCGCACCCGCAGGCGGACGAGATGCGAGCCCGGGGCCGGGCCCAGTACCGCAAGGCGGGCCAGGTCTTTGGCCAGCTGGCCGAGTTGGAGTTCACCACCCGTAACTATCCCGACGACGTCTGGCAAAGCGCCGAGTCGTACCTGGCCGGCCACCGCTTCACTCAGGCCGTGGCGGCGCTGGACGAATATCTGAAATACGAGCTCCGCCGCCGCCGGCCGCTGGCGCTGGTCAATCTGGGCGAGGCCCTGTTGGCCCTCGGCCGGATCGACGA
Source organism: uncultured Planctomycetaceae bacterium (assembly GCA_963828155.1). Classification (GTDB taxonomy): domain Bacteria; phylum Planctomycetota; class Planctomycetia; order Pirellulales; family PALSA-1355; genus CAWCAX01. Next base: position 154,137 of record CAWHDQ010000001.1, read on the forward strand.
TGCGCTGCTGGCCTTGGGCGAGTGCATCGAGTTTTATCCCGACGACGCGGCCAGCTTTCAGGCCCGGCTCTGGGCAGCCCGCGCCACCGCCGAGAAAGGCGACGTCGCCGCCGCCGAAGCCCTGCTCCGCGAAAACCTGAACGGCGAGCTGCTGACTCCCGACAGCAAGGAATGGCGCGATTCGCTGTTCGCGCTGGGCAAGCTGCTGGCCGCGGCCGGGCGTCACGGCGAGGCGATCGAACGACTCGAGGAGGCCGTCGCCCGTTACCCCGACTCGCGGCAGGCGATCGAAGCCCGCTACCTGATTGCCGAATGCTGTCAGCAGGCGGCCAAGGTGCCGCAAGAAAAAGCCACGACCGATACGGTCGAGACGGCCCGGATCGCGCACCTAAAGCAAGCTCAGCAGCACCTGGAAACGGCGATCAGCTACTACGAGCAGACGCAAGAAGTGCTCAACCGCCGGCAGGAACAGACGGAGCTCAGCCCGCTGGAAAAGTTGCTGTTGCGCAATTCGTATTTCGCCGCCGGAGCCTGCCTGGTCGAGCTGGGCCGCGACGACGAGGCGATTCGGGCCTACTCGACCGCCACCAACCGCTATCAGCACGATCCCGAAGTGCTCGAGGCTTTCACCCAGATCGCCACCTGTTATCGCCGACTCAACAAGCCCCGCGAAGCCCGGGGCACGATTCAGCAGGCCAAGGCCGTGCTGGACCGCATCGACCCCAACGCCTCGTTCGCCGAGGCCACGATCTACAGCCGCCGCGAATGGAAGGAACTGCTCGACTGGATGGGAAAACTGTAATCGCCCGAGCCGGCCAGAGACGCAGCGCCTGCTGCTTGCCAACCCTATCAGCGCACCGATGAACTCGACCGAAACCGAACAACTGGCCGAACTGATCCGCCGGCGGCACGCCGCCCTGATCGGCTTGCGCGATCTGGGCCGCCGGCAGCTCGAGCTGATCGACGCCGAACAGATGGGGCCGCTGCTCACGCTGCTGGCCGGCAAGCAGCGGCTGCTGGGCGACCTGCAATCGACCGAGCGGGCGCTCGACCCGTTTCGCAAGCAGGACCCGGCGGCCCGGCATTGGTCGAGCGCAGCGGATCGCGAGCGCTGCGCCCGCTTGGCGGCCGATTGCCAGTCGTTGCTGGCGGAGATTGCCGCTCAAGACCAGGCGGCCGAGGCCAGCATGGTCCGCCGCCGCGACCAGACCGTCAACAGCCTGGCCCGTTTGCACACCGCCGGCGCCGTGCGGCGCCTACGCGGCCGAAGCCACCGCCCCGCGCCGCTGTTTGGACCTTTCGTCGGAAAGTTGAATTCAACATGAGCCAACTCGAAGCCGACCCGATGATCCTGCCGCTGGAGCAGGCCGCCGACCTCAAGTCCGTGCTGGCCGCCTGGAGCACCGCCACCGTGCAACTGAAACAGACGCACGAAACGCTCTGGGCCGAGGTCCGCCGCCTGACCGACGAGTTGGAAGTCAAGAATCGCGAGCTGGCCCGGCAGAACCGGCTGGCCGACCTGGGGCAGATGGCCTCGCACATCGCCCACGAAGTCCGCAACAACCTGGTCCCGATCACGCTCTACCTCAGCTTGCTTCGCCGCCGGGTCTCGGACGATCGCGGCAGCCTGGACGTGATCGACAAGATCGACGCGGGTTTCGTGGCCCTCGACGCGACGGTCAACGATTTGCTCAGCTTCACGTCCGACCGCCAGCCGCAGGTCCGCACATTCCCGATCCGCAAACTGATCGACGACGTGCTCGACACGCTCGCTCCGCAATTGGCAGCCCAAGGCATCGAGGAATTCGTCGACATTCCCGAAGGGCTCTCGCTCGGCGCCGATTACGGCATGCTCCGCCGGGCCCTGCTGAATCTGGTGCTCAACGCCTTGGAAGCCATGCCCGACGGCGGCGAAATCAACCTCACGGCGTGCAGCGGACGGTACGGCACCGAGATCGAAGTGACCGACAGCGGGCCGGGCTTGAGCGAAGAGACCCGCCGCCGGGCCTTCGAACCGTTTTACACCACCAAGAGCAGCGGCACCGGCTTGGGACTGGCCATCGTTCATCGCGTGGCCGACGTCCACGGCGGCGACGTCCTGGCGGCGAACTGTCCTGAAGGGGCGCCGCCTTTACCTTGCGGATTCCCCACGCCCGACGCCTGGAGGCCGCCGCATGAGCAGCAAACAACCCCTTGCTCCTGCTCGCGGGACCACGGATGCCGCCCTGCGCGTGCTCGTCGTCGACGATCACGCCAAGGCCCGCGAGTCGATGAGCGAAGTTCTCCGCCAGGCCGGCTACCAGGTCGACGCCTGCTCCAGCGCCATCGAGGCGCTCGGCCGGGTCGGAGTTGAAAGCTACGACGTGGTGATCACCGATTTGCAGATGCCCGGCATGTCGGGCCTGGAGTTCATCCGCCAGTTGGAGCACCGCCCGCACGGGGCTCAGGTGCTGATGGTCACCGCGCATGCCACGGTGGCTTCGGCCGTCGAGGCGATGCGCCGCGGGGCGTTCGACTACATCGAAAAACCGTTCGGCGCGGATCAACTCGAGCAACTCGTGGCCCGGGCAGTCGAGCACGGCCGGATGCTCGACCAGCGGGCGCCGCTCCGCTCGACGGGGCAGACATCGCTGACCATGATCGGCGCGGGCCCCGCGATGCAGACGCTCCGAGCCCGGATCGCGCAGGTCGGCGCAACCCGCGAAACCGTGCTGATCACCGGCGAAAGCGGCACCGGCAAGGAACTGGTCGCCCGGCAATTGCACGAGTCCAGCCCCCGCAGCGACTCGCCGCTGGTGAGTTTGAATTGCCCCGCCCTCTCGGCGCATTTGATGGAGAGCGAGCTGTTCGGGCACGAGCGCGGAGCGTTCACCGGCGCCGACAGCGCCCGCACGGGCCGCTTCGAGCTGGCCCAGGGCGGCACGATCCTGCTCGACGAAATCACCGAAATCGAGCTGCCCCTGCAAGCCAAGTTGCTCCGCGTGCTCCAAGAGCGGTCGCTGGAACGGGTCGGCTCGAGCCAGACCATCGCCGTCGACGTGCGCGTGCTGGCCACCACCAACCGCGATCTGCCGACCGAGGTGGCCGCGGGCCGCTTCCGCGCGGACTTGTACTACCGGCTCAACGTCGTGCCGCTGGCCGTGCCCGCCTTGCGCGAGCGGCGCGAAGATATTCCGCTGTTGGCCGCCTATTTTCTCGCTCAAGCGGCCGAACGCCTGCACCGCGAGCCGGCCATCCTGCGGCCCGACGCCCAGGATCTGCTGCTGCACTACCCCTGGCCGGGCAACGTTCGCGAGTTGGAAAACATCATCACCCGGGCCAGCGTTTTGGCCACCGGGCCGGCCATCGCCGCCGCCGACCTGAGCCCCTGGTTGATTCAAACGACCGATGCCCGTCCGGCGGGCGAGCCGGCGGTCGCCGTCGGCAGTCGGCTGGAAGATATGGAGCGGCGAATGATCGAAGCCACGCTCGAACGCTTTGCCGGTCACCGGGCCCGGACCGCCGAGGCGCTGGGCATCGGCCTGCGCACGTTGTCGGGCAAGTTGAAGGCCTACGGTTACGCCCCGCGGTCCAAGAGTCTGGCCAAGGCAGGTTGATTTTGACGGCGCGCCAGCGAACGAGTCGACGCAGCAGCGAAACCATGAACCAGCAGATTCGGACTCAAGAAGGTCGGACGAAGCGACGGCAAAATGCCGCCGGGCGGACACACACCGCGCGGCGGTCGACCGTTCCGTCGCAGATTGCTAGCGGCCAAATCGGCCGATCGGGTGGGCGCAGCTTTTGCGCGTCGATCTTGGCGGACGCAATTCGCCAGCACAGGCAGCGGTGCGCGGAGTTTGGCGGCAGCGTGGTATCGAAGTTGCTTTCCACTGAAACCAGCCGATCGCTCGCGGCTCACCCCGCCGCCGACGGCCCGACTGAGGAACCGCACGGATGTTGACGTCGCTCGTTCAGAACACGGCGATCCCGGTGCTGGAGCAGGTGGTCAACTTTGCCCAAGCCCGACAAAACGTACTGGCCGGCAACATTGCCAATATCGACACCCCGGGCTACCGGATGCGCGACCTGTCGACGGACCAGTTTCAGGCCCGGCTCAAGTCGGCGATCCACCAGCGCGACCAGATGCAGTCGACCGTTTATGTTTCGCCGGGCCATACCCGGGACAACCCGGTGAGCGAAGTCGGCACGTCACTGGCCGACATGCTGCACCACGACGACACCAACGGCAACCTGGAACAACAGATCACCGCAGTGGCCAAAAATGAACTGCAACACAACCTGGCCATCTCGATCATGGCCAGCCAGTTTCGCTTGCTCGGGGCGGCGGTCAGCGAACGGGCCTAAAGTCGGAAATTAACCGGAGACGCAAACCATGTTTACCGCGCTGGACGTCAGTACGAGTGCCCTGGTGGCGCAGCGGACGCGGCTCAACGCCATTGCCGGCAACCTGGCCAATGTCTCGACCACGCACAACGAGCTGGGCGAGTCGCAGCCCTATCAGCCGCGGTTCGTCACCTTTCAAACCGACGATGCGATCGGCGGAGCGGAAGGGATGCGCGGGCGTCCGCGTGGCGTCGATCGAAACGGCCCAGGTCGAGCCCAACTGGAAATACCAGCCCGGCCATCCCGACGCGGCCAAGGATGGGCCCCACGCCGGCTACGTCGCTTACCCGGGCATCGACATGATGTCGGAAATGGTCGATTCGATCGAAGCCTCGCGGGCGTACGAAGCGAACCTGAGCATGATTGGCGTCACCAAGGGCATCACCCAACAGACGCTCAAGATCCTGGCCTGAACCGATTGGCCTGAAGCGAGGAACGTGCGATGAGCTCGATCACCAACGTCGGCGCCGTGTCGCTGCCGCCCCTGCCGCCGACGCCGAACGGCCCGGCCGCGGCCGCCGGCTCGTCGTTCAAGAACATGCTGGTCGACTCGCTCAAGCAAGTGAATTCGATGCAGCAGGATGCCAACCAGGCCGTCGAGAACCTGATGACCGGCGGCGACGTCAACCCGGCCGAAGTGCTCACCGCGGTGCAAAAGGCCGACCTGGCGTTCCGGATGATGATGCAGGTCCGCAACAAACTGGTGGCTGCCTACCAGGAAGTGAAAGACGTGAAGATCTGAAGCTGGATGAAGTACCCGACACGCCGCGCGGCCGGATGCCCGCGGTGTGACTGGCGGCCGCCGAGCGCGGCCGCTTAACGCCCGAAATCGCGACACGAGGTTCCACGGATGGATTTCCTCAGCCAGGGTTATGCCCGTCTGGTCGACTTGTTCAAGTCGATGACGCCCGGTGCCCGGATTACCGCCGGGCTGCTGCTCACGCTGGTCGTGATCAGCCTGGCGTATCTGGTCAATCATGCCTCGAGCGGCCAGCGGGCGTACTTGAACGGCGGCGAGCCCTTCAGCGCGGCGAAGCTGCCGGCCATGGAAGCCGCCTTCGCCAAGGCCGGTTTGAACGATTACCAGATCGACGGCAATCGCGTCCGCGTGCCGCAGGGCAAGCAGGCGGCCTACATGGGAGCCCTCGCCGATGGCGGCGCGATTCCGCTGGACATCGGCACGCAGATGGAAAAGAGCGTCAGCGGCAGCCCCTGGGAATCGAAGCAGGCCCGGCAGGAGCGGATGCGGATTTACAAGCAAATCCAACTGCAATCGATCATCTGCAACATGCAGGGAATCGAAAACGCCAGCGTGATGTACGACGCCGAAGAATCCAAGTCGATCTTCAAGGAGAAAGCGGCCACCGCCTCGGTCAACGTCAAGCCGCTGGGCAGCAACCAGCTCGACGAGAACCAGGTCCGGATGATCCGCAACCTGGTGTCCAGGCGCTTTCGCCGGGCTCAAGCCGCAGTGCGTCACCGTGACCGATCTGAACAGCAAGACGTATCCCGGCTCGGGTGCCGGCGACGGCGTGGGGGGCGGCGACGACGATCCCTACATCGGCCGCAAGCGGATGTACGAAAAGCAGTGGGACCAGCGGATCGCCAGTGCGCTGCACAGCATTCCCGGCGTCATGGTGGTCTCGAACGTCGAGCTCGATCCCGAGACGCTGCACGAAGAATCGTCGACTGAGTTCGATCCCAAGAGCGTGCCCTACGAGCAACGCGAAGAAGGCATGAACAAGACGATGCGCGGGCCCGGCGGCGGCGGACGGCCGGGCCTGGCCCAGCAGCACGGCGTCAATCAGCCGGCGACGGTCAGCAGTTCCTCCGGCGGCGAAAACACGGAAGAAAACACCCAGACCTCAACCCGCAGCGCCGTGCCCACCAAGACCAAGAAGATCGTCCACAGCCCGCTCACGCCCAAACGTGTGACCGTGGCCGTCAGCGTGCCCAGCAGCTACTACGAGAAAGTCTGGATCGAGCGCAACCCGCCGCCGGCCGGGCAGGAAGTCAAGAAGCCCGACGCGGCCGCGCTGCTGGAAATCAAGAACGAAGTGAAGACCAGCATCCAGGACACGGTCAACGCCCTGCTCCCCTCGGTCGGCGCCACGGCCGATCCGTTTCCGCGGGTCACGGTCACGCCGTTCCAGGACTTGCCGACCGCGCCGCTGCCGCTCCCCTCGATGGGCGACAAAGCGCTGGTTTGGGTCGGCGAGTACTGGAGCACCGCGGGCATGCTGGGGTTGGCGCTGTTCAGCCTGGTGATGCTGCGGTCGATGGTCCGCGCGACGCCGCAGACGACTGCCGCGCCGGCGTTCTCGGGAGCCGTATCGACGCCGACCGAAACGGGCGGCGAGCCAAGCGTCGACCGGGTCGCGGAAGCCGAGCCCCAGAACATCCGCAACCGGCTCAAGCGGCGTCCGCCGGGCGGCCCCTCGCTCCGCGAGGAATTGAGCGAACTGGTGAAAGAAGATCCGGACTCGGCCGTGAGCGTGCTCCGGGCTTGGATCGGCAACGCGAGCTAGACCATGAAAAACCGCCGCCACGCGCTGCGCAAAGCCGCCATCCTGATCGCCAGTCTCGACCACGAGACGGCCGCCGCCTTGCTCGACCAAATGTCGGCCGAGCAAGCCCAGGCCGTCCGCGCCACCATCGCCGAGCTGGACGACGTGTTGCCGGGCGAGCAGCAGGCGGTGATCGAAGAGTTCTTCCGCATCGGCCCGCTAGTGCCCGAGAAAACTCCGCCGGGCATCGAGCTCGACGGCCCCTCGGCCCGGCAACTGGCCGCGCCGTCCGCAGCGTCGCACTCGGCCCGCCACGGCAGCCGCCGGTCCGCGTACGAGCCGCACGTCACGCAGTTGCCGCCGTTCCAGTTTCTCGAAGAAACCACCAGCACGGCCCTGGCCCGGTACCTGCAGCGCGAGCGCCCGCAGACGATTGCGGTGGTCATCTCGCACCTGGCGAGCGACCGCGGCGCCGAGATCCTCGGGCTGTTGCCGGCCGAGCTGCAGGGCGAAGTCACGCTGCGGCTGGCCCAGCTCGACCAGACGCCGCCCGAGATCGTCGATGAAATCGAGCGCGGCATGCAGAGCTGGTTGACCGAGCAAACCCGGGACCGGCGAACGCCCGGCGCCGGACTGGAAACCTTGCGCGGCATCCTGGCCGCCGCCGACGGGCAAGCCAAATCGGCGATCCTGCGAAACCTGGCCCAGCACGACCGACGCCTGGCGAATCGGCTGGCCGCGGCGCCTCCGCGCAGCTCACGTTCGTCGACGTCGAACGGCTCGACGATTCTACCTTGGCCGATGCAGTGCGGCAGACGTCGCGCGAGATTTTGCTGTTGGCCCTGGCCGGAGCACCGGGCCCGTTCGTCCGCCGGGTCCTGGGTCTGTGCGACAGCGATACCGCCGCGTGGCTCCGCGGGCGGCTGGCCAATCTCGGCCCGCTGCGGCTCAGCGACGTCGAGCAGCGCGCAGCAGGAGCTGGCCGACGTGGCCCGGCAGTGCCTTTCGGCCGGCGAAAGCGGCGAAGAAAAGAAACATCTCAGCGTAGCGGTGTAGGTCGAGACCCCCGCCGTACGGCAAACCCCTTTGGCAGACTGACAAGCGCAACATGGCATCGGTGATTAAAGCTTCCGGCGCGGCCCGCACGGCCGACGCCGGCCTGTTCAACTTCGAGGACCTGGGCACCCGCGCTCAGGCCTACCTGGAGCAGGTCCGCGCCAAGCGGCAAAGCTCCTGGCCCAGGCCGAGAAGGATGCGGTCGGCATCCGCCGCCGGGCGGAGGAACAGGGCAAAGCCGCGGCCCTCAAAGCGGCCGAAGCTCAGCTCGACGAACGGATCGGCAAGCAACTGGTCACGCTGCTGCCCGCGCTCAAGCAGGCCGTCGACGCCATGAGCCAGGTCCGCCAGAAGTGGCTGGCCCATGCCGAACGAACGAATGTCAAGGTCGCGGCCGCGATCGCCCAGCGCTTGATTCGCCGCGAGCTGGCCGCCGATCCGCAGATCACCGTGGCCCTGGTCCGCGAAGCGCTGGAGATGGCCGCCGGCAGCAGCGACATCCAGGTCCGCCTGCACCCGGACGATCATCAGGCCTTGGCCGGCCAGGTTCGCAGCGTGGCCAGCGAATTGTCCCGCCTGGGCACGGCTGAAATCGTCGCCGATCCGGCGATCGAGCGCGGCGGCTGCCGGGTCGACACGCGGTTCGGTTCGATCGATCAACAGTTTGCGGTTCAACTGGCCCGCATCGAACAGGAGTTGGCCTGACGTCATGCTGGCCCTCGAATCTCAACTCGACGCGATCTTGCCGGCGGCGCTGGTCGGCAGCGTCGTGCGCACGCTGGGCATGACCGCCTCGGTGGCCGATTTCCCGGCGCCGGTCGGCGCGGTCGTCGAGATCGAACGCCAGGCCGGTCCGCCGCTGCGGGCCGAAGTGATCGGTTTTCGCGACGAGCTGACGCTGGTCTATCTGCTGGAAAACATGACCGGCGTGCGGCGCGGCAACCGCGTGCGACTGGTCCGCACGTCGAATTGGCTGCCCGTCGGCCGCGACTTGCTCGGCCGCGTGGTGAATGCCAGTTGCCAGCCAATCGACGGCCGGCCCTCGCCCGTGCTGACCGAGCGGGTACCGATCGAAGGCCGGCCGCTGGTGGCGATGGAGCGGCCCCGGATCGACACGCCGCTCTCGACCGGCATTCGGGCCCTGGATGGGTTGCTCACCTGCGGACGCGGCCAGCGAATGGGAATTTTCGCCGGCTCGGGCGTCGGCAAGAGCGTGACCTTGGGCATGATGGCCCGCTATGCCTCGGCGGCGGTCAACGTGATCGCGCTGGTCGGCGAGCGGGGCCGCGAAGTCAACGAATTCATCGAGCGCGATTTGGGCCCCGCCGGCCTGGCCCGCAGCGTCGTGCTGGTGGCCACCAGCGACGAGCCGGCGCTGGTCCGCGTGCGGGCCGCCTTCGCCGCCACGGCCATTGCCGAGTATTTTCGCGACGCAGGGCAGGACGTGCTGCTGATTATGGACTCGCTGACCCGGCTGGCGCTGGCCCAGCGCGAGATTGGCCTGGCGGCCGGCGAACCGCCGACCACCCGGGGCTTCACGCCCAGCGTGTTTGCAATGCTCCCCAAGCTGCTGGAGCGGGCCGGCCGCACCGCCCAGGGCAGTATCACCGGCTTCTACTCGGTGCTGGTCGAAGGGGACGATCCCAACGAGCCGATTTGCGACGCCGTGCGGGGTCTGCTCGACGGACACACCTGGCTGTCGCGGAAGCTCGCGGCCCGGGCCCATTATCCGGCGATCGACGTCTTGGAGAGCCTCAGCCGGCTGATGTCCGACATCACGTCGCCCGAGCATCGCCAGGCGGCCCAGGCGCTGCGGGAGGTGCTCTCGGCCCTCCGCGAGCACGAGGACCTGATCTCGATCGGGGCCTACCGCCGCGGCGCCAATCGGCAGGTCGACCTGGGCATCGAACTGCAAGCCGAAATCCAGACGTTCCTCCGCCAACGGGTCGACGAGCGCACGACCGTCGAACAGTCGCGCGATCTGCTGCTCGCCCTGCACCGCCGCATGCAGAGCCGGCCGGCGGCGCAGGCGCCGGCGACGACGACGCTGGGACCGGCCTTTCCCGCCGAGCAAAGGGCCTAACGCAACATGGCACGCCACCGATTCCGCCTGGCAACCGTTCTCAAGCTCCGCGAGGCCGCGCGCGACGAGCGCCGCGGCCAGTTGGCCGAAGCCTATCAGGCCGAGCAGAAACTGCGCAAGCGCCGGGCGTCGGTCGAACAGGAACTGGCGGATTTGAAATCCCTCAGTGGGAGTGCGTCTGCCGGTGCCGTCGACGTCGACCGGTTGCTGGCCGCCAGCCGGTTCGAGGCGATCCTGCGGGCCGAGATCGGCATCATCCGCCAGCACGAATCCAATCTGGCTCCCGAAATCGAGCGGCGGCGGCAGGCCCTGGTCGCGGCCGATCGCGAGGTCCGGGTGCTGGAAAAATTGGCCGAGACTCAGCACGAGCGGCAGCGTCAGGCCGAGGCGGCGGCGCAGGCCAAAGAGCTCGATGAAGTCGCGCTGCGGCAAGTGCCGCTGGAAGAAAGGTTTTGATGGGTTCGCTGGTGTCCAAGCTGTTTTCGCTGGGAGCCTACCTGTGCGTGGCCACGGTCGTGTCCGCGCTGGCGGGGTTGGGTTTCTTGCGCGCCAGCGGCCGGCTGCCCAACGACCGGATCGATCGCTTGCTGGCCGTGGTCCAGGGCGCGGACCAGAAAGAGAGCAAGACCGAACAAGCCGCCGGCGAAACGGCCAGCGACGCCGACCAGCCTTCGTACGAAGACCACGAACGGAGCCGCGAGATCTATTCGCGCAATCTGGAAATGCGCGAGCAAGCACTCAAGAGCGGGCTGGAGCGAGTCCGATTCGAGCAAAGCAAGGTCGCGCGAGAGAAGGAGATCTACGACGCCCTGGAAAGCGCCTTCGATTCTCAACTCGAAGCCCTGCGCAGCAAGGCCCTCTCGTCCGGTCGCGAAAACGTGCGGACGATCTGGGAGAATATCAAGCCCAAGCAGGCCAAAGAGCAGATCATGAAGATGCTCGACAATGAGGAAATGAATGAAGTCGTCACGATCTTGTCCGGCATGCCGATCGGCAAGCGGGCCAAGATCGTCAGCGAGTTCAAAACGGCGGAGGAAACGGCCCGGCTCGACGAAGTGCTGCGGCTGATTCGTTCCGGCGTGCCGGAAGTCAACCTGATCGACAAAACACGCAGCCAGGTCAAACCGTAAGCCGAATTTGCTTCGCCCATCGGCGGACGATGCCCGTGTCGCCGCGAAACGATGTGGCTGAAAACCGAGTTGGTAGTCGTTAAGGATATTCGACGTGTCTACGTTCGCCTTGGATCCCGGGGTCGTGCTGAGCAATCTGGACGCGGCGGTCGTGCGCCCCGCGGCGCCCAAGCCGGTCGCGCCTGGCTCGTTCGACGACCATCTGCAGCAAGCCACTCAGGCCAGTGGCGGCGCCGCGCCCGATCCGTCGACGACCGAGGGCACGAGCACGTCCGGGGGAACGACATCGACCACACCGGCTAGTGGCAATTCGACCAACGCCAGCCCCACCGCGCCGGCGGGCTCAAACGGCGCGGCCTCGTCGAACTCGACCGGCGACTCGAACAGCTCCCCGGCCACGGGTACTGACGCCCAGACCAGCCAGACTGACTCGGATGACTCGACGGCGAATCCGGGCGGCGCGCCGGCGACCATTGGACCCGGCAAGCAGGTATCCAATCAGGCCGGCGCAACAGGCTAAGAAGGGTCAGGACCCGAACGGGCGGTCCTATTCGACCGGCACCACCCGGGCCGGCGGCAACAGCGCGGCCGGGCAATCCGCGACTTCGCCGACGCTGGTCGCCGGCGGGGCAAAAGGCAAGGCGGCCGCAGCCTCTAGCGCGGCCAGATCCGGCGACTCGACCAGCCACACCGAATCGGCGCCCGCCAACGGAGACCAATCCGCTGCGGGCTCGGACAGTCAGCCCTTCGTGGTCAGCGGGGTGGCGACCTCGGTCGACCCGGCCGGCAAGCCGCAAGCGGGCAAGGACGACTCCACTTCAACCGCGACCGGCACCACGGCGACGAACGCTGCAACCCCGATTGTGCCGCTCGTGATAAGCACGGCGGTGCCGACGACCACGTCCGCCGCGACCGGCAGTTCCAAGTCGACGAGCGGCGAAAAGTCGGATCTCGGTTCTCAGGTGTCGGCGGCCCAGGGCGGCACGAAAGCGCATTCGGCGCCCGGCGCGGCGGCTCGGGCTGCGGCCCAAGCGGCGGCTGGTGCAACTGCCGGTTCGGCCGCGGGCAGTTCCAAGCCGGGCGAAATGCCCCCCGCCGATGTCGCGGCGAACACCCAAGCGGCGGCGAACGAACCGGCGCAATCCGACCGTTTCCGCCGTCCCATCGAGCCCTCGACCGTCGTCCCAACGGCGGCGAACGTCGTCGACAACGCCGCGAGCACCGCCGGCGGTGATACCACTGCCACCACGGCCAGCGGTGGCAACCAGGCCGCAATCGCTGCCCCGCCGGCCGCGAATTTGTCGGCCGTGAGCAATCCGGCCGCGGCAACGGGCGGCATGAATGCTGCGCAACCCGATGGTGCGGCCGGGGCCGGTGGAACGAGCGCCGCCGGCGCAAGCGGGGCCGGCGGTAGCGACACGGCCCGGTTCGTCCAGCGTGTGGCCAAAGCCTTTCAAACGGCCGGCGACGAAGGCGGCTCGCTGCGTCTGCGGCTCAGCCCGCCCGAGCTGGGTTCATTGCGGATCGACGTTTCGGTTTCGGGCGGGGTGCTCAATGCCCGAGTCGAGGCCGAAACGACCCAGGCCCGCGACATGTTGCTGAATAACCTGCCCGCCTTGCGCGAGCGGCTGGCCGAACACAACGTGCAGATCGATCAGTTCGACGTCGAGCTGGCGACCGGCGGCAACGGGAGTTTGGCCGGGCAGCCGCAGGGCAATTCCGATCCGCAGCAGGCCTATTCCTCCGCGCCCGCACGGCGCGAACCGGCGATCGGCGACGCTGTCGGCGGCTGTCGATGGGCCGGCTGCGACCGGTGCCGGAACGTGGACCGACGGGAGTTTGAACGTCGTCATTTAAGCCGAATCGCTAACGACTCGAAATATTCATCGTCCATCCTGTTTTTTCCAGGACCAAAACCATGTCCTCGATATCCAGCACCAGCTCGACAGCGGCAGCAGCTCGTCGTCCAATGCGGCCGCGCTCGACGCGGCGATTGCCAATTTGGGTCCCTCGGATTTCCTGAAAATGATGATGGCCGAGTTGCAGAACCAGGATCCGCTCGATCCGACCAATACCGACGACATGCTCTCGGAATTGAGCACGATGACGCAAGTGGCCTCGAACGAGCAGATGTCCACGACGCTCAACGCGATCAGCCTCGGCCAGAACCTGTCCGACGCCGGTGCCCTGATCGGCGCCACGGTCACCGGCCTGAGCGACAAGTCGCAGCAAATCTCCGGCACGGTCGACAGCGTGACGGTCACGGGCGGCACGGCGGTCCTGAACATCGGCAGCGATACGATGCAGTTGAACAATATCGAGGGGATCTATCCGGCGGGCAGCACCACCAGCAGACGGGAATCGAACAACTCGTCATCCAATACCAACGGCTCGTCGACCAATACGAACGGCAGCTCGACGTCGGCGTCGTAAGACGCTCGGCGGGTGATCGCCGTGGAGCCAGTTGTGGACCTACGGTCGCTCGCCCCGCTGTGTCGCAGCAACAACAACTCCTGGCGCCAGAGCGCTAGCGAACACTATCACTCGAAGGAAGGGGTAGAGTCATGGGTTTAGCATCGGCACTCAGCACCGCGCTGACCGGCCTGAGCGCCTCGGAGACGATGATCTCCGTGGCGGGTAACAATATCTCGAACTCGACGACCGACGGCTTCAAGCAGTCGCAGGCGTTGTTCACCACCCAGTTCTTGCAGACGATGAGCCTGGGATCCTCGCCCTCGGGCAGCGGGGCCGGCGCCAACGGCGGCACCAATCCGCAGCAGATCGGCCTGGGCACCCAGGTGGCGGAAATCACTCCCGACTTCAGCCAGGGCACGATCCAGGTCAGCTCCAGCCCCTCGGACCTGGCGATCCAGGGCAACGGGTTCTTCATCGTGCAGGGCAGCTCCTCGGCCCAGGAATACACCCGCGACGGGTCGTTTCAGCTCAACGCCAGCAATCAGCTGGTCACCAGCACGGGGCAAACGCTGTTGGGCTACGGAGTCGACTCGAACTTCAACGTTCAGAAGACCACGCTCCAGCCGCTGACGATTCCGCTGGGCAGCACGGCCGTGGCCCAGGCCACGCAAAACGTCACCCTGCAGGGCGACCTCAGCCCGACCGAAACCGTGGCCAGCACGCCGCAGGTCATCCAGTCGCAAGCCCTCAGCGACGCCTCGATCCCCTCGCCTTCCAGCCCGTCGTCGGTGAGCCTGGTGGCGCTGGCCCCGCCCGGCACCGCTTCCACCAGCACCGCGCCCGACACGGGCGCCGGCAACGTGGCGGCGGGCAGCTACTCGTACGAAATCACCTATTCCAACGCCGCGGGGCAGGAAAGTCCCCCCTCGGCCGTGATCGGGCCGATTACGACCACCGGCACCGCCGGCGTCGATCAGGCGATCGACCTGAACAACCTGCCCAGCATTCCCAGCGGGTTCAGCCAGATCAACATCTATCGCGCCGACTCGGGCACCGGCGGCACGTATCAGTTGGCGGGCAGCACGACGGGCACGAGCTTTACCGACACCAAAAGCGACGCCCAGCTCGGCTCCGCGCTCAACGTCAGCACGCTCGCGCCCGGCAATTACAGCTATTACGTCACCTATTACAACTCGGTGACCGGCGAAGAAAGCCGGCCCACGTCGCTGATCGGCCCGCAATCGGTCACGCTCGACGGTCGCGAAATCCAGCTCGACAACTTGCCCACGCCCCCCGCGGGCAGCGGCTTCGATCAGGTGCGGATTTACCGCAACACCTCGACCAATAGCTCCAACTACTACCTCGACGCCACGGTGTCGGCCGGCACCAACAGCTATATCGACGGGGCCAGCGACGCGTCGATCTCGAGTAACCAGCAAGTCAACCTGAACGGTCCGCCGATCACCGCCGGCACCAAGCTGGTCGACCTGGTCCAGCTCAACGGCACCACCTACCAGCAGCCGTTCGCCAACGCCACCCAGGTCAGCTTCACGCCGACCAAGGGGGGCGACACGCTGACGACCAAGACCCTGACCGTCACCTCGACGACCACGGTTCAGGATTTCATCGATTTCGTCGACCAGGCGTCGGGCATCCAGCCCTCGTCGGCCGACTCGGCCGATCCCATTCCCGGCAATCCCGGCGGCAGCGTCAACACCGCCGACAGCTCGATTCAGTTCGCCAGCAACAACGGCCAGCCGAATGCCGTGAGCATCGGCCTGGCCGCCCTCACCGTGACCAATTCCGACGGCACGACCAATCCGGTCAACCTGAATTTCAATACCACGCAGCAGGCCGTCGGCACCGGGCCCGCGGCCACCGAC
This sequence comes from uncultured Planctomycetaceae bacterium, assembly GCA_963828155.1. Classification (GTDB taxonomy): domain Bacteria; phylum Planctomycetota; class Planctomycetia; order Pirellulales; family PALSA-1355; genus CAWCAX01. Next base: position 169,594 of record CAWHDQ010000001.1, read on the forward strand.
TTCGTGGCCTACGACTCGCTCGGCGATCCGATCAACGTCAGCATCACGACGGTGCTGGAAAGCACCAACAGCTCGGGCACGACCTACCGCTGGTTTGCCGACTCGGGGCAGAACCAGCCCAGCTCGGGGGCCGGCATCGCGGTCGGGACCGGCGAAGTCACCTTCGACGGCGCCGGCAACCTGGTCAACGTGACCAACGACACGGTTTCGGTCGGCCGCTCGCAATCGGCCGCGGCGCCGCTGCAGTTCAAGCTGGATTTCTCGCAGGTCTCTGGTCTGTCGCAGACCTCCAGCACGCTCTCGGTGGCTCAGCAGGACGGCTCGGCCGCGGGCACGCTGTCCAGCTACAGCATCGGCAGCAACGGCGTGATCAGCGGCGTGTTCACCAACGGCGTGACCCGCGACCTGGGACAGGTCCAACTGGCGCTTCGCCAACAATTCCGGCCTGGTGCAGCAGGGGCAGAACCTGTTCGCCGCGGGCAGCAACTCGGGCCTGCCGATCCAGGGCGACCCGGGCTCGCAGGGCATCGGCACGATCGTCGCCGGTGCCGTGGAACAGTCGAACACCGACGTCGGCCAGAACCTGATCAACCTGATTACCGCTTCGACCGAGTACCGCAGCGGTGCCCAGGTCATTACGACCGTGCAAACCCTGCTCGACACGCTGATGCAGTTGCGCCCCGGCTTGTAGTTGCCCCGGGGCGCCGCCAGCGTTTCGCAGCCGCCGTTTTGCGCCTATGTTTGCGGACGAGCACTGCCGACCCGGTTTCGGCGGTCCTCGGCGGCAGAATCGCTACGCGAGGAACGATCGCGATGATCCGACTGACCCGGCTGGGCGGCGAGCCCTTCGTGCTGAACGCGGAATTGATTCGCTACGTCGAGGCCCGGCCGGACACGTTCATCACGCTGACCAGCGGCGAGCGGTTGGTCGTCCGCGAATCGATGGAGGAAGTGCTGCGGCGCGCGGTCGATTACCAGCGGTCCAAGCACCTGTTTCCGCCGCAGCCGTCGGCCCGGGCCGCCAGCAACTGAAAAACCGAAAGCCGCGCACTGGCAGACCGCCAGCCACGTGGGCGACAAAGCAAGCGGGCAACACGCCGCCGCGGGGCTCGTTCCCGCCGCGGTTGAACCTTTGAGATTCCTATGGACATCGCGACCCTGGGCGGAATCGTCGGCGGCTTCGTATTGATGCTGGCGGCGCTGATTCTGGCGGGCAATCACGGCGGCGGGCACGGCGTCTCGCTGGGCCAGTTCGTCGATCCGCCGGCGGCCATCATGGTGGTCGGCGGCGGGTTGTGCGTCGTGCTCACGTCGGTGCCGCTGAAGAACTTTCTGGGCTTGCCCAAGATCCTGCTGAAGCTGCTCGTCAATCAGGGCGAGGACTTTCCGTCCCTGATCGAAGAACTGGTCGGCCTGGCCGAGACCGCCCGCAAGGACGGTTTGCTGGCCCTCGAGGCCAAAGTGCCGGACATTTCGAATCCGACGATCGTGCTGGGCATTCAGATGGCGGTCGACGGCACCCGGCCGGAAGTGATCGAAGACATCTTCCGCACCGAGATGCACGCCGAAGAAGGGCGGCATCACGTCGGCAAGCGAATGCTCGATTTGATGGGCCGCTGCGGCCCGGCATTCGGCATGATCGCTACCTTGCTGGGCCTGATCCTCATGCTCGGCAATCTCGATGATCCCGCTTCGATCGGTCCGAACATGGCGATGGCGCTGGTCGGCACGCTGTATGGCGCGGCGATGGCCAACATGATTTGCATGCCCTGTGCGGAAAAGCTAGCGTATCTCAGCCGCCAAGAGATGCTCGCCAAGGAGATCGTGCTCAAGGGAATCCTGGGCATCCAGGCCGGCGAAAATCCGCGGGTGATCGAGCAAAAGCTCAACACCTACTTGCCGCCCAAGCTGCGCGCCGGGCGCACGAGGAGGCGGCCTGAGTGGGGAAATAGCGCGATCATGCGGCTCTGCCCCCGGGCGAGACCGCCGGCGCGCGGTTTTTCCACGGCCGACGAGCGAGCATGGCCGCGGACCACGGCAGCGGTGAGGAGGGTTTGCCCGAATGGATCATGTCCTATGCCGACATGATCACCATTCTGATGGCATTTTTCGTCGTCATGTATTCGATGGCCGGCAGCCCCGACAAATCGAAAGAAGAAGCGTTGTTCAAGTCGCTCCGCGACCAGTTCGGGACGATGGTCCCCGGCTGGTTGTCGATGGGCCACGGCACGTTCATTCATAAAGATTCGAGAATCCTGAACCGCAACGGCACGGGCAGTTCGAGCGCGGCCAACAAGAACAGCGGCGGGGCCGACAAACGCGGCCCGCAAGGCGAGCACTCCCGCGTCTACACGCTGCGGCCGGGCGAACAGTCGGCCACCGGCGGCGTGGTCTACTTCGCCGAAGGTTCGAGCGAATTGACCCAGCCCCAGGAAAAGCAGCTCCAGACGCTGGCCGAGGAAATGACCGGCAAGCCGCAGAAGATCGAAATCCGCGGGCATACCTCACGGCGGCCGTTGTCGGGCTCGGCCCCCTATCGCGATCACTGGGACCTGGCCTACGACCGTTGCCGGCACACGATGGAATACCTCGAGTCGCTGGGGATCGATCCCCGGCGGTTTCGCCTCAGCGTGGCGGCCGACAACGAGCCGGCGCCGGGCGGGGCCGACGCCCTGAACCGCGGCCTGAACTCGCGGGTCGAAGTTTTCTTGTTGAACGAGGTCGTCGCCGAAAGCGGCGTCCGCACGACCAACGCCAATCCCGGCACCACGGAGGGTGAAAACTCGGAAACCATTGAACCCTCGTCGAAGTGAGAACCATGAGCAATCCGACCGCCCAGCCTGCCGCCGATGCCAGCGCCGCCAAACCCGCCGGGGGTGGCCGGTCGCTCGGCACCAAACTCAAGATCGCCGGCTTCATCCTCGGGGTGGTCACCGCCGAATGGGTCGTGGCCTACCTCTACTTGCCCAGTTCCGCGCCGGCCGCCGCTCCCGCGGCGCCGGCGGCTCATGAAGGCGAGCACGGCGAGCATGCCAGCGAGCATGCCGATGCTGGCAAGCACGAGTCGGGCGGCCACGGGGCCGCTTCGGCCGCCAAGAGCGCACCCCGCGGCGTGCAGCAGGAAGTCGATCTGGGCGAGTTCACAGTCACCGCCTATCAGCCTGTGTCCAGCTCGACCCTGTTCATCTCCTTTCATCTGTACGGCAGCGTCTCGACAAGCATGGCGACGAGCTGGCCAAGCGGTTGGAAGACCACAAGCATCAGGTCCGCGACAACATTATCGTGATTATCCGAAGCGCCGAGATTACCGACCTGACCGACGCCGGGTTGGGATTGATTAAACGCCGGATTTTAGAGACAACTAATCGCACCCTGGGCAAGCCACTTCTCCAGGGAATCATGTTCAGCGATTTCTCGTTTGTCGAACAGTAACACTGTCGAACAGCAGCCCTGTCGAACAGTAACGCCGTCCGCGTGCGGGCGGTGCTGCCGGCACGATGCCGGCCTGACGCCCGGCCGGTCTCGCCGGGAAACCTCCCAGTCGCGACGGACGCCATGGACGGCCAGCCACTCGATTCCGACCCTCACAGCCAGCACGCTGCGCCGGCGGGCACTCCGCCCTTAGGCCAGACCGAAGTCGAGGCGCTGCTCCAAGCGGCAGCCGGCGTGGGGGCAGCCAAGCCCGCCGCATCGTCCGCCGACGGCGGCGGCCATATCGAATCCGACCTGGGCATGGCCTCGGGCGACGTGGAGTATCTGCTCCAGCAGGCTGAGCTGGCGCTGGCCTCGGTGAACGAGCCGGTCGCGAGCGCCGCCGATCTGGCCGTCAAGCCGTTCCGGCTGCCCGACTTTAGCGGCGCGGCACCCTCGGGCGAGGCGGCCACGCTGGCCCTGATTCGCGAGGTCGAGCTCGACGTGAAGATCGAGCTAGGCCGCACCCAGATGTTTCTCGACGACGTGCTGAAGCTGCACAAAGGCTCGGTCGTGGCCCTCGACAAGTTGGCCGGCGACCCGGTCGACATCTTCGTCAACGGACGACTGATCGCCCGCGGCGAAGTGCTGGTGCTCAACGACAACTTTTGCGTCCGGGTCGCCGAGCTGATCACCGGCGAAGCCAATTCCTGAGAGAGAGACTACCCGGCCAGCTGCCGGACGCCTGGCGCAGGCTTCGGCACGGGCCGACGAACTTTTCACTTCGGTAGCGACAAGTCAGACCTGGCCGGCCGCTCAAGGATGGGCGGGCGTCCGACGGATTTCAGCACGGTCGCGAATTGCCCGCGAAAGCGGCAGTTCGAATTAACAGGAAAGGGGCAAGGATGCCCTGCATGCGATTTCTCGCCCTGGCCATTCTCGCGGCCGCGCCCGTCGGCGCTGGCGGAGCAACCGGGCACGCGGGCCGATTACCGGGCTGCCTTCGACGACGGCGACAGTGCAGTCGAACAGGCTGCCTGGCCGGCCGACGAGTCGGGTCAAACCGCAGCGGGTCAAACCGCCGCCGGCCGCCCGGCGCAATTGCCGCTGCGTTTCCAAGAGGGGCCGCGGATCTATCGCGACGGTCAGGTCGCTCCCGCGCTCGCCACGCAGGCCGCCGCCCCGAGCCGGCTGTCGCCTCCCGCGGGCGCGATTCCGCTCTCGCCGCCGCGAGCCGACGCCGAGCAGGGCCGCTTTCGGCTGCCCACCGCTTCGCTCCAAACGGTCGCGGGCGGACTGGGTGCCGCGGTTGGTCTGTTTCTGATCGTGGCCTGGGTCATGCGCCGCGGCATGCCCAAGGGCTCGGGCGCGTTGCCGCGCGAGGTCGTCGAGCCGCTGGGGCGTTTGCCGCTGGGCGGCCGCCATCAGCTGCACCTGCTGCGGCTGGGCAACAAGTTGCTGCTGGTCTCGATCTCGCAGGGCGGCATCGAAGCGCTGGGCGAAGTCACCGATCCGGCCGAAGTCGATCGGCTGACGGCGCTCTGCTATCAGAATCAGCCGCAAGGCTCGAGCGCCGAGTTTCGCCGGGTGCTGAAGAGCTTTGAAGACCCCCGCTCGAGCTATGGTTCGACGCGGATTGTCGACCGCATCGACTTGTCGCAGTTGGACGCGATTGCCCAGGGCAATCGCGGCAAGGAGGGGGCCCATGCCCGCTAAGAGCCTATCCGAGAACCGTCTCGGAGAAGGGGACAGTCCCATTTTGCTCCGCGTGCTGCGCAAAATCGGGACAGTCCCCGACCGTTCTCGGATCGGCTCTCAGCCCGGCGATCGCCGCTCCCGATTTGCAGACGGTGTACGGTGGCTCTTCGTGGCCGCGTGCTTCGTCGTAGCGCTGTTCGCGATTTCGCCCCCGGCTTGGGCGGCGGAAGGCACCGACGCGATAAGTCCCGCGTCGCTCAGCCCCACGCTGTTGGGCGGGCCCGAACGCTGGACCAGCCCCGAGGGGCTTAGCTCGACGCTGCAGGTGCTGATTCTGCTGACGGTCATCAGCATGGCGCCGGCGGTGCTGCTGATGACCACCTGCTTCGTGCGGATCCTGGTCGTGTTGGGCCTGCTGCGTCAGGCCCTCGGCACGCAGAGTCTGCCGCCCAGCCAGGTGATCACGTCGATCGCCCTGTTCATGACGCTGCTCGTGATGACGCCGGTCTGGAAACAGGTCTACGACTCGGCGATCAAGCCGTACACCGACCGTCAGATCGGCCTCGAAACGGCCTGGACCCAGGGCGTCAAGCCCGTGCGGCAATTCATGAGCGCCCAGATCGAGCGCACCGGCAATAGCAACGATGTCTGGTTGTTTTATCGCTACCTGCCCGAGAGCGGCAGCGTGGCGCCGACCAGCTACGACGACGTGCCGCTCTCGGCCCTGCTGCCGGCCTTCATGCTCAGCGAGCTCAAGACCGCGTTTTTGATCGGCTTTCAGATTTATCTGCCGTTCCTGGTTCTGGATATCGTGGTGGCGACGGTCATGGTTTCGATGGGCATGATGATGCTGCCGCCGTCGCTGGTTTCGTTACCCTTCAAATTGCTGCTCTTCGTGCTGGTGGATGGCTGGCACCTGGTGGTCGGAATGCTGCTCGACAGCTTTCAGCCGTTCCAGTAGGCCCCTCGATCGCGACGACGCCCCCTCGGAGCTGGCCGCCAGTTGCGACGGGCGCCGCTCGTCGGCCGGAGCGAACCAGCCCGCGGACCGTTATCCCTTATCCGGCTCTTCCGTCACTCCGCGAACGACCTCATGGATCCTCAAGACGCTGTCGACCTGGGTCGCGAAGCCGTCATGACGACGCTGCTGATCGCCTCGCCGATCCTGGTGGCGGGCATGCTCGTGGGCTTGCTGCTGGGCCTGCTGCAGGCGGTCACCCAAATCCAGGAACAGGCCGTTTCGTTCGTGCCCAAGGTGGTGGCGATGATCGTGGTCTTGAGCCTGCTGCTGCCTTGGCTGATCAATCAGATGGTGCAGTATTCGCACGATCTGATCGTCAACATCCCGTCCTCGCTCTAGCGACCGCGCGCGATGAACTGGCTCGTCCAGCACTACTTGAACCAGTTCCTGATGTTCGTGCTGGTGTTTTCGCGCATCGGGGGCTTGCTGATGACCGCGCCGGTCTACGGCACGGCCGAAGTTCCGGCCCGGATTCGGGCCCTGCTGGCGCTGGGGCTGGCGGTGCTGGTCACGCCCTTGCAGACGCACGCCCTGGCCAATCCGCCGCAGACGCTGGTCGACTTTGCCCTGCTGGTGGCCGGGGAAAGCTTGATCGGCGTGACGATCGGCGTGGGAATCACGATTTTGTTCTCCGGCGTGCAAGTGGCCGGACAAGTCATCAGCCAGATGTCGGGCCTGCAGATCGCCGACGTTTACAACCCGAGCTTCGACGCGAGCGTGCCGGTCTTTTCGCAACTGCTGTACTTCGTGTCGCTGGGCGTGTTCGTCATCATCGACGGGCACCGCCGCGTGCTGGCGGCACTGCTCGATACGTTCAGCTGGCTGCCGCCCGGCGGGGGCGGCATGCCCGAGTCGGTGACCGAAACCCTGTCGACGCTCGTGGCCCAGAGCTTCGAGCTTGGGCTGCGGGCGGCCGGACCGGCGATGGCGGCGCTGCTGGTGGCGACGCTCGTCCTGGGACTCGTCAGCCGGGCTCTGCCGCAGTTGAACATCCTGACGCTGGGCTTCGGCTTCAATTCGCTGATTACGCTGGGGGCGATCATCGTCTCGCTGGGCGCGGTTGCCTGGGCTTTCCAGGAACAGATCGAGCCGGTGCTCGCAGCCCTGCTAGAGGCCTGGCGTGGCTGAAGAAAACGGCGAAAAGTCGCAAGAGGCAACGCCCCATCGCCGGCAACAGGCCCGCGACGAGGGGCAGGTCGCGCACAGCCAGGATCTGGGCGCGGCAGTCTCCTTGCTGGGCGGGCTGTTGATCCTGGCCTTTGCCGGTCCGCCGCTGCTCGATTTTCTGGCCCGGTTGCTCGTGCAGCAATTGGGGGGCGATGCCTGGCTGTCGGGCGATTCCGCCTTCATTGTCGAACGCTGGCAGGAACTGCTTTGGGCGCTGGGCAAAGTGCTGCTGCCCGTGCTGGGGTTGGGCATGCTGCTGGCGGTGCTGATCCACCTGCTGCAAGTCGGGCCGATGTTCTTGCCCGAGAAGCTGATTCCCGATTTCTCGCGGCTCGACCCGCTCCGCGGCCTGCAGCGACATGTTCTCGCTGCCGAACCTGGTGCGGTTGACCCTCTCGATTCTGAAAGTGGCCCTGATCGGGGGCGTGGGCGTATACGCGATCTACAAGCGGCACGCCGAGATTCTCGGCCTGACCGGCTTGGACGTCGGCCAGATTTCCTGGTTCACCTGGGATCTGTGCTTCTGGACTTGCGCCAAGATCGGCCTGGCGCTGTTGATCCTGGCGATACTCGATTACGGCTTTCAGTGGTGGCAGCACCAGCAGGATTTGAGAATGACGCCGCAGGAGGTCCGCGAGGAAATGCGGAACCTGCAAGGCGACCCGCAGGTGCTCGCCCGCCGCCGCGGCGTGCAGCGGCAACTGGCCCTGAACCGGATTGCCGCCGCCGTGCCGAAGGCCGACGTGGTGGTGACCAATCCCACCGAACTGGCCGTGGCCCTGCAATACGACTCGGCCACGATGGCGGCGCCGATCGTGGTGGCCAAGGGCGCCGGAGTGGTCGCGCAGCGCATCCGTCGGCTGGCCTTGGAGAACGGCGTGCCGATCGTCGAGAAGAAGCCGCTCGCCCAGGCGCTGTATCGCGAGGTCGACGTCAATCATCCCGTGCCCAACGAATTGTACGCCACGGTGGCCGAAGTGCTGGCGTACGTCTATCAGCTCAAGGGCAAGGCGCCGGCCTAGCCAAGATGCCGCTTTAACGCCGTGGCCCAACGGGCCACAGGAGCCCAGGCGCGGGGTTGAGCGAAGCGAAACCCCGGGTACTTGCGGCGCGAAAACCCCATTTGCCCCCACGGGGCAACGGAGGGCGGGGATCCGCGTGGGGCGCGAAACCGTGCGCGCTCCTCGGCCCCTTCAGGGCCGATTGGTGCTTCGTGCGATCCGGGCCCGAGGTTTCGCGGCGCGCCGCTCAACCCCGGGCTGAGTCCCAGCGGCCTTTCAGGCCGCGAAACTCTGGGTGAGCCGCTCACGGCTGCATGCTCTTGCGCCAGGCTTCGCCCAGGATTTCTTCGGGCGATTGCGGCGCCTGGCAATTGATGAACATCGCCGCGTCGACGTCGTCGGGAAAGTGGTAGATCGAGCTGGCCAGCGTGCCGGCCCGCGAGCCGGGTTTGCTGCCCTCGTCCCACGACCAGCCGCCGTTTTTTTCCCAGCCCGGCTCGGACGTGTCCCAGCCCAGCAGGTCGCGATACATCATCTCGGTGGTCGCCGGGCTGAGCACTTTGTGCTCGCGCAAGCCGGCGAGAAACTTGCCCAGGTCGTGGATCGAAGCGTACCAACCGGCCGCCCCCGCGGTGGCCGCGCATTGCCAGTCGAACGGATAGCCGGGCCGCTTGCTCGCCAGCTTGCCGTAGCCGCAGGTCGGCGCGTGGGCCTGGAAATGGGTTTCCATGTCGCGGATGCCCATCGGTCCCAGCACGTGCTGCTTGACGTAGGGCGTGTACTCGGCATGGGCGATCTGCTCCAGAACTAACCGCGCGATGTAGAAGTTGTTGTTGTCGTACTGGACGTGGGTGCCCGGCTTGTGGGCCAGCGGCTCGGTGAGCAGCTTTTCCAGGTCCTTGGGATTGGTGTAGTCGTCCAGTTTTTTGAAGCCGCTTTTGTGATTGAGCAACTGGCGAATGGTGACCGTTTTGACGTCGGCGTCGGCCCGGGGGCAGAGGGCGCGAATGTGCGGCCAGAACGGATCGTCGAGCGAGAATTTGCCGTCCGCTTCCTGCCACAGCCGCAACAGTGCGACCGCGGTCACGGTCTTCGAGACGCTGGCCACGCCCATCGGCTTGTCGAGCGTCCATTTCACGCCGGGTTCCTGCTTTTCCCAAGGGACCCGGGCCCAGCCGCCGGTGCCTTCGGCGGCTAGCTTGCCCTGGTGCCAGACGGCGAAGGCGTAGCCCCCGGCCAGCTTGCCGTCGCAGTGCTCATGGACGATCCGAGTCCACTTGGCAAAATCGTGCGTTCCATAGCGCGGGGCGATGGCCACCCAGCGCAGCGTGTGACCCGCGCACCAGCTCGGCGATCATCTTGGCCGCCGGATGCTCGGCGCATTGGTCCACCAGCCGCCGCTCGAAAGGCAGATCCATTGCTTGCCGCCGGCAAACGCCACGCAGTGGATCGTGAGCCGTTTTTCGTGGGCGGCGTCGAGCACTTTGGCAAGTCCCCGCGGAACATTGCCATAGGCGACGCCGGCGGTGTCGTAGAGCAGGACCCAGCCGTCGTCGGGGCCCAGGGCGAGCACGCGCAGCGTGCTTCCGCCGGCGACGACTTCCTGCATCCGTTTGAAGGCGCTCTCGGGCACCGAGCCCTTGGTCCAGTTGCCGTTCTGATTCCAGAGCACGGTCCAGCCGCCGCCGGGGGCAAAGGCGAGCGCACTTGAACACGGTTTTGGGATTGGCCTGCAGTTCCGCGAGTTTACCGCAAGCCGGCAGCTCGACGTTGCTGGTGTCGAAGCCGTTGCCTTCGAGCAGGATCACCCATTGCCCGGCCGGCATGAAGGCGACGCTGGTAAACGTGTGGTCCTTCTGCAGCTGGCTGAGCCGCCGGGCGACGGGAGCCTCGAGGTCGTTGGTCCAGAAGGCATTGCCCTGGCCGAGGATGACGAATTCGCCGCCGGCCCCGGCCAGCCGGGCCGCGGTCAGGCCGAGCAGTGCGGCCACGAGAGCGCGGAAGTAGAGCCGGCAATGCATGGGGCGGGGGGCTGCGGCTGGCGGCCAGTTGAGCACGGGTACACGACGCACCCGGGTGCCGCCCCATTTTAGACGCGCCGCGGGAGGCTGTCCCCTGCCCCGCTCGGGATCCGGCCTCAGGCGCTTTTGCGCACGTCGGCGGTCGTCGGCGTGCAATAGCCGTAGCGCTGCATGAACCGTCCCCAGCGGCGGTCGATCTGGGCCCGGGTTTCGGGATCGATCTCGTATTTGTTGGTTTTATAGTCCCGGGTTCCGGCCAGATATTCTTCGAGCCTGGGCCGCACTACCTCGAATTCGCCGAGGCCGAGCTGGTCGTAGATCCGCCGCATCTCGCCCATCGAGTCCCGCACGAGGTCTTCGTAGCGGACTTCGTACAGCTGTTCGGGTTTCAGCAGACCGCGCTGCGCCTCGTAGGCCCGATACATCCGCTCGAAGCAGGTGAATACGTATTCTTCCAGCCCGGCGAAATTCGGCCGCTGGACCGACTGGTACTGGTAGAGCGTCTTCCACAGGTTGACGGTCGAGGCATAGACGACGTACGGATCGCGCACGATGTGTACGAAGCGGGCGTCGGGGAAGATTTCCAGCAGGGCCTTGATCCGGGCCAGGTGCGGCGGCGACTTGAGGATGATTCGCTTCTGGTCGCGCAACGTGACCCGCTGCAGGAACCAGACCAGCGCCTCCTGCCAGCGGCGGCGCTCCGCGGGGGAGATGTTCTCCAGGTCGTAGTATTCGGGATACTGTTCCGGCTCGTTGGGAAACAGCATCCGCAAGTACGGCGACGGAATGCCCATATTGCACAGGGCAAATTCGTCTTCCTGCGGGCGATCCCAACCGGTCAGCATATTGTCCATCGGCCGCTGCCGGGGCAGCAGGAACCTCAGCCGTTTGACCAGCCAGGCCGAAATCAGGAAGTGATTCGGGGCGAAGCACTCATACGTGGTCGGGAACGCATACCGCGGGTCGAGGACCATCAGCTCGTGCAACAGCGTGGTCCCGCTCCGCCAGTGGCCGATGATGAAGATCGGCGCGTCCTTGACCTGGATCTGCGCGATCCGCCGGCCCAGAAACAACTGTTGCAACGGACGGCCCACCGAATTGATCACGCTGGCTATCGAGATGGTCGTCGCCAGCGGGAGCTGCAGCGGATGAATGCGAAAATGGTTGCGGCGCAATTCCCGCAACCAGGCCCCCAGCAGCATTCCGTCCCAGAATCGGGCGGCCCAAAATGGATAACGATTGGTAGCGATTTTCTGCGCACTTTCCGGCTGGCGGCAAGCGAGACCCGCTTGCTCCGGCAGAGCTTGCCGCGGGGAATCGGTGGTCCAAATTCGCGGTTTCAAGTTGCTCATCCCAAGATACCAAATGCTGCCCTGGGCTGGCCACGCCCCTCGGGCGGCGTTTGCCGCGCCGCTGTGCCGGCCGATTTTCCGGCGATCGCTAGCGCATCATCGCTCGGCCGGCTCCGCCGCGCTGGACCAGGTTTTGCAACGCCGCTTGCATGGCCATGGTCACCTGATGACCAGGCCGTTTGCCTTCCAACCGGTTGAGCACCACGCCTTGGGGCGAAACGAATTGCAGCGTGGGAAAGCGGGAAACGTGGAATTGCCGGCAAATGTCGGCCGAGGCGTCGGCGTCGATCAAGACGCAAACGAATCGGTCCGCCAGGCTCACGACCTGGTCGTTCGTCAAGGCTTCGTCGGCCATTTGATGGCAGTAATGGCACCACTCGGCGGTGAAAAACAGCAACAGCGGTTTGTTCTGCCGCCGGGCCTCGTTGAAGCCCCGCTCGTAGCTGTCGACGAACCGCAATCGCCCACTCGCGATGCGGCTGCCGCTTGCCGCGGCCGCCGGCCGAGCCGCGTCGGCGGCGGGGCGCGATTCGATTTCGCACCCGGCCAACAGCAAGCAGCCGACCAGCGGTAACCAGGACTTGGCGGTCATCGCAGCCTGACGGCTTTCGGGGGCTGAATAGAGCAGGCCGCAGCGGAACGGCAAAGCCAGCATCGCCCCGTGGGTGGCGCGCTCCGCCAGGCGGTGTCGATACGAAGTCTGGTATCGGCCGCGGCGGGAGCGAACTTAAACCGCCGGCAAAGCCGGGCTGATAGGGGTCGCTGCCGACGTGAAACCGGCAGCTGTCGGGCCACTGCTAGCGGGCGGCGAAACAGACCTGGACCCCCGCTGGCCTTTCGAGTAACTTCCGCCCCCTCATCTCAACGACTCGTCTGTCCGTTTCGCGACATTTTCGGCGCGTTCGCCCCGTTTGCGGAGAGCTCCGTGGCTTCGGTTACCGCCCCTAGCATTCGATCGCCGCTCGCGCGGGTCTCAGACCTGCTGTTCCCGATCGGCATGATCGGTAGCGTGCTGGTGATTCTGGTGCCGCTGCCCACGCCTGTCATGGACGTGCTGCTGGCATCGAACATCAGCCTGGCGGTGATCGTCCTGCTGACCACGATTTACGTCCGCACGCCGCTCGAGTTCAGCATCTTCCCCTCGCTGCTGCTGGCGACCACCCTGGGCCGGCTGGTGCTCAACGTGGCCACCACCCGGCTGATTCTGACTCATGCCGAGACCCAGGGCATGAACGCCGCCGGCGGCGTGGTGCGCAGCTTCGGCGAATTCGTGGCCGGCGACAAAATAGTGGTCGGGCTGATCATCTTCATCATCATCGTGGTGATCCAGTTCGTGGTCATCACCAAGGGCGCCACGCGGATCAGCGAAGTGGCCGCCCGGTTTGCCTTGGACGGCATGCCCGGCCGCCAGATGGCGATCGACGCCGACCTGAACGCCGGCATTATCGACGAGCGCGAAGCCCAACGCCGCCGCGGCGAAGTCACCCAGCAGGCCGACTTCTTCGGCGCCATGGACGGTGCCAGCAAGTTCGTTCGCGGTGACGCGATCGCCGGCATCGTCATCACCCTGATCAACATCGTCGGCGGCTTGATCATCGGCGTGGTCGAGGCCGGCATGGAGGTCGGCGAAGCCGCCGCCCTGTTCACCCGCCTGACGATCGGCGATGGCCTGGTCAGCCAGGTGCCGGCGTTCCTGATCTCGCTGGCCGCGGGCTTGTTGGTCACCCGGTCCAGCGGCGATACCGACCTGCCGGCCCAGTTCGTGACGCAGCTCTTCTCGCGTCCCAAGGCCCTGGCCGTGACCGGGGCCTTCGTGGCGATCCTGGTGTTTACGAACCTCCCGACCGTGCCGCTGGTGGGCATCGGCAGCGGCTGCATCGGGCTGTCGCTACTGCTCACCCGCAAGCAGCGCGAGGCCGAAACCGTGGCCCAGACCAAGGCCCGGAGCGAAATCAAAAAACCCGAAGAACGGGTGGAAGACTACCTGGCCGTCGACCCGATGGAGATCGAGATCGGCGTCGGCCTGATTCGGCTGGCCGATCCCAAGCGCGGCGGCGACCTGCTGGAGCGGATTCAGCGCGTGCGGCAGAACATCGCGGCCGACATCGGCCTGATCATGCCCAAGGTCCGCATTCGCGACAACATGCGGCTCGAGCAGAATCAGTATCGCATCAAGATCGCCGACGTTGCCGTGGCGCAGGGCGTGGCTTACCCGGCGATGCTGCTGGCGATGGATTCCGGCTCAACCACCGGCAAGATTCCGGGCATGGCGACCCGCGAGCCGGCCTTCAACACGCCGGCCACCTGGATCGATCCGCCGGTCCGCGACCAGGCCGAGATGTTCGGCTATACGGTCGTCGAGCCGGTCAGCGTGCTGGCCACGCATCTGACCGAAGTGGTCCGCCGGCACGCCGACGAAATCCTGACCCGCGACGCCACCAAGCACCTGGTTGACGAGCTGAAGAAGACGTCGCCGGCCGTGGTCGACGAACTGATTCCCGGCCAGATGAAGCTGGCCGAGGTGCAGCAGATCCTGCAGATTCTGCTCCGCGAGCAGGTGCCGGTGCGGCAACTGGGACCGATCCTGGAAACGCTGGGCGAATACGCTCCGCGGACCAAGGACCAGGTGCTGCTGACCGAATACGTCCGGCACCGCCTGGCCCGCTCGATCTGCAGCCGCTACCGCGACAAGGAGGGTCGGCTGTTCGTCGTGACACTCGACCCGGCGCTGGAAGACCGGATCCGGGCCGGCATCGAGCACACCGAGCGCGGGCTGTTCGTCCGCATGTCGCCGCAGGCCGTCGAAGCCACCTGCCGGCTGATCGGCAACGAGATCGAGAAGCTCTCGGTCGCCAATCATCCGCCGGTGCTGCTGGTCAGCCCGCAAGTTCGGGCCGGGCTGAAGCAGATGACCGCGGCCCAGCTGCCGCGGCTGGTGGTGCTGAGCTACAACGAGATCACCCGCGACACGCGCATCGAATCGGTGGCCCTGGTCAGCGACGCGCCGCTGGCACGTTAAGCCCTTCCGTCCATCAGTTCTCCGTATTCCGCATAGCCGATTATGGAATTGAAAAAGTTTCGAGCCGCGACGATGAACGAGGCCCTGGCCCTCGTGCGCCGCGAACTGGGCCCCGACGCCTCGGTGCTGCACACGCGCGAAGTTCGCTCGGGCGGAATGCTGAGTTGGCTGAACCGCGGCCGGGCGATCGAAATCACTGCCTCGGCGAGCCTGGTCGTGCCCAGCCGTCTGCCGGCCCGGGCCCCGGCCGCCGAGCTCAAGCCGAAGGCCGGCGCGATCGCCGGCATCGATCTGGACGCGTCCGCCGCGGACGTCGGCGCGCTAGCCCTGCGCGAGAAGCTGCACGCCGCGGACGCCGGCTCCGGTCCGATTCGCCGCCCGCGCCAACCGGCCGCGGAGATTCCCGAATCGCTCTTCCGGCTGTTCACCGACCTGATCGAAGCCGAGATGTCGGAAGAGCTGGCCCGCGAGCTGCTCGAGCGGCTGCAGCAGGCCATGCTCCCCGCCGACCTGCGGCGGCCCGGCGCGGCTCAGGCCCGCCTGCTCGATCTGGTCGAAGACGAACTTTTGATCGCCGGACCGATTCAGCCCCGGGCCGGTCGCCGGCATCTGGTGGCGCTGGTCGGGCCGACGGGCGTCGGCAAGACGACCACGATCGCCAAATTGGCGGCCCACTACCGGCTGCGCGAGCGGCTCAAGGTCGGGCTGATCACGGTCGACACGTATCGGATCGCCGCGGTCGAGCAATTGCGGACCTACGCCGAGATCATCGACCTGCCGATGGAAGTCGTCGCCACGCCGCGCGAGATGCGGCAGGCCGTGGCCCGGCTGTCCGATCTCGATCTGGTGCTGATGGACACGGCCGGCCGCTGCCCGCGCGACGAAGTGCGGATTCAGGAGCTCAAGTCGCTGTTGGCCGAAGCCCAACCCGACGAAGTTCAGCTCGTGCTCAGTTGCGTGGCCGGGGCCGCAGGGCTGGCCAAAAACGCCGAACGCTTCGCCGCGGTCGGCACCACCGCCCTGATCCTGACCAAGCTCGATGAAGCGACCGGCCTGGGCAATCTGCTGCCGCTGTTGCGCACCAGCCGCTTGCCGGTCAGCTACTTGACCAACGGACAGAACGTGCCCGACGACATCGAAACCGCCCTGCCCGCCCGGTTGGCCCGGCGGGTGCTGGGCATCGAGGAGCGGCCCGCACGCTGAACGCGGCGACACCGCCCATACAAGAACCGAGACTGAAGCAGTGAATGTGGTAGGGACATGATTCGCGATCAGGCTGACGAACTGAGAATGCTTGCCCGGGCCAGCACCGCCATGCCGCGGGATCGGCCGGCGACGTGCGGTTGATCGCCGTGACCGGCGGCCAGCGCGGCGTCGGCACGACGACGATTGCGCTCAATCTGGCGGTGGCCTTGGCTCTGCAAGGACAGCGCACGATTTTGGTTGATGCCGATTTGGAACGCGGGGCCGTGGCCGACCTGTGCGGCCTGACCGAACGCGGCTCGATCCTCGACGTGCTCGCCTCGCGGCGGACGATTCACGAGGTGCTCACCCGCGGCCCGGCCGGCGTGCAGATTCTGCCCGGCGTCTGGGCGCCGCACGAGGCCGAGCGCTGTTCGGCCACGTCCCAGGGCCGGTTGATTACCCAGCTCAAGGGCCTGGGCGCCCACACCGACCTGGTGATCGTCGATACCGGCTGTGGGCGCGGCGGCTTCGTCCGCCGGTTCTGGCAAGCGGCCGACCTGCCGCTGGTTGTGACCACGCCCGCGGCCGAGGCCGTGATGGATTGCTACGCCACGATCAAAGTGCTGCTGGCCGGCGACGCGTCGATCGGCGTGCAGCTGGCCGTCAATCGGGTGGCCGATCCGCGGCTGGCTGCCGACGTTCACGGCCGCATCGCCGCCGCATGCCGGCGGTTTCTCGGTGTGCGAGCCACGTTGGCCGGCAATCTGCCCGACGATCCTGAGTTAGCCGCGGCTGCTCACGAACCCCGGCCGCTCCTGCTGCGTGCCCCGACTCGCCCGCCGCCCGGGCACTGGAACCCTTCTGTCAAAACGTCCTGGCCGCGTGCCAGCAACCGCGGGCCATCGCCGCCGCGGTCGGAGGCAACGTGGTGGCGGCGTAGCGCCGCGAAACACAATCAGACGAATACCGCAGCGGTGCCCGCAACGCACCGCAGCCGACCGCATCGCTTGTCGCGAACAAGCACAGGCAAACCCGATCAACGTCATCCGCGGAGGACCGCAAAAGCCTTACAACCGACAAAATCGATTCAACCCGACGAGCCCCGCCTGCCGATTGATTAGTGCAAGCGCGATTGTCGAACCGCGTGGCAAGCTTTGACGATCCGGTCAAGTTTGCCGCCGGCCGACGAGCGGGCCAGCCGGTGCCATCAGGCCCGGCACGCGTGCCTTCCAACGGCTGCGCGGTGCCCGACGTGCTGCGTGCCCTGCCGGTCAAGACCACCGGCGCGGCGAGTCGGACCCGTCCGGGAGGATTCGTCGTGGGCTCAGCGTATGCCGGTCGACTTGGTCTGATCGCCTTTCTGACGGCGATCGGGGCGCGGCCTGCTCCACGCCGACCCCGTCGAGGAAATCCTGGGCCGGGCCACGTTGGTTCTCGTGGTCTTTGCCGCGATCGGTTTTGTCGCCGGACAGTTGGCCGGCTGGATCGTACACGATTCGGTGCGGGCTAGCCTGATGGCTGAAATGGCACTTCGCGAGGCCGCAACAAAACAACCCGTCGCGGGCAAGCCATGAGGGCCTGATCCGCAACGGGCCGGCAAGACGCCGGCTCCAAGTCGCAGGGATTCGCCTGCCGGCAAGTCCGGCAGGACACATCACGGAGGATGGTAATGGCAACAGTGACCACGACGAGCACGCCGGTGGCCGTTACGGTTTCGGCCCCGGACCCGGTCGCCGAACTCTGGCAAGCATTCAAACTCGATCCCTCGAACCAGGACCTGCGCAATCGCCTGGTCGAAACCTATCTGCCGCTGGTCAAATACAACGGCGAGCGGATCTGGTCGCGCCTGCCCGAGGGCGTCGAGCTCGACGACCTGATCTCGGCCGGCGTGTTCGGGCTGATGGACGCCATCGACGCCTTCGACCTGGGCCGCGGCGTGAAGTTCGAGACCTACTGCGTGCCCCGGATCCGCGGCGCCATGCTCGACGAGCTGCGGACGATGGACTGGGTGCCGCGGCTCGTCCGCTCGAAGGCCAGCAAGCTGAACGAGGCTCTCAAGACCTTGGAAGCCAAGCTGGGCCGCACGCCGAGCGAGGCCGAGCTGGCCGCGCGGCTGGAGATCTCGGTGCCCGAGCTCGAGAAAATGATCCTCGAGGCCAACGCGGTCAACCTGATCAGCCTGAACAAGAAGTGGTACGAGACCGACAGCTACAAGGATGTCCGCGAGATCGACATCCTCGAGGACAAAAAGGGCGAAGACCCCACCCGCCGCATTCAGAAGAACGACCTGATGCGCCTGGTGACCAAGGGCCTCAACCGCAACGAGCGGCTGATCATCATCCTGTACTACTACGAAGAGCTGACGATGAAGGAGATCGGCGCCACGCTCGATCTGTCCGAAAGCCGGGTCAGCCAGATGCACAGCTCGATCGTCCAGCGGCTGCAAAGCCAACTGCAGCGTCGCCGTCCCGAATTCGGCGGCTGACGCGCCCGCACTCGACTTCCACGCCAAAAAACGTTAAGCCCGGGGGCAGCGTCCCCCGGGCTGTTTTCGTTTTTGGGCCGCCCCCTCACGCCGTTCACCCCTGGATCATTAGACCAGGTGCCGTTCCCGCTCAAGTAGCTCGACGATCTCGTCGCATTCCCGCGCCCGTGGGAATGCTAGAATATCCGCCGGACCTTTATAATTGTCCGCCGTCGAACGATTCGTCCCCGAGCCACGCGAACGGCAGACCGGTAAGCTTTTTGAGTTTCTTTAGCTCCTCAGTAGTTGAGCAACCGATGAGACAATCCTGCCCGCCAAGGCTCAAATAGGTGAAACGTTTGCCCGACTTGCGCGACGCCAACAGATCGACGAATCTAGAGAATACCGCCGGATCGACCCAATCATCATTCATTTTGAGTTCCCAACGATGGGCTGCGCCGTCAAGCATGAACGCCAGCGCTGCCGTTTGCTCGTCGTGATCGACCTGATCTTTAATGGCCTTGATCGGCAACACCCATCCCGCCAAGTCGCGCATTCTTTGCGAGATTCGCACGTAGTCTCCTTGGTCCTCAATGCACTCGGTGTCAAAATGCCAGACATTGTTGGACATGTGCTTTGACGGTCTTCCTGGAACGTCATCCCCCAACGCAACCAACACCGCCTGATAACTATTAACTGCAAACTGTGCAGCATCAACAGCCAGCAGGTTTTCGCTAACGCCCTTGGCAAAGCGCACTCCGCACTCCGAAAGTCGACGGAGTAGCGGCGCGACACTTGCGGCAGGCTCGCAGCCAACCCTATTGACCGCGAGCGTCCCCTTTAGCATCCCGCTCAAGTCGTTGCGATCCAAGACCTCCGCGCTGATGCCGGCTGCCCAAAGCGCCGACTCAATCGACTTCTTGTCCAACGCTGACTCGATCGCGTGTTTCCGTGAACTCTTGGCGGCGGTGGCTGCTGAAAACTTGCCGGAAACGCTTACGCCGGCAGATTTCAGGAATCTGGTGAACTGTTTGCGCTCGGGAGGATCGTTCGCCAACTCGATTAGTTCAGATTCTGCCAACGACGTTATCTCCGCTGCCGACTTCTCCAACAGCGCTGCGGCGGCCACCGCGCACATCGCACTAAGCGCTGCAACGCGCAATTGTTGATGTCAGTATCCTTGCTTGTGAATACGTTCAATGCCCCCTCGAGCGTGCACCGCTCCTCAAAACGCGGCATCGCGAGCCGAACGAGCGCCCTCGCGATTTGCGCTCTCAACCCGTTCGACATTGTTCTCGGACATAACGGCAAATTCCATGCTGTTGCCGTTGAGATCGTCAAGCTCCGCTGAAATCGAACGCCGCTCGATCTCGTTGGCCGGGCAGCCGCCATGCTTTTCTACGAATGCCTCCACCTCCGGAATTTGCACGATGCATATTGGCAACACGATGAAGCCGGGGGAACTGGTCAGCCAGGAGAGCGAAATAATTGCTCGCGCACGTCCGTAGTCCTTTATTAATGCCCGGTCGTGCGGTACGCCAATCGATCTCAGCTCTTCGACAAGCTCGCGACTCCGTCCAATAACGCGGAATCCGCGCATTCTCGAGGCGCCTCGCCACTGCCAGACGGAGCTGTTCTCGCTGCTGTTTGACAGGAATCATGGTAGTACGACCAAGATCGCTTTATATTTTTGGTTGCCGGCGAGAAGTAACCGGTCGTTCAATATTTGGGGATAACTAACGGGGATGGGAGTCATTGTTATTGACTCCCGTCCACCCTTTTAATTCATCGCTCATTAATCTTTGTCCCGCCGCACGAACTCGGGCGGCAGGCGCCACACCCATATCATGTCGACAGCCGCCGAAGCGTCAACAGTTGCCGTGTACGAACATTCTGGGACCTCCGCCGCGTCCCCCGCGTTAAGCTCGACCTCCTGCGGCGTCGAAAACTTGACTTTTCCGTTCAGGACGAAAACGTGCGAGCGCGGGTGCTTCCCCGGACGTACTCGCCCGCGGGGTACTTCTTGCGCGATGCGGAACGCGTCCGGCGGGACGAACCGGTTTCGAACCGCTTCCTCAGATGCTGCTCTAACGGTGCGGTAAACATTTATTCTGGCCATGTCACGCAAAGCCTCGTTATGGGAAGCGTACCCCGACCTTCGCGAACAAGTCCATCGCGATCTGAAGGCTGGCCCGCGACGGCATTGAGTGCCTGTGGCCCACTGATAATGTTCGCCACATTTTGGACCTTTGTTGGTGGAGCAAGCGGACCTCCCGGTGAGCTTCAACAGGCTCGGGAGAACTAAAGGGGAGAACGGGACGCGAGTCATTCCTGAGACTTAGCCAAAGATTCCCGTGCGTCTCAAGTCGCCGGCTTTGATCGTCCGCATGATTGGCTCGCCGCCCTCTCACGCCGCCGCGTTCTCCGCCGACGCGGCCCGCGTATCCGCCTCCAGATAGCGCGATCCGGCCAGCCAAAACAGCCCGCTGACGGCGATGGCCGCTGAGACGGCGGCGAAGCCGACGTTCATGTTGCCGTGCGAGCGGTCGGAAATGCGGCCGACCAGGTTCGGCGAAATGGCGTCGCCCAAGAGGTGGATCATGAAGATGTTGATCGCGAAGGCCGAAGAGCGGATCGCCGGCCGGGTGACGTTGGCCAGGGCCGTGTTGGCCGGGCCGGTGCTGAGGAACAGGCAGAACTCGATCACGAAGATCAGCGGCCAGAAAAACCATTGCCAGCCGGGCGTGAACGGCGTGGCGATCACCAGCAAGAACAGCGGTGTGGCCACCAGCATCCCGACGCCCGAAACCAGGAAATACGATCCCGGAAATCGCCCCCGCAGCCGGTCCCCCAGCCAGATGCCGGCCAGCGTGCCGGCGATGCCGGTCAGCACGGTCGTCGCGCCGAATGCCAGGTTGACTTCTTCGAGCGAGGGCTGCAGCTCCGTGGCCAGGTCCCGCCCCTTGAACAGGACGTACCGCGGCATGAAGTAGGAGACGGCGCCCAGGGAGAACGTCATCGCGGCCATCGCCAGCGTGTTGAGCACGTACGAGCGGTTGCGGAGCAGCTGCACGTAGTCGCGCCATGAGTGCTTGGCAGCCGCGTGCCGGGCGCCCCCGGTTCGCGCGAGCGGGCTTCGGCGAAGAACAAGCAGGCCACGCCCAGCAGCAGGCCCGGCGGCAGCGAGACGTAAAACGCCCACCGCCAGTCGAAGTGCTTGACCATCATGCCGCCGAGCACGTAGCCCAGCGCGCTGCCCACGGGAATGGCCAGATAGAAATACGACAGGATCCGCCCCCGCCGCTCGATCGAATACAGGTCGGAGAGCAACGTCGGCGCGGAGGGGCCATAGGCCGCTTCGCCGATGCCGACGAACATCCGCGTGACGAGCAGCATGTTGAAGCTCTCGGCCAGGCCCGAGGCGCCGGAGGCCAGGCTCCAGGCGATCACGCCGCCGGCGATGATCCACCAGCGGTTGATCCGGTCGGCCAACCAGCCGAAAAACGGCGCGGTCAGCATGTAGCTCAGTAGAAAGGCGAACGGCAGCTCGCCCATCTTGGCCTGGGCATTTTCCGTATTGCCCGGCAGCAGCTCGACCTCGATCCGCGACTCGACCGCCGCCAGCACCTGGCGGTCGATGTAGTTGAGCATGTTGATGCCCAGCAGCAACGCCAGCACGAGGCCCGCGCGGCGCGCGGCTGGTTCGGGTGCCGTCGTGGCGGTCGTCATGGCCGGGGGGCGACTGGGTTAGCGGCGCGGCGGGTGCTGGGCGATGCGAGTAATGTAGACGGTTTTGCGGCCAAGGGAATGTCAGCCGGCGGAATCGCGGGGACCCGGCCGCGAAACGCGGGAATACCGCTGCCTGGCGGGGCCGCGCGGATCCTTTCCGGCCCCGCGACCGACCGCTAGACTAAGGTTCGGTAACGTCCTAAACGGCACCCAGAGTACGCTTCCGCCCGCCCGGCGACGGGCGCGGTCAGCCGCAGTCCACTTCCTTCCGTCCAACTCCACCACCGAGACCGCCGCCCATGCTGGGAGCCACGCTGGCCCACGATGCCTACCTCGACCGCTTGAAGCAAGAGCTCGACCGCGTCAGCCATGACGAGCTGAAACACTGGGCCGATCTGGTCTACTCCGCCTGGCAGAACGAACGCTTCGTATTCATCTTCGGCAACGGCGGATCGGGCACCACCGCCAGCCACATGA
The DNA here is from genome assembly GCA_963828155.1 of uncultured Planctomycetaceae bacterium. Classification (GTDB taxonomy): domain Bacteria; phylum Planctomycetota; class Planctomycetia; order Pirellulales; family PALSA-1355; genus CAWCAX01. The sequence goes on from CAWHDQ010000001.1 coordinate 192,139, forward strand.
GCGAGGACCTGGGCAAGAGCCTGCTCGAGCCCAAGGATTTGAAGGTCGACGGCAAGCGGCGGCTCAAAGTGATGAGCCTGACCGACAACCAGGGCTGGATTCTGGCCGTCGGCAACGACGTGGGCTACGACCAGATCTTCGTCCAGCAACTGATGAACTACGGCGGCCGCGGCGACCTGGTCATCGCCATCAGCGGCTCGGGCAACAGCCCCAACGTGCTCGCGGCCGTCGATTGGGCCAACCGCCACGGGCTGGTCACCTTCGGCCTGACCGGCTACGACGGCGGCAAGCTGCGGCAGCAGGCCCAGACCGGGCTGCACGTGCCGCTGGACGACATGGGCATGGTCGAGAGCATCCACCTGTGTCTGTTCCACTGGGTGCTCAACGACGTTTACGCCCGGATCAATCACGTGGGGCGGCATCGGTGAGAACGCCAAACGGATGATGGACCCGCTCGCGGTGGCCGGCCCACCGGACGCCGCCGGTGGGCTTAACAGAGTAAATGCTGCTCGCGGTGGCCGGCCCACCGGACGCCGCCGGTGGGCTTAACGTTTCTTCCCTACTCCCTGCATCCCACCCCCTCGCAGCACCCCATGTTCCTCGGCATTGAAATCGGCGGCACGAAGCTGCAATTGGGGGTGGGACCGGGCGACGGGGCGCCGCTGGTCGCGATCGAGCGGTTTACGGTCGATCCGGCCCTGGCGGCGGCGGGCATCCTGAGCAGATCGAAGCGACCGCCACCAAGCTGGTCGCCCGGCATCAGGTGTCGGCGATCGGGATCGGCTTCGGCGGGCCGGTCGACTCGGCGGCGGGCCGAGTGGTGAAGAGCCATCAGATCGACGGCTGGGAAGATGTCGAACTGGTCAAGTGGTGCCGGGGCCGTTTGGGCGTGCCGGCCCGGCTGCAAAACGATTGCGACGTCGCGGCGTTGGCCGAAGCCCGGTTCGGCGCCGGCCGCGACACGCGGGTGGTGTTCTACATCACGATCGGCACCGGCGTCGGCGGCGGGCTGGTGATCGACGGGCGGATTTATCACGGCGCCGGCGTGAGCGTGGCCGAGATCGGCCATTTGCGGCCGGGCCTGCACGCCGATCACGCCGACGACACGGTTGAGTCGCTGGCCAGCGGTTGGGGGATCGCGGCCGAAGCCCAGTCGCGCGTGGCCGATCCCGACACGCAGCCTTCGATTCCCTGAATGCGCGCCGCAGTGCCCGGCGGCCCGACGCGGTGCGGAAAAAACTCATCACCGCTGAAGACGCCGAGGAAGAGTACGTCGCCGATTTGCGTTCGCGCTGCGGCGGCGAAATCGAGCTGCTGACGGCCAAGATGGTTGCCCAGGCCGCGGCCGACGGCAACGAGATTGCGCGCGAGGTGCTGGCCCATGCCTGCCAGGCGCTCGGTTGGGCGATCGCGCAGGCGATCACATTGGTGTCGCCGGGCGTGGTGGTGGTTGGCGGCGGGGTGTCGCTGATCGAGCAGTCGCTGTTCCTGGTGCCGCTGAGAAACGAGATCGACCGCTACGTCTTTCCGCCGCTGCGGGGCAGCTTCCGCGTCGAGCCGGCGGCGCTAGGCGAATTGGCGGTGGTTTACGGTGCTCTCGCCGCGGCGGCACAGATGGGCAACCCGTAGGGGTGGTCGTCGCGAAGCGACCAGGATTTCGCGGGCGACCAAAGCGGTGGAACGCACCTGCCGCGCTCGACAGGCCTCGCGGCTCGCTAGGAGGTGTCGCTCATCGGTTCTGTTTTGCAGCGGCCAATTTGGCTAGCTCCGCCGCGATTCGCGCGAACACGTCGGTCCAGTCGCCGGGCGTGGTTTGGCGGAAGATTCGCATCGTCGGATACCAGGGCGAGTCGGCACGGCCCAAGAGCCAGCGCCAGTTCGGCGATACGTGCAGCGCCAGCCAGACCGGCACGCCCAGTCCTCCAGCCAGGTGGGCAATAGCCGAGTCGGACGTCACGACCAGGTCCAGGTTTTTCACGATCGCCGCGGTGTCCATGAACGGCCCGGCCGCCGCGTCGATTCGAGTGCTCCAATCGACCAGCGGAAAATCGATCCCGGCAATTTGTTCGCAGCCGAACCCTTTTTGCAAACTGACCAGCCGCACGCCGGGCACCGCGGCCAGCGGGGCGAAGTGCGGTAACGGAATCGAACGCAAGCGGTCCTGGCGAAACTCGCGCGAGCCCTGCCAGGCGATGCCGACCCGCAGCTCGTCGAATGCCGCGAGCTCGCGAGACCAACGGGCGACCAGCTCCGGATCGGCAGCTCAAGTACGGCACCTGCCGGGGGATGGTCAGCTCGGTCGTTCGCAGCACCGCCGGGGCACTGAGCAGCGGCAGCCAATAATCGGCCGCCGAGCGCGGCATCTGTCCGCCAAACGAAAACAACTGTTCGATGTCCCCCTGCCGCTGGAGCAATCCCGCCAGTGGCGCGGGACAAAGCAACTGCACCCGGGCCCCCAATTGCTTGAGCGGCCGGGCGTAGCGGATGAATTGCAGCGTGTCGCCCAGCCCCTGCTCCGGAAACAGCAAAATCCCGCGGCCCGCCAGCGGTTGCCCCTCCCAACGCGGAATTCCCGCCAGCTCGGGCAACCCGCCGAACTCGGCCATCCGCCAGCGCCACTCGTATTCCGGCCAGCCGTGCGCGAAATCGCCCGCGAGCAAGTAGCACGTGCCCAGCAGGAAATGGGCTTCGGCCGAGTCGGGCTCGAGCGCCAGCATCCGCCGGATGACTTGCCGGGCCTCGGTCAGGTTGCCTTGATCGGCGAGCGTGACGGCCAGATTCTTGAGCACGTCGAGCCGCTCGGGCGCGATTTCGACGCCGCCTGGAAATGGGCAGCGGCTTCGGAGAAGCGCTGCGCCGCGGAGCAGACATTGCCCAAGTTCAGCAGCGTGTCGAGGCTGGGCGCCGTGCGCGGGCCGCGGCCTGGTAACTGCTCTCGGCCGCGGCGGGATTTCCGAGTTCGCATTCAACCAAGGCCAGCGACGACTGCGCGTGGCTCGATGCGGGACGCAGCCGCACCGCCTCGGCGTACGCGGCTCGGGCTTCGGAAAAGCGGCGCTCGGTCATCAGGGCGTGGCCTAGGTTCACGTGGGCTTCGAAGTAATCGGGCTGCAACGCGATTGCCCGGCGCAGATGGGGCAGCGCTTCGCCCGTGCGGCCGAGCCTGGCCAGCGCCGTGCCCAGGTTCATGTGCCCGGCCGGCAGATCCGGATGCAGGCGGAGTGCTTCATGGCTGGCGGCGATTGCTTCGTCGGGGCGGTTCAAGGCCACCAGCACGTCGGCCAGATTGGCATGCGTGGCGGCGTGCCGCGGCTGAAGCTCGATGCCCGGCGATATGTCGCGAGCGCCTCGGCCAGTTCGCCGCGTCCGCGCAGGGCGACGCCCAGGTTCATGTAGGCGTCGGCGTAGTCGGGCCGCAGCTCCAGCGCCCGACGATACAACCCGATCGCCTGGTCCCACTCGTCCTGGACGGTATGGACATTTCCCAGGTTGACCAGGGCTTCGACGAAATCGGGCCGCAGCCGCAGGGCCTCGGTCTGACTGGCGATCGCTTCGCCGAGTTGCCCCTGAGCCCGCTGGACCATGCCCAGCACGCACCACACGTCGGCATTCTGCGGGTCGGCCGTGAGCGCCCTGACGATAAGCGAATTCGGCCTGGGCCAGATCGCCGGCCCGGTGATATTGCAACCCCAGGGCGATGAGCTGCGAAGTGTCCATCCGTGAGTTTCGCTGACAGGTGTATTGCCGCTGCGCCGACGGCTTGCGGCGTCTAGCCGCCCCGGGCAGCGGTGCTCGATTTCGGCCCGGACTTCGGCCAGCGGATAGTCGAGGATCGGCAGGTCGCTGCCGTGCAATTCTTTCAGCCGCCGATAACCGCGGGTGACCAACGTTTCGCGCTGGCGGACATAGGCCGGGTCGAGCCGCCGCTTGTCGAAATCCCCTTCCACCGCGACCGGCGGAAAATCGTCGTCGACGATGAACTGGGCCAGCACCGGGTTGCAGCGGATGTGCCGCTCGCGGGTCGTGTGCAGCGTTTCGGGATCGAGCAGCCCGATCACGTAGCGCAGATAGAGATCGCTGTCGGTGAGCTCCTCGACGTCACCGCCACACACGTCGCACAAGTAGCCTTCTTCGCATTTGGCCATGGGGCGGGGCTTGGGGGTTGGAGACTGGGGGCTGGGGGACGGACTAAAAAGAACGGGCTTCTCTCCCCGCCAGTCGCCAGTCCCCAACCCCTAGCCCCCCACTACAGCCCCAGCACGTCGTTCATGGAATAGAGGCCCGGCTTCTGCCGGACGAGGAATTTGGCGGCGGCCAGCGCGCCGTGGGCGTAGCAGTCGCGATTGGTCGCTTTGACGCAGATTTCGAGCGTCTCGCCCAGCAAGCCGAAGATGATCGTATGCTCGCCCGGGTTATCTCCCACGCGGACGGCGTGGTAGCCGATCTCGCCGTGAGGCCGTGCCGGGCCGCCCTTCGCGGCCGTGGCGAGATACGCCCTGCCCCATCGCTCCGGCCACGATCTCGCCGAATTTCAGCGCCGTGCCGCTGGGCGAATCCTCCTTGAAGCGGTGATGCCGCTCGATGATCTCGACGTCGGCCCCGCTGGGATGATCCTTCAATGCCTGAGCGGCGATCTGGGTCAGCTTCATGGCCAGGTTCACGGCCAGGCTCATGCTGGGGGCCCAGAGCAGCGGGATGGTCTTGGCCACCTCGCGCAATTGCGTTTGATGTTTGCCTTCCAGCCCGGTGGTGGCCAGCACCAGCGGCAGCTTGTGCCGGCGGCAGGTTTCCAGAATCGCCGACGTGCCGGCCGGCGTGGAAAAATCGATCACCACCTCGGCGCCCCCGTCGTGCGAACCGGCGAGCGAATCGGCGATCAAGACGCCGATCGGCCCGATCCCGGCCAGCGTGCCAGCGTCGGCTCCCAGCTTGGGATGCCCGTGCGCTTCGAGCGCCGCCACGACCGCGAGCTCCTTGTCGGCATGTCCCAGGGCCACCAGCCGCTGGCCCATCCGGCCGGCGGCTCCGTTGATGGCGACGTGAATCCGGGTCATCCTGGTTCCCTCCGTGTTCGTGCAGTGGCGATGTGCGGCGAAACGCATTTCGGCCGGGCGACCATTGCCTTGCAGGGCAGTCGCCTCAACTGTATCGCCTTAACTGTAGAGCTGAATCGCCTTGATGATTTCGTCCAGTTCGTTCGGCACGGCGACGGCCCGATTGGCGAACGCGGCCCGTTTGACCCCGCGCGAGCCGAGCACCTTGTTGAACTGCTCCTGGTCGGTCGTGTGGTAGGCCACGGTGGCCGTGGGATCCTTGAGCTGGTGACCGGTCAGGATGCAGACCACACGCTCGTCGGGATCGATCACCCCTTCCGACACAGCAGCTTGGCCCCCGCCAGGCTGGCGGCGCTGGCCGGCTCGCAGCCCAGTCCGCCGGCCCCGACCTGGGCCTTGGCGTCGAGCATGTCCTGATCGCTCACTTCGCGCACCACGCCCCGGCAAACGTCGAGCGCCCGCAGGCACTTGGTCAAGTTCACCGGCCGGTTGATTTCGATGGCGCTGGCGATCGTCGAGGCTCTTGCCCGCCGCGTCGAGCTGGGAGTAATAGCCACCTACGATCGCCGCGTCGGGCTGGCCGCCGTTCCAGCGGAGCTCGCGCTTCTCGTACAAGCTCGTAGAGCGTGTTGGCGCCGGCGGCGTTGATCACGGCCAGCCGCGGCACTTTGTCGACGAGGCCGATTTCTTTCAGCTCGCTGAACGCCTTGCCGAACGCGCTGGAGTTGCCCAGGTTGCCGCCGGGCACGACGATCCAGTCGGGCACCTGCCACCGCAGGGCCTCGAGCACGCGAAACATGATCGTCTTCTGCCCTTCCAGCCGGAAGGGATTGACGCTGTTGACCAGGTAGATGCCCAGCTGCTGCGAGACTTCTTTGACCCGCTGCATGGCGTCGTCGAAGTCGCCGGCGATCTGCACGGTCAGCGCGCCATAATCCAGCGCTTGCGACAGCTTGCCGTAGGAGATCTTGCCCGAGCCAATGAAAATGACCGCCTTCATCAGCCGGGTGACCGCGCAGTACAGGGCCAGCGAGGCGCTGGTGTTGCCGGTCGAGGCGCAGGCGGCCCGCGTGCGGCCGATCGTCCGGGCGTGGGTGAACGCGGCCGACATGCCGTTGTCTTTGAAGCTGCCCGAGGGGTTCAGGCCCTCGTATTGCAGAAACAAGCGGTCGGGCTTCAGCCCGGCGTATTTGGCCACGCTGGTGGCATTTTGCAGCCAGGTCTGCCCCTCGCCGGCCGTGACCACATGCTCGGGCTTGGCGAACGGCAGCAGCTCGTGAAACCGCCAGACGCCGCTGTAGCAGAGCGGGTCGAACCGCCGCGACCACTTCTGCTCGAACCAGCTCGAGCGCCGTGGGCGGACGCAGTCGGTTCCAGTCGTAGGCCACGTCGAGCAACTCGCCGCACTCGGGGCAGGCGACGTGGACCTCTTCGATGCCGAACGTGGCGGCGCAGTGCGGCCCGATGCAGCGCTGAAAGGCGACGTCGGTCAGGGCGGCAACGCTAATGGCCGTGGGCTCCAGGAATTGCGCCGCGCAAGCTGCGGCGGCGTACACGTCCTAAAACGTGTAGTCTAAGCCAGCCCGCCGGACCCAGCAAGGCGAGCGGCGCGGCCGCGGCCGGTCGAGGCGATGGTAGAATGTGGACGTGAAGCGCGAGCCCGACAATCCGTACAAAACGACTGTCGCGAACTTGGCGGAACGCAGCGCGCCGACCGGCCGGCGGCCGGCTTGGTCGCTCGTGACTTGGGCCGTGATCGGGTTGGGCGCAGGAACAGCGCTCTTCGCCCCGTTCGTTTTGAGCAGCAATCCGCGCGAGCGGGCGCTGGGCGGCATGCTGTTCGGCGGGCTGCCGGGCGCGTGCGTGGGAATGATCTACGCGCGGAAGCGACAAACGAAAGTCGGCCGGGCCTGAAGGGCCCGAGGAGCCCAGCCCAGGGTCTACGGACCCTGGGTTCGCGAGGCATCCGAAGATCACTTGCGCCAACGGGGCAACGGAGCGGCTGCGTGGGCCCAACGCCGTGCGGCGCTCCCTGGCCCCTTCAGGGCCGTGATGTCGTCGTCGGTCCGTGGACCCAGGGTCTCGCGGCGAACCGCTCCGACCCTGGGCTGGGCTCCCGCGGCCCGTTGGGCCGCACTGGTGGGATCGGCGCGCTGCGGAACGTATCGTTCGCCCCACGAGCGGGCCCAAAGGGCCCGAGGACAATAGCCCAGGGTCGAGCGCAGAGCAGACCTGGGATTGCGAGCGTGCAAAAAAACATTTGCCCCCACGGGGCAACGGAGCGGCCGCATGGCTCCGTTCGGTCCCGCGCGTTCCCCGGCCCCTTCAGGGCCGTGACGTCGTCGTGGGTCCGTGTACCCAGGGTCTCGCGGCGGACCGCTCCGACCCTGGGCTGGGCTCCCGCGGCCCGTTGGGCCGCATGTTGTCAAGGTTTGGCCAACTGCCCCAGCGCCTGCGACAGCTCTTTCGGCTTGAACGGCTTGACCAGATGCGCGTCGAAGCCGGCGGCCAGAGCCGCGGCCCGGTCTTCGGGGCGGCCGTAGCCGGTCAGGGCGATCAAAAAAACCTCGTTGGGGCCGAGCTGCCGGCGAACCTGCCGGGCCAGCTCGTAGCCGCTCATGCCCGGCAAGCCGATGTCGACGATTGCCACGTCGGGCCGGGCGTGCAGGATCGCCGCCATCCCCTGGCTGCCGTTCTCGGCCGAGGTGACGCGGTAGCCCTCGAAGCGGAGGATCGCTTCCAGCATTTCGCGGCTGTCGGGATTGTCTTCGACGATCAGCAAGTGGTAGTCCCCTGCCCCGGGATGGCGCGGTGCTTCATCGGCCGCGGTCGGCCGCGGTGCTTTGACCAGCGGCAAGCGGACGATGAACTCGCTGCCTTGATTTGCGCCGGGGCTCTGGGCCGAGATCCGGCCGCCATGCATGCTGACCAGCGTCTTGACCAAGGTCAGGCCGAGGCCCATCCCGCCGTCGGAGCGGTCGAGCGTTTCGTCGGATTGGACGAACAGGTCGAAGATCGCGTCCAGCATGTGGCGCGGGATGCCCTTGCCGTTGTCGCGCACGCGGAGGACGGCCTCGCCCGCCTCGACCCCTAGCGATAGCTCGATCTTGCCCTGCGGCGGCGTGTACTTGGCGGCGTTGGTGAGCAGGTTTTCCTGGATTTGCAGCAGCCGGGCGGCGTCTCCCTCGACGAAGATCGGCCCCGGCGCCACGTCGACCACGAGCTGGTGATTGCGGATGTCGATCGTCGGCCGCACGGCCTGGACCGCATCGGGCACGAGCGTGGTCAGGTCGAGCACCTCGCGGCGCATCTCGATCTTGCCCTGGGTCACCCGGGCCACGTCGAGCAGATCGTCGAGCAGCCGGGCCATTTGCAGCGACTGCCGCTGGATGATCCGGCCGGCCTCGGCCAGCACCGGCGGCAGCTCGTCCTCGCGCTCCAGCACGTAAGTGGCGTTGAGCACGGCCCCCAGCGGATTGCGCAGCTCGTGCGAGAGCATGGCCAGGAACTGATCGCGGCGGCGGAGCGCGTCGCGGACCGATTCTTCGGCCCGTTTGCGGTCGGAAATGTCTTTGGCGATGCTGGCGATCGCCATGGGCTGACCCTTGGGGTCGGCGATGAGGGACAGAGTGAGCAGCACAGGGTGCAATCCTCCGGCGCGGGTGCAGCGGACCGATTCGACGTTCCGCAACACGCCGCAGCGGCGAACCTCGGCCCGCATCTGGCGGGCTTGCTCTACCTGGTCGGGCGGCAGGAGCTCGTCGATGTGCCGGCCGAGCAATTCGTCGCGCGACCAGCCGTAGGCCCGCTCGGTTTCGGCGTTCAGACTGATGATCTTGCCGTCGAGATCCTCGACGATGATCGGATCGGCCCCGTCCTGGAACACTTTCGACATCAGGAGCAGTTCCTTCTCGGTCTGCCTGAGCCGGGAAATGTCGATGAGCGTCAGCACCACGCCGCTGATCGTCCCGCGGGAACGGTAGGGCAGGATCCGCAGCAGATAGGGCTTTTGCTCGCGATCCTGCACCTCCGCTTCGAACGTTTGGCCCGTGTCGCGCACCCGTTGCAAATCTTCGACGAGCCCGGGTCGGTGGATCGTATGTGCAAAGCTTTCGATATGCCGGCCGACGTCGCCAGGCAGCAGGTGAAACAAGTGCGCGATCTCGGGCGTGTACTTGCGCAGGCAGAGCTCGGCGTCGAGAAAGATCACGCCCACCTCGGTGCTGACCAACAGATTGTCCATGTCGGCCGTCAGGTCGGTCAGCTCGACGATTTTCTTCTGGTACTCGGCGTTGACCGTGTACAGCTCTTCGTTGACGCTGTGCAGTTCCTCGTTGGTGCTTTGCAGTTCTTCGTTCGAGGCGACCAGCTCTTCGTTCGTGGCCTGCAGCTCCTCGTTGCCGGTCTCCATCTCCTCGACCGTCGCCTGCAGGTTCTCGCGCGTGTAGCGGAGCTCGGCCTCCAGCGCGCTGAGCTGGGCGTTGGAAGCCTGCGAAAAGTCGATCGCTTCGCCTTCGGTTTCCGGCGGCGGTGGCGGCGGAGCCTGGGGCTCGATCGTCAGCAGAAAAAAGCTGGTGTCGGTCTGCTTGTCGGCGATCGGCCGGGCCGAGAGCTTGACGCTCTTGTGCCCGTCCCGCTCGATCGGGATGCCCTTGAACACCACCTGCGTTCGCCGCTTGAGCGCTTGCTGCAAGGCCGTCGCGATCGGGATCTTCAGTTCCGGCACGACCAGATCGAGCACGTCGGACGTCAGCCGGCCGTCGCGCATCCGCAGATACTCGGCCGCGCCCGCGAACGACTGCACCAGCTCGCGGCGCTCGTTCACCAACAGCGCCGGCGGAGCGTAATCGGCCAACAGCGCGTCGTAGGCCCGAGTCAGCGGAGCGTCCAGCAGCACCCGTGGGGCGGGCAGGATCGTCCCGGCAGCGCCGCCAGGCGCCGGAGTGCCGAAGCCGGGCGAGAGCGGCAGCCGCAGATCGACATGCAGCCGCCGGTCGCGCCGCTTGCGGTAGGCTTTCCAACGCTCGTCGATCGTGTCGAACTCGTCGGCCAGCTCGCCGGGGCTTTCGCTCGGGCCCAGCAGCAAAACTCCGCCCACGTTGAGCGAGAAGTGGAACAGGGCCAGGGCCTTCTTCTGGGCCAGCGGCTCCAGATAAATCAGCAGGTTGCGGCAGGTGACCAGGTCGAGCTTGGTGAACGGCGCGTCCTTGATGATGTTGTGCGGGGCGAACACAACCATCTGCCGCAGCTCTTGCGCAACTGACCGCCCGACTTCGTGCGGGTGAAGTACCGCTCCCGCAGCCCTGGCGGCAAGTCGGCGAAGCTCGATTCGGGATAGATGCCCGTGCTGGCCGTTTCGAGCGAGCCGCGGTGGACGTCGGTGGCAAAGATCTTGACCTTGACCGGCGGCTCAGCTGCCTGAGCTGCTCGGCCACGACGATCGCCACCGAATAGGCTTCTTCGCCGGTCGCGCAGCCCGCCACCCAGATACGCAGCTCCTCCTTCGTCCGGGCCTTGGCCAATAGTTGGGGCAGCAGCAGATCTTCGAGCAGCTTGAACGCCTCGCCGTCGCGAAAGAACTTCGTCACCCCGATCAGCAGGTCTTTGTACAGCGCGTTCAGCTCGGCCGGGTCGTGCCGCAAGCGGTCGACGTAGTCGTCCAGGTCGTTGATTTGATTGGTCAGCAGCCGGCGCTGCATGCGCCGCGTGACCGTCGATCGCTTGTAATGCGAGAAGTCGATCCCGTGGTCCCGCCGCAGCATCTGAAAGATCGCGTCGAAGCCGTGCAGCACGGCCTGCGAGTTGGGCAGTAGCTCGGCCACGTGATCGACCGAGGGATGCCGCAGAAACGCTTGCAGCGCCCCGGCCATCTGGGCCGGCCGCATCACCAGATCGACCACGCCCGTCTCGACCGCGCTGCGGGGCATGCCGTCGAACTTGCACGAGCCGGGATCCTGGGCCAGCACCAGCCCGCCCGCGGCGTGAATCTCGCAAATCCCCCGCGAGCCGTCGCTCCCCGTGCCCGACAGGATCACGCCGATCGCTCGCGGCCCCACGTCGTGAGCCAACGAGCGGAGAAAAATATCGATCGGCAGGGCCAGCCCGTGCTGCGGGTCCTTGTCGGTCAGCAGCAGCTTGCCCCCCGAGACGATCATGTCCTTCTTGGCCGGAATCAGATAGATCGCGTTCGGCTCGACCGTCATTCCGTCGGTCACGCGGTGGATCGGGATCGCCGTCCGCCGGGCGAGCAGCTCGTCCATCACGCTCTTGAAGTCGGGCGACAGATGCTGCACGACGACGAACGCCATGCCCGAGTCTAGCGGCATTGGCTCGAAGAATTCCTCGAGCGCCTCCAGGCCGCCCGCCGAGGCGCCGATGCCGACGATCGGAAACGTGGCCGGCTCGTGGCCGTTCTCGCCGGCGGGGCGGGGCTGGCTGGCAACTTGCGTGGCCGCTGGGCTCGAGTCGCGCGGCGGCCCGACGGAGTCGATTTGGTCAATGGCTTCCGCGGTGAGCGGTGTGCCGTCTGGCTGGTCTTCCCGATTCATGACGCGAGTTGGCTGGGTCGATCCGTGGAAGTTTTTCCCGGGGGCGTCCATTCGTTCCCGCCGCCGCGCTGGCGAGCTGTCCCGGACGAGCCGCCCCGAGCGGCTGGCTTCCCCCCTAAATCGGAGGAGGCCCGATGTGATGCCCCAACGCCTGCTTCAAATCGCGTGCCGCGGCGAATCGGGCTCAAACTGGCAGAGTGCGTCGCAAAACGCCCCATTTGCCGACAAACTTGGAAAAATACAAAAGCCGGAAAACGCCTCAGTGGGTCGGCCCGCTGCCATTTTGACCGCCGGGCGATCAAGGGGCCCTGGCGTGGGTGGGCATCGAAGAAACGCAAGTGCGACGCACGGTCGGACGGCGGAGCCGAGAATGATGGCCCGCCCGAATGTGGAACGCCGATAAACGCAGATCGACGCAGATGAGCGCAGATCGAAACGAGGCGGAGCCCGCAGTTCGTGGCTCGACCGCCGGCGTTCAACAGCTTCCGCCGCGGATCGAGTAGATCAGCTGAGCTGCGAACAGGCCGAGTACAGCACCGAAGGGGCCGCCGAGCGCGGCACCCATCAGAACGGCCGTTAGGTGCATGGACAGAAAAATCTTCCGTTCGCTCATGCCTTCAGGATAGCAGAACAGCAGGGGCCTGCGCCCCTTGACGGAGCTACTGCCTGCGGTTGATATGCCTGTTGCTCAGACCGACTTGCCGTGACTTCGACCCGCTCGCGCTCGGTGCCAGTCGAGAATAACCCCATGACCGCCCCAAACGCCCGACGCTGCGGCCGCTGGTTCGGCAGTCACTGGAGCAGGTAAAATCGGGAGAATGTCCGACCCATTCGCCACGCCGCCTCTGTCAGAACCGAAATTCGCAGACGCTCTCGCTCAGTTTGCCGATTTTGTTGTCAGCCAACGCCATTCGTCGAACCTGCTTTGGGTTTTCCGAGAAGACGTCCAGGAACATGGGCCGGATGTCTATGTGCGCGTGCCTCTGAAGAACGACGTCGCTGCGGTCGAGGCCCTCTATCGCAGGGGCGTGGAACGAGCTTTGGGTATTGAGTTTGCCGTTTTCTGCCTGCTTAGAGGCAGCCCTTGCTGTTACCTGTATCTGCCCGAAGACGCAGTGGACTCCAGCCAGAGAATGATGTCGTCGGGCCTGAAAATGTCGGTGCCCGCCGAACCGAGGGTCGCCAAGCCCGTCACGAATCGGCTGAAGTGGGCTTGGCTCAGATGCTGGGCTTGTCGCCGGTCCAAGCCACGATGGGCTGAGGATTTGCCCCGCCGAAATGGTTTCGGACCAATCGTATGAAGCCTCGAGTGCCTTGATCCAAACAGTGTGTCGCTGCCGGCAGTGCCGATGGGACGCCCGCAATGTGCCCAGGCCAACTGGGACATCCACTTTGGCTCTTGGAGCAATGGCCATCATGAACGCACACTGCCGCCGCTGGTCGTTCAGCTTGCGTGAGCTGTTGCTGCTTACAGCCATCTTCGCGCTAACTCTTGGTTGGGTCGCCGATCATCGGCGCGCAGACGCTGCGCTGTCTCGATTTGAAAGTTAGGGCACTCAGCCTGGAACGCGACCGCTTCAACACCCTACGTCATGCCGGGAAGCTCGTCCGGCTCGTCAATGAAATTGAGGAATTTGGATTCTCTGTGGACACGACCGGGGAGGAGTGGCGGCTTGCGCCGCCACCCGGCTGGAAAGTGAATCGACCGGCCGCTGCCGCGCCCACGACTCAGGCCCCCCAGCCCTGACCGCTGCTGGCTCCGCTGCCGCGGTCGGATAAGATCAGGGGCATGCGATTCTCTCTACGCAGCCTCTTGTTGGCCACGGCATTCGCGGCGATTGCGCTCGCGGGGCACATGCTCGCGTTAAAGGTTGTAATGTATGAGATCCATTCGTCGGGCTTGATCCCCACAGGGGATAACAATTCGATGCTTTACGGAACCTGGCTCCGCACGATGCCCCGCGCGCTGTGGATGTGGATGCCGCTGCTGTTCGTCGCATTTGCTGCTGGGAGAAGAAAACTCGATGTCCCGTTGCTGCTGGCATTTGTCGTCTGCGAAGTAGGGGCCATCGGTTTGATGCAGGTGATGTTCTGGCTCGACGGAAACTGATCCCGATCCCCGAGATCGTTCTGCTATGACCGCTCCCCACCGCCGATTCTCGTATTCGTTGCCGACGCTGCTTGCGGTGGTGATGGCGTGCTGCGCGGTCGCGGCAGCGGTTCACCGATTTCCGTTCTTGGGGAGTCTGCTGATCGCGCTGGTGGTCTTTTGCGTTGCAATGCCGGTCGCTATTCTCGTTGCCTGCTCGCCGGTTCTGCTGATGGCGGTACTCATGCACCTCGATAAGCGGCGACGGCTGGCGGCCGTGGGCACGGCCCTGGAAATTGTGATACGCTTCATCTTACCAGCGTTGCTTTGCATCGGTCTGATCGTCGGCGCGATCGGCGATTACGACAAGCATTTCCCCAGCCCGCGCGACCACTTCACACCCGCTCGGGCGATGGCGACGATCGCAATCCTCTGTGCCACGTTGGCCTGGCTGGCGTGGAGGTTCAGGCAATTCCTCTGCCGACGCCGTTCTGCGACATGAACCACAGTACAAAGCCACCCCGCCGCTGGTTCCGATTTTCATTGCGGACGCTGTTTGTCGCAGTGACGCTGCTCGCTCTCGGGACCTGGCAATGGAAGCGGGCGGAGCGGCTGTGGGAACAATCGCTACATCACGAGGCGGCCAAGCAGGTTTTTACCGCAGCCATGCACTTTCATATGCCGCCGCCGGAAACGGACGAGCAGAGGCAGAGGTCTGCGCTGGAAGACCAACATCGGGCTGCAATGGCGGAATACCACCAGGTAATGGCCGACCGCTGCCGGCGGGCCATTTGGCGGCCGTGGTATGACCTGCAACTTTCCGGAGGCGAGAATCATCAAGTTCCGACGTCATTCATCCGATTCTCAGCCCGACCAGCCCTGAATGGCCCCTATGCAGAAACCACGCAAAGCGACCACCATGCCCGCCTTGACAGCCCCCGGCCGGGCCTCTTACCATGACACGTTTCCCGCCGGTTAGCTGGCGGGAGGGTTGGTGGCCGGGAACGGGGGGCGGGCCGGGGGCTCGCTTTGCAAAGGGTTCCCGGCGGCGACTTTGCTTTGTTTGTGGCAAGAATCTTTCAGTGCGGCGGCACGCCGCGGCACAGGTGCAATCATGGCCGTTCCCAAGCGGAAACATTCCAACGCCCGAACCGGCAGCCGCCGGGCTCACAACGCCATCCGCCCCAAGCAGCTCGAGTACTGCAGCAAGTGCAGCACGGCGGTGCCCTCGCACACGATCTGCCCGAACTGCGGCCACTACGCCGGTCGCACGATGGTCGAAGTCGAAGAATAGTCGGGCCGAAAGGTCCCTGGGCCGCCGGTCGGACCGGAGCCAGTCCTCGCGGGCGGGCTGATGCGCGGGTTCGTGCTGGGCCACTCGCACGTTTTTATCCGCCGCACTCTCGCCGGGATACCACGTTGACCAAGCTCGCCTTTTTGTTTCCCGGCCAAGGCGCCCAGACCGTGGGCATGGGTCGCGCGCTGGCCGAATCGCTGCCGGCCGCCAGGTCGCTCTACGACCAGGCGAACCAGATCCTCGGCTACGACCTGGCCAAGCTCTGCTTCGAGGGGCCGGCCGAAGAACTGGATTCGACTGTCTACAGTCAGCCCGCGCTGTTCGTCACCAGCCTGGCCGCGGTCGAGTCGCTCCGGGCCACGCGGCCCGACGTGCCGGCAGCTTGCCAGGCGGCGGCGGGCCTCAGTCTGGGCGAGTACACGGCCCTGGTCTTTGCCGGCGTGATGGATTTCGAAACCGGGCTGAGGCTGGTCGCCGAGCGCGGGTCTGCGATGCAGGACGCGGCCGACGCCACACCCAGCGCCATGGTCAGCGTGCTCGGGCTCGACCGGGCCCAGGTCGACGGACTGGTGGCCGAAGCCCGCGAGGGGCAGACGCTCGAAGTGGCCAACCTGCTTTGCCCGGGCAATATTGTGGTCTCGGGCGACAACGCCGCCTGCCAGCGCGTGGCCGATCTGGCCCCCAAGCACGGCGCGATGAAAGCCATTCCGCTGGCCGTGGCCGGCGCGTTTCACACGTCGATTATGCAGCCCGCCGTCGAGCGGCTGACGAAGGCCCTGGCCGACGCCCCGATGCGGCCCCCGCGGATTCCGGTCGTCTCGAACGTCGATGCCCTGCCGCACGACGACGTCGAAGAGATCCGCGAGCTGCTCATCCGCCAGGTGGTTTCGCCGGTCCGCTGGGAAGACTCGGTCCGCTGGCTGTTGGCCGAAGGCTACGACCAGTTCTACGAAGTCGGCCCCGGCCGGGTCCTCCGCGGTCTGCTCAAGCGGATCGACCGCAAGCTCGCCTGCGAAGGCACGCTGGATTGAAACGAGGGACGGTTTTTTCCCCCAGACATTAAGACAGACACGGATTAATCATGACAGAACCCGCTCCCTGCCCGATTCGCGTTGAGCTCAAAGATCAGGTCGCGCTGGTGACCGGCGCGTTGCGCGGGATCGGCAAGTCGATCGCCCTGGCCCTGGCCGCGGCCGGAGCCAAGGTGGCCTGCGTCGCCCGCAGCACCGACAAGCTGACCGAAACGGCCGAGGCCATCCGCGCCGCGGGCGGCACGGCCGAAGTGTTTGCCTGCGACGTGACCAACAGCGAGAGCGTCGACAAAGTGGTCGAAGCCGTGCTGGCCAAGTGGGAGCGGCTGGACATCGTCGTGAACAATGCCGGCATCACCCGCGATACGCTGATCCCGCGGATGCAGGATTCCGACTGGGACGACGTGATCAACACGAACCTCCGCGGCACGTTCCTGTTCACCCGGGCCGCCACCCGGCCGATGATGCAGCGCCGCTACGGGCGGATCATCAACATTGCCAGCATCTCGGGCCTGATCGGCAATCCGGGGCAATCGAACTACTCGGCCTCCAAGGCGGGCATGATCGGCATGACCCGGACTGTGGCCAAGGAGCTGGCCGGCCGCAAGGTGACGGTCAACTGCATCGCCCCGGGCTTCATCGAGACCGAAATGACCGGGGCCCTGGGCGAGGTGATCCTGGGCGAGGCCAAAAAGCGGATTCCGGCCAAGCGGTTCGGCCGGCCCGAGGAGATCGCCTGGGCCGTGCTGTATCTGGCCAGCGAGGCCGGTTCGTACATCACCGGCCAGACCCTGACCATTGATGGCGGCATGTGCTGAGCTGGCGGGGGCGCGTGGGGCGGTCTGGCGGTACCAAAGCCCAACGGCGGCAACCCTTTGCCGACGGCGGTTCGGCCGGCATTATCCATATGGACAGGCGGGAGGAACTTGGTTATATCTTGACCTGTCTTGTGGAAACCCTCTATCTTTTATGGTTTCCGCCACAAGCCGAGGGTCGCGTGGGCGAGCGCCGCTTGTGCCTTGGTCGCCCCGCGACGCCTTCAGGCGGTCGGGTCGGTGATTCAGATTCGGCGGGCGGGGTTTGGTGGGGGCTTGCCTGCGCGGCCCCCTGGGTCAAGCATTGATTATCGAAGGACCAACAACGTGGCGTCAGTCAAAGAACGCGTAATCGATATCGTGGCCGAGCAGTTGGGCGTCGACAAAGACAAGATCAACATGGAAACGTCTTTCGTCAACGATCTGGGCGCCGACTCGCTGGACACCGTCGAGCTGGTCATGGAGCTCGAAGAAGAGTTCGACATCAACATCCCCGACGATGCCGCGGAAAAAATCCAGACCGTGGGCCAGGCCGTCGAGTACATCGAGAGCACGCAGTCTTAAGGCATGAAACGGCGCGTCGTCGTCACCGGGTTGGGAGCGGTCACCTCGCTCAGTTGTCGAGTCGCGGACCTCTGGAATCGCATCCTCAACGGCGAAAGCGGCATCCACGCCATTCGCCTGTTCGATACTTCCGGGCATAAGGTCAAGTTCGGCGGCGACGTCTGGGACTGGACCACCGGCGAGTACGTCTCGGCCAAAGAGGCCAAGCGGATCGACCGCTTCACGCAGTTCGCCATGGTCGCCGGCATCGACGCCGTGACCGACTCGGGCCTGGACTTCACCAAGGAAGATCCGTTCCGGGCCGGCGTCATCCTGGGCTCCGGCATCGGCGGCCTGCACGAGATCGAAACGCAGGTCGAGCGGCTGCTGCACAAGGGCCCCGACAAGGTCTCGGCCTTTACGATTCCCAAGCTGATGATCAATGCCGCCAGCGGGCATCTGTCGATCCAGTACGGCCTGCGCGGACCCAATCATGCCGTGGCCACCGCCTGCGCCAGCGCCACCAACGCCCTGGGCGACGCCCTGCGGAACATCCAGTACGGCGAATCGGACATCATGATCACCGGCGGCACCGAGGCCGCGATCACGCCGATGGGCATCGCCGGCTTTGCCAATATGAAGGCCCTCTCCGAGCGGAACGACGATCCGCCCCGGGCCAGCCGCCCCTTCGACCGCGACCGCGACGGCTTCGTGCTGAGCGAGGGGGCCGGCATGCTCGTGTTCGAGGAGCTGGAGCACGCCAAGGCCCGCGGGGCCAAGATCTATGCCGAGGTGCTCGGCTACGGAGCCAGCGCCGACGGCAACCACATCACTCAGCCCGACGAACAGGGCACCGGAGCGGCCCGGGCGATGCAGCAGGCCCTGGCCGACGCCAAGCTCGACCCCAGCGCGATCGGCTACATCAACGCCCACGGCACCAGCACGCCGCTGGGCGACGCGGCCGAAACGACGGCCATCAAACGGATTTTTGGCGAGCACGCCCGGCAGCTCAGTGTCTCGAGCACCAAGAGCCAGCTGGGGCACATGCTGGGCGCCAGCGGCGGCGTCGAGCTGGTGCTAACCGTGCTGGCACTGCGCGACGGGATGATTCCGCCGACGATCAATCTCGACAATCCCGATCCGAAGTGCGATCTGGACTACACGCCCAAGCAGGCCCGCGAGCGGCGGGTGCAAGCGGCCATGTCGAACAGCTTCGGCTTCGGCGGGCACAACGCGACGATTATCGTCGGCCGCGTGCGCTAGGGGATCGTCGGCCGCTGACGCTAGCAGGCGGCCCGCGCGGAACGATCAGTCGATCCCCGTCGGTAAAGCGAACCCTTGCGCCCCTCTGGGGAGCCGTGGGCGCGATATCTCTTGCTCCAACGTCGGGCGGTTCCTATACTTCGCCCCCGCTATCAAGCGGCAAGGGATTCGAAGAGCGCGCGGTCTGGGCACATCGCGAGTGCAACCGCGGCACCCGAGGGCGAGGAGGCCGAGCATGTTTGCCAGATGGATCGCGGCGGTCGCCGCTGACGGGAGTGCTGGTCGAGGCGGCGGCGGCGCAACAGCCGCCGGCCACGTTTGCTCCCGGCGAAGGCGCGCCGGCCGCGGGCGTCTCGGCCGCCGCACAGGGCGGTGCCGCCTGGCGCTCTCCCGCCGGTCGCGACGCGGCCGCGAGCAGCAACGATCCGATCCGCCCGCTCACTCCGCTGGGCCACGCCCCCATCGCCCGCGTGACCAACGGCTCGGGCGGACTGCCCAACGATGCCGGCCAGATCTGGCGCGACTACGACATCAGCCCCTATACGATGCGGGTCACTTCGACCAGCCGTCCCGAGCAGGCGATCGTCGACTGGATTCTGCTCGATACCGGCTACGAAACCTGGCACAGCGAGCCGCTGGGTTTGCTGAGCGCGTCGAAGCGCACGCTGCACGTCTATCACACGCCGCAGGTCCAGGCCCAGGTGGCCGACATGGTCGATCGGTTCGTCAACAGCGAGGCCGAGTCGCACGCGTTCGGCCTGCAAGTGCTGAGCGTGGGCAGTCCGAACTGGCGGACCAAGGCCCACCGCATGCTCAAGGCCGTGTCCGCCCAATCGCAGGGCGTGCAGGCCTGGCTGGTGGCCAAGGAAGACGCGGCCCTGATCCTGGCCGATCTCCGCCGCCGCACCGATTTCCGCGAGCACAGCTCGCCGCACCTGTTGGTCAACAACGGCCAGTCGACGGTCGTGGCCGCGACGCAATCGAAGAACTATACCCGCGACATCGTGCTCAAGCCCGGCGCCTGGCCCGGCTTCGAGCCGCAGCTGGCCCAGTTGGAAGAGGGCTTCTCGCTCGAGTTCAGCCCGCTGTTGTCGGTCGATGGCCGCACGATCGACGCGGTGATCAAGTGCAACGTCGACCAGGTCGAAAAAATGATTCCGGTGACGCTGGACGTGCCCACCACGATCGCCCCGCGGCAGCGGACTGAGATCAAGGTGCCGCAGTTGGCCAGTTGCCGGTTGCACGAGCGGTTTCGCTGGCCGGCCGACCAGGTGCTGCTGATCAGCCTGGGCGTGGTCTCGTCGCCGACGCCCACGTCGGGCACCTCCTCGGTGCTGGGTCTGACCGGTCCGGGCCGTTCCGATTTGCTGGTGATCGTCGAGAGCAAGGGCAAGACCGCCGGCTCGTCGGCGACGCCCCTGCGCGCGGTGCGCCGCGACGCTAGCACCTATCAGGGCCGCTACTGAGCCGCTGCACAGACCACTGCCTGCTCAGGGCACTGTCGGACGGTCTCGCCGCGAACCGAACCACGGCAGTTCGCGCGGCCCTTTCGCGCACCGCTGGTCGATGAACGTCCACGAGCTTGCGGTGTCGCTTTTCGCGGCATCTCTTTTCGCTGGATCGACGAACCCGACGCAGCCGTGTTGGCCGGTGAATGCCCCCTGGCAGAGGTGCCGGCGCACGCCATCGGGTCCAGCGCCGACGGCCAGTTCGCCTCGACAGCCCGGCGTGTCGAACATTAAATTACGGGTCCCGCCGACAATCGCCCGCCGCGCCGAGCAGCCCGGGCCGCTCCTGATCGTGATCGTGCGTCCGCGGACCAATCCTTGGGGGCTGAACCTGACATGATCGATCGGATCGAAAGCAGCATGAGCGGTTCGCCGCGGCGCATCGTCGTCACCGGCCTGGGCATCGTTACGCCCCTGGGCAATACGGCGGCCAGTCTGTGGGAAGGCCTGGCGGCCGGCCGGAGCGGCGTCGGCCCGCTGCGGACGATGCCCAGCGATTATCTGCCCACCTCGTTCGCGGCCGAGGCTCAGCAGTTCACCGGCTCGATCGACGATTTCGGCCCGCTCGAGGGCGAAAAGAAAAAAGCCCTTCGCAAGGGGCTGAAGGTCATGTGCCGCGAGTGCCAGATGGGTCTCGCCGCGGGACAAAAGTCGCTGGCCGATGCCGGCTTTGCCAATGGCGGCTTCGACCCCGAGCGGGCCGGCGTCGTTTTCGGCTCCGACTACATGCTCACGCTGCCCGAGGATTTTACCGCGGGCATCATTCGCTGCCGCGGGACCGACGGCAAATTCGACTTCACCCGCTGGGCCGGCGAGGGCATGCCCCAGCTCACGCCGCTGTGGTTGCTGAAGTATCTGCCCAACATGCCGGCCAGCCACCTGGCGATCTACAACGACATGCGCGGGCCGAACAACTCGCTCACTTTGCGCGAGGCGTCGTCCAACCTGGCCGTGGGCGAGGCGCTGCGCACGATCGCCCGCGGACATGCCGACCTGATCGTGGCCGGCGCCACCGGCAGCCGCGTACACCCGATGAAATTCGTCCATGCCCTGACGCAAGAACAGGTCGCCGACAACGGCACCGATCCGGCCGCCGCCAGCCGCCCATTCGACCTGAACCGCAACGGCATGGTGCTGGGTGAAGGGGCCGCCGCCGTCGTCCTGGAAGAACTCGGCTCGGCCCGGGCACGCTCGGCGAAAATCTACGGCGAGGTGATCGGCACCGCCTCGGGCACGGTGATCGACCGGCAGGGAGTGGCCCAGCGCGGCCAGGCGCTGGCCAACGTGATGCGGGCGGCCCTGCGCGATGCGGGACTCGGCCCGGGCGAAGTCGGCCACGTCCACGCCCACGGCCTGAGCACTCGAACCGGCGACGCGGAGGAGGCCTGGGCCATCGATCAGGTCTTTGGCCCGCGGGCCGAGTCGCTGCCCGTCGTCGCGGCCAAGAGCAACTTCGGCAACCTGGGCGCGGCCGGCGGCCTGGTCGAGCTGATCGCCAGCCTGCTGGCCATCGAGCAGGGACGGCTGTTCCCGGTGCTCAACTATCAGACGCCCGACCCGGCCTGCCGTGTGAACGTGGTTCGCGGCGGCGACGTATCGCCGGGCAAGACCGTGCTCAACGTCAACGTCACACCGCAGGGCCAGGCCAGCGCTATCGTCGCTCGGGCGTTCGAGGGCTGAAGTTGCCGGCCCTGACGAGCCACCTGTCCCGTCCGCCGCGGGCCGTCTTTTTGCCTGCAAAAGCCCGTCTTTTGGGCCCCTCGCCGAGCCCTTGCGAGCGCTTCTAGCCGAGCTATAATTCAGGACTCACATTTGGAACGGGCGGGCGGCCCTGGTCGCCGGCCATGTTCCGGTGAGAAAGGGGGGTGTAGCTCAGTCGGTTAGAGCGCTAGCCTGTCACGCTAGAGGCCGAGGGTTCGAGTCCCTTCACCCTCGCTGATTCTCGGGGATCACGCACAGGAACGGGTCGTGGCAAGCGGCCCCTTGCATGGAATCACCCCATCCGCCGATCTCGCGGCAGCCCGTCCCGCGGCAGCCCGTCCCGCGGCAGCCCGTCCCGCGGCAGCCCGTCCCGCGGCAGCCCGTCCCGCGGCAGCCGATCATCGAAGTCATCGACCCGGAAATGGCGGCCGTGATTCGCGCCAAGACGGGGGCCGAGCGGCTGCAAATTGCCAATGCGATGTTTGTCGCAGCGCGGCGGATGATCGTCAGCCAGTTGCGGGCCGAACATCCGGATTGGGATCAGCAGCGGATCGGCGACACGGCAGCCCGGAGGCTCGCCCATCGAACCCGTTGAGCTGTTGCGGTACGTCGCCGGCGTTCTCCAGGCAATGGGCCTGCGGTACTTTGTGACGGGCTCGACCGCGACGATTTTTTACGGCGAGCCGCGGTTCACTAACGACATCGACATTGTCGTCGATTTGGCGGAGCCATTTGTGGCCGAGTTTTGCGCACGATTCCCGCAAGACCAATTCGACGTTAGTACCGCTGCGGCGCTGAGGCGGTTCACAACACAACGCAATTCAACATCATTCAGCCCGCGTCCGGCCTGAAGGTCGATGTAATCGTGCCGGAATCGACTCCATTCAACGCGTCACGCTTTGCCCGCGTTCGGAATCTCCGCCCGGCCGATGATTTCGAAATGTGCTTCGCCGCGCCGGAGGACGTCGTCATCAAGAAGATGGTGTTTTATCAAGAGGGTGGCTCGGAGAAGCATCTGCGCGACATTGCCGGCGTTCTCGCGACCTGCCGCGAGCAATTTGATCTGGCCTACGTGAGCCGTTCGGCGCAAGAGCTGGGTTTGGCTGAATTATGGTCCGCAATCCAGCAGCGCACCTCGGGAAGAGCATAAATCGAGTCGTCTTATCCACCATCGTGCTCGTGCCGGCCGCCCAGGGCCAGTCGAAGTCACGACAACGCAGAGGAGCACCGATGAGCCAGACACCACCGCCTGACGCCATTCCCGGGTGGGGGCCGGGCGCGCGCCCGACCCGCTGTTGGGCGGCAAGGAATTGCCGACCTTCAAGTTCGCGCTCGAGAAATCGGCCGGCAAGGTGATGGGGGGCAGCTACGGCAAGGAAGCCACGGTCGCGCAGCTGCCGATCTCCAAGGGTCTGGCCGGCGTCTCGATGCGGCTGGAACCCGGCGTGATGCGCGAGCTGCACTGGCACGCGACGGCCGCCGAGTGGGCCTTCGTCCTGGAGGGGAGCGTCCGCACGACCGTGATCGATCCCCAGGGCTGCTCCGAGACCAACGATTTCGCCCCCGGCGACGTCTGGTACTTTCCCCGCGGCCACGGCCACATGCTGCAGTGCCTCGGGGACAAGCCGACGCACTTCCTGCTGATCTTCGACAACGGCTATTTCTCCGAGTTCGGCACGTTCAGCATCAGCGACTGGCTGGGGCACGCCCCAACCGAGCTATTGGCCAAGAACTTCGGCCTGCCGGCCGAGGTGTTTGCCGGCCGGCCCAAGGACGAGGTTTATTTCGCCCACGGGCCGCAGCCGCCGAGCCTGCCCAGCACCCGCTGGCCGGTTGGAAGCTGCCGCCGCGCTCGCACAAATACCAGATGCTCAAGCAGGCCCCGCACGCCGTTTTTGCCGGGGGCCGCGAATGGCGGGTCGATTCGTCGGACTTTCCGATTTCGGCCACGATGACCGGCATCGTGCTCGACCTGGAGCCGGGCGCCATGCGCGAGCTGCACTGGCACCCCACGGCCGACGAATGGAACTACGTCGTCCGGGGCCAGATCAGCGTGACGATGTTCGGCTCGCACGGCCGCTTCCGCACCGAGCGGCTCGATGCCGGCGACGTGGGCTACATCCCCCAGGGCTACGGCCACTCGATCGAAAACGTCGGCCCGCAGGCCTGCCGGGTGCTGATCGCGTTCAACACCGGCAATTACTCCGCGATCGATCTGTCGCAATGGATCGCGGGCAATCCGGCCGACGTGCTGGCCGCGAATTTCGGCCAGCCGGCAGCCACGTTCGCCCAGTTTCCCAAGCGCGACGTGTTCATCGCCGGGGGCGGGCGGTAGCACGCCGTCACGTTCGCGTCGCCAGCGCAGGCTTGTCTGCGGCGCACGACCGGAGAGGCCGCGCGCTCGGCCGGCGGCTTTTGAACGAGACCTGCCGGTTCCGTGCCGATCAGAAGTTGCTGTTCGGCACGGATGTCGACGCGTGGTTGTTCGTCACGGTCGTATTCGTCTTGGTGGCGCTGCCGGCGGTGGTGTTCAGGTTGTACATTCCGCCGCCGGTTCCGGTGCCGCTCCCCGCGCCGCCGGTCCCGCCGGTGGCCGAGTTTCCGTTCACCTTGCTGCCGGCGATGCTGAACGTGCCGGCGGTGTCGTTGGCAATGCCGCCGCCCCAGGCGTCGCCGCCCGTGGCCAGGCTACCTCCCTTGCCACCCGTGGCGGAATTGCCGGTGAAGCTGCTCGAGGTGACTTGGGCCGAGCCGTCGTTGTAGAGGGCTCCGCCGTAGGCGTTGCCGCCGTCGGTGTCGCTGGAGGTGCCGTTGCCGCCGGTGGCCTTGTTGCTGCAGAACTGGCTGCCGGTGACCGTCAACGAGTCGACCGAGTCGTCGACGGCGATCGCCCCGCCGTAGGCCCAGCCGGCTTCGTCGAAGCCATTGCCGCCGGTGGCCGAATTGCAAGCGAAGATGACGTCCACGATGTTGGCGGTCGGGGGATTGGTCACAAACCCCAGGGCGATCGCGCCGCCCGCGGCATCGCCGGCCGTGCCGTCAGACGAGGCTCCGCCGGTGGCACTGTTGGCGGAGAACGTGCCGCCGGTCACCGCAAGCGTCCCGCCGTCGTAAATCGCGCCGCCGTCGGCGTCGCCGCCGGCGTCGGTGCCGGCTCCGCCGGTGGCCTTGTTGGCCGTGAACGAGGTCGAGCTGACCGTGAGCGCAGCGGGCCCCAAGGCCACCTGCGGGTGGACGCCGCTGGATTCGTTGTAGATTCCGTCCGTGTTCTCGGCGACGCTAATGGCGCCGCCGTAGGCGTAGCCGCCGGCATCCTGGCTCGCGCCGCCGGTGGCCTGATCGTTGCTGAAGTTCGAGCCGGTTCCGCAGCACAGGGCGATTGAGGTCGACGTGATCGTCATCGTGCCGGCCAGCAGCTCGATCGCCCCGCCATCGGCGTCGCTGCCATTGCCGTTGCCGTCGTCGCCGTTGCCCCCCTGTCCGCCGGTGGCTTGATTGCCGCAGAACTGGACATTGGTCAGTGTGGCGTCGGCGGTCGTGGCCGGAACGGCCGGCCGGACACCGTTGGTGACGGGGGTGAAGTAATCGAAGAAGATTCCGCCGCCGCTGGCGAAGCCGCCCACGCCGCCGGTGCCGCCGTTGGCGGATCCGCCTGACCCGCCAAGGGCCTGGTTCTTGGTGAATGTGCTATTGGTCAGGCTGAAGGTCGTTTCCGTCAGCACATAAACGGCCCCGCCGTTGGCATCGCCGCCGTCGCCGCCGCCATCGTCGCTGCCATAGTAATTCCCGCCGGCCCCGCCGGTGGCGACGTTGCTGGTGAACGTGAGCGAGGTGAAGTTCGTGCTGGCGGTGCCCGTGGGATCGCCCAGCTCCAGAATGGCGCCAGGAAGATGGCGCCACCGTTGGCATCGCCGCCGCTGCCGCCATTGGAAAAGCCCGATCCGCCGGCGCCGCCGGTGGCGGAGTTCTGGGAGAAAGTCGAGCAAGAGATCGTATTGCCGGCATAATTGACGATCACGATCGCTCCCCCATCCGCTTCGCCGCCATCGCCGCCGGCTCCGAGACCATTTCCGTCGACGCCGCCGTTCCCACCGGCCCCGCCCAGCGCCGAGTTGCTGGTGAACGTGCCGCCAGTGAGCGTCAGCGTGGCCACCGCGATGACGCCGCCAACTGCGTTTCCGCCACCGCCGCCGTTGCCGTTGAGATAACCGGTGCCGCCGACTCCGCCGGTGGCCTGGTTGCTGGTGTACGTGGTGCAGCCGCTGATGGTAGCGGTATTGGCGACGTCGATAGCGCCGCCGTAGGCGTTTCCGCCGTCGCCACCGCTGGATCCCGCGACGGGGTCACCGCCGCCGCCGGCCCCGCCGGTGGCTTGGTTGTGGGCGAAGGTGACTTGCGTCGAGCCGCCGCCACCGCCCCAACTGGGCCCGGAACCCCAGGAGGAAGAGCCGCTGGAGGAAATCGAGCCGCCGATGGCGAGGGTATTCTCGGCATTGATGGCGCCGCCGGAGGCTTCGCCGCCGTTAGCTCCGTCGGAGCCCGAGTCGGAGACGGCCGCCCCGCCAGCCCCCCGATCGCCTGATTGTAGGTAAACGAACTGCAACCGGTGACGGTAATCGTGTAACCTTCGATGGCGCCGCCGTAGGCGTTTCCGCCGCCGCTATTGGCGGCATCTTGATTGGGATGAAACGACAGCACGGTGGGCGCCGTGTCGGGGTTGTTGGCATCCGGGCCGCCCATGCCGCCGAGAGCCTCGTTGTAGGAGAAGGTCGAGCTGATCACGTTGAGCGTGCCGCTGACGGCCACGGCGCCGCCGTAGGCGCTGCCGCCGAAGCCTCCGCCCGCGCCGGCCGAGGCGGCACCGGCGCCACCCGGGCCGTGTTGTAGGTGAAGGTGCTGGTGCTGATCGTGGTCAGGGCCGTGCTCGGACCGGCCTGGGCCGGCTGCACGCCGCCTTCAGCCGTCTGGGGATTGACGTAGATCGCGCCGCCTTCGGCCTCGTCGCCGTCGAGCGAGTTGGTTCCACCGGCGGCCCCGTCGGCCTGGTTGTACGAGAACGTCGAGCCGCTGACGCTGAGCGTTCCGGTGGCGGTCGATTGGGATTGCTTGGTGGCGTGTTGCACGCCGGCTACGACCGCGCCGCGAACGAGCCGATCGCGATCGCCCCGCCGAACGCGCCGTCACCGCGCTGTCGTTGGCCGTGTTGTGCGTGAACGTGCTGCCAGCGACCGAGACGGTTCCGGTTCCCTGATAGGCCACCGCGCCGCCCGAGGAAGCCGTGTTGTAGCTGAACGTGCAGCAGCTGATCACCAGCGGCCCGGCGCCCAGGTCGCCGAACACCGCCCCGCCGAAGGTGGCCGTATTGTTGTAGAACGAGTCGTTCTGCAGCGTGACGGTCGACGAGCTGTCGTCGTACACCGCACCGCCGACCCCGGTGCCCGCGTTGCCGCCGCTGATCGACAGCCCGCTCAGCACCACGGTGCCCGCGGTAATGTCGAAGATCGGCTCGGTTCCGTTCTGCGTGATCTTCACGCCCTTGCCGCCGTTAATCGTCATGTTGGCGGTGATCGCCGGCAGAGTCGAACCGCCCAGAATGACGTTGGTCACGCCGTGGGCAAAGGAGATCGTCGAACCGGGCGACGAGTCGGCCTGCGAAATTGCCGCGGCCAAAGAACCCGGCCCGAATGCGTTGCCGTTGGTGACTTGAATCTGGCTGCCGCTGAGCATCTGGCGCTGTTCCAGAAATTCAAGCAGCGAGCGCTTCGCGCGACGGGGGCGGCGGTCATCCGCGGGGCGAGCAGATTTCCCAACAACCCGGTTCAGCCAATGCATGGCGGTCATGAAGAGGATCCCCCCAGTTAGCTAGCAACGAACGTCCGGCGGGAAACGGGGCAGGTTTCCCTAATTACCGGATGTCGCCGAAATAGTTTGTGTAGACGACGTCGAGGTCGCAGATTGCCAGCGGCAAGATACAGCGAATTGGTTAAAATGCAAGAGTTTGGACGGACACGCAAACTGAGTTGAATAGCTAGCAAATCGAATCTGGTGATATGCGAGAAAGGGAAAGATGCGAAGGCGCGAAATGGTCGGATGCCGTTCACGCTCCAACCGCGCAGTGGATCCGACAGTGCCATCCGACATGACGACGGCGGTTACACCGAGAGATGGGCGTCGAGAATTTCGCCGAGCAGTGGGGCGAATTCAGCGTCGACCTTCAGGTTCCGCACCGTGCGCTGGCGGAGGAAGAGGTTCAACCGACGCGGAGGTGTATCGCTCCAGGTGTACCGGGTCATCTCGGACCAGGGAACCAGTTCGAAGCCGCCGATGATGAGCCCCTCGTCCCGGGCTTCGATGCCCGCTGGGTCGATTCGCCACCAGACCCGCACCACCAGAAAATTGATCGCAAAAAACAGCGCGAGCGGCGAGCCGGGGAAGACGCCGGGTCGAACCGCGGCGGCATCGGCATGCACCGTCATGACATACCAGCCGCAGAGCGCGGCGGCGATCAGCCAGCTGGCGACGCGCGAACTCTGGCGCTCGAACTTCAAGATCGCGGGGCCAGCCGAGCGTTCCACACGGCTCCGCAAAGAGAGGATCGCGGCAACCGTCGCAAGAATCGCCCCAAACAGCGTCAGTGACTTGAGGGCCACCTCGCGCTGGGCAGCCTGTCCCAGCAGCTCGTTGAAAAATGCCGTCGTGGCATTTTTCAACCTCGCCAAGCTCAGGGCAAAGCCCCTCGCGGCTCGCAAAATAACAACTTACGTTGTTATTTTGTCATCGCAGCCATGCGATGTCGCAGCCTGTTGACTTCTTCAACAGGCTGCTAGGCCGCGAAAGCCGGGCGCCGCAAGCGCCAGCAGCACCGCGGCCACCAGGGTCAGCCCGACCAGGTGCCGCAGCCCGTAATGGGCGTAGCTGCCGTCCTCGCCCGGCTGGGTCACGCCAGGATTCCCTTGACGACGCTGCCGTGGACGTCGGTCAGGCGGAACTCGCGGCCCTGGAAGCGGTAGGTCAGCCGCTCGTGATCGATGCCCAGCAGGTGCAGGATCGTGGCCTGGAAGTCGTGGACGTGGACCGGATCGCGGACTGGGCTGAAGCCCAGCTCGTCGGACTCGCCGAACGACAGGCCCGGCTTCACGCCGCCGCCCGCCAGCCAGCTGGTGAAGGCATAGGGATGATGATCGCGGCCCCAGCGGGGCCGATCGTTCAAGTTGCCCTGGATGAAGGGCGTGCGGCCGAACTCTCCGCCCCAGATCACCAGCGTGTCGTCGAGCAAGCCGCGGGCGGCCAGATCCTCGACCAGGGCGGCGCTCGGCTGATCGGTGTCCTTGCACTGGGTGTAAAGCTCGGTCGTCAGGCTGTTGTGCTGATCCCAGCCGGCGTGCATCAGCTGCACGCAGCGCACGCCGCGCTCGACCAGCCGCCGAGCCAACAGACAATTGTGGGCGAACGTGCCCGGCTCTTTCACCTGCGGGCCGTACAGGTCGAGCGTCTGCTGCGATTCGTCCGACAGGTCGGCCAGTTCGGGCACACTGGTTTGCATTTTGAACGCCATCTCGTACTGGGCGATCCGGGCGGCAATTTCCGGATCGCCGTAGTCGGCCAGCTTGAGCTGATTGAGCCGCGCAATGTCGTCCAGCCACTCGCGGCGCATCGTGCGGCTGATCCCGTCGGGATTCGACAGATACAGCACCGGGTCGCCGCTGCCGCGGAGCTTCACGCCCTGAAAACGCGAGGGCAGAAAGCCGCTACCCCAGTAGAAGTCGTAAAAGATTTGCCCGCAACTGGTCCCCTTGCTGACCGACGTCATGACGACGAACTCGGGCAGGTTGTCGGCCTCGGTCCCCAGGCCGTAGGCCAGCCAGGCTCCGAGCGTGGGCCGGCCGGGAATCTGCCCGCCGCTGAGCAGAAAGCTGATCGCCGGTGCGTGATTGACCGCGTCGGTGTGCAAGCTATGCACAAAGCACAGCCGGTCGGCGATCTTGGCCGTGTGGGGCAGGAAATTGCTCACCCAGGCCCCGCTGGCCCCGTGCTGGGCAAACGGCTCGACCGGAGCGAGCATCAGCTTGCCCTGCGGATTGCCGGTCATCGAACTGAATCGCCGCCCGCCGATGTACGATTCGGGCAGCGGCTGGCCGTGCAATTCCTTGAGCTTGGGCTTCCAGTCGAACAGGTCGACGTGGGTCGGGGCCCCATTCTGGAACAGATAAATGACGTGCTTGGCCCGTGGGGCGAAGTGCGGCAGGCCCGTCAGCCCGCCGACACGCTGCCTGGCCGGGGCATCGCCGGCCGGCGCCGCCCAGCCGTCACGGGCCAAGAGCCCGGCCAGGGCCGCGGTGCCGATGCCGCTGGCCGCCCGGCCGAAAAACTCGCGGCGGGTCACGTCGAGCCGCGCTGGCCTGAAGTGGGTTCATCGCGTCACTCTTTGTTCAAGGCTTCGTCCAGGTTCAGCACGGCCAAGGCCAGCGTGGTCCAGGCGGCATGCTCGACCGGATTGATTTGCTCGTTGCGTTTCGATTCGCCCACGGCCAGCAGCTTGCCGGCCAGCTCGGGCGCGGCCTGGAACTCGGCCCGCGAACGGGCCAGCGCCGCCAGCAGGATCTCCCGCTCGCCGTGGCGTGGCGGGCCGGGCCAAGCACGCGCAGCAACACCGCGTCGAGCCGGGCCGCATCGGCCGCTTGGGCGGCGGGGGCATCCGGCAAGCGGCCGTCGAGCACGCGCTCGGCCAGCACCGGGCCGCTTCGACAAACGTGATGTCGTTGAGCGTCAGCAGCGCATGGAGCGGCGTATTCGTCCGGAGCACTTTGACCGTGCAAACTTGCCGGGCGGCGCTGTCGAAGAACATCGTCGGGGCGACGATCCGCCGCCAGAACGTGTAGACGCTGCGGCGATAGAGCGCGTCGCCGTGATCCTGGCGATAGCCCTTGCCGCCGAAGGTGGCTTCTTCCCAGACGCCGGCCGGCTGATAGCCGTTGACCGGCGGCGCCTCCCAGCTGCGGCACGAGCAAGCCGCTCGCCGCCAGGGCCTGATCCCGTAGCATCCAGCTGGGCATCCGGAACCGCGGGCCCCGGGCCAGCAGCCGATTGGCCGGGTCGTGCTCGGCCAAGGCCGGCGTCAACTTCGACGATTGCCGATAGGTGTGGCTGGTCACGATCAGCCGCACGAGCGCTTTGACGTTCCAGCCACTGGAGCGGAATTCGGCCGCCAGATAGTCGAGCAGATCCAACTGCAGGGGCATTTCCCCCTGCACGCCGAAATCTTCGGTCGTCTTGACCAGCCCGATGCCGAACAGCTGCTGCCAGAACCGATTGACGGTCACTCGCGGAGTGAGCGGCTGCTCGGCCGAGACCAGCCAGCGGGCCAGGCCCAGCCGGTTGGCCGGTAAGTCCGCCGCCATCCGCGGCAGCACCGCCGGCACGTCGGCGGTCACTTCGGGGCCGGGCTGGTTGTACAGCCCACGCTCGAGCAGAAAGGTCTTCCGCGGCTGCGGCTGGTCTTGCATGACCATGACCTTGATCGAACCGTTGCGAAGATTGTCTTGCTGCTGCCGCAGTTCGTCGCGCTGCTTGACGAGCTTGCGGTAGGCCTCGTCGGTTTGCAGGTAAGCCTCGGCCACGACCTGCTTTTGGTCGGGCGAGCGCTTGTCGGCCGCCACGGCCAGCGCGGCGAGCAGCGGTTGCTTTGCGCCGGCCAACTGCGGGTCGGCGGCTGCGGTGACCGAGAGGCGGAAGCGGCCCAGGTTGTGGCTGATGTGGGGCGAATCGTGCCGCAAGGTGAACGTGAGGATCGTGCCCGGCCCGGCCTCGAAGGGCTCGGCCAGCCGGAACACGCCTTCATGCTCGCGGTCGAGGAACCGGCCTTCATGCACGGCCCAGCCGGTGGCGGGACTGCCGTCGAACGCGCCCGTGATCTTGAAGCCCGGCTGCTCGAACGAAGCCAGCCCCGAACCGATCTTGAGCCGCTTGGGCTCGCTCTCGCCCGGCCGCTGGGCCGAGATTTCCAGCTCGGTCAGGACGAAATTGCCGCTGTCCGAGCGGGCCAGGCCGTTCTGCGTCAGCGAGGGATCGCGGAGGGCTTCGAGCCGGACGGCCGAAACGCGGTCGGCGTCGGTGGTGGCCGTGACGGTGTAGGTGTCCTGCGGCGGATTGGGGCCGCCGGCCAGGATCGAATCGTCGTCACGAATGGCGAGCGTCTGATGCAGAGCCGTGGCCGATGTCGGCTTGAGTGCCTGCCAGGGTGTGCTGCCGCCGCTGGCCAGTTGCTCGGCTTCCCAAGCGGCCTGTTTGCCGGCCAGTTCCGCGGCGCGGCGATCGAGCTCGCCGCCCAGCCGGGCGAGTTGCTCGTCGAGCTGCTTGATTTGCTCGCGCTGACTGTCGGGAATGACCGCCAGCACCGGCGGCGTTTGCGGGTTACCCCCGCCGCCGTCGACCGGTGTCTGATTGAAATAGGCGAACAGCCCGTAGTAGTCCCGCCGGGTGAGCGGGTCGTATTTGTGATCGTGGCAGCGGCAGCAGTTCATCGTCAGGCCGAGCCAGACGGTGGCCGTGGTTTCGGCCATGTCGATCACGTAGTCGACGCGGTTCTCCTCGGAGATCCGGCCCCCTTCGCCGTTGATCGGATGATTGCGGCAGAAACCGGTCGCCAGCCGCTGCTCGTCGGTCGCGTCGGGCAGCAGGTCGCCGGCCAACTGCCAGACCGTGAACTGATCGTAGGGCAGGTTCTTGTTGAAGGCCTGAGCGACCCAGTCGCGCCAAGGCCACATCGTTCGCTCGCCGTCCCCCTGATAGCCGTTCGAGTCGGCATAGCGGGCCGCGTCGAGCCAGTCCCAGGCCATCCGCTCGCCGAAGGCCGGCGAAGCCAATAGCCGGTCGACCAGTTTTTCGTAAGCCGCCGGGTCCTTATCGGCCACGAAAGCCGCCACGTCGGCGGGCGAGGGCGCGAGGCCGGTCAAATCGAGCGATAGCCGGCGAATCAGCGTCGCCCGCGGAGCTTCGGGCGCGGGAGTGATGCCTTGTTTCGCCAGGCGAGCCTGAACGAAAGCGTCGATCGAATTGCGCACGGGCGCGCCGGCCGGCAACCCGGTCGGTACGGGCGGAGCCACCAGCGGGCGAAACGCCCAGTGATCGCCCCAAGCGCGCCTTGTCGCCGGCGGCAGCCCAACGAGCAATCAGCTCGAT
Organism: uncultured Planctomycetaceae bacterium; assembly: GCA_963828155.1. Classification (GTDB taxonomy): domain Bacteria; phylum Planctomycetota; class Planctomycetia; order Pirellulales; family PALSA-1355; genus CAWCAX01. The sequence continues at coordinate 225,166 of CAWHDQ010000001.1, forward strand.
TTGCTCGGGCGTGAGCGAGCGGTTCGACTTCGGCGGCGGCATCCGCTCGTCGGGATCGGCTGCTGCGAATCCGCCGGATCAGTTCGCTGGTTTCGCCCGGCTTCGCCTGGATCGCGGCCAGCGCCCCTTCGCGTGTGTCGAGCCGCAGCTCGGCCTCGCGCTTCTTCTCGTCCGGGCCGTGGCAGAAGAAGCACTTGTCGGCCAGGATCGGCCGGATGTCGCGGCTGAAGTCGATCGGCTCCTCGGCGCTGCGCGACCGGGCCAGGCAGCCAGCAGCACGAGCAGGATAGCCAGGAATCGAGGCATGGCGTCGTGGGCGGGGTGAACCGGCAGGGTCGGCCGGCTGGGGGCGGCCGTGCCATTTATTTTAACCGCCGGGTTGGGCCGTGCGATAAGGGCTGGAGACCGGCAGAGGAATGGATTAGCAACTCCCGAGGCCAGGCACAACATTCCGTGGGGGCGAGCGCCACGGCTCGCTGGAGTGCGGGCTCGCGTCCTTTCGCCATGCGCGGGGGTCGGGCATAATCGAGCGTCTCTGGCTTTGTAAAACCTCTCGATCCGGACCTGTGCCGATGCCCTGCCCTGCCCTGCGTCGCTGGTTGCTGTTGCTAGTGCTCTTGTTGATCGGCCTCTCGGGTCGCTTCGCCGCGGCCGAGTTTCCCACGCCCAAGAACACGGAGAAATCCAAAACCGAGCCGATGGCTCCGGACGAGGTTTGCCGGCAATCGAAGTTTCCGCCGGGCTTTCAGCTCGGCGTGTTCGCGGCCGAGCCCGACGTGCAGAACCCGATCGCGATCACGACCGACGAACGCGGCCGCGTCTGGGTTGCGGAGAACTATACCTACGCCGGGGCCGGGGCCGGCTGGTTTGACACGACTTTGCGCGACCGCGTGATCGTCCTGGCCGATACCGACGGCGACGGCCGGCAGGACCAGCGCAAGGTGTTTTGGGACGAAGGCCGCAAGCTGACCAGTGTCGAGGTCGGATTCGGCGGCGTGTGGGTGCTGTGCGCGCCGCAGCTGTTGTTCATTCCCGATCGCGATCGCGACGACGTGCCCGACGGTCCGCCGGTGGTGATGCTCGACGGCTTCGGCGAAGGAGCAGTCGGGCACAACATCGTCAACGGTTTGAAATGGGGCCCCGACGGCTGGCTGTACGGCCGGCACGGGATCCAGGAGACATCGCAGATCGGCGTGCCGGGCGCGAGCGAGTCGCAGCGAGTGAAACTCAATACCGGCATCTGGCGGTATCATCCCACGCGCCACGTGGTCGAGGTCGTTATGCACGGCATGACCAACGCCTGGGGCTTCGATTACGACGAGCATGGCGAGATGTTCGCGATCAACACCGTGATCGGCCACCTGTGGCACGTCGTGCCGGGCGCTCGGACGCGGCGGATGTACGGCGTGGACATGAACCCGCACGCCTATCAGCTGATCGAGCAAGCCGCCGACCACTTCCACTGGGACACCGGCGAAACCTGGAACGCCGTGCAAAAGGGCGTCACCGACAAGACCAGCGCGGCCGGCGGCGGCCATGCCCATTGCGGCCTCTTGATCTATCAGGGCGACAACTGGCCGGCCGAGTATCGCGGCAAGGTCTATACGCTGAATATGCACGGCCGGCGGATCAACTGCGACGTGCTGGAGCGCGAAGGGGCCGGCTTCACCGCCCACCACTCGCCCGACTTCGGCCACTTTGCCGATCCGTGGTTCCGCGGCATGGACCTCGTCACGGGGGCCGATGGCGGCGCGCTGATCGCCGACTGGTCCGACACGGGCGAATGCCACGACCACGACGGCGTCCACCGGACCAGCGGCCGGATTTACAACCTGACATACGGCCAGCCGAAGAAGTTGGAGCCCTTCGACCTGGCCAAGGCCAGCGACGAGGAGCTGTTCAAGCTCCAGTCCCATTCCAACGACTGGTACGTGCGGCAATCGCGACGGCTGTTGCAAGAGCGGCATGCAGAAGCCGAGCAGGCAATTAAGTCGGGCAAGGCTAACGACGAGGTCACTGCGGGAATCGAGCGGCGGAAACGCCTGCTCATCGAGCTGGTCAACGGCACCGTCGATGGAAAACTGTCATTGTGTGGCCTCTGGCTTGGTGAACTGACCGGCAACCTCAGCCTCAAGAGTCTTTTGAGCATTCTGGGTGCACCGCCAAGTGGCGGGCCGACGACCGATGAAGACGCCAACATCGCGATATCCGCCTGGCACGTCCGACTCCTGGCTGATCGCCTCGGCGAGCTCAACGCGACCGATGTAACGAAGGCCGCTGACGCACTGGCTTCTGTCGCTCGGGCGAAGCCCGATGGCCTGGTCGAACTCTATCTGGCATCCGCCCTGCAACAGCTGCCCGTCGACAAGCGCTGGCCGATCGCGGGGCCCTTGGCCGAAGACGGCCGATTTGCGAACGATCGCATGTTGCCGCTCCTGCTCTGGTACGGCATCGAGCCGGCGGTCAGTCGCAACACGGGGCAGGCAATCGAACTGGCCGCTGGGACCAAGATTCCGCTCCTGCGCGAGAACATCGCCCGGCGGCTGACGCTGGAAATCGAACGCGATCCGGGCACGGTTGAAGCGCTGATCGAATTGGCCGCGAGCAGCGATCCGGCGAAAGCCCAGTCGATTGTCGAGGGCATGGCCGCCGCCCTGCATGGCTGGCGAAAAGCGCCCGACGCCGAGGAACTGGCTGCCGACTGCCTCGCGGCTGCTCAAGACCGATGCCGACAAGGTCCGCAAGGCGGTCGATGAATTGGCGATCGTGTTCGGCGACGGCCGGGCGATCGATCAGCTGCGGGCGATCGTCGTCAACGGCAATGCCGAGCCCGAGAGCCGTCGCCAGGCCCTGCGGGCGCTCGCGGCCGGCAAGCCCGCCGATTTCGCCCCTGTGCTGCAAAACCTGCTCGGCGATCGGGCGGTGGTGGTCGATGCGCTGCGCGGCCTGGCCGCCTACGACGATCCGAAAACGCCCGAGCAGATCCTGAACCGGCTGGGAGGTTTTACGCCCGAGGCCCGGGCCGAGGCGATCAACACGCTGGCTTCGCGGCCGGCCTACGCCGCCGCCCTGCTCGACGCGATCGCCGCCAAGAAGATCGCGCCCGGCGAGGTCTCGGCCTATCACGCCCGGCAGATTTATGCCTTCGACCGGCCGGAGCTCAACGCCCGGCTGAAGCAACTGTGGGGCGACGTGCGCGTTTCGGCCGCCGAAAAGCAATCGCTGATCGAAACGTACAAGAACCAGCTCACGCCGGCGGCGCTGGCCAAGGCCGATCCGAGCGCCGGCCGGGCTCTGTTCAACAAGACCTGCGCCAACTGCCACGTGCTGTACGGCGCCGGTCGCAAAGTCGGGCCCGACCTGACCGGCTCGAATCGCAAGAATCTCGACTACCTGCTGGAGAACATTGTCGACCCCAGCGCCAGCGTGGGGGCCGATTTCCGCGTGCTAGTGGTGACGCTCGCCGACGGCCGGGTGATCAGCGGCGTGGTCAGCCAGCAGAACGAACGCACGCTGACGCTGGAAACCCCGCTCGCGCCGGTGACGATCGACCGCCACGACATCGAAGAGTCGAAGCAGAGCACCAGTTCTTTGATGCCCGACGGGCAATTGCAGAACTTTTCCGCGGCCGAAGTCCGCGACTTGATCGGCTATCTGATGGGCTCCGACCAGGTCCCGCTGCCGCGGTAGCCCATGAGAGCAAGCCCGCACTTACCAGGTGCTGGCTGGCCCCAAGCCTCGAAATGCCGAGCGGCGGGGAAACAGGTCCTCGCGCCACGGCCAGCGCGACTGGAATTGCTCCAAATGCCGCTGCTCGATCTGCCGGTCGGCTTCCGCGGGCATCAGGGCCAGGGCCTGTTTCTGGGTGTCGATCGCCCGGTCGTAGTCCCCCTGCTCGGCGTAGGCCGCGGCCAGGGTGCCCAGGTGGCGCCAGTTTTTCCACTCGCTGAGCTGGCAGGCAAGTTTGGCGTTGGCCAGGGCCTTGCCGCCGTCGCGCCAGCGGGCTTCGGCACACGTGGCTCGCAACCAGGCGGCGTCGTTGTAGGCGTCGGCGCTGCTCGGGTCGAATCGCAGGGCTTCGCGGTAATCGGCCAGGGCCAGCTCGTATTGGCCGAGCCGGCTGCGGACGACGCCCCGATTGCGATAGACGAGCCCATCGGTTGGGTCGAGGCCAATCGCCGTCGTAAAGTCGACGATCGCCGCTTGCAAATCGCCGCGGCCGGCGTGGGCGATGCCGCGATTGAGATATGCCACCGCACACCGCCGATCGAGCGCGATCGCCCGGCTGCAATCCTGCACGGCCAGTTCGTGCTGACCCAGGTTCTCGCGGACCGACGCCCGGCTGGCGTAGGCCGAGGCGTTGTTGGGATCGATGTCAAGCGCCTGATCGAAGTCGGCCAGAGCCCGGGCGAACTGCCGCTTGTGTTTCCAAACCGTGCCGCGGCGGCAGTAGGCAACCGCGTCGTTGGGGTCGTTCTCGAGTTGGGCCGTGTAGAAGTCGAGGGCTTCGTCGGCCGAGTGCACGTCGGACTTGCGAATCCAGGCCCGCTGCACCCACAGCCAGTCGCCGTCGACCGCCGTGACCGTGGCGCCGAAGGGGATCAAGTCGGCCCGGACCGGCTGGGTGCCGATCTTGGCCACCGTGTCCGGCTTCCAAAACACCTTCCGTCCCTGCCAAGAATCGTCGGCCCGCGCGCCACGGCGCCAATCGTGGCCACGAGCAAGAACGCCCGCAGGATGGAAACGGGACGGCTCACGGACTGGGCTCGAATAAATGGTTGTGGACGGACGGCAAACCAAGACTCCGCTCGCAGCGCCCCGGACAACCTCATCGAGCCTGGGCTGGCGGCCCGGCGTTCAGCCCCGACGGGGGGAACTGGCGTGTCATTCGCTGTAATCGGAACGGGCGGTCTGGATTCCGCAGTCGCTTGTCTTGCTAACGAACCTTCGCCCGCAGGCCGCATTGCCGGAACGGATGGCAAACTTTCGCCAAGCCCGAAGGCTTGCCGCGACCGCAGCGCGTCTGAGACTGGGAAGATAGAATAATGGCGCCCAATTCTTCCCTGCCGCCTTAGGATGCCAGGATGAACCCGATCAAAGGCTATCGCCTGTATGTCGATTTGGGGGCTTCCCAGGTCCGCCGCCGGCTGAAGGGCTACGGCTTTGGCGTCCGCCGGGTCGAGTCGGTCGACCGCGGCCGGGCGGTCATGATTCACACGGCGACCGGTGGACATCTCGACGAGCTAAAATCGCTGTTCGCCGATGTTCTGCCCCGGCCGGCTCCGCAAGCGGAGGATGGGGAGGATCCGGCCGAGCATCCCTCGTCGTAAATGGCTGGGCCCGCCGCCGCGGGCGCCTGGCCGAGCATCCGGCGGCAGGAATTTTTTGCCACTTCTTACTTGGCTAGCTGGCCTCATGCCCTGCGGTTTTCAGGGCCCAACCGCTTCTGCCGGCCAGTGATTTGGAGCTCCCGGCTGGCTCGCGGGAGCCTTCGGCCCGCCGGGGCCGATTCGCTAGCGTTGACGATTCTCGCAGCGCGCTTTACGATCATTTTTTAGAGCTGACGGACAAAGCCGCCGTGCATTGCCGATCGATCGGCCCTTCGCCGACCACACGCCCCCGGCAGTGCCTGCGACCCGAGGTTTTGCTCCGACTTCGACCCCAGCTAGGGTGCGCCAGGGGGCTGGTCCGCCGCTGTTTCGAGTTCTGCGGCTGCTCTGCGAATAGGAGGTTGTGTTATGCCATTGTTCGAAGTTGAAACCGATTGCCACATCATCATCACGTGGGCCGCGGACGAGGACGCCGCGAGCTCGGTCGTCAACGACGCGTACCCGAACGAACGCGTGATCCGCTTGACCAAACGTCCCCGCGATACCTGGGTGATTTCCAAGAGCGCGTTGGGCATCGCCAGCAAGACCGACCCCTGCTCGACCGCCCGCGATTGCCTGTCGAAGGCCGCCGGCGACAAGGTCCACGCCATCCGGCTCTACATGCACGAGACGGGCACCGACCTGGAACGGGCCCGCAAGGTGATCGAGTCGAACATGGTCATGGGCTGGTAGGCCGCGGGAGCTGGAGGCTGGGGGCTAGGGATTGGGGACGTGTTGGGGCCTTGATCGCTGCGCCCGCGGTTACCCAGCCCCAAGTCTCCAGCCCCTAGCCCCCCTCCTTAAACCAGCGCCGGTTTGGGGGCCGGGCTCTTGGCCGGCCCCTGCTGCGACTCCTGGAACGGCCGCACGTCGACGCCGTCGACCAAGGCGATCTGCAACTCGCTGTGCAGCGCCAGGTCGATCTCTTCCAGCGAGGGGTCGCGGAACCGCTCGCCGCTCGGCGAGCGGATGCCCTGCACCTTCGGCCGGACCGGCTTCTTGGGATTGAAGTCGACCACCGCCGCCTCCACGCCGTTCGAGAGCGTCACGATCTGGCCGATCGGGAACGGCGGGATGATCTGGTAAAAGGCCTGCTCGATCTGCGGATCGAAGTAGCCGTGGCAGCTGGTCCGCATCTCGTGCAGCACCTGCACCGGGAACTTGGCCGACTGGTAAACCCGGGTCGAAGTGGCCGCGTCGTACACGTCGACGACCGTCGCGATCCGGCTGAAGACCGGAATCTGCTTGCCCTCGAGCGGCGGCAGGGGCTCGCCCGTCCGGTTGTCGATCCGGGCCGGATAGCCGCCTCCGGCGTAGCGCTGGTGATGATTGAGCACCACCTGGGCCGCGGCCGGCGGCACGCGGCCTTTGACCATTTCGTGGCCGTACACCGGGTGCAGCCGCATGATCTGCATTTCTTCGGGCGTGAGCCGGTTGGGGCTGTTCAAGAGCTCCGGCGGAATCCGCATCTTGCCCACGTCGTGCAGCAGGCAGCCCAGGCCGAGCAGTTGCAGGTCCTTGGCCTCGCGGGCGTTCTTGAAGCAGCGCTCGTCGATCAGGTACCGCTCGAGCTTCATGCCCAAGAGCAGCGCCAGGTAGCAGACGTTCGTCGAGTGCGACATCAAGTAGTTGTCGAACGTATCGAGCTTCTGCAGCAGCATGTTGCCGCAGGTGCTTTGCTTGAGGAAGTCGAACAGCTCGCTGATCGAGGTCTGAAAGTGCCCCATGTCGAGCTCGACCGCGGCATCCCCCATGATCGATTCGAAGTTCTGGCGGACGTGCTGGTAGACCTCGCGCTGGCGGTCGCCCAGCCCTTCGTCGATAATGTTCTCGAGGAATTCGAGGTCGCGGTAGCGGATCCAGACCTCGTAGATCCCCAGCTTGCGCAGCCGGGGAATCATGTCCACCGGCACCTCGCGATCGCGCTGCAGCAGAAACCGCCGCGGATCGTTGGGGACGTGGATCGGCCGGGCCAGGATCATTCCCGGCTCGATTTTGTGAATTGGAACGCGCAGCATGGTCCGCCTGTTTGCACCATTCCCGCGGTGCCCCCAGCGTCCCGGCTCGCTCGAGGAGCCGGCAACGAAAAAGGGGAACTCGCCACCAAAAAGTTAGCTCACGATTAGGGGACTCCCAACCGCCGGTCGCGCGGGGTACGATCGTGCCAGCCAGCGCGCATGGCGCGGAATGTCGGGCGCCAGTTCCGTTATGCGGCGGGCCGCAGCGCGCGAATGCGCGGAGGATGACGATTGTGCGGGGGGTCAAGCATTCAAGTCGGCCCTGAAGGGGCCACGTAGTCCAGCCCAGGGTTGAGTGGTCCTCCACGAAACCCTGGGTAGCACGCGGCGCCCCATTCAAGTCGGCCCTGAAGGGGCCGGAGAGCGCCGACGTCAGGGCAGGGGCTCCGCCGCCCTTTCAGGGCGGTCCGCAAAATGTTTGCGATTTCGATTCCCAGGGTCTGCGCTGCGCTGGACCCTGGGCTGGATTCCAGGGCCCTTTCAGGGCCATTTACGCCAGCTCCAACCGGCTTCGCATCCATCCGCGGCACCCTGGACCGGCCGGGCATCGCACGGGTACGATGGGGGGTGCGCCAATTCGCGACGCTCACCGCCTGCTGCAACACCCTTCCGCTCCGCATGCCCGACGCCAAAATCCACTCCCGCCGCGCCGCGCCCGAGTCGCTGCCGGACAATTTGCAGAGCGTGCAACCCGGCGGCGGAACGTGCTATGCGCTCGAGCTGGCCTGGGGCCGGCTGCGGCGCTGGTATCTGGCGCGGCTGCGGCCCGGCTACGTCGCGCGCATGGCCGGCTTGCGGTTGGGCGACGACGACGGCGCACCGCATCCGGTGCTCGATCCGCGCGATCTGAAATACTGCCGCAATCAGTGTACGGCCGACTGGAACCCCGGCGACGACCCGTTCCGCTGGCGGGAGCGGATTCCGCTGGCCCGCTGGGGGCTGGCCGAAGTCCAGTTGATGGGTTATCCGCTGGCGGCCCTGACCGTGGGCTTGGGCCTCTGGCACTGGTGGGCGGCCATCGCGCCCGGCGTGCTGCTGGCGCTGGTCGTCTATTTCTTTCGCGATCCGCCGCGGCGGGTGCCGCACGAACCGGGGCTGGTGGTCTCGCCCGCCGATGGAAAAATTGCCGAGATCACGCCCCTTGCGCACCACGAGTTCATCGACGGGCCGGCCGTGCGGATCGGAATTTTTCTGTCGATCTTCAACGTGCACATCAACCGGGCTCCTTCCCGCTCGACGGTCGTGCGGCTGCAATACTCGCCGGGGCTGTTTCTCAACGCTCTCGACCCGGCCAGCGCGCTGAAGAACGAGAACCTGACGATCGGTCTGGAAGAGACCGAGGCGCCGCACCGCCGCGTGGTCGTCCGCCAGATCGCCGGCTTGTTTGCCCGGCGGATCGTGTGCAATCTGCGGCCCGGCGAGTTGGTCGACCGGGGGCACAAGTTCGGGATGATCAAGCTCGGCTCGCGGACCGAATTGATCCTCCGGGCCGACCCGGAGCTGGAAGTCCGGGTGGCGGTGGGGGACAAGGTCCGCGCCGGCAGCAGCGTGCTGGCGCGATACGAACGCACAACCGAAGGCGGGTGAAAACGATGCGGCGGATTCGCACGGTGGCCGTCTTTCCCACGATGTTCACGCTGGGAAACCTGGTTTGCGGCTTTTTCAGCATTGTCGTGGCAGCCCGCATCGATGCCCCGACCACGGCCACGATCAGCCTGCCGGTCGTGTCGCGCGACATCGACTTCAAGCATCCCACCCGGGTGATCGGCGAGCTGAACCCGGAAGACCCGACGCAGAACATCATGCTCAGCGGCTGGTTGATCTTCCTGGCGATGATCTTCGACGCGCTCGACGGCCATGTGGCCCGGTTGTCGCGGGTGACCAGCGATTTCGGAGCCCAGCTCGACAGCTTGTGCGACGTGGTCACGTTCGGCGTGGCGCCGGGCTTTCTGCTGGTGAAGATGTGTCCCCAGCCGACGTACCAGTTTCGCGACGTGATTTGGATCATCGGGGCCTCGTTCGCCGCCTGCGCGGCGCTGCGCTTGGCCCGGTTCAACGTCGAGACGGGCGAAGAGGACGAGCACCTGAATTTCAGCGGGCTCCCCTCCCCCGCCGCCGCCGCGTCGATCGCCGGCTTCGGCATTCTGTTCTACGAATTGCGCCGCGAGAGCCACCACCTGGCCAATGCCGCCGCGATCGACCATGCCATCCAGTGGATCCTGCCGTTCTTCGCCGTGCTGGTGGCGGCCCTGATGGTGTCGCGGATTCCCTACCCGCACGTGGTCAACCAGGCCTTCCGCGGCCAGCGGAGCTTCGGCCACGTGGTCGGGCTGCTGTTCGCCCTGGTGGCCATCATGTCGGTTCGCGGGTTCTCGGTGCCGATCATCGGCTGCTTGTTCGTCTTTTCGGGGCCCGCCCGCTACGCCTGGCGCCGCTTTCACCAGCGCCAGGAGCAAAAAGAACCGATCTTTTAGAGCCCGCCCCGCCCATGTTCACCGGATTGGTTCAAAGCCTGGGCACTGTCGTCGAGCTGCGTCCCGCCCCGCCTGGCACTCGGCTGGTGATCGACGCCGGGCCGATTGCCGCTACGGCCCAGATCGGCGACAGCGTGGCCGTCAACGGCTGCTGCCTGACGGTCGTTGCGGTCGATGGCGGGCGGCTGGCGTTCGACGCGGGGCCCGAGACGCTGCAGCGTACTAATCTGGGCAGTCTGGCCGCCGGCGCTGCGGTGAATTTGGAGCCGTCGCTGCGGCTGGGCGATGCGATGGGCGGGCACTTCGTCACCGGTCACATCGACGGCCGCGGCACGCTGGCCCAGCGGATCGACGAGAACGATTGGGCCACGTTCTGGTTCGCGGCCGAGCCGCGACTGACCGCTCAGATGGCGAGCAAGGGCTCGGTCGCCGTCGATGGCGTGAGCCTGACGCTGGTCGACGTCGAGCCCGAACGGTTCAGCGTGGCTTTGATTCCGCATACCCTGGCCGTCACGACGCTCGGCCGGCTGACGGTCGGCGACCCGGTCAACCTGGAAACCGATCTGCTGGCCAAGTACGTCGAAAAAAGTCTGCTCGCCCAGGCCGCCTCGCAGCCCGCTCCTCCGCACTAACGGAAAGTCGTTCGTCCGCATGACCACTGCCGGCAACCAGACGCTGAGTTTCTTGCGCGACCGCTTTCGCGAGGTCGGGATCGATCCGCGCACCCGGCACGGGCAGAACTTTCTGGTCGATCTGAACCTGCTGCGGCTCTTGGTCGACGCGGCCCGGCTGACGCGCGACGACGTCGTGCTGGAGATCGGCACCGGCACCGGCTCGCTCACCGGTTTGCTTTCCCAACGGGCCGCGGCAGTGGTATCCGTCGAGATCGACGCCCGGCTGCATCAACTCGCCAGCGAAGAACTATTCGGCTTCGAGAACGTCACGCTGCTGCAATTCGACGCCCTGCGCAATAAGCACACGCTCGACCCGCGGGTAATGGAAGCGGTCGAGGCTCAGCTGGCTAGTCGGCCCGGCAGCCGGTTCAAGTTGGCCGCCAATCTGCCCTACAACGTCGCCACGCCGATCCTGACGAACCTGTTGGAATGCCCCCGGCCGCCCGAGTCGCTCACGGTCACGATCCAGAAGGAGCTGGCCGATCGGATCACGGCCGCGCCGGGCACGAAGGACTACGGGGCCCTGAGCGTCTGGATTCAGTGTCAGGCCCGGGCCGAGCTGGTCCGCCTGCTGCCGCCGAGCGTGTTCTGGCCGCGGCCCAAGGTCACCTCGGCAATTTTGCACATCGAGTGCCAGCCCGAGCGGCGGCAAGCGATCCACGACCTGGACTTCTTCCATCGCTTCGTGCGGCAGCTCTTCTTGCACCGCCGCAAATTCCTTCGCAGCGTGCTCGTGGCCGGCTACAAAGACTCGCTCGGCAAGCCCGGCGTCGACGACGTGCTGGCCGAGCTGAGCCTATCGCTCGAGAGCCGAGCCGAGCAGCTTGACATAGCCACGATGCTGCGGCTCTCCGCCACGGTTCAGCGACACCTCAGCTCCTGAGCGACTTCGCACTTCCTAGCGAGCCGCGGGGTTTATCCCCGCGGTATGTTTTCAAGCAAGGTCATTGGGCTTAGCTGCGTCGTGACCTTCGTCGACACGCACGACCTGTCGCGAATTCGTCGCACGTACCGCGGGGATAAACCCCGCGGCTCGCTCGGAACGATAGGATTCGGGGCCGCCAATCGCGATCAGCGCGTGTCGTTCCGCGCATCTCCCTTATCCCCTGCCGCATCCCCCTATCTCCTTACAAGGTCCATCGGCGACACACCGCGGGGATAAACCCCGCGGCTCGCTGGGCGCGCCTACTCGCCGCAACAAGCCGCGCGGCCAATCCCGTGTGGATCCCCGCGATATCGTGACTGCTTGGCGATAATTCTCGCCGAAGCTAGTTCGCCCGGAACTTGTTCCAGTCGATCTTGAGCTTCCGCATGCGCGGCGCAGAACGTGTGGGGGTTGATGCCCAGTAGCTGGGCCGCGCCGGTGGCGCCTTCGATCCGGCCGCGGGTGCGGGTCAGTGCTGCTTCGATGTGCCGGGCTGCGGCTTCGTCGAGCGTCGGGAACGTGCCCTCATCGCCGGGCGCCGCTTGGGGTGCCAGGGAGGGTTGCTCTGGGGCCGGCCCCGTGCCGAGCGCCGTGGCGATCTCCAGCCGCTTGCCGTCGCCCAGGATCACGGCCCGCTCGATCACGGCCGCCAGTTCGCGGACGTTGCCCGGCCAGCGGTAGGTGACCAGCCGGTTCAGCTCGTCGGCGGTGGGTAGCACGGCCGGCATGCCGTTGCGCCGGGCCGAGCGGAGGGCAAAGTGGGCCGCCATCGCGGGAATGTCGTCGACCCGCTCGCGCAAGGGGGGCAAGTGCAGCGGAAACACCGCCATCCGATACCACAGGTCCTGGCGGAACTGGCCGGCGGCGACCATGGCTTGCAGATCGCGGTGCGTCGCGGCCACGACGCGCACGTCGACAGTCGTCGAGCCCTCGCCGCCGACGCGCTCGAACGTGCCGTCCTGCAGAATGCGCAGCAACCGCACTTGCGCGGCCAGCGGCAGCTCGCCGCACTCGTCGAGAAACAGCGTGCCGCCGTCGGCCCGCTCGAACCAGCCCTTGCGGTCGCCGACGGCGCCGGTGAAGCTGCCCCGCTCGTGGCCAAACAGTTCCGAGTCGACCAGTTCGGTGGGAATCGCGCCGCAGTTGACGCGCAGGAAAGGACCGGTCGCGCAGCAGAGCGCTCGTGGATCGCTCGGGCGACGACCTCCTTGCCCGAGCCGGTCTCGCCCATGATCAGCACGGGCGCATCAGTTCGGGCGACCAGGTCGACGCGCTGCATGACGGCCTTCAGGCCGGTCTCGGCGCCGACGATCGTATCGCTGATGTCGTGGCGGCCGAGCCGGGTGAGCAGCGAGCGCTTGTCGGCTTCGGCCGCTTCGCGGAGCGTGCTCAGTTCGCGCAAGCGGCGATCGTTCTCCAGCCAGACGGTGAACGGCTCCAGCAGCCGCTCGAGCATTTGCAGGTGCCGCTGGCCGTAGCGATGCGGCGGCCGCGCCCAGAGCACCACCAGCCCGATCGGGCCCGAGGGCAGATTCAAGGGGCCGATCAGCGCCTCGCCGGGCTTGGTGCCCGTCGAAAGTCCGCTGGGCACGATGCCGCTGGGAAACTCCTCCTGATTCTGTTCGGTCCAGAGTTGCACTTCGCCGCGGCGGCACCAGTGCGACAGCCGCTCGAAGTCGGGCGGCTCCAGATCGTCGCGGCTGCGCTCGGCCGTCTCGCCCGGCCGGCAGAGTCCGACGGCGACGGTCTCGACGGCCGAGCGACCCGGTTCCAAGCGGCGGACCAGCACGACGTCGACCGGCAGCCGGCGAAACAGGGTCGGGGCGCACTGGGCTACCGCGTCGCCGATTTCGACGTGCCGGCAGGCCTCGCGCCAGATATCGAGCAGCAGTTGGCGAAATTCTTCCATTGCTAGGAGCCGTGATGGGCAACGGGTCGGACCCGTGTTATGTGCTGGTACCTGTTAAATATAACGGCATCAGCAACCTGCTTCTCCAGCTAATCAATAAAGTCGTCGATGACGCCCAGTCGGATTATGCGGTTTCTTCGCTCGGCATGGGATTCGCATCTGGCACCGAACGATCATCATTTTGTTGAGTAAGTTAGTAATGTATCTGCCCCGGCAAGTATAACCTGCCGGCCCTGGGAAAGGAATGGACTGGATGTCGAAGCTTTACGACTTGCTGTGGCTGTTGGTCTTGGGGGCGATGCTCGTGGCCGGCTGCGACAGCGTCCAGGGGAAACCCGGCTCCGGCTCGTCGAGCGGGGCGCCCGGTGCCGCCAAGCAGGTTGAGCTGCTGAACGTGTCATATGATCCGACCCGGGAGCTCTATCAGGAGATCAACGCCGCGTTTGCCGCGGACTACCTCAAGGCGAAGGGGATCGAGGTCAAGATCGAGCAGTCGCACGGCGGTTCGTCGACCCAGGCTCGCAACGTGATCGAGGGCCAGGACGCCGACGTGGTCACGCTGGCCCTGCCGACCGACACCGAAGCGATCGAGCAGAAGGGGCTGATCAACCCGGGTTGGGAGGACGAATTTCCCAACGGTTCGCTCCCCTACTCGTCGACGATCGTGTTCGTCGTCCGCAAGGGCAATCCCAAGAACATCAAAGACTGGCCCGACTTGATCCGCGAGGGGGTCGAGGTCATCACGCCCAATCCTAAGACCTCGGGCAACGGCAAGCTCAGCTTCCTGGCGGCCTGGGGGAGCGTCGTGGTGCCGGGCGGCTCGGAAGACGAGGCCAAGAAGTTCGTCACCGAGCTGTACAAGCACGTGCCGGTGCTCGACTCGGGGGGCCGGGCCGCCACAACCACCTTCGCCCAGAAGGGGATCGGCGACGTCCACCTGACCTGGGAGAACGAGGCCTTCTTCGAGCTGGCCGAGAACAAGGGCGAGCTCGAGATCGTGGCTCCCTCGCTGAGCATTCGGGCGGAGCCGCGGGTGGCGGTCGTCGACGCGAATGTCGATCGCAAGGGCACGCGGACCGTGGCCGAAGACTACCTGAAGTTTTTGTATACCGACAAGGCGCAGGAAATCATCGCCGGCTTTCATTACCGGCCGAACAACGCCGAGATTCTCAACGCGCACAGCGACGAATTTGCCAAAGTGAAACTGTTCGCGATCAAGAGTATTGCCAAGAACTGGGACGACGCCAATCGGTTGTTCTTCGCCGATGGCGCGATTTTCGACGCGGTCTATTCGGCCAAGAACTGAGCAAGGAAGCAGCGGGTCGCCGGCGGCCCGCGGTTCAATCATGACGATTCTGGATGCAACTTTGCGGAACCGCCCGAAGACTGCCGCGGTCCTGATGCCCCAGCGGGCGAGGGCGGCGCACCGTCGCCCGGAGCGGCCGCGCGGCGCGGGAGGGCTGGCTGATGGCTCGCACTCACCGCGTGCTGCCCGGCTTTTCGCTCAGCCTGGGCTACACCGTTTTCTATCTCAGCTTGATCGCGCTCGTTCCGCTGGCGGCGTGCTTCGCCAAGGCGTTCACGCTCACCCCGAGCGAGTTCGTCAAAGCGGCCTGGACCGACCGGGCCGTCGCCGCCTACAAGTTCAGCCTGGTTTCGTCGCTCTGGGCGTCGGTGGCCAGCGTGGTGCTGGGGTTGCTGATCGCCTGGGTGCTGGTGCGGTATGAGTTTCCCTTCAAGCGATTGATCGATTCGCTGGTCGACCTGCCGTTCGCTCTGCCGACCGCGGTGGCGGGCTTGGTCTATTCGAGTCTGTACGTCGAGAAGGGCTGGCTCGGCCAGTTCCTGGTTCCGCTGGGGATCAAGGCCGCCTATACGCCGCTGGCGGTGGTCCTGGTGCTGACGTTCCTCGGCGTGCCGTTCGTGGTTCGGGCACTGCAGCCGGTGCTGGAGAGCCTGGATGCCGACGTCGAAGAGGCCGCCTATCTGCTGGGAGCGACCCGGCTGCAAACCTTCCTGCGGGTGATCTTTCCGCTGTTGCTGCCGGCCCTGGTGACCGGGTTCGCCCTGTCGCTGGCCCGGGGGCTGGGCGAGTACGGCTCGGTGGTCTTCGTGTCGGGCAACATGCCGTTCAAGACCGAGATTGCTCCGGTGCTGATCGTGGCCCAGCTCGAGTCGCATCGCTATGCCGAGGCGACCGCAATCGCGGTCGTGCTGCTGGTGATCTCGTTCACGCTGCTGGTGGCGATCAACCTGCTCGAGCGGTGGAGCAAGCGCTACTATGCATAAGCCGGTAACTCCTCCAGTTCACCACACAGCGGCGCATCGCCGGGCGAGCGCTCAGGCCGACCCGGCTTGGGTCAAATGGCTGCTGGTGACGCTGACGCTCGCGGTCGTGGGCCTCTTGATCGTGGTGCCGCTGGTCAACGTGTTCTATCAGGCGCTGGCCGGCGGCTTAGGGGCGTATTGGCGCAACCTGGCCGGCAATCGCGAGACGCTCGGCGCCATTTTGCTCACCCTGACCGTGGCTCCGGTGGCCGTGGTGCTCAACACGATTTTTGGCGTCGCGGCGGCCTGGGCCATTGCCCGGTTCAATTTTCCGGGCCGCACCGTGCTGACGGCCCTGGTCGATCTGCCGTTTTCGGTCTCGCCGGTGGTGGCGGGGCTGGTGCTGATGCTGATTTTCGGGCTGCAAGGCTATCTCGGACCTTGGCTCCGCGAGCACAACCTGCCGATCATCTTCGCCACGCCGGGGCTGATCCTGGCGACGGCCTTTGTGACCCTGCCGTTCGTGGCTCGGGAATTGATTCCGGTGATGGAGGCCCTCGGCGCCGAGGAAGAAACCGCGGCCGTCAGCCTGGGGGCGAGCGCCTGGCAGCTGTTCTGGCGGGTGACGCTGCCGAACATCAAGTGGGGGCTGCTGTACGGCGTGATCCTCTGCAACGCCCGGGCGATGGGCGAGTTCGGCGCCGTGTACGTCGTCTCCGGCCATATTGCCGGCCGCACCGACACCATGCCGCTGCGGGTGCAGCGGTTGTTCGAAGATTACAACACGCCCGGCAGTTTCGCCGTTGCCTCGTTGCTGGCGATGCTGGCGCTCGTCACCCTGGTGGTCAAGGTGGCTCTGGAACATAAGACTCGCCGCGACCTCGCCGAGGCGGCCAGTCTGGCTGGAGAACCCAAGTGAGCATCGCGGTCAAGAACATCAATAAGCGGTTCGGCGACTTTGTGGCGCTGGACAACGTCAGCCTCGACGTGCCGCAAGGACAGTTGCTGGCCTTGCTGGGCCCCTCCGGCTCGGGCAAGACCACGCTGCTGCGGATCATCGCCGGCCTGGAGCACGCCGATGGCGGCTCGGTGCTGTTTGCCGACGAGGACATCACCGATTCGTCGGCCCGCGATCGGGCGGTGGGCTTCGTCTTTCAGCACTACGCCCTGTTCCGCCATATGAGCGTGTTCGAGAACGTGGCTTTCGGGCTGCGGGTGCGGAAAGAAAAGAACGACAAGCTCACCGAGCGAGTCCGCGAGCTGTTGCACCTGGTGCGGCTCGACGGTCTGGAGCGGCGGTTCCCGGCCCAGCTCTCCGGCGGCCAGCGGCAACGCGTGGCCCTGGCCCGGGCGTTGGCCATCCGGCCCAAGGTGCTGCTGCTCGACGAGCCGTTCGGGGCCCTGGATGCCAAGGTGCGGCAAGAATTGCGGGCCTGGCTGCGGGCCCTGCACGACGAAATTCACATGACCAGCGTCTTCGTGACCCACGACCAGGAAGAGGCCTTCGAAGTGGCCGACCAGGTCGTGGTGATGAACCGCGGCCGGATCGAGCAGGTCGGCACGCCGCACGACGTGTTCGAGCATCCGGCCAACCCGTTCGTGATGGATTTCCTCGGCAACGTGAACGTGTTCAAGGGCCGGGTGCAAAACGGCCGGGCCGTGCTGGGGCCGTTCGAGGTCGATTTTCCCGAATACCCGCACGCCGAACCGCGCGAGGCGACCGTCTATTTCCGCCCGCACGAGCTCGATATCCGTCACCAGCGCAACGGCGTGCCGGCGCTGGCCGCGACCGTGCAGCGGGTGAATCCGGCCGGTTCGGTGGCCAAGGTGGCGTTGCGGGCCGACGATTTCGACATGGGCTTGAACGTGGAATTGAGCATGGGGCGGTACCTGGAGCTGGCGCTGAAGACGGGCGACCGGGTCTTCGTGTCGCCCCGCAAGGCTCGAGTCTTCATGCCGGAGTACGTGATTTGAAAGCGGAACATTCCCAGGCAAATTATGCCGGGTCGCCGGTCTCCGGCCGGCGCGGCAAAGGAAGATGGCAGATGGCGAGCGAATCGGACAACCACGTGGCTGGCGCCGCGGCCGCGGACGACCGCGTCAAGCCGGTCGGCGTGCGGCGCGATCCGCAGTTCGAAGAGGCGATCGAGCAGATCCGGCAGGCCTTGCAGGGGCTGCGCTACGGTGAAGTTTCGGTGATCGTTCAGGACGGAGTCGTCGTGCAGCTGGAGCGCCGCGAGCGAAAGCGATTGCGGAGCTCGCAACCCTGATCGCAATCGAAATGAAACTCGCGAGCATGGCACGCAAAATGCTCAATACGCTCAACACCATGACTCACGCAACCACACTCAAGATCGATCGAAGCGCGGCTGTTAATTCGGCGTTAACGCCGAACCCCGCCGGCCGCAGGGCGGTCTTGTGTACGACACGCCCGCGCTTCGGTCTGACAACCTGTTGTTGTTGACCGAGTGCCGCTTTCTTGGGGCGCTGCTGCGGTAGCGCTGCGAGAGGGCCCTTCACGTAATGCCGACCCGAATGCTCTCGGGAGGCCTTCTTTGTCCCTTGCTGCCCGTTGACCGGAAACGTCCGGAGCCGCAGCACCAATCGCCCCGGTTCTGACTGTTGCTTTCCGCCTGACGCAGTTCGGTCCGCCCTTGGTTGCGAACATGCCGCGGCTGTCGGAAGCAGAGGACGGTCGGCCGGGCCCAACGCGCTGGCCCGCGCGCTTCGCACCTGCCAGGAGGTCTGCCATGAACTGTTGTTGTTGTCGCTGACAACCGTGGATGTTCGACTGCCAACAATTCATTCAGATCAGGAACTTGGATCATGATTCGTCGTGTTGAAGCGCAGGCCAACGAGACCGACCGCGACTTGGAACGCCGGGTGTCGGCGTTTCTGGCCGGTCGCAACGTGCCGGCCCTGCGGCGGCTGTACGTTCGTTCGAGTCAGGGAGTCGTGACGCTGCGAGGGCACGTCGCCACGTTTTACGAGAAGCAGTTGGGCGGCAGCGTCGCTCGCCGGGTGGCCGGCGTCGTGCAACTGATCGACGATATCAACGTCGCAGGCAGCGATGTCGCAGCCGTCGGCAGCGATACGGCAGTCGCGGCCGGAGAGAAAATTCTGTCAGGGCGTCCCGCCGTGCGCCCTGCGGCCAGCTCGAGCCCAGCGGGGCAGATCCTGGCCGGACTGTTGGGTGGGCAGTTAGGACTTGGACCCAGTCTAACTTCGGGTGCAGGAGGGCCCGTGAGTTAATTCGTTGTTCGTTTTCAGGCTGGCCAATGGTTGGGCCGGCCGCTGCAGATGTTTTTTCACGTTGGACTTTATCTGAGGAGTGATTTCATGCGAGTGAATCGAATTACGAGGAGGGCCGCCTTTACGCTCATCGAGCTCTTGGTGGTCGTGGCGATTATTGCCGTGTTGATCGGCTTGCTTCTGCCGGCCGTGCAACAGGCCCGCGAGGCGGCGCGCCGGTCGAGCTGCGCGAACAATCTGAAGCAGCAGGCCCTGGCCCTGCACAATTTCTCCGAGGCGTTCGGCACCTTCCCTTCCAGCCTCCGTCCGCCGACCGGCGTCCGGGTGTCGTGGGAAACCTACACTCTGCCGTACCTCGATCAACAATCGATCTACGACAAGTACGATCAGGCCCAGAACTGGAGCTCGCAAACCACGGACACCGGCTACGTCGTTCCCAACGGCTGGAACACGACCGCCTCTGCGGTGGGCATTTCGGGCACCCGAATTCAGACGTTCGAATGCCCTTCGGCCCAGACCAGCCCGAGCTCGGACGTCGGCCGCTGGGACGACGACCCGGACCCGAAGACGAGCGGCCAGTTCTATCATGCCTCAGGCCGCCGCATTGCCGCGCCGAGCGATTATGCCGCGGTGACGCACGTCGAGCCGCTGCTCTTGGGCTTGGGTCCGCAGAGCACCGAAACGACCGCGCAGCTGGCCTATAACACGGGCGGCACGGCGATCGATGCCTATGGACTTGGTATTCTGGCCAAGAATTCGAAGGTCAAGATTGCCGACGTCCGCGACGGCTTGTCGAACACGATTCTGCTTTCCGAATCGGCCGGCCGTCCCTACTTGTTCATTCGCCAGGGCAGCCGGTTGGTGAAGGCCGCCAATGCGAGCCTGGGCGGCGATATCGGTCCCGATACCGCCAGCGGCGGCAGCAACACGATTGCGGCCGATCGCGTGAATGGCGGCGGCTGGTCGCGTCCGGCGAGCGACATCGCGCTGCTGGGGACCGATATCAGCGGTACGCAGTATCCGGGCTACTACATCAACCGCACCAACGGCATCGACATCAACGGCGCCCAGTGGTCGTATGCCGGCGGCGTCGATTCGATCTCGGGTGGCGGCAGCGCCCTCCAGACCAACGTCGTAGCCTCGGTCGGCGCTCCGCTCAATGGCGGCACGTGGACCACGTACTACCCGTCAGGCATCTCGGGCGTGTCGTATCTCAATTGGCCGGACCCGCTCCAGAACAACAAGACGTCGGTCAACGGGTCGGGTCAGCCGTTCTCGTTCCATCCGGGCGGCTTGCACGTAGCCTTGGGCGATGGCTCGGTGAAGTTCATCTCGGAGAACATTCCGATCCGGTTGCTCGCCCGCCTCGTGACGCGCGACCAGGGTGAAACGGTCGACTCGAGCTCGTTCGAGCCGTTTGACCCCCACTAATGTGAAGTTCCCGGCGTGAGCCGGGTGCGCAAGTTCGCGCCCTCCCAGCCGCTGGACGCCCCGTCCGTGGTTGGGAGGGCCTTTTCATTCTTGCGGCGAACCTCGACCCCATCATGCCCGTGCCGCTGGCGGAACGATCGCTCTCGCGAATCTGGCTGGGCCCGGCGCTGCTGGCCGCCGCCGTCGCCGTGTGTTTTGGCAATTCGTTGTCGGCGCCCTTCTATCTGGACGATCGCCGGGCGATCGTCGAGAACGCGGCACTCCGGACGCTTCCCTGGCAGCACTGGCTGGTCTCGTTTCGCGGACTGGTGGACGCCTCGTTCGCCCTGAACCTGGCCGCGGGCGGCTTGGACCCGATTGGGTACCACCTGGTCAACATCCTCGTTCACCTGCTGGCCGCGCTGCTATTGTTCGGCCTGGTGCGGCGGACGCTTGCCGACCCACGGGTGCCCTCCTCTTACCGCGAGGCGGCGCTCGGCCTGGCCACGGCCGTGGCGCTCGTCTGGGCCGTCCATCCCCTGACGACGCAAGCGGTCACGTACATCTGCCAGCGCTACGAATCGGCCGCGGCGTTGTTTTATCTGCTCGGATTGTATTGCTTTCGCCGCGGCATCGATTCGCCGGGGCGGCAAGGCAGATGGTGGTGCGGCGTGGTCGGGGCCTTTGTGCTCGGACTGCATTGCAAGGAAACGGTCGTCACTCTGCCGGCCGCGATCCTGGCGTACGATTGGGTGTTTGTTGCCGGCTCGTGGCGTGATCTGGCGGCTCGCAGGAATCTGTACGCCGGTCTGCTGGTGGCAACCGCATTGCTGGCCGGGCAGGAGATCCTGGCCGACGCCCGAATCCTGGGCGAGCAGACGTTTGCCACCTCGGCCCGAGTTCAAACTCAGGACGCCGTTCTGCGGGTCGGCGACCTCACTCCCTTGGGCTATCTGGCCTCGCAGCCCGCCGTGATCCTGCATTATCTGCGGTTGAGCCTGCTGCCGCTGGGGCAATGCTTCGATAACGGCTGGCAGCCCACGCGCGGCGACTGCGGCCATTCTCGCCACGGGGCTGCCCGTGGCCGCGCTGCTGCTCGCCAGTCTAGGGGGCGCGTGGCGGCGACGGGCCTGGGGATTTTTGGGGCTCATGTTTTTTCTGATCCTGGCGCCGACCTCCAGCATCATTCCGATCCAGGATCTGGCCGTCGAGCATCGGATGTACTTGCCGCTGGCCGCGCTCACGACTTTGGCAATCGTCGCCGGCTACGGCGGGCTGACCTGGTGCGCGGGCAACGATCACCTCTCGCCGTCGCTGGCCGGCGGTTTGCGCTGGCTGGCGCCCGGCATCGTCGCGGTGGCCGCCGTGGCGCTCGGCGTGCAGACGGTGGCCCGCAATCGGCTGTATACCGTGCCGGTCGAATTTTGGGCCGAGACCTGCCGCTCGAGTCCGGGCTTCTGGCGGCCTCACTACCTGTTTTCCCAGGCGCTCGATGCGGCCGGAGATCTGCCGGGCTCGCTCGCGGAGTTGACGGCCACGCTCGAGCTCGAGCCCCGGGTGGCTGACGTCTGGCAGACGCGTGGCATGCTTTGGGTGCGCGCGGGCCGCTTGGATCTCGCCCATGCCGATCTCACCCGGGCCATCGAACTCGATCCGCAATCTGCGGTGGCCTACTACAACCGGGCGATGGTCGAACTGGACCAGGGGCGCGACCAAGAGGCGCTGGCCGATTGCGATCGCGCGCTTGCCCTGCAGCCGCACAAGTATCTCAGGGCCTATCTGGCGCGGGGCCACATCTACGAGCAGTTGGGAAACCGCGAGCAGGCCCGGCAGAACTACGAGTGGGCGCTGCGCGCTCGATCCCGGCTGCCGCCAGGCGGCCGAGCGCCGCCGCGCGCTGCTCGAGAGCGCCCCCTCGCGGGCCGACTGACCGCGGCATTCCGGGCCGCTCGCGCGCAAAAAATCCCCGACACCAAACGGCTTGGCGCCGGGGATTTCACGAATGAGCGGAGTCCGTCCGACGAAAACCGCGCCGCAGCCGCTTAGCAGCAGCCGCAGCAAACCGGCGTGCCGGCGAACGACACGTAGCAGCAGCAGCCCGATTCCAGGCACTGGGCCAGGCAATCGCAGCAGGCCTGAATCAGGTCGCAGCAGGCCTTGTCGCCGCTGAGGCAGGTGATCGAGACGCCGTCCTTGGTGCACTCGCACTTGCACTGGCCGCAGCACAGGTTGACCTGGCAGCAGACGATGCCGTTGAGGGTGCAGGTGCAGCTGCAGAGGCCGTCGCACAGCGACTGGCAAAGATTCTGCAGCGTACCGCAAGCGACTTCATCTTCGCACGAGCAAGTCAGCTTCATCCCGTTCTTGCACTTCTCGGCCTTCAGCGTGCAACGGGGTAGCATCATCATGGCGCCCATCGTCGGAGCAGCCGCCGAATGGGCGTGGCCGGCTGCCGCGGCCATGGGATGCCCCATCGCCGATGAGCTGGCGTGACCACGATGCGTCAACACTGCGCTAGCCATAACAGAACTCCTTTCCTGGAACCAGCCGCAAGACCGCATGAGTCCTGGCGATCTTAAAGCGGGATTACGCTGTCTGAGTGCAACCGGCTCCCGAGGGACTGTGCGCACCTCTGGACCGTGCCAGTCAGCAGCGCGAAACTGGGTTTGTGCCTCTCGAATCGCTTCGAGTCGGCGTCCGTTAACGTGCCAGCAATATATAACCCGCGCGAAAAATTACAAGCTCGCTCGTTTGAGTAAACCTTGCCGACTGGCAAATCTCTGCGCGAACTGCCGGACGGAGCGGCGGCAGCGCCGGCTTCTCCCGGCAATTCCAGCATTTCGAGTGCTGGCATCCCCTCCGCCGAGACGAACCAATAAGTAACTTGATCGCGATGCTGATGTTGCTCGGACGCTTCAGCTAGCACGCACCTGGGATTTACTCAATCCGCCCAACGGGCCGGCGCCATCGGCCCGGTTCACGTTCGCAGAGTCGGGAGGACTCGCCGCGATGTATGCCAACCGCATTCGTAACTGGCAACCGGCTCGGCGTGCCGCGAAGAAGCCGACCATGAGCAAACCCACGACTCCCAAGCTGCCCAGCGGATTTGTCGTCGCCCCGCAGTTCCTGCTGGGCCAGCCCGCGGCCTGGCAGGTGCAACTGTATCAAGCGGCCTACGAGCAGGCCCGGGCCAAGGCCGAAACACCCCGGCACTATCGCCGCTTTGCCTCGCCCAACTGAGCGGCCGCCGGTCGATCGGCGGGCTGTCGATCGTTGCCGTGTTGATCAGCCGTTTGCCATGGCAGGCCAGCCTCAACGCAGCTGCTCACGGACGGATCCACACGCCGTTGTGTTTCCAGCGGCCACCGCGCGAAACGTGGACCTCCGGAAACACGGCTACGAACTCGCGCATCAGCGGATCGGTTTCGGGGAGGTTCGTCATGATGCTGGACATGCCCTCGCGATCTCCAAGGATCGCGAGCCGCCAAGGCACGTATTGTTCGCCCGTATCGCCGACGGCAAAGTGACGGCCATCATCTTCCGCGATCGCCCGCAAGACGGCGTGCCGGCGCCGGATCCAGTTCGTGTGGTACGCCAAAACAGCACTCAAGATGGCCGCGGCGATCATGATCCCGCGGATTGACATTTTGGCGCGGCGATCGGCGATTGCTCTCAGAAGTAACCAGACGGCTCCAATCGCAAAACCCAAGATGGCGAAAGCTGGGGCAAACGCGACGAAGAGTGACCAGACGCCCGAGGTCGATCGGTGAGGGACCTCCGTCCAGGACACAATCCCCACGATCCACGCCGCTATGGCGACCGCCACCGCTGAACCGATCCCCGTCAGCACACAGTTGCGCAACACTTGCCACGCCGGCCGGCGCCGGCCGCGAATCTTGGCGATGCTCCTGACATCGACAGGCGTCCTCATTCTGCCATTGTAGCGAAGCGGTGCCGAATGCTGGTTTAGTGTCCTTGGTTTGGACTCCGAGGCTGCAAGCTCAGGCAGTCGGACAGCGCAGGGTCGCCAGCGGGGGCCGGCCGGGTATAAACTGGGGACACCGCGCGGCGGGTGGTTCCGCAATCAGGCTCTGGGGAACGAAGTCGATGCAAGTTTCCAGCTTTCATTACTTGCCGCTGGCGCCGCTGTTCTTCTTCGCCCTGGTCGTGATCTTCGGCCTGCTGCTGGCCGCTCTGCAGATCGGCATCCTGGGCTATGCCTACGAGAAGATGGGCATCAGCGGCGGCTGGGTCACGGGCCTGCTGCTGGCCTCGCTCATCGGCAGCTACATCAACATTCCGGTTGCCGAGCTGCCGGGCAAACAATCAACGGGCCAGCAAGAGTTCACCGTGTTCGGCATGCACTACGTGGTGCCGGTCGTCCAGGATCGTCCCGATACGATCCTGGCCGTGAACGTCGGCGGAGCGATCATTCCCACGCTGCTTTCGCTCTACCTGATGTGGAAGAACGAAATCTTCCTCCGCGGCACGCTCGGCCTGTTGATCGTGGCGATCGCCGTGAACCACCTGGCCCAGCCGATCGCCGGCAAAGGTATCGCCGTGCCGATTATCGTGCCGCCGCTGTTGGCCGCGCTCGTGGGCACGCTGCTCTCCCGCCGGGCCGCCGCGCCGGTGGCCTATGTCGCCGGCAGCCTAGGCACGCTGCTCGGCGCCGATCTGATGAATCTGCACGTGCTATCCGAGCTCGGCGCCACCGATCGCCTCGATCGGCGGCGCCGGCACGTTCGACGGCATCTTTCTGACCGGCATCCTGGCCGTGCTATTGGCGCATTGATGCGGCATACGCCGCTCTCCAACCCCCGGCAGGGGTTGCAGTCAGTAGCCGAGGGCAGCGCCCTCGGTACCCGACGCCCGAAAGCTTTTTTCATCGACCCCGCTAGGGGGCGGATGAATTGGGGGGTCGTTATGCCAACCGTGCGTACGCGCCAATCGTCCGCCGGGATTCACGTTCGACCCCTGCGGGGTCGCGGTTGCTCAGATCGTTGCGTTTTTCGATTGCCGCGGTTCCGGAGGCGATGCCTCCGGCTATTGAATGGTGCCCCTGTCGGGGCGAACGCACGAGTTGGCCCGCGATGGATGGGCGACCCCACTCCGCTGAACGGTCCAATTATTTGAGAACCACAGTGTGGCGCACGCAACCACCGGCTACTGAAATAGCACGATCTCGTCGGCTTCGGGAAACGCGCCGACGGTGAGTTCGAAATCTGCCTTGGTGCGGACAATTGCGTAAGCCGCAGGCCTGTCGCCCATCCATTGTCTGGCCAGCGGAATCCCATTAGGGGTGCCCCAAATGAGGACCACCGCGCCGCCGTGTTCGGCGATCGTAGCCTTCACTCGCTTTCGATGTGCAATCTGACTCGACTGCCATCCAAGCCAGCAGGCGACTGCCGTCACCACCACGAACATCGTCCGCAAGCCAAACGAAAGGCGGCGGCGAATGGCCATTCGGAAGAGTTCCGAACCCTCGCAGCAAAGACTACTGGGTCTCATGGACGAGCTTGCCAACGGATGCACATGGCACGTTTTTCGATGACGATCGGCCAACATAGGTCGCGGCGGCACGAAACGTCAACGTCGCTTTAGACCGCCCCACGGTACACCACCTCGCTGCCGGCGATGGTTTGCTCGACGGTCAAGCCGCCCGGAGCATTGCCTCCGTCCTGGTCGAAGCGGAACAGCACCAAATCGGCCCGCTGGCCGACCGCGAGTTCGGCCGGCTCGAGGCCGATTGCCCGGAGAGGACGGCGGGTCGCCAGGTCGACGGCGGTCGCCAAGTCGAGTCCGGCAAAGCGGATCAGGTTGGCGATGCCGGTGCCGATCGGCTGCGAGGCGCCGGCCAACATTTGCCGCTGCCCGGCCACGACGATCCGGCCGTCGGCCAGAATCTCGACGCGGCAGAAATCGGTCGCGTATTCGCCCGGCGGACAGCCGGCCATGCCCGACAGATCGCTGACCAGCAGAATTCGCTCGGGCGATTTCGCCCGGAGGATCGTTTTGACCACAGCCGGAGGCAGATGCTGACCATCGGCGATCAGCGTCGCGGTGAGCCGGTCTTCGGCCAGCTGGTCCCAAAGATAATTGGGATGCCGGGGCAGGACCGGATGGGCCCCGTTGCCCAGGTGCGTGCTCAGCGTCGCGCCGGCATCGACGGCGGCGGCGATTTGCGGGCCCTGAGCATTCATATGGCCCAGAGCGACAAAAACACCGCTCGCCCGCAAGCGGGAGATGAACTCAGGTGACTCGGGATACTCGGCCGACAGCGTGACCAGCCGGATCAAGCCGCCGGCGGCAGCTTGCAGCGCGGCGAACTCGTCCCAATCGGGCGGCCGGCAATGCGCGCGGATGGGCCCCGCGCGGGCCGTCCTCGGCCGAGATGTACGGCCCTTCCAAATGGATGCCCGCCACGCGGGCAGCCAGGCGCGGATTCGCGGCCACCGCCCGGGCAATCGTCGCCAAGGCATGTTCGAGCGTCGCCCGGCTGGCCGTCGTGACGGTCGGCAAAAACCGCGTGACGCCGAACTCGAGCATCTGGTCGGCCACGGCGACGACGTGCGCGATCGAGAGCTGCGGCGAGCTGAACTCTTGCCCGCGGTAGCCGTTGACCTGCAAGTCGACAAAGCCCGGCGCAATCCAGGGTAGCTCTTCGAGCGGCCTGGCGCCACCGGCCGCGCGGACCGCCACGATCCGGTCGGCTCCTTCGAGCTCGACCGCCTGTCCGGTGCGGAAATCGCGTCCAACGACTAGCATGCCGCTGGCGGCTCGAATCGACCAACCGCCACCTGCGCAGGGCCCGCGATCTGGATCGCAAAAAACCCCGGCCGGACACCTGCCGGCTGGAAGCTGCGCAGCGAGTTGGTCTGTCTTTAGTACAGTCCGCCGGTCGGCCTTACAACCACCGACGGGGCGTACGGCGCCCAGGAATAGGGATCGGCCGTGTTCGAGACCCAGCGGGGCGAATAGGTGCCCATCTGCGGGGTCGTGCCCACGGTCGGCCGGGAATTCGACATGCCGTACCACTTCAGCGCGGCCAGCCGCGACGACCGCTGGGCCGCGCGGGTCTCGGCGTTCCGGCGAACGGCCCCTTTCGGGTCTTCGTACCGGACGCGTTCCTGCTCGTAGAACCACATTTCGGGCGTCGGGCTGAGCGCCTTGGGATTTTCGTCGCGGCGCAGATCGCGGGCTTCCGACAGCGGGCCCTGGGCTTGCGCCAGCCGGGCCAAACCCGCCAGCACCAATACCAGCCAGAATTTCTTGCTCATCGTCGCTCCCCCTGCTAGCGGCACCGCGCGTCCCCGGGCCCCCAGCCCACGGTTCGCGCACCGGCCGCGCTATGAATCGTTCGCACTTAGAACGATTTCGGCCAGCGCAAGGCCGGAAGATTAGCGAGATCCTGCCGGATGTTCCGGATCTGAGGCCGCCAGCATGCGGCGAAACTCAGGTCCTGCAGGGCGGAACCCCCTCAGCCGACCAGCTCGCGCATCGGCTGGTGCCCGTCGACGAGATATTGGGGGCGGCCGGCGTGGTCGCGGACGACGGTTTGATTGGCGTCGATGCCCAGCTGGCGGTAGAGCGTGGCCAGCACCTCGCCGAAGTGGACCGGGCGGTCGACGATTTCGCCACCCAGGCGGTCGGTCGCGCCGATGATCTGCCCGGTCTTCAGTCCGCCGCCGGCGAGCAGTCCGCAGCCCACCGCGGGCCAGTGGTCGCGTCCGCCGGCCGGATTGATGACCGGCGTGCGGCCAAATTCGCCCCAAGCGACCACCGAGACGTCGCGGTCCATTCCGCGCTGGGCCAGGTCCTCGACCAGCGCGCTCATCCCCTGGTCGAACAGCGGCCCGTGGGTGTTCTTGAACTCGGAGAAGTTGTTCTCGTGGAAATCCCAGCGGCCGAAGTTGAGCGTCACGCACCGCGCGCCGGCTTCGATCAGCCGGCGGGCAATCAGGAAATGCTCGAGATTGCGCGGAGCGCCGTCGCCGTAATTGTTCGGGTCGCCCTGACCGTAGCGCTCGCGCGTTTGACGGTCCTCGCGCGAGATGTCCAGGGCGTTCGCCAGCCCGTTGGACGTGAGCACGTCCAGGGCCTGCTGGGTGAAGGCGTCGTGGCCTTGCAGCGCTCCGCTGGTATCGATGTCGCGCCGCAGCCGGTCGACTTCGCCGAGCAGTTGCTTGCGGTCCTGCAGCCGCTCGACGCTGATCCCGCTGAGCGTCAGGTCCGATTTGCCGTCGCCGTTGGGCGTGAACGCCCGGTAGGCCGGACCGAGAAAACCGGGATGCCCCGGCGAGCCGTAGGGCGGATGTCCGGACCGCGGCGCGAGGCCCACGAAGGGCGGAATGCCCGGCGCTCGGGGGCCCTGCAATTTGGCGAGCGTCGACCCGAGCGAGGGCCAGCCGCCGGGCGGTTGCTGCCGCACGGTCCGGCCAGTGTAGCAGATGAACGAGTCGTGATCGCCGCTGGGCGAGCCGTACACCGAGCGGATCGGCACCAGCTTGTCCATGATCCGGGCCAGCCGCGGCAGGTGCTCGCAAATCTGGATGCCGGGCACGTTCGTGGGGATCGGCCGGAACTCGCCCCGAATCTCGGGCGGGGCGTCCATCTTCAGGTCGAACATGTCCTGATGCGGCGGGGCTCCGCACAGGTAGATCATGATGATCGCCTTCCGCGACCCGGCCACCCCCTGGGCACTCTCGGCCCGCAGCAGGTCGGCCAGCGCCAGCCCGCCCAGCCCCAGGCTGCCGATCGTCAGCACCTCGCGCCGGGTCCAACCGCGGCAGAGTCGCGCAGGCTTGGCGTAGATCGGCAGCATCGCGAGCCGTTTTGGGTGGGAGGAAGGCGGGCGGGCTCTCGGGCAGGACGCGCAGCGATTATATCAACAAGCGCTGATTCGTGCCACAGTCCAGCGATCCGCGCGGGCCGATCCGGGCACCCAAGGGGCTGCAGGGGCGGCTAATCCCCATAGCCCTGGGGATGGGCCGAGTGCCAGCGCCAGGCGGTCGCGACGATCGCGTCGATGTCGGTGTAGGCCGGTTGCCAGTCGAGCGTCCGTCGAGCGCGGCTCGGATCGGCCACCAGCTCGGCCGGGTCGCCCGGCCGGCGCGGACCGAGTTTCACCGCGATCTTGCGCCCGCTGATGCGGCGGCAGGAGTCGATCACTTCCTGCACGCTGTAGCCGCGGCCGGTGCCCAAGTTGAGCTCGAGGCCCTGTCCCGGCTGCAGCCGACTGAGCGCCTGGAGATGGGCCGCGGCCAGATCGTCAACGTGGATGTAGTCGCGAATGCAGGTGCCGTCGGCCGTCGGGTAGTCGTCGCCGAAGACCGTGATCTCGGGTCGCTGGCCCAGCGCCACGGCGAGCACGAGCGGAATCAGGTGCGATTCGGGATCGTGGTCTTCGCCCAGGTGGCCGTCGGGCGAAGCGCCGGCCGCGTTGAAGTAGCGGAGCGCGGCATAGCCGAACCCATACGCGTGGGCGTAGTCGGCCAGGGCATGTTCGATCGCCAGCTTGCAGAAGCCGTACGGGTTGATCGGCTGCTTCCGCTCGTCCTCGGTAATCGGCATCCGCTGGGGCACGCCGTAGGTCGCGGCCGTGCTCGAGAACACGATTCGCCGGACGTCGGCCGCCCGCATGGCTTCGAGCAGGTTCAGGCTGGCGACGACGTTGTTCTGGTAATACTTGGCCGGGTCGGCCACCGATTCGCCGACCAGGGCAAAGGCGGCGAAGTGCATCACCGCGTCGATCCGCCGGTCGCGGAGCTCGGCGATCAGCCGCTCGCGATCGGCCAGCTCGCCTTCGATCAGCCGGCCGGCCGGGCAAGCGGCCCGGTGCCCCTGCGAGAGGTTGTCGTAGACCCAGGGCTCGTGGCCCGATCGTGCCAGCAGCCGCGCGGCATGGCTGCCGATATAGCCGGCGCCTCCCGTGACGAGGATTCTCACGCGCGGACTCCCAATTTGCCTAAGCCTGCCGCTTGCCCCAAACGGGTCGAGCTGCCCGAAAATACGGCCCGTTCCACCGGCGGCGGAGCGTGAAGCATAATCCCCCCCTTCGGATTCGGCAAAGGGTAGTCAAGTCGGCCGGCCGCCGGTTCCGAAACCACACAGAAGCCGGCGTTTTCGCGGCGTGCGCCGCTTGGCCGCGCGAACCGACTCTTCCCTGCACCGATCGGCCACCGCCATGCCTCCGCGCCGCGTCCTCAAGCCCGTGACGGTTGTCGGCGGGGCGGCCGGCGGCAAGTGGCTCGAGGGCTTTGTCGGCCATTTGCAGAACGAGTGCCATCTGGCTGAGAACACGGTGGCCGCCTATCGCCGCGACGTCGAGCGGCTGTTCGACTGGCTCGGCGGCCGCTCGCTGGCGGCGCTGTCGATCCGTGACCTGGCCGACTACGCCACCTGGCTGCATCGCCGCAAGCTGGCCCCGGCGTCGATCGCGCGGCATATCGTCTCGCTCAAGTTGTTCTCGCGCTACTTGCAGCTCGAAGGGGTCCTGCGCGACAACCTGGCCGAGCTGCTCGGCAGCCAGAAGCTCTGGCAGCGCGTGCCGCACGTGCTCTCGCCGGCCCAGGTCGACCAGTTGCTCGCCGCTCCCTGCAGGAGCGACGCCCATTGGCGGCGCGACCGGGCCTTCCTCGAGCTGCTCTACGCCAGCGGCTGCCGGGCTTCGGAAATGTCCGGGCTGACACTGAGCGACGTGCACCTCGACGATGGCTATGCCGTCTGCCACGGCAAGGGCGATAAGCAGCGGCTGGTGCCCCTGGGCCGCCGGGCCATCGCCGCGGTGCGCGAGTACCTGGAGCACGAGCGGCCCGAGCTGGTCGCGGCCGTGCCCGCCGCGGCGGCGCCGTGGTTGCTTGTGTCGCGCCGCGGCCGGCGGTTGCGCCGCGAGCGGATCTGGGAGCTGTTCAAGCGCGTATGCCGCCCGGGCCGGCATCGATCCGCAGCTCAGCCCGCACTCGCTGCGGCACAGCTTCGCCACGCACTTGCTCGCCGGGGGGGCCGATCTGCGGCAAGTGCAAGAAATGCTCGGGCACGCCAGCATCGCCACCACGCAGATCTACACCCACGTCGACCCGGCCCGGCTCAAGGCGGTCCACCGGCAATTTCACCCGCGGGGGTGAGAGTGCGATAACTCGCAACTCGTCGTGCGACATCGCTTTCTAGCCGGCGGCCAACGTTCGCCCGGCCGCTCCCAACAACGGCCTACTTCTGGGCCCAGCGGCTGTTGGGATAACGTTCCTTGAGCTGTTCGGCCGCCTGGTTGGCCCGGCTCTCCTGGTCGACCTTCTTCCACAGCACGCTCAGGTTGGCCAGGGCCTCGGCATGTTGCTCGGGCGAGCCGAAGTAGAGCGTGTCGACGTGCAGAAACGCCATGATCGCGTCCTGGGGCTTGCCGGCCGTCTTGAAGCAGTTGCCCAAGGCGTTGTACGCCCGGGCCTGCAGGTCGACATTCTCGGGGTCGGATTTGGCGATGACGTCCATCACCAGCTTGACGGCTTCGTCCGGCTTGCCGGCGCCGGCCAGCGAGGTGGCCTTACCGAGCAGGGCCGTCAGCTTCTGGCCTTCGACGTCTTTGTTGTCGCCTTCCATGCCTTCGACTTCTTCGTACTTCTTGATGGCCTTGGCGTATTGCTTCTGGGCCTCGAGCGCGCGGCCGGCCAGCACGGTGGCCTTGATCTTGTAGTCGGGCCACGGAGCCGAGGCCAGCTTGGTGTAATAGGGCTCGGCCTTGTCGTACTTGCGGTCGGCCACCAGCAAGTCGCCCAGCACTTCGCAGGCCGCGAAGTAGTGATAGTTGGTGGCGTTCTTTTGCTCGAACGTAAACAGCAGCCGGCCGGCGTCCTTCATGTCGCCGCTGCCGGCCATTGCCAGCTTGCCCATCAGATAGGCTTTGTAAAAGTCCAAGTCTTGCTTGATCTCGGTGCGGCGGATTTCCGAGGGATCGATCTTGTTGACCAGCTTCAAGGCCTCGTCCAGCTTGCCGGCCTTCATCGCCGTGCGGGCGTTCTTGAGGTCCTTCGGGTCCTCGTCGAACTCGATGTAATCGATCGTATTGACGGCGAACGATTTGGGCACCTGCCCGACCTCGATCTTGACCACCGTCGGGCTCATCTCGGTCACGCTGCCGTTGACCACGTTCGGCGTGCCCTGGAGCAATTTGACGCGATCCAGGGCCGAACACTCCCGCCGATCGCGATCGCCAGCACGCCCGCCGCCAATCCGCACCGCCAGTTCATGGCACTTCTCCTCGTTGGTTCGTTTCGCCGGCCGCGATGGGCCGGTGATGGTCAATCGTACTGCTGTTTTCGGCTGGCTCGCGTCCGCGGCAGCTATTTGCCGGCCTGAGCCGTGTCGCCGGGATCCTTGTAGGCTTCGATGCCGTCGGCCTTCTCGCCCATCGCGGTTTGCACCTGCCGGGCCAGGCCGTCGAACTTTTTGTACCAGTCGGGGCCGCCGAGCTCGGGATGCAGGCGATACTCCTGCCGCAGCAGCTTCTTGGTGATGTCCAGGTACTTGTCGCGCTTGGCTTTCTCCGAGCACTTGAGCGCGAACAGATAATTGCACTCGGGAATCCGCAAGCGGGCCATGTAGAACGTGTCGACGAACTCCTTTTCGTTCTGGGTCATCTTGGCGAGCTTGCCCCAACCCCAGATCGTGTTTTCGCCCTTGGAGTTCTTCTCGCCGCCGGCGATGGCTTTCATATAGCCGTCCGAATCGGTAGCGCCGCTGACCTGGTAGGTTTCGGCCCCTTCGACCTGGGCCGTGATCATCTTGGGCCGCGACTCCAAGGCCTGGGTGATCAGCTTGATCGCGGTGTTGTAGTTGCCGACCCGGCGTTCGCTGATCGCGCAGCGGAGCTGGATGCCCAGCAGCGTGTTGGCGTCGGGAACGAACTTGGGCTTCTGCTGATTGAGCGACAGAATCTGCTCATAGCCTTTGACCGCGTTGGCATAGTAGCCCTTGGCCCGTTCCGTGGGGGGCTTGGAGCTGTCTTCGTCGTCGATGCCGGTCGCCAGGCTGTAGAACGTGTCGGCCACCCAGCTGAGCGAGTCGTAGCTGTTGCCGCCGCCGCGTTCGACGATCCGCTTGAGGAAGGCCTCGAACGCATTGGAGACCGCTTCCAGCTCCTTCTTGTTGCCGCCATTGCGCAGCCGGATCAGGTGCTGCTGCAACTCGCGCCCCAGGCCGATGTAGATCAGGGTCAGGGTGCCGGCGTCCTTGTCTTTGCCTTCGCCCGTCCCGCCGAACCGCTTTTCCAGCGAGTTCATGATCTTGGTGATGTCCTTGACGTTCTGCGTGGCCACATAGGCCCGCAGCGCGGTGATGTACGTCTGGACGGCGAATTCCTTCCGCTCGAAGACCGGATGCTTGGCCTTGATCAGCGTCAGCGGGCCGAATTGCTTGTCCTCGAGCGTGCTGACGGCTTTTTCGTTGTCGCTGAGGTCCATGTAAATCTGGGCCAGCGAGACCATCGCCCCGATCACCGCCGGATCGACCTCCGGCGCTTCCGCGATTGCTCGACGGCGGCCGACAGGATCTTCTCCGCCTCCGAGCGGTACAGCTCCAGCTCCTTGGCCGAAGGCCGCTCGGCGGCGGGCATCGTGGGTGCCCGCAGGTACGTGGTCCACAGGGCCTGGCCCGTCCGCAATTGGGCCCCGATCCGGCGGGGCGAGTTCTCCGGCAGCCGCTTGAGATACTCGACCGCCTTGTCCAACTGGTGCTGCTGGATCGCGAAATTGAGCAGCGTCAGCGCGGCGTTCTCGGCCACGTCGTCGGTCGGCCACTGCTTGATGATGTGCTCGGCGATCTGCTGGATGTGGGCAATCTCGAAGGTTCGCTCGGCCTCCGGCTTTTTCGATTCGTCGAACAGCTTGCGGTACGAAGCCAGCGCGATCAGCGCCCCTTGCCGCCCTTCGACCGAATCGGGCGCACGGCGAGACAGATACTCGCCGATTACCGCGGCTTCGTAATACTGCCCTCGCTGGAAATTCAAGAATGCCAGGAAGTACCGGGCCTCGTTGATCTCCTTGAGCTCCGGCCGCTCCTTGCCCTTATCGGTCAGCGTCAGGGCCAGCCGCAGCAGCTTGTAGGCCGCGGCCTGGTGGACGACCTTGTCCTTCTGGGCCTTGGCCAGGTTTTCGGCGTCCTTCTGCTCTTCAGACATCCGCTCGGTCATCACGTCCGACTGGAACAGGTCGAGCATGATCTTGGCCCGCTCGAGGGCCTCGGCAAACGTCGTCGGATCCTTCTCGCTGGCGAGCGGATCGGCCTCTTCCTCTTCGGCCGGCTTCTCCTTTTCCTTGGCCGCCTTCGACTTTTTCGGATCGGGCTTGGCCCATAGCGGCCCGCCCAGCGGCGCGGCGCAGCGCGCCGGCCAGGACGCAGATCGCCACGCTCAGCCGGATCCAAACGGTCGTCGAGCGGAGTTGCATGAGTCAGTTCCTTCGCCTTTCTCGGACCGAAAACCAGCCCCGCGGCGGCAGCTCTCCGGGCTGGCTCGGCCGCCGCACCGGGGGCCGCGTCGTCCCGCGTCCCGGATCAGGATCGTCGAATCGAATGGTGTTGCCCGCCTGGGAGCTCCGGTGCCCGGCGCGACGAAACGGGGTCGCGTCGGTGGCTCGCCAGCCGGCCTTGGGCCCGCTGCCCGGTGCCGCTCGGCTCCAAGGCGCGACTTGCCGCCGCCGTCCGCCGCGCCGGTTTGCCTGGGTCCGGCACGCCTCATACGGGGTCCGACGACTCCCAACTCCAAATTATAACCAAACATCCGCCGACACAAGGACCGGATCGAGGGGGTCGCGAGCCGCCACTGTACGCAGCCCGTCCACGGCGCGCATCATGGCGGGTCGTAGCGATTACGCGGGAAAATGCCGAGCCGCCGAGCCGCTGCCCGCGGTGCCAATGCCAGGAGGGCATTTCTTCAACGGACGGTTACGGCCGGGCCGCGCCCGAGCGGCGGGGAGCCGACGTGCCCCGCAGCTTGTCTGCCCGGGTCGCCAACTCGACCAACTGCCGGAACGAATCGCTCTGCTGCAACAGCGGACTGGCTTGACTGGCGAGCTCGACCACGCGCGTCATGCTCCGCGGCGGAGCGCCGCCGTGCACGCGCAGGGCCCGGGCCGTCTCGCTGGCCACGACCGCGGCCTGCAGCGACAGCGGCGACTCGGCAAACGATTTGGCAAATTGCAAGCGGCTGATCCGCTGCGTCAGTTTGTGCGTGCCGCTGCCCGAGGGGTCGTGCCAGGTCAGCTCGGCCGTGGCCACTTCCTCGCCGCCGCCGGGCAGCAGCCAGACTTCGATCAGCCCGGCCCGCCGGGTACCGGCCCGCAGGTCGACCTGCGTCGAGGCCGACGTCGGTCCGGTAAGCGTGGTGGTCGCATGCCCCACCAGGCGATAGGAGCCGACAGCCTGCGGATTGAACGTCACCTTGAGCGAGGCGCTGCGGGCGACCGTCAGGGGCGAACCGGCCAAAGCATCGGCCAGGGCCGCGGAGATTTCCTCGGTATCGGCGGTATACAGGACCAGCCCGTTGCCGGCCGAAGCCAGCTCGCCCAGCGGACCAGCGGTGTCGCGCTGGCTACTATCTCGCTGCCCGCTGACGTCGAGCATGCACAGGCCGACTCCCTCGCCCGCCAGCGTGCGGATCAGGCCGGCGATCTGCTCCTTCGTGTCGGCGCCCAGTTCGGCCAGGCCGTCGGAGAGCAAAACCAACTGCCGACGACGTCCCGGCTGCGCCGCCTCGTGGCCGATTACCTCGCCGGCCAGTGCGATCCCAGCCCCGACATTGGTGCCGCTCTCGGGCGCCAGCCGCTCGACGGCCGCCAGCCAGCGTTCCTGCGCGGTGCGGTCGGCAGAATTGAACGAACCGTTTTGCGCCTGGCTGCCGGCGGACGGATGCCCGTCGATCTGCAGATGATCGGCCAGCAATTGCGCGTCGTCGCTGAAGCCGATCAGCGTCACGCGGTCGGCCGGCGTCAATTCGGCGGTCAGCCGCCGCAGAGCCTGGCGGACCATTTCCAGCCGCTGACCGTGCCACATGCTGGCCGAGGTGTCGACCGCGATCGTCAGATCGGTGGCGGGCCGCGCGGTGCCCAGCGCTCGGCCGGCCTGCACGCCCACCTGCAACAGCCGCAGCCCGGTCTCGCCCAAAGGCGCCGGACCGGCGGCCACGCGAATCACCAGCGGACTTTCGGCCGCGGGGTAATGGTCGCACTGCGCGTTCAGATAATCCTCGATCCGCACATCTTCCGGCGCAGGCAGCCGCCCGGCGGCGATCAGCCGCTGCGCCAGGCGATAGCTCGAGGTATTGTGCCCGAGCGGAATCGGCGTCGCGGCCAGCAGCGGATCGGCACTCGGCGCCACGAACGACCGCTCGCCCGTCTTGAGCTGCGAGACCAGGTCGTAGCCGGCCACCAGCGGCGGAGCCAGCCCGCGATCGGCCGGCAATCCGGCCAACTCCAGCGGCGGCAGGCGATCGATCGCGCCGTCCGAGGCGAAGAGCAAATTGCGCGGGCGGCGCACCCGTTGCCCGGGCAGCGGCAGCGGCTTGAAGTCGATCGGCGGGAAGAGCGAGTCCCCTTCGGTCGCCAACGACTCGTCGTCGGTGCCCTCGGAAACCGGGGCCGAATCGACGGCCAGCTCGTCGGGCGCCAGCTCTTCGTCGGCCGGGCCAACGGCGGGCCGGACCGGGTTGGTCGCTAGAGTGTCGTGGGTGTTCGGCACCAGCGGTCCGCCCAGCCGCGTGACCAAAGCCAGATAGCCGGCGCCGATGGCCAGCAGCAGCGAGGCGGCAATCGCCAGTTCGCGCCAGCCGATATTCTGCCGAGTCCAACGAACCGCGCGCCAATCGGCCGGATGCCAGTCGTCCCGCGTGCCCAGCGGCGGCAGCCAGGCAACCTGCCGCTGCGGCAGCTCGGCGATCTCGTCGAGCCGCTGGCACAGGCCGGCCGGGAGCGGCACGTCGCGCAGGGCGGCGTCCAGCTCTTCGTCGGCAGGGTTGGCAAGCTCGCTCAATCGCTGCAGCATTCCGACCGGCAGCGGCACATTGCGCAGCCGAGCGTCGAGCCAGGGATCGGAGCCAAAATGGGCGGACATCGTTCGTCTAGCGGTTACGGGCAGTTCGCGGTTGCAGTCGGTTCGGGTCTACTCGGGTAACGCCTGATGCGTCAGCCAACGCTCGGTTTGGCGCCGGCAATCCAATATTCTCGCAATCGTTCGCGGGCCCGGCTCACTCGCGAGAGCACGGTGCCCAGCGGAATTCCCAGCAGGTCGGCCACTTCCTGGTGCGTCAGCTCGCCTACGACCACCAGCAGCAGCGACTCGCGCAGCTCGCCGGGCAGCCGCTCCAGGGCGCGTTGCATCTCATCCGTATAATCGTTGGCCAGCGGATCGTCGCCGGCAGTGCTCACCTCAAATACGCCATCGCCCCCGACCACGCCGGGCAGCGTCCGCCGCCGCCAGCGATCGACGACTCGCCGCCGCAAGATCGCCGCGAGCCACGCCCGTTCGCCGCGGGCCGCCTGATAACCGCGGCGGCTCTTCCACGCCGAGCGGTAGGTCTCCTGCACGATGTCCTCGGCCTCGTGCCGATCGCCCACCATGCGGTAGGCCATCCGGTACAAGGCCGGGCCATGCTCGGCGACCAGGCGGTTGAACTCGGGCTGAGACAGCGGCACGCCACGCTCCTCGCTCAGGTCGACCCGGCAAGCCGGCGCAAGCCCTTGGGGTATAAAACAATTCGTCGGACCGGCCGGCGTTTATTCCAACCGCGGCCCCTGGGCCGTCCGACAGACGCCGTCCAGTCGTCCGTTTGTGCCAGCAACCCATGCTGGCATAGCGGGTTACGGCCAGAATCTGCCGGGCCGCCCGCCGCCTTCAATCCTATGCGAAATCCGCCGGGGCTAGCAAATCGATTCGCCCCGGTTTTTCGCCGCGGCGCCGGTCCCTTCGCCGGGCGGGCCCCTCCACCGCGCCGGCCCCGATGCCGCCCCGTCCGGCCCTGGGGGAGCGACCAGCCCTGAAGGGGCCGAGGATTTCAGCCCAGGGCCGGAGCGCAGGCGCAGACCCTGGGACGTCGACCCTGGGATTTGGCCCCGCCCCGCAACGTCCTGAATCGTCCGGCCCTGAAGGGGCCCAGGATTTCAGCCCAGGGCCGGAGCGCAGCGCAGACCCCGGGATTTGTATCCCACCAGTGGCGGCGTCCACATTCGTCCGGCCCTGAAGGGGCCGAGGACTCCAGCCCAGGGCCGGAGGCAGCGCAGACCCTGGGGATGGATCGGCAAAGCGGCAATATCCACACTGAAAGGGTGGCGCACTCTCCGCCCCGCCGCGCGGTCGCGAACCCTGCGCGATCGCGGCCCTTCCTCGGCCCCTTCAGGGCCGACCGTCGTTTGGGCTGAGATGGATTTCGTGGCCCCCACGCACCCAGGGTCTTCGCGGAGGACCGCTCGACCCTGGGCTGGGTTCCTCGGCCCCATCGGGGCCGGGCTACAACCTGGTCCCATGGCGAGTCGGTGGACAAGATGGCCATCTGAATCGTCCGGCCGTGAAGGGGCCCCGGATTCCAGCCCAGGGCCGGAGCGCAGCGCAGACCCTAGGGATGGATCGGCAAAGCCGCAATATCCACCCTGAAAGGGTGGCGGAGTCCCCGCCCCGCCGCGCGGTCGTGAACCCTGCGCGATCCCGCGGTTCCTCGGCCCCTTCAGGGCCGACTGTCGTTTGGGCTGACCTGGATTTCGTGGCCCGCACGCACCCAGGGTCTTCGCGGAGGACCGCTCGACCCTGGGCTGGGTTCCTCGGCCCCATCGGGGCCGGCCTACAACTTGGCCCCCATCGGGGCCGGCCTACAACTCGGCCCCCATCGGGGCCGGGCTACAACTTGGCTCCTTTCGGGGCCGGCCTACAATGAGCTGCCGCGGTTGCGGGGCCGACTGCTTGGCCCCTTCGACCGTGGGGCTTCTTCCGCTCACAATTCCGCCGCGGATCGCGCTGCCGATGCATCGCCGATTTCAGGATGTCGCGATCCAATGTTGGGAACACCGCGGGCAACGGCTCGGCTCGGCGCCGCCGCTGGTCTGTCTGCTGGGCGACGCCCCGGCCGCGGCCCGGCTGCTGGAAGCGCTCGACGCTCTGGCCGCCCAGCAACCGCCGGCTCGGCTGAGCGTCGGCCTGCGGGCGGCCGATCGTCCGCTGAATTGCACGCGGATCCGCCTGTCTCTCGCCCCGGCCGATGAGCGGCTGCAGCAGATGTCGCTCACCCGCGTCGGGAACGTCGCCGCGTTCGAGTTCACGCCCGCCGGGCTGCCGACCTTTCGCCATGCAGTCGAGACCTGGTCCCAGGGCAGCGAGGATTTTTGCGCATGCCCGCTTCGCCGCGGGCGCAGCAAATTCGGTCTCGGCCCGGCCGATCTCGCCTCGGGCGAGGTTTGGTTCTGGCGGACGATGAGTCCGTGACGTGCGTGGGGTAATATCCCGTC
Source organism: uncultured Planctomycetaceae bacterium (assembly GCA_963828155.1). GTDB lineage: Bacteria > Planctomycetota > Planctomycetia > Pirellulales > PALSA-1355 > CAWCAX01. The sequence goes on from CAWHDQ010000001.1 coordinate 264,943, forward strand.
GCAGGATCGGACAGTGACAACGTGTTGGCACTCATCCGTGTTCCAATGTCTTCTGATCGTGCGACCGCGCCGAGTTTTGAACGGGTTGGTGCCCGAAATCCGGTCTCGCTCGGCTTCCGGGCGTCGGCGCCAGCGTGATATGATTCGACACTTCGCGGTCCGGCGCATTGCCGGGATTCGTCCCCGAGACACAATAAGCATCTGGGCGAAGCTCGATGATTGATCTGAAGACGGCGATCTCCAGTTTTGGAGCGGACGCGAAAGCCAAGCTCGCCAATCCCAGTGCCACGGGCGAACCCGAGGATCAACTACGCGCCCCCTTGGAGCGGCTGTTTGCAGATCTGGCTGAGCTGTGTGGCTTCAAGCGGGAATGGCTCGCCGCAGTCGGCGAATCGACTTTGTCGCAACTAAAAACGCGGCCTGACTACGCCGTCACGCTCCGGAACGCGGCTCGTCGGCTACATCGAGGTCAAGGCCCCCGGCAAAGGCGCTGACCCGCGGCGCTATAAGGGCCACGACAAACAGCAGTGGGAAAAGTTGCAGTCGCTTCCCAACTTGCTGTACACCGATGGCAACGCGTTCAGCCTGTGGCAGAACGGCGAGCTCGTCGGCTCGATCGTGGAATTGGACGGCGATATCGAGTCGTCCGGGGCGAAACTCGCGGCACCGCAGGAGCTCGTGGCGCGATTCGACAACTTCCTGCGCTGGGAACCGATTCCGCCCAAGTCGGCCGCCGAGCTTGCGAACGTGGCCGCCCGCCTGTGCCGCCTGCTCCGAGATGAGGTCACGGAGCAGTTGGCCGAAAAAAGCCCGGCGCTGACGGCATTGGCCGCCGACTGGCGGAAGCTTCTGTTTCCCGAGGCAGACGATCCGCAATTTGCCGACGGTTATGCCCAGGCCGTCACTTTCGGCTTGCTGATGGCCCGGTCGGGCAACATTCGGCTGTCCGCTGACTTGGATGGGGTCGGCAAGCAACTCGGTAAGACCAACTCGCTGATTGGCGCGGCACTTCGCCTGCTCACCGACGACGCAGGCAACGAGGAAGCCCTCAAGACATCGCTACGAGCGCGCTGATTCGCGTGCTCGACGCCGTGAACTGGGAAACCATTAGTAAGGGTAAGTCCGACGCCTGGCTCTACTTCTACGAAGACTTCCTCGCCGTTTACGACAACACGCTTCGCAAGCTTACGGGCTCCTACTACACGCCGCCCGAGGTCGTCGAGCCGATGATCCGCCTGGTCGACGACGCCCTGCGGCGTCACTTCGGCCGCACCGCCGGCCTGGCGTCACCTGACGTCACGCTGGCTGACCCCGCCGTCGGCACGGGCACCTTCCTTCTCGGCGTCTTGCGGCGGATCGCGGCCGAAGTCGAAGCCGACCAGGGCGCGGGAGCCGTTCCCCAAGCTATCGAATCGGCCATCAACCGGCTGATCGCCTTCGAATTGCAGCTGGGTCCCTTTGCGGTCGCCCAGCTCCGCGTGCATGCCGAACTGATCGCGCTGGTCGGCAAGCCGCCGCGAACGGCGCCGCGGATGTTCGTCACCGACACGCTGGGTAACCCCTTTGCCCAGGTCGAGGAACTGGGCTCGCTGTACCGCACCATTTCCGAATCGCGGCTGCAGGCCAACGAGATCAAGCGCCGGGAGCCGATTACCATCGTGATCGGCAATCCGCCCTACAAAGAAAAGGCCAAGGGGCGCGGCGGCTGGATCGAAGAAGAGCAGCTGGCGAGTTGGATTCCGCCGGCCGATTGGGGCGTGGGCGCGCACGCCAAGCACCTCCGCAATCTGTACGTTTATTTCTGGCGCTGGGCCACTTGGAAGGTCTTCGATCGCGACCCGCAGCACGACGCCGGCATCGTGTGTTTCATCACCGTCGCCGGCTTCCTCAACGGACCCGGCTTCCAGAAGATGCGCGACTATCTGCCGCCGCACGGCCGACCGGATTTGGGTCATCGATTGTTCGCCCGAGGGGCACCAGCCCGACGTGCCGACGCGCATCTTTCAGGCAGTTCAGCAGCCGGTTTGCATCGTGCTGGTGGCCCGGTCGAAGCAAAAAGCGGCCGAGAAGCCGGCGTGGTGAAGTACACCGTGTTGCCGAAGGGCAAGCGCGAAGACAAGTTCGCGGCCCTGGCTAAGCTCAAGCTCGAATCGAAGACCTGGCAAACCTGTCCGACCGACTGGCGGGCCCCATTCCTGCCGGCCGCGAGCGGGGCTTGGGCCAGCTACCCCACGCTGGATGATTTGTTTGCGTACAACGGCTCGGGCGTCATGCCTGGGAGAACCTGGATCATTGCGCCCGACGCAGAGTCACTTCAGCGGCGCTGGCAAAGGCTTGTTCGAGCCAAGCCGGAACAAAAGGAGGAACTGTTCGTCCCTCATCTGAACAGGGGCGAGCTGGGCGATCGGCATATTGGTCGTGAGGTGCAGAAAGGACTACCCGGATTTCCTGACAATCCGACGACAATTGCCAAAGAGCGGGGCGAGTGTCTCCCGCCAGTCCGGTATGGCTTTCGATCATTTGATCGACAATGGCTTATCCCCGACAACCGTGTTCTTAATCGACCGAACCCGGAACTTTGGCGCTGCCGCGGCGATAATCAAATCTACTTGACCGCCCCGAGTGATCGGTCGCCCACCGTGGGCCCGGCCATTTCATTCACGACGTTGATACCCGACTTGCACCATTACAATGGTCGCGGCGGCCGAGTTTTCCCCCTTTGGCGTGACGCGGCCGCGACCGAGCCGAACCTGCCGCCCAATCTCTTGGAGTTTCTGAGCGCGGCGTACAAACGCCCGGTGACCGCCGAGGATTTCCTGGCGTACTTGGCAGGCGTCGCCGCTAACCCGGCATATACGGCGCGGTTTCAGCGCGATCTCGCCCAGCCAGGCTTGCGCATCCCGCTTACCACCGAGCCGAAGCTTTTCGCCCGCGCCGTCGAGCTGGGCCGGCGCGTGATCTGGCTGCACACGTTCGGCGAGCGTTATGTGGACCCGAAGGCCGATCGTCCCGCCGGGCCACCGCGGCTGCCGAAGGACAAGGCGCCGCGGATTCCCAAGGGGGGCGCCATTCCCGACGACCCGGCTTCCATGCCGGATGAAATCGGGTACGATAAATCCCAGCACCGCTTGCTGGTCGGATCGGGCTTCATCGACAACGTGCCCGAGCCGGTCTGGCAGTACGAGGTGTCGGGCAAGCGGGTGCTGACGCAGTGGTTCAGCTATCGGAAGAAAAACCGCGAGCGGCCGATCATCGGCGACCGCCGGCCGCCGTCCAAGCTCGGCGACATCCAACCCGACCACTGGCTGGCCGAATACACCAGCGAGTTGATCAACGTCCTGCACGTCTTGGCGCTGCTCGTGGAGTTGGAGCCGGCCCAAGCCAAACTCATGGAGGAGATTTGTGGAGCGGCCACGCTTGATTTCCGTCGATGAGCTCCGGGCGGCCGGGGCCCTCTATGTGCCGCCGGCCTGGCGAAAGTCGCTCGGCGCAGGGCGCAAGAGCGCGACCTGTTCTCCGACCTCGTCGACGACGAGGATCGGTCGCCGCCCGAACAGGCCTCTGCCCCGGAAGCCGACTCGCCAGGGACCGACTCGCCAGATACCGACGCGCCAAAAGCCGAGGCGGCGGAAGCCGGCGGTCCATCCGCCGACGCTGAGTCGCCCGCCTCGCCGGAAAGCTGATCGGTCCACCGCGATTCAATTTGCCGATCGGAGCATCCTTCCCGACGCACTCTGCTGACAGAGTCGAGCGGCAATCGGCGCCGTGGCTGCGAGGAGGTCGTCAGGCCAAGAGCCTGACCTACCGGACCTGCTCGCGCCGCTCAATCGCCAAATTCTTCAGCGTCCTCTGCGTACTCGGCGGTGAGCCTTGCTTGTACGCGGCGCGAGGGAAGATACGAAGAACCCTCACCCTGCCCTCTCCCTGGAAGGGCGAGGGGTTCACGGGCGGCACCAAAGTTGGCGAGCTCGCCTGGCGAGTGGTGGTTATTTGTGCGGCCTCCGCGTGCGTCGGTGCCCTCGGCGGTTCGCGAGTTCAAGGCGGCCCAGCCGGGTACGTATGCACGTTGGTAACGCCGCGAGACGCCCGCCGCAGCGACGGCGAGACCTAGAACAACTTCCGTTGCGGCTCGGGATCGTCGGGGGCCGAAAGGCCGAGGTGGACGTAGGCGGCGGGCGTGACTTTGCGGCCGCGGGGCGTGCGGACGACCAGGCCGGTGCGCAAGAGGAACGGCTCGATCTCGTCGACCAGGGTGTCGGGGGCCAGGTTGATCGTGTGGGCGACCGCTTCCACGCCCACCGGCCCGCCGTGGAACACGTTGATGATGGTCGTCAGGTACTTGCGGTCCTGGCCGTCGAGCCCGCGAATGTCGATTTCCTGCATGGCCAGGGCGGCCTGGGCCAGCTCGAGCGTCACGCGGCCGTCGGCCTTGCTGGTGACGTAGTCGCGGACCCAGCGGAGGCGGTTGTTGGCCAGGCGGGGCGTGCCCCGGCTGCGCTCGGCGATCTCGCGGGTGGCGGCCGGGGCAATCTCGAGCCCGAGCTTGGCCGAGTTGCGGCGAACGATCTCGGACAGCTCGTCGATCGTGTAGAAGTCGAGATGCTCGCGCATCTGGAAGCGGTCGCGCAAGGGAGCGGACAGCAGCCCGGCCCGGGTCGTGGCCCCGATCAGCGTGAACGGCCGGAGCTGCATGTTGATCGTGCGGGCGTTGACCCCTTCGCCCAGCGCGATGTCGATCCGGAAATCCTCCATCGCGGGATAGAGGAACTCTTCGACCGCCTTGGCCAGGCGGTGAATCTCGTCGATGAACAGGACGGAGCCTTCCTCGGCGTTGGTCAGATAGGGAATCAGGTCCTTGGGGGCCTGGAGGATCGCGCCGCTGGCGATCTGCAGGTTGACGCCCAGATCGCGGGGGATGCAGGTGGCAAAGGTGGTCTTGCCCAGCCCGGGGGGACCGTCGAACAGGATGTGCCCCAGCGGCTCGCCCCGCTTGCGGGACGCGTCGACCGCGATCTGCAGCCGGGCGTAGACGTCGCGCTGGCCGACCATGTCCTGCATCCGCTGGGGGCGCAGGTCGCGGTCGTCGTCGCCGCTCGGCCGGTCGTCGGGTTTGAGGATGGCTTCGCGCAAAACGCTGCAACTCGAAGGGGGCCAGCAGGAAACGAACACCGCCAGAGCGAAATATACCAGGGGACGGGCAGGCGGCGGTAGACGGCCGTTTAATACGACGCTAACCGAGCGGCATTAGAATCCGCATCTGCGGGCCAGGCCGGGAGTCGGGCCGCAACGAGGAGCGGCGGCAGCAGAGACGCAGGGGGCGAGAAGATGGTCGATACGCGACTACGCGGGGTCAAGACCACGCGGCACCGCATCGAGCAGCTGCTGAACAAGGCCAAGGTTCGCCTCGGCCCGAAGTCCATCGGGACGCACAAAATGCAGTCGCACGGCTTCATCCGCGTCCAGGACGGCAACCAGCACGTCATCAAGTCGATCGTGGCCAACCTGGGCGCGACGTTCGACGACTTCGAATTTCAGCAGGAGAACTTCAAGAACCTGGTCGTCGTCCGCTTCCGCACCAAGGGGAGCAAGGGCTGGTACGAGGGCTGAGAGCCGATCCGAGAACGGTCTCGGAGAAGGGGACAATCCCGGTTTGCCTCGCAAGCTTCACAAACCTGGGACAGTCCCCGACCGTTGTCGGATCGGCTCTGAGCATCCGCGCAGCGCCGGGAGCTCAATCGGCCTTGCCGTCGCCCCGTTCCTGCTGATAGATGGCCTGGATCAGCTCTTCGACCGACTTGTATTTCTTCTTCTTGGCCAGGGCCGCGTCGATCAGCCGCCGCGAGTCGCTCTCGCTGTGCCCGAGCGAGCGAAGCACGTCGTACGTCTCGCGGAGGACGTCGGTTTCGACCTCGGCCTGGCGGCCGGCGTCGGGCGCGACGAGCAGGGCGAACTTGGGCACCTTGCGGCGGAGCTTGGCGATGATTCGCTCGGCCATGGCCGGCCCGATGCCGGGCAAGCCGGCGAGCGCCGTGGCGTCCTGCTCTTCGATCGCGGCGGCCACTTCGCGGACCGGCCGAACCATCGCCCGGAGGGCCTTCTTCACGCCGACTCCGTCGACCGAGCAGAACAGCTCGAAGAATTCCCGCTCCACTTCGCTCAGAAAGCCGACCAGCCGCGGCGTCATCCGGCCCTGCATCGGGTTGCCTTCGAAGTACTCGATCGTGTGCAGGCTGATCTCCTGGCCCAGGCGATCGTGCAATTGCCGCCGGGTGAAATCGGGGATCAGCACTTCGTACTCGAAGGCGCCGATGCGCAGCGTCAGCTCGCTTTCGGCCAGCAGTGTCAGGTGTCCGGTGATGCGGGTGATCAAGGGGCGGGAGGGAGTAGGGTGCAAGGGGCAGAGGATAGGGACGGGAAACGGCGACTAACCTTGGGGCTCGGCTCGCGATCCGGCTGGCTTCGGGCGCAGAACGCGCGCGAGGACGCGACGGACGTTGAGATGGTAGTGGCAGAGGGCGATGGCCAGGGCATCGGCCACGTCGGCCGGCTCGGGAGCGGCGGACAAGCTTAGCTCGCGGACGATCGCTTGCTGCATTTGCTTTTTCGGCGCCCGGCCGTTGCCGGTGAGAACCTTCTTGACCTGGGTGGCCGAATAGTGCACGACGGGAATGCCGGCGTTCGCCCCCGCCAGGCAGATCACGCCCCGGGCGTGGCCCATCAGGATCGCCGTGCGCGGCTGCTTGTAGTGCGAGTAGAGCTGCTCGATGGCCAGAGCCTCGGGCTTGAGCGCCGCGATCACGTCGCTGACACCGGCAAAGATTTCCGCGAGGCGCGCAGTGAGCGACTCCTTCGTCCGTCCGCGGACGATGCCCGCCTCGCACAAGCGCAGCCGCCCCCGCTCGACGTCCAAGACGCCGTAGCCCGTAATGTTCAGGCCGGGATCGATACCGAGAATGCGGGGCATGGCGGGGCCGGGCTTAGCGACGAAAACGGAAGACGATAGCCACGAAAAACACGAAAAGGCACAAAAAGTCGAAAGGGTGTGGGGAGTGGGGGTTGGGGTGTGGAGGACGAGGAGGGCTAAACCGTATTCCCTGCCCCCTACCCTCTGCCCCCTACTCCCTTCTGCTGCAGGTGTTTTGTGGCCAATGCCCTCGTCGTGGCTATTCTTCTCGCCGCGGCTTCGGCTGACTAAGCCCCTGGCCCTTGCTCGACGCGCCACTCGGTGCCGCCGGGACGATCTTCCAATACCACTCCCATGTCCGTCAGTGCGTGGCGAATCTTGTCGGCGGTGGCGAAGTCCTTCTTCTTGCGGGCGTCGGCCCGGAGCTCCAGAACCAGCTCCATCAGCTTGGGCGTCAGGCCGTCGCCGGCGGCTTCCTTCTTGGCCGGCGACTTGCTGAACAGGCCGAGCGTGCCGGCCAGCTCGCGGAGCGTGGTGGCGCCTTGCCGCAAGGTGGCCAGTTGGGCTTCGGTGGGCTTGGTGGCTTCGAGTTTTTCGTCATCGACGAACTTGTTAAGCGTGCCGAGCAACTCGAACAGCACGCCCACCGCCCCGCCCGTGTTGAAGTCGTCGTCCATCGCGTCGAGAAACTGGGTGCGATGCTGGGCCACTTGCTTGAGAACCGGATTGTCCTGCGGGTCGAAGTCGCCCGCCTCGCGCCGCTTGGCCGCCGCGATGGTGTAAAAGTCACCGCCGCCGACCCGCTCGTAACGCTGGAAGAAGCGATAGAACTTGTCCAGGCCCGTGCCGACTTCGCGAATGCGCTCGTCGCTGAAGTCGATCGGCCGGCGGTAATGGGTCGAGAGCAAAAAGAAGCGGATCGTCTCGGGCGCGTGCTGCTGGAGCAAATCGCGGAAGGGGCTGGCACCCTTCGATTTGCCCATCTTGCCGGCCTCTTGGGCCTGCTGATCGCCTTCGGCCGCGGCCCGCGTATTGCGTCCGCCGACCTTGCCGACTTCGCTCGACGATTGCATCAGGCCGTTGTGCATCCAGTATTTGGCCAGCGGCTTGCCGTGGCAGCACTCGCTCTGAGCGATTTCGTTCTCGTGATGCGGAAAGACCAGGTCCAGCCCGCCGCCGTGAATGTCGAACGTCTCGCCCAGGATCTTGCTGCTCATGGCCGAGCACTCGATGTGCCAGCCGGGGCGGCCCTTGCCCCAGGGGCTATCCCAGGCGGGCTCGCCCGGCTTGGCGCTCTTCCAGAGGGCGAAGTCGGCGGGCGAACGTTTGCGGTCGACCGTTTCGCCCCCTTCGCCCTGCATGCTGCTGACGTCGCGATGGCTGAGCTTGCCGTACTCGTGATCCTTGCCCACCTCGAAATAGACGTCGCCGTCGGCTTCGTAGGCGAAGCCTTGCTTGATGAGCCGCTGGGTGATCGCGACGATCTCGCCCATGTGCTGGGTGGCGCGGGGGAAGTGATCGATTGTGTCGATGCCCATCGCCTCGAGGTTGCGCATGTAGTCGGCCGTCATCTCTTCGGCCAGGGCCGACATCGCCATGCCGCGGGCGTTGGACTCGTTGATCAGCTTGTCGTCGACGTCGGTCACGTTGATGACCAGCGTGACCTGATAGCCGCGATAGACCAGGTACCGCTTGACGGCGTCGAAGATTACCGGCCCGACCATATGGCCGATGTGGCTGGGCTTATAGACGGTCGGCCCGCAGAGGTAGATGCCCACCTTGCCCGGCTGGACGGTCTCGAACGGCTCTTTGTTCTTGGACAGCGTGTTATAGATGCGAATCGGCATGGCAGGCTCAGTGTTTGCTCACGGTGACAAAGACGGTCGCGAGAAAAAAACAGGGAACGACAGCCACGAAAAACAGACGGCGATGGCCACAAAAAACACGAAGAGGCACAAAAAGTCGGAGAACGAAATCCACCGGGGACCACACGCCGATTCGCAGCCAAACGGTATTTCGTTGCGGCAGAGGGCAGACACTCAAATCGTTGTTGACCGAACACCCTCCTTCGTCTTTTCGTGCCTTTTTGTGTTTTTCGTGGCCATCTTTCTGCATTTCCTTTCTGCATTTCGTGGCGGCTATTCCTCTTCGTCTCTCTCCGGCTGTTGGTCGGTTCGTTGCAGCAGCACCACGCACTCGGCCATCATGGCTTCCTGTCGGCCGACGGGGCCGACCAGCTCGCCGGTCTTGGCTTTGACGCCGACCGCCTCCGGCTCCAGGCCGACGAGCTCGGCGATCCGCTGGCGGATGGCCGACTTGTGAGCCGAGAGCTTGGGCTGCTGGGCCATCACGATGCAGTCGAGGTTGATCGGCTCGAACCCGGCCCGGCGCACGTCGCCGACGACCAGCCGGAGCATCTCGGCCGAGTCGCGACCGCGGTTCTCGGCGGCCGTGTCGGGAAATCGCTCGCCGATGTCCCCCAGCCCCGCGGCGCCGAGCAGGGCGTCGGTCACGGCGTGCAGCAGGACGTCGGCATCGCTGTGGCCGACCAGGTGCTGGTCGTGGGCGATCTCGACGCCGCCCAGCCGCAGCGGCCCGCCGTCGGCCAGGCGGTGGGTGTCGTGTCCGATTCCAACCCGAAGACCGTGCGTGGCAACTTCTCCTTAAGTTCCAACACCCGCGATGTCCCAGTGCCCGCGATATCTCAGCGCCCACGAAACGGCGGATTATACCCGGCCTCCAACAGGCCGACAACGCGACCGACTAAGGCGCGGTCGCCTTTCCGGCATTTTCCCCGGCCCCTATAATCCCTGGTCATGGCCATCATCGAAATCGCCGGGCTGGCGAAGTCCTACCGGGTATATCAGAAGCAAGAAGGCCTGTTGGCCTCGGTGCGGGGGCTGTTTCAGCGCCAGTACCGGCTGGTCGAAGCGGTCCGCGGGATCGACCTGACGGTCGAGTCGGGCGAGTTCGTGGCCTTTCTGGGACCCAACGGGGCCGGCAAAACCACCACGCTCAAGCTGCTGTCCGGGGTGATCAATCCCACGTCCGGCTCGGCCACCGTCATGGGCTACGTCCCCTGGCGGCGCGAGAATGCCTACCGCCGCCGCTTCGCCCTGGTGATGGGCCAGAAGAACCAGCTCTGGTGGGACTTGCCGGCTCAGGAGTCGTTTCGGCTGCACCAGCAGATTTATCGCATCGAACCGCAGGCTTTCGAGCGCGCACGCGGGACGAGCTGGTCGACTTGCTCGGCGTGGGGCACCTGTTGTCTCAGCCGGTGCGCGAGTTGTCGCTCGGCGAGCGAATGAAGATGGAGTTGATCGCCGCCCTGCTCCACTCGCCCGAGGTTCTGTTTCTCGACGAGCCGACGATCGGCCTGGACGTGATCGCCCAGCACAACATCCAGTCGTTTCTGCGGCATTACCAGCAAGCCCGCAACCTGACGATCCTGCTGACCAGCCATTACATGAAGGACGTCGCCGCGCTTTGCCGCCGGGTGGTGATCATCGCCCACGGCCAGATCATGTACGACGGCTCGCTGACCGGGATCGTCGACAGCTTCAGCAGCCACAAGGTGATTACGCTGCTGTTTGCCGGCGACACCCTGCCGCGGGGGCTCGACCGCTACGGCGAAGTGCTCGAGGAAAACCCACCCAAGGTCAAGCTCCGCGTCGACCGCAGCGTGGTGGCCGAGTCGCTGGCGGCGATCCTGGCCCAGCAGACCGTGCAGGACGTGAGCGTCGAGGATCCACCGCTGGAAGAAGTCATCGCCGAGATGTTTTCGCAGGCCAGCGAGCGGGCTCGCGGCGAGCAGGTGGCGCAGGCGGGGTGAGGGCAGCGAGTGCGCAGCGATCGGCTCCTGCGGATGGTAACGAACCCTCACCCTAACCTCTCCCTGGAAGGGAGAGGAGTTGGCCGGCGGAACGAAACACTCCGGCACGGATTTGGGAAACAACGCACGATCCCGCTTCAACATTGCCCCTAGCCGGGGCTCAACGAGCCCCAGGCCTGGCTGCCTTCTCATGAAACAAACCAAGGGAGCATCGCGATGAAACGCGGTTTGACGTTTAGTACGCTGTTGATCGGACTCTTCGTCGCGCTGGCGACAGTTACCCACGCTGCCGAGCCGGCCAAGGGGCAGGTCTACGAGCTGCGGACCTATACGGTTCTGCCGGGACGAATGCCGGCCATGCTGGCCCGGTTTCGCGACCATACGACGCGGCTGTTCGAGAAGCACGACATCCACAACATCGGCTACTGGCAGCCGCAGGGCCCCGATGCCGATACGAAGTTGATCTACCTGTTGGCCCATCCCAGCAAGGAAGCGGCCGACAAAAACTGGGCCGCCTTTCGCGATGATCCCGAGTGGAAACGGGTCAAAGAAGAGTCGGAGAAGGACGGCAAGATCGTCGACCATGCCGACAGCGTGTACCTCGATCCGACCGACTTCTCCAAGCTGAAGTGACCAGGCCATCCCGGCCGCGCGAGCCCCTGCGATGAGCGCTACGTTCGATTCCGCCCTGCCCGATCCGGCCGCCCCGCTGGGCGAGTCGCCGCTCGCAGCCGCGCCTCGGCGGTGGGCACGTGGTGGACGATTCTGCGCATCTGCCTGGAGGAGCGGCTGGTCTATCGAGGCGATTTCGCGCTCGGCACGTTGATGCGGTTTCTGCCGATCGTGACCCAGATCTTCCTCTGGCACGCGATCTTTCAGGCGGTGGCCGGCTCGCGCGGGGTCGATCCCGACAGCGTTACGATTCGCGGTTACTCGTACCACGACATGATCGCGTACTACCTGCTGACGATGATCGGCCGGGCCTTCTCGAGCATGCCGGGCCTGGCCTCGGGCATTGCCCGGCAGATTCGCTCGGGCGAGATCAAGAAGTTTCTGATCCAGCCGGTCGACCTGGTCGGCTTTCTGCTGCTCAGCCGGGTGGCGCACAAGCTGGTCTACTATCTGGTGGCGACGGCGCCGTTTGCGCTGGTGTTCTTCCTCTGTCGGAGCTTCTTTCCCGGCTGGCCCGACCCGCCGGTGATGGCGGCTTTTCTGGCTTCGCTGGTGATGGCCTTTATGCTCGGGTTCTTCATGGAAGCGACGTTCGGCATGATCGGCTTCTGGTTTCTGGAAGTCAGCTCGCTGCTGTTCGTCTACATGCTGTTCACGTTTTTCTTCTCGGGGCATATGTTCCCGATCGACTTTCTGCCCTCGCCCTGGGACAAGCTGATCATGATGACGCCGCTGCAGTACCTGGCGTACTTTCCGGCCGCGGTGTTCCTGGGCAAGATCCAGGGGACCGAATTGGCCCTGTGGCTGGGCGTAGAGCTGTTTTGGGTCGTGTTTTTCATCGTCGCCTGCCGTGTGGCCCTGGCTCGGGGGCTGAAGCGGTACAGCGGCTACGGAGGCTAGCGGCCCATGCACGACGATCTGGCGCCGGCCGCGTCCTGGGCCGTGAGCACACCGGTCTTGTACTGGCGCGTGTTCGCGACGTTTGCCCGCAACAGCCTGGTTCGCGACATGACGTTCCGCTGGAACTTCGTGATCGAGTCGGTCTCGTCGCTCAGCTGGATGCTGATGAACCTGGGCTTTTACGTGTTGATTTTCAGGTTCACCGACGAGATCGGCCGCGGCAGCGGCTGGGGTCAATACGAGTTCTTCGTGTTTCTGGCGACGACGCTGTTCATCAACAGCATTGTCCAGGCGTTCTTCATGCCCAACTGCGAAGAGTTCAGCGAGCTGGTCCGGACCGGCGGGCTGGACTTTGCCCTGCTCAAGCCGATCGACACGCAGTTTTTGATCTCGCTGCAAAAGGTCGACTGGTCGTCGCTGTCGAACTTTCTGTTTGCCGGGGCGCTGCTGGCGTATTCGCTGGTGCAACTCGAGGTGCGACCCAGCTGGCAAGCGTTCGCGCTGTATCCGCTGTATATCGCCTGCGGCGTGGCAATTCTCTACAGCCTGATGATTGCCCTGGCGGCGACCAGCATCTGGCTCGGGCAGAATCAATCGCTGTACGACTTCTGGTTCTACATCACCAACTTCTCCCGCTACCCGATGGAAATCTACCAGGGCCCGATCGGCACGCCGCTGCGGCAAGGCTTCACTTTCATCGTGCCGGTGCTGGTGGTGGTCAACGTGCCGGCCCGGCTCCTGGCCCGGCCTCTCGACGAAGAGACCGGCTATCTGGCGGGCTTCGCCCTGCTGGCCGCGGTCGGCTCGCTGGCCGCCTCGCGCTGGATCTTCAAGCGGGCCGTGCTCAGCTACCGCAGCGCGAGCAGCTAGGCCGGTCTGCGCGGGGGCGCGACAATCTCTTTCCTTCCGCCCGCCGATCAACCAGAATGAAGGGCACCCGCCGGTCCCAAGGGGCGGGCAGCTCCGGCGTTCCCACCCCTGGCCCACCCGCGCCCTGGAGTCGGTCGTGAAACGGCGACGAATCCTCATTCTGGCCCTGCTCTGCTGCGGCGGAATTGTTGGCCGGGTTTCGGCCGCAGCGGTCGATTTCGATCGCGACATTCGCCCGATCCTCTCGAACAACTGCTTCAAGTGCCACGGTCCCGACGCCGGCGAGCGCAAGGCCGACCTGCGGCTCGATACCAAGGCCGGGGCCCTGGCCCGGCTCGAAGATCACTTCGCCATCGTGCCCGGCAAGCCGGACGAGAGCGAGCTCTTGCGGCGGATCACCACGGCCGACGCCGACGAACGAATGCCGCCTGCCGACTCGGGCAAGACGCTCACGCCCGAGCAGATCGAACTCGTCAAGCGCTGGATCGCCGAAGGCGCCGCGTGGGGCACGCACTGGGCCTTTGTCGCTCCGCAGCGGCCGCAGGTTCCGCCGACCCAGCTCCATGCCTGGCCGCGCACGGGCATCGACTCGTTCATCCTGGCCCGGCTTGAGCAAGCCGGCCTCGCGCCCTCGCCCGAAGCCGACCGCGTGACGCTCCTGCGGCGGCTGAGCCTGGACCTCGTCGGCCTGCCGCCGACGATCGAAGAAGTCGATGCGTTTCTGGCCGACCGCAGCCCCGACGCCTACGAGCGGCAGGTCGAGCGGCTGCTGGCTTCGCCGCATTACGGCGAGCGCTGGGGCCGCTGGTGGCTCGACGCGGCCCGCTATGCCGACTCCGACGGTTACGAGAAAGACAAGCCGCGGTTCGTCTGGTTCTATCGCGACTGGGTGGTGGCGCCCTGAACCGCGACCTGCCCTACGACCAGTTCATCATCGAGCAGTTGGCCGGCGACGAGTTGCCCGCGGCCACCCAGGACCAGAAGGTCGCCACCGGCTACTTGCGGAACTCGATGATCAACGAGGAAGGTGGCATCGATCCCGAACAGTTCCGGATGGAAGCGATGTTCGACCGGATGGACGCGATCGGCAAAGGCGTCCTCGGCCTGACGATTCAGTGTGCCCAGTGCCACAGCCACAAGTTCGACCCGCTGACGCAGGAAGAGTATTACCGGCTGTTCGCCTTCCTGAACAACGACTACGAGGCCACGATCGCGGCCTACACGCCGGCCCAGCTGCAGCGGCGGGCCGAACTGATGCGCGAGATCGGCCAGATCGAAGCCCAGCTCCAGCATCAGTCGCCCGACTGGCCGCAGCGGATGGCCGCTTGGGAATCCCAGGTCCGCGACGACCAGCCCGAGTGGGTTATCCTGCGGCCCGAGGTCGACAAGCTGGCCACCGGCGGCTCGCGGTATGCCGTGGCCGAGGACGGCTCGGTGCTGGCCGAAGGCTACGCCCCGACCAAGCACAAAGCCAAGCTGACCGCCCGCACCGAGCTGGCCAATATCACGGCCTTCCGACTGGAACTGCTGAACGATCCGACCCTGCCGCTGGGCGGGCCCGGCCGCTCGATCCTGGGCACCGGGGCGCTCACGCAGTTCGACGTCGAGGCTGCCCCCGCCGACGCGCCCGACAAGAACGCCAAGCTGGAAATCGCCAGCGCCACGGCCGACGTCAATCTGCCTGAGGCGCCCTTGGCCGCGATCTACGACGATCGCTCGGGCAAGGCCCGCGTCACCGGTCCGATCGAGTTCGCCCTCGACGGCAAGGACGAAACCGCCTGGAGTCATGACGCCGGTCCGGCGCGGCGGAATCGAGCCGCGCAAGGCGGTGTTCGTGGCCAAGACACCGATCGCCAATCCTGCCGGCACGCTGCTGACGATCTACTTGCAGCAGAACCACGGCGGCTGGAACAGCGACGACAATCAGAACTGCAACCTGGGCCGGTTCCGGCTCTCGGTCACATCGGCTCCGGCGCCGGTGGCCGATCCGCTGCCGCTGGGCGTGCGCGAAATTCTGGCGATCCCGGTGAGCGAACGCAGCCCGGCGCAAACGGCCGCCGTGTTCGGCTATTGGCGGACCACGGTGCCCGAATGGCGCGAGGCCAACGCCCGGATCGATGCCCTGTCGGCCGAGTATCCAGAGCCGGCTTCGCAGCTGGCGCTCGAGCCGCTGCCCGCTCCGCGCATGACGACTCGGCTGGAGCGGGGCGATTTCCTCAAGCCGAAGGAAGCGGTGACGCCCGGCGTGCCGGCATTCCTCCATCCGCTGCCGCTCGACGCGCCGCCCACGCGGTTGACCTTTGCCCGTTGGCTCGTCGATCGCCGCTCGCCGACGACGGCCCGGTCGATCGTCAATCGGATCTGGCAAAACTACTTCGGCATCGGGCTCGTCAGCACGAGCGAGGACTTGGGACTGCAAAGCGAGCCGCCCTCGCATCCCGAGCTGCTCGATTGGCTGGCGGTCGGATTGATGGACAACGGCTGGAGCCTCAAAACGCTGCACCGCCAGATCGTCAACTCGGCCGTTTATCGGCAAAGCTCGGGGGTGACGCCCGAGCTGCACGCCCGCGATCCGTACAATCGGCTATTGGCCCGGGGCCCGCGGTTCCGCGTCGAGGCCGAAGCGGTCCGCGACATCGCCTTGGCGGCCAGCGGCCTGCTCGACCCGAAGCTGGGCGGCCCCAGCGTGCATCCTCCGGCGCCGGAATTCTTGTTCCTGCCGCCGGCCAGCTACGGGCCGAAGGCCTGGGCTCGCGAGCAAGGGAGCGAAACCTATCGCCGGGCCCTCTATACCTTCCGCTACCGCTCGGTCCCCTACCCCGTCTTCCAGACGTTCGATGCGCCCAACGGCGACTTTGCGTGCGTCCGCCGCACGCGCTCGAACACGCCGCTCCAAGCCTTGGTGACGCTCAACGAAGCGGTGTTCCTCGAATGCGCCCGCTCGCTGGGCCGGCAGGTGCTGGCCCACGGTGGCAACGATGGCGAGCGAATGGTCTATGCCTTCCGCCGCTGCCTGGCCCGCACTCCGACCGCGACGGAAGCGGCGGCCCTGGGCGAATTGCTGGGTCGCGAGCTGGAGCGGTTCGCGCGGCCCGGCAGCAATCCGTGGGAACTGGCGGCGGCCGATCCGGCCAACACACCGCCGCTGCCCGACGGCTCGAGCCCGGCACAGCTGGCGGCCTGGACCGCCGTGTCTCGGGTGCTGCTGAACCTGGACGAAACGATCACCAAAGAATGAGATCGCGCCCCGAGCGCGAGTCCGACCGATGAATTGCCAAGACAAGCATTACGGCCAGCATTACCGCGGAGTCGACCCGGCGGTCGTTGCCCGGCGCTGGTTTCTCAAAGAATGCGGCGTGGGGCTGGGCGCGGCGGCTTTGGCCGATCTGCTCGGCGCCGGCGGTCGGGCAGAGACTGCACCGCAGGCACCCGGCAGCCTCAATCCGCTGGCAGCCAAGACGCCGCACTTCGCCCCCAAGGCCAAGCGGGTGATCTTCTTGTTCATGGCCGGCGCGCCGAGCCATCTGGAGTTGTTCGATAACAAGCCGCAACTGGCCAAGTTCGACGGCACGCTGCCGCCGCCCAGAGTTGATCGCCGGCTACCGCGCCGCCTTCATCACGCCCAATTCGAAGTTGCTGGGGCCCGAAATTCGCGTTCAGCCGGCACGGCCAGTGCGGGGCCGAGCTGTCCGAGCTGCTGCCCAAGCTGGGTGAAGTGGTCGACGACATCGCGATCGTCCGCTCGCTGGTCGACCGACGCCTTCAACCACGCGCCCGGCCAGATTCTGATGAACACCGGCTCGCAACTGTTCGGCCGGCCGAGCTTCGGCGCCTGGACCGTATACGGCCTGGGGAGCGAATCGCAGGAATTGCCGGGCTTCGTCGTGTTCAGCTCCGGTAAGAAAGGGCCCAGCGGCGGCAACTCGAACTGGGGTAGCGGCTTCTTGCCGACGCTTTACGAAGGCGTCCAGTTCCGCACCAGCGGCGACGCGGTGCTGTATTTATCGAATCCGCGCGGCGTCGACGCGGCACTGCAGCGCGAGTCGCTCGACACGATCGCCCAGCTCAACCGCGAGCGGCTGGCCGCGGTGGGCGATCCGGAAATCGCCACGCGCACCAACGCCTTCGAAATGGCCTTCCGGATGCAAGCCAGCGCGCCGGAGTTGATCGACGTCTCGCAAGAGCCGCAGCATATCTTGGATCTGTACGGCTGCGACCCGGCCAAACCCTCGTTTGCCAAGAATTGCCTCCTGGCCCGGCGGCTGGTCGAGCGCGGCGTGCGGTTCGTGCAGCTGTTTCACGAGGCCTGGGACCAGCACGGCAATCTGGTCAACGATCTGAAACAGAATTGCAAGGACACCGATCAGGCCTGCGCCGCATTGATCCAGGATCTCAAGCAGCGCGGCCTGCTGGACGACACGTTGGTCATCTGGGGAGGCGAATTCGGCCGCACGCCGATGACCCAGGGGGGCAATGACGGCCGCGATCATCATCCCAATGCCTTCACCATGTGGCTGGCCGGCGGCGGAATCAAGCCCGGCATCACGCTCGGCGAGACCGACGAGCTGGGCTTCAACGCCGTGCGCGATCGCGTCCACGTGCATGATCTGCACGCCACGCTGTTGCACCTCTTGGGCTTCGACCACACCAAGCTGACCTACCGCTTCCAGGGCCGCGACTTCCGCCTGACCGACGTCCACGGCCAGCTGGTGCAGCAGCTCTTGGCGTAACGCCGCCGTTGAGTTGTTCTCACTCCCCCATAGCCGGCGGTCAACGACCGCCCGGCCGAACTACGCAAGACGCGGCCTCATTCCCCCGCCACGTCGAAGTCGGCCCGATTCTCGCCGGGCTGGATCTCGATCTTGAGCGTCGAATCGGTATTGAACCGCGTGGCCACGGCGCTGACGTACATCTCGCGCCGACTGCCGGGCGGACCGAGCGGGTCGGGCACCATCTTGCCGCTGGGCCGCGCGGCGGTGATCTCCACCCGGTTCCAGCCGACCGCCGGCCCTTTGGCGCCGAACAGGCGGTACTTGCCGTCCTTGATGTCGCCGCCGGTGGCGGTGCCGCTCGTGCCTTCGCCGGGCACGAATAGGATCGAACCCTGGGCGAGCGGCTGGCCGTCGAGCGTCACCTGGCCCTCGACGGCCGCGTGATTGCCGCGCGGGCCACAACCGCCGCACAAGAGCAGGCCCAGGGCCAGCGTGCCAATCGTCCGCCGATGCCGCCTGAATCGAGCGTTCAATAGGCCCCCAGCTGTTTCTGGTCGGCGATCCAGGCCAGACTCTGCCAGGTGGCCAGGTCGACTTCGTCGGCGATGAAGTGCACGCTGGCGTCGCAGAACAGCACGTTTACCCCGCCGCCATGCCGGCTCCGCGGGCTGGCGTAGTTGGCGTCGGTATTGCCCGGCGTGCAGGGCAAATTGAGCTGCGGAAAATTGTGGCTCATATCCGTCGGGCAGAACGAGGGATCCAACTCAGCAAGTTGTCGGGGGCGGCCGAGTTGGGTCCCAAGGTCACGTACAGGAACTGACAGCCGGCGCGGTTGGTGATGAACGCCCCGCGAATGTCGTTGGGGTCGATGCCGGTCAGATACTCGGCCACGGCCATCGTGTTGGCGGTGCCGTCTTCGATCTGCGCCAGCCGGATGCCCGCGTAGTAGCCGAACACGGCCCGTTGATTGGGATTCGGGTTGGACCCCGGCGAGCCGTCGCAGCCGGATCGCCGTTGCCGGTCAGCTTGTAGTTATGCCAATCGTTGAAGCCGGAGAAGATGCCCAGGTAGTTTGTCGCCGGACAGACGACATATTGTCCGGGGGGCGAGAACTCGGGCAGGTTCTTGAGTTGGCCCGGCGGCAAGTCGCTCGGGCAGACGAACGTGGTGATCGGCACGCCGTTGACGCTCTGGGGCCAGGTGCTGGGGCTGAACCAAGGATTCATGACGTCGAACGCGGGCCCCCCCACCGCCTGGAAGAAGTTGTTCTCCTCCAACTGCGGCAGAATGTAATCGAGCAGATACGGCCACTCGTAGCCGCCGGTCGTCGCCGGATCGTAGGTGTACGAAAACCGCTGCCGGGCCATGGTGCCGGGCGGCAGCTTGCGGTGGACCGATTCCCAGTTGAGCAGCGCCAAGCCGATCTGCTTGAGATTGTTCCCGCATTGCGTGCGGCGGGCGCTCTCGCGGGCCGCCTGAACGGCCGGCAGGAGCAGCGCAATCAAGATGCCGATGATCGCAATCACGACCAACAGCTCCACGAGCGTAAAACCGCGCCGCCGACGATGCATGGGAGAACCCCGAGAGAGTGGTTGGCTGCCCCCCCGCTGACCGCCCCGGGAGCAACTTCCACGGCCCACGCATTATGCGGCTCTTCTGGCGGCCGGCGGCAATTCGCATTGCGCAATCTTTGCCTGGCGTGTCGCGCTCGGCCGATTGCCCGGTTCCTGCTCTCGGTCGATCCGGCGCGAACAAGCCTCGCGCGACAACAACAGCTCGCCGCTCTGCACTGGTAGTGTCCGGCGCGGACGACGGCTGGAGGCCCCCGCGGGCAGCCGCCGCGTCCGCCAGCTTCGAGCAGCCCGGGCCCCCCATGCCCGGGCTTTTTCTTGCGCGGTGCATTGCCCAGGCGGAGCGGCGCTGCCGATTCGCAGCGGGCCGCCCTACCCCGGGGGTGGCGGGCTCCCATCCCCAGGGGCCGCAATTTGGGGTATATTGAACCGGTTGGCTGATTTACGCGTCCTCGCCGGGCGGCGTTCCGGCGAAACAACCCGCCTGCGTGCGGTGTTGAATGATTGGCTTCGAGCGTGATGTGCGCTGCCCAGGACCAGGGCGACGAAACAACGATCAGCGGGGGCCGTAGCTTGACTTTCGCGCAACTCAGCCCGCCGTCCGCTTTTGGCCCGGGCTGGCATTTGCGCTGTTGGTGCTCGGCGGCGGATCGGGTCGGCTTTGGGCCCAGGCCCCCGCTGCGCCAGGCCGGCCAGCGCCCGGCTCCGGCCGGTGCCGCCGCTCCGGCCGATTATCGGTCGACACATTTTCTGCTGCACACCGATCTGCCGAGCAAAGACGCCCAGGCGCTGCTCAAGCGCCTGGAGACGATGCTCGACCTGATCTCGCGCTACTGGGCTCGCCAGCCGGTCGGCATCATCGAGTGCTACGTCGTGCGCGATCTGGCCAAGTGGCCGGCCGGCACCCTGCACCCCGACGGCCTGGCCAAGATCGCCGAAGGAGCCGGCGTCACGCTGACCGCGACCTATACGGTTCCTGGCCCGCGCGGCACGCGAAAGCCCGTTTCGTCGAAGAGCGTGGTATACGCCTCGGCCGATCACGGCACGCCGGAGCACGAAGCGGTGCACGCCTACTGCGGCCAGACGTTCGGCGCGATGGGCCCCCTGTGGTACGCCGAAGGCATGGCTGAGATGGGCCAGTATTGGGAGAAGGACGATCCCAGCGTACACATCGAGCCGGTCGTGCTCCGCTACTTGCAAACCAGCCAGCCGCAATCGCTGCGCGACATCGTCGAGACGAAGTCGGCCCGTTCGTTCACTGGCGATTCGTGGCAGAACTACGCCTGGCGCTGGGCCCTGTGCCATTTGCTGTCCAACAACACCAACTACCGCGACCGCTTCCGGCCGCTGGGCCTGGGCTTTCTGACCGGCGAGCGGGTCAGCTTCGAATCGACCTACGGCGCGATGGCCGACGAGATCGCCTTCGAGTATCTGTTCTTCCTGGAGCACATCGACCAGGGATTTCGGGCCGACCTGTGCAGTTGGGATTGGAAAAAGAAAGGCAAGCCGCTGTTCGGCGGCACTCCGGTGACCGCCAAAATTCTGGCCGCCCGCGGTTGGCAGCCCAGCGGCATCGCTTGCACGGCCGGTCAGAAATACGACTTCGCGACTTCCGGCACCTGGCAGACCGGCCCGGCGGGCAAGGAGATCGACGCCGACGGCCGCATCTCGGGCGAGGGGCGGTTGGTGGGCGTGCTGATGCAGGATTTCGCGCTCGGCGAGCCGTTCGACCTGGGGAGCTACGGCACCTTCGCCGCGCCGACCGACGGCCATTTGTACCTTCGCTGCCAGGACGCCTGGAACCGCCTGGCCGACAACAAGGGGGCGGTCACGGTCAAGCTCAAGCTCGCCGGCCAGGGCACGCCGCTGGTGCGCACCAAGGGCGAAGCTCCCAGCGTGCTGGGCGAGGCCAGTCCGGCGATCGCTCCGGCCCCTAAGAGCGACTCCCCGCGGCCGGGGACGGCGGAAACGAGCGTGCTGGGTCAGGCCCGTCCCGCGACCGACGCGCCTCCCAAGCCGGGGCCGATTCCGCCGCCCGCGACCGGTCCGGCGAGCAAGCTGGAACCGCCGCATCCGGCCGACGCGGCTCCGCCAGCCGAGCCCTGGCCACCCAAGGTCAAGCGGCAGTTCCCGCTGCCCGGGCCGCCGGCGCCGTCTTAAGAGCCCCTTGCGAGAACGGTCGGGGACTGTCCCGATTTTGCGGAGCTTGCGGAGCAAAATGGGACTGTCCCCCTCTCCCAGACCGATCTCGGACGGGCTCTATGTGATCGCGCCTCGTTCTGGACGCCCGCCGCACGCTTGAGGCGGCACGGTTCCGCCCGTCGGACAAATCCTGCCGGTTTCGTGCCCACAGCCGGCGAGCTACAATGGGCCCTCCTGCCGCCCAAGATCGGATCGGAGCACGCCCCGCGATGAAGCTCGCCTTCAGTTCCAACGCCTACATGCACTTCTCGATCGAAAGCACGATCGAGAAGATCGCCGACCTGGGCTACACCGGCATCGAGGTGCTGGCCGACGTGCCGCATGCCTGGCCGGCCGGGCTGCTGGCCGAGCGCAAGGAGTCGATCCGCCGCGCCTCGACAAGCACAAACTGTCGATCTCGAACATCAACGCCTTCATGATGAACGCGATCGCCGATCCGCGGCAGCCGTATTGGCATCCCGGCTGGACCGATCCCGACCCGCATTACCGGGCGATCCGCCGCGAGCACACCAAGCGGGCCTTGCACCTGGCCCGCGAGCTGGGCGCGCCGAACCTGACCACCGAGCCCGGCGGCGAGCTGACGCCCGAGCAATCGTGGGCCGACGGGGCCCAGATCTTCTACGACGAGCTGATGCCCTGCGTCGAGCTGGCCGAGAAGCTTCAGGTGAAACTGCTGATCGAACCGGAGCCGGGCCTGCTGATCGAGAATTTCGGGCAGTACCTGGACTTCGTCGGCGCGGATCGATTCGCCCTGGCTGGGGCTGAATTTCGACATCGGCCACGCTTACTGCGTCAGCGAAGATCCGCAGGACTGGGTCGCGCGGATGGCCCCGCACACGGTGCACTATCATTTCGAGGATATTGCCGATACCCGCGTCCATCGGCATTTGATTCCCGGCCGCGGGGCGATCGACTTTGCCGCGACCCTGCGGGCGATTGCCGCGACCGGTTACGACGGCTGGATCACGGTCGAACTTTACCCCTACATCGACAATCCCGACTCGGCCGCGCGCGAGGCGTACGCCTACTTGCAGCAGACCGCGGGCCAGGTCGGACTGCAGCTCGCCTGAACCGCGGCGCACCGGAGACCGCTTGCCATGTCGAACGAGCGAATCGCCACCGTCGTGCCGGTCGCCGAGCACGAGGCGACGGGCAAGGTGGCCGAGATCTTTGCCGACATCCGGCGGACCAAGGGAATCGATTTCGTGCCGGCCCTGTGGCGCACGCTGGCCGTGAATCCGGCCCAGCTGGAAGTCGTCTGGACCACGCTCAAGACGCTGATGCATCCCGAGGCGGTCGGCCGCACGTCGCCGCTCGCGCCGGCGGTGCGGGAAATGATTGCCTTGGCCGTCTCGGCGACCAACGGCTGCTCCTACTGCGTCAACTCGCACACCGCGGCGCTGCGCAAGCTGGGCACCGACACCGAAACGCTGGGCGAAGTGCTGGCGATCGCCGGCCTGTTCAACATGACCAACGCCCTGGCCGACGGCTATCAGGTCGAGCCCGACGTCCTGCCGCCGCTGTAAGAACCTCGCGCGCCGATCGCGGCGCGGGCAGCGCGGCTCATTTCGCCTTGCCGACGTCGTTCATCGCGTCGGTGAACACGGTCATCGACCAGGCCTGATCTTCCAGCACCACTTTGACGATCAGGCCGGCCATGCCACCGGCCGAATGATCGACGCGCGGTGCCGAGCTCGCCAAGTTGCAGAGCCAGCTTGGGCGACATCGGCACCTGGACGGCGCCGGCCCGTTCCGAGTCGGTCAGCCCGCCCCGCTGGGCAAGTTCCAGCCGCCGCACGATGCCGGCCAGCAGCCGCTTGCGTTCGGCCAGTCCGGTTTCGACCAGCCGGCCGATCATGAACGCCAGGGCGGTCTGCCCTTGCCCGGCAAAGGGGCGCAGGCGGTCGCGGACCGTTTCGTCGAGCGCCACCTGGACGCGCAGCTGTTCAGCCATGACGCGAATCTCCACTCCGCCGCTGGATTGCGACGACATGCGCGCTGGAAGGGCGCTAACACACCATTGTTACCCGGCGTGCTGGTCGAATCCAGGGCGATTGCCTCGAAGGGGCAGATTAGCGATTGGCTGACAGAATCCTAGCGCGGCGCGAACAATTGCCCGCGCTCGCGGTTGATTTTCGATCGCTGTGAGCTGCTGCGGCGCCGCTCAGACGAGTCCGGCGATCGGTTCGTTGGCGGTCGCGGCCCGGACCACGTCGTTGGGCAAGCCCCGCTCGATCCGCACCGCGCCGATGTCGAGCAGCGTGTGCAGGATGGTGGCCACCAGGTTGCCGATCGTCACCGGCTCAGTGAGCGGTGCGCCGCCGTCGCGGGTCGACTGGCCGATGACCTTGCCCATCTGCAGCCCGCCGCCATAGATCAGCAGCGGGCCCAGTCCCGCCCAGTGGTCGCGTCCGCCGGCCGAATTCAGCCCTGGTGTGCGACCGATCTCGCCGCAGGCCACGAGCAGGATTTTTTCCGAGAGACCGCGGGCTTCAACGTCCTCGATGAAGGCCGAGACGGCCCGATCGAACGGCGCCCCGCAGTAGCCCATTCCCTCGGCACAAGGGGCGTTATTCACGTCGGCGTGAAAGTCCCAAACGAAAGCGGTGGTCACCGTTACGAAACCGGCGCCGGCTTCGCACAATCGCCGGGCCAGCAACAGCTGCTTGCCCAGGTTCTGCGAATGGTCGACGTAATGTTTGTGATTGTTCCACTTGGTGCTGATCCGGTCGGGGCGGATCACGCCGCTGGTGTCGTAGCGGGCGATGGTCCGCGGATCTTCGCGGTCCAGGTCGAACGCGGCGGCTGCCCCGCCCAGGATTGTGTCGAACGCCTGGGCTTGCATCGCGTCGAGCGAAGCCAGTCCGTCCACCCCGTCCTGACGGCGGCGCAAGCGATCGAGCTCGCCGAGCAGCGCGCGGCGATCGGCCAGTCGGCCGTCGGGCACCTTGAGCACCAGGTCGGCGCTGAAAGTTGCCGTCGCCGCCGAGCATGAACGGCGCGTAGGCGCTGCCCACGCTGCCGGTGGCGTCGAACTTGCCAAAATTCATTTCCGACTGGCCGGCCTTCGGGTTCACGGCTCGGGGAAACAGAGCGATGTTCCGCGGCATGCCGGTCACCGGGTGGTTGGCGCCGGCAACGCGCGCGTAGATCGATCCCAGATTGGCCCCGAACGTGTCCTTGCCGACGATCGGCTTGATGTCGTGGTTGCCGTCCCCCGGCCGGAACGAGCGCACGATGCTCAGCTTGTGGGCCAGCCGGGCCAAGTGCTCGAAGGTCGAGCCGAAGGTCACGCCGGGGAGCGTCGTGCGAATTTCGCCGGTCGTGCTGCGGACGTTGGCCGCCGCATCCATCTTGGGGTCGAACGTCTCGAACTGCGGCGGTCCGCCCTGCATGAACAGGAAGATCACCGACTTGTCGCGGATCGAGCCGGCCGCCGCCTGCCCGCCGGCAGCCAAAAGATCGGTCAGGGCGAGCCCGCCCAGACCCAACGAGCCGACGCGCAAGAATTCGCGCCGCGTGTGCCGATCGACCAGGCTCAGCATGACGCTTGCTCCTCCAGAAGTGCCAGGGCGGCCGCTGGGCTGAACCCCGGCTGGCTGGGACAACGCATCAAAAGCTGCCGATCAGTATCCGGCACTCGGGCCCCGAAAGCAAGCGTCGGCAGGGCCTTGCCAGCGTCCGGGCTCATTCAGGTGGAATCGCCGCGGGCGGAGATCGATGTCGCGGCAAAGCGGGCAATTTGCCCGTCGGTCGGCCGGTCCACGAGGCCGCTTTGGCTCAAGAACGGTGGCAGAGTTTATCGATTATCCCACGTATACAGACTTCGAACCGCTGTCGAATCGCAAGAGGACGTGCGCATGGCGACCATCGTCGAACCGCAGACAAACTCGGTCAGCTGCCAGCTTCTGGACCACATGCTCGAGCAGATCGAGCGGACGCCCAGCTGCGACGAGCCGTATTCGCACATCTACTTCGAGAACTTTTTTCCCGCAGACGTCTACGCCGAGATGATGGCCGCGATGCCTTGTCCGCGCGATTATCGTCCGTTGTCGCTGGCCAAGCATCAGAACGCCCAGGGCGTGAGCACGCGCGACGTGCTGCCGCTCAATGCCGAGGGGCTCGGCCGGCTGTCCCTCGGCCAGCGGCAACTGTGGTCGAGCGTGGCCGAGGCGCTGACCTCGCCGGCGCTCAAGGTGGCCGTGTTCCAGAAGCTGGCCACCGACCTGGCCCGGCGGTTCGGCTGCCGCACCCAGGACGTCGAGCGGATCGTCAGCTACGCCCGGCCGTCGCTATTCCGCGACCTCGAGGGTTACGAGATCGCTCCCCATCCGGACGGCCGGGCCAAAGTGGTCACGATGCAGCTCTATCTGCCGACCGATCGCTCGCAACTCGCCCTGGGCACGGCGGTCTACAAGCGGCGGCTGAAGTCGCTCAGCGGACTGTTCGACTGGCACGGCCGGTTCGAGAAGGTCAAGCAGTTCCTGTTCCAGCCCAACAGCGGCTACGCATTCGCCGTGTCGAACTCGCTGGCCAAGAAGAGCTGGCACGGCCGGGAGGAGATTCCCGCCGGGGCCGGCGTGCGGAACTCGATCCTGAACATCTTCTTCGCCGAGCCCAATCGGATCTACTGATCCGCGCGGCGAGCGGTTAGCGCTTCCAGTTCTTGAAGTGCTCGGCAATCCGCTTGTCCACGCCGGGCAGCCGCCGCTCCAGCCGTTCGCTGAGCTTGCCGGGAGGACTGCCGGTGCGGATCTCGGCCAGGAACTTCAGCAGCTCTTCGTGCGCTTCGGGCGGCCCGTGCAGCATAAAATGGGCCCAAGCCCAGGCGTGGCGATAGTCGGTGCTCGACATTTCCGAGAGCTCGCGCTTGGCTTCGATCTGGGCGAGCTTGGGGATCCGGCCCAGGCGCGAGTCGAGCCGGACCCATTTCAAGTGCGGGTTGCCGAAGGCCCGCTGATCTTCGGGCACCTCGAAATACTCGGCCAGCCCCTCGTCGAGCCACAGCGGCACGAGGGGCAGCGCCGAGTGCAGCAGGCCGTGCGTGCTCTCGTGCCGCACGTCGACGGCCAGATCCTTGCTCTGATAGGCGTAGACCTTGCCCGGCCCGGCGCCCTTGACGAACAGCGCCCGGCGAAACGGCACCTGCGGCAGCCGCAACTCGAGATAGCGGCGATACGAGGCTTCGCTGTGGAACAGGAAGACCTCGACCGACTCGCGGGCTTCGGGCACGCCCAAGCGGCGGGTCAAGTCTTGCTGCAACTGGGCCAGCTCGGCGAACAGCGATTCGTACTGGCCGAGCGCAAAATCGGCATGGCAGACGAAGGGGCCGCTCGTCCGCTCGTCGGCCCAACCGGCCGCTCGGGTTGAGGGAACCAGCGTCAGCAGAGCCAGCCAGATGCAGCTGGACTTCACGGCGGCGCCGAAGAGCGTGCGGCGCATCAGGCGGCTTTCTTCCAGCCGAACCAGCTCTTGGGCCGTGCCGCCGCGACCGCGCGGCGTCCGGCGGCCACGTGACCTCCCGCGGCAACCGCGGCCGGGTTGTCCGCGCATAGTTCGTCGGCCAGCGAGCTGCCGATCAGTTCCGCGACCCGCCGCTGGGCCTGGCTGAGCAGCGGCCGGCGGCTGCGGGGACCGTGAGCGTCGGTGCTGACGAAATGAACCAGCCCGGCGGCAACCAGCGTGGCACTGAACTTCTGCACCTGCGGGCCAAACGCGCCCAGCAGGCTGCCGGCCGTGAGCTGCATCAGGCAACCCTGGTCGACCAGTCGGTCGACGACCTGCGGCTGGGCCAGGATGCCCAAGTTGCGCTCCGGGATGCGAGAGGATGCCCACCATCCGGGCCGCACTCAACTCGGCCAACAGCCGATCGAGCGGCACGTACAGCTCGTGGGGCAATTCCAACAGGACGTGCCGGCGGCGATCGGCCAGCGTCAGCACGTCGCCGCTCCGCAGCCGGGCCACCAGGTCGGGCTCGATCCGCACATCGGCGCCGGGCAAAACCTGCAGCGGGATTTCGTGCCGGGCCAGAAACTGCTGCAGCTCGCCGGTGCGGTCGCGAATGGTCGCGCCGTCGTTCTGGGCGTAATTGCCCAGCTGATGCGGCGTGACGACGATCGTGCCGATGCCGTCGTCAACGGCCATCCGGGCCATGGCCAGCGTTTCGTCCCAATCCTTGGCGCCGTCGTCGATGCCCGGAACCAGGTGGCAGTGGATGTCGACCAGCGGTTTCATCGGTTCGCCGGACTCGAGTTCAGCGGTGCGCGGGTTCGGCAGCGGCGAGTCGCGCCGATGTCGCCGGCGGATTGCGGAAAGGCCAGAGCCAGCGAATCGCGCGAGCGCGGCGGCTTTGCAGCGCGGGCGGCACGAGTTGCTTGCCCACGGTCAGGGGCCGCGGCAGCCAGAACCGGTGGTAACAATGGTGGCATTTGAGGGGGACGAGTCCCAGCCACGTGAGGGCGACTTCGCGCCAACCCTGCGTCGGGCGGACGTAGGCCTTCTCGGTCCAACAGGCGCGGCACTTCATACCAGCGGTTTCCTTGCTGCAGCCAGTAGCTGGATTTTCGATCCGGCCGGCGCACTGCGCGGCGCCGGGACGTAGAGGTCGCGAACGGTATCGTCGGGCTCGCGCGGGGCGTCAAGAGATGCTCGCTGCGAGACGCCAGCGGCTCGCACATCGCAGCGCGACTCGGCGCCTGCAGGCATCGGCGTCGCTAGCTGCGCGCCGCCAAGAGTGCGCGACTGCCGGGCGGCTCGTGCAGATTCCGGCTGGCAATTGACCTTGGCAAACGCGGGCTATGGTAGCCTTGGACCGGCCGAGACCCGCCGCTGTCCGCCATGCGGCTCTCGCGCGTTCGCGGCGGCACTTCGCGTTGCTGGAACCCTCACGCCCCTCTCCCCACCGATTCCACGCTACGAGGCTCGTGCGGTGAATTTCGCAGCTATCGGTCCGATCGCGGTTCATCTGCCCGAGCGGATCGAGACCAACGAGCAGCTAGCGGTCGAGTTTCCCGAGTGGAACCTGGACATGATTACCGCCAAGACGGGCATCCGCCAGCGGCATATCGCGGCCGAAGGGGAATGTGCCTCGGACTTGGGCGTGGCGGCGGCCGAAAAGCTATTTCGCGAGCAGGCGATCGAGCGCGATTCGATCGATTTTCTGCTGTTCTGCACGCAGACGCCCGATTATCCGCTGCCCACGACGGCCTGCCTGATGCAGCATCGGCTGGGCTTGCGGACCTCGATCGGGGCGTTGGACTTCAACCTCGGCTGTTCGGGGTTCGTTTACGGCTTGTCGCTGGCCGACGGCCTGATTCGGCGCGGCGCGGCCCGCCGCGTGCTGCTGATCACGGCCGAGACCTATTCGAAGTACATCGCCCCGGGCGATCGCTCGCTGCGGACGATCTTCGGCGACGGGGCCGCGGCCACGCTGATCGAAGCCGCCGGAGACGCCCTCGCTGTCGGCGCTTCGCCTTCGGCACCGACGGCACCGCCGGCGACACGCTGATGGTTCGCAGCGGCGGCGCCCGGCCGCTGGAGCAAGCGATCAAACCCCGCACCCGCTGGCGGTGGCCCAGCCGGCTGTACATGGACGGGCCCGGGCATCCTGAACCTGACGGTCGACATCATCCCCCGCCTGGTCGGGCAGGTCCTGGCGGCCGCCCAACTGAGCGAGAGCGACATCGAGCTGTTCCTGATGCATCAGGCTACGCTCAAGTTGCTCGAACAGCTTCGCGGCAGCACATGAAGCTCGAACCCGAGCGGATGCCGACGCTGCTGGAAACGGTTGGCAACACCGTCTCGTCGACGTTGCCGCTATTGATCAACGATCTGCGGGCGTCAGGCCGCCTGCGCAAGGGCACGCGGTCGCTGTTGGCCGGTTTCGGCGTCGGCTTCTCCTGGGCCGGCTGCATCTGGACCGAGACCTGGGAGAACAAAGCTGCCGGTGTCGGTGAGGAATCGGCCGCCGAAGCCGCCTGAGCGACGTTCTACCAGGCCAGTTTACCGGCCATGTTCTACCAGGCCATGTTCCAGCTGGCGTTGAGGATCCAATTCAGGCTCAGCTGTGGGCCATCGAGCCACTGGTAGACCGGCACGCCCCCTTCGACGGTGAAATACTGCCCCGGAATCCGGGTGGCCGGCAGGTAGTAGTTCAGGCCGAACAACAGGTTGAGCCGCCGGCCGCCCTGCAGCAGGGGATCGTTGGTCGGCGCCAGAGCCGGGCTGAGCCGGCTGTCGGCGCCGCCCATGTTGCCCCAGATGCTGCCGTCGAGCCGGGCCGACGTGCTCAGCCGCTGGGTCCAGAGCCGCGAGGTCCAGGCGGTGATCTCGAACTGGTCTCCCTGCTTGTAGTGCAGGGTGTTGAAGCCCAGCCGCACCGTCCCCATCGCCTGCGCACCCCACGACCAACGTTCGCTCTGCCCGCGGTAAGTCAGGCCTGGCAGCAAATCATACGTGCCGGAGCTGGTTCGCAGGGCATAGGTGGGCAGAGTTCGGGAACGTGGGATTCTGCAACTGCGGCAGCGTCTCCAGCATGCCGACCGGGAAGCTCAGTCCCAGGTTGACGTGCCATTGGTGCCCCTCGGAGCGCCGCAGCACATACGAGCATGCTCAGGCGGATGTCGCCCGGATTGGTGAACGCGGTGCGGAGCGAAGTGCCGCCGGTCTGGGCATAGTCGATCTGATTGTGCTGGAACGGCAAGCTGCCGGTGATCGTCAGGTCGTCGGTGACGCCGTAGGAGAGCGTGACGACCTGGGCATCGAACAGTCCGCGGGTCGGAGCATACGGATAATTGGCCAGCACGCTGGCGGTGCTGACCTGCTGCGAGCCGACCAAGGTGTGATCGAACGTGTTTTGCAGGTAACTGTACGAGGCGATGAAATGCCCGGTCGGCAACGTGACGGCGCCAAACACACCGCTCGGCGCCAGGCCGTCGGCGCGGTTCAAATCGATCGCCTGTGTCAGCCAGCTGTCGTTGTCCGGCACCGCCTCGGGGTTGGCGACCACGGCCCGATACTCGTTCGGCGCGGTCGGCTGAATGATCCCGCGCGGCGGGCCGACCAACGAATATTCGACGGCCGGCAGCGCCACGGGCGCCGGAGCGGGCTGGCCATAGTTGCCCCAGTGGGCCGGATCGGGATCGGCCGGCACGCCGGGGATGTTCGGCAGCGGGGCGGCTTCCACCGGTTCGGGCTCGCCAAACGAGACGGGCACCGCACCATTGCCGGCCGCCGACCAGGTTTTGCCCGGCGACCAGCTGCCCAGCGGCGAACCCAGCCCGGGCCGCGATCCGTAGGACGGTGCCGCGATCGCCGCAGGCGCGCCGGCTTGCCCGCGCGCTGCCGACGAGCAGCGCACATGCGATCAAACAGGTTGTGGCGAGCGAGCGGAACATGGCGGTCGGGGTCGTCCTGGTCTCGAGTTTTCGGTTAAGGGTCTTGGGGTCAGGGGTGTTGGCCGGGGTTGATCGGCTTCGGCACGGGCACGTTTTCCGGCGGTGCCACCGGCGGCGGCGGTGCCGCGCCATTTCGTACAGCTTGCGCAGCTCGTCGAGTTGCAGGAGGGCCGCAATGTCGGTCACCGCCACCCATTGGCCTGTCAGGTTGCCGATATAGGTGGCAATTCCGAGGCTGAAGTTTTGCTGCGCAACGATGATGTCGCCAAAGCCCACCGCGTCGGGCTGCTGCTGGTGGCGCTCGTAGACGCCGCGGTAGGCGCGGGCCAGGTCGGGCAGGATTTGCTCGCGATAGATATTGCACTTGCATCCGGCCGGTCTCGAACCGCTCGAAGGCGTCGGCCAGTTGGGCCGTCAGCTGATTGCGCATCGAGCGGATTTGTTCGGCCGCGCCCCGCAGCTTGCCCTCGGCACTGATGATGTTGCCGCGGTTGCGGTCGAACACCGGCACCGGCACGCCCACCTGCACGTTGTACGAGGTGCGGGCGAAGCCCGGCGTGGTGAAGTCCTGCTGGAACGTGCCGTAGACGTTCAGGTCCGGGAATCGGCGTGACCCGTTGCAATTGCAGTTGCAGCTGGGCCTGGGTTTGCGAATTGCGGGCCGAGAGCACGTCGGTGTGCAAGTTCAAGACTTGCGCCAGCAGCGCATCGTAGCTGAGCACCGGCACCGGCATGTCGGCCCGGCCCTCGAGCTCGGCCGGCGGCAAGTCGGGGATGCCGACCGCCGCGGCCAACTGCTTCCAGGCCGAGATGTAACGGTTCTGCGAGCTGGCGAGCGCGGCCCGGGCCTGCACGGCCAGCGTCCGCAATCTGGGCCGGCTCGTAGGGCGTGGCCTGGCCGAATTGCAGCTGGTCGACCTGGATGCGATAGGTCTCGTTGGTGAAGCGGACCAGGGCCGCGTTGATGGCGATACTTTCCTGCGCCACCAGCACGGCAAAGTAGCCCGCCCGAACTTGCTTGAGCACGTCGGCCCGGACGCGCCGCAATTGCAGCTGGGCGTTCATGTAGTCCATGTTGGCCGCGGCCGGGCCAGGCCCAGCTTGCCGGCCGTCTTGACGATCTGTTGGACATACCCGCCCTGATAGTTTCGGTGTACGAAGAACCGACCGTGTCGGCTTCGTAACCGATGACGGGGTTGGGGTGCGTGCCGGCCTGAATCGCGGTGCCTTCGGCCGCCGTGATCTCGGCGGCGGCCTGGACCAGCGTCGGGTTGTTGCCCAGTGCCAGGTCTTCGAGCTGGGCCAGCGTCATCGCCGGGCGCCGCTCCAGGTCGGCCGGCGGCGCGAACTGCCTTCGGGCGGCCGATTGGGGAACAACTTCTCGACGATCTCGCTCCGCGCCTCGGGATGCTCCAAGTTGAGCGCCGGCAGGCGGATTTGCGGGGCATCGGCCCCGGGCAACGTCTTGGGCATCTCGAGCCGCTTTTCCATGCTCGGCCCCGCTGGCCCGCGCCGGGTAATTGTTCTCCGAACGGGCCGCGGCGGCTGCCCGGGAGCGTCCCGGCGACGGCGGCGGTGCGACATAAGCGACTTGCTCGACGGGCGGCAACCGCACCGGGTCGGCCAGAGCGACCGCTGCCGTCGCGGATGGATTGGCCGAGCCGCCAAATGCCCGTTGCACTCCGCTCGGGACGGCCGCCGTGGGCGGACTTTGCTGCGGGCTGGCGGCACGCTGAACTTGCGTCAGGTCGGGTGGAGCGGCCAGCTGCGGCGACTTCGA
The DNA here is from genome assembly GCA_963828155.1 of uncultured Planctomycetaceae bacterium. GTDB lineage: Bacteria > Planctomycetota > Planctomycetia > Pirellulales > PALSA-1355 > CAWCAX01. The sequence goes on from CAWHDQ010000001.1 coordinate 297,781, forward strand.
CCGCGGCACCAGCGGCGTCGAGCAACCGCACAGCAGTACCGCGAGCCAGCATCCGCACCAGTGCCCGGGCCAACCGCGGAACGGTTGGCTGAGCGGCGGCTCGGCGCTGGACGTTTGCTGGCAAGACCGACCCCCTGATTGCCTTTCCGCGAGCCGCGGACGTAGCGGTTGCGCAAAGTCTGCGGCTCGTTCGGAAGATATCGGCTGCCGCGGCCAGCCAGGATGAGGCCAAGGGGGCGAAGTGCGGGGCGGCTAACGGTCGCGTCGAGGTTGACGGCCAAATTGCGGCCGAAAGCAATTGCTAGCTGACACAATAGCCGCTAGCGACCCGGTGGGAGCCGGCTCTCTTGGACGACCTGCCTAGTGTGCCATATCGCCGGCCGATTCGTGCGGTTCGCGGCTGCCGTAGAAGCTGTACAGCACCGGGGTCAAATAGCGGGTGATGAACAGGGTGGTGATCATGCTGCCGACGACCACGATCGCCAGCGGCTTCTGGGTCTGGGCTCCGACCTTGACCGAGATCGCCGCCGGCAGCAGGCCGAAGATTGCGGTCAGGGCCGTCATCATCACGGGCCGCACCCGGCGTTCGGCGCCCTGAATGATGGCTTCGCGGAGCGGCACGCCGTGGGCCCGCAGCTGATTGAACGATGAGACCAGCAACAGGCCGTCCATGACGGCGACGCCGAAGATCGAGGTGAAGCCCACGGCCGCGGCGATGCTGAAATTCGTGCCCGTCAGCATCAGCGCCCAGATTCCGCCCAGCGACAATTCGGCTACGCCCGTCAGCACCACCAGGGCGTCGACGATGGAATGAAACGCCAGATAGAGCAGGATGAAAACCAAAGCCAGGGCGAGCGGAATGATGAACAACAGCCGGCGCTCGCCTTGCTCCATTTGCTGGAACTCGCCGCTCCACTCCGTGCGGTAGCCTTGGGGAATCAGACCCTCGACCTTGGCCTTGGCTTCCGAGACGGTGCTGCCCAAGTCGCGGCCGCGAACGCCAAACTTCACGGCCACCAGCCGCGAGCCTTGTTCGCGGGCGATCGTCGAAGCGCCGCTGCGGACGAACTGGCCCTGCCGATCCGGTTCGTCGTCGTCGTGCCCGTCGCCTTGCGGTGTAACCAGATCTCCCAGCCGCTCGCGGGGCGTGGTCAGGGTTTCGTTCGGCGGCCGATCGGCGCTGCCGGCCAGCGAGGGGAGCGATTGCCGATTGCCGGTTGACGACAGGCTGGTTGACGAGCCGGAATAGGGGGTCGTGACGGAGCCTTGGTCGGGCCCGCCGGTGACCAGGTGACCGGTGACATCGACCGGGATGTCGAGGATCGTAGTTTCATCGCGCCGCAGCCGCTCGGGCCAGCGGAGGGTGATGTCGAACGTCTTTTCGCCTTCGATCATCTGGGTGGCCGTTTTACCGCCAATGGCCGTTTGAATGACGTTGTGGACGTTGGCCACGCTGATGTTCCACAGCGCAGCATTTGGCCCGATCGATGGCCAGCTCGACGTTGGATTGGCCTTTGATCTTGTAATAGCCGGCGTCCTGGACGCCCTGCACCTCGGCCAGCGAATTGGCGACTTTGCGGCCCAGGAATTCCAGCTCGTCCAGATCGGGGCCGAGGATCTTGACCGAGTTTTCGCCCTGCACGCCCGAGAGCACTTCCAGCACGTTGTCGCGAATCACCTGCGAGAAGTTCCAGTTCACGCCCGGCAGGGCTTCGCTCAGCTCGGCGCTCATTTCCTGAATCAACTCGGGTTTCGTCCGCCGCCGCAGCGGGCCGAACAGCCGCCGCCAGCCGGTCGCCTTGGCGTCGGCCGGCCAATCTTCCTGGGGCTTGAGCGGCACGAAGAACTCGGCGCTGTAAAAGCCGGTCGGATCGACGCCCGAGTCGGGCCGGCCCAATTGGCAGACGACCAGTTCCACCTCGGGATACTAGCACATGATCGCCCGCGCCTGCCGCGAGCGTCGGAGTTTTCCTGCAGCGAGACGCTGACCGGAAAGATGCCGCGGATCCACAGGTGTCCTTCTTCCAGAGCGGGCATGAACTCGCGTCCCAAGAACGGCAGGCACGCCAAGGTCGCCACAAGCATCGTGGTGAACGCGGTCACGACCAGCCAGCGATGATTGAGGCAGTATTCCAGATTGCGGAGATAGCCGGTCTTGAGAAACCGGACCAGGAAATTGTCCTCGGTCGGCTTCAAATGGCGGAACAAAAGCAGGCACAGCACCGGCGCGATGGTCAGGGCCAGCAGCAGCGCGCCCGCCGATGGCGAAGGCGTACGTCTGGGCCATCGGCCGGAACAACTGCCCCTCCGGACCCTTCATGGTAAATAGCGGCAGCATGGCGCAAACCATGATCAAGGTCGAAAAGAACAACGCCCGCTGGATCTCGCTGGCGGCTCGGACGATCCGCTGGGCCAGCGGCAGCTCGGCGTATTTGCCGGTGCTGATCACGCGGTAGATGTTCTCGACCATGATCACGGTCGAGTCGATGATGATGCCGAAGTCGACCGCCCCGATCGACAGCAGATTGGCCGATTCGCCCCGGACGAACAACACGCCGAAGGCGAATAGCAAGGCCAGGGGCAGATTGATGCGCGATGATCAGCGCGCTGCGGATGTTGCTCAGGAACATCAGCAGGATGACCGTGACCAGCACGATTCCCACCAGCAGGTTTTCTTCCACTGTGTCGGTGGTCGAGTGGATCAGGTCGGTGCGGTCGTAGAACGGCTCGATCTTCACGCCGGGGGGCAAGCGGCCGGGAGTGTCGTTCAGCTCGCGGATCTTGGCGTCGACCAGCTTGAGCGTGGGCAGCGACTCGGCCCCCTTGCGGAGCAGCACCAGCCCTTGGACCACTTCGTCTTCGTCGACCCATTTGCGGCGGCCTTTTTCGTCCTGCTCGACCTCGCCGTTGGCGTCCCGCTTCGGCCGGGTCAGGGCCACCTTGCCCAAGCGGGTCAGATTGCTGACGACGACGCCGCGGTCGGAGATCTCCTCGCCCGGTTTGAGCGGTCCCCCTTCGACCACGTCGCCCACGCGGATCGGCAGATTGTTGGTCGAGGTGAGCACGATCTGGCGGATCTGCTTGAGCCGCCGCTGCTCTTCGGCCCGGAGGTATTTGACGGCGTCCTTGGCGCTCTTCATGCCCAGGGTTTGCTGCATCGGGTCGCGACCGCCGCCGATCAGGCCCAGCCCGCGCACCACCGCGGCCGATTCGCCCTGCACCAGGTAATCGCCGCTGACGTTGTCGTTGCTGGCCGCGATCGCATTCTGCAATTGCTCGAGGGTTATGCCGTATCGCTTCAGGCGGTCCGGATCGGGCTGGACTTCGTACCGCTTGACGGTGCCGCCGAAGCTCACCACGTCGGCCACGCCGGGAATGCGGCGGAACTCGCGCTCCAGCGTCCAATCTTCCACCGCCCGCAGGTCGTTGAGCGTGTACAGGTTGCGGCCCTGCGAGTCTTTCGGTCCGGTGACGGCGTAGCGGAGGATTTCGCCGATCGGCGAGCGGGGCGAGATTTGCGGAGTCACGCCGGGCGGCAATTCGGCGATCGTCATCCGGTTGATCACCTCCTGCCGGGCCGCCAGGTAATCGAAGCCGTAGGCGAATTGCATGTTGATGTACGACAGGCCGAACAGCGACTTGCTGCGCATGTCGGTCAGCCCCGGCATGCCCGAGACGGCGACCTCAAGCGGGATCGTGACGAGCCGCTCCATCTCTTCGGCCGACGCCCTTGATACTGGGCGATCACTTCGACGATTGCCGGGGCCGGGTCGGGATAGGCTTCGACGTTGACCCGACTGAAGGCATAGGCCCCCGCGCAGGCCAGCGCAATCGTCATCAACCCGACAATCAGCGGGTTGTTGACCGACCATTGAATCAGCCTGGCGACCATGGCGTTTGCCTGCGTTTGGCGGGCGGGTGCGAAGCCCGACTGCGGTATTGGGCGTGGTGAACGGAGCGAACCGGGGTAGTCGTGGGGAGCGGGGCCGCGGGGAGGCAGCGGCCGGCGGCCTTCATCATTGCTTGGCGGGTTCGGGGCTCTGGCGGCTTTGCAGCAGCTCTTCCAATTGCGAAATGCCGCTCGAGACGACCCGCTCGCCCGGGTGCAGCTCGTGCAGGCCGTCGCGCTGTTGTTCGTCGGTCAAATGGCTGCGGACAAAGACCACGTCGTAGCTTCGTCGGGCGACCGAGACGCGGCGGCGGACGTAGCGCAGTTTGTCGGCCTCGGACTGGACGAACACGAAGCTCTGGTTGCCTTCGTCGATCAGGGCCGTGGCCGGAATCTCCACCAGGCCCGAGTCGGGCGGAATCTCGATCGTCGCGGTGATGAATTGGCCCGCCCGCAGCTCGCCCTTCGAATTGGCGATCGAGCCGATGAGCAGCGCCATGTGCTCGCTGGGGTCGATAATGTCGCCGATCCGTTCGATCGTGCAATTGAGCAGGCCCAGGTTGGGACTCGACGGCAACCGCAGCTGGGCGTGGAGCGGCTTGGGCAAGCTGGCCAGGTAGGGCAGGTCTTCTTCGTAGGCGTGCAGCCAGACATTCAGAACGGTCAGATCGGCGATTTTGAACAAGTCGGCATTCGTATCGACGATGTCGCCAATCGTCACGTTCTTTTCCACGATCGTGCCATCGATCGGAGCCGTGATGTCGAGCCGGGCCCAGCTGGCATCCGCCGCAAATGTTCGGTCCTCGCGATTGGCAAGCCGATCGGCCTCGGCCACGACCGGATCGATCTCCGCGTCGGTCAGCATCCAGGAACGGAGTGTCCGTTCAGCCCGACGGGCGGCAATCTCGTCCAGCTCGACCTGCAACAGGGCGGCCCGGACGGACGCCTCGGGCGTTGCCGCATGTTCGTACAGCGTTTGCAGGCGGCTGAGCGACTGTTTGTCGACCCGGGTGCGGGCCAGCGCATCGACCAGCTCGCTTTTCTTCTCGCCCAGGTCCTTGCTCCACAGGACCGCCAGATCCTGGCCCTTGGTGACGTGGTCCATGAAGCCGAGCGGCTTAGTGCCCCCCTCGACGGTCGCCAGCTCGACGATCTGGCCCGGAAACCGGGCATGCACGTGGACCAGCCGGTTGGGATCGATCGCCAGCGAGCCGCGCAGCTCGAGCTTGCGAGGCCGCTGCGAGACGACCACCTCCGCGGTTTTGATCTTGGCCAACTCCGCGGTCTTCGGCGACAGTTCGACCGCGCCCGGCTGGATCGGTTCCGCAGCCGTTTGTTTGACGCTCGCACCGGGCGCGACGTCATTGCGCAGGTCTTGGATGCGGGCGACCAGGTAATAGCCGCCGCCGAGCAGCACGGCGATCACCGCCACCGCCACCAAGGCTCGGATTGTCGTCGTCGAGGCGCGCATGGTCACTACTTCACGTTGCCGATGTACAACAGGGGGCGATGCACAAGGGGGCCGATTTTCAACGGGACCCGTCTAACTATAGCAGACCCCTAGTGACCGGGACGGCAAGCTCGGTCGCGCCGCCCTGGCCGGTTGCAATGGCCATTCCGGATGCGCGGTGCAGATGAATTGTGCCCGCTCCAGTCCCGGGGAATCCTGCCCGCTCTTATCTTGGACGTCGGCCAGGCAGCCCTTGGTTCGCGGCGCGATTCTAACTCGGCCGTAACATTCACCGGCTGCCGCCCGCGTGCTCCGCCCTGCCGGCCGGCGCAGCAGCCAAGTCTATTACGCCCGGCGGCCGGCGATGGTGCGTGGGCGAACCTGTGCGCGGCCAGATGAACGAACGGAGCGGCCGTGGTGAACGCCGGGGTTTACAGGTCGGCGCGACCCGGCTTGGGTACGGCGACCGCGCCCTCGGCCTTGCCGGCGCCAGCGGGTGCCGGGATCAAAAAGCCGTCCAGCGAGTGGTCGTCGTTGGCGCCGAACCTGGCGGCCCGCTCGAAGAATAGCCGCGACCGGTCCGGAGCGCCGTCGAAATACAGCAGCGCCCCCATCAACAGGTGCAGGCCGGCGTCCTGCGGGTTCTGCTCGATGGCCTGAGCCAGCGCCTCGCGATGCGAGAGCTGGGTCAGATGATTGTCGGCGCCGTACAGCGAAGCCAACTGGAATTCCGAGTCGGCCCAGTCAGGCTTGATCCGCAATCCGCGCTGGATCGACTTGACGGCGGACTCGTATTGGCCCATCGCCACCTGGGCGAAGGCCTGGCGGAAGAACGATTCGCCCAGGTCGGGAGCGGCCAGTGCGCCCTCGCGATAGCGTTCCAGCGCCTGGTGAAACTTCTGCTTGCCGAACTGGGTGTCGCCGGCTTGCAGGAACTTGCCGGCTCGGGCCTTGGCCGCCGCGTTGGTCGCGCGGACTTTCTTGACCGGCGGATCGGCGCCGTTGGGTCCGGGGGCAGCGGGCTGCCGCCGCCCGGATTGCGGACGGCCGCGGGCCGCGGCCGGGCCGCCCCGTCGTCGCCGTCGGCCGGCACGAGATTGCCGATGGTAGACATCAACGGACCCGGTCCGAAGATCGCATCGCCCGGAATGAAGATCGGCCCCAGTCCGTACGAGCCGTAGTAGTACGGGTTATAAGCGTACGATCCGTACACGACGCCCAGGCCAGAGCCGTAATAGGGCAGCACGACGGCCCCCCCCGAGTTCGTTTTGAAAGCACTGCCGTAGGCGGCAGTGTTCCCCCCCAGGCAGTGTTTCCGCTCCAGTAGGGATGGTGCGGCGAAGTGTGTGAATGGGGTCCGTGAGCCGAACCGACGTACTGGGCCTGAAGCGCATTGGGTGCGATCGCCAGCCAGAGAGCGGCCAGCCCGAGCGCAATATGCGGCGACGCGGAGAACATCCGCCCAGTGGATCGACCGCGTCGCATAGCGCAATCCCTTTGCCGCGACAAAAAACTTCGGCACCGCAGGAATTATTTCGCGGCCTAAGGAATTTGCAAGGGCGAACTTGCGCCAGAAGAATGTCGATTCCGTAAGACTTCTGCGCCGCCAACAGGCTGCGCGTGTTCGCCCTAGCGAGTCTAGCGGGGAGCGACCCGGACGATTCGTCCCTGCCGGTGGCCTTCCAGCCCGGCGGGAGCCAGGACGGCGTCGATCAGCTCGTCGAGCGAGACATTTTCGACCTTCACGGTGACCGTCTGCTCGAGCTCGATGCCGCGGCGGGCAATTTCCTCGCGATCGAATTGAAAGTCCAGATCGAGCCGCTTGCCCAGCTCTTCGACCAGCGGCTGCAGCGGTTGCTCGGTCGAGAGTTTGTAAACCTGCTTGCCCGGGGTGGTCGTTTTGGTTTTGGTTCGCCGGGTCGTTGTGCCCGACAGCAGGGCCTCCAGATCCTCGACTCGGCCCTCGGCCACAACCTGGTCTCCTTCCTGCCGCAGGACGGTGTCGGGGAACTGCCGGGCCAGGACGGCGATCTTGTCCGGTCCGAGCGCGTTGGCCGGAGAATTGCGCGTGGCCACGACGTTTTCCGGCACGCTCACCAGCTCGATCGAATGGCCGTCGGCGGCCAGCTCGAACGTCAGGTCGAATTGAATCAAGAGCAGCGTCAGCCGATCGGCCCAGGGCAGCGGCGGCAGACTGCGACTCGCCCACAGATCGTGCGGGATTCGCTCCAGCCCGTGAACTGCGACGTGCCCTTGCCGCCCTAAATCTTCGACCAACTGCCGCGGCGTGGCCAGCTCGGGCCACTGCCAGGACCGCGCGTTGATCAGCTCCTTCCGCCGCGCGGGCGGCAGGGCCTTGATTGCTTCGTGCCGGAGGTGCGAAAGCGTGCGCAACTTGGCAGCTGCGGCGGGCGGTCCGAAATAGACGACTCCGCCCAAGGCCGAGGTGCCCAGCTGCTCTTGCGAGCCAATCTGGTCGATCACGGTCTTGAGCGGTTCGCCCCGCAGAGCCAGCGTCAGCGGCCGGTCGGGATCGATCCGGCGGTCCAGCCAGATCGCCACGCGCTGAATCGTGGCCAGGTTTTCCAGCATCGTGCCCAAGGGGCGATCGGTGCAGACCAGGTTCGTCGGCTGTTCCAGCTGCTGGCTGAACGCCTTGCCGGTGAGCCAGGTCGGCCGGGCCGAGTCCTTGGCGCCCGCGGACGCGGCAATTGTCATAGCCAGCAAGCCGCACGAAACGGCAGTGCTCAGCAGGCCGCCCAGCGCGCGGCGCCCCGGCGGATGGAGGTTGCGGAACGGGCTCATGGTCTTATTGTCGCCCTGCTACCGGTTGCAGCCAAGTGCTGCGGCCGTCTGAGGCGTAAAAAATGGCGTCCAGGCAGGCTACTTGGAGGGCTGGTGGGCCGGGCCGTCCCGATTACACTTGAATTGGATGAGCGGGCCGGCCATCGCCAGCCCCGCGCAGACACCGCTGGGAAAAATCACCGCATGAATCCGCGTCGCGCAACTCCCCTGTTGGACGATTTCTTCCGGCAATACCAGGCCGACCAGGACGCCGACGCCTTGGTCGAACGCGTTGCGGCCCGCTACAGCATCGGCACCCTGGAACGGCTGGTCGCCCACGGCGACGTCCAGTCGCGCCGCGCCGCCGTGATCGTGCTGGGTTTGCTGGGCACTTTCGCTTCGAATGCCGTGCTTGGCCGGGCCCTGGGCGACCGCGACCGCGAGGTCCGGGAACAGGCCGAAAAGGCAATCCGCTGGCTCTGGTGCCGGGCTGGCTCGGCCGCCGAGCGCAAGCGGCTCAGCACGCTGGTCCGGCTGAATGCCTCGCAGCGTTACCAGCAGGCCGTACGTCATGCCAGCCAGTTATTGGAGACGGCCCCGGACCTGGCCGAAGCCTGGAACCAGCGGGCCGTGGCCCAGTTCGGCCTAGGGCAGTTCGAGCCCGCCATTCGCGATTGCCGCCGGACGCTGGAACTCAACCCGTTTCACTTCGCCGCGGCAACCGGCATGGGCCAGTGCTACCTGCAGCTCAGCAATCGCCAGGCGGCGCTCGACAGCTTCCGGCTCGCGCTGCGGCTCAACCCGAACCTGGAAGGCGTGCGGGCTCACGTGCTGCACCTCGAACGGACGCTCAACATCCAGGATTGACGGCTCCCTGCCTGGTTGCCGGGTGCGACCCGAGGCGCTCCGCGACAAAAGTTCGTCAGGCGGGCGTGCTCGCCGCCGCCAGACCGGCAAAGCTCGAAAGGAATCGGCATGACCGCAGCCCGCGGGCCCGTCGTGATTCTCGGCGCGGGGATCAACGGCTGCGCCCTGGCTCGCGAGCTGGCCTTGAACGGGCTGTCGGTGACGGTCGTCGACACGGCCGACGTGGCTGGCGGGACCACGGCTTATTCCTCGCGGCTGATCCACGGCGGCCTGCGGTACCTGGAATACGGCGAATTCGACCTGGTCCGCGAATCGCTGGCCGAGCGCGGCCGGCTGCTGCGGTTGGCCCCGCAGTTCGTCCGGCCGCTCGAGCTGTTCGTGCCGATCCGTCATCGCACGAGCGGCGTCTGGCAATCGCTGCGCCGGTTCATGGGCTGGGAGGATAGCTCGGGGGCCAGTCACGACCGCGGTCTGTGGCTGGTCCACCTGGGCCTGTGGATGTACGACCTGTTTGCCCGCGACCGCAGCCTGCCCAAGCACCGAATCGTAGGCGTAACGGCCGGGCCGCAGGTCGATCCCCAGCGGTATCGCTGGCTGGCGGCGTACTACGACGTGCAGGTCACGTTTCCCGAGCGGCTGACGCTGGCCTTGCTCAGCGATGCGTCGCACGCGGCCCAGGTGCGCGGCAGCGAATTCGAGGTACTGACGTATCACGAAGCCCGCCTGGCGGGGCAGACGGTCGAAATTCGCCGTCGCGGCTCGGATGAGGTGGTCCGGACGCTTCAGCCGGCGGCCGTCGTCAACGCGACGGGTGCTTGGGTCGATCAGACGCTGGCCCGCTTGCCTGTCGCGGCGCCGCGACTGATCGGCGGCACCAAGGGGACGCACCTGCTCACGGCTCGGCCCGATCTGGCCGCGGCGTTGGGGCCGTGCGGTATCTATGCCGAGGCGGCCGACGGGCGGCCGTTTTTCATCCTGCCACTGGCCGGCATGACCTTGGTCGGCACGACGGACGAACCGTACGAGGGGAACCCGTATCAGGCGGTGGCCAGCCCCGCCGAGATCGAGTACCTGATCGCTTCGCTGGCCGAGGTGTTTCCGCAGATTCGGTTGACGCCCGGCGACATCGCGTTCTCGTACAGCGGGGTGCGGCCCCTGCCCTTCGTTGACGCCGCGACGCCCGGCGCAATCACCCGGCGGCACGACATCCGCTGGCATTTGGATGCCCCCCTGCCCTTGGTCTCGCTGATCGGTGGCAAGCTGACAACCTGCCGGGCCCTGGCCGAGGAAGCCGCCGACGCGGTACTCACGAAGCTGGGCGCCGAGCCGACGGAGAATTCGCGCGAGCGAATGATCCCCGGCGGCGAACGGTTTCCGGAGAACGACGAGCAATTGGCCGCCGTCCAAGCAGAACTGGCCCAGCAGTCGGAGCTGCCGCTCGCGGCAATTTCCGCCGCCTGGCGATTGCACGGCACGCGGCTGAGCGAGGTGCTGGCAGCGGCCGAGCCGTCGGACCGCGGCCGCCTGATCGCGGAAACGCAATTGCCCGTGGCCTGTGCCACTTGGGCCGTTCGCCACGAATGGGCCCAGACGCTCGACGACCTGGTTGAACGCCGCTTGATGCTCTTATACAAAGAGCGGCTGGCCCGCGGCACGCTGCGGCACCTGGCCGAAGTGCTGGTCGCGGCTGGCCGCTTGCCGGCGAGCGACATCGCAGCGGTCGTGGATCAAACCATCGCACGCTTGCGGCGGCATTTCGCCAAACACGTCGAACCGTAGGCCAGCACCAACGGCCGGCGATCGTTGCGGGTCTCGAATATCGCTCTCGTTCTCGAACCGATCGCTCGCCGCCGTGCCGCAGTTCATCCTCGCCCTCGATCAGGGAACGACCTCCAGCCGGGCGATCGTGTTCGGCCGCGATGGCCGGCCGGTGGCGATGGCTCAGGAGGAATTCGCCCAAATTCTGCCTGCGCCGGGTTGGGTCGAGCACGATCCGGAAGTGATCTGGGCTTCGCAGTTGAACGTGGCCCGGCAGGCGCTCAGCGGGCCGGCCTGGCGGCGCCCGACATTGCGGCGATCGGCATCACCAATCAGCGTGAGACGACGATCCTCTGGGAACGCGCGACCGGCCGGCCGGTGGCCAACGCCATCGTCTGGCAAAGCCGCGTCAGCGCCGGCATCTGCCAGAAGCTCAAAGACGCCGGGCACGAGCCGCTGTTCCGCCAGCGGACCGGCCTGGTGCTCGACGCGTACTTCTCCGGCACCAAGATCAAATACCTGCTGGATCGCCAGCCCCAGCTCCGCGCGGGCCGCCCGGGGCGAGATCCTGTTCGGCACGGTCGATACCTGGCTGCTCTGGCGACTGAGCGGCGGGCGGCTGCACGTCACCGATTACAGCAATGCCAGCCGCACCCTGCTGCTCAACCTCCACACGCTCGATTGGGACGACGAACTGCTGGCCCTGCTCGACGTGCCCCGGGCGATGTTGCCCGAGCTGCATCCCTCCAGCGAGCGTTACGGCGAGACCGCCGCCGAGTGGTTTGGCGGGCCGATTCCGCTGGCCGGATGCGCGGGCGATCAGCAGGCGGCCACGTTCGGTCAGGCCTGCTTCACGCCGGGCAGCGCCAAGAACACTTACGGCACCGGCTGCTTTCTGCTGCTCAATACGGGCCAGCAGCCCGCGGTGAGCAAGAACAACCTGCTCACGACGATCGGCTGGTCGCTGGGCGGCAAGGTCACGTATTGCCTCGAGGGCTCGGTGTTTGTCGGCGGAGCGGTCGTCCAGTGGCTCCGTGACGGGCTGGGCGTCATCGCCAGCTCGGCCGCGGTGGAGCCGCTGGCCGCCAGCGTGCCGGACAGCGGCGGCGTTTACTTCGTGCCCGGCTTCGTCGGGCTGGGGGCGCCCTACTGGGATCCCTATGCCCGAGGAGCGATCCTGGGAATCACTCGCGGCACCAGCGCGGCTCACATCGCCCGGGCGGCGGTCGAATCGATCGCCTTTCAATCGCGCGATCTGGTCGAAGCGATGCAGCGCGACGCCGGCTTGCCGCTCGCGGAGCTGAAGGTCGACGGCGGCGCGGCCGTGAACGATGCCCTGATGCAGTTCCAGGCCGACGTCCTCGGCCGGCCAGTTCGCCGCCCCGTCGTGGCCGAGACCACCGCCCTGGGCGCGGCATATCTGGCCGGCTTGGCGATCGGCTACTGGCAGGGCCAGGACGAGATTGCCCGGAATTGGGCGCTCGACCGGGAGTTTTCGCCCCGGATGCCCGAGCCACAGCGCGAGCACCGCTACCGGGAGTGGCTCAAAGCGGTCGAGCGCACGCGCCATTGGGCCGAGCCGGAGTAGCCTGCCCCGGCGCCAAGCCGACTGCCTGGCCGAAGCATGAAACAGACCACGATGGATTCTGCCTGGCTCGAAGCGCTCGACCGCGACGGATTCGCCCTCTTACCGGCCGTTTTTAACCGCACGGAGATCCGGCATTTAGCCGCGGAACTGGGCCGGACGCTGGCCGAATCGGCCCCTGAGTCACCGCTGCGCAGCCGCTCGGGCACGGTTGTGGCGGCCCGCAATGTGATCGATGCTTGCCCGCCCGTGGCCGACGTTTGGCGCCGCGAGCCGCTGCTGGAATTGCTCACCGCCGTGCTGGGGCCGGAGCGCAGGACTGGTCCGCGTGCTGTACTTCGACAAGCCACCCGAGCGAACCTGGTCGCTCCCTTGGCACAAAGACTTGACGATTGCGGTCCGCGACAACACGCCGGCCAGTCAGGTCTTTGCCCGGCCCACGACCAAGGCCGGCGTGCCGCACGTCGAGGCATCGCGCGAGGTGTTGGAGCGGATGCTCACGCTGCGGATCCACCTGGACGACACCGACGAAGAAAACGGCGCGCTCTGCGTGCAGCCCGGCTCGCACCACAGCGGCAAGGCTGCCGTGGCCAGCGATCAGCCGGCGGTGGTCGTCCGCGCCGCGGCGGGGGACGTTCTGGCGATGCGTCCGCTCGTGGCCCATGCGAGTGGCTCGTCGCGGCCGGGTTGCGAGCGGCATCGCCGGGTGCTGCACCTGGAATTTGCCGGTCAGCGGCACTTGCCCGACGGCTACCACTGGCACCAGTTTGTGCCGTAGGGCTCCGCGGACGTCGGCCGCAGAGCTCTCTAGCCCAAGTCGACGGGAGTTTTCACGTCGCTTAGCTCGCTCAGGCTGGAATTTCTGCCAGAACCGCGGCAAACGGGAATTTGCCCCCCGGACCCATTTTTCGACTAAGATAATTTCTCGCCCGACACGCTCACCCCAGCTCACTCTGTTTGGACCTGCGCCATGCTCGAACGCCTGTTGGCACTGCTCATCGCGCTAACCCTCGGCTGCGCCGCTCTGGGCGGCCGATGACGTCGACGATGACGAGCCAGCTTCCGAAATCACCGCCGCCGACGACAAGCCGCCGGCCGATCCCAAGATGGTCCGCTTGCACCTGATGGATGGCTCGGTCATCAGCGGCCGGCTCTCGGTCGAGGAGCTTGAGCTGGAGACCCCCTTCGGCAAGCTGACGGTGCCGGTCACGGAGCTCCGCAGTTTTACGCCCGGGCTGGTGCACCATCCTGAGCTGGGTAAAAAGGTCTATGACCTGATCGATGCCCTGGGGGCGAACGATTTCGACGAGCGGGAAAAAGCCCAGAAGGAATTGATCCGGATGGGGGCCAGCGTCCGCGGCGAATTGGAAAAACGCCGCGACGACAAAGACGCCGAACGGCGGACCCGGATCAAAACCATCCTCGAAGAAGCCGACTCGCACGACGGCGAAGAAGACGGCGAGGCGGCGGCCGGCGGCCCGCTGATCGAACGCGACACGGTCGAGACCACCGCCTTTACCGCCGTGGGCAAGATTCTCAACTCGAGCTTCACCGTGGCCAGCCTGTACGGGCCGCTGACCGTCAAGCTGGGGGACATCCGCCGCGGCGAGCGGGAGCTGTCGAAGAAGACCGAATTCCGCAAGGTTGTCAGCGTCGACGGCGCGAACCTGGTCCAGCGGGGCCTCAAGGCCAGCAGCATCAAGGTCGAGCGCGGCGACAAAGTCACGGTCACGGCCGACGGCAGCCTGACCATGACCCCCTGGGGCAACAACATGATCGAGCTCGCCCGACGGCGGAGCCAATTTCGGCTGGTACATTCCCAATTCGATCCCGGGCGGCGCGCTGGTGGCGGTGATCGGCAACGGCAACAACGTGTTCAAGGTCGGCTCGCAGTCGACGTTTCGAGCCCAGCGGAGCGGCGAGCTGCGGTTCGGGGTGGCGATGCAGAACGAATACGCGAACCACAATTTTCCCGGCCGCTACAACGTCAAAGTCCGCATCGAGCGGAAGTAGCCGCACGCGGCGGAACTTCTCAGCCCGGGCCGGCGTCTATTCGGGAAATCGCGATCCGGCAAGCAGGGCAACGGCGCGAGGCCCTGCGCCACGGCGGATTCTCGGCAGAAGCCAATCACGTGGAATCGAGAGGGAGTCCTTGTATGCGACTTGCGGCGACTTGGACGGCGGCGGTTTGGCTGGGCGTGGTGGCGGCCTTCGGCGCCGGGCCCGGCTATCTGAAGCTGGTGCGGTCCGCACCCCACGACGGGGCGACGGTCGACTTCCAGGCCGCCACGCGCTCGCATTGGCAGGTGACTGTCTCGTCGCCCGTCGAGGCCGATCATCCCGACGTGCGGCTGGAAATCACCAACCACAGCGACGAGCCGCTGCTCTTTTCGGCCACCGGGGGCGGCGCCCTGGTGCTGGAGCGGGCCGACGGCACACCGCTCAAGACCTGGGTCCGGGCACGGGGCGAGCGGCGGATCGAATGGCTGCTGGTCTCGCCGGGCGAAAGCTACCGCGCCCATGCCCGGTGGAGATCAAGTGGTCGAAGGAGACCCAGGCTCGGGAGCTGATTTACACCAGTGCCGACGGCACGCAGTTCGGCTTTGCCCCGCTCGCGGCCGGTAAGTACAAGCTCCACTTCCGCTACGAGAACTCGACGGCCAACTCGATCGACGGCCGCAAGACCTGGACCGGCAAGGCCGAGACGGCGCCGGTCGAGTTCGAAGTGGTCGAGTAGCGCGTCGGGACGCTGGAATGAAGCGGCGGTCGGTCGCGGGGCCGTCCCGCCGGACGCCGCCGGCGGGCTTAACGGATGGGCGCACCGTCAGCAGCGGCGGTTTACCACCGCACGCTGACCGGCGTGCCGACGCGGATGCCAAGCATCACGGCCGCGCTATCGCCGACAATGGCCAGCTCCAGCTTGCCGCTCGAGCCGACCAGGGCGATCAGGGTCATCTCCGGCTGATCGGAATACGTGCGAAAGATGCCCTGGGTCTGGTGCTCGTCGCACTCGATGGTCACCGCTTCGCCGCGCGGGACCCCCTCCAGCTTTTCGGCCGGGATGTTGCTGATCAGGTTGCCGAACGAATCGATCGACTCGATGCGTCCTTCGAGCTTGCCTTCCGCCACGCGGACCTCCGGCCAATCGAGATTCGTCAATTCCGCCTGCACTGGGCCCAGTCGCTCGGGTGCCAGGCCCAGGCTCAGCCGGGCCGCGACCGGAGCAAAGATGTCGCGGCCGTGAAACGTCGCCGAGACCTCCGGCAGCCAGTATTCCGCCGCGGCCACGGTCCTGATTGTAGAAGGGGGCACCCGCCGCGCCAAACGGCTCAAAAGGCCGTTGTCCGGAGCCAAAAAATGGCTGCCGGCGATTGCGGCGTACACGATCCGGCGGTCGCTCCCCACGCCCGGATCGACCACCGCCACGTGAACCGTGCCCGGCGGAAACCAGCGGCAAATTTCATCGAGCACGATCGCCCCGCCGCGGACGTCCTGCGGCCGAATGGCGTGCGTCAGATCGACGACCACGGCCGCCGGATTTAGCGACAAAATCACCCCCTTCATCGCCGCCACATACGGGCTGCCGGTCCCAAAATCAGTCAGCAGGGTGATCGGGGCCGGAGACATGAGACGTACGAGAACGGGTTAGCCGCAAAGGCGCAAATAAGAAGATTGCTGGTTCGGGAGGATCCGTTTCTTATGTTCAGCGCAGGCGTGAGGATCAATTTCCTATCGCGGCAATTTACACCAAAGTCTTAGGCCCGAACCGCGGCTCGATCGACACACGTGGCCGACTGGATTTCTTCGCCCTCTTCTTCTTTGCGCCTTTGCGACTTTGCGGTTCGCTTTCCTTCGTCACATCGTGCCCGCCAGTTCGATGACGATTTCCCGAAATCGGCCCGGGTTGACGTTGGGATTCTTTTTCTTGGCCTGGCCGATCAGATTGCTGGCCGCCTGGACTTTGCCCGACTTGATGTCGGCGAGAATCTTGGGGTTGGCCGCGAGCAGCTCTTTAGCCAGCGCGACGAGCTCGCTTTCATCGACCTTGGCGATGCCCTTGGCCTTCATGAGCTCGGCGGCCGAGTGGCCCGTGTCGAGCATTTCGATGAAGATCTCGCGGGCGCGGCTGGTGTCGAGCTGGCCTTCCTTGACGACCTTGAGCAGCTCGGCCAGCGCCGCCGGGCGGAGCGGGAACGTGTCGATTTCCAGGTGGCGCTCCTTGAGCGTCCGCATCACGTCCTGCTGCACCCAGTTCGAAGCCGTTTTGCCGTCCCCCGCGGCAGTCGCCAGCTCGACGAAGTACGCGACCAGGCCCGAGCCCTGGTTGACGATCACGTCGCTGTCGTAGGGCGTGATGCCCCAAGTCGATTCGAGCCGCTGGCGCAGGCGCCGCGGGCAATTCGCCGAGCGAGGCCCGAGTGGCCTCGACCCGCTCGGCCGGCACCCGCACGGGCACCAGGTCGGGCTCGGGAAAGTAGCGGTAGTCGCTCGATTCTTCCTTGTGCCGCTGGCCCCGGGTGATGTTTTCGACGTCGTCCCAGCCGCGGGTTTGCTTGGGCACTTCGCCCAGCTTCTGGCCGGTTTCCTGCCAGACGGCGTAATGCCGCTCGGCTTCGTACTCCATCGCCTTTTCGACCGCCCGGAAGCTGTTCATGTTCTTCACTTCGACGATCGGCGTGGCCACCTTGCCGGCCGGCGTGTCGACGTGGAGGTTGATGTTGGCATCGACCCGCAGGCTGCCCTCCTGCATGTTGCAGTCCGACACGCCGAGGTACGTGAGCAGCAGCTTGAGCTCGGTCAGATAGGCCTTGGCCTCGGCCGGCGAGCGCATGTCGGGCTTGCTGACGATTTCCAAGAGCGGCGTGCCGGCCCGGTTCAGGTCGATCTTGCTGTCGGCCAGGCCCGCTTGCTCGTCGTGCAGGCTTTTGCCGGCGTCCTCTTCGAGGTGTGCCCGGATGATGCCGATCCGCTTGGGCTGGATTCGGCCCTTGGGATCGCTGATCTCCAGCCAGCCCTCGGAGCTGAATGGCAGATCGTACTGGCTGATCTGATAGCCCTTGGGCAGGTCGGGATAGTAGTAGTTCTTGCGGTCCCACTTGGTGAACGGGGCAATCTGGCAGTTCAAGGCCACGGCCGTCCGCAGGCCCAGCTCGAAGGCCTCGCGGTTCATCACCGGCAGCGTGCCGGGCATGCCGATGCAGATCGGGCAGGTCTGCGTATTGGGCGGCGCGCCAAACTTCGTGCTGCAGCGGCAGAACAGCTTTGTCTGCGTCGCCAGCTGCACGTGGACTTCCAACCCAATCACGATGGTATAAGGCGATTCGCTGCTCATGAGGCTCTTGCTTTAGTCGAAGAAAGACGACGATTGAACCCGAGCGAACTCGGACGGCGCCACGTGAACGTGAGGCAGAATTCTTCCGGGGAACGCAGATGAACGCCGATGGACACAGATGATCGCAGATCGGGGAAGATGGAGTTACGAATCGCCAGGTCGGTTCTCAGGTCCGGCCGTTTCGTTGGAAAGGGTTTTTGGTTTAGCCGAGTTGACAAGTCGCTTCACTTCGATTCGGGGGCGACCAAAGTTGATGACTAGTGCCACGAGCAGTCCCGTCGCACGGAGATAATTCAAGGCTTGGGCCGCATGGGCGTCCGCCAACGAGGAAACAACCTTGACTTCGACAATCACCCGGCCCGCCCCGATCAAGTCAGCAATATAAACCCCAACTACGATGCCATCGTACCAAACGTCGATCGACTGCTGCTGCACGACCTCTTGTCCAGCACTCCGTAATTCGTGGGCCAGCACATTCTCGTAAACTTTCTCCAGGAATCCAATTCCCAGGGTGTTCGCTACTTTGTACGCACCGCCGATGATCTGCTCGGTTATTTTCACGAGGCACGGATCATCGGCATTCATCGGCCGTCTCCCCCACAACCACCCAGCGTCGATACTGCAACCCATTGCCAGCTTCTCTCAGTCGCCGTATCTGCGCGTATCCGTGCTTATCCCGTTCATCTGCGTTCGCCGATCGACCCCGCCTCGGACCGACTCTAGCTGTCCAAGTTCGCCGTTGTTTGATCGACAGCAGGACGAGTTTAACCGAGCGTCGGGCGGCGGGTGTGCCAGTCGGTGGCTTGCTGGTACATGTGGGCGGCGCGGAGCAGCCGCTCTTCCTCGAACGGCGGAGCCTGCAGCTGCAGGCCGATCGGCAGGTTGCCCGCCCCGAAGCCGCAGGGAAGGGCGATGCCCCCGATGCCGGCCAGGTTCGCGCTCACGGTGTACAGGTCGACCAGGTACATCGCCAGCGGGTCGTCGACCTTGTCGCCGATCTTGAACGCCGTCGAGGTGGTGACCGGGCCCGCGATCAGGTCGACCTGGGCAAAGGCCTCGTCGTAGTCGCGGCGAATCAGCCGCCGCACCTTGAGGGCCTTGAGATAGTAGGCGTCGTAGTAACCGGCACTGAGGGCATACGTGCCGAGCATGATCCGCCGCTTCACTTCGGGCCCAAACCCTTCGGCCCGGCTGGTGCGATACATCCGCACCAGCGGATTGTCGAGTTGATCGAGCCCCTTCTGATCGCCGGCTTTGGAAAGCCGGGCCTGGTCGGCGGCCAGGGCTGCCCGCATCTGCTTTTCATCCGCGCGGTGGCCGTAGTGCACGCCGTCGTAGCGGGCCAGGTTGCTCGAAGCCTCGCAGGGTGCGATCACGTAATACGTGGCCACGGCGTACTTGGCGTGCGGCATCGAGATTTCGCGGATCGTGGCCCCCAGCGACTGGTAGACCCGGGCAGCCTCGCGCACGGCCTGTTCGACTTCCTGGTCCAGGCCCGGCCCGAAATGCTCGCGGACCAGCCCCAGCCGCAGCCCGGCAAGCGGCTTGGTCACCGTTTCGCTGTAGCGGGGGACGGGTCGATCGATCGAGGTGGAGTCGAGCGGGTCGTGCCCGGCCAGCACTTCCAGCAGCAGCGCCGTGTCGGCCGCCGTGCGGGCCAAGGGCCCGATCTGGTCGAGGCTGCTGGCGAACGCCACCAGGCCGAAGCGGCTGACGCGACCGTACGTGGGCTTGAGCCCCGTCACGCCGCACAGTCCGGCGGGCTGGCGGATCGAGCCGCCGGTATCGCTGCCGACCGAAAGCGGGGCCATCGAAGCGGCGACCGCGGCCGCGGCCCCGCCGCTGGAACCGCCGGGAATCCGCGTCAGGTCCCAGGGATTGCGGGTCACATGAAAGGCCGAGTTCTCGTTCGAGCCGCCCATGGCGAACTCGTCCATGTTGGTCTTGCCGATCAAGACCGCGTCGGCCGCCTTCAACTGGCGAATGACGGTCGCATCGTAGGGCGGGCGAAAATTCTCCAGCATCCGCGAGGCACAGGTCGTGGGCTGGCCCTGGGTGCAGAGCAGGTCCTTGATCGCCACCGGCACTCCCGCCAGCCGGCCGACCGGTTTGCCCTGCTCGCGGCGGCGGTCGATGTCGGCGGCGCCGCTCGATCACCCGCTCGCCGTCGACGCGCAGAAATGCCTGGACCTGCTTATCGTGCTGTTCGATCCGGTCGAGATAAGCCCGGGCGACTTCAACCGCCTTGACCTCGCGGGCTTCGAGCCGGCCGAGCAGTTCCAGGGCCGATAGATCGCAGAGCGACATGACTCACTCGCCCAGGACCGCGGGAACCAGATAATACTCGCCGTCCTGGTGCGGGGCATTGGCCAGCGCCTCGGCCCGCGGCAGGCTCGGGCGCAGCTCGTCGGCGGCGAAGACGTTGTCGACCTCCAGCGCGTGGGCCATCGGTTCGACGCCGCTGGTGTCGAGCTCGGCGAGTTGCTCGACGTAGCCGACGATCGCACCCAGCTGGGTGGTCATCCGGTCGAGCTCGGCGGGGCTGAGCTGCAAGCGACCCAGCAGCGAGACTTTCTCGACTTCGGCTCGGGTGAGGCTCATCGCATCACTTGGCCGCGGCCGATTTGCCACCGGCCCCGGCGGGCAGCTTGAAGGGGACGTTGCGAACCCGCTTGGTGACGGCGCCGCTGCGGATGCACTGGGTGCAGACCAGCAGGGTCTTGTTCGTCTTGCCGACGGTGACGTGCAGCGACTGCAGGTTGGGCTTGAACTCGCGGCGGGAAATGCCGGTGACCTTGGTACCCACGCCGCCCAAGTACTTGGCCTTGCCGCGGGTGCGGACCTTGTTGCCGCGAACGGCGACCTTGCCGCAAACCTCACATTGCCGTCCCATCAGTACGTCTCCCAACCAACCGCGACAGCCGACCCTTAGCGAGGGGCAGGAAAACCTTTGGCCCAAGGGGCGGCGCAAGAAAACCTTGAGTATACCGGCCGGCGGCAGACTGACAAGCTGAAATGGGCTATAGTGGCCCGCATGCCCAAGCCCGTCGAAGCCCTCGATTTGCTGGCCCGGCCCGACAAGCACCCACCGCTGCCGGTGTGCGTGCTCTTGGGCGATGAATCGTACCTCAAGCGGCAAGTCTTGCAGCGATTCCGCCAGCAGGTGCTGGCCGGGGCCGACGCCGAGTTTTCGCTCACCACGCTGGCCGGTCCGACCGCCACGCTGTCGACCGTGCTCGACGAGCTGGGCACCGTGGCCCTGTTCGGCGGCGGCAGGCGGCTGGTCGTCATCGATCAGGCCGACGACTTCGTTTCGCGCTATCGTGGGCAGTTGGAAGACTATGTCCACAAGCCGGCGGGCAGTGGCGTGCTCGTGCTGGACGTCGCAAGCTGGCCGGCCAACACGCGGCTGTACAAATTGCTGGCCGAGGCCGGATTGCAAGTCGAGTGCAAGTTCCCCTCGCCAGCCCGACTGCTCAAGTGGCTGGCCGCGCATGCCCACGAGGCCTATCAAGCCCGGCTCGAACCGGCCGCGGCCGAAGCCCTGGTCGAGATCGTGGAACCCGAGTTGGGCCTGTTCGATCAGGATCTGGCCAAGCTCGCGGCGCTGGCCGGTCCCGGGGGCACCATCACGGCCGAACTGGTCCACAGCGCCGTCGGTGGCTGGCGAACCCGCACCACCTGGGACATGCTCGATGCGGCCGCCGGCGGCAACGCGGCCCAGGCCCTGGTCGAGCTCGACCATCTGCTGGCCGGCGGCGAAGTGCCGATCTCGATCCTGGCCCAGATCGGCTCGACGCTCCGCCGCTTTGCCGCGGCCGCCCGGGCAATCGTCGATGCCGAAGCCGCCGGCCGCCGGATCAATCTGCGGCAAGCCCTGGAGCAGGCCGGCTGCAAGCCGTTCACGCTGGCCAAGTCGGAAAGCCAGCTGCGGCAAATCGGCCGCGTTCGGGCCAGCCAGCTTTATCGCTGGCTACTGGAGGCAGATCTGGCGCTCAAGGGCACCAGTTCTTCGCCGGCCCGCTCCCGGATCGTGCTCGAACAACTGCTGATCCGCCTGTCGAGCCAGGCCGCGGCGATCGCGGTGGCTCCGTACGCGCCCGGAACGAACGCCCCGGTCTGGCACGCTAGCAACGGGCTGGGGGCGTCGCTCTCGCGATCGCTACCGCAAGTCGCTGCTATCATGCGAGGCCATGCCGATGCCGTCGGCTGCGGCTCGTCTTGAGGCGTGCCAGCGAATTGCCTAGAATCCGCACCCCTTTCTTGGATCGGACCATTCGGACGAATCGGCTGGCAGCGCGCCCGGACGCCTGCCGCCGCACCACTTTTCGCCGGGCCGCTGAAGTTCGCATGTCTCGCACTCACGGCACGCCGCTGCGCATTGCGTTGGCCCTCTCTGTCGGGGGTCTTGGGCTCGGGCTGCGCCACGTCGGGCCGCAATCCGCTGGCGGCGTTGATGCCTGGCCGGCGACCGGCCAGCAGCGAGAGCTCGGCAGAGGGCGGCGCCGCCAAGAGCGCCGCGGTCGCGTCCGACACGCCAGCCGCCGCGACGACCTCCGACGGCACGAAATCCGATCCGGCCGCCACCGGCGCCGGCTCCAAGTCGGGCACGACGCAATCAAACTCGCAGGCTTCAAACCCGGCGGCCATGTTGGCCGTGCTGGCTCAGCTCAAAGACTCGGGGGCCATCGATCAGGCCACGCAGGAGCGGCTGCTCGAAGATCTCGGCAAGACCGATCCGGCCCTCTGGCCGCAGATGCTCGAAGTCTTTCGGGCGTCGCTGGCCTACCGGCAGAAATACAGCGAGTCGCCGCGTGCGCGAGCAACTCTCTGCCGCCCCGCGCCGCGTGCCGCTCGATCCGGACGTCGAGCCGGCGGTCGTGGGCGACACGCCCCGCGCCAGCCGCAATTCAACGGCCAAAACTTCGCCGGCGTCCGGCAGTCGCTCGGGCGAAGTCAAACTGGCCGCCGCCGAACAGGCCGTCGACCCGGCCGTCGGCGGCGGGACCGACGCCGCCGACGATCGCTCCCGCGGCGAATGGCAATTCATCGACCGAAGCCGTCCGTGGCGGCAGCCACGGACGCCGCTATCGGCGCCGCAATCGACACCGGCTCAGATCGCCGCGGCTGCGACGCCGATCGCCGCCTCCGGCCCCGAACCGCAACAGCTCGATTGGCGCGAACATCTCGACGCCGCGATCGCCCAGTTGGAAACCGAGAACACCGAGCCGCCCGCCACGACCACGGCCATCGGCCGGCACGCGGCCCTGCGACTACTGTACCTGGCCGATGGCAGACGCGACGCAGCCCTGAAGCCGATCGCGGGCATTCCACCCGTGCAGCAGGATTTCTGGTCCAAAGAGCTGTTCGCTCTGACCACCTACCTCGACACCGAGCGCACGGCCGACGAAAGCCGCCGGGCGGCGGCGGCCAGCGTGCCCCTGCGCGAGGCGGCGGCCCGGCTCGGCGAGCTGGCCACGCTCAGCGTCCACAACCTGGCCTTCTGCAGTGAAGTGACCAGCTACGGCGTGTACAAGAAGTTTCCGCAGTACGAATTCCGAGCCGGGCAGGAAGTGCTGCTCTATGCCGAAGTCGAAAACTTCAAATCGGTGCAAACCGAAAAGGGCTATCACACCTCGCTCAAGAGCAGCTACGAGATTCTCGACAGCCGCGGAGCCCGGGTGGACCAGAAAGAATTCGAGATCACGGTCGAATACTGCCAGAACCCGCGCCGCGATTATTTCATCCGCTACTTCGTCTGGATGCCCAAGCGGATCTACGGCGGCACGTACACCTTGCAGCTGTCGATCGAAGACACCCAGAGCCAGAAGATCGGTCAGTCGTCGATCGACTTCACGATCCACGAAAAAGACAATTGAGCCGCGGCGGACTGGCCGAGTTCGCCCTTTGCGCCGCGTTCGGCCGCTCAGGCCGCGCTCGCCCGCTGAGCCAGAATGGCCAGCTCTGCGGCCACCGGGCCGGCGAGGATCGCTTCCAGCTCGCCCAGGGCTCGGGCCATCGGCGCGCCGTCGACCACGCGGTGATCGCAGACGATCGTGACCAGCGTCCGCCCTTGGGGGCTGATCGGTCCATACGAGAGGCTGGTCGTCAGGCACGAGGGATGAAAGCGGTTGATCGCGCCCGAGCCGGCCACGGTCGACAGGCCGAACGTGCCCAAGCGTTTGGCCCGGCGGCTGGGCCAGGTATTGAGGCTCAGCCACCAGGCGATCCGCCGCAGCGGGCCGGGAAACTGGCTGAGCCGCACCTGGCGACGAAACACCTGCTCGACCGGCTCGTGCTTGTAGCGGTCCAGCTCGGATTGGAGCTCGGTCAGCGATTGCCGCTCGGGGGCCAGGAACCGGCCCCAGCAGAGCCGCTCGCCGGTGGCCGTGGTGCGGCTGACGGCCAGCATGCCCACGCTCTCGGGATGGCGATGGAAATGCGGCCAGGGCCAAGCCAGGTAGGCATCGCGCAGCTCGGGCACTTGGGCCGAGAGCAGCCCATAGGCCTTGAGGAACAGCACCGGCCAGGCGATCCGCGCTCCGCGGCTCCGCCGCCCGCTCGCGATGCTCGACGAGGCCGGCCAGATCGAACTCGCGCTCGATCGGGTAGAGCGGCACCTGATGGCAGAACTGGACCAGGTCGTTGACCAGCCGGCGATCGGTTCCCAGCGATTGCCAGCCCGAGCTTTGTGACATGCGCGGATTCCTTCCCTGACGGCCGGCCGGCCGCTGCGATCGTCAGGGCCACTCTAATCGTTACCCGCCAGGCGACCAACAGCGTTTTGGCCGCCGAGTGCTGCCCCTTGTGCGGCGCTATCGGCGATCAAGCCGGAAGCCGATATTGCCCCGCAAAACCCCAGATTCCACCCGCCGCCTGCGGATTTTCGCCCGCCGCGGCAGGGCCGGCCATTCATTGACGGCCCCGCGCTGCAACCTAAGTTTGCCAAGAGCTTGCTCCCCAATCGGGGGCTCGCCGTTGGCGGGATCGGGGGGACGCGATTTTGGCAGAGGCGGCAATGGCTGGAGACGACCCGTACTTGGACGATTTGCTGTCGCGGCTGACGCATTGCAGCGCGGCCGTGAAAGCCGTGGCCACTGCCCCCGCCGAGCAGCCCGCGCCGCCGGCCGAACGTGCCGCACCGCCGACATCGGCCGGGCGACCCCGCCCCGCCAAGATTGCCCCGGCCCGCGCCGGCGGCAAGCCGAAAGGCGAAAGCCGGATCGAGCATCTGCGCCGGCCGGCCCAGACGCTCAAGACGGCGGCCGAGCTGGCCCCACGAACGTTCGTGCCGCCGGTGCCCAAGTCGCTGGTCGAGGCCAAGCTGAGCGAGGCCGAGGTTCAGTCCCTGATCATCAAGTTCCTGCTCTACTACATCACGGCCACGGGCCGCGAAGTGGCCGACCAGCTCAAGCTGCCCTACTGCCTGGCGGAACAGCAGCTCATTCAATTGAAGGCCGATCAGTTGGTCGTCCACAAAGGATCGGCACCGCTGGGCGACTTCGTCTATCAGCTCACGGCCGCCGGCCAGGACGACGCTCGGCAGCTCAACCGCCACGGCAGCTACTTCGGCGCGGCGCCGGTCCACTTGGACGATTACATCGCCAGCGTCCACGCCCAGTCGGTCGCCCGCCGGCCGCTGACGCCGGAAGAGCTCGACTGCGGCGCTCGGCGATCTGATTGTCGAGCCGAACCTGAAGAACCAGGTCGGACAGGCCCTGTTCGCCGGCTACGGGTTTTTCATCTATGGCGCGCCGGGCAACGGCAAGACCAGCATCGCCGAGCGGATCGGCCGGGCTTACGGCCAGACCATTTGGATTCCTCGGGCACTGGGGGTCGAAGGCGAGATCATTCGCTTCTACGATCCCTGCAAGCACGTCGAAGCCCCGATTCTGCCCGAGGAGCAGATCGACCAGGCCAGCCTCGACCAACGCTGGATTCGGATCAAGCGGCCGACGATCATCGTCGGCGGCGAGCTGACGCTCGACCGGCTCGAGATCACGGTCAACACCCAGACCGGCACGGGCGAAGCCCCGATGCAGATGAAGAGCAACTGCGGCGTGCTGGTGATCGACGATTTCGGCCGCCAGCGGATCAGCACCGCCGAGCTGCTCAATCGCTGGATCGTGCCGCTCGACAAGGGGCACGATTACTCGAGCCTGCGGAGCGGCAAAACCATCCAGGTGCCGTTCGACCAGCTGCTGGTCTTCTCGACCAACCTGGAGCCGAAGGAACTGGTCGACGAGGCCTTTCTGCGGCGGATTCCGTACAAGATCGAGGTCTTCGATCCCAGCGAGGGCCAGTTTCGCGAGCTGATGAAGATGTACGGCGAGCGGCTGGGCGTCACCCATTCGGCCGAGGCGGTCGACTATCTGATCGACCACCACTACCGCTCCTGCGGCCGGCCCTATCGCTTCTGTCACGCCCGGGATTTGCTGCTGCACATCCGCAATTTCTGCCTGTTCAACCGCCGGCCGGTGCTGATGTCGGCCGAGGCGTTCGACATCGCGGTCCGCAATTATTTTGCGATCGTCGGGTAGGCTGCTTTCCCGGCTCCGCGGGCATTTGAATCCCGGGCGGCGGGCATTCGCGAGTCCGGCGCGGCATCGGCTACGAATCCAACCGCCGTTGCAGGGCTTTGCAGAGGGTGCTCATTGCCGCCCCTCTGCACTCCCCGGCTAGCCCCTTCTGCTGTGCTTGGTGCGTTGGCCGTTCCCAAAAGGGGACGCAACGAGGGCTCGCCAAAAAAGGGGACGCAGCCCGCTAGCCCACAAAGGTCTCGTCGCTCCAGTTCGTCGCCTTGGGGGGCGATTCGCCTGCGCCACTGGCAGGCGTGGCAGGCTCTTTCGCGGCCAGCAGGAAAACAACCCACCCAATTGGCCCGAGCAGCAACCCAAGTATGGCAGCGAGTGCCGTCTGACCGTTGTAGAACCGACCGATTGCGCCGCCGATCGCGGCGCACGCGGTCCACAGGGTGAGAACAACAAGCAGTTCGATGACCGCGGCCATAACGCCGGTCTCTCAAGTTTCAGGCTGAACCGGGACCAGCGACAGGGAGTGACGAGGCTATCAGCTTTCGGATGCCCGCTGGGCATTTTCCAGGGCTCTCTCTAACTCGTCGTCATAGAGTTCAGTGCCGTCGAGAATGCCACTTGCCACTCGCCGCCGCGCCTCGGGAATGACAATCGTTGGGGCAATTCCTTGACGCAGGAAGGTGGCTAGGACGTCATTCGATAGTTCTCGGACGGGCACGGCCCAGTTCCGGCGACATCGTTCAATGAGTCCCGTAGTCGGACCGTCAATATCGATCCTCGGCCCGAGAACATCGGCAGTGCTTCGCGTTTCATCGTCGGACTGTCCCATTCCCGCATTGTAGCGGAGCGGGTGGGCGGCCCGCGTGGCACGCTCGCACTGGCCGAATTCTGCCACCGCTTCGGCCGCTTGACACCCTCGGAAAGGCCCGATATCCTTACCCGATTACGAACGCGCCTAAGTGGCTTCGCAAAAACGGGTTTCGTTCTCTGGCGGGCGCAGCTCGCGGGGGCCGAAGCCGGTCCGCTGTTTGGCAAGTTGAGCTACCAAAATCATGGCCGGATTGATCCTCGAAGAGGTCTCGAGGGTCTATGCCGGGCAGGTTCCGCCGTCGACCGACTGAGCCTGGAAATCCGTGATCGGGAGCTATTGGTCCTGGTCGGGCCCAGCGGCTGCGGCAAATCGACCACCCTGCGGTTGGTCGCCGGGCTGGATCGGCCCTCGGCCGGCCGGGTGCTGATCGCCGGCCGGGAAGTGGGCGACGTGCCGGCCTGGCGGCGAAACGTGGCGATGGTCTTTCAGCAGCCGGCCCTGTACCCGCACATCGATGTGCGGCGGAACATGGCTTTTGGCCTGGCTGCCCGGGAAAAACGCAGCGGAAACGGCAATGTGCCGGCCCCTCCCCAGGCAGCCGTTGATCCCCCTGGCGGCCTGCTGCCCGAGACCAGCCCGATGGATGAGCGGCTCCGCCGCGTCGCCGGTTGGCTGGGCATCGAAGCCCTGTTGGCCCGGCGGCCGAGCGAGCTCTCGGGTGGCGAGCGGCAACGAGTGGCCCTGGGCCGGGCGATCCTCCGGCGGCCGGACGTTTTTTTGCTGGACGAGCCGCTCTCGAACCTCGATCCGGCCGTCCGTGTCGAAACCAGAAGGCTCCTGGCCCAACTGCACGACCGACTGCCGACGACGACCTGCTATGTGACCCACGACCAGGCGGAAGCGTTGAGCCTGGGTCAGCGGGTCGCCGTGATGCATGCCGGCCGGATCGAGCAGGTCGGCACGCCGCGGCAGATCTACGATCGGCCGGCCAATCGCTTTGTGGCGGGTTTTATCGGCTCGCCGCCGATGGCTTTTCTGCCCGGACGACTGGTCGAATCGCAGGGCCAGTGGCGGTTGGAGGGGTGCGGGTGGCAAGTCCCCGTGCCCGCCGGCGTGGCCCTGCCTATTGCCCAGCTAGCCGCGGGCGAGTTGCTGCTGGGGCTGCGGGCCGAGCATGTCCGGCTGGCCGGCGACCTGTCGGCCAGTGCCGGCAGCGTCCCCGCCCGGGTCGTGCGGACGGAACTGCTGGGCGGCGAGCAGCTGGTCCAATTGCAAGTGGACCGCAACGCCGCGGGGCACGAAGCGAGTGCTTTCGAGCCCTCCGCTACGGCCGGTCGGGACAGCGCCTCGCACCCGGCCGCCGCCGGCTGCGTATGGATGAAGGTGCCCGCCGCGTCGGCAATCGACGGCGGGGACGAAATTCGGGTGGAGTTCGACGTCCGCCGGGCGGGCTGGTTCGCGGCCGCCGACGGGCGCAACCTGCAGACGGAACCCGTGGCGAGGAGGTAGCTCAGCGATTGCCGGTCCGGGGGCCACTTGATCGAAGTGCGTAGGATGAGAGCGGGAGTGGAGGGTGGAATTAGTTTCGACCCCAGGTCAACACGAGAGCGTCATCGAGATCAAAACCGTTCGTTTTACAATTCGGCGAGGAACAGCGGCCTGACCGCTCGACGGATCGCCGGTCCCCCGCGGGGCCGGGGCGTTCGTCGTAGTCGGCTTTCGGGCTGCTGGACCGACAATTCGAAATTTCCGGCTAGCCGGAATGAGGAAAGCGAGTCGTCATGAATCCCAATGAAATCTTGCGAATCGTCGATGCGATCCATCGCGACAAGAACATCGACAAAGAGATCGTCTTCGAGGGCATCGAAGCGGCCCTGGTGTCCGCCGCCAAAAAGCAATACGGCGAGGAGCAGGACATCGTCGTGAAGATCGACCGCAAGGACGGTTCGATCAGCGGCACCCACAACGGCATTCCGCTCGACCCGGAAGAGACCGTCGGTCGGATCGGCGCAGACCGCCAAGCAGGTGATGATCCAGAAGATTCGCGAGGCCGAGCGCGACGCGCTGTACGACGAATATCACGAACAAATGGGGCAGATGATCACCGGCGTGGTCCAGCGCTACGAAGGCGGCGCCGCCACCGTCCAGCTCAACAACGTCGAAGCGATCCTCCCCCGCAGCGAGCAGATTCCCGGCGAAACGCACCATCCCAACGAGCGGGTCCGGGCCACGGTGTTCGAGGTCCGCAAGGTCGGCAGCCGGGTCAAGGTGATCCTCAGCCGCACGCGTCCCCACCTGGTTCAGCGGTTGTTCGAGCAGGAGATTCCGGAAATCGCCGACGGCGTGATCGAGATTCGGGCCATGGCCCGCGAGCCGGGCTACCGCAGCAAGGTGGCCGTGAGCAGCTCCGACCAGCGGGTCGATTGCGTCGGTGCCTGCGTCGGCGTGCGCGGCAATCGCATTAAAAACATCGTCGACGAATTGGCCGGCGAACGGATCGACATCGTCCGCTGGAGCGACGACCTGCAGGTGCTGATTCCCAACGCTTTGCAGCCCGCCGAGGTCGAAGAGGTCATCCTCTGCCAGATGCTCGGCCGGGCGATCGTGCTGGTGCGCGAAGATCAGCTCTCGCTGGCCATCGGCCGCCGCGGCCAGAACGTCCGCCTGGCGAGCAAGCTCTGCGGCTGGGACATCGAGATCATGACCCGCGAGGAGCTCGGCGAGTCGATCGAGCGGGCGGTCGCCGGCTTCTCGTCGCTCGAAGGAGGCGAGGACAGCCTGAGCGAGAAGCTCGTCGGCGAGGGCTTCTTGTCCTACGACGACCTGTCGATCATCGAGCCCGACGCGCTGATGGAAATGGGCAACCTGACCGAAGAGCAGGCCGGCTCGCTGATCGCCCAGGCCGAGGTCAAGGCCCAGGAGGCCGAGCAGGCCGCCGCCGTCGAGCGCCGCCGCCAGCGCGAACAGGAGCGGATCGACGCGGCCACGGCCGCCGCCGATGCCGCCGACCGGGCAGCCGCCGAGGCAGCCGGGGCGGGGGCAGCTGCCGAAACTGCGGTTGCCGAAACTGCGGTTGCCGAAACTGCGGCAGGCGAAACGGCCGTCGCCGGGCCGGAAAACGGGGCCAGCAGCGAAGCGGCGGCCGCCGAGCCGGGAACGGAGCCTGCCGCCGGCGAAGCGTAGCGACTCGATGCCCCGCGTCGGGCTGCTGCCCGCGGCCGATCGGTGGTCGATCGGCTCGCCGGTTCCACCCGATTCGCCATGGTTTTTGGTCCCTCGGGGACCTGAGACGGGAGACACGCGGCTATGATATAGGTATTTTAGATGTTTTCCGCCGCCGGCCCTCGAGGGCTCCAGTGCCGCGGAAATAGGGAGGAAAAGCCAACTTGGCCGTTCGTATTTATTCGTTAGCCAAAGAACTCAAGCTCGACAGCAAGGTGCTGGTCGACATTTGCACCAGCGCCGGCGTGACGGGCAAGGGTTCGGCCCTGGCCAGTCTGACCGACGAAGAGGTCGAGCGAGTCCGCGCCTTCATGGCCGGCGGCAGCAAGGCCGCAGCTCCACCCAAGCGGGCGACGGTCAGTGCGACGGCGACCGCGCCCCACCGGTGGCGCCGGCCGAGCCCGTCGCCGTGCGGCGCGAAGAGTACGCCGTGCCCAATGCGACCAAGGACATTCCCGTCCTCGATCTGTCGGCCAAGAAGAAAAAGACCACCAACGGCGAGGGCGGTCCCAAGCCGGTGCCGCGGCCGCTGGCTCCGAGCATCAAGCTGGCCGCGATGCCGACGGTCAAGCAGCCCGACGCCACGCCGCTGTCGCAAGAGCCGGCGCCCCAGAAGCCCGATATCAAGCTCTCGGCCGATCAGTTGCGTTCGAGCCGATCGGCGCGGCGGGCAGCAAGCCGCTGCAGGAGCATCTGCGCAAGCACGAGCTCAGCAAGCGGAGCCAGGAATGCGCCCGCCCCGAGCAAGTCCGAGCAGCCGATGGGCCTGCCCGGCCGCGACCGGGCCACGCGGCGCGGTGCCGCCGCCGAAGCCCCGCCGGCGGCTGCTCCCACGCGCGACAAGGGCAAGCGCGGCCGTGGCGTCGGCACGGCTGCCGTCGCAGGCGAGGGCGAAGCCCTGCTGGGCGATCGCGAGCAGCGTCAGCTGAGCCGCAAGCGACAAGGTTCCGAACCGCGCCGCCGGACCGGCGACGATGAGGAAGCCCCGGCCGGCACTCCTACGCCCGCTGCTCCGTTCCGCCGCCGCTCGCTCCAGCGGCAGCGCCGGAGCGGAGCCAATACGGCCGCCCCGCGCAAGGGCAACATCACGCTCGAGCTCCCCTGCACCGTGCGCAGTTTTTCCGAGGCCGCGGGCGTGCCCGCCGCCCAGGTGCTCAAGCAGCTGATGGCCCTGGGCACGATGGCGACGATGAACAGCCAGCTCGATCCGGAAATGGCCGAGATGTTGGCCGTGGAAATGGGAGTCGAGATCGATTTCAAGAAGCCCCAGGGCCTGGCCGACCGCACGCTGACCGAGATCGACGAGCGGGTCGACGATCCGGCCAGCCTGGTTCCCCGGCCGCCGGTGATCACCGTGCTCGGCCACGTCGACCACGGCAAGACGACCCTGCTGGACAAGATCATCGGCATCAACGTGGCCAGCGGCGAAAGCGGCGGCATCACCCAGCACATTCGGGCCTACGAGATCGAAAAGGACGGCCGCAAGATCGCCTTCGTCGACACGCCCGGCCACGAGGCCTTTACCGAGATGCGAGCTCGCGGGGCCAACGTCACCGATATCGCCGTGCTGGTCGTGGCCGCCGACGACGGCGTGATGCCGCAGACCGAAGAAGCGATCAGCCATGCCCGGGCCGCCGGCGTGCCGATCGTCGTGGCGATGAACAAGATCGATCTGCCGGGCGTCGACCCGCAGCGGATCATGCAGCAGTTGGCCGCCAACGAGCTGTTGCCGACCGAGTGGGGCGGCGACACCGAAGTGATCAAGACCAGCGCCCTGACCGGCGCCGGCATCGACGAGCTGCTGGAAACGCTGCTCACGATCGCCGAGCTGCACGACTACCGGGCCAATCCCGATCGCCCCGCGGTCGGCACCTGCCTGGAGGCCGAGCTGCACGAGGGCCGCGGCGTAGTCGTCAAGGCGATCGTCCAGAAGGGCACGCTCAAGGTCGGCGATGCGATCGTGTGCGGGGCGGCCTACGGTCGCGTCAAGGCGATGTACAACACGCTCCAGCCGCACGTCACCTATAGAGAGGCGGGACCGAGCACCCCGGTCAACCTCACCGGGCTCAACGTGGCCCCCAGCGCCGGCGAGCGGTTCTACGTGCTCGACGACGTGGCCGTGGCCCGGCAGATCGCCGGCGAGCGCGAGGGGCAGAGTCGTCTGGCCACGCTTGGCCGCGACGTCGTCCAGCACGTCACGCTCGAGAACCTGTTCGATCGGCTCGGCGGCGAGGAGGTGCAGACCTTGCACCTGATCCTGCGGGCCGACACCCGCGGCTCGATCGAAGCCATCCAAAAGGAGTTCTCGAAGCTCGAGCATCCCGAGGTGAAGGTCAAGCTGCTGCAGGCGATGGTCGGCGGCATCACCGAGGCCGACGTGCACCTGGCCCACGCCTCGGACGCGATCATCATTGGCTTCAACGTCGTGCCCGACGAAGGGGCCCGCGGCCTGGCCGATCGCTTGGGCGTGCAGGTTCGGCGGTACGACATCATCTACAAGCTGACCGAGGACCTTCGGGCCGCGCTGGAAGGCATGCTCAAGCCCGAGCAGCGCGAGGTCGAGGTGGGCCGGGCCCTGGTCCAGCGGACGTTCGCGATCAGCCGGGTCGGCACGATCGCCGGCTGCCGGGTGGTCTCGGGCACGATTCAGCGCAACGGCCGGATCCGCGTGATTCGCGAGAACCGCGTGATCGGCGACTATGCCCTGGAATCGCTCAAGCGGGAAAAGGACGACGCCCGCGAGGTCCGCGAGGGCCTGGAGTGCGGTATGAAGCTGGCCGGCTTCAACGATTTGAAGGATGGAGACATCCTCGAGGAGTACAAGATCGAGGAGGTCGCCCGTACCTTCTAAGGGGGGACCGGCGAGAGGCATGACATCCAGGCGCATTCAAAAGGCGGCCGAGGCCATCCGCGAGGTGGTCAGCATGGCGATCCTGACGGATTTGAAGGATCCGCGCGTGCGGGACGTAACGGTTACGGCCGTCGAGGTCTCCCCCGACATGCGGCAGGCCAAGATCCACGTCTCGGTCATGGGGGACGAGGCCCGGCAAAATCTGAGCCTGCGGGGCCTGCAGAATTCGGCCGGATTTCTGCAATCCAAGGTCGCCAAACGGATCGACACCCGGTACACCCCGCGGCTGACCTTCATGCTAGACTTGGGAGTGAAGCGTTCGCTGGAAATCAGCCGGATTCTCAGCCAGGTGCTCCCCCCGGCCGAGCGGACGCTGCCCACCGAAGACGTGCTCACCGATACGCTGCCCGCCGAGACGCTGCCCGCCGACGAACTTCGAGCTCCTGCCGCGGAAGCCGGGCTTCCGGCGGCCGAGCCACCCAACCCTGCGGACGAAGATCCCACCGGTCCGCCTCCGAATCGAAATACCTAGCCTCCGGATCGACGCCTCCAGCATGACCACACCCAACCGCACCGCTCTGCTCACCAAGCTGCACAAGGTGCTCAAGAAGCACTTCAAGCCGGCGGCCAATCGGCACGATCAGCCCGTGCTCGAGTCGCTGCTGCAAGCGGCCTGCTTGGAGAACTCGCGTCCCGCGGCCGCCGAAGCCGTGTACGAGAAGCTCAAGGCGTCGTTCTTCGATTGGAACGAGATTCGGGTCAGCACGGTCCGCGAACTGGCCGAGCTGATGCACGAACTGGTCGAGCCGGCGAGCGTGGCCGCCCGGGTCAAGGGCATCCTGCAAAGCACCTTCGAGTCGGAGTATTCGTTCGACCTGGAGGCCCTGAAGAAGAAGAACCTGGGCGAAGCGGTCAAGCGGCTGCAGAAGCTCGAGGGCGCCTCGCCGTTCATCGTGGCCTATACGGTCCAGACTTCGCTCGGCGGACACTCGATTCCCGTCGACCGCGGCACGCTCGGCGCACTGGTCGTCCTGGGCACGATCAGCGAGGCCGAAGCCGCCAGTGGCAACGTGCCCGGCATGGAGCGGGCGATTCCCAAGAGCAAGGGGCAGGAATTCGGCAGCCTGCTGCACCAGCTGGGAGCCGAGTTCGCCGCCAACCCCTATGCGCCGCAGGTTCGCGAGCTGCTGCTCTCGATCGCGCCCGACGCCAAGGACCGGCTGCCCAAGCGTCCCAGCAAGAAGGCGCCGCCCCCACCGGAGCCGGTCGCCGCCAAGAAAGCCGCCGGCCAAAAGCCGCGCGAGGCGGAAAAAGCGAAAGACAAACCCGCCGCCGTCAAGAAACCGCCCGCTCCGGTCAAGAAAGCGGCCGAGCCGGCCCGCGCGGCCGAGCCCGCCAAAAAGAAGGCGCTGGCCGCCAAGTCCAAGCCGGCCGCCAAGCCGCTGGCCAAGCGCAAGCCGCGATAGTTCGCGCGCCGCTGCCTCGGCGTCGCCAGTCCAGGGAGCAATGCATGAAACCGCTCGGCACACAGGCGGTCTGGATTTCGACGGCCGTCGCCCTCGTCTGGTGGGCCGCCGTGGCCTCGGCTGCCATTGCCTCGGCCGCCGCGCCCACGCCCGTCGAGCCGCCGGCCCGCGATTCCAAGGACGTGGCTCCGGCCACCGGCCCGGGCGCTCCGCGGGCAAACGATGC
The DNA here is from genome assembly GCA_963828155.1 of uncultured Planctomycetaceae bacterium. Lineage (GTDB taxonomy): Bacteria > Planctomycetota > Planctomycetia > Pirellulales > PALSA-1355 > CAWCAX01. Next base: position 332,556 of record CAWHDQ010000001.1, read on the forward strand.
CGCGGCGACGCGGCCCAACGCCCAAGCCGCCACGCGGCTGGACGATGACGTCGAGCCGCTGGTGCCCAAGCGGCCGCGCAGCGAGCAGGAAGTCGACCGTCTGGAAGCGATGGCCCTATTCGCCGCCGCCCGCACGAACGAGCAGCGACAGGAACTGCCGCTGGCCTTGCGGCAATACCAACGGGCCTTGCGTGTCGACCCCCGCGCGACCGCGGCGCTGTCGGAGATCGTGGTTCTGGCGTTCAACCTGGATCGCCGCGCCGAGGCCGCCCGCTATGCTCGGCGGCTCGTGCCGCGCAATGCCGACGACGCCAACTTGCTCCGCCGCCTGGGACTGGAATTGGCCGAAGAGGGGGACTGGGCCGGCGCGCTGAATCTGTACGAAAAAGTCACCGCCTCCGCGCCGCAGGAAAAGCCTTCGTCGAATGCGGTCTTGTGGTGGATGGAAACCGGCAAACTCTACTACCTGGAGCGGCAATATGCCGACGCCGCCAGGCAGTTTGCCCTGGTTTCGGCGGCCCTCGATCGTCCGGCCGACTTCGGGCTCAATGAGCCGATCCGCAAGGCCGTGTTGGGCAGCGGCGACCTGACCTATCAGCTGTTCGGCGAATGCTTTCTCGATGCCGACCGCCCCGACGACGCACTGCCGGCGTTCGAAAAATCGAACACCTTCAAGGACAATCCGCCGCGGCTGGCTTACAACCGGGCTCGGGTGGCCGCCGCCAAGCGGCAGTTCGAGCCGGCTCGCGAGCAGCTCGATGTGTTCTTCAAGGCCCACCGCGGCGATGAAGGAACCGGCCCCTATCTGCTGCTGGGCACGGTGCTCGAAGGGCTCGGCACTCCGGATCAGTTGATTCCCCGCTTGAAGCAACTGCACTGCCGCAGATCCCGACAATACGCCGCTCGCGTTCACCCTGGCCGAGCGGCTCCGCGCGGCCGGTCAGCTCGACGAGGCCGAGCAGCTCTACCGCCGCCTCTGCCGACCCGAAGCCAAGCGGCCGCCGATCGACGCCTATCAGGCCCTGGTCGGGATGCTGCACGAGGCCCAGCGGTGGCCCGACTTCATGGAACTCTTGGCCGATGCCCTGCCCAAGACCGGCGGCTTCGATCCGCTTGGCGAGCCGGGCAAAAAGCTCCTGGCCGACGAGGTGGCGGTCGGGGCCCTGCTCGACGTGGCCGCCGCGCAGCAGCAAACCGGCGCGGCCGACGAGTCGGGCGGTCGCAGCCTGGCGGCCGCGCTGTTGGCCGTCGAGGCCAAGAAGTACGAACTGGCCGGCGAGTATTTCGCCCGGTCGGTGGCGGCAGCGCCGCAGCGGGCCGCGGAGCGGACGTTGACCTGGGGCCTGGAACTGTTGGCCGCCAGCCAATACGCAGCTTCGGCCCGGGTGTTTCGCCGCGGCATCGACGAGCACGTGCTGCCGGCCGAGAATCCGGCCTTTCACTTTTACCTGGCCGGCGGACTGGCGATGGACGGCCAAACCGACGCGGCCCTGGCCGAGGCCCGCCGGGCAGCCGAATTGCAGCCCGACTCGGCCCGCTTTGCCAGCCGCATCGGCTGGATTCTGTACCACGCCAAACGCTACGACGACGCCCGCGTGGCCTATGCCGAATTGCTCCGCCGGTTTGGCGCCAATTTCGATTCGACCGACACTCGCGACGTGCTGCACGATGCCCGGCTGGTGCTGTCGAACATCGAAGTGATCGCGGGCGACCTGCCCCGGGCCGAAGAGTGGCTCGAGGAAGTGCTGGACGAGTTCCCCGGCGACATCGGCGCACTCAACGACCTGGGCTACCTCTGGGCCGACGAAAACAAGCACCTGGAGCGGGCCCTGGCCATGCTCCGCGAAGCGGTTGCCGCCGAGCCCAAGAACATGGCCTATCGCGACAGCCTGGGCTGGGTTCTGTTCCGCCTGGGCCGCACCGGCGAGGCCGTCACCGAGTTGCAAGCGGCTGCCGGCGTCGAGAAGCCCGACGGCGTCGTGCTCGACCACTTGGGCGATGCCCTGGCGGCCAAGGGCGACGCCGCCGCGGCCGTGGCGGCCTGGACCAAGGCCGTCGCCGCCTTCGACAAGGAAGACGAACAGTCCAAGCGCCGCCAGACCCAGGAAAAGCTCGACCGGGCCCAGGCCAAGCCCTCGTAACGGACGACGCTGGCCGTGTTGCCGCTCGGCTGCTCGCGGCGCAGGCGGCCCCCCTTGCCCTGCGGCGCATTGCTCGGGTATACCCGCGAGCGGCCAACGGTCCCGATTTGACTGTTTTATTGCCATACCGAAACATTCCCCCGGATTGAGTTCCGGATCTTCAGCGAGAGACACGCATATGGCCGGTCATTCCCATTGGGCGAACATCGCCTACAAAAAGGCCGCGATCGACAAGAAGCGGGGCAAGCTCTGGAGCAAGCTCTCCAAGGCAATCATCCAGGCCGCCAAGATGGGCGGCGGCGACGTCGACACTAACCTCCGCCTCCGCTACGCCATCGATGCCGCCAAGGCCGTCAGTCTGCCCAAGGACAACATCGAACGGGCGATCAAGCGCGGCACCGGCGAAATCCAAAGCGATTCGCTGGAAGAGGTCCTCTACGAGGGCTACGGGCCGGCCGGCGTGGCCGTGCTCTGCGAAATCCTGACCGACAACCGCAATCGCACGGCCGGCGAAATCCGCAAGATCTTCGAGCTGGCCGACGGCAAGCTGGGGGCCACCGGTTGCGTCGCCTGGATGTTCGAGCGGAAGGGCATGTTCCTGGTCGCAGCCGACAAGATCGACGAGGACACGCTGTTGGAATACGCCCTCGAAGCGGGCGCCGACGACGTGAAGCGGCTCGACGACAAGTTCGAAATCACCTGCGACCCAGCCAAATTCGGCGAGGTGGGCGCGGCGCTGGAGGCCAAGGGCATCGAGCCTGAACTGCGCGAGATTGCCCGGGTGCCCAGCTCGACCGTCGACCTGGACGTGGACAGTGGTCGCAAGGTCCTGGCGATGATGGAGCGGCTGGACGATCACGACGATGTGCAGAGCGTCTCGGCCAATTTCAACATCCCCGACGAAGCGCTGGCCGAGATCAAGGGCTGAGCCCGTTCGGCAGACATCCAGCCGAACGGCCTCATTCCGGCGCCGCGGCTGCACGATGCGGCGGCATTTGTCTCGCCGCAGAGGCCGCGGAGGATCGCGGAGGCAAAAACAGGTGGGCAGCGCGTGCTCTGCGTCATCTCTGCTGAGCAATGTCCCGTCGTCGCCGGCACCCTGAGCGGCCGACCACGGGGCGAATCTGGTAGCAGCCCGTCAAGGGACCGGCCATTCGAGCGACTCTGAGAATTGTTGCAGCTCGATTCGCACGGTCAGCTCCAACGCCAACGACGGGACGGGGTTCTTGAGGTTCAACGACGTATAACTCAGGAGCGGCTGGCAAACAGCCCGTGCCTCGTCGAGCTGGCCCGCTCGGCGCAACAAATCGGCGAATTGGAGCGCCCGGTGCGCGGATGAGTCGTCGTTGCCACAAAATTGTCCCCGACGGTGTTTCGTTACCGCGACCCGGGCGAATCTGACGGCCTCGTCGAGATGACCCGCGGCCTCGTAATGCTGCCAGAGCAGCATCGCAGCCTCGTGTGCGCCGCGAATCTCGCGAATCCGCCCGCGCACGTGCCGTGGCTGAGATAGGAACGTGTCGGCCTGCTGCAAGAACTCTTCCAGAGCCGCCGCGCCCCGGCTCGTGTCGCCTCGCCGAAACAGATTCCGTCCCCGCTCATATTCAACCACCAGCGCTGCGACCGAACTCAGTTGCAGCGTGTTGATCGACTGCGGAGCTTCCTCCACGCGCCGCATTACTTCGTCTCGCGCGAGCCGGATGCGTTCTCCGGGAGCATCGATCGCCGGGGTACTGGCGGCCAGCACCGTTGGGAGAAGCAGCGTCAGGACCCAGATCGGGCAGCGCATTGCGAGCAGCGGCGCATCCGCACTCCGGAGGAAACAACATGCGAGACATCGCTGACATACGCATCGCGCAGCGTCGCGCACTTTTATTCCCCGAGCAAGCGGCCACCCGGCGGCGGCAGTGGGAATCGACCCTCTGCGTGCCCCGCGGTGAATGAATTCCGGCAGAGTTGACCGGCGCGGATCAATGCTCGATCTGCGGCCAGTAGGTCTTCATGTCGAAGAACGGGTCGTTGTCGCCGTCGTGACAGGTGATGCAGACCTGTTCTTTGGAGACGCGGACCAGGGCCCGCAATTCGGCTTGCAGCTTCTTGTCCTGGCCCTGCTCGGCCGCAACGTGGGCCTTGGCGGGCCCGTGGCAGTTCTCGCAGGTGTTCTGAGCCAACTCCGGCGTCTGTTTGCTGCTGGTAAAGCCGGTGGCGTAGGGAAAGAACTCCTTAGGATTCCAGCCGGTCGCGTGGCAGCTGATGCACTCTGGATCGAACTGCCGGGGCGGTTTCAGGCCTTCGAGGGTGGTCGTGGCGTGGGCGTGCTTCGACTCCTGCCAGATCTTGTACGCCTCCTCATGGCACGCCTGGCAGCTCTTGACGCCGGCATACTGCCCCCAGGATTTGTCCTGAGCCGAGCCGCGCGGATGGGCGCGGCCTTCAGCCCTAAGCCCTGCCAGCCCAGGGCGTGCAGCTGGGCCTGGTAATTGGTCATCAGGGCCTTCATCTCGGGCGTGACGGAGTAGCGCGAGTCGAGCGCGACGCGCTGATACCTGGTTCGCTGCTTGGGATCGTTGTACAGCCCGAGCACGACGGCATACATGCCCTTGTGGCCAACCTCGATCAGGTCGCTGGTGCCCACGCGGGTCGGGCGATTGGGCGGTTCGTCGCCGCCGTCGGTCGTGACGACGATCTCGAACTGGGGAAACTGCTTGGCCAGCGCCTTGGATTCTTCCAGCGTGGCGTTGGCCAGCAGGATCCGCATGTCGCACTGTTTCAGTTCTTCCAGCACGGGCTGGAGCGATTTGGCGGCGGGCTTGAGCGTGACGTCGGGATTGTTGATTGCCTTTTGATATGTGTCCCCCAGCACCGACGTGATGCCGATCGTGCGACCGGCCATCTTGACGATCTTGGTCCGCGGGATCAGGTCGAACACGTTGACGTCGGCCGATACGAAGATCTCGTCCTCCGAGACCACCGCCGCGATTTCGCCCCCCGAGAGCCGCAGATCGGTGGCGCTGAAGCCCACGGCCTGGTAGCCCATCGCTTTGAGGGCCTGGGCCGAGATTGCAAACTTGATTTCCGCCTGCCGGCCGAAGCGGTGAACCAGGCCACCGGCGTCGACGCCCAACAGCGGCCAGCCGTCGGCCGCGAGCTGCTTGACCAGGGCGTGGCGGCGGCCGATCCCGCCCTTTTGGTTTTCCAATCCCGCGCAGCCGCAGGGCTCGATGTAGCCGTCCTGGCGGCCCGTAATCAGGATCGCCAGGTCGGGCTTGGGCCAGTTCTCGAAGAACTTGCCGTTCACCTTCTCGGGGTCGAACTTCTCGGCGTCGGGCTTGCCCTCGCCGGTGGCTGAGCGGCGGGCGGCCAGCGCCAGCGGCACCAGCAGAAGCAGGGCAAGAACCAGATAGCGGCGGGGCCCGGGCTGCGGTTTCATTTCAAATCCGTTGGAAATTGGGAGTGGCCAGTCCTTGGCATTGCTCGCGGGCGGGCCGCGGCGGGAATCGTTCGTCGGTGGTCGCGTGCGCTGGGAAAACGCCTGCCCGGCTGGAGACTGCTGTTTGGCGAGACGGCCCTACCCTGCCGCCTGCTGTGTCTTCCCGCCAGACTTGCCAGCCTGCCGGGAGCCGCCGCCTCAGGGCTCGACGGCCAGCTGGATCAGCATGCGTATCTGCCGGGCCTCGGGATGATTGGTTTCGAGGATCACTTCGCCCATTTTGCCGGTCACGCCGAGATAGTTCACGTCCGGCGATCCGGGGGGAACGATGATCGAAAGCGGGATGCGGACCGTCGAGCCCGAACCCGCTTCGATCGGTTCGCCCAGCTCGACGTGGAGGAAGTCGGGTGTCGCGCGGCCGACCGTCACCTGCACGTCGTGCCGCTGCTCGCCGTGGATCAGAATCTGCAAGTTCCGCCGCAAGCCCTCGGCGCTGCGGACGATGCCCAGCATCAGCACGCCATGCTCGCGGTCCCAACCGGGACCGGCGAGCGAAATGTTGCTCACCACGTTCCCCTCGATCGGGATCGCGAGCTCAGGCAGATTCGCGAGATTGGTCGCCAGCACGAGCAACTGGCGGAATGGCCCGAGCGGCAGGCCGGGCTCGACCGTCACGCTGACGAGGTAGCCCCGCTTGGCGTGCGGTTCGGTCAACTCGTCGCCGGCAATCGGGGACACGCTGGCCCGGAAGAAGTCGGCCGTATCGGCGTCGGCGAAGCGGGTCGAATCGATCTGGAAATCGTCCGCCAGGTAGGAAACCACACGGGTCGTGGTCGAATCGCTTGCCCCGGCCGACACCTTGCTGAACACGATCGAAGCGGGCTCGACCGAGTAGGACGAGGCCACCTTGCCCAGCACGGTCAGCGCCACCCGGGGCCGCTGCGGATCATTGGTCAGGATCGTGGCGCTCTGGCGGAAATGGGGCGAATCGATCGAGGCGTTGTACTGCACGATCACGTCGGCCGATTCGCCCGGCAGAATCGCCGAATCGGGGAGCTTGCTCACGGTACACTTGAGGCACGTCGTGCCGCCCGACTTGAGCTCCAGCGGCCCGTCGCCCCGATTGGTGAAGTGGAACGCATGCTCGACCACGCGGTTCCGCTCGACGAGGCCGAAGTCGTGCTCCTCGCTATCGGTCACGGCCACGGGTTGCGGGCCCACCGGTGGGAGCGTCGTGCCCGCCGTGGCACTGGCGGACGTGACGAAATCGAAGTCGGGTGAAAAATCGGGTGCGCGGCTGAGCCGGGCCCAGCTGACGCCGGCCCCAATTGCCGTACCCAATAACACCGCGACGACAGCGATCAGCCCGACGCGCATCGTTCGACTGTGCCTGCTTGCAAAACCCAGGAATTCGGGTGAAAAGTCGGCTGCGCCAGCACGCCGGGTGCCAGGGCAACGCTACCGCGATTGTAGGGGTTTTTCGCGACCAGCGTCAACGCGAGTCGGGGGTCTGATCGGGCGGATGGGATCCGCTTTCCAGGGCCTGCAAACGCTCGACCAGCCGCTCCCCCAGCCGCTTGTCGGCGTGCGGCATCAGGGCATCGAGCGCCAACGCTCGGCGGGCCGCTGCGCGGGCTTCGTCCGCCTCGTGCAGAGCGGCCAGCGCCAGCGCCCAATCGGCGGCAGTGGCGGCGCTGTTCGGGTACAACTCGGTCGCTTTTTCGTAGAACTCGCGGGCCTGGCGGGCGAAGTCCCGATCGCCGCTAGCCTGATAGACCGCCAGTGCCCATTGGCCCGCCTGCCGATAGGCCGCGGCCGATTGCGGTCGCAACCGCAGGAGCGCTTGCAGCTCCGCCGCGAATTGCTCGCGGGCTTGCGGATCGTCGCCCTTTTTTTCCAGCCGCTCGAAGTCGAACTCGGCCAGCGTCTGCCGCGGCAGGTACGCCAGCGGGTCGGCCGCGGCCGCTTCGATGAGAGCTAGTTCGACGTGGCGCGGATCGCGGTCGCGGGCGTCATTCGCCCGGTACATCGCCGCATTGGCGCGGAGCACCGGCCCATAGGCCGTGATGTAACAACCCGTGGCCAGCGAGGCGGCCGCGGCCATCGCGACGATGCTGCCCCAGGGAGTTTTGCCGGGCAGCCGGTCCGCGGCGCGATAGGCGCCCGCCGTTTGATTTACCCCTAAGGCCAGCACGATCCAGTAGCTGGAGGCCACGCCCGGAATCGTGATTCCGCCCGAGGCCAGCAAATGGACCGACAATGCGAGAAGTACCAGCGGCGGCAATGCGGCCGGCAGCGGACCGCGGCCAATCCAGGGCCAGAAGCCCCAAATCGCCGCGGCGCCGATCGCCAGCGCTGCCCAGGCCAACTCGGCGTCGAACGACAATTGAACCAAAGGACCGACGAAATGCGCCACGGCCAGCCCGCAGGCCGCGCCGGCAAACGGGATCAGGCTCGGCCCCGTTGGCGGCGTGCCCGGCTCCTCGCTGCTCGCCTCGGCCGCCCGTCGGCGGGCGCATTGCCAAAAGAATGTCGCGAGCAATGCCAGTCAGCGCCACCAGCGCAGGAGTTCCGGCAGTTCCCCAAATCTCCAACAGGAAGTTGTGCGGGTCCTGGATCTCTTCGCTGGCCTGAGGCAGTTTGTAGCGCATGTACGCGTCCTGGAAATTGCCCGGCCCGCAGCCGAACCAGGGTTGTTCGCGAATCATTGCCAACGTCGCCTGCCGATACTCGAGCCGATAGCCGAGCGACTTGCCGGCCTGCGTGAGGACTTCGCGGTCGAGGCTTCCGGCGGCGATCGCCCCGCCCACGAGCAGTCCGGCCACGACGAATCCTCCGGCAATCAGCCGCCAGGGCATCCGGCGGCGCAGCTCGGGCAGCGCGATTGGCAACAGCGCCAGGCCGAGCGCCGTCGCGATGTAGCCGCTGCGGCTCTTGGTGAGCAGCAGACAGCCGCCGATCGCCACGATCGCCAGGGCCAAGGCAGCCACGCGCGGCGAGTGCCGGCATCCCGCTTTGCCGTGTCGGGGGGCCCGCGGCCTGCCGCCGGTGCTGCTTCGTCGGCACTTGTCCGGCTCGCGACCCAAAATGCCGCGGCGACGCCGCAAGCCATCAGCAGCCAGACCAGCAGAAAACCGGCCAGCGAATTGGCCAAGGCAAACGTGGCCAATGGCTCGGTGCTGTGCAGGCGGTTTTCGAATTGCTGCCGCTCGACCGAACCCCGGGCGTAGTGCATGTCGTTGCGGCGGAGCATCGCGTCCGGATCGCGGGCGTACTCGGCCCGATCGGCCGGCATGCTCACGAAAAACTGCCAATAGCCGTGCGCGAGAGCGCCACCGCCAGGGCCAACATCGCCCCAACCAGGGTGCGCTGCTGCGTCGCGGTCCGGGCCAATTGCCGAACCAGAAAATATACGGTCGCCAGCGCCGTCCATTCCCAGAGCATGTTCAGTGCGGGCCGGGGGCTGGCATAAACGGCTGCCCGCAGCGCGCTGGCCGCGTAGCAGAGCCACACCGCCAGAACAGCTACGTCCGTCGGCGTCCAGCGGGCCGAGAGTCCGCCCGTATTCACCGCGGACAGCGACACCAGCACCGCCAGCGCCATGAGCAGCATGTTGAACGGCTGACCGTCGCCCAGCCACGAAACGCCCTCGCCAGGCAACAGCACCCGTCCGACGCAGATCGCCAGCAGTACACCCAAGAAAACAGCGGGCAGGCGCATCGCCGGAGTCCGCGGTTCGGCGCTGGTACGGTGCTTTGTCATGCGTGGCTCGGGAGCCCGACGTTCAGGATTTGAGTTTACGCCGGGCCGTGGCTTCCAAAATCGCGATCAAGGTCAGCACCGCCAGCACGACCAGACCGATCGTCAGGGCACCGACCCCATTGACCTGGTGCAACAGCAGCGCGCCGAAGCCGCAGGTGGCGCTGGCCAGGTAAATGGACAGCACGGCCTGCCGTGGGCTGAGCCCCAGGTCGACCAGCCGATGCGAGAAGTGACAACGATCGGCGGCGAACGGGCTGCGACCGGCCCGCAAGCGAATCCAGACGACCGATACCGTATCATACAGCGGCACGGCCAGCACGCACAAAGGCGCCAGGATCGCATGCCGCGGCAGGCTGCCGCCGCTGAACGTGGCCAGAATCGTGGCCGCGCCCAGGCAGAAGCCGATGAAGTAACTGCCGGCATCGCCCATGAATAGCCGCGCCGGCGGGCGATTGTGCCACAGGAACCCGGCCATCGCTCCGGCCAGCACCAGCAAGAATCCGGCCACGAATAGCTGGGGTCCGTGTGTCACCGGATTGGGGGCGATCAGCAGTACGGCCGCCAGCAGGCCGGCGGCGATCGTGCCCAGGCCGGCCGACAAGCCGTCCATGTTGTCGAGCATGTTGAATGAGTTGACCAGCAGCACGATCCAGACGACGCTCGCCGCTCCGGTCGCCAGCGGAGCATCGACGAACAGCGTCAGCCGCCAGCCCTTGCCGAAAACGATGAGTGCGGCCAGCAGTGTTTCGACCGCCAGCCGCAGCCGCCAATCGAGCGACCGCAAATCATCGGCTAGGCCGAGCAGCATCACGGCGGTGGCGGCGGCCAGCAGGGCCCACAGATCGGCCGCCCGCATTCGTAGTCCGGCCGCATGAGTGCGGGCGAGCTGCCCTAGGCCGCCAAGCCCGCCGGCGGCCGACTTCTCCGCCCGTGCGATCGATTGTTGTTGGCCAGCGCTCGCCGTCGGCGACGAATCGGCCGGCAACCAGACCGCCAGCGCGGCCTGACCGAGGGCAAAGGTTCCGACCACGCCCAGCCAGATCGCCAATCCGCCCCCCAGCGGCACGACCCGGGCGTGGGCCTTGCGGCCGCCGGGCACGTCGACCAGCCGGATCCGCGGAGCCAATCGCCGCACGGCGAAGCCGGCCAGAAGCGCGATCAAAAAGGCAGGCAGTACCGCGCCGGCGACGAACCAGACCATCAGCTCAGATCCCGATGCCGCAGGGCCTCGCGGAGGTAATCGCGGCACTGGCTGAAGAAGGCCTGGTAATCGGGGCGGCGATAGTTCGGAAAGGTGAACTCGCGATGCTGCCAGCTGCGATCTTTGTAGTACAAGGTCACCTCCGCGAAGATGCCGCGGCTCAGATAAATCCGATGGGCGTGATCCTTGGTCGAGGCCAGCACCAGCTTGGCGCTGGTGATGTAGCCCGGATCGAGGTTCAGCGGACGCGGCTCGCCGTGCCAGCCCAGTCCAGCATACTCTGCCTCCCAGGCATTTGCCTGGAGCTTGATCTCGGGCAGCGTGCCGGGGTCGACCAGCCGCTCGAAGGCCCAAAACACAATCTGGATCGGCCCGCCCATGGTGGGCCGGTAATAGTCGGTCTCGGCGAACTCGAATCGGGGGCTTTCGAGCGCCACCGGCCCCCAAGCCTGCGCCGTCCGCTCGCGAGCCCAATCGAGCGCCGCATCATGGTGGCTGAACGCCGCCGTGATCGGCAGCACCGGCTCGACGCGGCGGAGATCACCCATGAATAGTATCTTCCGCCGGTTACTCAGGTCGCTGTCTGGCGGGCTGTTTGCCCTTGATGATCAACCAGCGAAAACTGACGGCCATCAGCCCGACCAATATGCACATTACCCAGGTCAGGCCCGCCAATTCGACTACGAATTGCATGTGAAGACGAAACGAGCCGGGTAGCCAAGCCCAACGTGAGCCGAGTGGGTCGATGACGTATAGGCCTGTGGCCCCGCTCATTAGCACGTTGAAGTGCGCGGCGAATGCGAACATCATGATCGCCGTCGGGAAGAGCCCTCCGATGCAGAACGTGCGGCCGGCCGGGCCGAAATTCATGGCACCCACAGTCAGCAGCGCAGGCAGGCTCACGCTGACGAAGTAAATGCCTACCAGGGCAGTCTGCTCGGATGCAATGAACAGCAAATAAAGCGCGAACACAATCGCCGCGGTATACAGCTGTAAGCAAATCAGTCGATGCATTTCAAGGGTCGCCCGATCGGATCTGCGGCGCAGACTTCTGCGAAGTGACCTTACAGGCTGCCAAAAAACCGGCGTAAATAAAAGTCAGTACTCTGCGAGCCTACGAGACGGTTTCCGTGAGGATGTGTAAGCAGATGACGGCCGCGGCGATACTCGTCCAGGCGTCAATTGAAGTATCTGATCGATCGTAGCGGACTCGCATGCGGCGTAGACCTTTGACCCAACTGATGGTGCGTTCCACGACCCAGCGTACGCGACCGAGATGACTGCCGTGATCCCCTGTGCGATGTCGAATGTGCGGTTCAATGCCCAGCCAGCGGAGCACGATCCGCGTGGCTTCGCAGTCATATCCCGCGTCGGCGTACAACTTCTGGGGATGGTTTCGCGGCCGCCCACGCTTGCCGCCGATCTCCGGGAAGTCGACCACGGCCGGCAGGATCTCGCAATGGTCGCTGGAGTTGGCCGGAGCCGCACGAATCACCAGCGGCACGCCGTCGCGATCGACCAGCAGCGTGAATTTCGTCCCTTTTTTCCGGCGATCGACAGGACTTGGGCCCGTGGCATCTCCTCCACCGAACGCACGCACCTGAGTCGAGTCGATGACGGCCGTCTCCAAGTGCAGTTGCTTTTCGTGATTCAACATGGTCAAGAACAAGTGATGCAGCTGATTCCAAATCCCTGCGCGCTCCCAAGCTTGCAACCGGGTGCGTGCGGTTTCGCCACAGCAGCCCATCTCCTGGGGCACCTCCTTCCAACGACAGCCTGTGACAAGCACGAACCAAATGACCTTCAGCACGGTGCGATGCCCGGTCGGTGGCCGGCCCCCCTTGGGGCCGATCTCCTTCTCAGCAGGCAACATCGGACGTGCCAACTCATAAAACTTCTCCGGCATACAAGCGTCCGCCATGACAGTTCTCCTTGTGAAACGGACAAGGGGGCTGTTATGGCCGGGCCAATTCTATGCCAATTCAGTCGTGTTCTGATTTGCGGTTTTTTGGCAGCCTCTTAGCGAATCGGCACGGACGACGCGCTGGTGTTTGGCTGTGTTGTGGCCTTCGCTAATAGCCTCTGCTCGGCGATTAACTCGGCAATCTTTACCGCAGCGCCGTCAAGCGGAGTCGATTGCGCTTCGGGCTGCCAGCGCCACTTGAGCTCCAGCTGGCCGCTGGTCAAGCTCCGCCCGCCGACCACCACGCGCAGCGGAATGCCGATCAGGTCGGCGTCCTTGAATTTGACGCCCGGCCGCTGGTCGCGATCGTCCAGCAGCACGTCGACGCCGGCGGCTTGCAATTCGGCGTAGAGCTTCTCGGCGGCCTGCATCACGGCCTCTTCCTTGACGTTGAGCGGCGTAACGATGACTTCGTAAGGGGCCAGCGACATCGGCCAGACGATGCCATTCTCGTCGTGGCTGGTTTCGATCAGCGCGGCGATGATCCGGTTCACGCCGATGCCGTAGCAGCCCATGATGATCGTGTGCTGCTGCTCGTGATCGTCGAGAAATTTGGCCTCGAGCGCGTCGGAGTACTTGGTGCCCAGCTTGAACACATGGCCGACTTCGATCGCCTGCTTCAGCTCCATTTTGGTTTCGCATTTGGGGCACGGATCGTCGCCGCCGGCGTTGCGCAGGTCGGCAACCTGAGCCTCGGGAATCTGGTAGTCGCGCCCCAGGTTCACCCCGACGTAGTGCTTGTCGGCCTCATTGGCGCCGGTGATCGCATTGCGCAGGGCGAGGACGTCGAAGTCCGCCCAAACGGGAATCGACAAGCCCACCGGGCCGGCGAAGCCGACCGGCGCCTTGGTCACGTCCTGAATCACCTCAGGCTCGGCCAGTGCGAGCAGTTTGGCGGCCAGTGCCCGGCGGATCTTGCCTTCGTTCGCTTCGTGATCGCCGCGAACCAGCACGGCCACCGGTTTGCCGTCGGCCTGGTAGATCAGGGTTTTGATCATCTGATGCGGTTTGCATTTGAGCAGCTTGCTCACCTGCTCGATGCTGCCGACGTTGGGCGTGTCGATTTTTGTCAGCGGCTTGAGCGCGGCGTCGGCAGTCGGCGACTGCGGGCGGCGGCTCTTGCCCGTCTCGGCCCGTTCCAGGTTGGCGGCGTAATTGCAATTGGGACAGCGGACGATCCGGTCTTCGCCGTTGGGGCTGGGAACCATGAACTCGTGGCTGGCATCGCCGCCGATCGGCCCGCTCTCGGCTTCGACGGCCAGGTAGTTCAAGCCCGCGCGGTCGAAGATCCGGCAATAGGCCTGGTACATCTTGTCGTAGCTGGCGTTAAGCCCTCGACCGAAGTGTCGAAGCTGTAGGCGTCCTTCATGATGAATTCGCTGGTCCGCAGCACGCCGAACCGCGGCCGTTCCTCGTTGCGAAACTTGGTCTGAATCTGATAGAGCGTGACCGGCAGTTGGCGATAACTGGAGACGTACCGCGAGACCAGGTCGGTGACGACTTCTTCGTGCGTGGGGCCCAGCGCCAGGGGCACTTGCTTGTTCTGGCGGCGGACTTCGAACTTGATCAGCACGTTGCCGAACGACTCGATCCGGCCGGTCCGCTGCCAGAGCGAAATCGGCGTCAGGGCCGGCATCAGCAGCTCGACGGCCCCGGCCCGGTCCATTTCTTCGCGAACGATCCGCTCGGCTTTCTTGAGCGCCCGCAGCCCGAGCGGCAGATAGGTGTAGGCGCCGGCCATCAGCTGGCTGACCAGACCGGCCCGGACCATCAGCACGTGGCTGGGAATCTCGGCCCCTTCGGGCGTTTCCTTGAGCGTGGGGATGAGCGTCTGACTCCAGCGCACGGTGCGGATCCTTCCTGAGGGGGCGGTCACTTGGCGGTGGGGCGTAAAGGCACCGCATTCTAGGCCAGCGGCCGCGCGGCGAGCAACAGCCGTTAGGGCGGCGAGGACAGGCCCGGCGGCTGATTCGATTCTGTTCCAGCGAGGCGGCTTGCAAAGCACACCGGCACTGCGAAACGGGCACTGCGGCGCGACTATTCGCCGCGGCGCCCATCCACTAAAATCCAGACTCTTGCAGGGGGCAGGAAGTTCACCGGTTTTCGTAGCCAGAAAGCAATCCATGACGCGGCGTTTCGTCAGCCAGTTGGGGCACCAGGAGTCGGTCGACCAGGTGTTCCTGGCTTCCGAGAAGCAACTGCGCCCAACCGCAACGGCAATCTTTATCTGCAAATCGATCTCTCGGATCGCAGCGGCTCGATCAGCGCCCGGATGTGGAACGCCAGCGAGCAGGACTATCGGGCGTTCGAGAACGGCGACTACGTCCGGGTCGAAGGTTCGACCCAGCTGTTCCAGGGCACGATCCAGCTGATCGCCACGTCGATCGCCAGGGCCCAGGCGAGCGAAGTCAATCCCGAGGATTTCCTCAATCTCGATAGCAAGGCCATCGACACCCTGCTCGGGCGCCTGACTGCCCAGCTGCGCCGCCTGGCCGATCCGCATTTGCGCACCCTCGGCGAATGCTTCTTGATGGACGAAGAGTTCATGCGCAGGTTCTGCCGAGCCCCGGCCGGCGTCAAGAACCATCACGCCTACCTTGGCGGCCTGCTGGAACACGTCGTCGGACTGATGGATCTCTCTCGCCGGCTGGACGGACTGTATCCGGCGCTCGATGTCGATCTGCTCGTGATGGGCGCGTTCCTGCACGACATGGGCAAGATCGACGAGCTGGCCTACGACCGCGAATTCTCCTATACGGACGAAGGGCAACTGATCGGCCATCTGGTCATGGCCGTGGGCATCCTCGACCGCAAGTTTGCCGAAGCCGAAAAACTCTCGGGCGAACCGGTGCCGGTCGAGCTGCAGCTGCGGCTCAAGCACATGATCGTCAGCCATCACGGGCAGTACGAATTCGGCAGCCCCAAGCTGCCGATGACGCTCGAAGCGGTGGCCCTGCACCAGCTCGACAACCTCGATGCCAAGCTGCATTCGTTCCAGCAGCTGATGGTCGACGATCCGAACATCGACAGCAGCTGGACCAATTTCCACCAGAACCTGGGCCGCAAGCTGTTCAAGGGCACGGCCCCGCTGTCCCGCTGGACCCCCGGCGAAAACGGCGGCTAAGATGACTGGCCCCGAATTGGAACAGGCGATTCTGGCGGCCGTCACCTGCAGGACCCGCTGTACAAGCCGGTCAAGCCCCGCGGCATCGCCAAGCGGCTCGGCCTGGACGAGGACCAGACCCGGGATCTCAAACGGGCAGTCAAACGGCTAGTAAAGCGCGGCCAATTGC
This sequence comes from uncultured Planctomycetaceae bacterium, assembly GCA_963828155.1. GTDB lineage: Bacteria > Planctomycetota > Planctomycetia > Pirellulales > PALSA-1355 > CAWCAX01. The sequence goes on from CAWHDQ010000001.1 coordinate 348,346, forward strand.
GCTATGGCGCCAGCCACCTGGTACATGCCACGCGGGGCGAATCGAGCCCCGCCGATCGCAACCGCGTCACCGGCATCTTTCGCCGCACCGACTCGGGCTACGGCTTCGTGCGGCCGGCGGGCAGCGTGCCCGGAGCCGATCGCCGCCACGACATCTACATCGCCGCCAAGGACGCCGGCGACGCCTCGAGCGGCGACACGGTGCTGGTGCGGCTGAGGGCCAAGCGGGCCAGCCATCGCCCCAATCCCGAGGGCGAGATCGTCGACGTCATCGAGCGCCAGACCAATCAATTCGTCGGCACGTATTTCGAGTCGGCCGGGGCGGCCTTCGTCCAAGTCGACGGCAAGCCGTTCAACCGGCCGATCCTGGTTGGCGATCCCGGGCGAAGAACGCCCAGCCCGACGACAAAGTCGTGCTCGAGATGATCCGCTTTCCCTCGCAGTATCAGGACGGCGAGGGGGTGATCACCGAGGTGCTCGGCCCCCGGGGCACTCCGGGCGTCGACACGCTCTCGATCATCCGCGAGTTCGGCCTGCCCGAGGAGTTTGCCGCCGACGCGCTCGACGAGGCCCGGCTGGAGGCCGAAAAGTTCGACGAATCGATCGGCCCGGGCCGCACCGATCTGACCGGCGAAGTGATCATCACGATCGATCCGGTCGACGCCCGGGATTTCGACGATGCGATCAGCCTGGTGCGGATCGAGAAAGGGCATTGGCGGCTGGGCGTACACATTGCCGACGTCTCGCACTTCGTGCGACCGCGGACGGCGCTCGATCGCGAGGCGATGCACCGGGGCACGAGCGTCTATCTGCCCGACCGCGTGCTGCCGATGCTCCCCGAGCTCATTTCCAACGGACTGGCCAGCCTGCAGCCCGACCGCGTTCGGTACACCAAGACGGTGTTCATCGAATTCACGCCCGAGGGCATTCCGGTCGGGGTCGACGCGGCCAATTCGGCTATCCGCAGCCGGCGGCGGTTCGCCTACGAAGAGATCGACGAGTACCTGGCCGACCCGGCCCCGTGGCGCGAAAAGCTCACGCCCGAGGTGCACGGTCTGGTCGGCCGGATGCATGAGTTGGCGATGATCCTCCGCCAACGGCGACTGGCTCGCGGCGCGCTCGAACTGACGATGCGCGAAGTGAAGATCGATCTTGACCGCCAGGGCCAGGTCGCCGGCGCGCATCTGGTCGAAAACACGGTCAGCCACCAGATCATCGAAGAATTCATGCTGGCGGCCAACGAGGCGGTGGCCGAGCTGCTCAATCAGCGCGAGCTGCACTTCCTCCGCCGCGTACACCAGGCCCCCGACCCGCGGAAGCTCAAGGCCCTGACCGAATTCGTGGCCGGTCTTGGCCTCGTGACCGACAGCCTGGAGAGCCGCTTCGAGTTGCAGCGGCTGCTGTATGCCGTGGTCGGTCAGCCGGCCGAGCACGCGGTCAACTACGCCGTGCTTCGCAGCCTGCAGCGAGCGATCTACAGTCCGCAGGTTGAGGGGCATTACGCCCTGGCCAGCGAACATTACTGCCATTTCACCTCGCCCATCCGCCGCTATCCGGATCTGACCATTCACCGCCTGCTCGATGCGGTTCTGACCGGCAAGAAGCCGCACAACGAGTTTGGCGAGCTGGCGATCTTGGGCGAGCATTGCAGCGATCGCGAGCGCCGCGCCGAGGCCGCCGAAGCGCGAGCTGACCAAGGTCAAATTGCTCAACTATCTCAGCACCCGGATTGGCGAGCAGCTCGAGGCGGTGGTGACCGGCGTCGAAGAATTCGGTCTGTTCGCGCAAGGGACCGAATTGCCGGCCGAAGGGCTGGTTCACGTTTCGTCGCTGCAAGACGACTACTATCACTTCGACCGGGCCTCGCACACGCTGGCGGGGCGTCGCTCCGGCAACAGCTACCGCCTGGGCGACCGGGTTTCGGTGAGCGTCGCCCGGGTGGACGTCGACCGCCGCGAGCTCGATTTCCGGATCGTCGGCCGCGGTCAGCCCGATCGTGCCCGGCGGCACAGCACGCCGGCCGCCGAGGCCCGGGCCGCCGCCAAAAAGAAGACTGGCGGTCGCAAGGGAACCTCCGGCACCAAGGCCGAGGTCCGCGGAAAAAAGAAGGGCCGCAAGGGCAAACGCGGCTAAGAGCCGATCCGAGACCGGTCGGGGACTGTCCCAGTTTTGCGGAGCTTGCGACGCAAACCGGGACTGTCCCCTTCTCCGAGACCGCTGTCGGATCGGCCCCAAGATTCGGGCCGGCCGAGCGAATGGACCCCCAGAGAGCACGCATTCGCGTGCGACAGTTCCGCGCCGCCTGCGCGTAGGAGCCGACGCCAATGAGTCAGGAAGTATCGCGGTCGACGTATCCGGGCCTGCCTGCCGCGGGATTTCTCCTGGCGTCGCTGGCGGTGTCGATTCTCTTGATCGTGGCGAGCCACGGCGGGCCGCTGTTGATCGTGGCAATTCCGCTCTTGCTGGCGACGCTGATCGCTAGCCGCGGGCTATTCGTGGTCAATCCGAATCAGTCGCAAGTCCTGCAACTCTTCGGGCAGTACGTCGGCACGGTCCGCGAAAGCGGTTTTCACTGGGCTAACCCGTTCTACGCCCGGACGACGGTCTCGCTCCGGGTTCGCAATTTCGAAAGTAACCGGCTCAAGGTCAACGATCACGACGGCAACCCGATCGAGATCGCCGCGATCGTCGTCTGGCAGGTGGTCGACACGGCCGAAGCGGTGTTCGACGTCGACGATTATTCCCAGTACATCCACGTCCAAACCGAGGCCGCCGTCCGCAACCTGGCCACGCTGCACCCCTACGACGCCCATCAGGACGGGCAGCTCTCGCTCCGCGGCAACACGGCCGAGATCGCGGGCGACTTGAAAAACGAGATCCAGCAGCGCTTGAAGAAAGCGGGCGTCGAAGTGCTGGAAGCCCGGATCAGCCATCTGGCTTACGCGCCCGAGATCGCGGCCGCGATGCTCCGCCGGCAGCAGGCCTCGGCGATCATCGCCGCCCGGCAAAAGATCGTCGAAGGCGCAGTCACGATGGTTCAGATGGCGCTCGAGCACCTGACCGAGAACAAAATCGTCGAGCTGAGCACCGAGTCCAAGGCGGCGCTGGTCAGCAACTTGATGGTCGTGCTCTGCAGCGACCACAACGCCCAGCCGATCGTCAACACGGGGGCGGCCCCATCGGCGGCATCCGGCGCCAGCCCTGGCAACGTTCGCGGCGATTCTGGATGAACGGTTCGGGGCATGATAGACTTGAAGCTATGAATCTGATGTTGCATCTGAGCCCTGAAATCGAGGCCAAGCTGCTCGCCCGGGCCTGCGCGACCGGCAAGGACATCGAGTCGCTCGCGCTCGAGGCGCTTCACGACAAGCTGGCGGTCGAGGAAGCTGGGCCCGCGCTGTCGCGCGACGCTTGGAAGCTACAGTTTCGCGAGTTTCTGGCGACGTCGTTCGACGGCGATCCCGCGGCCGACTTGAGCCGCAGCGCGAATTACGACGATCGTGGTGGATGAGAGTCCTCGTTGACACGAACGTCCTCGCGCGTCTCTGCCAACCTCGCCATGCGATGTTCAGCGATGCTTCGCGCACCGTTGAATCCCTCTTGGACAAGGGGCACGAATTGAGAACCGTGCCGCAATGCCTGTTCGAGTTTTGGGTCGTCGCGACACGCTCGGTTGAACAGAACGGCTTGGGCTTTTCGATAGCTCAAGCTGAAGATCGCCTCGGCTGGATTAAACGGTTGTTTCCCCCGTTGCGCGACGAGCGTGGGATTCTCGAACGCTGGGAAAAGATCGTCGTCGCAGGCTTGGTTCAGGGAAAGCCGACCCACGATGCTCGCATCGTGGCAGCGATGCAGCGGCACGGAGTATCCCATCTACTCACGTTCAATGGGCGGGACTTCGCCCGTTATCCGGAGATCCAGGTTTTCGACCCGGCGGTCATTTCGGTTCACTGAATGACTGCCGCCACGACGCCAAGGCTTTTGGTGCGGAGTTCCGTTGTGGGCAAATATTCGGGATTCCTGGCGCCGCCTGCGGCACAGTGAACGTTAAGCGTCTTCACTGCGGTCGGCGGACCACTTCGAAATTCGCCCCGTTCACCCGCCGCAGCTCTTCGTGCAAGACGGGAATTCGCTCGTCGGGGGCCACCGAGATGGCCCATTCGATCCCGTTGTCGGCCACGAGCATCCCGTATTTCTTGAGGGCCTTGAGGATTGTTTGCACCGGCGGCGAGAAGCCGGAGGTGTCGAAGTCCTGCTTCAGGCGAATTCGCTCGCCCATTCGCGGCAAGCTGGGATCGGTCTTCTGGCTGGCATAATGCGTGGCCGGATAGACGTAGGCCCGGCGCGAATTGCGCACGGTCACCCGTAGCGCGTGCTTGATCTCGCCCTTCTGGATTTCGTCGTACCGCACGATCGAGGGCAGCAGCGGCAAGCCGGCGGCGTCGGTCGAGGTCCAGCCGTCGGGCCGCAGCTTGTTCGACGACAGGTCGAAGATCGAAGCCTGAGCGGCCTGCCAGCCCGAGCCGACCCGCTTGGCCGCGTAAAACTCGTAGAGCAGATGATTGCCCGGGTCGACCACGACCGCATGGCGATCGCCCCCCTGGTTGAGCTTGTCGCGCTGGACGTCTTCGAGCGTCAGCTTGCCCGAGCCGTCGCGCGTGAAAGCTGCCGGCCAGCCCTCGATCGGCATGTTGTCGGGCACGGGATACGGGCCCTTGTCGGATTCCTCGTTGTACTCCGACAGTTTGACGTCGATCTTTTTCTGGTTCGGCGGGACGATCACGAAGTTCATGTCGGGGTTGTAGCGCAGCGGCTTCGTTTTGCCGATCGAGCTGATGATCTGGTCCGAATCGGCCGCCACCGGCCAGGCCGAGACGTCGGTGTTCCAGGGATTGTCGGCCGGAAAGATCTGCAGCTGGGCCATGATCTGATCGGCCTCGGGCGTGTTGAACAGAATCGGCTGGGTGATGGCCGGCGGACTGGCCGGCTTGGATTGGGCCTGCGCCCTGCTGATCGCCATCGCCGACAGCAGACCGGCCAGCACCGCGATTCGACGGACCGTCATGATTTTGCCTTTGCCTGGGTTCAGGGAGATCGCCGCGCAACTTCCAGCAGCCGCGGGCGGACAACGTCACCGTTTTTTCCGCCGCGGCGTCGCACCGTGCGCTACCATACGCGCAGCGGGCGGCCAAATCAACGTTTTGGCATTCGTTCGCGACGATCTGCCGCCGCTGCCCACCCTCCACCCCCTCCCGCTCGGGCCGGCGGCCGATACAATAACGGCACGATAAAGGGCCACGCGCTGCCGGCCCATGCGGCAGCCCTGGCACGACTCTTTTGGCATCTTGTGACTTTCGAATGCCGTCGGGATCGGATAGGTCCCCAAGGGGCGAAAGTCGTTGATCGGCGACCCGGCCGGACCTGCGGCCGCGCAAGCATGTCTCGCGCGGCGAGGTCGGGAGCGGGCCATTGGATATTGCGCCGCCTGAGTGCGGCCGGCAGCAGCACGCATGGCAGACTCCCTGGCTCACACGCCGCTCTACGACTGGCACCAGGCCCACGGCGCCCGGCTGGTCGATTTCGCCGGTTGGGCGATGCCCGTCCAGTACAGTTCGATCGTCACCGAGCACGCAGCCACCCGCCAGGCCATCGGCCTGTTCGATATCTCGCACATGGGCCGGTTGTCAGTCAGCGGGACCGGCGCGGGAGAATTTCTCGACCGTGTCGTCACCCGGCGGCTGGCCGACATGCAGCCGGGCCAGATTCGCTACGCGCTGATAACCAGCGACGCCGGCGGGATCCTCGACGACGTGCTCGTCTATCGACTCTCGCCGGCGAGCGATTCAGCCGATCGCTGGCTGGTTGTCGTAAATGCTTCGAATCGGGCCAAGATCCTGGCCTGGCTCGCAGCTCAGCAGCCGCCGGCCGGCGTGCAGATTGTCGATCGGTCGACCGCGACGGCCATGATCGCGGTTCAGGGGCCACAGGCACGGCAAATTGTCGCTGAGCGATTCGGCCCCGCGCCACTCGAGCTGAAATACTACCGGGCCAGCGAGATCCCGCTCACCGGAAACCTCGCCGCCACGGCGCTCGTCAGCCGCACCGGCTACACCGGCGAGGATGGCTGGGAAATCATCGTGCCCCAGGACCTGGCGCTGCCCCTGTGGGAACAGCTCATCGCGGCGGCCACGCCGCTGGCGGGAATGGCCGCTGGCCTGGGCGCCCGCGATACCTTGCGGCTCGAAGCGGCCATGCCGCTCTACGGGCATGAGCTCACCGAATCGATCGATCCACTCGAAGCCGGGCTGGAGTTCGCCGTCGATCTCGATGGCCGGACGTTTCCGGGTAGCGAGGTGCTCGCCCGTCTGAAGAAAGAACCAAGCCGGCCGGTGCGCGTCGGCTGGCAACTGACGGGCAGCCGCGTGCCGCGCGAGGGTTACCGCGTGCTGGCCGGCGACGCGGAAATCGGCCGAGTCACCAGCGGCACGTTCTCGCCGACACTGGGCCGGCCGATCGCCATGGGCTATTTGCGGCCCGAGTGGGCGGCGCCGGGCAGCGAAGTTTCGATCGATCTGCGCGGCCGCCCCGAGCCGGCCGCGTCGTCCCTTTGCCGTTCTATCGGCGTTCATCCTCAGGGAGAAAACCGTGAAGCCCGAGACTCTGCTTTATGCCAAAACGCACGAATGGGTCCACCTCGACGGCCAGGGGGACAACCGTGTGGCGACCATCGGCATTTCGCCCTTCGCGGTCGAGGCCCTGACGGACCTGGTCTACATCGAACTGCCGGCGGTCGGCCGCCAGCTCAAACGCGGCGACGTCTTCGGCGAGGTCGAATCGGTCAAGGCGGTCAGCGACCTGTACAGCCCGGTCGATGGCGAGGTGATCGAGATCAATGCCATGCTGACGACCAAGGATCCCGGCACCGGGCAATTGCTGGACCGCAACCTGGCGGTGCTGCACGACGATCCCTTGGGACGCGGCTGGTTGGTCAAGATCCGCTTGGCTGCCGGGGCCAAAGTCGAGCAGTTGCTCGACTACGCCGCCTATCAGCAACAATGCGAAAGCGAAGGGCACTGAATCCCATCGCCCAACCCGGTGAGCGCACGTTCGCTGGTTAGCCAGCCTGGGCTGGCGCAGCCGCGGCGCTAGAATTCAGCCAGCCGCCCGTTTCAGGAAGTTTCATGCCCTACATCGCCAACACGGCCGAAGACCAGCGGGCAATGCTCGACGCCATCGGCATTGAGTCGCTCGACGAGTTGTTCAGTCCGATTCCAGCCGAGCTCCGGCTGGGCCGGCCGCTCGCGATTCCACCGGCTTTGACCGAGCTCGAGCTCACTCAGCGGCTCACGCAGCTGGCGCGGCGCAACGTGCCCGCGGGCGAGAAGGTTTGCTTTCTCGGCGCGGGCAGCTACGACCATTTCATTCCGGCCGTGGTCGATACGATCGCCTCGCGGGGCGAATTCTACACGTCGTACACCCCGTATCAGCCGGAGGCCAGTCAGGGTAATTTGCTGGCGTTTTTCGAGTACCAGACGCTCATCACCCGGCTGACGGGCATGGATGTGTCGAACGCCAGCCTGTACGACGGCGCCAGCGCCACGGCCGAGGCCGTGCTGATGGCTGCCCACGCGACCGGCCGCCGGCGGATCGTGGTGCCGCGCAGCCTGCATCCCGAGTACCGCCAGGTGCTGGCAACGTATCTCGCCCACTTGGGGCTGGATCTGGTGACGCTCGACGTGCCCGACGGGTCGCTCCTGCCGGCCGACTTGCAAGCAGCGCTCGACGGCGACACGGCGTGCGTGGTCGTCCAGCAGCCGAACTTCTTCGGCGCTCTGGAAGAGGTCGAAGCGATCGCCGCCGCGACGCACGCCGCCGGTGCGCTGCTGGTCGCGGCCGTCGATCCAATCAGCCTGGGCGTCTTGAAGCGCCCCGGCGACTGCGGGGCCGACATCGTCGTGGCCGAAGGGCAATCGCTGGGCAGTCCGATGGCGTTCGGCGGTCCGTACTTGGGCATTCTGGCCTGCCGCGAGGAGTTTGTCCGCCGCGTGCCCGGCCGGATCGCCGGCGAAACGGTCGATCGCCGCGGCCGCCGCTGCTGGGTGCTCACGCTGCAAACCCGCGAGCAGCACATCCGCCGCGAAAAAGCCACCAGCAACATCTGCACGAATCAGGGTCTGCTGGCCCTGCGGGCGACGGTTTATCTGACGGCGCTGGGCCCGCAAGGCCTGGCCGAAGTGGCCCAGCTCTCGCTACAGAAGGCGCACTACGCCGCCCGGCAACTGGCCGAGCGAGCCGGCTTGCCGCTGCGGTTCGAACGGCCGTTCTTCAAGGAGTTCGTGGTGCGAGCTGCCGGCGGCGACGTCGAGGCACGCCTCGGCCGGGCCCTGGAGGCGGGCTACTTCGCCGGCGTGCCGCTCGCCCGCTGGTATCCCGAGTTGGCCGACTCGCTGCTGGTCTGCGTGACCGAGAAGCGGACCCGGGCCGAGATCGAAGGTCTGGCCGCGGCCCTCGCCGTTCGCTGAATTCTCCCGTTTGCACTCCTCGGAAAAACGTCCTGATGCGCAATACTCGTTCGACTCAGCCGATCTTCGAGCTTTCCAAGCCCGGTCGCCGGGCCGCGCTGCTCCCCGCCTGCGACGTGCCCGTGGCGCCGCTCGACGCGCTGCTGCCGCCTGCGGCGCTCGCCGCCGCGCCCCCTGCCCTGCCCGAGTTGGCCGAGCCGGAAATCATCCGCCACTTCACCAACCTGTCGACCCAGAACATGTCGGTCGACACGCATTTCTATCCGCTCGGTTCCTGTACGATGAAGTACAACCCGAAGCGCAACGAGCGGCTGGCGAGCCTGCCCGGGATCGTCGACCTGCATCCCTACCAGGACGAATCGACGCTGCAGGGCATGCTCGAGCTCCTGTTCGAATTGCAGCAGATGTTGGCCGAAATTGCGGGCTTGCCGGCCGTGTCGCTGCAGCCCGCGGCCGGGGCGCAGGGGGAGATGGCGGCCCTGCTCGTGGCGGCGGCATACTTTCGCGATCAGGGGCAGCAGCGCACTCAGGTGCTGGCTCCCGACTCCGCCCACGGCACCAATCCGGCCAGTGCCGCCCTGGCCGGTTTCGAGTTTGCCAGCGTCCGCAGCACGCCCCAGGGCTTCGTCGATTTGGACGATCTGGCGAACAAGCTCAGCGAGCGGACCGCCGTGTTCATGATCACCAATCCCAACACGCTGGGGATGTTCGATCGCTCGATTGCCCGGATTACCGAGCTGGTTCACGCGGCCGGCGGCCTGGTCTACCTGGACGGGGCCAACATGAACGCCATCCTGGGCATTACCCGGCCGGGAGATTTCGGCGCCGACATGATGCATTTCAACCCGCACAAAACGTTCAGCGGCCCGCATGGCGGGGGCGGGCCGGGCGCCGGGCCGATCGCCGTCAGCGCGGTGCTCGATCCGTATTTGCCCTCGCCGACCGTGTCGCGCGCCGGTGACGGATATCGGCTCGATTATGGCCGGGCCAAGTCGATCGGCCGGGTGCGGAGCTTTTTCGGCAATGTGGGCGTGCTGGTCCGGGCGTATTGCTATCTCCGCACCCATGGACCCGAGGGACTGAGGCGAGTCAGCGAGAACGCGGTGCTCAATGCCAACTACCTGCTTAGCAAGGTCAAGCACATCTTTCCGGTCCCGCAGGGGGATCGCTGCATGCACGAGTTCGTGGCCAGCGGCGCGGCGCTCAAGGCCGAGCGCGGCATCTCGGCCACCGACATCGCCAAGCGGCTGTTGGATTTCGGCTTCCACGCCCCGACGATCTACTTTCCGCCGATCGTCAAGGAAGCCTTGATGATCGAGCCGACCGAAACCGAGAGCAAGGAAACGCTCGACGCCTTTGCCGGCGCCCTGTTCCGAATTACCGAGGAGACCGGCGAGCTGGTCCACGAGGCCCCGCATTCGACGCCGGTCAGCCGCCCCGATGAAGTCGCGGCGGCCCGGCGGCCGATTGTCGTTGCGCCGAGAAACCCGCCGCGCCCTCGGCCCCGTCCCCCTGACCATGCCGCGCACCTGTCGGTTGATCGTCGAAGGTCCGGCCGACGGGCCGTGGAACATGGCCCTCGATGAGGCCCTGGCCGAGTGGTCCGGCCAGTCGGGCAGTGCGGTCCTGCGATTCTATGCTTGGCAGCCGGCCACGTTGTCGCTCGGCTACTTCCAGCCCTATGCCGAGCGGCTGAGGCACGAGCCCAGCCGGCAGGTGGCCGTGGTGCGACGGGCCAGCGGCGGCGGCGCGATCTTGCACGACGACGAAGTGACTTACAGCCTGGCCCTGCCCGGCGAGCACGCCCTGGCCGAGGATACGTCCTGGCTGTACACGGCGGTTCATGAGGCATTGATCGACGCCCTGGCTGCTGGGGGCGTTCCCGCACGGCTGGCCGGGGCATCGGATTTTCGGTCGCCGGGTGGCGAACCATTCCTCTGTTTTTTGCGCCGGGCGGCGGTCGATGTGGTGGCTGGCCAGGAGAAAATCTGCGGCAGCGCCAGCGCCGCCGCAGCGGGGCGCTGTCGCAACATGGCAGCCTGGTGCTTGGGCGATCGCCGCTGGCGCCGGAAATCGGCGGCCTGGCGGATTACCCGGCCGTGCGGGATCAGTCGCCGCAGTTGATCGCCGCCTGGTCGCAAGGGATCGGCCGCCGTCTCGATTTGGATCTGGTCCGATTCGAGGTTGAGCCGGCCCAGGCGGAGCGAGCCCGGCAGCTGGTGGCCGAGAAATACGGCCACGAGCGCTGGACGCACAAGCGCTAGGCCGGTCGCCTGATGGTTATCCGCCCGGCGTTCACGTCCCCGCCCGCTCGGAGGCGAGGGCGCGCCGGTCCGCGATGCTGCCGGTCAGCGATGCGAGGCAGATTGGAGCGGCTTTGCCGGCCGCGTCGCGGGGGGCCCCCCGGCCCGGAAATGGCAGGCGCGACGCCTGGCCAGCCGAATTCGGAGCGCGCGGAAACGACCCACCCGCGGTGTGTTGGGCAGCCGTGGGCAAGATTTTTATTATTGTATTTGGCACGCAATCCGGTGATAATGCTCTGGTGGACAGAGCGCCGGCGGTCCGATCTTTTCTATTATCGAGGCGTGTTCCTGAACGTCGGCGGAATGTCCTCGGCGCGCGCGGCCGGTCTTCGCAAAACCGGCCGGGCCAGGGTCCGTATGAGACACCCTAATCCATCGCACTCGTTCGAGTTATTTGATTCTGTCTCATTGCGGAGTCGGTCGCGATTATGGATGTCAAGCTCAGGGTAACCCAGGGAAAAAACGTCGGCCAGGATGTACCGATCCCGGGCAAGAAATTCCTGATCGGCCGTGCCGAAGATTGCCATTTGCGCGCCGGTAGCGACTTGATCAGCCGCCACCACTGCGTGGTCATCATCGAGGACGGCTATCTCGGGGTGCGCGACTTCGGCAGCAAGAACGGCACCTACGTCAACAGCGAGCGCGTCGTTGGCGAGCAGGAGCTGAAGCACGGCGACCAATTGCGACTCGGGCCCTTGGAATTCGTGGTCCAGGTGACGCAAGGGGCCCTGAGCGGCAAGAAGAAGCCCCCCGTCCACGACGCCAAGGAAGCCGCCGCCCGCTCGGCCGGTGCCGCCGTGCAGGACGAGCCGGACGTCGATCGCTGGCTGAACGAGCCGGCACCGATCGTGCTCGATCCGGCGGCCCAGGACACGCAGATGATGCGCACGTCCGACACCGACGAGATCGACATTGGCAGCACCCGCGAATTCGAACTGGACGTGCCGGCTGGAACTTCGACGGTGATTCAGCCCGGTGGGGTCGCTCAACCGGCAGTACCCGCGGCAAAGGCAGTACCCGCGGCGAAGGCAGCGCCCGCGGCCAAAGCTCCGGCCGAGGCATCCAAGCCGGCGGTCGCGGTCGCCCCGGCCCCCGCCGCGAAACCGGCACCGAAGCCAGCGCCGGCTCAACCGGCACCGGCACCGGCGGCCGCGCAGCCGGCCCATCCGGTGCCTCGGCCGTCGGCTCCGTTGCAGGCCTTCGTTGCGGACCCGATGCCGGCGCCCGAGGCAGCTCCGCCGGCGGCAGAAGCCACCCCGCCCGCGGCTGATAAGAAGGGCTTCTTCGGCGGCGGCGGCAAGAAGTTCGGCAAGCTGCCCCAGATGCCGCAGCAAGGGAGCAAAGACTCGCGGTCGGCCGCTGCCGACATGCTCGACAAGCTCCGCAAGCGGCGCTAAACGCAAGCCATCCGCGCGGGTCCAACGTCGCAACCGCTCCCGGCAATCACTGCGGGCTCGCCGGCGACGCAATCAGTCGGGCGTCCAGCCAGTCGGCGTCGTCGCGCTCGTCGCCGCGGTCGGCGAACTCCACCAGCAGGCTGATCCGCTTGGCTCCGCCGATCTCGACCGACATCCGCTCGGGCGGCTGCCCACCCCGGATGATTCCGCTGGTGAACTTGGGCAGCCAGGTGCCGTTGCCCTCGTCGACGAAGACGCGAAACACCACGCTGCCGTAACCGGCCGCCGCGTCGTCGATCGCCAGTTCAGCGTCGAGGCGGCGGTATTCGCGGTCGAGGTTGTAGGTCAACCGCGAGGCGCTGTGCATGCCCAGCCCTTTGAGCCGCAGGTTGCCGCCGGCCCGGAGCAAGTCGGCCGCGACATTGCGATCGGCTTGATAAGGCCAGCGAAGCTGCAGGAAGGGAATATGCTTGTAGCTGGCCGGCTTGAGGTCGGAGAGATAGACGGCGTTGCCACCCAGCGGCTGGAGGGCCACGATGGCCTCGCCGTCGAGCGAAAGCGTGACGCCGGCGGCAAGTTCCAGCCTGACCTTCGGGCCGGCGGTTGCCAGGCCGCTCGCCAGCACGCGGCTGCCGTCCTTGAGGCCGACGAACACCCGCAATCCGCCACTGCCGGCCGGCCGCGCGAGCGAGGGATTGCAGACCACAGCCGCGACCCGGGCCAACTCGACCTCGACCTTGCCGGCGCCGGTTTCCAGCGTCACGGCGTCGTCGTGGAGGGCGGCCAAGGTGCCGGGCAGTTCGTCGCCGTTGTCGAGCAGCAGGCGATCGCTTTCGCCGCCGATCGTCAGCAGCCGCCGCACGAGCTGGTCGCGGCGGTGGCGATCGCTGGGGGGATGAAACAAGACCGCCGACACCGCATCCAGCCGCAGGGCGACGGCTCCGAGCAGATCGGAATCGAGCGCCAGTTTTTCGCGGTCGATTTCCCGGACGTCGGCCAGGATCAGCCCGCCGTCGGCCAGCAGAATCTGAGGGCCGGTCGATTTCTCGACGAATTCCCCCCAGCGCACCAGATCGGCCGCCGCGACTTCGCGGACCGCGCCCCCGGACAGTTCGAAGTGCAGCTTCCAGGCGGGACCGACCGCTCCGAGCGCGGCGCGAAACGTCTCGCCGTCGGCCAGCACCGCCTCGCCCAGGGGCGCCGCGGCCGTCGCAGGGGCAAACAGCAGGAGCCAGAGGCCGATCGCCGACAGCATCCGCCGCGCGATTGCGCGAGGCATGCGCGCCCCAGGGCGGCCGGTGCGGTTCATGGGGTGCGTCTCGCGGTCCGGTCTAGCGCTGGAAGATCGGCAGGTAGTTGTTGGGCATCTGTAGGATGATGCAGGCCATCGCCGTGCCGTACTCGGAGCAGATCGAGTCCATCCAAGTGCCGTCGTCCCCTTGCCGGGCGACGAGGGCGTCGCGAACGGCCGGATACCAGCGGGACCAGTAGTCGCCGCCCGCGTGCCACATGGCCTGCACCGCGTAGTAGTGGCCGTAGAAGTAATGGCTTTCGCGGTTGAAGTCGTTGCCGCGGGGCAAGAAGGTCGTCAGGTAGTCGAGCCCTTTGGTGATCTCCGGGCCTTCGTAGATGCCCGCGCTGTACAGGGCCACCACGCCGGCGGCCGAGCGCGGAAAGGCGCTCTGCCCGCCGCCTTGCAGCATGTACATGAACCCGCCGTCGGGATTCTGGCTGAGCTTGACGTATTCGGTGCAGCGGTCGATCGTCTCGCGGGGGACGAACAACCCGGCATTCCGGGCGGCCCGCAGGGCCATCACCTGGCAGATCGTGACCGAGATGTCCGCGTCGCGGCGCTGGGGCTGGTAGCGCCAGCCCCCTTCGCTGTTTTGGGTGTTGACAATCAGGTTGACGGCCTTGGACAGCTTCTCGCGGATGTCCGAGCGCATCGTCATGCCGTAACATTCGGCCAGGAACAGCGTGGCGAAGCCGTGGCCGTACATCGGGCCGTGGCTGCTGGCGTTCGAGACGTTGATGAAGCCGCTCTCCTGGGTATTAGCCAGGATGAAATCGACGCAGCGGTCGACGTTCTGGCCGTAGGGGCCGCGGCCGGGCGTGCTGCCGGCGGCCATGAAGGCCATCCCGGCCAGACCGCAGACGGCCACGTTCCGGCTGTAGCCGCCGGAGCCAAAGGCCCCCTCGTCGTCCTGGCGATGGGCGAGCACGGCCAGCCCGCGATCGATTGCCCGGGCGGCGGCGGGCGTGATCAGGTCGACGGCCGATTTTTCCGGGTCGCCCTGGGCGCGGGCCCAGCGGCTCCAGCCGCCGCCGAAAGCCACCGCCGCCAGGCCCTGGGCAAGTAACGTCCGTCGATTGAGCATCGGCATGGCGGATTTCCCTCGCGCCTGGTCGGAACGCTTGCGAGCCCAGCCGAGAACAGTCTCGGAGAGGGGGACAGCCCCGTTTTACTTCGCAAAACTGGGACAGTCCCCGACCATTCTCGGATTGGCTCTTATTATGGCTTGGCTTGCTGCTGGTCGGCCAGCCGCTTGTAGTATTTTTCGATCAGCAGCTCGTACTTGGGCAGGAACTGCTCGGGGGGCGATTGCAGCATCTGCTCGCGGGCATGGGGCGGAAGCTGCCCCCAGGCCTCTTTGAGCAAGTTGCGGACCGACTCGGCGTCGGGCTTCTGCGATTCGTTCTTGCCGAGCCGGTCGGTGCTTTCCTTGGCCGGCTTCTGGCTGGCCTGCGTACCCGGGTTGCCCGAGCCCGACTTGGGCTGCTTGACCTGCTCGCGGGACGAGGGCTGCGGCTGCGGATTGGGGCATTGCGCCGAAGAAGAGCTCTGGTTCTGGGACTGCTCCTCGATCTTCTTGATCAGGGCTGCCAGATCGCTGAGGATCTGATCCTGGACTGCGCCCGGCCCGCTCGGCTTGCTGCCGCTGGTCGATCAGTTTTTCGGCGGTCCGCATTTGCTGACCGATCCGGATCAGCGGTTCTTCGTCCGCTGCTTCGCCGGCCGCGGGCATCTCATCCTCCGCACTTGCGCCGTCGCCGGCGGATTGGTCCGCGTGCTCGGGGTCGTCCGCAGCATTGCCGTCGGCGCGGCGTCCTGACTGTCGGTCTTCTTGCTTTCGTTCTTCTTCCCCGGCGGGAGGTTCTTCACCCCTTCGAGCAGGTCGTTGTCCAGGTCTTCCAGCAGGGCCGCGTCGAGCGAGTTGGCCGGGGGCGTTTTGCGGGCGGCCGGTTTGGCGGGACGCCCGGTTTGCGCGGCTGGGGCGGGCTGCCTGGTGGGAGCCTTGGCACCGGCGGGCTTTGCCGGTTCGTCCCCGGCGCCGTGCGGGCCGGGAAGCTTCCACCGGCGATCAGGATCGCCGAGCCCAGTGCAGCGAGCGACAGAGCGGCGAGCGACAGCAGGCGCGGTGCGCGAAGCAGGGACCGGGCTGCGAGTGGGCGTATCATCAGGGTTCTCCGTCGGCGGGCAGCAATGCGTCTTCCAACGAGCGCGGTCGGCCGGTCGAGCCGGCGTCGTCGCCGTCGGTGCGGCGCAAATCGGGAAGCTGGTCGGGATCGTCCTCGGGGTTGCCCTCGATGGGCTTGGAAAGCCGGAAGGCGACATCCGCCAGGCGGCCTTGCTCGCGGGAGAGCTGAGCTTGCAGCGCGGCCCGCTCTTCCGGATCGGCCAGCTCCGGCAGATCGCGGAAGCGCCGATTTAGATCTTCTTGCAGCCATTTGAGCAGCTTGAGCTCCGAGAGCATGCGAATGGCGTCGCTGCTGCCCGCTTGCTTGTCGCCGCCCCCCTGCCCGCCCGCTTTGCTGTTGCCCTTGTTCTGGCTGGCGGGCTTGAGCACTTCGACCAGCGCCGCGAGGCGGCTGGCGGCGTCTTGCTCGGCCCGCTGGGCCGCGGCGCCCGTTTCGCCCCGCTCGAGCTGACCGGTGGCACGAACCATGTCGTCGGCCGCGGCCGAGAGCGCCAGCTCGAAGACCTGGGCCGCGGACAGCTTCTGGGCTTGAGCCCGGGCTTCGGCCTCCAGGGCCTTCTGCTCGCGGGTGACCGCGTGGACGCTCGAGGCTTCGGCCCGCGACCGCTCGCCCTTGGCGGCCCGCAGTTGCTCGAGCCGGTCGGTCTCGGCCAGCACTTGCTGCTGGCGCTGGTGCAGGCTCTTCAGGGCATCTTGCAAACGGGCCAATTGCGCTCGGGCCAGATCGGCTTCGACTTCCTTGCGCTTTTGAGCCAACTGCTCCTGAGCCTGTTCCAGGTCGAGATCGGCCTGCCGGGATTGCTGATCGGCTCGCTCGCCGTCCCCTTTTTCGGCCGCGCCGGCCGAGCGGCTGAGCTTGGCGGCGGCCGCTTGGGCGGCCCGACCGGCGCGATCGGCCTGCAGCCGTTCCAGCTTGCGAGCCAGCCGCTCGATCTGCTGCTCCAGAGTCGCGCTGCTGGCGGGCGAGCCGCTCGAGTTGGCGCTGTTGGGCTTCGGTCTTCGGCGCCGCGGGCTGGCCGGCGGCCTCGGCTTGTTTCTTGCGCAGACCCTGGAGCTGCTCGCGGGCGGTGGCCAGTTCTTGCTCGGCCTGGCGGAGTTTCTTGAGCAACCGGCCCAGCTCGTGCTCGCGGCGGTTGGCCAAGATGTCGAGCATTTCGCCGAGATCCTTGCGGGCCTGCTCTTGGGTGCGGCCAGCCTGGCCGAGCTGGTTGCGCTCGACCTGGTCGCCGGCGGAGCGCATGGCGGCCGCTCGTGCCCTGCTCGCGGGCCAATTGCAGGGCGTCGGCCAGCGTGGCCCCGGCCAGCGGATCGGAACTCTCCAGCCGACCGCGGGCCTCGTCCATTTGCTGGAGCAGCTTGTCGAAGCGGCGGGCCAGGTCGGCCTGCCGGGCGGAGGTCTTCTTCAACTCGGCGATTTGCTGCGAATCGAGATCCTTGAGGTCTTTGCCCAGCGTTTTGCCGGCGGCCTGGCGCGTGCCGCGTTCCAGGTCCTCCTGCTCGCGATCGATCTGGGCCACGTCGCGGCCGAACCGGCGATAACTGTCCCACTCGGCGAGATTGCCGAGCATCGATTCGAGCGAGCGGATCACCTCGTCTTGATTGGCGGCCACCTGCTCCAGATTCGCGGCGACGTCCGGCCGCTGCGGGCGATTCGGCTCGCCGCCGGCCGCAGCTTCGTCCAGATCGACCTGGGCACTTTTGATCGCCGAAGTCCAGTGATGCTCGATCGGCCCCAGATGCTCCGATTGCAGCCGCTCGATCTCGGCGAGCATCGCCTGCATCCGCCGGGCGACGTCGGCATTGTCGACGCGATTGTTTTCCAGGTCCGCGAGCAACTCGTTGATCTGAGCCGGCACGCCCTCGGTCGGACTGGTGAGCGTCCGGGTGACCTGACGCTGGCTTAGTTCCGCGCCTTGGGCGTGGTCGATGTCCTGCTTGCCGAGGCGGCCGACTTCGCGGAGCTGAATCTCGATCGCGGCGGTCTGGCCGCGCGTGTCTTGCTGCATTTTCAGGGCCCGCCGCAACTCGCTCAGGATCAGCCCTTGCCTTTGGGCCAGGCGGTCTTCGAGCTCTTGGGGCGTGATGACGACCAGCCGCCGGTCGGTGCTACGGCCCGTCTGGGGCAGGTAATCGCTGGCCGAGGCGTAGAACGTGACCTGGCTGCCGGGCTTCAAGTCGAGCGGCCCGATTTCCCAGGAGTATTCCACCACCCGCGTATCGCCGCCGCCGCCCCCCGCCAGCCCGGCCGCCGTCGGTTCGACCGCCGGCAGGCTCGTGTAGAGCGGCACGACGCTGTCGGGCGTTTCGGCCGTGCCCGAGCGACTGAAATGCAGGGCCATCTCGTGAATGGCCAGGTCGTCCTTGGCGGCGACTTTGATCTGCACCACGGCGGCGGGAGTGACGAAGAGTGTGGCGGTGGGCTGCTCGATCTGAACGCTGGGAGCCTGATCGGCCACCGCGCGGATTTCGAACTGCGTGTCGCCGCCGCCGATCAATCCTTCGGTATCGACCAACTCGAACGAATACGTGCCCGAGTTTTCGATCAGGAACGGCTCCGCCGCATCGGCCGGGAGCGTGAACAGAAAACCGTCGACATCGAGCGCACAAGGAATCGGCTCCGCGCCCCCGGTGCGGACGGCGGCCCGGGTGAGCCGTTTGGTCGAGCTGCCGGCCAAAGCGACGCGCGTGCCGCGCAGTGCGCTGAGGTTGTTCTCCACTCGTTCGACCGGCCAGCCGGTGTAGGCCGGCGGATGCAAAGTGGCCTGCAGCGATTCGACTCGCGGCGGCTCGACGACCTCCAGCGAGATCCAGGCCATCGAGCGGTCGTCGCCTCCCTCGGCGCGGTACTTGAACGGCCGGGCGACGTTTTCCTTGCGGGCAACCGGCACGCCGCCGAGCAAGTGCATCGACTCGACTTCCTCCGTGGCGTGGCCGTCGTTGTCGTACAGGTAATGAATTCGGATCTCGGCCGGGGGCGGGCCCCCCTTGTCGCGCAGCTCGACCTCGAACGTCTGACCGGCGGCGATCCGCTGCGGCGGATCGATGAACTCGAGGTGGTTCTTGCGCGGCCAGGCGTCGTCGCCGAACGGTCGGGCGAGGCGGGCCAGGGCCAGCCGGGCCGAAAGCGGGTCGCAGATCACGATGCCCAGCGCGAGGGCCAGTACGGCCGCCGCGCCGGCCAGGGCCCGATTGGCCGGGCGGCGCTCCAGCACGTCGTCCAGGTTGAGCCGCTGGACTGCGTCGGTCGTGTCGACGATCACGGCCCGCCGCAGGGCCGCGCTGCCGGCCTGCGGATCGTGCTCGTCCTGGTGCAGGAACTCGACGGCGCTGGCCAGCCGGTCCTGCAAGCCGGGAAATCGCCGCTCGATCCGCTGCGCAATCTCGACGTCGCGCAGGCGAACCGCCAGTGCCGGGTAGAGGTAGCGGTAGGTCGTCCAGCCGGCCGCCAGCAGGACGGCCAGGGTCGAGAGGGCCCGGATGCCCGGATCGTCGAAGCGGATCAGGTAGTCGACCAGCCCCAACAGCACGATGGCGGCCACCAGGCTGCCGGCAACCCAGCTGACCCCGTAGATGAGCAGCAACCGGGCAGCCTTGCGGCGGGTTTCGACGATCCGTTGTTCGATCGGATGCGGCATCGCCCTATCCTTCGAGCCGGCGGTATGCCGGCAGAGCGAACTTAATTATAGCATTCCCTTGCGCTTGCGCAGAACCCATTCCGTCACCAGCAGGCCCAGAAACAGGGACAACAGCCACCATTGGTTCCAGAGCACCTTGGGTGGCAGGGCCTCGATCGGCACCTGCCGGCCGGGGGGCAGCTCCGCCGCCAACCGCCCTGCATCGGTCACGCGGTAGAACCGGCCGCGGGTTTCCTCGGCCGCGCGGGTCAGCTCGGCCGCGTCCATCTGCACTCGCTCGAACTCGCCTGGCGGCGGCACGACGAGAAAATCGGCGCTGGGGGCTTTGCCTTCGAGCGTCGGCGTGGCGATCCAGAGATGGTAATTGCCCTCGGCGACCTGCGGCAGGACGCCCTCGAACACGCCCCGGCTGGTCGCATTGCGGCTGAGCTTCACCCGTTCGTTCTTGTGCCCCTCACGCTCGAGGACGACCGTCACGCCGTCGTCCTCGGCCGGGGCCAGCCGCTCGTCGGTAAATCGAGAACGAATCCGCACCGCCTCGCCACGGCGATACTGGCGGCGGTCGGTCGTCAGCTCGGCCGAGCGGTCCTTGCCCAGCAGCTTCGAGCGGCTGAGATAGCGGATGGTTTGGACCCAGTAGCGCGAGAAGAACACGTCGCCCACGCGGTAGCGCCAGCGCCAGGTGTCGTCGGTGGCGTGGAACAGCACCTTGCCTGCCCCGACGTACTGCAGGGAGAAGACCGGCAGCTTGCGGCCGTCGGCTGCCAGGCGCGTGGGATGTTCGGCCAGCACGCGGGCTGCCGGCTTGAGGACCGGCGTTTCCAGCAGCCAATACAGCTCGGGCAGGTTCTGCCAGATCCGCAGTGTCTCGGCCAGCGTGTCGCCCAGCTGCATTTGCGGGCTCGACAGGCCCAGCTCGGTCGGCACGACGTGAAAGCCCTCGGTCAGCACCTTGTCCTGGCCGGACCGCGGATTGACGATCGTTTCGAGATCGACCGGAAACAGCGCCGCGAGCGGCGTATTGCGAAAGGCCAGCGGCGTGTAGAGCGGGCCGGCAATGAACGCCACGCCGCCCCCCTTCTGCTCGACAAAGTCGTTGATGTTCTGCATCACACTGGCGCTGAGAAACGCCGGATTGACGTCGCCGAAGATCAACACGTCGTACTCGAACAGATCTTCCCGCCGGACCGGAAAGACGCGGAGGGCCGTGGGGTCGAGATCGGCGAACTCGACGTCGGCGTCCTGGAGGACCGTCTTGAGCTGAATGGTCGAATCCCGCTCGAGCATGTTTTTCAGATAGCGGAACTCATAGTTCGGATAGGCCTGGACCAGCAACACGCGAATCTGCTCCTTGCGGACGCTGATCAATCGCTGGGCCCGGTTGTTGTCGGCCCGCGATTCGTCGGCGAGGTGCTCGACTTCGACGACGTACTCGAACTCGCCGACCTGCGTCGGGCGATAGGGCAGGCGAACCCGTTGCGGAACGCCGTCGGCGCCGATCGTGACCTTGGTCCGGGCCAGCACCTCGGGCTTGCCCTGCTCGCGCAACGTCACCTCGACGCTGCGCCCGGCCAGGCCCGAACCGGTGACCTTGGACTCGAAATTGACGATATCGTCGACGAACACGACCTCATCGACCAGCAGGTCGGCCAGTTCCAGGTCGCGAACCGGCTGCTCGCTGCCCAGACCCACGGCGAACAGGGGGACGCCCTTGCGACGGGCAAAGCGGGCCGCGTCGGCCAGCGTTTCGCCGTCGGTATTGATGCCGTCGGTCAGCAGGATGATCGCCGCGGGGGGCGTGCCGCGCAGATCGCCCAGCACCCGCCGCAGGCCGGCGCCCAGGCGGCTGGTTTCGCCGGTCGGTTCCAGTCCGCCGATCGCCTGGCGGAGCTCGTCGAGCGAGCCCGACGCGGCCCGCGCGGCGCTGGAGACGAAGTAGACCTTGAGCTTGTAGTTGCTCTCGATGGTCGCCAGCAGATCGCGGGGGCCGCCTAGAAGGATGTTCTTGGCCAGGTTGAGCCGCGTGGGCTCGGTCTGGCTGGCCAGCTTGAGCTGTTGGCGGATTTTATCCAGCGTCTTTTCCGCATAGCGATCATGAATGCCCATGCTGGCCGAATCGTCGATCATCACGACCACCGTCGGCAAGCCGGTGCGCGTCGAGCGAAAGCATCAGCTCGGCGAGCATCAGCGAAACGAGCGCGATAATTGCCAGCCGCACTCCGGCGAGCAAAGCCCGATACAGCCGCGGCGCGGTGGGGTTCTCGCGGGCGTAAATCAGTCCGACCCAGACCACGGAAAAAATGGCGAACAGCAGCGTGACCCAGGGTGCCCAGCCCCAACTGCTATCCAGGCTCCAGACGGTGCCTTCGCCCGACCCGGCCGCTTCGACGCCGAGCCAGCGCTCCAGCCAATGGGGAAGGATGCCGGTCATTGTTGATGTCCAAACCGCCAGGCGAGAAACGTTTCGGCAAACACCAGCCCGAGCACCGTGTAGAGCAGGATCTTGTTGAGGTTGCTGTGCCGGCTGACGGTCACGGCCGCCGCGTCGTCAAGGTCGGCCTGGGGGCCGGTGACGAATTGTTTGGGCAACTCGTCGGCATCGACCCGGGCCAGGTTGCTCTCGGAGGTGTCCAGGTTGACGGCAAACTCCTCCTCGCGCGTCACCGGGTTGCCGATCTTGGCCAGATACAGGCCGCTCTGCGAAGTGTCGGCGAAGCTCCAGCGGCCCCCCTCGGCATCGACCGCGATCCGCAGTTCCTCGTGCCGGCCGTCGGGCAAATAGATCGACAGCGGCAGCTGAGCCGCAGCCGCTTCCACCGTGTCGGCCAGCGGTTGGCCGACCTCGACATTGCGCTCGCGCGATTGCCCGCTCACGGCCAGCGAAAGCATCTCCTGCACCAGCGGCACGAAGCTGGGCCAGGCGGGCAGCGTGGTCCAGGGGCTCTTGGTGGCCGGATCGACGCTCGACAGCGAACCTTCGGTGGCCACCAGGATGACCCGGCCGCGGTGGACCGGCTGCTCGACGATCGCCGGATCGCCCCCCTCGAAGGCCAGGGCCACCTTGGCCGGCGAGTCGGGAGGAACTTTCAGGCGGAAATATTTGTAAACCGGGGTGGTGAGCAGACCGGAGTTCTCGCGGCCGCTGAACGGATTGATCAGCTCGTGCCGATAATCGAGCGGATCGAACCGGTACTGGGCTTCGGCCACGATCTCGCCGATCGTCGCGGGCAGAAGTTTGGTCGGACCGTCCAGGCCCAGCTCGCGGTTGTAGCGCTCGGCCAGCACCTGATCGCCCAAAAAGATCACGAGCCCCCCGCCCTGCCGCAAATACGCGTCCAACACCCGCGCTTCGCTGGCGGTAAACTGACCGACGTTGGCCAGAAAGACGCAGTCGTAGCGACTCAGGTCGTATTCCAGGAGCGCGCTTTCGGCGATCACGTCGGGCTTGACCAACTGCCGCCCCTGGGCATCGCCGCGCTCCGGATCGAGAGCCAGGGCCAGATAATCGGTTGCGCCGCCCAATCCACTGCCGCCCATCCCACTGCCGGCCGGCTTGCCGTCGACGCAGAGCACCCGCAGATGATCCTTGACCGGCAGGGCCAGCCAGCGGTGATTGTCCACATCGAGCAGGTCGGCACCGAGCCGGGCTTCGATCACGTGGTCGCCGGGCGTTTCGAAGCGATAGGCGAAAGACACCGGCACTGCTCGCCGGGCCCCAGGTCGACGTACGACTCCTTCAGCCGGTGACCATCGACGAAAAACTCGACCAGTTGATGTCCCCGCGGCTGCGTGCCGAAATTGCGGACCTCGGCGTCGAGCGTGGTCTCGTGGCCCGCCACGGAGAAACGGTCCGAGCTGCGCAGCTCGGTGACCGCCACGTTCTCGGTGCTATTCTGCCCCAAGTCGAGCACGACCAGCGCCGCCTGGCCGGCCAACCGCGCCAGCCGGTCGCGGTACTCGGCTTCGGCCGCCGGGCTGCCCAGCTCGGGCATCCAGGTATTGCGCCCCAGATCGGTCAGAAAATAGACCTCGCTCCGCGTCAGTCCGGCCGGCATCGCCGCCGCGCAGCACCTCTTCGACCTTGGCCAGGGTGGCGGCCAGATCGGCCCCGCCGTGGGTCATTTTCAGGTTGTCGATTTCTTCCAGGAAATCGCGCGGCTCGATGGCCGGTGAGCCGACGATGACGACCGGCGGATTGGCCAACAGGATCAGCGTGAAGCCGTCCCCCTGGGGGCTCTCTTCGACGATCTGGACCGCCCGCTGCTTGGCCCGCTCGAAACGCGTTTTGTCGGTCGGCTTGTAGCCCATCGAGTATGAACCGTCGATCACGATCAGCCGATGGGTTCGCTGCCCGGCCGAAAAGCTCATGCCGGCGCTCTCCAAAAACGGCTCGGCCATGGCGCAGACGACCAGCAGGATGATCGACGTGCGAATGGCCAGCAGCAGCCATTGCTCGAGCTGAATCCGTCGGGCGTTCTTGCGGAGTGCGGCCAGCAGGTACTCGACGGCCGCCCAGGGCACCTCGCGGTACTTGCGCTTGTTCCACAGATGGATCACGATCGGCAATCCGGCGGCGGCCAGCCACCAGAAGATCAGCAGGTTGCCGAAGCCGAAGGCGAGGAGGTTAGGAAGCATGGCGTAAGCAAAGGCAGCCGGAAAGATGGCCACAAAAAACACAAAAAGGCACGAAAAAGGAAGTCAAGATTTCGGAAAGCAATCGAGTTGTAGATTGAGACAAAATGCGGCTTCAGGACGTCGACATGAGAAACTTCTTTACGTAAAGCTTCGTCGCACCAAAGTTGATCAGCAGGCCGGTTTCAATGCGCGACGATTTCAAATAGCCGAGCAGTTGCGCAACATGTTCGCCGCTTGTACCCTGGCATGCTTTTAGCTCGACGATCAGACGGCTCTCGACAAAGAGGTCGGCGAAGTAATTCCCCAGCGCTGTTCCATCCTCGTCGAGCACGGCCAGCGGATGCTGCTGGAACACCTCCAGGCCGCGCTTGCGCAGGCGATGTGCCAAGGCATTTTCATAAACCTTCTCCAGATGTCCGTGGCGATGATAATAATGGATGTCGAATGCCGTCTGCCGGACGACGTCGCATAGCTCGTTGATGTCGTCACGAGTCATCGCCGGCTCCGTCTTCGAGTCGCCTATTCCGACCGCGTTATTTTCTTCGTGCTTCTTTCCCCACTCCTCTTCTTCGTTCGTATTTTCGTGCCTTTTTGTGTTTTTCGTGGCCATTCTCCGTCTTCGTGGCTATCTTCCGGCGGATTGGAACGGCTACTTCACCCGGTTCATTCGCGAGGCCAGATAGCTCGACAGCGCGACTTCCAGCGACTGGTCGGTCCGCAGCTGCACGTAGTCGATGTGCTGGGCCCGGCAGCCCTTCTTGACCGTCTGCACGAAGTTGCCGAATTCGCGGAGGTAGGCTTCGCGCAGGGCCCGGGGGTCGGCCAGCACGTCGGGCAACTGTTCCAGCCCCTTGAACAGCGTGAGCTGGCGGAAGGGGAAGTCGAGCTCGGCCGGATCGAGCACGTGGAACAGAATGACCTCGTGCCGGCGATGGCGGAAATGCTTCAAGCCGGCGAGCATCGAGGTCACGTCGTCGAACAGGTCGCTGAGGATCACGACCACGCCCCGTTTCTTGAGCCGCTCGGCCAGGTCGTGGAAGATCGGGCCGGTGTTGGTCTTCCGCTCGGCCACGGTCGTTTCCATGACGTGCAGCAGTTGCTTGAGGTGCGAGGGATTGCTGCTGGCCCGGACCAGGGCCCGGATCTCCCGGTCGAACGTGACCAGGCCCACGCTGTCCTGCTGCTGGAGGACCAGGTACGCCAGGGCGGCGGCCACGCACTGGGCATATTCCAGTTTCGAGAGCGAAGCTTCCGGGCTGCGATAGCGCATGCTCTCGCTGGTGTCGAGCAGCAGATAGCTGACGAGATTGGTCTCTTCCTCGTATTGCTTGAGGTAGAACTTGTCGGTCTTGCCGTAGACCTTCCAATCGACGAACCGCAGGTCGTCGCCCTGGGCGTACTCGCGGTGCTCGGCAAACTCGATCGAGAAGCCGTGGTACGGGCTGCGGTGCACGCCCGAGACGTAGCCTTCGACGATCAGCCGCGCCCGCAGCTCCAGGCCCTGGAGCTTAGCCAGCGTCTGCGGATTTAAATACTTGAGGCTGCTTTCCACGCTCGCGGCTTTCGCTCTCGTCGACGGGGATGATTTCGATCAGGCGGCGAATGATGTCGTCGGGCTTCACGCCTTCGGCCTCGGCGTTGAAGTTGGTCATGATCCGGTGCCGCAGCACCGGATAGGCCACGGCCCGGACGTCCTCGCTCGAGACGTAATACCGGCCGTGCAGCACGGCCCGGGCCTTGGCCCCCAGCACCAGGTACTGGCTGGCCCGGGGCCCGGCGCCCCAGCTGACGTAGTCCTGCACGAAGTCCGGCACGGCGCCTTTTTCGCGGCGCGTGAGCCGGGTGAATTTCAGGGCGTAGCGCATCACGTGATCGGCCACGGGCACGCGGCGGACGATTTGCTCCAGCGCGGTGATCTCCTCGGCGGACAAGGTCGGCGTGACCGAGGCCGAGACGTCGGCCGTCGTCCGCTTGACGATCTGAAATTCCTCCTCCTCGTCCGGATAGTCGACGAAGATGTTGAACATGAACCGATCGAGCTGGGCTTCGGGCAGCGGATAGGTGCCCTCCTGCTCGATCGGGTTCTGCGTCGCCAGCACGAAGAACGGCGCGCTCAACCGGTGCTGCCGGCCGCCCACGGTGATCTGGTGCTCCTGCATCGCCTCCAGGAGCGCGGCCTGGGTTTTGGGCGGAGTGCGGTTGATCTCGTCGGCCAGAATCACGTTGGCGAAGATCGGGCCGGGCAAAAAGCGAAACTCGCGCGTGCCCGTCGTGCGATCTTCCTGGATCACCTCGGTGCCGGTGATGTCGGCCGGCATCAGGTCGGGAGTGAACTGAATCCGGCTGAACTTGAGCTGCAGCGAGTCGGCCAGCGTGCGGATCATCAGCGTCTTGGCCAGGCCGGGCACGCCCACCAGCAGGCAATGTCCGCGGGCGAACATCGCAACCAGCAGCTCCTCGATCACCTGCTGCTGTCCGACGATCACCTTGCCCAGCTCGTCGGTGATGCGGCGAAAGGCCGCGTTGAGTTTTTGCACCGCCTGGATGTCGTCTTGTTCGGCCATTGAGTGAATCCTCGGATGAATAAACTCGTGCTCGTGTTGCTGTCGTGCCGCGACGCTTAGCGGTTCAAAGCCGCCGCGATCGGCTGGCCGGTGGCGGTCGGCAGCTCGACGCCCAGCAGCCGGGCGATCGTGGGGGCGACGTCCTGGTTGCTGATCTCGCCGACTGTTGCACCCGGCTTGATGCCCGGGCCCCACAGCACGCAGGTGCCCTTGAGTTCGTCGTGCTCGGGCAAATAGCCGTGGGTGCCGGCCGGCGCCTTGAGCGGCACGACGGGTTCGTCCCCTTCGGAGCTGTCGGAGAAGTTGAACTCCCGTGCCGCCGAGAGCCAGAAATCCGCCCGCGCGGATCTTCCTGGCGGGTCGGCTGGCCGATCTTGCCGAAACGCTCGGGTCCGATCACCTCGGCCACGCCGGGCAGCGCGGCGAGCTGCTCGCGGAGCTTGCCGGCCAGCTCGGCCCGCCGGGCGTCGTCGAAGATGTACACCGCCGCGGCGCCGCCTTGCGACATTACCCGGGCCGCGGGCGGGTCGGTCGCGTCGGGCTTCGTGTCGAGCAGCCCCAATTGCCGCAAGATCACGTTCGGGCGGATTTCCTTCAGGATCGGAAAGAAACCGTGATCGCTCGCCACGATGAGCGTGGTGTTGCCCGCCAGCGGAGGTTTCGAAACGGCCTCGACGATCTCGCGCAGGCGATCGTCCGCATAGCTAACGGCCACATAGGCTTCGTCCGAGCGGGGGCCAAACTGATGTTCGACGTGGTCGACTTCGATCAAGTGCAACAGCACCAGGTTCGGCTGATGCTTTTCCAGCACCTGCCGGGCCATGCGGCTGTAGAGCCAATCGCGCCGCACGCCGTTGTATTCCGCGACCCAGGCCCCTTGACGGTCGACCGGCAGGCCCGCTTCGCGCAGCTCCGAGAGCCAGCCGGGCGTGGCGAACTTGTTCCAGGCGTCGCCGCCGGTGTCGGGGACTTGCCAATCGAGCGTTTTCGCATTCCGCGTGGCGGGCCAGATGATGCCGGCCGTTTTCAAGCCGGCCTGATGGGCGACGTCGTAAATCGTCGGCGAGCGGACCAGGTCTGCCTTGTCGTAGAGCGGATCCATGATCAGGCCGACGCTCTTGCCGGTCTTGCGGTCGAGCACCGTGTTGCCCAGCACGCCATGTTTGGCGGGCGGAACTCCCGTGACGAGCGTCGTGTGGTTGGGCCAGGTGACCGTCGGAAACGAACAGACCATGCCGCTGGCCCGGGCACCCTCGCGCCAGCCGCCGCAGCGTCGGCATGTCGGCCCGGGGATCGTCGAGGTAAAAGCCCGCCAGACCGTCGATGCTGATCAAGACGACATGCCGGTCCGCGTGGACTTCGGCCGCGGCAGCACCGGGCAGGAGTGCCAGGGCCAGGAGCAGGGCGCGGCGCGCGATGGTCGTCATAGCAGGTGTCCCTCGGGGGCGGGATTCGGCCGACGGCAGGGTTGCAAACGAAGGGAATCCGGGAGCGGTCGATACGCGGTCGTGGTCGGTTCGGACGTGGGGCAACTGGCAGTCAGCGCTGGGCGGCTTTCTCGGTTCGGGCGGCGGCCGCCGGCGCGGCGGGGGGCCGGCCGAAGGCATACAGCTTGTTGGCGCCGGCAATCAGCATCACGCCCTGGGCGATCACCAGGTTGCCGCCGCCGGCCTGGCGGTTCTTGTCGGCGGCCAGCAAGATCGGATCGCGCACCAGAGGAGCCTGGCCGGGCACCTTCACTTGCTGATCGAATTCATACAGCGCATCGCGCGTCGGCCAGTAGATCTTGTTGCCGGCCAGGATCCCGCGACCATAGCCCGTCGGGGATTGCTCGGGCCAGCGGGCCACGACTTTGCCGGTTTCGACGTCGAGCCACCACAGCCGGTCGCCGCTGGCAATCAGGTTGCCTCCGCCGACGCCGAGCAGGTGGACCGCGTCGGCCGCCAGATGGCTTTCCCAGAGGATCTGACCGGTTCCGGCGTCGAGCGCCAGGATGTATTCGCTGTCGCTGGGGGCGACCAGCAGCGTGCCGCGGTGATAAACGCAGGGGTTGAGATCGCGGTAGAAGTGGGCCGCCCGCTTGTCCTGGCCCGACGAGCTCGAGCGCCGCGCCGGGGATAGGTGCTGATCCAGAGCACGCGGCCATCGGCGCCGACAGGGCGGCCACGGCCCCCAGATTCGTATTGGCGAACAACACGCCCTGCTCCAGCGTGAGCAGGTTGTGCGTAAGCTCCTCATTCTGACCGCCGGCCGGCGTCTCGGCCGAAGAGACCATCGTCCGCCAACGACGGCGGCCGGTCTCGGCGTCGAAGCAGGCGACGTGAGCTTGGGGCCGGACGTCGCCTTTCCGCATGCCGACGTAGACGTCGGTCCCCTCGACGATCGGGGCCCCTTCGAAGGCCCATTTCTCGTCGTCGGGGGCAATCTTCCAAAGCAGCCGTCCCTGCGGCGTTCAGATCGAGCGCCACCAGACTGCCGGTGTGTACCTCGTACGATTCGACCGGCCGGGTGGTGACTTGCGAGCCGAGCCGGGCGTAGAGTTTGCCCTCGGCCACGGTGAGCGTGAACCGCGGCACTCCCAACCCCCGCATCGAGCGGCCCAGCGGCACGCCCACGATTTCTTCCGAATAGATTTCGCCGGGGCGTTTCTTGGGATCGCCCGGCCAGGCCGGCTTGCCGGTCCGCAGGTCGAAGGCGAACACCTGCAATCCATTGCAGACCAAGAGCAGATTGCCCGACACGACCGGATGGTAGCTCAGCAAACCGTCGCTCCGCTCGCCGACCCGATGCGAGCTGAACTTGTGCGTATTCGTCACGTCGGCGACGAGCGAATCGCCGAGCAAGATCGCCGGCCAGATTTCGGCGCCGATCTCGACCGTCTGCCGGGCCACTTTGTTGCGGGCCGGGTTGCCGGCAAACGTCGGCCAGTCTTCGCTGACGGCCCGCGCCGGCCACGATTCGGCGTCGGTGAGCATCCGCCCCAAGGCAGTCACGTACGGCTCCTGGACGCCGGCCAGATAGCCGACCGCCTCGGGATGGGCCTGCCGCAGGGCCTCCAACTCGCTCCGAGCCCGATCGAGGGCGCCTTCCATGATCGAAGCCAGGACCAGCCGGGCCCGCACGCCGGCCAGGTCGAGCGACGTGCCGGGATAGGCCAGCCGCAGCGGCGGCAAGCCGGCGGCCTGCCAGAATTGCACCAACTGCCGCGCGGTTGGATCGTCGAGTTGCTCTTCGTGCCGCAAGCGGTAGACGGCAGGTTCGCCGCTCTGGTCCAAGTGGTACCAATGTGCCACTGCCGCCAGCTCGGCCGGGTCGGCCCCCGCGCGCTCGAGCGCCGCGTCGAAGGCGACGGCGGGCACGCGTTCCGGCGGCCGCTCGACGATCCGCTCCCAGTAGCCGCGAGCGATGCTGGGCCGCCCCTGTTCGAGCGCGAGCTCGCCCAAGGCCAAGAGCGCTTTATCGCCCACGCTGGAGCAAAACATCTGGTCGACCACCGCGCTCAGCAGGGCCGGGTCGCGCTGCGCCACCGCTTCGGCGTACCACTTTTCGGCCTGGGGATCGACGCGCTGCCGGTACAAGGCCAGGGCCGGGGCCGGCAAGGAGGCGATTTGCAGCTGGCAATAGTCCGCCAGGCTGACGTAGCGGCGGCCGGTCAAATGGATGACCTTGCCGGCGCTGTTCTCCATCACCTGGCGGAGCGTCTCGACCGCCTCGTCCCACTGCTGGTCGGCGACATAGGCTTTGGCCCGTTCCAGGTGGGCCCGAACCGTGCTGTCGACCTCGTCCAAGTGGACCGATCCGGACAACTCGAACTGGCTCGGAAACAGCGCGAGAGGCTGGCCGCAGACGGCCGCCGGCCAGCAGACGGCCAGCCAAAGCCAGCCGAGCGACTTTGCCGCCTGGGCAAACCTGTCGGCCAAAATCACGTTCCCCCTTCCCCGGCAATCGACCGGCGGCCAGCGTGTCCAGACACCCCGTCCCTGGCATTAACCGGTTGTCTTGCCGAAAGTTAGCTGCCCGCCAGACTTCAGTATAGACGAACCGCGGGCAAAAGGGGACAGCGGGCCGGCCGAGGCCGGGCCAACGAGCCAGGGCGTTCAGGCCGAGTAGCCTTCGATAATCCGGCCGATGCCGAACAGGCAGACCGACGCCACGAGCATCGTGAGCATCTGCTTCGTGTCGATGGTGCCGGACAATTGCATCAGGATGCTCAAGGGGGGAGCCGCCAGGCCGACCAACTGCATTGCCTTGCCGATACCGCGCATGAGGGCCGCTTGGGGATGAGTAGATTTCGCACCGGGCCTGCGTATCATAGTGGCTGCGCGGCCCGGCCAACAGGGGGCCACCCGCGCCGTTTCACCCCCGCGCTGGGCGATGGCCAGACTGCCGGTTCCCATCTCCCCACGGACACCACACCCACCCGGCTCGGCGGCATTTTCCTTTGGCAGCGACTCCCGGATATTGGACGATCGTGGGGCGAGCCTTGCGGCTCCGCTGCCCCCGCTGCGGAGAGGGGATGCTGTTTCGCGGCTGGTTTCGGATGCGTTCCCAGTGCGACTGGTGCGGGCTGGTCTACGAGCGCGAGCCGGGGTTTTTCCTGGGCTCGGTCTACGTCAACTACGGACTGACGGCCGTGT
Source organism: uncultured Planctomycetaceae bacterium (assembly GCA_963828155.1). Lineage (GTDB taxonomy): Bacteria > Planctomycetota > Planctomycetia > Pirellulales > PALSA-1355 > CAWCAX01. The sequence continues at coordinate 379,517 of CAWHDQ010000001.1, forward strand.
TGACCACGATCACATACTTTTCGCTCTTGGCCGCCGACGTGGCCTCGCCCGATACGCTGCTCTGGAGCATGGCGGCCTTCTGCCTGCTCTTTCCGATTTTCTTCTTCCGCTATGCCCGCAGCCTGTGGCTGGGCTTCGATCAGTACTGGGATCCGACGCCGGCGGATGAAGGAAGCGGGGAATAGCCGCCCGGATGGCGTGCGACGGAAGCCGTAAGCGGCCCGATCAGGCCTGGATCAGCTCGCGCGACGACGATTCTGCAGTCGCGATCGGCTGGGGCTCCGCTGCCTGCGAAGAGGCCGCTTGCTCGGCGGCCGCTCGGGCCCGGGCCCGGCGAACGCTCAGGTACATCGAGCCGCAGAACGAGCCGACCAAGAGGAACGGCATCGACATCATGAACAGGATGCTCCAGAAATAGCCGGCGACGAGGTTGCCTCCCTCGTGGTCGTTGGCGCTGAGAGCATCTTTGCAGCCCGGGCAGGCCCAAGCCGGGCCGGCAATCGCCAGCAGCACGGCCAGCGCCAGGCAAAGCGCGGCAAGGCGGCGGAGCACGCTGGCCGGACGCGGCATCATGGGGAGACATCCTTTAAGGAAGCCGAAGCTGCACTTATTTTATCGGCCGGGGCGGGCGGCGGATAGAGATGGTACAGCATCAGGTAGATCACGACTCCGGTGATCGACACGTACAGCCAGATCGGAAACGTCCATTTGGCCCAGCGGCGATGCCGGGCCCGGCGGTCGCGGTAGCCCAAATAGATCGTGACGCCGGCCAACACCGGCACGACCGCGGCCAGACTGACGTGGGTGATCAGAATTGCCAGATAAATCGCCCGCGCCGCCGGCGGCCCCTGGAACGTGACATGCCCCTGGCCGGTTTTGCCGAGCAGCAGCGCATGGTACGTCAGGTAGCAGGCCAGAAACAGAATCGACACGCCAAAGGCCGAAAGCATCACCCGGGCGTGGGCCGTTTCGCGCTTGGCCTTGATCAGCCGAAAGCCGGCGATCAAGAGCACCGTGGCGATGCCGTTGAGCGTGGCGTTGATCGTCGGCAGGTAAGGGAGCAGGGAGGACAAGGAGGACCGGGGCAGAGGTTAAAGGGTAGAGGCGAGGGACGATTACTTGTCGGCGTCGAGGCGCTTGACGAGGGCGATGAGTTTTTCGACCCCCTCGGGCTTGAGGATGCTGAAGCGGCCCCGGACATGCCCCTGGCGATCGACGACGAACGCCCGCTCCGAGTGGGTTTGCTTTTCCAGCCCGACCTGAAAATTCTCGCGGCTGATCCGCTCCAGTTGGGCCATCGGGCCGGTCAGGAACTTCCACCGCGCCGGGTCGGCAGAGAACAACTCGGCGTACGTGGCCAGCTGCTCGGGCGTGTCGTTCTCCGGATCGCACGTGATGCTCACCAGCCGCACGTCCTCGGGCACGCTCTTGGCGATGTCGGCAAGCGCGAAGTTCAATTGCCGGCAGGTGCCCGGGCAGCCGGCGAAAAAGAAGCTCGCCACCCAGACCTGGCCTTTCAGGTCGGCGGTGCCGAACGGTTGGTCGGTCTGATCGGTCAGCTTGAAAGCGTGGATCGGCAAGTCGAGCTTGTCGCTGTTGCCCAGGGCGGCGCCATCGCCGGCGACCGCCGGATACGAAGGGGCGCTGGCGGCGTCGGCCGCGGCCTCGTCGCGGCCCACGCGATAGGAAACCCAGCCGGCGTAGGCCAGCGACAGCATTGCGGCAAACAGCAGCCAGCCGCGAACGGCCCAACGATTCATAACAAATCTCCCGTCGTGCGCTGCTCGGCGATCTTCCAGGCCGCGAGAAACATCAGCCCGGCGAAGGTGAGCGTCACCAACCAGCTTACCAGCAAACTGGGCGTGTCCTGGGGAATGGCCGCCGCGGTGCCGTCGTAAATCAATCGCCGCAGCGCCGCCACGCCGTAAGTCATCGGATTGGCCGCCATGACCAGGGCCAACAGCCGCTGCCCCCAGCCGAGCGACGCATCCCAGGGAGGCGGCGGAAAGAACGCCCCGCTCAAGAGCCACATCGGCAGCAAAAACACGCTCATGATGGCGTGAAAACCCTGCGTCGAGTCCATCCGCCACGCGATCACGAAACCCAGCGCGGTCAGCCCCAGCCCCAGCACGAACAGCAGCGCGACGATCGCGACCAGCGTCGCGAGCCCGATGTGGATGCCCAGCAGCATACCCAGGACCAAAAACAGCAACCCTTGAGCCAACGCCAAGAGCGTGCCGCCCAGCAGCTTGCCCAGCACCATCGACCACCGCGGCAGCGGGGCCACCAGCACCGACTGCAAGAAGCCCTCGCGGCGATCCTCGATGATCGAGATCGTGGCGAAGATCGCCGTGAACAGCAGGATCAGGGCCAGCGAACCGGGAAAGAAATATTCGCGGTACGAGACCGACGCGCCGTCGGAGCCCGGCAAGCGGAACGACGGGCCCAGCCCCGCGCCGAACAGCAGCCAGAAAATCAGCGGCTGGCCGATCGCCCCCACCACACGGTTGCGCTGGCGAACAAACCGCACCCACTCGCGCTCGACCAGCGTGCCCACAGCCAGCCAGGGCGCGGGGCGAGCGGCGCAGCGGCTTCGATGGGGGGGGCGGTGGTGGTTTGAGTGGTCAACATGATAATTAGAAAGTGAATCGGCCCGCAGCCTGGTTCGGCCGGGCAGCCGTTGGCTGCCGGCTATCGGCATCGGTTATTTCTACTCTCTACTTTCTATTCTCGACTCACTAACTTCCTGCCAGAAGCGGTGGCCGGTGCGGGCGATGAACACGTCTTCGAGCGTGGGCTTGCCGAGCGTCAGGGCGTCGATCTGGCCGCCGAAGGCTTCGACGAGCCGCGCGATCCACTCGTGGCCGCCCGGCTGCTCGAGCCGCACCCGGCCATCGAGCACGCTGGCCGCACAGCCGAAGCGGTCCTGAATCGAGCGGGCCAGCTGCGGCGCGTCGGACGTGGTGATCGTGATCGAATCGCCGCCCACGGTTGCCCGCAGCTCGTCGGCCGGGCCCAGGGCCACGAGCTTGCCCGCGCTGAGGATCGCGATCCGGTCGGCGCGATCGGCCTCTTCGAGCAGGTGCGTGGTCAGGACGACGGTCACGCCCGAGCGGTCCCGAATCTCGCGCAAGTAGTTCCAGAGGTCGCTGCGGGCGCCGGGGTCCAAGCCCGTGCTGGGCTCGTCGAGCAGCAGCAGCCGGGGCCGGTGCAGCATGCCCTTGGCCAGCTCGACCCGCCGCCGCAAGCCGCCGGAGAGCGTTTCGGTCCGCTCCCGGGCGCGGTCCGCCAATCCCAGCCGGGCGAGCATTTCCTCCTGTCGACCGGCCAATTCGCGGCCCCACAGGCCGTACAGGCGTCCCTGGTGGCGGAGGTTCTCGGCCACCGTCAGCTTCTTATCGAGGCTGGGCGCCTGAAACACCACGCCGATCCGCTCGCGGATTTCCTGCCGCTGGCGGCCGAGGTCGAAGCCGAGGATCTCGACCCGGCCCTGCTGGAGCGGAATCAGCGTCGAAAGCAGGCGAAAGAGCGTGGTTTTGCCGCCGCCATTGGGCCCGAGAAAGGCGAAGATTTCGCCCGGCTCGATCGCGAGATCGAGGTTGTCGATCGCCTGGCGCGGAACCGTAACGGTGCGCGAGGCCGGCGATCTGGATGGCGGCGGTGCTCATGGCTGTGAGGGCGAGCAGCGGCCGAGCAGTGCGCCGCGGGCGGGAGCGCCCGCCGGGGCCGGCTTCCGAGCCCTAGTGCCCTCGCAGCGGCGCGCTCCCGTTCGCGGCGCCGATCGTTTGCCGCCGCGGCGCGTTAGTGGTGGCCGGTGGGTTCGGTCTCGTGTTCCAGATCCTGGGCGCTGCCGTGGGCTTCGGCGGGCCGCGGCGTGGCAGCGTGCAGGAACCGTTCGCCCGAGTACCAGTGCATCCGCAGGCCGACGTCCGGAATCAACATCACGGTCAGGAAGATCGCCATGAAGCCGGCCGGAAACGTGAGGACGTATTTCCAGTTGGCCTCGTATTTGACGTGCATGAAGAACAGGATCACCAGCATCGCCTTGGTGCAGCTGACGGCCATCATGAAGGTCCAGCCGACCTGGGGCAGATGATGCCAGGGCCAATACGACGAGTAGGTGAAGAACGAGCAACCGGTCAGCACGCAGAGCGCGATGAACACGTAGACGTATTTGGCGATGCCGCCGTGCCCGTGGGCGTCGTGCCCGTCATGCCCCGCGTGGTCGTGGCCTGCATGGTCGTGGCCGGCGCCCGAGTGCGGCGAATGGGGATCGTGGTCGGACATGGCAAACCTCCGCGGGTGAAATCCGGTGGGCGAGCGGTCAGGCCGGCCGTCGGAAATGGGTGCAAGTCGTCAGGGTATCGGAGCGAAACGTCAGAACAGATACAGCAGCGGAAACAGGAAGATCCAGACCAGGTCGACGAAGTGCCAATACAGGCCGATGTTCTCGATGAAGCCGGCCGAAGCCAGGTTGAGCCGCATCGGCAACATCAGCGCGAACACGAGCAGCCCGACGGCCACGTGGACGGCGTGGAACCCGGTCAGCAGAAAGTAGGTGCTGGCCCACATGTTGCCGCCGGGAATGACCATCGGCAGCTTGAGCCAGGGGTGCTCCTCGTTCAGACCCTCGTTGTGCGAATTGACCGCGTGCTGCAGCGGCGAGACCTCGCGGGCCAGATCGGCCAGGGCCGCGTGCCGCTCTTCCAGCGAAGGCGGCTTGGCGCCGCGTCGTCGTGCTCGAGCGGCCGGCCGGCGGCCGTCTCTTCTTCCTTGAGCTCCACATCGATCTTTTGCTTGACCAGGTCGCGGCGTTCTTTATAGGTGCTCTCCCAGCCCTTCAGCTTCGCTTCGTAGGCGGCCTGGTCGCGCTGGTACTGGGCCTTTTCCTTGTCGAAGGCCTTGCGTCCTTGGCCGCGGTGGCCGCGTCGCTGCTGTAGCTGGGTTCGGCCGGAGCCTCGGGCGCCTTGGGCTCCAGGGCGTCCAGCTCGCCGAGCAACTGCCCCAAGCGAAGGCGCACCGCCGCCGCGTAGTAGACGTCGGATTTTTCGTAAATCCGGCTGTGCGGCTTCATCGGGTAGATGCCGTGCGAAAACTTGGCGTTGTACTCGAACATCTTCACGCCGAGAAACACGCCGCCCAGCAGCAGCGTCACCAGGAGCCACAGCTTGGCTGGCCCCTCCTTGTTGGCCCGGGCCGCCTCGAGCGAGAGCACGATGCTGACGCTGGAACAGATCAGCACGAACGTATTGAACGCGCCGATCGGCTCGCTGAGGTGTACTTCGTGCGGTCGCGGCCAGTTCGGGGCCCCGAACCGCAGCACGATGTACGTGCCGATCAGCCCGGCGAAGAACATGATTTCCGTCGAGAGGAACAGCCACACGATCAGCTTGCCGTTGGTCAGCGGCAGGCCGGGATGATAGGTCAGCGTCACGTGGCCGTGTCCGCCGTGCCCATGGTCGTCGGCGTGCGCGTGACCGTCGCCATGCTGGCCGGTAGCTGCCGCGTGATCGGTGGTGGCGTGGCTAGTTGCTTCCATGGCGGAGTGGCAAACCTTTCTGACTTTCGAGTTGAACTAATTGCTCGTGCTCGATCGCACCCTGCTGCGGCGGGCCGGCGGCCGACTCGCGGCCCAGCGAGTGTACCTGGACCGGTCCCAGCATGAGCAGCAGCATGACGGCCGGCAGATAGATCAGCGACGCCCGCAGCAGCCGCCGGGCGGAAGTTTCGTCGAGTCGCACCAGAAACAGCACGGCGCAGATCAATTGACCGACGCCCAGCAGCAAGGCCCAGGCGAAATACACGCCCCCGGCCAACTGGAGCACGGCCGGAATCAAGCTCACCGGCACCAGAGCCAGCGCCGAGACGACGGCCTGCGCGCCGGCCCGGCGGCCGCTGGGATCGACGACCGGCAACATTCGCAACCCGGCCGCGGCGTACTGGTGCCGGTATATCCAGGCGATCGCCATGAAGTGCGGGAACTGCCAGAGGAACACGATCAAGAACAGGGTAAAGGCTTTCAGCCCGAGCTGGGTATCGACGGCGGCCCAACCCATCAGCACCGGCAACGCGCCCGCGACGGCACCGACCGCGGTGTTGGCCGGGGTGAGCCGCTTGAGCGGCGTGTAAATCCAAACGTAGGTCGTCCAGGTCAGCAGTCCCAGCGCGGCCGTGAGCCAATTCACCGCGAGCGCCAGATAGCCGATGCCCAGTAGAATGGTGATCGCGCTGAAAACCAGCACTTCGGTCGAGCCCAACCGGCCGGCCGGCAGCGGGCGATCGGCGGTGCGCTGCATCTGGCGGTCGGTGTGCCGCTCCAGCCATTGATTGAGGGCGCTGCGCTGGCCGCGACCAGCGTCGTGCCGAGCAGCGTGTTCAGCAGCAGCCAGGGACTGGGCGGACCCCAGCCGGCAACGAACGCCGCCACGGTGACCGTCACCAGCACCAGGGTGGCGATCTTGGGCTTGGTCAATTCCACGAAATCGGCCGCGCGGGCCAGCAGCCCAGTCTGACGATCGTCGTAGGTGAGCGCCTGAGTATTCATAGGGCCAGCTCCATCTTGGGGGCGAGCTGCCCGATGTTCGATTGCGGCGACGCGCACCAGCCGCAGCAAGCGCATGGCAACCAGCAAGCTGGTCGCAAGAATGAGCGATCCGGTCGCGACGTGCAGCGTCGTCAGCCAGGCCTGCGGCCGCCCTTCGGCCACGACCACGTAGTCGAGCTGGCCTTGCGGCGCCAGCCAGGCCGGAGTGAGCCACTGCGGCAGCCAGCCGCTGGGCCAACCATATTTGACAACCCAAGTGCCCAGGCCCAAGGCCAACTGTACCGCAAGCAGCGCGGCCAGGGCCAAGCCCGGCACGAGCAACGCGCGTTTCGCTGGCGGCATAGCGCCAGCCGGAAAGCCAGCAGCGCCACGTGCCCGGCGAGCACGGCCGCCACGATCAGATGGAAAACCAGCGCCAGGCGAAAGTCCCCCGGCCTGGCCCAGACCGGCATATGCCGCAGGGCCGAGCCGAGCACCAGTTGCAAATAGGCCAGCGCGGTGGTCACGATCGCCAGTCGCTGCAGCGAAGCCCCCTGCTCCAGCAGCCGCGGTGGCTGGCTAGCGCACCAGCGGCGCGAGGTGAACACGGCGAGGGCCACGGTCAGGGCAAAAAAGGCCGGTCCCACGCAACCGTGAATCCGGGCCAGCAGCACTTCATCGAAGCGGACCCGCATCGCCCCCAGCACCCCCTGCCCCACCACGGCCAACAGCGCCACAATCGCCAGCCAGCGCATCCAGCGGCGACGGTCGCAAAGCCAAATGGCCGCCACGAACGAGATCGTGCTGATCCCGACGAGATAGCCCCAGAGCCGATGTCCATGCTCGATGAACAGCTCCCAGGGCGCGGCCAACCAGGACATCAGCGGATAGGTGAACAGCGGATAGCCGTAGGTCGAAAAACCGTCGGGCACGGCCATGCCGGCACGATAGGTCGTCACCAGCCCGCCGATCCAGATCATCGGGAACGTGCAGCAGACCAGCAGCACCGCCAGGCGGTGTGGCCAGCGCAGTCGGTCGATGTCGAGAGGAGGCTGCCACGTGTGTTGGATCCAATCAATTAAAAACGGCCGCTACGATTTCGCCGCGTATGCCGGGTTCAGTGTGCCGGCACGGCTTTTTGCGAGTCGGGATCCAGCTCGCTCGACCGCTGGCTGTCCGGCGGCGGCTGGGTCTGAGGATAGAAATCGGAATCCACCTCGGGCGAGCCGTATTCGTACGGCCCGCGATAGACCACCGGCTGGAAGTCGAAATTGCCGTGCCCCGGCGGGCTGGGAGCCTGCCACTCCAGCGAGTTGCAATGCCAGGGATTGCGCCCGGCCACGGGGCCGAAGAACATGCTGTAGATGAAATTCACGGCGAAGATGATCTGCGAGGCCACCATGCCGATCGCGCACCAGGTCATAAAGGCATTCAGCGGCTGCAGGTGGTGGAAGGTGGCGTAGTGGTAGGGATCGGCCAGACGGCGGGGAAAGCCGACGGCGCCCAGGATGTGCATCGTGAAGAACGTGCCGTTGAGGAAGATGAACGTCAGGAAGAAGTGGACCTTGCCCCAGGTGTCGTTCATCATCCGGCCGAACATCTTGGGAAACCAGAAGTAGATCGCCCCGAACACGCCCATCGCCGTGCCGGCAAACAGCACGTAATGGAAGTGGGCCACGATGAAGTAGGTGTCGTGGATGAAGATGTCGACCGGCGTGGCGGCCATGAAGATGCCCGACAGACCGCCGATGATGAACATCGACACGAACGACAAGGCAAACAGCATCGGCGTGTTGAACTGGATGTTGCCGCCCCAGAGCGTCCCCAGCCAATTGAACACTTTGATCGCGCTGGGCAGGGCAATCATCATCGTCGAGACCATGAACGTCATGCCCAGCCAGGGGTTCATCCCCGAGACGAACATGTGGTGCCCCCAAACGATGAAGCCCAGCCCCGCGATGCCGGCGATCGAGTAGACCATCGGCTTGTAGCCGAACAGCGGCTTGCGGGCAAAGCAGCTGATGATGTCCGAGACCATGCCCATCGCGGGCAGAATCATGATGTACACGGCCGGGTGCGAATAGAACCAGAACAAGTGCTGCCAGAGCAGCGGCTGGCCGCCGCCCGTGGCCGGGGTGGTGTTGTTGGCGGACCAGAACTCGGGCACGAAAAAGCCGGTCCCCAGCACGCGGTCGGCCAGTTGCATGAAGCCCGCGGCGGTCAGCACCGGCAGCGCGAAGGCCTGCAGGATGGCAGTGATGAACATCGCCCAGATGGTCATCGGCAGGCGAAACATCGTCATGCCGGGGGCCCGCATCTGGATGATGGTGGTCATGTAATTGATCGAGCCCATCATCGACGAGATGCCGACAAACGTGACGCCCGTCAGCCAGAGCGTCTGTCCGCTGGTGAACCGCTCGGCCTCGGTCAGCGAGAGGGGCGGGTAGGAGGTCCAGCCGGCTTTGGCGGCGCCGCCGGCCACGAAGAAGCTGGCCCCGATGGCGAGGAAGGCCGGCCACATGAACCAGTAGCTGAGCATGTTCAGGGTGGGAAAGGCCATGTCGTCGGCCCCGATCATCAGCGGGATCAGGAAGTTGCCGAAGGCCCCGGCCAGGATCGGGATGATCACGAAGAAGATCATCACCGTGGCGTGCATGGTGAACAGCACGGTGTAGAACTCGGGGGCGATCTGGCCCCCCTCGCCCGAGTAGAGCATCTTGCCGATCACCGGCATGTCCGACCAGGGCCAGGCCACCTGCCAGCGGACGGCCAGGGCCAACAGCCCCCCGACCAGGAACCAGAGCAGCGTGGAAAACAGAAACTGGATTCCAATGATCTTGTGATCTTTGGAGAAGATGTACTTGCTCACGAAGCTCATCGTGTGCGCGTGCTCATGCCCGTGCGCATCGTCGTGGGCGTGCGAGCCGGCGGTGATCGTGCTCATCTGGTCAGTCCCCTTTTTTCTCAGCGGGCAGGTTCTTGTCCTGCGTGGCCTGCTGCTCGTCGGATTTTTGTTTCAGCCAGGCGTCGAAGGCGGCCCGCGGTTCGACGGTCAGCCGGCCTTTCATCTTGTAATGACCCCAGCCGCACAGTTCGGCGCAGACCAGGTCGTAGGGCCCTTCCTGCACCGGCCGGAACCAAACCGGAATGGTCATGCCCGGCACGGCATCCTGCTTGACCCGCATGTTGGGCAGGAAAAAGCTGTGCAGCACGTCCTGGCTGTGCAGGTTCAGAAGCACGTTCTCGTTGACCGGCACGTGCAAGTCGTTTACGACGTGAATGTCGTCGAGGGTGTCGAACTTGCCGTCGGCGCCGGATAGCGCAGCCGCCATTCGAACTGCCGGGCCGAGACCTCGAGCGTGGGGGTCATCTTGGGGGCCCGGCTTTGGATTTTCGAATCGGCCCAGGCGTTCATCTGGTAGATCGCGATGAACAGCAGCGTGCCGGCCGGCAGGATCGTCCAGACCACTTCCAGCGTGTGGCTGCCGTGGGTGAAGCTGACCGGCCGGGGTTGGCCCGTTTTGCCCTCATAGCGCCAGAGGAACCAGAACAGCACGACCTCGGTGACGATGAACACCACGCCGGTCAGATAGAGGATGAAGTAGAACAGGTGGTCGATCGTCCGGCCGTGCTGCGAAATATCGACGGGCAGCCAGTGGTTGTAGTACGGCGCGACCACGAAGCAGGCCACGCCGAGCACCGGCACCAGCAAGAATAAAATTGCCCAGAGCTTTCCCACGAGTCGTCTCCCGTCAGGCGGCCTCGGCGGCGTCCGGCTCCCAGCGTGGAGCCTTTGGACCCGCGGCGAAGGAACGCAGGTGCGTACGGTTGCTGTGTGTGTTGGCTAGAGTTGGTCCCGGCCGGTGAATTTCTGCGGCCGGATCGGCTTGCTGATCGATTCGTAGGGCAGCGAGCGGACAAAATCGACCAGGTTCCAGATGTCGTCCGGCGTAATGCCCGGCGTGGCCGACAGGTTGGGCATCGGCGTGCCGTTGATCCCGGCGTACAACCGGCGATACAGGTCGAGCGGCCGCCGCCCCCCGCGGTAGACGCCCAGCCGCAAATTGCGGGGGACGATGTTCCGGGGCGGCAGCGAGTCGTACTCCAGGGCCAGCGACTTGGCGTGCATGGCGGCCAATTGCCGGGCCCGATCGGCGGCCGACAGGTCGGTGTCGGCGGCGATGCTCTTGCGCGAGTCGTCGACCTGCTTGGCCATTTCCACCCAGGGCTTGGTCCAGTCGTCGAAGTCGGTCGTCTGGCCGTCGCCCAGCTGGCTGGGCCCGTGGCACTTGATGCAGTTGCCCTTGGTGTAGAACAGATCGCGCCCCTTGGCGATCGACAGCTCCATTTCTTCGGTCGACATTTCCGGCCGCTCGGGGGGCTGGATCACTTGTTCGTTGGCCTCGGCCCACTTCTTGGCCACGCCGTCGGCGATCTTGCCGTCGCCCACGACCTTTTCGGCCAGGAAGATCTTCTCGACGGCCAGCAGTCCCTCGGGCGCAAGCGCGATTTCGACGATCTTGGCGTCGTCGAGCTGCTCCTCGTCGGCCTCGCTCTTGACCCCCTTGGCGCCCGCGGCCTTGCTCCAGACGCCGGCCGCCTTGGCCATGTCCTTCCAATCGCCGGCGCCCATCTCGCTCAACTCGTTGATCAGCCCGAGCTCGGTCTGGCCGCGGTAGCTGAGATACTTGACGTACTCGATCAGCGCGGCGATGTCGCCGTCGGGCAGCAAGTTGAACGAGGGCATCGCCGTGCCGTTCACGCCCTGGCGGATGATCCGCTCCAGGTCCACATCGGTCGGCTCGGCCGGCCGCTGGGTGGACTTGAACTTGAACAAGCCCGGCCGATAGTCGCGCGGATAGGGGTTCAGCACCGCCGCGGTCGGGCCCATCCCGTCGCCGCTGGTGCCGTGGCAGTGCACGCAGTGCTCGCGGTACAGACCGCGCTGCTGCCCCTGTTTGTCGCTCCAGACGGCGCCCGAGGCGACGCGGAGCTTGGCTTCGTCCAGCCCGCTGCCGGGCGGCACGTGCGGATCGTCGGGCGTGCCGAACAGTGCATACAGCACGTCGGAGATCACCTGCTGCTGGTTCGTCGGCAACTCCCGTTTCGAGATCTCGATCTCGTTCAGGCGAAACCGGGGCGGGTCGGTCCGGCCGCAACCCGAGCAAGCCAGCGGCACGCAGGCCGCAAGCAGCACCAGACAGCGAACAACAGGCAATTGCTTCATGGCAAAACCGAATCTTGATTCAGGGGGCGGGCGACTGGGCCAGTTGACACTGGGTGGCGGCAGCCCGCGGCGGTTATTTGATCGTGACCTTGAATTCCAGTTTCTTGTCTTCGCCGGGCGTCAGCTTGAGCTTGAAGCGGCCCTTGCTGTCGACCTTCACGCCCGACACTTCGACGTCCTTCAGAAAGCCGACCTTCTCCTGCCAGAGCTGGAACTCCAGCTCCTTGCCGGCCGGCAGATCCTTGATGGTCAGTTGGCCTTCCTTGTCGCTCACGGCGGCGTAGGGATCGCTCCGCACGACCAGCCAGGCGCCCATCCAGGGATGAATGTTGCAGCCCACCTTGGCCGGCAGCGACTCTTCCTTCGGCAGGTCGATCTCGACCGACTGGTTGGCCGGAATGATCGGGTTGAACGGCGGATTGACCTGCATCGAGCCGTTGCTGTTGTGGCCGACCGGGTCGGAGTTCTTGATCTCCAGCTTTTGCCGGGTGGTCATTACCGCGACGTGCGGCTCGAAGCGGCAGTCCTTGTTGTCCAGCACGACGTCCTTGGTGGCGGCGGCCAGCGCCTCGGGATTCGGCGTGACCTTGGTCCGCAGCCAGAGGACGATGTTCTCCACGCTGCCGTTGGGCCCGACTTCGAGCGACTCGTCGAACAGCGGGTGCTTGCCGCAGACGTTGGGATCCTTATCGGCGTTGATCGGGGCCGGCTTGGGCGCCGTGCCGACGTACTTGAACGTGGCCGATAGCGTGCCCCAGCCGCTGGCTTCGCTGGGCGTTTCGCCCGCGGCGGCTTCGCTGCCCGAGCCGGAGGCCGACGAGGCGAGCGTCTCGCGGAGGGCCTTGCCCCGGGCCACGTCCGGCTGCGGGCCGGCATCGAGCCGCCGATTGCAGCCCGAGCTGACGACGAGCAACAGCCCGGCCGACGCGAAGGCGAGCGACAGGGCGGAGAGTTTGACGTTCATGATGCGTTCCGTTTCATTTGGCCGCGGCGAATAGGGCCGGGTCGACCTTGATGTCGCCCAGCGAGTTCTGCCCGGGCTTGAGCGTGATCTTGAACCGCCCCTTGGCATCGACCGTGACGCCATCGATCTTGGCGTGCTTCAAATAGCCAGCCGACTCCTGCCAAAGCTGGAATTCCAGCTCCTGGCCAGCCGGCAGGTCTTTGATAGTGAAGTAACCGCCCGCGCTCGACACGGCGCTGTAGGGGGTCTCGCGGACAACAACCCAACCGCTTTCCCAGGGGTGGATGTTACAGCCGACCTTTAACGGCAGGCTCTCCGCCACGACAAATCGGTACCGCTGCTCAGGGCCCGGGGGAATGATCGGATGCGCTACGGAATTCTTTTTCGCGGAGCCCTGGATAAATCCAGTATTGTGACCCACTGGATCGCTTGAGGTCACGCAAAGCGTTTGCGTTGCGCATGGTCACAATATGCGGTTCGAGGCAGCAGTCTTTGAATTCGAGAACGACCTCCGAATCGGCACCATCGGCGTAGGTCGGTGCTACCGGAACGTCCTCGTTCCTCAGCCAAACGACGACATCCTTGATTGCTCCATCCGCCGCAACAACCAGCCGCTCGTCGAAGATCTCTTGCTTGCCACAGACTTCGCGGTCCTTGTTTACCTCGATCTTTGCCGCCACCGGGACTGGCTGGCCGTTGTATACGAGTCGGCCCGTTAGCGTGCCCCACTCCGCCCGCAACGTCACCGCGGGCGCAAGGCAAAGCGCCAGAGCAAACATCGCGAGCGGTAAGTGTTTTCGGATCGGCATGACGCGGGGAGAGGTTCGGCGGCTGCGCGGACTGCGGAATTACTTGAACAGCTTGCTGCTGACCTTGATGTCGCCCAGGTTGTTTTCGCCGGGCTTGATCTTGAGCTTGAAGCGGCCCTTGGTGTCGACCTTCACGCCTTCGATCTTGGCTTCCTTCAGGTAGCCGGCCTTTTCCTGCCAGATGACGAATTCCAGCTCCTTGCCGACCGGCAGGTCCTTGATCTCGAAGTTGCCTTCCTTGTCGGAGACGGCCATGTAGGGGTTCTTGCGGACGACGATCCAGGCGCCCATCCAGGGATGGATGTTGCAGCCCACCTTGATCGGCAGGTTTTCTTCGTCGGAGAACTGCTGCTTGATCTCTTCGCCGGCCGGAATGATCGGGTTGATGGCCGGGTTCTTCAGCGGCTCGACCTTGCTGTTGTGGCCGATCGGGTCGCTGTTCTTGAGCACCAGGGTCTGGGTGGTCCGCAGCGTGGCCACGTGCGGCTCGAAGCGGCAGTTCTTGTTGTCCAGCTCCACGTCGGCCTTGGCCGAATCGGCATAGCTGGGGGCGACGTCGGTCCCTTCGGTCCGCAGGAAGATCACCGCGTTGGCCAGCCCGCCGTCGGCGGCGACTTCGAGCCCCTCGTCGTGCAACTCGTGCTTGCCGCAGACCTCGGGGTCCTTGTTGGCCGCGATCTTGGCGGGGGCGGGCGCTTTGCCGTCGTAAATGAAGCGGCCCTTGAGCGTGCCCCATTCGGCGGCCGGCGCACGGCCGGCGAGCGCGAGCACGCAAGCGGTCGCTACGAGCAGTGCAGCTTTACGGTGGGTCATGGGTGGTTATCCTTTTTCTTCGGTGGATGATTCGGAGCTGTCGGAAGGCTCAACCTCGTCGGACTTGACGCCGGAATCGGGCTTGGCCTCGCCGCTTTCGTCGCTCGATTCTTCCTTGCCGGGTGGCTTCTCGCCGGGCTGCGACAGATGGCCGGCCGCCTCTTCGCCCGACTCGGTGTTGTTGCCCAGGTCGACTTCGAGCTCTTCCGTCTTCTTCTGGCGCCGGGGGGCGGAGGCGGTTGCTTGCCACAGCCACTGCCGCCGAGCAACGCAGCGGCCAGCAGCGCGGTCGCCAGAGCCGACGTCAGACTCAAGCCGCCCGCGCCGCGGCAGGCCTGCGCAGGGACGCAATCGATCACTCATCGGGTTTCCTCCTGCCTCGGCAGGCTGGCGCCGGCGGGCGCCGTCAGCGCTGCCGCTTGCGCGTCGGCATCGGCCGGCTGGGGATTCGCCTGGGCTTTCGGGTTGTCGGCCGGGGCAGCCGCCGGCGGCTTGACCATCGGCTTGATCGAGGTGCGGTTCTCCATGAACCGGTCCCAATTCAAGAGCAGGTCGACCAGGCCATTGACCTGTTCCAGGCTATTGCCCGGATAGAGCGTGTCGCTCACCGGTTTGTCGGGCGGAATGTTGACCGGCATGCTCGTGTAGGGCAGGATCCGCGGCGGCCGCGCGATCCAACGGAGCAGGTAGTCGGGCCGCAGCCGCTTGTAGACCTGATCCAGGTGCGGGCCCTTGGCCCGGTTGCTGCCCGCCGGCTCGAAGTCGCCGACCAGGTGGCACTTCACGCAGTAGTTGTTGTCGGTGATGATCTTCAGCGCATCGCCCAGGCGGTGCGGATTGTTCTCCGACTCGGCCTTGTCGCTGAGGTAGCCCTCGCGGGTTCGCGGGTCGAAGTCGTACGGCCAATCCGCGTTGTCGACCGCGGCGAAGTAGCCGACCAGGGCCGAGGCCTCGGCCGCCGACATGTTGAACTTCGGCATCCGCAGCACGACCGCGGGCCGGATCGGGTACGGATCGAGCAGGAACTCGTACAGCCAGCTCGACTGCACCTTGCGCCCCTCGCCCACCAGCGGCGGCGGCAGCCAGCCCCAGGCCTCGTCGGCCTTGGCGTTGGGATTCGACTGCTTCTCGGTCGCCAGCACGTCGGGGTAGATCAGCCGGCCCAGATAACCGCCGTAACCGGCCGGATCGGCCTCGAGCTGGGCCGGAGTCGGGAAGCGCTTGGTCACGCGGTTCATCGGCACCATCAGGTTCTGCAAGCCCGCCGGGCGGACCTTGCCGTTGATGATCGCGGTTTCCCAGGGCATGAACTTGGCGAAGGCTGGGGTCGCCTTGTCGTCGGCGTCGATCGGGCTGCCGTCTTCGTCGAGCAGTTCGAGCTGGCCCGTCTTTTCATTGACGGTCGGCACGCCGACCAGCGACACGCGGCGCAGGCCGCGGTTGTCGATCTCGAGCGAGCTCTTGACCTGCTGCGGCGCCACGTGGGCTTCGAGGAAGGCATAGTCGTCGAACTTGGGCGGATCGGAGAAGTCGCCCGGGGCGTAAGCCAGCTCCCAGCGGTCCATCTGGAACTGGTGGCAGCCCTTGCAGTTGAACTTGTCGATGACCTTCAGGCCCTCGGCGATCGCCGTGCGCCGCGGCTGGGCCTTGTAGACGAACTGCTGGGCGGGCGGCTCGGCGACCAGCCCCAGCACGAACGTGATCACCTGTTCGCGCTCGTCCTCGTCGAGGTTGAACTGCGGCATCCGCAGCCGCTCGTTGTAGCCCTTGTTCTCGGTTTTCTTGAAGTCGTAGCTCCGCGGAGCCCGCAGCTTCTGCCAGATGAAGCCTTCCCGCTCGTGCCCGAACAGCTTCTGCATGAAGTAGCCGACGCTCTCGGGCAGGTTGTTGAAGTTCAGCTCGTGGCGGCCCTCGTTGTGAGCCAGCTGGACTTCGTCTTCGATGGCCACATCCTCGTGCGGGCCGGCGTAGGCGCTGTTCGACTCATCGACGTTGCTGGCCGCGTGCGGCTTGTCGTGCCCGTGGCCCTGCAGGATGTACTGCGTGATCTGCTCGAAGGCCAGCTTGTCGGCCGCCTTGCGGCCCCAGTCGGCCAGGCCGGTGCCGATCGGCTTGCTGTCCTCGTAGCCGGGAATGTCGTGGCAGCCCGAGCAGCCGTACTTGCTGATCGAGCGGCGGCCGACATACAGCAATTGCTTGCGCAGCTGCGCCTCGCCCGAGGCCTCGCCGAGCAACTCGACGTCGTCGCCTTTCAGCTCACCGCGCAGCGAATCCGGAATGCCCTTCTCGAGGTATTCCTGGGCTTGCCGCTTGGGATAGGCGTCTTTGAGGTGCGACAGTGCCAGCTCGAACAAGGCTTTCTGGTCGGCGTCGGACACTTGCCGGCCGGGAATGTCCTGCGGCTGCCAATCCTTCGAAGCCAGCAGATAGGCGGCGATGTCGGCCGCCGGATCGGTGACCTTGCCTTTCTCCTCCTCGATCGGATCGAGGATCAAGTTGGGCATCAGGGTGCGGGGATGGTAGTTGCTCGGGTTGCGGAGCCAGCTATAGAGCCACTGCTTGCCGCTCCCCTTGGCGGCCTGGGTCAGCTTGCCGCCCAGGTTCGTCAGGTTGGGCCCTTGGTGCATCCGGCCCTGGGGGAAATCGGCCTGGCGATGGCAAGCCAGGCAGCCGCGGGACTCGAACAATTGCTTGCCGCGCTCGGCCGAAGCTTCTTCGGTCACGCCCCGTGGCGGCTCGACATAGTCGAACGGCTGGCTCTTGGCCAACAGATACTCCACGATGCCGCGAATCTCGATCGGCTCGAACTTCTCCGCGTCGGCCAGGCCGCTGCCTTCCAGGTGCTGCCACAGCCCGAAGAACTGGGGCATCTTGGTCGAAGGGCGGAAATCCTTGGGCTTGCGGACCCAGGAATAGAGGAAGTCGTAATCGAGCTTGTTGGCCACGTGCCGCAGGCTGGGACCGACCTTGCGGAGCTTGCCCGGCGTTTCGACATCTTCCAGCACTCCGGCCAACTTGAGCGTGGCCGGCGACACGCGCGGGCCGCGCGGGTCGGCCGGCATGTCGGCTTCGGCCTCCTCGGCCGAGGCCGACTTGTTCTGGGCGGCCGCGGCGGTGCGGATCGATTCCAGCAGACGGCGGCGGGCTTGATCGTCGTCGGGTCGCTGCACGACCCGCTCGGCCCAGGCCTGCTCCGGTTTCGACAGGTCGCCGCCGGCCAGCAGGGCCTGCGCGGCGGCCGAGTAATTCGGCTCGGCCCGCATGTCGGGACCGATCCGTCGCTTGGGCCCGTCGTTGCCGTTGATCTCGTGACAGCCGTAGCAGCCGTACTCGCGGATCAGGTTGTAGCCGGCCATTAGCTTGGGCGCGGGCGGCTCGGGAAATTGCTCACTGGGCTCCAGCTCGACCACGTCGTGATGGCACTTCAGGCAGCTGCTCTCGGCGAACCGCTTGGGGTTCATCGGGAAGATCCAGTGGTGGTTGTTGAACCACCCGTACTCGTGCTTCCAGGCGGTTCCCTGGATCGGCGAGCTGGGCGAGTGCGAGGCCCACTTGAAGTCGGTGGCGCTCCCCTGCCCTTCGTGGCAGATCGTGCAACCGATGTCGGCCATCTTGTGCGGGCTGAGCGAGCCGACGAACAGGTCGAGCCGCGGGTGCGAGGTATACGGATTCGGCAGGCCGCGGCGGACGGTCAGCTTGAGCGGCTGGCCCCACGTGACGTTGTGGACCATGAACGTGTAGGCGTCATTCTTGCTGAGCAGCCGGGCACCGTTGGCGAACAGCAGCACGTCGCCGACGTTGACGCCCGCCATCGCCGCGGGCGACTGGGCCCGGACCACGCCGACCGTCACGTCCGCGGCATCGATCAGACCCTTGTCGGCCAGCTGGATGCCGTAATACGCGTAGAGCAGCTTCGCCGGGTCGTTGGCGGCGGTGCCATTCGGCTTGGCGGCGCCGTTCGGCTTGGCGGCGGTTTCGCCGGCGGCCTTCTGTTCGGCCTCATCCTTGGCCGGGGCGTCTTGTCCGCGCACGACCTCGTCGGCCGGCTTCTCGGCCGGGGTGGCCAGCGTGAGCTCGATCTCCCGGGCCTTGCGGTAAAGCGGCTCGATGGCCGAGCCGGGCGCAGTCTTGTCGAGCCCCTGGTGGCAGGTGGTGCAGCGATCGAACCGGGCGACGTCGCGGAAGTTGTTATTGATCGTCAGCTTGGGCAGCCAGATCTGCTCGACCTTCAGCGGCCGGCCGAAGGCGTCGAGGATCGGCAGGGTGAAGATATCCCGCCAGACGGTTTCCTTACGCTCGTAATACGCCTTATCGAGTTGCTTGATCTTGCCTTCTTGTTCGTCGAGCGCCTTGCGGGCCTGGGCCTCATTGGCGGCGATCTGGGCCAGCACGCGTTCCAGACGGAGCCGCTGGACCTTGGCATTTTCGACAATCGCGATCTTATCGTCGACCTGGTTGCGGGCCGCGAGCACGTCGTCTTCGAGCCGGGCCAGCTCCTTGGGGGGCAAACCGTCCCCCACGCCGATCTCGTACTTGCTCCGCACGACGTCGAACTCGGCCGACGCGAATTTCTTCTCGCGCAGGAAGTTGCCTTCGCGGAACTTGGCATTGGCCACGAACTGGGCGAGCCCCTGGAGCACGTCCTGCCGGGCCGCGACGATCGTCGATTCCGGCTTGCCTTCCTTGGCCGCGGCGACCAGGCGGTCGTAGGACTTCTGAACGCCGGAAAAGTCCTCCGGCGGGACTTTGCGGTTCTCGGCCTCCGCGATCATGATCTGGTGGAACTCGTCGATCAGCGCCGCGGGCGGCACTTCGCGCAGGGTTTCGGCCAGTCGGAGCTTGCGGGCCTCGAGCTCCTGCTCGAACTGATCGTTGTCCTGCTGCTGCAGCCGGTACTGGATGCTCCGGCTCTCGACGTCGCGGAAGGTCTGCTGATAGTGCTTCCACTGGCGGCGATGATCGGCGGCCAACATCCAGATCGTCGCCAGCAGCATCAGCACCGAGGTGACGCCGAAGATGACGTGCATCCGCTTCGAGTCACGCCAGGTTTGTTCGGTTGCGGGCATGGAAAAATGGGTCCTTGACCGGGTCGTTCGCTGAGGCGCCCGAGGTTCCTGGCGGGCGCTGGTAAGCGTCCTCGCGGACGCCAGCCGGCGCCCTGCGGGCAGCGCCGGCCAATCGGATTTCGCTCGGGGTCAGAAGTTCAAAAAGAATTCCGGAATGCTGATGATGTACTTCAGGTTGCAGACCCAGCGGAGCACCATCTTGATCGGCAACGCCGCCATGAACAGCAGCAAGTTGGCCATCAGCATGTAGCGGACGAAGCCCATCTTGACGAAAAACTTGCGGAAGATCGTGGTCGCCATGAGCGGCGGCAGTGCCAGGAAGTAAAACGCCGTGGCCGCGATTCCCGGAAACTCGCGAAAGACGATGTACCCCAGTTCGACCGGCAGGCTGCTGCCGCTGGGAGCTTTGGGCAGGCCGCGATTCAGTCCGCGGACCCAGAAGTATTCCGACAGGTCGACGTTGTTCAGGGCCAGCACCTTGTGCGGATCCCAAAACTCGAACGGTCCGAAGATGTTCCAGTTCGGCCCGCGGAAGAACGTGCCCAGCACGATCAGCGTGACCCACAGCTCGAGAAACCCGAACTGGAACAAGAGGTAGCTGAACTTGCGCTGATTGATCGTGTAGTAGCCGTTGCCCTGCTTGTTGAAGTCGATGTAGGGAATCGCCATCAGGCCGACGATGATCAGGCTCGGCAGCACCACCCCGGCCATCCAGGGATCGTAGTAGACCAGCATTTCCTGCAGGCCGAGGAAGTACCACGGGGCCTTCGACGGGTTGGGCGTCTTGACGCTGCTGGCCGGCTCCTCGAGCGGGGCTTGCAGGGCGATCCCCCAGACCAGCAGCAGGGCCGTCACGGCCACCATGCAAATCAGCTCGGTGTAGACCAGGTCGGGCCAGACCAGCACCTTCTCGCTGTCGAGCTTCTCGGTCGGCTCGAGCCCCTTGGCGATCCGCTCGTCGTTTTCCACCGCCTTGGAAGTGGCCAGCCAGGTGAAGAAGCCGAGCAGGTAGATCAAGCCCACGATCGGCACATTGTCGGGCTTGGTCACGATCGCCGCGAAGTTGGGGTTGGCCATCGCCAGCCCCATCACGAGCAGCACCACGTTCAGCAGGGTCCAAGCCACGTTCGGCTGGACGAAAAACTTGCGGCCGATGAACAGCACGGCCAGGATCGCGGTCGTGCCCACGCTGTACACGACCGGGCCGGTGGCCCAGTTGACGAACTGCTGGACGAACTCGGGAATGGCGGGCGGGCTGCCGCTCATCGCCATCGGGCTTAGGATGACCATCGCCAGGGCGAAGATCAACCAGGTCAGGGCTTCGCCCGACTTGTGCTTGTAGTGCCAGAGGTAGAACGCGGCAAAGGCGTTCAAGGCCGCTAGCGCCAGGTAGTAGCCGCCGAGAAATCCGGCGATGTTCTCGATGAAATCGTGAGCGGAGCCGTGCATCAGTCCGTCCTCGTGCCGCCCTGCGCGTGGTTGATCTTGAAATTCGAACGGCCGGCTTGCGCTTCCGACCGGGTTTCCGTCGGCCGTCGGCCGAAAGTGCCCCGGCGTCAGTGCCGCCGCGTCTGGTCGTGCTTACACCGGTCCGCTAATGCCGCCGTCCTTGCGGACGCGCCAGAAGTGGATCGCCAACAATAACGAAACCGCCAACGGGATGGCGATGCAGTGCAAAATGTAAAAACGGTTGAGCGTCTCTTCGCCGACGAACCGGGCGCCTAGCAGTGCGAATCGCGCGTCGGAGGCGTTGGTGATCAGTTTCATGCCCTGGACGGTGAGCAGCTGCTGGCCGGGACCTTCGTGCCCCAAAAAGGGCGTGGCCCGGGCCATGTTCGAGCCGACCGTGATGGCCCAGATCGCCAACTGGTCCCAGGGGAGCAAATAGCCGGTGAACGAGAGCAGCAGAGTCAGCAGGAGCAGGATCACGCCGACCACCCAGTTGAATTCCCGCGGCGGTTTGTAGCTGCCGGTCAGGAACACGCGGTACATGTGCAGCCAGACCGTGATCACCATCGCGTGCGCGCCCCAGCGGTGCAACTCGCGCAAGATCCCCAACGAGGTCACGTCGCGCAGGGCCAGGATGTCGTTGTAGGCCCATTCCAGCGTGGGCCGGTAGTAGAACATCAAGAGCACGCCGGTGACCGTTTCGACCAGGAACAGGAAGAACGTCACGCCGCCCATGCACCAGGTGTAGCTGAGCGCGATGCCTTGCTTCTTGACCGAGACCGGGTGCAGGTGCAGGAAGAAGTTCGTCAGCATCACCACAATCCGATTGCGGCGATCCTGGGGCATCGGGTGCCGGAAGACGCTCTTCCAGACCTGCGATTCGCGAATCATTTCACCGATCGACATCGCTCGTGCACCGCTCGTTCGAAAAGGAATGAATTTCGGCCGCCCGCCCACTCACCGCGTCGCCGCCGCTGCGGCCCAGCCACCCGACCGCTACCGCCCAATCGTCCGCTTACACATTGACGAACGAGGCGGGGTCGGCCCACTGGCCGACTTCTTCCTGGAAAATCTTGCTCTTGTCGATCTCCAACTGGCCGTCATCGGCCAGCCGGATGGCGTAGCGCTCCAGGGGGCGCGGGGCCGGACCCTCGAAATTGATCCCGTCTTTGTAGAACCCGCTGCCGTGGCAGGGGCACTTGAATTTCTGTTCGCCTTCGAGCCAGTTGGGCGTGCAGCCCAAGTGGGTGCAGACCGTCCGCAGGGCGTAGATCTGCCGCTGGCCGTTGTATTCCCAGTTCACGACCCACACGCCGTACTGGGCCACGAACCGCGTTTCGACCTGGCCCGGCGAGAAATTGCTGGGAAAGCCGACTTTGAACCGGCTGGGGGGCTCGGTCAGGATGTTGGGGAACATGAACCGCGCGGTGCCCAGCGTCCACAGGCCGAACGTCGTGGCCAGCGAGGTGAAGCCCAGCCCGAGGAACGAGCCGAACAGCGCTCCGCCCATCACTTGCAAGATGCCGCGGCGGACTTCGTCGGTCGCCTTGCCCGCCTTGGGCTTGGCGTATTCCGGCTTGGCCGGCATCGGCGGCACTTGGAGCTTGCCCTCTTTGGCCACGTGCTTGGCGGCGGGCTTGGCTGCCGGCGTGGCGACCGCGGCTTCGGCCTTGGAGACCGGACCGGGCTGCGCCGATTTGCGCGCTGCGGCGAGAATGCTGGCAGTGTCTTTGGGGCCAGTGGGCTTGGCTGCGGCCGGCTTGGCTGCCGGCTTGGCGGCGTCCTTGGCGGGCGCTTCCTTCTTGGCAGCAGCCGGCTTGGCCGCTTCATTCTTAGCGGCGGCTTCCTTCGGTGCCGGCTTGGCCGCGGCCGGTTTGGCGCCGCCCGCTTTTTCGGCGCGGGCGGCCGCGAGCATTTCGGCCACGCTGAGCTTCGCTCCGCCGGCAGCCGGCTTGGCCTTCGGCTTGGCGGCTTCAGCGGGAGCGGATTCGGCGCCGGCAGCCGCGGATGCCTCGGCGGCACGTGCTTCGGTCGCGGGCGATTCACTCGTAGGAGTCGCAGGCGGTGACTCGGCGCCCCCGCCGCCTTTAGTGGCGTCGGCTTTGCGAGCGGCCGCCAGCATCTCGGCGACCGACATCTTCTTCTTCTCGGCCATAGTTTGATCGCTCTGGACGGCCCGAGGGCCTGATCGCTTTAGTTCCGCAAGAGAGCCATCGCTAACAACCCGCCGTGGCCGGTCGGTGCCCCGCTCACGAAGGGCAACGGCTGGTGGCGGTTCGGCTTACGAAAAGATTGTGACAATTTTCACGAACTTGTCTCTGTTGTACGCCAACCGAATCCCCATTGTCAACCACCACGCGGTCTACATTTCGATCCGCGGGCAGTCTGCATAGAACGCGGAGGCGCTCCCCCTTGCCAAGCTCCGACGAGCCGGCATTCTAACATTCAAAGCGACTTTGGCGAGCCCATCGGCGATTGTCTGCCGATCGAGTGCCGTGAGCCGACTTTCTGCCCGTTTCGACGGGCCGCCGGCAGAGAATATGTAATATGGACTGGCAAGCGCTCGAGCGAATTAACCATGCCGATCCCGCGCTGCGGGGCCTGGCCAGTTATCGCGTCTCGGACGCCTGGCTCGATGGCGGCCAGTTGCAGGCTGCCGCGACCGATCTGGCTGGCCGAGGCCAGACGGTGGCAATCGTCACCGGGTTTTGCCGGGCGACTGCGACCGGCTTTGCCGCCGAAACCGACGGGCCGCCGGGTGCCTTGTACCTGGCCCGGGCGCTCGACGCCTTGGGCCTGCGAGTGCTGCTGGTCGGCGACCGCTATGCCAGCCCACTCCTCGAGGCTGGCCGCCGGCTTTGGCAACTAGAGCGCGTCGAGATTTGCGAGCTGCCGCTCGAAGATCGCGGGCCGCCGGACGCGAGCGACGGCGCTTTGCCGCAAACCGATGCCTGGTGCCAGCATTTTTTTGCCGGGCCGGCGCGGGGGCTGACGCACCTGATCGCGAGCGAGCGGCCTGCCCCCAGCCACTCGCTCGAGTCGCTGCGGGCCCAGCCCGACTTTCGCCCGGAACTCGCCGAGCGGTTCACGCACGAAGTGTCCGCGGCAGCGCGCAATCGTTGTCACAACATGCGCGGCGTCGACATCGATGCGGTGACGGCCAAGGCCGAGCGGCTGTTCGAATTGGCCCCGACCCTCGCGCCGCAGGCCGTGACGATCGGCATCGGCGATGGCGGCAACGAAATCGGGATGGGCGCGATCGGCTGGGAAACGTTGTGCGCGGCGATCGCTTCGCCGGTCGCTGCGAGGGTTGCGAGCCGGATTGCGACGAAGTATTTGCTGCTGGCGGGCGTGAGCGATTGGGGCGCATTCGCCTTGGCGCTGGCTGTCTGCCAGCTGCGCGGCGCTATCCGGCTCGCCGCATCTTGGGATGAGCGCTCGCAGAGTGAGCTGGTGGCCGCGCTGGTGCAGGAAGCGGGCGCGCGTCGACGGTGTCACCGGGCTGGCGACGCCGACGGTCGACGGGCTCGATCTGGCGGCGTATGTCGCGCCCTTGACCGAGCTGCGGCGCGTTTGCGGCGCCTGAGCGGCCGCTGGCGGCCCTTTCGCACTCGGGGACGAAGCGCTAAAATTCAGGCTCGCCGACGTGCTGCCACGCCGGCTTGATCCTCCGAGTTGGACTGCGGCGCGGCGAACTTCCATGAATGTCTTGATTATCGGCGAAGGCGGACGCGAACATGCCCTGGCCTGGAAACTGGCCCAGAGCCCGCGGGTCGAGCGCGTTTTCGTGGCGCCGGGCAATGCCGGCACCGCCACGGACGCGGAAAACGTCGACATCGCGGCCACCGACATTCCCCGGCTGGTGAAGTTCGCCCAGCAGAATAAGATTCGGCTCACGGTCGTCGGGCCGGAAACGCCGCTGGTCGCCGGCATCGCCGACGCCTTCTCGGAGGCCAAGCTGCGGGTCTTCGGGCCCCGCAAGGCCGCCGCCGAGCTCGAAGGCAGCAAGGTCTTTTGCAAGAACCTGCTCCGCCATGCCGACGTGCCGACCGCCGATTACCAGGTGTTTCGCAATGCCGACCACGCCAGCACGTTTCTGAAGGATCGCGAGGACGTGCCCGTGGTGGTCAAGGCCGACGGCCTGGCCGGCGGCAAGGGCGTGTTCGTCTGCCCGACCCGGGCCGAGGCGATCGAGGCGGTCAAGCGGATCGGCCGCAATCGCGAGTTCGGCGACGCCGGCAATCAGATCGTGATCGAAGAACGGCTCGACGGCCAGGAAGCCAGCGTGCTGGCGATCACCGACGGCCGGACGATCGTCACCCTGCCGCCCGCCCAGGATCACAAACGGGCCTACGACCAGGACAGCGGTCCGAACACGGGCGGCATGGGCGCTTACTGTCCTGCTCCGCTGGTGACCGACGAGATGCTGCACCGGATCGAGGAGCAAGTCCTGGTGCCGACGGTCCACGCGATGAAGCGGGCTCGGCGGCCGTTTCAGGGCGTGCTCTACGCGGGGCTCATGATCACCAATCAAGGCCCCAAGGTGCTGGAGTTCAACGTCCGCTTCGGCGATCCCGAGTGCCAGCCGCTGCTGATGCGGTTGCAAAGCGATCTGGCCGACGTGCTGGAGGCCACGGTCGATGGCCGGCTGGAAGAGCTGGAGCCGCTGGTTTGGGATCCACGGCCGGCCGTGTGCGTGGTCATGGCCAGCGAAGGCTATCCCGGCAACTACGAGCGCGGCTTGCCGATCCGCGGGCTGGACGAAGCCGCCCAGGTTCCGAACGTGAAAGTCTTCCACGCCGGCACCACGCTTTCCGGAGGGCAGGTCATGACCAACGGGGGCCGTGTCTTGGGCGTCACGGCGCTCGGCGCGACGATTCCCGCGGCCAAGCTCCAGGCCTACACCGCTGTGAAGGCCATTCGCTGGAAGGGCGCCTGGTGCCGGAAGGACATTTCCGACAAGGCCCTGAGCATGCTGTCCTGACCTCAGTCAGCTTCAGTGGCGGGTAAAGTACCGATACCCGGCATAGCCGGCGGCCGCCAGCGCGGCCACGACCAGCACGCTCCGCAGCACGTCGCCGACGACGACGAACAGGATCAGCCCGACGACGGCCGCGGCGCCGAGCGCCAAATGCTTGGGCCCGATCATCCGGCCTTTGCGCGAGTGTTCCAGGGCGCTGAGCTCGTTGTCCAATTCGGCGAGCCGGGTTTCGAGCTCGGAGATCGCGACCGTCAGCTCGCGCGAGGCGCCGGCCCCGGCATGCTGATCGTAGACCGCTTTGCCCAACTCGCCCAGCAACGAGTCGAATCGCCGCTGGGCGGTGTCCAGCTGCACGCGGGAGACCATCTTCGAGGTCAGCCCCCCGCCGGACTGGGCGCCCTGTTTGCTCAGTGCCAACAATTGCTCGCTGGCCGTCGTCAGCTGGGCGTAGATGCCGGGAAGCTCGTCCTTCAGCAGCCGGTCGGCGTAGACGTCGTTGCCCAAGGCCGTATAGGCGGCCGGCAGCTTCAGGCTGGTGAGCTTAAGCCGTTCGGCCTGCAAGGTAGCGAAGCGGGACGCGGCCTTCACGTCGGCCGCGAAATCCTGGGCCCAGCGCTCTTCGCCGGGCTGGGGGCCGGCCGTGGTCTCGGCCTCCTGGACCTGCCGTTTGCGGAGCTGGGTGTCGTACTCGGCCTTGCTCTTGGCATTGAGCAGGCAGCGGCGGGCGGTCGACAGCTCGTTGAGAATCGCCTGGCTCGCGGCCGCCCGCTTGCCGGTCTGGAACGAGCGGACGTGGGCCATCCGTTGGTCGGCAGCGCTGGAGATGACGTCGGGGTTCGACTCGAACAGCTCCACGCCGAGCAGTCGATAATGGTTCGGCGGCTGATATTTGGGCGGAATGCTCAGCCACTGGTAATAAGGATCGAACTCGTCGGCCATGATGACGGACTTGCTTACTCGAGGGGACGGCCTCGAGGCGCCGCACATTCTAGCCGGCTGCGATCGAACCGGGCACGGTCAAAAACCTGCCGCCGGCGGTTGCCCGGCAGGCCGCGCGTCGCGGATCGCTATTCGTCGACAAGGTCCTCGCCGTATCCCGGCGGGAACGGATTGTCCCAACTCTGCGGTTTTTCGGGCTGCGGTTTCTCGTCGCGAGGAATCTTACTGGCGGAGCTGTCACGGTCGGATTTTTCGCGGTCGGATTTTTCGCGGATCGAGTTTTCACGGCCAGAGTTTTCACGGCCAGAGCGTTCGCCGCCGGGCATCTGCGGCAGCGAACCGGCGGATTCGTCGGGCGCCATGCCGAACTTGCCGAGCCAGTAGCTCACCTCACCGCTGGAGAGCGGTCCGGCCGGCTTGGGCCCTTCCGCCGTTGCGGTGGGGCGCTGGCGGGCCACGCGATGCCGCACGATTTCAGCATACCAGATGTCGCTATCGATCGCGGTCGCCCGCCGCCGCCGCGCGGCCCGCTGCAACCGGTGGTCGCTGGAGACCACAAGCAGCTTGCGGGGGCTGTGGTCGGCCAGGATCAGCTGTTCGATCAGCTCGTCGGCATCGCCCGGGTTGGGCGCAAAGTGGACCCGCAGCCCGCGATGGTCGATCACCCGGGGCAGCCCCGGCGGCGCCGTCCGGGCGTCGAAGACGGCGGTGGTGTGCTTGAGCAGCGCGGGTTCGAGCGACTCGGCCAGAAAGTTGAGCAGTGCGGAAGCGCGCCCGTTCGAGCGTTCCCGGCCCGACGCCCCGCGGCAAAATGCCGCTGGCGTGAAGCAGGTTGTAGCCGTCGATCAAAAGGGCCATGGGACGGAGAAGCCAGCTCGACGGCATACGTCACTGGGACAATTAGTCGGCGAGAAGTCCTTCAGCTGCACTTTTGACGCAAAAGGAAAACTCGACGAGCCGGCCGCTCGTCGGGATGTCCACCCGCTCGATCAACGTCCGCATTTCGTCTCGAGAGGAAATGCCCCCGATGAATGTATCTATCGCGACCTCGCGCCATCCGCGTAGCGTTTGATGGTTGAGCTTGAGCACGTCGATTGACTGCGATGCGTCGCCATCCTTACCTCGAATGCTACCGTCCAACTGAAACGCGAACCGGTCCTCGCATCCAGCGTGTGTTGGCCAAACTGGCAACTCGGCATTGCCTCGCGCCGACGCTCCGAATTGCTCAACCTGAGCGCCGTCGACGAGCAGTGCGGCGACCATGTTGTTGTAATCCATGTCCTCGCCCAAATCCTCGCCCGGCACCTTGCCGATGTCCTTCAATTCCTGGCGGCAAAGACTCTGGGGTTTTAGGTGCTCAATGTGCGCGGCCAAAGCTGCGAGCTTCGGCTTTTCGCGATGCGCAAGCCGCGCGTCAATTGGTACGCCCGTGTAGGCGCACAACCCGAATTGCTCCGCCACCAGTACTTCGCGCAGCTCGCCACCGCGGCTAAATGAAGGGTAGTCCAGGTTATAGCCGAGTCGGATCTGGTTTTCGAGAAACTCTGCGAGCGGGATGGGCACTTCTCGGCCTTTTTCGATGAACCTCATTTTCCAAACAGCCTCCGGCGACTCCAACATGGACGCTGCTCGTTGAATGGCATCGCTGTTACCGACCTGCATCCGCAACTTGCCTACCTCTGTCTCGGCTTCATTTAGTTTGCCCTCAGAGATTAGCGTATTCGCCAGATGAACAGACTCGGCGACGGTTGCGTTCTGATCACCGGCCTCCATCAGCACCCGAAGGATCCAATTCGAGTCCATGCCGAAAGACTGCGCGGGGGTCTCGGGCTTGCTGCTGGTCAGCAACCGGACCTCGTCTGGGGGCAGTTCCCCAATAATCTGGGGGGAATGAGACGTGCACACGAACTGAATACTGGGAAACGTCTGCTTCAAGTCGCGCACGACGCGGCGCTGCCACCGTGGGTGCAGATGTACATCCAGCTCATCAATCAGAATGACGCCCGGGGTCTTCTGCAGCACTTCAGGAAGAGTGTCCTGGGCGACCCGGGAGACATCAGCGTCGACCAGGAAATTGTTTTGCGTTACTGCCTTAATGGCGATGTCGGCTACCAGTGCCAGCACAACTCGCTGTCCTGCACTGAGGTTCCCGAAAGGCTGCGCCTCGCCATTGATGGAAAGCACGATATCGTTTCGACCGCTGTCAAACCAGACCTTGTCGGCACCGGGCATACATCGGACTATTGCATGGCGGACGACTTCGAAGCCTGCCCGGAATTTGCCGTTCCGGGCCCCAGCTTCGGTGGTCTCGTCCCGGAACCACTCGATCAAGTCTGCAATGCGGATTCGTTCTTTGAGGCAGTCGTAAAACGCGGCCCAACGATTTGCTCGGGCATTTCGCTTGGTGCCCTTTGTCGTGCGCTCGTTGTGGGGGGGCCATGCACGGCCTGCCCCATAATTCGCAATTACGGGCAGGATGACTCTCTCACCCGACTGGGCTCGCTCGAGCGCATCCTCGACGAGCGCGAGTCCAGCGGTCGCCCCAGTTGTGGTGTTATTGCGTTTCCCGGCTCGAATCGATTGTTCCCACACGACATTCTGGCCGACGATTTGACCGGTGGCCTTAATCGACACGTCGCCGCTCGCCTCGAGGAATTGGGGTCGGTCTCCCAGTTGAACCCACTGGATCCGCTTCTCCCATGAATAAATCGGCCGCCGGCTGCTTGCGAGAGACGCGTCCGGGTTGGGCACTAGCCAAATCCCAAGCGCAACTGCGAGCGCATCGAGAACGCTTGTCTTGCCCGAGCCATTCTCACCCGCGAGGAGTGTAAATTGCGGGTGCAATTCAAATGACTGCTCGGCGAATTTCTTGAAATTGTGGACTTCGAGTCGGTCGATCCGCATTGGGACTACTCGCCTAAATTGGTTGGGCCTTTTGTGCGCATGACGTGGGGCGGATGCCGGCTCCTCACGGACGCGTCGCCCAGATGGCAACCGCGACGCGACCTGCGTCTGTCGCGGTGAGGGATCCCGATTTGATTGCGCAGTTGGTTCGTCATGCAACCCGTTACGCGCGGGCTTCCACGGCCACCGACACACTAATCCCGCGCAATCACCAAATCGCAATGGGCTGTACATCGACCGGTTCTATTTGATATTTGACCCGTCCGCCGACGATCACCGTGTCGGCTCGGCCGTGCAGCTTCCAGCCGGCGAACGGCGTGTTGACGCTCTTGGAGCGGAAGCGGGCCGGGTCGACCGACCAGCGGGCCGCCGGGTCGATGATCGTCACGTCGGCGTCGGCCCCGATGCGGAGCGTCCCCTTGTCGATGCCCAGAATCCGGGCCGGGTTGATCGTCAGCTTGGCCAGAGCCATCGGCCAGTCGAGAATGCCCGGCTCGATGAGGTGCGTGACCACAAGGCCCAGCGCGGTTTCCAGCCCCACGATCCCGAACGGAGCCTGGTCGAGCTCGCGCATTTTCTTTTCCACCGCATGCGGCGACGTGGTCGGTCGCGATGACGTCGATCGTGCCGTCCTTGAGTCCCGCGATGCAGGCCTCGACATGCCGCTGGCCTCGCAGCGGCGGGCTCATTTTGTAGTTCGAGTCGAACTTCCGCAGGCACTCGTCGGTGAGCGTGAAATGGTGCGGGCAGACTTCGGTCGTGACCCGCACGCCGCGGGCCTTCGCCCGGCGGATGATGTCGACGCTGCCGGAACTCGAGACGTGCATGATGTGGATCCGAGCCGCCGGTGGCCTCGGCCAGGGCCATGTCGCGGCCCGTCATCACGTCTTCGGCCACGGCGGGCATGCCGGCCAGGCCGAGGATCATCGAGACCAGCCCCTCGTGCATCACGCCGCCCTGGGTCAGCTCGCGGACCTCGGCGTGATTGAGGATCGGCTTGTTGAACATCCGGCAATATTCGCAGGCCCGGCGCATCAGCTCCGGATCGTAGACCGGGGCCCCGTCGTCGCTGAAAGCCACTGCCCCGGCGTGGACCAATTGGCCGATCTCGGCCAGTTCCTTGCCCTCGCGGTTTTTGCTGACGCAGGCGACCACGTACACGTTGCAGTGATCGGCCCGGGCGGCCTGGTGCTGGATGAATTCGACGGCGGCCTGGGTGTCGACCGGCGGCTCGGTATTGGGAATGCAGGCGATCGACGTGAAGCCGCCGGCCAAGGCCGCGGCCGTGCCGGTTTGAATGGTCTCGTCCTCTTCGCGCCCCGGCTCGCGGAGGTGGACGTGCATGTCGATCAATCCGGGCGAGACGATCTTGCCCGAGGCGTCGATGACGGTTTCCTGGCCGGCCTCGGGCACGTCGTAGCCGGCGATCCGGCCGTCTTCGATCAGGATGTTGGTGATTCGATCGAGCTGCTGGCTCGGGTCGATCACGCGTCCGCCGTGGATCAGGATGCGGGACATGCCGGTCGGGTCCTCAGAGTGCGGCGCGCAGGCCGTGCGGTGTGAGCTGGGAGTGTTTTGCTACGCTCGCTGCGGGTCGTTCGGTTGCCGCACGGGTGATTGGTGTGCGGCGCGACGAATGACTCATTCCGTCCCGCCCAACAGCAGCCAGAGCACGGCCATCCGCACGGCCAGGCCGTTGGAAACTTGCTCCAGGATGACCGAGTGCGGGCCGTCGGCCACGTCGGGCGTGACTTCGACGCCGCGGTTGATCGGGCCCGGGGCCAGGATCAGGATGTCGTGCTTGGCTTTGTTGAGCCGCTCGCGATTCATCGCGTACAGCAGGGCATATTCGCGGACCGAGGGGAATGGCCGGGTCGTTTGCCGCTCGAACTGGATGCGGAGCAAGTTGAGCACGTCGCAGCGCGGCAGAATGGCATCCAGATCGTAGGCCACTTCCACGCCCAGCTCTTCCCACCGCGGCGAAACCAGCGTCGAGGGGCCGCAGACGATCACGTGCGCGCCCAGCTTTTGCAGACCCCAGATGTTCGAGCGGGCCGTGCGGCTGTGGGAAATGTCGCCCACCAGGGCCACCGTCAAGCCGGCGATCTGGCCGCGACGCTCACGAATCGAGAGGATGTCGAGCAGCCCCTGCGTCGGATGCTCGTGGGCCCCGTCGCCGGCGTTGATCACGGCGGCAATCGAGATTTTGAGCCAGCAGGTGGGCCGTGCCGGGCGTGCGATGCCGGACGATCACGGCGTCGATGCCCATTGCCTCGATGTTCTTGGCCGTGTCGATGAACGTTTCGCCCTTCGACAGGCTGCTGCCGCTGGCCGAAAAATCGATCGTGTCGGCCCCCAGCCGCCGGGCCGCCAGCGAAAAGCTGGTCTTGGTTCGGGTCGACGACTCGAAGAACAAGTTGGCGCAGGTCCGGCCGCCCAGGACCGAAATCTTCTGCGTGCAGCCGGCCGTGGCTTCCTTGAACGTCACGGCCGTGTCGAGAATCGTCGTGATTTCTTCGGCCGACAGGCTCTCCACGTCCAATAGATGACGCCGCGTCCAGGACTGCGGGACCGCACCGATGTCTGCAAAATCGGTACTCATGGGCTTGGCGTGGCGTCCTTGCGGCTGGCGAGGGCGCGCAGCACCACACCGCTGCACGCACTCGAGGGAAAGGGCTGGCCGACTCGCTGGCGTGATTCTAACATGACGCTCGACCCCTGCAAAGCGCCGCCGGGCCTCGCCGGGCTTTGCACGCCACGGCCCAGCCGGCTGTGTGGGCGACGGCGAAATCGCCAGCCGGCCGCCGTCAACCGGCATGGACTCGAGCGAGCCCGCATTCTGGCCACGGTAAGAGCGACCAAGATGAGCTCCGACGCCGGACCCGCCGTGCTGGTCGACATCGTCGACGCTGCTCTGGCCGAGCGCGTGGGACGCATTCTGGCCGCAGCGGCCGTTTCCGAGGCGACCGACGGCGCGGCCCCGGCGACTTCCCGACCGGACCTCGTGATTTCCACCCGCGCCGGCACCTTGGCCGCCTTGGGGCTGGAGCCCGCCGGCGCGGCGGATGTGGGCTTACTGGCGATCGGCGTTCGCGATCCGACGGCCGATGCCGAGCTGGACGCCGATTTCTCGGACCGCGAGTTGGCCCAAGCCTGCCGGCTA
This sequence comes from uncultured Planctomycetaceae bacterium, assembly GCA_963828155.1. GTDB lineage: Bacteria > Planctomycetota > Planctomycetia > Pirellulales > PALSA-1355 > CAWCAX01. The sequence continues at coordinate 412,355 of CAWHDQ010000001.1, forward strand.
CTGGCCCAGCTGGTCCTCTGGCGACGGAAGGCGCTGCACATCGCTGCCGCCGGCCGCGAGCTGGCCCGGCTGGCCCATACCGACGCGCCTGACGCAAGTCGCGAATCGCCGGGGTTGGGATACCCAGCTACCCAAGCGGCTCGCCGCCGCCCACGAGGCCGGGCAGGCCGTGGCTCTGGCCGTGTTCGACGTCGATCATTTCAAGCCGGTCAACGACGGGCTGGGCCACACGGCAGGCGACACAGTGCTGGCCGCCATCGGCCGCGGCCTGGCCGATTCGCTGCGGGCCGGCGACTTTGTTGCCCGGCTGGGTGGCGACGAATTCGGTCTGCTCCTGGTCGGTGCGTTCGACGCCGAGGGGGCACTGCGGATCGTCGACCGCGTCCGCTGCTACGCCATGAGCGGGCTGGGCAGCATCGTCCGCGGCCCGATCTCGATCAGCGCCGGCTGCGCTGCGGCGCCGGCGGGAACTCCGGTCGCACCAGAAAAACTGTTCGCCGCCGCCGACGCGGCCCTGCGCGACGCCAAGCAGGCCGGCCGCAATCGGACGTACAGCCGGCCCATTGAATAGGCGGCCGGTCGAGTCGCCGGCCGATCGTTGTTAGCCCGCGAACCGGCCGGCTCCGCTTGTCAGCTCGCCACGCGCCGGCGCGTGTTGAACAGCCAGATCATCGCCGCGAGCAATGCGCAGTTGGCCCCGGTGTAGAAGCCGATGAACAGAAAGAACAGCGGCCAGTTCGCCACCGCCGTGCTCCCCGGCATCTGCAAGTCGATCGGCAGGGCGAACGCCGCCGCGAAGGGGCTGGTAAAGCTGACCCGCTCGATCAGCGACGAAACCGGCGTGTTGGGCAGAAACGTCTGGGCAAAAAACGTCAAAGCCAGCGGCATCGCGAACAGCACGACGATCAGCAAGTAGCACGTCATCAGGCTGATCGACGTCTTTTGAAACACGACCGAGCAGAACAGGCCCAGCATCGCGGTCGTCAGGCAGCTCATCAGCACGATCGCCAGATACGCGGCCACGGTCGGCAGATTGGTCCAATAGTACGACACCATCAGGCAGGCCAGCAGCAGCGGCCAGAGCAGAAACGTGGTCAGCACGACCGAAATCCGCAGCCCGGAAAACAGCTTGGCCCCCAGGATCTGCTCGGGCGAGAGAATCGTGGTCAGCAGCAGGTCGAGCGTTTCCCGCTCGCGTTCGCTGGTCACGGTGCCGGCCGAAAACACGGGTCCGACCAGCATGTTGAACAGCACGACATAGCTGATGTACCAGGGAGCCCACTCAGGCTTCATGTACAGGCAGGCCGCCATCAGCGGAATCGCCAGCAGCATGCTCACCTGGATCACCACGCGGAGCATCAGCGTGCCCTGGGCGAAAATCTCGCTCCGCATTTCCTTGTCGTAGACCGGATTGGCCCCGTCGTCCAACAGATCGGTCCGCTTGGCGGGGGCAAACAGCTTGTCGGGGAACTGGTCGCGCTGAATGATCAGGCCCACGGCTTGCTTGGATTCCTGCTCCAGGTCGACGACTTCCTTGCCTTCGCTGCCCAAGTCGGGCGGATAGAGCAGGCGGCGGCTGGTTGCCGTGAACAGGCTGATGACCAGAGCCCCGCCGGCCACCGGCAGCAGCGTGACGATCACGAACAACCGGAACGAGCCCGAGTCGGCCAGGGCGTTCCAGCACAGCACGCCCATCAGCGCCAGGGGCAGGATCAATAGGTACGACACCACCAGCGACGAGGCCGTGCGGCGAAAGTAGCTGCTGGCCGCCAGGCTGATCATGCCGAAGGTGATCACCGACAAGATCAGCCCCAAGTAAGCGGCCAGCACTTCGTACAGCGACACGCCGCCCAGGGGCAGGCAGAGCATGACGATCGGCAGCGAGGCAAAGATCAGGATCGCCAGGTGCGACAGCGAAGCCACGAGCTTGCCCAGCACCACGGCGCTGGGCCGCAGCGGCGTGGCCAGCAGCAACTCGTAGCTCTTCCGCTCCTTCTCGCCGGTGATTGCCCCGGCGGCAAAGCTGGGGGCCATCAGCGAGGCCAACACGTACTGGCCCAAAAAGAACAGGTTGACCAGCCGCTTGGCGGCCTCGGGGTTGGTCGTCAGGTCGAGCTGCCGTTCCTGCGGCCAGGCGATGTAGACCACCCCGCCGAGCACTGCCAGGTACAACAGCAGCAGCACGAAAGCCCTGGTCATCCGCAGATTGACCAGCAGCTCGCGCTGCATCACGGGGTTTTCGAGCAGATACATCGCTAACCTGCCGACGGCCGGGCGCGGGGCGTAATGGCGGTCGCGTTACCCTGCCGGTCGGGTCAACGCAGTCGCCCGCTCGATTGCCGGGCGCTACCGTTAACTTACAATTGCAGCCGGTGCGGCGACAGCTGCCGGGCCCGATATTCGTGTCGGAACTTCCATCCCGCCTTGAGGAAAAGATCATGTTCCGCCGCTACTTCCCCTGCGGTGCTTGGGCCGTCTGGCTGCTGCTCGCCTCGGCAACCCGCGGAGCCGAGCCTGCCTTGCCCCCCACGGCCACCGGGAGCGATATCGTCTGGCTCACGTCGCTGGACCTGACGACGCTCAAGGCCGAGGACGTCCGGGCCACGACCCACGCGATTTTGGGCGAGCAAGCGTCCGCCCTGCACGGGCTGGTCGAGGTGATGGACGACAAACTCCGCGGTCTGGCAGACCAGGGGGCGAAGCAAATCCTGGTTGCCCGCGGCTACGGCGCGACCGACGACGACGTGCCGTTCCACGAGCACACCATCCTGCGGTTCGCCCCCGGCGTCGATCAGAAGAAGCTGGGCGAGCAGATCATCAAGTCGATGTACGGCGACGACTTTGCCGAGCTGTTCGCTCCCCGCTGGGACGGCGATTGGCTGACCATCTCGGGCGGCGACGAGCAGCCCACGGTCGACGAGAAGCCGACCGCCCGTTCGGCCCATTTCGCCGCCGGCTATCAAACGCTCGCCGGTCGTCCCGGCATGGTCTTCGTGCCCAACGCGCGGGCCCGCGAGCTCGATCAAAAAGACTGGGCTGATTCGAACGTCAAGGATCTGCCCGCCAGCTTTGTGGCAGTCAACGAGGCCTTGCACGGCTGCAACTGGGCCGCCATGGCGGTCGCGCTGGGCAAGAAACCCGAGATCCTTTTCGCCATCGAACTGGCCGACGCGGGCCAGGCGCAAGTTCGTCGCCGATTTTCAGCAATTGCAAAAGGACTGGCCCCAGCGGGTGACCGCGCATGTGCCCTACATCGACCTGTTGGCAGCCACGGTCAAGCTGCGCCCGTGTCCAAGGCGAATCGCGTGAGTCTGACCGTCGATGCCAAGGCAGCCCGACCCTGGGTCGAGGCGGTCGTGCTCGAGCCGCTGCGGCAGAGCCGGCAGGTGGCGGCCGACGCCCAGGCAATGGCCCAGGTCGAACAGCTTGCGCAGGCCGTGATGCAGTACGAAGAAAAGAAAGGCGAACTGCCCGCCTCGCTCGACGAGCTCAAGGCATTTCTGCTCGAAACCGAGGCGATGGACGAAGACGATTGGACGTTGGCCATCACCAACGTCAAGACAGGCGAGAATCCCGGCTTCGTCTATACCCGGCCGGCCAGGCGATCCAGCGACATGAAAGGGGGCGCGGGCAAGACCGTGATCGTCGAGGAGCTCAAGGACGGCAAGCCCGACCCGGACGGATATCGCGGCTACCTCGACGGTACAGTCGACTCGAAGGCCAATCCGAAGAAGTGAGGGGGCAAGTAGGAATGCGGAATGCGGAAGTGGGAATTCGGAAGTGGGAATTCGGGACGGGGCGAGCCGTGTGCTCTCGGCTGTGTTTCGGCTTGATTTTGCACGATGAACGGCGCCTGGACGGAGTTTGCATTTTGTAATATGATTCCGGCATGCATGTGATCTCCCGTAGGACGATCGAGGCAGCCAAAGCCCAGCATGCCAACGCGGCCAACGCGCTCGATTATTGGTGGAGGATCGCGTCGCGAGCCCAGTGGCACAATCTGCACGAAGTCCGGCAAGATTTTCCGGCGGCCGACCAGTGGCAGACATACTTGATCTTCGATATTCGCGGCAATCATTACCGGCTGATTTGCGGCCGGGTGTACGCGGCGGCCCATCGGCAAGGGGTCCTGTTCGTGAAATTCTTTCTTACGCACGCTGAGTACGATACCGATCAGTGGAAGAACCAACTGCCATGAGCACAGCGAAAGCGGATGCCGGCTACAACCGGCTGCTGGTGGCAATGTCTCCGCGGGTGATCCGCACGGCCATGCAGCACAAGACTTATTTGCGGCGAGTCGAGCACCTCATGCAGCGCGTCAGGCCAAGCCGGGCTCGGGATGAGATGATCGAGTTACTATCGACCCTGATCGAGGATTACGAGTCGCAGAAGTTTCCGCCGCCACAGCTCTCGGCCGGCGAGTTGCTGGCCGAGGCGCTGGAGTCTCGCCGGCTGTCGCTGAAGGCGTTGGCCGCGGCGAGCGGCGTGCCGCAGAGCACGCTCAGCAACGTGATCGCGGGACGGCGGGGTGTGAGTAAGGCCAATGCGCTCAAGCTGAGCAAGTTTCTCAGGCTGCCCGTCGAGGCGTTCTTCGCGGCGCGAAGCTAAACAAGTCGGAAGCCGGAATAAGTCGCTGCTGCTTCGTTTCACATCCCGACTTCCCCTTCCGTATTCACTCTTCCCGCTTCGCCCCTCAGTACTTCCGCGGCGTGACGCGGCCTTGCACGCGGACGGGCAGTCCCTGAATCTTGAGGAAGCCTTCGGCGTCGGTCTGGTTGTAGCTGCCGCCCCCTTCCATGCTGGCGATCCCCTCGTCGTACAGGCTGTTGGGGCTCTGTCGGCTGTCGACCGAGATGTTGCCTTTGTAGAGCTTGAGCGTCACTTCGCCGGTCACGGGCTTCTGGGCTTCGCGGATAAAGGCCAACAGCGCGTCCATCTTGGCCGTGTACCAGAAGCCGTAATAAACCATCTCGGCGACTTCCGGCGCCAGCCGGTCGCGCAGATGGACCAGATCGCGGTCGAGCGTAAGCTGCTCGATCATGAGGTGGGCCAGGTACAGGATTGTCATGCCCGGCGCTTCGTAAACGCCGCGGCTCTTCATGCCCACGAAGCGGTTCTCGATGATGTCGATCCGGCCGATCGCATTGCGGCCACCGATCGTGTTGAGCTGGCTGACGATCTCCAGCGGGCTGAGCTCCCGGCCGTCGATGCTGGTCGGCACGCCGGCGGTAAACCCGATCGTGACGGTTTCGGCTTTGTCCGGCGCCTGCTGGGGCGAGACCGTCATCCCGAAGTCGACCAGCTCGACGCCGTTGACCGTCAGGTCTTCGAGCTTGCCCGCTTCGTAGCTGATGTGCAGGCAGTTTTCGTCGGAGCTGTACGGCTTGGAGATCGACGCCTTGACCGGAATGTTCTTCGCCGCGCAAAAGTCGATCATCTCCCGCCGGCCGGGAAACTTGCCGCGAAATTTTTCCATGCGCCAGGGGGCGATGATCTTCACCGCCGGGTTGAGCGCCTCGGCCGCGAGTTGAAAGCGGCACTGGTCGTTGCCCTTGCCGGTCGCCCCATGGGCGTAGGCGTCGGCCCCGACCTCGCGGGCGGCCTGCAGGCAGACCTTGGCGATCAGGGGCCGGGCGATCGAGGTGCCCAGCAGGTACAGCCCTTCGTAGCGGGCTTGCCATTGCAGCACCGGAAAGGCGAAATCGCGGCAGAGTTCCTCGCGGGCGTCGATGCTCACGGCCGATTTGGCGCCGCAGGTCTTGGCCTTGGCAAGGATGGCGGCGCGGTCCTCGCCCGGCTGGCCGAGGTCGACGTAGACGCAGTGGACGTCGTACCCCTCGTCCTGCAGCCAACCCAAGATGACCGAAGTGTCCAAGCCGCCGGAATACGCCAATACGCAACTGGGCATGAGATTTCGCTCGCTGAAAGAACCGGATCGCCGAAGCGGTAAGACCGCCATTGTGCGGACCGGCGGCCTACACCCGCAAGGGGGAGGCGCTCACACGCTGTGCCGCCAATGTGACATGTTTGACAGCGAACGTTCGCGCCGACGGCGAAAACGGCCGGCCTGAAGGGCCGAAGGAGACCAGCCCGGGGTTGAGCGCAGCGATACCCCGGGATAATGGTCAGACAAAGACCAAATTGCCCTGAAGGGGCAACGGAGGGCGATGCCCGGTCGGTTCCGTTGCCCCGGTGGGGCAAAGCGCGCGTGGGGTGGCATCGCTACCCAGGGTTTCGCTGCGCTCAACCGCTGGGCTGGAATCCTGTGGCCCATTGGGCCACTTGGTGCGATGTGATTCGTGGCAACGTGCGATGCCGATGCGGTCTCCCTCACGGCACCTTGTGAACGCGAACCATGTTGTGGGCCCCCGAGCCCAGGCCCACGCCCGCGACGAGCACGACATAGTCGCCCGAGTTGAGCGAGCCGTCCTTGAGTCCCCAGCCGACGACGTAGTCGAGCAGTTCGCCGCTATTGCCCACCGGGGCCCCGCGGAGCGGAATCACGCCCCAGAGCAGGGTCATTTGCCGCTGGGTCGCCTCGGAGTCGCTCACGCCGACGACCGGCGCATAGGAACGTTGCTTCGACAGGGCCAGGGCCGTCGCCCCGCTGTGGCTGGCGGCCACGATCAGCCGGGCTTTCATTTCGACCGCGATCTGGCCGGCGCCCCAAACGACCGCTTTGGTGACCGGCAGCAGACCGGTGGCCGAGACGGCACCGGGCGCCAACAGTGGCCGGTTGCGATACATCTCTTCGGTGGCCAGGGCCACCTGGTTCATCAGCTCGACCGCGTCGCGCGGATACTGGCCGATGGCCGTTTCGCCCGACAGCATGCAGGCGTCGCCGCCGTCGAGGATGGCGTTGGCGATGTCAGTGACTTCGGCCCGCGTGGGTCGCCGCGCGTGCTGCATGCTCTCCAGCATTTGCGTGGCGATGATCACCGGCTTCTGCAGTCGCTGGCAGGCGGCGATGATCCGCTTCTGCACCAGCGGCATCTCGGCCACGCGGATCTCCACGCCCAGGTCACCCCGGGCCACCATGATGCCGTCGGCCGCCGTCACGATCTCGTCAAGCTGGTCGAGCGCTTCGGGCTTTTCGATTTTGGCGATGACCCAGGCCGTCGACTCGCGATTGAGGAGAAACGATTTCAGTTCCCGGACGTCGGCGGCCTGGCGGACGAAGCTCAAGCCGACGAAGTCGATGCCGTTGGCCGCGGCCCAGGCGGCGTGGGCCCGGTCGTCGTCGTCCATCGCTCGCGCGCTGAGCTTGCGCCCGGCAGGTTCAGCCCCTGCCGGCTGCGGATCAGTCCGGGCTGGATCACGCGGCAGCGGACGCAGTCTTTTTGCTTGGTTTCGACCAGCATGCTGACCGCACCGTCGGCCAGCATGATCGTGCCGCCGACGTGCAGCTCGTCGACCAGCGGCGCGTAGGTTGTGACCAGCTGATCGGGTTCGGACGACTGCTCGCCGCGAACGAATTGAAACACGTCCCCCGTTCGGCAATCGATCTGCCCGTCGGGCAACTCCCCCAGGCGGATCTTGGGGCCGGCCAGATCGACCAGCACGCCGATCGGCTGGCCCAGCTCGCGGCTCACCGCCCGGATCGAGGCCAGCACCGCGGCGTGCTCCTCGATGGCACCGTGGGCCATGTTGAGCCGGAACACGTCGACGCCCGCTCGGATCAGCTCGGCCAGCTGCTCGGGCTGCCGGCAGGCCGGGCCGACCGTAGCGATGATCTTGGTGCGGGCGCGGTCCTGTGCCAGACCGATTTCGTTCATGCGGGCCTCCAGTCTCGGGGTTGGTAGCTGCTGCCGTCCGCCGATACCCGCCGTCGGTTCGCGCAGGCCGGACGCCGATCCGGTTGACGCCTTTGCCGGCGCCGCGCGAGAATGCTGGGCAACCTAACCAAGCGGCTCCTTTTTGGCTAGGGCGGCGGGCAATTCGAATCGGCGTCCGGCCTCGCCGTGGCGCTCAAGCCGAAAGCGGCAATGCATGGCAGGAAAAACGGGGCGGTTGATCGCCGGTATCGTGCTGGGCTTGCTGGTCGGGATCGTCGTCTCGGCGGCGGTCCTGTTCATCAGCCTGCGCGACACCACTCCGGCGCTCACCCCGGCCGCCCTGGCCGCCGCCGAAGAGCGCTGGGAGCAGCACGGTCCGGCCAGTTACGATCTGGACCTGACACTCGAAGGCAATCGCCCCGGCACGGTCCACGTCGAGGTTCGCGACGGCCAGGTCACACGAATGACGCGCGACGGCGTCGAACCCAAACAGCAGCGCACTTGGGCGGTTTGGAGCGTGCCTGGCCAGTTCGAAACCATCGAGCAGGAACTGGAAAAAACGGGAGATCCGGCAGCCGGCTTTCAAGCGCCGGCCGGTTCGCGGCTGGTTCAGCGGGCGCGGTTCGATCCGCAGTATGGCTATCCGGCCACGTATCATCGGATCGTGTTGGGAAGTAATCTGGAGCTGCGCTGGCAGGTGACGCGGTTCGTGCCGCTCGCCGACACCGGTCCGGCGGACCATTCGCATTAGGGGTCGGTTAGCAGCGACCGGTCGCGGCTGCCGGGCGGAATACTCGATGGCGTATTGGCAAGGAAAAGTTGCGCCTCGTCACTGGCGGCTCGGCCGGTTTGGGCCTGGCAATTGCCCGGCGCTGGTGCAGTCCGGCGCGAAAGTGGCCATCGCCGCCCGCGGTGCGGAGGATCTGGAGCGAGCCGCGGCCGAACTGCAGCAACGGGGCGGCGATGTCCTGGCAATCGTGGCCGACGTCACTCAGGATGCCGATGTCGAGCGGATGGCCCGCACGACGAGCGAGCGATTCGGCCGCTTGGACGTGGTGGCCCATTGTGCCGGGCGTTCGGCACGGGGCGAGGTACTCGCGACCACTCCCGAGGAGTTCCGGCAAATGCTGGAGCTGAACCTGCTGGGCGCGGTCCGCGTCACTCGGGCCGTGGTGCCGCACCTGCTGGAGTCCCAGGGGCACCTGATTCTCGTCGGCTCGCTGGCGTCGAAAAGCGCCGCCCGATTCCTCGGCGCCTACCCGGCCAGCAAGTTCGCCCTGGCGGCCTATGCGCAGCAGTTGCGGCTGGAGCTCGGTCCCAAGGGGTTAAAAGTCCTGCTCGCGTGCCCTGGCCCAATCGCCCGCGAGCAAACGCGGGATTACCTGCCCGCCGATTCGAGTTTGCCGGCGAGCGCCACGCACCGGGGGCGGGCGTCAAGTTGTCGCAGCTGCGCCGGAGCGGGTGGCGGCGGCGATCTTGCATTCGGCCGAGCGGGGCCGGGAGGAATTAATTCTGCCCGGCAAGGCCCGCTGGCTGTTCGTCCTGGCGGCGATGTCTCCGCGCCTGGGGGACTGGCTGCTGAGGCGGATGACCTGACGGTAGCGAACGGATTCGCGCCGGCGGGGCGTTTTTGGCGGCCCTCGACCATTCCGTGACGCGGGTCATCAACCGCGCAACCCTCACGTCCGGCGCATTCGGTTCTCGCCTTTGCTAAGCCCGGGCAAGGCCAGAGACTGACTTATATTTGCTTGCGGTCGCCCGATTTTCGGCTGCGCTGAAAGCCTGCGCCGGCGACTCGCCCTGCGGCAAGTACAGGGTGTGGCGGTGATGTTCCCGGTTTCCGACGATTTCATCCCGACCGATGCTACACGCGGATTGCGCGTGGCCACGGGACCCCCGTGCGAGGCGCCGCTGCCTGGCGCCCAGCGAGCGTCCGATGTGGTCTTGCGTCAGCTCCGCCGCAAACTGGCCGCGGGCGACGACCTGGCCGGCGAATGCTTGTGGAACTATCAGTTGCTGGCCCGCATCGGCGCCGGCGGCATGGGCGTGGTCTACCAGGCCCGGCATCGCTTGCTGGGCCGCACGGTGGCGGTCAAGTTCCTGACGCTCGAATTGCTCGACAACCCCGAGGGGCTCGAACGCTTTCGGCACGAAGCCCTGGCGATTGGCGCCCTCGATCATCCGAACATCGTCCGCGCGATGGATGCCGGAGCGCTCGAAGGAATCCATTTCCTGGTGACCGAATTCGTCGCCGGGCAGGACCTTTCGAAGCTGGCCCGGCCGGGTCAGGGCGTTGCGCCCGCGGAGGCCTGCGAGATCATCCGGCAGGCGGCCCTGGGTTTGGATCACGCCCACGCGCGGGGGCTGGTGCATCGCGACATCAAACCCTCGAATCTGCTCGTCAATGGCGAAGGGGTGGTCAAGCTGCTCGATTTCGGGCTGGCCCGGCTGTCGACCGCCGACACCACGCTGACCACGACCGGTCAGTTGATCGGCACGCTGGACTACCTCGCGCCGGAGCAAGCGGCCGATTCGCGCAGCGTCGACATCCGGGGCGATATCTACAGCCTGGGCTGCACGCTGTATTTCCTGCTCACCGGCCGGCCGCCGTTCGCCGGCGTGAATTACGAATCGCCGGCCAGCAAGATTCGAGCGCACCTCGCCGACCGGCCGCGCCCCGTGGCCGAAGGCAGTCGCCGCGTGCCGCTGGCGGTCTGCGACGTGCTGGAGCGAATGATGGCCAAGAACCCGGCCGATCGCTATCAGACTCCGGCCCAGGTGGCGGCGGCCCTGACGCCGCTGGCCCGCGGAGCGCAATTGGCGCAACTGGTCGAGCGCTCGGCGGTACCGGGGCAGTGGCGTCCGGCAAACCGCTCGATTGCCGCTCGAGCCCTGGATGGCCTGCGATTGGTCGCCCGGCGGCTGTTCGGCCACCGCGCCACCGAGCGCATGGCGCGGCCCGTCGTCATCCCCGCTCAGCGTGTGCGGAAGCCGCTGTTTTCCGTGAGCGGCGTGTTGACGTTGGCGGTGCTGACGTACCTCGTGTCGGGGTTTTGCTGTGCGCCGACCGGACGCTCTCGGCACGCGGTCAAGGTCGCGAACCCGTTCGCGTCGGGACCGGAATCCTCCGCGCCGGTCGGAGCTTCGCCGAGGAGCACCCGATGACCGACATCGGCCAAACGCGGGTATCGCAATCGCTCGGGCTGCGGCTGCGCGACGATGCCGCACGGAGCGGCACGAATTGGCTGGTGCGCATCTACCCGGCCGAAGCGATCGGCGAACTGGTCAGCCTGGAAGAAGATCATTTGCTGATCGGCCGCGACGAGAGCTGCGGCCTGGTGCTCGACGACGATTCGGTCTCGCGCCGCCACGCGTTGGTCGAGAAACTGCCGGGCGGGTTTCAGGTGACCGACCTGGGCAGCACCAACGGCACGTACGTCAATGACGTGCGAGTCAGCACCTGCCAGCTGGCCGGTGGCGACCGCCTGCGGCTAGGCAACCAGATCTTCAAGCTGCTCACGACCGACCGCCTCGAATCGCAATACTACGAGACCGTCTACAAGATAATGACCACCGACGGCCTGACTCAGGTCCACAACCGTCGCTATCTGATCGACGTGCTGGAGCGCGAGCTACTTCGCGCCCGGCGGTGCAGTCGGCCGCTGGCGGTGCTGCTGCTCGACATCGACCGTTTCAAGGCCATCAACGACCAGCACGGCCATCTGACCGGCGACGACGTGCTGCAGGAGTTGTGCCGGCGGCTCGGGCGGCTGCTGCGCGGCGACGAGCTGGTGGCCCGCTACGGCGGCGAGGAGTTTGCCGTGGTGCTGTCCGATTGTTCGCTCGATCAGGCCCGGCAGGTGGCCGAGCGGATTCGCCAGGAGGCGTGTGCCGCGCCGTTCGAAACCGAAGCGGCGAAGCTGTCGGTCACTTTGAGCATCGGTCTGGCGGTGAGCCTGGGCGAGCAGACCGTCAGCGAAGTTCTGGCGGCAGCCGACGAGAATCTGTACGCGGCCAAACGCTCCGGCCGCAACCGCGTCGTGGGGTAGGCCCGGCTAAGCTCCGCAGAGGCCGCACTCGGATGAGCGAGCCGCGGGGGTTATCCCCGCGGTTTTTTTGTCGAACCGGGCAGACTGGGCCTTTGGGCGGCACGATTCTCGTTGGAGCGCGGCCCCTTTCGCGCACCCGCGGCTCGCTGCGCGGGCTGCTGCGCATCTTGCCCCCTGGCTGGGAATTTGGCACGATTGTGGGTTCCCCCCACGTTCCGAATCCTACTCCTGACGCAGGCGAGAAATCCTCATGGCCGCATTTCCGGAAATCCAGAAGATCAAGTTCGAGGGCCCTCAGAGCAAGAACCCGCTCGCCTTCCACCACTACGACGAGAACGAAAAGGTCGAAGGCAAGACGATGAAGGACCACTTCCGCTTTGCCGTGGCCTACTGGCACACGTTCCGCGGGACGGGCAGCGATCCGTTCGGTCCCGGCACGATGCTGCGGCCCTGGGAGTCGGGACAGGACACCGTGGAGAACGCAATCAACCGCGTGCATGTGGCCTTCGAGTTCATCGAGAAGTTCGGGCGCCCCGTTCTATTGCTTCCACGACCGCGACGTGGCCCCCGAGGGCAAGACGCTGGCCGAGAGCAACAAGAACCTCGACGCGGTCGCTAAGGCCCTCAAGGAAGAACAGCAACGGACCGGCATCAAGCTGCTCTGGGGCACGGCGAACCTGTTCAGCAACCCGCGCTACATGCACGGCGCGGCCACCAGCCCGAATGCCGATGCTTTCGCCTACGCCGCGGCGCAGGTCAAGAAAGCGATCGAAGTGACGCATGAGTTGGGCGGGGCCGGCTACACCTTCTGGGGCGGCCGCGAAGGCTACCAGAACCTGTGGAACACGAACATGAAGCGCGAGGTCGACAACCTGGCCCGCTTCATGCACATGGCGGTCGAGCATGCCAAGCAAATCGGCTTCAAGGGGCAGTTCTACTTCGAGCCCAAGCCCAAGGAACCGACCAAGCACCAGTACGATTTCGACGTGGCCAACTGCATCAACTTCCTCCGCGCGTATGGGCTGACCGACTACGTCAAGATGAACATCGAGACCAACCACGCCACGCTGGCCGGCCACACGATTCAGCACGAGCTGGAGTATGCCGGCAGCCAGGGCTTTTTGGGTTCGATCGACGCGAACACGGGCGACCTGCTGCTGGGCTGGGACACCGACCAGTTCCCGACCGACATTTACCTGACGACCACTTGCATGCTCTCGCTGCTCAAGTACGGCGGCCTGAACCCGGGCGGGATCAACTTCGACGCCAAGGTCCGCCGCGAGAGCTTCGAGCCGGTCGACCTGTTCCATGCCCACATCGGCGGCATGGACGCCTTTGCCCGGGGCTTGAAAATCGCCGCCGCGATCCGGGCCGACGGCCAGCTCGACAAGCTGCTCAAGGAGCGGTACAGCTCGTGGGACTCGGGCATCGGCGCCGAGATCGAGTCGGGCAAAGCCAGCTTCAAGTCGCTGGAAAAATACATGCTCGACAAGGGCGAAGCGACGCCCAACAAGAGCGGCCGCCAGGAAATGATCGAGAATTTGATCAATATGTATGTTTGAGCAGTGGGCGCGTTTGATTTGAGCAGTCTGCGTGTTTCGCGGCGTCGGCCGGGCGGTCGTTGACCGCCGGCTAGGAAGTGTGTCGTGCTGTCAAACGATCGTCGTAGATTTCAAACGATTGTCGTAAATTCGAACGAGTGTCGTGACTTCAAGCGATCGTCGTGATTTCGAACGAGTGTCGTGACTTCGAACGATCATAGCCGGCGGTCAACGACCGCCAGGCCGAGCGGCGGCCATGCCCTGCTACCTGTTCACCTTTCACGCCTACCGCAGCTGGATGCCCGACCGGTCGCGTGGTTTCGTGCGGCGAAAAGCGGGCGTCCAACCGCCAAATGTCAAACTGGCCGCCTGCTACGAGCGCAATGCCAGCGAGGCGCCGGTGCAGTTCACCACTCCGATCCAGCGGTTGATCCTGGCCGAATGCCAACAGGCCTGCGAGCGACAGAAACTCCGATTGCACGCCGCTGCAACGGATACGACGCACGTACACGTCTTGGTCAGCTGGAAAGCGTTTCGCTCGTGGTTAAACATGCGCACCGGACTTAAGTCGTCGTTCACGCGCCGCCTGAATAGCGAATGCGCCCGCCAGACCTGGTTCAGCCAGAACTCCAGCCGCAAGCGAGTCGTCGACCGGAGCCATTTCGATTGTCTCCGAGATGCCTATTTGCCGTGCCATCGTGGACAAAAATGGGACGAGCGAACTGGCCACTAGATTGATCCGCGAAGAGAATTGCCGCGTCTCGCGTGGACCGGGCGGTCAACTCGGCCGCACCTTGCGAATCGTCGTCGTTGCGACGGCGGTTGCGGCCACCTCTGTTGCTGCCCCGGGGCACATTCCGCCGAGCCGGCTACGCCGGCGACCGAGTGGAATCGGGTCTTCGATCCACCGGCTACGCGCCCCAGCGGAGAGCCGGCCTACGCCTGGTCCGGTGGCGACGTGGCGGGCACGGTCGATCTGGCGCAGGCCGGATCGCTTGGGTGTTCGGCGACACGTTTCTGGGCACCTTTGCCGAGGATCGCTGGCTGCCCCGGCAGCGGATGATCTTCAACACGCTCGGATTGCAAACGCAGCCGGCCGATCGCCAGCCACTCCGGGAACAACTCGGCTATTTCTGGCGGACCGATCCGGCCGACGGGGCGCCGCAAGCCTGGGTCTCGCCGACGGAATCCCGCCCGAACAGGACGGCCAGAAGCATTCGCCCCACCTCAGCCGCGGTTGGTATTGGTTCTCGGGTGGCGGCGCACTGTTACCCACTCCGAAAAACCAAGACCGCCTCGTCCTGTTTCTATTCCACATCGATCGCCGCGCTGACGCCGAGGGAGTCTGGGCGTTCGAGAGTGCCGGCGGTGCGCTCGCGGTTGTCGAGAATCCCCAGGACGATCCGTCGGCCTGGCGCCGCGAGCTGTTCGAAATCCCTTTTGTCTGGGGAGCTGAGGCGGTTCGCCGCGACGGACGACTGAAAGAAACCAGCTGGGGCGTGGCGGCGCTGGTCGAAACGCAGTCCGCTCCGTCCGCCGCGTGGCTCTACGTCTATGGGGTCCAGACGATCGCGCCGCTGGACAAGCGGTTGCTATTGGCTCGCGTGCCGGTCGGCGCGGTCGAAAAGTTCGACCAATGGCGGTTCTTCGCAGGCGAAGACCGCTGGCCGGCCGATCCCGGCGAGGCGGTGGCAGTTGCCCGGGACGTGCCCAGCGAGCTATCCGTCGAGCGGGTCGATTTTGCCGGCGGCAAACCGCTGCTCATGGTACACAGCCAGCCGCCGATCGAGCCGGGCATCTCGATCCGGACGGCGACCCAGCCTCAAGGTCCTTGGAGCGAGCCGCGGCGGGTTTACACCGTGCCCGATGTCGCCCGCGACAAGCAGTACTTTGCCTATGCGGCCAAGGGTCACGCCTGCCTCTCAAGGCCGGGCGAGCTGCTGATCACGTATGTGGTCAACTCGCAAGAGCCCGACCTGGCCCGGCGCGATCTGGAAATCTATCGACCGCGGTTTGTGCGGCTGCCGCTGGCGGCGGCGTTTCACCCAACCGCCGGGCCCGCCCCGAGAGTCGATCAGTAGTTGAACCGCACGCCGCGTTCGAGCAGCGCCTCGACGAGCGCTGGAGTGGTCGTGTACTGGACGGCGTCGAAGCCCACGGCCCGGGCGCCGGCGATGTGTCCGGCGATGTCGTCGACGTAGAAGATTTCGCTGGGAGCGACGCCGGCCATCTGGGCGGCGGCCAGAAAGATCTGCGGCGCAGGCTTGCGGGCACCGATCTTATAGCTCAAGGCGAACACGCTAAAGGCCTCGGTCACGATGCCGTACCGCCCCGCCGTGCAGTAATTCCAATGGGCCGAGCAGGTATTCGAGAGGATGCCCAGCCGCTGGCCGGCCGCATCCAATTGGGCCACGACGGGCAGCAAGCTGACGTTGAGCTGAAAGATTTCGCTGCCGGCAAGCAGCAGTCTGTCCAGATCGGGCCGAGTGCCCGTCGAACGGCAAAATTCTTCGTAGAAGCCGCGGTCGTCGACCGCGCCCGACTCGTAGCGGTCGATCAGCTCGCTGCCGAAGACGGCCGCGCGAACCACCTCCGACGTCGTGCCGGCCACGTCGGCCATTTGCCGGCAGGCCAGCTCGTGGTCGAAGTAGAGCAGGACGTTGCCCAGGTCGAAGTAGAGGAATTTCGGCGGCATGAATGATCGGCGGAACGGTTCCTTCGCGGCCTCCCCGGGCGGGCGTGCCGGTAGCTCGAGCCGGGCTCGTCAGAGCCGTTTGAGCTCGATGTCCTTGTACCAGGCTTCGCTGGGGCCGCCGCCATGAATTTGCAGGCCGATGATCCCCGTCTGTTCGAGCGCTTCGTCCGGCTCGGTGTAGTCAACCGTTTGGACGTCGTTGATCCACAGGCGAATCCGCCGCCCCTCGCAGCGGATGACGTATTGATTCCAGTTGTCGCGCTTGAGCGCCTTGTCGACGGCGGCGGCGTCGGGCTGGACGAGCACCTTGTTGCGCCGCGATTCGTCGTACAGGGCGCCCCACCAGCCGTCGCCCAGGTCGGCCTGATAGCCGCTGACTTCGTGATGGTTGGGGATCCGGCGGCTGCGAATTTGCACGCCGGCATTGGCGCCTTTGCCCAAGACCTTGAATTTCAGCCGCAGCTCGAAGTTGCCGTAATCCTGCTTGGTGCAGAGAAACTCGTTGCGCGGGATCGGCTCGCTGAGCGTGCCGGCGACGATCGCTCCGTCTTCGATCCGAAAGTGCTTCAAGTTGCCTTCCCAGCCGTCGAACGACTTGCCGTCGAACAGCGGGGTAAATCCCTCGTCGGCACCAAGCAACACCAGGGCCACGAGCGCCGTCAGCGCGGCACAAGGCACGGATCGCATGAGAGACCTCGGTTGCATGACACCGACCCGTCGCGCCGCGGAAAAGAGCCGGGGCGGATGAGAATTCGGACTGAGAGCGTACCGCAAAGGATAGCGTCAGCCTCCGCCGCTGGCCAGTGGGGGCCGGATCGGGCGGGACCGGCCCGCTGCCACAGCCGGCAGCGTCGCGCGCGGCAGCTGGCCGTGAGCCTCTGACGCTGCGAACGTGGGCCGTGTCGATGCCCGGTAGCACGCCGGCGCGTCGCTACGCCGCCGGGCGCAAGATCGAGCGGGCCGGAGCCACTTGGCGTCCCCCGCTGAGCATGGCCGCCGTGCCGGCCAATGTTTTCACGTCCAGCCCGCCGGACGAGCGGCGCTGGTCGGCGTGCCGCAGCACGCGCTCGACCGCGCGCAGTGCCGAACCGCCTTGCGTGGCCACGGCCAGGCCGCCGATCGTCAGGTGGCACACGCTGCGCTCGGCGACGGCGGCGTCGATCGCACGCACCGCGCCGCCGGGCCTGCGCCCGACCAGAAGGCAAACCCGCGCTTGCCCGGTAGTGCCGCGTGGGTCGGAATGCTGAACAATCCGAACCGCAGCGCGAGCGGGGCGGCTGCCTGACTGCCGCCGAACCACGACCGGCCGGCGACAGGCGTATTGCCGGCGATTGCGGTCAGGCCTTGTTTGAGGACCAGGTCCAGATGATCGTCGAGTTCCGCGTCGCGGAGCAGCAGCGCCGCGATCTCGATGCCGGCCGACCGTCCGCGCGTCACCCGGCGGGCCAATTCGCGGGCGAAGCGGGCTCGGCCAGCTTCGCGGCCGACCCAACTGCGGTCGCCGAGGATGGCGATCTCGTGCCCGGCGCCGGCGTGGAGCAGCCGCTCGGTGGCGGCCGAAACGGCGGGATCGGCCACGGCCCAGCTGGCCGGCATTTGGTGGCTGGCCAGGCGCTCGGCCAGGTCCGTCGTCACGCGCTCCAGCGAGCGCTGCTGGTCGATACCGCGGCGCTCGACGTCCAGCTCGACGTCGATCGAAATCGTCAAAATGGCTCGGCTCAATACGACGCTCATCGTTCGACTGCCTCCGGGTCGCGGGGCGGACGTCGCCGCCCAAACACTAGGACATCGTGCGGGTCGTTTCCCCGCTGCGGCGTGTGGGCGGGCACCGGCTGGGCCCGCGGTCGCGCCGCGGTTTGGCTTCGGGGGATGCTCGCGGTGTCCGCTGCCACCGCGGGGTGGGCGGATCGATAGTCGCCGAACTATCGTCCATGAACTAGAAGTCGGCACTTCGCGCCCGATGGCTGGACAAAAAGCCTGCTAGCACGCGAAAGCGAAAGCATTTTGGCGCGAAGGCCCAAGCCGCTGTCCGCCGCGCGACCAATCGGCTAGCTTGGCGAGGTTCTTGGCCACCAATCGCCCCCGATCCGCCCGGCTTGATGGAACCGCTCAACCTGCAGCAGTACGAAACGGCCGCCCGCGAGAAGCTGCCGCAAATGGTGTTCGACTACATCGCCGGCGGGGCCGACGATGAGATCACGCTGGCCGACAATCGCCGGGCCTGGCAGCGCTGGCGACTGCGTCCGCGGGTGCTGGTCGACGTCAGCCGCCGCGATCTTTCGACGACGGTCCTGGGCACGCCGATCGCGCTGCCGGTTCTGACCGCCCCCTGCGCTTTCAATGCCCTGACGCATCCCGCTGGCGAATGCGCGGTCGCCCGGGCAGTGACCGCGGCCGGAACGATCCAGATCGTCAGCACCGCGGCCACCTACTCGCTGGAAGAGGTGGCTGAGGCGGCGCCCGCCGGGCTGCGCTGGTTCCAGCTCTACTGCTACCGCGACCGTGGCATCACCCGCTCGTTGGTCGACCGTGCCGTGGCTGCCGGTTATCGGGCCCTTTGCCTGACCGTCGACGCGCCCTATGTCGGCCGCCGCGAGCGGGACCTGAGCAATTGTTTTGGCCTGCCCCCGGGCCTGCGCTGGAAGAACCTCGAGCCGGCCGGGTTCGACCGGATGGACATTCCCGAGCGGGGCTCCGCCCTGGTTCAGTACATCGCCGATATTTGGGACGCCGGGCTCGATTGGCGGGCTGTCGAGTGGCTGCGGTCCACCAGCAATTTGCCGCTGGTCATCAAGGGCATTCTGACGGCCGAAGATACCCGCCGGGCGATCGACAGCGGGGTGTCGGGAATCGTGGTCTCGAATCACGGTGGCCGGCAACTCGACGGCACTCTCGCCACCGGCGACGCGCTGGCCGAGGTGGCGGAAGCGGCCGCCGGGCAGGTTGAAATCTTCGTCGACGGCGGAATTCGCCGCGGCAGCGATGTGCTCAAGGCCTTGGCCTTGGGCGCCCGGGCCGTGCTGATCGGCCGGCCATATTTGTGGGGCCTGGCCCTGGGGGGCGAGGCCGGCGTGGCCCACGTGCTCGAATTGCTCCGGAGCGAGATCGATCTGAATTTGGCGCTCGCCGGCCGTCCGACCATCGCCCAGATCGATCGCACGCTGGTCGATCCTCTACCTTCGCGGAACACATAAGATGTGGCCCGTCGGACCGCATAGCTGACGAAATCGTTAAGTTGGCGAGGCGATTTGCCGGCGTCCTGGATCGCTCGGCCGTGACCAACCTTGGGGCGGGGCCCGTGCGCCGCGTGTTTGACTTGCCCGGCGGCTCGATTCAGAATACGAGTCACAGACGGGTGCGGCGGCCCTCGTTCCACCTTTTCAGCCACGCTTTGGGAAGATGGCCCTCATGACAGGCCTGTTCTCCATGCGCCGCGTGTCGCTGGCAATCTTGCTGGCGGCGTTGGCCGCGCTCACGTCGTCGCGGCCCGCTCCGGGCGGACAGGATGCGGCCGAGTTTCGCGCGGCCAAGCCGGCCATTCAGCGCCAGCTCCGCAGCAAGAAGCCGGAAGACCGGGCCGCGGCGATTCGCCAACTGCAGGGCTTTCCGGTGCTCGACGCCGTGAAGATGGCGCTGAAGACCGGCTTCGCCGATGAGAATCCGGCCGTGCAGTCGGCCACCTTCGAGACCCTCGCCCGGCTCAACGAAAACGAAGAGATCTGCAAATACCTGATCGGCGAATTGAGCCGCCGGGCCAAGAAGAACGAACTGGGCATGACCTCGGTGCCCGTGCTGGCCGCGCTGATGGCGGCCAAGAGCGAGCAGACCGAGTCGGCCGTGCAGGAGTTCTTCGACAAGACGCTCGACAAGTCCAAGGTCGGTGCCCTGGTCGTCACCGAACTGGCCGATCAACTCGGGGCCCGCGACCAGGAAGATTCGCTCCCGATCCTGGTCAAGCTGACGAAGACCAAAGTCTTCGAACATCATTTCGGCCCCCGGCGGGCCGTGGTCTGGGGCCTGATCCGGCTCGACCGGCTCGAATCGCTGGGCGTGCTGATCTCGCTCTTGGCCGACATCAAGGGAGAAGTCCGGGCCGACATCGTCAAATATCTGACCGCCGTCACCGGGCAGAATTTCCTGGAGAATCCCCAGGCCTGGTCCTCGTGGTGGGACGTGAACAAGGAAAGCTTCATCCTGCCGGCTCCGGCCGCCCGGATGTCGGTCGAGTCGGTGGCCGCGGCGGGAACGCCCTCGTATTACGGCCAGCCGATTTATGCCCAGCGGATCGTGTTCGTGATGGACATCTCGGGCAGCATGGCCGGGTTCCGCCTGGCGGCGGCCAAGCGGAGCTGACCAATACGATCGAAAAGCTGCGCGACGACGATCAATTCGCCGTGATCGTGTTCAATTCGAGCGTCGACTGCTGGCAGCGCAAGCTGGTGCAGGCCACGCCCAACTTCAAGCGGGCGGCAATCTCATTCGTTAACGGCCAGGTGGCCCGCTCGAACACCGCCTCGTACGACGTGCTCGAGGCCGCCTTCAACTTCGACGCCGAAGCGATCTACTTCCTCTCCGACGGGGCTCCGCAGGGCGGCTCGACCACCAACAACCCGGAAGAAATCGTGCAACTGATCTCGCAGGGCAATCGAACTCGCCGCGAATCGATCTACACGATGGGCATCGCGGTCGGAGTGCCGGGCAACCCGTTCGACCTGTTCCTCAAGGCGCTGGCCGAGGACAACTTCGGCGCCTATCGCCGCGTCGATCAGTAGGCCGTCGTTCCGTAGCGCGGCCAATGCGATTGCCGCCGGAAACAGCGCGGCGCCGGCTGGTTCATTGGGCCGCGCCCGTCACCGCGCCCACGGCCGCCGGCTGCGGCACCGCTCGATAGTCGCGGAAATACTGGTCGAGGATTTTGCCGCTGTCGGCCACGACCCGCGATTCCCAGCGCGGCTCGTCGAACAGCACGACGTGTACGTGATTGCCGCTCGAGCCCATGCCGGGCGAGCGGAGAAACCAGCGGTTGGCCTTCGGCATGCGCTGCTCGGCGCCGAGGCCGCCTTCGCCCAGATAGACCACGCCGGTAGCGTCTTCGACGTTGTCGCGGATCGGCACGGTGCGTTTGATGTTGTGGCCGTCCGCCTCGTAGACCAGATCGACGTTGTAGCGGTCGAACAGCGGCACCCAGAATTGCAGGGCTCCGCTCGGCGTCTTGACCGCCGGAAATGCCGGCCGGTGATACTGCACGGCTAGCCAGCGGTGCGCCGGCCGCGCGGCTTTGAGCTGCGCTTCCAGCCACTTGGCCTGATCGCCGGCGATGCTGGTCTCGGTATTGAGCGTGATCAATCCCAACTTTTCGCCCAGGTCGGTCACGTAGTAGTTGGCGTCCGCAACGGGAAAGCCGAACACTTCGTTGAACAGCACGCCTTTGTCGTGGTTGCCGTGCGCCGGGATGATCGGCAGCAGCCGGCCGTCCGCGCGCCGTCGTGGCTTCGTGATCGCTCAGCCACTGGGACCACTCGGCGAGCGAGCCGCCGTTGCCCACGTAATCGCCGCCGTGGGCCAGCGCCTGCACGCTCGGCAAATCGTGGAGCAACTCGGCCATCCGCTGATTCATCCGGCGGCGCACCTGCTGGTTGCTCGCGCGAGTCGCCACCGAACAGCAAGCCCACGGCCCGGCCGTCGTCGGGCGCCGTGACGAAGTAAAACTCGCCGGAGCGGCGGCCATCGCTCTCGATCACGATTCGGTACTGCCGGGCGGCGTTCAGCCGTATCAGCCGGGCATGATGGTAGTACAGCTCGACTTTTTCGTTGCCGGCGGTGAACTGACCCGAACTGCCGGCGGCGACGATCCCCGCTTCGAGCCCGTCGGCGCTGCGGTAGTGGACCCGGTGATTGTCGCCCGGCGCAGCGTGCTCCAGGAAACCGTCGCTTCGTGGGCCGGACTGACCGTCCAGATCAGCCGCCACTGCCGAGGCACGAGCGGATCGCTGTCGCCGGGCGCGACGGTAGCCGGCGGGGTTTCCGGCGCGGCCGGATCGGCGGCCTGGGCGACCGCGGCGGCGGCGCCGAATCCGCACGCGGCAGAAGTCAGCAGGCGGAAAGTCCAGAGAGACGCGCGGCGAACGCAGCGGCGGCGAACACGATGCTCAACGCACAGGCGAGACATGGTCGGCAGGGTCCAGGGCGGGGGCGGGGTCCGGGGCGGGGGCAGGCGGACGCGCGGGGTAGGACAGCCAGTATAAACAAATCGCCAGGGGCACGCCGCAATTCGGTGCCCGAACCAGCGTTTCCCACAGGCCGCCGTCACCGGAGTGGACCAGGCGCGACAGCGCCGTGAGCAGGCCCCAGCCGGCCATGTAGGCGGCCACGCCGGGCCGGCGGCTGATCAGGATTCCCAGCGCTACGGCGAAATCCGCCGCGGCAATGGGCCACAGAATCCGCCGGGCGGCCTGCTCGGAGAGCTCGCCGCTGGAAAACATCCGATCGGCAGCCAGGATCAGGTCGACGAATCGAGCGTTGCCGCGCAGGGCTTCGTAGCCGTGGACGGCAAAGGTCACCGCCGCCGCGATCTGGAGCAGCCACACCACGTGCCGAGCGCGCCGCGGGGCGTCGGCATTGTCGGCTCCCAACAGCAGCAGCCAGCAACCGGCCCAAGGGGCGGCGATGCGAGTGGTTGTTTCGCCCAGCACTTGCCAGTTGCCGAGCCAATCCTCGAGTGGGCCCCAGCTTTGCGCGGGACGAAAATTCTCGTTGCGATACCAGGCCGCCAGCACCAGCAGCAGTTGCCAGACGCCGGCCAGGCCCAAGGCTCCCGCCGCCAGCTGGCGGAGCCGCCCGAGTCGGTTGGCAATCAGTCGCTTGGCGGCCAACAGACCGCCAATCACCAGAAATCCAGCACACAGGCCAAACTGAATCCAGGCCGAAGCCGCATCGAGCGAGGTCGCCAGGTCTTCCGACCAACCCCAATCGAACACCAGCACTTCGAACAGCGGCGTCTCGCCGTCGCGGTACCAAAGCCCGGTGCCGGCCGCCTGCAGCGCGGCCGTCACCGACAGCACCGCCGCCATGGCGTGCCAGGGGTACGCATTCTGCGGTCGAACGCCGGGGAGCATCAGGCGCAGCTCCGCTCGGGAAACGCGGCGCGGTTCAGGACGCAGCGGGTTGCAAACGTCGTCGAAGCGGTCGGCTGGCGTTTCCGCGGACGGGCTTAGGCCGCGGGGTGAAGTCGCCAGGTCGCGGGCGGTGAGCATCATTCAGGTGGGCAGCATCAAGATAGTCGCCTGCTGCGGGGATGGCAAACTGCCCGACGGGCCGCCCCGCCCTGCCCGACCGCACCCCGCCGGTCGCGAGGCGATCCGTAACCCCGGCTGCCATTGCGACATTCTGTGTTTACGGTCTGGCTGGTTCCGGCCGGCCTGCGACGGCGACTTGGGGTTCACCCTTTGACGCCGGGGCAGCCGACGGGTCGGATTGATTGACTTCGCGCGCAAAGTCGATCAGATAATCGAACTTTGGACGATTGGGCTCGCTCCTCGGCCGGTTTGGGGGGCAAAGAGCGAGCTCGGGCTGGCCCCGAGAGCCAAGGCAGATCGGCCTCGGCGTGACCCCGGGGCGGCTGGCGGACAGATTTCAATGCGAACGAGGAGCTGCGTGATGCAGAGTCCGACGGGCAGAGTTGGCTCAGGATTGCGGTTCGGCCGCTACGGTTTCGCCGGTCGGTTTAGCCGGCCGTCGGCCAGGGCAGTCGTCCCGTCCGGGGGCCTGTCGGTTCGATTGTTCCCGGCAGTTTTAGCGCTGCTGGTGCTGGCGATTGCCGTGGGCACCGCCGGCCAGACCGCCGCGCAGCAACCGCTGACAGGCGAAGAGCAGGCCGCGCTGGTCATTGCCAGCGCGCGGCGGATGTATCAAGAGGGGAACTACCCGGCCGCGATCGAGCGGTTCCGCGAGTACCTGGCCAAGTACGGCGGCAACAAGGACATGGCGGCGGCCCGCTACGGGCTGGGGCTGGCGCTGTTCGAGGGGCCCCGTGAATACCAGGCCGCGATCGACACGCTGAGCCAGGTCACGGGGGCCGACTTTCCGGACCGGGCCAACGCGCTTTATTACATCGGCCTGGCCTATCGCTCGCTCGGCCGCAACGAGCAGGCCCAGGCTGCGCTCAAGCCCAAGGAATCCGCCCAACACTTGCAAAACGCCCGGCAGCGGTTCGAGCAGGCCGCTCCGCAGTTCGCCGCCGCCGCCACCGCCTTTGCCGCCCGCCTGCCGGTCCAGATCGAAGGTGACTCGAAACCGGCGGAAACCAAACCGGCTACCGGTACCAAGCCCGCAGCCGCGCCGAAGCCCGTAGCCGAATCCAAGCCGCCTGCCGAGCCGAAGCAGCCTGCGGATTCCAAACCCCTGTCGCTTGATGCCGAGTGGTACGTGCGGGCCAGGTGCGACGAGGCCGAGATGCTGCTCGAACTGGGCAAGCAGGCCGAAGCCCGGGCGATCGTCGATACTTTGGCGAGTAACCCGCAATTGGCCGGCACGCGGTTCCGCGACACGGTCCTCTACTACCAGGGTTACGCCGCCTTTGCCCAGAAAGACTATCTGGCGGCGGGGCGGGCGCTGGGCGAGTTGGCCCCGTTCGACAATCCGGCTATCGGCTTGCACGCCCGTTATCTGCTGGCCCGGACGCATCACCTGGCCAATCGCCGGCCGGAAGCGGTGGCGCAGTATCAGGCGATTCTGGCCGCCTACGAAGAACAGAAAAAGACGGCCCCGCAGCTGCTGCAAAACGCGTTGCAACTGAAAGACAATCCGGCCGAGCGGCAGCGGCTCGAATCGCTGGTCAAGGACCCGCCACCCGACTATGTGGCCCGGGCCTCGTTCTACTGGGGCGTGCTGCTGGACGAAGAAGGCAAGTACGGCGAGGCCCTGGCCCGCTTCACCCCGTTCGCCCAGCAGTATTCCAAGCATCCGTTGGCTCAAGAGGCCCAGTTCCGCGAGGGCATCTGCCAGATGCAGCTCGGCCAATTTGCCGAGGGGACGAAGAACCTGCAGCCGTTCGCCGATCATCCGCAATTGGCCGACCAGGCCCGGCTGTGGCTCGGAAGGGCCAGCGTCCGCGGGGCCGATCCGGCCAATCCGCCGGCCTACGAACAGCAAGTGCGGGCCGGCATCGAGTGGCTCCGCAAGGCCGCCGAGAAGACGGGCGAGCGGCCTGGCTCCGATCCGGCGGCCCGCGTGCGGCGGGGCGACATCCTGATCGAATTGGGCGATGCCCAGCAACTAATCAAGCAGCATCGCGAGGCGGCAGCGACCTATCAATCGGCCAGCGGCGAAAACAACAATCCCGACCGCGTCGAGGAAGCACTGGCCAGGCAGGCCACGGCGCTGCACCTGGCGACCCAATATCCGGAGTCGGATCAGGTCTGCCAGAAGTTCATGACCGATTTTCCCCGCAGCCCGCTGTTGCCGGTGGTGATGTTCCGCTTCGCCGAAAACGCGCTGCTGGTCGGCAATCAAGCGGCCGTGAATCCGAATATCGGCAATCGCGAGGTCGAATTGGCGCGGCTGTTCGGCGAAGCGATCAAGCGCTACCAGACGCTGATCGACCGCTTTCCCGAATTCGAGAGCGTGCCCGTGGCCCGGCAAGGGATCGGGCTGTCGCTCTACCGTCTGGGCAAGTTCGACGAGGCGGCGGCCAGGCTGGCCGAGATTCCCGAGAGCGACCGCAGCGGCCCCCTGGCCAACGTGTCGTACATCCTGGCCGACTGCCTGATCCGCACGCTGCCGACCGACTCGGCCGACGCGCTGACGGCCGCGGCCCTGATGCAGCAATTGGAGGACGCGGTCAAGCTGCTGCAAAACTTTCTGGCCTCCGAGGCCAAGAGTCCCTACGTGCCCGACGCGCTGCTCAAGTTGGGCTACTGCCAGCAGCAGATGGCCGGCCTGATCGTCGACCCGCAGCTCCGCAACCAGGCGTTGGCGACGGCCCGGGCGGCGTACGAAAAAATCATTCAGCAGTATGCCACCAACCCGGCGATGCCCTACGCGGTGTTCGAGCGGGCCAAGTGCATGGAGCAGACGGGCGAGCTGCCGACGGCGATCGGCGAATTCAATCGGTTCGCCAGCGACCCGCTCGCCAAGTCGCAGATCGCGCCCTTGGCCCTGCTGCGGCTGGCAACCATTTGGCGAGCCCAGAAAAAAGCTCCCGACGCCGCCGTGCTGCTGGGCCAGGTGCGGCAGCAGCACGAAGGACACTTGCAGGGCGACCCGGCCCGCCGCGACTGGATTCCGCTGCTGCAGTACCAGCACGGTCTGGCGGTGAAAGAGTCGGGCAAACTGACCGAGGCCCGGCAAATCTTCGAGCACGTCACCCGGCAATATCCAGATCGGCCCGAAGCGATCGAAGCCGCCTGGCGCGCCGGGCAGTGTCGCAAGGAAGAAGGTCTGGCCAAGCTCGACGCGGCCCGCAAGGTGTTCGATCAGCCCAACCCCCCCAACGACCAGCGCAACGCCGCCAACGGCGCCCGCGATGAGGCGGCGCGGCATCCTGACCGAAGCCGCCGCTTACCTGCACGAACGAGCCGAAGCGGCCGGCCAGAAGTCCGCCGGCAGCGAGGGGCATCTGCGGCTGCTCTACGAGGCGGCCTGGTGCAACCGGCTGGCCGCGGGGGCCCAGATCGACTCGGCCCGCTTCCGGATGGAAAACGAGGCCTTGGCCAAGCTCCAGCAGCGAGCCCACAGTGTCCCGCCGGGGCAGGCTCCGCCGGTCCTGCGGGCGCCGGAGATTCCGCTGTCGGCCATTCCGCCGCAACCCGCCGAGCAGCGGGCCCGCGAAGAATACCAGGCCCTGGTCGACGCGAATGCCGACGTTCCGCTGGCGCTGGAAGCTCAGCTCGAATGGGCCGAGTTGCTGGCCCAGCGCGATCAGCAGGAGGCGGCGATCAAGGTGCTCAAGGCCGCGATCGAAAAGGAGCCGCCGGCCGAACTGGCCGAGCGGATGCAATTGCGGCTGGCCAATGCCTATCTGGCCAAGGGCGAACTGCCCGAGGCCTTGCGGCGGTTCGAGATTCTGGCCAAGGACGAAAAGAACCCCCTGGCCGCCGAAGCCCGCGCCCGGGCCGGCGAATGTTACTTCCGCCAGCAGGATTGGCCGCATGCCGTCGAGCGGCTCTTGCCGTTCCGCGACCATGGCCCGCTGCAGAATTTGTACGGCATCAGCGATCGGGCGCTGCTCCGCTTGGGGCAAGCCCAGGCCCAGCTCAAGCAGTGGGAAGAGAGCCGCAAGTCGCTGGAAGCGGTCTTCGGCCGCTTCGGTCAGAGCCGCTGGGTCGATGAGGCCCGCTACGGGGCCGGCTGGGCGCTGCAGAATCAGGGTCAGCTTGATCCGGCTGTGAGTCAGTACCAGCAAGTGGTCGGCCGCAGCGGAGCCGAGGTCGCCGCCCGGGCTCAGCTGCAGATCGGCTTGTGCCGCCTGGAACAAAAGCGGTATGCCGAAGCGGCCCCGGCGCTCTTGGCCGTCGTCAGCACGTACGACTTTCCGGAACTGGAGCCGATGGCCCTGTTCGAGGCGGCCCGCGCCTATACCGAACTGAAGCAGCCGGCCGAGGCGACGAAGCTCCTGGAGCGGGTGGTCAAGGACCATGCCGCCACCAGCTTTGCCGAGTTGGCCCGCAAACAATTGGCGGAGGCGAAATAGTCCCGCCCGCTGGTCGGGATGGACCCGTACCCCGGGCCGACGCACGAGCGGAATTTCCACCGCTCGCGAATTCGGTGTTGTCGTCAGGCTCGATAAGGAATCCACAGATGATTTCGATCCCCGTGCGTTTGGCGCGCAGGATTTGCCCGGTGCTGGCCGCTTGGGCCGCGCTGGTTGGGCTCGCGCCACGGTCGGCCTGGGCCTACGTCGAGATTCCCTACACGCTTGGCCGCGTCTTGCTGGAAGCGACCAACGTGATGACGATCCGGGTCGAGCGGGTCGACAAGGAACGCAATCTGATCATCTATCGCAAGGTGCAGGATCTGAAAGGCACCTCGACCGTCAACGTCATCAATCATGCGATCGCTCAGAACGGCTTTCACCCCCGCGAATGGCAGACCGTGATGGCCTGGGCCGAGCCGGGCAAAATGGCCGTCTGCTTCAGCAACGGCAGCGGCAGCGAGACCTGCATCGATAACTACTGGTATCAGTGTACCGCCAACGGCGATTGGTGGACGATGAGCCACGCCGAGCCGTTTTTTCTGCGCAGCTTTTCCGGCCGCCCCGAGAAACTGGCCACGGCCGTCACCGCGATGGTCGCCGGCGGCGAAGTGGTCGTGCCCTGCATGGTCGACGGCGACAAGAACGCCTTGCAGCTCCGTCAGGGCAAAATCCAGCGGCTCAAGGCCAGCCTGCGGATTCAAGATTACGACTCCAAGCGCGACTTCGTCGGCTGGGGCGGCGAGGACTTCCGCATTCTCGAAGGCATGCCCGGCTTCGGCCATCTCGGCTCGCTGACCCGGGTCGATCCGCAGGCCCGGACGATCGCCACGGCCGATTTCGACGGCGACGGCAAGATCGATCTCTGCCTGGCCGGCGAAGGAAGAGTGGCGGTAATGCAGAATGGCGGCAGTGCGCTCAATGACGTTTCGATCCCCTACGTCGGCGGCGCCCGATCGGCGGGCTGGGCCGACTTCAACGGCGACGCGAAACCCGACTTGCTGCTGGCCACACCGGAAGGGCCGAAGCTCTTTGCCAATCTGGACGGCAAGACCTTCGCCGATTACACGGCCGCCTTGCCGCTGGAGCCCTATTACAGCCTGGGCGCCGGCAGCTGGCTCGATTACGACGGCGACGGTCGCCCCGACATGTTGCTCGCCGACCGTTTCCGCGGCCTGCGGCTGTATCGCAACACCGGCGCGGGCGGAGCCGCTTCGGCCGCCGGACCCGTGCTGGGCAAGTGGTATCTGGCCGGGCCATTCGGCGATGTGGGCCAGCGCGGCTTCAGCACCTCGTATCCGCCCGAGCGCCTCCGTGGACCTGGCGGCCAAATACGACGGCAAGGGGGGCGAGCAGGTCGAGTGGCGGCAGCGCGACTTCAAAGACGGCGAGATGAACAGTCTGCGGCTGTTCAAGAACGAGAACAACGACTTCGCCGTCGCCTACCTCTACCGCGAAATCGACTCGCCCGGCGCCGTCGAGCTGCCGATCGCCGTGGGCGGCGACGACACGATGTCGGTCTGGCTCAACGGCCGGGCCGTCTGGGCCGACAACGTCAACCGGCAGACGACGGCCGAACAGCCGCGGGTCAAATTGCAATCTGCGCCCGGCAAGAACCAGCTGCTGCTCAAGGTCTGCCAGACCGGCGGCGATTGGCTGTTCTTCTTCGCCGCCGGCAAGGTGCCCGGCACCGTGCCGCCGATGTTCGAGGACGTCTCCGATAAAGTCGGCCTCGGCGCGGGCGGCATGGCCGCCAAGTCGCCGGGCGACGAGCTGGTTGTGGCCGACGTCAATGGGGACGGCCGGCCCGACTTTCTGTACTGTTCCGGCTCGGGCGAGCTGGTGCTCAACACGCCCAAGGGATTCGTCGCCGCCAAGGACAGCGGCTTGAGCTTCCGCACCGGCGAGATCACGCCGGTCTGCGGCGATTTCGACGGCGACAAGCTGGTCGACCTGTTCGTGCCCCAGGGCACCGCGGGCATTCTCTATCGCGGCGACGGCAAGGGGCACTTTGCCAACGTCACGGCCGCGGCGGGCGACCTGGCTGGCCGGCTCAAAGGGGCCGCCGGGGCCACCTGGACGGACATGAATCACGACGGCAAGCCCGACTTGCTTGTGGCCTGCGTCAAAGGACCCAACCGCTACTTCCGCAACGCCGGCGGCGGCAAATTCGTCGATGCGGGGGACGAGGTCGGGTTTTATCAGAAGACGTTTCACAGCCGGGCGATCGCCGCGGTCGACTTGAACCGCGACGGTGCGCTGGACCTGATCCTGAACAACGAAGGCCAGGAATCGGTCGTGCTGCTGGGGACCAAGACCGACAAAGTGGCCGACGCCGCCCGAGGTGCCAGCACGCGATGAGCCGTTGCCTCTCACTACAATCGAGTGCATTGTGCCGGCTCACTCAGGCGGCGATGTTCGCCTGTCTGGCATTCTCGACGGCTGCAGTGTGGGCTGCGGAGAAGGGGCCGACCGCGCCCGCGGCTCTCTGGGTTTACAAAGTGCCCGAGCAGTTCGTCGCCTCGCCGGTCGCGGGTCCGGGCGTGCTCTACGTTTCAGGTTTGGCCGCGTTCAATACCGGCAATTTTCACGCGTTGAGCCTCGACCCGGCCGCGAAGGATCGCGAGCTTTGGTCGAAATCGCCCCCGTATCTCAAGCTGCCGACCGTTTCAGCCCCCGCGATCGCCGACGGCAAGATTATCTTTGGCGACGGCATGCACCAGACCGATGGGGCCATTCTGCACTGCGTCGATGGCCAGTCGGGCCGTCCGGTGTGGCAGTTTGTCCTGCCGGGCGAACTGGTCCACCTGGAGGGAACGCCCGCGGTGGCCGGCGGCCGGGCCTATTTTGGCGGCGGCAATGCCGGCGTGGTGGCGATCGACATGGGCCGGGTCACGCTCGACGGCAAGGAAATGACGCCGGCCGAAGGGCAGGCGGCGCTCGATGCGCTTTGGAAGGCGGCCCTGGCCCGGTTCGAGGAGGAGAAGAAAAAAGACCCCACCTTTGCCGTGCCTCCGAGCGACGACTCGATTCCCAAGCCGGCTCCCAAGCTGCTCTGGCAGATGGGCCAGGGCAAATGGCACGTCGACGGCAGCGTGGCCTTGGCCGGCGACCGGCTGCTCGTGGCCTCGACCTATCTCGACAAGGAGCAGGCCGGCGATCGGGCGATCTATTGCCTGGCCGCGGCCGACGGCAGCACTCGCTGGCGGGCCGAGCTGAAGTACAATCCCTGGGCTGGCCCCGTGGTGGCGGGCGACCAGGTGCTCGTGGCGACCAGCAGCATTCGCCTCGACCCCAAGACGCTCAAAGGGGCCAAGGGCGAAATCCTGGTCCTGCGGCTCGACGACGGCAGCGTCGTCTGGCGGAAGGAAGTCGCCGGTGGTGTCGTCTCACCGCCCGTCGTGCGCGGCGAGCTCGTGCTGTTCACCGCCAGCGACGGCAAGCTCCGGGCCTGGAACCGCGCGGACGGCGAGCCGCGCTGGGTTTACGACGCCAAGATGCCCGTCTTCGCCGGTCCCGCCGCCGCGGACGACGTTGCCTACATCGCCGACTTGAAGGCCGCGGTTCACGCCGTCGGCCTGGACGACGGCAAGCAGCGCTGGACGTTCGACCTGGGGACCGATCCGGCCGTGAAAGCCCCGGGCATGGTGTACGGCACGCCACTGCTCCACGAGGGTCGGCTGTACGTCGGCACGTGCAACCTGGAAGCCGTCGGCGGCCAACAGCGGCCGGGCGCCGTGATTTGTATCGGAAACAAATAAGAGTCTATCCGAGAACGGTCGGGGACTGTCCCAATTTTGCGAAGCAAAATGGGACTGTCCCCTTCTCCGAGACAGTTCTCGGAGAGGCGCGAAGCGAGTCGATCATTCGGCCGCGGAAGGCCAAGAACGGCCAGGCAACAGGATCCAAGCATGAACCGCATTCGTTCGTTTTGTCCAGGGCTGCTCGCGCTGCTCGTCTCGGCCACCGCCCTGGTTGCCGCCGCGGCGGAGCCGGCCATCAAGGTCGATGCCCAGGCGCGGAGCGTGACGATTGCCGGCAAGATCGCCCCTCGCAAGCTCGACAATCTGCCGGAGATCTACCCGATCGAAGTCATCGCCACCCGGCCGGCACCCGAGGGTAAGAAAGCCCACGAGACGGTGATCACGTTCGACGCCAAGCCCAGCGAAGTGCACAAGGCGCTCGAGCAGATCGGGCTCAAGCCGGGCAAGCCCGCCAAGGGCGAGGGGGCCAAGGCGGCCGGACCCGAAGTCAAAGTTTCGCTCGAGATCCCCGCTGCCGGCGGCGAAGGCCAGCGAATGGCGATCGAAAAGACCCTGGTCGACAAGAAGACCGGCAAGCCGATGCCGGCGCTCAAGTGGTACTTCACCGGTTCGGTGATGTCGCAGCCCGACCCGCAAAAGCCCGACAAAGTGTACGGAGCCGACCTGAGCGGCACGTTGATCGCGATCTTCCCCGTCACGGACGAAACCGTGCTGCAAACCAATCTCACGATGAAGGAAGAGCCGCTCCTCAAGCTGGAAACCAGCAAGCAATTGCCGGCCGCCGGCACGCCGGTCAACCTGATCCTCGAAGCCAAGTAGCCCCCGCCATGATTTACCGTTTATCGATCCAAACTCGCTTGCTGGCGGCCGGCTGCCTGACGCTTGCCGCGCTCTTGGCCGGTTGCGCCGCCGAAGTTACGCCTACGGCCCAGGCGGCAACGCAGCCGGCAGACCGCCCTGCCGAAGCCGTGCCGGCCGCGGCAGATTCCGGCATTGCCGTTGTCGACGCGCCGGCCCTCGAACCGCCGGCCTCGCTGCCCGCAGCCGATTTGCTGGTGGCCGCGGTTGATAAGCCGGCGGACAAGCCCGCGGCCAAAGCCGCGCCGCAGGTGCCGGTGCGGCCGGTGGGCACGGCGCCGCCGGCGGGCGCGGTGAAGCCGGCTGCCCCGACGGCGGTCCCCGTGCCAGTCGCGGAGCTGCCCCCCAGCGCGCTGCTGGCCGTGGGGGCGGGGGCATTCGAATTTGCTTCCGACGAAGCCGGTCGGACGATCGGCGAATACTTTGCCTTGCCGCGGCCCTTGGGCGATCCGCAGGCGGAAACTCCCGAGCTGGATGCGCCCTGGCCCAAATCGGCCGATCGGCTGCCGCGCGACCTGATTCCGACCGCGGACGAGGCCAGCGTCCACGTGATTCCGCTGGAACAGGTGGTCACCGTGCCGCTCTGGCCGGTGCTCGATCTGCCGCCGCTGGGCGTCGAGCAGGTGATCACGTTGCCTGAGCGGGTCGCCATGCCGCTGGCTCCCAAGACTTTGCTGGCTGGCTACGACCCGAAGCAGCTCGGCGACCTGCCGCTCCTGGGCCGGATGGACGAAGGCGTGACGGCGCTGACCGACGATCCGACGACGGGCGCCATGCTGCAAGCGCTGCTCGCGCCGCTCGAGGGATTGCGCAGCACCGGCATTCCGTTCGTCGCCACGCCGCCCCTCGAGCCCGGCGCGGCCGGCCCCGACTTGGCCTCCCGCCCCGCCCTGCCGGACAGCGATCCCCCGGCCCGCTCCACGGCTCCGCCGCCGGCGCCGATTCTGCCGTAGCGCCGACCTGACCGTCAGCGCGGCAGCGTCCCCGGCCGGGCAATCAGTCGAGCAGATGCACCTGGCCGGTATTACCGTCGACGCGCACCCGCTGGCCAGAGCGAACTCGGCGGGTGACGTGGTCGATGCCCACCACGGCCGGGCGGTTGAACTCCCGGGCGACGATCGCCCCGTGCGACAGGATGCCGCCGGTTTCCATCACCAGCCCGGCTGCCCGCAGAAACACGGGCACCCAGGCCGGATCGGTCGAGGGACAAACCAGGATGAAGCCCTCGCCCGGCGGCGCACCGTCGGGCGAATCGAGCACCAGCGCCGGCCCCTCGGCGACGCCGGCCGAAACGGGCGTGCCGCGCAATTCGGCCATTGCTTCGATGATTGCCGGCCGGCCGATGGCTTCCAGGTCGTCGCTGAACAGCACGGTCGGCACGTCCTGGGCCAGGGCGATCGACCGCTCGCGGCGGCGATCGGAGATCAGCCGTTCCAGGTTCTCGCCGGCCACCAGCCGCGGCAGCTCGTCCGGCACGAGGTAAAAAACACCGTCGCCCAGCTTGTAGCGGCGGCCCAGCTCGACCAGCGTCTGGCGGATCACGGCGTAGCCGAGCATGAGGTAGTGCTTGCCGGTTTCGCGCAGCCCCATGTAGGTCCGGAGCCGTTCGAGTTGCAGCTGTTCGGCCGCCGACGAACCCGCGGACATTTGCTTGTCCACCACGACGCCCTGCCCGGCGTGAGGGAGGTTCGAGCCGGGCGAATGTATGTTCGGTTCCCCGGGAGAAACGGCACTGGGCGCGGTAGTCGGCAGCAGATCGGGCCGCTCGGCCCAGCGCGGGGCCGACAGTTCCATCTCTTGCGGGCCGCGATGGCCGAACCGGGCCAGAAACTCTGCCGGCGTGGATTGCCCTCGCCGCAGCTGTTCGAGTCCGGCGGCCAGATCGGATTCGGGGGCCGGCTGAATGCCGGAGAGCAGCGCGCGAGCTTTGGCGGCGGCCTCCACCGCTCCGATCCGCCCCTGAAATCCCTGCTCCAGCTTGGCTAGCGCTGTGGCCGCCAGCGTGGCCGGCTGCAGCGACCAGCGGGCCAAATCCTCGAGCGACCGCTTGCGCCAGTCGGCCAGCCGGGCCAGCAAATCCTGACCGGAAAGCTGGCCGAGGTCTTCGGCCAGAGCCTGCCGCGCGCGGGCAGCAAACTCGGGAAACATTTTTTCCAGCCGGTCGGCGAGCGTCGTGCTGGCCTTTTCGATTCGCTTTGCCGCCCGGAGCATCTTGAGGAGATAACCCGGCAGCCGCAGCAGGAATCCGAACGTCACCTGCGCCGGGTCGGGCGCGGGCTGCGGATACAAGGCCTTTTCGGGGTGTGCCTTCAGCTGCTGAAAGTTGTGGCCGTAGGGAAAGCCCGCGAAATGGAGCCGGGCCTCGCGGCTCAGGTTCACGTAGGGCCGGCCGCAGACCAGGTCGATGAAGCCGTCACGGTCGAGCGACGGGTCGGGTTCGAATCCCAGGTCGCGAAACATCAGGCCCAGCCCTCCCTGGCCCGACATGAAGCGGCTGACGATCGCCCAGGTCATCGGCGTGGGCGTCGGGAGCACTTCGGCCAGGTTGTAGCGGGCCCAGACCGTGCCGCGGGGTTCGGCCAAAGCTTTGAGCCGGGCGATTTCCGCCTGACGGAAGCGCTCGCGGTCGGCGGCGCCGGCCGTGGTGATCGGCCGGGCTTGCAAGAGCCAGGCCCGCCCCTCGGCCCAGGCCCATTCGATATCGCGCGGCTCGCCGTACACCCGTTCGACCTGCCGCCCCAGCTCGGCCAGGCTGGCCAACTGCGCCTCGTCGAGCGACGGCGCCGTTTGCCGCTCGGCGGGCACTTCGGCACGACCGGCGGCGGAAATCGAAACGGTCTTGCGATTGATCTGGCGATCGAGCACGCGGCCCGACTCGCGGTCAAGGTGAAACCGGTCGGGCGTGACCAGGCCGGAAACGACCGACTCGCCCAAGCCCCAGGCCGCCTCGACCAGCATTTGCCGCCCGGTCGGGTCGAGCGGGTCGTGGGTAAACAGCACGCCCGAGACCTCGGCGTCGACTAGCCGCTGCACGACGACCGCCATCGCGACCTGGCTTTCGTCGACATTGCCGTGAGTCCGGTAAGTTCGGGCCCGCTCGGAATCGATCGAGTGCCAGCAGCGAGCCACCGCGGCGACGAGACTTTCGTCCCCCTCGACGCCGAGGATCGTTTCCTGCAGGCCGGCAAAGCTGGCCGTGGCCCCGTCCTCGACCGTGGCGGACGAGCGGACGGCCACGCGCCCGCGCCCGAGTTGCTCGTAGGCCGCAAGCAGTTCGCGGCGCAAGTCGTCGTCGAGTACGGGAACTCCGGGAGACGACTCTGGGTCCACCGGCTTGTCAGCCGCCGGCTGGCGCGCCCGGCGATGGGCCGCGCTGGTGATGCAAAAAGCGTCGGGCACGGGCAGACCCGCCCGGGCTGTCAGGGCCAGGTTCCAACCCTTGCCGCCCAGCAGTGCGGCCCCTTCGTCCGTGACGTCGCGAAGATGGCGAATCGAGCTCACAATGCGGCGTCGCCGATGCAGTAGAGTTTGCCGCCGCTGGCCGCATAGATCCGGCCGTCGACCAGAACGGGGCTGGAATAGACGTCGGCGTCGTCGCTGCGGAGATCGTCGAGCCGCCAGAGGATGTCGCCCGAGTTGGCGTTCAGTGCGACCAGACTGCCGCCGATCGTCAGCACGAACACCCGGCCGCCGGAGACGATCGGCGTGGTGACGGCGGGCTCGCCCAGATCCTGTTTCCAGGCGGGTTTGCCGGCCGCGGTCTCGAAAGCGTAGCAGTTTCCGTCGCGGGCGGCGCAGATCACGAGGTCGTCGGTCAGCACCGGCGAGCCAAAGATGCCGCCAGCGCAGCGGAACTCCCACAATCGGCCGCCGTCGGCGGCATTCAGGCACCACAAACGGCCTTCGGGGGTCTCCGGGTCCTCGTTCAATTTTCCGCCAGCCAGCGTGAAGTAAACCCGGCCATTCGCGGCCGCGGGCGAAGCGGCCAGCGGCAAGGGGGCCGGCACGAGCCACAGCACGTCGCCCGAGCGGGCATCGATGCCCAGCGCCACGGTTTGCCGGTAGATGTCGCCCAGCACGCTGCCGACGAAGAGTCGCCCCTCGTCGAGCGTGGGACAGGCGTCGACGTGCACTCCGGTGACGTGCCAGGCGGTCTGGGGCGTGGGGCCATCGTCGCCGGCGTGCAGCTCGCCAGTTTGCATCCCGGCAGTCTCGAGGCGCGGAGGCCGTCGTCGCCGGCGCCGAAGTAGATTCGCGTGCCGTCGATCGTCGGCGTCGATTCGACGTGGCTGGCGGTGGCTTTGCTCCAAAACACGTGGTCGGCATTCTGGGCGTCGAGGCAGAACAGCCGGCAGCCGCTGTTCTGGTGATAGCCCTCGCCGATGTAGAGCCGCCCGTCCACCACGGCTGGCGACGAGAAGACCGGCAGCAGCGAGCTCGTGGCCGAAAACGTCCAGATTCGCTGGCCGAGCGCGACCGGCTGGGCGCCGCTCTGCCGCCCGTCGGCAGCGTTGACGCAGTACAGAAAACCCTGGGCCAGCCCGAGCACCTGGTGCATCGCCCCGATATAGACCTGGCCGCCGACCACGCAGGGAGAAGAGTGGAGCGTTATCCGGCCTTTGCGTTCCTTGGGGTCGAATGTCCAGACAATCCGCGGATTGCTCGGGCCGCGGTCGCTGGCCTTGGAGGTGCCGGTGTGGGCGCTGTTGCCGTGAAAGGTGGGCCAGTTGCCTTCGACTTCGCCCGCCAGCAGGTTGTTATCGGCCGAACGGGTGTACCAGCCGACGAGAGTGCCCGCGATCGCGAGCCCCGCGACGAAGACCAATTCGGTGCTCCAGTGAGGCGGCGGGCCACCGGTCCGCGCATGGAGCGTGCGATACGCCAGGTGCAATAACCCGGCCAAAGCCGCCGCGCCGACGACGGCCATTTGATCCCAAGGGGAACCGCCCGCCCAGACCGCATATGCGGCCCAGCCGAGCGCGGCCAAGAACGTGATGCCCAGGGCAATGAACTCGACGCGGGCCGGCGCGGGCGACGGCGTGTGTGCCGTCCGATTCCGTTTCGCTGGCGATCGCGGCCCGGCGATTGAACCAGGCCCGGACGATACCCCAGGCCGCCACGGCAACGAGTGCCGCGGCCAGCGCGTCGTCGGAAAGCCACCAGGGGCGGCGGGTGAAGACCCATTTGACCAAGGCCCACTGCAGGAAGATCAGCGTCGACTGCGTGAGCAGGACCTGCACGGCGTAGCGGTACTGCCGCCACTGATCGCGCAGCAAGCCGGGAAACAGCAGTTGCAGCAGAGCCACGATCGGCAGCAGCACCGGCAATCCCACCACGCCCCACAGCATGTCGATGTTTCTCCGGGAATGCTGAAAGCAAATCGTGCCGCACTTTGCGGCCGGACGGGTCTACTGACCCACGGGCTGGCCGGCCGGTTTATCGCCCGGCGCCTGATCGTCCGCCGCCCTATCAATCGCCGCGCCAATCCCCGGCTTGACTTTGGGGTTGGCGGCCGGCGGCTTGCGCTTGCCGGCGATCGCATCGGCCAGCGTGCTGCGCAGCTCGTCGGTCGAGCCGTTGAAGGTGCGCGGCAGGTAGATCTCGAGGTCGGTGAAGGCCCAGCGGACCTGCTGGCCGTCGCGATGGCCGATGATCTGAAACCAGGTGCCGTTGGTGTAGCAGTAGGCCAGGTCCTGGTTGGGTAAATGCGTCACGAACAGGATCAGCGGCAGCTCCTCGCTCAGCCGGTCGACGAGCTGTTGGCTTTGCTCGGCCTTCTTTCCCTTGAGGTTGACGGCCAGCTCGCGATGGGCGGACTTGCCCTTGAGGTCGGCGTCGAGTTTCAAAATGGCGGCCGGCCGCTCGGGCACCAGCTTCTGCACCCGGGCCACCACGATCTCGTCGGCATCCTCGATGAACTTGGCCAGCGGCGTGAGCACCTCGACCACGGCCCAGGCCGGGCGGGCTGCGACGACCGCCAGGGTCGCCAGAATCAGCAGTCCAAAGCGGCAAATCGCGATCATGACGGCTCGGGCAAAAAAGGCAACCGGAACGGCGGCGGGGGGTGGGATTGCCGGCCGTGCTCAGGCGACGGCAGCCGTTTCGAGCGGCAAACCGTCATCGTAGCGGTTGGCGTGAACGGGGGTAAATCCAAAAGCGCACCCCGGGGCGACCAAGAGCCTATCCGAGAACCGTCTCGGAGAAGGGGACAGTCCCATTTTGCTCCGCATGCTGCGCAAAATTGGGACAGTCCCCGACCGTTCTCGGATAGGCTCCAAGCGGCCGCCTGCGCACGGGGACGAAGGACAACCTACAAATGTCGGCTGCCGGCGTTTCGTTACGCCCTGGCGGTGGCCGCCACGG
This sequence comes from uncultured Planctomycetaceae bacterium, assembly GCA_963828155.1. Taxonomy (GTDB): domain Bacteria; phylum Planctomycetota; class Planctomycetia; order Pirellulales; family PALSA-1355; genus CAWCAX01. Next base: position 451,089 of record CAWHDQ010000001.1, read on the forward strand.
GCGCCGCGACCAGGCACCGCGCGTCGAAACTCCGCCGCGGCCGCCGCCGCTGCGGCGAACACCTTGCGCCCCAAACGGTTGAAGCCGCCCGGTCGCCGCCCCATACTGATGCCGCCCTCGCAGACGCCGAGCCGCCAACCCCCGGGCGGTTCACCCCCGACCTCGAATGCGCCAGGAGAAGGCCCATGCTCCTTGCCCGCCGCTTGCTTGCTTCGCTCTTGTTGGTGGCCCTCGCCACGACCGCCCGGGCGGCCGAAACCGTCTGGATCGAGGCCGAGCACCTCGACGGGATCCGCGGCTACTGCTGGCCGATGGGGCCCCCGGCCATCAAACAGACGGCCGGCCACTGGGCGCTCTCCGGCCCCGGCTGGGCTGCCGAATGGAGCCAGGGGGGCGAAAGCGGGTTCCTGTCGATCGCCACGGCCGCCGATGACGACAAGGCCGCCGCCTCGACCACGGTCGACGTGCCCGAGTCCGACCGCTATGCCGTCTGGGTCCGCTACGGCGACTGGCGGGAACAGGCCGAGCCGTTCGAGATCGTGATCGAGCAGCCCGGCGCTGCTGCCTGGACGGGCGAGTATGGTCGCCGGGCGATGATCGACGAAGACAACGAGATGAAGCTTTACTGGGGCTGGGCCTTTGCCTGGGCCCAGCAGCCGGTGGTGCTCAAGAAGGGGCCGGCCAGGCTCACCTTGCGCACCTCGCAGAAGGCCGCCCAGCCACGGCAAATCGACATGATTGTGCTGACCAGCGATGTCGGCTACTTGCCCCGGATCAAGGATCGGCCACGGGCCGACACGCTCGACGTGCTGGCCAGTTACCGCGGCGGGTTGCCCGACGACCTGGAGCCGCTGGCTCGCACCCGCGGGCGGTTCGACTTGCCCGAGGCGTGGAAGGTTCGCACGTTCCGCGACCAAGGCTTTCTCTACCTCTGGAACATGCACGCGGCCCAGGCCCCCGAGACCTGGCTGAGCGACAAGCCCGAGCGGGTGCCCGTGCCCTACCACATCGCCGACGAACGGGTGCGGAAGGACTTCGAGCAGAAGTTCGCCGGCAAGGACGACGTGCCGATCTTCTCCGATCCGCGGATCGTGCCGGCATTTCACGGCGTCGGGCCGTCGATCTTTGCCACCGACCCGCAAAGCGGCGAGCTGCTCGAGCCGGGCAAGCGGCTGGCCCGCTGGCTCGATGCCCATCCCGGCCGACCCTGGGCCATGATGATGAACTATGCCAACGGCGTCAAAATCGCCCAGCCGGGCCTCGACGCCTTTGCCAGGTATCGCGACCGCTACGTCGGCTCGATTGCCGGCGAAAGCCTGGGCTATTTCTACGTCGATCCCAAGGTCATGCAGGCCGCCGTCGGGCAGGCACAAACGCGGCGGCAACTGGTCGACGCCTTTGCGCCGCCCAGCCTGGCGGCCAACGCGGCCAAGTACCGCGAAGTGTACGGCAAGGATCTCGACGCCAACCCCTATGTCGACGTGATCCCGTGCCCTTCGATCGGCAACATCGCCTTTGCCCCGCTCGAGGCGGATTGGGGTGCCCGCACGATCGGCTACGAATCGGCCGCCGCCACCTACTCGCTGCTGCCGATGCGGTGGGCCTTTATGCGGGGCGTGGCCCGGCAGCGGGGCACGCTCACCTGCACCTACCGCTCCTGCAATTTCGGCGATGCCTCGACGATCTTTTCCGACGGCTCGTCGTTCACCAGCCCCAAGAACATCCTGGACAACTACTACAGCGTGTTCTCCGGCGCGGGCATGACTTGGTACAAGTTCGACATCTGGTACCAGTACATGGCCGGCTCGTCGATGTTCTATCACGAGCAAGGCTTCGACGAGTATTGGAAGCCGGGCGGCACGACCGTCGCCGGCGAAAAGGAAGTCCAGCTCTCGCCCAAGGGCAAGCTGGTCGACCGTTTCCTGCGGGTCACTCGGGCGCAGCCCGACCGGGGCAGCCCGTTCACGCCGGTCGCGTTTCTGGTCGACTACGCTCACGGCTGGGAGCCCTCGCCATTCTGGCCCAACGCGTTCAACAACTACCACGGGCTGTCCGACCGCTTCCGGCCCGGCGATCACGAACGGATGTTGCAGGAGTATTTCTGGGCGGCCTGGCATCCGATCGGCCTGGAGGCGCAAAAGCCGATGACCGCGACCAGCGAGGTCAACGTGGCCGGCGTGTTCGGCGACATCTTCGACGTGGCGATCGCCTACCCCGACGTGGCCAAATGGCGGACGCTCGACACGTATCCGGTGGTGATCGTGGCCGGCGAGATCGAGCTCACCGCGGCCGAGGGGCAGCGGCTGGCCGACTACGTGAACCGAGGCGGCACGCTGCTGGTGGCCGACGCGCATCTGACTGGGCCGGGGCTGGCGGCGCTGGCCCTGCCGGCGGTCGGCGCCGGCCGAAGCGACGGCCTATCGCTGGCTGAGCGATCCCCAGACGCACCCCGCCCAGCGATTCCGCTATCGGCCGATCACGCTTGGTCCCGCGCAGGGCCCAGCGCGCTCGTTGGCCGAAACGCCCGACGGGACTTCGTTCTGTGCGGCGCTCGATCGGGGTGCGGGGCGGCTGATCTATCTTTCGATTCCGCACGGCCTGGGCATCGATCACCGGGCCGTGCCGGTCGTGCCGCGGCTGCTCGCGCACCTGTCGCGCGGACTGATGCCGGTCGAAGTGGCGGGCGACGTCGAGTGGCTGGTCAATCGCACGGCCCGGGGCTGGGCTGTCACGCTGCTCAATCCGGCCGGGCAGGACAAGCCCCAGCAGGGCATGACGCCCACCGATTACCGCCAGAATCGCCCGGTGACCATTCGCTCCCGCGTGCCGGTCAAAGCGGCCCGCGACCTGCTGTTGTCCGATCAGCCGCTGGCCGTCGAGGGCGGACAGGTGCGCTGCGAAGTGCTGGCGGGGGGCGTGCGGATCATCGAATTGGAATGAGCTGGCGGGGCGGGCTGGCCCGTTCTCCGCCCCGAACGAAGGCCAAGGATTCCGAACCGCCGCGCTCGTCGATCCACCGCCGCCGGCGGCTCATGGGACTCGGCCGGTGTATACTACCACCTGCTGCCGGTGGTCGATGTCGATATCGCACGTGTCGACAGATCTTGCCCGCTGGCGACAGCGTCTACAACCTGCCACCGTGACCGCTTCCCGCCGTCGACAGAGCTGCCAGGAGGATGCCGCATTGAATCGACTGGGGCCTGCTTTCTCTGCTCGGCTGATGCTGCTGAGCGCTGCGGCGTTCCTGGCTGGCGGCTGCGGCCGCTCGGGGCCGAGCCAGCCCTGGCCGCCAAACCGGACTTCGAGCGGCAGATCGCCCCGCTTTTGATTCGCAATTGCCTGGGCTGCCACAACACCAGCGACCCCGCCGGCGGACTCGATCTGACCGACCGCGGCCGGGCACAAGCCGGCGGCGAGAGCGGCACGGCGGCAATCGCGCCGGGCAAGCCGGAGGAAAGCCACTTGCTCGAGCGGCTACAGGCGGGCGAAATGCCCCCCGAGGGAAAAGGGCAGCCGCTCAGCGAGGAGCAGATCGCCCTGCTGGCCGCCTGGATCAAAGCCGGAGCCGCCTGGCCCGATGGTCGAACGCTGAGCGTTTTCGAGCTCACGACGGCCCAACGGGCAGGCCGCGATTGGTGGTCGCTGCGGCCGGTCGTGCGCCCCGAGATTCCGCAACTTGATTTGAAGGCGGCCCGCCGCGCGGCCTGGGTTCGCACGCCGATCGACCGCTTCATCCTGGCCGAGCTCGACCGGCACCAGTTGGAGCCTTCGCCCGAGGCCGATCGGCTGACGCTGATTCGGCGGGCAACGTTCGACCTCTGGGGCCTCCCCCCCACACCCGCCGAGGTGGCTGCCTTTCTGGCCGACACTTCGCCCGACGCTTACGAGAAGCTGGTGGATCGGCTGCTGGCCTCGCCGCATTACGGCGAGCAATGGGGCCTGCACTGGCTGGACGTGGCCCGCTTCGCCGAAAGCGAGGGTTACGAAACCAACCGGGCCCGGCCGAACGCCTGGCCGTATCGCGATTACGTCATCGACGCCTTCAACCGCGATATTCCCTATCCGCAATTCATTTTCGAGCAGTTGGCCGGCGAACGGAGCGACGCCACCGCCGCGACGGGGTTCCTGGTGGCTGGCGCGCACGACATTGTCGGCAGCCCCGACGTCGAGTTGACCCGCCAGCAGCGGCACAACGACCTGGACGACATGGTCTCGACGACCGGCCAGGCCTTCATGGCCCTGACGTTCGGCTGTGCGAAATGCCACGACCATAAATTCGACCCGATCACGCAGCGCGACTATTACGGCCTGCAGGCGATCTTTTCGGGCGTCCAGCACGGCGAGCGGGAGGTGCCGGCGAGCGTCGACGAGCCCCGCCGCCGCCAATTGGCCGCGTGGCGTGCCGAGCTGAACGACGTCGAAGCCCGGCTCCGCGCTCTGGCCGCCGCCAACGAGCCGCTGGCCCAGCCGGATCGGCCCGCCGGCAGTCTGGCCGCGCGATCGGCGGTGCGGGCCCTGGGCAACATCGAGCGGATTGCGCCGGTGAAGGCCCGCTTCGTGCGATTCTGGATCGTCAACACCAATCAGGCCGAACCTTGCATCGACGAGTTGGAAGTCTTTGCCGCCGACTCGGGCCGCAATGTGGCCCTGGCCGCGGCCGGCGCCAAGGCCACCGCGTCGGGCGTGCTGGGCGGCGGAACGTACAAGATTCATCAAATCGCGCATGCCATCGACGGCGCCTACGGCAACGGCCAGAGCTGGATTCCCGACGCCGCCAGCGACAGCTGGCTGCAGGTCGAACTGGCCCAGCCGGTGGAGATCGACCGCATCGAATGGGCCCGGGACCGCGAGGGCGTCTACGCCGACCGGCTGCCGACGGGCTACCGCATCGAAGTGGCGCTCGAGCCGGGCCGCTGGCAGACGGTGGCCAGCTCGGCCGATCGAGCCCCCTACGACGGCGGTCAGTCGGGTGCCCGCCCGGCGGCCAACGAGCCGGCCGAGTTGGCGGCACTCCGCCGTCAGGCCGAAGAATTGCGGGGCAATCTGCGCGTCGGCGAGCGGCGCCGGGTTTATGCTGGCAACTTCACGAGCCCCCAGGCGATCCAGCGGCTGTATCGCGGCGAGGTGATGCAGCCGCGCGAGGAAGTCGTCCCCGCGACCCCCGCCTTCATCGGCCGGCAGGTCCCCATCGCCCCCACGGCCGACGACGCCACGCGGCGGCAGACGCTGGCTCGCTGGCTGGGCGAAGCCGAGCATCCGCTGGTCGGCCGGGTGATGGTCAATCGGATCTGGTATTACCACTTCGGTCGCGGTTTGGTGCGCACGCCGAGCGATTTCGGCTTTGGCGGCGGGTTGCCCTCGCATCCCGAGCTGCTCGATTGGCTGGCCAGCGAGTTCGTGGCCCAGGGCTGGAGCACGAAGTATCTGCATCGGCTGATCATGCTCTCGGGCGTCTATCGCCAGGCGAGCCGGCTGGGTCCGCAGGCCGCCGTCGACGGCGACAACCAGTGGCTGTGGCGATTCCGCCCCCGTCGGCTCGAAGCCGAACCGCTGCACGACGCGATCCTGTCGGTCGCCGGCACGCTCGACCTGAAAGCGGGCGGACCCGGCTACGAGGTGTTCGTGCCCGACGGCAGCAACGTCCGCGTCTTCGATCCCAAGCCGACCCTCGGCCCGGGGGAATGGCGGCGGATGGTCTACCAGAACAAGCCGCGGATGCGGCTCGATCCGACGTTCGGCGTGTTCGATTGTCCCGACGCCAGCCAGTCGACGGCCCGGCGAAACATTTCGACCACCCCGCTGCAGTCGCTCAATTTGCTCAATAGCCGCTACCTGCTCGAACAAGCCGAGAAGTTTGCCGAGCGGCTCGCTGCCGAGAAGCCCGGCGACGTCGACGGGCAGATCGTTCGGGCCTTTGAGCTTGGGTTTTCCCGTCCGCCGGCGGGCGACGAGTTGGCCGCGGCCCGGACGGTCGTGGCCCAACAAGGATTGGCCCAATTTTGTCGGGCGATTTTCAACGCCAACGAATTCGTCTACATCCGCTGACGTCGTCGGCAGACCGATTCCCTTTGCGGAGTTGCCAGCAATGCACCATTCTGTGACCGGACGCCGGCATTTTCTCGCGCAATTGAGCGGCGGGTTGGGCAGCGTGGCCCTGGCGAGCCTGCTGGCCCACGACCGGCTGCTCCGCGGCGACGACGCCCACGGCCCGATCCGCCCCCAGATTCTGCCGCCAGCGCCGCTCGCGGCCCGGCCCGCGCATTTCGCGCCCAAGGCCAAACGGGTGCTGATGATCTTCTGCTCCGGCGCGTGCAGCCAGCTGGACACCTGGGACTACAAGCCGGAATTGATCAAGCGGCATGGCACGCCCATGCCAGGGGGCGACAAGCTGGTCACCTTCCAGGGCGCCTCGGGCAACCTGACCAAGAGTCCCTGGGAGTTCAAACCCCGGGGCCAGTCGGGCAAATACGTGTCCGAACTGTTGCCGCACCTGGCCGAGTTGGCCGACGAGATGTGCTTCATCCATTCGATGACGTCCAAGACCAACACGCACGGTCCGGGCGAGAATCACATGAGCACCGGTTTTGCGGTCGAGGGCTATCCCAGCGCCGGGGCGTGGGTGGCCTATGCCCTGGGGAGCGAATGCGACAATCTGCCGGCATTCGTGGCGATTCCCGATCCGCGGGGCGTGCCGCAAGCCGGACCGAGCAACTGGTCGAGCGGATTTTTGCCGGCGGTTTTCCAGGGGACCGCCTTTAACGCCGCCCGGCCGATCGAGAATCTATTTCCCGCCTCGGGGCCGAATCCCGCCGCCGACAAAGCGGGCCGCGAGCTGCTCGCCGTGCTCAACCGCCGCCACCTGGAGGCCGATCCCGGCGACACCGAGTTGAGCGCCCGGATTGCGAGCTACGAGCTGGCGGCTCGATTGCAGTTGAGCGCGCCGGAGGTCAGCGATCTGAGCCGGGAAACGGCGGCCACGCTCGACTCGTACGGCGCCAACGATCCCAACCCGATCAAGGCCGGGTTCGCCCGCAACTGCATCCTTGCCCGGCGGCTGCTGGAGCGCGACGTGCGATTCGTCGAGCTGTTCAATGGCGCCTATCAGCAGATGGGCGAAGGCGAGGGCAATTGGGACGGCCACAAGTTCCTGCTCAACCAGTACAGCAAGCATGGGCCGGTGCTCGACCAGCCGGCCGCCGCGCTGCTGAAGGACCTCAAGGCCCGGGGACTGCTCGACGACACGCTGGTCGTCTGGACGACCGAGTTCGGCCGGATGCCCACGTTTCAGGCCGGCGCCAACGGCCGCGACCACAACCCCAAGGGCTTTACCGCCTGGCTCGCCGGAGCGGGCGTGAAAAAGGGCTTCAGCTATGGCGCCACCGACGAATTCGGCTATCAGGCCGTCGAAAACCCCAGCAGCGTCTACGAGTTACACGCCACGATCCTGCACCTGCTCGGGCTCGATCACCAGCGGCTGAGCTTCTTCTACAATGGGGCCGAGCAGCGGCTGACCTTTGTCCACGGCCGGGTGATTCAGGACGTGCTGGCGTAATGCACTGCACCTGGTCGTTGCAAAACCAGGCAGGTGCGCCGCGACAGGGTCCCGTGGTGGGAGGGCTTGCATGAGACGCAATCAACGTCGTGGGACACGTCGCGAGTGAAACTCAGGCAGTTTGACATTTTCTATTGTTTTGATGTATACACAGCGGTATTGACTGGGATTTCACTTGGCCAACCCGGATCTTTTTAGTCCGGTAGGCGGAGTTGATTCAGATGAGTTCAGGTTCGATGAGTGGAGTGAAGCTGACCGTGTGAGGGCCAGAGAGGTTGCAGTGGCGCGGTTAAGGATCCGGCCAAGAACAATTGTTCGGTGAGCTGGCCTGCCTGAGCGGTGCTGAGACATAACGGCCTGCGGGTTTGTATTGCACGGTTTAATGTAAATACTTAAATTGTAATAAACGCATATATGTTTGTGACGGGCGCAGTCGGGGGGAATTCCGGGCCGAATCGACCATCGTCATAAACGGTGTGTCCGGCCCCGACCCGTCATGCGGCCGCAGGGCAGTCCTCGGGTCAGAAAATTTGCGTAAGCGTCGTTCTCTTGCTCGTCAATTTCATTCGTACATCCTGCGCGTTTTCCACGAAGGGACTTCAATGAAGACTTCATTCAGCGCATTGCTTGCCTCGATCGCCGTCCTAGCTGCTCTCGGATTGGCCGCGCCGACTCGGGCTGACCTCATCGCCAGCTATAGCCCCGACGACCTGACTGCGACCGCCTCGCCGACGAACATCGTCACGATGAACGATGACTCGGGGCACGGAAACCCGCTGAGCGGGGGCATCTATCCGACGCTCTATGGCTCCACCACGGGGGGGTACAACTCGATTTTCAACGGCCGCAACTATGCGAATTACGCTGACCAATCGAAAGCGGGGCTGGAAACGAGCGGCGCGTTGTTCTCGGCGCTGTGCATCGAACCGTCGTCGCGGTGTACGCCACGCCGGCCACTTATGCCGGCATGAACGCCGGTGTGGCGGGGGAGTCCGCGGCGCCGGGGGGCGGCAACTGGTTCACGATCGAGTCTCGGGCGAACAACGTGACCGGCGATCCGTACCTCGTCAACTTCGGTCCGGATATCAACAGTCTTACCGCGCCAGCGGCCAATCGTCTGACCTTTGCGGTGGCGACGTACGACGGCACGACTGAAAGTCTGTACTGGGCGTATGGCGTCAACGGCGCGCACTCCGCTAGCTCGGTCGGCGCCTCGCTTAATACCGTCGCGACGAATTTTGTGATCGGTGAAAACTATTCGGATAGCGCATGGACCGGCGTGCAAATCGGCAAAGTGTTGGTCTACGACAATGCTTTGACTTCGACGCAGGCGAACGCGTTGATTACCTCGCTGCAACAGTATTACTCGCCGACGCCCGAACCCAGCTCGTTGGTATTGCTGCTGATCGGCGGCGCAGGAGCCATGCTTGTCTACCGCCGTCGTCGCTCAGCTTGATTCGTAGCAGATTTCGGGGCCACGCGAGGTTGGAATCGGTTGAGGACCCGGATTGGGTTGCGCGGCACTGCGGCGAGGACGTCGAGCCGCTGAATCGACCGAAATCGCCAATTTCAGATCGGGTCATTGCAAGCATGGGAAATGAGTCCCAACGACGGGCGGAGGGGCGTTCGCCGGGAGGAATCGCGCACGCCGCAGCCTTTACGCTGATCGAGCTCTTGGTCGTGATCGCGATCATCGGCATTCTGATCGCGCTGTTGCTCCCCGCCGTGCAGGCCGCCCGCGAAGCCGCCCGCCGCTCGCAGTGCGCCAACAATCTCAAGCAGCTCGGCCTGGGGTTGCAGAACTACCACGACGCCTACAAGCAGTTGCCGCTCGGCGGGACCAACGACAACCCGGCCACGTGGTTCTGCCAGGCGCCGAACCATCACGGCAATCATCTGGTCGAATTGCTTCCGTTCATCGAAGAGATGCCGCTCTATAACCAGCTGACCTTCAAATCGGACACGCAGTACAGTCTGATGGGCGGTGGCGGCACGCAGTACGCCTGCTCGATCCAGCCGGCCGTGTTCGTCTGCCCGAGCGACGACACGCTGGTTTATTACACCCCCACTAACGGCTACGCGGCGCAGCAGTGCGGCGCCGGCGATATGAACCAGCAGCGGGCGACCGGCAACTACGCGGCCAGCATGGGCAATCAGGCCTTCGATCAGGGGTGCAACTTCGGCGGCAACATGTTCGGCACCGGGGCCGCGGTTCACGGCGACTCGATGAACCCGGACCAGATCTCGGGCATCGTTTCGCACATGGCCTGGGCGACGAGCTACCGCCGGATAACCGATGGCCTTTCCAAGACGATCGCCATGGGTGAGATGCGGGCCAAGTGCGCGGTGCATGCGCCGATGGCTGGATGCACGTCGACTCGATGTGGTTCGCCACCACGGCGCCGATCAATTATCCCACCTGCCCGGGCGAGCCCGGCTACCAGCAGTCGTCGTGCAACGACGAGGCGCACTGGGCGCGGCAAGGATTCAAGTCGCGGCATACCGGGGGAGCCCAATTCACATTTTGCGACGGCTCGGTTCAATTCCTGACCGACCAGGTCGATTACACGACCTATCAACAATTGGGAGATCGGCGCGATGGCAAAGTTGTCGGCGATTACAGTAATTGATCGCCGGTTCCGCCCGATCGCGGTGATCGGTTGCGGCTTGCTGCTGGTCGCAGGTTGCTCGGGGCCCGCCGGACCGCAGATCGCGCCGGCCCAAGGGACCGTGACCTGGCGCAGCGCGCCGGTTGCCGGTGCCCAGGTGACATTCATGCCCCAGGGGGGCCGACTCGCCACCGGGACGACCGACGACCAGGGAAAATTCAAGCTCTCGACCCTCGGCCAGGCCGACGGCGCCGTGGTCGGCAACCATGCGGTGACGGTCACCAAGCGGGTGCCGCTGAGCAACGAGCCTTACGCCCCCGAGCGGAGCGAGATTCCGCCCCAGTATGCCGCGGCGACCACCTCGCCGCTGAAGGCCGAGGTGACCGCGGCCGGCCCGAACGATTTCAGCTTCGAGCTGGTCGGCGAGGCTCCATAGACTCGCTCGGCTCGGCTGCAGGGCCTCGCCCGCCGACTGGCTGCCCTCGCGTCTCGGCCTGCCCGCGAACGGTCTCTTTCGCCGGGCCCGCCGCTGTGGTAACACAGGGGCCATGCAACCCGGATCGATCCGCGCCGCGCCAGGCCTTCGTCGACGGCACCACCACCGCCGTGGCGCACGTCACGGCTTGCCTCGATCAGATCGAACGTTTCGAGAACCGGCTGCGGGCCTGGGTTGCGGTCGACGCCGAAGGTGCGCTGCGGCAAGCCCGCGAGCTCGACGCGGCCCGGGCTGCACGTGCCGCCGCCGGCCCCTTGGCCGCCGTGGTGCTGGGCGTCAAAGACATCATCGACGTGCAGGGATTGCCCACCCGGGCCGGCTCGCCGCTCACCAGCACCGCTCCCGCGGCGGCCGATGCGCCGGTCGTCGCGTGGCTGCGTCGGGCCGGGGCGATCATCCTGGGCAAGACCGTCACGACCGAGTTCGCTTGCTTCGATCCGCCGCCGACCCGCAACCCGTGGAACTTGCAGGCCACGCCCGGCGGGTCGAGCAGCGGTTCCGCCGTCGCGGTGGCGACCGGGATGAGCGTCGCGGCGCTGGGCACGCAAACCGGCGGGTCGATCCTCCGGCCGGCGGCCTACTGCGGCGTGTGCGGGATCAAACCGACCTTCGGAACCGTCAGCCGCGAGGGCGTGGTACCGGTCAGCCGGACGCTCGATCACGTGGGCTGCCTGACGGCGAGCGTGGCCGACTTGAAGGTTGTCTGGCAAGTCATCGCCGATTCCGCCCGGGCAGCCGGCGGCAAGCTGCCGCCGGCAAAGTCGCCGTCGCGGGCACCTAAATTGGGAGTGGTCGAAGCGCTGTTCGGCGAAGCCAGCGGCGAGGTGAGCGGCATGGTGCAGAAAGCCCTGCAGCGGCTGCGCGCGGCTGGCGCTCGGTTGGAACCCGTCGCGGCGCAGCTCGATTTTCCGCTGATCCGGGACGTTCATCGGACGATCATGGCCTTCGAAGCGGCCGACTATCACCAGGCCACTTATGGCTCGCGGCGGATTGGCTACGGGCCGAACCTCCAATCGCTGCTGGAAGAAGGGAGCCTGGTGGCCGAGTCGACGTACCGCGCGGCGCTGGCCCAGCGCGAGCGGCTCATTCGCCAGGCAGCCGGTTTCTTGGCGAAGGTCGACGCCTGGATCATGCCCGCCACGCCAACCGCCGCTCCGCCCCCCGATACGACGGGCGATGCCCGGTTTAACTCCCCCTGGAGCCTGCTGGGCGTGCCCGCGGTCACGCTGCCCTGCGGCCTGGCCCCGAGCAACGGCACGCCGATTGGGGTGCAATTGGTTGGGCGGGCTCAGGGGGACGCGGCGCTGTTGGACTGGGCCGCCTGGTGCGAAGCTCAGTTGGGTTTTGCCCCCTGGCAGCCGCAAGTCTTCGATCAGGGGGCCAACTGAGCCGCGAGCCCAACCGAGCGGCTGGCTATTCGCCCAATGGGCCGATACTGGCCAGGAACTCGGCCATTTCGCCGGCCGCGTGGGCATTGCCCTGCCGCCGCGCCTCTTCGATGCCGTCGCGGAGCGCCGCGGCGCCTCGGCCAGCCGTTTGAGCCGCACCAGTTGCTGGGCTGCCATGAAGAAGGCGGGCACGTAGGGGGTCGGATCGACCATCAGCCCGCGCAGTCCCTCAATGCTGCGGTCGTGTTGGCCTTCCTTTTCCAGCTCCAGCGCCAGGCTATAGCGCAAGAAGGTATCGGCCGGATCGTCGACCAGCATCGCTTCGATTTTTTCGCGTCGATTCACGGCGGCTGCACTGAAAAATGGCGAATTCGATGGCCGAGTTCTACGCCACCGGCTGCATGCCGTGGGCCTGCTCGTAGGCGGCGATCTTGTCAACCTGCTCGAGCGTCAGGCCGATGTCGTCCAGCCCATTGTACAGACAGTGCTTGCGGAAGGGATCGATGTCGAAGCTCAGCTTCAAGCCCGACGCGTCGGTGATTGTCTGGGCGGCCAGGTCGATCGTTAGTCGGTATCCGGGCTGTGCGGCGCGGCGGAAGAGATCGTCGACTGTCCGCTCGTCGAGCCGGATCGGCAGCATCCCGTTCTTGAAGCAGTTGTTGTAGAAGATGTCGGCGAAGCTGGCGCGATCAGGACCACGAAGCCGTAGTCTTCCAACGCCCAGGGGGCATGCTCGCGGCTCGAGCCACAGCCGAAATTGCGCCGGGCGAGCAGGATACTGGCCCCGTTCAACTCCGGCTTGTTCAACTCGAACGAGCCCTTGGGGCTGCCGTCGTCGTTGAACCGCCAATCGAAGAACAGAAACTGGCCGAAGCCGGTCCGCTCGATTCGCTTGAGGAACTGCTTGGGAATGATCTGGTCGGTGTCGACGTTGGCCCGGTCCATCGGAGCGACCAGGCCCGTGTGCGTGGTGAACGGTTGCATGGCCATCGATTGTGTCGGTTGAGGTCGGGTGAAGGAAAGCGATGCCCGCCGGCGAGGCGCTAGGCGTGGTACTTCCACTGGCGGATGTCGACGAAGTGCCCCGTCACGGCGGCGGCGGCGGCCATGGCCGGCGAGACGAGGTGGGTTCGGCCGCCTTTGCCCTGGCGGCCCTCGAAATTGCGATTGCTGGTCGAGGCGCAGCGCTCGCCCGGCTCGAGCTTGTCGGGGTTCATCGCCAGGCACATGCTGCAGCCGGCCTCGCGCCATTCGAAGCCCGCCTCGCGGAACACCCGGTCGAGCCCTTCCTGTTCGGCCTGCCGCTTGACCTGGCCGCTGCCGGGCACGACCATCGCCCCGACGTGATCCGAGACGCGGTAGCCGCGGACCACGGCGGCGGCGGCCCGCAGATCCTCGATCCGGGCGTTGGTACACGAGCCGATGAACACCCGGTCCAGGTGGATGTCGGCGATCGGCTGGCCGGCGCTGAGCGCCATGTAATCCAGCGCGCCGGCGGCGTGCTTGCGATCGGTTTCGTCGGCCAATTGAGCCGGATCGGGCACGCGCCCGGTGACCGGGGCCACCTGGCCGGGATTGGTGCCCCAGGTGACTTGCGGCGTCACGTCGGCGGCCTGAAACACGAGGCTGCGGTCGTATTTGGCCCCCGGGTCGCTGGGCAGCTGCCGCCAACGGGCGACCGCGGCGTCGAAATCGGCCGGGGCGAAGGGCCGCCCGCGCAGATAGCTATAGGTGGTGTCGTCCGGTGCGATCATCCCGGCCCGAGCGCCGGCCTCGATCGACATGTTGCACACGGTCATCCGCTCTTCCATGCTCAACGCGCGGACGGCGCTGCCCGTGTATTCGATCACGTAGCCGGTGCCGCCGTCGGTGGTGATCTGGCCGATCAGGTACAGGATCAGGTCCTTGGCCGTGACGCCCGGGGCGAGCCGCCCGCCGACTTGCAGCTCGAGCGTCTTGGGCTTGGACTGCAGCAGGGTCTGCGTGGCCAGCACATGCTCGACTTCGCTGGTGCCGATGCCGAAGGCCAGGGCTCCGAACGCGCCGTGCGTGGCGGTGTGGCTGTCGCCGCAGACGATCGTCATGCCCGGCTGAGTGCGGCCCAACTCGGGCCCAATGATGTGTACGATCCCCTGCTGCGGGCTGTCGAGATCGTAAATCTGGATGCCGAACTGCCGGCAGTTGGCCCGCAGGGTCTCGATCTGTTGCCGCGAAATCGGATCGGCAATCGGCAGGCTGCGATCGGTCGTGGGCACGTTATGGTCGGGCGTGGCCAGGGTCAACTCCGGCCGGCGAACCTTGCGACCGGCCAGCCGCAGGCCCTCGAATGCCTGGGCACTCGTCACCTCGTGTACCAGGTGCAGATCGATGTACAGAATCGTCTGCTGGCCGGGCTGGGCGTCCACGACATGGGCGTCCCAGATTTTTTCGAACATCGTCCGCGGAGCGTTGGTCTCGGGCATGGCAGTCAAGTGTGCGAGGGGGGGTTAGCGAGCGGCGTGGCCGAAAGGGTAGCCGTCGATCAGGCCACTGCCGGTCCGACCGATAGCTGCCGGCCGGTGGCAAGCCCCTGATTATACGCTGCGGACCGAGCTTGAGGGAGTGGCCGGTCGGGAGCGGCACTCCGGCTCACGACAGCGCGGCTTCGCGCTCGTATTCGGTGGATTCGGCGGCGTCGCGCTCGCGCCACCAGAGGGCCGCTTCGTCCCGGCCCCACTGGCCCGCCGCGTTGCAACCGGCCAGCGCCGCGGAAAGCGCGGCGGCGTCGGCAAATCGCTCGATCGGCCGCTTGGCCAGGCAGCGCATCACGATCGCTTCGAGGTCGCGGGGAATGTCGGGCCGCAATTGCGAGGGGGGCACCGCGTCGAGCGTGGCATGCGCGATGATCACCTTCAGCGGCTGATCGCCGCCGAACGGCGGCACCCCCGTCAGCAGGTAATAAGCCACCGCGCCGAGCGAGTAAATGTCGCCCCGGGCGTCGGAATCCAACTCGCCGGTTGCTTGCTCGGGCGACATGTAAAGCGGCGAACCGGTGATCGAGCCGGCCTGGGTCAGTTGCACGTCCTCGACGTCGGTGACCGACTTGGCCAGGCCGAAGTCGAGCAGCTTGGCCACGTCGAAATGACCGCCGCGAATGGCGGCGAAAATGTTGCCGGGCTTGATGTCGCGGTGAACCAGACCGGCCGCGTGGGCTTCGCCCAGCGCGTCGCAGACCTGCTGGAGCAAATAAACCACCCGGGCCGCGGGCAACGGGCCGTACTGCTCGACGAGCTGCAGCAGGCTCAAACCCGGCAGGAATTCCATCACGTAATAGAAGGTGCCGTCGTCGGTCCGGCCGTAGTCGAAAATCTCGACTGTGTTCCAGTGCGACAACCGGGCGATCGCCTGCACTTCGCGCTCGAAGCGGGCCAGAGCCCGAGGGTCGCGGGCCTTGTTGGGCCGGATCAGCTTGATCGCGCAGGGCCGCTTGAGCAGTTGATGCTCGGCCAGAAAGACCTCGCCCATCCCCCCTGCCCCGATCCGCCGCACCAGGCGGTACTGGCCCAGCCGCCGGGCCTCGAAGGCCTCCTGCCGCAGCGTGTTGACCATGTGCGTTCCATAGACGCTGGTGGCAAACGCCACGCCCAGCATCAGCGCAATCTCGGCAATCAGGCCGGGACTCTGCTGCAGCAAGGTCGCGCAGATCGTGTGCTGATGCCACATCACCGCCAACAGCACGAGCGGGGCCAGCGAGATGCAGCCGAGCACCACCGCCGCCCGCCGCCAGCTATTGGGAATGAAAATCGCGTACGTGAAGATCAGCGCAGTACCAGGCGCCACCGGGTTTTGCAGAAATCCGCGGGACATGCAGTGCGTGATCCGCGAGTGCTCCAAGAGCAGCATGAACACGACCGGCGGGCCGAAGATCAGCAGCTCGTGAATCCGCAAATAACGGCGCGAAATCGAGCAACCCCGCCGTAGCGAGAGCCACGATACGCCCAGAAAGATCAGCACCACGAATTGGGCGTCGAGCAGCCGATCGCCACCGGGAACCTTCCAGGCCCCGGTCGCGACCCGGTAGACGAAGAACACCCCCACGCCGCAAAACAGCGCCAGGGCCGCGGCCCGCAGTCGGAGCCGCAGCAGGTCGGTCGTTTCGACGCTGATCTGCGGGTCGCTGCCCTCGATGAACTGCACGTGCGCGCAGGGCTTGGCCCCGTCGACCGGCACCGGATCGGTGGGCGATTCGAGCGTGTCGTCCGATGGGAGCGGATCGGAGTGCTGTTGCACCGGAAAGGTTCCTCGAAGGCGAGTCTCGCCGCGAAGGTCGCCGAAAACGATCAACCAAGAGCCAATCCGAGAACCGTCTCGGACAAGGGGACAGTCCCATTTTGCTGCGCATGCTACGCAAAATCGGGGCAGTCCCCGACCGTTCTCAGATAGGCTCTCATAATGATACCCGCTGGGCCGCGCGGATGTCACGCACGGCGCAGTCTAACGGCGAGCGCAACTACGGCAATGGCCGTAGCTTAATTCTCCGTTAGCTCGTCACCGACAAGCGCGACAGAGACCTGTGCAGGCAGCATCGCTGGCGCCTGCGCCGCTCCCTCGATCGGGGAGGCTATCAGCCCGCGCAGGCGCTGCGGTTTCCGCGCCGGGCTTCGACTTCGCCCCGATCCAAGGCAAGGACCGCAAGCGTGCCGTCGGGGTTCGCCTGCTCTTGAAAAACGAGCGACGTCGCGTGCAGCACGCGAGGCAGATAGAACCAGGCCCGCTCCAGGGATGCCGCGTCCTGGTCGGCCGAAATCAGCACCAGGTCGATGTCGCGGAGCGAGTTGGCCGTCCGGGCCAGGGCGCTGAACGGATCGCCGGGCACGAGTTGGGTGGCAATTCCCCGGGCCTTCAGCAGCCGATGGGCATCTTTGAGCTTCAGCCCGCTGGCCGGCTCGGGCCGGGCCTCGAACAGGTCGATGCCCACGTACCGCACCTGGTCCTGCGGATGGCTGGCCAGCGCCAGATCGATCATCCGCTGGGCCCGCAGCCCCTGGCCGACGCCGATCTCGAGGAACCGATGGCAGCCATGCTTGCGGATGGCGCGGTAGATCACCCGGTCGGACTTGGGCCGGGAAAACCACGTCAGGGCAAGATATTGCAGACGGCTGGCTAGCAACTTCGCCCTCCCTGGCGGATCGCTAACGGCGGATATCTCAAAGCAGAGCGATTCTGCGTCTCGAGCCAATCCGAGAAGGGTCTCGGAGAGGGGGACGGTCCCATTTTGCTCCGCACGCTACGCAAAATCGGGACAGTCCCCGACCATTCTCGGATAGGCTCTTATTTCGGCCGGCGACAGCAAGCAAATGGAGGGGAAAATCCAATCCTCACCGGGTCTCGCCAGGTTGCCCGGCCGAAGCGGCTTGACGTCGACTGGCGAAGGTCGTTGCCGCTGGCGGACGGCGTTGCCTCGGCGGGCCCGTTTTGCTACCTGTGGGGGGCGCGTTTCGGTTCCGCTGGCCACAGCCGCGAGTTCATTCCATGTCGACCCAGACCCTTTGCCATGCCGATCAGGTCGCCGCCGGCGAGCGGTTCGAATTTGGCAAAAACTGGCTGGATTTTCTCCAGTCGCTCACGCCCGAGCGGATTGCCCAGGCCGAAGACTCGCTCCGCCAGCTACTTGGCCTTGCCGATCAGCCGGGGGCCGATCTGGCCGGCATGTCGCTGCTCGACATCGGCTCGGGGAGCGGACTGTTCAGTCTGGCGGCCCGGCGGCTGGGTGCCCGGGTCTGCTCGTTTGACTACGATCCGCGCTCGGTCGCCGGCACCCAGTACCTGCGGGACCAATTCCGGCCCGGCGACGAGGATTGGACGATCGCCGAGGGCTCGGTGCTCGACGCCGATTACGTCCGCTCGCTGGGCAAGTTCGACCTGGTCTATTCCTGGGGCGTGCTGCACCACACCGGCGACATGTGGCGGGCCCTGACCAACGCCGCCCTGCCCGTGGGCCCCGGCGGACGGCTGGTCGTCGCCATCTACAACACCGAGCGGTTTTGGACCCCGCTCAATCGGTTGCTCAAGCGGAGCTACGTCCGCTCGGGGCCGCTAGGCAAGGCCGCGATCGGCGGCGGCTACATCGCCGGCCAGATCGCCAAGTATGCCCTGTACGACATCGCCCGACTGCACAATCCCCGGGCCCGGTACCGGACCAACCGCGCGGGGCATGTCGCAATGGCACGACTGGATCGACTGGGTCGGCGGCTACCCGTTCGAGACGGCCAGCGTCGAGGAAATCTGCGGCTTCTACCAGCGGCTGGGCTTTACGCCCGAACGCCTGATCACCACTCGCCGCTCGGGCTGCAATCAATTCGTCCTGCGAAGCACGGGCGCGAGCGCCGCCCGGCCGGCCACCGCGGCCAGCCGGCGGTTTCTGCGCAAGCTGGCGGCGTAGACAGCCGCGGCAGGGCCGTGCGAAATTCCCGGCCCGAGCAGGCGATTCAAGCAGCCCGGCGAATGGCGGGCGCCTGGGTGCCGAGCAGCTCCTCGTAAAGCCGGGCGATGCGGCGGTGATTGACCACCGTATCGAAGTGCTCTTCGGCCCGCTGCCGGGCCGCCCGGCCCAGGCGAGCCCGCTGGAGCGGATCGTCGACCAGCTGCGCCAATTTATCGGCGAACGCCTGCGGGTCGTGCGGCGGGCAGAGAAAGCCAGTCTCTGCGGTCACGACCTCGCGATTGCCTTTGACGTCGCTGGCGACCGTAGGCAGCGCGGCCGCCTGCGCTTCGATCAGCACGCGTGGCAATCCCTCGAACAGGGACGGCAGGAGGACCATGTCTGCGGCAGCGTAGGCTTTGAGCGGCTCGTCCAGCCACCCAACCACTGCGACTTGATCGCGCAGACCGAGCCGCGACACATCGGCTCGCAATGCCTCCTCGCACGGCCCCGATCCGGCGATGATGAGCCGCCAGGGATGGTTTGTCGCGCGAGTCCGCAACCGATCCGCAATCGATGGAAGCAAATGTGGTTGTTTCTGCGGTTCGAATCTGCCCGCGAACAGAATCACGACGTCGTCCTGCGTCGCTCCCCAGCTTTGCCGGAGCGGATGACGCGCGCCAGTCACGTCCGGGGCGTCCACGGAAGAGAGCTGAACGCCGTTGTAAACCGTCTCACATTTTGCCGCCGGTAGCCAACCTTGGCGGACCGCCATCTCGCGTTCCTCGTGATTGACGAACAGCACGCGGTCGCAAAAGCGGCCGGCCCAACTCTCCAGCCGGCTATACAGCCAGCGTTTTGCCAACGGGCTGAACTCGTGAAAGGCAAATCCGCGGACGTGGTGCACGACGTGCGGCACGCCGGCCCGCCGGGCGGCGACGCGGCCGAGGATGCCCGGCTTCGAGCTGTGGGTGTGGACGATGTCGAACTGCTGATCGCGGAACAGCCGGTGCAGCTGGCGATAGGCCTGCCAGTCGCGCCAGGGATGGATCGGGCGGTCGAGCGCCGGAATCGCGTGCCACCGGATTCGCTGCCGGTCGAGTTCTTCGGTCAGCGGGCCGGGACCCTGGCACGCGACGTGGATCTCGAACCGGGTGCGATCGAGCTGCTTGAAGATCTCCAGCATCGAGCGCTGGACGCCGCTCATCAGCGACAGGACTTGAACGTGGCAAATGCGAATCATGTTTTATTGGCCTTTTGCCCGGATCAAGCGGCCCGGAGCCGGGGATGCGATGCAGTCGCGCCGCGGCGACCAATCGGCCGGCCGGCGACAGCGCTCCACAAGCCGAAATGTCGCTCGACCATCTCGTCGAGCGAATATTGGTGGATAATGCGTTGCCGAGCGGCCAGACCCAGCGCGCTGCGGGCCGCGGCCGGCAGCCGGAGCACTTCGAGGCAGGCCGCGGCCAGCGCGCGATCGTCGCCGGGCGGCACGACCCGGCCGGTGCGGCCGACCAGCAGCGCCGAATCGCCCACGTCGGTCACCACGCTGGGCACGCCGCAGGCCATCGTCTCGCCGACCACGCGCGGCATGGCTTCGCTCACCGACGACGAGACCAACAGGTCGAGACCGGCCGACAAGCGGGGCATGTCTTCCCGCGGTCCAAGCAAGTGGAAGGCACCGCGCACGCCGGCCCGTTCCAATTGCGATTCCAACGCCCGGTTGTGCCGGTCGACGTCGGTGCCGCAGAGCAGGAACCGCACGCCGGGCAAGTCGCGGTGAATGCGGGCCGCCGCGCGGACGAAGTTGTCGTGGTCTTTGTCGGGGTGAAATCGGCCGAACAATCCGACCAGTTGCACGTCGGCGTCCAGTCCCAGCTCACGGCGAATCGCCCGTCGGGCCTCCGGGTCGGGGCGGAACGTGTGGGCGTCGAATCCGTTGGGGATGACGGTGGCCCGCTGATCGTCGAAGCCCACGTCGGCATGCATCCCGCGCACGGCCTGCGATACGTACACGATCTGCCGCGGCAAACGCGTCGACAAGCGGGCTCCCAGCCAGCCGACCAGCCGGGTCCGCCGCCGGGCGTTGTGCCGCTGCGGCACGCAATGGCGGATGTTCCAGACGACGGGGATGCCGCCGGCCAGCCGGGCGGCCAGCCCGCCCAGCACGTTCGAGTGATCAAGCCAGGTCACGACGAGATCGGGTTTCTGCCGGCGGAGCAACTCCACCAGGCGGAAAACGGCGAGCGGGTCGGGCAAGTCCCGCCGCATGCTCAGCGAGTCGACGGTCGTGCCCTGCTGCCTCGAGCGACCGGGCCAGCGGTCCGCCATCGAGCAGCGTGATCACCCGGTTTTCGGTCGCCTGGGGATCGATCTCCCCGACCAGCGCGCAGAGCGAGCGTTCCGCTCCGCCCAGCGCCAGGCTGCCGATGATTTGGGTGATTCGCGAGCGTTGCATGGCTTCGTGCCGCGACCGGTTCGTCAGGCTGCCCGAGCGCTGGCCGCGGCGGGCCGCTGCTGGCGCCAGGCTTGAAACATCAACACCGCCCACAATTGCGACTGCCACTCGCGCTGTCGGCCGACGTGTTCT
The DNA here is from genome assembly GCA_963828155.1 of uncultured Planctomycetaceae bacterium. GTDB lineage: Bacteria > Planctomycetota > Planctomycetia > Pirellulales > PALSA-1355 > CAWCAX01. Next base: position 472,124 of record CAWHDQ010000001.1, read on the forward strand.
TGCCACATTCGCCGGACCAGGGCCGCGTCGAGCAGGCCGCCGTCGGCCAGTGCGGCCGGGGCGAGCAAGGCTTCGGCCCAGTCGCGCAACGGCCCGCACAGCCAACGGCCGAGCGGCACGCCAAAGCCCATCTTGGGCCGCTCGGTGAGTGCCGGCGGAACGTGCCGAGCCAACACGTCGCGGAGCACGGCCTTGCTCCGGCCGCCGCGGAGCTTGTAGTCGAGCGGCAATTGCAGGGCGAATTCGATCAGCCGGTGGTCCAACAGCGGCATCCGCGTTTCCAGGCTCACGGCCATGCCGGCCCGATCGACTTTCACCAGGATGTCGTCGGGCAGATACGTGACCAGGTCCTGGCACATCATCCGCTCGCGCGGATCGGGCAATTGGGCCCAGCTGGCCGGCTCGGCTGAAAACGCCGTGGCCGCCGACGCATCCAGCCTGTGGCCGGGCCAGTGGTAAGAAGCGATTGTCCGGTAAAGCTCCTCGATCGACGACTGCTGGAGCAATTCGGCCAGGCGGTAGAGCTTGCTGCTGACCCGCGCCGCGCCGCGGCGATCGAGCAGCGGCGCCAACCAAAACAGCGGCGCGTCGAGCGCCACGGCCGGCAATCGCTGCAGGAGCGCCAGCCAACGGCCGCCGCGCGACCAGCGGCAACGCCCGCATCATCCGCCACAAGCTGTGCGTGGCCGCGTACCGGGTGTAGCCGCCGAACAGCTCGTCGCCGCCGTCGCCCGACAGGCTGACCGTCACCTGTTGCCGGGCCAACTCCGCAACCAGCAAGGTCGGGATCTGCGACGAATCGGCAAACGGCTCGTCGTAGGTCGCCGGCAATCGCGGAATCACCGCCTGGGCTTCGGCCGGAGTGACGTACAGCTCGGTGTGATCCGTGCCCAAGTGGGCGGCGACTGCGGCGGCGAACTGGGCTTCGTTGTACTCGGCTTCGTGAAAGCCGATGCTGAAAGTCTTTACCCGGCGCGAGCTCTGGGCCTGCATCAAGGCCACGACGGTCGACGAATCGATGCCGCCCGACAGAAATGCACCCACCGGAACGTCGGCCACCATCTGGTCGGCGATCGCAGCCCGCAGCAGCTGCTCCAATTGCGCTGGCGGCGGCGAAGTTGCCGGCAAACCGCCGCTGGGCGCCCGACTCGGCCGCCGTGCGGCTGGACCAATAGGCGGTCGGGGCCGGAAGCCCTGCGGCCGAACCGCGCAGTACCGAACCGCGCAGGGCCGAAACGGGTAGTCGCAGCCAGGTGCCGGGCGGAAGCTTTTGGATGTCCCGATAGATCGAATGCGGGGCCGGGATGTAGCCGTGCCGGAGCAGCAACTCGACCGCCCGCGGATTGATCTCGGCGCAAAAGTCGGGGTGTACCCGCAGCGCCTTCAATTCCGACCCGAACAAGATCGTCCGGCCATGAACGCCGTAGTAGAGCGGTTTTTCGCCGGCCCGATCGCGGGCCAGGCTCAGCGTCTGCTCGCGGTGGTCCCAGACCGCCAGCGCGAACATGCCCACCGATCGTTCGAGCGCCGCGGACAGCCCCCAGGCTTCGATCGCTGCGAGCAACACCTCGGTATCGGAATGGCCGCGAAACGTGGCGCCGCCGCTTTCGTTCTGCAGCTGGCGCCGCAGCTCGCGATGATTGTAAATCTCGCCATTGAAGACGATGGTCAGCCGGCCGCTGGCCGAGTGCATGGGTTGCTGCCCGGCCGGAGAAAGATCGACGATCGCCAGCCGGCGAAAGGCCAGGCCGAGACCCTGGGCCGGATCGGTCCAGACGCCTTCGTCGTCCGGTCCGCGGTGGACCAGCGCGCCGGCCATCGCCCGGGCTCGGGCGGCAAGCTGCCCGGGCGGCGTAGCGGGCCGCGGCGCTAGGTCAAGAAATCCGGCGATTCCGCACATCGTAGACGAGTACCTTGGGTGTCAAGCGTAGGCCCGGGCCGGTCGCAAAGCCGGCGGTGCCCCGCGCCGCGCCGTGCCGCCGGCGCGCACGGCGGTTTGCACGCTCGCCCGCCGGTCGGCCGAGAGCATCCACAGGAAGTGGAACTGAATCCACACGAACACGAACGCCACCTGGAACCGGTGCCGCGGGCCTTGCAACTCCTCCGTCACGGCGTACAGTCCGAGGATCAGCAATAGATACAGCAAGTACAGTCGCGCCAGCGGGCAGGTCCGCCACAAACCGAGAAAGCCGATCGCCGCCGGCAACAAGAACGCGAGGTGCAATAGCGCCGGCAGGAACAGAAACGAGTAGCACTCGTCGATCCGGCCAGGAATCGGCGTCAGCAGAACTCGGGCCGTGCCGAACGCGGCCGACTCGAGATTCAGGTACGGCGCGTGCTCTTGCAGCATTGGCCACGCGCAATACGCCAACGGCACGGCCAGCGGCACCAGCAAGTATTTCAAGCTGTTCTTCCACTGCCAGAGCATCCAGACGATGGCGGTCGACATCACCAGCAAGGGCAGATAAAAGCGGATCAGCCCGAACAGCTGGGCCACGGCCACGAAGCCCAACACCGACGGCCAATCCCGCCGCAGGAAGAACCGCGTCACCGTATACAGCGCGGTCACGGTCAGCAGCTGCACGATCGGGTCCTTCACATTCATGAACGACGACCAGGCAACCACTTCCCAGTGCAACAGGTAGAAAAGTTGCATGGCCCGGCAATAGCGGGTCGGAAATCCGGCCAGCTCGGTCGTCTTGCGGAGCACGTGGGCGGCGACGAACGTGACCAGCACGTTGAGCAGCACCGGGGCAAAGTAGTGCGACCCAAACACGTACTGCGCCAGCACGTTCCACCAGCAATACAGCACGTGCGAGCCGCCGCTCAGCGACCGCAATTGCTCGAAACCGTCGAAGGTCGTCAGCGCGGAGAGCGGGTTGAACCCCTCGTCGAGCATCCGCTGGCCGTTGGCGAAATAGGTGACGTCGTCGAGGATCGTCCATTGACCGTCGAAGTACCAACTGAAGTAAATCACCGGCACCGCGACGCGGAGCAGTGCGACCGCCACCGCGGCGGGCAAACCCAGGTCGCGGCGGACCACCAGCGCTGCCAGGATCGTGACGACCACGGCTTCCCAACCCAGTTCGATCGTGGTGGCGTCGGGCACGGCTGGCGAAGGCTCAAATAGGTCGGGGCGGGCGAGGACCGGCGGCGTGATGGCCGACCATCACGCGTCCAGCGCCGCGGCGGAGGTCCGGCAGCGGTCCGGGTAGTTTGGGCAAGGTGCCCTCTCGGGGCGAGGGCGGGGGAGAATACCCCTTGCCGCCGCCCTGGGCAAGGGCAATTGCAGGTGCTGCGGGCGCCGCGTGCAGGCTGCAAAAACCGGCGTTTCTTCAGCGGTTTCCGCGGCTGCGTCCCGAAGATCGTCCCGCGGACAGCGGACGCTGCGCAGCTTCCGGCAAACGCGCCCTCAGGCGGCTGCCAGCACGCGCGGTTCGCCGGCCTCTGCCAGTTCGGCTGGCTCCAGGGGATAGTCGATGGCGGCCAGGTATTGCCCCAGCGACGACTCGAGCGAGAATTCGCCACCCCGCCGGCGCAGCTCTTGCCGATTCCAGGTCCGATCGAGCGCCGACGAAATGGCGCCGGCCAGTGCTTCGGCATCGCCGACGGGGGTGAGCAGGCCGAAGCGACCGTGTTCGAGAATTTCATCCGGACCACTGGGACAGTCGGTGGCCACCGCCGGGCAACCGCAGGCCAGGGCTTCGATGAGCGCGTTGGGCAGGCCCTCGAAACGGCTCGAAAGCACGTAGAGTGCGGCGCGGGACATGGCGGCGTAGGGGCTGGCGGCGAAGCCCGGCAGGTCGACATCCGATGCCAGTCCCAGCTCGCGGCGGAGCGATTCCAATGGGCCGCGCTCGCTTCCTTCGCCGAAGATCACGAGCCGTGCCGGCCGCGTCTGTGCATGCGCGCGAATGCCCGCAGCAGCGTGGCATGGTCTTTCTGCGGTTCCAATCGGCCCACCGAGATCAACACGGGAGGCCCATCGTCCGCGAGCCAGGGATGCGGACAAGATTCGCCGCAGCGGGCCGAGAGCGAAGCATCGACCACGGGGTTGTAGATCGTTTGCACTCGGTCCGCAGGCAGCCCGAGCACGTGCTCCAGGTCGCGACTGACGCCGGCCGAAACACCGACGATCGCGTGGGCCCGGCGATAGAGCCAACGGGCCAGCGCGACCAGGCGTGACGAAATTTCGCCCGACGCCAAACCGGCCGACAGATGGACGGCCTCGATCACCGCGACCTTCGTCGGCACCCGGGCCAGCCGGGCCGCGATCAGAGTTGCCAGGTTGGCGTGCAACATCCGCGACAGGATCGCGCAGGGACGCTCGCGCCGCAGATATCGGGCGAGCGGCCAGACGGCACGCCGTACTTGCCGGGCAGCCAAATCGATGATCCGCACGTCGCTCGGCACGTCGGCCAGGTAAGGTCCCTCGGCGCGGGCCAACAGCAGATCGGCGGGAATCCCCGCCGCGCTGATGCCACGCAGCAGGTTGACCATCATCCGTTCGGCGCCGCCGCCATGGAGCGAGGGCAAAAACACGGCCAAGCGCGGCCGTGCAGACCGCCGCTTGGGAGCGGCGAATGACACTCGGTTAACCAGCGAGGAGCCTGTTGGGGGCTGCTCCGATCGCCGACTGCCTCGGACCGAAGCGACGTGCCGTTGATCGGCACCGTCTGGTATCGTCGTAAACCGAGTGTCGCTGGTCGCTTGGTCCCAGCGGTAGCCGAGGGCGTCCAAGTATTGATCGAGCGCGCGATCGGCCGAGAATTCGTGCCCCCGGCGGCGAATCGCCGCGCGATCCCAGGGTTGGTCGAGCGCCCGCAAGATGCCGGCGGCCAGCGCCTCGGGCCGTTCCGGGGGAACCAGCAGGCCGAATCGGCCGCCAGCCAGGATTTCAGCGGGGCCGGCCGGGCAGTCGGTCGAGACGACGGGGCAGCCACAGGCCAACGCCTCGATCAGCACGTTGCCCAGCCCCTCGAACCGGCTCGACAGGACGAGCATCGCCGCCCGCCGCATGGCGGCGAAAGGGTTGGCGGTGATGCCCGGCAGCAGCACTTCGTCGGCCAGGCCGAGCCGATCGCGCAGTTCCTCGAGCTTCGCCCGCTCGGGCCCTTCGCCGAAGATCATCAGCTTCGCGCGGCGCGACTGGCGCACCTGGGCGAACGCCGTGAGCAGGTTGGGATAGTCTTTCTCCGGGGCCAGTCGACCGACGGCCAGCAGCACCGGGCAGTCGTCGTGCCACGGCCACGGATCGCAGGCCGCAGCGGCAAGCTTCGTCAAGCGTTCATCGACCACGGGATTGAAGATCGGCCGCACGCTGCCGGCCGGCAACTCCAACTGCTGTTCGACGTCGCGTGCCGCGCCCGTCGAAACGGCGATGACGGCGTCGGCTCCGCGGTATAGCCGCCGGGCCAATAAGGCCACCCGGGGCCGGACCAGTCCGGCAGCCAGATTGGCAGTGAGGTTGCTGTGCTCGACCACGGCCACGCGCGCGTCAGTTCGGGCGATCAGCCGCGCGATCAGCAAGGCCACGTTGGCCTGCGTGAGGTGCGAGACGATCGCCGCGGGCCGCTCGCGGCGCAGATAGCGCGCCAGGCCCAGGATGCCCTGCTGCAGCTTCTGCACGCCCAGCTCGACGATCCGCACCGACGCGGGCACTTCGGCCAGCAGCGGCCCCTCGGCCCGGGCCAAGACCAGGTCGAGTGGAATGCCACGCGCATCGGCGGCCCGCAGCAGATTGACGACGACCCGTTCGGCGCCGCCGCACTGCAGCGTCGAGACGAACATCGCCAGGCGGCGCGAGGAATCCGTCAGGTTATACATTGCTGGCATCGCGTCGGCTGAAGCTTACTTTTGCGTGCAAAAGACGTTCGTGGCGTCGAAGTCGTCGGCGACATCTACGGCTCGCAGTCGCCCGCCAATACGACCGTCGACGAGCGCATGAACGTGGTAGCCCAGCTGCTCGGCCAGGGCCAACAGGTCGCGGCTGGTAAGCCCGGCCGGCGCCAGGTCGAGCGGCGAGACCTCCATCACGAAATCGGGGCGAAACCGGGCCAGCGTCTCGCGGGCTCCCTCGAGAAACAGGATTTCGGCTCCCTGGATGTCGAGCTTCAGAAAGTCGAGCCGCTCCGGCCGCTCCGCCGCGATAAACCGATCGAGCGACGTGCCGGCCACCGCGATCCGCGAAAAGTCGCTGATTCGCGGCGAGTGCATGATCGAACCTAGCCCCTGGTTGAAGGCATCCTGGCCAGGCTCGTCGAGCAGCACGGTCGTTTGCCTGTCGAGCAGGGCCAGTTGCCGGGCGTCGATCGTGCCTTGCAGGTGATTGCGGTAGATGTTGTCGGTCAAGCGGCGAAACACGTGCGGCACGGGCTCGAAGGCGTAGACCCGGCCGCGACCGCCGACGCGCTCGGCCATGTGCAGCGCCATCTCGCCCATGTTGGCTCCAACGTCGGCGCAGTACATCCCCGGCCGCACGTGCCGCTCGATGAACTGGTGCAAGCTGCGGTCGTAGGTGCCGAACGAGATGATCTCGAAATCCAGGTGGTAATGCGGCGAGAGATACAGCTCGTGCCCCCAGCGGTTGCGGGTCCAGCGAAAGTCGGGCTCGCCGTAGGCCCGGCTGGCCAGGGCCCGATAGACCCGCCGCGGCCGCACGCCGCCGATCGGTCGGCCCACGGCACACAGCGTGCGATAGGCCGCGCGGAGCAGCGAGGTGAGCGGGCGCGGCAGCGCCGCCGGAGCGCAGGTTGGGCGGTCAGGGTTCGGGAGATTGGCAATCATGGGGGATTCCTTGGAAGTTGCTTCGCGGGGACAGCGCCTCAGGCCGCTCGGGCTGGCTGACGGGCAAGCGAACCGACCGGGGCGGGTTTGCCCAAGCGGGTTCGCAAGGCGGCAAACACGAGCGTCGTCGACACCAGGTAGACGCAGCTGGTCGAGAGTGCGATGCCCGCGGCGCCGAAAAATCGCGAGAACACCAGGTTCCCGACCACATTGAGCACCAGGTTCAAGGCGGAGATACGCAGCAGGACGCCGGCCTGACCGAGCGCCGTGAGCAGCCGGGCTCCGATCACTCCCAAAATGAACACGGGGACCTGCAGCAAGTAGCAGCGCTGGATTGTGGCGATCTCGGCGACCGCGTCGGACGTCACGGCGCCGTGCCCGAACAGGAGTTGCGCGATCGGTTGCGAGAGCAGGATCAGCAGGCCGGTGAGCGGAATCGTCAGGGCCAGGACCATTCGCGTCAGGCCGGCCAGGGTTTGGGCGAGGCCCGGTGCGTCGTCGTCGGCCACGAGCTGCGAAAAATGGGGGAACACGGCCGTGGAGATGCCCAGCGACAGGGTGCCCAGGAGTACAGCCACCAGCTTCGCGCCGTAGCTCAGGGCCGAAACGCTGCCCGGGCCCAGCCAGGTGGCCATCGATTGATCGACGATCGTCGAGCTGGACATCAGCACCGCGCCGAACAGCAGGCAGCTGTATTGCCGGGCGATCGGACCGAGCTGCGCGTGCCCGCGGGGCCGCGGCAGGATCGGCAGTCCACGCCACCGCATGGCCCACGCGAGCAGCAGCATTTCAGCGAGGTAGCCCGCGACGATGCTCCAGGCCAGGCCTTCGATTCCCAACTGCGGAGTGAGCAGCAGGCCGGCGAGCGTGACCGTCGGAATCGCGATCGGGGCGAGCACCGGAGGCGCGAGAATCCGCGAGGCGTTCAGCACCGCGCCCCAGTAGGTTGAAATGCCGCTCGGCGGCACGATCCAGATGAGAATGAAAAACAGCCGCCGCAGCAGCGCGACTTGCTCCGCGTCGAATCCGCCGCCCAGCCAGGGCAGGAATTGGTCGGCCGCCAGGGTCAGCGCCGCGACCAGCGCGAGCAGCGAAAGAATGAACCGACAAAATAAGGCCCGGATCAAACCGTCGGCACCCGCCTGGCCTTCGCGCTGGCGGGCGGCGACCAGCGCCGGCAGCAGCGCGGCGGCCAGCGTCTGCGAAACGACCGACCAGCCGAACAGCGGTATGGCCAGGGCCACCAGCAAGGCATCGAGTTCTGGCCCGGTGCCGAAGGTCCGGGCCACGCACACGTCCTTGCCCAGGGCCGCTACTTTCACCGCCAAGGCCAACAGGGCCAGCAGCGCGGCCCGAGTCAGCAACTGGTGGTGTGCCGCCTGGTCGAAGGCGTGTTTAGTGGCAAGGTCGGGCTTCATTCGCTATGCGGCTCGACGCTCGGGAGTAAACGCAATGACCGGGATTCGCCCCGCCACGTCCGCTGGCGCGGGCTCGGCGGCGAAGCGCGGGCGAACGGCCGGTACGGTCTCGCCGCGGCTGGCCCAATAGGTGGCGAAGCAAGCCAGCACCTCCAACAACGGTTGCATGTGCGTCCGCAGCTCGGCTGCCGATCCTTCGGCGCAAGCGGCAGGTCGCAGTCGCCGTGCGGGCAACTTCGATGGTCAACGGATCCGCACCTGTCGCTCGGGGCGACAGCGGTTGCCACTGGTGGTCGTAGCGGCCCAGTTCGGGACTGTCGAACGACAGCCAGAGCCGCTGGAGCGGAAACGGTTCGATCGCCGCTTCCAGTCGCTGCCAGGCGGCCGAGAACGGCAGCCCGTCGAGTTCGGCCGGCGTCGGGAGTGCCGTCCGCGGCCGGACGCTGTTCCACAGGGCGCCGGCCACGAGCGACCACTCGTAATGCCCGACCAGCCGGCGGCGGATCGCGACCAGACCCACCAGGGCGGCCGCCAGCCAGACGATCGCTTCGGCCGGACCGCTGGCCCAGACGACGACGGCGCCCCAGGCCATCAGGACGAGAGCCACGGTGAGCAGAACCCGCGACACCGACCAACCATGATCGAGCAGCCGATGATGCACGTGGCCCCGGTCGGGATACCAGATTCCTCGGCCGCTGAGCGCGACGGCGGAGCACGGCCAGCAGGGTGTCGGCCAGAGGCAAGGCCATCAGCGCGAGCATCGGCGTCAAGTGCGTCACGCCGTCGGGCGTGCGGGCCACGCGCATGCTGGCCAGCGAAACGGCCAGCCCGACGATCATGCTGCCGGTGTCGCCCAGGTAGATTCGGGCCGGCGGCCGGTTATACGCCAGGAATCCGGCGAGCGCTCCGGCCAGAGCCAGCACGAACATGCCCACGTGGCTGCCGCCGGCCGACGCGTCGAGCGCGGCTGCGGTCAGGCAGATGCCCAAGCCGGTGAGCGACGCCATGCCGTCCATGCCGTCCAGCAAGTTGAGCGAGTTGATGCCGACCACGAGCCAGACCACCGTGACAGCCGGTCCCCACAGGCCCAAGTCGAGCAGGCCGCCGCAGCAGGCGACTTTCGCCAGCCCGCAGCCCGACAGGGCCAGAGGGACCGCGGCGGCAACCTGGGCCAGCAATTTCCAGCGCGCCCGGAGATTGCAGATGTCGTCGCGCAGGCCGACCAGGGCCAATGCGGCCAGCGTGATTGCGGCCTGCGGCAGCGCGGCCGGCAGCGGAACCGCAAACCCGCACAGGGCCGTGGCCGCCAGTCCCAGCCACCAGCCGGCCAGCACCGCCAACCCGCCCAGCAGCGGCACGGGCTGCCGCTGGAGCTTTCGCTGGCCGTCGGGGCGGTCGACGATCCGCAAGTGGAGCGCAGCGCGACGGGCCACCGGCGTCAGCGCCAGGGTTGCCACGAGTGCGGTCGTCAGTGCGGTCAGGTTGCCGGTCATTATTCGAGGGGGCAGCGATTTGTCGATTGAAGCCGCGCGGTCATTGCCGGGTTGCGGAATTGCTGGGTTGACTCCAGGCCGTCACTGCCGGTTCGTCGGAGTGGTCGACGCGCCCGCGGACGACAGCCGCCAGGGCTGCGCCGACCTGTTCGTCGTTGGGTTTGCGCGCCGAACACCAGCGGAGATGCGGCTCGGCCGCGGCGAAGTGGCCTTGCGCCGCAAGTTCCTGTCCCAAGGTGAAGCGGACGCCGAAATCGCTCGGCCGCACGGCGGCCGCGCGCTGCAGGCATTCGATGGTTTCGGCCGGCCGACCCAGACTGCGGAAGATCGTGTGCAGCTCGAACCAGAGCGGGCCGGCGCTTTCGGCGTCGAGCAGGCGGATTTGCTGCTGGAGCGATTGGCCGTAATAAGCCAACAGCGGACCCAGCGCCTCGACCGGCGCGACGGCCGAATACTGCTGATAGAGCAAGCGGGTCGCGGCCAGGTCCGGTTGAAACTGTTCCAGCACGAACTCGATCGGCAGTTGCGTCGAGACCAGCAGTTTGGCCATCGCCAACCGCTCTTCCTCGCGGCAGCGGAGCACCGGCCGCCAGTATTTCAGGACCTGCTCGGCATCCTGCCGCAAGGCGGCGGCGCTGCCGGCCGCGAGCAGCACGACGCCGTCGTTGGGCCGCACCTTGAGGGCCTGCTCCAAGTAAGCGGTCTTCACCGGACGTGCGGCCCCTTCCAGAAAGCACAGGTCCGCCAGCTGGATGTAGGCTTCGCCCAAGAGCGCGTTCTGGTTCAGGCCGCGGTGCAAGTGCCAGAGCGCCGCGTCGAGCATCCGTCGGCGCTCGCCGATCGCCCGGTCGAGCCAGGCGTCCAGCTCGGACCGGGAGTGGAAATAGTCGCGCGAGTCGAACGCCGCTTCGCAAACTTGTTGCAGCGGCATGACGTTGGCCGACTGCCGCTGCCAGGCTTCGAACTTTGCGACCAGCATGCTGGCCAGCCGGACGTGGGCCTTGGCATTGTCGGGCGTCCAGGCGACGACCGCTTCCAGGTGCTCGTAGGTGTCCTTGTCGGCGAGCGGCTTGTCGGGACTGCCGTCGAGGGCGTACTTGAGAAACTGGTCCCAATGCGGCTCGGCCATCGCGGCGCAGAACCGGTCGTGAATCATCCACGCGCCGACGATCGCCACGCCGGCCGCCGCCAGTGCGCACTGGAGCGGCGACCAGTGGACCGTGCGGCTGCCGGCCAGTTTGGCCGGGGGCGACTTGGCCGCGGCGCTCCACTGGGCCAGCCGCAGGGCGCAGGCCACGAGCAGCACCGTGATCGCCATCAGCGAGGGGATGTACCAGACGAAGTCGGCCAGCGAATGGACCACGCTGGCCAGCAGTCCGGCCGAGACGGCGGCGCTGGCCAGATAGATCCGCCGGTCGTTGGCCCGCCGCAGGCTCCGCCGGCACCAGATGGCCGTCGCGACGATGCCGGCCAGCAAAATCGCCAGGCCCGGCAGCCACGGTTTCCAGGGCCACTTGCAAATAGCCGTTCTCGGCGTGGGTGAATTCGACCTCCCAGGGCTGGGTCAAATACATCGGGTAAATGTCGCGGTGGCTGCCCACCCCGCTGCCGAAGGTCGAGTAATCCTGCAGGGCCAGGAAATCGGCCGACCAAATGGCCCGCCGGGCGCCGTCGCGGTCGAGCTCGTCGAGCGAGCCGGCGCCATAATCGTCGAGCCGCTCGGCGACTTGCCCATAGCCGTGAATCACCAGGCAGGCGGCGATCAGCAGAAACACGCCGCCCAGCGCCGCGACGAAGCTCTTGCCGAGCGTCTTCACCCGGTACAGGGCCACCACGGCCAGCAGCGTGGCCAGAAACATCGCCGCCGCCCCGCCCCGCGACATGGTCAGCAGCCCGGCAAACAGCGTCACGGCCAGGGCCGCGATCGCCGCCAGATTCTTCGGCGCGAGCGGACCGGCGGCGGCCGTTTCGCCAAAGGCGTTGGGGTTGGCGGCTTTCTTGGATTGCAGGCCCCGAGCCACCAGCCAGACGAGCGGCCCCAGTCCCAGGGCCATCAAGTGGGCGAAGTGGTTCTTATTGATGTAGGCCCCCATCACGGCGTGGTAGGTGTCGCGGAACGGGTGCTCGTAGACCCAGACGAACTTGCCGTTGCTCGTCAGATACTGCACGATTCCGAACACGGCTTGCACCGCCACCGACACGCTGATCCAACCCAGCAGCCACTCGACGTCCCTCACGCTCCGCAGCCGCTGCACGGCCACCAGAAACAACATCCCGTAGGCCAAGAGCAGCGCCAGGCCGGCCCGCGTCGCGGCCGGCGTCATCGACACCCGGTTCCAGGCGCCCAGGCTGCCGATAACATTGCCATCGCCCGACCAGAGCGTGAGCAGCTCATGGGTGTGGGGCGAAAGGATGCGGAGCAGCGACTCGGGCAGCGGGCTCAGTTGAATCACCACCAGCGCGATCGCCGCCAGCAGAAACCATTCGGCCCGCGAGCGATCGATCCGCACGGCGCGTCGCTCGAGGGCTCGCTGGCCCAGCCAGGCCACGCTGACCACGACCGCCAGCGCGACCAGCACCAGCTCGCCCAGCGGATGACGGCCCCCCATGAACCAGGGACAGGCCAGCGGCACGGCGATCAGTCCGGCGTCGACGACGCGCCAGCCACTGGCTCGCGCCCACCGCCGGCGGCGGAGCTCCCGCCGCGGCGTCGAACGAGGCGAGTGTTTCAGGTCTGGTGTTAGCAGGATTCATACTGTGTCGCGTCATGACCGACGAATTGGTTCGGGAGTTCTGGACCGCGTCAGGCCACGCGCCGTGGGTCGGGGCCGGCCGACGCTTCCAAGCCGACGTCCGCGTCGGCGTGCAGTTTGACCGCCGGATCTCCGCTCTCGGCATCCGCCGTCGCGTCCTGGTGATAGTCGGGACCATAGCCATAGGCCGAATCGGCGCCATAGCCATAAACCGCGTCGCCGGTTTCGCCTCCCACGCGGTTGACGACCACGCCCAGCAGCTTGACCCCGACCGTGGCGAACGAGTCGGCCGCACGGAGCACGAGCCGGCGGCGATTCTTCTTCGGCTGGACAACCAGCACCACGCCGTCGGCGGCCCGGCCGATGATGGCCGAATCGCTGGCAGCCAATGCCGGCGGGCTGTCGATCAAGATCTGGTCGTAGTGGCCTTCGGCCCAGGCCAGCAGCTCGACCAGCCGCGGGCCGGCCAGCGCTTCGGCCGGATTGCGAGCGCCGCATGCCCGCGGGCAGGAAGTCGAGACCGGGTGCGAGCGCCCGCACGTGCGCCGTGGCGGCCTGATCGAGCGGCTCGGCGCCGGCCAGCACTTCGGCCAGACCGCTGAGCCCCTTACAGCCCAGCTGCGCGGTGAGTCCCGGGCGGCGCATGTCGGCGTCGACGAGCAGCGTGCGCTTGCCCGACTGGTGGAACGAAACAGCCAGGTTCGCCAGCACCGTGGTCTTGCCGTCGCCCGGCTCGGCGCTCGAGACGACCAGTCGCGACGTTTCGTGACCCGAAAACGCCAGCGTGGTGCGGAGCGTCCGGAAGGGTTCGCTGGCCGGGTCGTCGGGCGCGACGTGTACCAGCAGGTTTTCCAAGCCCGTCGCGTTCAGGTCGTCCATCGGGCGGATCATCGCCAGGACCGGGACGCCCATCTGGCTGCGCATTTCGTCGGGCGAGCGGAAGCGATCGTCGAACAGGTCGAGGACGTAGATCGTGCCCAGGCCGGTTCCGGTGCCGGCGGCCAGCGCGCCGGCAATCACCAGCCAGAGCTTGGGCCAGACGGGGCTCTTGGGGAGCACCGGCTCGCTGACCACGGCCGTGCGGATGTCGCCGTGATCTTGCCTGAGATCGACGCTGGCGATCTTGTTGAGCAGCACGTCGCGCAGGTCGCGCAGGAATTTCAGGTCGTGCTCGAGGAGTTGCAGCCGCTCGCGGTCGCCGATTAGAGCCACGGCCTCGCGCCGGGCCTGCTCGAAGCTGAGTCGCAGCGACGCTTCGTGCTGCCAGGCCTCGTCCAGCCGCTGCCGCTCCATCTGCAACAAGAGCGGGCCGAGCTGCTTGTCGCGGACTTGCGCCAGCCGTTCGTTGACCCGAGTCTGGTAATTGGCCAGATAGGCCCGGTTCATGTTGATCCGCTGATGGAGCTGCATCACCTTGGGATGGGCCGGACCGTAATACTCTTGGATCGTCTGGAGATCGGCCTGGTCTTCGAGCAGGGTTTTCTCCAGCGTGGTCTGCATGCTGGCGTCCTGGTTGTTGATGCCCAGTCCGGCCAGCACCAGCTCGCGGCCGACCGAGCCCTCCATGGCGAGGAAGTACTGCTGCAGGTCCTCGCCATTGCGGACCGCGGCCTGGATCGAGCTGAGCGTCGATTGCTCCTCCAGCCGCCGCTGCTGGGACTTGATCAGGGCCTCGTTCAGCTCGATCACCCGCTGCACGAGCGGATGCACGACATTGCTCTCGGCCCGGATTCCCAGGTCGCCGAAGCGTTGGCGGGCGGTCAGCACTTCTTGCTGCTTCTCGACCAACCGCTGCTCGAGCTGCGTTTTCTCCTTGGTGAAAACTTGCAGCAGCTCGCCGGCCGTGCCCTTGTGCGTGCGGTCCATGAACTCGAGGTAGGATCGCAGCACGGCGTTGACCACGGCGACCGCCGCCCGGGGGCTCTTCGAGCGGTAGGCGATTTCGATGATGTTGGTCAGGCGGACCGTGTTGGCCGTAAGCCGCGAGCGGAGGACATTGGCCCAGCTTTCGCGGGGATGATTTTCCAGATCGACCCGGTCGGCGGGTTGCAGGTAGCCGACGGCTCCTTCCAGCACGACGGCGCTGGACAGCAGCCGTTCGTAGGTCGGCATCAGGCCCTGGTGGACGCCTTCGGCCGTCATCGTCGTATTGGTGACGTCGGCGCCGGTCTGCAAGACCAGCAGCGAAGCCCGGGCCTGGTAGAGCCGCACTTCGGTGGCGTAGTACAGGCCGCCCAGCACGCCGGCCACCGCGAGCGCCGCGACCAGCACCGTTTGCCGATGGCGGACGACCCGCAGAAACTGCACGAGCGCGTGCAGCATCTGCGCCGCCGGGCGGGCGGCATGGTCGGCGACGGGTGACTGGGGGTCGAGGTTCATCGCAGGCGAGTATTCGGACGGGGCTACTTGATCAGGACCGGCAGCGTCGAATTCAGCGAAGCCGAGAAGGCATACGGGGCGATCATCCGGAACATGTCCATCGCGAAGTTGGGGGCCGTCTGCTCGACGCTCACGATGTCCCCCGGCCCCAGCAGGAAGTTGCCTTTGCCCTTGGTCTTGGCCTCGTGCAGGCTGATGCGAATCACGAGCGGATCGTCCTGGCCGGGCAAATGGCGAATGACGTGGACCTTGTCGATGTAGGGCGTCGACACGCCGCCGGCCAGGGCCAGCACGTCGAGCACGCGGAGGTCCTTGCCCGCCGGCAGGTCGAATTGGCCCGGCTTGCCGACCAGCCCGATCACCTGAACCGGCTGCGGGTCGCGTTTCTCGACCATCACCACGTCGCCGTCGTCGAGATACCACTCGGGATTGCCGCTAGGTTGTTTGGTTGCGGCCACGAGGTCAACGCGGATCGACGAGGTCGGGCGGAGCACGGCCGGTTGCGTGTACGAGGCCTGCTGGTGGGGTCCGTCGGCGACGCGGTCGCCGCGGACCGGCGCGCCGGGCACCGCTTCGTTGCGGAGGGCCGGGCGGCGGATTTCGACTTCGGTGCCGGCGTATTCGCTGAAGCCGCCGGCCGCGATCAGCGCGGCGAGCAGGCCGCTGTTGGCCCGGGGCAGTTCGTACGTGCCCGGCTCGTTGACCGCCCCGACGACCGTCACTTTGTTCATCCGCTGTTGCTTCATGAGCAGCGTCACGCTGGGATTGCGGAACACGCCGCGCTGGATGGCGGCCTCGCGAATGGCTTGCTCGGCCGCGGTCAGCTCGAGTCCCGCGACCGCGACCCGGCCGACCAGCGGCACTTGCGTCGTGCCGTCTTCGGCCACGCGGATCGGCACGCCGCCGTTGGGGTTTTCCTGCTCGTAGCCGCTTTCGATCGTCAATTCGAGCACGTCTCCGCGGTCGACCAGCTCGCTGCTCGCCGACGACGAGACCAGCTTCGACAGATCGATCGTCTGCGGATTCTGCCAATGCGCCACGAGAGTGCCCGGCGGCAACCGGCTGGCGTTGACGACCTGGGAACGCGCGCAGCCTGAGGCGGCCAGCGCGATCAGCGCAAGGTGCCAGACTCGGCGGTGGGCAACAGATCGGATCGCCGCCATCGGCAAAGTCGGTCTCGGGAACGAGCGCGGACGAGGAAGTGGCGCTGCACCAGCCAGGGCTTGCGCGGCGGGAGAATTCCGCCGCACTTGCGCGGGAGTAAGTACCAAACTGCAAAGCAGTTGGTCAACAGCACTCAGCGCCAGCGAGCGCCCGTCGGACGTCGCTCCGCCGTCGCCAGCAGCAGCCGTGGCCGAAGCGCCAGCAGACCGGCCGAGACCGTCAACTGCTGGGTGGCAGATCGCGCCGCGAAACCGTGATGAACACCGGAATCGCGACCGCTCCCACGATGGCCGCCGAAATCAGAAAGGCGTTCGACTTCATGAAGCCCGACCGCGGAGCCTGGCCGCGGACGGCGGGGTCGCCGGCGACTAGCAGCAGGCCCGCGCTGGCACCCGGCGGTGCGATACCGCGCTGCCAAACTCGCACCACGCCCACCGGACCGGCCTGCCAGATCTCATAGGCTCCGCCGGGCAAGCCGTCGAACGCGAATCGGCCGTCCGAGCCCGTGATGGCCCGGGCGCGAACATTGCCGCCCTGCGCCAGGACGACTTCGGCACCGGCGACTGGCAGTCCCTGGCGGTCGACCAGCGTACCGTAAAGTCGGCCGTCGTCGGCCAGAGCCGCGTCGCGGGCAAGCGGGCAGCGCCGCCACGGGGGGACCGACCTGCGATCCGGTACCCGGTGTTGCCGGCAACCGCGCCGTTTCCGCCGGATCAGCGGCCCGAGAATCGAGGGGAGGCCATCCAGCAATCGCCGCGGCGAGCAGCCAGAATCCAAGCGCTGAGCGTCTCATGCATTGAGCCTCGCGCCCATTCGGGCAGCCAGCAATCAACTGCCGGACTTATGGTCCTTGCGGTACTGGGCGACCGTGATCGGCACGGCGACCGCCACGGTGACGATGCCGGCAATGACCAGCGGATTGCGCAAGACCTGACCCATGCGCGAGTTTTGACCCCGGATGGTCGTCGGATCACTGACGATCAAGGCCGCATTGCCGGCCGCGGGCGGAGCGGTCTCGGCGGCCCACAAGCGATAAACTCCGATCCCCTGCCCGGCCGAAACTTGCACCACGCCGCCTTGCAGGCCGGCGATGGCAAAGTAACCTTGCCGACCGCTCACGGCTGTGGCCGCGACCACGTCGCCACGGCGGATGGTGACCACCGCGCCCTCGACGCCGCTGCCGACGGCGTCAACCACCTGGCCGTTGAGGGTGCCGCCCGCGCCCAGAGCTACGTCGCTGATTTGGGGAAAGTCGACAGCCGCAGCCGGAGCGGGTGAGCGCTGCGGCTCGGCGGCGGAAACGGCAACGGGTGGAACGAGCAAACCCAACGCGGCGAGCCCGGCCGCTGCCGGGCGTAACATCCGGAATCTCATGGCGAAGCCCTTTGTGCGATTGGATCGAGACGACGCTGATCGAGAGCAGCTGCCCGCGCCGCGACACAGACTTAGCGCGAGCCGCTTGCCATTGGCGGAAACGTGTCCGACGAGAAAGGAGGCGAATGGTAGCGAAATCGCTGTCGGCCAGAAAGGTCAACCGGCGGGACCGTTCGCGCGGCCGGCCGAGCTGGTTGCCCGTCCCGCCGCTAGCTAGTACTGACTTTATCGCGATTGCTCAAAGCGATCGGGGTGGCGATGGCGGCCGCGAGCAGGCCGGCCAAGACCCAGGGACTGCTGAAGAACCGCCGCACGCCGCTGCCCGGTCCTTGACCCCGGACCAAACCACCGTTGCCGGCCACGATCAGCGCGGCGGCTTGTGCCGCCGGAGGTGCCGTTCCGGGTGCCCAGAAGCGAAAGACCGCGACCGACTCGGCGGCAGCGATCTGATAGACGCCGCCAGCCAAACCGCTGATCGCAAACCGGCCGTCGGCATCGGTGCGTGTCACCGCAATCGCCCGGTCCTGCTGCCGGACCAGCACTTCGCAGTGAGCCAGGAGATTGCCTTGCGGATCGACTACCTGACCGCGGAGGACGCCGCCACCGCCCAAGGCAACGTCGGCGAGGGCCGCAGGCGCCGCACTGCCCCCGGCGGCTTGCGGTGCCGTCGTGGGAGTCGCGGTCGTGGGCGCAACGGAAGCCCGCATTGCAGCGGGACTGACCGCCGTCGAAACCGGGCTTGCCGGCCGGGCCGGTAGATCGGCCGCGGAGAGTTGCGGCAGGGCCATGCCCGCCAGGGCCAACGTAACGGCCGGACACGTGAACCAAGCGGCTCGGTTCATGGAAGTTTCTCGCTGACTAAGGCGGCCGTGGCACGGCGAGGACAGTGGGCCACGGTGCGCTGGTAAGGGGGCGAACGATACACGATGAGCGCCCCCACCGATAGTCCGACCGCGCGCTTATTATCGGCACGAGTTTGCCGATTCTTTAGACTTTGCCGGCGCGCAGCGGAGCGGGCGACCGCGGATCGGCGCTAGCATGTGGGCAGCCCGTGACGCCGAGCCCCGGCCAGAACGATGCTTCCGAGAACAGTGCTTCCGAGAACAGTGCTGTCGAGAACAGTGCCGCGGGGCGCTAGCTGCCGCGGCGATCGACGCCGGCGACCAATGCTTTCGCGGCAACGGCGCCGCCGATGGCCCCCAAGATGATCAGGTCGGGCCCCGTCCGCCAGGCGAGTCCGGCCGTCTCCTCGGCGTGTTGGCCCGCAATCAACAGGGCACCGCCCCGGGCCGCAGGAGGAGCGGTATGTTCGGCCCAGAGCCGAAAGATGCCCGCCGTTCCGCCCGCGGAGATCCGATAGATGCCGCCGGCGAGCCCCGTGGCGGCAAACACCCCGTCGGCGTCGGTCACGGTCTCGTGCGCCGAGCCACTGCCTTGCACCGCGACGACTTCAGCCGCAAGGGGATTGCCGGCGGTGTCGACCAGCCGGCCACGCAGGCAGCCGCCGGCCGAGAGCTCGACATCGCGAATCCCCTCCGCTTGCACTCTGCTCGCAGGGCAGCCGCGCGACTGGCAAACCTCTGCGGCCGGCAGCTGCACAGGCAGCGACGCACCGAGCGCGGCCAGGCCCAACAGCGCATGGCAAAAGTTGCGGAAGTGCGGCATGCCGCGACCTGGGTCGGGTGGGGGTCCGGTCCGGGCGGGGGCGATTGCCCCGCTTGGCTTGAAATCCGCGCGGCCGGCACACGGCGGGTATGTCAAACTCTTTCGGCCGTGCCGGCCAGGCCGGACGATGTTCGGACCAGCTAGCAGCTAAAGCTTGCCGAGCCGGCACAAGCCCGACGACCGGCGCAATGCGGCCGGGCGATCGCCTGCGCGGGAACGATTTGCCGCCGGGCCGAGGCGCGAAACACACGGGGGGGCAAGCCCGCACGACAGGGCGCGGGCATCCGGGGCACGGTCGGCAGAATGCGCGGCGTGGCTGTTCGTACCTCGAGCGACCGCGCCGGACGCGCGGTCGGGCGGGTTGACCTTACTTACGGTGGCGAATGCGCGAACGCATGCGGCGCTTTTTGCGACCCAGCTTGCGACGCCCTTTGCCCGTCTTCTTTACGCCCACGCCGCCAACTCCCTCGATGAGTTCGATGCCAATGTGCTCAAGCTGGCCGAGTGAACCCGCGACCCCGTGGGGAAGCGGAACCGCCGCGCCCGCGATTGCTGTGCCAGTCAGCCAGCGGGAACCGGGGATTCTAGCATCCGCTCCCGTCCGCCGACAAGGGCGCTGACTTGCGGGTAGTGGGTGCCTTGCGTGTGCAGCCCGGCGACGAGCTTTTCGGGGCTATATTAGTCGGGTGGCCGGAACGAAGAAATTTGGTCTATTCAGTTGCGGCGAGGATGCTGGGCGACCCTGCGTCAGCTTCGAGATTCTGTAGACGCCAATGCTCATTGGGCGACTGCAAAGCCATGCGTGGTTGAGCGATCTGGACTGGCAAGCATTTATCGAACGACCGGAAGTCGGCGGCGTTTTCGATGGTCACGGCACTATCCGCCTTGTTCGACTAAGAGGCTGCCAAAAAACCGCAAATCAGAACACGACTGAATTGGCATAGAAGTTGCGCCCGGCCATAACAGCCCCCTTGTCCGTTTCACAAGGAGAACTGTCATGGCGGACGCTTGTATGCCGGAGAAGTTTTATGAGTTGGCACGTCCGATGTTGCCTGCTGAGAAGGAGATCGGCCCCAAGGGGGGCCGGCCACCGACCGGGCATCGCACCGTGCTGAAGGTCATTTGGTTCGTGCTTGTCACAGGCTGTCGTTGGAAGGAGGTGCCCCAGGAGATGGGCTGCTGTGGCGAAACCGCACGCACCCGGTTGCAAGCTTGGGAGCGCGCAGGGATTTGGAATCAGTTGCATCACTTGTTCTTGACCATGTTGAATCACGAAAAGCAACTGCACTTGGAGACGGCCGTCATCGACTCGACTCAGGTGCGTGCGTTCGGTGGAGGAGATGCCACGGGCCCAAGTCCTGTCGATCGCCGGAAAAAAGGGACGAAATTCACGCTGCTGGTCGATCGCGACGGCGTGCCGCTGGTGATTCGTGCGGCTCCGGCCAACTCCAGCGACCATTGCGAGATCCTGCCGGCCGTGGTCGACTTCCCGGAGATCGGCGGCAAGCGTGGGCGGCCGCGAAACCATCCCCAGAAGTTGTACGCCGACGCGGGATATGACTGCGAAGCCACGCGGATCGTGCTCCGCTGGCTGGGCATTGAACCGCACATTCGACATCGCACAGGGGATCACGGCAGTCATCTCGGTCGCGTACGCTGGGTCGTGGAACGCACCATCAGTTGGGTCAAAGGTCTACGCCGCATGCGAGTCCGCTACGATCGATCAGATACTTCAATTGACGCCTGGACGAGTATCGCCGCGGCCGTCATCTGCTTACACATCCTCACGGAAACCGTCTCGTAGGCTCGCAGAGTACTGACTTTTATTTACGCCGGTTTTTTGGCAGCCTGTAAGAGATTTTCCGTCCGACTTTGACGCCCGCACGCACTAATCAACCGCTGCCAAGTTTCCCACCATGTCCGCTCCCGGCCGCCGTTGGTCGTTTTCGTTGCGGACGCTGTTCGTGGTGGTGACGATAGCGGCGTGTTGGTTCGCAATCGCAAGGACTGGCGCCGACCCGATAGAGGCGATATTCACCGCCGCAATGGCGTGGGTGTCGTGGGGGCTCGGCGACGTTGTCGTTCGATGGATTTTCCAACAGCGGAAGAATGATTAAAGGCCAGTCATCCGAATCACCGCCCGCTGGTCAGATTGACCGTCCCTAGCTGGGCTGCACTCGCTGCAACGGTACTCCCGCCCTGCCGGCGGAAAGTCGCTGGCCGGCCGCCCGCTTTCGCGGCTCAGGTTGCCGCGGCAGCCACGCGGCGGGGCGTCGAACGGGCGAAGTTCGCGGTCGTGGCGACGATTCGCCGCACGGCTTCGTCGATCTCGCCGGCCGTCGTCTCGGCTCCCAGGCTGAAGCGGAGCGAACTGGCCACCAGCTCCGGTTCGAGCTCCATCGCCAGGAGCACGTGCGACGGTTCGCTCGACCCGCTGGCACAAGCCGACCCGGTGGAACAGGCCACGCCCGCCAGGTCGAGCGCCATCGCCAGAGCTTGCCGGTCGATCCCGAGGAAGGCCAGATTCGAAGTGTGCGGCAGCCGGTTGGCGCCGGCTCCATTGACCACAACCCGCGGGCATTGATTCTTGATCGCCGCTTCGAGCCGGTTGCGCAGCGCGCAGGGCCTGAGCCCGCGCGTCGCCGTCGCGCGCGAAAACCTGCAGGGCTCGGCACATGCCGACGGCCAGCGCGACCGGCTCGGATCCCGGTCGCAGGCCCCCCTGCTGAAAGCCCCCCCGCAACTGCGGCACGAGCTTGACCCCGGACCGCACCAGCAAGGCGCCCACGCCGGGCGGGCCATGAAATTTGTGCCCGCTGATCGTCAGAGCGGCCACCTGCAAATGCTCGAAATCGATCGGCAGCTTGCCCGCGACCTGGACCGCGTCGGTGTGCAGAGGAACGCCCGCGCAGGCGCAGATTTCCGCCAGCTCGGCCACGGGCTGGAGCACGCCCGTTTCGTTGTTGGCGAGCATCACGCTGGCGAAGCGCGTCCGCTCGTTGAGCAGAGCCGCGAATTGATCGACCGGCACGACTCCTTCACGGGTGGCGGGCACACGATGGATTCGCCAGCCCTGCCGTTCGAGCTCTTCGACGGGGCCGAGCACGCTGGGGTGTTCGATCGCCGAGACGATGGCTTCCGGCGCTGCGCCTGCGGCAGATGCCGGCGCTGTGCCTGCGGCAGATGCCAGTCCGCCTGCGGCAGAAGCCAGCCCGAAAATTGCCAGATTGTTGGCCTCGGTCCCGCCGCTGGTGAAGATCAGCTTGTGGGGCCGGCGGCTGGTCAGATCGGCGCCCAACAGGCGGCCGACTTCCTCGCGGGTGTCTTCCAGGACTTGTCGAGCCCGGCGGCCGGCCGTGTGCTGGCTGGCCGGATTGGCCAGGCCCCGCCGCTGGCAATCGACGACGGCCTCGAGTACCTCGGGCAAAATGGGCGTGGTGGCGTTGTGGTCGAGATTGATGTTGGTCATGGAGGCAGGCCATCGGGCGCGGACCCGAGCAGAGAGGGCAAGTTCGATCTTTCCATTCTAATTCGGGTCGCCCCGCAGCGGCAGCGGCTTCGCCGGCCCGGGCGGAATGCCGAGCGGGCCCACAGACGCCGGCGGCGCGCGCTAATCGCCGGCCCGCAACGACTATTTCTTGTTTGCGGGCGGTGGATTAAACTGCGCACTGGAGCGGGGGGAAGGATCGACGGGCTGTCTGACAAATCGGCACGGCGGCCGACACTTCTGGTTTCTCATCTGGTTTGATCTTCCCGCTGGAGTTTGCTCCATGCCAGCCGCAGGGCGCCCCCGAGCAGGTTTCACCCTAGTGGAGCTGCTGGTCGTGATCGCGATCATCGGCATTCTGATCGCGCTGCTGTTGCCGGCGGTGCAGGCCGCGCGCGAAGCCGGCCGCCGCAGCCAGTGCATCAACAATCTGAAGCAGATCGGCATCGGGATGCACAACTATCACGATGTCCACAAGAAGCTTCCGTTCGGCAGCAGCTATAACCCGAACATCACGGGCAATTGGTGCGCATTTCTGCTGCCGTTCATCGAAGAACAGAACACCTACATGTTGTTCAATTTCAACGTGGCGTTGTACGCCCCGGCCAACCAGAATGCGGTGACGTCGGTCGTTGCCACCTACATTTGCCCGTCCGACCCGCGAGAGCTCGAGTCCGATTCTGAGCAACCGGATGGAAATCGGCTACAACAATCCGGCCAACGTGCTGGGGCTGTGGTACCCGGTGAGCATGGGTCCGACCCAGCCCGACGATTGCCCGTTCTGCGCCGGCGCTCCCGGCGGGAGCGACACGCCCGGGCCGAACAATTACTGCTGCCAGGGCTGCAGCTTCGGCACGTTCAGCTTTGCGAGTTGTGGCTCGCCGCCCCCGCCGCCCGGCAATTCGGCCGGCATGTTTGGCCGCTACCAGCGATCGTTCTCGTTCCGCGAGGTTTCGGACGGCCTTGCCCACACGTTCATGGCCGGCGAGACCATTCCCGACCATTGTGCCTGGAACGGCGCGTTCAACAGCAACTTTCCCGAGCTGCCCACGACCATTCCGCTCAATACGCTCGTCTCGGACAACGGCACGGGCGGCAATTATCCGACCACCTGCGGCTTCAAGAGCTATCACACGGGCGGGGGCAATTTCGTGATGGGGGACGGCAGCGTCCACTTCATCGACGACACGATCGACTACCGGCTCTACAACCAGCTGGGTACCCGGGCCGGCGGCGAAGTGGTTGCCTTGCCCGACGGCACTTAACCCGAGCCCCGGCGGCGGTCGCGTCTGCGCGATCCGCGACCTATTCGGGCTACTCTGTCCCAGTTGGCTGGCGAATTCGGCCCGCCATGGCCCAGCGGCTGCGCCTAGCCCGCCTGTCCCGGGGAGCGGCACGTTCCGTATAATGCGCGTGTCACGGTGGCGCGGTGTTTCGCCAGGGAGTCAGCATGTCCGGCACGCTCAATTCGATCAATACGTTTCTGCGCAGCGTTATATCGCTGGCCGTTCTTTCGGTGCTGGGCGTCGGCGGGTGGCTGGGCTATCAGACCGTCCACTCGCGCGACACGCTGGAAACCCAGCTGAGCGAGCGGCAGGCCCAGGTCCAGAAGCTGGAAAGCGAGCTGCAAGAGCAGCATGCCTTGATGGAGCGGCTCGACCAGCAGATCGCCGAGCAGGCCAAGCGGATCCAGCAGCTCGACCTGGCCAATCGCCTGCTGAAGATGGATCACCGCCTGGCCCGGATTACCGTGCTCGACCAACGCGAATCGAAGGAAAAGCACCATCCGGTGACCGACATCCTCTACTCGGACATCGACGACGACGGCAATCCACTCGGCCAGCCGCGCAAATTCACGATCGAAGGAGACGTGCTCTATATCGATTTTTGGGTGATCAAGTACCTGGACAAGTTCATCGAGGCGGGCGATCCGTTGCGGGGCACGTCGGTCTGCCTGCTGCGGCGGTTGTGGGGTGACCACCAAAAACCCAACGACGGGTTCCCGCTCGACACGGCCCACTCGCGGCCCGTGGCGTATGACCGCGGCAGCGAGATGCCCGACTTCGAAAAAGAAATCTGGGAACACTTCTGGGACTACGCCAACGATCCCAAGAAGGCCGAAGCGGCCGGCATCCGGGCGGCCCACGGCGATGCCCCGTCGATCAAGCTCCGGCCGGGCAAGAGCTACATCTTCGATCTTCGCGCGACCGGCGAACCGACGATCAAGCCGGAAGAAGAAGTCGTCGGCAATCGCCCGAGCACCTGAGTCCCGGCAAGTGCATTGCCGCTGGTCGAGCGCGGTGCCAAGCGCCACGCTCGCTCGGGCCGCAACCGAAGCCGGCCTCCGCGCGTGTCTTCAAAATAGCTCCCTTGGCCGAGGCTGAACCTTGGCGGTTGCAACTACCCGTCCGGGGCGAGCTTAGACACCTTTGTTTGCCGCGGCGCTCGCGAGCCCGTCGCAGCCCCACCGCCAGCATGAAAAAAGCCCGAATTGCGGTTGGGCAGCGAACTATAATCGAGGGCGTGTGCTCCCGGCATCCAGGAGGTAGCTTCCATGCCACGACTCGGACTTGCGCTGTCCGGCGGTGGATTTCGCGCCACGCTCTACCATCTGGGAGTGGTCCGATTCCTCAGAGATGCGGGACAGCTGCAGAACGTGACCGACATCGCCGCGGTCTCCGGCGGCACGATTCTGGCGGCGCATCTAGTGCTGAACTGGGACCGATACTCCGGCGATGACGAACGGTTCAGCGCGGCCGCGGCGGAGATCGTGCGGTTCGTAAAGTACGACGTTCGCAACCGCATCGTCCGGCGCCTGCCCCTGCAATATCCGTTGCGGTTGCTGGCAAAGCTAAGTCGTCGCCCGGCTCGGGACCTGACGCCCAACGCCATTCTCGAACATTACTACAGCAAGTTCCTTTACGGTGAACGGTGCCTGTATGAGCTGCCGGAACAGCCCATGCTGCACATCCTGACGACGAACGTGAGTAACGGCGGGCTTTCGGTATTCAATCGCAATGGCTTGTTCATTCAAGAGCAGCGCATGCGGCGGTGGCTCAACATTCAAACACATTCCCGGGCAACTGGCGAGCCTGCCCAGAGTGGTCGGCGCCTCATCCGCCTTTCCGGGTTTTTTCCCGCCGGTGGAGATTACCGCGGCCGATCTGGGCGTGCGCGAGGGACAATACCCGACCGAATGGTTTACCGACGGAGGCGTCTACGATAACCTCAGCATGCGCGCGTTTGCCTGGCTCAAGCATCAAGGGGCCCAGTTCGACCAAATCCTGGTCAGCGATGCCGGAAAACCGTTTCAGATTTTGAGCGATGCGTCGCTGGGAGTGCTCGGTCAATCCGTGCGGGCGACCGATATTCTCTGGGACCGGGTCTGGCAATTGGAGCGGGAGAATTTCGGCCAGCAAGCAGGTTTCGTTTTCCTGCCGATTACCAAAATCGTCGATCTGGCCGAGGATCCCACGGCACTTCATCCGGTGGTGCAGGCCGAGGTGCAGTCGATTCGCACGGACTTGGACCGTTTTTCCGATATCGAGATCAACTCGCTCGTGCGGCATGGCTATGAGGTGGCCCGCGCGGTCTGTGGTCAGTTGCCCGGCGACCACAGTGACATGCCGCGTCAGCCGCCCTGGGCGCCGACACCGGGCGACGGGCTGGCGACTCGGAAGCGAACCAGCCCGAAGTCCTTTTCGCCGTCCACGGCTACGGAGCTGGCACGCCAACTTCGTGGGTCGAGCCGCCGCCGGACGTGGTCCACGCTGCTCGATCCGCGATTGGACCAGTTACCTGCACCTGCTCGCTGCGCTGGTGCTTCTGGTCTACTTGCCCCTGCAGGTCTACAAGCTGTACGAGAAATCGAAGGTCCAGGCAACGGTCATCGATTCGATCGCCAAAGGCGACCCCGATTTCCGCCAGGTCCTCGATTTGCTCGACAAGGATCCCACGGCCGACTGGGCGACGATCACAATCGGCGATCGGGCCGAACCGACCGAGCTCGATTATTCCGGGCTGGAAATCCTCACCCATAGCCGGATGCTCGATCTGCGCAAATGGAATGCGGACGAAAGCTCGCCCGATCAACAAGGCCGCGTCCTGCTACGAGACCGGGTGACCTTCAAACTCGTCGATGCGGAGTCGAGCCGTCGGCGGGTCACATTTCGGAATGTTCTGCCGATCGAGGACGTCGAGTTTCGTCAGCCCAAAGGGCGACTGCAGGCGGTCGTGAGCGAGGTGAAACAGCCGGTCGAGCGCTTCGATGGACGAGGGACCAGCTATGAAATCGAATACGATCTGGCCCGGCTTCCCTTCGGAGAGCCGGTGACCGTCGAGATCGCAGCGCTGGCGCGGTTTCCGGGGTTGATGTCTGGCCGGGCCCCCTTTGTAGTCCAGTCTAAAACAGACCTGCTGTCCGTATGGTTGCTGTTTCCCGAACAGCAGCCTTACCGGACGTACAGCCTGGTGCGGTATCCGGCCGACAAAAGTGCGCCGCCGCAGATGATGGATCCCCGTAACAAGATCGACCACCCCTATGGGTCGCTGATTGGCTGGTCGGTGGTGAATCCAGAGGTCGGAACCGTCTACGAATGCCGCTGGACGACCAAGTAGCCCGGTGGGTCGGAAAACTCGACGACAGCAGCGCGACCGCCGGTTCGCGGGCAACCGAGTTGCGGGTTGCGGCTGGCTCGGACCAGCCGGCAACCGCTCGAACTGTAGTCCAACGCCTAAAGCCGCTGCTTATTGCTTCGGTTCCGGCATTCGGATCATGAGCCACTGCTGAGTCTGGCCGTCCGCAAAGTGGATCAGCGCTGGAGACGAATCTTTTGTGAGGTTCTCCAATCCGGTCTCGACGATCGGACGCTGCTGACCGACCACACCCCACGCCACGCGCTGGCTCTTCTTATCGGCCATTCCCTCCAGCGATTGCACCTTGCCGGTGAGCGTGTTTTTCAGCGTGCCGGAAATCACGCCTTGCTTGCTCAGCGCCAGTTGCATGTAGATCGACGGTTCTGCGCCGGACGCTTGGCCGTCCTGCGTGAAAGCGAAAACGCCTAGCGGCAGCCAGTCGGCTTTGCCCGGCGTTTCGCTCGGTGCGCTATTGGCGATCGTGGCGGCCTGCTCTGCATATTCTTCGGTCGTGGCCACGGGCTGATTGTCGGCGTAGACCTGATCGCCCGAATAATAGACGTTTTCACCGTAGTTGTAGGACGCGGGCTCGCCCCCATAGCCACACCAGCTTCCCACCGCGCCCCAGCTGGCCCAGGCCAAGGGGCGGGTGACGGCGAAAGCGGCCCAACCAGGGTTCTCCTCCCAAAAACTGCCCGGATTATTCTGCTCATATTGATTGCGGACTTCGTCGCGCCGTTGGTCACGGGTGCCCTGCCGCTCGCCGCGGTTCTCAATTCGTTCGGGGCGATTCTGGGCCAGATTGTCTCCGGCAGTGCCCGGCCGACCGGCATCTCCCCGGGCGCGGCCGCTGGCGGCTCCCGCCGCCGCGAGTGGTGCCGCGCCGCCCTGCAGGAAATCGCCCGCGGCGCCGCCGGCCCGTCCCGCCGCTGCCGCTCCGGCTGCGCCACCGCGCCGCCAGGCACTTCCAGGAAATTTCCGACCTGACCCGCCGTGGGACGGTTTCCCGCCGCGGGTTTCGCCGCGGCTGCGCCCTGCGCCGGACGCTGTCCAGTGCCCGGGCCTTTCGCCGCCGCGCCACCGCCGGGGCCTGCCGTTTTACCCGGTGCGGCGCCGCCGGGGCGTGCCCCCGCCTGTCCACCCGGTGCGCGACTTGCGCTGGTTTAGCGGCCGCCGCGGGGCGTGAACCAGAAGCCGAAGGCGAAAACCCGCCGCCAGATCGCGCGGCACCGCCACCTCCTCCACCACCACCACCACCACCGCGCGCCCCGCCTCCGCCACCTCCTCCGCCTCCGCGTGCCAAAACTTCCAGTTGCATGCCGACCGTCAGAATTCCGCCTGCCAAGACGATTGCTAGTTCTCGTTTCATCGTCGCACCTGCATGATTGGACGTGGTTGTTTTGGGCCTGGAACCAAAGGAACCTCAGCGGCGCACGATTTTGATCTCGTCGATATTGGGAAGCAGCTCATCTCCCGCGGTCCGCTCGATCGTTTGCCAGGTGAAGGCGTCCGCGTCGACTTGTTTCATGACGTTGATCATGGTTGCGGGGCGACCATCCGGCAGCGTGCCCCGATTGCGCAGAAACCAGGCGTCACCTTTGTGTTGCCAGGTCGCCTCGGCAAACGTGCCGTTGGCATCGAACGTCCAGGAGCGAATGGCTTTTGCGGCGGGATCCCAACCGATCAACTGCATTCCCGAGGTAATGGTTTTGCCGTCGACGACGATCTTGAACGTACGCGTCAAGAAGCTCTGGTTCTTGGTCCAATGGCAATTCAACTCGATGTCCGCGTTGTCGGCGCCGCTCGTCCACTCGCCGACCATCCATTCCAACGGCTTGAGCTGCTCGTAATGCGAAGACGCGTTTTCTCCGGCCTTGTCGGTCACGCGATCGAGGAGCCATTTTCCATCGCGACTTGACGTTGATCGCCGTGTACTCGACGTCCTCGGGGTCGGCATTCGGAGCGAGGAACTTCGAATGGCCCTGTTCCACCGCGACGTTGGGCGAAATGAACTGCACCGACTCGACATTGACCTGCAACTTGAGCTCGGGCCGGTCGTGGAAAAGTGACTTGAATTGCTCGGCGATCGCGGCCCTGCCGACGACTTCTTCGCCCGTCGCGCGATTCAGATAGACCGCGTCGGGCGACCAGTGATCGGCCACGGCCTTGGCATCGTGTTGATTGAACGCCGTGACGTAGGAGGCCGCCATTTTGCGAATGGCGGCTTCACTCGCCGATTGGTCGCTGGCCGACGGGTTGCCCGGCGCCTGGCCAAATAAGGTGCTCGCCCTCGCTACTCCAATGATCATCATCAGCAAGACGGCGCGTTTCATGATCAAACTCCCTGATTGGGAACTGGAATGGGTGGCCGGCCAATTGCGATCATTGGCGACTCCGGCGAACCGCTGAAGAACGGGACGAAAAGAAAAGCAGAAGAGTGACGCGCGCTGGGGGATTCTGGCAATCCGTGTCCCAACGACGACAGGCAGTCCCGTGGCCGGAGCGATCAGAGCTGCAAGTGCCTGTCATTCGCTTCCCGGAGCGCACGGTTCAATTGAGCGGGCAACGGGGGATGCGTCAATCTGCTGCGGGGTCTTTCTTGCAGATTTGGTTAGGGCGCTCCCGATGTGCGATTCCGCATCGAATCGTCACGCGGAAGCCGAGCCCTCGCCGAAGCCCCGCTTCGCTCGCAGCCGCTTGATTCGAGAACCAACGGAGGGCTGGAGCGGCCTCGTTGATTGCAGCGACTGGGCAAATCCGGGGCAACCGCAATCTGGCAACCAGCGAAGACCTGACCTCCATCCTCAGGATTGGAATGGTGTCGCGGCGACAGGCTCGAAAGACCTGATTCGAACGCACGATTTCAGTCCGCGGCGACCAACAGCCGGGCGATTTTGCGGCCGGTCGTGCTCAGGGCGTGATCGGCGAGCTCGGCCGGGCGGATCCATTTCAGCTCGGCCCCATCGGCGGCCTGCAAACGACCACTGCGGCGCTGGGCCATAAAGCACTCGAGCGTGATCCGAAATCGCGTCACGCCGTGCGTGAGCGTAGCGAGCGCGGCGGCCGAGCCGATTTCGAGGCCGCTCAGCCGCTTGACCTCGGCCGTCAGAATGCCGGCAGCGCTGTGGCCGCCGGCAGCGCTGTGGCCGTTGTCGGCGCTGTGGCCGTTGTCGGCGGTCGGCAGCGCGAAGCGGAGAAAATCCCACAGGCCGGCCCAGCGCTCGCCGGCCGGGTGTTTGCGGAGCAGGATTCGCGCGCCTTGCCGCACGACCACGGCCGCCTCGCGAACGGCTTCGACCACCGGCCGGGGTTTGGCCGCGGGAATCCGGCTTTGGAGGCCGAGCCGCCGGGCCGCACAAAGATCGGCCACGGGGCAACACTCGCAGTCCGGCCCGCGCGGCGTGCAGACCTGGCTGCCGAGCTCCATCAAGGCCTGGTTGAGCGTGCCGGCGCCGCTGCGGGGCAAGAGCCGCTCGGCAAAGCCCCAGAGCAGGTCCTGGCCCCCGCGGCTGGTCGTGTCGCCGCGAAAGCCCAACAGCCGGCTGTAGAGCCGGACCGTGTTGGCCTCCAGGATGGGAGCCGGGCGGTCGAAGGCGATCGAGACGATGGCGCCGGCCGTGTCGCGCCCGATGCCGGCCAGGCCGCGAACAACTGCCAGCTCCGTCGGAAACGTGCCGCCGTGCCGCTCGACGACTTGCCGGGCCGCGGCGTGCAATTGCCGGGCGCGGCGATAGTAGCCCAAGCCCTCCCAGTGCCGCAGCACGTCGTGCTCGTCCGCGGCGGCCAGACTGCCGACATCGGGAAAGCTGGCCACGAACCGCTCGTAGTAGGGAATGACCGTGGTCACCTGGGTCTGTTGGAGCATGATCTCGCTGACCCAAATGCAATACGCATCGCGCGTCCGCCGCCAGGGCAAGTCGCGGTGATGCGCCCGATACCAGGCCAGCAGCCGCCGGCGGAACGTGCGAGGCCATGCGCCGTCGGGCGGTGTGTGCTTGGTTGGGCTTTTTGGGGATGTGGCCGTGCGGGGCATCGTGCCGTCCTGGGGTGGCCCGAGAGAATCAGGCGATTGTAGGTGTCTCCGCACATCAGGAGTAGTGGTTACGAAGAGCCGCTTGAGCTGCGAGCCGGTCCCAAAGCCGGGAAGGCAGCCACGCAGGCTGGCAGATATTCACTCTCAATTGGATGTCTTACAATGGTGCCAGCCACGGGGGCCCAGAGAAATACGCCGGCTGAGCGCCGTTGGAATTGCCCGACGCAGAACGTCGAAAACCGGGGGGTGCGGCATGACTGCGCAAGTTCGCGTTCCACGGGCGTTGCCGCCGTTGTGGGAGATCGAATGGCAAGTGGTCGAAATCACGTGCCAGCAACTGGGATTGGATCGTACGCGGGTAACGCCTCAGTCGCGGCTCCTCGAAGATCTGCACCTGGATAGCCTCGATGCCGTCGAGCTGATCATGGAGCTCGAAGAGGCATTCGACATCGCGCTGCCCGACGACGCGTGCCAGGGGTTCTTCGCCGGCCGGGCGCTGACCCTGGCAGGGCTGGCGGAATTGGTCCAGCATCGTTGGGGTAGCGGGACCCCCGATCGTTCGAAATGGCGGCAGCACCAACAACGCGCCGGAGCCGCCGCGGATGCCGTTTACCCAGTTGGACGGAAAATGCTCGGCTGGCGCCTGGCAAGACGGCCAGTTGTACGAACCATTGGGCCCCAATCGGGAGGGCTTTCCGCAATACCGCCGCCGGACCGACGGCATGCGCTGTGTCGCCCTGCCCGGAGCGGAAGTATCGATCGGCAACCCGGACCCCGCGGCGCTGGCCGATCAGGGGCCCATGCACCGCGTCGAGTTGACTCCCCTGTTGATCGATGCCGAGCCCGTTTCGACTTCGGCCTATAGCCGGTTCCTGAATTCGGTCGGCAAGGTGCCGGCCAGCGTGCTGGCGGAGTGGTGCGGGGTCGACTCAGCGATCGGCGCGGCCAGCAGTATCCCCTGGCACAAGGAGTCTTTGGCGGCTGGAAGCCGATCCGCGGCACGGAAGAGCAGCCGATGATGCTGGTCTCCTGGTACGGCGCGAATGCTTATTCGCTGTGGGCGAACCGGCTCGATTGGCGGGCCTACCGCGGAGACTCGCAGGTGATCCCGGAGCTGCTGGAGTGCCCCGTCGAAGCCGCTCCGCCGCCGCTGGGCTGGCTGGGCACTTGTTTGCCGTCGGAAGCGCAGTGGGAATACGCGGCCCGGGGGGCCGAGCCCCGCGCCTTTCCTTGGGGCGACGAACCGCGCGAGCCGGCCGCCATGTGCGTTGCCCGACATGCCGCCGGTACCCATTACACGGCCGACGGAATTCCCGCGGCGAGCGTCAATGCGACTTGAGGGAGTCTCGCCGTTCGGCTTGCAGCACATGGCTGCCAACGTCTGGCAGTGGTGCCGGGATTGGTACTCGCCCGATTTCTATCGCACGTCGGCAGCCACTTGCACGAACGCCCAGAACGCGACTCCCAGCCACGCCCGAAGCGAGCACGCGGCGGCAGCTGGGTCGGGCCGGCCGAACTGGCCCGTTCGAGCTATCGCCGGGGACGACCGCCCGGCGTGCGCGGCCGCTGCTTGGGATTTCGCTGTATCGGATCCCGGGCCGATCTTCCCTAGAGGTTGCACAGTTCTCGGGGCACGAATGTAATGAGTCGTCGGTCCCTATTGGGCGTGCTGATCGGCTGGCTGGCTTTCGTCGCTTGGGCCCAGGCGGCCGAGCCGGTCGATTATCTGAAGCAGATCAAGCCGCTGCTGGCGCGGCACTGCGTGGAGTGCCACGGCACGAAGCGGCAGGAGTCGGGCTTGCGACTGGATACCGCCGCCCGGGTGCTCAAGGGAGGCACCAGCGGGCCGGCAATCATTCCGGGCAAGAGCGGCGACAGCTTGCTGATTCAGGCGGTGACGGGCAGCGATCTGGTCGATCGGATGCCGCTAAAAAAAGATCCACTCGCCGAAGCAGACGTCGAACTGCTCAAAGCCTGGATCGACCAAGGGGCTAAAGCACCGGCCGAGCCGGACCCGAAATAGCGGCCGCCGCTACGCAGGCTGCAGACGAAACGCTGCCGCCCATTGCCATTTTGGCAGCCGCCGGAATCAGGGCCGTTTCGAGCGGTTTTGCCGCCGCTTTTCCGAAGCGTCGAGCCCTCAATTGCTTCGGGCGAATGCGAGCCGCCGCGCGTCCGATTGGCACGCTCGTTGCATTTCTACGTCTGGCAGAAGCCACATCTGACAAATGCTGACTGCCCGGCTCCGGGCGATAAATCGATTCGCCTGCCGGCCGGCGGAGTCAGGCGCTAGGGTTAAATATTTCAGTCATTTTCTACGGAGGAGGTACGCGCATGGTTACCAATGGTTTGCGGTCGCACGCGGCTCGCGTGGGTTCGACGGTGGCGGATGTCGATCGCTGGTTCGATCGGGTGTTCGGCGTCCAACCGGCGGCGGTTGCCGGCTGGTCGCTGCCGGTGGCGGTTTGGGAAGCGAACGATCAAGCCTACATCGAGCTCGAGCTGCCCGGCGTGGCCAAGGAAGACTTGGAGATCACCGTCGAGCAGGGCAAGTTGACCGTCACCGCCGAGCGCAAGGCGCCCGAGACGGAGCGGCAATACTGGCTCTGCGAACGGCGGTTCGGCCGGTTCGAGCGGTCGTTCCAGTTGCCGAAGAACATCGATGCCGAGTCGATCAAGGCCGACCTGACGAACGGCCTGCTCACGCTGACGCTGTCGAAGAAGCCCGAGGCTCAACCGCGGAAGATCGAAATCCGCACCAGCTGAGCGTTCGGCTCTGACGCAAATGTGCCGACGCCCGTGGCGGCGCCCGCATCCCGCGGGTGTCGGCGCGGGCGTTTTTTTTGGCGTCCTGCAGCGCCGCGGCCAGGATCGCCCGGGGGCGGAGCGAGGCCGTGAGTTCGGGGCCGCCGTTGCACCGCGGCTTCGCGCGGGAATACTACCGCCGTAGCGGCTGGGCGGAGAGCGATTCGTCGGCCGCGGTTTGCACGGCTTGTTCGCCCCCGCGCGACGCTTTCGACCACTCCAGGATGATCTGCCGCGAGCGCTGGAGTTCCTGCGGCCGGGTGACCTGGTGCGAGGCTCCCTCGCCTGAGGCGCTCGCCGGCGGCCAGTTCCGCCTGAGGCGCGGGCCGGGCCGGCACGTCGACGCCCGGACCGTCTTCGGCCGGACCTTCGCCCGGCGCGTGCCAACCGCCCGCTTTGCTCCGCGCGGCGGCCGGATAGGTTTGCGGTTCGCCGCCATAGTTGCGGCGATCGGATGCCGCAACCTCGTCGCTGCTTTGAGCCCGATAGATCAGGTTCGGCTCGGGGCGGGCGCGGCGCGCGTTTCGGCCAGCACGCCTGGTTCGGGCGGACCTGGCGTGGGCTTGGGCCCGTGCATGGCCGGGCTGCCGCGGCGGACCCAGTCGAGCCAGGTGTCCTGCAGCACGGCCAGATTGTCGAAGCCGTAATGCTGCCTGGTGGCCCGCTGCCAGTCTTCGTCGCGCATCCCGTCGGCCAAATACGTCAGAAACTTCCGCTTGCCGCCCTGGGCGATCAGGTAGCGGGCGAGCGAGTAGCCCTGCGAGTAGAGCGGCATCACGTCGTGCGGATACTCCTTCATCGCGAACATCCGGCTGAAGGCGATGCCCCGGCCGGTCCGCAGAAAGTCGACCAGCATGATCTGCTGCTTGGTCCGCTCGCTGGTGTGTTCGACCGTGGTGCAGGAGCCTTCGTCGGCCCAGCGGGGCAGCGGCCGGCGGAAGTGGGTGGCAAAAATCGTATGGGTGACTTCGTGCGGCAGGACCGAATCGAGAATTCGCTCCTGCGAACCCTGAATGTTCATCTTCCAGCCGAACACTTCGCCGTGCTCGAACAGAAAGCTGGTGGCCCCGCCGGCGCCGAGGTGGTCGCCGACTTGGGCCGTGATGGGGCAAGGCTGGCTCCAGTTGGGCATCTCCTGCCCGAGCCATTCGAGGGCCAACTCGCGGCGGAAGCGTTCGGCCGCCGAAGCAATCTGCTCGGCCTGCTCGGGCGTCGGCGCGGTAACGATGAAGTTTGCGGTGCGCTGGCTGGCTCCCAGGCAACTCACGGCCGCGGCCAACACGGCGAGCCTCAGAATTCGAGCATCCATGCTCCCCACCTCCCCGTAGGTTTCGCTTCTAGCGGCCACATCCATGCGACCGATCATCTGTCCCGACCTGGCGTCGTGCGTCGCGTTGCTCCCGCGATCGCGTGTGCAATTCGTGCAGTGCGATCGGCGGCGCAACTCTATGGCGGCCAGCACAGAGCAGGCGGCCGCGGCACCTGAGGCCGCGACATCCCCGCGCAAAACGGGCCGAAACGGCGAAATTCTGCCGACTCAGGCCGATTGGGGCCAGAGCAATTTGCGGCCGCGCCGCCGCGGTGGGGTGTCGCGCGGCGCGAGCAGGCACCTGGACCAGTGCTATCGCCCTGCGTCTGGTCGCTGAGCGGCCAAAAGCGGCGCTTCCGCTACGGTGCAGCGGAGGCTGTTGCCAGCCGCGCGACCAACTGGCAATTCGCCGCGGGGAATTCGTAGGCCGTCAGTTCAGCGGCCGGGACCCAGTGAAAGCGCGCGTCCGGCTTTTGAGACGCGTCGAGCGGCCGGCAGCGAAAGAAGTGCAGCTCGACCTGCCCGTGCTCGTACTCGTGGACAACGGCGTCCAACTCTGCGACCACTTCGACCGCCAGGCCGGTCTCCTCGCGACACTCGCGCACAGCGGCCTGGGCCGCGGTTTCGTCCGCCTGAACTTTGCCGCCGGGAAATTCCCAGAGCCCGGCCAGTGCGACGCCGTCAGGGCGCAGGCCGATCAGGAATTTGCCGTCGTGCTCGACGACGGCGATGGCGATGAGCGTGGGAGGCATGACGTCGGAGGCTTTTCCGAAATGAGATCGCGAACGCAGTTTGTGTGCTCGCGAGGTATGAACACGGCTGGCACGATCGTCACTCTCGGTTGCGAATCTGCGCCGCCTTCCAGAGGCAAAAGCCGGCTACCATCAGTCCGATCAGTCCGACGAGACCGGGGATGTAGAGCGGTACCGGCGAGAGCCGTTTCTTGTCGGTCAGTTCGACCAGCGTAATCAATCAGCGCGCCCGTTCCCAAGAACAGGCCGCCAACGCCAAACGCATACAGCGTTGCCAGGGCAAATGGCTTGCTGGTGCTGCCAAAATAGGTCACGGGTCTTCCCGCGCCGTCGGTCGCTTGCCCTTCGGTCTGAGCCGATCGAGATTTGAGCAACCCTGCGACCAAGATCGCTCCGCACAGCCCAGCCCCAGGCAGCCACCGGCGCGTTATTTGGTAGCCCACCGCCAAGCCTGCTGTCGCGCCGAAGACAACCAGGGCGACCTGCAGATGGAGACTCAGCGATTGCTTGGAGGACGCCATCTCTAACTGCCTGGGTAGTTGCTCCGGCTCGGCGGTCGTTGACCGCCGGCTATGAAGGCAGCGAACGAGAAATCATGCTCGTGTCCCGACTCAGGCCTTCGGCTTCAAATCGTCCAGCAAGCGGCCGGGGGACCCCATGATGTTGTAGCCGCAGTCGACGTGCAGGATTTCGCCGGTGATGCCTTCGGATGCCGATGAGAGCAAAAAGGCGCCGGTGCTGCCGACTTCCTCGTGGGTGACGTTGCGGCCCAAGGGGGCGACCCGCTCGTACATCGGCAGCATGTCGTCGACTCCGGCTCCCTTGCCGGCCAACGTGCGGACCGGGCCGGCGCTGACGGCATTGACCCGGATGCCGCGCGGACCCAGGTCGAACGCCAGGTACTTCACGGCGCGAATCGAGCGCGGCCTTGCAGATGCCCATCACGTTGTAGCCGGGCACGGCCTTCTCGCCGCCGAAGTAGGTCATCGTCACGACGGTGGCCCGATCGTTGAGAATCGGCCGGGCCGCGTTGACCACGGCCAGCAGGCTGTAGACGCTGATCTCCATCGCCATCTTGAAGCCGTCGCGGCTGGTGGCCACGGTGTCGCGCTTCAGGTCGTCGAGCGAAGCGTGGGCGATCGAGTGGAGCAGGAAATCGAGCTTGCCGAATTTCTCGGCGGCGGCGTCGATCACCTTGCGGATGTCTTCGTCCTTGGTGACGTCCAAGGGCAGGAGGAACTTCGCCCCGGGCTGGCTGTCGGTCAGCATTGCGACCCGGCGGCGGCTGCGCTGCCGCTCGTCGTCGGGCCGGTCGGGCAGATGCGTGAAGCCCGCCTCGCCGCCGCCGGCCAGCACCTGCTGGGCGATGGCCCAGGCCAGCGAATGGTCGTTGGCCACGCCGAGGATCAATCCCTTTTTGCCGTCGAACAGACCCATTGCGGTCTCCTTGGTTGCACGTCGCGGGCGCGTGCCGCCCGAGTGATTGGCCGCGCGCGTCTGGCTGGCGCGGCGCCGGGGCTGCCGGCGTTTCGACCGCCATTAAACCGCAAGCCGGCCGCCCAATGCCAGCCCTATCGGGGCGAAAGCGGCAGCCGCGGCCCGTCGCAGCGGCGGCGGCAGAAACGGCACGAGCCCGGGACGACGCTGATGGTCGGTCCCGGGCTCGGGCGTGGATAGAAGCGCGAACTCGACCCCCATACGGCCATTGGGCCGATGAGGTTGAACGTTACGCGCTTTTGTTCTTGGTTTCCGGAATCGGGAATACCGGTTGTCGTTTTTCGACCGTGTCTTTGTTGATCACGTAGCGGCAGTTCTGGCCTTGCTCGGGCAGGTCGTACATGATGTCGAGCATCACTTCCTCGACGATCGACCGCAGCCCGCGAGCGCCGGTCTCCTTGACCTGGGCCTTGTGGGCGATGGCCCGCAGCGCGTCTTCGGTGAACTGCAGGTCGGCGTTCTCCATCGAAAACAGGCGCTGGTACTGCTTGACCAGGGCATTCTTCGGCTCGGTTAGCACGCGAACTAGAGCATCGGCGTCGAGCGGCGTCAGAGCCGAGATAACCGGCAAACGCCCGACCAACTCCGGAATCAGCCCAAACTCCAGAATGTCGTCGCTGGTCACCTGGGGAAGCAGCTTGCCGACGTCGGTCTCGCCCTTGAGTCCGCTTTCCTGGCCGAAGCCGATCGTCCGCTTGCCGAGCCGCTTGCTGATGATCTTGTCCAGGTTGACGAACGTGCCGCCGCAGATGAACAGGATGTTGCTGGTGTCCATCTGGATGTATTGCTGCTCGGGATGCTTGCGTCCGCCCTGCGGCGGGACGTTGGCCATCGTGCCTTCGAGCATCTTGAGCAGGGCCTGCTGGACGCCCTCGCCCGACACGTCGCGGGTGATCGAGACGTTCTGGCTGGTCTTGCCGATCTTGTCGATCTCGTCGATGTAGAGCACGCCCCGCTGGGCGCTCTCCAGGTCGAAGTCGGCCGCGTGCAGCAGCTTGAGCAGCAGGTTTTCGACGTCCTCGCCCACGTAGCCGGCTTCGGTCAGCGTGGTGGCGTCGCCGATGGCGAACGGCACGTCGAGAATCCGGGCCAGGGTGCGGGCCAGCAAGGTCTTGCCCGAGCCGGTCGGCCCGATCAGCAGGATGTTCGACTTGTCGACCTCGACGTCGGAGCCTTCGGCTCCGAGCATCAGCCGCTTGTAATGGCTGTGGACGGCCACGGCCAGAACCTTTTTGGCGTGCTCCTGGCCGATCACGTATTCATCGAGCTGGGTGACCAGCTCACGCGGGCTGGGAACCCGGTTGAACAGTTGCTTGCCGGTGCCGCGGCGGCGTCGTTCCTGCTCGAGGATCGACTGGCAGAGCTCGATGCACTCGCCGCAGATATAAACGTCGCCGGGCCCCTCGACGAGTGGCCCGACGTCGCGATAACTCTTGCGGCAGAAAGAACAAAAAGCATTCTTTTTGGTGGTCCCGCCGCCCCGTCGACCTGCATTCACATCCCTACCTGAGGGCATGTCCGCTCCTTTCCGCATCCCGCGACCGCCGCCGTGCAGCGGAGTGCGAGTATTTCCAAGGTGTCGCTCGAGTGGCCAAGGGGGGCCATCCTATGCGCTGGCCGTCCGGGGCGTCCCTGTCCGAATGCGATTCGAGCCGTGATGTACGTATGGGTTGCCGCTGGCTGTTCGATCCGGTGCGGCCGACCTTGGCTCGCGGTCCGAAGCGTGAAGTTTCTCGCAGGGTGGATCCTCCCCCGGTGTCGACGGCGTCAGGCCGGCTTGTCCGCAGGACCCCTCTGGATCGGTCCGGCGGCACCGCTTGCCTTGAGCTTATTTTCCGTGCCGGTGCTAGGGCTTAGCTCGTTCTCCACTTGCTGGGCCAGCATAGCCTTTATTGTTCGGTATTCCTCGTCGCTGAGGCCACCTTGGGAATGCAATTCCCGGAAATTCGACATCAACTCGCTCGCTCCAGGCGAACCGCTCGTCATATATCTCCCGGACTTTGCCGATTGCGTAGACTCCCAGGGCCACTAGCACGCCCAGCAGCGCCAGGAGCATCACCACCTTGGCTGCCGGAGTGCTGAGAAAGTCGACCATGGGTGCAACCGCAAAGTAAGGCACCGCCAGGAATGTCGGCAGTTTCGCCCGGCCGGCTCCGATGCATTATTGCGGTTTGCCCCGGCAGCGTCCAGGATTGCCCGGTTTGTCGGGCTCGGCAGCAGGCCCTCGCCGGCCGGAAACCCACTGCCAGCGGGCGAAGCCGACTGGACTCGAACGGCCGCAGGGCGCCGATCAGGCCGCCCGGCCAGGGTTGGTCCAGCGGCAGTGGTCCGGCGGCGGTGGCAATTTGGTCGCCTGCCGGGGCCCGGAGCAGGGCCGGTAGTGATGCGCGGCGCTGTCGGCGGCGAAGTCCTGCGTGGCGTCGTGGTCGTAGAAGTGCCGCCCGATCTGACCGGCCAGTTGATTGATGAATTCGCGCTGGAACTCGGCCAGCGGTTTCTCGGCGGCCGGAATCGGGGCATTGGGCGGCCACATCCGCTGCGGCAGCGACTTCTGGAAGACGGGCCGCTTGGTCGTCGTCTTGCTCAGATCGTAGACCGAGACTTCGACGCTGGCCTTGCCCTGATACAAGGTTTGCCCCTGCAGCAGGCTGAACTGGTCGAGGTCGATGCCCACGACCATGTCGGCCTTGAGCGCCTTGCCGATCTGGATGTAGTTGTCCCACTCGTTCTCGTCTTCCCAGCGGTCGATCTCGTCCTGGTCGATCAGCTTGATGTGTCTGACGTGCATTGCCAGCAAGTCCGCGACCGCCATCGACAGTTCGCGAGAGACGCTGGAGCTCTGATATTGCAGCGAGGCGACCGGCCGGCAGATCACCGCCACCCGCTTGCCCTTGAGGCCGTCGTACTCAGCCTTGGTGGCGATTCCTTCGTACAGATAGGCGATGAACGGCAGGAGGCTACAGCCGCCGCTCGTAACGAGCACGAGCGCGGCCAACATCGCCCCGACCCAACGCGAACGCACCCGCAAGCGATCCATCGCGGCATTCCTTGCTCGGGAGAAGACCCGGCGGCGGACGTCCTGTCCACCGCTATCGCCCGCCAGCCGTATCCAGCCGGGGCATTCACCACGCCCGACTGCAACCCTGGCAGCGTAAAAGGATGCGAAGCATAGCCCGGCGCTAGAGGGGCGGCAAGATCGGTTTGCGGGCGGCGGCAGGGGTTAGAGACTAGGGGTTAGGGTGTAGGGACGACGAAGAACGCGGTCGGTGCCCCGCTTTTCCAATTCCCTACTCCCCACCCCCTACCGCCCCCCCTACTCTCTGCTCCCTACGCCCCGGCTCTCTTCCCTGGCCGCCGGACGCGGGGGCCTGATAGCAGCCAGGGCGACCGCTTCGGCCTGCCGGACGCACAGCCGGCGAATGGCCGTGGCCCGGCCGGTCGCCGGGTCGACGTCGACCAGCGTGCCGTTGATTCGCACGTCGCCATGGCCACGTCGAAGTGGGTGGGGTTGAACGTCAGCGTGGCTTCCAGCACCCGGTCGACCCGGCGGCCCAGGATGCTATCGTGCGGGCCGGTCATGCCCACGTCGCACTGAAAGGCGGTGCCGCCGGGCAGGATCTGCTCGTCGGCCGTCGGCACGTGGGTGTGGGTGCCCAGCACGGCGCTGACCCGGCCGTCGAGGTAGCGGCCCATCAGCTGCATGTCGCTGGTGGCCTCGGCATGGAAGTCGACGACGATCACTTTGACGTCGGCGGGCAATTGGGCCAGCACCCGGTCGGCCGCGGTCCAGGGGCAATCGACCGGCCGCATGAACACCCGGCCCAGCAGGCTGAACACGCGCCACGCGGACGCCATTGCGGGCGGTGCACGACGGCCAAGTCGTGGCCCGGCGCGGTGGCGCGGAAAGTTGGCCGGCTTGACGATGTTCGTCCTTCGCCTCGAGAACCGGAGCGATTTCGCGCCGCCGGTAGATGTGATCCCCCAGCGTGATGCAATCGACTCCCGCGGCGACGAGCTCGGCGTAATTGGCCGGCGTGATGCCCGAGCCGGCGGCGGCGTTCTCGCCGTTGGCGACGACGAAATCGATCGCCTCGCGCTCGATCAGTCCGGCCAGCGCCTGGCCGACGATCTGCCGCCCCGGCTTGCCGACGATATCACCGATGAGGAGCAGCGCATGGCGGAAAGGGGGAAGTGGGAATGCGGAATTCGGAATGCGGAAGTCGGAATGGGTTCTTGTCGTTCCGACTTCCCACTTCCGACTTCCGAATTTGTTAACCAGAAGACTCAACCATTTCGCTGCGGCTGGCACCCAACCTCCCTAGCGGGCCATTTCCGTGATCCGGGTTTCGCGGAGCACGCGTGACCTTGATTTCGCCGGGATAGGTCAATTGTTCCTCGAAGGCCCGGGCGATGTCGTGGCAGATCTTGGCGGCCGAGGCGTCGGTCGTGTTCTTGGCATTGGCGATCACCCGCAGTTCGCGGCCGGCCTGGATGGCGAACGCCTGGTCGACGCCCTCGAAGCTGGTGGCGATCGCTTCGAGCTCTTCCATCCGCTTGATGTAGCGTTCGAGCGTTTCGCGGCGGGCGCCGGGGCGCGAGGCGCTGCAGGCGTCGGCCGCGGCCACCAGCACGGTGTAGGGATGGTCGATCCGGATGTCGTCGTGATGGCCCAGGGCGGCGTGGACCACCTCGGGCCCTTCGCCGTAGCGCTTGAG
Source organism: uncultured Planctomycetaceae bacterium (assembly GCA_963828155.1). Classification (GTDB taxonomy): domain Bacteria; phylum Planctomycetota; class Planctomycetia; order Pirellulales; family PALSA-1355; genus CAWCAX01. Next base: position 514,389 of record CAWHDQ010000001.1, read on the forward strand.
CAGCTCGGCGCCGATCTTGGGATGTCCGCCTTCGGCTTCGTGGTCGGCCGCCTTGCCGATGTCGTGCAGCAGTCCGCAGCGGCGGGCCAGCTTGCCGTCGAGCCCGAGCTCCTCGGCCAGCATGCCGGTCAGAAAGGCGACTTCGATCGAGTGCCGCAGCACGTTCTGGCTGTAGCTGGTGCGGAACCGCAGCCGGCCGAGCAGGTGGATGATCTTGGGGTGCAGGCCCGGCACGTCGGCTTCCTGGGCGGCTTCTTCGCCGTAGCTTCTGGATGTGCTGCTCCATCTCGGCCTGGGTTTCGGTGACGATCTCCTCGATCCGGGCGGGATGGATGCGGCCGTCGGCGATCAGCTTGGTGAGCGCCATGCGGCCGATCTCGCGGCGGACCGGATCGAACCCGCTGACGATGACCACGCCCGGCGTGTCGTCGATGATCACGTCGACGCCGGTGGCTTTTTCGAAGGCCCGGATGTTGCGCCCTTCGCGGCCGATGATCCGGCCCTTCATCTCGTCGCTGGGGATATCGACGGTGCTGGTGGTGGTTTCGGCGGTGTGGGCGGCGGCGTAGCGCTGGACGCCGGTGATCAGGATTTCGCGGCTCTTGGCCTCGCAGATTTCGGCCATTTTCTTTTCGTGCCGCATGATCATGGCGCCCTGCTCGTGCTGCCAGATCGGCATCGAGCAGGTCGAGCAGCCGTTTGGTGGCGTCGTCGCGGCTCAGGCCGCTGAGCTTGTGCAGCGTTTGCCGCTGCGATGTCGAGCAGGCTGGCCAGCTCCTCGTTGCGGCGGTTGGTCTCCTCGATCTTTTCGGCCAGCTTGCGCTGGTTCGCTTCGACCATCCGCTCCTGGCCTGCGCAGCTGTTCGGCCTGTTGTTCGAGCGAGTCTTGCCGCTTGTCGAGCATGCCGTTCGCGTTCGTGCAGTTCCTGCCGCGTCTTGGCGAGCTCTTTTTCGCCTTCGGCCTTGATGCTGCATGGCCCGTTCCTTGATCTCCAGCTCGGCTTCTTTGACGCCGGTTGGCGCTGTCGCGCTCGGCCCGGGCGAGGATTTCGCGGGCTTGCGACTGGGCATCCCGCACGCGGAGGCGGTCGACCAGCTTGACTCCCAAACCCGCCAGCAAGGCACAAACGACAGCGACGACGCCGACGACCGCCAATTGTCCTGGTGTCACGGTATTACCTCATGCGACTGGGCTTCGAGGTAACGCCGGCCGAAGAGTGCCGCGGTGCGCGGCCCTTGGCCGCGACCCGCTCGGGCACGTTGCGCGAAGCGTCTGGCGCGAGAGACCGGTTCAGGCCCAGTTCTGGTCAGGCCCAGTCGTTCCAAGGGGCCGGCGGCCGCGGGGCCTCCGGCGACGCTGGACGCTGGACGACCGCCCGAGATACCGTACCGAGGTGAAGACCGTGGAGGCGAGCCCACAGCGGCAGCGGCCACCGCTCGGCGAAGCGGCGCCAGCGGCACGCTCTGGCGACGATGGACCGCCGAAGCGATCGCGCCGCAGCCGTCCGAGGTCCGTAGCAACGCCCAAGGCTGCGGTCGCGCGAGTCCAAAGTGCCGCGACGAGCGCGACGAGCGGACCCCATCCGACGCAGCTACATGGTCGAACCTGGCTTGACCCGAACGCCGGTGACGTGGTCGTTAGCCGGGATCCCGAGCCTGGTCCGCTCTCGGATCCTCCCGGCGAGAGCCGACCGATCCGGCCGCCCTGCCCACCCCACGCACGCGAGGACCGTCCGCCCGATGCTCGTCTGTTCGATGCCGGCCTGCGCCGACCCGCTCGACCGCCGTCCGGCCGAAACGCCGAACCGCGGGCTCGATCGAGAGCTGCCCGCCCCACTGCCGGGCTTTCGCCCACAGCTGGCTCACCAGTTGTATGATGAACGACAGAAACATCCGGCGACCACCCCGCGTACGCTGATTCGTCTTACCACCTGGTACAGATACAATCGGAAACTTGTCCTGAACCGTCCCGCGGATCAGCCGCTTGCGGCCGAGTCCTCGAAGACGATTTTGTGTCAAAGCATTCCTGGGCGGGATGCCACGGGGCCGGCGGCAAAAGGCGCACGGCACTGCGGATACCCGCCTATCGACATCGTATCACAGACCTTCGGGACTGCAACACGAATAAATCGCACCCCGCCCACCGGCCCCGACGCGGGCGGATGGCGGTGCTAAACGTTGGGGCACGGGTGCTGACGCATCCCGGTTTTCGGTTTCGATCCTACCGCCGCGACGTCCGGCACAGCCTCCAGGCACGACTCCTTCAGATCGACATGAGCCCGCCGCAGGACTTCGAACGCCGACTCGAGCACGCCTGGCCGGCCGCGCGCTGGCAGGACGTTTCGGTCGTGGTCGCGGTGTCGGGGGGGGCAGACAGCGTGGCCCTGCTGCGTGCGCTCGCCCGGCTGAAGCGTTCCGGCGCCGGCCGGCTCTGGGTCGCCCATTTCAACCATGCCTTGCGCGGTCCCGAGTCGCAGGCCGACGAGGCACTTGTCTGCCAATTGGCCGAGCGGCTCGGTTTGGGTTGCCACGTCGGGCGGGCCCCGGCCGGCGTGCTCTGCCAGCCGGGAGCCGACGGGCTGGAGGCCGCTGCCCGCGGGGCACGCTACCAGTTTCTCGAGCAAACGGCCAATCAAGTCGGCGCCCGCTACGTCGCCACCGCCCATACGGCCGACGATCAGGTCGAAACGGTTTTGCAGCGGGTGTTTCGCGGCACCGGGATCGCCGGGCTGGCCGGCATGCGGCGGGCTCGCCCGCTGGGCCCGGCCGTAACGCTGATCCGGCCCCTGCTGGACTTCGGCCGGTCCGAGGTTCGGGAATACCTGGCCGGGCTGGGGCAAGCCTGGCGCGAGGATGCCTCGAACGCCTGCACCGACGCCACCCGCAACTGGTTGCGGCACGAGCTGCTCCCCAGCATTGAACGGCAGATCAACCCGAGTGCGCCGGCGGCGATTCTGCGGCTGGCCCGGCTGGCGGCCGAGGCGCAAGCGGTCGCGGAGCGACTGGCCGGCGAACTGGCCGAGCGGGCGATCGAGGCCCGGCCCGGTGGCCCGCTTGTCTGCCACTGCGACCAGCTGGCCGCCGCGGAGCGGACGGTCGTTCGCGAGATGTTCGTGGCGGCCTGGCGCGCGGCGGGCTGGCCCGAGCAGGCGATGGGCTTCGCCGAGTGGGACGCCCTGGCCGAGCTGGCCCTGCAGTCGGCAGCGGCTGGCGCGAGCGTGCGGGACTTCCCCGGGGCGATCCGCGCAAAAAAAAGGCGCAGTGCTTACGCTAGGCCGCCTTTGAAAATTGAATTCGCTTGTCGCGGGCGTCAGGCCTCCATCGGAGCTTGGACGCCGCCCGTGTAGCGATCGTCGACGGCGGTGTGGCCGGTCAGCTCCTCGGCCTCGTAACCGCCCTTGGAGCGGAAGTACAGGATCAGCAGCAGGTAGCAGGCCAGCATGATGCACGGGAAGATGGCCATGTAGGCCAAGGCCCCCTTCTTGGCTGCTCTTCGACGCCAATGATTTCGTCCTGCTTGGCCTGCGGCAATGCAGCCAGTTTGGCGGGCACCACGGCACTGTAATCCCAGAGGATGCTCGACTTTTTCTCGGTGATCTCCTGGTAGATGGCCGGCTCTTTCAATTCGAGCTGCTTCGAGACGTTGCCGACTTGCAACAGCCCGATGAACGGAAACCCGAGCACGCCCACGGCCAGCATGCCGACCCCGCCGATCGCATTGAGCGTGAGGGCTCCACCGCGGGGGCACTGTTCGGAGACGACCCCCAACATCGTCGGCCAGAAAAAGGTCTTGCCGAAGCCATAGAGCGTAGCCGCCAGCAGAATCGCCGCGCCGGTCGCGCTCGACAGGTAATACAAGCCGCAGGCTGCGATCGCGGCGCTCATGGCCAACAGGCCCAACGGCGAAAGCTTGTGTACGATCGGGCCGGCAAAGAACCGCAGCACCATCATGATGAACGAGGTGTAGACCAGCACCCAGCCGGCGTGCAGGCCCATCGCCTTCATCTCGGGTTCCATCAAGCTGGTGATCCAGCCGTCGGTTCCGATTTCGGTGGTGGCCAGGGGCATCATGATCAGCATCAGGAAGAACAGCATCGGCCGGCCGAGCGCCTGCACGTAGGCACCGAAGGCCGCGACCAGCGCGATGCCGATCGCCAATTGGTACTTGCCCTCGATGCCGAAGACTTCACCAATTTGGCGGACGATCAAGCCGACGACGACGACGGCCGCCAGGATTCCGAACTCCTGCAGCATGCCCTTATAAGTGCCCCCCGCCGCAACGCGCTCGTTGATCGGGAACTTGCACATCGACATCAAGATGCCGTAAATGATGACCGGCGGAAAAATCAGCGCGATCTTGTACTGCCAGGCAATGTTGCCCAGCGCGATCGTCATCAGTCCGGCCAGCACGAGTCCGCCCGGCCAGCCCGCGTGCAGGATATTCAGCCACTTGGTTTTCTCCTTCGAGAACAGCGTGGCCACCACGGGATTGATGACGGCTTCGACCGTGCCGTTGCCCAGGGCGAAGATCAAGCTGCCGAAATAGAGCATCCAATAGGCCGACTTCTGCCCGGCGGCGACTGCGTCGGGCGAAGCGCCTGCGGGTGCGAGCATCAGCGGGGCGCAAATCACCAGAATGCCGTAAGTGATGTGGGCCACGAAGGCAAAGGCCATGGCCGTGCCGTAGCCAATCTTGTCGATCACCAGGCTGAACAAGATGATGCTGATCGCGAACGGCCAGACGCCGACGCCGCCGATCTCGCCTTTCTGCACCTCGTCCAACCCGAACTGCTGGCCCCACTCGTTGAGCACCGCGAAGCGTGTGAAGAACCCGAACGCCGTGGCGATCAGAGAAATGAAACATGCCCAGAATAGCCGCCGTTCATTCATGAAATTGCTCTCCGCCGCGGAAGGATTTCGGACTTTTGGGCTGCGTCGCCCGGCCAGGGGCTTTGAGTATACTAGCGGCCCCACGCTAGTAAAACTAAGCGGGTCGGAGATTTTGGGGAATCCGGGGCGGCGGGGACCTTCCGACTGATATAGCCCTTCGGGTTTCCGTCACCGGAAATCTCAACCGGTCGAAAAAGCAGTCCGACCAGGGTCTGCTGAACGTCGACCAGTCCCCTCGGCTGCGCAATCTGTCAGCGCCCAGCTTGCCTTGACCCCGTGCCGGCCCGCACGTACCATGCCCACCCCCAGTTGAAAACAATCGCAGGATTCTGCGCCCATGCCCGCCTCGCGCTTCCGCCGCGCCGCCGTTGTCATCGTGCTGGTCGCGCTTGGAGTGCGGCTGGCGGCCGGCGCGTGGTGGCAGAGCCGGCTGCCGCCGGGCCAGCGGTTCTTCTTTGGCGATAGCGAAAGCTATTGGGAGCTGGGTCAGCGGTTGGCCCAGGGGCAGTCGTATCAGTTCCGCTCGGCCGAGCGGCGCGTGTTTGCGCGCCGGGTTATCCGCTGGTGTTGGCCGCCCTGTTTCGCATTGCGGGAACCGATGCGCCGGTGCTCTGGGGCCGCGCGGTCAGCGCGCTGCTCGGCGCGACTGCCGTGGCGCTGGTGATCGGCTGGGCTACCTGGCTCTTCGAACCACGCGCCGGTCTCGTCGCCGGCGCGATCGCGGCACTCTACCCGGGCCAGATCGCGCTCGGAGCTCTGGTGCTGAGCGAAGCGGCGCTCTGCCCGCTGGCCATCGCGCAGCTCTGGCTGTGGGGAGCCGCGAGCCGCAGCGCGACATCGCAGCGGCGTCTGGCGCGTGTCGGCTCTGGCCGGCATCGCGGCGGGTGCGGCAACGCTGGTCCGCCCAAGCTGGCTGCTGTTCACTCCGTTTGCGATTCTGGCTGCGATCGTGTTCTCCTCCGAGCGGCGGGCTCAGCTCACGAGCGGCGCGGTCATGCTATTGCTGGCCGCCGCGGTGCTCGCGCCCTGGTGGATTCGCAATGCCCAGGTGATCGGACGGTTCGTGCCCACCACGCTGCAAGTCGGCGCCAGTCTTTACGATGGCTTGAATCCCCAGGCCACCGGCGTCAGCGAAATGAGCTTTGCCGACGATTTCGAGGCCCGCTTGCGGCGGGCCGACGCGGCCGCACTGCCGCCCCCTGCCGAGCCGTTCGAATATCGGCTCGATCGTTGGCTGGCGGCCGAGGCGATCGGTTGGGCCCAGACGCATCCGGCGGCGTCGTCCAACTGGCCGGCATCAAGCTCGTACGGCTGTGGAACGTCTGGCCGAACGAAAACGAACTGCGCTCCTGGCCGCTGCGACTGGCCGTGCTGGCGACGTATCTGCCGGTACTTTTGGCCGGCGTCTGCGGAGCGTGGCGATTCACGCCGCAGGGCTGGCCTTATGCAGTGGCCTGGCTCCCGGCAATCTACTTGACCCTGCTCCACACGATCTTCGTCAGTTCGCTCCGCTACCGCGAGCCGGCCATGCTGGGGCTGATCGTCCTGGCCGCCGGCATCCTGGCACAGTACGCACCTCGGCCGCAGCTTCGTCCCGCCCCCGCTCCCTAATCGGTTAGGGGCCGCAAGGAACGTCGTTATTACCCGGTCACTCGTCAACTTCTGCTGGTTCTTCTTCAAGTGGGGGCTGGTGCTCTGCATCCTGGCCGCCGCGGTGGCGGTTCCCTACTTCTACCACCGGGTGGACGAGGGAATCCGGTCCCACATCGAGACGATGCTGGCCGAGCATTTCCCGAATCTGACCGTTAAGGTTCGCTTTGCCCAACTGGTCGAGGGCGAGGGGATCGAGGTTCGCGGCATTTCGATCGTCGAGCGCGGCGCCGCGGGCCCGCAAGCCGAGCTGGCGTATTTCGACGAGCTATTCATCGGCTGCCAGACCGACTTGCAGCAGCTCATCCAGGGAGCTCCGGTGGTCAAGCAGATCCTCGTTCGCCGCCCCGTGCTGCGGGCCACCCGGCGGCCCGACGGCAGTTGGAGCTGCGCCAAGCTGTTTCCCTTCCCGCGGTTCGGCACCGGGCAACCGGTCTCGCAGATCGAGAACGGCACGATCGAGATTTTCGATCCGCTGAAAACTCCCTCCAGCACGCTGACGCTGCGCGACATTCACCTGACGATCAAGCCGACCGAAGCCATCGACGGGGCCGATCAAGAGCCCGTGCTGGTCGAAGGCTATCTGGCGGCCGACTACTTCCAGCGGGTCGAGCTCAAGGGCCGGGCCGATCGCCGGTCCAGCCGGTTCAGCATTTCGGGCACGGCCACGGGGCTGGAAATCTCGCCCGAGCTGCGGAGCGGGTTGCCGTCGGAGCTGGCCAGCGGGCTGAATGAGCTGGGCGCGCTGCGGTGCGAAAGCCGGCTCGAATTTCGCGTCTCCCACGACACGGCCCAGTCCCCCGCCACGCGGTTCGAAGTCGCGGCCGATATCCTCCGCGGCCGGATCGACGATCCGCGGCTGCCGTTTGCCCTGTCGGAGCTGCGGGCCCGGGTGCGGTTGAACAACTCGGGGTTCGTCATCGACGATCTGCAAGCCCGACACGGCCAGGCCAACATCCGCTTGACCGGCAACCGGCAGGGCTACGCGGCTGGCGCGCCGACGACGCTCGAGCTGCACGGCAACCGGATCGAGCTGGACCGCAACCTGGTCCGCGTGCTGCCGGCGTCGGTCTCGTGCGAGTGGTACAAGTTTTTGCCCGAGGGCGAAGTCGATGCCCATTTGAAGCTCGTTTACGACGGCCATCGCTGGACGCCCGAGGCCGAGATCAAGTGCCTCGACGTGTCGTTCACCTGCCACAAGTTTCCCTACCGGCTGGAACGGGGTAGCGGCACGATCGTACACAAGCACAACCGCCTGACGGCCCAATTGACCGCCTATGCCGGCGGACAGCCGGTGCGGTTGAGTGCGTCGCTGGTCAATCCCGGCCCGCGGTTCACCGGCGGCGTGCAGGCCGAGGGAGAAAACATTCCCTTCGACGAAAAGCTGTTCGCGGCTCTGCCCGAGGCCGCCGAGCCGGTCGTCCGCTCGCTCAATCCGCGCGGGACGTTCAACTTCGTGGCCCAGCAGTGGCGCGACGATCCCGAGCGACCCGAGACGCACAGCCACCTGGCCGTGACGCTCAACCGCTGCGGGCTGAACTACGAGAAGTTTCCCTATCCGTTGGCCAACATCCGCGGCTCGATCGAAATGGTCGACAACGTCTGGACCTTTCGCGATCTGGAAGGCACCAACGACACGGGCGTGGTCCAGTGCCAGGGCAGCCTGGGCCCGGCGCCCGAAGGCCGCAAGCTGCTGCTGACGTTCGTCGGGCAGAACGTGCCGCTGGAAGAAGAGCTCCGCGACGCCTTGCCGCCCAATGTCGGCGAGCTGTGGAAATCGCTCAAGCCGCGCGGTTCGATCGACATGCACGTCGATCTGGCCTACGACTGCGCCGCGCGCCGCACGAGCCTCAAGCTGCGGGCTCGCCCGCGCAGCGAAACCAGCTCGCTCGAGCCCGTTTACTTTCCCTATCGGCTCGACAAGCTTCGCGGCACGTTCTACTACCAGGACGGACATACCGAACTCGAGAACGTCGAAGCCGAGCACGGCCGCACCTTGATCTCGACCGGCGGCACCTGCGACATCGCCCCCAACGGCGGCTTTCATCTGAAGCTCAAGAATCTGGCCGTCGACCGGCTCAAGGCCGACCACGATTTGCTGGCCGCGCTGCCCGAGGGGCTGCGGCGCGTCGTGGCCGAAATCAAACCGGCGGGCGGGCTGGCCCTGCGGGGTGGAGTCGAATTCATCAAGGCGCCCAATGCCGGCGCGCCCTGGAATCGAACTGGGACGTCACGTTCGACGTACACCAGGGCACCCTCGAGCCCGGGCTGAAGCTGGAGAACCTCTACGGCAGCATCAAGCTGGCCGGCGGCTACGACGGCAAGCGGTTCACCTCGCGCGGCGAAGTGCTGCTCGACGCCGCGACGTACAAGAACTTTCAATTCACCGCGGTCAGCGGGCCGCTCTGGATCGACAACGAGCACTTTCTGGCCGGCGCCTGGGCCGAAACGCAAATTCCCAACCATGCGCCCCGCCACATGAGCGGCAAGATCTTCAGCGGCACAGTGCAGGCCGATTGCCAGGTGAACCTGGGCACCAGTCCGCAATACATGCTCCGGGCCGGCCTGACCGACGGCGACCTGGGGCAATTCGCCAAGGAAAACGTCAGCGGCCGGCAGCGGCTCAAGGGCAAGATGGCGGCCAGCGTCGAACTGCAGGGCTCGGGCCGGAACATCCACACGCTCCGCGGTTCCGGCGGCATTCGCCTGCACGACGCCGATATTTACGAGCTGCCGATGATGGTCGCGCTGCTGAAGATTTTGAACATGCGCGAGCCCGACTCGACCGCGTTCACTCGCAGCGACATCGATTTCCGCATTCAGGGCGAGCACGTGCTGCTCGACCGGATCAACTTCTCGGGCGACGCGATCAGCCTGCTCGGCATGGGCCAGTTGAACTTCGACCGCCAGGTCAATCTGACGTTCCACTCGATCGTCGGCCGCACCGAGCACCAGGTGCCGATCCTCCGCAGCGTGTTGGGAGAGGCGAGCCAGCAGATCATGCAGATTCACGTCGAGGGAACGCTCGACAATCCGGTCACGCGGAGCGAGGCGTTTCCCCGGGTCAACCAGGCGCTGCAGCGATTGCAGGCCGACTTTCAGAAAAATCGCGACCAGCCTGCGTCGGCGGCCGTCGGCGCGTTGCCGCCGCCCGGCGGCGCCGCACCCTCTGGCAGCACGGGCCCGCCGCCCAGCAGCCCAGCCCCGCCAGCGGTGGCGACAAGCCAGCCCGCCGCGCCACCGTATCCGCCGCCGCCACCCCCTGCCCCGACCGAGCAAACCGGCGGACTGCTCAGAAACCTGAACCCGTTCAAATGAGCGGCGGGAGAAACAAACGCGCGGCCAGCTGCGCTGGCGATTCGACTCCTGCCTCCCGTGCTACAACCGTCAGAAGCCGCAGCGGAGACCCATCGCGATCGCGGGAGTGGCACGAGAAAATGCAGAGACCGGCGAAACTGTGACGATATTACCACTAGCAGTCGACCGCGAACCGATTCGGCCGGGCCAGTCCCATGAGCATCCTTCCCACCAGCGGCGTCGCCGTCGAGCGCGGCCGGATCGCACCTGGCCCAGGTCAGCGGGCATCAGGCCTCTCGGGCCCAGCAAGCGGCCAGCGAGCAGCAAGCCCGGATCGAGTCGCAGCGTCGCGCCGAAGACACGGCCGGCATCGCCGCCACCGACGGCGAAGACCAGGAAGCCCACGACCGCGATGCGGACGGTCGCTTGCCCTGGCACTTGGGCGGCCACGCTAACCCGCCGGACGACGAGGCACCTGCCGAGGCGGATTCGCCCCCCGCAGTCGCTCCCGCCGACGAGCCGAGCGGCAGCCACTTGGATCTGACGGGCTGAGCAAGCGGCCCCCCCGCAGCCAATATTCTTGCGGCGTGGCGCGACGGAACTCGGTTTGCCGCTCCTGGTTCGAGACCCTAGAATGGCGGTCGTCCGGCCGATTCTTTACCGCGGCGGCAGTGAGCGGAGACGGATCAACATGCGCTTCACCAAAATGCACGGCATCGGCAACGACTATGTCTATGTCGATTGCTTTCACGAGCCGCTGCCGGCCGACCCGGCCGAGCTGGCCCGGCGGATTGCCGATCGGCACTTTGGCGTGGGGGGCGATGGGCTGATCCTGATTTGCCCCTCGACGGTCGCGGCCGCGCGGATGCGGATGTTCAACGCCGACGGCAGCGAGTCGGAAATGTGCGGCAACGGCATCCGCTGCGTGGCCAAGTACGTCTACGACCATGCGATCGCCCGCGAGACCAAGCTCAAGCTGGAGACCGGGGCGGGCATCCTCGCGCTCGATTTGGAAGTGGCCGATGGTTTGGTCCAGCGGGTCCGGGTCGACATGGGCGAACCGAAGCTCGAAGCGCTGAAGATCCCGGCCGACATTCCCGGCATCGGCTCCTGGGACCAGGTGGTCGATCTGCCGCTGGACGGCCACCTGCCTGGCTGGAAGGCCGAACCCTGGACGCTCGCCTGCGGCCTGGAGCCGGCGATGACCTGCGTCTCGATGGGCAATCCCCACGTCACGATCTATTGCCGCCACGTGCAGGCCGTGCCGCTGGCGGCGATCGGCCCGGCGATCGAGCGGGCGACGATTTTTCCGAAGCGGATCAACGTCCATTTCGTCCAGGTGCACTCGCCGCATGAGGTGACGATGCGGACCTGGGAGCGCGGCAGCGGCATCACGCAGGCCTGCGGCACCGGGGCCTCGGCCGTGTGCGTGGCGGGCGTGCTCACCGGCCGCAGCCCGCGGCGGATCCTGGCTCACCTGCCCGGCGGCGATTTGGAACTGGAGTGGGGCGCGGACAATCACGTGTACATGACGGGTCCGGCGGTCGAAGTGTTCTCCGGCGATTGGCCGGACGAGCCGGCCGCGGCGCCCGCGGGCCACGGCGCGCAATCGGCCGCCGTGTAATGCGACTCGACGCGGCGCGCGAAGATGGATGGCGCGCGGCAAGCGGTCCGGCGACCGTTACGCACAGCAAGGATGCGATCGATGCGAATCGGCAAGCGATTCATTGGGCCGCTCGGCTTTCTCGCCGCCACCACCGTCCGGCTCTGGATGCGGACGCTCGACTATCAATGCGCGTTCTACGATCCGACGGTCGATCTGGCCGATCCCCGCTGCCGCGGCCAGAAGATTTTCATTTTCTGGCACGAGCACCTGCTGGCCCCGCTCTATCTGCGCGGGCATTGCAACATGGCGATGCTCATGAGCCGGCATCGCGACGCCGACATCCTGAGCGAGCTTTGCCACCGGATGGGTTTTGATTTCGTCCGCGGTTCGACCTTTGCCGGCGGGACCGCGGCGCTGCTCGAACTATTGCGTCGCAGTCAGACGATGAGCCTGGCGATTACGCCCGACGGCCCGCGCGGCCCGCGGCGCTGCATGTCGCAGGGGGCGATTTACCTGGCCTCCAAATCCGGAATGCCGCTGGTCCCGATGGGGCTGGGCTTCGATCGGCCGTGGCGGGCCGGCAGCTGGGATCGGTTTGCCGTGCCGCGGCCCGGTTCGCGGGCGAGGGGCGTGCTCGGTCCGGCGATTACGATTCCGCCCCAGCTCGATCGCGCGGGCTTGGAGCATTATCGGCTCCGCTTGGAAACCCTGCTCAACCGGCTCACGCTCGAAGCCGAAGCCTGGGCCCAGTCCACGACCGGCAAGCTCGGGCAACAGGCCCTGCACCCCCGCCGGGCGGCGCCGGGCGGCGTAACGACCCCTTCCGGCTCACCCGCCCTGCGTCCAGGACCGGCGACACGAGGTACCCCATGAGCACGGACGCCGAGACGGTGCTGACGGTTTCGGAGCTGACGGCCGAGATCAAGGACGTGCTGGAGGCGCGGTTCCCGGCGGTTTGGGTCAGCGGCGAGATTTCGAACTTCTCCCGCCCCGCGTCGGGACATTGTTATCTGACGCTCAAGGACGACGCCGCGCAGATTCGCGCCGTGCTCTGGCGGACCGCGGCCGCCCGGGTGCGATTCGATCTCGACGACGGGCTGGAAGTGATCTGCCAGGGCTACCTCGATCTGTACCCGCCGCGCGGTAGCTACCAGCTGGTCATCCAGCAGATGTTGCCCAAGGGCCTGGGTGCGCTGGAGCTGGCCTTGCGCAAGCTCGCGCGAGCGACTGGCGGCCGAAGGCTTGTTCGATCCGGCCCGCAAGCGGCCCATCCCCCGCTTCCCGCGCCAGATCGGGATCGTCACCAGTCCGACCGGCGCCGCGTTGCGCGATTTTCTGGAAGTGCTCCGCCGCCGTTCGCGGCATGCGGACGTGCTGATCTTGCCGACGCGCGTCCAGGGCGAAGGCGCCGCGGCCGAGATTGCCGCCGCGATCGAGCTGGCCAATCGGCTCGACCGGCCGCTCGACGTGCTCGTGGTGGCGCGCGGTGGCGGCAGCCTGGAGGACCTGTGGTGCTTCAACGAGGAGATCGTGTTGCGGGCGATTCACGCTTCGCGGATTCCGGTCATCTCGGCAATCGGCCATGAGATCGACGTCACGCTCTCGGACCTGGTGGCCGACGTTCGGGCTTTGACCCCCAGCGAAGCTGCCGAGCGGGTGATGCCTGCGACCGCCGAGCTGACCGAAGGGCTGGCCCGGCTCGGCGGGCGGCTGGCCGCGGCGCTCGAGCTGCGCGCGCTGGCTGCCCGACAGCGGCTGGACGCCGTGGCGGCGGCGCGGGCGTTTCGCCGGCCGACGGAGCGGGTCCACGAGCTGGCCCGGCGGCTGGACGAATTGGCGGCGCGCGGCGAGCGGGCCTGCGGCACGTGGTCACCCGCGCTCGGCGCCTGTTGGAGGCCAAGAGCGCTCACTTGGAGTCGCTGAGCCCCTTGGCAATTCTGAGCCGCGGCTATAGCCTGACGCGGCGGCTGCCGAGCGGGGGCCTGGTGCGCGACGCGGCCGACCTGGCCGTGGGAGATCGGATTGCGACGCGGTTCGCCCAGGGCGAGATCGTCAGCCGGGTGGAATCGCCGCAGGCGGACTGACGTCGCGGCGAGCAGCATCGGAATGAATCTCGCCCGTCGGATTATTCTTGTACTCTTGAGGTGAACGAATTGGCCAATCCTTCGCCCGCACCGCAACCCGGCGGCGAATTGACGTTCGAGCAGGCGCTCGAGCAACTCGAGCTCATCGTCCAGGATCTCGAGGAGGGCCGGATCGGCCTGGCCGATTCGCTGGCCCGCTACGAGCAGGGCGTCAAGCTGCTGCGGCAGTGCTACGGCCTGCTGGAGCGGGCTGAAAGGCGGATCGAGCTGTTAAAGAGTGCCGATTCGCGCGGTGCTGCGGTCACCGAAGGTTTTGACGATTCGGCAATGACGCTCGAAGAAAAGGCGCAGGCCCGGGGCCGCCGGCGCTCCAAACGGAACAGCTTGCCAGCAGACGACGGCGGCGCCGCGCCGCCGCGCACGGACGACGTAGACGAACCGGGCACCCTCTTTTAGAATAAATCGGCTCTCAGCGACGCGCGGGCGAAAGCTCTCGTCGTCCCTGGTGGCAGGGATTCTTTGCCCGTCGTCCTCTCACTTGCGTCGCGTTCATGGCCCCGAGCACCGCGTTCACGATCGAGTCTTATACCCAGCAGGTGCGCGAACGCATCGACGCCGGGCTCGATCGCTATACTCAGTTCGATGCCGGTTGCCCCGAAACCCTGCGGAAGGCGATTCGCTACAGCTTGCTTGCGCCCGGCAAGCGCTTGCGGCCGATGCTCGTGCTGCTGGCCGCCGAAGCCTGCCGCGGTTCCTTCGAGGCCGCGCTGCCCGCGGCCTGCGCCGTCGAGATGGTGCACACCTACTCGCTGATCCATGACGATCTGCCGGCCATGGACGACGACGACTTGCGCCGCGGCCGGCCGACGTGCCACGTGGCCTTCGGCGAAGCGACCGCGATTCTGGCGGGCGACGCGCTGCTGACGCTGGCCTTCGAAGTGCTCGCCCGAGACCTGCAGCCGGCGAGCGCCGCGGCAGAAGGCTGCGGCCTGTTGGCCCAGGCCGCCGGCGCCACGCAGCTGGTGGGCGGACAGGCCGACGATCTGCTCGGCACCGGCGCGCACTCGGGAATCGAGGCCCTGGAGTCGATCCATCGCCGCAAGACCGGCGCGATGTTTCTGGTCTCGCTGCAACTGGGTGCGCTGGCCGCCGGCGCGGGCCAGCGCGAGCGGGCCGCGCTCGAAGTCTATGGCCGCAAGCTGGGACTGGCGTTTCAGATTGTCGACGATTTGCTCGACGTCCGCGGCTCGGCCGCCGAGTTGGGCAAAGCCGCGGGCAAAGACGACGCCCACGGCAAGCTCACCTTTCCGGGGGTTTTGGGGATCGAGGAAAGCGCCGCCGGGCCGAGGCATTGGTGGCCGAGGCCTGTGCGGCAGTCGCTGATTTAGCTCCACATGCGGACGGCCTGGAAGCGCTGGCCCGTTATGTTGTCGAAAGGAATCACTGATGGACAAGTTGCTCTCCGCAATCGAGTCGCCGCGCGATCTGGCCGGTCTGTCCAATACCCAGCTCGAACAATTGGCCGGCGAAATGCGGTCCGCCCTGTGCGGGCTGCTCTCCAACCGCTCGGCCCACTTCGCCTCGAACCTGGGCGTGGTCGAGCTCTGCCTGGCCCTGCACAAGACGTTCGACTTCAGCCGCGACCGGCTGATCTGGGACACCGGCCATCAGATCTACCCGCACAAGCTGATTACCGGTCGCTACCACGAGTTCGGCACGATCCGCACCAAGGGCGGGCTGATGGGCTACCCGAACCCATCCGAGAGCGAATACGACTTGTTCATGACCGGCCATGCCGGCTGCAGCGTCTCCACTGCGCTGGGACTCAAGAGCGGCGATGATTTGCTGCCCGGCCAGGAAGATCGGCACTCGGTGGCGGTGATCGGCGACGGGGCCTTTCCCTCGGGCATCGTTTACGAGGCGATGAACAACGCCGGCTACATGCGCAAGAAGCTGCTGGTGGTGCTCAACGACAATCAGATGTCGATCTGCCCGCGCGTTGGCGGGATGGGCGAGTACCTCGACCGGCTGCGGACCAATTCGTTCTATACTGGGCTGAAGAGCGAAGTCCTGAAGGTGCTCAACAAGGTGCCGCTGTTCGGCGATCCGGCCGAACGACTGTTGGCCCAGGTCAAGGAAGCCGTGAAAGCCGGCCTGCACGGCGGCATGCTGTTCGAAGAGCTCGGCTTCCGCTACATCGGTCCGGTCGACGGGCACAGCATCTCGCAGTTGTGCAAGTATCTGAACATGGTCAAGGACCAGGATGGACCGGTCGTCCTGCACGTCGTGACCCAAAAGGGGCACGGCTTCCAGCCCGCGGCGGCCGACCCGGTGTATTTCCACACGCCGGCGCCCTTCACCTGCGACGATGGGGCCGTGCTGGCCTTCAAGAAGAGCGCTCGCGCGCCTATACCGACACCGCCAGCGAAGCCGTCCACAAACTCATGGAGCGCGAACAGCCGCGTCACGGTCATGACCGCGGCGATGTGCCAGGGCACGAAGCTCGAACCTATCCGGGCCGCGTTTCCCGACCGCTTCTTCGACACCGGCATTTGCGAATCGCACACCGTGGCGTTCGCCGCCGGCCAGGCCAAGGCCGGTCTGCGGCCGATCGTCGACATTTACAGCACGTTCCTGCAGCGGAGCTTCGACCAGATCTTCCAGGAAGTGGCCCTGCAGAATCTGCCCGTCACGTTCCTGCTCGACCGGGCCGGCGTCGTGGGGCCCGACGGGCCGACGCACCACGGCGTGTTCGACCTGGGCTACATGCGGCTGTTCCCCAACATGGTCGTGGCCGCGCCCGGCGACGAATGGGACCTGGTCGCGATGCTCGACTTCGCGATCGGCCACGACGGCCCGGTCTCGATCCGTTACCCGAAAGCATCGGTCGAGAACGCCGCCGGCGAGCGGACCCCGATCGAAAATGGCCGGGCCGAGGTGCTCTCCTGGGGCAGCGACGGCATGATCCTGGCCTGCGGCACGCTGCTGGGCAATTGCCTCAAGGCCGCCGCGACGCTCCGCGAAGAGGGGCTGGACATTGGCGTGGTCAATGCCCGATTCGTCAAGCCACTCGACACCGAGGTCGTGCTGCGGGCTTTGGAGACCAGCCCGCTGGTCGTCACGGTCGAAGAGGGCTCGCTGATGGGTGGCTTCGGCAGCGCCGTGTGCGAGGCGGCGGCCGACGCGGGCATCTCGGCGGCGCATGTCGAGCGATTGGGCATTCCCGACCGCTACATCGAACATGCCGAGCGGGGCGAGCAATTGGCCGATCTGGGGCTCGACGCGGCCGGAATCGCGGCCGCCTGCCGGCGGTTGGCGGCCCGGGTCGACGCGGCCCGGTGGCCGGCCAGCGCCGCGTGAGCTAGAGCGTTGCGCGTGATCGACGTCGGGGGGCCGGTGCGCGCTTTTCTCGGGGCGAACCGGCGGTCGTTGACCGCCGGCTATTAGGGCAAGCTGAGTCGGCGGTTTGACGTCGGCGGACGTGGTCCCGCTTAGAACGGGACCAAGAAGCCCAGCGACAGGTAGTGGATCGAGGCCCGGAACTGACTGTTGGCGAAATCGCCCGTAGTGCCGCCCGGCCCGATGATGGCGCTGGCCCCCACGTCACGCGTCGGGGCGAATGAGAACTGATAGCCGACGTTGAACTGGGCCCGGGGGAACTTGCGGCTGTAGCCGCAGGTGAAAGTGTGCTCCAGCACGCCGTCGGTCAGCGGGTTGAGCGTGTAGTTCGGCGCCGGGCTGGCGTGATAGACGTAGCCCAGGCGGTAGATGTTCACGTCGTCGGGCATCCACTGGTAACCCAGCCGCAGCGAGACCGAGTTGTTCCAGCCCAGCGGAAAGTAATCTTTCAGACCGCCTGGGGGCACGATCGCCGTGAAGGGGAAGTTCGAGGGGTTGGTCAACGTGATCGGCAGGTTGGTAAAGGCGCCCGACCAGTTGTAGGCCAACACTTCGGCCGAGATGATCCGGTGCGGGCAGAGGTTGTGGCGGATGCCGAACGAGATCGAACTGGGCCAGGTGATGTGTACGTTGGCGTCGAAGTGGCTGTAGCCCACGCCGAGCACATTGACCCCTGCCCCGCCCGCCAGATTGAACGTGCTCGGAGCGATGTAGTTGACGCCGAGCACCGTGTCTTCGGACCAGAGGTACTGGGCGCCGAAGCCGCCGACGGGCGCCACGCCCCAGGAGTGCAGCCCGAGCAAGGTCGGCGCCCCGGCAAAGCCGGGCGTGGTCTGAATCACGTAGGGCGCGGTAATTTGCACGTCGCTGAAGCCGATGCCCAGCGAGCCGCCGATCGAGAGCCGATCGGTCACCTTATACGACAGAGCGCCCAGCAGCTTGCCGACGCCGCCGATCGATTTGTACTGCTGCATGCCGGCATACTGGCTCATCATTTGATAGTCGGCGCCGAAGCCGGCGGGCACGAACGCCCCCAGGCCCCAGGTCCAGTTGGTGTCGTCGATTTTCTGGATGTATCCGATCGACGGCGTGACGAACGGCCGGGTCTTAGCCGCCACGTCGCTGTTCTGCGGATCGCTGTAGTGCAGATCCGTGATCAGCACGTCGGCGCTGGCGTCGAATAGCCCGTTGCCGGCGACGTTGGACATCGCGCCGGGGTTGTCGTTGATGATCGCGCCGTTGTCGGAGAAACCCAGATTGGTGCCGCCGCGGCCCATCGAGATGGCGCCCAGCCCGTCGCGCACCAGACCATCGGCGCGGAGCACGGCGGAACAGGCGGTCAACAGCAGCAGCGCAAGGCAAGAACGGACCGCGAGAGGTCGGAGCATACGGCCAATCCGTTGGCGGGAGAGCGGGGGCGAATTTGCCGGATCGTCAGAACCGGCAAGGTTTGCCCCGGTGGGTACGCAGGGGTGGGAACGCACGCGCGGGGATGCGGCTTTCTTCGTCCCCGCGGCGCGGCGAACTTGGACGATTGTCCCGAAAAGCGCTTGGACGCCAGGCCGTCCCACCGCGGCGGCGCTAGCGGACTTCCAACGGCAGCGGAAACTCGACGTATTCTTCCCGGATGCTCCGCCGCTCGACGGTGGCCCCGAACAGCGTTTGCAACCGCTCCACGCAAGCGATCACCAGCTCCTCGGGAGCACTGGCGCCGGCCGTGACGGCTACGGTCTCGTTGCCGACGAACCAGGCCGGGTCGATTTCGCCGGCGCTGTCGATCAGGTAAGCCGGGCGCCCCGCTCCCAGGGCCACTTCCTGCAGCCGGGTGCTGTTCGAGCTGTTGCGGCTGCCGACGATCAAGGCCACGTCGGCCGCCGGCAGCAGGGCTTTGAGGGCCTCCTGGCGGTTCTGCGTGGCATAGCAGATGTCCTCCTTCGGCGCGCCGACGGCCTGCGGGAATCGCTCCCGCAGCCGGCGCAAGATGATTTCGGCGTCGTCGACGCTGAGCGTGGTCTGAGTCAGGTAGGCCACCTTGGTCGGATCGGCGATTTCGAGCCGATCGACGTCCTCGACCGTCTCGACCAGCCGCATCTGGTCGGGAGCCTCGCCCAGCGTGCCGACGACTTCGTCGTGATCGCGATGCCCGACCAGCACGATCGTGTACCCCTCGCGGGCGAAGCGGGTGGCTTCGAGGTGAACTTTGCGAACGAGCGGGCACGTGGCGTCGATCACATGCAGCTCGCGGCGGTCGGCCTCGTGCTGGACCTCAGGCGCGACGCCATGTGCGCTGTACATCAAATGGCTGCCGGTGGGCACTTCGTGCAATCCATCGACGAACACCACCCCTTGCCCGCGAAAGCGGTCGACCACGTGCCGGTTGTGGACGATTTCATGATAGACGTAGAGCGGCGTGCCGAACCGCTGGATCGCGCGTTCCAGGGCTTCGATCGCCATGTTCACGCCGGCACAGAAGCCGCGCGGGCCAGCCAGCAGAATCTTCATTGGTCGGACTCCTGCAAGGGGTTTCGTCGCTTTTGCATCCTGCACGCCGGCAGCAACTGACCGACCGGTCAGGGCGCCGACGTTGCCGCGATCAAGGGGGATTCTTCTCGCGCCAGCCGCCCGTCGCTCTCGTCCGCGAGCGGCAGGCGAATGGTGAACGTGGCGCCCTGGCCGGGCGCGCTGGCGAAATCGATCTGGCCGCCGTGCTGCTCGATCAGCGAGCGGCTGATGTCCAGGCCCAGCCCGGTGCCCTCCTGCCCTTTGGTGGTGAAGAAGGGTTCCCAAATCCGGGCCTGCACTTCGGGAGTCATGCCGCAGCCGTTGTCGGCGACCGACAGCTCGGCCTGGCCGTCGTGGACCGCCAGCCGCAGCTCGATCCGGCCGTCGGCCCGGTCGCCGAGGGCGTGGGCGGCGTTCTTCAGCAGGTTGATCAGCACTTGCTGCAGCTTGGTCTTGTTGCCCCGCACGACCGGTTCGGCGGCGACCTGGAAACGGATCTTGGCGGCGGGCAGGCTTTGGTCGAAGCGGACGAACTGCTCCAGCTCGTGCACGACGTCGCCCAGCGACACCGGCGACAGCTTCAGGCTGTCGTCCTCGCAGCGGACGAACGCCTTGACCTCGTTGATCAACTGGGCCAGCCGCTCGTACGTCTGTCGGGCAAAATCGGCCGTCTGCACCAGATCTTCGTGGTCGGCGTATTGATCTTCGATCAACTCCAACAGCGGCAGCATGCAGAGCTGGTTGCCCATCTCGTGGGCGATCTGAGCCGCCGAACGGCCCAGCGCCGCGCAGCGGTCGACCGACACCAGCCGGTCGGTGAGCGTCAGGTTCGACAGCTCCAGTTCGTACGATTCGATCGCCCGAACCAGCACCGACTGGACGTCGTGCCGCTCCCAGGGCTTCTTGAGAAAGTAATACACGTGCCCCTGGTTGATGGCATCGATCATTGCCTGCGAATCGGCGTAGCCGGTCAACATCACCCGGCGGGTGTGCAGGCGGCGGCGGCGCATGATCTCGAACAACTCGGCCCCGGTCATGCCCGGCATCCGCTGGTCGGCCACCACGACCGGAAACGGCCGCGCGTCGAGCAGTTCCAGCGCCTGCTGGCCGCTGGTGGCGGTCCAGATGTTGAACGAGTCCTCGAACGTGGCCTCGAACACCACCAGGTTGTCCGGCTCATCGTCGACGTAGAGCACATCGCGTTTCATGGCTGACCTCAATTCGCCGCGCTTGCCAGCGCGGGCTGATTGCGACTCTCGCCGCCGGCCTGCTGGGCCGTGGTGGGCGAGACGCGGAGGAATTTGACCGTGAACTCCGTTCCCTGGCCGACCGTGCTTTGGCACTCGATCGTGCCGCCGAGCCGGGAGATGATGCCGTAGCTGAGCGACAGGCCCAGCCCGGTGCCGACCCCCGGCTCCTTGGTCGTGAAGAACGGGTCGAAGATCTTGGCGCGGATTTCCGGCGGAATGCCGGTGCCCGTGTCGCGGACGCTGACAGTGACCCAGCGGTCGTCCTGGCTGGTGCTGATAGTGATTTCGCCCGCGGCTGGAATGGCCTGCTGGGCGTTCGTGAGCAGGTTCATGAACACCTGGTTGAGCTGCCCGCTCGGCCCGAACACGTGGCCCAGCTCGCCGTAGTTGCGGTGGACGGTGATCCGGCCCTTGATCTGGTTCGAGAGCAGATTCAGACAGACGTCGAGCGAGTGGTGCAGGTCGAACTCGGCGAATTTCTCGTTGTCCGGATGCGAGAAAGTCTTCAAGTCGCCGACGATCCGCGCGGTGCGTGTGGCCCCGTTCTCGATGACCGTGGCCAGCGAGAAAATCCGGGCAAACAGCTTGGCGATCTGCTCGCGTTCGGCGGGCGGTCCGCCGGCGGCTTGCGGCGCGGTCAGCTGCGGCAGGACGCTGGCCTCCAGCTTGCGGGCCGTGGCCAGCAGCGGCTGGATGCCGTTGTAGACGCCGTTGATCGCGTTGTTGATTTCGTGCGCCAGTCCGGCCACGAGCTGGCCGAGCGAGCTCATCTTCTCCGATTGGATCAGCTGGCCTTGCAGAGACTTGAGTTCCTGGTAGGCCGCTTGCAACGCCCGGTTCTGCTTGTCCAGGTCGCCGTGCAAACCGCGGAGCTTGAGCAGCGACCGCGTCCGGGCTCGCAGCTCTTTCTGATCGAACGGCTTGGCCAGGTAATCGTCGGCGCCGCAGTCGAGCCCTTCGATCTTCATGTCCAGTCCGGCCTTGGCCGTGACCATGATGAACGGCACGTGGGCCGTTTGCGGATCGGCTTTGATCCGGCGGCAGAATTCCTGCCCGTCGACCTTGGGCATCATCACGTCCGAAACGATCAGGTCCGGATGATGCTCCAGGGCGACTTCGAGTCCCTCGGCTCCGTCGCGGGCGAACAGCACGTGGTATTCCTCGCCCAGGATCTCGCCCATCAGGGCCCGCATCTCGGGCGTGTCGTCCACCACCAGGATCGTGGCCCGCGGGCGATCCGGCGCGGTGTTTTCGCCGCCGGCTTGCTCGTCGCAGATCTCCAGGTCGGCAAAGCGGATGGCCTTGCGCAATTTCGACGTTTCGGAGCTGCCTCGGCCTCCCTCGGGCAGCCGCAAGTCGGCCGGCACTTCGGCCAGCGGCAGATCGAACCAGAAGCCGCGAGCCGTGGCCCAGCTCGCTCCGCAGGTGAATCTGGCCGCCGTGCAGCTCGACCAATTCCTTGGCCAAGGCCAGACCGAGACCCGTGCCGGCGAACTGCCGCGACGACGACCCGTCAACCTGCACGAACCGCTCGAAGATCCGGGCGTGCTGGGCCTCGTCGATGCCGATGCCCGAGTCGGTAATCGAAAACCAGACCCGATCGGCCGTGTGGAACGTTTCCAGCCGCACGGCGCCGCCGGCCGGGGTGAACTTGATCGCGTTGGAGAACAGGTTGCTGATGACGGTGTCGATCTTCTCGACGTCGGCGCCGAACGGGACGATCTCCGGATCGCAATCGACCTCGAGCCGCACGTTGCGCTCTTCGGCCAGCGGGGTGGCGGCCGCGACCAGTTCCTGGACCAGCGAGTTCAGGTCGAGCCGGCCCGTGTTGAGCTTCATGTGCCCGGCTTCGAGCTTGGAGAAATCGAGCAGCCGGTTAATCAGCTCGAGCAGCCGCTGGCCGTTGATCCGCACGGTCGTGAGCATCGACGAAACGTTGGCCGGCAGCGTGGATTTGTGGCGGTCGAGAATCCGCTCGACCGGGGCCAGGATCATCGTCAGCGGCGTGCGGAGTTCGTGGCTGAGGTTGGAGAAGAACTCGGTCTTCAGCCGGTCGTATTCTCGCAGCCGGACCAGCGACCGCTGCAGCGATTGCTTGCTCCGCGAGAGCTGCCGCGTGCGGCGTTTGACTTTTTGCTCCAGGTTGGCATTCAGATCGCGGATCGTATGATCGTTGCGGCCGAGTTGCTCGACCATCGCGTTGAACTGCCGGGCCAGGATGTCGATTTCGTCGTTGCCGTGCGCCTGGAGGCGTTCGCGCAAATTGCCCTGCTGCACGCGTTTCATTGCTTGCAACATCAGTTGCACGCGGTTGGCGATCGAATTCGAGAGCATCCGCGACAGGAACACGCCCAGCACGATGGCGAACACCATGATGTAAGCCGTGTGTTCGCGGAGGCTGGCGACGGTTTCGGCCTGCTGCTCGGGATGGCTGATGATGTGCATGCCCCGCTGATTAGCCAGCGCGCCGATCATCAGGCCCGTCACGACCACGGTCAGGGTGAAGCAGACGTTCAGCCGGCGATGCAGCCGGCTGGTGGGCAATTCGTCGAAGGGAATCGGAATGCCCTGATCGACCAGGTACGTGGCGACGGGCCGTAACCACTGCTCGCTCATGAAGAAGGTGGTCATGACGATCGCCGACAGACCGAGGAAGCCGGCGATCGCCACTTGCAACATTACGGAAATGCTGGCCCCGTCCAACCAGTGCAGCACGGCGCACAGCGGCACGACCGTGATGACCGGATCAAGCAGCGCCTCGTGCAGCGCGTGCCGGCCCGGAAACAGCACCACCTCGCGCCGGCGCGCACCGCGACGTCAAGCTCGACGGGGGTGCCTGCGCGGCAACTCCGCAGCACGTGCCGGAGGGCCTTCGTCTCCCACAGCGCCAGCCAGACCGTTAGCACTGCCGCGAGCAGGATCACCCAGCAGGCCGCCACCTCGAAGTGCCCTTGGGTGTGCAGCGACAAGTTGAAGGTCAGATTGACGTAGACGATGCACAGCCCGCCGATCGCAAAGGCGAACACCCGCGTCACGCACATCATCACGAGGATGTAATGCGCGGAGAAACGCCGCAGCAGGCGGGTGGTCAGCGGCGTTCCGGAGGATGCGTCGGACATGCGAGATCGTCAGGTGGTTCGGACTTTCGGCCGCAAACCGGTGGCTAAATGAGACCCTGGCTGCCTAAGTGCATGGCAAAGAATCGGTCGTGACCGCGCAGCACGTCGCGCAAGTCGAGCGCGGGCACGCGCCGTGCGCCGCGGTGGCACTGATCGCGGTGTTCGCGCCATTTCCGCCGGAAATAAGCGTCGTGGCCGCCGGCCGCGATCGCCCGCGCGATGTCCTCCGCTCGGCCCCATTCCAGCTGTTCGCGGGTCACGTCCCCCTCGTTCAGGGCCCGGGCAAAAATTCCGCTGGTAAAGTCGCGGCCGGCGATTTCCCGCCGCCAGGTGCTGAGCAGATTTCCGATCCGGCCCATGCACTGCGCATGCCAGACCGTTTCGCGCAGTGCGCCGGTTTGCTCCCTGGGAAACCCGGGGCTGCACATCAGGTCGGTGGTCGCGAAGCTCACCATCATCATGTTGTGCGAGGTGTACACGTCGTGCTCGGACAGGTTCAGTAACGTCGGCTGGCTATTGACCAGGTGCGAGTAACGCATCGAGTTGAGAAATTGCAGCAGGTCGAACCGCAGGACCCGCTCGTACGCCTCGTACAGGGGATATCCGGCGACCCGCTGCAGATACTCGTTCCACAACCCCCGGGTGATTTCGGCATGAATTCGTTCGCGGCCGCCGAGCCAGTCGGGCAGGTTTGATGCGTCCCACGGCGGCTCCAACAAATGGTCCAGGAACGGCGCCCGGCCATGATGGTCGGCAACGTCGTCCAGCAGGACGCACAATACGATCGACAGCAATTTGGTGTCGCAGAGATGCGCGCACAGCCCAGGTTCGACGCAGGGCAAAGTCGTTAAGCGCAGTCCGTGCAGGCACCAGCGCCACAAATATACGTTGCGATTTCCCACCATCTCGTACTGGCGAATCCACTCCCACGCCGCCGGGCTGAACTCGACTTGGGCGATCTGGCGCTGCTCCGCGGCCAGCTCGGCCGCGTCCGGTTGTGCCGGATCGGGCGCCAGTGCCGGTGAAAGCGATCGCACCGTGGGGGCCGTTGGTGCGCGGCCATTGGCGGCAGCGGGCACGTCGACCGCCGCCGCGCCGAACAACTGCAGCCAGCCACTGGTCGCCGCCGAGCAAGCGGCCTCGGCCGGCTGCGCCGGCCACGTTGGTCCGCAGCTCCGGCTTGACCGGTTCAGCCAGCCAGCGACAACGCTCGACGACCGACCAGGCCAGACGGTCTTGCCAGTTCTGCACGTCAACCGCGGCAACTTGCTGGTCGAGCCGCACCACCGACGTCGGCGTCGCGACGCCGGCCTCGGCCAGCAATTGCAGCACCTCCGCCGCGAAGGCGCTTTCGGTCCGCGGATCGTCGAGCACCAGGCAAACGGCCGCCGCGCGGGCCGCGGCCGCGATCGATTCAGCATCGAGCGGCGCAAGAACCGGGCCTGAACCACAGCCGTGCCGAGTCCACTTTGCGCAAGCAGCTCGGCCGCGCGGACCGCGGCGGTGCCGGTTTCGCCCCAGGCCACCAGGGCCACGTCGTTGCCCGAGCCAGAAGTTTGGGCTCGGCCAAATTGCCAGCCGGGCCGGGCGCCGGGCGCCGGGCAACCCTTCGCCGACGATCGCCCCGGCTCAGCCCGGGTAGCGCCCTGGCACCAGATCGAGGCCGGCCCGTCGTACGCCAGTGCAAAGGCCAGCGCCTGGTCGAACTCGCCGGCCGACGGCGCCAGCAGCGGAGCCTCGGGTAGGAGCCGCAGCAGCGCCAGGCCGTCGGCAAATCCGTGGCTCTCCGCCACGCCGGATTCGAACACGACGAGCGTCGCCGCGTGCTGCGGCCGAAAAATCTCGTCGGCCAGGATCGGCAAACTGCGGGCCAGTGCCCCTGGCCCCGCACAAAGGATGGGTCGGCAACCGCCGTCCGCCAGGCCGGCACACCAGGCGAGCGCGTCCGCATCGGCCACGGGAATTTCGAAGTAGTGCGCTCGGCGAATCGCTCCGACAAGCGGGCGATCTCGCGCGGCGGGTCGAGCGCCACGACCACGGTGCGGCGATCGGCCATGAGCTGCTGAGCGATCGCGTCGACCGCGGCCGCGAGCGGCGCATTGCGCTCGCTCACTCCCGAGGACTCACGGGAAGCGCGGGTCCCGTTCAGGGGCGCCGCGCCATTTTGCCGTGCGATTTCCGTTGCGGTTGCATCGGCGGCCGTGGTCTCGTCGTGCAGCAGGACTTGCTGGGCGGCGAGGTCGAGGATCGCGGTTTGGGCGTGCGCCTTCAGCCACCGCAAAACGGACGTCAGCCGCTCGGCGTCGCACCCATCGCCGGGGTTGGCGGCGGGAGTCAGCCCACGCGTCGCGCCCGCTTCGCTCTGCCGGTCGTCGGCAGTTGCCGGTTCGCCGCACCAGACGAGCAAGAAGCGGCGCACGGGGTCGAGCTGCTGAATCAGCTCGAGTGCCTGGTGGAAATCGAGCGCCGAGCGGTCGGCCACGAGAACGACCCAATCTTCGGCCCCGAGCGCGGCTTTCGCTTCGGCTCGGCCGAGGGCCGCGATCAACCGCTTGAGCGAAGCGGGCGCGCCGGGGCCGACCGTCCCCACGTCGATCCGCAGCGGCTCGAGCGCCGGTTCGCCGCGCGCCGGCGCCGCGGGTCGTCCGCCAGCTCGAACAGCACCTGGTCATTGGCGCCGAACACGGCCGCGACTGCCGCGCGGAGCTGGTCCGCTCCGCAGATGGCCGGAGCAACCGCGGCCGCGGCCGGGGAAATTTGCGCGAAACAAACGGAGTCCATTGGGGCAGCCGAGAAACTGCCAGGCCTGACAGGCCGTCGTGCGCCACTGGCGCAGGCGAGAAGTGAGACATGCGTCACCTTTTCCATCCGTAACCGCAGTCGAGTCGAGGTACGCCGGGAACCCGCCGCGCGAAGCCGGAAGGAGGAGAACCGTCGCGCCGGCGCTGTCAGGCAGCGCCAGCGGAGAACAGTCGTCGACCGCAGCAGCCAGGTTGCCCCAGGCGGCTCTTCGTGAGACCGCCGAAGAGCGATTATGCAAAATCGCGCGCGGCGAAAACCAGCGTTTTCAGGCTGCGCCGTGCGAGATTCCGGAAATCGAGTCCGCTTGTAGCGATGGGGTAAAAACTCGGGCGCTCGCCGCGCCGCGGCGCGTCTTGCTTGCCCGCTATCGGCGGGGCGCCTATCATCAATCGCCATGACTCCGCCGCCTGTCGACCGTCCCAGCGCCGCTGCCTCGAGTGCCAGTTCGGCGCGCTCCGCAGCGCCGCAGTCTGCAGTGCCGCAGTCTGCAGTGCCGCAGTCTGCAGTGCCGCAGTCTGCAGTGCCGCAGTCTGCAGTGCCGCAGTCTGCAGTGCCGCAGTCTGCAGTGCCGCAGTCTGCAGTGCCGCAGTCTGCAGTGCCGCAGTCTGCAGTGCCGCAGTCTGCAGTGCCGCAGTCTGCAGTGCCGCAGTCTGCAGTGCCGCAGTCTGCAGTGCCGCAGTCTGCAGTGCCGCAGTCTGCAGTGCCGCAGTCTGCAGTGCCGCAGTCTGCAGTGCCGCAGTCTGCAGTGCCGCAGTCTGCAGTGCCGCAGTCTGCAGTGCCGCAGTCTGCAGTGCCGCAGTCTGCAGTGCCGCAGTCTGCAGTGCCGCAGTCTGCAGTGCCGCAGTCTGCAGTGCCGCAGTCTGCAGTGCCGCAGTCTGCAGTGCCGCAGTCTGCAGTGCCGCAGTCTGCAGTGCCGCAGTCTGCAGTGCCGCAGTCTGCAGTGCCGCAGTCTGCAGTGCCGCAGTCTGCAGTGCCGCAGTCTGCAGTGCCGCAGTCTGCAGTGCCGCAGTCTGCAGTGCCGCAGTCTGCAGTGCCGCAGTCTGCAGTGCCGCAGTCTGCAGTGCCGCAGTCTGCAGTGCCGCAGTCTGCAGTGCCGCAGTCTGCAGTGCCGCAGTCTGCAGTGCCGCAGTCTGCAGTGCCGCAGTCTGCAGTGCCGCAGCGGATCGCGCTGTTGGTCTCGGGCGAGCGCGAGGAAATGCTCCGCGAAGCGCGGCGGCTGTTGCCCTTGGTCGCTCAGCACGCGGCGACCGAGCTCGTGGACCTCGGCGACTGCCTCGATCTGTCGTGCGTCGATTTCGATCTGGCGCTCGTGCTCGGCGGCGACGGTTCGATCCTCCGCGCGGCCCGGCAGATGGGGCGCCGCCAGCGGCCCGTCCTGGGGATCAACCTGGGCAAGGTCGGCTTCCTGGCCGATGTCTCGCCCGCCGAGTTGCTGGCACAGCTCCCCGCGATCTGCGCGGGCCAGCTGCCCGTGGTCGAGCACCTGATGTTCGACTGCAGCTTGCAGCGCGGTGGAGTCGCGATCGCCGAGCGGCTGGGGCTCAACGAAGTCGCCATCTTGGCCGGTGCCGCCGTTCGCGCTGTTGAGCGTCGAACTTTACGTTGACTCAGAACACGTAACTACCTATAGTTGCGACGGCTTGATCCTGAGCACCCCCGTCGGCTCGACCGCGGCACAATCTTTCCGCGGGCGGGCCGATTCTGCGACAGGACTTGCAAGCGTTCGTCGTTTCGCCGATTTGCCCGCACACGCTCACCAATCGGCCGGTGGTCGATGCGGCCGAGCGGGTGTATGAGCTGGTGGTGCCCCGGCCGCACGAGGGGACCTCGCTGGTGGTCGATGGAATCGTCGCCGGCCGGCTGGCCGCGGGAGATCGGGTGCGCGTCGTCCGGGCGGAGGCGAGATTCAAGCTGCTAGCAGCCCCCGGCCATAGCTACTACCGCACTTTGCGCGAGAAGCTGGGCTGGGGCGGGCGACTGCCGTCGAGCCCCGGACCTTGAAACTGCGCGGCGGACGCCGCGGCTGAACGAAAATATCCACGCTCGAAAGGATGCGAGTATGTTGGACCTCTCTCCGCTGCGCTCGGCGCTGGCCCTGACCTGTGCGCTGGGCATCGCGCTCTGCAGCTCGCCCGCCAGCGCCGCGCCGAAGGCCGGATCGAAGGCCGCACCGAAAGCCGAATCGTCGGCCGCCGAACCGGGCGAGAGCGGCGAGGCGTACGACCTCAAATACAAGTTCGAGCCGGGCGAAGTGCTCCGCTGGCAGGTGGTCCATCGGGCGGCGGTCGATTCGACGATCAAAGGCACGAATCAAACGGCCGAAACCCGCTCGATCTCGGTCAAAGTCTGGAAGATCAGCGAGGCGTCGGCCGAGCGGATCAAGTTCGTCCACTCGGTCGAAAGCATCGACATGTGGCAGAAGACCCAGGGGCGGCAGGAAGTCCGCTACAACAGCCAGACCGACGAGAATCCGCCGCCGGGCTACGAAGACGTCGCCAAAGCCGTCGGCGTGCCGCTGAGCGAGGTGACGATCGACGCCCGGGGCAATATTCTCGAACGCAAGGACGCCAACCCGCAGTCGACGGTCAACACCGCCCCGATCGCCTTGCCGTTGCCCGCCAAGCCGGTGCCAGTGGGTCACGTCTGGACGGTTCCGCTCGACATCGAAGTGATCCTGCACGGCGGGGTCTCGAAGAAGATTCCGACCCGGCAGCAATTCACGCTCGAGAAGGTCGCCGACGGTCTGGCCACGATCCAGGTCGACACGCAGGTGCTCGCGCCGCTGAGCGACCCGGCGATCGAAGCCCAGCTGGTGCAGCGGATGACCAACGGCACGCTGAAGTTCGATATCGATCGGGGCCGCGTCGTCGGCCAGCAGATGGACGCCGACCGGCGCAGTCGTCGGTTTCAGCGGGGCGGCGAGCAGCATGCACTATCTGACGCGATTCACCGAAGAGCTGCTGCCGACCGACTCCGTCGCCACAGCGCCGGGCAAAGCCGACTCTGCCGCCCGCAACTCTGCCGTCGGCAACTCTGCTCCCAAGGGCGCATCGCGCACGTCGCTCAAGCAGCCCGATCTCCGCTGAGCATTCGGCGTGCAGCCCGCTGAACCCCTCGCCCTTTAGGGAGAGGGCAGGGTGAGGGTCTGCCCTGCTCCACGCCGCCGCGCGGCCGTCATGCACGCGACTTATTCACCCCACAGGCTGCCAGGCCCACGCGACGCCGGCCGAGCGCTAACGCGGCAAATACCTGTCGGTCGCGGGTCGAGGGTCGATGATTGCATCGGCCTCGGCAAGGCCGACGGCTTGACGTTTTTCCGCGTCCCACACGATCGGCTTTTGCATCCGCAGCGCCAACACGCCGAGCATTCCAACTTCGGTGATGCGGGCACCGATCTCGAACGGCGAGTACGATTTGGTGTCGCCGGCACAGGCCAGCACCCATTCGAACATGTGCGAGTTGTTCACCTGGCTCCAGCGCGGACGTTGGCCCTGGGCCGCGCGGCGTGGGTCCCACTTGAGCACTTCGGTATCGATCCGGGGTTGCGTCTTCGCCAGCCCGGCCACTTCGGGCTGATCGGCGCCGCGGAATTCAGCGGCGTTCTTCAGGCGGACATTGCAATCGGTGTTCCAAAGGCCGGCGGAGAGCGTGCCTTCGCTGCCGACGATCAGGCACCCGGTCGAGTCCACCGGGCCTCGGGTGACGTGGTCGGGCGGAAAGTTCTTGTCGCCGGAGTAGAAGTACAGTTTGACCGGTCCCCGCTTCCCCTTGGCTGCAAATTCGAACGTCACCTGGCAACGGGTGGGATACGATTCGTGCCCCAAGCCTTCGCCCGTCGCTTCGATGCGCGTCGGAGCATCGAGTTCGAACCACCGGTAGGCAAGCTGGAAACCGTGACAGCAGAAGTCGGCCATCGAACCGCCGCCAAAATCGTACCAGCCGCGCCACTTGCCCGGATGATAGATCTCGTTGTTGTAGGGGCGCGTCGGAGCCGCGCCCAACCAGAAATCCCAGTCGAGCCCCGCGGGAATCGGGTCGCTCGTGGCGGGACGATCGACTCCATTGGGCCAACTGTGCGCCGGATGCCAGACATGCACCTCGCTGATCTGGCCCAGCAGGCCGGACTGAATGACCTCGAAGCTCCGCCGAAAACCCTCGGTCGAGCAGCCCTGGTTGCCCGTCTGGGTGGCCAGCTTTGGATGACTCGTGGCAAGCTTCTCCAAAGCACGGCATTCGGCCACGGAATGGGCCAGGGGCTTTTCGCAATACACGTGTTTGCCGCTTTCCAAAGCCGCCCGGCAAATGGGCACGTGCCAATGGTCCGGCGTGGCGACGATCACCGCGTCGACGCCCGACTCTCGATCGAGCAGCTCGCGATAATCGTGATACGCTCTGGCGTCGCTCAGTCCCTTGATCTGCCGCGCCTGTCGAGCTGCCGCTGGTCGACATCGCAAATGGCCACGATTTGCTGATCGATCTTGCCGAGCTCCGGGATCAGGTAGCCGCGCATCTGGCCGCCGATGCCAATGCACGCAAAGGACAATCGCTCGGACGGCACCGGGCCCGCGAAAATTCGCCCCGGTAGAATCGTTGGCAGGCCGATTCCGATTGCAGCGGCAGAGCGGACGAATCGGCGCCGAGATAGTTTTTGTGGCATGGTCGCAGCCTGCGTCTGTGTGGGATTCGGGTTTCTGGTCGGTGACTGCTATCCTATCCGAGCGGCGGTCCGGGAGGTACATCTGGGACCTTAGCCCGCCCGCGACGGCGGAGCCGGCGACCCCTGACCGGAACCGGCAATGGTGGGGCCGGAAAGCGTCAGGATGTCAGGAACCGTTACGAGATTCGGTTCCTGGCGGTTTTCCCTCCCTACGTCGGCCATCGCCCTGCAAGCGACCGATAAAACCCATCTACGTCGGCCTTCTCTGGCAGACCAGCGACCTGTCCGTCGCCGAGTTCGACGATCATCCAGTCGCCGTCTCGACGCTTAGCTACATCCATTGAGAAAAAACGACTTTCGACCGAGCAGGCAACGTCGACAAATCGATCCAGCGGTGGCTGGAGGTCACGGTAGTCTCCTTGATCCCAATACTGACACGAAAAGAGAATTGCTCCGTCCAGAAAGAATAGCCGAAACTCCTTCGTGAGCGGCATCCCACTGCGGTCGTGAGTCGTCAGCGGCTCGAATTCGACGAACTCTCGAAATACCAGCCCTTCACTTTAGGTCGTCGTTCTGCAATTCCAGGAAACGGCGAACGACTCGTTCAACGGCCGCTTGATCCGATGCCGAAGGAATGAAGCACGCCTCGTTCCACTCGTGCTTTCGAGACTTCACAAAGTCCTTCAAGATAATGGCGGCCGAGCCGAATGGCCGGAGCAGTTGCATCACCCAATCCATCGGCGGTTGGCCGTCCACTCGTATCCAGACTGACCTTGGCGTATGCCCTTCGATCTTCGGGTAGGATTCGGGCAGATGATGGCAATTGCGATAGGCGGTGGGATCATTGATTAGTTGGATGCCCCTGGGGAGCAGGGCATCAAATAGCTGCTGGTATTGTTTCGGCTTGAGCATCCAGCCACGGTAAACGGCAATCTCGGCGCCGCTGCCTGCTGACACCCGACGTGTCGCCTTGGCGGAATCGTCGGCGTTCACCAGAAGCTCGAAATCGATCAAGGCGACTTCGAACCCAAGCCGGTCAGCAGCGGCGGCCTCATGCCGAAATGCCGAATCAGGCAGTTTCGGTTCGAGCGGATCACAGCAGAAGATGACCTTCATTCGTTTAGCCCAGGCTACTCTGGTGGCCGAAGTGAATTAAAGAGTGAATCAAAGGAGTGAATCAAAGGGGACGGGAGTCAAAAACAATGACTCCCGTCACGAATGGCACTTCCCGAAGTCGTAAGTTCATGCGGCCAAACGTCGCTTCGCTTCCCGGCGCGGGATGGTCAGTCGGTCGTGTTCTTTGGGGCGACGTTTGATGGCCCGCGGTTCGTAGCGATGCGGACGATTCCCGACGATGTGATCTGCGATGGCCGCGAGCATGTCTTCGTAGAGCGCGGGCAGCTCCGCGGCTGTGGATCGTTCGATCAGCGGTCGATACGCCGTGAGCGTTTGCAGCGCACCCTTGAAGCTCACGTCGCGCGGGTAGTGCGCCGCCCGTTCGGCGGCGTCGGCCATCACGCTGCGAATCAGGTTGTAGGCCAAGAGGTGCATCCAGAGTTCCTTGCGAACCATGGCCGGCGTCTTGCAACGCAGCACATCCATCTGCATCGTGACTTTAATCGAACGCAAGTCCACCTCTGCCTGCCAGCCCCGTGATACACGCGCGCCAGTTGCTCCACGGAATACTGCTCGGCGTCGCAGCAGGTCGTGACCAGCGTCAGTGCCCGGACCCGCCAGCCGCGCACCCGCACCCGGAAACGCACTTCGCGGACCAGCAGCGAGTCGGGAATCCGCCGGTAGCTGGCCTGGTCCAGCCAGGGCGGGCGTTGGGGCTTGGGCAGCCGCAGCAGCCAATCGTCCGGGCCGAACCGCCTGACGCGCAGACGTTCGCTCAAACGCAGTTGGTGTTGCCGGTAAACGCTGTCCACGTCGCACATGGCCAACAGCACCAGGTCCCAATACGAGGCGAAATAGCGGTCGCCGACCACGACGTCGCCCGGAAACAAGCTCCGCCACAACTGCCGGAACAGGGCGGTTTCGCCCGTGTTCTTGCCGGCGTACGGGCCGATCGCCGCATCCAGCACCGCGCCGCTGGCCAGCGACAACAGCGCCACCACGCGGGCAATCGGAAATCCCAACCCCGGCTGCTGCGAGCGTGACTGCGGATACGCCGCCTGATTGGCCGCCGTGTCGGGCATGCTCACCGTCGTGCCGTCGACCAGCTTCACCGGCCGGCCGCCGAGCAGCCGCGGGTCGGTCGTGCGCTGGTGAAGCGACTGACCCACGTCGTGCGCCAGGCGGGCACACGCGTTCTCCGGCAACCGTTGGCGGGCCTTGCAGTAGGGTCCCGTCTGGGCGGCGCAGGGCGGCTGGCCGTCGGCCGTCAAGAACGCCCGCAGCCGGGCCACCGCCTGGCGACAGGAGTGATCGGGGCACAGCGTCTGCGACAGAAAGGTCCACAAGGTCACCCTCGACGAGTACAAGCAGTCTCGTCGCCGGCCCTGCTCCTCGAACAGGACGCGCTCGACCGTGGCTGCTGGCAGCAGCTCCGAAAATGGCAAGCCGCCGCTGGCCGACAGCCGATTTCGTTCCGCTCGGACTTGGTGCGAAACCCAAGTGGCGATAGACTTCCACATCGCGAAGGCCTCCGTGCTTCATGAGTTGACTCGACAACACTCATCTACGCACGGATGGCCTTTGCGTCTATATCATTCGACCACAACGAGTTACCCGCTCGGGAAGTGCCATTCACTCCCGTCACCTTTAGTTTTCCTCGCATTCAGTCGTCCGGCCGCGCCCAAGGTCTCGCAGAATACGCGCAACGCCCGTACTTCCAGCTTGAATCGCCAATTCAAGAGCGGTCATCCCGCAATCGAGCGCCGCGTTAACGTCGGCTCCCTCTGCAATCAAGATCTCGGCAACCGCGCAGTGATCGTTTTCCGCCGCCGCGTGCAATGGCGTATAGCCGGCGTCGCCACGCTCGTTGACATCATGCCCAGCGTCTATTGCCGCGCGAACACGGTCAACATTGCCGAGCGAAGCCCAATACTCAATTTCTCTCGATGGGATCATGCAGTTGTCTCTTGTCAGCAGCTCTCCTCTGCGGCGCTCGACGGGTGAACTAAACGAGACGGGAGTCAAATTGGCCGCAGTCAACATCGGCTGGCGAACTCGCCCGTATTTTAGGGCTGGCGTGAGTGGCTCACAAACGCGCTTGAAATCTCGTGGGATTCTGCGATTATTCGCACAGCCGAGTCGGCCAGAGGGCCGGCCGGGCGAGAAGACGGGATCGGAGGCGCTCCAGGGCGCCGGTGAGCACGGCGGGTGGCCAGCGAATTCCTGGCCGCTATGATCGCGCAGCCGGTGTGAGGAACGCCAACGGCTCGTCCCAAATCCGTCGGCTAACAGCCCGTTGAAAAAGTCCGCTTGACGGCCGTGGTATCCTGGCGGCGGAATTCGGCTCGCTCACCGCAGGATGCACACGCATGGCTCTTGGCAAACGCAAGCACGAACAACAATCGGCCTGGATCGCCACCACGGAGCTGCCCAAGTCCCCCGGGCACCCGTTTTACAAAAAACTGAACCAATTGCTGGCCGAAGCCGGCTTCGACGCCTGGCTCGAAGTGCTCTGCGCCCATATTACGCCGCTAAGATGGGCCGCGAATCGATCCCGCCGGGCGTGTACTTTCGCATGATCCTGGTCGGTTACTTCGAGGGCATCAGTTCGCAGCGCGGCATCGCCTGGCGCTGTCACGACAGCCGCTCGCTGGCCGAGTTTTTGGGCGTGCCGGTGCATGAGGAGACGCCCGACCACTCCAGTCTGTCGCGGATTCACGTGCGGCTGCCGCTGGAAGTACACGAGGCGATGTTCCAGTTCGTGCTCAAGATCGCCGCCGAGAAGAGCCTGCTGCGGGGCAAAACCGTGGCGGTCGATTCGACGCTGCTGGAAGCCGACGCGGCCATGAAGAGCATCGTGCGGCGCGACACGGGCGAGGATTGGAAGACGTATCTGCGCGGCCTGGCGGCGGAGGCGGGCATCGAGAATCCGACCGACGAAGAGCTGCGCCGCTTCGACAAAAAGCGGAAAGACAAGAAGGTCTCGAACGACGATTGGCAGTCGCCAAACGACCCGGAAAGCCGCTTCACAAAAATGAAAGACGGCACGACCCACCCGGCATACAAGGCTGAGCACGTGGTCGACCTGGACACCGACCTGGTGCTTTCGGCTGCGATCTACGAGGGCACGCGGGCCGACACTGAGACGCTGGCCGAAAGTCTGGTGCAGGCCCAGTTGAACGTGATCGAGGCGGGCAGCGAAGCGAACATCGAAGAGGTGGTAGCCGACAAGGGCTACCACGCGGCGGAACAACTGACGACGGTCAATCAGACGCTCGGCATTCGCACATACATTCCCGAGAAGAAGCGTAAGGAGCCGTGGAAGTGGAGCGATCACACTCCGGCCGAGCGGCAGGCGATCACCGCAAACCATCGGCGTGTGCAGACCGAGCGCAACAAGAAACTCCAGCGCCGGCGCAGCGAGCTGACTGAGCGCACGTTCGCTCATGTGTGCGAGACCGGCGGAGCGAGGCGTTGTTGGTTGCATGGAATGTTAGAGGTCTCGAAACGTTACTTGTTACAGGTGGCGGCGCAACTTGGGCCGCATCATGCGCAAGCTCTTCGGCATGGGCACGCCGCGGGGCCTACAGTCCGCGGGGGACCTTGCCGCGCTTGTTTATCTTCACATTTGTGCGGTCTGGAACATCGTCTGGAAGTCGATGCGCGTCCTCGCGGTCCCAAATCGGTCGGCCGGCTTCGTCGCCTGGGCTTGGCCGGCCCTCGCGCCGGCCGCCTGGAAACGCACAATTTCAACGGGCTGCTAGTTCTTGGGCCCGCGGTGCCCGGCCGAACTTGGCGCACTTGCTCCCAAGCGGGGCGACCGAGCCTTGCCAGCGGCTGCGAATTCCGGCCGCAACGGGCAAGGCGGAGTCGTGCATCGTCGGTGAGCCAACGGAGTTCGATGTCGAGCGAAGCGGGCCCATTTGCCGGGCCTGGCCGAAGGTCGGCAGCGGTTCCGGTGGTAAGCCGGCCTTACACGAAGCCGTAAAGCCCGAACTAGGAGCGGCGCGACAAGCGATCCAAGGCGATGCGTGCAGCGTGGCAAAGACGGACGCTGCGCGAGCAGCCGCGGATCGACCAACCCTCTCGCGTCTGCTTGAGCCGATCCGAGAACGGTCTCGGAGAAGGGGACGGTCCCATTTTGCAATTCGCAAAATCGGGACAGTCCCCGACCGTCTCGGACTGGCTCATTGGCAGCGAC
Organism: uncultured Planctomycetaceae bacterium; assembly: GCA_963828155.1. Taxonomy (GTDB): domain Bacteria; phylum Planctomycetota; class Planctomycetia; order Pirellulales; family PALSA-1355; genus CAWCAX01. The sequence continues at coordinate 550,962 of CAWHDQ010000001.1, forward strand.
TGTTGCAACTCGTCCGGGCCAACTACCACGCCCGCGCGGGCCTTCAGCCGCTGCTCCCCTCGTGGGGGCAAGACCGACGCGCGTGCCTTCCGGAAGCCCAGGTCAGTGTCTCGCGGTGCACGCGGGTGAAGTGCAGACCGCAAGGGCCGGACTACCGCCGAGCGATTCGAAAAACGAACGCTCGGAGGCTCCGGTCAATCGCGCCCCGGCCGGCACCACCAGCCGGGGCGGGATCCAGGGGTAGGGACACTGGCCCCTACGGGACTGTCACTCCAGGGCGTGCCGCTGCCCGGTATACAGATGCCACCGGCATCGACCGGGCGGGGCGCGGAGCGTTTTCTTTTTTACAAACTTGAACAGCCGCGGCCCCCGCTGCCGTGCGGCGGCACGCCATCTTGCCTTTCTTTGATCGCGCTACGATCTGGGCGGGGCTGCGCGGGCAATACGAGGAGGTTTAACCGCAGAGCCGCAGAGGTCGCAGAGGACGCGCCGGCAAGGAAGGGAAAGAATTGATTGCCTCGGCAAGTCAGCGAGACGCCCTGCATTGCGACAGACTCAGCGACTTTCAGGCGAGGTTGCCGAGTAAGCAGAGGACGCGGAGGACTCGCCGGCAAGGTACAGAAGCGTTTGTCATTGCGGGGCTGCGCACGAGCGATACGAGGAGAATTAACCGCAAAGTCGCAGAGGTCGCAGAGGACGCGCCGGCAAGGAAGAGAAAGAATTCATTGCCTCGGCAATTCAGCGAGCGCCCTGCATTGCGACAGACTCAGCGAAGTTCAGGCGAGGTCGCAGAGTAAGCAGAGGACGCCGAGGTACGCCAGGAAAGATTGTTGTCCTCTTTAGATCCTCCGCGTACTCGGCGGTGAACCTTCCTCGTAAGGGCGCGAAGGCACACACGAAGAACCCTCACCCGGCCTCTACATGGAAGGGCGAGGAGGCTGGCGCGGATCGCTTGTTTTGTCGGGCTTCAGGTGGCGGAACGGCGGGCGAGGATTGCCACGACCCGCTGCTCTAGGCGCGTGACCAGCAGCGTGGCGGCGTGTTCGCCCGGCACTTTCAGCTGTTTGGTTAGCGCCGCCGGGTCGAGTTCCACGCCGCGTTTTTTTACCTCGAGTCGGCCGAAGCCGCCGCTGCGAAGCATTTTTTTCAAGCGTTTGACGTCCAGCGGCACGACGTCGATCACCTCAAAGGCCGCGAGGGCCGGATCGTGCAATGGCTCGTCGCCGGTCAGATAGACGGCGCCGGCGGCGATCGACGCCAGGGCGAGTTCGTGAGCCAGCTCGCCCGTCAGATCGGCGGCCAGGACCGCCGGGTCGGGCTCGAAAACGAAGCGTCCGATCCGCGGCGCAACGTTCAGCTCGCACCCGGCCTGGCCGACCACGCTGCGGACCGGTCCCCGCTGGCGATCGACGAGGGTTGCGCTGCGCCGGCCGGCGGCCGAGGCGAGCCGCCCAAACCAGACGACCAGTTGCCGGCATTGCCGGGCGAAGCTGATCCATTCGAGCTGGCCCTCGCGGATCCACCCCTCGGGCACGACGGCCGCCGGAGCCAGCTTGACGGCGCCCTGTTCCGATTGGGTCCGCAGGCGATCGATCGCCTCCGGCGGCGGATCGTGCAGCTCGGCGTGCGTGGTGCGGCGGCCCTCCGGCCGCCGATCGGGATCGATGTGCCAGGCGGACTCGGCCGCGAGCCGATAGTCGTCCGCAGCGTGCGTCTCCACGGCGAATGCGCCGGCGGCGTCGCTCGGCTGCGGATCGGTGCGGGCGGCCAGTGTTCGCTGGCAGTTGGTGTGAGCGAGCAATGCCGCGATCGGGTCGCGGTCGACGCCCACGACCGGCCCGCGCTCGGCCAGGGCCATCAAATCGCCCCCGATGCCGCAGCACAGATCGACCACGGGGGCGCCTACGCCAAACCGCTGGGCCTTGTACGCCGCGACCCATTGGTCGGTGGCCTGCTCCAGGCCGAGCGAGGTGAAGAACAAGCGCTCGGCGAGCGCGAACTTGCTGCGAGCCCGGGCCCGGAGCCGCGTTTGCTCCAGGACCAGCCGGACGCGCTCCGCCGACAAATCGCCCCGCAGCCGTTTGGCGACCGCCAGCGGGTCGGATTCGTGGCCCAGGGCGGCGAGCAGCGCGTCGGCCTCCGGGCCGACAAGCCACTGGTAATCGGCGAGCTGCGCAGAGTCGGGGCGGGAGAGGATTGCAGCATGGCCGAGCGGGAGCAAGAGGAGAACCGAGTGTGATTTCGAGGTGCGGGCCTCATGGTATACTTGGCGTCCCGGCGGGACAACTCGCGCCCGCCGATCCTTACCGCGCACCAAAGCGACTCCAGCCGATGCCGCGGCTCGAAGAACTGTTGCTGACCTACTTGCAACTGGCTCGGGCGAGCGAGCGCCGGGGCCAGCCGCTGGTGCGCGACAAACTGTTGCTGCTGGCCGGCGCAACGGCGCTGGAACTCGATTGGGCCGAGATCTCGGCCGAGTGCCGGACGCGCATTTTGCGGCACAATCCGCGGCATCTGCTGCGCCGCTGGCCCGACCTGGCCAGCGCCGCCCGGGCCGAATCGTTCCAAACCCACGCCGCCCAGCTGCGCCGCAAATACTCGCCCGAGAAGGCCGAGCACATGTTGGCCGCGCTCGCGATCGAGCCGGGGGACGGGGCCAGTCCCGGGCAAAGCGTGCGCGAGCATGCGGCTGGGCTGGTCGCAGCCTTGGTTCAGCGCGAATCCGCTTCGCTCCAGCGGTCGAGCGAAGCTGCCGCAATCCCAGTCCCCGTCTCCGCAGCGGCACCCGTTACGGCCTGGTGGCCATTCTGGCTGGGGCTCGTGGCCTGGGCGGCCTTGGCCGCGCTCGTCTATCTGGGACGCGGCCGAATCGGCTCGAGTTGACCGATTCTGGCGCTTCTGCGGGCTGCCATGCGGCGGTCGTCTCCCTTGGAACCTATCCGAGAACGGTCTCGGAGAGGGGGACAGTCCCATTTTGCTCCGCGCACTTCGCAAAATTGGGACAGTCCCCGACCGTTCTCGGACAGGTTCCTGGAAAGCGCCAGTCGACTGAGGCCCGTCTTAGGGCGCGGTCTAGTTTGGCTCCCCGCCGCGCTCGGCATAAGCCGCGCGGTTGGCTGCCGCGGCCGACGAACTTCGCCGCCCTGCCCTGCCCCGCTGTTCGCTCCGATCGTCCGCGGCCGATGAAAGACGACGCGGCACCGCCCCCGGGGAAACCAGCCATGTCACTCAACCGTCACACGATCCTGATCCTGATGCTGACCGGATCGGTCGGAATCCCCTACATCTCCACGACCCAACTCGGACAGCAGGCAGCCAATTCGAGCGAGACCGGCGAAACGGCGGGCAGCGCCGCCGGCGCCGGATCGTCCAGCTTGCCCAGCAAGACCACTGCGACGAAAGTCTCGTCCACGTACGACGGCAGTGCGGGCTATTCCGGTTACGGAAACTCGGGCAGCTCCAGCAGCGGCGGCTCGACGTACAGCGGCTCGACGTCGACCAATGCGACAAGCGGCAGTAGCGGCAGCGGTTATTCCGGATCGGGCTATGGAAGCTCCGCAGCCGGCGGGGCCGCATATGGAGCCTCCGGATCGGGGACCACTGGCTCCGGATCGTCGACCACAGGTTCGGCGGGCTATGGTTCGTCGGCGAGTCCGTCGACCGCGGCCGGCGGCAATTCGCCGTCGACATACTCGTCCGGCTATTCGTCCGGCGGCGCGACTGCTGGGACTCTGGTCTCGAGCACGGGGCCGGCAAGCGCCAGCGACGAGCGGCGCGGTTCGCCGACTACCCCGGGCAATGAAGGGGGCCAGTCGGCCGACTCGCCCCACACGCTGGCCGAGGTCATGCGGTTCGACATCACGGTGCCCTGGATTATCGCCCACTGGCCGCGGGTTTCGGCCGGCCTGTCGGAGCTCGACCTGCACGGCTACCGAGTGCCACTGATCACGGGCACGGGCGAAAGCGACCTGGCCGGCTCGCTGACCTATTACTTCAACAAGAAGCAGCAGCTCGATCGGATCATCTTCCACGGCACCAGCGGCGATCCCCGGCCGCTGATCACGATCGTCACGAACCAGTACAAGCTGGAACGGGTGATCGTCGACGATCCGGGCCTGGCCTTCTACCAGCGCAAGAGTTGGGGCAAGTCGCACAGCGAATTGCTGATTCGGCCAGCCCGGGTGCTGCGGTCGAACGATCCGAACAAGCGCTACGAGATCGAGATGGCGCTCAAGCGGCCGTAAGTCCGGAGTCGCCCGGCGGCCTTACTGCTTGTCCGAGAGCTGGGCTTCGAGCTTCTCGATGCGTGCTTCCAGCTCGGCGATCCGCCGTTCGAGCGCATCCAAGCGGGCATCGTCGCTCGCGGGAATCCCAGGTGGACCCAAGGCGGGCGCCTCCTGCGGCACGAAGCCGGGGGGCGAGACGGCCGGCGGCGAGACGGCCGGCAGGTCGGCGGGGCTGGCCAGCGGCTTGGCCCGGGTTTCGGGCTGGGGCGGGGCCGCGGTCAGCGTGACTCGCTTGTGCATCTCTTGCCCGCGGACGATGCAAGTCAGATCGATGGTCGCGCCGACCTTCAACTGGCGAATCAGATCGGCCAGGGCGAGCGGACTTTCGACCGGCTTGCCGTCGACGGCCACGATCGCGGCGCCGAGCGGCACGCCGGCCTTCTCCGCCGGCGAACCCGGATTGACGAAGTTGACCAGCGCCGGCCAGATTGGGCAGGCCGTACTGCTGCTGCGACTCGGCGGTGACCGGGAGCGTGCGAATGCCCAATAGCGGGCGGTCGGGACGCATCACCAGGTTGTCGCCGCCGTCGCTCGGACCAGCGGCCGGCGGACGATTGCCTGCCGGCGGAACGCTCGCGGCCGGCGGCGGAAGCTCGTCGGGCTGTTTGCCGAACTGTGGCAAGCGGCGCTTGTCGGCCGGCGGACGCTCGCCGAGCGTCACGGCAATTCGCCGATTGCCGCCGTCGCGGGTCAGGCTGAGGTTGAGCACGGCGCCCGCCGGGCGTGTTTCCAACAGCTTCTGCATGGAGTCGAGATCGCGCACCGGTTGATCGTTGACGGCCGTGATCAGATCGCCGGCCTTGAGTCCTGCCTTCGCCGCCGGGCCGTCGGGCACGACTTCGATCAGCCGGGCTCCGCGTCCGCGGTCTTCGCGATCATCGGCGACCAGGCCCAGGTAGCCCGGCTGTTTGCCGACGGGGGGATTGGCGGCCTGCACCTGCTGGCGAATCCGCTCTTCGAGTCGCTCGAGCGCCGGTTGGGCGACCGCCAGCGAAGCCGTCAAAATTCCACCAACCGCAAGGATCCAAGTGACGCAGCGATTCATCGGGCGCGCTCTAATTTGTAGGCCAGCGATATGGGAGAATGGGCGTGCGGTCTCTATGATCCGCGTGTTCATTATAGGTTCCCGCCGCACTCCTCGCCCCTGGGGGGGAGCGACTTTGCTCGCCGCGCGGCGGCTGCCGGTCACCAGCTGGGATGGTCCCCTTGTCGGCGACGGATCCACAACTTGACGTCGATTTTCCGCAGCCCGGGGAACGCCCGGATGCGCTGCTCCTGGCGCTGCGCACGTTCCGCGGGGCGAGCGCGAGGGGCAAATCGCCCGACTGCAGGCCCAGGCTGCAATCCAAGCGGAACTTTGGGAGGGGCTGGTCTGTGCCCGACGCGAAAATCGGGTGGTTGGCGCAGTCTCGGCGCAATTGCAGGCCGGCCGGACTGCATTTTTGTCGCTGCCGCAGCTCGTCGCCGGCGAGGATGCCGCCACGGCGGCCCTGCTGCTGCGGCGGCTCCTGGCCGCGCTCGACGGGCGAGCGGTGCAGCTCGTCCAGGCCTTGCTGGTGGCCGACTACGGCGACGATTTTGAGTTGCTCGGAGCGTTTGGATTCGAGCATTACGCCGATTTGCTGTACATGGCCAGCCAGACTCGGGCGTTTCCGGAAACTCCGCCCGTCGCCCCGATCGAATTCGAGCCGTACAGCGACCAAAAGCAGGACCGGCTGGCCAGCGTCATCCAGCGAACCTACGTCGATACGCAAGATTGCCCGCGATTGAGCGGAGTGCGGCCGATGACGGACGTGATTGCCGGTTATCGGGGGACGGGCACATTCGACCCGGGGCGGTGGTTTCTGGTGCGGCACGGTCAGACCGACGTCGGCTGCCTGCTATTGGCCGAGCATGCTCCGCTCAAGCAGTGGGAAGTGGCCTACGTGGGCCTGGTGCCGGAGGCGCGCGGCCGCGGCTGGGGCCTGGCGACGATCCGCCACGCGCAGTTCCTGGCCCGCCGGGCTCGCGTGGGCCGATTGCTGTTGGCGGTCGACGCCGGCAATGCCCCGGCGATTGCGACCTACGCGGCGTCGGGCTTTTCCGCTTGGGATCGGCGGACGGTGATGCTGCGGATCCGGGGCGAAACGTGTTAGGTTGGTCGCGGAGGCGGGAAAACCGCCGCGAAACTGCGGGTCTGGGACGCCGTGTGAGGACGGCGGATTTTCTCGCCCCCACCGAACGAGTGGTGCATCTTGTTCCCCGCCAATGGCTTGAGACACGGGTCGAGTGAGCGCTGGGTGAGCCGGCTTGCGCCGAGCAAACAATTTGTCCACGCGCGGCGGCGTGTGAGGAAATTTTTTTCGCTCCGCCCGTCGGCTCACCGGAGCAACGTTTGCCGAGAAAATCCCGTCGCTTGGCGGGGCCCTCCCCCGCCCGCCGAAACGAGTCGCGGTCCGATCCTTTGACAGCCGTGCTAGCAATCGTAAAATCGGCGTCTCGGATGACACGAGCAGCGGACGTTCGCAACGACTGACACCGTTCGTCAGCGTCCAATTCTTGGAGCGCAGGCCGCGGGCCCCCAGCCGACGGTTGATCCCATCGATCAAGCGCGACGGTATATTTTGGGCGGTCGCGGTGTGCGCATAAAGGATGGTCAGGAGTGACCCACGACGATAGGGAGATCGTTTCGGCCCTGCGTGCGCGGCTGGCCGATCGGGTCGGCAAGGACCGCTACGAGGTCTGGTTCGGCCGCAGCACGCACCTGGCGATTCGCGGCGGAACGCTGACCGTGGGCGTGCCCAGCCGCTTTTATCAGGATTGGTTGCGGACCCATTTTCGCCGCGACCTGGAACAATCGTGCCTCGACGCCCTGGGCGAGTCGCTGGCCCTCGAGTTCCGCATCGACGAGAGCATCGCCGCGGCTCAACGCGCCGCCCGGAGCGAGGTGCCGTCGGCAGGGCCTGAACCGCGAGCGGCTGCCAACGGCGAAGTCGCCGGCGCCGCTGCGACCGTTGCCGTCAAACCCGTCGGCAAAATCGCCGCTGCCGAGGGCGAGGTGACTGCCCGGCGGCGGTTCGCCACGCTCGACTCGTTTGTGGTGGGCAACAGCAATCGCCTGGCCCATACGACGGCTCAATTGGCCGTCGAACGCTGCGGGACGATTTCGCCGCTGTTGTTCTATGGGCCGCACGGCGTGGGCAAAACGCATTTGCTCGAAGGCATCTGGTCGGCGTTCAAGAAGTCGCACCGGCAGGCCACGGCCATCTACCTGTCGGCCGAGCAGTTCACCAGCTATTTCCTTGAAGCACTACACGGGGCCGGCTTGCCCAGCTTCCGCCGCAAGTATCGCAACGTCGAGCTGTTGATCCTGGACGACATTCAGTTTTTCGCCGGCAAGCGGGCCACGCTGGTCGAGTTGCTGCACACGATCGACACGATCGTCGGCGCCGGCAAGCAACTCGTCCTGGCGGCCGACCGCTCACCGGCGGCGCTCGAAGCGCTGGGGCCGGAAATCGGCGCCCGGCTGGCGGGCGCCGCGGTTTGCCGTTGCGAGCCGCCGGAATATGCCACCCGGTTGGGCATCGTGCGGCAATTGGCCGGGCAACAGGAGATGCACGTGCCCGAGGACGTGCTCGCCTTCGTCGCCGGACATTTGACGACCCACGCCCGGGAGTTGATCGGAGCCCTCAAACGACTGCAAGCCACGAGCATGGCCCACGACCGGCCGATCACTCTGCCGCTGGCCGAAGAGGCGCTGGCCGACCTGATCCACACCAGCGGCCGGGCCGTGCGGTTGGCCGACATCGACAAGGCGATTTGCGAGGTGTTCGGCCTGGAGTCGGAGAGCTTGCAGTCGGGCCGCAAGGCGAAGACCGTGGCGCATCCGCGGATGCTGGCGATGTTTCTGGCCCGTAAGCACACCCGGGCAGCGCTCAGCGAGATCGGCCAGTTCTTCGGCCGCCGCAGTCACAGCACGGTGATCTCGGCCCATAAGAAGATCGAGAAGTGGGTTTCCGGCGGCGGCTCGCTCGATCTCGACGGCCGGCGATGCTACGTCGAGGACGTCATTCGGCGCGTGGAAGAATCGCTTCGGGCGGTGTGACGGCAGAGTTGGGCTTGGCCATCACGCAGGTCCAGCGAGCCGTGGGGCTTGTCCCCACGGTTTATGTCGACCGTGCAACGACAGAGCGGCACATTGGCACCAGTCTCGGAGCTATTCGAACTCAATGCCCGCGCACATACCGTGGGGACAAGCCCCACGGCTCGCTGGACGAATCCGCTGCGCCGGCAACTCGCCCGGCCTGGTTCGATCGATCCGGCGTGTCATTTCCACTCCGGACTCGGCGCCGGTTAAACTGGCCGGGATGCAGCGCCCGCAATTCAGCCTGTTCTCGATTCTGATCTTGCTGACGATCGCCTGCGGCCTGGCGGCCTGGCTTTCGACGGCGTCGCGCCATCCGTATGTCGTCGTCAGTCTGAACCCACCGGCCCGCGGCAGCCCGTTTCCGAATTTCAGTAACGGTCTGCAGATTCCGCCCGACAAACACTACTGGTCTTGGTGGTGGCAATACTACGGTCGATATTCCACTGTTCGCGGCACCGCATTGGCAGCCGCGGCGATGGTCATGCTGACCTGGCTGACGCTCCTCTTGTGGGCCCCGACTCCCCGGCGCAATAAGCTTGCCCGGTGGGGCTGGACCTTGGGCCTGGCGTGGCATCTGGCGCACGTCGCCTGCGCGTTTGCTTTCGTTCACCACTGGAGCCACGCCGAGGCCGCCTGGCACACGGGCTATCGCACCTGGCAAATGACCGGCTGGTTCTGGACGGGCGGCATCTGGATCAACTATCTGTTCACAGTCCTCTGGGCGGGCGATGTAATATATTGGTGGTCAGGGCTGGATCGCTACGCCCGTCGCCCGGCTCGTTACCGCTGGTTCGTTCACGCCTTGTTCGCCTTCATGATCTTTCAGGCCGGAGTGGTGTTTGCCTCGGGGCTGACTCGCTGGCTGACCCTGGCCGGTCTGTCGCTGGTTGCCCTCGCCGGCCTTGTACGGCTCCGCCCCAGACAGCCGATTCGCACGCCATGACCGCAGCCTTGCCGAAAGTGGCCTACTTGACCGCCGGGGGCGGCGGCATGTTTTGCGGCAGCTGCATGCGCGACAACACGATCGCGGCCGCCCTGACCCGCTTGGGCTGCGACGTGGCCCTGGTGCCGCTCTACACGCCGATCCGCACCGACGAGACCGACGTCAGCATCGACCAGGTCTTCTTCGGCGGGATCAACGTCTATTTGCAGCAGAAGATTCCGCTCTTCCGTCACCTGCCGGGCTTTCTCGATCGCTGGCTCGACAGCCCCTGGATCTTGAAGCGGGTTGCGGCCGGACGGATCAAAGTGGCGGCCGAAGAGCTGGGCGACCTCACGGTTCAGATGCTCAAGGGGGAGCACGGCCATTTGCGCAAGGAAGTCGTTCGGCTGGTCGAGTTCGTCGAGCGGCACGTCCAGCCCGAGCTGCTCAACCTGAGCAACATCTTGATCGGCGGCTGCGTGCCCGAGCTGAAGCGGCACTTGAAGGTGCCGATCGTCGTTACGCTGCAGGGGGACGACCTGTTCCTGCAAGACCTGATTCCGCCCTACAAGCAGCAGGCCCTGGCCGAAATTCGCCGGGTCGGCGAGGAGGTCGACGCGTTCATCGTGTTCAGTCAGTTCTACGCCGATTTCATGTCGGATTACCTGCAGTTGGACCGGCGGAAGTTTCACGTCGTGCCGCTGGGGCTGAATCTCGATGATTACCCAGTGCCGGCCTCCGACGACGCGGCCCGAGAACCGACGATCGGCTACTTCGCCCGGATCTGCCCGGAAAAGGGATTTCATCAGCTGGTCGATGCATTCATTCAGCTGGCGGCCCGGCCGGGCTTCGAGCGCGTGCGGTTGCATGCCGCGGGCTGGCTGGTGCGCGCGACGAGGACTTTTATCGTCAGCAGACCGACAAGATTCAGCAGGCGGGGCTGAGCGAGCGGTTTCACTTTGCCGGCGCGTGGAGCGGCGCGAGAAACTGCAGTTCTTCGGCGCGATCGACCTGCTCTCGGTTCCCACCGCGTATCAGGAACCCAAGGGACTGTTCGTGCTCGAAGCGTGGGCCAGCGGATTGCCGGTGGTGCAGCCAGCGCACGGCGCCTTTCCCGAATTGCTGGCCGGCGTCGATGGCGGCCGGCTCGTGCGGCCCGGCGACGTGGGGCACCTGGCCGATGCGCTGGCCGAACTGTTGTCCGATGGCCCGCTCCGCCGCAGGCTGGGGGCCAATGGCCAGCAGGCGGTCAGGTCGCGATTCACGGCCGAGCAGGCAGCGACTGCGACGCTGGAGGTCTATCGGCGCGTTCTGGGGCGGCAAGTCCACGCCGCGCCCGCGGATTCGGCGTTTGACGTTCAGCCGGCAATATAGAGCTTTTGGGGGGCTCGACCGGCGGCAAAGTCACTCCCGTCTAAATGATCCGCCGCAATCGGGAATCGTCGCACCGCAAGCACACGCGGGCGATTCGATCTTCGACCGCGACTAGCGAAGATTGGCAATCTGTGCCGCCCCCTGCGAAGTTCGTCGAATCAGTGGCCGATTTGTCCCCTGGCCTTGATGGCCCTTTGCTCCTACGATTGTTGATAAGAAGCTTGCAGGCGGTATTTGCCGATTTCCGAGACCATGATTGCAGCGGCCGAACAGGAGGGCCCAATCATGATTCAAAGTCGAGCGGATCATTCTTTTCCCGGCAGCGACTCGGCACCTGTCGCGCGGCGCGTGGTGCTGGTCGAAGACAGCGACGATCTGCGGAGCCTGCTGCGCGAACTGGTGGCGTTTTGCGGTCACGAAGTCCGCGTGGCCAGCAGCGCCCGCGAGGGGATCGCACTGATCGAAAGCTGCCAGCCGGACGTGGCCCTGGTCGATATCGGGCTGCCGGATATGGATGGTTACGAAGTGGCCCGGCGGTTACGATCCGGCCCCCTGGCCGATCGAGTCCACCTGGTCGCGGTCACCGGCCGGGGCGAGCAGAGCGACCGCCTCGAATCGCTTTCGGCCGGATTCGACGAGCATCTGGTCAAGCCGGTCAATCTGGCCGTGCTGTTCGGGCTGTTGAACGATCCGCGCCCGGCGGCATAATGGGGCCTTGTCCCCGGCAGCCGGACGAATCGTTCAACGGGTGTGACCTTCACCTCGCGCTGCCCCACCTTCAAGCGGAGCGCGCCCGCCGGTGAGTGCCAAGCAATCGAGACGTATTGTCCTGACCGGCGTCAGCCGCGGCTTGGGGTTGGCCATGGCGGCGGGCCTGATCGAGCGCGGACACGTCGTCTGCGGCTGTGCCCGGACGGCGGGGGCAGTCAAGCAGTTGCGCGAGCGCTGGCCGGCGCCGCACCGCTTCGATGTGGTCGACGTGGCCGACGATGCTCAAGTGGCGCCGTGGGCCCAGGCGGTGCTGGCCGACGGGGTGCCCGACTTGCTGCTGAACAACGCGGCTCTGATCAACGCGAACGCCCCGCTCTGGGAAGTGCCGGTTGCCGAGTTCAACCGGGTGATCGACGTCAATATCAAAGGCGTCGCCAACGTGATCCGGCATTTCGTCCCGGCGATGGTCCAGGCCCGGCGCGGGCGTGATCGTCAACTTCAGTTCCGGCTGGGGCCGATCGACGTCGCCGGAGGTGGCGCCGTACTGCGCTACGAAGTTTGCCGTCGAGGGGCTGACCAAGTCCCTGGCCCAGGAACTGCCCCAGGGCATGGCCGCCGTGCCGCTGAACCCGGGCATCATCAACACCGAAATGCTGCAAAGTGCGTTTGGCGACAGCGCGGCATCGTATCCCGATCCGGACCAGTGGGCCGCGACGGCGGTGCCGTTCGTCTTGGGGCTGGGCCCGGCCGACAACGGCCGCTCATTGTCGATTGCCGATTGACGAAGAGCACGGCGCGGTTGGTCCGCGATTTGCTCTTGTCCGGCGATTTCGACCGTCAGGCTGGGTTTTGGCCGCGTTTGCGGGACGGCCGGGTCTGCCCGCCCTCGAACCTGCTCGTCGGCTTGGCGGAAACTGCCCGGTTAGCGTACAACGATTGTCGGACGCGGCACGTGGCGGTAAATGCCGCCACAATTGGGATCGAACGTTCCGGCCCCGCGCAGCGACGGGGCCCTGGGCTCTCAGAATTCGGTAGGGATATGAAGCGCATCGGCATCTTGACCGCGGGCGGCGACACTCCGGCTCTCAACGCCACGATTCACGGGGCGGTGATGCGGGCCAACCAATTGCGGATCGAGGTCTTCGGGCTGATCAAGGGATTCAACAGCCTGTTCAATCCCCGTGTCGCCGCACGTCCATCTGAATCCGCTCTTTTCGACCATTCCGGAGCTCGACCCGACCAAAGGGGGCACCGTGCTCGGGGCCTCGCGCGACTACGTCGATGCCAACGACAAGAAATCGCTCGACGAGATCGCCGGCCGGCTCGAGCGCCTGAAGATCGAAGGTCTGATCTGCATCGGCGGCGACGGCACGCTCAACGGCCTGCAACCGATCTGCGACCGGCTGCCGACGGTCCTCGCGCCCAAGACGATCGACAACGACCTGGGCCTGAACTACGTCAACGAAGTCGACGAGTGGAAACGCGATCCGGGCGAGAACCCTCACGGCTATCGCTACAAGCGGCGCTGCCGCGCGGACCAAGTTCGACTTGCAGCAGATGATCAACTACGCCACGCCGGGCTATGCCACCGCCGTGTTCGTCTCGGCCGGCGGCGTGCAGCGCGTGCGGACGACGGCCGAGAGCCACCGCCGGATCGCGATCATCGAGGTGATGGGCCGCCACGCCGGTTACATCGCGCTGGGCAGCGCCTACGGCCAGCCCGACATCGTGCTCGTGCCCGAGCATCCGCTGAATGCCGAACTGCTGGTCCAGCGCGTCAAGGAGATCTACGAGCTGCAAAAGAACGTGGTAATCGTTTGCGGCGAAGGGATCGTCGACGAGCAGGGTGAAGAACTGGGGGCCGCCGAACGCTCGACCGATCCGGCCGGCAACCTGGTGCTCACCGGGGCCTCCGAGGCGCTGCGCGAGATTCTGATCAAGGGAATCGGCGACGAATACTTCCGCACCTCGCGCCGCAACGACTCGGCCAAGGAAGCCATCTTCACCAGAAAGCTCGGCCATACCCAGCGCGGCGGCCGACCGCTGCTGTTCGACCGGTTCCATGCCGCCCAGCTCGGCGGCCAGGCCGTCGAGATGCTGCTGCACGGGCAGAACAATTGCGTGTCGACCTTGCAGTGGAGCGAGAAGCGGGGCTTCTACGTCGACAGTTTCAACGGACACAGCTTCCGCGACCGCTGGGGGCACATCCATCCCCGGTTCATGCACCCGTCGTTCTACGACCCGCACCAGATGCAGCCCTCGCGAATCGGCATGGAATACCTCCTGCCGATCTTCAGCAACGCCATCGGCCACGACGACGTCGAGCATATGCGCGAAACGCTGTTCGACCCGGGCAACCTGTTCCGGGCCTACCACTCGGTGAATACCGACATCAACAAGCGGATCTGTTATCTCGATCCGCAGTGAACGGCCGGTGGTTTGTCCGGCGAATCGCGGGTGTGTCGCCGGGAATGGACGCGGCTGCACGCCGAGCGTTCTGGGTACGCTCGATGCGGCTTTGCCTTGGGCCTTGGGCGTCAAACACCGTGCGAACAAGCCCCACGGCTCGCTGGCGAGATCGCGGCCGAGCCGTCTGTCGATTCAATGCCGCAGCTTCACGTCCCCCGCTTCAGGCCGAACCATTCGATTTGCCGCCGCGGGCAGAATTGCAGCTGGTGCTGCCGACAATAGGGCTCGAGCCATTCCGCGGTTCGGGCCAGGGCCGCTTGCTCGATCCCTTGCGGCATCAAGAGCACCCGGCCGCGGTCGATGTCCGGCAGTGCGGCCAGGAAGTCGGCCACCTCCAGACAGTCGGCCGGCGTGTCGATTACGAACTTGAGCTGGTAGTCGTAGTCGGTCGTCAGCCGCCGGATCAAATCTGCGTTCAAGCGATCCTTCTCGTGCCGCTGAGCCCAGTGGCCGGCGGCTGCGAGCGTCGGGGTGGAGTTCGACATCTTGGGGCTGATCGACATCAGGTCGCAGACGACCGGCAGATAGAGCGTGCCCGCGGTCTCGATCGTGATGTGCCGGCCCTGGGCCCGCAGGCCCGCGCACAGCGGAATCAGCTCGGCCAGCAGCATCGGCTCGCCACCGGTGAGCACGACGTGCTGCAGGCCAAAGGCGGCGAGCTGGGCCAGGATTTCGTCGGCGCGAAAGTCTTCCCCCTCGGGCTGCCAACTGGCATAGGGAGTATCGCAAAAGCGGCAGCGCAAGTTGCAGCCGCTGGTGCGCAGGAAGGCGCTGGGCGTGCCGGTCAGTCGGCCCTCGCCCTGGACCGACCGGTAGACTTCGGCGACCCTCATGGAGCGTACACCACGGGATCGGCCAGTCCGGCTTCGGCGAAACCCCGCAGCCGCAGCAAGCAGGCGTCGCAGTGGCCGCAGGGGCGACCGGCCGCATCGGGATCGTAGCAGCTGTGCGTTAGCGAGTAATCGACGCCCAGCTCCGTGCCGGTCCGAATGATCTGCGCCTTGGTCAGCTTGATCAGCGGGGCGTGGATGCAGAGCGGATGGCGGCCTTCGACGGCGGCCTTGGTCGCCAGGTTGGCCATCCGCTCGAACGCCGCCACGTATTCGGGCCGGCAATCCGGGTAGCCGCTGTAGTCGACCGCGTTGATTCCCAGAAAGATGTCGCAGGCCGGCGCACCTCAGCCAGGGCCAAGGCCAGCGACAGGAACACCGTGTTCCGGGCCGGCACGTAGGTGACCGGGATGCCGGCGGCCATTTCGTCGGCCGGGCGATCCTTGGGCACTGCGATGTCGTCGGTCAGGGCACTGGCCCCGAACTGGGCCAGGTCGATCGACATCACCACATGCCGCCGCACCCCGAGGCGCGCCGCCACACGCCGAGCCGCCTCCAGCTCGAAGCGGTGCCGCTGACCGTAATCGAAGCTGATCGCGTGCAGCGCAAAACCCTGTTGACGCGCGATCGCGCCGGTCGTGGCCGAGTCGAGACCTCCGGAAAGCAGGATGACGGCGGGACGAGGCATGGCGTGTGAGAGGCAGAGAGCAACGGGGCAGGACGGCCGGCAGGCGTCGCGGTGGGGCGATGTTTCGCCCGCGGACCGCTAGGCGAGCTACCGGCATCATGGCACAATCGAAGTTTTGGGAAAAGGAGCGCACGGGATGAGTGGCGAATTTCGCGAGACCCTGGAAACCTTCGAAAACCAGTTTCCGGGGCGGGACTACCGGATCGAGATCGTGTGCCCCGAGTTTACCTCGGTCTGCCCCAAGACGGGCCAGCCCGACTTTGGCGTGCTCACGATCACGTACGTGCCCAACCGCAAGTGCGTGGAACTGAAGAGCCTGAAACTGTACCTGCAGCAGTTCCGCAACGAGGGCATCTTCTACGAGCACGTCAGCAACCGGATTCTGGATGACCTGGTGGCCGTGGTCGAGCCGCGCGAGATGACGCTCGTGGCCGCCTTCTCGGCCCGCGGCGGCATCACGACTAACGTGACCGTTCGCCACGAAGCCAGCCGCTAGCCGCACGCATCATCATTGAAGCCCAGTGGCCTCATTCGGAGTCGGCGGGCGTTGTTATTTGCCACAGGGGTCGCGGAGGAACGCAGCGTTGAATCCAACCGCTCGTCGTCGTCCTGCTCGTTCTTCGGCTTCCTCTCTGCGCCTCTGCGACTTTGCGGTTTCCCTCCCGGCCCCTATCAACCAGACCGCAGCCGCGCTCCCAAGTCACGCAGGATGTAATACATCGCATCCAGGTACGTCCGGGCTTCGTCCAGCGGCATCACCAGCGGCGGGCTGACGCGCAGGACCTTGCCGGCCAGCGGGCCCAGCAGGTGGACCGCGCGGCCTTGTGAGTCGCCCAGGTAACAGGCCTCGACACAGCGGGCCGCCACCTCGTCGGCCGAGTGCGGGCCAATCGCGGCGCACTCGACGCCCCAGACGACTCCTTCGCCGCGAACCTGGGCGATGGCGTCCAATTCGGTCAGGCGCAGCAGCCCGGCTTCGAGCACGCCGGCCAACTGCCGGGCGTGTCCGAGCACGTCGCGCGACTCGAACTCATCGAGCGTCGCCAGCACGGCCGCACAGCCCAAGGGGTTGGCGCTCCAGGTGTCCGAGGCCTCGCCGTAGTGCATCGCGGCAAACAGGTCGGCCCGACCGACCGCCGCATCGACCGGAATGCCGTTACCGAGCCCCTTGCCCAGGACGACGATGTCGGGCTCGATGCCGTAATGCGTGAAAGCATACAGCTGGCCGGTCCGGCCAAAGTTGGCCTGCACTTCGTCCAGGATCAGCACGATGTCGTGCTGGCGGCAGAATCGCTCGAGCCATTGCAGATATTCCTTCTGCGGATGATACGAGCCGCCGCCGCCCAAATACGGCTCGGTAATCAGGCAACAAATGCGCTCGCCCAGTTCGGACCAGAGCCCGGCCAGCTCGGCCTCGTAGGGGGCCAGATCGAGTGGCTGGCGGCGGCGGGCGACACTGGCGCATTCGTCACGAGGAAAGTTGATAAAGCGGACCCGGGGGTTGGCTCGGCGTCGCGCTCGCTGCCAGTCACCGCGCCGGCCAGCCCCTTCTTGCCGTGAAACCCAAACCGCGTGGCCAGAATCACGTCGCTGCCGGGGCGCCGATCGAGGGCTGCCCAGAGCGCCTTTTGAATCGCCTCGCTACCGCTGGCCGCCCACAAAACCTGCTGCAGTCGCCCGCCGCCGGGCTGACTTTGCAGCGAGCCGAGCAGTCGCTCGCTGGCCATGACCTCGAGTGGCGTCACCCGCGTTGTACGACGTGAGCGGCGCCGCCGAGACGTATTCGCCGGTGCGCTGCAAATCGCTCAATCCCAGGTACTCCAGGACGCGCCGCCACCAGTGGGCCGAATTGTGCCCCAGATTCGCCACTAACACGCCGGACGTGAAATCGGCCAGCTTTCGCCCCTCGGGCGTCCAGTGGTAGCACCCTTCGCTCCGGGCAATGACCGCCAGGCTGGGCGTGTACGTCCGCAGCGCGGCCGGTTCGGCCGCGGCCGCGCACCGCCGCAGCTCATTCGAGGCGGTCTCGCCCGGGTGAACGATGGGTCCGGCAGGATAGTGGACTGACATGATGATTCTCGGAAGGTCGGTGGGAAATCGACGATTTATTTGTCGGAGATGAGGGGGGATGCGGCAGGGGATACGGGGGACGCAAAATGGCCGCAGGATGAAACAAACCGGGGCACGATCAGAGAGGCGACTTGGAATGACCCTGAGGCTGCAGGTGGCGGCCCGCGGGTACTGCCCCCGGAATTCACGCGGCCTGCAGGCTTATAACCCATCCCGTTTCGTCATCTCCCGTATCCCCTGCCGCATCTCCACAATCCCCTCCAAGCTGCTTGGCCTCGACGCTCGCAAACTCGCGGGCTAAAAGTGAGTCGTCGTACCCCCCCGGTCCCAAGTCTCCAGCCGCTCGCCGCCCGCTTAGGTTCAAACGCGCGGCGCGTAAAGCACCTCGGGCACGCTGGAGCCGGGCGAGTACAGCACCAGCCCGCCCGCGGGGCCGTTGACTTCGACCACCGCGTTGGGCACTCCGGCAGCGTGCTTGGCCAGGATTGCTTCCAGGGCCTGAACGGCGGCGACCGTTTGCCGGTCGGCGGCCAGGTCGTTGTAAGCCAGCTCGGCCGCGGCGGCGAGCCGGGCCGGTCGCTCGTTGGGCGGCCCGCCAAACTCGACCGTGGCCACCTCCTGCACGAACCGCGCGATCGCTTCGATCCCGTAGCCGCGCTGACTCCGCTGGTTCCAGGGTTCGAGGTACGAGCCGTTGTAGTGGTTGTTGAGCGTGATCTTCCGCTCGAGCGGCGTGCGGCCCTCGATCGTACACTCCACGCCCCGCTTGCGGCTGTGACCGTTCCAGACGCCGTTGTCGAACCGGAACTGCACCTCCTGCTCGACATAGCCGGGAAAATTGTCGGGCGCGACCCAGCTGGTGTGGATGTCGAAGGCCGCCTCGCGCCGATCGCCAAAACCGTAAACGAGCCGCAACTGGACCGAATCCCAAGTGTCTCCTTCGCTGGGTCCAACAATGCCCCGCTGGCCGGTGCAGTGGATGCTCTTGAGCCGGCCGCCGAAGGTGAAATCGATCAACTTGATGTAGTGCACGGCCACGTAGGTGCCGGGATTGCGGCCGCGAATCCATTCGGCGAATTGGCCCCCCGAGATGCTCTTGGGCTCCAGCAGCGAGCAGTAGCCGTTGTTGACGTGCGCGAGCTCGCCATCGACGACCAGCGTGCGGAGCTTCTTGTGGTCCGGGTCGAGGAGCTTGTGGTAAACGACCTTGGCCAGCACGCCCTGGGCTTTCGCCAGCTTGACCAGCTCGTCGAGCTCGTGGAGCGAGAGCACGGCCGGCTTTTCCACCAGCAAGTGCTTGCCGGCCGCGAGTGCGGCCCGGGCGGCCGCAAAATGCCGGTCGTCGGGCGTGGCCACGCAGACGAAATCGACGTCCGCGGCCAGCAATTGGTCGACGCTCCGCGGCTCGCTGAAGCTCTGAAACGGGCCGATCCGTCCGCCGGCCCGCTGGCGATAGGCCTCGGCCCGGCTGCCGGTGCGGCTGGCCACGGCGGCCAATTCGACCTGGCAAACGCCGCTGGCGGGCACGTGCAGACCGTCGCGGCGGGCGGTTTCGAAAAAGGGGCGGTAAGTTTCGTCGAAAATCATTCCCAATCCGACCATGCCACCGCGGAGCGTGTGCGCCGCGGTCGGCCGGATCGTCTGGTTTTCGCCCGCCGGGTTCATGTCGGCTAACTTAGCCGATTCGGCGCCCTGGGCCAACCCCCGCGGGCACCTGCGGCCGGTGCGCCACAGCGGGTGGGAATGCGGCCCGCGACGCGTTTGCACCAGCGGGGCCCTTGCCTCTGCCCGGCCCGGCCTCCACAATGGCCGCTTTCGCTCCGGTTCGCTTGGCGGTGGAGGCAGGGCATGTCGGAAAATCCTCAGGTGGTGCTCAGCGGGTTCGCCGACGAGGCGGCCCATCACAAGACGGCCGTCGAGCAGTTTGCCGCCTTTGCCGCGATCGGGCTGCAATACTACAGCCTGCGATTCATCGACGTCGGCGGCGGCATCAAGAACGTGATGAAGCTGACTCGCGGCGAGATCACCCAAATCCGCCATCTGGAGGACGAGTACGGGGTGAACGTCACCTCGATCGGTTCGCCGATCGGCAAGGTAAAGCTCCGCGACGTCGACGACGGCACCCAAAATCCCTACGTGCCGTTCAAGAAATATCTGGAAAAGGACGTCAAGCGGGCCTGCGAACTGGCTCACGCCTTCGAGACCAAGCTGATCCGCGGGTTCTCGTTCTACCCGCCCCGCGGCAGCGACCCGCGCGAGTTCCTGCCGCAGGCGATCGATCAGCTGGGCCAGATCGCCGAGACGTGTTTGCGGTCGGATCTGACCTTCGGCGTCGAGATCGAGGCCAATCTGGTCGGCCACACAGGGCAACTGTTGGCCGAGATTCATCGCCAGGTCAACGAGCCGGCGATGGTGCTGGTCTTCGACGCGGCGAACATCGTGGCCCAGGGATTCACCGCCGCCGAGACGTTCGAGCAATACCAGGCGATGAAGCCCGGCCTCGGCTGGATGCACATCAAGGACTACCGCCACCCGGGGCCGATCGAGCGGAAGGGGCACGTCGCCGAAGATCAGCTCAAGCACTTCGTGCCGGCCGACATTGGCGACAGCGCCCACGAGGCCATTCTGAAGGACTTTCGCGGCATGATCCCCAAGCTGGAGCAAAAGCTCCGCCGCCGCGGCATTCCCGGCGTATTTCTCGACCTGGAGCCGCACCTCAAAGCCGGCGGTCAATTCGGCGGGGCCAGCGGGCCCGACGGCATGGGCGTCGCCCTCCGCGGCTTGTGCCGGGTGCTGGACTACGTGGCGATCGACTATCACCTCCGCGACTTTGCCGATATCTGCGCGGTGCGCGGGTATTGAAGTCCGCCGCCGGACGCACCCAGCCTGCGCCCGGGGCGCCGATCCGCGGCGGCCGGCCTACTCGGCGGCCGGCGATTGCGATTCTTCGCTGGCGGACGTTCGCGCCGGCTTGGTTTCGGCGAGCAACTGCCGCGACATGAGGCCGGCCCCGGCCGCGCAGACTACGGTGACGCACCAGCCCATTACGGTGGCATACCAGCCGAGCTCTTCGCCCTCGATCGCTTGGAACGTGAGCGTCACGCTCATGACGGCGGCCATGCAGGTGAGGGCCCACTTGCCGATGACCTTGCGGCGGCGGTGATTCTTGCGGTGGGCCGACAGGGCCGAATGCACACTCATGTTGGCCAATTCCCGCATTGCGGCCATGTCGCAGGCCGCGGCAGCGGTACCCCGGGGCACCATATTCAGCGGTTCTTGGGGATCGAACGCGGTTTCGATCGGTTCCAGGAGCGGCTCTTCGACCACGGGTGCCGGCGTCTCGGCGACCGGAGTCGGCCGCACGGGAGCCGCCGCGGGCGCGTCGGTGCCACCCCGCATGCGGTTGAGCAGTCGGGCCATGTAGGCTTCGATCGATTCTTCCTCGTCGGTCGCCGGTTGCGGCGCCGGTTCGCGGCGGCCGGGACTCCGCAGCGGCTCGGGCTGGGGCTCCGGTTCGGCGACGGGCTCCGCGGGCAGTGGCGGCTCGGCTTCGGCCTGCGGCTCGTCATCGGCCGGCTGTTGCTGCGCCAGCGTGCGGAGGCGATCGAAGACCTGGTCTTCGTCGAAATCGGCCCGGGGACCGGAATCAATCGAGTTGGGTGAGTCGTCGTCGCAGGCTTCGCTCGGCGCGTCGTCACCGGGCGCGGCTCGTCGTCCGGCGCATTCCAGCTGCTGTTCGCTTCGTACTGCGGAGCCGCATCCCGCTGGGCGTAGAACGCCTCGCGCTCGGCGGTAAAGGCGGCATGTTCCGCGAGCAGCTTCTCCTGCTCGGCGGCGAGCTCGGCCCGCTCGCGCCGCAACTGGTCGCGCAGCTCTTCGCTTTGGGTGCCCGCGGTCTGATGTTCGGCCTCCCAGGCCTGGCGGCGGGCATCCCAGTCGTGCCGCTCGGCCTCCCAAGATGCGTGCTCGGCGCGGAGGTTTTCCCGCTCGGCCGCGAGCCGGGCCCGTTCGCGATCGACTTCGGCGGCGCTCGGCGGTATGTCGCTCGCCGGCGGCATTCTGTTCGTCGGACCAGGCCTGTTGCGCGGCTGCCAGATTGGCTTGGGCTTGCGCGAGGTCGGTTGCGACCTGGGTCAGCTTCGCGGCGCGGGCGTCGAGGTCTGCGGTTCGCTGGGCCAGCGCCTCGGCTTCGGCGGTCGCCTGCTGCGAAGTGCTGGCAGCCAGCTCGACGCCGGCCGCGGCCAGCCCATTGCGCTCCTCGTCGATTTGCCGCCGCTCGGACTCGAGTACGGCTTGTGCGGCGGCCAAATCAGCTGATTTCCGCTCCCATTCGCTCTGGGCCGCGGCTTGTTCCTGCCCCCAGGCGGCTCGGTCGGCCGCGGCCTGGTTAGCCTGCGCGTCGAGCTCCGCTGTCCGCTGATTCAGCTCGTCCCATTTCTGCTGCCAGTATTCCTGACCGGTCGAGCGCTGCGTCTCAAACTCAGATCGCTCGGCGTTGAGCCGGCCGCGATCCGTGTCGAGCAATTCGCGCTGGGCGGTCAACTCGCTCCACTGGGCCGTTAAATCATTGCGTTGGGCGTCGAGCGCGTTGCGCTCGGCAGCCAGCTGTTCGGCGAGCTCCTCGCAGCGCCGCTGGGCGGCGGCATTTTGGTCTTCCCACTGCCGTCGATCGTCGGCGAAGCGCTGCCGTTGGGCTTCCAACTCGGCCCGCAACCCAGCCAGGGCCGCTTGATCGGCCGAGGTGTCGGATCGGGAATCGGCAGGCGCGGCGGCGGCTTCGTCCAGCGCGGCGAGTCGGGCGGCCAGCGACGCATCCTGCTCGTCGAGTTGCCGCGCGTGCAGGTCGAGAGCCGCGCCGCGTTCGATCAATTGCCGGGCTTGGGTTTGCAGGGCCACTTCCCGTTCGGCCAGCTGTCGCTCTGCGGCCTCCTGCAACTCGGCGGCCTGCCGCCGAGCTTGTTCCAATTCGAATTGAGCCGTTTCAAGCGACTGCCGCTGGGCCGCCAGGCTCGCGGAGATCTCGGTAGCGCGCTGGCTTCCCGAGCCGTTAGTTCCGCCGCCTGGCTAGCAGCAGCGGACTGAGCCTCGGCCAGTTGCCGCTGGGCCTCGTCGAGCGCCGACTGGCGGGAATCCAATTCGGCCAGGCGGGCTTCGAACCGAGCCTGATGCGCGGCAAATTGTTCCGTCCGGGCCTCGAATTCGGCCGCACGCGTTTCCAGCCCGGCCTGTCGCTCGGCCAATTGGCGGGCGGTAATCTGCAATTCGTTCTGGGCCGCGTCCAATTCGGCAGCCCGTCGGGCCAGTCGCTCGCTGAGGGCGGCAAGCTCTGCGGACCGGGCCGAAAGCCGCTCGCTCTCGGCCTCCAGCTCGACCGCCCGGGCGTTGAGCTCGGCCTGGCGCCGCGAGAGCTCATCGGCCGCGGCAGCCTGTTCGCACTGCTGTTGTTCCACTGCCGCCGTTTGGGCGACAAGCTCGACTCGTCGAGCCTCCACGTCCGCGAGCTGCTGCTGGTGCCGATCCGCGCAGCCAGCGTGCTCTGCCGATTGGGCTGCCAGCCGGCTCTCGCCATCGGTCAGCTCCCGGCGGCGCTGTTCCAGCTCGCCGCGAAGCGAGTCGAGCTCGCGGCTCCGAGCTTCCAGTTCGCCGCGGCGAGCGTCCAACTCGCTGCCGCGGGCATCCAATTCGGCCTGGCGGGCGTCGAGCTCCTGCTGGCGGTCCGCCAGCCGCTGGGCGGCCGCATCGTGCTCGGCGCGGGCTTGCTCCGCCGCAGCGCGCGTCGCCGCCACGTCGGCCAGCTCGCGGTCGGTCGATTGGGGGCGAGCTTCGAGCCGTTGTTCGATCTCGAGGATTTCCGCGCGGCGATGGTCGATGTCGGCCTGGGCGGTGGCCAGCTCCCGGCGATCGTTGGCCAGCTGTAGCTGGGTCTGCTCGAGTTGGCTGCGCCGCTCTTCCAACTCGGCATCCAGCCGCTGAGCCGCCCCGCCGCGCTGTTCGAGATCGCGGGCCAACTGGTCGAGTTCGGCCTGACGTCCCTCGAGTTGGCGCAGGGCCCGGCGGCGCTGGGCTTCGTCGGCCTGACGCTGCTTGTCGAGTTCGGCCAGTTGCGACGTGAGTTCGTCCTGCTTGCGACGGTGCAACTCGGCCCGGTGGTCGTCGGCCTCGTGCGCGGTTCGGCAGTCGGCTTCGAACCGCTCGCGGTCGGCAGCCAGTTGGGCGATGCCATCGGCCAGGGCCGCTTGCCGCTCGGCCAGGTCGATTTCCGCGACTTGCAGGCGATCGGCCTGTTCGAGCCGCTCCGCTTCGTCGCTGGCCCGCCCGGCGTGCCACTCGGCCTGCTGACGTTCGAGGGCCTGTCGCTCTGTGGCCAGTTGCTGGCCGGCTTCGTCCAGGCGATGTCGGAGATGTTCGAGCTCGGTTCGGGTTCGATCCAGCTCGGCCTCGCGCTCGGCAAAGTTGCCCGCGCGTTGCTGCTGATCGTCGAGGTGCCGGGCGCGGCTCTGCGGCTTCCAGCTGCCGCTGGGATTCGAGGGCGGCCAACTGGGCCTGCAGCTCGGCTTCGACCTGGCTATGGCGCGTCGACGTCGCGAGCAGTTGCGACAATCGCTGCCGGAGCTTGCGGACCTCGCGAATCAACCGTTTTGCTCGGGCCCGCGTTTGCGGAGCGGCCTGGGGCCGTTCGCGAGAGGGCACGGCCGGCTTGGCTGCGGGCGCCGCCCCCTGCTTGCCACCGCCGCCGCTGGGGAACACGACCTCGACCTCGATCGGACCGAAGCTCAGCCGGTCGCCGGCCGCCAAGGGAGCGTCGGCAAATGACCGGCCGTTGAGTCGGGTGTCGAGCGACCAGCTGCGGGCCACCATCCCGTGCTCGCCGCGCAGGATCAGGCAGTGCAGCGGTTGCACCCCCCTGCGCCCGGAGCCGAAGCGTGCAGTTTGGCCCGGAGCCGACCGTGCACTTGCCGCCGGCAAGCGTGATGGTTTGCCCGTGCCGCGAACCTCCGCGAATGCGCAGGCTCAAATCGCCCGGAGGGGAACCCAAGACCGACGTCGCGTTTATTAAACCGACCATTGCGTCATTTCTCACCGAACATGTGGCAAACCGACAGCACGGGCGTGCCTGGTGCGCGCGGGTTCTCCACGGAAAACCCTGAGTTGATGTAGGTTAGGCCACGCTGGCTGTCAAAACGCCGGGCGCCGGGCGGAGAACGCAGTCGCAGCTGGCGGCAGTCGATTCGAGGGCTTTGCAAATTTGAGCTGCATATCTGTGCCGGTTTTGACGATTATCCGATAGCGAAAAGCAAACCATGGCCGCTCGCCCCTGCCGCCCGACGGCACGGGGAACGGCTGTTAAGTGTCCAAACCGACAATTCGTCTCGCCCTGCGAGCCTGGCGACGGGTGGCAGCTGGGGAGGTCGGTTCGTAGGTCGCAAGATGTGTTTTGGTAATGGCTTGCGGTAATTCCGCAAGGCCGCCCGGAAGGGCTGACATTTTCCTCACAATCTGCGACCCGTGCGAGACCGGGTGCGTACTATAGTTTGGCTGCGAATTGATTGCTGCGACTGCTAGCAGCCGATTGAAGAGATCGAAAAAACATCACCTTTCACCATCCCAGTTTGTCCTGATTCGATCGGGGGCAACCGAGCCGATCGGCCCGGCAACGGCGAACAGCGAGGTAGCGGACATGGCACGCAAAGATGCAATCCTCAGCATGCGGCAGATTCTGATTAAGCGACGTGATGCACTGCGCACTGCCCTGGCGGGGGACTTGAGCCTGCTCAAGGAATTGAGGGCTCAGACCGCTGGCGACGTGGTCGATGCGGCACTCGATTCGGCCCAGGACGAGATCAGCTCGCAACTGGCCGAGGTCGAAAGCCGCGAGTTGGCCAGCATCGAAAACGCCCTGGAGCGGATGCGGCAGGGACATTTCGGCGTCTGCGAGGGCTGCAGCGGGACCATTCCCATGGCCCGGCTGAACGCCTTACCCTACGCCACGCTCTGCATCGAGTGCCAGCGCGAGGCCGAACGCCACGGTTCGGGCGGCAGCGGCGACTCCGATTGGGGCCGCCTCCTCGATAGCGGTTCGGATGGCGACGTCTCGCTGAACGACATCGAAATCGACGTTTCCTGACCGACCCGGTCAGACATCTCGCCGGTCATGCGGCGGCAAAATGCACGGGCCAGTTTCCGGCCGGGCTACTGGGTGGCCCGGCTGGGGGACGTGGCCGGTGCATTTCTTGTTTCCCCCCTATTGGCCTGCCGGCCGCGGGATGACGGTCTGTCCGCACTCGGCCCCCGTTGCCAATTGCCGGGCGCGAATCTATCGTGGACCGAAATAGGCGTTCGCCGGAGATCGAAGGAGTCGATGGATGATTGCTCGTTTGCTGGGCTTGCCGACCGAATTGCCAGAGAACTTCCCTGGTTTGCCCGCCGATCCGGCGGACCGTCGGCCGTCGCCGCTGGCAGGGACACGCGCCGGCCGGTTCGCGCTGGTGCTGCTGGCTGTTTTAGCTCTGACGCTGAGCGGCCGGGAGGCTCGAGCCCAGGAAGAGGACGCCGAGGATGAGGCGGCCGTCGCGACCCGCGAAAGCCAGTTCGAAGCTCTGGTCCACGAGGTGGCGGGGCTGGAAAAGCAAAGCAACGTCCTGAAAAAGGTCGTCAAGCTGGTCAGCCCGACAGTCGTCCACATCGAGGCCGAAAAGACCGATCAATCCAGTCTCAAGTACGGTCGCCGCAGCCAGGTCGAGGAAGCCGGCTCGGGGTTCATTATTACCCTGGGCGGTCATCCGTACGTCATCACCAATCGCCACGTCATCAAGCAAGCCGCCTTGCGCGACATTCGCATCCGGCTGGCCGATGCCCGGGTGCTCAATCCGCTCAAGGTCTGGACCGATCCGGACACCGACATCGCCGTGATGGCGATCAATGCCCCGTCGCTGGTTGTGTCGCGGCTGGGCAACAGCGACGAGACCGAAATCGGCGACTTCGTGCTGGCGGTCGGCAGCCCGTTCGGCCTGAGCCACTCGGTCACGTTCGGGATCATCAGCGCCAAGGGACGCCGCGACCTGGAGCTGGGGGACGAAGTCCATTTCCAGGATTTCATGCAGACCGACGCGGCGATCAATCCCGGCAATAGCGGTGGCCCGCTGCTCAATCTGCGCGGCGAGGTGATCGGCATGAACACCGCGATCGCCAGCAGCTCGGGCGGCAGCGAAGGCATCGGCTTCACGATCCCGGTCAACATGGTCAAGGTCGTCGCCCGGCAACTGGTCGAGCGGGGGTCCGTGATCCGGGCTTACCTGGGCGTGGGGCTGGACGCCAATTTCTCGCCGGCCAAGGCCACGTCCGTCGGCCTGCGTCGGCCTGCGCGGAGCGCGGATTACCCAGATCAAACCGGGCTCGCCCGCCGAGGCCGCCAAGCTGCGAATCGACGATATCGTGCTGCAGTTCGACGGCACCCGGGTCGACAACGACAGCCACCTGATCAACCTGGTGGGCATGACCGAGCCGGGCAAGGAAGTGCCCGTGATCGTGTTTCGCGACCGGAAGACGCAGACCCTGATGGTCACGGTCGGCACCGCGCCCAGCACTCGGGCGGCCGTGAAGAAGGACTGAGCGGCAGCCGGCAACTCGTCCTCGAGCCGGCGGATTCCGCGGAGCGTTAGGCGTCCTTCGTCGCCGCCCCGGCGGCGGCCAGCCCGCGCAAGATGCAGTCGGTCACGGCGGCCACGTCCAGGCCGGTGGCCAGGGCCATATTGCGGCGCCACTCCGGATTGCGCCGGCGGTCGAACACGGTGGCTCCCCGCGTCAGCTCGCCGCTGATTTCCACGTCGCCTGCGGTCATCTCGACTTCGAACAATTCGGGATGGGTCGCCGCGATGAGCGCCACCGCGTCGGGCAGCTGAATGCCCTCCAGCCCGAACGCCTGCCGGTGCGAGCGGAACAGAAACGGCAGCAGCTTGCGGAGGAACCGGCCCGCCCGGCTCGATTCGTCGGGCAGCTGGTCGAGCAGATCGTACGTAAAGACGACCTGCCGGGCGACGTCGAGCGGCACCAGAGTCTTGGTCGTGGGGCCGCGGAAGACCATTCGCGCCGCGGTCGGATCGCAGAAGATGTTGAATTCAGCGGCCGGGGTGATGTCGCCCGATCCGGCAATCGTCCCCCCCAGGATGACGAGCTGGCCGATCTGGTCTTGGAGCTTGGGATCGCGCTGAAAGGCCCGGCAGACGTTGGTCAATGGCCCCAGGGCCACCACGGTCACTTCTTCCGGGGCGGCGTGGATTTCATCGGCCAGCACCTTTTCGGCCGGGTGGCGGTGATGCAACTCGGCGATCGCAAAGCCGCTGTTGCCCAGTCCGTCGGCCCCGAACAGCTGGGCCCGATTGGCCGGCAGGCCGTCGTCGGGGGCCGAAGCCAGGCCGATCCGAGGCCAGCGGGGCGGATCGAGCTGCTCGATGATGGTTTGAACGTTGCGCGTGGCCTGGTCCGGAGCGACGTTGCCCCCGGTCGCCGTGACCGCCACGACTTCCAACTGCGGATCGAACAGGGCCAAGGTCAGGGCGATGGCGTCGTCGATGCCGGGGTCGACATCCAGGATGACCTTCTTGGTAAGCATGTACCGGCATCCGAGCGAACGGTCGAAAACAGGCGCGCGGGCGGCAAACGGCACGGCCTGCGCGGTGGACGGCGGCAACCCCGAGGCGGGGTTGTCCGCGGCAAACGCCCGGATTTTAGGCCCGGTGGCCGGACGTGACAAGCCGCCCCGCTGCCTTGCCGCCCAGGCCGATTCATGAAAAGATTGCAGGCTGCCGGCGCGGTGCCGGCAGCCGAGCGGCACATTCAGCATCCGGAACGACGCGTGATCGAAGCGATCTTGGGCCGCCTGGCGGCCGGCGAGAACCTGACCCAGGCCGAAATGGCGGCCACGATCGGCCTGGTCATCGAAGGCCGTGCGAGCGAGGGCGAAATTGCCCTGTTGCTCACCGCCCTGCGGGCCAAGGGCGAAACCGTGGCCGAAGTGGCCGGCGCCGCCGAGGCCCTTCGCCAGCACATGACGCCCATCCGCACCAGCCGCCAGAATGTCCTCGATACCTGCGGCACCGGTGGCGACGGCTCAGGCACGTTCAACATCAGCACCGCCGCGGCGCTGGTGGCCGCCGCGGCCGGAGTGCCGGTGGCCAAGCACGGCAATCGGGCCATCACCAGCCGCACCGGCTCGGCCGACGTGCTGGCGGCTCTGGGCGTCAAAATCGACACGGACGTTGCCCGGGTCGAACGCTGCCTGGACGAATTGGGGATCTGCTTCTGCTTCGCCCCGCTGCTACATCAATCGATGAAGCACGTCGCGCAGGTCCGCAAGCAGCTCGGTGTGCCGACGATCTTCAATCTGCTTGGCCCGCTCTCGAATCCGGCCCGGGCCCAGTTTCAAGTGCTCGGCGTGGGCAAGCCGCATCTGCGGCCGCTGCTGGCCGAAGCCCTGGTTCTGCTGGGGGTCGAACGGGCGCTGGTCGTCCATGGACAACATGGCTTGGATGAAGTTGCGCTGTCGGGGCCGAGCGAAGTGACCGAAGTTGTCGGCGGCACGACGCGCGAGTTTCGCTGGACTCCGGAGAGTTTTGGGCTGCCGCCGGCGGGAAGCGAGGCGCTGCTGGTGTCCGGCCCGGCCGAGAGCGCCGAGCGGATTCGCGAGATCCTGGCCGGTCGCCGTGGACCGCGCGGGACATCGTGGTAGTGAACGCGGCGGCCGGGCTATGGGTCGCCGGCAAAGCCGCGAGCGAGCCCGAGGCGGCTCAGCTGGCGGCCGAGGCGATCGATTCGGGAGCCGCCGCGGGGTTGCTCGCCCGGCTGGTTGCCATGACGTCCGAAGCTTGACCTCCGCACCTCGCTAAGCCTTGCCCAGCATCCGGTTGCGGCGAGTCGCCGATCACCGCCCATCGGCCTGGAATACCTTCCCACGCAGGCTGGCAAATGGTACCTTCTAGGGTTTGCCGAGAGGCCCGCCCTGCGAACTTGGCCGCGCTGTGATCTTGGCGCTGTGATCTTGACACTGTGATTCTGTTTGAGGAGCGATTCGATGGCGAAGCCCCACCGTGGATTGAAGAAGGCCAATCATGGCCGCCGCCCCGCCAACAGCAAAGCCCGGCGGCTCAAGCGTAAGGACTTGCGTACCTAAAGCGGTACCGGCCGCAAGCGCCCGGCGCTGTGCCGCGCGCCGAGTCCGGGGCGGCTTGCTCCCGGGGCCGCGGCCCTTGCCGCGGCGCGGGAACCGGCCAACGACGACTGCCTGCACTCCCCTGCCGCTACGTTCCGACCAGCCGATTGTCGCCGAGCCTGCTTTCCGGGGTACCCTGGAGGGCCGGTCGGCTGCCGAGCCTCCTGCGACGGCCAGCCCATCGCGGGGGCGAATTCCCTGATAAGAGCGACCAAGCGTGCCCGGCAAAGACCTGCTGATCGATCTGTCGAAAATCGATCTGAACCGCGTGATTGCGGATATCGACGTCATCCGCCGCTACAATCCGCAGCGGTTTGAGATGGAGCAGTTGACGGCCGTGGTCTACGAAGACCTGGTCGAGCACGCTTGCGTGGGCTACAAGGACATCACCGAGAACGAGTTCTGGTGCCGTGGTCATTTCCCGAACTTGCCGCTGATGCCCGGCGTGGTGATGTGCGAAGCCGCGGCCCAATTGTGCAGTTATTTCTCCCTGCGGTACGACTTGCTGGGCGGAGCCAAGACGATCGGCTTCGGCGGCTTGGAGGAAGTTCGCTTTCGCGACATGGTTCGCCCAGGCAACCGGCTGTACATCATCTGCAAAAAGCTGCGGGTTCGCAAAGGGGCGATGATCGTGTGCAACTTCCAGGGACTGGTCAACAACTCTGTGGTCGTCGAGGGACTGATCAAGGGCATTCCCCTGCCGATCGATGCCCGGGCCGAGCAGGTCAAGACGGCGTGAGCCTGCCACCCTCGTCTGCCGCGAGACCGTCCGCGGCGACGCAGCCTTCCGGGATGAATTCATGGGCCGACTGCGCATTGCGGCGGATCGATCCGAATCTCGACCTGTCCACCCATCTGTTGACGGTCGAGCAACTGCCGCCGATCGTCCGTTCGATGTCGCTGTTTGGCCGCGAGGCGCCGCTGGAGATCGAGGTCGGCAGCGGCAAGGGGCTGTTCCTGTCGGCCGTCGCGGCGGCGCGCCCCGAGACGAATTTTCTCGGCATCGAGATCGGCCGCAAATATGCCCGGTTCGCGGCGGCGCGGCTGGCGAAGCAGTCGCGCGCGAATGGCAGGATGATCTGCGGCGATGCGCTGGCCGTGTTTCGCGAGCGCGTGCCGGCGGCCTCGCTGGCGGCGGTCCACGTCTACTTTCCCGACCCCTGGTGGAAAGCCCGGCACAAGAAGCGGCGGGTGATGAACGCCGCGTTTCTGGCCGACGTCGAGCGGACGCTCTGGCCCGATGGGCGGTTGCACTTTTGGACCGACGTCGAAGAGTATTTCCAGACCACGCTCGAATTGATCACCGCCTGCACGGGGCTGCTCGGCCCGCTGGCGGTCGATGAACAGCCGGCCCAGCACGACCTGGATTACCGCACCCACTTCGAGCGGCGGATGCGGTTGCGGGGGCTGCCGGTCTACCGCTCCGAGTTTCGCCGCAGCTGATTGCGGCCCGCGTTACGGTTTGGGCTGCGGCGCTTGATGGCGGAGCCGCTCTGCCACTGAGCGCTCGCGCGCGGCCGCCGCGTCGTGTCCCGCTCGCGCATGAACCTGAGCCAGGTCGTCGTGTAATTCAGCACGGAAGGGCGCGATCGTCGCCGCTTTTTCCAGGTCCGCCAGCGCCTCGGTCAGGTCGCCGCTGCGCTCGCGGCAGATTGCCAGCAGCAGCCAGTCTTCGGACAGGCGCCGCATGCGAGTAAGCCGCTGCAGTGCCTGCTCGGCGGCCGGGAGCCGGCCCATCCGCAAGTTGATGTCGCCCAGGTAGTAAAGCAGATTGATCCGCGACTTGGGCAGCAAGTTGTCGTACTGCAAAGCTTCGGCAGCGAGCTGCAAGGCTGGCTCGGGCTGCTGCCGCTGGTAGGCCAGCCGGGCGAGGGCCGCGGTCGTCTCCGGACCTCGCCAACCCAGTTGCCGCAGCTCGAGGAGCATTTGTCCGGCCCGCTCTTGATAGCGGAGCGTCAGCGCAGGCGAATGTGACTTCTGAGCGAATGCGAAATAGGCCAGTGCCAGATTGCGCTGAACTTCTGCCGGTCGCAGGTCGGCGAGGTCACCGAACGGCACGAGTTCGACGGGGGCCGATTCGCTCTCGGCGGAGCCGGCGTGCATCATGGCGGTCGCCGTCCGTGCATCATCGGGCCGATGGATTCCAATCCGATGGTGCGTGAATGCGATGTGCGTGATCTCGGTGGGCACCTGGGGCATGTGGCAGGTCAGGCAGTCGTTGCCGGCACGCTGCCGCTCCGATCCGCTCAGGCGGCAGCTTTCGTCCGCATGACACTCGCGACAGACCGCCGCGTAGCCGGCGCGGTCCCGCGCGGGAGCGTGTGGATCGTGGCAAGTCGTGCAGGTCAGGCTCTCGGTCTCACGATAGCAACGGCTGTGGTGCATTTGGTCGACGTGGCCGACCACTTTCATCTCTCCGCCGCTGGCGCCGGCCACGAGGTAGTTGACTTCGAATTCCTCGAGCGGCCGGCCGGGCTGGAAATCGGCGATACCGTGCCCGCGGCGATAGACGAGCGACTCGCCCATCAGATGGCATTGGGCGAGATCGCTTCGTTCCGCTCGCGCGCGAGCCGAGCCGGGTTGACGATCGCCACATCTTCGCCGACGTTGCCCGAAGTCGCGACGGAATCTCGATCGCGGTGCGCCGCTGCGCGGCCACGTGGGTGGCACCCGGTCCGTGGCAGCGTTCGCAGCCGATGGCCTGCTCGGCGATCTGGAACCGTTGGTAGACGTGCTCGGAATCGGCAATCCGGCCGACGTGGCAGACGAGGCAGCTCGATTCGGCCGGCCGCTCGAAGCCGCGATGCTGGGCATGGTCGTACCCCGGCGATAGGCCCCAGGCCCGTCGCGAGGCGTACCAGGTGAGCGGCGATTCCATCAAGAAGCCATCGACCTCGATCAGGTAGCTCCGCGTGTGATGGCCCGACCCGACGAGATAGCGGACCGGGTAATCCGCAGTCACGTATTCGTCGCCCTGCTCATCAATGGCCGATTCGCGGTGCCGTAGCTGCCCGTCCTGGCGGTACACCCGGTACGTCCGGCCGCTGGCGGCGTGGACGAATTGCACGTCGGCGGGTTCGGCCGCTGGATCGAGATCGCCGAGCGCCTTGCTGTGCGGCGACTGGCGAAAGATCTCGTGCTGGGCCGCGTGGCACTCGGCACAGGCCGCGATCCCGGCGAAGGCGGACTCGTCGACATGCTTCCAGTGGGGAACGGTCGCCAGCTGCCGATCGACTTCGGCCGCGTCGGTGGCCGCAGGCCGGCGAGTCGCGTCGGCGTCGCGCGACGGTCCCGTGGGATCTGCCATGCGCCACAGCCCCACGGCGGCTAAAAGCGCGGCCAACCCGACAGCAAACAGATAGCGGGGACTGCGAATCGAAGGCATGACGCTCGGCACGGGAGGGATCGCGCGGCGAACTCGAGCCCGCGCGACATGCTTCGTAGTCTACCGGCTAAATGCGAAATCTTCTGCGGCTGCCGCGCCGCGATCGCCACTTTTCGTGTGGAACTCCGCCCACTGGGGGGTGAATGAAACAGGCGGCTAACTTGGCGGCAACCGATTCAGCGAATCGACCCGCGATGCGGCCACCAGCTGCGAACCGCTGCTTGGTTACGGCGGCCAGGAAATGTCGAGCGGGCCGTCGTCCGGCAGCTTTCGCTCGACCAACTCGTAGCGCCAGGGTCCGATCAATTCGGCCGGCGACTGGAAGTAGCCGTCGAGGGTCGCGATGTCGTCGGGCTTGGGGCCGGTGCCACCCGGCCGCTGGACGTGCTTCGAGATCACCAGCACGCGGTAAATGCCCGGCGGCACACGGAGCTCGAACTGGCCCTGCTCGTTCACCCGGCGGTAAACCCCCTCGCTCGACTCGACGGTGCGGCGGCGCTGCCCGCCTGCGGTGCGCCGGCATCGTCCGGGCGGAGGCCGGCGACTGGAATCTTGTCCGCCGGAATGGCTCCTTCCGGAAAGGCGATTACGACGGCTTGGGCGTCGGGTTGGGCCGGCGCTCCCGCGGTCGCGAACGAAACATGCCCGGCCACGGTGACGACGTCCGGCGCCTGCGCCGGGCCCGGTTGGATTCGACTGCCGCGGCCGATGAAGTATCCGGCCGCCAGCGCCGCGAGGCTGGTCGCCATGATGATCACGGCCTGCAAGTGCAGCATCCGCCGCGAGACGGAAACAAAGTGGTGATCGCCCGGCGGCTGAATCGGTGCCGCTGCGCAACCAAGCTGGCGGCCGGGATCGCCTCGGCAGCTGGCTGCGGAACCGGCGCGGAGGCGAGCACGGCCGGAATATCGTCGAAGGCCATGCTGTCCGAGATCCACAGCGCGGAGCTCTTGCTCAGCGAGTAATCGCTGTGCAAATTCGAATCGTGCTGGCCGCTGTCCTGACTGCTGCGGCCGGCGGTCGGCTTGCCGGAAGGCGGAGCGGCAGAGATTTTCGACGTGCCCGGCTTGTCGACTCCGCGCCGACCCGGCGGTTTGGTCCCTTTGGCCGCGGACTTGTCTGGCGGGGTGACGCTCTCGGTGCCCGACTTGCCATCCGGCACGACAATCTCGAACAGGCACTTGGGGCAAGTGACCTGGCTACCGACCTTGCGGCTGGCAACGCCGAGCAGCTGCTGGCAAATGGGACAGTGAAAGCGGACTGGCATCGCGTCGGCAGCCTGCACCCGGCCCGCCGGCAAGCGGCGCTCGGGCGCCCAGGGGACGGGCAAATCAACAGCGTGCGCCGCAGGGCCTGATTGGTTTCGGTCCGAGCCGGACCGGAACCCCCAGCGAGGCGGGCCGGCACACGCCCACCGTCTCTATTGTAAGTCGCCCGACCCCGCCGAGGTATTGCGCCGGCCGGCGAATACTCTGCTCATCCGGGTTCCGCTTAGGCTCATTCCAGCGGTTCTTCGGGCGGCGGAAGGGGCGGCCCGGGAGGCGGTCCCAAGCGGTCGAGAGCCTCGACGATGACCAGCGCGATGAGCACCAGCAACCAAATGACGCCTGCCGCCAGGCTTAGCCGCCGCAGCACCAGGGCGCCCGCGGGGTCTTGCATGGCGGCCAGCAGCTGGCCGACGGCCGACAAGATCAGGCTGACGATCGGCAAGGCAAGCGCCGCGGAAACCAGCACAACCAAGACGCGGCGCGAGATCACGGCAAGTTCCTGTCGAGCGTGGTGTCGGGCAGTCCGGGTTCGACCGAGACCCGGACCGGCCCGGGGCCCTATATGCGGCGGGGCATTGTCCTGCCGCCGCGGTGGCCCTGTTTCCAGGGGGAGTTATGAGCGACGACCTCCGCCAGTGTCAATGGGCCGCACGACCGCGAAAACCGCCGCAATTCGACCCCCGGCTCGGGTCGTTGCGGCCCCCGTTGGGGGCCGGGTACCGGCCAGGGAGCCTCAGGGCCCAAAGGGGCCGCGTTGACTTCGCCCCCCGCGGCGTCAAAATGAATCAAGACCTGTCTTTCGCCGGCCTTGGCGGCCCCCGGAATCCCGCCGGGCGCCGGGGTGGCATCTGCTCTGTCCGGAACCAGAGGAGTCGGATCGTGAACCGCGTTCGACCAGCGCGCTCGGGCGGAGGCAAGCGTCGACTCCAGGGTTGGCTGGCTCTGCTGCTGGCGACGGCCGTTGCCGGCTCGGGTGGGGCCGGCTCGGGTGGGGCCGGCTCGACGTGGGCCGACACCCTGGTGATGCGCGACGGCCGCATTCTGACCGGCAGCCTGGCCAACGTCGCGGGCCTGGCCGAGAACCCGCTCAAGACCAAGTCGGGCGACGGACCGGCCGCCAAGCCGATCCTGATGGTCGACAACAACTTGACGCGGACGTTCATCTCCAAGAATCAGGTGCTGAACTACCAGGAGGGGAACGACAAGCAGTCGATCTCGCCGGTCAAGATTCAGATTCCGCAAAAAGTTGCGGTGACGGGCTTTCATATCGCCCGGCTGGGACCGATCGTGCGGATGCAGCCCTGGGACGAATGGGGCCGCCGGACCGTCACGATCATGTCGGAAAAAGGTCCGCTGGACGTGATCCAGGGCATGACCGAGATCACCCCCCAGTGGACCAAGGTGCAAGGCCTGGCGACCAAGCCGGCTTACATCTGGGACATGCGGATCGCCACCAGTTCGATTCCCCGCGAAACGCTGAATAAGGTGATCTCGCGCAGTCATCAATCCCAAGAACCTCAACGACCGGCTAAAGTTGGTCAAGTTGTTCCTGGACAGCGAGCGTTACCAGGATGCCCAGCAAGAGCTGCAAGCCATCGTGGCGGCCTTTCCCGAGCAGGACGACCTGCAGAAGGAAATCCGCGCGATCCAGCAGTTGGCGTCCCGCCGGATCATCGACGAGGTGAACGTCCGCCGCAAGGCCGGCCAGCACCGCCTGGCTTACGGCATGCTCCAGGAGTTTCCGCGCAAGGATGTCGCCGGCGAGACGCTGCAGCAAGTCCGGCAGATGCTCGAGGGTTATGCCGACGTTCAGAAGCAGGGCGCCGAAATCCTGGAGGGACTCAAGCAAAACCTGGCCGGCATCAAGGACGCCCACCATCGGGACAAGGCGGCCGAGATCGTCCAGGAGATCAGCTCCGAGTTCAACATCAACACCCTCGACCGGATGGCCGACTATCAGCGGTTGTCGCACGGCGGAGGACATGTCCGACGAGCAAAAGCTATCGCTGGCCGTCAGTGGCTGGCTGCTGGGCGCCAACCACGCGTCGACCAACCTGGCGGTGTCGCTCTCGCTGGTCGAAGTCCGCAACCTGATCCGCGAATACCTCCGCGAGCCTGTCAAACTGCGCCGCACCGCCATTCTGACCAGCATGCGCTCGCAGGAAGGGAGCACGCCCGAGATGGTCGCGCGACTGCTGGCTCACATGAAGCCGCCGGTCGCCAGCCCCCAGGCCGGCGAGGACAATCCCGAGGAAAGCAAGCCCGGCTTCTACCAGCTGGAAGTTCCCAGCCTGGACAAAGAACCCAGCGTCACCTATTACGTGCAGGTGCCGCCGGAGTACGACCCCTACCGCCGCTACCCGACGATTGTCACGCTCAACGGAGCCGGCACGACGCCGCTGCAGCAGATCGACTGGTGGGCCGGCGCGCTCGACGACAACGGCAACCGGCTGGGCCAGGCCACGCGGCATGGGTACATCGTGCTGGCCGTCGATTGGGCCAAGCCCGACCAGAAGGAATACGAATACTCGGCCCGCGAGCACGCGGCGGTGCTGGCCAGCCTGCGCGACGCGGTGCGGCGGTTTTCGATCGACACCGACCGAGTCTACCTGACGGGCCACTCGATGGGGGGCGACGCGGCCTGGGATTTGGCGATCGCCCATCCCGACCAGTGGGCCGGCGTGGTCCCGATCGTGGCCGTGGCCGACAAGTACAGCGCCTTCTACACCGACAATGCGGGCCTGGTGCCGTTCTACGTCGTTTCCGGCGAGCTCGACGGCGACAAGCTGGTCCGCAACGCCCGCGATTTGGAACGCTACCTGAGCAAGCACTTCGACGTGACGATCGTCGAATTCCAGGGACGGGGGCACGAGCACTTCCACGACGAAATCCAGCACATCTTCGACTGGATGAGCCGGCGGGATCGCAATTTCTTTCCCAAGAAGATTTCGTCCACCACGATGCGCAACTGGGATAACTATTTCTACTGGCTGGAGCTGCGGCAGTTTCCGGCCAACAGTCTGGTCGAGCCGACCGATTTTCCGCCGCGGGCGAATTATCAGCCCGTGCGCACCGAAGCCACGATCAAGGGCAACACGATCAACGTGAAGACCGGCGCCGAGAAGGTCACCGTCTGGCTATGTCCCGAGCTGGTCGATTTCGACAAGCCGGTGCGGATCACGGTCAAAGGGCAGCGCCTGGGCACCGAGAGCCACGTGCAGGGCGATCTGACCACGATCCTGGAAGACGTGCGGACCCGGGGCGACCGGTTGCACCCCTTCTGGGTGAAGATCGATCAGCGCCGCGCCGCGGCCGGCTGAAACGGGCCAACGGCGCCCAAAAGCTGCGGCCGAGACCGCTACGGAGTGAACGGCGTCTGGCGGTCTCGGCCTGGCTCGCTCCCGTGCTGTCGGGGCCGATTGCGCACGCCGGCCCGATATCTGGCGCGGGAATGTCCGCGCCGCATTCGCAGCCACTGAATGGCGAGGCTCCCGACCGCCGGTCGCTTACTGCACGTCTTTGCTCAGCGTGAAGCCGCTGATGAACCAGCCATTGGGCTCGCTCGTGACCCACAGGCCGGCCGGGCCGAAGTACCGCCGCACCTGCTCGTAGTCGGGCAGCTTGCTGCCGTCGATCCGCGGAGCCCGGGGCACGCCCTCTTTGCCTTCGCCCAGGATTGCGTTGAGCAGCTTGCCCAGCAGCGATTCGGACTCGGGCATCCGGCCCACCCGGATCAGCTCGTAGACGGCCCGATATTCCTCGTCGGTGCGGGCGAAGGTCCGGCGCAGAGCGGCTTGTCGGCGGCCAGCTTGGTCAACTCGTCCCGCACCAGCTGGTAGTCCGCGCTGTTGATCAGCTTGTGCGAGTCGGCCTGGGGCGTGAGGATCTTGGTCAGGAAGTCGTAGTGGGTGGCCACCAGCAAGTGGCCTTGGGCCACGGTCACGGCCACGCGGGGCATGATCCGTTCCTTGGGCTCTTCCTCTTCTTCGCCTTTGCCCGGAGCCAGGGCCGGGTTGTTCTCGATCGTGATCATCGGCAGCGAGGTTTCCTCGTCGACGATTTCCCAGATGATGTGCCCTTCGTAATCGTGCCGCCGGGCTTGCGGGTCGGTCGACATCGACTTGTCGATCGCCGCGGCCAGCTGGGCCGAGTTCTTCACTTCCACGGCGAATAGCATCCGCTCGCTCTTGGGCGTGATCGGCAGCAGGTAGTCGGAAACGATCGTGGCCCGTTGGCCGAGCTGGGCGATCAGGTCTTTGCGAATGTTGATCTGCGGACCGTTCGGATCTTCCTCGATGCTCTTGAGCACGTCCTCGAAGACTTCGTCGCCGACGATCGCGTTGACCAGCGTCTTCGAGGCCTCGAAGGCTTTCTGCGGCTTCAAATTGAAGCTGGCGTACGAGGCCACTTCGCGCGGCACCCAGGGCTGCGGCTCGAAGTCGCCGCCGTTGGGAAAGTCGAGCATGTTGGCGGCCAGCTCGTAGCGGTCCTCGCCCGGCTTGACTGCCGGTGCCCAGACGGCCGTGCGGTGCAACAGCTCGTACTTGCCGGTGACCAGGTTGACGAAGCCGCCCACGCCCTGGATGGCGGTGAAACCTTGGTCCTTGAGAATCTTGACCATGTCGGTGCCCTTACGGCGGTGGGCCGGGGGCGAGGCGATCCGGGCCGCCTCGGTGTAGCCGAACGGCTCGACGAACCAGCGGACTTCCGGCTCCAGCTCGCCGGCCTCGGCCTGGCAGCGGGCCATCACGCCGCTGAACGCCGGCAGGGCCGCCAGCGAATCGGCGGCCGCGGCCGGCAAACCGGCCCAAAATGCCCTCGAGCACGTGCAGATTGTCCGCGGCGATCAGCACTTCTTCCCGCAGGCAATAGACGGCCCGCCGGGCGGGATGATCGTCGTGCTTGGGAATATCGAAGACCGCGATCTTGCTGCCGTGGGCTTCGGCCGTGGTCCGCTTGGCCTGATCGGCGGCGAGGTTCTTGGCGATCTTGTCCAACAGGACGTTCGTCTCTTTCAAGTGCCCGGTCACATCGGCGATCAGCACGAAGGCCGCTTCGTTCTTGCTCGGCTGGATCAGGGCCATCGCCACCTCGCCCGTGGGCACGCCCTCGAGGTCGTCCCAGGTCAGGCCGATCTTGCGATGTTGCTGATTCCACTTGTGGGCCAGCTGGGCTTTGAAATCTTCGACGAAGGGTTGCATGACCGGATCGGCCATCAGTTGGCCAATCTGCGTCTTGTCCCACTCGGCCCGGAAGTGGTCGATGTTGCCGACGGAAATAAAACCCTTGGTCGTGGCGGGCAGCAAGCGCTCGCTCGCCGGCGCGGCCAGCAGCGAACTACACAGGGCCAGCGTAGGAATCCGGCAATCGCCAGGGAACGCGTGCGCTTGCGACAAAGCACGACAGGTCTCCTTGAGATCTTCTTGGCAATGATAGGCGGGACCCGAGGCGCAGCGGGTGCGGGTGCCATGTGCCTGGGCAATATTACTAATTCGGACGTTGCGGCAACCCACAATAGTTACAGAAATAAAACCGACTGTGACTCTGACAGCACCCGCTTGAAGCCGAGCCGCCGTCGCCGCTCCCTTGGGCTTCGGCCGCCGGCGGTTGTGCATGCCCCTCGGAGGCCGACGACAAACCGCACATGCGACCGTGGGCCGGGCCCCGCGAGCGGATCGGCCACCAAGTTCACGGAACCGCTAAAACTTAGCCATTTTGTGCGTTTTCTGCAAACGTGAACACCCTTTCCCCGCGCGGGGAAGCCCTATATTTCCAGGCCAACCGCCGCCCCTCCGTTCACGCCATGCACCCCCTGCGGCAACCGATGCGGGACTTTCTCAGCGAAAACCTCAGCCACGACGCCGTGCACGGCTATATCCCGTTCGTCTCCGACGCCGGACTGACGAGCGGCGAAGTCTCGGAACGACAAATTATCGACCACCCCTGGGTCCAGCGGCTGCGGCAGATTCATCAGCTGCAGACGGCCTGGTGGGTCTACCCGACGGCCGAGCACACGCGGTTCCAGCACGTCCTGGGGGCCATGCACCTGGCCAGCCGAGCCACGGCCGCATTGTACGACAGCCTGCGCGAGGTCTGCCCCGACGTGCCCAGCCGCGGCTATGTCGAATCGTTGATGCGCATGGCGGGCTTGCTCCACGACGTGGGGCACGGGCCGTTTGGACATTTTTTCGACGATCAGTTTCTGTCCGCCTTTGGCCTGACCCACGAAACGCTGGGCGCCGCATCATTCGCCAGGAGCTGGGCGATCTGCTCCGCGGTATTCGCCGCAATCCCAGCGGACGCCTGGAAAGCGGCGAGCAGCTCGACCCCGACCAGATCGTCACGTTGATCACCCGCCCCACGGCCGGCGACGCCACGAACGCGCCTCGCTGGCTGCTGCTGCTGCGCAGCTTGTTCAGCGGGATTTATACGATCGACAACATGGATTTCGTCCTCCGCGATGCCTACATGTCGGGCTACTCCACTCGGGCGTTCGATCTCGATCGCCTGCTGCACTACAGCTTTTTCAGTCCTGCCGGCCTGACGATTCACAGCCGCGGCGTGGCGGCGCTGGTGCGATTCGTCGGCGTGCGGGCCGAACTGTTTCGGGCCGTCTATTTTCATCGCACGGTCCGGGCGATCGATCTGACGCTCAAGGACTTGTTCGCGGCCAGCAAGCAATTGCTGTTTCCCGGCAACCCGCTCGATCACTTGGAAGAGTATCTGCACTTCACCGAATGGTCGCTGCTCGTGGACGTGGCCCGCTGGCCGCGAGCACGCGGATTCGCGGCAGCGCGAAATGGCGCCGGCCTGGCAGGCGTTCACCCGCCGCGAGATTCCGTGGAAGATGGTCTGCCAGCGGCATCTGGTTTTCGGGGCCGAGGACGCCGAGCGGAGCAGCATCTTCAGCGACGGCGAATTCGTCGAGCGGAAGTTGAGGGGGGCTCTGCCGCCGCCTCTGGCCGATGTGCCGCTAAGGGTCGATCTGGCCCGACACGTCCATCGCCCCGGCATGCGCGGCGCCGCGGCCGGGCAGAACCATCTTTACGATCCGGCCCGCGGCGAAACCCGGCCGCTGGCCGACGATCAACTGTTTCGCCAGCTGCCGGTCAGCCACCGGATCTGCCGCATCTACGCCCACGACGAGGGGCACGCGGCCGAACTGGCCGCAGCGCTCGACAGCCTGATCGGCCCCGGCGGCAGCGACGATCTGACGAACATGTAGGGGAAAGTCGGAATTCGGAAGTCGGAATGCGGAAGTCGGAATGATCGCATTCTCGGCCGTTCAGAGCGCGATTTTCCATTTTCCGCATTCCCACTTCCGCCTTCTCAGCCTCCGCTCCGTGCGGCCGTCAGCCGCGCCGGCAGCGGCAGCTCGATCGTGAACTGGGTGCCTTTGCCCAATTCGCTCTGCAAGGAGATCAGGCCCCCGTGCACCTCGATGATTTTGCGGGTGGTCGGCAGACCGAGCCCAGAGCCGCCGGGCTTCGTCGAGTAGAACGCCTGAAACACCCGCTCTTGCGTCTTCTCGTCCATTCCGCAGCCCGTGTCGATCAGGTCGAGCGCCACGCCGGTGGCCGTCGGCCGGGTGCGGACGACCAACTGGCCTCCAGCGGGCATCGCCTGCTGAGCATTGAGCACCAGGTTCATCAGCGCCGCCCTGAAATGCCTCGCGGTCGAGCACCACGCCGGGCAAGTCGGGCCAGGTAGCAGACGATCTCGATGCCCGACTCTTTGGCCTTTGGCCCGAAAAAGTCGAGCAGCCGCACCACTTGCTGGTTCAGGTCCGAGGGTTCCAGCCGCAGCGAGCGGAGCTTGGCGAAATTCAAGAAATCGTCGAGCAGCGTTTGCAGCCGCAGGCACTCGCGCTCGACCACGCCGATCTTCGCCAGCGCCCGGCGGTCGCGCGGCGACTCGGCCCCGACGAAATCCTCGGCCAATAGCTCCATGTTCAGCCGGATCGTCGAAAGCGGGTTCTTGATCTCGTGAGCCAGGGCCCCGGCCAGCGTGGCGATCTCTGTGTACTGCTCGACCAGGCGGCGGTTGACTTCCTCGGGCGACGGTGGGTGCGGAGCGGGCATGGGCTGAAAAGGATGAAGGCAGAAGGCAGAAAAACGGCGCGGGGGCCGACTCGATTTCGACAGATCGGGCCCAGTGTGTCAAGCGAATGGCACGGGTGGGCTGGTGCAGGCTCGGGCGGCTGTCGCCCTGTGCGCAGCGATGCCGGCCGATGAAAGCAGATGAAGAAGGATGAACGCGGATGAAAGTCTGCCGAATATCCGATTCACGGTTCGGGGATCTGAACTGTTTCAGCGCTTCGTCCGTTTCCTTCCGCCATCTCCCGTATCCCCTACCGCATCCCCCGTATCTCCTGAGATGAAAACCTCGACCGCTCGCAGTCGAGCGAGCTGACAAAAAAACGCCCGATCGAAAGCTCGACCGGACGTTTGGATTCTCGATGACCGCAGAAGCTGGCGGCTTACGTCGCGCTCGCCGGTTGGCCGGCTTCGGCTTCCTTCTCGCGCAGTTCGCGGAGGGCTTGCTTGCGGCTCAGCTTGACGCGGTCCTGCTCGTCGATGGCGATCACTTTGACTTGCAGCTCGTCGCCGATCCGGCAGACGTCGCCGACGCTGCTGACGTATTCCTCGGACAGCTCGCTGATGTGGCACAGCCCGTCCTTGCCCGGGATGATCTCGACGAAGGCGCCGAAATCCTTGACGCTGGTCACCCGGCCGCGGTAAATCCGGCCGATCTGGACCGACGCGGTCAGGGCTTCGACCCGCTCCAAGCAAGCCTGGGCCGAGGCCCCGTCGCTGCTGGCGATGGTGACGGTGCCGTCGTCCTCGACTTCGATCACGGCCCCGGTGGCTTCCTGGATGGCGCGGATCGTCTTGCCGCCCGGGCCGATCAGCGCGCCGATCTTGTCCGGCGGAATGTGGGTCCGCAGCAACCGCGGCGCGAAGGGCGAGATTTCCTTCTTCGGACGCTGGATCGTGGTCAACATCGAGCGGAGGATGTCCATCCGAGCATCGCGGGCCTGGGTCAGCGTCGCGCGGATGATGTCCATGCTGATGCCGTTGATCTTCAGGTCGAGTTGGATGCCGGTCACGCCGTTCTGGGTGCCAGCCACCTTGAAGTCCATGTCGCCGAAGTGGTCCTCATCGCCGATGATGTCGGTCAGCAGGGTCCACTTGCTGTCGGTCTCTTTGACCAGGCCGATCGAGATGCCGGCCACCGGATTCGAAATCGGCACGCCGGCGGCCATCAGGCCGAGCGTGGCCCCGCAGACGCTGGCCATCGAGCTGGAGCCGTTGGACTCCAGGATGTCGGAGATCACCCGGATGGTGTAGGGGAAATCCTCGGGGTCCGGCAGCACGGGCTTCACGCTCCGCTCGGCCAGAGCCCCGTGGCCGATTTCGCGCCGGCCGGGCCCGCGAATGGGCCGCACCTCGCCCACCGAGAACGGGGGAAGTTGTAGTCGAGCATGAACTTCTTCGAGTATTCGTCGATCAGCCCGTCGACCCGCTGCTCGTCGCGGCCGGTGCCCAGGGTGATCGTGATCAGCGACTGGGTCTCGCCGCGCTGAAACACGGCCGAGCCGTGTACGCGGGGCAGCACGTCGACGACGCAGTGGATCGCCCGGATCGTCTTCGAATCGCGGCCGTCGGGCCGGGTGCCCGAGAGGATCAGATCGCGGACGACCTTCTCTTCTAGCCGGTGCCAGGCGCTGCCGAACGCGTGCAGCGTGATGGCGCCCTCGGCCGCGGGATCGGGAATCAGCTCGTTCTGGACCCGCTGCTTGAGCGCCGCGACGGCATCGGCCCGGGCGTGCTTGCCCTCGGTCTGCTTGGCCTGGCGGAACTCGGCGTAAGCCTTGGCGGCCAGTTTTTCATACAGCCCGTCGTCGGGCGCCAGCTCGTAGACCTTCTTTTGGACCTGGGCCTTGGCGAAGAGCTCCAATTGCAGGTCGCAAATCTGGCGAATGTAGTCGTGGCTCACCCGAATGGCGTCG
This sequence comes from uncultured Planctomycetaceae bacterium, assembly GCA_963828155.1. Lineage (GTDB taxonomy): Bacteria > Planctomycetota > Planctomycetia > Pirellulales > PALSA-1355 > CAWCAX01. The sequence goes on from CAWHDQ010000001.1 coordinate 595,308, forward strand.
GCGATGACGTCTTCGGGCAGCTCGCGGGCGAAGCCCTCGATCATGAGCACGGCTTCCTTGCTGCCGGAGACGATCAGGTCCAGATCGCTCTGTTCCAGCTCGTCCTGCGTGGGGAAGGGGATGAACTGGCCGTCGATCCGGCCCAGGCGAATCGACGCGATCGGCCCCTGGAAAGGCAGCGGCGAGAGCCCCAACGCGGCCGAGGCCCCGTTCATCGCCAAGACGTCGGCGTCGTTCTGCTTGTCGCTGGCTACGACGAACGATTGGATCTGCACTTCGTCGCGAAAGTGATCGGGAAACAGCGGGCGGATCGGGCGATCCATGAGCCGCGAAGTGAGCGTTTCCTTGGTCGTGGGGCGCGATTCGCGCTTCAGAAAGCCGCCGGGGAACTTGCCCGCCGCCGCGGTCCGCTCGCGATAATCGCACGTCAGCGGGAAGAAGTCGGCCAGGCCCGGCCGCGGGGGGCCGGTCGCCGCCGCCGTCAGCACGATGGTCTCGCCGAATTGCACCAGGCAGTGCCCGCCGCCTGTTTGGCCAGAAAGCCGGTTTCGATGCTCAGGGTTCCGGAGCCGATTTGTTTCTCAACACGAATTTTCAATGGTTCATTCCTGCCTGCTCGAGTGCCTCAGACCAACTGTCGCGGCGTTCCCGACGGGGGAACTGCCAGGCCGGCCCTAAAAAGCGCGCAGGGAGAAGGGGGCGATCGGCCGGCCGCAGGCCCGACATTGCCGCGGCGAAGCGATCGTCTGGGAGGCGACCTGGGGACAGGTCGCTCGCTTCGCCGGGGGCACCGGCTAGAACGGGCTGAGCACGGCCTGCCACCCCAACGGGGCGGCCAGCACGCGCAGGCGACCCAAGCATCGCGGGCCACCCCATTGCAGGACCGCGCTCGCGCCCGCTAACTGGCGAAAACCTTGCCGACGCAATCCAAGGCGGCCCTTGAAACGGCCAGGTTTACTTGCGGATATCGAGACGGCGAAGGATATCGAGATAGCGCTGCGGATCGACCCGTTTCAGGTAATCCAACAACCGCCGCCGGCGGCTGACCATCATCAGCAGACCGCGACGGCTCGCGTAGTCTTTCTTGTGCGTGCGCAAGTGCTCGGTCACGTCGCCGATCCGCGTCGTGAGAATCGCGATCTGGATTTCCGGGGAGCCTGTATCCGTGTCGGCCCGCCGGAAACCGTCGATCAAACCCTGCTTACGCTCTTGCGTGATAGACATCTGCTGCTTGTCTCGACTCGTTGTACTCGCTCGATGGACCTCAAGGCCTCTTGCCGCTCGGAGGGCAAATCTACCGGGCCTCACCGTTCTACCGGGTCAAACTGTTGACCGTTCGTCCAACTCCCTCCACGCCCCCAGGGGGAGCGTGACGCGCCTCGGCCGTCTACAGGCTGAGGCAATTTCCACTTGAAATGGTAAACAAACTTGAAGCCGTCAGTGTAGCAATCGACGACGGCTTTGCAACCGCAATTGCGCCCGCGGGCAATGACCCCCGCTGGACGGCCGCACCGCGGCGAAAGCAAATCCAGCCCGTTGCTCGTGCGGCCGCCTCCGCGGGGTCGGAACCTGCGAAATCTGCGACATCTCTAGGAACCGATCCCGATTGCCGCTACGACTGTCCGGGATTCCACCCATGTGCCGCGTCAGGCCGGCTTTGCACCCTTGGGAACCTCGTGAACCACGTTCCAGGCCAGTCCCACCTTTTCCAGCAGGCAAATGGCCCAGTAGGTGACGTCGACTTCCCACCACTTGTGACCCTGCCGGGCCATCCGCTGGTAGGCGTGGTGGTTGTTGTGCCAGCCCTCGCCGAAGGCGAGCAGGCCGACCCACCACAGATTGCGGCTGTCGTCGGTCGTTTCGTAGTTGCGGTAGCCCCAGATATGGCTGGCCGAGTTGACCAGCCAGGTCACGTGCAAGACGTAAATCAGGCGGACGAACATGCCCCAGAACGACGAACGACCAGCCGGTGTACGTGTCCCAGCCCAAATAACCGACCAGAAACAGCAGGCCCGTCAGCGCCACATGGGCTGGCAGAAACAATGCGTGCAAGACCCACATGCCGCGGTCCTTGGCCAGGTCCGGAGCATAGCGGGCCACATTCTTGTCGAACGCGCCTTCTTCCAGGGCCGGCATGAACCACAGGATGTGGCTCCACCATTTGCCGTCGCGGGGCGAATGCGGGTCGCCGTCCTGATCGCTGAACAGGTGATGCTTGCGGTGATTCGTCACCCACATCAGGGCCGAGCCTTCGCCCGACAGTCCGCCCAGCAAGGCAAACAGCCAGCGAATCGGCCGGTACGTGCAGAAGCTGCCGTGCGTCAGCTGCCGGTGGTAGCCCATGCAAACGCCGATGCTGCCGGTCAGCCAGGCGAGAAAGGCGGCGACCCCGACTGCTTTCCAAGTGAAGAAAAACGGAGCGGCCAGGCCGCCCAGGTGAACCACGGCGATCCAGATGAGCACCGGGATATCCAGCCCCCGGCCCCAGCGGCCGCCGGGCTGGCGATCGATCGCGCGGCGGGTGTCGATCGGTTGGGCTTCGGCCGGCGAACTCGGTTCTTCGGCCGGGTCGGCAACGGCCGCTCCGGCGCCGGCGACCAGGCCGGCGGTGGACAGTTCAGGATCGATTGCGGTTTCCGTTTCGAAATCGGCTGTGGCCATGAGGGGAACTCCAGGAGAACTTGGCGGGCGGTTGGGTCGAACTTTCGGGTTTCTTGGGGGACAGATCGGAACCATTCGGCGGCGGTGTGCCGCGATGCACTGCTTGTCCTAACGTCGGAGAATCTTATCCCTGGCCGCGAAAACGTTTGTCATCGCCAAGTGGGCCGAATGTAAAAACTCGGTAAAACTCCAGCCAGCCTCTGGCAGTCCCGGCTTTTTTGCAGCCAAGTCGCCGCACCGGCTGCAAAAATCGGTGGGACCAGCGCCGGCCAGAGCGGTGATCTTTGGGTCGAGCCGCTTCATCCCATTGCAGCGAGTTCCTTGCGTTGCACGGGCCGCCTTTGCCCCAATCGTCAGAAAAATCGGGTCCCTCGGCACAAGTCCCGGCTTTGGCGGCGATACCAACTCGAAAAAGCTTGGAATTCAAATAGCCATCGCTTGACGACTGCCCCGACCCGACTATGCTAAAACCCAACGCACCCGTTCCCCCGACTGCGCAGCAGAGGGGGTGGAGCGGGCTCCTCGTCTCGCAGGCGCTGGTCAACGATGGGCAGAAACCGGCAGGATTTGCTGCTTGCGCAGGTCGGCACGTGCCGCTCGCGAAACCGAGTGGGGATTGCCGCGATGGCCGCCGCCGCGCTGTTGGCTTTGGTGGCTTCGACTGCCCGGGCCACTCCGATTCGCGAACCGGACCCCGCGAGCGACAAGAGCCGGATGACCCTGATCCAATTGCCCCGAGTCAGCTTCAGTCTGACTCCGGACGACATCCACCCCCTAGGCAGCACCCCCACCGTCATGGCGGAATCCGCTCCGGGCGAAGCGACTGCTGCGATTCCACCGGCTGAGGCTTTGCCCGCTGTCGGTCAGGGCATCGCCAGCGAGATTTCGATTGGGCCCGCCAGCGGGCCGGCAGGCTTTGCCGCCAAGCCGCTGGACTCCGGCTCGAGCGTTCCCGAGCCGGCCTCGGTCGTCATGATCATTGTGGCCAGCGCGGCGCTCTACTTTCTCGGCCGCCACTGGAGCCGCGAGCACGCGGCGCGCTGAGCTCTTTGCCGGTTCGTATCCGCCACCGTGGCACGTTCAGGGCACGGCGTGACGGTCGACACTTGCGTGGCACGCGACCTCGCCGCCCGGGCTCGCTCCTGCGGGCAGCTTATGGCCGCCACGGCCGAACGGCAATTTGCCCGCCGCGGATCTCGGCTTCGATCGCACCGGTCTGGGCCGTGTGCAGCACCTGGCTGCCGCCCCGGGCGTAACTCTCTTCGACCTGGGGCAAACGATCGCTCTGGCTGCCGCTGATCACGACGAAATCCGGCGCGCTCCAACGGACCATGCCCGGCGGATCGCTGAACCGGCTGCCGTGGTGCGGGGCCATCAGGATGTCGCAGTGCCAGGGCTCTTCGGCCAGCACGTCCTCCAGGCCGGGCGACTCGAGGTCGCCGGTCAACAAAATCCGCCGCTGCTGATACTCCATCTGCAGCACGATGCTGTTGGCGTTGTCGCTGCCCACGACTCCGCGCCGCGGCGGATGGGCGATTTCCAGCAAGCAGTCCGGCGGCCCGCGCAACCGGTCGCCGGAGGCAATCTCGCGCCGCGGCACGCCGGCCTCGTCGATCGCCCGCCGCAGCACGTCGAGCGCGGCCGACCGCTCCTCGAACATCACCGGCGAGACGTAGACCACGCCGACCGTGAATTTTTTGAGCAGGCCCGGCAGGGCATTGTAATGGTCGGCATCGGCATGCGAGAGCACGACGGCATCGAGGTGACGGATGCCTTGCGACCAGAGCACGGCGGAAATCGCCCGTTCGCCGGCCAACGGCGAACCCATCCGGCCGGCGTCGTAAAGCAGGGTCTGTCCGCCCGGCAGCCGGGCCACGACGGCGCTGCCATGCCCGACCGAGACGAAGGTGCATTGCAGCCGCTCGCCGGACCCGTGCGCGAACCAAGCCACCGCCAGCCCCAGGGCGCACCAACCGCTCAGCAGTCCCCAGCACCAGCGGCGCGGCAGCCGGATCAGCCCGACAGCCCACAGGCCCAGCCCGCCGTAGAACCCGGCCAGCCACCAGTCGGCCGGCCCGGCGACCCAGAAATGCCCCAGCGGCCAGCCCCGGGCGCTGGCGATGTCCGTTCGACCAGGTGCAAGTTCCAATCGCAGATGCGTCCCGCGACGTTGGCCACGACGGGCAATACCGAACCGAAGCCGAACACGGCGAAGCCCGCCCCCATCGCCAGCGTTACCGGCAGGGCGACCAAGGGGCCGAGCAGGATCGCGGCCGGAGACACCAGGTGGAACCGCGCCATGACCAAGGGACAAACGACGACCCAAATGACCGTGCTGGCGACGATCGCCCACAGGGCGAAGCGGCCAGTCCAGCGAACCGCACGCTCGGGCCAACTCCGCGACCGGGCGATCAGCCGCTCCAGTGGGTCGTCCGAGCCGCGAACAAAGCGGCGTTCGTGCAGCCAGACCAGCACGGCCACGCACAGAAACGACAGCTGGGTGCCGGCCCGGAACAGCTCGCAGGGATTGAGGGCCAGCACGACCAGCGCGGCCGCTGCCCAGGTGTTGAATTGCAGGCTCCGCCGTCCCAGCAGCCCGGGCCACGCACATCACGATCACCACCACCGTCGACCGCACGACCGGCGGCTGGGCATCGGTGACGATCGCGTAGAGCAGTGTCACCAGGGCAATCGCCAGCAATGTCCAGCGCACCGCAGCCAGCCGGCCCGCAGGCCGAACAGCAGGCATGCGGCCAGGATGCCGACGTTGAGCCCCGAGATCACCAGCAGATGCACGGTCCCGGTTTCGAGGAAGGCCTGGCTGGCCTCGGGATCAAGCTCTTCGCGCACGCCCAGGAACATCGCGCTGGCCAGATGGGCTCGGCCGCCGCCCACATCGCGGGCCAGCAGCCGGGTCCGCTGGTCCGTAGCCGATCGACCAACCGCGCGAAGCTCCAGGGTGCGCCGGGCTGAGAAACGGTGACCGCCTCGGGGAACCCTGCCCGACGGCGGCATAACCGGCGGTCCGCCCGGTTGTGAGCGGCAAAGTCGAACTCGCCCGGATTGGCCGGCGGGCTATTGGCCGTCACGCGGCCGAACACTTTGAGCCGATCCCCTGCCCCGATGCCCACGAGCTGTCCTTCGACCACGAGCGTCGTCGTGCCGCTTGCCGGCCGCCAGTGCTTGCCGTCGCGAATCTGTGTAACGGCCAATTCGACCCGGCTGCGCTCGCCGACCGGCAGCGTCCGCAAGGGATCGAACGGCGGAGCGGGCAACCGCCGCGGCGACCCCGAGGGCGATTGCCTCGAGGCAAACCGGCTCCGTCGCCGCGCAGGGCGATGTTTGCCCAGGTCGTCGGACTCGAACCAGGACCAGGCCCGGTGGTGCCAGGCCCCGCCGCCGGCCGCCACCAGCAGCGATAGCGGCAGCATCGCCGCCCGGGCCGCTGGTGCCGCTCCCAGAGCCGGGCCCAACCGGTCGCTGCGGCACCGGCCAGCAGCAGCCAGACCCACACCGGCACGGCCGGATAGCGATCGAGCACGATCCCCAGCGAGCCGCAAGCCAGCACCACGACCAGCGGCTGGCTGGCGAAGCTCGGGCTAGCCCTCGGGCGTGGTTGCGATCGCGGACGACATGATCGAGGGCGAAATCCTGCAAGCCTGGAAACGCGGGGTGCGAGTCCGCTACCAGACGGTTGGATACTGGTTGATCACTACTGCCGCAATCTGCAGCAAGAATCCAGCCGGCCAGGAGCAGCCAGCCGTAGAGCGACCATTTAGCCAATCGATCGAAGCTGTGCAGTGCGGCCCGATCGTGGGCGGCCGAGGTGGCGTCGCGGGGCCCCAGCCCACTGTCGATGGCATGCAACCAGGCGTGGATCCGGCTGAAGATCGCCGAAGTGACAAAAGCCAGCAGGACGGCCGCAGCGGCGCTGGTGGTCAGGCCGGAAATCAGATATTTCATAGTTTACCTCCGCAGTGGATTGCCTGGGCGCTATGGGCCTATTGTCGCGCACGGCGCAACGCGCGGGAAGCAGGCCGGCGAGAATCTTGCTTCGCGGCAGGCCTGGCCAGTGCCAAGTCGTCACAGCCCCATCCCCGCAGCCGCGGCTGGATAGTCGCCGAAGTACGGCTTGTCGGCCCCGGGGCCGGCGGCACATGCTTTGGGGAACAGAGACTGCCCGTTGCCCGTTTACCTCCGCGAGAAAGCCCCATGATTGCCTACTTCGTCAATAAGGCCGATTGCACCCACCACGAGATTTTTCCGGGCGTCCACATCTACACGACCTACGCCGAGCGGACGATGATCTCGCTGGTCGAGTTCGAGCCCCATGCCGTGGTCGAGGAGCACAGCCATCCGCACGAGCAGGTGGGCTACCTGCTGCGAAGGCGTGGCCGATTTCTACATCGGCGATCAGCATCGCCGGGTTGGGCCGGGCGACATCTGGCGGATTCCCGGCGGCACGCCGCACCGAGTGGTGGCACTGGACCAGCCCGTGCGGGCGATCGATGTGTTTTATCCGATTCGGGACGACTACAAGTGAGGGAGAAAGGCAGAAGGCAGAAGGCGAAAGACAAAAGGCAGAAGGCAGACGGAGCGGGCAGAGGGGGCAGCGCGGGGCAAACGGAAGAAAAGCGCCCACAACCGCTATTCACTGGCCTTCGGGGCAAGTTTGGCGTTCTTGATGCAAGTAATGATGATTGCGGTGAGCTCGCCGACTTCTTTCCGCAACGGAGCCAAGCGACGTGCTGGCACGATGCGAGCGTCAGAGAGAAACTCGATCCAATACGCCGTTTCTTCAAGCTCCATCAGGCCGCAATTGAGCTTCGCCGATGAACTCGGCCGCACGAGCGCGCCCGGGCTGCTCGCGGTAATGCGCTCCCACCGACGTCCCGCTGCGTAGCAGCCTGCTTGCCAATCACCTGTGCCTCGGCGATCGCGGAAGCGCCGTATATAGCTTAACGATGCAAGCGAGCGCAGGTGCCTTGCACCGTCAAATCAGTCGCCACGTCTGCTCGTCTCGTCGTACTTCTGCCTTCTGCCTTTTGCCTTCTGCCTTTTCCTTCATGCCTTTGCCTTACTTGTAGAGCGGCCCCGCAATCTGCACCGGCCGGACGTCCAAGTGGACGTTGGCCACGGTGAAGTCCTCGCTGCCGAAGGCGTCGGTCCGCCAGCCAAGCGTGTCGCTGCCGCGGTAGAAGTGGAACTCGAAACCCTGCGTCGGCTGCTGGATCGCCGCCGCGCCGTCGAAGGCCAGGCCGATGGCGTCGGGCGTCTTGTTGATCAGCAAGCGGTTCAGCAGGTCGCAGACCGTGTTGTTGCCCAGGATGTCGTTGGTCACCAGGCGGTCGTCGAACTCAGGCTTGAAGTCGGCCGCGTTGGGATCGATCTTGGCGTCGCTTCGCTTCTCGCGGCGCCGGGGTGACGGCCAGCGTGGTCAGGTCGAACTCGTCGCCGCTGTCGAGATAGCTCAGCCGGCAGTTCTTGAGGTTGAACTGCTTGATGTTCTGGTCGACGCTGGCCTGCGACAGGTCCATGACCACGGCCCCCCGGTCCCCGAGCACTTCGACGTGCGAGCCGCCGGTGACGATCAGGGCCGTGTTCTCGTCGACGCCGATGCCGTACTTGAGCCCCTGCGATTGCATGGCCGCCAGCGAACGGGCGAAGCGGCCCCGGGCTAGCGAATGCTGCTCGACGAACCAATTCGCATCGAGAAAGCCCAGCCCGCGGGACGATTTCCTTGCCCATCGTCACGCCCCGGGTGAGCGTGTCGAGGACGTTGCGGGCATCGCGAAACATGACGTGGCTCATCACGGCCGCGCCGGCGCTGGAGCCGGCAACGACGCCCCCTTTGCGGTAGACGTCCCAAATGGCGTTGAGGACCGGCGTGTTCTGGCCGTCCTCGGTGTACAGCGCCTGCATGATCCGCCCCTGCTCGCCGCCGGTGAAGAACACGCCGGCTGCCGCGCGGACTTTTTCGCTCAGCTCGGGATCGTTGACGGCCTGATGGTAGTCGACGTCGATCCGTTGCAGTGCGACGGGCACGACGAACGGGTCGCCGCCGGCCGCACGCAGGCCGCCCATCGTGCGGCCGGCGGCCCGTAGCGGGTTGCCGCTGGCGGTGGGAAATACGGCGATCTTGGCCCCGGTGCCGCCGGCCAGCTGGACGATCTTTTCCCAGACTTCGTCTTCGTCCAAACCGCAGAGCGCCGCCGATGATCACCAGCGAGCCTTTGGGAGCCTCGGCCGCCAGAGCCGCCGAAGTCGACAACACGACCGCAAACGCAAGCCAGCACATCCTTGAGCTTCGCATGGCAGGGATCCTCGCAATATCCAGGGGGAAACGCTGGTGTGGAGCCGGTCCGTCTGGTGCCGCGGGCGTCCGCTGCCCGCCGTCCGTGTCGCGCTGTGGAGGAATCCTCGTCGGGTGGGAGTATCGGTTGGTGTCGCCTGGGGGCGTGGCGCTATTCTAATTGCCGCCGCAGGTGAGTGTGAGTCTGCGGTCGGTGCTTTTACCTGGTTAAGCCCGCCGGCGGCGTCCGGCGGGGGCCAATTGAGTGAGTCGAGCTCGAAATGTACGCACCCCGCCGGACGCCGCCGGCGGGCTTAACGGAGTCAGGCAAGCGCGCCATTGAGAGTCTACCCGCGCTTAGTCCTCGTAGAGGGCGGTTTTGATTTTTCCCTGGCGATCGATCGAGCCGCGGTAAAGTCCCTCGGAGTTGTGCGGGGCGGCAAAGTTACCCTTGGCATCCAGGGCGATCACGGCCCCTTCGCCGCCGGCCTGCTTGAGCTCTTTGAGAATCACGGCGTCGGCCGCTTCGCCGACCGTCTGGCCGGCGTATTTCATCCGCGAGACGATTTCGTGGGCGACCGCATAGCGGATGAAGAATTCGCCGTGGCCGGTGGCCGAGACGGCACAGGCCCGATTGTCGGCATACGTTCCGGCGCCGATGATCGGCGAATCCCCCACCCGGCCGGGCCGCTTGGCGGTCATGCCGCCGGTCGAGGTGCCGGCGGCCAGGTTGCCTTGGCGGTCGAGGGCTACGGCGCCGACGGTGCCCCATTCGTGCTGCGGGGCAACGCTGCGACGTCCGATTGGCGCCCGGCGGACTTGTCGAGCGTGCCTGCCTTTCGCAGGGCATCCTGCAATTGCCGCCAGCGGGGCTCGGTCCAGAAATAGATCGGGCTGACGATTTCCAGCCCCTTCTCGGTGGCGAAGGCTTCCGCCCCGCGGCCGATCAGCAGCACGTGCGGCGAGCGTTCCATGACGGCCCGGGCCGCCGTGATCGGGTTTTTGACGATGGTGACGCCCGCGACGGCGCCGGCCCGCTTGTCGGCCCCGCTCATGATCGAGGCATCCAGCTCGTTGCGGCCATCGGAAGTGAAGACCGAGCCGCGGCCGGCGTTGAACAGCGGCGAATCTTCCAGCACCCGGATTGCGGCCTCGACGGCGTCCAGGCTGGTGCCGTCTTGCGGCTCGAGCGCCTGTAGCCGGCCTGCAAGCGCCTCGGTCAGGGCGCGCCCGCAGCGCCTTTTCCACCTCGGGCGTCATGTCGGCCTTGTCCATGCCCGTGCCGCCGTGAATGCCGAGCACCACGTCGGCCCGCTTTCCATCCTGGGCCATGAGCGGGTTCCAAGTTCCAAGCGAAACGAGCGCCAGGAGCGGCCAGATCGCACGGCCGGCCGGCACGCGGCGAGCAGATGCCGAAGGAGCCAGTGCTTTGCGGGCAAATCGCATCATGTGGGCGAGGCCGGTTCGGGGTAGGTAGCGGGCGTGAGCGCCGTCTCCGGCAGCATGTCGCCCGTCGCGGCGGCGGGCGGCATTTGCGACAGCCGCTGTCGGCGGGCACACGCGTGCGGCCGTCGAGCAGGCAGGCCACGTTCATGTCGCCCATCACGTTGACGGTTGTCCGGCAGCGGTCGAGAAACCAGTCTACCGTCAGCAGCATCGCAATGTAATCGAGCGGCAAGTGGACCGCCTTGAACACCAGCGTCATCGTGACCAGCCCCGCCTCGGGAATGCCGGCCGCTCCGACCGAGGCCACGATCGACATCAGCACGACCAGAATCTGATCGGTCAGGCCCAGGTTGCGACCCAGGCTCTGAGCCACGAACAGCGCGGCCATCGCTTCGTAGAGCGCGGTGCCGTCGTTGTTGAAATTCGAGCCGACCAGGGCGCCCATGCTGGCCGATTGCTCGCGCAGGCCGACGCGGTCTTTGAGCGTCGAGTACGTGAGCGGCATCGTGGCAGTCGAGCTGCCGGTGGAAAAGGCCATCACCAGGGCATCGCGCGTGCTCCGCAGCAGGTGCAGCGGGCGAACCCAGCTGCCGGCGCGAATCCGGATCAGGTAATAGGCGGCTTGTAGCGTCAGGGCCACGAGCACGGCCAGGACGAACGAGCCCAGGGCCCGAAACGCCCCGAACCCCTTGGTGCCGACCACCGCCGCCACGATGCCGAAGGCCGCCAGCGGAATCACTTCGAGTATCCAGTGCAGCACGATCACCAGGGCGGCGAAGGCGACATTGATCAGCCGGTCGACCGTTTCGATGCCCGGCATTTTTTGCGCATCGAGCCGCTTCAGGCACAGGCCAAAGGCCAGCGCCAGGCAGATCACGGCCAGGATTCGGCCGTCATCGCCCAAGGGGCCGAACAGGCTCTTGGGCACGTTCTTGAGGGCCTCGGCCACCGGGTCGGCCTTGAAGACCGGCGCATTGCGCGTCGGCTTCGTCCAGCGTGTTGCCGGCCCCCGGCTGGAGCACGTTGACCACGATTAGGCCGATCGAGATCGCCACGACAGTGTTGAGCACCAGCAGCCCGGCCAATTGCCAGCCGCGGCGGCCGCCGACGTCGGCATCGATCAGGGCCCGGACGACCGCCACCAGCACGATCGCCGGGGCCAGGGCACTCAACAATTGCAGGACCAGCCGGCCGGGAACGCCCAAGTGTTCGGCCTGGGGACCCAAGAGCAGCCCGCTCACGGCCCCCAGCAAAACGGCGACCACGATGCGCAGATACAGCGGCATGGCGCAGAAGCGAGCCAGAGCGCAGGCCGGGGCGTTTCTCTTGGCTGCTGGGCAGATTCAAGCGCGGGGGATCCTCCGGGGCAGCGGTCGTAGCCGCCCGCTGTGCGGTGGCGCCTGGGGCGATTATAGCGCTTGCCGCCCTGCCCCGCACGCGGTAATCGGCATGCGCGAGCGAAAAATTTTTGCCCCCTTGGCATGCACCGAGTCGGTTGCGGAGCCAGCCACTCGGCGACCAGAATGAACCACTCGTGCGGCCTACCGCATAAAAAAAGCGCCGCCGCGGCGCTCAATTTGGCCCGCGCAATGCACTCGATGCCCCCCGCAACCCGATTTCGCCCCGAGCAAGTTCACGCGAGCGTCTGGATCGCTCCCGGCGCGACGGTGGTCGGCGACGTGACGATCGGCGCCGATTCGAGCATCTGGTTCGGCGCGGTGGTTCGCGGCGATACCGAAGCCATCCGGATCGGCGCCGGACCAATATCCAAGACGGCTGCATCCTGCACGCCGATCCAGGATTTCCCTGCACGCTGGGCGACGGAGTCACGCTGGGGCACGGGGCGATCGTCCACGGGGCCCAAGTCGCCGACAACGTGATGATCGGCATGCGGGCCGTCGTGATGAACGGGGCCACGATCGGCCGAGATTCGATTGTCGGCGTCGGCGCCGTCGTGACCGAGGGGACGCAAGTGCCGGCCGGTTCGCTCGTCATCGGCCTGCCCGCGAAAGTTCGCCGCCCGCTCGAACCCCAGGAAATCGAGCGCATTGCGGCGGCAGCCCAGCATTATGTCGAACGGGCCAGCGAATATCACGCGGCGGAAGGCTGAGGGCGCATCGCCCAACACGTCAGGCCCGCCGGGTCGAGCACGCACCCGCCACGGCGCAGCCGGTGGCGCAGCTCGTGCAGCCGCCTCCGGCGGCCGATTCGGTTCCGCAGTCGGGGCCACAGCCGGCCGTGACGGTCTCGGCGAATCTGCGAAACTGGACCTGGGCGTCGTACAGCTCGGCCAGCTCGGCAGTGATGGCCTCGACCTCGGGCGTCGTCTCGCCCAGGAAATAGAAATAGAGCGACTGACCGTCGAACAGGTGCTCGACGTCCATCAACACCGGCGGGCTGGCCAACTGACCGAGCCGCTCGGCGCAGGCTGTGAAGGCCGCCTGGCGATTGCGCTCCAGCCGGGCTTCGAGCAACTGGTCCTCGATCGTCACGCCGCGCAAGATCGAGCCGTCGGCCCGAGCCGATTCCCCTTCGTCGCCGGGCGGGGTCAGAACTTCGCCCAGCTCCAGTCCCCGGGCAGTCCGCAGGACCACCCTGGCGTGGCGCGGATAGCAGTTGGCATCGACCGCCGTAAAGCGGCCGACGTGCCCGGCGCTCCGACGCGAACTAAATGATGACGACCCATATGAACCCGGCCCGACAAGCGGCGCCCGATGCCCTGGCAATGTCCCTCGATCCTTGATTTTGCGGCCAATCGGCCGGCCGAACAAGGCCGGATCGCGGCCGGACCCCTTGTTGAAGCCCGCCTCCCGGCGATACTAGGAGCCGAGCGCAGGGTGGAATGCAGGCCGCACGTGCGGTGGCCGCCCGCGCCCGAGGGAACCCGAGCCAGCCATGATCGACAAAGCCTCGACCGCCTCCGTCTCCGACGACGTCCAGACCTCCGAGGCCCCCTGCCGGACGCCCGATTGGCATGCCCTGGCCGACCGGGTCATGGCCGGACACGCGCTCGATCTGGACGAGGGGCTGGCGATTCTCCGCTCGCCGGATGAGGGGCTGCTTGATTTGCTCTCGGCCTCCTACCGCATTCGCCGGCGATATTTCGGCAACCGGGTGCAGCTCTATTTCTTGATGAACGCCAAGAGCGGACTTTGCCCCGAGGATTGCGGCTACTGCTCGCAATCGAAGGTCTCCGAGGCCGAGATTCCCCGCTACAACCTGCTCAGCGCCGAAAAGCTGCTGGCCGGCGCCGGGTAGCCGCCGAGCGACAGGCCAAGACCTACTGCATCGTGATCTCGGCCCGCGGGCCCTCGCAGCGCGAGATGGACGCGATCACGCAAATCGTGCCGCAAATCAAGGCCCAGTTTCCGCTCAAGATTTGCGCCTGCCTGGGCCTGCTTACGCCCGAGCAAGCCGTCCAGCTCAAGGCCTGCGGCGTCGATCGGGTAAACCACAACCTGAACACCAGCGAAGCCCATTACGCCGAAATCTGCACCACGCATACCTATCAGGATCGTGTCGCCACGTTGCGAGCCGTCCGCGAGGCGGGCATGGAGCTTTGCTCGGGCGGGATCATCGGCATGGGCGAGGCCGACGCCGACGTGGTTCGGATGGCCCTCGCGCTCCGCGAGCTGAACGTCGAATCGATCCCGGTGAACTTCCTCAATCCGATCGACGGCACCCCGCTCGCCGGCAACAGCAACCTCAATCCGCGTTACTGTCTGAAAGTGCTGGCGATGTTCCGGTTTGCCAACCCGTCGCGCGAGCTGCGGATCTCGGGCGGACGCGAACTGCACCTGGGCAGCCTGCAAGCCCTGGGCCTGTACCCGGCCAACTCGCTGTTCGTCGGCGATTATCTGACCACCAAGGGCCAGGCCCCGGCGGCAGACTACAAGATGATCGAAGAGCTCGGCTTCGAAGTCACTCGCGACGAAGAGCTCGTCTGCCGCTAGGTCCAGCGCCTGAGAGTTCAGGACGTCGCCCGCTAGCGTGCACCCGATACGAGCGGCAGCGGGGCGCCCTGGCTGACGTCTGCGCTGCCGCTGCCCACGTTCTGCAGCATTTCTGGTTTTCCTATTCTTTGCAGTTCTGCCCTGCTAGCGGGCCCTCGGGCGGCCGCGTCGGCTTGCTGGGGCGGCAAATTTGAGATTTTCTGCAAAGTCGACTCAACCGGCAAACTTTACCAAACCGATAAACCGAGGGACCAAGCTGCATACTCAGAATCTTTGCAGGAAGACGCGTCATGTCTCGCCACTTTGCCTGGATCGCCCTGGTGCTGGCCGCGTGCGGCGTGTTGCCGATCCGGACCGCCACGGCACAAACCGGCGCGAGCGGCACGCTGAGCCAACGCCTCGAGCAGTTTCGCGATGATTTGCTCGGCGACGGCGTCTCGGACGATGACGATCTGGATGGCGACGCCCGACCGCCGGTCAACAGCCGGCCGCCGCAATCCACGCTGCCCACGGCCACACCGCGCTCCGTGCCAACCCAGTCGTCGGCACCGGCCGTCGTGGCGAAGCCCGCGGCCCAACCGACGCCCATCGATCAACCAACTCCGTCGGTCGGCCAGATGCCGACTCCGGCCCGGCCGATGCTCAGATCGGCGGCGCCGGCGAGTGGCGAACAGGCACCCACGTTGGCCAAACGGCCGACCGTTCCGACCGAGCCGGCGAAGAGTTCCGCCAGTTCGACTGGTTCCAGTCGGCGCACCGCCCAGCCGGGCTACAAGCCAGGCAAGACGGCGCCCCCCGCGGAGTACGAGGAAGAAACTCCGCCGCCCGAACCGACGCTGGCCAGGCAGCCGCGCGAGCCGCAGTCACGCGAGGCACAGCCCCGATCAGCGGAGCCTGAAGAAAAGCACGAGTCGCCCCCGCCGCGGCTGGCCCGCAGCGCGCGGACCGAAGTCAGCCGGTCGGTGGGCCCCGAGCCGCCGGCCGACGCCGAGGTCAAAGTGCCGCCGGCCAAGACGTCGGTCCAGACCAAGGGCAGCCACGTCCGCGAAGGGGATGTGCTGTTCTCCAGTCAGAGTCCGCAACTGAGCGTTGAAGCCAGCGGCCCGCACAAGGTGCTGATCGGCAAGCCGGCCACGTTCGTCATCAAGCTCCGCAACACCGGCGAAGTGGCGGCCAACAACGTGCTGGTGACGATCAACATTCCGCCGTTCGCCGAGGTGGCCGAGGCCCAGCCCACGGCCGGCATCACCCGCAATCCCTCGGGCACCGAGCATCATGAGCCGTTCGAGTGGCGGATTGCCCGGTTCGAGGCCCATAACCGCGAAACGCTGACCTTGAAAATCGTCCCGCGGAAGAGCATCCCGATCGACCTGGCCGTCCAGTGGACCTGCTCGCCCGAGGTCACGCAGACGCTGGTCGAGGTTCAGGAGCCCAAGCTGGCGATGGCCCTGTCGGGCCCGGCCGAAGTGCATTACGGCCAGACCAAGATCTACAAACTCTCGATCTCGAATCCCGGCAACGGCGACGCCGAGAACGTCACGGTCAGCCTGCTGCCGATCGGCCGCGGCGCCGAAGGCACCGCCAGCCACAAGATCGGCCTGCTCAAGGCCGGTCAGAGCAAGAGCATCGAAGTCGAGCTGACCGCCCGGCAGGCGGGAGCCCTGACGATTCGCGCTCAAGCCTACGGCGACGGCGGCCTCCGGGCCGAAGCCGCCGAGCCGGTATTAGTCCGCCGGGCAAATCTGAAGCTGAACGTCGAGGGCCCCAAGGTCAAATTTGCCGGAACTACCGGTCTGTACCGCGTGCATCTCGTCAACAACGGCGACGCCACGGCCGAGAACGTGCAAGTCTCCGCCATTCTGCCGCCGCAGGCCAAGTACGTCTCGAGCAACGCCAGCGGCCGGGCCGAGGCCGACCGGGGCAAGGTCGTCTGGCTGGCCGGCAACGTCCAACCGGGCGGCGAGCGGATCTTCGAAGTCAACTGCGCCCTGTTCGCGCCGGGCGAGAATCGAGTCCAGGTGCTGGTCACCGGCGACGACGAGCTGTCCATTTCGGCCGCCGCCCATACCCGGGTCGATGCCCTGGCCGACCTGAAGCTGGAGATCCGCGATCCGCAGGGTCCGATCCCGCTGGGCGAGGACGCGGTGTTCGAAGTGATCATTCGCAATCGCGGCACCAAGAGCGCCGAGGACGTCGACCTGGTCGTGTTCTTCTCCGAAGGATTGGAAGCCACCAGCGTCCAGGGCGGAGCCCACGAGATCGGCCGCGGACAGGTCTCGTTCAAGACGATTCCGCTCGTCACAGCCGGCAGCGAGATCGTGCTCCGGGTGCACGCTCGGGCCGATCGGGCGGCCAACCACGTCTTCCGGGCCGAGCTGGTCTGCCAGTCGCTCGGCACGAAGCTGGCGGCCGAAGAAACCACGCGGTTCTACGGCGAGGACGACGGCGAGCAGCCCCGAGCGGCGAGCCACCAGGATGAGCCGCCACTGCAACCGGTGCCCAACGAGTAACGCGAGGCAAAGCCGTCCCTAACCCGATTTCGCCGCCGGCGGCGCGGCCGGCTCGAAAACCAAGGGCTCGTCGGCCCGGGGATCGCGAATCCGGACCGACATCTTGCCGGCCAGCAGTTCCTCGATCAGATGGCCGACGACGTCGGCTCGCCAGCCCTGCCCCAGGATGGGCGGAGGATTGCCCGGCTCGCCGTAGCCCAGCTCGTGGGCGACCAGGTCGCGCACGTCGCTGGCCGTGCCGACAATGCTGGGCGCCACCTGTGCGGTGCGGCAAATGCTGGTCAGCGCCGACGAGATGAACTGGCCCAGCAGGTTGATCTGCGGCGGCACCTCGCGCACGGCGTGCCGCGGCAGCTCATGGTCGGGCACGGCCAGGGCCGCTTCGATCGCGCTGGCCAATTTGGGCATCAGGCGCTGCAAGTCGCCGCGCTCCATGCCGCGAATCGCCCGAATTTGTTTTTGATCCGCGCTCCGCCGCTTAGCCAGCTCGACGATCAGGTCGTCGCGCAGCACGCGGCGGGCCGGGCAGTCGCGCTTCTGGGCCTCGGTCTCGCGCCACCGCCACAGCTCGCGCACGATTGCCAGGCTGCGGCTCGAGAGCCCGGAAATGCCCGACACCTTCCACCACCGCTCGCGGCTGCGGGTGGCGGCGACGTCGGACTCCCAGGCGGCCATTTCGCTGGCCATCCACTCGAGCCGATTCAGCTCGCCCAGCCGCCGCACCAGCGTGTCGCGCATTGGCCGCAGATGCCGGACGTCGTCCAGGGCATATTCGATCTGCCGCTCCGAAAGCGGACGCCGCCGCCAGTCGGTGCGGGTTTCGCCTTTCTCCAGCCGCTGGCCGAGCAGCTTGAACAGCAGCGTGCCGTAGCCGGCCGGATACTCGTAGCCGACCAGCCCGGCGGCAATTTGCAGGTCGAACAGTGCGGCCGGGGGCTGACCCGCCGCTTCGACGCAGAACAGCAACTCCTCGCGGCCGGCGTGGACGATCGTTTCGTGTCCCGGCGCGGCCAATACTTTCCAGAAGGGGGCGACGTCACGGACCGCGATGGTGTCGATCACGGCCAGGTGGTCGCCTGCCGCGACCTGAATCAGGCACAGCTCGGGGCGGAACGTGTCCTCCGAGACGAATTCGGTGTCGAAGCCGATCAGCGGCTCGCCGGCCAAGGCGCGGCAGAAGTCGGCCAGATCGCGTTCGGTCGTAATGTGGACGAAATGCACGGGGTTCGGGCCTCGGCATCGGCGGCTGCCAGGAACGTTGGCCGCAGGAGAACTCATCCGGGCCACAAAATCAAGGCCGGCCCTGGGCACCACCGCCCACGGCAACTTGCCGCTTGGGTCCCTGCCCAGCCGCAGGGTGTTTTTGGTACATTGCGACCCGTCCCAGGCCATTGGAAACCGTCGCCCCGCAAACCAAACTTCAGATGCGAGAAACCTGGCTACGACCAAATCGACGGGCCCTGGCGGTGGGGCTTGCTCTGCCAGCGCTGTTGATCGCTGGCGGCGGGCTACTGGCCGTTCTGATTGGAGCGACCGCGGCGCGGGTGGCCGGCGGTGTATTGGTTGCCCTGGGGCTGGTCGGCTGCGGGATTCTGCTGGTGCAAATGCGCACGCCGCGGTTGGCGGTCGATGATCGGCGGCTGTTGGTTTACGCCCGCGGTGGCGAGCCCTACCAGGTGCCCCTCGACGTGGTCGAAGGTTTCCTGCTCAGCCAGGGCCCGACCCTGCTTCCCGGCCGGCGGTTTGCCCGCACCGAGGGGCGGAACGTCGTGATTCGCCTGGCCGAGAACGCGGAAGATTGGGCTCAGCGGGAAGTGCACCCCAGTCTGGGCAAATGGTGCGGCAGCTACATCACGCTCCGCGGCACGGGATGCGAGCCGTTGAGCGTCGAGTTGGTTCAGCGGCTCAACGAGCGTCTGTCGGTCCTGAACGCCCGGGCGGCGGAGAAATAACCGATGCCTGGCTTGCTCGTAAGCGTGCGGGACGCGGCCGAGGCCGAGCTGGCCTTGGCCGCGGGAGTCGATCTGATCGACGTGAAGGAGCCGCTGGCAGGTCCGCTAGGCGCCGCCGATCCGGCGACGATTGGCAGGGTCGCCACGGCGATCGCCCGCGCTCCTGCGAGCCGGCGCGTGCCGCTGAGTGTGGCTTTGGGCGAGTTGACGGAGCAGGCAACGGCGCCCGCGCGGCAGTGGCCAGCCCGCATCGACTTCGCCAAGCTCGGCCTGGCCGGTTGCGCGGCGCTGCCCGATTGGCGGGGTCGGTGGGCCAGCGAGCTGGAAAGCTGGCCGGCCCGAATGGGCAGAGTGGCGGTCGTTTATGCCGATTGGCGGGTCGCCGTGGCGCCGCCGCCGGCCGATGTGCTCGATCTGGCGCGGGAGCTGGGATGCACGGCTGCACTGGTCGACACGTTCGACAAATCGGCCGGATCGCTGGTCGAGCACTGGACGCCGGCCGAGATTCGCGAATTCATCGGCGCGGCCCGGCAGCGGGGCATGCTGGCGGTCGTCGGCGGAGGACTGGCGCGGCGAAACCTGGGCCAAATCGTCCGCCTGGAGCCGGACTTCATCGCGGTGCGGGGCGCGGCCTGCCGTGGTGGGCGGAGCGGCCCCCTGTGCCGTGCGCGACTGCGGCGGCTGGTGCAATTGTTGCGCCCGCGGCGGGGCAATCGCGACCGGGCTGAGCGGGCCGGGGCGAACCGCTTTGATTCGCATTCGACATGATTCTTCTTGACCATCGAGGCCGGGTTGCATAGGTTGAGAGTTGGCCGGTCGCGGCTCAGCGCCAGACGCCCGGACCCAAGGGGTCTAGCGCGGAGCCAGGCGGGGCGGCGCCAATGCCCCTCGGCTGCTGCGGGGCAGAATTCCTGAACCCATATCCGGCCACCCGCGACAGTTTGCCAACTCTCGTGCATCTCACGCCGCAAAAGTCGCAAAGTCCGCCGTCGAGGTCGCGGTCCTGCCCACCGCGTGGGGCGTTCACGCTCGTCGAGCTATTGGTCGTGATCGCGATCATTGGAATCTTGATCGCGCTGCTGTTGCCCGCCGTGCAGGCGGCCCGCGAGGCGGCCCGGCGGAGCCAGTGCAACGCCAATCTCTCGCAAGTGGCCAAGGCCTGCTTCAACTTCGAAAGTGCGAAGCGGACTCTGCCGATGGGCACGGTCGATCAGATCAGCAGCGACATCGGGAACAACGACCGGCGGAACTGGTTGTTCTTCATCCTGCCGTTCATGGAGCAGGAACAGATTTATGAGAATTGGTATGTCTGGTACGACAACGGCGGCACGGCCCCCTGGTGGAACGAGCCCAACCGGATGACGGTCCTGGGGGCCTACTTCTGTCCTTCCGATCCGATCAGTCCCAAAACCAAAACCCACGAAGACCTCGGCCCGGGCAGCGACCAGGGATTTCATAGCAACTACGTCGGCTGCTCGGGCTCGACCGTCTTCAATGCCGGCGGCAGTTTGGGCGACACGCTGAACGGAATCTTCTACTACAAGCACACCACGCCGATCCGCCAGATTCTCGACGGCACGGCGCACACCTTGCTGACCAGCGAAATCATCCTCACGACGGACGATACCGATTCGAACCCGCAGTCGTACGGGCACGATATCCGGGGGCGGATGTGGAATCCGGCCAATCAGGGTTCGATCTTGTTCAGCACCCAGTGGCCGCCGAATACCTCGGCACTGGACACGATCAATTACTGCCAGGCCACCAACCCCAGAGCCCCTTGCGTTGCCAGTACCACCAATATCGTGCTCTACGCCCGCAGCTACCACACCGGCGGCGTGAACGCCGGGATGGCGGATGGTTCGGTCTCGTTCATTGCCGACGAAGTCGACTTCAACGTGTTCCGCGCGCTGGGGACCCGCGCCGGCAGCGAAATCATCAACGCGGGCAGCTATTGATGCGCGACGAGATCGAGAGTTCGACCCAAGCTCGCCGCCTGCCGGCGCACCATCGGCCTGCAACTCGCCCTGGCCACGGCTCTGCTCTCCTGCGCTGGTTGCCGGCAACGCGAGACCTTCGCGGTCGCCGGCCAGGTCACGTTCAACGGCGAAGCCGTGACCAACGGCGAGATCCAACTCTTGTCGGCCGATGGCACGGGACCGCCGGCCGCAGGCGTCATAACGAATGGCGAGTATCACTTGCTGGCCCGGCCGGGGGCCAAACGCGTTTCAATTCGCGCTGCGCGGCGCGTGGGCACCGCGGCGCCGGCGCCCTGGGAGCGGCCTTCGAGGATTACATTCCGGCCCAATTCAATACCGAGTCGACGCTGACGGCCGATGTCGCCCCGCGCGATGACAACCGGCTCGATTTCGATCTGCAGACGGGCAACCATCCCTGAGCGCGCCGCATGGTCCCGCGGCGTCTTGTTCGCCTGGTCTGCACCGCGGTGGGCACTTCCGCGCTCGGCAGAGTTCCAGCTGGCACGCCAAGGCCCACAGCAACGGTCCGGCCCGGAACGCGTGGCACAACTCGCCGGCGAGCAGCGCGTATGCAAAGCAGCAGGTCGCGGCTGTGATATCGGGATGCGGTCTGTGTGGGCCAGCGCATCTGGCGCGGCGCGACCTCCCACGTGGCGGCGGACGGATTGTGATTATCTTCAAGTGTCGCCGCAGCTTCGGGTCGCCGCTGGGCCCTTTCTTTTGGCCGGCGCTCGCGGCAATTCATTTCGACGAGCATCAGAATGAGAAAGCGCGCGAAACATTGGATTGGGCCGCGCGGACAAGTGCTCTCGGGCGATGAGTCAACTGCTCGCGCGCGGCGCCGCTGAACCGTGCGCCGGCGGAATGCACTTTGCACGTCCCGCCGGACAAACGGCGGCAGTCACGGGCAAGAACACACGGTGCGGCGGTCGTGCGTCGCGCTTCGGCTGCGCCCGCGCGAGATTCCCGCGCGGTCGATGCGCGGCCCGGCGGCGCGGGGGAACCATTTTGCTTGACAAATCGCTCCCGCGTGAAATACTCACGGCTTCCGCTGCCGCGCGAATCTTGAGATCCCGAGATTTCGTAGGATTGCGGTCGCGAGGGTGATGGATCTTCGTCACATCATGCGAGGCCGGGCGGTGCCACGATGCGCATCGCACACGTCTGGCTCTGTGGGAACAGGAGCATTTCCGTGCCTAACTCGGTCCTGGAAGCGATCAAGCTCGGACTGTGGGACTTCGAGCCCAAGCAGCACATCGAACAAGAACGATTCCTGCGCCACGGGCGCCATGCCCGGCACGATCGAAAAGCTGGATGTTCTCGCCGAAAGGGTCCGGCTCGGCCTGCCGCTCTGGCATCCGTCGGATCGCCAGGATTTCGACGAAGACGGTGAATCGTTCCTGACCTGAGCCGCGCTCTGGCCGCTGGCCGCACGCAGGCGGCCACCCGCGGGCTGGGGCCGCCGCAGTCGTGATTGCCGCCTTCCCTCGGCGGACGGCGCCCGGTACGATTCTGAGACGCCGGCGCTCCGGGCGTCTGCCGGCGCTGGGCATTTACTGCGCTGCCCGGCGAGCCCGCCAGCGGGCCGGCCCGCGTTTACATTGCCCCTTCTGCGATTGCAGGTCCGTACGGAAAAGGAAGTCGTCCGTCATGCCAAGTATTGCTCTTTCGATTCCCAACCCGCTCGGGCAGCAGGCCGCCTCGGACAAGCTCAAGGCGTTTCTCGGCCGGCTCAAAGAGCGGCACCAGGACAAAGTCAGCAACCTAGAAGAGAAGTGGACCGACGATCATCACCTGGACTTCGGCTTCACGACCTACGGCTTCAGCATCAAGGGCGACCTGGCCGTCGAGCAGGACGCCGTGAAGATGAACGCCAATCTGCCGTTCGCCGCGATGATGTTCAAAGGCAAGATCGAGCAGGCGATCCGCGACGAGATGGGCAAGCTGCTGACGTAAAGCGAGTATCACGACTGCGGAGCGGCAATCGGCTGTAGGAGGCGACTCCGATCGCCGAATTTCCGCCTCCGTTTGAGGCAGTCGGCGATCGGAGTCGCCTCCTACAGTCAGACGCGGTCGCTACGTCCTCTTGAGATATGCACTAGCCGGCCGGCGCGCGACCTATCCCATGCTCGCCTGGCCGAGCAGTTTGCGGAGCGCGGTGAGCGCGATCTCGCCGAACTGTCGCGGCGGCACCTGCCACAGGCTGGGGTTCATCAGCTCGACCGAGACCGCGCCGGCGTAGCCGATCGCCCGGAGATGGTCGATGATCGGCGTCAGTTGGAAGTCGCCGTCGCCCGGTAAGATCCGATCGGCGTCGCTCATCAACTCGCGCGGCTGGCCGGCCACGTCCGAGAGCTGGACGTGGAACAGGTTCTCGGGCGTGAGATAGCCCAAGTCCTCGGACTTGCTCGGCCCCAGGTAGAAGTGAAACACGTCGAGGCAGAGTCCCAAGCTGGGCTGGGCCGCTTCGGCGACCAGGGCCGCGGCCGTTTGCAGATTGTTCGCCCAGGCGGCCCGGCCCTGAAACTCCAGCGCCATGCGCACCCCGTTTCGCCCGGCCAGTTCGCCGGCCTGGCGGAGCGACAGTTGCACGCGCTCGAAGTCTGGCTGCCCGAGCGGGCCGGGAATGTCACCGGCGACGATCAGCGTGCCGACGCCCAACTCGCGGCACAGCGCCAGCCGCCGCTCGAAGCTGGCCCAGTGCTCTCGGCGGGCATCGCCCTGGCTGGCGAGCAAGCCGCCTTGAAAGCTGGCGACCGGGGCGGCCATTTCCAGCTCGCCCAAGAGGCGGCGGACATCGTCGAGCGAATGCCGCTCCAGATACGTTTCGAGCTTGCCCAGCCACAATTCGACCGAGCGGCAAGCGCCGGCCGAATAGTCCTCCAGGTCGGTCTCGAAGGGAGCGCCGAGCGAGCAGACTTGAGCAATCGTGGGCTGCACGGCGAGCTCCTAACGGACCGGCTGGCGCCGGCAATACGTCACCATGCATCGGTCGCTCATTGCAGCAACCGATCCAATTCGGCCGCACACTCGTCGGCCTTGATCCGCCGCTGCTCGAGCGAATCGCGATCGCGAATCGTGACCGAGCCGTCTTGCAGCGTCTGGCCGTCGACCGTGATGCAGTAGGGCGTGCCGGCCTCGTCCTGGCGGCGATAGCGGCGGCCGACGGCCCCCTTCTCGTCGTAGAACACGTTGTAGCGCTTCTTCAGTTCGCGATAGAGCTTCTCGGCCACCTCGGGCATGCCGTCCTTCTTGACCAGCGGAAACACGGCCGCCTTGATTGGTGCCAGCCGCGGGTGCAGCTTCATCACCACCCGCTCTTGCATCTTCCCGTTTTCGTCGGGGGCCTGATCCTCGGTGTAGGCCTGGCAGAGAAAGGCCAACGTGGCTCGATCGGCGCCGGCCGAAGGCTCGATGACGTGCGGCACGAATCGCTCGCCGGTCAAGTCGTCGCGATAGCTCAGGTCCTTGCCGCTGCCGCGGTGCTTGGGCTTGCCGTCGGCATCCAGCTCGACGACCATGGGCGAGCTCTTGTCGTCGGGGTTCTCGTGGACCAGCTTGCCTTCCATGTGGCTGCGGAGGTCGAAATCGCCGCGGTGCGCCACTCCTTCCAACTCGCCGAATTCGCCCGGCGGCAGAAAGGGGAAGGCATATTCGATGTCGGCCGTGCCGCAGGAGTAATGGGCCAACTCGTCGGGCGTGTGCTCGCGTAATTGCAATCGCGATCCATCAAGGCCCAGATCCAGATACCACTTGAACCGCCGGTCGCGCCAATAGCGGTACCAGTCGGGGGACGAGTTGGGATGGCAGAAGAATTCGATCTCCATCTGCTCGAACTCGCGCGAGCGGAAGGTGAAGTTGCGGGGCGTGATCTCGTTGCGGAAGCTCTTGCCCATCTGGGCGATGCCGAACGGCACGCGGACCCGGGAGCTGTCGAGCACGTTCTTGAAGTTGACGAAGATGCCCTGGGCCGTTTCCGGCCGCAGGAAGGCGGCCCCTTCCTCGCCGCTCAGCGCCGACGTAGGTTTTGAACATCAGGTTGAATTCGCGCGGCGGCGTGAGTGTGCCCAAGGTCTTGGCCTCGGGCCCCAACACCTGGGCAAAGTCGGCCACGGTGGTCAGCGAGACCAGCGGTCCCTGCCAGGTGAGCTCGTCGACGTTCTTGGCGCGAAGGTTGAAAAACTTGAGCGCCCGCTGCTCGGTGTCGGCCAGGCCCTCGTCGCCGCCGTCCTGGGTGGCGACGAAGATTCGCTGTCCCTTGGCCTCGACCCAGCGTCCGCGGACCTGATCGTGGCGGTAGCGACGCTTGCTCTCGCGGCAATCGACCATGAAGTCGTGGAACAGGTCGTAATGGCCCGAGCACTTCCAGACCTGCGGATGCATGATGATCGTGCAGTCGATGCCGGTCATCTCGTAGGTCGTCGGGGCCCCGGGCAGCACGGCCAGGTCGTCGTGCCCGGTGACCATGTCGCGCCACCATGACTCCTTGACGTTCCGCTTCAGCTCGACGCCCAGGGGGCCATAGTCCCAGAAGCCGTTGAGCCCGCCGTAGATCTCGCTCGACTGGAACAAGAATCCGCGGCGTTTGCAGAGCGAAACGAGCTTTTCCATGTCCATGGCGACGATCGGCTCCTCGGGCGAAAAAATGGCTGCTGACGCGCGGTCTGGGAAACGGCCAAGTGTACTCTGGAAAGGCAGAAGGCAAAAGGCAGAAGGCAAAAGGACGAGAACGCTCGCGACACGATGTCATCGCCCTAAATAGCCGGCAGTCAACGACTGCCGGTTCCAGGCCCCGGAGCTACTTGCTAATCCAAAAGGCCGATCCGCCCCGTCGTCGGATCGAAGCGCGGCACCAGCGCGTAGCGGTCGATGGCCGCGGCGTCTGCAAGATCAGCATCCAGGCCCAGTCGGGCCAGATTGCGCCCGCCCTGGGTCTGGCGCAGCGTGGCCGCGAGCGCGGCGACAAGTTCGGGCGAATCGGCGGCAAGGTTTCCCGCCACCTCCAGCCAGGCCGCCCGGGCGATCGCAGCCTGATCGTTGAGTTCGCAGGCAGCGCGGTCCATCAAACGTGCCGCGATCGCACCGGCCAGAAGCACGTCTTCCCTCGTAATCCGGCCACCCGTCCCAGCACATAGGATGTCGATTCGCGGTCGGTCTCCGATCGCTTCCACCACGGGCGACAAGTTGACGAAAGCGGCCAGCAACACCTGCTCGGCCGCCCGAGCGTGCCACATCGCACGGGTGCCGTTGGTGGTGGTGAAGACTAGCGTCTTGCCGCCGACGGACTCGGGCGTGTACTCGCGGGGCGAATTGCCGCAGGTAAAACCCTCGATCCGCACGCCGTGCCGCTCTCCACCTAAGACTGCCTGACCGGCCGGCAGGTTCGCGGCGGCCGCGCGGGCGTCGTCCACTTCCAGGCAGGGGAGCACCGCGCGGCGCCGGCAGCCAGGGCCGCGGTGATCGTGGTCGTCGCCCGGAGCACGTCGATCACCAGCGACACTCCGCCGGCCAAGCGCTCGGGCTCGATCAATTGGGGCAGGAAATGGACGTCGATCTGAGGCATGAGTTGAACCGAGTCTAAACCGCCCGATGTCGCCAGAGCCACCACTGGGCTTTCAGGGCCCAATGCCGATTCCGCCGGCGATGAAAACCGGGGCTGTGCCGGACCGCGAAGGTGACCTCGCGCATCAGCTCCTTGGCTTTGGCCAGCGAATCCTGGTCCGCTAGGAGCAGGGCGTAATGATATCCGCCTTCGGGATGGCCCGGATAGAACTGAAGCATGGTGCGGTAGACTTCGGCCGCGCGGTCCAGGTTGCCGCAATACTGTTGCGATTCGGCCAGCCGCAGATACGTCATCCCGTAATCGTGGTCCGGCTTTTCGGCGTAGACCTGTTCCAGCAGCTCGGCCGCGGCCGGATACTCTTTCTGAGCGAAGTGACAGAGTCCGAGCTGGTAGCGGGCGTCGAGCGAGCTGGGGTCTTTTTCCAATGCCCGCTCGAACCAGGGCCGGGCTTTGGCCGGTCGCCCCTGGGCGGCGAAAATCATGCCCAACTGCTGCATGTGATAGGGGCGGTCGAGATGGGCGATCTTTCGCTCCAGCTCTTCGACCTCGTGCCGCCGGGTCCGCAGCCGGCGCCAAAAATGGCTCACGTCGTCGGCCACGTCGCGAAACAAGCCTGGCGCGGTATAGGCGATGATTAGCATGCCGGGAAAGGCCAGCGAGCAGGCGAGCCCGACCACCGGCGCGGCGAGATTGGCGACCGGTTCAGGCAACACGCCCGCTTCGAGCAACAGCCACAAAGCGGCCAGCACGAGGATGACGAGTACGATCAGGCGGCGCATGTGCGTGAATATATCAGCGAGCGCGGGGGTTGCTAGCGGCGGCTTGGTTTTGTCTGCATGGGCGCCAATCGGCGCCTCGTTACAATGCGGCGATGGCATTTCGCTCGCTGGCCGAATTCCTGGAAACCCTGGCCGATGACGGCGGCCTGACGCGCGTCGCGGCGGATGTCGACCCGCGCGTGCGAGCTGGCCGAGATCGCCCGTCGCCAGGCCCGCGCCGGCGGACCGGCCCTGCTCTTCGACCGCGTGGCGGGCTGTGGGCTGCCGATCGTCGCCAATCTGCTGGCCAGCGAAACGCGCGCGGCCCGGCTGTTGGGCCTCGATTCGCTCGGCCAGTTGACCGAACGCGCCGAGTCGCTCGTGCGTCACGCCGCCCCGCAGGGCTGGCTCGACCGCCTCAAGGGCGCGCCCGAGCCGGCAGCCGCACAGCGGTTCCGGGCCAAAACGGTCCGCAGCGCCGCCTGCCAGCAGATCGTCCGCCGCGGGCGCGACATCGATCTGGCGCAGCTGGCCGCATTGCAACTGGGCCAGGCCGAATCACACCGCTCCATCACCGGTGCCCTGCTCGTTCAGAGCGATCCGCTCGGCACCCGCCGCTTGACCCCCTGCCGGCTATTGCTTCTCGAGCCTACGAGACTGGCCGTGATCGACGACGGGCCGGGCGATTGGACGCGCCAGGTCGACGCTGCGCACCCAGGGCGAGAAGCTGAGCGTGGCGTTTTTTCTGGGGGGCGATCCGAGCTACACGATCGCCACCGCCGTGCCGGGGGCGGAATCGCTCGATGCCTACACGCTGCTGGGTCTGGTCCGCGACGCCGCGCTTGAGACCGTCAAGTGCAAGACGAGCGCGCTGGAAGTCCCGGCCGACGCCGAAATCGTGCTTGAGGGGCAGCTCGATCCGGCGGCGGCGCGAGTTCCGGCCACGGTCGCCGCGCAGTCCAGCCCTTACTGTCGCGCCGAGATCGCAGCGCCGGTCGTTGAGATCGAGACCGTCACGCAGCGCTCCAGCGCGATCTTGCCCGCCTGGCTTGGCGGCCCGGAAGAAACGGCGGTCGTGCGGAAGGCGATCGAGCGGCTGCTGCTGCCGCTGGTCCGGGGGGCGATTTCCGAGCTGGTCGATTTTGCGCTGCCCGCTTGGGGCGGCGGCGATCGGTTCTGTTTTCTGGCGATTCATAAGACGACCCCGCGGCAGGCTCATCGGGCGGCGAGCCGCCCTGTGGGGGCTGGCGGCCTTCGCGGCCGTGAAGTTCGTGGTCGTGGTCGACGAGGACGTCGACGTGCAGGACAGCCGCCAGGTCTGGGCCCGGGTGGGGGCCAATGTCGATCCGGCCCGGGACGTGTTCATCCGGCCGGGCCCGGCGATGCCGGCCGATCACGCCTTTGCCACGCCACTAGTGGGCAGTCAACTGGCCATCGATGCCACCCGTAAGGTGGCGGGCGAAGCTCCGCTGGCTGGCCCCGCCGACCTGGACGCCGGGCGTGAAATCCGCGACCTGGTCGATCGCCGCTGGAAAGAATACGGCCTGTAGGCGAGCGGTTTAGGGGTTAAAGCGAGGCCCGGCTTGCGGTTTAATGGCCAGGGGACGGGTATTTGCCCTCCGCGCGGTCAAAATAAACCGCGGCACCGCTGTCCCTGCGATTTTCGTTCGTCGTCCGATTCGCCCATGAACCAGACCCTCAGCCCGCCCGGCCCCAGCCTGCCGGCCGTCGACAAGTCGAACGCGCGGGTGGCCGAAATGTTCGGCGAGATCGCCCCGCGCTACGACTTTTTGAATCACCTCCTGTCGCTGGGGATCGACAAATACTGGCGCTGGCGAACCGTGCGGGCCGTCCCGCCGGTGGGAGATGCTCCGGTGCTCGATCTATGCACCGGCACGGGTGACTTGGCGCTAGCGTATTACCGCGCGGCCGACGGCCGGACGCCGATTGTCGGCGCTGATTTCTGCCGCCCGATGCTGGCCGTCGCGGAGGAAAAGCGCCACAAGGCCGGGATCGACACGGGGCTCAGCTTCGTCGAGGCCGACGCTCAGAGTTTGCCGTTCGCGGACGATCATTTTCAGATCGTCTCGGTCGCGTTCGGCCTGCGCAACGTGTGCGACACCGATCGGGGGCTGCGCGAGATGACGCGCGTCTGCCGGCCGGGCGGCCACGTGGCGGTGCTCGAGTTCTCGCTGCCGACCTTGCAACCCTTCAAGGCGATCTACGGCTGGTACTTTCGCCACGTGCTGCCGCGAATCGGCCAGCTCTTGGCCCGCAATCGCCAGGGGGCCTACAATTACCTCCCGGCCAGCGTTGGGCAGTTCCCCTCGGGCGAGGCCCTGGCCGAGCGGATGCGGGCCGCGGGCTTGCGCGAAACTCGGCTGCTGCCGCTGACCCTGGGCGTGGCGACTTTGTACGTAGGCACCAAATGACTCCTAAGAACGTCGTGTTGGCGATCACCGGGGCCAGCGGCGCGGTCTACGCCGTGCGGCTGCTGGAGGTATTGATCGCGGCCGGCTACAAAGTGTTCCTGACGATCAGCCCGTCGGCTCAGACGGTGCTCAAGCAGGAACTCGACCTGTCGGTCGACCTGGACGACTTTTCGCTCTCCAGCCTGCTGCTCACGCCGGAGAAAGTTTCCGACGCCAAGCTCGACATGCTCCGCGCGCTGGCCGGCATCTCTTCGCACGAGAGCAACGTGCTGGCCTTCGACATCGGCGCGCCGGGCGAAGTCCGCTACTGCCATTTCGAGGACATGACCGCCCCGATCGCCAGCGGCTCGTTTCCGACCGTGGGCATGGTCATCTGCCCCTGCTCGAGCAGCACGCTGGGGGGCGTCGTCCACGGCAGCGGCACCAACCTGATTCATCGAGCCGCGGGCGTCCACCTGAAGGAACGCCGCAAGCTGATCCTGGTGCCGCGCGAAACGCCGCTCTCGACCATCCAGCTCGACAACATGAAGCGGGCTTCCGAAGTCGGAGCCGTCGTGCTGCCGGCCATGCCCGGGTTTTATCATGGCGTGAAAAGCATTCGCGATCTGGTCGACTTCATCGTCGCCCGGATTTGCGATCAACTGGGCATTGCCAATTCGCTGATCCAGCGCTGGGGGACGTAAGGCCGATGCTTGCCCGGGTGCGGATGATGTTCGAGCTGGTGCGGTTCAGCCACACGCTGTTCGCGCTGCCGTTCGCGCTGTTGTCGGCGGTGATGGCCTGGACGCTCTCGGCCCGGGAGCATGATGGGACAGGCTTTGGCTGGCGGCAACTGCTGGGCATCGTGCTGTGCATGGTCACGGCCCGCAGCGCCGCGATGGCAGCCAATCGCGTGGCCGATCGCCAGTTCGACGCCGATAATCCGCGGACCCGCATGCGGCACATTCCGGCCGGGCTGCTGACGCCGGCGAGCGTGCTGGCGTTCGCGATCGCCAACGCGGCGTTATTCGTGGCGGCGACGGGGCTGTTCCTGCCCAATCGCTGGCCGCTATATCTTTCGCTGCCGGTGCTCGCGTTCCTGGTCGGCTATAGCTGGACCAAGCGGTTTACGGCGCTCGCTCATTTCTGGCTGGGAGCGGCGCTGATGCTGGCCCCGATCTGCGCGTGGCTGGCGCTCCGCGGCGAGCAAGTGGCGCTGCGGCCCGCGGATATCCTGCCGGCCTTGGTGCTGGGCGGCGCGGTGCTGCTCTGGGTCGCCGGGTTCGACATCATCTATGCCTGCCAGGACGTCGACGTGGACACTCGCACCGGATTGCACAGCGTGCCGGCCCGGCTCGGCGTGCCTTGGGCTCTGCGATTAGCGGCCGTCTGCCATTTGGGAATGATTGCGCTGCTGGTGCTGTTGCCGCTCGTGTATCCCCCGCTGGGCTGGATTTACTGGTGCGGCGTGGCGGCGGTGGCCGTGCTGTTGGCGTACGAGCACTCTTTGGTGCGGCCCGATGATTTGACGCGGGTCAACGTCGCGTTCTTCAACGTCAATGCGGTGGTAAGCATCGGGCTGTTTGTCGTGGGGACAGTGGATCTGCTGACGTGAGGCGGCGATTGGAAGAACCTTGAGGGCCGGCGCGGTGCCGGGCCGCCGGACGCCACCGAGGGGCTTAACGGATGTGGCAATTCGCGGTTTAGAACGCGTGAGAGAGACATGATGATGATTCGTGCTGCCGAACCGACGCTCGAAGCGATTCGCGAAAAAGTCGCGGCCGGCGAGCGATTGTCGTTCGACGAGGGGATGCTGCTCTATCGCCCCGAAGTGCCGCTGGCCGAGGTCGGCGAGCTGGCCAACCAGGTCCGCGAGCGGAAGAACGGCAACTTCGCCTACTACAACATCAACACGCACCTCAACCCGACCAACGTCTGCGTCTACCGCTGCGTGTTCTGCGCGTTTCGCTCCGACCTGCGCAGCCCCAAGGGCTACTTGATGTCCGACGAGCAGATCCTGGCTCGCGGGCAGGAAGCCGTGGGCTGCGGCGCCACCGAAATGCACATCGTCGGCGGCCTGCACCACCAGATGAAATACGAGTGGTATCTGAACCTGGTCCAGATTCTCCACGAGGCCTATCCCCGCTTGCACCTCAAGGCCTGGACCGCGGTCGAGATCGACTGGTTCACGCGAATGACCGGCCGCTCGATCGGTTCGATCCTGGAAGAAATGAAGTCCGCTGGACTCGGCAGCCTGCCTGGCGGCGGGGCCGAAATCTTTCACTCCGAAGTGCGCGACAAAATTTGCGAGCACAAGGCCGACGCCGGCCGCTGGGCCGACATCCATCGCACGGCCCACTCGCTGGGTCTGCGCTCAAACGCCACGATGCTCTACGGTCACCTGGAAAACGCATTTCACCGGGTCGACCATCTGGTCCGCCTGCGCGAGCTGCAGGACGAGACCGGCGGTTTCCAGACATTCATCCCGCTGGCCTTCCATCCCGAAAATACCGGCCTGAGCCAGATCACCAAGCCCTCGGGTGTGATGGACCTGCGGACGATGGCCGTCAGCCGGCTGATGCTCGACAACTTCGACCACATCAAGGCCTACTGGATCATGCTCGACATCGGCACGGCCCAGACGGCGCTGGCCTTCGGCGCCGACGATCTCGACGGCACGGTGCGGCACGAGCTGATCTATCACGACGCCGGCGCGAAGACGCCTGAAATCCTCTCGGTCGAGGCCATCTGCCGGCTGATCCGCGAGGCCGGCCGCGAGCCGGTCGAGCGCGACACGCTCTACCGCCGCGTCGTTCGCGAAGGCGGCCAGTGGCGCGAAGGCGAGAAGATCGCGGTTGGCTGAAGCGAGACGGTTATCGGATGGAGATAGGGGGATGCGGCAGGGGATACGGGGGATGTAGGAAGAAAAGCAGGACAAGTTACAAACCAGCGAGCCGTGGGGCTTGTCCCCACGGTATATAGCTAACCGTCCAGTGATCCGGACCCTGCCAATCAACGCCAATCAGCACGAATGCGTGTGTTTGCTCTCCCCTCCAACTCTTCCGCTGTATCTCCCGTATCCCCTGCCGCATCCCCCCCATCCCCTTCCCCCAAAGCTCCATCTAATTCGACGGGCGGAGTTCAATCGCGCGTAAGTCGATCAGCGCGCCGTGCAGGTCGCCGCCCGAGCGGAAGGTAATCGTCTGCCGGCCGGCGGGCAACTCGATCGTGCCGATGGGGGTTTGCTTGTAGGTGTCCCAGTTGCCGGTGCCGGCGACTTTGCCGACGAGCTGTTTAACGCCCGCCTCCAGGACGAAGGCGTTACCGGCCGTGGTGTTGTCGCAGGCATAGTCGATCCGGACTTCGTATTTGCCCCCGCGCGGCACGTCGATCGACCACTGGGCGTAATCGTCGGCGTTCGACCACCAGCCCAGGTTCTTGTACTGCGGTTCGAAGATGATCGAAGGGCCGTAGATTTCGGCCGCGGCGGCCGGCAGATTCAAGAGTCCGTCGGAGCTGGCCGCGATCAGCCGCGGCTCATTGCCGGCGAACGGCTTGCGCGGGCCGCGCGTCGAGCGAAGCAGCCCGATCACGTTGGCCAGGTCCTGCTGCGAGAGGTCCTTTTCCAGTCCCTCGGGCATGACCGACTTGCCGCTCGAGGCGAGCGATTCGAGCTGCGAACGGAGGATCGTCTGCGATTTGCCCTGCTGGCCGACGAGCGTGATGCTGTTGCCCGTTTCGGCGGCGAGCATGCCGGTGAACGTCTGGCCGGCGTCGGTCACGGCGATGTAGTCGACGTAGCGGGCCTCGACGGCGCGATTAGGATCGAGGATCGCAGTGAGCAGGAACTCGGCGGATTTGTCGGCGAGCGCTGCCAGGTCGGGCCCGACTGCCTGGCCCCCGTCTGCGAGGCTCGCGTCGGCCAGCTTGTGGCAGACGCTGCAGCGCTTGATGAACGTCTCGCGCCCGGCAGCCAGGTCGGCTTTCAGCGACAGAGCCGAGCGATTGGCATCGACCACCGCAGCGCGGTTCGACTGGCCCGCGGAGGACAAAAGTTGGCCGGCCCGGGTGCGCAGATTGTCGTCTTTCAGGGCCAGCAGCCGCTGCCGGTGGGCCGCGTCGACGTCGCCTGGGGGCACCTGGCTTTTCTCGATGGCGCTCGAAAAGCGCCTCGGTCGAGGCGGGACGGCTGATCAGCACGTCGAGCGCTTTCGACTTGAGCGCCGGGCTGTAGCCCTTCCACCCGGCGAGCAGCTTCGCGGTGATGGTGGGAGAATCGAGCCGGCCCAGGGCATCGACCGCCGCCGCCTGCACTTCGGCATGGGTTTGCGGCGCCAGCAGCGCGGCGAGCGCGTCGAGATCGCCCGGCAGTTCGGCGCTCGGCGGGGCCACGAGCGGCACGGCCGCCAGCCGATCGGCCAGCGGCGCCCGTTCGTCGGCCGCCAGGCGCCGGGCGAACTCGATCAGCGGCAAGAGCGTCTTGGCGTCGCAGTGCAGATCGGCCAGAGTCGTCTTGCGGCGGTCGAGTGCTTCGACCAAGCCTGTCAGCGCGGCCAATTGCCAGCGGGCAAATTTGCCGTCCGCCGGCTTGCTGATCGCCGTCAGCGTGGCGGGCAGCGCCTTGTCGCCCAGTGCCGTGGCGACCACGAGCAATTGCTCGACCAGTTGCTGATCTGGCGTCTGGGCGTCATTGGCTCGGGCCTCGGCAGCGAGAACGGCCGCGAGCACGGATTCGATATTGTTCGGCCCGATCGAACTGAGCACGGCCGCGCGGAGGTAACGATCCGCCCCGCTGGCCAGCGCGATCTCGGCCAAGGCCCGGGCTGCCCGCGGGTCGGACCATTCGCCCAGCGAATAGGCCAATTGCAGGCGGACCTGCGGATCGTCGTCGCGCACCAGAACGAGCACCGCGGTGGCCAGCTTGTCGTCGTCGGCCAGGCGCTGCTCGGCCAGTCTCACGGCATGCCGGCGAACACCGGGATGTTTGTCGGCCAGGGCGGCGTGCAAGGTGGGTCCGTCGAGCGAGTCCAGTCCGTCGAGCGCGCACAGGGCCTGCACCCGGGCGGTGGGCCGTGGGCTGTGCAAAGCGACTTTTTTCAGCTCGGCGGCGGCCGATTTGTCCGCCTTCCAGAGCAACATCTGATGGACCATGTCCCGCTGCCAGCCGCTGGGCGAGTCGATCGCCTTGGCCAGCTCGAGGGTCGACAGCTTGTCCAGCCGCGGAATCGGCCGCGGCCGGGCCGCGCGGGGAAACACGCGATAGATCCGCCCCTGGTCGGCTCCGGCCCGGAGATCGAGCTTTTCCTGCCAGGCCTTGGGAATCCACTGCGGGTGCTCGATCACCAACCGATACATGTCGCACACCCAGAGCGCACCGTCGGGGCCGGTCGCCAGCGTCGTCGGCCGAAACCAGTTGTCGCTCGACGCCAGGAACTCGCTTTGCTTCTCGTCGTCGGCCCGGTGGCTGGAGAACGACAGGCCGGCCGGCTCGATCACTTCGCGGTGGACCAGATTGTGGACCGGCTCGCTGACGAACGTGCTCTGGGAGAACTCTGGCCCGAACAACTCGTCGCGATAGACCATTGCGCTATTGGCCGACGTGAATCGGCCGACCGCTCCGGGATCGTTGAATCGTTCCAGGGCCCGGCTCCGGGCAAACACGGGCGCCGCGCCGGGCACCGTCGGCACCGGCATGTGGGCGTAGGGCGGAGCGACGTGCGGATTGCGTCTGAGGTAATGGTCGGCCAGCACGAAATGCCACATTGGGTTGCTATTGTTGCAGCCGAACCAGTTGTCCCAATCGTCGCGATTGCGGCCGAACTGCGAGACGCCCAGCTGCGGATCGATCAGCCCCTCGTCGGGCCGGATGCGGTAGTCGCGCCCGCCCAGGTCGAGCTCGTCGCCCGTCTTGAGCGACTTGATGTGCCCGCCGCTGTCGCCATTGGCGCAGTACAGCCAGCCATCGAGCCCCCAGTTCAGACCGTTGGTGCGGTGCTGCTGGTTGCCCTGGTTGAAGCCGGTGAACAGCACTTCGCGGCGGTCGGCCCGGCCGTCGCCGTCGGTGTCTTCGGCGTAGAAGATGTCGGGCGCGCAGGCGACCAGCACGCCCTTGCGCCAGGGGGCCACGCCCGTGGGAAAGCCGAGCCCCTCGAGAAACACGGTCGAGCGATCGTAGCGGCCGTCGCCGTCGTCGTCTTCCAGAAAGCGGACCACGCCGCCGAACGTGCCTTTGCCGTCGAGACCCAGCGGATAGTCCCCCATCTCGACGACCCAGAGCTTGCCGTCGGGCCCCCAAGCCATCGCGATCGGGTCGGCCACCAGCGGCTCGGCGGCGGTTTGCTCGACCTCGAAACCGGGCCGGGGGTGCAGGGCCTTGAGGGCTGCGGCCGGAGTCTTGGGCCCCGGCATAACGCCCGTCAGCATGTCGGCAAAGGAGCGGCGATCGACCAGGTCGGGCAGGCGATCGGTATCTTCGTTTTGCGCCAGAGCTGGCCCGAGTGGAACCACGCGCCGGCATTCGTGCCCTGCCGGCTGATGAGCGGCAGCCCCTCGCCATCGCCGCGCTTGCCGGCCAAAATTTTTCGCGACCAGCCATTGGCCAGCGAGTCGAACAGGTACACGCCGTACGCCTGCTCATTGGAAAAAACCACGTCGTTCTGGCCGTTCTCGTCGACGTCGACTAGCCGCAGCCCTGCGTCGCGTCCCTTCTCGTCGGCAAAGCGGGCACCCTCGGGCAGCGTGAACGCGAGCCGCTTCCAGCGATGATCGGCCGGCAGGTAGTGATAGACTGCGGTACCCCCCTGCCCGGCGACGAGCAGTTCGGTCACGCCGTCGCCGTCCAGATCGTGCAGCCGGACGCCCTGATCGACGCCCGCACGACTGGTCAAAATCGGCTTGCCGTCCAATTCCAATCCGGCCAGCAGCTCGTCTGCCGGTTGCCACTTCTGGCCGTCGAAGCGCCAGGCGCCAGCGGTTTTCTGATCGCGGGCGAACAGTGTCGGCATTCCATCGGCATGCGCGATGCCGAATCGGGCCCCCGCCTCGCGCCGTTCTTTACCCTCCAGCGTCACCAGCCGGACGGGAAAGTCGCTCGTGGTCCAGTTCTTGGTCTTGGGCTGCCAGATGCGGGTTTGCCGCAGCGAGTCGTTACCGATCACGACGTCCAGAAAACCGTCGGCGTTCAAATCGATCAGTCGCACGCCGTTGTCGCCCCCGTCGGCCGCGCGGAGCGGCTGGCCGGCCAGCAAGTTCTTGTTCAACCGCTCCAGCACGTCGCGAAAGCTCAGGAACTCCACCTTGCGGCCGTGTTTCGATTGGGCATGATCGATGATCTGGATGATCTGCTCGCTGCGAATCCAGCCGTGCGGATGGAAGACCAGGTTATAGACCCCTTTCTTCAGCACCACCGCATCGAGCGCCGCCTGCATGTCCTCCACCGTCCGCGGGTTGTTGGCCTGCTGAAGGTTGAAGGCTTCCCAGTCGCTGGGCACCACGCACGGCATTTCCCAGCACAGCCGGCCGATCGGATAGGGATACGGGTAGTTCTCGATCGTGTTGACGAACGACGGGAACGGCAGATAGCGGCGGAACCGCTCGCCGCCGTTTTCGCCTTGCACCAGCGCCGGCGGCAAGGCGGGATCGTCGGCCGTCAGGATGTTGAACACCGACGAATCGATCGCCAGATAATTCCCCTCGGGCGTGGTGGCATTGAAGATTCGCTCGAAGAACCGCGGGCTGAGCGTGTTGCGCGAATCGCAACAGGGCATGCGGAACGCCACGGCCCGATTGCCCGGCACGCGGTCGAGTAGATCGACGCAGCGGTCATAGGTGCTCTTGGCTTTCGCCAGATCGCCGCCGCCCAGCAGCGGACAAGGATGGTCGATCGTGTGGACTTCCAGGCTCAGCCCCTCGGCCAGCCACTTTTGCAAGTGCGGATCGGCCGGGTCGACATGGCAGGTCATGATGCTCAAGGGGGCCCGGCCGTCGGATTTTTTCAAGCGGTCGAGGATCGGCCGCAGGAATGTTTCCCACTTCTCAGGGCCGCGCATGTCGTCGATCGCCAGCACCACGACCGCCTCGACCCCCTCCTCGCCGATCCACTGGGGCGTCGTCAGCTTGGGAAAGTCGCGACCGACGTAATACGGATCGTCGCCGTCGAGATACGTCAGCCGGTTGCCGTCGGCGGCCTGGACGCAGCTCGGACCAAACGGTCCCAGAGTTGCCAGCAGCGGAATTGCCAGCAGGAGTTTTTCGAGCGGCTTGAGCATCGCGGGGTCCTTGTTGTGCTCGGCAGGGCGGGTGAGCGCTTGCCCGCATTGTCGCGGGCGGGCGCACGGATTTCAAACCGGCCGCTTGCCAGCTCGCCCCGCCGCTACGAGCGGTGTATGCCCACCGCACTCCGATCCGGCTTGCCCCCGGCCCCGCGGATTTGCTATCTCAGCAGCCCCCAGTACTTCGCCGGAAGGAGACGCGATGCCCACGATTCGAATTCTGCTCGCCGCCTGCGCGGTGGGTTCGTTCGCCCTGTCCGGCTGCTCGCAACCGGCGGTGCCTGGATCCGACGCCACGGTCGGCAGCGAACCAGCCGAGCTGGAGCCAGCGTCGCGGGCCGCGTCCAGGGATCGAACTGTGGATAGCGATGAAGCAGTCGCGGAGCTCGCCGGTTTACCTGCGGCACCCGCCGAGCTCGTGGCCTTTGACGCCGCGGCCCAGCCGCTGGCGGCTGTGGAAGTCGAGCCGGCCCTGCTGCCCAGCGAGCCGCGCGATGCTCTGTTCCGCAAACGGGTTGCCGCCTTTGCCGCCGAAGCCCGGGCGGCCGTGGCCATCCTGGAAGGACGCGGCAACACTGACGGCTTCGACCGCCACTGCGGGCGAATGAAAAACCTCCTCGTCGACGCCCGGCTGGCCGACGAAGACGATCAGTTCGTCACCACTCTCGGTCACGCCGACCTCATCTTGCAGCAACTGCACTTGGCCCGGTTGCTGCTCGGCCAGCGCGACGAGCTGGCGCAAGCCCGGACGCCGGCGCAGCTCAAGCTGCTCCGCGACACCGAGCTGGAATGCAGCCGCGCGGCCCGTGAGCTGCAAGGCCAGATCGCGCGAGCTGCGCCGCGAGGTCGAGGGCAAGTGAAGCGGCTGGCCGGGCCGTTCCTTGCCATACTCCTGTGCGCGAGATAGACTGCAAATCATGGGTGAAAGTCTATCTCCCGACATCGAACAGCGCATCGCCGAGGCTCTTGCCGGCGGCCTGTATCCCTCGCGCGAGGCGCTGCTTGAAGCCGGCGTCGTCCAGTTGCTCGACGACGCCGTGCCGCTCGTGCCGGCGGAGCACATGGCTCAGGTCGAGGCCGCCC
The DNA here is from genome assembly GCA_963828155.1 of uncultured Planctomycetaceae bacterium. GTDB lineage: Bacteria > Planctomycetota > Planctomycetia > Pirellulales > PALSA-1355 > CAWCAX01. Next base: position 634,186 of record CAWHDQ010000001.1, read on the forward strand.
TGGAGTCGATCCAGAAGTGCGGGTCGGCCGAGATGACTCGGCAGGACTGGGACCAGCTGCACCGGATGGTCGGCGACATGCTGTGAAAGCCACCCCGGCGTCCGCCCCATCGTCCCAGGCCAACTTGGAGTCGCTCAGGCAGTTCTGGCGTAGGACACCGTTCCACGACATGGCGATCCTGGCGATCGCGCCTCGAAACAAACGGCTCGTCGTTACTCTAGAAGAGTATGTTCTGGTCCTCCCGTCCCTCTCTGACTTTATTAGCAACGTCGCGGAGTTTCCGACGGTCTGGCTGTACGAGTCGGTGACGGAAGCCGGCGCCAGGTACCACCTAACGGTTAAGGCAGAGTCTGGCGACTTCTCGGCAAGCTGTGGTGACTTCCGCTTGATTCGCATCAGCGATATGTCGGTCCTCGTTCCGCCGATCGACAGCTGAGGGACCGCAAGGCGGCGCGGAATACCGCTGCCAAAGCGCACACTTTGACAACCCATCAAAGTTTGCTTATAACATCGGCTGGCATTGTGCGGTCTCGAACCGCGCAGCATGCCGCGTCGCCCTGCCTGCCGAAAAGGTCCTGCCCGTCATGCTCACGATCTATTCCGCCCAGCGGCGCTCCGGCTTCTGCGATCGCCGCTCGCGGCGCGAGTTTCTGCGGATCGGGTCGCTGGCCTTGGGGGGACTGGCCCTGCCCGACGTGCTGCGGGCCGAGGCCATCAGCGGCCGCCGCTCGCACAAGGCGGTGATCATGGTCTACCTGCCGGGCGGGCCGCCGCATCAGGACACGTTTGACCTCAAGACCTTGGCCCCGAGCGACGTACGGGGTGAGTTCCGACCGATCGACACCAACGTGCCGGGCGTGCAGTTCTGCGAGCTGTTGCCGCGCTTGGCCGCCAGAATGGACAAGCTGGTGCCGATTCGCTCGGTCGTCGGCTCGATCGGCGACCACGCTTCGTTCCAATGCCTGACGGGCCGCAGCGACCGCCGACAGCCGATCGGCGGCTGGCCCGAGATGGGCTCGCTGATCGCCAAGGTCCAGGGCCCTACGGCCGCAGCCGTGCCGCCGTTCGTCGGTCTGTCGCCCAAGATGCAGCACCGGCCGTACAACTCGGGCAAGCCCGGCTTCCTGGGACCGGCCTACGCCCCCTTTCAGCCCAATGGCGAAGGAAAGGGGGACCTGGTCCTGAACGACATGACGCTTGAGCGGCTCGACGATCGCCGCCGGCTGAACGCCTCGCTCGACCGAATGCGGGCTGATCTCGACTCCAGCGGGATGATGGAAGGGCTCGACGCGTTCAAGCAGCAGGCCTACGGCGTGCTCAGCTCCAGCAAGCTGGCCGAGGCCCTCGACGTGGGCAAGGAGTCGGCCGCGGTCCGCGAGCGGTACGGCCAGAACACGGCCCAGCACCAGGGCGACGGGGCCCCGCGGCTGACCGAGCAATTCCTGGTCGCCCGGCGGCTGGTCGAGGCCGGCGTTCGCTGCGTGACGTTGAGCTTCAGCTTCTGGGACTGGCACGGGCAGAATTTCCAGAACGCCCGGACCAATCTGCCGGTGTTCGACCAGGCCACCAGCGCCCTGGTCGACGACCTGCACGAGCGCGGCCTGGACAAGGACGTGATCGTTTGCCTGTGGGGCGAGTTCGGCCGCACGCCCAAGATCAACAAGGACGCCGGCCGCGACCACTGGCCGAACGTTTCCTGCGCCTTGCTGGCCGGGGGCGGCCTGAAGACGGGCCAGGTGATCGGCTCGACCGACCGCCAGGGAGCGGAAGCCAAGGATCGGCCCGTCCATTTCCAGGAAGTGCTGGCCACGCTCTATCACACGTTGGGCATCGACCCCAACTACACGACCGTACACGACCTCGCCGGCCGGCCGCAGTATCTGCTCGACGGCCATCAGCCGATCCGCGAGATCATCTGACGCTCCCAGCAGCCGCAGTGCTGGGACGCGTGGCGCTCTACCGCTCTGCCGACTCAGCTGTTCGAGCTTTGGTGGCTCAAGTCTGGCTGTACAACCGGGGCCGACTCGCCATAATGAGCCGGCGGTCGCTCGAACGGCCGCAGTATCGCTTCCCCCCATCCTCCCTGCTGAATCGGACGCACCATGGGAAACAAAGATCGCCGCAAGGAAAAGAAGAAGCCCAAGCAGCCCAAGGACAAGCCCAAGGCGGGCGCTCCGTCCAAGTCGGCCACGATGCCCGGCGGCAAATAGGCTCCGCTGGGTCGACGGGCACCGCCTGGTCGAATGGCGGCCACCATTACGCGCGTCGCGGTCCGCAGCGGGCCGGCTATTTGTCGGTCCAGACGACCGGTTGAGGTTGGATTTCGTCCGTGGGGCGCTTGCCTGCGTCGGCCCGGCCGCTGCCGGCCAGCCGGCTCTTGGCCCGGACGCTCATGTCGTGATCGCAGGCGATCTGGCAACTGAGCCGGAGCCCGGCGGCGGCGAGCCCGCGCACGGCCAGGACGCTCTTCTCGGCCTCAGTCATTTTCTCGGGCTCGCCCGCGACGAATTCGACCCGGCAGGTCGTGCAGCGGGCATTGCCGCCGCAGGCGTGCAATTGATCGATCCCGGCCTCGTCGGTCAGGGCCAGCACCAGCCGTTTTCCGGCCGGCACCTCGAACGTTCCGACGTCTTCGACTGTCAGCTTGGGCATATCCTGGGCTCCGCGCAATTGGGCATTTGTTCGGTCGGGTCCGCGAGGCCCTATCATATCGCGGCCGGGGATGATTGCCAGTTCATGCAGGAGGCGCCGAGATCGGGGGGCGGCGTTCCCGCGCGGATCAGTTCGCGCCCGCGACGCGTGAATTGCCTTCCCAGGCGCAGATCCGTGTGCGGGAAGCTGAGGATGAACTGCGGGCCGAATGCCCGGGCGGGCGTCGTGAAACCGGCCGGCACGCCGCCACGGAGGCGGATCACCGCTTCGACGGCCGTGAGTTTCGTCAGCTCGTAGCCGCTCAAGGTTTCGAGCGTGGCTGCGGCGCTCTGACCCGCCGCGTCGGTCACGCGGCCCCAGAGGTGCGTCCCTTCGCCGATGCGCTGCTCTTCGTTCGGACCAGGCGGGCGGCTGTCGATCAGCCACCGGGCAAGCGCCGCCAGCGGGCCGAAACTCAGCAACCGCGCCCCGCCGCCGAACAGCCGGGCAAGGCGAATCTGGCTGCGGGGTGCGGCGGCATAGACCTCGATGTTCGGAATGCCGGTCGTGTGATAGGCGCTAGCCACGTCCCCCCAGGGAATCGTCATTGCCCAGCGCGGTCGGTCGCGAAACCCAATCCGCTGCACTTTCCAACCGGTCGGCACGCGCTCGATCCGGCCGTCGATCCGGGCCCGGCCACCCGAGGGCAGCAGCTTCGAGCATCGTCTTGGCCGTCCCTCGGCTCATCAAGCCGGTAAAGGCGAAGGCCAGCTCCAATCGCTGGGCGCCGGGCAGCCGCTCGGCCAACAGCGCCGCCAGGCAATCGGTCGGCACGACGTCGAAGCCGACAGCCGGCAGCAGCGTGACGCCCGCGGCTTGGGCCTGCTCGTGTCGCTGGGCCGCCAGCTCGATTACCTCGATCTCGCCGGTGATGTCCAGATAGTTCGCCTGGGCGGCCAGGCACGCGGCGATCATCGGCCCGGCGGTGCGTGAGAACGGGCCGGCGAAATTGAGCACGGTTGCGGCGCCTGCTAAACCCGCGCGGACGGCCGCTGGATCGTCAAGGCCGAATACGCGCTGCTCGCAGCCCAGTTCGGCGGCGAGTCGACCGATCGACTCGGCGTTGCGTCCTGCCAGGATCGGCCGTTCGCCCCGTGCGACCGCGTGCCGCGCGATCAGTTCGCCTGTGTAGCCGCTGGCGCCGTACAGAATCCAGTTTGCCGGGTCGCTCATGGCAGTTTTCGCTTTAAGCTAAGCGAGCCCTGGGGCTTGTCCCCACGGTGGGTAATGGTCGGCGTCGAAGTCGCCCCGAGTAAGCCAGGTAATTGGCGGCACCGCGGGCAACGTACCGCGGGGACAAGCCCCGCGGTTCGCTCTCTCACTTGATCCGCTGCCTTCGGGCAGGCGCCTATTCCGGCACGAGCACCTGAATGTCGTCGCCGACCACTCGGACCTCAAACGCCTTGGTCTTAATCCGCGGGTTGTCGCACCAGGTGCCGTCGGTCACGCGAAATCGCCAGGCATGCCAGGGGCAGGTGACGATGTCCCCCTCCAGATGTCCGGCCGCGAGCGAGGCCCCCATGTGCGGGCAGCAATCATCGATTGCCCAGTATTGGCCGCCGCCCAGGTTGAACAGGGCCACCAGCTTGTCCCCCACGGCCAGGGCCGAGCCGGTGCCCTCGGGAATCGAACCGACTTTGGCCACGGTGACAAACTGGCTCATTGCGGAGGGGGCTGGGGGCTGGGGATTGGGATTGGGAGGGGGAGTGGCGATACCGTCGCGAATTCCTGGCGTGCTTGCGCGGGCGAGCGACTGATTCTAACCCGCGCCGTGCAGGGCCGATAGCGGCATGGCGACCAGCGTCTGCGGCAACGCGTGTCGGTCGAGCGGCGAGCCCGACTGCCTTGTCATGCGGGCCGGGCGTCTGCGATACTTTTGTGGTGATTGGCGATTGCCGCCGCGGAACGCCCGCGAAACCGCCAAGCCAGCCCCGCCGCTGCAGCCCCAGCCAGGCAAGACCGCCCGATGCTCAATCGCGAGCTCAAAGATTACGTCGTCAGCCACTTGCTCCCCCGGGTGCAGATGCCCGGCCAGTATTTGGGGGGCGAGCTGAACATCGTGGTCAAGGATCATCGCGCGGTTCGCGGCAAGCTTTGCCTGGCCTTTCCCGATGCGTACACCATCGGCATGAGCCACCACGGCCTGCAGGTGCTGTATACGCTGATGAACGGCCACGACGACTGGGTCTGCGAGCGGGCGTTTGCCCCCTGGCCCGACATGGAGGCCCAGCTCCGGGCGGCCGACGTGCCGCTGTACAGCCTGGAGACGTTCACGCCGCTTGGCGATTTCGACGTGTTGGGCTTCACCCTGCAATACGAAATCTGCACCAGCAACCTGCTGCTGATGCTCGACCTGGGCCGGATCCCGCTGCATTCCGCCGAGCGGACGATGGCCGACCCGCTGGTGATCGCCGGCGGGCCCTGCGCCCAGAATCCCGAGCCGCTTTCGCCGTTCATCGACCTGTTCGTCACGGGCGATGGCGAGCCGAGCCTGCCGCTGATCTGCCGCCGCTGGCTGGAGCTGAAGGAGTGCTGCCGCCGCGCTGGCGGGTTTGCCCGGGGCGAAGCGGGCCGCCGCGAGCGGGAAGAAATCCTGGCCCAGCTGGCCGCCGAGCTGCCGTTTGCCTACGTGCCCCGGTTCTACGAACCCCGCTACGACGGCGAGGGCCGGTTGCTGGCGCTCGATCCGGTGCGCAGTGACGTGCCGGCCACGATCGAGCCCTCGGTGATCGACGATCTGGAGGGCACGCCGCTCCCGGTCCGGCCGATCGTGCCGTTTGTCGAGTGCGTCCACGACCGGATATCGATCGAGATCATGCGCGGCTGCCCCTGGCAGTGCCGGTTCTGCCAGAGCACGGTCATCAAGCGTCCCTTGCGAATTCGCTCGGTCGAAACGATCGTCAGTGCCGCGCTCGAGTCCTACCGCAACACGGGCTACGACGAGATTTCGATACTCTCGCTCTCGACCAGCGACTACCCGCACTTCGAGCAGCTGGTCAACCGGCTGCAGGAGACATTCCGGCCGCTGGGCGTCAACATCTCGGTGCCCAGCCTGCGGGTGAACGAGGCCCTGCGGAGCGTGGCGGCCTTGATGGACCCGCGACACCGCAACAGCCTGACGCTGGCGCCCGAGGTGGCGCGCGACGACATGCGGGAGCAGATCCGCAAGAAGATCAAAAACGAAGACCTGTACGAGGGCTGCCGGCAAGCGTTTCGCAACGGGTTCCAGCAGGTGAAGTTGTATTTCCTGTGCGGGCTGCCGGGCGAGCGGCCGGTCGACCTGGACGGCATATTGGATATGGCTCAGACGCTGTCGCAGATCGGTCGCGAGGAGCGGGGCCGGCCGGCCCGAGTGACGGCCAGTGTGTCGAACTTCGTGCCCAAGGCCCATACGCCCTACCAGTGGAACGGCATGCAAACGCGGGATTATTTCCGCTGGGCCCATCAATATCTGCGCAGCCGGCGGCCGACTCGAGCGTGGTGATCAAGTGCCACGACGTCGATACCAGCCTGCTCGAAGGGGTTTTGAGCCGCGGCGATCGGCGGCTGGGGCCGGCGATCGAACTGGCCTACCGCCGGGGCGCGCGGTTCGAGAGCTGGCAGGAACAGCTCAAGCCCGAGCTGTGGTGGCAGGCCCTGGCCGACACGGGCGTGGACGTGGGGGCGACGCTGCACCGGCCGTATGAGATTGGCGATCGGTTGCCGTGGGATCATCTGAACGTGAAGAAGGGGCGGGCGTATCTGGAGAAAGAACAGAGCCGCGCAACGGTGCAGCTGGCGGCGATGGCGACGGCGGTGTGAGGGGCGGGAAGCGATTCGGTATTTATTGGGGGGTGGCGCCGCTTGCGGGGCACCCCACCTGCCGCCGCAGGTGGGCTTAACGAGAGATGCACGCCGCTCTGGATTTTCCGACCCCTGCATCCTACCCCCTGCCCTCTACCCCCTGCCGTCCGCCGCATGCCCCGCTACCGTTTGCTCGCCCTGGATATCGATGGCACGCTGGTCAACAGCGAGCATGCGCTGACCGACCAGACCCGGGCGGCCGTGCTGCGGGCGAAGCAGGCGGGGATGGAAGTTGTGCTGGCCACCGGCCGGCGCGTATAGCCGGACGCTGCCCCTGGTCGAGCCGCTGCGATTGCACCTGCCGCTGGTCACGGCGTCGGGCGCGCTGATCAAGGACCCGGTGGATCACCGCACGTTGTTCCGCGCCGAGTTCCGCCGGGGCGCTGACCGGCTGGCTCGGCCTGGCGAAATCGGCGGGCTACTCGGGTGTGCTCTACGGCGATTCATTCGCCGAAGGATTCGATTACTACTGCGCGGGCTTTGAGCCGGCTCAAAGCGAGCTGGCTGAATTCCTGAATATGAATCGCGGCAGCGAACGGCTCCGGCCCGACTTGCACGAGCAGCCGCCGCCGGGGATCTTTGCCGGCTTTGCGATGGGCACGCGGCAGCAGATGCTCGCTCTGACCGATCTGCTCGTCGAGCAACTAGGCGCAGCAGCTTCGGTGCACGTCCTGCGCAGCCCGCGCTATCGTGGGTTCATGTGCGAGATCGCCCCCGCGGGGGTCAGCAAATGGTCGGGCATCCGGCACCTGGCGGACGATTGGGGCATTCCGGCCGAGGAAATCTGCGCCGTCGGTGACGACGTCAACGATCTGCCGATGATCCGCGAAGCCGGCCTGGGCATCGCCATGGGCAACGCGGTCGACGAGGTGAAAGCGGCGGCCGATCGCATCGCCCCCTGCAACAACTCGGACGGGCTGGTCGAAGTCGTCCGCTGGCTGCTCGACGAAGTCGGCTAGCGGCTGGCCGATATCTGCTAGCACGACGTGCAGGCGTGTCGCGATCGCCCGCGAAGTTCGTCTTCTGTCGGCTGGCAGGGCTCGCTAGAATCCCCCCTCTTTTCCGGATTCGCAGGCGCCGCTCGCGCCCCCCTTCTCTCGAAGTTGCCGCCGAGCGCACGAGAACTGCATGCGCCTGTCGATCATCGCCACACTTGGTATGGCGCTCGCCGCTGCGGGTTGCGGCGGCCCCCAGAATCCGTACTTCGGCACGCCTGACATCCTGCATCCCGGCTCGCTGGCCTATCAGCGGTGGCGAGCCGAGACGTTCGATCCCTACCCGGTGCCCTATCTGGGCACGCCGGTCGAGGGCGCTCGGCCGCCGCAGTATCGCACGCCGACGCCCGAGGTGCAGGACACGCTCGCCCGGCCCTACGGGCTGCAGTTTCGCAACGGCTGGCCGCCGAGCAAGTACGACACCACGCCAATCTTCTAAGGCGCACGTCGACTGCGTCAGCTTGGCACTTCGCGCCTCGCCGACGATTACGCCGGCCCTTTTTCCCACAGGCGGCTGCTAGCACTCGCTCGCCCGTCTGGCTGGCAAGCTGTATCGATTGCGTTGAGTTTCCGGCCGCAATGCGTCGATATCCAAGAATGGAGGACCAGGAAGGTCTTTCCCAGCGGCGCGTCGGGCGGTGGCCCAAAGCGGCCGCCGCCGAGCACCGGGGCAGAAAGGATTCGCCATGGCTGTTTCAGGCATCGTGACCAACGGCTCCGGCCCGTCGTTCTATCAGAACATCTCGGGCGGCGGACAATCATCGTCGCTCGCCGGCAGTTGGAGCGCGGGGCCCAGTCCTAGTGAAATCGAAACCGCGCCGGGCTACGACATCGGCTGGTATCGCCGCGGCGAGGAAGAAACGTTTCAAAGGCTGGAGGCCCTGGTCGGCGACGCCTTGAACTCGGCCGCCGAGCAGCCCACCGCCGATCCGCACGAGATCATCGACGCCACGATCCAACGGGCCTTTGCGGCGGCTGGAGATCAAGCCGGCGGAACGCTGCGGGCCGCGATTGCCGCGAGCAGCTTTCTGGCTCCGGCCGATCGTGATCCGGCTCCGGCCCGGCGGCGCTATCTGGCCGCCCTGCGGAGCTTCAGCGTCGAGCCGCAGCAGTTTCAGCACGATCTGCTCATCGCGATGCACGACGCCCGTTCCGGCCACATTGATCCGAGCGCGGTCTTGCGCAATTTTCCGATCGGCTCGAGCCTGGATGCCGTGGCGTGACGTCGGTCAGGATAAAGATCCGTCATCGGCACGAGTCGGGGTGGGTGGCGTCACGGCTGCGCAAGCTTCTCTCAATCGCACCCCAGATCGTTGACGAACGACATCTCGGGGCGGAGCTTGCTCGAATCGACGCCCAGTTGCTCGCCGACGACCATCGTCAGCCGTTGCCAAACTTGCTCGCGGGTCATGGGCGGCAGTCCAACGAGCCAAGCTTCGTTCCTCTGTGCGAGATGGCGCACAAGGCCGGCCAGGTCCGGCGATTTTACAGGAAAGTTGACGGCGAAAGGCTGAGCGAGCAGCAGGCCGCCGACCAGCAACAAAATCCACAACCCGAAAGTGTAAACGCTCATTCCCAGAATCGGCCCGCCTGCTGCAATCACGATGCCTAGGGCGCCCAGCAGTGATCCGCCGGCGATTATCCCCACGACCGGCCATGGGAGGCGCAAGACGGGAATTCGAAACTCCACGGTTCGAGTGAAGCGTCGCCACATCTCACGCCGCACCCGGCGCGGAAACAGTTCGTCAAGCCGGGCCATGGGCTTCACGGCGGCACGCTCGAGTCCGGCCCCGTCGACGAGGGCTCGGCGTACTCGGCAGAAGCACCGCGCGGTTGCGCATACGGCCGGTTGCGATAATTCGCGTGGCTTGATGTGCGCGAACACGTACTCGTGCAGACTCCGACGGTCAGAATCTTTTCCGCGTCCCGGTCAGGAATGTGGATGCCGAACGCATCTTCCACTTCCAGGACGAGCTCGACGGTGTCGAGACCCACGATGCCACCTCCTCGAGACGTAGCAGTAATCGAGGATCGGAACGAGCGCCAAGCCATTTTCTCATTTCCAGAGGACGCGCTGCAAGACCCTTCAGCGCCCGCGGCGACACTGCGGTGCTGTGGGCCCACCCCCTCGACTTCGCGGCATGCTTGTTCCAATGCGGCGCGCGCTCGAACCGGCCGGCCAGGTCGCGGCAGCGCTGCTGCACGTCGGGCGAGTCGAGCAACTGTTCCAGCGCGGCGGCAATCCGCGGAGCGCGGAACTGCTTGGGCCATAGCGTCAGACCCACGCCCAGCCGCCGCAGCCGGGCCGCATTGTCCGGCTGGTCGTGGCTCATCGGCATTGCCAAATGGGGAATGCCGGCTGCCAGTCCCTGGGCCAACGTGCCGATGCCCGCGTGATGCACGATCGCCGCCGACCGTGGGGCGAGCCAGGAGAGCGGCACGAATTCGACGTGCAATACGTCGTCGGGCAGCCGGTCGGGCAGTTGCTCCGGATGCCGCGTCAGCAGGACTCCGCGCCGCCGCAGCCGCTTGCAGGCCTCGACCGCCTCGCGAAAAAATTCGTGCCCGTGGAGCATCGCCGAGCCGGGCGTGAACACGATCGGCGGCGGGCCGGCGGCCAGGAACGTCTCCAACTCCGCCGGCACATCGCTATAGCCGGTTTCATCCCAGAGCGGAAAGCCGGTCAGCACGACTTGCGGCGGCCAGTCGGGCTGCAGTGGAGCAAACCAATCGGGAAACAGCCCGATCACCCGATCCGGCGCATTCCACCAGCGATCGGCAATATGCCGCACCGGTCCGAGGCCATGCTTGGCGCGGAATCCGGTCAACCCACGGTTGATCAGTCGGTCGATCAGCAGCAGGTCGACGAGTTGGAACTGGAGCTGCTTGAGCGGACGCGGCGCCCAGTTGCCCAGTTGCCAGGGGCCGAGCACCGGCGTGTCGTGCATGCTCCGCAGCACCGAGGGCTGCAAGTGAAACGTGACCAGCCGCAGCCCCAGCTGTTCCTGAGCCACCCGGGCCCCCAGCGCCGTACAAGGGGCGACGATCACCGCGTCGTCCTGGGCGGCGAAGGCGGCCGCCATGTCATAGAGCAGATCCAGCTTGGGCAGCAGCAGATAGTCGATCATGAACCGCAGCCCGCGCGTCGGGTGCCACAGGTCGGGATCTTCCATTGCCTGCCGCAGCTCTTCGGCGGTGCCGACCGGCTCGAAGCCCAGGCCGACGCGGCGGACCAGCGGCTCGAACTGCGGATTGGTGGCCACCGTCACCCGGTGCCCACGGCCGGCGAGCGCGAGCCCCAGCCCGACGACCGGATGGACGTCGCCGGCGCTGCCCAGGCCCATCAGCAAGATATTCAAACGGGCAACTCCGAGGGCGATTCGGAAAGACACCAGCGCTCAGGGCGCTCGCCGAATTGTACCGGCGGATATGGCGGCGCGACGAGGAGGAGATACGGGGGATGCCGGCAGGGGATACGGGAGATGACGGCGGAGAGTGAGGCCGGCAAGTCCGCAGTCGAGCGGGCTAAAGGGGCCGGCGGGCGGCGAGAAATGTTGTCGGCAGGGTAGCTGCTTGCGTCGGCGAGCCGGGATGTCGTTCAATACCCCGGCGTCATGTTAACGCTGACCATGCGGGGAGCCACGCGGGCCAATTCCTTGCCGTTCTTGTCGTAGGCGATGCCGATCAGCAGATGCTCGCCCGGCGCGGCGAGGTCGCTGGGCCACTCGGCTCGGGCCCGCTGGAAATGGCCTTCGGCATTCAGGGTTTCGACCTTGCCTTCGAACTCGCCCAGCTGGCCGCCGTCGAGATCCACCAGGCGGAACACATACTTGCCGATCGCTTCGGCCTGATTGGGTGGCACGGCCATCAGGCCGGTGACGAAGGCCTTGGTGCCCTGGGTCCAGGCCGTGTCGCAGCGGACGGGCATCATCACCGCTCCGCATTGCCGCCAGTCGGCCGGATCGATTCGGTCGACCAACTGCACTTTGCCCTGCGAGGCCGGCTGCTGCACGGAGAGCGGGCTGCCGTAGGCAAACGTGCGATAGGTCCGCGCCGCGCCGTCGCTATAGCAGAGTTCCGCATCGAGCGCGATGACGGCATTCAGCGCCGGCTTGAAGTCGGGAAAGTTGGCCCAAGGCAGCTTGAACTCGACCTCGGCTCCATAGCTGGTTTGCCGGGCGGCGACTTCCACGCCCGTGCCGGGAATTGCCTGCAGCATGTCGGGCCGCAGGCACCAGCGTGGCTTGAGGTCGGCGCCCTTATAGGCCGTCCAATACATGTGGACCGCGCCGGGCCCCCAGCTGGCAGCCCGGAAATTGTCGCCCCGCCGGGTGTCGAAATACCACTCGACGCCATCCCCTTCCCAGAGCTGGTTGTCGGGGGCCGGGTTGGCCTGCTTCTTGTCGAGCGTCCGCAGGCCGGCGTAGAAGGCCGTCTCGTCCCACATGTAGAAGAACTGGGCTGCCCGATTCTCAACGTCCTGCTCGAAGTAGCCGACTGGCGTGCAGAAGGCGTCCTTGAACTCCGCCAGATCGCCGTCAATCTTCATCTGCGCCGGGGCCCGGGTGGCTAGCCCGCGCACGCCGGGCGTCAGCTCGGAGGCGGGTGCGGAGCAGGAGTAAAGGCTCAAGGCGATCGCGGCGCAGAATGCGGATCTCCAAGGGCGCTGTGGCGCCAACGCGACTGTTGCGAGCATGATGCGATCCTTCATGAGCGCATGGGGAACTTGACGCGATGTTAACGTGCGCCACAACCCTCACCCTGCCCTCTCCCTGAAAGGGAGAGGGAATTCGTCCGAACCCCGTGTCCCTGCCAGGCAGACGGAATTCGTCCGGCCCCCTCTCCCTTTCAGGGAGAGGGTTGGGGTGAGGGTTTGTCGAGTCGACCCTATTTGGGTCGACTCGATTTTTCATCGCCTTGATCCGACTTCTCTACTTCTTATCCTGCGTCGTCACCGGAAAGCTGTCGGTCCGGAACGGCGAGGCGGGCAGACCTTCCTTGTTCCACAGGTTGCCCAGCGGATAGTTGGCCCAGCCGTAGCGGACGGCTTTCGGTTCGGCCACCTTATCGCTCGAGACGACGACCGTATCGCCCTCGATCTTGGCCGTGGCGGGATAGAACTTCTTGTCCTCGCCGGCAACCGTGAAGTCGGCCAGCTCGCCGTCCTTGGCCACCAGACCGGTGCCGACGTGCTTGAAGTGCACGATCACCTTGTTGCCGCTGACGGTCATGTTGTCGTAAATCGGGCCGGAGTAGACGATCTTCTCGTCGTATCCCAGCGCCCGGGCGGCCAGGGCCAGCCGCTCGCCCACCTCGCGTTTGCGCTGCGGGTGAATGTCCTTCTCGTCGCCCAGGTCGGTGATGACGGCCAGCCCGACGCTCGGCACGCTATTGCTGGTGAACAGCTGGGCGTCGCGGAGCTCGGCCCAGCCGCTTTCGGTCGGCTCCTTTTGAATCTGCATGAACGGAGCCAACTGCACGACCAGGAAGGGGAAATTGCCCTGGCCCCAGTTGTCGCGCCAGCACTTGATCATCGCCGGAAACAGCGTGCGATACTGCCACGAGCGGTCGGCGTTCGATTCACCCTGGTACCAGATCGCGCCCTTGATGGGGAACTTGGTCAGCGGGGCGATCATCGCGTTCCACAGATCGGTCGCGCCCTGGGTGGGCTTCATTTCCTTCAACTCGGGCTCGGCCTCGATCGCTTCCTTGCTCATCCACCGCTCGGCCGTGGTGCCGCCGATGTTCGAACTGATCAGGCCGATCGGCACGTGCCGGGCCTTTTCCAGATCGCGGCCGAAGTAGTAGCCAACCGCCGTGAACGTGTTGACGTTCTGCGGGCTGGCCAATTGCCAACTGCCGCCGACGTCCGAGTCGGGCGCTCCATTGCCGCGGCGGGGGACGGTGAACAAGCGGATCGGGTCCGATTCTTTGGCCGCTTCGAGGGCTTCCTTGGCGCGGCGCTTTGATGGACTTCCCACTGCATGTTCGACTGGCCGCCGCAAACCCAGACGTCGCCCACCAGCAGGTTCTTGAGTTCCAGCTTCTGGTCCCCTTGGGTGATGGTCATCTGGAAGGGGCCGCCGGCTTTGAGCGGAGCGAGCTCGACCTGCCACTTGCCGTCCTTGGGCGTGGCGGTGAGGTCCTGGCCCTCGAACTGGACCTTGACCGGGTCGGCCTTGTCAGTGGTGCCCCAGACCGGAACCTTCTGACCTTGTTGCAACACGGCGTTGTCGGTGAACAAGCCGTGCGGCTTGAGCGCCGCGGCGGCGTGCGAACAGTAGATCGACAGCAGTCCCAAAGAGACAGCCAGCGTCAGGCGTCGGATCATCGCGAATCTCCTCGGTCGAAAGGTATTGGAACGGGTGCAATTCCAAGCGAGCCGTGCCGCCGGTTGAGAGCCAATCCGAGAACGGTCTCAGAGAGAGGGGGACAGTCCCATTTTGCTCCGCAGACTGCGCAAAATCGGGACAGTCCCCGACCGTTCGTGGATCGGCTCTAAGGACCTGCAGCGGGCCGAGGCATCATGTTACCCGGGCCGTTTGCGGTCTGCACCTGCCCTGGGGGGAAATTTTTTTCCGGCCGTGAGTTCCGATCATTGACGGAGCCAAGCCCCTTGGACGCCCCGCCCGGATGGCAAATCCCCGGGGGAAACTTGCGAGTCCGGCTGATCTGCGCCAGAATGGTGGCCGCCAGAACATTGGCGGAACGTGCGCTCGTTCGCTCCATCCACCCTTCGCACCCGATCCACCTGGGAGAATCCGGCCATGACCTTTCGTGCCCTGTCGTTTGCCCGTCTGCTCGCCGCACTGCTATTGGCGGTCTCGTGTTCCGCGCTGTCCGCCTGGGCCCTGGAGCCCAAGGACGCCGAGCCGACCGATCCGGACTACAAAACCCAGGGCGAATACACCGGCTCGGTCAAGCTGCCCGACGGCGAGCAGCCGATCGGCGTGCAAGTGATCGCGCAGGGCAAAGGCAAGTTCAAGGCCGTGGCCTACGTGGGCGGGTTGCCCGGCGACGGTTGGGACCAGAGCCCCAAGCGGTCGGCCGATGGCGAGCTCAAGGACGGCGCAGTTTCGTTCGCGGGCGATCAGCACCTCGGCTCGCTCAAGGACGGCGTGCTGACGATCAGCGTCGGCGGCGTGAAGATCGCCGAGCTGAAAAAAGTCGACCGCACCAGCCCGACGCTGGGGGCCAAGCCGCCGGAAGGAGCCGTGGTGCTGTTCGACGGCACGAGCCCCGACAAGTTCGACGGGGGCCGGATGACCGAAGACGGCCTGCTGCTGCAAGGGGTGACCAGCAAGCCCAAGTTCCAGAGCGGCACCCTGCACATCGAGTTCAAGACGCCGTTCATGCCCGAGGCTCGCGATCAGGGGCGCGGCAACAGCGGCTGCTATCTGCAAGGGCGATATGAGACGCAGATTCTCGATTCGTTCGGCCTGGAAGGCAAGGACAACGAGGCGGGCGGAATTTACTCGATCAAGGCCCCCGACCTGAACATGTGCCTGCCGCCGGGCGCCTGGCAGACGTACGACATCGACTTCACCGCAGTCAAATACGACGGCGGCAAGAAGGTTCAGGACGCCACGATGACCGTCAAGCACAACGGCGTCGTGGTGCAAAAGGACGTCAAGCTGACGCACGCGACCACGGCGGCGCCGGTGGGTGAAGGGCCCGAGCCCGGCCCGATCTATCTGCAAGACCACGGCAATCCGGTCCGCTTCCGCAATATCTGGTTCGTCGAGAAGAAGTAACGCTCGGCAATGCGCCGCGGCGAGGAAGGCTGCGATGGCCGACGCCGAGCACCGCTCGCCGGACGAACAAGAACGTGCTGACGACGGGGCGCCGCTCGAATTGGAGCCCCCGAGGACGCCGCCACCGTCCGCGGAACAGCCAATCGAACAGACGGGTCGGGCGGCCCCCGAAGAACCAACCGCGAGCGGTACCGCCGGCGAGCGCGAGGCCCCGCCCGATTGGGACCGCGGTTATTCGCTGGCCCAGTTGTTTGTGCTGTTGGTGGTGGTCTCGGCGCTGTTGGCCGTGCTGCGGATGTTTTCGCCGCAGATCGCCGCGGGTGTGGCGGGCCTGGTGGTGCTAGCCGGGCTGGTCTTCATGTCCTTGACCGATCCGCCGGCAATCATCCGCCTGGCGTGGTGGGTGCTGCTGGGCGTCTATCTGCTGGCGGCCGCGTTCGCGGTGGCGCGCGGTTGAATAGCCCGCGTCCCGCAGGCTGCAAGAGAAGCGTGTGCTTACGCCGCTCGGCGAAATCCGACGGCCGACCGCAACTGCGGGCTCATGCTAGCGGTGGCGCCTGGGCCCAGACGCCGCAGGCACTCGACCACCGCCGCAAGCTGCTCGCGTGCTGGCTCGGCCAGGTCCAGAAAAATCCAGTGCTGCCCTTTGAGCTCGCAGCTGCCGCTGCCGCGGCCGTCGAGCCATTCTTGCCGGACCTTGAAGCCCAGCCGTTCGGCCAGCTCGAGGGCTTCTTCGAGCATTTCCACCGTGTGCATGGGAACCTCGCTTGCGGTAAGAGCCTAGCCGAGAGCCGTCTCGGAGAAGGGGACAGTTCCATTTTGCTCCGCCTGCTGCGCAAAATTGGGACAGTCCCCGACCGTTCTCGGCCAGGCTCTCGTGCGACCAACCCAGGGCCAATAAAAGGGTGCGGATTATAGCGAGGCATGCTCCAGTCGCGAAGGCTTCCTCGTCGATACCGTTTGACGAGCGGATAAGCCGAAACGACGTCATGATTTAAGGCAAGTGGTCCAGGCAAGATCGCGACTTGGCGGCGGACAGCGCAGCCGAGCGGGTGGTCGGCCTTTGGGCAAGTTTTGACGGCCGGAGCAAGTGAACGCATGGCGGCGAACGACGAACGCAATCTGTCGTTGGAAGAACAAGTGCAGCTGCTCAAGGAGCAATTGGCCCGCACCCAGAAGCTGACCGCTCTGGGCGAGCTGGTCAGCACGACCACGCACGAGTTCAACAACGTGCTGATGACGATCATCAACTACGCCAAGATGGGCTCCCGCCATCGCGATCAGGCGACCCGCGACAAGGCGTTCAAAAAATCCTCGCCGCGGGCAACCGAGCCGCCAAGATCACCAACGGCATTCTCGGCTTTGCCCGCAATCGCTCGGCCGGGCAGGAGCCGACCGATCTGGTCAAGCTGGTCGACGACTCGCTGTTGCTGCTGGAACGCGAGATGGCCAAGTACCGGATCTCGATCGACAAGCAATTGGCCCCCGTGCCCTTGGCCCACGTCAACAGCAATCAGATCCAGCAAGTGCTGATCAATCTGCTGGTCAATGCCCGGCAGGCGATGCCCTCCGGCGGGCAGATATTGATTCGCCTGGCACACGATCCGGCGGCCGGAAGCGTCGATCTGACGGTCCGCGACAACGGCACGGGCATCCCGGCCGACAAGTTGCCGCGAATCTTCGACCGCTTCTACACGACCAAGCAAGGACCCGATGCCAGCGGCAAGGGAGGCACCGGGCTCGGACTGGCCTTTTGCCGCGACGTGATCGAAGCCCATCAGGGCCGGATTCGCGTGGAAAGCACGCCGGGTAAAGGAACGGCTTTCATTCTCAAGTTGCCGGCGGCAGTTCCAGCCCCTGCCCCACAGGCGCAGGCTTCGACCACGGCGGCGTACGTTAGCGGCGCCGCACGCTGACGGGTGCGGCCCAACGACCACTGCGCGGGAAGTCGCGGCGACCGAGTGCGGCAGCCCATGCTTGGAGTGTGCCGACTTCGGGCCACGTGGCCCCGGGCGGTCCGGCGACAACCACGGCGAGCTGAGGGGCCGCTTGATTACAGCGGTCGCGGCGGCACGAAGGCCGCGAATCGCGACTGCAGCTGGCCGATGATTTCCTGCTCCAGGGCGATGTCGCGCCCCAGCGGAATCCAGCCGAGCGTGGGCTGCTGTCCGCCGACCGGATCGACGAATCGGCGGAGCGAGTCGTCGTTCCGCAGCGTGGCAGCGCGGCTGGCCGAGCCGACCTCGGGCCGAGCACGTCTTCGAGCTCTTTGAACACGGCCACGTCGACCAAAAAACCCGCCTCGACCGGGATCACCCGCAGAAGGCTCGGCGGCGCACCGATTGCAGCGTGCCTTCGAACTTCTCGTAGAAATTGACCGCGTCGCGATTCCAGGGCTCCAGCAAGGTCGAGCCGCCGCGGGGGAAGCTCTCGATTTGCCCCTCGACCAGCACGTCTCCTTCCAATCGCACGGGCAGCTCGCGATCGACCTTGAAATAATCGTCCACCACGTCGATCACCGTCTCGAATACCAGATCGCGGATTTTGATTGGGGATCAGGGCCGGGTTGTTTTGAATGACCGGCAGCGGGGCGAACGCGGCCTCGGGCGGAACATAGTTCGCCCCAAACCAATTCAGGCAGCCGCCGAATGCCATCAGGCAGAGCGCTGCCAGTGCCGCCCCGACGTGCGCAGGATTCACCCGGCTCGGACTGCAAGCCGTCGGCCGCGAGAGAGCCGGCGTCGGATTCGGGGGTTTTGGCCGCGCGGCGCATGCGATGAACTGGCCGGGTCTGAAATTTGCCCGAACGGGGAGCTGATTTCCGGAGAAAGGGGCGGCTAGTGTGACGAAATCGCCTGGCCGCGACAAGGCCAACACGCGCAGGAATGCCCAGTTCGCCCCGGCCCCGTGGGATTCGCCGCAATGGGCCCTCTAGGGGATTATCGGCAGGTCTGGATCGACGGTCCGAAAGGCCTAGGATCAGACCGTGGGCGGCCCAAATGGCGGAATCGCGAAACTTTTTCGGCCGCTCGAACGTCATAGGGGTAGGCCGCTTCGTGTTTTTTGCCCGCGATCGCGCTGCGGATTCTGTGCGCTCGTGCTGGCATGGTCGGGACCCCGCAGGGAGATTCGTGCGATGAACCACAGCCGTCTCGCGTGCGTCGTCGGATCGCTGGCCGGGATGCTGCTGGCAACCGGATTGCTCCTGGGCCCGGCGATTGGGCCTGCGGCGGCCCAGGGCATTCTGATCAACATCGAGCCCAACCAGCACGTGCTGCTCCCCCGGCCGATCTACGTCTATCCTGGCCCGCGCCGGTGCCCCCGCCCCCGGCCAGCACCTACAAGATCAAGGAGTTGACGGTCAACTGCCGGCTGGTCGATCAAGTCGCCCGCACGCAGGTCAGCCAGTCGTTCGTCAATACCGGCAGCGTGCAGATGGAAGTCTGCTTCGTCTTCCCGCTGCCCTACGACGGGGCGATCGACCAATTGACGCTGCTGGTCGACGGCAAGGAGTTTCCGGCCAGGCTGCTCGAAGCGGCCGAAGCCCGGCGGCTGTACGAGGAGACGGTCCGCAAGAATCGCGATCCGGCTTTGCTGGAG
Organism: uncultured Planctomycetaceae bacterium; assembly: GCA_963828155.1. Classification (GTDB taxonomy): domain Bacteria; phylum Planctomycetota; class Planctomycetia; order Pirellulales; family PALSA-1355; genus CAWCAX01. The sequence continues at coordinate 653,069 of CAWHDQ010000001.1, forward strand.
TGGATCGGCACCGGCATGTTCAAGACCAGCGTGTTTCCGGTGCCGCCGGGGGCCGAGCGGAAGGTGACGCTTCGCTACTCGCAGCTCTGCCGCAAGGACCAGGGGCTGACCGATTTTCTGTTCCCCTGAGCACGGCCAAGTACACCTCGCACCCGGTCGAGAAGCTGGACATCCAGGTGACGATCGAGAAGCCGCCGACATCAAGAACGTCTACAGTCCCACGCACGCAGTCGACATTAAGCGGCCCGACGACAAGCACGCCAGCATTTCGTTCACCGCCAAGGACACGATTCCCGGCTCGGATTTCCGCCTGCTGTACGACGCGGGCAAGGGAGACGTCGGCGCGAGCGTGGTGAGCTATCGGCCCGACAAGAGCGACGACGGCTACTTCCTGCTGCTGGCCAGCCCGCAGATCAAGGCGGCCGACGACGAGCGGCCCAAGAAGACCGTGGTGTTCGTCGTCGATCGCTCAGGCAGCATGAGCGGCGAGAAGTTCAACCAGGCCAAGGGCGCTGCGCTTCGTGCTCGACAATCTGCGCCAAGGCGATCTGCTCAACGTCGTGGCCTTCGACAGTCAGGTGGAAAGCTTCCGCCCCGAGCTGCAGAAATTCAACGACGAAACGCGCAAGGCCGCGCTCGGCTTCGTGGAAAGTCTGTATCCCGGCGGCAGCACGAATATTTCCGGCGCTCCACGCGGCGCTCGGCCAGTTGCAGGACTCCAGCCGGCCAAATTTCGTGATCTTTCTGACCGACGGGTTGCCGACCGACGGCCAGACCAACGAGGGGCAGATCGTCGCGGCAACCAAGTCGGACAACAAAGTCCACGCCCGGATGTTCACCTTCGGCGTAGGCTACGACGTCAACAGCCGGCTGTTGGACAAGCTGGCCCGGATCAATTTCGGCCAGAGCGACTACGTGCGGCCCAACGAGAACATCGAGGCCAAGGTGGCCGGGCTTTACAACCGGATCGGCTCGCCGGTGATGACCGATCTGGCCATCCTGCTCGACGTCGACGGGGCGAAAGTCGAGGACGGCAAGGCGGTCAATCGCATTTATCCGGCCGAGGTACGCGACCTGTTTGCCGGCGAGCAGCTCGTGCTGGTGGGCCGCTACAAGCGGCCCGGCGCGGCCAAGGTGACGATCAGCGGCAAAGTGGGAGCCCGGGACGAGAAGCTCGATTTTCCTGCCACCCTCGTGGAGCAGAGCAGCGACTCCACCAACGGCTTCGTCGAAAAGCTCTGGGCCGTCCGCCGCGTGGGCGACATCCTCGACGAGATCGACCTCAAAGGCAAAAACGACGAGCTGGTCAAGGAGCTGGTTCAATTGGCCACGCGGCACGGAATCCTGACTCCCTACACCTCGTTCCTGGCCGACGAAACGACCGACCGCCACAATCTGGCCGCCAATGCCACGCGAGCCGGGGAGCATTTGCGCGAGCTCGATCGGGTCGATGGCCGGGGCGGAGTCGCCCAGCGGGCCGCCAAGGGCAAGTACCAGTACGCCCAGCGGGCCGACGAAGGTCGTCGGGCGCGCTCGGCGGAGCCTACTTCGACGCCGAAGAAGCCGCCGCCTCCGAGTCGACGCCGGCGGCTTCGGCAGCGCCGCGCCAGGCATTTGCAGCCGGCCGACCAGGTGGCGCCCCGCGGTGCCGCTAACGGCCTGGGCCTTGCCGGCCGCCCCCGGACTGGCCGCACCCAAAGATGTCGAACGGGCCGAAGCCGCGGTCCAGCGCGTTGGCCGCAAGACGTTCTATCGCCGCGGCGAGCAATGGGTCGATTCGGTCCTGACCGCCGAGCAGGAGAAGAACCCGCAGAAGATCGAGCGGTTCAGTCAGCCGTACTTCGACCTGATCGACAAGTACGGCAAAGAGGTGGCGAAGTACCTGAACTTCGACGAGCCGGTCGTGGTCGAGCTGGGGGGCAAGGCCTACGCCTTCTGACGGCTGTTCCCCAGGCGCTACCAGGCGCTCGGGGCCAACCAGGCGTCGGCATCCATCCCCAGGCGAATCTTCAGTTCCTGGAACTGCTCGGCGAAGGTTTCGCTCGACGAGTGGACGTGCTCGGCTTCGGTCACGAACTTCATTTTGTCGTTGCAGCGCACATTGCGGTCCGCGAGCACCCGTTCGTAGGCTTCCAGTTGGTTGCCGTAGACGATCAGCAACTTGTGCTCGTCGAACTGCACTTCCTGCGGAATGCTCGGGTTGAGCACGGCGATCCCGGTGCAGCCGTCGTTGACAAGCAGGTCCTCGTACTCATAGAGGATGCTCTTCAGGACCGGCAGGTCGATGTGCTCGCGATATAGGTCGGAGTGCCCCCGGGCCTGGCGGTTGTGGCTGGTCTCCAGCACCACGTCGACCTCGCTGCCCAGCGGATCCAACAGGTCCATGAACACCTCGAACAGGTGCTCGCACGAGGCCGAGGCCATCAGCACCGGCACGCTGGTTTTCGACTCTTCATCGCGGTAGGCATCGTGGCGGAAACCCTGCGAGGGGACCACTTGCAGGTCGTAGCTGGGACGCACCGCGCCGGAGAGGAGGAAGTCGCCATAGCGGGCGACGCTCAGGTGGGCCTCCAACTGCTCCTCGCTCAAATGCTCGAAGCTGCTCGAAGACTGCGGCTGGCCGCCGTCGCGAAAGACGTTGCGGAAGAACTTCTTCAAAAACCCCATCGGCGACCTCAAGAAAGTAGCAGTGCGGGTCAGCAGTGCCGCGAGTCGTTCACTCCCCCAAACTTAGGTCATGCCCGCAGAGCGTGGTCTGTGGCCGGCGGCAAAACTTCGCCCCGGCCGCGACAAATCCGCCCCACACAAACGTCATAGCCGGACATGATTGCCGCCAGGGTTAGGGTTGCAGGTCCGCACCGTCTGCCGCCCCCCCGGCCTGTGCCGCGTGTACCGTGTATGCCGGCGCCGGCCGCTTTCCTCGATCGCGGAAAACGGCAAAACTCGCGATACCCCTTGGCGGCGTGGAGCGCTCCCAGGGTGGCCCCTGAGCGCACTTTGACCGCGAGCCGGGCGGCCAATGGAACTCTACCACTCGCGCAGGGAGTGTAGATTCGCGGCGCCCCTTGGAACCTGATTCTTTGCGGCAACTTGCGAAGCTGTGCCGGCTGCAGAAGGCTTGCCGCCCGGCGGTGGGCCTCCGCGGCTAAGCGATCCGCCAGCGAGTGATCGCCCACCGGCGGGAACGTCCGCGACGGATGACCGGTCGGCGGCGCCTCCGCTCGGAATAGGATGCGCAATCGATCCGGTTCGATTGCTGGGCCGCTCGGAGTGCCCGCGCGGGTTTCTTTCCAGCCGCTTCGCCCGCCTGCATCGGCTGTCCGCGGCCGGGCGAGCCAGGACGGGGGTGTGCCCCGGGCGGCCGAGTCCAGCTATACTCAAATGCAGGGCCGCCAGACCGACGGCCGCGGAAGCTCAGCGCAGCGGGGCCCACCATGGCCGGCCCAAGGACCAAGCGATTTGCTGCCGGCGTGGTTCGCTGGCTGCGGCTGGCGCTCGTCGCCTATTTGCTCTGCCTGTTGGTGCTGATGATCTTCGAAGAACGCCTGATCTTCTTCCCCCTCCGCCATCCGCATGGCACCTGGCAGCCGCCCGGGCTGACGTTCGAGGACGCCTGGACCGAAACGGCCGATGGTGTTTCGATTCACGGCTGGTATGTCGAGCACCCGCAGCCGCGGGCGATCGTGGTCTTTGCCCACGGCAACGCCGGCAACGTGACGCATCGCAACGAGATTCTCCGCCATTTTCGCGGGCTCGGGGTCAGCGCGCTGGTGTTCGATTATCGCGGCTACGGGCGGAGTGCCGGTTCGCCCAACGAAGCCGGCGTGCTGGCCGACGCGCGGGCTGCCCGGGCCTGGCTAGCCCGCCGGGCTGGAGTGCCCGAAAGCCAGATCGTGCTGGCCGGCGAATCGCTGGGGGGCGGCGTGCAGGTCGACCTGGCGGCAAGCGATGGAGCCCGGGGCTTGATCCTGCTCAATACCTTCGATTCGCTCCCCGATGTGGCGGCTGAAATCTATCCCTGGTGGATTCCGGTTCGGCTGTTAATGCGGACCCGGCTCGACTCGGCCAGCAAGATCGGCCGCTATGATGGCCCGCTGCTGCAAGTTCACGGCACGAGCGACAGTATCGTGCCGATCCACTGTGCCCGGCGGCTCCACGCCGCGGCGCGCGAACCGAAAACGTGGGTCGAGGTTCCCGGCGGCGATCATAACGATCCCTGGGGCCACGAAACCCTTTCGGCAATCGACCGGTTTTTGGACGAATTGCCGCCAGTCGATGGGGCGCGCCGGCCGTGAGCGATGCCCGCGCACGAGAGCCGATCGGGGAGTTCGTTCCCGATCCGCTGGCGTCCTAACTCAGCTGGGCCAGCAATTCGTCCATTTCCCTTCGCAGCCGCGCAACCTGTTCGCGGAGTTCGTTTACCTCGTCGCGCAATTCGCCAATGATTCCGATTAAGGGGGACGTCGCGGCTGGCAAGTCGTTGCGGACCGGCGCAGGGACCGGCGGCGCACTCCCGGCAGACTGCGGAACGTGAGCTGGCGTGGCGGCAGTCGGCGCAGGGTTCGGCGCCGGCGGTGTAACCGCTGCCGGTGCGGCGCGTGGCGGGGCCGGTGGTGCGGCGTAAGTCGGCGCTGTCTGCACCTCGCCATGTTCGGCCCGCAGCTTGTCCAACTCCCGCGGCTCGTACAGGGCGTGCGTGACCACATGTCCTCGCCCGGGAGCCGAAAGCGACAGGATCAGGCCCTTGCGGGTCAGCGATTCGAGGATCGGCCGCAGCGCTGCCAGATCGGGGATTGGGTCCATCCGGGCTGCCCGGCCGCGCAGCTCCCCCTCGGTCTGGGCGCCGCGCAACAGCAGCTCGGTCATCACGGCCAGCTCGACTTTGTCGACTCCCAGCCAGTCGTACATCTGATGACGGAACCGGGCGACGCGTCCGCCCCCCTGCACTTCGGTGATCGCGCCAGGCCGCGAAGCCGATCGAGCGACTCGCTGATATCTTCCTCCTCCAGCTCCATCAACGGGTAGCGGTTGTTTTTCTGGTTGGCACCGGTCCGCAGGGCGTTCACGCTCATCGGATAGGCGTCGGGGGTCGTTTTGGCCTTCTCGACCAAAACGCCCAGCACGCGCCGGTCGATGGCCGAAATCGGCCGCCACCGCGGCGCGGCGGCGGGACCACTGCCCGTTGGGGCCGCGGACGGAGCTTGCTCGTGCATAACGGGTTCCTGCGATGAGCCTTTCGATCACTACCGGTTCGGTCGCTCTAGCAGCGGCCGGGCCAGACGTCAACGAATTGCACTGGGCGGCGGCGAGTGCGCCAATCTAAATCCGGCGGGTGCGGCCGGCAAGCGGCCGAGGGCGACCGATGGTAGCCCGGCTGCGGCCATCCTGGTAAAAATGGTGGCGTGCCCCCAGGCGAGCCGGGACCGGCGCAAGCTCGGCCGGCAAGGGTGCGGCGCAACATCTCGACCCATGGTCCGGGGGGAAAGAAACCAGCATGCCAGCCAATTCGCCCTTGAGCGGACGGCGGTACCTCACGTTCGTCGACGACGTTTACGAAGACCTGGAATTGTGGTACCCGCGTCTGCGGTTGATCGAAGCCGGGGCCCACGTCACGGTCGCCGGCCCTGCCGCCGATAAGGTTTATCAAGGCAAGCACGGCTATCCCTGTCGCGCGGACGCGGCAATCGCCGACATGGACGCGGCCGACTTTCAGGGCGTGATCCTGCCCGGCGGCTTCATGCCCGACAAGCTCCGCCGCGATGCCCGGGTTCTGGCGCTGGTCCGCGACTTTGCCGCGGCCGGCAAACTGGTGGCCGCGATCTGCCACGGCGGCTGGATTGCCATCTCGGCCGGCGTTTATCGCGGCGTGCGGGTCACCGGTTCGCCGGGAATCAAGGACGACCTGGTCAACGCGGGAGCCCACTGGGAGGATGCGGCCGTCGTGGTCGACCGGAATTTCATCTCCAGCCGCAAGCCGGACGACCTGCCCGATTTTCTGCGGGCCATTCTGGCCTTCACGGTCGAGCACTAATGGCGGGCCGGACCGCCCCAGGGGCTGGCCCAACTGCCAGGCCTGGCACGACCGGCAGCGTCCGAGGGGCTCGACCCGCGGGCAACCCGGCCGTTTTTCCGCATTCGATCCGCAAACGCGAGTCATGAGCATGGATTGGTTTTGGACTTTCTTGGGGGTGTTGGCCGTTCCGCTCTTGGTCCTGGTCAACGCGCTGTTCGTGGCCGCCGAGTTTTCGCTGGTGTCGGTTCGTCGGACCCAGGTGGAGCAAATGGTCAAGGCCCGCCGGACCGGCGCGGTGGCCGTGCTGGGGGCGCTCGATCATCTGGACGACGCGATCGCGGCCACCCAGCTGGGAATCACGCTGGCCAGCCTCGCCCTGGGCTGGATCGGCGAGCCCTGCCTGGCCCGGAGCGTCCAGCCGGCCCTGTTGTTTCTGCCGTTCAAATGGTCGGTGGCGGCCAGCCACGGCCTGGCCACGGCCGTGTCGTTTCTGCTGATCACCGTGCTGCACGTGATCTTGGGGGAGTTCACGCCCAAAGCGATGGCCCTGCAGCGGCCTGATAGCTTCAGCCTTTGGCTGGCCCAGCCGTTGCTCTGGTTTGCACGGCTGACGCGGCCGTTCATCACCGTGATCAACGCAGCCGGCAACGGGATCATCCGGCTACTGGGATTCGACCCGGTCTATGGGCACGAGATGGTCCACTCCGTCGAGGAGCTGGGCCTGCTGATCGAGGAAACCCGGCGGGCGGGCGTCCTACCCCGCGACCAGGCCGAGTACGTGACCAACGTGTTCCGCTTGCCCGCCAAGCGGGTCCGCGATTGCCTGGTGCCGCCCGAGCGGATGGCGGCCCTCGAGCTGCACATGCCCGAGGAACAAATTCTGGAGGCGGTGCGCGACGGCGCCCATACTCGGATGCCGGTTTACGACGGCGATCCGGACAACATCGTGGGGATCGTCAACACTAAGGATCTGTTCCACTTGTTCAGCCTGCGGGGCATGGTCGTCCTGGACGACGCCATGTACCTGCCGATGTTCGTCAGTCCGGACAAGCCGATCTCGGAGGTGCTCCGCCAGTTTCGCCGCAAGCGGCGGCCGATGGCGATCGTGCGCGATGCGACCGGCCGGGTGCTCGGCCTGATCACGATGGAAGACATTATCGAAGAGATCGTGGGCGAAATCGAGGACGAGCACGACGTCCCGTGACGTCCGGGCCTGGCGGAGCCCGGCCGATCGCCGACTCGTCGTCAGCGGACCACTTTCTCGCAGATGTCGCGCAGCTCGCCGAGCGACAGTTCTTCGAGCCGCTTGCCGCGCGAGTCGAGATGTTCGTTGATCTTGATCGCGGTTTCCTGCATCACGCCGTGGGTTTCTTCCGAGCCGCCGGCCAGCACGAAATTCTTGCCCCGCGTGAGCCGCTTATGGCCATCGTGGGCATCGAAGGCCAGTCCCACCAGGGTGGCCTGCTTGGATTTGCCGTTTGCCCGCATGAACACCCTCGAATCGTGACCAGGTCCCTGAGTCGATATCGCGGCAACTGGCACCCAGGGCCCCTGGATTGGCCAGTTTTCCGCATTCCTGTCAAATTATACGCAGCTAGTCGAGCTTCGGCCAAACCGGCGGGGCAACGTTAGCTTTCCTGCTGGCAGGCCCAGCTTGGGTGTTCTGGCCCGACGCGGCGGCAACCTTTACTGACCGGCTGTAAGCACCTCGCGGACCAGGGCTTTGGCCAATTTGAAGGCCCCGAGCAGCGTGTGGCAGCGAACTTCCATCTGATCGTGATTGAAGTTGAACGCACCTTCGCTGGGCGGCAAGCCGGCGATCGTGGTGGTCAGCGGCAAGAGATCGAGAAACTCGCGGTAACGGCGCTTCATCGTTTCTTCGTCGACGGGCATGCTGGAGTCCTCCTCGGGGTTAATTCGTCACCGGGCCTTAAGTCTTGGGGCCGACCGGCGTGCTGCTGCGGCCCTAGTATAGGCAGCGGCCGGCCCGGCGCCACCGGCCTTGGGGTCGGCCCCGGCCCTGGTTTCTGGCTGATGCCCTAGGGCGTCGCGCGGCTGACATTCGCCTTTCGTCGCGAGAGCCAATTGAGGTACGCTCCCCCCGGTGCAGCAGACCGACGGGAATCAACCGCGGACCAGCGGCGGCTGGCCCAGGCGAGGCCGAACATGCCGGGAGAGAATCTCGATCTGGCCAGCGACGACGGCCGGCGGCCCGCCGAGGCGCCCACGGCGGGGCGGCCGTTCGTCGGCCTGCGGTTTCGCTGCTGCGACGTCTACACCCGGATCTACATCAACCGCGAGCGGACCGCCTATCGTGGGGCGTGTCCGCGGTGCGGTTTGCCGGTGGAACTACGAATCGGGCCCGGCGGCACCGATGCTCGGTTTTTCTCGGTGTCCTAGCTGCCGGCGTTGTGTTGCTAGCGACGATTGGCGGCACGCCAGCGTGTCTTGAGCCGGCTCGCCCTTTCGCGTACCATTCCGCACCTTTATGGACTACGAAGTCGGGCGTGCATCCCGTCACTGCGCGGCGACCGGTCGCGAAATCCAACCGGGCGAAACGTTTTATTCGACGTTGAGCGCCCAAGGAGCCGACGTGCTCAGGCAAGACTATTCCTCCGAAGGCTGGCTCGGACCTCCCGAAGGCGTGCTGGCCTGGTGGCAAGCGACGATGCCCGCTCGCGACACGAAGCGGCAAAGCTGGGCCCCCAGCGACGTAATGCTCGACTTGCTCGAGCAACTGGAATCGCAGAGCGAGCGGCACGACATGCGGTACGTGCTTTCGCTGCTCTTGATTCGCCGCCGCGTGGTCCGGCTGGAAGACGTCGAGCACGACGAGCTGGGCGCGAAGTCTCGCTGCTGTACTGCCCGCGCCGCGACGTGACCTATCGCGTGCTGACCGTCATTCCCGGCGACGAGCGGACGCAGGCTATCCAGCAGGAGCTGGCCAAATTGCTCGAAGCCCGAGCGTCGTAACGGCGCGGCCAAATCACTTCGTTTCGCCGCCTACAGGTCGTTCTCAATTCTCTGTCGCGGCGCGAAACCTGCGGAGTCGCCTGACTTGTTCGGCAAACCCCTCACCTTGCTAGCCGTCGCCGTGCTCGTATTTGCCGCGAGTGGAGCTGCCTGTCCGCAATTCCTGCAGCAGTACACGCAGCCGATTCCCCGCGCCCTGCCCGACAACGCCACGCTGGCCCAGGTGGTCGACGTCGTCAACAACAACAGTGCCCAGATTCACGACCTGTACACCAATCATGGCTCGATCAGCGTGCCGGGCATGCCGTCGCTGCGGGCCCTGATCGCGTATCAGCGGCAGCGAAACTTTCGCCTCCGGGCCGACACGGCCTTTACCGGGCCGGAAGTCGACGTCGGCAGCAACGACCAGCTGTTCTGGTACTGGGTCAAGCGGAACCAGCCGCCCGCGTTCTTCTATTGCCTGCACGACCAGTTCGCCGGCAGTCAGGCCCGGCAGGTCGTGCCGATCGAGCCCGAGTGGCTCGTCCGGGCGCTGGGCGTGGTCAGCTTCGAGCCGGGGGTCGTCCACGAAGGGCCGATCCCGATCAGCGCCGGCCGGCTCGAGGTCCGCACCCCGCCGCTGTTGCCTGGCGGCAATACTCGAGTCACGGTGATCGACGCCTCGCGGGGCGTCGTGCTGGAAGAACACGTCTACGATCCGCACGGCACGCGGCTGGCCACGGCCCTGCTCAGCCGGCACCGCCGCGACGGCACCACGGGCATCACGCTGCCCCGGCACGTGGATGTGCATTTGCCGGCCGCGCAACTGGAGATCGGCATCGACCTGAACAACCTGCAGATCAACTCGCTCAGCGCGACGCAGGCCGACTTGTTCGCCAAGCCTGCCTATCCCGGTTACACCGACGTCAACCTGGCCGATCCCAACCTGCGGCTGATCGAACCCGGCGCCACCACTCGCCTGCCGCAAGTCCCGCCGCAGGCAGTGAGATATTGAAAGGCAGAAGGCAAAAGGCAGAAGGCAGAAGGCAGAAGGCAGAAGAGGTAAGCACGTCCACTTCGGCCGCGTTAGTCCTTTTGCCTTTTGCCTTCTGCCTTCTTACTTTCCCAGCAGGCTCCCGCCGTCGACGACGAGCACTTGCCCGGTGACCAGTGAGCTGCCGGTGGCCAGGCTGAGGATGGCCGCCGCCACGTCGTCGGGCGTGCAGACTTTGCCCAGCGGCGTCCCGCGTTCGGTGGTCCGCTTGAGCGGCTCGTATTGATCGCCGAAGCCTTGTTGCAGCCAGCGGCTCTCGATGAAGCCGGTGCGCGACCGCATTCACGCGAATCTCCGGGGCCAGCGTCCGGGCTAAGGCCCAAGTGAGGTTGTTCAGCGCGGCCTTCGACGCGGCATAGGGGATCGAGCTGCCCCGGCCGCTGAACGCGGCGACGCTGGTCACATTGATGATCTGCCCGCCGCCGCCGGCCAGCATCGGCTCGCGGACCGCCCGGCGCAGTGGAACGGTCCGACGACGTTCACCTGCATGATCCGCTGCCAATCGTCATCGGTCACCGCTTCCAGCTCGGGCGCCGCGATGAAGCGGGTTGTGCCGGCATTGTTGACCAGCAAGTCGATCCGGCCGAATTCCTGCTGCGCCCGGGCAACCATCTTCCGCGCGGCTGCGTCGTCGCCGACGTCGGCCTGATGGGCAATCGCTCGGCCGCCCGCGGTCAGGATGTCGGCCACGGTTTGATCGGCATCATCGCGCGAGCGGGAGTAGTTGACCAGCACGGCGCAGCCGAGCTTGGCCAGCTGGAGTGAGGTCGCCCGGCCCACGCCGGTGCCGCCGCCGGTGACGATGGCGGCCTGGAGAGTCGATGGCATGCGAGTGCGAGAATCCGTCGGGCTGCTGGGACCAAGAAAGGTCCCATCTTAGCCAGACCGCCGCCCGCTGGAAACCGCTGGACCGGTGCCGTCGGACAACGCCTCCGGATGGCGCTGCGGCCCTACCGTACGCGGCACTTGAATTTGACCAGGCCGCCGACGTTGGCCGGCAAGGGCTCGGTGAAGTCCCACCGTACGAGCGACGAATCGCCTTCGTTCGGCTGGACCGAGAATTCGGCCTCGCGGCTGCTTTCGGCGCTGCCTTCGACGTACTCCAACCGGGTGGTCAGGTTGTCGAGCAGCGTGACGTTGCCGATCTTCTGATCGCCGATGTTATCGAAGCGAATCGTGAATTCGACAATCTCCCCCGGCCGGGCCATGTTGGTCGAAGCGATCTTGATGACCCGCAGCTTCGGATGGTTGGGCGTGTCGATGGTGAACGTGACCTGGGCCCGTTGATCGCCAATCTCGACGTGGGCCGTTTGCTTGTCGATGACCGCCTGGACTGCCTGATCGTGCGACCAGGTGATCGCCGCCTGCACGCTTTCGGCCAGCCGAGCTTTTTCCGACTGCGTGATCATGCCAGTCCGCATGACCTCGAAGTCCTCGAACGGCATCAGGCTGCCGGCCAGTTCCTTCGGCCGCAGCACGTTGCTGGCCACACCTTCGGCCTGCTTGAGCCGCTCGACGCTGACGAACTTCGTGCCGATCTCGCCCACCGGCTGCACCGGCTGCAGCGCCGTGCCGGGCGTCTGTTCTTCCTCGTGCTGAATCGGCATGACCGGCTGCGCCACCAGCAGCAGGCCCTCGGGCTTGTGACTGGCGACCGCGGCCGTTACCTGCCGCACCGCGCCGAAGCGGGGCGAATAGATCACCACCCGATTGCTCGGCTCGACGATCGTCCGGCCGTCGATCGTGTCGTAGTGCACGACCGTGTCCTCGGGCTCGAGCCGCCTCGACCTGGCCGTCGGAGCCGACGAGCACCGGATAATGCTCGCCGCCGTCCCAGAGATATTCATCCTCGGGCCAGGGTCCGGCGATGCCCGGCGGCTTCCAGGGCGTGACGATGCCTTGCGGCAGCGGGAGGCCCGGGTAAGGCGTGGGCCCCATCGGCGTGGCCCCGGTGAACGGGGCGGCGTTTTGCGCCCCCACCCGGCTTCGGCCGGCATCATGCTGGGCGCGACTTGGCCGGCGCCCGGCGGGCAGCCGTTCGGATTGCGGCTGTGCAGGCCACGGCAGGAGCACAGCGAGAGCGACACGAATGCCGCCGCCAACAGTGCTGCAGCCTGTTTGGCGCCAATGCAAGTCGCAGCGTTAGGCAGTTGCCGGCTCATTGTGCCACCTCGATCGGCCGGGCCTGCAGCGCCGGCTGCGGCAGTGGCTCGCGGGGCACCGAGGCCGTGAACGCCGCCTCGACAGCTCGACCACTTGGGGCGGTCGCGAGCGACTTGAGTCGTTTGCGCGGCCGGGCTGCGGCTGCCGATTGCCCTTCGGCTTCGGCAGGTCCAGGCGGCGCTTGGGGAGCTCGCACCGGCGGCTGCACTACGGGCCGCTCGACCGCCGGCTGTTGGAAGCGGACCCAGGGGGCGATCCGTACAGGAACGCCGCATCCGGGCCATTCTCTTCAGGCACCCGGCCGCCCAAGCGCAAGATGGCCATCGGCCGGCCCAGCCGGTCGGCCACTTCCAGCGGGTTGTCGTGAACCGCGGCCTCGAAGTAGGTTTGCTCCTGGGGATCTTCGGCGACCGGAGAGGCGTTCAGCGGGTCTTCCAAGTAGATCACCCGAGTCACGAACTTGCCGGCCAAGGCCAGATCGATTTCCTCGCGAGTCAGCTCGATCGGAATCGGGAACCGGCCCTCGGCGCCGATCGGCGGATAGAGCCGGTCGACCACTTCGATCGTGGGAAAGACTTCCAGCCCCTCGCGCTGCGGAATGTTGGTCACGCGGAGCCGGTAGACGGCCCCGATCAACATGCCGGCCGTCACGACGTCGCCCTGGGGCGGCTGAAAAGCCCCATGAGCGGCCAGCGAGACCAGGGCGCCCTGGGCGCCTTGATCTCGACCGGCTGGAAATATCCTGGCAATGGTCCGCCCCGCAGGAGTTGCTGGCTTCCAATCGCTCCCGGTGGCATTGCCCCAGCGTGCAGATAATGAACCGGGGGTTCCGCGGCCGCGGCAATCACCGCGAGCGAGGCGATCCACCCGGCCAAGAGCACGCCGCCGGCAACTCGTTTCGGCCGCCAGGCCGAACTGCGGAGCTGAGGGACCATTGTCATGGAGTCGTAGGGAAAGACGAGAGAAGTTCGAGACAAACCCGCTCCGAAGCCTGGTGGCGGCCTGCGCGGCGGGGAGGTTGAGTCCCCGCCGCGCCGAGCCGCTCTTGGCCCCGGCTACTTCGCTACTGAGCAACTCCGTCTTCGCAGACCGCTCCGCCCGGCGGACATTCCGCCGCGTCGCCCTCGTGGCGATCGCTCTTGGGCTGGTGGAACCAGGTCGGCGGAGCATAGCTGCGTTCGGTGATCTGCACGTGGTTGACGGGTTGCGGATAGCTGAAGCCCGGCTCTTGTTTCACGTCCATCCGGAAGTGCTTCGTCGGACCGGGGATCTTGCTGTGCGTGTGGTTCACGATCGAGTGCCGCTGCAGGCCGGCCGGAATCCCCATCGGGATGTGCGGCGGACCGGGCAGGCCGATCGGCGTGCCGACCGACGGCATGCCGTACTGCGGAGCCGTCAGACCCGCCACGAACTGCGGCGGAATGCCGGCCGGCAGAGCGGTGCCCCCGGCCATCATCGCCGGACCCATCGGCAGCGGACAGGCACCGCCGCCGGCACCGTAGTAACCGGCCTGGATGCCGGCCCCTTCGATGCCCGTGGCCTGGGCGCCGGAATCTCCAGGTCCTTGTTACCGATGCGGATGATCGCCAGGATCGTGCCGCGGCGGTCGGCTTCGACGATCGGGTCGACGCCCGGATCAAGCCGGGTGCTGACCAGGGTCTCGACGCCGGCCAGGGCCAGTTCCTGGAACTCGGCATCCGGCAGGTAGATGACCTTGGTCACGAAGTTGCCCGAGAGCACCTGGTCCAGGTCCTCTTCGGTGAACTGCACCGGAATGGCGTTGTGGGCCAGATAGGCGTCGGTCCGCGGAGTCGAGGGAGCCACTTCCAAAGTAGGATACAGCTCCACGCCCGGGCGTCCCGGCACGTTGGTCAGCTTCAGCCGATAGATCGCGCCCTGCGGAAAGTTGTAGCGGGCCGGAGCGATCAGCGGTTCGGAGTCGAACGCGCCGGGCATCGTCACGTCCCAGCTCACGGCGATGCCGTCGGGGCCGACGAAGGCGATCTGCGACATCTGGGGCGGAGCCGGAATGTTGACGTTGCCCATCATCACGCCCGGACCGGGGCCACCCACGCCGGGGCCCGGCTCCATGATCCGCTCAGCCGGTGGCAGGTTGTTCGAATGGGTCAGCTCGCCGGCCGGCGGAAGGATCGTCGACTGGCGATTGAGGTGCTGACCGTAGGGCGGATGGAGAAAGCAGCCGCTAGCTACCGTCAGCGACGCCCCGAGCAGCGATAGTGCCAAAACCTTTTTCATAGCTCCCCCCTGAGGCTCTCATGCACGACCCACAGCGGGCCAGGACCCGCGGTCCAGCCTGCGCTCGAGATCGCTCGTTTTCCTGCGTTTGGCCCGGGCTTTCAGGGCCCGCAGCGTTGAATGACATGGACCGCCAGGCGGCGGGCACTTAGAATCCCGCCCGCTTTGTGGGCCAGAGACTCACCAATCGTTCCGGCCGTCCCGCATGCCGGGAGCGGCCGGCTTGGACGAATGTCCGCGCATTCGGCGCGAGCTTCGCCCTGTGAAGTATTTGGTCGGCCTCGTACAACGCGTTTCTTTGGCAAATCCGGCAAAACCCGAATATGAAGACCAGCTTGCCAGTCTTGCCCGCGTTCGCGCTGCGGCTGGTCTTGATCGCCGGCTGGCTGATTGGCTCGCGCAGGCGCAACTGCCGATCCGAACGGCAGATCAAGCGATCCATTGCCTGGGGCTGCTGCGGTGCAAGCAGCGCCGGCGCAACCGGGCCCCGGCGAAGCGTCGGGCACGATAGACGGCGCTGCGGCGCGTTCGAGCCGTCAGACGGCGGCCCCGCGCTCGGCCAGTGGGCGCAGCCCGGCCCTGGGCAAACCCCGCCAGCCGTTGGCAAATCACTCGAGCGCCGGACCGCAGCCAGCAGGTTCCGCGAAAGCGCAACCGCCGCGGCAGCCGACAACGCTTCCACCAGGTGCGGGCCTCAGTCGTTCCGGGGGGCAATTGAGTTCAGCGCAAGCGGGCCGTCCGCCGGCGGCGATGCCTCGGCATCCGGCCAATAGTTATCCACCGCAGCGCCTTGGCCGCCCGGCCGACATCGCCCGCCGCCGGCGCACAAGGCGGCGCAACGCTGGTCCGGACGTCGAATGTGGCGGGAGGAAGTCCAGCGGTCCGCCCGCCGGGCGACCGCTCTGGCGCTGGCGGTGGGCCCGACGTCAATCTGCTCCTCTCGAGCGCGATCTCGGCCGCGGCTGCTCCGCCGACATTGACCGCCAAGATTCGCCAGCGGATCAACCTGTTCGGTCAGCAACTGGTCGGCACCGGGATGTACTGGCAACAAGGCCGAGCCGAGGGCTGCCGCTTCCGCCTCGAGCTCGAAAGTCCAACTAGGGGATGGCCTGGCCACCGTCGAACAGGTGTCCAACGGCGCGGAGCTCTGGATTCACGAAGACTTGCTCGACCGGCCGACGCTGGCCCGGATCGACCTGTACCGCGTTCGAGCCGCCTTGAACCGGCATCCCTCGGTCCAGGCCGCGCCGGCCTATTCGTTGAACCTGCCGATCGGCGGATTGCCGCAGATGCTGGCGAACCTGGCGACATCGTTCCAGTTTGCCCGGATCGAAGAAAAGCGGCTCGATGCGCTGCCCGTCTATCGGATCGAGGGAACCTGGAAGCCCGCGGCCCTGGCCGAAATGATTCCCGAGCGGCGGGAAGCCATCCTGGCCGGGGGCGATCCTCTCTGGAAGAAGGTGCCGGACGAGATTCCCCAGCGAGTCGCGATCACGCTGGGCCAGGAGGACCTGTTTCCCTATCGTATCGAATACCTCCGCGAGCTGCCGGGCAAGAAGGGCGCGCCGGGCACGCTCCACCCGCTGCTGGTCGTGGAGTGGTTCGAAGTGCAAGCCGGTGCGCCGATCGATCCGCAGCGCTTCGTATACCGGCCGGGCAATCTGCGCGTTACCGACGAGACGGCCGCCTATCTGAAGCGGCTGGGCGTCGAAGAGCCGATCGCCGAGGACGCCCGGCGGCTCGAACCGCCGGATTCGGTCGGCACGTTTCACCGCTAAGAGGCGTGATCGCCCCGCCCCTCCTTACGCGTCGTTCTTCGCCCCGGCGAAGTGCCAAAGGATCAGCGCTGCGGTTCGCTGAACAAGCGGACCAGGTTGTCGGATACCAGCGAGAGGGCTGCAAAAATTCCAAAGGGCACCAAATGCTCCGGCGTCGGTGCAAAGAACAAGAGCAGTGAGGCGCAGGCTGAGAAAGCCAGCGAAATGCCGTAGAGATCGTGCCACGTCAACGCGGTAGATCTTGCCACCCAACTATTCAGGAACGTCGTACACGATCCGAGCAGCAGCAATAAGAATGTTGGCAGTGGAAACAAGGCGAGGAGCGAGAAACCCGCATGTACGGCGAGCACCCACAGGGTTGCCGGCGTGTGCAAGAGCGGCTCGTACCAAGCGGCGCCGATCGTCCGCCGCTTGACCCACAAGGCGGCTGCTGTCGCCAACACGTCGAACGATGCCGGGAGTACGAGCAGGTTGACGACCACCTCGCCGAACCCGATCGCCTGCCAGCCCCCGTTGCCCTGCCGGCCTGGAAACGCCCACCAAATCGCCATGTAGGCGACCGCCAGGCCCATGAACGCACCCCAGATCGCCTTGGGATGCCAGCGCCACCAGCGCACCACCAGCGGGGCGATCCAGCGGAAGGGCGGCAATTGCTGGCCCAAGGCCAGGGTCAGCTTATCAGGGTCGTTTTTGCGAATCGGATCGAGCCGCCGGGCTTCGAGCAGGTGTTCGACCGCGGCTCGGCTCTCGCCAGCATCCAACAGCAGCGCACCCCGGGCATGATGGCTGTCGGCGTTTTCGGGGTCGAGCGCTACGCGCCGCGTCGAATGCCTGCCGGGCTTCCGCCGCTCGATCGAGCGCTTGCAGGGCCCTCCCCTTGAGGTTGAGCAGGCCGGCCCGCTCGGGACTCGACGCCAACGCCACTTCTAACTTCTCCAGGCAGAGATAGAACTGCCGCTTGTCGTACAGGATTGCTGCCCAGGTCCAAAGGTACGTCGAATGCGTCGGAGACATCCGGACGGCTTCTTCAATCGACCGGAGCCCCTCCTCCTGCCGACCCGCGGGAAGCAGCACCAGGCTTTGAGCATAGAACACGTACGGCTCGGACGGGTCGCAGTCGATCGCCCGGGCAACCTCTTCCTGGGCTTCAGCGAGCTCGCCCGATTCCTCCAGTGCCAGACCCAACATGGCGTGCGCGATCGCGTTGTCGGGCTCGGACGCCAAGACCTCGCGCAGCGCCTGCTCGGCATCGGCCCAGCGATGCATTTCGAACAACAGGTTCGCTCGTCGCAGCGAATCGTTCATGGACAAAAGGTCGTGGGCTTGGGCCTGCCACCCCAGCTGGGCGACAACAGACCCAAAGAATAGGCGGCCGCGGCCGGATTGCAATCGCCGGGGCCAGGCGACCGCTCCATCCTGCCGAGAGGTCCAGGCCGGATCGGCGACGTGCTTTACTTGGCTCCCGCGGAGAAGGACAATGCTGAAGCCCGCTGTGTTCGCCCCACCGCTCCTTCGGATCGCACCTCGATGCCCTGCCCCCTGCTCCGCTCCACCGTCGCGCTTCCGTTGGTCTTGATCGCTGCGCTCACCTGCCAGCGGCCTGCTTGTGCCGACGAACCCAATCGCTTGACCGACGCCGAGCTGGCCGACGGTTGGATTTTGCTGTTCGACGGCGAGACCATGTTCGGCTGGGAGGCGGCCAGCAAAGCCAATTGGAAGGTCGCCGATGGGATCATCTCGGTGAGCGAAGGCGACCCCGGCCTGCTCTGCACGACCAGCTCATTCGGCGACTATGTGCTCAAGGTCGATTTCCGCAACCCGCGGGGAACCAACAGCGGCGTCTTTCTGCGCACCGCCCGCGTGCCCAAGGATCCCACCGCCGATTGCTACGAGCTGAACATCGCCGACCGCATGGTCAGCCCGTTTCCCACGGGCAGCTTCGTGGGTCGGCAGAAAACCGATGGCGATTACGACAGCACCGACTGGCAAAGCTACGAAGTGACGGCCGTGGGCGGGCATTTCGTCGTCAAGCTCGGCGGCCGGACCGTGCTCGACTACACCGATCCCAAACCGCTGGCGAGCGGGCCGATCGGCCTGCAGCTCAACAAGGGGGCCGTCGAGTTCCGCAACATCAAGCTCAAGCCGCTGGGCCTGGAACCGCTGCTCAACGGCAAAGACCTGACCGGCTGGAACGTCTATCCCGACAAGAAGAGTGTCTTTTCAGTCACTCCGGCCGGCGAGCTGCACGTCGAGGGGGGCGACGGCCAGTTGGAAAGCCAGCGACAACTGGGCGATTTCGTGCTCCAGCTGGAGATTTTTTCCGGCGGCGAGCATCTCAACTCAGGCATCTTTTTTCGTTCGATCCCAGGCCAGTTCTGGCAGGGTTACGAATGCCAGATCCAGAACGGCTACAAGAATGGCGACCGCAGCCAGCCGCTCGATTGCGGCACGGGCGGATTCTATCGCCGGCAGAACGCCCGGCGGGTCCTGGCCGACGACTTTGCCTGGTTCCCGCTGACGCTGATCGTCTCGGGCGACCACATGGCGGCCTGGGTTCGCGGCTACCAGGTGAGCGACTGGACCGACCCTCGCGCCCGGACGAAAACCCGCGCAAGGGCAAGCGGCTGTCGCCGGGCACGCTTTCGATCCAGGGACACGACGCGACGACCAACCTGTCGTTCCGCAAGCTCCAGGCCGCAGAGATTCCGCCGCGGGAATGACGCGCGACCGCCCCGAATTCTTTGACATCACCCCCTGTCGGCGGTATTCTGACGGGCGTAAGGCACGTCCGACTCGCTTTCTGCTGACGCACTTCTGCTGAGTTCGAGCCCAGGCATCTATTGGGCCGCCCGCCCGGGCGCGAGTGGCCCTTGTTTTGGATCGGTTTTGCCCGCGCCATGTCGTGCTCGGCAAACGGCGCTTGCGGTCTAGCCACACCCCGCTGACCGCGAGCCGTCCTGCTCGCCGCGCGCTTCTTGTCGCACCAGGCCGGTCCGAGGATCGTAGTTTCGCCCCCAGCGCCGGGATTCCTCCAGGCCCTACCGCCCAGCGCAGCGGTGCGGCTTGCTCGTTACCCCACCATTCGCGACAAGGAACACGACCATGCTGCTGCAAGAGATTCTGGCCGTCAAAGGGAGGCGCGGTTTACACGATCGACGCCCAGGCCACGTTGGACGAGGTCGTCGATACGCTGGTCCGCCACAATTGCGGTTCGCTCGTGGTCTGCGAGGCGGCCGATCGAGCGCGGGGTCGACTGCTGGGAATCATCACCGAGCGCGACCTGCTCAAGGCGGCGGCTCACGCCCGCGGCGCCTTCGGCCAGCTGCGGGTGGTCGACGTCATGAGCCAGGATGTACACGTGGGTTCGCCCAGCGACACCGTTGAAGACACGATGGGGCTGATGACCCGGCACCGCGTGCGACATTTGCCGATCCTCCACGACGACCGGCTGGTCGGGATCATCTCGATCGGCGACGTGGTCAAATCGCAGTACGACCAGCTGGCCTTCGAGAACCACTTCCTCAAGAGCTACATCAACAGCTGAGGAGTTCTGCGGAACAGATACAGCGAGACGACGAAGAGCGGAAGATTGGCCACGAAAAACACGAAAAGGCATCAAAAGACGAAGGGGAGAAAGACGGGGAAGAATTAGCTTCTGTCCCGCGTCAGGGAAAGTGGATCGATAAGGGAGACCGAGCTACCAGTTAAGTGTGCCGGGCCCATTCTTCCGACGGCAAACGCTCCGAGGCTCGCTACCTCAAGGCCGGCAGCGATTGCTCTCCCCCGGCCTCACCTTTTTGTGGTTTTTGTGGCCCATCTTCTTGTTCTTCGTCTCTTCGTGTGCGTCACGGAGACGGCACCGGTTTCATCGCCTGCCGCAGCTCGCGCGGGAGTGGGAAGTAGACCTCTTCCTCGCGTATCGAGCGTGACTCGACGCTGGCCGCGAAATTCCGTTTGAGAAAGTCGACGCACTCTTCGACCACCGACTCGGGGGCGCTTGCGCCCGCGGTGACCAGCACCGTGTCGTCGGCGGCGAACCAGGCGGGATCGATGTCGGCCGCCCCATCGACCAGATAGGCCCGGACGCCCGACTCGCCGGCCAGCTCGGCCAGCCGCTGACTGTTCGAGCTGTTTTGGCTGCCCAGTACCAGCACCACGTTGGCCTCGCGAGCCAAGAGCCGCACGGCCTCTTGCCGATTCTGGGTGGCGTAACAGATGTCTTCTTTCGGCGGGCCGACGATGTGCGGAAACCGCTCCTTCAGTCGGGCGATGATGCGGTTGGCGTCGTCGACCGAGAGCGTGGTCTGCGTCAGATACGCCAGCTTGCGGGTCGATAGCTCGAGCCGGTCGACGTCGTCGGCCGATTCGACCAGCACGATCGCCTCGGGCGCTTCGCCCATCGTGCCGATCACTTCGTCGTGCCCGTCGTGCCCGATCAGCACGATCGTGTAGCCGTCTTTCGCGTAGCGGACCGCTTCCAGGTGGACCTTGGTCACCAGCGGGCAGGTGGCGTCGATCGTCTTCAGCCGCCGCTCCTGGGAGATGCTGCGAATTTCCGGCGAGACGCCGTGGGCCGAGTAAAGCAAGTGCGAGCCGGGCGGCACCTCGGTCAGGTGGTCGACGAACACGGCTCCCAGCTTGCGGAATCGCTCGACCACATACTTGTTGTGGACGATCTCGTGATAGACGTAGATCGGCGTGCCGAACAGCTGGATTGCCAGTTCCAGCGTCTCGATCGCCATGTTCACGCCGGCACAAAAGCCGCGCGGGCTCGCCAGAATCACTTTCATCGGTTGCTTCGCCGCCCCGCGGGGCGGTGCTCGGGAACCGAACTGCCTTTGTAACGCTGCCAAAAACGCATCATAATGCACGGCACCCGGCTTGGACAGGCAAGCCGCGGGGGGCAAACTTCATCCTATATCCCTGCGCCGTCGGGCTGGACGCGCGAAAGTTCAGTCAGCGCGCGGCCCGGACTCGCGGAAACGAAATCTGAACGGCGGTGCATGACCTCTTCCTCGTTTGCCACCGAGCTGGCGCGCTTCGGTCCCCGGCCGGCGGACCAGGCGCCCCCGTCGCTCGACGAAGCCCGGGCCTATTGCCGCCGGTTGGCCCGAACGCACTACGAGAATTTCAGCGTCGCCAGTCTGCTTTTACCCCGCGGGCTGCGGCAGCACTTCTACAACCTGTATGCGTATTGCCGCTGGTCGGACGATCTGGCCGACGAAACGGCCGGTCCCGAGCAGAGTTTGGAGCTGTTGGATTGGTGGGAAGGCCTGCTGCGGGCCTGCTACCAGGGCGAGGTCCGGCACCCGGTCTTCGTCGCCCTGGCCGAAACGATCCGCCAGTTCGCCATTCCCATCGATCCGCTGGCCGACCTGCTCGTGGCGTTTCGCCAGGATCAGCGGGTGACGAGGTATCGGACATTTGCCGAGTTGCTCGAGTACTGCCGCTACTCGGCCAACCCGGTGGGCCGGCTGGTGCTGTACCTGGGCCGGGCTTGCGACGAACGCTCGGTCGCACTGTCGGACTCGATCTGCACGGGCTTGCAACTGGCCAACTTCTGGCAGGACGTGGCCCGCGATTGGGATCGGGGGCGGATTTACCTGCCGCAAGAGGCGCTGCGGGCGGCGGGCTACGACGAGGCCCTGTTTGCCCGCCGCGAATTCAATCCGGCCTTTCGGGAGGTACTGGCGGCGGAAGTCGCGCGGGCCGAGGGCTATTTGCGGGCCGGACATGAACTCATCGAGCGCGTGCCGGCGGCGCTGCGGGTCGACGTGGCCCTATTCCAGGCCGGCGGATTGGCGATCCTGGCAGCGATTCGCCGAATCGATTACAACGTCTGGGCATGCCGGCCCATCGTTTCCAAAGCGACCCAACTGCGACTACTGCTCCGCTCGTGGTGGAATCCCCAGTGGAACCGGCGACCGCTGGACCGACAGGCATGATGCAACTCGCCGCCAGCTACAATCACTGCCGGCGCATGGCCCGGCGTTCGGCTTCGAGCTTTTACTATTCGTTCTGGCTGCTGCCCCGTGCGCAGCGGTCGGCGATGCACGCTCTATATGCCTTTTTGCGGCAGACCGACGACCTGGGCGACAGTGGCGAGCCCGTCGACGTGCGACGGACGAAGCTGGCCGACTGGCGACGCTCGCTCCAGCAGGCCCTGGCCGGCCGGTTCGACGACCCGCTCTGGCCGGCATTGGTCGACGCGGTCGAGCGATTCCGCATTCCGCCCGAATACCTGTTCGACGTGATCGACGGCGTCGAGATGGATCTGGTCCGCTCGCGCTGGGGCACATTCGCCGAACTGACCGACTACTGCGAGCACGTGGCTTCGGCCGTGGGGCTGGCTTGCATCCACATCTGGGGCTTCCGCGACGTGGCCGCGCTCGAGCCGGCCCGACTGTGCGGCATCGCCTTTCAATTGACCAACATCCTCCGCGACCTGAAGGAGGACGCCGAGCGCGACCGGGTCTACTTGCCGCAGGAAGATCTGGACCGCTTCGGGTATTCGGTGGCTGACCTGCAGCGCGGGGTCCGCGATCAACGATTCCACGCCCTGATGAAGTTCGAGATCGAGCGGGCCGAGCAGCTCTATCGGCGGGCCGCCGACTTGGATCGCTGGCTTGAGCCGGCCGGCCGTCGCATCTTTGCCGCGATGCTCGCCACCTACTCGGCGCTCCTGGACGAGATCAAACGCCGCGACGGCGACGTGCTCTCGTCGCGCGTGCGGCTGCGCTGGTGGCGCAAATTGCAGCTCACCGGGCGGGGATTGATCCATCGCCGTCCGGCGTCGCTCCCCGCCGAGGCCCTGGCGAAATGACCGCGGCCCGCGGCTCCATCGCTCCCGAGCCGCTCCAAAATGCGCTCGCCGAACTTGCGCCGACGCGCCGCGCGTCGCCGTGATCGGCGGCGGGCTGGCCGGCATGGCCGCGGCCGTGGCCCTGCGAACCGCCGGTGTGCGCGTGTCGCTACTTGAAACACGCCGTTATTTGGGGGGCCGGGCGGCTTCGTTTCGCGATCCCGACTCCGGCGACTGGGTCGATCTGTGTCAGCATGTCAGCCTGGGTTGCTGCACGAATCTGGCCCACTTCTGCCGCACGACCGGGATCGAGCCGCTGTTTCGCCGCGAGCGGGTATTGCATTTCTTCGCCGCCGGCCGCCAGTTCGAGTTTGGTGCCCTGCCCGGCTTGCCGGCTCCGCTGCACCTGGCGTGGGCCTTCTGGCGGCAGTCGTACCTTTCCGCCGGCGATCGGTGGCGGATCGGCCAGGCATTGTGGAAGCTGGCTCGAATGCCTGCCGCGGTTGCCGAGCGGGAAGGAACGGTCGGCCGCTGGCTGGCGACCGTGGGGCAAACGCCGGCGGCGATCGAGCAATTCTGGTCCGTGGTGCTGATCAGCGCGCTGGGCGAATCGCTCGACCGGGCGAGCCTGGCGGCCGCGCGGAAGGTGTTTGTCGATGGATTCATGGCGGCCCGCCGGGCGTTCGAATTGGCGGTGCCCAAGGTGCCGCTCACCGAGATTTACGACCTGGCCTTGCGCCGCTGGTTTGCTGCGCACCAGGTCGATCTGCGGACCGGCTGCGGGTTGACCGAAGTCGAACTGGGCGAATCAAACCAGCTCCGCACGACGACGACAACCGGCGATGCCAAGCCGTGGGATGCGGTCGTCCTGGCCGTCACCTGGCGGCAGATCGGCTCGCTCATCGGTCCGGGGCTTAAGGCCCAACTCCCCTGGATCGAGCGGCCCGTGCAGCTCGAGTCGTCGCCGATCAGCAGCGTCCATCTCTGGTTCGACCGGCCGATCGCCACGGTCGAGCATGCCGTGCTCGTCGGACGGACCAGCCAATGGGTCTTTCAGCGCAGCACGCCGGGTGGTTCCGACGCCGCGAGTCGTTATTACCAGGTGGTGATTAGCGCCTTGCGCGAGCTGGACGAAATCGGCCGGGAGCAAACGATTCAAACCGTGATCGAGGACCTCCGGGCCGTCTTTCCGGCGGCCCGCCGGCGCAACTGCAGCGGGCGCGAGTTGTTACCGACCCGCATGCCGTCTTTTCGGTCAGTCCGGGCAGCGATGAACTCCGGCCGGCACAGAGGACCAGCGTGCCGGGCTTTGCCCTGGCGGGCGATTGGACGGCCACCGGCTGGCCGGCCACGATGGAAGGCGCCGTGCGCAGCGGCTATCTGGCGGCCGAAGCGGTGCTCGGCGACCTGAACCGGCCGCGCGGCTCCTGCAGCCCGATTTGCGGCGGGGGATGCTGGCCCGCTGGATTATTCGCTAAGCGGGGTCTCCCCCATCTCCGCCTGCGGCCGGACGGAGAGGAATGCTAAAGCGGACTGGCGCCACCGGCGCAATCGCCCAGCAGGAAATGCAGACGTACCCAAACTTGCCCAGCAAGATTAGCCAGGGGTCCCTGGGGACAATATCAAAGATTCCAAGCCAGCACCAAATTCCGACCGCCAAGCAAATTGCAACGTTCAGATAGCCGAGAAATCTGATGAACATGCCAGGAGTATAGCCGACGTCGCGGCGCGGAGAAACCGCCTGCGGTGCCACCAAACTAGGCCGCGTTGCGTCGCTGCTCGGCCTTCCGCTCGCGCTTCAATCGCTTGCGTTCGGCCCGCGTCAGGCCCTGGTTGGTGGAATTATCGTCGTCCGCGTCATTCTCGTCGTCGTCCGAGCTGGACGACGGATCCCGCGCCGCAGCCGAGGCTGACGACTTGACGAACCCGGCCAACGGAGGTCGCGCTGCAGCCGGCTTTGCCGCCGTCTCCGCGGCCGGTTGCGGGGCGATCACCGGCGGGTCGAGATCGGTCCGGGCCGGCGTTGCGCTCTTGGTGGCTTCGCCGGTCTCGTCTCCGGCGTCGTCACCGCGCTTGCGCCGCCGGCGGGCCGTGCCAGCCTCCGCCTTGTCACGGGCCGGCAACAGGCCGTGGGCGTCGAGCAGCACGTAGCGTGCGTACGTCCCGTGTGCCGCCAGAATGGTCAACTGGCCAAGCAGCTTCAGGCCCACGAACAGCATGACGTTCAGGCTCGGATCGTCCAACTGCCAGAGTCCGGCGCCGAAACGGGCAGCCAGCCAGGTCAGGGCTCCCAGCCAGCCCAGGATCAGCGCCTCGCGCGAGCGACGCAGTTCAAAGCTGAAGCGCACCATGCACACCACCGCCAGCGCTGCGCACAACCCTGGCCAGACCCAGGCCGCACCGATCCCGGCCCGGCTGGCCGCCAGGTCGACCACTTCGCGAACCAGGTCGTCTACGTCGGCGGTTTGGTTGACCGCCAGCAGCAGAAAGCCAACGGCCGCCCAGATCCACATCCGGTAACGGCCGCGGACGTCGTCGATGCGGTGCCGCCGGAGCGTGTAAATCAAAACTGCCGCGGCCGCGGTCAGCGACAAGAGCAGCGAGGAAAACCAGGCGGCAAAGCTACCCCGGTTGGCCAGATCGAATACGCCCAGCGATTGGCGCACGACGTGCACCGCGAGTGCATCAAGGTGGTTATACAGCACCTCCACCGCCGCCAGCACGATCAAACCCAGCAGGTAGGCGGCGACAAACGTGCGATAGCGGGTCGGAATCAGGTCGGTCAGCCGGGGCTGCTGATCGCGGCGGGCATGCGAGGTATACGTCTCGGTCGGACCCGACGAGCGCTTGGAGCTGGCAGGCGTCGGGCGCGCGGCCGCTTCGGTCGCGGCTTCGTCGGACAGCAGGCGGCGGCGGCGTTGGTGGCCGAGGTGCATGGGACGGGTGCGGCGAGGGCGGCAATAGGGTGGCGGACCGGCGCGAGGGGGGATTGCCGGCCAGGCGGGCAGGCGCGGTCGAGCGCCCATGTGTATCGATTTCGGCATTCTTACCGCCGGGACTCAAAGCGCAGATTTCGCCGGTCGCGCGGGGCCGCCACCTGGCTCAGCCGCGACCGCGCCGGGCCCTGCCAACGAGCCGCGCAATCGGGAAACTCAACCCGATTTGCCATCGGCGTGCCGCCCCTGCAACCGGCATGGGTTGCCTCGTCGCTACCTTTGACTATCGCCGGTCCTGACCTACCCTTGGGCATAGATATTCGCGCGACCGCGTCCCGGCCAAAAGGGGCCCGCCGGCGGCGCGGTCGTTGACCATGCGCCCGCGCCGGCGTTCGAACGGCAGGCCACGGCCGGTCCGTCGGCATGTGGCGTCAACCTTTGGGAAAGACACCTGGAATGGAAACAACGGACTCGCCGAGCCCGGTGCCCTGCGCGGTTCCCCCGGGGGCCGACGTGGACCAGCAGGTTCGCCAGATCGACTCGCTATTGAGCGCGCTCGATGGTCCGGCTCCGGCCGATCTGCGCTTGGCCGAGGATTTCGAGAACCATCTGGCCGAAGTGCGGCTGGGAGTCGCCGGCAGCCTGTTCACCGCGCTCCGTTGCAAGCATGCCCCCACCGCGGCCCATTCGCTGCGGGTGGCGCTCCGCTGCTCGTCGTGGGCCTTGGCGCTGGAGATGAGCGACGAGGAGTGCAGCGAGCTGGAAGTGTCGGCCCTGCTGCACGACATCGGCAAGATCTCGGTTCCGGACGCCATTCTGGCCAAGCCCGAGCCGCTGTTGCCCGAAGAGCTGATGCTCATGGACCGGCAGCGGCAAGCGGGGCTGAAGATTCTGGGCGGCTGCTGTTCGTCGCCCGCGATCATGGAAATCGTCCGGCATTTGCCGGCCTGGTACGACGGCAGCCGGCCGAATTATCCGCTGCGGGGCCGCGAGATTCCGCTCGGGGCCCGGCTGCTGGCGATCGTCGACGCCTACGACTCGATGACCACCGACCAGGTTTACCGCAGCGCCCTGTCGCGCGACCGGGCGTTGGCCGAGCTGTTCGCGGGTGCCGGAGTGCAGTTCGATCCCGACCTGGTCATTCTGTTCGGCGAGTTACAACAATCCGAGGCTTGGGACAATCAGGTTGCCGCCCGCTGGCTGCAGGAACTGAAACCCACGGATACCGAAGGCATCTGGCAGCGGATGGCAACCGGCGACGAACCGAGTGCTTCGTCGGCCGACGGCCTGTTTCAGCGGAAACTGTTGGACAACATGCACGACGCCGTGGTGTTCGTCGACCGGACCGGCCGGATCATGACCTGGAACCGGGGCGCCGAACGGCTGACGGGCATTGCCGCGGCCGCGGTTCGTCAGCAGTCGTGGCTGCCCCGGCTGGTCGGCCTGCGCGACGAGCGCGGATCGACGATCGCCGACCTCGATTGCCCGATCATGCAAGCGATCGAAAGTGGGATCCAGTCGCTGCGGCGGTTCATCATTCGCGGCCGCAACGAACGGCCGGTCGCGGTCGATATCCACGTTATGCCGGTGCTCGGCAGCGACGGCGTGTCGCACGGCGCGGCAATTACGCTGCACGACGCCTCGCCCGAGGCCTCGCTGGAGAAGCGCTGCCAGAGCTTGCACGAGCGGGCGACCAAGGACCCATTGACGCAGGTGGCCAATCGGTCCGAGTTCGACAATACGCACAAGCGGTTCGTCGAAGCCCATCTCGATGCGCCGCTTGCCCTGCAGCCTGATCATCTGCGACATCGATCGCTTCAAGCAGATCAACGACAACTTCGGCCACCAGGCCGGCGACGAAGCGCTCAAGAGCTTTGCCCAACTGCTCAAGAGCTGCTGCCGGCCCGGCGATCTGGTGGCCCGCTACGGCGGCGAGGAGTTCGTGATCCTCTGCGCCGACTGCAATATCTCCGCCGGGTGCCAGCGGGCCGAAGAAATGCGGCACGCAATCAGCACGCTGCCGCTGCCGGCCCTGGGCGGCAACTCGATCACGGCCAGCTTCGGCGTCACCTCGATCCAGGCCGGCGATACGACCGAGACCATGCTCCGCCGCGCCGATCGAGCCCTGCTCGAGGCCAAGCAGCGCGGCCGCAACCGCGTCGTGCAGCTGGGGTCGGGCAGCGACGATGCCGAGCCGCAGCCCGAGCGGCGGTCGTGGTTCGGTCGCCGCCCCAAGCCCAGCCTGGTCCTGGAGAAATGGCTCGTCACCGCGGTGCCGCTGAAAATGGCCGTGGAGAAGATTCGCGGCTTCGTGGTCGACAACCATGCCGACATCACGTCCCTCGAAGCGGCGAGCGGATCGTGCTGGAGATCGACTCGCGCCGCTCCGGGCTGCTCAAACGCGGCAACGACCGGCCGGTGCCGTTTACGATCGAATTGCGGTTCACCGAGGAGCTGGCTGAAAAGTCGGCCCGCGAATCGCAGGCCGGCGGCCGGCATTGCCGAACCCGAGTCTACGTCGCGATCCGGCCCCAACGCGACCGCGACCGGCGGCGCGACAATATTGCCGAGGCGGCCCGGCAGGTTGCCGTCAGCATCAAGTCGTACCTGATGGCCAGCGAAGAGGCGGCCGCCGCCCACGAAGGCGGCGACTCGCTGCGGCGCGCCACCAACGTGTTGATTCCCTGGCTGCGGAAGTAGCCCGGCCCCCAGTGCGGCCACGCGTCCGCTGTGACGCGCGGGCGTCCGCCGCCTGCGGCCAGGTTTGCCAGGGCCGCGGCTCCGCTCGAATCCCGGCATCCCTGCCGGGCGCCTGCCGGCGTTTCTCGTCGGCACCGGAAGTGGGGCGCGCCACCGCGCGTCCGCCGCCGGCGTTCCGTCGGGGAGTGGAGTCGGCACGCTCGGCGGCCGGTGGCAGCGATTTGCCAGTCCGGCCGGGTTCGGGTATGCTGCCGGCAGCGCTCGCGGACGAGCCCCCAAATCGCCCCGCCAAGAATTCAGGAGATAGCCGCCCATGGCCTTCGAAGTCCCCCCCCTGCCGTACCCGTTCGACGCACTCGAGCCGCACATCGATGCCAAGACGATGGAAATCCATCACGACAAGCATCATGCGGCCTACGTCACGAATTTGAACAAGGCGCTCGAAGGGCACCGAGCTGGGACATCAATCGATCGAGGCCTTGGTTGCCAAGATCGACAGCGTGCCTGAGAACATCCGCACCGTGGTTCGCAACAACGGGGGCGGCCACGCCAATCATTCGTTATTCTGGACGATCCTGGGCAAGGGCAAGGGTGGCGAGCCGACCGGCAAGCTGGCCGCCGCGATCAAGGAAGAGCTGGGCGGCTTTGAGGCTTTCAAGGCCGAGTTCGCCAAAGCGGCCACGACCCGCTTCGGCAGCGGCTGGGCCTGGCTGAGCGTCAACAAGAGCAAGAAGCTGGTCGTGGAGAGCACGCCGAACCAGGACAGTCCCTTGATGCACGGCCACACGCCGGTGATCGGGCTGGATGTCTGGGAGCATGCCTACTACTTGAAATATCAGAACCGCCGTCCCGACTACATCGCCGCCTGGTGGAGCGTGGTCGACTGGGACGCGGCCAACAAACGCTACGAAGCGGCCTTGAAATAGGCAGTTTGGCGAGGTAGGCGAGGGGCCGGGCCCGGCGTGGTTTGGCCCTCGCGGTTTGGCCCTCGCGTCTGGGGCCGGGGCGTTTTCAGCCCGCCCGCCCGCTGAGTTTCCTTGCGGCTCAGACGCTCTTGAGGCTGGAAACGCGAAATTTTTTCGCGAACCAATGGCGGCGAGCCGGCGTACGTAGTGACTAACTCTCCGTAGTTGCCGATGGGTCCGGGGTTCGTGCCCGCGGGACGCGCACTGGCGAGCCAGGGAAAGCCGCGGCATTTGCTGCCCGGCGGCTGGCTCGCTCCCCCCCATTCGGATCGCACCGATCGCGATGATCGTGTCGGCGCGCACTGCTGTGGTGCGCCGTTGTGGCCGGCTCGTGCTGGCGACCCCCCCCCGAGATTTGCCATTTTCCGGCTCCCTCACACCGGCCGCACGCGGTGTACAACGCCGGACCTTTAATTAGAGTGAAATAGGGGCAGGACCTCACACCTCTCGGCAACTCGCCGACTTTCTCTCACCCGTTCAACGCGCATCTTCGGAGATTCTCCATGGGGCTGTTTTCGTTCACTGGTTGTGATCGCGAGAAGACTCAGTCGCATTCTGCGCGGCGCCGCCCGGCCGCCCGCCGGGGCACTGGACGCGTGCTGTTCGAACAACTCGAAGATCGCAGCATGCTGACGATCACGACCTTGACGGTCGATGGCGTGCAGTCGGACAATTCGATTCAGGCTCCGGCGGGCAAGGACCTGATGGTGCCGATCGCGGCCGTCGACAGCGGCGGCGACGCCATTACCTACTCGGTGACCAGTTCCAATTCGAATGTCACGGTCACGCCGGTCTCGGGCGACACATATCTGACGCTCAACGTCTCGGGCACGACGAGCGGCGGGACGGCGTATTCGGGTCAGTTGGTCTTCAAACTGTTCGACAGCCTGACGCCCAACACCGTCAGCACGATCGAGTCGCAGGTCAATAGCGGGGCCTGGAACAATACGTCCTTCGCCCGGATCCTCAACAGCCTGTCCAGCCTGATGATTGCCCAGGGCAACTTCACCAGCAGCGGCGGCAACAATGGCGACGGCCAGCAATATAACGACGAATTCAATTCAAAGCTCACTTTCGACAGCCAGGGGATGCTGGCCTGGGCCAACGCGGGTGCCGACACCAACGACCTGGAGTACTTCATCAGCGGCGTCGACGTCCCCGGCTCGTCCACTCCGCTGGACC
Source organism: uncultured Planctomycetaceae bacterium (assembly GCA_963828155.1). Classification (GTDB taxonomy): domain Bacteria; phylum Planctomycetota; class Planctomycetia; order Pirellulales; family PALSA-1355; genus CAWCAX01. The sequence continues at coordinate 683,870 of CAWHDQ010000001.1, forward strand.
AGTCGCAAATGGCCACCGACCGCGAATCGCTCGACTATCGCTACACGATCTTCGGCCAATTGGTGAGCGGGCTCGATATCTACAACGACCTGATCAACGAGACGTTGGTGTCCAACCCCAACGACGTCGAGGGGGGCGTCGAGCAGACCTCGCTGCCCTCGCCGCTGATCACCGTCTCGTCGGCCTCGATCACCACGAACACTCAAGACACCGTTCTGGACGTGTACGCACCGGCCAGCGCGGCAGGCCAATCGTCCACCATCTCGATCACCGCCACCGAGGCCAACGGGGCCGTCGCCGAAAACGCGTTCACGGTCAACGTCGTCAGCAACACGATCGTCGACCCGCCGTACTTGGACTCGATTTCCTCGCTGGTCTCGACCACCGAGAACACTCCGGTCACGATCACCCTGCCGGTCACCAACCCGGATGGCGCCACGCTCGACTACAACATTGTCGATTCGGGCACCGGCGGCGCCCCGGCCAACGTCACCATCGGTGCGTTCGACTCGTCGACCGGACAGGTCACCTTGACGCCGGACACGGGCTTCACCGGCGAGATCAGTTTGCTGGCCGAGGTCGCGGGCAGCAACTCCGCCAACACCAGCAACGATACGCAGAAGTTCACGCTGTCGGTCGACGCGCCGACCACGCCCAACGCCCCGACCAATCTGACGGCATCGGCCGTGGCCAGCAACGACATCCACCTGTCCTGGACCGCTCCTAGCAGCAACATCACCGGCTATTACGTCTACCGCGGCACGACCAGCGGCGGCGAATCGTCGACTCCGCTCAACAGCACGCCGCTGTCGGCCAGCGTGACCAGCTTTGACGACCAAACCGTCTCGGCCGGCACGCAGTACTACTACAAAATTCAGGCCATCGACTCGACCGCGGCCAGCTCGCTCTCCAGCGAGGCGAATGCGACGACCTCGAGCACGGGCCCGACGGCCCCCACGGCGCCGACGAACCTGGCGGTTGCGGTCGTATCGGCCAGCGAGCTCGACCTGTCTTGGACGGCATCCAGCGGCACCGTAACGGGTTACAACATCTACCGCGGCACGAGCACGGCGGCGAATCGACCACGCCGCTCAACAGTTCGACTCTCGCGGCCGGCACGACCAGCTATCACGACACCAGCGTCACGGCCGGCACCACGTATTTCTACTTCGTCCAGGCGGTGGACAGCACGGTCGCCAGCCCCGATTCGAACGAGGTCCACGCCACCCCGTCGTCCACTGCCACCCCGGGCATCCGAGCAATCTGACCGCCACCGGCGTTTCGACCAGCGAAATCGACCTCTCCTGGACGACGGCCAGCGGCACCGTGACCGGGTACAACATCTATCGCGGCACGAGCGCGGGGGGTGAATCGAGCACGCCGCTCAACAGCTCCGCGCTCTCGGCCTCGGCCACGTCCTATCAGGACACCAGCGTCACGAGCGGCACGAAGTACTATTACGTCGTCAAGGCGATCAACAACAACGGCGCGAGCCCGGACTCGAACGAGGCCAATGCCACCCCGTCGTCCACTGCCACCCCGGGCACTCCGAGCAATCTGACCGCCACCGACGTTTCGACCAGCGAAATCGATCTCTCCTGGACCGCGGCCAGCGGCACCGTGACCGGGTACAACATTTATCGCGGCACGAGCGCGGGGGGGAATCGAGCACACCGCTCAACAGCTCCGCGCTCTCGGCCTCGGCCACGTCCTATCAGGACACCAGCGTCACGAGCGGCACGACGTACTATTACGTCGTCAAGGCGATCAACGGCAACGGCGCGGGCCCGGACTCGAACGAGGCCAATGCCTCGACCAATTCCACTACGGTTCCCGGCGCCCCGACCCTCGGAACCCCCGACGTCGTTTCCACAACCCAGATCGATCTGTCCTGGACCGGCGCCACCGGCACGATCACCGGGTACAACGTCTACCGCGGCACCACCGCCGGCGGCGAGTCGACCACGCCGCTCAACAGCTCCACGCTCTCATCGAGCACCACGACCTATCAAGACACCACCGCCGTTTCCGGGACGACGTACTACTACGTGGTCAAGGCGGTGAACAGCTATGGCAGCAGTTCGAGCTCGAACGAGGAAAGCGCCAAGGCCGCCACGAGCGGCGGCGCGACCACGCCCACGGGATTGAAGCTCGACTCGACCAGCCAGACCGGCCTGGTGAGCGGCGACAATTACACCTCGCAAGCCACGCCGGTCATCGACGCTACCGCCGACGCGGGCGACACCGTCACGTTCTCGGTCAACGGCAAGACGGTCACCGCCACGGCCAATTCGTCGGGCCAGGCCCAGGCCACCCTGCCGGCCGGCAGTCTGGTGGTCGGCACGAACTCGATCACCGCCACGGCTAGCAATACTTCCGGCTCGTCGACCACGTCGTCGGCGCTCACGTTGACCTACGCTCCCAGCGACGCCCAGGTCTATGTCGTGCCGGGGACGATCGGCAGCAGCCAGACGCTGACGATCAACTGGACCAGCCGGCACGCGGCGTACAACGACGAGATCGGCGTGTACGAAGTCAGCGACACCAGCGGTACGGTCAACAGCCTGGCTCCGGGCGCCAGCGGCTACGACAAGACCGCGATCGGCGGCACGACCGACGGCGGCCAGTTCTCGCAAGTCGTCTTCGCTAGCGGCGACAAGGGCGGCGCGACGATGAACCTGACGGTCACCGGCGGCGAGCTGTTGGTCTTCTACATGATTCAGAACAACACCACGGCCAATTTCCTCTCGAAGAATGCGACCGACGCCGGCAACCGCAACTCGAGTGCCAGCCAACCCACGGCCTTCTTCACGCTGACGGCCGCCAATCCCGACAGCGGCCAACACGTGCAGGTCACGGCCGACTCGACGACCGGAACCGTGCAATACGCCTGGGAAGACCAGGACTTCATCGCCGGCAGCGACAAGGACTACAACGACGTCGTAATGACGGTCGCGCTCTCGTCGGGCGATACCGCCGCGCCCAGCACGCTGCACACGCCTGACACGACCAGCTCGGGCAATGTAACGCTAAGCGCCACCTTGACCTCGGGTACCCACGATTCGACCGCGCCGGGTGACGTCGGCGTGTTCTACGTCGACGATCCCAACGGCGACATCGGCAGCGTCTCGCCCAGTAGCTCGAACTATTTGTCGACCGCCCTGGCCAGCGGCAACACCCAGGTGCTGATCGCTTCGGGCACGACCGGCGGTTCCGCCGCCCAAACGATCACCGTGCCGGCCGGCAAGTATCTGGCGTTCTTCGCCGTTTCGAGCGGCACGCTGTCGAACTTCCTGTCGACCAATTCGTCCAACGGCACGTCGACTTCCGGCTTGCCGAACGTGTTCGTGTCGTTCCCCAACGCCAACCCGAGCCAAATCAATCACTTCAGCTTCACCAGCCCGGAACTGATCTCGACCAATCCGAGCCAGACTCAGCTGCACGTGATGGACGAAGTGATGGGCAGTGATACCAACTTCGACGACATGGACATCGATCTGACGTTCGCCGCGTCGAGCTAATCCGTCGCGAGCCGAAGCCGCCGCCGCACGATCGCCCGAACCGGGGCGCAGCGTGTGCGCGGCCGGTCAGGGGGCGTCGAGGCCCGCGTCGCGGCGGGCCTTGGCCAGCACATCGGCCAGCTCGACCGTTGCGCCCTGCCGCCGTTTGCTTTCGTCGGCCGCCTCCATCAGGGTATAGATCGCCAGCGACTCGGAGGCACTCACCGGCGGCTGGCGAGTGCGGAAGAACTTGACGATTTCGACGACCAGCGGCCGGTAGCCCAGGTATTCGCCCAGCGGCACGCTCCCCTTGGCGGTGAAGGCGATCCCGCCGTAACCGGTCGCCCCCTTGCGCATGCCACGGACGGTGCCGATCCGCCCGCGCGACCAGACTCCCACGACCAGGTCGCCATCGGGGGTTGACATGCGGGCGACACGCTGGCACCCGGGGCCCAGCGCGGCCGATTCCCCTTGCGTTTCCGGCCGCTATCTTTAGCGCGGCAGTCGCGATGCTGGCGGTCGCGACGCTGGCGAATCCAACGACGGGGCGCCGCGGACGCGAAGCCCATTTCCCAGCTTCCACCACCGCCGCTGGCAATGGCACGCTGGGATATTGCCGTTGACGGGGTGAGAAGGATTCCTATAATCCGCCGCCGCCGTCTGCCAGCAGCGTCCCACTTGAGCGCAAAGTTTGGGCTTTCAGTGGGGCGTTTGCGACAAACAGTCCGATTATGCATGAGAGACGGTGGCGGCCGGTCACGCGGAGTCGTCGGGCGGAGGTCTTTCCGACCCCCGGGCAAGGATGTCCGGATTCGACGCGCCGCGATGGCAGAGAAATAAACTCGCCCCAGCCGGCGAGTCACGTCCCCATACAACTCGAAATCGAACCGCTCCTCAGGGAAGAGGCGCCGACGATGCCCGCGATCTTCGCACCGGGCTGGCAGCGCTCTTCCGATCCCCATTAAAGGGCGCTTGCGCATGCGAGTACAGCTTGCTCTCACCGCGGTCTTTGCCGCCACGGTGGTCGGTCTGACCGGTTGTCAAAGCGGACCTGGCAGTTCGGGTCGCAGCTGGTGGGGCGGCAAGTCCAAGCCGTCGGCGCCCGCCTACAGCAACGCGCCTCCGGGCCCGCAGTTGCCCTCGGCCGCCGCGAATCCGACGACGAGCTCGGCGAACGGCTACGCCAATGTTCCGCCGGGTAGCCCGGCTTCGGCCAACAATGCCGCCGGCGCAGTCGAGCGCCCCCAGCGGTGCCTACGGCAATGCGACCGCCTCGTACGGTGCGCCGGGAGCCGCGGCCGCCCAGAGCGGACCGTATAACTCCGTCTATAACCAGGGTGGCGCTGCGCCGGTCACCACGGCGCAGGCCACCACGTATCCCAGCACCAACTACCCGACGACCGGAGTACCGGCCGGCGCCGATTCCTATCCGGCGGGCGCCGCCGCCGGCAGTAACGCGTATCCCGGCGCACCGGCCGGCATCCGCACGGCCGATGCCGGCGCCGCGGCGGGCTACGGAGCGGGCTCGATGCCGGCTTCGGTTCCGCCGGCAGGTTCGGGTGGTTATGCCTATCCCGATCCGGGCCGCGCCGTCGAACAAGGCGGCGCCGCTCCTTACGGCGGCACGGCCGCCGGCGGAGCCTATCCGACCACGCCGCAAGGCGGCAACCCCTACAGCCGCGCCGGCTCAATCGCCGGCCGGTTACGGTGCTCCGGCTCAGGGCGCGGGTGCCGCGGCGGCCCCGGGTGGCTATGGGGCCCAAGGCGCGCCCTACCCGCCGGCCAATAGCTATCCATCGACCGCCGACAGCTACCCCGCGTCGGCGCCGGTCTCGGCGGCCGGTTACCCGACGACTCGCTCCAACACGACCGACTCGTATCCGAATTCGAATTACTCCCCGCCCGATACGGCGCCGTACACGCCGGGGGCCACCGGCTACAATCCCAGCGGAGCGCCCTACCAGGGAACGAACGTGCCGGCGACGCCGCCCAGCGGCGGCGATCGGCCGAACCCCAACTGGCGTCCCGGCAGCACGAGCAGCTACTCGCCGACGCGGATGGCTGCCAGCGGCTCGGGCGTGATGTCGGCCGGCTACGAGACTCCGGCCGGCACGAACGCGGCAGCCGGTGGTGCCAATCCGTATGCCGCGGGAGCGGGCGCGTCCGTCGTATGGAGCACCGGGCGCTGCGGCAGCTCCGTCCTACGGTGCGCCGGCCGGCGCGGGTGGCTACGGAGCCGGTGCCGCGGGCGCCGCCCCGACCAACTACTAAGCCCCGCGACGCGGCTTGATCTCAAGCTGGGCACGACGGCCTAATCGCCGGCGCTCATTTCCGCTCGCGGGCATAGCGGATTCGACAGCCGCGGGCGACGGTTTCGGCCGTGGCCGGCGCGGCATCTTTCAAGGCCGCCTCGATCGCCGGCTCGAGGTAATTGTGCTTCACCTCGGCCGGATCGCTGTTGTCGTCCAGCCCCCCCATGTACTGCACCGTGCGCTTCGGGCCGAGGACGAACAGCTCGGGTGTAAACGACGCTCCGTAGGCCTTGGCGATCCGCTGCGACTCGTCGTACAGGTACGGGTACGGGAACTTCCTCTCCTCCGCCCGCTCGCGCATCTTTTCCGGGCTGTCCTCGGGCACGCGGTTGACGTTGATCGCCACGAATGCCGCGTGCTCGGCATGGGCCTTCGCCGCTGCGAACAGCCGGTCTTCGTACTCGCGGGCGAACGGGCAGCTGTTGCACGTGAAGATCACGATCACCACCGGCTTGTCCTTGAGATCGGAGAGCGAATGCGGTTTGCCGTCGGTGCCCGGCAGGTCTTTCCATTCGGGCGCCGCGTCGCCGATGCTGAGCACCTGGTTGTATTCGCCGGCGGTTGCGGCCGCGGCGAGCAGACAGACTGCGGCGAGCGCGAAACGGAGCATGGGTCACCTGCGGGAGGATGGATCGCTGGGGTCGGCGGGGAGGGAGCCCGCGCGCGCCGGGGCAGCGGTAGGTTGTGCGTCGGGCAGGACCGGGTTCGGCGGCGGAGCATCCACACCGGAGCCGCCGCCGCTTGAGCATTCTAAGTTCGTGGGATCGCGCCCGCAAAGTCGGCAGCGGCGGAATTATCGGCCATTCGAGGCAATTGCCAACCGATGACAGGACCGGCTTTTTCCGGGTTGACTGTGCGGCGCCGCGGAAACTGCCCGCGCACTGCGCCGGCAGCGGGAAATCGAGCCAGAATTGAGCAGGTCATCGCCCCCGACCAGCCACGGTTAGCACTCCCAGTCGCCGACGGAATCCATTGATGTTCTTCGCTTCCCTGGCCGCAGTTTTGGTTTCGAGCGTGGCCCTGGATTTCGAATTGCCGGACGAGCACGGACGGCTGCACCGCCTGCCCGATCGAGAGCAGAGCGAGCCGGTCGTCGTCGCGTTTCTGGGCACGGAGTGTCCGCTCGTCCGACTGTACGCCAGCCGACTCGACGAGATTGCCGCCAAATACGCGCACAGCTGGCGTGGGGCTGGTCGTCATCAATCCCAATGCTCACGACACGGCCGAGGACGTCGCACGGTTTGCGGCGGAGCTTGATCTGCGGTTTCCGATCTTGCTCGACCCTGGTCAGCAGGTGGCCGATCGGTTCGGCGCGACCCGGCAACTGGAAGTCTTTCTGCTGGATGGTGACCGGCAAATCCGCTACCACGGGCGGATCGACGATCAGTACGAGCCTGGCCGGCGGCGGAGCGCGCCACGCGGGACGATCTGATTTCAGCAATTGAGGACGTGCTTGCGGGCCGAGCGGTTGCGGTCGCCGAGACCGAATTCCCGGGATGTTTCATCGATCGCGCCACCCCGGCGTCGGCCGAGGATCTGACCTACCACCGCGACGTCGCCCCGATCCTGGTGCGGCATTGCGTGGCCTGCCATCGTCCCGGCCAGATCGGGCCGTTCAATCTGATTCGCTACGAGGACGCGCTGGCCTGGGCCGACACGATTCGCGAGCGCGTCGAGCAAGGTTCGATGCCCCCCTGGCACGCCGACCCCGCCTATGGCCACTTTGCCAACGAGCGCCGGTTGAGTGCCGAGGAAAAACACACGCTGCTGGCCTGGATCAATTCCGCCCGGGCCAAGGGGGACGCCGTCGACCAGCCGCCGCTGCCCGCGGCCAGCGACGACTGGGCCATCGGCACGCCGGACCGGATCGTGCCCCTTCCCGAACCGATTCAGGTGCCGGCCAGCGGGATCGTCGAATACATCACGGTCGAGCTCGACCCGGGCTTCACGACCGATACCTGGATTCGGGCGGCCGAAGTGATGCCGGGCGACCGCCGCGTCTTGCACCATGCCACGGTGGTGGTAGCTCCGCCCAGCCACGGCAATGTGACCAAGGCCTTCGAGCAATCGACCGTCATTTCCGGCTGGACGCCCGGCTATACGCCGCTGATCGCGCCGCCGGGCATGGGCCGGCGCGTGCCGGCCGGCTGGCACCTTTATGTCCAGCTGCACTACGTGACGATCGGCACGCCGGCGACCGATGCGACGCGCGTCGGCCTGCTCCTGGCCGAAGATGTCCGGCTGCCCGTCTGGACCGACATCTTGCTCCGCGAGGGATTCGTGCTCGAACCATTCCCGCCGACCAGCAACTCGAACAAACCTGGCACGTGCGGCACGATATTCTGCTGCTGTCCCTGTTTCCGCACATGCACTTGCGCGGCCGCTCCTTCCGCTACGAGGCGATCTATCCCGACGGCCAGACGGAAGTGCTGCTCAGCGTGCCGCGGTACGATTTCATGTGGCAGCACCAGTACGTGCTGGCCGAACCGAAACGTCTGCCCGGCGGCACCACGCTCCACGCGGTGGCCATTTACGACAACTCGGCCGGCAATCCGAGCAATCCGGATCCGAGCGCGGCGGTGAAATGCGGTTCGCAGACCACCGATGAGATGTTCAACGGCTGGTTCGAGTACGCCGACGTGTCCGAGCCGGTCCGGTTCCGACCGACAGGCGCGGTGGTGGCGCTGGGCATGATTTGGTTGCTGGAGCAGGCCCGCGGTCGACGGAGAGCGAGTCGGCTCGATGCTTCCCGCAAGTCCTGATGAATCGATTGTCGCCGCGAGCTGTTACGCGCCCCGTCGGCCAATTGGCGACGTGAGTTGCGGCTTCCAGCGGGCGCGGATTGTTCAGCCCGCCGCCGCTGACGATCAGCCGCCCATCGATCAGGCCCGCCGAGGGGGCCATCAGCGGCTTGGGGAGCGCGGCGATCACCGTCCAGCGGTCGGCCGCCGGGTCGTACTCGAGGATGTCGGCCACCAGGTCGCGCGGCGGCATCGAGCTGTTGCAGCGTCCGCCCGCGATCAGGATTTTGCCGTCGTGGACGAGCGTGCTGCCCTCGAAATGGCTGCGGCCGTCGGGCAGGCTGGCGATCGCCGTCCATTTGCCGCTAGCGGGGTCGAATGCGTGGCACGAAGCCACGTCGACTTGCTTGACGTCGTGCCCGTATTGCCCGCCCAGCGCGTAGAGCTTGCCGCCCAGCACGGCGGCCGCGATGTGGCCGCGCGGGTCGGGCAGATCGGCCTCGCGCCGCCACTCGCCGCCGTCCGGCAGCGGCAGCGACCAATGATCGGCCGAGTTCGTGTTGCGATCGGCCTGGTAGCCGCCAAAAAAGTGCAGCCGCTCGCGGACGACCGCCAGCCCCCCTGCCCCGCGTCCCTCGGGCAGCGGCGGGCCGGGGCTCCAACTGTCGGCCGCGATGTCGTACTTCCAGACCTCGTTCGTGACCGGGCCCGGATGCCGCCCTTTGAACCCTCCGGCCAGCCAGAGCGTGCCGCCAAAGACCGCCGGATTCAGATGCGTGACCTGGGTCGGCATATCCTTGAGCCGGGTCCAGCGGTCGGCGGCCGGATCGTAGACGTCGAGCTGCGGCGAGGCGTCCAGATCGGACGTGAAGCCGCCGAACAGGTACAGCTTGCCGCCCAGGATCGCCGTGGGTGCCTCAACCCGGGCGAACGGCGAGGGCGCCCCCGCATGCCAGGCCAGGTCGACGGGTTTGGCCGGATCGGCGGCTGCCGAAGAGTTGATCTGGCCGATCGCCCAAATCGCCGCCGCAAGCAAGCCTGTGTGCGTCACGTGGAATCTCCGGTTGAGGGTTCGAGGTGTCGTCGACAGCGGATCAATTGCTTTACCGGCCGCGCAGGCGCAACGCATCCTGCTCGGCGATCTCTTGCAATCGCTGGGCGACGCGGGTTTCGGTGAGGCCGGCCAGATTGGGCAGCGCCTTTTCGTACCAGAAGCGGCTGTGGGCAATCAGCGCCGACCGCTGCACGCCCTTGACCGGCTGCGCCAGCCGCCACCAGGCGTCGGCCAGCTTGACGTCGTCGCCGCCGTCGGCGGGAGCTGCCAACTCGTCGCGGGCAGCTTCTTGCAAGGACGTCTGGTCGCCGGTGGCTAAATGGACCAGTCCAGCCGGCCATTCCTGCCGGACGAAGCAGAGGTACTTGCCCACGGCCAGGTGAGCCGCCGCATCGTTCGGACTGGTTTGCAGCGTGGCTTGTCCGGCGGTGAACCGATCGAACAGCTTTTGCCGCTCGGCAGTTTCGCCCGAGCGCTCGGCGATCGACTGCACGAGTCGTGGGTCGGTGCCTTTCGCGAGGCGGCTGCGGCGACCGCCAACAATCGCCGGGCCGGCGGATAGTTCTCGCCGGCCAGCGCCGTTTCGGCGGCGGCCAGACTGGTTACGGCCAACTGTTGCCGCCCTTCGGGCAGCAGCGGCTGGCGGCCCAAGAGCTCGAAAGTCTCGGCGGTCAGCAGCGCGACATCGATGTCGAACTGCTCGGCCAGCGCCGTCAGTGCCCGTTGGGCCAGGCCGACATAGCCGCTGGCCGCGGCCAGAATTCGGGCTTCGTCGAGCATCGCATAGCGGAAGGCCGGCGGATAACTGCCCGCTTCGGCCAGCAGCCGCTCGGCCAACTCGAGCTTGCCATCCAGGCTCTTGGCCGATGCGAACTCGGCCGAGAACATCTTCTTGACCGCGGCGGTGGCCCGCTGCTGGGCTGCCGCGCCGGGCGGTTTCGGCAGCCCCTCGGGCTTGATCTCGGCGGCCGGCGCCGCCGCCACCCGCTGGGCCGGCTCGAAGATGCTGCCTGCCTCGGGAGCGGCGATCCGCGCTGCCGCGGCCACGGCGGCCGCCTGTTCGGCGGCGCTGGCGGGCGGCAATCGCCAAATGCGAATCTGTCCGTCGGCGGCGCCGGAAACGGCGGTGCGGCCGTCAGGAGTGATTGCCACGGACCGCACCGGGCGGCCATGACCCTCGTAGCGCATCAGTTCGATTCCGCCGGCGACGTCCCAAACGCGGACCGTCCGGTCGTCGCTGCCCGACACCAGCCGGGCTCCATCAGCCGACATCGCCAGGCAACTGACCGGCGAAGTGTGACCGGCGAGCGCGTGAATCGGGCTGGCGTCGACCAAATCGAACACTTGGATCTTGCCGTCCTTGCCGCCGAAGCAGGCCTGGCGACCATCGGGCCGAAGCACGGCGCAGTTGAACTCGGGCAGGCGGCCACCCAAGTCGAGCTTGGGCGCCGCCCGCCAAACGCGGCTCGTTGGCGGCGCCGCCGGCCGCCGGCTTGGGGTCGACTTGCCAGATGGCCGCCGGGGCGGCGCCGCCGCGCTTGCCGGCGGCGACTGGCCCGACGCTGGCGGTGAGCAGCGTCGTATTGTCGGACGAGATTGCCAGGCAGTTGGCCGGCGGCAGCTCGGTGCATTGAACGCGGAGCGGATTGTAGAGCCGGTCCCAGCCTTCGAGGATCGACTGGCCCGGCCGGGCGAACAGAAACGCGCCGTTGCGCGTCGCCACGGCGGGCGCCGGCGGTCCGGCCCCGCGCCCGATCGCCAGCACCTCGCCCGAATCGAGCGCCACGATCTGCGCCTTGCCGCCTGCCGTGCCGATCCAAAGCACGCGCGAATCCGCGCCATAGCAGGCCACAACGGCGTCGGCCGGCCAAGGGAGCGGACGTTCGATCTCGACGCCGCCATCGGGCAGGTTCCAGAAGCGCAGCGAGTTGGGCATCCCGCGGCGCGGATCCTCGGCGATGCTCACCGCTTCGTGCCCGTCGGGCGAGATCGCCACGCAGAGCACCGCCCCGCGCTCGCGATGGACTTGCCCCGCCGGCGGCGGAGCCGGATCGCCGTCGCCCGGCATTTCGCCGGACATTTTGTCGTCGGGCATTTTGTCGGCGGGTTTCGCCGACAGCACGGGCGGTGAGTCGTCTTCGTACAGCCCGGTATCGTCGGTCTTGTCGGTCGGCCGTTGGGTCCGGCGCGGTTTGGCGGAGCGCATCGTCGCGGTCGCCGGCTCGGCGTTGACGGCGAACTGGTCCGCCGCGTCCGCATCCTCAGGCGTGCTGGAAGCGGCGTCGTTGAGGACGGAGTCGGTTGACTGCGGATCGAGCCGGGCCTGCCGCGACTGGTCGATTCGCCGCAGGACGCTGTTCAGAAACATCGCCCCGCTGATGGCCGCGCCGGCCGAGATCACGAGCACGGCCACCGCCGCTTTGAGCCAGAATCGCCGCCGGGTCCGGCGCTCGCGAGTACCCTGGCCGGCCTGCGCGAGCGGTGCCAGCCCGGGCGCCGTAAACGGCTGCGGCGGAAACTCGACGGGTGGCGGGCCGAGGGCTGGGTGCGGGCCCGGCGGCGGAGCGAGAGGCGGCGTCGCGCCGCCGTGCGGCGGCGACATGCTGGGCGGAGGCGCGATTGGCGCTGGCGCCGCCACCTGGATCGGCACTGGCGAAGAGTCTTCCGCCGGCAATTCGAAGGGCGTGGGCCGCGCCGCCAGCCGCTGGCCGAGGTGTGCGTCGTAAGCCGCCTTAGCCTGCGGATCGACGAGCGCATCGCGGGCCGCGACCAACTCGCTCAGCACGCGCTGGGCGATCGCCGCATACCGGCCCAATCGCTGACCGCTGACGCGCACGATCTGCCGCTCGGCTGCGGCGCGAATCCGGTCCGGATTGGCCTCCAGCGGCTGAAGATCCAAGAGTCGATAGTAGGTCGGCGGTTGCTCGTCCGGCGGAATGCCGAGCCACGCGCCGTACGGATCGAACGAAGCGGACATGTCGCAACCGCGCCGCGGTATCGATGGGTCAAGCGCCACTTGCCGATATTATGGCGGTCTGCCGCCGGGCACTCAACCAAAACGCCTGGCCGCACCGTCGCGGGCCGGCGGCGGCTACGGCTTTGCCGTCGGCGTGGGGGTGACGGGAGCAGCCGGATCGGCAAACGTAGTGACGGGGTAGCCCGTCTCGCCGTTCCAGACGCGCAGGACGCCATCCTGTCCGCCCGCAATCACCAGCCGCCCGTCGGAGGTGGCCACCGCCGAGTGCATGAAGGCCGGGCTCTCCTTATAGGTGCGGACGTCGCGGGTGCTGCTGCTGCGATGCAGGCGGACCGTGTTGTCGCCCGCGCTGGCCAGCAGATGCTCGGTATTGCCCACGAACGAGATCGAGGTAACGGGCCGGCGGTACTCCCCGATCTGATACGTATCGCCGCGCATCGTACGCAGGGCCGTGCCGCTCTCCAGATCCCAAACCTTGACGGTTTGATCGCCGCCGCAGGTGGCCAGCAGCTTGCCGTCGGGCCGCCAGGCGACGCCCAGGACGTGATGCGTGTGGCCGGCCAACGTCTTGACCAGCGATCCATCGGCCGTGCGAAAAATCGGCACCTGCCCGTCAGCCGCCGCCGTGGCCAACAGTTGACCGTCGGGCGAAAATCGCACGCCGTACAGCGTATCGCGTGCTCCGGTGGCCACTTCGCGCACCAGCCGGCCATCGGCGACGTTCCAGAGCTTCAACTGGCCGCTGCGGCCGGGCAAGCCACCGGCGGTCGCCAACAGATTGCCTTCGGGATGAAAGTCGATTCCCAGCACGCGGTCGACCAGCTGAGTGGGGTCGTCCGCCGCACCGATCGACCGCTCCAGGGTCCAACTTTTGGGCAGATCCCAAATCACACTCCGCCGCTGGGCATCGCTCGAAACGAGCCTGTCGGACGCATAACTCAGCGCCGTCACCGGCGCTCGATGCCCAGCCACGATTTCCAGCGGCGTGCCACGCCGGCCGTCGAAAACGAGGATGTCGTTTCCCTCGCCGGCGATCGCCAGCCGGCTACCGTCGGGAGAAAACGCAGCCGCTTTGAGCGGCTTGAACGGCGGCGGCGGGTCAATCGCTTTTTTTGCTGCCTCACGGGTCGCGACGTTGGTTTCGGCCGCGGCGATGCTTTGCTGGGCCACCGGTACGGCGGCCTTCGCCCGGTCAATGGCCACCGCGGCGGCGGCCAGATAGCTGGTCAGGCCGTCGCGGACGCCTTTCAAGTCGTCGAGTTCTTGCTGGGCGGTTTTGGCCTTCTGAGCGGCGTCGCGCTGGGCCGATTCGGCTTGCTGCCGCTTCTGCTGGGCCGTGTTCAGAGGGCCCGCGCTGTCGTTGAACGCCGCCTGGGCGGCTTGTTTCCTGGCGGTCGCGTCGGCGAGGGCTTTTTCCGCGGCGTCGCGGGCGGCGGCCAGCGCCGCGTTGGCGCCGTCCTTGGCGGCGGCATCGCGCGTCGGCCGCGGCTTTGCGGGCCTGATTTTCGGCCAGCTCGCCCGCATCGAGCGCAGTTTTGGCGACAGTGCGCTTGTCGGTCGCGTCTTTCAGGCCGGCTTCGGCCTCGGTAAGCATTTTGTCGGCGGCTTGGGCGGCCTCGGCCAGTTTGGCCGCGGGATCGGTCTTATCGGCGATCGATTTCTCGGTGTCGGCCTTGTTCTTTTGACCCCCTTCCATCGCCGTGGTCTCGCGCTTGACCGCTTCCTCGGCCTCGCGATGCTCCTCCTTGCGATACTCGACGCAGGCTCGGGCGTAGTTCAGGGCGGCATCGGCCCGCTGCAAGTCGCGGATGGCGCGGGGGTCGGACTTGATCTCGATGACCAGGGCGCCGTCGGCCGGATTCCACAGCCGCACGATTCCGTTGGTTCCGACCGAAACGATTCGCTCGCCGTCGGGCGAGGCGGCGATCTGCCCGAGCGGGCCGCCATGATCCAGCTCGCGGACCTGGGCGCCATCGGCCAGGTTCCAGATTTTGAGCCGCCCCTCCTGGCTGGCCGAGATCAGTCGGTCGCCCGGCGTAGCGGGCACGGCCAGGGCTACGATCGGCGCCGCGTGTCCCTTGAGCTCGCGGAGGGGCATTGGCGGCTCGGGGGCCGGCGGACTGGCGAGGGCGTCGACCGTCCAGACGCGAATCGAGTTGTCGCCGTCGGCCGTGATGAAGTGGGTACCCGAATCAGACAATGATAGCGCCGAATCTCGCCGGGGAGCGTCAGCGAGCCGAGCTGGCGCGCCGGTGGCGACGTCCCAGACCTTCACCGTCTTGTCGAGACTGGCCGAGTACAATCGCTTGCCGTCCGGTGCAAAGGCGAGGCCGGTCACGGCGGCTCCATGTGCGGCGATGGTCTTGGCGGGCGACTTGCCGTCGCGGCTGCCCAGCTCGATTCCGCCCGCTTCGCTGCCCAAGGCCAAGACTGAGCCATCTGGACTGACTGCCTGACAGCGGACCGCAGCGGCGGTCGTCAGCTCGCGCTCGGATTTGGTCAGGGGCCGGCGCCAAATCTTCACCGTGCGGAACCCTCCGGCCGCGAGCAGCGCCGCCTGACGATCGAAGGCCAGAGAACGGATCAGGTCCTCGTGCGCCGCACCGGCCGATCCCGCGTTTGATGGTGGTGCCGTCGCCAGGGCCGGATCGACCAATTCGGCCGCCAGCTGCTGGGAGCGGAGGTCGTAGGCGAACAGCCGATTGCCGCGGCTACAGGCGACCAGTTCATCGTCAGGCGTGATGGCCGTGGCCAGGATGGCGCGAATCGAAGCCGGAACCGGGCGGCGGGCGATGACCCGCGTCGGGGCCGTTTCGCCCGCGGCCCCCTGGTCGATCCACAGCTTCACCAATCCGAGCTGCTCGGAGGTGAGCGCCGCCGCGCCGACCTTGTTTTCGGAGGGCGGCATGACCAGATCGGCTTCCTGATGGGCCGCGGCCCGCAGCAAGCGGCTCGTGGCGCCATTGCCGGGCGTGACGGCGGGCCCGCTATCGCCCCCTTTGCGGATCGACTCGGGCGATTCGAGGACCAGCCCGGCTTCGGCGTCGGTCGGGTTGTGGCAGGCCAGGCAGTTGCGAGTCAGGATCGGCAGAATCTCGCGAGCGAAGTCGACCGGGCCTGGATGGTTCACCGCCGCGATCGCGATTGGTGTAGGTTCGCCGCCGCGGGTGCGCGGTGCAGCGAATGCCAATGCAGCCGTGAAGGCGAGCGCGAGCCAGGCAGCCCGCAGGGCCGCCGGCAAAGGGGCAAGGCGGGGGCGGTTCACAGGATCTCTTTGATCGGCTGGCCGTAGTTGAGGATTTCGACCGGGCGGTGGGCTTCGTTGAAGTAGGTCCGGTGGTAGTCGACGCCCAGTTGATGGTAGATCGTGGCCAGCACGTCCTGATGGCTGATCGGCCGGGTCTTGGGATTCTCGGCCAGAGCGTCGCTCTCGCCCAGGATGATCCCCCGCTTCACGCCGCCGCCGGCCAGCACCGTGGTATAGACCATCGGCCAGTGATCGCGGCCGGCGTCTTTGTTGATCTTGGGCGTGCGGCCAAACTCGCCGCCGATCAAGAGCAGCGTGGTGTCGAGCAGGCCGCGCGAGTCCAGGTCCTCGATCAACGTGGCCAGAGCCTGATCCCACGGTGGGATCAGCTTGCGGTGGGTGGGGAAATTGTCCTTGTGCGAGTCCCACTGGCCGTCGATCTGCGCGGTGACGAACCGGGCCCCGGCTTCGACCACGCGCCGCGCCAGGAGCAGCGACTGGCAGCCGGAACTTTGGGCACCGTATTTTTGCGCAGCTCCTTGGGCTCTTTGTTCAGGTCGAAGGCTTCGCGGACCTTTTCGCTGCTGACCAATTCCAGCGCCCGAAGGGTGAACTTGTCCACGCCACCGATCGCGCCGCTGGCATCGGCATCGCGGCGAAAATCGTCGAACCGCTCGAGCATCGACCGCCGCCGTTCGAGCCGGGCCTGATCGACGTCTTGCGGCAGCACGAGATTGCGGACGTGGAAGCCGGGACTCTGCGGATATCCGAACGTCTGGAACGGGTTGTGCTCCACGCCCAGGTAGGCGGCATTGCAGCTGCCCAAGGACTGCATCGTGGCCACGTAGGCGGGAATGCCGCCCGGCCGCGGACCGAGCTCCTTCGAGACGATGCTGCCGATGCTGGGAAATTCGTTGCCCGGGTCGGGCTTGGTCGGCTTGTAGCCGGTGAACATCATGTGCATGGCCTGGCCGTGCTCGGTCTGATCGTGGTAGACCGAGCGGAGGATCGCCAGCTTGTGGCAGACCTTGGCCAGGTTGGGCATGTACTCGCCGATGCGGTAGCCCGGAATGCTGGTGGGAATGCTGCCGAAATCGCCGCGGTATTCGACCGGGGCCTCGGGCTTCATGTCCCAGGTTTCGAGGTGGCTGGGACCGCCGGATTGCATGATGACGATCACGCTCCGCTTTTCGGTCTCGGCCGGACCGGCCGCCGCCTCGCCGCGCAGCAAGTTGGCCAGGGCCAAGCCGCCGATCGTCACGCCGCCGGCCTTGAACAAGTGCCGCCGCGAGATCGCGGTTTCGGCGGCTGGGCCGAACATCGGGGGAAGAAACATTGCGCGGTCTCGCTTAATGATTGAAGATGAATTCCTTCGAATTCAGCAGCGTCCAGAGCAAGTCTTCGACCGCTTGCTGCCGCTGCCGGGCCGCCAGCTCAGGGGTCAAGGCGGGCGGCGGATCGTTCGAGTTGGGCCGGGCCGCGGGCGGACGCGCCGCCGCGGCGTCGATCAGTGCCACCGCGTCGGCCAGCTCGGCCGGCGCCGGCGGACGCGACAGCGTGCGCAAATAAAGCTGCGTCACTATGTCCGACGGTGAACGCCCCTCCTTCACCAACTGGGCCACAACCCCCTCGGGGCTGGCGATCTCGGTCTGCAGCTCGGGCGAAAACATCACGTACAGCACTTGCGACAGATTGGGCTCGAGGTGCGTTTCGCAGACGCAAGTGCTGTCGCGCCGCGAGCGGCCGAAAATGTCGAGAAAATCGCTCGACTGGGCCTCGTTCGGCAGCTGGATGGCCCGCTGCACTGCCGGAAACTGCGGAAACTTGGCCGGCACGCCGGTCGACGCGCTGAGTGCGTCCAGCAGCACGTGCGGCAACAGCCGCTGCGGATAATGCCGGGCGTAATTGCGCGTGTCCGCGACGTTCTCCGGCCGGGAGAGCGCGCTCAAACCGTAAACGCGCGATTTCATCACCGTCCGCGTCAGGTGCTTCAGGTCGTAACCGTGATCGACCAGGTCCGCCGCCAAAGCGTCGAGCAGCGCCGGATTGCTGGGCGGATTGGTCGCCCGCAGGTCGTCGACGGCCTCGACCAGCCCGCGCTTGAGGTAATGGGCCCAGATCCGGTTGGAGATCGCGCGGGCGAAGTAGGGGTTTTCCTTGGCGACCATCCAGTCGACCAGCTTCTGCCGCGGGTCCTCGCCTTTGACGTAGGGCACTTCCGGGCCGCCGAAGGGCTTGGGCGTCATCACCTGGCCGGTCCGCGGATTGGTCAGCGTCCCCTCGTCCTTAACGGCGACCGTTTTCACCGTGCCGTAGGTCATCGCGTCGACGCGGGCAAAGAACGCGGCATACTGCCAATAGTCGTTCTGCGAAATGCGCTCGAAGGGATGATTGTGGCAGTTGGCGCACGACACCCGCAGGCCGAGGAACACTTGCGAAGTGTCCTCGACCTTGAAGTTGTTGGTGTTGATCTGGCGATACCAGTCCATCTGCGGCTGCTCTTCGAGCTTGCCGGTCACGGCGATCAGCGCGCGGGCGAACTTGTCGAAGGGCATGTTCTGGGCCAGGGCCGCGCGAATCCAATCGGCGAATTTCTGGCTGTCTTCCTTGTGATCGCCGCTGCTGTAATTCTGCTTGTTGCGCAGCAGGTCGCCCCAGCGCTGGGCCCAGAAGGTGGCGTACTCTTCCCGCTCCAACAGCCGGTCGACGAGCTTGTCGCGCTTGTCGGCGGAGGTGTCCGCCAGAAAGTCGAGCACTTCCTGTGGCTTGGGCAGGGTGCCGAGCGCGTCGAGGTATGCCCGGCGGAGAAATTCGACGTCGCTCGATTCGGCGCTGGGGGCCAATGCCAACTTCCGCCATTTCTCCAGCACGAGCTGGTCAACCAAGTTCTTGGGCGCAAAGCCGGCATAGGCGTCTGCCGGCAGATTGCGGTGGTACGGCACCGTGAACCGGGCAACCGCGACGATGCCCAGGTAGCGGACCGTGACGATCAGGTCCCCCTTGCCGCCCAGGGCCGTGGCCTGGCCCAGCGGCGTGACCGCGAGCGCCGCCGGCTGCGCGCTGAAATACTCTGCCGTGGGCGTGACGTCGCGGGTGGAATTGTCGGAGTAAGTGGCCGTAACTTTAAGCTGCTGGCTGCCCCCCGGTTCGAGCAACTGCTCTGCCGGCTCGACCCGGATGCCGGCGAGCGTCGGCGCGGCCGGATCGCCCCAAGGCGTCCCTTCGCCGATCCATTGTTCGATCAACCGATACGCGGCGCTATCGGCGGCGAATCGCACGCCGCCGCCATGCGGCAACTGGCCGCTGGGTTTGGCGAGCAGCAGCGATTCGGTCGGAGCGGTCCAGGAAATCCGCCGCCCGAGCCCTTCTGCGGCAATCGCGGCGTAATCGGCCTCGGGATCGAAGCCGAACAACGAGAGCTTGAAGCCGTTTTGTCCGCCGCCTCGGCCGTGGCAGCCGCCTCCATTGCAGCCGTGCTTGGTCAACAGGGGCAGGATGTCGTTGACGAAATGCAGGCTCGGCTCGGCCGCCGGCTGGGCTGTGGCTGGGGCCGGGGCGTCCGCCGCCCGAGCGGCCAGCGGCAGCAAGCCGACCCAAAACGTGCCCAGGAGCACCACAGGCGCGTACGACCGCCGTGGCGGCCGGGCCGGGCGAAGGTGCCTGCGACGGTTCATGACGAGGGCCGCCGGTGGATCGCCAGGGGAGATGGACCGGCGCCACTTTTTCGGCGCCGGTCGCATGCGGGGCAGGATGCAGCAGGCCGACGAACGAATGCGGATTATTTTATCCGATCGGCCGACCGATTGCAAAGCTTTATGCCCGGCCAAGAAACGGCGACGCAGACTCGCCGCCGCGCGAAGCAAAGAACTGTTTCCGCTGCCGCTCAGGAAGCAGACGCCGAAGGCGGCGAGGGCTGCTGCGGGGCCGGTTTGACGCCCAGGCGGCGGAGAATCGCTTCGCACTGATTGATTGTCATCGTCGCAGCGGCATAAACCTCTTGCGCATCGCGCAGGCGGTACTTGGCTCGCATCTTGGCCGAGCCGCCGCCGATGGCTTCGATCTCGGCGTGGTTCTGCGACTTGATCGCCTCGCGCACCTGTTCGGACATGGCCATCCATTCCGGGCTGCTGCGGACCATAGCGGTGCGGAGCTGGCCGAACTTGACCTTTTCCTCTTTCACGCGGTTGAGCGCGCTCTGGTACTGGTCGTCGCTCTTGAAAACTTCTTCCCGCACCTTGGGCAGCTTCTTGAGCCGATCCTCGGGTTCGGTCAGCTCGGCGACCTTCGATTTGTACTCGTCGGAGTCGAGTACCCGTTTGTTTTGATCGTGAAACTCGTCAAAGGCCGCGAGCAAGGCGGCATGGGCCTTGCTGATCTCGGAGTTAGGGCCGGTCTCTTCGATCAGCCGGGCCTGAATCTCCTGGAGCGACATGTGCGAGTTGTGCTCCTCGCTTTTGGCCTCGTCCATCGAGCTTTTGGCGGCTCGGATGCGGGCGTTGGCGGTGTCGATCGTGCCCTGGGCCTCGTGCATCTGGACCTGGGCCAGAGCCTGAGCTTTGCGGGCGGCGGCCAGATTGGCCTGGGCGGCCTGGATCATCCGCTGGCGGGCGGCGGCGTTGTAGTTGTGGTGATGGCCGTAGTTCCGGGCTGCGGCCGTTTCCGCCCAGAGCGCGATCAGCGCAGGCATCAAGATGCCTGCGAGTGCTGCGAAGCAAGCCGTTTTCCGCCGGACTGTCATGGCCGTCCCCTCGCCGCCGCTGTTGGCAGCCCCCACGTTGGCACGGCTCTGGAGCAATCAAAAGCCGGCTCGAAGTGCAGGGCACCGACTTTCAGTATCGATGCCCATCGTCGGATGTGTCAATTTTAGTCGGCCGGCCGGCGAATTACTTTTCTGCAAGTTTTTGTTTTTCAGCGATCGGCATTGCAAACACCCGACTTGGGCGGCGGTGGGCTGAAAAATCGTCGCCGCGTCCTAACCAAACGCTAAGTCCCCGCTAACACTTGTCGGCCAGAATATTGAGCCATTAGGTCGCCGCTTGGAAGCGGACGGCGCACTGGCACGAATCGCCGCTCGGAGTTGGCTGGTCGACTGCCATCAGCAATCGCCGGGCGGAAGCAGGATTCATGACGCAAACCGTGACTCACGAAGAGTTTTTCGACCTGCTGGCGCGGAGCGGCCTGGTCACGCCCGCCGCCGCCGAGGCGTATCAAGCCCGCCTCGGATCGTCGGCCGCCGATGCTCCCGGCGGCCTGGAGGGGCTCGCCCAGGAGTTGGTCAACGAGGGTGTGCTGACCCCGTTCCAATCGCGCGAGCTGCTGCGTGGCCGCTGGCGGGGATTCTTCATCGACGACAAGTACAAGATTCTGCACCTGCTGGGCTCGGGGGGTATGGGCACCGTGGTGCTCTGCGAGCACATGATGCTCCAGCGGCTGGTGGCCGTGAAGCTGATGAGCGCTACGCTGGCCAAGATTCCCGGCACGGTCGACCGCTTTCTGCGCGAGGCCCGGGCGGCCGCGGCAATGGACCACGTACACATTGCCCGGGTGTTTGACGTCGATCGCTCGTCGCGCGGCCCCTATCTGGTGATGGAGTACATCGACGGCACGACGCTGCACGACCTGGTGAGCAATCACGGCCCGCTGGCGATCGAGCGGGCCTGCGACTACATCCGTCAGGCGGCCGTCGGCTTGCAGCACGCCCATCAGGCGGGGCTCGTGCATCGCGACATCAAGCCCAGCAACTTGATGCTCGACCGCTCGGGCACCATCAAGCTGTTGGATTTGGGACTGGCCCGGTTCTTCGACACCGGCAAGAACGGCAATCTGACGGCCAATCTCGACGCCGAAGCCGTCATGGGCACGGCCGACTTCATCGCTCCCGAACAGGCCCTGCAATCGAGCACGGCCGACATCCGCTCCGACATCTACAGCCTGGGCTGCACGCTTTACTTTCTGCTCTTGCGGCGGCTGACGGTGCCCGATGGCTCGCTGATCCAAAAACTGCTTTCGCATCAGGCCCGCGAGCCTGAGCCGATCTGCAGCCTGCGTCCGGAAGTGCCCGCTGAACTGGCCGCCGTGATCGAACGGATGATGCGCAAGCGGCCGGAGGAGCGCTACCAGACGCCGGCCGAGGTGGCAGCGGCGCTGGGGCCGTGGACTGCCGTTCCGGTGGCGGCGCCGACCGCGGCGGAAATGCCGCAAATCACCCCCACGATGTTTCGCGTGGGCATGTCGGCCCCGATGGGCACCTCGCCGGGCGTTGCCCGGCCTCCCAGCAGCGTCCGGCAGCGAGTGCCGGCCGCGGCGTCCACCCCGCCAGCCGTCGCGGCCGAGATTTCGACCCACTCGGGTCAGGCGCGAGCAGACACCAGGCCGCCGGGCGCAGCGAACATGTGGCCCAATCCAGCGGGCTGGGTTTGCCGCATGGCTTGTCCTCGGACGTCGCACTGGCCGACGACGAATTGCGCGATCCCGACCAGGCCACGCGGGTGACGCCAGTCGAAACGCGCCGGGTCGATCGCGCACCCCGGGCAATCACCACCGCCGGAGGTTGCGCCGCTCCCGCCGCGGCGGGTGACCAAGCGTGTACTGTTCTTGGCCGCCGCGGGCCTGCTCTTGCTGGCTGCCGCTTTCGGTGTCGGGCAAGTATTCCGGCCAGCCGGGCCGACCGGGCCGATCGTCGGCCCATCCGGCCGGATGGTTCCGCCAGGAATGGGGGCTCAAGCCGCTGCGTTGAACGGCGACGGAAGCTCGTCGGCTGCCAGCGGAGCCATGCCCGCCAGTGGCGTGATCCTCCGCGGCGGCGGCTCGACGTTCGTGCGGCCGATCATGGAGCAATGGGCCCGGCAGTACGAACAGCAAACGGGCGTCAAAATCGACTACACCGCGGTCGGTTCGGGCAAAGGCATTGAAGGCGTGCTCGCCAAGTTTCTCGACTTCGGCTGCAGCGATGCGTTCTTGTCCGATGAGCAATTGGCCGAGGCCGGCAGTCCCCTGATTCACATTCCGCTGGTGATGGGGGCCGTCGTGCCGACTTATAACGTGCCCGACGCGGCCGGCGGGACCGCCGGCCTGCGGTTTACCGGCCCGCTGCTGGCCAACATCTA
The DNA here is from genome assembly GCA_963828155.1 of uncultured Planctomycetaceae bacterium. Lineage (GTDB taxonomy): Bacteria > Planctomycetota > Planctomycetia > Pirellulales > PALSA-1355 > CAWCAX01. The sequence goes on from CAWHDQ010000001.1 coordinate 706,807, forward strand.
CCTGGGCAAGGTCACCAACTGGAACGACCCGGCGATCGCCGTCAGCAATCCGGGACAGTCGTTGCCCGACCTGCCGATCGTGGTCGTCTACCGCAAGGAAAAAAGTGGCACCACCTCGATCTGGACCGATTACCTCAGCAAGGCTAGCAGCGCCTGGCGGCAGGACGTGGGCGCGAGCACGAGCGTCAAGTGGCCGGTCGGCGAAGGAGCGGAAAAGAATGACGGCGTCGCCGACCAGGTCAGCCGCACGCCGGGGGCGATCGGTTACGTCGAGCTGAGCTTCGCTCTGGCCAACGGGTTGCCGGTCGGCATGATCAAGAATCAGGCCGGGGTGTTCGTCACGCCCTCGATCGAGGGGATCACCGCCGCCGCCGCCGCTTCGCTCCGCTCGATTCCCGACGATCTGCGCTACTCGCTGACCGACGCTCCGGGCCAGGCATCGTATCCGATCGTGGGCACGGCCTGGGCGATTCTTTATCTGGATCAGCCGCCGGGCAAAGGGGCGGAGCTGGTCAAGTTCCTCCGCTGGGCCACCGGCGAGGGGCAACAATCCGCCAGTCAACTGCGCTACGGCCGCTTGCCGCCCGACTTGGTCAGCCGGATTCACGAACGGCTCGACGCCGTCAGCGGGGCCACCAATCCGTGAACGGCGGCACGTGCCGCGCGCGCCGCATTTTGCCAAACGGCGGGTTTGCCGTTAAGTTTCTGGCTGGCCCTGATAAAGCTCGTCAGAAACAAGTTGGACGCCCGCCGTGCAAATCGAGATTTTCCCCGACCCCGACTCCGTGGCTCAGCATGCAGCCCAGCTCGTGGCCCGCGCGGCCAGAGAGGCAGTAACGGCCCGGGGCGCTTCGTGCTGGCGGTCAGCGGGGGCACCACGCCCTGGCAGATGCTCCGCGATTTGGCCGGCGAAGACGTGCCTTGGCCGGGGGTCGAGATCGTGCAAGTCGACGAACGGGTGGCCCCGGCCGGCAATCCCGATCGCAATCTGACACATCTGAGCGAAAGCCTGCTGAGCCACGCGCCGCTGCGGCCCCAGCAGATTCACGCGATGCCGGTCGAGGACCAGGACCTGCAGGCCGCCGCCCGCCGCTACGCCGCCGCGCTCGAGGCGCTGGCCGGCTCGCCGCCGGTGCTCGACATGGTTCACCTGGGTCTGGGCCCCGACGGCCACACCGCGTCGCTGGTGCCGGGCGACGAGGTGCTCGACGTGGCCGAAGCCGACGTGGCCATCACCGGCACGTATCAGGGTCGGCGGCGGATGACGCTGACCTATCCGGTGCTGAATCGGGCCCGGTCGATTCTGTGGCTGGTGACGGGCGGCTCGAAAGTGCCGATGCTCGAGCGGCTGAGGCAACACGACACAACGATCCCGGCGGGCCGTGTCTCCAGTTCGCAAGCCGTGGTCCTGGCCGATCGTGCCGCAGCGGGCTTGCCGGCGGCAAAATGAATTCGCGGTTTACTTGGACCGCGATGATCTGTTTGAGACTTCGCGTAACAGAGAACGCAGATGAACGCTGATGGACGCCGATACGCGCAGATGATAACTGGGGGGAATACAAACACGCAGCCAGGATTGGATTATCTGTACAAAACCACATTGTGATCCGTCAGTTTTCCGTATGTGCTTGTCCCAGCTGCGCGTATCTGCGTCCATCAGCGTTCATCTGTGTTGAATTGCCGATTCTCTAATCAAACCCGGCTCGGCGGTCCGTTAACGGCTTGGCTCGCCCGTCAGTGCTGCGCCAATCGGCGGTTACCCGCTTTCCATTGCCGGCTCCCTTTTCAAGGAGTCGAGCTGGCGGAGAGTTTGCCAGAGCTGGCTGAGCGAGGCGACGGCGGCGGGCGGAATGCTGCCGGGCGCGGTATTCGACGCGGCAATAGAGATCGGCCAGCTGCCGGGCCCCTGCGGCGAGCGGCTCGAACTGACTGCCGAGCAAGCGGGCGAATTCGTGCGGCGTGACGTCGCCGGCCCGCTCGTGGCCCCGGCCCCGCCCCCAGGCTTCCAGCGCAGCGAAGGTGTAACGGACCAGTTCGTCGGCGTTCCGCTGGCGGGAGGTGCCGGCCAGGAACGGGTCGGTGAAATCCACGAACCGCCGGGGCAGCGCGGCGCTGTCAGCGGCGGGCTCAAGCGCGCCGTCGGCTCCCCGTTGCTTGCGGCCCCAAAGCTCGTCCCAAAAGTTTCGCAAGCTGGTCAGCCATTCTTGCAACATCGCCAGCAGTCTGTCGCGCGAGCGCCAGGCGCCGACGGCCACCGCGCCGATGAGCACCAGATAAAAAACCCACTTGAGGAGCGAGCCCAGCCAGCCGCCCAGAGCCGCCAGAGGCGACTGAACGCGCCGGATGCCGGATTGGGAGCGGACGGCGGTTGCCCTGGTTGGGGCTGCTGCGCCGGCTGCGCGCCGACGAACCTGGCGGCGGGCTCTTTGCCGAGCCCGATTGCGGTGTGGTCCGCGGCTGCGATTGACTTCCGCCGGGCGGCGTTTGCGGCGCTGATTTTTCTTGTCGTGGGGGCTCTTGTGATTTCTGCGGTTGGTTTGGCTGCGAGGTGGAGTTTTGCGGCCTGTCGGAATTCTGGCTGTCGGACTTCGAGGATCCTGCTGCCGGTTCGCCTTTGCCGCTGGAGTCGGACGATTGCTGCTGCTGGCCGTCGCTCGAATTTGCCGCGTCGGGAGACGACTCTTTGCCGCCTCCTTTGCCCGGCTCGGGGCGGTTTTGTCCGTCCGGCGAATGATCGACGCCCGAGCCGCTCGGAGCGTCTTCGTCGTGGGTGCCTTCTTCGCCCACGGACTGCGAATTGGACGACCGCTCGGGCGAGCCGAAGTGCAGCGGCAGCTCGGAAATCGCGTACTCGGGATTCGGCCGGGGTAGTAGCGCGACGAACAGCAGCAGCCCGACAATCATCAGCCCGCCGATGGCCAGCCAGCTGCCGGCCAGGATCGGCGGCATTTCCAGCCGCTTCTGCCGCAGATAGCGCCGCAGGCCGAGAAAGCTGGTGGTGAGCAGCAAGCCCAGGGCGCACGCCACGTAGACCGCCAGCAAGCCGAAGACGTAGCGGCGGCTCGACTGGTTACTCGCCGGGATGCAGAGCTGGCCGATGCCGAAGATCGGCAGCGACGCGAGCGAGAAGTAAACGACCCAGACTCCCGCGGCGTGCGGGCGTCCCTTGCGGCCAACCACGCGCTCCCAGCCAGCCAGCACCCGGCCCCGCGCCGGCCGAGGTTCGATCGGCGCAGGCTCCGGCGGCGGGGCGCCGCTGGCTGAATCGATGCCCACGGTTTCCAGCAGGCCCTGGCTGTCGGGATCGTCTTCGTCGATCAGCGTGCTATCCCAAGTGAGCTGATGGGCGCACCACCAGGTGAGCGTCATCAGCGTCAGGTTGATCGCCCAGCCGAATTCAGCGAGCGGACTCTGGCCATAATCGACGAACCGGGCCAAGGCCAGCGCCACCACCACGGCCAGCGCCGCGCCGAACGGGGCCGCGTGCTCGAAGCCGTCCTCCATCGCGATCCGCGAGATCAGCACGGTGCCGATCACGAACATCGTCAGGCAGAACTGCAGCCGGTCGGGATACGCGCCCTGGTAAAGCACCTCCAGCAAGAAATAAATCAAGCTGCCAACCAACCCCATCACCAGCACCGGGTTGATGGCGATCGCGACGTAATCGGCGAGCGTGGGGTGTAAGCGATTCATCGGTCAGCTTGCGAGGAGACCAGAGGGCAAACAGCCACGACGACGGAAGGGAAGAAGATTGGCCACGAAAAACACGAAAAGACACGAAAAGTCAGAGGCACATGGAGTACGAAATTCCAACTGCGAATGCGGCCCGATGGGAGCCGACCCGCGTGGCGCGGGATTGTTTGTGATCAAGTTTCATGGCAGTTGGAATCTCGAAGCAGCGCCGCGTCCGCTTCGATCGCTTCCTTTCGGCTGCTTTGCTTGGTTTGCTTTTTTCGTGCCTTTTTGTGTTTTTTGTGGCCATTCCGCCGTTTCTTTTTTCTAGTACAAGAACTCCCGACAGATTTCGGGAATGGCCGCTTCGTCTTTCAAATGTTGAGCCGTGATGCCCTGGGCGGCGAGGGCACCGGCCAACTCGCCGAACTGCCATCCATCATACAGGTTCAAGACCGCCGCCACCGCATGCCCGCGGCGGCGCAGGTTGCCCAGCGCGATCGCCGTTTCCGGCGTGACCTGGGTCAAGATCGCCACGACGGTCGCGTCGTGCTTCAGCCGACAGGCAGGCTCGGCGAGCAATTGGGCGAACGTCAGCCCGTCGGTCAGTTCCGGCCCGAGCGAGCACGGCCAGGATGTCGCAGCAGTTGCTCGCTCCCCTGCCGGGTTTCCACGACCACGGGCCGCAACCGGTCGCTCGTTTCGAGCATCCCGGCCACGCGTTGGGCGGCCGAGCGGCTGCGGAGGTCGTAATCCCAGCCTTCGGTGCGGATCCGGTCGGCGGCGTCGCGGCAATTGCTGGCCAGGCCGACTTGCTGGCCCATTTCGTAGACCGCATTGACGAGCGAAGCGGCGGCGGTGATTGCCAGCTCGGAGCGGATCGGCTCGTGCTTGGGATCGTGGGCTGCCGTGTGAAAATCCAGCACCACCGTCACGCCGGCGACACTCGAGGATTCGTAGACCTTGCTGTGCAACAGGCCGGTTCGGGCGGTCGCCCGCCAGTGGACGCGGTTCAAGCGGATCGCCGGCCTCGTAGCGGCGGACGCCGGCGATCCGCGTTGGATCTTCGAACAATCGGTGGGTCATCCGGATTTCGCCCAGCGGCCGGCGCGAGGCGATCTCAAAGCCGGCCAGCTGAACGACCTTCGGATAGACCATCACGAAATGCGGTTGGCTGGCGACCTGGAACCGGCGGTGCAGGCCGAACAGGTCGCCCGTCTCCATGATCAGGGGGCCGATCTGGTAAAACCCGCGACGATTGCACTGGAGCTGATAGAACATCGTGCTTCGGCCGTGGCTCGCCAGGCTGGCCAGCTTTCGCGCCGGCCCACGATCCGCAAATTGGGCGGCTCGAACATCAGGGCCCGCCGCGGGAGCATGTCCTCGACCAATACCCAGGCGACCGGCAGCCAGCCGGAGTTCTGAATCGTGATGACCACGGCCACGGTGTCGCCGACGTTGGCGACGGTGCGGTTGCACTCGCGCTGGGCTGAAAGATTCTGCGTCCAGGTGCGGGCCAGCCAGCGGCTGACCAGCAGCGTGGCCAGCAGGGCATACATCGCATAAGCCAGCAGGCCAAAGCCGAAGACCAGCGAGATTGCCAACAGCAGGCCGGCCCAGAGCAACCATTTCATGGCCAGGCCGGTTCTTGATCGCTGACCGGGACGCGGCACGTCGCCGATGATGTCTTCGACCACTTCGCTGGCTGTTACCTTGCGTAGCCGGCTCTCGGGCCGGACGATCACGCGGTGCGTGAGCACGTTGGGGGCGACGCGTTTGACGTCGTCGGGCTGGACAAAATCGCGCCCCAGGATGGCCGCCATCGCCTGCGCGGTGCGAAACAGGGCAATCGTCGCACGGGGGCTGGCGCCCAGGGCCAGGTCGTCGTGCTGCCGGGTCTTGGTGACGATCTCCAGCAAGTAGCGGCGAATCTTCTCATCGACGTGGACCGAACGCACGGCCCGCTGACAGGCCACCAGGTCGGCCGCCGTGACCACGGGCCCGAGCTTGCCGAGTGGATGCTCCAGCTCCAGCATCTCCAGCAGTTTCAGTTCCTGCTCCGGCGTCGGATAGCCCAGGCTGAACCGAACCAGGAACCGGTCGAGCTGGGCCTCGGGCAAGGGGAAAGTCCCCTCGTGATCGATCGGGTTCTGGGTGCCGATGACCAAGAACGGCGGCTTGAGCGGATAGGTCGTGCCGTCGACCGTGACCCGCGACTCGGCCATCGCCTCCAAGAGCGCCGCCTGAGTTCGGGGCGTGGTCCGGTTGATTTCATCGGCCAGCACAATCTGGGCGAAGATCGGACCGGGGCGGAATTCGAAATCGGTCGTCTTGGGATTGAAGATCGACGCGCCCGTCACGTCGGTCGGCAGCAGGTCCGGCGTACATTGAATACGCTTGAAGCCGCAGCCGACGCTGGCGGCCAGTGCCCGGGCGAGCACGGTCTTGGCCACGCCCGGCACGTCTTCGAGCAAGATGTGCCCTTCGCAGAACCAGGCGACCAAAGCCAGCACGATTTGCTGCCGCTTGCCGACGACCACGGTCTCGACGTTGGCGATGATTTTCTTCGCCGTGGTGGTCACTTCGGCCATGTGCGGTTGGCTCTCGCAAAAAAAATCATACCGCCGCGGTGCCGGAGTGCCGAGCAACTCTGGATACGGGCGTCGGCCGATCACGGCGGCGAAAAGTCGCTGCTGCCGTTGATCTTAGTTCAGCTGCCGGGCGTTTAACAGGCGGCTCTTGCCGGCTCATTTTTCGCCCGCGGCCAGCCACCGGCGCAGCGCCGCCACCCAGCCCCTTGCCGGCCCCGGCGCCGACGGGTACAACGCGCTTCCAGGCGGATGGCAGACCGGATTGTGTACCCACTCGGCGCTCGTGAGTTCGGCGCCACTTCAGCCCAGATACCTTCGCAGAATTCGCATCCCCGATGAATGTCTTAGTTGTTGACGTGGGCGGCACGAACATCAAGATTCTGGCCACCGGCCAGACCCAAAGGCGGAAGCTTCCTTCCGGCCCGGCGATGACCCCGGATCAGATGGTCGGCGGCGTCCAGCAGGCGGCCGAGGGGTGGACCTACGAGGTCGTCTCGGTCGGCTATCCCGGGCCTGTCGTGCAGGGCAAGCCGATGATGGAGCCGGTTAATCTGGGCAAGGGCTGGGTCGGCTTCGATTTCGAAGCGGCCTTCGGTCACCCCGTCAAGGTGATTAACGATGCCGCGATGCAGGCCATCGGAAGTTACGAGGGGGGCCGAATGCTCTTTCTCGGCCTCGGAACCGGGCTGGGCACCGCAATGATCGCCGACGGCATCGTCGAGCCGATGGAGCTGGGCCACCTGCCCTATCGCAAGCGGACATACGAAGACTACGTCGGCGAGCGTGGCTTGCAGCGGCTGGGCAAACAAAAATGGCTCCGCCGCGTCAACGACGTTGTCGCCCGGCTGCGCGATGCGCTCGAGCCCGACTACGTCGTCCTGGGGGGCGGCAATGCAAAACTGCTTGACCCACTTCCGGCCGGCTGCCGATTGGGGGACAATGCCAATGCCTTCAAGGGCGGCTTTCGCCTCTGGGAGCAGGCCGATCCGGGGCATCCCGGCGCGTCGATCGTACTGAAGATCTGACCGCCGCGGGACATTCGCCACGCCGGCGGTCTGGCGCACGACATTGCCAGAACCGCCTGCTCGTCGTCCCGCTCGCCCCAGCAGCCGGACCCGAGCGAACGAGATTCTGACCCCAGCGCCGCTAAGCGAGGATATCCCCATGGCGAACGAGCAATCCGTCCTCCCGCTTCTCAAGCGACCGGCCTGGCAGGCCCTGGCGGCGAACTACGAGCAGGTCCGCGATCTGCACCTCCGCCAGCTGTTTGCCGACGATCCGACGCGCGGCGAACGATTTGCCCTCGAGGCGCTGGGGATCTACCTCGATTACTCCAAGAACCGGCTCACGGCCGAAACGCTCGACTTGCTCATCGAACTGGCCGAGCAATCGGGCCTGCGGGCCCGAATCGACGCCATGTTCCGCGGCGACAAGATCAACGTTACCGAAGGCCGGGCCGTGCTACACGTCGCCCTGCGGGCTCCGCGCGGCGAACCATCCTGGTCGACGGCGTGAACGTGGTGCCCGAGGTGCATGCCGTGCTCGACCAGATGGCCGCTTTCTGCCAGCGGGTCCGTTCGGCGCCTTGGCTTGGGCACACCGGCAAGCGGATTCGCAATGTCGTGAACATCGGCATCGGCGGCTCGGACCTGGGCCCGGTGATGGCCTACGAAGCCCTCAAGCATTACAGCACCCGGGACATCCAGTTCCGCTTCGTCTCGAACATCGACGGCACCGACCTGGTCGAGGCCGTCCACGGGCTGGCACCCGAGGAAACGCTGTTCATCATTTCCTCCAAGACGTTCACCACGCTGGAGACGCTGACCAACGCCCATTCGGCCCGGGCCTGGTGCCTGAAGGCGCTGGGCGACGAGCGGGCGGTCGCCAAGCACTTCGTGGCGGTTTCGACCAACGCTGCCGAAGTCAGCAAGTTCGGCATCGACACGGCCAACATGTTCCAGTTCTGGGACTGGGTCGGCGGGCGTTACTCGTACGACTCGGCGATTGGCCTGTCGCTGATGCTGGCCATCGGTCCGGAGAACTTCCGCGAGATGCTGGCCGGCTTTCACGCCATGGACGAGCATTTTCGCACCGCCCCGCTAGCCCGCAACCTGCCCGTGCTGCTGGGACTGTTAGGCATCTGGTACAACAACTTCTTCGGCGCACAGACGCTGGCCATCCTGCCGTACGATCACTACCTGGGCCGGTTCAGCGCTTACTTGCAGCAGCTCGACATGGAGAGCGACGGCAAGAGCGTCGACCTGGAGGGCAACCGGATCGAGTATCAGACTGGCCCGATCGTGTGGGGCACGCCCGGCACCAACGGCCAGCATGCCTACTATCAATTGATTCACCAGGGCACGAAGCTGATTCCCTGCGACTTCATCGGCTTCTGCCAGTCGCTCAATCCGCTGCCGCCGCACCACGACCTCTTGATGGCCAATTTCTTCGCCCAGACCGAGGCCCTGGCCTTTGGCAAGACGGCCGACGAGGTTCGGGCCGACAAGGTGGCCGAGCAGCAGGTGCCGCACCGTACCTTTGCCGGCAATCATCCGACCAACACCCTGCTGTTGGACAAGCTGACGCCGGCCGCCTTGGGCAAGCTGGTGGCCCTGTACGAGCACAAGGTGTTCGTCCAGGGAACGATCTGGCACATCAATTCGTTCGATCAGTGGGGCGTCGAACTGGGCAAAGTGCTGGCCCAGCGGATCGTGCCCGAGCTGACCGCCAAGGAAATGCCGCACCTGGCCCACGACAGTTCGACCAGCACGCTCATTCGCCGCTACCGTCAACGGAAGGAGTCGACCCTATGACGCTCGGATACGACAAACCGCTGTACATTCTGCCGTTCGACCATCGCCATTCGTACGGCGAGGAAGTCTTCGGCTTTCGCGAGCCGATGGGTCCCCAGGAGATCGCCGTCGTCGCCGCCAGCAAGCAGGTGATCTACGACGGCTACAAGCTGGCCCTGACCAAGGGGGCTCGGCAAGATCACACGGGCGTGCTGGTCGACGAGGAGTTCGGCACGGCGATCCTCCGCGACGCCCACAAGAACGGTTACACGTTTTGCCTGCCGACCGAAAAGAGCGGGCAGCACGAGTTCGAATTCGAGTACGGCGACAACTTTGCCCACAAGATCGAGGACTTCGATCCGACGTTCACCAAGGTCCTGGTGCGGCAGAATCCCGAGGGGGATCAGGCGCTCAACCGGCGGCAGACCGCCCGGCTGAAGCAGTTGTCGGATTACCTGCACGCGAAGAACCGGCTGTACATGTTCGAATTGCTCGTGCCCCCCGAGCCTGCGCAGTTGGAGAAATTTCGCGGCGACAAGCACGCTTACGATCTCGATCTGCGACCGGCCTTGATGGTCCAGGCGATGCACGAGCTGCAAGACGCGGGCGTAGAGCCCGATGTCTGGAAGATCGAAGGGCTCGACCGTTCCGAAGATTGTGCCAAGGTGGTGGCCGCCGCCCGCCGCGGGGCGAGCCGGCAGAAGGTCGGTTGCATCGTGCTCGGCCGGGGCGAGGACGAACGCCGGGTGGTCGAGTGGCTGCAGATCGCGGCCGCGGTGCCGGGCTTCATCGGCTTCGCCGTCGGCCGCTCGACCTTCCTCAAGCCGATGCTCGACCTGCGCGCCAAGCGGATCGATCGCGACACGGCTGTGACCCAGGTGACGGCCAAGTTTCTGGAATGGATTGAGGTCTTCGAAGCGGCCCGCAAGAAAAACTAGCGGAACCGCGAAGACGAAGACGGACGAAGAGATTGGCCACGAAAAACACGAAAACGCATGCAGGAGGGGACAGAGAGCAGAGATTAGGGAGTAAGGCCAGAAGGAATAATGGTCATCCAATGCCCAAGCAGGCACCTGTCGGGAAGAGTTGCTTTTCTTGACCTGCGCCAGCCCCAATCGCAATCGGCAGTCCGTAGTCTTCGTACCCTGCCGCCTTTTCGTGTTTTTCGTGGCCAACCTTCATCTTTCGCGCGGTTTGCTAATCCGCGAGTTTCAAGAGCGGATTGTCCCGGCTGGCGAGCGGGAGCGCGACGGGGGCGGCGAGGCGCTGCGATTCGAAGCAGGCCACGATCATCTCGATGGCCGAGCGGGCTTCGGTGGCGTTCATCAGCGGCTCGCGGCGCTCTTCGATCGCCGCCAAGAGATCGCGGATGATCAGCTCGTTGCCGGCCGGCATGCCTTCGTCGGCGAGCGGTTCGGCCTGGCCGATGCCCACGGAGCTAACGTCCTGCCAGGTTTTTTTCGAGCGGGCGGGCGTCCAACTGGCGTCGGCCAGAAACTTCACGCTCGGCAAGTAACCGGTGAGGATTTCGGCGACCCCCTCGGTGCCGTAGATCTGCAGGGCGAACCGGGCGGCGGATCGGCCGGCGCTCTTCTGACTGCTGAAGTAACCCATGACGCCGCCCGGCAGGCCGTACATCGCGTTGACCGCGTCGCCGGCCAAGGGTCCCAGTCCCTCGGCCCCGTCGACGATATCGCGGCGGCGGATTGGCTGGCCGGCCTGCGTGACCGAGGCGAAGCACCACTGCGGCTGGCCGCCGATCGTGTGGATCAAGTCCATAATGTGCGAGCCGAGCACCCAGGTGTCTTCGGCCCCGCCGCGCTGATCGCACTTGCCGCGGCCGCGGAACTCCAGCACCTGGCCGAGCTTGCCGTCGGCGATCAACCTTTGCACGGCGGCGAGCTTCGGGCTGTAGCGCGTCTGGTGGGCGACGGCGACGTGCACGTGCGTTTGCTGGCAAGCCTGGACGATCGCGTCGGCCTCGGCCAGGCTGCGGCACATCGGCTTTTCGCACAGGACGTGGATGCCGCGTTCGACCGCCGCCAGGATCATCGGGGCATGCTGGTCGACAAAGCGATTGCAGATCGAGACGACGTCGGGCTTGGTCTCGTCGAGCATCTTCCGCCAGTCGTCGAAGGTCCGCTCGACCTTAAGTCGCTGGGCCGCCTTGGCCAGACCTTGGGAATCGTCGTCGGCCACGGCCACCACTTCGACCGTGGGCACGCGGAGCCAGGAGAGATCCAAGTCGTGGCCGTAGTCGCCGTGTCCGGTGCGGCCAATAATCGCGACGCGGTACTTCTTGTCCATGTTTGGTTCCCGGAGCGAACAAGCCGGGGCCTGCTTATCAGCCGTCCCACGCCCCGGCCAGAGCGGTGAATCGCATTCCGCCCTGAGTCTATTCCCTTGCCGATCGTCTGGCGATAGGCTGGCTGGGCGACTCACGGCTCCCCAGGTCACATCCCTCGGCAGGCGCGACGATGGCGACGGCGGATTCAGTGCAGGCGGCGGAAGCGGCGGTGCTGAGAAAAGTCACGCTCCGCCTGATTCCCTTTCTGTTCCTGCTCTACGTGCTCAACATTCTCGACCGCTCCAACGTGGCGATGGCCAAGAAGGCCATGATGGGCGACCTGGGACTTTCGGATGCGGCCTATGGTCTCGGGGCCGGGCTGTTTTACGCCGGCTACGTGTTGTTCGAAGTGCCGAGCAACCTGATTTTGAACAAAGTCGGCGCCCGCAGCTGGATCGCCCGGATTCTGATCAGCTGGGGCCTGGTTTCGTCGTGCATGATGTTCGTGACCGGCAAATGGAGCTTCTATGCGCTCCGCGTGCTGTTGGGCGTGACCGAGGCCGGCTTCTTTCCCGGAATCATTTTGTATTTGAGCCAATGGTTCCCCGCCGCGCCCGGGCGCGGGCTGTGGCCCGGTTCATGGTCGCGGGCCTGGTCTCGTCGATGATCGGCCAGCCGATCTCCGGCTTGATTCTCGACAGGATGGGCGGCGTCAACGGCCTGACCAGCTGGCAATGGTTGTTTCTGCTGGAAGGGATTCCCTCGGTGCTGATGGGATTCGTCACGTTCCGCTATCTGACCGACCGGCCGGAGGAAGCCGAGTGGCTCGAGCGGGCGAACGACAGTTGCTCATCGATCGGCTGGAACAGGAGCGGCGCGCGCTGGGTCCGCGCGACGAGCATACGCTGCGATCCGCGCTGACCGACCGCCGCGTGTGGCTGCTGATCGCGGTTTACTTCACCGTCGCGATGGGGGACAACGCCTTCGGCTTCTTCCAGCCGGAGTTCCTGCGTTCGCAGTTTCCCAAGGCGAGCGATTTGCGGATCGGCCTGTTGGCCGACATCCCGTGCGTGTTCGCGATCGCGGCGATGCTGCTCGTCGGCCGGCATTCCGACCGGACGGGCGAGCGGCGGTGGCACGTGGCTTGCTCGGCCTTCGTAGCCGCGGCCGGCTGGTTGGCGGTGACGCAGGCCCCGTCACCCTGGCTGTACGTCGTGGCGCTCACCGTCACGCTCTGCGGCATGAAGTCGATGCTGCCCACGTTCTGGGCCATTCCGCCTTCGTTTCTTAGCGGCACTGCCGCTGCCGGCGGAATCGCTCATCAACTCGGTTGCCAATATTGGCGGCTGGCTGGCGCCAACGATTACCGGCTGGGTAAAAGAAAACCTGCAGGACTACACGCCGGCGCTGCTGGTGCTCTCCGCCACGCTCTGCGCCGGCGGCATCCTGGTCCTGTTCGCCCGCACCAAGCCGGCTCGCGGCCCGGCGCAATAACCGCTTCCTTCCGGCCAGGCGGCGCGATTCTCTCGACCGGCCGCGAGCGCGACGGCTGGCAATGTTGGCCTTGCGCTTTCGTCTTGCGCGACGCCGCGGCTGGCTTCGCGAACGCCGCCCGTCGACTTTATGCCCCGGCTGCACGGCAAAATCGTGTACTTGGATGGTACACGTTAAAGGTTGGGGAAATGCCGGATTTTATTGATCGACACGGGCTCCCCCCTTTCGGCAAAACGTCGACCCCCTGTTCGCTCGGTACCCGCTCTGGGCACCCGTTTCTAGAATGAAACCCGGAACAAGGGACCACGAGTCGAGGCGCGTTCAATCATGCGGTGGCCTATATCCTGCTGGCGGGAGCTCTCATTCCCTTGGCAAGCGTCGTGGCCGTCGTCGGGTTCGTCGACAACGAACCTGCCGCCGCCACTGTGCCCGAGCCTGTGGCGCCGGTCCAGTTGATCGACGCCTATCGCGTGCTCGGCAGCGAGTCGAAAGGCGCCTTGCTCCGCGACGCCGCCGGGCAACTTTACGATCTGCGGATCATGGTCAGCGATGACGGGCGCAGAAAGAGCTGCACAACCAACTCAATTGGCTCGTCGGGGACGAGCGGCAGGTCGTCAGCCTGCACTCGACGAGCAAAGCGCGGCTCAAGCGGGCGCTCGAATTGGCCATTCAACATCGCCGGGCTCATCCCGTGCCCGACGCTGAGGGATTCGCCCATGTGGACCGGGCTTTGATGTACGCCGAAGCCCTGCTCGAGCGGTTCAACCATTTGGGCAAGCCCTGGCCGGATTGAGCGGCCTTCTCGACAGGATGCTTCCGGCACTCCGGTGCGGCATCCGGCTCAGGACCAACGGCCCATTCTTGGCTGCGCTGCGGCACCGCCAAGCCCCGCCCCGAAAGCCGCAATCCGCGGTGAATTTCGTTTGAGCAAGGGGCGACGCACCGCTACAATCCATCGGCGATTGTTGATGCCTGGCGGAGCCGGTTCGTCCGCCCGAGTTCCTGCCGCGACTCACCTGCAAGGAGCCCCGCCCATGAAGTCGTGCCTCATTCTGGCCGCGTTTCTGGTTGCCGCTGCGTGCTCCGCCACTTGGGCCGGCGACGCGGTGCCTCCGGGCGGCGATTGGCCCCAGTGGCTCGGCCCCAATCGCGACGGGATCAGCACCGATACGGGTTTGCTCAAGGAGTGGCCCGCCGCCGGTCCCGCCGTAATCTGGCAGGTCGAAACGGTCGGCGTCGGTTATTCTTCGATCGCGATCAAGAACGGCCGCATCTTCACCCAGGGCGATCTGGACGGTGTGGAGCACATTCTGGCACTGGACGTCAAGGACGGCCGGGTCGTCTGGGCCGTCCAGCCGCGCCGGTCATCCAGCTGCTGGAAACGCGAATCGCCGGCGAGCTGAAGCAGATCGACAAGAACGGCGACGGCAAGATCGACGAACTGGAAGCCCTCCAGCGGTTCGGCTGGGACTGGAACAAGAACGACAAGCCGGCCGTCGGCAGCGACCCCGCGGCGCTTGACGCCAACGCCCGCCGCCGGGCCGCATTTCTGTTCGAGCAGCTCGACAAGGATCAAGACGGCGTGCTTTCGTTTGCCGAGGCCGGCAACCTGCTCCGCGATGCCTTCGAGCGGATCGACAGCGCCGATCCGAAGGCCGACAAGGCAGATCACGCCGCACTGGCCGCCGCCCGGGCCAACGCTTATTTCAAGCAGCTCGACGCCAACGGTGACGGCCAGCTCTCGAAGCAGGAAGTCAAAGGCACGGCCCTCGAGCGGCACTTCGGCCGCATCGACGCCCGGGATCCGGCCACCAACAAAGGGGACGACATCCTGACGGTCGGCGAGATCACCGCCGCCCTGGAAAAATACGAGGCGGGGCGCGACGGCCTGATCGACAAGGAGGAACTGGTCCGGTTCATATCGCCAACAAGGTCGACGGCGACGGGCTGCTTTCGCTGGAAGAATTGCGGTCCACGTTCGGCGGCTATCGCAACGGCATGGGCGATGGCCCCCGCGGCACGCCCACGGTCGACGGCGACTGGCTCTACGTCGAAGGGGGCAACGGTGACGTCACTTGCCTCGACGCCTCGACCGGCAAGACCATCTGGAGCGTCAACCTGCGGGCGGATTTTGGCGGCGGCGTGCCCGGCTGGGGTTATTCCGAATCGCCGCTGGTCGTCGACGAGAAGCTGATCGTCACGCCCGGTGGCAAGGCCGGCACCTTGGCCGCGCTCGACAAGCGGACGGGCCAGCTGATCTGGCAGAGCAAGGAGATCACCGAGGGGGCCCACTACTCGTCGCCTGTGCTGGCCGAGCTCGGGGGCATCAAGCAGATCGTGCAATTTGCCAACCAGAGCGTGTTCGGCGTCTCGCTGACCGACGGCAAGTCGCTGTGGCGCTACACGGCACCGGCCAACGGCACGGCCAATTGCTGCACTCCGATCGTTTCGGACGACATGGTCTTTGCCTCCAGCGCCTACGGCACCGGCGGCGGGCTGGCCAAGATCGTCAGCAGCGGCAGCGTGCAGTCGGCCGAGCAGGTCTACTTCGAAAAGAAGATGGCCTGCCACCACGGCGGGATCGTCAAGCTGGGCGATTATCTCTACTCGGCCGGCGGCGGCCCGCTGATGTGCATGGAGTTCAAGACCGGCACGATCGCCTGGCAGGCCCGCAGCGCCGGCAAGGGTTCGCTCTGCATCGCCGACGGCATGCTCTACGTGCTGGGCGAGGGGCAGGAAGCGGCCCTGGCCGAGGCCACGCCCGAGGGCTATCGCGAGCACGGCCGCTTCAAGTACCCGGGGCACGGCAAGCCCTCGTGGGCCTATCCCGTGGTGACCGGCGGCCGGCTCTACATTCGCGATCAGCAGGTGCTGACGGCCTATGACGTGAAGGCGAAGTAAGCGCCGCGGCTCACTGCGTGCTAATTTCTCAGTGAGCGGCGCAGCTCACGGCACGAATCTCTCCTAGCCGGCGGTCAACGACCGCCCGGCGGACGAGCAATGACGCTTCGCCTCAACGGCCGGGCGGTCGTTGACCGCCGGCTATCAGCGCGGACGCGCGTTGACTACAGCTTCTTCACCTTGATCTTCCGCAGGCCGAGCGGCAGGCCGTGGTCCTGAAAGCCGATGTAGCCGGTCGGCTTGCGGCTGCCGAGCGCGCCCTGGGAGATGTCGACCTCGTTGACCACCACGTCGTTGAGCTTGACGGTCAGCTTGGTGCCGACGCACGTGATGTGGAAGTGATTCCATTCGCCGGCCGGCTTGGCCGCGTTCTTGATCGGCGGGATTCCCGGAATGATGCCGCCCGAGTCGTGGTCGTTCAGCTTGCCCTCGGGCCCCTTGGGGTGCGAGTCGTAGATCTGCACTTCGATGCCGTCGGCCACGGGATTGGTCTGATCGCCGACGTGGAAGTAAAACCCGCTGTTGCCGTTATTGGCGACCTTGTAATCGAAGTCGACCTCGAAGTCCTGGTATTGTTCTTTGGACCAGAGATAGGCGTCGTAGTCGCTGCCAGCCCGACTCGCCCGGCCGCGGCTCGAGGTTCAGGTTCTCTTCCTTGCCGGTCACCCAGTTGCCCTTGGTGGTCCAGTGCTTGGCGAACTCGCCTTTCTCCAGCAGGTCGACCCAGCCGGTCGCATCATCGGCGGCGAGCCGGGCAGCGGGAAGTGCAATCGCTGCCAGCGCGATCAGGGAACAAGCGGCGGTCAACGAACGAGCAGTGATCCGGGTGCGCATCAGTGTTCTCCGAGTGTCGGTTATGGTTGCTGCCGATATTCCCCACGCAGGGCACCAGACTCTCTTGCGCCCTTGGCGGCTCCATCCTTCTACCGTTGCCTACTGCCCTAAGCAATAGAGCCAATCGAAGTCGCGGGTAAAGATTTTTCCGTTGGCCACGGCGGGCGACGAGCCATTTCCGCCCCCCGGCAACTTGCAGCTGGAGAGGATTTCCAAGGTCGAGCCCGCCTTGAGCACGTAGCTGTTGCCCGTGCTGACGAAATAAATTCGGCCATCGGCCGTGGCGATCGGGCTGGCTACCTTCGAGAGCCCTTCCAGCCGGCCGCCGAACTGCTTCTCGCCCGTCGCCAGGGCCCGGCATTCCACCACGCCGTCGTTCGACGGTCGATAGATGTAATCGCCGCTGATCACGGGCGAGCCGTAATCGCCGGCCACCTTGTCGACCTGCCACTTGACGTGCGTTTGGGTAACATCGCCCATTCCGCTCGGATCGACGCAGACGGCCGGCTCGTTGCCGCCGCGGTCGGCGTAGATCAGCCCACGCCCGTAGGCCGGCGAACAGCCAAAGCCCCAGCTTTTGCAAGACCAGATCGACGCACCATCCGCCGGGTTGAGCCCGTAGAGGGCCTTCGAGCCCGCGACGACAAGCTGGGTCTTGCCGGCGACGTCGATCAGGATCGGCGTGGCGTTGCAATAGTCGAGACCCTTGCGCGATTGTTCCCAGCGGACTTCGCCGTCGCTTTGGTTGAGACCCTGAATGAAGCCTTGATTGCGCCCTGGTCGCACACCAGCACGATCGTGTCGCCGTACAGAATCGGGCTCGTGCAGATGCCGGGGTTCAGCACGAAAGGGCCGGGCCGCTCGTGACGCCAGAGGAGTTTGCCGTCATAGTCCACCGCCGCGATGACCGCCGAGCCGAACCAGGCATACACCCGCTGGCCGTCGGTGGCCGGCGTGGGTGAGGCATAGATCGAATGACCGGCCAATTCCTTGCCCGGCGGAATGGGCGTCCGCCAGAGCAGCTTACCGTCCGCGACCGCGTAGCACTCGATGTGGTGCTCGGGAACCTCTTTGTTCTTTTCTTGCTCGTGGGTTTGCCGGTCGGAGGTGGTGATAAACACCTTGTCGCCCCAGACGATCGGGCTGGAGTGGCCGGTCGTTCCCTTGAGCGAGGCTTTCCAGACGACGTTCTCGCCGGTCTTGCCGTCCCAGTGGAGCGGCAGGTCAACTTCATCGGTCCAGCCGTAACCGGTCGGCCCGCGCCAGCCAGGCCAGTCGCCGGCCCGGACGAGGGCGGCAGCGGAAAGCAGCAGTAGCAAGATTGCAGCGCGGCGCCAGAGCGCATGCCGAATCCGTGCAAGAATCGGCGGACGTACGTCATGGTTGATCCTCCTTGAACGCGAAACACACGGTCTCCCTTAGCCCAGCTCTTCGATTCGCCGCCGATCGTCGAGCAGGTAAATCGGCCGGCCGGAATGGTCGGGCAGGGTCGACGCCGGATCGATCCCCAGCACGTGGTAGAGCGTGGCCAACACGTTTTGCGGGGTATTGGCCTGCCCAGCCGGGCGCTGACCGAGTGGATCGGTCGCCCCGATCACCTGGCCGGTTTTCAAGCCGCCGCCGGCCAACAGGGCAAAGCCGGCGTCGGGCCAGTGGTCGCGCCCGGCGACCGTGCCCTTTTGCGTGCCGACGCGGGGCGTGCGGCCCATCTCGCCCCACACGACCACCGCCACGTCCTGGTCCAAGCCGCGCTCGTGCAGATCGGTGACCAGCGCGTGAATCGAGCGATCGAGCTGCGGCAGCACCACCCGCAAGCATTTGAAGATGTGGTCGTGGTGGTCCCAGTCGCCGTTGCAGCCCTGGGGCACGTTGTGGTTGCGGGCCGTCAGCGTGACGACCGGCACACCGGCCTCGGCCAGCCGCCGGGCTTGCAAATAGTCGGTGCCCAGGCCGTACTTTTCCCGCACGTGGGCCGGCTCCTTGCTCACGTCGAAGGCGTCCCGCGCCCGATCGCTGGTGATCATTTCGAGCGCTCTCGCCGTGAATGCGTCCACGCCGGCTACGCTGCCGCGGGCGTCGTCGATGTCGCGCCGCAGCGTGTCGAACGAACTGAGTAGCTGGCGTCGGTCGGCCAGCCGGTCGAGATCGATGCCTTTAACCAGTCCCAGGTTGGCCGCCTGCGAGCCGGGCTGGTAGGCCGCATGCGAAACGCCCAAGAAGCCCGGGCGCCCGACGTGATTGCCATCGCCCAGATAGACGTACGGCGGCAGCGCGCCATGCACGCCGGCATCGGCCCGCAGCTTGCTCACCACGCTGCCGATCGCCGGCCGGTCTCCTTTGACGAAGCCGGTGTACAACTCGGGCGAGGTGTGTCCCTGCTGCTGGAACCGCATGTTTCGCACGATCGCCAACTTGTCGGCGATCTTGGCCTGCAGCGGCAGCAGCTCGCTGATCAGCATGCCGGGCACGTTGGTCTGGATCGCCCCAAATTCGCCGCGGTACTCGACCGGGGCCTCGGGCTTGGGATCGTACATGTCGATGTGGCTGGGTCCGCCGTTGAGGTAGACCATGATGATCGACTTGGTGCGCCGGGAGGCGGCCCGCGCGGCGGCCGTCGTGTCGGAGACAGCGGCAGTGCCGGCTGCGGTGTCGGCCTGAGCCCGCAGCCGCAGAATGTCGGCCAGCGTCAGGCCGCCGACACCGAGGGCGCCGACCCGAAGAAAATGGCGGCGCGAGATTCCATCGCACAGCTTGCCCGCGTGAGAGCCCCATACGTTGAGCATGGCGGATCCTTTCTGGCGGTGGCGTTCCACGCAAAGCCGCGGTCGGCCGCGCGATCGTCAAAACCAGGCGCGGCCGCCAAGCATCAGCAGCAGCTTATGCGTTTCTGGGGCGGATTGCAAACCTTTTCCGTCAACCATGAACGCGCTTGGGTCACGGCCGTTGCACTTGTCGTGCGAGCATCACCCGCTGGCGCCAGCGATCGAGCAGGCGCAGGACGGTGACGCCGCCAAAGACGACCAACATCGGCCAGCTGATGACCAAGATGATCAGCGGCGTGACGAGGCAGGAGACGAGAATCATCGTCAGTAGCACGCCGAACGGCGGATAGGCGACCCCTGCCGCCATCACGATGCAACCGGTCGTAACAATACCGAGCAGGGCCCGCAGTGAGAACGTCCAGCGTTGATTGGTTTCGCTCATTCGCCGGACTCCTCGGGCACTTCCATGGCACCAACGTCCAGGGCGGGCGTCGCCGCTGGAGTGGTGGCCGTTGGGACCGACGGCATCACGGAGCGCCGTCCTTCGCAATGGGTTCTTCTGGCCGGCATCAAGAGCGCTGCCAGCATCTCGCAGATAACCACCACCACAATCCACTCGGCGACCGTCGCCCGTGGCATCCAGAGCATCGGTCCGATCAGGTGGGCCTTCTTGGCCATCGCCAAGGCGAAGATCGCGAGTCCGGCCAACATTAGCCCGACGTAGCCGCCGTTGATTGCGCCTGCGAGGAGCATCCCCATTAGCAGCATGACGCTCAGCGGCGCGTTCATGCCGAACTGCCAGTCGGCTCGAGGAACCGAGACGGCCGGCTGACCCGCCTGAATCCGCTGCGCAGCCTCGGCTCGCGCGACCAGAACGACATATCCGATCGGCACGATTACCAGTAGCGCACCGAAGGCGATTAGCTTGGCTAGGTCGAACGGAGACACGCAACGAGCTCCTTCGCGGACGATGGTCGTAGCCGCTCTACCGCCCCTACCCGGATTATAACGCGCGCCGCATGAAGCACCGCCCTGCTGCGTCAACGGTTTGCCGCACTCGGCCTGCCGGTTAAGATCAAGTCCGCGCGGTCGCGCCGCGCAAGCAACCCATCAGGTTCAGTCTCGCGATCTATTCACATTTATGCCTACGGAACCGCCGAAAAACGCACCACTAAACCTCTCCGCCGGCCGGCCGGTGCCGGCCCGGACGATTCCCGTGCCGCGGACGGTCAGCCCGGCGATGCAAGAGTGGATTGCCCATCCGCTGCCGGCCTTGGTCGAGGCGGTGCCGCAGACGGCGGCCGAGTGGCGGGCTGCGGTCGAGCTGCACGTCGAAGCCCGGCGCGAATTGCTGGGCGCCGTCCGGGCCATGTGCCCGGTGCGGCTGGAGCACGTGACGGTCGGCGGCGTCAAATGTCATCTCGTCACTCCCGACGGCGGGCCACTCGCGAATTCAAAATCGCTCCTGCTCCACCTGCACGGCGGAGCGTACGTGTTCGGGCGGGGTGAGATCGGCGCGATCGAAGCGGTGCTCTTGGCGCACCACGGCCGCGTTCGCGTGCTATCGGTCGATTATCGGATGCCACCCGATCATCCGTTCCCGGCGGCGCTGGACAACGCGCTGGCCGTTTATCGGGCTTTGCTCGCCGAGCATCGGCCGGCGGAGCTGGGCGTGTTCGGTACATCGGCCGGTGCGGGCCTGGCGGCGGCGCTGCTGCACGCGCCCGGGCCGAGGGTCAGCCAATGCCGGCCGCGCTGGGCTTGGGCACGCCCTGGGTCGACCTGACCAAGACCGGCGACACGGTTGCGGCGCTGGAAGAGGTCGATCAGGTGCTGCTGCACTACGACGGCACGTTGGGCGCCGCCGCCCGGCTGTATGCCGACGGGCGCACGCTGACCGAGCCGGGCCTGTCTCCCTACTACGGCGACTGGACCGGCTTTCCGCCCACGATCCTGGTGGCCGGCACCCGCGACATGCTGCTCAGCTCGACCGTGCTGGTCCACCGCAAGCTCCGCGCGGCCGGCATCCGGGCGGAGCTGCACGTGTTCGAGGGCATGTCGCACGGATTCTATCTGGCGGTGCCTGCGGCACCGAATCGCAGGAAACATTCCGCGAAATCGCGGCGTTCTTCGATTCCTGCTGGGGCCGCTAAGCGAGCAGTCGTCAGGAGCGAAAACCATTTGGCGGCCGGTCTGCCCAAGGTCATAATGCGGACTCAGTTCCCCGCGTCGCGGCTTGCCCCCTGCCCCCGCCTGTGCCTCCCGCGATCTTTCCTATGATTTTTTCCCTGCGTTTAGCGATCGACGCGGCCCGAGCTGCCCGCCGGTTGCGATTCCGTCGGCCCGCCGGACTCTTCATCGCTTTTTGCGGCGCGCTCCTTGGCAGCCACGCTATCCCGTCCGCCGCCGAGCCGGCCAAAGTCGATTTCGGGCGGCAGATCCAGCCGATCCTGGAGCAGCACTGCCTGAAGTGCCACAGCCGGGGCAAGTACCGCGGCGGGCTGTCGCTGGAGAATCGACAGAGTCTGCTGGCCGGCGGCGAAAGCGGACCCGCCGCCGTCAGCGGCAAGCCGGGCGAGAGCTTGCTCGTCGAGCTGATTGCGGCCGAAGATGCCGACCGCCGGATGCCGGCCAAGGCCGCCCCCTTGAAAGCCGGCGAGATCGCGCTCGTGCGGACCTGGATCGAGCAAGGGATGCCCTGGCCGGCTGAAATCGATTTCGGTTTTCGCCGCGCTCCGCTGGCCGCGCGCAAACCGGAGTTGCCGGCAGCGAGCAACCCTGCGGCCAACCCGATCGACCGGATTCTGCAGCCCTACTTTGCCCGGGAGCACGTCGCGCCGGCCAAGCCGGTGTCGGATCGGGTTTTCGTCCGCCGGGTATATCTCGATCTGATCGGCATGCTGCCCAGCGTGTCCCAGCAGACCGAATTTGAAGGGGACGTGCGGTCCGACAAACGGGCGCGGCTGGTCGCGGGCCTCTTGGCCGACAAGCGGGCCTATGCCGATCAATGGCTGACGTTCTGGAGCGACCTGCTGCGCAATGCCTACCGCGGTACCGGCTTCATCGATGGCGGCCGCGAGCAGATCACCGACTGGCTTTACCAGGCGCTGTACGACAATCTGCCCTACGACCAGTTCGTGCACCAGCTCGTCAGCCCTGTGCCCGGAGCGACCGGCTTCACCAAGGGGATCATCTGGCGGGGCGTCGTGAACGCCAGTCAGACGCCGCCGGTCCAGGCTGCGCAGAACCTCTCGCAAGTGTTCCTGGGCACGAACCTCAAGTGCGCCAGTTGCCACGACAGCTTCGTCAATCATTGGAAGCTGGCCGAAGCCTATTCGCTGGCCGCCGTTTTCGCCGACGGCAAGCTGGAGATTCACCGCTGCGACAAGCCGACCGGCCAAATGGCGGCGGTGGGCTTCATCTATCCCGAACTGGGCAGCATCGACCCCGCCGCGCCCCGGGCCGAACGGATGAAGCAACTGGCCGACATTCTGGTTAAGCCGGAGAACGGCCGGCTCGCCCGCACGATCGTCAATCGTCTTTGGGCCCAGCTCCTGGGACGCGGGATCGTCGAGCCGCTGGACGACATGGATCAGATGCCGTGGAATGCCGACCTGCTCGACTGGCTGGCGACCGACCTGGTGGAGCACAAATATGACCTCAAGCACACGCTCGAGCTGATCTGCACTTCGCAGGCATACGGCCGGCCAGCGGCGGGCGTGCCCAAGCCGGGTGAAGACGCTGGCCCGTTTGCCGGCCCGCTAGTTAAGCGAATGACGGCCGAAGAGTTCGTCGATGCGGTTTGCGTGCTCTCGGGCGTCGACGATTCGGGCCGGCCGGCCGTCGTCAAGCCGCCTGCCCGGCAGTTGGCCGCCAGCGGCGGCAAGACAGTGCCGGCGGTCGAAGCCCAGTGGGTTTGGAGCCACAAAGGCGCGCTGGCGAGCGACGACGGTGGCCGAATCCTGCTGCGCAAAGTGCTGAAGCTGACCGAAAAACCGACGCGCGCCCCGGCCGTTATCACGTGCGACAACGAATTCGTGTTGTATGTCAACGGCAAGCAGGTCGCCCAGAGCGAGAACTGGCAGCAGCCGGTCGAAATCGATCTGGCGCCACACCTGGTCGTGGGCGACAATGTGATTGCACTGGCCGCGACCAATTGGCCCGACGTCGAGAATAAGCGCGGCGCGCAGTTCGGGCCCGGCAACCCGGCCGCCGCAATCCTGGCCGCCGTTGGCTATGACGGCGATGACGTGGCCTGGACCTTGGGTACCGACGCCACCTGGCTCTGGGCCAAGCGGGCCGAGCCGGCCTGGACCAATCAACCATTCGACACCACCGGCTGGCAGCACGCCGTCGAACTGGCCAAGTCGGGAGCCGCGTATCAGGCGCGCAAGTCGATCAGCGGCTGCAGAAGCTCGCCCTGGGCTCCGTGGCGGGCGGACCGGCTCGCTCCGCCTTGGGCAACGACGATGCCCTGCTGCGGATGCTCGGCCGCACGAACCGCGAGCAGGTCGTCACCCGGCGCGAATCGATCGGCACCACACTGCAAGCCTTGGAGCTGACCAACGGCGACGTGCTCGATAAACTGCTTCGCCAAGGGGCTGAGCGCTGGCTGGCCAGAATGCCCGCGGCGGGCGAAGAGTTGGTCGACGCGCGCTATTCGTCGCAGCGCTGGCCCGGCCGCCGGTCGCCGCCGAGCGCGAGGTGGCCCTGTCGCTCATCGGCTCGCCCGCCACGCGCGAAGGCGTGGCCGACCTGCTCTGGGCCGTGCTGATGTTGCCCGAGTTTCAGTTGATATATTGAAGAGTTGGGAACGACGACAAATCGAACCAAACTGAAGACGACGGACCCTCACCCCGGCCCTCTCCCTGGCAGGGAAAGGGAGCGAGTGAACCCCTCTCCCTGTCAGGGAGAAGGTAGGGTGAGGGTTTTTGCAGGCAGCCCTGATATCTCAATCAAGGTAATCCCATGTCGAATGGCATGCCGAACCGTACCTGGACGCGGCGCGATTTTCTGCAGACCGCCAGCGCTGCAACGCTATCGGCCCTGACGGCTGGCGCGCTGCGCCTCGTTCGCTCGGCCGATCTGGAACTGGCGCGTTCCAAGGCCACCGCCGACAGCGTGATCGTGCTCTGGATGGGGGGCGGGATGGCCTCGACCGAGACGTTCGATCCCAAGCGGCACACGCCGTTCGAGCCGGGCATGAAATCGGCCGACGTCGCTAGCACGTTTCCGGCCCGGCCCACGAAGCTCGACGGCGTGCAGTTCTCCGAGGGGCTGGAGCGGATCGGCTCGGTGATGGATCGCGGCACGGTGATCCGCACGGCGGTGGCGGCCGACCTGGGCTCGATCCTCCACTCCCGGCATCAGTATCATTGGCACACCGGTTACGAGCCCCCGCAAACGGTGGCCGCTCCGCATCTCGGCGCTTGGATTGCCCAGGCCCTTGGCCCGCGCGATCCGGCCGTGCCGGCTTACATTGACATTGGCCAGCGGTACGAAAACGGCGAGGCCGAGGAGCTGAAGGCCTTTCAGACCGGCGGCGTGCTGGGGAGCGAGTTTGGCCCCTTCCGCGTGCCCGACCCGAGCGACGCGGTGGCCAGTGTCCGCCCGCCCGCGGGCATGACGCTCGCGCGATTCCAGAACCGCCAGCAGGCCTATCGCCGGCTGCTTGCGGCCAGCCCGGTCGGCCGGCATGGCAGCGATTACCAGCAGGAGTCGCTGCTGCGATCGCTGGAGAATGCCGACCGACTGCTCAATTCGCCCGCAGCGAAGGCCTTCGACCTGTCGCTGGAGCCGAAGGCTTCGTTCGACGTGTACAACACCGGCCGCTTCGGCCAAGGGTGCCTGCTGGCCCGGCGGCTGTTGGAGGCGGGGGCCCGGTATATCGAAGTCACGACCGAGTACGTGCCGTTCTTGTATTGGGACACGCACGACAACGGGCACACGCGCCTGGCCGATTTGAAAAAGCAGATCGACGCTCCCGTGGCCCAGTTGATTCTCGACCTGGAACAGCGCGGGCTGCTCGATCGAACGCTGATCGTGCTGGCCAGCGAGTTCAGCCGCAGCGTGCTGATCGAGGGCAAGATCGAGAAACGCGTGCCCGACCAGGTGGCTCAGCCCGACGTGATCTCCGAGCTCAAGAACTACGGCATGCACCGGCACTTCACTGGGGCCGGCTCGGTGCTACTGTTCGGCGGCGGGGCCAAGAAGGGCTTCGTCTACGGCCGCACGGCCGACGAGTCGCCGTTCACGACGCTCGAAAACCCACTGACCGTGACCGACCTGCACGCCACGATCTACCACGCCCTGGGCATCGCGCCGCAATACGGCGTCGAGACCGAGCAGCGGCCGTTCTACGTGACCAAGGACGGCCTGGGCCAGCCGGTCAGGGCCCTGCTGAGCTAGACACCGCCCGGGCTCGCCCCCGATTATGCCCGAGCTGCCGGACGTCGCCGTTTACATCGAGACACTCGAGCCGGCGGATTGTCGGTCAGACGCTCGAGCGGGTGCGAATCCACGGTCCGTTCGTGCTCCGCACGTTCGACCCGCCGATCGAAGCGGCTGCCGGCAAGACGGTTCGCCGGATCGAGCGGTTGGGCAAGCGGATTGCCATTGGCCTGGATGATGACTTGTGGCTGGTCCTCCATTTGATGATCGCCGGCCGGCTGCACTGGAAGCCTGCTGGAGCAAAGCTCGCCGGCAAGTACAATCTGGCCGCGTTCGATTTCGCCACCGGCACGCTGCTGCTGACCGAAGCGGGGGCCAAACGCCGGGCGTCGCTGTATCTCGTTCAGGGCCGGGCGGCCCTGGCCGAGCACGATCCGGGCGGAATCGACGTGTTTGCCGCCACACCCGACGAGTTCGCTGTCCGGCTGCGGCAAGACAACCACACGCTCAAGCGGGCACTGGCCGATCCGAGACTGCTCAGCGGGATCGGCAACGCCTACTCCGACGAAATCCTGCACCGGGCCAAGCTTTCGCCGATCGCGCTTACTCAGAAACTCGCGCCGGACGAAATGGAGCGGCTGTACCACGCCACCCGCGCGGTCCTCGGGGAATGGATTGCACGGCTGCGCGACGAGGCGGGCGGCGAGTTTCCCGAGCATGTGACGGCGTTTCGTCCCGAGATGGCCGTGCACGGCCGCTACGGCAAACCGTGCCCCGTCTGCGGCGCGCCGGTGCAGCGGATTCGCTACGCCACCAACGAAACGAATTACTGTCCCGGCTGTCAAACCGGCGGTCGCATCCTGGCCGACCGCTCGCTCTCGCGGCTGCTCAAGGACGACTGGCCGCGACATTTGGATGAGTTGTGAGGTGCTGGCTGGCCTGAAGGGCCCAAGGAACATTGCCCAGGGTCCAGCGGAGCGCAGACCCTGGGTCCGCATCGCGAAGAAAAACGATTTGCCCCGACGGGGCAATGGAAGTGCGGAGCATCGAGCGAGGCACCATTCCTCGGCCCCGTCAGGGCCGACGCTTTTCGTCCCGATCCCGCACCCAGGGTTTTCGCTGCGCTCCAACCCTGGGCTACATTCTGCCGGCCATTCAGGCCGGGTTGGATTCGCGGCGACTGATTTCGCAGGCTGGAGTTTACCGCGCGACGCTCAATACGTCGGCTTGGCCGGGGCTGGCTTGAACACGTCGAGCGCCGGGTCGAGCTTGCCGACGTGGGCGATGAAGTCGAACAGTTCGCCCTTGCGCTCGCCGTCGCGGGTGATGTCGAAGGCCACGATCTGCACGCCTTGCGACGCGTCGGCCGTGGCCCGCAATCGGGCCGGAATCGCGACCGTGGCGCCCCCGGGCACCAATTCCCTGAGCGTGCCGGGTTCGACCGATAGTCCGGTCGGAGCGTGCAGCTCGATCCGATATTCGACCGGCCGGGTCAAAAAGTTCCGCAGCACGATCTGAAAATCGGTGCTCGCGCCGTGCTCGACCACCACGCGGTACGGCGCGGCCTGCACCCAGTAGGGATCGAACATGAAGCGGTAGTCGGGCTCGGTGCTCAGCGCCCGCAGGGCCTCGCGCAGCTCCAGCATCCGCTCGCGGTAACGGCGGATCAGGTGTACCGGCCGGTCCAGCACCCAGCAATGCCCGCCGATGATCAGGTCGGGCATGATCGTGTGTAGGAACTCGGCCGCGTAGAGGTAACCTTCTTCCAGCGGGCCGCCGTTGCGGGCCAGGACGCACTCGTTGCCCCCCTGCCGCGTGTCGGTCGTGCTTGCGAAGATGTTGTCGCCGGTGAAGGCCACGCGGCGACCGTCGATTTCGCCGTGCAGGCAAGCGTGGTACTTGGTTTGGCCGGGCATCCAATCGACGGCCAGCGTAAAGCCCTCCCACTCGATCACCGCCCCATCGTCGATGACGCGATCGAACTTGAGCGGGCCGACTTCCTTGCCGCGATCGGTGTAGGCCGGCAGCAGGGCCGCCAGGTCGTAGTCCCAGGGGCGCTTCGAATTTGTCCTCGACACCGCGCATGGTCCAGAGCTTGGCTCCGTACTTCTCGCGCACGTAGCCGGCGTCCAAGGCGTGATCGCCGTGCATGTGGGTGACGAAGATCGCATCGATCTGCTTGAGTCCCAGGCGCTCGCGCATCCGCTCGAAGGCCTGATCGAGAAACGCCCGGTCGAACAGCCCGCAATCGATCAGCAGGGCGCGGCCGCTGTCGGCCAGCAGCATCGCGAAGTTGACCCAGTAGTTCGGCCCGCGGAATTTGTACAGGTGTGGCGTCACCTTCCAGAGGTGCGGCACGGCCGAGGGGCGGGAAGTATTGTCCTGGTCGCAGTTGTCGAACGTTTTGCAGTCGTAGCCCCGCACGTAGCGGCTGGCCAGATGCCGCAGCTTGGCGACGTATTCGGTCAACTGGTCGGCCGGCTTCTCCACCTGCGGGCCGTGGGCCGGCAGCAGGACGCCGGGCTGGTAGCCGGCGACTTGCGCGGCGCTTTTGGCCAGTTCGAAGATGCCGGCTGCGAAGCCGTAATCCCATTCGGTGTCGAACCAGGTGTGCATCCGGGCGCCGTCACACATCAGGTCGCCCGAGAATGCCAGCCACTCGTCCCCCTGCCGCAGGAGATAACTGGTGTGCCCCGGCGAATTGCCGCCGGTCTCGATGCACCAGAACTCGCGACCGCGCCAGGCGAGGTCGTCCATCTTGGCGAAGGCGCGGTCGATCGTCACCGGCTCGATCGGCGGGCGGACGTAGCTCGCCCCATAGACGCTGAACTGGTCGCCCAGCGTCGGCCGGATCTTGCGGAACGACGTCGGTTGCTCGAACAGAGGCCGCTCGATCACGGAGGCGGCGGTCTTGGTGCCCCGCTCCCGCCAGGGGCCGAGCCGGCCGGCTCCCTGACACTGCTCGCGGTGGTGATGGGTAAACAGGACCCAGTCGACCTGCTTCACGCCGATCGAGCCGAGCCCGTCCAGGACCGAGCCATCCCCCAAGTCGACGAGCACGGCCGCGTCGCCGTCGCGGAGGACGTAGACGTTGCAGGTGTCGGTCCAGCGGAAGACGTTCGGTCGGATTTCGGTGAATGTCATCGGCGGAGCGTACCGAAGCAGGATCGCGCCGGAGTCTTATCGGCGAAGTCGTTAGGCGTGCAAGGTCGACTTGCCGTCAGGCTAGGCCTGCGCCATCGCGCGTGTCAAACCGAGTCCAATGTCTTCATCCGCAAGGTGTGAGCGAATCTGTTTAAGGTGCCGCCGCGGCCGGCTCGCCGGCCTTGGTATGCTCGAGCACGAAGTCGACGATCGGCTTGGGATCGACCAGACTGTGGGGATGGTGGCCGACGCCCGGTTTGGCAATTACGGTGATCGGGCCACCCAGGGCCTTGTAGCGCGTCTCGACCAATCGGGTGTTTTCGTCGATCGGCACGACGTCGTCGGCATCGCCGCAGACGTGCAACAGCGGAATCTTGGCCTTGGCCAACGGCTCCAGATTGTCGACCGGGTTCAGCTGATAGGCCAGGGCCTGCTCTTCGGTCAGTTTGTAGGCCGTCAGGCACTGCCGCCAATCGCCGGGCGAGCCCTGGCCGCGTCCGCGACCGCCGGGCCAGCTCTTGAAGTCGCAGACGGGAGCATCGTTGTAGATGCAGGCCACCCGCTCGGGATGCCGGGCCGCCCAGTTCAGCGCGAACAACCCACCGCGACTGAAACCTTCGAGCACGACCCGGCGGCTCAAGCCCCGATCCGAGGTCAGGTGATCGTAGTAGGCGTCCATCAGGTCCAACGCCGCCGTGCGCCCGTACAAGTTTTGCACGTCGATGTAGGCGGCGTGAAATCCCCGGTCGATCAGCGCCAGATCGGCCTGCGGCTCGTGTCCGAAAAACTCGGTTCGCCAGATCCACGGTTTGCCGGCGGCGGGCGATTTGGGCACGATCAGCAGGCAATCGCGACCGGCCACTTTGAAGTCGCGCCGCTCGTGTCCTTGCCACTGCGACACGCGGTCGTCGGTCGGCGGCTCGGCAGCGCGTGCGTTGCCCGCGCCTGGCGCGGCGAAAATCAGCAGAGCGATATACGACAATCGCACACATCGTCCGAGCATGGAACGCCCTTTTTACTTGGAACGGAAGTCACGGGCCGCGACGAACCCAAATTGGAGAGTTACTTCGAGTGGTCTGGTTGCCGGCGCGACGTCATTCTGGCGGCGGCCCGGGTTTCAAGTCGGCGATCCAGGCTTGCAACAATTGCACCGCGGCCGGATCGACAACCGTGGTGGCCAATTGCGGCATCTGCCCCGCCCCGCGCATCGCCAGCCGCTGCAGCAGCACCGATCGCTCCGGCGCTGCGGCGCGATCAGTCGGGCGTCCGCCAGGCCAAACGTGTGATGGCTCGGCTTTTCGTCGACGAGCCGCGTCTTGGGTAGTGGGGTCTCGATTGCCAGATCGATCCGCGAATTGCCGCCGCCCGCCTCGACGTGGCACTGGGCGCAATTGGCGTGCAGGTACGCGCGGTCTCGTTGCGCCAGCGGTGCCGTCGAATCGAGGGGATCGGCTAACCGAGGCAGCTTTTCCGGTGACAGGGGCAACAGCGGAGAATACTTGGGCGCCGGCCGCTGGTCGCGGGTGGCGAACCGCCGACTGAGCGATTCGTCCGCTTCGCGATTGATCTGAGCCTCGCGCTCGGGCGTATAGGCCGCAGGGCCGGCGCTGGCTCGGGCGGCGTCGACGAAAGCCTTGCGTTCGGTTGCCCAGATTTCGCCCGACCAGTTGACCTTGAGCAGCCCCAGCTCTTCCAGCACATGCAGCTGATTGTCGCTCCGCCCGCCGTAATCGTGATCGCGGTTCAACTGAGCGGTTTGCAGTCCGAGGACGAAATTCGCGGCCCGGCTGTGGCAGGTCATGCACTCGGCCCGGCTGGGAAAATGCCAGGCTTGCAGTCGCTTGCCGCTGGACGCCGCAGGGTCGCGAATTTCGTACTCGGCGTCGGCGCCCACGGCGTCGACCAAGGCGGCGTCGGTCCCCTCGTCGTTCCAGCGGTACGAGTAGCCGACCCATTCGTTTTGCTGGCGGACGAGAAACCGCGTCTCGATCCAGCGGCGCGAGGCCGGATCGCCGGCCGTGGCTTCGAGCGCGAAGCTTTTGACCACGACCGTGTCGTTGGGAAAGTTCCAGCCGCCGCTGGCCGTGTAGCCGATCCCGCAATCGTCGTCCGGCCGGTCAGGCAGCGCCAGATACCGCTCTTTGTACGCCCCGTCCGACCAAAGCTGGGCGTTGACCGAGTACGGAATCACGCCCTCGGCCAGCGCGTGCTCGGGCACGCTGCGAAACAAGCCCGACTCGCTGAGCCGTCGAGGAAATTGCGCCGCGGCCAACTCGGCAGCATCGGGCGGTGGGCTTTTGACCAGCCGGTGAATCGCCTTGCCCAGGTGATCGGTGAGCCAGATCTCGCCGTCGGGCGACTCGATAAAGCAGGTGATCGCGAGCGGGGTGTCGGCGATTTCCTGATGCCAGGTGACTTGCGCCCTTCATGCCGCAGGGCCCAGATCTTGCCGGTCGAGTAGTCGGCGTAGACGTACGCCCCCGTCAACTGGGGCAGCTGGTCACCGCGATAGACGATGCCGCCGGTCAGCGAGCGGGCTTCGCTGTGCGGGTGATCGGCCATCGGCCGGCTGAACGGCCGCGGGCCTCGCTGTCGATCAGCGTAGAAATCGTGCGTGCCTTCGACGACGCTCCAGCCGTAATTGGCGCCGCGCTCGATCAGGTAGACCTGTTCCCAGAGGTCCTGGCCGTTGTTGCCCACCCAGATGTCACCGGTCGGCCGATCGATCGAAATCCGCCAGGGATTGCGCAGGCCGTAGGCCCAAGTTTCGGGCCGGACACCGGCGTGCCCAACAAACGGGTTGTCGGTCGGCACGGCGTAGGTTTTGCCGGGGGGCGGATGATCGACGTCGATCCGCAGCACCTTGGCGGTCAGCTCGGCCAGGCTCTGGCCGCGAAGGTTCAGGTCGCTATCGCTGGTCCCATCGCCGCTGGTCACGTAGAGCAGGCCATCCGGCCCGAAGGCCAGCGCGGCTCCATTATGGCCGTCAGACTCCCACTCGATGATCGTCGTAGCCGAGGCGGGGTCGAAGCGGTACGGCGGCTGTGGTTCGACGCGATAGCGCGTGATCCGCGACCGCTTGGCTCCGCCGTACGAGCCGTTGCCGCCCAGATAGACGAAACCGTTCTCGGCAAAACGCGGATGAAAGCAGATGTCGTAGATTGCCGCGTCGCCGGCGGGCGGGAGCAGCGTTTCCAGCTCGCTCGTGCCGGGCGCATCTTTGAACCGGCGGAGCGTGACCGGGGCATACGAGTAAGGCTGCGTCGCGACCCAGAGCCACTCGCTGCCAGGCTGCCGGGCCACGGTGACCGGCATCTCGAGCGGCAAATCGGCGAAGATCCGCTCGGTGACGTAGGGCTTGGGCGGGTCGGGCGAGCCGACCACGCGCGAGGTTCTTGGGCGCCGACCAGCCTTCCAAGGCCGGCGGTCGGGCACCTTGCAGCCGCGGCGATTCGCGCGGGCCCACGAACCGCAGCGGGGCGTAGTCCTCGAAATAGTGGAACATCGGCGTGGGATTGGTCTTCAAAGGCGCGCTCGACGAAAGCGCGGGGCCCTCGAAATCGACCGAGTAGTCGTAGCGGCAAACGGCGAACGTCCACCGCTCGTCCGGATTGGGCCGGCCGCCGGTGCGGGCAAAGTCCTTCCAGGCCAGCCGGCCTTCGGCGCTCCAACCGGTGTCGGTGTCGGTCCAGCGGTTGAGCGTCCCTTGGATTTTCACCGCGGCGGGGAACTCGAAATCGCCATCGTCCTTGAAGCGGTCGTAGCCGCCGGCCCCGCGGCGGGGCAGAAACATGTCGAGCGTGGCGCCGGCCGCGTTGATCTGAAACTCGTAATAGCCCGGCTTGTCGAGCGCCGGCTTGAGAAACAGCTCGATCACGTCGTTGTTCCAGATCGTGCCGTCGTGCTGCTTGATGTCGGCGTAGACGTCCGAATCTTCCATCTCGGCGAAGAAGTACAGGTACTCGCGGTCCCAGAGCATCCGCGCCCGGCGTGGCCGTGGGTGGCTTGGTCTCGCCTTTGCGGACCCACGCCATGCGGAAATCGTCGATCACCTGGGCCAGCTTCCAGGCGGGCTCGTCGGCCCGGCCGTCGATCGTGATCGGCCCGGCTGCGAAGCGGCATTCGTAGTCGGGTGGGGGTGCCTCCGCTGCCGCTAGGGGCTCGGGCTGACTAGCCGGCGGTTTTGCTGTCGGAGGCGCAACCAGGGGTTTGGGGCTGCGGACGGGGGGCGTTGTGACCTGCCCAGGGGCGATGCTCGGCGGGAGCAGCAGCAAGACTGCCGCCGTTGCCGGCAGCCAATAACTCAGGCCCCGGCGTGGCCAGCGCGGAGAAGGATTCGGCATCAATGCTCTTTCCAAGCGGTTCGACGGGAGGGGGGGAAGCGATCCAGCCGCGACTGCCGCCTATGCTACCAGTTGTTGGTGTGCGAAGATTTTGAGCTTTCTCAATCATCGCCACAGCAAATCCAGCGTCAACGCACCGGGGGTGCCCGGGGGGCATATCTTCGGGGCCGGCCCGGAGGGGACCGCCGGCTGCGAACCTTCCAGCTTGGCCCCCCGGTACGGCCCATTTGCCCGTTGAAGGTCAGGTTCGACGGGGGCGGCAGGAATGGCTCCGGCCCGGCGAACGGGCACCCTTCGGGCGAGGTCCGGGGTGGAATAATCGGCACAGTTGCCAGCGAAGTAACCCCTGGCGGAAGAAGAGGCACATTTCGCTCCGGCCAGTCCGGGCCGGTTATTGGCGCGGCTAGCGGCATCGCACATACTAACTGAATCTGTCCGGCGGCACCTCCGCGCCGGCGATTTCCGGCCTGGATCGAGGCCCTCCGGGCTACGGTTCGGAGCCTGCTTGTCGCGCCGGAAATCGAGGTTTGGGGGTGTGCGATCCGTGGCAGGCTAGGACTGCACGGGACGCAGGCGGCCGAGGAAAGCCAGAGGCACTTTCCGGCGCCGCCACTCGTTGGGAACAGGTTGGTGGGCAGCTTTTCGGTCATTCACGGCCGGCAGGCTGCACGGACTGCCGACGCTTTGCCGGCTGCGGTCCGCACGTGGGGTTCGAGGGCCATCGGCCAGCCGTTCGAGCCCGCCAGGTTCGCCCTCCGGCCAGACAATTCGGAACAGTCGCTCAACCGCAGGTTCAGGAGATCTCATGCTCACGCAGATGTTGCTCAAGGTTGCGTTCGCCGGCAGCGAATGGGTGTTGTGGATCTTGTTGCTGCTCAGCTTCGTCAACGTCGCCGTGATCGTCGATCGACTGCTGTACTATCATCGGCACTTCGTCGACGGCGACGAACTGGCCGGCGTGATCGATCAGTTCCTGCGGGCCGGCGACCTGAAGCAGGCGTATGCCACCGTGCAAACCGGCGAATCGATCGAGCACGTCGTGGTCGCCGCCGGGCTCATGGCCTTTACCCGCGGGGCCCATGCCTGCGAGGGGGCGATGGCCGCGGCCCGAGCCCGAACCAAGAAAGAAGTCGACTCCCGCTTGCCGGTGCTGGCGTCGATTGCCAGTAACGCGCCGTTCATCGGGCTGTTGGGCACGGTGCTCGGTATCATCAAAGCCGCCCACGATTTGACGGGCGGCGGCGGCGGCGAAGGGGGCGGCCATGACGCCAACGCGGTCATGGCGGGCGTGTTCGAGGCCCTCATCGCCACGGCCTTCGGTCTGAGCGTCGCCATTCCGGCGGTCGTGAGTTACAACTACTTCTCGCGCAAGGTCAAGGGCACGATGGACCAGGTCGAAGCCCTCAGCCAGGAGGTGCTGGCCCACATCTCGCACGGCGACAAGCCGGCGGCCCAAACCGCCCAGCGCGCACGGCCCAGCAGCAACAGGCGGCGCGGGCGGCCGCGCAGCAGGCGGCCGCCGCGGGTGCCGCGGCCAAGGTTTCGTCGTAACCGGTCTCGTCGTAACGGGGGAGCCAGACCATGGCCGGTGCGGTCAAATCGGGCGACGAAGCGGTCGTCAGTGAAATCAATATCGTGCCCTTGGTCGACGTGATCCTGGTGCTGCTGATCGTGTTCATGATCACCATGCCCACGATCGTCGGCTCGGCGCCGATCAAGGTCGACCTGCCGGAGGTCGAAGCCGCCGCAGCCGACGCCGAGTCGCTGCCGCTGCGATTCGCCCTGCGGCGGGAAGGCAATGCCAACGTTCTGTACCTGGAAGAGAAGCCGACGAACCAGGAGATGCTCAAGGCCGTGGTCAAGGACATGGTGCCCGGCTCGACCGAGGTTTCGTTGGCGGCAGCCCGGGTGATTCCCTACGGCGAAGTGATCAAGGTGATGGACATGCTCGGTTCGCTCGGTCTGCACAAGATCGCGCTGGATACCAAGCACAGTCAGTAAAGCCTCCCATCCGGGAGCAAGCGTGGGCTGGCGGTGAGCGGCAGTAAGCAACGGATCGTCCCGCGGAGAGTGGCAAGATGGCCGGTAGCGTCAGTTCGGGCGATGACGAAGTCGTCAGCGATATCAACATCGTGCCGCTGGTCGACGTGATTTTGGTGCTGTTGATCGTGTTCATGATCACCATGCCCACGATCGTCGGCTCGGCGCCGGTGCAGGTCGACGTGCCCGAGACCGAATCGGCCGCGATCGATGCCGAAGGGCAGCCCCTGCGGTTTGCCCTGAAGCGTGAGAACGGCAAGAACGTGCTCTACCTGGAAGAGTCGCCGACGACCCAGGAGAAGATCCGGGCCAAGTTGCAGACGCTCGATCCGGGCAGCACCGAGATTTCGCTGGCGGTCGACCGGGGCATCCCCTATGGCGAAGTAATCAACGTCATGGATATGCTCAGCTCGCTGGGATTGCACAAGATTGCCCTGGACACGAAGCACAAACGTTAGCCGGCGGGACCAAAAGCAGGATGGTCTGCCGGCAAATGGGCGGCCAGGGAGTGACCGGCCGGCAATAAAAGGAGCGTGAGGACGCGAAAAAAAGGCTGCGGGGGGCCCGCCCGGTCGGCCTCGCGAGCGTCGCGGCAGGACGTTTTCGCCGGGGCTGGGGTGGTTTAAGCGAAAATACCGCTAGCGCTCGCCGCGTCGGTGAGCGTAGAATGAGGCGATGGCGGCCGAGTGGCCGTGAATTCTCCCGCGATTTGGTCGGATCCAATCATGAGCTACCAACCCCGGCAAGCGGCGGTCGATCCCAGGGCCAACGGAGCCAGTCGGCCGGTTCCCGCCGGCGCCGCTGGCGCGCCGGTGCCGCCGCGGCACCCCAGCGGCGGCCCAACGCGCCGGTGCCAGTCTCTTCGCGGCCGATTCCCGTCCAGAATGGCAATCGTGCCGGCCAGGCGGACGACGACGACGAGGACGAAGACAGCACGGAGAAGATGTGGCGGGACTTCTTCAAGCAAGCCCCCGCCTGGTTGGTGAGCGCCTCGTTCCACTCCTTCATTCTGATCATTCTGGGCGTCTGGGTGGCCGTGCAGGCCGTGACCCAGCACGTCGAAGAGGTCGAGATCTCGGCCGAGCCGATGCGGTATGCCGAGCAGCTCGGCGAGCAGCTCAAAGACCCCTCGGTGCTGGAAGGGGGCGGCAGCAAGGACATGCAGGATCCGACCGCCGACAAGCAGATCATCGTGGCTTCGAATCTGCCCCCGGTCGACGATCCATTCGCCGCCCCGATGCCTTCGCTGGAGATTGCCCCGGGTGGCAAGTGGGCCGCCAGCGACGTCGAGGCCCCGGCGATTGGCCTGGCCTTGAGCGGCCGCCAGGTCGGCAGTCGCAATGTGCTCTTGGGCCGCTACGGCGGCAACGCCACGACCGAAAGTCGCCGTCGACAAGGCGCTCGAATGGCTCGTCAAACAGCAAAAGGGGGATGGCTCTTGGAGCCTGTCGGGCCCCTACCCCGACGGAGCCGGCGAAGATAACCCCGCCGCCGCGACCGCCATGGCGCTGTTGGCTTTCCAGGGCCGCGGCACCACCCATCAGAAGGGCCAGCATGCGAAGGTCGTGAAAAAGGGCTGGGACTGGCTGCTCAAACAGCAAAGCAAGGACGGCGACTTCGTCCGCAATGCTTCGATGCACCAGAAACTCTACGCCCAGGCTCAATGCACGATCGCACTTTGCGAGCTGTATGGGATGACCAGCGACTCGCAGTACCGCGGCCCAGCCGAGTTGGCGATTAAGTACGCGATCAACGCTCAGGATCCCGCCGGCGGCGGTTGGCGTTATACGCCGAAGGTGGATTCCGACACTTCAGTGACCGGCTGGTACGTGATGGCACTCCAGAGCGCCCGGATGGCCAAGCTCGACGTCCCCCAGGAAACGCTCGACAAGATTTCGCGCTATCTCGACGCCGCGGCCACGCCCGACGGGAAGTATGCCTACACCGTGGGCACCTTCAGCACGCCGGCCGTGACGGCCGAGGGATACCTGTGCCGCGAATACCTGGGCTGGAAGCAGAACGACCAGCGGTTGATCGACGGCGTCAGCGCGCTGAACCAGCACCGGGTCAATTACAACGGCCCCGATCGGGACGTCTACTACTGGTACTACGCCACCCAGGCCTGCCACCACATGGAAGGCGACATCTGGAACCAGTGGAACAATGTGATGAAACAGGAGGTTCCCAGCCATCAGGTCAAGAACGGCGCCAATGCCGGCAGCTGGGACCCGGCCGGCGACAAGTGGGGTAGCACCGCCGGACGGCTGTACGTGACCTGCCTGTCGACTTACATGCTCGAAGTCTATTACCGGCATCTGCCGCTCTACTCCGGATATCGCGGGGCCGCCGGGCCTAAATAGAGCGCCGAATTCGTCGCAGCACCAGCGCCTGGCTGCTCTGCGGCAGCGCGGCCCAGGATTGGCGGCTGCGATGTCAACTGGCCGCGCGCAATTTGAGTCCGCAGCGCTCGGCGATTGCCGTCTCGTTGGCAAGATCTCAATTGCTGCCGCGCTGCACGCCTATCGCCCCGCATCCATCCCGAACAGCGCGTCGAGGAAGGTGTCGGACTGGATGGCCGTCGTGCCGGGATAATCCTTCAGCACGTCGATGTTGGTCGATTCGCCCGACTTGAGGATTTCCAGCCGCGGAAAGCGGTCTTCCGTGGGCAGGCAGACCATGACGTACGACTGGCCGATCACGCTCCAGTGCTTGCGTTGCAATTGCACAACGACCGCCGTGTGCTCGTCGATGCCCACGCCGATCAAATCCGGATGGCGGGACAGAACCTCAAGCAACCGCTGGGTGCGGTTGCGGCGGAAAAAGTGTTGATCGATCACCGCCTCGGGCAACAGGTCGAACCCGTCCTGCTCGATCACCGGGTTGTGTCCGCCGGCGATCATCACCCGGGTCATGATGGCGGCCCCGGCGCTGACGCCACCCACACAGCCGCCGCGTTCCAACAGGGCCCGGAGTTCGTTTTCGATCTGGGTGTCGACGTACAAGTCGGCCAGCCGGGCCTGATTGCCCCCGCCAATCCAGACGGCCGTGGCGTTGGCGATGGCGCCCGCCATCTGCGGGCTGTCGGCCTCCTGGCGGCTGCTGGCGTTGAGCACTTCGACCGAGGCCACGCCGCAGGCCGTCCAGAAGTCTTTCAGCTTGGCCCGTTCTTTGGGATTGGGATGGTAGGCCGGGATGACGACGATCCGGGCCTCTTTGCCGCCGGCGCAGAGCACGAAGCGGTCGCGGACGACGTCGGGCACGCTGCCGCCGCCGCACAAAATCAGCGTTCCACCGGGCTGGGGACCCCAGATTTCCGGGCCGGCGGCCATGGCCTGCTGACGCAGGTGGAACAGATATCCGCCCAGAAGGCCGACTACGGTCAAACCGGCGCTGATCATCAGCGTCGAAATGACATTCCAGCGACGATTCATCCTGCACTCCTCCGCGTCGATTTTGCACTCATCCCTGACTGCAAAAGGCCACACCATCTGTAGTCTAGCGGAGTGGCCAAAACGCTGCACGGCGAACTTGGCAAACCTGGACGAAAACTAACCTTCTGGCGGTGGATTTTTTTGTTCGCCGACGCCCCTGTGGGGAACGCCAGCAGCGGCAGCGCAACCAGTTGCGCAAAGGAACTTTGCCGCGCGCCTTTCACGGCCGCCCAGCACGGCACTGCGCGACGATCAACCCGGAGGTTGGGACGATTTTCCCAGCGCCACCAAAGCGACCCAAAGAGGGCAAACGGAAACGCTAGCGAGCCCGCCATCGCCACGGGCAGCGTGATCTCGGGATGGGTCAGCGGTTGGTCGACCAGAGGCAGGACGAGGCCCACCGCCAGGGCACTCGCCGCTAGCACGGCCCCCAGGCAAAGCTTGGCTCGCCAACCCTGCCGGCCCCCGGCTGCCGGCTGTGGGCGACCACCCCG
This sequence comes from uncultured Planctomycetaceae bacterium, assembly GCA_963828155.1. Classification (GTDB taxonomy): domain Bacteria; phylum Planctomycetota; class Planctomycetia; order Pirellulales; family PALSA-1355; genus CAWCAX01. The sequence goes on from CAWHDQ010000001.1 coordinate 745,982, forward strand.
GCCTGGGTGCCGACCGTGGCTCCGACGATCCAGGCCAGCGGATCGTCGCCGATCTGGAACCGCCGGATCAGGGCCAGCGCGATCGCCGTCCCGAGCGCAAACCCAACGGCGGCCAGCAACAACGCTAGCGGTTTCAAGGCTTCGTTTCCCCCGGCTGCACAGTCTATTTGTTGCCGAACGCTTCGACCGCCGCATTGACGAATGCGCCATGGACCTTGCCGCCGTCGGGGCCGGGATAGCCCGCATGCTGCACCATGTAGACCGTGATCAGCCGCCTGACGGGATCGATCGACATGTTGGTCGAGTAGGCGCCGCCGTGACCGCAATTGCCCGGAATGACTGGGCCGTCGGGGCCAGGGTTTTTGCGGCTGGTTTGCCAGCCCAGTCCGTAACCGCCCTCGCCGTTGGCGTCGAGCAGCTTACCGGTTTGGGTCGACGTCATTTCCCGGACCGCAGCCTCCGACAGATAGCGCTTGCCGTCACGCATCCCGCCGCCGGCCACCATCTGGCAAAAGGCGGCGCAGTCGGCCGCGGTGGAAAACAGCCCGCCGCCCGGGCAGGGATAGCGTTCGTCGGACGTGAGCGGGTAGGACAGCTGATCGATCCCCTTTTCTTCCAAGCCCATGTTGTTCGGGCCGGGCTTATAGGTCTTGGCCAACCGGGCCTGCAATTCGGGCGTGAGCAGAAACACGGTGTCCTTCATGCCCAGCGGCTCGAACAGGCGCTGCCGCAGGAACTCCTCGTAGGGCATGCCGCTGACGACCTCGATGATCCGGCCGCCGGTGTTGATGCCGGCATTCGAGTAGTCGTACTTGGTGCCCGGGTCGGTCTTGAGCGGGCCGAGGCCATACGTCACGACCGCGGTTTGCAGCGGCAGCGTATCGATGTGGCCCCGCGCCTGCTCGAAGGGGGACATGAACGGCAGACCGCTGGTGTGCGACATCACCTCGCGGACCGTGATCGGGTGGACTGGCTTGCGGAGCACGGTGCGATCGCCGCCGGCCTCGTCGGTGACCATCTGACCGCGAAACTCGGGCAGATACTTCTCCACCGGGTCGTCGAGCTGCACCTTGCCCTCGTCGACCAGGATCATCAGGCCGGCGGCAGTGATCGGCTTGGACATCGAGGCGATCCAGAACAACGCGTCGGGCTGCATCGGCGTCTTGGCGCCGACGTCCGCGTAGCCGACGGTGTCGACGCTGAGCACTTTGTCGGGCGAGGCCACCAGCAGCACCGCGCCGGCCAGCGTGCCATTGTCGACGAACGGCTGCAGCGCGCCGGCGATCTTCGGCTCGCCGCCGCGGACCAAGGCCGGTGCGAGCAGAACTGGGACCGAGGCAACCAGAACGGACAACAGACGCGGCGCAACGGACATGACGGGAGTCTCCATGCTACCCAGGTGCTGGGGGCACCTGGGTCGGGGTGGGTGGCGCTGGCCGGCAACGATCTCGCGGACGGCTGGTAAACAAACTAAGCGCCGCACGCCACGGGAGCAAGAAAAAATCGCATTCCGCGCCGGTCGCCGCGGCGTTTGGACCGATCCAGCGCGGCGAATTCCTTGGGATCTTAGCGCGGCGGCCGGGCACAGCCTGTCCGGCTTTGTCCGCTATCGGGCCCCTGATGGCGGCTAGGCAGATGTTAAAGTTTGCCCAGCCTGACGGCCAGAGCGGTCGTAGAGCGATGCTGCGCGCGAGATTCTTTTTCGAGTTGGTTGCCAGCGATCTTGTCCGCCGGCCGGCCGCCGGAATGATTGACTCAGAGGGCGACAGGAAATCGCCTCGTTGCCGAGCCAGGCAGGGCTCACCCCATCGTGCAGTTCTGGCGGGCCTTGAGCCAGCAGCCAGGTCGGCGCAGACGCGACTCGCGGGCGAAAAAGCCCAACGGTCGGATCGACGCCAGCCGACCGGCCCGGCGTCGAGGCCTCCTGCTGCCTGGCCTGCGGTGAACGAGGAGAACGCTCATGTCGCGCTCGCAATTCGGTCTGCGCTCAGGTGTGGTGGTTGGGGCGGTGATTCGGTCGTTGGCGGCGGCGGTGTTGCTGGTTTCCGCCTGCGCGGCCGCCGGGCCGCAAGTCAGCTTCGATCTGGCCCCCAAAGCGGCCTGCCGGCCCGTCAGCGGCGCGGAGGCAGCCAAGCTTCATCCCGGCGCGAACGTCGTCGAGGTGACGTTCGATCTTTCGACCCGTGTCTCGGGCAACGAAGCCGATCTGAAGCAGATCACGATCGAAATCTGGAGCCCGGATCGCGAGCTGTCGATCGTCGGTTATTCGCCCTCGACGACCTTGCAGAGCGAGGCGGTCGATGGCGTGATCGAAGTCGAGCAGCACCAGGCCTTCGGCGCGCTGAGCCTCGAGTATGCCCTGCCGACCGCCAAGATCCAGGCCTCGGCCAAGAATGCCGGCGACTCGAAAGTGACCGAGAAGAAGCTCGCGCCCAAGAACTTGCTCTTGGCCAGCGGCACGTTCGATCGTTCGCATGGCGTGTTCTTCACGCTGCACCCTTCCTCGCAGGAGTCGCTCCAGAAATCGCGGCAGTTCGTCTGCCAGCTCGAAGTGCCGCCCGGCTTCCGCGGCGACTATTTGCAGCTGACTTGCTCGGCGCTGGCCCGCAAGCCGGGGGTCGTGCATTCGCTCGACTCCGAGGTGACAGCCGGCTCGGCCCGGTTCACGATCGGCATTTATCTCGACGGCGACAGCCAGGCCCGGCGGGCGGCCGAAACGCTGGCCGAAAAGCAGCTGGCGCTGGCCCGGGTCGCGGCCCGCGCGGCCGAAGCCGGCCGGGCGCAGCCGCATCACTGGTGGGACGCGGTCGGCAAGACGATTCAGAACGTCTCGCATACCAAACCGGCCAAGACGTCGGCGCCGCTGGCGGACGAAGTGGCCCAGGCTGCCGCCGAGATTCAAGATGCTCAGCAAGCGCTGCGGGCCCTGAACGGAACCTCTGCGGCCAAGTGACGTCCACGGCTTCGACCGGCGTGTTCAAAAGTCGATCGCGGCGATCGATTTGCCCGCGGCCGGACGCGGCGGCGTTTCGGTTTCGAGCCGGCAGGAGCGCACTCGGCCGAACGAATCGGTGCCCAGCCGGATCCCGCCCCGGACCGGCGCTTCGCTGCTGAAGATTCCGACCCAATGCCGCCGCCAGGTGGCCTGGCCCTCGTAATGATAGACCAGCTCGGCGCCGTCGCCGCCGGCCGCGACGACCGCGAGCTTGCCGGATTCCAAGCCGCCGCCCCAGTGGTCACGTCGCGTCTGTTCTTCGAGCAGCGAGAAGGCGTGGGCCGCGGCCTGCGGCTCGAGCCACTGGGCACGTGACTCGGGGCTGGAAAACCCGGTCCAGCACTGGCCGTCGTCGGCCAGCAGCCGGCAGACCCACTGCTGAACCTGGCGGTCGGCCAAGGCGGCGGTGTGGATCGTTTCGCTGGACCGCTTTGGAACCCGGGCGACGACGTACTGCACGGCCCGCCCGGTCGACGTTTCATAGCGGGCGGCGCACCGGGCCAGCCGCAGGTTCTGCGTTCGCACGCTGAGCACTTGATCGCCCCCCAGACGGAAATCGACCGGCAGGGGATCGAGGAAATCCTGGTCAACCAGATGGTCGTAGTCGCTCCCCTCGCCGCGCACGTCGCTCCAGATACCGCGGACGATGATCGACGCGAAGCAGACGTCGGCCGGCAACTCGAGCTCGTCGTTCAGGTCGCCCAGCAGGCTGGCCGTGGTCTTGAGCGAGGTGGCCCGCGTGCCGAGCCAATCGCCCCAGTGTTCGGCCAGCACGCTGCCCAGGTGCGGCGCGGCGATCGTGATCAAGCGGTCGACGTCGTGGCGGAATGCGAGCGCATCGGGAAACGCGCTTTGCAAGTACGCCCGGGCGACCAGCGCACCGGCGCTATGCGTTACCAGGTACACCTGCTGCCGCCCGGTCAGCTCGCGCAGCCGGGCAATCGCGCTGGCCAGCTCCAGCGCTTCGAGCGCGATGCCGTCGGTGGCGGCGTTGCGCGAAAACTGCAACCAGAACACGTCGGCCGTGGCCGGCTTGGTGCTGGCTCCGGCCCGGTCCAGGTCGCGCGGCAGCTCCAGCGCCGAGCGAGCCGGGCGCAAGACCCCGCCGAATCGGTAACCGGCATCCTCCAGCGCACGACCATGCCGTTCCAATGAGCCGGGCGGTCGTCGTTGGTCTCCAATTGGCCGAAGACCTGCGACGGTTCGTTGACTTGTTCTACGATGCCGCCGACCAGCAGCACTAAGGGGCGGGCCGGCGGGCCTGCCGCGGCGGCTGTGCAGTGGGGGGCGAGGCCCCCGAACCAGAGGACTATGATCCCCAAGCAACCGGCGAAACGTCGGCCGACCATGGCTGATAACTCCGCGGGATGGAAGTGTCGTCGAATGTGCGAACCGGCGCACGGCCGGGTGCTGCCGCGGCAAGGGCTCGCCGGCACCACAACCCCCATTGTAACCCGTGAATCGGGCGGCTTGCATCGCGGCATGTAAGTTGCAACGATGACGGAACATCTGTTTTTCTGTGGACTGCGAAGCCTGCGTTGCGTAACAACCGGTCGCGGGCTGCCCGAATTCCGGGCAGTCGCACCGGCGGTCTGCGCACCCCCGGCGCAGCTCCGATACCGGCCTGGTGGCGGGCCAGATCCCCCGGCGAAGATCGGCAAAGGCCTCATGCGTTTCGACACATATCGCACGGAGTCGTACTACGACGAAATGTTCGAGGCCGACGGCCAGCCGCGGGCCCGCGGCGCCGTGCTGGCCCAGCGGCTGGCTTCGCTCTCCGACGGCGAGTTGCAGCGGCGGCAGAAGGCCGCCGACCTGGCCCTGCTGAACATGGGCATCACCTTCAACGTGTACGGCCATGAAGCCGGCACCGAGAAGATCTGGCCCTTCGACATCATTCCGCGGATCATCGAGTCTCCCGAGTGGGATTTCATCGAGCGCGGGCTGAAGCAGCGGATTCACGCGCTGAACCTGTTCATCGACGACATCTATCACGATCAGAAAATCATTCGCGACGGGGTGATCCCGCACTGGCTGGTCTACTCGGGCAAGTGCTACCTGGCGCCCTGTGCCGGGACTGAACCCGCCGAATGGCGCCTGGTGCCACATCACCGGCACCGACCTGGTCCGCGACCGCGACGGCGAGTTCTACGTGCTGGAGGACAATCTCCGCTGCCCCTCGGGCGTCTCCTACGTGCTGGAAAACCGCGAGGTGATGAAGCGGACGTTCCCGCAAATGTTCGACGGGTTGTCGATCGTGCCGGTCGAGGATTACCCCGAGCGGCTGCTGGAGATGCTGCAGTCGGTGGCTCCGCCGTCGGCCGGCTCCAATCCGCTGGTCGTGGTGCTAACGCCGGGGGTTTTCAATTCGGCCTACTTCGAGCACTGCTTCCTGGCGCAGCAGATGGGCGTCGAGCTGGTCCAGGGGCCCGATCTGTTGGTCGACGACGGCTACGTGTCATGCGCACCACGACCGGCCTGAAACGGGTCGACGTGATCTATCGGCGGATCGACGACGATTTTCTCGATCCGGACACGTTCCGCCACGACTCGGTGCTGGGGGTTCGCGGGATCATGGACGTCTACCGTGCCGGCCGGGTCACGCTCTGCAACGCCCCCGGAACCGGCATCGCCGACGACAAGGCGGTCTACGCCTACGTGCCGCAAATCATCAAGTACTACCTGGGCGAAGACATCCTGCTGAACAACGTGCCCACGTTCATCTGCGGCGACGAGAAGCAATGCCAGCACGTGCTGGCGAACCTGGACAAGCTGGTCGTCAAGCCGACCAACGAGTCGGGCGGGTACGGGATCGTGCTCGGCCCCCGGGCCTCGGCCGACGAGCTGGAACAATGCCGCCAGCGGATCGTCAGCAATCCGCGGAACTTCATCGCCCAGCCGATGCTGGGGCTGTCGCGCGTGCCCACGATCGCGGGCGATCAGCTCGAAGGCCGGCACGTCGATCTGCGGCCGTATATCCTGTACGGTGGCGACAAGACATACGTCTTGCCCGGCGGACTGACGCGGGTCGCCCTGGTCAAAGGTTCGATGGTCGTCAATTCCTCACAGGGTGGCGGCAGCAAAGATACCTGGGTTCTGAAGAACTGATTTTTCGGCGGCGCCCAGCCCCTACTGGACGCAGTTCCCCAATTCTGAGCAGCAGGCGAGTCTTCTCATGCAACGTCGGCACGCGGAGTCGAGGCATGTTGAGTCGAGTGGCCGAATCCGTTTACTGGATGAGCCGCTACGTCGAGCGGGCCGAAAATGTCTCGCGGTTCATCGACGTGAACCTCAACCTGACGCTCGACCTGGGGGGAACCGTCGGCAGCCAGTGGGCCCCGCTGGTCTACACCACGGGCGACCATCAGGGATTCCTGGACCGCTATGGCGACTTCACCCAGGAGAACGTCATCCAGTTTCTGACCTTCGACCAGCAGAACCGCAACTCGATTCTGTCCTGCCTGCGGCTGGCCCGGGAGAACGCCCGCACGGTCCGCGAAGTGATCTCGTCGGCGATGTGGGAGGCGATCAACAAGTTCTACCTGATGGTCAGCGCGGCGGCCGGCGAGCGGCACAAGGCGGCTTCGCCGTTCGACTTTTTCAACGAGATCAAGCTCTCCAGCCATCTGCTCCAAGGCGTGACCGACGCCACGATGTCGCACGGCGAAGCCTGGCACTTTGCCCGGATCGGCCGGCTGCTGGAACGGGCCGACAAGACCTCGCGAATCCTGGACGTGAAATACTTCGTGCTGCTGCCCTCGGTGGCCGAGGTGGGCACGCCGCTGGATAGCATTCAATGGGCGGCGCTGCTCAAGTCGGCCAGCGCTGGAAATGTACCGGCCGCCGGCACGGCCGGATCTCGCCCGCGCAGGTGGCCGAGTTCCTGATGCTCGACCGGCAATTCCCCCGGGCGATGCACTTCTGCCTGATCAAGGCCGCCGAGTCGCTGCACGAGATTTCGGGCAGCCCCAGCGGCACCTACCACTCGACGGCCGAACAGCACTTGGGGCGGCTGCGGGCCGAGCTGGATTACGCCAGCATCAGCGAAGTGATCGAGGCGGGATTGCACGAGTTCATCGATCGCTTCCAGTCGAAGCTCAACTGGGTGGGCGAGGAAATCTCGCGCACCTTTTTTGGCGAATTCTTCGTGACCGGTTCGCCGGCGGCTGCCAAGGTGGCGGTCCGCTCCGGCGGTCCCGCCCCGGCGGCAATGGCCCAGAAGCAGCTCAGCGGCGCGAAAATGGTCTCCGCCCTGCAATGAGCTAAGCTTGGCGAAGGCGCCGCGGCGGAGCCGCGCGAAAACAGGCGCGGGCGGCAACGGGCGTCCTCGGCGGGCCGCAAGTGCCGCCTGGCCCGCTCCGAGCCGGCAGTGCCGGCTACCCGGGTGGTGCCCGTGGTGCGTGCGGCAGAAGCGGCGAAATCGAAATCATCCTTCCTGTTTGAAAGCCCCCAAGCGACATGCCGATCCGCGTTGCCCTGCATCATCTGACGACCTACCGCTACGACCGGCCGGTCGCGATCTTCCCGCAGACCGTGCGGTTGCGCCCGGCCCCGCACTGCCGCACGCCGATCGAAAGCTACGCCCTGCGGATCGAGCCCGATCCGCACTTCTTGAACTGGCAGCAGGACCCGTTCGGCAATTACCTGGCCCGGCTGGTATTTCCCGAACAGCGGAGCCACCTGACGGTCGAAGTCGACCTGGTGGCCGAGATGACGGTCGTCAATCCGTTCGACTTCTTCCTCGACGAGTACGCCGAGCAGTGGCCGTTCCAGTACGATCAGGCCCTGCTGCACGAGCTGAAGCCGTACTTGACGCCCGAGCCGGCCGGCCCACTGCTCCAGCAGCTGATCGACGGCGTCTCGCGCGAGCGGCGGCGGAGCGTGATCTTCCTGGTCGAAGTGAATCAACTCGTGCAGCAGGCAATCGGCTACACGATCCGGCTCGACCCGGGCGTGCAAACCTGCGAAGAGACGCTCACGCTACGGCGCGGATCGTGCCGCGACAGCGCCTGGCTATTGGCCGAGTTGCTGCGGCACCTGGGTCTGGCGGCCCGGTTCGTATCGGGCTATCTGATTCAATTGGCCCCCGACGTCAAGCCGCTCGACGGCCCGGCTGGGCCCCACGCAGGATTTCTGCGATCTGCACGCCTGGACCGAGGTCTACTTGCCCGGCGCGGGTTGGGTGGGCCTCGATCCCACGTCGGGCCTGTTGGCCGGCGAGGGACACTTGCCGCTGGCCGCTTCGCCCGGCTACCAGAGCGCCGCTCCGATCACCGGGGCCGTTTCGCCTTGCGAAGTCGAATTCGACCACCAGATGTCGGTCGTGCGGCTGGTCGAAGATCCGCGGGTGACCAAGCCCTACTCCGGCGAGCAGTGGCACCAGATCGATCGGTTGGGCCAACGCGTCGACGCCGACCTCGAAAGCTCGGCCGTCCGGCTCACGATGGGCGGCGAGCCGACGTTCGTCTCGCTCGACGACATGGAAGGCGCCGAGTGGACCTCGACAGCCGACGGCCCGCGCAAGCGACGGCTGGCCGGCGACCTGGTGGCCCGGCTCCGCAATCGCTTTGCTCCCGGCGGGCTGCTGCACTTCGGCCAGGGCAAGTGGTATCCCGGCGAGCAGTTGCCGCGCTGGGCCCTGGCCTGCCATTGGCGCAAGGACGGCCAGCCGATCTGGACCGATCCCGACCTGGTCGGCGACGGCCGCGACGATCTGCATTACGACGAGCCCACGAGCCGCGAGTTCATTCAGCGTCTGGCCGAGGTGCTGGAAGTCGATCAGCAGTACATCGCGGCCGGCTACGAAGACGCCTGGCACTACCTGGCCAAGGAGCGGCGGCTGCCGGTCAACGTCGACCTGGCCGATTGCAAGCTCGACGATCCGCTGGAGCGGACCCGGCTGGCGCGAATCTTCGAAGCGGGGCTGCAAAAAGTCGTCGGCTATGCGCTGCCGCTGCAACCGCGCGAATGCGGCGACCGGGCCCAGTGGACCAGCGGGCCCTGGAGCTTCCGCCAGGAGCGGATGTATTTGATTCCCGGCGATTCGCCGATGGGCTACCGCCTGCCGCTGGCCTCGCTGCCCTGGTCGGTCCCGGGCGATCGGCAAGCCGTCATCGAGCGCGATCCCTTGGAGGTTCGCCCGCCGCTGGCCGATTACACCCGCTGGCACAGCCTGCCCGCCCCGCCGACCGGCAACGGTCATGGGCACGTCCGCCTGCTGCACGTCGGCAGCAGCCCGGGCGAGTCGGGTGCAGCAGTCGGGGTCGCAACACTCGACGAACCCGCGCCGCGGTTTGCCGCGGAGTCGTTACCCGAGTTGGCCATCGGGCAGTCGGCGGCGGGCATCATCCGCACGGCGCTGTGCGTCGAAGCCGGGGCGGCAAGCTGTACGTGTTCATGCCGCCGATGAGCCGGGCCGAGGATTACTTGCAGCTGGTCGCGGCGGTCGAGCAAACCGCCGCCGCCCTGGGCACGCCGGTGATCCTCGAAGGTTACGAACCGCCTCACGACTATCGCTTGCAGCACATCAAGGTCACGCCCGACCCGGGCGTGATCGAGATCAACGTCCACCCGTCGCACAATTGGAACGAGCTGGTCTCGGTCACGACGGCGATCTACGAAGAAGCCCGAGCCTCGCGGCTGGTGGCCGAAAAGTTCATGCTCGATGGGCGGCACATCGGCACCTGCGGCGGCAATCACATCGTGCTCGGCGGCCCGACGCCGGCCGACAGCCCCCTGCTCCGCCGGCCGGACCTGCTCCGCAGCCTGGTCGCCTATTGGCACAACCATCCCTCGCTGTCGTATTTGTTTTCGGGGGCGTTTCTCGGGCCGACGAGTCAGGCCCCGCGGTTCGACGAAGCCCGGCAGGACAGCCTGTACGAAATGGAGATTGCCTTCGAGCAGATCGACGCCCAGCAGCGTCCTTGCCCGCCGTGGCTGGTCGACCGGCTATTCCGGCATTTGCTGGTCGACGTGACGGGCAACACGCACCGAGCCGAGTTCTGCGTCGACAAATTGTATTCGCCCGACTCGGCCGCCGGCCGGTTGGGCCTGCTCGAGCTGCGCGGCTTCGAGATGCCGCCGCACCCGCAGATGAGTCTGGCCCAGCAACTGCTGTTGCGCGGTCTGGTGGCCCGGTTCTGGAAAATGCCGTATAAGACGCGGATGGCCCGTTGGGGCACGATCCTGCACGACCGGTTCCTGTTGCCGCACTTCGTCTGGGACGACTTTTTGGAAGTGATTCGCGACTTGCAGCAATCGGGCTACGACTTTCAGCCGGAGTGGTTTGCGCCGCACTTCCAATTCCGCTTCCCCATGATCGGCAGCGTCTGCCGGCAGGCGGTAAACGTCGAGCTGCGGTACGCGATCGAGCCCTGGCACGTGCTGGGCGAAGAGCCGGGCGGCGGCGGCACGGTCCGCTACGTCGATTCGTCGCTGGAGCGATTGCAAGTCAAAGTCAGTTGCCATACCGAGAGCCGGCACATCGTCACCTGCAATGGACGACGGTTGCCGCTGCATCCGACAGGCGTGGCCGGCGAAGCGGTGGCCGGCGTGCGCTATCGGGCCTGGCAGCCGCCGAATTGCCTGCATCCCACGATTCCGGTCGACGTGCCGCTGGTGTTCGACGTGGTCGACATGTGGAATCGCCGTTCGGTCGGCGGTTGCACCTGGCACGTCGCGCATCCGGGCGGGCGGAGCTACGACACGTTTCCGGTCAATGCCAGCGAAGCCGAGAGCCGGCGAAACGGCCGCTTCTTCCGCTTCGGGCACACGCCGGGTCCGCTCGAGCCGCCGCCGGAAGAAACGAATCCCGATTTCCCGCTGACACTCGACATGCGCCGCGCGCGAGAGGTCTAGCCACTGCCGCGTGAAAGGTCGCAGATTCGACCGGAGCCCCTTGGCCCGCGCGACTTGCGACGCGGAGCGAGGCTTGCGGGCGGTGGAGCGCTTTGCCGATCGAGGGCCGGCCGGCTGGGGGCAACGAGGCACGATGCCGGAAGCTTTATTGCACCAATCGCGGGCGAGCCGTAAGCTGCTCACTTGGCTCACCCTTAGGCGGACTTCTGCATGAGCACGCTTCACTCGACGGACGCGGCAGGCGGCTTGGAGCCGCCGCTGGCCAGCACGCTGTGCGGCGGCGTACCGGCCCCCCGAGCGCGTCTACGAGAGATGGTGTCGGGCCCGGCTCCTGCGTCCGCAGTGGCAGCGGTTCGCCACCGATTTGGACGCACTGGGCCCGGCCGAGCTCAGCCGTCGCTGGGAAGCCGCCAAACGGCTGATCTACGAGAACGGCGTCACCTACAATCTCTACGCCGACCCGGCGGGCCGCGACCGGCCTTGGGAGCTCGACCCGGTCCCGCTGCTGGTTGAGAAGGCGGAGTGGTCGGCGCTGTCGAAGGCCCTGGTCCAGCCGCCCGGCTGCTCAACCACATCCTGGTCGATCTGCACGGTCCACAGCGGCTGCTGCACGAGGGGCTGATCCCGCCCGAGTTCGTGTTTGCCCACCAGGCCTTTTTGCGGCCGTGCCACAACCTGCACGTGCCTCAGGAGACCTACCTGCACGTCTATGCGGCCCACTTGGCCCGCGTCGGCCGGCTGCTGGCGGGTGCTGGCCGACCGCACGCAGGTTCCCTCGGGCGCGGGCTACGCGCTGGAGAACCGGATCGTCATTTCGCGGATGCTGCCGCATGTCTATCACGATTGCCAGGTCCAGCGGCTGGCGCCGTTCTTCCTGACGCTCCGCGATACGCTCCGCTCGCTGGCCCTGCACCATCGCGAGAATCCGCGGATCGTGCTCTTGAGCCCCGGCCCGCGCAGCCCGACGTATTTCGAAGACGCCTACCTGGCCCGCTACCTGGGATACACGCTGGTCGCCGGCGACGACCTGGCGGTGCGCGACAATAGGGTCTACCTCAAGACGCTCGGCGGCCTGCTGGCGGTCGACGTGATCCTCCGCCGGGTGTACGACGAGGATTGCGATCCGCTCGAATTGCGCGGCCGACTCGCTGCTGGGCGTGCCGGGCCTGGTTCAGGCGGCTCGCAGCGGCAACGTGGCCATCGCCAACGCCCTGGGTAGCGGGCTGCTCGAAGCTCCGGCCTGGCTGGTCATTCTGCCCGATCTGTGCCGGCGGCTGCTCGGCGAGGAATTGCAATTGCCCTCGGTCCGCACCTGGTGGTGCGGCCGGCCGCCGAGCTGCAGTACGTGCTGGAGCATCTGGACACGCTGGTCATCAAGCCCGCTTTTCCGCAGCGGGTCATCAAGCCGGTGTTCGGCAACAGCCTGAAGGTGGCCGAACGGATCGAGCTGGCCGAGCGGATTCGTCGCCGGCCGCGGCAATTCGTCGCCCAAGAGCAGATCGATCGCTCGGCCACGCCGGTCTGGAACGGTCGCGGATTGGAACCCTGGCAGGCGGCGTTTCGGGCATTTCTGGTGGCGGCCGACAACCACTACGCGGTCATGCCGGGCGGATTGTGCCGGGTCTCGGCGGCGGGCGAGTGGAAGACCGACTCGATGGCCGCCGGCGAAGGCAGCAAGGACGTCTGGATCTTGTCCGATGGGCCGGTGCCGCCGGTGAGGTTGCTCAGCCCCTCGGGCCGGACTGTGGCCTTGCGCCGCAGCGGCAACGAGTTGCCCAGCCGCGTGGCCGACAACTTGTTCTGGTTGGGCCGCAACGCCGAGCGGGCCGAGGGCAAGTTGCGGCTGCTGCGGAGCATCCTGGCCCGGCTGACCAGCGAATCGGAAACCGAGGATCTGCCCGAGATCGGCGTGCTGTTCCGGCCCTGGGCGGGCAAGGCCAGGCAGGGGCCGACGCCCTGGCCCCGCACCCGCTGCTGCCGGCCCAGGTGCTCGAGGAGAACTGTTCGGCGGCCTGTTCGACACCGATCGGCCCGACAGCCTGCGCTCGAACCTGAGCTCGATGTACCAGATGGCGTCGATGGTCCGCGACCGGATATCGATCGACAGTTGGCGGATTCTGTACCGCATCGAGCAGGATTTCCGCCGGCCCAGCCTGGCCCGCGAGCTGGTCCAGCCCGGCGACCTGCTGGCCGTGCTCAACCAGGTGCTGATCAACCTGTCGGCGTTCAGCGGCTTGGGCATGGAGAGCATGACCCGCGACGCAGGGCTGGCGGTTCCTGGACATGGGCCGCCGCATCGAGCGGTCGCTGCACACGCTGCGCCTCTTCGGAGCACGCTGGTGGTGCCGACCGACAGCGAAACCGCGGTAATGGAAGCCGTGCTGGAAATCGCCGACAGCCTGATGACCTATCGCTCGCGGTACTTGTCCACCTTGCAGCCGGCGCCGGTGCTCGATCTGCTGCTGAGCGACGAGACCAACCCGCGCTCGATCGGTTTCCAGCTGGCCGCGTTGAGCGATCATGTCGAAGGTTTGCCCCGCGACCAGTCGATTCCGGGCCGGTCAAGGAGCAGCGGCTGGGCATCTCGGCCCTGACCGGGCGTGCGGCTGGCCGACATTGCCGGCTTGTGCGAGGCCGAGGGGGGCGTGCGCGAAAAGCTCGACCGGCTGCTGCGGCGGCTGGTGCTGCTGCTGCGAGGTCTTTCGGACACGATCGGACACACCTATCTGGTCCACGCCGGCCCCTCGCGGCAGATGGCCGAGCTGGAGCCGAGAAAAGCCTGATGCGCTACAAGATCACGCACAAGACCACCTACAGCTACAGCGAGAGCGTGCCGATCTGCCACAATCAGGTTCACCTGATTCCCCGCGATTCGGCCCATCAGGCGTGCATCTACAATCGGCTCCGGGTCAAGCCGCGGCCGGCTTTGATCGAGCATCGCTTGGACTACTTTGGCAATCGGGTGGCGAACTTCGCCCTGGAGCAATCCCATCAGAAGCTGACCGTCTCGACCGTTAGCCGGGTGGACCTGACGGCCCGGCTGCCGGTCGAGCCGGAGCGACACGGCCCCCTGGGAGGACGTGCGCGACGCCCTGCCCTCGTACGGCGACCTGGTCGATACGTACCAATTCGCGTTCGATTCACCGCTCGTGGCGACGATGCCCGAGCTGGCGGCCTACGCGGCGCCGAGCTTCACGCCCCGCCGGCCGATTCTGGCCGCGATGCTCGATCTGAACGGGCGGATTTATCACGACTTTGCCTATGATCCGACGGCCACGACGGTCAGCACGCCGCTGCGACGGTGCTCGAATTGCGCCGCGGCGTTTGTCAGGATTTTGCCCACCTCGCGATCGGCTGCCTGCGCTCGCTCGGGCTGGCGGCCCGGTACGTGAGCGGCTACTTGCTGACGCATCCGGCGCCGGGGCAGCCGCGGCTCGTCGGGGCCGATGCCTCGCATGCCTGGCTGGCCGTGTACACCGGCAATCACGGCTGGATCGACCTGGACCCGACCAACAATCAGCTCCCCGGCCTGGAGCACATCACGCTCGGCTGGGGCCGCGATTACAGCGACGTCTGCCCGATCCAGGGAGTGTTCGTCGGCGGCGGGCAGCATGCTCTGAGCGTCAAGGTCGACGTGACGCCGATCGGCTGATTGCGCGGATGTCTGGCACTCAATCGCCGTTGGCCGGCGATTGCCCCGCGGGCCGCAGGCTGACCAGAAACGCCACGAGCGCCGTCATCTCGGCCGGGCTCATCTGCTTGCCGTAGGCCGGCATGTTGCCACCTCCCGGCGTGCCGTTGCTCACCTGGTCGATCAACTGGTTGCGGCTGAGCCGGGTGCCGACGGTGGTCAGATCGGGCCCGCGCTTGCCGCCCAGGCCGTCGAGCGCGTGGCAATTGCGGCAGTTCTTGTATTGCAGCACCAGCGCCCCTTCCAATTCCAGCGGCGTCGAATTGCGGACCATCCGCTCGGGAACCGGGTCGCCGGTCCAGGCCGTCATTTCCGGCGACCAGGGGGCCGTCACTCCCTCATAGGTCAGCACGCCCAACAGCGAGTAGATCACGACCACCAGCAGTACGGCCACCGGCCGCCGGCTGGCGCCCGCTCGCCCCGATTGCTGATCAGCGGCACGGCCAACAGTGCGCCGATCACCAACAGCGGAAACACCAGGATGATGAACGTCTCGATCGCGGGCGGGCTCAGCGCCAGCAAGGCGAACAGCCACAAGAACGGCCACTCGGGACGCGGATTGGCACCGGGCAGCGTCGGGTCGGGCGGGCCGGTCGGGCCCTTGGGCCCCAGTAACGCGGCGATCGCCACCACCACGATCACCGCCAGCGCCGAAAACAGCATGTCTTTCAGCATGGCCTCGCCCAAGAACGGCACGCCCTTGCGGAGCTCTTCGTGATATTCGGCGTCGTAGGTCTTGGGGTCGACGACCTGCCCCGGGACGGGGGGCGCACTGATCCCGCACCGCAGGACCAGCCACAGGTGCAGCCCCAAGAAAGCCAGGAGCGCGCCGGGAATGACGAACACGTGCAGCGCGAAAAACCGGCTCAGCGAGTCGCCGCCGATGATCGATCCGCCCAGCAGCAGCCGCACGACCCAGGGCCCGATTACCGGCACGCGGCCGGCCATCGAGCCAGCGACGCCCAGACCCCAGTAGGCGTCAGGATCCCAGCGGAGAATTTGTCCGCTGAAGAACATCCCCAGCGTACACACCAGCAGCACCACGCCCACGAGCCAGGTCAGCTCGCGGGGATACTTGTACGCCCCGTGCAGAAACACCTGGGTCATGTGGACCAGCAGCATCACGACCATGCCCGAGCCGGCGTAGTAGTGCAAGGCCCGCAGAAACCAGCCGAGCGGCTGCTGATAATCGAGAAACAGCAGGCTTTCGTAGGCCTGGCCGGCCGAAGGAACGTAGACGAGCGCCAGCCCGATGCCGGTGATGATCTGAATCGCCAGCATAGTCAGCGACGCACTGCCGAAGACGTACCACCAACCCATCGGACCGGCGATTGCCCGAGGCACGGGATGTTCCAGCATGGGCATCAGCACGGCGCGCAGTCCCAGCCGCGAGTCGAACCAGGCACCCAGCGAGCGAAAGAGCCGGAACATCGAACGCACCTTTAGGGGCCTACGCCGACTCGGTCAGCGTGTCTTGCAATGTGGGGAAATGCGGAGCCTGAACCTCCAGCTTCCCGCTGCGAACGCGAAACTCGCAATGGTACAGCCCGCGCGGCGGCGGCCCGCTGGCGTGCAGCGCCGTCGGAGTAATAAACCCCGCCGTGACAGGGACACATGAACAATCCCGATTGCGGGAACCACGAGACCGGGCAGCCCAGGTGCGTGCAGTTGACGGCCAGCACCAGGAAGTTCGACTCGCCGTCGCGGGCGGGCTGCTCCCTGCGAACGTAGACGCCGGTTTTGGCCGTCATGCCGTCCCAGGGTTGCCGCAGCGGATTGTCGAACTCCACCAACCGCGTCTCGCCGGTTGGAAAGTCGTCGACCGCGCCGAGCGGCACCCAAATCGTCCGCCGCGGCGCAGACCGAGAAAGTAGCCCACGATCGGTAAGCCGGCCAGCGCGGCGGCGACGGCCCCCAACAGTGCCGTCAGTCGGCCGAGAAACGTCCGCCGCTCGGGCAACTCGGCGACGGGCACGGGCTGCGCCGCGACGTGAGGATCGACCGGTTCGGAGGGGTGCATCCAGGGAGTGCCTTTCTGGCAATGGAATCAAAACTTATCTGTCGATGGGATGGAAATCACGGCTCGGCCAACTCGACCCCGCCGTCGCTGCGTTCGCGGCGGTCAGCCAATAACGCGACCAGGGCATCGACGTCGGCCGCCGTCAGCGGGCGAAAATCGTCGCCGCGGCCCGTGGCGTCGGCAGAGGACGGCATGCCCAGGTCGGGCCGGCCGGTGATGATGATCCGCCGCAGCGCCTGGTTGCTGATCAGAGCCAGAAAGTCGGGGTCTTCGATCGAGCCGACCGGAGCATCGTTCCGCTTGGCGGGGTCGGACAAATCGCCGTGGCAGCCGGCGCAGCTCCGCTCGAAGACCAGCGCCGCTGCACCGCTGGCCCGCGGCGTCGGCGGAGTCTGCGTCGGGCGTTGCCAAATAGGGCGGAGTCGAAGAGCTTGCGCCGGCGCGGCTTTCCAGCGGGCTTTGATTCCTTCGGCCAGCGCGTTCGACCTGGGCGGGGGTGAGCACACCGCCGCTCGCTCGGGAGAATGCCGGCATTGGAGTGCCGTGCCGGCCGTCGCGGATGACTTCGTGCAACACTTCGTCGGGCACGATCGCCAGAAAAATCGGATCGTTCAGCGGCGGTGCGGGACCCAAGTTTCCATCAGCTCCGTGGCAGCCGGCGCAGTTGCGGCGGTAGAGCACGTCGAAATCGACTACCTGATCGTCGGGGACCGGGCGGCTGCGCGGGTCGGGCTTGCCGGGCAGTGAATCGACGCAGCCCGCCAGAAGCAGCGCCAGCAGCCCGACGAGCGCGCGGGCTCCCCTTGCTTGGGGCGTTCGCGGTCTCGATTTGGCGCTGGCGGCGTGCAATGCCCGGTCCTTGTTTCAGCCGGTGATGAACTGGGACATCGAGTCGGAACCGCGGCCGGCCGGCGGCACGTGAATCTGCTCGCTCCGCACGACCACGATCGCCGCCACGACGCCGAAGACGAATTGCGAGACCACGAACCAAGGCCAATCGACGCGCTGCTGCAGCGGCGGATTGACGACCCCCATCAGGGCGTAGCTGAGCGCGGTCCAAAGCAGCGGCAGAACCAGCCCGCCCCAGGCCAGCGGACCGGGGATGTCCGGCAGCCGCGGCACGATCAGGCCCAGCGCCAGCCCGAACGTGAGCGACAGAATCGCGTGGACCACGATTCCCGCAATCAGCCAGTCGAGATGGAATTGCTCGAGCGCGCCGATCGTCGGCTCGGCCGCCTCCAACCGGCCCAGCGCCGAGAGCAGATTCACCGGGTACCAGATGCCATGCCCGGAAATCAGGCTCCAGCCGATGGCCGGCAGCGGCATCAGCAGACCGCCGACGGCCCCACCCAGTAGTCCGCCGGCAACCGGACTGCGGGGCTGGTGGTGCATGAACACGGCCGCCGCCACGACCCCGAAAATGAATTGCGAGACCACGAACCAGGGCCACTCGATCCGCGCACGGACCGTCGGATCGACGATCTGCAAGCCCAAGTAACTCACCGCCGTCCAGAGCAGCGGCATGAGCAGCGCCGCCCAAGCGAGCGGTTTGGCAATGTCGGGCAGGGCCGGCAGCAGCACGCCGTACATCAGTCCCATGATCAGCGACACCGTGGCGTGAATCAGAATGCCGACCACCAGCAGCGTCGGGTCGAAGCGGTCCAGCTCCTCGGTCTTCAGCGCGCCCACGCCCGGCACCACCATCCCGGCCAGCAGGTTCAAAGGGAGCCAGATGCCATGCCCGCTGAGCAGGCCATAGAGCATCGCCGGCAGGGGCATCACCAGTCCGCCGACGAGCCCCCCTTTGACGCCTGCCGAGAGCGGATGCACTTTCTCGGGCAGTCGCAGGCGATAGCCGGGCAGACCTTGCCGCATGCGTTCGACGGCGGCCGGCGTGGCGCGGGCGGCGTGCGGGCGGTGCTCGGCCTCGGCCAGCGGCTCGTGATAATGCCCCCGGCCCGGGCGCAGCTGGCCGATCCATTGCGCCAGTCCGGCGACCAGCAGCACTAAACCGACGACGGACAGCGCGTAATTGGTGGCCACACCGGCCGCGGCAAGTGCGATGCCGACGGCCAGCACCAGCGGCGCGGCGGTCGGGCGGGGCAGTTCGACCGCACCGCGATTCGCGTTGTCGGGCGGGTGGTCGCTCATATCTTGCCCGTCCCCGCCACGTAGACGACCAGAAACACGACGATCCACACCGCGTCGACGAAGTGCCAGTACCAGGAGATCAACTCGACGGCCACCGGATCGATCGCGCTGGAGTGCCGGCCCGCGGCCAATGCCAGCGCAACGCCAGCGCCACGAGCCCGGCGGTGACGTGCAGGGCGTGAAAGCCGACCAGCGTGTAATAGGTCGTGCCGAACAGATTGCGGCTGATCGTCAGCTGCTTGTCGACGATCAAGTCGTGCCATTCGTAAGCCGTGCCGGCCAGAAAGGCGAGGCCCAGCGCAATCGTCAGCGTCCACAGCCCCCGAAATCGCTCGGCCTGGCCGCGGCGCAGGGCCGCTTCGGCTGCGTGGATCGTAAAGCTGCTGGCCAGCAGACAGGCCGTCGTCCCGCAGACCAGCGGCAAAGACAACGCTTCGGCCGGCGTGGGACCGTCGGCGTCCTGCCCCAGATACAGCGCGTAGGTCACGATCAGCGTGCTGAAGAACGCCACTTCCGAGACCAGAAACGCCAGCATGCCCCATTGCGGGGCCGTCAGATTCGGCTCCGGGGCGATTGCGGGGGGCTGCGGATAGGCTGGGGCGGCGTCGGGCATCGGCGGGGTCACTCGTAAATCCAGTCGGGATCGTCCGGGTGCTTGATGTCCCAGAGCGGCCGGCGGCTGTGGACCGCGGGCACGGTTTCGAAGTTGTAGGGCGGCGGCGGCGAGGTGGTGGTCCACTCCAGCGTCCAGGCGTCCCAGGGATCGTCCCCCGCGGGCTGGCCCCGCCAGAGCGAGCTCACCAGGTTGTAGAGAAAGATCACGAAGCTGGGCGCCTGCAGCAGTGCTCCCAAGGTGCTGAGCTGATTCCAGAATTGCCAGCCGCGGTCGGCCTCGTAGACGTAAATCCGCCGCGGCATGCCCAACATGCCCGAGACGTGCATCGGTCCGAATGTGAGCAGGAAGCCCGATATACAGCAGCCAGAACTGCCAGCGGGCCAACCGCTCGGACATTAGTCGCCCCGTCACCTTGGGATACCAGTAGTAGATGCCGGCAAACGTCCCGAACAGCGTGCCGCCGATCAGCACCCAATGGAAATGGCCGACGACGAAGTAACTGTCGTGCAGCTGAAAGTCGTAGGGCGCGGCGGCCAGCATGATGCCGGTCAGCCCGCCAATCAAGAACAAGGACAAAAAGCCGCAGGCAAACAGCATCGGCGCGTCGAAGCGAATCCGGCCGCCGAACATCGTGGCCAGCCAATTGAAGAACTTGATGCCCGTGGGAATCGAGACCAGCAAGCTGGAGGCCGCGAAGAACAGGTCGAGCGTCCGGTTCATGCCAACGCAGAACATGTGGTGGGCCCAAACGCCGAGGCTGATGAACGCGATCGCCATCGTGGCCGCGGCCATGAACTCGTAGCCGAACAGCACCTTGCGGGAAAAGACCGGAATGATCTCCGAAACCATCCCGAAGACCGGCAGGATCAGGATGTAGACCTCCGGATGGCCGAAGAACCAGAACAGGTGCTGCCAGAGATAAGCCGAGCCACCGTTCTGCACATCGAAGAAGTGCGCCCCCAGCTGCCGGTCGAACATCACCATCACGAGCGCAGCGGTGAGCGGCGGAATGGCCAGCAGCATCTGAACCGCGGTCCAGAGCATCGTCCAAACGAAGAACGGGAGCTTCCGCAGCGTCATGCCGGGGGCCCGCATCCCCAAGATCGTGGCGATGAAATTGACCGCCCCGGCCACCGTGCCGATTCCGCTGACCAGCAGGCCCAGGGCCCAGAAGTCGGTGGCCGCGCTGCGGGCGAACGTCCGCTCGGTGAGCGGGGCATAGGCGAACCAGCCCAGCGCCGGCGCTCCGCCGGTCAGAAAGCTGAGGTACACGAGCGACCCGCCGCAGAACGTCAGCCAGAAGCCCCAAGCATTCATCCGCGGAAAGGCCATGTCCCGCGCCGATCATCAGCGGCACCAGGTAGTTGCCGATCCCGATCAGAATCGGCATTCCGACGAAAAACACCATCGTCGTGCCGTGCATGGTGAATAGCTGGTTGAAGGCGTCGGGGCCCAGGACCGTGCCCTTGGGCTGCCAAAGCTGCCAGCGCATCAGCAGGGCTTCCGCCCCGCCCACGACCAGGAACACCAGGCTCAGCAGGATGTACAGGATGCCGATCTTTTTGTGATCGGTCGTCGTGGTCCACTCGTGCAGCACGGCGGTCCAGCCCCAGGCGCTCGGCCGAGGAATCGGGCCGGCGGGCAGTGGGGATCGGCGGCAGTGGGGCGATGGACATGCGGCGCGCTAGGTTGGAAACGTCGGCGGTCAGCGAAGCGACAACAAATAGGCCACGATCGCGTCCTCGTCCGTCGGGCTCAGGCCGAAGGCCGGCATCAGGCAGCCGGGCTTGATCGCCTGCGGATCGTGAACCCAGCTCTTCAGGTTCTCGGGCGTGTTGGGGAGCATGCCCGCGGCGAGCGTCTCGCGGCTCATCAAGTGCGTCAGGTCGGGGGCATAACTGCCGGCGGCCGAGGTGCCCCGAATGCGGTGGCAGTTGACGCACGACTGGGCCAAGAGCGTGCGGCGTCCGGTCTGTTCGGCTGGATCGTCGACGGCCGGTTTGGCCTGGGCGGCCAGCCAGGCCTCGAAATCGGCCGCCGGCTCGACAACCACCCGGAGCAGCATGTTGGCATGCTGGGCGCCGCAATACTCGGCGCACTGGCCCAGGTACAAACCGGGCCGGTCGCTCTCGAGTTGCAGGGTATTCGGCCGGCCGGGAATCAGATCGACCTTGCCGGCCAGCCGCGGCACCCAAAAGCTATGGCAGACGTCGGCCGATTTAAGCGTCAGGTAAACCGGCCGCGTCGAATCCTCTGCCCTGCCCGGCCCCGTGCTCACCGGCCCAGCGCTCACGGGCCCTGTGCTGACAGGAATGTGCAGCTCGTTGGCCGTGATGAAGCCCAGCCGCCGCCCTTGGTACGTCTCGTAGACGTATTCCCACCACCACTGGTGGCCGATCACGGTGACGTAGAGGGCTTGCGGGTCCGGTGTCTGGGGCGGGGGCGGATTGACCTCCCACAGCGTCCGGGCGCTCACCAGGACCAAGAAGAACACGATCATCGCCGGCGCGGCCGTCCAGGCGACTTCGATCGGCTGGCTGCCGTAGACCTGCGGGGGCTCGCTCGCCGGGTCGCCCGCCCGGCGGCGGAACCGCCAGACGCTGTAGAGCAGCACCCCTTCGACCACGATAAAGATCAGGGCCGCGATCGCCAGTACCAGAACCGACAAATCGACAATCGAGCGCAGTCGCGCCGGATGCCGGATGGTAGATCGACAAATCACTCGCCGACACGCGGGCGATTGCCGGCCGAATCCAGCAGGCCATGGCGTCGACGATGTTCACGTCCATCCCTCAATCCTGCGGGGAAAGGTGAGGGATAGTATATCGGCTGGGTGCCCTGCCGCTAGCGGTTGGCCGGCGAGCGGGCGCCGACAGGCGGCTTCGCCCGACGTCGGGTCAAACGTCGCGATTTCGCCAGTCCGGTTGGAAATTTTCGTTTGATGCCTGGCGCCGTCATCTCAGACTGCGTCCGGCCCTCGTTGGTCTCTTTGGGGGGAGAGGTCAATTGCTCTCGCTTGCCCCGGGAGCGCATAATGCAAAGAATGAGGCATCGTGGCGGCAGGCTGGTTGAATTGGCCGGCCGCCCGTGGGGGCAGAAAGTGTTGAGGTGCGTATGATTCGTTCGCTCCGTCGAGGTTTCACGCTCATCGAGTTGCTCGTTGTCATCGCGATCATCGGGATCCTGGTCGCCCTGCTGATGCCCGCCGTTCAGGCGGCCCGCGAGGCGGCTCGGCGGACGACCTGCACCAGCAATCTAAAGCAGATCGGCACCGCCGTGCTGGAGCACTTGACCGCGCTCGAGCGATTTCCCAGCGGCGGCTGGGGCTGGGGCTGGTCGGGCGATCCCAACCGCGGGAGCGACTACAAGCAAGGCGGCGGCTGGATCTACAACACCCTGCCCTACCTGGAACAGCAGGCCATGCACGACGCCGGCCTGGGCGTGACCAACCAGTCGCAGTTGATGACCGCGATCGGGGCCCGCGACGCGATCCCGCTGGCGGTCTTGAATTGTCCCACCCGGCGGCCGGTCATGGCCTTTCCGTTCGTCTCCAGTCCCGCCCCGCCGAACGCGGCCCTGACGCCCGGCAGTTCCGTCGTGGCGCATCAGCGACTATGCGGCGAATGGAGGCGACTGGTACAACTCGCCCTGCTACTTCGGCTTCCTCTGGGGAAGCAACAACTGCGGCAATTGCGACGGAGGCCCGTCCGCCAGCAGCGTGCCGAGCGACCTGTCGATGGCTCAGCTGTCGAGCCAGGTGGCGAACAATTCGCCGGCGCCGACCGGAATCATGTTCCTGCTGAGCATGGTTCGCGCCGCGCACGTCAAGGACGGCATGAGCAACACCTATCTGGCCGGCGAGAAGTATCTGGCTCCCGACAACTACCTGAACGGCCAGGACAGCGGCGACAACGAATCGATGTACGTCGGCGACAATCCCGACATCACCCGCTACACCGGCTGGGCCTCGACCAACTCGTCCGGCTCCTGGCTGCCGCCCCAGCAGGACACGCCCGGCTACGTGGTCGACTACATGTTCGGCAGCGCCCACTCGGGCACGTTCAACGTCGTCTTCTGCGACGGCTCGGTAAAGCCGATCAGCTATTCGATCGATCCCGAAACCCATCGCCGGCTCGGCAATCGGGCCGACGGCCTGCCTATCGATCAGCGGCAGTATTGAGCGCCACGGCCTGTGGCTTGCCGCGGCGGCCGGCCGGTTTCGTCGGTTGCATCCGGGCGCGGAGAAAATCGCGCCACAGGATCGTCTCGGACAGGTTGTCCACTTCGTTGCAGTGCTCCCAGTCGATCCAGACGTATTCCACGCCCAGATAACCGCGATAGCCGCACGCCCGGAGCAGCTCGACCACTCGGGCGTAATCGATCGTGTTGGCCGCAAAAGGCGCCTGCAACCGCCCTTTGCGTGCGCCGCGGACGTGGAAATGGCTCGCGTGCGGCAGCAGCGGCTCGACCACGGCGTCGGCCAGGCCGCAGCGGGTGAAGTGGGTGTAATCGAGCGTCAGCGTCAGCCCCGGCACGGCCTCGACCAGCCGCAGGGCCGGCCGCGGCCGGGGAACCAGCGAGCCGACGTGGGCTTCGACCGAAAAGACCAATCCCGCGGATTGGGCGCGCTCGACTCGCCAGGCGAGCTCGTCGCAAGCCCGGCCCCAGGAATCGGCCGCCGATTCCGATTCGAACCGCACGCCCGGCAACGCCGAGACGTGCCGGCTCCCGGCCGCGGCCGCGAATTCCAGCGTGCGTGAGAACAAGTCGCGGGCCTTCCGCCGCCGCCGCGCGTCGGGTTGATTGGGTGCGAGGCTGGCAAAGTCGGTCGCCGTTTGCAAGAAGACGTCGGCCAGCGCCAGGCCGCGGTCGGCCAGCTTGGCTTTCAGGGCTCGGCCCGAACCGGCCAGATCGGCAAACACACGCGAGGGCCAGAGGTGCGAACGGCCCTCGAACAAGCCGATGTCGACGCCGTCGAACTCCAAGAGCGCGATCAGCTCGAGCACCCGGTCGTGCTCGAGCAGCGGGAACGTGAAGTCGGCGCAGGCCAGCCCTGGCACATCGGTCACGGGGGTCATGGCGGGTCCATGAAGGCGGTGCGGCCTTGGGTCGTCCATTCGGCGGCGGCCAGATAGCCACCGTCCACGACCAGCGACGTGCCGGTGACGCCGGCCGATTGCTCGGAAGAAAAATAGAGCACCGCCTGGGCGATGTCCGCGGGGGTGAGCGCGACGCCAAGCGGCACGCGGACCAGCCGGGCGGCCAACGTGGCCTCGGGATCGGGCGTGGCATTCAAATGCTCGCGGAGCATCGGCGTGTCGGTAATGCCCGGGCAGATGCAGTTGGCTCGCAGGCCGATCGCGGCGTAATCGAGCGCAATCGACCGCGTCAATTGCAACACGGCCCCCTTGCTGGTGGTGTAAGCCGGCGTCGAGGCCTGGCCGATGAAGCTCCCGACCGAGCCGATCGTGACGAAATAACTGCGGCGGTGCTGCCGCAGGTATTCGTAGCCGTGCTTGATCGAGAAGAAGATCGACTTGACATTCACGGCCATCAATTGGTCCCAGTCCTGCTCGCTGTATTCGTGCAGCAGCTTGACGTGGACGATTCCGGCGCAATTGACCAGGGTGTTCGGAGGGCCGAACGTCTCGGCGGTCGATTGCAGCGAAGCCGAGACTTGCCCGCTGTCGGTGACGTCGCAGGGATAGAATGCCACGCGGCCACCGGCGGCAGTCACCTCGCGTTCGACCTGCCGGCCGCGTTCGACCTGCCGGTCGACAAAGACGACCTCGGCCCCTTCGGCGGCCAAGCGCCGGACCGCAGCCTCGCCCATGCCCGAGGCCCCGCCGCTGATCCAGGCCACGTTTCCCGACAGAATGCCCTCGCTCATGAGGGCGGCTCCCCGGCCGCGCGGGCCTTCGAGCGCTCTTGCAACTCGTACAGCGAGGCGTAGCGGGCGGCCGTCGGCACCAGCGGCGGCGGACCGCCAAACCGGGCAACGCGGCTCTCCCGGCCGCGGACTTGCCGCAAGCGGGCTTCGGCCGTGGCGGTCTGCGGGCCATACCAGATCGGAAACGAATCGGCCGCCCGATACTCGAAGATCAGCGTCCGCCGGGGCTTTTCGGAGCAATTGGGGAGCGAGCTGTGCGGCGTGATGCAGTGCATGAAGATCACGCTGCCGGCGGGGGCCTCGAGCGGAACCGGCCGGCCAAAGCGGCCGGTGCCCAGGTCCTCGGCGATCATCCCTAGGAACGATCCGTCGGGCCCGAAATGATCGAAAAAGTGATGCTGATGCCGGGCCAGCACTTGCAGGCAGCCATTTTCGACCGTGGCGTCGTCAAGGTACACGAGCGTGGTCACGAGGTCGTCGTTGGTGTGCGGAAAATAAGCCAGATCCTGGTGCCACTCGACCGGCGAGCCGACCCGGGCCGGCTTCATGTTGAGCTTGCTGTGCTGCAGGTTGAAGTCCGGGCCGATCAGCGACTCGATCGCGTCGCAGATCCGGGCGTCGTGGGCCAGGCGGCGGAAGTCCTCGTGCTGGTCGTAGGGATTGTAGATTCGCCGGGGCACGCTGCGCCCGTCGATCTGCTGGGGTTCCAGCTCCAGCACCTGCGACATGTTCTCGCCCTGAGCCGCTCGATCGACGAGCGTCTGGATCGTCGCGTCGATGGCTGCCAGGTCGGCCGGCCCGAGCAGCGCCGGGGCGACGACGTAGCCCTCGCGGCGATAGTGGGCAATCTGTTCTGCGGTCAGCGGATGGGCGGGCACCGCTCGGGTCTCCTCGTCATTTCGGCAGCCGCAACCGATCCCATTTCTGCTGAAAGCCGCTTTGCTCGAAGACCTGCGGGTTGACCACCCCGCGCGGCTGCTTGCCGTGCGCCAGATCGATCATCCCGCGCGGAAACCGCCTGGCCGATGTCGCGGAACAGCTCGTCGGTCCAGGCGATGCAGTGCGGCGCCAAGAGCACGTTGTCCAATCCGGCCAGCCGCGGGGCCTTGCTGAACGGTTCCTGGGCAAAGCAGTCGATCGCCGCCGCCGCGATGCGGTTCTCGGCCAGGGCGTCGAACAGCGCCTCTTCGTCGACGATGCCGCCACGGGCCGTGTTGATCAGATACGAGCCGGGCTTCATCAGGCCCAGCTCGCGGGGGCCGATCAGCATCCGCGTTTCGTCGTTGAGCGGGCAATGGATCGATACGAAATCGGCCCGGCTCATCAGTTCATCGAGTGGGACCAGCGTCACTCCGCCGGCCTGGGCCGCCGCGGGATCGACGATCGGATCATAGGCGATCGGCGGATTCATGCCCAAGCCGCGGACCAGCTCGACGAGAGCCCGGCCGATACCCCCCAAGCCGACGATGCCCAGCGTCCGCCCGCGGAGCTCGCAGCCCATCCATTGCGAGCGGCCGTCCCAGCGGCCATCGCGGACCAGCCGGTCCTTGGCCAGGACGTGATGCGTCAGCGACAACATCCAGGCCAGCGTCGCCTCGGCCACCGAACGATCGACGGCGCCGGCGGCAATGAACACGGCCACGTCCGCCGCGGTGCAGGCGGCCACGTCGACCGAGTCGAAGCCCACGCCGAACCGCCCGATTGCCAGCAGGTCGCTTGCCGCCGTGACCGTGTCGGCCGTGATCTTGGGCGACAGGACGATCAGGCCGTGAACTCCGCCGAGCTGATCGGGGCCGATCGCCGGCCGGTCCTCGGCCAGAAAGTCGAGCCGCACTCCGGCCGTGCTCCGCAGTTCGTGCAGGTCGAACGTGGGATATCGCGGGCCGCCGGTCGGCAGGCTGAAATCGGCGGTCATCGCCACGGCGAAGGTTTTTTTGGCTTTGGTCATGGAGTCTTGGCGGCGCGGCCAGCGGAGTGCGCAGACTTGCACGCCGCAACGATCGGAAAAGCAAGGATCGCAACCGACAACATCTTCGCCGTCGGACCGAAGCCGGGCAAGAGCCCGGTCCTAATAGAGTCTGGTCCTGGCCGGGCGGACCCCTATCGCCAGGGGTTGCCGGCCGGCGTGGCGCAGCTTTCTTCGACGACGATCCGCTCGGGCATTGGGCCGGCATAGACCCAGATCATCGCCATCGGGCCATTCGATTCGTTGACGAAGTAGTGGACCCGGCCGCGTGGCTCCAGGGCCGTTTCGCCGGCCGTCATGGCGTGGCGGCGGCCTTCGACGATGCAGGTGGCCCGGCCCTCGATGATCGAAATCGATTCGTCGAAATCGTGCACGTGGGCCGGCAGCCGGCCCTGCGGGGCAAACAGCCCGTAGCCGCCGCTCATCTCGATGTCGGGCACCAGGTCGCGATTGAAATAATCAATGAACTCGGTGTTCGGCCCGGCCGTGCCCCGGGCCGCCGTGGCAAACCGGGTAACGTACTCCGCCCCGGGCTCGCCGGTCGAGTCGGCCGGCATGTCGCAGCTCGAGGCCGGCGCGTCGACGAGCGTCCGCGCCGGCGTGTCGCTGGCCAGGGCGATGTGCAGCGTGGCGGGGGCCGTCGTCGAAGCGTTCATGGCCCGGTGCCGCAGGCCCGCGGGAATGGTCACGTTGTCGAGCGGGCTCAGCCGGTAACGCCGGCCCTCGACTTCCAGAAACGCGTCGCCGGAGAGCAAAGTGATCGATTCGCCGAACGTGTGTTTGTGGTAGGGCAAGTCCGCGCCGGGCGCGAACGTGACGACGCCGGTGGTCAGCCGCCGGGCCTGATTGTGCGTGCCGACCAGGCACTCGAACACGACGCCGGGGGCGAGCTCGACCTCGGGGCACGACCCGATCTGACTGATCGTCTCGGGCCGATCGGGCCGCATGTTGGCCGGCGGCGCGAGCAGCGGGATCGCGGGCCGCTCGGGCCGGACAACGCTCAGGTCGGGGCGCATCCGGTGGTCGCGGTCGACGGCGCCGAGCCGGTCGTGCAGCGTGCCGATCAGCAGGCCCGCGTCGATGCCCAGGCCGAGCATGCAAAATCCCTGGGCCCGGCGCTCCAGTAAGTTTTCGCGCGAGGTGGCGATCAGGCCGCAGTGCTTGCCGGCCCGGCGGATCGCATCCTTGATCGCCAGCAGCCGCTCGGCCACGCCCGGGCCCTCCCACTGGCCGCGATGGCCCGCGGTGGCCGAATAGTCGGCGGGGCCGAGAAAAAACAGCTCGGTGCCGTCGACGGCCAACAGTTCGTCGAGGTTGTCGCCGCCGCGGACGGTTTCGACAATCGGCACGACCAGCACGTTGTCGTTGGCTTCGGCCGTGTGCTGGGCGAAGCACTGGCCCCAGGCGGTTGCCCGCTCGGCCCCGATGCCGCGGACACCTTCCGGCGGGTACAGGGCATAGCCCCGGGCCTGACGCAGTTGCTCGGCCGTTTCGATCCAGGGCACCACGACGCCATCGGCCCCGATATCGAGGGCCCGTTTCACCAGGGCCGCATTGGACTCGGCCACCCGGACCAGGACGACAGTCTGGCTGCGGACCGCCGCCCGGATGTGCTCGATGATTTCCTTCCAATCCAGGTGGCCGTGCTCGGCGTCGACGACCACCCAATCCACGCCCAGCGCGACCGCCATCTCGGTAATGCTGGCCGATTCGAGCGTCACCCACAGGCCGTACACCGGCTCGCCGGCCGCCAGGCGGATGCGAAACGAGCGGAGTGCAGCGGTATTCATGGGCCGGTTCGCAGTGGCCGGGACTCGACGGACAGGAGGCGGCAAAGGGGGTGAGTTTTTCCCCTGCTTCGCCCCCAGAATAGAGCACCTGGCCGAGCCTTGCCAGTGCGCGGCGTGGCATTACAATGCGCGCGACTGAGGGGGCTTGAGGCTTTGAGGCTTTGAGGCTTTTGAGGTTTTGAGGTTTTGAGGTTTTGAGGTTTTGAGGTTTTGAGGTTTTGAGGTTTTGAGGTTTTGAGGTTTTGAGGTTTTGAGGTTTGAAGTTCCGACTCCATTTCCGAACTCCCACTTCCGAATTCCGCATTCCCACTCAGCGCAAGGACCCCCTCCCATGCTTCGACGTGCGTTCACCATGCGGCTCAAGCCCGACGCCCTGCCCGAGTACAAGCGGCATCACGACGAGATCTGGCCGGACCTGGTCGCCGAGATCGAGCGGAGCGGGATCGGTCAGATCACCACCTTCCAGCGCGGGCTGGACCTGTTCCTGTTTTCGCAAATCGCCGACGAAGCCGCCTGGAACCGGCTGTGGACCAGCGAGGTACATCGCCGCTGGGCCGAGGTGATGGAGCCGCTGATGCACCTGCGCGACGACGGCATCGTCGACGCCGGCGAGCTGACCGAAATTTTCCACCTGACAACGCCTGCGGGTGCACCGCAGGCGAAGTCCGCCGCCCGCAAGAAAACCGGCAAGCAGGCTAAGAGCAAGGCAAAGCCGGCCGCGAAGAGGACCGCGAAACACGCCAAGAAGGTGGGTAAGCAGGCGATGCACAGAACAGCCGCCAAGAAGGCTGCTGCAAAACCGAAAGCGGCCAAGAAGAAGGCCGGCGGCAATCGGCGATAAGCGAACGAATCCAAGGATCGCAGGTGTGGGGTGCTCACCTGGCCGGCGGGGCAGGCTTGCCAAGAGCGCCCGCGTCGTATTTTTTCCAGAATTCGCCCGCCGGGATTTCTGATTGGATTTGGCCCGCCGCGATGCCCTCCAGCGACTTCATGCCCCGAATAATCTCCACGCCGCGCACGATGGCGGCCGGGCTGAAATTGATTGACTTGAGTTCCATGCCCTGCCAGGGGCGTCAGATCGGTCACGTAGGTGTCGTTGATGGCCAAGCTTTCCAGCGACAAACCCTGCAAACCCGACAGGTCGGCGAGCGGCGTCCCCGCCAAACCCAGCGACTTCAGCGTCTTCATCCCGGAGAGCGGCTTGAGATCGCGAATCAATGTTCCCGAAGCGCTTAAATGTCCTAGCGGCACGCGGGCGAGCGGCGTCAAATCGCTCACGGGCGTGGCGGCGATGGACAGCGTGCCCAATTGCGAGTCAGCCAAGGGAGACAAATCGGCAACTTTCGTGTTGCTGCAAAACAGCAAGTTCAGCGGCAGGCTCTGGAGCGGAACGAGATTTGCGAGCTCCGGGTTGCCGCTGCAATTGAGATTCGTGATTTTCATGCCGCTCAAAGGGGACAAGTCGGTCAGGCGACCGTGGCCGTTCTCGTCGCCACAGTCGAGGAACAAAAGCTGGGTGAAGCACCGCAAGCGGGGACAAGTCGGTGACACGCTGCGACGGGAATTTTCAGATTGGTGATCCGCGCCCTGTTATGATCACCGTTTGACGATCGCCCCAGCCGGTCGCGCAAGAGCTGGCCGTCGAAGTCGGGATTCAGCTCGACCAGCTTCTTCTCGACGGCCTTGAGCTGCGCTTCGACCGGCAAGGATTGGAACTGCTTTCTCCCAGGCGGCATAAGCGGGCGTTTGGAAGAAGAGCCCGGGCGACCTGGCGTTGGCGGCTGCCGGAACCGGCTTGCCGAACTCGCCGGCATCGTATCTCTGCCAAAAAACCGCCGGCGGCCAGCTTGTGTTCCCAAAGATGCCAATTGCAGTAATGCTCTGCTTACCGCGGATTGGCTCCAGGCCGGCGGTGATCTTGCCGGGGTCGAATTTGAAATCTTCCAGAGGCATCTTGGCCAGCGGTGCCAGGTCATATACTTCGGTCAATGAGCAATCCAAGGATTTGAGCCGCATTTCCCGGAGCGGTGAAAGGTCGGAAATCGGCGATCCGCCGCAGATGAGAGACGTCAACCGCATTCCGGCGAGGGGCGACAGATCCCTGACCTGCGAGTGGTAGAACCCCACCTCATCGAGGTCCAGCCCGGCAAGCGGCGAGAGGTCGGCCAGCTTCGAAATGCGCGATGTGCTGCCCGGAAACAGCAGACTTTTCAAACCGGCAATCGCGCGTAGCGGCGACAGGTCGGTCACGTGGTCAACGTTCAGGGCGACGACCGGGATGCGACCATCCACGACTTGCGGTGGACGATTCCAATCTCGGTCATAGAGCTTATCCACAAAATCGGGATTCAGCTCACGCAGCTTTTTGGTGACTTCTTCAAGTTGATCGCCCGCGGAAAGCGACCGGACATGCTTTTCCCAGGCGGAATAGCCGGCTGTTTTGAAGAACAGCGTCCCCGCGGCGGTCTTGGGGGACGTTTCGCGGGGAGTGCCGCGGGGCCAAAAACTCACGGCCGCGATGAGCATGAGGATCATGCAGCCGATCGCCGCCGCAGCAACGACCCAAGGGCGGCGGAGTAACTTTGCTCCGCGGCGGGCGGTCCGTTTCTCCGCCCTCGTGGCAGAGTCGGCCGTTTTTC
Source organism: uncultured Planctomycetaceae bacterium (assembly GCA_963828155.1). Classification (GTDB taxonomy): domain Bacteria; phylum Planctomycetota; class Planctomycetia; order Pirellulales; family PALSA-1355; genus CAWCAX01. The sequence continues at coordinate 777,597 of CAWHDQ010000001.1, forward strand.
GGGTGCTGGCCCGGCGCGGCGCGGCGGAAGCCTCGCGCAGAAACGTGAAATTGTTGTTCTCAGCGGCAGTCGAACTGGCCGGCTGCTGAATGCTGGGCTCGCGGAGTTGCTGGCCGCAGGCTTCCAGATCGGCCACCAGCTCGCTGGCCTGCTGGTATCGGTCGCCGGGTTCTTTGGCGGCCAGCCGGGCGAAAATGGCTTGCAGTTCGCCGGGCACTGCGCCGGCCACGGATGTGAGCTCGGGCAGCGGCTCGGTGCGGTGGGCTAGCAGCCGCTCCATCATCGTTTCGCCCGAGTAGGGCGTCTTGCCCGTCAGCAGGTAGTGCAGCGTGCAGCCGAGCGAATACAGATCGCTACGGGCGTCGGCGTGCTTGGTATTCAGGGCCTGCTCGGGGGCCATGTAATCGACGGTGCCCATGATCGTGCCGCTGGCCGTGAGCTCCGCTGCCGGGTCGGCGCCGGCAGCATCCGTCAGCCGGGCCAGCCCCATGTCGAGAATCTTGACAACCCCCTCCGAGTCGAGCAGCAGGTTGGCGGGTTTGATGTCGCGATGGACCACGCCCCGCTTGTGGGCATATTCCAGTCCGCGGGCGGCTTGCAGGATGCAGTCGACGGCTTTTTCGACGCGGAGCGGGCCCTGCTTTTTCACCAGCACCGCCAGATCGCTGCCGTCGACAAATTCCATCACCAGGAAGTGCTAGCCCGGCCGCTTCGTCGGCATCGTAGGCGACGACGATGTTCGGGTGGCTGAGCTTGGCGGCTGCCTCGACTTCGCGCTGGAACCGGGCCAGCGCCGCGCCGATCTTGAGTGACGCCGCGCGGCAGCACCTTCACGGCCACGGTGCGGTGCATCCGCCGGTGCTCGGCCTTGAACACCTGGCCCATGCCGCCGGCGCCGATGCGATCCAGAATGGTGTAATTGCCGAGGATCAGGGCCCGGGCCGCGCCCCAGGTAGATTTCCTGGGCCTGGTAGCGCGTGAGCGTCTTGGAGCGGACCAGTTGTTTGGCCAACTCCTGGGCGTCTTTGGGAAAGGCCTTCGGCGGGACGAAGTTTTGCAGCTTGCTGGGCGAAACGACGCCGCTGTCTTCCAGGCTTTTGACGAATTCATCCAGCCCGACAATCATGGCGTACCCTGAAAATGGAAGATTTTATCTTATCCTCCATTCGAGGCGGGTCGCTAGAGCCGAGACTAAGGGCCTTAGCGGCCCGTGCCTGGCGAGAAAGCCCGGCATGAGATAACGCGGCCACCCGGGGACCGGAATGGGCGGCACATTCGCCCGGCCACGGACTCGCCCTTGGGACTCTCGAGGCGGAGCGCGAAGTAAGCCGGGGGCCCTCATCGTCGCCCCGCCGGGCACGACGCGTCGGTCGGGAGGAAAATCTCTGCGGTCGGCTAGATCTCGACGTGCATCACGCCGCCGATCTCGTCGAAATGGCCGATCTTCAGGACCACGCCGCGCGAACCGGGCAACTCGGCCACGAACGCCGGATCGCACACGGCCACCGGCGGCGCGGTGACGATCAAGGCCAGCGTGGCCACGAAGTGGGCGGTCAGCGACAGCGCGACGAACCAGGGCACCGTTCCCGCCGCCATCCGCAGCAGCTGCGCGCGCTTGGCCCGCGAGAGCTCTTGCTCGATGCAGTATTGCTCGATCACGTCGGTTCGTTTGAGCGGCGTGGTTAGCTCCAGCATCTCGTCGAATGTGCAGCCGTCCGTGCGGCACTTCCGGTGCGTTTTGGCGGCGCGGAGAGCCAGCTTGCGGCGTTGAAACTCCAAGCGGGCTTGCAGCGCATCGATCTTCTTTTGCGTGCGGCCGACGACATAGTTCATGAAGCCGCGGGGAAGCGCCAGGCCGGCATCGGCCACGGCCGCCAGGGCCTGCAACAGCCGGTGAGAGGGGGCCAGCCGGCGGTATTCCGCCAAGACCTCGTCCTGGATCTTGGTGATTGCGGCCGTCAAATCTTCCTGCGTCGTGAGGATCAGCTCGTCGCCGACTTCGACGCACAGCGGCTTGAGGTAGTAGACCTTGGCGTTGCGGCTAGCGGGGCCGCTCAAAAATTCGTCCAGCCGGGTTTGCACGCACTTGGGGATCGGGTCCGTAATCTTGTCGAAGTGCTGTTGCTCGGTCACGGTGACGAAGAACCGCCCCTGGGGGAGTCGAATCGACGGGGCGAACAGGTCGATCTCCCGCACTTGCGTGAAATCGCCGCGATGCTGCTTCACGACCGCGGCCCAGCGCTTGTCCGGCGAAGCAAAGGCCCGGGACTGGCGCAGCATGGTCTCGGCGAGTGACTTGCTGCAGTCTTTGGGCGGCACCCAAATCGGCTTGCCAACCCAGGCACCAAACGGCGAGAGCTCTTGCTCCAGCGAAAAAGGTTCGGCGGTCGCCGGGTCGACGATCGAGGGGGTCACCCTGGGAACAATTGGTGACTGGCGAACGGGGCGGTCGATGGTCCGAGGCATGGCAGGTCTCCACACGTTAGAGGCGACGTAATGCCAGACGCACGATCCGAAAGCGAACACAGGGGCTCGCGAGGTTGATTGCCGCCGGCACGATTTGAACTGCCGGCCGAACTCCGTTGGATATTCGTTTGCCAGTTCGAAGCCTTGGAAAGATTCCCGCGTGTCGCGTTCAACGCGGCTGTTGCAGAGCGACGGCAAAAGGTTGCACCGGAAGCGGTAGCAGAGAGGGGAGACGCGAAGCAAGTGCGAAGAACTACCGGACTCACTTCGGATGTCTATTTTGTACACTTTCCGAGCGGCGAAAAGCAATCAATTCACGTCGCTTGATGCGATGTTTGGCTCGCCCTCTCGGCGGAGCGGAAGTCGGCAAACTATAATCCGGTCTTACGGTTCCGAGCTTTCCTTTCATCCGCCTCAACCCCCAGATCCTCATGAATCGACCTCTCGCAGGTAAAGTCGCTGTAGTGACGGGAGCGAGCCGGGGTTTGGGCCTGTGCGTGGCCGAGGGATTGGCGCGCGCCGGAGCAAGCGTCGCGCTGGTGGCGCAGCGCGGGCGAACTGGAGCGGGCGGCGGCCGAGATTGCCAAGGCCGGCGGGACGGCCCGGGCGTTTGCGGCCGACGTGTGCCTGCCGGCCGAGGTCGAGAAGCTCAGGGCGGCGGTAGCCCAATCGCTCGGGCCGGCGGCGATCGTCGTCAATGCGGCCGGCGTGTTCGGGCCGATTCAAACGGTGGCCGAAAGCGATCCCCAGCGGTGGATCGAAACGCTGGCCATCAACACGATCGGCCCCTATCTGGTGTGCCGGGCGTTTCTGCCGGATATGCTTGGGGCCGGCTGGGGGCGGATCGTCAATTTCAGTTCGGCCGCGGCGCTGCACAAACCGGGCCCGCTCAATAGCGCTTATGGCACGAGCAAAGTGGCCCTCAACCACTTCACCCGGCATCTGGCCGCCGAACTGGCGGGAACCGGAGTGCTGGCCAACGTCATCCATCCGGGCGAGGTGAAAACGGCCATGTGGCAGGCGATTCGCGATGAGTCGCAGTCAGCCGGTGCCGCGGGCGCCCCTACCGGGCCTGGGCCGAGGGCGTCGGCGCCAGCGGCGGCGACGATCCACGAAAGGCGGTCGAGCTGGTGCTGCGGCTGGTCGGCGATGGGCCGGACTTGCCCAATGGCCAGTTCATCTGGATTGAAGGGGGCCAGCAAACCCCGATCCCGAGTTGGTAGGTCGTTGCCTCGAACGGCACACTGTCGGGGCCCGCGGCGTTCGGCGCGTTCACGGAGTGCGGGGCCACAAGAACAGGTAGACCGCCACGGCGAACAGAACCGCGGCGATGGCCAGGCGTCGCCCGAACGGCCAGCCGGCCAGCTCGTAGCGCGCGGGCGGAGCGGCCTGCCAGCCGTAGCGAATGCCGATACCCAGCGCCACGGCGACGGCCAGAAACAGCGCGTTGCACAGCTGGTAGCCGAAGTGGAACCGCCAGAGCAGCCAAGTGGCGGCGCCGGCGGCATGACCCAGCGTCACCGCGATACTGACGATCAGGGCCGCCGCATCCGGCAAGAGCAAAATGACGGCCACGAAGATGCCGGCCCACGCGGCCGCGCCGAGGACGAACGCCAGCGGGTGGATCGCCAGCAGGCCGTGGAACGTCGGCGAGGCCTCGTTGACCGCCGCGAAATTGCCGGCCCAGTAGGGCGGCGGCTGGCCGGCCAACGTGAGCGAAATGTCCGCGGCCCAGGTGAGCAGCGGCGGCAGGCAGAGCCCCAACAGTCGCCCGTAGATCGGCCGCATCGCCCTGCCCCTCCCGGGACGTTTCAACCCATCGCCGCGGCGGCAGGCGTTTCCTGGCAATAGCCGTAGCGGCGCATCAGCGGTCCCCAGCGACGGTCGATCTGGTCCCGCAGCTCGGACTCGATCTGATAGCGGTTGGTTTGGTAATCCTGGTTGGCGGTCAGATACTTCTCGAGCGCCGGCAGTACGGCGTCGAACCCGCCCAGCTCGAGCCGCTCATAGATTTCGCGGACCTGGCCGATCGGATCGCGGACCAGCTCCTCGTAGCGCAGCTCGTGCAGCTGGCCCGGCTCGAGCGTGCCGCGCTGGGCCTCGAACGCCCGATACATCCGTTCGAAGCAGCGGAAGACGTAGTCCTCGAAGCCGGCGAAGTTCGGTTTTTGCAGCGATTGCACTGCGTAGTGCGATCTCCACAAGTTCAGCGTCGAGGGAAACACCACGTGCGGATCGCGGACGATGTGGATGAATCGCGCGCCCGGGAACGTGTCGGCCAGCACTCGCACCCGGCCCAGGTGCGTCGGCGACTTGAGGATCAGCCGCCCCGGCCGGGCCAGCGTTACCCGGCGCAAAAACGAGACCAGCCCCTCCTGCCAGCGGGCCAAGTCGGCAAGCGGCAAGTTCTCCATATCCAGATATTCGGCAAACCGCTCCGGCTCGTTGGGAAACATCATCTGCAGGTAAGGCGACGGCAGGCCCATGTTGCAGAGGGCAAATTCGTCCTCCTGCGGGCGGTCCCAGCCCAAGAGCATATTGTCCATCGGCCGCTGCCGCGGCAACAGAAACGTGAACCGCTTGACCAGCCACGCCGAAATCAGAAAGTGATTCGGCACGAAGCACTCGTAGGTGCTGGGGGACGTGAACCGCTCGTCGAGCGCCAGCAGCTCGTGCAGCAGCGTGGTTCCGCTCCGCCAGTGGCCGACGATAAAGACCGGCGGCGGCTCGATCCTGGTCCGGGCGGCCCGGCGGCCGAAGATCAAACTTTCCAGCGGCCGGCCGAGCGAATTGAACACGCTGAACAGCGAGACCGACGCCACCAGCGGGTACTGCAGCGGGTGGACGCGAAACCGCCCGCGGGCCAGCTCGCGCAGCCAGGTGCTCAGCAGCATGCCGTCCCAGAAGCGGGCGGCCCAAGCGGGATAGGGGTTGGTGGAAATGGTCGTCGGTCCTGCACGAGATGGCGGCAAGTTGTGCCGTCCATTGAAAAGTGCCACGAGCACTTTTTCAAGTTATTGCAGGCCAGAAGCGCGGCCTGGGGGCCGCGAAATAACGACTTGCGTCGTCGGGCGAGCGATTCCCAGCCTGGAATCGCCGCGCCGATGGCTCTCGCCGGCGATTAGACGTGGATCGCCGCGCCGCCGTCGACGATCAGCGTGGCCCCCTGCACCAGGTCGCTCAGCGGGCTGGCCAGGTAGAGTACCGCGTCGGCCACGTCCTGCGGCTCAAGCATCCGGTCGCCGGTCATCGTCTTTTGCTTGCGGGCGGCGAAGATCTCCTGGCTGTGGGGGATGTTCCGCGTGCTGTCGGTTTCGACCAGCCCGGCCATGACCACGTTCAGATTGATCCCCCGATCGCCGATCTCCAGGGTCAGATGCCGGACCAGGCTTTCGAGCGCCGCTTTTGAAGCCCCGATCAGCCCGTACATCGGCAGGGCCATGTGCGAGCCGTGGCTCGACAGGGCCACGACCTTGGCCCGGCCGTTGGATTTTTCCAACAGCGGCAGGGCGCTTTGCACGAGGAACATCAGGGCCCGGACGTTGGTGTTGAAAGCCGCTTCAAAGTTGCGGGCACTGGCCCCGATGACCAGGCGAAATCCGCCGGTCGCGGCGTTGCTCACCAGGATGTCGAGCCGGCCGAAGGTTTGCCGGACGTGCTCGATCATTTCGGCCACGTCGTCCTGCTCGCTGACGTCGGCCTTGATCGCCACGGCGCGGCGCCCGTGCCGCTGCACGGCCTCGACGGTTTGCCGGGCTTCGTCGATCGAGCTGACGTAATTGACGACGATGTCGGCGCCGGCCTCGGCGAGCCGTTCGGCGCAGGCCCGGCCGATGCCCCGCGAACTGCCCGTCACCAGGGCCACTTTTCCTGTCAGGTCGATCATCGCATTACTCGCATCCGCGTGGGGCGAAAAAGGATTCGTGAAATAAGTCGGAGTCTGCGGTGCTCTATGCGACCGGACCGCCGAAGACGCTGGTCTGGTAACCCTGGGCCACGAGCAGGCAGTCGCCGTTGTCGCCCGTCAGGTGGAAATCGTAGCGGGCCGTGCGGGCGTCCTGGCCCTTGAAGTACATCCGCAGCTGGCATTGCTCGGCCGGCCGCGGCGGGCGACCGAGCTCAAGCCGGGCAAGTCCGGTCGGAATCTCGAACCGACCGGCAAACTGGAAATAGGCAAACGTGCTGCAGAGCATCAGACAGCCATCGAGCGCCGCGGCCGGCAGAATCCAGCCGCTCGTGCCGCGGTCACCGCCCAGCTCGGCCGGCGGCGGGGCCACGATCTTGCCAAACGCTCCGTCGTACTGAATGGCCAGTTGCTTGAGCGTCCGCAGCCGCGGGCCGTGATAGATCGGCGCGTCGTCCGGATACATCATCGGGAACCAGCCCAGCGGCTGTGTGCCGGCCGCCGGAGCCGGCAGCGGCGAAACCGCCGCCGCGCACTGGATGTCGGCCGAAATGCAGGGCCGGGCCGGATCGACCAACCGGCCTTCGCGGTCGCGGAATTCGCGCGTGATTTGTCCCCGGAACTTGCCCGGCCCGATCCGTTCGATGCCGATCCGGGCCGTGAACGGGGTAGCGTCGGCCACGCTCAAACCGTTTTGAACTTGGACGTTTTCGATCACGGTTGGCCGGCCGCCGCTGAGCAGCCCAGCCGCCTGGGCCAGACTTTCGATGCCCATCACGAACGGCAACAGCGGCTTGCCGCCGAGCAAATGCTCGGCCAGGAACGGATCGCGGGCCGGATCGAGCCGCAGCTCGGCCACCAATCGCTGTCCGGCCGCATGTTCGACGACGCCGGAAATCATCGGCGTTGTCGCGGGCTGGGCGACTGCCACTGCGGGAGGCCGGCAGGCGGCGTCGAAACGGCGGGCACAACGGGTTTCACGGGTGCAGCTGTAACCGGCCGTCCATTGGTTGCGGCTCAGCCGCCGCGAACTCGGCTGCGTCGGCCAGGCAGGTGAGCGGATACTGCTTACGGCAGGTTTCGACGCTGGTGAAGACGACCTCGCTTTCCGGCACGCCGCAGTCCAGTTCGCGGATCAGGTGCTCGACACCTTCGGTCGGCGGCAGGAACTGGATTTCGAGCGAGGCGAACGTCGCGGCCAGCTCGGGCCGGGCGGCCAGACCCGTCTCGTCCCAGGCGTGCCAGTGAACGGCCACGCTGCGGCACTCGGGCCGCTGCCGGCGGAGCGCGTCGATCTGCTTGGAGAGCAACTCGTTGGCCGCGCCGTAGTCGGACTGGCCGGTCATGCCGAATCGCCCGCTGACGGAGCTGAAGGCGATGAAATGCCGCAGCGGGTCCTGGCGGGTCAGCTCGATCAGGGCCGCGGCCGAGCAGGCCTTGGCCTCGAACGTCTGCCGCACCTGAGCCGGCTTCTTGCGGCGGAAGGCCGCGTCGCGGACGATGCCCGCCCCGTGCAGGATGCCCTCGATCGGGCCGTCGATCTCGCGGATTTCCTCGAGCACGCGTTCCAGGTCGTCCCAGCAGGAGACATCGCAGGAGTGATAGGTCGCCGCGATGCCGGCGGCGGCGCAGGCTCGCAGCGTGCGGTCGATCTCGATCGCTTTTTCGACCTTGCTCCATTCGTCGAGCGGCGACTGGCCGGCGGCGTGAGCCCGGCGGATGACGCTCCGCCGCAATTCTTCGATGCCGGTGGCCGATAGGCCGCGCCACGAGGGATCGACCTGGGGATACGGCGACTTGCCAATCAGATGCAGCCGCAGTTCGTAGCGGCGGGCCAGAGCCTGGCGCAGATCGCGGTAATGCCTCGGGCCCCGCCGGTAACGACCCACGTGCCGCGCGGGGCCGCGTCGGGCTGCGCAGCCCCGGCCGGCAGTTCGACGCCCCGCACCACGTGCCGGTATCCGTTCATGTAGCCGATCTCGACGTCTTTTTCGCTGCTGGCCAATTCGCGGAAGATCGCCTCGGCGGCCTCGCCGGCGGCGACGTTGCCGGCGAAATCGATCGCCTTGAATCGCAGCCCGGTCCATTTCTCATAGTGCGATTCGATGAACAGGCTCTTGACCAGGCCCGTGGCGGCGCCCCCTTCGACGGTGGCCGGAGTGGTCGCGAAGGCGAAATCGCCACCCAGCGCCGTGACGGCCAGGAGCGTGGCCCCCTGGCAGAGCCTGGCGTCTTCCAAGCGGGTGAGCCACTCCTGGCAGAGGAAATAGGGCGTCAGCACGCCGCGTTCGTAGCGCCGCTGCCAGGCCGCTTCACCGGCTACGAGCCGGGCTTCCGGATCGTGCGCCGTTGCCAGGAACACATGCCGGATCGGCTGCCGCTCCCAAGCTTGTTCGAATTGCTGCCGGACCTGCGGCCAAGTGTGGCTCGACGAGAGCGCTTCGACCTGCACGCCGAGCGCCCGCAGCCGGGCCACAAGCGCGCCCGCCACGGTTCCGTCGCCCAGCACCAGGGCCGCGCCGACCGGCTCGAATTTCGCTGCGTCCACGGCGTTCGGCAGCGGAGCGGCGAGCATCCGCAGCACCAGTCGCTGCGTGCGCGGCGGAGCGGCGGCAGGCGATTGCGAACCGTTCGCGGCGGGCGCCGAGCTCGCAGGTACCGGCTGAGATTTGGCCCTGCCGATTACCTGAGCCGCGAGGCATTCGACGGCCACCTGGGCGCCGGCCGCGATCCCGCGGAGGGCTTCCATTTCAGCCGGATTCAGCGTCGTGGTCGGAACCGCCGCGCGGACCGAGTCTTTGGTGGCCTTTTCGGCGGTCTGGCGCAGTGCTTGGCGAATCGCCTGACGGTGGGTTTCGCCAAATTGTCGGGCGGCGTCGAGGCTCAAGCCGGAAAGCTCGGGCAACAAGCCAGCGGACGGCTCGACAGCGGGTGCGATCGCTTGAGTCGGCAGCGGAGGTGCGGCTGGAGCAGGTGCGGCGGGCGCAACGGGGGCCAGGACTGCCGTCGCAGGGTGCGCCTCGGAGGCAATCACCGGTGCAGCGAACGACGCGGGAGCGGGCGGCGAGGCGACACTCGGCTGCAAGTCGACTGCGCGTGGCGCCGGGGCGGTTCCATTGGCCGGCGTCGGTTCAGCCACGGCGGTTGCGGCGGACGACTGTTCGCTCAACGCATCCTGGAGCAACTGGAGCACGTGCCCCAAGGTCGGAAAGTCGTCGAGCCGCAAGTTCTCCGTGGCGGAAACCTCGAAATACTGAGTGAGCTCGCCGAAGAGCTGCGCTTTCTTGATGCTGTCGATGCCCAGGTCGGCTTCGAGGTCCGCGTCGAGCTTGATGATTTCGGGCGGGTACCCGGTCTGATCGACGACGAACTGGATCAGGAACACTTCGAGCTCTTCGACCCGCGGGGCGTTGGCCTTGGCTTTGACCGCGATCCGGGGCCGGCGAGGGCCGACGCCAGGCAATTCGGGCGTCGTGGCAGGAGCCCAGGTCGCGGCCGGGGCGGGCTCTACGGCGGTCGCCGTGGCTGCGGCCGGAGTCGCGGCAAAACTGGTCGTGCCGGCGGCAAACGCCGATTGGCCAGTCGCGGTCGGCGGGGTGGCGACGGCCGCCGGAATGGCCGCCGGAGACGGCGCGACGGGCTGGTCGCCCGAGCCGGGCGTGTCGTCGAGCCAGTCGCCCTTGCCCGGTGCTCCGCGGAGAAAGTCGAGCACGTGGCGCAAGGTGGGAAACTGGTCGAGCCGCAGATCGTCGCCCGGCGTGACGTCGAAGTATTCCCGCAGCTCGCCGAAAAGCTGGGCCTTCTTGATGCTGTCGATTCCCAGGTCGGCTTCCAGATCGGCGTCGAGCCCGACCAGCTCCGGCGGATAACCGGTTTGATCGATCACGAACTGGACCAAGAACGATTCGAGTTCCGAGATCGGCGGGGCATTCTTCTTGCGGCGGACGATCGAGCCGGACCGCTGGCCGTTTTGAGCCGCGGGGGCTGTGCCTGCCGGTGTGACCGCTACGGGCGGGGCCAACTGAGCCGGGACTTGCGGCGCGGCGGCCGGCTGCGGCGCGACAGTCGGGGCGGTTGTGAACTGTCCGTTCGGCGCGGCCGCGATCGGCGCTGTGGCTGGTTTCGCCGCGGCGGTGACTGCCGGTCGAATTTCGGCCGGTCGAACCGTCGGCGTCGGAGCGCCTTGCTCGCGCAATTTCGCCTTGCGGCGGGTGGTGGCATCGAGGCTGACGAACTGGCTGGCCAGCGGATCCGAGCTCGGTGCGGGGGCACGCACGGCCTGCGGCCGGCTGGCAGCCGCGGCGCCGCGCGCGACGCCGGCCACTTCCAGTTGGGCCAACAGTCGGCAAAGCTGTTGCTCGCTGCTCCGCTTAGGATGGTCGCTGGCGATCGAAACGGCCGAGTCGCCCAGGATCCGCCGCTGCAAACGGGTGAGCACCTGCTGCGGCCCGACTTCGATTAATACGTTGACGCCGCTGTGCTTGAGCTGTTCCATCAACGCGATGTAATCGACCGGCGCGGTGAGCTGCGCCACGAGGTTGGCCCGGATTTCGGTCGGATCGTGGGCCGGCCGCAGACTGACGCTGCTGACGAGTGGAATCTGCGGCGGCGCGAGCCAGACTTTCTCCAAGGCCGCGGCAAATAGCGGCTGGGCGCCGGCCATCAGCGGCGTGTGGAACGCCCGGGGGACGCTCAGCGGCCGGGACTCGATCCCACTGGAGCGGAGCTGCGTGGCGATCGCCTGGACCGCGGAGGCTTCGCCCGCGAGCACGGTTTGATCCGGCGCGTTGCGATGCGAGAGGTAAACGTCTGTCCGATTGGCGACCAGTGGCCGGACGACATCGGCCGGGGCGGCCACCGAAAGCATCTGCGAGACGAGCGGCTGGGAGCCGTTTTCGATCGCCTGGCAGCGGGCCGCGGTGGCGCCGATGGCCTGCTCCAGGCTCCAAGCTCCGGCCGCGACCAGGGCCGCCAGTTCGCCGTAGCTGTGACCCGTGACCACGGCCGGGCGAATGCCCAGGCTGGTCAGGGTGCGAAATACGATCAGGTCGGCCAGCAGCATTGCGAGCTGAGTCCGCAGCGTGTCGACGCCGAGCAGTTGGTCGGCGTCGGTGCTGATTTCGTCAAAGCAGGGATAGCCCAATAGGCAGAGCGCGGCGTCGACCTCGCGGACCGCATCGGCCGCGGCGCGATGCTGCCGCACCAGGTCGGCGAGCATGCCGGCATATTGTGAGCCCTGACCCGGGAAGACGAAGGCAACCGTGTCGCTTGCCCGGGGCGTGCCCGAGCGGGCGGCGTAATAATAGATGCCCTGCTCTTCCAGTGCCGCGCGGCTGCGCGGCCTGCGGCAGTTGATCGGCCGCCAGCCGCAGCTTGGTGGCCAGCGCCGCAGGGCCATCGGCAACGACCGCCATCCGCCAGGCGGCGTCGGCGGCGAAGCTGGCGGGTCCGCCCCTCGCTCCAGAGCGACTCGGCCGTGGGCACCAGCGCCGCAGCCTGAGCGGCTAATTCGCTGGGGCTGCCGCCGACAAACGGAGAAGCGCCACGACGATCGGGTCTCGTGCCGATCGATCGCGGTAACGTTGGCGGGCGATAGCGGTTGGGTTGGGGCCAAGGGAGTTCCTCGTTCGAGAATCACATGATAGGCCAGGCATTGATCGGTGCTGGCCGCGACCGCGGTGAAAAGCTTGTCGCTCGGTCCCAGCGGCGGACAGCGCCGCGGCCTGGGCCGAAACTTGCAATTGACCCGGCTTTTCGGCGATCCAGGCAGCCGGCTGGTCCAGACCGATTTCGGCCGGCAGCTGCCCGTGCTCCAACGCCAATGTGGATTTGACGATGCCCGCCAGGCCGGCGGTGGCCCGGGTGTTGCCGATCTGGCTGGCCAGCGATCCGAGCCGCAGTGGCTGGGTGCGATTGCCGGTGCAGTAGGTCTCGACAATGGCGGCCGCTTCGCGGGCTTCGCCCGCGGGAGTTTCGGAGCTGGACAGTTCCAGGGCCGCGACCTGCTGCGGCTCGACGTGGGCTGCCCGGGCCGCGCGGCGCATTGCCAGGCGGTTGGCCTGATACAGATCGTCGCCGGCCGCGCCGCCCACGCCGCGAATGATGCCGTGGATCGGATCGCCGTCGCGGCGGGCATCGGCCAACCGCTTGAGCAGCAGGACGCAAACTCCTTCGCCCGGCACGCTCCCGCCATCGCGGGCACTGAGCCGCGAATGCGGGGTACCCAGAGCCAGGCGGCCACGAAGAGCTTCGGCCTCGTACACGACCAGGCCCATGTTCCGGTCGCCGGCCGCGCAGACCATCATGTCGCACGCGCCGGTTTGCAGGAAATCGACCGCGGCGGCCAGGGCTGCCAGGCCCGAGGCTTCGCCCGCGTCGAGCGCCAACCCGCCGCCGAAGAAGTCGAACGACTTGGTGATTCGCGAGGCCAGCGTGCTGCTGGTGAAGCTGCCCGTTTCGTCGACCAATGCGGGCATCCGCTTGAGCAGCAGCTTCTCGAACCGTTCGGCCGTGGCCGCGATTTCGCTGGCCGGCACGCCGCGCTGGGTCATCAGTTGAGCCAGCGTCCGTTTGAACTGGGGCATCCGCAGCGCCATGTTGAGCTGCTGCGAGAATTCGTCGCCGAACATCGATCCGACGACCACGCCGACCCGCTCGAGATCGAGCGGCTTCTTGTCATAGCCGGCGTCGTGCAAAGCTTCTTCGGTCGCGTCGAGCAGCATGAACTGCAGCGGATTGGCCTGTTCGACCTGCCGCGGCGGAACGACGTGCCGCCGCCAGTCGTAGGCGTAGTCGGTGATGAATCCGCCCCGGGGCACGTGGGCCGAAAACGGCTCGCCGCTGCGGATGTCGGTTCCCGCGGCCGGATCCCAGCGGCCCTCGGGCAAGAGCCGCAGCGCGTCGCCACCGCTGGCCAGCAGATCCCAAAACGCCGCCACGCTCCGGCGCCCGGCAACAGGCACCCGCGGCCGACGATCGCCACCGCATCGCCATCGTCGGTGGCCGCTACGGCGGGCGCCGGGCTGCTGACGGTCGTGCCGCGCGAAGTCGTCTCGGCAAACTCATCGAGGACGATGTGAACGTTGAGCCCCCCGATGCCGAACGAATTGACGGCGGCTCGGCGGGGTCCGCCACCTGTCGGGGCCGGCCAAGCCAGCTCGGCGGTGGGAATGAAGAATGGGGCCCGGCTCCAATCGAGTTCCGGATTGAGCCGGCGGCAGTTGACGGCCGGCGGCACGACGTGGTTCTGCATCGCCAGGACGGTCTTAACCAGCCCGGCCATGCCGGCCGCTTCGAGCGTGTGGCCGACGTTGCCTTTGACGCTGCCGATCGGAATCTTCTGTCCCTCGGGCAGTCGTCCGGTGAGCGATTCGGCCAGGGCTTGCAGCTCGGTGGCGTCGCCGATCTGGGTCGACGTGGCGTGGGCTTCCAAGTATTGCAGCCGCGCGACGTCCAGGTCGGGCTCGTACGCCCGGCGGATCGCCAGCATTTGCCCTTCCTTGCGCGGGGCCCAGAGGCTCTTGCCTCGGCCGTCGGTCGACATGCCGATGCCGCGGATCACCGCCAGGATGCGGTCGCCGTCGGCCACGGCCCGGGCGACCGTCTTGACGACGATGGCTACGTAGCCTTCGGCCAGGATCAGGCCGTCGGCATCGGCGTCGAAGGGGCGCGAACCTTTGGCGCTGAGCGATTGGGCATGCGAGAACAGGACCAGCGTGTCGCTCTTGCAGTACGAGGCTCCGCCGACGACGGCCATGTCGATCCGGCCTTGCCGGAGGGCCGCCGCGGCGATCGAGAGCGCCTGCAGCGACGAGGCGCAGGCCGCGTCGACCACCAGGAACGGCCCCGTCAGGCCGAAGCCGCGGGAGATCAGCTTGGCGGCGCCAAGCGAGGCCAGTTCGTAGTTGCTCCCGGCCGGCACGCCCAGTTGTTCGCTGCGGACCGCGGCGATCACGTCGCGAATCAGCTCTTCCCGCTCGCCGGCCGGCAAGCTGCCGATCGGCTCGACTTCGCGGAGCAAGTGGGCCATCTCGACCACGTTGCTGCGATAGGCCACCTGGGCCGCCAGCGGCGAGGCCGCGGTATGGCCGACGTAGACGCCGGTGTTGCGGAGCGGCAGGTCGAACGGATCGAGCCCGGCGTGGCGGCAAGCTTGGGCCGCCACTTCGCACAAGGTCAGGTGGGCCACGTCGGCGCTGGCGATCTGCTGGTCCGTCAGCGGGCAGACATTGCGGTCGAGCGGCCGCGGGGCCACCAGGCCCCCCATCGCCGAATAGGTCTTGTTGAGCCGCCCCTTCTCCGGATGGAAGTACAACTCGCGGTCGAGCCGCTCGGGCGGAATCTCGCCGATACCGCTGCCGCCCGAGCGGAGCAGGTGCCAAAAGGCGTCGAGATTCTCGGCGCCGGGCATTCGGCAGGACATGCCGATAATCGCCAGCGGCGGATTGTCGCTCGGTCGGCCACTCATGGTTGCAAGGATCTCGTGGTTCGGTCGATGGACTGGGTCATCGCCGCCGGCCGCATCCCTGCCTGGCCCGGGCGTTTGGTTCGTGTTGTCGTCGGGCGCACCTTGGGGACCGCGTGGCAGCAAATTGTCCGCCGCCCGCTCGCTATTCTCCCGACACCGCCGCCGCGGCGCCGCCACGCATCGCGCCCCCAGGGGCCGCGCTCGCCCGCAATCAGGCCGGCTGGATAGCCGCTAATTGGCCGAGGACTGCCGCCGCCGGGTGCCGCTGGGCATCGGTTCCCTCCACCAGGACGGCGCCGCTGGCCACGATCTGCTCGGGCGTGAGCTGCTGCTCGACGAGCCCTTGCAGGACCGTGCTGTTCAAAAAGTACGTGCTCTGGCAATCGCCGCCGATTCCGCGCTCGGCCGCCACGGCCTTTCCGCCGTCGAGCCGCAGCGTAAAGTCTCCGCCGCCGGCGCCGATTATTTGCAGCCCAATGCCGTTGCTGCGCGGGGGCGGTCGCCACCGTTTGGTCCCGCTCGCCAGCGGTCAGTAGCGGCTGGAGTGCATCGGCCGCGTCGAACGCCAGTTCGACCGGCTTGGGCCGGGGCCAGCCGAAGTTGCCCTGCACCGCATAACGGGCGGTGCGGAGCAGCAACTCGCGGTCGGCCGTCGGACAAGGCAGGTGCGGTGCGGCGCGCAGCGTATTGCTGTAATCGAAGACCGGATCGTCGCGCCAGTGCGAATCGTAGGTCCGCATCTGTTCGCGAAACATCGCTTCGGCCGTTTCCTTTTCCGCGTCCTGCAGGCGGAGCGTCGGCTCCTGGTCATCGTCCGGAATGTCGGCGTACTCGCGGAGCACGGCCTCGAACACCTCGCTGACCAGGGCCACCGTGGCCCGCTCGCGCGGCGTCAGATGGTACGTTTCGCCGTGCAGCTCGGGCCGGGCCAGGATGTGTACGATCACGGCCGAACACCAGTCGACCGGCACGAGGTTCTTGCCCTCGGTGCCTTGCAACTGTAAGCGGTCCATGAACCGGGTTTGCCGCATCGCGTCGCGAATGATTTGGCGGCCGGCATCGCCCAGGGCCAGAAAGCCCTTGGTCATCGAGTAGAGAACTTGGAGCGGCGCGTAGAACCCGTGAAAGTTCGTGGTGTAGCCGGTCACCGAATCGCCCAGCACGCTGGCCGGCCGGTAGAACGTGGCCGTGTGCAGGAACGGGGCCTCGCGGACTTGCTTCTCGGCGGCCAGCTTGCTGCGCTCGTAGTCGTTGCCGTTGGTTTGGCCCAGGTCGAGCTCCGACTCGAGGATCCGGCCGGTTCGCAAGCCGCAGATGTACGCCGTCGAAACGTGGTGAAAATGACGGATGCCCGTGGCCTGGCAGACGGCCAGCAAGTTGGCCGTGCCCACCACGTTGGTCAGATAGGGCTCGCCCTTGGCGTCGTCGGCGTGGAAGTTCATGCTCGCCGCGCTATGGACGATGGCGCCGGCGTGTCCGCGCAGCCACGCCAGCCCGGCCGGGCTCAGGCCGCAGCCGTTCTGCCGCATGTCTCCCTCGAGGATCACCGGCCGGGGTAGCGTCCGCTGGAGCTCCTGCTCCCAGTGCTCCATGACCGCTTCAACCCGCTGCTGGGCCGATTCGCGCTTCGTGCCGCGGACGAGAACGGCGACCGGCAGCTCGGCCAACAGCATGTCCCGGAGCAAATAGCGACCAAGGAAGCCGGTCCCTCCGGTCAGCAGCGTGTAACTCATGGCGATCTCTAATGTTTGCGAAACATTGGCCGATGACGGTCCATGGCCGAGCGTCTTCGTCCGCTACAAATATCCTGATGCTAGCCAGTTATGGCAAGCGGATGGGTAGTCTGCGACGTCTGCGGGTACCATGTGGCCGCGGCGCGGTCATGGGTCGGCGCAGGTGGCCAACATACGTCCTAAGGTCCGCTAACACCGACGGATAGGGTCAACGACGTTCGTCGGCCGACCCCGCGCGGCGGTAATCTAGCGAAATTGAGCCGGTGAATTCCAAGCTAATTGCGGTTTTGAGCAGCCGCAATCGGCGTGGTGGTCCTGGTTTGGGCTTTCTGCAAACTGCCCCAATCCCAGGCTCGAACAATCGTTACCGACGGCAGAATCACCCGGCGGATGCCGATTTCGACGGCGCCATCCGGGGGTCGGGGTCCGCGGTTGACTGGGTTCGAGGCAACCGCCCGCGAAGCCCGGTTGGGGCTCGGTCGTTCTACCGTGGGTCGGCCTGCGCTGTCGAAGCTTTGCATCAATCACGGCCGATGCGTACAATCGGCGGATGTTGCGAGCGGAAAGTCAGTGCCGCCCGCGGGCCGTAGCCGCCCTATTCTCCCGCCCCGCTATGCCCAAGTTCTTGCCAATCCGGGGTCTGCCAGCGGTTCTGACCGCCGGGTTGGCGATCTTGTCGGGAGTCCAACCCGGGGCTGCCGACCCATTCGGCCAGCAGGTGCTTCCCTTTCTCCAGACCTACTGTTATGAGTGCCACGGCGACAAGAAAGCCGAAGCCGAGCTGAACCTGGCTCGGTATACGTCGGCCGACTCGTTGGCCGACGACTTCCGCCAGTGGGACCACGTCCGCACGTTTCTGGCCAGCGAAGAGATGCCGCCGGCCGATGCTACCCGGCAGCCGGCGGCTAGCGAGCGGGCCGAGGCTCTGCGGGCGATCGACGACGTGCTGCGGAGCGAAGCCCAGCGGCTGGCGCGCGACCCGGGCGATGTGCCGCCCCGGCGGCTAAGCAATGCCGAGTACAACAACACGATTCGCGATCTGACGGGCGTCGACATCCGCCCGGCCGACACCTTTCCGGTCGATCCGGCATCGGGCGAGGGCTTCAGCAACACGGGCGAGGCCCTGCAGATGAGCCCGGCCCTGTTCAAGCAGCAGTTCGCGGCGGTCGAGCGGGTGGCCGATCACGTCGATTTCACGCCCAGCGGTTGGGTGTTCGCCCCTTATCCGGTCGCCACGTACCCAGACCAAAAGAAACTGCACGAGCAGGCCATCCTGGATTTCTATCGTCGGCACGGCGTGCGGTACGAGGACTATCTGCTGGCCGCGTGGCGATATCGGCACCGGCCGGCCGACCGGCAGCCGACGTCGATCGAGGACTGGGCTCGCGAGCAGGACCTGAGCCCCAAGTACCTCGCCGCGCTGTGGAATTTGCTCGAGCCCCAGGCTGGCGAACCCCAGTTCTATGCCGCCTGGCTCCGCCGCCAATGGCAGGCCTTACCGCAACCCGCGGAGGGCGCCGCCCAGCCGGCGCAGCTTGAGGGCCAGTTGAAATCGTTTGCCGCCGATCTGCAGGCGCTGGGCACGCTGCTTTGCCCGCTCGAAACGCAGGCCATCGTGGCCCACGCCGGCAATGGTCCGATCCAGCACATCGAACGGCGGACCAAAACCGCCAACATGCGCGACACCTTCAACGCCGCGCTGCTGGCCCAGTCGCGGCACTTTCGCCTCGACTTGGGTGAAATGGCCAAGAAGCAATCGGTGCGGATTGTGCTCGCCGTGCAGCCGGTCGAGGCCGGCGCGGGGAATGCGCTGGTGCTGCTGGAAAACCTGAACTTCAGCACCACCCGCGACGACTACAAGCCCAACGACACGCAGCGCAACACCGCCCTGCGGAACGTGCTCGAGCAACACGCGCCGGAGCAGCTCCAGCGACTCACGGCCGCGGCTGCCGCGTCGCCCGAGGGGCTCGCCGAGGGGGGCATCGCGCTGGCCGCCGGAACGCTCATTGAGCTGGAAATTCCGGCCGCGGCTTTGCCCAAGCCGGGCCACATCCACTTGCACGTCGACGCCCGGCTGGACCGGCAGCGCTCGCCGGCCGGCATGGCCCGCTTTGTGCTCATGGACCACGCGCCTCAGGCCGACCGGCTGAGCGACCTGCCGTTTCCGCTGGTCGATCCGCAGCATGCTGCCGCCGAAGCGCTCCGCCGCTCGTGCGAGCCCTTGTGCGCGACGTTTCCGAACCGGTTCTATTTCGCCGACGACACCCGTGGGCTGTCGGCCGGCTTTCACTTGATCGAAGGCTTTTTCCGCGACGACGGGCCGCTCTGCCGCCAGGTGCTGGACGAAGCGGAGCGTCAGGAGCTCGACCGGCTCTGGGACGAGTTGGAGTTCGGCACCCACATCGCCGAGAAGATGCTCCGCGGGTTCGTGTTCTTCGAGCGGTCCGAGCGGAACTTCATGAAGCACCCCGACTTCGACGGCTTCAAGGAAGAAGACCCGGAGCTGGTCAAGCCGGAAACGCTCGCCCGGCTGGAGCGGGTTTATCTGGATCGCTCGGGCGTGAAGGCCCCGATCGAGCAACTGGCCGAGCACCCGATCCATTTGTTCTTCGCCAACTTTGCCACGGGCCTCGAGCGCAGCGCGCAGCGCTGGCCGCTTGCCGGGGCACGTATCGGGACCAGCTCGATCGGTTTGCCGAACTGGCCTACCGCCGGCCCTTGAGCGACGCAGAGCTACACGGGCTGCACGAATTTTTCGAGCGGGCCGCGGCCCGGCCGGAATTGGGGCTCGAGGGGGCGGTCCGGGCGTCGATCGTGCGGCTGCTGGTTTCGCCTCACTTTTCTTGTCGGATCGATCCCGCGCCGCCGGGCGAGACGTTCGCGCCGCTGGCCGACCTGGCGCTGGCTTCGCGGTTGAGTTACTTCCTCTGGGCGTCGATGCCCGACGAGGAGCTGCTGTCCGTGGCCAAAGCCGGCCGGCTGCGCGACGTCGATGTTTTGCGGGCCCAGACGCGGCGGATGCTCAAGGATCCGAAAGTCAGCGGGCTGGCCCTGGAGTTTTTCGGGCCTTGGCTCCGTTATCGCGATTTCGTGCAAACCGCGTCGGCCAGCCGCGAGACGTTTCCACAGTTCGACGACGCCCTCAAGCAAGCCATGTTCGAAGAGCCGACCCGGCTCGCGATCGTGCTGATCCAGCAGGACCGTTCGCTTGTCGAGCTATTGAACGGCGACGCGACCTGCGTCAACAAGCGATTGGCCGAGCACTACGGCCTGCCGCAGGCCGGCTCGATCGAACCGGGGAGTTGGATTTCCGTCAGTGGACTGCATGAGCGGGGGCGGGCGGGGCTGTTGGGCATGGCCGTCTTCTTGACCAAGAACTCGCAACCTCAGCGAACCAGCCCGGTCAAGCGCGGCTTCTGGGTCGTACACCATTTGCTCGACGAACACATTCCGCCGCCGCCTCCGGGCGTGGTGGCTCTGCCGGCCAAAGAGACCGACACCAGCGGCAAGACGATCCGCGAGCTCTTGGCCGCGCATACCGAAGATGCCAATTGCGCCCGCTGCCATCGGCGGTTCGACGCGCTCGGCCTCGCTTTGGAAGGCTTCGACGCGATCGGCCGGGCCCGCACCAAGGACCTGGCCGGCCGGCCGATCGACGATCGAGTCGAGCTGCCGGGCGGTCGCCAGGCCCGGGGCGTGCCGGAACTGGCCGAGTACCTGGCCGCCGAACGGCGGGACGAATTTGCGCAAACGCTCAGCCGCAAGTTGTTAGGATATGCGCTCGGGCGTTCATTGATTTTGGCGGATCGGCCGTTGTTGGAGGACATGCAGCGGCAACTGGCGGCGAACGATTACCGTTTTGGCGTGCTTGTGGAGGCGATCGTCACCAGCCCGCAGTTCCGCAACCAGCGGTGCCGGGATTTTTCGCTCGCCGCCTTGCGGCAGCAGACCTCGGGAGAATGAACATGGACCGCAGCCCGCGCGTGTCGCGTCGCGTCGTCCTCCAGGGGCTGGGCATTTCGGTGGCCCTGCCCTGGCTCGAATCGCGGCAACTGCTGGCCGACGTCGCTGCGCCGGCGGCCGCGCCGGCCCAACCGCAGCGGTTCGCCTGCCTGTTCATCGGCGATGGCATTTCGCCGCCTCAGTGGTGGGCCAAGGGCAACGGCGCCGAGATGGAGCTGGGAGAAAGCCTGGCAGCCCTCGCCCCGCACAAGGAAAAGATCAATGTCCTCCAGGGCCTGTACAATCCGCAGGCCGGCGGCGGACACGCCAAATGCACGGGCAACATCCTTTCCGGTCAGGCATTGGCCCGGGGCCGGGTGATCCGCGGCGCGGTGAGCATGGACCAAAAGCTGGCCCGGCACTTGGAAGATGCGACGGCCGTGCCGAGCCTGGTGCTGGGCTGCGAGCAGCCGGTGAGCGGATTCCACGAGAGCGAGTACTCGATGGTCTACGCCTCGCACATTTCCTGGAGCAATCCCGATTCGCCGCTGCCGATCGAGCTGTATCCCGCGCAGGCGTTCGACAGTTTGTTTGGCGGTCAAACCGGCACGCTCCGCACGAGCATCCTCGACGAAGTGTTGGAGCAGGCCGGTGACTTGCGGCGGCAGGTGAGCCGCGCCGATCAGGCCAAGGTCGATGAATACCTCAGCTCGGTCCGCGAGACCGAGCAGCGCTTGCAGCGGCTCAATCGACTGGCCGCCGAAGAATCGGCTCTGGTCGAGGGCCGTCAACGACCACCCGCGGGCCAGCCCAAGGATTTTCGCGAGTACGGCCGGCTGATGTGCGACGTGATCGCTCTGGCCTTTCAGGCCGATCGCACTCGGATCGCCACGCTGCTCATGTCGCGCGATTTGTCGGGCCAGGTCTATCCATTCCTCAATATCCGCGACGACCACCACAGCTACTCGCACTCGAACACCGGGCCCGAGTATCAGTCGATCGTCAAATGCCACGTCGAGCAGTATGCCTATCTCGTCGATCGGCTCAGCCGAATGCCCGAGGGAGAAGGCACGGTGCTCGACAATTCCTGCATCATGTTCGTTTCGGAGCACTGGAACGCTCACAACGCCGACCAGGTGCCGCTGGTCCTGGCCGGCGGGCTGGGGGGCACGCTGCAAACGGGCCGGACGCTCGACTATCTGAAGTCGGGCAACGACAAACGCAAGCTGTGCAGCCTGTACCTGACGCTGATGGACCGGATGGGCCTGGAACTGCCCGAGTTCGGCGACAGCCGCGAGCGCCTGGCAGGAATCTGAGAGAATGGCCATGTCCGGCGGAGCCACCGACATGCCGAGACCGCGAGCGGATCGATCCGCAACAAGCCGGTCTGCCACCCGGTCGCGCCGGAACTTCTTGTCGACCGCTGCGGGACTCGGGGGACTTTCGCTGCCCGGCTACTTGCAGTTGCAAGCCCGCGCTGCCGAAGCGACCGCTCGCCCCGCCGCCCAGGCGAAGTCGTGCATCATTGTCTACTGCTGGGGCGGCATCAGCCATCTCGAATCGTTCGATCTGAAGCCGGAAGCTCCGGCGGAAATCCGCGGCGAGTTTCGGCCGATTTTGACGGTCGTGCCGGGAATCCAAATCAGCGAGCACCTGCCGCTGCTCGCCCGCCAGACTGATAAATTGGCCATCATCCGCTCGATCCATCATGACGAGTCGGCCCACGGCAAGGGCATGTATTGGAATCTGACCGGGCACAAGCCGGCCCGGGCCGAGGGCAACCTGGCCCCCATGCCGGCGGATTGGCCCTCGCTGGCCGCGATGATTTCCCATTTTCGCACAGCACCGCGCGGCGTGCCCACCGCCGTGCGCCTGCCGTATCCGATGGTCGATAACGGAACTTTGCAGGCCGGCGAGTATGGCGGTTGGCTGGGCGCGAAGTTCACGCCGGTCGTGATGCGAACCTGCGGTGGAGCGCCCTTCGAGGGCTCCTCGCGCACATTGGGCTCGGAGGTTCTGAATCTCGGCGAAGTGGACCCCGAGCAACAGGCCGCCAGGCAAGAGCTGTTGTCGTCGCTGGACTCCTCCGGCAAAGCCTGGGCCGGATGTGAAGACTTCGCGCACTTTCACACCTTGGCGGCGGACATCCTCCGCGGATCGGCGGTCAAACGGGCCTACGACCTGGCTGGAGAGGATCCCAAGGTCCGCGAGCTGTATGGCGACCACTTGGGCGGCCAGAGCATGCTCTTGGCCCGGCGGCTCACCGAAGCCGGTGTGCCCGTGGTGCAGGTCTGCTGTGCGGCCGGCGATCTGAATGGCGGCGCCGGAGACATGTGGGATACGCACGGCGACAACTTCAATCGGCTCAAGAATCGCCTGCTGCCCGTGCTCGATCGCGGATTGTCGGCCTTGCTCCAGGACCTGGCCGACCGCGGTACCCTGTCGGAGACGCTGGTGGTCCTGCTGACCGACTTTGGCCGGACGCCGCGGATCAATGGCGGCGCCGGCCGCGATCATTACCCCAACGTCTACTCGGTGGCCCTGGCCGGCGGCGGCATTCGCGGCGGCCAAGTCTACGGCAGTAGCGACGCCCAGGGAGCATTCCCGAGAACGCAACCCTGCACGCCGGCCGATATCCACGCCACGATCTTTCACGCCCTGGGAATCTCCCCCCGGGCCGAGCTCCACGACGTGCTCAATCGCCCCCATCCCGTCAGCGACGGCGACGTGCTGCCGCTGGGGTGAGCTGACGGGCCGGCCGCGGCGGCGTGCGTCGACGATGGTGAATGACGATGGCGAATTATGATGGATCGCGCGGTGTCGGACCGACAGGCATCGCTTCGTGCAGAACTCGAAGGATGGCAGCCTTGTACCACGCGTCATCAGGCATTAGGGGCGGCCGTCTCGTTTTTCCGCGATCCCGATGGCCCTCGTTGTGCTTCTCGCGGCCGCTGCTGCCCAGGCCGAGCCGCCCAACGTGGTGCTTATCGTGACCGACGATCAAGGCTGGCGGGATTTGCACTGCCAGGGCAACGAGCGGCTCGAGACGCCGCGAATCGACGACCTGGCCCGGCAGGGGGTGCGATTCACGAGCGCCTACGCCGCCGCGCCGGTTTGCTCGCCGACGCGGGCGGCGCTGATCACCGGCCTGGCCCCGGCGCGGCTGCACATCACGCAGCACGGCGCGGATGGACCGGACTTCTGGCCGGCGGATCGGCCGCTGCAGCCGCCATCCGCCCCGCACGTTTTGCCGCTGGAAACCGTCACGCTGGCCGAACGTCTGCGGGCAGCCGGCTACGCGACCGGCTTTTTCGGCAAGTGGCATCTGTCGGGCGACGACCGACCCGCAGATCCAGCGAAGGCCGGCCCGAACTTCTGGCCCGAGCATCAAGGCTTTGACGTGAACGTCGGCGGCTGCGGGCTCGGCGGTCCGCCGATCTATTTCGATCCCTACCGGATTCCGGCGCTCAAGCCGCGCCACAGCGGCGAGTACCTGACCGATCGGTTGGCGGACGAAGCGATTGCGTTCCTGCGGGCCAATCGCCAGCGCCCGGTGTTCGTTTGCTTGTGGCACTACGCCCCGCACTATCCGTTCGAGGCGCCGCCCGAGCTGGTTGCCAAGTACCGGGGGCGGACCGGGCCGGGCCTCAAGAACCCGACCTACGCCGCGCAGATCGAGTCCGTCGATCGGTCGGTCGGCAAAGTGCTCGACGAAGTGGACCGCTTGGGCAGCGCGGAGAATACCCTGGTGATTTTCACCAGCGACAATGGCGGCTGGGACGGCGCGACCGACAATCGACCGCTCCGGTCCGGCAAGGGGGACCTTTACGAAGGCGGGCTGCGCGTCCCGTTGATTGTCCGCTGGCCCAGCGTGGTGGCCGCGGGCAAGCCGGTTGCTCCCGGCGCCGTTGACGACACTGCGGTCATCAGCATGGACCTGACCGCCACCATTCTCGAGGCGGCCGGGGTGCAACTGGCGCCGCAGGAGCGGCTCGACGGCATCTCGCTTCGCCCGCTGCTGGAGGGCAAGAAACTGGCTCGCGAGCAATTGTATTTTCATTACCCGCATTACGCCTGGCACAAGTCGAATCGGCCGGGCGGCGCGATTCGCTCCGGAGCGTACAAGCTGATTCGCCGCTACGATGACGACTCGCTCGAGTTGTTCGATCTGGCGGCCGATTTGAGCGAGGAGCGCGACCTGTCGGGGGCAATGCCCGAAGTGGCCGCCCGACTCGACGCCGCGCTCACCCGCTGGCTGGAACAGACGGACGCGCAGCTGCCCACGCCGCGCGATTGAGACGCCCGCCGGCGCCGCCTGGCAGATGCGCGCCGTCTGGAAATCCTGCTTGCCATGCGGAAGAAGCTGTCCGGGATTGTCTGGCGCGGCGGGTGGCGTACGGCCGACGAAACTGGCGCCGCTGACTCACAGGACAACAAAAGAACCGCCCGAGCACGCGGCCCGGGCGGTTCTATGTCTTGCGTAGTGGTCACTCTAGGCCTTGCGGCGGCGGCGAACCGCGGCCAACAGGCCGACGGCGCCCAGGCCGCTGAGGATGAAGCTGCAGGGTTCGGGAGTCGACGAAGAATACAACTGAAAGCCATTGATTGCGGAATAGTTGTTCGGATTTCCGACGGCGACGATCAACTGGCCAAGGGCATTCGACGTGACGGTGCCGATGGCGTACGCATCGCCGGGGCCGTTGGAAAGAATGCGGTCCGCGCCGGTGGTGCTGCCGAAGAAGGAGCCGTTGACGTTGATGGTGGTGTCGCCCTGGCCCGCAACATTTCCCGCACCGTAGACCACGAGCGTGAAATTGGCACCAGCTGCAAGACCGCCGACGGTAAACGTCGGACTGGCACTAGCGCCAAAGTCGTAGAGGTAGCTGGACATCAGGTTCGCGGTGCTGGCGGGATTAAAGGGTCCGCTGTTGTCGGTATACGAGCCGCCCGCGGAATAGCTCACCGTGATCGGGTTGGCTCCAGCCGTGTCGTTAAGGCCCGTCGCGCTGCCGCTGTTGGTTGTGAGAGAGTTCCACGCGGGATCGCCGGCAGCTCCCAGCGCGGCAGCGCCGGTTTGGACGTTGCTACCGGTGTTGGAGAATTGGACATCCCACAGAAGGCCGGCTTGAGCGGTGCTGGCCGAAGTTGCCAGGACACACACCGCACAAAAGGCGACTACGAGCAAAGTGTTGCGAGTCTTCATGATTGTCTCTCCAATGGAAGGTGTCAGATTGTTGGATTTCAAAAGTTTGAGCCTGGTCACAGAACGCAGGTCAGGGTCACAAGCATCACATCAGGCAATTTGTCTCAGCGAGAGCCCCACGGTGCCCCCCATTTGCTGGACGAAAGCGACCAGCCACGCGGCCGCATGACAGGCTGAGGCCAGACGCATCCTTGGGGGCGATAGTGGTTTCGAGCCGTATTTCGCGGATGAATTGCGCCGGATCGGTTAATGCTTCTCGAAATAAAATAAATTGTCTTTATGTCAAAGCGAGCGCTAATGCACCGCAAAGCTGCTCGTTCTAACTCACCTAAGAAAGTCAGTTCCTTGAACCGGCTTTAGCTGGCCGGGTCGCACCACAGCGCCACCGCCGAGTGTCTCACCCTTCGACTACGTTGTTCACCTTTCTGAGCACCGGTGAACTTCGGTCTTTCGACCAACATTCGCGACCGGATCGGGTCACGGGCAATTGTCTTGGTCGAAGACTGCCTCGCACACCGTACTCATCGTCGGTGAACCTGGCTCGTTTCGCTCTGGCCGGCAACTCAATTCTTTGACCTGCCGCAAAAACGAAAAAAGTTGCTCAGTGCTTCTGCGACGACCGCAGAAACTCCGAGCAACTTTTCTCAATCGCAGTAGCGTAACAGCCGTAATGTGCCGCGAAATCAGCCCCTTTAAGGGGCCCTGAACCTGATGATAGTTCGACCGCGTGGCCTGTCAAGTAAGTGTGCGAAGTTTTATGCGATGCGCCCGCGGTCAATCGTCAACGCAGTGCAGTTTGGCGGCGGGGCTGGTCCCGAGCGCAACGAAAAAACCGCCCGGGCACGCGGCCCGAGCCGTTCCGGGTCTTGCGTCGCGGTTGCTCTAGGCCTTGCGGCGGCGGGCGGCGATTAGCAAGCCGACGGTCCCAGGCCGCCGAGGATCAGCGAGGAGGGCTTGGGGTGACGGACATGGGCCGCAGTTAAAACGCATTCAGCCAGTGCTTCCATCGACCTCAATCGCCCAAGCTGAACAGTTCGCCGCCGGCGATCGTCCCCAACGCCTGCCAGGTCACGAGGTCGACCTCTTCGCTGACGAAATGCACCGAGCCGTCGCAATACGCCACCTGCACGCCGCCCGGATGCCGGCTCCGCGCGGTGGCGGAGTTGTCTGTGGCATCGCTGGCTCCCGCGAGGCAGGGCAGATTCAAATTTGGCAGGTTCACATTCGGCGGACACCATTCGCTGCGAAAAATGTCCGGAGTCGCCGAGTTGGGCGTATTGCGAGTGTAGAGCTGGCTGGTGCCCGCGTGGTCGTACCAGAAGACACCGCGAATATCGTACTGGCTGTCGACGCCGCTGAGGCACTCGGCCAGGATCATGGTGCTGCTCATGCCGTCGGTAATCTGTGCAAGCGCGTGCCCAGGTTGAGGCTCAGGGCATGCCGCTTTTGCGGAGGCTTCAGCGGCGGAAACGCAGTTTGATAGTCCACGTTGCCGATGAAGGCCGCGTAGTTGCCGCGGGCGAAGAAACCGGTGAGGTCCGGATGCGCGTGGTAGGCATTGCCCAGGCCGTCGCTGGGACACCTCCACGTGGCGACCGCCAGGGCGGTGGGCGCCGTGGTCGTGCCGCAGTTGGCCGAGTTGGTCCAAATCGCTCCGCCGGGTCCGACAGGGGCTGACAAATTGAACTCGCCGTAAATCGCCGTTTCTTCGAGATAGGGAAATAGCAGCGGCGCGAAAGTCAGCCGCGACGAGCCGTTCGGAAAGGAAGAATTCGCCGCCGCCGGGGGCAGGCTGCGCACGGCCGACTCGTAATTCAGCAGCGCCATCCCCAGCTGCTTGAGATTGCTCGAACATTGCGTTCGGCGGGCGGCCTCGCGGGCGGCCTGCACGGCGGGCAAGAGCAGCGCAATCAGGATCCCGATGATGGCAATCACCACCAGGAGTTCCACGAGCGTGAATCCTGGCCGCTTTCGCCGCATCCTGCGGTCGGCCCAATCAAGCCCAGCTGGATTCATGGTCGCCTGTCGATATCGGGCCGTGCGTGGAACGAGTCCGGGCAGCGATCGCGGACGCTTCAACCAGCGACCCGAGCTGCGCGACCGCCGGACGGCTACTGGCCGAGATCGAAATCCAATTCGAGGCTATTGGCCGAGATCGAAATCCAAATCGAGTCGGTCACTGGTCACGTCGATGATCAGGCCCGCCCGAAATTCAAGCGGAACGATGTTGATCAGCTTCGGCTCTGCCTTGCCGAATTCCGAGACGGTCTGGCCCTCTGCGCGAACGGCATTGATCTGCACCAGCACTTTGCCCAACGGAACCGCGGGAGCTACATAGCGACCGTCCACCAGCGGCGCCCAGATGCTGCGGCCCTGGCCCGTTTGCTGCGGGCCAAAGGTGACGCCCCCTTGTTCGACCGGTTGTCCGCGGTACAGCACGGTACCCTCGAGCCGGGCGACAGGCACCGCGGGCGTGGCTTTCGAGCAGCCTGCCAGCAAGCCCGCACAGGCGAGCATTGGCATCGCCACGCATGCGAACGGCCGCCACCGAGTACAGGGCATGATGGGCGAATTCCACGGGACGCGAGAAAAGCCCCCGGGACGAAGCGGGGGCCGTGGCGGTTTGCATCCGCGCTGGCGAGCTAAGCTTTTCGGCGTCGACGGGCGGCGACGATCAAGCCGGCGGCGCCCAGGCCACCAAGGACGAAGGTCGACGGCTCGGGAGTGGCCGTAGCTTGAACGGAATAGATGCGGTAGTCCTGATTGATGTTAGGCCCCAAGAAGGTACCTGCCCCAAGGTTGGTGCCGACAGGGATGAGGTCGTTCGAGAGGTTTGTGCCGAAGTATGACTCCGATGGCACCGCTGAACCGCTGAACGAGAATTCGATCACTCCAGTTTGGTTTGGGTTGGCATCGGTTCCATTCTTGTAGCCGAAGTAATAGCCAGGTCCGACGTCAGCGCTCCCGGCCGCCAGGCTGAAGGCAAACGTTTGAGCTCCGGTGCTGGCGTTGATGACCGGCGACCCGACCCCGCTAACCACAAAGCCGGAGCCTGTGTTGTGGAAAATGATCGGCGTGACCAGCAATCCATTCTCGGCGGGCAAGTTGTCGTAAAAGCCGAAGCTGAGGAGGTGCGAGCCAGGTATCGAGAAGCCCTGGTTTTCAACGAAAATCGCTCCCTGGGCCGTGTCGACCGGCGGACTTGCGGTGCCCGGTACTAACGGATTGCCGATGGTTTCGGCGTGAACTAGGGCGGGGAACAATATCGACGCAATCGCGGCGACTAGGGAACCGAACAGGCTGAGATGGGTGCGTTTCACGGTCGTACGTCCTTATTGAAGTGGATCCCAGATTTCGTGTGTCGTTGCAAGATCGAGGGGTCGAAAAATCGTTTCAGGTCACAAGTTTTTCCGGTCGAGCGCCAGCGGCGCCCCGCGTGTTTCGGCCGACCAACCGACAGAGCCCTTATTTGTTGCCAGCCGATCGCACTAGGCCTTGCGGCGGCGACGGGCGGCGACCAGCAGGCCGACGGCACCCAGGCCGCAGAGGATGAAGCTGGAGGGCTCAGGGGTGGCCGTGAAACGGACCTCTTGGATGCCAGCGAACGAACCGCAGCAGTCTGGCGTTACATAGTTGACCATGTTGGTGATTTCAGCGAACTTCACCCCGATTGCGGCCGAACTGAGAAGCAGATCAATGCCTGCCGTGGGCTGGTTATCCCCGCCCAACTGCGGTAGACCGCTAAACGTCTGGGGCGTGGAATATGTAATGCCGTTCGTGGAAAATGCAATCTGGAACGACTGAAGATCGCGACCAGTTGAATCGCCGTTGTAAGGCCAGTAGTGAAGCCCATCGATATTTACGGGCGTCGCAGACAAATCATAAATGATTGTGTCACTGGGATTCGGTGCTCCTCCGTTGCTGACATAATTGCCGCTAAAGCCACCTGCGGCAGTGGGCCAGATCGAAGGCACCGGCTGCCCGGTCGCAATCGTGGCCTGATCGCTCACGCTGAAGCTGCTGCCGTTAATAGTTTGCGTTCCTGCAGTGGAGGGGCCGAATACGCTAGAATTATCCGTGGCAGAAATTGGATCGACAACGAAGTCCGCACGAGTCACGGTTACGGTCGAAGCGATGGCGACCAGCGCGAAAACCAGTGAAAAAGCGGTGCGCCGAAACTGTGAGAGTTTGATCTTCATGGTCGTAGTCCTTGTTGATGCGGCCTTTGAATTCGTGTCTGGTTGCGGGATTCAGGGGCAAAAAATCGTCTCGGGTCACAAGTTTCTTCGGTCGAGCCCAGGCGGTGACCCGCGGATTCTGGCTGCCCAGCCGTCCGAGCGACCTTCTTTGCACTCCAGCCGAACTAGGCCTTGCGGCGGCGGCGGGCGGCGACCAGCAGACCGGCGGCACCCAGGCCGCAGAGGATGACGGACGATGGCTCGGGAGCGGCCGCGATCACTTGAAACTCGTTGAGGCCACCATTGTTGTTTTGGGCCGACACCGTCAGGAACTCGACGTAGCGATAGCTTCCGAAGTCGGGGCCGGACGCTGGCAGATAGCCCTCAAAGGGGATGTTGGTGCCGCTGGTGGGATACGGGATCGATTGATTGCTAATCAGCGTCACTGGAGAAACCAAGTTATTGCTGCCATCGATGTGGTTTGAAGCCAGCACGTTGAACTCTAGGGTTCCGCGGTCGCCG
Source organism: uncultured Planctomycetaceae bacterium (assembly GCA_963828155.1). Taxonomy (GTDB): domain Bacteria; phylum Planctomycetota; class Planctomycetia; order Pirellulales; family PALSA-1355; genus CAWCAX01. Next base: position 808,012 of record CAWHDQ010000001.1, read on the forward strand.
TAACCCGAGTTGTGCGTGTTGGCGATGCGGAACTGGGTAATCGGTTCGGCATTGTGAAGATCCAGCACAAAGAACGACCCGGCGCCCTGGCCGTCTTGCGTCAACCAGTAACTCGCCGATCCCGGCGTGTTGTTCCCAAAAATATCTTGTGCCACGGTGCCATAATTCTCGTTATCGACCCCCTTTCCATCGATCACGTTGGTAGCCGGGAAGTTCGGTAGTCCGCCATAGGTCCCCGAGCTATTGATGACCGTTGAATACAGGGCGATGTTCTCTGCCCATGCACCGCTGCTCAGCGACAGCAGCAGCAGGGCACAGGCAGCGGCGATAAAGAATAGCCGGGACAGGTTGGCGAAGCGGCGATTGTTGAGGGCGTTCATGAGTGTGTCTCCAGGCAGAAGGCGGCAGGTTTTTTGGATTTCGAAAAAGTCGCTTCAGGTCACAGAACGAAAGCCACGGTTTTTGCCTCAGCGTTTAGCCGAGCGGTGCCCCTCATATCCTGGCTGCCCAGCGGCTTGCCATGCGGCCGCACGACGGGCTGTAGCCGAATACATCCTTGGGGGCGATAGTCGGTCTCAAGCCGGAATTCTGGGATGAATTGCTCCGGCTCCGGTAATATTTAATGTAAAAAATACTTTTATATTTACATCAGAACGAGCGAAACTTCTCCGCAAATCTGTTTAGTCTACTCCACGCACGCACGTCAGTTCCTTGAACCGACTTAGCGGGCCCGGTCGCGTCACAGCACCGCGGCCGACTGTCTCACCGTTACATTGCTCTGTTCACCTTTGTTAGCCTTGGTGAATCTGAGCCTCTCCCTTCTCGCCGCCAACTCGATCTACCGAGCTGCGACGAGACGAAAAAAGTCGCCGAGCACCCCGGCCAATCAAGGCCAGGATTCTGGGCGACTCTTCACGGCGTCGTGTCGTGGTTCGGACTCACGAGCGATCCTTTTGAAAAAGCCCGAAAAACGCGGGGAAAGCAGGCGAGTTGCAAAGCTGTCGCCCCCATCCTGACTCCGAAAAATGGCCACGTCAACTACGCCACCAAATTCTCACTAAGTTTCCCGCAAAGTCCCGCCGCGTTCGACCGCCAAGGCAGTGCAGATTCGCGGGGGCTAGTGGGCAGGCCGCGCAGATCATGAACCGCGTCACTACCGACGTGCCGACCAGGATACGGGTCTCGCAGTCCGTTTACGTAAGTTGTCTGTTTCTCGGGCAGGTGGTCAGTGCGGCGCGGGCGCGAAGCGACGGCCGGCGGCGAGCGTCCCGCGGCGGGCTGCGGCGTTGACCAAGTCCCACAAGGCACGCATGGCAAGCTCCACGAGCCAAACAAGATCGGCGGGGCCTGGCAGCACCCGGGGCTTGCCGATCCCGAACAGCAGCCGCGATGATCCTGCGCCAAGTTGTGCGCGGCGGTCGCAATGCGATAGCGCCGTTGATCCGGGGGAAGCGCACAACCTGGCCGGCACTCAGCCGGACTTGGCGGCGAAGCTCGACGCGGCGTTCGGCCGCTGGCTCGTCGAGGTCGGTGCCCAAATGCCCCGTCCGCGTAACTGAGCTGCCGTTGAGCCCCTGGGGGCCGCGTTAACTCGAGCGGTCGAACTAGCTGTTTCGGCGGCGGTGGTGGGCGACCAGCAGGCCGACGGCGCCCAGGCCGCAGAGGATCAGCGAGCAAGGTTCGGTGGCTTGCTGCGTGGCCTGGATACCCTGATACCAGACCTGGGCCATCACGTCGCCGCCGAGCTGGTTGGGGTGCAGATTGTCGTTCATCAGAAGCGAAGGGTCGGCTTGGAAGCCGGGATAGGACTCGAACGCGTGGTACATGTCGACCAGGCTGACGTTCGGGCCGTGGGCCACGCCGGCGATGTCGGTATTGAACAGCTGCACGGCCGGATCTTTGCCGGCGCCCAGGTTCGGCACGATTTCGGCGACGATCAAATGAGCCAGCGGGGCCGCGGTGCGGATCTCGGAGATCAGCCCGCTCATCCGGCTCTGCACCTGGCCCGGCGCCAGGTCGAACCCGGTGTCGACATCGTTGGTGCCGATCATCAGCAGGATGTAGGTGTTGGCGGCGTTGACGCCCGGATGATTGAGAAAGTCGCCGCCGGCACCGATGTTTTCAGCCAGACCGGGCCGCGGGATCGCCGGGCAGCGTTCCGTTGACGATATAGCCCGAGTGACCTTCGTTGGCGATCAGATTTGGGGTGTATCCGCCGGCCGTCAGCAGGTTTTCCAGCGGGGCGATGTAGAAGCCTTGTGCGGTGATCGAATCGCCCAGCGGCAGCAGATTGATGCTGGCCTGCGTGGCGGCGGACGCGAACAGGCCGGGCACAGGGAGCAGCAGCGCGGCAACTACGTTGGCCAATCGCATCGGATGCTGCCGTCGTCTTCGGATCTTTGCACCCCGATGTGCTCGACTCGGTAATCAACCCCGGCGACGGCGGGCGGCCATGATCAGGCCGAAGGTGCCGAGGCCGCAGAGGATGAAGGAGGAGGGTTCGGGAGTCTGTGCAACCCAGACGGTCAGCACCGCGCTCGAATAGTCGCCGATGTTATTTTGAAAGGTGTAGTCCGGGCTGCCCGACGGTGCGTTGCCAGGACCGCCGCCATAATTATGGTCGCTTCCCCAGTTATTGAACGAGATGAACATGTTGCCCGTGCTGCCCGACGGGTTCGTGATTTGAGAAATGGACAGCAGTCCGTAGCCCTGGCCGCCATAACTGCTGTTGTTCCAATCGAAGTTGCCCGTGGTGCCGTTCGCGGAGTAATTCGTGGGCCAAAACTGGATGTTTCCGTTCGTCAGGCCGGTGGCGTCGGTGACGCCGGTCCCGGGCGTGGCGATCACATTCATGTTGCTGACGAACTGCTGATAGAACTCGCCCGATCCGGTCGTTGGAACGCCCAATTGACTGGCCACAGTAGACGGCGTATTGAACGACACCCAGACATTGCCATTGGGCGAATTCGGGTTGGTCGAGCCGGACAACGTGAGCTCGTAGGCGACGCGATTGAACGAGCCGGTTGGAATCGACCCGGAGTTGTCGGTCGTGTAGACCAGGCTGTTGTTGCTGTTGCCGGCGTTGCGGTTGGCAATCAGGTCCATGCTGTAGTCCAAATGATATCCGCTCTCTTGCGCCACTGGCCCCGCTTGAGCCGGAGCGGAATAAGCGGCCATGACGATGGCCAAGGCGACGGCCAGGCTGACGACCCGGCGGCGCCGGGCGGCGACCAGCAGGCCGACCGCACCCAGGCCGCAGAGCATGAAGGAGGATGGCTCGGGAACCGTATTCACCCAGACGGTTAGGATGGCACTGGTATAGTCGCCCGAATTGTTGGTGAACGTGTAGTCAGCGTTTCCGGCGCCGCCGGGCCAATTGCCAATGCCGATGGCGGCCGGTCCACCGTTCCCGCCCCAGTTTACAAACGATCCCAGGACTTGGCCGGTGCTGTTCGCGGCGTCGTACTGACCGACCTCCATGTGGGCGTAGCCGCTACCAGTGTTGCCGCAGCAATCGTGGTAATCAAAATTTCCAGTGGCACCGTTCACCCAGTAGTTCGAGGGCCAAAACTGAACGTAGCCATCCGAAAGTCCATGCGCACTAAGAGGCTGCCAAAAAACCGCAAATCAGAACACGACTGAATTGGCATAGAAGTTGCGCCCGGCCATAACAGCCCCCTTGTCCGTTTCACAAGGAGAACTGTCATGGCGGACGCTTGTATGCCGGAGAAGTTTTATGAGTTGGCACGTCCGATGTTGCCTGCTGAGAAGGAGATCGGCCCCAAGGGGGGCCGGCCACCGACCGGGCATCGCACCGTGCTGAAGGTCATTTGGTTCGTGCTTGTCACAGGCTGTCGTTGGAAGGAGGTGCCCCAGGAGATGGGCTGCTGTGGCGAAACCGCACGCACCCGGTTGCAAGCTTGGGAGCGCGCAGGGATTTGGAATCAGCTGCATCACTTGTTCTTGACCATGTTGAATCACGAAAAGCAACTGCACTTGGAGACGGCCGTCATCGACTCGACTCAGGTGCGTGCGTTCGGTGGAGGAGATGCCACGGGCCCAAGTCCTGTCGATCGCCGGAAAAAAGGGACGAAATTCACGCTGCTGGTCGATCGCGACGGCGTGCCGCTGGTGATTCGTGCGGCTCCGGCCAACTCCAGCGACCATTGCGAGATCCTGCCGGCCGTGGTCGACTTCCCGGAGATCGGCGGCAAGCGTGGGCGGCCGCGAAACCATCCCCAGAAGTTGTACGCCGACGCGGGATATGACTGCGAAGCCACGCGGATCGTGCTCCGCTGGCTGGGCATTGAACCGCACATTCGACATCGCACAGGGGATCACGGCAGTCATCTCGGTCGCGTACGCTGGGTCGTGGAACGCACCATCAGTTGGGTCAAAGGTCTACGCCGCATGCGAGTCCGCTACGATCGATCAGATACTTCAATTGACGCCTGGACGAGTATCGCCGCGGCCGTCATCTGCTTACACATCCTCACGGAAACCGTCTCGTAGGCTCGCAGAGTACTGACTTTTATTTACGCCGGTTTTTTGGCAGCCTGTAAGTCCGGGCAAAGTGGTGATCACATTCATATTGTTTACGAACTGATCGTAGTACTCTCCTGTGCCGGAAGCGGGCACCCCTGCTTGGTTCGCATTCGCGCCGATCTTATCGAAGGATACCCAGAGGTTGCCGTTAGGCGAGTTGGGGTTGGTTGAGCCCGACAAAGTCCATTCATAGGCGACTCGATCGAACGACCATGACGCGATCGAGGCCGAGTTATCGGTGCTGTAGGGGACCCCCGTACTGTTATACGTGGGGTTAGCTCCGTTGGCATGGACGTCGAGACTGTAGACCAAACGGTAGCCAGATTCTTGCGCAGTCTGAGCGTTCGTGGCTCCCTGCACAGCGAGGACCAAGGCAGCCGCCAGTAAGTAACTGACTCAGCGCGACATCGTGTGCTCTCCCGGGAATACAAGCGTGAAAGTTGCAGGTTGAACGGCGATATTTCGTGGACTGAAGAGGGGACTCAAATGGGGTCAGCCTTTACCCCGGTGAAAAATTAATTATAGATACAGGCTCTTTTTCATTTACTGGTACTTGCATACAAACTTTGCCGCGGGAGCCGATATTGCACCGACCGAATTTATCCTACCGGAACTTCAATCACTCATCGGCTTTCAAAGCCGGATCTGACCGAAAAAACGCAAGCCGCCACACTTGATACCCAAGTGTCGATCGGCCGCAACAAGCCACGCTCGTCGGAGCAGTGCCCGATGCTGTTGACTCGCGAATACGAAATGAAGTCGCCGAACAAGCCGACCATTCAAGGCAGGCATTCTGGGCGACTCTTTACCGCGACGTGTCGTCGTGCCAACTGCCGATTGTTCCTGGTCGGAGACCCTGCAAAACGCTGGGAACCCAGACTATTCGCAGAACGGCGTCCTGATGCTAACTCTGAAAAACGGCCAAGTCAACAAGCGCCACGAAATTCTCGCGAGATTTTCACCAAAGAACCGCTGTCGACCGCCGAGACATTCCAGATCCCCCCTGACAGGTCTGGTCGCAGCTCGTGAACCACCACCGCATCGAGCCGCGATGAGAATACTCGTCGAGGCGTTTTCTTTTGTGCCGTTCGCGGTAACACCGGGTTAGCACCGAGCCGACACCGCCGCCCCCGAAAACGCAAAAGCCTTGCTGCAAAATCAATTGCGGCAAGGCTTTTTTCCAGCTGGGGAACTAGGATTTGAACCTAGACTAAATGATTCAGAGTCATTCAGCACGGCTATGCTTAGTGATTCCCCGAGATTGATAACCGTTTACAAAGCCTTGTTTTCCCGATAGATTCTTATCTTCGGTGCTACCGCAAAATCGACGACGATTGACCGACGCGGTAGCACCGGGGTAGCACCGGTAGCACCGGCACTAGGTTTCAATCCTAGTTCCGCCCATCGCACCAGGGGGAATCTATGGCGAGGACCGAGCCCAAGCGGGTCAACCTGACCAAGACGACGATCGAGAATCTGCGGACCCCAACCGACTCCCGAATCTATTGGTACGACTCCAAGCAGCCCGGCCTGACCCTCTGCATCACGCCCACCGGGCAGACCACCTTTTACGTGTACCGCAAGATCAACGGCCAACCCAAGCGGTTGAAGCTGGGGCGATATCCCGACCTGACGCCCGAGCAGGCCCGCCGGGCCGCCGCAACCGCATTGGGACAGATCGCGGAGGGCAAAGACCCCCAGGCCGAGAAGTTGCGCCGCCGGGGGGAAATGACGTTCGGCGAACTGTTCGATCATTTCCTTGAGCACCACGCCAAGCCCAAAAAGCGGACATGGTTGCAGGATGAGCAAGTTTTCAACCGCTACCTGGCCGGCTGGCGGACGCGGAAGCTGTCCAGCATCAAGAAGGCGGACATCGCCAGCCGACACGCCAAGCTTGGCACCGACATCGGCATCTACGCCGCCAACCGCACCCTGGCCCTGATCGTCACGCTGTTCAATCAGGCGATCGATCTCGGATGGGCCAAACCCAACCCGGCCCGAGGGGTCAAGAAATTCAAAGAGCGGAGCCGGGCAAGATTCTTGCACGCCGACGAACTGCCCAAGTTTTGGAAAGCCCTGGAGGATGAGCCCAGCACCAAGGTCAGGGACTTCATCAAGGTCTGTCTACTGACCGGAGCCCGCCGCGGCAACATCTTGGCGATGCGGTGGGCGGACGTGAACCTTGATCGAGCAGTTTGGACGATCCCGCGGAACAAGAGCGGCGACACCCAGGACGTTGCACTGGCACCTGAGGCCCTGGAGATCCTGCAAGAGCGGAAGGAAAAGGCAGGCAATTGCGAATGGGTGTTCCCGGGCAAGGGCAAATCCGGCCACCTGCAAGACCCAACAAAGCCCTGGCAGGCAATCCTTGAACGTGCTGGTCTATCGGATCTTCGAGTTCACGACCTACGGCGAACCTTTGGATCATGGCAGGCCGCGGGCGGGGCTTCCATGCAGATCATCGGCAAAAGCTTGGGTCACCGCAGCCAGCAGGCGACGGCCGTCTATGCCCGCCTGGACCTGGACCCCGTCCGCAAGTCGGTGGAGACGACCGTCAAGGCGATCGTGGAGGCAGGCACCGCCAAGCCCGCCACGAAGGCGAAAGGCGGACGAAATGCCAAAGCCTAAGCCAGAGCCGGCCTGGAATGATGGGTCGCTGTTGGAGGGAATGCACATACCCGGCTTTCCGATCCCCGCGATCGTGCAATTCTCGCAGTCACCTGCATTTAACGGCACTCTAGAGCAGCGACTACAACTCGCAATGCCGACCATCAAGCTCATGGTGGCCCGCAAGCGATACCGCGATGGGTCGCTTCCCCGGGAATCATTGGAGGTCATGGCCCGCGAGGCCAAGTTGTACTGCGAGAAGTTTGCCAACAATTTCGCCGGGAGCGCAGCCGCGATCTGTATCTGTCACCACGCTAAAAACGTCTATGTCACCGCCAAGCAACTTCTGGCCCGAGCCGGCAAGCAGAAAGCCCTAGCCGCATTCAGGCTTGGCGATGCGCTCATGGGCATCGAATGGGAGTTGGCAAATGCGGACGCCGCCCACCACAAGGAGTTGATGGAACAGTTTGCCGCCGCCGCCAAGAGGCAAACGGCCAAGCCGCGAGCCGCCAAACAGGCCAAGGCCGCCGCACGCCGCGAGCAGATCAAGGATAAGATCAAGGAGCTACTAGCAAGCGGCACCAAATCGGACGATCAGGCGATACACCTAGCGTCCGAGCAACTCGCCAAGGAAAACCCCGACACCGACGGATACTCCTACCAATCTTGCCGCCGAGCATGGTTCGGCTGGACAAAATAGCTGGTCCATTCTGTTCTGTCTGGACCAAGATTCTTCGCCGCTCGCTGCTTGTAATACCTCTAGTTGACGAACACCCGTTCCCACTGGAGGTTTCTTGTTATGTCTATCGGCAAATCGACGGGCAGCGACCCCAAGGGCCGCGATCAGGCCAGCGACCTGAAGACACGCGTCCAGGCCGCCGCATTCTTGGGGGTGAAGCCCCAGACGCTCGCGTCGTGGCAAAGCAACCAGCGATACGGCATCCCGATCATCAAGGTCGGTCGGCTGGTCAGGTACCGCACCCGCGATCTTGAAGCCTGGCTCGATCGCCGCACGCTGCGGCCCGACGCCGAGTAGGCCGCCCACCCCACCCGAGAAACGCCAACGGCCGGCACCCCGCTAAGAGTCCGGCCGCGGCGAAGGAGCAACTGCACATGGATTCTACCACCCCGGCCACATCTGGCCCAGCGGGCGAGCCCGAGCGGATCGGGGCCTACGAGGTCCACCCTGCCGCCAGCCTCTTCTCGCTGTTGGAAGGTGACGACTTCGAAGCACTTTGCGAATCGATCCGCAAGCTTGGCTTGCTGCACCCGATCGTCGTCCACGAAGGCACGCTGCTGGACGGTCGCAACCGACTGCGGGCCGTTCTCGACCTGCACCGCCAAGGCTTCACTGAGGTCAAGCTGTCGGTGGTCGAATGGCGGCCCACCCGCAACGAACTGCCGGCCGAATTCGTCTACGACACGAACAGCAAACGCCGGCACATGACGGACAACGCGCTCGCCCTTATGTCGAGCGAGATCGTCCCTCTCATCGCCGCGGAGCGAGCCGCCGCTCAGGCACAAACCCAGTTCAAGCCGGGCAACAAGGCCGCGAAGAAAACGGCGGAGACGAAAACGTCGCCACCGTCAAAGAAGCGTGACACGAAGGAAAAAGACGCCAGCAGCACGGTCGGCAAGGTGGCCAAGGCCGCCAAGGTGTCGATGCACAAGGCCCGTCAGGCCGTGGCCGTCACCAAGGCCGCCGCGGCTGGAAAGGTGTCCAAAGCAGACGTGAAGGCCGTCGTCGCCGGAAAGAAGAAACTCCGCGACGTGCTGCCCAAGCCCAAGAAGCGGCCGGCCAAGGCGAAGATCGGAATCTGTCACGACGGCAAGCCGCACGAGTTGAACGAAGATCGTGGCGTTTGCGGTAAGTGCTCGGAGCCGGCCGAATCGATCCACCTGGATTACGACTCGCCGATCGACGACCAGTCGATCGGGGTCAAAGCGGTGGCCAAGGCCAAGGCCGCCCAGACGCACGAGCCCCAGGCCAAGCCCGATCGAGATGATCGTGCCTCTTTCACGACGTCGGCCAAGCCGCCCGAGGCACCGGCCGGCTCGCTACTCCACGCGATCGAGAAGGCCATCGCCCAGGCGGACGAACTGGCCACCGCAGCACCGCAGCACTGTGCCACGCTGCTGAAGCAGATCGTACGACAACTTCAGGCCGCCCATGACTTCGCTGGATCACTCACAGCGGAATGGAACAAGCCACCGATCGTCGTGCCCGAGGTCGCCCACGTGGAGGCCGCCACGCCATGACCAGCGAGATCACCGTGATCGACGCCGACCAGGCCCGGGCCGCTTTCCTTGAAGCGGTCAAGATCGATCACCGCCTGTTGGACGTGCTGCACCTCGCCGGTGGCCAACAGCGTGCTGATCTTCCCAGTGTTGAACGCTGGGTCTGCCAGTTCAACCAAGTGATGAACTGTAACGCACAATTAGAAAGCTACAGGAAGCAAGTTTTTACCTACCTGCTCCGGATGCACAATCTCGCCGTTGACCGGGCCGCCGAACGCGAACGACTGGAGGCCCCGACATCGTGAGCATTAGCACCACGATCGACGCCGCCGCGATCCCGGCCGAGCTTGCCGAACGCCCGCAATGGGTCTGCTGGAAAACAATCATCAAGAAGGGCAAGCCGGCCAAGGTGCCTTTCCAGCCCGATGGGCGGGAGGCGAAATCGAACGATCCCGCCACTTGGACCACGTTGACCACGGCACTGGCCGCCAGCCCGAGCTTCGAGGGCATCGGCTACGTGTTCGATGCTGCTGATCCGTATGTCGGGATCGACCTGGACGGATGCCGCGACCCCGAAACCGGCAGTATCGCCGAGTGGGCCAGCCCGATCATCGCCGACTTTCCGACCTATGCGGAGGTCAGCCCGTCCGGGTCGGGAATCAAACTTTTCTGCCGCGGCAAGCTGCCCGAAGGATACCGCCACAGATGGAAGGTCGAAGCCCCGGCCATCGGTGGAAAAACGGCAGGAGTTGAAGCCTACGAACGGCTTCGATACTTCACGTTCACCGGCCGCCGATTGAACGGCTGCAACGCCGAGTTGCAGGATTGCCAGGCCGCCATCGATCGACTGCTCGCCGGCCACAAGAAACCGCAGCCGCCGCCCCGGCCGATCCAAAGCTTCGCCGTTCCGCACGATCGTCAGTTCACGATTCGCAGAGCCGCGGCCTATGTCGCCACGATCGAGGGCGCCGTTAGCGGAAACAATGGCCACGGCGCGACGTTCCACGTGGCCTGCACGCTGATCTTGGGCTTCGATCTTTCGCAGGAGGAAGCTTGGCCCATCATCAGCACGTGGAACGCTAAATGCGTGCCCGAGTGGTCGGAGCATGATCTACGGCGGAAGCTGGCCGAGGCCGACAAGCAGGCCGATCAGCGAGGTTATTTGTTACCTAAGGAGCGAAGCGGATTCGCCCCGGCCTACACGAACGGACGCACGAAGATGATCGTCAGAACGACCAGCAAGGGCCACCAGGCGAGCGACGAAAACCAGATCGGCCAGGACGATGATGATGGGCCGGACTTCGATCAAATCAACACCGCCCTGGCAGGCGAAACCGGGGACGAGGCCCCGGTCACAACCTCACGTGAGCTGCCTACTGTAGCACTGCACGGCGGATCAATTACGATCACGTCATCCGCCCAAAATCTGGGCCGGCTGCTGGCACCCACGAAACTTGTCTACGTCCGCGGAGGTGTCGTTACGTGGCTCGATCGCGCTTCGGAGCATGGCCTAAGCCTCAAAACCGTCAAGCCCGCGGCATTCGCCAGTGATATTGAGAAAGTGGCCAAACTGGTGCGAGCCCAGCAGACAAAAACCGGAGAACAGCTTGTGCCCGCAAACTGTTCGGAATCCGCCGCCAAGCTGATCCTGGAATCGGCTGCAATCCGCGAAGTTCTACCGAAGCTGACGCTATTGTCGCCCTGCCCCGTGCTGGTCGAACGCGATCACGAGCTAATCACCGTTGTCGGCTACGACGCCCCAACTGGCATCCTCGCGGAAGGCAAGCAGCCGGAGCTGCTGGCCGTGCAGGATGCAGTTGGCCTGCTGGCCGATCTGCTGCATGAGTTCCGCTTCGCCAGCCCGGGCGATCGAGCCCGAGCCCTGGCCGCATTCATCACGCCCGCCCTAGTGTTCGGCAACCTGTTGGGGGCCAGAGCCCCGGTCGATTTGGGCGAGGCGAACGAAAGCCAAAGTGGAAAAGGCTTCAGAAACAAGATCACGGCCGCGATCTACAACGTGATGCCGCACGTTGTCAGCCAACGGACAGGCGGTGTCGGCAGCCTGCAAGAAACATTCGACGGAGCCCTGATCCGCGGGGCCACGATCATCTCGCTGGACAACCTACGGGGCAAGCTAGACGTGCCGGCAATCGAAAGCTTCCTGACCGAAACCAACTACACCGCCCGGGCCCCGTACCAGCCTCAAGTCGAGATCGACCCCAGGCGAGTGATCTTGATGCTGACCAGCAACCGGGCCGAAATGACGGTGGACATGGCGAACCGATCGTCATGCGTGCGGATTCTGAAACAGACACCGGGCTATCAGTTTCGCAAGTACACGGTGGTCATCGAGGGGAAGAAAAAAGCGGGCGACCTACTCGACCACGTGCAGGCCAACCAGCCGCGTTATCTGGGGGCCGTGTTTGCCGTCGTCCGGGAATGGCACCGGCAAGGCCAGCCGCAACTGGACGTTGCCCGCCACGACTTCCGCCAATGGGCCCGCGTGCTCGGCTGGATCAGCGAGAACATCTTAGGGGCCGGCGACCTGCTGGCCGCCCATCACGAGGCCCAACAGCGGATTGCATCGCCCAGCTTGCTCTGGCTTCGGGACGTGTGCCTGGCAGTCCAGCGGGCTGACCGGCTGAACTTCTGGCTGCGTGCCAATCAAATTCTGCAACTGGTCGTCGAGCACGCCATCGAGACCCCCGGCATCGACCTAGCGGCCGACCTGGACGACGAAACCGAGTTCTTGAAGTCCGCCCGCAAGATCGGCTTGAAGCTGTCCAAGCTGTTTACAACCGAGACTATCACGCTTGACCAATTTACCGTTGAGCGGTCCCGCAGGAGCGATGATTCGTTCCGCGAAGTGACGGAATACGCGTTTTCCTCGGAAACCCCGAAGTCCCCGAAGTGACCCCCGAAGTAAAACCCGAGACCCCGCAAGTCCCCGAAGCGTTTCAACTCTTTTGAGGTGGGGGGTTGTACCCCACTTGAGAAAGTCCTGGAACACTTGCGGGACTTCGGGGGACTTCCGGGGTCAGGCAGATCGAGTCCCGATGAGTACCACCGCGCACCCTGGCGACCCATGCCCGATCGACGGATGCACTGGCCTGCTGCAAATCGTCAACACCAAGATCGTCGGCCAGTCCCGCCGCCGCTACGTCGGTTGTCGATCCTGCGGACATCGCCCCGATCAGCCGCCGATCGTCGTGCCGTTGATCGACGCACCTCGTCAGCCGCCACGCCGCTGGCAAAAGCGACGAAAGAAATAGTGCTACCGTAGCCCGGACTTCATCGACCAGCGCGAAACGTGCAGCCGTAGGATTGATACGGGGGGATGATGCACACAACAGAGGGCCGACCCATGATCGCGAATCAACACCGTCAATACGGACTCGGCGAGATGCTATCGCTACTGCGGTCAAGCGGATGCCCGAACGCCACCAGCCGCCGGCTACACGGCTTCATCGTGGACGGCCGATTACCGACGCCGCCGAAGAACTATGCCGGAGATTTCCAGTACGACGCCCAGTTCATCGAGCGTGCCCGGCTGCTGCTGCTGGGTCTACCATCAGCCCGATCCACCCAACGCTGTGCCAGTGCTGGCGGTCTGTCTCCCGCCGCCACACTGGCCAGCGACAAGCAGGATTGAGAGCCAATGGCACCCAAACCGCAAACCTTCGGAGCAATGCGAACCAAGGCCAACCAGGCGGCCTACGAGCGACGTCGTGAGGTTGAGCAGGACCACGGCTTTTACTCGGCCGAGTGGAGACAGTTCCGCCGCTGGTTCCTCAGTCAGCATCCGCTGTGCCACTGGTGCCGGCTGCTGGCTACTCAGGTTGACCACGTGACGCCTGCGCCGCTTGCTCGATCGATCGGACTGGACGAACCCGGACAAGTGCCGTGCAGCGTGTGCGCAATGCCATGCCCGCTACGGTGCCAAGGCCACCCCGGGAGGGGTATAGCGAATCGCGGCAGATTTTCGACTGTCGCAAGCCTTCGCTCTCGCCCTTCCGCACACGGCCGAAACGAACAGCCCCCCGTTTCAAATGACGACAAACACCGACCTGAAAGCATTCGACACCGCCGGCCTGAAGCCCTTTTTCGCCCCGGCCGACGAGACGCATTTGCCCAATGCCAGTGTGCGGCTATCGAGCAACCACCGGCTGGTGGCCCGGCAGACTCGCCGGCTGCTGAAGGTCCTGGCCAAGACCAGGGCCGCCACCAGCACGATCGGCCGGCTGCCCGAGGCCGACGAATCGTTCCATTTTGTTCTGAATGGCGAATTCGCATTGTGGGATTTTGTCCCCGCGGTGCTCGCCCTGTCCGGCCAGCCCATCACGGAGCTGATCATCGCCACGCTGGGCTTCAGTAAGGCCAACATCACAGCCCTTGGCGACCTGGTCGACGCCGGGCAAGTGCAATCGGTGGCCATCGCGTGCTCAACGTACTTTGGCGCCGCCGATAGAGACATCTTCGCCCAGGCGATCGAACTGTGTCAGAAGCACGGTTTCCGCGTCGCGGCACTTCGAACACACGCGAAGTTGTTGCTGATCCGCACAGGCAGCCGGCACCTCGTGATCGAATCTTCGGCCAACTTGCGATCTTGTCACAACACGGAGCAGGCGAGCATGTTCGACGACGCGAGCTTGTACGATTTCCATCGCAAATGGATCGACGAAATGTTGACGGCTGGAGGCGCACCTTGACCACCGGCCGCAAACCACTGCCCGCCGCCCTGCGAATTATGAACGGCAGCAAGGGACCATTACCGAACAACCCCGAGCCGCCGCGATTCGAGGCACCGCCCGACCCGCCGCCCCACTTGGGCCCGCTGGCCGTTCAGGAATGGCACCGACTCGCCGGGCCTCTCGTGGCCTGCGGCGTGCTGACCGTGGCGGACACCGCGAGCTTCGCCGCCTATTGTGCCAGCTATGCCCGCTGGGCCGAAGCGGAAGAAAAACTCCGCGAGCTTGGCCAGATCGTCAAGTCGGCCAACGGCTTCCCGATCCAAAATCCCCATCTCGTCGTGGCCAACGCCGCCCTAAAGCAGATGCACGTTTACGCCGCCGAACTTGGCCTCACGCCCAGCAGCCGATCACGAGTCACACGGCAGGCACCGAAACCCCGCGATCCGTTCGCCGACTTCTTGGCCAAGAAACCCAAGGCGAAGGCATGAGCGACGAGCAGGCCATCGCCGCCGATCCCACGACCGACTACGCCCGGTCCGTCGTCGCTGGTGAAATCGTCGCCGGCCGGCTGGTCCGACTAGCTTGTCAGAGACACCTGCAAGACCTGGAAACCGGAGCCGCCCGCGGCCTGCACTTTGACGCCGACGCCGCCGCCCATGCTCTGGGATTCTTCGACTACCTGCACCTGCCCGAAGGTGAAAAGCCGTTCGAGCTTCAACCCTGGCAGAACTTCATCGTCGGTTCAGCTTTTCGGCTGGAAAGGCGCAGACGGCTACCGCCGGTTCCGCACCGCCTTCATCGAGGTAGCCAAAGGCGGGGGGAAAACTCCCCTTGCTGCTGCCATCGGCTTGTATGGGCTCGTCGCGGACGGCGAAGCAGCCGCAGAAATTTACTCCGCGGCGATCACGAGGGAGCAGGCCGGCATCACATTCCGCGATGCCCGCCGCATGGCCCAGAATTCGCCCGCCCTGGCCGGCCGGCTGGACATCCAGGCGCACAATCTCGCACATCCGGAAAGCGGCAGCTTCATGCGTGCCGTTAGTTCGGAGCACCGCGGGCTAGACGGCAAGCGCGTGCATATCGGCATTGTCGACGAACTTCACGAGCACCCCGCCGCAATCGTAACGGACAAAATCAGGGCCGGCACCAAAGGCCGGAAGCAAGCGCTCATTTTCGAGATCACGAACAGCGGCTACGACAAGAACACGGTTTGTTCGGGCGCACCATGAATACTCGGCCCGCGTACTCAGCGGCGCCGTTACGGATGATTCGTGGTTCGCCTTTGTGTGCGGTTTGGATGCCTGCGAGCAATGTTTGGCCGCCGGCAAGCTTGAACCGCAGGACGGATGCCCCGACTGCGACGACTTCCGCAACCCCGCGGTTTGGTTGAAAGCGAATCCGAATCTTGGCGTTAGCGTGACGGAGAAATACCTCGCCGAACAAGTACACGAAGCCGAAGGGATGCCGAGCAAGGCGAACATCGTCAAGCGGCTCAATTTCTGTATTTGGAGCGACGGACAATTTACAACGTGGATCCCCGATGACATCTGGCAGAAGGGCGCCGCCGGCTTCGACGCCGGTTTGTTGGACGGCAAGGAATGCTACGCCGGGCTAGACCTGGCTTGGCGCGTCTGACTTCGCCTCACTCGTGCTTGTGTTCCCGATCGACAGCGAATATTACCTGCTGCCGTTCTGCTGGTTGCCCGAGGAAGGCAATCGAGACTTACGCAGCGAGCCCATCGCCGGATTCGTCCGTCATGGACTCATCGAGGTAACGCCTGGCCCGGCAACCGAGTTCCCGGCGATCAGGGCCAAAATCAACGAGCTTCATCAGCGCAGTACAACATCAAGAAAATTGCCGTCGACCCCTGGCAGAGCCGGATGCTATCGAGCGCCCTTATCGAGGATGGCTTCGAGGTCCTGGACTTCGCGCAGACGCTTCGGAATTTTTCGGGACCCACGAAGGAATTCGCCGTTCTGGTCAAGGGCGGTCGGATGCACCACGACGGCAACGCGCTCATGCGCTGGCAAATGTCCCATGTCCAAATCGAGACCGACCACGCCGAGAACGAAAAGCCGAGCAAGCGCAAGAGCGGAGAAAACCGGATTGATAGCGTCGTCGCCGGCATCATGGCGCTAGCGATGGCAATGGAACCGACAGAGGAAAAGACCTGGGGCATCCTCGCATAGGGGCACTTATGGAAATTGACGGAATCACGCCAGACGGACTTTCAATCCACTTGGAAACGCGAATCACCCAATTGCACCGCTTGGCGCAGAGGTGCAGCGGCGGCGCGACGTGGGCGGAAGTCAAGCGCCGGCAGGAGCGGCGGGAGTTCCTCAAGGACATCGAGCGCGGGCTCGCGGCGCTCTACGATGCCGGCGCCCGAACTGTCACGCTGGCCGACCATGACAAAATCGTCGAAGTTTCCGCACTTCGGCGCCAACTGCGGCGGAACGGCATGATGCAGGACCGGCTAGCGGCCCAATTCGATAAACTTTTGCTCCCATCACCATCCACTTGAAAGGCTAAGCCATGAACGCGGTATTGACAGAAATTGCAGGGACGGCAAAGGGCGGAGAAGCCCCAGCGACAACGGACCTGCGCCAACGGGCCGACCAGCTTGACCGCGAGGCCAAGGCGTCCAACCTGGCGGCCATCCGGCTCTACGTCGAAGCGCGTGCGGACGGCCGCCAACTCAGCGACAAACAACTGTCCGCCGCGGTCGACGCCGCTGCCCGACGCCGGTTCAGTCTCGACATGCTCGACAAGTTTGCCGACGTGCTGGCCTGGGACAAGCTGCAAGGCAATCTGGTCGACGGGTTCGAGGAAAGGCAAGCCGAATTGACCAAAGAGGGCAGCGAACTCGGCGCACGCAAAAAGGAGCTGGATGCGGAACTCGTCAAGGTACGCAAGCGGCTGGACTGGATTGCCACCGTCCGGCAAAGCAACGTCGCGGCAATGCAACAGGGCAACAGTCTGCGGGCCCAAAATCCGCTCTTGTTTTCGAGCGACGTTGACGCCGCCCTTGCACCGCGCGAGGCAATGACCATTGATGCCGTGAACAGCGCAGATGGATTCCGCCGATGATCGCCACCGCAACCAGCATTCGACCGCAAATTGCGTATCACGAGGCCGCGCACGCGATCGCGTTGGAAGTTTTGGGCGGTTCCGTCTGGGAAGCAACGGCAATTCCCGACGCCGACATCCTGGGCCACATGGAGCCGTTCAACTGGCACGGCGCTGCCCCGCTCGACATCACGGCAATGCGATTGTGCGGTCCGCTGGCGGAATTGCGTTACTTGGGAATCAGCGGCGACGACTTTGCCCATGCGCACTGCGACACCGATTTGCGCCGTGTCGATGAGCAACTTGCGAAAACCTATGGCCGCCAGGTGCAACGTCGCGCCTGCCCTGAGTATCACACTGCGCTGTCGAAAGCGCGCTCGATCCTCGATGGCTACTGGGGGGCGATCGCGCACGTTGCGGATTGGTTGCAAACCCACAGCACCGCAAGCGGCTGTCTTGTCCGCGCGATTCTCGAAAACTTTGAGGCCAGGCGATGAAACTCCATGACGACATCGCGCGAACCGCCGCGGGCTGGCAGGAGCGGCTATCCGAAGTTGATTGCCCATCGTGGCAGCGCACGGAGCGGCAGGACGCGATTTTGCTGGCGGTCGAAGAGTTCTTAGACGACGTTCCGCCCGAGGCCGGCAGCGTTCGGCCTGTGCGGCTTTTACGGGCAGTGTTCCAACGAGCTAGAGGATTTTGACATGCGAACGTACGAGCAGGCAGCGGAAGAGGCGAAGCGTCTCGCCGATGCTTACGACGAGCTGCCGTCGAGCGGGCCGCTCACGACTCGGCACCGGGCGATTTTGCAACTGGGCCATGATTTTTTGGCATCGCTGGACGATCACGGCCGCCCGAAGGAATGGATCGGCGCGGCTGGCGCCATCGAGCGGGCCAAGTGGCGTGCCGCCGGCAACACCGAGGAAAACGCGAATAACCCGGACAAGCCGGGCGCCGCAGCCGCCGCGCTCGGCAGGCCGCGCGGTCGCAACAAAATGCCCGTCGCCGGTCGTTTCGACATCGCGACGAATCGCCACGGGCTGAGCGACGAAGAGTTCGCCTTCGCGCAGGGCTGTGCCGGGCCGTTCGCGGTTTCCGCAGAGCAGCCGGTTCCGCACGCAGGCCCCCCCGACGGCGCGGCTGTCCGATGAAGATGCGAAACGCGCCCAACTGCAAAAGCTGGTCGAACTGAACAAGCGCGGAGCGGTCAATCGACTCGCCACGTTTGGCCAGCGCGAACTGGCTGGCCGACTGAAAGCTGCCTGCGAATCAGCCCCCGGCAAATATTCGCTGTCCGTTTTGGCGGAAATCGAAAACCACGTGCTACAAGCGCTCGACAAGATCGACCGCCGCCGCTAAGGAACTTCCGAGGCCGCCGCGCTCCGGGGCAACTTGGGGCGCGGCGGATTTTCACACGAGCGAACGAAAGGTAATTGGGCATGACTGGCATCGTAGTCAGTGTGCGAGGCGAAAAGGGCTTCGCTTTTGTTGAGCCGAGCGACGGCGAAGCGGATTGCTTTCTGCACGTGACGCAATTCAGCGGCGGACCGTTCACAGACAGGCTGGTCGGCACAAAGGTTGAGTTTGAGCGAGTGCTGCACGCCAAGGGACCGCAGGCGCACCATTGCCGGCCGGCCGGCAAGGCGAGCACAGCAGCCGCCAACGTGCGGGCGACTCCCGAGCCGGCCCCGAAGGGGGTTTAAGACGATGACCGAAACCGCGGACACCGCCCGCCGGCTGCACGACGTTGAGCGATCCATCGCGGCCAAAACCGCTGAGATGCGCCGCCTTGAAGGCGAGCGCGACCGGCTGATTCTGGCCGATGCCGACAATACCGGCGCCCACGACCGGCGGCCCGTTGCGGTGCGGTAGCTGCAGGTGACTGCCCCCACGGCGGGGACAGGAAGAGCGCAAGGCGTTCCTGCGCGGCAAGCGGTACGCGAGCGAGAAAAAGGCCCACGGTGGGGACAGGAAGAGCGGCGAGAAATCAAGTCATCACAATGATGACTTGAAAACCGCGGACAAGCTCGCTGCGGAATTCGGCGTGTCTCGGCCCACGATCGAACGGGACGCCAAGTTCGCCGAGGCCGTCGAGGTGATCGAAGTCAATGCACCGGGAGCCAAGGCCGCGATACGCTGCCAGCGGTGGGAAGTCGAACTGTTGTAACACTGTGTTACAACACCCAGGAAACGCGCGAGCCGCCCGGCCGGCCGGCCTAGTTGCGGATCGGCAAGAGCCCGCCCGACGCGGGACATCAGCAGCCCCCGACGCCCCGATCAGGATACTGGTCGTGGCGTTTTCTTTTGCACCTTTCATGGTAGCACCGGGGTAGCACCGAGCGAAAAACCGCGGCCACGTAAAACGCAAAAGCCTTGCCGTAACTTTCGCTACTGCAAGGCTTTATGTCTAACTGGGGAACTAGGATTTGAACCTAGACTAAATGATTCAGAGTCATTCGTGCTACCGTTACACTATTCCCCAAGGAATTGCCGCTCAAAATTGGGCCTTGGATCACCCGGCGCGGCCCAAAAACAGGCCCGCGCCGCGGTGCGGCCTGGCCCAAAAACGGTGCTTAAAGCCTAGGACTCTGGCCCGGCCGCGTCAAGCCGAAGGCCACTGGCTGTGAGGTCACTGTGCCACCGGCTGCAGGTTCATTGCCCCCTCCGCTGCGGATGCGCGATGTTTCAGTCGGGCAAAGCCGTTTCGAGGCGTCCGCGCCGGCTCGCGGGTCCGGGCGATTTCGGTCCGCTCGATGGCGGCGCCGAGTCCGGCCAATTTCGCGTCGAGCGCCTCGTAGCCGCGGTCGAGATGCGCGTAGACCGCGGACCAGCGTCCGGCCGCGTGCCGCCAATCCGGCCAGCACCAAGGCGGCGCTGGCCCGCAGGTCGGAGGCACTCAGCATCGCGCCCGTCAGCGAGCGCACGCCGTCGATCGCCACGCCGCCGGCGACGGGCAGCAACCGCGCCCCCATCCGGGCCAACTGCGGCACGTGCTGGAAACGGCGCGGAAAGATCGCGTCGCGCACCAGACTGCGTCCGCGGGCCAGCGCGAGCACGGCTGTGAACTGGGCTTGCAGATCGGTGGGCACTCCGGGAAAGGGCTGGGCCAACAGTTCGATCGCCGCGGGTCGATTGGTTGCCTGAAGCTCGATCCAATCAGGTCCGCCGGCTACCTGGAATTGCATCGCTTGGAGCAGTCCGACAACGCTGGTCAGGTCGGCCGGAGCGAGCCGGGTCAGCGCGCACCCTTCCGCCGGTGATCGCCCCGGCCAAGAGCAGCGTGGCGGCTTCGATCCGATCGGCGGCTACCGAGTGGTCGGCACCGTGCAACTGGTCGACCCCGCGGATCACGAGCGTGCCGGTCCCCTGCCCCTCGATTTCAGCTCCCAAAGCACAGAGAAAACGACACAGATCGACGATCTCCGGTTCGCGGGCGGCGCCGAGGATGCGTCGTCGTGCCGCGGGCCAGCGTGGCGGCGCAGAGCACGTTGGCGGTGCCGGTGACCGTGGGGCCGCTGCGGGACCGCTCAGGCGAATCACGGTCCCGCGCAGTCGCCTGGCGTGGGCGACGACGTGATCGCGCTCGCACTCGGATGTCGGCTCCCAGCGCGGCCAGTCCGGCCAGATGCAGATCGACGGGGCGCGGCCCGATCCGGCAACCGCCGGGCAGCGGCACGATCGCCCGGCCACGCCGCGCCAGCAGCGGGCCCAGCACGCAGAAGCTGGCCCGCATCCGGCGCACCAGCCGCGGCGTCAGCCTCGACCGGGCCTACGTCGGGAGTTTCCAGCTGCCAGTGCGCCGGGGCCGCGCCGTACGATGGACATGCCGAGTCCGGCCAGCACCCGACCGAGCACGGCCACGTCGGTCAGCTGCGGGACGTCGCGCCAGCCGCACCGGGCCGCGGGCCAAGAGTGCCGCGGCCATGATCGGCAGGGCGGCGTTTTTCGAGCCGCTGGCCGCCACGCTGCCCCGCAAGGGGCGTCCGCCGTCGATGGCCAGGCAATCCATAGTTGGCTCTCGAACATCCGTGTCGCGGCCCGCCGCATGACGCAACGCCCGTCACCGCCGCCGTGCCGCAATCACCCGGGCGTGGCCGGCCAGGTCCTTGATCGTGGGCTCGAGGTCGAATCGGCCGTCGGCCGCAATCAATTTCCGCACGCTATCTTCCAGCATCGGGCTGATTTCGAGCAAGAGCGATCCGCCGGCTTCGAGCCGCTCGGCCGCCTGGGGCACCAGCCGCTCGATGACGTCGGTGCCCTGGGGGCCGGCGACCAGGGCTAGCCGCGGCTCGAAGTTTTTCACGTCGCGGTCGAGCGCAGCGTACTCGCTGTCGCTAACGTACGGCGGGTTGCTGGCAATGAGATCGAAGCGGGCCGCGGCCGGCAGCCCTGCCAGCAGGTCGCCCAGGACGAATTCGATCCGCTCGGCCACTTGCAGGTCGGCCGCATTGCCCCGAGCCACTTCCAAGGCGGCGGGACTGCTGTCGATGGCCGTGACGGCGACTCGCGGAGCGTACTTGGCGGCACAAATGGCGATGATTCCGCTGCCGGTGCCCACATCGGCCACGCGCAGTGCCGCGTCGGCCGGACGCTCGCGAATGCGGTCGACGAGCGCGATGACCAGAAACTCGGTCTCCGGCCGAGGAATCAACACATCGGGCGTCACGCGAAAGGGCAGCGAATAGAACTCGCGCCGCCCGACCAGATAGGCCACGGGCATTCCCTCCGAGCGGCGGCGGACCAGCTCGCGAAAGCGGGTCCGCAGGGCATCGTCGGCCGGTTCCTCGAACCGGGTGTAGAGCTCGATCCGCTGACAAGCTGCGGCGCTGGCCAGCAGCACCTCGGCATCGAGGCGCGGGCTTGCGGCGCCATGCTGCTTAAGATAGTCGGCGGTCCAGGTGAGCAGCCGGCCGATCGTCCAGGTTTCGGCTGTCGACATCGAGCGCTCCCTCAAACCCGAGTGCAGCGGCCGGCAAATCCGCCGCTCGTCGTCGAGCAACCTAATCGGAGCAGCTTGCCCAAGGCAAGCGGCAAATCTGGCCACCCGCCCCGGCGAGTCGGTCAATACTCGACGCGAAAGACCAAGGCTTGCACCGTTCGCCCGGCGGGTGCTCAATCGACCGTGCCCATGTCGTCGCGCTGCTGCTGGCGGTCGTAGTCCATCAGGGCTTCGGTCACGGGTTTCAGGTTGCCGGCGAGGATCGAGTCAAGCTTGTACAGGTTCAGGCCGATGCGATGGTCGCTCAGGCGATTCTCGGGAAAGTTGTAGGTCCGGATCCGCTCGCTGCGGTCGCCCGAGCCGACCAGCGACTTGCGCTCGCTGGCCCGTTTCTCGTGCTCGATCTTGCGCTTGTGCTCGTAGAGCCGGGCCTTGAGCACGCGGAGCGCCTTGGCGAAATTTTTGTGCTGACTCTTTTCGTCCTGGCAGGAAACGACGATCCCGGTCTCGTAATGCGTCAGCCGGATGGCGCTGGCCGTCTTGTTGACGTGCTGGCCGCCGGGCCCGCTGGCGCAGAAGATGTCCTTGCGGTAGTCGTCTTGCTTGATGTCGACTTCCACGTCCTCGGGCTCGGGCAGGACGGCTACGGTCGCCATCGAGGTTTGCAGGCGGCCCTTGGTCTCGGTCTCGGGGACGCGTTGCACGCGGTGTCCGCCGCTCTCGTATTGCAGCTCGCGGTAGGCGCCTTCGCCTTCGATGCCCAGGATCAATTCCTTGAACCCGCCCAGCTCGGTGGCGTTCATCTCCAGGATTTCGACCTTCCAGCCGCGGCCTTCGGCGTGGTGCTTGTACATCTCGTACAAGTCGCGGGCCCAGAGGGCGGCTTCGTCGCCGCCGGTGCCGGCCCGGATCTCCATCACCGAGCGGGTCCGCGTGGCGTCCTCGCCGCCGACGGTCATGTCGAGCAGATCGTTCCAGAGCGTTTCCCGTTCGCCGCGCAAGCCGGGCAGCTCGGCCTCGGCCAATTCGCGGAGCTCGGCGTCTTTGCCCTGGCCCATCTCAACCGCTTCGGCGATCTGCTGATTGAGCTGCTTGAAGCGGCGGTACTTGTTGGCCAGTTTGGCCAGCGAGCCGTGTTCGCGGGCCACGGCGGCCATCTGGCCGGAATTGGCCTGGACCGCCGGGTCGAGCATCTGTTGCTCGAGCTCGGCAAAGCGACCGAACTTGGTTTCGAGCATTTCGCGCAGGGACATGGTTGGGGCACCCTCCTCCTGAAGGGCCCTGGCCGCGCGGAATCGCGCCGTCGCAAGAGCGATCGCAGACCAGGACCGAAAAAAAGTCACGCACGACACACGCCGCCCCAGCGGCGCCGGACTGCGCGGGCTAAGATTCGGTCTTGGTTTCGGCCGGCTGCTTCTTGCCGCGGTTCAGGCTAGCGTAGCCCGCGCCGGCGAACTTCGTCTTGAACTTCTCGATCCGGCCGGCCGTGTCGATGAACTTCAGCTTGCCCGTGTAGAACGGGTGGCAGACGTTGCAAATATCGACCTTGAGCTCCGGTCGGGTGCTGCGGGTCACGAACGTGTTGCCGCAGCCGCACTTGACCGTGGTCTGGAAATACTGCGGATGAATTTCTTTTTGCATGATGCGGGACGTTCCTGTGCCGGGCGCGATCGGCGCGCGTGATCGCACCGTTTTCCTGATTTTTCGCCGCCGGAGCTTACCCCC
Organism: uncultured Planctomycetaceae bacterium; assembly: GCA_963828155.1. Classification (GTDB taxonomy): domain Bacteria; phylum Planctomycetota; class Planctomycetia; order Pirellulales; family PALSA-1355; genus CAWCAX01. Next base: position 831,827 of record CAWHDQ010000001.1, read on the forward strand.
GGCCGGATTCGCCGCCGGGCTAAGGGCGACGCTCGAAGTAATCCACCAATCTAGCGATATTCTACGCAGTGGACAAGGCTTGAGTGCGGGCGCGAACGCTGTCGGCGGCCAAATCGCCGGGGTCGACTTGGCGGTCGGAAAAAGTTCGCTTGTTTTTTTCTGACAAACAGCTAGATTCTTTCAAATCATCATTCTACGGCCCCAGTCCGGCCTTCATGCGTGTCCCCGGGCTGGGGCGTTTTGCTGCTCAGGGGCGCGGAGGGGCGCCACGCGGCGCACGGTTGCCCCGGCCAAGAGCAGAGCGATTTGGGAGTAGCTCGGCTGGCTGGACATGTCACTGGCCGGACGTGTCACTCGCCGGCGGCGTCGCCCTCGGCGGAACTGCTCTCGCCCGGTTCGCTCGGGCCGCGGCCGGCCAGCTCGGCCTTGAGCCGCCGAGCCCGCAAGCGATTGCCGTGCTTCTGCGGCGAAGAGTCGGATTGCAGCAACTCGATCGCCTTGTCGAGCTGGCCACTCGCCTCATAGGTGCGCGCCAGGTTGTACCGCGCGCCGTCCGTCCACGGGCCGCCGGGCGACAGTTCCAGGCACCGCCGAGCCAGATAGTCGGCCGCGACGGGATAGCCCTGCTGTTCGAAGGCAATCAAACCAAGCCAGTAACTGGCGTCCTGTTTGGCGCGAATCCAAAGGGCCCTCTCCTGCGGCCTCATCTGCGCCCTGGCCAGGCTGTCGTCCGAGCGGCGGGACTTGAGATAGTAGGCCTTGGCTCCTTTCTCGCCGTCGAACTCGCCCTTGAACTGGAGCGCCCGAGCCCGGCGGAGCGGCGCGATGTAGTGCAGCGGCAGCAGCTCGCCCCACCAGACGGGCGGCCTTTCGGGATTGATCGGCGTCGCGCGACTGCTGGACCACAAAGGGATAGGGCCAATAGCGAACTTCCGCGATCAGCGGCTGGTTGGAAAGCCGCTCGGCGATCTGCTGCGGCTGGGCCGAGAGGACGATTTTGTTCTGGCCCGTCAGTTTGGTTTCGACCAGTTTCATCCGTCGGGCGAGGTAGCTGGGCGACGCCTCGACATAGGCGACCAGGTCCTTCAGCTGGCCGGCCTCGACCGGGTACTTGCGCTGCGAGCTGAGATCGAGCTTGCGCAACAGTCCGTCGTCGGCCGCCAACTCCGCTAGCGTGGCCACCGGCCGGCCGTTGGGGCCAGGGATCGGCAGCCCCAACTCGGAGTCGAACAGGTAGAGATCCTTGTCCGTCACCAGCGCCGGGGCCCAGGGGCGAATCTTGCGCGTCTGCGGGTCGGAAATGCCCAGCACGACGGCGTCGAGGCCCTGTTGCCGCAACAGCAACGTGAAAATCCAGGTTCGCTCGCTCGCGGTGGCCCGGCCCGACTGCAACACCTCGTGAGCAAATCGCCGGGTCGGTTCGCCGGCCAGAGCCGCTTCGTCGTCCAGTTGCAGATTGCGGACGGTCCAGTCGAACAATTGCCGGGCGATCGACAGGTCGTCGAGTTCGCTGCCCCGGGCATGCCGGGCGATGTCGCGCAGCCAGACCGCCTCGCGGAGGTTCAGCATGTCGGCCTCGGTGAACTTCTCCTTGTCGAGACCCGACAGCGCGCGGACGCCGCGGAGCGGCTCCGGCAGGGTTTCGATCAGCGCATCGCGCTGCCAGTCGACGCTCGGCTTGCGCTGCTCGACCCATTGGTCGAGCCGATGGCGAATCTGGGGCAGAATCTGGTCGGCCTCGAATTCCTCGAGGTGATTCAGATTGTCGGCCAGCGAGAGGATCAATTGATCTTCTGCGGAACCCGTATTGGCCGTCGGCCCGCGGCGGGGCTCTGTGCTGGACGACGAACGGCGGTTGCAGCCGCCGGCGGCCAGCGCCACGAGCACCAAGATCGTCACGGCGCGCCGCGAGCGCAATCCTTGAAACGGCCCCGGGCGGCCGGCAGCGGACTCGGCCGGCGGGACGTGGCAAAGCGTACCAGCACGGACGACCATCAGCCCAGATTCTCCACGGTTTGGCGGATTTTCAGTAGTCGTCCGAGCAGCGGCCCGAACTGGTCGAGCGGCACCATGTTCGGCCCGTCGCTAGGGGAGTTGTCGGGATTGGGGTGGGTTTCGAAAAATAGCCCGTCTACACCCACAGCTACGGCTGCCCGAGCCAAAGGTTCGACCATCGCCCGATTTCCGCCGGTCGAATTACCCAAACCGCCCGGTTCCTGCACACTGTGGGTTGCGTCGAAGACCACGGCCGGAGCCAGGGCCCGCATCTCGACCAGCGAGCGCATGTCGTTGACCAGTCTGCCGTAACCGAAAAAACTCCCCCGCTCGCAGAGCAGGATGTCGCGGCAGCCGGCCGCCGTGAGCTTGCCGACGACGTGCCGCATGTCGCGGGGAGCAAGGAATTGAGCCTTTTTGACGTTCACCGCCCGGCCGGTCCGGGCCGCAGCCACCAGGAGGTCGGTCTGCCGGCAAAGAAAGGCCGGAATCTGCAGCAAGTCGCAGACTTCGGCGGCGGGGGCGGCCTGCTGCGGTTCGTGGATGTCGGTCGTGATCGGCAGGCCGAGCTCGCGTTTGACCCGGGCCAGGATCTCCAGTCCCGTCGTCAGTCCCGGCCCGCGGTAGGAATCGAGACTGGTGCGGTTGGCTTTGTCGAACGAGGCCTTGAAGACGAGCTGGATCGGCAGTTCCCGGGCAATTCGTCGCAGGCGATCGGCGATCGACAGGGCCAGTTCGGCCGATTCGAGCACGCACGGGCCGGCAATCACCAGCAGCGGCTGGCCGCGGCCGACCAAATACGGCCCGACTTGCACGGGAGTGTGAAGCGACTGGGCGTCAGACACGGTGGGGCATCTCCTGCGGCGTGGCGGGTTGCAGCCCCAGACTGGCCGCCCGCTTGGCCGGAACGACCAGCGTCAGGCGGCCGGGTAGCACCTCGATGTCCAAGGGGAGCATGCCGCCCGGGTCGCCGTCGAGCTGGTAGCGGACGGGCCGATCCGATTCGATCCGCACCCGCCGGGCCAACACCTGCCCGAACTCGGGCGACCGGGCCTGCCGGGCGGACCAGACCGCCAGCAGGTACTTCAGACCGTTCCACAGCGACCCGCGCTCGAACGTGCAGACGTTGAGCAGCTCGTCGCTGCCGGTTGCCTGGGCGCGAATTGCAGCCCGGCGGCATACCGCGGCAAGTTTACCACGAATGCCCAGCGGGCGGCGAGCCGCACCAGCCGGGGGTCGTGCGCGGTGGGCACGTCGTGGCACTCGATCCGGAGCTCGGGATACTCGTAACTGCGGATCGCGGCCAGGATTGGTTTCAGGTAATTCCACATGCTGATGTGTCCAACCCGCACGCGGTGCAGCTGCTCGACGACCTCGCCATCAAAGCCGCAGCCCGCCATCAGCAGGAAGATCCGGTCGTTGGCCCGGCCGGCGTCGAGCTGGACGGTGTGGCCGGCGAGCAACGTCTGGCAATAGGAGGGAATGTCGGCCTGAATGCCCAGGTACTTGGCCAGCAAGTTGGCAGTGCCCAAGGGAAACACGCTGATCGGCACGCCCGGCTCGGTGCGGTTGACCAGTTCGGCCACGGTGCCGTCGCCCCCGCGCCGACCAGGGCCCGCAGCGAACCCTCGCGGTGGGCTTCGCCCGCGGCCGCGGAGACGTCGGCCAGATCGGTGAGCACCTCGGCCCGCAGCCCCTTGGAGCGTAAAGAGTCGGCCAGCCGCCCGACGATCGACGTCGGCGAGCCGTAGCCGGCGCGCGGATTGGCCGCGATGATGACGCGCTCCGGCGAGGCGATCGTCGCCGCGGTAGCCAGATGCACTTTTACGCCGCTCCAATCGGCAAGGTGGCAGTGTCCGCGATGACTATAAAGCAGCCGCCGCCGGGTGGAAAGCGGGCTTAGCGAGATTGAATCGTGCAATCACCGCCGGCGTGACGTGCCGCTGTTCCCCGCTGGCGTCGGTTGCTGTTCGTAGGGTTAGCGTTCCGCTGGCGATGCCAGGGCGGCGGCGGGATTTGCGCTGGGGTCAGCGGCCGGCGAGCGGAAACGTCGGTCCGGCCGGCTGTTGAGCCAATAGCGCTCCCCTGCCTCGGCAATCTCCGCCGGCCCGACGCGCATGCGGTGCTGGCGCTGGCCGGTAAAGCGATCGGCCCGGCCGAGTTCGACGGCCCGCACGAGCCGGCCCAGGTTGCCGCCGTCCGCCAGCGCCTGAGCCACGCCCAATTGAAAGCGGTTTTGGGGATAGATTGGCGCGCCGAGCGCGGCCAGCGACCAGCGATCGATCCGCAAGCGGAGCCACGATTCGTCCTCGTCCGCCGCTTCGATGAATTCGCTGAGAACGCCCAACTCGTCCAAGGCCCGGCGGCGGACGAGCACGGTCACGCGCTCGCAATTGGGCGCATAGAGCGACCAGCTCGGCCAGGCGTCCCAGCCGCCCCAAGGTTCGGTCAGGGGCAACAGCATCGCGGCCACTACGAGCACTTGCGTGCCCAGGCTCAGCCAGGTGGCCGGCGGGAGCGGCTGGCTCGCGACGACCCGCGGCGAGTCAGCTTCTCTTGCCAGCGCCTGGCCGGGATCGGCCGCCGACTGCCTGGCAGGGGCGCGAAACAGGATCAAGTTTTGGGCGATGAAGTACACGTTCCACAGCAGCACTGCCGTGCTGTGGTGCAAACCCCAGGGGCCGAGCACGACCAGCAAAGCACCGTGCAGCAACACCGATCCGATGAGCGCCGCGGGCCACCAGCGGCGAACGCAAAATGCTCCAGCCAGAGCGATCTCCGCCAGCGGCAACAGGGCCGCCGCTGCGAGCCGCAGGCCATCAGGCCAGCCGTGGAGACTCAGTCCGACAAGGCCAACGAGTGCCGACACGAATTGCTGACCGACCGTGTGGAGAAACTCATAGTCCAGTTTTGAGAAACCCGAGTAGAAATAGATGCTCAGCGTCAGCAGCCGAGCCAGGGTCAGTGCTCGCCGTGCCGGACAGTTAGCCAGTACCAGAGCCACCAGGATCGCCTGCCAGGCCCAGGGCTGCAGCCGATGCTGGTCGAGCACGATCAGCGCCGCCAGACACCCGGCGAACAACCGCAGCGCCATCGGCCAAATGCGTGCCCGGCTCGAAACCGCGGCTACCGCGAGTCCCAGCACCGCCAAACCGAGAAAGGTCCACTCGATGCCCGCAGGCACGACCACCGCCGAGTGGATCAGCGGCACGCGCGGATAGACATCTTGTACCGTCCACAGCCGCCAGGTCGCCGCCAACATGGCGAGCGTCAGCACGGCCAGCACGCGGCGCAGTGGTTCCACGCCGCGCTGCGTGAGGAAAACCTCATCGTTTCTGGCAGATTGCATGGCTGCGGGCGGGAAGCGAGTGGCAATTTCTGCCGTGGCTGCGCCAGAAACAGGCTTGGCGACCTGTGGCGCGTCACTTTGCATCACGGTCCCTGTCGTGCGCCGCGACGGCGAGGGTGTGCTTGATAATTCTTGCCGACGCGTGAACACCTGGTTGCTGACGCGGCTAACGGACTGCCCGACGGTTCCCTTGGCCGTCATTGAGTGCTTCGCAGCGGAGAAAGCTCGCCAAGTTCGGGGTCGCGCTCTGACACGGAACGAATGACCTTGCGGGGCCCGTCGGAGGGGGCAATTTCGGACAGTAACTGCGTGACGATTGGCTGAAGAAGGATTTCGGTGCCGTGGGCCGAGAGGTGATCGTCGTCCAAGTAGAGCGACCGCCCGGCTTCCAACACGCGGCACTCACCGCGATCGTCGAAGCTGTCGCGCACCGTATCCACCAGTTCGAAAGGCAGCGGCGCGGTGGTTCGGACGCGGTCGAACAGCTCGTCTTCCAGGTTCCGCTGCCGGGTATAGGTTTGCCGCGATACGCGATGAAGCTTTCCCAGCGCTCCGAACTGAGTCGTCGAGAAAATATGTTGGGCAAAACCGTCTCCACCCGTCTGCAGCGGAGCCTGCCGGAAGACGAAAACGTGCTCGACGCCGGAAGCCTGGAACGCGGCCAGGATTTCGGCGAGCTCGGTCACGGTCGCCGCGCGGGGATATTGGTTCTCCCAACGCGCGACGACGAATACGGTCTTGACCTTGCGGTCCCGCAACAGGTCGAACAGCAGGGTGTTCCGCCGCTGGATCGAGGCCGTGAACGGCAGGATCGGCGTCCCTCCCGTGGCCACGATCACTCCCCTCAGGCCCCGCTCGGCGGCGACCTGGTCGAACAGTTGGGCCGGCACCAGAGCATGGCTGTCGCCGAACAAAACGAAATCGAGCGGCTCGCCCGGAGCCGCGGCAATCCCCAGCGTCCGCAGCCGAGCGTTCGCCAGGTCGTCGATGTCCGTGTTGTACTGCATCGGGGGCCGATCGACATCCGCCGCGATCAGGCTTTGCTCGGCAGTGAACCGCGCTGGAAGGCCATTCGTGGCCCAGAACAACGCGCCCGTTCCGACCAAAACCGCCTGCGCCGCGGCAAATCCGGCAAACACCCTCGGCCGGACGCCGCCCCCGCGACGTGAGCGGAAAGGCTGCTCAACGTATCGCCACGACACGATCGCCAATACCACCGGTAGCACGATCCCCGAAACCAGGGCAGGCCAGCCCGCGGCCTGCCCGCGCACGAACGAAGTGAAGACGATGATTGGCCAATGCCAGAGATAGAGCGAGTACGAGATTTTGCCCAGGAACACGCAGGGGCTAAGTGCCAGGCAGCGACCGATCGCCGTCAGTCGGCCGGCATTGGCATAGATCACCGCCGCGGTTCCCCCGACGGGCAACAAAGCGGCTACGCCGGGGAAGAGAATCGTATCGTCGAACCAGAATGTGGCGATCAGGATCGCGGCCATTCCCAGCAGGGCCAGCACTTCGCCCATTCTGGGCCCCTGTCGTTGCCTGCGCGGAGCGAATGCCAACAGGCTGCCCACCAGTAATTCCCAGGCGCGTGTGGGTAGCAAAGAGAATACCGCGCCCGGCCAGCGATGAACGCCCACTGCGGCGCAAGCGAACGACAGGCCGGCGATCACGGCGAGTGCCGGCACCGTGGCCCGCCGCCGGAAACGAAACATCGCCACCAAGAACAGCGGGAACAGCAGATAGAATTGTTCCTCGACGGCCAGCGACCAGGTGTGGAGCAAGGGCCGCTGCGCGGCCAGGATACCGAAGTAGCCTTTGTCCCTCCAAAAATAGAAGTTGGCACTGAACAGCACTTGGGCCACGGCCGACCGGCCAAGCCTCGTCAGGTGCGACGGCAGTAGCCAGCAATATCCGGCCACCAAGACCGCCGCCACCATGACAAAGAGTGCCGGGGCGATCCGCCGAATCCGCCGCTCCCAGAAACTCGCCAGGCTGAACTTGCCAGCCATCAAGTCTTTTCGGATCAGGCCGGTGATCAGATATCCGGAGATGACGAAGAAGACATCCACCCCGACGTAACCGCCGGGGGCTCCGAGATTGCCGTGATAGAGCAAGACCGAGAGCACGGCCACGGCCCGCAGGCCGTCGATTTCCGGGCGATATGCGGTGTCGGCGTCCCCTGGCGCGCTTCGCGTCCGCCGGTTTCGCTTCGGCGCCGACGGCGAGTGCGGGTCGGTTTCTAACATCACTGGCGACGGCGGGCGTGGAAACGTTGATTTGCACGAGCGACAGCGCGCGAGGCCGGCTTGATACCGCGCCGATCGGCCCGCAAGTTGCCCCGCTTCCAGTCTGAACCAACCGATTGTCAAATTCAAGCAGCACAGGTACGCTGCGGGCGGCACCGCTGGCGCAGCGAGTCGCGCATGGCGATGAACCGTCTGATCCGGAGCAGAGCGAACGATTGTGGCGGCCCCGGGGGTCTGCGACGCCTTGCAAATCGACGGAGAATAGAGCGCCGCGCAGGCCTCTGCCGCCAAGACACTGCGGAGTGTAACGATCGTGACCAGTTACGATTTTTTTGCACCGGCCAAGATCGCGTTCGGTTGGGGCCGCCGGGCCGAGCTGGGCCGGCTCGCCCAGCCGCTCGGCCGCCGGGCCTGGATCGTCTGGGGCTCGCGCCGGCTAGTGGCCGGTGGGCTGGCCGCCGAGTTGACCGCGAACCTGGCCGCGGCCGGCATTGAGGCGGTCGAGCTGGCCACGATCGATCATGAGCCGCTGGTTGCCGACGTCGATGCAGCGACAACTCAGTTGCGGCAATCCGGCATTGCGCCTGGCGACTTTCTGCTGGCTGTCGGCGGCGGGTCGGCGATCGATCTGGCCAAGGCCGTCGCGGCTTTGGCCACCAATCCGGCCAGCGACACGGTCCGTGATTTTTTGGAGGCGGTAGGCCGCGGCCTGGCGATCGTCGAGCCGCCTCTGCCGCTGGCCGCTTTGCCGACCACCGCCGGCACGGGCAGCGAGGCCACTAAGAACGCGGTGATTTCGTCCTACAATCCGGCCTTCAAAAAAAGCCTCCGCAGCGACTTGATGATCCCGCGGTTGGTGCTGGTCGACCCGGAACTGACCGTCTCGCTGCCGCCGGCCGTGACGACCCACACCGGCTTGGACGCGATTACTCAGCTGGTCGAAAGCTACATTTCGTGCCGGGCCAAACCGCTGCCGCAGGCCTTGGCGCTGGCCGCGCTGCCGCCGGCGGTTGCCGCCCTGCCGGTCGCCGTGCGGGACGGCGGCAATCGCCCCGCCCGCGAAGCGCTGGCCCACGCGGCGCTGGTTTCCGGGATGTGCCTGGCCAACTCGGGACTCGGCCTGGCCCACGGGGTGGCGGCGGCCTTGGGCGTGCATTGCCGGATGGCGCATGGCCTGGCCTGCGCCGTGATGCTGCCGGTTGCGGCCTGCGGGCCAATCGTCAGGTCGCCGAGAGCCGATTGGCCGAACTGGGCCGGGCCTTGGGCGCCGCGCCCGGCGAAGATGCCGCAGCGGCCGAGTTCTGTTGCCAACGCGATCGAATCGCTGTGCCGCGAGTTGAACGTGCCCGCGCGGCTGTCGGCGCTCGGAGTGCGGCGCGAGCAGCTTCCCGACCTGGTGCGCGACTCGCGCGGCAATAGCATGTCGGGCAATCCCCGCGAAGTAAGCGATGCCGAGCTCCGCGATCTGCTGGAGGAAATCTGGTGATCGTCGCCGCCGGACTTTCCCCCGCCTGGCAGCAGATTCTGTCGTTTGACCATTTGCGTCTGGGCGAGGTCAACAGAGCCCGCGCGGCTCAGTGGTGTGCCTCGGGCAAGGTGCTCAATGTCGGCATCGCCCTGAGACACCTGGGGGCCGAGTGCTTGACGATTTCGTCGGTTGGCGGGCTGGCCGGCCGGGCCATCGTCGACGAGTTTGCCCGGCTGCGGGTGCCGGCGCGTTGGATCGACGTGGCGGCGCCGACTCGAGCCTGCACGACGATCCTGGAAGCGGCGCAGCAAGCCGGCACCGGCCGCACGACCGAGTTGGTCGAGAACGCCGGCCCGATCTCGCCCGCCGAACTTCAGCAGTTCGAGGACACGTTCCGCGCCGCAATCCCCTCTGCCCGGGCCGTGGTGCTGACCGGTTCGTTGCCGCCGGGCGCCGATGCCGACGTGTTCCGCCGCCTGCTCCAGCAGACGTCGGCGCCGGCGATCCTCGACATTCGCGGGCCGGAGCTGACGGCCGCCCTGCCCTGCCGGCCGCTGGCCGTGAAGCCCAATCGCGAAGAGCTGGGGCACACCTTCGGCCGCCCACTGGAGACCGATGCCGACTTGCACAACGCGATGCACGAGCTCAACGAGCGCGGAGCCGAGTGGGTGGTCGTCTCGGCCGGGCGGCAGGCGCTCTGGGCATCGTCCGGCGGGCGGCTCTATCGCTTCGCGCCGCCCACGGTCCAGGTGGTCAATGCCATCGGTTCGGGCGATTGCCTGGCGGCCGGCATGGCCTGGCAGATCGCGTCCGGCCGCGACGTGCCCTGGGCGATCCGCGTCGGCATGGCGGCCGCTTCGCTCAACGCCACGATGCTGCTTCCCGGCCGGCTCGACTCCGCCGCCGTGCTGCAATTGGCCGAGACGATCACGATCGATTAGTGCTTGGCCACGCCGACGAGGCTTTCAGCTGGTTCGCCAAATGGGTCCCGGTTAGATCGCGGACTCGCAGCTCGCCGTTCTTGCGAACGAGCGCTCGCTCATCGAGCGCGGCGAATCAACAGGGCGCCCATCGGCTCCGAGCGGGTTACCTGGGAGACTGGGATCCGCCAGGCGTAGGCTTGCTACCCGATCGGGTCAGTTCCAAATCGACCCAGGTCGCGTGGCCCCAGGTCTCCATGCCAGGGCAATCGACGAACAGCTCAAGCTTGCTGACGCCGCCGACTCGAATGTCAATCGGCTGCGTGGCCCCAGGTTTTTGCAGTGTGGCGCTCCACAGTTCCTTTCCATCGCCAACGATTCGAAACGTTAGGGGCGACGTGCTTCCCGAACCGGCCGTGTCGCCGATGGCGGCGGCGCCCGAAAGTGTCTGATACTTCTTGCCGAGATCGAACGCCAGGCGAGACGAGCCATACTCTGTGGCATGCATGAATAGGGAGTGAAGGCCGGTGACGCCGCCGACTGGACACAGATGCGACAGAGGAAAGTTGGGGTTGATTTGCGTCTCGCTAGCGCAAATCCGACAAAAAGACGACCTTGCCGTTGGGGGCCGGCGTCGGGGAAACTGCACCTCTACCCAGGCGGGCTCATGGAGTCGGCCTGCCCAGTACCCAACTTGCAAATGCGACGAGTCGCGAACACCGTCGACCAGGGCCAGTGGCGAATGGCGGTCCCAAGAGCCGCTGGCTGAGACGGGTTTGCCGCGAGCGAGATTCGTTTCGCCATCGAGTATTTCGATCTCGCAGAGGGCCGATCCCTGGTCGTGATATTTGGCCGTTACGACGCGCAATTGGTCGAAGGCGATTCTCGGCAAGGGAACCGTCGTCGCCAGCTCCTTGTCTGGACTCCATTCGAGGGGAATTGCCTGCTTGGTCCACACGACTTTCCCCGCTTTGCGCAGCTCGACGTTGCAGCTGAGCATTCCCATATTCTTCCCAACGTTGTTGTGGCAACTCCAAAGGACCAGCCTGTCGGCAGTGACGCTGGCGGGCTTCTCCGGCTGGCTAGTGGTAGATTTTCCGGATGCGGCCTCGGACGAGACCTTGCCCGGACCGCCGCCCTGGGTCAATCGCGGCTCGATCCAAACGGCGTGCGCCATGCCATTGTCGGTCGGACAATCGACGAATAGCTCCAGCTTTTTCACGCCGTCGATTTGGACGCGGAAATCTTGCCACTCGCTGCGCTTGCCGAGCATTCGCGATTTCCAGATTTCGCGGCCATCGCCGACGATGCGGAAGGTCAAGCCCGAATTCGACTGATTGACGAGGCCGTCGCTCATGCCGACCTTGCCGTCGAGCGCACGGTACCCTCGTGGCAGCTCGTAGGCGACGTGGGCATTGCCACTGGCAAACGGGTGCATGAACAGGCCGTGCGGCGAGGCCACCTCCGCCACGACGACTTTACCGTCCAGGGGAAACCCCGCTAAAAGGTGAACTTCTTTGGGCTCAAGCTCGGACAAGAATTGTGTCGGCGGGGCATTGCTCCGCCGCAGTCCCGCGTCGGTGGTTGGCGCATCCGCGATTCTGCACTCGACCTTCGCCTTGCTCAGGCCCGACAATTCGCCGACCGCCAATTTGTACCAGTGCGCCGCGCAGAGATCGGTAGCGTTCCCGGTCGCTCCCTTTTTGAGCTTCCGAGAGCTCCCACCACGTGTCACCCAGTGCCACTCGTTCGGCGAGTGAAGCGGCCCCGTCCAGTTCCTGCTGGGCGGCCGAGGCGAGCGTGCTGTCGCTCCCCTGCCGCAAGTGAGGCAGGCCCATCATCCAATCGCCGACGATCAGGCAGAGGAATTTACCCAGCTTCAAATGGGCCTGCCCATCGTTGGATTTCGCTCAGCGCCCTCTCGGGCTTCTTCCGCCGCTTGGGCCAGCTTCTCTTGAGCGGTAATGTCCCGGGCACGACGGCTCAACGACTTCACCACTTCGCCATCGTTCGTCTTACGGGCTGCGGCCAGGCCGCTGGATGCCAGCCGCCGCGCAAGGTCGTAGCGGCCGTCCGCGGCTGCCTCGTCGACGAGCGGCAGCAAAAACTCAACCAGTTCTTTCCGCGCCGCCGGCGGCAGTTCCTTGTCGCCCGCAGTCCCGATGGTTTCGGCGGCGATCGTCAGGCGGTCAATGGTCCACTCGGCCGCCTGGGCGTCGAGCGTCGAGCGCAGGGCGAATGCCCCGGCCGCGACGGCCAGCCGGTTTGCTTCGCTGAGCAGGGCAAATCGCTCGGTGGTGACATCGCTCTCCTGGGCGAGGCTGAGCAGTTTTTCGGCCAGCGCGACTTTTTGTTCCACCTTTTTGGCCGCCCCGTATTCAGTCTTGAGCAACGACTGGATGTCGGCCACCGCCGCTTGGACCGCTTGGGCGTCGGGTGGTGCAGTGCCGGCTACGAATTCCGACTCCGAGACAGGTGCCTCTGCCTCGGGCTCGTCGCCGCGCGTCGCTGCGACTGATGGTTCGTCCCTGTGGAGGGCATCGCTTGCCAGGTCAACCGGCTTTTCGTCCCCGGATGTCGGCTCCGTTGTCCTAGGTCCTGCCGGTGGTTCTGCGCGATGTGGGTCGGCGCCTCGCACCGCCGGCTTGGGGCGATGCCCGTCTGCGGCTGGGGACTCGGCCGCCGCCGAGGGCCTGGCCGCAAGTTTAGCGGGCACGTCGCCGCGATTGCCCGCCAGGATCCAGATTAGCGCCACAACGGCGAGCGGCCCGCGCCGGCTCCGGCCATCAACGCGGGAGGCGGCCCCGTCGCGCAGCGTTCGGGCTTCCGTGCCGGACCGCCTGATGCCAGCGGGGCGAAATCGAGCGCGGCGCTGAGCGCCGGTTGTTGTACGACAGGCCGGGCCACGCGCAGCGGCTGGGCAATTGCCCGCGGCAACTGGGGCGCTGGCGGCGCGGCGGCGGCGGCGCGTAGCGGGGCCACGGGAAGCGGGGCCACAGGTAACGGGGCGACGGTGGCCGGCGGCCCACCACCGGCACTCGGCGTCGCAGCAGGGGGTGGTGCAGATGCCGCTTGCCGTTTAGCGAGTTCGGCACGCAGCACTGATCGTACGCGGCTTTTTTCTCGCCCGAAAGCAAACTCAACCGCGCCGCCGACAATTCGTTGAGCAGCCGTTGCGATGCAGCCGCTTGGCTCCCGCCCTGAAACGAACGGACGTGGCTCATCTGCCGGTCAGCGGCCGTCGCAATGACGTCCGAGTCGGCCTCGAACACCTTCAGCCCCAGCAGCCGATAATGATTCGCGGGCTGCTCGTCCGGTGGGATTGCCAGCCATTTGTAATACGGATCGAATGCGTCGGCCATGCAGCCCGTCCACTCGACGGCAGGCAAGGAAGTCGGCGGAACATCAGGGGCGGTCGCTCCGGCATTTTCGCCGCTCTGACAAGGAAATGTCAATCAAACCCTGGAAAAGTGCGGCTGAGCACCAGCAGATAGAGGGGGGCCAGCGCCCTTTCCTAAATTCCTGCTGCTCGAACCCGCCGGGCTTTTTCGGCTCTGCGGCCAGGATTGGAAGATAGCGCGACGGAGAGAGCGGTTAAGAGCCTATCCAAGAACTGTCGGGGAATGTCCAAAGTTTGCGAAGCATGCGGAGCAAAATGGGACTGTCCCCTTCTCCCGAGAGTTCTTGGATAGGCTCTAAATCGCTCGAGGTTCAGCACCCACTGGCGGAAGTCGGCGTCGAGCTGGTCCCAGGTTTGCTCGGGGAAGACGGCCAGCACGCTGTCGAGCCCGCGCGGGTCTTGCTTTTGATGGTCGCGGAAGTGGCGGTAGAACTGCTCCAGCACGTCGTGCCGCTGCATGTAGAGGCAGAAGTACCGGGCCTGGGCGTAGTTCAAGCCTTCCTGCGCGCCGCGAAAGTCTTTGGTCTCGATCAGCTCTTTGAGCGGGCGCAGCCCGGCCCTTGCGAATCGCCTTTTGCAGGGCCGGCAGCCGCCAATTCTCCAGCCCTTCGATCCAGGGGCCGTCGTCGTCGTGGCGGAAGCGGCACTGCTCGTGCAGCGAAGCCAGGCCCTCGTTGAACCAGTCGGGAATCTTGGGAAAGTCGAAGTCGGCCAGGGCGTGCGTCAGTTCGTGAACGAGGGTCCCGCCGCCGGTGGCGATGTTCATCACCAGCACTCGCTCCTGCGGCTTGTAGTAGCCGTAGATCGAAACGTTGCGATCGCCGAAGAGTTTCTCGGCGTACAGGTTGTAGCTGCCTTCGCCGGAGAACAAGAGCACGGTGACCGGCGCAGTCGGGGGCCCGGCGGAAATAGCGGTTGGCCATGGCCCGGGCGGCCGGTCCGATCGTGTCTTGATACCAGGCGGCCAGCTGCTTTTCGTCCAGGTCGCCGGCGACGATCATCGGCGGGCGGACGATCAGATGGCACTCACTGCCCAGCCGGGGGCGGAGCCGCTCGGCCTCCCGCTCGCAAGCTTTGGTCAATTCCGCGCTGCCGCTTGGCGCCGCGGGCAGCTCGCCGGCCAGCGCCTGACTGGTCAGCACGTGGTTGGGCGAGGCCGGACCGGTCGAGTCGCTGCGCAGCCGCTCGCACAAGGCGAAGCAAACCGCCACGATCACGATCGGGCCGAAGGCCAGAATCGACAGGCGAAGTTTCGACACGCTCGACACCTTGGCGGGGGTCAACCGCGTGGGGTGGGGCTAGGGACGCGACCCGCAGCCCGGCGCTGGGGGGACACACGATCAGCGTTCAAATTAACGCTTGCCGGCGGCGGCCGACAAGCAGCGTCTGGGTAATTATAGGTTGCGGTTGGCGAAGGAAAGGACGCGTTGTAACGATTGGGTAAAGCCCCCGCCGCGCCGCGGGGCCGATTCAGGTTTCGTCGCCCGCGGGCCGTTCTTCGGCCGGCATCAATCGCAGCCCGGCCCGCCGCACCACGGCCAGCGAAGCCAGCAGGATCAAGGCATTGAGAGCCATTGCACCGACATAGTAAAGGAGTCGATCGGGCGAGCCCCGATGTTGATACAGCGGCGCGGCGAATCCCAGCGAGCCCGCGGCCAGGACGAATGCCGCCGACCGGAGGCGCGACGGCTTGCTGCCACTTAGAGCGATCCACGGCGCGATGCAGGCCGGCAGGGCATACGACAGACTGTAGACGAAGATCAGCCGCCAGATTTGCCCGGCGCAACGTCGTACTGGAAGAATTGCCCGGCGCGCAGCAGCACCGCCGCGGCCAGCGTGAAGCCGATCAGATGGCGGATGCCAAACCGCATGGGCCCGCTCTCGGGCGTGGCTTCCGCCGCGCACGGCGCGCGAATGCGGATTCCCCTGCGGCGGGCCACGAGCAGCGTCGCCGCGACCAGCAGGGCGCAGCTGCTGAAGATCGACCATTCTTCCCACCAGGCATATTCCACGACGTACGACGCGATGGCCAGATACGCCAGTCCTGCCACGAACTGCAGCAAGCGGATCAGCAGCGGTTCGGTTCCCAGGCCGAGCAGATAGCCCAACAGCCCGGCCTGGGCGAATAGCGCGGCCATCAGAAACGCGAAGCAGACCGGCATGTCGGCGACTTTGCCGGCAATCACACCGAGGAAAAGTCCCAGGCAGACATGTACGACGGCCAGCCGCCAGAGGGCCAGACGGGGCGCAGCAGGTCGCGGTGTCCTGACTGTCGAGTCATCGATCATGTCTGGTCCGGCTCGCGCTCCCTGACCGGCATCAGTCTCAGCCCGCAGTGCCGCAGCAAAGCCAGCGAGGCCAGAAGGATGATCGCGCCGAAAAGTGCCGTGATGGCGAAAGCGGAGCATTCGGTCAAGCCAGGTTCCGGTCGCTGATACATCTGGTACGCCATCCCAACCAGTCCAACCGCGGCGGCCCCAACGACGAACACCGCGATCCGCGACGCGCAATGATTTCGCTGGCCGAGCACGATCCACGTCGCCGCACAAGGTATGGCGGCGTAGCTCAGCCCGTAGGCGAACAAGACGCCCCAAAACTCCGAGTGCTGCAACAACTGCCCGAGCCTGAGAATCGCCGCGACGACCAGCGTGCAACCAAGCAGGTGCCGGATGCCGAAGCGGGCTGCAACGCCCTGGGAGTCCAGCTCGCCGGCGGCGGGCACTCGAATCCGGATTCCTTTTCGGCGGCCAATGCCTGACACTCCCGCGACAACCGCCGCGCAACTGGCGAACAGCCCAGAATCGCGCCACTCATGCTCTGCTCCGAGCAAGAGAATCGGAAGGCCGAAGTACGCCAGACCGACGGCGAATTCAAAGACGCGCAGGGGCAAACCCTGAGTTCCCAGGCCGAGCAGAATGCCAACCAGGCCGGCTTGGGCGAACAGCGTACCCAGGAACAGCGCCGCGACCAGGTTGAAATTGTTTTTGTCAGTTGCCAGCGCCAGGACGACTCCCGCCGTCGCCTGCAGCACGGCGAGCACGCGAACAGCCTGCGCTGGCGAGGCAGGTGGCGGTTGGGCTGTCGATACGTCGCTCATGGCTGGTCCGACTTGCGCACCTTGCCGGGCATCAGCCGCAGCCCGCTCCACTGCAAGAATCCCAGCGACGCAACCAGCAGCACGGCGTGAAGCGCCATCATGGACATGAGGAACAGTGGGTGGTCCGAGTCTGGCGGACCGAAGTAAAGGCACACCAGAAGTCCCAATAAGGCGGCAATCAGGACGAAAACGGCAGCCCACAGGCGCCACAACCGCCCGCCACGCAGCGCGGCCAGGGGCGCCATGCACGTGATCGCTGCGAAAGTCGTTCCGAATATAAGTATTTCCGGGAGATGCAGCGGATCGGCGTGCCGGCCGATGCCCAGTAAAGCTGCGACTGCGAACGTCCCCAAAAGCAAATGGCGAATCCCAAACCGTAGCCCAACGGAGCGGGGCGGTCGCTCGTCACTGGACGGCGTTCGGATGCGGACCCCCGTGCGGCGCAACCAGCAGCACTACCGCCGAAATTGTCGCGGCGGCCAGGGTCATTGCATACACATCCCTTGTAAGATGCATGCAGGGTCTCAGCGGTACGTATAACCACGCGGCACCGGCCACAAACTCGACTACTCGAACAGCATTTGATTGCGTTCCAAGGCCGAGCAGGATGCCTAAGAGCCCGGCCTGCGCGAAGACTGTCGCGAAGAAGGCCGCATTTATGATGCCGATGTCCGCCCCGTTCGGGCCGTAGGCCATGCCGAGAATGATACCGGCCGAAACGTACGTGGCGGCCAGCAGCGTGATCGCCGCGGCGGGCTGGAACAGCGGCACTGGGCTGGTCGTTTCCACGCTCATCATCCGGCGGACTCGCGCATACAGGCTTAACCCCACTCTGCTATCATACCGGCGTGGTTCGGAACGGGGAGCTTCTCCTCTTCATCCTCCTCCAGGGAGCGCGATCATGCTTGCGATGCGGGAACCCGAGTCGCGTCGTGCCTTGTTCCTCCATGTTTCAATGCTGCCGTTCGTTCGGGCGCCGGGCTGCTTGCCCTGCTGCTTGTCGCCGCGTCCGCCGCCCGGGCCGAAGAGCGAAGTTGGACGCTCACCAAGAGCGGCGAGTCGTTCGACGCCGAGCTGATCGAGGTCAAGAACCAAAAGGCCCAGCTCCGCAAGGCCGACGGCACGGAAGTTTCGTTCCCGCTCACGGCCCTCAGCAAAGACGATCGCAGCTACATTCGCAGCGAGCTGCAGCGGCGGAAGAAAGAAGCCGGCACCAAACCGGGCAAGACCAAGGGCCCGACCGGCAAGACGCCCGGCGGAAAATCGTCGGCCACCAGCAGCGCCGGCGACTGGCCGCGGTGGCGCGGGCCCAACCTCGACAATCTGTCGCCCGAGACTGGGCTGCTCAAGAGCTGGCCGGCCAATGGTCCCCCACTGCTGTTTCAAGTCGAGGGCCTGGGCAGCGGGTTCGCCTCGGTGGCCGTGGCGGGTGGCAAGGTGTTTACGAGGGCCGGTTGAGCGGCGTCGATTCGATTGTCGTAGCCGACGAGGCCGACGGCCACGTGCTGTTCACCGTGCCGGTCGGGCCCGGCCGCCGCGAGCGCGGGCCGAACTGCACGCCCACGGTGGATGGCGAGTTGATGTACGGCTTGTCGATCGACGGCGATCTGGTTCTGCGCCGAAACGGCCACGGGCAAGGAAGTCTGGCGGAAGAGCTACCCCCAGGATTTCGGCGGCAAGATGATGTCGCAGTGGGGCTACAGCGAGTCGCCGCTGGTCGACGGCGACCGGTTGATCTGCACGCCCGGCGGCCCGCAGGCGCTGCTTGCTGCCCTCGACAAACGGACCGGCGGCGTGATCTGGACGACTCCGTTGCCGGCGGGCGGCGATCGCGGCAAGGACGGCTCGGGCTATTCGTCGATCGTCATCAGTCAGGCCGCCGGCGTGAAGCAGTACGTGCAACTGGTCGGCCGCGGGCTGGTGGGCGTGGCGGCCGACTCCGGCAAGCTGCTGTGGGGATACAACCGCGTGGCCAACGACACGGCCAACATTCCCACGCCGATTGTCAGCGGCGATTACATTTTTTGCTCCAGCGGCTACGGCACCGGCGCCGCCCTGCTCAAGCTGACCGGCGGCCGGGGCAAGATCGAGCCGCAGGAAATCTATTTCAAGGGGGGCAACGAGGTCCAGAACCACCACGGCGGCATGGTGCTGCTCGACGGCTACGTCTACTTGGGCAACAAGCACAACGAGGGCTTTCCGCTCTGCCTCAATATGCTCAGCGGCGAAAAGGCCTGGGAACCCGGCCGGGGACCGGGCCGCGGCTCGGCCGCCATCGCCTATGCCGACGGCATGCTCTACTTCCGCTACGAGGATGGCACGCTGGCGCTGGTCGAGGCCAATCCGAAAAAGTACCAACTCGTCAGCAGCTTCAAGCTGCCCAGCGTCCGGGCTCAAAGCTGGCCGCAACCGGTGATCGCCGGCGGCCGGCTGTGGCTCCGCGACCAGGAAGTGCTGATGTGCTACGACCTGCGCCGCGATCCAGCGAGCAGCGGTTCAGCCGGCGGCAAATAAATCGGCGAGCGCAAGCAATCGCAGATCGCCCCCTGCCCCGCCAAGAGCGACAGGCCGATCGGCGCGCCGAGGCCGTCGCCAAGGGCAGCGTGATCTCCGGCAGCCGGCCGATTCCGCCAATCGCCGTGAGCGACAATGCCCGCTGGTAGTAGTCGCCCCGCCGATCGAGGCCGGGGTCGTCTTTGCGCGGGGCCACGGTCGGCGCCGTGGGAATGCAGAGCAAATCGCCGCCGGCCAGCGCCGCCCGCAGTTGGCCGAAGATTCGCTCCCGCCGCTCGACCGCGGCCCGAACTCGAGTGCGGTCCAAATTGGCGGTCAGCTCAAAGTTGGCCGCGGTGCGGGGGCCGAACTCGGGTTTGGCCTCGGCGATCCAGCCGCCCAGGCTGCTGCGGATCTCGGCCCACTGGACGGTGCAAAAAGTATCGAGCCAGCCGCCCAGGTCGACTGCAGTGGTCTCGCCGCAGAGCTGGCCCAGCGACGTTTCGCGCAGCTCGACATCAGCCGCCGGAGACGGTCGATCGATGCTTGCAGCGCCGCACGCACCTCGGCATCGGCGAGGGCGAAGGCTTCGGTCGCCAGATGCACCGTGGTTTTCTCGTGCTTCGCCGGGCTCGTTGCCGGCTCGCCGCCCAGCAGCACCGTTGCCGCTCGGCGGAGCACGTCCACGCTGCGGGCCAGCACGCCCACGGTGTCGAACGTGGGGGCGAACGGCATCACGCCGGCGATGGAAACGATTCCGTGCGAAGGCCGCAGGCCCCACAGTCCGCAATTGCTCGAGGGGACGCGAACCGATCCGCCCGTGTCGGTGCCGAGGGCAAAATCGGCCAGGCCGCAGGCCACCGCCGACGCCGAGCCGCAGGAGGAGCCGCCGGTGAGCCGCTCGGGGGCGGCCGGATTGAGCGGCGCGCCGTAAAAGTGGTTGCTGCCCAGCAGGCTGAAGGCGAGCTCGTCGGTCACCGTTTTGCCGATGGCCCGGGCCCCGGCCGCCAACAGCAGTTCGACGCACACGGCATGCACGGCCGCCGGCGGATGCGTGGCCAGCCAGGTGGGGTTGCCGCAACCGGTGCGATGGCCGGCCACGTCGATTAGGTCCTTGACGGCGAATGTCAGTCCATCGAGCGGGCCGCTCCCCGTCGGTTCGACCGTGAAGGTATCGACAAAGGCGCCGCTCTGGGCTGGAGTGATCGAGGTCATCGAAAGTTCGTCAGTATTATAAGGCTCGACGAGCGTCAGGGCGCGCGCCAATGCAATACAAGTACCGCTCGCCACGGAGGTAGAAGCAATCCCCATCCGCCACCGGCGGCGCATAGGCCAGCGTTTCCTGGGCGGGGATCGGCCAGGGCCGCTCGAGCTGGGTTTCAATCCGGTTGCGGGCGAGCTCACGGTACTCGCGCCGGGCGCAAAGACCACCGCCGTGCCCTGATTGTCGAGCACCACAACATTCTTGCCGATCAGCGTTGGGCTGGCTGCCACCGGCACCGCGTTGTAGTGCATCAGGCCGTCGAGGTTGAGGTCGCGGAAATAAACGGTTTGCCGGGTTTCCAGATCGAGCACGTACAAGAATCCGTAGATGTCGACCAGGTAGGCCAGTCCCTCGTGGACCAACGGTGAGGCGGCGGTCGAACGGTCGAGCCAGCCGCCGGTGCGGGGGTGCTTGTGGATGTCCTGGGGCAAGTTGGGCTCGAACATCCACAGCGGCTCGGTCTTCCAGGCATTGCCGGTCGCCTCGTGAAAGTCGAACAGGCTCATTTGCAGGACGCCGTAGCGGCCGAGATACAGTTTGTCGCCCAGAATGAGCGGCGGGGCCCAGGTGCCGGAGTCGCCGGTCGTCGCGCTGCGGGGCCGGTAGAGAACGCTGCCGTCGGACGGGCGAATGATTTCGCCCAGCTGGCTGACGATCGCGTCCTGGCCGTTGAATTTCGCGCCTTGGACGGCGGCGATGTTCTTGTTGATCCGCGGCTGGGTCCAGAGCAGCTCGCCGGTCTTGGCGTCCAGGCCGTAGAGCTTGCCCAGGAACACCGCCAGCACGCCGCCGGCCAGGGCCGGCGAAGAGCCGTAGATCAGCGGATCGGTGCGCGGCACGCGATTGATCCACAGCCGCTTGCCGTCCAGATTGTAACAGGCGGCTACGCCCAGCCCGCACCAGACGTAAACCCGCTCGCCGTCGCTGACGGGGGTGGGCATCGAAAAGCCCACGATGCCCAGGTGCGATTCGAAATGGCCGTCGGTGTTCAACTCGAATCGCGGCCGGTCGATTTCGAGCAAGGCATCTTTGATTTCGTGCCGCAGCTCGATCCGTCGCCGCCGGTTGGGCTCCGCCCGCAGGGCGGCCACGAGCGGGTCGATCCGCGTTGCGTAGGCCGGATTGGCGGCCCGCTCGGCCGGAGTCAGGGCCTCGTAATAGTTGTTCAGGGCGGACCAGAGCACGCGCCCGTGCGTTTGTCGAGGCAGACCAGCTCGTCCGGCTCGGCCATCAGAAAGATTCGGTCACGGACCACGATCGGCGTCGACGTGCTGCGCGCCGGAAGCTCGCTCTGCCAGCGGATGTTCTGGGTTTCGTAGGCTACGTCCGGCGGGTCCATTAGCCGCAGGCAGAATGCGTGATCCTTGTAATCCTCGCGGTTCGATGTGCTGCACTTGACCAGCAGCCGGTTCCAACCCGGCTGGAGCGTACACGCGAACCGGGGGAGAGGGGCTCATTGAGTTCCAGCTCGTTGCGGCTGAGCGCCAGCGTACAGCCCCAGGCCCACGTTGCGTCTTGGGCTCGCGATAGACTTCGCGGCCATTGACCCAGACCTTCAGCCCGAAGTTGTGATCGACCACGCCCCGCACCGGCCCACCGCGCGGCGAGAAAAGGTAGGCGTGAACGTAACCGATCCGGTTGGGCACGAAATCGTCGGGCTTGGCCAATTCGACAAACGGCAGCGTCGCCGTGCCAAAGACGTAGGGATCGTCCCAGGGGGGCGTGAGCGCTGCCACGCCCGCTCGCCCACGCGCTCGCCGGACGCCGGGGAGGCCTGGGCTTCGCCGCCCAGCAGATCGGTGTCGAAATCGGCCACCGAATCGGCGACCGAAAACGGACCCAGCGTGAGCCACTGGCCGATCAGTCCCTTGGCCAGCCGGGGTGCTTCCCCGGCCTCGGCGTTCGCCGGTCGATCTGCCTGGCACCGGGCTCCGTCGAGTGCGCCGCGGGCCAGGCGGTGCCACTCGAGGGGCGCTGTGCAGTCGGGCCAGAGCCCAGTGCCGTTGCCGCGCCAGCCCGAGGCCGGCTCCGCGGCCAGGGCATGGGTCCGTACGAAAACCGGCATGCCCAGAACCAGGGCTAGATACGCCCAGCCGCGGAATGTCTTGTGCATTGCGAGGTCCGGCCGATCGCCCAGGAACGGGCCGCCGACGGAAAACAATTCGGACGGCGCCGCCGGCTTCAGGCGAAATCCGAAGCGGCCTTCTGACTATGGCCGATGCGTGGGCCTGCCGCAAGCAACCGTGCGGTAGTGCCCAGTGCATTGGCGCAACGGCGCGCCCGTCGCCGGTTTTCATTGATTGCAATGCTTACCGGTGCCAGAAAACATTCGCCAGCGAACGACGACTGCTCGCTGCGCGACCCGAGGCACTCGGGCCGCAACCGCTGGCCCGGCGCGGGGAACAAAACGCAGACCGCCGCTTCAGCTCCGGCAATGCCGCTCAAGGCCGCCGGCCGGGCATCACGCGGCCGGTTTGTGCGATTGCGACAGATAGACGGACAAAGTCGCAGACAGCGAGAGTAGAATCGGATCCGAGACGGGCAGGCTCATCAGGAGGTTCAGCATGGCTCAGGCTCCGCAAGACGGGAAAACCATTCGGCGCAACTGAACCCTAGCTCGCCCGGCGCGGTTGTCAAACGACCAGATCTTTTGCTTCCGCCAGTCGGCTGGCCGCGGACTTCCCCGGGAAAACGCGCATTTGGGCTGTATTTTCGGGCGGCGCGAATAGATGCTGGAATAGAATCGCGGAGGAACGGGCTGCCTGGCACGCGCGAGCGGTCTGCGCCGCCCAAATCTGCGCCGTGAAGATTCGTCGAGCGCCGCGAGAGGGATTCTTCTTTTCTATCGGTTGTTCCTGCATTGCCGGACCCGGCAATGCAGCCCGCGATCCGCCGTTTTGCCGGGCAGTGTCGGAACTTTCGAGCGTGCCCACTGAAGAGGAGTCGATTATCGTGAATTTTTTCGCTCGGATTTTCGATACGTCGGATTTCCCCGCCCGCTGGCACTGCGGCAATTGGTCGGCGGAGCACGGTTGGCTGCACATTTTGTCGGACTTGGGTGTGTGGTCGGCATATCTGGCGATTCCGTTCGTGTTGGTTTACTTCATTGCCCGGCGGAAGGACCTGCCCTTTCGCAAGATCTTCCTGCTGTTCGGGGCGTTCATCCTGGCCTGCGGCACGACGCACTTGATGGAGGCGATCATCTTCTGGTGGCCGGCGTACCGGCTGGCCGGCGGGATCAAGCTGCTGACGGCGGTCGTGTCCTGGGCGACGGTGGTGGCCATCGTGCCGGTCGTGCCCCGGGTGCTGTCGATGCGCAGTCCCGAGGAATTGCAGCGCGAGATCGAGCTCCGCAAGAAGGCCGAACGGGCGCTGCAGCAAGCCAACGACGAGTTGGAACGCCGGATCGGCGAACGGACCGCCGAGCTGGCCGCGGCCAACGCCAAACTGGCGCAAGAGCGCGAGCGGTTTCGTACCACGCTGGCCTGCATCGGCGACGCGGTGATCGCGACCGACACGGCGGGCAACATCACGTTCCTCAATTCCATGGCCGTGGCGCTGACCGGCTGTAGCCCCGAGCAGGCCGAGGGGAGCCGGCTGGACGACGTGTTTCAGATCGTCGACGAGCCGTCGGGCCGGCCGCTGGAAAATCCGGCCCGGCAAGCCCTGGCCCGGGGCACGACCGTGGCTCTGACCGAGCACACGATCCTGGTGGGCAAGGACGGCGTGCGGCGCTCGATCGACGACAGCGCCGCGCCGATCCGCGACTCCGCCGGGGCAATCGTCGGGCGCGGTGCTCGTGTTTCGCGACGTCTCCGACAAACGCCGGGCCGACGAAGCCGTCCGGGCCAGCGAGCGGCGGTTCCGGCTATTGGCCGACACGATTCCCCAGTTGGCCTGGATCGCGCAGCCCGACGGCGAAATCATCTGGTACAACCGCCGCTGGCACGAATACACCGGCAAAACGCCCGACGAGATGCAGCGGCGAGGGCTGGGAGTCGCTGCACGATCCCGGCGAACTGCCCAAGGTGAAAGAGCGCTGGCACCGATCGCTGGCCGACGGTACGCCCTTCAAAATGGTCTTTCCGCTGCGCGGGGCCGACGGCACCTACCGGCCGTTCCTCACGCTGGTCGCTCCGCTTCGCGGCGATGACGGCGCGATCTTGCAGTGGTTCGGCACGAATACCGACGTCACGCATCCCCGCCAGCTGGAGGTTGAGCTCCGCAAGCTGGCCGCCGACCTGGCCGAGGCCGACCGCCGCAAGAACGAGTTCCTGGCCGTGCTGGCCCACGAGCTCCGCAACCCGCTGGCGCCGATCCGGACCGCATTGGAACTGATGCGGATGGGGGGCAGCGACGCCGACGAGCTGGCATCGATGCGCGACATGATGCAGCGGCAGATTCAGCAAATGGTCCACCTGATCGACGATCTGCTCGACGTCTCGCGGATCAGCAGCGGCAAGATCGTGCTCCGCAAGGAACAGCTCGACCTGTCGGAAGTCGTCAGTACGCGCCTTGGAGGCCAGCCGGCCGTTGATCTCCCAGGCCCGGCACGAGTTGACGGTCGCGCTCCCGGCCGAACCATTGCGGGTCGAGGGCGACCAAACGCGGCTGGCCCAAGTGCTCTCGAACTTGCTGGCCAACTCCGCCAAGTACACGCCCGAGGGAGGCCACATCTGGCTCGAGGCGACCCGCGACGGCGATCAAGCGGTGCTCCGCGTCCGCGACTCGGGCCTGGGCATTCCCGCCGAGATGTTGCCCTTGATCTTCGACATGTTCACCCAGGTCGACCGCACGCTGGGCCGCGCCAAGGCGGGCTGGGCATCGGTCTGGCGCTGGTCCGCAGTCTGGTCGAAATGCACGGCGGCAGAGTTGATGCCCAGAGTGCCGGCGATGGACAGGGCAGCGAGTTCGTCGTCCGCTTGCCGCTGGCCGAGCCACCGCGGGCGGCCAGTCCGCCGGCGCCGCCGGTCGCCAGCGAGGCGGGCAACGGCGCCCCGGCGCGCGGTTGCGAATTCTGGTCGTCGACGACAATCAGGATGCCGCCGCGATGCTGGCCCGGTTATTCGAGGCCTGCGGGCACGAAGTGCAGATTGCCCACGACGGGCCGCAGGCCCTCCAAGCCAGCGACCGCTTTGTGCCGCAAGTCATCTTGCTCGACATCGGGCTGCCGGGAATGAATGGCTACGAAGTCGCCTGCAAAATCCGGCAGATGCCAGCCGTGCGAGAGGCCCTGTTGATCGCGCAAACCGGCTGGGGACAGGGCGAGGACAAGCGGCAGAGCGAAGCGGCTGGCTTTGACGCTCACCTGGTCAAGCCCGTCGACCTGGCATCGCTCCGCGCTGCTCGAGTGAGGCGCAGACTCGGTTCTCCCTTGGCTGAGTCGGCCCGGACAGCCGCCACTCAACTTCAGCCGAGTCCCGCTCGCAAAAAAAATCCCCCGGGCGAACAGGGTCCGCCCGAGGGACAAGGCAAGGTGCTCTTTTTAGCGACGGCTGTTGTCCTTCGCTTCGTCGGCGTCGGCTTGGGCCGCGTCGGCCGCCGCTTGCTGCTTCTTGACATTGGCATCGACCGCCGCTTTCTGATACTCCTCATTGGCCTTGGCGGCATCTTTTTGGTAGTTGGCGCCAGCCTGCTGCTGCTTGGCGTTCGCGTCGGCCTGGGCCTTGCGCACGTCGCGGTCGGCTTGTTCCGCTTTTTGCTCGGCGTCGGCCCGCTTCTGGGCGGGGCTCTCGCAGCCCAAGGCAAACAGGTTCAAGGCCAACAGCGTGGCCAGAATGCTGAGTTGTCGCTTCATGTTCGTGTCTCCTCGTCAAACGGTTGGCGAATCTGAAAGACGGGCCGGACGTTTTACGGCCCGGCCCGAGGTTGGACGATTCTCAATTTACTTGCGGTCGGTCACGTGCTTGGCCGTGTCCTGAACCTTCTCGACGACCTTCTCTGCGGCTTGCTTCACTTTGCCGGCCGCCTGGTCGATCTTGCCTTCTTGCCGCAAGCGATCGTTGTCGCTGATTGCGCCCGCCGCTTCCTTGACGCGGCCTTTGACTTCATCGGTTTTCCCGCTCATGGTCGCACTCCTCTATCGGAAATGGAGATCGAAGTTGCCCGCCGGCAATTGCACCCCGCGTCGCCATTGCGATCGCGGTTTTGCCTTGCCGGCTTCTACACCCATTAGCAGGCAAACCCCGTGCCACGAGCTGCAGTGCGACGCGAATCACGCTCTGCCGGCATTTGCGCGGTCATGACTGTGGCACTCCGGCGACCAGCGCGGACCGGGCGCGATCTGAAGACCCCCAGCCGTGACCCACTTAGACGTCGGCGCCAGCCATCCGGCGGCATTCCTCGGCGAAGTGATGGCAGTCCTCGGCGCAGCGGCGACAGTGTTCGGCTTCATGCCGGGCGCATTCGGTGCCGCAAGCGTCGCAGACTTCCGCACAGAGACGACAAAGCTCATGGGCAAAATGCGAATCGCGGCTCATCAGCGACACCGCCAGCGAACACAGGTCGGCACAGTCCCGATCGAGCCGAATGCAGGCCGCCATATGGTCGGCATGGCCTTCGCTCAAACAGGCCGCGGCGCAGTGCTCGCAGGTCGTTATGCAGCGGGCACAAGCTTCGATGCAGGTCTTGTATGCTTCGCAAGACATGGCGCTTTTCTCCTATGGCTGGTTGTCGGAAAACCACTTCGATCGCCATCTACCGGGGCGAGCAATTGCCGTGCCCCCATCGTGCGCACGCACGTGCGCCATGGCCGAACAAGTGCGCGGCGCGCGCTAAGACGTCTTGCGGCGCGGACCGGAGGTGGACCGCCCGGTGCCGCTGGCGTGCCGCGGTTCAGCGGTGTGCGCGGTCGGCCGCGATTTGGCCTGGCCAACGCTCTTGCGCAGCGCATCCATCAGGTTGATCACCGCCGGAGCTTCGCTCGGCGGGGCCGCCACCACTTTATGTCCCTTCACCTGCTCCTGGATCAGTGCCTGGAGCGCTTCGGTGTCGTCGTCGTGGTACTTGCTCAGATCGACGCGCTTCGAGGTTGAAGCCGCGATCAGTGTCCGGGCGAGCCTGGCCTCTCCCGCGGAGACATCCAGCTGGCCTAGCTCCTCGTCGACGGTCTGCGGTGCCCGAACCTGGCTGGTGTACTTCAGCACGCTCATCATCAACACGCGCCCGATCGCCCGCACCAGCACCAACTGCGAGCGCCGTGCCATCACGCAGCGGGCGAGCGCCGCCCGCCCCTGCGACTGCATCGCTTGAGCCAGCACCGCGTAGGGCTGCCTGCCGGCGGCGCCGTCGGGCAGCAGGTAGTAATTGCGGCCGTCGAAATAGAGCGGGTCGATGGCGTCGGGGGCCAGGAACGTATCGATTTCGATCAACCGGTCGCCATTGCCCGAGAGCGTGTCGAGAGAGTCGCGGTCGATCACCACGTACTTGCCGCGCGAATACTCGTAGCCTTGGACGATCTCAGCGTTGGGCACTTCGCCGTGCAGCGGACAGAACTTCTTGTACTTGATCCGGCTGTGACAGGGAGCGTGCAACTGGTGGAAGTGGACCACTCCCCCTTGGGCGACATTGGCGGTGACGGCTTGGACCGGCACGGAGACAAAACTGATCCGCAGATGTGCCTTCCAATTCGACCGCATGACTGGCTCCCCGGTTGGGCCCATTTCTCGCCCTGGCAGGAACGATCTGCCTACGTGCTAGCATGTCGTATGCCGCGAAGCGGCAGGGGCTTGCCGATTGGTTCGACCAGGACCGCCCGGACGATTGGAGCCGGACGGACTAGGGGTGCAGCGGGACGAGCGTCGCCCCCGCCGCCTCGTGGCGCACCCTGCGGGCCATTCAGTCATTCTGGCCGCCCAACGACCAACCGCCCGAATCGTAGCAGGTAATCCAGAGGAGCCCGCGGAACGGGGGCCGCTCGGGATTTGGCGGCGCCGCCCCAGGCAGAGGCCGGCCTGTTTTTGGTCGGGCGGAGGTTGGCACCCCATTTGCGTCTTCAAGCTCGGTTCCGAGGTTGACAGCCTCCCGCTTGGCGCAGAGGCTCGGCGCTGCGATGGCTGGTATCCTGCAAAGTGCCACGTAAGATTATCCCCAACCGCGGTTCGCGGCGCATTCGCGACGACTCCCCTTCCCACCGTTCAAGCCAGCCTTGCGACGCACCATCCCTCGACCCAGCCAACGATCCGTTCTCGCCGCGGGCGGAATGGCCGCCCGGACTTTGCTTGTCCGGTGGCTCGTTAACCGTGCGGAGTTGCGAAACGCCGCGGATTGCGGTCCGCCCCCCGGCCGCCTCCGGCTGGAAAGGAGGGACGCGTGACTTGGCCTCTTTCGCGCGGGGCGACGCTGCTGTTCGTCCTGGTGTTGGTTTTGCAGATCGTCAGTGCCTGCGTGTTTCTGGCGAACTTGAGCGAGGTCCGGCAAGCCGGCTTGTGGGTGTTGCACACGCACGAAGTCATCACCGAGCTGGCGGCAACGCAGTCGGCCCTGACCGACGCCGAATCGCGCGTCCGCGGCTATGTCCTGACGGGCGATGAGTCGTTCGTCGAACTCTATCGCCAAAGCGCGGCTGAGGTGACCGAGCGCCTCGACCGTGCGCGGCAGTTGGTCGAGGACAATCCGGCTCAAAGCGCCGGACTGGCGAGTCTCGAGCCGAAGATCGCGGAACGTCTGGCAGCATTGGCCCAAGCCGAACGGTTGCGGCGCGAGGGCGGGCTCGACGCGGTGCTGGCCCACGCCAGCGGTCGCGGCCAGCAGTTGTCGGCGGAAATCCGCAACTGGATCGGCGAGTTGACCGCCAACGAACGCGGGTTGCTGGCCGGCCGGGAGCGCGAGATGACGGGCAGTTTCCGCACCGCGATCGTGGCCGTCGTCGTCGCCTCGCTGGCGGGAATGGCTCTGATCGTCGCGCTCTTGGCCTTGATTGCCCGAGAACTCGAGGCGCGGCGGGCCGCGGAGGCCGCGGTGCAGCGCGAGCGGCAAAGCCTGCAAGTCACTTTGGCCAGCATAGGCGACGCGGTGATCGTGGTCGACGTCAACGAGCGGATCACGTTCTTGAACCAGGCGGCCGAGCAGGTGACCGGCTGGACTTTGACCGAGGCCCTGCGCAAGCCGCTGAGCGTGGTCTTCAACATCATCAACGAAACGACCCGGGCCGTGGAAGAGGGCCCCGCGGTCCGGCGCGGCGCGAAGGCACCGTGGTCGGCCTGGCCAATCATACGGTGCTAATCACCAAGGACGGCCGGGAGCTGTCGATCGACGACAGCGCCGCTCCGATCCGCGACGCCGCCGGGGCGGTGTCCGGCGTGGTGCTGGTGTTTCGCGACATTACCACGCGGCGGCGATTGGAGCTGCTGGCCCACGAGCAGCACGAATCGCTTCTGGCGGCGGAGCGTCGCAAGGACGAGTTTTTGGCCATGCTGGCCCACGAGCTGCGCAATCCGATCGCCCCGATCGCCAACGCGCTGCAACTGATCGCGATCCAGACTCCCTCGGCGGAGGAGTTGACCGACTTGCGCGAAATGATGGAGCGACAGATACGTCAGATGCAGCGGCTGATCGACGACTTGCTGGATATTTCCCGCATTTCGAGCGGCAAATTCGATCTGCGACTGGAAACGGTCGAGTTGGCAAACGTCCTCCGCTCGGCGATCGATACCAGCCGGCCGCTGATCGAAGCGGAGTCGCACGTGCTGACCACGCAGATTCCAGAGCGGCCGATTTACGTCCGCGGCGACCAGATTCGACTGGCCCAGGTCGTCGCCAACCTCCTCAATAATGCCGCCAAATACACCCAGCGAGGCGGACGGATCTGGCTGGTCGTTGAGGAGCAGGCCGACGACGTGCTGATCCGGGTCAAGGACACCGGCGTGGGCATCTCCTCCGAGCAGCTCGAAAACGTGTTCGAGGTCTTCGCCCAGGCCGACAAATCGCTGACCCGGTCCCGCGGAGGGCTGGGCATCGGGCTGACGCTGGCCAAGAGCATCGTCGACATGCACGGGGGCTCGATCGAAGCTCATCAGCGCCGGGCTGGGTCAGGGGAGCGAATTCGTCGTCCGACTGCCCAAGGCCGCGCCCAAGCGGACGATGCGACGCCGCAGACGCCGGCGGAATTCGATCGGTTGCCCAGGCGCAAGATTCTGGTCGTCGACGATATGCGGGCGTCCGCGATGGTCCTCTGCCGTTTGCTGACTGCGTTGGGCCAGGAAGTGCGCAGCGTGCACGACGGCGTAGCCGCCTTGGATGCCGTCGAGCAGGAAGCATTCGACGTGATCTTTTCCGACATCGCCATGCCCGGCATGAGCGGTTACGAGCTGGCCACGCGGCTCTCGACCCATCCCAAGGGCAAACGGGCGACCCTCGTCGCCTTGACCGGCTACGGGCAGGAGGAAGACGCCGACCGGGCCGTCAAGGCCGGCTTCGCCGAGCACCTGGTCAAACCGGTCGGTTTGGACGACCTGCGGCTGATCCTCGAACGCTCGGCCGCGCCTCACGACGGCTAGAGGCGCGGCCGGTCCGGGGGGAATGTCCGCCGCGCTCAATTGTCGACGAAGCTGGCGCCCGGCTCAAAGTCCGGGTCGACGTCGCCGGGGTTGGTGATTCGCCGGTCGATCGAGATGCCCAGCTGGCGGATTTTGTGCCGCAGGCTGCCGCGGGTGATGCCCAGGATTTTGGCCGCTTTCGACTGGTTGCCTTCGGTGTGGTCGAGCACGGTGGTGAGCAGATAGCGCTCGGCCATCTCGATCGTTTCGGCGTGCAATTGGGCCGAGCCGGAGTGCAACCGCTGGTTGACGAAGGCGTGCAGGTTGGCCGCGCCGGCGTGGCGCTGGTGGCCGTTGAGTTCCGGCTCCGAGGGCTGCGGAGCCGTGATCTCGCGCGGCAAGAAAGCCGCGATCAGCACCGGCCCGGTCGAATGGACCAGGGCCTGGCGAACCACGTTCTGCAGTTGCCGGACGTTGCCCGGCCAGCGGTAGTTGAGCAGCATTTCCAAGGCGTCGGGCGCGATGCTGTCGACGTCCTTGCCCAGCTCGCGGCGGAAGCGGGCGACGTACCAGTCGAGCAGAATCCGGATGTCCTCGCGCCGCTCGCGCAAGGGGGGCAGCTGAATCGTGAAGCCGTTGAGCCGATAGAACAGGTCCTCGCGAAACTCGCCGCGGCTGACCATTTTTTCCAGGTCGCGGTTGGTGGCGGCGATGATCCGCACGTCGGTCTGAATGGTTTGCGTGCCGCCGACCCGCTCGAAGCGCTGCTCTTGCAGCACCCGCAGCACTTTGCTCTGGACCAGGGGCGACATGTCGCCGACCTCGTCCAGAAACAGCGTGCCGCCGTTGCACTGCTCGAACTTGCCGATCCGCTGCACCGTAGCCCCGGTGAACGAGCCTTTCTCGTGGCCGAACAGTTCGCTTTCGAGCAGCGATTCGGCCAGCGCGGCGCAGTTGACCGCCAGGAACGGTCCGGCCGCGCGGCGGCTGTGATGATAGATCGCCCGCGCGACCAGCTCCTTGCCCGAGCCGCTCTCGCCGCGGATCAGCGTGGCCACGTCCTGCGGAGCGACGCGGCCGATGGCCTTGTAGACTTCCTGCATTTGGGGCGTGCGGCCGATCAACAGGTCGCCGGGCGTGGGCCGGTCGCCGTCGGCCTGAAATTGCACCGGCACGTGCATCAGCCGGCGAATCTCCAGGGCCTGCGTGACCAGCTGCTGCACGCGGTCTAGATCGAGCGGCTTGAGCAGATAGTCGAACGCGCCCAGGCTCATGGCCTCGATGGCCGTATCGCTCGAGCCGCCGGCGGTGATGAAAATGACCGGCACCTTAGGGGCGATGTCGTGAATGCGCCGGCAGGCTTCGATGCCGGACATGTCGGGCAGCATCACGTCGAGCAGCACCACGTCGGGCTCGGCGGCCTCGATCAGGGCGAGCCCCTCGGCGGCGGTGGCGGCGACTTCCAATTCGACCGGCACGTCGCGCAGGCGCCGGCAATCAGCGTCCGCAGCGAACGGTCGTCGTCGATCAGTAATAACCTGGCCATAAAAGAAACGCCCTCACTCTTGGGAAAGGGGCAAGCACCCGCCCGCGTCTGCCGGCCAATCATGGGCGGAGCGCGCTGCTCTGGGCAGCGTTGTCGCGTCGTTGGCCTCGGGGGGACTCGGTCCGCAAAGTCGACGGCACGCGCCGGCCCACGGACAACAGGCCAAACAGACCGCGCCGGACGGGTATCGGCTTTCGGACCGATTCCGGCGCGGACTCAACGAACATTCGAGACCTTCTCCATCTGCACCCTGGTTGTTCGCCAGACGACTGGGCGGCGAGCCCGGGCACCAAGGATTGCCACTCGCAGGCTCTCCACTTGCCCCGGGTCAGGCAAGCTGAGCAGCCGCTCGTCGTCGCGTCTCCGCATGACCAACATGGCAAGTCTTTCTATCGGCCAAGGACTGTTTTCGAATGATGATTGGATTCCGCTAACCTACTGCGGCCGATTGCAAACGACGGGCCAAAACGCCGCCACTAGCGCGTTCCGCCCTGGGGATTTTGCGGGCCTTCGATTGAGGCTAAGCGAACAAGCAGGACGGCTTTGCAATCGGTGTCCTTACGACTGGCTCCGGTCCGATCGCTCAACGACAATGGAGTCGCCGTCCTGCTGGTCGCCAGTCGCTCAGTCTGGTCGTTTGGAAGCCACGGCGGGACGTTCATTTTTGCTTTGCCCGTCCTTCCGCGGCCCGATCGATCGCCTTCTGGAACGGCAACTGCTGTAACGAGGCGCAACAAACCGAGGCGCTCGTCATGGGATTGGCTGAATACCGACGAAAACGCGACTTTCGCCAGACGCCCGAGCCGCGCGGCGGCCCGAGCCGGCGCAAGGGCAAGCTGGCGTTTCTGGTCCAGAAGCATGCGGCCTCGCACCTGCATTACGACTTTCGCTTGGAACTCGACGGCGTCCTGAAAAGCTGGGCGGTGCCCAAGGGCCCCGATCTTGACCCGGCGGACAAGCGGCTGGCCATGCAGGTGGAAGACCACCCCCTGGAATATGCGCACTTCGAGGGGACGATTCCGCAGGGCCAGTATGGCGGCGGGACGGTGCTGCTCTGGGACCGGGGCACCTGGGAGCCGGTGGGCGACGCCGAAGCGGGGCTCCGCGAGGGCAAGCTCGAATTTGTCCTGAACGGCGAGAAGCTCCGCGGGGCCTGGATGCTGGTCCGCCGGGGCGGCAAGAAGTCGGGCCCGCGCGAACGGCACTGGTTTTTGTTCAAGGTGCGCGACAAATTTGCCCGCTCAGGCCGCAGCATAACCGAGTCCGAGCTCCGGAGCGTGCTATCGGGGCGCGATTTGGACGAGATTGCGGCCAGGCCCGAGCGGACTTGGGAATCCGGCGGCTCGCACCCGGCGAACGGCCACGCGGCCAAGGGGCGGAAGTCGGGCGGCGGCGATCCGCCGCCGGCGAAATCCATCCGCGGCGGCCGCGACAAGCGCAAGAAAGCCGAACCGCGGGCCACTCCATCGGGAGCTGCCCTGCTGGGTCGCCTGGTGAAGGCCGGTTCGGCCCGCCGCGGCAAACTGCCGGCCAAGGCCCAGGTCGAGTTGGCCACGCTCGTCAAGCAAGCGCCCGCAGGGGCCGAATGGCTGCACGAGATCAAGTTCGACGGCTACCGGATGCTCTGCCGGGTTGACGGCGGGCGAGCACGCTTCATCAGCCGCAACGGGCACGATTGGACCAAAAAATTTCCCGAACTGGCCGACCGCGCCGCGGCGCTGCCGGTCAAGTCGGCGCTGCTCGACGGCGAAGTGGTGGCGATCGAGCCGGATGGCGTGACGCGATTTCAGGCTTTGCAAAACGTATTTCAAACCGGGCGAACGCAAGACCTGGTTTACTACACTTTCGACCTGCTGCACCTGGACGGAGTCAACCTGACGGGCTGCACGCTCGTCGAGCGGAAGTCGGTTCTGCAGGCCGTCCTGGCGGGAGCCGAGAGCAGGCTGCGGTTCAGCGACCACCTGGAGGGCACCGGTCCGGAAGTATTCGCCCAGGCCTGCCGCCTGCACCTCGAGGGGATCGTCTCGAAGCGGAGCGATAGCCCTTATCGTGCTGGCCGCGGCGGCGACTGGCTGAAGACCAAGTGCATCCAGCGGGAAGAGTTCGTGATTGGAGGCTACACGCCGCCGGGGGGCCAACGGCGGCATTTCGGCGCGATTCTGGTCGGCTATTACGACGCACGCGGCAAGCTCCACTATGCGGGGCGCGTGGGAACCGGTTTCGACCAACAGACTCTGACCGATCTGCATCGCAAGTTTCTTAAGCTGGGCCGGAACGCATCCCCGTTTGTCAACCTGTCGGGCACGACCGGCGCCGCCCGGGGCGTGCACTGGCTGAAGCCGCACTTGGTGGGCGAAGTCGAGTTCTCCAATTGGACGGATGACGGCCTGCTGCGGCATCCGGCCTTCCAGGGCTTGCGCGAAGACAAGGCCGCCCGCGACGTGACGCTCGACGTGCCGGTCTCCCCTGGCGAAGCGACGCAGGACAAACCCGCGCCGGCCGCGAAGAAGACTCCCGGCGACGGAAAGCGTTCTGGCTGCGGCCAAGCAGGTCAAACGCCCCGGTGCGGTCCGGCGTGTGGCAGACTCGAGCGATCCGCCGGGCGGCGATGCTTCGTTGGCCGGCGTGCGGCTGTCGCATCCCGACAAGCTGCTCTACTCGGAGCCGCCGCTGACCAAGCGCGAGCTGGCCGAGTATTATCTGGCCGTGGCCGAACAGATGCTGCCGCACGTCGCCGGCCGGCCGCTGGCCATCGTCCGCTGTCCGGCCGGGCAAGGCCGGTCGTGCTTCTTTCAGAAACACTTGGGCGAGGGCCCGCCGGAGCAGTTGGGCAAGGTCGATGTCTCGACGAGCGGCAAGCCCGAATATCACCTGACGATCGACGACGCGGCGGGGCTGGTGGCCCTGGTGCAGTTGGGCGCGTTGGAAATCCACGTCTGGGGGGCGCGGGTCGATCAGCTGGAAAAGCCGGACCGGCTGGTCTTCGATCTCGATCCCGACCCGGCCGTCGAATGGGCCGAGGTTGTGGCCGCGGCCAAGGAAATCCGTACGCTGCTGGCCGACTTCGACCTGAAATCGTTCGTCAAGACGACCGGCGGCAAGGGCCTGCACCTCGTGGTGCCGATCCAGCCGCGGGCCGATTGGGACCTGGCCAAAGCCTTCTGCAAAGCCGTGGCCGATGCCGCCGTCCGCGCAGCGCCCGAGCGCTACGTGGCCACGATGAGCAAGGCTGCCCGCAAGGGCAAGATCTTCATCGACTACCTGCGCAACGCGCGCGGCGCGACGTCGGTCGCCCCTTATTCCACCCGCAATCGGCCGGCGCGCGCCGGTCAGCACGCCGATTCGCTGGGAGGAGCTGACGGCCCGGCTGCATTCGGATCACTTCACGGTTGCCAACATTCCCGGTCGGCTGGCCCGGCGGAAACGCGATCCCTGGCACGAGCTCGCGGCCACGCGGCAAGCGATCACCGAGGCCATGCTCAACCGCCTGAGCCGAGCCTGAAGTTGAGCGCCGGCAGCCTGACCGAAGTCGCTGACAAAGTCCTGCCGCGTGGCATAGATTCCGTCGCAACGGGCGCAGGCATCAATCCCTCCCCCGTTCGTTTCTTGCCAGGCGGGGCCTGATTGGCCGACAACCGGACTGGCCGAATTGCGACCGTCTGGCCTGCCGCGCTTGGCAACACCGCAGACTTCACAATCCCTCCTGCGGCTAAATCTGCGTCGGTTGAAGGCGCGTCGCCGGCCATTGGGACGCGCCGAAATTCCAGCCGCAGTGGGGCGGCATACGGTTTGCCTCGCCAGCAATCAGGTTCTCGGCCAGACCCCTTGTCGGGCGTTTTTGAAGAGAGAGGAACGCGATGTCGTCGCTGGAATCCAGTTCCGTTTGGCAGCAAGTCGCCCTGCCCCGCTATGATCGCTTGAAGCATTCAGGCCGG
The DNA here is from genome assembly GCA_963828155.1 of uncultured Planctomycetaceae bacterium. GTDB lineage: Bacteria > Planctomycetota > Planctomycetia > Pirellulales > PALSA-1355 > CAWCAX01. The sequence goes on from CAWHDQ010000001.1 coordinate 868,018, forward strand.
TTCGACGTGGTGGTGGTCGGCGGCGGAATTACCGGTTTGTCGGCCGCGTACTTTCTCAAGTCGGCGGGGAAGAAGGTCTGTCTGCTGGAACGCGATCGGCTGGGCTCGGGCGACACTGGCCAGACAACCGCCCATCTGACCTGTGTCACCGACACCCCTTTGTCCGAGTTGGTCCGGACGTTCGGACGCGACCGGGCGGCACTCGCTTGGTACGCGGGCAATGCCGCGATCGATCTGATCGAGCGAATCGCCATCGACCACGGCATCGCCTGCGAGTTTCGCCGGACGTCGAGCTACCTGCACGCAGCTTTGGAAGGAACGGCCGACGAGACGAGCTCGCTCCAGGCGGAGGCCGAGCTGGCCCACGAGTTGGGGCTGGACGTCGAGTTTGTCGAGAACGTGCCGGTCGTCAACAAACCGGGGCTACGGGTTCGCGATCAGGCCAAATTTCATCCCCGGGCCTACTTGGCGGGACTCGCCCGGCTGGTCGACGGTCAGGGATCGGCGATCCATGAAATGTCCGAAGTGAGCCGGCTCGAGGCGGAGCCGCTGGGGGCGATCGTCGGCGATCTGCGGATCGATTGCGATTTCATCGTCATCGCAACCGAAGTTCCCCTGACGGGAATCAACGGCCTCGTGAAAGCCTCGCTGTTGCAGTCCCGACTGGCGGCCTATTCCACGTACGTCGTTAGCGGCAAGCTTCCGCCCGGGCAAGCACCGGACGTCAGTCTGTGGGATACCGGCAATCCCTACTATTACCTGCGGATCGACACCGGCCGTCAGTTCGATCGGGTGATCTTCGGCGGCAAGGACCACAAAACCGGTCAAGCGGCCGACACCGAAAGCCGTTATCAGGAGCTGACCGCGGTTCTGCGCGGCCTGCTTCCCGCCGTGGCGATCGACCATCGCTGGTCGGGGCAGGTGATTCACACCAACGACGGACTGCCGCTGATCGGCACCACCGTGCCGGAACAATTCGTGGCGACCGGTTTCGACGGCAACGGCATCACGTTCGGGACGTTGGCGGGCATGATGGCCCGCGACGCGCTCTTGGGCCGCAAGAATCCCTGGCAGGAATTGTTCTCGGTCGACCGCCGCCAGGTCCGCGGCGGGACGTGGGACTACATCAAAGAGAACCTCGATTTTCCTTACTATCTGATTGCCGACCGGGTCGCCTCGCGCCGCACGTCGCCCGGCGACGTCGAGCCGGGAGAGGGGGTCGTATTCAAGCACGAGGGTCGGCACGTCGCCTGCGCCCGGGACGCGGCGGGCCAGCTGCACGCCGTGAGTGCGGTTTGCCCGCACCTGGGCTGTCTGGTGCGGTTCAACGCGGCGGAGCAAACCTGGGATTGTCCGTGCCACGGTTCCCGCTTCGAACTGGACGGCAAACTGATGGCCGGGCCGGCAGAGTCCGGGCTCGATCCGGTAACGGTGGAACTGCCGCTCACGTTGACCGAGGACGCCCCAGCGGACCCCGCGACGAGTAGCTCGGACACGGCCCAATGAACAGCTCCGAACCGCCGATCGGCGGCCAGCGCATGTGCAACAGCCAATCGTGTCGCACCGCATTCCTAGCGCGGGGCTTTAAGACGGTGATGGTCTCGTGGCTCGGATGCGCCCTGCTTTCTTGCAGCCTTGGGCCGTCAGGAGCGCAGGCCGCAGATGCCGCCATCCAGCCCGCCGGAGCAGCGGCCATTGCCTCGATGCACGCCCGCCGAGTAGCCGCCAGCAAGGCACTGGACGCCGCGACCGAGCGGCACGAGAAAACGGACCTGGACGCGGCGGATCGCAAGGCCCTCGCGGTGCAGATCGCCGCCCTGCGCGGGCTCGAGGCGATCTACTTGCAACATGAATCGCTGCTCGAGGAGGAAGGGCACGTGGCGGCCCTGACTAGCCACGAGGAGAAGGAATTGGCCCGGCTCGGCGACTTCGGCCCCGGCGAACCCAAGCCCTATTCCTTCCTGCTGCTGGAACGGCTGCTCAACCAAACGGACGACGAAGAAGAACGCCAGGCGAACCTCAAGAGCGACATGAAGGCGGCCAAGCAAGTGCTGGCGGCCGATCGCGACGAGCTGGACAGCGCCCAGCAGCATTTGCGATCGGCCGCGTCCCACGGGCCCGTTGGCAATGGCGACCCAAAGCCCCTCGCGCAGCAGTCCGCAGAAGAGTTGGGGGTTACCTTGGCGGCGGCCCGATTGCGGCTGGCCGAAACAGTGATCGAACTTCAGTCGCTCAAACTGCAATGGTCGCAAGCCCGGCAGAAACGGCTGGAAGAAGAGACGACCCTCGTCAAGAAGGACGTCCGCTTCTCGGCCGACGATCGCGATCGGCAACTCGAGCACTGGACCGAGCTGGCGTCGACGCTGGACGATCAGCGGACGGCCGAAGCGGCGCGCTGGCGGGAGGCGATCGAGGCGAACGGAGATCCGCCGCCCGCGACGTCGCTGTCGCGGTCCGACGAAGCGGCGAGCGCCCGCGATATCAGCAGTGCGCTACTCCTGTTGCTCGAGCAGGATCGCGAGTCGCTGGTCTCGCTGCGGAAGTTATGGAAGCGGCGGTATGAGCTTTATCACGGCGAGGCCACCGCGACGCAGCCGCCGCAATGGCTGGATGACGTCGACGAAACGATCGGCGAGCTCAAGGATTGGCAGCGGACCTGGGGGCAGCGGCTTTCCGTCTTGTCGCGGGCCAGAGTCGGAACGGCGTCGGGCGAGAAGCCCGACTCAACCGAGGCGGCCTGGGAAAAATTCCGCTCCGAAGCGATGGACCGGTTGTGGAATGCGTTTCACACCGGCGAACTCGCGGTCCGCGACGACCAGCGCTGGCTCGGCCGGTTTCGCGACGAATTGAAAGCCAAAATCAAGGATCAGGCCCGGCCGGCGGGGATCCCACGCTGGCTGGCCGCGACCTGGGATTACGTGCTCCTGGCCGACAAGCAGAATCCCGTGACGGTCGGGCGGCTGCTCGAGCTGATTTTTTTCGTGCTGGCCGGCCTGATCCTGGCCTGGTTGGCCAGCTGGCTGCTCGGCCGCGGGCCTTTCAAGCGCTGGGGTTGGCATCCGGGCCGGCTCGCGGCGTTCCGGTCGATATTGTTCTACGTGCTTTGCATCGTGTTCGGGTTTGTCGCCTTCAAAGCGTTGCAGATTCCGGTCGGAGCCTTCGCGTTCCTCGGCGGGGCCGCCGCCATCGCGGTGGGCTTCGGCAGCCAGGACATCATGAACAACTTCATGAGCGGCATCATCCTGCTGGTGGAACAGCCGATTCGGGTGGGCGATGTGATCGAGTTGGACGGCGTGCCCGGCCGCGTGGTGTTCATCGGCCTGCGCAGCACCCGAATGCTGACCGAAGCCAATCACGAGCTGATCGTGCCCAATAAAAGCCTGCTCGACGAGCAGGTCACGAATCTGACGCTCAGCGATCAGTTCGTCCGCCGGGTAATCACGATCGACGTGGACCGCACCCGGCCGGTCGCCGCCAGCAAGCGGCGGATGCAGGAGCTGGCGTTTCTGCATCCGTTGGTCATCAAATCGCCGGCGCCGATGGTGTTGCTGACCGAAGTCGACGGCTACGCGCGCTGCGGTTCGAGGTCCACGTCTGGATGGAGCATCACAGCTTTCTCAAGTGCGCGATGGTCCAAAGCGAGGTGCTGGAGTCGATTACGGCCGAATTTCCGCCGCTGGACGAAGACGCGCCCTCGGCCGCGCCGCGTGCCGACTCCGACGAGGAAACGGCCACGGAGCCGGCTGAACGCGGGCAAGGAAATGGCACCCTGGCTGCCGGAGCGGACGCTGCATCAACGGATCCGGCGGCAGCCGCAGGATCGGACGCTGCGGCTGGCGAGGCCGCGGCCCGGGTTGGCGACGCCGACAAGCAACTGCTCAAGCGACTCGGCAAGCTCGGTCGCGCCGCGGTCAAACGCGAGTTGCGCCGCGGTCAGGCGAAATAAAATCGCCGGGCGATGGCTGCGCGGCGGGCAGTCATGTTGGCCATGTGTTGGCCAACCGCCAGCTGGCAGCCACGCACGGGCGTCGAATACCGGCGCGATATTCTGGCCGAGCTTCCCGGGCCCACCACTTCCGGCGCACAAGCGACTTCTCTGGCATGCCGTGTGCATCGTGTTGTGGCATCGTGAACGCGGGAAAGGGCCAGCTCGCTTGGCGGCCGCGCTCCCGAGTTCGGCGCAGGGGCAAAAGGGAGGCACGCGGAATGTTGTACTGGGCTGGTGTGTTCTTGTTGATCGCGCCTCATCGCGGCCATGTTGGGTTTTGGCGGCATTGCCGGGAGTCGCGGTGGGAATCGCGAAGATCCTGTTCGCGGTCTTTCTGGTGTTGTGCGTGGTCAGCCTATTGTTGGGCGGCATGCGGCGCGGACCAAGTGTCTGATCGCGCGCCGGTCGCTCGTGGCTTGTTTTTCCAAAGGAGTTCGTGATGAACAATCGCATTGCACGTTGGATCGCCGTCGCCGGTTGCACCGGCGCTTTGGCGCTCGGCAGCTGGGCAAACGCGGCGGAGCCCGTCGCTCCGGCCACCCGACCCGTCGCGGCCAAACCGATGCGGGCCAGCAAGTTGTTGGGCGTGCACGTCAACAACGCCGCCGGCGAGCGAATCGGCTCGGTTGACGACCTGGTCATCGATCCGAACACGGGTCGGACCGTCTATGTGGCCCTGGGCGTGGGTGGAGTGCTGGGCATCGGCGAAAAACTGTTCGCCGTTCCGTTCGGCGCGTTCAAGATGCACCACGAAAAGGATGAACTGACGTTTGTCCTCGACACGACGAAGGAAAAGCTGGAGGCTTCGCCGGGGTTCGACAAGAACCACTGGCCCGACTTCGCCGATCCCAAGTGGACCAATCAGATCGACGAATACTATCGCCAGGCCGGCACGCCGCAGACGGCTCCCAGGACTCCGGCGAACGTGACGGTGAAATAACCTGGCCCGCGCGGGGCTCCGCCCAAAACGGGGGGATTGGGTGCCTGGGGCGGCGATTCTCGTGAGAGAAAGCTGCCCCGGCACTCTTTTTGCTTTGAGTTGCCGATAACGGGCTCCCGTGGTCGGGCGCCTGCCAGGCGGTGTAGTTTTTTCGCCAGCGTTTCGCTTGCCATTCGGCATACTATCCGATCGAGGCGTCGTGCTCTAAGTTACGTCGTGGCGGTCGTGCGGTACGTGGCCGGGCGCGGGGCAGACTCGCTTGCCGGCGAGCGTCGGCGTAAACGTCGCCGTCGCGCATCCCGGCCGGATGCCGTCGGGGCTGCTGACGGCCGCGCGGCGGGCTACGATGTGGCGGAGCGCCCGTCTGAAACGTTTCATCTCAGTGTTTGGTTGGCGGACACATCGAACCAAATCAACTAGCCCCTTGCGAGTGCTCGCTCCATGTCGCTGCGCATTCTGCTCGTCGATGACAACCTGGACGCCGTCTCGCTGTTGGCCAAGCTGTTGGCCCGGCATGACTGCGATGTCCGGTTCACCTGTGCTCCGCAGGACGCTCTGGAGATTGCCGCGGAATTTCAGCCCGAGGCCATTTGCCTCGACATCGGAATGCCGGTGATCGACGGCTACACCTTGGCCCAATCGCTCCGGCAGATCGAGGGGCTCGAGCATTGCCGGATCGTCGCGGTCAGCGGCCATCCGCCGGATCGCGAACGGCTGGAAAAGGCCGGCATCGAAATGCACTTGCTCAAGCCCGTGGCGGCCTCGGTCCTGGTCGATGCCTTGGCCGGTCAGACCGAGCTAATCTTGACGGCCGGATCTATGTGACGCTCGGCCAGCCGTCCGGCGGCCAGAATTCAGCTGCTGGCCCGGCAAGCGGCGATTGCTTCTGCCGGCCAGTCGGGTATCGTAGCGGCGCGGGCCGCGCGTGCATTTCCCAGCCGGCCCGCGGGCCGAACCGGCCGCCACTTTCCGCAGCGAAGGAGTTCTCGATGTCCGAAGACCTGGTCCTGGCCGGCCGCCATTACAAGCACCGCAGCGACGGATTCGCCATCCTGTCGGTCGACCGGACCGGCCGGATCGATCGGGTGGTCTACATCGCCGACACGCGGGAAGCCGCCAATGAGGAAGCCCGGCGGTTTGTCGCGGTGGCGCAGGAGAATCTCATCATTTTGCCCGTGAGCGCGACCTACTTCCGAGCGGACGCCGTCGATCTGCCGCTGGAGTGAGGCGCCCTGGCCCGACCGGCCGCACCTGGTCTTTGTTCTGGGCTTTTTGTTCCGGGCACTCGTGCCGTCATGCAACCCCCGTCGGCCGAACCGCCCTGCGAGCTCTGTGGCCGCTCCAAGCCGCTGACGTTTCACCATCTGATCCCCAAGGCGCTCCACGGCAAGAAGCGGTTCCAGAAGCGGCACACCAAGAACGAGCTCCGCACGCGGGGACTTTACCTGTGCCGCCAATGCCACGACGGCATTCACGACCTGATTGCCGCCCGCGAGCTGGCAGAGAAGTTCGCCTCGAAGGAGGCGCTGCTGGCGCACCCGGGCGTTGCCCGGCACGTGGCCTGGGTCAAAAAGCAGAAGTGACGCGGCGTCAGCGATCGGACGCGCTGCAACCCCAGCAGGGCAGCCGCCCTTTGCCGCGACAGACTTTGCAAGTTGCCTGGCGTTTTTTGCTCCGCGCTGCGCAAAATTGGGACGGTCCCCGATCGTTCTCGGATAGGCTCTAATCCGCCCGGCCGTGATTGTCGGCGGCCAGTCCTGCCGATGCAACGGGGCCGGCCGCCGGACCCGGGAATTGCGGGTTGCCGCTCCGAGTCAAAGGCGGCGTGAAAAACGGCACCGAAGCCTGTATTGAGGTGGGAGCGGACCGTTCCTGCGGCTCATCAGTGCCGGCTCATCTTCGTCAATTGGGCTTCCGCCTGCTGCCGCGTTTCGCAAGCGATGGTGCGGAAGGCATGTTGCAGGCCCGGAGCCTGGTTTTGCTCCTCCTCTTTTTCCAGCGCCGGGCATCATCGGGCGAAGTCGTGATCAGGACCGTGATTTCGGCCGCCTTGCCCCGCAGGGCCGTGTGTACCACCAGGTAATGGGTCTGATAAACGTAGGGATCGCGATACGCAGTCTGCATGGCGGGGCTCGTCAGATAGCGGCCGACGTCCGCCTCGAGCTGGGCAAAATCGTTGCCCACGTCGTCGGCGAACAACTTGCGAGAGATTCGTTCGAAGCCCGGATCCAGGTCCGCCAAGGGTTCGATCGCCGCCACGTCGCGCAGATAGGCCTGAAACTGCTTGGCCTTCTTGCTGTAGAGGTAGTGCGTCAGGCCCCAGGCCAGCGCGTAGCCGTCGGCATCCAGCTCTTTGCCCAGCACGATCTTGCGGAGCATGGCTCCTTTGTCGGATTTGAGCGGCAGCAGATCGTACATCCGCAGATCGTTGACCAGGCCCAGCTGGTTCCAGCGCACGCGGCGCTGGGGCATGCTGTCGGAGCCTTTCTTGACCATTTTCGACGAGACGCGCACCGGGCAAAACAACTCGGCCAACCCCTCGGAAATCCAGGCGGGCCAGGGCGCCAGACGCTGCTGGACGCCGACGTTGTGCAGGATTTGATGCACGCCCTCGTGAGCGATCGTGTAGGCCGCCCGCTTGAGGGCGCGTTCGGGTGCGGCATCGGACAATTCCGGCTCTTCGTACAAGATCACATAGTTGCTCACGGCGCTGTAATAGGCCGCGACGTCGGGCGGCATCGGATGAAAGGCGTCGAAGGTTGCCCGGTTCGGCATGATGAGCACCACCAGCGGGACCTGCGGGTCGTGCACCTCCAGCTTCCATTGCTTGAGTGCCGGCAGCACGCCGTCGTACAGCGTTTCGAGAATGTCGCGCGTGGCGCGGTAGAATTTCTCGTCGCAGGCATACAGATAGGCGTAGTGGTCCGAGGTGTCCGCCGTAAATTTGCCCAGTCCGCCGGCTTGCAACCGCTCGGTTAACTCCTTGCCCGAGAGCGGTGTGAACGGCTTGTCGGTGGGAGTCGTGTCTCGCTCGGCGACCGCTTTGAGCTTGCCCGAGGGAAGCACGACGAGGCAGCCTTTGCCGATCTTGCAGTGCAATTGGCCGACCACGGGCTTTCCGTTTTCGTCGGGCGCGATCACCCGGCGGCCTTCGCCCGGCTCGACTTGGCCTTCGCGGGGCAGCGCCAGGCCCATTTCGCGCGGATCGAGCGGCGGCGCGACGCGTTCGGCCGTTCGGTCCGATTCGTCACCCACGTCGGCAGCCGTGGCCGATCCAGCCGCGAACACAATGACGACCGCGAGCGCTCCAGCAATCCCTCTCCGAACGAGACCAGGCAGCATGGCAACATGTCCTGCAACCGAACTTGAATGGAACCACGGGGCCAAACCTTCTCGCCCAGCTTAGCAGCCCTTGGCCGCACTACGAGTGACGAGGTACACGATTGCCGGGTATGCGACCAGCAGAAACCAGCCGACCGCTGCAACCACTCCCCCAGGCGATTCCCGTGTGATGTATCCGCGCGACACGGTGCCCGTGATTCCGCCGCACTCATCTGGAAACCAGATCAGACCGAGGGGAACCGCCAGGACAAGGCAGAACAGTGCCAGAACCTTGAGCGGAGCGCCAAACCCGAACGCCACCGCGACGTACGCGAGAGCAACCAAAAGCGCGGCGATCTTGCTGGCCGTTATCTCCATGTGTGGGATCCTTTGCACCCTGCCAGGGCCGCCGTGCCCCCGCTCGCCGGGCGGCCGTCAGGGCGGGGCGGCCGGCGGGCCCGAGCTTGCTCTGCAGTGGATTGGGCTTTTTCAAAACTCGGGATGACTCCAGTCAACGATGCCGAAGGCGCCGACCAGCGTAAACGCCAACGATCCAAGCAGCCAATAGCGGTACTCCTTCCACGGGAGCTGACCGCGGACCCAATAGGTAGTGCACCAGATTGTGCTGCAGATGCCGATTACGAACATGCACCAACCCGCGGAGTTGCGACTTACCCTGACAGCGAATAGCATCATCCTCTCCCTCAGCGATTGAACGGGTGATCTTGGAACCCATTGACTCGCATTACGCAGCGCGGCGGCTATTGTAGCTGGTTTTTTTCTTCTTCAGGTACTGGCCGCAAAAAATCATGCACATAGCGGCGCGGAAAGAGTGGCCATGATCGGGACGCTGCCCCCTGTCGCAACTCGGAACCATCGGACGCCCCTGAGGAGCGCGGCCAGGAGCCGCTCGCGCCGAGTCGCAACTTTCGTTTCGCTGCGCTGGCCGAAGCCCCCGCGAAGAGCCGGCATGCCGTCGGGTGATGGTGGGCGGGCGGCGCATGTTTCCGGCGGCGATTCATACCGGCGGCCGAAGCAAGGAATCAGTCGGCTCTCGCCGGAAGCTGCCGGTCCGGGACGCGATAGGCCACGGTCGGGCGAACAAACAACTTTGCATCCTGGGCGGCCAGCCAACGTAGCCGGTTGGCCGGCGAGTCCGTGAGTTGGCCGGAGGAATTGCCGCGGACGTGACCGGCCTCGATTTCCTTGAGGGCCAGGTCGGAATCCGGCAGCCAGATCGTCAGTTCGTCGCCGCGCACCCGGTACTTGGCGATGCCCCAGAATAGGACGCTCGCCGGATTGAAGGGCTTTTTCGGGCGAGCGACAAAGTTCGCATAGCTGCGGCCCTCATGTGCGGTGGTGAAGAAGGCCGCTTCGTACGCATCCAAGCCGCCCTCCGGCCCGGTGTTGACGATGAGGATCTTCAGGAAGCCCGACGGGAAGTCCGCCTCTTCGGGCACGCCCACGTGAAACCAGGTCGTCAGGCCGGCGTCGTCCTGCGTCCGCCAGGTGCCCAGGACGGACCGATCGATCCGGGCCTTGTGGAAATCGGCCAGCGGATCGGTGGCGTGCAGGCACGAGGGCAAGCAAACGCAGCAGATGGCGACCAGCAAGCTGGCCTGCCCCGATCGATGCGCGGAAACCGTGCGGCGAACCATCGCAGGGCCCTCCAGGGAACAAGAAACATGACCGTGACGACCTAGATACGCGGGTCGCGCGCCGTTCTGACGCGCCGCCCGGCCGACAACGGGAACTACCCGAGCGGGGGTGTCAGATGCGTACCGCCGGTCGCGTATTCGAGATCACCCCAGGCTGGGTCCGCTTGGCCGATCGCTGGCCGGGCCGATGGCGAGTGCCGCCGCTGCGTTGCGGCCCCGCCGCCCGGCGGGTAACTTTGACCTTTGCACAGAGGCAACAGGAGTTCGGCCATGACGATCTGGAAGGGCGAGGATCAGTGCTTTGCCTGCGGCCAGAAAAAGCAGGTGCAGACCAGTTACCTGCGCGTCGGTTGGGTCGAGCAGCGCGGCATTCCCGGTGCGTATACCTGGATCGACCATTCCGCCCACGTCGAGCGGCAGCTGTGCAATGCTTGTTTTCGGCGGATCAATCGGGTCCACCGGTCTCGATTCGTCGCGCTGGGGCTGGGACTCCTGGGGGTGCCCCTCATGATCTGCGTCATTTTCGGGCTGCTGATGCCTGCAATCCAGCCGCACATCAATCGCGACGATCCCTCGCCGCTGTTGTATCTCTTGGTGCTGGCCCTCATGGGTCTGATGTTTAGCCCGATCGTGCTGTCCTTGCTGTACGTCGCCAAGGTGCTGCCTAAGAAGACCCGGGAAGTGTTGACGCCGGCCGCGAACGAAGACCTGCTCCGCTTGGGGATCACGTCCGACTGGAATCTGCGCTCTAAGCTCATCGCCTATCGCAAATTGCCGGCCGGTAAGACCGCCTGGTATTGACGGCGCGTCGGTCGAGTCGCGTTGCTGAAGCTGCTCGAGCCGGCTGAGTGTCAGGCGACGGGCTTGCGGCTTACTGCGATCACCGCGGCGCGCCGCTCGCTTCTTTCGTCTGAGACGCTTCCGGCTGCACCTCGCACGCGACGCGGAAGCCGTTGCGACAATCGCGCAGCCATTCGGCGCCAGTCCAGCGGGCGGCCGAGCGGCAGCGCTCCCAGCGGTTGCTCCAGCTGCCACCCCGCATGACGCGAAACAGACCCCTGCCGGGCCCCGGCGGATCGTCGACGGGAGACTGCGAAAAATAATCGACATCGTACCAATCGCGGCACCATTCGGCCGCATTGCCGTGCATGTCGTACAGGCCGAAGGCATTGGGCTTGAATTTTCCCACCGGGGCCGTGAACGCAAATCCGTCGTTCAGTGCGCATGCGCTCGCCGGCAGAAACTGGGCGAGGTGCGCCGCGTCCGCGAAGTTGGCCACCTCGACGAGCCGCGCTTCGTCGTCGCCGTTACAGAATCGGGTCGCGGTGCCGGCCCGGCAGGCGTATTCCCACTCGGCTTCGCTGGGCAGGCGATACGTCTTGCCCTCCTTGCGGCTAAGCCACTCGCAGAAGGCCACGGCGTCGTTCCAGCTGACGCCCACCACGGGGTGTTTTTCGGTCTGGCTGGGATGCCCCCATTTCCAGGGGACATGCGTCTCGCCGTCGGCGAAGTCGTAGAAATCCTGTTTGTCGGGAAGCCGTTTTTCCTCGTTGCGATAGACGCCCGACGATTTTCCCTTGCCCTGCGCTTTCCAGCGCGACTCGTACTTCGCGTCGCGGTAGAAGGCCAGGAACTGGCCGAGCGTGACTTCCTGGGCGCCCAGGTAAAACGGCCGCGTGATCCGCACCCGGTGTTCGTGATGGTTGTCTTCGAAGAAGCGACTATCCACGTCCTCCTCGAACGGCCCGCCCATCTGAAACTCGCCCGGCGGGATCAGGACCAGCTTCATGCCGAGCGAGTTGGTCAGTTCTATCTTGGCATCTAAATGTTTGGCCCAAGCTTCCTGCGCGGTCTTCGCTTGGGCCGCTTCAAATGGCGCGACCAAGAGCGGTGGCGAGTCGGCGTAAGAGGTCGGGCAGGCGAGCGACAGCGCCAGGCCGAGCCCTGCGAGTAGTCCAAATGGCCTCATTGTCCACGTCTGTTCCCTGGATTTATGGCTCGCAGACCACTCGGAAGCCGATCAAGATACTACGCACGGCTGGGTCGCCGCCCTTGCGCTGCGCGGCACTGCTGGGGCTATAATCCCACCCCCCGCCTCGAAAAATTCGTAGCGTGCCGTCGGCGGGGCCTGGCGGATCGTCCATCGGCGACTGCCCGTAGTATTTGTCGTCGTACCAATCGGCGCACCGCTCCCATGCATTGCCGAGCGTATCGTACAGCCCGAACGCATTGGGCTGGAATTTGCCAACCGGCGCGGTAAACGGATAACCGTCCCGCCCTCGCACGGCCCATTGGAAGGCGGACTGCTCGCGCAGGGCAGCGTCGGCAAAGTTGCCGATCTCGGCCAGCCGCTCCTTCTCGTCTCCGTTGTAAAACAACGTGGTCGTGCCCGCGCGGCAGGCGTATTCCCATTCCGCCTCGGTAGGCAAGCGGTAGCGCCGACGATCCTGCGCGCTCAACCAATCGCAAAACGCCGTGGCATCATTCCAACTTACGTCGACCGCCGGATGGTTGTCGGTCTGCTGGGGATGTCCCCAATCCCAAGGCACGAATCGGGCCTCGAACGCGCCGTCGAGCTTTCCTTCCTTGTCGGGCGCGAGGCCGCCGCCTGTCTCGGCCCCTTGGCGGGACCAGCGATTCTGGTAGTTGGCCGCCTTATAGAACTGGACGAACTGTCCGACGGTGACCTCGTACGTGCCCACATACAATGGCCGCGTAATCCGCACGCGGTGCTGCTTTTCGGCGGGGTCGCGATACTTCGTGCCCTGCGGCGAGCCCATCTCGAATTCTCCCGGCGGCACCAGCGTGAGCGACATCCCAGTCGTCGGGCTCTTTTCCGCTACTTGCCGGCCCAATTGCTTGGCCCACTCCGCCTGGGCCGCCGCAGCCTGCCGCTGATCGAATGGCGCGACCAACAGCGGCGGTGGATCGCCCTTGGCCACCGTGGCAGCCGTCAGGACAACAAAAGCGAGCAGCGAAAGCGGAAGACGAGAACGGCTCATGGTCGACCCTCGATTCGCGGCGGCTTCGCCGATTAGAGTTCACGCACCACGCGAAACCCGTTGGTGTAATAGCAGTGCTCCGGGACGTCATACGCCCGGCACGCGGAGCGACTGCGTACCGGCTGGTCGTCCCAGTCGCCGCCCCGCAAGACGCGGTCTCGGCCAGTCTTGGGCCCCTGCGGGTCATCGAGGGGCGAATGTGCGTAATAGTCGGTGGAGTAAAAGTCTTGGCACCATTCCCAGACGTTGCCGTGCATGTCGAACAGCCCAAAAGCGTTCGGGCGAAATTTGCCCACCGGCGCCGCCAGCGGAAAGCCATCGTCGAAACCGAAAAACGTGTTCTCCTTCGCCTGAGGAAGTTTTCGCCGGGCGGCCTGGTCCCAGAAATTGCCGGCCCCGTCGAGCGATCGGGCGCATCGCCGGTGAAATAACGAGTGGTCGTGCCGGCCCGGCAGGCATATTCCCACTGGGCCTCGGTCGGCAGCCGATACGGCTTGTGCTCCTGCGCCTCAGCCAAGCGCAAAATGCCTGCGCGTCGTTCCACGATACGTTGATCACCGGCAACTCATCCACCGGTTCCAGGCCCGAGGGGGACTCCCAATTGAATGGGCCCTGGCGAAGTAATTCGTCTCGGGATTGCGGCCCCAACCGCCATCGCTGCTCTTTTCGGCATCGGTCTGGTAGCCTGCGTCGCGCACGAATTGTCGGAATTGGCCGATCGTGATTTCGTGGGTACACAAGTAGAACGGCCGCGTGATCCGCACGCGATGCACCGGCCGTTCATCGTCGTTATAAAAGCCGATGTAGAGCTTGAAATCCTGTTCCAGGTCGGCGCTCGTTTCGCCCCCACCCATCCGGAATTCGCCGGGCGGAATCAGCGTGAGTGACATTCCGAGCGAGTTTTTCTGGACGACGGGTACGCCCAGGTGCTTCGCCCAGGCTTCCTGCCCCGCGCGGGCCTGCTTGGCGTCGAACGGGGCGACCAGCAGCCGCGGCGGCTCGGCTTGCACGGTCGCGGCCAGGAGGACCACGATCGCCAGCCAAATCGCGACGCGCAGATTGGTCTCGTGCATATTGCGTCTTCGCAAATTGTAGCGAGTGGCGACGGGGACCGAAGGAGAACTGGGAGACTACTTCAGCTCACACAACACGCGGAATCCTAAATAGTCGATGCGGGCCGCGGGCAGCTCGCTGCCCCGGTCGGAGGAGCTACAGAATGACGCGTCTGCTAACCAGCAGCCTCCCCGCACTGATTTCCTTTCGCCCGTTTCGGGCCCTTGCGGATCGGCCGGAGGCGACTTCTCGAAATAATACGTATCCAGCCAGTCGGAGCACCATTCGACTGCATTGCCGTGCATGTCGAATAAGCCCCAAGGATTCGGCTTCCGAGTCCCTACAGCGTGCGGGTATTGTTCGCGCTTGGCATTGCCATTCCCGAACAAGCCGTCGTACCAGGCATAGGCGCCGAGATCGGTCTCTTTGTCGCCAAAGCTGTACTTGGTCTGGGTGCCGGCGCGGCAGGCGTACTCCCACTCGGCTTCCGTAGGCAAGCGATAGGTCTTGTGCTCCAACGCACTCAGTTTCTTGCAGAACTCCGTCGCGTCATCCCAGCTCACGTACGTTGCCGGGAAATCCGCCCCGTCTTGAACGTATTTTTCGCCTAGCCAGGGCGTGGTGTGCATGACCTTTTTCCATTCCCCCTGGGTGACTTCGTAAACGCCCAAGTAAAAGGGACGCGTGATCGTCACCTGGTGCGGCGTTTCGCGCGACTTTCGCTGGAGCCCATCGTGAACTTTCCGGCCGGGATGAGCGTGAGCTTCATGCCCAACGAATTGGTCTGGTCGACTTGGACGTCAAAATGTTTCGCCCAAGCTTCTTGCGCCGCCCGGGCCGCGGGGGTGTCACACGGGGCGACCAGCGGCGGCGGATCGGCTAGCACCACCGCGGCCACGGGGACCACGTTCACCAGCCACAGGGGAACTAGCAACTTGGTCGCACGCATGCCGTACCTCCGCAAAATAAACTGGAACAGCGTTCCCTAAAATGTCCACATACGGTCCGCTAGTTATTGCCAGGCGGTTTCAGTTTACCCTGCTTCTTCTGGCAGTCGAGATACAAGCCGTAAACGTAGGCGTTGCCGCCGGCGTCGACGCGGCTGCCACCGGTCAGGCGGTCCAGCGGCGAAACGTCAACCGCCCAGCCGGTCGTCTCGGTGCGGAGCAGATCGCCGAGCTCCTTTTCCGCCGCGGCGTACTTTTCGTCGGCGAAGGCCCTTAGCCCCCGCTCCCAGTATTCGGTCAAGGGGCCGGGATCGAGTTGCTCGAAGCCGGCCTGCTTGAGGAACTGCCGGGCAACATTGACCGGCACGGCCAGGGTGTGACCGGAGAGCATGTGCTGGCCCGGCTCGCCCGGCTTGATCGGGTAGCCGGCCACGTTCAGCCCGATCACCCGGCCATGCTTGTCGAGCACGGGGCCGCCGCTGTCGCCATGGTTGACGTCGGCCGTCATTTCGAACACGACCGGCATGTCCCCGCGCAACGGCTTGATCTGGCCAACCTGCCCGTTCTGGCAGCTGACCAACCGCCGGGCTTCTTCGGGCATGTTGGGCGAGAAGGCGTCGCCAGGAAAGCCGAAGGCCTGGATCTTGGCGCCCGGCCGCACGTCGTCGCTGTCCCCCAATCGCAGGCAGATCAGCCGGTCGCGGTCGACCACGAAGTCGTCGCTCCGCGTCGTGCGGAGCACCGCCACGTCGCGGCCCGGATAGGGCGTTCCCTTGGCAATCACGCGGGCCGGAATGCCTTGCTCTTCCTCGGCGTTCGGGACCGGTCCGGCCAGCCGCAGCTCGGGCTTGACGCGGAACGGGGGCTTGGTGAACAGCTGCACCCGCTGCTCTTTCAGCTGCACCGCGATCAGATGCTGGTCGTACAGTCCGGCAAAGATGGCCCGGGCCACCTGGGTCTGAGCGTCCGCCGGCAGTTGGACATTCAATTGCCCGGCAATGTTGCCCAGGCATTCGGCCAGCACGCCGGCGAGCAATTCCGGCCGTTGCACCAGGTCGCCCAGGCCGAGCTCGATCACGTGCGCGTTGGTCAGCAGAATGCCTTCGCGGCTGACGGCGAAGGCGGTTCCCGTGTTGCTGACGGCCGGCGAGGTCTTGGTGACGCGGTCGGCCGCGACGGTTAAATAGGTGGCCGGCGAATTGGCAATGAGCAGCCAATAGCACTCGGCCTGGCCCGCGTTGGGCGGAAACTTGTTCTCGTTGCGTCCCGCCATATAGCCAGCTTGCAGGGCATCCAGGTTCGCCCGGATGTTGCTGGGCATCGTCACGGCGAACGTTCCCGACGAGACGACCCAATAGACCGACGGCTGGCCAAGCAGGACCAGCATTTCGTCGGGCAAAGCCGGCTCGGCGGCCCGGACCGCCGGGAGTTCGAGGAGCAGGCAGCCGCACAGCGCGGCCCAGGAAATCAAGATCGAGCGTTTCATGATCGACCCTCACTCTTGAAGTTGCGGGTTTTCGAAGAAGTCTTGAACGGTGGAATCACAGCGGCAGCGGCGACCTATTCAACCGCCTTCGCCCCCCAGGGCAGCCGACGATAAACGCTGAGTCGGCTGCGCAGGGCCCATTCGGGAGCCACTCCCATTGAGAGCAAGGTCTGGCTGGCCGACGGAGAGAGCAGTTTCGCGGTCCGACGGGGAACGACGCATTTGACATACCAGACCGCGAGCGGAATCGGCGCCACGCCCGATATGGCGAAGCCGGCGATCGCCAACGAGTGCTGCCAGCTCCCTTTTCCGAATCGCGATTCGGCCGAGATCATCGCAAAACCTCCGCCGATCAGGGCGGCCCCCATTCCGGCAAGCGCAACGAACATCGCGATGAACCGCAAGTAGTGCAGCCAGTTGACCCGCCGATAACAGGCCCCGCACACGGGACGCTGCACGAACAAGAAGCGTTCCACGAAGCCCCCGGCCACCGGCTGCACCCAGCCCACGCGGAAGAAGCGGTTGGCAGTCGGGCGTTTGGTCGCAGACGAAGCAACGTCCGGAACCTTTTGCGAAAGCGCCGGGCGTGACTGGAGCTCGGGAAGGTTGAAACGGTGCGGGCATGGTCGCACATCCTCGGACAAGGACAGGCGGCGAATCCAACGGGTCGTCGGATCCAATACGCAACGGGGCGGACGGTCTGACGCCGGGGGGTTCCAGCGCCGGCATTCTAACACGTCGGGCTCGTCCGCCCGCCGGCGGCGAGCGAGTTTATGGGCCGATAAGCTCGAAGCTATCGCGGAACCGCTCGACCAGGGGGTGATCCGCTCGGATGCCCGGCCCCGCGACGATCACCTGGTACATCCAACCTCCTTCCAGGAAGAAGTAGCCGACGAAATGCCGGCCGTCGGGGACGACGACTTCGAACTCCTCGGCCAAACGGCCGGCCACGAGCGTTTGGCACTCATGGTCGGTGCGGCCCCCCAGCGATTTGGCGAGGTTCTCGCGGACGTGATTGTGGATCGCGCCGCCGGATCGCCTGAGGCGTTGATCCGGGCCACGTCCTCGGCCGGAAAATCGCTGAACGCGACGACGAATTCTACATGGTCGACAACCGAGACCGCCTGATAGACCGGGACCTTCTGCGACGGGCCATGCACGGTCGACAATTGCGGGTCGCGCGGCATCGCGATGCGAAAGCGGCCCTGGACGTTGGTGTAGAGACGCGGCGCAGTCCTGGCCGGCAGCCGGCGCGGGGCCTGGAGCGGGCATCGCCACGGGAGCCGGCAGTGCGGCCGGCGGCGGAGCCGGTAGTGCAGCCGGCGGCGGCGGAGCCGGTAGTGCAGCCGGCGGCGGCGGAGCCGGCATCGTCGCCGGGGCCGGCGGCGGGGGAGCTGGCATTGCGGTGGGGGCCGCGGGCGCCGGTTCGAACAAACCCAAAGCGCAGGCGCCGCTGGGCATTTGCCCGGTCGAGTTGCTCACGGGCCAATCGCTCCAAGTAATTGTTGACCAGCTGATTCACTTCCGCGGGCGGGAGCGGGGCCGGAGTCAATTCGTCCGCGGCCCGGGCAGTCCGGGCAGTACGGTCGATCCCGATCAGCAGCAGCGCGGTCACCGCGGCCAGGGGGACACATTTCTTGATGAGCGTCGAGCGTCGCATGCTGGACTCCTGCGTTCTGAAGGCTCCCGCGGTCATCAACTTGCCGCGGTCGACAAAGAATACGCGGTCCAACCGCAGTCCTGACAGCCGCCGCCGGCGCCCGGGCAAATCCCCGGTTTTTTTTCCCTCAGCGGCCAAAAAAGCCGAAAGGCGGCGAGAAAATCGCCCGCGGGCCGACCCGAGCGGTTTTTCCGGGGAGGGGGCGGATTTGTCGGCCGCACCCCCCAGTCGTTGCACTGCGGGCCCGGCGTCAGATACCGGCCCGAGCCGCGTATCTCCGGGTGGCTGCGACTTTCCCAACTACAAGGAGCCCCAATCATGGACTTTTTCGAGAGCGACCTGGGCAAGATCCTGTATGCCGCCTTTGTGATCTTCGCGTGCATCTTTTGTGCACTCGGAAGGATGCCGCCGGGCGTGAAGATGTTCCCTCCCAGCCCAGCGCCGGTTGGATTGGCTCCGGCCGACACCTGGACAAAATGACTCCCAGGTGGCCGCGGTGGCTTTCGAGTGTTGCGCTGCCCCTCACCGTGTATGGGGGGAGTATGGAGTTCCCGATGTCGATGCTCTTGGCCCTTGGCTGTTTGGCGTTGTTGACGGCGGGCTATGCCGCCCTCGGTTTTGCGGCCGGGCGGCTAGCGGCGGGGATCTCGCGCCGGCCTAAGTTCTGGCTACCCCTGAGCCTGGCGATCTGCCTGCTGCTGGAAACCGCCTACTACCTGGTGCTCGTGCTGCTGGCGGCGATGCGGCCACTGGTCGGCGACGCAACCTATCTGGAACGGTTTTCCAGTTGGTTGCCTGATCCGTGGTTTGCCCTGTTCCCGCTAGTCGGCCTTCCAGCCTGGCTGCTGGCCTGCGTGCTTCAGATGCCGCGATTTCGATTGCGGTAGAAATGCAGTTGGAGTGGCTGCCTTGTTGCCGTGGCCCCGCGACGGGTTGCCTTCCCTTGGCTGTCAGGACCTGCCATCCTGCGGCGTAGTAACCAGCGTCCGCCGGGCATCCGCGTGCAGCCGTGCACGCCGGGGATTCTGCCCCTCGAACGGATCGATTCGCGCTCGGAGCCCAAGCCATGTCGACGCTCGCTAAAACGCTCACGCTGGAAGTTGCCCGGCGGTTCTTCGACCCGCACGACCGCGTGGATCTATGCGACTACACGCGACTGGACGACGATGCCGCGGTGGAACTGACCCGGTGGCGACACTGGTTGGTGCTCAACGGATTGCAGGAAATCTCCGCCCGAAGTCTGGAAATCCTGGCACACCGGTCCGGAAACCTATCTCTCGACGGTTTGACGAGCCTGCCGGTCAAAGCGCTGCACCACCTGGCCGACCACCGCGGCAAGCTTTCGTTGAACGGCCTGCGGAGGCTTTCGCCGGACGTGGCGGCACAGTTGGCCCGCAATGATGGCAGCCTGGATTTGAACGGTTTGACGGAGCTATCGGAAGCAACGGCCCAGCAACTGAGCGCTCACATCGGCAATGTGTTGGGTCTCTCGGGCCTGACTGAGCTGTCGCCCGGGGCCGCGGCGGCCTTGGCCCGGTTGCGTGCGCCCGACCTGGTGCTGAACGGCCTGCGTACGCTGCCAGACGAGACGGCCGCGGCGCTCGGGCAATTCCGCCGGCGCTCGCTCATTCTCAAGGGGCTGACGGAGATTTCTGAGTTCGCGGCGCAGTGCCTGGGCAATTGCCGCTGCCAAGACATCTATCTGCATGGCCTAACCGAGATCACCCCTGCGGTCGCCGCGGGCCTGGCTCAACACGAGGGGAAACAGTGGCAGGTGGGCGAGCTAGCGCTGGATGGCCTACGGTCGATCAGCGATGTGACTGCCAAGGCGTTGGCCGGCTGCCGCGGCAAAATCATATTGAATGGCCTGACGACGCTTTCTGACACGGCGGCAAGCTACCTGGGGGATTCTCAGGGCGAGATCCGCTTGGAAGGCTTACAGACTCTTTCCAACGCGGCCCTCGCGCACCTGGCCCGCTCCCGGCATACGCTCTTCCTGAGCGGGTTGACGTCCCTCTCCGATGCGGGCACCCAAGCTCTAGCTCGCCATCAGGGCAGGTCGTTGTGCCTGTTTGGGCTGACGCATCTGTCGGTCAATGCTACCAGGGCCCTCGCTCAGTATCCCGGCCACTTGTATTTGGGCGAGGCACTCCGCGGATCGCCCGCCGGTATAATCCTGACCCGGCACTTGCCCTTGGCCGGCGACGACGAAGACGACGACGAGTGAATCAAGGAACCGTTCCGGCGCCGGCCGTGCCTGCCCGTCGCCGCCGGCTTGTCGATCCCCACGTAATTGGGCAGTTTTCGCGTTCCCGCGCAGGGATGGCCTACAATCCGAAGAGAATGGAAGGCACGCTGCAAGCGACGGTGTCAGAACCAGCTCGCTCGTGCGTATCTGCCGGCGTCCGCGAACCAAATTCCCCCGGAAAGCAGCCAGCATGTCGATCTTCAATTCCACCCCGGCCAAGATTCTGTATTTCCTGCTCCTGGCGGCGGTCGTTTACTTCGCCGCCCAGCAAAAAATGAAGAACGCCGGCGTCCAGGGGCCTCCGCCATCCGAGCCGACTGGATTAGCCCCAGCGAGGTAGGTCACGAATCTGGTTCACCGCGCGGGGCGGCGAATGCGCCGGCACTCTTGGGAACCGGCCGACTTTACCAAGCAGCACTGGTGATCGAGGGAATGTCAAAATACCTCCTCACGCTGGAAGCGGCGATCAGTGGTAGCGGCGCTTGGCTTGGCTGGGACCAACCTGAGCCGTGGGCGTTCGAGGTCGCCTTTGCCGGCGTGCGACTCGCGGGGCGCCACCTGCTGCCGCCGACTGGCCGCGCCGTATTGCGTTTCTTTCAGCCGCGGCTGGTCTATTTCTTGAGTTTCGACGGCGAGTCGGCCAACCATTGGAAGCAATTGCGGCAAGGCACGTTGGCTCCCGTGCCGCTGGTGGCCAGCGGTTTCAGCCTGACTTCGCCCCGGTACTGGGCCCGCTTGCAGTCTGAAGCAAGGCAGGCAGGCAAGGGCTCTCCTGATTTCGGTCTCCACGGCTTGATCAACGCGCCCCAGGGCCGGGACATGCCCGAAGCAGGAGAAGCGATGCTCGCATTGCCGCTGCGGGCCACTGGGGATGCTCGTTGCCGCCAAGTCGTTGCTCATCCAACTCGACGGTCAGGATTTTGCAGCCGAGGACATCGAGGAGTTCAGCGGGCGCTGGCACCGCTATTGCCACGCGTATTGGCAACATAAGCGAACAGCGATTCCCTGGCCGAACGACTTCGTCTGCGAGGCGGCGGAACCCCAAGCGCGGCCCCGGACAACTGATACGCCTGCCACGCCGCTTGTCGTGGATCATTTCGTACCGGACCCGGTCGCTGCGGCGCTCAATTGGTTGACGGACGTCCTCGTTCACGGTTTACCTGAGTCGAGCGAATTCACGGTCGAACAAATCGCGGTTTGGCAGGCGGCACAGTACAATCCGGCGCCCTATGTTCGCGGCCGGGCACAGGCGCTCATTTCACAGGCCGTTTCCGCCCCCGATGGAAGGGGGCTGCTCGGCTCGCTGGAGCGAGGGACTCCCGAACTCCGCGTGAGGGTTGCTGAGTTGCTCCACGCATTGGCGGAACCGACGGAACGGTCGCTGCGTTGGTTGGCCCGGTTGGTCCTCGATGCCGACCCCCAGGTCGCCGATTGTGCACTTTCTCGCCTGCGCTCAGCGGAGTGGGTCTACCTGCGAAATCACCCCGAAGCGGTGGATCGTGCATTCCCGGCCACGATCGCCGCCGATGAGCTAAGCGACGAAATCCGGCCGCATGTGAAATCGGTCCGCGGCGTTGCCATGGGGCAGGCCCCAGCATTGCTTGCCCGGAACTGGGGAGAGGAGCCTTGCCCCGGGCCGATTACCGCCATCTTGTCGCTGCTGCGACGAGCCCGGGTTCCGGAAAGTCGCCAAACCCTCATCAAGTTACTGGCCGGGTTGTGCGGTGCGGTCGAACGCCCCGGTCCATCCTACGGCCAAGGAGCGTACCGGCGTTTTTTTTGCGAAGCCGCAGCCGATTTGCCGCCCGTGGTGGTGCGGTCCGCCTTGAAGTTGATCGGAACTGAGCCTCGGCGCACGGCGCCGCTGGCCGGTGCTGTTGCGCACCAACCTGACAGATTACGTGGTCGAGCTGCGGGAAATGCTGGCGTCCTCCCAGTGCGGGTCCCGGATTTTTGCCGTCGCGGCACTCCGAAAACTGGCTGCCGCGTTGCCCGAGGCCGGGCGGGCGTTGCTGGACGCCACCCAGGACCCGAGCCGCACCATGCCGCGGAAGGCGTTTCATGCCTTGAACGAAGTCACGTCGGCCCGCCGACCGCTGGGCATGTCCCCAGCCATGGGCGGGCTGCCGCAGCGGAACCTTGCGTCGCGGGAGCGGTCGGACGTGCTAGAGGAAGCTTTAATCTCGCCATGCGATTCGGTCCGCGCCTGGGCGGCCCATCGAATGCCGGTGGCCTATTCCAATTCTGCCCGAACGCTCGCACGAGTCTTGGCGATGACGGCCGATCCGGCCTCGTCGGTCCAGCGTGGCAGCCGTCCGCGCATTGAGCCAGTTCGACGCCCTCGCCCGGCCGACTGCCGAGGACTTGAGCTCGCTGCTCGCCGATTCAGATCCCTTCGTGCGCGACGCCGCCACCGAGATCGCGGCTGCGCTCGACAAGTTGCCAGGGGTGACCGCTCCCGAGGTCGTACTCGGCGCGAGCGTTGGTCGGCGGCTGATCGCGGAGGAAGACGAAGCCACGCCAGCGAATTGCTCGGCTTGATCGAGCATTGCAAGTTGGAGCCGGGCGATGACGGCCGCCGACTGGAACTGGCCGATTGGCTTCAGCAGCACGGCGACGCCGAACGAGCAGAATTCATCCGGCAACAATGCCACCCGGGCCACCCCCGCACCGACCGATCATGGAGCCTGTCCCGGTTTCGGCTGCCATACATCCTGGCGGCTGAGCGAATCCCGGGGACGAACCGATGCCAGCGTCGAAAGAGCAGGTGTTCGAACGAGGGCGGACATTGTTCGAGCAGAACAAACAGCAGTGGCTGGGCCCCTTGAGCGGGCTGGCCAAATATGAATGGTGCAGAGCACGGGTTCCTCATTCTCGAACGCTTGCCGTTTTATGCCCCGGAATATGTCGCACTGCTGACGAGCGAGCAGCGGGCCTTTATCGATGTGCTGCGAGTCAGCTTTAATTCGCATGGGGGGACTTCGCTCTACGCCCTCAGCCAGACCAAATTGCTGGGGGGACTGGTCGAACTCAGCCTGGACGCCGGCGACCTGCATCCGGAAGACCTCGGCGGGCAAGGCGATCCCCTGCCACGGCGCAAATCCAAACGCTGCTGGCAATGCCGAACATGCGGTTTCTCCGGCGGCTGTCGCTGGCCAACTACGAAGCAACTGCGCACGACATCGCCGCACTGGTCGAGGCTCCGTGGTTCGGGCAATTGACCGATTTGAAGCTGACCTTGGGTTGGGCTGGACGGTCGCTGTGCCGCTCCCTGAAGGCCCGTCAGCTTCCCACCAATCTAGAATCGCTAACCATTCGCGACTGGGGGAAAGGGCTCGATGACGACGCGGTCATGGCCTTGCTCACGGCAACTTGCCTGCCCAAGCTGCGCGAACTGGATCTGCACCAGAACGAAAGCATTACCGACCGCAGCTTGTTGGCCCTGAACGATTCGCAGCTCTTGGGCCAGTTGCGGTTGGTCTCTTTGAAGGTTGTCACGGCGTCACATCCCAGGGTCTTGCGGCGGTTCGGGCAAATCCGCGGGCAAGGAACGTTCGGCTCCTGCCGGAATGAGCCGCGCCGGCGGCCCATTTCGCGGCTCGGCTGCGTCTAAGCGACGAAACGCCGACGCTTGGGTCGGATTCGCGATTCGCGCGGTGCCCGTGCCGCGACACTCAAGAAAACCAACGCGACCAGAGACCGGCCGCAGGAGCGAGGCCACGCTGCAAGCGGGTCAGATTCTGGGATGAGTCGGCCTCCTCTGTCAGCACGCTGCGCAGCACTTTGACTCGCCGAGGAAAGCTTGCCTGTGGCCTGGAGCCGCGTCAATGCGCCAGTCGCAAGCGCCGCGGCGTTGGACGGGATCTCCGCGGCGTCGGGGGCCGTCTCATCCAGCAGCTCCACCAAGAGGCAGGCCAGTCGCCGGGCCAGCGGCGTCGCGCATGCGCCGCTGGGCCGAGCAGGCGGCGGCGCCCCAGTCGGTCCAAAGTGGAGCTTCCACAGCGGGCAGCAGAATGCCGGCCGGGTGGATCTGTGCTGGAAAAAACCCACCGGCAATCAACGCAGCGCCGGCCTGGGCGATCGCGGCAACGAGTCCGGCCGCGTCGTCCGATTCGAGCGATCCCGCGCACCGCCGCTGATCGAGCCGCTCGTCGGCCGAGTAGTCCGCCACGACGAACAGCCGATCATTCCAGTAGCCGCTGTCGCGAATCCGGCTCAGATGCGGCTGCTGGATCGAGATCAGCCGGCGGACCTCCGCCGCGATCGGCTCGCGATATTCGGCCGCGCTGGGAACCGGCTCGCGTCCCACGTCGATCCGCAGGTCGGTGTGCAGCAGCGGGTGCAGTCCGCGGAAGCTGTCGAAACTCGCGCCACCCGGCAGCCGGCCGACGACCAGATACTTGCCGATTGCAGCAGGCCCGGGCTGAGGCCCAGCAGGACTGCCGCAGCGCTGGTCGGCAGCCAAGAAACCGACCGCTGTCGCACCCGGATAAGCGTTTGGCAGAACTCATCGAGTTGCGCCGGCAGGTCGGGCATCCCTCGAGATGGGCACTCCAGGCGTGGCTGTCTGGGGGCTCATCGACAACCGCCAGCAGTTCTTCTTCGCTAGGACAAGCGCCGGCGTTCATGCAGTCGGGTCTTCCTCGAACTGGGCCAGCGAGCGCCCGGATTTCCTTCAAATTGCGCAGACGTGTGCTGATAGACCGCGGCGACCGAGATGCCCAAGGCTGTTGCGACTTCGCCCGCCGGCTGGTGGCCGAGCGTATAGCGAGCGAAGGACTCCCAGCGGGCTGGGTTGCTGGCCATCAGTTCGCTCCGCATTTCTTCGAGCACTGAATTGAGGACCGTCTGTTTGTATTGTTGATCCCACTCGCCTTCGTCTTCGGCTGAAGGTTCGAGCAGCCCATCCGCTTCGGGCAGCTCGGTCCGGCCCCTTACGTGCCGGCGTTCGCGGCGGAAAAAATCGTTCAGGGCGTTGATCGTCACCGTGTAGAGAAAAGTCCGAAACCGCCCCCGCGCGCTGATAACCCTGGCCGTCCGCGGTGCTGAGCAGCCGCATCCAGACGTTCTGCACGACATCGTCGACATAGTTGTCAAAATGATGATAGCCGGCGGCTTGGGCCTTCTGACGCAAGTAACCCCGCACCAACCCGTCGTAGGTCGCCGCCAAGCGCGACCAGGCCTCGGGATCGCGCTGGCCTAGACGCTCGATCAGAGAGTGCTGCGTCGTGAGCATGCGACCATTATAGGTCGCCTGCCCGTCCCCTGTCAGTCGCCGTCGGCGGCCGGCGCCGGAGCGCCGGTTGGCAGCGCAAACTCCGGCAGCGGACCCACGTCGAACACGGCGATTCCTCGATCGGTGGCCACTGCCAACCGCGAGCGATCGTCGCACAGGCGCGGGCGTTCTAGGGCGGTCGCTCCCAGGGGCAATTCCAACAGCACGACGCCGGTCGCCGAATCGGTGATGGTCAGCACGTCGTACGCGCTAAGGAGCCGCGACGGGCGCGCGGCCTGCAGGTCGCGTTCCAGGCGGTCGGTCGCGCTGTGCTCGCCCGTCGCCAGATTCCAACCACTGACCAGCGACCCCGGCTCGTAGGGCCGGCCGGGTAGCAGGACCGTGGGCATGCGTTCGGAAAAGACCGCCCAAGGCTCGCCTGCCAGCGTGACGAATTCGAAATGACTCAGCAGCTGGACGGTATCCAGCCCAAACCGATCGAACTGGTTCACGACCGTCTCGCCCGAGTCGACTCGCCAGACCATCAGCGACGTCCTTGGACTTCCGGGGGCAGAAGTCTGACCGCCTCCCGGCCAGGCCGCGTAGCGGGCATCGGCGCTGAAGACGATTCGCGGTTCGGGCCCTGTGGCCGCAAAATAGCCCTCGGCCTGCGCCAGTTGTGGATCGGGCCGGGTCAGGCCGGGCCCCATGAGCACAACCGGTTCGCCGATCGGCCGATCGCCGGCCCAGGCTCGCAGTGTCAGATCGGAATACGCGACCAGCAGCCGCTCTGGCGAGGGGTAGCACAGTCCGCCGATGCCCAGTGCGACGGCAGGTTGTCGAGGCGCGGGCGTCCTCGCCACCGGCTCGCGCAAGCTGTTGCGGAGGCAGGCTGGGCAGGTCGACATTGGCGTCAAGGTCGAAGCGGCGAATGCTGCCATCCTCTTGAGCCACGGCCAGTTCGCGCCCGTCGGGACGGACCGCGTAGGGTAGATGCCCCGGGTACCAATGCGGCAGTCGGCTCAGTCCGTCCGCCGGCCACACCTTCAGGGCGCCGTCCGCTCCGGCGCTGAGGATCCGCCCGTCGGCGAGCGAATCGACCGCCACCACCACCTCGCCGGTGTGACCGAGCAGCGTGGCTTTCGGTTCCAAACGGGCTGCGTCGATGAGGTTGATTTGGCCATGCTCGTTGGCCACGAGCAGGGTGCTACCCTCCCGGCTGAATTGCACGGCCCGCGGCGGAATCCCGAGCGCGAACCGGCGCACCCCGTTACCGTCGAGCTCGTAGACTCGGACTTCGAACGGCCCCCACGCCTTCAGAGAACTGACCGGCGCCATCGCCACGGCACAAGTGCGGCCATCGGGGCTCAGGCACATCAGGCGATACGTTCCCTCCAGCGGTTCTTTGCGGATCAACTCACCGTCAGGGCTGTTCCAGATTTGCAATTCCGCCTGCCAATGGTGCGACGCACCTTCCAAAGGGCCTCGATAGGCCAGCACGATCAGCCGTCCGCCGTCGGGCGAATAGGCCAGGGCCATCGCCGGGCCGGTCGGCAAAGTGACCGGTCCCGGATCGGCGGCGATTTGTCCGCCTTCGATCGGATAAAACTGCACACTTCCAGCCAGACCGATTGCAAGTTGCTGGCCGTCGGGCCGGAACTCCGCCACGCCTTCGACGGGTTGGTAGAGCGGGTCGCCATGTTCGTCCGCTTCGGCTGGCTGCGCACGACAGGCAAACTTGCGAATCAGCTGTTCGTTTTTCCAATCCCAAACTTCGACGCCCCACGGGGGGTTGGCGATCAGCAGCCAGCGACCGTCCGGGCTGAATTTCAATCGCTCGCCATGCTTTCTTACCGCGGCTCGCTGCTGCCAATCGCTGGTGCTCCAAATCCGGACGTCATCGTTCAGTTGGTAATAGTCCGTCAGGTCGAGCGGACTGGCTCGCTCGGGCCCGGTTCGCCCGTCCGAAAACCGCAGCCAGACGCGCTTTTCGAAATCCGCCACATCGACCGTGGCAGTCGCGACCCAGGTGCCATCGGGACTGAGATCCATCGCGGCCAAATAGCGCGACGTAATCGGTCGGGTCAACAAGCTGCCCTGCAGCTGGCGATTGCGAATATTCCATTCGATGTCGCGCAACCGCTTCGGGCACTCGATCAAATGCCGGGCCAGACTGAGCCGGGCCGGGCCCTGCGGATCGGTCTTGAGTCGCTCCAGATCCTGCGCTGTGGTGAGAATCAGACTTTCGTACAGGCGCCGTTCCAATTGGTCGTTGGCGGTTTCGAGTTGCTCTTGTTGGGCGGTCAGGATTTGGTTGGCGTGTGCGACCTCCGCTTCGTTCAGATTAGCTCGCGCGGCATTCTGCTTCGCCTCGGACGCGTTTCGTTCGGCCAGGTTTGCCGCAGATTCGGCCTCGGTTTTCTGTTCGCGATAGATGGCGGTCAGCCAACTGCTCGCGGCTAATCCCGCGAGAATCGCCGCGATCAGTCCCGCGGCCAGCCCGGCGAACAGCGGATCGCGCCGGCACCAGAGCACGGCTCGTTCGAACCTGCCGGTCGGCCGGGCCAGGATCGGCTCGCTGTGCAGGTAGCGGTGCAGATCGGCGGCCAACTCGCCAGCGCTCGCGTAGCGGCGATTCGGCTCCTTCTCCAGGCATTTGAGGCAGATCGTTTGCAAGTCGGCGGGAATGTCGGCCGCGATCAGCCGTGGCGGCGGCGGATTCTTGTTCCAGACGTCCTTGATCACCTGCTCGCGCGAATCGCCCTCGAACGGAGGTTTGCCCGTCAGCAGCTCGTAGAGAACGGCGCCCAGCGAATAAACGTCCGTCGCCGGCGTCAGCGGATTGGTTCGGCTGTCGCCCCAGGCTTGCTCGGGCGACATGTAGCTGGCCGTGCCGGCAATCAGCTCGGTCGAATACTCGGCACTGTCCATTCGCCGGGCGAGACCGAAATCCGCGATCTTGGGCACGCCTTCCTTGCTCAACAGCACATTGGCGGGTTTCAAATCGCGGTGCAGCACTCCTTGCTGATGGGCCGCCTGCACGGCCCGGGCCAGCAATTCCAGCATTTCGGCGGCTGCGCGGCGACTGCGGCTGGCCGGCGATTCGCTCGGCCAGCGTGCCGCCGTCGACATACTCGAAGGCCAGAAACGGCAGACCGGCCACCTCGCCCAACTGGTACAGCTGAACGATGTTCGGATGCTGCAGATTGGCGACGGTTTCGCCTTCGACTTGCAGTCGGGCAACTTCCCGCTCGCTGGCTTCCTGAATCCGGCTTAGCACTTTGATCGCCACTAACCGGTGCAGGGCCAGATGCCGGGCCTGGTACACGACCCCCATCCCGCCGGCGCCCAGCTTGCCGAGCACCTCGTAACCGGGAATTGCCGGCAGCCGGTCCGGTCTGGGCGCGGGATGTCCCGTGGGGACGGCAGCGGAAGATTCGGAGGCGGCCGGCCGCACGTCGGTCGACGGATTCGATTTGTCGTCGTCGATCATATTACCCTGGTCGAGTCGTCCAGCCGCCGGCGGAAAGGCTGCATCCCGCGGGTGCCGAGCCCGCTGCCGCGGCCCACCTGGGTCAGGCCCAGAATTGCACAGCCTCGATTGCCAGCGTTGGAGGGGGCGATTTCCATTGTAACTTGCGAATTCTCCGCGGCAGTAGGCAGGCACGGGAAGCCGCTGCCGCCGCGCGGCGGATCGAGAACGTCAGCCTCAGATACGCAGCTCGTCCAACGATCTGACAAAGAAATAGGCCCTGGCCACGCCCTCGGTGTTCCCTCGATCCGGAAGGGCACCTCGCGGCCGGTCGCCAGTTGGCGATTCTTGCCGCAACGCGCCTGACGGTGCAGTGTTTCGCTCCCTGCCTGTCAGGTTCTCTGGCGGCCAGCGTATTCATGGCAACCTGGCCGGCGGCGACGTGCGGCCGGCTTGCCAGTCACCGATGTCCGACAGGAGGTGCACGATGATCACGATCCCTCGTTCTCGCTTCTTGGCAGCCTTCGCTGCGGTTATCCTGGGACTGTTTCCGACCGCCGAGCGGCTGATGGCCCAGCAGCCCGCTGCAGCGCTGGTTCCCCCGCCACCGACCGCGGCACCGAAAAGGGCCCTGTCGCGGTTCGTGAATCTGAAAGGCTCCTATACCATCGCCTTTCCTCTGCCGACGAAGGGCGAACTGTGGGTTCGGCAGGGAGAGGACCTCTCGTGCGATGCGGACATTGACGGAGCCGGCTTCATCGTGCTGGTCACGGACATCGACGAGCCCGGCGCCGCCGAGACTTTCTTCGACGCCATCACGGCCGAGGCGCTGCGGGCTACCGGGGCCCACGTCGTGCGGCAGCGGTCGATCTCGCTGGCCGGCAACCCCGGTCGCGAAGTCGAGATCGAGAACGACCGCGGTTGGCAGCGTTTTTCCCGGCACTACCTGCTGGGCAAGCGGTACGTGCAAGTGTGCGCACAAGCGCGTGACCGCCAGCTCGATCGGGAGCTGGTTTTCCGGTTTCTGGATTCATTCGAGCTGATCGTGCCGGGCCAGGGCCCGATAGTGCCGGCGCCGGCCGCCCCTCCGGCCGCGGGAAAGGCCAGCAATCCATCGCCGGCGGACGCCGAGGATGACCTGGAAGTGGAACATTTGATCTCAAGCCTCGAGGACCGAGGCATCCGCGGATTGCGGCCCGTGTCGCCGCTGCCCGCCGCGCCCCAGCCCACTCCGCCCGTTCCCAGCGCCGTCCCCGGCCCCGCTCCGTTTCGCCCCGAGCCGTGACGTCGCAACGGATCGATTTGGCCGGCCAATCGCCGGCCGATTATAATCCCCACCTGTCGGGCCAGAGCACTGGCCCGGCCCAGCCCTCCCTGGAGACGCGATCATGTCCGCTATGACTTGCCCCAGCTGCGGTCGGGAAACCAAAGTCGATCCGGCCTGGAAGTATTGCGACAAGTGCGGCGCACGTTTGGCGATTGCCGGCACAAGTTCCGCCGAGGCGCTGGCGCCGGTCGGCCGTCCCAACCCGGCCGCCGCCAAGCCCGAGCGCGACTATCGGACGTACTCCTCGGCCGCATCTCCGCCGGCTGCGAACTTTGTGCAGGTGCAAGCGGCGCCCGCCAGACCGCGAAGCAAGGCGTACATCTTGGGCGTCGCCCTTGCCTTCTCGTTCGCCGGTGCGGTGGTTGGTGGCATCCTGGGGTGGCTGCTTCACATCAAGGGTGGCGATATGGCCACGGCGGGCATCGCAGCCGGGGGCGGGGCTGCGTTCACGTATCTCAAGCGCCAGGGCGCTTTCCCAGAAAAGAAGTCCTCGCACTAATGGCCCGCAGCACAGTCTGCGCCCCTCCCGGCGATAGTTCATCCAGAAGGCAAGAATCCGAGAATCGATTTGGGCCAGAGATTCGGAGTGGCGACAGGCTGGTTGCCCTCCTCGGACTGGTCGGGGCATGATTTGGACAAACGAGCCGGATTCGGCAAGTTCAAAGCAAGCGCGCGGCTGGGCTGATCATCCTGGGCTGCTCAGCCTGGGCAACCAGCGGCAGTCCTGGTGGCCCCCCTTCGCGGCTGACGCCGAAGCGGCTCCAATGCAGATCGTTCTGAAGCGCGGCGACGAATGGTTCGTCGGACCCAGTTCCGACAAACGCAAAGCCTATGCGCACCTTGGAATCGATCAAGACACTGCTTGCTTTGTGGTCATTGACGCTCCGTTCTATTTGGAACCGACGAGTCCGTTCGATTATGGCCAGGGAACGACAACCGTTCCGCTGGAATCGCAAAACGTGGGCATGGCATTCACCACAAACTGTTGGGGCGTTTGCCGGCAGGAGATGTTCTCGATCATCGCCATTGACGAATGCAACAAGACGCTCTGCCTCGAGATCGTCGAGGGCCTGACTCTGCTGCCGCGCGACGAGCGCGACCATCGGCTCAGCGCCTTCCACGATTAGCAGCCGGGCCCCGCTTCGACTTTCTGGGCCCGCCGAACGAACGGACGGATCAAGCCGACGCAAGCCGCCCACCCAAACCCTGCGCAGTGCTCAATCTGCCCGAGCTGGGCGTGGCGGTCACATGCGGCAACTTGGGGGCGGAGCAGGTCGTCTGGGTCAAGACTCAGCCGGATGCCTTGGCCATATCGTATCGCCCCTGGTGGGACGACACTCAAGTGGGCTGGCTACGCTCTCCGAGGCAGGCGCCGAGGCTCTGGCCGGTCACGGCGGCTGGTATATTTTTCTCTTTGGTTTGACGGGTCTAGCGAAAGCCGCCGCCTCGGGCACTGGACAAGTGTCCCCACAGCCTGTACTTCGGCTCGCAGCTGCGAGATTCCGCCCCGCCGCCAGGCAGATTTGCCCGCAACTTGCCGCCGATGATTGTCAGAGCCACAAGTTGTTGACGTATTCATTGGCGGCTGGGCCAGTCGGTTCGGCGTCTTCGCCGCGTCAAGGAATTACCACCATGCTGAATCCACTGAATGTCTGGTCGATGTCCGAACGAAGAGCTGGGGCGCAAATTGTCCAACTTCGCCCGGACGCCATTCCTGCTGGATGGGGTGGAATTTGGCTCGCTGGAGTCGTTCTACGTCTGGCTGCTGCTTTCGACCACCGCGACGCCACGCAGGCTGGACCGCCTGCGGCCGATGTGGGGCCTGCACGCCAAGCGTATGGGGCCCAAAGCGCGCCGGAATTTGTCCGCTATCGCGGGGAAGAGCTGCCGCTGGGCGGTCCGGCGCATCTGGCTTTGATCAAGCGGGCCCTGCGGGCGAAATTCACGGCGCATCCGGACCTGGCCGCGGAATTCGTGGCGTCGGCGCCGCGGCCGATTCGGCACGACACCGGACGCCCCGACCGGCCCGGTGCCGAGTTTCCGCGCGAAACGTTTTGCCGGCTGCTAAGCGAACTGCGCGACGAGCTGCGCATGAGTCTTTGGCGGCAAAACAAGCAACGAATTAAGCCTGCCCGGACGTCCCGTCGCCGCATCGTTCCTTGCCCCAGATCGTTTAACGGTAAGACGTGTAGGGGTTCAGCCCCTATTCATGTGGGTTCGAATCCCGCCCTGGGGCCTGGCTGGCCGGCACAACCGGATCGGCAAACGCGATTTGCGGCGAACGGCGGCTCCGCGATGACATCTCAAGCGGGAGGGTGCGATTCCTGAGAAGAAACAGCCGGGCTGAGCACAAAGGCATCGGCAATCGCGGGAGTCTTCATTGCCATGACTCGACTAACTCGTACCATGGGGTGCGAGTCGGCGGAAAACCGCTGCGACTGAATCTTTGCTCCAACCGCTTTCTGCGATCTGCCGCGCCACGTTGCTTCAGAGGCACGGCAACTCGCTTGATCCGAGGCAAATCATGGGAAGAGTCCTTATCGTCGCAGTGTGGATGGCGTTGCTGACGCCCTCGTTGCGGGCACCCTCCGTCTCGGCACAGGTTGCCGCGAAACCAGAGCCGGCAAATATTGCCGAGGCAAAACCGGATGACGTCATCACGAACTCCATCGGCATGAAGTTGGTCTATATCAAGGACGGATCGTTTCAGATGGGTTCCAGATTATCCAGAGACGAGATGCCTCCGCATCAGGTGAAGATCACCCGTTCGTTCTACCTGGGCGCGTACGAGGTCAGACAAGCGGAGTGGACCAAAGTCATGGGTACGGCCCCCTGGAAGGGCATGGTTCGCGAAGGGCCCGACTTCCCGGCCACATACATCAGCTGGGACGACGCGACGAAGTTCTGCACGACGCTGACTACGGCAGAACGGGATGCCGGCCGACTTGCAGCGAACAAGTCTTATCGCTTGTCGACCGAAGCGGAATGGGAGTACGCATGCCGGGCGGAAACTCAGACCGAGTACAGCTTCGGCGACGACAAATCGCAGTTGGGAGAATACGCCTGGTACGACGGGAACACGCGGAATCGCGAAGAGTACGCCCACGCGGTTGGCACACGCAAGGCAAATCCTTGGGGCCTATATGACATGCACGGCAACGTCTATGAATGGTGCTCCGACTTACTCGACAATTTTTACTACGAGAAATCGCCCGTGGAAGATCCCCAAGGGCCTACCGACCGTCTTTTCCGGGTCCTGCGGGGCGGCAGCTGGGATCTCCTTCCGGCGCACTGTCGCTCCGCTCGCCGGTACGGCCAACCGCCCTCGACCCGCCACTGGTCCGTTGGTTTTCGGGTGCTCCGCGAACTTTAGCCGTCTTCGCGTTCGTTCGTGCAGAACGCTGGTTGTCGGCGGCTCAGTGAAGCAAGTCCGCGACGGCCGCACGCTGCTCGTCGACCCGGGCCTGGATCGCTTGCAGCTGTTCGCGGGTGAGATCGGCCGAGTCCATCGCCGCAGCGTAGCGGACGACGGGCCGGCGCACAAAAGGGGGACGCCCCGGCGCCCGCGCAACAAAAAAACCGCCCGAGCACTGGGCCCGAGCGGTTCTGGGTTTTGCGTAGCGGGGCCACGCCAGGCAGAGGAATCTAACATGCCCACATACAAGAAGGCAGGCGGTTTCGTTTGTGCCTTCGGCGACGGGCGGCGACCAGCAGGCCGGCGGCACCCAGGCCGCAGAGGATCATCGAAGACGGCTCGGGAACTGCTAGTCCGCTCACGGTCACTTGCATGAGGTACGGTCCATTACCGGCGTTGGCAGAGACGCCATTTCCGCTCGCGAAGTATTCACTGCCAACACCGACTCCGCTGGTGTCGTACGAAAAACTCCAGACGGCATTACTTCCAGTGCTGGTACTCAGTCCGATCCAATACCGAGTGTCGGCAGCCAGAGCGAAAGGCGTGCTGAGGGGAAAGTCATAGACCGTCGGGGTTCCGGAGAGTGAGGAGTCATTGATCGAGCCGATTGTCGTCAGCACCGAACCTGGGCTGGTGGAGTTGTCACTCAGAAGCTGGACGACCGTAGAAGGATTGGGGGGGTCCGAGTTGAGACTGAGCACAACTTGCACGTCCACAAGATTGACGGGCGACGCGCCGGTGGAAAAGGAGTCGGCCAGACCAACGGAAACGGAGCCACTGGCAACCGAAGCTGCACCCAGGTTGTCGTAAATCACGGTCGCTCGCGCCGGCCCGACACCGCCGAGCAACAGGGACAAAGCCCCGAGAACGAAAGCCGTCCACTTCATCTTGTTCGTCGTCATTGATTGCCTCACTGTTACATTGTCGATTGAATCGCGCGGGATTCTGCCGCTGGGGCCACGCTGGGAGTGCAGCGGCGGCCAGCGCTCGGGCGATTGGCACGCGGGGCATTTCAGGGGACGAACCGATACCCAGGCCCAAGGCGTGGGCGTGTCCGGGAAAAGAATTGCAACCGCGTGCCGAGAACTGATCGAGCTACGCGTGCTGCATTAGCGGACCGGCCGAAGGAGATTGCGGGCAGTGAGGTAGCCGCACCGGCGAAAGCAGTCTAGCAGGTCCCCCCGGTAATTGCGAGCAAGCTCATCGAATCCTCATAGGCCACTTGCTAGCTTGCCGTCGGGAATCAGCCTGGGGCAACCCGAGCGTCAGGACCGGGATAGCAGGCTCAGCGCAACAAAAAACCGCCCGAGCACTGGTTTGGGACCGGGAGCGATAATGTCACCCGTACGATCGGGGCTCCGGGCCGCGTAGGCGAGCTCTCCACGGCTCGCCAAGAAGGCCGGTGGCTCGATTCCACCGGCTTTCTTTTTGGGGACACGGTAATTCTCCCCAGCGAGCAAGAGTTTTTTTGAGGCGATTAATGCGATTGAAAGACATCAAAAATAAATTTTCGCTAAGTTCCGGCGTATCCCAATGCGCGCGCGGTCCATCCGATTAATGTCCTTGCGATGGGTCAAAATCCCTCGCCTTTAGGCGAAGCCTTTTAGGTTGTCCGCTTTGCTAAAATTGGGGGATGGAAGAATACCGGACGGGTTCGCACAGCCGTTTTGACCTGAAGTACCACTTCGTTTGGATCACAAAATACCGAAAGCCGATTCTGGTCGATGCGGTTGGAATGCGGTTGCGGGAACTGGTGCGAGAGGTCTGTCGAACCAACGAAATTGAGATCCTGGAGGGCTCGGTTTCCCGCGACCACGTGCATGTGCTGCTGTCGTGCCCGCCTAACCTGGCGCCGAGCAAGATCATGCAGTACATCAAGCGCAAGAGTTCGCGGAAGCTGCTGATGGAGTTCAGGCATCTGCAAAAGGCGTTCTGGGGCCGGCACCTGTGGGCCCGCGGGTATTTCGTGGCGTCGAGTGGCAACGTGACCGACGAGGTGATCCAAGAATACATCCGCCAGCAAGAGGGCACCGAGCCCGATGATGGCGGCGACAATTTCCGAATTACAAAATCGTGAGCGCAGGACTTCAGTCCGGAGCAACGATTTTTCCTCCAACCTACCGGCTTCAGCCGGTAGTAGTTCAGTCTCAGATGGTTCCAGGTGCCTCAGTTTTGACGTTAGGTGCCGACCGAGACGGTCACCGTTGCGCGTCGTCGCAAACTGGACACTCAGGCGGCCTTTAGACGCGTTCGCGCCGTTCGCTGGACATCCCTTCGAAGGCAACCAACCCGAGCCGGCGGCTGCACGGCCATTGAATGTTTACTGAGTGCAGGCCGCTTGCGGCTACCTAGGAAATCACAGCGGCTAGCACCATAAACCACTGGCCTGTCATAAGATGCGAGAGCCGGGAGTCGAACCCGGACGGGTTGCCCCACTGGATCCTAAGTCCAGCGCGTCTGCCAATTCCGCCACTCTCGCTTGTGCTTATCCAGCAGCAGTTTGAGTGCGATTGATAGGCCCGTCAAGAGTGGTGGTTTCCGGCCGCAAGGGCGCCGGTCAGGCGCGGGCTGTGCAGTTGGATTTATGTAAGCGGCCCGCAAGTTGTCCGCCTTCATTGCGCGCTCGGCCAGCAACGCGTCGCACGACCTGCGTTCGATACGGCGGGCGAGGGGCGCTTGGACTTCAGCCAGGCATCACTGACCGACGGGCTGCTCGGGCGTGGGCACCGAGCTGCTGCCATCTCCCGCTCGCGCGGCGAGATCGCCGCGGCTCGTACGTCCACGGAACCGCAACCAGGAAGCCAACCGGCGGGCCAATCCTCCGATTCGTCTGGAGCGCCTGACCTCGGTGCCGTGCAACATTTCGCCACGCTCCGCAACGAGCATACGCGGATTCAATTCGAATTGATGCGGGCCAAGCTCAACCTGACATCCGCCGAGGAGGAATCCGTGGACGCCGGCAATTCCGACCGCGATGCCGACAAGGAGCTCGGGCCGACACCGGAGCGGCGCGGGAGTCAAAGCACCGATCCCCGTGCGCAATTGAAACGGCAAGTCGCCATCCTGAACGCACAGGAAGCCCAGATCGCCAAAGACGTCGAAAAATATGCCCACGAGGCCCAATCGATCGGCCGTTCATCAGTCGAGGTCGACATGTTGCGGCTGGAATTGAAGCAGATCGAGGAAATGTCGACCGATCTGGGCAAGCAAATCGACCGGCTACGCATCGCGGTTCGCTCGCCGTCCCGCATCACCGAATTGGTGTCGGCCGAGACCCCTACCACCCGCAATCTCGCGGCCTGGATCGAAAACACCGGC
Source organism: uncultured Planctomycetaceae bacterium (assembly GCA_963828155.1). Lineage (GTDB taxonomy): Bacteria > Planctomycetota > Planctomycetia > Pirellulales > PALSA-1355 > CAWCAX01. The sequence goes on from CAWHDQ010000001.1 coordinate 905,068, forward strand.
ATCGCGGCGCTGCTCGGATTTCTGCTGCCGTTGGCGGCCGTGGCGATGTGGAATGCCCGCGTCGACCAACGGACGCAACTGCTCGGACGGTCCACGAGCCAGAAGCTCCGGCGGCGTGACGGGCTTTGAGATCCTGGCGGCGATCGACCGCCTTAGCGAGCTGAATGCCGAAGGCGACTTTGTCGGACGATGAGTTCGCGTCCAAGAAGGCCGAGCTGCTCGCTCGAATCTAGGCGGCGGACACCTGGCGGCCGCTTGAAAATATTGGGCGGCTGCGCCAGTTTTCGTCCTCGATCGGATCGTCGGCTACTTGGAGTCTGCCGCCGCAGCAGCTTGCAGTTCTTTCGCTTTGCGGAAGTCTTGGCGTGATTTTTCCAGGTCCCCCTTTTTGTGGTAGGCCCAGCCGCGGCTGTTGTAGGCTCGGGAGGTGGGCTTCGCCCCGATCGCGTGCGTGTAATCCTGAATGGCTTTGTCCAGATTGCCCTTGGTTTCCCAAGCGTCGGCCCGTTTGAGGTAGGCCTTGAAATGATCCGGCTTCTGCTGGATGGCACTGGTGTAGTCATCGATGGCCTGGTCCAGATCGCCTTGCTGGGCGTGGACGATTCCGCGACCGAAGTGGGCCTCGGCAAAATCGGGCCGCAGCCGAATCGCGGCGGTGTAGTTGGCCAGGGCCCTTGCCCAGTCGCCCTGCTGGGCGTGGCCGATGCCGCGGTTGCCGTAGACCTGAGCCAACACGGTTTTCAGCCCGCTGCTTTCGGCCGAGCCCGCAAAGAGCGCCTCCCAGTCGAGCTTGATCCCACCGGGGGCGCTGCCGGTGCTGGTGGCGTCGAGCAATTCCGGCTTCAATTTCATGACCTGCGCGCAGTCTTGGCGGGCCGCATCCCAGTCGCCTTCGTGCGCCAGGGCGTACGCTCGGTTATAGTACGCTTCGGCGAAGTCGGGCTTCGACTGAATCGCCAGGGTGTAGTCGCCGACGGCCTTGGCCAGGTCGCCCTGATGGGCGTGGGCATTAGCCCGCTTGAAGTATATTTCGGCGTCGACGGGCTTGAGCCGAATGGCCCGGTCATAATCTTCGATGGCCGCGGCCCAGTCGTCGCCGAGCCCGTGGGCACGGCCACGGCTGAGGTGCGCTTTGACCGAATCGGGCTGCAGCCGCACTACTTCGTCATAATCGGCCAGCGCCTTGTCCAGCTCGCCGATTTTCAGATAGGCGTTGCCGCGGGCGAGCAAAGCATCGGCATCGTCCGGCTTGAGCTGGATGGCCGCGTCGAAATCGGCGAATGCGGCGGCCCAGTCCAATTTCATGCTGGCGGCCCGACCGCGGTTGAGATAGGCGCTAGCCGAATCGGGCTGTAGTCGCAGGACCGCGGTTAGATCGTCGATCGCCGCGTTCCAGTCCGCCTTGCGCAGATAGGCGCTGCCCCGCTGCTGGTAGGCCTCGACGTAGTCGGGTTTGAGCCGGATGGCTTCCGAAAGGTCGGCAATCGCGGCTGCCCAGCGGCCCTTTTTCGCGTAGGCAATCCCACAGTCGGCGTACACCGTGGCCAGGCGGGAGTTCAGAATGGCGGCTTCGAGGGGATCGACCAGGGGTTGGCTGTCCTTGGCGGCCGGCTTATTCGGGGGCAGGATTTCGGCAGCACTGGCGACGGGCTTGTCCAGATCGACGGTGATGCCGTCGAGAAATCCGCCCGTGAAGTGCCCTGCGGCCGGGTTGGGCTTGCGCCGATTAGCGCCTCAGAGCGCTGCGACGGCAATGTCGATGTCGGTCGACCCGTCGCCTGCGTCCGGCTTGGATTCGTGCCCGGCGGCCAAATCGGGCGTCAAGCGAACCGCTTCGAAGCCGTCGGCGAGCGCCGGGCCCCAGGCGCCTTGCCGGACGTAGGCGAACTGCGCGGCTGACGTAGGCCGCGGCAAAGTCGGGTTTGAGACGAATGGCCGCGGAGGCGTCGGCTACGGCCCCGGCCCAGTCGCCCACGATCCGGTAGGCCAGACTGCGGTGATAATGGGCATCGATCGAGTCGGGCTGCAGCTCAATGGCCCGGGTGTAATCGGCGATGGCCTTGGGCCAGGCGCCTTGCTGGGCGTGGGCGAGGCCGCGGTTGGCGTAGGCCTCAGGCTGGCGCGGCTCAAGGCGAATGACCGCCGAGTGGTCGGTGATGGCCTGGGCCCAGGCGCCCTGCAAGCCGTAGACGAGGCCGCGATTGGCGTAGGCCGCCGCCAGGTCGGGCTTGAGCTGAATGGCGATCGTGTAATCCACGATGGCCTGGTCCAGTTCCCCCAGTTCCTTGCGGGCATTGGCCCGGTTGCCATAGGCCTCGGCGAGAGTCGGTTTGAGCTGGATCGCCCGGGAGTAATCGGCAACGGCCAGGTCGAACTGCCGCTGCTGGGCGCGGGCCAGGCCGCGGTTGGCGTAGGCCTCGGCAAGCTCGGGGTGCCGCTCAATGACCAGCGTGTAATCGCGGATCGCCTGATCCCAGTCATGGAGCTGCAAATAGACCAGTCCGCGGGCGAGTTGCGCCTCGGGCAGGTCGGGCTGCAACCGCAGTGCCTGGCTGTAATCGGCGAGGGCCGCGTCCCAAGCACCCACGTTGGCATGACAGTAGCCCCGGTTGACGTAGAGGGGGCTGGCGGCGGGCTTCAGCCGAATGGCCGCGGAGTAATCGGCAATCGACCTGGCCCAGTCGTGTTGCTTGGCAAATGCGTTGCCGCGGTTGCCGTAGGCTTCCGTCAGCTGCGGATTGAGCTCGATCGCGCGGGAGTAATCGGCGATCGATTTCTCCAGCTCGTTCTGCCGAGCATAGACGATACCCCGATTGAGATACGCGGCCAAGAGCTTGGCATCGCAGCGGATGGCAGTCGTGTAATCGGCAATCGCCGGTTCCGGCCGGCCTTTGCGGGCATAAGCATTCGCCCGGGAGAGGTAGGCACCGGCGTCCTCGGGCCGGCGCCGAATGATCGAGCTGGACTGGGCAATGACCTGGTCCGGGTCGTCGCCGGCCAGCTGAGCGTGCCGCCAGCGTGATCCGATGCCCAGCGCCTGGCCGCCGACCAGCAGTCCAACGCTCCCCAAACCCACGACGATCAGCAGCCCCGCAGTGCGCGGGCGGATGTACGCAGGTTCGCTGCGGCGCGGACCCTGCCTTGCCTGCCAGGAAAACGGAGCATGCCAGAAAACAAGGGTGGCCAACGCCAGGCCGCAGCCTTGGAGCGCCAGGCAGTAGGGACACAACTTGTGCAGGCGGAAGAATTGCAGACACGTGAACCACGCGGCGGCGCCGGCCGCCAGGGTCGTCAACGGAACTAACAGTCGCCACGCGTCGCGCTCGATCCGCTGACTCGCGGTCGGACCGATTCCCAACAATGCCGCGAACAGCGAGCCGTAAACCACGACGCCAGGCAAACCCACGGGGAGCCCCAGCCATCGTGCCCCGCGACTCGCGAGCACGGCGTCGCAGTGGTCTCGGCAAGCTTCGGCGCAGCCGAGCAACGTCGCGCCGTGGGTGACCGAAGCCCAGAGCAGATAACCGGCCAGCGACGCCGCGCAAAGAGCGAGTGCCCGGCTGGCCCACAGCCAGGCGGCGGGCGCCCGCCTGGTGGCAGCGGGGCTTGCGTGGTCCGAGTGCCGCCCGGGAGCATCCTCGCGGTCGCCGTGCGGTGCCGTCGCGGCGGCCTCTGGCGTTTCGTGGGCTCGCCCCTCGCCGCGATGCGTCGCCGATTCGCGCCAGATGCGTTCCTCGCGGGCGCGGCGAAACTCGATCGGGTCGAGCGAGCGATCGTAGTGCTGGCGCTTGCTGGCGTCGTGGAGCACGTCGAAGGCGGCTTGCAGTTGCTGAAACCGCCGGGTCGCTTCCTTGTCGTCGGGATGGAGGTCGGGATGATATTTCCGAGCGAGATCGCGGTACGCCCTCTGGATCTCGGCCGCCGAAGCGTCGAAGTTAACCCCTAGCGTCCTGTAATGGTCTTCGGCCATCGTTGCGCTAGAACAGAGTGCCAGTACCGCTAGGGCCGACGGCGGTTCCGATGATTAGTGAAAACGGCAGCAGCGGAGAGCGGACATGGCATGTAAGCAGCCTGACGTCAGAACGCCATGGAGACCAGCCCGACGGCCGTCAGGCGTTTCGATGTGTTTGCTTCTGGCGAACCCCTAACGAGACGCGCGAGGCCGCGACGAGGATGCAGGCTGGCCCGAATACGCTTGCGATTCCGTATGATCGATAAATTGCCGTCAGAATCGCCAGTGCTGCCGTCCAACCGAAAATCGATCGCAGCCTGAATTGACGCGAGTTCATCCCCATAGTGTACCTAAGCGGCGGGACGGAACCAGCGGCCGCCCGTGGCCCAGTTCGCCAGTCAGCCGCGAAGGCCGGGGCGCTGTACAACAGCCCAAGTTTCCGCCGGATTTGCAGCGGCCGGTCTTTCTTTTTTTGCGCGGTGTGCGACTCTTGTGCCGGCCCATCCTGTCGGCACGCTCTTGGAGGCTCACCGGCGGCTCGTCGTGCATGTTCCCGCGGCACCATTTGCTCAGGTACCATGGCTTGCTCAGGTATCATGGCCCCGCAAGGGACCCCTGCTGAGCCTGCACCGCGACCTGGATGCCTTCTACGCCTCGATCGAAGAGCGGGACAATCCGCGCTTGGTCGGCCAGCCGGTGGTCGTCGGTGGCACGGCTGAACAACGGGGCGTCGTGGCGGCCGCCAATGATGTCGCCCGCACGTTTGGCATCCACCTGACCGCCAGTGACCAGTAGTGCCAAGTCGTGAAAGAAGGCCCGTGAAGGAAATACTTCACAGGCCGGGAGATGCGTCGACCGACGGAATGGCATTCCAAGTCCAGCGCGTCTGCCAAGTCCGCCACTCTCGCTCGGGGTGGAGGGCGAATTGACGTTTGAGTCCCGATCTGCCAGCCGTCAAGCCCTTTGCATTCAGGCCGGGACGCTGCCGAGAGTTGCCGAGCGCGATCGCTTGGCAGAGATCGGCACGGTGAGCCATCACCCCGAGAGCAGCTGCGGCAGGATGAGCGCTTGACCGACGACGGCCAGCCGGGCGACGTCTGTCGCCGGTATGATTGTGAGCCGAGGAGCAAGACCGACGAGATCGGCAGCCTGGCAGTACGGTAGCGCGAGTTCAGCGGGAGCAGCCAGCACGACCGGCAGCCGGGAAAACTCGGCTGTGGCCAAAGCGGCAAGCTCGGCTCCGATCAAGATGCCGCTGAGCAGCTCGCGGCACTCGGCCGGCGAACGGCCGGCCAGCAAGCTCGACGTGCGCACTCGAAACAGGGCCGCCGCGAGCGGCTCGCCGGCGCCCAGGCGAATCCCCTCGTCGAAGGCGTTTAATGTCCTTGCGATGGGTCAAAATCCCTCGCCTTTAGGCGAAGCCTTTTAGGTTGTCCGCTTTGCTAAAATTGGGGGATGGAAAAATACCGGACGGGTTCGCACAGCCGTTTTGACCTGAAGTACCACTTCGTTTGGATCACAAAATACCGAAAGCCGATTCTGGTCGATGCGGTTGGAATGCGGTTGCGGGAACTGGTGCGAGAGGTCTGTCGAACCAACGAAATTGAGATCCTGGAGGGCTCGGTTTCCCGCGACCACGTGCATGTGCTGCTGTCGTGCCCGCCTAACCTGGCGCCGAGCAAGATCATGCAGTACATCAAGGGCAAGAGTTCGCGGAAGCTGCTGATGGAGTTCAGGCATCTGCAAAAGGCGTTCTGGGGCCGGCACCTGTGGGCCCGCGGGTATTTCGTGGCGTCGAGTGGCAACGTGACCGACGAGGTGATCCAAGAATACATCCGCCAGCAAGAGGGCACCGAGCCCGATGATGGCGGCGACAATTTCCGAATTACAAAATCGTGAGCGCAGGACTTCAGTCCGGAGCAACGATTTTTCCTCCAACCTACCGGCTTCAGCCGGTAGTAGTTCAGTTCTTGGGCGGAAGGCGTCGGCGAACTAGCGGCCGCGGCCGTCGAGTTCTTGTGCGGACCCTCGTCGGCCGGTTGATCTGCGTTGGCCAGGCTGTGCCGCAGCACGCTGTGCCGGCCGAGCACCTCGAACAGCTCGCCGGTCATGAACGTGCGGAAGCCGACGATGTGACCAGCGCGCACGTGGATGTGCTTCGAGTGCGTGCCGGGCAGCAGCAGGATGCCCTCGTCGGCCAACGGACCGCCGGCCAGCAGCCGGGCCGCGCCGAGGGCCTCGATCTCTTCGCCCCGCAGCACGTCGTCGCCGCTGGCCAGGCCGGAAACCAGCAGCACTTGCCCTCGGCCGAGCGCCAGCGGGCCGAGCGATCGCCAGACCAGTCCGCGGCCGTCGAGCGGTAGCGGCAGCCTGGCATAGGGCAATTCCTGCCAGCCGATCGACGAGCCGGCCATGCCCGAGATCACGATCGGGAGGTCGCCCAGCGGTCCGCCGGCGGAGGAGCTGGCCTCGATCTGATTGACGGCGCGGACCAGCGCCTGGCGAAAGGCATCGGCTCGCTGATCGGCCGGCGCGGCGGCGAGCTGAGCCACCCCTTCGGCCGAGACGTACTGGACCAGGACGGCTTCGGTGCGCATTCGAGTCCGCGCAGGCAACCAGGCGGACCCGCAACCGCGAGGTGCCCCAATCGCAGCTCAAGAATCGCGCCGGTATTGGCTCGCTGTCGGCCATCGCAGGACTCGATCGACTTGCCGGCGCGCGGACTTTCCACAAAGTGCGCGACTCGGTCCGCCGGCCAAGTTGGCCGATCCCGCGGCGCTTGTCAACGACCGCCGAGAGGGACTGGACGGCAGCGGGGTGCCGCCGGCTACTTGTTTTCGGCTTCGCTGCTTTTTTCGGCGGCGGTGGCTTCTTCGCTGGCCACGACGGCTTCGATGTCCTTGCGCGAGTCGGGATCGAGCACCACGATCGAGCCGTGCTTGCCGACCTGCAGCACTCCGGCCCGCAGGCCCAGTTGCGTGAGCAGGTTGAGCAGTGTCCGGGCTTCGACGTGGGCCAGCGGAATGAGGTACAGCCCGGCGGCGTCGCCCTTGACGAGCTTGTCGGGCGCGACGTCGAGGAACTTGATCAACTCGTCGATCTGGGCGACTTCTTCGGCGGATCCGCGGACGAAGAGCGTCTTGCCGCGGTCGTTCTGGGCCAGTCGCACGCTGCGGAGCTGATTGCCAGGGGGCGGCAGGCGCAGTCCGTTGGCGACGATGATCTCCTGCGCGGTGATGTTCTTGAGCGCGTAGACCTTGAGCATCGGCTCCGGCTTCTTATCCGGAGCGTTGGGGTCGACGGGAGCCTGGGCCAGCGCGGCCGCGGACAGGATCAGGGTTGCGAGCGGCGCCGCCAACAGGCCGGCGGCTGGCAGTCTTCCAAGGCTGATGAACATGACCGATCCTCCTAAAAAGATGGGGCAAAGGGCCGAAACCGCGCGGTAGTCGGCGGTTTCACTTGGCCGACGGTTCTTCGTGGACCCACATGTCTCCGGTCGGCACGATCCGGAACATCTCGTCGAAGGTGCTCAGGCCCTGGGCGATCTTGATCAATGCGGCCCGGCGGAAATCGATCATCCCTTCGCCGATCGCCTTTTGCGTCAGCACGCTGGCGGGCGTTTCCTTGAGGATCAGCTCGCGGAGCGTGGGCGAAATCGTCAGGACCTCGAACACCCCGGTGCGGCCGGCATAGCCGTCGTTGCCATTGCCGTCTTCGGCGGCGGCGTAAATGGTGCGGCCCTCGCCCGGCTTCAGCCAGGGGGCCACCTCTTCGAACGTCCGCGGGGCGTCGGACAGGTCCATCGGCGTGCGGGTTTGGGGATCGATCGTCCGCATCAGCCGCTGACCGACGACACCCAGTAGCGAAGCGCACAAGAAGTAGGGTGAGCCGCCCAGAGTGATCATCGCCTGCACGGCGGCGGCGGCGATCGGGGCGTGCAGGGTGGCAAAGACCAGCTGGCCGCTGTTGGCTGCCCGCACCGCGGTTTCGGCGGTTTCCTTGTCGCGGACCTCGCCGATCATGATCACATCGGGGCTCTGGCGGAGCACGCCGCGGAGCAACTCGTGAAAATCGACGTGCCCGGCGTCGCTCTGCCGCATGCCGGGAAACGTGAATTCGACCGGGTCTTCGATCGTGTGAATCTTCCGCCGGCCGTCGTTCAGGTGTCGCAAACAGGCGTACAGGGTGGTCGTCTTGCCCGAGCCAGTGGGTCCGGTCACCAGAATCAGCCCGCTGGGGCTGTGGAGCATGGTGGTCAGGGCGTCGTACTGCGGGCCGACGAGCCCGAGCTTGTCCAGATCGTGCAATTGCGTGTCTCGATCCAGCAGCCGGATGGCGAAGCTCTCGCCATTGACCGTGGGCATGGTGTTGAGCCGCAGATCGATCACCCGGCCGTCGGCGCGGCGGCGGATCCAGCGACCGTCCTGGGGCACGCGCTTCTCGTGGAACTTCATCCCGGCGGCGGCCCGGATGTGCATCATGCAGCGGATGCCGGTTTCCAGCGGGAGCGTGGCAATGACCTTGACGATGCCCAGGTTGCGGATCGAGACTTCGACCTCTTGCTCGCTGCAGCCGATGAACAGGTCGCTGGCGCCGGCGTCGATCGCCTCGTCGAGCAGGTTCTCGACGATTTGCTCGGTCGGCAGATCGCTCAGCTCGAACAGGACCGGCGGATCGGCTCCGCGGCGGGGAGGCGGCGCGAGCGAGCTACTTTTGTGGTTCTGCATTGAGCGCTCCCTGGGCGAATTCGCGGGCCTTTTCCTCGTCGGCGGCCAGATTCAAAACCAGATCCATCCGCATCATCTTCAGGATCTGCTGCATCATCGGCTTGGCGGAATGGATAATCAGCTTGCCGCCGTTCTGAACGAATCGCCGGTGGGCCGTGAGCAGCCATTCGACGCCGGTCGAGTCGAGGTGATTCGAATTGCCCAAATTCAAGAGCACGGTCTGGCGGTAGACGTCGTCGCCAAACACGTTGGCCAGGGGCTCGCGATGGCCGCCCCAGCCGTCGCGCGTGATCGAGCCGAGCACGTCGACGCGGACGACGTCGTTTTCGTAGCGGACGACTTTGATTTCCATCATGACTGGGGGCAACCTTTGTGGTGCGAATTCTGTTCCGGGGAGTGGCGGGTTGGAGGAAACTTCGGCCGGCCTCAGGCCGGGGGATGCAACTCGGTGCGCCAGGGTTCGTCCGTGGAATCGGCGGTGCTGCGGCGGTGGGTCATCGTGATCTCGTTGCCGCGGGCGTTGAACTGGACGTCGTGCATGAACGTGCGGATCAGAAACAGTCCGCGACCGCCCGGCCGATCCAGGTTCTTGCTGTCGGTCGGGTCGACGCTGGCCAGGGCCAGGTCGAACCCGGGCCCCTCGTCGCGAATCGTATAGCAGGCGGTGTCGCGCGATTCGCGGGCGGTCACATAAACCCGCCGGTTGCGGTAGGGTTCCTGGTCGCGGCGCTCGTCGGCCAGGCGGTAGTAGTCTTCGTGCGATTCGCGGCGCAGTTCCGAGTCAAGCTCGAGATTGCCGTGGTGCATCGCGTTGCGGAGGGCTTCGTGCAGCGCGACGCCGACGCGGACCAGCTCCGTCTCGTCGCAGTGTTGGACCGTTTGCAGGTAGTCCTGTAGGTGCGAAACGAGCAGCGGAATCAGCGTCGCGTCGTTCTCCAGGCAGAAATGAAACTCGGTCTGCGTCCAATGCTGGCTCAGCCGCTGCAGCTGCAGGCGATTGAGCGTGATCCGCAGCACGTCTTTGACCGTATCGGCCAGGTCGCTCGCCAGCTTGCGCTTGGGCACATAGCTGGCGGCCCCGCGGCGCAGGGCTTGCAGCGCGACCTCCTCGCTGCCGTGAGCCGTCATCAAGATGGTCGGCACGAGCGGATACCGCCCCCGCACGGTCGCCACCAATTCCAGCCCGTCCATCTCGGGCATCTGCAGGTCGGTGACGATCAGCGCGACCGCTTCCCGCTCGAGTACCTCAAGCGCCGCGACCCCGTGCTGGGCATAGATGACGCGGACCCCGCCCCGCTGCTGCAAAATACCGCCCGCCAGCCGGCGATCGATCGGCGAATCGTCCACCACCAGGACCACGGGCAACGTATCCTCGGCCGTGGACACCGCGGAAGGCTCGGGGGCGGTCAGCATGGCCAGACTCCTGGGGCCACTATGCTCATCCCGACGGGGAAATGTCTCCGGGTGAGCGGTGCGCACGTCGCCTCCGCCGAGCAGCACGCCGGGCAAAGGCGCGACCGGACAGCGGGTGCGACGCGGCGCATTCTAGGGGCGCACTTCAGCATGGCAAAGCATTCTGGCCCAACTCTAACAATGGTTAGGTACGACGCCCCCCGTTGGATTTGCCGCGGGCGACGCGATTGTTAAGTCCGCGCGAGAATCGTGTGTGGAATGGGTATGAAACTCCCGTGCTTCGATTCCGTGCGCTCGCCGTGCGCTGCCGTACACACCGCGCGAGCTGGGCGCAACTTGGCTCGCGCCGCGGGTGCCTGTAGAATTTTGGCGCACGACTGACGACCGGAACCGATCCAACCCGAGGCAACTGCGCGGCCCGCTCGCCGCCAGAGCCCGTTCGAGGCGCATATGATCATTCGCTGCGGTCGCTGCGGGCGTCAGCTGGTCGTACCTGTGCAACGACGGGCGTCTGCCCGGGATGCGGAGAATTGGTTTCAGCCGGCGGAACGATCGTCGGCGAACGGCCCCAATTTGTCGCGGCAACGCCCGACGCCCGCACTTTGGATCGCCGCATTGCGGAGCGCCGTGCTGGGGAACCGCCGGCTTCGTCGCCTGTCGAGGGCGCTACGAACTGGGAGGCCGAAGCCGCGGCCTACTTTGCCAACGGTTCGCCGGCCGATCCGGAGCTCCGCCGCGCGAGTCGACTGGCACGCCCCGGTGCTTTGCGGCTCGAAGCGCCGACGGCCCAGTTGTTGGGGGCGGCGGCGGCTGGAGCGCTGCTGACGGCGCTGGTCGCGATGGGGGTCTGGTCCAGTTTGCGGCAGAACGCTGCCTTCGGCGAAACGACACCGCAGCACTGGACCTACGCGCGCTGCGCTTCATTGCGAGCGCGGCGCTGGCCCAGGAACTGGATAAGCAAGCGCACTCGGTTGGGAGTTGGTTTCCGCACAGCAAGCGGACGGAGGTCAGTACCAATTGATCTTTAAGCGGCCAGCCACGGCAGCTTCTGCATGCGCCGTCGCTGCGGTGCCCGCCGAGGAGTCTGCCACCGGGGCAAGTCAGGACTCGGAAGCCGAGCCCCCCAAGCTGAAGACCGACCTGCGCCGCTTCGAGCAGGATTTCCAGCGGCCCAAAACCCACAAAAAGCCGGGTGTGTGAAGCGAAGGCAGATCCACTGCCCGCTGGGCGCTGCGGCGCGGTCGCTAGGCGCCTGGCGATAGGCTTCGACCTCGAATGGATTGTCGAGGTAATAATCCCGGCCGCGAAGCCAAAGGACGAGCGAGCAGCCCATGTAGGCCGGCAAGAACAGCGGCCCCCAGCGCTCGTACTGCCGCACGTGAACCAGCTCATGTGCGCGGCAGCGGTCGAGTTCGCGCGTTGATTGTCCGAGAACGACGTGGCCCAGCGTCATGGCCAGGGCCCCGCGAATCAGCGGAGCGTGGCGGAGCAGCCCGGTGACCGCCCCGCCCCAGAACTCGACGACCCGGCCGTGCCGCTGAACGCCGCCGCCGCTCGCCAGGCCGGCCAATCCTGCCGCCAGCCCCAGCGCCGGCCGGCGCTGCCCAGACGATCGCCGGAACGGGCCGCAAATGCCGGAGGATCGAAAAATCGAGGGCCATGCCGTGTCAGCCCTGCGGCCGTTCAAGGAGCGGCCGGCATCGGCGCGGCGGTGCCCGGCTTTTGGCCGGGCTCTTTGACGGGCGAGAGGGCCTCGTCCATCGAGGCCAGGTAGGCCCCGATCAGCCCGACCATCAGCAGGACGACCACCCAGGTTCGCCAGTCCTTGTGCAAGGCCCGCTTCTTGGCCTTCTCCAGCTCATACTGCCGGTGGCTGCCGTGCTGGTCGTGGTGGCCGTGCTGGTGCGAGTGATCGTGCGACAAGGATGCATCTCCCGAAATTACTGGGGCGGAAGGGATCGAGGATGGGTCCGCGGGCGGGGCAGGCCCCACCGGGCAGGCCGCAACATACGTCTCCTGCCGGTGGGCGACAAGATGATTTCATCCTACCCGGAACCGGGCCCGGCTGCCCGCGAAAAAAGCGACTCCCGCCACCCCGCCCGGGCGACCTTTAGCGGCCGAAATCGAAAGTGCAGTCGCTAGTGCCGTCCATCCCGTCGATCAGCACGTCGAACGTTTCGCGCATGACATCGCCGTAACCCTGGTCGCACGACCAATCGCGGAGGGCGACGAAGGCTGCCCGCAGCCGCTCACGCCGGCCCGGAGCTTGCGGCGCGGCGTGGAATTCGCGTTTGGCCTGGACGAAGGCCAGATACAGGGGTTGCGGATTTATGCATCGCGTAGATCCAGTCCCGGATCCGCGATTCTTCCCAGGTTCGATCCGGATGATTGACCCGTTCCAGCCGGCGCGTCAGGTCCATGGGCCCGATTATAGCGAACCGGCCGGCCGGTCAAATCGCGCGGCCCAGGGCAAACCGCGGCGCTGGCTTTCATGGAGCCCGCGACTATACTCGAAGCGGCTTGCAGGCGGATGCAAGACGACCACGCAGCACTCTTTCGCCGCGGATGGAATATGCGCCGCCTTTGCCTCTGCCACCTGCCATTGCTCCTCGTTCTGCTGCCGGCCCTCGCGGCCGGGCAGCAAGCCACTTCCGGACAATCGTCGGCCGGCGAGGCCGCTGCCCAAACAGCCGCCGGCGGTGAAGCGGGCAAAGCGGAACAGGCCCGGCCGGCCGACACCTCGAAACCGCCCCGGGTGCTGCTGATCGTCGGCAAGGACTGTCCGCGGTGCGAGCGCGAACTGGCCCGGCTGCGGCGGCCCGGGGGCGATTTCGAAAAGCTCCGCAGCCGCGGCTGGAAAATCGGCTCCGGTCCAGAAAACCACTTGCAGATCGTCGATCGCGAAGCGCTCCGCACGCTGTCCGAGGAAGTGGCCGCCCAGGTGGCCGACCAGCCGCTGCCGAAGGTGATCTGCGTGCGCGATCAGGAGATCGTCCGCTCGTTCACGACCGGCTGCACGACGCCGCTCGACATGTGGACGTTCGGCTGGCTGATCAAGGGGATCGACGAGCGTCCGCCCGGCTGGGTGCCGGAAAAAGCCCGGGTCGAATCGACAGGGCACTATCCCCTCCGCGGCAATCACTGGTCGATCGACGAGGATTGGAATCCTTCCCGGGAGCGGGTGATCGCCCATCTCGCGGCCCCAATCACGGGCATCAGATTTCCGTCAGTTACGAGATCGAGACCTGGTCGTACGAGGAGCTCCGCTCGCTGCACGACAATCTGCACGAGCAGGAAATGGGGGGCGCGTACTATTCGGGCCGGCGCAGGCGGCCTCGAATCCGTTCAGCGCCACGCGCAAACAGCTGGGGCATTGAGGCGCTTTGCGCAGCGGTATCAAGTGCGCTGCGGGCACGTTGGCGGCCGAAGATCGCTCGGCTACAATGCCCTGCTCTCGTGACAGGGTTCCCCGCCGCAGTTCGCTGCCGGGCGGCCGCGCCCCCCCATCCAACACACGCCAGCCACAAAGGGTCTCGAATGAAAGTCCAGGACGCACTGAAGATGGCGAGCAACATGAGCAGCATGATCGCCACGGGATACGTGAGCGATCTGAGCGACGCCGACCTGCTGCATCGACCGGCTCCCGAGTGCAACCACATCAACTGGCAGCTGGGGCACTTGATCGTGGCCGAGAATCAGCTGTTGGATAAGGTCGCGCCCGGCTCGATGCCGCCGCTGCCCGCCGGCTTCGCCGAGAAATACACGCCCGAGACGGCGAAGAGCAACGACCCCCAGGCCTTCAGCAACAAAGCGGAACTGCTCCGGGTCCAAGGCGAGCAGCGGGCCGCGAGCCTGGCGGCACTCGCCAAGCTCAGCGAGGCCGACTTCGACAAACCGTCGGGCATGGAGTGGGCTCCCGACGTGGGCAGCGTGGTCTACGCCGCGATTGCCGGCCACTGCCTGATGCACGTCGGCCAATGGGCGGTTGTGCGGCGGCAACTGGGGCGCCCGCCGCTGTTTTAATGTCCTTGCGATGGGTCAAAATCCCTCGCCTTTAGGCGAAGCCTTTTAGGTTGTCCGCTTTGCTAAAATTGGGGGATGGAAAAATACCGGACGGGTTCGCACAGCCGTTTTGACCTGAAGTACCACTTCGTTTGGATCACAAAATACCGAAAGCCGGTTCTGGTCGATGCGGTTGGAATGCGGTTGCGGGAACTGGTGCGAGAGGTCTGTCGAACCAACGAAATTGAGATCCTGGAGGGCTCGGTTTCCCGCGACCACGTGCATGTGCTGCTGTCGTGCCCGCCTAACCTGGCGCCGAGCAAGATCATGCAGTACATCAAGGGCAAGAGTTCGCGGAAGCTGCTGATGGAGTTCAGGCATCTGCAAAAGGCGTTCTGGGGCCGGCACCTGTGGTCCCGCGGGTATTTCGTGGCGTCGAGTGGCAACGTGACCGACGAGGTGATCCAAGAATACATCCGCCAGCAAGAGGGCACCGAGCCCGATGATGGCGGCGACAATTTCCGAATTACAAAATCGTGAGCGCAGGACTTCAGTCCGGAGCAACGATTTGTCCTCCAACCTACCGGCTTCAGCCGGTAGTAGTTCAGTCGCCGAGCCGTGGCCGTTGCTGCCGATCGAAATCCGAAGCACCCGGCGGGTGCGTGAGGTGGCTGCGCGCTCTGGGCTCAGCTGGCCCGGCGGCGCGGTTGCAGCGGCGGCCGGATTTCGCCGCCGTCGGCCAGTTCGACCGCCAGCTGCGGCTCGTCGGCGTGCCCCTCGGCCGCCAGCAGGCTTTCCGGGTGCAGCAGCAGGCGGGCCCACATTCGCACCGCCGCCGGCCGCGGCGGATAGCAGACGATCACCGAGGCGACCGACGCCAGCAGGATCCAGTGTCCGAACTTCGCCGGCAGCAGCGTCAGCAGCAGCGACGTGGCGGTCAGCAATAGCGGCGGCATCCAGCGGCAGCCAGCCGTGATCCGGGCGACGGCGGCGCGGGTCTCGGCGGTGTGCATCACGTGCAGCACGTGAATGGCCACGACGACGATAAACGCGCCGAACACGAAGATCTGGCAACTGAGCAAAAAGAAATCCATCCGCGTCAGATAGCTCAAGGGGGGCAGGCTGCTGTCGATCGAAATCCGGTAGGCCACGATCGTCAGCATCGCGGTGATGCCGGTGCTCACCTGCGCGCAAACTCCTTGGGGTTCATCCAAAAGACCGACCAGGCCGTGGCCACGATCGGAATCAGCGGCAGCACGATCGCCCACATGTAATAGTGCGGGTCGCGGTCGACCGCCAGGCTCACCCGGAGCAGCGAATATTTTTCGCCGGTCTTGGAGTAGTGCGAGGTCTTGGCCTCGGACGTCATGTCGGCCAGCTTCCAGCCGTGCGGCACCGCGCGGTCGGGATAGAGGCGCGGACCTCGCCCGGCACGAACACGACCTGATCGGCTTCGAAGACCGATTCTTCCAGGTCGATTTCCAACTGGTGCTTGTCGAGCGGAAACTCGTGCAGGTCGAGCGAGCCGGCGATCGTGCCGCGATAGTAGCGGCTGAAGCAGAGCTTGCCGTCGGGATAGACGTGAACCACCTTGCCGCCCCGGATGCTGACGTCCAGCTCGTCGAGCAGTTGCGGATCGGGGTTCCAGATGTCGTCGGCATTGATCAACTTGCGCGGCGTTCCCTCGCGCTGCGGGTCGAAGGCGAACCGCGGATCGTGCCAGGTGTAGTAGACGTAGAATTCGACTTCGAATTTCTGATCGCGGTCGACGATCTGCGAGACTTCGACCAGCTCGACGCTGACCTCGACTCGGACCGGATGCTCGGGCGGAAGCTGGACGCCGCTCTTGGCCGCTTCGTCCCCGTCGGCCCGAGCCGCGCCGGCGAGCACACAGACGAGCAGCGCCGCGCCAGCGACCGAAAGCCAGCAAGCCAGCGAGCGCCCGAGTGCCCAGCGTCGTGCAATCCGCGGCGCCGCTTCCCGCCGCCTGGGCAAATCGCAATCCACCCCAGCCTGTCCTGCTGCCGGCATGAAGCTCTCCTCAACCACGGTCGGCGACGTTTTGGCCTGGCGGCCAATTGCCAGGGGGGCGAAGGGTACCCTAAACGGCCGGAATTGCGGAAGGCCGCCTTCGCCGGGAATTCCGCGACCGGCCCCCCGGGCGGCGAAAACTTTCGCAGGTTGAGGCTGCTATCGCGCGCGGCGTGGGCATGCGCAGCGTCGCCGATTTGCCTGGCGGGAAGAAAGAGACTGCAAAACGCCGCAGCCCGGCGGTCCAAGCCCCTCACGAGCCCGGCTTGATCCACTGTGGAAATTTTTCCCGCACCTGACAGGCCTGCGGGACCGCGTGAAAACGGATGTACGGCTGGTCGGGGTTCAGCCGGGCGTAATCCTGGTGATAGGCCTCGGCCGGGTAGAACTTCACCAAGGGCTCGAGCCGGGTGACGATCGGCCGGCCGAACGCGCCCTGCTGGTCGAGCGTCTTGATCTTCTTGTCGGCCGCGGCCCGTTGGGCCTCGTCGGCATAGAAAATGGACGAGCGATATTGCGTGCCCACGTCGGCTCCCTGACGGTCGAGCTGCGTGGGATCGTGGGCGTGAAAGAACACGTCGAGCAACTGATCGTAGCTGATCTGTTGCGGATCGTAGGTGATGCGGATCACCTCGGCATGGCCGGTGTTGCCGCGGCAGACGCTCTGATAATCGGCCGTGTTGGCGGCGCCGCCGGCATAGCCGCTCTCGACGTCCCGCACGCCGGCCAGTTGCTCGAAGGCCGCTTCGGTACACCAGAAGCAGCCGCCGGCAAACACAGCAGTGGCCGTCGCGGGCGCTGCGGCGCTGTCGGCGGCCGGATCGGCGAGCCGCGCCGTTTCGCCCTCGGGCGTGAAGCTGAGAGCCGCCGAATTGAGGCAGAACCGCCGGCCGGTTGGCGGCGGACCGTCGGGAAACACGTGCCCCAGATGGCCGTCGCAACGGGCACAGAGAATTTCGGTCCGGCTGCGGCCGCCGCTAGGGTCGGGCTGCTCGACGACATTGCCCGGCCCGACCGCTTGGAAAAAGCTGGGCCAGCCGGTGCCGGAATTGAACTTGGCCTGCGACGAAAACAGCGGCAGCCCACAGCCGATGCAGCTGTAGACGCCGGACTGCTTGTTGTCGAGCAGCGTACCGCAGAACGGCCGCTCGGTCCCTTTGCCGCGCGAGATTTCGTACTGCTCGGGCGTGAGCAGACGCTGCCACTCGGCATCGCTCCGCTCGACGCGCGGCGATTCGACCGGCCCGACCAGTTGCCCCTCAGAATTGAAGACGAAAACGCTGGGCATGGCCGGTCTCCGCGGTGCAAGGTTGCCGCGGGATGGTTCCCGCGCGTCCGTTGCCGCGGGGAAAGGGCCAGCGGCACGGTTCTATCGGGTAAAGGTCAGTCCGGGATCGGCCGGGTTGCTGCCGGCCAGCTTGAATTTCAGTTGGTTGCTGGCCGTCAGTTCGACCTGTCCGACGAGCGTGTTCTGGTCGCTGGCCTTGAGGATCAGGTAATTGTCGGCCAGCGTGTAGGTGCCGTTCATCGATTGCTGCTTGCTGTCCGGCTGGCTGACCTTCCAGGTGAACTTGTTGTCGGCCCCCAAGTTCATCACGAAGTTCGAGCCGTCACCGCGACTCGACTTCCACGTGCCGACGACGCTGGCCGCCTCGACCGGCTGAGCCGGCTCGGCCGGCGGGCCCGGCTGCGGCACATCGCCGCGGGTGGTCAGACCCTTGAGCAACTGGGCCGCAAGCTGGTCCTTCGGCTGGATCTGGACGACCTGCTCGAATTCCGCGGCCGCCTGATCGTTGTGGCCGGCCAACAGATAATGGTAGCCGAGCAGGAACTTCGGACCAGGGGCCTCGGGATGCCGAACCGTGTAGTTCTCCAAGGCCGCCAGTTGCTGGGCGTAAACGTCGACGTTGGGATACAGGTTGCTGACCGTCGTCCAATCCCAGCCCGGCCCGACCGAAATCACCGCATACACGGCCGCCGCCGACGGTTGATAATCTCCCAGGGCGAACAGGCACAGGGCCCGGAACTCGTGCATGATCGAGTCATTCGGCACCAGTTTGATCGCCCGATCGGTCTGGGCGAGGGCTGTCTTATAATCGCCGCGGGCGAACAAGTTGCGGGCGTTGTCGAAGATCGCCAGCGCTTCGTTCTGCTTGGCCTGCGTGGCGGGATCGACGGCCGCCGCGGGCGGCGGAGCCTGCGCCGTAGGGATTGTAGCCGGCCGCGTTGTAGCCGGCGGGGGCTGGGGCCGCGGACTGCTGCACCTGTGCGACCGGCTGCGCCATGACGATCGGCTGCGAATAGTTGATGTACGTGTTGCCGTAGGCCGGAGCCCAATAGGGATTGTAATAGCTGTAATAACCCCAGCCCCAGGGCGAGCCGAGCGCCATCGCGCCGACGCCCAAGCCCACGCCCAGTCCGAAACCGACTCCCAGACCCCAACCGGGGCCATAGCCCCAGCCGCCCCCCAACCCCAGCCGTAGGGGCGATAGCCCCAAGGCACGCCGCCGTGGCCGTGCCAATCGCCGTGGTACCAGTTACCGTGATACATCGGCCGGTTATTGAACTGGGGATGGTAGGCCGCTTGGTTGAAGTGAGCCGGAGCGGCCGCGCGGGCTGCAGTGCCCGAGGCCAGCGGCCGGCTGGTCGAACTCACGCTGCCGGCCCCGTGACCTTGAAACCCGCCGCCGCCGGGCGAGCCGAATCCGCCGCCTGACCGACCGCCGCCCCAACCGCCACCACCTCCGCCCCCCCAGCCGCCTCCTCCACCACCATGTCCGCGCTGGGCCAGTGCGGCCGAGGGTGCCAGCAGCAAAGAGACAACGACCAGCAGGACGAAAAGGTTTCGCATGCGACAAGCTCCGCTTGGGCTGCGCCGCGCTGGGTATCGCTGGCGCAAGATATCGTGGGAATCGTGGGTCCCCTGTCCTCCGAGTGACTCGACGATTGTACCCCAGCCGCAAGCGGCGGGTCCATGCGAGTCGTCGGCCGGCGAATCGGCGACCGCGCGCGTCGCACAACCAGCCCGCGCGGTTGTCGGCCGCAGCGAGGGCATGCTATCGTGACGACATGCGGCATTCGAGCGGGGGCGATCGTTGGGCGAGGCGGCTGCGGTGGACCGCCGCCGCGCTGTTCGTCGTCGGCGGAACGCTGCACTTCGTCGATCCCGGTTTTTATCGCGGGATCGTTCCGCCCGGTTTGCCGCGGCCCGACGTGCTGGTCGCGGTGAGCGGCGCGTGCGAGATTGCCGGCGGCCTCGGGCTGCTCCTCTCGCCGCTGCGGCGGGCGGCCGGCTGGGGGCTGATCGCCTTGCTGGTGGCCGTGTTTCCCGCCAATGTTTATCTGGCGCTCGTCCCTTCGGCCGCGCCGGGGCTGCATCTGCCGGTCTGGGCTTATTGGTTGCGGCTGCCCCTGCAGGCGGTGCTCGTGGCCTGGGTTTGGCTGGCCGCGCTGCGATCAGAGCCGGAACCCGGCGAACCTGCCTCACCATCCACCGGCTCGGTGTCGTTCGATCCAACGTCGGCTCACCCGGCTGGCAGGCGCTGGCCCGGCAGGCTCTGGTGGGCCGCCGTGGTTGGTTATGCCGTCGTTCTGGCCGGGGCATGGATCGTGCTGCATTTTGTGGCCGACTATCAGTGGTGGGGAACGCTGGCACTGTTTGCCCCCCGCTGGATTTGGGTCCTGCCGCTGCCGCTATTGATCGTGGCGGGGCTGTTTCGCCGCCGCTGGAGCATCGTGGGCGCGCTGGCCGCCGTGGGTGCGGCGGCGCTCCTGGTGTCGGGAGTCCATTGCCCTTGGCGGATGCTCGTCGCGCCGGCGACGGGCCCGCCGCGGCTCCGCGTCATGACGCTGAATTGCGACAGCTGGGCGCTCGATCCGGCCGCACTTCACCGACTGGTCGTCGCCGAAGATCCGGACATCCTGGCAATGCAGGACGTCGAGTCGTCGCACCTGGCGGTGATCCTCGGCGCCGGGTCGGGAGAGCCGCTCGGCGCGGCGCTGGTACGTCGAGCTGGACAGTTACCTGGCTTTGGCCAGCCGCTATCCGATCCGCTCGGCGAACGTCTGCCCCGACCCGGCGCTGGATGACTATCCCGGTGCCGTGCGGCGCTACGAGCTGGACGTCGACGGCACGGCGGTACACGTTTTCAATCTGCACCTGATGTCGCCCCGCTGGGCCCTGCGGATGGTGCAGCGCGGCTGGTGGCGCGGGGCCGAATCGCTGCAGGCCGCGAGCGACGGCCGCCGGATGCAGGCCGAGATCGCCGGCCGCTGGTGCGCCGCCGAGTCGAACGTGATCGTGCTGGGCGACTTCAACACCCCGCCCGAGAGCCGCGTGTTTCGCGACAACTTCGGCCGCTTGAGCGATGCCTTCGACACGGCCGGCTGGGGCCTGGGCAGCACCTATTTCGCCGGCTGGTTCAGTCTGCGGCTCGATCACATCCTTTGCGATGATGCCTGGACGCCGACGGAGTTCGCGATCCTTAATAACGTCGGATCCGAACACCGCCCGCTGGCGGCGGTGCTGAGTAAAAGGCAAAAGGCAAAAGGCAGAAGGCAGAAGGCAGAACGATGAAAACAGAACCAGGCTCAGTGCGACCTCGATCTGACGGCCGCCGTCCTTGGCGGTGAGGGTCGTTAGCGGCCCTCTTTGCGATCTTGGTCTCCTCCTCCTCCTCCTCCTTGTCCCCCCTGCCGCTTCTTCGTTTTCTTCTTCGCGTCTTTGCGACTTTGCGGTTTTCCTTCCGCGTCGTTGCTCAGTGGGCGACTTTGCGGTTTTCCTTCCGCTTTGTTGCTACCGGGCGTCTTTCTTCGGGCCGATCGGTTCGCAAACGAGGCGGAAGCCGAGGCCGTCGATCGCCTTGCCCGGCGGGTCGTTGAAGATTTGGGCGCAGCGGCATTCCTGAGCGGTCGACATGCCATAGCCGCCGCGGGTGACCTGGTTGACGCCGGGAAAGCCCTTGGGGTCGACCTGCCGCGTGGTCAGGATCAGGTTGCTGAACGAATCGGTACACCATTCGCTGACGTTGCCGTGCATGTCGTACAAGCCGGCGGCGTTGGGCTTGAGCTGGCCCACCGGCCGAGGGCCGCCTTCGCCCTTTTGCGAATCCTTGTACCAGGCGTACTCGCCGAGCTTGCCGGGGTCGTCGCCGTAGCAGTAGGTGTGCTTGGAGCCGGCCCGGCAGGCGTACTCCCACTCGGCCGAGGTGGGCAGACGGAACTGGTACTTGCCGCGCGTCGCGGGGAGCAGATCGAGCCGCTCGCAAAATTCCTTGGCGGCCGTGTACGAGACGTTATGCACCGGGACGTCGGGTCCGAGAAAGCGGCTCGGGTTGCTCCCCATCACGGCCTGCCACTGGGCCTGGGTGACTTCGGTGGTGCCGATGAAAAACGGGCGCGTGAGCACGACCTCGTGCTGGGTCTCGAACGGTTGATGGCCCGGCTCGCTGGGGGGCGAGCCCTGAATGAACTTGCCGGCCGGCATCCAGCGGAGGTGCAGCACGGCGGTGGAGTTGGCGTCGGCGGTCAGCGGAATGTCGAGCTGCTTGCCGGCGGTGAGCGTGGGCGCCTTGCGGCCCAGCGGTTCTTCGTGGGCATGGCTGGCGATTTCGGCCAGCCGCTTTTCGGTCCGGGTTTGAGCCAGCCCGCTCAAGTGCGGCAGGGCCTGCTGATACCAGCGGCCGGCCCGTTCCTGCAGGAGTGCCTTGCCGACGGATTTGTCGTCGCCGGCCAGATTCCACCAGGCGTCGCCCAGCTCGGCCTGGGCGGTCGCATCAGCCGGCAGTTGCAAGTCGAGCCGGGCCGCGGCGCTCAGCTTGCCGGGCGTGCCCTTGGCCAATAGCGGCAAGCCCTGGGCCCAATCGCCGTGGGTCAGGCACAGGTAGCTGCCATAGGTCAGGTTGGCCGCTTCGTCATCGGGATTCTCTTTGAGCGTCTCGCGGGCGGACTTGGCCTGGGTCCACAGGTGTTCGATCTTCTTGATCTCCGCCAGCCGGGCGGTCGAATTGCGGCGCAGCTCGGCGTCGTGAGTTTTGGTGGCCACGGTCTGGGCCAGCTGCGGCGAGCTTCTCGGCTATGGGCAGTTCGTCGGCCTGGGTGGCCCGCTGAATCTGATCGAGGGCCGCCCGGCCGACCGCCAGTTGATCGGCCGGCTTGGCCGTCTTGGTCATCAGCTGCAGGGCCGATAGCCGCTGGGCGTGGGGATCGACGACGAACGTCGTCGACCAGGACTCGATCGTATCGAGGGCCAACTGGACGTCGGCCGCTTCGCCGGCCAGGTGCAGCGCCGTCTGGTACAGGCCGAAGCGAATCGGAGCCGGATCGCTGGCCGCCTCCGCTTGCTTGAGAAATTGGGCCGCCAGATGCCGCTTGAGGCCCGGGCTGGCGGCTTCGGCAAGATCCTTGGCGTACACGTCTTTGATTTGGGCCTTGGCGGCCGATAGCTCGTCGGCGGAGGGCTCCGGCAAACGCGTGTCGGCAACGCTCGCCGGTTCGCCGCCCGGCACCGCTGGTGCGGGCTTCGGCGGCGCGGGCTCGACGGGCTTTGGTTCGACGGGTTTGGGATCGGCAGGCTTCGGCTCGACGGGTTTAGGCGCCGGCGGGTCAGGCTTGGGGAGCGTGGGCTCGGGAGTCGGCGTCGGCTTGACCGGAACGTCGCCGCCATCGGGATCGACTTTGATCGGAGTGACCGTCGACACCTCCTCGGTCCCCTTGGAGCGCCTGGGCCGAGGCTCCGTTTCGCTTTCCAGGTCCGTGCCGGGGTCGTTGATCGGCCGCTCGGTGCGGCCATGACGCGGCTTGCGACCGGCAGGTGGAGTAGCCGGCTCGGCGGGCGCAGGATCGGCGTCGTCCTCCGCGCTTTCCATACTGGGGGGTTGATGGTCGAGTGCCACGGCATCGCGCGAGCGTCCGCTGCTGGCCAGCAGGACGGCAATCAGCGCCAGCACGGCCACCGCGCCCACCGCGGCCAGGACGATCGGCCCGTTGGACTTGCGCTGCGGGCGGCGGGGGCCCTCGGCCTTGGACTTGCGGACGGAGATCGGATAGATCGGTTCCTGCAGCGCGGAGGGCGCCGTTTCCAGGCGCTCGCGGTGCGGTCGCCTGCGGAGCAGCCACTGGCGGTGCGACGGCGGGGGGCGCCGACATGCCTGGCAAAGCTGCCAGCGGCGGTGCCACCGCGGGGGGCGGAGCGGCGACCGGCGGGAAGTCTGACGGTCGAGCGGAGCTGGGGCGGCGGCACGGGAGGCGGGGCAGGCACCGCCGCTTGTGACCGGCCGAGCTCGGTCCGCAGCGCAGTCGTCGTAGGCCGACTTGCGCTTGGGGTCGAGCAGCACTACCCGGGCTGCGGCGACTTCATTGAGCAGTTTTTGCGAGAGGGGCGATTTGGGGCCCGTCTGAAACGTCCGCAAAAACGCCATCCGCTGATCGGCGGCGTTGGCGATGACGTCGGCGGCCGACTCGAAAGCCGTCACGCCCAGCAGGCGATAGTGGTTGGGCGGCTGCTCCTCGAGCGGGATCGCCAGCCATTTGTAGTAGGGATTGAACTCCTCGCCCATACCGTTGCCCAATTGCCCCGCCAGCCCTGTACCCGGTGACTGGGCCCGGAGACTGGGCCCGGCCGTGAACCACGAGTTGCGACTCGTGGCGGAACCGCTCCTGTTCGGAATCCCGTTATTATAGCCGAGCGTCGCAGGGCAACAATTCGAGCGATCGTAGGGGCTGCGGCGGTCGCCGCGGATTGAGCGGAAAGATGCCCCGCTGGGCCGTGCGGCGCGGCCAAATTGCCGTGTCGGATCCGGGCGGCTGGCTAGCCGACGTAGTGGGCCGCTCGGCAGTTTTTTGGTCCATTGGGCGCGCAGCATGACGTATGTTTGAGTGTTCCGGATTGCCTGGATGTCAGCCGTTTTTTAGCGGAGTCGGTCCGATGCCCCTGCGAGTGCTGCTGCTGGCCGCGGTGATTTTCTTTACCGGCTCGTCGTCCCGAGGCAGCGACTGGATCTTCGACTACGGGCCGTACACGGCGAACCCCAAGGGGCACCGGGTCGACCAGTACAAGAAGCACAAGGCCGCGATCAAAATTCCCTACTCGAAGTACTTCTCCGACGACGGCCCGAGCCCCTACATTCCCTACTGGTACTACCAGGACGAACTGGGCCCGCTGAACGGCTTCTATGGCGGCGGCGCCGTGTATGGCGGCGGCTCGGCACTCGCCCCGGCCTACGGCAGCGCCTTCGGCGGATTCGCCATTCCCTGACGGGCGCGGCCGACGACGGCCCGCTCGCCGCGGCCTCAGTCCTTCGGCCGCAGGACTTTGTAGTTGCCGCGGCTTTCGTCGTAGTCGAGGTCGACCAGGCCCCGGCTCTTCAGGTCTTCCAGCAGGTCCGAAAAGCTGCCGTAGCCGTAGTAGCCTTCGTTGAACCCGGGATAGACCCGGCGGAGGGCCTGCTTGAGCGACGAGCCCCAGAGCGGGTCATAGTCCTGCTCGACGCTGTGAAACACCTCCAGCACGCGATCGATCGCTTCCTGGGTTTTGTCTTCGGGGGCGCTGGCGTCCTTGGGCTTGGCCCGGCGGGCGGTTCCCCGGCTCTGGGTCTTCTTGGCCACCCGGATCAGGTCGTCGTAGTAGATGAACTCGTCGCAGTTGGAGATCAGCAGATCCGACGTCGAACTCTTGACCCCGCAGCCCAACACGCGTTTGTCGTTCTCCTTGAGCTTCGAGACCAGGGGCGAAAAGTCGCTGTCGCCCGAGATCAGGGCGAACACGTCGATGTGCTGCTTGGAGTAGCACAGGTCGAGCGCGTCGACGACCATCCGGATGTCGGCGCTGTTCTTGCCGCTCATCTTGGTCTGGGGGACGTCGATCAGCTCGATGCCCTGGGCGTGGAACTCGCGGACCGAGTCGCCATAGTTGCTCCAGTCGCAATAGGCCCGTTTGAAGACGATCCGGCCCTTTTCCAGCAGCCGCTTGAGAATCAGCTGGATCTGGAACGGGCCGGCCTTCATGTGCCGCACGCCGATCGCAAGGTTCTCGAAATCGACAAATACGGCGATCAGCGGTTCTTCGGACATGGCGGCTCGGCTGCGCGGGGGGCGTGCGAGGGGACGGGATCGCATCAGCTTAGCGATCCTGGGCCGTGGCCGAAAGCGGAGTGTCGCCGCCAGGCTGTTGAGGCTGCAACTTAGGCCACCGGCCGCACGAGCGGGCCGAGGGCCGCGGCGAGCGGATCGACGGCCTCGTCGCAGAAGCCCAGGTGCAGGTGCTTTCGCCAGCCTTCGGCGTATTGGCAGCCGCCGACCATTTGGGCCACTTCGCGATTGAGGGCCTGCATCGTTTCGATGTACGAGCCCAGGCGCTGGCTGGCGTCGAGCCAGGCCTGCTGGCTTTGATGGCAACCGAGCATGGCCACCTTCTGGTCGATCACGGAGCTGACGTCGACGCAGACCCCGGGTCGGACGACGGCGCCCAACGGATCGCGATTGCCGTGCGGCTGGGCGTGATAGATCGTCACCGGCCCTTCGACCGGCGGCCGGGGCGGAACGGTGGGAAATTGGGCATCCCGCGCACGAACGCCGCCGTGACGGCCAGCCGGCAGGCATTGGTGTGGTCTTCCATATAGTCGACCGGCGGATGGGTAAGCAGAATCTCGGGCTCGATTTCTCGAACGATGGCGGCCAATCGGGCCAGCGTGGGCTGGTCGTAGAAGATCGCCAGGTCGTCGCACAAGCTGGCGTGGAATTCGGCCCCGATCAGGTCAGCGGCTCGTATCGCCTCGCTCTGCCGCAGCTCGGCCGCGTGGGGGGCGCTGAGCGTGGTCGAGCCGCAGCAGCCATTGGCCAGGTTCAAGTAGTGCAGCTCGTAGCCCGCGCGGCCCAGCAGGATCAGCGTGCCGGCCATGACGAACTCGATGTCGTCGGGATGGGCTCCGATAGCAAGGACGCGTTTGGGGCGGGAAGTGCTCATGGAGGGATGGTTTGCAGGCGAGAGTTCGCGCGGGGCGGGCCACCGGACGGCGCCGGTGGGCTTAACTGGAAACCGCGGAATTTGGCGCAATCCGGGCTCAATGCATTTCGGCCGCGCAGCTGCCGATGCCGCCGCGAAAGAAGTTGAATTGCACGTTGGGATGATCGGCCAACAGCGACATCGGCACCGCGCTGTCGGCGATCCGCTGCGAGATCATCAGCGTCGTGAGCCGCTGGCCAAAGGGATTGTCGTGATTGCCGGCGTGCCAGATCGACACCCGCTCGGCCTTCCAGGTTTCCACCGGCCCCACGCTGATCGCTTGGGTCGGCACGTTCGAGACTACGCCGCCGCCCGACGTGCGGGCGTTCTGGATGATCGTCATCGGGTGCAGCTCGACCACCCGGGTGCCCAGGCGGCGATATTCGGCGGGCGGCGGCGGCTCGGCGGTGTCGGCGCCCTGCCGACGGGGCGGATCGTTGAAGGCCCAGTGCTTGACCTCCCCCTGCCCGCCCTGCATCACCAGGCAGCGAGCCTGATCGAAGCTCTCGGTGTAACGAGCCGGCTTTGCCGCAGGAAAGTGCAGGTTCGCCGCGGGCATCCGCAGTTTCGGCGAAATGCGATCGAAGCAGAGCTCCTTATCGGCCCGGGCAAAGCTCAAGGGAAAGTCCTCGCCCACTTCGCGGCCATCGATGGCCCACTCGTCCATGCCCCAGAAATGGCAGTGCCGCAGGTCCAGCTCCAGCTCGTTGACCAGCCGGGCCACGAGCGGCAACTGCTCGGTCGGGCCGATCGGCCCGCAAATGCCGGCCGGATTGTCGGCCGTCGCCTGCCGCCAGGCGGTGATGTATTCCAGGGCCTCGGCCAGATAGAAATCTTCCAGCGTGTCATAGAAGCGGATCGCGAAGCCCTCGCGGGCCAGGCCCGGCAGATCGTCGGCGGTGAGCCGGGCCGCGTCGCTCAAGATGGCCGGATCGAGCGTCGTATAGTCCCACCAGTCGGGTGCGACGCGGCTCACGGGACGCATGGATCGAATTCTCCGGACACAAATGAAGCCGGGAAAAAAGGCTCGCGCAGGCAGCCGTGCCCTCGGGTTGGCGTGCGCGAGCAAAGGTCGCTCGCCGTCTCAAGCAGGGCTCGTCCAGCATAGCGGCGGCGCGCGTGTTTGACACGCGGCACCAAACCGCGCTTGCGGCACGCCCAGCCGGGTCCGCTGCGGGCACGGCACAGCGCTTGACGACCGCCCGCTGCCCGGCCTAGGATATGCGATTCTAAGTCGGGAGCTTGTGACGCTTTATGGAACCAGCGCAGGTCGCCATCGTCGGATTGGGGACGGTCGGCACGGGCGTCGCCCGACTGCTCGTCGAGAATGGCGAGCGGACCGCGCGGCATGCCGGCCGGCCGCTCGAGCTGGTGCACTCCGTGGTCCGCGACGTGGCCAAGCCGCGGTCCGTCGAGCTGCCCGAGGGGAGCATCTCGGACGACATCCGCCGGATCGCATCCGACCCGAAGATTTCGGTCGTGGCCCTGCTGGTCGGCGGGTTGGAGCCGGCCCGGACCTACGTCCTCGAGCTGCTGGCCGCAGGCAAGGATGTGGTTACGGCCAACAAGGCCCTCGTGGCGGAACATGGGCCCGAGCTGTTCGACCGGGCCCGGGAGCTGGGCCGCTCGATCGCCTTCGAGGCGTCGGTGGCCGGCGGCATTCCGATCATCGCCAACATCAGCACCTGCCTGTCCGCCAATCAGATCGTGTCGATCGACGCGATTCTCAACGGCACGAGCAATTACATCCTGACCCAGATGGAGGCCGAAGGGCTGGCCTACGACGTGGCCGTCCAGCAGGCTCAGAAGCTGGGCTACGCCGAGGCCGATCCGTCGATGGACGTCGACGGCACCGACGCCGCCCAGAAGCTGGCCATTCTGGCTCAGCTGGCTTTTGGGGCCCGGGTGTCCTGGCGCGACATTCCCCGCCGCGGGATCGACACGCTCGACCAGGCCGACCTGAGGTTTGCCCAGGAGCTGGGGTACCGGATCAAGCTGTTGGCCGTGGCCCGGCTGGCCGAGACGGGACTGGAGCTGCACGTCTCGCCCACGTTGGTCCGCATCGGCACGCCGCTGGCCGAGGTCCGCGGGGCGTACAACGCGATCAGTCTGGTGGGAGACGCGGTGGGCCGGGTGTTTTACTCCGGGCTGGGCGCGGGGCAGATGCCGACCGCCTCGTCGGTCGTGGCCGACATGATCGACATGGTCGCGGGCCGGGCTCAGATCACCTTTCGGCTGCTGGAACTATGGTCGCAGCAGAAAGCCCGGGTGCCGGCGAGCGATTTTGCCCGGGTGGCGGGCCGGTATTATCTGCGGTTCAACGTCGAGGATCGGCCCAGCGTGCTGGCCGAGATTGCGAGCATCCTGGGGCGGCAGAACATTTCGATCGCCTCGGTGATCCAGCACGAGGCCGACGAGCAGAGCGGCGTGGTCCCGCTGGTGATCATGACCCATCGCACGACCGAGGGGGCCACCCGCCGGGCGATCGAGACCATCGACCGGCTGCAGTTCCTGCGCGGCGGCAGCGTGCGGATGCGCGTCGACGAGTAAGCCGGCGCGGCCCAACTCAACCTGGCCCAGCGAGAAAGTGTCCGATGAAGTTCGCCATCGTCATTCCCGACGGCTGCGCCGATGAGCCGCAAGCGGCGCTGGGGGGCCGCACGCCGCTCCAGGCCGCCGCCACGCCGGCAATGGACGCGCTGGCCGCCGCGGGGGTGGTCGGCCGGGCCAATCATGTGCCGGCCAGCTTGCCCGCCGGTTCGGACGTGGCGAACCTGAGCCTATTGGGCTACGACCCCTTGGCCCATTTCACCGGTCGGGCTCCGCTGGAGGCCGCGGCCCAGTCGATCCAGTTGGGTCCGAACGATTGCGCGATCCGCTGCAACCTGGTGACGATCGAGCACCAGGTCATGCGCGATTTCACGGCCGGCCACATTTCGACCGACGAAGCCCGGGCTTTGCTCGCCACCTGTCAGGAGCAGCTCGGCAGTCGGGATAGTAACAGTCGCGAGAACGGCAGCGGCGGAAGCTGGGAATTCGTGCCGGGCGTCAGCTATCGCAACCTGCTGATGTACCGCGGCGGGAGCACGCCGCCCCCGTTCACGTCCGACACCCGGGCCACGCCGCCGCATGACCTGACCGACAAGTCGGTGCTCGACGATTATCCGCGGGCCCGGCAGCGACCTGCTCAATCAACTGATGGCCGACAGCGTGGCGATCTTCGCCGAGCATCCGGTCAACCAGGCTCGGCGCAAAGCGGGCAAACCGCCGGCCACCAATATCTGGCTGTGGGGGCAAGGCCGCACGCCCAACGTCCGCCCGTTTTTCGACGTGTACGGCAAGCGCGGGGCGATGATCACGGCGGTCGACCTGCTCCGCGGCCTGGCTGCGCTGATCGGCTGGGAACGGATCGAAGTGCCGGGAGCCACGGGCTATCTCGACACCGACTACGCCGCCAAGGGGCGCTACGCGATCGAGGCCCTCAAGCGGACCGATATCATTTGCGTCCACGTCGAGGCGACCGACGAAGCCTCGCACGAGGGCCGGGCCGATGCCAAGGTCGAAGCCCTGGAACAAATCGATCGCCACATCGTGGGACCGTTGGCCGAGGCCCTCGCGGCCCAGGGCGAGTACCGCATCCTGGTGACGCCGGATCATCCCACGCCGCTGCGGCTCAAGACGCACAGCCACGGGGCCGTGCCACTGGTGATCGCCGGCACGGATGTCGCGCCCGATGCGGCCCGCACCTACGACGAGCCCTCGGCCGAGCGGTCGCCGCTAGCCTTCGAGGCAGGTTGGAAACTCATGGGTTATTTTCTCGGAGTGCAGAAATGAGCGGGCGGGGCGAGACCGGCCAGAACGCGGCGCAGCCGCACAGCGCGCGGCGCGGAGTGTCATCGTGCAGAAGTTCGGCGGCACCAGCGTGGCCGACAGTCAGAAGATTCTGGCCGCGGCCCGCAAGGCGATTCGGGCTCAGCAGCAGGGGCACGAAGTGGTGGTGGTCGTCGAGCGCGATGGGGCAGAACACCGATTTGCTCATCGATCTGGCCAAGGAGATCACCGACGAGCCGCCGGCCCGGGAAATGGACATGCTGCTCTCGACCGGCGAGCAGGTGAGCGTGGCCCTGATGGCGATGGCGATCCATTCGCTCGGCTACCGGGCGATCAGCCTGACCGGCGCCCAGATCGGCATCAAGACCGACAGCACCCACACCAAGGCCCGGATCCAGTCGATCTCGACCGAGCGGGTTCGCCGGGCCCTGAGCGAGGGCTGCATCGTGATCGCCGCCGGATTCCAGGGCATCGACGAAGACTTCAACATCACGACGCTCGGCCGGGGCGGCAGCGACACCACGGCCGTGGCCCTGGCCGCGGTGCTGGGGGCCGACGCCTGCGAAATCTACACCGACGTCGACGGCGTCTACACGACCGACCCGCGGTTGCTGCCCGAAGCCCGACGGGTCAAGCAGATCGCCTACGACGAGATGCTGGAGCTGGCCAGCCTGGGGGCCGGCGTGATGCACAACCGCTCGATCGAGTTTGCCAAAAAATTCTCGGTGCCGATCCACGTCCGCTCCAGCTTCAGCGATACGCCCGGCACGATGATCGTCGGCCAGAGCGAAATCGCCCGACCAGCCGGTGGCCGGAGCGGCCCTGATGAAGAACGAAGCCCGAGTCACCATCGTCGGCGTGCCCGACCGCCCGGGGGCCAGCTATGCGATCTTTTCGAAGATTGCGGCTCGGGCGATCGCGGTCGACATGATCGTGCAGAACGTGGGAGCCGACGGGATCGCCGACATCTCGTTCACCGTCGACCGCGACGAGCTGGGACAAACGCTCAAAGCCGCCGCCCAGGCGGCTGAGGAGCTGGGGGCCAAGGGAGTCTCGCAGGACGACGACGTGGCGAAGGTGTCGATCGTCGGCTCGGGCATGGCCCAGCAAACCGGCGTCGCCCGGCGGATGTTCCGCTCGCTGGCCGACGCGGGCATCAACATCCAGATGATCAGCACCAGCGAAATCAAAATCTCGGTGTTGATCAAGCGGAGCGAAGGGCCGCAGGGCCTGCGGATCGTGCATCAGGCGTTCGCGCTCGAAAGCGCGCCGCCGCAGCCGGTCGATCCCTATCAGCACGGGATGGACCTGTCGGGCAAGGGAGCTGCCGCAGCCGGCGGCGCGACTGCCGTGGGCGCGTTCGAGCGACGCGCTGGCGGTGGTGGCCCGGCTGCAGCGGATGGAAGACCTGGTCGTCGATCAGATCAGTCTCGACCAGTCGCAGGGCCGGCTGACGCTGACGGCCGTGGCCGACAAGCCCGGCATCGCCGCCGCCATCTTCGACGCGGTGGCCGACGCCGGCATCTTCGTCGACATGATCGTGCAGAGCTACGGCCACGAGGGCAAAGCCAATCTGAGCTTTACCGTGCCGCACACCCAGTTCGAAGCGTGCCTCAAGCTGCTCCAGAAGCTGGCCGAAAAACTCGGCTGCGGGCCGGTGACCAGCAGTCCCCGGGTGGCCAAGCTGTCGGTCTCGGGTATCGGCATGCGGAGTCAGTCGGGCGTGGCGATCCGCACGTTCGAGTGCCTGGCCCGGGCCAACATCAACGTCGATATGATCAACACCAGCGAAGTCCGGGTGAACGTGATCGTCGACGGCCAGCATGGGCCCGCGGCGCTGGAAGCGATGCAGAAGGCGTTTGCCGACGCGACGCGGTGAAGAGGAAGGCAAAAGGCAGAAGGCAGAAGGCAGAAGGCAGAAGGCAGAAGGCAGAAATACGAAGAGCGGTTGGCGCGGTGCTTCGTTTTTTTGCCTTCCGCCTTTTCTTCAGCCTGCGTCACGCTTGCGGCCGTGCTCGCGAATCCAGCGGATGGCGTCGCCGGCGGTGCGAATCTGGCGGGCGGCGTCATCCGGCACGCTGAATTCGTACTCTTCCTCGAGCTCCATGATCAGCTCGACCGCATCGAGCGAATCGGCCCCCAGGTCGTCGGCGGTTAGGAGCGTATCCAGCGTGACCCGCTCCGGCGTGACGCCGAGCAACTGGCCATAGCGCTGCTGGAATTCCCACAACAGGTGGCCGCACTTCGGGCAAGGGGCATCGCCGGTCGGCTGCGATGGCTCGACGATCACCCGCGCTCCGCAAACCGGGCAGCGGGTGGCATCCCCCTCGGGCGTCCGGGAAGAGATGGACATAAAAAAGGCAGAAGGCAGAAGGATGAAGGCAGAAAAACGAGGAACCGCGCCGGCCGCACTTCGTATTTCTGCCTTTTGCCTTCTGCCTTCCTCAGTTATTCTCGCCCAGCACGTCGTTCAGAACCTCTTCCGCCACGTAGATCGGCAGCTGCGGATCGCAGGTGACGGCCACGGCGATGGCGTCGCTGGGTCGGGAGTCGATCTCGACCAGCTCGCCGTCGTGCCGGACGCGGAGCTTGGCGAAATAGGTGTGGTCCTTGAGCTCGCTGATCACCACGTCCTGCAGCTCGCCGCCCAGGTTGTCGACCACGCTGACCAGCAGGTCGTGGGTCAGCGGCCGCTGCGAGTGGTACTGCTTGACGCGGCGGTCGATGCTGGTGGCCTCGAAGATGCCGATCAGAATCGGGAAGGTGCGGTCGCCGTCGACCTCCTTGAGGTAAATCACCTGCTGATCGTTGATCTCGCTGATGATGATCCGCGACAACTCCATCTGGACCGGCATACAAACCCTTCTTCCCTTGCCCAGCAGCACGATGCGAAAGCAGCGGCGTGGCAATAGCGTGCCCGGGCCGCATGGTCGATTATAGATGGCCGGCGCGGGCCGCGGCTAGAGTCGCGAAAAAGCCGCTCGAACCAGTGCGGCAAAGCGGCGGTGAAACTTTCGCCAGCCCCGCCGCGCGGCGCAAGCGCGCGACCGCCACCATCGATTGCTTCGGCCGCCCGACGGCGCGACACCATCCCGCAGGGGCAAACCGCGCCGGAGTAGTTTGCCCTGGCGGATCATTCGGCCGCACTCGCCGCGGCAGCGGTGCCGCGACCCGGGAATTCGCGCTGCTGGGTGGAGATGCCGCGCGGCCAGAATCGACGCCACTGCTTGAGATTTTTTTGAGTGCCTAAAAGGCCGGTTTTGCGGCAGTTGCGCGCGGTCGGGCGACGAATAATTCACAACCCGCGTCGCCCTGTGCTACAATGGGCCGGACACCCTTTCAGGATTTTTGCATGACTCCCATACTTTCAGATGAGCAACGGCGTGCGCTGCGGGTCATTGATGACGCCGGTCCGATCGAAGTGCTCGATCCGACCACCAACACCACGTATGTCCTTTTGCGGGCCGATCAATTTGCCCGCCTGGCCGCCCAGGCCGATCCCGCCTTTAGCGACGACGGCGACGAGCTGCACCTGCTCAGCGCCGGTTGGGAGTAGGAACGGCCAAGAGTAGGCGGCTGGATTCTTGCCGTGGGGCGAATTGCCGGCGACTGTTTGAATCGCGGCCAGCTTTGCGCCGTGCGCCGCCGGATGGTCGCCCGACTCCGCCTAGATTCGATCGAATTCGATCCATCGCGGGTGGCTACGTCTGTTTGGCGAGCACGGCCAGTTCTACTTGCAGCTGCGCTTCCTTGGCCACCAGGCCGGCCAGCGCCGCGCGCTCCTTCTCGACCACGTCGGCCGGCGCCCGGCTGACGAAGTTCGCGTTGTCGAGCTGCCGCCGTTTGCCGGCGATCGCCCCGCGGACGCCGGCCAGTTCCTTTTCGACGCGGGCCTTCTCTGCCGCCACGTCGATGTGCCCGGCCAGGTCGACGACGATCTCGCCCCCCGCGATCGGAAACCGGCTGGCCGCCGCCGGCAGGGCCGCATCGGTGCCCCAGCCCGTCGCCTGGGCCCCGGCCATCGCAGCGAAGTAGGGCTCCATCGGTGCTAGCAGTTGGGTCGTCGCCGCATCGCAGCGGCCGACGAAGCGGATTGGTGTGCGGGGCGGGATGTTCTGCCGACTCCGCACTTCGCGCAATCCGGCCAGCGCCTGCTGGAACACGGCGAACCGGGCCTCGATCTGGGCATCCTGCCGGGCCGTGTCGGCCTCGGGCCACGGCGCGATCATCACACTGGCCGCGGCCGGCTGCGGCGTCAGACCTCGGGCCGGCGCCGCCGCGCCCAACAGCTGCCAGACTTCCTCGGTCAGGAACGGCACCAGGGGATGCAACAGGCGGAGGATCGTATCGAGCGTGTGCGCGAGCACCCGCTGGGCGAGCGGTCGCGTGGCCGGCTCCTGCAACCGGCCCTTGACCATCTCGACGTAGAAGCTGCAGAACTCGTTCCAGGCGAAATCGTAGAGCGTGCCGGCCGCTTCGCTGAAATGGTAGCTCTCGAGGGCGTCCGTCACGCCGGCGGTCACGGCCGCCAGCCGGCTCAAAATCCAGCGATCTTCGACCGCCAGGTCGGCCGCAGCGACCGGGGCCGGCGTATAGCCCTCCAGGTTCGACAGGGTGAACCGCGAGGCGTTCCAAAGCTTGTTGCAAAAATTCCGGGCCACCTCGAACCGCTCGCTGACCACGGCCCCGCGCTGCAGGGCGACGTCCTCGGGCTTCTTGGCCCACTGGGTCGAGAACGGCTGGCCGCACTTCTTGCACTCGACTCGCGGCTGGATGCGGTTCTTCTTGGTCTGCTCGATCAGCGTGTGGCAATGCGGGCATTCGAATTCGACCGGCATCCGCACGTCCTGCGTCTCGGTCGACATGTGGGCCAGGGCGAACCGCAGCGCGTCGGCCCCGAACTTGTCGATGATGTCGAGCGGGTCGACGCCGTTGCCCTTGGTCTTCGACATCCCCTCGCCGAAGCCATCGAGAATCTTGGGGTGGATGAACACCTCGCGGAACGGCACGTCGCCGACGTTATACAGCCCGGTCAGCACCATCCGGGCGACCCAGAGCGTGATGATGTCGCGGCTCGTGACCAGCGTGCTGGTGGGATAGTAATACTTCAGCTCGGCGGTCTGCTCGGGCCAGCCGAGCGTCGAGTGGGGCCAGAGCGCCGAGCTGAACCAGGTGTCGAGCACGTCGGGGTCTTGCGTGAGCGTGCGCCCCCGCACGACGCTGGCCGGCAAATCCTCGTCGCGCGAGCAAACGAGCCAGCCCCCCTGCTCTGCCGGCTGCCAGGTCACGTCGTCGCGGCCGGCGAACGCGGCCTGGAGCTCGGCTTCGGTCGCGTCGGGGGCATGCCAGATCGGAATGCGATGTCCCCACCACAGTTGGCGGCTGACCGGCCAATCGCGCTTCTCGCTCAGCCAGTCGAGATAGCCCTTGGCGTAGCGGGTCGGGAAGATTTTCACCCGGGCGTCGGTCACGGCGTCCATCGCCGATTGGGCCAGATCCTGCATCCGGATGAACCACTGATCGGCCAGGTACGGCTCGATCGGGGCCTTGGACCGGTCGGAATGGGCCAGCTCGATCTCGCGGTCTTCGATCCGTTCGACCAGGCCCAGGGCCTCCAGGTCGGCGACGACTTTTTCCCGGGCCTGGGGAATCTTGAGGCCGCGGTACGGTCCGGCATTCGCGTTCAACGTGCCGTCGGGGTTGAGGATGTTGATCATCGGCAAGCTCTGCCGCTGGCCGACTTCGTAGTCGTTCACGTCGTGAGCGGGCGTAATCTTGACGCAGCCCGAGCCCAGCTCGGGCTTGGCCCAGGCGTCGGCCACGAGCGGAATTTCGCGGTTCACGAGCGGCAGCCGCAACTTGCGGCCAGCGAGGGCCATGTCGCGGAGCTTGATCAATTGCGGCAAGAGCTCGCGGCGGCGCTCGGCGATGTCGTCGAGCTGGGCCTGGACGGCCGGCGCGTCTTTTTCGCTTGCTTCGGCCAGCTTGGCCCGCAGTTGGGCTTCGGCCGCGTCGAGCGCCGCGGCCGGGTCCGGGATGTACCGCGACGGCCGTATCGCCGAGCATCGTTTCCGGGCGGGTCGTGGCAATCGTCACCTGGGCGGGCTCGCCGGGCTGCGGATCGATCACGTCGTAGCGGAAGTGCCAGAAGTGGCCGGCCACCGTTTCGTGAAAGACTTCATCGTCGCTGACGGCCGTTTGCAGGAACGGGTCCCAATTGACCAGACGCTGGCCGCGGTAGATCAGGCCGTCGCGAAACATGCGAAAGAACGTGTAGCGGACCGCCTTGCGCAGACCGGGTCGAGCGTGAACCGGGTCCGCTCCCAATCGCAGCTGCAGCCCATCTGCTGGAGCTGGCCGAGAATGCGTTTTTCGTACTCGTTCTTCCAGCTCCAAATCCGCTCGACGAGCGCTTCGCGGCCCAGGTCGTGCCGGGTTTTGTTCTCTTCCTCGCGGAGCCGCTTTTCGACCATCGCCTGGGTGGCGATGCCGGCATGGTCGGTGCCGGGCATCCAGAGGGTGTTGTAGCCCTGCATCCGCCGCCAGCGGATCAGCGTGTCTTGCAGCGTGTTATTGAGCGCGTGCCCCAGGTGCAGGGCGCCGGTGACGTTGGGGGGCGGAATGACGATCGTGTACGGCTGCCGCTTGTCCGGCACGCTGTGGAAGTAGCCCCGCTCCAGCCAGAAGGGATACCACCGCTCCTGGGCCTGGGCGTGGTCGTACTGCTTGGCAAGCTCGGCCGTCGTGGCCGGGGCGGTCCGCTCGGTCATGCTGCTTGTTTTCCTTCCTTGCCGGTCGGCTGCCTCACGTCTTACTGGCTCTGGCCCCGGGGTCACCGAGCCGCAGCGGCGGCCGGCTTGCTAGCGACGGGCTGCGGGGCGGCCCGGCGCGATTCGTCGCGGCAAAGTTTGTACTCGAAACTGTCGGCCAGGGCGATCCAGCTGGCTTCGATCACGTTTTCGCTGACGCCCACGGTTCCCCAGACCTCGTGCTGGTCGCGGCTTTCGATCACCACCCGGACCACCGCCGCGGTGCCGGCCTCGCTGTTGATGACGCGAACTTTATAATCGACCAGCTGGAGTTGTTCCAGGTTCGGGAAGGCGTCGGCCAGGGCCTTGCGAAGGGCCGCGTCCAGGGCATTGACGGGGCCATCTCCCTCGGCCACTTCGTGCCGCACGACGTCGCCGATCCGGATCTTGACCGTGGCTTCGGTGACCACCTGGCCATCGGCGTCGGTCTCGACGTTGACGCGATAGCTGACCCGCTCGAAGTGCGGCCGGAGCGTGCCGGCACAGCGCTGGATCAACAGGTCGAACGAGCCCTGGGCCGCCTCGAACTGATAGCCCTGGTTTTCCAGCTCGACGACCCGGGACAGGATTTTGTCCATCAGCTCGCGGTCGTGCTGGATCTCGTGGCCGGCGGTCAGGGCCATGATGTTCGAGCGGCCCGACAGCTCGCTGACCAGAATCCGCCGCTCGTTGCCGACCCGCTCGGGATCGATGTGCTCGTAGCTGGCGGCCACGCGCGAGACGGCGTGGACGTGCATGCCGCCCTTGTGGGCGAAGGCGCTGGCGCCGACGAACGGCTGGCTGGGGCGGAACCGCAAGTTGGCCGTTTCGTAAATGAACCGCGACAGCTCGGTCAGGTGCTCGACGCCGCTATTGCTCAGGACTTCGTAGCCCCGCTTCTTGAGCGCCAGGTTGGCCAGGATCGAAATCAGATCGGCGTTGCCGCACCGCTCGCCAAAACCGTTGATCGTGCCCTGGACGTGCCGGGCGCCGACGTCGATCGCGGCCAGCGAGTTGGCCACGGCCAATTCACCGTCGTTATGGCAGTGAATGCCGACGGGCACGTCGAGCGCGGCGAGGGCTGCGCGCGTCAGGTCCGCGACTTCCTCGGGCATGCTGCCGCCGTTCGTGTCGCAGAGCACGATGGTTTCGGCTCCCGCCTGGGCCGCGGCCCGGATCGTCCGCGCGGCGTAGTCGGGATTGGCCTTCCAGCCGTCGAAAAAGTGTTCGGCGTCGTAGATCACGCGGCGGCCGGCCGCGCAGAAACGTGACCGTGTCGGCGATCATCGCCAGGTTTTCTTCGAGCGAGACGCGGAGCACCTCGCGGACGTGAAAGTCGGACGTCTTGCCGACGATCGTGATCACGTGGGCTTTCGAGTCGAGCAGTGCGCGCATGCCGGGATCTTCGTCGGGCGTGACTCCTTTCCGCCGGGTCATGCCGAAAGCGCAGACCACCGCGTGCTTGAGCTGGCTCTCGCGGACGCGCTGAAAGTACTGGGCGTCCTTCTCGTTCGACAGCGGATAGCCCCCCTCGATGAAGTCGAACCCCAGGCTATCGAGCCGCTCGGTGATGATCAGCTTGTCGTGGAGCGAGAAGCTGACGCCTTCGCCCTGGCTGCCGTCGCGCAGGGTCGTGTCGTAGACCTGGATGCGTGTCATTGTGCTGGGGGTTGGGGATTGGGGGCTGGGGGCTGGAGCACCATATTGCGTGCCCATAGCCGGCGGTCAACGACCGCCCGGCGCGGTCGAGTTTTCTCACATCATCGTGCTGCCAAAACGAAAACAGCCCTGCGACCGCGGGGGCCACAGGGCTGACAGGTGTCCGCAGGGACCACGCCTGCCCTAGGGCCGGGCCTCCGCAATAATAATCATCCGGCCGACCACGGCGCGGGCGCTGCGGCGGCTAAGGACGAACGGCGGGGGATCGGTCGGCAGGGATACTTGCGGCAGGACATGCTTGGATATCCGCTTGACATCTCAACGACGTAACAAGGATATGTCGTCCGGCGAGGGGTGTCAACTCGCCGGCGGGTGTGCCGTTTTAACGGGGTGCGCTGGCGCCGCGCCAAGCGTCCGGACTCGCTGGGCGAAGGGGGCAAATCCTCGCGGGCACCGCTTTTCGACGATGTCCAATCGGACTTCGGCGCGAGCGCCGAATAGAGCTCAGTCAGGCCGCCGAAGTTGTTCGACTCCGCGACCAGCGCCTGGCAGGTTTCTTTGGGCGCCGGGTTGTCTTCGGGAGACGGCTGGCAATCGATTTGCTCGCCCAGAATCTGGGTGAGTGCCTTTTCGTCGGCCAGCATCCAGGCGTCGAAAGCCTTTACTGCCACGCCCAAGGTGCGCGGCACGTCTGAAATACCTGCGTGCCCTTGCGCCTGATTGAGATGTCCGATCCTGTCATCGTCGCCATCGTGGTCGATGACGAGCACCAGACCGTCGTAGCCGTCCTTTCGAGCCTTCAGCATCCACTGGATTGCGCGTTTGACGAGCCTTGGCCCCTTCCCTGCGTGGACGTGAATGGCCGAAGAGCTGACCTTTTCGTGGTCGAACTCGTGGGTTGCGGATGATAGCCGCTCAACGAGCGCGGCCAGAGCGCCGCCGAGCTCGTTGGGGCCTTCACTGACGACGAGAATCCTCATTTCGGGGCGTCCGCGGAGGCGCGCACCCGGTCGGGCCAAAACGTCGTCACCCTCGGAAGCCCAGATTTCGCCCAGCGAGAACACTGCCTGCTGTCGTTCGACAATCGAGCTTTCGGAAAGCCGGCGAACTCTCACACTGCCGTCTTGGGCCCGCGTGCAGAGAGAAACCTGTTCCGGCTGAAACAAATCGACGACGTAGGGCGAGTGCGTCGTCAAAACGACCTGGGTATGCGATTGTTCGGCCACGAGCTCCTTGAGAATGGTGAGCACATCTTGCAGCCGCTTGGGGTGAATTCCATTCTCCGGCTCTTCGATCAGAAGCATTCGTGGTGGTCGTGGCGAGTAGAGGATCGCGAGGTAAGCGAGGACTAGCAATGTCCCGTCCGAGGCCTGGGCCGCAGCCACCAGGTCACCGCCTTGTTCGAGTTCGAAGTAAATGCCCTTGCCTTCGGCGGCGGTCAGCATTGGCACGGGCCGTGCAATGTCGTCGGGAGCCCGGTATGCGGGCTCGGCAACGAGTTTGATCGAACGAAATTGCGTGAAGATCGCGGTAAAGCGTTGTTCGAGCGATGCAAAGCGAACGCGGTCGAAGCCCAGGATGTCGTCCAAAAGCAGCGCTAGTCCGAATCCCGACCCATCCATGCGAAACTGACGGCCCGAATCGGGCACATTGGGCAGCGACAGCAGCCGCGGGTCCCAGCGATAGTACTGCACACCGGAGAGCGCGTCCCAAACTGCGCTTCACCTCGGGAGGCGCCGCGGAGGTTTGGCTCTGGTGCGCCGCCCGGTAAACAAGGGTGGCATAAGCAGCGCCACCGGGTTCCAGCAGGTTCGTTGGCCCGTCGACACCGGCCGCTTCGCCTTTGACCGCCACGTTCCGGCCTGAAACCGGAAATGCACATTGGAATTTGTACGCCAGCGGCGAACCCCCGTCCTGAATCGTTGCCTCGAACGTGACCGGCTCGTCCGCACCCTGCCAGACGAGCCTCCGTCCATCCCATGCACCGACGAATGAGTCGCTGATGGTATGGTCGGCCGACCTGCAGACGACAAGCAGCGACTCCAGGATGCTCGTTTTCCCCGAGTCATTTGGGCCAATGAGCGCGTGCAGCTGCGTCAGATCGACGGTTACGTCGCGCAGCGCTTTGTAGTTACAGATGTGGATGCGTTCGATCATCACAGAGGCCGGAATGGGTCGTCGGTCCCGATTCCGTGCAGTCTAATCCCGGGCCCAACTGGAAGAAAGGACGAATTTGTCCCGAGGCCCGCGACGCCTGCCACCTAGGCACTTTCGGCCCGATAGCGCGGAGTGGGACGTTGGCCAGGGTCGGGATCGCTCGAAGCTGCTTCGTCGAGTCCATGATCGTCGTCCGGCTCGACGTCGTCGGCTTCATCTACTTCGTCATCCTCATCTTCGTCGTCGGCTTCATCGTCGTCCGATTCGTCCTCGTCTTCGTCCAGCTCGTCGTCCAGCTCGTCCGATTCCTCGATGTCTTCGAACGCCTCGACCTCTTCGTCGGCTTCTTCGTCGTCGAACGGAGCGTCTTCGACTTCATCGTCCGGCTGGTCGGTTTCGTCGTCGTCGCTGTATCCGTCGTCCTCGTCGCGCACTGGGCTACGCTTCGCGGCCGGTTCGGCGGCCGGCGACATCAGCACGCGGTTCGAGCGGGCGGGCGTGGACGGCTTGGCGGGCGCGGCTGGAGCGGCGGAGCCACTGGCCCCGCTCATTTCGGCCCACTGTTCGAGGGTGATCAGCACCTCCCGGGCTTGCGAGCCGTTGTAATGGCCGACGATGCCGTCCTCGGCCATAAAGTCGACCAGCCGGGCGGCGCGGCCGTAGCCGATGCCCAGGGCTCGCTGGAGCAGCGAGACGCTCCCTCGACCTTCGCGCACGACCACGTCGACGGCGGCTTCGTACATGTCGTCGCGGTTGGGGAGCTTGCCTTTTTCGCCTTCGGCTTCGGGCGGCTTGAGCTGGACCAGCTCCTTGACGAACTGCGGTTCGCTGGTGCCCACGGTGGCGATGATCTTGTTGATCTCGTCGTCGCTGACGTAGGTGCCCTGGCCGCGGAGCAAGGTGCTGGTGCCGGGCCAGAGGAACAGCATGTCGCCGTTGCCCAGCAGCTTGTCGGCCCCCATTTCGTCGAGCACGACGCGGCTGTCGGTGCGGCTGGCCACCTGAAACGCGATTCGGGCCGGCAGGTTCGACTTGATCAAGCCGGTGATCACGTCGACCGTGGGCTTCTGCGTGGCGAGCACCAGGTGGATGCCGACCGCCCGGCTCTTCTGGGCCAGGCGAATGATGTGCTGCTCGACTTCCTTGGCCGCGGTCATCATCAAGTCGGCCATCTCGTCGGCCACGATGACGATGTAGGGCAGATTGGTCGGGATGTTCTTCCGCTCTTCGTCGTTCTCGGGTTGCAGCCGGTCCATCAGCTCTTCTTCGCCGAGCTGGTTGTAGCCGCTGATGTGGCGGACGCCGGCCCGAGCCAACAGGGCGTACCGCTCCTCCATCTTTTCCACGGCCCAGGCCAGGATCGCCTCGGCCTTGCGCATGTCGGTCACGACCGGGTGCATCAGGTGCGGCAGCGTCTTGTAGGGGCTGAGCTCGACCATCTTGGGATCGATCATCAGCATCCGGACCTCGTCCGGGCGGCGGGCCATCAGGATCGAAACGATGATCGAGTTCAAGCAGACGCTCTTGCCCGTGCCGGTGCGGCCGGCGATGAGCAGGTGCGGCAGCGAGGCCAGGTCGGCGACCAGCGGTTTGCCGGACACGTCCTTGCCCAGGTAGAGCGGGATGTGCATCTTCTGGGCTTTGCCGTTGGCCTCTTCGATCACTTCGCGAATGCGGACCAGTTGCCGAGCGGCGTTGGGCACCTCAATGCCGACCGTGTTCTTGCCCGGGATGGGGGCCACGATCCGGACACTGGGCACCCGCAAGGCGATCGCCAGATCGTCGGCCAGGCTGGTGATCTTCGAGAGTCGCAGGCCGGCTTCCAATTCGACTTCGAATTGCGCGATGACCGGCCCGGTCTCGATCTCGACGACTTTTACCCGGAAGCCGAAGTCGAGGAACGTCTTTTCGAGGATCTTGGCTTTGCGGCGGACGTCCTTCTCATGCTCGTCGTAGCAGATTTCCTCGCTCTTCAGCAGCAGGTCGAGGCTGGGTAGCTGGTAGTCGCGGGTTTCCTCGGTGCGGCTGGCGGCATCCAACTCCTGCATTACCTCTTCGCGCTCGTTCTGCTTGGGCGGCTTGATCCGCAGGGCCCCGGCCAGGCGTTGGCCCATGCTCTTTTTGTTGGGGGCCGCCGCTTGCGGCGCGGGCTCCTCGGCGGGTTCCTCTTCGGCCTCGTCGGCGGCTTCGTCGACGGTTTCGTCTTCGTCGACTTCGTCCTCTTCGTCTTCCTCCTCT
This sequence comes from uncultured Planctomycetaceae bacterium, assembly GCA_963828155.1. Classification (GTDB taxonomy): domain Bacteria; phylum Planctomycetota; class Planctomycetia; order Pirellulales; family PALSA-1355; genus CAWCAX01. The sequence continues at coordinate 947,866 of CAWHDQ010000001.1, forward strand.
TCCTCGTCTTCGTCCGCGACGTCTTCGTCGACCAGCTTCTTGCCGCTGATCTTCACGGCCAGCCCACCCGCGGCTTCATCGCCGACGAAGGAGAAGGCCCCGTCCAGATCGTTCTTGGCCTTGCGGGCCGGCTTGGCTGCGGCGGTGGCTTCGGCCGCGTTGGTGGTGGCCGCGTCGGTGGTGGCCGGCTTACGGCGCCAGCGGGCCTTCAGCGGCAGCGCCACCAGGTGCGCGATCAGATGCACGACCAGGTAATCGGTGCAGAGCAGCAATCCGCCGCTGATCGCCGAAAGGGTCAGGATGTAGGCGCCCGCTCGGGCAAAGTGCATTTCCAGGAAAGCCCGGCCCGCGGCGCCCAGGTAGCCGCCGGGGCCGATCGCCGGTCCGGGCGAAAAGCTCGCGACGGCCAGCGAGGTGAGCGTGGTCAGCCCGACGAGCGACAATAGCCAGCCCAGCGTACGGGGTAGCGGGTCACGAATCGGCCGCCGGACGAGCAGCCGGGCGTCGACCACTGCCAGGGTGAGCAGCAGGTAATAGGAGCTGTAGCCCAGGAATTCCAGCAAGCCGTGCGCGGCCCAGGCGCCGAGTCGGCCGCAGGCGTTGGCCACTTCGGTCCGGGGAGGCTCGACGAGCGTGGCGGGCGGATCGGCCGGATCGTAGGTCAGCAGGGCCAACCCGAGAAACAGCACGAGGGCCAATAGCGAAAGCGCGAACAGATCCAGCTTCAAGCTGCGTTGTTGGGGCATGGCGCGTCTTGGTGGGCGATTACTCGCCGGCCAGGGTTGGTTACCCGGCCGATTCAACCGTGGGCGCGTCCGTGCCCGACAGCGGTCCTAGTTGTCACTAATCGGAATCGGCCGAACCCAGTGCCGGCCGCCAACTTGCTTCGCCGCCCCCCGCTCGAATTGCCCTGCCCGCTTGTCGGGCATGATCCGCGAGACGCGTGTAACCCGCGCCGCGGCGCAAGTGGCGCAACCGCCGCTCCGCGGGGCGACTGCACCGGTCGCCGGATAATCGCTATTGCCGGAGCGAGCGGAGCCGTGGGCCGAATCGGACTTCGATCTCGGGGCGAGTCGGTCGTTACGGGCCCGGCGACCGTTGCTTTCGCGCAAGCGGTTCAGAGTTTACTCCCCGAGCCCGGGCGGAGAGAATGAACGCTGGATGGGCGCCGCGGGCGGCGCACGCCGAACACCCCCTTAAGCGAAATGCCGTGAGCGGCCCACTCCAGTTCCTTCGCCTGGCGATTATTTTCGACGCGGCGGCGCGCGCCGCTCGGATTGCCAGCCCGGCGACTGTGTGCGGCTGGGCGCTCTGGGTGGCGACGATCGGCGGAGCGCCGGCCGCTGGGTTGGCCCAATCGGCTGGGACTCCCGCGGAGCTTTCGGCCGAGCTGCGAAAATTCGCCGACGAATGCGACGCGCTCGGCCGCGGCACGGTCATCAAGCTGGAGGAGAAGATTCGCGGCCTGCGGAGCGGGCATGTGAAAAGCCGCAACCCGACGGCCGGCATCCGGCAGTGCGAGGCCGACATCGCGGCGATCAAGGGCCGCAGCCGGGTGATCGTGCCGACGGTGCGCTTTCCGGTGACCGCGGGGCAGATCGGCCGAATGCCGGGCTTGGGCGCCCACGTCGACCAGATTCTGGGGCCCAGCGAGATGCTCGTCACCTGCGTGTTTCACGTGCCGGTGGTCGTGACGAAGCATTTCAACAGCGAGGCGGAGATGGTCAGTCGCCCGGTCCGCTTCAAGCTCCGCGGCCTCTCGACCAGCCAGTACGAAGAAGCGACCGATATCGAGCTGCTCCAGGTCTTTCGCGTCCTGGCAGCCGAAAAGTACCAGACCGAAGGGGGCCAATCGGCCAGCGTGCAGGTTCTTGAACCGTTCGACATGCAGCCGGTCGAGCGCTATTTGAAAGCCAAGCCGGCCTTCTAGCTGACACCGACACTCGTGCAGAGGAAACGACCATGAAGCGGATTCTTGCGGCAATCGGATTGTTCGTCGGGCTCGCCGCCGCCAGCCTCCGGGCCGACGACGCGGCCGAACGGGCCACACTCAAAGACCTGGGCAACGTCCGCGTGGTCGTCTCCGAATTGAGCCGGACCGTCGAATCGCAGGGGCTCAAGCGGCAGGAGCTGCAGGCCAGCCTGGAAAAACGGCTCCGCGCGGCCGGCATTACGGTGCTGAACGAAACCGAACGCGCCCGGGGCATGCCGACCTTGTTTCTCAACCTGCTCTTGGCCGATGCCGACGAGGCTCAGACCGCCTACGTCTATTCGCTCGACCTGACGCTCAGCCAGGAAGTCCGCCTGATGCGGGCGCCGGCCATTCGCGTCAATTCGCCGACCTGGAAATCGACCGGGGCCGTGGGCATCGTCGAGAACGACAAGCTCAATCACCTGAGCGACGCGGCCGGCCAGGCCGCCGACACGTTCATCGCCGCCTACCGGGCGGCCAACGGCAAATAGCCCGAGCGGGCCGAGGATTAGCCGGGTTGGACATGCTGGACCGGGCGGTCCAATTCGCTCCGCGCTAGTCGATTCGCGGCGGGGTGGAATAAATGAATCGGCAGCCTGGCAAGCTGTTTCGCAGGTTGGTACACGCGGGCTCGGTCAGTTGGCCCTGCTGCGGAACGATAATTCTTAGCTCTTCCAGATTCTTCAGCCCGGCCAGATGCTTAAGGCCCGCATCAGAGAAGCTCGCGCACAGCCAGAGTGTCAGTTTGCGTAGCGTCGTCAGCTTGCCCAGGGCCGCGAGCCCGGTGTCGGAAACCGCGTTCGTGCCCGAGATCGACAATCTCCGTACTCGCCGGCATTGCGCCAAATGTGACAGGTCAATGTCCGCGGCGTCGGGCGCGAATCTGATGTGCAAATCTTCGAGCAGCGGCAATTCCGCAATGCGGGCGCACACGTTCGTATCCGCTGCTCCGGGTGCGAAGTCGACCGAGAGCGAGCGTAAATCCGGCAGGCTTGTCAACGGACCGATGGCATCCTGCGTCGAAATGACGCCCTGACGATGCGCGCTTAATCGGAGCGAGGTTAAATGTGGAAAGCGAGCCACCAGGTCCGAAACTCCGGCAGCGCTCAGCGGCGCCAGATTGTCCAATTCGAGCTCGCTCACGCCCGGGAATGTCGCGAAGTGATGCATCGCTCTGTCGCCCGAGTTGGAGCAGTTGAAGAACACTTTCAGCTTCCTCAAACGCGGGAGCGAAGGGAGGTCGCTGATTTCCGTGTCATCGATCAGCGGCGCTGAAATTTCCAACTCGTCTAATCGTGGAAACGTCGCCAGGTGTTTCAGGCCTGGGGAGCGGTTACCTCGCAGCGACAACGTCAAATGAAGCTGCCGTAAGTCAGGCAGCGCCGTAAAAGCCTCCAAGACCGCATCGGTTGTCTCTGGGCCGAGTTCCAAGGTCAACGATTTCAAGCTCTGCAACTGATTGAGCTGCGCTAGCCCCGCGCTCGTAATTCGCTCGCCGCACCAATTAAGCGATAGTGTCCGCAGGCTTTGTATCCCGCTTATGGCCGCGAGGCCTTCGTCTGACAGGTCGCAGGATTGCAGGGATAGCTCTTCGAGGTGTGTAAGGCCCGCCAATGCAGTAAATCCGGTCCCGTCCAGTTGCTTCGAATCGTAGAAGTTGATGTCGAGGATTCGCAGATTCCTGATGACGGCGAGTTCGCGCAGCGACTTGTCGGTGAGCTCGTCATCGCAGCAGTCGAAAAAGATCTTTTCCAAACGGGGCAGCTTGGCCAGCACTTTGGCTGCCTCGGCGAGATTCGAGTCGTCATTCGAAGGCGAGACCCAGACCCGCGTAGCTGGCTTAACGAAATCAATACCCAGCAACCGCTCGGCGAATCCAGCAGGTCGTGGTTGCCTGCCGCGAACCAATCGTTTTCGTGGTCTTCGGCGCCGTATCCGACCTGAAATCTGCTGTCGAGGGCACTTAGTTCGGCGACGGCGTCGCGCTGCTGGATCGACTTTGTGATCCATAGGCCAAGCGCCATGCAGATCAGTGTCATTACGATGAATAGCGTGCGCAGCCCAAAACGCAGAAAGCGGCGGTGGGGACGAGGCATGAATGGTCTCGCTGGATCGTTCTTGCGGTGGCAAGTGCCTCAGTCTTGTAATTGGCCTTAGACGGTGCGCTGGCAACCAAGCCGCTCGGGAGGGCGGCGTCGGTTTCCCCCCGTCCTCTCCATTCTAGCCGGCCGGTCATGGCGAGCGGTAACAGGGGCCAGGCCGCCGACGCCTTCATCGCCGCTTACCGGGCCGCCAACGGCAAATAGCCCGAGTTCCGCCCGGCCAATGCAGTTGGTTTGCTCGCCGCGGGCCGCTGGTATAATGCCGAGGCATCGGGGAAGGCCTGCCGGCGCGGTTTGTCGGCAGCGCGGTCCCGGCCGATCTCCACCCTTCGATTGACCAACCGCAAGGAATCCTTCATGGACAAGCACGAATTGACGCGACGCGATTTTCAGCGGCTTACGGCCGCGGCCTTTGGCGGGCTGGTGGCCGGCGCGGCGGCCGGACCGGCCAGCGCCGCCGACAAGAAAGAGGAGAAGAACCCGCTGTTGGGCGATCCGCACGTCTGCCGCGGGCTGAACACCTGCAAGGGCAAAGGGGGCGGCGACGCCAAGAACACCTGCGCCGGCCAGGGGGACTGTGCTACGGCTGAGCCGCACACGTGTCACGCGGCCAACGAGTGCAAGGGCCAGGGGGGCTGCGGCGCCAATCCGGGCGAGAACACCTGCAAGGCCAAGGGGGCCTGCAACGTTCCGCTGAAGCCGGCCGCCTGGAAGAAAGCCCGGGCTCGGTTCGAAGAGCTGATGAAGAAAGACGGCAAGGAATTCGGTCCCGCCCCGGCTCCGAAGAAGAAGTAAGCCTCCCGGACAGCGACCACCGGCGGAGTCGGCCCGCGAGCCGGCTCCGCCGATTTTTTTCGCCCCCCGCAGCCCGTCCGCTGGGCAATCGCCTTCGGCACGCACTTTCCCCGGGTCACGCTCGCCGCCATGTCCGCGCTCGAACTGTCCAATGCCGCAGCAGGCAACTTGGGGCTGGGCGTCGGCCTGCGGTCGGTACACTATCCGTACATTCTCGAGCATTGGCCGGCGGTCGACTGGTTCGAGATCATTTCCGAAAACTACATGGACTCCGGCGGCCGGCCGCGGTATGTGCTCGACCAGATCGCCGAGCGCTACCCGATCGTGATGCATGGCGTGTCGCTGTCGATCGGCAGCACCGAGCCGTTGGATTTCGACTACCTCGCCCGGCTCAAACGGCTGGCCGATGGCGTGCGGGCCCGCTGGGTGTCGGACCATCTTTGCTGGACGGGCGTGCTGGGGCTCAACTCGCACGACCTGCTGCCGCTGCCGCTCAACGAGGAGACTCTGGCCCACGTGGTGGGGCGGATTCGCAGCGTGCAAGACGTGCTCGAGCGACGGCTGGTGCTGGAGAACCCGAGCAGCTATGTAACTTTTGCCGCGTCGACGATGCCCGAGTGGGAGTTCATCGGCCGGATGGCAGCCGAGGCCGATTGCCGGCTGCTGTTGGACGTAAACAACGTTTATGTGTCGGCGGTGAATCACGATTTCGACCCGGCGGAGTACCTTCGGGCCCTGCCGCACGAGCGGGTGCAGCAGTTTCACCTGGCCGGCCATACCGACTGCGGCACGCACCGGATCGACACGCATGACAGCCAGGTGATCGATCCGGTTTGGGAGCTGTACCGGCTGGCCCACCAGTTGACCGGCGGCGCGGCCACGCTGCTGGAATGGGACGCCAAGATTCCCGAGTTTCCGGTCGTGCACGCTGAAGTGCTCAAGGCCCAGCAGTACATGCAGGCGGCGTTCGCTACCCAGCCCGGGGCCGATCACCCGGCGAGCACCGCCCCGCGGGCCGAGGCGGGAATCTTCCATCCGGTGACGCATTCGCTGGTGGAAGTGGCGTAACGGTCATGAACGGGTAAGCCTGCATTTCGTGGCCAGAATCCGAACCGACGATATCCATGAGCTACCCGCTCGAGCAAATCCAACGCTGGATGCAGTCGGTGCTGATGCACCCGGGGGGCGTGGTCGCCGGGATGGCATCGCCCGATGCCCAGCAGCAGATAGGCGCTCGAGGCGGGCGACATCGAGCGGGTCATCGAACCCTCCGCGGCCTTGGACGCGACCGAGCGGCTGGAGATTTACGCCCGGGCTTACTACGCCCGGCTGGTCGAGTGCCTGGAAGCCGAGTTTCCGATTCTGAGCCGGGCGATGGGGGCGGAGCTGTTTCAAGAGTTCGCCGTGGGCTACCTGGAGCGCTACCGTTGCGCTCGTACACGCTCAATCGTTTGGGCGAGCATTTTGCGGACTACCTGGCCGAGACGATGGCGGCCGACGCCGAGGCGGTCGCGGCGACTGAGCCAGCCGCAGCGCCCGACGCAAATTCCGCGGCCGATGCCGGGCCGGCCTTCCTGATCGATCTGGCCCGGCTGGAGTGGCTGTTCGGCGAAGTGTTCGACGGGCCGGGCGCGGAGAAATCGGCGTTGCTCGATCCGGAGCAGCTGTCGCGGATCGACCCTCAGCAGTGGGCCGCCGCGCGATTGACGCCGGTCCCTTGCCTGCGGCTCGTCGAGCTGAACTGGCCCGTGCAGGAATACTACCGGGCTCTGCGGGAATCGGCCGACGTTCCCCCGCCGCGGCCCGGTCATACTCGGCTGGCGGTGACGCGGCGCGATTACGTCGTGCGGCACTATCCGCTGGATCGGACGCAGTTCGAGCTGCTGGCCGCGATAATGGCCGGGCAAACGATCGGCGAGGCGGTCGCCTCGGCGGTCGAGCTCGGCGAGTTCGAGCCCGACGAGCTGGCCGCTCGCTTGCGCGACTGGTTCCGCTTCTGGGCAGCCGAAGGCTTCTTTCTGGCAGTCCGTTAGCGGCGGCCGCTCGCGGCTCTGCGCAGCGCATCTCGGCAAGCGCGGCGGAATATCCGCTACGACCGCCGCACGCCGCAGGCCCGGCAGGTGCCGCGCTGGATACGTTGCCTGGGCGGCCACCGGCCAGCGCCTCCCGCTGCCCGAGCGGGTTTCTAAGAGCTAGGATTTCGCAGCCAGCGCCGCGCGGGGCACGCGACGCGAGGGGTCGCCCAATGAGTGCGGGTTGGACGCTATCTGGCGGGCGGAGTCTGCCCGTAACACACGGGGTCGATTGGGGATCGGGCTGTAAACGTGCCTGGAAGCGGGAACCGCATGCAAGTCGAAGATCAAACGCTGGACGACCTGTTGGCCCGGTTGGAAATGCTCCCCAAGGCCGTGCGGGCGGGCGAAGTCCGGCCCGCGGGCGGCGCGGTTGCTGAAACGCGCCCGGAAACGGCACGGGCTGCCGTGCGGTCCGCTGCCCCGGCGTCCGTCGCAGTGCCGCCGGCTGCCGCCCCGGAAGCGTCCGCGGGGGAACCCCTCTCGGACTTTGCCCCGACGGCGCCCAAGTCGCTCGACGAAACGGGCGTGACCGAAGCCCTGGTCGAGTCGCTCATTTTCAAGCTCCTGCTGCGGCGCAGGGCGATGGCCGGCCGGGCGATCGGCGATCACCTGGGCTTGACGTTGCCGGTGGTCGAGCCGCTGCTGGCCCGGCTGAAAACCGATCAATACGTCGTCTATCGCAATTCGGCCGCGATGGGCGACTATTACTACCAGCTCACGGAAAAAGGTGTGGCCGCGGCCCAGCGGCGCTCGCCCAAGGGAGCTATTTCGGCAGCGTGCCGGTGCCGTTCGACGACTATCTGGCCGCCGTCGCGGCCCAAAGCATCAAGCTGCATCCCCCCCGGCTGGCCGACATCGTCACCGCGTTCGCCGACATGGACCTGGAGCCGATGCTGCTCAATCAGCTCGGCCAGGCCCTGAATGCCGGCAAGGGTTTTTTCCTCTACGGCAGCCCGGGCAACGGCAAGACCAGCATCGCCGAGCGCGTCTCGGAGCTGTTCGGCCAGTACGTCTGGATTCCGCGGACGCTGGTCATCGACGGGCACTTGATCCGGCTATTCGACCCGTGCCCACGAGGAAGTGCCGCTCGACCAGGCGGCCCAGCGGGCGATCGACCGCCGCTGGGTGCGGATTCGCCGGCCGGCGATCGTGGTCGGCGGCGAGCTGGTGTTCGAGCAATTGGACCTGGCGCTGAACGAAGAGACGGGCGTCAGCGAGGCGCCGTTTCAGCTCAAGAGCAACTGCGGCACGCTGGTCATCGACGACTTCGGCCGGCAGCGGATCAGCACCGTCGAGCTGCTCAACCGCTGGATCGTGCCGCTCGACCGCGGCCACGACTACCTGCACTTGCCCGGCGGCAAGGCGCTGCGGGTGCCGTTCGACCAGATGCTGGTCTTTTCGACCAACCTCCAGCCCCGCGATCTGGTGGACGAAGCCTTCCTGCGGCGGATTCCCTATAAGATCGAAGTCCGTAATCCTTCGGAGGACGAGTTCCACCGCCTGCTGGTCAAGTACGCGGCCAAGTTCGGCATCGCCTATCAGCGGGCGGCGTGCGACTATCTGCTGGACCGGCACTTCCGTCAGGCGGGCCGGGTGCCGCGGCGCTGCCACGCCCGGGATCTGATGGCCCAGATCCACCACTTCTGCCAGTTCAACGAGCTGGCGGCCGAACTGGTGCCCAAGAACTTCGACATGGCGGCGATGAACTACTTCGCCCTGGCCGAAGGCTGAGCCGCGTAGCCAGCGGCTCGTTACTTCGCCGTCCGGGTGAATTCCGGCAGGCGTACGATCTGGCCCCCTTCCAGCGCCGACTGGTCGGCGCAAATGCCCACGCCGGTCCAATTGGCCGACTGGACCGCGTTCGGGTAAGGATCGCGCCCCTCGACCAGCGCCGTGATGAATTCGTGCGCCAGGTGTGGGTGCGAGCCGCCGTGCCCGGCCCCCTGCTTGAACGACAGGTGCTGGTTCTCGTCCAGATCGTAGACGCCGCGGGTGGTGAACGGCTGGATTTCCTTGGGTAGCAGATGGGCAAAGTCGGGCACCTTGACCCGCCGCGGCTCTTCGCCGGTGTGGACGACCGGGTCTTCGCCCTCGATCAATTGCCACTCGAACGACTGCTTCGAGCCGTAGACGTCGAAGCTCTCGCGGTACTGCCGGGCCGTGTTGAATAGCGAGCGATAGATGCGGGCTGAAAGGTCCGAGCCCGCGTATTTGATCTGCGTGCTTTCGACGGCGAACGGCGAGTTGTACTTGGGGATCAGCTTTTCGTCGATCCGGCCCGAGCCGAAGCAGGAGACATACTCCGCCTCGCCCCGGACCAGGGCCATGCAGGGGCCGACGCAGTGCGTGGCGTAGTGCATCGGCGGCAGCCCTTCCCAGTAGCCGGGCCAGCCGGCCATTTCCTGCTGGTGGCTGGCTTGGAGGAATTGCACCCGGCCTAGCTCGCCCTGGTCGTACATCTGTTTGACGAACAGAAACTCGCGGGCGTAGACCACCGTCTCCATCATCATGTACTTGAGGCCCGTCTCGTTGACCAGCTCGACGATCTGCCGGCAGTCGTCGAGCGTCGTGGCCATAGGCACGGTACAGGCCACGTGCTTGCCGGCCCGGAGAGCCTTCATCGACTGCGGGGCGTGATCGGGAATCGGCGTGTTGATGTGGACCGCGTCGACGTTCGGGTCCTTGAGCAGTTCGTCGTAGCTGGTGTAGCGCTTCTCGACGCCCATCGCGTCGGCCAGTTGCTTGAGCTTGGCCGGATCGCGCTGGCAGACGGCGTACAGATTGGCCTGCGGATGGCGCTGGTAGATCGGAATGAACTCGGCCCCGAAACCCAGGCCCACGATGGCGATGTTGATCTGCTTGGCACTCACGCTGACGTTTCTCCCCTCAAGTGGTGTTGCCGGCCGGGCAATCACCGGCCAGTGAATGTTGTAGCCAGTGGGACCGATAAATTCGATCCGCTGCCGGATCGATTGGCTCGTCAGTCCCGCGTCTCGGCAGTGACCGCCATCACGACCGGGGCCGTGTCGTCCGGCCCCTTGACCAGCTCGATCGATGCGATCGGCTCGCCCCGCCGCGGCTGAATGGCCAGGTAGCGGATCTGCTGCCCCCGGAGCTTGAACGCCAACTGCGACTTGGGCACGTCGACGTGCCGGATGTAGTCGGCAAAGTGGACGCCGTTGCGCAGTTCGTGGTCTTCGGTCTGGCCGTCGGCATAGTGCAGCCGGACGACCATCGTCACCGTGGGCTCGACCGGGTTGCCCAGGTATCCCCAGCCGCTCACGCCGCTGAGCAGGTGAATCGCCTTGCAGGGCAGGTTGCAGGGCAGGCTGACGCTCTTGGGCATGCGCGGCGGAAATGCCCCTTGCGGCCCGTAGAGCATCACGGCGTTGGGGGTCCGCCCGTCCTGCGGATCGACGAGCTGAAACGGCACGCCGGCGAAGGTTTTGGGCGCCCAGTCGTCGAAGATCAGCCGCTCGACGTCGGCGTCCTGGCTGAAGAACATGCCCTTGGTCGTGACGCTCGTCGCGACCTTGCGCAGATCGAGCGGCACGAACCGGCCCCGCTGGGTGAGGAATTCGAGCAGGTTGGCGATGTCGTCGGGCGCGACCTGCTTTTCGAAACCCTCGGGCATCAGCGACTTGTTCGAGGCGACCAGCTCGTCGATGTCTTCCCGTAGCACGGTGTGGGCCTTGTTGTCGGCATCCAGAATTTCGACCGCGCTCTTGGTTTCGGCGGCCAACAGGCCGGTGAACACCTGGCCTTCGGTCGTGACCAGCGAATAGACGCGGAAATTGCCTTCCACGCTGCGGCTGGGATCGAGAATGTTCAGCAGCAGTTCGGCCTTGGGATGGACCGCCATGCCCGTCAGGTCGGGGCCGATCTTGTTGCCCTGGCCGCTGTGCATGTGGCACTTGGCACACTGGGCCGCGAAGACCAGCTTGCCCTTGGCCGCATCGCCGGGCGCAGCACCTGCGGGCCGAGCTCGTCGATCACCTTTTGCCGATCGGCGCTGGGCAGCCCGCCCCCCTGAGCCAGCAGCTTGGCGGCCCGCTCGGCCAAGGCCTTGTCGGGATGGTGGGCCAAGGCCTGTTTCTGATCGAGCGAGAGCTCGCCCAGCTGCAGCTTGCCGGCTTCCAACGCTCCCAGCAGCGCCGCGGTCCAATCGGCCCGGCCGAGCAAGGCCTTGATCGCTTGCGGGCGGACCGCCGGGGTCAGGCTGCCGATGCGAGCGACGATGCTCGCCGCGGCGCTCGGCGACTCACTGCGGGACACCGCGGCAATGAGGCCGCCGGCCAGCGCCGGCGATGTTCGCGGAGTAATCTGTTCCAGCAGCACGCCGGGCAAGTCGGCCTCCTGCCGGCGGAACTCGACCAACTGCCGGGCCGCGGCGATCCGGGCGTCGTCTGGCTGCTCCGCATTGCGGATAATCGCCAGCAGCGAGTCGGCAATCTCGGACGCATGTTGCTCAAGTCCCGTGGTGCCCCAAATCTCGGCCAGACTGGCCAGCTGACTTTGCCCTTCGGCGCAAGCCCAGTGAACAGCCGGGCCAGAGCTTGCTCGCCGTCGGCGTCAAACTCGGCCCGTTGATTCTTGGGCCAGCCGCGGGCCAGCCCGGCCAGGATGGCGGGAGTGAGCGGTGAGTTGCCGGCTGCCAGCGCCGTGACCAGTCGGGCAGGCGCTGCCGGGGCGGCGCGGCGTCCGCAATGCTCGGCCACGCGGCCGGCAATCTCGGCCAACTTGGCGTCCAGGGGCCGCGTTTCCCGCCGAGCCGCGACTCGGCGGAGGAACTCGACGTCGTTGCGGGCTGCGGCACAGGCGAGCGCATCGGCAATCCAACGATCGGACAGGTTGGCCGGATCGTCAGCCGCCGCCACGATCTGCTGAGCCGCGAACGGATTGGCCGGCGCGTCGGCCAGGGCCAATAGCGCCGCCAGGCGAACGTGCGGATCGGCATCGCGCACTAGCTCGGGCGGAATCGGCAGCGGGGTGTCGTTGGTCCCCTTCAGGACCATCGCCGCCGCGCGGCGGACCGCCGCCGCCGGGTGCATGGCCGCACGGTAAATCAGTGGCCGCACGACCGGGGCATTGGCCACGCCCAGCCCGTCGAGCGTCCAGATGGCGTGCAGCGCTCCCGGATTGAGCCCGAGCGCGTCGATCGACCGATCGTCCAAGAGCCGGCAAAGTTGCTCGACGACGTCCTGCTTGCCGCGCTCGACCAGCAGCCGCTGGGCCGTGAGCCGCCAGAACTGATTGTCGCTCCGCAGCGCGTCGACCAGTCGCTGCGGGTCGGCCGGATCGAGCTTGGGCGGCTGATAATCATTCTTGCCGCCATAGACCAATCGGTAGATGCGCCCGTGCCGTTTGTCGCGCAGGTCGGTTTCGTAGGCGTTGCCCTTGCCGGTCTTGAAGCCTTGCGGCGTCGGGTTGTGTTGGACGATGTAGTTGTACCAATCGATCAGCCAGACCTGGCCGTCGGGCCCGACTTCGGCCGCGATCGGCGCGGTCCACTGATCGTCGCTGGCCGCCAGGTTCCAGGAATTGCAGCTCAGGAAGTCGCTGCCGTGGCGTTCCAGCAGAAACGTCGCCACCAGATGGCCGGTTGGCTCGCAGACGAAGGCCGTGCGGTTCCAGTACCAGTCGGGATAGGCCCGGGCCGTGTACAGGGCGCTGCCGGCCGCGGCGGTGAACTTGCCGTGCCAGTCGACCTGGCGGACGTTTTTGGTGATCGGATACATCCGGGCGTTGACGGCCGTGCGCGGCAGGACGCTGCCCGACCAGCCGCGGACCGCTTCGTAATAGCGGTTGGGGATCGGCAAGTAGACGCTCGGATCGCCGTTGGCGGTCGAGCCGAACAACAGGCCGTCTTCGCTGAAGCCGACGCCCCAGGAGTTGTTGTCCGTGTTGCGCAGGAATTCGAGCTGCGAGCCGTCGGGCCGGAAGCGGAAGAAGCCGGTGCGGAACTGAATCTTCTCGCCGCCGACTTCGCCCGAAAATCCCGAGTAGCCGTCCATGCTGTAGAGCCAGTTGTCGAAACCCCAGCGGAGGTTGCTCGGCCCCGCATGGGTGTCGCCGGCATCCCAGCCATTCAACAGCACGCGCCGCCGGTCGGCCCGGTCGTCGCCGTCGGTGTCGAAGAGCAGCAGCGTTTGCGGGGCCTGGTGTACGACCAGGCCGCCGCCGGCCAGTGTCAGGCTGGTGGGAATGCTCAGCCCTTCCGCAAACACGGTGAATTTGTCGGCCCGGCCGTCGCCGTCGGTGTCTTCGCAGATCTTGATTCGGTCGCGGCCCTGGCCGGCCGGCTTGATCTCGTTGGGATAGTCCAGCGTCTCGGCAATCCACAGCCGGCCGCGGTGGTCCCAGGCCATGGCGATCGGCTTGGTAATGTCGGGCTCGGCGGCGAACAGCCGGGCCTCGAAGCCGCGCGGCAGTTGCAGATGCTTGAGCGACTCGGCCGGGTCGAGCGGCAGTTGCATTTGCCCGACCGGCTCGCCTTGCTTGCCCCATTCTTTGCCCGGCAGATAGTTTGGCAGTTTGGCGGTCGTAAATTCGAACGGCTTGACGCCCGTGGTCGGTCCATGCGGCGTGCTGTCGAAGACGTCTCCCTTGGCGGCGGCCCAGCGGATGCCGCGTTCGATCAGGGCCTGGAAGCCGGGATTGCCCCAGGTTTGCCCGTCGTGGCCGTAGGCGGTGTAAAACACGCGGCCGCGGCCTTGCTGGCGAACCCAGGTCCAGGGTTCTTCCCTGCCGGCTTCGCTGCGGGTTTGCAGGACGGTCCGCCCCTCGCTGTTGTGCTGGCGATGGACGTAGGTTTCGTCCCAGGTTTCGAACGGCTCGAGGCCGCGGGTGATCGGGTGGTCGGGGTCCGCGACGTTGGTGGTGAAGTCGCCGGTGCCGTGCCGCTCGAACTGGGCCCCGACCAGGGCGATGTAGCGGGGCGAATTCAAAAAGCAGAACGACGCGCAGTGAATCGGCACGAAGCCGCCCCCACCGTTCACGTAATCGAGCAGGGCCGCCTCCTGTTCGGGTTCGATCCGCTCGATGTTGGCATAAACGACGAGCGCGTCGTAGCGGGCCAGCTTGTTGCGGTTCAAATCGGCGACCTGCTCGGTGTAGTCGATCTTGATCCCGCGGTCGGCCATGACCGGAATGAGCTGCCGGGCCCGATCGGCCGGGCGGTGATGGCCGCCATCGCCCAGAAACAGCACGGACAGCGGCGGCGCCGCGTCGGCCGCCGCGGACACGAGCGGCGCGAGCAGCAGGTGTGCGGTGACAAACACCAGAAACATCAGGGCACGCATGTTAAATAATTCCTCCTGAATCCAGCCAACAAGGCAGGCTAGAACCGCCGCGAAACGCACCTTGGCGCGAAGCTCAGTGTGCTCGCTGAATCGAACCGCGTGACTGCCAATTTGCCACGCGCACTCGATCCCGAGATGGATCGTCATGCCGCCAGGGTCACGCCATTATGCCAGATTCGCCGGGTCGATGCCGGGGCCATCCGCCGCGGTCTGTCGCGTCTCGGTTGGAGGCGAGCTCCGTCCATGGGAGCCCGGCCCATGCGAGCCGGGCCCATTCGTTGCAGCCGACCCTGCTTGGGGTGGCTCAGGGACGGTGGCCGTCGTCGCTGGGCCATTGGCGGCGGCGGGGGCAGAGGCTTGGTCCGCTGGAGATGGCGGCGGCGCCGCTGGTCGTGGGGCCGGCGCGATGCGGGCGCGGATTTCGTCCAGCCAGGCGGCCGTGGGCCAGCGGTAGGGTCGGAATTTTTCCAGGATGCCCTGCTCTTCGCTGTGGAACAGGGCCCGGTTCTTGCCCAGCCGGCCGGCGACCGGGCTGTCTATCAATGCGCTCGAGTCGTTGCTGCTCATCTGGAAGACGACCCGCATCTCCATCTCGCGGAGCAGCTGGCGGTCGAACGTGCGGTTGAGGTTGTTGATGCCGTCGCACCAGATGATCGCGTGGATGCCCCAGGCCGGTCCGTCGCGGAGGATGGTGGCGAATTGCTTGCTGGGGCTGGGCGGGGCCTTGTCGCCGCCGCGCGAGAAGCCGAAGTCGTCGTCCGCTTTGCGCAGGTCGCGGAGCTTGTGTACGCCATGCACGAACAGAAAGATCGGGGCCAGCTCCACGCCCGGCGTCTTCTGCCGCCGCTCGAGCTCGGTGGCCACTTCGTTGACCGCTCCGCCCAACTCGCGGGCCGCGATCAATTGGGCCGTGCCGCTCATGGCCGCCGTGATCGCTTCGAGCGAAGCGGCTTCCTCCGAGCCGGGTGAAGTGCCATCGAGGATGTAGAACGGCGGGGCCACAGGATCGGCCGGCGGCAATTGGGCGGCCAGCGCGATCAGGCCGGTGGCCAGGATGCCGAGCGCGGCCTCCTCGTTCTGGCCGACGACGAGCAGGTTGCTGCCGCTTTGCGGGCGGAAGTTGATGCAGGTGGGATCCTTGATCGCCACCGCGTCGCCCAGCCACAGGTCGACCACGGTGGGAATCTTCGTCGGGCGCCCGCCCGCCAGAACGGCGGCCAGTTGCTTGTTGGCGGCCGGATCGGCCGGCACGTTGCCCTCGAACACGATCTGCGGTTTGGCGGGATACCCGGCCTCGCGAACCTTGTCGATGACGTGACCGAGAAAGACCTCGCGCTTTTCGTCGGGCAGGAAGACCACCTGGAACGGATGGTTGCCGGCCAGCATGCCGTTGGAGTCGTTGTAGATCGCCTCGCCCGGCCGGGTGAGCAGTCGGGCGGCGGAGTTTTCGTCGCTGAGGATCAGGTGCGCGTCCCCTTCGCTGCACTGCAGGGCGATGCGGACGCCCATCTGGCTGATCGTGCTGCGGGGGAGCGACGTGCCGGCCAGGGTTTGCGAGCCCAGCAGCACGTGAATGCCGAACGCCCGGCCTTGCCGCACCAGGCGGTCGAGCAGCAGCGAGGCGTCCTGGGCGATCTTGTCGTCCTCGGTGAAGAATTCCTGGAATTCGTCGACGATCATCAGGATCCGCGGCAGCGGGTTGACCGGGTCGGCCTGGCGGTAGCCGTTCAGGTCTTGCACGCCGAGGTCGCGGAAGCGGTCGGCCCGGCGCTTGATTTCGGTATCCAGCCGGCCGAGCACGCTGACGCCAAATTCGCGATCGCTTTCGATCGCCACCACCCGGGCGTGCGGCAGGTTGTGCGTGACGTAGGTCTTGAATTCGACGCCCTGCTTGAAGTCGATCAGGTACAGCTCGATCTCGTCGGGGCTGTAGCGCAGGGCCGCGTTGGTGATCAGGGCGTGCAGCAACGTCGACTTGCCGGAGCCCGTCTTGCCGCCGATCAGCACGTGCTGCGAAGTGCCCTTGCCGAGCATTAAGCTCTGCAGCCGCGTGGCCCCGGCCCGGCCCAGCGGCACGTCGACGATCTTGGAGGTGGAATAGGTCCAGCGCTTGTCGGGCGTGGGGGCGATCACCTCGAACGGCACTTCGACCTTGCCGGCTTCCATCGCGTAGCGGCCGGCCGTCTGCAGCATTTCGGTCACTTGGGCCGGCGGGGGGCCGATCGAGCACCAGCTCGTACTGCGAGAACGCGCGGTCTTTCCACAGGTAGTGCCCGTGGTTCCAGACCAGCGTGGTGGCGTGCTTCTCGAATTCCTTGAGCGACATCCCGCTGGCCAGCGGCAATTGGGTGTCGGCCATGATCAGCGTGTGGACGCCGCAGCGGGCCCCGTTGGCGGCGATCGACTCGAACCGCTTTTGGGCCGCGTCGCTGAAACCGGCCGGATAGTTGGCCACGACCAGGAACTTGAACGGCTCGGCGATCTCGCCCGCCTCGCGGTTGTACTGCTCGATGCTCTGGAATTCGTTGCGGAGGTACTTCTGGATGACGTTCTCCATGTGCTCGGAGACGTCGGCCAGCCGCTCTTCGATGTGCTTGGGCTCGGTCCAGATGCGGTTGGTGACCAGGGCTTCGTTGAAATCGGCCAGGTGCATGAAGGCGGCGAAGTTTTCGCCCAGCCCGACCGGATCGATGATCAAGAATCGCAGCTTGCTCGGCGGAATCGTGACCAGCAGCCGCAACATCAGGGCCTGCATTGCCTCGATCGCCGCGGCCCGGCCGTTGCCCCGGGCCCGGAACAGGACGGACGGCCGATCCGGAAACGGCACCGTCGCCGGCAGCAGATACTCGCCGATCGTGTCACGGGCGAGTTGGCTGTTGGTGGGCACGCCCTCGGGGATCTGATCCAGTTTCACCCGGAACTGGCCGAAGCGGAGCGACGAGGGCGTCTGCTGGGCCGGCTTCCAGGAGCCGTCGGCCCAGTGGTCCCAATCGCTGAGCCAGTCGCCCCCGGCCTCCTCGCCGCCGCGGGTGCGAATCCGGTCGGCGAAGGCCTGGGCTTCGGCCTGGGCGGATTTCCACTGCGCGATGAGCTCGTTCCAATCGGCGGTCCGCTGGGCCTTCAGCTCGGCGACCCGGGCCTGATGGCGGGCCTCGATCTCGGCCCCCTCGGTCTTCTGACGGCGGAGCCGCTCCTTCTCGCGCTCGACGCGTTTGGCGTCGGCGTCTTTCCGGTCGCGATCGTAGCGGGCCGACAGCTTGATGGTGTAGTCTTCGTATTTCTGCGTCGGGGCCTTGAGCTTTTGGGCCAGCTTGGCCTCGATCTGGGCGATCTGGGCGTCGTGTTTTTCCTGGGCCTTGGCGTAGACGCCTTCGCGCCACTCGATCAGCTTGGTTTGGGCTTCGGCCGTTTGGGTCTTGGCCTTGTCGCCGGCCCCGTGGATCAGTTCTTCGACCTCGCGGGCGGCCGCGATCAAAGGCGGATAGAGCTCGCGAATGTTCGAGCGGGCCGAGCTCTTGATGAGCAGAAAGATCAGGCCACCCAGAATCAACCCGCCGACGGCCGCCCCCCCGCCGATGAGCGGGCCGTTTTCCTCGATCAGAAATGCCGCGGCGCCGGCCCCGCCGCCGACCAGCAGCACCCAGAGCAGCGGCAGGACCCAGCTCTTGGCCATCTTGGGCGAGCTCAGCCGGCTGAGTGCCGCCAGCTGGGCGGTGACGAACTCGACCCGCTGCTGCATCCGCGGGGCCAATTCGCCGGTGGTGGCCAGACCGGAAACCGCGTCGGACGCGATTTGCGGCGTCGGCTGGCGCAGGTCTTGAGCAGCTTGACGGCCTGGTCGCGATCGCTGGTGATCCGGACCTTCCAGGCTTCGAGCTGCTTCTGGAATTCCTCCAGCTTGCGCGGGGCGAGATGTTTGCGACTGTCGAACTGCTTGTCGGCCGCAGCCCGGGCGTCGGCCAGACCCTTGGCGGCGGCTTGCCGGGCGGGTTGGAACTCGGCCTCGAGCTTCTGCTTCAGCTCGGCAAAGCCGCGGTCGTTGGCCGCGGTGTCGCGCTCCAGCCGCTTGTCGGCGGCCTGGCCGGCGGCGACCCGGTCGGCGGCGATCGCCTGCTCTTCGGTCACCAGCCAGGTGGCAAAGTCCTGCCGGGCCTGCTCGGCCGCCTGGGCGGCTTCGGCCACGGCGGCCTGATAGTCGGCCTCGATCCGCGCTTCTTCGGCGGCACGGCCGGATGCCATCTGGGCCAGATCGGCAATGAACTGGACCTCATGGGCCCGCAGGCCGGTGGCCGTTTCGGCCGTCTCGGCGGGCGCGGACTCGTCGGGATCGAGCGTCAGCGGATCGGAATCGAGATCGCCGAACTCGTCGACCGGCTTGGGCTCGGCCATTTCGGCCGCCAAGCTGTCGAACGAGCCGTGATCGCCCCCGTCGCCGGCGAGCGGACGTTCTTCGGGATCAGCGTTCGCACTCATGTTGAGCCGTGGTCAGAATGCCGGTCAGCGTCTTCATCCGTTCCAGGGTGTTGACGATTTGCGGTTCCAGTTCCTCGATGTACTTTTCGTTGAAGTCGCGGCTGATCGAATCCTGCCAGGTGAGCAGGGTGATGTCCCAATGGGCCCGGAGTTTCTTCCAGGCCTCGTGCAAACGGGCCGATCCGCTCGTCAGGTCGCCGGCTCTCATGGCTGCAAGCTCCCTCTCGAATTTGGCCGGCGGAGTTTTCCCGCCGGGCACGGTTCCGGAATGAAAACAGATTAGATTAGTGGTCCGGCCTGGGGCCGGCAAATCCCGGCTGCCGCAGCGCCCGTGTACGCCCGCGGCGGGCGCGGCTCTATGGATTATGATCCGCCGGGGCGTCGGTTGCTTGCGGATTCGGGGCCGTTTCGACCGGCTCGGCCGGCTTTTCGCCCGCCGCGGCCGCTACGACCGGCTGGGGGCTGGCCGTCGATTGCGTGCCGACGCTGCCCACCGCGGCCCCGGCCGGGGCGACCTCGCCGATCGGGGCGTGCAGTGCCTGGTAGGCCTCGAGGCGCGCGCAAGGCCCGATCGAGCTCGACGATCGCCCGCGGCAGCTCGGAATCGAAGGTGCTTGTCAACTGGTTCGAGCGGCCGGTGTATTCCGAGACCTCGCGCTGCGCAACCTGGGCCCATTTGCGCGTGACTTCGAGCTTCTCCTCGGCGTAGGCCAGCCGGACCTTGGCTTTCTCCAGGGCTTTCTTCTGCTCCATGCACGAGGGCGTGCCGCCGCCGGGCAGCGGCGTGTTGCGGCACCGCTCCAGGTCGATCCGGGCTTCCTGCAGCAGTTCTTCGCAGCGACGGATTTCGTTCCGCCAGTACTGCGGCATCTCATCGGTCAGCCAGTCGAGCGTCCGCGAGACTTCCATGTCGAAGCTGCTCAGAGCTTCGGTCGCCTCTTTGGCGAACGTGTGCATCACGGCGCGGAAAAAACGCACCGCGTCGATCGAGCCGACATTTGCTCCGCCGCTGCTCATGACCTGGTTCCTGGCTGTAGTTCCTGGACGGGGTTCTCGAAGCCGGTTCGTAAAGGGAAAACCGACGGCCGTTTCCGCCGCTCGAGGCGAATATCGGGCGGCAAAGGCGGCTGTCGCTGCAGCCTGGCTAACGCCGGACCGCATTGCCCTGCCCCGCTCTACCGCTGCCGCAAGTAATCTTCCACCCGCTCGGCCTTGCGCATCAGGAACGGCACGTACTGCCGGGCCGATTCCAGGAAGCGGTTGGTGGCCAGCAGCGTCTGCTCGAACTCGCCCGTGAACTTCTCTTGCTCCTGATCGCGCCAGGTCTGGCTCAGGTTGTTGAGCTGCCCCTTGAGCATCAGCATCTGGCTTTCCAATTCATTGCTGAACCGATCCAGATTCTGGGCGAAGCGGCGGAGTTCGATGGGGTCGACGATTGCTTGCGACATGCGATTGCCTGTGATGAAAAGGGATGGCTCGCGGCCCGCGGGACAGGTTCCGGAGACTGCCCGACGTGCCACCGGAAGTCGGCTTTAGAGCCTATCCGAGACCCGTCTCGGAGAAGGGGACCGACCCAGTCCCCGACGGTTCTCGGATAGGCTCTTAATCGGGGGGCGACCGCCCCTGGCTCGATTATAAGGGTCGACCGGCGACTTGTCGTGGGAGTGGCCGGCACCGGCGGCGAAATTTCCCCGCAGCGGTTCTACCAGCGAAAGAATCGGTAGGGATCGTCCCACTCCTCGGGCAGGTCCAGGTACAGGCCGCTGAGCGAGCGGTTTTTTTCGCTCGCGGCGACAGGAGCGTGGAACCGCTCGACCAGCGGCGTGGTGCCGGCCGCCCCCTGGTTGGCCAGCAGCCGCGTGAGCAGGTAGCTCGTCCGCCGCCGGGTGCGGCGAAAGTCGCACTGTCCGTCCTGCTCGAATTGCCAAGGGGCAAGCTGGCAGAAAACCACGTTTTCCGCTTCGCTGAAAGCCAGCACACCGTCTCCCACAATCTTGGCCCCGCTGGCCACGAGCGGCAATTTGCGCGGGTCGCGATTGTGAACGTCGGCCGGTCCCACGCCCGCCAGCGACGAGCGCCAGCCGGGCGGATCTGAAATAGGTGGCGATGTGCTCGTCGAGCCGCAAATCGACGTCTCGATCGCCAAACGTGGCCTGACAATCGTCGCGATCCAGCCCGACAGCCAGCAAGCGGCCGCCCGCTTGAGCCAATCGGCGATCGCCCGCGGTCGTTCGCCAGATCTTGCCGCTGCCGGGGCCGATGACCAGCAACCGATCGGCCGCCAGCCGGTCCGCCGAATAATCGGCGACCGTCAGGCCCGGCCGCTTCCAGCTGCCGCTTGCCGGCCGCTTGGCCCGCGTAGACGACTTGCCGCCGCGGGCTGGGTTTCCAGCCGGCCAGGTAATTGAACAGATTGCTCACGATGGTCTGGGCGGCCGGATCGGCTTTCGGTCCGGCCGGTGACGTCCAATTGGCAAAACAAGATCACGCCGGTCCCCTGGCGGAATTCCAGCAGCGGGCTGTACTGCAAGCTGTACCCGCCATCAAGCAGCGGCAGGAAATCGCCGCGCTGCGGTTTTTCGATCAGCACCGAGGCTACATTGCCCCTGTTGCCGCACCGCCAGGCCCGGGAGACCGGAATATCGCACCAGCGGACCGTCGGGCCGTGCTGCGGCACGAGCTCGTATTTCAATTGCGGCGGCATGAGCGTGGCCGCGCCGCGCCAATCGGCCAGGTGCTCCGGGGTGAAGCCGACCAGCGCCGGATGGTCCGGCACGCGCGGGAAGACCTGCCGCAGGCCGTATTCGATGGCCCGCAGCCCGAGCCGCTTTTCGAGCGCCTCGGCCGTTTGCTCGAAGACCAGCACTTTCAGGCCGGCGTCGACTCGGGACAGATCGGGAGCGGGCCATCGAGCGAAAGCGCCTGCTTGCCCAGGACCAGCAGGTCGAATTTCGACAAGTCGGCCGCCGCATCGATCGGCTGGAAGGCGATGCCCAGCGATTTGAGCAGGGCCGCCGTTTCGCCCACCGGGTCGAACAGTGCGATCCGCTTGTCCGGCTCCAGCTTTGCCGGCGGCGGCAGGACGTGCAGGGTGAAACATGTCCTTTGGCGTCTGGGGTGGCAAGACGTCAACGTCGCGGCGATCGTGTAATTGCCGGGCGCGAGTCCCGCGGGCAGCGTGGATGCTCAGCGGAATTCGCACTTGCTCGCCGGTGGGCAGCTCGAACTCGCGCGGCCGGATGGCGGCTGCGGCAAGTCGACATGTCCAGTGCGCGCGGGCGTGGACGGTCTGCGCGAATTGTTGATGACGATGATCTGCTTCTCGACCGTTTCGCCGGGCAGGAAATTGTGGTCCTTGCTCGTAAACGCGTCCGGCTTGCCGGCGAGGTATGCCAAGACCGGCTGATTGTTCCGCAGCAGCGCCGTGCCGGCCGCGGTCGGCACCCAGTCGTTGGCACGATAGGCCAGATCGATCTGCTCATAGCGGTCGTCGACATAGTCGGCGCTGAAGCCGGGGCGCTGCAGATTCTGCCAATCGACCTTCAGCTCCTCGCGGCGCCGGTTGGAGCACCATCGCGCCGCTGAAAGTAGTGGCCCAGCTCCCAGGGGGACGTGGCCGACACGCCCCAAGTGCGGTGGGCCCGCCAGTTGTCGGTGATATACCGGGCAATCACTTCGTTGCGGTCGTCGAACCGGCGATTGCTCATGTCGAACGGATAGTCCCAGCGATGCCAGAGCTGATGCGGCCGCGCACCTGCTGGGCTTCCCAGCGGAGGTCGGCTTTCTCGGGCTCGCCGATCTTAAACGCCCGGTCGCCGAGGAACTGGGCATTCCATTCGGCCACGCAGAATTCCCAGGGCACCTCGGCGCTGCCGAACTCGCGCTTGCCGCGGAACCAGCCGCGGTACATCCCCCAGTCCCAGGTGAACGGGGCCCCGTACTCGCAGAGGAACACCGGTTTGACGCCCTTGGTCGCCCAGTGCTCGAACCAGTCGGACAGCTCCTGGATCGGCACGAAGTTGGGATAAAAATTGCTCGCGTGCAGCGGGCCCAGATTGCCCGAGGCGTGGTGATAGACGATCCGCGAGGGGTCGAGCGCCGGACGATCGCTTCGGCCCGGGTGGCCAGCTTCACGTTGTTCACGGCCCACTGGTCGCGGCGGTCGTGAATGCCGTCGATCAAGTCGGGGTTCATGTCCTCGTCGTAGCCGGTGGCGTTGTGGCTCATCGCATAGCAGACGACCGACGGATGGTTCTGGGCCGCGCGGACGTAGAACTCGGCGTGCCGGGCGTAGCCGTTTTCGCGGTCGGCATCGGCCGCGTCCCAAGGATAGTGGCTGAAATGCGGCTGCGAGAACGAGACCAGCATGCCCACCTTGTCGGCGGCCCGCAGCACTTCGGCAAAGCTCAGGTGCGATCCCGGCTCGCAGCCGTAATTGTGGGTATAGACGAAGTTGATGCCGATTTTCTTCAGCCGCCCGAGGCTCTCGCAGGCGGCGTCGAAGCTCGCCAGCCCGGCGCTCGACCTGGGCATTGTCGAGCGGCAAGGCCGACAGCCAGATCCGGCTGCCATTGAGATAAAAGTCGCGGCCATCGATCCAGAACTCGCGAAAGCCGAACCGGATCGGCAGGGCCGCGTCGAGCGTCTGGTCGTTGACGTCGGTCAGCGTCAGGTTCAGCCGATACTGGTTGCCCGGCGTATGCAGGTCCCACAGTCGCTTGGAGAACCGATCTCCGCGAAACTGATAACGGCCGCCCTTCACGTCGCCGGCGGTGAACGGGGGGCTGGTGTACTCGGACTTTGGTTCATCCGGGACCCAATCGTCGTCGATCCGCCCGACCAGCCGGTAACGGCCCTCCGCGGCCAGCCCTGCCAGCGCCACGTCGAACCCGATCTGCTGCTTGCGGACCGACGTTTCGACCCGCACGTCGGCGATCCGCGGACCCGGCGGCTCGCTGACGAGAAACACGTCGCCGCACAGCCCGCGCCGGGCGACGCTCCCCTTCTCGGTCTTTCCAGCGGCGCTGTCGTGATAGGACAGCAGCACCGCCTTGAGCGGCAGCGCCACCACCAGCAGGCTCAGCCGATGCTTGCCTGGCGCAGTGCCGCAGGCGGCCGTCAGATCGAGCTCGCCACCGGGAAACGCCTGGTCCCCCGCCGCTTTGCCGTCGACAAACACTTTGGCCAGCGAGTTGACGTACTCCAGCCGCAGCACGACTCGCCGACCGGCCCAGCCCTCGGGCACAGCAAACTCGCGCTCGTACCAGGCGGCCGTCAGGTCGGCCAGCCGCGTCTGGGCCCAAGCCGGATGCGCAAAGACCGTCTGACAGTCTTTCTGCATGTAGTCGCTGATGCCCGGCCAGCAACCCGGCACTTTGAAATAGCCCCAGTGATCTTGGGGGGGCTCGGTCGCCGCCGAATCGGCGGGCTGCCAGCGCCACAGGCCGTTGAGGCAGACGCGCTCGCGGGTCGCGGTGGACTGGCGATCGGCCAGCTGCATATCCCACACGGCATCGACGCCCTCGGGCAATTCGACGGCAAAGTCATCCGCCGCCGCGCGGCCGGCGAGTGTCCCCAGCGCCGCGGCGCAGACAAGCATCGCCACCACGACCGGCCAATGTCGACACGTGCGCATCATGTCGCGCTCCCGCAAATAAGGTGCATCCGACGACATTTCACGCGCGGGGCAGCGCTTACAACGGTCTGTAGGAGGCGACTCCGATCGCCGACTGCCTCAGTTTGAAGTGACGAATCGGCGATCGGAGTCGCCTCCTACAGGTCTGCCCGAAAGCATCCCTTTCGCGTCGCCGTTACACCGCCCAGGGATCGCGGGCCGGGCGGCTGCGCAGTCCGTTGGCCTCGTCGTCGCCCACGAACGCTTCCTTGGCCGGGTCGAACCCCAGCTTGCGGCCCAGGATCCACGACAAGGCCGCCGCGTGACAGGCGATGTGCGAGTGCCGCATCACCTCGGGATTCGTGACAGTCGGCTGCCGGCTCTTGACGCAATCGAAGAAGTTTCGGGCGTGGGCCGTGACGTCCAGCCCCTGGACCTTCGGCCCCTTCTCCCGCACTTCGGCCCGCAGCGACTCCGGCTCGACGACCATTTCGCCACTGTCCCCCGTTTCGCACCCAGCCCTCCTCGCCCACGAACCGCACCGGGCAAGTGCCCAGCCGATTGATCCAGCCGGGCCGATCGTTGAACGGCGTCTTGAGAAAATCGAGCACCAGCTTCACGCCGTTGGCGTAGCGGCAAGTGATGCCTTTCTCCGAAGGCTCGTACTCGATCGGCATCGTGTCGTCGGCCTTGTTGGCCCACTGGCACAGATCGACCGTATGGGCACCCCAGTCGAGCAGCCGGGCGCCGGAATCGAAGTCGTAATAGCCCCGCCAGCCGCCGCCGACGTACTTGCTGTTGTACGGCCGCCAGGGTGCGGTGCCGAGCCACAGGTTCCAGTCGCAGACGTCCTTGGGCGGCGTGGGCTCGCCGGGCAGCCAGGTGCTTTCGATCTGCGGCGTGTAGACCGAAGCGTACAGCGTGTGAATCTTGCCGAGCTTGCCGCTGTGGGCCAGTTCGACCGCCTGCTGAAAGTTCGGCACGCTGCGGCGCTGGGTGCCGGCCTGGAAGATGCGGCCGGTGGCTTTGAACGTGTCGGCCAGTTCCTGGCAATTGGCGATCGTCAGGCCGCACGGCTTTTCGCTGTAGACGTCCTTGCCGGCCTTGGCCGCCAGGATCGAAGCCGGCGTGTGCCAGCGGTCGCCGGTGGCGATGATCACCGCGTCGATATCTTTGCGAGCGAGCAGTTCCCGCATGTCGCGATACAGGGCGCAGTCCTGATTGCCGTAATGCTTGTCGACCAGTTCCTTGCCGGCGGTGCGGCGGCTGGCCTGCACGTCGGCAATGGCCACGCACTGCACGTCGGCGAGTCCGAGCATGGCCTTCAAGTCATACGTGCAGCGGGGCCCGATGCCGATCACGCCCAGCGTCACCTTGCCGCTGGGGGCTGTGGCTCCTTCGAGCCCGAGCACCTTCGAGGCGACGACCATCGGGGCAGCAACGGCGGCACCCGCCGCCGCGGTGGTGCGGATAAACTCACGACGCGTGGTTCCGGACTTGTGGGGCATGGGGCGTGTCTTCCTGCTTGGGGTGACTGCTTGGGACTGGCTTGCCGGGCGGGGTCCTGCTCCCGAGCAGTTTACGCGAAACGGCGCGGCCGTGCATCAAGCTCCAGGGGCCTGACCTACTCGACTACGGCTCTTGTCAGTGCAAACCTCGGCGAAAACGAGGCCGCGCGACTTTGGACGGCCGCCCGCGACGCAGTGCAAGGTCGTTCCGAGAACGCAGATGAACGCGGATGAAACCAGATGAACGGGATGAAATGGCGGAAGAGGCGGAAGGGAAATGGTCCGCAGATTTCACAGATTTCGCAGATTTGAAAACAGCGAAATTTGCAGCGCGGCTCGGTGCGACCCCGCCGACGAATCTGCGGAAGCTGTGAAATCTGTGGATGAATCTCTCTCGTTCGTGTCACTCTTTCGTTCATCTGCACTGATCCGCGTCCATCCCGTTCATCTGCGTTCTCTGAACGAGCCAGCTTCAGGCAACCCGCGGCGGTCCGAGCCCACCGTTGGCCTCGCCGACCACGCCGAAGTGGCCTAATTCCGCGCTTGAAATCTCGCCGGATTCTGCGATTATTCGCAAAGCCGAGTCGGCCAGAGGGCCGGCCGGGCGAGAAGACGGGATCGGAGGCGCTCCAGGGCGCCGGTGAGCACGGCAGGCGACAGGCGAATTCCTTGTTGCTATGACGGTGCAGCCGGCGTGAGGAGCGCGGACGGCCCGTCCCAAATCCGCGGGCTAGTTCTTGGGCCCGCGGTGCCCGGCCGAACTTGGCGCACTTGCTCCCAAGCGGGGCGACCGAGCCTTGCCAGCGGCTGCGAATTCCGGCCGCAACGGGCAAGGCGGAGTCGTGCATCGTCGGCAAACCTACGGACATCGATGTCGAGCGAAGCGGGCCCTTTTGCCGGGCCTGGCCGAAAGTCGAGATCGATTCCGGTGGTGAGCCGGCCTTACACGAAGCCGTAAAGCCCGAACTAGGAGCGGAGCGACAAGCGATTCAAAGCGATGCGTGCAGCGTGGCAAAGACGGACGCTGTGCGATAAGCCGCGGATCGACCAACCCTCTCGCGTCTGCTTGAGCCGATCCGAGAACGGTCTCGGAGAAGGGGACAGTCCCGAATGGCACTTCCCGAGCGGGTAACTCGTTGTGGTCGAATGATATAGACGCAAAGGCCATCCGTGCGTAGATGAGTGTTGTCGAGTCAACTCATGAAGCACGGAGGCCTTCGCGATGTGGAAGTCTATCGCCAGTTGGGTTTCGCACCAAGTCCGAGCGGAACGAAATCGGCTGTCGGCCAGCGGCGGCTTGCCATTTTCGGAGCTGCTGCCAGCAGCCACGGTCGAGCGCGTCCTGTTCGAGGAGCAGGGCCGGCGACGAGACTGCTTGTACTCGTCGAGGGTGACCTTGTGGACCTTTCTGTCGCAGACGCTGTGCCCCGATCACTCCTGTCGCCAGGCGGTGGCCCGGCTGCGGGCGTTCTTGACGGCCGACGGCCAGCCGCCCTGCGCCGCCCAGACGGGACCCTACTGCAAGGCCCGCCAACGGTTGCCGGAGAACGCGTGTGCCCGCCTGGCGCGCGACGTGGGTCAGTCGCTTCACCAGCGCGCGACCGACCCGCGGCTGCTCGGCGGCCGGCCGGTGAAGCTGGTCGACGGCACGACGGTGAGCATGCCCGACACGGCGGCAAATCAGGCGGCGTATCCGCAGTCGCGCTCGCAGCAGCCGGGCTTGGGATTTCCGATTGCCCGCGTGGTGGCGCTGTTGTCGCTGGCCAGCGGCGCGGTGCTGGATGCGGCGATCGGCCCGTACGCCGGCAAGAACACGGGCGAAACCGCCCTGTTCCGGCAGTTGTGGCGGAGCTTGTTTCCGGGCGATGTCGTGGTCGGCGACCGCTATTTCGCCTCGTATTGGGACCTGGTGCTGTTGGCCATGTGCGACGTGGACAGCGTTTACCGGCAACACCAACTGCGTTTGAGCGAACGTCTGCGCGTCAGGCGGCTCGGCCCGGACGATTGGCTGCTGCGGCTGCCCAAGCCCCAACGCCCGCCCTGGCTGGACCAGGCCAGCTACCGGCGGATTCCCGACTCGCTGCTGGTCCGCGAAGTGCGTTTCCGGGTGCGCGTGCGCGGCTGGCGGGTCCGGTCACTGACGCTGGTCACGACCTGCTGCGACGCCGAGCAGTATTCCGTGGAGCAACTGGCTCGGGTGTATCACGGACGTTGGCAGGCAGAGGTGGACTTGCGTTCGATCAAAGTCACGATGCAGATGGACGTGCTGCGTTGCAAGACGCCGGCCATGGTTCGCAAGGAACTCTGGCTGCACCTCTTGGCCTACAACCTGATTCGCAGCGTGATGGCCGACGCCGCCGAACGGGCGGCGCACTGGCCGCGCGACGTGAGCTTCAAGGGTGCGCTGCAAACGCTCACGGCGTATCGACCGCTGATCGAACGATCCACAGCCGCGGAGCTGCCCGCGCTCTACGAAGACATGCTCGCGGCCATCGCAGATCACATCGTCGGGAATCGTCCGCATCGCTACGAACCGCGGGCCATCAAACGTCGCCCCAAAGAACACGACCGACTGACCATCCCGCCCGGGAAGCGAAGCGACGTTTGGCCGCATGAACTTACGACTTCGGGAAGTGCCATTCGGGACAGTCCCATTTTGCTAACGCAAAATCGGGACAGTCCCCGACCGTCTCGGACTGGTTCATTGGCAGTGACTGGAGCAACTCGTTCGGGCCAACTACCACGCCTGCGCGAAGCTTCAGCCGCTGCTCCCCTCGTGGGGGCAAGACCGACGCGCGTGCCTTCCGGAAGCCCAGGTCAGTGTCTCGCGGTGCATGCGAGTGAAGTGCAGACCGCAAGGGCCGGACTACCGCCGAGCGATTCAGATAGCGAACGCCCGGAGGCTCCGCAGCGGCGACTCGCGCTGAATGTGATGTTCGCCCGCGAGTGCAAAAAGTGGTAGGGACACTGGCCCCTACGGGACTGTCACTCCAGGGCGTGCCGCTGCCCGGTATACAGATGCCACCGGCATCGACCGGGCGGGGCGCGGAGCTTTTTCTTTTTTCAAACTTGAACAGCCGCGGCCCCCGCTGCCGAGCAGCGGCACGCCATCTTGCCTTTCTTTGATCGAAAGCTCTCGATCTGGGCGGGTCTGCGCCAGGGCAATACGAGGAGGTTTAACCGCAGAGCCGCAGAGGTCGCAGAGGACGCGCCGGCAAGGAAAAGAAAGAATTGCCTCGGCAGTTCAGCGAGCCCCAGCATTGCGACAGACTCGACGAAGTTCAGGCAAGGTCGCAGAGCAAGCAGAGGACGCGGAGGTTACGAAAAGTAATTCTTCCCCTCCGCGATCCTCTGCGTACTCTGCGGTGAACATTCCTCGTCTCATTGCGCCAAGGCAGACACGAAGAGCCCCCACCCGGCGTCACCTGGAAGGGAGAGGAGGCTGGCGGGTATCGCTTGGCTGGTTCTGCCTTCTGCCTTCATCCTTCTACCTTCTCTTCAGCGGAGGGCACGGGACTCGAACCCGCAACCGGTTTCCCGGCACGACATTTCCAGTGTCGCCGCTAGCCATTCGCTTACCCTCCGGAGGGAACTGCCAGGGGCGGTGGTTGGCCGCCGGCAGCTCTCGCTTGGAAATTCTAGCTTATTGCCCGGGCTGCCGAGCGGCAAGCCGCGCCGGCCCGGCCCGCGTGACGCAAAGGGGCTGTCGCGGCCGGCTGGTGGCTTGCGGGCGAATCGCTATGCTAACGACTGATCCGGCCGGCACCTCTTCTCCTCGCACTGGCACCGCATGTCTTCGCCGACGCTTGCCCCTCGGAAAATCCGCCCCCCTCGCGCTCCGGCGAGGAGCAGTGGTTCGTCGTCGGCCGCTGGGCCGAGTACGACGGCGAGGGCCGGACCAACCTGCTGCGGATCGTCGGCGTGGGCGTGTTCTACGCGATCGAGCTGGCCAGTTACCACGGGCTGCACTTCGCCGGCCTGAACATCGATCCGACCAGTGACCGCCGGTTCCATGTGATCGTCACGGCGCTGGCCGTGGCCTGGTCGCTGATTGCCCTGGTGACGCTGTTTTGCCTGCGGGCCCGGATTTTTTCGGCGGCATTGAAGTACCTGACGACCGGGGCCGACGTGGCCCTGCTGACGTTGGTGGTGGTGGCGGGGGACGGGCCGCGGAGTGCGATGCTGGTCGGCTATTTTCTGATCATCGCTCTGGCGACGCTGCGGTTCCGGCTGGGGCTGGTCTGGTATGCCAGCGGGTTTTCGCTGTTGGGCTACCTGATCGTGCTTGGGTGCTGCAAGTGGTTTCCGCAGCCCGAGCGCGATTTGACCGTGCCGCGGTACGAGCAGCTGATCATGATCGCGGCCTTGGTGCTGGAAGGGGTGATCCTGGGGCAGGTTGTCCGTCAGGTACGACGAGTGGCGGCCGATTACGCGCGGCGGTTGGCGAGGGCTCGGTAGGCGATCGTATGGCGACCGAAATCGACGACCGCCTTTGCCCGCACTGCCGTTTTGCCTACCGCTCGCGGAATGGGCTGTGCTGGCTGTGCGGCCAGCCGCTGCCGCCGATCGAGCAGGCGCCGCGGGCGGATCAGCCGGTCGACGCGTTTGTGATAGACAATCCCTATGCCACGCCACCGTCCAGCGTCGCGAGCGATACGACGTTTGCCTTGAGCACGCTGTTTCTGGTGGTGACGCTGGCGGCCGTTTGCTGCGGGGCGATTGGGCTGGCGCCCGGGCTGGGCGTGCCGCTGTTGGTGGTCTCGGCCCTGGCGTCGCCCGGACTGCTGCGGCGGCGCGGCGGCAAGGTCGCGACGCATCTCAGACGACCGGCGACAAGATTGTGGCTTTCATCGGGTCGGTTGCGCCGATGGCGGTCATCCTGGCGGGGGCGGCAGCTTGCTTTTGTGCGGCGTTCCTCGTGGCCTGCTTCGGGACCGCGGTGGTCAGCGGCGCTTTGAGCGGCGGGAGTGGCATCCGGGATTTCGCGATCTGCCTGACGATCGGCGACGGTCGTCGGTGGCATTGCCGCCGTCGTCGCAGGTTTTCAGTTTTTTCGCGCGAGCCTGCCAATGCGGCGCACGCCGCCGCCCAGCTAAACCTATGGATAGCGGTGGCCTCGTCGAGCGGATCGCCAAATCGCAATGGCCGAACAAATGCCGACAGAACTGGACGACCGCCTTTGCCCGCATTGCCGTTTTGCCTACCGCTCGCGGAACGGGCTGTGCTGGCTGTGCGGCCAGCCGCTGCCGCCGATCGAGCAGGCGCCGCGGGCGGACGAGCCGGTCGATGCGTTTGTGATAGACAATCCCTATGCCACGCCACCGTCCAGCGTCGCGAAGCGATACGACGTTTGCCTTGAGCACCCTGTTTCTGGTGGTGACGCTGGCGGCGGTTTGCTGCGGCGTGACGGGCCTGGCGCGCCGGGCTGGGCGTGCCGCTGTTGGTGATTTCGGCCCTGGCGGTCGCCCGGACGGCGGTCGTTTCGCGGCGCGAGGGGATCACGAAGCCCAAGTCGACCGGCGATAAAATCGCGGCATTCGCCGGCTCCGCCGCGCTGGTGACGGTGATTCTGGCCGCGGCGGCATCGCGTTTCTGGCGGCCTGCACGGTGGCCTGTTTCGGTGTGGTGGCCGTGAATAATCGGCTCGAGTCGGCATGCCCGTCGGCGGCGTCGTCGGCACGATCGCGGCGATCGTGATGGCCATCGTGCTGTTTCGCGTGACCTTGCCCAAGCGGCGCCCGCCGCTGAATCCCCCGCCGAACAAGCCGCAGTAGCGACGCAGTCCGGGAGCACGCGCCGCCCAGGCTCGACTTAGAACACGGAAGCGGCCGATGGAACTGCGAGATCACACCTTCCTGGGCCTGACCCAGAGCCTTTGCCCCGAGTGCCTGGCGGTCGTGCCGGCCAAGATCATCGTCAAGCCGGGCGGCCGGGTCTATTTTCGCAAGCGCTGCCCGACGCACGGCGAGCGCGACGACTTCGTCTGCTCCGACGTCCGGCAGTACGACCGGATGGAGTTCAGCGTGCCGGGCAAGGTGCCGCCGCAAATGGGGGTCGAGCCCGAGCGCGGCTGCCCGCTCGACTGCGGGTTGTGTACCGATCACGAGCAGCACACTTGCGTGGGGCTGGTCGAGATCACGGCCAATTGCAATCTGACTTGCCCGCTGTGCTATGCCTCGAGCGCGCCGGGGGGCAAGCACCTGCCATTGGCCGATTGCCTGCGGGCGATCGATCGGCTGGTCGAGGTCGAGGGCCGGCCCGAGGTGTTGCAGCTCTCGGGCGGCGAGCCGACCGTTCATCCGCAGTTTTTCGAGATCCTGGACTATGCGGTCCGCCAGCCGATCGACGTGGTGATGATCAACACCAACGGGCTAAGGATCGCCCGGGATCCGGCCTTCGTCGAGCGGGTGGCCGAACACAGGCGGCGGATCGAAGTGTATCTGCAGTTCGACGGGCTCGCCGATGAGCCCTATGTGCGGCTGCGGGGCGAGCCGCTGGCCGACGCGAAGCGGCGGGCGGTCGAAGTGCTGGGCGAGCACGGCATCCGGGCGATCCTGGTGACGACGGTCGAGGCCGGCGTCAACGAGGATCAGCTGGGCCCGATCGTCGAGTTTGCCCTGGAGCGGCCGTGGGTGACGGGGGTCAGTTTTCAGCCGGCGACGTACTGCGGGCGGCACGAATCGTCGGCCCAGCTGGAGCGGCGGATCACGTTTCCGGACGTGATTCGGCTGATCGGCGAGCAGACCGGCGGGCGATTCCGCGAGAGCGATTTCATGCCCCTGCCCTGCGCCCATCCGAATTGCCACAGCCTGAGCTATGCCTATCGGTCGGCGGGCAAAGTCGTGCCGCTGCTGCGGTTCATCGACGCCCAGGAGCATCTGGATCTGCTGGCCAATGGGATCACGTTCACCCGGCCGAAGGCCCGGCAACTGGTCGAGCAGTATCTGGGGCGGCAGGGTTGCTGCAGCTCGGGCAATTGCGACGCCGAGCCGGTGATGGTGTCGCTCGGTGCGACGGGCTGATGCGAAGCCGGCCAACGGCATGTCTCTGCCGGTGATCGACACCGCGAGCGAAGGCGGACTGGCCGACGTGGCCCAGGACTTTTTGCCCGGGCGATCGCCGAGCAGCTGTCGCCGGCCGACGTGTTCCGGATCACGATCACGTCGTTCCTGGATGCCTACAACTTCGACGTCCGGCGGCTGATGAAGTGCTGCATCCATCACGTTCTGCCGAGCGGGCACGTGATTCCGTTCTGCGCCTACAACGTGCTGTATCGCGACGGCCACGTGCCGCTGCCGCCGCTGAAGCGCCTGCGCAGGGGGACGCGGCGGCAGTCAAAGCGGCGTCGACCTAGGCGGCGGGAGGCACGCGTGAACCTGCCCTACATGGCCTGGATGGGACTGGCGATCGGCGCCGGAGTGGTCGTGAGCCGGCGGACGCAGGCCGAGCTGCCGCTGTCGCGGACCGAGAAGGTCGGCGATCGGCTGGGGGGCGTTCTGCGGGGCGATGATCGGGGCCAAATTGCCCTTCGTGCTGGCCGACTGGCCGGGTTTGCTCCGCGGCAGCGCTTGGTTCAGCGATGGCAAGACGATCGTGCTCGGGCTGGTCGGCGGATACGTGGGCGTGGTGCTGGCCAAGTGGGCCCTGGACATCAAGACCCCGACCGGCGACAGCTTTGTGCTGCCGGTGGCGATCGCGGTGGCGATCGGCCGGGTGGCCTGTTTTACGGGCGGCTGCTGCTACGGCACGCCGACCGCCCTGCCCTGGGGCGTCGATTTCGGCGATGGACTGCGGCGGCACCCGACGCAGCTGTACGAGACGGCGTTTCATCTGACGGCCGCGGCGGCGATCTTCGTGCTTTGGCGGCGGCGGATGTTTCCCGGGCAACTGATCAAGCTCTACATCATCGCCTACCTGGTCTATCGCTTCGCGAGCGAATTCATCCGGCCGGAACCCAAGCTGTTCGGCGCACTGACGGGCTATCAGTGGGCGGCGGTGGCGCTGATTCCGGCGTTTGCTGCGCTGTGGGTTCGCGATGCTCGGCAGCGGCGCGGCGGGGGCGCAGCGATCGATGTGCCGCAATCGCTGCCGGCCGAGGCGGGCTAGCAACCGCTCGCGGAGCGGCACGGCTGCGCGATGACACGCGGGGGGTGGCCGGGTTCCTGTCTTGCCCCGGGCCGGGGATTTTGCGATCCTCTGACGCCCCCCAACCGTGCCAGCCTCGTTCTCCGCCAGCTTGCAGTGCCCCGCCATGGATTCGGCCGTTCCCGCCAGTTCGCATTCCGCATTCGATCGCGAACAGCCCGCGCTCGGCGGCGCCGGTGGGCGTCCGTGGGCGGAGTGGGAATTCTGGGCCGTGCTGCTGGTGGCCGGGGCGATCTATTTCGCCCGGTTGACCGCCTTGCCGATCTGCGGCGAGGAATCGCGCTGGGCAACGGTTGCCCGGGAAATGATTGCCACGGGCGACTGGATCGTGCCGCGGCAGCAGGGGCAGATATTTGCCGAGCGTCCGCCGCTGGGCAGCTGGGCAATGGCGGTCGTGGGATTGGTCCGCGGCCAGGTCGATGCCGTGGCCGTGCGATTGCCCAGTGCGCTGGCGACGGTTCTGCTCTCCGCAGTCGTTTACGCCTACGGGCGAATTTTTCTCACCCGCCGCGGAGCCCTGTGTGCGGCCCTGGCCTACGCGACGCTGGGGCAGGTGCTGCAGATCGGCCGGTTGGGCGAATCGGAAGCCCTGTTTTCGCTACTGCTGGCCTCGGCCCTGCTCGCCTGGCACGCCGGGTACGTGCGCGGCTGGTCGCCCGCGCTCACCTGGTGTCTGGGCTACGCATTGGCCGCGCTCGCGGCGCTGGTCAAAGGGCCGCAAGCGCCGGTGTACTTCGTGGCGGTGACGGGAGCGTTCTTGCTCTGGCAGCGGCAATGGCGGCGGCTGTTCTGCTGGCAGCACGCCCTGGGGCTGGGTACGTTTGCCGCGATCGTCGCCTGCTGGCAGATTCCGTTCTATCGGGCGACCAATGCGCAAACCGTGATCGACGTCTGGTCGGGACTTGCCCGCGATCGGTTTAGCTTCGGCGGGCTGCTGAAGCACCTGGTCAGTTATCCGCTGGAAACGCTGGGCTGCTTGCTCCCTTGGTCGCCGCTGCTGGTCGGACTGATCGATCCGCGAGTGCGCCGCGGTTGGGGCGCTTATCGCGAGCTGCTCACCTTTTTGCTGGTGGCCCTGGCGATCACCTATCCCACGGTCTGGCTGTCGGCCGGGGCCCGGGGGCGGTACTACATGCCGCTGTATCCGTGCATCGCCCTGCTGATGGGAATGATCGTCGAGCGCTGCACGGCCCCTGGCGATGCGACGGAGCTCGCCCGCGGCTGGCGGCGGTATTTGCTGGCGATCGGCCTGACGGCGGCGGCCGGCGCGGTGCTGATAGTTGCCGGCAACGTGGTCGACCTGCACTTGCCTTTCTCGCTGGCGCTGTCGGCCGGGCAGTTCTGGCCGCTGTTGGCCATTGGCGGCACGGCGGCGGGAGTGCTGGTGGCACTTGGCGCGGGGCGGTTGGCGTCGCGGCCCCGCTTGGCCGTGCTGGCATTGGCGGCGCTGTTGGGAGTGGCGCAAACGATCTTGTTCACCAGCTTGAAAGCCCAGGGGGCCAACGACATCACAGCCGAAGTCGCCGAGCTGCGGCGCAACTGCCGGCCGGGGCCGAGCTGGTCAGCTTCGGTCCGATCGCCCACCGCTTCGCCTATTTTTACGGCCAGCCGATCCGGGAATTGCCCTGGCCCGAAGACGTGACGGTGTTGCCTGCCGGTTCGCGGTACTTCTGCTTCGAGCAGCACCGCAACGACACCGACCAGCGGCGGCACAGCGGCCGCGGCCGAACCTGGACCACGACCTCCGGCCGGCTGCCGTTCGAGTGGGAGCAAGTCGCTTGGATTCCCTGTGACCCGGGACTTGCGGGTCAACCCGGTGATTGCAGTCGTGGTGGGCCGGATTCTTTCCACGCGGCCGATCGACTCGTCGCCCTCGTCCGGTGAGCCGGGGCGACCGGGTGAAGCCGCGCCGCTGCCGTCGGCGGCGGCCGGCGCGCCGAGTTCGCTGCAGCGCTAGGCCGGGGCCGGTGCTGGTAGGTACTCGCCGACGGGGGGTGCCGGACTCCGCCAAGCGGCCCTGGGGCATCGGTTTGCGTCGAATCCGCCTTGCGGCCCGGGGCCGATTTTGCGAATCTCCCGCACTTTTGCGGGGCAGCCGCAACCCATCACTTGCCGCAGGGCAAGCTTCCGCGCGATGGAGCCAAACCTCAACCCGCCCGCCGGCCGAACCGGTCCGCAAATCTGGCTCGAGCCGCAGCTCTGGCTGCTGGTGCTGATCTGCGCCGGTACCTACCTGCCGCGGCTGGATCAGTTGACCATCCGCGGCGAGGAGCCGCGCCGTGCCCGAGTGGCGTACGAAATGCTCGAGTCCGGCGACTGGATCGTGCCGCGGCAGCAGGGCGAAATCTATTTGAGCCGGCCCCCGTTGGGCAATTGGCTGATCGCACTGGTCGGCGGCCTGCGCGGACAGATCGACACCGTGGCCGTGCGGCTGCCGAGCGCGCTGGCCACGCTGCTGACTGCGGTGCTGCTCTATGCTTACGCCCGGCGCTGGCTGGGGCGGCTCGGCGCGCTGCGTCGCGGGCTTGAGTTACAGCAGCGGCGCGATGGTCCTCGACCTGGGCCGGCTGGGCGAAACGGAAGCCGTCTTCACGCTCCTGGTCAGCAGTTCGCTGCTGGTCTGGCACGCCGGATATCTGGGCGGTTGGCGACCCGAGCTCACTTGGAGCGCGGGCTATGCCCTCGCGGCCCTGGCCGGGCTGGCGAAGGGGCCGCAGGGGCCGGTTTACTTCGTCGTCGCGGTGGTGGCGTACCTGGCACTGCGGCGCGATTGGCGGTATCTCGTCGGCCGGCCGCATGCGGTCGGGCTGGCGACGTTTGCCGTCGTGCTCGGGGCGTGGCAGGTTCCCTATGCGCTCCAGACCAACTGGGCCAGCGTCCGCGGCATCTGGATGGACAACGCAGCCGAGCGATTCGCCGACGGCTGGCAGGTTGTCGCCCGGCATGTGCTGGTGTACCCGGCCGAGATGTTCGTTTGTCTGCTCCCGTGGTCGCTGCCGCTGTTGTATCTGGCGAACCGCCGCTTCTGGCGAAGCCTGGCCGATGTGCGCCCTTGGGTAAACTTTCTGCTGGTGGCGATCGTGGTCTGCTTTCCCAGCGTCTGGTTTGCCGGGGGTGCCAAGGCGCGGTACTTCATGCCGCTGTTTCCGCTGTTTGGCGTGCTGACCGGGCTGGTGGTCGAGCGGTGCTGGCAACTTGCGCCCGGCGACGCACCCCGCCGGGCGTGGAACGCGTTCCTGGCCACGATGTCGCTGACCGCTTTGGCGTCCGCGGCGGTGATCGCGGCGGCGACGTGGTTGTCCAACCTGGAGCTGTCGATCGCAGCACTCGCCCGGGCGGCCCAGCCGCCGGTCTTTGCGGGGCTGTATGTGCTGGCGGCCCTGACCGCGGCGACGGTGCTCTGGCTGGCCCGGCGCGAGTCCGGCGCGCGCGGCTGGCGCCGGCGGCGCTCGCCTGCCTGGCGACGGTCCTGGCGCTGTCGTCGGTCGGCGTGGCGACGAACATTCGGGCAGCCGCCAGCGAGGACACGGCGGCCGCGATTGCCCGCCTCAAGCAGCAATTGCCCGAGGGCGTGCGGCTGGTCAGCCTGGGCGGCATCAGCCACGCGTTTGCGTATCACTTCGGCGACTTGATTCCGCAGGCGCCCTGGCCCAGCGAGGCGCTGCCGCTGCCGGACGAGTTCGAATACTTCTGCTTCAACCGGCTCAACGGCTGGTCGTTCGACGTGCCGTTCGCTTGGGAGCTGGTGGCCGAGATCTCGCTCGACCGTGTGCAGCGGGAAGTGCCCGAGCGGACCGTAGTCGTCGGACGCCGGGTGGCCGGCGAACGATTGGCCGACATAGAGCCCTGAAAGCTGGGTTGACCTGTTCCCCTTTCGATCCTCCGACCGAATCGCCATGAAAATCTCGATCGTCGTTCCGGTCTGCAACGAAATCGACAATCTCGTGCCGCTGCACCTGGCCCTGACCAGCGTGCTGGCCGAGCAGGACGCGGACTACGAAATCCTGCTGGTCGACGACGGCTCGACCGACGGCTCGCGCGAACTTGCCTGGCGGTTGGCCGACAAGGATCCGGCGGTGCGGGTGGTCGAGCTGGCGCGAAACTTCGGCCAGACCGCCGCATTGGACGCCGGCCTGCGGCTGGCTACCGGCGACGTGGTCGTGACGCTCGACGCCGACCTGCAGAACGAGCCGGCCGACATTCCGCGGCTGCTGGCCAAGCTGAACGAGGGCTACGACCTGGTCTATGGCTGGCGCAAGAATCGGCAGGACCGGCTGCTCTCGCGGAAGCTCCCCAGTCGGTTGGCCAACGGCCTGATCCGCCGGGTGACGGGCTTTCCGGCGCACGACATCGGCTGCACGCTCAAAGCGCTCCGTCGCCCCGTGGCCCGGCGGCTGATGCTCTACGGCGAGATGCATCGCTTCATTCCGATCCTGGCGCATGCCCAGGGGGCCCGCTGTGCCGAGATCGTGGTCCAGCACCAGCCGCGGCTCCGCGGCCAGACGAAGTATGGCCTCGGCCGCACGCTGCGGGTGGCCGTCGACTTGCTGCTGGTGCAGTTCCTGACCCGTTACGCGGCTTGTCCGATGCGGCTCCTGGGACGTGTTGGTCTGGCGGGACTGGCGGCCAGCGCCACGTCGGCCGGCGCCGCGCTGCTTGCGGGCGGCTGGCTGGGAATGCCGACTGCGAGCCTGGCGTTGGCCGTGCTCGCTGCCGCGTGCGGAGTCGGCGGCATCCAGCTATTGGGACTGGGGCTGGTGGCCGAGCTCGTGATGCGCAACTACTTCGAGAGCCGTGACCGCCGGCCGTATCAGATTCGCCGCGTCACCGGCGGTGCGCAGGATCATGGCGCGGCCGAGCCGGCCGCGGTTGTCTGGCCGGACCGGCAGGCAGCCTGAGCCAAGGCGCAAGCGCGAGCGGAAAGCCGGGCAGCCACAGACGCGGCGACGACTCAGTCGATCGCGGCCTGGGCGCCGCTGATCAGCTTGATGAAGTCGCGGTTCGATTTGAACTTGCCCAATTGCCGGGTGAGCTGCTCCATCGCATCGACGTGGTGCATCTGCGACAGCGTGCGGCGGAGCATGGTCACGGCGTGGAGCGAGTCGGGGTCGAGCAACTTCTCTTCGCGGCGGGTGCCCGACTGCGAAATGTCGATCGCCGGCCAGACGCGCTTGTCGGACAGCTTGCGATCGAGCACCAGCTCCATGTTGCCGGTGCCCTTGAACTCCTGGAAGATCAACTCGTCCATCCGGCTGCCGGTGTCGACCAGGGCGGTGCCGACGATGGTCAGCGAGCCGCCCTCTTCGAAAACCCGGGCCGTGGCGAACAGCTTCTTGGGGATGTCCATGGCCTTGATGTCGACGCCGCCCGACATGGTGCGGCCGGTGTTGCCGACCCACTTGTTGAAGGCCCGGGCCAGGCGCGTGATCGAGTCCATCAGCAGGAACACGTCCTTGCCCATCTCGGCCAGCCGCTTGCAGCGTTCGATGGTCAGCTGCGACAGCCGGACGTGGCTTTCCACGTCGCGGTCGAGGCTGCTGGCGATCACCTCGCCCTTGACGCTGCGGCGCATGTCGGTGACTTCTTCCGGACGCTCATCGATCAAGAGCATGATCAGATTGATGTCCGGGTAGTTGGTCGAGATGGCGGTGCTGATGTCGCGCAGCAGGAACGTCTTGCCGGTCCGCGGCGGAGCGACGATCAGGGCCCGCTGGCCCTTGCCCAGCGGCGTGAGCAGGTCCATGACCCGGGTGGTGATCGGCGTAGAGCCGGTTTCCAGGCGGAGCCAGCTCTCGGGATTGATCGGCGTCAGGTCGTCGAAGCTCTTGACGTTGACGTAGTCTTCGGGCTTCATGCCGTCGACGTCGATCAGCTCCTTGAGCCGCGGACCCTGCTGCTTGCGGCTCTGCTGGACCATGCCATTGAGCAGCACGCCCTCGCGGAGGCGGAATTTCTCGATCATCGTTCCGGGGACGAACGGATCGGTGCGCTCGCGGAGGAAGTTGGTCTTCGGATTGCGGAGGAAGCCGTAGCCGTTGGGATGCAGTTCGAGGACGCCCGAGCCCGGCTCGATCACGCCCGGTTCACCGTTCTCGGGCAGATCGTTCTCCGGATAGGGAGGCCGATCGAGCGGGTCCTTGAAGCGGCGCTGTTGGTTCCGATTTCGCGGTCCGCGGCCGTTGCCTTGCGGCCCACCGCCACCACCGCCACCACCACCACCCTGTCCGCCCCCCGGGCCGCCGCGTCCACGCGGACGGCCTTTCTTCCGCTTTCCCATAAATTCACCTGAAACGAGGAATCGGCCGCCGGCTGCGGTTGCCTGGCACAATGCCAGGTGGCAGCAGCGGCATCCACGCGATACCGACGGATCGCCGCCGCCGTGGCGCCCAGCGAGGTCAGCCGGAATTCATTCCGTCCGCGGACGGAAAACGAGCACACACCTTCCGTCCGGCGGACGGAAAATCGTGACAACCGATGCGAGGCAGCTCCCAAGCAGCCCGCCCAGCGAACTTCCCGGTCCTCGTGGCGAGTGCGGTCAGGCTGCAAAACCTGGCGCGACCCGTCACCCACGAGGCAATTCGACCTAGGGTGGTGTGCGTTTGGTCCTGCGGCCTTGAGCGGCAACGATTGCCGGGGGCAGCGATTCCAACCGACAGCGGCCATTCACGGCTGCTGCCGAGCACCATAGGCCAACCTGCTAGGGGAGCCACTTGTGGGCCGGCTGGGGCGAGTCATGACTGGGGCGGCTGCGGGGCATCGCAGCGCAATGCCTTGCCGCGCAATCGTCACTACCCGGGCCGCACGAGCGACACTCAGCAGGAAGTCGAGAAGCTTCAAGCTTCTCACAGTTCAGCCGCAACAACCGGTTCACCGAAAGATCAAGCGGCCGGAAGCGAGCGGCACTGCGAATCGCCCAAAGATCCATATCATTTTGGGCGGTGGCGTCTGCCTGCTTGGCAGAACGTAACTAGGGACATCTTAGTTATCTATCGACAAGTGTCAAGCATCGACTTGATGAATTCTACCGCCCCGGCGAGCTTCGATGCAAGTCGGTTTGCGGCCACGCGCCAAGCCCTCGGTTGGCCGACCCGCCGGCGCGGCGTGGCGGGCGTCGGCGGCGGGGGCCAACCCGGCAATTCCCTCCCAACCGGCATTTTTTGCCGCACCCGAACGCTTTCGCCGACCGATACAGAAAGACCAGCGTGTTTCTCCGCGGTCTTCTGCGCCCTGTCGAGGCCGCCGGGTTCCTTGGACAGACAGTTCCTTTGGACGGAATCACCATGCGTCACGCCAGCGGCTTCGTCGCACTCGTTGCGGTGCTCGCTACCTCGGCCGCAGCTCAAGAGGGCCTGCACTGGCAGCCCAATCTGGAAACGGCCCAACAATTGGCGGCCAAGACCAACCGGCTGGTGTTGCTCCACTTCTGGGCCCCCTGGTGCGGTCCCTGCATGAACCTGGAGAAGAACGTCTTCAATCAGCCGGAGACCGGTCCGGCACTGGAGGCGAATTACGTCCTGGTGAAGCTCAACGCGGACGAGTCGAAAGCCATCGCCCGCGTCTACCAGGTCTCGACGCTCCCGACCGACGTGATCGTGACGCCCGGCGGCCGGATGGTGGCGTCCATCCCCTGTCCCTCGAAGGCGCCGCAATACATTGCCCAACTCAGTCAGGCGGCCGACGCCTACAAACGACAATCGACCCAAGGGGCACTGGCTTCGGCCGGCCGTGCTCCGGCCGCCAATCCGTACGGCGCGGTGCAAGTCTCGACCGCGCCCGCCGCGGCCCAACCGGCTGCGCCTCAAGACCCCAACTACGCCGCTTACGCCGCGGCGCCGGCCGCAGCGGGAGTTGCCGCGGCGGGGCAGTCGTCCGCGGCGCCCGCTCAGGGCGGCGCCGGGTATGCACCACCGCAAAATCCTGTCGATCCGCAGCAATATGCCGCCGCCACGGTGCCGGCGAGTTACGGTCAAGCGCCCGCCGGCTTTGCGCAACCGCCCGCCGGTGACGCTCAAGGGGGCCCGTACGGCCAGGCTCCGGCCGGTTACGGACAAGCGCCGGCCAGTTACGGACAAGCGCCCGCCGGTTATGGACAAGCCGCCCGCCGGTTATGGACAACCGCCCGCTGGTTATGGACAAGCGCCCGCCGGCTACGGCCAACCTGCCGATCCTTATGCTCAGACCCCCGCATACGGCGGGGCCCCGCCGGCGCAGGCTCCGACCGCGACTCCGCCGAGCGGTCCGGCCGATGCGCTCGACGGCTTCTGCTGCGTCACGCTGGTCGAGCGGCGCAAGTGGACCAAGGGGGACGTCCGGTTTGGGGCCGTTCACCGGGGCAAGGTTTACAAGTTCGCCAGCCAGGAAGCCCAGCAGCGGTTCCTGGCCAATCCCGACGCCTTCAGCCCGGTGATCCAGGGGAACGACCCGGTGCTGGCCCTCGACGCCCGGCAGATCATTCCCGGCTCGCGCGAGCACGGGCTGTTCTATCAGGGCCGGATCTATCTGTTCTCGAGCGAGGACTCGCTCAAGCGGTTCCAGGCCAGCCCCAACCGCTACGCCGCCGAAGTGACGCAAGCGATGCGCTGAGCGCATTTTGACGCTGGCCGGTTGCCTTGCGGAATTGCAGACTGGCCGGCAGAATCTAGCCAGCCGGCCGAGAGATCGCCCGCTGCCGGTCAGACGCGGCGGGACGGGTGCCCGCGGCGCGACTGGCTTCCGCGCCATGCCGCCTGACGGCGATTCCTTCCACGCCTGGCAAGCCGCACCTGCCGCCAGCGTCCGCACGGGCTAATCGTGACCAAACCCACCCTCGACGAGCTTGCCCGCTGGGATCGCGAAAACGTCTGGCACGCGTTCAGCCAGATGGCCGAATACGAGCCCTTGATCCTCGAGCGGGCAAGCGGCAACACGCTGTACGACGTCCAGGGCCGCTCCTACCTCGACGCGGTCAGCAGCCTGTGGTGCAACGTTCACGGCCATCGCCATCCGCGGCTCGATGCGGCCCTCCGCGAGCAGCTCGATCAGGTCGCCCACGTCACGCTGCTGGGCAGTTCCCACCCGACCACGATCCGGCTGGCCAAACGGCTGACCGAACTGGCCCCGCCGGGCCTGGAGCACGTCTTCTTCTCGAGCGACGGATCGGCCGCCGTCGAGGCCGCGCTGAAGATTGCGTTTCAATACTGGCAGCAGCGCCCTCAGCCCCGGCCCGAAAAAACCGCCTTCGCAGCGCTCGATTTGGCCTATCACGGCGACACGCTGGGCAGCGTCAGCATCGGGGGTGTCGACCGGTTCAACCGCGTATTCGCACCGCTGCTGTTCGACGTGGTGCGGATTCCCGCCCCCGACCTGTATCGCCTGCCGCCGGGCGTGACGGCCGAAACGGCGCCGGCCCATTACCTGGCGGTCCTGGAGCGCGAGATCGCCAAACATCACCGCCGCCTGGCGGCGCTGGTGATCGAACCCTTGGTGCAGTGCGCGGCCGGCATGATCGTTCATCCGCCCGGCTACCTGCGCGCCGCGGCCGAAATCTGCCGCCGCTACGAAGTGCTGCTGGTGGCCGATGAAGTGGCCGTCGGCTTCGGCCGGACCGGCACCCTGTTCGCCTGTCAGCAGGAAGGTGTCACGCCCGACCTTATGTGCCTGGCCAAGGGGCTGACCGGGGGCTACCTGCCGATGGCCGCCACGCTGGCGACCGACGAAGTCTGGCGGGCGTTCCTGGGCACGTACGCCGAGAGCAAGACCTTCTATCACGGCCACACTTACGGCGGCAATCCGCTGGCCGCGGCCGTGGCGTTGGCCTCGCTCGAGGTGTTTGACGAAGAACAGACGCTGGCCCATTTGCCGCTCAAGATCGATCGCCTGGCCGAGCATTTGCGCCGCATCGCCGAGCGGACGCACGTGGGCGACGTGCGGCAGTGCGGCCTGATCGCCGGGATCGAGCTGGTTCGCGATCGCGCGACCCGCGAGCCTTATCCCTGGGCCGAGCGACGCGGGATCGAGGTTTGTCGCCACGCCCGAGCCCAGGGCGTGCTGGCCCGGCCGCTGGGCAACGTGCTGGTCATCTTTCCGCCGCTGTCGATCACGCTGGATGAGCTTGATCGGATATGCCTGGCCTTGGAAGCGGGCATCGTCGCGGCGACCGAGTCGCCGTGAGCGGCGCGGCGCTAGCCGCCGGTGTATTCGGGGTGGGCATGGCGCGGGTTATGCGGTTCGATTTTGCGGTGTGCTGCGCGTGTCGACCTGGCGGCGCATGGTTGGACCGGCGGCTAGCGCCATGCCGCTCACGGCTTAGAGCACGCAGCTTTTGAGGAAGCAGCCTACTCCGCGGCCGATGTACCATTCCGTTTCAAAAAAGGGGACGCGACTCATTTGGGGAATGAGCTGCGCCCCCTTTTTTGTCCTGAGCGGCGCGGCGCTAGCCCGCATTTCTCACCGCGCGGTCGGTGAATTATTTTTGGCAGGCCGGGGGGCCGCGGAGGCGATCAGCCGGGCGGGAACTGCGCTGCGATGCTGGCTGGAACTGCCCGGGACGGGGCATTTCGGCAGTTTGGCGCGGGGAACTTCCCAGCCCGCGGCGAAACCGTGGGCGC
The DNA here is from genome assembly GCA_963828155.1 of uncultured Planctomycetaceae bacterium. Taxonomy (GTDB): domain Bacteria; phylum Planctomycetota; class Planctomycetia; order Pirellulales; family PALSA-1355; genus CAWCAX01. Next base: position 992,437 of record CAWHDQ010000001.1, read on the forward strand.
GAAGTGCCCTCTTGCGGCCCAGCGGGGTTTAGGCCGGCGCTTGTTGTGCGTGCCGAGCGGCCGGACCGGCCTGTAGTCGCCAATGACGCAGGTTCGAGAATACTTGAGCGAACAGTTTTTGGTACGGACAGCTCTCGGCCAGCGCGGAACCAGACGCGGCGCACCGTCACCCGCACGACCGCCCCGACCTTGAGCAGCTTGAGCCGAATGGTGTCCGAACGGGCGTGCTGTAGCGAGGTGTTGTGCAGCCCCTTTTGCCGCAGCGCCGCCAGCAGTACATAAGCAGCACTGGAGAGCCACAGCCGCAGTTGGTTGGCACGCATCGTCCGGCAGCTCGTGCGATCGGCGAACAGGTACAACTGTTGCTCCTTGATGCGATTCTCCATTTCGCCGCGGGCACAGTACCGTTGTTCGTAGAGCGGCTGGGCAGCCTCGCATTCGGCCGACAGGGACGTGACCACAAATCGCGGATTGCTGCCCCGGGCCAGATGCTCCGCCTTGCCCACCACGCGCCGCTCGCGGCTCCAACTCTTGCGTGTACGATACGAGAAGTCCTTGAATACGCGGGCCGGCTCTCCGCTCGCTATGAATGCCAACTGGGCCTCGTGTAGTTCCTTGCCGATGACCCGCGTCAAACGACCGTTCTTGGCCAGGCCGAAGACATAATCGACGCCATGATCTTCGCACCAACGCATCAGGTTCTCGCGGCAGAAGCCGCTGTCGGCCCGCAGGATAATTCGCACCTGCGGCCAACGCTGGCGAATCTGAGCCACGATCCGCGCCACCTGCTTCACCGAGCCGGCCGCCGCGTCGATGTCGGCTGGCCGCAGCTTGGCACACAGCAGATGCTCGCCGCAGAAGATGTACAGCGGCAGGTAACAATAATGCTTGTAGTAGCCGTGAAAGAAGCGGCCCGCCTGCTGGCCGTGTAGCGGATCGTCGGTGGCATCCAGATCCAAAACGATCTCCATCGGCGGCTCGGGCGTAAGCGTCAGGAAGGCCTCAACAAACCAGCCTTCCAGGTCCCGGTGCCGAGCAACGATCTTCTTGTAGCGATGGCCGGGATCGGCGCCGACCGGCGTCAATTCCAACCGATTGAGCGTACTCTTGCCGGCCAGCGGTTTGCCGCGGTCGCGCGGATCGGCCCGGTCCTGGCCGGTGGGATCCTGCTTGCCCACCAACACGGCCAACAGCGGATCGGCCCGTAACTGGTCGTGATCGTTGAGGTCTTCGTAGCCCAATGCCAAGGCGAACACGCGCTGCTTGACCAGGGCTTCGACCGAGTGTTCGATCTTCTCGGCATCGCGGTGATCGTCAAAACACGTTGCCAACCGGGCCAACAAGCCGCTGGACGCTTCGACCTCCGCCAGCAGCAGTCCGCCGGCATCGGAAGTGATGGTGCCCCCGTCGAATCGAGCCGTGACCTGTCGGCTGCCCAGGGGCTGAAATTCGAACGCTGGCCTGTTACACTCTGTCTCCATAGGGCTGCCTCCGTGCTGCTGGCGAAAGTTGTCTTGTGCAAAACAACTTATGCCACATCGGGCAGCCCTTTTTCAATCCACGTTGTGAGAAATGCGGGCTAGCCGCCGGTGTATTCGGGGTGGGCATGGCGCCGGTTATGCGGTTCGATTTTGCGGTGTGCTGCGCGTGTCGACCTGGCGGCGCGTGGTTGGACCGGCGGCTACGCGCCGCGCCGCTCACCAGGAAGGGCAATCCACGCTCGAGGAAGCAGCCTACTCCGCGGCCGACTTGCTGCCGTTCCGCGAGCCGCCGATGAAGGTCTCGTCGGACTTGGGCCGGGCGGCGACCGTGAAGCCCCGGTCGTAGAGCTGTTTGCGGATGAAACGGAAGTCGGCGAAGCTGTCGGGATAGACCCAGACCGTGACCGTGGTCCGTTTGGGATTCAGGTCGTCGAGCCGGCCGCGAAACGCGGAACGGCTGCTGAGGGCATCCTGCACCGGTTCGCCCAGTTGCGAGCTGGAGGGGAGGAACTCGCAACGATCCAGGGCCACGATCGTGCCGCCGCCGCGCTCGCCTTTGCGCACCGCCTCCTCCCAGGAGACCTCCTCGCGGACCATCGTGTAGCGGACCGTGAAGCCGTCGACCGGGCCGTAGGTCTCGGTGATTTCGTTGGAGTCTTTCAGCTTCCAGGATTTCTCCCGAAACAGCTCCTGCACCTGCGACATGAACTCGTTCATCGGCACGTAGGCCAAACGACCGTGCTTGAGCTGGAAGTGGATTTCCTTGGTATCGACCGGCTTGCTGAGCGGCGTCGGAAAGTTTTCGACCTTGACCGTCTTGTCCGGCTTCTCGAGCGCCGTTTTGCGCTGTTTCTCCAGGCGATCGAGCTCGGCCTGGGCTTGCGCCAGCTCGCGGTCCAATTCGACTTGTTTGTCGTCGTCGTCGGCCAGGGCGTTGCGGCGGGCCGCCAATTCGGCTTCGGCGGCGGTGAGCATGGTGGCCAGCCGATCGCGCTCGAAGCGCCGGGCGGCGGCTTCGGCCCGCACGGTGTTGATCTGGGCGACCAGGCGATTGACTTCACTCTCCAGGGTTTCCTCGGTCTGACGGGTGGCAGCCATGTCGACGCTCACGCCGATCGCGGCCGAGGCGCTTTGCCAGATGCGATCGGCCACGATGGTTGCCAACACCAGGAGCACTCCGGCCACGCTGGTGCCGACCCCCACCAGCGAGAAGGCTCCGCCCGATTCGGTTTCCATTGCGTCCGGTCGTGTCATGCGTTTACTTCCACCAGCGCTTCTTGGGGGGCGGGGGCGGCGCCGCCGTCCGCGCGCTTTCGTGTACATCCAGGCCACTGTCGGCCAGCAGGGCCTTGAGCTCGTCGAACCGAGCTCGGCCGTCCGGAGGGACGCGGATCGCCAGGGTCGGCTTCCAATACAGGCCGCGGCCCGCGGAGCCCCAGGTCTTCATGTGGGCCCAAACCGCCGTCCGCAGCTCGTCGACCGAGTCGGCTGTCTTGCCCTGCAGCGGGATTTCCTGCGAGACGGTCTTGCCGTCCTCGGCCAGGATCACCAGCTTGTCCGCGCGGCATTCGACGACCACCGGCCGGCTGACCGGCGCCGACTCGTGCGAGGCATCGGGCAAGGCCCAATCGCGGCCGCGCTTCTTGGCCACGCTCTCGGGCGGCGGCTGGCCCTTCTGGAAATTCAGCGAGGGCATCAGTCCCGGAATCTGCTGCGACGGCGGTTGCATCGAGATGTCGGAGCTCGATCCCGATCCCGGCTGCCCGCCGGGAACCGATTGCCCCGACTGCCCGCTCGGCGAATTGCTGGCCGAACTGGATTGCCCGCCGCCCGACGAACCGCTGCTCGTCGAACCGCTGCTCGTCGCGCCATCGGGCGGCGGAGTGGTGCCTTGGGCATTGGGATTTTGGGCCGACCCGCCGCTGTTGCCGGTCGGCAGACCCGAAATTTGCGGCAGCTTGGTCGCCTTGCCGCCCTGCGTGCCGCGGAGATTCGAATTGGCATTGCCGTTGATGATCCCCGTACCGTTGGCAGCCGGTCCGTCGGCATCGCCCGCGCCGGGCGCCGCGCCCGCCTGCCCGCCGCTGCCGGACGACGATGCGCCGCTGGCGCCGACCGGCCCCATGGCGACCGCGCTGGCCCCGCCTTGCGAACCGCCCATCGAGCCGGCCGTGCTGTTGCCACCGCCGGACGGTGCGCGCCACCGGCGGCGTTGCCGCTGCCAGGTTGTCCGCCGCCGGCCGCCGTTGCGAGCGCAGAATTGCCGCCGCCGACGGCATTCGGATCGTTCGAGTCGGACTGGTCTTCGGTCTGGTCGTTGGTTTGGCCGTCGCCGGTCTGATTGCCGCCCGCTTGCCCCTGGGCTCCACCGGCTGCCCCACCCCGCCCCGACGCAGCGGCTGCGCCGGCGTTTCCGTTGCCGATACCGCTGCCGCCGCCCGCCGTGTAATTGCCGGCCGGACTGCCAGGGCTGCCGCCCGTGCCATTGGTCGCGTTGCCGCCCGGCGTGTTGCCGCCACCCGTGTAGGCCGGGTAGGCACCGCCGGCGGCCAGGTTGCCGCCCGAGTTGCCGTAGCCGGCGGCGCCGCCGCCCGGTCCGGCTCCCGGCTGGCCACCGCCGCCCGGTCCGCCGGTCCGTGTGCCGTTTCCTTGCCCGCCGGGTTGCTGATTGCTGTTCAATCCACCGGGCCCATTCATCCCGGCCTGGCTGCCGTTGGGCCCGCCGGCTTGGGCCACCGCCGAACCAGTTCCGTAGCCATTGCCCTGCGGACCGCCGGGATTGCCGAAGATCGAGTTGCCGTTGGCGGTCCCCGGCGCGGAACCGGGTGCCGCGATATTGCCGCCGGCGGTCCCCTGCGACGGGTCGTTGGTGCCGGCGCCATAGCCCACGCCGCCACCCGTGTTGCCACCCAGTCCGTTGCCGGCGGGATTGTTTCCTGCGCCCCCCGGGCCGGAGTCAAACAGGCCGCTGCCGTTGCCGCCCCCGTTGCCATCCGCCAGCGCAGTGCCACCTGGCCGCCCGCCGAATGGTCCGCCACCCGGCGAATTGGAATTACCATTGCCGCTCGCGCCGTGCACGGTCCATTCGAACTGGGGCCGCCACCCGCCGCCCCGGCCATTGAGCCGCCGCCGGGCTGATTGAATCCGCCGCCGGCCGAATCGTTTCCGTTCGGATCAAGACCGCCGCTGCCCGACGCGAGTCCACCCGCCGACAGGCTGCCTCCTGAACCGCCACCAAGCCCATCGCCGCCCGTTCCCGAATACGCGCCTTGTCCGGTTGCATTCCTCGCGGCGTTGCCGCCGCCCGGCCCACCGGCGAGAGCGTTGCCTCCGGGCCCGTTGCCTCCGGGCCCGTTGCTTCCGGGCCCGTTGCTTCCGACGCCATTCCCGCCCGCAGTGCCGCCAGTACCGCTGCCGGTCCCATTGCCAGTGCCATCACCGGCGCCATAGGGACCGCCCGCGGCGAGGCCGTTGCCTCCCGGTCCATTGCCTCCCGGTCCATTGCCTCCCGGTCCATTGCCTCCCGGTCCATTGCCTCCCGGTCCATTGCCTCCCGGTCCATTGCCTCCCGGTCCATTGCCTCCCGGTCCATTGCCTCCCGGTCCATTGCCTCCCGGTCCATTGCCTCCCGGTCCATTGCCTCCCGGTCCATTGCCTCCCGGTCCATTGCCTCCCGGTCCATTGCCTCCCGGTCCATTGCCGCCCGGTCCGTTGCCGCCCGGTCCGCCGGCCAGGCGGTTGGCGCCCGGCGCGCCCGTGCCGTTGCCGCCCTGCGCATTGCCCGCTGTCGCATTTCCACCGGGCGAATTGCCGCCCAATCCGTTGCCTCCGCCGCCCTTGGCACCGCCACGCGTGGCGGCTGCTTTGTAGGGATTGCTCGCGTTGCGATTGCGGCTGGCTTGCGCGGCCGGGTCGGGTTCGATCCCGCCGCCCCCCGGTTTGACGCGGAAGGTGGGCTTCGCTTTGCGATATTCGCGCGGCGCGACGGCCATCAGCTGCTGTTGCCGAACTCGAGCTTCGGCAATCGCGTTGTTCATGACCGCGGCCATTTGCGGGTCGGGCTCGGGATAGTCCAACTGCCAATCCGCGCCGACCAGCTCGTAGCCAAATTGCGAACCCCAAGAGCTGACGGCCGCTTGCGCGGCGTAGTAGGCCTCGATCGCGTCGGGGCGGACGAGCAACAGCGGGTAGGGCTCTTTCTTTTCGAAGTTGTCGGGGTCGGCGTTGGCCAGATACTCGCGGGCGGCGCGGAGGGCTGCGGCGATCGGATTGCCCGGCCCGAGCGGGCCGGCGAAATCGGAATCGCCGAAGACGATCCCCTCGGGCTGCAACACCACGCTGTCCTTGCGGCATTCGAGGTAGATCGGCCGGCGATTGGTGCGGAAGGGACCTTCGTAGGGCACGACCGAGTATTTGACCGGTTTGCCGTCGGCATCGCGGCGGCGCTCGCAGCGGCTCGCTCGGCGGCCTTGATCCGGCCTGCGCAACCGTTCCAGCTCGTCGGCCGCGGCCCGCTGCTTGTCGAGTTTGCCCGGCTCGATCCCGGCCGATTCGGCGATGGCGCCGCGGAGCCGTTCGCCGCGCTCGCGCAAGCGGCGGAGGTGATCTTCCAGATGGCTCAGCTCGGCGCGGGCCGCGCTCAAGTCGGATTCGGTCTTATCGCGGACGGCGCTCAACTGGCCGATCCGCCACTCGAGCGACTCGCGGTCTTCCGCCTGGCTGCCGCTCTGCTGCGCCGCTTCGTCCAGCGCCTGCTGACCCTGGCGGGCAAACCCGATGAGCAGCGTCACCAGTGCGCCGGTCGTGCAAATCATCACCGCCAGCAGCGGAAACAGCCGGATGCCAGCGGCGGAGAACGTACCAGCGCGACGGCGCATCCCGCGAAACCTCGAATGCCCACGAAATCTCGAACGGCAGATCAACGACTGCGCGGCGGCCCATCCCGGCACGCCCCGCCCGCGCCGCCGGTCAGCATCCAAGCGGCAAGGCGCGGATCGCGGCGGCGCGATGCCGCTGGCGAGCGCAAGCCCGGCTGCCGATTCCTGGCGGAACGAAGTGGTGCCGCCTGCCCTCAGAATCGACGCAATCGGCGGAGTTTATAAGGCAAATCGGCCCCGCGAGGGTAGGGCGAAGTGGGCCGCACCGGCCGGCCAAACGGGGCCCGAATGGATGGGGCTGGGATCGCTGTCCTCTGGGCGAGTTGGGTGATCGGCGAAGGATTGGAGCCCCGCCTGCCGTGCTGCCCTTCACGTCCAGCCAACCGGCAAGGTTTCTCAAAGTCGGACTTGGGATGGCGACGATAAATCTTGCGTCGCAGGCGTACAACCCAGGGGGGACAAACGGTCCGGCCATGCCTGCCAGCAGCAGGCCGGCCGGACCGTTTTTGTGCTGGCAGCGGGATTGCCGTCACGCGTTGCGGTTCGCGCGGTACGTCGCGAAGCAGCGCGGTGTTTCCCAGAGGTGCGCTTCGACGATCGGGAACCCCTGCGACGCGGTGTAGTCGAAGATCAGCCGGGCAATGTTCTCGGCCGTGGGGTTCTGGTCGACCAGGTACAGCGGCTCCCCCAGCTTCTCCAGCATTGCCCGGGCCGGGTCGTCGCGGTGCAGAATCATCCGATGGTCGAGGTTGTCTTCGATCCATTGGCTCACGACGTGCTTGATGTCCGAGAAATCGAGCACCATTCCCCGGTCGTCGAGCCGATCGGACTCGATCACGATCACCGCCCGGCCGTTGTGCCCGTGCAGATAGCGGCATTTGCCATCGTAGTTCAGCAAGCGGTGCCCGTAGCAGAAATCGATTTCCCGGGTCACGCGAAACATCCGCTACTCCTCTCGGTTCTCTAGATGGTGGTGCGCGTAGATTCGTGGCTCGCGGGCGAGTTGAGTCTGCCCGCCGGGTGCCCGATCGGCCGTGCTAGCGATCTGCCGGCTGGCGCCCACCATAACCGGCCGGCCGAAGTTCGGCTCGGGGTAGCGCGATGCCCTCTGGGCAGCGCTTTGCGGCTCAGGCGGCCCGCTGCATTCTATGCCTGCTGGCGAGAGGTCGCGAGGCGAACGGGCCCCCAGGGGGACGCCGCGCCCGGTCCAAGCCGCAGAATCGGCACCCGGCTTCGCCCATTCGGCAACTCACAGAGCCGCGCAAGTGGCTTGGCAGGCTGACCTTGCCAGCGGTCTGGGGGGCGACTACACTCCGCGACCCCTGATTGCCGGGCCGGGGCTGCCGAGGGGTTGGGGCCGGGCCAAAATGCTTGAATTGGAAATTGCGGCTTTTAGAATGGGTTTAGATGCCTGCAATTTCCGCAAGCTCAAAGTTCATAGGTGACTTATGAGAATTGCGGCGGCGGGAATCCTTGTATCTGCAGGTCTTGTGATTGCGGCTCTGGCCGCGACGGTTTGGCCCGATGCGGTCTTGGCGGCCGGGCGCGTGGGACCGTCGCCCGTCAGCGGGTCGAGCCAGTTGGTAACGCAGTTGTCGGTGCTAGGGGACAATCGCCAGCAGTTGTTGGTGATCGATCCCGAGTTGCACGTGATGGGCGTTTATCACGTCGATGCCAACGGCGAAGTTACGCTCAAGAGCGTCCGCAACTTTCACTGGGACTTGCAGATGGAACAGTTCAACGGCACGAATCCCCTGCCCCGGGAGATTCGGTCCATGATGCAACAGCGCTGACGTCAAGTGTCCGCAAGGCCCGCGGACCGTGTGCGTTCGGTCGAGGAGCCCTGATGGCCCGCAAGCTCTTAGAGTTGGAAGAAGCCGCCCAGGCCTTGGGCGTGACCGTCGAGCAGCTCAACGCGATGCGCGACCGCCGCGAAGTGTACGCGCTCCGCGACGGCGGCGCATGGAAGTTCAAGCCCGAGGAAATCGAGCGGCTGGTCGCCGAGCGCGAAGCGGGCGGCGCCGCCGAGCAAGCGGCTCCCGAATTTGCCGAGTTGGACGAGAATCTCGATTCGATCCTGCTGAGCGAGGTCGAGATGGGGCAGTCGGGCCCCAGCACTTCGAGCACGGTCATCGGCAAATCGAACGCTCCCAGCTCGCCCGAAAGCGACATCCAGATCGCGCAGCCCGGCTCCAAGGGCGGGGGCAGCGACCTGCCGATCGACGTCACGACCCAGAGCGACGTCCAGTTGGCGTCCCCCTCCGACATTCTCAAGTCGGGTTCCGGCCTGAGCACCAAGTTCGACGATCTCGACGCGCTCGATCTCGATCTGCCGAGCGCGGGCAGCGGCGTGTCGAGCGACGTGACGCTCGGTTCCGACGCGGTCAAGCTCTCCGACGCCGACGACCTGACGCTCGAGGACCAACAGTTGTCGCTGGGCGAGGAAACCCGGACCTCGACCCCCAGCAGCCACGGCGGCGGTTCGGCCCTGGATCTGTCCGGCGACGACGACGGCGACCTGGTTTTGGGCGGGAGCGGCCCCGGCAGCGACGTCACCCGCTCGGCCAGCGACAGCGGCATCTCGCTGCTCGATCCGACCGATAGCGGCCTGTCGCTGGAAACGTCCGACCTGCAATTGGGCGGCTCGAACGTCGAATCGCTCGAGCTGGGCGAAGACGACATGATCTCGCTCGAGGATCAGGCCGGCGACACCGAAGCCGTCACCCAACTCAAGGCCGACGAAGATTTTCTGCTCACCCCGCTCGAAGACGCGGGCGGCGAAGAGTCGGACAGCGGCTCGCAGGTCATCGCCCTGGATGCCGAAGGCGAGTTCGACGAATCGGCGGCCACGATGCTCGGCTCAGGCGCCGGCATGTCGGGCGTGCAGGCCCTGGATGAAGATTTCGGCGAACCGCTCGGCGCCGGCGTCGGCGACCTGGGGGCCGCACCGGTTCGCGCCGGCCGCCGCAACGGCTTTCGCCGCTCCGGCGCCCGACATGGTGTTTCCCGGCTGGACCGTGGCGTTCATGACCTGCTCGCTGGTCTTCCTGGTCCTGGGCGGGATGATGATGTACGACCTGATGCGCAACATGTGGGGCTGGAACGGCACCTACGAAGTCAACGGCGCTGATGGACGGCATCCTCAGCTGGTTCGAGAAGTAACGCGTTCGATTGCAACCCGGCAGGAAGCCGGCAAGCTGGAAGGTTCGAAAGGAGTCGAATCATGTGGGCAATCCTCAGGGCAACGTCTCTTGCGCCCGGCCGTCGCGCTTGGCCCATCGTCTGGCTGATCCTTGTCGCTGCCGGTTGCAGCGGCTCGGGAGCCGGCGGCTGGGGGCTCGTCTCGCGCGACCGCTACGACAGCCTGCAAACGCAGAACCGTTCGCTCGCCGAGCGGGCGCGGGCCCAGCAGACCGAGATCGAGAACCTCCGGCTCCATTCGCGGAGCGTCGAAGATCAATTGATCCGCGCGGAAGAGGATCTGGCCCGGCTCGACGACAACAGCCATCGCCAGCAGCAAAAGCTCGCCAACTTCAAGCGCGAGCGGGACGAGCTCGACGATCGCTACGGCAAGCGGCAGCTGGGGGCCAATACGATTCCGCCGGCGCTCAGCGGCAGATTGTCCGACCTGGCCGATCGCTATCCGAGCCTGCACTACGATCCCAAGAGCGGGATCAGCAAGTTCGACACCGACGTGCTGTTCGATTCGGGCGAAGCCGACCTGACGCCCTCAGCCCGGCGGATGCTCGGCGAATTTGCCGACATTTTCCAATCGCCCGAGGCCCGGGATCTGAAGATCATGGTCGTCGGGCATACCGACGGCCGGGGGATCAAAGGACGCGAAGCCCGGCAAAAGTATCCCAACAACTGGCACTTGAGCACGGCCCGGGCCGTGGCCGTCGTCGAGCGGCTGCGCGAGGCCGGACTCCCCGAGAGCCGGATGGGCGTGGCGGGCTTTGCCCAGCACCAGCCGATCTCGCCCAACGACACGGCGAGCGCGGAAGAAGAACCGCCGGGTGGAAATTTTCGTCGTCGGCCCCGAAACGCCGGTCGTCGGCTGGACCGAGACGTTGAACAGCGTTTATCGGTAAGTGGGAATTCGGAAGTGGGAAGTGGGAAGTGGGAAGTGGGTGGGGCCGCGAGCGCACCACTGCCCCGTCACCGTGAGTTTGACCCTTCCCCGTTCCGACTTCCGCATTCCCAATTCCGAATTCGCAGCGGTAAGGGCATCGCCTTCTGATCCGAGGTAGCCGTCCACCGGCGCCCCCGCCTGTACTTTTTCGCGGCGGGGCCACTATAATCGGGTAGTGCCAGCCGGAATGGCGCCCTTTGCCCCGAACATCCTGCCTGGGGGCGACGGCACGTGTTGGTTTCTTGCCCGCGGCATCGGCGAGCGTCTTTCCCAGCCCGCGCCAAGCGTGCACTTTGCCGTCCAGGTTCGAGCGACGACCCGGCGCGGTAGCGTACAGCCCCAAACGCCGAGCCGATCACGTCGAATCGGCTGGCTTGCCTGCCAGAGTCCAGACGGCCGCGCTTCCCGCCCGAGCGAGTGACTGCCTTGCGAAGTTTGCCTTGCTTGCTGGTCTTGGTGTCGGGCTTGTTGCCGGTGTTGACCGGCTGCCGGCCGGAAGACGAGATCGCGCATTATCGGGCCCCCAAAGATCCGCCGCCGGTGATGTCCCAGCCGGCGATGGGCCAGCCGGCGAACCCCGCCGCCAGCGCGATGCTGGGGGCGATCGTGCCGCATGGCGACGCACTTTGGTTCTTCAAGCTCACCGGCCCAACGGTGCCGGTTGCAAACGTGGGGGGCGCGTTTCGCGACTTCATCGGCACGGTCCGCTTCGAAGGGGACCAGGTGCGCTACGACGCCCCGGCTGGCTGGCAGTCGCAAGGCCGAACCGCGATGCGCCACGACACGCTGTTGATTCCGTCGGGCGGGAAGCCGCTGGAGCTGGCCATCAGCACGTTTCCCAAGCCGCCGGGCGACGACTACGTGCTGCCCAACGTCAATCGCTGGCGGGGGCAAATGGGCCTGCCGGACATCCCGGCCAGCGAGCTCTCGGCCAACATCAGCAAAGTCAAACTGGCCGACGGCTCGACCGCCACGTTGGTCGCCCTCGGCGGCAAGCCATGCTGGCGCCGCCGACGAGCCGGCCGATCCGCACTCGTCGGGCAAACCAACCGCGACGGATTCGCCGCCCAAGGGCGATTCCGGCGCAGCCTCGACTGGCGACCGCATGCTCGCGGCCTACGTGCCGCATGGCACGCAAGCCTGGTTCTTCAAGCTGGCCGGTCCGGCCGCAGCCGTGGCGAAACTGGCCGCCGCGTTTCGCAAGTTCGTCGCTACGGTTCGCTTCGAGGGGGACGTGCCGCACTACGAGGCCCCGGCCGATTGGCAGCCGCAAGGTGGAAACCCCTTCCGGCACGAGACCTTCCGAATTCCGAATGCGGGCCAGCCGCTCGAGCTGGTCGTGAGCAAATCGGCCGGCGCCGGCGACGACGAACAGGGCTACCTCTTGGCCAACGTCAATCGCTGGCGCAGCCAGATGGGACTGGCACCGCTCGACGCGGCCAAATTCGGCCGCGGGACCGAGCGCTGGATCTGGCCGACGGCCAGTCGGCCACCGTGGTCGACCTGAAGGGTAAACTCCAAGCTGGCGGTACGGCTCCGCCGTTCGCCCCGGGAAAATAAGCATGGCCAGCGGCGCCACCCCCAACCCCTACGTTGCAGATCGCTCGCTCGATCGCCCTGATCCAGGCGCGGTCGGCGAGGTGTTGCACATGCTGCTGGCGCCGATCGCCTCCTTGCGGCTGACGGTCGCGCTGTTCGTCCTGGCGATTTTGCTGATCTTCTTCGGCACGCTGGCCCAGGTCGAAAAAGACATCTGGGAAGTGATGGGGCTCTACTTCCGCACGCCGATTGCCTGGGTGCCGCTGCACATCTTCTTTCCCAAGACCTTCTTTCCCACCATGGAGCCGATCAACCCCGACCGGGGTTTTTACTTTCCCGGCGGCTTCCTGATCGGCGGGATGATGGCGGCCAACCTGCTGGCCGCGCACGGCATCCGGTTCAAGATTCAGGCCAGCGGCCAACGACTGTTGGCCGGCGGTCATCGTGCTGAGCATCGGCGTGCTGCTCGGCTTGCTGGTCGTGATGGGCGGCTCGGACAAGGAAGTCGTCGAGGGCGTCTCAAATAGTACCGCCAGCCTGCTCTGGACTGGCATCAAAGCTGCGCTGGCCGGTCTCTGGCTCACCGACATCTATGGCTGGTGGCATGCCGATCGCACCAAGCCGCTCCAAGTCTGGTTGCTCGCCACGGGGCGCGATCGTGCTGGGCGGAGTGCTTGCCGCGCTGCTGTACTTCGGCTCGGCCGCGTCGCCCGACCCCTCCGGGATGCGGATTCTGCTCCAAATCGCCAAAGCCACGGCGGTGAGCCTCGTGCTGTTGGCCGGCTGCGTGCTGGTGTTTCGCAACCGGGCCGGGATCGTGCTGCTGCACGCCGGCGTGGGCTTGATGATCGTCAACGAGCTGGTCGTCTATTCGCTCCACAGCGAAGGCATCATGCGGATCGCCGAAGGCGAGACGGCCCATTACACCGAGGACATCCGCACGACCGAGTTGGCCTTCATCGACCCGGTCGACAAGAACGAGGACGAGGTCACGGTCATTCCGCGGGATCTGCTGCTCGACTCGGAGCTCGACCGGACCAACATCGCAGCCAGTATTTGCCGTGCGATGTCGAGGTGCTGAGCTATTATCCCAATTCGAAGCTCCGCGCGGCGGGCCCCCGCGAGACGAATCTGGCCACGGCCGGGTTCGGGCTCAAGCAGATCGCCGAGAGCGTGCGGCCCTCGAGCGGCGTGGAGAGCGGCAAGGAAGTCGACATTCCGGCGATGTACGTCCGGCTGCTCGACAAGCAGTCGCACAAGTCGCTGGGCACGTACCTGGTCAGCATGGAGCTGCGGCCCGAGCCGGTCGACATCGGCGGCAAGCCATACGAACTGTCGCTCCGCTTCAAGCGGAATTACAAGCCCTACGCGATCCAGCTGATCGACGTTCGCAAGGACGACTACGTCGGCACCGATACGCCGCGCAACTACTCGTCCGACATCAAGCTGATCTATCCCGACGGTCAGGGGGATCGCCAGCTTTCGATCTGGATGAACAACCCGCTGCGCTATGCCGGCGAAACGTTCTACCAGAGCGGCTATCACAAGTTTGCCGGCCGCGAGATGACCACGCTGCAAGTCGTCAAGAACACCGGCTGGATGATCCCCTACCTGGGCTGCATGATCGTCGTGGTGGGCATGCTGGTGCAGTTCGGAAGGACGCTCTCGCGGTTTGTCGGCGTCAGCAACGTGAGCGGTGCCGAGCTTGCCGGCTATATGTTCGCGAATGCTGATCATCGGGGCGCTCGGCGTGCAACGTGGTAGTGGCAGGCAAGAAGCTCGCGGACGCCAGCGAGCGAAATCGCGCCGCCGCGAGCATGCCCGGCCCCGCCGCCACCCGCTCCTGCCGGAGCTTATGCGATTCCGGCGCTGGTGGTCCTGGTGCTGGCGGCTTGGGTGGTCAGCGTGATGCGGGTGCCGGCCGCCGAGCCGGGTCAGTTCGATCTCTACAAGTTCGGCCAATTGCCGGTGATCTACGAAGGCCGCACCAAGCCGCTCGACACCGTGGCCCGCAACACGCTGCGGAGCCTGTCGAACAAGCAAGACTATCGCGACACCAAGGGCAAAAAACAGCCGGCAATCCGCTGGCTGCTCGATCTGATCGCCCAGCCGAAGGTGGCGTTCGAGCAGCGGGTGATTCGGATCGACAATCCGGAAGTGCTCAATTCGCTGGGACTCAAAGAGCGTGATGAACCGGCCGACGCCGAATGCTGTCAACGGCCGAAAGGCCGAGTCGAGGGACGACGCCTCTGCCCAGCCCGATGACAAGCCGCCGGCGAAGCGGTCCGGCGCGCTGTATTCGCTCTCCGAATTGATGCCCAAGATTCGCGAGCTGGAGGCCCAAGCCGCCAAGGCTCGCCAGGCCGATCCGCACACGCTGTCGACCTTCCAGAAAAAGATCGTCGAACTGGACAAGAAAACCCGGCTCTGCGCCCAGCTGATGGCCTCGTTCGAGCCGATCGACTTGCCGCAGCATCCAACCCGCGAAGACGCGCATGGCCATTCGTTCGCGGCTCGAAGAACTGGACAGCCATCCGACGGTCAGGGCGATCCCGCCGGCGTCGGCCAAAGGCGAGTGGCAGCCATTTGCCAAGGCGCTGCTGTTCGACGAACTCGCCACCGTCCAAGGGCAGCCGGCCAATCCGGCGACCGCGGCCTGGGAAGGCATGCTGCTCGACTACACCAAGGGGGACGTCGCCGGCTTCAACCAGGCACTTGGCGACTATCGGGCCAGCCTGGCCCAAAAGCCTCCTCAGGATCTCGACCCGGCAAAGGTCGACTTCGAGGCCAAATTCAATCACGCCGAGCCGTTCTACTATTCCACGATTCTGGATCTGACGGCCTTCGTCTTGGCCTGCGTCGCATTCGTGCTCACCAGCTTTTCATCGTTGGCGCTGCGCAAGCTGGTCAATCGGACGGCCCTGTGGATTTTGATCTTCGTGTTCGCCGTCCACACGCTGGGGCTGGTCGCCCGGATTTATATTTCCGGCCGGCCGCCGGTGACGAACTTGTATTCGTCGGCCGTGTTCATCGGTTGGGCGGCGATGTTGTTCGGGATCGTGTTCGAGATCGTGTTCGGGATGGGAATCGGCAATTTGATTGCCAGCGTGGCTGGCTTCGCGACGCTGCTGATTGCTCACTTCCTGGCCGGCGACGGCGACACGTTCACCGTCCTGCAGGCCGTGCTCGACACGCAGTTCTGGCTGGCGACGCACGTGGTTTGCGTGACGCTGGGCTATTCGACCACCTTCGTTTCCGGGCTGCTCGGCATCCTGTTCGTGGTGGCCGGCACGCTCACCCCGGCGCTCGACCGCGATTTGCGCAAGACCCTCACCCGGCTGATTTACGGCACCGTCTGCTTTGCGATGTTCTTCAGCTTCTTCGGCACGGTGCTGGGCGGCCTCTGGGCCGACGATTCCTGGGGCCGGTTCTGGGGCTGGGATCCCAAGGAAAACGGGGCCCTGATCATCGTGCTCTGGAACGCCCTGCTGCTGCACGCCCGCTGGGGTGGAATGGTCAAGGATCGCGGCCTGGCCGTACTGGCCATGGTCGGCAACATCGTGACTGCCTGGAGCTGGTTCGGGGTCAACGAGCTCGGCGCCGGCCTGCACAGCTACGGCTTTACCGAGGGGGTGGCCAAGGCCCTGGCGATCGCCGTTGGCGTGCAACTGGGCCTGATCGGCCTGGGACTATTGCCCCAGCGCCTGTGGCCGATTTGGGGTCGGGCGCCGCAACCGGCGGCCGAGTGATGGCCCCCTGGCGGGCTTGAGGCCCTGATGGTGGCCCCGTGGCCGCATCTTGCGACTGCCTTTTGGACTTTGCCGGGCCGGCGCCGTTACAATATGCTGCCATGCCCCAGCAACCCTTGTTCGAAGAACCGGCCGCCGCCAAGCCCGCCAAAAGCGGCAAGGCGCCGGTGCCGCTGTCCGAGCTGCAGCCCGGTCAGGAAGCCGACCTGTTCGCGCTGATGACGCTCAAGGAGCCGCTGACCACCCGCGACGGCAAGCCGTATTTCAAAGTCGGCTTTCGCGACCACGCCCGAGAGGTGAGCTTTCCGATCTGGAGCGATTCGCCCTGGGGTGCCGACTGCCGCGACAGCTGGCAGGTGGGGCGCGTTCTACAAGATGCGGGCCGTCTACCGCGAAACCAATTTCGGCCCGCAGCTCGAGATTCGCAAAATCCGCCAGGTCGTCGAGGCCGACGCCGCCGACGGGTTCTCGCCCGCGATGTGCCTGCCGCAGACGCGGTTCGATCGCGAGCAAATGTTCGCCGAGCTGCTGACGATTGCCCGCGAGCGGATCGACGACGTGGCCTTGCGCGGCTTGACGGTCGATTTGCTCCAGGCCAATCGCGAGGCGCTGCTCACGCTGCCGGCGGCGACGCACAACCACCACGCCTTCGTGGGCGGCTTCCTGGAGCACGTGCTGAGCGTGACCCGGACCTGCGTTTATCTGGCGGACAAATACGACGACTACTACCCCGACTTGCAGCCGAGGTTGAACAAGGGCCTGGTCGTGGCGGGGGGCATCCTGCACGACATCGGCAAGCTCCGCGAAATTGAAGAGCGTCCGCAAGGGGCCGAGTACACGGCGGCCGGCAATCTGATCGGCCACATCCTGCAAGGGCGCGACATCGTCCGCGAAGCGGCGGCCGGCCGGCAGCTCGATCCCGAGCTCATGCTGCGGCTGGAGCACATCATCGTGGCCCATCAGCGGCTGCCGGAATGGGGCTCGCCCAAGCCGCCGATGACGCCCGAGGCTTTGCTCGTACACTACGCCGACGACATCGACGCCAAATATCACATGATGTACGCGGTGCTTCGCTCGGACGGCAGCGAGGGCCCCGTCACCTCGCGCAAGAACGCACTCTTCCAAAAAGTCTTCAAAGGCCTCTGATCGCCTTCTGCCCCGCTAACCAACCCCTCATCATTCCCCGTTTTTCTGCCTTCTGCCTTCATCCTTCTGCCTTTCCCTGCCCCCCTGGCGACCGGCCCGCACCGGACCTATAGTGTTGAATTCGGTGTGGGATGGCGGCGGAGTGACCGGGCCATGACGCGGGAGCAACCCAGCGGCGCGCAGCCGGATGCACAGAGGCCCGATGAGCGACGCGAGGTCCGCTACGCGGGTCGCGTTCAAGGGGTGGGGTTTCGCTATACGACCCGGGGCATTGCCGCCCGGCTGCCGGTGACCGGCTTGGTGCGGAATCTGTCCGACGGCACGGTCGAGCTGGTTGTTGAAGGCTCACCTCAGGACTTGGACCGGCTGTTGGCCGCAATCGCCGGGGAATTGGGCCGATATATCGAGCACGTCGATGTGATCAGCGGGCGGTTTGTCGGCCAGCGCCAAGGCCGAGCGAATTTTATCGCGGCTTCGAGGTCGCGAATTCAAGAAGTCAAGGACACTAGGGCCAATCCAGGCCGGGGCACGGAATGCGGCGAAGTTTTTTCGCGAACCGGGGCCGGGCCGAGTGCGTAAAGAGTCGCGTTTGGGGAGGGGGAAAATGTTGACCCGCGGGAGTGCCAGGACGTGATCTCGGGCAATTTTCTGCTGCTGGGCGTATTGTCGACCTGGTTGACTCCGATTTGGCTGATGGGCGTCGGCGTCGCCGCCGGCCTGGTCGTGCTGCTGGTCCTGTACGGGCTGGCGGCGGCCGTTTCGCGGCGGCTGGCGGCTTTCATTCAAACGGCGCTGGCCGAGGGAATTTTGCTGCCGCTGTCGATTGCGGTGGTGTTCATCAGCGGAGCCACGCTGCTCGCCACGCCTTGGGTTCCCTACCGCTCACTGCTCGGCGCCGTGAGCCGCATTCCGGCCGTCGGCACGCACGAAGAAGACGTGACGATTCCGCCCACGGTCAAGGACTTTGCGGTTCCGCTCCCGTTCCGGCTCAATGAACTGCAGGGCTTCGAGCTGCAAAGCGACGAGCCGCTGACCGTGGTCACCTGGGTGGCGAAAGGGGCGGGCCAGAATGGCGCGGTGAATCTCGCGACGGGTAAGACGTTCGAGTGGCACCGGCCGGGCCCGACCGAATCGGTCTTTCAGGCCCACGTCGACATCAAGGAGTGGAACGCGACAAACCTGGGCGACAAGCCGGCCAAGCTGCGAATGCTGATTCACGACGACATCGCCTATCCAGAAGTCCGGGTCGTGCCGCTGGTGGCCATTTCGCTGGTGAGCTTGTATCTGGTCTATCTGGCCATTGGCCTGGCGCTGCCCAAGATCGCGGCGATCGCCGCGGTGACTTCGAAAGAGTCGATGGGCCAGCCGCTGTACTATGTGACGCTGGGCGGGGTCGCGTTCTTGATCCTGCTGTTCGTGTTCATTCCCTACAACACGTTCGGCGAAGACGTCAAGGTGCTCAAGGACACCGGTCTGTCGGTGATCATGATCTTCGCGATCCTGGTCGCAATCTGGTCGGCCAGCGTGTCGGTCTCGGAAGAAATCGAGGGCCGCACGGCCCTGACGCTGCTCTCCAAGCCGGTTCGCCGCCGGCAGTTCATCCTGGGCAAGTTCATGGGCATCCTGTGGCCCACGCTGCTGTTCTTCGTCCTGTTGGGCCTGTGGTTGCTGTTGGCCGTGTCGTACAAGGTGGTCTACGACGCCCGCGAGGTGGCCAAGGAGGAGCCCACCTGGCAAGTCTGCTATTGGGAAATGGTGGGCACGATTCCGGGCCTGGTCCTGGCCTTCTTCGAAGCGGTGATCTTCATTGCGATCAGCGTGGCCCTGGCGACCAAGCTGTCGATGCTGGCCAACCTGATCGTCTGCACGTCGGTGTACGTGCTGGGGCACATGGTGCCGATGCTGGTCAATTCGTCGATCGGCAAGCTCGAGCTGGTGCGGTTCGTCGGCCAGCTGTTGGCCACGGTCCTGCCCGTGCTCGATCACTTGAATATTTCGGCCCCGATCGCGGCCGGCACGCCGGTGCCGCTGGTGTACCTGGGCTGGGCCCTGGCCTACTGCGTGCTCTACTCGGCGATCGCCATGCTGGTGGCGCTGGCGCTGTTCGAAGACCGCGACCTGGCGTAGCGGCCAAAACATCCTAGCGCCAAACCGCGCCGAAACGCGTTCGCCGTGCGGCGGGCGAATTCGTGTGGCGGCGGTTCCGTTGCCCCGGCGGGGCAAAGACGCTTGGAGGTGGCCCTGCGATCCCGGGGTCTGCGCTGCGCTCTGACCCTGGGCTAGTTTTCCCGGGCCCTTCAGGCCCGAAAAGGCCGCGAAGCGCGGAGGACGCTGGCTCTACGACTATGGTTCCTGGGCCCTGCGAGCCCGGGTGCCGTTGGGTTCGCGCTGCCGGTCGAGCGGCCTCAGCCCCGGCGCGCCTTACCCGGCGAGCCGGCGCGTCGGCTCGGGCGTGGTGTGCCAGTGCGGGCCACGCAAGGGGGGATGTGCGAGCCCGGCCGCAGCATCGCCTCCGGCGGAATGGGCTTCGATCGCGGCCAACACGCGCTCGGCCACGACCAGCGCATCGCGGCCGGCATCGCCGCTGACGCGCGGCGTCTCGTCCGCTGCGGATGCAGTCGAGAAAATCCTGCTGCTCGTCGGCCAGGGCATTGCGCCGGGGCACGGCGAGCTCGACCGCGCGGAGGTGTTCCTGGCCTAGCCGGTCGCGGAGGTCGGCGCGTTCGGCCGGGCTCATTCGCTCCACGTCCAACTCGTGCCGCAGCACGGCCTCGCTGGGCGTAATCAACCGCACGAGCGGAGCGGCAAAGTCGATGTCGGCCAGGGCCGCGTCGGCCCAGACGTGCATCTCGCGCCGCGGCGGACCGAAGTGAACCCGTGAGGCGCTGAGCTGAGCAATGCAGCCGTTTTCGAACTCGAACCGGGCATGGGCCACGTCCTCGTGCCGGCCCAGCAGCGACCGGCCGAGGGCCGCCACGCTCCGGACGTGCGCGCCGACCAGAGCCAGTATCAGGTCGATGTCGTGAATCATCAGATCCAGCACGACGCCGATATCGACGCTCCGGGCCGTGAACCGACCCGCCCGGACGGCCTGAATGAACTTGGGCCCGGCCAGATGCGGCTCGACGGCGGTCAGGGCCGGGTTGAACCGTTCGACGTGTCCGACTTGCAGCACGACGCCTCGTTGCCGGGCGGCGGCGACCAACTCGTCGGCTTCGCGGACGCTGGCCGCCAGCGGTTTTTCGACCAGGACGTGCAGCCCGTGATGGAGCACTTCCAGCGTGACGTCGCGGTGCCAGCGGGTGGGCACGGCCACGATGGCCGCCTCGGCGTGTTCCAAGAGTTGCGCGGTGGTCGGCGAACGTGGGCGCGGCACAAGCTTCGGCCGCTTGCCGCCGGGCCTCGGCATCCGGATCGGCCACGCCGACGACGAGCACGTCGGGGCGTTCGGCCAGCAGCCTGGCGTGGATCCGGCCCAAGTGTCCGCCGCCGATCACGCCTACGCGGAGCTTGTTCACGCGGCTCTCCTGCGTTCGCGGGCCCGGCCGTGTTTGCCTTCCTGCTGATGCTGGATGAAGCTCAGCAGATGATTGACCTGGGGCAGGAGCTGATCGTTGCCGCGGAGGATTTCGCGGGCGTGGTCCAGCCCGACCTTGGCCCGATACAGCAGCCGGTGGGCCTCGGACAGGCACTCGATCGTCTCGGGCGTGAACTGATTGCGCTTCAGGGCCACGACGTTGATGCAGCGCGGGCGGGCCGGATGCCCTTCGACCAGCATGAACGGCGGCACGTCGTGCAGCACGCGGCTCAAACCGCCGACGAAGCTGTAACTGCCGAGCGAGGCATAATGGTGCACGGCGACGGCGCCGGAGAGCGAAGCGTGATCGTGAATGTGGACGTGCCCGCCCAACAGGGTGCCGTTGGCGATCACGATGTGGTCGCCGAGCTTGCAGTCATGGGCGATGTGGCAACAGGCCATCAGAAAATTGTGGCTGCCGATCGCGGTGATGCCGTCTTCCTTTTCGCTGCCGCGGTTGATTGTGACGCCTTCGCGGAGCAGGTTGTGATCGCCGATGATCACCTGGGTGTCGGTGCCGCGGTAGCTGACGTCCTGCGGCTCGCCGCCGATCACCACGCCGGGGTAGATGTGGTTGAACTCGCCGATCGTGACCCGGCCCATGATCGTGACGTTGTTTTCCAACCGAGTGCCGCGGCCGATGCGAGCCCGGCGCCGACCACCGAGAAGGGGCCGATTTCGACGTCCTCGGCGATCTCGGCCTGAGGATGAATCGAGACGTTGTCGGCGATGAACCCTGCCATCGATTGCTCCTCGACTCAGCCGTGCGGTTGGGCCAGCCGGTCGCTTGGGTTGGTCGGACCGCGGGGGCCCCGCAGGGCGCCGCGATCGGGTCAGTGGGGCGTCCGCCTCAGGCGGAGCGTTTCAGGCTTTCGCTGGTTTCCTCTTCGCTCAGCAGGGCCCGGACCAGTTCGGCATTCAGGCGATGGCCGCTGCGGTGGGCGATCACGTGCCCGACGAGGTCGCAGCCGGTCAGCGCCAGATCGCCCAGCAAGTCGAGCGCCTTGTGCCGCACGCACTCGTCGCGGAAGCGGAGCTGGTTCTGGATCGGGCCGTTCTTGTCGAAAATCAGCAGGTTTTGATAGGTCGTGCGCTGGCCCAGACCCTGGGCCAACAGCCACTGGGCTTCTTCTTCCAGCATGAACGTGCGGCTGGCCGCCAGCTCGCGGCGGAAGCTCTCGGGCGTGATCGCCAATTGCAGCGATTGCCGGCCGATCGCGTTGCCGTTGCCGTAGTCCAGGCGAAACTTGATCGACATGCCGCCGGTCGTGCTCGGCCGGGCTTCGACCCAGCTTTCGTCGTCGCCCAGGCGGACCGTATTGCGGATGACCAGCACCCGCCGCTGCGCATCCTGCTCGACGATCCCGGCCGATTCGAGCAGAGCCACGAACGGCTGGCTCGATCCGTCGCAGCCGGGCATTTCGGCTTCATCGACCCAGACTTCGCAATTGTCGATCTGCAGCCCGGCCAGCGCCGCCATGATGTGCTCGACCATCTCGACGCTGCCGCCGGCGGCCTCGAGCGTGGTGCGGCGGGGCGTCTCGACGCGATTGGCCACCAGGCGCCGCGATTCGCGGCGCCCGAGGCAGGTCGCGGCGGACGAACACGATGCCGCTGCCGGCTTCGGCCGGGCGAAATTCGACCCGCACGTCGCGCCCGGTCCAGAAGCCGAATCCTTCGATGGCCACCGGTGCCGAGAGCGTGCGTTGTTTACGTAGTGCGTACATCCAGGAGGTCAATCGTTAGCTAGAAGATCTGAGGCGACGAGAAGAGTTTGCCGAACCGCGCCCGAGAACGTCCCCGCCCGGGACGTCCTGCGGTGCGAGTTCGCGGCGTGCCGACCCGGCGTTACCGCCGGGGACCGTTGCCGCCGCCGCCAGTTGCGCCCGCGGCGGGTGGGCCGTTCTTACCGGCAGTGTGGACGGCGCGGCGGTTCAGCTCTTGCAGGATCGGCTCGGTGATGTCCGGGCCGTTCAGATAGACGAACGACTTCTGCAAGTGCCGCTGCATGGTCTCGGGAGCGTTCGGGTCGACCGGCTCGCTCGAGTACTGCATCACGAGCTGGATGCCCTTGGCGTCGGCGTAGCGTTTGACCTCGTCGCTGATCTCGACGAACAGCTGATAGAACGAGCGCTGTTCCCGCTCCTGAAAGTCGCGCTGCAGAATCTTGATCCGCACGTTGAGCTCGGCCACGCGCTGGGCGAGCTGTTCTTCCAGCTGCTTGAATTCGCGGGTGTTCGGCCGGAACTCCTTGAGCTTCTCTTTTTCCTTCTCGATCTCGGCCGACTCCTTGCGGACGTTGCCTTCCGCGGCTTCCTTGTCCTTGCGAATCTGGTCGCGGAGGTACTTGGCCCGAACGTAATTGGTGCCCAGCCGCTCCAGGTCGACCAGGGCCATCAGCGGCGGTCCGTTGGTCACGCCGTTGCCGACGCCCGGAATCGGCTGCCGCTGGGCGCCCGGCGCACCGGCCGGCGGTTGCTGCTGCGGAGGGCCGCCCGGCGGTTGTTGGGCCAAGAGGTTGCTGGCCAGGCCAGTCAGCAGACCGATCACCAGGGCGGCGAGAATTCGAGAATTTTTCACGTTCGAGCGCTCCTTGCTTCGTTTGCTGCGCCGGTCATCCGTGACGGGCGTCGATCGATGCGTTTTCGGGATCGCGAACTTGCGTCCGCCAGGCCTGCGAGTCGCCCCGGCAAATCGCCGGGATGTCCCTCATGGCGGCGGTATTGTGCCGAGAACCGGCAAGCGGGTAAAGGTCAAAAAGCCCGCGGATTTGGGCTCGCCAGCGAAGTTTCGGCGCCGCGGGTGGGGCCCCTTTTTTTCTCCCGGTCTGGGTGCCAACGCAGCCTGCGCGTTAGGCTGGACGCCGCGTCAGCCGGCGCAGCGCCGCCAGCTGGACCGCCCCACCGATCCGCACCTCTCGCCTGGAGCCGTACGTTTGCACCGCATTTCCGACGTTCATGCCCGCGAAGTGCTCGATAGCCGCGGCAATCCAACGGTCGAGGTCGAAGTCTACGTCGCGGGCCGCCTGGCCGGCCGGGCCTTCGCCGCCTCGGGTGCTAGCACCGGCCGGGCCGAGGCCTGCGAACTGCGCGACGGCGATCCGGCCCGTTACGATGGCCGCGGCGTGCTGAAGGCCGTGGCCAACGTCAACGGCGAGATTGCCCGGGCAATCGCCGGTTTCGATCCGGCAGCGCAAGCGGAGCTGGATGCCCGGCTGGTGGAGCTCGACGGCACCGCCGACAAAAGCCGCCTCGGCGCCAACGCGATCTTGGCCGTCTCGCTCGCCGCGGCGCATGCGGCCGCACAGACCGGCGGCCGGCCGCTGTACGAGCATCTCCATGCGCTGCTGCGCGATTCGGCCACCGGCGCCGGTCCGCAGTCAACGGTGTTCGCGCCCCGAATGCCGCTGCCGATGACGAATATGATCTCCGGCGGCCTGCATGCCGGCGGCAATCTCGACTTCCAGGACTTTCTGATCCTGCCGGTCGGGGCTCCGAATTACGCGGTCGGGCTGGAATGGATCGTGCGGGTGCATCGCCGCCTGGGCGAGCTGCTGGCCGCTGCCGGCTATGAAGGCCGGCTGGTGGCCGACGAAGGCGGCTTTGGGCCCCGGCTGGCGAGCAACCGGCAGGCATTGGAATTCGTCGTGCGGGCGATCGAGGCGGTCCGGCTGCGGCCCGGCGAGGACGTGGCTCTGGCGCTGGACGTGGCCAGCACCCATTTCTTCGACGGTTCGCACTATCGGCTAACCGCGACGGGCAATGAGCGGCTGACCAGCGGTCAGTTGATCGACTACCTAGCCGAGCTGGCCGGGGCGTTTCCGATTCGCAGCATCGAAGACGGGCTCGCCGAGGACGATTGGGCCGGCTGGCAGCAATTGACCGCTCGGCTCGGCGGGCGAGTTCAACTGGTGGGCGACGACCTGTTCACGACCAATCCCCAGCGGCTGGCCCGGGGCATCGGATTGCACGCGGCCAACAGCGTGCTGGTGAAAGTCAATCAAATCGGCACGCTGTCCGAGACCTTTGAAACGATCCGATTCGCGCGGCAGGCCGGATACTCGCTCGTCGTCTCGGCCCGCAGCGGCGAAACCGAAGACACGACGCTGGCCGATCTGGCCGTGGCCGTGGCGGCCGAGCAAATCAAGATCGGCTCGATCACCCGGAGCGAACGGCTGGCCAAATACAACCGGCTGCTGGCGATCGAAGAGGAGCTCGCCGCGCGGCGGTCGGACTGAACCGCAAACCGCATGGGCGGGGCTGAGTGCCTCAGCCGCATCCGGCGATCTGGCTACTCGGCCAATTCGGCTTCGTCCGGATCGGCCGTGACCGGCATCGTGGCGCTGGCCAGTTGCGCGATGCGTCCAGCGGGCCGGAGTCGGCTGACCAGCCGGAGTGGGCTCGCCGGCCGGCGTCGGTTGACCCGCGGGGGTGGGCACACCCTGCGCCAGGCTCGGCTGACCAGCCGGGGTCGGCACGCCTTGCGCCGTCGCCGGCACACCCTGAGCCGGAGTCGGCTGTTGCTGCTGCGGATAGTAGGGCACGCCGGGCATGCCGCCCAGCACCGAGCCCTGCCGCATGTTGAAGCCGCCGATCGGCACGCCGTTCTGATCGACCGTCGCCGTGCAGTAGTCGAGCCCGGTTTGCGGTAGCGGGCAGCCCAACGTGACCACGGTCAGCGCGACCACGGCGAAACACTGGAGCAGGCGTTGCATGGCGAAGAGCCTTCGGAGCGACGAGAAGTGCTAGTCCGTGCGCATGTGGCCGGTGGTCCGGGCGACTTATAGCAACTTGGCCCGTCGTGCCAAAGGTCAGGATCGGGCCGACGGGGCAAGCGCTGCAAACTTTATCGGCAGGCCGGAACCGATTTCGTGATTGCCAGCGTTTGGCTCGGCCATGGAATGCGCGAAGCATTTGGCGCGACGGCATGCCTGCTGCGGTCTGCTGGCGCTGCTGGCAAGGATCTACCAGTGCAGCGCCACCAGCCGCCGCCGAGAATCGCCAGCGCGATGCCCGCCAGCAGCCAGGCCCAAGTCGCGGCTCGAGGCCGGCGCAGAAAGCGCGATGGACGCTCGGGCGTCAGCAGGGCGTCGGCCACCGCTTGCCGGGCTGCGGCGAGCGGCGTGCGCCGGCGAACGATCGGAGGGTCTTTGACGGGAGCAATCATGCCGCAACTTGCAGGGCGGACCAGCGCTCGCAGAGCGCGACGAGTTCGTTGAATTTCGTCAGCCGGGCGTCGGCTACGACTTCGTCGGGGGCATTGACCGCAATCGCCCGCAGCCCGTGCGCCCGGGCGCCGCGGAGGCTCGCCGCGTCGCTGGCCACCAGGGCCACCTCGTCGGCCGCCAGATCGAGCCGCCGCCAGCGCCGCCCGATAGCAGGCAGCGGCGGGCTTGGTCGTTTCCAAGTCAAACGACGACAGCACGGCCTGGAACGAGCCGCCGAGCGACAATTTGCCCAACTCGGCTTCAAGCCGGCAGGCCGGATAGGGCGAGTCGGTAAGCACGGCCAGCGGGAACCCCTGCCGCGCGAGCGCGGCGATTGTGGCCGCGACGCCGGGCAGCGGGCGGCTGCAAGGCTCGAGTTGCTTGCGCGACACCCGGCTGGCAGCTTCGATCTCGTCGACCTGCCCCCAAGACAGTCCCTTGGCCAACAGGAAGGCTTGGAACGCTTCCTCGAACTGGCGGAAGCCGCACTGGACGGCGGCCAGATACTCGCGGTCCCAGAGGTCGAAGAACGCCGGATAGGAGGCGGAAACTCCGACCCGCCAAGAGCCGGACCACGCTGCGCCGCCAGAGCGTGGCGTCGTACAAGACGTTGGTCATCTCGAACACGAGCCCGCGCAGCGACCGCGCCGGCGCCCTGTCGGTCGACGTCCCAGTTCCGACGGCGAACCCGGCTTCCAAAGGGGCGGAGTCTGCGGAATGCTGAATGACCATGGTGTCCAATCCTCCGGGCTGCGATCTGGCAATCGCGTCGTTACTCCCTGTGTGCGCGACCTGCCGCCACTTCCCGCGCCTGGCGATCGGCGCGGCGTGCCTCAGGTTCAGGCCCGCGCTCCCTGGGCCCCGGCCAGCGGTTTGCGCTTCCGCTGCGGGGGCTGCTGGTCGAGCATCCCGGCCAGCCGCTTCAGGTCCCAATCCTCGGGCCCCAGGGTTTCGTAAATCACCTGGATATGGTCCCAATCCTCGCCGCCGTCGATCCGCAGCTGCACGTCCTTGCGCTCCAGATTCAGCGGCAACTCGATCAGTTGCACGGCGAACTTTCGCGGGTGGCTGAACAAGTAGCGGGTCACCTCCTGCCGGTCGCGGGGATCGCTCGCCAGGCGGTCGGCCGCGGCGATCGCCTGGGCTGAGCACCATTCGGCGAACGGGCCCAGCGGCGAGACGATCGACGGCTGCCCGTCGCTCGAGGCATAGCTGACATAGTCGTAGCGCGGATCGGACTCGGCCGTGATGACCAGCCGGTCGATCAGGCCGGCATCCACGAATGGGTTGTCGGCGCAGATCCGCACAATTCCGCGGGGAGCATGCCGGGCCACGATCGCCGCGAAGCGGGCGAGCGCGTCCGGCTCGCTGCCGACGAAGACCTCGACGTCGGGCGGGGCCATTCGCCCCAGCTCTGCGCTCGCTCGGTGTATCGCCCAGCAGCACCACGACCCGGTCGAGCCGCTGGCAATCGGTGGCGCGGCGAACGACCCATTCCAACAGTGTCTTGCCGCCCAGCTTGCGTCCGATCTTGTCGAGCGCCGGCGGAGCCACGTGGCAGGCTTGGACGATTCCCAGTGTCTTCAAGTCATTCTCTCCCAGGAGGTCCGAGTGCTCGCTGCCTGCACGCTTGATTCCGCCATCTTGCAGGCAGGGCACCACGCAAACGTCCGGCCCTGCGGCGGGGCCCGCCCCGCGGATGCAGTTTCGGGTGCAATTCGGCGCGGAGCATATCAACACCCGTCAAATCGGTAAATACGAAGCCCGGTATCCAGTCGCGCTGGGTCCGACGGGGATTTTGACCGCAATTCCTGCGGCTCGGCGCGCTCCGCAAACCGCCGCAATGTGCGCGTTTCGCCGAGCTTGCCAGGCATCGCGGGTTGACGTGCAGTCGCTTGTGTGGAGCTCGCACTGCCATCTGCGAATTCAGTCGACCGCCAATCCACCTTGGCTGCTCCTGGCTGTGAAACTACAATCCGCCCCCGCTCGCAAACCGCCTGGCGGCGCGCCCTCCGATGGTGCGCCCGCCGCTGGCCCAAAGGGGCCGTGGAGATCGAATCATGGAAAAGCTGCTCATCGTGGGACTCGATACCACTGTCGGCGCCAATCTGCGCTGGCGTCGACCGACCGATTCGAAGTGCTGGGGACGACGTCGCGCGCTCCGCTGCACGTCGATGGAGTTGATTTGCGCCGCGTCACCGCGGGCGATGCCGCGGCCGTGGCCCGAGTGGCGGCCGAATTCCGGCCCGACTGGATTCTGCACGCGGGCTCGCTGTCCGCCTCGGCCTGGGACCTGCCGGCCAACGACCCGGCCTGGTCCGGCGAGCTGGCCGTCGTCAGGGCCTTGCTGGACGTCGCCCGGGCAACTGCCGCCCGGCTGACCGTCGTGCTCACCGACGCGGTATTCACCGGGCCGCGGATGTTTCACGACGAGTCGGCGCCGACCGGCTCCGGGCATCCGGCGGCGGCTCATGCCGTGGCGATCGAACAGGTGCTTGGCGACACGGTAGCGCTGGTGGTCCGGACGCATGCCTACGGTTGGGTGCCGCGGGCGGAGAGCCCGGGACGGTGGAGCGAATCCACGCCGAACTCGCCGCCGGTCGGCCGGCCAAGAATTCTGCGACGACTCTCGACGGGCGCCGGTATGCGACGCCGATCCTGGCCAGCGATCTGGCCGTGCTCTTGGATCGGGCCCGGCGATTGAACCTGCAAGGGCTGTTGCACGTCAGCGGCGCCGAGCGGACCAGCACGTATCGCCTGGCGTGCGAATTGGCCGCGGCCGCGGGCTTGCCGTCGGCAACGGGGTCGGCCGGCGCGGTTGAGCCGGCCGAATCGCCCGAGTGGCTCAGCGAAACGTCCTTGAGCAGCCGCCGCGCGCGGCGGAGCCTCGATTTGCCGATGCCGATGCTTCGCGAAGGGCTGGCACGGTTCGCCGATCAGGCCACCAGCGGCTGGCGGCAGCGCTGCAGCATCGCCGAGCGTGCCGCCCTGCATGGACAGGCCGCGTGACCACGCCCGCGGCCGCCACCCGTTTTCAAGCGGCGGCGACGCGGTCGATCCGCAGCACTCGGTACAGCCGCGGATCGGCCAGCGTGTCGATCTGGAGCGCCGCGCCGGTGAAGTCGTGCCGGCGGCTGTGGCCGGCGGGGACCGCGACCGCAAATGCCCCGGCCCGGATCGCAGCCTGGCAGCCGTTGTGGCTGTCTTCCAGCACGAGCATGTCGCGCCGGGGCGAGCCCGAACCGCCCGGCGGCGGTCAGATAGATCTCGGGGTTCGGCTTCCCCTCGACGATGTCCGCCGAAGTGAGCACGAACTGAAATCGGGGGGCAAACTCGAATTTCGCCAGCACGTCGGCGGCGAACCGCGGGCCGCTGCTGGTGGCGATCGCCTTGGGAATGCCGGCCCCCTCGAGCGAGGCCAGGAGCTCGATCAGGCCCGGCATGCACTCGAGCCGTTCGGCCAGGATGCCGGCAAAGATGTCTTCGGTCTCGCGGGCCAACTCGTCGGGCGTGTCTGCGAGCTGGTGCCAGTCGATCATGATCTGCAGCGAAACTTTGGCGGGCCGGCCCATCATCTGGTCGAGCAGGTCGCCCGTAAACTTCTTGCCGCGGCGGCGGAGCAGCTCGCCCCCGACGTCCTGATACAGCTCTTCGGTGTTGAACATCAGGCCGTCGAGATCGAACACGACGGCCCGGGGATGCCACTCGGCGGGCCAAACGGGCATGGCTGGGCCTTGATCGGAAAGATGCGGGACATGCCGGCGGGTGGGGTGCTCGCGCGTGCCTCATCGCGGGCACGCGGCAGACCGGCTCTGGCCCGATTTTACCGCTGGGCCGTCCGGCGCGGCAGGGCAAATTGCCGCGTCCAAGGGCACAAGTGGGTCGGTCGATTGAACCCGCTGCTTGCTAGCTCGCCTGGCCGGCGTGCTCTTCGACCAGCGCCGGCTCGTCGTGCAGCGCTGCGAGGGTTTCCAGTTCGGCGGACGGCTCGGCAGTCTGACCGGAAAATTCCTTCCGAGGCGATTGCCCACCGAGTTTTCGAGTGCCGCGCAGGCGGCCCGCGAGCGGGCGCAGTTTGTCGTACGCCGCCAGCGCGAGACGTCCCGTGCGGTTGGTGGGAATCAGCACGCGCGAGATCGTATAACGGCGGGTTCCCCAATCGGCCGTGGCCCGACTCGACGGGCCCAGGTAATCGACGGTCCGCACGGAACTGTCCTGCTCGAAGCGCTGGATCGAGCGCTGCCCGCAGCAATTGGCCCGGGCTGATCGCCGCGTACTGCTCGTCGTAGGCCACCTTCGGGGAGAAGTAGACCCCCTTGGCCAGCCAGCCGTATTCGAACGCGATCGGCACGCCGTCCAGTTCGAGAAACACCAACCGCAGCTGCCCCCAACTGGCCGCGCGGCGGGCCTGCTCCAGGTAGAACTCGAACATACCGGGTGTCTTCAGCACCGATGTGCCGGCCGCCCCTTTCCAGCCCCGGTCTTCGATCTCAAGGCCGGTCCGCAGCCAGCGGGCGACCGCGGCGGGCGAGAGCCGCTCGAGAACCTGCAACTCGAGGCCGGCCGGCCGCGGCGGTCTTGCTCTGTACCCGGCGGAGGTGCCGGCGAAGGTTTCTCGAGCGCTCGGCGAAATAGGCCGGCCAATCGCCGTCCAGCTCCACTTGATCGACCACGAATCGCGGCCGAACCAAGGGGCGAATCTCGCGCCGGGCGAGTGCCTCGTTCAACTCCCGCCAGGCCGGTCCGTCGGTCGCCGCGCCGTCGAAAGCAATCAGCGGCAATCCGAGTTCGACGAGCGCCTTGGGCCAGTCGGTCACAGACCGCTGGCACATCGCAGTGCGGATCGAGCAGCAACTCGCCGGCCGGCGTCCAGGCGTTGCCGGGCAAGCGGCCAAAAGTCCAAGGTCCGCGGCCAGCGACACACAGCGGCAAGGCGGCGACCATCCGGCCCGGTTGGCGGACGACGAGCGTCGCGAGTGGCTTGCGCGCGGCGAGCGGCTCGAGCCATTGGGCCACGAGGGCCGCGCGACTGGTCGGCAGTGCGGAGCGCTGCGCCGCCAGAGATCGTCCCAGGCGTCGGCGCTGGCCCGCAGCTCGCCGGTCGTCTCCAGTCGTTCGCACTGAATCAGGCCCACACTTGACCCCTCCCGCCCTCAGCTCGCCCTGAGCAAGCATGGCATTTTTCCGGCCCGCGCGAGCGGGTGAACCGTATGCCGGGCCAACGATCTGCGAAGCCGCCGGAATGTTTCTCCCGCTGGACCCGCCGATCGGCATAACCGCTTCAGGCGGAGCGGACGCTAGGGCGGGCAGCCCGCCGCGCGGGTGGGAGCGACGATCGTTAGCCGTTGGAGTCGATTGCGAGGGGGGCCGCGATGGCGGCCAGCTCGGCCAGGATCAGGGCCGTCGCACCCCAGATTTCGTGCCCCTGCCAGAAGTAGGCCGGGTGCGCAAGACCAGGCTGCCTTGGCGGCGCTCGATCGTCCGGCGGTTTTCCGCTTGTCCAAGCGCCGCCAGCGGCAACTCGATCAGCTCGGCCACTTCAGCCGGGTTGGGCTGCCAGGCAGGCGCGCTCTGGCAGGCGGCGAGCCAGGGCTGGATCAGAAAATTGCTGCGGAACAAATAGATCGGCGAGAGCTGCCCGAGCATCTCGATGCCGGCGGCCGGGATCCCGAGCTCTTCGTCCAATTCGCGGACGCTGCCCGCTGGCTCGGTTCGCCGGGCTCGACGGCGCCGCCGGGCAAACTGATCTGACCGGCGTGGTCGAGCAAGTGTTCGGTGCGACGCGTCAGCGGCAAGTGCCAGGTGGCTTGCTGCCCCGCGCCCGCGATGGGATAGAGCAGAATCACGACCGCTGCCGCGCGAGCTCCGCCCGGCGGCGGGCCGAAGTAGTGCCCGTAGCTCAGCTCGGGCTGGAGCCGCGCTTGGGCCGCCGCGCCGGGCAGCGGCAGAGCAAACTGCTCGGCCAGCACCCGGACGAATCGCCGCCGGTCCGCGTCGCGGCGCTCGCCGTGCGGGTCGTCAGTGCGGTCGATGGAGGATGTGCCGATGCCGGAATCCAACGTCGAAGCGAGAAGCGGTTATTCGCCGCTGGGCAGCCGATAAACGGCATAGAACCGGTTGGGCGGACTGACCAGCTCGAACGGCAGCGGCGGCTCGACGTCGGTCAGGATGAATTGGGCGCCGGTATCTTGCGCCGAGTCGCTCGAGGCGGCTGGGGCCCAGATCGGTCAGCGAGCGATACCAGGCCAGATTGTTGGGCACGTGGCGATCGCGATACAGGTCGTTCATCCGCCGCCACCACTGCACAATGCCGGCGGCGTCCTGGGGAATGTCCTTGCGGCAGACCACCTCGGCCCGGCCGGCGTACCAGCGAAACGTCTGCGCGGTCCGCGGGACGATGAACACGGCGTCGGCGGGCGTGGACTCGGCGACCCAGCTGCAGATTTTGCGCCAGCTTTCGAGGTCGGCGACTTTGTCGTCGGCCGGCGGGATCGGCGCTCCCAGCGGCGCACGCGCCACGTCGCCCAGGTGCCAACTGGCCGCGACCATCGCGATCACCAGCCAGACGTCGCCGATCGGCAGGCGGCGGCACCGGCGATCGGCAATCAGCGCGATCGCCGTGGAGCGCGGCGCCGAGCGGCACGAAGATGTCCGTCATGCGGAACCAGTAGTACCGCAAGATCGCGGCGGCGATGGCCCGGTTGTACGTGGTCAACGCGGCCACCAGGAATCCCATGATCGCAATCGCGATCGTTCCGCCCACCACCCATCGCAAGCGGCGCTCACCGGAATGGAACGGCGCCAGCCAGCAGAGCACGCCCCACAGCAGCCAGAGCAACAGGTGCCGGCGAATGAACTCGATCGGAAACAGCTGCGGGACGAGGTGATGAGAGAGCCGCTCGTAGACGTAAATGCGGTTGGCTTCGCGCGCGACCCAGGGTTCCACGCCGCGGCTCAACTCCAGCGCCGGCAGCAGGCCGGGCAAGGCAAACAGCAGGCCTAGCAGTAGCGGCTTGAGCATGGCGCCGACCGCGGGCCGGTCCGAGCCGGCCATCAGCCAGGCCAAGCCCGCGGCCAGCACCGACCAGGCCCCCACCACCACGTGAAAGGTGCTGGCCAGTCCCAACAGCGGCCAGACCCATTGCCAACGGTTCCGCACGACCGCTTCCAATGCCAGCAGCACCAGGACGTACGCCAACCCTTTGGCTTCGAAGCCACCGATGATCCATTCGCCGGCCATGTGCAGACGGCTGGTGCCGGCCACGAATAGTCCGGCAGAGAGGACCGAGTACAGCGGCAGCGGCACGATCGCCACGCTCAGCCGCCGCCACGCCCAAGCCAGCAGGCCCCAGGTCACCAGCCGACCGACCCAGGTCGAGGCCGGCAGGCTCAGCCAGCGCGTCATCCAGCCGCAGGTCCAATAGAACACCTGATGGGCGTCGGCGGTTTGCAGAAAAAAATCGTCCTGCGCACCACTGGGGATTCCAGTAGTGCTTGGCTTTGGCCAGGTAGTGCGTCTCGTTGACCTCGGGCACCGGCCAGGCGGCATGGATGAAGAAGATCGCGAAGATCAGCACGATTTCGCCGGCGGCGGAAAGCCGGGCGTGCCGTGCAAGGTCAGCCGGCAGTCGTTGTTCGGGGGCAAAATCCATGGCGGCCTGCAATCTAAAGGAAATCTGCCGCGGCGTGTACGCCTGCATGGGGCATTTACCGCGAGGCTCGCAATTGCCGCATGCCGGGCGCCACCCAAGGCTCATCGAAAGCTCATTCGGCCGATGCTCGCTCCGCGTGCCCTGCGGCCCTTGCCAAGTGCCGGCGGCGGCACCTATCATTCCTGCACCCCGTTTGACGTCAAAAAGTCTTTCGCCCCAGCAGGAAATCCGGATGTCGGGCCGCTCGCCGGGAAGGCAATTGCGCGAAGCCGTGGCGGAAGTCACGATCCAGATTCCCGGCGTGTTCAACGCGCTGGTCGCCCGGCTGGCCGAAGACGTGGGCTACGACGCGGTGTATCTGTCGGGCGCGGCCTTGTCGGCCGGCGTGCTGGCCCTGCCCGACGTGGGCCTGTTTTCGCTCACCGAGCTGGTGGCCCAGGCCGGCTATCTGACCCGCAGCGTGCAGATTCCGGTCATCGTCGACGCCGACACGGGCTTCGGCTCGGCCGTGAACGTCGAGCGGACGATCGTCGAGCTGGAGGCGGCCGGCGTGGCGGCAATCCAGCTCGAAGATCAGGAATTGCCCAAGCGCTGCGGCCATCTGTCGGGCAAGCGGCTGGTCGATCCGGCCGAAATGTGCGCCAAGCTCCGGGCCGCCGCCGCCGCGCGGCAGGACTCCGAGCTGGTGCTGATCGCCCGCACCGACGCAGCCGGAGTCGGCGGCTTGGACGACGCGATCGAGCGGGCCAAACGCTATCTCGACGCCGGGGCCGACTGGATTTTTCCCGAGGCCCTGGCCGATCGCTGGCAATTCGAGCAGTTCGCCGCGGCGATCGACGCACCGCTCTTGGCCAACATGACCGAGTTCGGCAAGAGCCCACTGTTGGCTCTCGACGAACTGGCCGACCTAGGCTATGCCGCCGTGCTGTACCCGGTCACCCTGATGCGGGTGGCCATGAAAGCCGTCGAGGCGGCCCTGGTCACGATCTCCGAAGCCGGCACTCAGTCGGAGCTGCTCGACCTGATGCAATCGCGGCAGGAACTGTACGACCTGTTGGGTTACGAAGATTACGAAGCCCGCGACCGGGCGTTCTTTCAAGGCCCCGCCGACCCGCCCGCCGAATCCTGAATCCTCGACATCTGGGCTCGCCGACCTCGAGCCGCTGATTAAATCCCGAGTCAGCGTCCGGCGCCGATCTCTCCGCCAACCGAAAGCCCCCCGCGATGAGCGAACCGATTTACAGCCCCGGCCTCGAAGGCGTGGTCGCCGGCGAAACCGCGATCAGCACGATCACCGGCGGGCTGCACTACCGCGGCTACGAGATCGAAGAGTGGCCCGCGAGGCGACGTTCGAGGAAGTCGCCTTCCTGCTGTTGCATGGCGAATTGCCCACGGCCGCCCAGTTGGAGGGGCTCAAGTACCGGCTGCGGGCCGAGACGCACTTGCCGGCCCCGCTCGTCGAGCTGTTGCGGAAGATTCCGCCCGAAGCTCCGCTGATGGACGTCATGCGCACGGGTGCGATGCCCTGGCCCACTGGGATGCGGAGGTCAACGACAACAGCCACGAGGCCAACGTCCGCAAGGCCGAGCGCCGCACGGCCCAGTTGCCGATGATCCTGGCTGCCCGGCACCGCATGGTGCAGGGCAAGGAGCCCGTCCATCCGCGGACCGATCTGTCGCTGGCCGGCAACCTGCTCTGGATGCTCTTCCGCCGCGACCCGGCGGAGCGGGCCACGCGGGCGATGGACATCTCGCTGATCCTGTACGCCGAACACGAGTACAACGCCTCGACGTTCACGGCCCGGGTGGTCTGTTCGACGCTGTCGGACCTCGACTCCGGCATCACCGCCGCGATCGGCGCGCTCAAGGGCCCTTTGCACGGCGGGGCCAACGAACGCGTGCTGGACGTGCTGCAACGCGTCGGCACTGCCGACAAGGCCGAGGCCTGGATTCGCGACGCTCTGGCCCGCAAGGAGCGGATCATGGGCTTCGGCCACCGGGTCTACAAGACCGGCGATCCCCGGGCCACGCTGCTCAAGCCGCTTTGCGCCGAGCTGGCCGCCGAGACCGGCAATGCCGACATGGAAACAATGGCCGACACGATCGAACGGATCGTCCGCGAGGAAAAAGGGCTGCCGCCCAACCTCGACTGGCCCAGCGCCCGGCTGTATCACTACCTCGAACTGCCGGTCGAGCTGTACACGCCGCTGTTCGTCGTCAGCCGCGTGACGGGCTGGGCCGCCCACGTGATCGAGCAGCTCGACCACAACCGCTTGATCCGTCCCCGCTCGAACTACACCGGCCCCGCCGATGCCGCTGGGTGCCGCTGGCCGAGCGGGGGTGAATTGCCTGCCAAGGCCGGACGCGTCAGTCGGCGTCGCGTTCAGCCGCGGTTTCCGCCGGCACGCCGAGCGCTCGGCGGAGGAGCGTGGCGATCCAGGCCAGCTCCTGGTCGTCGCGGCCGGTGAGCAGCGCGACGAGCCTCCCTTCACCGGGACGATTTCGAGCTGCGGCTGACGGGCATCGTCGCCCGGAGTGCCGCTATGGCCCAGGCGAATCGCCTCAAGCTCGGTGGCGGCCCATTCGTGCTCTTTTTACCGAACAGGCCAGCTTGGAGCACGAGCAGCCGACCATCCGCAGAGGCGAACTCGACGCGACTGCAAACAGTAGTCGATCGCCTTGACGGTAAGCCAGGATGCCAGGAGGTTAAGGCGAAGGTAATGGGCACACAGCAAGAGGCATTCCGGGTTCGCACGCCTGCCCGCGAAAAAAACAGCATCCAGGGCATCGAAGCAACGGCAAACCGTCCGCGGAAGATTGCGCAGATGCCATAGACAGTAGGCAGCGCTGCCCCGCCAGCTGGCGGGGGACGGAAATCGTAATGCCCCAAAGAGCCGCGGCGATCCGCCATCCGACTCTCGGTTGCCGGGGCGTCGACGTCGGCCGTGATTTCCCTCTTGGCCCAGCCAAGGCAACCCCAGATACCGCGTAAACGCGCGCCGAGCCACTCCAATTCCTCTACGTCGCGGCCGGCGAAAAGCGAAACAGGTCACGCTGACTGGAGATAAATTGCAGTCCGCAACGACGGGAAGCCGCCGGAGCCATTTCCCGCACGAGCCGACCTCCATCGCCCTCAGTTCGCCCGGTTCCCAGCCGTTTCTTCAGCGCCGAACAAACCCGACCTCGCGACGAGACGGCACCCCCAGCCGACGGCAATCACGGCCCCGCCCACAAGCCCTATCCAGGGCGGTCAAGACCATGATAGCAATGAACAATCGCCCAGCAGCAGCGAGAACTCCTCCGACCAACAGGATTTTCCATGGCCCGGGCACCTGTTGCAGGCACGGCTCAGGTTCACCGCCGGGCAAGACTTGCTGGGCCAATCGGAAAAGAGCACCAGTGACCCCCAGCCAGAAGCAGGCCAAGACAACGCCACGACCTCCGCCTGGCTGAATGCCGGCAGCCGCGGCATCTCGAAGGTCAGGCGGTCCGGCTTTCGGACATCTTGATCTGGCTGCCGGCCGGCTGCTCGAACCGCTCGTCCGACTAGGCCGCGTCGACAACCGGGGTCTCCGTGCCGGCGGCTCCTGGTCGAGCCTGCGTTCCTCGGCACAGCGAGGTGCCGCCGAGCGCAGCGTCGCCACGTGCAGATTGGCATGAGTGGCCAGCCAGGCGGGCCGAGCCGCAGCAGCATTTCTGCGCGGATACCCCGAGTGCGGCCCCAATCGCCGGCAAGCCTTGGGTATGCTTGACGGCGGATCGCGAATTCCTGCAACAATTTCAGCTTGCCCACGGCAAGGTTGCGAGGGCGAGTTGGCATAAGCGAATCGACGACCATGTCGTTGGCACTTCATTTGAGGCTGAGCACCGCCAACGCCAACTCGGCAAAAAGGCCCGACATATTCGCCGAGCCATAGATGCTTGCCCTCGGCTTGGATTTCGCTGTGCCCCCAGAGTACCGCGGCGGCGGACCAACAGCATCGCGACCGCCGGCACCGCGATAACACCAGAGCGAAGGCCAGCTAGATCTCGACGGCGGGAAACACCGGCGTCCGGACCGGCCGCAGGCCGCAGTCCTGGGCCAACAAAATGTCAACGTTATGGCCGGCAAATCCGATCAACAACGCGGATGCAGTGCTGCGGCGCCTTGCTCAACCTGCGCCGTGCGGCAGCACATAGCGGGCGGCGGCTGGCGACAGCGGCCCGGGATGCGCGGATCTCGGCGGGCAATGGCGACTCGGGGATCACGAACCGATTGGATCTGCAATTGCCGCGGTGGCTATCCAGTTCTCAAGTTGTGTTCTGAATTAGCCGCCCCGCTCCGCCGTGGATTGCTCGCCGGCACAACCGTTGCTCGGCGGCGAAGCGTGGCAATCCAGGCCAGTTCCTGGTAGTCGCGGCCGGGTGAGCAATTTGACGGGCTTCCCGCCGGCCAAGGGCAACAATTTCCAGCCCATCAGGCGCTTGTTCATTGTCGTGTCGCGGGCCGAGGCAATTGCGGCCAGATCGCCCGCGGCCATCGCGCCGCTGCCTTGCCTAGCCAGCCGCTTTGCAGCACGAGCAGGCGGCCCCCCGCAAACGGCGAATTCCGCTCGATCGGAACCGATGCTGATAATCCCGCCCGGCAGCGATTTTCTCCAGTCGGCGGGAGGAACGGAGATGGTGAGCACCCCATCCACTTCGTCGACCACGGCGGAGCTGTTCGCGGGTCGAGTCTCGACGTCGGCCAGGATGAGGTCGATCTCCTTCGGCGGGGCCGAAATGAAGTGCCGTGCGCAGCCGCGTGGCCAACCATTTGAGTTCCTCCACCTCGCGCCCTGCCAACAGGCCGAATTTGCCGCCGAACTTGGGCACGAGTTGCAGCTCGATGCGGGCTGATCGTTGATTTCCACGCCGCTGGGGCCGACCTGGATCGACTGCAATTCGTCGCGCTCCCAGACGCGTTTCTGTTCGCCGAACAATCCCATCTGCACGACCAACAACCGGTCCCCGGCCACAGCGATCGCTGCCCGGTGGCGGGCCATATGCAGGGCTGCCACCATCATTCCGATGCCGATCGCCCATGACAGCAAAAGGGAGAACATGGCGCTTGCCACTCCCCCGGCGAAGGCTTGCCCCTGGGCGGGCGCCGGTCCGCCGAACAGCAACGACCAGACGGCCGCCGAAGTGAACACCGCCGTGAAGGCGAGCCAGATGCAGGCAAAGCCAAATAGGCCGGCCGTGCCGCGGCGCAATCCCGCGGCGGTACTTCGAAGGTCAGACTGTCGGCGGCTTCGGTCAGCTTGATCGAGCTGCCCGGGGCTGCTCGAAGCGCTCGTCCGATTCCGTCGATCAATGACCGGCACGGCCTCGGTAACGGCGACCGCGCGGGCTCGCCCGTGGCCGGGAGCAGGCCGCTTTCCTGGGCCAGGCTGGCTTGCCGACCGAGCTCCTGGGCCAGCGGACGCAGCCACTCGCGGATAGCCGAGTCCCGCCCAGCGCGGTTTGCCCCGGGCCAGCTCGACGCGAATCGCGGAAAACTTTCCGTCCGCCGCCGGTTGGGTTCGAGCGCCGCTATGCGACGTGCTGGCCGCCTCGACGACCAGCCGTCGAACGTCGGTCAGCTGGCAGCGGCGGCGCCAGCGCAGCGGGCCGACGAACTCGCCTAGCCACAGCGTGCTGACGTCGATTTCTATCTCGCTGTGGCCCCAAAAGATCGCCGCGGCGATCGCCAGCGGAACCAGCACCATCGGAACCAGCGAGATCAGGCCAATGGCGGCGAACAGCGCGACCGCGATGCCTGGCATCTGCTGGCCCCAGTTCGCGATGCCCGCAAACCAGCCGAACGAAAACGTCGAGGCGATGCCGGCCAACACCACCAGCACCAGCGCCAGATAGCGATAATTGCCCAGCGGGCGGCGGGGCAGCACGTAGCGGACCGCCGCGGGGGACCGCCGCTCAACGCGTATCTGGACGGGCAGAGGTTGTGAGTCGGCGAGCATGTCAGTCGGTCCGCGGACTCCGGCGGAGCTATCCAGTTCTAAGCCGGCGGCTCCCCGCCCCGCTCTTCCCCATAGTCTCGGCTCGCGCGCCCATGCCCGGGCGGCAGGAGCGTGGGCGAATCCACGGCGAGACTCCTCGTCGTCGCGGCCGTGAGGCAGCTTGGAGGGGCTTGCCGGCCAGCGGCACGATCTCCAGCTCCGTCAGCCGCTAGTCCTTGTTCATTGTCGTGTCGCTGGCCAACGCGCCGAATCGCGGCCAGCTCGTCCGTCGGCCCTGACCATCGGCGCTTTTTGCCTCAGCAGGCCGGTTTAAGTCGGCGAGCCAGTCGCCCGCAGGCCAGCTCGGCCCGGCGGATGTCATGTCAGTCCCGCCGCCAGCATGCCGAAGCTGACGCAGGAAAGCGGCGGCTCAGAATCGCCAGCGAAAACAGAGGAGCGTGCTCAGTTTCTCATCGCGACTCATGAATCGGACGATCGGTGCCAGCGTCACGAAGCCGTCAAAGGCAATGCCCATGATCCAAAAACGGCAGGGCTTCCGCCAGCCGCCGGGCGGAACGGAAATGGTGGAGCGCCGGCGGCCGTCGTCGGCCACCACGTTGCTGCCGGCGGGCTCGGTGTCGACATCGCCACGACAGCGTCGCCTTCCTGCATCATAGAGGCCCAGGGCCTTACGAGCTGCGTAGCCGGCACGCTGATCTCTTCCTCGTCGCGTCCGCCGAACGAGACCGAACTTGTCGCCGGCCTTCGAGACGAATGCAATTCCAAAACAGGGCCGGTACGTTGACCTCCATGCCCCCGCTGGGCCGACTTCGATCGACACGCGATTCGTCGGGTCCCAGACGCGTTTCTTCTCGCAAACCAGGCCGACCTGCGCGACCACAAACGGCCGGCGGCCACAGCAATCGGCTGCCCGGCGGCGGGCCATGTGGAGGGCAGCCGAAGAGCAGCCCGACGCAATGGCCCAAAGAGCATCACGAAGACGGCGGCCGCCACGCCTACCCCCAGCGTGGCCTGCCCTCTGGCCGGCTGATGGGTCCCCGAAATCAAAGCGTACACCGCGGACCGAAGTGAAATCACCATCAAGGCGGGCCAATGCAGGCGAAGCCGAACAGGCCCGCCTCCGCGGCGAAGTCCCCGGCGCGGCGGATGTCGATGTCGGGCTGCGGCCTGTTCGACCAGCTCGAGCTTGCTGCCAAGGGCTGCTCGAAGCACTCGGTCCGACTCCGCTCGATCAATCGACCGGCACGGCCTCGGTAACGGCGACCGGCGCGGGCTGGCCCATGGCCGAGAGCAGACTGCTTCCTGGGCCGGTCGGACCCGGCCGGCTCCAGGAAGCAGCTTGCTCTCGGCCACGGGCGAGCCCGGCGCCGGTCGCCGTTACCGAGGCCGTGCCGGTCATTGATCGAGCGGAGTCGGACGAGTGCTTCGAGCAGCCCCTTGGCAGCAAGCTCAAGCTGGTCGAACAGGCCGACAGCCTGACGATCGACATTCCGCCCGCGGGACTTCGCCGCGGCACGGCCGGCCTGTTCGGCTTTGCCTGCATCTGGGCTTGCCTTTATATTCACTTCGGTCGCGGTGTACGCTTTGATTTTCGGGGAGCAACAGCCGGCCCAAGGGCAGGCCACGCTTGGGGGTAGCGTGGCGGCCGCCGTCTTCGTGATCGTCTTTTGGGCCATCGGCATCGGGCTGCTCTTGGCTGCCCTCCACATGGCCCGCCGCCGGGCAGCCATCGCCGTGGCCGCCGGCCGTTTGCTGGTGGTGCAGGTCGGCCTGTTTGGCGAGAAGAAACGCGTCTGGGAACCCGACGAATTGCGGTCGATCGAAGTCGGCCCCAGCGGCATGGAGGTCAACGACCGGCCCGTATTGGAATTGCAATTCGTCTCGAAGGCCGGCGACAAGTTCGGTCTGTTCGGCGGACGCGACCAGGAAGAGATCGAGTGGCTGGCCACGCAGCTCGGCAAGGCCCTGGGCCTCGACCGACTGCAGGAAGGCGACGCCGTCGTGGCCGATGTCGACACCCAGCCCGCCGGCAGCAACGTGGTGGCCGACGACGCGGCCGGGCGCTGACCATTTCCGTTCCGCCCGGCGGCTGGCGGAAAGCCTTGCCGTTTTGGATCATGGGCATTGCCTTTGACGGCTTCGTGACGCTGGGCACCTGCATCGTCCTATTCACGAGTCGCGATGAGAAACTCAGCACGCTCTTGTTTCCGCTGGCGATTCTGACGCGTTTGCCCTGGTCGGCTTCGGCATGCTCGCGGCGGCACTGCACATGACCATCCGCCGGGCCGAGCTGGCCTGCGCGGGCGACCGGCTGCTCATCTTGCAAACCGGCCTGCTAGGCAAGAAGCGCCATGAGTGGCCACGGACGAGCTGGCCGCGATTTGCGCGTTGGCCAGCGACACGACAATGAACAACAAGCGGCTGATGCAGCTGGAGATCGTGCCGCTGGCCGGCAAGCCCCTCAAGCTGCTCACCGGCCGCGACGACCAGGAGCTCGCCTGGATTGCCACGCTCCTGCGCCGGGCAATGGGTGTGCAGCCGAGACTACGGAAGAGCGGGGCGGCGGAGCCGCAACTTAGAACTGGATAGCTGCCGCGGCAGTCGCCGGACTGACTGAATCATGCTCGCCGACTCACCCTTGCCCGTCGAGATACGCGTTGAGCGGCGGTCCCCCGCGGCGGTCCGCTACGTGCTGCCCCGCCGCCCGCTGGGCAATTATCGCTATCTGGCGCTGGTGCTGGTGGTGTTGGCCGGGCATCGCCTCGACGTTTTCGTTCGGCTGGTTTGCGGGCATCGCGAACTGGGGCCAGCAGATGCCAGGCATCGCGGTTGTGCTGTTCGC
Organism: uncultured Planctomycetaceae bacterium; assembly: GCA_963828155.1. Taxonomy (GTDB): domain Bacteria; phylum Planctomycetota; class Planctomycetia; order Pirellulales; family PALSA-1355; genus CAWCAX01. The sequence continues at coordinate 1,034,618 of CAWHDQ010000001.1, forward strand.
CGCCATTGGCCTGATCTCGCTGGTTCCGATGGTGCTGGTTCCGCTGGCGATCGCCGCGGCGATCTTTTGGGGCCACAGCGAGATAGAAATCGACGTCAGCACGCTGTGGCTAGGCGAGTTCGTCGGCCCGCTGCGCGCTGCGCCGCCGCTGCCAGCTGACCGACGTTCGACGGCTGGTCGTCGAGGCGGCCAGCACGTCGCATAGCGGCGCTCGAACCCAACCGGCGGCGGACGGAAAGTTTTCCGCGATTCGCGTCGAGCTGGCCCGGGGCAAACCGCGCTGGGCGGGACTCGGCTATCCTGCGCGAGTGGCTGCGTCCGCTGGCCCAGGAGCTCGGTCGGCAAGCCAGCCTGGCCCAGGAAAGCGGCCTGCTCCCGGCCACGGGCGAGCCCGCGCCGGTCGCCGTTACCGAGGCCGTGCCGGTCATTGATCGAGCGGAATCGGACGAGCGCTTCGAGCAGCCCCCGGGCAGCTCGATCAAGCTGACCGAAGCCGCCGACAGTCTGACCTTCGAAGTACCGCCCGCGGGATTACGCCGCGGCACGGCCGGCCTATTTGGCTTTGCCTGCATCTGGCTCGCCTTCACGGCGGTGTTCACTTCGGCGGCCGTCTGGTCGTTGCTGTTCGGCGGACCGGTGCCTGCCCAGGGGCAAGCCTTCGCCGGGGGAGTGGCAGCCGCCATGTTCTCCCTTTTGCTGTCATGGGCGATCGGCATCGGAATGATGGTGGCAGCCCTGCATATGGCCCGCCACCGGGCAGCGATCGCTGTGGCCGGGGACCGGTTGTTGGTCGTGCAGATGGGATTGTTCGGCGAACAGAAACGCGTCTGGGAGCGCGACGAATTGCAGTCGATCCAGGTCGGCCCCAGCGGCGTGGAAATCAACGATCAGCCCGCGCTCGAGCTGGAACTCGTGCCCAAGTTCGGCGGCAAATTCGGCCTGTTGGCAGGGGGCGAGGTGGAGGAACTCAAATGGTTGGCCACGCGGCTCGGCACGGCACTTCATTTGGCCCCGCCGAAGGAGATCGACCTCATCCTGGCCGACGTCGAGACTCGACCCGCGAACAGCTCCGCCGTGGTCGACGAAGTGGATGGGGTGCTCACCATCTCCGTTCCTCCCGCCGACTGGAGAAAATCGCTGCCGGGCGGGATTATCAGCATCGGTTCCGATCGAGCGGAATTCGCGTTTGCGGGCGGCCGCCTGCTCGTGCTGCAAAGCGGATGGCTAGGCAAGGCACGGCACGAATGGGCCGCCGGCGATCTCGCCGCGATTCGCGCCTCGGCCCGCGATGGCCCGCCGATGGGCAAGCTCCTGATGCGGCTGGAAATTGTCCCGCTGGCCGGCAAGCCCGTCAAATTGCTCACCGGCCGCGACGACCAGGAACTGGCCTGGATCGCCACGCTACTCCGCCGAGCAACGGGCGTGCCGGCAGAGACTACGGACGAGCGGGGCGACGGAACCGCGACTTAGAACTGGATAGCCACCGCGGCAATTGCCGGACCAATCGGTTCATGCTCCCCGAGTCGCCATTGCCCGCCGAGATCCGCGTCGAGCAGCTGTCGCCAGCCGCCGCCCGCTATGTGCTGCCGCGGCGCAGGTTGGCGAGGCGCCGTGCTGCATCCGCGTTGTTGATCGGATTTGCCGCCGTAGCGTTGACATTTTGTTGGCCCAGGATTGCGGCCTGGCCCGGTCCGGACGCCGGTGCTTCCGCCGCGCTGTCGCTGGCCTTCGCTCTGGTGTTCGCGGTGCCGGCGGTCGCGATGCTGTTCGTCGCCGCCGCGGTACTCTGGGGGCACAGCGAAATCCAAGCCGAGGGCGAGCATCTATGGCTCGGCGAATATGTCGGGCCTTTTCGTTGGCGTTGGCGCTGTCGCCTAAATGAAGTGCAGCGCGTGGTCGTCGATTCGCTTGCCAACTCGCCTCGCAACCTTGCCGTGGGCAAGCTGAAATTGTTGCAGGAATTCGCAATCCGCGTCGAGCGTGCCCAAGGCTTGCCGCGCTGGGCGCTGGGGATCCGCGCGAAATGCTGCTGCCGCTCGCCGCCCGGCTGGCCACTCATGCCAATTCCGTGCGCGACGCTTCGCCGGGCGCCGCGCCTGACCAAGGATCGCTCGACCAGGAGCCGCCGCACGTCCCGGTTGTCGACGCGGCGCAGTTGGACGAGCGGTTCGAGCAGCCGGCCGGCAGTCAGATCGTGATGACCGAAACGCCGGACCGCCTGACCTTCGAATCCCCGGCTGCCGGGTTCAGCAGCGAAGTCATGCAGCTGCTGTTGTTCGGCTGCGGGGGCCTGGTCTTCCTAGGAGTCCTGACCCAGCAAGTCTTGTTCGGAGGTCAGCCTCAGCCGGGCCTGCAACAGCTGCCCTGGCCATTGGAAATCCTGTTGGTCGGCGGAGTTCTCGGCGTGCTGGGGATGTTCATGCTACTCCTGATCTTGACGGCCGTGGCCAGGGCCTGGGGCCGGACCCTGATCGTGGTCGACGGGGGGTGCTGTCTCGTCGTGACGCGCGGTTTGTTCGGCGCTCGACGAAATCGGCTGGGAACCGGGCGAACTGCGGGCGATCGAAGTCCGCCGGTGCGGCAATCGCTCCGACGAATACCCGACGTACGGACTCCAGTTCATTCCCCGTCAGCGTGACGTGTTGTCGCTATTCGCCGGGCACGACCTGGCCGAATTGGAGTGGCTCGGCACGCATTTACGCAGTAGCCTGGCGTTGCCTCGGTTGGGCGAAGAGGACGATGCGCGGGCCGACCTCGACGCCCCGCCAGCCGAGAGCCGGCTGGCGGATCGCGCGTTTCCGGAGCGCGACGATTTCCGTCCCTCGGCCACGCTGGTGGGAAGTGCTGCCGAGTTATGGAATCTGCGCGGTCTTCGCGGACGGTTTCGCCGGCTTGATCGTCTGGATGCTGTTTTTTTCCGAGCAGTGCGAAACCCGGAAGGCCTCGTGCTGCGAGTGCCCATTACGATCGTCTTAACGCTCCTGGCAGCCTGGCTTACCGTCAAGGCGATCGACTACTGTTTGCAGCGCGTCGAGTTGGCCTCTGCGGATGGTCGGCTGCTCGTGCTCCAAGCTGGCCTGTTCGGTAAAAAAAGTCACGAATGGGCCGCCACCGAGCTTGAGGCGATTCGCCTGGGCCATAGCGGCACTCCGGGCGACGATGCCCGTCAGCCGCAGCTCGAAATCGTCCCGGTGAAGGGAGGCTCGTCGCGCTGCTCACCGGCCGCGACGACCAGGAGCTGGCCTGGATCGCCACGCTCCTCCGCCGAGCGCTCGGCGTGCCGGCGGAAACCGCGGCTGAACGCGACGCCGACTGACGCGTCCGGCCTTGGCAGGCAATTCACCCCCGCTCGGCCAGCGGCACCCAGCGGCGCTCGGCGGGGCCGGTGTAGTTCGAGCGGGGACGGATCAAGCGGTTGTGGTCGAGCTGCTCGATCACGTGGGCGGCCCAGCCCGTCACGCGGCTGACGACGAACAGCGGCGTGTACAGCTCGACCGGCAGTTCGAGGTAGTGATACAGCCGGGCGCTGGGCCAGTCGAGGTTGGGCGGCAGCCCTTTTTCCTCGCGGACGATCCGTTCGATCGTGTCGGCCATTGTTTCCATGTCGGCATTGCCGGTCTCGGCGGCCAGCTCGCGCAAAGCGGCTTGAGCAGCGTGGCCCGGGGATCGCCGGTCTTGTAGACCCGGTGGCCGAAGCCCATGATCCGCTCCTTGCGGGCCAGAGCGTCGCGAATCCAGGCCTCGGCCTTGTCGGCAGTGCCGACGCGCTGCAGCACGTCCAGCACGCGTTCGTTGGCCCCGCCGTGCAAAGGGCCCTTGAGCGCGCCGATCGCGGCGGTGATGCCGGAGTCGAGGTCCGACAGCGTCGAACAGACCACCCGGGCCGTGAACGTCGAGGCGTTGTACTCGTGTTCGGCGTACAGGATCAGCGAGATGTCCATCGCCCGCGTGGCCCGCTCCGCCGGGTCGCGGCGGAAGAGCATCCAGAGCAGGTTGCCGGCCAGCGACAGATCGGTCCGCGGATGGACGGGCTCCTTGCCCTGCACCATGCGGTGCCGGGCAGCCAGGATCATCGGCAACTGGGCCGTGCGGTGCTCGGCCTTGCGGACGTTGGCCTCGTGGCTGTTGTCGTTGACCTCCGCATCCCAGTGGGCCAGGGCGCTGCGCCCGTGCGCATGACGTCCATCAGCGGAGCTTCGGGCGGAATCTTCCGCAACAGCTCGACGAGCGGGGCCGGCAAGTGCGTCTCGGCCCGCAGCCGGTGCTTGAGCCCCTCCAACTGGGCGGCCGTGGGCAATTCGCCATGCAACAGCAGGAAGGCGACTTCCTCGAACGTCGCCTCGCGGGCCAGCTCTTCGATCTCGTAGCCGCGGTAGTGCAGCCCGCCGGTGATCGTGCTGATCGCGGTTTCGCCGGCGACCACGCCTTCGAGGCCGGGGCTGTAAATCGGTTCGCTCATCGCGGGGGGCTTTCGGTTGGCGGAGAGATCGGCGCCGGACGCTGACTCGGGATTTAATCAGCGGCTCGAGGTCGGCGAGCCCAGATGTCGAGGATTCAGGATTCGGCGGGCGGGTCGGCGGGGCCTTGAAAGAACGCCCGGTCGCGGGCTTCGTAATCTTCGTAACCCAACAGGTCGTACAGTTCCTGCCGCGATTGCATCAGGTCGAGCAGCTCCGACTGAGTGCCGGCTTCGGAGATCGTGACCAGGGCCGCCTCGACGGCTTTCATGGCCACCCGCATCAGGGTGACCGGGTACAGCACGGCGGCATAGCCTAGGTCGGCCAGTTCGTCGAGAGCCAACAGTGGGCTCTTGCCGAACTCGGTCATGTTGGCCAAGAGCGGTGCGTCGATCGCCGCGGCGAACTGCTCGAATTGCCAGCGATCGGCCAGGGCCTCGGGAAAAATCCAGTCGGCCCCGGCGTCGAGATAGCGTTTGGCCCGCTCGATCGCGTCGTCCAAGCCGCCGACTCCGGCTGCGTCGGTGCGGGCGATCAGCACCAGCTCGGAGTCCTGCCGCGCGGCGGCGGCGGCCCGGAGCTTGGCGCACATTTCGGCCGGATCGACCAGCCGCTTGCCCGACAGATGGCCGCAGCGCTTGGGCAATTCCTGATCTTCGAGCTGGATTGCCGCCACGCCGGCCGCCTCCAGCTCGACGATCGTCCGCTCGACGTTCACGGCCGAGCCGAAGCCCGTGTCGGCGTCGACGATGACCGGAATCTGCACGCTGCGGGTCAGATAGCCGGCCTGGGCCACCAGCTCGGTGAGCGAAAACAGGCCCACGTCGGGCAGGGCCAGCACGCCGGCCGACAAGGCCGCGCCCGACAGATACACCGCGTCGTAGCCCACGTCTTCGGCCAGCCGGGCGACCAGCGCGTTGAACACGCCGGGAATCTGGATCGTGACTTCCGCCACGGCTTCGCGCAATTGCCTTCCCGGCGAGCGGCCCGACATCCGGATTTCCTGCTGGGGCGAAAGACTTTTTGACGTCAAACGGGGTGCAGGAATGATAGGTGCCGCCGCCGGCGCTTGGCAAGGGCCGCAGGGCACGCGGAGCGAGCATCGGCCGAATGAGCTTTCGATGAGCCTTGGGTGGCGCCCGGCATGCGGCAATTGCGAGCCTCGCGGTAAATGCCCCACGCAGCGCGACACGCCGCGGCAGATTTCCTTTAGATTGCAGGCCGCCATGGATTTTGCCCCCGAACAACGACTGCCGGCTGACCTTGCACGGCACGCCCGGCTTTCCGCCGCCGGCGAAATCGTGCTGATCTTCGCGATCTTCTTCATCCATGCCGCCTGGCCGGTGCCCGAGGTCAACGAGACGCACTACCTGGCCAAAGCCAAGCACTACTGGAATCCCCAGTGGTGCGCGGACGATTTTTTTCTGCAAACCGCCGACGCCCATCAGGTGTTCTATTGGACCTGCGGCTGGATGACGCGCTGGCTCAGCCTGCCGGCCTCGACCTGGGTCGGTCGGCTGGTGACCTGGGGCCTGCTGGCTTGGGCGTGGCGGCGGCTGAGCGTGGCGATCGTGCCGCTGCCGCTGTACTCGGTCCTCTCTGCCGGACTATTCGTGGCCGGCACCAGCCGTCTGCACATGGCCGGCGAATGGATCATCGGTGGCTTCGAAGCCAAAGGGTTGGCGTACGTCCTGGTGCTGCTGGCATTGGAAGCGGTCGTGCGGAACCGTTGGCAATGGGTCTGGCCGCTGTTGGGACTGGCCAGCGCCTTTCACGTGGTGGTGGGGGCCTGGTCGGTGCTGGCCGCGGGCTTGGCCTGGCTGATGGCCGGCTCGGACCGGCCCGCGGTCGGCGCCATGCTCAAGCCGCTACTGCTAGGCCTGCCGTTTGCCTTGCCCGGCCTGCTGCCGGCGCTGGAGTTGAGCCGCGGCGTGGAACCCTGGGTCGCGCAAAGCCAACCGCATTTACGTCTACGAGCGGCTCTCTCATCACCTCGTCCCGCAGCTGTTTCCGATCGAGTTCATTCGCCGGCACCTGTTGCTCTGGCTGCTGTGGGGCGTGCTCTGCTGGCTGGCGCCGTTCCATTCCGGTGAGCGCCGCTTGCGATGGGTGGTGGGCGGAACGATCGCGATTGCGATCATGGGATTCCTGGTGGCCGCGTTGACCACGTACAACCGGGCCATCGCCGCCGCGATCTTGCGGTACTACTGGTTCCGCATGACGGACATCTTCGTGCCGCTCGGCGCCGCGCTGACGGCGATCGCGCTGATTGCCGATCGCCGGTGCCGCCGCCTGCCGATCGGCGACGTCTGGCTGGTGATCGCGATGGTCGCGGCCAGTTGGCACCTGGGCGACGTGGCGCTCGCCGCTGGGAGCGCCCGATCCCGCCGGCCGACGACAAAGTCGCCGACCTCGAAAGCTGGCGCGAAATCTGCAGCTGGGTCGCCGAGTCCACGCCCGCCGACGCCGTGTTCATCGTCCCGCGGACCGCGCAGACGTTTCGCTGGTACGCCGGCCGGGCCGAGGTGGTCTGCCGCAAGGACATTCCCCAGGACGCCGCCGGCATTGTGCAGTGGTGGCGGCGGATGAACGACCTGTATCGCGATCGCCACGTGCCCAACAATCTGGCCTGGTATCGCTCGCTGACCGATCTGGGCCCCAGCCGCCTCGAGCGACTCGGCGCAAGTACGGCGCCCAATTCATCCTGACCGACGTCGAGCCGCCGCTGCCGTTCGAGCTGGTCAGTCCGCCCAACCGGTTCTATGCCGTTTATCGGCTGCCCAGCGGCGAATAACCGCTTCTCGCTTCGACGTTGGATTCCGGCATGGGCGCATCCTCCATCGACCGCACTGACGACCCGCACGGCGAGCGCCGTGACGCGGACCGGCGGCGATTCGTCCGGGTGCTGGCCGAGCAGTTTGCTCTGCCGCTGCCCGGCGCGGCGGCCCATAGCGCGGCTCCAGCCCGAGCTGAGCTACGGGCGCTACTTCGGCCCGCCGCCGGGCGGAGCTCGCGCGGCAGCGGTCGTGATTCTGCTCTATCCCATCGCGGGCGCGGGGCAGCAAGCCACCTGGCACTTGCCGCTGACGCGTCGCACCGAACACTTGCTCGACCACGCCGGTCAGATCAGTTTGCCCGGCGGCGCCGTCGAGCCCGGCGAACCGAGCCAGCGGGCAGTGCTCCGCGAATTGGACGAAGAGCTCGGGATCCCGGCCGCCGGCATCGAGATGCTCGGGCAGCTCTCGCCGATCTATTTGTTCCGCAGCAATTTTCTGATCCAGCCCTGGCTCGCCGCCTGCCAAGAGCGCCTGCCTGGCAGCCCAACCCGGCTGAAGTGGCCGAGCTGATCGAGTTGCCGCTGGCGGCGCTTGGACAAGCGGAAAACCGCCGGACGATCGAGCGCCGCCAAGGCAGCCTGGTCTTGCGGGTGCGGCCTACTTCTGGCAGGGGCACGAAATCTGGGGTGCGACGGCCCTGATCCTGGCCGAGCTGGCCGCCATCGCGGCCCCCCTCGCAATCGACTCCAACGGCTAACGATCGTCGCTCCCACCCGCGCGGTGGGCTGCCCGCCCTAGCGTCCGCTCCGCCTGAAGCGGTTATGCCGATCGGCGGGTCCAGCGGGAGAAACATTCCGGCGGCTTCGCAGATCGTTGGCCCGGCACGGTTCACCCGCTCGCGGGCCGGAAAAATGCCATGCTTGCTCAGGGCGAGCTGAGGGCGGGAGGGGTCAAGTGTGGGCCTGATTCAGTGCGAACGACTGGAGACGACCGGCGAGCTGCGGGCCAGCGCCGACGCCTGGGACGATCTCTGGCGGCGCAGCGCCTCCGCACTGCCGACCAGTCGCGCGGCCCTCGTGGCCCAATGGCTCGAGCGCTCGCGCGCGCAAGCCACTCGCGACGCTCGTCGTCCGCCAACCGGGCCGGATGGTCGCCGCCTTGCCGCTGTGTGTCGCTGGCCGCGGACCTTGGACTTTTGGCCGCTTGCCCGGCAACGCCTGGACGCCGGCCGGCGAGTTGCTGCTCGATCCGCACTGCGATGTGCCAGCGGTCTGTGACCGACTGGCCCAGGAGCCTCGTCGAACTCGGATTGCCGCTGATTGCTTTCGACGGCGCGGCGACCGACGGACCGGCCTGGCGGGAGTTGAACGAGGCACTCGCCGCGCGAGATTCGCCCCTTGGTTCGGCCGCGATTCGTGGTCGATCAAGTGGAGCTGGACGGCGATTGGCCGGCCTATTTCGCCGAGCGCTCGAGAAACCTTCGCCGGCACCTCCGCCGGGTACAGAGCAAGACCGCCGCGGCCGGCCGGCTCGAGTTGCAGGTTCTCGAGCGGCTCTCGCCCGCCGCGGTCGCCCGCTGGCTGCGGACCGGCCTTGAGATCGAAGACCGGGGCTGGAAAGGGGCGGCCGGCACATCGGTGCTGAAGACACCCGGTATGTTCGAGTTCTACCTGGAGCAGGCCCGCCGTGCGGCCAGTTGGGGGCAGCTGCGGTTGGTGTTTCTCGAACTGGACGGCGTGCCGATCGCGTTCGAATACGGCTGGCTGGCCAAGGGGGTCTACTTCTCCCCGAAGGTGGCCTACGACGAGCAGTACGCGGCGATCAGCCCGGGCCAATTGCTGCGGGCGCGCTGATCGAGCGCTTCGAGCAGGACAGTTCCGTGCGGACCGTCGATTACCTGGGCCCGTCGAGTCGGGCCACGGCCGATTGGGGAACCCGCCGTTATACGATCTCGCGCGTGCTGATTCCCACCAACCGCACGGGACGTCTCGCGCTGGCGGCGTACGACAAACTGCGCCCGCTCGCGGGCCGCCTGCGCGGCACTCGAAAACTCGGTGGGCAATCGCCTCGGAAGGAATTTTCCGGTCAGACTGCCGAGCCGTCCGCCGAACTGGAAACCCTCGCAGCGCTGCACGACGAGCCGGCGCTGGTCGAAGAGCACGCCGGCCAGGCGAGCTAGCAAGCAGCGGGTTCAATCGACCGACCCACTTGTGCCCTTGGACGCGGCAATTTGCCCTGCCGCGCCGGACGGCCCAGCGGTAAAATCGGGCCAGAGCCGGTCTGCCGCGTGCCCGCGATGAGGCACGCGCGAGCACCCCACCCGCCGGCATGTCCCGCATCTTTCCGATCAAGGCCCAGCCATGCCCGTTTGGCCCGCCGAGTGGCATCCCCGGGCCGTCGTGTTCGATCTCGACGGCCTGATGTTCAACACCGAAGAGCTGTATCAGGACGTCGGGGGCGAGCTGCTCCGCCGCCGCGGCAAGAAGTTTACGGGCGACCTGCTCGACCAGATGATGGGCCGGCCCGCCAAAGTTTCGCTGCAGATCATGATCGACTGGCACCAGCTCGCAGACACGCCCGACGAGTTGGCCCGCGAGACCGAAGACATCTTTGCCGGCATCCTGGCCGAACGGCTCGAGTGCATGCCGGGCCTGATCGAGCTCCTGGCCTCGCTCGAGGGGGCCGGCATTCCCAAGGCGATCGCCACCAGCAGCGGCCCGCGGTTCGCCGCCGACGTGCTGGCGAAATTCGAGTTTGCCCCCTGATTTCAGTTCGTGCTCACTTCGGCGGACATCGTCGAGGGGAAGCCGAACCCCGAGATCTATCTGACCGCCGCCGGGCGGTTCGGGCTCGCCCCTGGCGACATGCTCGTGCTGGAAGACAGCCACAACGGCTGCCAGGCTGCGATCCGGGCCGGGGCATTTGCGGTCGCGGTCCCCGCCGGCCACAGCCGCCGGCACGACTTCACCGGCGCGGCGCCTCAGATCGACACGCTGGCCGATCCGCGGCTGTACCGAGTGCTGCGGATCGACCGCGTCGCCGCCGCTTGAAAACGGGTGGCGGCCGCGGGCGTGGTCACGCGGCCTGTCCATGCAGGGCGGCACGCTCGGCGATGCTGCAATGCTGCCGCCAGCCGCTGGTGGCCTGATCGGCGAACCGTGCCAGCCCTTCGCGAAGCATCGGCATCGGCAAATCGAGGCTCCGCCGGGCGCGGCGGCTGCTCAAGGACGTTTCGCTGAGCCACTCGGGCGATTCGGCCGGGCTCGACCGCGCCGGCCGATCCCGTTGCCGACGGCAAGCCCGCGGCCGCGGCCAAATCCACGCCAGGCGATACGTGCTGGTCCGCTCGGCGCCGCTGACGTGCAACAGCCCTTGCAGGTTCAATCGCCGGGCCCGATCCAAGAGCACGGCCAGATCGCTGGCCAGGATCGGCGTCGCATACCGGGGCCCGTCGAGAGTCGTCGCAGAATTCTTGGCCGGCCGACCGGCGGCGAGTTCGGCGTGGATTCGCTCCACCGTCCCGGCTCTCTCCGCCCGCGGGCGGCCAACCGTAGGCATGCGTCCGGACCACCAGCGCTACCGTGTCGCCAAGCACCTGTTCGATCGCCACGGCATGAGCCGCCGCCGGATGCCCGGAGCCGGTCGGCGCCCTGACTCGTCGTGAAACATCCGCGGCCCGGTGAATACCGCGTCGGTGAGCACGACGGTCAGCCGGGCGGCAGTTGCCCGGGCGACGTCCAGCAAGGCCCTGACTCACGGCCAGCTCGCCGGACCAGGCCGGGTCGTTGGCCGGCAGGTCCCAGGCCGAGGCGGGCAG
>CAWHDQ010000002.1:0-281537 GCA_963828155.1 uncultured Planctomycetaceae bacterium
GGAGTTCTTGCTGATCCGCCAGTTCTGGCCGTCGTACAGGTACGAGCCGATTGTTGTGCCCGAAGCCGACAGGCTGATCAGCCGATTCCAGGCGTCGTACACCGCCGTGTAGGTGGACGTCGGAGTGCCCGGCTGTGGCATCAGGTTCATGTTGCCGTTACGGTCGTAGGTCGGCGTGACCCAGACCGGGCCGACGGACGAGGTGATGCTCGTGATCTGGTTGAAGTTGTCGCTGGTCCGCTGCTGGACCAGGGCGGGATTGGCGCCCGTCTGGTCGAACTGGACGAACTGGGCCCAGTTGCCGGTCGGGTCGAGCGTCCAGTCCTGCTGCAGGGCCAGCGGGCTGACGTTCGTGCGCCACCGGTCAGTGTGCCGCGGCTGAGGCTCTTGAGCCGATGGACGCCATCGTAGGTGTACAGCTCGTCGAACGTGGCTCCAGCCGCGGTGGCTACCGGGTTTTGCCGGTAGGTCCGGTTGCTGACCTGGTCGTAGCCGTACTGGATCTGGTCGAGCCACCGAGGAGCCGCACCACTGGTTGTTGACCACCCGGCCGAACTGGTCCAGGCCAGGCAGGCTGTCCGACGGCGTCCCGCCACAGGCACTGACCGTCACGTCCCAGGTCACGCCCGGCTGGGGGTAGTTGACCTGCACCGGCGTGGCCAGGCCCAGATAGGTGTAACCGACCAGCGTGTTGAACGAGTCGGACACGTTGCTCACCCAGACAGCGTCGTCGTTGCCCGCGTTGTAGTTGTAGCTGATCGCCCGGCCGTTGGGATACGTGATCCCCGTGGGCCGGATCGTGTTGGCCGAGCCACTGGCGTACGAATACTGGACGCTGAGGGACGTGCCGATGTTCACGGCCCCACCATGCTCTTGGTACTGCTGGATGAGCTGCAAGAATCCATTGTAGAGGTTCTCGACGTCGTTCACCACGCTGCCGCCGCTGGCAGAGTTGTAGCTGGTGATGTTCTGCACCAGGCCGTGGGCCTCGTAGCTGCGATGGATCCGCTGGACCGTGTTGTCGATCCCTGAGCCGAACGTCACGACGGCGTCGTCGGTCAAGCGGCCCAACTGGTCGTACAGGTAGTTGTGGATCGAGCCGTTCTGGTCCTGCATCATCACGACCTGGCCCTGCCGGTTGTACCCGTAGATCACCCGGTCGGCGGCGTCCTGGGCATCCGGATAGATCACGGCCACCAGCAGGTCGGCCCGCCAGATCGACGAACCTCCGGGCTGATTCTGCGTGCCATACAGCCAAGTCGTGGTCTGATCGCCCGTCTCGGCGTTCTTGGCCGTGAGCGTGCTTAAAAGCCCATCGGCGTTGTAGGTCATCTGGGTGGTGATGTTGACGTCCCCCCCGGCGGCGCCCGGGCAGACGCAACCTTCCGCAGCGGCCACGGCCGGCTGGTAGTTCTGGATCGTCTCCACGACCCGGCCGGCCGCGTCGTAGCTGCTCTGGGTGACCACGCCCGCGGCGTCGGTCGTCTGGAACGGCTGGCCCGTAATGTCGTAGGCGGTCAGCGTGACCAGGACCGTCGAGCTGCTGGCCGGCGGAGTGGCCGGCAGCGTCGGCGCCACATTGCCATTGGTGCCGTAGTTGGCGCCGGCGATCTGGCGGCCGATTTCGTCGTACCACGCGGCCGAGTAACTGACCCGGGCCGTCGGCTGCGGACCGCTGGGTCCGTTGAGCGGACCGAAGCCGGTCGAGTCGTTGAACCGCTGGTAGTAAGCTGAGAGCAGCAGGTTGCTGGCCCCGTCGTACGTCAACAAGGTCTGCTCGAAGATCAGATCACCCGCTTCGGGACTGGACGAGCTGCTGGAAGAACTCGACGAACTGCTGCTGCTCGATGAGCCGCTGGAGGGGGTGTAGCCGACGTAGGTGGCGATCTGCCGGCCGACGCCGTCGTAGCTGCTCTTGGTGAAGGCCTGCGAGCCGGCCGGCTGCGACTCGATCACATTGCCCGACTGGTCGTAGTAGGTGTTGTCGGTCAACGCGTAGGGTCCGATCGTTCCACCGCTGACCGAGTAGCGGATCGTCTGATAGACCCGGCTGCGATCGTCGTACTTCGTCTGCGTCTTGGCCAGCAGGGTGCCGGAAGAGCTGGTGTCGTACTGGTCGACCTCGATCAGCCGGTCAAGGTTGTCGTAGACGTTCTGGATGAACAGCCCCAGGGCGCCGGCCACGCTCGTCTGCCGGTCGCGGCAGTCGTAGGTGAACGTGGTCACCCGGCTCGCGCCGGTGCCGTCGACGTACTGGGTCTGCCGGGTCAGGTTGCCGTCACCGCCGTCCGCACCGCCGTCGTACTGGTTCTGAGTGACCAGCTGCATGTTGTTGGGCGAGTTGACCGCCGTCATGCCGACGTTCGAGTTGAGCCAATTGATGATGACCAGTGCATCAATGGGCGTAATGCTCCCGTCGCCGTTGACGTCATAGAAGGGGGGCGGCGCGGCGGGCGGCGGCGGCGGCGAAGAGCTGCCCACGTGCGAGTTGAGGTAACCGATCACGATCAGGGCATCGAACGCATTGACGATTCCGTCGCCGTTGACGTCCAGCGGGTTGAGCTGGTTCTGCCAGGGGGCGCCGTTGGGAGTGATGGGGCCGGTCAGACGCCCGCCCGTCGGATCGGAGTCGGTGGCCGCATGGTCGTTGGTGCCCACGAAGACCTTGAGCGGCAGGCCGCGGCCATCGAGCACGGTGCGAGTAATCGTACCGCCCGGGGTGACCACCCGGTTCTGGCGTCCAAGCTGGTCGTAGCCGTAGTCCGTTTCATTGTAGTTGACGCCATTGGTGCCGATGCCGCTGTCCGGGATGTTGAAGTACTGCCGCGTCGAGACCACCTGCCCCTGGTTGTTGTACTGGGTCGTCGACCAGCGGACGTAGGAGGTTTGGGGGAAGCTGTCGTTGGCCGAGAGCGCACCGCCACTCGTGACCGGACCGGTAATCGGTCCCCGGGTGGCCTGGATCACGTCGGTCGTTCGGCCATCCTGGTCGCTGATCGTCAGCGAGACCGGATTGACGAGCGTGTACACATAGCTGGGTCCGTTGCCGGTGGCGAAGCCGCTGGCCGACCAGACCTGCTGGAGGTCGTCGTGATAAACGGTCCAATTGGCCGTGTGCAGGCTGGTTGGTTGCCCACCGCATGGACCGGGCCGAGCGTCTGAGTGGTCCGGCCCAGGTTGTCGACCTGGTAGTCTGTGACCAGGTGCAGGCCGCCGCCGACAGGCGTCGTCCAGCCAGCCGGCACCCCCGACATCAGGGCCGTATTGACGTCTTCGATCGACTGCAGCAAGCCGCCCGTGCCGGGATCGAACTGCATATAGCGGATGAATCCCCGCGGGCCCCGCTCCCAGGCCACATTCCCGTAACCGTCGTAGACTTCGCTGATCGTGTCGGTGGTCCCCGTGCCGTTCTGCAAGGGCGAGATCGTCGGTAGCGTCGTCACTCGCTCGGTGAGCTGCAGGGTTCCCGACTGGAAGGTATAGGCGTACTGGGTCAGGATCGCGCCCGTGCCGTTGGACTGACTGTACGACGTCGCAGTCGCCAGCGGATAGATCGTGTTGCCGCTCGAGTCGGTCTGCGAGGTATAGGTGTACGAGCGGAGCATCCCCGTCACCCCACCGCCGCTGCTGCTGCTACTGCTGCTGGAACTGCTGCTGGAACTGCTGCTGGAACTGAAACCGCACTGAACGCGTTCGTCCTGCAAGTAGCCGGGCCCGAGCCCGAGCCGCCGCCCGTCGTCGGATAATAGTCGTACAGGTAGACCAGGCCGGTGGTGGGATTGAACGTGAGCCCCAAGTCCGGCGGAGGCGGAGGCGAGGGCGGGTAGGTGAACGACAGATTGCTGGCCACCGCCGAGGGCATCGCCCGCAGGATCAGGCGACCGCTGGTATCGAACTGCTGATAGTCGATCCACTGATTGTTGTTGGCGTCGGTCAGGGCCCGGGCCAAAACCTGCCCGATAAAATTCGTGTAGACCTGGATCGTGCTCTGGTCTTGCCGGGTCTCCCAGGTCAGTTGATTCCAGTGGTTGTAGTTGGAATCCGGCGCGGTGCTGGACACGTATTGGAAGGTGGAACTCTGCCGGCCGCCGTCGACCGTCTCCAGAACCACGCGGTTATTCAAATCATATTGAAGGAAGTAGTCGGCGAACTCCGCCAACTGATTGGCCGAAGCGGTAAATAGCTGAGCCTGCTGGTTGGCCGCCGTGTCGTCGGTCGAGCTTTCGACGAACGCCGAGCCGAACAGCGATTGTCCCAGGCGGTTGTAGGCATCCGGCCCGAGGGCATACTGCAAGCCGTGGACGAAACCGCCGCTGCCGCTGCTGCTCGTGTAATAGCGGTAGTAGCTGACCTCGTTGACCACGGCCTGGCCGCCCTTGAAGAGGTAGAGCGTGGCGGTCTTCAGGTCTCCCGGCAGCCCGTAGGTTTCCGTGCCGTAGTACGTGTACTCCATCTGGCGGACGCTGGCCCAGGCCCCGCCGTTGAGCTGCTGGCGGAGCAGCACCGTCGTCAACTGGCCCGACCCGTTGTAGCTGTACTGCCAGGATTCGACGACCTGTCCGCTATTGCCGTACCGCTGCACCTCGGTCGGGCTGCCGTTGGAGTTGTTGCCCAGAACCTGCAGCAACACTACGCTCGGATTGATGAAGGCTTTCTGGAGGACCCCCGGGATCGGCTGCGAGAAGTCGGCGAATACCCACTGGTAGCCTTCCGGCGAGAGCACCGTGAATGTCGTGCCCGAGTGGGTCAGCTTCTCGAACGCCCCGTTACGGGCCACGTAGCTGCCGCCCGACAAGTCCCACCATACGGCCGACTGCGCGCCCCGCACCAACTGGACGGTCGTCGCCGAGACCTGCACCAGGTACTGCCACTCCTTGACCATCCAGTTGTAGCCCTGGCCGACGTTGTAGTTCGTCGCCAACTGATTACTGTAGATCCGCGTGTGCCCCCACGGGAACCCGAAACCGGAACCCGACAAGTCCGGCACCGCATACTGCAGCTCGCCGTTGAAGTACCGCACCGGGTAGGGGCTGGACTCCGGCAGCGACCCCGGCGTCGGGCAGATCGGCGTCAACGGCGTACTCAGGCTGAACGCCCCCGGGCAACAGCAGCAGCCGCACGAGGGTCCCTTGGTCGACTGCGAGGACGAACTGCTCGAACTCGACGACGAGCTGCTCGAAGAACTGCTCGAGGAGGAACTGCTGCTCGAAGAACTGCTCGACGACGAACTACTGGAACTCGACGAGGAGCTGCTCGAAGAACTGCTCGACGAACTGCTGCGGGAGCTCGACGACGAACTACTCGAGGAATGGCTGCTGGACGAGCTGGAGCTGCTCGAACTGGAAGAGCTGCTTGAGCTGGACGAGCTACTCGAACTCGACGAGCTGCTCGAGCTGGAGCTGCTGGAAGAACTACTGGAGGAGCTGCTCGACGACATCAGGGCACTCCCGTGGGCAACCGTGAGCCGAACGCACAGACAGCGGCCTAGTAGCTTATCACGGTAACCTCAAAGAACAAGCATCCTCCTGGCCGTTTTGGGTGGCCCAGCGTAGATTCAACAACCCGTCATGACACACCCATTCAATGCCGTGCATGAATGTTCAAGTCGTGGGTGAAACACCACTTCGAATCGTCGCCCGGCTCGCTCGTTACTCCCCGGCACTCCAGCAGCGAGACCAACGACCTCACACAAAGCCCCCC
The DNA here is from genome assembly GCA_963828155.1 of uncultured Planctomycetaceae bacterium. Lineage (GTDB taxonomy): Bacteria > Planctomycetota > Planctomycetia > Pirellulales > PALSA-1355 > CAWCAX01. The sequence goes on from CAWHDQ010000002.1 coordinate 5,701, forward strand.
CACAGCAGGTACCGATAGGTACGAAATACTTCGGCGACAAACGAATCGACTGTCATCCTCACACGTCATTGCGAGTCTTCGCTCGGGAGCGAATCCTAAGCTCATGGATTGAAACAACCCGGCGCGGCGATCGTGTCACTCGCTCCCGCATCACCAGCCGCCGATCAATCTCAACTACTAGCAGGCTGCCAAAAAACCGGCGTAAATAAAAGTCAGTACTCTGCGAGCCTACGAGACGGTTTCCGTGAGGATGTGTAAGCAGATGACGGCCGCGGCGATACTCGTCCAGGCGTCAATTGAAGTATCTGATCGATCGTAGCGGACTCGCATGCGGCGTAGACCTTTGACCCAACTGATGGTGCGTTCCACGACCCAGCGTACGCGACCGAGATGACTGCCGTGATCCCCTGTGCGATGTCGAATGTGCGGTTCAATGCCCAGCCAGCGGAGCACGATCCGCGTGGCTTCGCAGTCATATCCCGCGTCGGCGTACAACTTCTGGGGATGGTTTCGCGGCCGCCCACGCTTGCCGCCGATCTCCGGGAAGTCGACCACGGCCGGCAGGATCTCGCAATGGTCGCTGGAGTTGGCCGGAGCCGCACGAATCACCAGCGGCACGCCGTCGCGATCGACCAGCAGCGTGAGTTTCGTCCCTTTTTTCCGGCGATCGACAGGACTTGGGCCCGTGGCATCTCCTCCACCGAACGCACGCACCTGAGTCGAGTCGATGACGGCCGTCCCCAAGTGCAGTTGCTTTTCGTGATTCAACATGGTCAAGAACAAGTGATGCAGCTGATTCCAAATTCCTGCGCGCTCCCAAGCTTGCAACCGGGTGCGTGCGGTTTCGCCACAGCAGCCCATCTCCTGGGGCACCTCCTTCCAACGACAGCCTGTGACAAGCACGAACCAAATGACCTTCAGCACGGTGCGATGCCCGGTCGGTGGCCGGCCCCCCTTGGGGCCGATCTCCTTCTCAGCAGGCAACATCGGACGTGCCAACTCATAAAACTTCTCCGGCATACAAGCGTCCGCCATGACAGTTCTCCTTGTGAAACGGACAAGGGGGCTGTTATGGCCGGGCGCAAATTCTATGCCAATTCAGTCGTGTTCTGATTTGCGGTTTTTTGGCAGCCTCTAGGTCATAACACTGCAGATACGGCACCCCCCTATGGGATGGCCTGTGTCGCCAAGCGTAGGTGTATTGGCGCAGATTCACTCCGTATCACCAGAGCCCCTGGGTTCGCCCGGTCTTGCTGGCATTTGGAGTCGTCCAATGACACAATCAGGTTCGTAATCTACCCAAGAAACATCGGCGCTATGGGATCGACGTTGGAATCGTCTGAAGTGACCTGGGCTGGCAGCCGACCCAGCCGTTCGAAACCGGCATCGAGGAAACCGTGGCCTGGTTCCCAGACAACCCGCTCTGGGTCGAGCGCGTGACCAGCGGCGGTTATCGCCGCCAGCGGTTGGGCTTGCACGTCGAGGAGTGCCCCTCGTGACCGGCAAACCGCCTCGCAGAGGGATCATTCTGGCCGGCGGGGCCGGGAACGCGCCTGCATCCGGCGACGTTGGCGATCAGCAAGCAATTGCTGCCCGTCTACGACAAGCCGATGATCTACTACCCGCTCTCGACGCTGATGTTGGCCGGGATTCGCGAGGTGCTGGTCATTACCACGCCCGAGGACAGCGGCAGCTTTCGCCGGCTACTCGCCGACGGCAGCCAATTCGGCATTCGCATCGATTACGCCGTTCAGCCGCGGCCGGAAGGATTGGCCCAGGCATTTCTGATCGGCCGCGAATTCATCGCCGGCGATGCGGTGGCCCTGGTCCTGGGCGACAACATCTTCTACGGTCAGGGATTCCAGGAAATGCTCTGCCGGGCCACGTCGCGGGCCAGCGGAGCGACGATCTTCGTCTATCCCGTCCGCGATCCGGAGCGCTACGGCGTGGCCGAGCTCGATGCTCAGGGCCGGGTCCTATCGATCGAAGAAAAGCCCACGGCCCCCAAATCGCACCTGGCCGTCACCGGTTTGTACTTCTACGACAACCGGGTGGTCGACATTGCCGCCCGGATGAAGCCGTCGGCCCGCGGCGAGCTGGAGATCACCGACGTTATCCAGCGGTATCTGGAACTCGGCGACTTGAGCTGCGAGACGTTCAGCCGCGGCTTTGCCTGGCTCGATACGGGCACGCATGAATCGTTCATCCAGGCCGCGGCCTTCGTGCAAACGATCGAATTGCGGCAAGGCTTGAAGATCGCCTGCCCCGAGGAAGTCGCGTTCCACATGGGATTCATCGACTTGGCCGAATTGAAGGCCCTGGCAATGTCGTTCAAGAACCAATACGGTGACTATCTGCTGGATGTTAACCGGCGCGGCGCGACCGAGTTGCGCGGCCGACATCATCCCCCCGGCCGACCTGAAATAACTCCCCTCGAGAATGTTGGCGATGACCAAATTTAGTTTGATTCCAACCGAATTGCCGGACGTGTTGATCGTCCAGCCACAGGTCTTTTCCGACACCCGAGGTTTTTTTCTGGAGACCTACAACCGGGCCGAATTCGAGGCCGCGGGGATCGATTGCGAGTTCGTGCAGGACAATCATTCGCGCAGTGCACGTGGCGCACTGCGGGGGCTGCATTTTCAGCTCAGTCGTCCGCAGGGTAAGCTGTTGCGGGTGATTCAGGGCGAGGTTTTCGATGTCGTGGTCGACCTGCGCTGCGAGTCGCCAACATTTGGCCGCTGGATGGCCTTGACCCTGTCGGCCACCGATCAGCGGCAACTCTGGATTCCGCCGGGTTTCGCCCACGGATTCTGCGCTCTGCGGGACGACACGGACGTCTCCTACAAATGCACCGACTACTATACCCCGGACAACGAGCGAACGCTCCGCTGGAACGACCCGGCCGTGGGAATCGAGTGGCCTCTGTCGGCGCCGATCCTATCGCTCAAGGACCAATGCGGCCAGACACTGGCGGAATTGTTCCCCGCCGCCGCTCGCCGCCGTCAGATGAGCGCGGTGTAGTTTAGCCGCTCAACACGCCCCCCCTGGATCGCCGAAGCATGCCTAAGCCGCGCGTCCTGGTCACCGGCAGTGGCGGACAGCTCGGCGTGGCGCTGTGCAACCGGTTGGGGCCGTCCGTGATCAGGTCAACCCGACAGGACATCGACTTCAACCGGCCCGAATCGATTGCCGCCAGCGTCGAACGCTGCGCCCCTTCCGCCGTTGTGAATTGCGCCGCCTATACCCAGGTCGATGCCGCCGAAACGCACGCGGCGGAGTGTTTTCGCGTCAACGCTGACTCGGTGGCCGCACTGGCCGACGCGTGCCGACTGCGCCGGCATTCCATTGGTGCAAATCAGCACCGATTACGTGTTCGCTGGCTCGGCCGACCAACGCATTCCATTTAGCGAGACCGACCCGCCGGAACCGCTGAGTGTCTATGCGCGTTTGAAACTGGCCGGTGAAACTGCCGCGCTCGCCTATCGACAAGCGTTGGTCGTGCGAACTTGCGGCCTGTACGGTCTCGGCGGACCCAATTTCGTCGAGACGATGCTCCGCTTGGGCTGCGAGCGTAACCACTTGCGCATCGTGGGCGATCAATTCTGCACGCCCAGTTCGGCCGACGACGTCGCCCGGGCGATCCACTTCCTCTTAACCGGCCGCCACACCGGCATTATTCATGTCGTGAATCTCGGTTCGACCAGTTGGTGCCGGTTCGCCCGTGAAATCTTCCGCGCGGCCCGACTGAACGTCACCGTCGATGAGATTTCGACCACCGAGTATGGAGCAGTGGCTCCGCGGCCGGCATACAGCGTGCTCGATACCAGCCGTTACGAGACACTTGGCGGACCGCTGCTGCCCACTTGGCAGGCCGCCTTGCAAACCTATCTGTCCGGACGCCGGCCTGCGCTCGACCGGCGCGTAAATCGAACTTGCCCGGGCGTAGGCTACTCGACCCATGCGGCTTGCCACCTCCACCAATGTGGACTCGCCAATCTGCATTTGGTCCTGGGATCTCTTCGGCCTCGCAGTGGGCATCGTGCGGACGACCCGTTCGGACGCCCAGGCCCAGCCGAATTGTTAGAACATTGCCGGCAGCGAGGCGCGGGCCGACCCTCCTCAAATCGCGGAAGCTTCGGAGTTCACTCCGCAGATTGAATAAGTCATAGTCGTGGACACAAGTACGCCGAGCTACACCAAAACGAAAACTCCGCGCAACCGGTTGCCGCACCATGGATTAGCGGTGACGTGGCTGGCATCAAGAACCCGTGTGCCTCCTTGCAGTCGTCGCATTTGGTTCTGACCGCGGAGTCGACAAATCATCAGCCGAGACGACATCGGCACGGCGAGCGGCTGTCGTGATAGTTACGTGCTCGAATCTACCGTGCCGACATTCTCCGTCGAGATCGTATTGCGAGGGGTGTGTAGCTTAAAACGTACCGACCATTCACGCGGCCAGGCCGAGCAAATAGATTGTGTCGTAGTCGGCCTGGTTGAGCATGGTCTGTAGCGTAAGCATCAGTTTGCCGCCAAGGGTCTAGTCCGGCAGCCAGGCATACGCCGGCCCCCACATTGCCAGAAGACGATGAGTCGCATTCTGACTGGTGGCCTTCGCCAGAGGTTGCCGCTGCGCCACAGCGGCAGTCCGAGTAGCGCGGCAAATCGAGGTCATAGAATCAGCCCTCCACATCTAGAAATATCGCCGCGCCTCGGTGTTCCTCCTCGTCTCAATGTCGGGCTGGCCTATGCCAAACAGCCGGAACGGTGAACCGCGTAGAGTTCGCCGTTTTTGATATTCCGCGCGTTCCCCAGTAATTCTTGTGCCCGAAGATTGCACTTTTGCCATCGACTGGCGCGAGCGGCGCAGGCGGCACGACACGAGACATCCTCTGCCAGGTCTGACGATCGGCCGATCGAATCAGTCGTTCCGTATGGGCACCTCCACCAACCTCCTCCTGGAAGCGGGCATTCAATTAGCCGAATCACCTATTCGAGTCTGATCTGCCTGGCCTTGCGTCTTCGCAACAGCAGCAATCGGTTCGCCTTCACCATGGCCGTGCGGGCAGACTGTCCCATCCCCGAGCCGCTCAAGGTGGCGGCGGACGAGAAAATCGCCGGCGCGGTACGGCTCAGATACAGGGCTGTGGCAGACTGGACAAGCCATTCGGCCGTTTTCGAGAACTGCGTCGCCGGGCTGCATTGTTGGTCTCCTATGGGTTATTGCGGTCGATGTCCCAAAATGCGGTGCGGCCGCCTGCCAATATTTGGATCAGGTCCTGTCGATTGCCGCCGGGCGGTACTTCGGCCTCGACAACTCCGCTTGCATTCTCACCGACAAATCGCGACTTGACCACGCTGCCGTTGGCGAGTTGGACGGCATAACACCAGCCGAGAGTAAGTTTCATGCGATTCGCTCCAAGTCTTGGCAACGAGGCAAACCGCGCATTTTAATGCGGCGGAAAAATAGCCACAAGCGTTTGTTCGCGGTCTGCCTCTGTTGATTGACTTTGCGAATCGAAAGACTGACAATATCCGCATGGTCTTCAGGAGGACGCAGCGGTGGCCAGTCGCGAATCACGCTCCGAACCAACTACGGCAATCGCCGACATGCCGCTGCCTACTCTCGCCCAAGTTTGCCAGTCGCCAGACGACTATCTCGGCAAGCTGGATGTGGGCACGCTGAATTTACTCTGCGCCGTCGGCTTGCCCGGTGCGGAGGACTTGGACCTAGCCAAGCAACTTGCTTGGCTAGATAACGCGGCTCATCAGGTCGATTTGCAAACGCGAAGTCACTTCGACGGCTTCGCTCTCGATCCCGGCGCCTACAATGATTCTCCCGGCAACTTCTGCTGCAACTATCTCTTACGCACGCTCCAGGAACTTCTCGGGGTCCAATATAACCCGGCGCGGGTCACAGACTCGGATTTTCAAAACCCGCTCTGCATCAATCCCGACTTCCGAGATTCCCGCGACTTGTTCATTCACGGGATGATGGGAGGACCGGGCGGAACCTGTGCGTCGATGCCCGTGATGTACGTGGCGATCGGGCGACGACTGGGTTTCCCGCTCAAACTTGTCGAGGCGCCAGGCCACCTATTCTTCCGCTGGGAAGACCCCGAGGGCCGGCGGTTCAATGTGCCGGAGCAATTCAACGTCGAGGGTGCTGGACACGGCATTAGCTTCTTTCCTGACGACTTCTACCGAAAGTGGCCGCGCGAGTGGCGGCCACTCGAAAAGGTCGCCGGCTGTTATTTGAAGTCGCTGTCGCCCGCGGAAGAACTCGCTGGCTTCTTGGCGACCCGGGGTGCCTGCCTGGAGGACAACGGCCGAATTCCAGAGGCGATTCAAGCGTTCACGTGGGCGGCAAGACTTGTACCCGACGACCTTCGTTACCACACGCAGGTGACGAAACTCTTCAAGCAAATTTACGAAGCCGGCCTGCAAGCTCTTGAAGCGGAACGCAGATCGCTCGAATTTGAGCGAATGGCTATCGAGCAAAAGGGTCGGCGGTTAGAGAGCATTCCCTTGTCCGTTAACGGTCAACAGTTTCACGGGTCTGCGCACTCCACAACCTGCCAGTGTGCGCACTGCCGTCAAGGGCGTCAGCAAACGCAACCGCAATTGCCGGGTCATCCGGTAGGATGCGCCTGCTTTAATTGCAAGAATGCAAAACCACACTCGTTCAACCCTTGGTGAGAGGACGCCATGTATTCGCCTCCGCTCGGAAGATTCTTGTCGACGGATCCGCTGCAAGCAAATCCAACCATCCTCTATGACAATAACTGGTTCGGGGATGCGTTGACGCGAATGCGGAATCTGTATGGATATGCGAGCAACAACCCCCTGAACCTTGTAGACCCATCTGGTGAGTACCCGCAAGTCGCTGACGGCGTTTGCAAACCGGAAAAGCCCAAGCAGTACTGCGTGTATGACTTTAAGTCACGCACCGGTACCTCGGAAGAATGCTTAGGCTATGACGTTGGCGACACAATCTGCTGCACGTGCCCGAATAGCGGCAAGTGCGACAAAGAATGGGTGATCAAGATTGATAGCAATGGAGTTAAGTGCACGATCACCTTCGTGCCCGCTGACCCGAACAGAAAATGTGGTGAATGCCCGAAAGATTCCAAAAACTGCAGCGACGGAAAGCCCATTTAGGTAGCAAATTACTGGGAAACTGGATCGGACCGCTTCAGTGTCTTCCTCTTCGAGCGTGCAACAAAGCTTCTCCCGTGAACCGCATATATACTGCACGCATCACATGGATTTGCATCATTCGATGGCCGTGTCTAGATGGTCGGTTACTCTCAGGGAGGCTGTTCTTTGCATCACAATCGTGTGCTTGATCGCCGGGTGGTATTCTGAACATCGAGGTCGTGAACAACTCAGGGACCAGTTTAGTACAATTATCGATGCAATTGGTAAAGTCCGCTCGGACGAGTTCTCTAATGAGAGCTGGGGCGGCTCGATTGTCACTGATGATTTCGTTTGTGAGTGGCATGTCGCCGGCCGCAACGCTCAAAGTGCCCAAGACGCAGAGCATCGTTAATGAAGACGTCAGCTTACGGTGAAAATGTGTAAGCACGCATCTTATTTGCGTTACCGTCGCCGATCGCTAGGTCATCGAGCCAGGAATGTTGCTGCCCAGACTTGCAGGGATCTGCACAAGTTCTTCACAGAGTAAGCCGTCGCACCCGCCGACCCGACTCTCCGATGGCTAAGCGAAGGACTCGCGAAGTGCCCCATAATCCGTGCCTCCGGCCCACCCGCGGCCACCACCAAGGCAGCGACCGCGAGTGGGCCGGTACTTTCTTCCGTGCGGCGCGTGTCGACTCACCGCGACCGCCTCCTCCTGCGGCGACCGCGAAACCGACGTGACCGACGGCAACCGGCCTGAAATCCCAGTCGAGATCCCAGGCGTTTTCCCTGGCGATGGATCCAGATTCCGGCAACAACGGTCAGAGCCATATACAAGACAAGATCCATGGCAGCTCCTTAAAGCCGACAGCGGCATCTCGGGCGACGGCCGCCGCCCCCTCGCCGGCGTCCACCGCCCGAGAGCCAGAAAAGAACGACCAGGCCGATACCGATCAGGATGAGGGTTTCCAAAGAAGGAGTTCCTTTCACTTGAAGGGGCCAAAAGACCAACGAGAACGTGGTCACGGGTAAAGACTCACGCGGAACTGCTCCAACCGGTCCCAGTCGACGACTTGCGGTGGACGCTCGTCGGTCGTGAAGTCGAAGTCGGAGTTAAAGGGTTCGACCAAGCTGAAACCACGTCGACGGACTTCGACCGCCGATTCGCCAGTGGCCTGCGCCACGGCACGTTCAAGTTGCTTTCGGGTCATCTGGGTGCTCCTGGAAAAAAAGAAGGCCGCACCCAGACGAGGTGTCCAGGAGCGGCTGTGGTAAGACAAAATCTGGCTCAGAAAGTCAGAGTTAGCCCTGCGGCGCAGAGCTGGAATGCTCGGTGCCAAACGGCTGTTTGCGCTGGGCCGTGTCGGTTTGGCCGACCAGGTGAAACCGTTGGAGCCACGTCTATGCCGCAGCCAGGGCAGCGCTCCGGCATTAAAACGGTACCAACCGGGGCCCGAGCACGGGCGAAGGATCGGCAACCCACTGCCCCATGTCGTCGGGCTCGACGTGACTGGCCCGCTGAATCTTGGGTGGGCCAAGCCAAGCCAGATCGATCGACTCGGTGTACAGGCAGCGCACCTGGCCCGCGCAATCGATGACGAAGACCATGGATTGACCGCTTATTTCGGTCGCCGGAGCAGGTTGCGCCGCGGCCGATCGACCAGCAGCTGGTCGAGCTGGTTTTGGACGGATTGAAGCCCGTCTGCCACCTGTTCCCGCAGCGGCCGCTTGTCGCGAAGCATCTGCGGATCGACCCCCTGGACGACCTGTCGGGCCTGGTCGACCAACGCGTCGAGTTCCGCATTGCTGCGGACATTGAGCCGCCGAAAGCGCTCGAAGAATTCGATCAGATTGGAGATTGCCGAATCCCGAAAGATCTTGGGTTTGCCGTCGACGTCTCCCTGCAAGCGTTCCGTCAAATGTGCGAGCAGCTGGGTGAGTTCGGCCACAAAGGCCTCTTCGGCCAGCTGCACCGCTTCGTCAAAGCGGGCTGCGACGCGCTCTTGCTCCTGGGCAAACAGCTCCGGGTTGAGCTGCCGCAGGTAGTTGGGCGGCTCGACGCTGGGAAACTCCCAACTGATTTCAAACAGCCCGCGCAGCGAATCCGGATAGTCTCCCGGGTTGAATAGCCGCCCCAGTTGCTGGCGAGCGGTGACCTTGAGATCGTCGTAACAGCCGTCGAGCTCTTCGACGGCAGCGGCAAGTTCATCGCGAAGCCCGGAGAAGTGAGCGTCGAAGGGCAAGATGTCCTGCTGGCGGATCAGCCTTACGCCGGCCTCGGGAAATGGCAGGGTGACGCCCCGCCAATAGGCGATCGCCCGCCCGCGGATGCCGGTCACAGCCTTGAACGCCGGATGCGCTGTGTCGAGTAGCTTCTTGCCGGCGCTGAGCAGCGTGGCGTCGGCGCCAAACGCATCTGCGGCGCGGGCCCGCTGTTCGGTCGACAGGGCCCGGCGGGTACCGAGCCACTGGATGCTGACTCGGACGGCGGCCATCGTTTCGCGCAGCCGCTGGGCTGCGCGAGTGGCCGCGGGATTCTCGAGTTGGGTCACTGTGGTGCTCATATTTCAAACGACTTTTTCTGGTTAGCTGGTAAACACCGATCAATTGTTGGACGGGTCGCGACCGATCCGGCGACCCGCCTTGGGTGCCTGCGTTGGCAAGTGGTAAATGCCGGCTCGATCGGCCGACAAGCAGCGACAATCTGCCCAGCGGCGGAGCCGATCGACGGCTTCTGCGGCCGTGCGGGCGACGGGTACAACATTCTGGGAGGCCTCGACCAGCGAACAGTCGAGCAAGGCCGCCAGACGGCAGCAGGACTTGATCTCGGCCCCCGACCAGTCGCTGTCGACGGGCCGAGGTTGCTCGGAATCGATCCGGAACTGCTGTAAATAGATCTGCCAAATCGCCTCCCGCTGAAGTTCATCCGGAAAATCCACGAAGAACACGCCGTCAAAACGCTCGCTACGGGCGAATTCCGGCGGCAGCTTGGAGATGTCGTTGCAGGTCCCGACAAAAAACACGTCGCTAGTGTGGTCGTTGAGCCACGAAAGCAGGCTGCCGAAGAGTCGCGCCGAAACCCCCGAATCTCCCGATCCACCTTGGGATGTGCCCCCCAAGGCCTTTTCGAGTTCGTCGACCAATACGACGCAGGGAGCCAAAGCATCGATCGTCCGTAGGGCCTGCCGGGTGCGGGACTCAGTCTCTCCCACCAGACTGCCCATCAGGCCGCCAATGTCGAGCGATATCGTCGGGCGACCCACCTCGTTCCCCAGAGCTTTGGCAAACTGCGACTTACCGCAGCCCGGTGGCGAGAGAAGCAAAACGCCGCGTGCCTGGACGCCGGCAGGCCTGCCAGCGCCTCGCTTGAGAGCACGGCAGCAGAACGATTTGAGGGCTTCAAGACCCCCGATGTGGGCAAAGGATTCCGGCCCTCGATGCAGCTGCAAGAGGCCGGTCTTCTTGAGCGCCTGGCACTTCTCTTGCCAGATGGTCTGCGCTTCCAGTCGTCCCTCGCGAACTAGGGCCAGACTGAAGACATTTTCAGCTTCAAACCGGGTTAGTCCGGCGGCCGCGTCGAGCATACGCCCCAGATCGTCCCCCGCGGGCAGTTCACCCGGTTCAGTGGCGACGGCATGGGCAATATCGGCGAGCTGATCGCGGTTAGGAAGTGGATGTTCGACGAGTGTGATCAGCGTTTCTAGCTCGGGTGGAACCTGGACGACCGGCGCCAAGATAACGACGAAGGTCCGCTGCTGCTTGCCCAGCGTGATTTGCCGGGCCAAGGCCTGGACGATTTCGGGGCTGTTCAAGAACCGATGAAAGTTCACCAGCACCAAGATCCCCGTACCTTGAGGATCGGCCAGCGCCTAGCGCCCGGACCGCTGCCAGCGGGTCGGTGCTCGCCAAGTTGGTAGGCACGTCGCCGGCAGCCACACGCAAGCCGGCATCGATATCCCACGACGCCAGCCGCCAGCCCTGCTCGCGGCAAAGTGCGGCAATCTCGCGAAGGGCCTCGTCGGTTTCGTGCGAAACAATCCACAGACCGGCGAAGCACGCGCGCACGTACTCCGCCAGTCGCTCGCTTAGCGACATTGAAGTTTCTCCTGCAAGAAAAGGGGATAGAGGTTTAAGACAGGTCCGCCACCAACTTGGCAATCGTCGCGAGCCAGCCGGCGACTTCGCCGGCCGGATCCGCTTCGGCCCACCTGGCGCTCGTCATCCGATCCACCGCGGTCGAATTGAGCCAGATTTTGGCCCGCTCGCGCAAGCGGCGACGGGCGCGGTTGGATAGGCCTCGCCAGGTAGGCTCGCCGCAACGTCGGATGAATTCCGCCCGAGCAGCGATTTCAGGTACATCGTCGGTGCCCGTGAATGCGAGCGAGAGATTGGCCGCTTCGCGAATGGCATCGGAATGGAGGTAGTTTTCCAGGCTCCGGCGGCTGGTCAGTCCGGCTTGGCAGTGCGGACGTCGATTGATGGCCGCGATCGTAGCCAGTCGCTGCTGCGTGAGAGGCGGCACTTCGCGGTCGTAAAGATGAAACTCGGGACAACCCAGCGTCGCGAGACCGGGGCCCACGGCGCCAGCGCCGCCGCCGCCGGTGGGCAGGAAGACGACGCGGCCGGCTTGCTCCTCCTCGGCTAGACTCGGCAATTCCGAATGCGTGGTGTGAAAGATCCGGCTGGAGCGGCGGAGGAATTCGACGTCGTGGCGGCCTTCAATGAGGATCAAGAGTCGTGCGCGGCGGCGTTTGTTGGTCGGCGCCCGCGGCTCGATCGGCAATCGCTCGGCCGGCCGCGGGCCTGCGGCATTCGAAGGTGTAGTCATTCTTGGATAGGGTCCTCGTGCTGCTGCGGGCTGGTTTCGGCGACGTGGTACTCCGCGGTCAGCTGTTCGCTGAGCCGGGTTCCCAGTGCCGATTCCAGGAACCGACTTGCCTCGCGACAAGCCGGCCCGCTAAATCCTTTGGTGGTAATGCTGGTTTGACCGGAGGGGGAAATCACGACTTCGATCGTCTTCATCCAGCACCTCCCTCGATATGAACGGTGAGCTTGATCGAGCCGTCATCCAGACGTTGCTCGACGACCGAATGTCCCTGGCGTCGGGCGTCGAGCAGGACCACCTCGGCTGCATAGGCCTGGAGGAGTTTTTCCAGCTCGTGCTGGTCTCCCCATTGCCCCGAGAAATTGTCGTAGGCGAGTGTGCGGGCGCCCGTGTCACAGACGATCGGGTAGCGCCAGCCGGGGAGCTGAACCCCCAATCCCGAAGTGGACTGCCCGGCAAACAGCTCAAACGTCCCCTGCACGGGCTGGGCCAGCCCTAGCCGAGTACAAGCCGCCCGGAGGGCCAGGGGGTTTTGAACCTGGGTCCGAATGGTGACGATGTGCGACATATATATAGATGTCTCCGGAGATAGACGGACTTTAAGGGTTTACGACGATTTCGCTGGCCAGAAGGTCAAGTAAGATATCAGGTTCCGTCGCAAGGCCCCTTAGCCACCGGCAGAACTGATGAACCAAAAGGCCCGCACAAATGGCCGCCAGATAGATCGTGCCGCGGGCATGACACGAACCGGCATGGGCGTCAGCCTGAGGAAACAGGCTTGCAGCATATCGCTCGCGTGCGGCGGTGCCGGTGACAGCCAGCGTACGGAGGGTCTCGCCCGCCAGCCGGCCATCGGCCCAAAAGGCACTCTGTGAACCAACTGCCCGCCAGATGGCCGCCCGACTGCTGATCGAGTCGACGCAACAGAAGATCACGGGCGCCACCACGTGTTTTCGACGGTAGCGATCGCTGATCACCTCGACAGTGGTGGCCGGGTCGATCTGACGAATGGCCGCCGCGGTCGCACAGACTTTTGACTGACCGATCTCTTCGGAGCGGTAGCCTTGGGTCGTGACGTTGATCAGTTCCACCAGGTCGAAATCGATCAGCTGGAATCGCGGCAGGCCGAGGGCCGCCAGCTGCAGGGCCACCTGCCGGCCGACGGCGCCGACACCGATGATGGTTGCCGACTGCTCGGCGAGCTTGTCGTGGGGAACGATTGCCTGCTGCCGCTCGAATCGGTCAGCGTTCAGAGTTGGGGAAGAATGGTTCGTCGAGTGCATCAAGTGGCACCTGAGGGGCAAAGTGGTTTTGTGGGTGGGGATCGGCGTCGAGATCGGTTCCACTGAGCCAGAGTTCGTCCGCGGGCCAGAGCTCTTCGATCGGCACAGCGCCCGTCCGTCGTTTGGGGGGCAATTCCTCATGGAAAAGCACTGGCAGCGGCACCACGCAGGAGTCGTATTCCAGCCGCCAGGCGTCAAAGTCACTCGGCCCGAAAGGGCGTTGCCAGTTGACGCTCGCAGCGATTCCCAGCGTGCCGCCGGGGCCAGCATTGAACCGCAGCCGGCAATGAGTCTGACCCCCGGCCGCGAGGATGAACATCACGGCCCAGTCGACACGGCCGAAAACCCGGTCGAAGGTGTCTTCGTCGGTAGAGCTGGGCCTTGGACAATCTCCGGGATGGGTATGCAGCCAGATCCGGGCGAACTGCTCTGGCCGGCGACCGGCATCGACCTGGGCATCAAAGAAGTCGGCCACGGCCGCATCGTCGAACTCGACCGACAGGGCCGACGTCAGTTGTGCCACCAGGACTACGTCGACCAGGTACAAGAGATCGTCGGCCGCCGTGATTCCAAATGCGCCGATTTCGGTCGGTCCGAGGTCACGCAGGAACAGCAGCTTGGCCCAGGCCGTCGGACTGAACCGTAGTGTCGGTACTGGCAGCCTCGTCGTCGTCCGCGTTCTCCATTTCGTCATGGCAAGTCTCGCAAAGGCCATCGGTCAAACACTCGCCGCATCGCTCGCGATCACAACCGTCGCATTTTTTCAGGCAGGCCGGACAAGAACCTTGTCCGCAGCCGGAACAGTCCCTCGAACAGCCGCTGCAGCAATAGCTGCCACATACGCCGCAGGACATTACGCAGTCCGTGCAGAGGTCATTGTTGCAGTGGTCGCAGCTCGACCGCTCTTCACCGCCGACCATGGTTCCGCAGTCTTCGCAGCACACGCCGTCCCAGGCGTCCAGTTCCACAAAGGCACTTCCCTCCGCGTAGGTGTGCAGCACGCGGTCGACGAGGACGAAGAAATCGGCAATCCGACCGCTAGACAGTGCAGCCTCAATAGCCGCCTGCCCCTCACCGGCGCAGAGTTTTTGGGAACTGACGTGCGGATGCGTCACCTCCTTGTTGGGGGCAGCCGAGTTGGGATCGAGCGCGATCACCTCGTAGGGAGCTGAGGAGCGGCCGATCGAGTTCCAATCCAAGCGGATTTCAAACCGTCCGAGAGCGACTTCTTTCAGCTCAATGTGCTCGGTCTCGACCGAAACCGTCGTGCCCGCGAAATCGACTTGAACACCGCCAAACTCCGACTCTAGAGCACAGAGGTCGGCATAGATGTCGCTTGCAGGTGCCGAGGTTCGCAGACCCGTGCGAACGCACAAGTCTGCTTGCAATTGAACAAGGTCACGCTGCACGCCTTCGACTTCGCAAACCAGGCTGGCGATCAGGTGGCGGCTGGCGAACTCAAAGCCGTAAAGCTGGGCAAGCGACAACTGGCGCTGGACCGCCTGCAACGCTGACCAGCTGGAGTCTGGAAGGCTGGGCAACGAAGGGTCTCGCCTTTGCGGCTGCAATCGCTGGTGAATGCAGGCGGCAGCTCGCCACAGAGATTTGGAGTATTTGGACATGCGACACTCCCGAGGAATAGGCCCGTGGCCCGGCCAGACGACGTGGTCCGGCGGGCCACGGGCAACGGAGCGAGGATGCTCAGTTCGACGCACCCTCGATCTTGGTCGGGGTGATGGTAATGCGATCTCCCGCCTGTAGGGCCTGATCGGCGGTCGCCGGTTGGCGGTTAACCCGGATCAGGTAGTCTTGCGCCTTGCCGTGCGGCAGACGGTCCTGAAAGAATTTGGCGACGGTGGTATTGGGATCGACGTCGACGTGATCGGCGAAGCCGCCACCGTCATTGTTGATGTAAAGTACGCGCATGGGACGCTCCTTGCTGACTATGGAAAGTGGAACACGAGGCGATAGGCTGAGAGACGTGCAGCTGAAATCGAGAGCGACGCAGACCGTCCTGAGATGATTAGCAACGGTGCGCCAGCCGCGAGCTTGAGAATCGGGATTCGGTGAGGTCGTACTCCATCGCGCCGCAAAAACCCTGGAGGCATTGCTGCGGACGATGTGCGTCGATTAATTGCCGCTTGGGAATGGTGGTGAGATCGGCGAAAACCGTGACGAATTGTGGCCAGGCATGACTGACGAATTCGAGCGGAAGCGCGACGAGGCCGGCCACGCTGCCGCGGGGCGCATCTGCAAATCCTCGTGGACGCTTGCGGCCCGCCTGCCAAGCTTGCCATTCCGGGCCTTCCGCCTGAATGCGGGATGCATCCGCCGCCTGAAACGCAGCCCATAATCTCGGCCAACGCGGCTGTTGTCGTCGGGGCAGGGCTGGATGGCGATAGCGCCGTTCCAAGAATTGATCGAGATCGAGAGCCAGATCTAGCAGCGGAGTTGGCTTCGTCTGAAACCTCCGCCCACGGCCATCCGTCTCAGGAGCCAGCGCGAGGTCTTTTTCGAGACGGATTTGCGTCGCCCCACCTATTTGCACGCCCCAACGGACCGGTGTTGCCGCATAGGCGGCTACACGAATGGCCAGCATTTGGGCACCTCGAAACTGATCATGAACCACGACAAAGAGGATCCGCCTGATGTCGACGAACTTGTTTTCCGCGGGTCCATGGACCAAATAGCTGATGGCGGCCAAGGGGCGCGGTCCCCGCGCCAGACGGCGTCTTCGTTGGCGGGCGATCTGCCGGCGCCAGCACTGTACGAGTTCTGGACCAGCACGAGCAGTAGCGACCACGTTCATGAAAGCTCCTTCAAGAAAATGTGTTCCAGAGATCGCGCTGACCTCCGCGGGGACAAAAAAAGGCCCGGCAGAGACGACGGATATGTCATCCCAGCCGGGCAATGGACGAGAAAGCCTGAGCTTGACGGGCCTGCAATGGCTATTGCATCCCCGCATAGAATTCTGACGCAAGAACGCGATATCTTTAGCGGTCCTGCCTGCCCAAGCGATGCCGTGCGAGATCCGTGATCCGCAAACGCAAGGGCCTACCTGCCACGGCGAGCGAGCAGAGGTCCTCGGCGAGAACTAGGCGAACACGACTAAGAGGCGGCGAGCCGCGGCTAAGCTCGAGTCGAGACTGGGACACCCAGGCGTGCCGGCGCACGAGTCGGACGGCAGTCAAGTGCGCCCCGATGACGCCTGCGGCGACTGATTGCGCGTGGCAATCGTGTGGGCAGTAGGGCGAATCCAGCCAAGGCAAAGGCCCGAGTGCCGACTTTCGTTACATTCGCTATGCGGTCTTCGTGCGCCGGCAAGCCGGTCTAGGGCCGCCTGGCTTTCACCGAAACTGGGAGTTGGTCCGGAAAATACGTGACAGCATGGGCAATCTAGACTTTGATCTGCTGCCCGTCTCCGCGTATGCAAGACATGCACAAGAGCGAATGCGGCCGGCCCACTCTGTCGAGCAGGCCGGCCGAGCTAGAGCGGCTACAGAGCTTTGACGATTGATCAGACGGCTGCCGGTGCCCCATCCCCACCGTCGTCGTCATTGCGATGAGGGCGCGATTCGTGATCGATCGCCTTGCGACGCGTGCGGCCATCTACCCACGGTAAGCCGTGCGCACGGCACCAATGGCGGAGCGCCTTACTCAGCGTACCTAGGTCGCACCCGATTTCGGCGGCGATCTCGGTCATCAACAAGCCGCCTTGGAGAAATTCGTACGCCTTTCCGGCAATCTGCTGATAAAGCGGCGGGTTGCTCTCTTGAGCGATCCGCATGCGCCGCCCGTGGCCGCTCGGCAGTTTAACGCCATGCCGCGCTGCCCAGTGCTTAAGCAACTTGGTCACCTGGTGCGAGAGCAGCCCATTTCCGCGGCGATATCCTTGCCCAACTTATCTTTATCCCAAAGTGCCTTAGCCTCTTCGGCTTTGGCATCAAGGGGGTTAACAGGGACGAAATCGATCACGATCACTTCGCCTGCGTCCACGGCAGCTGGTGTCAGTTGATCGCCGACTTGCTCTGCCGAGATGACCGTCCCGACCTGCACTCGACACTTGCCACGCAGGCGACTGCGTTTGCGGCCAGCGACGCGAACTTCTTCCACTACGATGGAGCCGCCCACGAGTTCGCGCAGCGCGTGGGCCGCCGCGGGGGTACCCGAGCTAAGCACCTCGTGCAATTGCCGCATCTGTCGAGCGACCCATTCTGCAGTCGGCTGGGCCGGCGCGGATTGCACCGCCTGAAGGAGCTTCTCGCTTCGCCTCCAACTGTTGCCGCTCCGACCGACGCTCGGCGATCCGCTGCTGAATATCGGGTTCCACATCGTCTTGTCCCTCGATGCGGTCCAGCATCGCGCTGAATGCGCCGGGTCGCTTCGGCCAAGGCGGCCTCGGTGTCTCGCAGTTCGTTCGGCACGGTTTCTTGGAGACGCTCCCAAGCGGCAAGCGTTTGATCCAGAACGCTCTGGAGCCAAGCGCCGTCGTTAAGAATTCGCTGCCCAATTTGCTCGAGGATCAGACGTTCGGCCAGGTCTCGCCGCAGCGTGGTCCGACAACTGCAGGTTCCGTTCGCGTAACCTGGGCAAAACAAATATCGCCCGTGACCGCCTCCGACGTAGAACTTCCGCCCGCAAGCAGCGCACTCCACGAGGCCGGCTAGTAAGTGCCGCGGACTGGTGATACTCGCCTCGCTCTGTTCTGCCGTGAACTCGCCCTGACCGTTGCGCCCTTGGCATGGGCCTCGGCGTTCTTGACCAAGATCTGCTGAGCCCGGAGGAACTGCTCATCGCTGATGATGCGCAATTCCGGAAAACGCCGCAGCCACTCCTGTGCCTCCTCAGCTGGCCGCGCGTCTTGCGAAATCAGGCCCGTCTCCGGATCGCGAACGTTCTTCATTTGCCCCCAAGGCCAGAGACCGATCAGCTTCTGATTGGCGAGCAAGTGCGCCACCATTTGATGACGCCAGCTGGGAGTTGTGCTGCGGTGATCCTTCGGCGCCTTCAGGCGATTTAACTCCCGGGTTATCCAGCGCAGCGCGCGGCGCTCGTCGACAAACCAGTCAAATATGCGCTGCACCCAGATGGCTTCAGCGGGGTCGACGACATAGCGCATTCGGGGCTTGCGATGGCGTCCGCGACGGGTGGTGTCGGTGTCGGGCACCGGCTCGCTTGAAAACCCGAAACAATAATCTCCGTTGCTGAAGCCATTTGCGATATTTGCTTTTTGCCCACGGAGGGTGTTGTGGCTCAACTCCTTCACGTAACGCTCGTGCTGCATGAACATGATTTGAGCCAGCATTTCCCAGCCTTCCCGATCAGAATCGACGCCCTCCGTGACGCTGATGACGCGAATCTTGAACACGTGGGCCAGGCGTTTGATCAACGCTAAGCCGATCACGGACTCGCGCCAATCGCGACAGGGAGAAAAAATACAGCCGGCTAAACCGCCCCGCTTCGGCATCAGCAAGCAGCTTGTCAAGTGCCACCCGGTGCAACTTCGTACCACTCACCGCTTCGTCCGCATATTCGAGTCTCACATCGATCGGCAAGCCATCTGCGGCGGCCCGACGATTGCAGCTCTCTTGTTGACTAACGATTGACGTCTCATCTTGCAGCTCCGATGAGAATCGCGAATACGATGCAGCCGCTTGGATCGGTTGGCGGCGGCCCTTGCGCCGACGTCCCCGAGAAACTTGTGCCACCACGGACTGCCGACCGGGAGTCGCAATCGCATTCTCGTGCTCCTTCTGCGGCACTCGACATAAGACGATCATCACGAGGAGGGCCAAGAGCAACGCAAAGGAATTGTGATTGAGCCCTGAACCGCGCGGGTCAGGCCGCCGCCGATTGCCTGGCGCGGTGGAATGACGCTTCATTGGGGTGTCTCCCTATGATGGACCGTGGGCCGCAGACCGTCGAAATTCGACGTCAAACTGGGCTCCGCACCCTTCCTGGGAACTCCGGTGAATTTCGTGAGCGAGAACTTGGCCGCTGCCGTCGCATTTTGCTCGCGACGGACAGTGCAACTTCGCCCAGGCAAGGGCCAAAGCTCGGCCGATCACCTCGGCGAAATGCTGCTGCGCGACGGACAACGGCCCGTTCAGAGTTGCTTGCTGCTGCGCATGGCCTGGCTTACGTCGTTCGAATTCGGTGCGCATCGCGTTCTCCGAGAAAACAAGTTATCTAGAAGAGACAGTCCGCCGTGCTAGCATGGCCGACCACGCGCTGGATCATCATGGCCCTGCATGACGCTGCAGTCCGAGGTCGGCGCAGGTAGAATTGGCTTGAGCACGGTTTGAACCGAGACGGAAGATCGCAAGAGGCCCCAATGAGTGCCGATATCGGGACCTTCTCCTGCTCTCAGGGGCAAATAGCCATCACGCCGCGAGGAGAGGCGACGCTAGGTGGGGTTCAAGTCGAGGAATTCCAATACTGCTATCGGCCTCCGGCTAGGATAGCCGAGCAGTTACCGCAAGGTATCAGCGTGACCATGCGATGCTTCGTGGCTGCTGATGGAATACGGCGCTTCGTTCCAGCCTCCGGCTGGGAGCCGTTCCTGCGTCAAGCTTTTGCCATCGGTTTGGCAATCTTGGACCAAGAGCATTTGCTAGGTCCTCATGGACGATCCTCGTATCGGGCGATGTTCCAAGCGTTTTGGCTCGTTCGCCAAATGGTCGAGCACCTCGAACGAAACTTCGATTGGTCCCGTGACCTATTCATCCGCCCTTCGGGACGCGCGGCAGACAGCGAACGCAACGTCCTGCCGCCAGGATTGAAGATGTGCGCCACGACTGACCTAGAGGTCAGCTGTCGAGAGTTGACGATGCGAGGACGGGAAGAAGCGCGAAGTGCGGGATTGAGCGACGTGCCGAACGCAACCGCGATCCAGTACGGCCTGGTTGCGTTCGCCAAAGCAAACCCATTAACAGATCTAAAGCCGGAGCAAGTCCGCAACCTCATTCGTGGCGCCCTGTACGCTCTCAGTTCCGCGAAGATGCTTGAGGAAGCCTTGATTGAGCAGGCCGCCGAACGCTTGGTGATGACGCTCGAACGATACTCGGGGCTCAGTTTTGAGGAGTTCGAGCGACTCTATGTCGCAGAAGTCGCCAGCTGGATTAGAAATGCGGCGAACCGCAAGCATTGCACCGGCGGCGTCATGGCCAAAGACGTGCTGCGACAAGCGGTGCTACAGCTCGGATGGCAAGCGTACGACTATCTGGCAGATTGCCTTGTCATGTTCAACACATGGTTCATCACGGCCCTGCCTGAGAAACTGAGCGAGGACGAACAGGAACGGTTCTTGCAGGTCTTTGGCCGGCAGCCGCACTACGGCAATCTGCCGCTGCTCCTCATGATGGAGCGCCATGCGCTGTTCAGTCCCGTCGTGAGCCAGCTCGTCGAAGCACCCGAGAACAAGCAGTTGGTTGGCACATTTCATCGCCTGCTAGCGATATATGCCGACATGTGTCGCGAACGACGCTTGGCTGACTGCCGGTCTAAGAAACAGTCCCCTGTAAAGCCAAGGCCGCCCAGAGGCGCCGTAGCCTCACCCGACCGGGACATCTCGTACGCTGCCTCCGAGTCCGACGTAATCGGGAGCCTGCCCCGGACCCTTCTTCGCGTTCTGCTGGGTCAGGGGTCCCTAGAGCTGCGGACACTGCCCGCAGCGGATTCGATAGCTAGCAGCCCTACATTCTATTATGACAGAAAAACCGCAACTATTTAGCATAGCAATACTTACAGCGCCTTTTCCCAGGTCGCAGCAAGGGCCGTTTTTTCGCCGGACTTCCCAGGTATTTCGTACCGGCCCATTGATCGGTCGCCGGGTGCAACTGAGAGCCGACGGCAGCGACAAATGGCCCTTCCCGCGGAAAGCATAAACAGCAAGCAACCGGGAAAAAAAGAACCGCTGCCCGAATTGCCGCCTGGGACCCCATCCTGGATCACTGCCGATCTTCTGGCTGACACGCTGACTCTGTGGCGACCCCATTATGGTGGACAATTGACCAGTGACGAGGCCTTGGAGATATTGATGGACGTGGGACGCCTTTGGGATCTGTTGGGGAGCGACGATGTCTAAGAGCTTTGTGGCGCTTGCCCGCGTTAGCTCGCGCGAACAAGAGCGCGAAGGCTTTTCGCTGGATGTGCAAGTCGAAGCGCTCGACCGCTATGCCGCACCAGCAGGGCCGCATCGTCAAGCTATTTCGCATCGCTGAAACGGCCAGCAAGCGCGATGAGCGGCGACACATTTAAGGAAATGCTAACCTTCGCCAAGAAGCACGCCGGCAGCCTGGATGGACTGCTGTTCTACAAAGTCGATCGTGCCGCCAGAAACTTGTTCGACTACGTCGAGCTGGAACGCTTCGAGGAAGAATTCGGCGTGCCCGTGGTCTATGTCAGCCAACCGACGGAGAACACTCCTGCCGGTCGCATGCAGCGGCGGATACTGGCTAACCTGGCCTCCTTCTACACCGAGCAGCAGAGCGTCGATGTCCGGGAGGGTCTAGGACGCCGCGTGCAGAGCGGGCTATTCGTCGGCAAAGCTCCCTACGGCTACCGCAATATTCGGATCGACGGCCGCAGCCTAATCGAAGTTGATCCGGAGAATGCGCCAAAGTACGTCGCATCTACGATCTATATGCCTACCAGGGGCTCACGCTCGACTCGCTTATTCAGAAGCTGGCCGATGAGGGTGTGCCGTACTCGAAGCGAACGTTCCGCTTCAACCGAGCCAAAGTCCACACCATCCTTCGCGACCGGGCCTACATCGGGGAGGTTCGGCATCAAGGGCAATGGTTTCCCGGCGTGCATGATCCGCTGATTGATCGCACGACCTGGGACCGTGTCCAAGTGCTGATGGGGGACAAGGTCTGCCTCAGCCACGAGATGATCTATGCCAGTGAGCTGATTCGCTGCGGCCACTGCAATCACTTCATCACCGGCGAGCGAAAGTTCCGCGACACGAGGCGCGGCCGCGTGGCCTACACCTACTACCGCTGCGTAAAGTACAACGCCGCCGGGCATCCACGCATCCGAGTTGGCGAAGAGAAGCTGGACGAACAGGTCTTGGCGCTGTTTGACAGGATTCGGATCCAAGACGAGCGGGTCCGCGACTGGTTCCTGCGTGTCCTGCGTGCCCGCACGAAGGAGACGCAAGACGCCGATCAAAGCAAGGTGGCCGATCTGAATCGCCAACTCACTAGTCTTCGGTCGCAGCAAGATCGGCTGCTGAACTTGCGACTGCTCGATGAGATCGACAAGACGACGTTCAGCAGCAAGAGCACTGAGCTTCGCGATCGGATCGCCAAGCTCTCGTTAGAACTCGAAGCTTGTGATCGCGGACGGGCCGAGCGAGCGGAACAGGCCGAGAAGGCGTTTGAACTTTCGCAATCGCTGGCCGACAAATGGGTTAAGGCAGATGTAGGCGCGAAGCGTCAATTGCTCCAAATCGTCTGTTTGAACTTTTCGCTCGACGGCGCAACTCTTGTCCACGAAATAAGAAAGCCCTTCGACATTCTAGCCGAAGGGCTTTCTGTCTCGTTCAGTCGGGGCGACATGATTTGAACATGCGACCTCTGCGTCCCGAACGCAGCGCTCTAGCCAGGCTGAGCTACGCCCCGAATTGGCAAGCTTCGCATTCTAGCGACCTTTGCCGGGCGACTCAACCGGAAGTGACCCGCGAAAACCGCCCGATCTGGCGCGGCTTTGAGCCATCAGGTCTGTATTTCCCGCCCCGGCCGGCCCTGCTACACTCCGCGACCCCGTAATCCAGCCGTGCTGGCACGCCAGCGGCGGTGTCGGTTTCGACTTGCTACGGCATGTGGCCCGGAGCAATCGGCTGGCCAGCGCCGCCGCGCAAATTTCGGGCAATTCGTAAACCATCCACGAACCGCAGCAGATTCCGAGAGCCCGCGTTCCGGACAGCTCCGCCCGCCCGCGAAGCAACCTCGCCACTCCATCTATCCGCTCCGACAGTAATTCAATTCAAGCGCTCCGCGACAGTAATAATTCTAACGCTCCGCGACAGGGAGGTCGCCGTGCAGCTCATCCGCTGGCCGATTCGCAATAAGCTGCTGGTGGGAATCAGCCTGCTGCTGGTCACCGTCGGCACGCTCGGCTGGAGCGGATTCCACGGCGTCTACGCCTATCGCAATCTGGTTCGCAGCCTCAGCGGCCGGGCGGCGGAACTGCCGCTGGCGGGCCGGCTCAGCCAGCAGGTCGGGGCGCTGCGGATCACCATTCGCGAGGTTCGCGGGGCCTACGAAGTGACCGAAGACGGGCCGGCCACGCTCGACAAGCTGGTCACCGCCCGGCAGTTCGACGTCGAGCTGGACGACGTTCAGAAGACGATGGCCGACTACGAGCACGAGCTCACCGGCAACGACCAGGCCGATCCCACGATCGGCGACAGCCACCTGGAATGGCAGACAGCCCACAAGATCGACGACGTGCTGGCCAGCATCGTGGGGCTGACCCGAAACCTCGAATGGCTCGACGACGAGGCCAAGGTCGAGGCCATCGACGAACAACTGGCCGATCTGCAGCGGCTCAGCGCCGAGCTGCCGAGCCATTTGTATCAGGCCATTCGCGGACTGATCGATCAGGTCCGCTCGCGACTACCGGGCCTGGATCACCCTGACCTGGGTCACGTCGATCAGCGGGCTGATCCTGTTCGCGGTGTTCATCCGGTTGTTCTACACCTGGGTCTTCCGCCCCCTGCGCACGCTGGTCGAAGGCTCGCGGCGGGTCGCCTCCGGCGAGTTCAACTACCGCATTCAGCTGCCCACGCACGACGAAATGTCGGAGCTGGCCGACGCCCTGAACGACATGACGGCCCGGTTTCAGGCCATTCGCGACGACCTGGACCGCCAAGTCCAGCAGCGGACCAAGCAAGTCGTCCGCAGCGAGCAGCTGGCCAGCGTCGGTTTCCTGGCGGCCGGGGTGGCCCACGAGATCAACAATCCGCTGGCCTCGATCGCGATGTGCGCCGAATCGCTCGAAACCCGGATCGGCGAATTGCTGGAGCGCGTGCCCGAGACCGGCGAGCAGCAGCAGGTGATCCGCACCTACCTGAGCATGATCCAGGAAGAAGCCTTTCGCTGCAAAGGCATCACCGAGCGGCTGCTGGACTTTGCCCGGATCGGCGACGTCAAACGCCAGAACACCGATCTGAGCGAGCTGGTCCAGGGCGTCATTGCAATGGTCGGGCACCTCGACCGCTATCAGGACAAGACGGTCGAGTTCGAGCCTGGCGAGCCCGTGCTGGCCCCGGTCAACCCGCAAGAAATCAAGCAGGTGGTGCTCAACCTGCTGACCAACGGGCTGGACAGCCTGTCGCCGGGCGGCGCGGTGCACGTCGCGGTCCGCCGCGCGGGCCAAACCGCCGAGCTGATCTTTCGCGACAACGGCTGCGGCATGACCGACGAAGTCCGCGAGCACCTGTTCGAGCCGTTTTTCACCCGTCGCCGGACGGGGCAGGGGATCGGCCTCGGTCTTTCGATCACCTATCGCATCATTGCCGACCACGACGGCCGGATCGACGTGCACAGCGACGGACCCGACCGGGGTTCCGAATTCCGCGTCACGCTGCCCACGGCCGTAAAGCAGAAGGAGCACGACCATCGCTACCAAGCCGCATGACCGCCTGAAGCTGCTGTTTGCCGACGACGAGAAATCGCTCCAAGAGCTGATGAGCCTGGAGCTGCCGCGGATGGGGCACGAAGTGACCGTCTGCCCCGACGGAACTACCGCCGCCGCCGCGCTGGCCCGCAATAGCTACGACTGCATCCTGGTCGATCTGGACATGCCCGGCCTGTCGGGCATCGAAGTCATCGCCCGGGCCAAGGAGCTGTCGCCCCAGACCGAGGCCGTCGTCCTGACCGGCAAATCGTCGCTCGAGACGGCCGTGGCGGCGCTGCGGCACGGAGCGTTCGACTATCTGACCAAGCCTTGCAAGCTGGTCGACCTGCAAGCCCTGCTCAAGCGGGTGGCCGCCAAGCGCGAGCTGACGAACAAGTATCTGGCCGTCAAACACCAGCTCGAACGGATCGAGGGCAAGTCGCAACTGATCGGGCACAGCCCGGCCATGCAGCGCGTCGGCAAGCTGATCGCCAAAGTCGCTCCGACCAACTCCACGGCCCTGATCCTCGGCGAGACTGGCACCGGCAAGGAACTGGTCGCCCGAGCGATTCACGACCAGAGCCTGCGGCACGAGATGCCCTTCGTGGCGATCAACTGCGGGGCCTTGCCCGAGAGCCTGATCGAAAGCGAGCTGTTCGGCCACCGCAAAGGCAGCTTCACCGGGGCCGACGAGCACCGCGTCGGCCTGTTCGAAGTGGCCAACGGCGGCACGCTGTTTCTGGACGAGATCGGCGAGCTGCCCAAGCCGATGCAGGCCAAGCTGCTGCGGTTCCTCGAGAGCGGCGAGATCCGCCGCGTGGGCGAGAACGAATCGTTCATCGTCGACGTGCGGGTCATTTGCGCAACGCATCGCAATCTGCAGGCGATGGTCGAGGATGGCGACTTTCGCGAAGACCTGATGTTCCGGATCAACACGTTCGAGCTGCACCTGCCCGCCTTGCGCGAGCGGAAGGAAGACATTCCCGAGCTGGCCGCCCATCTGCTCGCCCGGTTCCGCGGCAAGCCGGCGCCGGCCGAGCAAGCGTTTGCTCCCGAGGTGCTCGAAGCCCTGGCTCGGCACCCCTGGCCGGGCAATGTCCGCGAGCTGGCCAACGTGATCGAGCACGCCACGATCCTTTGCGAGTCGGGCCCGATCACGCTGGAGCACCTGCCGAGCCGGTTCGAGCGCGGACCGGCCAAGGGCCCCACGCTGAAGACGACCGGCCCGATCACGCTTCGCGAGCTGGAAATGCAGGCCATCTATCAGACTCTGGAGCGCGTCGGCGGCAACAAGCCGCAAGCGGCCGAAGAGCTCGGCATCAGCCTCAAGACGCTCTACAACAAGCTGAACCAGTCGAACTCGCTCGACAAGTCGGCGTGAGGGGAAAGGCAGAGGGCAAAAGGCAAAAGGCAGAAGGCAAAAGGCAAAAGGCAGAAGGCAGAAGGCAGAAAAACGGAGAGCAGCGGCACGGCTTGCGCGTGTTGTCGGGGCACTAAGCCGCGGCTATTCTGGCCGGCATGGACCCAGTCGTTTTCCGGCGCCGGGCGGGCATGTGGTCGCGGGTTGCGGCGGGGCTGGCTTATTTCGCCATCGTGGCGACATTTCTGGCGTTGGCGACCAACGTGAACTACTTCTGGGTGTACTCCGCGCTCCTGGCCGGAGTGGCCGTGGCCACGGCAATCGGCCTGGTCTGGCTGACCCTGTGGGCCCGCCGCCACGACAGCCGGCCGGGGCAGTTCCAGATCGGCTCGCTGTTCTTTCTGACGCTCGAAGCTGGACTGCTGTTCGCCGCGATCCGCTGGACGGCAGGCAGATTTGCGCATGCGAATCTGCCCGCGACAGAGCAGGAGATCGGATTCGCTTTCGCGATCGCGTTCTGGCTGCTTGCGATGCCCATCGGCATCTTTGCGGCCATCTTCATGGCCGAAGGCACGATCTGGACCGGCGTCTGGCTGCTGAAGCAACCTCTGGCCAAGCGCACCGTCCGGCTCGCCGGCGCTACGCTCCGCCGCGTGCGCTGGGAGTAGCTCCGGCCCGCGGCCTTACTCGACCTGCCGGACCACGCCGACGACGATGCCCAGGATCTTGGCGTTCTTGACGTAGATCGGCTTCATCGTCGAGTTGGCCGGCTGCAGCCGGATGCGGTTCTTTTCCAGATAGAACCGCTTGAGAGTGGCTTCCCCCTCGTCGGTCATGGCGACGACGATCTGCCCATCGCGGGCAGTGCGCTGCTTGCGAACGACCACGTAATCGCCGTCGGCGATCTGGTCTTCGATCATCGATTCGCCGGTCACCTTGAGCACGAACTGGTTCTTCTGCTCGAACAGGGCCCCGAAATCGATCCGCTCGTTCTGCTCGATCGCTTCGTGCAGCACGCCGGCGGCGATCCGCCCGGCCAGGGGCAAGCCGCGCTCCTCGATCGGCTCGGCCGACAACTGAATCGCCCGCGACATATTCGGCTCGCGCGAGATCAGCCCCTTTTTCTCCAGGGCCTTCAAATGGCACATCACGCCGTTGGGCGAACTGATCCGGAACTGATCGCCGATCTCGCGAACCGTCGGCCCGTAGCCCCGGTTGCGGATCTTGTCCCGCAGAAATTCGTAGATTTCTCGTTGACGATCGGTCAACTGATCCAGAATGGACATGCGCCTCTTAATCCCCAACGGGTGGATGGCTCGGCGACTCGCGGGCCGATGTGGCCGCAAGCCGCCAGGGCCAGCGGCCAAACCGCCACCGGCTATCTCAATATAATATACGGGTGTACAGAATCAAGAGCATTTGTACACGTCGAACTCTGGGGCCGCCGCTAGCATGTCCGGGGCGTTCCACAGGCGCCCGCCGCCGGGGCAAACCGGGCCGCTCGACATCGCCACCTGCCGCGCGCCCGCGCTCGACGCACTCCGGCGCCGACCGACAATAAGATGCACAGCCCGCGGCGAATATGCGGGCAGGTCGTCCGTCACGTGCCCGGCCGCTCGCGGGGCAACACCAAGACCGAAACCGACACAGGACATCCCATGCCGAAGCCCGCCGTTTCGCTCGTCGCGTTGTTTCTGACCCTGATGCTGAGCGGCGCGCTCTCGGCCAAAGAGCCCGACAAGGCCGCTAACGCCGACAAGGCCGCCGACGCCGACAAAGCGGCCGACAGCCAAAAGGCGGACACGGAGAAAGCCGACACCGCAAAGGCCGAAGCCACCAAGAAGGTTACGCTGGCCGTGGTGTCGGTCAAAGCCAACTATCCGGAGGGCCCGGCCCCCTCGGGCATCTTCGGCGAGCTGCTGCCGCACATGCGGGAAGTGGTTTCCCGGCTCGACAAGGCCGCCAAGGACGACAAGATCGCCGGCGTCGTGCTGCGGATTCGGGATCCGCAAATGGGGCTGGGCAAGGTCGACGAGCTGCGCGGGGCGATCGCCCGGCTGCGGGCCGCCGGCAAGAAGGTCTACGCCGACGTCGACGAGGCCCAGACCAAGGACTTTCTGATCGCCAGCGCCTGCGACGAGATCATTTTGCCCCCGGGCGGGGCCCTGCTGATCACCGGCTTGCAAGCCCAGGTGATGTTCTACAAGGGGCTGCTCGACAAGCTCGGCCTGGATGCCCAGTTCATCCAGATCGGCGACTACAAAGGCGCTTCCGAACCGCTCACCCGCAGCGACATGAGCCCCGAGTTTCGCAAGCAGTTCGAGGCCGTGATTGACGACTATTACCAGCAGATGCTCGAAACGATCGCCGCCGACCGCAAGCTCGACAAGGCCAAGGTCAAGGAGCTGATCGACGAAGGTCTGTTCACGGCCCAGCGGGCCAAGGAAGTCGGACTGATCGACCGCATCGCCTACGAGGATCAGCTGGCCGACCAGCTCAAGGAACAGCTCAAGGCCGACGAAGTGGTCTTCGATCGGCAGTACGGCCGCAAGAAGATGGACACCGATTTCTCGGGCTTCGGCGGCTTCATGAAGCTGATGGAAGTCATGATGGGCGTCGAGCCGAACAAGGCCACCAGCAAAGCGCCCAAGATCACCCTGGTCTATGCCGTCGGCCCGATCATGACCGGCGAGAACGCCTCGAGCACGTTCGGCGACGAGAGCAGCGTCGGCTCGGACACGATCGTCCGCGCCCTCCGCGACGCCGAAAAGGACGCCAAGGTGAAGGCCATCGTGCTGCGGGTCGACAGCCCTGGCGGATCGGCCCTGGCCAGCGACCTGATCTGGCGCGAAGTCATCCGCTCGAAGAAACCGTTCGTCGTCAGCATGGGCGACGTGGCGGCCAGCGGCGGCTACTACATCTCGATGGGTGCGGCCAAGATCTACGCCGAGCCGGGCACCCTCACCGGCTCAATCGGCGTGGTTGGCGGCAAGATCGCCCTGAAGGGGCTGTTCGACAAGATCGGCGTCACCACTCAGACGATCAGCCGCGGCAAGAACAGCGGGCTGCTCAGCTCGCTCGAGCCGTTCACCCAGTCGGAGCGCGACGCCTGGAAGCGGATGATGACCGACGTCTACACCCAGTTCACCACCAAGGCCGCCGAGGGCCGTAAGATGCCGCTCGACAAGCTCGAGCAACTGGCCGGCGGCCGGCTGTTCACCGGGCGGATGGCGGTGGCCAACGGCCTGGCCGACAAGCTGGGCACCCTGGAAGACGCCCTGGCCGACGCCAAGCACATGGCCGGCTTCAATCCCGACGACAAGATCGAGTTGCAAATCGTTCCCAAGCCGAAGAACTTCTTCGAGCAATTGTTCGAAGGCCCCACGGCCGATGCCGAAGTGCGGCTCTCCATGGCTCAGCTGCTCCCCGCCGAGCTGCGGGCCCTGGCCGGCGAAGTCGTGGCCCTCAAGCAGATTTTCCGCCGCCCCGTGGCGCTGATGATGCCCTTCCGGGTGGAGCTGCGCTAGGGGGCCGAAGGCGGTTTAGGGGGCAGAGAGTAGAGATTAGGGGGCAGGGCGGAAAAAGGCCGGCGCCACCCGCCCCCGGCGCACCCCATCCGTTAAGCCCACCGGCGGCGTCCGGTGGGCAGGGCCCCAGAGTTAGCACCACTCCGAGCAATCCGTGGGGCTCGTCCCCACGGTGTACGGCCAAGCATCGCGGTCGTACATCGAGTAATCGCAATCACTCGCCCGCTTGCTTACGCGCGGCACACGGGACTTCGGCCAACTGTCCGGCCGCCGGTTTGCGCCGCACAGCGAGTTTGAGTAGCAAACAAACCGTGGGGATAAACCCCACGGCTCGCCGGGCGCGTGCTGGATCCAGCACCGACGTGCCCCGCCGCGCCTCGTCATTCCCACTTCCGCATTCCCACTTCCAACTTCCCACTTCCGCATTCCCACTTCCGAATTGACCCCGCCCCCTAAATCGGCACTCCATTCCACCGCACGAAGCCTTCGAACGCGAAGTACTCCGGCAGCCCGATCTGGTTGTAGACGGCCGCGGTGCCGCGATTGCGGTCTTCGGCCCGCTGCCAGAACTCGCGCTTGTCGTCGGGGCCGGGAAACAGGGCCGAGTCCTTCTGCGATTCGTGGCAGAAAATGGCGGCTCGCTTTTTCATCAGGTCGCGCGGGGATAGCGGCACCGCGATCTCGATCTCGTGCGGGGCCCATTCCTGCCAGGCCCCGCGGTAGAGCAGCACCTCGGGCCGCTGGTGCCCGGCGTGCTCGTTGGCCTCGACCGCCCGAAAGATCGCCTCCGCGCAAACCCGATGCGTGCCGTGCGGGTCGGACAGGTCGCCGGCAACGTAAATCTGGGCCGGATCGACCCGCACGATCAGCTCGCGGATGATCTCGACGTCGGCCTCGGTGATCGGCTTTTTGGCGATCGTGCCCGTGCGATAGAACGGCAGATCGAGAAAGTGCAGGTGCTCCTCGCGGCAGCCGGCCACGATTGCCCCGGCCTTGGCCTCGCTCCAGCGGACCATCGACTTGATGGCCAGCACCGCGGCCGAGTCGGGCTGGCCCGGCGTCTTGTGGGCCAGCGACTGGGCCACTTCGCCCAGCAGTTGCCGCGACTTGTCGCACTCGATGCCGAAGTGCCGGTTGTACTCGGCCACCAGGTCGGCCACGCGGAGGGCGTCGTGGTCGAACACGGCGATGTTGCCGCTGGTCATGTAGGCCACGTGGACTTCGTGCTCGTCTTCGACCAGCCGGATCAGCGTGCCCCCCATGCTGATCACGTCGTCGTCCGGGTGCGGGCTGAAGCAGATCACTCGCCGCCTTTCCCGGCCGGCCGGATGGTACTCGATCGTATCCATCATCCAGCGGAACACGCGATGGGCCACCTTCTGGGCCGGCCCGTGCCGCCGCAGCAGCTGGTGCAGGCCGTGCTGGCGAAAGTCGTCGTCGTCGAGCTTGAGCAGAGCCTTTTGCGACCGCTCGCAGAGCCAGAGCACGGCCCGTTTGATAAGGGGATCGGTCCACGCCAGATCGCCCACCGCCCAGGGAGTGATCGTCGCGGTCAGCTTGCCGGCCGCGGCCGAGTCGATCCACAGCGAAGCGCCGCTGTGCTCTCGGAGGTACGTGGCCGGCACGCGCGGGCTGACTTGCCCCTCGGCCGTTTCGCGGAGGATGCCCGCCTTGTGCTCGCCCAGCGCGATCAGCACGATCTTGCGGGCTTCGAGGATCGTGGCGATGCCCATCGTGATGGCGTGGGTCGGCACGTTCTCTTCGCTGAAAAAATCGCTGGCCGCGTCGTGCTTGGTCACGGGGTCGAGGGCCACCAGCCGCGTGCGGCTGTCGCGCGTCGAGAACGGTTCGTTGAAACCGATGTGCCCGTTGCGGCCGATGCCCAACAGCTGGATGTCGATGCCGCCGGCCTCGCGAATCGCATCCTCGTAGGCCCGGCAGTGGGCCGCGACGTCTTCGGCCGGCACGCGACCGTCGGGAATGTGGATGTTTTCCCGCGGGATGTTCACATGATTGAAGAAGTTCTCGAACATCCAGCGGTAGTAGCTTTGCAGCTGATCGCGATCGACGCCGTAGTACTCGTCGAGGTTGAACGTGACGACGTTCGACAGGTCGAGCCCTTCCTCGCGGTGCAGGCGAATCAGCTCGCGATAGACGCCCATCGGCGTGCTGCCGGTGGGCAGGCCGAGCACGGCCCGTTGGCCCTGGGCCTGGCGCTCGCGGACGACTGCCGCGATGGTGCCGGCAAGTTGTCGGGCCAGCTGCTGGTGCGAATCGAATACGAAGCAAGGAATCTGCGTGCCGGCAAGCGGCTTGGCTTCGGACGTGGTCATGCGGTCGGGGGCGTGGACTTCGGGCGATGCAGGGCAGGGGGGAGTAGGGCTAGTATCGTTGATCGAGCGCCGATCGTCCACCGTCGGCGGGAGGGAGCAGGAAATAGGGGGTGGGGAGTCGAGAAGCTTAATAGCCGGCGGTCAACGACCGCCGGTTCCCGACGCCGCTTCAAGTCGCGAATCCCGGCAACAGAGTCGCTAGAATCTCCCTATGTACGAAACTCCGCGACGGATTCAATTTCGCATCGGCCACTTGCTGACGGCGACGGTCGCCGTAGCGGTCATCGCCGCCGCCTGCCATTACCGCTCGCCGACTGCCGTCTTGGTGACGACCTCGCTGGGCTGCGCTGCTCGTGGGCTGGCTGGAGCCGGCGGCCACCGCACCAATGGGGCGGACGCTCGTGCTCCTGCTGGCGTGCATGGCGATCTTCATCTGGCTGATGGCGTTGCTCAGCGCGGGAGCGGGTTAGGGTTGCCGGCGCGTCGATCGTGGCGAGGGTGCAAATGATGGTATCGTTGATCGGGCAAACCGGCGGTCGCCCGCCGCCGGCTATCAGCTTTCCCTACTCTCTAACCTCTATCCTCTCTCCTGCGTCGTCACCGCCATGTTGTCGCGGTGAATCACCTCGACGTAGGGACACTGGCCGAGCACGGCGGCGATGTCGTCGGTCCGCAGGCCCTTGATCCGGGCCAGGGCGTCGCTCGAATAATTCGTCAGCCCGCGGGCAAACTCGGCCCCTTGCGGATCGGCGACCGCCACCAGATCGCCCTTGTCGAACGTGCCCGTGATGTCCTTGAGGCCAATGGCCAGCAGGCTGCGGCCTTGCTGCTCGATCGCTCGCCGGGCGCCGTCGTCGACGGTCAGCCGGCCGCGGGGCTGCGAGGTAAAGCCGATCCAGCGCTTCCACGACCGCAGCGATTGCCCCTGGGCCACGAACAGCGTGCCGACCTGCTCGCCCTGAATGATCCGCTCCAGGTTGCCGGGCTGGCGGCCGCTGGCGATGATCACGTTTTCGCCGGCGGTGGTGGCGATCCGGGCGGCCTCGATCTTGCTGGCCATGCCCCCTTTGCTCAAGCCCGTGGCCTTGTCGCGAACCATCGCCAGGATCTGGGCATCGAGCCGGGTGACGGTCGGCACCAGCTTCGAGCCGGCCTCTTTCGGGTCGCCGTCGTAAAGACCTTCGACGTCGGAGAGCAGCACCAGCAGCGGGGCCCGGACCAGGTTGGTGACCATCGCGGCCAGGCGGTCGTTGTCGCCGAAGGTGGTTTTGAGCTCGGCCACGCTGACGGTGTCGTTTTCGTTGATGATCGGCACGGCCCCGAACTCGAACAGGGCCAGAATTGTGTTCCGCACGTTGAGATACCGCGTGCGGTCGTCCAGGTCTTCGGCCGTGAGCAAGAGCTGCGCCGCGTGCCGGCCGTGGGCCCGCAGGCCGCGGTCGTAGGCTTCGATCAGATGGCTTTGCCCGACCGCGGCGACGGCCTGCAGCTCGGCCAGACTGGTCGGCCGCTTGGCGAGGCCCAATTGACCCATCCCGGCCCCAACGGCGCCGCTGGTGACCAGGGCCACCTTGCGGCCGGTGGCGGCCAGCCGGTGCAGCTCTTCGGCCAGCTGGGCGACCCGCTCTTGATCGAGCGTGCCGCCCGGACTGGTCAGCACCCGGGTGCCCACCTTAACGATGATCGTATGGGCGGCGGTGGCGATTTCCTGGCGCAACAGGTCGTTCATCCGGTAGATCATAACGAGCCGCCAGACGGATCAAAACCCTGTCGATTGCCCGGAGTCCGCGGGCAAGCCGGTCTTGGGTTGCCGCGGCGGGGCCCGGTAGAATGGGCTGCTTGCTGAAACCGCTATACACCGGTCAGGAGGACCGAACGATGCGCGCTGCGACCCTCTCGCTGGTGGCCGTGTTGCTGACGGCGGCCTCCGTGGAAGCCAAGTTCGTGTCTTCCTGGCAGGGCATGAGGGTGATGCCCCGCGTGGATGCGGTCGCCATGATCGGCGCGAAACGCGTGGATGTCGATTCGCTGGGTCTGCCCTGGACCGTACAAGCCGTGCAAGGCGATTGGCTCTGGGTTGGCAAGCTGCATAAGGCCTGGGTCCGCCAGAGTCAGGTCGTGCGTCTGGAAGAAGCGAAGGATTATTACACGCGCTGTGTGGCCGACAAATCGAAGGCCTCCCGTGCCTATTATCTGCGTGGTTGCCTGGCAATCCGCAACGATGAGTTCGACGTCGCATTGGCCGACTTGAGCGAAGCAATCCGTTTGGCGCCGCGCTATGCCCGAGCCTACGAACGCCGCGCCATCGCCTGGCGCGAAAAACAAAACCAATCGAGTGCCCTCTCCGACTTGGATGCAGCGGTCCGGTTCGACGCGAGGCTCGCCGATGCGTATTACGAGCGGGCACGAATCTGGCACGAACGAGGCGCGCCGCACAAGGCACTCGCCGATCTCGACGAGGCCATCCGGCTGGAGCCGCTCGATACGTACAACTACATGAACCGCGGAATGCTGTTCGCAATGCAAAACCAGCTCGACCGCGCTCTGGCTGACCTCGATCAGGCGATTCGGCTCGATCCAGCCGACGTGCAGTTTCTCCGACACCGCGGCGCGATCAGGGTGGAACGCAAGCAGTACGATCAGGCGATTGCCGACCTCGACCGGGCCGTCCAGTTGGATCCAAGCGATGCGGCATCGTATTCAAATCGCGCTGCGGCCTGGCTCGCAATGAAGCACTACGACCGGGTCCTCGCCGACTGCGACCAGGCACTGAGACTCGATGCGGGCCACGCTAATGCTTATGACAATCGCGCGGCTGCCTGGTTGGGAAAAAAGCAATTTGACCGAGCGATCGCCGACTGCAACATGGCCATTCGGCTCAACCCGGTCGACGCGCATGCCTACGGCAATCGCGGTGCCGCATGGTTTGAAATGGGAAATGTCGAGCAAGCCCGCCTGGACCTCGACGAGGCAATTCGCCTCGATCCTCGCGATCGAAATGCGTACGGAAACCGAGGGATGATTCGGCTTGCAACGGGCGAGGCAGACGGTGCCATCAAGGACCTAAACGAAGCCGTCCGACTCGGGCCCGACGAGCCCGTTGCCTATTTGAATCGCGGTAATGCCTGGACCGCGAAAAAACATTTGGCTCAAGCCCTGGCCGATTACTCGAAGGCGATCAATCTCGACCCCGGCTACGCGAAGGCCTATGCCAATCGAGCACTTGAATACCAAGGGGCGGGCGAATTCGAGCAAGCGCTGCAGGACTATGACCGTGCAATTGCGCTGGAGGGGCACGAACCCAGAATCTATTTCAACCGCGGCATGGCGTGGCAGCAACGCGGGAACTTCGACGAGGCGATCGCCGATTACAGTGAGGCGATCCGCCTCGACCCGGATTATTACCAAGCCCTCGTGAATCGCGCGGGGATCCTGATTCAGAAAGAGGAGCAGCCCCGCGCGATTTCGGACCTCGACCAGATCATTCGACTGAAGCCCGCCGACGCACGCTGGTACGTATTCCGCGGCCGCGAGTGGTGCAAACTCGATGAATTCGACAGGGCCATCGCAGACCTGGATCAGGCGATCCGCCTTGATCCACGGGACCCGCAATCGCTGAACCAGCGGGCCGCGGCCTGGGGAGCAAAACGCGAGTACGACAAAGCGGAGGCGGACTTTGAACGCGCCCTTCAACTGGCCCCCGATGACGCAAATGCTCATGTCAATCTGGCGAACCTGCTCATTACGCGACGCGAGATCGCCGCCGGCGATCCGGCGGCGCCGTCGAGCATGCCAGACGGGCCTGCGAGCTGATCGATTGGTCGGATCACCGCTGCTGCTACATCCTGGCCGCAGCCTGCTCGCTGACCGGCGACTTCGACGCGGCGATCAAGTACCACGATCAGGCCATGGTGCTCGACCAGAACCCGCAGTGCGTCGAATGGGGGGCGAAGCAACGCGAACGCTACGAGGTGCACAAGCCATTTCGCCCGGAATAATTCGTTGCCGCTAAATCGCCACGGAAATCGCGCGGCGATTGGGTGGCTAAACATCCACAGATTTCGCAGATTTCACAGGTTTCGGAAGGAAGGACGCGGAGCGAAGGGCGGCTGCGGTGCCGCAAGCTCGGCAAGGCAAACGAGCGCCTCTTCTTTCCGCTCTGCACTACTAACCGGCAACTTCTTTCCGTTTGGCGAAGATTTTTTCACGCGGCGGCGGTGAGTTTTGCGGTATCTGCTTGTCGGGCCGCGAGTAACGCGGTGATTGCCAAACGCCCTTTGCTGGTGACGAGATAGCGGTGGGTCTTGGGAACCTTGCGGATCAGGCGATGGGCCCGCAGCAGCCGGATCCGACGCGTCACGGCGGCCGATCGGCGCCGCTGCTGTTGCTGGTCGGGGGCGGCGGAGTCGTAGAGCAACGGCTGCAGGTCTCGATTGCGGAATCCGTGGATGACGAACTCGCCGCGGCTGATCGCTGCCAACAACCGAGCGTCATCGGCCGAAAGCGGGTTGAGCGCGCGGGCGCGTTGGTCCTGCCGCCGGACGGGACGGCACAAGGGTTCCGCGATTTCGGCCAGGGCGGTCGTTTCATCCACGTCGGCCAGCCCGTCCAGATAGCGCTCGTTGGCGGCCTGGCAGAGTTGGGCCCGGCGATGGGTGTCGGCCACGCCTTTGCGCGAGGTAGCGCCAGGCTTTGCCGCCGCGAGCGTCCCCCTCCTTGGGGCGAAACACTTTCATGTCCCGGGGGTGATTGATGGTCGTTTCGATCCGCAACACCGAGCCTTGCTTGTCGTACATCTTCAGCGAATTGCGGCCCAGCCGGTGTTTGACCCGCATCCCCTCGGGGCGTTGACGCAGATCGCTGGTCAGCTCCTTCTCGAACCGTCCCCAGTAGAGGCCTCGCTGGGTAGGCACCTTGCGCCCCAGGAATCGCAACACCTCGCGGGTGCCGAAGGAACTCATCGCGTGCCGCACCAGTCGCGGATACAACTCGGCCAATTGCCCGGCCGAGCGAAACATCACGTCGCTGGCCCATTCGCTCTCGTCGAGCGACCAGTAGTAATTCATGGGCCACGACGCCAGCACGCTGCCTCGTAAGGGAAAGACCTGGGCGGCAATCGAGTCCAACAGATCGGGCCAGTTGATCCGCAATTGTTTGTCGAGCAGCCGCTGGGCACGTGGAACGTCTGCGACCCGGGTCAAACAATTCTCGCGTCGCAAATAGGCGACGCCCTCCCGATCCAGTTCGCGGCACAACCATTCGCGGCCGTTGAGATAGATCCGCAAGTCGAAGGGGAACCAGGTCTGCAACCGGGCGTGCATCCAGCCCAGCCGGGGATGAATGAAGTAGGCATACGAGTGCAGGCACTTACGTTGGCAACTCTGCAACTCCAAGTGCCGTGTCTGTCGATTGCGGTGGACGTCGTACGAGCGGCACACCTCGACGCAGGTCAGCACGCACACGAGCCCTTGGCGCACGTCGTCGGCCGCGGCAATCCGCCGCGCAACCTGTTCCTTGTCCGTGGAACTGCTGGCCAGATACTTCACCGGTCGGTCGGCGTCCGCTGCCAATTTGACCAGCGACTGCCGCACCTGCTCGGTCACGCCCAGCACGTATTGCTTGAAGTCCTTGAGCAACACCTGCGACCCCCAGAGAAACTCCATCATTCCGCCGGTGTGAGCCAACGGTCGCAGCGTTCCCCGGAACCGCAATCGATCAAAACCGTTCAACACCCCGATGACACGGCCCAGATGGCGCTGTAAAAAACGCTTCATGGCGCGGCTCCTGAAGACTGAAGTGCAGTTTTGCTAACCACACCTTAGTCCAAGGAGCCGCGTCCTTCATCCATCCCGTTTTGGTTGCGGCCACCGGCCGCTCTGCGAAATCTGCGAAATCTGTGGAGGATTCTCGGGCGTCGCGGCCGATTGAGCGAGAGGATTTTAGTTTCTGCGGTGTTCGCAGATACGGGGCCTCGCTGCACCCGCGTTTTCCGCTCGGTTGTGAAAGCCCGCTCGCTGTCATACAATGACGGTTGGCGGAGGCAGTCGGGCGAGCGGTCAACAAAGCGGCAGAAGGCGCTGGTCTTGCGCAGCAAGCGTCCAGTGCAGTGCGCCGCGACAGTTTGCTCGACGGGCCAGCCGGCAGGAAGGAACCCTCCACCCCGCGAGCCAGCCCTCGATGAGCGAATTGTTTCACGAATGCGGCGTTGCGGCGATCTACCATTTGCCGTCCCGCGAGCGCAGCCCGCTGTGCCCCGAGGAGGGGCCCGACGAAATCTCGCGGCTGATGCCGCGGATGCTGCTCGACATCCAGAATCGCGGCCAGCTTTCGGCCGGCATGACCACCTGGAATCCCGAAGCGCAACCAGCTGATCGACACGTATAAGGAGCTGGGCGGGGTCAGCGAAGTTTTCCGGCTGAGCCATCGGGGCAAGTTCGAGAGCCTGATGCGCAAGCATTCGGGCCGGGCCGCCATCGGCCACGTCCGCTATGCCACCTGCGGCTGCGACGACCGCAACTACGCCCAGCCGTTCGAG
The DNA here is from genome assembly GCA_963828155.1 of uncultured Planctomycetaceae bacterium. Taxonomy (GTDB): domain Bacteria; phylum Planctomycetota; class Planctomycetia; order Pirellulales; family PALSA-1355; genus CAWCAX01. The sequence goes on from CAWHDQ010000002.1 coordinate 44,329, forward strand.
CGGCACCACGTGCAAAAGCACAAGTGGTTCAGCTTCGCCTTCAACGGCCAGCTGGCAAATTACCAGGAGCTGCGCGAGGGCCTGCTGGCCGATAGCGACAACCATCTGGCCCGCGATACCGACACCGAAATCATCATGCATGAGATCGGCCGCGAGATGGCGGGCGACCGCCGGCCGGCGCTGGTCGACGTGATGCGGTCGATCAGCCAGCGATTCGACGGGGCCTACAGCCTGGTGCTGCTCAATTCGCTGGGCGACATGCTCGTGGCCCGCGACCCCTTGGGCCTCAAGCCGCTGAGCTATGCGATCGAGGGGCCGCTGTTCGCCGCGGCCAGCGAGAGCGTGGCCCTCTTGAACCTGGGCTTTGCCCCCGAGAGCATCAAGTCGTTGCTCCCCGGCCAGTGCATCACGATCACGGGCGGCAAGTTCGAGGTCCACCGGTTCGCCGCCAGTCCGCGGCGGGCGCACTGCTTTTTCGAGTGGATTTATTTCGCCAACGTGGCCAGCACGATGGATGACCGCAGCGTCTATCTGTCGCGCAAGGCGCTGGGCGAAGAGCTGGCCCGGCTGGAAACCGTGCCGATCGACGAAGACACGATCGTCGTGCCCGTGCCCGACACCAGCAAAGCCGCCGCCGACGCGATGGCGTTCAAGCTCAAGGTGCCCTCGCTCGAAGGGCTGATCCGCAATCGCTACAGCGGACGCACGTTCATCGAGGGGAGCAGCAACCGCAAGCGGAAGGCCGAGACCAAGTACACGCCGCTGCGCGAAGTGCTCGAAGGCAAGCGGGTGCTGCTGGTCGAAGACTCGATCGTCCGCTCGACGACGATGAAGGTGCTGCTCAATCGGATTCGCGAGCTGGGCCGGGCCCGCGAAATCCACGTCCGCGTGGCTTGCCCGCCGATCATCGCTCCGTGCTTCTACGGGATCGACATGTCGACGGTCAACGAGCTGTTCGCGCCGCGGTTCTTGCACGGCACCGCCCTGACCGAAGAGGCTCAGGTCGAAATGGCCGCCACGCTGGGGGCCGATTCGCTCCGCTATCTGCCCGTCGAATCGATCGCCCGGGCGATCGGCTTCGACAGCGACCAGCTCTGCCAGGCCTGCATCACCGGCGAGTATCCCTCGAAGGCCGGCCAGGAGCTGTATCAGATCGCGCTGCGCAACGCGGGGGCCAACGGCTCGGCCGCCGGCCGGACCTACGAGCGCCCGGCCGCGGTGGGCAGTCCTTCGTAATTGCGTCGCCAAGTCGGGGCGACAGTATCTTCGCGGCCGAACGGCGGATTCAGGGTGGATTTATCCACAGATTTCGCAGATTTCAAAGATTGCCGCTGTGAAGCCGCGTCACGATTGCTGGCCGCCGCCAGCTGACATCTAGGAAAGTGGCGGCGAAGCTTCGTCTTCTCTGCGAAATCTGCAATCTGCGGACAATTCTGCCCGGCTTCTTGCGCAGGACTCGATTCGACTGCCCTGGTGCGAATCGGCCCGCTTCGCTACGTTTCGCAGCCTGCGCACGGACCGGACCGGCCGCGTTTTCCTCGGATTTCTTGGGCCGCGCCATGTCCCGCTCGTTGCCAAGGATCGCTCTGCTGTCGTGCTGCGGACTGCTGGCGGCGACAGGCTGCGACCAGATCGTGTCGCTCATTGACGGGCCCGGCGGGGCCAAGCCGCCGACTGCGTCCATTCAGGTCGACTCGCCGCGCAGCGTTCTCGACCGGGCGATCGCGGCCTGCGGCGGCGAGCAGAACATCGACCGCTTGCAGCGCGGCCGGGTCGAGATCGTCGGCCGCGGCGGATTCGCCCCCGGCGTGAGCGGCCAGTTCACGATCGTCGACACGTTCGATCTGCCCAGCCGCCTGCGGCGCAAGCGACCTGCAGCGACGGCAAGCTGGTCCTGAAAATGCTCACCGTGATCGACGGCCAGCGAGGCTGGGTCAAGTCGATCGCCGGCCCCGGGGCCGGCGAGGTCCAGGAACTGACGCCCGAGTCGGACCGCAACAACGCGTTTCCCTATTCGGTGCTGGGCGGCCTATTGGAGATGCGCGCCCGGGCGTCGAGCTCAAGCGGCTCACGGCCGATCAGCCCGACCAGACCTGGATCGCGGTCCGCCGGGGCGGCGAGCCGCTGGGCACGAACGTGTTCGACAACCGCACCGGCCACTTGCTGTATTGCAATAAGGAGCTCGTCGACGCGTCGGCCGGAGCGGTCGCCATTCGCACGGTCTATTCCGATTACCGGAAAATCGCCGGCGTCGACGTGCCGATGCAGATGGCCAGCTTCCGCGACAGCACCGGCTGGTCGAGCTGAAGGTCGTCAAGCTCGACGTCCTGCCGACCGTCGACCCGCGACTGTTCACTCGGCCCGAGTGAGGGCGAAGGCAAACGGCAAAAGGCAAAAGGCAAAAGGCAGAAGGCAGAAGGCAAAAAACGAAGTTTTGATTCATCGTCCGCCTTCAACATCTCTTCCGCCATCTCCCGTATCCCCTGCCGCATCCCCTCATCTCCTTCCGAATCCGCTCTACAAACCGCGGGGATGAACCCCGCGGCTCGCTCGTCCCGCCGAGGCCGTACCCCTCTTCGTACTTTTGCCTTTTGCCTTTTGCCCTTTGCCTTCTGCCTTCTGCCTTCTGCCTTTTGCCTTTTGCCTTTTGCCTTTTGCCTTCTGCCTTCTGCCTTCTGCCTTTCTCAGCTTCCGACCAGCGGCACGAAGCGGCAGCCGGACAGCTCGGTCACGTGCAGCGCACCGTGCTCTTTGCGAATCGCCTGCAACATCTGGGCATGCTCGGCGCCGACGGGGATGACCAGGATCCCGCCTTCGGCCAACTGCTCGACGAGCGCGGGCGGCAGCTCGGTCGCGCCGGCGGTGACGATGATTCGGTCGAACGGAGCTTCGGCCGGCAGGCCGCGCGTGCCGTCGCCGATCACCAGCCGCACGTTGCGGTAGCCGAGTCGTTCGAGAATCCGCTGGGCACCCAGCGAGAGCTGGCCGTGCCGTTCGATGCTGATCACGCTGCCGGCCAGCTCGGCCAGGATCGCGGTCTGATATCCGCTGCCGGTGCCGATTTCCAGTACTTTCTCGCGGCCGTGCAGGTCGAGGGCTTCGGTCATCAGCCCGACGATGTAGGGCTGGCTGATCGTCTGCTCGCAATCGATGCCCAGCGCGTGATCGGCGTAGGCCTCGGACTCGAAGGAGCGCGGCACGAACCATTCGCGCGGCACGCGTTCGAAGGCCTCCAGCACCCGCCGCGCGCCGATGCCGCGCCGCAGTAGCTGCTGCTTGACCATCGCCCGGCGGTCGTCGGCATATGCGGCAAGATCCATCGCGGGTCCCTCTGGTCCAAGGTGGTATCGATGCCACAGGTCCAAAGCTTGCCGCTCTTGCTCAGCTCCGCCCCCAGTATCGGGCCTGGCGCCGGCAGAATCCAGACGAGAATGAAACCGCGCGGCCGGAATGCCAATTCGGCTGAGCGGCCGGCGACCAAGGGGCGGAGGATGGCGATTGCGAGAGCGGCATTCGGTCGCCGCAGGCGGCGGACGCCGAGTACCCCCTGGAGCGGAAGCTGCTCAGTGGACGACCGCGGCGGCCCGATCAGCGCCCGCCGCCGCGGCAGCCGCGGTCCGCCAGTCGCAGACCTGCAATTCGACGTTCCGCCGGCCGCGGAACTCGTTGATCACGGGGCGAAAGGCGATGTCGATCGGCCCGGCATGTCCGCCCAATTCTTCGGCCCATTCGCCGCCGCCGAAGGCCACGCCCCGCAGCGCGACGCCGTGCTGCACCAGCCGCAGCGCCAGGTGCCGCTCGCCGCCGCCGATCCGCCGGGGGGGCTCGGCGAGCGTGACGTCCGAGGCGCACAGCAGCGGCCGGGCATTGCCCTGGCCGAACGGGGCCAGCCGCTCCAGCTCGCCCACTGCCTCGAGCGACAGGGCCGAGAGCGGCACTTCGGCATCGATCGCCAGCTCGGCGATGCGGGCCTGGCCGCCGAGCGACGTGCTGACCGCTTCGCAAAAGGCCGCCCGAAACCCGGCCACCCGGTCTTCGGCGATCTTGAGCCCCGCCGCGGCGGCGTGCCCGCCGTGCGCGACCAGGTGCTCGCCGCACTCGGAAAGGGCGGCGTGTAGATCGAGCCCGGCGATCCCTCGGGCCGAGCCGACCGCCGGCTTGATGCCCAGCTCGTCGAGCGCAATCAGGACCACCGGGCGATGAAATTTTTCGGCCAGGCGGCCGGCCACGATCCCGATCACGCCGGCATGCCAGCCGCGGCTCGCCAGCACCAGGGCCGGGTCGCCGGCAACGTCGAACTCGTCCTGGGCTTGTTTGCGGGCCGCCAGGTAAACGCTCCGTTCCAAGCTATCGCGGCTGCCGTTCAGCTCGTGCAGGTACTCGGCCAGAGCCTGACCCCGTTCGGCCGAAGCGGTAACGAGCAGCTCGACGCCGAGCATCGCCTGACCGAGCCGGCCGGCGGCGTTGAGCCGTGGCCCGATGGCAAAGGCCACGTCCTCGCTAGCCAGGGCCGACTTCTGGTTGAGCCCGGTCAGCTTCATCAATGCCCCCAGGCCGATCGACGGCCGGGCCTTCAGGCTGACCAGCCCGTGGCGGACAAAGATCCGGTTCTCGCCAACCAGCGGCACCATGTCGGCCACGGTGCCCAGGGCCACCAGGCCCACGGCGTCGAGCAGGAAGTTCTTCATCGGCTCGCCGACCCGCTTCGACTGGCTCGCCCGCTGGCAGAGGGCCCAGGCCAGCTTGAACGCCACCGCCGCCCCGCACAACCCGACGAACGGGTACCGCGAGCCGGGGAGCGCGGGATGGACGATCTCGGCCGCGGCCGGCAGTTCCGCGGCCAGCGAGTGATGGTCGGTGACGATCAGCTCCAGGCCCAGTTCCCGGGCTCGGGCGGCTTCCTCCAGGCTGGCGATGCCGCAATCGACCGTGACGATCACTTCGGCCCCGCGCTCGCGGAGCGTGGCCAGCGCGGCCGCGTTCAGCCCGTACCCTTCGTCAAGCCGGTTGGGCACGTAATAACTGACCTCCGCCGAGAGCAAGCGGAGGCAGAGCCAGAGCAGGGCCGTGCCGGTCATGCCGTCGACGTCGTAGTCGCCGTAGATCACGATCTTCCGCCGCGCGTTGACGGCAGCCAGCAAGCGCTCGGCCGCGGCGGCGGCGCCGGGCAACTCCTCCGGATCGAGCAAGCCGGACAGCGCCGGCGAGAAACGTCCGGGCCGCCTGCGGATCGGCAATTCCCCGGCAGATCAGCAGCTGCGCGGCCACGGCCGAGATGCCGGCCCGGCGGGCCAACTCGGCGATTCGCGCAGCATCGTGCGGGTGGATCCTCCACTGCTTGGCCATGTCCGTCCCTGAAGGTGATCCGCCCGACGGCGGCAGCGGCGATGAAAGCGTCGTGCATTGAAGCAGATCGATTCGCTGGCGGCAAGCGCAGGCCGCGCGCCCGGCGGCGCCGCAGCTGCGGTCGCGCTGCGAGGCCAAGTCGCGGCGCGAAAAAACCGGCCGACCTCTGCGTGAGAAGTCGGCCGGTTGAATTGCACTTGGGTTGGACGGTCGGACGTCGGGGGTACAAGGATTACCGGGCGTCGGGCACGCTGAAGAATCCGCCGCCACCGCCGCCCATGCCGCCCATGCCGCCCATGCCCATGCCCATGCCACCCATGCCGCCGCCCATGCCGCCCATGCCGCCACCCATGCCACCACCCATGCCGCCGCCCATGCCGCCGCCCATGCCGCCACCCATGCCGAAGCCGCCACCGCCGCCGCCCATCCGCATGACCTGGATCGGAATCACCAGGTCAGCCACGGGATAGACCTTGGTCACCAGCTCGTTGCCGGCCTTTTCCGGGGTGGTGATCATCAGCACTTCGTTCTTGATGACGTAGGTCAGGTCCATGGAGCCCAACATCAGCCGCAAGGCGCTCTTGAGCGTGATGCCCTTGAGGTTGCGGGTGACCGGTGTGTCGGGCCCGATGCTGGCGTCTTCCAGGGCCTTGGTGTCGATCTGGATTTCGATGTTGTGCAGATCCTTGAGGTAGTCGACCACGTCCTGCAGCGGAGCTTCGACAAACTCGATGCTGGTCGGGTCGTCGAGGGCCTTGCGAATCCGGGCCGCGGCCCCCTTCTGATCCTTGATGTCGGCCGAGGCGAAGTCCTTCCACTTCTTCCGCCGCAGCGACAGCTCTTCCCAGACCTGCGCATCGGGATAAACGATCGGCTGGTCGTCCGGGAAGGGAATGTGCGCCATTTCGACCTGAGCCAGCGAGTCGACCACCGCCTTGCGGCGCGTGCTGTTGGTGACGTGGGCTTCGGTGACATACGCGCGTGGTCCGGGCGTCGAGCACGGCCGCCACCGACACCGGATTGTCCGGATCCATCGCTTGCACTTCGTCAGCCGCGGCTTCTTCGGCCAGCAGGTAGCGGCCCTCCGACATCAGCGAGTTGAAGCGGTCCATCAACTGCTTGATTTTTTCCTGCTTGCGATCGAGCGACTGATTAATGCGGAGGCGTTCCTCAGCGGCAGCCCGGGCGCTCTCGAACTCGATGTCGTGCTGCTCCTTCTCGGTCGCCCGGCGGCTCGTCTCCTTGAGGACTCCCTGGATCTGGTTGCGCAATTGGGCCCGCAGCGCATCGCTGAGCTCGGGGGACTTTTGCACGCGCTCCAGCGAGACCTTCAGGGCGTTCTGAACGCCGATCGGATCGGTGCCCATCCGCAGCCGGGCATCCTTCAACTCGTTCTCGACGTCGGCCTTGATGACCGAAGCGATCAAGTTGTTCTGGTCGACCGTCTTGTCGAGCAGCGACGGATTGAACTCGCGATCGAGATCCGACGGCCGGTACACGTCCCCAACGGGCGGATCCAGCGGCACCGCAGATTTGCCGCCGCCGACTTGGGCGAACAGGGCGCTGCACGCCAGCAGGGTGCCCAGCGGCAATCCAATCCCAATCGCCCGCGGCCAAACCGATCGACCTAGCCGACAGCTCATAACAACCTCCGGCAAAGAAAAGACATCGTGCCTGCAGTGTTCCGTTAACTGACGAGCAGCCTTCATTTTAGTTCGGTTCTCTCAGCTTGCAATATTCGCTCTCACCGAAGGGGAGCTTGCATTTTCGGCAAATCGATCACCTTCGCGCCCGAAGGCAACCTGGCCGGCGGACCCCCGCGGGACCGCAGCGAGCTAGAAAATCCCCGGGAACATCCCGTTATTGCCCCCGTTCTGCCCCGGTATCATCGGGCCGCCGCCGCCGTTGAAACCGCCGCCGTTGAAACCGCCGCCGCTGCGATTCTGGCCGTTTTGCCCGTTAAAGCCGGCGGGGGGCCCGAAGCCCGAATTGAACCGCGGCAGTTGGACCGGCAGGACCAGATCGCCCACGGGATAGACCCGGCTGACGGTTTTGTGCTCGGCCTGGTCCACGGACGTGACCAGCAGCACCTCGTTCTCGACGACGTACGTCAGGTCCAAGGGCCCCAAGAGCAGCCGCAAGGCCGAGGCGCAGGCTGACGCCCGCGAGCTTCTGCGTGACCGGGGTTTCCAGGTCGATGCCGCTCGCTTCCAGCGCCTTGGCGTCGAACTGAATCTCGATGCCGTGCAAGTCCTTCAGATATTCGACGGCGTCGCGGAGCGAGACCTCGGTGAAGTCGTAACTGGTCGGTTCCTTCAGAGCCTGGGTGATTCGGGCAGTGGCTCGGCTTGGCTCGTGCAAATCGGTCCGCGAGGATTTCGCCCGGCGAACCGTCAGCGCTTGCCAGACCTCGGCCTCGGGGTAGACGATCGGCTCGTCGTCGGGAAACGCGGTGCCGGCCGATTCGACCAGCCCGAGCGCGCGGACGATTTTGTCCTGCCGCTCGCGGCGCTGCTCTTGCGACTGGAGCACCGCGCGGATCAACCGCACATTGCCCTGCAGACTGGTGGCGGCCAAGGTGCCGTCGGGCGATGGTTCGCCATCGAGTTGGCTCGCGACGCTCTCGGCCAGTCCGTAGCGGCCCTCGTTCATCAGGGCGCCGAACCGCTCGGCCAACTGCTCGATCCGCTGCTGCTGGCTGGCCAATTGTCCCGCCACCCGGGTGCGTTCGGCGGCGGCGGCCCGGGCCTGCTGCACCGCCAGCTGCCGCTCTTCGAATTCGGCGGCCCGGCGAGTGGCGCTGTGCAAGGCGACTTCCAACCGGCCGCGGAGGGCCGCGCGAAGCTCAGCAGAAAGCTCGGGCGATCGGCAAACCAGGTGCAGATTCGACCGCAATGCATCGGTCGCGGCCGCCGGATCGTCGGCCAGAGTCTGCTGGGCGTGGAGCAGCGCCGCCTCGACCTCGCGCTCGATCACCTGACCGACCAGCGATTGTTGGGCGGCGGCCTGCGAGAGCAACTGTCCCGCGGGCGGATCCGCTAAGATTGTGGGCCCCGCGGGCGCCGCTCCAGTCGATCCGGAGCGGCTCACTGCAGCGCCCTGTTTGGGCCCAGCCGAGCGGGCCTCGATCGACAGTCCGAGGACCAGAATCCCCACCAGCGCAGCGCGACTCCAGTGCATGCGCAGCATGACACGCCTCCTCCCCAAGAGTGCGATGGAAATGACGCGCCGGCTCGTTCGTGTTCCGAGGGCGAACGGCAGCGCGGGCAAACTACGCTCGTGGGCGGCGATCCTCTGCCGCGGAGGTCAGAACCTTCCGCCGGCAAGACGGCCGCCGCCGATAGCTGTCAAACGCGCGAATTCTATGCGCGCCGCTTGCAAAGGAAAGAGCGAAAAAAAGAACTGCCAGCTGACAGCGAGGGCCCGGGGCGCGCGCGGGAGCGCTCCCCGCAGGCTACTTCTTCTTTTCGGTGTGCGGCGTGTGCCGCCGCAACCGGGGCGAATACTTGCTCAGCTTGAGTTTTTCGCCCCCCGACTTGCGCCGCAGAGTGTAGTTGTAGTCGCCGGTCTCGTCACAGACCAGGAACACGGTTTCGACCTTCTTCTTGCTCTTAGCCATCGCAATTGACTTTCTGCTGCCGCCAAAAGTTACCGGCCCGGCCCCCGTTGTCAGCCGGCCCAGGGCCCAGTCGGGCTTTCTCCCGGAACCGGCCCGCGGCCGCCCGGTTTCATCCCGGTAGGGGAATCGAACCGCAGATTGTACTCCTTTTTGCCGCTCCCTGACCAGGGCCATCGCGCTGCGGCCAGTGGCACCGGGGCTCGTCGCGCCGGAGCTACCCGAGCCGGGTGGGGGGGCTTGAATTCGCCCCTCCCCTGGGCCCCGCCCGGGAAAAATGCATCCCAGGGACGGCGGGCGGGCCGACAACAGCCCGGTTTCAGCCGGTGCAGTCGGGATAAATCGACCCAGCGGGGGCGGAATTGTTCTCGGGGCCGTGTCTACTTTGTGCACAACTTGCGTAAACTGAATAGGTGGGCCGCAGCGCGCACTCCGAGCCGCGCCGGACCAGGGAAAAAGGCTGCAGGTCAAACACGATGGCCGGAACTGTTCTACCCGCCGAGAGCACGGTCGCGACCAGAGTGCCGCTCGACCCCGCGCGGCTCCCGGCCCGGATCGGCCGGCCCCTGGGGCGGCCGCGCCTCCGCCGCTGCCGGCCAGGCCCGGCGCCAATCCGGTGCTGGACGACGGACTATCGCTCGAAGCCGGCGAGTCGTTGCCGCCGACCGGCACCAACGGCGCAGCGCCTCCGGCGCTCCCTCGATCGTCCAGTGGTGTCGGCAGCACCCCGCCCGAACCAAATGCCGTGGCGCCGGCAATCACCGAGCCGTCAGCTGCACCACCGCCGCTCCCCGGCGATTCGACCAAAACCTCGCCGCCGCCGGTGCCGACCAGTCGCAGCGCCGCCCGAGCCGCCGCCGGCCGCCGCGTCCGCTGCTGCGGATTCGCCGGTCGACGACCTGCTCCAGTCCAGCATCTGGTCGCAAATGCCCAGTTGGCTGACCAGCACGGTCCTGCACCTCGGACTGCTGCTCTTGTTGGCGACCGGGTCGGTTTTGAATGCGCCGCACTACGGCCTGGTCGACGAAGGTGGCAATGTCGTCGAGACGGGCACCTACGGCGGCTCGCAAGCCGGCGAAGCGGAAGAGGCGCTCGAGAACATGCCGCAGCAAGATCTGACGGCCGCGCCGGAAGCCAAGGCAGAAGAAAACGTGCCCGGCCCGACCGTGCCCGACATCAATAGCCAATTGGCCGAAACCAATCTCGGACCGATGGTGCCCGACTTCGATCTGCGCTGCCCGGCGCAGGCTCGAAAAATACCAGCCCGCTCGGGATCGGCATGCCGGGCAACGGCGAGGGGCTGGGCGACCTGATGGCCGGCGTGGGCGATTCGATCGGCCATTCGCTGCAGAACCGGCTCAGCGCCGGTAGCCGAGCCCGCCTGGTGGCGATCGGCGGCGGCACCCCGGCCAGCGAAGCGGCGGTCGACAAGGCCCTCAAATGGTTGGCCGAGCATCAAAATACCGACGGCAGTTGGTCGTTCGACCATCGGGCCTCGCCCAAGTGCAAGGGACGCTGCAAAGACCCGGGCAATCTGGCCCAGTCGAAGATTGCCGCCACGGCGATGGCCCTGTTGCCGTTCCTCGGGACCGGCGAAACCCACCACCAGGGCAAATACAAGCGGACGATCGAGCAGGGGCTGTATTTCCTGGTGCGTTCAACGCACGTCGAGGGAGATCGGGCCAGCCTGCTCGAACCGGGCGGCCGGATGTACGGCCACGGGCTGGCATCCATCGCCTTGTGCGAAGCTTACGGCATGACCCACGACAAATGGCTGCAAGATCCGGCCCAGCGGGCCGTGAACTTCATCGTCTGGGCCCAGGACCCCAATCCCGCGACCGGCGGTTGGCGGTACTATCCCCAGCAGGCCGGCGATACCTCGGTGGTCGGCTGGCAGGTCATGGCGCTAAGAGGCCCACATGGCGTATCTGAAGGTGCCGCCCGAGGCGATCGTCAAAGCCGGCTACTTTCTCGATTCGGTCCAGACCTTCAACGGTTCGTTTTACGGTTACACCGGACCGGGCAACGGACCGGCCACTTCGGCCATCGGCCTGTTGTGCCGGATGTACATGGGCTGGGAGCGGGAGAATCCGCGCTGCAGCAGGGCGTGGCCGGGTTGGTGCAGCTGGGCCCCTCGCTCGACAAGTCGGGCCCGCCGCGCAACAACCTGTACTACGACTACTACGCCACGCAGGTCATGCACCACTACGGTGGCTCGGACTGGCAGCGGTGGAACGTCGCGATGCGCGACTACCTGGTCAAGACCCAGTTCGACCAGGGGCACACCCGCGGCAGTTGGCACTTCGAGGGCTCGGACCACGGCTTCGCGCCCGGCGGCCGGCTCTACTGCACGGCCCTGGCCACCATGATCCTCGAAGTCTATTACCGCCACATGCCGCTCTACACCGATCTGTCCACGAAGGACAAGTTCCGCAACTAGCGGGCAGGCGGCGCGACCAGTCCAATACCGGGCAACCCTTTCAGCCTGCAAAACGGCGGCGCAACATCGTGGCCGCGGCCACGACACTTTGCCCGTGAAACGGGATGGCCTGGAGCTTCCAGGCGTGAGCGGCGCGGCGCTAGCCGCTGGTGTCTCGGGTGCCTGGCTTGTTTTCGGTATCGTTCGTGCCGGCCTTAGCTCCTGCCACGCCCGGTCCGATTTCACCTCGGATCGAACCGGCGGCTCGCGCCTTGCCGCTCAGTCCGGCCCGGTTCGGCGGGACGCGACGACTGAGGAGACTCCGAGAAACGTCGCGATCGCGGGCGGACAGGTGCTGCGGCGAGTTGGATCCTGCGGCCAATTAGATGCTGGGCCCAATCGAGCGCTGCGGCCAATGAGGCGCTGCGAGCGGTCACGAAATGCAAGAAGCCCCGCGGGCCTGACCGCGGGGCTTCTCGTTTTTCTGCGCTGACACCAGCGGCGAGCCGCTTAGGCCCGGCGGCGGCGGGCGGCGACGAGCAAGCCGACGGCGGCGAAGCCGATCAGGGCGAAGCTCGACGGTTCGGGCAGGAGCATGGCCTGCCGAATCTGATCCTGGTTCAGGGCCGTGCCGCCCCACACGAACAAGTGGGTGATGTCACCCTTCAGCTGGCCGCCGCAGCAGTCGTTGGCGATGGTCGCCGTCTCGCCGGTGCCTGCGAAGGCCGGATGGCCGCCCGAGGAGCCGTTCGTGGCGAGTTCGCCGTTGACGTAGATGCTTTGCGTCTGAGTCGAGGCATTGTAAACCCAGGCGACGTTGTACCAAGTGTTGGCGGCAATGGCCGGACCGGTCGACTGGGTGTCGTTCGAGTAGAAACCCATCATCATCGTGTCGCCGCGCTCTTGCAGGTGCATGGCGGCATTGTAGCCACCGCCCCCCTGCGCCAAAGACCGCTTGATCACCGCCCGTCGGATTCGGCGAAGTTAACCCAAGCGTCCACCGTGAAGGACTGGCCTACCAGGCCCAGGTTGTCGGTCGTGGTGGTGGCAATGTTCGTGCTGCCATTGAAACTAAATGCGGTCTGGCCGGCGGGGGCTGCGACATAAGTGGCCGTTCCGCCACCATTGACCGTGCCGTTATAGCCGTTGCCGGAGGAGTCGTTCGTGTTGCTGTTGAAGTAGTACGCGGCCGTGACGGGTACACCGGCAATGTCCAACGCCGAAGCGGTGCTACCCAGCATGACGACGAGACCGAGAGACAGGGCCAGAGCGATGCAATTCGAGCGTTTCATGGTTTTCTCCATGCAAGAAAACAGGGGGTGTACTCAACTGTGGGAACAAAACGAACAAGAAGTAAACCAAAATCGAACAAAATTAACAAAAACACAACTTAGCGTGTGGGCAAACACGGCAAACGTGTTTATCTTAAAGTTCGCTGGCAATCTGCTGCGACCGACTCCTCAGCTTCTGCCTTTGCCGGTGCTTTCTTCCGGCAACGTCGCCAGCCGAACGATTTGATTCGACCTCACTCACGACGTGCCGCGCGCGAGCCGGCAGGCACTTCGCACACACTAGCCGGCCCACTATAGTCGCGGCGTTGTCAAACACAAGCCGGTAGAACATGGGAATTCAAAAAAAGTGTTTTACTCCCCCCCGATAGGGGAGCCCGAGCCGCCCGATGCGTTCGCCGCACGGGCAAAACGGGGCAAAAACACTCGATTGCGTGGCCGCGAAGCATGCGCCCAATCGGCGGCGGAAGCACCGAACCGATTGCTGCGAACACGAATCAGCCGCCGCTTTGGTTCGCCGGTGGTCTCTCAACGAAAAGAGCCGGGCCCCGTGCGCACAGGACCCGGCTCCAACGATTCGTGCTTCCGCTCGGAACGGGCCATCCTGTGGCCGCATCGCAACGCGGAAAGATGTCAACCGCCCACTACCACCACCAACGGCGGCGGCGACGGCGGTACTCGACCGGGCCAGGGCCCGCCTGGGCCGGCTTGGCCGAAGCCACGACCGCTACGGGAACGGCCACGGCCAACACCTTCAGCCCCATCGTCAGCAACTGACGACGCGATGGCTTGCTCATAGTCACACCCTCCTTGCCTTGGACCAACAAAGATACGATACGTTCACCTGATCTAACCCCACGCTCATCCACCTGTCAAAGGGGTCGGCTGAGATCCTGACCAATTTGTAACCGGCGCTGGCAAACCAGGCAATCTGGGTGCAGGCCGAGGAAAACAAGGTAAATCAGCGAGTGCCAGATTCTTCACTCCAAGCGTCGATGAGCATGTCCGACTCTGCGCCACTACACCAAACGCCTTCCCGCTCTCGCTCGTCCCGGCGGTCGACTTGATGGCGGGCCTGGTCGTGCGCGGGCAGGGGGGCCGGCGGAGCGAGTATCGACCGATCGAAAGCCCGCTCGTCGCCGACCCGCGCCCCAAGACCGTCGCCCGGGCGTTTGCCACACGCGGACTGTCGCAGCTCTACGTGGCCGATCTCGACGCCATCGCCGGCCACGAGCCCGCCTGGGCGATCTACCGGCAACTGGCCGATACGGGCTGCCAGCTCTGGATCGATGCCGGCTGCGGCGCTGCCCGGCGGGCCGCGGCGCTGCGGAACTTCGCCGCGGAGCTCCCGGCCGTGACGGGCGTGGTCGTGGGTTTGGAGTCGCTTGCCGATCCGGCGGCGCTCGCGGAAGTGACCACGGCAATCGAGCCGGATCGGATCCTGTTCAGCCTCGATCTGCGCGGGCGTGCCGATCGCCGGGCCGGGCTGGGGTTCGCTCGCCGCCGAGGACATCGTCGCCGTGGCAGTGCGGTCCGGAATCCGCCGCACGATCGTACTCGACCTGGCCCGGGTGGGCAGCAATACCGGCGCCGGCACCGGTCCGCTGTGCCGGCAACTGCAACGACGATTTCCCGAGCTGGAGCTGATTGCAGGCGGCGGCGTGCGCGGGCTGGCCGATTTGGTCGAGTTGCGGCCTGCGGTTGCCGGGCCGCCCTGGTGGCCAGCGCCCTGCACGACGGAAAGTTGCCGCTGGGCGTTTGATGGCTGGCACTCACCGGCAGGGTGCAGCACCGCGGATGTCGCGCCGAGCGGCTCACGGATCGACACACCCTCACCCCAACCCTCTCCCTGAAAGGGAGAGGGGGCCATGCGCGAATCCCTCTCCCTTCCAGGGAGAGGGCAGGGTGAGGGTTGGTTGCCTCGGAAACGGGCTCTGCCGGGTATGTCGATCGGAGCGTGCCCGGGTGTGTCGAGATTGAACCTGCGATTTGAAGAACCCAAGTCACGCACGGGTGGCTTGCGAGTGGTCACACCCTCACCCCAACCCTCTCCCTGAAAGGGAGAGGGGGCCGTGCGCGAATCCCTCTCCCTTCCAGGGAGAGGGCAGGGTGAGGGTTGGTTGCCTCGGAAACGGGCTCTGCCGGGTATGTCGATCGGAGCGTGCCGGGTGTGTCGAGATTGAACCTGCGATGTGAAGAACCCAAGTGACGCACGGGTCGCTTGCGAGTGGTCACACCCTCACCCCAACCCTCTCCCTGAAAGGGAGAGGGGGCCATGCGCGAATCCCTCTCCCTGAAAGAGAGAGGGGGCCGGAAGCGGCAGCGCGTCAGAACCACTTCGGCTCGCGCTTTTCCAAAAAGGCGGCGAGGCCCTCGGCCGCCGCTTCGGTGGTCCGGGCCGTAGCGCTGGCCGAGGCGCCGATCGAGAGCTCGGTGCCCAGCCGCTCGCCGATCGTTTCGTTGAGCAATCGCTTGGTGAGCTGCAGCGACTGGGCGCGCTTGGCGGCGCACGATTCGGCGATTTGCGCGCCCGGGCCCAGACTTTGTCGTCGGCGATGATCTCGTGCGCCAGCCCGCAGGCCTGGGCCTCGGTCGCGGTGATCGTCGCGGCGGTTAGCAGCAGATAGCCGGCCCGGCCGGCCCCAACGCGAAAGGCCAAGAGCGGCGCGACGATGCCCGCGACCAGACCCCGGCGCGGCTCGGGCAGGCCGAACTTCGCGCTTTCGCCGGCCACGACGATATCGCAGGCCAGGGCCAGTCCCGCGCCACCGGCCAGCGCCGGTCCGACGACGGCGGCGATCAGCGGTTTGGGAAACAGGAGCATGTCCTGGATCAGTTCCAGATAATCGAGCGCGTCCTGATGCCACTGGGTCTGGGGATCGTCGAGCTTGCTGGTGGCCGCCATTTCGCTCAGGTCCATGCCGGCGCAGAAGGCGCTGCCGGCACCGGTGACGATCACGGCCCGCACCCGCCGCTCCTGGTGCAGGTCGGATAGGGCCTGCTTCAGCTCGGCAATCAACTCGCGCGAGAGGGCATTGCGCTTCTCGGGGCGGTTGAGGATGATCGTGCCCGCCGGTCCATGCACGTGGACTTTGATCACAGGTTCCATGAAGTTCGGCTCTCAGCAGATTCGGGCAAGAAGCAGGATTCGGCGGGCGGCGGACCTTACCCCTCGACGCCGGGCTGCGGGGCACGCGTCACGAGCCCGCTTCCCGCTCCGTCGAGCTTGCACGTTCAGTCCGCTTCGCTCGACAGCCGGCGGAGCAGGGGCCCGGGGTCGCTGGGAGCCGGCAGTGGCAGTTGGAGGATGGCCGTGCCCAGCAGCTTGCCCTGGGTATCGATCCGCAGCGACTGGCTGGCGCCGCCGCCGAGCGAATTGTACAGCACGAAGTTGAGCGCCTGCACCCGCGGCAGCAAGAATCGCTCGACACCCGTCGGCTCCAAGCCGCGAAAATACTCGGCCACCCGTTCGACCGTCAGATGGCGGACCAGGTACTCGTAGCCGGCGGAGGTATAGGCCACCACGCCGATGTTGGCATGGTTGCCCTTGTCGCCGCTGCGGGCGTGGGCGATCGCACCGAGCTCGACGGTTTGCGGTTGCTTTTCGGTCATCGTTCGAATCTCGAGTCGCTCGATTCCCCCGGGTCTCTGACGCCGCCCGCTGTTTCGTTCAACGATTTGCCTGGGCCCAGTCTTCGGCCGAACGAACTTCCACCTGCGGGCGAACCAACGCGCGCGGCACGAGCGTGGGCCAATAGGCATAAACGGGCCGGACCGAACCCCGCGGCGCGGCGTAGCCCGCCAGGCCCGGCGGACCGCTGGTGATCAGCGGGGCGAATTCCTTGGTGAATCGTTCGACCGCCGCCGATCGGCGATCGCGAACCGCGATCCGGAGCATCACTTCGGGCGGCCCGCGCCGGGCCGGCGAAACCGGCGGCACGCCGTCGCCGGCTCCCAGACACTCGACGTGGACCTGGTCGAGCCGGATTCCGGCATCCTGCAGGCGCTGTTCGATCAGGTAGCTGCATTCTTGGGCCTTGGCCACAGCATCGGGGCCGTAGACCAACAGCTGCCCGCTGGCCATGTAGCCGCGCGGTAGGCGAGCGAAACTTTCAGCTGCTCGGCGCCGGCCGGCCGGTCGCGCCGCGGACCCGAATCCGGTCGAGGTCCACGTGATCCACCTCGACGGTCGTGAAATCGACGTCCACGTCCGGCGTCAGATAATGGGCCGGGTCGCCGATCTCGTAGACCAACTGCTCGACGACCGTCGCCCGGCTGACCTGGCCGCCAGTGTCCGCGGGTTTGGTGATCGTGGCCGTGCCGTCGCTTTCCACTTCGGCGATCGGATAGCCGACGTGGGCCAGCTGCATTTTGCGCCAGTGGCGATACAAGCCGCCGGTCACCTGGGCCCCGCATTCGATCAGATGTCCGGCCACGCTGCCGCCGGCCAGCCGGTCCCAATCGTCCCATTTCCAGCCGAACTCGTAGACCGCCGGTCCGAGCGTGAGCGACGCGTCGGCCACGCGGCCGGTGACGACGATCCGGGCCCCGCCGCCGAGCGCCTCGACAATCGGCCGCGCACCCAGATAGGCATTGGCGCTGGCGATCGGCTCTTTCAATTCTGCCAGCGGCTGCGCCGGTGTCGAGATTGGTCAAGGGGCAGCCCGCCCGTTGCAGTTCCGGCAGCCGGGCCAGCAGGTCGTCGCCCGTCCCCACGCCGATCGTCAAATGCCCCAACCCGGCGCCAACCAGCAACTGGCCGGCCCGGCGTGCGCAGCCAGCCGGATTCATGCCGCCGCCATTGGTCACCAGGTGCAGCTGCGACTGCGTGGCCAGGGCCGGCACGAGCGATTCGAGCACGGTGAGAAAGTCGGCCGCGTAGCCGGCCGCTGGGTCTTTCTCGCGCTGTCGAGCGAGAATCGAGAGCGTCAGCTCGGCCAGATACTCGAGCGTCAGATAATCGACCGCGGCACCCTCGACCAGCCGCCGCGGGGCGTCGAGGTTGTCCCCCAAGAATCCGGCGGCGTTGGCTATCTTGCAGGTCACCGCCATCGGTCTGCTCGGGTGGAGTCCTATCGTGTGGGGTCAGGAGTCGAATGCCCCCCGCATCACGCCGCATGGGGATGGCGACGCTTTATACCTGGAATACTCCCAGTTTATACGGCTCGGGCTCGGCGTGACGAGTGACGATTTCAAGCGCCTCGATCAGCGTCGCGCGGGTGTCGGCCGGGTCGATGATCGCGTCAACCCAGCCCCGGGCAGCGCCGTAGCGGACATCCATCTGCCGCTCGTAGTCACCCTTCACCCGATCGCGGAGGGCGGCCAATTCGGCGGCGTCGACGGCATGTCCGCCCCGCTCCAGGCTGCGAACGGTGATATCCAAAAGTGTCGACGTGGCCTGATCGGCCCCCATCACCGCGCAGCGGGCCGTGGGCCAGGCCAAGATCAATCGCGGGTCAAACGCCTTGCCGCAGAGCGCGTAGTTGCCCGCCCCGAACGAGCCACCGACGATGACCGTCAGCTTGGGCACGCGGCTGTTGCTGATTGCGCTGACCAGCTTGGCCCCCGACTTGATGATGCCCGCCCGCTCGCTCTCGCGGCCGACCATGAAGCCGTTGACGTCCTGCAGAAACAGGATCGGCAGCCAATCCTGATTGCAATTCATCACGAACCGGGCGGCCTTTTCGGCTCCATCGACATACATCACGCCGCCAAACTGGATCGGGCCGTCGGCCGGCTTGATCCGGTGATGCTGGTTGGCCACCACGCCAATCGCGAATCCACCCAGCCGGGCCGTGCCGCACACGACTGACTGGCCGTACTCGGGCTTGTAGGCGTCGAACGTGCCCGCGTCGAGAATCGCGTCCAAGACGTCGCGCACTTCGTAATCGTCCCGCGGGTCGGGGCTGACCAGTTCGTACAGATCGCTGCCCGGCCGGGCGGGATCGACGGCGTCAATGCGTGAAAAGGGGGGCTGCGTCTGCGGCGGATCGGGCGGCACCAGGCCGGCCAGCCGCCGCAGCCGTTCCAGGCAGGCTTCGTCGGTCGGGTCGCGATAGTCGATCGTGCCGCTGACTTGCGAGTGCATCGCGGCCCCGCCCAGGTCGTCGCTCGAGACTTCCTGGCCGATCGCGCTTTTGACGAGCGCGGTCCCGCCAGGTACAAGCCCGAGCCGTCGGTCATCAGCAGCTTGTCGCAGAGCACGGGCAGATATCCGCCGCCGGCCACGCAGTTGCCCATGATCGCGGCGATCTGGCCCAGTCCGGCGGCCGAGATCACCGCGTTGTTGCGGAAGATGCGGCCGAAATCGTCCTCGTCCGGGAAGACGTCCTCCTGCAGCGGCAGGAACACGCCGGCCGAGTCGACCAGATATATGAGCGGCAGGCGGTTCTGCCAGGCGATTCGCTGGGCCCGGAGCACCTTTTTGGCCGTGGCGGGAAAGAACGCGCCGGCTTTGACCGTGGCGTCGTTGGCAATGATCATTTGCCGCCGGCCAGCCACCAGGCCCACGCCGCAGACCACGCCGGCGGCCGGGGCGCCGCCCCATTCGCGGTACATCTGCCAGCCGGCCCAAAGCCCGATTTCCAGCCAGGAGGAGCCGGGGTCGAGTAGCAGGCCGATCCGCTCCCTGGCCGTCAGCCGGCCCTTGGCGTGCTGGCGGTCGCTGGCGGCGGGGCCGCCTCCTTGTTCGATTTTGGCCGCCTCGGCTTGAAACGACCGACACAAATCGGCGGCGGCGGTGTTGGATTGCCGGGGGGGCATGCCGCTTCCTGAAAAAGTGCCGGAGACTTCGGGGCAACGGAGGACACGGGGCAGTTGAGGCGAAAGTGCCACATCTTAACCGAGTGGAATAATCTTCGACACGCCAGACGAAGTACGGTCTGGAGAGTCCCGCGGCCGTGCCGGTTCAACCGGCCGATGCGTGGGGATCGGGGTTGGCCGAACGCCCAAGGCGTCACGACTGACCGCCAAAAACGGAGAGTTCTGGACAAGCATCGGGGCCCGCCGACCGGGGAACCACCGCCGGCGGCCGACGTCGAACTGTCTGGAGCGGAACCGACCTGGGGCAGGTTTGGCTACGTAGTATGCACGGCGACGTGCCGGCACGCATGCCGGCTGCAGACGTCGCAGGGATGTTGCCCTTTGACCACTTGGGACCCGGCCGGGCGCTGCTTTTTCGCATCGCCAGCCGCCCCTGGACAGGGCGACCACGAGGGATCTGGCTCGCACCTAAGTGATTGGTGTATCGAGCCTTACCACGCGTAGGCCGATGGCAGTCCGTGCGCCCGTGGCACCGGAACTGCTTTTCGGTGATTCGCAATCCCAAGCACTCGTGTGTCGCTCGAATCCCATGTTTCGTCCAGGAGCCGCCCCTTTGGTTAAAGCCGCTCGCAAGATCGCAACGCGCAAGAACATCGTTGGGCAGAAGTCTCCCCGCCGCGCAGCCACCCCCGCCCCCGCCAAGTCGCGCGTCGGCCGCCCCGCAGGCACTGCCCAGCGCCGCGACCAGGCCGCCCCGCCGTCGAACGACCATCGCTCGGCCACCGACCTGGCCGAGCCGCTGCACGTCGGCTACGACGATTTCGAAGAAGTCGAGGACGCGGTCGAAGCGGTCGAGGAATCGGCCCAGATCGACGCCGACGATGCCGAAGGCGACTCGTTCGTCGAAGTCGGCGGATCGGCCGTCGCCATCGACGATCCGGTGCGGATGTACCTGATGCAGATGGGCGAGATTCCGCTGCTCAACCGGGCTCAGGAAATCACCTGCGCCAAGCGGATCGAAAAAACCCGGACCCGTTTCCGCCACAGCATGCTGGCCTGCGACTTCCTGTTGCAGGGAGCCGTGACGCTGCTCGAGAAGGTCCGCGACGGCGCGCTACGGCTCGACCGCACCATCGAGGTGTCGGTCACGAACACGGCCGAGAAGAAGAACATCCTTCGCCGGCTCGGACCGAACCTGGCCACGCTCGTGCACCTGCTCAAGCAGAACCGGGCCGATTACCGGATCGCGATCAGCCGCCGCCACGCCAACGCGCTCCGCCACGAAGCATGGCGCCGCTTGGTCCGCCGCCGCAACAAGGCCGTCCGCCTGGTCGAAGAGCTGAACCTGCGGACCCAGCGGCTGCAACCGCTGTGGGACAAGCTGGTCGAAATCTCCGCCCGGATGCAGGCCATTCGCACCGAGATGGCCGAGATTCTGACCGGTGCGCAGCCGCCGCACCGCTACCATGAATTGCGGGCCGAGCTGCACTACCTGATGCGGTTGACGCTGGAGAGCCCGGCCACGCTGGCCCGCCGGGTCCACCAGACCGCCATCTATCAGGCGCGAATACGACGCCGCCAAGCGCGAGCTCTCGGCGGGCAACCTGCGGCTGGTCGTCTCGATCGCCAAGCGGTACCGCAACCGCGGCCTGAGCTTCCTGGACCTGATCCAGGAAGGCAACACCGGCCTGATGCGGGCGGTCGACAAGTTCGAGCACGCCCGGGGCTACAAGTTCTCGACCTATGCCACCTGGTGGATTCGCCAGGCCATCACCCGGGCGATCGCCGATCAGAGCCGCACGATCCGCGTGCCGGTACACATGATAGACGCCATGACCCGGGTCCGCACCGTCACCCGCGACCTGGTGCAGAAGAACGGCTGCGAGCCGACCGTCGAGCAGACGGCCGAGGCCGCCGGGCTGTCGCTGGAAGACACCCGCTGCATCCTCAAGATGTCGCGGCAGCCGCTCTCGCTCGACCAGCCGGTCGGCGACCACGACGACAGCTACTTCGGCGAATTCCTGGAAGACCACCGCGACGACGACCCGCTCTACGACGTCAACCAGCAATCGCTCAAGAACCGGCTGGCCGACGTGCTCCAGGGCCTGAATCACCGCGAGCGGGAAATCCTCCGGCTCCGCTACGGCCTGACCGACGGCTACGCCTACACGCTGGAAGAAGTCGGCAAGATCTTTTCGGTCACCCGCGAGCGGGTCCGGCAGATCGAAGCCAAGGCCGTCCGCAAGCTGCAGCAGCCGTTCCGCAGCCGGGCCCTGGCCGGCTTCCTCGACGAAACGCTGCTCCAAGAGCTGGAAGCCGCCTGCGGGGATTGCTCAGGCGGCTGATTGCCCAAGCGCCATCGACCGCCCGGGAACAGCCCGGGCGGTTTCGTTTCGGAAACCGGTGCGGTGTGCCTGCCTCAGTTGCCGCTCGACAACTGGGCCCGGGCTGACAGGCCGCTGTACTGCGAGGCCAACCAGCCGCAGATCGCCCGGCTGGCCACGGCCTTGCCTTGTTCGTTCCAGCCGCCCGCTACTTGCTGATAAACTGGATCGCGGCTCGACTGCAGATAGGGCAACAAGTCGACCAGCGGCAACCCGCGCTCCTGGGCATAGCTGGCCAGCCGCCGCTGCGGCAGCGCCAGGTCGAGCTCTTTCGGCTGATACCCGGCCCGGCGGCGGAGCGTGTCGCAGAGCACCCGGTTGACCTGGAAACCGTCGGGCACGACGACCAGCGCCACGCGCAGGTTCGCCGCATGCGCAGCTGGTGATCAACGCGTCGAGCTCCCCGAAGGTGGCCCGCCACTGAGCCTTGGCCGTGTCGTCGAGCGGCGTGCGGCATATCGCCAGTCGACCGCTTTCGTTGGAGTCTTGCCCGACCGCTGCGTCCCCGGCTCCTTCTCGGGGCTGCCGGTCGGTCGATTCGCCCAGCAGCCCGGAGAAAAACTGAACGGTGCGGAGTGCACGCCAGTCGAACAGCGGCGAACTCGACGGCAGCGGCTTGAGCCCGTGCTCGAGCGAGACCATCGCCAGCACCAGGTCGGGGCGTCGGGCTTCGATCTGTTCGCTCCAGTCGCGCTGCGAGCGCCGGCCGTGATTCCGCCCAGCGAAAATACCTCCAAGCCGGAATAGCCCGAAACGACCGCGGCCGGGAACAGGGCCTCGCCTTGCCCCCGTCCGGTCGAGAGCCCGTCGACGATCGCCACCCGCAGCACTCCCGGTCGGGCCGAACCGCTCTCGCCGGGCTCGTCGGCGAGGCTCAACAATTCTTCGACCACTGCCTGCTGGCCGGCGGCCCGGCGCGAATGGTTCTCCTCCAACAGCTCGTAGCCGCGGAGCGCCGCTTCGCAGCAGGTCAGCACTAGCGCCGCGTGATAGACAGCCAATCCGATCCGCCCGGGCTTCCGCGCTGCGACCAGTTGCCGCCAGCGCTCAAGCGATTGCGGAGGGGCGGCCAGCGGCAAAAGCGTCAGCGACACGAGCAGGGCAAAACTGCCCGTCCAAAGGGCGACCACGCCGGGCATCGGCCCGATCGCCAGGCACACGCCGTACGCCGCCCAGGCGGCGACCAGGGCAACCCGCAACGCGCCGCCGATGGCCGGCGCCGAACCGCGCTGGTGCGAAAGGGCCCAGCCGGCCCGGGCCGCAATGGCGGCGGCGCCGATGAGCAACACGGCGCCCGTGGAGAATAGACCCGCCCGCTGGGCCGTGCGCAAAAGCGGCAAGGAGCCAGTAGCCGGCGAGCGACAACTGGCCACCCACTGCGGCCAGCAGAAACAAGAGTGTCAGGAAGCAGGGGGAGTGGTTCCCCCGCACAGGTGCAGGCGACGCCATGACTACCTCCGTGTAATAGTACGGTTGAGCGTCCACAAGGGACACTCACGACCACACCAAGAGGTCAATCACTGAGGCACGCGGGTCGCTGTACCGACGCCTTCCCTGACAATGCGCCTGAGGCTGGAAGGTAGCAAATATCGAAATCGGCCCGCTGGGTCAATCCCAGTGGTCGAGCCCGCGGCCGGCCCCGCGCTTACGCACGTTTGCCGACCGGCCGATTCACTACTCCCCACTTCTCCTTATCGAAGCTGTCGCGGCCAATCCATCACTCTGATTGGCATCAACCGGCTTAGCCTCACCTCAGTCTCTGCGCTTTCTTGCCGGACGCGGTCGCTGCACCCCAGCTCTTGGTGCCCAATCGTTGCCGCGGCTGCATACGCCGCAGGCAGCGATTGCCCGAGGCCTGGTCAACTCGGCGTCCTGCCGGGCTGTCTGGCCCCGTTTTGGGCCTAGAATGCAACCGCCGTACCAATCGAGACACGGCCCGGGCGATTTCGGTTCGCGATCGGACTGGCGGGCCGCGATCCGCTGCGGCGGAATTCTACCCGTCGCGGCGAGCCGTCCGATTGGGAAAACTTTGCCAGCAAGCTGGCTTCAGTGCGGCAGCCGGACCGCGCGGAGCACGCCCGTCGTGGCCGGCGACTTGTTGAGGACGTAGAAGTGGACGCCGGGAATGCCCGCATCGATCAGTTCTTGTACCTGCCGGGTGGCAAACTCGACCCCCACGGCGAACTGCGCCCTGGGCATCGTCGGCGTGGCGTTCCAATTCCGCGATGAACGGCGCCTGGCAAGCGGGCCCCGCACAGCGAAGCGATCCGCTGAATCTGGGCCAGGCTCGTGACCGGCAAGATGCCCGGCACGATCGGCACGCGAACGCCGAGCTGCTCACACCGGCGCGAAAGCGAAAGAAATCCGCGTTGTCATAAAACAACTGCGTGATCACGATGTCGGCGCCGCGGTCGACCTTGCAGGCGCAGGTTTTCGAGGTCGGCTTCAGGACTGACCGCTTCGCGATGCGTCTCGGGATAGCCAGCTACGGCAACGCCGAACTGCCCGAACTCCGCTGCACCAGTTCGACCAACTCGGCCGCGTAGCGCAATCCGCCGGCCACCGGCTGAAACGCGGTCTCGCCGCGCGGTGGATCGCCGCGCAAGGCCACGATGTAGTCCACCCCGCGCCGCGCGGCCTCGGCCAGATAACTGCGCAGCTCGTCGACCGTCGAGCCGACGCACGTCAGATGCGAGGCGACCGGCAACCGGTGTCGCAGGCGGACCCGCTCGACGACTTCCAGCGTCTTGGCCCGGGTCGATCCGCCGGCCCCGTAGGTGCAGGTGATGTAGCTCGGCCGAAAGGCGACCAGCTGGTCCAGATGGCTGGCCAATTCGTCGTCGCCGGCCGGCGTCTTGGGCGGAAACAACTCGAACGACAAGCCGAATTTGCCGGCCCCGTAGACCTCGCTGAGTTTCATGAGCGCGTTATTTTTCGACAATCCGGGAGCGAAGACGGCGAGGGAGTTGGAGAGTGAACAGGGCACTGCGGTCAGCGGTCGGCCCGACACTACGGTCGCCCCATTATGTCATGCCGGCCCGTGCGGCTGCCAGCGGCAATCCGGGGCTACGTCGGCCACGCTCGCAACGGCCGCCCAAGATCGGCCGCAACTTAAAGCGACAGCGGCTCCAGCGACAACGGCTCGCCCGCCAGCCGCCGTTCGTGGGCCGTCAGCTCGTGGATGTCGTGCAAGAGCTGGATGTCGCACGGCCGCTGTTCGACCTGCCGCCGCTCGAACATCCGCCGCTGCGTGGCGACCAGCACTTCGACCGGCGCCTCGCTCGACCTGCGCGAACGAGCGGGCGTAGTTGACGAAGCTCGGCACGTTGGTCGTGACGAAGCCGTAGACCATGCTCCCCACGCCGATCACCTTGCCAGTGAAGATGCCCGTGTTGATCGCCGTCTTGGAATAATCGCCGATGATCGCTCCGACGAATTGCATCCCGGTGGGAATCTTCCGGCCGCGGTACTCCATGTTGACCGGGCCGTAGGTGTTCTTCAGGTCGCTATTGCAGGTGCCGGCTCCCAGGTTGACCCAGCTGCCGAGGTAGCTGTGCCCCAGAAAGCCGTGATGCTGCTTGTTGCTGTAGGGCTCGATGATCGAGGCCTCGATCTCGCCGCCGATCTTGGTGGTGTGCGCCAGGGCGACCGCGTGCTTGAGCGCCGCGTGCTCCAGCACCCGGCTGTTGACGCCCAGGTGGACCGGCCCGGCCAGAAAGCTGTGCGGGCCGACGCTCGCGCCAGCCTCGAGCACGATCGGGCCGGCCTTGGTATCGGTCACGACGTACTGGCCCAGCTTGTGCCGGCGCCCAGGAACACGCCCTCGGCCACTTCGCGGTACGAACCCCGGGCGATCCGCTCGGCCAGGTGCTCGCCGATCGTGGCCGTGTGATAGCGGACAATGTCGTGCGGATAGTCGAACAGCGGCAACTGCTCGCCCAGCACGGGCAGCGCCAGCGCTGCCAATTGCTGCTGGGGCCAGTCGAGCGCGAGGCCGCGGAATGCCGCCGCGCCCTCCGCTTGCGGCTGCCCGGCAATCGCCGGACCGTTGGGCCTGGGGCCCGACAATGCCGCGGCCGGCACTTCGCCCCAACGGATCATGCCCGGCGCGGCGGTGTCGACCAGTCGGGCCAGCGCGGCGCCCGCCGCACGCGAAGGAACCAGGCGGGCGTTGACCCACAGCACCGGTTCAGCCGCGGTCACCTGCTCTGGCCGCTCGACGAGGGCGACCTGCGGAAAATCGGCCGCGACGATCGCCCGCAAATGGGGCCGCACGCTGACTTCGACGCGGGCCCCCAGCTCGCTGACCAGGTCGATCAGCCGGCGGCTGCCGCAACTGATGGCGAACGCCGGCCGCCCGAGCGCCGACCGGGTCCAAATCCTGCACCTGCTCGTCTTCGAAAACGACGACCCGCATGGGACATCCTGCGCCGCGGAGCTGGGTCAAGCTGGGCCATGCTAGCCGCCCTCGCGGCGGAGCGTCAAGGTTGGCAGGCGACCCTGGCTGTCCGCAAAGTGCTCGACGAGCGCGGTTGGTCCGGCGCCTTGCGCCGAGCCGATCGGCGCCGCGCGGTTGGCGTCTCGACGAGGAGACGCCGCTGGTGATCGCGGCGGGGATTGACGCCCACTGGCCCGGGTCTAAACTCTAGGTTTCCCCGCGCCGGAGTGGCGGAATGGCAGACGCGCTGGACTCAAAATCCAGTGTCCGCAAGGACGTGTGGGTTCGACTCCCACCTCCGGTACTCGACGATTCGCCGCGGGCCTGAATCCGCCGCCGGCTTGCCTGCGAAGAGGCCCAATTCCCGAATGCAGGTCGGCCGGAGCGGTCGGGTCGGGAATAAACTGCTCCGCCGGGGGTTCTTTTCACTCGACGGCCGGTTCGATCGCCACCGCGGTGCCGACCCGTCGGCATCCATTACTCTTATTCCAGAAGGATCATTTCATGAAAAAGTTGTTTGTGCTATTGGCGGCCGTGAGCCTGGGCCTGTGGGTCGGCTGCGATAATCCCAAGGTCAAGAAGGCCGGCGAAGAGATGAAGCAGGCCGGCGAGAAAGCCGCCAAGGCCAGCGAGGAAATGGCCAAAGAGACCAAGGAGGCTGTCGAAGAGGGGGCTCACGAGGCGGCGCACGCCATCAAGGAAGGTGCTCACGAAGCCGCCCACGCGGTCAAAGAAGGCGCCGAAGAACTCGAAGAAAAAACCAAGTAGCGGCCGAACGGCAAATGGAAATCCCCGGGCGCGATCGACGCGACCCGGGGATTTTTTTGCGCCGCACTTTCCAGACGGGGACAACGCCGGGTGCCTGGGCGTTAGGCCAAGGGGCGAACATTTGCTCAGGCTCGGCCATCGGCCGGCAACGGTCCCGCCACAGCGATCCGACCAGATAACAGCCGTCGACCGTCGGGGCCCAGCGCTGGGCCAGGCCGGCGGCGACCATCGCCGCCACGGCGCCGGCAAAGACGTCCATCGTCCAGTGGGCCCGCAGCACGAGCACGGTGCTCGCTTCGAACAGTGCCAACGCGACGCCCAACCGCCGCAGCCAGGGCCGGCCCGTCCAAGCCAGTTCGATTGCTCCCAGCACGGCCAAAGCCGTGTGGCCGGAAAAGAACAGGTCGGTCGTCACGCCGTAGGTGACCAACAGCGAGGGCACACCGGGCGAGCGCCAGATCATCCCTTCGGGCGCCGGCAGGGCGCACAATCCCTGGCAGGCTTGCCGCAGGCCGAACAGGATCAAGAGGCCGAGCAGTGGCCGCAGCGACGGCCCGAAGATCGCCCGGAGCAGCAGGAATGCGCCCAAGGCATCGATCGCCGCCGAGCTGACCACGAGCAGCAGGTCGGCCTGGCCCGGGTGCCCCTGCAGATAATCATGCGCCGGCGCGGTCCACACGTGTACCAGGTCGACGATTCCATCTCCCTCGGGCGTGCGTCCGCCGATCAACGACTGGGTGAAGAACCATGCCCCGAGCGCCAAAGTCACGAACAGAGTTCGCACCGCGACGGCCGACCAGGAAATGCTGCTTCCTCGCAGATTGGGCTGGCGTACGTCACGATTCGTTGCCGTAGCGTTCGTCGAACTAAGCAGCATGATCGATCCTCAGCATCGTGCGGAGCTGTGCTTCCAGGCCGGCCATGACCGGGTCCGCTCCGCCATTCCGCTCACGCTGCGGGCTCACCACAATCGGCTCGCCCAGCGACGCGGTCACATGCATCGGCGAATGGACGTGGCTGTAGTCGGTCAGGTCCTCTTCCAATCGCTCGACGGTTTCCAAAACACGGTCGGCGTTCGAGCCGTCGCCGAGGTAGTCGGGCGGGTAGAACGCCAACTGCTGGGCCAGATACAAGTCGGCCAGTTGCCGCCAGCGGCGGTCGCGCTCGCTGGAGCTCAGCTGCCCGCGAATCAGCTCCGGCAAGATCGCCGCCCGCAGCCGCTTGACCTGGGCGACGACGTTCGTGTCGGCCGCGCCGTGCAAATACTCCCGTTCCAGCGGCTCCAGCAAGTGGCGAACGAGTTTTTCGATCCGGTCAAACAACGGGCCCGTCTGCGGCCGGCCGAGGTACTCGGTTTCCTTCAGTCCCAGCAGGGCCTCGCCCAACCGGGCGATCCGGTCGGTCGGCGGCAGCTCGCGCTGCTCGCGCCACGACAGCCGCCGCTCGATTGTGTCGAGCACCGGCCCGACGGCCCGGTCTAAATCACCCTGAAAGCTATAGTCGAGCGCCACTGGCAGGATTACCACCTGGCCGGCGGGCGACTCGGCCGCCCGG
This sequence comes from uncultured Planctomycetaceae bacterium, assembly GCA_963828155.1. Lineage (GTDB taxonomy): Bacteria > Planctomycetota > Planctomycetia > Pirellulales > PALSA-1355 > CAWCAX01. The sequence goes on from CAWHDQ010000002.1 coordinate 72,905, forward strand.
CGCTTGGCGGCCGCGCGAGCCATCATGGCCACGCCCTCCATCAGCGGGTTGAGCCGCCGATTGGCCCGGCTGACCACGCCCTCGGGAAACACGACGAGCGGGCGGCGGGCCGTGGTGAGGATTTCGATGCCGGCATTGAGCGCGGCCCGGTCGACCCCTTCGCGATAAATGCTGAACACGCCCGCATGCCGCAGCACCCAGGCTTGCACGCGCCCCTGCATGAACAAGTGCCAACTGGCCATCACGTAGGGCAGGGCCCCGCCGCGGCGGGCCAACTCGCTGACCACCATCGCGTCGCACGGCCGGCAATGGTTCGGCGCCAGAAGGACCGAATGGCCCGCCGCCTGAGCTTGCCGCAGGTGGTCCAGCCCGCGGCACTCGATCTGCGTGACGCCGTATCGCCACCGCAAATACCAGCGGTTTGTTCGCTGCAGCAGCGCGGGCCAGAAGCGGCCTTCATACGGGGCCACGAACTCGTACGGCTTGTCGAAAACCAGGGCTTCCATGGCGACGACTTTCAGAGGGTCTGGAGGTTCGCTTGTTCAAGTCCACGGAGCCGGCCGGCCCTGAGAACCGGCAGGGAGCTTTTGATCCGGCGCGAGCGGGCGAGGCCACGTCGCTGTCGAGCGGGCCGGGCAAAACTCGTCACCGCCGCAAGCAGGGCGGTCAACGCGGCGGCGATTGCCAAACCCGTTGCTCGACCCAACATCACCGTGGCGAACATGCGTTTCTCTCCTGGCCGGTCTTGCGGCCGAATCGCGCCCGTTGGTCATTGCCCGAGGAAGCTAGAACAAACGCCATGCCGACGAGGTGCGTATTGACGCAACCTTATTTAATAACATGACTTATGACCAATGGATCACCACGGATTTACGATCGATTTCCTGCCCAGAACGGACATGCAGTGCCTGCTTGCCTACAAGTAATGCCGGCGCCGCTCGGCGCAGGAATGGGGAAGCACGCACGGCCGTGCGTTGCCGCCGCATCCCTCCGTGCAGGGGCACATTGGGGACGGAGACCGCGGCACCCAAGGGTCGATGTCGTTCTGACCGGGGCGCTACGAGATAACAAGTTCGCTTCGCACCGCGCTGCAAAGGCCACTGGCCTGCGATGCGGCGCGGCAGTTCGCGCGCGGGCGGCGGCGCGGCTTTCCGCGAGCGCCGCGCACGTTTCGGGGCCGGCCGATTCGAGCCGAGAGGGCTCTGGTATACTCGGGACTGCGTCGCAGTTGCCCTCGACCCATACGCCTCCCGGGCACCAATCGATCGTGAGTTCCCTGGCCGGCCAATTGTTGATCGCCGCGGAAAAACTCCGCGACCCGAATTTCTTTCATTCCGTCGTCCTGCTGGTGCGGCACAACGAGGAGGGCGCCTTCGGCCTGGCGCTCAATCGGGCTACCAATACCGGCGTCAACGAGGTCTGGCATCAGATCAGCAGCGGGCCCTGCGCCAGTTGCGAGGCATTGCGGGTGGGCGGCCCGATTCAGGGTCCGCTGATGGCCCTGCACCGCAATGCCGAACTGGTCGACATCGAGGCCGCCGGCGGCGTCTTCTTCACCGCCGAAAAGGAAAAGCTCCAGCGACTGGTCAACGAGCCCGGCGGCTCGACCCGTTACTTCATCGGCTACGCGGGCTGGGGGGCGGGCCAGCTCGAAGCCGAATTGGCGGCCGGCGCTGGGCCACGATCGCGGCCACGCCCGACCGCGTGTTTCGCGACGTCGACGGCCTGTGGGAAGCCCTGACCAAGGAAGTCAGCGGCGCCGGCATGCTCGCCGTCTTGGGAATCAAGCACGTGCCGGCCGATCCGCGGCTGAATTGACACGCTCCCCGCCGGGCCGGAAGCTGTTCTGATTCGGATTCAGCATCGTTCACCGTCCGAGGCCTGCATGTCCACGAGTCCCCACGATCCGTACCGCGCCGGCAGCGTGCCCCCCAGCAACGTCCTGCCCGATCCGCCGCCGGGTGGCACCGTGCCGCAAGAGATGGTGACGACGGCGTTCGAGCTCGACGGATATCGGATCGTGCGGAATCTGGGCGTGGTCCGCGGGATCACGGTCCGTTCGCGCTCGGTCATCGGCAATCTGGGGGCCGCACTGCAAACGCTGGTCGGCGGCAATATCACCATCCTGACCAGCCTCTGCGAACGGGCCCGCAACGAGGCCTTCAACCTGATGATCGAGCACGCGGCCCAGCTCGGGGCCAACGCGGTGATCGGCGCCCGCTACGACGCCACCGACGTGATGCAGGGCGTGACCGAAGTGCTGGCCTACGGCACGGCGGTGGTCGTCGAGCGCGAGCGGCGCTAGGCTCGATCCGCGCCGCACTGCTCGCAGTGCGGTCTCGCCCAAGCAATCGGCCGGTCTGCTGCCTGCGCCCGAAACGCGCACCGGCCCTATGCCGCTAGCAGTCTCAGCGCTATCGTTAGATTAGGTACCGCCTCTGCGCAATGGAGTGCGGAACCGGGGGGCAGCGGCCCGGCTGGGCCAGACGTGTGGGGCTTCAGCCGGGCCGGGTACCCCGCCTCGGCGCGGCTGGACGTTTCCGGCGACCGGCGATTCTTGCGGCCGACAATGCTCGCCGCCAACGGGCGGGCAAGCTGCGGTCCATCCGCCGCCTGCTCCGCCGTCAAGCCAATTGTGCAAACCGCTCGGCCTGCTGGCCGATCACCTTCAGGCTGCCGCGCCAGAAATCGATCTGGGTGATGTCGATCCCGAACCGGGCCGCCAGCGGGGCCGCGTAATCTTGCCCGGTGGCCCGCAACAGCTCGTCGTAGCGCGGCACAAAGCTCTTTCCCTCGCGGCGATAGATCGCGTACAAGCCCAGGCCAAACAGGTGGCCAAAGGCGTAGGGAAAGTTGTAGAAGTTGTGCTCGTAGGCGTAGTAGTGCGGCTTCCAGAGCCACATGTAGCGGTGGTAGGTGGCCGGGTCGACGCTGTCGGCATAGGTCTCGCGCTGGGCGTCGAGCATCAGCTGGCAGAGCTCGTCGGGGCTCAGCTCACTGCCGGCCCGCGCATCGAGCACGGCCGATTCGAACAAGTACCGCGAGCTGATGTCGAGGCAGACCTGCGTCGCCCCCGAGAGCTGCAATTCGAGAATCGTCACTTGCTCGTCCGGATCGGATTCGGCCAGGGCGGCTTCGGCCAAAAGCGTCTCGCAGAAGATGCTGGCCGTCTCGGCCAATGTCGAAGGCGCCCCGCGGAGCAAGTTGGGCAGGCCGGTCTGGCAATGATTGTGGTAGCCGTGCCCCAACTCGTGGGCCAGCGTGCTGACCTGGTCGAAGCTGCCGTCGAAATTGGCCAGGATGCGGCTCTCTTCGACCCCTTCGACGGCCATGCAAAACGCCCCGCCGCGCTTGCCGCTCCGCGGCTCGGCATCGATCCAGCGGCCGTCGAATGCCATTTGGGCATACTCGCCCAGCCGCGGGCTGAACGTGCCGAACTTGCCGACGATCAGTTCCCGGGCCTCAGGCCAATTGAAGTGCCGCTGCCGGCCGCCGACCGGCGCGAACAAGTCCCACCAGCGGAGCTGGGCCAGGCCGAGCTTGCGGGCTTTCGACTGCAGATAGCCGCGGAACATGGGGAAGGCTTCGCGGATGGCGCCCAGCATGGCGTCGAGCGTGGGCCGGTCGATGCGGTTGGCGTCCAGGGCCCAGTCGAGCACGCTCGGCCAGCCACGGCGACGGGCCAGCGTGAGCGCCGTGCCTTTGACGCCATTCAAACACGCGGCCACCGTGCTGCGAATCGATTCCCAGCCGGCTTGCTCGGCGTGGTACGCCCGCTCGCGGAGCTGCGGATCGGGATCGAAAACACAATTCCGCACGACCGTGATCGGCACGGTTTCGATGCGACCGGCGCGCTCCAGCGGCACCCTGAGCTGACTGGTCACCGTGCCTTGCAACTTGCCAAAGGCGCCGCCGGCGTCGACGCACAGCTCGGCCCCCAGCAGCTCCAGCTCCTCGGACATCAGGTACCGGCTCCGCCGCGCGCTATCGCGCAGAAAAATGCATGCTCGGCGAGCGCGGGCTCGGCGGCAATCCAGCCGTCCAACAGCGGCGCCAGGCTGCCGATCCAGGCTTGCAGCCGCACGCCGAGCTGGCTGCGGCGGACGCCCAACAGATCGAGCTTCGAGACCTCGCGGGCCGCGACCGCGTTGAAGCTGTCGGTGCTGTAAAAGGCGTAGACGTAGGCCGAGAGGGTTTCGGCCAGCCGGGCCATTTCATTCGTGGCCGCGAGCGCGCAGCGAGCTGGCGCACCATCGCAGCAGCCGCCGGCGAACCGACGGGCGGCGCCTGCGGCAGGCGGCGGATGTTCTGCTCGTCGAACGTGCGCTCCAGGTCGGCCAGGGCGCGCTCCAGTCGCGCGTAGTCGGCCCGGTAGTCCGGAGCTTCGAGCCCGGAGTAGACATTCGACATGTCCCAGCGGGGCAGTTTTTCCTCGGTCGGAGCGGTGGTGACCATCGGCAGTAGTTCCTTTTGCGGCAGCTTCGAAATCGCGCGAGGCGAGCGCAGCAGCGAGTCTAAAGAATTCGCTTCCCAGCAAACAGGGGCGAGGCACAAACGGCCACATCGACAGGTGCATCAATGCCGCGATCGCACAACGGCCGATTATCCTCGGCCGCGGGGCGGCGACGTACGGCTGGGATCGACCAGCGCCTCGCTCCAGGCTCGCAAGAAGACCAGAAAGAAACTCGACAGCAGAAAGGCAAACAGCCCGCCAAGCACGGCTGCCGAGCCGATTCCCAGAGCCAAGGCCGGCAGGCTGGTGTGTTCGCCCAGCACTTCCAGCAGCACCAGGGCGCCAATCGTGCCACCGGCAATCGCGCCCAGCGCGGCCACGACCAGGAGCCAGCGGTGTACCCGGGTGTTTTCTTGCAGCCGCCGGGCGGGCGCCACGTGCGGCCGAGTCGCGTCGTAAGCTTGGCGCGGCTCGGCCCGACGAGCGGCCTGCGGGGCCCCGTCGCGGAGCCGCGTGCCCAAAGCGTTTCCGATCACATGGGCCCCGACCAGCGACAACAGGAGCAGCAGCCCCGCCGACCAGAACAGGCCCAGGACCGACATCAGGGCGAACAGCACGCCGCAGACCGTGATACCCACGAACAGCGCGCGGAGGCCGAATTGCGGCGGCCCAATCGCGGCGGTGCGCGGTTCGGAATGGTTGAGGTGCGACGCCATGCGGCCAGACTCCCTTGCGCCTGGCCTCCATTGTAAGCGCGGGCCCAGTTAGCGGCCAGTTCTTGTCGGGCCGGCGGCGGCGGCGATGAAGCATCGACGCGACAGGCGGCAAAAAGTGCCAGCAGAGCGCCGCGCTACGATTCGACGCGCAGCTTCACCACCACTTTGTGCAGCGGGCCCTCGCCGGCCAGCGGAGCATGCGCGTCACCCGGCCAGAAGATCATGAACTGGCCCGCGGCCAAGGGCAGCCACACGGCCGGCCGATCGAGATAGAAGCCCACGTCGCGCGACTCGTCGAACGATCCGTCAGGCCAGCGGCAATCGGCCAGCGGGCGCCAGCCGATCAGCTCGCTGCCGGCCAGCGCGACTTGAATGTCGAGATGCCGCCGGTGAGCCTCCAACCGCGCCGGCCGTGCCGCGCCCTGGGGATGCTCGACCAGGGCAAAAATCCGCTCGCCGTCGATCTCGTGCCGCCCCGGCGAAAGCTCGGCCAGATCGGGCCGGGCCAGAAACTCGAACGCCGCGGCAAACCCGCGCATGCGCGGCAAAATAAGTCCGGGCCGCGTCGATTCGATCGACGATCATCGCCCGCCTCGCTGCCCGCCTCGCTGCCCGCGATGCTCCCCGGCTCTCTCGACTAGCGCCGCGCGAGCCGCGAGCACGATCCGCCGGGCTTCGTCCGACGTCTCCGCCAAGGCCGTCAGGTGCCCCATCTTGCGGCCGGGCCGGGCCGTCTCTTTGCCGTAAAGGTGCAGTTTGACCTGCGGAAAGCGACAAGCTGCCTGCCAATCGGGCACACCATCCTGCCACAGGTCGCCCAGCAGATTGGCCATTGCCGCCGGGCGGAGTAATTCGGTCGAGCCCAGGGCCAGGCCGCAGATCGCCCGCAATTGCTGCTCGAACTGGCTGGTCACGCAGGCGTCGAACGTGAAGTGGCCGGAGTTGTGCGGCCGGGCGCCAGCTCGTTGATCAGCAGCCGCCCGTCGCGGCTGAGAAAGAATTCCACGCACAGCACGCCCACGACGTTCAGCGCCGGAGCACCGCGGCGGCAATCTCCCGGGCTTCGGCCGCCACGCGCGGCTCGACGTTCGCGGGCGCGACCGTGACGTCCAGAATGTGATTGGCATGAGCATTCTGCACCACGCCGAAATCGGCGAACGAGCCGTCCAGCCCGCGGGCCGCGACGACCGAAACTTCGCACTCGAAATCGATGAATGCCTCGAGCACGGCTTCGGTGCCGCCGATCGCTTGCCAGGCCTGGGGGGCATCGGCGGGGTTGGCCAGCTTGCTTTGCCCCTTGCCGTCGTAACCCCAACCGGCCGTCTTGAGCACCGCCGGCGTGCCAAGCCTGGCCAGGGCCGCGTGCAACTCGTCGAGCGAGCGGACGGGCACGAACGGCACGACGGGAAATCCGTGGTCGGAGAGAAACGTCTTTTCGCGCAGGCGGTGCTGCGTCACGTACAGCACGTCGCCGCTGGGCCGGACCGGCACCAGCTCAGCGGCCGCCGCGGCCGAGCGGGCCGGAATGTTTTCGAACTCGAACGTGACCAGATCGACGTTGCGGGCAAAGCTTCGCACCGCGTCCAGATCGTCGTAGTTGCCGCGCAGCTCGCGATCGGCGACCTGGCCGGTGGGCGTGTCGTCGTCGGGCGAGAAGGTGTGGACTCGATAGCCCATCCGCCGGGCGGCAATGGCAAACATCCGCCCAAGCTGCCCGCTGCCCAGAACTCCGATCGTGGCGCCCGGCAAGATGGCATGCGTCACGGCAGCGTTTCTCCCAGCACCCGCTCGGTTTGCTGGCGGCGGAACTCCGCCAGTTGGCGCGCAGTTCCGGCCGGGCCAGGGCCAGGATGCTCACGGCCAACAGCGCCGCGTTCGTGGCGCCCGCCTTGCCGATCGCCAAGGTTGCCACGGGCACGCCGCCGGGCATCTGCACGATCGACAGCAGCGAATCGAGCCCCTTCAGGGCGTGCGATTCGACCGGCACGCCCAGCACGGGCAGCGTCGTGTGAGCGGCCACCATCCCCGGCAGGTGCGCGGCGCCGCCGGCCCCGGCGATAATCACTTCCAGCCCGCGCTGCTCGGCGCTCTGCGCATAATCGCGCATCCAGTCGGGCGTGCGATGGGCCGACACGACCCGGCACTCGTGCGGCACGCCGAACCGGGTGAGCAGTTCGTCGGCATGCGCGAGCGTGTCCCAATCGGACTTGCTGCCCATGATGATGCCGACCAGCGGTTTGGGTTCTGCGGTCATCGTCGAGCGTTTGTCAGGAGAGGGAGTTGCGGTTCGGCGAATTCGGCAGTTCACGGCCGCCATCGGACCCGGCCGCAAGCCAGAGGCTGGCGGGCGAACCGTAGTCTAACGGCGGCGCCGGGCCGAAGGTAGGGGGCCCGCCAGTCAGATGGAATCCGCGTTTTTCCGCGAGCCAAACGCAGGAAACGTGGGCCTCCGCGCCCCTGCGCGCGGCGCCCCGCCAACCGATCTTGCCCGATTTCGGGAACTTCACTACACCAAACAGTGGCATCCGATCACCCGCTCGCGCGTGCGAGCCGCCCCCGACTTCGCCAGGCGCCGGCATGAGCCCGACAAGTTCGACCGATCCGGTGGTCGTCCTGGCGGCCGACGACAAGTTCGCCATGCCGCTGGCCGTGACGGTCCGCTCGGCACTCGACAACCTGGCGGCCGGCGCCGGCTGCGAATCTTCGTCCTCGACGGCGGCATTCGGCCGGCGACGCGCGAGCGGATCGTGCGCTCCTGGCCGGCCGGCCGATTCGAGATCGATTGGGTTGCCGTCGACGATCGCGCTCTGGCCGGCTTGCCGATCTCGGGCCACATTCAGGTGCAGGCGTACTTTCGGATTTTGACGTCGCGGCTGCTACCGAGTGACGTCGACAAGGCGGCTCTATCTCGACTCCGACCTGATTGTTCGGCAAGACCTGGGCCGGCTCTGGGATCAAGATTTCGCCGGCTGTTTGGGCATCGCCGCGCAGGACTGCGGTGCGCCGTACATCGATTCGGCCCTGACCTTGGCCAACTTTCGCAGCGCCGCGCCCTATGTGCACCCGCACCCGGTGCCCAACTACTGCGAGCTGGGGCTCAGGCCCGAGGCCAAATACTTCAACGACGGCGTGCTGCTGATCGACGTGGCCGGCTGGCGCGAAATCGATCTGCCGGCCGAGCTGCTGGCCTGCCTGGAGCGGAACCGCCAGCACGTGGCCTGGTGGGACCAGTACGCGCTGAACGTCGTGCTGGCCGGCCGCTGGCGCGAAACCGACCCGCGCTGGAACGTGGGCATCCACGCTTTCGCATTCCCGAGCTGGCGGCAGAGCCCGTTCGACGAACCGACGCCTGCGCGGGCTGTGCGAGGATCCCTGGATCATTCATTTCAACAGCGCGGCCAAACCCTGGCGAGCTCGCTGCGAGCATCCCTGGCAGGGGGAATTCTTCCGCTATCTCGACCGCACCCAGTGGGCCGGCGAGCGGCCGGCAGCGCTGGAGCGCGTGTTGGCCGCTCTCAACCGCCAGGAGCGACGGTTGCGGCGGGGGCGCAAGTGGCTCGGCCGGCGGATCGGGGAGATCTTCGGCGGGACGCAGCAGGCTGCGTAACTCTCTACGCTAGTCCCGATCTCAAGCGGACGTAGCGACTGTCAGCGACTGTAGGAGGCGACTCCGATCGCCGACGGCCTCAAGCGGAGGCGGCAAATCGGCGATCGGAGTCGCCTCCTACAGCCGATTGCCGCCACATGGCGTTGATATTTGCTCTAGGCGGTGCGCTGGACTCGGTCAGCCGTCTCGCCCGGTGAATCGGCCGCCGCATCGGCGGACACGGCCGTTGCCAATCCTTGCCGCGGTGCCGACGGTTTGCGCACCACCAACGCCTTAAGCCCTAGCCAAACCGCGCTCACCGTTGCCGCGACCAGCAACCGGGCGTGATACCAGATCGTGCTAGCCAGACTCGAACGGCGGATCCAGCCCTGGTAGAAAAACCGGGCAACCAGCAGTGCCGCCTGCCGCCGCTCGCGCGGCGGACCGTCGTACTGCCAGACGGTCTCGGCCAGGTACCAGGTCATGTAGCCCAGGCAATTCAGCTTCGCCAGACCGCCGTGCGCGGGGCGTAGCCGTTGGGCTTGCGGCGGCGATAAAGGATCGCCCGCTCGTCGCCGGACATCGCGTAGTTGAGCACGACGGTGAGCAAGAACATCACGTCGGCCCCCCAAACCGGCCAGCGCTGCATTTCGGCCAGCCGCGGAGCCACGTAGTCGGTCCGCCACAGGCCATAGAACCAGCCATGCGGAGCGTCCTTGCAATAGCGGCGCAGATTCCTCAGCGAGCGGCCGGGCAGCGCCGGGCGGTCGATCGGCTCGTGTAGGTAATGCCCCTCAATGTCGACCTGAATGATCGCCGGCGTTGCCAAGACGGAGCCGGGTGTCGCTTCCAATCCGTCGACCAGCCGGCGGATGTACTGGGGGTTGCGGGTGTCGTCGTCGGCCGCCCACAAAAAATACGTACCCTTGGCCCGGGCCAGCACCGCGGCAAAATTGCGCAGCCCGCCGATGTTTTCCGCGTTGCGGACATAGACGATCCGCGGGTTGCGCTCGGCAAACGCACGGCAGATTTCGGCCGTGCCGTCGGTCGAGGCATTGTCCGAGATCAGGATTTCCAGATTGGGATAATCCTGCTCGACCAGCGAAGTCAGCGCCGCGGCCAAAAACCGTGCGCCGTTGTAGACCGGCACGCCCACCGAAACCAACGGCAAAGTTGCACTCATCGGTCCACTCCCTAAGCGAGCCTGCGATTCGATTCCAGCGGTCCGATGTCGGGCGTTGCCGTTCACGCGGCCTGTCGGGCGGTGCCCCGCCGGGCTTCTTCCGCCAGGATTCCCGCGAGCGTCGCCGCGACGCGCTCGACCAGCGGCTGGGTCAGGTTCAGCCCGCTGGGCAGATTGATGCCCCGCGGACTCAGCGAGTAACTGACGTGATTCTGCAACTGGGCGCGCCGAGCCGGCACCGTGTCGACATACGCCGGCAGCGAGCTGAGGGGATAAAAGAACGGCCGGCAATCGACCCCGGCTTGCGCCAGCCGGGCAATCAGCTGCTCCTTGCCCAGGCCGAGATGCTCGTCGACCAGGGCCGTGACCATCCAGTAGGTGTTTTTGACGTCGGCCGCTTCATGATTGAGCGTCACGTACGGGCAGCCGGACAAAGCCTGGCGATACCAGGCGAAGATCTGCCGCTTGCGCTCGACCAGTTCTTCGATCCGCTCGAGCTGGGCCAGTCCCAGCGCGGCCTGCATGCTGCTCATTTTGTACTTGTAGCCGACTTCACCGTTCCAGAAGAGCTTGTCGCCCGGCCGGCGGCCATGATCGCGGAGGACCAGCGTCCGCTCGTAGACGTCGTCGCGGTCGGTGACCAGCATGCCGCCTTCGCCGGTGGTCATGGTCTTCGAGCCGTGAAAGCTGAACACGCCCACGTCCCCCAGGCTGCCGGCTTGCCGGCCCTGGAATTGGCTGCCGATCGCTTCGGCCGCGTCTTCGATCAGGGCCAGTTGGTGCCGCTGGCAGATCTGGCGGAGCGCGTCCATGCGGGGCAGATTGCCGTACAGGTCGACCGCGATCACGGCCTTGGTCCGCGGCGTGAGCACCGCTTCGAGCGCTGCGGCGTCCAAGCACCAGCTTTGCTCGTCGACGTCGGCGAAGACGGGCGTTGCGCCGACATACGAGATCGGCGCGGCCGAAGCGATCCAAGTGATCTCGGGCACGACCACCTCATCTCCGGGCCCGAGGCCCAGTGCGGCCAGAGCCAGATGGATTGCGGACGTACACGAAGGCAAGGCGACCGCGTGCCGCACGCCCAGGTATTCGGCAAATGCCCGCTCGAACCGGTCGTGATACACGTTGGCCTGGCCGTACCAGCAGTTGGTCACGGCCTGGGTGACGTAGTCGATTTCTTTTTGCGTGATCGACGGGCCGGAAACCGGAATCGGCTGCATGGCTGACTTTCTGTTCGCGCTGGTGGTGACTGGGTCGCGCCGCCGCTCAGGGGTCGGCAATGCAGCGCAGGTAGCCGTCCGGGGCGACGGTGATTTGCAATTTGTCTTCGAGCGGGCGATCGATCTCGAAGCGGCGGTTGTGCCGCAGGAACTCGTGGACCGCGGTCTTGGCGTTGTCGCCTTTGTCCCAGGGCCGATCCGGAAACGAACCGGCCGGAAAATCCTCGATCACCGTGTCGAACACCACCAGGTAGCTCCCCTGCGCGCACCAGATCCGAGTAAGCATTCAACTCGGCCAGGACGTGGTCGTGCGTATGGTTGGAATCGAGCGTCACGATCGCCGGCTGCCGGTCGCCGGCCAGCGAACGCACCTGGGCCACGATCGCCGGATCGATCGACGAGCCCTGGAGCAGGCTAATCCGCTTGAATAGCGGGTGGGCTTCGATCTCGCGGCGGTTGTGCTCGCGAATATCGATATCCACGCCGACAACCAATCCGTCGCCGCCCAAGAGCTCCAGCATCGAGGCATAGAAGATCAGCGAGCCGCCATGGGCGATGCCGGTTTCGACGATCACCCGCGGCCGGACCCGCCAGATGATCTCCTGCATGGCCATCAAGTCTTGCGGAAACTGGATGATCGGCCGGCCCAGCCAGCTGAAGTTGTACGAATACTTGAAGCGACCGGCCTCGCGGAGCCAGATGCGGCTGAGGGCCCGCAGGTCGGGATCGGCCCCCAACCGGCGGACGTTGTCCTGGACTTCTTCGCGAAAGCGTTCGATCTCGCCCATAAAGAATTCTCGTTTCGTCGAAGGACGTGGCGGCCGAGGCGCTGCCGGGTCGGGGATGGCGCCCGTTACCGCTGCCTGGCCCCAGGCCGGGCGGCCTGCGCGCCACGCGGCGGCCGACAGCGACATGCCCAGCCAGTGGCGGCTCGCGCCGTGGGATTCGTCGGCCGTGGCGGGACGATAGCGCAGCTCGTCGCCCACTTGCTCGGCAACGACCGGGATGACTTGGTCGCGGCCGAAGCCGAGCGCGTCGTACATCGCCATGGCCCGGCCGTTGTCGGCAAACACGCGGAGCGTGACTTGCTGGCCCTGCAACTCGTCGAACCACCAACCGAGCAACGCTCGCGTGGCCAGGTAGCCCATTCGATGGACCGAAACCACTTCGGCCCGAATGACGTTGTCCAATTCCGCCGAGCCGCCACCGATGCCGCACAGCCCGACGTTGCCGATCCAGCGGCCGGCCAGATCGGCGATCAACAGCAGCAGCCGGCTGTCGTCGGCGAGATAACGCTGCAGCCAGCGGGCCGTGCGCTCTGCGGTTGGCGTGAACTGGCTGAAGAACGTGTCGCGATACTGCGTCGCGCCAGCGGGTCATCGCGGCGATCACCTCAGGGGCAGCAGCCCACTGGGCGTCGACCGGCACCAGCCGGCCCACCACGGCGCCGCTGGCGGCCCGGATATCGATTGCCTGGCCACCATTCGCTCGTTTCCAAGTGCGCAACCCATTGGACGACGCCGCGGCCACCGCCGGCGGGGCTGCCAGACTCCAGACCGCGGCATCCGCCAGGCGCTCGTCAGCCGGCATGGGCCACCTCGGCAAAATCGGGAAACTGTCGATCGCGCGCGGCGATTACTCGCACCGGCTCGGGCAGCGTAATGCCCAACGCGGGATCGTCGTACCGCACTCCGGCGGCCGCGGCCGGCTCGTAGCCGGTCGACATCTGGTAGAAGACTTCACAATCGTCGGCGAGCGTCAAAAAGCCGTGGGCCACGCCCGGCGGAATGAACAGCAGGTTGCGGTTTTCGGCCGACAGCTCGAACGCCTGCCAGCGGCCGAATTGCGGCGAATCGGCCCGCATGTCGACCAGCACGTCGTACAGCGCGCCCCGGGTGCAGCGGACCAGCTTGTGCTCGGCGTGCGGCGGACGCTGAAAGTGCAAGCCGCGAAACGTGCCCCGCCGCACGTTGTACGAAACGCTGCACTGCTCCAGGTCGCTCGCCAGCCCGTGGGCCGCAAACTCCCGGCGGCACCAGGTGCGGGCAAAAAAACCCCGCTCGTCGCTGTGCCGCTCGGGCTCGACGAGCCAGGCGCCGGGAAGTTGCGTCTGGCGAAAAATCACGGGCAATCACTCCTCGAGCGCCTCAGGCCACGCGGACCTGCGGAATCGGAATGATGAATTGCCCGCCGCCCTGCCGGTAGCCTTGCTGCTGCGAGAGAATCTCTTCGGCCAGATTCCAGCTCAACAGCAGGGCATAGTCGGCCCGCGATTCGGCCAGCTTTTCCGGCGAGTGGATCGCCAGGTGCGTGCCGGGCGTATAGCGGCCCTGCTTGACCGTACTGCGGTCGACGACGAAATCGATCACGTCCGGCCCGATGCCGCAGTAATTGAGCAACGTGCTCCCCTTGGCCGAAGCACCGTAGGCCACGATCCGGCAGCCCTGGCTCTTCAGCCGGCCCAAGAGCGCGACCAACTCGGTCCGCAGCGTTTCGACCTGGCGGCCGAAGTCGCGATAATATTCGGCCTGATTGATTCCTAAGGCGGCTTCTTCGCTGAGCAGATGCTTGACGCTGGGGCTCGGCCGGCCCGAGCGGGCCACAAACAGCCTGAGCGAACCGCCGTGAACCGGCAGCCGCTCGACGTCGGCGATCACCAGACCATATTTGGCGAACAGGGGCGCCAGCGACGTCAGCGAGAAATAGCACAAGTGCTCGTGGTAGATCGTGTCGAACTCGACCCGTTCGACCAGATCGCGCACGTAGGGCACTTCGACAATCGCCACGCCCGTCGGCTTGAGAATGGCCCGCAGGCCGGCGACGAAGCCGTTCAAGTCCGACACGTGGGCCAGCACGTTGTTGGCGTGCACCACGTCGGCCGGCTGGCCGCAGCCTTCGATTTCCAGGGCCAACTCGCGGCTGAAGAAGCGGGGCAGGGTGGGTATGCCGCGGCTCTGCCGAGCATGTTCGGCCACGTTCGTGGCCGGCTCGATCCCCAGCACCGGGACGTCGGCCTGGCGGTAATACTGCAGCAGGTAGCCGTCGTTGCTGGCGATCTCGACGACGAGGCTGCGGCAGTTGAGCTGCCGCTCGCGGACCATCCGCTCGGCCAGCGACCGGGCGTGCGCGAGCATCGAATCGGAGAACGACGAGAAGTAGGCATATTCTTCGAACAGCTCGGCGGCCGGGACGGTCTCGGTGATCTGCACCAAAGCGCAGGCCGGACAGACGACCAGGTCGAGCGGGTATTTCGGCTCTTCCAGCTCGAGCTGATCGGCCGAGAGCAGGCGATTGGCCAGGGGGGTCGTGCCGAGCGACAGGATCGGCGTCAGGCCGATCTGGCCGCACGACCGACAGGCAGCGTGTAAGTGTTGCATGCGGGTTCCAGGTAGTTCTTGTACCACTCGATCGTCCGCCCCAATCCTTCGTCGAGCGTAAACAACGGTTGCCAGGCGAGCACGCTGCGCGCCTTTTCGGCACTGAGATACTGGTGCCGGATTTCGTGGCAAGCGGTGCCCAGCACGCGCGGCGAAATCGCACCCCAGCAGATCGAGAATCTTCTGCACCAGCTGCAGCACGCTCCATTGCTGCTCGTTGGAAAAGTTGAACGCTTCGCCGCGCAACTCCGGCTGCCGGGCAAGCTGCTCGGCCAGGTGCATATAGGCCGCGGCCCCGTCCTCGACGTAGAAATAGTCGCGAATGAAGTGGCCGTCGGAGCGAATGATCGGGCTTTGGCCGCGCAAGACCGTGCGAATCGTGCCCGGCACGATCCGATTCCAGTTCAAATCGCCCCCGCCGTAGAAATTGCCGCAGCGGGTAATCGCCACCGGCAGGTTGTAGGTGCAGGCGTACGAACGGGCGATGAGGTCGGCGCAGGCCTTGCTCACGTCGTAGGGATGCCGCGGATCGAGCGGCGCCGTCTCGCGGTAGGGCAGCTCTTCCTGCTCGCCATAGGCTTTGTCGCTCGACGCGACCACGATCTGCCGGACCCGCGGGCTGCGGCGGCAGGCTTCGAGCAGGGCCCAGGTGCCGGCGATATTGCTGGCGAAGGTCGACACAGGATTGGCGTTGGCCACGCCCACGATCGCCTGCGCGGCCAGGTGCATTACGGTGTCGATTTCGTATTCGCCCAGCACCCGTTCGAGCAGGGCCTGATCGGCAACGTCGCCGCGGACGGTGCGGACCCGCTCGATGAGTTGAGTGCGGATCAATTCCGATTGCGGCACCCAGTCGCGGACCAGGCAGACCACGTCGGCCCCGGCCGCCACCAATCGCTCGACCAGCCACACGCCTACCAACCCGCTGCCGCCGGTGACCAGGACCGGCCGATCGAGCCAGAAGCCGGCGACGCCGCCGGACGGCTGCGATGTCGGCGGCGGTTCGTGGGTATCGCCCGGTCCGGTCATTTCCACACCTTCCAGGGCGCGTTGCCCGCGTTCCAGAGCGACTCGAGATAGTTCTTGTCGCGCAAGGTATCCATGCACTGCCAGAAGCGGTCGTGCCGGAAAGCGGCCAATTGACGGTCGGCCGCGAGTTGTTCCAGGCCGTGGACCTCGAGGCTGCTTTGATCGTCGGCCAGATAGTCGAAGATGCCCGGCTCGAGCACCAGGTACCCGCCGTTGATCCAGCCCTCGCCGGCCTGCGGTTTTTCGGTGAACCGGGCCACCATGTCGCCGTCGAAGATCAAGCCGCCGTAGCGGGCCGGCGGACGGACGGCGGTGATCGTGGCAATCCGGCCGTGGCTGCGGTGAAAGCGGAGCAGGGCGGCCAGATCGATATCGGCCACGCCGTCGCCATAGGTGACCAGGAACGTGCCGCTATCGAGCCAGCGGCGCAGGCGGCGGATGCGTCCGCCGGTATTGGTTTGGTGGCCGGTGTCGACCAGGTGGACCAGCCAGTTCTCGCACTCGCGCTGTTGCGGTTCGACCCGGCCGCTGGCCAGATCGATCGTCAGGTTGCCGTTGGTCGAGCTGTAATCGAGGAAGTGCCGCTTGACCACATCTCCCTTGTAGCCCAAAGCCAGAATGAACTCGCGCAAATCGTAGTGCGCGTAGTGTTTCATGATGTGCCAGAGAATCGGCCGGCCGCCGATCTCGACCATCGGCTTGGGGCGGACGGTGGTCTCTTCCTGCAGTCGCGTGCCGAGACCACCGGCGAGGATGACGACTCGCATCGCGAACGTCCGTGTTGCTTGCGTAGGAAGGCCGAAAACATCCCTGTTTCCGCCGCCGGAAACCACCGGGCCGCTCGACCGCTAGCAACGGGAGCTGGCACGAGCGCGAGGTTTCAAGCTGGGAAGCGCGGGGAATCTTACTGCAAAGGCCAAGGCAGGGTCAATGTTGGCTGGGGCCGGCGGCGTCAAGCTCGCGGTGTCGATCGCGTGCCGCCGACCCCAGCACGAACGAAGGGGTTCCGATTGAATCGATCTGCGCAGGATATTTCCGTCGCAAGCGTGAAACCGTATCGCCCATGACAACCTGCGGTCCCAAAAAAATGATGTCGCCGGCGCCTTGGCCCGTGGGTGCGCCGACGAGCTGTCGCCGGGCCGATCCTGCGACTGCGAAGGAGTTTGCGACCTGGCATTTCGGCCCAGCCCACCCGTTTGGCGCCGCCGTCGGGCCTCCTTTTGCAGTCTGCTGCTGGAGATTTTGTCGGTCAAGGCAGCGAACGCGCAGCCCTTGGCCCGCGTAGTGCAAGTAGCCGTGGCCGAACGAATCGGGCCGCACTTTTCTCGAACCGCAACGATCGCGGATCCGCGAAACCTGCCCAAATCCCGAAGGCCCAACCTCGAAGGCGAGAACCCGATGCCCAGAGGCCGCGTGCTACCCAACTGTGAACTGCTGGCCGCCTTGCGCGGCGAAGCCGGACTGACTCAGGACGAATTGGCCGTGCGGGCCGGTTATGGCCTGCGCACGATCGGCAAGATCGAACGCGGCCAGGCAACCACGTCGTTCACGCTCTCGACGATCGCCACCGTGCTGGCCGATTGCCTCGGCCGGCGGATCGAAGTCGGCGATCTATTGCGCCGGACCCTCGCCGAGACCAACGGCTGCCACGTGTCCGACAGCACATTGATCGTCGGCGAGCAAATCACGCTGCTCGATTTGGACCCGCCTCCAGCTGCCGAGCGGCGCAACGGTGCGGCACGGCTCCATCACGGCGGTGCTGACCGATACGCTGTCGCTCCGCTACGTGCCGCCCGGGGACGGAGAAATCCGGCTCCGCTATCCGGCGATTGGGACGGCGCTCTCCGGCCGCTCCCTTTCGCACCCTGACCAATCACAATGGCAGGCGCCCTGCGAGCGCACCAATGGATCGCATCAGCGGCAAGAACCGGCGCACTATGCGATGCGTACGCGGCTGGGCCCCGTGGGCACCGGCCGGCACCTCGTGCAGAATCGCATCGAGCACGGCGATGCGTTCTCCCGCCCCGACGAACGCTGGCTGCACGTGCAGGTCGCGTATCCGACCGACAGCCTGACGTTGCTGGTGCGATTTCCGCACGCGCGGCCCTATCGTTCGTTACGCGGGCTGTGGCAGCGGCACAGCGGCGCGCCATTGGCCTCGGCGATCCAGCAGCCGCTGCAGATCGCCGCCGGTCAGTTGGCCTATTGGCGGATCGCGGCCCCCACGCCTGGCGAGACCTATCGCTTGGGCTGGACCTGAATCCCGCTGCCCGACGCCCCCGGCCCATCCAGGCTGGCAGAACCGCTACCGCTGCCGCCAATCGCTACGATCGGCCGGCCGCGGCGGAATAACAATCGCCGTTTCGCGGCGGTTTGACGCCCTGGCGTTTTCGACCTAGGGTTCCTGTTGCCGGCAGCTATTCAGCAAGCCGGCGCGGCCATTCGGCCGTTCGATTCCACGGCAGCGTCTGCTCGCCGGCTGCGGCCGGCAAAGCTTCGACATCGCACCCGATCCTGGCGTGATCTGCACGCGGATGTACCCGCTCGCATTGCGCCGGCTGCCAGACCACTCGCGGAGATCTGCACCTTTGATTGCTCAACCTGCGTCGCGCCAAACGAATCGCCTGCGGCTCGAGTGGCTCGAGAACCGGGATATGATGACCACCGGCCTGGCCGCCATGCTCGGCGCCGCCGGCCAGCTGAACATCTCGGCCAAGGGCGGCTCGTCGATCATGGTCCGCGAGGTCAACAACCAGATCTCGGTCGACGGCGTCGCCGGCACCATCGCCGCCAGTTCGGTCAAATCGATCACGATCAACTGCGACGGCGGGGCCGATACCATTCTGCTCAACAGCGCCTCGGTCAAGGGCCAGCAAGCCCTGGCCGTGCCGATCACGATCAAGTCGGGCGCGGGCATCGACGATGTCCGCCTGGCCAGCGGCGCCGACGTCTACATTGGCGGCGTCGGCAATACGTTGAGCGTGACCGCGAAAGGCGCTGCCACGCTCAACGGCAAGAACCTGACCTGGTTCGACACGAATATTCATGATTCGGCGATCCGCACGCTCGCCGATGCCGACTTTGCCTCGGGCAGCGTGCTGACCCGCAACGAAATGCTCGGTCTGTTCAACGCCGTCGCCAAAGAAGGTGCGGTCAGCCAGACCAGCTTCAATGATCTCAAGGCGATCGTCTCGAATTCCGGCCTGTTCGGCACCCTGACCTACGTGCAAGTCCTGTCCAAGGACGTCGTGCTGGGCAATGCCGCCAACGCCACCTACCTGGGCGGCAAACTCGGCAACCTGGCCGTGGGCAGCAGCGCCCTGCAACTCACCGAGCTGGAAGACAAATGGTTCCTGGGCACCGACCTGCCCACGGGCACTTCCGACTGGGGCCCGACCTACGGCTATGCCCAGGCCAATGGGTCGCTGTTCGTCAACGGAGCCACGTACAGCGACATTTATCAGGGTGGGCTGGGGGACTGCTATTTCCTCTCGGCCCTGGCCGAGGTGGCCAAAGACTCGCCCGCGACGATCAGCAGCATGTTCATCAGCAACGGCGACAACACCTACACGGTGCGGTTCTACGCCAACGGCAAGGCCGACTACGTCACGGTCAACACCCAGCTGCCGGTCGACCAGTACGGCCGGTTCGTGTTTGCCGACATGGGCGCCATGGCCAAGAGCGCCGGCAACGAGCTCTGGGTCGCGCTGGCCGAAAAGGCCTTCGTCCAGTGGCATCAGACGGGGCTGGAAGGGGAGGGGAGCAGCAACACCTCCGCCAACCAGTACACCGCCATCTCGGGCGGCTGGATGGGCACCGCGCTGAGCGAGATCACCGGCAAGGCGGCCTCGATGTTCAACTCGGTCAGCTCGTCCAACAGCTTCTCGAACTTCGTCCAAGCCTTCAACGCCGGCGACCTGATGGAATTCGGCTCGGTCAGCAGCCCGACGCTGTCGACCGTCGTTGGCAATCACGCCTACGCCTTGGTCGGCTACAACGCCACCAATCAAACGGTGACGCTGTTCAACCCCTGGGGCATCAACAACGGCTCGAGCATGCCCGGGCTGGTCACCCTGACCTGGGCGCAGGTGCAGGCCAACTTCGCTTACTACGACCTGGTCGCGTAGGCGAAGCGCCTGCCGGATGGGGGGCGGGCCGCGGAAGCCGGCACGCAGCCTCGCCGACGGTCAGTCCGAGCGGCGGGCGATGCACAGCAGGCTCAGCGCGCCGGCGTCGCTATCCGGGTTGATGCCCGACAGCCGCTGGGCCAGCCGCATCTTGAAGGGTCCCCGGCCGCGGTCGCCGGTCAGGGCGGCACCGCCGATGCGATGATTGTGGGGCACGAGCCGGACGTCGAATCCCAGCGGCCGGAGCACGTCGAAAAACAGATCCGCCGTCACGCCGTCGCCCGGCTGATGGTGCACTTCGGTCGCCAGGGCCCAATACTGCTCGTCGTCGAGCGCGGCGTGGCCGCCGCGGCCGAGGCGCCGATAAATCGGCACGCGGAGGTTCCAGAGCAGCTTGCCCAACATCCGCAGATCGTAAGCCGAGAGCTGCGGATCGTGGTCGGCCAGCAGCACGCCGCCCGGCTTGAGCAGCCGGGCCGATTCAGCCAGCACCTGGGGCATGTCGTCGCAGTGGTGCAGCGTGCCGTTCAAGGCGACGATGTCGGCAAACCCGCTCTTGAGCGGCAGCGTGTGGGCATCGGCCAGCAGCGGCAGATAGCCGATCCGCTGGGCCCATTCGAGCGAGCCCCGGGCTACGTCGACGCCGATGAGCGCCGCCGGCTTGCCCCCCAGCTCGGCAAACAGGTTGCCCGGCCCGCAGCCCACGTCGACCACGACTTTGTCGTCCCAACTGCCCCCGGCGGCGTGCCAGCGATCGCGCAATTGCGGATAGCGATGCACGCACTCGAACCAGTTGCGAACCCAATTGGGCTGGCCAAAGTAGTAAGCGTTCGCCTGTAGCCCCTCGGAAGGATCGACGAGCGGAACCTCGGGAATGCCGTCGACGACGGAGATGTCGGCGAGCGGATCCAAAAACGGCTCCAACCGGGCCAACGGATGTGCGATTTCACCAGCCGTCATGCGTAGCACGCCTCGACAATAAAAACGCGCGACGAACCTCTGTCACGCCAAGGAATGTCCGGGCCGGCGCGCTGACGCTGCCGACGATCACCCGCGCCGAGTGGATTCGCCTCCCGTTCCTTGGAGGCAAGCAGATGAGCCGTGACCATCCAGCTTAGCGTCCCCAGTCAGAGGGGTAAATCAGCGCCTCCCGGCGCAATGCAAGAAAAAAAAGGAACTGGCGGCCGGCTCTGCGGTAACTGCCGACGGAACCCGAACTTTTCGCACTCGCCGCCGGCTTAGCTTGGCCCGCGATCGGCATCCTCGGCAGCCGGGTCTGCCACGGGCGACGCGGATGGTTTCAACCGCTCGGCGCCGGGCAAAGATTTGTAAAAAGCATCCAGCGGATAGCAACCCGACGCCAGGCCCAAGCGGGCCGAGGTCGTGCAATCGCTGAAGGTACGGCAAACCGAGTTCCGCCGCAGCGGCCGGCCGGCCAGCACGTCGGCCGGCAACTCCGGGTAGCTCAGAGCCATCCGTCCCAGGCCAATGAAGTCGGCCTGGCCTGCCCGCACCACCGCCTGGGCCACGTGCGGCAACCAGTCTTGCAGGTAGGAATACCCCGATCCGACGATCACCAGGTCGGGTCGATAGGCTTTGAGCCGGGCGGACACGTCCATCAGCCGCGCAACTTCGACCAGCGGATCCTCGGGCGGCAAATAGCCGTCGGAGGGCGGAAACAGGGCGGGCCGCTGCCGGTGCGGGTTGTAATACGGACTGCCGACCGAAATGCACACCAGCCGCACTCCCAGCTCGGCCAGCAAATCCAATAAGCGGCGGGGCTCAGTCAGATCGCTGCCCAGGCCGGTGCCATCGCCGCCGAAGGCGTAGCGGTACGCTGCCCCGTCGTCGGGCAAGTCGGGCACGCCGACTCCATCCCCCGGACTGGCCGAGTAGGGCACCCAGTCGACAGCGCTCACCCGCACTCCGATTGCCAGGCCCGGCACGGCACGGCGAATGCCGGCGACAATCTCGCGGAGAAACCGGGTGCGATTCTCGAAGCTGCCGCCGTAGCGCCCGGGCCGATCGACGGCGCTGAGCAACTCGTGCCCCAGGTAACCGTGACAGTGCTTGATGTCGACGAAAGCGAATCCGGCCTCGGCCGCCAAGCGGGCAGCATCGACGAAGTCTCTCACGAGTTGCTCGATTTCCGTGTCCGACAGCGGCGGCAGCTCGGGCGGCACGCCGAATTTGCGATCCAAGAGCGGATGATGGTAGACGATCCGCGGTTGGCGGGCCGCTTCGAGGTCAGGTTGGGCGAAACGTCCCGAATGGGTCAGCTGCAGGCCCACGACCAAGTCGCTGGTGTCGCCGCAGCGCAGGCGGTGTTCGTCGACCAGCTCCGCCCGCAGCCGAGCCAGGTCGGGGGCAGTCTGTTGATTGACGAGTAGTTGGTGCGGATTTGCCCGGCCGTCGTGGCGCACGGCGACCGCTTCGCCGCCCCAGATCAACTTGGCCCCGCTCGCGCCGAACCGCCGCCAGCGGCGTCGCGTCAACTCGCTGGGCCGGCCATCGAGCGTGCCATCCCAGCCTTCCATCGGCAGGATGGCAAAGCGATTGCCGATCCGCAACCCGTCGACGACCAGTGGCCGCGCCAAGGGTGACTCGGGGCCCACGATCAACTGGTCGTCCAGTGGAATCGCCACACCGACCGACCGGGCGTGGCGGCGAAACTCGGCGGGGGATTTGAGAGCGCGCAATCCGGCGGTAGGCGGTCATCGCAACGCAGCGCCGGGGCAGGGGACCTGAAGCGCCACCGGACTTGCGGCCGGCAGCCTGTCTGTTCAGTCTATGCCCCGGCCACCTCGGTCGAAAGAGAATGCTCCGCGCAGACAGCTCCCCGCGCCGGGAGGTCACGCGCCGCTTTGCGCAAGCAGCCCGCTTAGTACCGCAAGATCAAATCGACCGTCAACCGGTTGTCCAAGATGTCGCGCTGCGCGGTCAGCGGCACTTCCCAGCAAATGCCGGCCTCGGAATTGACGGTCGGCTTGTATTTCAACCCGATCGCTCCGGTCACGATGTTCGTGCCCGCGACATTGCTGGAGCCGAAGTTGTAGAGGTCCAGCCCGCCGACCGGCAAACCGCCGGGCACGTTGGACATCCAGTGGTACCAATTGAATTCCAGTAATCCGTAAATCGGTCGATTGGGTAAGCGGCGATCGAAATGGAACGACCAGTAGAACTGGTCGTTTTGCTTGTTCGGGTCCGCCGGCAGCCGAAACCCGGCCGTGGTCAGAAAATGCGAGAGCACGCCGAGCTGGGTGCCGGCCGAGGCGAACAGATCGAATTGGCTGGTGCCGCTGTTGCCCTGCAGGGCGTGATACGAGCCGACCGGCATTTCGACCCGCATCCCGACGCTCAGCAGGCGCTGCAGCGCGGGGTCGGCATACAGATTGTATTTCAGCCCGACGTTGGCATTGGCCCAGCCGTTGATCGGCGGGGCGTCAGGCCCCGAAAAAATGTAGCCGTCTTTGGTGGCGATGATCGACAGCCGGTCGGTAATCGCGGCGCGAACCTGCGTGGCCACCAGTTGGACGTCGCCGCCACCGAGCACGGCACCGGGGATCTGATTGTTCAGGAAGATGACCCGGGCTTCGGTCAGATTGCGGGGATCCTCGAAGTAGACCGGATTGGTCATCGGGCTGATGAAGTCGGTAAAGCGGCAGTCGCTGGCCGTAAACAGCCCGAACAATTTCGGCTTGCCACAGCAGCCGCCGTAGGCGTCGCAACCCGAATTGCCCAGCAAATGGGTCAGCAGGCTACCTGCCTCGTCGCAACAATCGCCGCTGGTGCAGCATGACCCGCCCGAATTGCAGCAGGCCGCGGCCGAGTCGCAGGGACCGCCCAGGATCGATTGCTCCTCCGCCTGGGCTCCTGCGAGCCAACCGCCGAGCAGCGACGACGCCAACGTCAGCCAGACAAATTGTCTCATCGCTTAGCTCCGGATTTCGACGGACGAGATCGGGTTGGATGGAGTGAACGCGCCCGACCAGGGACTTGCCGGCCGCCACGCCTCGTCGCTGATTGCCCGCAGCCGCGGTCCTGCACTGGAAGCGGGGAACGCGCCGTGGCAGGCAATCAAGGCGGGGGTATGAGACCTATCGGCTCGTGCTCGCTGTACACTTCATCGAGCGGAAGTGTGACAAATGAGCACACTCGCGCCGGCCCGCCGCCAATCCATCGGCCGGCGTAGCGTCGGCGCACGCACGCGGTGGGTTCCCGCGAGCGCGGATCGACCCAGATCGAACGCCGCAATGCTGCAAGCCGGCCCGGGCGACACGAACCGGGCGTGGTGGACGGAAAAGTCACCGCTGCTCAACGCGCGCGGAGTCGCACAGCTGCGATCGAACGCGCCCGCGGCGGCGGGCTTCGGTGTCCCAGGCGTTAGCGCGGATGGACGCCCATGCCGCCCACCGGAGCACGCAAAGGAGCGAACAGGGCTGGGGCGAAGCCGCTGGTGTAGAGAAAGTTGTACTGGTTCGCCAGCGCGTGGGCGACGATCACTTGAAACGTGCCCCCGTCCCAATCGTACGCCGGGCAGGGACTGCCGCGAACCTGGCTCGCCTCGGCGTCGCTCAACACGCGGACGCCAGCCAGCCCCATCCGGGCCAGCCGGTCCGGTGCGATCTCGGTCGCCGCGCCGCGCCGGGAGCGCGACTCGGCCGACTGCAAGTGCCGGTCCAGCGAATGGACCAGTCCCGGATCGATATCCACCGGCCTGCCGCCAACCCATGGCGCGACGAGCAATGTTGCGATCAAGATAGTCGTCATGACGGCCACCTCCCTGGGCTCCGAGCCGGCGTTCGGCCCGGCTCGCGGCCATCATTATAGGACTTTGTCGAATTGCACCAAGTTTCTGTCGCGCGTTGCGCTCGCCGGCTCACGGTCCCCTGGGCACAGCGCAGGCGGTGCGGTACAGTCAAACCAGGAGCACAGCGGACACACGGGACTGCGCATGTCGACCACGCAATCCGACGCCGGCAACGTCGCGGGCCAAAAGAATGCGCCCGCCGCATCTCCGGATCCGCCGCAGCCACAACCGCGTCCGGGCGTCGATGCAGCCGCCCCCAGGTCGACCGATCCCCCGCCGCCCGCTGCCCACAGGCGGCGCTGGCCGGTGGTGATCGCTTTGGCGGCCCTGGCTCTCGGGCTGACGCTGTGGTACGCCACCCGCCGCGGGAACGACGAAAACGGGCCCCTCGTCCTCGAGGGCAACATCGACGTCCGCCAGGTCAACCTGGCGTTCAAAGTCGATGGCCGCATTGCGGGCCTGGCCGTTGACGAGGGGGACGAGGTCGCGGCCGGCCAAACCGTGGCTTGGCTCGACAAGCAATACTTCGAAGACGACCTGCGCCTGGTTCGCGCCCGGCGCGACAACGCCGCGGCGACGCTGGCCCGGCTGGAACACGGCTCGCGTCCCGAGGAAATCGCCGAGGCCAAGGCCAACGTCGCCCAACAGCGAGCCCAGTTGACACAGGCCGAGCAAGACTACGATCGGGCGGCCGGTCTGGTCGGCAAAGGCGCCGTCAGCAAGGAAGATTTCGACAAGGCCCGGGCCGCCCTCGACGAAGCCAAGGCCACGCTCCGCTACGCCGAACAGGCGCTCCAGTTGGCCGAAATCGGGCCACGGCAAGAAGACATCGACGCCGCCCGGGCCCAGTTGGCCGGCGAAGACGCCGCCGTGGTCCAATCCGAACGTCGCCTGACCGACGCCGACCTGATCGCGCCGAGCACGGGCGTGATCCTCACGCGCACGCGGGAAAAAGGGGCCATCGTGGCTGCCGGCGAGCCCGTCTTCACCTTGACGCTGATCTCGCCCGTCTGGGTGCGGACCTACGTCAACGAGCGCGACTTGGGCCGGATCGAGCCGGGCATGGAGGCGGAGGTCGTCACCGACACCGCGCCCAACAAACCCTATGTCGGCCGGATCGGTTTTATCTCGCCCACCGCCGAATTCACCCCCAAGACGGTGCAGACTCGCGAGCTGCGGACCGACCTGGTCTATCGGCTGCGGGTGCTGGTCGACAATCCCGACGGCGGCCTGCGACAGGGCATGCCCGTGACTGTCAAGCTGCGGTCCCACGACAGCGCGTCGCCGACGCAGCCGAGCAAGCCTGCTTCGTCGCCGTCGATGCCCGGCCCTTCCACCAGGCCGACGAACGATCCAGCGGAAAGCGGCGCTGGGCCTCCCGCCGCTGGGCCTGCGGCCGCTGGGCCCACGCCGCAGGATGGTTGAACCATGGCCGCCGCTCCCTTGGCCCAGGTCGACCAGGTGACCAAGCAGTTCGCTGCGGAAGCAAGGCCCGCGATCGAGCGGCTGAGCCTGCAGATCGAGCCGGCCCAGGTTACCGGTTTGGTCGGGCCCGACGGAGCCGGCAAAACCACGCTGATGCGCCTCTTGGCCGGCTTGATGCTGCCCACGAGCGGGCGAATCACGGTTTGCGGGCACGACACAACCGGCGACGCGACCGAAATCCGCCGCGCCGTCAGCTACATGCCACAGCGGTTCGGCCTGTATGAAGATCTGACCGTCCAGGAAAACCTCAACCTGTACGCCGATCTCAACGGCGTCGAAGGCGACCAGCGGCGCGAGGCCTTCGCCCGGCTGCTGTCGTTCACCAACCTGGCTCGCTTCACCGGCCGCCTGGCGGGCAAGCTCTCGGGCGGCATGAAGCAGAAGCTGGGCCTGGCCTGCGCCCTGATCCGCACGCCGCGGCTGTTGCTGCTGGACGAGGCCAGCGTGGGCGTCGATCCGATCTCGCGCCGTGAGCTGTGGCTTATGGTCTACGAACTGGTCGATCAGGGGATCGGTGTCGTCTGGAGCACGGCTTATCTCGACGAAGCCGAGCGCTGTGCCACGGTCCTGCTGCTCAACCAGGGGCAGGCGCTCTACAGCGGTCCGCCCAAGCAGCTGACCGGCCGACTCGAGGGGCGAACCTTCCTGATTCAAGAAATCGCGGGCCAGCGGCGGCGGGTGCTGGCCCGGGCCGTCCAATTGCCCGACGTGGTCGATGGGGTGATTCAAGGCAGCAGCGTACGACTGGTAATCGCCCGCGACCGGCAGCCGCCCGATCCGGCGCAGCTGGGCGATCCGTCGGCCCAGCTGGTGCCCACGCCGCCGCGATTCGAGGATGCGTTCGTCGATCTGCTGGGCGGCGGCCCCAAGGGGCAGTCGCGGTTGGCCGGCGCGATGCGTTCCCACGTCGGCGCGGACGACGCGGTGGTCGAAGCCCGGGCCTTGACGAAGCAGTTCGGCGACTTTACGGCCGCCGACCGGATCACGTTCCAGATTCGCCGCGGCGAGATTTTCGGCCTGCTCGGCCCCAATGGAGCCGGCAAATCGACGACGTTCAAAATGATGTGCGGCCTGTTGCGGCCCACCTCGGGCTCGGCCCGCGTGGCCGGAGTGGACCTGTACCGGGCGGGTTCGGCGGCCCGGGCTCGGCTGGGCTACATGGCCCAGAAGTTCTCGCTGTACGGCGACCTCAGCGTGCGGCAGAACCTGGCATTTTTCGCCGGGATCTACGGGCTCGCCGGTCAGCCGCGGCTGGCCGCCATGCAGCAGGTGATCGATGCGTTCGAGCTCGGGCCGCACCTGGAGCGGAATTCGGGCGACCTGCCGCTGGGTTTCAAGCAGCGCCTGGCGCTGGCCTGCGCGGTGATGCACGAGCCGCCGGTGCTGTTTTTGGACGAGCCGACGTCCGGCGTCGATCCGATCACGCGGCGGGAGTTCTGGTCGCACATCAACGCGATGGTCGAGCGCGGCGTGACGATCATGGTCACCACCCATTTCATGGACGAAGCCGAATACTGCGATCGGATCGGCCTGGTCTATCGCGGGCGCGTGATCGCCGAGGGCTCGCCCGACGAGCTGAAAGATTCGGTCCGCACGGCCGAGCACGCCGAGCCGACGCTGGAGGACACGTTCGTCGAGCTCGTGGAGCGGCACGACCGCGAGTCGAGGGCCGCATGAGCCGGATTAACCCCGCCACGATCGGCTGGCTGCGGCGCGTGACCAGCCTGGTTCACAAAGAGCTGCTGCAAATCGGCCGCGATCCGAGCAGCTATATCATCGCCGGCGTGCTGCCGCTGCTGCTCTTGTTCTTGTTCGGCTTCGGCGTGTCGCTCGACTTGCGCCGGGTGCCGATCGCCGTGGTGGTCGAGCAGGCCACGCCCGAGTCCGACAGTCTGCTGTCCTCGTACCGCAACTCGCGGTTCTTCAGCGTCGAGGTGGCTCAACATCGCCGCAAGGTCGAAGACGATCTGGTGGCCGGCCGGATCAAGGGCGTGGTCGTGGTGGCGGCCGACTTTGCCGAGCGGCTGGGACGCGACGAATCGGCCCCGGTGCAGATCCTGGTCGATGGCAGCGATCCGAACACGGCCCAGCTGGTGGCCAACTACGCCCAGGGCGTGTGGAGCAATTGGCTCGAGCAGGAAGCGATCAGCCGCTCGAACCTGCTGTCCCTCCGGCAACTCACGCCGCTGGTCTCGACCGAGCCCCGGGTGTGGTTCAACCCCGAGCTGCGGAGCCAGAACTTTCTGATTCCCGGCTCGATCGCGATCATCATGACCCTGATCGGCACGCTGCTCACCGCGCTGGTCGTCGCTCGGGAATGGGAGCGCGGCACGATCGAGGCCCTGATGGCCAGCCCGGTCGGCCGGTCGGAATTCCTGCTGGGCAAATTGATTCCCTATTTTCTGCTGGGCATGGGCGCGATGCTGCTGGCGGCCACGGCCGCGGTGCTGGTGTTCAAGGTGCCGTACCGCGGCTCGATCGGCATGCTGCTCTTGGTTTCGACGGTGTACCTGGCCACGATGCTGCCCTTGGGCCTGTTGATCTCGACGCTCGCGAAAAACCAGTTCGTCGCCAGCCAGGCGGCGCTGGTCGTGGCGTTTCTGCCGGCGTTCGAGCTGTCGGGCTTCATCTTCGAGATCGACAGCATGCCCTGGCCGATTCGCTATCTGACCTGCATCCTGCCGCCGCGGTACTTCGTGTCCAGCCTGCAGACGTTGTTCCTGGCCGGCGACGTGGCGGCGGTGCTGGTGCCGAACATGCTGATCCTTTGCTGCGGGGCGACCCTGTTTTCGCTGCTGCTGGTGCGCAACACTCGGATGCGGCTGGAGTGACGCCATGTGGCAACGGATCGTAACGCTGATCGTCAAGGAGTTTCTCGCCGTCTGGCGCGATCCCAAGAGCCGCAGCATTCTGTTCTTTCCGCCGCTGATCCAGATGACGATCTTTTCGTTCGCGGCGACTCAGGAGGTCAAGAACGTCAGCATCGCCGTGCTCAACCGCGACTGGGGGACCGGCGCCCGCGACCTGCTCGCCCGATTCGAAGGGGCCCGGACGTTCACCTCGATCCGTTACCTCCGCGACGACGCCGAAATGGTCCGGGCGATCGACTCGCGAAGCGTGCTGATGGTGATCCACATTCAGTCCGATTTCTCCCGCCGCCTGGCCGCGGGCGAGCCGGCCACGGTCCAATTGGCGCTCGATGGCCGGCGCTCCAATGCGGCCCAGTTGGTTGCCGGTTATGCGGCCGACATTGTCGATCAATACGCGGCCGAGCTGGCGCCCGCGCGGCGCACGGCCACGGCGGCCAGCATCGTCGTGCCGCGGTACTGGTTCAATCCCAACGAAATCAGCACCTGGAACACCGTGCCCTCGCTGGTCGCCATTTTGACAACCAGCCTGGGCCTGCTCGTCACCGGGCTGTCGGTGGCCCGGGAACGTGAACTGGGCACCTTCGAGCAATTGCTCGTCTCGCCCCTGTCGCCGACCGAAATCATCGTCGGCAAAACGGTGCCAGCCCTGGTCATCGGCGTGGGCGAGGCCACCGGCATGATCCTGGTCGGTGTGTTCTACTTTCGCGTGCCGCTGGTCGGTTCGGTCGGACTGCTCTACGCGGGCATGGTGGTTTACCTGCTCGCGGTGATTGGTGTGGGCCTGTTCATCTCGTCGCTGGCCAAAACCCAGCAGCAAGCCATCCTGGGCGTGTTCTCGTTCATGGTGCCGGCCATTCTGCTGTCGGGCTTCGCCAGCCCGATCGAGAACATGCCCGACTGGCTGCAATACGTCACGCTGGTCAACCCGATTCGCTATTACATCGTGATCGTCAAGGGCGTGTTCCTGAAAAACCTGCCGGCCTCGATCATCCTGGCCAACCTTTGGCCGATGGCCCTGATCGCGTCGGTGACGCTCACCTCGTCAGTCTGGCTGTTTCGTCAGCGGATGGAGTGAGCCGGTGGCTCAGCGCAAACCCTGACCCGGAGAGCTGCCCGCGACCGGCGAGCGAACCCGGAATCGCCGTCGTTTCCGCCGGCACAACCCGAATCGTCCGCACATCCGGTACTAGCCCGGAGGGATATTCGCTATAAGCGGACCAGAAGGCAGTCGCCCCCGCGCCCGTGGCGCAGACGGCTCATGACGCTTTTGACGGTCGGCCGACTAAAGCTAGGACAGCAGTCGTTCCGTCTTTGGCAGAAACGCCGTTTATGCCGCTGGTCGAGCCAATTCGCCGCCCCGGGCGCGCCATGCGCCCGATGCCCCCTCGTCGAGCGCGCGCGTTGCTGCGCACGGCCACGCTGCTCGCGCTCCTGCTGGCCGTAGCCGGCTGCACCAGCTTGCGGCAGTGGTGGCGCAATGGCTGCAAGGTCGGGCCCAACTACATCCCGCCGCCGGCGCCGGTGGCCCAGTGCTGGGACGACTTCGCCGATCCCCGGGTCAAGCACGAGCCGGTCCAGGACTGCGCCTGGTGGACCGTGTTCGACGACGCCACGCTCAACGGCCTGGTCGAAACCGCCTATCGGCAGAATCTCGACCTCCGGGCCGCGGCAACCCGGATTCTGACGGCCCGGGCTCAGCGCGGGATCGCGGTGGGCAACCTGTTTCCCCAGTCGCAGCGAGCGCTCGGCACCTACGTGCACGGGCAGGTCAGCCGCAACCTGGCCTTGCCGCTGCCGGGCGAAGTGAACGTTTGGGCCGATGGATTCAACGCCTCGTGGGAGGCCGACTTCTGGGGCCGTTTCCGCCGGGCCATCGAATCGGCCGACGCCGACCTGGGCGCCTCGGTCGAAAATTACGGCGACACGCTGGTCATGCTGCTGGCCGACGTCGCCACGGCCTACGTCCAGTTCCGCACCTATCAGCAGCGGCTCGTCTACGCCCAGGAAAATGTCGTCATCCAAACGCGGCTCGGCCAAACTGGCGGAAGATCGCTTCGCCGGCGGCAAGGCGACCGAACTCGACATGCGGCAGGCTCGTTCGAATCTGGCGCAGACCCAGGCCCTGATTCCGCCGCTGATCACCGGCCGCCAACAAGCGGCCAACCGGCTCTGCATCTTGTTGGGCATGCCGGTCTCGGATTTGGGAGATCGCCTGCCCGCGGGACCGATTCCCCGGGCACCGGTCGGCGTGGCGGTTGGCGTTCCGGCCGATCTGTTGCGGCGGCGGCCCGACATCCGCGCGGCCGAGCGGCAAGTGGCCTCGCAAAGCGCCCAGATCGGCATCGCCGAGGCCGACTTATATCCGCGCCTGGCCGTCAATGGGTTTCTCGGCTACGCGGCCAACGACCTCGGCGACTTGTTCAACTCGAAGAGCTTTCTGGCGTTCGTCATTCCTTCGCTCCAGTGGAACGTCTTGAACTACGGCCGGATCGCCAACAACATTCGCGCCCAGGACGCGCGGCTCGAAACAGTCGCCTTGCAGTACCAGCAGACCGTGCTGACCGCGGGGCGCGAGGTCGAGGACGGGCTGATCGCCTTTCTGCAAGCCCAGCAGCAGTCGGCTTTCTTGGACGAGAGCGTCCGCGAAGCCGCCCGCAGCGTCGAGCTGGTGACGCTGCAATTCGAGGGGGGCGTGACCGATTTCAATCGCGTGTTCAACGCCCAATCGACGCTCGTCACCCAGCAAGACCAGCTCGCGGTCGCCCGGGGCAACATTGCCCTGCAGTTGATCGCCGTCTACCGGGCACTGGGCGGCGGCTGGCCGCATTTCCTGGCCGGGGGCGGTTTGCCCGGCGGCCCCACCGCGCCGCCGGAACTCCTGCCGCCGACCGCGGTCGAAGAAATTCCGGCCGGCCCGGCGGATACCCGGCAAGATTGACCGCGGCGCAGGGCGGCACGTTACTCAGGGCACGTTACTCAAGGCTCGCTGCTCAAGGCTCGCTGCTCAGGGCTCGCCGCCGCGCGATACCGCGTCCGACGTTGCGGCGATGGTTTTCAGCCGCCGCTCCAGCGCCAGGGCCGGCGCGTAGGCGGCATCCGCGCTTAGCGATTGCCGGACATAGCGGCGGGCTCGGTCCCAGTCCCGGGCCGATGTTGCAAGCGCGGCCATCCGGTAATAGATCTGGGCGGGGTCCCCCCCCAACTCGATTGCCCGGGCAAAATCGCGCAAGGCATCGTCCGAGCGTCCCATGTCGGCCAGTAGCACGCCGCGCCGATAGGCGGCGGCGACCAGCTTGGGCTCGAGCTCCAACGCACGGTCCAGATCGCGCAGGGCGGCCTCGTTGCGGGACATGCTTTGCAGACAGACCGCCCGATTGAAGTAGCATTCGGCCGTTCGCGGCGCCAGGGCCACGCAAACATCGGCCGAGCGGAGGGCCTCGGCGAACCGCTGCGCGCGAAACTCGCACAGCGCCAAGTGGAAGTGCGGCCAGAACGCGGCTGGATCCAACTGGATCGCTTCGTCGAACATCGTCCGGGCCTGGTCCAGCTTACCCGCCTGCAGCAGGCTGCGGCCCACCGCGTCGTGCTCCCAAGCCGTCCGCGGCTGCTCGGCGAACCGTCGGGCCGCCGCGGCGTCGGCGGACGACAATGCGCCCCCGACCTGCGAGCGGGCAAACGCCAGCGCGGGGGACGACCCGCCGATGCCTGAGCTTCGTCCAGCACGGCCAGCGCCGCGGCCCGCTCCTGCGGCTGATTCTCGCCCGCCACCTGGCGCGTCATCAGTCGCGTCCAAAGCAGGGCCAAATCGAGCAGGTCGATTTCTTCCTGGCTCGGCGCACCGACGGTAGCAGTCGTTCCGTCCGAAGTCAGCTCGCCCCGGGCCTTCCAGATTGCCCGGCAGCCTGCGTCCAGCTCGCGGAGCTTGCTGGCCGGCAACTCGTCCACGTTGTCGACGAACCGCAGTTGCTCGACCAGTTGGTGCAAGGCGCCCGCCACGCGGGCCGCGCGGGCGGCGATCACGCGGCCTTGCACGGTTTGCCGCAGGTCCTGCTGCCCCGGTAGCCAGCGGAGGGCCTGTAGCCCAGCCGACAGGCGCTCGAGCGAGTCGACGTAGTCGCCGCGGACGAGATCCTGGTCGGCGGCGGCCAGCGCGGCCCGGGCCGTCTGCAACCGGTCCTGGTAAAACAACCACGACCCGCCGACGATCACCGCCAGCGCCGCCAGGCCGACACTCCAAGTGACCAGCGCGTGTGGCTTGCGGCTGCGCCACTTCTGCCAGCGCTCCTTGAGGCTGCGATTGGCGACGCCGCGGAGCGGCAAATGGGTCAGATGCCGGCGGAGATCGAGCGCCAATTCGCCCGCGTCGGCGTAGCGCTGCGCCCGATCCGAGGCCAGGCACTTGTGCAGCAAATCCTCGAGCCCCCGCCCGATCAGCAGCCCGGACCCGCGGAGCATCGCGCGAAGTCGCCTCGTCCGCGGGCGGGCTCTTGCCGACGAGCG
This sequence comes from uncultured Planctomycetaceae bacterium, assembly GCA_963828155.1. Classification (GTDB taxonomy): domain Bacteria; phylum Planctomycetota; class Planctomycetia; order Pirellulales; family PALSA-1355; genus CAWCAX01. The sequence continues at coordinate 106,261 of CAWHDQ010000002.1, forward strand.
ATTCGTAGAGCAACACGCCGAGCGAATAGATGTCCGAGCGCGGGTCGAGCGCCAGCGGCAACGGGCGGCCGGTCCGCAAGGCTTGGACGCAGCCGAACTGCTCGGGCGACATATAGCCGGGCGTCCCGCCGACGCGATCGGCCCGGGCGGCCTCGGTCTGGCCGACTTCGTGAGCCAGGTGAAAGTCGAGCAACATCGGCTGGCCGTCGCTGGCCAGCAGCACGTTGGACGGCTTGATGTCCAGGTGCATCAAGCCGCGCTGGTGGGCATAGTGCAGGGCGTCGGCCAGGCACGAGCCGATCCAGCAGACCGCTTGCTCGTAGGTCGCCTGCTCCAGAAAGCCGATGGCCGGCCCGTTGGAATTGGTCGCCGGGTCGAGTTCGCGCTGCTCGGCCGCCAGCACCTGGGCAATCGCCAGGCCGCTCAGCCGGCTGGCGCCGCGGATGTGCAAAGCGTGCAGGATCCGCGACCAGCTCGCTCCGCCCAGAAACGGCATGCACAGCGCCCGGATGTTTCGCTCGGGAAACTCCTGCACCAGGAACAAGGGCACGATGTGGGTGTGCTGTAGCCGGGCCAGCGACAGGTGCTCGTCGCCCGTGCGGGGCGTGAGCTTGACGACCAGCGGCCGATCGGAGAGCGCCGGCTGCAAGGCCAGGAACACCCGGCCGGCTCCGCCCCGGCCCAGCTCGCGGAGCAGGCGGAACTCACCGAACTCTTCGCCGGCATCGGGAAACTGGGCCGGTTCGGCGTGCATCAGACGGTGACACGAGAGCAGCACGCTGAGCGCTTCGCGAAACTGGGGAAACCTCCGGTAGATTTCGGCCGAATCGACCCGTTCGCCCCGCTCCTCGCGCAGGCAGAGCTCTTCGTAGATGACCATCGCGGCCAGCTCGGGCTCGGCACCGACTTCGGGATGGCGCTCGATCCACTGTTCGGCCCGGATCGTGCGCCGGTCTGCCAGACCGAGATCATCTCGCGCTGGATGTCGCCAGCCAACCGTTCGGCCAGCGGACTGGCCGAGCTTTGGCTGCGCGGCAGCTCGGCGGCCCAGCGGGTTGAAGGGGTTCGATCGGCCATGTTGCCCGCGAATTCGGCCGAAGCCAGGCACGCGCGTCGCCGGCGTGTTTGGGCCGCGGCGCGGTCTTAGGGCCCCGCGGCGCGGTGCCGGGCCAGGATTCGCCCCACCTGATACAAAATTCGCCGCACGCTGCCTTTGTGCAAGCCCGTGCGGGCGGCAATCTCGTCCAAGGAGCGCCTGGCGCTGAGCAAGAGCACGTCGTAATGATCCGGCGGGCAAGCGGCGAGAATTTGCCGCCAGAGCTCGTCGGCGTAGAGGTTTTCGCTCGCCCGCTGGGCCCCGAGGTGAGCCAGTTGGGCGATGTCCTGCGGCGGCATCGTCTTTTCCTGATCGACGGCCCGGCGATGCTGCCGAACCCGATCGACGAAGCGGTTGCGGGTCATCTTGACCAGGAAGGCCCGCAATTGCTCGACGTTTTCGAAGGTCCACTTCGACTGCCGCAGCCCGTCGACGACGTCGGCCCAGACCGACTGGACGATGTCGCTCGAATCGAACTTGGCCCGGAAGCGGCCGGAAATCCGCCGGCGGATCACCATCCGCAGAAACGGCTCGAAGGTGCGGAACATTTGGTCCGCGGCCGCGGCGTCGCCCGCGTTCAGCTTGGCGAGCAAGCGGCTCGGCGGCCAGGTGCGTCATGTCCGAACCGAAGGAATGTACAGGTGCGTGAACAGCCAGCTGGAGGGCTCTTCCTCATCCCGGCCCGGCAGGGTCGTCCCCCGGCGGCGGCTGAAATAATAGCTGCCGCCCGTCGCCAAGACGAGCGCCGTGGCGGCGCTGACGAGCGTCAAGGTATCCGACTCGTCGAGCCAGGCGACAAAATCGCCGCCCATCTGCTCGATCTCGTGAAGCGTCACTTCCAGGGCCCGGTCGAGGACCTCGAAATTCACGGCGACCCCGGCCAGCAACTGGCTCGCCGCCGGCACTTCGGCCGACCACTGAACCGCGGCGACGCTGACGGGTGCCATTTCCCGCGTGGTCGCCGGCATTTCGCCGCTGCGTTGCACGAGTGGAGTCGCTTCGCGGTGCATGGGCGGCCGCACGAGTTGCGGCAAGATTGCGGTAATGGCCGGCCGCTCGGCGTCGCCCACCCGGTACAGCGCGTTGGTCGTCAGCCCCGCCGGCACCAGGTTGTTGGCGGTGATCGTAGCTTGCGCGTTCTGCGTCACGGACGCCGCGGTGGTTTGAACCACCTGGCCCGCGTGCCCCGCGGCGGATTGATCGCCGGTCGGCAATCCCAACGACAGGGCGGCGCTGGCCGCCGCGCTGGGGTCGGACGCCGGTCGCGGCGCACCGGTTGACGGGTCGGCGTGATTGGCCCCCACCGTGGCCCAGGTGTCTTGAACCGAGCGGACGACTGCCATGGCTTCCAGGTTGGCTTCCTGGACCAGCGCCATCACGGTGCCGTGGGCATCAGCGGCCTCCGCGTCAGCTTCCAGCGAAGAAGAAGAGGGCGGTGCGCTGGGCGGCGCGAAAACCAGGTATCCGCCGAACACGGCTTGCATCCGCGGCGCGCCAGGGTCAACCGCGCTCAGCAGATCGGTCCCCTGTCCGGGACTGTTCCCCAAGCCGGCGGCCATTCCCGACGCAGGCTGGCCACGCAGCGTCGAGGCGAGCGTGCTCGCCACGCTGTTGGTAACGACCGGAGCCGAAGCGGCGAGCGAAGTGCTGGACGTATTGGCGCTCGAAGTATCAACACCCGACGGGTCGGTCGGGCTGATCATTCCGCCGATCCAGTGCCCGTCGGCGGTGAAGTCGCGCTGGTCGACCGCGGTCCGCTGACTGTTGGACGCCGCGTCGTGCAGGATCGAAAGCGGCTCGACGGAGTTATCGGCTGCCGCGGCCTGAGTCGCGACGCTCAATGCCAAACGCGGTTCCAACAATTCGGGCCGCCATGTGCGGCGAGCCGCCCTCTCCCGCCGCGGGTGCGGTGCTCGGTGCCCACTCAGCCAACTCATGCGAACTGCTCCTCTAGGAATGACAATGCCGCGTCATTCGACCTATTCTGTCATGTTATTCAGCCCGCCCCGCGACTGTCAAATCGGCCTGGCGGACCGCGGGGTGCAATCTCCTGTGGGGGGGCTGCAAGGTAACCTTGCCCCGAGCATGACGCGATCCTTACAGGAGAGCAAGGTTGCCAGCAGGCCCTACAATCCGCCGCCACCGGAAAAAAATGCCTGGGGAGCGATTTTTCGCGCGCGCCTGGCCACGCGTCGTACGTTTCTATCTTTAGCCGGGCGTAGATTGCCGGCTTTCGGAACGAACCAAGGGGCCCCCGGGCCGCTCCACTCGCAAATGAACACCGCCAGTCGAGTATCGCGCTACGTCGAAACCGAGAAGTTGCTGGAGCGGGCCCATGCCGGCGACCGCGAGGCGCTCGGCGCCTTGTTGGAGATGTACCGCCGCCACATGTCGCTCTTGGCCCGCTCGCAGATCGATCCACTGTTGCGAGTCAAGGTCGATGCCTCGGATCTGGCGCAGGACGCCTGCCTCGAAGCGCATCGGCACTTCGGGCAGTTTCGCGGTACGACCGAAGCCGAGTTCGGCGCCTGGATGCGGAAAATCCTGGCCGGGTTGTTGGCCAATTCCATCCGCCGCTACAAGGGCACGCAGCAGCGCGATGTGCGCCGCGAGCGCCCCGTGGCCGACGCAGTCCAGGCCTCGTCGCTCGTCGCCGCGAATGAGCCGATTGCCCGCGACGGCACGCCCAGCGAGCAGGTGCAACGCCGTGAGACTTCGGCCCAGTTGGCTGAAGCGGTCGATCAATTGGCTCCGCACTACCGCCAGGTGATCGACCTGCGCAACCTGGAAGGGCTGTCGTTCGTCGAGGTCTCCCAGCAAATGGGCCGCTCGGTCGACAGCGTGGAAAAACTCTGGACCCGAGCCGTCGGCAAACTCCGCCGCGTGCTGCAACCGTCGAAAGGATGAGAGCCGGCCCGGCCGGGAACCGTTTCCAGACACCCGCTGACCAACATCCGGCGCCGGCCGACTGCGTCCCGAGCACAATCTCGCCGTCGCGCCCCAAGGTGGTCGAGGGCACGGGCGAGCGGGACGCCATCGGCCGGCAAAGGACCAGCCAGTTCTGATGCTCAGAGCCGGCCGCCATCAGACGCGAACAAGCCGCCGCCGAGCGGGGCAGACCCGGCAGTCGCACCCCAACTGCGGCATCCGGAGCATCGGCGGCGGCTTGGTTCTTTCTGGCCGCCCGCGGCCCGGTACCAACGCCGGAAGCTCGCTGGCCTAAGCTGCCGGCATTGGCCTCACGCGTGCCGATTCTCCGGACTCGGGTGCCGGTTCCAAGCCGGTCCAGGGACCGACATCGCCCGCGCGGCAACCATCACGGCCCTGCAACTGCGAGCGCCAGAACCCGTCGAGCCGCCGCTGCATGGCTGGTTCGACGGCCAGTCCCTGCATGGTGACCCATTGCGGATGGGGGCCGAAGAACTCTTCCACGGCGCTGCCGGCTCCGAATAGTCGGTCCCAGGCACTGGGCTGCCGCTCCACGGCCAGAATGAAATCGACCCCGTTGCCGCTCGGCCCAAGCGATCGGAATTGAAATCGCATCGCTCGCTCCCTCATGTCCGGTTTGTGGTTTGGCTCAGACCGTTTCGCAATTCACGATCAATCGAAGTGCAAGTCACATACCGCGGCCTGGAACAGGGAAAAGCGGCGCCGGTCGGCGAGCAGTTTCCGCCATGCCCGGCCGGCAGGCTGCCAGGCTGAACGCACCAAGGACAGCCGGGCCTCAATGTGGACGAGGTCCTTGCGCCGGGCACGAGACAATCCCACACCTCTGGCGTGGTCAATCCCCGTGCTCGCCGAGTGCTTCGTCCACCGCAGCTCCAGCGGACGCTATTCCCCCGACCACGCGAGCTGGCCGTCGCGAAACAGGCGTCGACGCCAGCCGCCGCCAAAGGTGCGCGGCTCACCGCGGTTGAACCCGCCACCGCAGCGCTGCCAGGCTGCCCAGCCGCCGCCAATCCGACCACGGACTGGGCTGGCTGGCCACTCGCCCCCGAGCCGGCCGGCGTGTTGGCCGTAGCGCTAAATGCGACGCCGATCGCCAGCGTCGTCTCGGTCGCGGGTTCCACCGCAGGTGCCGACTGGCCCGGCGCCGCAACCGCGGCTTCGGCGGCGACCGTGGCGGGGCTGGCCAGGACACCAGCCAGCACCTCGGGCGCTGCTTGGCCGGCAACAGCCCCCGGCAGCAATTGCCGGTTGATGTAGTTGATCACGCCCAGCGCATCGAGCGGGGTGATCGATCCGTCGCCGTTCACGTCCAGGTAGTCCGGTCCCGTGAACGTCGCGGGCAGGGGGCCGAATCCATGGGCATTCAAATAATTGATTAAAACCAGAGCATCGATCGGATTGACGATGCCGTTGGCGTTGACGTCGTAGGGATTGGCCGTGTTCTGCCAGACGCGGAGCTCGAAGCTGCCGGTCGCGCCCGCCGCCAAGGCGTTGCCCGCCAGATCGGCGATGCCCGTCGGAGCCAACGTCAGCACGTAGTTTCCGCCCGTTGCGGTCAGGCCGCCGAGGTTGCCGAGCGTCCAGGTCAGGTTGTCGCTGGTCGTGAGCGTTTGAGCGGCGGTCAGCAAATTGGCCCCGCCGTTCACGCTGAGCTGCAGATTGCTCAAGCTGAACCCCGATACCGGCTCGCTGAAGGTGATCGTCAGCGCAGTGACCGGCGGATTCGCGGGTTCGGCGTGACGGGGGCAATCGAAACGGTGGGCGGAATCGTATCGACCTCGAACGAAGCGGCCACCTGGGCTTGTAGCGTGTCGCCCCCGGCGTCCTGAATGCCCGGGCCCGACAAGATGATCGAATAGCTCCCGCTCGCGGCGGTCACGCTCGCCAGGTTGCCGAGCGTCCAGGTCGTGTTGTCGCTGGTAGTCAGCGTCTGAGCGCCGGTCAGCAAATTCGAGCCGCCATTGGCCGTCAACTGCAGATCGGCCACGGTAAAACCGGTGACCGGGGCGCGTAAAGGTAATGGTGATCGAATCGACCGGCGTGTTGCGCGGGCTGGGAATTGCGGCGATGGCCGCGGTCAGCGGCAGATCGGACTCGACGATCGTCAGCGTATCACTGCTGGTCGTACCCAGCGTGGCGCCCATCGGCGTGCCGAGCGTGACGACGAGCGTGGTATTGGTGACCTCGTACTTGCCGTCGTCGATCAGAGTTCCGGTGACCGTGGCCGTGGTCTGGCCGGCCGGAATCACCAGCGGGCTGGCCGTCACGCCGCTGTAGTTCACGCCGCTGACGGCCGTGCCGCCGAGCGTGAACGGCACCGTCGTGGCCACGCCCGAGGCGGCCGACAGCTTGACCGTGATGGTAAACGTGCCACCATTTTCGTTGACCGACTGGGTGGCAGCCGCCAGCGAAACGGTCGGCTCGGGATCGCTCTGGACGATCGTCAGCGTGTCGCTGCTGGTCGTGCCCAGCGTGGCGCCCATCGGCGTGCCGAGCGTGACTGTCAGCGTGGCATTGGTCGGCTCGTACTTGCCGTCGTCGATCAGCGTGCCGGTGATCGTGGCGCTGGTCTGGCCGGCCGGAATCACGAGCGGGCTGGCCGTCACGCCGCTGTAATTCGTTCCGCTCACGGCGGTGCCGCCCAAGGTAAAGGGGACAGACACTGCGACGCCGGTCGCCGCCGACAAATTCACCGTGACCGAGAACGTGCCGCCATTTTCGTTGACCGACTGGGTGGCGTTGGCCAACGAAACGGTGGGGGCCTGAATGGTCAGTGAGAAGGTCCTGAGTCCGGTCGAGCCCGTGCTGCCGTCGGTCACGGTGAACGTGAAGCCGTCGGAAGCCGCCGCAGCGTTGGTATTGGTATAGGTGATGACGCCGTTATTGATGTCGGTCTGGGTAAAGGTCGCACCCGCGCCGAGCGTGGCGTGCGTGGCGGTATTGGTGAGCGTGCCGCTCGTCGGCGCGGTGCCGATGGTGTAGATCAGCTGGCTGTTGGTCTTGCCCGACTCGCTGGTGTCGAGCAGCGAAGAGACCAATGCGACGCTGCCGCCGGCCTGGAGCGTGGCGCCGGCGTTGGCCACCAGCACGGGCGCGTTGATCGTGATCGCAAACGTCCCGCCAACCGACGCGCCCTCGGCGTCGGTCACGCTGAAGGCGAAGCTGTCGCTGGTCGTGTCGCTGCCGTTCTGAACGTAGGTGATCAGCCCGGCGTTGATATCGGCCTGGGTGAAGCTGCTGACCGCCGCGCCCGACTTCTCGATGGTGCCGGCGGTGGGCAGGGTGGTGATCGACCAGGTCAGGTTGGCCGGGCTGTCGCTGGACGACGTCGCGGCCAGATTGCCGGCGAGGATCTTGGTCGTGCTGCTCTGGGCGACGGTGAGCCCCGTGTCGGCCGAAATCGTGGGCGGCGTGTGGGCGGTGACCGCGACCGTTTGACTGACAACCGCGCTCTTGGCCCCGCCGTTTTCGGTCACCTGGAACGAAACCGTGCGATTGCCGCCGGCGCCAGTCGTGGCGAAGGCGACCTGCTGAATCAAGGCCTGGACCGCGGCGCTCGAGACCGGATTGGCGGCCGAATTGCCGACCGCTTCGCTGCCGGGGGGATTGAACGTCACGCTCAGCGTCGCGGCGGCGCCGGTCGACAACGTATAGGTGCCGATCAGGTTGCCGTTGTACAACACGTTGCCGCTGGACGTGCCGGTGAGGCTGATGTTGTTGCCCGCGGCGATGCCCAGCTGGTCCGCAGCGGTGCCTCCCGCGGCGATCGTCGCGGTCAGGCTGCCGCCCATGAAGTTCGAGGCATCGCCGAACGTCGCGCCGGCCGCGACCACCGCGGCGGGCTTGCCGGCGGCGTAGGAAGTGGTGCCGCCCAAGCCGCCGATCGCTCCCACGCCGTCGTCGGGCGCCGGAACGACGCCGTGAAAGTTCTCGAGCGACGTGACGTTGGCAATCCGCGTGACAGCGGTGCCGCTCGAGAGCGTGGCCGCGAAGGTGTCGCTGAACTTGTACAAATCGCCGACGGTGCCGCCGCTGGTATTGCCTTCGGTGAAATAGATCGTAGCCGTCGAGCCATTGACGATACCGGTCACGCCCAACAGCTGGTTGCCGCTGGCCGTGTCGGGACCGGTGAAGCTGCCGGCGGCGGTCCAGGCCGTGCCACTCCAGCTGTACTTGAACAGCGTGCCGTTGGTGGCCTTCGAGTCGGCGACGTAAAGCGTATCGGCGCCGGTGGTGCCGTACGTGCTGCCGCTGCCCAGCCGGGCGAAGAAGAACTGCGTCGGGCTGGTGCCCGAGCCGTCGCTGACCACCGCGGTTCCCGTGGTGGCGGTGGTCGGCTCGCCGCCGAGGGAGAAAATACTCGTGCCCGACGCGTAAAACACCACCCCGCCCACGATCTGCACGTCGCCGATGCTGCCGCTCACGATCTTCGTGGTCGTCGTCGTGCTGCCCGCGGAGAACGTCGATTCGAACAGTCCCGATCCGCCCGAGGTGTAGAGCTGCCCGGTGGCCGGGTCGTAGGCAGCCCGCGCATTGCTGCCCGCCTGATCGGTAAAAGCTTCCAATTGAGGCGACGCGGCCGCGCCACAAGCGCCGCGGATTCGCCAGCCGATCCCGTGGCGCCGGCTGTGCCGCTGGAGACGTCGTAGCCGAACAGGGCGATCGCCGTGCCTCCCGGCGTCAGCGAGAGCATGCCGCCCGACGAGGCCTTGCCGCTGTCGGTCAGCGCCAAGCCGGCGCTGGTCGAGCTGGGCAGCGCGATCGACTGCACCAGAGTTCCCGCCGGGGTGTATTCGTCCAGATAGACCGGCGCCGCGCTCGACGCCCCGGCGGGCGTAGTGGCATCGCCAACACGATAGACGACGAGATCGCCGGGAATGAAGCCGGGCGGCGTCGGTGCGGCCGCCTGAGGCGTGACCGACGTCTCGTTCGACGGCCCGCTCTGGCCGCCGGGATCGATGGCTGTGACGTAATAGTAATACGTCTGTCCGCCATTGAGCCCCTGATCGACGTAAGCCGCACCGGTCAGGCCAGTGGCCACCGGCGTGGCCGATTCACCCCCCGCGTTCGTGCCCCGATACACGTCGTAGCTGGCGGCGCCGGGCACGGCGCTCCAAGTGAGCGTCGCCTGGCCGGCGCCGGGCGTGCCTGCGAGGCCGCTGGGCGCGCCCGTGGGCACCGAATCGTTGACGCCCGGCGTACCGCCGAGCTCGGGGCTCTGCCGCCAACTCGCGGCCAGGCCCAGGTCGGGATTGCTGGCCGGATCGACGACTTCCAGCGTCGGGCCCTTGCCCTTGGTGTCCGGATACCAGCTGGGGCTGTAGGTAAAGTCGGCCAGGACGTTGCCCACCGGGTCGACCAGCGTCACCTCTTCGCCGCTGTTGCTGAAGCTGTCGCCCGAAGCCTCGTAGGAGCCGAGGATGACGATGTTCGAGGTATTGCCGTAATAACCCGAAGTGAAGGCGGCCAGGTTGTGCACCAGCACGCCCGACTGGCCCGGCGCCAGGCTGACGTTGCCGAACGTGTAGTTGATCCCGTTGGTAAAGGCGTAGTTCTGCAGGTTGATCGTCTGGCTACCGACGTTCGATAGCTCGATGAACTCGTAATCCTCGTTGTTCTGATCGGCCAGGCCCGCGGCCGGTGCGGCGGGATCGTAATTCAGCTCGGTGATCCGCAGACCCGAGGGCACCTCGAACGTGGCGGCCGTCGCCGCGCTGGCCGAACCGGCCAGGACCTGGGCTCTGACGTCGACCGACTGGCTGAGCGTGATCGGCCCGGAATAAATCAGGGCCGTGCTCGACACCACCCCGTAGGCGTCGATCGGCTCCGATCCGTCGAGCGTGTAGTAGATCGTGCCCGACGAGTTGGGATTGCTGATCGTCAACTGGTAGCCGCCGGGCACGATCCCGCCAAGCTGGCTGAAGATCGGCGCGCTGACGGCGGGAAACAGCCCGGCCGATTCGAGCTGATTGACCACGATCCCGGTGCGGACCGGCAGGTACTGCGTTTCGTCGTAATCGATCCGGGCCTGCCAGTCGACATCGCGGGTGTAGGTGTAGCCCGCGGTCTGATAGTCGCCCCAGCGGGCCGACTCGGTCACGACCGGGCCGGAAGCCTCGGCCGCCAGTTGCTCGAACAGGGTGGTCGTCGACTGGACGCTGAGCGGGCCGTTGTTGAAGAAGTCCTGCTGCACATGATCGGCCACGGTCTGCCGGAATTCGGGGCTCTGCTCGAGCTGCTGAAAAAACCACTGGGGCGTGGCCGTCGTCAGCGAGGGGGTCGAGGCCTCGGAATTCACCCGATTGGTGTTCGGGTCGAGCAGCGTCCACTCCGAGTCGGTCGGCACGAACTCGAAGCCGGTGCTGCCGTCTTCATTGTAAAGGGCCCAGAAATTGTTCGGGTTTTCATTGCCCAGGAAGTTGCTGTTGGGGGCGTCCAGGTTGCCTGTGTAGTAAATCACCATCTGATACTGGATCAGATTGTTGATGTTCAGCAGGACCGGATAGCTGAGGTTGCGGGTGCCGTCGGGATTGTTGCCCTGGATCTGCTGGAAGATGGCGTCGGCCTGGGCCGCGGTGGTGCCGCCATTGATCTGGCCGATGTCGGTGTAGAGCTGGGTCCAGGCGTCCATGTTGCCGCTGGTGGCCTTGAGATTCCAGCCGTTGAGATAACCGCCGCTCTTGATGACGTCGTAATCCTTCGAGCTGCCGCCGAGGTAATTGGCGGCGAAATCGGCGTCGGGCCGCTCGATCGGATCGTACAGACCCCAGAACTGGCCGTTGATGTAGAGCGCGGCGATGAACGTGTGCTCGGCCGGCCCGCCGAGAGCGGCCATCGTGTTGCTGGCGAACGCGTCCTCGATGGCCGTGTAGTCCTGGGGATTCTGGCCGGGGTACTGCCAGGAGTTGTTCTGATCGGTCCGCAGGTCGAACTCGTCCTCCGTTTGCGCCGCATTGGCGCCGAACAGCGGATAATCGAGTTCCGAGGCGCCATAACTGCTGCCAAACTCGACGCGGAAACCGCGCTTCGGGTCGTTGCTCGACAGCACGTCGGCCCCGCCGTGAATTGCCAGACCGACGTCGGCCTGAAAGCCCTGCGTGCCATTGGCCGGGATGTACTCGATCGAAGCCGGCACGGTCCATTCCTGCGTCGGATTCGAATAAATGCCGGTCGTCGGGCTGAACAGATCGTTCAAGTTCATCGTGATCGAAAAGGTCGGCATGCCGAGCAGATCTTGCTGAATCTCCGAGCTGTAGAGCGGGTTGTCGACGACTTGCGCCGCCATGCCGTAATGCGTGGCGCTGCCGCCCCAGTTCGAAGGCCAACCGGCCGGAACCTGGCCCTGCGGCTCCTGCTGAATGACCTGGGCCACATAGATATAGCTCGACGCCACGACCTGGCTGGGCAGATAGCCCGGTGCGTAGGCGATCGCCCGCACGTTGGTCTCGCCGCTGATCGTGAGCGGGCCGGTATAGAGCGTGCCATTGGTCTGACTGGGTGCGGTGCCGTCGAGCGTGTAGTAAATCTGGGCACCGGGCGTCGTATCGCTGATCGCCAGCGGAAACGACGTGCTGTAAAACCCGTCCGAATGATCGAACGTGGGCTCGGCAGCGATCCCCTGAGCCAAGCAGCAAGCCGTTCACGGCGCCCGGCGTCGGCGCCAGATAACCCACCGCGCCGTAGCTGGTGATCACGTTGCCCTGACTGTCGGTCGCCTGGGCCATCGCCATGCCGTAGGCGATGTCCGGGCTTTGCTGCGGGAACGTGTACGACGAAAGCACCGTCGAGCCGTTCGGCGCCACCAAGGCCAGCGACTCGCCCGACCCGGACAGGGAGAAATCCGTGTGCAGCTCGGACGGATTAGTGATGTTGTCGCCGTCGGCAAACACGATCAGGAATCCGTGGGCCGCGATCGAGACGCCCGAGGGAATCTCCCAGTCGGTCAGCTTGCTCAAGTTGTCGGTCAGGAAATAACCGGCCATGTTCACCGCGCTGGCGGCCGGATTGTAGATTTCGATCCAGTCGGGATAGTCGCCCGCCTGATCGGCCAGGGTGCTGTTGTTGATGGCCATGAATTCGGTGACCAGCGGCGTCGTGGCGCCGCTGGTGGCCGGCCGCCTCGAAGCTCCGCAGGCTCTCGGCGCCCGCGGTGACGGCCGTCACCTGGTAGTAATAGCTGTTGCCTGCCGTGACCTGGGTATCGACCCAGCCGGTTCCGGTGATGCCGCTGGCGACGGGCGTGGCCCCTTCGCCGCCGGGCGTCAGCGAGCGGTAGACGTTGTAGCTTTCGGCGCCGGCGACCGGCAGCCAGGAGACGGTAATGCTGTTGGAACCCCAAACCGGCGAGACTCCCGTCGGGGGCGTGCCGACCGTCACGTCGCTGGTCGTGCTCAGGCCGCCCGGATCGGTGATCGTCACCCGAAAATGATAGAAGCCCGCGGTACTGAACGAGGCGGTTGTGGTGGCGGCGGCATTGCTGCCGTTGCTGCCGAACGTGACGGCCGAGGGGGCGTGCCGACCGTCGTCCAGGTGTAGGTCAGCTCGCCTGGCGCTCGTCGTCGGCGGCGCCGACGGACAAGTTGAACACATTGCCGGCCGGCGAAGTTCACCGCGGCCGCGGCCGGCGTGGTAATGGTCGGGGCGGCGTTTGGCGCCAGCGAGACGTTCGTGAACGTTCCAGTGCTGAGCAGACCGTTGTTGTGCGCGGTCACGGCCAGGCCGGCCAGGCCGGTGGAGTTCAAGGCCACGCTGGCCGAGCCGGCCAGGGTCCAATGGACTCCGTCGGAGCTGTAATAGCCGAGGAACTGGTTGCCGTAGCGCTCCAGCCGGATCCACTCGGGCGCGCCCAGCCCGCTGACCTGCGTGTAGTTCGGATTGCCGTCCGAACCGCGCCACTGCAGGCTGACCCCTTCGCCGGGCGTGACCACGAGATCGACAAAGTTTGCGTTCGGCGGCGGTCGAATCGCGGAACATCAAGCCGGCCTTCGACCACGGATCGGTGTTCGTGACGCCAGTGACCTGCGGCAATGAGGATGCCGTCGCCGCTGAAATTCTGCCAGGCGTAGTTGAACTGGTCGGACGTGCCCCAGATGTCCGCCCCGCTGCCTTGCACAGTCCAAGTGCCGTTGCCGTAGGACGCGGTGCCGGCGATGCCGGGCGAGCCGATGTCGGTGTCGGTCCAACCGGCGGGCAGAGGATCGACGGTTTCGACCAGCGAACTGGTTGTGCTCAGGCCAGCCGGATCGGTGATCGTCACCTGCAAGTTGTAGGTGCCCGGGGCAGAGAACGTCGCGAAGGTGCTCGCGGCCGCGTTCGACCCGTTGGCGGCAAAACTGACGCTTCCCGGCGGCGTGCCGACGACCGACCAGGTGTAGGTCAGGTTGTTCGCGCCGCTTTGGTCGGTGGCGCCGACCGCGAGCGTCGTCGTGTCGCCGTAGACTGGATTGGCCGCGGCTGTGGCCGGAGCTCGTCACCGTCGGCGTGGCCAGCGGCGCGAGCGACACACTGGCAAAGCTGGCCACGCACAGCCCGCTGTTGTTCTGGGCAGTCACGGCCAGGCCCGCCAGCACGCTGCTGGGCATCGCAATCGTCTGGCTGCCGCCGATCTGGGTCCAATTCACCCCGTCCGAGCTGTAGAAGGCCAGGAAGTTGTTGCCCACCCGTTCCAGTTCGACCCACTCCGGCGCGGTGATGCCGGTGACCTGCACATCGCTGGGAGTCGTGCCGGCAGTCGTGCGATATTCGAACGCCACGCCTTCGCCGGGAGTTACGAGCAGCGCGGCGAATCGGTGCGCCAGGATCGGACGAAGCCCGGAACATGACCCCCGCCTTGGCCCAGACCGAGGTATTGGAGACGCCGGTCACCTGAGCCACCAACACGGCATTGCCGCTGGTGGATTGCGAGACATAGTGGAATTGATCGGCCGCGTTCCCGATGTCGCTGCCGCCGCCGGCCACAGTCCAAGTGCCGCCGGCCAGGCTCGCTCCGCCCGTCATTCCTGGCGAGCCGATGTCCTGGTCGGTCCAGGGAGCCGCCAGCGGACTGACCGTTTCGGTGACCGAGCTGGTGACCGTCAAACCGACCGCGTTGGTGATCGTCACCTGCAGCGTGTAGGTTCCGGGAGCGGAAAACGTCGCCATGGTGTTCTTCGCGGCGTTCGTGCCGTTGGCACTGAACGAAACGGTGCCCGGCGGAGTGCCGGTGACGGCCCAGGCATAGGAGAGCGTGCTCTCGCCGGCCGGATCGGCTCCCAGCACGGATAGGCTGGCCAGCGTGCCGGCGACCGGACTAGGCGTGGCCGCGGCCGGCGTGGCCAACGTCGGAGCGGTTTCGCGGACCAGCTGCACGTTGTCGACGAAGACCGAGTTGTCGCCGGAGTTGCTCAGCCCGGCAAACGTGATCGTGTGACTGCCCGCCGCGGTGATCGGCAGAATCGTGGCGTAGCTGGTCCAGACCGTGCTGCTGGGCGGCACGTACGTCGCGAGCTGGGTGCCATCCAAATCGACGGCCAGGGTCTGCTCGTTGCCGGGCCGCTGGTGCGCTCTCGAATTCGAGCACGTACGAACCGGCGGCGGGAAAGGTCAGCGATTGGCTGAACGATCCCAAGTTCTGAACGAACGCGGTTTGCACTCCGTCGGCGGCCGCGAGGCCGTTCCAGGCGCTGCCGTCGGCTTCGATGCCGCTGGAGCCGCTGAAGGCCCAGGTGGTGCCGGCCGGGTTGTAGGTGTAAGCGCCGCTTCCGGCTCCCTGGCTGGGGGTTTCGAAGCTGGGATTGCCCGGCTGAGCAACGCCCTGGCTGGCGGTGAACAATTGCAGATTGTCGACAAACGCGGTTTGATCGCCCGAGCCGACCGTCGCCGCCAGGCTGAGGGTGTGGTTGCCGGTGGTCGAGATATTGAAGCTGACGTCGAACGTCGACCAACTGCTGCCGCTGGTTGGCGTGTACGTGCCGAGTAGCGTGCCGTCCAGATAGACGCCGACGGATTGATCGGACGTGCCCCGCTGCGATGCCTGGAACTGAAGGACGTAGCCACCGGTGGCGGTGAAGTTGAGCGTCTGGCCGAATTGGCCATTCGCTCCCAGTTGGCCTGCACCCAAGCTCTGCAGGAATGCGGCCTGCGTGCCGTCGGTGCGCTGGCGGCATTCCAGTTGCTGCCGTTGGCCTCGATGCCGCTGTTGCCGCTGAACGTCCAGCCTGTGCCCTGAGGCTGGTACGCGTAGGCGCCGCTGCCCGAGCCTTCGCCGGGCGTCTCGAAGCTGGGGTCCAGCAGCGACGGCACGCCGTTGAGCAATTGCCGTCGTTCGAGCTGCTCGAATCCGACCCCGGCCTTAGAACTCGGCGATCGCTTTGCGTTCCGCGATCGCCGCCGCCTTTGGTTTTCCGTCATGTGTGTCTTCCTGATCCATCATCAACGAAGTTGTATGCTTTGCAGGCGGACGCCAAACCTCGCTCGCAGGAAATGCCCGCGGGGTCTTCATGTTTGAAAACGATGAGCAGAATCGCGCCGGCTTCTGGCTCCGATTCAACGGGATAAGCCTGAAAACCTCTCTATCTATAATTGAGGCGCCCCGCTTTGGTCTATAACTTGGCCCCCAGTTTGGGGTTTCCGTGATCCGGGCAAACTCCTGAGGCGCGCTGAAGCGCGTCGAGACAGATGCCCTAGGCGGGGGGAATTGCGGCAGAAAGCAGGGCAGAATCGGCGAGCTGTCATCGCCGGCGGGCGACGCAGGCTCGGAGCACGCAGCCCGCCAAACCGGCCGCGCAAAGGCCGGTCAAAACCGGCGGCAGGCTGCAAAAACCGCTGGAAGCCTCCAACAGCGCCACGCGGGCGACCAGCACGCCCGGGGTTTGCAGCGGCAGGCGGGATTCGACATCCCCCAGCGGCGAGACCACGCAGGTTTCGCCCGTGGCCGAGCAGCGGAGCAGATACCGCCGGCATTCCACGGCCCGCAATTGGGCCAGCATCCGATGCTGCACGAGCGTCAGCCGGCTTTCGAAGGCCGAGGCATTGATCAGCGACACCAGGACGTTCGCCGAGTTCCGCGCCAGCGACCGCGCCGCCGCCGGGATCATGTCCTCATAGCACAAGAGCACTCCCAGCCGGGCGCGGCCACTGGTCGGGAGGACCGTCGGCTCACTGCCGCAGAGCACGACGTCGCTGACGCTGAACAGCCGATTCATTCCGGGCAGCCAATCCTCGCCCGGCACGAACTCGCCGAAAGGCATCAGGTACCGCTTGTCGTAGCGGCCGGCGATCCATTCGCTGCGATCCACGAGAATTGCCGATTGGTACAGTTCGTCGGGGCGGTCCGGATCGCCTCGATAGATCTTGTGCCGCAAGAGCAGCTCGCAGGGCGGGTTCGCCCAAGGGCGCAGGCCGCGATTCGGTTCACGGGAATGCGCGAAAACCTGTTGCGGATCGGCCAACGAGCGCAGCCGCGCTTTCGTAGGAGCCGCCGCTCGACTCGGGCCAGCAGACCAGATCGACCTGCGGGCCCAGCGGATCGCTCCAGCGGCGCAGCTCGGCGGGACTCTCTTTGTAGCTGGGATCGACCTGCACCAGCGCGACGGTCAGCGACGGTGCGGCGGCAATTTGCCCGCGCCGATAGTGCGCCGCGCCCGAGCTGTACAGACCGTTGGCCAGGCAGACTGCGATGGCGCCCCAGAGGCTCAGCCACCCGCCTGCAATGCGCGGCAAGCTGGCCGAACGCTGCTGCGGCGCGACGGCGACGGCCCCCGGCGCCTCCGGCAATAGCCGCCAATCGCCACGAGCCGCCCGGCGTGGGCGAAAAAACTGAATGTCGACCATTCGGGCCCCAGCAGGTCGACCGCCTGCAGCGTCCAAGGCCAGGCGACTTGCATGTAGCCCCACCGCCAGGGAAAGACGGTCGGCAGGACCGATTCGACCACGACGGCGCCGAGCGCAGCCGGCAGCCAGGTACCGGCGGCAGTGGTCGCCAGGCGGCCTGCCAACCAGACGGGCAGGGCGGCCCGGAGTGCGTCCCAGAGCACCAGCGGCAGGAACACTGCCAGCCCGAGCCCGTAACTCGAATCCATCGTGTAGGCCAGAACGCTCGGCGACCAATGGAACGCCAGGGCCATCCCAATCGTCGCCCACAGACCACACCAGCCGCCCGCCGCCCAACCCTTCAGTCGCCGCGACCAGGCCAGGGCCAGCCGCGGCGCCGAGCCAGCCGCAAGGCACCGCAGCGGGCCACAGCCAAGGCACGGCTAAGAGCACGCCGATGGTCGCCGCCAGCGCCGCGCAGTGCAAGCCGGATCGCAAATCCGAGCGCCGCATTGCGCGCGGACCCGTCGCGACCTGCGTGGGGGTGGGGCAACGATCGCCCGGCTGCGTGGCTGCCGCCGGTCGCTCCGTTTCCGATCCGCCCTCGGCCGTCATGCGGTTCAATTGTGGCGGCCCGAGCGCACCGCGGCGGTCGCCGTGGTTGTGGTGGTGGTGGTCGGCGGCGTGGTGCTACTGCTGATTTCGATGGCACCTGCCGTGTTCGGATTGTCGGTGATCGTCACGTAGATCGTCTGACCTTTGGCGACGGTGACGCTTTCGGTCACGATCGCGTTGGCAAATGCCTGGTCGATCGCGCCGACGGTGTACGTGCCCGCTCCGACGTGAAAACTGGCCGTACCGCCCACGCTGATGAATTTGCCGCCGGCATTGATAAACGCGGCGACGTCCTTGTTGGTGATCGCGGTGGTGATTCCGGTGCTGGTGGCGTCGATCGTCACACCCACGACCAGCGAAGAATTGTTGATGAATTCGATCCGGCTGGGTCGTTTGGTGCCGCCTCCGCCCCCGGCATAAGCGGGAACCGCCGACACGGCCAGGCCCAGAAGAATCAGCAAAGCGGTACGTCGTGTTGCACTCATGACAAATCCTCAGCAGATGGAAAGGGACTTAGATGCTTCGACTTTCACGTGCTGCCAGCGGTGAATCACTGTTCCTGCTTGCCAACTTTCACGCGGGTCGCTTCAATCCAATGTGGCCACTCCGGCGACCACTTCCCCGCCGTTTCGGGTGCAGAGGCGCCTAGAACTTCGGCCGCCATCTCGTCGGTGAGCAACACGACGTGGCCGTCGGCGAACAAGCCCTGAGCTCCGCACGGGTGCGTGCTGTGCAGGCTGCCAAACTGGTCCATGTTGACCCACGGATCGTTCTGGGCGAAGCAGTTTCGCCCGCACGCCCAACGATTGGCCTGGGCGTCCTGCCGATCGACCGATTCGCCGACGCAGAGCGTGTTGCTCAGGCCATCGGTGATCTTGGCGGGGGCCACCGGGCCGGGCTGTTGCGAACCGGTAACGATCAATACACCGCAGCCGAAGGCCTGGGTCGGGCCTGCGCCGGCCGCGAGTGGCAACAGCGAAGTCCCCTGGATGCCGCCGTAGTCCTGCTTGCCCGGTACCACGTTTTGAGCGCCGGGACAAACGTAAACCGGCAGGTCCTGGCCCGCGGCGGTGGCGTTTGCCCCCGGCGCGTTCCAGGATTGCGTGAAATCGATTTGTTGGCCCATGCGCCGAGCTCTCCAGCAATGGCAGCAACCGTGCGGACCAGGCCAACTCGGTGCCTGCCAGGGCCTCGCTGCCGGCGGGAAAGGTGCCGCCGGGCCGCGACGAATTCGACCAGGCCCAGACCGATCTGCTTGAGATTGTTGGCGCACTGGCGCGGCGGGCCGATTCGCGGGCCGCTTGGACTGCCGGGAGCAACAGGCCGAGCAGGAGCCCGGCGATCGCCATCACGGCCAGCAGCTCGATCAGCGTCAGGCCGCACCGCTGCTGCGGCGGGCAACGAGTCGCTTTTGCATGAGACGACGACCGCATGAACTGCCCCTCAGACGCGCCTGCCGCCGCTAACTCACGTCCTCCGGCCCCTTGCTCGCCAGGCGCGATTTCCGCCGTAGGCCAGCGAGCACACGATTGACCTAGTCACGCCGGTGGGCCGTTTTCCGCCGCCGGTCGGGATGGTTCCGCCCTGTTCGCCAGCCGGGCGAGCGCTCCAGGGCCAGTCGCCTGTCCACCACCTTGGACGCCCCCCGATCGTAGTTTTTGACACGGATCGCGCAGCGGCCAGGAAGCCATTCCAGTCGAGCGAGCCGTCGCCTAAAAGCCTAGCGAAGCTGCAATCGTTGTCAACGAATTACCAAGTGCAGCGCCAGCAATGTATTCCACTGGCGACATGTACTTTGAGCGTCCACTTGCGTCGCCGCCCCGTCACGGACGTCCGTTGAAGTCCGATCGCTCGAGATTCATATCGTCGTAGATGTCCCGTGGGTAGGGAAGATTGCTGCCCTCGTTCGGAGGGTTGATGCCACGGCGGATCGACCGGTTGGGAAATGCCGTGCCGCCGCCCGACGCGTCCGGGTACCAAGGGCGACCGGAGATCGGCTTCCGGTCCGGAGGAATCAGAGTTCTCGCCCGCGGATCGTTCTCGCCGCTGATCAAGTCGGGCCGGCCATTTTGCCGATCGCTGTGCGTGCTGAACTCGTCGACCAGTCGCTGCGTGCGATCTTCGGCGCTGGTCCGACCGGCCCGGTCGATCGACAACCCCTCGTCGGCCACCATTTGGCGACGGTCGCCATAGGTGGACACCTTTTCGCCGGGAATCGGGTAATCGCCCCGCGCGCTATAGGTTGCCCCTGGGCGGCCGTAATACTGCACGGGTCCCCGATCGACCTGGTTGATCCGTGGCCCCGACAGGTCGCCCGGCACGACGACATGATAGCCGGGCGGCTCCGGCGTGGGCGGACTGTCGAGATCACCGGGTGCCCCGCCCTTGGCCAACGTGCGGTTGGTCGTGCGATCGAAATCGCGCTGCGCCCGATCCATCGCCCGCTCGCCCTCGCGCGAGCGCTGCCAGAGATCGTTGTTTGGATCGCTCCTCCGCCGGGCATTATCCAGCCCCCGGTTCAGGTAGTCCTCGTCGGCCAGGCTTTGCGGCCCGGTGCGCGGCGCGGGCACGGCGGTCGCCTGCGGGCGATAATTCGTTTGATAGGCCGTGGCCGAACTGCGATTGGCCCGGGCATATTCCTCGGGGGTCACGGCATCGGGCGAGATCCAAAGCTTCACCGACCGGGTCTGGCCGTCTCGATACAATCGCAGCGGAGTAAAGGTGTGCGGCGCCTGGGCCGACAATTCGACCGACAATTCATCCCAACTGTCGACGGGCACCGAGCCCACCTGACGGATGACATCTCCGACGCGTAACCCCGCCCGCTGGGCTGGTCCGCGGGGGAGCACCGCCACGATCCGCGTGCCTTGGACGGACATCCCCAATTCGCTGTGATAGCCCGGCTCGGCCGTAACGCGAGCAGGCTGCTCGTCGAACGGCTCGCGGGCATTCAAATGGCCAGCCCGGTCCGCGGCGCAGACCAACATCAACCCCAGGAAAACCAAATGTCGCGCGTGCATGGTAGTTTCTCCAGGGGGCATCCTCGTCGGAATAATCCACCAGCCCTGCTGATGCAACTCGTGTTCCAACTCGGTGGAGAATCCGTTTTTAGTGGCTGCCGGGCTTGGCTTGCGGCACATGGACGGTGCGCCGTTTGCATTCCGCTTCGGTCAGACTTGGGCGACGCCAATTGACTGCCAGAATGGCGGAGAAGCATTCATTATTCGGGCATAGGCGGCCGGGGGGATTGTAAATTTCACCGCCCGCGGCAGTGTCATAGCCTTCTAAGATTGGAAAATACTCAGCCCTGCGACGGTTGATCCCATGACCAATCCATCGCGTTTCAACGTTGAACCAGCTTACTCGTCGCTGCGAATCCTGATCGCCGACGATGACGATGCCACGCCGCTGATTTTGGGTCAGATCCTGCCTTCGATGGGACATGTAGTGGTCGGGACTGCGCGAACCGGCCGGACGCTGGTCGAATTGTGCCGGCAGCTCAACCCCGACCTGGTCATCACCGACGTGATGATGCCCGACATGGATGGCATCACCGCCGCCGGCCAGATTTATCACGATTCGGTCGTGCCGGTCATCTTGTTGACGGCGCATTACGACGCGGAATTCATACGCCGGGCCGAAGAAAGTCACGTCATGGCCTATCTGGTCAAGCCGATCAGCCAGGCCCAACTCGAGCCGGCAATTGTGATCGCCATGCGGCGATTCCGCGAATTCGAGGCCTTGCGTCGAGACGAAGCCGACCTGCGGCAGGCCCTGGCCGATCGCAAGATCATCGAACGGGCCAAAGGCATCTTGATGAGCAACGTCCACCTGGACGAGCCGGCCGCCTTTCGCCGCTTGCAGAAACTGGCCAGCGAAAAAAATCGCAAACTCGTCGATGTGGCCCAGTTGATTGTGGCGGCCAGCGAAGCCCTGGGCACTCCCGACGGTGCCGTCGACGGACGAGCCCGCCGGGGCCGCACCCGCCAGTGAGCCAGGTGCGATCCGCCGAGTCTCAGCGCTTATCGGTCAACCAGTCTGGTCGCACGGCAATCAGCCGTGTTCCAGTGACACTCGACCGGACGGTCGCTAGCCACTTCGCATGAAGCATGGTTCAGAGTTGGGCTTGCGACGGCGAAGGTCCGTCCGGCACGCGACGTGCATCCACCATCAACTCGCTTCAATCGGGGCGCCAGCGGTCGGCGCCCTCACGCCACACAGTCAAAGGAGGTGAGCCATGCAACGGACCTTCGGATGGATGTCGGCCGGCCTGGTGGCCTTGACGGCCCAATGGGCCGCCGGCCAGACGAACAATGACCAAACGACCACCCCGGTCCCGGACAAGAAGGTTGAACAGGCCCAAACCGCTCCCCAGAACGCCCCGCCGGGCGTCGAGCGGCGAACGGAACGCCGCGAACTGCGGCGCGAGGGGCAGGGCCCCATCGAACGGGCTGTTGCTCCGGCGCTGAACGGAAAGGGCGTCAACATCGACGTGCCGGCTGCCGGGGTCGACGTGAATGCCGCCCGCGGGGCCGGAGTGGGCGTGGCGGCCCCAGGTGTCGGCGTGGGCGTGCCGCCCGCTGGCACGGGCGCGGGAGCTACGGTCAACGTCCCCGCCGGCGGAGTGCAGGCCACGGTGGCCAATCCGGACGGCTGGCGCTATCGCTGGCACAACAACCGCTGGTGGTATTGGCACCCGAACAACCGCTGGTCGTACTGGGACAACAACCGCTGGAATGCGTATGGCACGTCGTCGGTTGCCAGCCAGCCGCTACGGACGCGGCGATTCTCCAATCGCCCGCGCTATGAAACCGGGTACCGGGGCGTGCAGCCGCTGAGTCCTAGCACGCAGACCTCACCCACGCCGGCCAGCGGTGCGACCACTGCCCCGGCAACCAATAGCGTGCCTGGTTATCCGTTGGTGCCGGGAGCCTCGGCCGGGCGCAACGTGAACCAAAGCCCGCTGGAACGGGCGAACCCCGGCGACGCCAGCGGCCCTCCGAGTCCCTAAAGTTCAGCATCTTTCCGAACGCCCCGCCGGGCGGAACAAAAGCGCACCGCCGCATCGTACGTTAAGCCCACCGGCGGCGGCCGGTGGGAGGGCTCAGGCAAGAGGATGCCCCGCGCCGCGAGCGTTCTATCGATGTATGGATCGCTCGCGGGGCCCCCGCCGGACGCCGCCGGCGGGCTTAACAGGGGAGGCGGCGGTACGCGAACTCAGTTCAGTTCAGCTGAGTTCCAGCCCGATGAGGTAGGCGTCGAGCGCTTGCCGCTGCTTGGCTTCTTCGTCGACGAGCTTCTTGATCTCGCCGCGGAGTTTTTCGACTTCGTCCTCCTGCTCGCCGAATTTTTTGACGTACCGCTTGTAGAGGTCGGTCGTGCGGTCGAGCTGGGCCATGTTCTGCCGAATGCGGTCCTGCTCCTGGCCGATGACCTTCACTTGTTCCTCGAGCCGCTGCCGATCGGCGACGATCTTGGCCAGGGCCTGCTTCTTTTGAATGACCGACTGCAAGGCCTCTTTCACCTTGTCGCTGGTCACCCGCTGGTTGATGTAGAACACGATCGTGTTGTCGTCGATGTTCGTCAGCGCGACCTGCTGATTCTGAATTTGCTCTTCGAGCACTTCCATCACGGCCGGTTTGCCCGGCTCGGCTTCGACGGCGAAGCGGTACTGGTTGCGGGTCTTTTCGCTCGGTTCCTTGGGCGTGACGAGCTTCCAGCCGGCATCGAACGGATATTCGACGAGCACCGTCTTGGCTCGCTTGCCCGAGTTCTTGATCGTGTACTTGTTCATCCGCTGGTACTTGCGATCGACCCAGAGCACGCCTTTGACCAGCCGCACCTGGGTGATTTCCTCGGGCCGGCCGACGGATTCCGGCGCGACCTCGGTGTCGAGATCCAGAGCGTAGCTGATCAGCCGCTCGGTGCCGGGCTGCATGTCTTCGATCCGGGCGTCGCCGGCGTAGGCGCCGCCGTCGAACACGGTGATCGGGCCTTGCATCAGGTGCAGGTCGGTCGAGTTGGTCAGGCGCAGGCCGTTGAGCGGATGCTTGGCCTGGACTTGCTGGTTATAGATCGAGACTTTGCTGCCTTTGACCGACTCGTTGACGATCGGCAGCATGGCCGATTCCTGCCGCGGCAGCGTGACCGGCGTCGAGATTTCGTACTGGAACAGCTCGCCCACGTTCGTGGCTTGCGAGAGCGACTGGACGCCTTGCTGCATGTTGAAGGCTTCGACGGCATCTTTGTCGGCGTTGCCCGCGAAGCCAAAGCCGCCGCCCCCGCCGGGAGCCGCATTGCGGCCCCGAGTGGCAAGCTGCTTGCGATAGACCTGCTTTTCCACCGCGTCGCGGGCTTCTCCCTTGCCCTCGCCAAGCTGCTGGGCCTGGGCGGCCTTCTTCATAAATTCCTGCTCCCCGGCTGCCAAATCCTGCCCATATGTTTGCGGCCGGAGCGAAGCATACAGCTCCGGCTCGACGACCGGCCGCTGCACGTAGAGCGGATCGTACAGATTCATGATGAACGAGATCGGCCGGCCGCTGACCAGCGTCAGGTTCACCTTGTTCCAGTCTTCTTCGGTGGTGTTTTCGACGATTGCCCAGCCTTGCAGGAACGGAGCCGCGTCGTCCTTGAGCACCAGCCGGTAGCTGGTCTTCCAAATCGGGGCTTGCTGGATGTAGCCGACCCGGACCTTCCGCTTGCCGTCGCCGAGGAAGTTGAGCGTGACCGTCTTCTTATCGGTGTCGTGCCCCAGGGCGAGCACCTTCGAGCGCCAGGCGGAATTCCTTGTCGAGCTTTTCGTTCAAGAGCCGGATCGTGCCGACGTTCTCGAGCGGGATGCTCCGCAGGCCGGCGTCGGTCAGCAAGTTGAGCATGTCGACGTCGATCGTCTCGCGATTCTGGCCGATCTCTTTCTTCTTCGTCTCGACGCCCAGGATGATCCCGACGATCAGGTTGGCGGCGTCGATCTCGACCCGCTCGCCGCGGACCTGATTCAAGATCTGGCCCAGCGTCGGATTGCTGGTCAGATCGATGGCAAAGGTGCGGAGCGTCTTGGTGATCGGATCCTTCGAGCCGTAGGTGACGGCCGAAACATGCCCGCCGTCCAGGTCTTGCAAGACCATGCTCTTGAGCAGGTCGTTGATGTCGTCGACGTTGAATTTCAATTCGAGTTGGGCGTCCCCCTGGACGCTTCCTTCGCGATCGAAAAATCCGACGCCCGAGTTGAACATCACGACCCGCTCCAGCGGCACGTCGGAGGCCGGCTCGGTCTTGGCCGCTTTGCCGCCGTTCTTCCCACCCGCCGGCTTGTCGGCCGCGAGCGTCGCGCCGGTCAGCAGCGCCGACATGACTAGCAGGCTTCCGCCCCACGGGCCGTAGTTGGCCAAACGCCGTCCGCAGTGAAAAGAGGCAATACGCATGGCGAAACCCTTTATGCGATACATGGCAACGCGGACCAGGCGACGTGGGGGCTGCGGGCCGAAAGCGACCAGCGCCGGCGCGCACGCGACCCTGGCTCAAGGATAGCTTTGAGACGCGGCGGTCGGCCAGAAAGTTCCGCCCGCGATGACCACGTTTTTGGCAGCTGCCGGAAGAAAATCACCGCCGCGGCCGGGTGGCGAACAGAAGCCAGCCCCGCCAATTTGCGGCCGGCCGAGACGGCGTGAGAAAGAAACGGCACAGGCCCCCATCAGGCCCTGCCAGGCACCGGGATCGCAACCCGATTGCGGGGTGCTCAATAGCAGGTGCAGGCCGGGGCCTGCTGGACCGGCATGCAAGGCGCGGCCTGCATCGGCGGATAAGCCGGGGCGTAGGCCGGAGCATAGGTCTGCGCCGGATACGCACCGTAAGTCGGCTGTTGCCGCCAACAGCAACCGGCCGAGCCGATCGCACCGGCGGCTCCCAGAATCAGCAAGGCCCACTTCATCGTCTGCTCCATTCGCCCGGCCAAGAGGTCGGGGTTGCTAGGTTGACGCTCGCCGGGCGGAAGGGATTTCACGGCCACCGGCAGCGACCGGAACACAGCAAGGGGCCGAAACGGTAGGCAATGATCATTGGCGGGTCAAGCCCAACTGCCGCGAATGACGCCCGTGCGTGCCAGCGTCCGGCGGACCGGCGGTTTCCAGACCGGAAAAGAAGAACCGATCGTCCACGCGTCGAGTAGATATTGCCCGACGGGGCGCCGTCACCCGCGGCGCTAGCGGCCCGGAGCGATGCCCGGGATCAGGCGCTCGGCGTTGGCGTGGTAGAGCTTTTCCAGCACTTCCGGGGGGAGCTTGATACCCGGAAACTTGAGCCACGGGCCGCCCGAGCGCCATCGGGTCCCAGAGGTTCGGCCGGTCGGTCTCGAAGTACAGCAGGTATTGGCCGAGCGCGTCGACCTCGTGCTGTTGCCAGGCCCGGACGGCCGTGCGGTTGGCCGGATCGACCAGCATCCAGTCGGGATCGTCGCTGGGATAGAGCAGGATGTTGCCCGACTGCGCTCGGCTTGCGGCCGGCGAACAGCAGGATGCCGTCGGTACCGAACAAGATCCGGTCCTGATTGTTGACGAAGAAATCGCGGACCGCCTCGGGGTTCAAGCGGCCGATGATCCGCTGCCGGGCGGCACAATCGACCGAAAAGTTCGGGTACTTTCGCAGCGTGGCTTCGAGCGCCGCCAGGTCGAAGCTCATGCTGCCCAAGTGGGCGCCGATGAAGTTGGTCTGCGGATGTTTTTCCAGGATATGGTCGCGGCGGGCGATCAGTTCTTCCCAGGTCGGCATCTCCGGATCGTTGTAGAACTGGTCCTTCTCGTTCCGCTGGCCGTAGTGCAGGCTGTTGTAGGTCAGCGGATACCAATACTCCTTGGGGTCGGCCTGATGGATCAGGACCGGCAGGCCCAGCTCGCCGCAGCGGCGGAAGAACGGATCGAGCCGCTCGTCGTCGGCCTTGAGCAGCCGGCCGCTCGTGTCGCGGACGCTCATACCCAGGTCCTTCCAGACCTTCACGCCGGCGATGCCCCCCTGGGCCGCCTCGTCCAATTCACGAACGATGTCGGCGAAGAACGTCGGCTCGGCGAGCCGGGCGAACGACAATTTGAGGAAAATGCTCAAGCGGTCGGGATACTTCTTCCGCAGTTCGAGCCAGGCCGGCAGCGAGCCGGCGGGCGAGCCGCCGTCGAGAATCACGATCCGCTCGATGCCGGTCCGGTCGAGCACGGGCAAGATCGCCTGCACGGCCTCTTCCGTCGGCGAGCCGCTATGGGTGTGAACATTGATGACGCGATAGGCCGACTTGTAATCGGCCGCCGGCTCATCGGCCGCGCGGATTGGTGCAGCGGCGACCGCCAGAATCAGCCCGACGACCGCCAGCGCGATCGCCGCCCGCGACGGAGCAGTTGTGTTCCCAGTCATCGCGGGCTGCTCCTGCAAAAACGAGGGGCCAAGTCAGGTCGGGATCGTATCGCCGCGCTGCCGCGGCGCCTGGCTACTCGCCAAGCGAGCGGACGGGCGCGATACTACCGCAGCCCCATGCTACCCCGGTCATGGGATCGTGGCAAAAACCGCTGCGCCGGCCGGCGACGGAGCGCACTTTTCATCGGAGGAAATCGGCCATGTCGAGTGTCGTCCACGCCGAACGCGTGCTGGTCGTGCCGACCCCGCTGTTTCATCGCTTGGGTCATTTCCAAGGATTTTGCGGCGACATGGACCGCTACCTGGGCGAGCTGCTCGACCCAGCCAACGCGAGCTACCGTCCCCGCCACGAGGTGGAAGAAGATCCGACGTTCAAGCAGCTGATTCCCTACGTCATCTTCCGCTATCGGCAGGCCGGCCCGGAGCAGGTGTTCCAGTACACCCGCGGCCGCGGGCAGGGCGAAGGGCGGCTGCACAGCAAGTGCAGCATCGGAATCGGCGGCCACATCTCGGCCGAGGACGATCGCGACGGCAACACGGCCTACGCCGAGGGAATGCGCCGCGAGCTGGAGGAAGAGGTCGAGATCGACACGCAGTACACCGAGCGCTGCGTGGGCCTGATCAACGACGACCTGACGCCCGTCGGCCGCGTACACTTGGGCGTGGTCCACCTGGTCGACGTCGAGCGGCCGGCCATTCGCCCGCGGGAGAGCGACATTCTCGAAGCCGGCTTCCGGCCCGTGGACGAGGTGCGGCGGAACTTCGACCGGCTCGAGACCTGGTCGCAAGTCTGCCTGGATGCACTGTTCGGCCCATCGCAGGCTTGAACCGGCGGGCGCGGAAATTTCGCGCTACTCGCGACCGCGCCACCTGCACCGGGCGGCGCATCGGCTGCCGTTGCTGCGGTTCTTCGGGCGGCTGGCAATTGCGGGTGAAGTATTTGCCGATCGGCCCGCTGAGCATGGCCGGCGACAGGACCAGGTCGGCCACCAGTCCGAAGAACAGCAGAATGCCCATCAGGTAGCCGAACCGCCGGGTGGGCATGAACTCGCTGAAGGCGAAGATCGCCAGCCCCAGGGCCACGATCACCGTGCTCTGATAGATCGCGCCGGCCGAGTTCTCATAGGCCAGAACCACCGCCTGCGGCCGGTCGAGCCCCAGCCGGGTTGCCCGGCGGAACCAGTTGGCAAAGTGGACGGTGTCGTCCACGCAGACACCCATTGCCACGCTGGCGGTCATCATCGTGCCGATATCCAGGCGCAATCCGGGCCCAGCCCATCAGGCCAAACACAACCGCGATCGGCCAGACATTGGGCAGCATCGTATAGAGCCCCGCCCGCAGATCGCGGAAGACCACGGTCATCATGGCGGCGATCATGACGAACGCCCAGAAGAAGCTGTCGATCAGGCCGTTGAGCAGTTCGCGCTCGGCCTGGTAGATCACCGGCACCAGGCCCGTATAGGTGACGCCGTCGATGCCCAGAATGCCCTGGTCCTGCTCGGCGGCGATGATCGGATCGACGTGTTTTTTCAGCTCGTGGATGAATTGGCCGTAATCGACGTCGGCCAGGGCATCGACCCGGACGCTGATCCGCCACAATTGCTGGTGGCTGGCCGGATCGTCGACGACGTAATCGCCCGAGATCAGCTCGGCCCGGTGCTCCTTGAGCCGCTTGTTGAGCGTCAGGTCCCAGGTGCTGCCGCGCAAGAACACGCCGCCCAGCCCGCCGCGCTTCTTGGGCGTCAGATCGGGCACGAACGTGACGGCCGACATCGTGCGGCCGACGCGGGGAATCGACTCGATCGCGGTTTGCATCCGCTCGACCAACTTCAGCCGCTCGACGAGCGTCAGCTTGCACTGCGCGTCGTCCAGGCGGAGCACGACTTCCATCGGCGCCATCTTGCCCAGCTTGGCCTCCAGCCAGCGATACGATTCGATGATCTGGGCATTCGGGCTGAACAGGCTCATCAGGTTGACGGTCGTCTTCACGCGGTGCAGTCCGGCGCCGCAAACCACCAGCAGGATCATGAACACCGCCCAGACCCAGCCCGGCCGGGCGATCACCAGCACGCCCAGCCGCCGCATCTGGCGACGATGCCGCAGATTGCGCGGGCTGTTGTCGACGTCGGTCCCCAGCGTGTCGGCTTGCACGGGGGGCCACAGTTCGAGGGCCGCGGGCAGAAACAGAAAGACCAGTCCGACCGCCGACATCACGCCGATCGACGTGTACAGGCCGAACGTCTTGATCGGCACGATCGCGCTAGTGCACAGCGAGATCAGCCCCAGCGACGTCGTGCCGGCCGAGAGCATGCACGGGACCCAGGCGGCTTGCAGCCCGCGGTCGGCGGCGCCGGCGAGGCCCTCGTGGGCCCGGGCGTAGCGATAGTAGTTCACGACGTGGATCGCGGCGGACAGGCCCGCCGTGTAGACCACCGCCGGCATCGAGAACAGCACCGAGTTCATGATGCCGCCGGTAAACGCCAGGATCGCCAGGCACAAGGTCGCGGTGTAGAGGCCGGCCACGAAGACCATCGCCGTCAGCCGCACGTCGCGCAGGTACCACCAGGCCAGGGCCAGGCCGAGCACGCCCGAGAGGACCATCAGCTCCTGCCGCAGGCTTTCGCTCACCCGATCGATCGCCACGTTATCGACCGGCGGACCGGCTAGGTGCAGCGTATCGGCCGGAACGTCGCAGTCGGCAGCCACCCGCTGGACCTCGTCGAGCATCTCGCGAAAGTGCTTTTTGCCCAAGGGCGAGACCGTCAGCACGGCACAGGTACTCTCGCCGTCGGGCCCGATGAGCGCGCCGTTGAGCCGCTCCACGCCCGCTTTCCAGGCCAAATTCGTGGGCGGAGTGGTCAACTGATTCAGCATGCTCCGGCCCGTGATGACCTTGCTGAAATACGCGGTGCCGTCCCGCTCACGCTCGGGCGAGGGCGAGCGCGGCCGCAAACCGCGGCAGCCGCGGATCGTCGAGCGTGCAGCCTTCCCAGCTTGCCAAAACGAAGGTGTCGCTCGAAAACTGCCGCTGAAAACGGTGGTACTCCTGAGTCTCGGCGAACGACTCGGGTAGCCACTCCTCGATGTCGTTGTGGTTCGACTGCATCGCCACGATCGAGCCGTAGGCCACCAGCGGAAACGCAAGCCCGACCACGATCACGATCGCCCGGCTGTAGCGAGAAAAGAATGTCGGACGGCTCTCGGGCATGCGTTCACTCGGCGGGGGCGCGGGTCCATCGTGCGCTGGGTCGGCCGGTTGCGTCGGCCGAGACAGATGAAAGAATGTTATAACAATGTGGCCGGATTGCCCAGGCACTGCAGCGCCTGCGGCTGCCCAGCTTTCCCAGTTGATCTATTTAGCGAGCCGCCGCGTGTTTCGAGCGCCGATCGCTACCAGCCTGACGCCGCGACGGGTAACGAGCGGCTTGATCGCACTTGCCGTCGCGCTCCTCGCGTCGAGCGCGGAGGGGGAGAAAAAGCCCCGGCCGACAGCCAAACCGCCGGCCGCCGCGCCGGCCGCGGTCACGCCCACGCTCAGCCAGATCGACCGCGCCCGGGCCAGACTGATCCCGCTGCACACCCGCTTGGGCAAGCCGAAGCCCGGCGACTGGCTCGCCTCGCAGAAAGAAGCCGGCCAGACGTTCGCCGAATACCGTCGCGATCATCCGACGCGGCAGCCACGCAGCCGGCGGACGATGTACATCCAGCCCATCGGCCCCTTCTCGCCTTCGGCCGAACGGCTGATCGAGGCCACGACGGGCCTGCTCGCTGCGTTTTACGATGCCGAGGTCAAACGATTGCCGGTCGTGGCGGGCCTGTCGATTCCGGCCGAAGCGCGTCGCAAAAACCCGCTGGCCGGCCAGCAGCAAATCCTGACGACCTATGTTCTCGAGCAGATGCTCATTCCGGCGCGGCCCAAGGACGCCACCGCGGTGCTGGCCCTGACGGCCACCGACTTGTGGCCGGGCGAAGGCTGGAACTTCGTGTTCGGCCAGGCGTCGCTAACCGAACGGGTCGGCGTCTGGTCGATTGCCCGGTATGGCAATCCGGCCGAAAGCGACGAGGCTTTTCGCAGCTGCCTGCTGCGGACGCTGAAAGTCGCCACGCATGAGACGGGGCACATGCTCGGTATCCAGCATTGCACGGCTTACGCCTGCGGAATGAACGGCTCGAACAGCGCCGACGAGATGGATCGCAATCCGCTGGCCTTCTGCCCCGAGTGCTCGGCCAAGATCTGGTGGGCCTGCCAGGTCAAGCCCGACGACTGGCTGGCCGCCCTGGACGCCTTTGGCGAAAAATGGGAGCTGGCCGACCAGACCGCTTTCTGGCGCCGCTCGCGGGAAGCGCTCGAGGATTGAACTCGCACCAAAAAGCGGTTCCGACCGCCGGCTGACGACTTCCCTGCAAGTGAGCGGCACGGCGCTAGCCGCCGGTGCTTCCCTGCAAGTGAGCGGCACGGCGCTAGCCGCCGGTGCGTTCCGTGGCTGGTTATTTTCAAAGCCGTCCGCGCTGGCGGTTCGCCCGTCGCACGGCTTGGTGCGACATCAGCCGTAGTTCAACCGGCGGCTAGCGCCTTGCCGCTCACGGCTCGCATCAAAAAGCGGTTCCGACCGCCGGCTGACGACTTCCCGGCAAGTGAGCGGCACGGCGCTAGCCGCCGGTGCGTTCCGTGGCTGGTTATTTTAAAAACCGTCCGCGCTGGCGGTTCGCCCGTCGCACGGCTTGGTGCGACATCACCCGCCGTTGAACCGGCGGCTAGCGCCTTGCGGCTCACGGCTCGCATCAGAAAGCGGTTCCGACCGGCCGGCTGACGACTTCCCGGCAAGTGAGCGGCACGGCGCTAGCCGCCGGTGCGTTCCGTGGCTGGTTATTTTAAAAACCGTCCGCGCTGGCGGTTCGCCCGTCGCACGGCTTGGTGCGACATCACCCGCCGTTGAACCGGCGGCTAGCGCCTTGCCGCTCACGGCTCGCATCAAAATGCGGTTCCGACCGCCGGCTGACGACTTCCCTGCAAGTGAGCGGCACGGCGCTAGCCGCCGGTCCGTTCCGTGGCTGGTTATTTTCAAAACCGTCCGCGCTGGCGGTTCGCCCGTCGCGCGGCTTGGTACGACATCAGCCGTAGTTCAACCGGCGGCTAGCGCCTTGCCGCTCACGGCGGCGACTGAAAGCCGACGACCCACCAAAGGCGCGTGTCAGCCGCCGGCCGCGGGGCGATTGCCCGGAACCAGGAACTCGATCAGCCGCTCGGTCGGCGTTTCCAAGGACAGGGCGGCGAAGGCCGAATCGGCCACGGCCAGGTTGTATTCGGTCAGGGCCGAGAGAAAGCGATCAGTCTCGCGGAACTGCCGGTCGACGGCCGCCAGCGTGCGATCGACGTTGGCCGGCTGCTCGTGGGGGACGCCCGTCGTTTCGGCTCGGTACTCATCGGCAAACACGACGGCCAGGGCCTGATTCTCGAGTTCCAAGTGCAGCGTCACGGCGCGCAGGGCGGCGCTCGCCGCCGCGCCCTTGTTGGGGCCCCGGCCGGCCCGGGCGGCCACGTCGAAGCTCTGGCTGAACGGCGCCGTGGCGGGGCGGAGCCAGGGGCGATCGAGCGGCGACTTGGCCAACCGCGTCAGCTCGAACTCGGCTGCCAGCAGGGCCACATGCCCGTCAAGCGCCGCTGCCTGGGCTGCCAGCCGGGCCGCTTGCAGGCGGAGCATGGCCCCCGTTCCGCCGGGCAGCGTGCGAAGCTCGAGCACATCGGGCGCGAGCGCCGTCAGCGATTCGCTCCGCTCGGTCAGAACCAGGTATCGGGCAACCCGCTCCCGGGCAACCCAATAGGCCGCGATCACGCCCCGCCGCTCGAGACCGGGCACGGCCTGAGCCAGCGCCGTCGAAAGCGAGACCTTATCGCCCGATTCGGCCGGCAATTCGCGGTCCCAGTGCAGCAGCTCGGCCAGTTTCTGCACCCGTTCGGCGGCCTTGACGTTGAGCAGTCCCTGATACAGACCGCCGTGCGTTGCACTCGCCGCCGGCGGGGCGGCGCCGGCGCCGGGCGCGTTGCCCGCCCGCCCGCCGCGTGTCCCGGGCGGCTTCCACTGCCCGATAGTTGCACGAACCGAAACTGCGGCCGGGGCCGATCGTGGCGGCCCGAGCCTTCGAACAGCGGCTGATCGTCCGCCGGCTCGTCGGGGCGGAACGTGGGCGGGGACGCGTCGCGTTCGACCGGCACCCAGGATCGAATCCGCCGGCCGGAGGCCCCGCGGCCGGTGGTCCAGCGGGCGACGCGGCGGGGCTGCCCGCGGGCTGCAACGCCGGCTTGGCCGGCTGGCGAATCAAGATCGAGGCCAGCAATTTGGCGTCGGCCGTCGCGGGCGCGACCGTAAGGGCGTACTCGACGATGTCTTCGTTGTAGCGCAACACGCTTTGCAAAAACGACCGCCGCTGGGCGGTCAAGCGGTCGAGACAGGTGGCCAGCGTCGGATAGTCGAGCGCCCCTTGGCGATATTCTTCTTCGGCCGCGTCGAGCGCGTCGGCAGCGGCCACCACCGCTTCGCCATGCACGTCGATGGCCCGGCGGCCGATCGGCAGCGTGCGATGAATCAACTGCAGCCGCGGCGGCGGCAATCGACCCGAGAACAACTGGTCGTATTTCAGGTCGTAAGCGCCGACGTGGGGCCGATCGACGGCCCAGGGGACGCGCTCCGCATCGTCAGGTCCAGCCGCCAGGGCGGTCAGGCCGGCCAACTGCGACAGCTCGGCGGCCATCTTCAGCACGTGAAACTCGGCGTCGTCGACCGCCGCTTCGGCGGACGCCATCTGGCTTTCGGCCAGAGCGGTGGCCTTATGACGCGGATCGACCCAACGGCGCAGGCGATCGCGGGCCGCCAGGGCGTAGTGATATTGCCCCTGGGCCACGGCCAGCCGCCAGTAAGCGACCACCGCCGCGCACTGCGCCGCGCGGCCATCGACGCGCATCAGCACGTCGACCAGGGCCAACAAGCGGGGCTTGATCCGGCCGTCCGGCGGATTGGCAATCGCCTCGGCCAGCAACTCGGGCGGGCGCATCCTCGCGGGCCGCCGCCCACCCGCTCCATGCCCGAGCGATCGCGATGGGCCGGGTTCAACTCGTCCAGCGTCCGCTCGCCGGGCCGTTCGGCCGGCTCGGCCGGATACGTGCCGCGGACCGGCGAATCTTCGCCGACGTCGGCTCCTTCGCCGCGCGAGGCATCGAACGTGGCTGGCGGGGCCGATCGTTTGGGCGACAAGCGGCGCGCCCCTCGGGCCGGCCCGGATTGTCTCCCAACTGGGCCAGACACAGCCAGGCGACCGTCCATGCTGCTGCGGCGAACATCGGCAGATTCCTCCATCGCTCCGCGGGGCGGCCAAAGCACCCCGGCAGACGCTGCGCTCGACGCGCGGACCGACCTTGGGACAGGAGCCAATTGCCGCGGCGGGGGGCGCGCGGCCGACGCCGCGCGGGCAAAACCCCTCATAAGCTGACATGCTTCCGCCGGGGCGTCAATGTCGCCCGCGGGACTGGCAGACGAGCTGGCTGGAGCGGCACGCGACTGCGGCAGGCGCTCCAACGGCAAGCGCAACGGCCGCGTCACTGGCCGTCGCTACGGAGTACGAAGAGCTGCTTGTACAGATAGGCGTCGGCCGGACGGGGCCAGGGGAGGGCGGTCAGCCGCTCGGTCAGGCCCTCGTCGACCATGCCGTCGACAGCGGCCTGGATTTGCACATCCTCGGCCGTGCCGGAAGCCAACAGGCAAATCGAGCGCAGTTCGGTCCGCGGGGGCGTTTCCCAAGAGCCGATGACCTCCCGCAGCACGCCGAGCAGCGCGCGAAACAGCGGAGCCGCCGGATCGAGCTGCGGCGGCATCTGGCCGCGAATGCCCATCCGGCCGGGAAAGCAGCTCCAGCCGGCCAGCGTTTGCGGCAGCCGCGATTTGCGCAGCTCGACCGCCGCACCCAGGGCCGCCAACAGCGGCGCTGCGGCCAGCATGTGCCACTCGGCCACCGCCGCCCGCAGGGCCGAGGGCTCCGAATCGCCCACGCCCAGCGTGCCCATGCGGAACCGGTCGCCCGAATCTCCATCCAAATGAATCTGAATATCCAGGGGGGCGATCGTCTGGCCGCCTTGGCGAACGAAACCCTCGAACGTGATCGCCAGTCCCAGCCGATGGCCGCCCAGCAGAATCTCGCCGTCGTCCAGCTCGTAGCGGGCACCGGCTTCATCCAAGTGGTGCTGGATGGCCGCGAGGGCGAGTTGATAACAATCGTCGATCATCAACGGCTGCCTGTTGGATTTCCGGGTCGGTCCCGGGGCCCCACGGGCCGCCGCCCGTGGGCTTAACGGCTCAGGCCCCAGCTTCCGCGGCCCTCCGGGCCGCCTACCCCGGCGTGTCGAGGTAGGGATTCTGCCCCATCTGGATCTGCATCTTCTTCCGCTCTTTCTCCTGGTACATCAGCACGCGGCGATCGCGGAAGTGGCGGCGCTCGATCTTGCGCTGGGCCTCGCGGAACAGCTGGCTGTACTCATCGAAGCCGGCCGGCCGCGTGAGGCCGAGATCTTCCAGCTCGTGGGCCCGCTCGGGGCCCAGGCCCATCAGCAGCTCGTCGTCGAGCGCCAGGTACTGGCGGAACGTGCCCGGATCGCCCTGGCGACCGCAGCGGCCGGCCAATTGGCGATCGATCCGGGCCGAATCGTGCATTTCGGTCAGGATGACGTGCAGCCCGCCCAGCTCGGCGACGCCGGGCCCCAGTTTAATGTCCGTGCCGCGGCCGGCCATGTTGGTCGAAACGGTCACGTGCCCCAGCTCGCCGGCCCGGGCGACGATCTCGGCTTCGGTCGCCACGTGATGGGCATTGAGAATCTGGTGCCCGATGCCCTTGGCCCGGAGCAGCTGCGAGAGCAAGTCGGACTTGTCGATCGAGCGGGTGCCGATCAGCACGGGCCGGTTCTTGGCGTGCTCCGCGGCCACTTCGTCGGCGATGGCTTCCCACTTGGCGTCGGCCGTGCCGAAGATGCGGTCGGCTAGTCGCTCGCGGATTGCCGGGCGATTGGTCGGAATCGGCACGACCCGCAGGTTGTAGATCTTCTTGAGCTCGCCGGCCGAGCTGGAGGCCGTGCCGGTCATGCCCGCCAGGTTCGGGTAGAGCAGGAAGTAATCCTGGACGGTGATCCGGGCAGCCTGGCCCGTCTCGACCGTCACCTCGACGCCTTGCTTGGCCTCGACGGCCTGATGGACGCCGGCTCGCCACTTGCGTCCTTCGGCGATGCGGCCGGTGAATTCGTCAACGATCACGATCTCGCCGTCGATCACCACGTACTGCCGATCGAGGATGAACTCGCGCTCGACGCGGATCGCCCGCTCGATGTACTCGTAGATCGTGAACATGCCGACCGAGTGCATCGCGGGCGGCTTGGGCAGCTCGCGCACCAGGCGGCGGCCCTCGCCGGTCAGCTCGACGCTTCGCTTGTCGTGGTCGTAATCGTAGTGCTCGTCCTCGACGAACTGCTGGGCGACCGAAGCGGCCCATTTGTACGACTCGACGGCGATCCGCTGGGCCTCGGTCGGCAGGGCGCTGATGATCAGCGGCGTGCGGGCTTCGTCGATCAGGATGCTGTCGGCCTCGTCGACCAGGATGAAGTGCGGCGGGCGCTGGACCGGCTTGTCGCCACCGCCGTCGCCTCCGGTTCCGAGCATGCCGCCGAGAAAGTCGGTCTGGCCTTCGCCGATCCGCCGTTCGAGCAGCTTGTCGCGCAAGAAGTCAAAGCCGAATTCCTTGGCCGTGCCGTAGGTGATGTCGCAGTCGTAGGCCTTCCGCCGGTCGGCTTGCGGCAGCTGCGATTCGATCACGCCGACGTTCATGCCCAGGGCGCTGTAAACCGGCCGCATCCAGTCGGCGTCGCGGCGGGCCAGGTAGTCGTTCACCGTGGCCAGCAGGGCTCCCTTGCCGGCCAGCGCCTCGAGGTACAGAGGGAGCGTGGCGGTCAGGGTTTTGCCTTCGCCGGTTTGCATTTCGGCGATCGAGCGGTTGTGCATCGCCATGCCGCCCAGGAGCTGCACGTCGAAGTGCCGCATCTTCAGCGTCCGCCGGCCGGCCTCGCGGACCAGGGCAAACGCCTCGGGCAGCAGCCGATCGAGCGGCTCCTGGCTCTTGGCCCGATAGCGCAACGCGAGACTCCGTTTGCGGAGCTCGTACTCGCCCAGCCCCATCACTTCGTTTTCCAGCGCGGCGATCGCCGGCAACTGCTCCTGCCAGCCGGCCAGCCGGCGGCGGATCATGCTTTGCGAAATCTGCTGCACCCGGGCTTGCAGCCGTTCGGCGATGGTGGCAAAGGTGCGCCGCATGAAAAAATGCTCGAAACCGCGAGGTGCCTTGGGCCCCGGGGACGGGCAGGCTGCAAGGCGAAAGGGTGCGGGCCAAAAACGCCTGACCCGGAGCGCGAGTCCCGGCGCCGCCGATCCATCCGGCGCGGCCGGGCGTCCCGTCTCCATTGTAAGCCAAGCGGCCGATCCGGCGAACGGTGCTGGGGGCACGAGGCGCCCTCTCGGCGGCAGAATCGGCAAAAACGGCAGTCCGGAGGGCATCCGGCCAACATGGCTGGCGGAGCCGGGGGACGACTGGCAGCTGTTTATCGAATCGGCCGTTATCGCACGGCGTCGATTTCGCTCAGTTGATATGTCGGCGAGAAGCCGCGGGAACTGGCAGCCGGCGACGCGATCGCGCCCCGCACG
Organism: uncultured Planctomycetaceae bacterium; assembly: GCA_963828155.1. GTDB lineage: Bacteria > Planctomycetota > Planctomycetia > Pirellulales > PALSA-1355 > CAWCAX01. The sequence goes on from CAWHDQ010000002.1 coordinate 143,834, forward strand.
CTCACAAAATCGCCCGGCTTGAAGCCCTCGATCCGGCTGGTGTTCGCCAAGAGCACGCTGCCGCCGAATTGATCGGTGGGGCCATCGATCGGAATGTAACGCAGCTTCCACTGCCGGGCACTCTCGGAATACTCCAGCCGCCCGGAGAGCGTTGCATACGACGGCTCATAGCCGTACAAGCCGCTGCCGCTGGCCGGTCCGCTGCTGGTCGACGAGTTGGCGGCAACCTGGCCATCGCCAGCGACCGGCTCGACCCAGGACGCCTGCACGACGCCCGAGGAGTCTTGGCCATCGGGCACCTTCAGGCTCGGCCGCAGGGTGCCTGCCAGCGCGGAGCGGCCTTCGTTGGAGTCGGTCGCAACCCGGCTTTCGACTTGAGTCGCGCCGGCCCCCGAGGCGCTGCCGGCCGTCATCCGCATCCGCGAACTGCTGGCGGTGAAATTCGTGGCAACCGGCTCGGCGGAGTCGGCAAAAGCGTCGTCCGCGGCGGTCCGAATGCGGAGCGTGGTCCGGCCGGAGCCGGCGCTCGTGCCGAGCGACATGCTGCCGCTGGCCGGTTCGTTGGCAGGCTGTTCGGCCATGGCCAGCGCCGGACGCAGTGCTTCGTCGTCAACGTGCGTCCCAATGGCGCTCGCCGTTCGCACGGGCGGACTGCCCGCGCTTGTGGCTTGTGGAGCATCCAGGGCGCTTGCCGGCAGCGCATCCACTGGCAGCGCATCGGCCGGCAGCGGCTTGGGCCCGGCAGCCGGAGCGCTGGCAGCCCAGCGTGAGGTTGTTGGGATGGCTACGCTCGTGGCGGCCGGCTCGGTCGATTCTGGAGCGGCGGCAGTCGATTGCGCGGCGGCGGCCACCGCAGTGAACGACGCGATGGCGGCAGTCGGCGACGCGGCGGCGACGTGCGTGTCGTTGGACCCGGATTCCTCCAGGGGCTTCGTCGAAGCGCGGCGGGCGAACGAGGCAGGGCCGGCCCGGACTTCATCGGCCTTCATCGTGTCGATCGCTTTGGTGCGATCGATCGAGCCCTGCGGCACGTTGAACCCACCGCGGGGCGAATACTTGTCGACCGGCATCGTCGTGCCCGGCGGAGCCGCGACCGGGGCCGCCGCCGGAGTGCCGGCGGGCGCGGCGCCGCTGTAGTAGGGATCGGCCGTGCCTGGCGGAAGGTTGGTGCCGGGGGGCGGCACGCGCGACCGCATGAACGGCAGAAACGGATCGCCGGGCGCGGTCTGCTGATGGCAACCGGCCAACGCGAGCAACAGGGCCAGCGTCCAAAGGCTGTGGGCCGCCACGGCGCGGCGTTGCAGTCCGCAGCCGGCAACCGAGCTCGGGAGCGAGTGGAGGATCGTCATCGGCCGGACTCCTTCCTTGGCATCCGTCGACCGGCGGCCCGCGTCCGCGCGGCACTCGGTGCGAGTGCAGCGGCAATGCTGGCCGGACACGAGGAATCTTCCGCCGGCTCGCGCCGGGCTTGGTTCAGATGAGATTACGAATCGCCGCCGATGCGCCGCGACGTGCAATGTCGAGGGCACCGGCTGGCTTGCTGCGAACGCACAGGGAAAAGAAATGCCCCCGGCCAATCGGGCGCGCAGCCCATTTGGCGGGGGCGATACAGTAGCGTCGGGCGGTCGGCCGTGTCCAGAGCGGTTCGCGCTCTCAGCGATCGACGCTCGAGACCTGCCCGGCCGTGCTGGCAGGGCCGCCAGCAATCGGCGCGGCGCCGGCATCGACGCGGGCAACGAACGGATTGTCGATCACCAGTGGGGCCTTGGCCACGCGATCACCCGCAGCCGACGAGGTCTTTTGCGGCGCTTGCGAGTTATCGATCTTCAGCGGCTGCGGCGGGGCGATTTCCGGCGTCATCATGCCCGGCGGATACGCAAACGGCGACCAGCCGTAGGTTCGCGGCACCGGGATGCTGTAGTAAACCGGCGGATAAAGCATGAAGTGCGGAATCACCCGCTCGTTGTCGTACAAGTTGTAGGGCCCGGCTCCGCCATTGAAGCCGTAGAACGCGGCATACCCGCCGCCGCCCCAACCACCGCCCACGCCCTGAGCCTGAGCCGAGCGGCTTTCGACCGCCAGCAGAGCCCCGAACACCACCAGGATCGCGACACAGCGACTCATCGATGCACCTCGCACAAGATTCCACCCGGTAACCGTGGGCACGCGTGGCCCCCCAAGTTCCAGGCTAGATGGCGCGGCGCGGGACCGCAATCGACAAACTGGGAAAGCTGGGAAGAATTGCCGCCGACCAGCCTGGTGGCAGGATGGACGACCGCAACTAGCTTTGTGGAAGCAGTTTAGGCCAGTTTTCCAGCCGCAGAACGCGTGCCTCGGCGGGGGGCTGTACGGCTCCGGAAACGAACAAGACCTGCCACCCCGTGGGCGCAGGTCTCGCGGCAGAAGAAATCGAATGCCCTGAACAGGACTTGAACCTGTACCCGGTTACCCGGACTAGCTCCTGAGGCTAGCGCGTCTGCCAATTCCGCCACCAGGGCTCGAACTGTTTCTTATAGGTTTCAGTCCCGGCGTTTTCAAGCCTTGATTCGTCGCGCCCCCGCCCGACGCAGAGAAGACGATCTTTAGGAGCTCGACGTTCACCGCTCGCCGCGTTTCTGCTTTTCCAAAAACGGGCCGTAGACCTCGTAGTACGCCTTGTGGTCGCCGCCGTGATCGGCCCGCGGCATGATCACGATCGTCTTGGGCTCGGCGGCGATCTGGTTGCAGGTGGCCAGCACGCCCTCGGCCGGGCAGGCCGTGTCGGCCAGGCCCAGCCCGACGAGCACCGGGCAGCGAATCCGGGTGGCGAAGTTCATCGCGTCGAAGTACCGCGCGGCGGCGAGCATCTTGGCTTCGTCCTTGCCTTGCCAGGTGCGGCCGGCCCAGTTGGGCCAGCCCGGCGAGCGGCCGGCGGCCTTGCCCGTGTGATCGCAACCGGCCGGCACATTGGCCGCCAGCGCCGTCACGGCCGGATGAATACCGGCGGTGACCAGGGCCTGGTAGCCCCCCTGACTGCCTGCCTGCACGACGAGCACTCGCTTGTTCCAGTCGGGCCGCTCGGTCAGATAGTCGACCGCCCGGCGGCAGGAGAGGAACATCCGCAGAAAGTAGCTCGTCTCGCGATCGTCGTTGCCGATGCCCGGATAGTCGTTGAGCTGCTTGCCGGCCTGCTCGGCGTAAAACGCCTCCGGCTGATCGATCGGCAGATCGTGCGCGCTGATGTTCAGCGCCAGCCAGCCGCTGCGGGCCGGGCCGAGCACCCAATCGCGCTGCAGGGGATAGACGCCCGCCCATTGCACTTGGAGCAGGGCCGGCAGATTGGTCTGGCCCGCGGGCCGGGCGATCTGGCCGTAGATCTTCGTGCCGGCGATGTTGTCGAGCGTCAGCTTCCAGTATTCGACGCTCTTGTCCCCCACGTCGACCGCTTCGAGCTGGGCGTTCATCGGCACGGCGTCGAGCTGGGCGATCTTGGCCTTCCAGAAGGCGTCGAAATCGTCCGGCGGCGGCAGCGAGGCCGCGATCTTTTCCGGCGCAAAGGCCGCGCCGCAGTAGACGACGGTTTCCTGCTCCGCTCCCGCGGGCTTCGCCTTGACGACCAACAGCAGCGTGCCCGGCTCGCCGCGCGAGGCGCTCGACTTGCGCTTTGCCGTCAGCCAACTCGCGGGTGCCCTTGTCGATCTCGGTCAGGCCCCCCTTGAGGACGGCATATTCAACGCTGCCGAGCCTCCCGCTGTCGGGTCGGCCGAAATCGTCCAAGTGACCGTCTCACCCGACTGATAAACTCCCGAGGCCACATCGGGCTCGATCGCCACCGGCGGAGCGGCCTGGACCACGAGCGCCACCAGCGCGACGACAGCCAACACGGCACCGCGGACGAGCATGATAAATCCTTCTCCGGATTGGCAATTCGATGTCTTGGCAAACTGAATCACGCCGCGCTCATTTTGCCCTCCATCGATGGCTGCTGAAAGCCCCGGTCACTTTTCTTCTGTTCTGCGAAATTTGCGCAATCTGTGGATGATTCTTCGCCGTCCATTCGTCCGACGACGAAGATTCACCGCGGAGAACGCCGAGGACGCGGAGCGGCATAAAAATGGGGCAGGGCTTAAGGACCTCGTTCTGATCTTGCTCAAAAATTGGGGCGAACCTACCGTTGCGGGTCGATCGAATCGCCTGTCGAGACACGGGAGGGTCAGCGCCATGACCGACTGCTGGGTTTGCCACGGAACGAAGAAGTGCGCCTGCTGCCACGGATCGGGCAAGCAACTGCTGCCGGCCCCGGTCCGCGGGTCAACGGACCGCAGTTCGATCGCCATTCGCTGCCAGGGTTGCGCGGCACGGGCGCATTGCCCCGCCTGTCAGGGCAGCGGCCAGCTCCGCAAAGCGGCCTGACTAGTTCGGCTTGTCCGCCGCCGGATCGCAAAAGAAATGGGTCGCCTTCGACAAGCCGTCGAACAGGTACGCGCGGCCGAATAATGGCCTGCGTCCCACCAGACGATCTCGGGCTCGCCCAGGCGCTCGCCAGAGCGACTCGGTGCAGGCCGGCGGAATGACCTCGTCTTGCCGGGCGTTGAGCATCAGGATTCGCCGCCCGCGCACGTTGGCCGCATAGGTCACCGGATCGACTTTGGCCAGCAGCGCGACGAGCGTCTCTTTGCTGCCGCCTTTGGCGAGCCAGCCTTCGCGGAATTTGCGCAGCTCGCGGGCTTCCCAGGCCACCTGGCCGATGTCGCCACCGGCCAGGATCAGGCAGAGGTTCTTGAGCCGGGGTTCGGCCGTGGCCGACGGCGCTGGTGATGCCGCCCAGGCTGATGCCCATGATGCCGAGTTGCTCGGCGTCGACTTCGTCCTGGGCGCCCAGCCAGGCTGCTGCCCGGCGGACGTCGAGCACCGCCTGCCGCATGCCGCGGACCGTTTCCTCGGGATCGAGCGAGACCATTCGGGCCGGCGAGTCGGGCTGCCGCCGCGGACCGTAGTACGGCATCTTGACGAACAGGGCGGCCGCGCCGTGCTGGGCCAGCGAGCGGCTGAACAGCCGGGCCAACGGAAAATCGCCCCCCAGGATGTGCAGCACGATCACGCCCGGGTGCTTGCCCGGGCCCACGGGCCGGAAATACTCGCAGTGGACCGTGTTGTTGTTTTCTTCAGGCGTCACGACGGGCGAGGGAAACGTCACGCTGGAAATCGAAAACGATTTGGACGACGTCTCGACCGGGTGCTCCTGAAAGGCGAAGCGGCTCGCTTCGAGCCGGAATAGCTCGGGCAAGTTTGCCTCCCCCTCGGCGGGTTGGAAAGCAACCTCGCCCGTGCGGACGTTTTCCTCGGCCCACAGCACCGTCGCGCACGTCGCCAACAGCAGCCAAACCAGTCCACCGTACTGGAAGCGAACCATCGGACGGCCTCCTCAGAAACCAAAACGCCCTGCCCGGCGACAGGATTCACCGCGGCTTTGCCACGCACGACTCCGACGCTCGCATTGTACGTGCCGCAAGGCCCAGCAGGGCAAGACCGATCCAGCCGGCATTCCGTCCTGACGTGCCGATCCGCTCTGCAACGATTCGACATTTCGCAGTCCCATGTGCCAGAATGCTGGTGAATACCCGGGGCAATCCAGCGCAGCAGCACAATCTCGGCAAACTCCAGCTCCATGAAGCATCAGCGCCGACCCAGCAGACCTGATCCACCCTGGGCACCCGCAATCCCACGACACGGCACAAGCCGCACCGCGGCAGGGCTGGGCAAAGGCTGCGGGGTTGGTCCTGTCGATTGCCGTCGTGGCGCTGGCCGCCGGCGTCGGCAGCCGGTTCATGCCCGACGCGTGGTATCGGAACCTGGCCAAGCCGTCGTTCAATCCGCCCGACTGGATTTTCGGACCGGTGTGGACGCTGCTCTACCTGCTAATGGCGATCGCAGCCTGGCTGGTTTGGCTGCGCCGGTTGGCGCGGCGGCAAAGTCGCGCTCACCCTGTTTGCCGCGAGGCTCGCGGCCTCAACACCGCCTGGACGCCGCTCTTCTTTGGCCTGCACGAGATCGGCTGGGCCTTGGCCGATCTGGCTGTCCTCTGGCTGGTCATCGCCGCCACGCTGATTTCCTTTTGGCGGATTCGGCCGCTGGCCGGCGTGCTGCTCGCGCCCTATCTCAGCTGGGTTTCGTTTGCCGCGGCGCTGAACTTCGCCATCTGGCGGCTCAACGGTTGACGACGGAACGCATTTCCAGGCGACTCGGCCGACTCATCCGCTCTCGCCCCAACCGCCTAATCTCCCTATGCCCAATTCGGGCGTGCAGTTACAATCGCGGGGCGGTCGCGGTGCGCACTTCGAGGGCGGCCGTGTCCCGCGCACTGGACTTCCGAAACCAAAGCTAGAACCCGCAGCATGTTGCGCTATTGGACCGCCGGCGAATCGCACGGCCGGGCCCTGGTGGCCCTGGTCGATGGATTTCCGGCCGGGGTCACAATTGAGACCGATTCGATCGACGTCGAACTGCGGCGGCGGCAGGGGGGGTACGGCCGGGGTGGGCGGCAGCGGATCGAAACCGACAAAGTCGAAATCCTCAGCGGCATCTGGCACGGCGCAGACCTCGGCAGCCCGATCGCCCTGGAAGTCATCAACAAAGACGCCAAGCTCGAGCGGCTCGGCGACCTCGATCGGCCGCGGCCCGGCCACGGCGACCTCACCGGGGCGATCAAGTACCTGGGCTCGGTCCGGGCAATCCTCGAACGGGCCAGCGCCCGCGAGACGACCGTCCGCGTGGCGGCCGGAGCCCTGGCCAAGCAATTGCTCCGCGAGTTCGGCATTACGGCATTCGGCTACGTCGTCGAACTCGGAGGTATCCGACTCGAACCGACGAGCGGCACGCTGGCCGAGCAGCGGGCCGTGCGCGACGCCAGCGAAATCTACTCGCTCAACCCGGGCCAGGATGCCGCGGTCAAGCAACTGATCGACGCCACGGGCAAGGAAGGCGATACGCTCGGCGGCATCGTCGAGGTCCGGGTCGAAGGACTGCCCTTCGGCCTGGGCACGCATGCCCAGTGGGATCGCAAGCTCGACGGCCGGTTGGCCCAGGCGGTAATGGCGGTGCAGGCGATCAAGGGAGTGGAGATCGGCCTGGGCTTCGAAGCGGCCCGGCGGCCCGGCTCGCAGGTCCACGATCCGATCGTCTTCGATGCGGCACAACAGAATTCGCCCAACTTGGGTTACGCGCGGCCGACCAACAACGCCGGTGGGCTGGAGGCGGGCATGACCAATGGCCAGCCGCTGGTGATCCGGGCGGCCAAGAAACCGATCAGCACCCTGCGCAAGCCGCTCGAATCGATCAATCTGCAGACCAAGCAGCCCGAGGCGGCCAGCTATGAGCGGAGCGATGTCTGTGCCGTGCCGGCCGCGAGCGTGATCGTGGAGAACGTGGTGGCCTTCGAAGTGGCTCCGCGCTGGTCGACAAGTTCGGCGGCGACAGCCTGGCGGAGATGAAGGCCCGGTACGAAATTTTTCAGCAGATGGCCCGCGACCGATAGGGCTCGTTAGAACCGCGGGGCGCAGACTTCCCCAGTCCAAGGCGAACACGGATGTTCACCTGGCACGATGCCACTCGACGCCGCCTGTGCCGGCTGGCCTTTCTGGCCCTGGTCGCCGTGCCGACGTGCGCCGTGTTTTTGGCCGCCGCCTGGATCCGCACTCCGCTGGCCCGGGCCCATCACCGCCGGGCGCTGGCCGAGCAGTTGGCCCTGGACGTCACGCTCAATAGCGTGAGCTTTCCCCGGCCGGAGCTGACGCGGTACGACGGCCTGACGATTCGCGATCCGGAGAGCGGCGACTGGCTGGCCCAGTTCAGCCGATTGGAGATCGACGAGTCGGGTCCGCGAACCCGAATTGTTTGCAGCGAGCCGGAGCTGAACGCCACGCGGCTCGATCTGTTTTGGGAATTGGCCTCGCGGCGGCTGCGGCGGCAGGCGAGCATCGAGCGGCCGGTCGAGATCGCGGCGCCCACGCTCAGGCTGTACTTCGGCAGCGACGTGCAGTCGCTCGTCGACGTCCACACCCGATTCAAGCAGGGGGAAGCCGGCCCGCAGGGCTTGGTGGTCTTTCACCTCGACGATCAGGATTCCGCGGCCGAAGTGCGAATGGCTTTGCTACGCAGCAGTGCCGGGCGCGGCGGGGCGGCCAGTCCCGGATCGGCCCCCAGCGGGGGCGGGCCGACGGCTTCGGCTGCCGCGACGATCGTCCAATTGGAAACCGGTCAGGCCGTGCTCCCCGGCCGGCTGCTGGCGGCGCTGCTGCCCGGCTGGGAAGCGCTCGGCGGCTCGGCCACGCTGGCCGGCTCGCTGTGGTGGCAGGAGGGCCCCGAGGGTTTCAGCGGACAGATTCGCGGGCGGATCGACGGCATCGACCTGGACGCACTGGTCAGCGAGCCGTTCGACCGCAAGCTGGGCGGCACCGCCACGCTGGAGCTGGAATGGGCCCGGATTCGCGACGGCCGGCTGATCGACGCCAAGGGCCGGCTCGCGGCGGGGCCCGGCCTGGTCAGCCGCAAACTCCTGGCCGATGCCGCCAGTTGGCTGCACGCCCCGGCCGGCGCTCTTTCCGACTCTCCCGGCACGCTGGTGACCTACGAGCAATTGGGCTTTGCCTTCGCGGTCGACGAGCGTGGCCTGACGCTCCAGGGGGCCTGCCTCTCGGCCCCGACGGGCACTTTGCTGCTCGGCCGCTCGGGCCGCCCGCTGCTCAACGAGCCGCCGCCGGCGCCCCAATCGCCGCTCAACCTGGTCCGGGCGCTAGCCGGCCCGGGTGAAGAACGACTGCCGACCACGACCGCAGCCCAGACCTTGATGAGGCTGCTGCCGCAAGCGGCGCGGCAGGGCGAATCGGGGCAGCTCGGCGCACGGCCAACCCGCTCGCGCTAATGTGAGGCGGCGGCCGAGTTCGCAAAGAGATTGCCCGACTACGCCAGCGGCGGGGCCGGGCGCAGCAGCTTCTGGTAGGTCTGCTGATTGCCGCGGACGACCAGGACGTACATCAGCCCGCCCTTTTGCCAGGCGCCGATCGCGTAGCCGGCGGTCATCGATTGCGGCATCTGCGGGGCACTCGACGGCAGATCGGGCCCGGTGGCCTTGATCACGAACAGCACGGCCCCGAACTGCCCCAGGTCGTAAACCACTCCCCCGCGGGCAATCGACGGGGCCACCCGCTGCCAGCCGCCGGCGCTGCCGCCGATCCCCTTGGGCAGGGCGAATTCACGCGGAGCTTTCGCGACCGGCTGCCAGCCGTCGCCCAGTTGCTCGTACCAGCCGACCGCCCGATCGGTCAGCGAGCCTTGCGGCTTGTCGGGCTGATTCCAGACGCCGATCCCCACGGCCACCAGCAAGCTGGCCGCGACCGCCAGACCGATTGCCAACCACCGCCGCCGTCCGATCGCCCGCGGACGCTCGGCAATCGCGACGCCTGGCGCATCGGCGGCCGGTGCAATTGGCACCGCAGCGGCAACCTCCACGGCCGACGGAGCCGCGGTCGCGGCCGCGGCCGCGAGCCGCTCGAGAATTCGAGCCGCCAGATCGCCGGGCACGGCGACCTCGTGCATGGCCGACGCGAAGCGGGCGTCCAACTGCTGCACGCGCTCGCAGACGGCGCGGGCCTCGGGATCGGCCGCCAGCAGCGCGGCCAGCTCCGGCGATTGGACATCGCGGCCATCGGGCCGGCAGGTGTCGATCAGTTCAACAGATTTGGGGTCCAACATGCCTATTGCCTCTTCACAGTTCCGCGGTTGCCTGGGGGCAACCTAATCCGTTTTACCTCGCGCCCGCATTGCATCCGTGCGAACTTTCCGATTCATTGCGGCCCGTCGCCAAAGTGTGCCGCCAGCGCTCGCTTGGCCGCGGCCGCGGCAGCCTTCTCCGGGGCCCGAATCTTGGCCGGCGCGGGTGGCTCGCCGGCCGAGGGCTGCTGCTCCTCGGGAGCCAGCAGCCGCCGCAGGCTGCACTTGGCGCGCGACAGCCGGCTCATCACCGTGCCCAGCGGCACCTCCAACTCAGCCGCGATCTCGCGGTACGACAATTCCTCGAAATAGAACATCAAGACGACCAGCCGGAACTCTTCGGGCAGTCGCCCAATCGCCGCTTGCAGGGCCTCGCTGTCGATCGGCCGCTCGACATCGGCCGCGGCGATCGACTCCACATCCAGGTCCAGGCTGCTGGCCGGCACCGGCTGCGGCTTGCGAAACCCCTTCAGGTAGCGATTCCGCAGCACCGCAAACAGCCATCCCCGCACGCTCTCGGCCGAGCGCACCTGGGCCAGCTTTTGCTGGGCAACGAGGAACGTCTGCTGGGTCAGATCCTCGGCCTCGGCCACCGAGCCGGTCAGGCGGAACGCGTAGCGGTAGAGCACCCCGTGGTGCTCCATGACCAGGCTGGCCAGGTCGAGCTTTGGCGCAGGATCAACCACGCTTGGCTCCTACCTCTCGGTCTTCCAGAGTCCGCCGGGAGCGAAAATATTCCCGCCTCAGGGAAAAGTATACCCGTTGGGCCGGCAAACCCCAATTGTCCGGCCCACCCCCGACGGCCGGGCGGCAATTTTCCGCCGTGGGTGGGAATAAAACCCCTCCGCCGGGCATCTACTCTGGCGGACCGGCATGCGCTGGCTGGACCAAGCGTCTGTCATGGGCCGAGCGCCGGATCGTTTCCGCCGTTGGCCGCCACTGCAATACATACCCCGGAGGATCTTTCGATGCGTACGTTGTTGGGATTGATGGCCACCCTGGGCCTGACGTTTGCCCTGGTCGGTTGCGAAAAGCCGGTGGATCGCAAGATCGACAAAGATGCCAAGCAAATCGACAAGGGCATCACCGAAGAAGCCAAGGAAGAGACGGAAGCCGTGAAGGAAGCGGCCAAACAGGAAGAGGCCGACATCAACGCCGCCGAAAAGGCCGCCAAGGACGATGTGAAAGAGGCCGCGAAGGAAGCCAAGGAAGAGGCCGCCGAAGAAGACGACACGAAGTAAGGCGCAAGTTTCGCCCTCTGCTGGCACCGCGGGAATAGATCGCCCGCCGGCGGCATCTAGCAGGGCAGGGGAGCGGCAGGACGGTCTTGCCTGCTCCCTCGGAAGTGCAGGATTTCAGAAAAGGATGGTTCCATGAAGCGTTTTGCCCTGTTGGCCATGTTGCTGGGCCTTGGCCTGTTTGCCGGCTGCGATAACAAGCCCGCCGCCAAGCCCGCCCCGCCCGTCGCGCCCCCGGCCGAAACTCCGGCCGCCGAAGAGCCCGCCGGCACCGAAAAGCCCGCTCCCGAGAAGCCGGCCGAAGACATGCCGGAAGACGGCGACAAGGAAGAAGCCACCAAGTAGTCGCCGCAACCGGCCGCACTGGCCGAGAGGCGATCTGGTTGACCAGCGAGCAGGAGACGTCCCGCAATGGGGCGTCTCCTGTTTTTTTGCCTCGTGCCGGGGCGTACCCCATCCGCCTGCCAGCTGCGGCGACGTTCGGCCGCCGGGTTGCCATTTTTGCAGCGTGCCCTGAATCCTTGTAACCTGAGGTGCGTTCGAGCCATACCTAGAATGCTTCCCCGCCCGCTTTCCCTGCCGCGACGCGATGAGGCTGGCTATGAAGTGCCTGGAAACGGCAGCCTGGTTGACGGTGCTCCTGATCGCTGGGGCGCCTGCTCGCGGGGCGGCGGGCGTGCCCGTTGACGACGGGCCGTTTGCCGAATGGGTCGCGCCCTTCGTTCAGCGGCACTGCGTGGCCTGCCACGACGCCGACGACCCATCCGGCAATCTCCGGCTGGACAATCTTTCGGCCGACGTCTCGGGCGACCTCGATCGCTGGATCGCCATTCGCGACCAACTCCGCGACGGACTCATGCCGCCCGCCGACGAGCCGCGTCCGGAACCGGCTGCGGTCCGAAAAGTCGTGTTGTGGGCCACCGCGGCCACCGGAGCGCGACCGGCCCGGCTGCCCAACCAGGGCAATCTCATCCCACACGAAATGCTGTTTGCCGGATTGCCGACCGGCCCCGGAAGTTCGCCGCCGCGGATCTGGCGGCTGTCGCCCGACGCCTACGCGGAATGGATCCGTCCGGTCTTCAAGGAGCGGCTCGGCGGCATCGTGAATCCGTTCACCCTCGGCGGTGATCGCGGGCTCAAGGATTACTCCGGGCTGCACGCGGTCGACGAGGCGATTACCGCAGCTCTGATCCGCAACGCGCAAATCATCGTCGAGGCGCAAACTCAGTTCGAAATCAAGGAGGGCAAATACCTGCCGGGCAACCACGGAGCCCATCGCGAACTGGTCGAGCTGATGAACCCCGATGTCGAGCCGACGCGCCAGCAACTCGTCGCCGCGATCCAATCGCAGTTCGCCAAGGCCATCCGCCGGACGGCTACCGACGAGGAAGTCGATCGCTACATCGGCCTGTACGAGCGCGGGACGCGCACCGCCGACCGTCCCGGTGCCGCCCGGACGATGCTGCAAGCGATTCTCCTGCGGCCCGACGCCGTCTATCGCTACGAGCTCGGCGCCGGGTCGGCGGCCGGCGCAGACCGGCGGCTGCTCTCGCCGCTGGAGCTCGAACAAGCGGTCAGCCTAGGCGTGGGCAGCCGCCGCAGCGCCGAGCTGCTCTCGGAGTTGACCGCCGCCATGAACGCGGGCCCCCAGTCCGTCAAGGCGGCCATCCAAAAATTCGTCCGCCAGAGCTATCAGCAGCCGGACGGCGGCAAGGCTCGGGCGCTGGAATTTTGCCGGCAGTACTTCGAATATCCGCGCACGACGGCAATCTTCAAAAACAAGCCTGACGATTTGGCACGCGAGCCGCGCTGGCTGGTGAGCGACACGCAGCACCTGATCGAGTTCATTCTGACCGCAGATCACGACGTGTTCCGCGAGTTGCTCACCACGCGGCGGTCGTTCGTCAATTGCAACTTCACCAAGAATCCCCAGACGAAACGGCACGATTTGCAGGCCCGGGGACACGTGCCCAACGAGCGGAACGAACCCGAGCGCAAGCCGGTCGAGTCGCTGTACGGCTTCGACCAGTGGCCGAGCCCGCAGCCGGTCGAGCTGGCCGCCGATACGCGGATCGGCATCTTGATGCAGCCCAGCTGGCTGGTGGCCTGGAGCACGAACTTCGAGAACGACCCGGTCCGCCGCGGGCGGTGGATTCGCGAGCGGTTGCTGGGCGGAACGGTGCCGGAGCTGCCCATCGGCGTCGCGGCGATGGTGCCCGACGAGCCCGAGCATACCCTGCGGCAGCGCTTGTCGGTCACGCGGGAAGCAAAGTGCTGGAAGTGCCACCAACGGATGGACGACCTGGGGCTGCCCTTCGAGCAGTTCGACCATTTCGGCCGCTGGCGGAAGGTCGAACTCGTGCGCGATGCCGCAGCCACTGCCGCCCACGTCGACAAGAACGGCAAGCCGCTCGGTCCGCTCACGCGGGCCGAACCGCTCGACGCCACAGGCCGGATCGACGGGACCGGTGATCCGCGGCTGGATGGGCCCGTGACGGACGCGGCGAGCTGATCCAGCGGATCGCGAATTCGGACCTGGCCCGGCAGGTGTTCCTGCGGCACGTCTTCCGCTTCTATTTCGGGCGCAACGAGTCGCCGGCCGACGCCCAGGCGCTGCAGGAGGCGGATCGAGCCTACCTCGAAAGTGGCGGCAGCCTGCAGGCCGTGATCGCCGCGCTATTGTCGTCCGAACGCGTTTCTGTACCGTTCGGTATCGTCCCCTGCCGGAGACTCGTCATGAACAGCGAACTCACCCGCCGCACGCTGCTGAAGGGCCTCAGCCTGGCGCCGGGGCGACGGTGCTGGGCCCCATGCTCTCCCAACTGGCGGCCCACGCCGCCGGCGAAGCGGGGGCCGTCAATCGCCGCCGGATCGTGTTCTTCCTGCAGGGAAACGGGATGATGCCCGAGCACCTGGCTCCCTCGGGAATCCGCCGCAGCAATGACGGAACGGCCGGAGCCGAGCAGTTGCTCGAAGCCGGCCTGGCGGATCGTGAGCTGCACCGGGCTTTGGAGCCGCTGGAACCGTTCAAACAGCGCCTGGCACTCATTCAGGGATTGTCGAATCGAGTGGCGTACAGCGATCATTCGTGCGAATTCGGCGCACTGGGCTGCTGCCCCAAATCGCGGCCTCACAACGCCACGATCGACCAGGTGCTGGCCCAGGCGCTGGGCGGCGTTTTTCCGCACGTCGCCCTGGGTTGCAACGACCGCATGCGGCCGGACAACCTGTATTGCTTTTCCGCCTCGGGGCCGGACCAGGCCGTGCCCATCGTGTGTACGCCGGAAGAGGCCCGCCGCAATCTGTTCGGCGGCGTCGCCGACGACGCCGGCGATGCCAAGACGGCATTCGCGCATCAGGCCAATCTGCTCGACTTCATGGCCGACGACGTCCGCCGGGCCCGCGGCGCTGGCCGGCGAAGAACGGCATAAGCTCGATGGCTACTTGGAAGCTTTCGAGGCGATGCAGCGGCGGCAAAGCCGGTTGCTGGAGATGCAGGACGAAATCAAACGGCACGCTCCGCGGCTCGCCGCCGAGCTGACCACCGAGCGCACGCCTACGCGCCGTGCTCGCGGCTCAGTGCGACATCGCGGCCGCGGCCCTGATCGCCGGTCTGACCCAGGTCGTGACGCTGGTCTCCGGCGGCGGGGGCCAATCCGGCGGGGCATTCCCCGAGATCGGGATTCTCGATTCACATCACATCGGACACGGCGGCAGCTACGGCGATAAGAACTATGCCGAATGCTTCATCCTCGTCCGGCAACTGCACACCCGCTTGATCGCCCGGCTCGCCGCACAACTGGCCGCCGTGCCCGAAGGCGACGGCACGATGCTCGACAACACGCTGATCGTGTACCTCAGCGACTCCGCCGACGGGCACCACCCATCTTGCTACCAATGGCCCTTGGTCCTGCTGGGAAACCTGGGGGGCCGGCTCAAAACCGACGGCCGGTATCTCGACTTCCCGAAATACGGCCTGGCAGGACACCGTACGCTGGCCAACTTCTACTGCACGTTGCTGCATGCCGCCGGCGCACTGCGCGACCGATTTGGCGTCGCCGACCCGGGATTGAAAGGAATCAATCAGCCGGGCCCCGTCTCTGAACTGCTCAACTGACGCCAGGGGGCGCGACGGATGAAAATCTGCTGGACGATGTTCGCGGCCGTCCTGTTGGGCCTGGCCGGGCAAACTTTGCAGGCGGACGAGCCCGCTGCGGCGAAATCGTTTCCGCCCGGCTGGTTGCCGGTCCAGCAACTCGACGAGGCGCCGCTCTGGAGCGACTTCCGCAAGATCGACGACCGCGTCCACCTCTATCTGCCGTTTGGCGAGCGGCCGGTCCGGGGGGTCTTTGTCTGCTACGTCTTTCACAGTTCCGATCCCCGCGAACTGGCCCGACTCTGGAATTTTGCCCTGGTCACGATCCCCTGGCCGTTCGAATACGACTTGGGCCACAACGACCAGCGCAACGGCCGCTTCAAGCTGGGCCATCCGCCGGGCAACATGGGCCTCTTGCTCGACTATCTGGGCGTCGCCGGCCGGCAGTTGTCGCACCCGGAGCTGGCGACCGTGCCGATCGTCGGTTGGCTGGGCCAGAACGGCGCCAAGCTTTGCCACGATCTCTTCACGCGGGCCCCCGAGCGCGTGCTGGCCTGGGGAGACGCCTGGTACCCCGAGTGGCCCAAATATCCCGAACTGGTGGCCCAGGTGCCGGTGGCCTCGGCCTGGGAATTCAGCAACGAGGCGGAGCGACGGGCCGAACGCCAACGGCGATTGGACGAAGTCGCCGACAAGCCGACGCCGGCGCCCGACTTGCGCTGCTATGCAACGACCTACGGTTTCGGACACGGGATTTATTCGAAGTACAACTTCTTCGTGGCCTACATCGATCGCTGCATCCGGCTGCGGATGCCGGACGTCATGCCACCGCCGGGTCAGCCGGTTGCCCTCAAGCCTGTCGACCGGACCCAAGGCTGGGCAGGTGATTTCAACGAAATCGGCCAGTGGAATGCGATTGCCTCGTGCGCCGACGCCCGGGGCATGATCGCGCCCACCTGGCTGCCGGACGAATACGCGGCCTGGACGTGGCGCGTATCACTCCGCCAAACCGGAACTTAAACTCAGTGCCCCGGTTGTCGAATACCGGCGAATCAACGGCAAATGGGGAGGCCCCGAGTGCGGCCTCGGCTACGGGGGGCCGGTCAAGGCCGGCGCGCCGCTCCGCTTCGCTGCCGAAGCGACGGCTGCTTTCGTCGCCGTCGAATTCCACGACGGCGACCGACGGATCGGCACCGCGAACCAGGCGCCGTGGCAGGCCGAGGGCATCCGGCTTGAACCTGGTTTGCACGCCCTGTTTGCAGTGGGGGTGAAATCCGACGGCACACGCAGCGCCAGCCATCCCGCCTTCGTCATCGCCGAGTAACGACGCCTGGCCCGCGAACGGCCCGGCCGTGGTCAAGCAGATCCGCCGGACCATTGCCTCAGGCTTGTGCCGACTGAGGGCCGGGGAACCGCTACCGCTTGGGTCGCGGCAGGCGCCCGCCACGGCCGCGACCGCGGCGGCGGCCGGAAGGGGCTTCGTCGTCGCTTTCGGACGATTTGGCCACGGTCTGGCCAATGCTCTTGCGCATCTTCTGAATGCGGTCGCGGAGGGCGGCGGCCCGTTCGAATTCCAGCGATTCGGCCGCGGCCAGCATCTCGGCTTCCAGCTCGGCCAGATATTCTTCGGTGATGTACTGGGCCTCGTCGCTCCGGCCCACGGCGGCGTTGGCCTGAGCGTGGGCCGCGGCGTGCGACTCGATGCCCGCCCGGATGCTCTTGCGAATCGTCTCGGGCGTGATGCCATGCTCGAGGTTGTAGGCTTGCTGCAGAGCGCGGCGGCGCTCGGTCTCTTCGACCGCCCGTTGGATCGACTCGGTCATCTTGTCGGCGTAGAGGATGACCTTGGCGTTCACATTGCGGGCGGCCCGGCCGATCGTCTGAATCAGCGACGTTTCGCTGCGCAGGAAGCCCTCCTTGTCGGCATCGAGGATCGCCACCAGCGAGACCTCGGGCAAATCGAGCCCCTCGCGGAGCAGATTCACGCCGACCAGCGCCTCGAAGTGCCCGGCCCGCAGATCGCGCAGCAGCTCGACCCGCTCGAAGGCGTCCAGCTCGCTGTGCAGCCATTTGCAGGCCACGCCCTGTTCGGCGAGGTAGGCCGACAGGTCCTCGGCCAGCCGCTTGGTCAGGGCGGTGACCAGCACTCGTTCGCCGGCGGCGGCCCGTTCGCGAATCTGGACCAGCAGATGCGGCACCTGCCCCCGGGCCGGCGAAATCTCGATCACCGGGTCCAACAGGCCCGTCGGCCGAATGATCTGCTCGACGAACTCGCCGCCGCTCTGCTCCAGCTCATACGGCGCGGGCGTGGCCGAAACATAGATCACCTGGTTGATCTTCTGCTCCCACTCGGCGAACTTGAGCGGGCGGTTGTCGAGCGCGCTGGGCAGGCGGAAGCCGTGCTCGACGAGCGTCTCCTTGCGGCTGCGATCGCCGGCGTACATCGCCCGCACTTGCGGCACCGTGGCGTGCGATTCGTCGACGACCAGCAGGAAATCTTCCGGAAAGAAATCGAACAGCGTGTTGGGAATCGAGCCCGGCGGCCGGCCCGAGAGCGGCCGGCTGTAGTTTTCGATGCCCGGGCAGAAGCCGACTTCGAGCATCATCTCGATGTCGAACCGCGTCCTGGCGTTCAGCCGCTGGGCCTCGAGCAGCTTGCCGGCGCCGCGGAGGACCTCGAGCCGCTCTTCGAGCTCTTGCTTGATGGCGTCGATGGCGGCCGCGATCCGCTCTTCCGGCATCACGAAGTGCTTCGCCGGATAGACGAACATCTCCTGTTCCTGGCGGATGACTTCGCCGGTCAAGGGATTGATGATCGAGAGTTGCTCGATCTCGTCTCCCCACAGCTCGAACCGCAGGCCATATTCCTCGTACGAGGGCCAGAGCTCGACGCAGTCGCCGCGGACGCGGAACTTGCCCCGCGAAAAGTCGATGTCGTTCCGCTCGTACTGCACGTCGACCAGCTTCATCAGCAGCTGGTCGCGGTCGATCGTCTGCCCGCGGCGCAGGGCGATCATCATCGCCCGATAGTCGTCGGGCGAGCCCAAGCCGTAGATGCACGACACGCTGGCGACCACGATCACGTCGCGGCGGCTGATCAGCGAGCTGGTGGCCGCCAGCCGCAGGCGGTCGATCTCCTGATTGATCGAGGCGTCTTTCTCGATGTAGATGTCCCGCTGCGGGATGTAGGCCTCGGGCTGGTAATAGTCGTAATAGCTGACGAAATACTGGACCGCGTTGTTGGGGAAGAACTCCTTGAACTCGGAGTACAGCTGGGCGGCCAGGGTCTTGTTGTGCGACAGCACCAGCGTCGGCCGGCCGACAGCCTGAATGACGTTGGCCATCGTGAAGGTTTTGCCCGAGCCGGTCACGCCCAGCAGGACCTGGCTTTTTCGCTTCGCCTTGAGGCCCGCGATGAGCGCTTCGATCGCCTGCGGCTGATCGCCGGCCGGTTGGAACGGGCTTTGCAAATCGAAGTACATGCGGAGCGATCGGCAAGGGCAGGGGGGGCACAGCAGTGCTTGCTTGGCCCGGTAGCGGAGGGGGCGAAATGCCTCCGTTCAAAGCATAGGCAAATGCCGCTCGGCGGGCTATGGGGCGATTTGCCGGCCACACCTTGCCGAGGTTCGCTCAGCTGCTGGAAATCCCGCCGGCGCCAATGGCGGCCGTGTGACGGCGCGGGCTTCTTCGGCTTGCCATCCGGCGGCGTCGGCGGCGAACAGATAGGGCACTTCCAAAGTCGCGGCCAAGCGCTGCATCAACCTGGCGGCGCCGGCGAAATCGCTGGTGAGCATGATCGGCAGGCGCAGGTACGCCGCGTCGGGCGAATGCAGCACGAGCAAACCCTGCACAACCCACGCGCTGCTCTGATCGCCTGACGAACCGAGCACGAACTTCCACGGACAGAGCTGGACCGCACAAATCATTTCGCGCGGAAGCGCACGTCCGACGCAGCGCTGTGCCACCCACAAATGCCCATTGCAAGAACGCGGCCAGATCGCGCTGCTCCAGATTCGGCATTTCCGGCAATTCGAGCTGTACTTCGCCGCGCTCGCGAGGAATCGTCGAGCACGGCCAGCTGGCGATAACTGGCCCGTGTCATTAGAAAGATCAGCAATAGCACCGTGCCTCCGCAGACCATCGTTACCAAAGTTCCCGCGACAATGGCCGCCGGCCAACTGGCGAAGTCCCTGTTTTTGTGGAACGCCCAGCTCACCAAGCCGGCGAAAAAAATCAGAAACGGGATCCCGAAGCCAAACACGAAGGCCTGGTTGGTCCGCCGCAAGCTGCGAGCCGGGCGGAACTGCCAATCCGTGTTCGTCCTCGAGCAACTCGTGCGTCAACTGGCCGATGACCAGCGAGCCCTCCTGAATCACGGGCTCGGCGGGCACGTCGACTAGAACGCTTGGGGCCGCATGCCGCACGCGGGCCGGCCAGACGGTGCGGCGAATCGACGCCGCCATCAGGGCGCCGCCCAGCAGCGCCCAGGTTATCATGCCCGCCAGCCAGAACCAGGTCATAATGCCGGGAGCCAATCGCATCACTGGCATGGCCAGAAGCCCCGCGACGCAGATGACGAAGATGAACAACCCGGCTGAGAACGTCAGCGCCCGCGCTGGTTGAAAGACTTCGCTCTCGACCTCCGGCCAGGCGGCAGTCGGCGGATTGGCTGCCAGGCGGTTGCTAATCGCAAAGCTCCCGATGGAAAATCGGCGACCCCGTCATTCTACTCCGCGGCCACGCTGCCGCTTTCGGCCATCGGCAGCAGGTAGGGCGCAGGCGTTCCAGCGTGCGGGGGCCAATGCCGCGGACGCGGCGCAGGTCGTCATGATCGGCAAACGGTCCCCGCCCGCGGCGCACCTCGACGATTCGCCGGGCCAGCGTCACCGGCCCTTTCAACCGTAAACTCCCGAAGAGTTGCGTACATCCTCTTGACGTATGTGTCGACCTTGGGCTTACGGTAGGCGTGTAGCTTGATCATTCACGTTAGGTCAACAATTCAACGAACGGACCAGACTATGCCGGCCCGTAGCGCAGTCGGTGATTTTGAACGTGTCGTCGAATGGCAACTGCGCTCACGTCGAGCTGCGGAGAGAGCTTCACTGCCTCATCGTCTGTCATCAAAGTTCCATCTGGTGTGACAAAGCACTTGATCGGAGCCAGCAACTCAACGGCGAAGGCATTCACGCGCATTTCGATAAGTCGATCGCCATCGGCGCCGCCTCCTTCGAACCGCGCAAAACTTTGCATCCGCGAGCGATCGAACAACAGATGACAAAGCTCGTGTGCAAGCGTCGTCCGACGTCCACTCGGCCCGTTCGCATCGTCGCACTCGATATTGATCGCGATCAACGGTGCGAACTGCGGTGAGCCAACGCATGCGGCCAGGATGCCAGGGTCGGTCAATGATGCATCGTGGACGTCTATCGACATTTTCCTGACCACTGACTCGATGTCGAAGTAACCCGTCTCTGGATAGCCGAGTTCAGCACGAACCAGTCTCGCCAAGTGGTAACCGGACCGCCATGGCTGGCGCAGGTCAATTTCCGAAGCCATTCGCGATGCGATCGAGCGCAGCATCCGAAAACGGTCGCCAGTGTTGGGCTGTAGCTTGGCCAGTATCAAATCGAGATCTGTCAACGCAATTTGACTCCCCTGCGCACTCCTTAAGAGGCCGATCACCGGGTGGTGAGAGGTTCCGGTAAGCCGCCATCTGACGCGCATCATCATCAGATACCCGGCGGTCCAGCAGCCATTTATCTGAAATGCCAGGAAAGGTCGAACGCATCAGCGAAAAGCCGGCCTCTGGACTGACTTCGATTACACGTCTCTTGACCTTAGGCTCGTCGCTGACTGCCTCGATGCGGCTTTGGACGAGCCGGCGAATGACAGGAACGGCGAAACGAGCGCTCGTGATTTCCGTCCCATAGGGAATCATGAAGGAGCGACTCTGCGAAGGGGACTCATCCCAAGAAACGAGCAAATCGTCTCCCTGGCGGCTCCAGGAAGATGTTCGGCAGATCGACATCCGCCGCGCGAAACGCGTGCATTGCCCACCAACGCTGAAGTTCGTCAAGTTCGGCGGGGGTTGCATCAATTCTGGCATCGTCGAAAGCGCGGCAAGCGGCGACCTCGCGGTCACGGAGCCGCGGCGGTCGGGTGCTTTTTCCATACGCGACTGCATACCAATTATGTGCAAGCCAGTTGCAGAGCCTGTCGAGTTCGTCCAGCCCTAACAACTGGGTCCGATTGTCGTCAACTTTCGACTTCCATGTCGAAAGCGACCTATCGCCTGCGCGTATACTCCAGCCGTCGCTCTCAACGACGATTCCGAACGCGCCATCTTCGGTCAGCCAGTATTCGTTCGCGACTGCAACTGGCGCCGCGGCCGGCACTTCGACGCGAGCGAAGGCCGCGATGTTTTGCGACGTAGATTCGTCACTCCATCCCTCGGACAGCCACCCCTGAAGCACCGCAAATACGCGTGGAACCAATTCCAACGTTGGGCGCAATTGCACTCGAAAAACGAGCACGCGGCACGGTCGATCGTTCTTTTCATACCACAGCGACCACCGCGCGTCGCCATTCGCCGGAGTCGACCGTGTACCGAGGCTCGGCCGAAACGACACGAAGCGATCTCCCTTTCTCCAGATGACGCTGCCCATGCCGCGGTCTGCCATCTGGGGAAACGGCCTCCCTGTCGCCGTTGCTGCCCGGGCAATCACTGCCGGCCAAGTTGCGTCGGGAACGGCGTCACTCATATTCTCTGTCCTCCTCTTCGAGCCCTGTCGAGATCTCCACGCCGCATACCCTGCCTTCGATCAGGTACTCGTCTTCATCGGCGCGCCCGAAATAGACCCGATTGGTTAGGGTATGGATCTGCACACGAAACACTACGACCACGCCTGGCATGCTGGCGTCGTCACGTGCCTCATCACCAAACAGACGCGCCGTCTCCCAATGGGTGCTCCAGCTCGTATAAGCCGTTTCAGTGTCGTCATTTCTGTGATTATCTCGCCACTCGGGGCCTACTCGATCCGGGCGAAGAGGAACGATCTCGTCCTCATAGCGCAGCCAGTCATCGTCCGGCGAACGCAGAAAAACTCCACGAAAAAGCCAACGAGACTCCTGTTCGATAAGATACTGCCGCGAGACTTCGTCGCTCATTCACTTGCAGCCCTCGGCAACAAGCGCCTTTCGCCCGATCAAGTTCTGTGTTTTCAGCGACCGATCACTGCCGAAGCTTTAGAGGCTTCACTCTGATTAGAGGCTTGCGGGGCGTCAGACCAAACCCAATGTACTTGCCGGCTACTATTCAGGATAACGCCCCTCGGCGAGAGAAACGAGGCATCGATCATAATGGGGCCGCATTCTACTCCGCGGCCACGCTGCCGCTTTCGGCCATCGGCAGCAGGTAGGGGCGCAAGCGTTCCAGCGTGCGCGGGCCGATGCCGCGGACGCGACGCAGGTCGTTATGATCGGCAAACGGTCCCCGCTCGCGGCGCACCTCGACGATTCGCCGGGCAATCGTCTCGCCCACGCCGGGCAGCTCCGCCAGCTCGGGCCAATCGGCCTGGTTGATGTCGACGGCGAAGTGAGCGGACTGCTCAGGAGCCCGGTCGACGTCGAGCATTCGCCCCGAGGGGCCACCGTGCGAGAACCAATAGCCGGCCAGCGACACGAAGGCCGCCGCCACCAGCCCGACGACGGCCAATTGATCGCCGCGGCGCAGCACCCAGCCCAGCCGGCGGTCGGAATCGGAGTGCAAATCGCGGGACATGGCGCGAGGCGTGGGGGCCGGCAGCGAACAACTTCGATTCGACGAGCGCCGTTCCTATCTCGAGGCCGCGGGCAATCGCTTTGGGCGGTCAGGTACAATTGGTTCGACAATAGACTCTGGGAAGAGCTCGCGAATGCGGGCAAGCTCCGGGTCCGATGCACGTAAACGGGTTAAGATTGCGTAACAACCCCGCTCCCCGAGCAAGCGCAACTCTAGGGGGGCATTTGCCTCGCCGTCTTGGCAAACGAGGATGCCCTTGTCCCTCAAGGTTGTCGTGTTGCTTGGGACGGGGCCCCCGAGCAGCGCATGGCGCTCTCGAATCCAATTGAGCTGATACCCCAGCCAGCACGCAAACAAAGTCACCACGACGAATAGCGCCCGCAGCGAGTAGGACCAGCGGTGGTGGGGAGCGGTCATGCGGTGGCCAGCTCAATGCAGATGCTTGGCTTCACGCTGAGGCGTACGGCCACCGGAATCAGAAAATCACGCTGAAATCGATCGCCGAACACTTGCGACGGGGCAAATTCCAAAAATTCGCCGCGTGCGTCGCTCACGTAGCGAGTACCGCTGCATCCGGTGATTGTGAAGTCGATGATTGGACGCGCGATACCGTCTCGCTTTACAGTCACGCAAATGTCGCTGGAAAACGGAAACACGGATAACTCCAAACTTAGCCCGTCTTTGGCGATGGAGTAATGGTACCCCTCCTCGAACTGGTCGACGATGGGCTCGACCTCCAGGCAAGCGAGAAAGTCCGCCTCGTTCCAGGCCAACTGCGGCATCGACGGTCATCCGGCGAAAAAACTGAGTAGATAGAGGACCAGCAAGCGTTTTCGAGCCGCCCCTGCATTCGTATTATGAACCGTTCGGCCGCGGGCCGCAAAACGCGGACGGGGCGACAGAGTAAATTCGGACGCAACGGCGCGGTGAAGGGGATGGCGTGGTGCCGGCCCCCTCACCCAGCCTCTCCCCGGCGGGGAGAGGGGTTCGCGTTGCTGCCCAACGGCCGAAATGCGTTGCGACAACAGCTACGAACCAACATACTGGCCGGGCCCGCATGCGCGACTTTCAGCAACTCGATTGGGACGCGGCCGTCGCCGAAGATTGCCGGCAGTTGATCCACCTGGCCGTGCGCGAGGATCTGGAGCGGCAGTACGATTGGACGACCGTGGCCCTGGTCGGGCCCGATGCTCAGGCTCAGGCGGCGATGGTGGCCCGGCGGCCGGGCATCATCAGCGGCTTGGCGGCGGCGGCGCTTGTCCTGGCCGAGATGGATGCCCTGGCCGTTTGGACGCCCGAGCTGACCGACGGATCGGTCGTCACGGCCGGCACCGTCGTGGCCACGATTGCCGGTCCGGCCCGAACACTGCTGACCGCCGAGCGGACTCTGCTCAACTTCGTGGGCCGGCTGTCGGGCATCAGCACGCTGACGCTGCAATACGTCGATGCCGTGAGCGGCACGGGCGCCCGGATCTACGACACCCGCAAGACCACGCCCGGCTGGCGGCGGCTGGAGAAATACGCCGTTCGCAAGGGCGGTGGGCACAACCACCGCACGGGGCTGTTCGACGCCATCCTGATCAAGGACAACCATCTGGCCTTCGGCGGGGGCGGCTCCGATGCGGCCCGATTCACACCGGCGCAGGCCGTGCGGCGGGCCCGCGAGTTTTTGGCCGAACTGGCGCCGGGCGACCCGCGAAGCCAGATGCCTGTCGAGGTGGAAGTCGACACGCTGGAGCAGCTCGACCAGGTGCTGCCCGAGCGTCCGGATATCGTGCTTTTGGACAACATGCCGCCCGCGATGCTGGCCGCGGCGGTCGAGCGGCGCAATCGCGTGGCCCCGCAGGTCGAGCTGGAAGCGTCGGGCGGGGTGAGCCTGGCCAGCGTCCGGGCGATTGCCGAGACGGGCGTCGAGCGGATCAGCGCGGTGCGCCGACGCACTCGGCGGCCTGGTTCGACGTGGGGCTCGACTGGTCGGTGTGAGGGGGCGGCGCAGAAACGTCGTGCCCGCAAAGCAGCCAGCGACTACACGCCCACAGTGTTGCCGGCCAGGATGCTCTCGACTAGCCGCAACAGCTCGCGGGGGCTGAACGGCTTGGAGAGCACGGTCACGACGCCGCTCTGCTCGACGCGGTCCATGTGCTCCGGCTCAAAACTCTTGGCCGTGAGCATGATGATCGGCAGCTCGTGCGGAGCAAAGGTCTCGCGGACCCGGCGGCTCAGCTCCAGCCCATCCATCAGGGGCATCTGCAAGTCGGTGACCAGGATGTCGGGCCGATCGGCCAGGATCGCTTGCCAGGCTTCGAGCCCGTTGGGCGCGGTCCGGACCTGATAGCCGGCCCGGCTGAGCTTGAACTCGGCCGCCCGCACAATGTGCGGCTCGTCGTCGCAGAGCAAGACTTTTTTGGCCATCAGCGTTACCGGCGGTGAGAAAAAAAGGGGCGGCAGGGTCCCCTCGACATCCCGTCGTCCCTGCCGCACCCCCCCTTGAGTCATTCGTACCGGCTTACGCGCGGGCCACGCCGCAAACGGTCTGTAGGAGGCGACTCCGATCGCCGACCGCCTCGTAACAGTGCGGCGAATCGGCAACCGGAGTCGCTTCCGACAGCCTCGCGAGTAGGCACGCAAGTCGGCGGCCGGCACCGCGGGACTGCATGGCAGCGAGCCGCAAATTGCCGGCCTCCAGCCCAAACCTAGGTCGCCGCCCCGGCGGGTCAAACCCGTCAGGGAGCGGTCGTAACGATTGCGCCGCGGGCACCGGCCGCTCGACTACCGCTTGTGCCAGGGAGGCTCGACGGGCAAATGGTCGAAGAACTCGGCGACCAGCCGCTGCTGATAGTCGCCGGCCATTTGACCAGCCAGAAAGCGGTCGATGCCCTCGTCGTGCAGCCGGCGCCAACTGGCTTCTTCGGCGCCCGGGTTGATCGGCCAGAAGAACGCGGCGTTGGCCTGGGCGGCGCGATAGTCGCCGGGCGCGTCGCCGATCATCAGCGTATGGCCGGCCGGATAGTTGGCCGCCACGGCCAAGAGCTCGCTCTTGCTGCCGATTTCCTGACCGCAAATCGCGGCGACGAAGCGGGCCAGATCGTGCTCGCGCCATTCGCGCTCCAGCGCCTCGCTGGGCGTGGCCGAGACGACCAGCAGATCGGCCGATCCGGCGAGCCGCTCCAGCGACTCGCGGACCAGCGGAAACGGGGGCACGCCGTGCGCCATCCGGCCGATCGTCTCGTTGAGGGCCTGCGACCAGGCCAGCGCCTTGGCCAGCTCGGCATCGCCGCTGGCGGAGGCCGCTTCGGCCAGGGCGGCGTTCGAGAGCCGCGTCTCGCGCCGGGTCCACTCGGCCAGGCTGGCGGGAACTTCGACGCTGGCCCCCCGCGCTTGCACCTCGGGCCGTTCGGCCACCATCCGCAACGTTTCGACCAGCCCGGGAAAGCGGTTGATCCCCCGCTGCCGCGAATACAGATTGATGAACTCGGCCACCTCGCGGGCGTACTTGCTCACGCCCTGCAGGCCGTAGAACTCGATGATCCGCGGGATGAAGCACTCCTTGTGCTTCAGCTCCATCGTGTCGAACGCCGCAGCCGTCCGAATCGATGCCGACCAGGAAGTCATGCCGCCGAGGAATCTGGAACATCGAGGGCGCTGATCCGCCGCTGCGCTTGCCGGGCCGTCAATGCCGCGAATCGTAGCACCGCCGGCGGCGCAGAGCAACGCGCCGCTGCAGTGCCGCGGCCGGTACGGCAGGGGCGGGCTGCCAACTTAGGCGGCGCGCTGCCGGAAGCGGGTCCGGGCGGGCAGGCTCAAGAGCTCGCGCATCACCGTCGATACCAGTTGCTCCAGGCCGGTCGCCACGATTCGCTCGCGGATCGATGCGCTCGTCTCGGGATAGCCGCGAAGCACGAGCTGCGCTTGCCGCTCGACCGTTTGCCGGGCTCGGGCTCGGGCGTAACCCCGCGCTTCGGCGGGGGACATCGAACGGGCCCGCTCTTGCACGAGCACCCACACCCCGTCGTGGCTGCGAACGGCCAATTCGGCCGACAGATCGGCCACCAGCCGGGCGTTGCGCCCGGAGGCAAACAGTCCAAAAGGTCCCATCCTGGTCCTCGCTTTTCCTGCGGCGGGCGCTGGCATCTGGGCCAGGGCGCCGGGCAAATCCGTGTGCCAGCGTTGGCTTACTCTGCAGAGCATCGATTCGCGGCCGCCCCAATCTTCAATCGGCTTGCTAGCGCCGGTCGGGTCGCATACCGGCGGCAAGTTCGGCCCCAGGGGGGAGGCACTTGGAGCGGGGCCGAGCCGGCGGCCCGCCGGTGCCGCGAACCTCGTGGCGTCAGAGCTTGTCCAATCTACGTAAAGCCTGCCGGAGCCGCGGGTTTGCTGGCCTTGACCGTCCGGAAATGATTCCCTAAGTTACGGGCCTTCCATCAAGGCGCCGTCGCCAAGTGGCTAAGGCAGCGGATTGCAAATCCGCCACCGCGAGTTCGACTCTCGCCGGCGCCTCTGAAAAACAAAAAACCCCGGACCAGCTCTGGCAGCGGCCCGGGGTTTTTTGTTGCGCTAACTCGAAAACGGCTCGTTTGCGGGCCAATCTCGGACCTGGCTGGCTTCGCCCCCCCGAGCGAAGCTTCGGGCCTGGTGCAACTTGATGCCCCCGGGCGGCGGGT
Organism: uncultured Planctomycetaceae bacterium; assembly: GCA_963828155.1. Classification (GTDB taxonomy): domain Bacteria; phylum Planctomycetota; class Planctomycetia; order Pirellulales; family PALSA-1355; genus CAWCAX01. The sequence goes on from CAWHDQ010000002.1 coordinate 171,356, forward strand.
GGCCGCTCCCCTGAGCCGGCACCTGCCGAGTGGTTTTCAGCTCTGGCGGCGGCGACGAGCGGTCAGCAGCAGGCCAATGGCGCCTAGTCCGCAGAGGACCAGCGTGGACGGCTCGGGCACGGTCGTCACGTTGATGGCGTATTCGCGTCCGCCACCGCCGAGTCCCAGCAGAACCCCGAGTGCCGGGATGTTCTGATTGGTGTAGGACGCTGAATTGTCGCCGCCACCGATAAAGTAGATCGACCCCGTATTGGCCGACGACTGGCTGCCGTCGCGCCAGGCGAACGTTTCGCCGGCAGATACGTGGGCGCTGTTGCCCACGATCGTCGGATCGAGGACGAGCGATGCAATCTGATCGCCGCCGGTGACGGTGATCGGTTCGAATATCCCGGTCGGCGTGAAACCGCTGCCGGACCCGTTGCCGATCATGATTTCCAGTTGATGGCCCACTGCGTCGGACGTCGCGTCGAAGTTCACGCTGACGGCAGTTCCATGATTGGTGAACGCGCCCCCACTGTAGAAGAAGTTGTACCCCGCGGCAGTGTCCACAGTCAGGCTGCCGGTGTTGGCGGCCACGAACGCGGCCGGATCCGCCACGCCAATCGTCTCGGCCCGGGCTGCGGTAACGAACAGGATCGAGGCCAGGGTCGCAAGGGTCAGGCTGCGCGTCGTCATGGGAGTACTCCAGAATCGGGGGGTAATAAGCAGGGGGTCAGTCAACGTTAGGAACGCATCGAAATCTTGCTCAGCGGTCGGTTGACGTCTTTCTTCGGGGCCCGGCAGATCGGCAACGACTCGCCCAATAAAAACATAATATTATTACATTTTTTATTTACAAAATTACGGATGAACTCTCGCAGCATTTCACTCTTTGCGACACGCACCACTTTGGGCAACTTGCCACAGCCAAAGCGTCGCCGAGCATCGCGTCCCTACCGGCTAGGGTCTTCGCCTTTCCACTTACCGCAGTCCATCGCGGTCGGGACGAAAACCTGCACGTCGCTCGTGCAGCGGTAGGTTGGTTTATAGAAAAACGCCCTGGGTCCCGCCGTCAAGCGGGGAAGCGCGGGGCACGTCGATTCGTGGTGGCAATCATCCGCGGGCGAAACATCAACACTAGCCCTCGAAAAAGCCGCGGAAAATGGCTGATTTTCGCGCGGATATTGTTGCTGCGGCGCTTATCGTCGCCTGCGAATTGCGACGTGTCAAGCATCGCCCCTGCAAAAGCAAAAATGTCCTGACCGCGCTGCTGCGAGCCTGCCGTCGAAGGCATTCTTAGCCCGAATGCCTCGGCCGCCGGCGCAAAAACGCCAGCGCTCCCAAGGCCGCGATCGCACCGAGCAAACAGGCCGCCGGCTCCGGCGAGGCGATCGAGACTTGCATCTGGTAGGGGCCGCCGATATTCGGGTGGACGCCGTAGGAATTGGCAAAGAACTCGCCCGCGACCCCGGTCCCGCTGATGTCCTTGGACCAGTTCCAGGACGCGCCGCTTTCGGTGGAGGTGCTGATCTGGATCCAGTACCGGCCGCCCGATAGCGGGTAGGGCGTGCCGAGCGGAAAATCGAACACGGTCGGCGAACTTGTCAATGAAGAGTCGTCAACCGTGCCGACGGTCGTCAGCAAAACGCCGGGCGAAGTCCCGAGGTCGCTAAACAACTGCACGGTGCTGCTGGCGCCTTCGACGGGACTGCCGTTGAGCAGCACTTTGACGTCGGTCAATTGCCCGGCTCCGGCAACTGAGAACGAGTCGGCCAGAGCGCCAACGCCGACCGATACGAAGTCGGAGCCGCCCCCCGGCGGCGTGTTGGCCGCGCCCAGATTGTCGTACACAATCACGTCGGCAGTTGCGGCCTGGACAGTCAGCCCGGCGAGCAGCGCCGCCAGGGCCAGAACTTGTAGTTTGGAGCGGAAAATAAGCATGGATTGCCGTCTCGGATGCGAGGAAAATTGGACGCGTTCGGCCCGTCAGGCCAGAACCGCGACCAGTGCCAGCGGTTAGTCCGAGCTTTCGGCAAACCACGAGGAGCGTGGTGCCATCGCAGGCGCAGACGTGCTCACGAAGAAACGTTTCGCGAGATCACGTCCGCGAAGAAGCAATGCAAATGCGCGCCGATTGCTCGTCGAACTACGCGAAGTGCATTAGCGGACGGAAAAAAGAAAGAAGAACCGGACCGGTGGGGCAATGCCCCCCCCGACAGTTCGACTCAGTCTAATCACGCGAAAATCAGGTTGCAATCCCCGCGGTTCGATTCGTCGCGGGCCAGGAACGCCATGATCGTTCGCCTACTAAGCAAAGGCACTGAAACCCGGGCAAGCTGGCCAAGCGCCCACCGTGGATTCGCGGAGCACGCGTCCGGCCGCTAGCGAGGCCCGGTGGGGGACCATCGAGCCCGCCTGTCACTCCTCGGCAACCCGTTTCCAAACCGACAGCTCACGCCGACTGCCGGCGAGCGACTCGAAATTGTCGGGCACGCGCTCGATCGGGGCCCGGCGTACACATTTTGAGCGTGTCCTTGTCGATCCACTGGTAGATCCGGCTGACCGTTTTGCCTTCGGCCGGCTCTTCGGCATAGGTGGTTTCCAGGACCGCCGGCTTGCGCTTGGGAAAGACCTTATAAGTGCCGACCTTGCGGACCCCTTTTTGATCCTTGAAGGTGTACTGGTCCTCATCGTCGAAGATCAGCCGGACGTCGTCGTAGCTGGCCGGATCGGCTTTCTCGCCGTTGACCGTCAGGCTGTGCAGCCGCCAGGTGCCCTGCAGTTTTTCGACTTCGCGCGGAGTGCCCTCCGGGTCCCCCTCGTCCGGCGGCGCCGCCACGCTCCAAGGGCCAGCCAACCAGACCAGGGCACAAGCGGCAAGAAGCGTCCGGCGATTCATCGTTGGTTCCTTAGGATGCAGTGGGCTTGCGATACGCTGGGATCGAAGCGGCAGGACTGCGAGTTTCGAGTTCGACTCGCCCCTTGCAAAAAATATGCACAAATCGTGCCGCGAGTGGGCCGCGATGCGGGGCCACTCGAGCGCGGCCTTTTTTTGCCCACGCTACCGCTTGCGGGCCGAATCGTAAGGCAGTCTAGCGACCGAGCGGCGGAAGGCAATTGTTGGGAAGGGCGGTCGCGTCCCATTTGCCGCGATGGATGCGCAGCGGCAATGTTGGGCGGAGTGCCAATTCGCCGTGCGATTTCGCACGCCAATGCGCCGAGTGCTGACTGGCCGGCCGGCCTGAAGCAGCGAGCCTGAAACGGCGAGATGCCGCGAGACCGGGGCAGGGCGGCGCCGCGGGGACGTCAGGAGCCCGTGACCGAGACGGCTTGGACTTCGCGGTCCAGCGAGATCGACGAGCTGATCGTCATCCCGGACGTCATGAACCGCACGAACCAGCCGTTGTTGGCCGGTACGGCGGAGACCGTGACGGTGAGCGACGGCGTGGTGTAGGAGATCGGGTTGGGGTTCACCGAGACCGTCGCCCCCTTGATGGTCAGCGCGTTCAGAATGTTGTTGGCCGCCGTCGTCACGTCGCTGGTCGAGGCGTCGAGCGCCACGCCGGCCCGAGCCCCCTCGAAGGCGGCCTGGCGGACCGCCTGCTGAATCTGGAGCACGCGCGAGTACTCGACCGCCGCGAACAGCACGAGCAGCAGCACGGGCACGCAAATCGCGAATTCGACGCACGCGGCTCCACGGCGCAGGCGCGCCGGACGGCGGGGCATGGCAAGTCTCCTACTTGATCAGCACCGCCGGCAGGCTGTCGGCGATGGTTGTAAAGGCCGTGGTCAACTGGGCGGCCGTCGGGGCGTTGAAGAACATGCCGTAGCCGGCCGTGGCCGCAGCCTGCATCGAAGTCTGTACGCTGCCGGTGCTGGCTTCGCCGCCGAACGTGATCACATGGGTCACGATCTGCGAATTGCTCCGCAAGCTGCCGGTGACCTGGGCGATGTTGGTATTGCCCTGGGTCGGCACGCCGTCGGTCAACAGGATGATCGTGCGATCGGACGTGGTCCGGGCCCGGCTGCCCGTCAATTCGGTCTGGGCGGTGTCGAGACCGGCTTCGATGTTGGTATCGCCGATCAGCGGCTGCAGTCCGTAGGCGTTCATGGCGGGCACGAGCAGCGTCAGGTTGCTGCCCAGCGTGACGTCGAGCGCCGACTCGGTACTGGTGAACGTGCCGAAGGTGTAGTTTTCGGCATAGGTGACCAGGCCGACGTGTACGTCCAGATTCCGCGCCTGGAGCGTACTGACGAACGAATTGACCGCCGTGGTCAGGGCGGCCCAGCGGCTGAGCGTGGTGCTGGGCGGCGTAAAGTAGCACTGCAGCGGATTCTTGCCGGCACTGACGTCGGACGGATAGCTGAACTCGCTGTTCGACAGGTCGAACGCCATCGACGCCGAGCGATCGAGCACCAGCACGATGTCGTGGCTGATCCGGGTGGTCAGCGACGATTGCGTATTGCTGAAGCTGCTCGAGGGCAGGAACATGCCCAAAAAGTAGTTGGCCGAAGCGGTCGCCGTGACTTGAATGCTGTTGACCGGCGTGCCGTTGGCGGTGAAGACGTAGGTGCCCGAACCGTTGGTCGCGGCGTTGCCGTAGACGAAGTTCGAACTGGGAATCGTGACCGACTTGCCGGCCACCAGATTGTTGCTGGCCACCGACTGGCCGAAGGTCGTCGCGCCGGACTGGCTTTGCGTGGCACCGTAGTTGACCAGGGCCGCCTTGGCGGCCGAGTCGGTCACGACCCGCAGTTGCTGGCGAATCAGCTGCATGTAGGCCACGTTGATGGCGAGGCTGGCCAACAGCACGATCATCGGCACGGTCACGGCGACCAGCACGGCGATCGCGCCGCGGCGCGGCGCCGGTCGACGCCGCCGGCCGGGTCGCAGCACGGCGGGCAGCAAGGATGGGGACGATCGGTCGGCGAAATGCATGGGCTGATTCATCGCGGGAGCTTTCATTCACAGACCAAAGTGGCGCTGACGGTCAGATTCAGCGTGCTGGACAGGACGTAGGCAATCGTCGAGTTCTTGTTCAAGGGCGCCGTGACGGTCACGGTCACGGTTTGCTGCGGCACGAGCGACGCCAGGCTGGCCGGATTGATCGTCACGGTCGCGCCGTTGACGCCGAGCTGGGCCAGCATCGTCGTGCAGTCTGCGGTCACCACGGCCGCGCTGGCCGCCTGGGTCGAGGAAGTAGTCGGCCGCGTGGCCACTCGAACTCCCTCGTAGGCCACCGACTGCATCTGGGTTTGGACGTAGACCACGTTCGAGACTTCGATCATCCCCAGCGTGGTCAACAGGACCACCGGCAGGCACAACGCCAGCTCGACCGCGGCGATTCCGCGGCGCGGCGCACGGCGGCGGCCGAGGCGGCCGGCGCGAGGCGGCGGGGCGAGTTGGGTTGGATCGTCGTCCATTCGCGGCGGTAACGGAGTCAGAAAACAGGACTGGAAAACGGGACTGGGTAGCGTCGGCCTCGAAACGTCGGAATTCTCGCCGCGACACTCGGGCCGCGGCTCGTTCCCTCGGAACGCAAGCCCGACGACAGCCGCCAGGACGCAAACCCGGCTCGAGCGGCGAGCCGGGTCTGCGCGGGTGGCTTGCCGCGACGACTACTTGGGCAGCGAGCTGGGGTTGGCCAGCACGGCCGCGTTGTTCACGCCGATGTCGACGACGAACATCACGTCGTTGCAGTCCTTGTCGCCGCCGCCGTACATGTCCTCGAAGCCGATGATGATGTACTGGCTGTTCGACGGAAAGAAGGCAATCATGTGCTGGAAGCCGTCCGGATTGTTGCTGGCCCCGTTGTAAAAGGTGTTACCCGGGTTGCCGTTGGACGATTCGTTCGAATAGATGAAGAACGCCAATTGCTGGCCGGCCTTGACCGTGGGCAATTGCACCCAGTCGCCCTGGGCCACCGGGTAGGTGGCGGTCCGGGTGTTGTTGCCGTTCCAGTGCACGTCCGGCATGATCGTGAAGGTGTTGCCGGTCAGGATCGACGAGGTCGGGGCCTGCACGGTGGCGATCGTGGCGCCGATGCCGTCGACGTAGCCGGCGTAGCCGTAGATCCAGTAGCAGCGCGGGGCGTAGTCGAAGGTGAAATACAGCCGGGTCGGATCGAGCTGGTTCAAGCCGGCTCCGGTAAAGGCCACGCCTTCCTTCAGCTTCGAAGTGATGATGCTCAGAAAATTGGCCTGATTGGTCGAATACGACGCCGAGAGCGTATCCGAGCCGGCGATGTAGACCTTGCCGATGAGCGGAGCCGCCTGCGACCCCAACACGCCCTGGACGGACGAGACGGTTTGAGCGATGGCGGCGCTGGTCAGCAGCGCGAGCACGCCGCAGGCAGCCAGGCAATGGGAGCGGTGCATCTTCAAGATGTGTACCCTTTCGCGTGAGAACGTTGGAACGACAACGTGACGTCGAATTGAAAAGCAGCTTTGCCCGGCAGCTGTCCGAGCGAACGCCGATTCGAGCGTCAAGCGCGGCCCGCAAGCGGCCGCCGCGGCGCCCTCGAAAGACGCCGTATCGAATAGATAGGTCGACTGCGGGGAAAGTCAAATCGCAGCGGCGCGAATGGCTCAAGTTGCGGCCCGCGTGGGCCGAAACGAGCCGCTCCAAAGCGCACCGCGGTGGCCGTATCAACCGGTCCGATCGGACCAATCGACGCTGCCGGCCGCCGCCGGGCGCCGTCCGTCCAGGCCGCACGACTCGCAGGACGCAAGCCAGCCGCAGTTCCCGGCCCGCCGGCCAGACTGCCAGGAATTACTGACGAGTTGCAAGTCGCGCTCCGCGCACTGACCGCGGCGCAGTACCACGGCGACCGGGCTCGGCGCGCCGAGTGAACTCGTCGGTGTCCGCGAGTGGACTCGTCCGTGTCCTAGAGTTGAATGCGATCGGCGCGGACCGGGATTGTCCCCGCCGTCGATCCGGCACTCGCGACGCGAGATTCGATCATGTGCGACAACTACCTGCTCCGGCAAATGCTCGGCCAGGCGCTGACCACGCTGGCCTTCGGTCTGATCTGCCTGCTGCTCAGCGCCCTGGTGCTGGCCCAGGCGCCACCGCGCCGCGATGTGCCGGCACGCCAGCCGGCCGCCGAGCTGGCCCGGTTCGGGGGGTAGCGCCCTCCACCGGGTCGATAAAAAAAACCCGCCCTGGCACCAGCCAGGACGGGTTTGAGCTGCGTGGGTTTGCCGTCGGCAAAGATCAACCGAGCTTGACGGTGACCGTCTTGAGCTCGGTGTAGTGTTCGAGCGCGGACTCGCCGTTCTCGCGGCCCTGGCCCGACATCTTGAAGCCGCCGAACGGGGTCGTCGTATCGACGACGTGGTAGCAATTGACCCAGACGGTGCCGGCCTTGACCTGCTTGGCGAACAGGTGGGCCTTGTCGATGTCCTTGGTCCAGACGGCGGCGGCCAGGCCATAATAGGTGCGGTTGGCCCGCTCGATCACCTCGTCGACGCGCTTGAACGGCAGCACGCTCACGACCGGTCCGAAGATTTCGTCCTTGGCGATCGCCATGTCGTCCTTGACGTTGTCGAAGATCGTGGGCTCGACGAAGAAGCCCTCGCCACCCTTGCGGTGTCCGCCGGCCACGAGCTTGGCGCCTTGCTTCTCGCCGAGCTGGACGTAGCCCAGAATCTTGTCCATCTGCTCCTGCGAGACCTGCGGGCCTTGCTGAGTGGCCGGGTCGAGCGGATCGCCCAGCTTGCGCTGCTTGGCCTTTTCGGCCAACCGCTGGACGAACTCGGAGTGGATCTTTTCTTCGACGAACAGCCGGCTGCCGGCCGTGCAGCACTGGCCGCCGTGGAAGTAAATGGCGTGGAAGGCGCCGGCCACGGCGTCGTCCAGGTTGGCGTCGGCAAAGATCACGTTCGGGCTCTTGCCGCCCAGCTCGAACGTGGTCCGCTTGAGCGTTTCGGCCGTGGCCTTCTGAATGATCTTGGCCGTGTCGACGTGACCGGTGAAGGCGATCTTGTCGATCTCGGGATGGACGCACAGCGCGGCGCCGGCCGTCTCACCGAGCCCGTTGAGCACGTTGACCACGCCGGCCGGGAAACCGGCCTCGGCGATCAGCTCGGCCATCCGCAGGGCGGTCAGCGGAGTCTGCTCGGCCGGCTTCAGCAGGATCGTGTTGCCGCAGGCTAGGGCCGGGCCCAGCTTCCAGGCCATCATCAGCAGCGGAAAGTTCCAGGGAATGATCTGCCCGACCACGCCCACCGGCTGCCGCAAGGTATAGGACAGGAAATTGCCGCGGACGGGCAGGGTGCGGCCTTCGATCTTGTCGGCCCAGCCGGCGTAGTAGCGGAGCGTGTTGACGACGCCCTGCATGTCGCCTTGCGAATCGGTGATCGTTTTGCCGCAGTTCCACGATTCGAGCGCGGCCAGCTCGTCGGCGTGCTGGGCCACCAGATCGGCCAGCTTGTAGAGCAACAGGCCGCGCTCGGCCGCGTCGAGCGTGGCCCAGGGCCCCGCTTCGAGGGATTTGCGGGCCACCTTGGCCGCCTTGTCGACGTCGGCCGCGGTGGCGGCGGCCACCTGACCGATGACTTCGCCCGTCGCCGGGTTGTAGGTGTCGAAGTGCCCCCCCTCGACCGGGTCGACCCATTGGTTGTTGATGAACAACTTGGTCTGCGTCACCTTGGGCTGACTGCGGCGGGGGCGTGTGGCGGTAGCCATCGAACGGTCTCCTGGGGATCGAGAACTTCACGGCGGCAGCGATCCGCTGCGCCGCCGGCGGAAAAGGACTGAGCGAGTATCCCAGCGATCTTCGGGCTCCGGCCCGGCCCTGTCAAGCAGCCGGGCCGAATCGCGCTGAGCTGGGCAAACGGCGGAGCGCAAAGCCGAATCCGCCGCCTCGGCACCCGCAAAAGACCGGCCGACAAAAAATCGGCTGTGGCCATGCCGAGGGGGTAAAAGCTTGCCTTCCGAAATGGCAGGTTTACAATGTCGGGCGCATACACCCACACCCACTGCCGCCGTGTTCCTTCCGCCGCGCGGTAGCGTGGCGCCAGCCGCGCCCCCAGTTTGAGCGTTCAAACGAAGCGTTGCCAGCATCCGCGTGCCGGGCTTGTCGCCCGGAAGCGCGCCGCGGCCGGTGGCCTTCGATGACGGTTGTCCCCAGAACGGTTCTAGCCCTCCAGGAGAAATGTCCGATGAGAACTTCCGCGTGTTTGTGCCTGAGCGTGGCACTTGGATTGATGGCGGCCGGCGTGCAGGCGGCCGATCTGAAGAGCGGTCCGCAGCCCGGCGACGACGTCGGCGCGTTTCAGGTCGAGAAGGTGGCCGGCGCGGTCAACGACAACGTCGAGTCCGGCAAGCACCTCTGCTATCGCTGCATGTTGGGCAACAAGCCGGTCGTGATGGTCTTTGCCCGCAAGGCCGACGGCAACCTGGCCGCCCTGGCCACCGAGTTGGACAAGAAGATCGCCGCCAACTCGGACAAGAAGCTGTCCTCGTTCGTCAATCTGTTGGGCAAGGATCCCGGCGCGCTCAAGTCGGCGGCCAAGGACTTCGCCAGCAAGAACAAGCTGGAAAACGTGGCCCTGGTCGTGCCCGAGGACAATGAGAACGGTCCGGCCGACTACCAGATCAGCCCCGAAGCCGACGTCACCGTGCTGATCTATCGCAACGGCAAAGTCGCCGCCAACCATGCGGTGCCGGCCGGCAAGCTCGACAAGGCCGAGGTCGACAAGATCCTGGCCGACACGAAGAAGATTCTGGAGTAGTTCCGAGAAACAGGCAGTCCAACGGGCTGCCTGGCGGAATTGAAAACTTACGGCCCGGGGATGGCGAATTGCTCGCGATCCCCGGGCCGATTTTTTTTGTCGCAACGCGAAGCGTTCAGGAAGCGGCAGATTCACCCAGAGAGCGCGGAGGTCGCAGAGAAAAATCTGCGATCAAAAAGACATCTCTCCCCCGTCCTCAGCGTCCTCCGTGTCCTCTGCGGTGAAACCCTTGCGGCTTTGACTTACCAGGATGCCGCTACTTGATCGCCTTCTTCTCGATCCGATCGATCGCCACCGTCGCCGAGCGGCTGACGATCGGGCTCGAGTCGCCGACGGCTTTCTTCAGATCGGGCAGGGCCCCCTTGGCCGCCGGTCCGAGCGCACCGAGCGTGTCGGCGGCTTCGATCCGGACCAGTTCGTTCGGCGAGCGGAGCAGCTCGATCACTTGCGGCAGGACCTTCTTGGCCAGGGCGGCATGGTCCTTCTGAATCTGCGAAAGCGCCAGGCGCCGGCCACCTGGACGTACGGCGATTTGTCCTTGAGCAGCTTTTCGATCGCCGGAGCCGCCGACTCGGCGGCCGAACCGATGCGGCCCAGGGCAATCGCGGCCGCGCTTTGCACCCGATCCGAATCGGACGTGAGCAATTTGCCGACCGGCGCGGCGGCTTCGGCGGCGCCGGGACCAATCGCCGAGAGCGCCGTGAGCACCGAGACTTTCAGGTCTTCGTCCGCGTCGTCGAGCAGCTTGACCAGCACGGGCACGCAGGCTTTGGCTTCGGGACCCATCCGCCGCACGATGGCCAGCGCCTTGTCGCGGCGCTTCTCGTCTTGCAAGGCGTCGTTCACGCGGGGCGCGATCTTGGCGCCCAGCGAAGCCAGGCTGTCGATCACGTGGTCGACGATTTCCGGTTCGTTGTCGTTGAGCGCCTTGGACAGCGCAGGCGCCGACCTTCTCGTGCGGGGCCTTCAGGTCCCAGAGCGCCCGAGCCGCGGCCTGGCGGACTTCCGGCCGGCTGCTTTCCATGGCGGCGACAATCTCGTCGACGGCCTGGCTGGTGGCCGCTTCATTCGCCGGATCGGTCTTGGCCACGGCCCAAGTGGCCAGCAGTTTCACGAGCGCGTCCTTGCTGCCGGCCGCCTTTTTCAATTCGGGCAAAGCCTGCTTGGCGCCGATCATCCCCAGGGCGTACGCCGAGGCATATTGGACCGCTTCGAGCTTGTCGGAGAGCCCCGCCGTCAGGGCCGGCACCGCGGGGGCCGAGTCGGGGCCGATGGCCGCCAGAGCCAGCGCCGCCTGCATCCGGATGGTCGGGTCCGGGTCTTCCAATGCCTTGGTCAGCGGCGCGACCGCGTCCTTGGCCTTCGGGCCGAACTCTTGCAACAGTACGCAGGCCCAGAACCGCGATTTCGATTTCGGTTCGGCAGTCTTCAGCACGTCGATCGCCGTGGGCAGCGCCTTGTCGCCGTTGGCCGCGATCGTCCGGATGGCGGCCATCGCCACGGGCGGCTCGGCCGTCGAGAGGACTTCGGTCAGCTTCTTGATCACCTTTTCATTGCCCGGGGCGATCACTTCGAGCGCCTCGATCGCCTGGCGGCGGACGCTGGCATGCTCGTCGACGATTCGGGCGATGAGCGCGTCGGTGGCCGGTTTGGCCCCGGCGCCGATCTTGCCCAAGGCATGCGCGGCCTGAGCGCGGACGTGAAAATCCGGATCGTCGAGCGCGGCCGTGAGCTTGGCCACCGCTTCGACGGCCGGGGCTCCGATCGCCGCCAGAGCCCGCGCCGCGTGCCACCGCACGCCGGCATCGTCCGATCCCAGCGCCTTGATCAGGGCCGGCGTGGCCGAGTTGGCCCGGGGCCCCAGATCCGTCAGTTGGTCGATCGCCGCGATTTGCTTTTCCGGCGTTCCGCTGGACGCGGCTTTCGCCAGGTCGGCGACCGACGGCTCGGCGGCCGGCGCTCGCGTGCCCGCCAGGATGACCGCAGCAACGAACAGGGCACAGCGACAGCGCCAGATCATATCAGGCTCCGCAAGACGATGGGGGTGGTGTGGACGGGCAAATTCGGGCTGCAAACAACGCGCGGGCAACCATCGGCCGCGGCCGCCAACGCAAATCGCTGCGGGCGGCAGCCAAGCCTGCTCGGGGGCTGCGAGCGCGACAAACGCCCCCGACGGCGAACCGACGAATTCCGCTGGCACATCTGGTTGTTGGGCTCTGGGTTGAGTATATAATCGATCGGTATCAGCCGCGAGAGCCGGCAAAAAACTCGCGACTCGGCCGCCGGACCCCGCGGGCACAGGTCCCGCACGCCGGGCACCGGTCGCGCTCGTTGGACACTGCCTTCCTGGACAAAGGTTTCCTGCAATGCGACGCTTGTCGACGCCTGGCGTGTGGATGCTGCTCCTGGTTCTGACCTTCGCCTGGTCGGTGCGCGCGCAGCAAAACCAGCAAACCTCGGCCACCGGTTACCGGCCGGTCTATTCCGCGCCGACCTACGCCGGCGGCGGTGGTGGTTACTGGGGCTGGGGCGGCGGCGGGTACGGAGCCGGCACGACCGCGGCCGGTTCTTACATGTCCGGCATGGCCCAGGTGATCAATGCCGCCGGGCAGGCCAATCTGGCCAACTCGGCCGCCGCGAACAACTGGGAAAACGCCTATACGATGGAGCTCAATAACCGGCTGAACACGACCAACACCTACTTCGAGCAGCGGCGGATCAATCGCGAGGCGGTGGCCGAAGAACGCGGCCCGCGCGTCACCGCCGCCGAGTTGGCCAAGTTCGCCAAAGAAGCCGCGCCCAATCGGCTGACCTCCAGCCAGCTCGATCCGGTGACCGGCGAGATCGGTTGGCCCGCGCCGCTGCGGGCCGCGACCTACGACGCGACGCGCGACAAAGTCGACCAGCTGTTCGCCCAGCGCGAGACCAGCGGCGGGGCCGTCGGGCCGGCCGGCTATCGCAAGATCAAAGAAGCAATCGATGCCCTGCGGGCCCAGTTCACCTCCAAGATCACCGACTATCCACCGCAGGTCTACATCGAGTCCCGCAAGTTCCTCGACAGCCTCGAGTACGAAGCCGGCTTCGCCGGCTGAGCGGCCCGGGCCAGCGGCCCAACAGAACCGGCTCAATAAACCGGCGGCTGGGTCGAGACGATCCTTTCCGCCGGCTGACAGACCTCGCCGTCGGCGGCGAATTTCAGCTTGGGCTGCCGCCAGCGGAGCTGCCACTTCTCCCACAGGCCCAGCGCGCTGCTCGGGCAACCCCAGCCAGGTCAGCTCGCCGAGCTGCTCGAGCGCTTCCAGTCCGTGCCGGGTAACCCGGGTGCCGCGCAGGTCGAGCCGCGACAGGAACTCGAACTTGCCCAGCAGCCGGACCGAGGCGTCGGTCACGCGGCTGTCTTTCAGGTCCAGCCAGACGAGCGATTGCAGCACCCGTCGCTCGCTCAGCAAATGGGCAACCGTGTCGTCGCCGAACTGCGGGCCGCTCAGATTCAGGCCCACGACGCGATCGATCACCTGAGCGAAATCCTCGCCGAACGATTTGTTCAACCAGTCGAGCTTCTCGATCTCGGCCGAGCCCCCCTGGGCCGATAGCTCGGCAACCACGGCCTGCTGCTGGGCGTACTGCTCGATATGCGCCCAGCCAGGCCAGCCGGCCCGCCCGAAATTCGGCGTACTGCAAGGCCCGTTCGAACGCCTGCTGCAGCGCGTTGAATTTTTCGACACTGCCGCCGGCATCGGGGTGCGAATCCTTGACCTTGGCCCGATACGCTTGCTTGACGTCTTCGACCGAGACGGGCAGCATCAGCCCGAGCCGTGCAAAAAGTCGGGCACCGGGTCGTGGGGAGAATCTTGGCTCATGCGCGCAGCGGGACGGGGTGTCGTTCGAGCGGCGAACCGCCGCCGGCCACTCAAAATCGGCCAGTCCCGAATCGGGTGGCAGCGATCCGTTGCCATGCGTGAAGATACCGGCAGCCGGCCCCAGCGTCCAAGCCCCCTCGGGCCGTTTTTCGCCGCCTGCAACGCGATCCTCACCAGGCCATCCGGCGGATCGGCGGCGCCGTGCGCTGCCTGGCCGCCGCAGTTCCCAAGTCCCCACCGCGAACGTATGCTCTTGGGTGCAGAGTGCGACGTGACCGGCCACGGGCGCCAGGTACGTTGCCACGAGCGGCGAGGTAATCGTGTACAGTCCGTGGACGCAGACCGGAACGCAGACGGCGTCGCGCCTGCTTGCCCGCCGTCAGTTGTGGATTTGGCCTCTGGCGGCGGCCCTACTGCTGGGTGGTCTGGCCTGGTGGCTGCGGTTGTCGGTCGAGTCCACCTTGCGGCAGTCGCTGGCCGAGCAATTGGGGACCGTGCTGAACGCCGACCTGGCGGCGCTCGAACTCTGGTTCGAGAGCCAGGAATCGAACGTGCTGGGCGTGGCCACCGACCCCGAGGTCGAAGTCCTGGTCGAGCAATTGATCGACCAGGCCCAAGGCCTGGAGCGCGAGCGTCTGCGCGTGGTCCTGGCCGAACCGATCCAGAAGCTCCGCGAGCAGCTCAAACCGTATCTCGAGGTCCACGCCTATCAAGGTTTTTCGGTCATCGATCCCGGCGAGCGGCTGTTGGTCTCGTCGTACGACGAGCTGATCGGCCAGGAGATGCCGCCGCCCTATCGCCCCGTGTTCGAGGCCGCCTTGGCCGGCCGCGCCGCGGTGAGCAAGCCGTTTCCCAGCACGGTCGCGCTACCCGATGGCCACGGACAAGTGCGGCCGGGCGTGCCGACGATGGTCGCCGCGGCCCCGGTCCGCAATCCGCAGGGGGATGTGATCGCCGTGCTGGCCGTGCGGATTCCGCCGGAGATCGATTTCACCCGCATCTTGTCGGTCGGCCGGATGGGGCGGACCGGCGAGACCTATGCGATCGATGCCGAGGGGCAGATGATCTCCGAAAGCCGCTTCGACCAGCAGCTCAAGGACATCGGATTGCTGCCCGATCGGCCCGAGGTCAAATCGATCTTCAACATCAAGCTCCGCGATCCGCAGGTCGACCTGACCACGGGTCGAGCGGCCGCGAATGGCCCGCTCGCAGCAGCCGCTCAACGCGCCGGCCCAGGATGCCGCGGCGGGGCGTCGGGCAGCAACGTGGATGGCTATCGCGACTACCGCGGCGTGCCGAGCATCGGCGCCTGGACCTGGCTGCCGGCGCGGCGGTTTCGCCGTCGTCACCGAGCTGGACCTGGCCGAAGCGATGGCCCCGATCGACGCCGTGCGCTGGGCCATTCGCGGCGTTGCTCGGGTTGCTGGTGCTGGCGTCGGTCGCGATTTTCGTCTACACGCTGGCCGTCGCCCGGCTTGCGAGCGCCGGGCCCAGACCGCCGAATTGCAAATCAAGCGGCTGGGGCAGTACGTGCTCGGCGAAAAGATCGGCTCCGGCGGCATGGGCCAGGTTTATCGGGCGCACCACGCGCTGCTCCGCCGGCCCACGGCCGTCAAGCTGATCGATCCGCAGCAGACCAGCGATTCGGCCATCGCCCGCTTCGAGCGCGAGGTGCAGCTGACCAGCCAGCTCAGCCACCCCAACACGATCGCGATCTACGATTACGGCCGGACGCCCGAGGGTGTTTTTTACTACGCCATGGAGCTGCTCGACGGGCTGACGCTGCAGGCCCTGGTCGAGCGCTTCGGCCCGCTCCCCGAGGGACGCGTGGTCCGCGTGCTGGAGCAAATCTGCGGCTCGCTGATCGAAGCTCACGGCGCCGGCCTGATCCACCGCGACATCAAGCCGGCGAACATCATGCTCTGCCACCACGGCGGGCTGTGCGATTTCGTCAAGCTGCTCGATTTCGGGCTGGTCAAAGCGATCGACGGCCGGCAGCAGGCCTATGCCACCCGGCACGAAGGCCTGACCGGCACGCCGCTCTACATGCCCCCCGAGGCGATCCAGCAGCCGAGCCTGGTCGACCGCCGCAGCGATCTGTACGCGGTCGGGGCAGTCGGTTACTTCCTGCTGACCGGCACGCCCGTGTTCGTCGGCGAGACGATCGTCGAAATCTGCCGGCAGCACGTCGAAGCGCCGGTCGTGGCGCCGGCGGCCCGACTGGGGAAGGCCGTCTCGCGCGATCTCGAAGCGGTGCTGCTCCGCTGCTTGTCCAAATCGCCCGCCGAACGTCCGGCCGACGCGCGCACGCTAATCGACGCCCTCGCGGCGTGCCGGGTAGCCAAGCCGTGGACCGACGCCGACGCGGCCGACTGGTGGGCCCGCTATCGCAGCTCGGCTGCAATGACCGCCACGGCCTCGCCCAGCGAGCTGGGTCCGCACGAAGTGACGGTCAATTTTTCCAACCGCGATGCCGAATTTCTGAGCAGCGGGGCAGGAGAGTCCAGCGGGGCAGGGGAGGGCGGGTCCAGTTCAAACGCACCCATCGATTCGCACGCCGGTCCCCCGGCCGAGCAAGGCAGCGGCTGAATTCGGCATAGCCTGGTATGAACCCGGGGTATCGCCTCGCCCTGAAGGGCGCCGGAGCCCAGCCCGGGGTTGGGAGCGCAGTGCAAACCCCGGGGAACCCAAAGTCGCGCACCGCGCCGTGACCGCCCTGAAGGGGCGGAGGATTTGGCGCGAAGTTTGACATCTTTGGCGCGTGGAACGCGGCACCGTTGCGAGTGTGGGCTATTTGCCTTCGGCCGGGCGCCACAGCCAGCGGAGGGCGTCGGGCAGGATCGCCCCGCCGTGCTTGCCGTTGTGCCCGCCGTCGCCGCCGACGAATTTGTAGTCGTAGTGCTTGAACTTCAGCGACGAGTCCATCTGCAGATTGGCCAGCCACCAGTTGCCGGCCTGATTGTCGAGGTCGTTCTTACCATCTTGCAGGAAGACCCGGATCGGTTTGTTCGGCTCCGCGCGAACCAGGGCCGGATAGACATGCCCGCCGCGGATGTTGGTAAAGCTGCCGACGTGCGAGAGAACCTTGCTGAAGGCCTCGGGCCGCTGCCAGGCGACGGTGAAGGCGCAGATCCCGCCCGACGAGATGCCGCAGATCGCCCGCTGCTGTCCGTCGTCGGTCAGTTTGACGTTTTTGCCCACCTCGGGCAGCATCTCCTCGAGCAGAAACCGGGCGTACTGATCGCTCAGCGTGTCGTACTCGAAGCTGCGATTGCTGGCCGACCATTTGTTGTCCGGCGGCTCGGCGCCGACGTGGCCCGGGTCGATGAAGATGCCCACGATCACCGGCAGCTCGCCGCGGTGGATCAAATTGTCCAGCACCACGGGAGCCCGGAACTCGCCGTCTTCTTTCAGGTAGGCGTGGCCGTCCTGAAACACCATCACGGCCGCCGGCTGCTCGGCCCGGTACTGGGCCGGCACGTAGACCGCATAGCGGCGGACCGTGTCGGGAAAGATTTTGCTCCGCCACAGGCCCTCGGTCAGTTGGCCGCGCGGAACGCCGTCGTGCCGCTGCGAATCGGGGCCCAGCGGATACTCGTCGTCGCCGGCCTGGGCGGCCGAGACGAGGGCCAAGGCGGTCAGGAGAGAAAGGATCGTCGAGCGCATGGGTTGCCTTGCAAGAAATAGGGGATCAAAACGGTTCGCTCGCCGGATCGGCCGGCGGCGGCACGGTCCGCGCGGCGATATCTCAGGGCCGGTCGGCCGGTTTGAATGGCGGCTGGAACGACTGGGCTCCTTGCACCTTGAGTTTCCGCCGATAGACCCGGTCGCCGCAAGTCGCCACCAGCGTGTCGAAGTTCTCGCCGCCGAAGGCGAAGTTCGACAACTTGCCGTTGGGCACCGGCACGATCGCATTGACCCGCCCGGACTGATCGCAGATCTGAATGCCCAGCCGCGTGGCCACGTACAGCCGGCCGTCGCGGTCAACGCGCAGGCCGTCGGCGCCGCTGTCGTCGGCCGTGTCGGGCACGTGCAAGTGGAAGAACCGCTGCTTGTCGGTCAAGTGAACCGTCGGGGGCGATCCGGTAGCTGTAGACCCAATGGGTTCGGCTGTCGGCCACGTAGAGCATCGACTGGTCGGGCGAGATCGTGATGCCGTTGGAGAATTTCAGGCCGCTGTCGACGACCTTCTTTTCCCCCTGCGGGCTGATGTACCACACCTGGCTGGGATCGGTGCCGGTCCAGCCAGGATGGGTGACGTAGATCCCCCCGTTGTGGCACACGACCAGATCGTTGCCCTTGAAGCCGTCGGCGATCGCGGTCCGCTCGCCGGACGGATCGTAGGCCAGAATCTTGTTGGCAGCGCCCGCCACCGAGTAGAGCCGGCCGTCAGGTCCGAACCGCTGCCCGTCGCCGTTGAGGGTGTTTTCGGCAAACAGGCTCACCTTGCCGTCGAGACCGATCTTGTACGTTTTGCTGCGCCGACGTCGTTGAAAAAGACTTCGCCGCGGGCGTTCTCGGCCGGTCCCTCCGTGAAACCGTAGCCCTCGGCGACCAGCTGCCAATCCTCGCCGGGCAGCAGGATGGCCTGCAATTGCGGCGAGCCGGCGCCGGTCTTGATACCGGCCGGCCAGTCTTTCCATAGCCAGCGCATCGCCTCGGGAAACAGCTTGGTGCCGGCCTCGTTGCTGTGGCCCCCCTCGTCCCAGGCGTGGTTGACTTCATAGCCCGAGAAGATCAGGGCCCGCTCCAGCTCCTGATTGGCCATCCACCAGTCGCCGCCGTAAATGTTGAGGTCGTTGCTGCCATCCTGCAGAAAGACGCGCAGCGGCCTGGGCTCGTACTTGCGAACGAGCGTCGAATAGACGTTCCCGCCCCGCAGGCCGACGTAGGTGCCGATCGCGCTGAACACCCGGCGGAACGCGTCCGGCCGCTCCCAGGCCGCGGTGAAAGCGCAGATCGCCCCGCTGCTCGAGCCGCCGATCGCCCGATCGTTGCCGTCGCGCGACAGCCGGATCGCCCGGCCGTCGGCGGTGGTCTGCTTTTCGACCTCGGGCAGCAGCTCGTCGAGCAGAAAGCGAACGTAGCCGTCGCCCAGTCCGTCGTACTCGAAGCTGCGGTTGTAGCGGTCGAGCGCCTCGGGACTGGCCGCCTTGACCTTGCCCGGCGTGACAAACACGCCGATCGTCACGGGCATCTCGCGCTTGGCGATCAACTCGTCGAACACGGCCGGGGCATTCCACTGAATGCCGTCCTGGTTGACGTACAGGCAGGCCGGCTTGCTCGGGTCGTAGCCGGCCGGGACATAGATCCAGTAGTCGCGCACCGTGCCGGGGAAGATCTTGCTGCCCGCGAACGTGTATTGCTTGACCTCGCCCTTGGCCGGGCTGGTCGAGGCCGGTTCGTCGGCCGCGCGAGGGTGGCCAGCGCGGGAATCATCGTCAGGACAAGCAGGGCGCCGACGCGCAGCCGGTCTCGCAACATGGGTGATGGGTCCGTTCTCGGGTGCGGGGGCAGGGCAGGGGGGAGCGGCGGAAAGACAGCGATTCTAACCGCAACCTGGCGGCATGGTGCAATCAGGCGTGCGGTACCAGCCCGCGTGGTTCAGGACATGGGTGGCGCACAGCGGGCCGGCCGCCGATGTCGGAGCAAAGCAGCAGGAGGGCTACCCAGGGCCGTGGCAGCCGTATGCCCAGGCTCCTGGCACGCGAATTGCAATACGGGAGGCCCAACCTCTGGGCTGATTACACCGTGTGGTGTGCCGGGAGGGGGGTTAGGCGGTAACTCCTAGGGGGACTTGAGTTTTGACCACCGCAAACCTGTTGCTCGTTTCGTGCGGGGTGGCCGCGACTGCCATTATTCTGGGATTCGATTGCCTAGAAAAGCATCGCTCAGGCCATCACCTATTCCACTTCTTCAGTGCCGCCCCCGGCCTGAAGCGGCTGTTCATCTCGCGCCCACTCGGCATGTTGCGGCCGAGCCGGCCGGCCATCACGGCCGAGTTTGGCCGGGCCGAATAGCGATCCGGGACGAAGCGCCGGAAGGCGCCGGCGCCGGTGGGAAACGCCGCTGCGGCCCGGAAAATCGGAATAAGCTCGCGCCTAGGGCTGCCGCCTCGCCGCCGCCTGGGCGGATTTCTTGACGTCGCCGCGCCGCCGGTTGTTGGCCGGCATTTCAGGCTCGTTTTGCGACGGATTCGACTCGGGCGCCAACACGTCGCCCGTTCTTTTGTGCCGGATGACTGCGCAGGGCCCTCAACGGACGGCACGTCCTCGTCGGCAGTGCGCGGTGTAAGCGCCCGTGGCGTAGGGTGTTACAAATCCGTAAGTAACACCGCCCCGTTCCCTGCGCCGCGAACCAGCCGCCGGCCGCCCCGTATCTGACTGCAGGCGGGCCTTTCCCCCACCATTGGGCCGCAGGCTTGCGCGTCCTAGGGCGTGCCGGACCGGGCATTACAAGTCGGCAAGGAAGTCCATATCCCTAGGGATAATGACTTTGCGGCAAATCCGGCACGTCGGTAATATCGGGTTTCCCTCCCCTCCCGCATTCAGATACGGCACCCCGCTATGAGCCTTGCGCGCATTAAATCGCTGGCGTTGTTGGCGCTGGGGGTCTGTGGCCTGGCCTTGGTTTATCTGGCGACGACAAAATTCGACAAGGCGATTGGCTCGGCCCTCGAAGCTTCGGCCGCGGCCGGGCACGAAGGCTCGTCGTCGCTGATCGAGCTGGTCAAGGGCCGGCCCAACACCATTCGGTTGACCGACGACGGCATGAAAACCGTCGGCCTGACCACGGTCGAAGTCCATCCGGCCCCGCCGCCGGAGCCGCTCCGGCTGCCGGGCTCGCTGCTGCTCGACCCGAATCAACTGGTCCGGATCCACGCCCGTTTTCCGGGCGAGCTGGTCTCGGTGGGCGAGTTGGAAGTGCCGTCCGCCGCGGGCGAGCAACCCGCGTCACCGCCGGGCCGGCCGCTGCGGTTCGGCGATCGCGTGTCGAAGGGGCAGATCATCGCGGTGGTCTGGAGCAAGGACATCGGCGAGAAGAAAAGCGAGCTGGTCGACGCGATTTCCAAGTCGGCCATCGACCAGACGCTGCTCGCGCGGCTGGAAAAGGTGGAGCGGGGCGTCGTGTCCGAACGCGTGATCCAGGACGCCCGGCGCAACTACGAGGCCGATCTGATCAACGTCGCCAAAGCCGAACGCACCTTGCGTTCCTGGCGGCTGACCGACACCGAGCTGGGCGAGATCCACAAAGAGGCCCAGCGAATCGCGCGCGGCGAAAAGGACGATCCGGCCGCCGACCGCACCTGGGCCGAAACCGACGTCCGCTCGCCAATCGACGGCGTGATCGTGGAAAAGAACTTCAACGTCGGCGACATCATCGACACCAGTCAGGACCTGTTCAAGATTGCCGATTTGAGCCGGTTGCTGGTCCTGGCCAACGCTTACGAAGAAGATCTGCCGGTGCTGCGGCAACTCTCGCCCGAGGAGCGGACCTGGAAGATCGACATCAAGTCCGACCCGAACGACGTGCCGGTCAGCGGGCGAATCGACACCATCGGCAGCATCATCGACCCGACCCAGCACTCCGGGGCAGTCATGGGCTGGCTGGAGAACCCCGACGGCCGGTTCAACGTCGGCGAGTTCATCACCGCCACGATCGAGCTGCCGGCCGACCGCAGCCTGGTTTCGGTGCCGACCTCGGCGCTGATCGAAGACGGCACTTGCCCGAAGGTGTTCGTCGCCACGGGGGAGGACGGCACGCACGAGTTCACCTGCCAGCCGGTGGCGGTCGTGCGCCGCGGCCGGCGGCATGTCTACGTGCGATCGGAGCCCAAAACAAACGAGGTGGAGTGCGGGGCCACGGCCTTGCGGCCGGGTCAGCTGGTCGTCGAGTCGGGGGTCCTGGAATTGAATGCCGAACTGAAGAGCCGCCAGGCGGCCGAACGCGAAGCCAGCCGATAGTGCCGATGAAACGCCAGAACAAAATCGTCGGGGTGGGCCTGCTCCTGCTGGTGCTGGCCGGGGCGGCCGCCCTCTATCAGGGCCAACACCGCCGTAGCCATGCGCTGGCCGACGGCGCCTTGGACGGGTCCGACAGCGGCCGGCAAACGGCCGAGGTTGGCACGACCCCCCATTCGATCCGCCTCAGCTCCGACGGCGTCAAATCGCTCGGCATCGCGACGACCCGGGTCGAACCGGCGCCACCCCCCGAGCCGCTCCGGCTGTCCGGCTCGCTGCTGTTGGACCCGAGCCGGCTGGTGCGGATCCATGCCCGGTTCCCCGGCGAGCTGGTCAGCCTGGGCATGGTGCCCGTCGAGGCGGGGGAGAGCGGGCCGGGCAAGGCCGAGCTGCGGCCCCTCCGCTACGGCGACAAGGTGGCCAAAGACCAGTTGCTGGCGGTCGTCTGGAGCAAGGACATCGGCGAGAAGAAGAGTGAGTTGATCGACGCCATTTCCAAGCGCGACATCGACAAGAAGGTGCTGCTCCAGTTCGAGGCGGCGCCCGACGTCATTTCGGGGCGGACGATCTACGACGCCCGGCGCAATTTCCAGGGAGACGAGGTGGCGGTGGCCCGGGCCGAGCGCACGCTCCGCTCCTGGCGATTGACCGAGGACGAGCTGCAAGATATCCGCGACGAGGCCAAACGCATCCAGGAACGCAAGACCGCCGACCCGCGCGGCGACCGGACCTGGGCCGAGACCGACATTCGCAGCCCGATCAGCGGCATGATCATCGAAAAGAACTTCAACGTCGGCGACATCGTCGACCCGACTCAGGACCTGTTCAAGGTGGCCGATCTGAGTCGGATTCAAGTCGTGGCCAACGCCTATGAAGAGGACCTGCCGGTCCTGCGGGCCCTGCCCGCCGAGCAGCGCCGCTGGCGGATCGACATCAAGGCCGACCCGAACGACGTGCCGATGACCGGCAACTTCGATATCGTGGGCAATATCATCGATCCGTCGCAGCACTCGGGCACGGTGATCGGCTGGCTGGACAATCCGGACGGCCGATTGAGCGTCGGCGCGTTCATTACGGCGGTGATTCCCCTGCCGCCCGATTCCGGCCTGGTGGTCGTGCCGACCACGGCCTTGATCGAAGGGGCGGGCTGCGCGCGGGTGTTCGTCGAGCGCGACGCGGCGACCCACGAGTTCGAATCGCGGCCGGTGGTCGTGGTCACCCGGGGCCGGATTCGCAGCTATGTCCGATCCGAGCCGCGGCCCGACCAATGCGCCGCCGGCGCCCAGCCGCTGATGGTGGGCGAGCGAGTGGTCGAAATTGGCGCGGTGGAATTGGCGGCCAAACTGGCCGGGTTGCAAGCGGCGTCCGCCGGGCATTGATCTTCCCGAAATTTTTGGGTCCGCAATTGCGGACGGGTGCTCTCATGGTTCACAAGCTGATTGCCTGGGCGCTGGACAATCCGCTGATCGTCTGCCTGGCCGCCGTGTTTCTGGTCGCCTTCGGCGGTTACGCGTTCCTGAACGTCAACGTCGAGGCGTATCCCGACCCGGCTCCGGCGATCGTCGAAATCATCGCCAAGTATCCCGGCGCGTCGGCCGAGGAAGTCGAGCGGCAGGTGACGATTCCGCTCGAAGTGGCCCTGGCCGGCATGCCCGGGCTGCAGTACACGCGCAGTAAATCGCTGTTCGGGCTGGCCCACTTGCGCAATCAGTTCAACTACGGCGTCGATTTCGCCCAGGCCAAGCAGGACGTCATCAACCGGCTGCAATTCGTCGACGGCTTGCCGCCCGGCGTGTCGCCGACGATCTCGCCGCAGAGTCCGACCGGCGAAATCCTTCGCTACACGCTCAAGAGTCCCAAGGACGCCCTGGGCCGCGACGTCTACAATCTCAGCGACCTCAAGGCCCAGCAGGACTGGGGCCTCGAACGGCAATTTCGCCGCGTGCCGCGAATCATCGACATCGTCAGCGGCGGCGGCACGGTCAAGCGGTACGAAGTCCAGCCCGATCCGGAGCGGATGGTCCGCTACGGGATCACGCTCGACAAGCTGCAAAACGCGATCCAGAACAGCAACGCCAACGTCGGCGGCGACTACCTGTCCGAAGGCGAGAACGTGCTCAATGTCCGCGGCATCGGCCTGATCGGCGGCGGGCAGGACCCGGCCCGCTCGGCAGAGGTGCTGTTGGAGAAAAATCCGGCCAAGGCGGCCAGCGTCCTGCGGGCCGACGAGGAGCGGCGAATCCAGCGGATTCGCCAGATCGTGATCACCTCGATCAACAACCTGCCGATCCGCGTCGAGGACGTGGTCGAGGGGGGCCCGCTCCGCTATCCCGAGGACATCGGCAAGCAGGGGGTGGTCGTCGGCCATTTGCCGCGGCTGGGCCGGGTGGCGATGACCCACCGGACGCGGGACGCGGAGGGCAACGAGGTGCTCGACGCCGAAGGCAAGCCGATCTGGATCGACGAATCGGAAAAAATCCAGGGGATCGTCCTGTTGCGCAAGGGCGAGGCCTCGCTGCCGGCCCTGCACGACGTGAACGAAAAGATCAAATCGCTCAACGCCGACCACGCCAACCTGCTGCCGGGAGTCGAGATCGAGCCCTATTACGACCGCAGCGAGCTGATCGGGGTGACGACCGAAACGGTCCGCGAGAACCTGATCGTGGGCATGGTCCTGGTGACGGTGATCCTGCTGATGTTCCTGAGCAACGTCCGCAGCGCGCTGATCGTGGCGATCAACATTCCGCTGGCCCTGCTGTTCGCCTTCTCGGTGCTGTTTCTGCGCGGCAAGAGCGCCAACCTGCTGTCGATCGGGGCGGTCGACTTCGGGATCATCGTCGACTCGTCGGTGATCATGGTCGAGAACATTTACCGCCACCTCAGCTCGGGCGAGTTCCACGAGCTGCCGCTCAAGCAGCGAATTCTGGCGGCCACCAAGGAAGTGGAGAAGAGCCTGTTCTTCACCACCGCGATCATGGTCTGCGCGTTCCTGCCGCTGTTCACGATGAAGGGGCCGGAAGGGCAGATCTTCGGCCCGATGGCCGACACCTACGCCTTTGCCCTGGGCGGGGCCCTGATCCTGGCCCTGACGGTGGCCCCGGTGCTGTGCATGCTGGCCTTCAAGAACCTGCAAGCCAGCCGCGAGAATTTCCTGGTCCGCAATTTGAAATCGCGGTACCTCAAGCAGCTCCGCACCTGCCTCAACCACCGCTGGGCCACGCTGGCCATCATGGGCGGCGCTGATCGTGATTACGGTCGGCCTGCTGCCGCTGTTGGGCCGCGAGTTCATGCCCGAGTTGGAGGAAGGCAACCTCTGGATTCGCGGCACGTTCCCGATCAACATCTCGCTCGCCGAGGCCTCGAAGAAAGCCGACCAGTCGCGGGAGATCATGACCCGGTTTCCGGAAATCCGCCGGGTCGTGTCGCAGACCGGCCGGCCCGACGACGGCACCGATCCGACCGGATTCTACAACTCCGAGTTTTTCGTCCCGCTCAAGCCGCACGACGACTGGCCGAAGGTCAAGCAAGTGACCGGCTGGCGGAGCTGGCTCGGCGCCAGCCGCCGCCGCACCAAGGAAGAGCTGATCAACGAAATGAACGATTTGCTCAATCGCGACATCGTGGGCGTGGACTGGAACTTCTCCCAGAACATCCGCGACAACGTGATGGAGTCGCTCTCGGGCGTCAAGGGCGACAATTCGGTCAAGATCGTCGGGCCCGACCTGGATCAGCTCGAGAACCGGGCCGAGCAGGTCGCCACGATCCTGGAGAGCATCCGCGGAATCAAGAACGTCGGTGTCTTCCGGGTCAAAGGGCAGCCGAACCTGGAGATTCCCGTCGACCCGCAGAAATGCGCAACTGGGGCGTCAGCGTGGCCGACGTCGAGGACGTGGTCACGAGCGCGGTGGGCGGCGTCGCCTTCTCGCAGATGATCGAGGGGGAAAAGCGGTTCGACATCACGCTCCGCTGGCCCGAGCACCTGCGGAGCAGCGAACAAGCGATCCTCAACATCCCGGTCGACGTGTCGAACAATCAGGTCACCGCCGGTGCCGCCAGCGTCCCTCAGACTCAGGTCACCGGCGCCGCAGTCGGGCTATCCAAGGGCGGAACCAGTGTCGCGATGCCCGCCTATACCGGCAGCATTTCCGGCGGCACGTTCAACAACATCTTCTCCAGCCCCCGGCGGCGGCTGATCGACCTGGTGACTCCGCTGGATGACGGCGGCAAGCTGAATCCCAAGGGCCGGTTCATCCGCACCGGGGCCTCGACGATCTCCCGCGAGCAGGGCAACCGCCTGATCGCCGTCAAGTTCAGCGTCCGGGAGCGCGACCTGGCCGGCGCCGTTTCCGAGGCCCAGGACAAGACCCGGCACATCTTTTCCGCACCGTACACGGCGGAGTGGAGCGGCGAATTCCAGGAAATGCAAGAAGCCGAGCACCGGCTGATGTACATCGTGCCCTTGTCGCTCAGCTTGATCCTGCTGATTCTGTACCTGGCCTTCCGCTCGTGGCTCGACGCGCTGGCGGTGCTGTCGAACGTGATCGCGCTGTCGCTGGGCGGCATCTGGGCCCTGCTGCTCACCGGCACTCACTTCAGCATCTCGGCGGCGGTCGGATTCGTCTCGCTGTTCGGCGTGGCGATCATGGACGGACTGCTGATGATCTCCTACTTCAATCAGCTTCGCGGCCAGGGCATCGCCCTCAACGACGCCATCATGCAAGGCGCCGAGAAACGGGTTCGCCCGGTCATGATGACGGCCTTGACCGCCATCCTCGGGCTGCTGCCGGCCGCGCTCTCGACCCGGATCGGCGCCCAGACCCAGCAACCGCTGGCCATCGTGGTGGTCGGCGGCATGATCTCGACGTTGTTCCTGACGCGGTACCTGATGCCCGTCCTGTACAGCTTCTATGGGCATCGCGAGCCGCCGTCCGGCTCGAGCAGCATGGCGCACTGAGGGCGGCGGTCGGACTGCGCTCCGGCGCGGCCCGCGGCTGCGTGAGCATGCGCTCGCGGGCGCACGTTTCGTTGCCAGCAGCTGGCACGCGCGAGACCCTCTGCGCCCACGCTTTTTCCGCCCCTTGCCTCGCGGGTCCGACGGTTCCGCGCGGCAGCGCGCTCACGCGCCAGCGCCTTAACCCCAAGCGCGACTAGGGGCTGCGACAATCGTCCGCGCTCTCGGCAAAATCGGCTTTGGCCAAACTGCCGATCCTACCGATAGAACCGATACGACCCAGGACGTGAGCGCTGGGGGGCGCTCTCGATGTTTCACGCCCGTCTCATTCCGACATTGCTCGTGCTGGCCTGCGCTGGTCTGGGGACGCTCCGCGCTCGCCCAGCCCGAGATCAGCGAGCCGTCCGAGCCCGAGGTGGTCGCGGCTCCGCCGGGAACCGAGGCCGAGGCGATACCGCCGGGCCCGCTCGTTTCGCCCCCGCCGCAGACCGAGCGGCTGCCGAGCACGTACTCGCTCGATCCGCCGGTGCCGTATTTCAGTCAGTTACCCGTGGGCGACGACATCCCGCAGTACAGTCCGGCCTTCGAGCTGGCGCCGCGGGAGGTCAAGTTGGGCATGATCGCGGCGGTCGAGCTCAACGTCCTGCAGCCGTTCATCCATAACAACTTGAACTCCGGCGCGCCTGCCGGTCGGCAATCTGCCGGGGCCGATCCAAGTGCCCACGGCCCAGCCGGGCTGGAACGCGATGCCGCGGCTCGACCTGGGCTATCGCTTCGAGCAGGGATTGGGCGAGCTGCACGCCAGCTTCGCCTTTCTCAATGCCCAGGGCACGCAGTCGGTGGCCCATTTCGACGCCGCCGGCGCCGGCACGCTCGCCAGCCAGCTCAACATGGACATACTGGACCTGGACTACGCCTTTACCGAATTCAATCCGGGCCGGATTCCGCTGGTCAGCCCGGCACTGATGATTCCCGGCCGGGCCGGCCTGGACCTGCACCCGGAAGACGACCCGTACCCGATGTTCCGCATGAAGTGGGCCTTTGGCGCGCGGGGCGAGCGTGTTTTTCGACTCGCGCGGGGCAGGGGCCCAGATCCTCTCGGAACGGGTGACGAACAACTTCATCGGCGGCGGCATGCACGGCACGGTCGACATCACCAAGCCGCTCCCCCGCTGGCCGGCGCTGGCACTGTACTGCCGCCTGGAGGCCTCGGGCCTGATCGGCAACCTGTCGCAGAGCTTTGCTCAGACCCAGCTCGTGCCAGGCGTCGGCACCGCCAGCGGTTCGGCGCGGATTCAGAGCCTCAGCGTGGGGGTGCCGGTGATCGACGTTTACGCCGGCATGAGCTACGTGCCGCGATTTTTCAACGACGCGCTGCGCATGACGGGGGGCTACCGCATGCAGCAGTGGTGGTATCTGGGACAGACCAGTAGCTCCGAGGCCGGTTTGTTCCTGCAGGGCTTTTTCGTGCGCGGCGAGTTCGGTTACTGACGGAGAGGTCTTTCGAGTCCATCATGCACGCTTGGGCCGGGATGAATTCGATCCGCCGCTATGCGGTCCTCGCGACGCTGCTCGTCGCCGGAGCCGGCACGCGCCGCGGCGCAGCAACCGGCCGTGCCCGCGGCGCCCGATGCCTACCAGGCCGGCGGCCAGCCGCTGGTGCCGCAAGCGGCGCAGCGGGCGCAGCCCCCGCCGCAACTGCCGCAGCGCGGCGGTGTCCCAGCAGCCGGCCGCTCTGCAGGGCCGCGCACCGCAAGCAGCAGCGCCGGCCGCGGGTCCGCCCGTCACGACTCGCCTGCCCGCCGTCGAGCCGGTTCAGACTCCCGCGCTTGGCCCGCCGCAAGCGGCTCGACCCGCGGCGAGCGCGCCGGCCGCGCGGCGTGACGACGGCCAACTATCAGCAAGACATGGCTGGGAATCCGAATGAATCGGAGCCGCCCGTGCCGCTGCTGCGCCGCGAAGCGACCAATCCGCAGCAATTCCAATTGCTGATCAATGGTCCCGAGCAAACGCTGCCGGCGCTGGACGCTGCCCCAGGCGGAAACGATGACGCTGAATTTCAACCCGATCCTGCGGCGCTCGCTGGCCCGGATCGAATCGGCCCGGGGCGACGCCCAGCAGGCGGGCTTGTATCCCAATCCGTCATTCGACACCAACAACCCCGAAGTCTTCGCCGGTCCGGCCACGCAGTACAACGTCGGCTTCCAGCAAACGATCGTGACCAAGGGCAAGCTGCGGCTCGATCGGGCGGCAGCCAACGAGTCGGTCCGCCAGAAGGAACACGGGCTGACGCAAGACCGGTTCGAGCTGCTGCTGGCCGTCCGCCAGCAGTTCTACACCGTGCTCGTGGCTCAGCGCCGGGTTGAAATGCTCCGCCAGATTCGCGAGATCGCCTCCGCCTCGGTACGCGCGGCCGAAGCCCGCCGCGATGCGGGTGAGGGGAGCCAATTCGAAGTCGTGCTGCTGCAAACCGAATTGGCCCGCACCGAAATCGCCCTGCAGACTGCCCAGACGATGCTGACGGCCGAACGGCGGCAATTGTCGGCGATCATCGGCCGGCCCGATTTGGAGATTCCCCAGGTCACCGGTCAGTTGACGTTCGGCTTCCCTGACTACGACGCGGGTTTCTTGCGCGAATTCGTGGTTTCGCAGAATGCCCAGGTGCAGATGGCCCGCCGCGAAATCGAGCGGAATCAAATCCTGTTGCGGCGGGCCCGGGTCGAACCGTATCCGAACCTGCACGGCGGCCCGGCCTATGCCAACAACCTGCAAAGCTCGCCCGGCTCGCAGCAATTCTGGTTCAACATCCAGTTCGACGTGCCGCTCTGGAATCGCAACCAGGGGAACATCCGCTCGAGCGAAGCCGACCTGGCCGACGCGATCGCTTCGCTGGGCGTGCTGCAGAACGATCTGCTCAGGCAGGTCGAAGACGTGCTGGGCCGCTACCGGGCTGCCCGGCTCTCGGAAGAGCGGCTGCGGACGCAGGTCTTGCCGTCCGCCATTCGAGCCCAGCAACTCGTGAAAGACGGCTTCCAGAAAGGCGTGCTCGACATTTCGACCTTCCTGCAAGCCCAGCGGACCTTGTCCGACGCGATGCTGAGCTACATCGACGCGCTGGAGAACGTCTGGACCACCGCGGCGGAGATCGCCAGCCTGCTGCAGTTGAACCGGTTCCCTTAATCGGCTTGCCGGGCGCGGGCCAGGCGGCTGGCGACGCGCAGGGCTTCGACCATGCCCGTGGTCTCGGCGGTGCCTTGCCAGGCCCGGTCGAACGCCGTGCCGTGGGCGACGCTGGTCCGGACGATCGGCAGTCCGAGCGTCACGTTCACCGCCCGGTGCATCGCCAGCAGCTTGATCGCGATGTGCCCCTGATCGTGATACATCGCCACCACGGCGTCGAACTCGCCGTCGCGGGCCCGGGCGATCAGCGTGTCGGCCGGCAGCGGACCGGTCAGATCGAGCCCGGCGGCGCGTCCCTCGTCAACCGCCGGCCGAATAGTCGTCTGCTCCTCATCGCCGAACAGGCCGTCTTCGCCGGCATGCGGATTGAGCGCGCAAATGCCGATCCGCGGCCGGGCCGCTCCGAGCCGCCGCATCACGCCGTCGACCAGCTGAGCCTTGTCGAGCACGGCCTGCCGGCTGAGCGCGGCGAACACTTCGCGGAGCGCCATGTGCAGCGTGACGTGGACGATCGCCAGTCCGTGCGGTCCGTACACGGGCCCGCCCGCCGGCAAATAAAGCATCATCGCGAAGCGTTCGACGCCGCACAGTTCGGCCAGCAGCTCGGTATGGCCCGGGTAATGATGGCCGGCCAGCCAGAGCGCCCCTTTGTGCAGCGGGGCGGTGCAGATCGCGTCGATCTGGTCGCTCAGGGCGAGCGCCGCCGCCGCCGCCAGGGCGTCGTAGGCCGCCTGTCCGCCGCGACGATCGACGGTCGCCACCGGCACGTCGGCCGCCTCGGCAGCGCACGCCGCCAGGCAGGGCAGGACCGCCGCCGTGGGCAGCGCCTCGCCGGGCGTGGCGACTTCGACCACTTCGATCCGCTGACCCAACAGGTCGACGGCCCGCTGCATGACCCGGGGATGCCCGACCACCAGCGGACGGCAGAACTCGTGTACGGCCGGGTCGCACCAAGCGCCGACGATCGTCTCCGGGCCGACGCCTGCCGGGTCGCCCATGGTGATCGCAATCGTGGGTCGCGGGGTGGGTTTCATCCACTTTGATTCTAAAAGCAGCGAAGCAGATATGTCAGGGCGCGAGGCGGGCGAAAACGCCCGGTTCGCTCCAACGGCTGTCGCCAGTACTCGCATCGAGTCGCCACGCAGTCGGCGCCCAACCCTGGACAACTCGCCGCGGCAGACGGTCTAATGCGGTCGATCGCTCCCGTCTGTCCCGCCCGTTTGCCCCGCGAATCGCTCGCTGTGACCCGCATTTTCTCGGTTCTTGCCTGGTTCGCCCTGCTGTTGGTGGCGGCCAATCTGGTGATCGGCTTGTCGCTGGGGGACATCCGCCAGGTCGACGTGCACGTGCAGCGCTGGGCCACGGTTCACCGCCTGTTCGGTGTGCTCGCGGCGCTGGTCGTGGTGCTGGTCGACAGCATCGTGGTGACCTACTTCATCGGCACCAGCCGCTGGGCCAAGGAAGTGGTCGAGACCTACCAGCTCGATCCCGAGCTGATTCGCCGCACCACGGCCCTCAAACGGCGGACGTTTCCCTGGGCCACGTTCTCGATGCTCGCGATCGTGGGCGTGATCGCGCTGGGGCGCGGCCGATCCCTCGACCAATCGCCCGGACACGGCCGACTGGGCCATCCCGCATCTGGTCGGGGCTTGCGTGGGCCTGGCGTTCATCGGCTGGGCCTTCCTGGTCGAGTGGAACAATATCTACCGCAATCACTTGGCCATCGACGACATCATGGCCGAGGTCAAACGGGTGCGCCAGGAGCGCGGCCTGGACGTGTGACGGGCGGTCGGCAGCTGGCGAATGAAAATCGTCGCCGCGCGCGCCGCTTATTTTTCGACGATCACGATTGTCGCCCCGCCCACCAGGTGCTCCGGTTCGCCCAGGGCCACCGCGTCCTTGTTGTCCTTGTACGACGGCCAGCCGCCGTGGTTGGTGGCGCCGGCCAGCTTGACCACGTATTGCCCGTCGCGGGCTTCGATTTCGCGGCGGGCATTGTCGCGCGCGATCAGCGTGGCTTTCGGCTTGTGGGCCGGAAGCTTCACTTCGACGTCCTTGTCGGTGTCGGCAAAGGCCAGCAGAATCCGCGCCATCGCCGGGCCGCTGAAACTCGAACAGGGCATAGCCGGTCTTCCGGGATCGATCGTAGGCCGAGTGCCCGTCGAGAAAGCCGACCCCGCGGCTGCCGTGCAGTTGTTCAACGAAGCGGGCCTCGGCCAGCTCCTTGGCCAGCACGTCGCGGTAGGCGGTCAGCACCGGCTTGGGCGGGCCGAGCATGCCCTGGTACAGGCCGCAGCCGTTCGAATTGTCGAGCTGGAAGTGGAAGAACCGCTCGACGCCCGCCAGCCGGCCCCAGGCGAACGACTGCAGGACGTAGTCGCAATATTCGTTGGGCGTGCCGTCGAATCCCGGGCCGCTGGTGTCGGTGATGCCCATCTCGGTGATCCAGGTCGGCTTGACCTCGCCGAGGTAGTCCTGCATCAGCTTGTTGTTGATCGCCACGTAGTCGAACAGGTCGCTCGCCCGGGTGTAGGAGTGCTGGTTCATCAGGTCGAAGTAGAAATGGTTCTGCTTCGCCTCGGGATCCTTGACGCACTCCTTCAGATATTCTTCGAAGAAGCAGGTTTTGGGAGGGTAGGGGGTCGGGGGCTTCAGCTGATGCACGGCCAGGTAGCCCTCGATCGTGCCGTAACACAAGCCGGCGAACAGCACGGTACACTCGGGGTCGGCCTTCTTGGCCGCCAGATAACAGGCCTTTTGATACGCGAAAAAGTCTTTGCCGGTCCCTTTGAAGAACGCGTCGCCGGGCAGGTCGGGCTCGTTCCAGCTTTCCCAGAACTTGCTCACGTCCTTGTACCGCTTGACCATTTCGTAGACGTAATGGCCGTAAAGATTTCGCGGATCCTCCGGCGGCATGATCGTGATGCCCTCCTGCGGGCAGTTGAACGGCGGCGCGCCTTCGTACGGCTTCGCCGGACGCGTCCGCTCGCACTCGGCCCACGCCGGGCCATAGCCCAAGAGGACCAGATAGTCCAAGTCGGGAAAGTCCTTCCGCAACGTGCGAAGGGTGTCCATCGCCTTCCAGTTCCACTTGTCCGGATCGTTGCCGGGCTCGGGCCGGATGTTCTGGAAAGCGATGTCGATGCGGCACATTCGGCGCCCGCGTCGAGCATCTTTTCCGGATACTCGCGGTTGCCCAGGAATCCACCGTTGGAGCACATCGCCAGCGGACGCGGACGCTGGGCCGCTGCCGGTTGGGATGCTGCCGGTTTGGACGCTGCCGGTTGGGCCGCTGCCGGTTGGGCCGCTGCCGGTTGGGCCGCCAGAGAGTTGTTCGCTGAACCCCCCAGCCAGCACGGCAGGGCGGTCAAAAGCGCGGCACAGCAGACGCCGCGGACAAGGCGAGCGACAAACAGCGAATTCATCCTGAGCACCTCAGCAGATTTTAGAGAGCGGTAACAAGTTGAAAGGAAGTTCTACCCGGCCGGACGCTCGAGTGCTTGTGCGGTCCGTGCGGCGGAGCGTCCTCCGGACCGGAGTGGTCGTGTTCGTCGTGCCCGGGCTCATGCCGGTCGGGCGATTCGTGGGGAGCCGCATGCTGGTGATGGTCGTGGCCGGCGGCTTCCACATACACCAGGCCCCAGGCGAGCCCAAACCCAGCACGAGCGCCAGCGAGAGCTTGAACCGGTCGTGGCTATGGAATTGCAATTCGGGCAGCAGATCGCTGGTCGCGATGCACAGAAACGTGCCCGCCGCGAAGCCCAGCGACCGGCCCAAGAACTGGCTCGACTCGCCCCCCGAGTGCCGCCAGACAAACAAATACAGCACGACGCCCAGCGGAATCACGGTCGCGTAGGCCGCGTTGATCAGGTGCCGCCGGCCGCTCGAGGCGCCGCTGGCCGACATCAAAGTCAGGATCGTCAGCGAGTCGAACGGCTTGTGCAAGAAGATCGCCAGAAACGCGCGTCAGGCCCGCCAGCGCGGCCAATCCGGCCGAGGCGCCCGCGGCCGGCGGTTCGCGATACTCGGCCGTCACTGCGGCGGCCAGGGCAATGCCCTCGACCGCTCCGTGCAGCGTCATGCCGATGCCGGCTCCCACCCAGGACAGCTTGCCGTGCCCGGCGGAGTGCAACTCATCGTGGCCGGGGTGATGCGCAGCCGCGGCGTGGTTGTGATGCGCATGGTCGTGATGTGCGTGGTCAGGCGCGTGGTGATCGTGGTCCGGGCGGTCGCATTGGGCCTGGTCGGTCGCCGCGAGCTCCGCGGGCGGGCCATGATGGTGAAAGTGAAAGAACCGCTCGACGAAGAACATCAGCAGAAAGCCGCCGAGCGTCCAGCGCATCGTCTCGTCGATCGAGCCGAGCTCGTGGTAGCCGTGCGGCAATAGGTGCAGCAGGCCCACGCCCAGGATCACCCCGGCCACAAAGCTGAGGGCGATCTCCATCCAGCGATGGGTCAGGTGGACGAAGATCGGCAGCCAGCCGCCGGCCAGCGAGGCCAGCAGAATCAGGCTGCAATAGCTGACCAGCAACAGACCGGCGGACATCGCAAGGCTTCTTTCGCTGGCACGCGCCGAAACAGGCAAATCCGCAGGCAATTCCGCAGGCAAATCGACAGCTAAATCGAGCCTGCAAGTATGTCTTGAGCCGCACGGGGGGACAAGGGTCCCGAGCGGTCCCGAGAGCAGCGCCGCACCCGCCGCGCGGACGGGGAGCCGGGTTAAAGGCCGTGCCGCGAACCGTCGTGGTCTGGTCGGCCCGCCGCGCCGTGGTGGCTCCCGTCTTGCCGCTGTCCCGACGTCGGCGTAGATTGGGCCGCAATGGCCGAGTACCGCCCCACGTCACGCCGCCCGATCGCCGACATCTTTCGGCAAATGGCCCACGGTGCGGTGCGATTCTGCGTCCGGCGCGGAATTCACCCGGATGCCGTTTCGTATGCTTCGGTGGTCGCGGCGCTGGTCGGCGGACTATGTTTCTGGCAGGCGAATCAGTGGCCGCTGCTGCTCCTGCCCGGGGCGTTCTGCTGCTACCTGCGGCTGTGGCTGAACATGCTCGACGGCATGGTGGCGCTGGCGTCGGGCAAAGCCAGTCTGCGCGGCGAAATCTTGAACGACTTGCCGGACCGGGCCTCGGACGTGATTTTCTTCGTTGGGGCAGCCCATAGCGGGCTGGGCCACGTGCTGGGAGGCTACTGGGCGGCGATCTTCGCCCTGCTGACGGCCTATGTGGGCACGTTCGGCCAGGCCGTCGGCGTGCAACGCGAGTTCAGCGGCGTGATGGCCAAGCCCTGGCGGATGGTCGCGCTGAGCATTGGCGCGGTGCTGACGCTCGCGCTCGAGCAATCCGGCCGGCCGATCGAGTACGGCGGATTGACGGTGCTCGATTGGACGTACCTGGTGGTCGTCGTCGGCTGCGTGCAAACGATTGCCATCCGGCTGGCGCGGATCATGCGCGCGCTACGGCTCAAGCAGGAAGCTGCGCAGCCGACGGGCCGGTCGGGCCAGGAGCCTTGAATGTCGCCCACGGCCGCGCTTGCCAGCCCGATCTTTCGCGCTTACGTCGCGCTGGTCGTGGTCCTGCTGCTCCTGGCCGGCACCGCGATTACGGTTCTGCGTCTCAAGGCGGGACGCGACGTCAGTCATGCCTGGAACGCCTACCGCGGCTGGCTGCTGATGATCCCGCTGGTTCTGGCCGCGATCTTTCTCGGCCGGCTGACCACGATCGCGCTGTTTACGGTCGTGACGATTCTCGGCTTCAAGGAGTTTGCCCGCGGCACCGGCTTGTATCGCGATTGGACGATGACCGGCGCCGTCTATCTGGGAATGGCGGCGCTGGGGGTGGTGACGTTCATGCACGACCCGGGCACCGGTGCGCTGGGCTGGTACGGCTTGTTCATGGCGCTGCCGGCTTACGTCATTCCCGTGTTGCTGTTGATTCCGATCGTGCGCGACAAGGTTCAGGGCCAGCTGCAGGCCCTGGCCCTGTCGATCCTGGGGTTCATGTATCTGGGCTGGATGTTCGGGCATTTCACGTTTCTGGCCAACTCGGAAAATGCCTACGGTTACCTGCTGTTTCTGCTGTTCGCGGTGGAATTCAACGACGTGGCGGCCTTCACCTGCGGGCGGTTGCTGGGACGGCACCGCCTGCGCCCGCACATCAGCCCCAACAAGACTTGGGAAGGCTCGTTGGGGGCGCTCGGCGTGTCACTGGCGATGCCTTGGCTGCTGCACTTCTCGTTTCTGCACTTCGGCCCTTGGCAATGCGTGTTGACCGGACTGATCGTGGGCATCGGCGGCCAATTGGGGGACCTGTCGATCAGCCTGATCAAGCGCGACCTGGGCGTGAAGGACTTGGGCGCGATGCTGCCGGGGCATGGCGGAATCCTGGATCGGATCGACAGCCTGATCTTCGTCGCGCCGCTGTTCCTGCACATGACACGTTATTTCTACGGGCTATAATCGACGCCGCGCCGGACGGGTTTCGCCCGGTCGCCGCGGTGCGCAGGCAGCTTGGCATTCGCTCGCATGGGTCGCATGCTGTTCGGCCCCGGTACGACATGGACGATTGGCATTACGACACGTTCGCCGATCTGGACCAGTCGCTCGTAGAGCGATTGAAGACCTTTCCGCGCGAGCCGGACATGCTCGTCTACGGGGGCCGGCTGCTGGCTGCGGCCACCATCCGCACCTGGTTGCGGGTGTATCATCGGTTTCGCATCCGCGGACGCGACAATTTGCCCAGCGGCGGTTCGTTCGTCGTCGTGGCCAATCACAGCAGCCACTTGGACGCCTTGTGCATTCTTGCGCGATCCCGCTCGGCAAGGTGCATCGTGCGTTTCCGGCGGCCGCCCAGGACTATTTCTTCGTCAGCATGCCGCGGCTGGCCGTGGCCAGCGTGGTGGTCAATGCCTTGCCGTTCAATCGCGAAACCAACATTCGCCAAAGCCTGACTCTGTGCCAGCGATTGCTGGCCACGCCGGGCAACATCCTGGTGCTGTTTCCCGAGGGCACGCGTTCGCCGACCGGCGAACTGGGCGACTTCAAACCCGGAATCGGCTTGATGCTGGCCGGCAGCGACTATCCGGTGGTTCCGTGCCGGCTGGAAGGGGCCGCGCAGGCCTGGCCCAAGGGACGCCGCTGGCCTCGTCCGCGGCGCGTCGAATTGATCGTCGGCCGGCCGCGGACGTACGCGCACCTGGCGCGGGGCAAGGAGTCGGCCCTGGCGATCGCGGCCGAGTTGCGGCAGGCGGTGAGTGAGCTAGGCACGTCCGAACAGGCCCTTTCTTCCCAGTGAAAACCGAACCATGAATTCCGCATCCGCCGGCGCTCCGCCAGCGTCTCCCCCGGCTCCGCCGACCGAAAGCCGAGTGACGCTGCCGGACGGTACCGAGCTGTTTTATCGGGCCTGGCTGCCCGCGCAGCCGACCGACAAGGCGCTGTTGCTGTTTCATCGCGGCCACGAGCATTCCGGCCGGCTGGAAGACGTGGTCGAGCAATTGCAGCTGGAGAACGTAGCCTGTTTTGCCTGGGACGCCCGCGGTCATGGCCGCTCGCCGGGCGAGCGCGGCCATGCCCCCAGCTTCGGGCAGATGGTGGCCGACGTCGATTGCTTCGTGCGGGCGATCTCCGAACAGTATCGGATCCCTTTTCAAAACATGGTCGTGCTCGGGCATAGCGTCGGCGCGGTCACGGTGGCCACTTGGGTCCACGACTATGCGCCCCCGATCCGGGCGCTCGTCCTGGCGACGCCCGCCTTGCGCGTGAAGTTGTACGTGCCGCTGGCCATCCCGGCATTGCGGCTGCTGCAGCGGTTTTCCGGCAGTCGGAAACGTTTCATCAAGAGCTACGTCAAAGCGCGGATGTTGACGCACGACCCCGAGCAAGCGGCCCGGTACGACGCCGATCCGCTGATCGCCCGGGCGATCGCCGTCAACATTCTGCTGGGCCTCTACGACGCCTCGACCCGCTTGATGGCCGACGCCGGGGCGATCCGCGTACCCACGCTGGTGTTGGCCGGCGACGCCGATTGGGTGGTCCACCTCAGCGCCGAAGACCGGTTGTTCGATCGGCTCGGTTCGCCGGTCAAAAAGATGCGGGTGTTTCCCGGCATGTATCACGACATCCTGCACGAGCGGGACCGGCATCTGGTGCTCGACGAAATCCGCGCTTTCATTGCCCGGGCATTCGCGGACCATTGGCAAGTGCCCTCGCTGAACGATGCCGACCAGCAGGGATACACCCAGCGGGAATACGAACACCTGCGGCGGCGGCTGCCGTTCGGTTCGCCGCGGGCTTGGTTGTTCGACGTGCAGCGGTTCGTATTGCAAACCGCGGGCCGCTTGAGCCGCGGCGTGCGGATCGGTTGGCAGACCGGATTCGATTCCGGACAGTCGCTCGACTACGTCTACGAGAACCGGCCGCAGGGCGACTGGGGAATCGGCAAGTGGATCGATCAGGGCTACCTCAACAGCGTCGGCTGGCGGGGCATTCGCCAGCGCAAATCCCACCTCCAGGAGTTGCTTGCCCAGGCGATCCACGCGCTGCACGCAACGGGCCAGCCGGTGCGGCTAGTGGACGTCGCCACCGGTTGCGGGCGGTATGTGCTGGACACGCTCGCATCGCTGCCCGGCATCCCGGTGGACGCGCTGTTCCGCGATTACACGCCGGCAAATCTCGAGGCGGGGCGGAAGCTGGCAGCCGAAATGGGCCTGGCCAACGTCACCTTCGAGCAGGGAGACGCGTTCGACCGCGCTTCGCTGGCCGGCATCCGACCGCAGCCCAATCTGGCCATCGTGTCCGGGCTCTATGAGCTGTTTCCCGAAAACGAAAAGGTGCTGAACTCCCTGCGTGGGCTGGCCGACGCCGTTCCGCCGGGTGGGTACCTGATTTACACCGGGCAGCCCTGGCACCCGCAGCTGGAAATGATTGCCCGAGTCCTGATCAATCGCGACCAGCAACCCTGGATCATGCGGCGGCGGACGCAGGAAGAGCTCGACGGCTTGGTACGGACTGCCGGTTTCGAGAAGCTGGCGATGAAGATCGACGAGGCCGGCATCTTCACGGTCTCTTTGGCGCAGCAGAGCCGACTAAAGCGCCATGCCCACGAGCGACGACACCACCGCGCCGCCGGCGTCGAGACCCTGGAAAGCGGCCCTGGCGTGGATGATCGTCTGTTCGCTGCTGTTCGAAGTCGTGTACAACGGCTGCAATTGGATCACCGCCCAGCGCAGCGACGTCGGCCAGTTCTACTTCGCCTGGGAGCAGTACATCCCGTTCGTGCCGGCGATGATCGTTCCGTACTGGACGCTCAACCTGTTTTTCGTCGGCTCGTTTTTCGTCTGTTCCCAGTGGTCCGAGCTGCGGATCCTCCGCAATCGGTTGAGCTGCGCCATCCTGGTGGCGGGAACGTGCTTCTTGCTGTTTCCGCTGCGGCTGCACTTCCCGCGGCCCGAGGTGGGGGGCTTATGCGGACTCTTGTTCGCGGCCCTGCGGAGCTTCGACCAGCCGTACAACTTGTCACCGTCGCTGCACATTGCCTTGCGGACCATCGTTTATCCGATCTACATTCCGCGCCGTGGCGGGCCTGGCCAACGTCGCCTTGCACGGTCTGGTTCTTGCTGATCGGGGCCTCGACGCTCTTTACTTATCAGCATCAGGTGCTGGACGTGGCAACGGGCTGGCTGTTGGCGGTTTTCTGCCTGCATTTATTCGCCGCGGAGGAGCCGACGATCGATCGCACGGTCCGAGTGCGGAACGGCCGCGTGGCGGCATACTACGCAGCCGGGGCAGTGGCCGCGCTGCTGCTCGCGTGGCAACTGTGGCCCTGGGGCGGAATCCTGCTGTGGCCCGGCTGCGCCCTGGCGGCTCCTGGCGGCCGGTTATCTGGCCCTCGGCAGCAGCGTGTACCGCAAATGGCACGGCCGGCTTCCCTTCAGCACGCGGCTCTTGCTGGGGCCGGTGCTCTGCGGACAATGGCTGTCGCTGGTTTACTACCGGCGGCAATGCCGGCCCTGGGACGAAGTGCTGCCGGGCCTGCTCATCGGCCGGCAATTGACGGCGCGCGAAGCGGACGAGGCCGTGCGGCAGGGGGTGACGGCAGTCGTCGATCTGACCAGCGAGTTTTCCGAAACGGCAATTTTTCGCCAGCTCGCCTATTGCAGCCTGCCGGTTCTCGATCTCACCGCGCCGACCAACTCGCAGCTTGCAGCCGCCGTGCAATTCATCCGTGCGGAACTGCCCCGCGGCAAGGTTTATGTCCATTGCAAAGTGGGCTATTCGCGCAGTGCCGCCGCGGTGGGAGCCTATTTGCTGCATGATGGCTATGCCGCGGACGTGCCCGACGTGCTTGAAATGCTCCGGGCGGTTCGGCCGTCGATCATCGTTCGCCCCGAGGCGCGGCAGGCGCTTTCCGAATACCGGGACTGGTGCGGTAAGCAACGGCTTACGACACTGGCGAACGAATCATAGAACTTCGAGGATGTGCCATGCGCGCCTGCATTCAGCGAGTCAGCGAGGCTCGGGTCACGGTAGGTGGCGAGTGCTGCGGACGGATCGGGCGCGGGCTGGTCGTGCTGCTGGGCGTGGGGCAAAACGACGCCGAGGCCGACGTTCAGCTGCTGGCCGACAAGATCGCGGGCCTGCGGATCTTCGACGACGCGGCGGGCAAAATGAACCTGGCCCTGGCCGACGTGGCGGGCGAGGTGCTGGTCGTGAGTCAGTTCACCCTCTGGGCCGATTGCCGCAAGGGCCGCCGGCCCAGCTTCACCGACGCCGCCCCGCCCGAGCGGGCCGAGGCGCTGTATGAGAACTTCCTCGCCCGACTCAAGGGACTCGGCCTGACCGTGGCGACCGGCCGCTTTCGCCAGCACATGCAGGTGACCCTGGTCAACGACGGACCGGTGACGATCTGGCTCGATACGGCCCAGCTGGGTTGAGCGAGTCGGCACCGACGCTTGGGCGGAGTGGCTCTGGCGTCCGTCACGCACGCTCTGCGGTGGAAACTCTCGGCGGGGCAGGGGGGTATAGCAGGGGGTAGCGGAGCAGGGCAGGGGGGGCGGAGGGGGGCCAAGGGCACCGCTGGGGCGCGGCCGCGAGCGACAAATCCTGGCGGGACAATTCATGGCACGACACCGACCGATCGTCACCCTCGCGCTGCTGGCGCTG
Source organism: uncultured Planctomycetaceae bacterium (assembly GCA_963828155.1). Classification (GTDB taxonomy): domain Bacteria; phylum Planctomycetota; class Planctomycetia; order Pirellulales; family PALSA-1355; genus CAWCAX01. Next base: position 212,186 of record CAWHDQ010000002.1, read on the forward strand.
CTGCGGCTTGTATCGACGACCCGCCTGGCGACCGCGGCTGACCAACCCGCGCTCACGCTGCCCAACGTCGACACCATCTTGGCCGAAGCCCAGGAAGTGGCCGAGCGGATCTCGGAACCTGCGACGATCACCCGGGCTTATTATCTGCCCAGATTGCCGCCCAGATGGCCAGGGCGGGACGCGTCGGCGACGGCTTGGCGCTGCTGGATCGAATCACGCTGAACGAACCGATCCAAACGGCCGACAACCTCCGCCGCGTGGGCTTCACGGAAATGATGCAAGCGCTCGCCCGCGACGGCCGGGCCGGGGCCGCGGTTCGAGCCGCCAGCGAGGCCGGCGGCCATTACGCCCCGCACCGCGACATGGCGCTCGGCGCGATCGCGGTCGTGCAGTCGCAGCGCCACGAGGCGGCGGGCGCTCGGGCAACGCTCGCCCGGATGCGAGACTCCCGCCGGCCCTACGACTATGCCCTGGACGTGGCCACGAACCTCGACGACCGGGCCTGGGGCCACGAGCTGATGCGATCGCGGCTGGACGAATTGGAAAAGTTCATGGCCGACGAGAGCCAGACATTGGCCGTCTCGCGCGAACAAGCCCGGGGACTGTTTCTCGAAATTTCGCTGCTCGCCTGGGCCGGCTACCCCGAGCAGGCCGAGGAGCTGGTCCGCCGGCTCGAAGCAGAAAACGGTCCAGCCGCCGACTTTGCAGAGCTGCGCAAGCACATCGCCGAGCCGAAGTCGTTGGGCTGCTCCGGCGAGCCACCGCCACCGCGACGAACTCCGGCCGAGATCCAGGCTCGGCTCGACGCCGTCCAAACGCTGGGCGATAACCAGCAAAAATTCGACGGGCTGCTGGCCGTGGCCGCGATGATCCTCGACTGGCGGGCCATCGCGCCGGCCGCGAAGAGTGCGACCGCGACCGGTTCCTCCAAGGCGGGGCAGGAGCCATGTGCACCCAGTCGCCGGGCAGCGGGACGACTGCCGCTGGCTCGCCAGCCACCAAATCGCCGGCCGCGGCGCGGTTCTGCTGCAAAGCGCCGGCGTGCGGTCGCGTTCGCCCGGCGCCAGACCGCCTGGCCCCTTGCGCTGCCTGCGGCGCTGCCGCTGACGATCGACGCAATGCGGCGCCAGTATCTGCGGCGGCTTACTTCACCACGCTGCTGCCCGGCTGATCGGCCACTTGCTGCGTGGCGGCGGACGCCGGATCGGATTGCTGGGCCGTGGCGGGGGAGATCTCGTTGAGCACGGTCGGATCTTCCAGCGACATGAACGAGAACACGGCCAACATGCCGTAGGTCAGCACGTTCGGCCCGAGCGTCTCGCCCCAGAATTTCATCGCGGTGCCAAACGAACTTTTGAAGCGTATCCGGCCGCCGTGGAAATCGAGGCTCCAGATCTCGTCCAGAATCAGGTGCGACATGAAGCCGACCATCACGGCGCCGCCGTTGAAATACCGCTGCCAGACGCTTTCGTGCCCCGAGATCAGGAAGGCCAGCTCGCCGGCTATCAAGCAGGCCGGCAAACTATGAAACATCCCGCGATGGACGGTGAACCGCGTGAGGATCTTCGCCAGGCCGAAGCGGATGAACAAGTACATGAAGCCGCCCAAGAGCACGATGTACTCCTCGGGCATGCCCATCCGTTTGAAGCGCTCGGCCATCAGCAGCGGCACGACGGCGGCGGCAAAAGCGATGCTCTCGCGCTTGGGCACGCCCGAGGCGCTGTCCAGGTCGGGGAGCATGCCCGACACGCCGCACAGTCCGCCGGCCAGGATGCAAGCCGGCAGCGGCGCATCGTAATACAACAGCGCCGCCGTTCCGTACCCGACTCCCAACAGGCTGCTGGTCGTGATATGCGTCTTGAAGCCGGCCATGGCGGGCGTGATCCTTCGGGCACGGGGTGGCGCGTCGCGGGGCCGCTAGCAAGGTTGCAGCGGGGCGACGATGCGAAAAATCGGCGGCGGACTGTAAACGATTCGTGGCAGGGGGCCAAGACCGGTTGCCGGCCCCGGCCGCGGGGGCAAGCGCCGGGCGGCTTAGGCCGATTTGCTCTTCGGTTTTGATCTTCGGTGCGATCCGCCGGCGGGATATACTCGCCGCCCGCGCCGCCCGCGCCGTGACGGAAGGTTGGGACAGTGCGCCGGATCGACAAGATTCGCCTGCTGGCAGCGAAGAACCGCTTATGGAGCCCTACGACATCCTGATGCTGGTGGTGCTGGCCGGGGCGACCTTGTTCGGCATCTGGAAAGGCTTGGCCTGGCAGCTGGCTTCGACCGCCTCGCTGGTCGTCAGCTATCTGGCGGCGCTGCGGTTCAGCACCGAGCTGGCCCCCTACTTCGGCAATCAGGCGCCGCTCAATCGCTTCATCGCGATGCTGGTGCTCTATGGAGCGACCAGTTTCGGAATCTGGCTGGTCTTTCGGTTCGTTTCCAGCTGGATCGATCGCTGCCGGATGCGGGAATTCGATCGCCATCTCGGTGGGGTGATCGGCGCCGCCAAGGGCACCCTGCTGTGCATTGGGATCACGTTCTTCGCGGTCACGCTCTCGCAATCGTCGCGCGAAACCGTGCTCCGCTCCCGCAGCGGCTGTTACATCGCCCTGCTCCTCGATCAGGCCGGTTCCGTCATGCCGCACGAGCTGCACCAGGTGCTCAACCCCTATCTCGACCGGCTGGAGCAAGAGCTCGATCCGGCCGGATCGGGCCGCCGCAGCAGCGGGCCGGATTGGTCGGCCTCGAGCCGGTAGCAGGCCCGCAAAACCGGCAAGTTCGATCCAGGGCAGGGCGGTGCCAGCCGTTTCACGCGGGCGAGTGCTGGCAGCCCGTACTGCGGCCGCTGCCGGGCGGCTGGATCATGCTGGCACCCGGACCCCAAAAACCCGGCCGAGCCGCCCTGCCGGCCAAGGCCCAAAACGACCCTCCGGGCCGGCCCCAAAAAACCGTCCCCGGCGAACGTCACAACGCGGCGCCAGCGGCGCGCCTCCGCGGCGCAAACCGCCACGCGAAACGGCCTCCGACGGAGTCCGCAGCCACTCGTCATTCATGGATGGCCTGGGTGGCCGCAGACGCATCGCTTGCGTGCCGCATGCAGGGCAGAGCACGGACCGCCGTTTTGCAGAAACCCCGAAATCCCCGGCGAAAACCCCTGCCCAACAGAACATAAGAAACATTATCGGACGTTGGGGAGCGGGTGCTTTTCAGCCGGCTGCAGCCTACAATGTGCCCGCCGCTGGCAAGCCCCGCCTGCTCCGGCGGCGACCGCACACGATTGGACTCGGCTGCCATGGACGACAACCCATACATCAGCCCACGCGAGGTCGAGCCGGGCGGGCGGCGCAGGGCTGGCGCGGCGTCGGAGACCGGCCCGTCCGAGTTCGTTCCGGCGACGCGGCGGGCCCGACTCGCGATGGCCATGATTGCGCTGAACGTGCTCGGCAGCACGTTAATGGCGGCGTTCTGTCTGGCCGAGGCCGGATTTCTGAGCCGATTCATCGCCGGCGACAATTTTGAGGTCGGGGACGCGGAAATTGCGCAAGGAAGACTTATTGACTCCCTAGTCCGGGCGTGCAGTTTCACCTTGCTGCCCACTTATTGGCTGTCGGTGATTGCTTTCCTAGTCTGGCTGTATCGGGCCTACCGGAACCTGCCGGCCCTGGGGGCCGCGAACTCGAGTTTTCACCCGGCTGGGCAATCGGCGGCTGGTTCGTGCCGATCGTGAACCTGTACCGGCCGTATCAAGTGGTCCGTGAGCTTTGGCTGTCCAGCGACGGTGGATGCGCAGGCGATGCAGGTCCCGCCCGCGCCCGGGTTAGTCCACTGCTCAAGTGCTGGTGGGCGGCGTTCCTAGTAATGATGATTGGCAATCCCATCAGCCGCGCAGTGATCAGGACCTCCCAGGTGCCCGGGGGCAGCCTGTCCGTAGTGCGCACGTCGACATACATCATGGCCACGGTTTCGACCTTGTATGTCATCGCCGGAGTGCTGGCGATCCTGGTCGTCCGAGCGATCGACCGGCGGCAGCGTGCAGCTTACGCCAAGCTAAGCCAGTCAGATCCTGTGGCGCCGGGAACTTCGACGGCCAATCCCTAATGGGCGTCGTCGCGGCGGCCGTTGCCGCGGCCGGCTGGCGCGGCGCCGGCCGGATCGGACTCGTCGGACAACGCCCGTTCGAGAAACACGCCCATCCGGCGAAACTTTTCGTACCGGGCGTCGAGCAGCTGTTGGGCCGGAATATTGGTCAGCTCGCGGAGGCACTTGAGGAAGTACATCTTGAGCCGGCTGGCCATCTGGTGATGGTCGCGGTGGGCGCCACCCAGCGGCTCTTCGATCACATCGTCGATCACGCCGAAGCCGATCAAGTCCTTGGACGTCATCCGCAGCGCCTTGGCGGCTTGCTCGGCATAGGCGGCACTCTTCCACAAAATGCCCGCACAACCCTCGGGACTGATCACCGAATAGTACGCATGCTCGAGCATGGCCACGCGGTCGCCGACGCCGATGCCCAGGGCTCCGCCCGAGCCCCCCTCGCCGATGACCGTGCAGATGATCGGCGTGGCCAGCCGCGACATTTCGAACATGTTCTGGGCAATGACCTGGGCCTGGCCGCGTTCTTCGGCCCCGATGCCCGGGTAGGCGCCCGGCGTGTCGATCAGGCAAATGATCGGCAGGCCGAACTTGGCGGCCAGTTTCATCTTGGCCAGGGCCTTGCGGTAGCCTTCGGGATGGGCGGAGCCCGACGAGCAGGCGATCCGCTCCTTGAGCGTCTTGCCTTTTTGATGGCCGACGACCATCACCTTGTAGCGGTCGAGCTTGGCGAAGCCGCACCACATGGCCCGATCGTCGCCGAAGAACTTGTCGCCGTGCAGCTCGACGAACTCGTCGAACACCAGGTCGATGTAGTCGCTGGTCATTGGCCGGTCGGGATGCCGAGCGACCTGCACCGTCTCCCAGGGCGTCAGGCTGCTGTAGACCTTGCGCTTCAGGTCGGCCAATTCGCGGCGCAGCTGCCGCATCGCGTCGCGCTGGGCGGGATCGTCGGAGGGCGTGGCCTCGGCCGCGGCGATCCGGGCCTCGAGCAGCAGGATCGGGCGCTCGAACGTCAGTCGGGTATTTACGCTGGACATGGCTACCTGGCAGCGGTTGGGTTGAAGTCGATGTTAGCGCCGGACCTTCGCCGGCGGTTCTTTGAACAGCTCAATCGAATGAAACTCGCGCATGAACTCCGCCATGTCGCGCGGCCGGCTCTGCGGGCGCTTGGCCATCAGCCGCTTGATCAGCTCGGCCGCCTGATCGCTCACATTGCGGTTGACCGCCTGGATCGACGGCGGCGGCAGCCGCAAATGCTTGTTCAGCAGATCGGCCGTCGACGTGCCGGTAAACGGCAGCTTGCCGCTGAGCAATTCGAACATCACGCAGCCGAAGCTGTAAATATCGGCCCGTTCGTCGAGCCGCTTGCCGCGAATCTGCTCGGGCGACATGTAGCTGCGGGTGCCCTGGATCTGGCGGTTCAGGCGAAAGAAGTGCCTCAGCCCCTTGAGCCACTTGTAGCGCGGCGCCGCGAGAGCGAAATCGATCAGCTTTACTTCGCCGTCGGACTTCATCAGGAAATTGTCGGGCTTGATGTCGCGGTGCACCCAGCCCTGGTTGTGGAAATAGGACAAGCCCTCGGCCGCTTGCAGGATGCTGTTGCGAGCCAACGGCGCGATCGAGTCGAAATTGCCCTGGATGACTTGCTTCAGGTTGGGGGCGGCGAACAGCTCCATCGCCAGGTAAACATTGTCGCGATCGATGCCGAACTCGAAAATCTTGATCACCCGGCGATGGTTCAGCGGCCGCCCCACCCTGTGCTCGTGCCGCATATAGCCGACTTCGACGCGGTCGCGGCGAAACTCGGCCAACAGCAGCTTGATGGCGTATCGCTGGGTCGTGGTGTCGTCCATCACGTCCCACACCTGGCAGGTTTTGCCCTGCCTCAGCAGGTTCAGCAGCCGGTAGCGGCCGACGTAATCTTGCGACGAATGGGGCACGGCGGCGCTGGCGGCTGGAGGGTCGGGGCGAGGAGCGCGGTGGCGCCGCGCCGGCGGCCGGCCGAATCCGCCCGTGGGGGGGCCTTCGGACCGACCTATCATCTTAACAAGCCGACCCGGCCTGCGCCCAAGCCAACTTGAGGGGCCGCATGCCGCTTTCCGCCCGGAAAAAAAGCCGCTCGGGCTCCGCGGCTGGCGGCCCAGCGACCAACGGGGCGCACCCCCCTGCCCCGATTGCCTGGATATCGGACGGCGGTTTCCAGTCGACCTTTCGCCGCCGGTTACCGCCCGCGATTCGAGTTGGCCAGCAGCCGGGCGTACAGCTCCCGCAGCTGCGCCGTCATCGTCTCGTGGCGAAAGCGATCGGTGAACCGGGCCCGGCCCGCGGCGCCGTAGCGGGCGCAGCGCCGGATCGGCTGCCAGGCGAACGATGGCCTCCGCCAGCCCGGCCACGTCGCCCGGCGGCAGCAGCTCGCCGGTTTCGCCCGGGATCACCACTTCGCGGGCTCCGTCGATGTCGTAGCTGATCACCGACCGGCCCACGATCAGAGCCTGCGGCAGCACCCGGGCCAACCCCTCGCGCAGGCTGGCGTGGGCGACGATATCCATCGCGGCCAGGTAGGCCGGAATCCGCTCGGGCGCGACGAGGCCCGTGAACTGGAAATACGGCGCAAGTCCGCGCGCCGCGATATCATCCCGCAGCTGCCGCCCGAGGATCCCGTCGCCGACGAGCAAGAACCGCAGTTGAGGATTGCCCGCGAGGGCCCGCTGGGCCGCGTCGATCAGATCGGCGTGTCCCTTGAGATGAAACAGCCGGGCGATCTTGCCGACCACGACGTGCTCGTCGCCATAGCCCAGCTCGCGGCGCAGGGCTGCGCGCTGCCCGCCCGCGGCCAGCAGCGGTTCGACCTCCATGCCGCTGTAGATCGTTTGAAACTTTTCGGCCGGGGCCACGCCGGCGGCGACCAGCTGGGTGGTCATCGCATCGGCCACGCTGACCAGCGCATCGCACCGCGCTGCGGCAAACCGCTCGCAGGCGCGAAACGTCGCCCGGGCAGCGGCGCTTTGATACGGATGAAACGGCGCCCCGTGGACCGTATGCACGATCGCCGGCACCTTCAGCCGCCAGGCCGCCAGGCGTCCCAACAGCCCTGCCTTGCCGCTATGGGTGTGGACCGCGTCGGGTTGAAAGCGGCGAATCGCTTGCCCGATCGCGCGGTAACTGGCCGCGTCGCGCCAGGGATGGATCGCCCGCCGCAAAGCCGGCACGATTTCCAGCGGGGTCCCCCCTGCCCTGGCCCGCTCGATCAAACTGCCCTCGGGTCCCAGCGCCGGCCCGGTCACGAGCAGAACCTCGTCGCCGTACGTGCGCCGCAAATCCTCGCACGTCAGCAGCGTGTTCTCCTGCGCCCGCCCAGGATCAGCCGCGTGATGACGTGCAGAACTCGCATGCGGAGAGGCTGGAGCTGGGGGGCTGGGGGCTGGCGACGGCCGCCATGCCATCATGACACGGCTGACCACCCCCGTTAAGCCCACGGGCGGCGTCCCGTGGGCCGCGCCGCGCGTGGACGCCGCCTCCGATCCACCCCTTTTCAGCGAATGCTCCTGCGCCGCACCACAATCGACAACGAACAATGAACCGCGACACGTGTCGCGCCTCCCAACGACTTCGCATAGGGCGCGGTCGGATCGGCAGATCCGCTACACAACCGAACGTCTCCTGAGGTCCAACGTATGCTCACCTTGCTTGGCAAGTTCATGCCACAGTGTCTTTCCGCCGCCATGAGATTCTGCGAATTGGACCTCCGCCGGCAGGAGCCCGACGACTTGATGCACGAGAACTTCTTCCGGCAGCCCAGCGACGAGGCCCAACGTCGCCGGATCAGGCGGCGCGAGAAGAATGCCAGTGAAGCAGGACGTCATCCGGTCGATGGGCGTGCCGACGTTGATCGTGTCGCCTTCCGCGAAGTATGTTGCGACGTCTATTGGGTAGGATGCAAGCGCCGTCAGAAGCTCGTCAACCCATGCCGCCCTTTCTCTGGTAGATGCATATAGTTCGGTACGAATCTTCATCTGTTGATCGGCATAGGATTGCGTATAGCTACTCATTCCGTTTGTCGCGTAGCACCATGCCTCCCGCGGACCTCGGGGTGCGAACTCAAGGACTGCGAATTCTGCGACACCGTGCGCCTGGAGAGGACGAATGTCGTGCGGCGGTCCCCAATGGACGATGAAGTGACCGGTAATGATGCCCTTGTCCATTGAATCTGCGCTCCGAATCTACATTGCGTCGCCGAACCAAATAACGTATCCAAGAAATGAACACTGGGAATGGCTTTGACGGTCCCGATACAGAGAACTCCCACGCCCGGTTCGTGAATCTGCAGGTCCCAACAGAGCTTCGTTCCACACGAGGAATTCGCTCGTTTTCCGAAGTCTCGAACTATCGGGCGTCCAGGCTCGTCCGCATGATGCTCTGCGTCACGCTGATCGTCGCCCGCAAGCTACTATCCGCCAGAATCCTGCGACCAGGCCGCGTGAATTGCCGTTTCGAGTTCGGCGAGCGTAGAAAAGTCGGACATGCGCAGATCAAAGGAATACGCGGTGTCAAAGATCCGAAGTGGGACACCCAACTGCTCTTTGATGATCCAAAAGTGCGCAGGGCTGCGTCCGACGTACCCCGAACTGCGAGCGCGTCGTGAGATTCATTTAACGAGATAGTGTAGCACCATTCACCGTCGCGGTAGTCGGCCTCGACAGACTCGCCGACCGGCGTGTTCTCGCGCACTCGCTCAAATCCAGGCGCGGTCAAGAACGCTCGACGCACCGCCGCTACATCGAGCGGCCGTTCGTCGACTCTTATGACCATGAAGCTTTCCATCGTCCAGCTCGCCTTTACGATACGAGACGAACCAGCCGCTTGATGCCCAATTCTTTGATCAGGTTGCCGGGTGTTTCACAATGACGGCCGACGCTCACACGCTGCTGCACCCAAGGCGTTAATAATCCACGCCGCCAGAATCGTCGGCGAAGCGTTCGTGCGAGTACTTCTCGCGCCAGTCGTCGCCGCCGACATACCAGCCAGCTAGCTCGCCGAGGCCCGCTGAGTTTAGATCGATCGTTTTCCCCGTACTCGCTCTGTAAGACAACCGCAGATGACCATTATCGATTGCGTTCAAGAAATAAAACAGCGTGTCGTCGACCACATCAGGAATGATCGTCCGGGCAAACTGGTCGGGCGAATGATTTGCCGCTTCTCTCCAGCGCCGAGCGACCGCGTGCTGCGCCGTGCCCGAAAGCGCCCCGTCATTGCTGCGAATCGACAAGTCGCGCACATGCTCGACCAGTGCGCGGGCGAATTCCTCGATTTCTGGATTCATGTTGCTCGTTCGCCGTGGAAATTGTTGGCAGCCACCCCTGTCCGCTAGCAGCCCGTTGAAATTGTGCGTTTCCAGGCGGCCGGCGCGAGGGCCGGCCAAGCCCAGGCGACGAAGCCGGCCGACCGATTTGGGACCGCGAGGACGCGCATCGACTTCCAGACGATGTTCCAGACCGCACAAATGTGAAGATAAACAAGCGCGGCAAGGTCCCCCGCGGACTGTAGGCCCCGCGGCGTGCCCATGCCGAAGAGCTTGCGCATGATGCGGCCCAAGTTGCGCACCGCCACCTGTAACAAGTAACGTTTCGAGACCTCTAACATTCCATGCAACCAACAACGCCTCGCTCCGCCGGTCTCGCACACATGAGCGAACGTGCGCTCAGTCAGCTCGCTGCGCCGGCGCTGGAGTTTCTTGTTGCGCTCGGTCTGCACACGCCGATGGTTTGCGGTGATCGCCTGCCGCTCGGCCGGAGTGTGATCGCTCCACTTCCACGGCTCCTTACGCTTCTTCTCGGGAATGTATGTGCGAATGCCGAGCGTCTGATTGACCGTCGTCAGTTGTTCCGCCGCGTGGTAGCCCTTGTCGGCTACCACCTCTTCGATGTTCGCTTCGCTGCCCGCCTCGATCACGTTCAACTGGGCCTGCACCAGACTTTCGGCCAGCGTCTCAGTGTCGGCCCGCGTGCCCTCGTAGATCGCAGCCGAAAGCACCAGGTCGGTGTCCAGGTCGACCACGTGCTCAGCCTTGTATGCCGGGTGGGTCGTGCCGTCTTTCATTTTTGTGAAGCGGCTTTCCGGGTCGTTTGGCGACTGCCAATCGTCGTTCGAGACCTTCTTGTCTTTCCGCTTTTTGTCGAAGCGGCGCAGCTCTTCGTCGGTCGGATTCTCGATGCCCGCCTCCGCCGCCAGGCCGCGCAGATACGTCTTCCAATCCTCGCCCGTGTCGCGCCGCACGATGCTCTTCATGGCCGCGTCGGCTTCCAGCAGCGTCGAATCGACCGCCACGGTTTTGCCCCGCAGCAGGCTCTTCTCGGCGGCGATCTTGAGCACGAACTGGAACATCGCCTCGTGTACTTCCAGCGGCAGCCGCACGTGAATCCGCGACAGACTGGAGTGGTCGGGCGTCTCCTCATGCACCGGCACGCCCAAAAACTCGGCCAGCGAGCGGCTGTCGTGACAGCGCCAGGCGATGCCGCGCTGCGAACTGATGCCCTCGAAGTAACCGACCAGGATCATGCGAAAGTACACGCCCGGCGGGATCGATTCGCGGCCCATCTTAGCGGCGTAATATGGGGCGCAGAGCACTTCGAGCCAGGCGTCGAAGCCGGCTTCGGCCAGCAATTGGTTCAGTTTTTTGTAAAACGGGTGCCCGGGGGACTTGGGCAGCTCCGTGGTGGCGATCCAGGCCGATTGTTGTTCGTGCTTGCGTTTGCCAAGAGCCATGCGTGTGCATCCTGCGGTGAGCGAGCCGAATTCCGCCGCCAGGATACCACGGCCGTCAAGCGGACTTTTTCAACGGGCTGCTAGGATGCCTGAGAGAATTCCTCCCACGCGACCGCGCGGCTGCGCGAACCGGAGGTGACAAATTCTTCTATCACGCTTGTTAGCATGGCCAGCGTCAATCGATACCGACCTGAAATGGGTGTCGCGGTGTCGCCCACCAGGAACTGCATATCGTCCCCCTCCTGACTTAAGGGATCCCGCGCCATCAAATAGGGGGGCAATCCGTCAGCCGATCCAAATTGCGCACAACCGTAGTCCCGGGCAATTCCGACCACGAGATTGGAGCCGTTGTTAGCCGCCAATTGGAACATGAACGGGGGCGACGTAAACCGGCCCTGGTCGACCAATTGCAGCACAGCGGCTGCGGAATCCAAGATCATTCCGTCTTGTGGAGTGCCTGCGTTTTGAAGGTCTTCGAACGTCACTTTCATCGTGCGTTTCCAAGGAAGATCTGCGATGTGCCATCCGGCCGTGGGCGGATCTGGTTGCGGCGGCGTGCGGGAGCGGCTGTAGGTGTAGAAGCAGGGGGCGCGATTGCTCTGCCGCCCCCTTGGGAACCAAGTCGCCGTCCTTTGCAGTCCCCTTGGGCTGGCGAGGCTGGTTGATCTTTTTCCAGACTTCGGCCGACACGACCTTCGCCTTGAGCACTGAGCCTCGCACGCCGTAGAGCGATTCAAAGGCTCTTGGACCAAGTGGCTTGAATCGCACTCTCCAGGTCGTCGAAACAGGCGAAATCAGACATTCGTAGATCGAATGAATTCAGCGTATCAAGAATCCGCAGTGGGACGTTGAAACAATTCCTCATGACCCAAGCCGCTCGCAGCGACACCTTCCCTCTTCCACGAATAAATATTGAGTTGCCAGAACTATTCATTGCTACGGTCGTCGAGTCCTCTTGGTCGACGTAATCGGCCTCGATCGGTGTGCCGCCCGGCGTATTCTCCCGTACACTCTGAAATCCTCGTGCGTGCTGGAACGCTTTCCGGACCGACGTATTGTCGAATGTCTGCTCGTCGACCCTGATCAGCATGAAGCTTTGCATTTCGTTTCTTGTGCGTTCTGAGGATGCCAAACGGACACCTACTTTGACGCCAGCCTCCTTCGTCAGGTTGTCGGATATCGCGAGATGCTGTCAGCTCCCCCGCGACATGTCGTTGCGCAGTTCTTCGACGCTTGGGACCGTATGCAGCGCGAGATCGAATGAATAGTCCGTATCGAACACTCGCAATGGCACGCCGAGTCTAGTCCTCAACACCAATATTGCTCGGAGAGCGGAATCAGACGCTCCCGACACCGACATCGACGTCCGGTCATCGTCTAGGCGAACGATTGTACGATCGTCCGGTTCGATGTATTCGGCTTCGAGAACCGCCCGCCCGGTTCATCAACCCGCAGGTCATGGAAGCCGGGTTCGGTACGAAGAATGTGTTCGATCAGCGACGTCTCGAACGGCCGGGCGTCGACATTCACGGGCAAGATGCTTTGCATGCCGCGCCAGCGTAGGCCATCAACGGCGACAGAGGCGGATTCACCGCGGCCAGAACGCGGCCCTGGCGATGCGGCCCGAGAGGTCGTCGATCTCGACGTAAACATTGCACCCGCGTGACTGGGCATTGGATTGGACAGTCCAGCCGACGAAACGGAACCACCGTCTCCGGCGCCGCACGGTGACGGGTTCGCGCCACGTCCAACCCTTTGTCGCTGCGAGATCCTTGGCTATCTGCAGTGCTTCATTTTCGGTCATGCAAATGCGCCTATTGGGACGCGGTGAGGTAGACCGCATAGGTGGTGCCGCCGTACGCGACCGTTCCGATCGCACCTTCGGCAATTGTCCTGCTCAGAGTTACATACCCATTCGCGATTGGGAATTTGATGCCTTCAGGCAGGGCCGAAATCCCATGCACCCGCAGCTGCGCGTACGATTCCGCCAGCGCCTCCTCAAGGTACTTGAGGAACGACGACCGATCGTAGGCCAGCATTCCGATATCGGCGCGAATCGTGCGGAACAGCTTGAACTTCGGCGACAATAGGGAGTGTACCCGCTCATGATAACGCGCGAACGCAATGTCGTCAGCGCTGCCGAGGGTCGAATACCAAACGTTACCGAATTTGTCGGTTTCGCCCTGACCCGCCGGCAGTCGGGCTGTTCCAATTTCCGTCGGTTTCTCGAACAGGTCGCGCGCTTTGGCCGCAAGACGCCCCGCTCGCACCAACGCGGCGCGCGGCCGCAGCGGCAAGGCGGGTCAGGATCGCCCGGCCAAGGGCCAGAATTGCAGACGCGGCCATCGCAATGCTGACTTCGTCGCCCGTCGGTTCGATGCCGCTCGGCTCCCCTTTCATGCCAACGGCAAAGCCGACCCGATGGATGCCCCGGCCGCCGATGTTTGCTTCACCGCCCGTCCAATTGAAATATTCGACGTCGTCGAAGCCGAGATCGTGGTACTGCTGCTGCAGTTTGTCCCGCTGTTTTTCGAGTTCAGGCAAGACCGCTTTGGCGTGGCTGAGACTGTCCTGCAACTCGGCCAGGTACCTTGGGACCAGGTAGGCATGTCTGCCACCCGCGTAAAGCTGGGCCCGGGTGCGGGCGATCTGCTGGGGAAGCTTTTCAATCCGATCGCGCACCCCGCGGAGTGCCCGGTCGGTCAAGTACCAGGCGCGCGCCAGTTCGAGCATCTCGGGCGGCGGCTTCTGGTTGCGGCTGGCGGCGGGAGCGGCTGGCGGTGCAGAGCCTGCCGGCGCGGTTGCCCCGGCTCCTTTCGGAGCGAACTCGCCGCCCTGCGGGGTTCCCTTGGGCTGGCGAGGATGGTCGGCTTCGTTCCAGGCCTCGGTCGCGGATAACGTCGCAGGCGGCTTTGCCCGCGGGCGATCCTGCTCCAGCTCGCGCCGCAAGCGGGCGGCATATTCCTCGGCTCGCCGCCAGGCTTCGCACACGTCGCGTTCCCGGCGCAGGATTTCATTCAGCCTGGCTTCGGCTTGCGGCGAGTAAGTGGCCGCCAATTCCAACTGCTCGCGCTCGTGCCGGGCCTCGGCGTCGGCTGCTTCCAAGCGGCGCAGCTGCTCGGCGTGCCGAGAGGAATAGGTCGCCAGGCGGCGCAATTCCTCGCGCCGGGCACGCTCGCGTGCCTCGGGTCGGACGATGACGGGTATCGGCTTGCCCTGGATCGCCTGAGCAAACAACCACGATTCGCTGGGCGGGTTGTCGTCGGCATCAGCGGGCGGGTGAAACGGGCGGAACTGGGCCACGAGCGCTCTCCCGAAAAACGAAAAAAGCCCTCGATCGGCCCGCGCTTTTCGCGCTGGGCCAATCGAGGGCTCTCTCTGGATACTCGAACGACGTCCGAGCTCGCGGGATACCCCGGTCGCAAGCCGCGACCGTGTCAGATCATTTCGACTAACTCCTCAAGCGTCGCGAAGTGTAGTAAACATGCAGCGCGCATTCAACGCGCGGAATTAGGCCACTGCGCAAACCAGACCAGCGTCACCGGCACGGCAATTGGCAGGCTGGCTAATGCTCGCTGACGATGAACCGTCGCGAATTCTCGACTTCAAGAAGGTCGCTCACCGGTTGAGGTGAACTGCGCCAGCGAACACGTCGCCGCTGCAAACCGCAAGGAGGACCTCCGCGGATGCTTGCCACGCGCCAACTCGGGGCCGGGCCCGCGCTCTCGCCGGCCGCGGGCTTAACGGGTGAGTCGGCGAGTGATTCCAGGGCCGCCCTATCTCAATCGTCGCCGCCCCCCTGCCCTGCCCCGTCTTCCGCGTGCTTCACCCAGAGCAGGGTCAGGCCCTGGGCGGGGGCCGTCTTGCCGGCGGCGCTGCGGTCGAGCGCGGCCAGGACTTCGGCCGGCCAGGCTTCGCTCCGCTGGCCCAGGCCGACCGGCACCAATGTGCCGACGATCGCCCGGACCATGTTGTAAAGAAAGCCATCGGCTTCGACTTCGATGTAGATCAGGTCGTCGTCGCTGGGTTGCCGGACGACGTCGATCGCCGCGACATTGCGGACGGTGCTTAGCCGCGGCGAGCCGGAAGTTTGAAAGCTGCGAAAGTCGTGCTTGCCGACCAGCGGCTGCGCGGCGCGGTGCATCGCCGCCGCGTCGAGTCGCCCGAACATTTGCCAGACATAGTGTCGGCTGAAGACGCCGGGCACGGAGCCGTCGCGGACCGCATAGCGGTAGCGCTTGGCCAGGGCGTCGCGGCGAGCGTGAAAGCCCGGCACCGCATCGGCCACCGCCACCACCACCATGTCGCGCGGCAGTTCGCAGTTCAGCGCCCGCTGCAGGACCTCGGGCGTAAGTTCCGTGTGCGTGTTGAAGCTGACGACCTGCGCCAGGGCGTGTACGCCGGCGTCGGTCCGGCCGCTGGTTTCGACGCGGAGCCGCTCGCCCGTGATCCGGCAAATGGCGTCTTCGAGTGCCACCTGAAGGCTGGGCTTATTGGCCTGGGCTTGCCAGCCGGCGTAAGCCGTGCCGTCGTAGGCCAAGGTGAGCTTGATCGTGCGCATGGCCATCAGAATCGTTGCCTGAGCGGTCGACCACTGCAGCTCCAGGGCGCACGCCCGGCCGGCGCGAGCGACAACGGCGGCCGACGCGGATTACTTCGCGCCGGCAGTGGCAGGCCGCTTCGCCTGGCGGGCGGCGAGCAACTCGGCAATTTGCACCGCGTTGGTCGCGGCGCCTTTGCGGAGGTTGTCGCTCACGCACCAGAACGCCAGGCCGTTGGGGCTCGACAGGTCGGCGCGAATCCGGCCGATGAAGACTTCGTCGCGGCCGTCGCAGCCCCCGGGCATCGGATATTGCTTGGCCGCCAGATCGTCGACCACGACGATGCCCGGCGTGGCCGCGAACAGTTGCCGAGCCTCGTCGACCGACAGTTTGCGCTCGGTCTCGACCAGGATGCTCTCGCTGTGGCAGTTGGAGACGGGCACCCGGACGCAGGTGGGACAAACCTGGATCGATTCGTCCCCCATGATCTTGCGGGTCTCGTAGACCATCTTCATTTCTTCGGACGTGTAGCCTTGGTGCTTGGGCGAGCCGATCTGCGGAATGACGTTGAACGCGATCGGGTGGGCAAACGCGGTGTGGGCGTAGGGCTGGCCGGCCAGGTGGGCCCGGGTGCTCTCGACCAGCTCGTGCGAGCCGGAAACGCCCATCCCGCTGGTCGCCTGGTAGGTGCTGACCACCACCCGGCGGACGCGGGCCGCATCGTGCAGCGGCTTGAGCGCGACGACCATCTGCGTGGTCGAGCAGTTGGGGCTGGCGATCAGGCCGTGGTGCGAATCGAGCGCCTCGGGATTCACCTCGGGCACCACCAGCGGCACCTTGGGATCCATTCGCCAGTAGCCGCTTTCGTCGACGACGATGCAACCCCGTTCGACCGCCCAGGGGGCAAAGTCGCGGGCCACCTCGTCGGGCGTGCTGCCGATCGCCAGATCGACCCCCTCGAAGGCCTCGGGCGTGAGTTCGACCACCGTGTGCTCCTGGCCGGCGAAGCGGATCTGCTTGCCGGCCGAGCGGCCCGAGGCCAGAAACTTGAACCGCCGGGCCGGAAACGCCCGCGCTTCGAGCAACTCGCGAATGATGGTTCCCACGGCCCCGGTGGCCCCAACGACGGCGACACAATCGAACACGCCGGTCTCCTTCTTCTGCAATGCAATGACCCGCCTGGCCCGGCCGATGCCGGCCAAACCGCCAGTATAGATCGGTCGCGGGCAGGTTCAACGTGAAACGCTGGGCGGGAATCGGGGAGGGTATACGGGCGAATGCGGCGTAAGCGGAGCTCAGACCAAATCCAGCTTCCGCGCGGGGCGGCGGCGCGCCCGGCAGTCGGCACATTCGCCGCTGATGATCAGCCGGTGGCCGGTCACGTGAAATTGCCGCTCGCGGGCGACCGCGTCGCGAATGGCGGCCACCTCGTCGCTGTGGAATTCGATCAGCTTGTTGCACTTCTGACAGTGCAGGTGATCGTGCTGGGGATAGCCGTAGTCGTGCTCGTAAACGGTCCGGCCGCCGAGGACCATGTCGCGGAGCAGGCCGGCATCGACCAATTCGGCCAGGGTGCGATAGACGGTGGGCCGGCTGACCCGGCGTTCGCCGACCCGGCTAAGATGGCCGATCAGGTCTTCGGCGTCGAAGTGGTCGTGCTGGCGAAACACTTCCTCGACCAGCACCCGGCGCTGCTGGGTGATCCGCTTGCCCCGGCTCTGCAGGTACTCTTCGAACCGCTGCTGCGGCGAGAGCGAGACTTCGACCGTGCCGAGCGAGAAATCCTGAGACATACGCCAGACCGCTTGCGTCCGGCCGGACTGCAAGGGGGCAGTGCCGGGCCGAGCTGGAATCGATAATGATTATCGGGTCATTTTACCCTGCCGCCGGCCGGGCGGAAAGCGGCCCCCGCTGCGGGCCGCCAGTCGCACTAAAAAGCCCGGCCGTGGGCCGGGCAGTGATCGCAATTCGGCCGGGCGGCAGCTCGGCGCAAGCCGCATGCCGGACGGAAATAGGGCCAGGCAGGAATCAACCGCCCGCGGCGGTTCAGCCGATCTCGTCGAGCAGCCGGCTGACGGCCGTGTTCAGCTTGTCGGCCGTTTCGTAGGTGCCGCTGGCGATCGCGGCCTTGATGGCCGAGACGCGGTCCTGGCGAACGTCGGGAATGTCGCTCAAGCGGCCGGCCAGATCAGCGGCCGGCGAGATGTCGACGCTGTCGGTCTGGGCGGGCGCATTGGCGGCCGCCGTGGGCGTCGAACGTTGAATGTGCGGGGCGTTGATGGGTTGTGCGCCGTGAAGCTGGGACGTTCCGTAAATCTGCATGCGTCATCTCCCATAGCACTACCGGCCGGCTCGCGACGAGCGCCCAGTGCGCAGTCGCAAACGCAAACCGTAGCAGCCAAGCCAACAGGTCAATGGAATGTTACCGGGCGGAATTGACTCGGGAAAGATCGGACAGTTCTGGCTCGCTTGTTCCTACGACCAGGGCACGAACGGCCCAGGGGGGACTGGCGGTCGGGTCGCAGGAACCTCTTGGAACCAGCACGCTGCTGTCGTCGATCCTCCTAAGTGCTCGTTACGCTTTGCCGGGGCCGCATTCCATGTCGGGAGTCGACGTCGCGGACGATAGTGATCCGGGCACGGTACTCATCGTCGCTCCGAGCGTCGACCATTCAACGAAACTCCAGGTCGAAACCATCTTCCCACCCTTGGGCGGCGTGCTTATGCCACCTGTGACGGAGACGCGAAATCAGGCCATTTTTACGTCGCGTTTTCGCATCGCAGCGTGGCCAGATCGCGGCGCTCCGTCGCCACACGTGGCGTTTCCGGACAGGCCGCCGGAGACCAAGGGGGCCGGATTATAGGGACTTCGCCCCCAGGCGGCAACAGCGGCCCGAACGCCTTGCCCAGCCTGGGCTTTGGGGCTTGCCATCCCCCTGCCCCGAACCAGCCTGGCCGGTGCAATTGCCGCTAGCAGCCGGCCGCCACGGCCGGGCTGCGCTACTTGATCGGGCCGCGGAACTAATGTCGGATACAGGGGTTTCATCGATTGCAGCCGCGCTGGGAGCAGCCGCCCCCAGCCGCGAAACCCGCGCGAACCGGCAAAACCATCCTCCGATCCCTTGCGAGAATTCACGATGAACGGTCGCACGTGCATGCTCGTCGGTTTGTGCGCAGCCTGGTTGCCCATCGCCTGCGGTGCCGCGACCCGGGCCGACGAAGCACAAACGCCGCCGGGCAATCCCTCGGCCACCGCGCTGTTCGAGCGGCTCGATCAGAACAGCGACGGCCAGCTCACCGCCGACGAAGTGCCGGCCGAGCGCCGGGCGCTGTTCGATCGTTTGCTGCAAACCGCCGACGCCGACAAAGACGGCAAGCTCAGCCGCAGCGAGTTCGCCGCCGGAATCGAGTCCAAGCGTCCGCAGCGGCCCGTCAATGAGAAGTTGCCGGAGCGCAATCCCGAGGGCGGTCAGGGCATCGATCCCGATCGCATCTTCGGCCGTTTCGACCGCAACGCCGACGGTAAGATCGTGGCGGGCGAAGTGCCCGACGACGCCCGGGGAACCTTCGAGCGATTGCTGGTCCGGGCCGACAAAAATGGCGACGGCGAGCTCACGAAACAGGAACTGGTCGACGCGGTCAATCAGCTCAAGCCGCCGGCGGCCGGCAAGCCGGGACAGATGGATCCGGCGAAGATTTTCGACTATTTGGACGGCAATGCCGACGGCAAGCTCTCGGCCGACGAGATTCCCGAGGGACGCCCGATGCTGCAAATGCTGCTCAAGCGCGGCGATCGCGACGGCGACGGGGCGCTGAGCCGCGAGGAATTCATGACCGGGTTTGCGGCCCTGCGGGCAGCCCAGGAGGGCCAGAAGCCGGCAGCAAAAGCGCCCGAGCGCAAGCCGGCCGGCAGCGGCGCCGCCGGGCAGAAGATCGCCGAGCGGTTCGCGAAAATCGACGCCGATCACGACGGCAAGGTCAGCCGCCAGGAGTTCGACGCCCGGCAGCAGGCGCGCTTCGCCCGGCTCGACGCCAACGGCGACGGCTACCTCGAGCCGAGCGAAATCCAGCAGCGGATCGCGGCCCGGCTGCAGGAACGGGCCAGTAAGAATGCGGCCAGCCGCGGCACCCCGCCGGCGGGCGACAAGCCGGCGGATTCGCCCTCGAACTAGCGCCGTCGAACTACCCCAGAGCGGCGATCTTCGAGCCGGCCCAGGCGGCATATCTTGCCGGCCGTTTTCGCCTGCCAGCTTGCTGCGCCCGCCGTCCTTGCCATCGGGCGCATATCCCTATGCAGCAAGCGGCTGCGCCCGTGCCTTTTTTCACGATTGTGCCGGGCGCCTCCCTGCCCTGCCCCGTCAATCGGCGAACCAGAACCGGCCGGGCGTGTCTAACGTAGTAACAGCAGCCTGCCGGGAATGAAGTCGCAGTCGAACTGCGAAGTATAATTGAGTAGAGACGGACACCGGCGAGCCCCGGGCGGAAGCGAACAGACCGCCGGGAAATCGGCACCTTGAGCACCAGCGGGTAGCACCATGACGGACGACCTGAACGCGACCGACCGCTCCCCTTCCGACCCCCATCCGCCGACCGCGACGGCCGAATTGGTGCTGTTCGAGTCCGCGGCGTTTCAACGCTTCGATCAATGGATCGACGGCGAACTGGCCCAACTGGTCGAACGGTGGATTGCCACGGCGGCCCCGAATGCGAATCGGCCGCGGCCGGAACGGGGCCGTTTCGGCGCTGAAGGCCAGCGGCGGTCTGGATCCAGCTCGCTAAATCAAACGAGCCACGCAGTGCGCGTGGCTCGTGTCGTTCTTGCGGGTTGAAACCGATCGCAGCTGCCGTTTACCGCAGCAGCCATTCGAGGGCGGCGGCCGGTCGAGCTTCGGGGGGCCCGCTGAAGGCGGTCACCGCCGGCGCCCCGGCGGCCCGATAGACACTCGCGACCAGCGCCGGCACGTCGGCCCCTTCGCCTGCCAGCCACAGCTCGCTGGGCGCGGCCAGGCTGAGCAAGGCGGGCAAGTCGCCATACTTGACGATGCCCGACATAAAGTTGACGTCGAAAGCCGACTTCAGGCCGGCGAAACGGAAGCCGGCCGTATCGATCGCGGCCCGATCGAAGCCACCTGGGGCTTGAGCCAGCGCGGCGGCGGCCCAGGGAGCAGCGCCGGCCGTTGCCAGCAGATAGACCTTTTCGGGCCGCTGGGGCTGATGATTCCGCACGAAGGCCAAGACGGTCAGCAAGTCGGCAGCCCGCTGCGCGGAGACGGTCTGGTTGTAGCCCCAGGTGTAGCCGGCGAACTCGCGCGGATTGTCGACCCGCCGGGCTTCGGCCAGCGGCTTGCCGTCGGCCAGAAACTCGCCCTGAAAGATCAGGTCGGGCGCGACGACCGACGTGCCCGCGGCCAACAGCCGCCGGACTTCGGCCCGGGGCTTGCCGTCGTCGCCGAACAGGCCGTCCTTGCCCAGCTCGTGGGCCCAGATCACGACCCGGCCGTTCCACTGGTGGGGATGCAGAAACACGACCGGCAGTTCCTCGCCGCGCGGCCTGTTGCGGAGCAGGGCGGCGAACTGCCCATAGTCGGCCGATTCCTGTTCCTCGATCAGGTCGTACTGGATATCGGCCGGGTTGGGCATTTCGCGGCCGACGATCGCGTCGACGGCGCCGCCCACGACTTCGCGGTATTTGGCCAGCGAGGCCGCATCGCCGGGCACGAGCGCCGCCAGTTGGGCGTCGCTATCGGCGGTGATCCACTTAAGCAGCGCGGCGCTCGTAATCGCCGCCGCTAGCCGGCTTGGGGTGCTCGGCGTCCCAGACGGACATCTCGGCAACCGACAGCGGCTGAAAATCTTCCTCGATCACCGGCTCTTCCAGCCCCAATTGCAGGTGCTTGTTGAACCACTGATACATCACCTCGCGGCTGACGAAGTTGTAGTTGTGCGGAAACTGCAGCAAGGCCTTGACCAGCAGATTGTCGGGCGCGCCGAGCAGCGCGTACTGCTGCTTGAGCTCGGGATAGCCCTTGGTCATGATCTCCTTGGTCCAATCGTCGGCCGCAATCACCGCCTGCGGGCGCGGCGCCGCCAGGGCGGCAAACTCGATATTGCCCGTGTCGACCCGCAGCAGCGAGCAGCTCTCGCAGGTGCAGCCGCCTTGCATGGCGGTCGAGACCATCACGGCCGGGCAACTGACTTTCACGCGCGGATCGAGGGCCGCGAGGATCATGGTTTGCGTGCCGCCGCCGCTTTCGCCGGTCACGCCTATGCGGGCCGGATCGACGTCCGGCAGCTCGCAGAGCCAATCGAGGGCCCGGATCTGGTTATAGGTCTGAATGCCCATCACGCTCTGCTGCCGCAATTCGGCCTGCGTGCTGAACAGGCCCCAGTTCTCGGCCGTGTCGAACTCCGGCCGCTGCTTGGCGAAGCCATGGGCCAGGGCCTGCGGAATCTGCACGCTGTCGGCATAGCCGAGCATGTCGTAATGGAAGACCACGCAGCCCATCCGGGCCAGCGTCACGCAGCGAGCCTGGTAGATCGAGCGGGCGCCGTTCTCGAAGCGTTCTTCGCCGAGCATGATCGCCTTGAGGGCGTCCTGGTGGCTCCGCTCGGTGAACCGGCCGGCCGGCGAATGCCCGTGCGGGCAGAGCACGCCCGGCAGCCGCCCCGGCTTGCCGAGGGGCCGGTAAAGATTGCCCGTCACGAAGTGGCCTGGATAGCTCTCCAAAAAGACTTTCTCGACCGTGTAGCCGTCCCGAGCGACCTTGCCGTGGACCACCGCCTTGTGGGGCGTCTTGGTCGGCATCGGCCAGAGGCCGTTGGCCACCAGCATCTGTCGGCGAACGTGCTCGCTGCGGGCGTCCCACTCCTGCTTCGACTTGCTGGGCGTGAAGGGGAAGTAGCCGTTGTAGTCCTTGGGTGGCGCGAGGCGGGCGTCGGCCGGAGTCTTGCCGGTCGGCAGCACGCGCGGCGCGGCGGCCGGCGCGCTAGCAGGCAGCAGGACCAGGCATACGGCGCAGGTCAGGAGAAACAGACAGCGGAAGCGTGCAGAATCGCGCAGACGCGGACATGAATTATCTCCTTGAAACCACCGCTAATTGATTGGCAAGCCCGAATAACGTACCATGAACGGCGGGCCGCTGCACCGACCGCCTTGGGCGGCGCACTTCTCGTCCGGTCGAGGCCCATTTTCCACTTCTCAGGTTATTCGTCGCATACCTCCGATGCCAGAGAATTGCCGGCTTGCGCGCCAGGGGACTCCGACGACGCCATCGACGAGTGGTGGTCGATCCCGAAGTGGATTCACCCTGGTCGAGCTGCTCGTGGTGATCGCGATCGTGGGCATTTTGATCGCCCTGCTCCTGCCCGCCGTGCAGGCAGCCCGGGAAAGCGCCCGCCGTAGCCAGTGCGTCAACAACCTGAAGCAGATGTCGCTGGCCGCCATCGAACACGTCGGCCCAGGGCACCTGGCCCACGGGGGGCTGGGGCTGGTATTGGACCGGCGACCCGGACCGGGGTTATCAGCTCAAGCAGCCCGGCGGCTGGACCTACGGCATCCTGCCGTTCATCGAGTACGCCGACCTGCACGACATGGGCAAAGGAATGCCGCAGGCACAAAAAAATACCGCCGCAGCCCAGCGAATCTCGACCGGCTTGCCGATTTTTTATTGTCCCTCGCGGCGGAATGGATTGCTGTTCACGAACGCTTTGGGCGGCGTGGCCTACAATTCGGACAATCTCGCCATGGTCGCTCGGACCGACTACGCCGCCAATTGCGGCAATGCAACCGGCAACCCCGACGGAACGTGCGACGGCCAGCCGAACGAGTGCAACCCGGGCCCGGGCGATTATGCCACCGGAGACAGCGGGTTCACCTGGTCGAATCCCACGATTTGGACCGGCGTCAGCTACCAGCACAGCGCGGTGACGATGCGGATGATCCAGGACGGCACCGCCTACACGGCCCTCTTCGGCGAAAAGTACCTGAACGGCAGCGCCTATCTGGACGGCAGCGATCCCTCGGACAACGAAGATCTTTACGTCGGCTTCGATAACGACATCTTCAAGACGACAGGCGTCACGCCGGCCCAGGATACCTCCAACATCGGCGATGCCATCCACTTCGGCTCGATTCACAGCTCGGCGATGAACATGTCCTTCTGCGATGGATCGGTACGGCAGATCGTATATGAAATCGATCAGGCGACGTTCTCAGCCCTGGGGAGCCGGGCCGGCGCGGAGGTCATCACCGCCAGCACCGTGTTGGGACAGTAGCGGGCCGGCACACCACGCCCGGGCCCCGCTGCGAATCATCTGCAACCGGCCCCGCACGCGGCCGGGGCCGGTAAACCCTATTCGCACAAATTGATCGGCAATTGACGATTGGGTATAATGGGCGGGGTGCCCTCCTGCCGTCGGGTCTACGCCGCCCGCGGAGCAACGCCGCTGCCGGCGGCAAGCGTCACATCGCTGAAGTTTTCATCTGCGGGACGGTCATGCTTCAAAGCTGTGCAGTCTGGGTCGCCGTTTCCCGCCGTCGACCATCGCTGGGGGCGCCGCCTCGTCGCGGTTTTACGCTGGTCGAGCTGTTGGTGGTTATTGCGATCATCGGGATCCTCGTCGCTTTGCTCCTGCCCGCCGTGCAGGCAGCCCGCGAAAGCGCCCGGCGGACCACTTGCGTCAACAACCTGAAACAGATGGCCCTGGCTGCGATCACCCACGTGAGCGCCAGCGCAATCTGCCCACCGGCGGCTGGGGTTGGAGCTGGACCGGCGACGCCGACCGGGGCTTCGGGCTGAGCCAGCCCGCGGGCTGGACCTACAACATCCTGCCGTTCATGGAAGAGAACGCCCTGCACGACTTGGGTAAAGGGGCGCCGACGGCCCAGAAAAACACCGCCAATGCACTGCGGATTTCCACCGGCTTGCCGGTGTTTTATTGTCCTTCGCGGCGGGACGGCACGCTCTTCGCCAATAGCTGGAATGGCTCCAGTTACTTTGTTGCCAACAATTCCGATCCGGTTCAGATGGTCGCCCGGACCGACTATGCCGCCAACTGTGGCAACGTCACCAGCAGCAACGACGCCACCTGCGGCTACGGCGAGCCGAACCAGTGCAACGGCGGCCCGGGCGACCTCGCCAGCGGCGACAATGGCTTCGGCTGGGCCAACCCGATCACCTGGAACGGTGTCGTCTACCAGCACAGCATCGTCACGATGCGGATGATCCAGGACGGGACCGCCTATACGGCCCTATTCGGCGAAAAATATCTCAACGGCACGATGTACCTCACCGGCCAGGACGGCTCGGACAACGAGGACGTTTTCGTCGGCTTCGACAACGATACGTCCAAGACGACCGCCTATCCGCCCGCCCAGGATACGACCAACATCGGCGACGACGTCCACTTCGGCTCGATCCACGCATCGGCGATGAACATGTCGTTCTGCGACGGGTCGGTGCGGCAGATCGCCTATGAAATCGATACCTCGGTCTTTGCCGCGATGGGTAGCCGGGCCGGCGGCGAAGTGATCAACGCCAGCGCCGTTTTGGGACAGTAACCGCCCGCGCACGTCCGGCCGAACGGCGGGCTACGAATCGCCGCCGGCACTTTCCGCGGCCAGCCCCCTGCGCACCGGCCGCTCGCCGAATCGGGCCGCGCGTCAGCCCGACGGTCCCAGCGGCAGCGGCACGAGTCCGTCGGCCGCCGCCATCTCGCGGATTTCTTCGGTGATCTTCATCGAGCAGAACTTCGGCCCGCACATGCTGCAGAAGTGCGCGCTCTTGAACGTGTCCTGCGGCAGCGTCTCGTCGTGCATCCGCCGGGCGGTTTCCGGATCGAGCGCCTGGCGGAACTGCTCGTTCCAGTCGAACTCGAACCGGGCCTTGCTCAAGGCGTCGTCCCGCTGCCGGGCACCCTTGCGGTGCCGGGCCAGATCGGCCGCGTGGGCCGCGATCTTGTAGGCGATCACGCCCTGCTTGACGTCCTCGTTCTCGGGCAGGCCCAGGTGCTCCTTGGGCGTCACGTAGCAGAGCATCGCCGCGCCGGCCCAGCCGGCCAGGGCGGCGCCGATGGCGCTGGTGATGTGGTCGTAGCCCGGGGCGATGTCGGTGACCAGCGGGCCCAAGACGTAGAACGGGGCCGCGTCGCAAACCTCGATCTGCCGCTTGATGTTCATCTCGATCTGGTCCATCGGCACGTGGCCGGGCCCCTCGACCATCACCTGCGTCCCCTTGGCCCAAGCCCGGCGGGTCAGCTCGCCCAGCGTGTCGAGCTCGGCGAACTGGGCCGCGTCGCTGGCGTCGGCGATCGAGCCGGGCCGCAAGCCGTCGCCCAGGCTCCAGGTGACGTCGTACTCGTGCAGGATGTCGCACAAGTCTTCGAAATGCGTATAGAGCGGATTTTGCTGGCGGTGCTTCATCATCCACTTGGCGATCAGCGAGCCGCCCCGGCTGACGATGCCGGTCACGCGGTTCATCGTCAGGTGCAGGTGCTCCAGCAGCACGCCGGCGTGGATGGTCATGTAATCCACCCCCTGCCGGGCCTGGTGCTCGACCATGTCCAAAAACTGCTGCGGACGCATGTCGCAGATGTCGTCGATGTTCTGCACCAGCTGATAGATCGGCACCGTGCCGATCGGCACCGGCGAGGCGTCGATGATTGCCTGGCGGATGCTGTCGATGTCGCGCCCGGTCGACAGATCCATCACCGTGTCGGACCCGAAGTGGACCGCGGTGTGCAGCTTTTCCAGCTCGCCCTGGATGTTGCTGGTGACGGCCGAGTTGCCGATGTTGGCGTTGATCTTGGTCTTGGCCGCGATGCCGATGCACATCGGCTCCAGCCGCTTGGTCAGGTGGACCTTGTTGGCCGGAATGACCATCCGCCCGCGGGCGACCTCGTCGCGAATCAACTCGGGCTCGAGGTCCTCACGTTTGGCGACATATTGCATTTCCGGCGTAATGACGCCGGCTCGGGCTTGTTCGATTTGAGTCATGCTGGGGACGAAACCTCCGTGAAGGTCGCAGAAATCCGCCGCCGACGGCTCGCAAGTCGAGCCGCCGCAGCCACTTTGCCCATCCTACCGGGCTGAGCCTGTTTGTCAATTCGCAGCCCCTACGCGCAATGCGGTCGCCGCCAAAGAAGTGGACGTGAGCCCGGGTAATCGCACGCTAGCCGGCCATCGAAGGAGCGTCCTTCGTGATAGCCCAGATTTCTTTGCTCGAGGGCATGCGTCCGATGAGCCGCTGCAGGGAGGCCTCCGCCTCATCGAGCGTGGCGAATCGCAGTTGAGGTTTGTTCACGTCGAGGAGAACGGAGGCCCCTTCGTCGATCATCAAATCACGTGCTTGAGTGAACGTGACCCGATCGCTCGCTCGCAGGAGCGGCGTGATGGCGAATGGCAGCATGCCCATCTCCTGAGCCTCGGGAAACGTGAATGACAACACGAGAGTTGCTCGGCGGGCAGTGTCGTGCGCCCGGCATCATCAAATGCTTGCAGTGTCGTAGCCACGCGTACATCATCGTCGATGCGCGCCCACTCATCCCAAAGTACGGTCAAACGCACGACGCCAGAAGGGAAGTCCTCTTCGATGATTCTGGGCTGGCCAGAATCTCGGGGGTTGGACAGTTCTTGCGAGAGCCGGGCCGCTAATTTGGCGTCCGGACGAGTGGTCGTTCCATTGTGCTTAAAATAGGGCATTGGTCGGCTACCTATAACAGGCGGGAGTGCGCGACAAACCAAGAAACGACGTCGCGAACTTGATTCAGTTCGTGTGGGTAAGCAACGTTTTCATGGTATCTCAAGTCCTCTCGCCAGTAACGGGCAATCACACCTGCGCGGTGAATGACCTGCAATTGAAACCCAGGACTATTGTACGCGAGGCGAGGACTTGTGGCGCGAAATGCCACCAACAATTCTGCCCAACCAACGAGATCGTGCAGGTTCTTGCCGGCCCAAATGACTCCATACCGCGGCGCCTGGCAACGGCGGCACGCAGGTCGGCCATTAAAATCGGTCGCGTGGACGGATAACCATTCGCGCTGAAGAAGGCGGACTTGAGCAGCATCTCCGCACAATAACCCCAGATGTAAATCGAGCCGGTTCGGCGACCAGTCCTGGCCAACTCAACTCCATCGAGAAACCGTTGCTCGGCTGCTAGTCGAAATCGCCGAACGCTATGCGGTTGGCAACGATCCAGCAGCGTCACGGGCATCTCGGCACCGAGCGAAAAGCCGGCGGACTCTCTATTCGGAAACCGAAGAATTGTAGCGAGCGAAGGCCTGCAGCTCGAACGGTATTATGTCACCAATCACAGCGTCTTCAAATACTCCAGCACCGCCTGCTTCTCGTCCTCGTCCAGCTCGTCGACGAACAGGTGCCCGGCGGCGCTTTTGCCGAAGCGGGTCGTGTCGAAGTATTGCCGCCGCTGGTGATTCGTCGTGGCTTCGGCCGGCCGGCGGTCGAACGTCTGCACTTCCAGGCCCACCCGCTCGCGGTCGTAGCCGTCTTCCGTGCGCCGCCAGACGCGCGGCCGCTCGGTGGGATGCAGCAGGTGCCAGAGCGTGGGCACCGAGCCGTTGTGCAGGTACGGGGCCGTGGCCCAAATGCCGTCCAGCGGCGGAGCGGCATAGCCGGCCGGCTCGAGCACGGCTTTTTCCGAGCCATAGTGGGCAAACCAACTCGCCTCGTAGGCTGCCCGATGGGTCCGGTTCAAAGCGTCGAAGCGGACCCGGTCGGTGCCGATCTCGTCGATGGGAATCACCTTCTCCGGATAGGTCCACTCCGCGCCGTACGTGCCGTGGCAGCGGGCGCAGTGGTCATCGAAGACCGCGCGGCCACGCTCGGCCAGCGGCTGGTTGATCGTGTAGGGATACTTGGGCGATTGGAGCCCTTCGAGCCATTCATAGACAGACTGGAAGTCGGGCTCCCATTCGCGGAACCGCTCCGGCCCGTTCTCCTTGATCAGCATGAACTGCATCAGGGCCCGATGCCCCTTGGTGGCGAAGGCGTCGATATACAAGTGCTTTTTCTTGCGGAAGTGCCACCAGGCCGGGGCGTCGTGATCGTGATGGACCATCGCCGGCGGGAAACCGGGGGGCAGCACGTTCAGGTCGGCGTCGCGACGGGCCATCAGCGCCACGCCAAACATCACCGCGTTGCTCGTGCCCCGGGTCGTGCCCAGCGGCATCACGAGCAGGCCCAGGTCCATTCGCGTCAGGCTGATGCCCCGCCGCTGCTTGACCGCCCGGGTATCCTCGGTGAGCGATTCCAGATCGAACAGCGAGTTGGACAAGCCCGGGATGACCCGGCCGGCCACTTTGCCTTGATGACAGGCCAGGCAGTTCATCGTCCAGCCGCCGGCCGCGTCGACGACATACTGCTGCGGCTTGTGCGCCGGGTCGTCCGGGTCGCTGGTCAGCCCGTAGCGCTCGAAAGCCATCTGCCGCCGCACCTCGAGCGTGGCCGCGGCGGCCTGGCTGCGGAGCGGCTCTTCCCAGGTGGTCCAGGCTTCGTCGAAGACGTCCTGCGAAAAGTCGGGGGGCAGGTAGGCCTTGGTGGTGAGGATGCGGTAGCCCTGACCCGTAAAGTCGCTGGGCGAGGAATTGCCCCCCGCCCAGGCCGGCGCGAGGCACGCCAGACTGGCAAGGACAACCGCGATCGAAGTTCCGTTCCGCATCATCAGGCATCTCCCAGCGAGCCGCCTGGTCCCCAGGCCGGCCAGCGTCCATTCTAATCGATTCGAGCGCCCGCCCGCGACCGGCGTGCTGGCAACCGGGATGAACCGCGTTCGGCAGGGATCGATTAACCGCGACGATGCGGATTCAGTCCGCGATGGCAAGTTGCGAAAAAGAAGAGCGGAAGATCATCCACAGATTTCGCAGCTTACACAGATTGAGGAAAGGGGAAGCGCGACGACTGACTCGCTGCTGCCTCGCCGATTACAATCTGCGAAATCGGTCAAATCTGCGGATCATTCGTCTTCGTTTTAGGAGGGGGCGCGGATGACGCTCGTCGGGATCGACCTGGGCACGTCGTTCATCAAGGGCGCCGTGCTCGACACCCATTCGCTCAGGCCAGAACACGTCGAGCGGCTGCCGTTTCCCGAACGGCTCGCAGGGCTGCCGCCGGGCTTCTATGAGTATGATCCGGCCGCGATTCTGGCGCCGCCCGGCGCTGCTCGACCGCTTGCTGCCGCAGGCCGGCGAGTGCGAGGGCATCGTCTTTTCGACGCAGATGCACGCCCTGGTGCTGACCGACGTGTACGGCTCGCCCGCGGGCTCGAACTTGCTCACCTGGCTCGACGAACGGGCGGCCCAGCCCCATCCGCGCGGCGGGGGCAGTTATTTCGACGTCCTCGCCGGCCGGCTCACGCCCGAGGAGCGCGTTGCGCTGGGCGGGACCGAGCTGCGGCCGGGTTTGCCGGTCGGGGCCCTGTTCTGGCTGGCCGAAAACGGCCGGCTGCCTGGCGGGCTGATGCCGGTGGCCCTGGCCGATTTCGTCGTGGCGAATCTTTGCGGCACGCGGCCGGTGACGGAGCCGTCGAATGCCCAGGCCCACGGCGTGCTGGACGTGGCCGCCGGCCGCTGGCATCGCGGGGTGATCGAGCGGCTTGGCCTCGACCAACTGATCTGGCCGGAGATCGTCCGCCAGGGCACGGTGGTTGGCCAGTTCGAATGTGCCGGCAAGCTGATTCCGGTTTTCACGCCGGTCGGCGACTTTCAATGTTCGCTCGTCGGGGCACTGGTCGAGCCGGACGAATTGTCGCTCAACATCTCGACCGGCTCGCAAGTCAGCCGGCTGACGCGCCGGCTCGAATTCGGCCCCTATCAAACGCGGCCGTTCGTCGACGATTTGTACGTCAACACCGTGACTACCATTCCCGCCGGCCGGGCACTGAACTCGCTCGTCGCGCTGCTCAGCGAGCTGGCCACCGGCCAGGGCCTGAAGCTCGGCGATCCTTGGCCCTACATTGCCGCGGCGGCGGCGGAGGCCAGCGATCCAAAATTGCGAGCCAGGATCAGCTTCTTCGCCAGCGCCGTCGGCGAGAGCGGCGAGCTGACGAACTTGCGCGAAGCGGAACTGACGGTCGGCCATCTGTTCCGGGCAGCCTTCCAGAACATGGCCGACAATTATCTCGCCTGCGCCCAGCGGCTCCGCGGCGACGAACCCTGGCGACGGCTCGTGTTCTCCGGCGGGCTGGTGCAAAAGATCGAAGTGCTGCGGCAGCTGATCTGCGCCGCTTTCGAAGCCCCCTACCGCTATTCGCCCGTGGCCGAAGATGCGCTCTTGGGCCTGCTCGTGCTCGGTCTGGCTTTCGCGGGCCGGGCCCCGTCGGTCCGGGCGGCGATGCAGATGGTCCGCGCGAGTTTTTGAGCGGCCGACGCTGCGATCAAGCTTGACGCTAGAGCGACTTCTTCGCCCGGGCGTCGGCGATTGCGGCCAGATACTGCCGGGCCGAGTGCTCGATCCCGGCCAGATCGCGGTCGCGGATCGCTCGCGGCTCGACCAGCTTCGTGCCCACGCCGAGGGCAAAAGCGCCGGCCTCGAGAAAGGCGGCCACGGTCTCCAGCGTCACGCCGCCGGTCGGCATCATCCGGACTTGCGGGTAGGGCCCGCGGAGGGCTCGCAGATGGCCCGGCCCCAGCATGTCGCAGGGAAAAATCTTGACGACGTCCGCCCCGGCTTCCCAGGCGGTCAGCACTTCTGTCGGCGTCAGCGCGCCGGGCATCACCAGCTTATCGTAGCGGCGGCACATCCGGATGACGTCGAGATTCGTGTTGGGGGCGACAATGAACTGCGCGCCGCGAGCAGCGCGATCCGAGCCGTCTCGGGATCGAGCACAGTTCCGGCCCCGATCACCGCCCGGTCGCCCAATTGCTCGGCCACGACTTCGAGCACTTTGTGCGCTCGGGGCACCGTGAACGTGATTTCGAGGCATTCGACGCCGCCGGCCACGAGCGCCTCGGCCACGTCGGCCAGCAGCGCGGCGTGCTCGGTCCGCAAGATCGCCACGATGCCGCTGCGCTCGATCCGATCCAGGTGCTGTTGTTTTTTGCTCATGCGAGAGGGTTCGGCGTCGGTGCTGATGAAACGATCGGCCAGGGCAACCTGCCACCGGCTCCTTGAGTGTAACAAGGCCCGACCCGCGATGCTCGGGCAGGGCCGGTCGCCGAGCGAGGCATGCGACTGGGAGAATCGTCAATGCCCGCGTTCGAGAAGCCACTGCGCCTTCAAAATCGTCACGCAGCTCGGAGCGTGGGTGATCCGGCTGGCCAGCACCGCCTCGACCGCTGCAGCCAGGGGCAGGATGCGGCGCACGATCTGCTCGGTGCCTTCGCAATCGGTCTGGCCGAAGGTCAGCTCCCGGGCCAGAAACAATCTTGTGGGCGAAACGACGATCGACGTGAAGGGATCGACCGTGCCCAGGTCGGTCCAGCGCTCGGCGCGGATGCCCAACTCCTCGGCCAGTTCGCGGCGGGCGGTCTCGAGCGGGTCTTCGCCCGGCTCGCAGCCGCCGCTGACCACTTCGAGCCCGACGCAGCCGACGGCGTAGTGGAATTCTTCGGTCAGGTGAACGTTGCCTGCGCTGTCTAGGGCCAGCACGGCGACGCCCGGCTTGATCCGCACGACCACGTGGCTGCCGGGCAGTCCGTCGGGCCGGAGGACTTCATCCCGCTGGACGTCGATCCAGGGATCGCGATAGACCTCGCCCGTCGAGCGGATTTGCCAGGGGCCGTGCTGACGCATTTACAACTCCAGCCGAACGAGGCACGAGGGAAGATTGCCACGAAGGCAGATAGCCACGAAGAAGGATCGCCACGAACAAGGATGGCCACGAAGAAGAGAATAGCCACGAAAACAGATAGCCACGAAGAAGGATGGCCACGAAAAACACAAAAAGGCACGAAAAGACGGAAGGCGAATTTTACGCGCCGCGCTGAGCCCGTGCGCGGCACATTCCGGCCTTCGATGTTTTGTTATCTGGCACGATCTCCGAGACTGATGTTACTCGCTCTTCTCCGCCGTCCGCTTTTTGTGTCTTTTTGTGTTTTTCGTGGCTATCTCTCGTTGTCGGTTCTTCGTGGCTATTCCTGCCGGTCTTCGTGGCTATTTTTGCCGGTTCCCGGCTTTTTTTCAGCTATCGGCGGGATGAATGCCCCCGGCCGGCGTTATTCTGATGAAAAACCCACCGGTCGGCGAGATGGCATGAGTGGAATCGGACCGGAATTGCTGGCGCGATTGCTGGACGAGCGCGGAGCGGCGCTGGAGCTGTACGCGCGCTCCTGGTGCGACACGCCGGCCGACGTCGTGCAGGAAGCGTTCGTGCAACTGGCCCGGCAACCGGTCGAGCCGCCCAACGTGCTGGCGTGGCTGCACCGCACCGTTCGCAACGGCGCGATCAGCGCCGGCCGGGCGGCCCGGCGGCGACGGCAGCACGAGCGGGCCGTGGCCCGGGGCGTCGATTGGTTCGCTCCCGATCCGGCGGCCGGCCTCGATCCGCAAGCGGCGGGCGAGGCGCTGGCCGAGCTGCCGCTCGACGAGCGCGAGGTGATCGTGGCGCACTTGTGGGGTGGGTTGACGTTTGCCGAGATTGGTCCGCTGGCCGGAATTGCGGCCAGCACGGCACATCGGCGTTATCAAGCCGGGCTCGAAGCCCTGCGAAAACGACTGGGGCTCCCATGCACTTCGAACGATCCGCAAACGACCCATTGAGTGAAGAGTCGGCCGCGCTGGCCGCCGGCCTGGCCGGGCTGGCGCCGGCCTCGACGCTCGACCGCAACCGGCTGATGTTCCTGGCCGGCCGGTGCAGGCGCGGTCGCCCTGGAAGCAGTGGCTGCCGCTCGCCGCGGCCGTGCTCGTCGCCACCTTGGCCGGTGGATTGGCGGGCTGGCAGTTGCATCCGGCCGGGCCCGGGCCGCTCGTGGCGACGTCGGCCCCCGGTGCGACGACTCTGCCGGAAAGCACTCAACCACCGCCCGACCATGCACCGGCGCGCTTGGGACGGAGATCAGCGCAGGCCCGCTGGCCGCCTGCGTCTCTCGGCCGGCGCGGCGGAGCGGCCCCCGATTCGATCGTGTTGGCGGGGGGCGTGGCTGTGGGCCCGCGATCCTGAGTACCTGGACCTGCGGCGGCAGCTCTTGTCGCGCAACGTTACCTCGCGTCGCGATTTGGCCCCGCCCGAGCGAATCGATTCGGCCGAGCAGAGCTCGTTTCTGCAGCTGCGCGATCAACTCTTGCTGCGGTGCGCGCGATCCGGCGGCCTGCGTTCGTCGGACGCTCCCCTCCCCTACCCTGCCGGAGCACGGACATGAGGCGGTTTGACTCCCAGTTCCTGGTTTTGACGTACGGGCTGCTGCTGCTGGCGGCCCGGGCGGCGAGGTCCGACGAGCCTCGGCCGGTAGCGGCCGCGCCGCCGCCGATCAAGCTGACGCTCCATCCGGCCGCGCCGCCGGCGGCAGTGCTCCGCTATCGGCTGCTGCCCCCGATCTGGGATTTGCAGCGCGGCAACGCGGCTTTGATTTACACCAAGCTGGCCATCAATCAGCACGGCCAGCCGTACAATGACCGGCAGGAGCAGTACACCAAGTGGCAGGAAATGCCGCTGGCCGAGTTGCCGCGGGAAGAGATCCGCGCGGCGCTGGCGCAGGACAACTGGTTCGACGATTTGGACCTGGCCGCCCACTCGACCGAGTGCGATTGGCAATTGCCGCTCGGCCAGCGGCCGCTGTTCTCGCTGCTCTTGCCCGAGGTGCAAATCAGCCGCGGCATGGCTCGCTACCTGGCCGTGCGGGCTCGGCTGCAAATCGCCGAAGGCCAATTGGACGCCGCACTGCGGACGCTGCAGGATGGCTTCGCCCTGGGGCAAAACGTGGCTCAGGGACCGACGGTGATCCACGGACTGGTCGGCATTGCAATCTCGCAGGTCATGTGCCGCACGCTGCGCGACTTCATCGAGCAGCCGCAAGCACCCAATCTGTACTGGGCCCTGACCGCCCTGCCCGCGCCGCTCGTCGACATGCGGCGGGCGGCCGATGTCGAGTCGGCGATGCTTTATCTTTCGTATCCCGAGCTGCGGGCCCTGCACGATGGGGACCACGCCCCCCGCGACTGGCTCGCGGTGATCGATCGCGTGCTCGGCGAATTGGGCTCGCTGCAGGGGGATGGCGAAAGAACATTCAATCGACTGGCGTTAACGGCCGTGGCCCTGAAGGCCTACCCGGATGCCAAGCGGCGGTTGATCGAAGCCGGACGGCCAGCCCGGGAAGTGGATGCGATGCCCGTCTTCGAAGTCATTGCGGTCGATGCCCTGGCGACCTACGACGAGCTGCGCGATCGCTCGATGTGCTGGCTGTATTTTCCCTACTGGCAAGCCCAGCCGCATCTGGAAGCCGCCGAAAAATATCTGCAAACCGAAGGCCGCAGCCGCGAGAGCATTCCGCTCGCGACGCTGCTCGTGCCGGCCATCCGCGCGGTATCGCGGGCGAAAGCCCGGATGGATCGCGAGGTCGCCCTGCTGCGAGTGATCGAAGCCGCGCGGATGTACGCCGCCAGCCATGAGGGGCAATTGCCGGGCAGCCTGGCCGAAATCCTGCGCGGTTCCGGTGCCCGACGACCCGCTGACGGGCCGGCCCTTCGATTACGCAATTCGCGACGGCGTGGGGCTGCTGGGCTCCGCGGCCGGTGCGGAACCGGCCGAACAAAACCTGGAGGTCCGTTACGAATTGCGGCTAGCGCGGTAAAACATGGGGGCGGTCTGGCCCCCGGTCCGCCCGCGCACCTGGCCTGGGGCGAAGCAAATGCAACTGCCCAAACAAGCGAAACCGATTCATCCTGGAGTCGAGGGAAATCTCATGCGGCAGCGTCGTCTGATTGGCTGGTGGTTGTTCGGTCTGGCAGTGCTGGCGCCGCTGGCGCTGGCAGGACGAGTGACAGCCAAGGAGCCGGCCCGGTTCGATCCGGCCGCCCGGGCGAAGTTCATTGCCCGGTATCTTGCGCCCGACGCGGCCCTGGTCGGGCACGCGGACATGTCGCGAGTGAAAGTCGACGCGCTGTTCGCCGATCTTGCGCGGCTGGTGCCGGCCGACCCGCAGCAGCTGGAATTCACCCGCACGGCGGTCGAGGAATCGGTCGAGATGTTTCTCAAGGCCGGCGGCCGCGACGCCTTCGTCGTGCTGGGGGCGGGCGGCGAGCCGCTGCTGATCGTGCCGGTGGCGCCAGACGCCGACGAGGCTGCCATCCTGGCGATTCTCGGCCAGGCGCCGTTCGAGACGACCGAGAAGTTGGCCGGCGCGATTGTCGCCGGCAGCGAAGCGGCCGTCGCCCGGGTGCGCGATTCCAAGGGCGAGCCGCGTCCCGAGTTGGCCAAGGGCTTCGCCGCCGCGGGCGATACGGCCGCTCAGGTGTTGCTGGTGCCCACGGAGGACAATCGTAAGGTCGTCGAGCAGTTGCTGCCCAACTTGCCGCCGGAGCTCGGTGGGGCCTCGACTCGGCCGGTCTCGCGCGGGCTGAACTGGCTGGCGCTGGGCGTCGAAGCTCCGCCCAAGCTGGCGCCGAGACTGGTCGCCGACGCCAGCGACGCCAAAGCCGCCGGCGAACTGTCGGGCCTGCTCTCGGGCGTGATCGACGCGCTGCTCAAGCAGCCCGACTTCGCCCGGCTGTTTCCCGACGCTGCCGGCCTGCGCAAATTGCTGGCCCCCAAAACCAACCAAAACCAGGTCGTGCTGGAGCTGGCCGGCCAACCGCTGTTGGATCAGCTCAAGCAGCCGGTCGATCGAGCCCGCGGCGCCGCCAAGCGGGTGCAGTCGATCAACAATCTCAAGCAACTGGCCCTGGCGATGCACAACTACCACGACACCAACGGCGCGTTTCCGGCCGCGGTCCACGCCAAGAACGGCAAGCCGCTGTTGAGTTGGCGGGTGCTGGTGCTGCCGTACCTGGAAGAGGCTCCGCTGTTCGAGCAGTTCCATCTCGACGAACCCTGGGACAGCGAGCACAACCGCAAGCTGATTCCGCGGATGCCGACGGTCCTCCGCTCGCCCCTGTCGCAAGCGGCCGAGCCGGGCCGCACGGTCTACCTGACGCCGCGCGGGGCCGACTCAGCCTTTCCCGGCCAGACGGGCGTCAAGCTCCGCGAGATCACCGACGGCACCAGCAACACGATCATGCTGATCGAGGCCGACGACGAGCACGCGGTGCCCTGGACCAAGCCCGACGACTGGGAATACGATCCGCGCGAGATCACCAAGGGACTCCGCCTGCTGCCGGACGGCGGCTACCTCGTCGGCTTTGCCGACGGCTCGGTGCAGATGCTGAGCAAGGACATCAAGCCGGCGACGCTCAAGCTGCTGCTCACCCGGGCCGGCGGCGAAGTGGTGCCGCAAGAGCGGTGAGGGACCGCCGGGTGAGGGGGCTATGCGACGATGCCGATCAGCGACTCCATGCACGATAATGAAAGGAACACGCCATGAAGTCAGCGTTCCTGTTCGTCGTTATTCTAGCGTCGGCGTGCAACGCACGCGGAGAAGATAGTCCGCGAAAGGGGCAGGTAGCCAATATCGTGGAGTCCATATTTCGGCACCAAATGGCGAATCACAAATCCGACTTCTATTTTCCTTACTCTCATTGATAAAGCGGGCGAGTCTGTCGATCCTCCGGCAGGGTTCATGGGGCGATTCAGGGATGTGACGGCCAAATTGCAAAAGGGTTCTGACGCCAAATTAGTCGCTCCCCTTAACACGGTGACCGACGCGGCGAGCGGAAAGCAAGGATTGAAGTTAGTCGTCTCGAAAATCAAATGGGTTTCCGACACTGAAGTTGTGGCTCAAGGTTTTGTAGTTGCAGGTGGGTTGGACGGAACTGGGTACTCATACACCCTAAAAAAACAAAATGGCAACTGGGTCGTCAGCGGTGCATTTCTGTCTGGGATTAGCCAACGCGGCAAATTCTCAAGCCGATCCACTGTCCAGGTCTGCGACAATTCGCCAGGTCGCTTCATTTGCGGTATGATCCACGGCTCCGGCGGCGAGCAGCTGCCGCGACACGACATTCACCGCAGCCAGGGAGATAAACCATGCCCGAACGCACTAGCGAAGCAGTCTGGTCCGGCGACCTGAAGTCCGGACACGGTTCGATCAAGCTCGGCAGCGGGGCCTTGCAGGCCGACTACTCGTTCACCTCCCGTTTCGAGGACGGCAAAGGCACGAACCCCGAAGAGCTGATCGCCGCCGCCCATGCCGGCTGCTACTCGATGGCCTTTGCCCACGGGCTGTCGCAGGCCGGCTTCAAGCCGACCCAGGTCCACACCACGGCCAAGGTCCACCTGGCCAAAGGGGACGCGGGCTTCTCCATCCCGCAGATCGACCTGGTGACCGAGGCTAAGGTGCCGGGCATCGACGACGCCAAATTCCAGGAGCAAGCCGAGACGGCCAAGAAAAACTGCCCGATCTCGAAGCTACTGGCCGCGGCCAAGATCACGCTCGACGCCAAGTTGGTGAGCTGACACCGCGACCGAGAAAAACGTCGCCTTCAAACCCCTCTCCCTCCCAGGGAGAGGGTAGGGTGAGGGTGCGGCAATCGTTGAGGTCGTTGTTCCGCCGGCAATTCGCGCGCGCAGAATTTCGCACGGCTACCTGCGCTGCCAGTGCGCGACCGCCCCTGGCGGCTCCAGCGATCGCTGCACCCGCGCATAGACCGCCGGCATGCAGGGCAGCTCGGTGTAGAACTTGGCCGCCGGATCGATTCCCAACCGCTCGTTGCGGTCGATCGCGGTGCGCACGGCCGGCTGCCGACCCACCAGCGGCAGCACCGCCAGCCAAACCAGCGCACCGCCGGCGATGAGCAGCAAGAGCGACGTTAGGCCGCGGCGATCGGGCCGCGGGGCCGGGTCAGCGGGCCAAGGCACGACCGACATCGGGAAACACCTTTTCGAACATCAACCAGCAAACGAGCAAACTCAGGGCCAGGTTTACGCCTGCCCACAGACGTAGAGCACCAGCGGCTTTCCGCCGACCAGAAACCGGCTCAGCTCGCGGAAATTCGTCTCCAGTCCGATGCTCACGAAGGCCAGGCAAAACAGCCAGCCGCGCAAGGTTTCGCTGGTGCCGCTGATGACGGCGCCGGTCGTGGCTTGCAGTTCGGGACCGCCCAGCGAGAGACACGAGAATAAGATCGACGCGGCGAGGAACCCGAGTACGAACTTGGGAAACCGCCGCCAGATCTCGCCGACGCTGGGGCGGCGGCTCGTTTCGCCCCGTTCGACCACCGTGACCCAGTACACGGCCACGCCGAAGGCCACGAAGCCGATCAGGATGTTCTGAATCATCTTGACCGTGGCCGCCACCGCGAGGCCCGTTTCGCCGAGCATGCCGCCAGCCGCGGCCACGGCGCCGGTCGAGTCGATCGTGCCACCGATCCAGGCCCCGCCGAGCACGGGCCCCAGGCCCATCCATTCGATGATCGGCGGCATCACGACCATCATCGCTACGGTAAACGCCAGCGACAGTCCGATAGCCAGCGACAGTTCTTCCTTCTTGGCCTTGCAGGCCGCGGCGGTGGCGATCGCCGCCGAGACGCCGCAGACCGACATGTCGGCACAGATGACCATGTTCAGGCTGCGGGATTCCATCTTCAGCACCTTCTGGCCAAAGATGTACGTGCCGACGAGCACGATTGGCGTCACGGTCCAGGAAGCGCAGATGCCCGGTGCGCCGAACGCCAGCAGGCGATTGAACAGCACTTCGGCCCCGAGCAGGACCAGGCCCGTCTTGATGTAGAATTCGGTCCGCACCGCCGGCAAGGCGAACCGCGGCGTGCCGACCGTATTGCTCACGATCAGGCCGACCACCAGGGCCCAGAGCGCGTACTCCAGGTTGTAGTGCTTGACGACTTTCTGCCCCGCCAGCATGAAGGCCAACGTCGCCAGCGCGAACACGAAGACCAGCGCCAGCGGAAACAGCGCGAGGCCTGGCCGATGCCCGCCAACCCGACGCTGTAGAGCACCGAGACGATCACCAGCACGCCGACGAGGCCCGGCAGGATGCTGTTGCCCTGCTTGTCGACCAGGGCTGCCCGCGGATCGGAATCCCAAGCACCGACCTTGGCCACCCAATGCTTGAGCGGATTGAGGGCCAGGCCGGACCGGGCTTCGTCCACCTGCTTGGCGATGCGCCGCCGTCGCTTTCTTGTCGGGCGCGTCGCTCCGCTCCTGCTCTTTCAGCTCGGCATTCAGGTGCGTGTAGCGCTCCAGCCGCTCGGCCTGATCGGCCGGGCGGGACCACCAGGTGGCGGCCAGCGCGGCCAGCAAAATCGCCGCCCCGAGCCAGATGGCCCAGACGTCTTCGCTGCGCCAGGGAGAGGTTTCGGTGATGGTTACGGTCGAGTCGGGCGAGGATCCGTCGCTCATTCGGGGGTTCTTCCGCCTGGGGTGGGTAAAACGGGTCGCGCTCGGACGCGGCGGGAACCGCGATCGCCGCGCGTCAGCTCGACGATCGCTTGAAGAGGATCGCCGCGGGAGGCTGCTTGTCCGGTTGCTTTTCACCGGGTTTGGCCGCTACGGGCTGGGCCGGCCGGTTGGGCGGCGGCTGACTGCTCGCGGGTTGGTTGGTCGGCGATGGGGCGACCGGTGCCGCGGTGGCCGGTTTGGCGGGTGGGTCGTCGTCTTCGTAGGTCTTGTTGTCGTCGTTGGTGGCGGCAGGCGCGGGAGTGCTCGGCGGCTGCTCGGGGGCGGAGG
Source organism: uncultured Planctomycetaceae bacterium (assembly GCA_963828155.1). Classification (GTDB taxonomy): domain Bacteria; phylum Planctomycetota; class Planctomycetia; order Pirellulales; family PALSA-1355; genus CAWCAX01. The sequence goes on from CAWHDQ010000002.1 coordinate 252,300, forward strand.
GCTGCGCTGCGGCAGGAGCGGCGGCCGCGGCCTTCGGCTCTTCGAGCTTGAGCATGAATTCGTCGGCGTCGCGCAGTACGAGCTTCGCCCGGATCGTCTTGTCGTCGATGTCGAACTCGACGACCGCGCGGTCCTGATCGGCCGAGATCACCTGCCAGGTGCCGTCGCAGTCGGGGGGCAGACCCAACAGCTCGGTATTGCCGTGGACGAACACCGCGCCGCTGGGCCGCAGATCGAGCTCGACCGACATCGTGGCCTTGGCCAGGGCCTTGCCCAGGAACCGGGCCGCACCCTGGGCCAGCGGGTTTACTTCCTGCCCGGGCGCCGCCTGCTGAACCATCGCGTCGACGGCCTCGCGCACTTCGGGCGTGCCGACCCAGCGGCCGGTCAGCCGCTCCTGGGGAGTCGACGGCCCGCAACCAGTCAGGGTTGCCAGGACAATCGATGCCGCAGCGATGCCGAGCGATTTGTGCGTCATGATCTTGCTCCGCGATGGCAACCGGGCTCGAGCCGGCCGAAAGAGTTGCCCGATTATGAGCGATGGGAGTGGGCGAACGCAATTACCAATGTCGGCCGGGGCCACGTATGCAGGAGCCGAATCCGTCGCCGACGTGGGGCGCGGTGGCCAAGCAGTCGGCGAAGGATTCGTCTCCTGCGGTCGATTTTGCAAACCTCCACTTCACAAGTGGCCGGCCGTTGCGGCCGCCGCCGGGCATTCGTAGCATGACGGCATGAAGACGCTCACCAAAGAACTTTGGCTGGAAGTGCCCCAGCGGCGGGCGATCGTCTCGCTGCACGACGAGGTGGTGCGGCTGGTCGCGGCCAGCGGCGTGCAGGAGGGGCTGGTCCTGGTCAACGCGATGCACATCACGGCCTCGGTGTTCATCAACGACAACGAGTCGGGCCTGCACCACGATTACGACGTCTGGCTGGAAAAGCTGGCCCCCTTCGACGCCTCGGCGGCCCGCTACCAGCACAACCGCACCGGCGAGGACAATGCCGATGCCCATCTCAAGCGCCAAGTGATGGGCCGCGAAGTCGTGGTGGCCATCACCGCCGGCAAACTGCACCTCGGCCCCTGGGAGCACATCTTTTATTACGAGTTCGACGGGCGACGAAGGAAGCGGGTGCTGGTGAAGATTATTGGGGAGTAACGCACAGCCACGCACCGACGTTCGGGCGCGTGCCGCAAGTGTCGCCTTTTTTCCATCCCCTCGCCGCGCTGTGACGTTGCCATTCTTAAAAGCGCCATCGTTGATAATCGACCACCAGGTTGAACGCCGAGACGACCAGATCCTGCTGGGAATCGCGGTCGAGTGCGCCGTCTTGGACATCTTGACGAGCGAGCGTGAGTTGCATGAATGCATCAAGTTGCTTCGGTCACCGCATCAAGGTTTTGTTTACACACAGATCGGCCTTTTTGGGATATACCCGGTGACGCTATCCGTCTTCGACAGCGGCTCTGTCTCGCTTATCGCGGATGGGCCGTACTTTACCCAATCTCGCAATCAATCCTCTGCGATAAATGTGCACAAGGCCGAACTACTTGAGCTGCTGACCGCAGTTGTGCAGCAGGCGCAGGGCGGTTAATCGTGTCGCCGCGCGACGATTCGTGGGCGCGCGATTCGCGCCAGGCTTTAGGCAAGGAATCATGCAATACACCCGGCTCGGCAATTCGGGACTCAAGGTTTCGCGGCTCTGCCTGGGCTGCATGAGCTATGGCGTGCCCGAGCGGGGTGCCCATAGCTGGACGCTCGACGAACGGCGCAGCCGGCCGTTCATTGCCCGGGCGCTGGAGCTGGGCATCAACTTTTTCGACACGGCCAATTCCTATTCCGACGGCACCAGCGAAGAAATCGTCGGCCGGGCCCTGGGCGAGCTGGCCAAGCGCGACGAAATCGTCATCGCCACCAAGGTCTACCATCAGACGCGCAAGGGGCCCAATGGCAAGGGCCTGTCGCGCGGAGCGATCCTCACCGAGATCGACGGCAGTCTGCGGCGGCTGGGCACCGATTACATCGATCTGTACCAGATTCACCGCTGGGATAACGACACGCCGATCGACGAAACGCTCCGGGCCCTCGACGACCTCGTGCGGTGGGGCAAGGTCCGCTACCTGGGGGCTTCGTCGATGTATGCCTGGCAGTTCTGCACGGCGCTGCACGTGGCCGATCGGCTCGGGGCCACGCGATTCGTCTCGATGCAGAACCATTACAACCTGCTCTACCGCGAGGAAGAGCGCGAGATGCTGGGTCTCTGCCGGGCCGAGGGGATCGGCGTGATTCCCTGGAGCCCGTTGGCCCGGGGCCGACTCGCCCGGGCGTGGGACCAGGCCGACGCCACCGAGCGGGCGGCAACCGATGAATTCGGCAAGACGCTCTACGCCCACCCGGCCACGCAGGAGGCCGATCGGCAGGTGATCGACCGGGTCGGCGCGGTGGCCGCAGCCCACGGCGTCAATCGGGCCCAGGTGGGGCTGGCCTGGCTGTTGGCCCAGCCGGCGGTGACGGCCCCGATCGTCGGTGCGACCAAGCCCGAGCATCTTGAAGACGCCGCAGCGGCGCTCGAGTTGAAACTTTCGGCCGAGGAGATCGCGTCGCTCGAGCAGCCGTACATTCCGCATCCGGTGGCGGGGTTCAGTTGATTGGTGCGGAAACGGCGGCGAGATACGCAGGCGATCAACAAAGAGGAGGAATCGTCCACAGATTTCGCAGATTTCGCAGCGCGGCCGGTGGCCGCAACCAAAACGGGATGGATGAAGGACGCGGCTCCTTGGACTAAGGTGTGGTTAGCAAACTGCACTTCAGTCTTCAGGAGCCGCGCCATGAAGCGTTTTTTACAGCGCCATCTGGGCCGTGTCATCGGGGTGTTGAACGGTTTTGATCGATTGCGGTTCCGGGGAACGCTGCGACCGTTGGCTCACACCGGCGGAATGATGGAGTTTCTCTGGGGGTCGCAGGTGTTGCTCAAGGACTTCAAGCAATACGTGCTGGGCGTGACCGAGCAGGTGCGGCAGTCGCTGGTCAAATTGGCAGCGGACGCCGACCGACCGGTGAAGTATCTGGCCAGCAGTTCCACGGACAAGGAACAGGTTGCGCGGCGGATTGCCGCGGCCGACGACGTGCGCCAAAGGCTCGTGTGCGTGCTGACCTGCGTCGAGGTGTGCCGCTCGTACGACGTCCACCGCAATCGACAGACACGGCACTTGGAGTTGCAGAGTTGCCAACGCAAGTGCCTGCACTCGTATGCCTATTTCATTCATCCCCGGCTGGGCTGGATGCACGCCCGATTGCAGACCTGGTTCCCCTTCGACTTGCGGATCTATCTCAACGGCCGCGAATGGTTGTGCCGCGAACTGGATCGGGAGGGCGTCGCCTATTTGCGACGCGAGAATTGTTTGACCCGGGTCGCAGACGTTCCACGTGCCCAGCGGCTGCTCGACAAACAATTGCGGATCAACTGGCCCGATCTGTTGGACTCGATTGCCGCCCAGGTCTTTCCCTTACGAGGCAGCGTGCTGGCGTCGTGGCCCATGAATTACTACTGGTCGCTCGACGAGAGCGAATGGGCCAGCGACGTGATGTTTCGCTCGGCCGGGCAATTGGCCGAGTTGTATCCGCGACTGGTGCGGCACGCGATGAGTTCCTTCGGCACCCGCGAGGTGTTGCGATTCCTGGGCGCAAGGTGCCTGCCCAGCGAGGCCTCTACTGGGGACGGTTCGAGAAGGAGCTGACCAGCGATCTGCGTCAACGCCCCGAGGGGATGCGGGTCAAACACCGGCTGGGCCGCAATTCGCTGAAGATGTACGACAAGCAAGGCTCGGTGTTGCGGATCGAAACGACCATCAATCACCCCCGGGACATGAAAGTGTTTCGCCCCAAGGAGGGGGACGCTCGCGGCGGCAAAGCCTGGCGCTGACCTGCGCAAAGGCGTGGCCGACACCCATCGCCGGGCCCAACTCTGCCAGGCCGCCAACGAGCGCGATCTGGACGGGCTGGCCGACGTGGATGAAACGACCGCCCTGGCCGAAATCGCGGAACCCTTGTGCCGTCCCGTCCGGCGGCAGGACCAACGCGCCCGCGCGCTCAACCCGCTTTCGGCCGATGACGCTCGGTTGTTGGCAGCGATCAGCCGGGGCGAGTTCGTCATCCACGGATTCCGCAATCGAGACCTGCAGCCGTTGCTCTACGACTCCGCCGCCCCCGACCAGCAACAGCAGCGGCGCCGATCGGCCGCCGTGACGCGTTGGATTCGGCTCCTGCGGGCCCATCGCCTGATCCGCAAGGTTCCCAAGACCCACCGCTATCTCGTCACCAGCAAAGGGCGTTTGGCAATCACCGCGTTACTCGCGGCCCGACAAGCAGATACCGCAAAGCTCACCGCCGCCGCGTGAAAAAATCTTCGCCAAACGGAAAGAAGTTGCCGGTTAGTAGTACAGATTACGAAAGGGAATTGCAACTCTTTGCTCGGGTTCCGATTTTCGGAGAGAGTGATGGGGATACGGGGGATGACTGGAGATACGGGAGATGTGGCGGAGTGTGGTGGGCGCCGCCGACAAGGCTTGGTGTCCAGCGAATTCCAATCAGCGAAATCTGCGAAATCTGTGGATGACTCCTCTCCGAATCGGAGTCGATCGAGCAGTTAAGGACTTCTCCGATGTCTGTCGATACGCATGGCTCGCCGGAAGCAGAAACGACCGACGTGCTGGTCGTGGGGTCGGGCCCGACGGGGTTGATGGCCGCGGCATTGCTCGCGCGCTGCGGCGTGCGGGTGCGGATCGTCGACAAGGGGGAGCAGCAGGCCCACGAGTCGCGAGCGCTCGCCGTGCAGTCGAAGTCGCTCGAGCTGCTGCTTAAGATCGGCGTGGCCGATGAAGTTCTGCGACGCGGGTTCATCGCCTGCGGAGCCCAGATCTATGTCGATGGCAAGCAGGCCGGCGAGCTGAATATCGACGACCTGGGCCGCAGCGACACGCCCTACTCGTTCGTCCTGATGCTGCCCCAGTCGGAGCTCGAAGCGATCCTGGTCGACGATTTGGCCCGGCAGGGTGTGCACGTCGGGCACAACATCGAGCTGACCAGCTTCACTCAGTCGGCCCAAGGCGTGGCGGCCCAGCTGCGCGACCGCTCGGGCGCGATGCGCACGGTGTCAGCCGCTTACCTGATCGGCGCCGACGGGGCCCACAGCACGGTCCGCAAGACGCTGGGCCTGCGGTTCGAGGGGGCGCCGTATCCCCAGGGCTTTCTGCTAGCCGACTGCAAGGTCGACTGGCCACTCGACTACGAGCATCTGAAAATTTTTCTCCGCGGGCAGAACCTGGCCGTTTACCTGCCGCTGCGCGGAAAAGATCTGTGCCGGTTCATCGTCATCAAGCCAGTGGGCGAGCCCAGCACGGTCGCCGCGGCCGAGGCCAGCGGCGCCGAGCCGGCCACGCTGGCCGAGGTCGAAGATTCGCTCCGCAGCGCGTCGGGGCTGGAGGTGAAGCTATCCGATCCGGTCTGGGTCACCGGCTATCGGATTCATCATCGTGGGGTGAACCGGTACCGCGAGGGCCGGGTGTTCGTCGCCGGCGACGCTGCCCACATCCACAGCCCGGTGGGCGGACAGGGCATGAACACCGGCCTGCAGGACGCGGCCAACCTGGCTTGGAAGATCGCCCTGGTGCTGCGGGGCGGCCCCCCTGCCCTGCTCGAAACGTATCACGCCGAGCGCTGGCCGGTGGGCCAGAAGCTGCTGGCCTATACCGACCGGCTGTTTTCGGGCATGAGCTCGCCCTTCGCCCTGGGTCGCGGCGGCGCGGAACCTGATCGTGCCGCTGTTTGCCGCCACCGCGTCGCGGAGCGAGGTGATCCGCAACAAGGCGTTTCACTTCATCTCGCAGCTGGGCATCCGCTACGAGCCCGGCGAGTTCGTCTGCGACGATCCGTCGCCGCAGGCTGCGCGGGCGTGGCGCGACGGGCTCACGGCCGGGCACCGTGCGCCCAACGGCCTGGCGACTCGCGACGTCGACGTGTTCCGGCTCGTCGACGGCTATCGGTTCGACGTGCTGGCCATGTCGCGTGCGCCGCTCGCGCGCGACGAGATCGACGAAATTCTGGCCGAGCTGGCCGCCCTGCCCCATTTGTCCGGCCTGGAGCTGCAAACGCACGTGGTGGCCTACACGCTGACCGGCCGCGACGAGCGGATCGTGCGGGCCGAAAACAATCAGGCCTTCAATCACTTCGGCATCACGCCGCACGCGCCGCGCGGGCTGTTCCTCGTCCGGCCCGACGGCTATCTCGCCTACCGCAGCGATCGCTGGGATGTGGAGGGCTTGAAACGCTTTTTGCTCCGGTTTGGTCCGCCGCAGGCGCCTTGAGCCGGCCGAGCGGGCTGCGAGGCGACGGGCAAAGATTTTGAGATACGGGGGATGACTGGGGATACGGGAGATGCGGACGAGGAGGACAAGCCATTTCGCGGAGCTCCTCCGTAGAGACGCAATCTGTGAAATCTGTGAAATCTGCGGCTGATTCCGTCCGTTGTGCCGGATGACAGGTCTGAAGATCACGGCGATTCGGAAGCTTTGAATGGTCCTTGAGGCGCGTCCATTGCGAAAAGGTGTCGTCGGGCAGGCGCTGCTCACGTTCGGCTTGCTCGGGGCGATTGTTCTCCTCGTCGCGCTGCTGCCGGTAGTGTTGCCGACCGTTGCAGTGCTCGAGGCCCTCGACATGCGCCGCCGGAAAAGCGATGCCCAGCGATTCAGTTGCCTGTCATGCGGCGCGACGCTCGGCAGCGAGTCGCTGCGGCTAGCCGACGCGGCGTGGCGAGCCGAGGTCGATCCATTGCAGCGCGACCGGCCGGGCGTCAGATTCCGCACTGCACGCGATCTGGATGCGATCTGCCCCAACTGCGGGCAGCAATATCGCTATCTGAAAAACGAGCGCGCCTTCGCGCCCCGCCAGACGATCGCGGCGAGCAGCGCCTAGAACGGCGCGATCGAGTCGATCGGCTCGGAGGGAGCCGGGCGGGTTTTGCTGGCGGCCGGCTTTTTGGGAGAAGCTTTTTTGGCGGCGGCTTTTTTGGCGGCGGCTTTCTTGGCCGGCTTTTTCGCGGCCGGCTGTTTGCGGGCGACCTTGGGCGAAGCCGCGGCGACCGCGGCCGTGGCCTTCGGCGCCCTGCGCCGGTTGCCGCGGCCGGCTTTCTTCTTCGGCGGACCCAGCGCCGCGCGGGCGGCCAATAGCTCTTCGGCCTGCTCGAAGGTCAGCTCGTCGGGGTTCGCCCCCTTGGGCAGCGAAGCGTTCGTCACGCCGTCGGCCAGATACAAGCCGTAGCGGCCTTCGAGCAACTGGATCGGCTGCTTGGTGACGGTCGACGGCGGAAACACCTTGAGCGGCTCGCGTTTGGCCCCAAACCCGCGCCGCAGCGCCTTGGGCTGAGCCAGCAGCTCCAGCGCCTGGGCCTGCGTGATGTCGATCGGCGACATCCCGGCCGGCAGGCTGCGAGTTTCTTCGCCGCATTTGACGTACGGTCCGAAGCGGCCGTTGGAAACGACGATCGACTCGCCGCCGGTCGGGTTCGGCCCCAGGTTGCGCGGCAGCGAGAGCAGTTTGAGGGCCACGTCCAGCGTCACGTCCTCGGGCTTCATGCCCTTGAGCAGCGAAGCGTTCTTGGGCTTCTCCTCGTCCTCGGGCGTGCCCCGCTGCACGTAGGGTCCGAAGCGGCCGACCTTCAAATAGACCGGCTTGTGCGTCTCGGGACAGACGCCCAGCGGCTCTTCGGCGGCCTGCGATTGACTGAGCAGCTCCAGGGCCCGCTCGATCGTCAGTTCGTCGGGCGGGGTTTCGTCGGGAATACTCGCCCGGCGTTCGCCTTGTTCGAGGAACGGTCCATAGCGGCCGTTGCGGACGAAGATCGTATCGCCCCCCTCGGGCTGGCCGATCCGCACCCGGCTGATGTCGCGGGCGTCGATCTGCTCGGCCTTGTCGGCCAGTTGCCGCTTGAGGCCCGGCGTGCCGTTGCCGAAGTAGAATCCGCGCAGGTAGTCGACGTGGCCTGCTTCGCCGCGGCTGATCGCATCCAGATCGTCTTCCATCTGGGCCGTGAAGCGGTAGTCGACCAGATTCGGCAGGTGGGCTTCGAGCAACTGGGCCACCGCGAAGGCGATCCAGGTGGGCACCAGGGCCCCGCCCTTTTTGAAGACGTATTCGCGGGCCAGGATCGTGTCGATGATCGAAGCGTACGTGCTCGGGCGGCCGATGCCCAGCTCTTCCAGGGCCCGGGTGAGCGAGGCTTCGCTGAACCGGGCGGGCGGCTGGGTGGTGTGGCTCTTCGATTCCAGCTCGCGGCAATGGACTCGCTCGCCCACCGTGACGCTCGGCAGCAGCCGTTCGTTCTCGGCCAGGTCGGCCTCGGGATCGTCGCTGCCTTCGACGTACGCCCGGAGGTAGCCGGGAAAGTCGACCGTCTTGCCGCCCGTCTGAAAGACGGCGCCCGCGCCTTCGACGGTGATTGTGATCCGCCGGCCGCGGGCGTCGGCCATCTGGCTGGCGATGGTCCGCTTCCAGATCAGGTCGTAGAGCTTGAATTCGTCGGCGTTCAGATCGCCCCGCAGCTGCTCGGGAAAATCGAACGGGTGGCCCGCGGGACGGATCGCCTCGTGGGCTTCCTGGGCATTCTTGACCTTGGTCACGTACTGGCGCGGCTGGGCGGGCAAATATTCGCTGCCGTACTGCGAGGCCACCAGCTCGCGGGCCGCCTCGACGGCCACGCTGGCCAGATTGGTCGAGTCGGTACGCATGTAGGTGATGTGGCCGTTTTCGTACAGGCTCTGGGCGGCCTGCATGGTGCGCCGGGCCGTGAAGCCGAGCTTGCGGTTGGCCTCTTGCTGCAGCGTGCTGGTCGTGAACGGAGCATACGGCTTCGACGTGTACGGCTTGTCTTCGAGCGAAGCGACGTGGAACTCGCCGCTCTGCAGCCGGGCCGCCAATTGGCTGGCCCCCTGCTCGTCGAGCTGCAACAGCGCCGGATCCTTGAGCTTGCCCGTGGCCGGATCAAAATCCTTGCCGGCCGGAATTTTTCGGCCGTCGACCGAAACCAGCTCGGCCGCGAATTGTTGTTCAGCGTCGTTTGCGAGCTGCCGCTCCGTTTGCTTGGCGAAGCGGCCGAGCAGATCCCAGTAGGTGGCCGAGCGGAACGCCATCCGCTGCCGCTCGCGCTCGACGATCAGCCGCACGGCCACGCTCTGCACGCGGCCGGCCGAGAGCTTGGGCCGCACCTTGCGCCACAGGAGCGGCGAGACCTCGTAACCGTACAGCCGGTCGATGATCCGCCGGGCTTCCTGGGCCTTGACCAGGTCGTCGTCGATCTTCCGCGGGTGCTCGAGCGCGGCGTGGATCGCTTCCTTGGTGATCTCGTGAAACACCAGGCGATGGACCGGCACCTTGGGCCGCAGCAGCTCGTTGAGGTGCCAACTGATGGCTTCCCCCTCGCGGTCTTCGTCGGTCGCCAGGTAGAGGTCCTTGGCGTCCTTGAGGAGAGCTTTGAGCTTGCGAACCTGGGCCGTCTTGCCCGGCGGAATGATGTAGACCGGGTTGAAGTCCTGATTGACGTTCACGCCCAGGTAGGCCCAATCCTCGCCTTTGAATTCCTCGGGGATCTGCTTGGCCCCCTGCGGCAGATCGCGGACGTGGCCAATGCTGGCCTCGACCGTAAAGTCGCGGCCCAGAAACTTGCTGATCGTCCGCGCCTTGGCCGGCGACTCGACGATCACAAGCGACTTGCCGTTTCGTGCTGAGGCTTTTTTGGCCATGCCGCGTCTTGGGGGGAAAGCTGAGGGGTCTAGGCAGAAATTACCACATTGGTAAATCTGCCATCCGGGGGCTGGTTCCTGAATTGTCTGTTCGTGGGCGGTACCTCCGCCCTAACTGTTACGACCCGGCCGCTCCAGGTGGAATTGCTCGCAGCGGCCCACCTCTCCCGCCATCGACCACGAGCAGCGGGCCCGGTCGATGGGACATCAGCAGCAGCTTCTGCGGCCCGGGGGGCAATCCGTTCGGCCGCGGCGGACGTCGGCTCCGGCCGGCGACGGTCGCCAGCCAAGAATACGTCCCCCAAGGGCTGCCATCGCAGCGGGGCGAGAAACTCCCAGACTCCTTTTGGGATTGCATTTACGTCGCGTGGCGCTACAATCGTTTCGCTGTTCTGGGTAGCGCCCCGTCGGTGGCGATGCTTGCGAGTCGGTCCGGGCTAACCCGGGGCCAACCCAAGCGACACAACCGTCAAATCAATACTACCCCGCCCACCCGGCTGTCAAGGGTCCCGCCGGCCACCCGAGTCCGGCGGACGACTCGTTTGAGGAGTATTTGTCGATGGCAAGTCCCTTTGCAATGTTTCGCCGCAACCAGCGGGTGCTGCTGGCGGTCGTGAGCGTCGCGGCGATGATCGCCTTCGTGTTTTTGGACCCGGTCATCAAGATCCTCAGCGGCACGCAGGGCCCGCAGAATCCCGTCGTGGTGCGGACCAACTACGGCAATTACCGCCGGGCCGACCTGATCGCGATCCGCGAGCAAAGGCGCTGGGTCGGCATCTTTCTGGAACGAGTGGTCCGGGCCCGGGTCCTCAAGGAGACCGAGGGCAAAGGCGTGCGCCCCGAGCAAATCAACACCTACGCTCGGAATTTGTCCGAATACCTCAGTCAGCAATTGATGGGCCGCGCGACGCCGCCCGGCGACGAGGCCGCAATCGAAACCATCGTCCTGGCCCACCGGGCCGAGGAAATGGGCATGGTCGCCAGCGATCGGGCGGTCAACGACCTGCTGCGGGTGTATGCCGGCAGCGCGTACGGCCAGCTCCGCGACATCATCGCCGCGCTCAAGCCCGACGGCCGCATCCCGATGAGCCAGACCTATCTGTTCGAGGGCCTGCGCCGCGAATTGCTGGCCTCGCGCTACGCCCAGATGTTCCGCCTGGCGACGTTGGGCATGCCGCCGGCCGAGCGCTGGGAGTATTTCGAGCAGCTCAACCTCAAGGCCGAGGCCTGGGTCCTGCCGGTCAAGGCCGAGCAGTTCCTCAAGGACGTGGCCCAACCGACCGACGATGAGCTGCAAAAGTTCTTCGAGCGCTACCAGAACCGGCTGCCCGAGCCCTATTCGCCCGAGCCGGGCTTCAAGGAGCCGCAGAAGATCGCCTTCCAGTTCTTCCAGGCGAACCTGGAGAAGCTGACCGAGAAGATGAGCGGTCAAGTCACGTCCGAGGAAATGCACGACTACTACGAGAAAAACAAGGCCGTGCAGTTCCGCGAGCTCGCCCTGCCCCCCGCCAAAGAGGAAACTCCGGCCGCCAAGCCGGGCGAAAACGAAGACCCGCTCGGACCCGACGAACCCGCGACCGATAAGCCGGCCACGGAAAAGACGGACGGCGACAAACCCGCCACGGAAAAGCCCGGCGAGCCGGCCAGCGGCGACAAACCAGCGGCCGAAAAGAGTCCGACCGGCAAGAACGCTGCGCCGCCCAAGTCGTCGGGCGTCGAACCGGCCGGCGGCCGTTCGCCCTTCCGCCTGGTGAGCAACGAACAGGCCGCGCCCGCTGGCGCCAAGCCGGGGGACGCTCCGGCCGCCGCGGGCAAAGCCCCGGCAGACAAGTCGGCTGATGCGCCGGCCGACGGCAAGCCTGCGGCCGATGCGCCGGCCGAAAGCAAGCCTGCGGCCGAAAGCACCTGCGGCCGCGCCGGCACGGCGCCGATCAGCCGGCCGCCGGCGAGGCGCCGGCCGAATCGGCCGACACTGAGAAAAAGCCCGAGCCGAAGTACGAGCCGTACGAAAAGGTCGAAGACACGATTCGCACCCAGCTGGCCCGCGAAAAGGCTCAAAAGAAACTGGACGAGGCATTCCAGAAGCTACAGACCCGGATGCGGGCCTACGCCAGCGCCCGCAGCGCTTACATCGCCAACAAAGAAGACGATTCCAAGCTGCAGGAGCCGGCCGCGCTCGACTTTGCCGCGCTTGCGGAGGAATTCGACGTCGAGTGGGGCGAGACGCCGCTGCTGTCGGCCTTCGACGTGCGGGAGAAGACCGAGCTGGGCAAATCGGCGACCTTCACGATTGACCCCCGCAGCAATCAGTACCGGCAGGTTTCGTTTGCCGAGTTGGCCTATCTCGATCCGAAATTGTTCCGGCCCGAGGTGACGCTGGACGACAACAACAACCGCTTCCTGTGGTGGGAAGTTCGCTCGACGGCCGAGCAGGTGCCGGCGTTCGAAGACGTGCGGAGCAAGGTGCTGCACGTCTACAAATTGAAGCAGGCCCGCAAGCTGGCCCTGGCTCAGGCCGACAAACTGGCCAAGACGGCCCGCGACGCCGGCAAATCGCTCGACGAAGTGTTCGCCAACCGCGAGGGACTGGAAGTCGTCGATACCGGGCCGTTCCGCGTCTGACCATGGGCAATACGCCGTACGATCCCGAATCGAGCGCCCGCGGCTGAGCACCGTCCACGGGGTCGAAGCGGCCGGCGAAGACTTCATGAACGCGGTCTTCAACGCCAAGCCGGGGGACATCAAGGTCGCCCAGAACGAGCCGCAGGACATCGCCTACGTGGTCCAGGTCCAGCGGTTCCTGCCCGAGCTGCGGACGCTGGAGCACGAGTTTCTGCTCGAGCCGATCCAGAAGTATGCCCGGGTGATGGACATCGACCAGCGCCGGCTGTTCCTGAGCTGGATCAGCAACCTGGAACAGGATGCCGGCGTCGACTGGGTCGAGCCGCCGCAGGGCGAAAACCGCGGATCGATGGAGGATTGATTCGCGGCGCGGACGGGCGCGAGTTGCCGAGCCCGTCGTCGCGCTGCGGGCCGGACCCTCACCCTAACCTCTCCCTGGAAGGGAGAGGGGTTTGCACGACCGAGTCGGCTGGGGTATTTTCCGATTCCCAATCCCCAGCCCCCAATCCCCAACCCCCAGCCCGCGCTGCCTACGCCCGGCGGCGGGCGGCTTTGCGGCGGTCGTTCTCGCTGAGCAGGATTTTGCGCAGCCGGATGTTGCTCGGCGTGACCTCGACCAGCTCGTCGTCGGCGATGTATTCCAGCGCCGCTTCGAGCGTCAGGATGCGGGGCGGCTTGAGCAGGATGTTGCGATCGCTGCCGGTCGCCCGCATGTTGGTCAGCTTCTTTTCCTTGGTCGGGTTGACGGCCATGTCACCCGAGCGGCTGTTCTCGCCGACGATCATGCCTTCGTAAACGATGTCGCCCGGGGCGACGAACATTTCGGCCCGGTCCTGCAGGCTGTCCAGCCCGAAAGCCACGACCTTGCCCGCCACCATCGAGACCAACACGCCGCTCGGCCGCTCGGGAATCTCGCCCTCGACGGGGCGATAGGCCTCGAAGCGGTGGTGCATGATCGCCAGGCCCTGGGTGGCGTTGAGCAGCCGGGTCCGCAGCCCGATCAGGCCGCGGGCCGGGATCGAGAACGAGACGTGGGCGTAATCGCCCCGGGCGGTCATTTCGAGCATCCGTCCGCGGCGGGCGCCGACCATTTCCATCACCGCGCCCAGCCGGTCGTGCGGCACCTCGACGATCAGGTTCTCGAACGGTTCTTCGGTCACGCCGTTGCGCTCGTGCAGAATGACTTGCGGCTTGCCGACCGACAGCTCGTAGCCCTCGCGGCGCATGGTTTCGATCAGCACGCCGAGGTGCAACAGACCCCGGCCCGACACTTCGAAGGTGTCGCTGCCCGGAATCGGCTCGACCCGCAGGGCCACGTTCCGTTCCAGCTCGCGGAGCAGCCGGTCGCGGAGGTGGCGGCTGGTGACGTACTTGCCTTCCTTGCCGGCCAGGGGCGAGTTGTTGATGCCGAAGACCATTTGCAGCGTCGGCTCGTCAACCTCGACCCGGGGCAACGCCCGGCGGGTTTCGGCGCTGCTGATCGTGTCTCCGATTTCGACCCCTTCCAGGCCGATCACGGCCACGACGTCGCCCGCCTCGGCGACGTCGACGTCCTTGCGGCCCAGTTTGTCGAAGACCTGCAGTCCGGCCACCTTGTTCAGGCCGACGCGATCGCCCGACTGCATCAGGGCGACTTGCTCGCCGCGGTTGATCTGGCCCGCCTGAATCTTGCCGATGGCGATCCGGCCGACGTAATCCGACCAGTCGAGCGTCGTGACCAGCATCTGCAGCGGGGCGGCGGCGGCCACCAGCGGGCCGGGAATCCGCTCCAAAACCAAATCCAACAGCGGCTTCATCGTGCCGCTTCGAGCCGCCGGATCGTCGCTGGCGTAGCCGTCGCGTCCGCAGGCAAACACATAGGGAAAGTCGGCCACGTCGTCGTCGGCACCGAGTTCGATGAACAGGTCGAAAATCTCGTCCAGCACTTCCTGCACCCGGGCGTCGGGGCGGTCGATCTTGTTGATCACGACCAGCGGCCGCAGCCCGCACTCCAGGGCCTTGGAGAGCACGAACCGGGTCTGCGGCATCGGGCCCTCGGCGGCGTCGACCAGCACCAGGGCGCCGTCGGCCATGCGGAGCACGCGTTCGACCTCGCCGCCGAAGTCGGCGTGGCCCGGGGTGTCGATGACGTTGATCTTCACGCCCTGGTAATGGATGGCGATGTTCTTGGCCAGGATGGTGATCCCGCGCTCGCGACTCCAGCTCGTTCGAGTCGAGGATGCAATCGCCGACCAATTGGCTTTCGCGATACTCGCCGCTCTGCCGCAGCAGGGCGTCGACCAGCGTGGTCTTGCCGTGGTCGACGTGGGCAATGATGGCAATGTTGCGAATGTCCGTCCGGCGGGCCACATCGGCGGCATCGCTCGGCGAGACAGTGGTCGAGGCGTTCATCGGGACTCTCGGGGTAGGGTGTTCGGTGGGGGCGGTGTTCTCGGGGAGCTGGCTCTTGGCCAGCGGACCCCAAAAAGGCCCAAAGTGGTGCCAGGCGTCGCGGGGGGAAAGAATGCGTCCGTCGCTGAAAGCCCGCCGCCGGAAATCCCGGGCGGGCGCTGCCGTTCATCAAGCCCTGCGAGGCTAGCGACCGGCCGGCGGATGGAGTGAGGCGTCGGTGAACCCGCTCGGAAAGCACTGGGTTAGCATCGGCAGGCTCACGGGAAGAAAATGACCGGCAACGGAGAGAATGCCCAATTATAGCTCGCTGCCCCCGAATGGCCCAGGGCAGAAAGAGCAGAAGGCAGAAGGCAAAAGGCAGAAAAACGGGGAGCCGGGGCCGCCGCTCTTCGTGAGGACGTTCTAACAAACCCTCTCCCTGGCCAGGGAGAGGGCAGGGTGAGGGTGGTTGCCCCGCTCGAACGCGCTTCGCTTGCTTCTTTGGCTGCCTGGCGACCCGAGTGGGCCCCTTACTTCCCCACCGCGTACAGCGCATCGAAGGTGCGGAAATAGATTCGGCCGCCCGAGACGGCCGGCGAGGCCGAGATCGATTCTTCCATCTTGTTCTGGGCCAGAATCTCGAACTGCCGGCCGGCTTTCACGACGGTGATGGTGCCATCGCGAGCCGTCATGTAGACCTTGCCGTCGGCATAGACGGGGCTGGCCCGATGCCGGTCGGAGTGGCCCCGCTTCTGATAAATCTCTTTGCCGGTCTTGGCCTCCAGGCACATGATCGTGCCGTCCTCGCGGCAAAGATAAAGCAGATCGTCGTGAATCAGCGGCGAGGGGACGTCGGGCGTGTTGTGGTCGCGGGTCCAAAGGTGAAAGTTCTGGCTGTCGGAAATGTCTCCCTTGGCGGCCGGATCGAGCGCCAGCACCGGCCCGTTCTTGGCCGACGGCACGATGATGATGCCCGGCACCGCCAGCGGCGAGGCGACCAGGCGGAGCGTCTGGTTGTAGTTGCCCTTGGGATTCAACCCGCCGCAGCGGAAGATTTCGGCCCCGTCGGCCAGCTGATGGGCCACGATGTAGTCGGCGCCGTGAGTCAGCAGCATGGCCCGCTGGCTGTCGCGATAGATCACCGGCGAGGCATACGAGTGCTCGCACTCGGCGGTGGCGTCGCTCGCGCACTTCTGGTGCCAGATTTCATTGCCCGTCAGGGCGTCGAGCGCCGCGACCGTGGCTCCGCCGCTGTGGATCAGCTGCAAGTAGAGCCGGCCTTCGTCGAGCACCGGCGTCGACGTCATGCCGAACTGAATGTTGAACTTGCCGTACTTGTCCTGCACGTTGTATTGCCAGACCGGGCTGCCGTCGATCGTGAAGCAGGCCAGCTCGCCCGAGCCCATGAAGGTCCAGACGTGCTTGCCGTCGGTCGCGGGCGAGGGCGAGGCATAATTGCCCTCGTCGCCGCGGACGGCCTGATTGCTGGCGGCGATCGTTTTTCGCCAGAGCTCCTGGCCGCGGGTGTCGGCACAGAGCAGCACCAGCAGCTTGTCGTCGGCCGAGGTCAGCAAGATCCGGTCCTTCCAGACCACGGGCGTCGAGCCGGCCGGGCCGGGCAGCGGCAATCGCCAGGCGATGCCTTCGGTCTTGCTCCAGGTGGTTGGCAGACCCGTTTCGCTGCTCACGCCGTCGAGCCGGGCGCCGCGCCATTGGGGCCAATCCTCACCTTGAGTCAAGGTGTCTGAACAAGCGACGATCAACAGTCCGAGCACAAGGTGCCAGGGGGCGAAGCGTTTCATGGGACACTTTTCCAGCGGGCAGGCGGGTATAGGGGCGGGTCAGGTCGGCCGGTGGGCCGGGTGCGTCCAGTCTCGCCCAGAATCGAGAGCCGGTCAATCGGCGTGCCGGATTGGATACCGACCGCTTTTTTGGCGGGCCCTGCGTTGCCATTTCGGGCGAAGTCCGCGGTCCCACCGGTTAAGATAAAGCCAAGGGTCGCCGGCAGCGTGCTCGATGGCACGCTGCCCGCCGCCCCCCAGTGCGATGGGTGCCAGCAGGGCGGACAATTGGGGCGAAACGGTCGACGATGAAGATCAGCACCATCCCCCAGTTCTATCGCAACCTCAACAACTTGCACCGCTGGCGGGAGATCATCGCCACGCTCAGCAAGTATGGGCTGGCCGATTGGCTCAGCCGGTTCGACTATGGGCTGGCCAAGGGATTTTTTCGCGACGACTCGGGCGAAGTGCTGACCAACTTGAGCCGCGAAACGCGGATTCGCCTGGCCCTGACCGAGCTCGGCCCCACGTTCATCAAGCTGGGACAGATTCTCAGCACCCGGGCCGACCTGATCGGCATCCCCTTGGCCGACGAACTGCAGCAGTTGCAGACCGCGGTCGCCGCCGATCCGCCTGAGGTGGTCCGGGCCACGGTCGCCAGCGAGCTAGGCCGGTCGGTCGACGAAATCTTCTCCGTCTTCGAGGACGTGCCGATCGCCAGCGCCTCGATCGGCCAGGTCCACCGGGCCTGGCTCCAGAGCGGCGAGAAGGTGGCGGTCAAGGTGCAGCACGCGGGCATTGAGGAGCGGGTGCAAGTCGATCTGGACATCCTGGCCGGGCTGGCTCCGCTGGCCGAGCGGATTCCCGAGTTTCGCAACTACCGCCCGCGGGCCACGGTGGCCGAGTTCCAGCGGACGCTCCGCCGCGAGCTCGATTTCCGCCGCGAGCAGCGCAACCTGCGACGCTTCGCCGACGACCTGTCCAACCTGGCCGACGTGCGGATTCCGGCCCCCTACCCCGAGCTGTCGACCGGCCGCGTGCTGACGATGGAGTTTCTCGATGGCGTCAAGCTCAGCGACGCTTCGGCTCAGGCCAACGGCCACTACGACCGGGAGGCCTTCGCTCGGACCGGCGCTCAGATGTATCTGGAGATGATCTTCGCCACCGGCACCTATCACGCCGACCCGCACCCGGGCAACCTGATCCTGCTCGACGACAACCGGCTGGGGCTGGTCGATTTCGGCATGGTCGGCCGGATCGACGAAAGCTTGCGCTCGGCGATCGAGGAAATGCTGCTGGCCATTCTGGACCAGGACGCCGAGCAGGTCGCGTCAATCATCACCCGGATCGGCGCGGTGCCGCCCGACTTGGACTACAACCTGCTGGGAATCGACGTGGCCGATTTCGTCGCCCAGTACGGGCATCAGAACCTGAGCGAATTCAGTCTCTCGGCGGCGCTGACCGAAGTGACCGAGATCATCCGCCGCTACCACATCATGCTGCCGGCCCGAGCGGCCATGTTGCTCAAGGTGCTGATCATGCTCGAGGGCACGTCGCGGCTCCTGGCGCCCGAGTTCAGCCTGATGGAATTGATCGGCGCTTACCGGCACAAGATGCTCTGGCGGCGGCTCTCGCCCACGCGGCGCGTCCGCAAGCTGCAGCGGATCTACGGCGAGTTCGAGCGCCTGGCCGAAGTGCTCCCCCGGCGGCTGACCGACATGCTCGGCCAGATGCAGAGCGGCAAGTTCGACGTCCACCTGGACCACCGCGGGCTGGAGCCCTCGGTCAATCGGCTGGCGCTGGGCATGCTGGTCAGCGCGCTGTTCCTCGGCTCGTCGCTGCTATTGAGCCACAACGTGCCGCCCAAGTTTCACGACGTCTCGATCCTCGGCGCGACCGGCATGGCGGCCAGCCTGACCCTGGGCCTGAGATTGCTCTGGGCCATCAACAACTCAGGCCACCTTGACCGCCGGGATTGATCCGCTCGCCGCGGCGGGTTGCAGGGCGAGGTGCGGTTGCGCGGCGATTTGCGGCTGCGCGGCGAGGTGCGGCTGCGGGGCGGCGTTCGGGATGCTGCCCGTCCGGCAGAACGCAAAGCACTCGGCCAGCACGCGCTCGACCCGCTCGTCCAGCTCGGCGATCTGCCGCAGCACCTCGTCCTGCCGGGCCTCGATATCCTGCAGCATGCTGACCGAAGCGGGAATCTCGTACATGCGGGGTGCCTGCCAAGGCGGGTGGGCGGAAGGAATAGAGCGGCCGAAAGGCAAATGCGCGCTGCGCGCGCGGGACCGCCATGGAGCATCGGTCAGCCGCCAGCGGGCGGTCGAGCAAAGCCCGCGGCGCCGGAATCATTCGCCCGGCTTGCCACGGGGCGCGGGAAAGTTTGCCGCGGGCGGCAACGCGTCAAAGCCGGGAATTTGGGCAAAGCGAGGTTTGGCATCGCTGGCGGAAAACTCCAGCGTGCGGCACGGATGCCCCCTCATCGGGCGGTTTTGAGCATCGATTCGCCTGGCCGTGGGCGATAAACAGCTACGGCCGCGCCCACGTTCGGCTGGACAGCTGCTGGCAAGCGGCCTTATATTCATGGGTTCCGCAGGCTGGGTGCTCGATGTCTGGCCCTGCATGGCGGTCATTCGGTTCGGTCCATTGGCAACGTAAAAGGAGGACATGTGGTTAAGTTGAATGTGCGGGATCGCGAATCGATCCAGGAAGCGGTTCGCCGTTTCCGCAAGCTCGTCGAACGCAGTGGAATCAAGAAGGAAATGCGCCGTCGCGAGTATTACGAGAAGCCGAGCGAAACCCGCCGCCGAGCCCGGCTGCGTGCCGAGCGCCGCGGTCGCCGGACCCGGTTGTTGCAAGGCGGGCCCTGAAGCCCCGCCGCAGCCCGACGGGCCGCTGCCCGCCCCGAAAAGGGGCCCCCGATCGATCGCACGTCGCCCCAGCACTCCTGGGGCTATTTTTTTGCGCCCCCGGAGTGCAGGTTCTGCGGCGTGCAGTGAGCGCCGCCCGGCTATGATCGCAATTTGCCCGCCGGACCTCCCCGCCATACCGCAGGACTGCGCTCCCGTTACGCGCAGCAGCGAACATGAGTCGACACGAGTGCGTCACCCGATTGGCTATCGCATTGATCGGAGGTCTTGGACTCGCTCTAAGCAACGCGCACGGCGCCGCGGGGGACGAAACGCCCCCGCCCGCTGCTCCGCCTGTTGCCGCAACAGCGCCGGCGAGCGATGACCAGCAGCCGCCGCCCTTGCGGTGGTTCAAGGGCAACCTGCACACCCATTCGCTGTGGAGCGACGGCAATGATTTTCCCGAGATGATCGCCGACTGGTATCGCCAGCAGGGCTACCAGTTTCTGGCCCTCTCGGACCACAACCTCCTCAGCGAGGGGACCAGGTGGATGCCGGTCGACGAGGTCACGAAGCGGGCCGGGCACGACGCGCTCGCGCTCTACCGCCGCCGCTTCGGGGCCGATTGGTGCCAGACGCGGACTCACGATGGCCAGCTTCAGGTGCGGCTCAAGCCGCTGAGTGAGTTCCGGGCATCGTCGAGCAGGCTGACCGGTTCCTGCTGATTCAATCCGAGGAAATCACCGACCACTTCGGCCCGCAGCCGGTACACATCAACGCCCACAACCTGCGCGAGGTGATTCGCCCGCAGGGCGGCAAGAGCGTCCGCGAGACGATCGCCAACAATCTGCAAGCCGTGGAGCGGCAGAGCGAGCGGACCGGTCAGCCGGTGCTGGCTCATCTGAACCATCCCAACTACGAGTACGGCGTCTCGGCCGAAGACCTGGCGGCGGTGCTCGAAGAGCACTACTTCGAAGTTTACAACGGCCACCCGGCCGTTCATCAGCAGGGGGATGCCGACCATCCGAGCGTCGAGCGACTGTGGGACATCGCCAACACGCTCCGTCTGGCCGAGCTGGGCGGAGTGCCGCTGTGCGGGCTGGCGACCGACGACGCCCATCAGTATTTCGGCCGGGCCGGCGCCTCGCCGGGCCGCGGCTGGGTGCAGGTTCGCGCGCGGCGGTTGACGCCCGAGTCGCTGATCGCGGCGATCCGCGCGGGGACTTCTATGCCTCCAGCGGAGTGACGCTCGACGACGTGCAATTCGACGCCGAGCGCGGCGTGCTCGAAGTCTCGATCCGGCCGGACGGCGACGCCCGGTACACGACCCAGTTCATCGGCACGCGTCGGCCCGCCGCGGCCGATCGGCCGAACTCGGCGCCGGGCGAAAAACCCGCGGGCGCGGCTGGGGAGCGAAATCCCGCCGCCCCGCCGGTGGGCGAAGTGCTGGCCACGGTCGAGGGCCCGGTCGCCCGCTATGCCCTGCGCGGCGACGAGTGGTACGTGCGGGCGCTGATCACTTCAAATCGGCCGCCGGCCAATCCCTCGTTCAAAGAGCAAAAAGCCCAGGCTTGGACTCAGCCGGTGGGCTGGCAGAAGTGGCTTGTGGACCGTCCGGCCAAAGAGCCCAAGCCGGCGGAGCCCAATTACGCGCGGCACGCCCGGCCGCCGCAAGCGGTCGACCGCAATCCGTTACTGGGGCTGCATCATCGCGTCGAGCTGCTGGGCGCTGAGGAACAGCCGAAACGGATGACCGGGCAGTTCGGCGAAATCCCAACGCTGGTAGAACCGCTTGGCGGAAGGGTCGATGCAATCGAGAACCACGGCGACGAACGGAAACGTCTTGCCCGCCTCCCAGCAATCGCGCAAGGCTTGAGCCAGCAGCAGGCCGCCCAGGCCTTGCCTATGGCGTCGGGCGTCGACCCCGAGCCAGGCCAGCGTGGCGATGGGCAAAACGCGCCGCGGCAGGTGCTTGGCAATCTCGGCCGGCAAATCGCTGAAGTCCACCTGCCCCGTCGCCAACGTGAAATAGCCCGCGATGTCGCCGGCCGGGTCGAGCAGGACCCTGGTCACGGACAGGTGCTTGGTCTGGTGCTGCAACGCTTTGGTAGCCAGCCAGGCATCGACGGCCGGCTGGCCGGAGCGAAAGCGACGACGCGGATGCCCGCGTTCGAGCCGAGCCCAACGAAAGCCCGGGGGTATGCGAACGGCGTTCACGTCTCGCCCCGCATCGCACGAGCCAGCAGGCGTTGTGCGGCGGTCAGTTTCGGGGCTTCATCCAGCGCCGACCAGAAGGCGAGCTGCTCCTCGGGCGTCAAGGCGAGCACTTGCTCGCGCACCGCACGAACCTCGCGTTTGGCTTGAGGGACCGTCACCGCCCGGACGTAGTCGCTGACGCTGAGTTGCCGCAAACCCGCGGCCTCGGCAAGACATTGCTTGCTTTCACGATCCAAGCGAACCATCAGTGGGCTGGCGGTCTTGGACGTGTCCGTTTTCCCGGTCTTGGCCGCCGCGGACTTATCGTTCCCCCTCGGCATGTTCCGAATCCTCATTCCCGCCGCGTTTTCCCGTGGGCAACGCCACTTCACGGATGTGTTGCTCTATGCAATACAATTGTACTTCCAAAGGCAATACAGTCAAGCCATCCGCTGTTATGCGTCGCGCTCGTGCCAACCCAGCCTTGGCCGCGGTAACAGGCGCGAGGGGCGACTATCCGTCGATCAATCCTCGTGTCCGCGCCAGCACGGCGTCGAGCATGGCTTCGGTCAGCTTGCCGGTGAAGGTGTTCTGCTGGCTGGGATGAAAACTGCCCACGAGGTGCCGCCCGCCGGCCAGCGGAACGATGGCCCCGTGGCCGAATCCGGCCAGCGACCCCTGGTGCCAGCCGAGCTGCCGGGCTTCGATCAGGATGGCCCGCCAGGCGATCTGGCCCAAGGCCAGAAACACCCGAGCCGGCACGATCTCGAGCGTCTGCTGAAACCACGCCCGGCAGGCGGCGAGCTCGTCGGGAGCCGGCTTGTTGGCCGGCGGCGCGCAGTGACAGGTGGCCGTGATCGCGCAGCCGGTCAGCCGCAGGCCGTCGGCGGCGCTGGCACATTCGGCCTGATTGGCGAAGCCGGCTTTGTGCAGCGCCCGATAGAGCCACTCGCCGCTGCGATCGCCGGTGAACATCCGGCCGGTGCGATTGGCCCCGTGGGCCGCCGGCACCAGGCCGACGATCAGCAGCCGGGCGGCCGGGTCGCCAAAGTTAGGGACCGGCCGTCCCCAGTATGTCCAATCGCGAAACGCGGCCCGCTTCTCGGCGGCCACTTGCCGGCACCACTCTCTGAGCCGCGGACGGCGCTCGCAGCCGACGATCTCGGCGTTCAACTGGTCCCAGGCGGTAGCCGTTCGACGATTCAAGTCTGTCCTGAAGCAAAGGGAAGACTTATAGCACAAAGTCGCACGGAGAAAATGAAACCAAGGACGGCAGCGCCAAGCTGGATGGTAATGTCCAATTTCTTAACGCAGATGAACGCAGCGCGGCCGGTGGCCGCAACCAAAACGGGATGGATGAAGGACGCGGCTCCTTGGACTAAGGTGTGGTTAGCAAACTGCACTTCAGTCTTCAGGAGCCGCGCCATGAAGCGTTTTTTACAGCGCCATCTGGGCCGTGTCATCGGGGTGTTGAACGGTTTTGATCGATTGCGGTTCCGGGGAACGCTGCGACCGTTGGCTCACACCGGCGGAATGATGGAGTTTCTCTGGGGGTCGCAGGTGTTGCTCAAGGACTTCAAGCAATACGTGCTGGGCGTGACCGAGCAGGTGCGGCAGTCGCTGGTCAAATTGGCAGCGGACGCCGACCGACCGGTGAAGTATCTGGCCAGCAGTTCCACGGACAAGGAACAGGTTGCGCGGCGGATTGCCGCGGCCGACGACGTGCGCCAAAGGCTCGTGTGCGTGCTGACCTGCGTCGAGGTGTGCCGCTCGTACGACGTCCACCGCAATCGACAGACACGGCACTTGGAGTTGCAGAGTTGCCAACGCAAGTGCCTGCACTCGTATGCCTATTTCATTCATCCCCGGCTGGGCTGGATGCACGCCCGATTGCAGACCTGGTTCCCCTTCGACTTGCGGATCTATCTCAACGGCCGCGAATGGTTGTGCCGCGAACTGGATCGGGAGGGCGTCGCCTATTTGCGACGCGAGAATTGTTTGACCCGGGTCGCAGACGTTCCACGTGCCCAGCGGCTGCTCGACAAACAATTGCGGATCAACTGGCCCGATCTGTTGGACTCGATTGCCGCCCAGGTCTTTCCCTTACGAGGCAGCGTGCTGGCGTCGTGGCCCATGAATTACTACTGGTCGCTCGACGAGAGCGAATGGGCCAGCGACGTGATGTTTCGCTCGGCCGGGCAATTGGCCGAGTTGTATCCGCGACTGGTGCGGCACGCGATGAGTTCCTTCGGCACCCGCGAGGTGTTGCGATTCCTGGGCGCAAGGTGCCTGCCCAGCGAGGCCTCTACTGGGGACGGTTCGAGAAGGAGCTGACCAGCGATCTGCGTCAACGCCCCGAGGGGATGCGGGTCAAACACCGGCTGGGCCGCAATTCGCTGAAGATGTACGACAAGCAAGGCTCGGTGTTGCGGATCGAAACGACCATCAATCACCCCCGGGACATGAAAGTGTTTCGCCCCAAGGAGGGGGACGCTCGCGGCGGCAAAGCCTGGCGCTACCTGCGCAAAGGCGTGGCCGACACCCATCGCCGGGCCCAACTCTGCCAGGCCGCCAACGAGCGCTATCTGGACGGGCTGGCCGACGTGGATGAAACGACCGCCCTGGCCGAAATCGCGGAACCCTTGTGCCGTCCCGTCCGGCGGCAGGACCAACGCGCCGCGCGTCAACCCGCTTTCGGCCGATGACGCTCGGTTGTTGGCAGCGATCAGCCGGGGCGAGTTCGTCATCCACGGATTCCGCAATCGAGACCTGCAGCCGTTGCTCTACGACTCCGCCGCCCCCGACCAGCAACAGCAGCGGCGCCGATCGGCCGCCGTGACGCGTCGGATTCGGCTCCTGCGGGCCCATCGCCTGATCCGCAAGGTTCCCAAGACCCACCGCTATCTCGTCACCAGCAAAGGGCGTTTGGCAATCACCGCGTTACTCGCGGCCCGACAAGCAGATACCGCAAAGCTCACCGCCGCCGCGTGAAAAAATCTTCGCCAAACGGAAAGAAGTTGCCGGTTAGTAGTGCAGATGGGCGTGGATACGCGCAGATCGGGAGGCTTGGGGCAGACCCTTCGCCAGGCTCAAAGGGGCGACGACGCCGTGGAGAACAATCAGGACGCGAATGTCTGCGAGGCACGGTTTAAGAGCCACTCAGTTGAAGAATCTCACGTCTGCTGATCTGCGCGTATCCACGTCCATCCGCGTTCAATTCAGGATCTTGCAATTCAGATTGACGTAGCCGTCCGAGTCTTTCCGCTTTACGTCTTCTCTACCTTGCCGGCTTGGTTTCGACATCCCGGCGCACGGTCCAGAACAGCGCCTGGGCGAGCAATTGGCGAAACGACTGCTGCGCGAAATCGTCGGGATGGCCCAGCGAGGTGTAAAAGACCCGCCGCTGAGGCGAATCGCGGACCCAGGCGATCGGCTCGCTGTGAGCGGTGCCCTCGGCGTCGACGATGCCGCCGCTGAGCAGCACCTGCGCGTCGTCGGCCAGGTGCGGGTTCTTGTACAGGCTGCCGGTCGATTCGAACGGCTCGAAGCCGCTGGTGATCGGGTGCTTGCGGCCCGCGTCGGTCAGCGTGATCTTGGTTTGCGGCCCCTGGCCATAGTGCCCCTGGTAATCGCCGCCGAGCACGAGCTTGTCCAGCTCCAGCCAGGTCTGGATCGCGTGACTGGCGGTGCGCACCCGACCAGCGGCCGGCCCGACTCGCAGTAGCGCTTGATCCGCGCCAGATCATCGCCGCTCAGCCGCAATCGCCGGGTAAACAGCAGCACCACGTCGGCATCCTCCAGCTGCTCCAGGCCGGGCAAATGCTCTTCGTCGGTGCCCTCGATAAACGCGCGGGTGCAGCGGACCGAATAACGGTCTTCGAGAAACTTCTGCAGCCCGGCCAGCGACTCGTTCGACTTGTACTCGAGCGAACCGGAGACGAGGCAGACCTTGAGCGGTTCGGCCGCCGCGAGCGAACCCGCGCCGGCAGCCAGGGCGATGGCCAGCAACCCGAGATAGACGACCGTCGAGCGGCATTGCACAGCAGCATGGCAGGTTCTCCGCCGGGGATGCATGCCGCCCGCATTCGCCGTGCGGGCGTCAGGCGATGATCTCGTGAATGACTTCGCCGTGGACGTCGGTCAGCCGCATGTCGCGGCCGCCGAAGCG
The DNA here is from genome assembly GCA_963828155.1 of uncultured Planctomycetaceae bacterium. GTDB lineage: Bacteria > Planctomycetota > Planctomycetia > Pirellulales > PALSA-1355 > CAWCAX01. The sequence goes on from CAWHDQ010000002.1 coordinate 278,073, forward strand.
GTAGGTCAGCCGTTTGTGGTCTAGGCCCAAGAGGTGCAGCATGGTGGCGTGCAGGTCGTGCATCTCGGCCTTGTTCTCGACAGCCTTGTAGCCGTATTCGTCGGTCTGGCCGTAGATCGTACCGCCTTTCACTCCCCCGCCGGCGAGCCAGACGGTGAAGCCGAAGGGATTGTGGTCGCGGCCGTCGCTGCCCTGGGCAAACGGCGTGCGGCCGAATTCGCCCGCCCAGACGACCAGCGTCTGGTCGAGCAGGCCCCGCTGCTTGAGATCGGCCAGGAGGGCGCCGATCGGTTGATCGACGGCCCGGGCGTTGTTCTGGTGGCCGTTCTTCAGATCGCCGTGCTGGTCCCAGCGATCGGCGCCGACATTGGGGCAAGTCAGCTCGATGAATCGCACGCCCCGCTCGACCAGCCGCCGGGCCAGCAGGCACTCGCGGCCGAAAATGGCGGTTTGGCGGATACTTGGCGTCGAGGCCGTAGGCCGATTGGGTGGCCGGGGTCTCGTCGGAAAAATCGATCAACTTGGGCACGGCCATTTGCATCCGGTAGGCCAACTCGTAGTTGGCGATGGCCGATTCCACCTGATCGACCGCGCCCAGATGCTCGACCGCGCCGGCATCCACCTGGCGGAGCAGTGCCAGTTTGTTTTGCTGCAAGGCCGGCCGGGCCTCGGTCGGGCGGATGTTGGCCACGGGCGCGTCGCCGGGGTTGAAGATCGAGCCCTGAAAGGTCGCCGGCAGGAAGCCGCTGTTGAAATTGTCCAGCCCGCCGGGCGGGATCAGACCGCCATTGAGCACGACGAAGCCGGGCAACTCCTGGTACTCGGTACCGAGTCCGTAGCCGAACCAGGCGCCCATGCTGGGGCGTCCCTGCAGGCCCAGCCGGTGTGCAGGAAATAGTTGGCGTTGGTGTGCTCGGAGAATTTCGAGGTCATCGAGCGAACGATCGCCAACTCGTCGACGCTGGGCCACGTGTGGAAACAGATCGCTGACCGGGATGCCGCACTGGCCGTAGTTCTGGAATTCCAAGGGCAGCCGAGCGTCTTGCCGTTGTTGTTGAACTGCGTCGGCTCCATCTTCATCTTGAACGGCTGGCCGTGCTCTGCGGTCAGCCGCGGCTTGGGATCGAACGTGTCCACCTGCGACGGCCCGCCGTCCATATAGAGGAAGATGACGTTCTTCGCCTTCGCCTGAAACGCGGGACGGCGCGCCGAGAGCGGTTAATTTCCTGGCCTGTGCCCCGTCGGTGGCCTGCAGCCCTTCGCGATTCGGCGCGAGCAGGGCCGCCAGGGCCAGCGAGCCAAAGCCGCTGCCGCAGCGGGCCACTCCGCGCCGGGAGAGCAGCCTGCTCGTTCGTCCACAAGGAAATTGATTTCGAGGGCCATCCTTCCGTTATTGGCCAATCCGTCCCGGTCGGAGTCGAATCCACGGCTCGGTTGATGAAAATGAATTCCTTGAGTTAAACAGCACCTGCGCCCAGGTCGGCCCAGATTTCGGTTCCGACTGCCAGGCGTTCGCGCGGGGCCCAGTGCCGGCCTGCCGCTTAGAAACTCGATCGCCAGGCCGCTGCTCGGCCTCGCGCTCGGCGGGCCCGACCGCGGCAAGGCGTACAGCACCCGCTCCGCTCCGCCGGTGAAGAGTCAGTCGGCCAACAGGCGCCGGGCCCAGACCTGGCCTGTTCGAGCGACGAACGGATCGTTCATCAGGATCAGGGCCTGCGCCGGCACGTTCGAGACGTTGCGGCGGCCCACCCTGTTGAACGGGATGGGCGTGTCGAAGGCCAGCATCATGGGCGACAGAAAATTGCGCCGCACGGCCATGTAAATGCTCCGCCGCCCCTTGCCGTCGACGGGCCCGCTCGGGCTTGCCGCGCCCGTCGAGAAAGGGCGTCAGATGGACCGGCACGCTCTCGCCGAACTGCGTCGGATCGAGCCGGCCGGAAACCGCCAGGATCGCGTCGCGGATTGGCTCCGCCTTCCAGCCGCCGCAACCGCATCCGATGCAACAGAGGGTCCTGCGGATCCCGCTCTTCGGCGTCGGGTGGCTCGACATCTGATACGTCCGGCTAAGCACGACGATCGGATCAGCCCCTTGAGCGACCAGCCTCGCCGCGGAACTGGCCGGCCAGATAGTCGAGCAGCTCGGGATTCGTCGGTGCCTCGCCCAGCACGCCAAAGTTGTCGACCGTGGCCACGATCCCCCGCCCGAAAAATGGTGCCAGACCGGTTCACCATCACCCGGGCCGCAGGGGGTGCCGACGGCGCCAACAGGGCCTGGGCCAGTTCCAACCGGCCGCTCCCCGCGCCGGCGGAGAGCGGCTCGCTGCCGGCAATCGCCTCCAGCAGGCGGCGGGGAACCGGATCGGCCGGCATCCTGGAATTGCCGCGAACCAAGAGCAGTTCTTCAACGCCGTTGCCGTCCAGCATCGCCAGGGCGGCGTGCGATTCGGCCGGCACCTGGCGGACGAGCTCCGCTTGCCGCTCGACGAACGTCTTTCGCAACTCGGCCAGGCGGTCCAGCTCGGCCTTGCCGGCCGGCGACCACAATTCATCGTGCGCGAGCAGCCAGTCGGCCAGTTGGGCGACGTCGGCCGCGTGCGGGGTGCCCGCCAGTTTGCCCGAACGGAGTTGCTCGACGAGCCCGGCGTACAACTGCTGATATCCGGCCGCCAGGGCGTCGAGCGATTTGCCGGCCGGGCCGGAGAGCAGATCGGTGACGAGGCGATTGGGCAAATCGACGTTTGCGGGGCGGGCCGCGGAATCGACCACCCGCGCGATCGCCAACGGGTTGTCGCCCAGCGGCGAGAACTCGACGTGGGCCCGATGGCCGGCATAGGTCGAGAGGTCGTGCTCGATCCATTGCCACTCGTCGGGCTTGCCCTGCCATTCGCGAAACACGTTGCCGTGCAGGGGCCCGCTCACGATCAAGTGCGAGTTGACCACGGCATAGGCCCGGCCCGATCCCTTGACCAGATACCAGAGCTTGCCCGAGCCGAGCGCCACTTCCGGCGTCCGGATCGTCATCCCAGCACGATCCCAATTGCCGACCGTCCCCGTGTCGCGCTGCGAGTCGCCGGTGAGCTTGAGGTGATTCCAGAGCGGATCGCGCTGGCGCAGGCAACCGTCGCCAGTCGCCAGCCCTCGGTCGCGCGAGCGGCTGGGGCCGTTTCGCCCGTGGGCAATTGCAGTTCGCCCGCCCGCTGGGGGCCCGTGCCAAACGCCGGCCCGTTGACAATCCAGGGCGCCGCCGGATCGGCATAGTCGACGATCGTCTGCGGAGCCTTGCGGGCCGGGTCGGCCGGCGGGTTGAGCGCCGCGGCGAATTTCTCGGCCAAGGGGGCGATCAGCGCGGCGCAGCGGGCCGGATCGGCCGCGGCCGGATCGAGCGCTACCAGGGCAAATGCGTGCAGGGGATGCCGGCCGTCGGCCTTGGCCTGATGCAATTGCGTCGCCCAGGCGGCCAGCCGC
>CAWHDQ010000003.1:0-266454 GCA_963828155.1 uncultured Planctomycetaceae bacterium
GTTACGCCTGTCTTCCGCCCTGTTTGAGGCTTTTCCCAAGCCTCCTGAACCGGTACAAATACCCGTCAGGCGAGCCAACGACATCGCTAACGCTTTTGGCCCAGCCTCAGGCCCCATCAGCCAGAAACAGGGAAGCCGCAGCCGCTCGCGGCCAAGTCCTGCAACATCCCTGCCGAGGGCTCCCATTCCCCAACTGCCGGGTAGAGCAGCAAGGCCTTGCGGGCCGACTCGACAGAACCCGTCATCGCGGCATCGATTGCCGCTCTCTCATAGGCCTTGACGGCCATCACCAACCCGCGGACCCCGGGAAGGCATCCGCAATGCTCCGGAACGACACCATCCAGGGAAATAGCGCACGGGGTTTCGACCACATCTTCATAATCAAGATCGGAAATAGCCCCGTGGTTACGAACATTCACAACCACTCTGCGCGGTTGGTCGCTCATAAAGCGCGTTCATCACGTCGAGCGCGATGCGATGGTATCCGGTCGCAACCCGAAATGGATCTTCTGTAAGGGAGGTCGATTTGTCGAAGGCAGTACCCGCGCGTGTCTCCAGTTGCATGTAGGAACCTGAGCGCTGGTTCAGATAATTCGAATAAATTCGAAGCGCGTCGATCTCGCCGTCGGCGGCAAGGGCTGGACCGAGCGTGCGGTAGAGCTCTTGGTTGAGCAAATCGCAGCTCCGCGCCCCTCGTAGTATGGGCGGCCAACTGATTCCGCGAGGGCCCGTCTACGACTGTAATAGAAGTAGAGATATTCCGTCGGAATTAGTCTGAGGCTCCGCAAAAGCTCCGGATCGAATAAATCGGCCTGATAAAGGCTCCGTATCGCAACATCGTCGGCCAGTAGACTAACCGTCACATCTTCCCCGCGCAGCAGGACTCGACCCACCCAGCCCAAATGATTCAACCCAATGTAATCGCAATGGACCTGTTCAGGCGGCGCACCCAGTGCACGGGCAATGCGGTGGAAGAGTTCCGTCGGCGTGTCGCAGATTCCGATCGCGTGCTCGCGTGTAATGACTAACTGCCTGTGTAATCATTCCCGCCGGGTTAGTGAAGTTGATCATCCACGCGTCGGGACTGAGCCGCTCCACCATCCTTCGTACTCGATCGCCACAGCCGCATTCCGCAAGCCCATAGCGAAGCCGCCGGGCCCGGTGGTCTCCTGCCCGGGGTAGCCATGCGCGATGGCTACTCGCTCGTCAATCTCGCGGGCGAGCATACCCCCCACCCGGATCGCACTCAGCACGAACGAAGCGCCGTCGATGGCCTCCTCCGCACCGCTCGCGACTCGCAACTTCAGCGCGCCCCCCTCCCGTGCGATCACGGCATTTCCCAGCTTGCACATTAGCTCTGCGCGTCCGGCGGCCGGATCATAGAGAACCATCTCCTCGACTCCGAGATGTTGGCGCGATTCATTAACGCCGAAAACGACGAGTGGTGTTCGTACGCCGCCGCCGCCGATCAGCGCCACTTTACGGTTGGCATAAGTCCTCCAGTTCCGCACGGCGTGCGAGGCTGTTGAGCGCCCGGGCTGATCGGGTCGCGAGCGCCCCGCAAATGGCGGCCCTGCGCAACGCCTCCAAAGGACTTGTTCCATCCAGCAGCGCGTCGATCAGTCCCGCGTCGAATGCATCTCCTGCCCCGGTCGTGTCCACCACCTCCACCCCCGGCGATGCCACGTGCAGCATCTTCCCGTCGATGTGCATGGACGCGCCGTCCGCTCCCAGCTTCACCACCACGTGCGTGAAGCCAAGCTAGCACCTGGCCGGCAGCCTGAGGCCATGCGGCCGGTTGGACTCAGCCTTTGACGGCCTATCGGGATGCGGTCCGCCGCTTCCCCGATTCGGCCGAGGCCTGGCTGGGGCAAGGTAAAACTCTGGCCCAGCTTTATCGTCCCGACGAAACGCGGCGGCGGTCCGCGAGGCGATCCGGCTGGACGGATCGATTCCCGAGGCCCATCAGGGGGCTGGCTCGGCTGCTGCTGGACGACGGCCTGGCCAGTGCGGCGCGGCGGCCTGCGACGCAGCGCTCACGCTGCGGCCCGGCTACCTGCTGGCCCGCTGCACGCGAGCCCAGGCCCTGGAGCGGTTGGGACGCATGGACGAAGCGATTGCCGGCCTGCAAGCCGCGGCCGACGACGAACCCAAGAATCTGGGCGTGCTCCAGCTGTTGGCCCAGTGGCAGCAGGGCCAGGCCCGACTGAGCGAAGCCGAGAGCCCTATCGCCCGCGCTGGCCCTCGATTCCGGCAATGTCCCGGTCCTGAACAATCTGGGCCTGGTGCTCCAGCAGCAGATCGCACCGACGAAGCCCGCGCCTGTACGAGCAGGCGCTGACGATCGATCCGCACTTCGCCGCCGCCCACATGAACCGCGCCTTGGCCTGTCTGGAATTGGGCGACCTGGCCACCGGCTGGCGGGAATATCGCTTTCGCTGGCGCTGTGCCGACAGTGCCCCCGGCGCGATTCTTCCCTCAGCCACTCTGGGACGGTTCGCCGCTGACGGGCCGGACGATCCTGGTACACGGCGAGCAGTCGCTGGAACAGGAAATCCTGCTGGCCTCGTGCCTGCCCGATCTGGTCGCGCAAGCGGGACAGGTGGTGATAACCTGCGAGCCGCGCTGGACGGCACTGCTGACGCGGTCGTTGCCGGCCGCCCGGGTGTTTGGCGTGGCCCGGGGCTGCGAACACCTCTGGCGGCCGCCGGCCGGCCTGGCGATCGACGTGCAGGCTCCGCTGGGCGATTTGCCCGAGTATCTCCAACCCGATCTGGGGAGCTTCGCCCGGCGAGCGCACTACCTGCAGGCCGATCCGCGCGCGCGTTGCCGCCTGGCGGGAGCGACTCGCCCCGTTGGGGCCCGGTCGCAAGGTGGGCATCGCCTGGCGGGCCGGACAGACGCCGCTCGACCGGCTCCGCCGCTGGGTTCCGCTCGGCCACTGGCTCGCCATGCTCGAGGCCAGCAGCTCGCAAAGCTTGGGCTGGCAATTCATTGCCCTGCAGCCGGGCGACATTCGGCACGAATTGACCCAGTGCCACCAGGCCGGCGGGCGGCTCCACGCCGTGCCGGGCGGCGACGCGCTGGCCGACGTCAACGAGCGGGCGGCGTTGATCGCGGCACTCGACCTGGTGATCGCGGTCGGCGACATCAACCTGCACCTGGCCGGCACCTGGGAACCCCTGCCTGGGGGCTGTTGCCCCGCGGCCAAAGCTGGCCCTGGCTCGTCCGCGACGAGCGGGTCCTCTGGTATCCCCAGGTCCGGACCTTCCGGCCCGACGAGGAGGGGGACTGGTCCGTTCCGATCGCGCGGATGACGGAAGAATTTTTCAATTTGCCGGCAAGCGCAGGCCGAAGAAGAACCGAAGAAGGCCTCCTCGGCCCACTCGCGCTCGCCGCTCGCGGCCGGGCCCGCCAGGGGACGGTCCGCTAACCAGGTCAGGGGCGGCTTGCCGCCGCTGGCTCAGGCGCGCCGGCAGTCCGACAACGTCGCCGTTTGCCGCTCGGTCCCGCGATCGGGCCGGACTGGATCAGAGCATGTCGTCCGTTTCCTCCGCCACCGGCTCCGCCGGCAGTAGTACGTCGAGCAGCACCCAGGTTGTGCCGCTGTCGACGAACAACTTCGGCACGATCTCGTCGTCGACGGGGTTGATCTCGGGCCTGAACATCCAGAGCCTGGTCAATTCGCTGATTTCTCTGGAGGCCAAGCCGCGCGACAACCTCCAGACGCAGAACACCACGCTCCAGTCCCAGCAGACGGCCTATACCCAGCTGGAAGCCTATCTGGCCGCCTTGGAAACCACGTCCAACGGCCTGACGTCCACCAGCCTGTACAACAGCCAGAGCCTGACCAGCAGCAACTCCAGGGCGCGCTGTCGGCCACGTCGACCGGCACGGTCGCATCCGGGACGTATCAGTTTACGCCGATTCGCCAGACGCAAGCCCAACAATTTTCCAGCTCGAAATTCAGCAGCACCTCGACGGCCCTGGGCGCCGGTTCGGTCACGATTGGATACGGCGGATTCCTCAACCAGGGAGTCAGCCTCGACTTGCTGAACCAGGGACAGGGCTTCACGCCCGGCTCGATCCAAATCACCGATCGCAGCGGAGCCACGGCCACGATCGACCTGAGCCAGGCCCGCACGGTCGACGACGTGATCAACGACATCAACAGCAACTCCACGGTCCACGTCACCGCCAGCGCCGCGGGCGATTCGTTCGTCCTGACCGACGAAACGGGCCAGACGGCCAGCAATCTGAAAGTCAGCGAGGTCGGCGGCGGCACCACCGCCGCCTCGCTCGGCCTGGCCAGCGTCAATTCGGCCTCGAATCAGGCTACCGGATCGAGCGTATTGTCGTTGTTCGACGGCTTGCCGCTCTCGACGCTCAATCAGGGGTTGGGCGTGCAGTTCGACTATGCCCTGCCCGACCTGCAGGTCAATTTCGCCGACGGCACGAACGCCACGGTCGATTTCAATCAACTGCCGACGGTCGGCACCCAAGCGTCGGGCACGACCAAGGCCGCCAACGGCAAGAACGCCGCCGTGACGTTCACGGCGGTCAATGCCGGCTCGGACTACGCGGGCGTGGCGGTCGAATTCGTGGACGACTCCTCGGTCACCGCAGGACACGAGACGGTCTCTTACGATTCGACCAACAAGATCCTGCAATTCCACATCGACGCCGGGCACACCACGGCCAACGACGTCATCGCCGCGCTGAAGCAGGATTCGACGGCTACGCGCCCTGTTCACCGCCACTACCGGCGCCGGCGGCAACGGGACCGGCGTGATCAGCGACTCCGACATCGCGCTGACCACCGGGCCGCAATCGACGGCCACCACGTCGGCCCTGACGGCCAACGCCAAGATCAAATTCACCGCCGTACACGGCGGCTCGGGCTACGACGGCGTATCGGTCCAGTTCGTCGACAACTCGTCGATCACGGCCGGCCACGAGACCGTGGCCTACGACGCCAGCAGCAAGACGCTGACGTTCCAGATCGCCGCCGGCGCAGACGACCGCCAACGACGTCATCAATGCCCTGAACAACGACCCGACGGCCAACCAGTATTTCACGGCGGCCACGGCCCCCGGCTCGAGCGGCACCGGCCTGGTGAGCACCTCCGACACCGCCACCACTTCCGGCGGCGCGATCGTCGAGCCGTCGCCCGGCAGCACGGTGACGACGCTTGGCCAGGTGATCGCGGCCCTGAACGCCGCTGCACCGGGCAAGCTGCAGGCCGCGATTTCGGCCGACGGCCAGAGCATCCAACTCACCGACCTGACGAGCGGCAGCGGCACGTTCTCGGTAACTGATCTGAACAGTTCCCAAGCCGCCGAGAACCTGGGACTCAACGTCTCGGCCAGCGGCAACACGATCACCGGCGGCCAGCTCCTGGGCGGTTTGAACAGCACTTTGCTCCGTAACCTGAACGGCGGAGCGGGGCTCGGCCAGTTGGGCACGCTCGAGCTGACCGATCGCAGCGGCGCAACGGCCAGCGTCGATCTGTCGGGCGCTCAAACCATCGACGACGTCGTTGGTGACATCAATAACGCCGGCATCGGCATCCAGGCCGCGGTCAATTCGGCTCGCGACGGGATCCAGCTGACCGACACCACCGGCTCCACGACCGGCAACTTGATCGTCGCCGACGGCGACTCGACGGGCACGGCCGAGAAACTCGGCATCGCCGTGAATGCCGCCCAGAACAGCGTCAATAGCGGCAGCCTGAATCTGCAGACCGTGAGCGAGAACACCACGCTGGCCAGCCTGAACGGCGGCCAAGGAGTGGCCCAAGGCTACTTCACCATCACCGGCTCGAATGGTGCCAGTGCGCGGGTCAACATCGGCACTAACCAAAAGACGATCGGCGACGTCATCACGTCGATCAACAGTCTCGGCCTGGGCGTGACCGCCAGCCTCAACACCGCCGGCAACGGCATCCTGCTGACCGACACCTCCGGCGGCAGCGGCACGCTGAAAGTCACCGAGGGCAACAGCACCACCGCCGCCGATCTGCACCTGCTCGCCACCGCCACCAGCTCCACCTCCGGCAGCCAGACGACGCAAACGATCGACGGTAGCACCGTGACCACCATTTCGGTCTCGTCGACCGACACGATCCAGGATCTGATCGACAAGATCAACGCCTCGGCGCGGGGGCCACGGCGTCGCTGTTCAGCGACGGCTCGACGGTCACTCCCTACAGCCTGCACATCGCCAGCAACGTGGCCGGTCAGGCGGGCGACCTACTGATCGACACGTCGAACCTGGGTCTGAATTTGACCCAGACCGCCGCCGGTCAGGACGCGCTGCTGCTAGTCAGCACCGCCGGCACCAGCGGAACGCTGGTCAGCAGCTCGAGCAACGACTTCACCAACGTGCTCTCAGGCGCCACGTTGACGGTCAACGGCACGTCGACCACGCCGGTGTCGATCACGGTCGCTTCCGACTCGACGCAGCTGGTGGCCACGGTCCAGTCGATCGTCAACCAGTACAACACCATCCAGAGCGATATTCAGACCCTGACCGCGTACGACACCACCAGCCAGAGCGGCGGCGTGCTGCAGGGCGATCCGACGGCGGTCCAGGTCCAGACGCAGTTGGCCAATCTGTTTACCGGCGTGCTCTCGGGATTCGGCAAGGTCCAGTCGCTGGCCGACCTGGGCGTCACGATCGGCGAGAATGGCCAGGCCACGCTCGATTCGTCGACGCTGACCAACTTGTTCAACTCGGACCCGCAGGACGTGCAGAACTACCTCAGCACCACCACGACCGGTCTGTCCGCCCAAATGAAGACGCTACTCGAGCAATTGAGCGGCGCCAACAACTCGCTGCTGTCCAACAAGACCAGCGCCATCTCGACCCAGATTCAAAACAACACGACCACGATCAACCAGGACAATGCGCAGCTGAGCCTGGAGCAAACGCGGCTGCTCGACGAGTTCTACACTCAGGAGTCGATTCTGGCCCAATTGCAAACCGACCAGCAAACCGTCTCGTCGATCGATTCGATTTCGCCGAGCATCGGCCTGTCGTCGCTGGCCTACGACGAGAACGCGCAATAGCCCGCGACCCCCTGACTCACCGCACCTGCCAGTTGCCCGAGCGTCGCCCGACGAATCAAGGAGCGTTTCATGGCCCCCACCCGCGGCGATTATCTGTTCACCGAAGTCATGACCGCGGCGCCGCAGAAGCTTCAGCTGCTGCTCGTCGAGTCCGCGCTCCGCAATGCCCAGCAAGCTCGGCACCATTGGGAGCAAGGACGCGAGGATGCCGCCTGCCAGGCCTTGATCCGCAGCCAGAACGTCCTGGTCGAGCTGTTCGGGGTGATCGATCCCAAGACCTCCGATCCGCTCGAGCAGCGCAGTCCGAGCCACGTACTTGTTCGTCTACCGGTCGTTGATCGCCGCGAACCTGGATCGCAACCAGGAGCGGCTCGACGATGCCCTGCGCGTGCTGACCGTCGAGCGTGAAACCTGGCGCACGCTGTGCAACCGCCTGGCGGCCGAGGGCGAACTCGGGCTCGGCAGCGCGTCGTTCGTGGCCTGACGCGGCCGCTGCCGGCATGCGGGCTGATGGCGGGCGGCTTCGCTAGCGTCTCTCGCAGCACGGCAAATCTTGCCGGACCGGCAAAGTCGGAACATTTTCTCACGCCCGCCTTCTCAGCCCGCCGATCTATCCAACCGTCCCGCACAAGGCCGGACTGCGGCTGCTAGCGCAAGCAGTCGACGCAGCCCCACGGGCAGAAAGGTGGCTATGAGCAACGCTTTTTCGCGCCAATCCCAGCCCTCGCTACCGCGAACTCGTCGAAGCCTACGTCGACATGCATCGTAGTGGTGAGCAATTCCGGCACATTCCGGCCGAGCAGACCTTCACCGGTGCCAGCCTGCTAAAGCACCTCGGCGCGGTCAAGGAATTGATCGACGAGCACGCCGCCCGGACGATCCTCGACTACGGCTCGGGCAAGGGCCGGCAGTACGAGCCGCTGGCCGTCAAAACGGCCGACGGCCGCCGCTACGGCTCGGTCCAGGAATTCTGGGACGTCGAGTCGATCACCTGCTACGACCCGGGCTATCTGCCGTATCGGCGGTTGCCTCCGGGGCAGTTCGATGGCGTCGTGTGTACCGACGTGCTGGAGCACTGTCCGCAGGACGACCTGCCCTGGATTTTGGACGAAATGTTTGGCTACGCCCGCAAGTTTGTGTTTGCCAATGTGGCTTGTTACCCCGCGATCAAGCGGCTGGCCAACGGCGAGAACGCGCATTGCACGGTTCAGTCGTCGGCCTGGTGGGACGAGCTGGTGGGGCAATCCGCGGCTCGGCACGCGCAGGTGCGGTATCGCTTTTTGCTCGAGCATCCGGCGACGCAGTCCGGCGGAGCGCGCCAATTCCACGTCGATCGGCTGGCCGGCTGAACCAGGCCGCGGCCAGCGAACCCAGACACTCTCAACACTTCTCGCGAGGGCCCCTGTCATGCTTCGAATCTTCATTGGTTGGGATTCGCGTTTTCCCGAACCCGCCGACGTGCTGCGTTATAGCTTGATGAAGCACGCGTCGATCCCGCTGGAGATTCGTTATCTGAAGCTCGACGAGCTCGACCTGCACCGCACGCACGATCCGCTGGCCTCGACCGAGTTCACCTACTCGCGGTTCCTGGTCCCCCACCTGTGCAATTACCGCGGCAAGGCCGTGTTCATGGACAACGACATGCTGGCCCTGGGCGACGTGAAAGAACTCGACGACCTGGATACAGGGCCCTACGCTCTGCGGGTCGTCCAGCACGATTACCAGCCGGAAAACAAGGTCAAGATGTACGGCTGCCCCCAAACCAGCTATCCCCGCAAGAACTGGTCCAGCCTGATGGTCATGGACTGCTCGCGGCTGAAACTGTGGACCAAGCAAGTCGTCGAAACCCAGACCGGCGCTTACCTGCACCGCTTCCAGGATATTCCCGACGAGCTGATCGGCACCGTTCCCAAGACCTGGAACTCGCTCGACACGCTGGATGAGAACACTCAGCTGATCCACTACACCAACGGCGGACCGTGGTTCCCGCAATACGCCAACCATCCGCACGCGGGCATTTGGTATCAGATGCGCGACGAGATGTATCGGGCGGCCCAGACGGCCGTCCGCATGCCGCACCTGACCAGCGGGCCGTTCATGTCGACGCCCGCGGCCTTCAGCGGCTAACGCAGTTCGGCTCTCGCACGGACGACTTTCGCATGCCGCACTCGTGGCTGCCGTGCCCGCTAGCGCGTCACGCGCCGGGGCGTGAAGAACGACCGCACGTCGACGAACTGCATCCTCGCCCGCCGGGCCGCTTCGATGCCGGGATCGGAGTCTTCGTACACCACGCAACCGCTCGGAGCGACGTCCAGCCGGCGGGCCGCCTCCAGAAAAATGTCGGGCGCCGGCTTGTGGTGCGCGACCTCTTCGCTGGTGACCAGCGCGTCGAACCAGCCCGCGAGGCCGATCTGCTCCAGGATCGCGTCGAGCATCGGCCGGATGGCGCCGGTCGCCACGGCGATGGGTAGCCTGCCACGATATTCGCGGACTACGGCCACGACCGGCTCGATCGGCCGGATATCGACCAGGTGCCGCTCGAATGCGGCTTCCTTTTCCCGGGCGATTCGCTCCGGGTCGGCACTGCTGCCCTGCTCGCGGACCAAATGCCGGGCCACTTCCAGCGTGGGCCAGCCGCCCATCGCATAGAACTGATCCTCGCTCAATTCCAGCCCGTACCGCGCGACGGTCTCGTGCCAGGCTTCATAATGCGGTGGCATCGTATCGGCCAAGGTTCCGTCACAATCGAAGATAATTGCGTCGATCTTCAACCTCCGTCCCATTCGCGGAAAAACTGCGCCAGGAACTGCTGCAAAAAGACGTGCCGCTCGGCTGCGATCCGTCGGGCCGCCGGCGTATTCATCCGCTCGGCCAACAGCAGCAGTTTCTCGTAAAAGTGGTTGATCGTCGGGCCGCTGTTGCGCTTGTAGGCTGCGAACGATTCGTGCTGCTCGGCGCAACGGCCGGGTCGTACAGTGGTCGGCCTTTATGGCCGCCGTAGGCGAACGCCCGGGCGACGCCAATCGCCCCGATCGCATCGAGCCGGTCGGCGTCCTGCACGATCTGGCCTTCGAGCGAGTGCATCGGCGTGGGCACGCCGGCTCCTTTGAACGACAGATCCGCCACGATCCGCTCAACGTGGGCGATCGTGGCTTCGTCGGCGCCCTCGGCCGTTAGCCACGCCCGGGCCGCGGCCGGACCGGCGGTCTCGTCGCCCCCGGCGAATTTCCAATCGGCCACATCGTGGAGCAAGGCGGCCAGTTCGACGACGGTCGTGTCGGCGCCCTCCTCGACCGCGATCCGCCGGGCCATTTGCCAGACCCGCCAGACATGCCACCAATCGTGGCCCGAGCCTTCGCCCTCGAACAGCTGCCGCACGTGCCGGCTGGCGCGGTCGATCAATGACGATGAGGCGGGCGCCGAGCTCGGGGCCGCGGCCTGTGGACAAGCTGGATCGGCGGACGTCACGGGGCGTAAATCTCGACTTCGCGGAGCATGATCTGATGGGGGCCGGTCTGGCCGCCGGCCTGGGCCACGTCCTCGGTCGCTCCGCCGCCCCAAGTGACGTTGTGAACGAGCAGCCGGAGCTTGGCCGTCTTGATCGGCGCAAAGGCGTGCTGGAATATCCAGCGGTCGCTATAGAAACTGTCGACGCTGGTCCGCGTGGCGGGCGTAAAGAACCGGAACGTTTCGGTCGGCTCCTTGACCCGCTCGAGCGTCACCCAGTGGCCGTCCTGCTCGTATTGCAGTTCGTAATCGAGCAGCGAGCCCTGCCATTGCCAGGGCGGGGCGGAGAAAATCACCACCCGGCCAATCGTTTGGGCCTTCGGCAGGGCGACTTCGACCCAGGCCGGAAACTCGTCAACGTTGCTCATCCAGGGCTGGGCCGCCGGCACCTGCGACCAGTACCAGTTCTCTAGCTCGCCGTTGACGACCTTGTCGGTCGAGTTCGGTATCTTGGCGTCGACGGGGTGCTCGGCCTTGCCGGACGACGCGACGCGCACCCCCTTGGCCCGGGCCAGATTCGTTCCCCAGGCGTCGGGCACGACCTCGAGCGACTGCCCGGCGGCCAGTTCGACATAGACCGGCAGCTCGGGCACGGGGAGCAAAACCCGGCCCTGTTCGGCTTCGATCGTGCTCTCGCGGCCGAACGCCGAGACCAGCTTCAAGCGGCCAGGGCCGGTCACCTTGAGCGACACGCGGCCGTCGGTGCTGCCGGCGCTCTGGAACACGGCGACCCGCTTGTCGGGACCGGCAAACAGGCTGCCGATGTAGAGTCGGTCGGCCGCGGGGCCGAAGTTGTAGCGCTCGGCGAACTGGGTGCCGAACAGCTCCTCGGACCAGACTCGAACCAGCGCGACCACCGGATTGAAACCGCCGTCGTCGTTTTCCCACCAGGTCGGAAAATCCCAGAAGCCGTGGCTGCGGTCGTACCACAGATGGTTGTGTTCCTTGGGCAGGCCGTACTGCTCGAAGAGCATCAGCTCGAGCATCGTCCAGCGGCCCTGTAATCGCGGCTGGTAGGCGCCGTAGACACAGGCAAAAAAGCCCTGCTCGGTCTGCCACTTTTCGAGCCCGGCCGCGTCGTACTTCTTCAAGGTGGCGGCCAGCGTGTCGAGCGACTGGCGGCCGAGCGTCAGGTCGCCGTTCAGCCCGTTGTAGAAATGGAACGAAAAGGCGTCGATGTATTTGGCCCCGCCGGCTTCGAAGAAGCCTTCCAGCCAGCCCTGCAGCTGCGGGCCGATACCGACCGTACCCGGCCCGATCACCTTCAGCCGCGGATCGACGGCATGAATCGTCTCGGTGAAGGGCTTGAGCTCTTTGTTGACGAAGTCGGCCGGTCCCGCTCCGAAATTGGGCTCGTTGCGCGGTTCCCAGTATTCGATGTCGTGCTTGAAATGCTCGGCGATCTTGCGCACGCCCGCCAGGTCGGCCGTGCCGTTGCCGAAGGCGCCCATCAATGCCCTCGGCCGCTGCGGGTCGCGTCCCAAGTAGAACTGCTTGTCGATCGCGACGTCGATATCGATGCGCCTTGATCGTGTCGTCGGGTTTGCTGCACTGCAGCTGGTAGCGCTGGGGGCCCATGCCCGTCACGCCGCGGGTCACCTGGTCCAACACGCCGTTGGATCCGCCCGAGACGTCGGCGCCCGGCATTTCGGGGAAATGCGGATCGCGCCGCAGGATGACGAACGTGGCCCCGCCGACCGAATCGCCCCAGAGCTCTTCGGGCGCCGGGCCCTTCTTGGGTGGCGGCTCGGCCTCTTTCAGGGTCGAGTCGGGCTTGGCCGGCTTCTCATTGTCCAGCAGCGAGTCCAGCTCCGCCTTGGGCTTCTTGGGCTCCGGCTTGGGGGCGTAGACGTACAGCTTGTACCAGCCGGGCAGGGTGGCGGGGATGGTGATCTCGCCGGCGGCGGGACCTTTGTCGATCAGCTGGCCCCAATAATCGCGGACTTCGTACCGCTCGAGCTTGGGGCCGCTGAGCTTGAATTTGACTGCATCGCCCAGATAGAAGACATTGTTCCGCCGTCCCGATTCGACCTTGGCCAGGTTGGGCGGCATCTTTCCGACCCAGCCGCCGCCGTGGGCCGCCGGCAACCGGCAGAGCAAAGCGGCCAGACCGAAGAGCAGCGCGCGTCGCAAATCTCGGAATCTTCGCAGAGACATGGGTGGTCTTTGGGGGTGGGTCGGAGATCGGCACTGCCAGGGCAGTGGGGCAGGGCACCGAGGTAGGGCAGGGGAGCGCACGACAAGCCGCCCCGAGCAGGCGAATTGAGGCCGCCCGCCTCGTGGGCAGTATAGCCACAGCGGCGAGCCCCCTGCCAGCGGCCGGCGCATCCGCTACGGCCCGTTTGGTTCGCCCCGCAGCGGCCCCGGAGCGCCAGGCGCAAGCGTCGCGCGCAAAAAACCGCCCGGCGCCGGTTTGGCCCGGGCGGGCGCGAGGAGCATTCAAAGGGTGCGGCACAGGCTCAAGTGGCCGACGGGCCCGAGTTTGAATTCGAACCTGGCGGCGTCTTGGGGCCGCCCGGCGGGTCGAGGATTCCCGGCGTCACGTTGACCGAAATGCTGATTGTGAGCGAATCGGTCGTGTCGGTGGCGGTCAGGGACTGCGAGCCGGTGGTGCCGAAGACGACGATGAACAAGTTCGACGGCGCGCCGAGGGCAGTCACGGCCGCCAGCGGGACGATCGTGGCCGCCGAATCACCGCTGGTCAGCGTGATCTGGCCGGCGAAGTCCTTGATCGGATTGCCGTTGGCGTCCAGCACGTCGACCTTGACCAGCACGGGCAGGCCGACCGTGGCGTTCTGCGGGGCCTCGATCGCCAGCGAGGTCGGCACTTGCGGCGCGGTGACGTTGGTCGTCGCGCTGGTGGTGATCGTGTTGCCGTCCGCGTCGGTGCCCGTGGCCGTCAGCGACTGCGAGCCGGTGGTGGCAAACGTCACGGTGAAGCTTTGGAACGGCCCGGTCGACGTCGACGGGAACGTGATAGTCGCCGGCAGCGTGGCGCCGCCGTCGGTGCTCGAGAAGCTGACCGTGCCCGTGTAGTTGGGCACCGGCTGGCCGCTGGCGTCGAGCGGCACGATGAAGCCGTTGACCGGCACGCCGGCCGGCACGTTCGCCGGCAAGACCAGCAGAAACTGCGTGGCGACCGGGGCGGACGTCACGTTGGTGGTGGCCGACCCCGTGACCGCGTCGTTGGCGTCCTGAACGCTCACGGTCTGCGGACCGGTGGTGTCGAACGTCACTTGGAACGAAGTGTGCCCGTGGTCCGAAGCCTGGAACGTGTAGCCTGCCGGGAGCGTGGCCGTGGGATCGTTGCTGACCGAGAACGTGACCGGGCCGGTGTAGTCGTGCACCGGGTGGTTGTTGGCGTCCAGAGCCACGACCTGCACCGTGGTCGGCACGCCGGCGATCGCGTTGGGCGCAATCCAGACGCCGAAGTGCGTGGCGACTTGCGGAGCGTCGACGTTCGTCGTACCGGTGCCGGTGAGCGAATTGGTCGAGTCGTCGGCAGTAATCGTCTGCGCGCCGGTGGCGTTCAGAGTCACCTGGAACTGATGCCGGCCATGGTCGTCGGCGGTGAAGGTATACGATTGCGGCAAGGTCAGTTGGCCGTTGTCCGTATTGACGGTGGCCGACGTGTCGCTGCTGCTCAGCGTGATCGTGCCTTCGTAATTGGGCACCGGCTGGTTGTTGGCGTCGAGCGCCTCGACCAGCACGTTGGCCGGCGAGCCGGCCTGTACGTTCGGCTGAATGAAAATCGCGAAGTGCGTGGCCGCCGACGGCGTGACCAGGTTCGTGGTCGCCGTATCGTCGGTGACCGTCGTGTCGGTCGTGTCGCTGACGGTGAGCGTTTGCGCGCCGGTCGTGTTGGCCCCGTAGGTAATGTAGAACAGTTGATGGCCGTTGTTCGACGACTGGAAGGTGTAGTCGTACGGCACGGGACTGGACGCGGTCGAGGGACCGGCCGCGATCGTGGCCGAGCCGTCGGTGCTGGCCAGGCTGATCGTGTCGCTGAAATCGCTGGTCGGCAGGTTGTTGGCGTCGAGCGCCACCACGACCACCGGCACCGCGGCGCCAGCCTGCGCCATCGGCGGCGTGAACACGGCCAGGTGGGTGGCCGGATCGTTGGCGATGCCGCCCGTGCCGAGCGCCGAGCCGTCGAGCAGGGCCCGGGTTTCGAGCGATTCGAGCCGCAGTCCGGCACCCAGCTTGAGCCGGGTCCGTTGGGCGACTGCCTTGCGATATTTCTTCTTGCCCGATTGCCTTTGCCAGATGTTCCCGAGCATCATGATCTCCTCGTGTTCCTGCCTGTCTGGTCTGCCCCGATCGTGCTCGCGGCTCGTACGGGCCGCCGCTTCAAAACGATTGGCTCTTTCCGCCCGCCCGCCGGCCGGAGGCTGCGCTGCCTGCACAGACACGGACCCGCCCACGCCAAAGGAAAGAGAAACGCCGCCTGCCCGCAACGCAAGAACCGCCCCGCGCCGGAAGAAAATCCAGCATACCGCTATGGTAGCGGGTCGAGCGAAGAACCGCCGCGCCGCTGCCACATTAAATCGCAATTATAGCGACGTTTTCATGCGCCAAAAGCCCCCTGCGCGCCCCGGCCTGGTGGAACCGCAGCCCGTCGGGCTCGCTCCAGAAGTGCAAGCACCGGCGGCTTTGCTAAAGTTGGTCTGCAACGGCAAATGCCCCGAAACGTGGCCGCCAATCGGCACCCCAGGCTGGAATGCTCCCCCAAGCCTGACGCTGTCCTGGAGTCGCGATGAAATCCTGCTCCGTGGCTTTGGGCCTGCTGACCTGCAGCGTGCTGGCAGCGCGGCTTCTGCCGGCGGCCGAGCCGGCCAGCCTGCGAATTCAAGCCGACCGGATCGTGGGCCAGGTGACGCCATACACCCTCGGAGCCTGCATCGAGGATGTGAACCACGAAATCTACGGCGGGCTCTACAGCCAAATGGTTTTTGGCGAGAGCTTTCAGGAGCCGGCCCCGACCGCGGTGCCACCCGGCTTTGCCGCTTTCGGTGGCAGCTGGAACGTCAATGACGAGGGCGAGCTGGCCGCGGCGGCCGGACCGGGACCCAAGTTGCTGGCCGTAGACCCGGCGGATTTCGAGTCGGGCAAAGTGCAGGTTGAAGTCCGCTTCGCCGACAAGACGCCCGGCAACGCGGGTCTGATTGTCCGCGTGCAAGATCCGGGAGTCGGGGCCGACAAGTTCACCGGCTACGAAATCTCCCTCTACCCCGAAACGGGCCGCGTCATCCTCGGCCGGCATCGGCAGAACTGGGAACCGCTGGTCGATGTGCCCTGCCCCGTGCCGCTCGACCGCTGGATTCCGCTGGCGGTGAAGCTGGACGGCAAATCGATCGTCGTTTCGGTCGACGGCACCGAACGGATCAACTTCACCGAAGCGGAGCATCCCTTGCCGGCCGGCCAGATCGGCCTGCGCACCTGGCAGCGCGCGGCCAGGTTTCGTCATCTGCAAATCGAGTCGGGCGGAAAAACAAACTCGGTCCCGCTGCGATCGGCGGAAAACGGCAATCAAGTCAGCGGAATGTGGCGCCGATCCACCGGGCCGATCGGCCGCGCCGCGCCCGATTCTCACTTTGCACCGACCAGCCGTTTGTCGGCACTCAATACCAGCGGATCGAATCGCCGGGGCTCGACGAGCCGGGCGTCGAAAACCAGGGGCTCAACCGCCAGGGAATGCACTTCGTGGGCGGCAAGCCATACGAGGGAGTCCTTTGGGCCCGCGCGCCCAAACCCATCACGCTGCGGCTGGCGTTCGAATGTGCCTCAAGCAATCACCAGTATGCCGTAACCACCGTGAAAGTCGACCAGAGCGACTGGCAGCGGCTTGAATTCGAGCTGACGCCCGACGCAACCTGCGAACACGGCCGCCTGGTCATCGCTCTCAAGGAGGGTGGTGCGGTTGATCTGGGCTATGTTTTCCTCCAGCCCGGCGAGTGGGGCCGGTTCAAGGGGCTCCAGGTCCGCAAGGACGTGGCCGAGGGGCTGATCGCCGAAGGGCTCACCGTGCTCCGCTACGGCGGCTCGATGATCAACCATCCCGAATACCGCTGGAAGAAAATGATCGGTCCCCGCGATCGCCGCCAGCCGTACCACGGCACCTGGTACCCCTACGCGACCAACGGCTGGGGGATCATCGATTTTTTGGCGTTTTGCGAGGCCGCCGGCTTTCTGGCGATCCCGGCCTTCAACATGGACGAATCGCCGCAAGATATGGCCGACTTCGTCGAGTACGTCAACGGACCGGCCGGCAGTCCTTGGGGCCAGAAGCGGGCGGCCGATGGACACCCGGCGCCGTTCGGCCTGAAGTATCTGGAACTCGGAAACGAAGAAACGGTCAACGACGCCTACTGGGAAAAATTCCAGCCGCTGGCCGAAGCCATCTGGCGGGTCGACCCGGCGATCACGCCGGTCGTGGGCGATTTCGAATTTCGCCAGCACATCCAAGATGCCTTCGACTTTGCCGGCTCGCCGGTGATCAAGAGTCTGGCCGCACATCAGAAGATTCTGAATTTTGCCCGCGCGCGGAAGCACCCCGTTTGGTTCGACGTCCACATCTGGAACGACAGCCTCCGCGATTGCGACCTGGAGCTCGAAGTGCTCGGCGAGCTGATCGAGCACCTGGGCAAGCTCAGCCCGGCACCGATTTCAAGATCTGCGTGTTCGAGGAAAACGCCAACAACCATCTGCTCCGCCGCGGGCTGGCCCACGCGCGGACGGTCAATGGACTCCAGCGCTTCGGCGAGCGGGTGCCGATCGTGTGTGCGGCCAACTGTCTGCAAGTCGACGGCCAGAATGACAACGGCTGGGATCAGGGGTTGTTGTTCCTTTCGCCCGGCAAGACTTGGGCCCAGCCCTCTTACTACGTGACGCAAATGATCGCGCGAGCCAATTTTCCCCAGCTCGTGGCGGTCGATTGCCAAAGCCCGGCCGGCGCACTCGACGCCACGGCCCGGCTGAGTGCCGACCGCAAGCAACTGGCGCTGCAAGTGGTCAATAGCGGCGAGCAGTCGCTGCAGGCCCGGCTGGAGTTTGCCGGTTTCAAGCCGCGCGGAGCCGCAAAAGTAAATGAGCTGGCCGGCCCGCTCGACGCCCGCAACACGGCGGCCGACCCCGAGCGGATCGTGCCCCGCGAGCGGACTTGGAATCTACCGGCCGCAGGCGAGGCGCTCGAATACGAGTTTCCGGCCCACTCGTTCACGGTGTTGATGTTCGAGTGATTTGTCGAATCCACTAGGGCGACTGAAGCTCGCCGATCCGGCCCGCCCCAAAGGGGGCGGCGGAACCCAGCCCGGGGCCAGCGCAGCGCCGCCCTGGGTATACGCGTCGGCGAAAGGGCTCGCATGCCCTGAAAGGGCAGCGGAGTGCGCCGCGTGCCCTGTTCCTCCGCCCCGTTGGGGCGGTAATGCTCATTTGCCGGGCGACGCGTTACCTGGGGTGTCGCGAGTACGCTCACCCCCAGGCTGGGCTCCGACGGCCGCTTCGGGCCGCGCTCAATCGTCGTCGTCAGGCTGCGGCCGGTCGTCCGCTTCTGCCTCGTCGTCGACTTCGAGCGATTTGGCCGGCACGGAGTTCTCTTCGCTCAGCCAGCGGCCCAGATCGATCTGGCGGCAGCGCTCGCTGCAAAAGGGCAGGGCGGTCGACTCTGCCGGCTGAAACGATTTGTTGCACTTGGGACAACGCATGCTGAGAATCGCGGCGCCGGGTCACGGGGCCGCGCACGAGGCATTTACTCCGAGCTCTTGCCGCCCTTGGATTTGGATTCGCTCTTCCCGCCGCTTGATTTGTTCTCGCTCGACTTGCTGTCGCTCGACTTCGTCTCGCTGGATTTGCCTTCCGACTTCGATTCGCCGGCCGGCTTGTCGGCGCTGGCGGCTTTCTTGTAAGAATCGCTGCGGTAGTCGGTCGTGTAAAAACCCGAGCCCTTGAACATCACCGCGGCGCCGGTGCCAAACAGCCGCCGCAGCTTCAGCTTCTTGCACTCGGGGCACTTCTTCAGCACCGGCTCGGTGATCGACTGAAAATGCTCGAACTTGTGGCCGCAAGCGTCGCAGACGTAGTCGTACGTGGGCATGGGAAATACAAACCGGTTTTGCGGGCAGAACAAACGCTTTAAAATCAAGCCGCTTACTGTGGGGCCGTGCTGACGACGACTTGCGCCGGCCGCACCACCCGGTCGAACAACACGTAGCCATCCTGCACCACCTCGATCACCGTGTGGGGCGCATGCTGGTCGTCGGGCCGCTGTTGAATCGCCTCGTGCAGGGCCGGGTCGAACGGCTTGTGCAGGGCCTCGATCCGCGTGCAATGGTGCCGGGCCAGCGTGCCGTTCAGGCTCTGAGCCACCATCTTGATCCCGTCGAGCAGGCCGCGGCCGTCGGGTGATTTCTCGCCCTCGGCGATCGCCCGGCGCATGTTGTCGAGCACGGGCAGCAGGTCGCGCAGCAGGGGCAAGTTGGCGTAGCGGAGCTCGTCGTCCAGCTCGCGGCGGGCCCGCTTGCGGTAGTTTTCCAGTTCGGCCTGTGCGCGGAGCACGCGATCGCCCGCCTCGCGGAGGTCCGCCCGGAGTTGTTCCATTTCGCCGGTCGCCGAATCATCGACCGTGGCCGGATCGCCGGCGTCGGCCGCGCTGTCACGCTGAGCGGCATGGTCGAGCGGTGGTTTGCGTTGTTCAGCCACTCTGCTTGTCCTCCGTCTGAGCCGTGTCGTCGCTCGACACGAAGTAATCGCGCACTTTTTCGAAGAAGCTCTTTCGCGGCGGGGTCACGTGCTTGTGCTCCAGCTCGGCCAGCTCGGCGAGCAGCTCCTTCTGCCGCTGGGTGAGCCGCTTGGGGACGTCGATCTGCACTTGCACCAAGAGGTCGCCGACGTGCCGCCGCTGCGGGTGTGGCATCCCTTTGCCCCGCAGCCGGAATACTTCGCCCGGCTGGGTGCCGGCCGGAACGTTTAGCTCCTGCGGGCCGCTGAGCGTGGGCACTTCGAGCGTGGCTCCCAGCGCCGCCTGGGCATAGCCGATCGGAATCCGCACGATCAGGTTCTGCCCGTCGCGGCTAAACAGCGGATGCTCTTTGATGCTGACGAACACGTAGACGTCGCCTCGCGGACCGCCGTCGGGGCTCGGTTCGCCTTCGCCCGACATCCGCACCCGCATGCTGTCGTCGATGCCGGCGGGAATGCTGATCTCGCGCTTCACCCGGGTGAGCACGTAGCCGTGCCCCTCGCAGTCGGTGCAGGGGTCCTTAATCAGCGTGCCGGCGCCGTGGCAGGAGGGGCAGGCCGTCTGCATCCGGAAGATGCCGGTCGACTGGATCACCTGGCCCCGGCCGCCGCAGTAGTTGCACTTTTCGCGATTGGTGCCCGGCTTGGCCCCGCTGGCGCCGCAAGTGGCGCACTTTTCGTGCCGCTCGAACTCGATGGTCTTGCCGACGCCGCGGGCAGCCTCGACCAGGTCGAGCGTGATGTTCACCCGCAGGTCGGCGCCGTGGGCGGCCTGGCGTCGGCCGCGGCGGCCGAACATCTCGCCGAACACGCTATCGCCAAAGATGTCGCCGAAGGCGGCGAAGATGTCGTTGACGTCCTGGAAGTGCGGGCTACCCTGGCCGGCGAGACCGGCGTGGCCGAAGCGGTCGTAGCGGGCTCGACGGTCGCGGTCGCTGAGCACCTCGAACGCTTCGGCGCAGGCCTTGAACTGGGCCAGCGCGTCGGCGTCGCCGGGGTTCTTGTCCGGATGGTACTTGATCGCCGACTTGCGGTACGCGTCGGCAATCTGCTTATCCGATGCATCCCGAGCAATGCCCAGGATTTCGTAGTAGTCGCGTTTCTCGGCCATTGTCACCATGGCAGTCAATCGATCGAAGTGCCCGGCACTCGTGAATTATAGGTTTCCGACCGCGGCGAGTATGCAGCAAATCAGGGGGTAGGGATGAGGGGGTAGAGCGTAGAGAGCAGGGGGGCTTGCGTTTGGTCGATTCGACCCACGGGCCGCCGCCCGTGGGCTTAACGGCGAAGGGCAATCCATTTACGAGTCCCAGCCCCCAGTCCCTAATCCCCACCCCTTCCTCACCGACGCAACGGGCCACTTCGCCCGAATGCCGCGCGAAGTGGCCCTGCGTGGTTCGCCGTGGCGGCACTCGCGCCGCGTGCGGGCAAGTAGGTCAGCGGATGCTGCCCTCGACCCGCTGCTTGGCTTTGTCGTCCTTGTCGAAGTTGGTCACGAGGGCCTCGGTCGTAAGCATCAGGCCGGCGATGCTGGCCGCGTTGCTCAGGGCGCTGCGGACCACCTTCACCGGGTCGATGATGCCGGCCTTGACCATGTCGACGTACTTGGCCGAGTTGGCGTCGTAGCCGTAGTTGGTCGACTTCTGGCTGGCCTCGTCAACGACCACCGAGCCGTCGATCCCCGAGTTGTCGGCAATCTGCTTCATCGGCGTGGTGAGCGAGTGGAGCACAATGTCGATGCCGATCTTCTCGTCACCCTTGGCCGACGAACGGGCTTTTTCAACCGCCTCGCGGCAGCGCATCAGAGCCACGCCGCCGCCCGGCAGAATGCCTTCCTCGACGGCCGCCCGGGTGGCGTGCAGGGCGTCCTCGACGCGGGCCTTCTTCTGCTTCATGTCGGCTTCGCTGCTGGCTCCGACCGAAATGATCGCCACGCCGCCGGTCATCTTGGCCAGGCGTTCCTGGAACTTCTCGCGGTCGTACTCGCTTTCGGTGGCCTCGATCTGGTTGCGGATCTGCTGAATCCGGGCCTGAATCTCGGGTTTCTTGCCGGCCCCTTCGACGATCGTGGTCGAGTCCTTGTCGATCGTGATCCGCTTGGCCCGGCCGAGCTGTTCCAGCGCAAGGTTCTCAAGCTTGATGCCGAGGTCCTCGCTGATCAGCGTGCCGGCGGTCAGCACGGCCAGGTCGCCCAAGAGGGCTTTGCGGCGATCGCCGAAGCCCGGAGCCTTGACCGCGGCGATGTTCAGGACGCCCCGGAGCTTGTTGACGACCAGGGCGGTCGAGCGCCTCGCCGTCGACGTCCTCGGCGATGATCAAGAGCGGCCGGCCCGACTGGGCAATCCGCTCCAGAATCGGAATCAGGTCGCGGAGGTTGCTGATTTTCTTTTCGTGGATCAGGATGTAGGCGTCTTCCAAGACGCAGTTCATCTCCGACGGATGGTTGATGAAATAGGGCGAGATGTAGCCCTTGTCGAACTGCATTCCCTCGACCAGCTTGAGCGTGGTCTCGGTGGCCTTGCCTTCTTCGACGGTGATCACGCCGTCCTTGCCGACTTTTTCCATCGCATCGGCCAGCAGATTGCCGATTTCCGGATCGCTGTTGGCGCTGATCGTGCCGACCTGGGCGATCTCGGCCTTGCTGGAGACCGGCTTGCCCATCGCGTGCAGCTGATCGATCGCCGCGGCGACGGCCTTTTCGATGCCCCGCCGCACGGCCATCGGATTGCTGCCGGCCGCGATGTTGCGGGTGCCTTCCTTGAAGATCGCCCGGGCCAGCACGGTGGCCGTGGTGGTGCCGTCGCCGGCGATGTCCGAAGTCTTGGTGGCGACTTCGTTGACCAGCTTGGCGCCCATGTTCTCGAACCGGTCTTCCAGCTCGATCTCTTTGCTCACCGTGACGCCGTCCTTGGTGACCGTGGGGCCGCCGAACGACTTGTCGATGATCACGTTGCGGCCGGTCGGACCCATCGTCACCGCGACGGCGTCGGCCAGTTTTTCCACGCCGCGGAGCATGCGTGCCCGGGCGGTGTCTTCGAACAGCAATTGCTTAGCCACTGTGACAGTTCCTCGCTGGGGGTGGATGGATCTTTATGTTGAGTGGGCGAGGCGCGGCGGGATCGACCGCCGGACGCCGTCAGCTCACGACTTTGGCCAGGATGTCCGACTCGCGGATGATCTTGACGTCCTTACCGGCCACTTCGATGTCGGTGCCGGTGTACTTACCATAGATCACCACGTCGCCCACGGCGACCGAGAGCGTGCCGCGGCTGCCGTTGTCGAGCAGCTTGCCGGGGCCAACCGAGACGATCGTGCCGCGCTGCGGCTTTTCCTTGGCAGTGTCGGGCAGCACGATGCCGCCGGCCGTGCGCTCTTCGGCTTCCATCGGTTCGACGACAACCCGGTCATCCAGCGGACGCAAACGAGCATGATGTGCCATGGCGAATTTTCCTTCTGATTCGTGTGCTTGAGAGTATTGTTTTGGTTGTCGATGTCTGACTTACGGACGAATGGACTTGGTTGCGAAGCCGCGGATTACATCATCCCCATGCCGCCGCCCATTCCGCCCATGCCGCCCATTCCGCCCATGCCTCCGCCCATGCCGTGGTCGTGGTGATCGTGGCCGCCGCCCTCTTCCTCTTCCTTGGGCACTTCGGTGATCAGCGACTCGGTGGTCAGCAGCAGGGCCGCGACGCTGGCGGCGTTTTGCAAGGCGGTCCGCACGACCTTGGCCGGATCGATAACGCCGGCGGCGACCAGGTCGGTGTACTCGTCCTTGTCGGCGTCGTAGCCTTCGGTCTTGCCCTTGAGGTGCCGCACGCGGTTGACGACGACCGCGCCGTCGACGCCGGCATTCTCGGCGATCCAGCGGAGCGGCATGTCGAGCACGTTGCGGATGATTTCGGCGCCGTGCTTTTCATCGCCCTCCAGGCCGAGCTTGGCGAGCGATCCTTCGCAGCGGATCAGGGCCACGCCGCCGCCCGGCACGATGCCTTCTTCCAGCGCGGCCTGCGTGGCGCTCTTGGCGTCCTCGAGCAGGGCCTTGCGTTCCTTCATTTCGGTCTCGGTGGCGGCTCCGCAGTTGATCTGGGCCACGCCGCCGGCCAGCTTGGCCAGCCGCTCTTGCAGCTTCTCGCGATCGTACTCGCTGTCGGTGACCTCGATCTCCTTGCGGATCTGGTCGGCCCGGCCTTCGATCGCTTCCTTCTTGCCGGCCCCGCCGACGATCGTGGTGTTCTCGGAGTCGATCGTGAATCTTCTTGGCCTTGCCCAGGTCGGTGAGCTTGACCGAGTCGAGCGAGATGCCCAGGTCCTTGAAGATCGCGGTGCCGCCGGTCAGCATGGCCAGGTCGCCGAGCATGGCCTTGCGGCGGTCGCCGTAGCCGGGAGCTTTGACAGCACAGACGTTCAAGATGCCGCGCATCTTGTTGACCACCAGCGTGGCCAGGGCTTCGCCCTCGACGTCTTCGGCCACGATCAGCAGCGGCTTGTTGGCCTTGCTGACCGCTTCCAGCAGCGGGACGAGCGACTTGGCGTTGGAAATCTTTTCTTCGTACAGCAGGACCAGCGAGTTTTCCAGCTCGACGGTCTGGGCATCCTGATTGGTGACGAAGTGCGGCGAGAGATAGCCGCGGTCGAACTGCATGCCCTCGACCACTTCGACCGTCGTCTCCGACTGCCGGCCTTCTTCGACCGTGATCACGCCGTCTTTGCCGACCTTGAGGAAGGCCTCGGCCAGCACGCTGCCGATCGACGGGTCGTTATTGCCCGCGATCGTGGCGACCTGCATGATCTCCTTCTTGTTCTTCTCGTCGATTGGCGTGGCGAGCTTCAGGATCGCGTCGCTCACGGCCTGGGTGGCTTTGGCGATGCCGCGGGCGAGGGCCATCGGGTCGGCGCCCGACGCGATCATCTTGAGCCCTTCCTTGAAGATCGCTTCGGCCAACACGGTGGCTGTGGTCGTGCCGTCGCCGGCCACGTCGTTGGTCTTGCTGGCGGCTTCCTTGACGAGCTGTGCTCCCAGATTTTCGTACGGATCGTCGAGTTCGACGTTCTCGGCGACGGTGACGCCGTCCTTGGTCACCTTGGGCGAGCCCCAGCCCTTGTCGAGCACCGCGTTGCGGCCGCGCGGTCCCAAGGTGCTGCGGACTGCGCGGGCCAGCTTGCCCACTCCCGCGGCGAGCGCCTGCCGGGCTTCTTCGTCAAAGACCATCTGCTTAACCACGAGGCGAGTCCTCCTATATGGGGGCTGTTTGCGGTGTCCGTTCGCGGACGCGTTGAGTTTTTCAAACCAATCCCGCGGGCCGGCCGAACCGACGCCGCAGGCATTTGGCAATCCAGTGTCCATTCCGCTGGTGCGGGGCGACCGCATTTGGCAGCCCGACCCCGGTCAAAGCTCCTCAGAAAGCAAGACCCGTGCCACGTGGTGGGCCTTCAGCTGTATCGCACGCACTGTCATGAACTTAGGCGCTGCAACTGGACGCCGGCTCCTCGCTGGCGCCAGCGAGCCGTTTTTCGCCAGAATGCCAATTTGGCAGCGCTGACCCGCCCCGCCGGCCGATCCTGATTACAGGGCCCATCTTCCTCCTCTCCCTTCAGGGAGAGGTTGGGTGAGGGTGCGCCGCACAAGCTTGGGTCCAGCGCGCCCCTTCGTTCCGTCCGCCAACTCTCCATGTCTTCGCACCGACCGCCCAACTCGCTCCTGCTGCGGCCCGACCGCTGCCGGTTCGCGCTGGGCCTGGCCGTGTCCAGCTCCGGCCGACAAATCCGCGGAAGTCTGCTGGCGGCGCGGGGTGCTGGGCTCGAGATGCGATTGGAAATCGCCGCCCACGCCGTGCGCGAAGTGCCGGCCCGGCTGGTGCGCGAGTTTTATCGCCTCCGTCGCGGAAAATGCCGGCAGCCGGCCCAGGCCGCCGTGCTGGCCGCGGAGCTCGCGGAACAGTCGGCCCTGTTGGCCGCCGAAGTCGAGGCGACGGCGCCGCAGTTCGCCGGCCGGGCCGACGTAATCGGCGTGACCGAGCCCGGTCTGTGGGCGCGGCCGCGGAGCGGACTGGTCGGCTATTTGCCCCTTTCCGATCCGGCCCGGCTGGCCGACCTGACCGGCGTGTCGGTGATCGATGCCTTTCCGGCCCGCGATCTGGCTCAGGACGGCCGCGGCGGACCGCTTGAGCCGCTCGCCGACTGGCTGCTCTTCCACCATCCTCTGAAGAATCGAGTGCTCGTCGATTTGGGCCCGGCAGTGCGGGTCACTTATTTGCCCGCCGGCCGCGATGCCAGTGCGGCCCAAGGCGTGATGAGCTTCGTCGCCGGTCCCGGGATGCGGCTGGTCGATGCGTTTGCCCGACGCTACAGCGAAGGCCGGCAGCGGATCGATCAAGGGGGCCACCTGGCCGTTCAGGGTTCCCGGATCGACGAGTTGCTAGCCGAGTGGTTAGCGGACCGGCAATGGATGCGAGCCCTCACGATCCGCGGGGCGGCCCGGTCAGTTTCCAGTCGGGCGGCTGTTTCGCGTGGCGATGGAAAAAGCGGTGGGCCGCTGTTCCGTGCAGGACCTGCTTTGCACGTCGGTCTATCTGGTGGCCGAGCTCGCCTCCCGGGCAGTGCGCGAGGGCGTGCCCAGCGAGCCTGGAATCGACGAAGTGGTCGTCACCGGCGGCGGCCAGCAGCACGGCCTGCTCTTCAAGTGCCTGGCCGATCGAGTCGGCGGGCTGCCGCTCGTGCGCGAGAGCGAGTTGCTCGGCGGTGGCTCTTTCGTCCACGACGGTGCGCCCAGCCGCCCGAGCGCCGCCCGCGACGGGGCGATCGCCGCGATCCTGGCCCTGTTGCACCTGGACCAGACGCCGGCCTGTCCCACCGCCCTCTCGGCGCCCACACGCCGCGCGTCCTCGGCCGCCTGACCCCCGGCTCCCCCCAATCCTGGCAGCGGCTCTTACAATCGTTCACCGCCCGCTCATCCAGCACGGTCTCGCTGCGCACGCGCGATCTAAACTACCGGCTCTGGTGTCTGTTGAACGGTGGGGTGCCGGTCGTCAGAATGGGGCGGGCGGCGGCTCCGCCGTCGCGGGAGGTTGTGCGCGACCTCTCTGGAGCGACGGACAGTTCAGTATCGACTTCCTAACGTCTGCGTTCATGGGTAATGTTCCCGCTCGGATCCATGTTTTGCTAGCCCGTGACACACCGGTCGGGGTCGTGCTGCGACGCGGGCCGTCAAAGTGCGTCGCCACGCTGCTTTGGAATCGCGAGACGGATCAGTTCCAGTTGGGACAATGGCTGAAGGGACGGATCTTCGAGCGCCGGAGCGACCTGTCGCCGGATGGACGCTACTTAATGTATTTCGCTCTCAACCATCGCCGGCCGGGAGAGACGGACGGCTCCTGGACCGCCATTTCCCGCGCCCCCTACCTGAAAGCCTTGGCCCTGTTCGCCAAGGGGGACGCCTGGCACGGCGGCGGCCTGTGGACCGGCCCACGCAAATACTGGCTCAACGATGGTTACGGCCACAGAGTCTTGCGCAATACGAGCGAGGTTCGCCGTCAGCGCTGGGGTCGTCCCGCTCCAAACTGCGGGGGCGAATGTCCGGGCGTGTATTACCCGCGGCTCATCCGCGACGGCTGCGCCTGATGGAGACCATCCACCGCGGCAAATGGCAGGACGAAACGCGATTCGAAAAACCGCTGCCGCACGGCTGGTTTCTGCGCAAGCTCGCCCACGCCGGGCTCGGTTCGCCGCCGGGCAAGGGTTGCTACTGGGACGAGCACGAACTTGTCCATTCGGCCAGCGAGCTTTTGATTCCTTGTCCGGCGTGGGAGTGGGCCGAGTGGGATCGGAATCGCATTGTTTGGGCGGCCGACGGCCGGCTGGAAGCAGCGCGGCTGACCGAGGCCGGATTGACCGACCCGACCGTGCTGTGCGATCTGAACGGATTGACGTTCACACCGCTCAAGGCGCCGTATTAGGCGCGTGGTACGTACCGGTTCCGAACGAGAGTGGCCCTTAGACCGCCAGGGCGCGGCTGCGGGGCGGGGCGAGCTGCGAAATGCGCCGGCGGACGTGGGCGATGATGATGCCGTGAACCGCGACGGCGATGCCCAGGGCCAGCAGGTGATCGTGCATCGTGCTGTGAGCGGCCTGCGAGACGAGGTAGGTGCTTGCCAGGCCGACCGGCAAGAACAGGGTGACGCTGGTGATCAGGCCCGGATTGTATTTCCGCGTGACCAGCGCCGGCACGATGTGGCCGAAGGCATTGAGCATCGGCAGGTACATCGCCACGAGGCCCAGCGACAGGTCGACGAACGCGGCCAGGTACAGGGCCGCCAGGTCGAGCAGCCAGACGAGCACCGAGTTGATCACGAACGTGGCCAGCGGCGTCAGCACGTCGGCCCCGTGGCCGAGCATGCGGTTGACCCAGAGGCGGAAGCGGTCGCCGGCATGTTCCTCGTACTGGTGGACCATGTAAATCGGCAGCTGCAGGTAGACGAGCCCCAGCGGCAGTCCGGCAAACCGGAACACGAAGGGCGCCAGCACGGCCAGAAATGCGGCCACGCCCAGCGTGGCATAGGGCCATTGCCACTTACCGACCAGCCAGCCGAGGATTCGTTTGCTCGGAGCGTTCATTTTTCTCATTCCGGTCGCGGAGTAAGTGATTGGGCGTACTCCGATAAATCTAGGACGTGGACTGGACGGGTGCGGACGAATCGATTGCGCCGGCCGTAACGGGCGGTAGTAGGGAGTAACTCAAACAGTTGCTGGCGGCCCGAGTTCGGGCGGCCGCGCTCGAGCAAACGACAGCCCCGTGCTTTCAACACGGATAACGCAGCTCCGGACACGGGCCACACACACGCCGCTAACAATGGGGCGAATAACCCCAAGCGGTTCGCATACGCGCCGGGCGTTGCCCGGCAAGCGCCGGCGGGTGTATAACGGCGACCTTTCCCCACTAACATTTCGCGTTTTCGAGGATCGGCGCAATGTTTGGATGTCGGTTCGCCCTTGGGCCCGCGGTGGCAGGTATTCTGGTCTCCGTCACCGCGACGGCTGCCGAGAACCAATGGGACTCCCTGGCCGCCAAAGCGCCGCGGAGCACGAACGCCGTGGTCCTGGTCAACGTCGAGCGGTTGCTCGAGAGCCCGATCGCCAAGCGCGAGGGCTGGCGGGGCAAGCTGGAAAACGCGTTCGTCGCCGGCATGCTGGCTCTGCCGCCTACCGCCGAGCGAGTGTTCCAAGCGGCCGAGATCGATTACGAGACCTTCGATCCGCGGTTCGAGTTGGCCGTGGTCGAGCTGAACCGCGACGTGTCGTTGGCCAATCTCGCCCGGCAAACGCGTGGCCGGCCCGACGTCGTGGCCGATCTCGAAGCGGTCGTTCTGACCCAGGACGCGTACATCATCGCGCTCGACAAGCGGCACGTGGCGGGCATCTCGCCGGCCAACCGCCAGGCCGCGGTCCGCTGGCTGCGCGAAGTCTTGCACCAGGAAAAGCCGGCCCTGACTCCGTATCTGATGTCCGCGGTCGAGGCCGCCGAGAAGATCGACCTTGTCGAAGCGCTCGACATGCAGGACGCGCTGCCGCCGGACGTCATTCGGGCGAAGCTGGCCGCTTCGAATGTCGTCAGCGGAGCCAAGGGCAAAGTCGATCTGGAGAAGCTCGTTTCGCTGGTGACGTCGCTGCGGGGCGTGACGTTCGAGATCGCGTTCAAGGACCAGGCCCATGCCCGGTTCCTGATCGACTTCGGCCAAGAGGCTCAGCCGCTGGCCACGATCGGCAAGCCGCTGCTCATGGAAATCCTCCGCAAGCAAGGGGCCTGGATCGAGGATTTCGACGCCTGGACGCCCAGCGTCGACAAGAACCGCTTCGTGCTGGTCGGCACGCTTTCGCCGACCGGGCTGCGCAAGGTTTTGAGCCTGATCGACGCCCCCGTGGCAACGTTCACCTCGCCCGGCGATGCCCCCACCGACTCCGGCGGCAAGAGCGCGATGGCTTACGCCTCGCATGCGTATTTCCAGGCGCTCAAGTCGATCCTGGCCGACATTCGCAAAGAATCAAAGGACAGCGTCACGCTGGGGCAGAACGCGGCCTGGCTCGACCGCTGGGCTCGCAAGATCGAGCGGATGCCGATCTTGAACGTCGACCAGGACCTGCTCGATTACTCGGCCTTTGTCGTGGCCCGGCTCCGGGGGGCAAGCGATTCCCTCAAGGGCATCGGGATCAACTCCGCCTATCGCTCGGCCGGCGTTCAGGACACGACGACCGGCTGGGTCGCCGGCGGATTCGATCCCTACTACGGTCGCTACGTCAGCTACGGCGGGTTCTTCGAAGAGAATTCGGGTGACTCTCAGCGGCGGGCCATTCGAACGGAAGAGAAGACCAAAGGCGCCGCCAATGCTCTCAGCAACTGCCGCTCGATCGACGAAGCCACCGCCGCGATCCGCCGCACGCTAACCGCGCGGTATCAGATGGAGTTTTGATCTCTGCGTGCGCGGGGTAGCGAGGCAACCGCCGGTGCCGTTCCTCTTTGCCCGCGAGGGCCGCACGGCCTGCTGACCGCGCCGGGCTGGCACGGTACACTGGGCCCAGCTGCTGGCGGCCCTCACCGATCGATTCTCCCATTACCTGGATGAACACCCCATGACGATCCGCACGATCCTGCCTGCGCCCATGCTTTTCCTGGCCATCGTGGCGATGGCGACCATTGCCTGGGCCGCCGAGTGGCCGCCGGCAAAGGAGAAGGAAGGCGAGTTCACTGAGCGGAAGCTCGACACGTACAAACACGGCACGCGGCCCGAGTGGGGTTACGAAAAGCCGCAGACCGACACGTTCCTGGTCCTGCATCCCAAGCAGGCCGCGGCCACCGAGCCCCAAGCGAAACGGCCGCTGTACGTCGTGCTCCACTCGGCCGGCCACGACGTGCATTCTTGCCTGGCGTGCACCAGCACGGTCGGCAATCACGACATTTATCATGCCCCGGCCGATTTCTTTGCCCTGTATCTCGACTGCCGGGCGAATCAAGGCGACTGGTGGTGGGGGAGCGAGAAGTTCAAGACGTCGGAGCCCAGCCCGGTCGACAAGCGGGTGATCGACTCCGTCAAATGGGTGATCGCCGAGTACCAGCTCGACGAGAATCGGGTTTACCTTTGCGGCAACTCGATGGGGGGCAGCGGCACGCTGGGCATCGGCGTGCCGCACGGCGAAGTCTTTGCCGCGATCAAAGCCAACGTGCCGGCCCACGTCAAACATGTTTCGCAGCGGATGTATTTCCCGCCGCTCATGCTGCCCGAGGGTGCGCCGCTGGCCGATCCGCCGATCGTGGTCGACTACTCGGCTCCCAACGACAGTTGGTCGCAGGGGCACGACGCGTTTGCCGCGGCGATGAACCAGCGGAAATACCCGCTTTACATGTATTGGGGCCCGTTCGGCCACGCCAACAATCACGCCGAGATCATGAAGGTGAACGACCTGATCAATTCGTTCGACTGGCTGGCCGTGAAAAAGAACGAAGCCTACCCCGTGTTCACCAATGCCTCGACCAACGACCCCCTGCCCTGGCCCGGCCAGCTCGACGACAAGAAGCCGGGGCAGATCAATGCCTTCTTCCGTTGGAAGAACCTGTCCGACACGCCCGCGGGCGTGCAGATGTCGCTGTTCCTCGTCAGCCCGAACGATCTGAAGACGTCGTTCGCGATCCCCGGCGAGTCGACGGCCGACGTCAGCCTGCGGCGGCTGCAGCAGTTCAAAGTCGCAGCGGACAAAAAACTGCACTGGACCTTCGGCAGCGCATCGGGCGAAGTCCAAGCCGACGCCACGGGTCTGGCGACGATCCCGCAGCTGAAAGTCACCGCTCAGCCGACGACGCTCGCGCTTGAAACAGCGAAGTAGGGAAGAAGATGGCTAACCGCAAAGCCGCAAAGACGCAAAGAGGACAGCAGAGAAGGGCGGACGAAGAACAAAGTCAGAGAACGCGAAGAGAGCAGAGGACGCGGAGAACGAATTCAGGCATTACCGGATGAACCGAGCAACGCGTTCGAAGCGACCATCTGTTAATTGAGTTCGTGTGCCGAGTTGTACTCCGCGATCCTCCGCGCTTTCTGCGGTGAAGCTTTCCGAAGCAGTTTCAAATTCGACGACTTCGTTCCTGGTCTTCCGTAATCTCCACTCTTTCCGTTTCTCTTTGCGCCTTCGCGTCGTCGTCGATCCCGTCTACCGTTTGTTAGGCTGGAAAGCGGAACGCCTGCCGCAGCAGGGCCAGGCTCTTAGGCAGCGCCGTGGCAGGGTTTTCGAGGCCTTCGAACTCGAGTGAGACGTAGCCGCGGTAACCGGCGCGGCGAAAGATCTCGGCGATCCGCGGATAGTCCAGTTCCAGCGCGTACCAGATGCCGCCGCCGTAGTAGGTCTTGGCCTGGAGAAAGGTCGTCTGCGGTGCGAGCTGGGCCAGCTTGTCGTACGGGTCTTCCAGGAAATTGCCCGTGTCGGCCGTGACCCGTAGCCAGGGCGAGTTGACCGCGGCGACGATCTTGAGCACTCCCTCGGGCAGCCGGCCGAGGCCCCAGTGATTCTCCAGGCCCAGCACCACGCCGCATTTCTCGGCGGTGGGCAGGCACTTTTCAAACGATTCGATCACCCAGGGGAAGCCGTCTTCATCCTTGTAACCGGCTCGCGGTGGCTCGATGCCGCGATTGCGCATCAGCTCGTCGAAATCCTTGCTCGTGCCCCAGCGGCCGGTGTTGACCCGCATCGTCGGAATGCCCAGGGCGTAGGCCAGCTCGATGCTGGCGATCGTCTTGGCGATGTTTTGCTGGCGGACTTCCGGATCGGGATTGACGAAGCCCTGATGGGTCGACAATCCGCAGAGCGGCATCCCGGCGACGAAGGCCTGCCGCTTGATCGCCTGCAAGGCGGCGTTGTCTTTGCTGTCCATCTGCATTTCGAGGATTTCGACCGCGTCGAAACCCATTTCGGCCGAGCGGGCAATGCAATCGGCGATCGATGTTTTCGAGTCGTCGCGAAATCGCCAGAAGCTGTAGGTCGACACCGCAATCGGATTGCCCGGCCGGGCGCCGGACTTTTCGGCCGCGGGTTCGGCAGCATTTGAGTCCTGGGCAGCCAAACTGCCGAGCCCGCTGAATGCGACGGCTTGCGAAATCAGCTGGCGGCGATTCATGGCGGGCTCCAGCAGATGGAAGAAACCTGGGCCGGGGAGGTTCAGGTCCGGTAATCGGCGTTCAACCGCACGTACTCGGCCGTCAAGTCGGTCGTCCAGAAGCGGGTGTGTTGCGGGCCTTCGGAAAAACTGAGCACGATGTGCGTGTCGCGCTGGTCGCGGATCGAGTTCGAGACGGCCAGCTCGTCGAATGTGACCGGCGCCCGCGCTCGTAGAGCAGGTGGCCGTTGACGTGCAGGTCGACGCCGCGCGGATCGAACGGCACGCCCGCATAGCCGGCGGCCGAAACGATCCGTCCCCAATTCGGATCGGCCCCATGGACGGCCGTTTTCACCAGCGGACTATTGGCGACCGACCGGGCAATTTCGCGGGCTGCCGCGGCTGTGGCGCAGCCGCGGACGTCGAGCGTGATCAGGTGCGTGGCCCCTTCGCCGTCGGCCGGAATCGCCCGGGCCAGCTCGGCGGCACACCGCGCACAGTCCGGCTTGGAATGCGGCCAAATCGTCACCGGCCAGCGGAGGTCCGCCGGCCGCGCCGTTGGCGACCAGCAGCACGGTGTCGTTGGTGCTCATGTGCCCATCGACGCTGATGCAATTGAACGACGCATCGGCCGCCGCGTGCAGCAGGTCTCGCACGCCGGCCAGTGCCAGCGGCGCGTCCGTGATGACCAGTCCGAGCATCGTGGCCATGTTCGGCCCGATCATCGCGGCCCCTTTGCACATGCCTGTGATGGTGATCGTCCGCCCCCCGATCGTCAGGCTGCGGCCGGCCAGCTTGTGGATAGTGTCGGTGGTCATCATGCCGCGGGCGGCCGCGACCAGGGCGTCTTCGTCGGTGGCGAGCCGGTCAGCTGCGGCTTTGATGCCGGCCGCGATCTTCTCCATTGGCAGGAAATGGCCGATCACGCCGGTCGACATGACCAGGGCTTGATCTTCCTGTGCGCCGACTGCGGTGGCCGCGAGGCGGGCCATCTCGCGGGCGTCGGCGAGGCCGCGGGGGCCGGTGCAGGCGTTGGCGCAGCCCGAGTTGGTCACGACCACGCGCACGTTCGCACTTGGCGTCCGCGCACGATCGAGCTCGACCGGCGCGGCGAACACCAGGTTCTGCGTGTAGACGCCGGCAGCGACCGCATCGCGGTCCGATACGACCAGCGACAGATCGAGTCGGGTTTTGTCTTCCTTCACGCCCGAGTAAACGCCGGCGAAACGAAAGCCCTGGGGAATCGGGATCATGGGTTGGAATGTCCGGTTGATTTGCAGTGGGTATGCGATGCGGATTGGACCGGTCCCAGGTAGCGGACGCGAAAACCGGATCAGCGCGAACCGATTGTAGCAGAGGTTCGCGGCCTGCGCGATAAGGGGGCGCCGCGAGTGAGGCTTACCAGCATCCAGGATGCGTGACCCGGGAACGAGTTGCAGAAGGCCCTCACCCTGCCCTCTCCCACAGGGAGAGGGTTCGCGACCAGCAGGTTCGCGACTAGAGGCTGGGTTTCAGGACGGCTTTGACGATCCGGCCGCTGTGCATCTCTTCGAACGCGGTGTGCCAGTTCTCCAGCGACCAGATGCCGCCGATGATCTTGCCGACGTCGAGCTGGCCTGTGGCCAAGAGGCGGATCACGCGCTCCCAAATCGGCCAGTTGTGGCTGAAGCTGCCCCGCAGCGTGATATTCTTCTGCACCAGCGGATCGAGCGAATGATTGAATGGGGCGCGGCCCCAGCCCACCTTGCTGACCCAGCCGGCCGGGCGGACGATGTCGAGCGCCGTCTTGAGCGTGGCCGAAATGCCGGCCGCGTCGATCACGCCGTCGACGCCCAGACCGTCGCCGGCGCGGACCCAATCGTCAAGTCCGTCGACGACCGCTTCGCAGCCGAACTGTTCGGCCACCGCCAACCGGGTGCGATCGCGTTCGAGTCCGACTACGGCGACCTGAGCCCCCTGCAGCCGGGCCATTGCCCCGCACAGGATGCCGATCGGGCCCGGGCCGAGCACGACGACGCGGTCGCCGGGCTTGATCGTGGCGTTCATCACGACCGCGTTGTAGGCCACGCAGCAGGGCTCGGTCAGGCCGGCTTTCTCGAACGACAACTCGTTCGGCAAGTGGTGCAGGCAGCGGGCCGGCACGCGGACGAAATGGGTCATCGCCCCGTCGACGCCATAGCCAAAACCCTTCCGCGAGGGATCGAGGTTGTACAATCCCTGGCGGCTGTAGGGACTGTCGGGATCGATCACGGCGGCGGTCTCGCTGACGCCGCGGTCCCCTTCGCGCCAGCCGTTGACCCGCGGGCCGACTTCGGCCACCGTGCCGGAGAATTCATGCCCCAGCACGACCGGATAATTGACCGGCCAGCTGTGCTCGCTGGTCCACTGGTGCAGGTCGCTGCCGCAAACGCCGACGGCGGCGACTTCCAGCAGCACATCGTCGGGCCCGATTTGCGGCCGGGCGATCTCACGCAGCTCGACGCTGTGCTTCTCGGGGGCGAAATTGACGACGGCCGCCTGCTTGGGCTGGGCGCCGCTGGTTGCACTCGGGGTCATCGCGCTTCTCCGACCGGCACGTCGCCGTAGCTGTGGACTCTTTCGCAAATCAGCCGCAGTGAACTTTCCAGATCGCCGGTGGCGGTTTTGAATTGATCGGCGTCGATGGTCAGCGGGGCCCCGAGCACGACGAGCGGTGCCCCATACTCGGGCGTCCGCACCGCCTGCTCCAGCGACAAGCCGCCGACGGCTTGCACCGGCACGCTCACGGCCCGAACCACATCCCGCAATTGATCGAGCGGGCTGGGCATCCGCTCGCCGCGGGCGGCGATGCCGCGCCGCTCGTCGTAGCCGATGTGGTGAATGACGTAGTCGCAGCCCAGGGCCTCCAGCCGCCGGGCCGAGGCGACCATGTCGGCCGCGAACATGTTGTCGCCCATTACTTCGACACCGAAATCGCGACCGGCCTTGACCACGCACTTGATCGTTTCTTCGTGGGCCTGGCCCATCACGACCACGTGCGTGGCGCCGGCCTTGGCCATCATCTCGGCTTCCAGATAGCCGCCGTCCATGGTCTTCAGGTCGGCGACGATCGGCGTGGTCGGAAATCGCTCCCGCAGAGCGCGGACGCCGTGCATTCCTTCGGCGATGATCAGCGGCGTGCCGGCCTCCAGCCAGTCGACGCCCGCCCGCATCGCCAGAGCGGCGGTCTCTAGGGCCTCGGGAATGTTGATCAAGTCGAGCGAAATCTGGACGATCGGTTTCATGCGACGAGCATAGGACCGGCCCCAAACGCTTGTCAATGAGCCCGGCGCAATACCGAAAGAGCGCACTGCGCGGCGGCGTGACAGGGCGTGCCGGCCGCTGCCGGGTCAGAACTGGTTCTGGTTGATTACCTGACCGTCGCGGCGATCGCCCAGATAGCCGAACAGGGTGGGATCGATGCTGTAAGAGATCAGCTTTACCGAGCCGTCGCCGAAGGCGGCGTTGAAACCGCCCGAGTGGGCGGAACCCATTTCGTAGCCCGATTTGCTCGGGTCGTCCTGGGCCGGGGCCCAATTGCTGGAGCGGACAATGTCGGGGTCCCAGCCATCGGTCCAACCGCGGTCGTCGTCCCAGTCGCCGGACAGATAGTTGGCCGGGTTGAGCCGCTTCTCGCCCAGGATCAGTGTGTTCGACATGCCGTCCTTGACCATGCCCGACGAAACCGCCACGGTCGAGCCGGTGGTCTGTGGCGGCGAGGCCGCAATGTCCCAATCGGTTCGCACGATCAGGCCGTTGTAGACCTGATTGTAGGGCACGCTCCAGGTGCTGCCGTTCCAAATGTCGGAGGCGTTGGTGCCGGTCGGGGTCACGCTGCAGTAATCCATGCCATAGGTGCCCCACTGGGGATGGAACGTCGGCGGGCGGCGGGTCGGGCAATTGATGAAATCGACCGCGATGGCTTGCACGGTGGTTAGCCGGGCCGACTGCGTGCCGGGCGTCAACCAGAGGTTCTCCTGTTCGACGTAGGGCAAGATCTGGAACGCCCAGCCGACCGTTTGCTGCTTATAAAGCGAGGGCAGGCTGTTGTTGTCGTTCGGATCGGGCGTGTTGATGATGTTGCTGCTCCACGGCACCGTGCCGCCAGCCGGGAATACCCCGAATCGCCGTCAGGTGCCGGTTGCAGGCCAGGGCCATCTGCTTGAGCTTGTTGCGGCATTGCGAGAGCCGAGCCGATTCGCGGGCCGCCTGGACCGCCGGCATCAGCAGCGCCACCAGAATGCCGATGATCGCAATCACGACCAACAACTCGACCAGCGTAAATCCGCGTGGCCCCGTCCACCGCCGAACTGTCGCGCCTGCCCGTGCGACTTGCATGTCTCGTTTCCTCACCGCTATTTCGCTTTGTCTGAAACTGTTTCGTTAGTGATTCCGCCGGCCGGCACAGGTCCGCCGGCGAATGTCGTTGGTCAAGGCCCCTGCGGTACCAGCTGCCGGAAGCGAGCTTCGTCGACCTCCTCCACGGCCCCTAGCGTGCTGGCCACGAACCGCTTGCCCTCGAGGCCGGTCTGCTCGTAAGCGACGATCGGAGTCGCCCGCGGCCCCGGCGGGACCAGTCGCCTTGCCGTAAATCACCACGTATGGCTGGCCGTCGCGTGGCGAGCTGAAGAGTTTGTCGACGTCCGTGGCCTGCATCGCCGCCAGCTGCTCGGGGGGCAGCGAGCGGATGAAGGTCTTGAAGGCTGCCTCGTCGGTCGGCCCTTGGCCCGAGTGGGTTCCCAAGTAGCGGCCATAGAGCAGAGCCAGAGGCTTGAGATTCGACGATTCCCGGGCCGCGCTTTGGGTTTGATTTTGCGCGCAGCCCACGGTCATCGCCAGCCAGACCCCGGCCCACAGCAGGCCAGCCGAGGTCGGCCACCCTGGGCGCTTCGCGAAATCGAATCTGCCACGGGATGCCCCATCTCTCCCTGGCCGGAGCACCCAGTGGGGCGCCGGTCGCGGTGCGAGCGACGAGTGATCGGCCGTCCGATCACGAACAAAACGATGAGAAAACCATAAGTTTCAGGTTAGCCCCTGGCCTGCTGATTTGCAAACAATCCCAGTCGGCGCTCGCCCCCCTCACGCTATACCGACGCGTCGCTGCGATGGGCCTTCCGCCAGCGATAACCGATCGTGCCGGTGACATACGTCATCAGGCCGGTCGCGACGACGACCACAGCGCACCACAGCCGGGCAGCATCGCGGCTGGCATCCAGGTCGAACAGCATGGCAGAAGTCCGCGGCGTCATCACCGTCAGCGCCAAGGCCGCGCCGTACACGGCCGAGACCAGCGCAAAGACGATCATCGCCGCCCAGACGGTGCTCCAGTCGGGCACCGTAACCATCCAGACGACGTAGGCCAATTCGACCAGCGTAATCGCCAGCACGATCCGGGCCCAGGTCGGGGCTTCGAACAAGTTCAAGTGGCCGAGCACCGGCAGCAGGTGGAATAGCGAGAGCAGTCCCAGGCCGGCGCCCAGCATGTAAACTGTTTTTGAAGTGAATCGGGGCTGTGGCCGGGCCGTCACGGTCGAACTGCCGCTCGGGGACGGCGCGGGGGATCCTGCTTCGGCGGTACCGGCCGATGGCGCGGCAGGTTCCAGGAAAGCCGGATTGCTCGATGTTTCGGCACGGGGCGGAGGAGCGGCCGGTTGGGCCGCTGAGACCGTCGCGGCTGGACTTGACGGCAGGGGCGCCGTTGGCGGCAGGCTGTCGGAAATGGCGCTGGCGGAGGTCGCGCTGACCGACGCTCCGGTACCAACCGATGTCGGCCGTGAGGGGGCGGGCGCCGAATTCGGCCCGACGGGTCGGCGTTTAGGGATCGGCGGCGGTCGATTGCCGCTCGGGCCGCGATCCACGGGGGGCTTGGACCCGGCGCTCGGGCTCGATTCCGCCTTCGCGGCCGACGCCGGCCGCTGCGAGCCGCGGGCGGCTTTCGAGGTATCGCCGTCCGCGGAATCGCTGCCGACCTTCGCCGCTGGCCCGGTCGGGAAATTGCCGCTGGGGGGCGAGTCGCCCAATTGGGACCGGACTGGGGAATGTCTGGTCGGCTCCGCCGGGGTCGGGTCCTTCACAGAGACGGGCCGACTCTGGTCGGCGGGCTCCCGCTCGGGCACCCGGGCGGCCTTGCCGCACTTCGGGCAGCGGACCCGGCGCCGGACAAACTGTCGGGCACCGAAAGCGAATGTCCGGCCGGGCAGCGGAACTGGAGCAGCATAACGGGGGGTCGCTCGGCGGAAGTTCGCCGGGCGATCGAAGGTCGGGGGCCACTAAACGAGCCGTGCTGCCGCGGGGGCCCGAGCGGCCCGCTCGATCCGTTCGCCGGGAATAGCCGTCATTTTCAGTCTGGTCGTCCCCCTTTGCGCAGTCAAGCCAATCGTAGACAGCGGCCGAGTCGGGGTGCTAGACTTGACGAATCTCATCGCAGAGTTGGAGGCCCCCTATGTCGCTGCACTCGTCTTGCCCCAAATGCGCTAAACCAGTGACCATGCCGGGTTCGGCTCGCCGTCCGACATGGTTCGCTGCCCGCTATGCCACGCGGAATACATGCTGGCCGAGGCTTTGGCCAACGCCCCGCCCGAGCTGGTCGTGCTCCGCACGCTGGCCGCGGGGGGATGCGCCGAGCCGCACGCCGCCCCCGAAGAGGCCGAGTTCAACCTGTTCGAGACGACCGAATCGAACCTGGGGGACGAACCGACGATCGACATGTCGCCGACGATCGACATGTCGCACGCCGCCCCGCACCATGCCGGCGCCGACGAAGGGACGATCGCCTTCCAGCACGACGACATGTCGTCGCATCGCCTGGCGGACTTGCCTACTGAACCGGCCTTGACCGACGAGCCCGTGCTGGCCGAGGAACCGGCCTGGGCCCACGAGCCGGCGGTGGTCGACGAAGCCGAGGAAGCGTCGCTGGAAAGCGCGTTCGGCGCCGACGAGCACCCGAGCGACTCGGACGAAGCATCGGCCTTCGACATGCCGGATGATTCGCCGGGTTTCGACTTAGGCGGCGGTGATCTCGACGGCGGTAATCTCGACGGCGGTGCCCACGCCCCCGTCCTGGACGACGAGCTGCCCAGCGAGGATGCGCCGGTCGCCGATTTTGGCGACGACGACGCGGTCGATCTCGGCGGGCCGACTGATGATGACGCCGTGCCGGCGATGGCCATGGCGGGAGGCGACGGCGAGGACGCAGAGCCGGTCGTGGCCGAAGCGCCCAAGAAGCGCAAGCCCTCGGCCTTGGCCAGCGTGATCATGCTGTCGCTGTTTGCGGTGGTCTTCGTCGTGACCGTCGCCGGAGTATACGAGGGAATGATGTGGGGCGCGGGCATGGACCCGCTCGGCCTGGGGCCGAAGCTGCCCGCGATCTTGGTGCCCAAGAGCCTGGCCGGCGGCCCCAAACCGGGTCAGTTGGCGCAGCGCCCGCCGACGATGCCGGGCCCACAACCGGACGACACGGCCGGCTTCACTACCAATGTTCCGCCGCTAGAGCCGAAGAACGGCGGAAAAACCCCGGCCGAGACGGACGAAGAACCGGGCGATGCCAGCGAAACTCCGAGCGTGACCAAGAAGCCGGTCGTGGCCGCGACGGAAGACGAAGAAGAGGCGATGCCGGAAGACGAGGAAGAAACCCCGGCCGCGAAGCCGCCGGTGAAGGCTCCGCCGAAGAAACCGGTCGTCGCCGCGACGGAAGATGAAGAAGAGGCGATGCCGGAAGACGAGGAAGAAACTCCGGCCGCGAAGCCGCCGGTGAAGGCTCCGCCGAAGAAACCGGTCGTCGCCACGACGGAAGATGAAGAAGAGGCGATGCCGGAAGACGAGGAAGAAACTCCAGCCGCCAAGCCGCCGGTGAAGGCTCCGCCGAAGAAGCCAGTCGTGGCCGCGACGGACGACGAAGAAGAGGCGATGCCGGAAGACGAGGAAGAAACTCCGGCTGCCAAGCCCCCGGTGAAGGCTCCGCCGAAGAAACCGGTCGTGGCCGCAACGGACGATGAGGACGAAGAGTCGATGGCCGCCGAGGAAACGCCCAAGTCGTCGGGCGAAGTGGCTGAAGACGAAACGACTGAGCCTGCCGAGACCATGCCCGAGGACGAAGAGGTCGCCACGACCGAGCCGGCCAAAGTGCCCGGCGACGACGTCGGGCGCCCGAGGAAGAGACCGAACCGGCCGTGGCGGCGCACGTCGGGCCGACCGACGACGTTCACTACACGGCGGCCGAGTTGAATCAATCGCTCAGCGAGGCCAAGGACGCGGCCGCCGCGCTGGCCGGCGCCGACAAGGACGCGCTCAAGAAGGCCAAGGCCACGTACTATCGCAAGCTCTATCAGCTGGCCGAGACAGCCACGTTCGTCGCCCCGGCCAAGGCCGGTGCCGCCCCCGACACCAGCAAGGTCCGGGCCCTGCTCAGTGAAGCGGCCGGCAGCAGCGCCAGCTTCAGCGAGATCGGCAAGGCGGCCGGCAAGTGGATGGCGGTTGCCAAGGGCAAGGAGCATCAGGGGGTTGTTCTGGCGGGTTCGGTTCAGAGCATCGCCAAGCAAGGCCTGGTTTTCGAGGCCAAGGTCTTGCTCAGCG
The DNA here is from genome assembly GCA_963828155.1 of uncultured Planctomycetaceae bacterium. Lineage (GTDB taxonomy): Bacteria > Planctomycetota > Planctomycetia > Pirellulales > PALSA-1355 > CAWCAX01. The sequence goes on from CAWHDQ010000003.1 coordinate 41,036, forward strand.
ACGGCGCGCAAGTGGTCAGCGTGCTCAGCGCCGAAAAGCCCGGCTTCGCGGCCGGAGATCAAGTGATCGTGGTGGGTAGCATCGTGGCCGATCCGGCAACTTCGATCGACGGCTACAACGGAACCGAGGAAACCGCCGTCTGGAGCGGACTGGCCATCAAGGCCTCCGCCGGCTGATCTGGGCTCGGCCACGAGCCATCAGGCGGACGCCGCTCGGTCGGACAACGGCGCGGGGACACTCATGGCTGGCCTTCCCGACGAGCCGGCGCCGCCGGGCGGTATCGCCCAGCAGTTGCGTTTCTGGCTCTCGCTGCCCGAGCGCACGTTGCGTAGCGGCACCGGATTGGTGGCCGGGAGCTTACGCGAATCGGCCGCCTTGCTCGTGCCACGCAGCTTCCAGGATTCGCAAAGCTATACGGTCTTCGTCCGCCAGATGCTCGACTTTCTGGCCGAGGACGTTGGTGGCGTCACCCGGTCGGCCGAAGGCGGCTCCAACCGCGGCGAAGATTTCGTGGCCCGCAAGACCGTGGGCAATTTTCTGGAACTGGCTTCGCTGGCCACGCTCCACGTCTCGCCACTCACCGTGTTGGCCGTGTTCAGCGACCTGGCGTACGGCTCACAGGTCTATCTGAAAGAGCTGGCCGGCGAACTGCAGCGCCAGGGCGTGATCGCCGACGACTCCCGGGTCGAACATGCCAGCGATCTGCTCGCGGCCGTGGCCGCTGCCACGCGAACCACGGCCAAAGCGTTCGACACCCCGCCGCTGTCGGTCGAAGGGCTCAAGCAGACGATCGATGAGGCCAAGGCCGCGGCCAGCGGCATCCGGCCCGGCGATTTGCTCTCCGAGGCCGACATTCGGCAGCTGTGGGACCAGATGCGCGAGCTGGCCCGCCGCGAGGATGTCAATCTGCTGACCCTGTCGGGTGCCGTCACGCTGCAATCGCTCTCGACGCTGGGCACGCTCACGCACGGGGCGCTCTCGACAGTTCGGGTCACGGGCGCGCTGGTCGATCAGCACATCGTCCGCCACTACACCGACGCCATCCGCCGCATCCACGCCGCCGGCCTTTACGGCACGCTCCGCCAGACCTGCGAGCCGTATTTTCTAGCCGTCTGGCATAATTTCTCGCCCGAGCGGGCCACGCTCACCGAAGATCTGCTCTCCGGCAAGCTGACGGGCCAGCTCTGGACGTCGGCCCGGCGCTGGCTGGGTGGCAGCCCCGCGCCCGCGGCGGGCTCGGGTGGACCCGAAAGTTGAATTGTGTTCTGCTAGTGCCGCCCCAGGCCAACCGCCGTAGGCGGAGTGTCGCCTGTCCGTCGCCCAGGGAACGCCACGTCATGCTAGAGCAGGAAATGCCGCACCCGCCCCGCCGCCCGTTTCGCTTCTGGGCAGCCTGTTGGCTGCCAGGACTGATCCTGGCCGCCTGGCCGTGCAGTTCGGTCGCCCAGTTCGACCTGGCCGCCCGGTTGCAGGTCGAAGCCGCCCGCACCGGTAAGGCCGATTGGGGTCACTGGGGGCCGGTCGACAGCATGTACGTGAGCTGGTCCAGCCATTCCAATCGCCTGGTGCCGATTTACACCTTCGGCATCGATTTGAAATCGGTCACCGGGGCGGCCAGCCCGTATCGCAGCCCCGAGCGACTAAAAGAGCTCTACGGCACCGTGCCGACCGGAACGCTCAATCCGCAGGCCGAGTACTTCGATCAGACCGATGTTTATCGCCTGCAGCGGGCGGCCATTGCAGCCGGCAAAAAGTACATCATCTTGCTGATTTTCGACGGCATGGACTGGCAAACCACTTGGGCTGCCGCAATCTACCGTTCCGGCCGGGTCGGGTACCGCGAGGGTCGCGGGACGGGGCTGAAATTCCAGGACTATCGCGGCGTCGAAACCGACTACGGGTACTTCGTGTCCAGCCCGCACAATGCCGGCACGCTTTGCGACGTCGACTCGCAAACCCTCAAGAATCCGGGCGGCCAGCTGCGGGGCGGCTACGATTTCGAGCGAGCCGGCGACTGCCCCTGGTCGGTGCCGTCCAACAATCTGTACATCATCGGCAACAGCCCCACCAACAAGCAGGCCTATCCCGATTCGGCGGCGACGGCCACGGCCCTGTGTGCGGGCGTAAAGACCTACAACGACGGGATCAACATCGATCCGCTGGGCAGGCAACTCGTGCCCCTGGCCCGCGAGTTGCAGAAAGACGGATTTGCCATCGGGGTCGTCACCAGCGTGCCGATCAGCCACGCCACTCCGGCCTGCGCCTACGCCAACAATGTGCATCGCGACGACTATCAAGATCTCAGTCGCGATCTGCTAGGCTTGCCCTCGATTGCCCATCCCAATGAGCCCTTGTCGGGCGTCGACGTGCTCTTAGGTGCCGGCTGGGGCGTCGAACAACTGGCCGATGCGCCCCAAGGCAAAAACTTCGTGCCCGGCAATCGCTACCTGACCCGGGCCGATCTGCGAGCGGTCGACGCCGCGCACGGCGGCAAGTATCACGTGGCCCAGCGGACCGCCGGCGTGCCGGGGGGCGACGCCCTGGCCCGCGGCGTGGACGCCGCCAATCAGGGCAACCTGCGGCTCCTGGGGCTGTTCGGCACGAAGGCCGGCCATCTGCCGTTTGCCACCGCCGACGGCCATTTCGATCCGGTGCTCGACGGCGTGGGCCTGCCGACGAGCGTCGAGCAGTACAAGCGGCCCGACATTGACGAAAATCCCAGCCTGGGACAACTGGCCGTTGGCGCGCTCGAGGTGCTGTCCAAGCGGTCCGGTTCGTTCTGGCTGATGGTCGAGGCCGGCGACGTCGACTGGGCCAACCACAAGAACAATTTGGACAATTCGATCGGCGCGGTCGAGAGTGGCGATGAGGCCTTCGCGGCGATTACGACCTGGATCGAAACGCACCAGTGCTGGGATCAGACCGCCCTGATCGTCACGGCCGATCACGGCCACTATCTGGTGCTCGATAAGCCGGAAGTGCTGACCGCGCCCGGTGGCCCCGGGCAGCCGCCGGCGGGCACGGATTCGAAGTAGTCGAGCCCCAGCGGCCTGCCAATCGCCGGCGCTCAGCGCGGCAGCTCGACCAGTTCGATCATCGTTTTGTGTCCCGACTCGACGGAGTGCTGCTTCACCAACCGCTGCTGACGGTCGTACCACAGGTCGACGTCGACCTCGCCCTGCAGCTGATAATGGACGCACTCCTGGTTCTGGCCGGCGAGCGGCAGGCGTTCCTTGCCCAGGTAACGGAGCTTGCCGGTGAGCGTGCGGCCCTTGTCGGCATCGAGCAGCGCGATTTCCTGTCCGACGGCCTGCGGGCTGGGCTCGCGCCAGTAGGAAGTGACCCAGACGTCGCCGCGCACCTTGCCGCTGCGCTCCGTTGGCCTGGACCAGCAAGTCGGTGCCTTGGCGGCGGGCCGCCACTTCGTATTTGCTGCCGCCGAAGCTGGCAGCGTTGTCGAGTTGCAGCAGGCGGCCGGCGTGCCAGGTTTCGACGCCCTTCGACGTATAGCGGAAGGTGTAGAGGAAGTACTTCAGCTCCAGGGCCGCGTCCCCCTCGACCACCTGCCGGCCGTCGGGATGCGAGGCGATGGTCATCCGAAACTTGCCGCGGCGCTCGCCGTCGACCGAAATGTGAAACGTTCGGGTCTCGGTCGCGGCGGCTTCGGCCTGGACCACTGCGGGCCGGATCGCCCCCGACAGTGCCAACAGCAGACATCCGCCGCGGCCCCAGGCCGCCCACCGCAGGTTTTCGGGAAATCGCATCGCTTCGTCACTCGGAAGGGGAGGTTGGGAAATTCGCAACCGGCGGCCGAAGGGGATGTCCTAGCGGACAACCGGGCGACCGCAGGACGGGATTGATTTGTGAGCTTAGGTTGGGCAGCCGCTGGAATGCGCCGGAGCCTCTGGTCCCATCGACGTGGGGCCCAAACCCGCTTTCAGCGCCCCAGCAGAACGGCACTGCGCTAGCAGTTAATCCAAAGGCACGCAACGTTCCGGTTGGTCGTCCTATTCCGATCGTCGCCGCCACCCAACTGGGGAGCCACGACGCCGAACTCGCCCGATCGGGCAGTCTTGACTGGTACACGGTCCAAGCAGTCTCACGGCGCCCGACTGCCGAAATCGTTTTGCAACTCCCGTACCAGCTCGCAAATCGAAGCCGATCGTAGGCAAAACGGGACGCAGGGCGCGCAAAAGCGCTTGCGTTGCGGCGAACGATACGGGCAAGATACATCCAGTGCAATGCCGCTTTGCACACTGTACGTCTGGCGCGAACTACCCCGTAATTGCGTTCCAATCCCTGCCATCCGACTGCCGCTGCGGCTGCCAGACGGCTTGAAAAAATTACAACCGCGTCCTTGCGATGAATCGACCCAGCCGCCGCAATCTGCTCAAGCTGGCCCTCGGTAGCCCCGCCCTGGCGGCGCTCGGCGGCTGCACCGGCGGCGACTCGAGTCCGGCCACCGGCCGGCTGGAGGCCGTTTGGGGCAAGCACGGCACTTCCCCCGGCCGGCTGCAGAAACCCCGAGCCATGGCGATCGACCGCGAAGATCTGCTGTACATCGTCGACATGACGGCCCGGATTCAGGTCTTCACCACCGCTGGCCAGTACGTCCGCGGCTGGCAAACTCCGGAGCACGAGCGCGGGCGCCCGACTGGACTTGGAATCGACCGCCGCGGCAACGTGCTGGTTGCCGACACGCATTACTACCGGCTGCTGATTTATTCCAATACCGGCGAATTGCTGGAAACGATCGGCGGCAAGCAGGGCCCCGGGCCCGGCGAATTCGGCCTGGTGACCGACGCGATCGACGACGCCGCGGGCGATCTGTTTATCTCCGAATACGGCGAGTACGACCGAATCCAGCAATTCACTCCCCAGCGCGACTACGTCCGCGAGTGGGGCGGCCACGGCCGCGAGCCGGGGCAATTCGTCCGCCCGCAAAACATGGCCTTCGACGCCGATCAGCGGATTTGGGTCGCCGACGCCTGCAATCACCGCATTCAGGTTTTCGACCGGCAAGGGGCACTGCTGGCTCACTGGGGCGAGCAAGGTAGCGAGCCCGGCCAATTGTATTATCCTTATTGCCTGGCCCTCGACGGCCTCGGGCACGTATACGTCTGCGAGTTCGGCAATCATCGGGTGCAGAAGTTCACGCTCGAAGGCCGCTCGCTCGGCTGCTGGGGAACGCACGGCCGCGAACCCGGCGAGATGCACAACCCCTGGTCGCTCGTGCTCGACAGCCACCGCAAGGTTCTCGTCTTGGATACGAACAACCATCGAGTACAAAAGATAACGCTATAGTGGAATCCAATTTGGAATTCGGAAATCGGAATTCGGAGCAAAGAGGCAAGATGCTGACACAGCCGCGATTCGATCCCCTTCCGGATTCCAACTTCCGAATTCCAAATTAGCGCAACCCAGACCTTGCCCTTCGCTACCGCCCGGCCAGGCCAATCGCCCCATGCCCTATCAACTGGCCTTCGACCGCCCCTGGTACCTGCTGCTCTTGGCCGTTTTGCCGGTGCTGTGGTGGTTCAGTTACCGCAGTCTGGCGGGGCTGGGCCGGGTGCGGCGGTGGGTGGCCATCGCGCTGCGGAGTCTGGTGCTGACCGCGGTCATCTGCGCGCTGGCCGAAGGGCAGTGGGTTCGTAAGAGCGACCGCCTGACCGTCTTCTACCTGCTCGACCAGTCGCTCAGCATCACGCCCGACGAAGACGAGGCGATGCTCCGCTACGTCAAGTCGGCGATCCGCAAGCAGCGCGGCATACACCCGGAGGATCGGGCCGGCGTGATCGTGTTTGGCCGCGACGGGGCGATCGAGATTCCGCCCTTGGAAGAAGAGCCGGACATGCCCAAGGTCGAAAGCCTGGTCGACCGCGAGTACACCAATATCGCCGGGGCGATGAAGCTGGCCGAGGCCTCGTTCCCCCACGATGCGGCCAAGCGCATCGTGATCGTCACCGACGGCAACGAGAACGTCGGCGATGCCCTGGCCCAGGGCCGCGGCCTGGCCGAGGCCGGGGTCAGCATCGATGTGGTGCCGATCCATGCCCGCTCGCGGGCGGAAGTCGCCGTGGAAAAGCTGTCTCTGCCGCCCGACGTCCGTCGCGGTCAACCGTTCGACTTGCGGGTCGTGCTGAACAACACCACGCCCGCGACCGAAGGGGGCGACGGCACGGTCAGCGGCCGGTTGCAGATCATGCGCAAGGCCGGCGAGCAGGAGCAACTGCTGGCCGAGGAGCGCATCACGCTGCCGCCGGGCAAACGCGTGTTTACGATCCGCGAACAGATCGAATCGCCCGACTTCTACAACTACGAAGCCCGGTTCGTTCCCGATCGGCCGCAAGACGACACGATGCCGCAGAACAACCAGGCCAGCACGTTCACCCACGTCCGCGGCAGCGGGCAGGTGCTGCTGATCGAGAACTTCGAGCAGAAGGGCGAATACGACCTCTTGGCGGCGCGCCTCCGGGCTCAGAACCTCGAAGTGATCGTCCGCTCCAGCTCGCCGGAAGATTTGTTCGCCGACCTGGGCCAGCTGCAGCCGTTCGATACCGTGCTCCTGGCCGACGTGCCCCGCGAGCACTTCAGCGACAACCAGATCAACATGCTGGTTCGCAACACGCAGAATCTGGGGAGCGGCTTGGTGATGCTGGGCGGGCCGAACAGCTTCGGCGCGGGCGGCTGGAACAACACCCCGCTGGAAGAGGTGATGCCGGTCGACTTTCAGATCAAGAATGCCAAGGTCGTGCCGATCGGCGCATTGGCCTTGCTGATGCACGCCTGCGAGATCCCCGACGCCAACCACTGGGAAAAGGTCATCGCTCGCGAAGCGATCAAGACCTTGGGCAGCCAGGATTACTGCGGCATCCTGCACTGGAGCGGCACGCAGTCGTGGCTCTGGGGAAAGCCGGCCGGCATGATGAAGGTCGGCCCCAACAAGAATCAGATGCTGGCCCGGCTCGACCGGATGACGCCCGGCGACATGCCCGACTTCGAGCCCGGTATGACGATGGCCCGCGACGCCTTCAAAAAGCTGACCGACGCGGCGGTCAAGCACATGATCATCATCAGCGACGGCGATCCCTCGGCCCCCAGCAACGGCGTGATCAACAGCCTCAAGGCGATGCAGGTCAAGGTCAGTACCGTGGCGATCGGGGCCCACGGCCCGGCCGAAAGCGGCCTACTCAAGAAGATCGCCAATCAGACCGGCGGCAGCTATTACGCCGTCAACAATCCCAAGATGCTGCCGCGGATTTACCAGAAGGAGGCCCGCCGGGTGGCCCGGCCGCTGATCTTCGAGCGGAAGGCCGGCTTTGCGCCCAGGTGCGGTTTCCGCACGAGATGATCCAGGGCATCGACTCCGTGCCGCCGATCACCGGCTTCGTCATGACCACGGTCAAGGAAGGCCCGCTCCCCGAAGTCTCGCTCGTCTCGCCGCTGCCCGAATCCGAAACCGCCAACAACACGATCCTGGCCAGCTGGACCTACGGGCTGGGCAAGACCGTGGCCTTCACGACCGATGCCGGCAAGCGCTGGGCCAGCGCCTGGACCGAGTGGGACAACTACGACAAGTTCTTCAGCCAGATGGTCCGCTGGTCGATGCGTCCGGTCGGCGATACCGGCAAATTCACGGTGGCCACCGACGTCGAAGATGGCAAAGTGAAGCTGGTGATCACCGCGCTCGACAAGGACGACGAATTTCTCAACTTTCTCGACATGGGCGGAACGGTCGTCGGCCCCGACATGAAGCCGGTCGACCTGGACGTCAAGCAGACCGCGCCCGGCCGTTACGTGGGCGAGTTCGAGACCAAGACCAAGGGCAACTTTTTCGTCCTGCTCAGCCCGGGCGCCGGCCGCACGCCGATCCGCGTCGGCGTGAACGTCCCCTATTCCGACGAATTTCGCGACCGACAGACCAACGAAGCGCTGCTCAAATCGCTGGCCGCCCTGGAGCCCAAGCAAGGCAAGCCGGGCCTGTTGATCGAAGACGCCAACCCGAACGACACGCCCACCCAGCAGCTGACCAAGCTGCTGGAGTTCGACACGTTTCGCCACGACTTGCCGCCGGCCATGAGCAGCCAGGATATCTGGCCGCTGTTGCTGCTCGTCGCCAGTTGCCTGTTCTTTGGCGACGTGTTCGTGCGCCGCGTGGCGGTGAATTTGGATTGGCTCTGGCCGATCCTGTACCGCGTGCAGGACGTGCTCATGCGGCGCGAAAAACCGGTCACGCCCGACGTGGTGATGGACCGCCTCCGCTCGCGCAAGGCCGAAGTCGACGACCAGCTGGAGCAGCGGCGGGCCGCCACGCGGTTCGAGCCCACGCCCGACGCGGCGGCGTCCTCCGCGGTGCTCGAGGAGCAACTGCCCAAGCCAACCGCCGCCCCGAAGCCGCCGTCCAAAGCCGACCTGGGCCCGGAAAAAGAGGCCGAAAGCTACACCAGCCGCCTGCTCAAGGCCAAGCAGAAGGTCTGGGAAGAGCGGAAAAAGGACGGCGAGGAGCCGCCCGGCGGTCCGGCGAAGTCCTAGGATTGGCGGCCCGCGAGGGGCCGCGTCGGCTTGATTGACGGACGGGGAAAACTAACCGCAAAGACGCAAAGCGGACAGCGGAGAAGAGCAGACGAAGAACGAATCCAGAGAGCGCGGAGCGGGCAGAGGACGCGGAGGATGAGCTAAACGGTTTCCTTGCAGTTGCTGTAACGAACGAAGGACGACGACGAGCAAGCGCGCAGGTCCGATTACTTCTCGGATCGACGGCGCGAGAAGTAGTGTCAGTTTTGATTGGCGGACAAGGGAATTTAACTGTTGGGCGCGAAGACGCAGAGAGGACCGCCGCGTTCGGCGCCGCTGCGTTGCCCCGGAGAGGCGCCTCGGCCTTGGCTGCGACGAAACGTTTCTGAGCTTGTCCTCCGCGTCCTCTGCCCTCTCCGCGCTCTCTGGTTTCGTTCTTCGTCTCCCTTTCTTCGTCGTCCGCTCTGCGTCTTTGCGCCTTCGCGGTTAATTCTCCCTGCGACCTATCCTGCGGCTGGACACGGAACAAACCATTCGGCTGCGCTCAGTTCAGCGGCAGCTTCACCTCGCGTCCGGTCGCGTCGTGGCATTCGAAGACTAGCTGCTCCGGCGGAGCGTGCTCGAGTCCCCAGCACCTGCAGGGAAATGTTGCTGGCTTCTTCCAGCCGAGCCAGCTCGCGCCGCTTGCGGTTGTTCAAGTACGTCGCCACGTCGTCGCAGACGGTCACCGTCACTTTGGCGATGCCCTGCTGCGCCGCCATGATCAGGAGCCGCATCACCTCGATGGCCATGCTTTCGGAAGTCTTCACCACGCCGCCGCCGGCGCAGGCGGGGCAGTCGCGATAGACGCTCCGTTTCAGACTCGGGCGAATCCGCTGCCGGGTCATCTCGATCAGGCCGAACGGGCTGGTTCGCAAAATCTTGGTCCGGGCCCGGTCGCGCTTCACCGCGTCGCGCAATGCCCGCTCGACGTTTCGCCGGTGCCGTTCCTTGCGCATGTCGATGAAGTCGTTGACCACCACGCCGCCCAGGTCGCGCAGCCGCAGCTGCCGGGCAATTTCGCGGGCAGCCAGCAGGTTCATCTGATACGCGGTTTCCTCAGCCGAGTCGTCGGCCCGGAAGTTGCCGCTGTTGACGTCGATGGCCACCAGGGCCTCGGTCTGGTCGATGACGATCGAGCCCCCCTTGGGCAGCGGGACTTTGCGCTGCTGGATCAGGGCGATCTCGCGGTCGAGCTGGTACTTGTGGAACAACGGTTCGCGGCCTTCGTACAGTTGCAGCCGGTTGACGTAACGCGGCATGACGAACTGCAGAAATTCTTTGGCCCGTTCGTAGGCCGAGGGCTCGTCGATGTAGATCGTGTCGACGTCCGCGGTGAAAATGTCGCGGATCGTGCGGATGATCATGTCGCTTTCTTCGTAGATGTCGCAGGGGCTCGGCTGCTTCTTGATCCGCCGGACGATCACCTTCCAGAGCCGCAGCAGGTAGGCCAGATCGCGCGACAGCTCGCGCTTGGTGCGGTCGGTGCCGGCGGTGCGCACGATGAAGCCCAGGCCCTTGGGTGGATCGAGCTCGAGCATGATGTCGCGGAGCTTGCGCCGCACGTCGTCGTCTTCGATCTTCCGCGAGACGCCCACTCGGCCCAAGGCGGGCATCAACACCAGGTATCGGCCGGGAATGCTGATGTAGGTTGACAGCGTCGGTCCCTTGGTGCCGATGCCTTCCTTGATTACCTGCACCAGCACGTCGTCGCCGCGGCGAAGGATGTCCTGGATCGGCGGTTTGACCCGCGGCCGGGCGCCGGGTCGCTGCCGGCGGCGGCGGGGCGCTTCTTCCCCGTCGCCGTTCGCATCGTCTTCTTCTTCTTCTTCGTCGCCGGTGTCGAATTCCGAGCGCTGCGAGCGGCCGCCGCCGTCGAGCGGGCGGTTCGGGTCGTAGCCGCCTTGGCGGTAGTACTGCGGCTCGATGTCGCTGATATGGAGAAAGCCGTTGCGGCCGACGCCGAAATCGACGAACGCCGCCTGGATGCTCGGCTCCAAGTTGACGACTTTGCCCTTGTAGATGTTGCCGACGTAATTGTCCTGGCTGGTCCGCTCGACGTAGAGTTCTTCCAGCACACCGTCCTCGACGATCGCGATCCGGCATTCCTCCGGCTGCGCGACGTTGATCAGCATTTCTTGTTTCATGTGCTCGCTTTCATGGTCCGGGCCTCGGCCGGACCGATTCGGTGTTTCGCTTGGGGATGGCTAGCGCGGCGCGGCGAGTGAGTCGGGCTCGAGCTCGACGCGGCTGCGCACCAGCAATCCGGGGGATTCCAAATCCGCTAGTCCCAGCACCGACAGGATGTCCCGCGGCCGGGCTTGGGCCTCGTGAATGGCCCGCAACGTCATCCGTAAAACGCCTTGTTCGATCGTCAGTTCCTCCAGCGTCGCCCGCAGGTCGACCGGCTCCGCCCGGCCCGGCCGCTCCAAAGGGCAGTTCGCTTGGGCCAGCAACTCGGCGGCCTTCCGGGCGACATCGTCGCGCCTCTCGGCGGGCACGGGCAACTCGTAGCACAATGCCCGGGCCCGGGCCTTCCGCGCCCGGCGGCCACGGGCTGGGCGGAAGTGAATTCCAACCCGGGCGGCGCCTGGGCCGCCAGTCGAGCCAACAGCTCGGCGGCGTCGATCGGCCGCAGCAGGTCGACGTCGACGACTTCGTCCAAGCCCGCAATTCCCAGGCTCAGGGCCGAGGGGAACATCATCCGCGGCTTGGGATGAAAGCCTTCACTCTCGCGCACTTCGATCGCCGCGCGGCGAAACAACCGCTCCAGCGTCCGGGCCAGATCGCGATGGCTGAGCAGCCGCAAATCGCCCAGCTTGGCGAAGCGAATCCGCATCCGCCAGAAGACTGGCTCCCCGTTCGACGGGCTCACGGCAGAGCGGGGTGGCGGCGATTTGTCGAGTTCGGCGGGCGACATTTCAGGCGACCATCTCCGGCAGGATGCGGGCCAATTCGCCGCGGAGGAAGCTCTTGATGACCTGGGCGGTCTCCATGCCCAGGGCCCGTTCGGCCACGGCCCGGCATTGCGGCAACGCCACCGAACGGCAGACTTTCTTGATCTCGGGCACGGCGCTGGGCGGCACGCTCAGGCCCCGCAGCCCCAGACCCAGCAGCAGCATCGTGTAGATCGGGTTGGCGCTCATCTGGCCGCAGACGTTCACGGGGATGCCGGCCTTCTCGCCCCCTTCGATCGAGTGGCGCAGGAGCCGCAGGACCGCCGGGTCGGCCGGGTTGTACAGCTCGGCGACTTCCTTGTTGCCCCGGTCGACCGCCAGGGTGTACTGCACCAGATCGTTGGTGCCGATGCTCAGGAAGTCGACCTCGGCGGCAAACCGATCGATCAATAGCGCCGCGGCCGGCGTCTCGACCATCATCCCGACCGGCATCTGGCGATGGAACGGGATTCGCTGCTCCTCCAGGTCTTCCATCACGTCGGCCAGCACCATCTTGGCCTTGCGCAGCTCGAGCAACGTGGAGATCAGCGGAAACATGATTCGCACGTCCCCCAGCACGCTGGCCCGCAGCACCGCCCGCAATTGGGTGCGGAACAGCGGCACGTTGGTCAGCGACAAGCGGATGCTCCGTAGCCCGAGGCAGGGATTGCGCTCGTCGCCGGCGGGATCGTAGCCGGGCATGACCTTGTCCGCGCCCATGTCGAGCGTACGGATCACGACCGGCCGACCCTGCATCGCCTGGATCACTTCGGCGTACGCCCGGTAGTGGGTCTCCTCGTCGGGCACCTGCTCGCTGCCGACGTAGAGAAACTCGGTGCGGTACAGGCCGATGCCGTCGGCCCCGCGGGCCAGCGCGTGGGCCACCTCGTGCGGAAACTCGATGTTGCCGTAGATTGAAATCCGCTCGCCATCGGTCGTCACGGCGGGCAAGTCGCGGAGCGATTCGAGCTGGGCGGCCCGCGACAGGTGCTCTTCGGCCTCGTGGCGATAACGGGCGATCGTTTCTTCGTCGGGCTGGAGAATCACCAGGCCCTGGTCGCCGTCGATGATCACCACGTCGCCGCCGGAGACGTCGGTCAGGAAGGGCCCGGTGCCGATCACGGCCGGAATCTCGAGTGCCGCCGCGACGATCGCGGTGTGGCTGCCGGGGCCGCCGGTTTCGGTGACGAAGCCGCGGACGAAATTCGGGCTGAGGCTGGCCGTCTCGCTGGGCGTGAGCGTGTGGGCCAGCACGATCACGGGTGAGATCAGCTCCGAGAGCTCTTCCCGGCGGCGGCCCAGCAAGTGCCGCAAGAGCCGCTTTTCGATGTCGAAGATGTCGTTCGCCCGCTCGGCCAGAAATCCGTTTCCGAGGGTTTGGAACACTTTGGCGTAGCGTCGCAGGGCCCGGCTCACGGCATATTCGGGCGAATAATGGCGCTCGCGGATCAGGCCTTCGATCTCGCCCCGCAACCGCATGTCGCGGAGCATCTGCAAGTGGGCCGAGAAGATCGCGGCGTACTCGTCGCCCAGCTGCTCGCTGACTTGCTCGCGCGAGGCTTCGATCTCGCCGCCGGCGGCGGCCACGGCGGCGTCGAGCCGTTCGAGCTCGTGCTCGACGGCATCGCGGGCGACGAACCGCCGCGGGATGCGGAAGCCCTCCTGGTCGATGACCAGGGCTTCGCCCATGGCGACGCCCGGTGATACGGCAATGCCTTGTAGTTTTTGCATGCGACTCTCTGGGCGGCGGCAACCGCGCGATTTCCCCACAGGGTCCTCGCGCCGCGGGCCGAAAGCACCGCGGGGCGCTTCAGCCCCCGAATCCCCGCAGGGAGTCGGGCCAGCCGCGGAATCGACCGTTTGGTTCGCGCCGCGGAGCGAGGCCTGCGCGGGTATCGAGAGCACCGGCCGGCCGTCAGCAAGCTGCGGCGAGAACGGGTTGAATCCGTGCTTAATCTTCGTTGAACTTCTGGCTCACCAGTTCGACCAGCGCATCGAGCGCCGCTTCGGCGTCGGGGCCGGTCGCTTCGAGCCGCAATTCGGTTCCGGCGTCGGCGGCCAACATCAAGATGGCCAGAATACTCTTGCCGTCGACGCGTTCGTTCCCTTTGACGACTTCAATTTTCGACTGAAATCCGATCGCCCGCTTGACGAACATGTCGGCCGGGCGCACGTGCAATCCCTGGCGGTTGATGATCGTCACGGTTCGGACAGCTTTGATGTCTTCGGTCATGCAATCGGCATGGTTGTTCACAAGCTGGTGCGAGTACTGCCTGCCGCACCGTTGGCCGTCACTGCCAGCCTCCGGCCCCACGGCCGGTCGGCGCCGCAGCGCGGCGACGCTTCGTCACGAGCCAAACTGGTTGTTGTCGGCCTCTTCCAGCAATTGCCGGATGTCGTCGGCCGTTTTCGACTGCTTGAGAAACTTGCAGAACGTATCGTCGCGGAGCTGCCGGGAGATGTTCTCCAGCGCCCGCAGGTGATCGCCCGGGCGATCCGGCGGAGAGATCAACAAGAAGAACAGGTTGACCTTTTCGCCGTCGAGGCTGTTGAAGTCGAGCCCGCCGCTGCTGACGGCCACGGTGCCCACCAAGCGCTGCACGCTGGGGTGCTTGGTGTGGGGCACGGCAACTCCCCGGCCGATGCCGGTGCTGCCGAGCTCCTCGCGTTTCAGGATCGCCTTGACGATGCTCTGGACTTCTTCGGCCGCGATCTTGCCGGCTTCGTGAAGAGCCGCGACCATTTCGCGGATCGCGCCCTCTTTGTCCGCGGCCTTGAGCTCCGCGCGAACCGCCGCGGGGCTGACAAAGTCGGAAAACTTCATAACCCTCTTTTCCTTTCTGACGCGGCGCGGTCGCAGGGCAGTGATACGCCCGGCGACCCGAGCCGATACGCGGGGGGGTGGGGCGTCGCCCGCAGCCGGGATGCACTGGTTCAGCCCGCTCCGCCGGCCCGCCAGGGCGCGGCATCGCGGCTGCAGAGCAGGGACCGCCGTCGACAGCTTACCGCCGCGGGGCCGACTTCCGCCAGGGGCGCCGCGGCAGACCGCTTACTCTACCGGTTCCCCCCCGGGACGATGGTGATTCTGGACTTTCTCTTTGTATTTCCGCAGTTGCTGTTCCACCTTGTGAATCGATCCGTCGAGGGCTCCCATCAGGCTGACGCCCCGTTCGGCAGCCACGAAATCGTGCTTGTGCTCGGCCGAAACGCGAAGGTCGACGCACGGATCGTTCTCGTGCTCCAGGTCCACCGTCACCTCGATGGCGGCCAGACGCTCGAAGAGCCGGGCCAGCCGTTCCACCTTGGCGGTAATCTTCTCGCGCGTGGCATCGCTCAAGTGCCCATGCCGCGCCGAAATGCTGATTTGCACGATCGAACTCCTTCTCGCCACACGGTTTGGCCGGCTGTTGCGATCTCAGGGCTGCTGGGGTGGGCCAAACCGGCAATTCTAATGCCCGGCCGCTTGAGCGACAAACGCAAAGCCGCCTGCCTCCATCGGGGCCCAGTCGCACCGGCACCGTACTTAGAATCCCCCGGAAAAAACGCAGTTTTGACTGCGAATGCACCCGGGAACGCCCTCAAGCCAGCGAAACTGGCGGGCCCAAAGCGATGCTGGAGAGGGGCCAAGCGGCGCATTTTCGCCAAACGGAGCTGCCGCCCAGCCACGCCGGGGGAGGCGCGAAATCGGTCGCTCAGGCCCGGGGCCGCGGAGGCCCGGGGTCGCGCAAGCCCGCCTTGGGTGCTGCCGGCCGTCCAGGAGGCCCCGCCGGGGGAGGTTCGGCCGGCACGACCTTGCCTTCCTTCAGGCGTTCCTTCCAACTGCGGTACTCTTTGACCCGTTTGGCGGCCGGGTACTGCGGCTGATAGTTGAGCCCCTTGCCCGTGATCTCGCGGAGATTGTTGAACGCCAGCACGCGGAAATCGAGCGAGTCGTGGTTCAGGTACTCGACCAGTCGGGCGGCCTCGCCGTCGCTCAGTTGGCTGCGGGTGTAGCCCCAGAGCATCCGGAACAACTCGGGTGCGTCGGCCCCGCGCTGTTTGGCCAGCGCCGCGAGCACCAGCTTGGCCGTCTCGGGGCTGCGGACCAAGGCCGCCTTGAGCGTGTCGATCTGACCGGGCCACGAAGCCTTCTGCACCGGATCGTTCAGCGCGGTGACGAACGGCTCGAAGTCGCCCAGATAGGCCGCGGCCCGGGTGGCGTAACCCCGCACCTCGACGCGGCGGTCGTCGAGCAGCTCTTTGAGCGTCAGCGAGACCGGCTTGTCGGTCGTGACGTGCTTTTCGAACTCGGCCGAGCCGCGCTGATCGCTGGGCGAGATCGGCTCGCCGTGTGTCCAGCGAGGCAGGTCGCCGCGGGTTGGCTCGGCGCCCGGCGCCGTCAGCACCTGATGGGCCGGCGCCTTGAGCGCCAGAGGCACGCTCTCTTCCCACACGATCTCGCCGCTGGTGGCGTACAGGTCGATCGCCAGCGGTTCGCCCTCGAGCGTGGGATCCTTGCCCGGCACCGGCACCCGCCGCACGTCGAGCGCCATCGTCGATTCGCCGTCGACGAACGTGATCGTGGCCTGCCGATCGCCGACCCGGACGCGAATCTGATTCCTTGGCTTGCCGGCCGTATAGAGCATGATTCGACCGAAATCGACGGCGATCGCCGGCACGCCGCTTTCATCCATGCCCAAGATTTCGAACACGGAAGCATCGACCGGTTGAATGGTCACGCCCGAGCTGAGCGAGATGGCCGGATGGAAGATCGGCAGGGCCATCAGTTTGTCGCCGGCGGCCAGGGACGCCATCTGCGGCAGCCGCCGCCAGTGGTCGCTCCGCCGATCGTAGCCGCAGCAGCACATCCTGCTTGTAAATGTACCGGCCCAAAGCCTCGCCGCTCGGTTCGTCGCTCGCCTGAGCTCCCGGGGGAGCGGGAATGCCGCTCCCGCCGTCGGATGGCGGAGCTGGCGGGCCGGGAGGTACCGGCAAATCATCGTCGGGCGAGGGGGGGACACCCGCATCGACCGTCATGTCCGGATCGGGAGCCGGCGGACCGTTGTCGATCGGAACGGCCGGCCGGGTCAGATTAGGCTGCCGGCGCACATTTGGGGGCGGCTGATCGAGGCTCGAAACCCGCGATTCATCCTGCATATCCGGCGGTCCGTCGGGCGGAATCGCGTTCAAGTCGTCCGGCAGCGGAGGGCCGTCGTCGCTCGGCGGAACCGGCCCCAAGTCGGCGGGGGGGCCATCGTCGATCGAATTGCTCCGAGGCGGCACGATCGGGGCGTGGCTGACCGGCGGCGCCGCATCGTCGTTGCCACCGATCAGCGCGGCCACTTGCTCGCGCAGATCCGGCAGCAACATGAACGCCGTCGCGCCACCGGCGGCCAACAGAAACACGGCTGCCAGTGCCAGGCGGAGCCGCGAACGGCCCGCGCCGCTCGCCTCGCGCAGATAGTCGGGCACCTCGGGCTTGTGACGGCGGCCGGCATGGTCGTGGCCGGCGCCATCGGTCGTTTTTTCGACCGGCGGGGCCTCGATCGGCGGGCTGGCAATCTGCACGGGCCCGCGCGGAGCTGTGCCGGCGGTCGCGATCAGGCCGTACATCCGGTCGCGGCTGATCGGATCGACTTCGGCCGGCTCGCCCAGCACCAAGGTGAGAATTTGATGGCTGGCCCCGACCTCTGCCAGGTGAACTTCCGACTCCAGGCAGATTCGCTCGAAGTCGGGCACCTGCTCGGCGGCCAGGGTGTTGTCCAGGTACTCGGCCACCGTGTTGGCGTCCTGGGCCAAGCCGCGGCCTTCGACGGCCGGCGCACCGAGCCGCATCCGCCGCAGCGCATCCCGGGTGCGCTGCATCACGCTCCGGGCCAGCTCACTTTCCTCGATTTTCTTGCCGATGTCCTCGGCATCTTCCGGCTCGAGGATTTCGTCCATGTACGCCAGCATGGTTCGCAAAGTCAGTCGCACGGCACGCACTCCCGGAAAGGCAGAATCCAACCCGAGCCCCGGCCCCGGCGGGAAAACCCTGGTGGGAAAACTCGCCCCCCAGAGCCCTCTACAGGTAAATAGTGGGGCTCCGGGCCGCCGGCCGTGCAACGGCCAGGAAAAAAAGTCCGCCAGACCGGTAGAGGGCTAGCGGGCCACACGCTGGCGAGAGAAGCGGCGGGCGGCATTCGCCGGCCGCGGGGCCAGTTATTGGACCGTGGCGAGAGGGGAAGACCGCTTCAGGCTTCGCCCCGCCGCGCGAGCGGAAAAGCGGCTAGGGCCAAGAGCGAGCCCAGAGTCACCAGCGCCGCCAGAACTCCTGGATGGAGCGCGGGTTCGTAGACCTTCCGGGCAGTGACTCGCACGCTGGATTCCCGCTCCCAGCCATCCCGGGTACGGACCCAGCCATCGCTGACCACCCGGGCAGGCACGGCGGTCTGTGCGTTTGCCGCCTTGATGGGCAGCGATGCAACCACCGCCAAGGCCAGCGTCGGGAGCGGCGGATCGGACCGACTTGCTGTTTATCACGGGTGCGCGTCTCCGGTATACAGAAACTCGGCCGCCGCTGCCCGCCTCAAGGGGCAAAGGCGGGGCAGGGCGGGCCGGCGGAGCAGGTCGCCGTGGCTTGGCCAGGCGTCTACGGCCGAAGAACGTGCTATGCAGCTTGAGGGCCAAAAAAGCCGCGCGGTGCCCGGGGGCCCGGCTAAGTCATTGAGTCGTCGCAACTTGATTCCGCCGCGAACTGGATGCTCATTGGCGGGCAGCATGGCGAAAAGGCAACATCCGGGCGGCGGCGCCGAATCTCAAACGCCACGCCGGGGCGAAAGGGCAGCAGGGTTTCGGGGCAGGGCGGGGGCGATTTGCCCGGCTAGCGAAGCTGAACTACGTTTCCAATGCGCCATGCCGGCCGACGGCGGGTGTCCAATGCGGCTCCGTTCGGAGTGCGCCGGGCAAGTCCCGCGTTGCCGGCCCGGCCTGCGCGGGGAGCTTCCGCGGCTCCCAGCAGCGCCGCATGGCTGTCCCTTCGCCGCTCTTCTCCGGTCCACCAACTTCGAGGTTCGCCAGATGATTCGCGCCGGAACGTACGACTTGGGCAGGCTGCTCAACGACGCTCAATTGCCGGCCCTGCCGCACAGCGCCATCAAGATCCTGGAGCTGTCACGCGACCCGGAAAATGGTCCCCCCGAGTTCGCCGTGCCAATCGAGGCCGACCCCGGGCTGACCGGCCAGGTGCTTAGGTTCGTCAATTCGTCGTACTTTGGGTTCTCGCGCGAGATCTCCAGCGTCCGGCTGGCGATCACGCTGGTGGGCGTGCGGACGATCAAGAACTTCGCGCTGTGGAGCGCGGTGTTCAGCCTGATGCCCAATCCCAAGTGTGGGCCGTTCGACCTGCGCAGCTTGTGGCAGGATTCAATCCGCCGGGGGCTGTTCGCGCGCTCGATGGCCAAGCTTCTGGGACTGAAGGAAGGCGAAGAGGCGTTCGCCGCCGCCCTGCTGCAAGACATGGCGGTGCCGCTCTTGGCCAAGGCTCTGGCCAAGGACTATAGCGCCCTCTTGGAGCAGCGCGATCAGGGCGCAAGCGGCTTTCGGACCTGGAGCTGGAGCGGTTCGGTTGGCACCATGCCCAGGCCGCGGCGGCGATGGCCCGGCAGTGGAATCTGCCGGCCGATTTTGCCGCGTTGATCGAGCAGCACACGGCGATCGACAGGCTGCTCGAGGCCGGCCCGGTCGAACCGCTGACCGCGGCGGTACGGCTCAGCTCGCTGTTGCCGGCGACCAGCGACGAGCACTGGTACGAAGCGCCCCGATTCGAGCAGGCCTTCGACAAGCTGCGGCCCGCCGGCACTCCGACGGCCGTCGAGTTCTTGACCACTCTGGACACCGAGTTCAGCGGCTTTGCTCCGGTGCTGAACGTGGCGGCGCCGCGCAAATCGCTGGTTGAATCGTTTGGCGAAGCGACGGTGCCGGCCGGTTGATCTTACCCCTGCGGTTCGACCGGCACCCTGCGGCGCTGTTTGCAGCGCCGCAGGTGTGCGGCTCGCTGGGGTGCAATTCACACTTTACTCGTTGAGCGCAGAGCACTTCGGCCGCGACTTGCGGTGGCCGATTTCCGCTTCGGCAAATCTGCGTGTAAAATTGAGTGAAAGTTGGCCACGCGGGGCCAGTTTGCACTTCAGGGGGTTCGGCCATGTCGGCCCAGCAGCGCGTCAGGCGTCAGCAGCTCTTGCGGCAGGCCGAGGGTTACCTCGAACTGGCCATGCCCGAGCATGCGCTGGAAACGCTCGACCGTTGGGGCCCGAGCGAGACGCCCAGCTTCCGGGCCTCCTACCTGCGGGGCGAGGCCCTGCGGGAGCTGGAACGCTGGGCCGAAGCGGTGGTCGCCCTGAACATCGCCGCCGAGGGCTTGCCCGAGGATCTGCCGATCTACATCGCCCTGGGCTGGTGCTACAAGCGACTCGACCGGATCGACCTGGCGATCGAGGCCCTGGAGAAGGCGCTGGAGATCGACCCCAACTCGGCCATCGTCCACTACAACCTGGCCTGTTACTGGAGCCTGGCGGGCAACAAGCGGCAATCGCTGATGTTCCTCTCCCGGGCCATCTCCATGGACTCCGAGTACCGCAGTCGGGTGGCCAGCGAGTCGGACTTCGACACGATCCGCAACGACCCGGCGTTTCAGGCGCTGACCAGCGTGATTGTGTGAGGCGTCACGCCCTGCGTGCGAGTCATCCGCTCAGCCGCTGCCCGACGGCCAGGATTTCTTCGGCGTCGAGGACTTGGTCGTTGGCCTCGAACAGCTGGGCGATGGCGGCCTTGTGGATCTTCATCTTGGTGCCGCCGACGCCGAGGGCGCCGTAGCAAATCGGCGCCCTCACGCTCTTTGGCCTTGTCGGTGGCTTCGATCCCGCCGATGCCCAGGGGCGGAACCGCCGATAGGTCGATCGCCACTTTGAGACCAGCAGCCGCCGTACGGACGTCGGCCGGCAGCAGCTCGACGCCCGGGGCACCGGCCGCTATGACCAGAGCCACGCCGTCCAGGGCGTGAAGAGCGCCTGGGTGAGTCGACGGCTCAGCGCCCGCAGCTGGGCTTGGGGCACTCGCTGGGCGATCGCGCTGCAGACCTGCTCCGCTCGCTGGCGATCGCGCGAGGCTGCCCGGACGTGGGCCCCCTGCCCGGCCAGCAGCCGGGCCACGCGTGAACCGACCGGCCCGGTGGCCGCCAGTACCAGGACCTCCGTGCCGGCCAGCGGCAAATGCCGAGCCGCGGCAATCACGGCGGCGGCGGCGGTCGTGTTGGCCCCATTGGGGTCGAGCAAGACCGACACCCGGAGCGGGCCGAAAAACGTCTTGCCGACCGCGGCCAGCAGCGCTTCGCCAGCCGGGGCGCTCGATCCGCCAATGAAGATGGCCGTGTGCTTCAGACTCGTCCGGCCCGCGGGTGAACATCGCCCCGTAGACCAAGTCGCGAACCCCCTCGGGCGTCACTCCGCCATGCCGGAACAGCTGGTCCACACCGGCGTCGACGGCCACCACGCCGTCAAACACGCTCGGCTGCGGATCGGTATCGAGCTGAACGAGGATTTTGGGCTTCACGGGATTGGGGGGCTCGCGGTTGGACGACCATTCGGGGCAGAGGGTGGAGGTGCGCAAACCGGCCGTTCTGCCCCATCGGGGGGGCGGAACGGCCGGGTGCGGATTCGATTGGTGGTTTCGGCTGGCCGTCGCAAGCTGGCCCTTAGAAGCCGCGGAACGGGTGGGCGGCCTTGTCCTTGCCGGCGATCATTTCCTGGGCGGTTGGCTTGCCGGTCATGGCGCACTTGATGGCCAGCTTCGTGGCCTCGTAGTTGAAGTCGTAGATCTTCTTGTCGACTTCGGCGGCCGGGTGGATGAACACGCCGCAGACGATCACCAGGTTCTCGGCCTGGTCGGCGGGAATGACCTTGTCGGCGACCGAATCGGCCACGGCCTTGGCCACCGCCGCCTGGGCGGGCCCGAACATCTGCACGGCCTGCTTCATGCCCTTGATTGTGACCTTGGTGATCATGACGGTGGCCGGCTTGACCGCCAGGTTGGGCGTAAGCACGGCGAGCAGGTTGGTGTGCCCCTCGCTCTGGCGGGCCAGGGCATTGGCGAAGGCGATGCCCACCGGGCCGTTTTTGTCGCCGATCAGCAAATCGATGTGGGCAATTTCATTTCCTTCGCCCACCAGGGCTTCTCCAACGAACATCGACATCGTATTGGCTCCTGCAACTGGAATAGGTGGTTTGCGGCCCGCGCTCTGGGTCGAACTATTGTCGTATCAATGGGATGCGTCTAGTGGCGATGTGCTTTGCCCAGCCACCGCAAATCGCCTTCAAGGCAGCCCCCGGATCGAGGCCAAGCCGCCTACCATAGCAAAGCTGGTTTCGATTTCAAGCCACCACCCTCTACCCCCCAGGTTGGCCCCTTGCGGGCTTCGGTCGGCGGGCTAAGGTGGAAGCCTCACCTGACATCGCTGGCATGGCCGCCCGCGATGCCGGCGCCGGGTCCGCGGACCTGCGCCGGCTAGTTTGACGAGCGGCGTACCAGTGCCCGCCGGGCTTTGCCCTGGGTGGTGCTGCCCACGCGTCGAGCAAGGCTACAAGCCTGCCATTTGATTCTGCGACCTGTTACTCAACTTGGAGGGGTACTACTGATGATGTCACTGTCTGCAACTCTGGGCCTCGGTATTCTGGTTACGATGGCGCCTTCGGCTCAGCCGGCCAAACCGGCCCCTGTCGTCAAGCCGACCGTCCAGCTTCCCGCGGCCCGGCAACCGGTAGCCAAGGCTCCGACCGCCCCGGCGCCCGGTGCATCGGCCCCCGTGGCCGCCACTCCGGCGACCCCGAATACGGCTGTCCCGGCTCAGGCGGACCAAGCTACCCCGGCCGAGGCCCCGGCCACTGCCGCGGCTCCCAAGCCCCCGGCTCCGGCGGCGTCCGATCTGCATTCGGTCGAGGCCGGCATCCTGGCCCAGACCAATGCCCAGCGGCGTGCGCGACGGCCTGCGGCCCCTGATGCTTGATCTGCGGCTGTTGTTCTCCGCGCGGCGGCACGCCCAGTGGATGAGCCACAACCATGTGATGCAGCACACCAGCGCCCCGGTGGCCGAGAATATCGCCATGGGGCAGAACTCGCCCCAGGAGGCCCTCAATAGCTGGATGAACTCGTCCGGACACCGGGCCAATATCCTCAACTCGGGCTATACGAAGATCGGCGTGGCCGCGTATCGCAGCAGCAACGGCACGACCTTCTGGTGCCAGCAATTCGCACGCTAAGGGACTGGCCGAGAACGGTCGGGGACGGTCCCCTTCTCGGAGACCGTCCTCGGCGCGGCACGCTAAGGGAACTAGCCGCCGCGAGCGGCCCGTCGATAAGCCCAGCACCGCGCCAGGGAGAGCGGGGACACCGCCGTGACGCACACCATGCGGCCGGGGTGCCCCACTCCCAGCGGGGATAGCGATCTAGTGATCGTGGGCGCGAGCGTTCGCGCGGCGGCGCAATCGGCGCTGCGGGCAGGTTTGCGGCCGTTCGCCGCCGACTTGTTCGCCGATGCCGACTTGCAGTCTTGCTGCCCGACAGTACAGGTAACGGACTACCCGGCCGGCTTTGCCGCGGTCCTGGCCGCGGGGCCTCACGCCCACTGGCTGTACACCGGCGGCCTGGAAAACTACGCCGACCTGGTCGCGCAGTTGGAGTCGCTCCGCCCCTTGGTGGGGTGCGGCTGCCGGGTGCTTCGCCGGGTTCGCGACCCGTGGCAAGTGGCCCGGGCCTTGGGCCAGCACGGGATCGCCACACCCGGCTTGGCAGCGGCCCAAGACGGGCTGCCCCGCGATGGCAGTTGGCTGCAAAAGGGCTTCCTCTCCGCCGCGGGGCTGCAGGTTGCGGCCTGGCGGGCGCGACCGGCACTTCCATTTCGCGAACCCCCCCAGCCGGTCCAGCGATTGCGGCGACTCCGCCCCATTACTTTCAGCAACGGATCGCCGGTCAAAGCGTCAGCGCGATTTACGTTGCCGCGCGGGGGCAGGCCCGGCTGCTTGGCGCCACCGAGCAACTGCTGGCCAAAGCCGATGGCACGATCGCTTGGAATGCCGTCGAGGCAGCTGCCGGCGACTACTTTCGCTATGCCGGGTCGGTTGGTCCGCTTGCGCTCAATGAGCGACTCGCCGATATGTTCGTTCAGATCGGTTCAGCGTTGGCCGCCGAGTTCGAATTGGTCGGCTTGTTCGGCGTCGATGCGATCCTGGCCGACGCGACCGTCTGGTCGGTGGAGGTCAATCCGCGGTACACCGCCTCCGTCGAAATCATCGAACGGGTCACCGGTGAAGTGCTTCTGCCGGCGCACGTCGCCGCCTGCCGCGACGGCGCTTTACCTGACGGCGCGGGCTACCGCTGGCCAGGCTTGGGGCAAGGCGATTCTCGTCGCCAAGCGCAACCTGAGCATCGATTCCGAGCTTGCCGTCGCATTGGCGGCGATACAGCCCGCTAACTTAGGCCTGCCGCTCGTGGCGGACCTGCCGGCGCGAGGAACGATCATCCTGGCCGGGCAGCCCATTTTGACGGTTTTCGCCGCCGGTGATGGTCCGCCGGCCGTCAAACGGAATTTACAAGCTCGGCTCGACGAAATTGCAAGGCTGGCCCAGCGCGCGAGCTCAGCGCGGGCGATGTCGAATATCGCCGACTGCCTGCCCTTTGCGCAATGCCTCGTATCGAGGCAGCAGCTTTTCGTCCAGGCGATCCACGTCGCCGGGCCCCAAGTCGTAGCCCAACGTGGCATACTGGATCAGCTCATCCCCGTGCAAATGGGCCCGCTCCGCATCCGATAGCGCCGTTCCTCGCACCGCGCACTGCGAAAGCAATTTCTGTCCGTACGTGGCCATTGGGCACTCCTTCCACAAGTTTTTGCAGCCCGGGGCTGCACGTTATCGCCCTGCCGTAACCTATTTCGGCCGATCGGCTTGCCCCTCCATCGCGCCAGTTCGATCACTGTCCGTCGGCGACACGCGGCCCGCGCCCTCGCCCGGACGCGATGTCCAAACCGGCACACCGACTGCCCGGTTCGGCGCAGTAACCTTACCCAGGCCACCGGACGACACGCGTCGCGCAGGCGATCCGCTGAACACCGGTGCAGCCGTCAGGACGCATCGGGTCGTGCCATCGGTTGCGGTAGCGAGCGAGCATTGACGCGGCAGAGAGCAATCGCCGTGCCAGGGCCGATTGGGGTGCTCGCGGTTACAGAACCGGCCGCGCGGTCAGGCTTTGTCCGGGTCGCCATTGGCGACCGGTTCGCCCGCCTCATCATCGGCCAGATCGTCGGTGTGCCATTTCTTGCCCGCCAGCTGTGGCTCGAAATTCTCTTGGCCGGCGAGCCGGGCAATTTCCTTGAGGAGCCGCCGGGTGATTTCGGCCAGGACTTCCTTATCGCGCTGGCGGTCGAAGTAGGGCCGCAAGTCGATTGGCTGGCCGATCGTGACGCGGACTTTGGCCGGCATGAAAAACGACCCCAGAGCCGAGCCGTTGTAGGGTGCCCCGGCAATGTAGACTGGAACGATCGGCACCCGGGCTTTCAGGGCCACGAGCGCCACGCCGGGCCGGCACGGCAGGAGCAAGGCATCGGTCATATTGATCCGGCCTTCGGGAAAAATGCCGACCAGCCGGCCCTCGCCGGCCAGGCGGATGGCGGCTTTGGTGGCGGCCGTATCGACGCCGCGGCGGCCGACGGGAATCGCCTGCAGCGTGCGAAACACCAGGCCCATCACCGGAAACTTCCAATACTCGCTGGCCACCATCCAGTGGACGACCCGATCGCTGGCCACTTGGATGAGCAGTGGGTCGATGCCGCTGCGATGGTTGCAAACCAGGATGCGCCCTGATCCGCCGGGACGGGAATCTGGCCGCTGATCCGCGTCCGCCAAAGCAGCGTATTGAATGCGCGGTTCAGGGCCAGCCAAAATGCCTGGCCGAGCGTGTAACTGGTCCGCCAGAGCGTGTACCATACCCAGGCGGCCAGCCCGAGCGCGAGTGCCGCGGCCGCAGCCACCAGTAGGTTTGTGAGGTGCGAATTCATGGCGTCACTTCTAACGTTTTGGGCTCCGGCCTGCAAACGACCTTCGAGCAGCTGGCGGCAAATCGCATGAGAATCGGCGTGGTGAGCGACTCGCACGGCCATCTGGACAACGTCCGGGCTGCCGTCCGGATGCTCGAGAGCCTTGGCGTCGAGCAATTGATCCACTGTGGCGACATCGGCTCGGCCGACGTCGTGCGGTTGCTAGACCCTTGGCCGACCCATTTCGTCTTCGGCAACGTCGACGACGACCTGCCGGGCTTGCGGGCGGCCATCCGGGCGGGCGGTCATACCTGTCACGAGCGGCAGGGTGACATGCTGCTCGCCGGGCGGCGGATCGCCGTCGTCCACGGCGACGACGGCCGCTTGCTCCGCCAGTTGATCGACGGGGGCCGATTCGATCTGGTCTGCCACGGCCATACGCACGTCGCCGCCCAGCGCCTGGTGGGCCGGACCCGCGTGCTCAATCCCGGTGCGCTCTACCGGGCAGCCTATCATTCGCTGGCGGTGGTCGACTTGCCGCAGCTCGAGATCACGGAAATCCGCGTCTGACTCGCTGGGGCGGCCAGCCGCAGTTTGGCCTGCCCGCTCGCTGGGGCGGCCAGCCGCAGTTTGGCCTGCCCGACCCCGCAATCTTTCGAGAGTCGGCAGCGACAGGCTGTCGTCAGCCGGCCAGCTTCGTGATCCGGTTGGCCGGAATCATGATTTCCTGCGGCGCCGCCTGGTAGCGGAATTGCATCATGTACGCGTCTTCGGTCGTGTCTTCGTAGAAGTCGCGGAGCACGCTCACCGCCCGATAGCCTTGCCGGCGGAAGAACAGTTGGGCCGCGAGGTTGGTCTCGCGGACTTCCAGCAGGATCCGCGTTCGTCGTTGGGGCGAGAGCTTGGCCGCCAGCTTTTCGACCATTTGCGTGCCGATGCCGCGCCGCCGCATGGACTTGGCCACGGCAAAGTTCAAGACGTGCAGCCGGGTCTTGTGCAGCTCGTAGATCATGAAGCCCAGCACGCGCTCGTCGTGCTCGGCCACCATCCCGATGCAGTTGCGCTGCCGCAGACAACGAATGAAATCGTCCTCGCTCCAGGGGAATTCGAATCCGTCCTGTTCGACGTCCAACACCTCGGGCATATCGCGGCGAATCATCCAGCGAATATGCACCTTGACGTGCTGCTTGTCCTGGGCAGTCATATCGGCCTCCGTGCCGGCAGTAAGGAGCGTGGCGTACGTTAGCAAAACCGGCACGACATGCCAAGATGAACTAACACACAGCAGCTGAGCCGGTGGGAGCCTTGGCGGAACGGGCGAATTCGCCCGGTTTCCGCGGACGTTTGCGGCGCAGCCCTCAGCGGTGGCACGCCCGCCGCCGCGGTCGCACGCGGGATCGGCCGAGCGGACTAGCGCCCGCCGCGGAGCGGATTGGGCCGCCAGTTCAATCCCGCGCCCGGGGGCGCCGCGGGGCTCGTGGCCGGTGCAGCGACCGCAGCCGGCGCGGCGGCTGCGCTCGGCGGAGCTGCCGAATCGGGAACCACCGCCGACGCCGGTACCACTTCCGCCGGCGCCGCCGTTTCCGGCGACCAGTTGCCGGCCGGCACGACTTCTTCTTTTTCGCCCATCGGGCTGGGCAGCACCGCGTCGGAGCCGACGGGCCGGAGCGGATTGCTCCGCGTCACCGCAACCTGGTTGGGCGTATTGGGAGCCAAGCTGACCGGCCGGACAATGATTGGCCGTGCGCCGGTCGCGTCGGCGAGCACGATCGGACTCTTGGCTGCGGCGTTCGATCCGCTCAGCCTGGTATCCGCGGGTGGCGGCGGCGGTGGAGCCGCCTCCGATCCGGTCAGCGCTTGGGCGTGGGCGGACAACTCGGCGCGGGAGGGCGCAACAGCCGTGAGTTTGGCTGCCTTCGTTGCGCTCACCGGCTGCCGACGCGGATCGGGCCGCCATTGCATCGGGCCGTTGCCGCGGGCGGCTAGCGGGGCGTGGCGGTGGTGCTTGGCACCCATTTCGTCGCCCGGCAGCGGATCGTCTCTGAACGGATCCTCGTCGCTGGGAATCTCTTTCGGTTCATCCTTCGGCGGCTTGGTGGTCGGGGGCGTCCGGGGCGGCGGTGGCGGTGCCGTCCGCGGCTCGTCGTTGCCCGAGGGGGGCAACAGGCTTTCCAGGTCGGGCGGCTGCGGCAAGTCACCCTTCGGTTCGGGTGGCAACTCCGGCTTGACCCCTGGCCGACTCGGCTCCGAGGGCATCAAATCCGGCGACTCGTCGCCGGTCGTGCCGGACTCGGTCTGCTTGGGCGGCAGCTCCTCGGTATCCTCCGGTTTGGTAGACTCTTTCGCGGTGGCCGGCTTGCTGGGTTTATCTTCTTCCGTCCCCGGGGGCGAGGGCCATTTCCGCCAGCGCGTCGGGTAGAAGCCGTAGGCCTTGGGATTGGGAATGCACGCCGCTTCGCCCGGCGGGCAGCGCCAGGGCTGATCGGCTTCGCTCCGGCGCAATTGGGCCGGCACAAGCAGCAAGGCGACCGCCAGGCAGCGGGCGATTCGACGTCGGGGTGTCATGCGTAGCTCCTCAAGCGACTTTGGCATGCGAGATCAAATCCATGCCCCCCGTGGCATTGGAACGCTTCAACACAACAAACTTTGCGGCCTGCGAGCCCGGCGGCTTACGTGCCTGTGCCCAGGCCGGCACCCTTGGGAAAGCGGTTGTAGAGCTGAATCGTCTGGGCACCCAGCAGCGAGAAGCCGAAGATCCGCTCCATCGGGTTGGTGAACCGATCGATCCAGTTGTCCAAGGCGATCAGCTTGTCCTCGGCGATGAACAGCCGATCGCCCGGCAACACCTGGTAATTGCTGGCCGTGGCCGCTCCCTTGGTGATCTCGTACCAGTTGACCGGCAGAATCTGGTCGCAGTTCACGCCGCCCGGCGCGGGCCGCGCGATCCAGATGTTCTTGCTCGACAGCCGGCTCAAGCCGTTCACCTGGGCCAGCGCGTCGAGCACCGTTTCGTTGCCCGTGATCGGCACCCGGACCAGCGAGTCGCCCGACCCGGCCCCTTCGATGATCACGTAATAGACCTTGCTGTTGAACGCGTACACGTCGACCGAGACGCGGGGATTCTCCAGGTAGTTCTGCAGTTGCTTCTCGATCGCCAGCTTCGATTCGGCCACCGTCAGGCCGGTGACGTACACCATGCCGTAGGTGCCCAGGTTGATCGTGCCGTCGGGCCCGACCAGGTGCTCGCCGGTGATCTGCTGCTGGCCGGCCGTCTGGCCCAAGCTGACCGAAACCTCAGGCTCCTTGAGCGTGGCGCGGAGGTGCTTGTCGATCGCCTTTTGAGCATCGTCGGTCGTCAGGTTGAGGATGCTCACCTTGCCGTAGGCCGGACCCAGGTCGACGATGCCGCCCGGATCGACCGGATACTGTCCGCTGATCGGCTGATCGACCAGCGTGCCGGTGACCGAGATCTGGACCACGTCCAAAGCTTCGATGTGATACGGCGCCTTGGGCACCAGCTTGACCGCGTCGATCAGCAGGATGTCGGGGGGCTCGATCACGTAGGTCGGCAGCGTGGTGCGATCTTTTTCGGTCGGCACGCTGGCCACCCAGGGGCTGCTGACCACGCCCGGCGGCGCTTGGGCCGAAGGCTTGATGCCGTTGTTTTGTCCGCGCACGGTGAGCGGGGCCTGGCAGCCGACGGCCGCGACCAGACCGACCGACAGCGCGGCCGACAGCAGCGACAGCGCCCACAGCGGCAGCTCGGAGAAGGCAAAGCGGCGCGGCATGAGTCTTGGGAGCTTGGGGGGCTATTGGGGTCTGGGATTGAACGGGATCGGGTATCCGCCTCGCGCGGCGCGCGGCCGCAAAGGCGCCGTAATCGGCACCGCTGTACTAATCGGCAAACTCAACCCAAAACCTTTGGTCAAGCGGCCAGCCCCGTCCCTCCGACCCGTCGCCAGCCAGCTGCTAGCGAGTCTGTGGCGTACTCTTCAGCGCCTGGATTTCCCAGGTTTCCTAGCGCCCGTTGGACTGGCCATCGCGCGCGTTCTTGGTGGCAGCACTCTGCCCGCTGAGATGGGTGGGGTTGGCAGCCGAGTGGGGGCGAAGGGAAGACCCGAGAGGTTCCGGGGGGCGAGCAAAATGGATCAAAGCGCAGTTTGGAAGCATTGTTTCTGCCATTGGCCGGCCGAAGCGCCCCGCCGCGGCGTGCTGGTGACGTCCTACGAAGAGCAGATCCCATTCGACGGATTCATGACCAGCGACCAAATGCTGTTCGTCGAGCGGCGGACACCCGACACGTCGGGTGCCCGGCAAGTGCTGATTCCCTACGGCAACGTGGTGGCGGTGAAGATCACCGACGTGGTCAAAGCGAAGGCCTTCGTGCCGCTGGGATTCACCGAGGTTCGCAGCAGCAAAGCCGCCGTGCATTAGGACGCAACCGCGACGCGAGCGATTACTCCGGCGCACCTCGCGGCGCGGCGGATGAGCCCCTGGCGTTCATAGGCCCAGGGCGCTAAACTAGGGCAGTCGCTTGATTTCAAGTTGGCGTCACGCCGACCTTTTGAGCCTCAACACCCCACCGTATCGAGGAGTGCATTGTGAGCGAACCGGCCCCCCCGACCCCTCCCGCCCCGGCCCAGCCTGCGCGGACGCAACCGGCCCAGGTTGCCGTCGACGACTCGAAGGCCATGGCGCTGTATGCCAATTTTTGTCGCGTGACGGGGACGCCGGAGGAGTTGATCATCGACTTCGGCCTGAACGCCCAGCAGCCGGGCGCCGCGACCGAAGCGGTCCACTGCACCCAGCGAATCATCACCAATTTCTACACCGCCAAGCGGCTCCTGCAGGCACTGCACCTGACGTTGCAGCGGCATGAGGCGGCCTTCGGCGTGATCGAGACCGACGTGCAGAAACGCGTCACCCCGGGCTTCCGGGGTTAAGCGGCGATGAGTGGCCGGTCGCGACTCGCCACCGGCGTGCCCGGACTGGATCGTCATTTGGGGGGCGGGCTGATTCCCGGCACGCTCACCGTGGTCGTCGGCGCCAGCGGAATCGGCAAGACGCAGCTGGGGCTGCAATTTGCCCAAGCTGGGCTGGCCCAGGAGGGGCGGCGGGGCGTCGTGTTCGACATGAACGCCCGGATCGATCCCCAGAGCCACGCCGATTACGCCCAGCGGATGTTCGCCTGGCAGCTCGCCGAGGTTCCGGCCGGCGAACGCCCCCAGCGCGTCGACGTCTTCGACGCCGACTACCGCGCGGGCGACTATCTGCACGTGTTCGAGCGGAGCGGGCGCCGCGTCACCCAGCGCGACCTGAACTTCGATCTCTGGCACGACTGGCAGGCCGAGCTGGCGGCCAAGCTTGAAACCACGATTGCCTTTTTCTATGGCAACTTCATTCGCGGCGTCCGCCGCGCGGTGATCGACGGCATCGAGCCGGCCGAACGGCCGAGCGAGTCGATCCAGTTCGAGCTGTTCGAGTACATCTACCACCAGATCCTGCGGAAGGACTACGACTGGGTCGCCCGCGATCTGCTGCGGGAAAGCTTTCGGGCCAGCGTGGAAAAGGTCGAAGCGGCCAGGTACGACTGGCGCGAGACCGGCTGCGTGCTGCTCTATACCTCGCACGAGATGTTGCTCGATGATCTTATCGCCCGACCGCTGGCCGACGGCGAGCTCTTGGCCAACGCCAACACGCTGATCCTGTTGGGCAAAATCCGCCGCGGCGACCGGATGGAGCGCGGCCTGTTCATTGCCAAGCATCGCGGCTCGGCCGCCAGCGACGATATCCACACCTACCGGATCACCGACGCCGGCGTGACGCTGGAATAGTCGGCCTTGGCATGGACACCGGGGACCGTCCCCCTGGCGCGGCCTGCTCGCACCGACTTCAGCCGGACGCTTCTTCGCTACAACCGGTATAAGTTGGCCGCTGCTCGGCGGCCGCACGCGATCTGGTTCTGAGCTCCGCGAATTACAATGGAGTCTTGCCCTGGCGGCTCTTTTGCGCACTTGCCAAGTGCGCGAATTCCACGCCCGTCAGGCAATCCTCCCCCGGAGCGCCGCCCACCGTGTTCTGCCGCCTTAGCTTGCGCTTGCCGCTTGTCGTCATGCTGTTGGCCCTGGCCTGCTCGCACCAGCAGGCTTGGGGGCAAATCAAGGATTCGCCGTCCGACAAGGGGCCACGGCTGGGCACGCCGGTCGTACAGAAGCTGAAAGTGGGCGTCATCATCAAGGCCGAAGGGGGCGTCTGCCAAAACGTGATCGCCACCGTGCCGGTCCCGGGCGATTGGCCCGAACAGTCAGTCCGCATTGCCGAAGAAGAAATCTCGCCCACAGTCGGTAGCGTTCGCTACCGAACCAGCGCCGGCCAGCTCAAGCAGATGCTGGTTGAAGTGCCCGTGCTCAACGTCGGGCAAGTGGCCAAGGCCCTGATCACATTCGAGATCAGCCACGCCCCGCAGCTGGCCCCGGCCGACCCGTCGCTCTACAAGATTCCCAAGAAGGTCGATCGCCGGCTGATGCCCTACCTGGGCACCAGCCCGTTCATCGAATCGCGGCATCCCAAGATCACGTCGCTGGCCAAGCAGCTGACGGCGGATAAGGAAACGGCTTGGGAGCAAGCCCAGGCTCTGTACGACTGGGTTCACGAGAACGTCAAGGTGAAGGCCGGCGACCTGAAGGGCGCCGCCCGGGCCTTGAACGACAAGACCGGCGACGCCGAAGACCTGGCATCGCTATTCATTGCCCTGTGCCGGGCGAGCAAGATTCCGGCCCGCACCGTCTGGGTGCCGCAGCACTGCTATCCCGAGTTCTACCTGGTCGACGAGTCGGGCGAGGGCTATTGGTTTCCCTGCCAGGTGGGCGGCCAGCGATCGTTCGGGCAGATCGACGAAACCCGGCCGATTCTGCTCAAGGGGGACAATTTCAAGGACCCCGAGCGGCCGCGGGAGAAATTCCGCTTCGTGCCCGAGTTCGTCAAAGGCTCCGGCGCCGGCCGGCCGAACATCCAATTCATCCGCGACACCGCGGGGCTGTAGGACGCGGCCATCTTCATCGCACGGTATCCGCGCGGGCCCAGTCTGTATTCTGCCTTTGTCCCCCCTGCCTTTCCGCCACACCACCCGGGGTTTAAGATAAGCGGTTCTTTACCCGGGCCGCGGACTGGTCGGCCGGGGGATTCAGACAAGGCAAGGAACCGTTTCGTGTACAGAACGCATACCTGCGGTGAGCTGCGGGCCGCGGACGTCGGCAAGCAAGTGACCCTCTGCGGCTGGGTCGACAGCTACCGCGATTTCGGCGGCGGACTTTTCATCGACCTCCGCGACCGCTACGGCAAGACTCAGGTCGTGTTCGGGCCCGAGAGCGGGCAGGCCAATCAGGAGCTCGCCCGGACGCTGCGGTCGGAGTACGTCGTGGCCGTGACCGGCAAAGTGTCGCACCGGCCCGAGGGGACGTTCAATCCCAAGCTCGCAACCGGCGAAATCGAGATTCTGCCGGGCACGCTCGTCATTCTGAACAAGAGCCAGACGCCTCCCTTGCAGCCGAGTGCCAAGGAGCCGCCGGGCGAAGACCTGCGGCTCAAATACCGCTACCTCGATCTGCGGCGATCCGAAATGCAGCAGATCATGTTGCTGCGGCACCGGATCATCCGCGGCATGCGGACTTATTTCGACGAACACGGATTCATCGACATCGAGACGCCGGTCCTGGGTCGCAGCACGCCGGAGGGGGCCCGCGATTATTTGGTGCCGAGCCGGATTCATCACGGCCACTTTTACGCCCTGCCGCAGTCGCCGCAGCTCTACAAGCAAATCCTGATGATCGCCGGCTACGACCGCTACGTGCAGGTCGCCCGCTGCTTTCGCGATGAGGATCTGCGGGCTGACCGCCAGCCCGAGTTCACCCAGCTCGACCTGGAAATGTCGTTCATCGACGCCGAGGACATCATCGGCATCATCGACGGCTTGGTGGCCCGGCTGGCCAAGGACATCCTGGGCCAGGACGTGAAGCTGCCGCTCCCCCGGATCACGTACGACGAGGCGATGGAGCGGTTCGGCCACGACGCGCCGGACCTGCGGTTCGGGATGGAGCTGGTCGATATATCGGACATTGCCCGGGAGTGCGACTTCCGTGTGTTTCGTGGCGCGGTCGATGGTGGCGGCCGGGTGCGCGGCGTGAACGCGGTCGGGGCCGCCGACAAGTATTCGCGCAAGGACATCGACTTGCTTACCGAATTCGTGATCCACGATTTCGGCTGCAAGGGGCTGGCATGGTTCAAGGTCGAGGCCGACGGCAAGCTGGCCTCGCCGATCGCCAAAAACTTTTCGCCCGAACTGCTGGCGCGGATCGGCCAGAAGTTTGCGGCCAAGCCGGGCGACTTGCTCTTGATCGTGGCCGACTCGTTCGAGGTCACCTGCAAGGCCCTGTACGCCCTGCGGAAGCGGTTCGGCGAAGAACTGAAGCTGTACGACCCGGCGACCAAGCACTTTTCCTGGGTGGTCGAGTTTCCGATGTTCGCCTGGG
The DNA here is from genome assembly GCA_963828155.1 of uncultured Planctomycetaceae bacterium. Taxonomy (GTDB): domain Bacteria; phylum Planctomycetota; class Planctomycetia; order Pirellulales; family PALSA-1355; genus CAWCAX01. Next base: position 75,091 of record CAWHDQ010000003.1, read on the forward strand.
ACGCCGAGGAAAACACCTGGGCCGCGATGCACCACCCGTTCACCGCGCCGCGGAAGCAGGACCTTGAACTGCTGGCCACCGAGCCGGGCAAGTGCCGGGCCCAGGCCTACGACCTGGTGATCAATGGCTCGGAAGCGGGCGGCGGCACGATCCGGATTCACGACCCGGGCGTTCAATCGCAGGTGTTTTCGCTGCTGGGCATCTCGCCGGAGCAAGCCCGGGATCGGTTCGGCTTCCTGCTCGATGCGCTGCAGCTACGGCGCACCGCCGCACGGTGGAATTGCGCTGGGCATCGATCGCTGGGTGATGCTGTTCGGCGGGCTGGACAACATCCGCGATTGCATCGCCTTTCCCAAGACGCAGAAGGCGACCGATCTGATGACCGATGCGCCCGGCGAAGTGGATTTGCGGCAATTGCGCGAACTGGGCATCCAAGCTCGCACGCCGGGACCCTCGGCAAGAAGTTGACACCCAGGGCCTCGGACGGCCACACTGAGTCGGAGCCCGCGGTCCAAAACAGCGACCGGGGCGGGAAGGAGCCTTGCATGAGCGTGCCTGGGTTGGGGCGGATGCTGATCGTTTTCGCGGGCGCCGTGCTCGCCGTGGCCGGCTGCCAGCAGGATCAGTCCGCGCCGCAAAAGTCCGTCACGCCGCCGGCGAAGGATCAGGCGAAGTCGACGGCGCGCGCGAGACCAGTCCCTCGCAGACGGCCGAGCAGCGAGCGAAGATGCCTGCCGAGGCCGAGCCGGAAATTGCGCAGGTCACTCACACGGCGATCCCGCCGACCAAGGCTTTCGAATCGCCCGACGGATCGGAAAAGCAGCCGGCCGAAGCGGCTGAGCCCGGACCGCCGGTCATGGGCCAGATCGATCCGGCCAACCTGGTGATGCCCAAGGTGCTGCTGACCGAGGCCGAAGCGGCCACTTGTCTGGTCCGCGTGGGCGACCCGCTGCCGGCGATCACGCTGCCCGACCTGGCCGGCAAGCCGCAGGTGCTCAGCCAACTGCAGGGCGAGCGGCTGACCGTGGTCGTGTTCTTCCGCATCGGCAATCCGTATGCGCTGGCCGAGTTGGGCGACCTGGGGCCCGACGTGTTTGCGCCCTTTGCCCGCCGCGGCGTGCGGGTGGTGGCGATCGACGAGCAGGACAAGCCCGAGGAAGTGCGGCAAATTGCCCAGAAGCTGGGGCTCAAGTTCCCCGTGCTGCTCGACGCGGGCGGACAGGCCCTGGCTCAAGTGGGCACCAAGCACCTGCCTCGAACCTACCTGCTCGACGCCCGGGGCCAGATCGTCTGGTTCGACCTGGAATACTCGCGCAGCACCTGGCGTGACCTGCATCAGGCGATTCAGTTCCTGCTGAGCCAGGACTAGGGCCTGCCGCGTCGATACCGGGCAGGATGGCCTCGGGCCGATTGACTCCGGCCAAACCGGCTGAGCAAAATGGGGCTATCCCCCCTACGTGCGTGGCCCGATCGTCGGCCGAGCACGGATTGACCTTTCCCAGGTGCTTGCTTGGCGTCTCCGCTGCGACCCGATGAGGCTGGACCCGCGCGGCACGGCGTCGCCCGCCCTCTGCGGATTGCCCTGGCGCAAATCGCGCCGGTGCTGGGCCGCACGCAGCGCAATCTGGCCCTGCACGACGAGCAGATCGCTGCCGCGCGACGCACGGGGCAGATTTGATCGTCTTTCCCGAGTTGTCGCTGACGGGCTATTTCCTCCGCGATTTCGTGCCCGACGTGGCCCTGGCGGCCGATGCGCCGGAGTTGGAGCACTTGGCGCGGGCGGCGGGACCGGCGGCATTGGTGCTGGGTTTCGTCGAAGAGTCGTCGCGGCACTCTTTCTACAATGCGGCCCTGTTTGCCGAAGCAGGCGAGCGGCTGCACGTCCACCGCAAGGTCTATCTGCCGACGTACGGCCTGTTCGAGGAGCAGCGCTATTTCGCCGCCGGCAACCGGCTGCGGGCGTTTGACTCGCCGCTGCTGGGCCGCGTCGGCCTGTTGGTCTGCGAGGATTTCTGGCACCTCTCGGCCGTGACGGTGATGCAGGCCGAAGAGATCGACGTTCTGATCTGCATCTCGAATTCGCCGGCTCGGGGCGTGGCGGGCGAGCGGGTGGCTACGGCAGACACCTACGAGCGGATGGCCAAGACCTATGCCCAGCTGCTGGGGGCGCTGGTCATCGTGGTCAACCGAGTGGGTTTCGAGGATGGGCTCTGCTTTTGGGGCGGCAGCCTGGTCGTGGGCCCCGATGGCGAGACGTTGGCCCAGGCCCCGCAGCTCGATCCGGCGCTCGTCGTGGCCGAATTCGATCCGGCGAAGTTGCGGCAAGCCCGGCTGACCACGCCGCTGGCCCGCGACGAACAGCTATTGCTCACCTGCGAAGAACTGGCCCGGATTCGCCGCCGCCGCTATGAATGCTGAAGTGGGTACCGAACAACTCGTGATCCATCCACCGCTGGTGGAGCAGATTCTGGTCCGTTTCTTGCGCGACGAGACGCACCGCGCCGGTTTCCGCCGGGCCGTGCTGGGCGTCTCGGGCGGGATCGATTCGAGCGCGGTGGTCGTGCTGGCCGCCCGGGCCTTGGGGCCCGAGAACGTGCTGGCCGTGACGATGCCGTATAAAACGTCCAGCGCCGAAACCCGCCGCGACAGCCAGGCAGTAATCGCCCAGTTGGGCGTCCGCACGCTCGACGTGCCGATCACCGATCAGGTCGACGCCTATTTCGCCCGTTTTCCCGACGCCGGCCAGTTGCGGCTGGCCAACAAGTGCGCCCGGGAGCGGATGACGGTGCTCTACGATCAGAGCGCCGCGTTCGATGCCCTGGTATTAGGAACGAGCAACAAGAGCGAACTGCTGCTTGGCTACGGCACGCAGTTCGGCGACATGGCGTCGGCGATCAACCCGATCGGCGATTTGTACAAGACTCAGCTACGGCAACTGGCTATGCATCTGAACGTGCCGGCCGCCGTTCTGGCCAAGTTGCCCAGCGGCGACCTTTGGGTCGGGCAAACCGACGAGGCCGAGCTGGGCTTCACCTATGCCGAAGTTGACCGACTGCTGGTGCTGCTGGTCGACGAGCGCTGGCAGCCGGAGCGGCTGGTGGCGGCCGGTTTCGATCGGGCGTTCGTCGAACATGTAGCTCGCCGCGTGCAGCGCAACCATTACAAGCGGCGACTGCCGGTCATTGCCAAGCTGTCGCAGCGGACCGTGGATCGCGACTTTCGCTACGCCCGCGATTGGGGTACGTGAGGCAACGCGCGCCGGCCCCGTCAAGCCGCGATTTCGACCCGGCGGAGCTGGCTCAGCAGGCGGCGGATTTCGCGCTCGTAATTGTGCCGCTCGTGCTTCCACTGCTTTTCGACCCGCTTGATGTCGGTCTGTTGCTGGTCGAGCGATTGCTCGCGCTTGACGAGGCGGGAGGCCTGCTCTTCGATCTCTTCTTCCCGGCGTTTGACCCAGTCTTGCAGCTCGCGCCGCTGTTTGCCGAGCGATTCGTGCTGCTCGGTGAGGCGCCGGGCGAGCGCGTCGAGTTCGGCCCGCTGCTGGGCCAGTTCCTGGTGGGCCAGCCGCTGCTGATCGGCCATTTTCACGCGGAGCTGGGCTAGCGATTGCGTGAGTGCGGCCGGGGCCATCGTGCCGCAGAGCCGCGTCCAGAGCTCCTCGGTGGCCAGTCGCATTTCCAGCGTCTCGCGCTGCGAGCGGGCGACGTCGGTCCGTAGCTGCTTGAGGGCCGCACGGCGGGCTTCCAGGTCGTCGCGGCGCCGCTTGAGCTTGCTCCGTTCCTTGTCCAGTTCGCCGCTCACCTGCCGCCGCTCGTCGGCCAGCTTGCGCCGTTCGGCGTGCATTTCCTGGTCGTGCAGCGAGCGGTCTTCGGCCAGGCGAAGCCGCTCGGCCTCGATCTGGCCTTCCTGCTCGGAGAGCAGCTTTTCGGCATCGTCGAGGTGTTGCCGCCGCGACTCGAGCTTCTGCACGGCTTCCTGCAACTGCTGGGCTTTTTGCCCCAGGGCGATCTGGGCGGCCAGCCGCTTGACCGAATCCTCGATCTGGGTTTGTCGCGCGTCCAACTGCTGTTCGCGCTCGGCCAGTTGCTTGCTCTGCGCCAGCTGGGCCTCTTGCACCCGCTGTAGCTCCTGCTGCCGCTGCTCGAGCCGTTTGGCCAGCTCGCCGCTGGAGGTGTTGTGCTGGTGCGCCCGGGCTTCGAGCTCGGCCTCGCGCTGGGCCAGTTCGGCGGCCAGTCGCTGACGCTCGCCATCAATGCGTTGCTGCACTTCCTGACACGACGCCGCCAGCTCGGCGAGTTGCTTTTCCTGAGCGGCTTGCGCTTGTCGCTGGGTTTCCAAGGCGGCCTGCTGGGCCGCGATTTCCTGCTGCCGCTCGACGAGCCACAGCCGGGCCCCGCGGAGCTGACTCTCCAAGGTTGCCTGGCGCGAGTTGAGCTCCGATTCGCGGTGATCGACGCTGGCCTGCTGCTTGCGCAAGTGGGCCGAAAGCTGGGCCGCCTGCGTGCGAACCTGCTCGATCATCTGGGTGGCTTGCGTGAACTCCGAGACCGGAGTCGATGCGGCCAATTCCTCGGCCGTAACCGAAACTGCCTCGGCGGCAGCCGGGGATGTTTCGTTCGTGGCCGGAATCGCTTCGCCCAGCACGTGCGGCGGATCGACCCGGGTGGTGGTCACCGGCTGATCGAGCGGCGGCGTCTCGGGCGTGGTTTTGGGTTTGCCGGTGGTTCGTGCTTGACGCTTGGGCTTGCCCATCGCAATCGCATCCTGCGTTGGAAGAAGGCGGAAACCTTGAACGCGACCCCGGCCGGCGGCAAATCCGACCCAACCGGCAAAGTCGCTCCATTTCCTATCATCGGCACCAAGCTGCGCAAAACTGTGGGCCAATCGGCCCGCCGAGCGGCGGGCCCTGCTAGCGAACCGCGCAGCTGGCGGGCAATTAGGCGGGCCGAGAAGGGAGGGTGCACGCCCCATGCAAGCGGGGGCATGCTCCGCAGGTGCCGCCGCGCTTCAGTACGGATACTCTTCCCGCGAGTTGGCCTGACGCAGGAGATGCAGCCGGTACTCCGCTTCTTCGATCAGCTCGATCAAGTGATCGATCGCCCGGGCTTTGGCCTCGGCGAACGTCTCGAAGGCGATGGCGGCCGAGCCGGAGGGCGCCGCGGCCCGCTGGAATTGGACCGGCAGGGAATCGAACGTCACATAGCAGGCCTCGATGAGCGTGGGGCTTTCGTCGGCCATCGGCGGCTGAAATTCGGCCGGGGCTGGGGCGGGCTCGGGTTGAACCTTGCTCTTGGCCGGCGGCTTGACCGCCTTGGCCGCGGTCTTCGGCTTGGCGGCGGCCTTGGGGGCTTTCGCCGCTTTGGCTGGCGCCGCTTTGGCTGGCGCGGCCTTGGCGACAGCCGACTTGGCGGGCCGGGTTTTGGCGACCGACGGTTTGGCCGCTGCGGTCTTGGCGGATTTGGACGACTTGGGTTTGGCAGCCATGATGCAAGCTCGCAGGCGCGGGAGTGGCGATGGAATCGACCTGAATTAGGAACGAATTCCGGCCGGCGTGCAAGCCGCTGCCGGGCGGCCGTCCGGGGTAGGTTCGATCACGCGGGTGGTGCGTCGCCCTTGGGCAACAGAAATGCCGGCAATCGCGTCACCCGCCCCTGGCGATTGATGCAGGCCACCACGCTCCGGCCGGCGGCCAAGAGTTCTTCGCCGCGAAGCACCTGGTACTCGTGTTCCACCCGTGCACCCTTGGCGGCTAACGTCCGAGTGCGGAGCGTGAGCAGATCGTCGTAGGCTGCCGGAAGGTAATACTGGCACGAGATTTCGGTGACAACCAGCATGAAGCCTTCTTCTTCCAGGCGGCGGTAATCGAATCCCGCGGCCCGCAGCAGCTCGACCCGGCCCTGCTCGAAATAGGTGAAGTAGTTCGCGTGATGGACGCGCCCCTGAGCATCGGTCTCCTGATAGCGGACGCGAATCTGGATTTCGTGCTGGTCGAGCATGGATTAGCGGGGCCCTAACATTCCGAGCAGCAGAGCCGATCGGTGGACGCGCCCAACAATTCAGCCCTGTCGGCTGAATCTTCGTGGTTGCCGCTCCCGCTGGCAAGCCTGAGCCGCGCCCGGCAACCGGTGGCGTGCATGCAGGCTGCCCGCGAGCCGTGACGCGCTCGGTTCGGCGGCAATTGGTACTCTGGGCGGCGCACGCGTTAGCGAATGGTGTTGATTCAGCGACGAATTCCACCGTCGTTGCGGGGCCCTGCAGAGGGTGCTTATTGCCGCCCCTCTGCACTCTCCGGCTAGCCTCTTCCCCTGTTTCTCGTTTCTGTGGCCGTCAGCTAGTCCTCATAGATGATCCCCTTCATATGGAGGATCACCCACTGGAGGAAAACAAAAAAGACCAGCGGGAACAGCGAGACGAAAACTGCGACGAATCCAGTCGTCCGCTTCGTCGTCTAGGTCCTCGCTAATTGCCGTATTGCCCCATACTGGATCGGAGCCGTGACCAACAGGAGCAGTACACTGATCGGAAGCTGCATCATCGGGCGAATGCCACTGCCCGGTTGCATGAAGAGAATCGGAGCCCAAAGTGTCAGGATAACCGCGGCGCATGCGACTGAGCAGCGATAAAGCGACGCCTGATTCTTGGCAATCGCTTGGCTTGTGCCGTTTTGCATTCCGTCCCTCGGCGCTCTCGGCTCCCTTCGCGTCCTCTGACTTCGTTCTTCCCCGGTTTTCCTTCGTTGCCGTCTCTGCGTCTTTGCGTCTTTGCGGTATATCTTCCGTCCGTTGCCGGACCAAGAGCAGGAGTACAGGCAGCAGGACTCACACGGGGGGACAGACCACAATCCGCCCCTGCACGCGCCCGGCCAGGATTTCGCCGACCCAGTGGTCCAGATCCGCCAGCGCCACGTCGCGGGCCAGGGCGTCCAAGCCGGCAATCTTCCAGCTACTGGCCAGGCGCGTCCAGAGGGCAACCCGTTCGTCATGGGTTCGCCAGGCCGAATCGATTCCGACCAGCTGGGCGCCGCGGAGGATAAACGGAAACACGGTCAGCGGCAGGTCGACGCCGCCGACCAGCCCGCAGGCCGTGGCGCAGCCGCCCGGCTTGAGCGAACGCAGGATCGTGGCCAGCGTGTTGGCGCCGACGGTGTCGACCGCACCAGCCCAGCGGCCCGGCAAGAGCGGCTTGGGCGAGCGATCGTCGACCGCGCCGCGCGGAATCACCTCGCTGGCTCCCAGCCGAGTGAGGAATTCGGCCGCCTCCGGTTTGCCGCTGACCGCGACCACGCGATAGCCGGCGTGTGCGAGCAAGGCCACCGCCAGCGACCCAACGCCGCCGCTGGCGCCGGTCACGACCACCTCGCCCTGATGCGGCAGCACGCCGTGGGTCTCCAGTGCCTGGATCGACCAGCCGGCCGTGAGTCCCGCCGTGCCCAGGATCATGCTCTCGCGCAAGGTCAGGCCGGGCGGCAGTTGGACCGGCCAATCGGCGGGCACGCGGATGATTTGCGAATACCCGCCCCAGCGACTGGCACCCAGCTCGTAGCCGGTGACGATGACCTCGTCGCCGACGCGCCAGCGCTCCGAGTCGCTGGCGATCACGACGCCGGCCGCGTCGATGCCGGGCACGTGGGGGTAGTTCTTCGTCACGCCCGGATTGCCGGTGGCCGAGAGGGCGTCCTTAAAATTGAGCGACGAATAGCGGACGCGGATCGTCACCTCGCCAGGCGGAAAGTCGTCGAGTGGCCGCTGCTCGATCCGGCCAGTGGCCTTGCCCTGAGCATCCCGGGCCACCACATAACAACTGATTCCGTCGCCCATCTGCTCACCTGTTCTCGCTGGAGCCGCTGAATCTACGCGTCGCTGTCGACCGCCAGTATGCTTTGCATTTGGCCGGCCAGCTGACGATAGTGGAGATAAACATTCTCATAGGCCGCGTTGGCGTCGGCCGTCGGCCGCACAACGCGCTCAGGACCGCCCGATCCGCCCGCCATCGCACGGATCGCCGCGGCGGCCGTGGTCGAATCCGCTTCGCTCGCCGGCGGCCAGGGCGCCCAGAATCGCGGCGCCCAGGGCCGGTCCATGCTTGGCGGCGGCGATATGGATCGGCTCGCCGAGCACGTCGGCATAGATCTGCACCAAGAGCGGATTGTGGTGCGGCAGGCCGCCGGTGGCGACGCATTGCCGGATCGGCACATCGTGCTCGCGGAGCAATTCGACGATCCACCGCAGTGCCGAACGCGGTGGCCTCGATCGCCGCCCGATACAGATGGGCCGGCGTGTGGTAGAGCGACAAGCCGGCGAAGCAGCCGCGCAGATCGCCGTTCATCAGCGGCGTGCGGCAGCCGTTGACCCAGTCGAGACACAGCACGCCCTCGGCACAGGGTCCGATTGCCGCCGCCTCGCGATCGAGCCGCTCGAAATCGGTCTCGCCCGCCAACCGGCGAAACCAGTCGAATAGATCGCCGACGGCAGCTTGTCCCGTCTCGTAGCCGACCAGGCCCGGCAAGATGCCATCGCGCACGACGCCGGCCACGCCGGGAATGTGCTGCTCGCTGGTCGCGTTGAGCATGTGGCAGCTGCTGGTCCCCAGGACCATGACCAGCGTGCCGGCCTCGGCCGCGCCGCGCCGGGCACGCCGGCATGGGCGTCGATGATCGCCACGCTGATGGGCGTGCCTGCGGCGAGGCCCAGCTTCTCTGCCGCCGCCGAGCAAAGCACGCCCGCTAGAGTGCCCGGCGCAGGCCAGGCGGCCGGTCATCCGCCGGTCCACGAAATCAGCCAGCCGCGGATCGAGCGGCAGCGAGAAACTCGGGCGAAGGATATCCGTCGTTCGCGTTCCAGCAGGCTTTGTAGCCGGCCTGACAGGTCGAGCGAACGAGATTGGCTACGTCGCCGCCCACCAGTTGCCAGACGAGCCAATCGCCCGCTTCCAGCCAGGTGTCGGCCGCCTCGAACACGCGCAGCGAGGCCAGCAACGTTTCGAGCACCTTGGGAAAGAACCACTCCAGCCCCACCGCGCCGCCGTAGCGCCACAGCCAGGGCTCGTCGCGCTCCGCGCGAGCCGGTTGATGCGGTCGGTCTCGCGCTGGGCCCCGTGGTGCTTCCAGAGCTTGGGCCAGGCGAACTTCTCGGCCGCCAGTTCCGGCACCAGGCACAGCGGCGTGCCGTCGCGCTTGGCCGGCAGCATGGTGCAACTGGTGAAGCAACTGCCGATGCCGATGACGTCTTGCGGAGCCGTGCGGGCCGCGTCGAGCGCCGCCCGGACCGCCACCGCGGCCGCTTCGAGCCAATCGCCCGGATGCTGCAAGGCAAATTCGGGCGGCAAGCGCTCCCCGCTGATCGGCAGCACGGTCGTAATCTGGCCGTGGCGGAAGCGGGCGTCGGCCGACGCCCGCTCACGGCCGGCCAGGTCGACGAGTACTGCCCGCACCGATTCGGTGCCAAAGTCGAGTCCCAGGGCAACGGCGGTCACATTGGCGGTCCTTGTCGGGTCGGCGGCGCTGCGGCTCGCGATTCTACCCGCCGCGCGGATTGCGGTTCAATGCGGAGGCGGAATCGCCGACGGACCGGGCCTGGCCCAGCCGCGTGAGTGCTTGCGTTCGGAGTGAAGGAGATAGGGGGATGCGGCAGGGGATACGGGGGATGGAGCGTAGCGGAGTTTCGAGAAGCCGTTGGGCACGACGATTCTGAGCGAGCCATTCGGGCTTGTCCCCACGGTCTGTTACAGCGCGGCTTGCGCCGCTCCATGCGCTGGTTAACGGGCAGGCGCTGTAAGAAATCGCACCCCCGCCGGTATTCATCGTCGAGGTTGGGATTCCGTCAACGAAGCACGGTTTGACCTTTTCGATGCTGACGATTCTGACGTCGCCTGACCTTGAATGGAGCCTCGCGTGGAACGATTAACCGCTCGAAATTGCCCGGTTTGACTGGCTCAGTCAGTCATCCCTATAATTCGGGTGCAAAAAGCGGACCAAGCGGCGGTTCGTCGCCGATACTCGAAACAACTCACCATCGCAGCGGAGACACAAGTCATGGCCAAGAACGTATCCGAATTCACGGACGAGAACTTTCGCGAAGAGGTGCTCCAGTCATCGAGCCCGGTGCTGGTGGACTTCTGGGCCCCGTGGTGCGGGCCGTGCCGGTTGATTACGCCGGTGGTCGAAGAGCTGGCGGCCGAGAACGCCGGCTCGGTAAAGATCGGCAAGATCAACATCGACAACAGCCCGAGCGCCGCCCAGACCTACGGCGTGGTCAGCATTCCCACGCTGATGATCTTCAAGCAGGGCGAAGTCGTCGAGCGGTTCGTGGGCGTGCAGCCCAAGGCTCGGCTGCAAGAGGCGCCTCGACGCCGCCAAAGCCTAAGCCGCCGGCGCGGCTCGGCGCGCCGCTTTCGGATGGCCTGCCGGCTATTTCACGAGCGAGATCGGGACCGTGCCGTCCAGGATCTTGGTGAAGGCCTGCTGCAACAAGGCCTGCCGCTGGGCCAGTGTGCCAATGCACCACTTATAGCCGTTCGTCGGATCGCTGGCCGAGCTGGGAAAGACCGTTCCGCCGATCGTCGAGATCGATTGCAGGAGCGAAATGCCGGCGGAGTTGTAGGCCGGCGGCGTGGTTGGCTCGTAAATCGCCCCGAAGGCGATGCACTGGATCGTCACCGGCTTGGCCGTGGTCGAAAAGCCGGGCAGCCCGTAGCGTCGAGTCATTGTACAGTGCGCAGATCTGCTGGGCCACCGCGATCGCGTCGCTGTTCGGGTCGTTGCCGCTCGCCGAGTAAACGTTGCCCGTGCCGACGTTGAAGTAGCTCTGGTAGGCGGCGCCGCTGCTTGTGGTGGCGCTGGTCGATACATTCGCCAAGCCGTCGGTCTCCAGGATCACCAGCCGCTGGGCTCCTTTGCGGCCGTAGCCGCCCATGCCCGCGGACTGCAGCGCCGGATTGCCGCTCAACTGGTTGTAGGCCAGCATCAGTCCGTAGCTGGTGGCGGTGTTGCTGTCGAAATCGCCGTGGGCCCGCGGCGTGAGCTTGCCGTTGGCGTCCCAGGGGCGGACGTCGGCACTGCCGCTATTGGGCGGATACCAGAGCGAATTGGCGATCGCGGTGTAATTGCGACCGAGCGAGCTGATCGGATTATCGAACGTGCCGATCGTGTTTGCTTCGCCGGTATAGCTGGGCCGGGCGTAATAGATCATCGCCACCATGTCGTTGGGATGATTGTTCTGGAGGTCGCTCACGGCCCCGGCGATGCCCAGCTTGGCCGGCACCATCGAGATATCGTGCAGCGTGCCCGGTGAGATCGAGGTGTCGAGCAGGTACTGGATCAGCGTCAGCGGGCCGAACCAGAAGCGGTGCCGCGGACGCAGCGGGTTGTCGGTCGGAGCGACGAACGGGATTCCGCCATAGGTCGTCGCCGAGTCGGGCCCGCTGATGCTCACGCCGGTGCCGTCGCCGCAGGCGAAATCCGGCCCGTAGCTGCAGGTCGAGCTGCCCGGCGTCTGCACGTTGCCGTTGGGGTCGCGCCACACGCCCAGCACGAAGTCGATGTACTCTTTCCAGAACCGCTGGTCCTGGTTCGAGATGGTGGAATTGAGCACCGTGTGGTCGTACGAGAGCAGGGGCACGTCGGTGGGAATCGAGCTGTAATACAGCACGTTGCCCGCCCGCAGCTGGGCCGGAAACACGCTTGGGCCCTGGCTCGTGATCCAGGCCAGGATCGCCTTGTAGTTGATCACGTAGTTGCCCGGCGGCTCGCGCCAATTGCCCCCTGAGTCCCACAGGGCCCGGTCGTCGTTGACCGGGGTGACGCCGTCGGGCAGCAGGAAGAATTTCTTCCGCCAGTCGCTGGTCTGGTCGGGGGGCCAGATGAAGAACGTCTTGCCCCAGTAATTCGGACCGACGGTGTAGCCGCTAAAGGCCTGCGCCGGTATAGTACGCATAACCGGCGCTGACGAAGCTTTTGTTGGCGCCGTTGGTCAGTCTTGTTGTTGCCGCTGATCTCGGCGATCGATCGACCGGGAGTGGTGGAAGTGTTCGTGCCGGTCGTGAGGTAGTTGTCGCCGACCGGCGTCGTGTTGGTGGCGCCGAGGCGGGAGCAAACGCCGCCGCCGCCGAGCCGCCGCGACTATTCGAGTAGAAATCGGCGACCAAGGCCGGCACGCCGCCGACCGGGATGCTGATGTTGCAGTTGCCCACCCGCGTGTCGGTGCTCGTGCACTGGAGCGTGGCGGTGGGCGAATAGCTGGGGTTGTAAACGCCCCACTGCGGGTAGACCGAGTCGGTGTTGTTGGGCGTATTGACCAGGTTGCCCAAGTACGACTCGCAATTCCACAGATCGGTCTCGTTGTTCATCGAGCCCGAGAAGTCGAGCACCACCGCCACGTCGCGCGGCCGGTAAGCCGCCGTGGCCGTGGCCTGGATATTGAACGCCGTCAGGCCGAAAACGCGGGCGAAATAGCTGGAGACGTTCGGCGTCACCGTGACTTGAGTCAGGTTGTAGGTGTCCGGTGCGACCGGCGGAAACTGGGGCGTGAAGGTCAGCGACGAATAGTCGTAGTGATACGCTCCGTGCTGGACCGCCACCTGCGAGCTGGTGAGCGTCTGTGACATGATCGGGTTGATCGCCGCCGCCTGCTGGGCCGTGGTCGTGGCGTTCGAGGTGTTGCCGCCCGTCGCTCCGGTCAGGGCCCGCGCACCGGCCAGGGCCGCGTTGTCGGCCGCGCTCTGGCTCTGTGTCTCGGCCACTGCGATGATCCCGATGTCGATCGCCAGGGCCAGAAACCCGATCAGGGCCACCAGTGCCAGGGCAAACAGCGGCAGCACGGCGCCGCGGCGGCGAGCAGGATGGATCGTGCGCATGGGTAGTACTCTGCGGCGAATCAATTCGCTTCGCTGGCCATGACGCAGGCTCGCCGAGAGCGGCAGGCTGCTGGGCAGGAGGCTGAAGGTGGGCGTGATGGTTTTGACCGTGCCGGTCACTTCCACGGCGATCGAGTTCGACAAGCCGGCGTTGGTCCAGGGGCCCAGAGTTGGCCCCGGTCGTCGGATCGGCTTCGTAGACGGTGATCGTCAGGTTTTGGATCTGCTGGCCGCACAGATAATTGGTCACGCAGGACTGGACCTGGCTGGTCGTAGCGGTGCTGGTGTTCACGATCGCGTAGCGACAACCCTCGCGGGCGGCGTTGGCCACCAACTGCCGCATCATCGTCACGCGGCTGAAGTCGAAAATGCCGAGCAGGAAGATCAGGCAGACGTTGAGCACGATGGCCGTTTCGACCAGTGTCGCCCCGCGCCGGGCTGCCTGCCTGTGACTTCTGTTCCGCTTCATGATCGGCTCCGTCGTCTGGCCCGGGTTCAATAGCCTTGGGGGACGGTAATGTTCGACGGGTAGTTCTGGCCGTTGTTGGAATAGAAGATCGTCGAGGCCCGCAGCTGGGTGGTGCCGCCGGTGATCAGCGTGGCGGCCGTCCAGCGGACCGCGGTGAACGGCAGCGTGATGGCCACTTGCAATTGATCGAACTCGGCCGCGGCCGTGGCGTCGGTGCCCGGCTTGGTCAGGTCGCTCACGGTGACGGTCGCAGCATTGCCGGGCAGGCCGGCTCGGGTCAGGTAATTCAGGACGGCCTGCTGAACCTGGCTGTTGGTGGCCTGGCCGGTCGAGGCCTTGCGGCCCCCTTCGCGGGCGGCGTTGTTGAGTACCTGGCAGACTTCGACCATCCGGCCGACTTCCCAGACGCCCAGCATCAAGATCAGTGCCAGCGGCAACAGCACGGCCGCTTCGACGGCCGCGGCACCGCGTCGGCCTGGCACGCCGCGAACTGGGGCGCGACGACGTCGCGCGAGGCGACGTGGCGCGAGGCGACGAGCGGACTGGCGAGTTTGTTGGATGGCGGACATGGTTTTGCCGAGTGGTGCGCCGCACGCCGCACACTTTCCCCCTGGAAAAACCTAGTTCACAGACCGGCCTCCGAGAGGAAATCGCGCAGTCTTGCGGGCCGGTCTGATCGCCGCCGCCGTAGCGGTCATGCCGGCTTTAGCGGCGCAGGGCGGCCGCAGCCAGCAATAACCAGCCCACGATCCAGGTCAAGCCGCCGACGGGCACGACATGGACCAGCGGCTTGAAATCGGTGGCGAGCCAGCCATAAATGCCGCCGGAAAACAGGACGATGCCGGCCAGAAAGGCCCAGGCCGCAGCCTGCAGCAAGCCGCCGCCGGCTCGTTCCGCAAGTACGCCGACCAGGATCAGACCCAGCGCATGAAATATCTGGTAGCGGACCGCCGTTTCGAAACTGGCGAGCTGATCGGTGCTGAGCAGCTGCGCGCTGACCAGGTCCTTGAGCAGATGCGCACACGATCGCGCCGGCGGCCACTGCCGTGGCCGCCGCCAGGGCTCCCAGAAAGATCCAGAATCGAGGGGACAAGCGGGACTCCTCCAGCAAGCGCTGTGCGGCCAGTTGACCGCCGCATTGTAACGGAGCATGGGAGGGGCGGACATGAGCAGTGGCCGGCTTCATCGGCCGGTGTCGTCCGATTCCGATCCGCGGTCCTGCTATGCTGCAGCCGTGAATCCAGGTGTGGGCTCGTCACGCGTCGCGCGGTAGAGTGGTCGGGCCATGCTCGGTAATCGATTGCGGATCTCGCTCAGAACCTTCCTGATCATGTCGGCCGTGATCCCGGCCTTGATTTTCTGGCAGGGGCAGCGAATGAAACGGCTGCGCAGAGTCGCTGCGTCATCTGTATTTGGGTTCGGCGGGCAGCATATTCATCGGCACCCCCAAAGCGCGGGCACGGGCGGAATATCACAGGGAGATGGGCATCTATCATGCGGCGATGCGAGATCGCAGCAGCAAGGCCATCTGGATGCCGTGGTACGAGCTGCTGTCCGAACCGGCCAAGCCCCGCCAGACTGGCCAGTGACGGTGGCCGATCGCGGGCAGCCGGTTCAACTCGATTTCTTGCCGTGCCGATTGCCCGATTGGGTCTCGATCGCCCGGCGCTGCTTCTGGAGGCGTAGCGTCCGGGCGGCCAGGACGGCGATGATGGTCACGGTGATGATCAGGACCGGGCTCATGTCAGGATTCTACCCGAGCAGTCCACCGGCATGCTGGCGACGGGGCATTCGCACGGCAGCGCCCGCCGCTGGCGGCCCATTCGCGATTGTCCCCAAATCCCCTCGTCGCTATAATTTCGGGTTCGCACTGCGGGCCGCAATTGCCCGGGGAATGCCCCCGGGCCGGCCGAAGCAGGCGAGTCTCTAACCCCCGCTTTTCGCCCGCGAAGCTGGTTCGTCGTGTTGGTCGCGGCCGCAGGAAAGCTGACAGGAAACGAATGGTCAATCGCAATCTGATCCGTGGCTTGGATCTCAATAAGGAGGAATGGGAAGAGGAGCTGGCGGCCGCCATGGGCGGGACCGCGACCGAAGAAATCGACTGGGGCGGCCAGAATCTGGGCGTCAACCAGATCATCAACGGCAAAGTCCTCCGCGTCGACGGCGAGTTCGTGTTGGTCGACGTCGGTTACAAGAGCGAGGGCACGATCCCACTCAACGAGTGGGAAGAGTGGGAAGACCCGCCTCAGGCCGGCCAGGACGTCAAGGTGCTGATCGAGGACGTGGAAGACGTCTTCGGCCGGACCGAAGAATCGCGCGGCATGATCGCGCTCTCCAAGCGCAAGGCCGAAAAGGTCGAAGCCTGGCGCAAGGTGATGGAAACGGTCCACGAGAACGACGTGGTCACCGGCACCGTCATTCGCAAAATCAAAGGTGGCTTGCTCGTCGACATCGGCGTCAACGTGTTTCTGCCCGCCAGCCAGGTGGACATCCGCCGGCCGGCCGACATTGGCGACTATATCGGCCGCACGATCCAGTGCATCGTGCTGAAGATCGACGATGCGCGGCGGAATATCGTCGTCAGCCGCCGGGCCCTGATCGAGACCGAACGGGCCGAGAAGAAAGCCCAGCTCTTGGGCACGCTCGAGACCGGCCAGGTCCGCAAGGGCGTGGTCAAGAACATCGCCGAGTTCGGCGCGTTCGTCGACCTGGGCGGCATCGACGGCCTGCTGCACATCACCGACATGAGCTGGGGCCGGATCGGCCATCCCTCGGAAATGGTCGCCATCGACCAGGAAATCGAGGTGATGATCCTGCACGTCGATCGCGAAAAGGAAAAGATCGCCCTGGGCCTCAAGCAGCGAACGCCCAGCCCCTGGGAATCGGTGGCCGACAAGTATCCGGTCGGCTCGGTCGTCAAGGGCACGGTGGTGAACGTGATGAGCTACGGCGCCTTCGTCAAGCTCGAAGAGGGCATCGAGGGCCTGGTGCACATCAGCGAGATGTCCTGGACCAAGCGGATCAGCCATCCCAACGAGTTGGTCCACATCGACGACGAGATCGAAGTCGTCGTGCTGGGCATCAACAAAGAGAAGCAGGAAATCTCGCTCGGCATGAAGCAGACCCAGGCCAACCCCTGGGACAAGGTGGCCGACCGTTATCCGCCCGGCACCATGGTCAGCGGCACGGTCCGCAACCTGACCAACTACGGGGCCTTCATCGAGATCGAAGAGGGGATCGACGGCCTGCTGCACGTCAGCGACATGTCGTGGACCCGCAAGATCAGCCACCCCAGCGAGGTGGTCGAAAAGGGGCAGACCGTCCAGTGCAAGGTACTCTCGGTCGATCAGCAGCGGCGGCGGATCGCCCTGGGGCTCAAGCAGCTCGAGGAAGATCCGTGGGCGACCGACATCCCGGGCAAGTACCAGCCCGGCCAGATCGTCACCGGCACGGTCACCAAGCTGACGAATTTTGGCGTGTTCGTCGGGCTGGAAAACGGCCTTGAGGGTCTGCTCCATATCTCGGAGTTGGCCGATCACAAGGTCGAGAATCCGGAAGAGATCGTCAAAGTGGGCGACAAGATCGAGGTCAAGGTGCTCAAGGTCGATACCGGCGAGCGCAAGATCGGTCTGTCGCGCAAGCGGGTCCAATGGGCCGAGGAAGACCGCGAGCAGGAAAGCGGTTCCGGCTCGGCGCCGGCCAGCACCTCCAGCATCCCCGCCTCCGAGTTGCGGGGTGGTGTGGGCGGTGGCAGTGGGCCGCTGATCAAGCCGGCCGGCGGCTGAACGCCGCGGCGAGCGCAACCCACCGGGCAATTGACGTGTAGTAAACCCGGGTCCAGCAAGTCTGGCCCCGGGTTTTTTCGTGTCCACGCGGCCTTTCTGGCAATCATCGCCCGCCCCAATCCTTTGTTTCCCAGGCCAGGGCGGGCAATCTGGGGTGGGACGCCAGAAAGCGTCCCGCTCATTGCAGGCAGGGCCTGGCCGAGCTTGCAGGCCCATTCGCCGGGCATCTCAGGCCGGCGGCAGTTGCGCAAGCTGTCCCACCCCAATGCTGCCGCGGACGAAAACGCCGCGAACGAACCGGCGGAAATCCGCCTCGGCCGGTTACAGGAAGCCGTGGCACGGAGCCGGCAGAACGAGGCGATAACCGTCGATCCCCGCAGCTCGCTGCTGTCGGCGCTCAAATCGTCGAGGTTTTTCCCACGGATGGAGCAAGCGAGTTGCTCCCACGGATGGAGCGAGCGAGTCGCACATTTTGCCACGGTGCAAAACAGTGCCGCCGCGATCAACCCGAAGACGCAAAACCCCGCGCTCGAGCGGGTGTAATTCAAGTTCCTACTCGAATCCATTGCCCTACAGGAGGCGCTCCGCATGATTTCGATCCCGCACGATTTCGCTCGGCTGCTCTTGGTGCTGGCTCTGGCCGGCGGCACGAGCCGAGCCCTGGCGGCCGATGATGTCGATGACAACCGGCCCGAGCCGCCCCGGCCGACAGGCCAGCGCCCGCCCGGTCCGCCGCGTCCCGAAGACCGGCCGCCGGGCGAGGGACCGCCGCCCGCCCGGTCCGGGTCAACGCCGCGAGGCTGGCCCGCGGGAGCGCGGGCCCGAGGCAGCTTCCGCCCGACAGGAAGCCTCGGACGATCGTGGCCCTTGCGACGATCGGCAATCTGGCGATCGCAGCCGGGCGGAACGTGCAGCGCGCGAGTCCGGACCGCGTGGCGGCGGTCTGCGCGACCCGGATGCCGGTCCCGGCCGCCGGCCCGGCCCGCCGCAGGAAGATTTGGGCCAGGGCCCGCAGCGCGGCCGCGCGGAGGGTCCGCCGCCCGGACCGGGACGGCGCGAGGCACGGCGTGATTTCGAAGGGCCGGCTGCCGAGCATCCGGACGGTGGTCCGCGCCGTCGCGGCCCGCGGGCCAACCCCGTAGCCGACGACGGTCCGCCTGCCGCCCGCCCCGGCGGTGATCGCTCGCGTCCGCCCGGGCCGCCGCCGGGTGGTGCGGACGATGCCGGACGTCGCGGCCGCGACGCCGGTCCGCGGGATGCCGGTCCGCGTGATCCGGGCCGTGGTCCAGGACGCGAGGGACGCGATCCGGGGATCAGCGAGCGCCGAGGGCCTGCCGCCGAAGCCCAGGATGGCCGCCGTGGGCCTGAGCCCGACGGTTTCGTACCGCCGCGGCGGCGCGGTCCGCCGAATCAAGCTGCGGATCGTCCGCGCGACGGACGGCGTCCGCCGGATACGCCGCCACGCCGCGGCACCGAGCGGCAGTGGGATGATCCCTGATCCGCCGAATCGGGCGAGCATTTGGTGGTCGAGCTATCCTCAGCGCACGTCAGAGAGCCTGCTCGGCAAATCAGCCGAATTGCGCGGTCGTCGAGCTGAATCTTCGCCCTGCGAGGTGTTCAATCGCTACAGGCGCCACGGGCGGCGCCGCGGGCCTGCGCGTCGCATCGCGGCCGGCAGTCTTGGGGCTAAAACCGGCCGTGCCCGACTTTTCGCCACCGCCCGAACCTCGTGAACAACCCGCTTGTTCCGTGTGATAAGTCGAGTCGCAGGCGGGCTGGAGAAAGCCGGGACGCCACGCCGATAGGTGTCTTGTCAAGCCCGGCAACCCTGGCAACCCTCGCAGCGCAACGACGACTATGCCGACTACATCCTCCCGCCGCCGCCCGTCCGCGGCCGTGCAGACTCCGCTCGAAACCTACCTCCGCGAGATCAACGAAACTTCGTTGCTCTCGGCTCGCGACGAGCAGGAGCTGGCCACCGCGATCGGTCAGGGCGACATCCGGGCTCGCGACCGGATGGTGCGGGCCAACCTGCGGCTGGTCGTCAACATTGCCCGAGGGTACACCGGCAAAGGCCTGAGCCTGCAAGATCTGATCGAAGAAGGCAATCTGGGCCTGCTCCGCGCGGTCGAAGGTTTCGATCCGGCCATCGGCACGCGGTTCAGCACCTACGCCAGCTATTGGATCAAGCAGTCGATCAAGCGGGCCTTGATCAATACGGCCAAGACGATCCGAATTCCGGCCTACATGGTCGAGCTGCTCTCGAAATGGCGACGGGCCACGGCCCGGCTGACCGAAGAGCTCGGCCGCACGCCCACGCCGGAAGAGATCGCCCGGGTGCTGGGGTTGCCGAAGAAGAAGCTGCCGATCATCAAGAAAGCCATCCGGATCTACAATTCGACCCCGCAAACCGACCAGGCCGAAAACGGCTGGTCGCTGGGCGAGATGGTCATGGACGAGCGGCTCAAGAGCCCCGACGATGAGCTGGTCGACAGCGACAACCTGGTCCAGGTGATGCGGCTCCTGGAGACGATGGACGCCCGCGAGGCGACCGTCTTGCGGATGCGGTTCGGTCTGGACGACAATGAACCGCGGACCCTCAAGGAAATCGGCGAATCGCTCGGCCTGACCCGCGAACGGGTCCGCCAGATCGAGACCGAAGCTCTCGGCAAGCTGGCCGTGAATCTGCAGGAGCCGGGCTGAGCAGGGCGCGGGAAGTCGGAATTGGGAAGGCGGAAGTCGGAATGCGGAAGTCGGAATGCGGAAGGCAGACGAGCAATCCGACGACCGGCTGACTGCCTCAAATTCCGCATTCCCACTTCCGCATTCCGACTTCCGAATGGGTCCACGCCAGGCCCCGCTTCCGTGACGGCGCTACCCACCGAGTGACCCGTGGACCTCAAGACCTACATCCGGGCGATCCCCGATTTTCCCAAGCCGGGCATCCTGTTTCGCGATATCACGCCGCTGTTGGCCGCGCCGGTCGCGTTTCAGGCGGCGATCGACCAGCTGGCCGAGCACTTTCGCGGCATGCCGATCGACGCGGTGGCCGCGGCCGAAGCCCGGGGCTTCATCTTTGCCGCCCCCTTGGCTCTGCAGCTGAAGGTCGGATTCGTTCCGATCCGCAAGCCGGGCAAGCTGCCGTTCGACACCCACTCGTTCCATTACGAGCTCGAATACGGCACCGACATGCTGCAAATCCACGTCGACGGGGTCACGCCCGGGCAGAACGTCCTGCTGGTCGACGACCTGTTGGCCACCGGCGGCACGATCGGCGCCTGTTGCCGCCTGGTGGAAAAGGCTGGCGCGAATGTCGCCGCTTGTGCTTTTCTGATCGAGTTGGTCGGACTGGGCGGCGCCCAGCGGCTGGCCCCCCATCGCCATTTCAGCCTGCTCCGCTACGACTGACGGCGCGGGCGGCTTCGCTCGAGTCGTTGGCGAGCTGCCCCCTTGCGCGGCCGGCACGCCCGTCCTAAGGCGGCTCGCCCCAACCGGTTCAATCGGTCGGACCCGTCCGGCGCCCGGAAATACGCATCCAGCCGGATTGCGATTCGGTAAGGATACTTGACCGCTTGCGCAAGTGCTGCCTAGCATAGCAGCTACGTAAAGCGGCCAGTGGTATCGGGAGTCGTACGTTGCCCGATCCCGCTCGGTCGCCCGAGTGGTTCTTCGCCCGTTGGCAAAATTGGGAGGGATTGCATGTTGATTACCACGCCCGCGCTGGCTTGCTTCCGCCGCTCTCGTGGCCTTGGCCGTTGGTGCCGCGTCCGCCAGCGCCGCCGATCAGACCACGCCCGCTCGCCGCGTCACGTCGGCCGCCGACGTGACGGTTCAGCCGGCCGTCAAGCATAGCGCTCCCTACACGCGGCTGTTGGGCACCGCCGGGCTGAAGGCGCCCGTGCACTTCGCCGACGGCACTGCGACGAAGAAGACCGCAGCCCAGACAGTCGGCTTCCATCACCGGGCGTACTACGCCGGCTACGGTCCGTACTACGGCCCCTATCCGTACCCGTACGGGGCCCGTTATGCGGCGCCCTATGTGGTCGGCTATCCCTACGGCGCCTGGAACTACTACACGCCGTACGCTTACTCGTACACGCCGTGGATCGGCGGCTGGAGCGGCTATCCCTATTACACGGGCTACACGCCGGGCTTCGGCGGCTACTATAGCGTCGGCTATCGGCCGGGGGGCTACGGCTACTACGGCAACTACGGCGGCTGCTGCTACTGGTAGTTTGCCGAAGCTGATTTGATCTTAACGATTGCGCAAATGGCGCCGCCGTGGTCCTGTGAACCGCGGCGGCGTTTGTTTTTGATCTACCGCGGTTTGGGCGGTCGATGAGACGACGCAGAGGGGCCCAGGTTCGGCGCCCCCCCCGTTCTGCCACAACTTCCGCTCAGCTCGCATGGACGCCCACAGCGCCGCCGTCCGATCCGTTGCCGCGACGGGCACAATTCGTCGCCCGCTGCTCGTCGCGTTGCTTCTGGCTGGCGTTCTCTGTGTGCATGCCGAGCGCACGGCACATGCCGGCCTGCCGCAGCACCTAGGCCAGAAGGCCAAGCCGCCGGTTTCGCTCCCGCCGCCAACCGTGTTGCCGCCGCCGGGACTGCCCGCGCCGCCGGTCTATGGGTTCCCGCAGGTGCGCTATCCTTCGCCCTGGTACAACACCCACTACTGGCCGCGGAAGAACGTGCACTACGGCTTCTACGGCGATTATTGGCAGTGGGGCTATTTTCCGGGCTACTAAACCGGGCCCTCGGCGGAATAGGCCGGACGCTCCGCCGGATAGGCCGGGCGCGGCGCAAACGGCAAGATCGCCGGCGGACCGCAACTCGGGCCCGCTCTACCGGGCGAGGCCCATCGAGAAGTTGATGATCTGCTCGCGGTCGTTGGCCGTCTTGACGACGGGGAAGGCGAAGTCGATCGAAATCGGCGCCGGACCCATCGCCGGCACCGAGATCCGCAGACCCACGCCGGGCGCCACGCGAACGTCCTGGGTGGTGATGTCGGCGGTCCGGGCATCGATGCCCGCGTCGCAGAACACGGCCCCGCGGAACATGTCGTCGGCCGTGATCGGGAACGTGTATTCGACCGTGCCATAGGTGGCGAAGTCGCCACCGACTTCGACCGTGTCGACCGTCGGCGAAGCACCGCGATAGTAGAAGCCGCGGATCGTGCCCATGCCGCCGAGGAAGAACCGCTCGTAGATCGGCGTGTTCTTGCCCGTCACGCCCAAGAAGCCGTACAACGCCAGCACCTGGCGGCCGGAGCCGTCGGGCCGCTGGGTGACGGTGAAGTACTTCCGCATATCGAGCGTGGCCTTGGGAAAGGCGAAGTTGCCGAACGCCTGCTCGAAGCTGACTTCGATGTACCGCCCCTCGGTCGGGAAGAACGTATTGTCGCGAATGTCGTTGATGATCTTGAACTGGCCGCTGTAAAGCTGCGTTATGCCGAGCACCTGGGCCAGGTCGGGAATCAGGATCCGCGGATCCTTGATATCCACCGCTTCGCCGCGGAACGCCACCACGCCGGTGATGTCCGGGCGGAACTGGTACCCCAGGCTCACGCGGCCGCCGGCCCGCTGTTCGACCCAGTCGGTGTAGAACCGCTGGAAGAACTGACCGCTGATGCCGAAGCTGACATTGGTGTTGAACAGGTATGGCTGGTTGTAGCTCACCAGGTACCGCGACACCAAAGTACCGGGCGCCAATTCGATCCGGAAATGCTGCCCGGCCCCGCGGCAGGCCGTGCCGTTGCGCCACGAGTCCCAGCCGGTGGGCGGCCGCGTCCAGTCGAAGTTTTGTTCGTCGATCACGACCGAGCCGATCAGACCGGCATTCGAGTTGATGCCGGCACCAAAGCTGAATTTGCCGGTTTGAGTGTCCTGAGCATCGATGTCGATCGGTAGGCTCGGGATGACCGGCGGTGGCGTGGGTCCGATGATGCCCGAGACTTCTTCCGGCGGCTGGCCGCCGAGCCCGGGATCGAGCGGCGGGATGATTCCGCCCCCGCCGGGCGCATTAGGATCAGGCGATTGGCCGAGGATGCCGCCGCCCGTGCCGACCGGCGGATAGGTGTTCGGCGGGTAGGCCGAAGTCGATTGCGGAGCGGGGCTTATGGGCTGGATTGCCCGGCCGCCGTAAGCATCTTGCCCGCGGACGACCAGCGGCTGGTTGTATCCGCCCGTGCCGGTGGTTGGCGGTTGCTGGACGGCTGGACCGAACGCTGCCGCCGCGTTGTATGCAGCCGGACTGGCCGTCTGCAGGCTGGCCGGGGTGATGCTCGGTGGCTGGGCGGCCGCGTATTGCGGTGCCGTGTTCTGGGCGGCAGTGTACTGGGCCGCAGCGTACTGGGCCGCGCGTACGGGCACAACCTGTCCATTGCCCGCCGCGGGGGCTTGCTGACGCACCGCTGGCATCGGTCGCCAGTTGAGCGCCGGCCGGGCTGGCGGGTTCATGTTTGCCGCTGGCGTCGTTGCCGGCGGTGGATCACTGCTTTGGCCGCGAATCAGCAAGTTCCCCGTCGCCGCTGGAGCGGTCGGGGGGATCGCCGCGGGAGTAGTAGCCGGTCTAACCGCCGGCATCTGCGGTGCCGGATAGGTTGGAGGAGGCTGTGTCGGTCGCTGCGGCCAAGGAGCGCGCAGGGTGTTGCGCGTGTCAGACGCTGGTCCGGCTCCCGGTGAAGTGGCCCACATCGGCTGGGGACCAACGGGCGCAGCTGGCCGGGCCGCCGGATTGGGCGCGGGCGACTGTACCACCGCCGGATTCACCGCGAACCGGTTCACAACGGTGGGCGCTTGAGCGGACTGGGGTACTGCTGCCTGGGGCCCGGCGAATTGCGGCGCAGCGGGCTGCTGCATGGCGGCGTAAGGACCTGTCTGGCGGTCGGACTGCTGAGCGACATTGCCAACGGAGTTTGGCGGCGCCGGGAATCGAGCCGGCGCGACCGGAGGCGTCGCGCGCGACGCCGGCTGCGGACCCGCCACCGGAACCAGCGTGAGCGAAACGCTTTCGCCGGGCAGCAGTCGGGGCTCGTCCGGAGCGGCCGGGCGGTCGGGTGGCGCGTCGTCGGGGCTTTGGCCGCGGATATTGTCTCCCGGCTTCTTTTTCCGCCGGGCGACGCTGCTGTCGCCACCGTTGCCTTCGCCGTCGGGCGGATTGAAGGTGATCTTCGGCGGCTGGCCGCCCTTTTGCGGGTCGTTGCCGCGGGCGAACAGGGCCGAAGCCTAGAGCCGCCGCTCGGCGTTGCGGATTTTTTGGGTGTCCATGATCTCGCCCGG
The DNA here is from genome assembly GCA_963828155.1 of uncultured Planctomycetaceae bacterium. GTDB lineage: Bacteria > Planctomycetota > Planctomycetia > Pirellulales > PALSA-1355 > CAWCAX01. The sequence continues at coordinate 99,474 of CAWHDQ010000003.1, forward strand.
ATGGAACTGCAGGCGATTGAGCACCGTCTGGAACCGGGTGTGGGAGTTGTCCCCCTTGTTGGCCCCGGCAATGTGGACGTCGATCTTGCCGACGGCGAACTGGCTGCCTTCGTCGAAGCTGAAGACCACGTCGAGCTGGCCCGGTTCTTCCAGGAACACGAGCTGTTCCTGCACGTTGCAGAAGACGTAGCCGCGGGTGCCGTAGGCGTCGGTCAGGGCGACCTTGTCGGCGTTCATTTTGCCCTGGTTGAAGAAGTCGCCGGCCTTGAGCCGGATTCCGCCGGTGAGCTGTTCGACGGTGTAGTTCTTCTGGCCGACGAACTTGATGTCGCGGATGACGTATCGCGGCCCTTCGTCGACGACGAAGGTGACGGTCGCCCACTTTTCGTTTTCGTCGAACTGGATTTCGCGGCCGACGCGAGCCCGGAAGAAGCCCAGGTTGCGATAATAGGCCGTGAGCTTTTCGATGTCCTCGTCGATCTTCTTGCGATCGACCTGGCCCTTGAACAGGTACAGGATCGGGTGTTTGGTGCCGATTTGGGTCCGCAAGCGGCGTTCGCTGGCGATCTTGTTGCCGGCGAAATGGACGACCCAGACTTTTTGGATCGTGCCTTCGTTGATCAGGAAGATGGCGCCCTTGTCTTCCCGGCGGTTGCCTTCGAGGATCGAGACCTGGACGTCGTTGTAGCCCTTGTCGCGATACGCTTCTTCGATCTTCCGCTTCCCTTCTTCGACGGCGTAGGCGTCGAGCGGGCCGCCTTTCTTCAGTTCGGTCTTTTTGGCGAGCTTGTTGCTCGTGATTTTGGTGTTGCCGATGTATTTGACGTAGGCCAAGGTCGGCCGCTCGCTAACCAGGAAAGTGATTCTCACGCCGCCGGCAACCTGCTCGCGGATCGGGCGCACGTCGAGAAACCAGCCCTTGGTGGCCAGTTTGCGGACGTCCTTCTCGAGCTCCACCTGGTCGAATTTGCGGCCGACTTTGGTCGAGATGCTGCTGAGCACTTTTTCCCGCGCGATCGCGTGGTTGCCGACGATCTGGATTTCGACGACAGGCTGCTCGATCAGGTAATCGATCGGCGTGTCGACGGCCGTGGTTTGCGGGCCGCCAGGCGCTCCGCCTGGCGCGATACCGGGAGGGCCGCCGTAGCCGGATGCCTCGGGCGAGTCAGCCCGGGGGCCGGTGACCAGTGCCGGGCCGGTGTCGGGAACCGTCGAGCCGCCGCGCGTGATTCCGCGCAGGTGTCCTGCGCATGCATGCGCGCTACCGGCTCAAACAGGAGAGCCAGCGCGAGCAGGCAGGGCCATCCAGCGCGAAATACGGCGGACGGGACGGCAGCCATGTACAGCTTGGTTCCGGGTGTCAGCGCGAATGCAAAAGGAGATAAGGCCCGCCAACGGTGTGGCAGCGCGGCCGGCTCGACGAGCGCATACGCCGGCGCTTCACTGCCCCGTTGACAGGGGTGGTAGAGATACTGGAACCGTTCCGCAGCCACAAGGCGAAATTTCTGCACAGGCTCGGGGTCTGGTGCACGCCGAGTGAAGCTGCACAAAGGGCGCGGTCCTCCCGCCACAGTAGCGGCCGCTAGCGGACTGCCGACGAAGGACCAAGCGGCCTGGCTGGCGACTGCTGGCACGCCGCGGTGCGGGGCCAGCCCGTCCCGGCGACCCATCTCCCGCGCTCGGCGCCGGCCCGCCTGCCGCTGGGAATAATCCCCCCGCCTTCGTCCGATTCAACAAGCAAGTAGTCCAACGACGCCCCCCTCGACCTCCTCGCGGTGGCCGGGGCACCATTCTCTTCCGCTGCAACCGGCGGTGTGGCTTCGCCCGCGCCGCGGGATGATCGTTCACCCTCGCGCGGCCTCCGATGAGGCGCTGCGCGCACCAGGTTCACTCGGGCGCTCGTGGTGCGCGCCGCGCTTGCCCGACGAGCATCGAAAGGAAACCATCATGAGCGTCTCCGTCCGATTGTGGCCCGTAGCCAAGGGCGAATTTTTGACCGAGCTGGCGGGCGATCTCAAGCAGTGGATGGCCGAGCGCGGCTTATGGTGGGCCGCCAGCGTGGTCGTGCACGCCGTGTTCCTGTCTGCGGCCCTGCTCCTGTTGGGCACGATCGTCTCGCGCCTGCCCGCGAAGAAGCGGTAGCGCTCACCAGCGAGGCAATTCCGCCCGCTGAGGACGACTTCGTTACGCACTTCGACGTGCCGCAAATCGAACCGCCGAAATTGGACTCGCCGATCGACTTGACGTCGCTTGTGCCGCCCGCCGGCAATACGCTCGATAGCACGGAGGTTACCGCCGAGGGAATCGGCGACGGGGGCAGTGAGCGAGGTTGGACGAACGACGACGTGCCGACCGGCATTGCGGAAATGGTGCCCCAGCGCGGCCCGATCGATCGTCTCGGTCCTGGCCGCGGCCCGGCCGTCAAAGGCGTGCCGGGCATCTACGGCAATCGGCCCGTGGGGGGCGGCGGCGGCCGGGCCATTGGGATCGCTGGAGGCAGCAAGACCGGCGATCTGGCGATCGGCCGGGCCCTGCGCTGGATTGCCCGACATCAGAACAACGACGGCAGCTGGAGCCTGGCCGGCTACCAGGACCAGTGCAAAGCCAAGAAGTGCGGCGGGCCGGGCAGCGTTCAGTCCGACGCGGGGGCAACAGCTCTGGGACTGCTGCCGTTTCTGGCCGCGGGCCAGACGCATCTCAGGATGGTCGGCCAGGACAAGGCGTCCGACTACCGCCGCAACGTTCACATGGCAGTCTACTGGCTGCTCGCGCGGCAGAAGTCCAATGGCGATCTGTCGGCCGGCAGCGACCAAGTGATGTACAGCCACGGGCTGGCCACGATCGCCTTGGCCGAACTCTATGCGCTGTCGCACGACAAACAGGTGGGCGGGGCGGCCCAGCGGGCCGTCGATTTCATCGTCGCAGCCCAGCATCCCGAGTCCGGCGGCTGGCGCTACAAGCCCGGCGAGCCGGGCGACACCTCGGTCACCGGCTGGCAGATCATGGCGCTCAAGAGCGCGCAGATCGCCGGGCTATCGGTTCCCTCGCGGGTCATGGAACGGGCTCACCGCTGGCTCAAGTCGACCGCGCAGGGCCAGGGCGGATTGTTCGCCTACGAGCCCGGGGGCGGAGCGACGCCGACCATCTCGGCCGTCGGCCTCTTGGCCTCGCAGTATCTGGGGGCCGAGCGCGATGCGCCGGCCATGCGCGAGGGCGTGCGCTATCTGCTGGGCAACTTGCCCCTGGCCGACAACCGCAACGCCTATTACTGGTACTACGCCACGCAGGTGCTACACAACCTGCCCGGCTCGGAATGGGAAGAATGGAACCGGCGGATGCGGCGGGTGCTAGTCGACTCGCAAGTCGTCGAGCCCGGCGCGTGCAGCTGAAGGGAGCTGGGATCCGCTGCTGCCGGCCAAGGACGCCTGGGGCGAGCAGGGGGGCCGGCTGATGGTCACCTGCCTGAACTGCCTGACGTTGCAGGTCTATTACCGCTTCCTGCCCCTGTATCAACTCGATGGGGCCGGCGGCCAGAAATGAGCGGCCAAAAAACAAGCGGCCCGATCGCTTGGAATGCGCCGGGCCGCTCGTTTTGTCGGATCGAATCGTACGGCCGCGACCCGCAGGTCGCGGTCAACCGCACTTAGCCACCGCAGCAGCTGGTTTCGCAAGCCGAAACACAGCAGCTCTGACGGCAGTGCCGGTGGCAGTGGTGCTTGTGGCAACGGCTCTTGCAGCAGGTCGGCTGGCAGACCGGCTCGCAGACCGGGGCGCACACCGGGGCGCACGCCGGCTTGCAGCAGTGCTTGTGGCCGAACAGCTTGCAGTGGTGCTTGTGGCACCGGGGCTGGCAGCACGAGGGAGCAGCACAGCACGACGGAGCGGCGGCGCAGCTGGGGGCGGCAGCACAGGTCGGCTCAGCCGGAGCGCAAGCCGGGGCCGGGGCGGCACACGAGGGCTCGGCGGCGGCGCACGAAGCTTCGCAAGCCGGGGCGGCACAGCTGTTACAGCAGCCGTGGTGACGGAAGCCGGCTTCAGCGTTCGCGGCCATGGCCGAGAAAGCGCCAGCCACCAGCAGAGCGGGCAACAGGTAACGGAATTTCATGGTCGACTCCTGGACGTCAAAAAAGGTAGGTGTAAAAGCTCAGGGGTCCGCAGGCGGTTCGCCACCGTTTTTGGTGTCTGGCTGGGCGCTGTCACGCGTTTAGCTGATCGCTGCCGTCGATGTTCGGCAGGGGATCGTCGACCGCTCGCATCGGTCGTGCTTCGCGTAGCGCCGCGGGCGTCATAATGCGCACACCCGGGCGACCGCCAACTTCACCTCTCTTGCTCGAGCTTGGTATGAGCTATCGTCGCACCTACCCGGCACACCTTAGCGAGAGCCCTTGTTTCGCCTAGATTTTCCGGCTTGCCTCGCCAGCCAATTGCGGCCTGCGCTAACTTTGACGATTGCGCGGCACTTGGAGGCCGGTTCGGGTCTGAATCGGCCCACGCCCTCAGGTATCCGTGGACTTGACCGATAGGTCTTGCCCGCGCGGCAGATTCGCTCCTGGTCGCCAAACGGTCGACAGCCCGGCGCCGAGCTGGTCCAATCGTGAGCTTAGAAACGATTGGAGGGCGCCGCGAAAGGTTCGCGCCTGGTCAGGCGATCGCTCTGAAGGGATGTCGGCCGCCGGCCCGCTCAATCAGGAGACCAGGCGTGTTCGAGCAAGAGCTGAAGTTGTACGAGCTGATGCGACTGTGGTGCCATCGGCTGACGGCGGAAATCGAAGACGCCCAGCTCGACGCATCAGCCGACGCCTGGCACGAAGCCCCCGCTCTGGATTCTCGGGCACCTGGCCATTTGTACCGATTATACGGCCCGGCTGCTCGGACTCGAGTTCGAGCACCCGCAGCCCTGGCACGACCACTTCGGCCGGGAGCGCGAATCTGCCGCCCCAGGAAGTCCGGCCGTCGAAACGGGAACTGCTGGCGGCGCTCGACGCCGGCCACGCCCGCGTGGCGGGCGCCGCCCCGAACGCGGACGCCGCGAAGCTGGCCATCCCGCACCGCATGGAGCTGTTCGAGAACACGCCGCTCCAGACCCGTGGCGATCTCGTGGCCCACCTGCTGGCCACGCATCCGGCCTTTCACCTGGGACAGCTCTCGACCTGGCGGCGGCAGATGGGCTTTGCCCCGCTGTTTTGAGCCGTCGCGCCGCGGGTCAGCCTGGCGCCGAATTGCCGCGCAGCCGATCGACCAGCGCCAGCGCATCGGACCGCGCGTGGATGTGACCTTCTAATTGCGCAGTCGCGGACCCGATTGAGCAGCACCTGAAACTCGGGGCCCGGCGACAAGCCGTGGTTGATCAGGTCCTTGCCGGTGATCAGAGGCGGCGGGTTCAACTCGGCCTCGGGCAATTCCAGCTTCCGCCGGCAAAACTCGACATCCGCCAGCGATTGGACGCCGGCGGCGGCCCGGGCGGCGGCCAAATCCACCAGATCGTGTCCGCCGGGATGCACGAGCAATCGCTGCAACCTGGGCCAATATAACGACTGGGCGTCGCGCAGCTGTTGCCAATGCGCCGCGAGCCAGCCGGCCCGTTCGATTTCGGCGTTGGCCAATTTGAGCCGTTCGCCGATCCCGGCCAGCAGCGGTCCGTCGTCCAGCAAATGGACCAGGGCGGCGAGGGCCAGCGGAAAACTGGGATCTTCCAGCGCATCGAGCACCTGGAACGTCGTGTCCCAAGCTGAGCCGGTTTCGAACTGGGCACTTGCCGCGCGGCGGCGCCAATTCGGGCACGGCGGCGGCGAGCAATCCCGTCTCGACCAGCAGCCAGACACCACGGCGGCGATTGGCGTCGGTCAGGATCAAGCGCAGCTCGGCCGCGATCCGCTCGGCGCTGACCACCTGAATCTGCTCGGCCATCTGTTCGACGGCCTCGCGCGTGGCCGGATCGATCTCGAAGCCGAGCACCGCGGCGAACCGCACGGCCCGCAGCAGCCGCAGCTTGTCTTCGCCGAACCGGGCTGCCGGATCGCCGATCGCTCGAACAACGCCGCCGGCCAGATCGTGTTGCCCGCCGACGAAGTCGATCACCTCCGTTCGCTCGGGGTCGTAGAACAAGCCGTTGATCGTGAAGTCGCGGCGCTGGGCGTCGTCGCGGGCCGTGCTGAAGGTGACGGCGTCGGGATGTCGGCCGTCGGAATACTCGGCATCGCGGCGGAACGTGGCCACCTCGACCTGGCCGGCCCGCTTGGGCCCGACGACGGTCATCACGCCGAAGGCCGCGCCCACGGCCAGGGTTCGCCGCCGGCCGAACAGCTGGCCGATCTGGTCGGGCCGGGCGCTCGTCGCGACGTCGTAATCCTTGGGATTGCGGCCCAGCAGCTGATCGCGGACGCAACCGCCGGCCAAATAGGCCTCGAAGCCCGCGGCCCGCAGTTGGGCCACCAGCTCGACGGCAAAGTTGCGTTGGGCTTCAGGATCGATGAGCGTCACGACTGGCACACCCTTGTTGGCCGCCGAGCTCTGCGGCGCGAACTGATGGAATCTGGCCTTCGATTCTAGCCAGAGTCGGCCGGGAATACGCCGTCAGCGGAGCGCGTGTGCCGCCTTGCCCTGCGTTGCGACGCACTCGGCCGTGTCGGGCCGGCCCGGCTGGCCTTGACTTTGTCCTCGTACAGTTGTACGCTTTGAATGCGTACAGAAAGGTTTTTCCCATGCCGCGAGCAGCCGTCGACAACAATAACCGCGTGGCCCTCCGCGTCCGCCCCGCCGACAAAGCGCTCCTCATGCGGGCCGTCGCCCTGGCGCAAACCGACATGACGACGTTCATCCTGCACAGCGCCATGCGGGAAGCACAGGCGGTCATCCAAGAACACGAACGGGTCAAATTGACCGAGCGCGACAGTCGCCTCGTGTTGGAGCTGCTGGAGAACCCGCCGGCGCCAAACGCGAAATTGCGCAAGGCCGCCCGCGCTCTGCCGGAGCGCTCGTGAGCCTGCCCGACTGGCGCGAAGAGCCGGTTGCGAAAAAGCATGAGCGGGCCGCTTTCGACTGCGGCGAGCCCGCCTTGAACGAATTCCTCCGGCGCCATGCGCGGCAGAGCCACGAAAAGGGAGCCGCCAAGACGTTTCTGGCCATCGCCCGGTCGGACGGCAAAACGATTTTGGGCTTCTATAGTCTCGCGCCGGCCTCGCTGGAATATGCCCGCACGCCGCAGCTCGTTCGCCGGGGTCTGGCGCGGTACGACGTGCCGGTGTTTCGGCTCGCCCGCCTGGCCGTGAATCGGCCGGTCCAGGGACAAGGGCTGGGAGGCCAGTTGCTCCTGGCGGCAAGCAGGCGTTGCTTGCTCGCGGCGGCCGAGGTCGGCGGCGTCGCGCTGCTGATCGACGCCAAGAACGACCGGGTGGCCAAATGGTACGCCTCCTTCGGCGCGGTTCCGCTCGTCGACGCGCCCCAGTGCTTGCTGTCGCCGCTCGCGAGCATTCAGCGCGCTCGAGATGGGCGGAAAACTCTGAGATCCGCCCGCCCGTGCAGCAGTTCAATGGCGGCGGCATGTGGCTCCCGCCGAGGATCGCCGTCGCGAAGCTGAGCTTGGTGGTAGAAATGGATAACGGAGACAACCTGCCCGGCACTGCCGCCAGGGTCTATAATAAATTCGCCGCTCTCCGCCCGATCGATTGCAACGCATGACTGCCCCATGACCACTGCCGCCCTTCCTGCCGCCGGCGCCGCCTTCGAGTTGGCTCCCTACAAATCGCTGGACAACGAGACGCTCGCGGCTCGCATCCAGGCGGTGCGGGCCGAAATGGGCCCGCGGCTGCTCGTGCTGGGGCACCATTATCAGCAGGACGAGGTGATCGCCCTGGCCGACCTGCGGGGCGACAGCTACCAGCTCAGCCAAATGGCGGCCGATAGCCGCGATTGCCGGGCGATCGCGTTTTGCGGCGTCCACTTCATGGCCGAAACGGCCGACGTGCTGGCCAATCGGCCCGCAGCGGCTGGCCGAGCGGGGCGGCGCGCGAGTGACCGTCGTGCTGCCCGACATGGCCGCCGGTTGCTCGATGGCCGACATGGCGGCGATCGAGCAGGTCGAAGCGGCCTGGGAGGAAATGGCCGAGGTGATCGACACCGGCCGAGATCACGCCGGTCACGTACATCAACTCGGCGGCCAGCCTGAAGGCGTTTTGCGGCCGCCGCGGCGGCATCGTCTGCACGTCGAGCAATGCCGCGGCCGTGCTCCGCTGGGCCTTCGCCCGGCGGCGGCGGGTGCTGTTCTTTCCCGATCAGCACCTGGGCCGCAACACGGCCAAGGCGATGGGCATTCCGCTGGCCGAAATGCCGCTCTGGGATCCGCTTCAGCCGTGAGCTGGGGGGCAATTCGCCCGAGCAATTGCGCGGCCAGCCGAGTGCTGCTATGGCGCGGGCACTGCAGCGTCCACGCCATGTTTCGCAGCGAGCACGTCGACCAGTTCCGGGCCAAAGTACCCGGGCATCAAAATCCTGGTGCATCCCGAATGCCAGATGGAAGTGGTCGACAAGGCCGACATCTCGGGCTCGACCGGCAAGATCATCCGCGAGGTGCAGGCGGCCGCGCCCGGCACACGCTGGGCCATCGGCACCGAGCTGCACCTGGTCAATCGGCTGAAGCACGAGCATCCCGAGCAGGAGATCCACTTTCTCTCGCCGGTCGTCTGCATGTGCGCCACGATGTACCGTATCGACCTGGCGCATCTCTGCTGGAGCCTGGAAAACCTGGCCGCCGGCACGCCGGTGAACGTGATCCGCGTCGACGACGAGACGGCCCGCTGGGCACTGGTGGCGCTGGAGCGGATGCTCGAAGTGAAGTGAGCCGCGGTGCCGGCGTGCGACGCGAAGGCGGTCAGCCCGGCGACTGTCGCGGCAAACTTGGCCAGCGAATGGAAGCTCTCGCCTGGCAGGATCATGCTGGTGATCCGCAGGCCGAATTTGTCGCCCGACTTTGACGCATTCGCCCTGGGCGATCGGCCGGCCGGCGACTTCCAGCTCCAGCATTTCGTCGCAGGGCTTGTCGAACTGGATGATCGAGCCCGGCACCAGCTCGATGATCTTGCCGACCGGTTGCTTCTTGGCGGCCAGCGTGACGGTGACTGGCACGGCCACCTTCAGCAGGCTGCGGCTGTAGAGCCCGGTAGCTTCGGCGATCATGATCTTTCGGCCTGCACGACGTATTTGGCTGCGACTTGCCTGGGCATCGGGAAGAACCGCCGATGCCCTGTGGTGCGGCCCGCTCGAACGAGCGGCAACGCGAAACTGCCGCCGCCTCTCACACTTATCGGTCGCCGTGGCCCGAAAACTTTGCCCAGACGGAAGCGCTAAGGCTCGAGGCCCGTGGCTTGAGGTAGGAAGGTGCCTTGCCCAATCGCCCGTAAGCCTCCCAGTCTCAAGTCCCCAACCCCCAACCCCCTCACGCAGGCCCATAAAAAGCCGCTGACCTCAGCCCGGTCCGTTCGGTCACCAACCCGCAGATGGCATCGACCTCGCCAGCAGTCAGCGGCGTGACGAAGCTTTCGGCCGGCGGCCGGGCCACGGTGTAGACCTGCACCAGCAGAAATTTGGCCGCCCGCGGCGGTGATCTCGGTCAGGCGGTCGCAAAAGGCCTCCAGTTCCTCCGGCGGCGGGGCCTGGCCGTCGATCCGCATGAACAGGGCCTGGATCACCAGCGGGCGAATCCGGGCGGCGGCCGTAATGTTGTCCAAGATTTGGCGGAACGGAATCGGCGTCCGCTCGACCAGCTGGTAATAGGCCTCGGTGCCCGCTTCGAGCTTGGCCCAGATCTCGCCCTGGTTGGCATCCAGGATCTCCAAGCCCCGCTGGACGTGCTGGCCGGTGGAACATGCTGGCGTTGGTGATCAGCAGCAGCTTCACGTCGTCGAGCCCGCGGCGGCGCTTGACCGCGGCACAGGCTGCAACGAGCTCGTCGAAGTTGCGATAGGTGGTCGGCTCGCCGTCGCCGCTGAAGGCGATATCGTTGAGCCGCCGCAGCTCGGCCGGCGTGCCCGCGAACTTTTCGGTCTGGTAAATCGCGCCGGAGGTGACCAGCTCGAGCGTGGCGTCGAGTTCGGCCAGCAGGCGCGTCGAGTTCGACGAAGGTCGTTTCGCTCTGCCGGGTGCGATCGACCTGGCAATAGATGCAGTCGAAATTGCAGACCTTGTCGGGGTTCAGATTCACGCCGACCGAAATGCCCCGCGAGCGGCGGCTGAGCACCGGATAGACGAACTTGCTGGCCGCGAACGTGCGCTGGTGTTCGGCGTGCAGCGGAAGACTGGCGGCGGGCAGATTCATGCCGGGCGGGATCGACGAGTCGAAGGTTGGCTGCGAGCACGGCGCGATTGTCCAGCGCTGCTCGAGTCCATTATACGCCGAGCCGGCCCGGCGGGCGTTGCCGAGCTTTCGAGCCGCCGCAGCGTCCGCTCAGATTCGCCGCAGCTGCGTGATACTCGTCGATCGTGACGGTCGAGAGCGACTCGTCGGCGTTTTGGAGCACGATCAGGTCGCTGAAGACCTTGTCGTCGGCATTGCGGCGGAAGTGCAGCCCATGCCGCCGCCGCTCGGTCCGGACGACGGTGCCGACGATCCGGGCTGGCCAGCGCTTGAGCCCTACTTTGACTTCGTGGATCAGCTCGACGCGGTCGCCCGGCTGGAGCTGGCCGAAGAGCTGCCGGGTGGCGGCGGCAGGTCGCCGCAGTGGCGGTGGGCAGCTTGGCTGCGGTGGCCGGAACCTGAGGGCTGCTCATCGCGCTTAAAACTCCTTGGCCTTGATCCAGGGCATCAGCCGCCGCAACTTGCGGCCGACTTCTTCGATCGGGTGCAGCCGCTCGCGCTTCCGCGTGGCCTTGAAGGCCGGCGCATTGGCCTTGTTCTCCAGAATCCACTCGCGGGCGAACTGCCCCGCCTGGATCTCGTGCAGAATCTTTTTCATTTCGGCCCGGGTTTCGTCGGTCACGATCCGCGGTCCGCGGGTGTAGTCGCCGTATTCGGCCGTGTTCGAGACGCTGTAGCGCATGTAGTTCAGCCCGCCCTGGTAGAACAGGTCGACGATCAGCTTCAGCTCGTGCATGCACTCGAAGTAGGCCATCTCGGGCTGGTAGCCGGCCTCGACCAGGGTCTCGTAGCCGGCCTTGACCAGGCGCTCACGCCGCCGCAGAGCACCACCTGCTCGCCGAACAGGTCGGTCTCGGTCTCTTCGGCAAACGTGGTCTCGATGATCCCGGCCCGGCCGCCGCCGATGCCCTTGGCATAGGCTAGCCCGATCCGCCGGCTCTCTTCGCTCGCTCCCTCGTTGAACGCGATCAAGCAGGGGACGCCGCCGCCGCGCTCGAATTCGCTCCGCACCAGATGGCCGGGGCCCTTGGGGGCGACCAGCACGGTGTCGACTCCCGGCGGGGCTTCGACCTGGCCGAAGTGGACGTTGAAGCCGTGCGAGCACATCAGAATGTTGCCCGGCTTGAGATTGTCGCGAACGCTCTGGCGGTAGGTGTCGCCCTGCACCTCGTCGGGCAGCAGCATGTTGACGATGTCGGCCCGCTTGGTCGCCTCTTCGGCCGAGACCGGCTCGAAGCCGTGGCTCACCGCCAGGTCGTAGTTCGGCTCCGCCCTTGCGCTGGCCGACGATCACCGTGCAGCCGCTGTCGCGGAGGTTCTGGGCATGGGCGTGGCCCTGCGAGCCGTAGCCCAGGATGGCGATCGTCTTGCCCTTGAGGGCCGCCAGGTCGGCGTCCTTGTCGTAATACATCTTGGCCATGAGTTGCTTCTCCGGAAGGGTGTGCGGTCTGGGCCGGCGGCGGTTGTTCGGGGTGGGCCGCCGGCGCCGCGTCGTTTTGTGGTGGGGGGCTGCTGTGGTCGTCAGGCTTTGGGGGCGGCTTCGGGCGCTTGTTTGCTGCCGCGGACGATGGCGATCCGGCCGGTGCGGACCAACTCGCAGATGCCGAAGGGCCGCATCAGTTCGATGAAGGCCTCGACCTTGCGCTCCGGGCCCGAGATTTCCACGACCACGTCGTGAGGTCGAAACGTCGACGATCCGCCCGCGGAAGATTTCGGCCAGCTCGCGGATTTCGCTGCGGCGGCTGCCGGCGGCGGCCCGGACCTTGATCAGCATCAGGTCGCGCTCGACGAAGTCCTGCGAGCTGATATCGACCACCTTCACGACGGTGACGACTTTTTCCAGCTGCTTGCGGACCTGCTCCAGCACGGCGTCGTCGCCGACCAGCACGAAGGTCATCCGCGAGAGCAGGGGGTCTTCGGTTTCGCCGACGGCGAGGCTGTCGATGTTGTAACCGCGCGAGGCGAGCATGCCCGAGATGTGCGCGAGCACCCCCGGGACGTTTTGAACGATTGCCGACAACACGTGACGCATGGGCCGCAGCCAGCCTTAGGCTGGTTCCACAAGGAAACCAGCCATAATATCCGGCCCGGGCAGGGGGGACAAGGATGGCGGGGGCGGGAGTCGTGTACAGCTGGCGTGGATCCGGTGACTACCCCGGCTCTTGTGGAAAACCGCGCTGAAACTCCTGGCGAACATCTGGATCGTCAACGGCTGGCTCTTTCGGCAAATCATCGTCGACTTCGACGTTGGCCTCGGGGAACAGATCCCGAATGCGATCCAGGTCGAACTCCATTTCCGGCTGTAACCAAATACGCGCGATGAGCCGGTCTCCGAAAAGCCCACGAATGTGCGGGGCGTCATTCGCGGGACAGAGAAGAGGGTAGAAGGGGTTCGGGGAGAGGGGCCTCGTCTCCCCCGAAATCCAAAACAAAAACGCGCAAGCCGCTCCGCCAAGCCCCCAAGTGGCAATCGCCTGACCCACACCCGATTGTCGCGCACTCGCGAGTCTCTAGTGGATCAAAAAAGACAGCCAAACCCAGCAGAACACGATCACGCCTGGCCAGAGCAACACGGCGAACCACAAGCTCGACTTGGCCGAGCGGAACTTCTGGGCCAGCTCCTGATAGGGGCCAGGGTCTTTAGAGATCAGCACGGGATACTCGCGCCGCAGCTGGTACCATTGGACCAGCCGCAGGATGAAGATCAGCCCCAACAGGGGAATCAGGCCGACGGCCGCGGCCAGCCGTGCATCGCGGGTCAGGTTTGTGGCCCGCTTGACGACTTGGGGCGGCAGCGCACCGTCCGGTTGGGTTGCGGCAAGGTCGGCGGCCGGTGCGCGAAATGGGTTGGCCGAGTCGGTCATCGTCCGTTCCTGGGTTTTCAATGTGCCGCTAGCAGCCTGGAAAACTACTTTGTAACGGAACTTTCGGCACTTAGTTGACAACGCATCAAAGTTCGCTTATAAAAACGACCGCTGATGACAACCGCAAAATCCGGCCCGGATGGCACCGGGACCGGGCTTTGCCCTGCGCCGAAAAGCTAGCCTGCCAGCCCACCAACCTACCTCGCCTGTAAGGAGGCCCAGCCATGTTGACGTTCCTCGGACGTAGACAGCGGTTTTGCGATGGCGTTTCGCGACGCGAGTTTCTGCGCGTCGGAGCGCTCTCGGTGGGCGGGCTGACGCTGGCCGACATGCTCCGGATGCAGGCCTCGGGCGCGCCGGTCGCCAGCGGCAAATCGGTCATCATGATCTATCTGCCGGGCGGGCCGACGCACCTGGACACGTACGACATGAAGCCCGACGCCCCGGTCGAGTTCCGCGGCGAGTTGCGGCCAATCAAGACCAACGTGCCCGGCATGGACATCTGCGAGCTGATGCCGCTGCAGGCCAAGATCGCCGACAAGCTGGCTTTCTTGCGGGGCGTGAAGTTCGTCGACGAGCATCAGCGCCCATCAGGTGATGACCGGCTATCCCGACCGTTTCCTGCGGCCGGCATTCGGCTCGGTGGTCAGCTATCTGAAGGGCAAACAGGACGGCCTGCCCCCCTACGTGAGCCTGAACTACAACTCCAAGGCTGAAGACCCGGTTTACACCGGCACGGCCCATCGACCGTTCGTGCCCAGCGGTCCGGGTTTGGAGAATCTCGGCCTGGTCAGCGGCGTGACGCTCGACCGGCTTGGCACGCCGCAAAGAGCTGCTCGGCCATTTGGACACGATCCGCCGCGAGGTGGACTACGGCGGCGCCCTGGCCGGCGTCGATTCGTTCACGTCCCGGGCACTCGACATGGTCACGACCACGGCCGCCCGCGAGGCATTCGACGTCGAGAAGGAACCGCAAGAAGTTCGCAATCGCTACGGCCGCGAAAACATGGAGTTCCTCAAAGCCCGGCGGCTGGTCGAGGCGGGCGTATCGGTCGTCACGCTGGCCACCGGCGGCTGGGACACCCACGGCGACAACTTCAATTCGATGCGCAAGCAACTCCCGCGGATCGACCAAGGCATCCACGCTTTGGTCACCGATCTGCACGACGCGCGGCCTGGGCAAAGACGTGGCCGTGGTCATGTGGGGCGAGTTCGGCCGCACGCCGCGGGTCAACGCCGGCGCGGGCCGCGATCACTGGGGACCGGCGGGCTTCGCCCTGATGGCCGGCGGCAGCTTCAAGATGGGGCAAGTCATCGGCGAAACCGATTCGCACGGCGACCGTTCCAAGGGCACGCCGATGACGCCCAGCAACGTCCTGGCCTCGCTCTATCACCACCTGGGCATCAATCCCGCCACCACGCTGGCCGACAACAACGGCCGGCCGATGTACCTGCTCGACGATCGCGAGCCGGTCAAGGAACTGGCCTAACAGGCCGGCCGCTCCGGCGGGCGCAGGACCAAAAGCGAACCCCATGCACAGTGGGCCGCAGTTGCCACGTGGCGATTGCGGCCCGCATTGTTTGCCCCGCCGCGTTAGGGCCGCCAAAATGGGGGGCAGCTTGGACGTTGCGGCGATCTATCGAAGGCTGGCCGGCCGATTTTCCGCTTTTTACCCGTTTATGATTGCTTAAATGGCGGCTAAACTGAAGGCACCTCTCGCGACCCCCTTTTCAGGAAATCGGTCATGCGGCATTCGCGGCGCGCCTTTACCTTGGTCGAGCTGTTGGTGGTCATCGCGATCATCGGCATTTTGATCGCCCTACTCTTGCCGGCCGTGCAGGCCGCTCGCGAAGCGGCCCGGTGCGCGCAATGCTCGAACAACATCAAGCAGTTAGGCCTGGCGCTGCTCAACTACCACGACGTCTGGCACGTGTTTCCACCGTCGTCGAAATGGGTGAACTACGGCGATACCGGCACTTCCGATACGCCCGACTTGAGCGAGAATTGGGTCATCATGGCGTTGCCCTTCATCGAAGGGACCAATCTCCACGACCAGTTCAATCTGAGCAAGTACATTACCGACCCCGCCAATGCGTACGCCCGGTCCCAGACGTTGGAAGTCATGCTTTGTCCGACCGACGCGTACAACACGGTGCCGTTCGACGGGACGGCCTATGGCCTGGGGTCGAATTGGGCCCGCGGCAATTACGCTGCCAATGCCAGCCTCGACTTTCAGGAGTCGGCCTTGTACTCGTGGAACAATCCGATGTATCGCGGGATCATGGGCCCCAACATCTCGATCGGCATCCGCAAGATCAGCGACGGCACCAGCAAGACGATCCTGCTCGGCGAAATTCGGGCCGGTCTGATTTCGATTGATTCGCGCGGAACTTGGGCCATGAGCGGCGCCTGTCCCGGCGCTATGTACGCTCACGGTTGGAACGGCGACGACAACGGCCCGAACGCAATCAGCCCAAAGGCCGACGATGTCGCCAACTGCCAGCAGATCGAGTCGATCGTCACCGGCTTCCCGCCGCAATCCAGCAGTCCGGGCGAAGCCCAGATGATGCTCCTGGGCATGCCCTGCTCGGACGACAACGGCATCAACAGCTGGGCCAATTGGCAGCAGACGGCCCGCAGCTTGCACGCGAGCGGGGTCAACATTTGCATGGCCGACGGCAGCGTCCGGTACCTCGAAGACCTAATCAACGTCGGCACGGGGCCCGATAACCTCGGCATTTGGGACCGGCTGAACCTTTCCGGCGAGGGGGACATTCTGGATCCCAACTCGTATTAGCCGGCGGGCCCCCTGCACCGCTGCGGCGTGTGCTTTGAGCGCCGCCCCTCGCCGCTGCCGCTTCTCAGCTAGTGGTCGCAGTGCAACGACCCGGCGAGCGAACCCAAGCGGCGGTCCGAGCGTCCTTTGCTGTGCGGTTCCAACCCGGGTTTCTGCCCGAGCCGATACCTGCAGTGCCGCAACCGCAATGGCGGCTTTCGGTTGCAACCCGCTCGAATTGCACCTATCCTAAAACGGCTCGGGCCATTGCCCCCCATCGAGCGGAATCGGGTGATCCGGCCCGCGCAAACTACTTGAGAGGACGATTTCCATCGTGGCCACGACTTCCGTCCGGCGCAGGCTCGGCGCAATTGCAAAGCGGCGCCGACATTCTCGTTCAATCGCTGATTCATCATGGCGTCGACGTGGTTTTCGCCTATCCCGGCGGGGCCAGCATGCCGCTCCACCAATCGCTCACCAAGTTCAAGGACCGCATCCGCACCGTCCTGCCCCGCCACGAGCAGGGGGGCGGCTTCGCCGCGCAGGGCTACGCCGCAGCACCGGCAAGCCCGGGGTCTGCATGGCCACCAGCGGGCCGGGCGCGACCAATCTGGTCACGGTGCTGGCCGACGCCAAGCTGGACAGCATTCCGCTGATCGCCATCACCGGTCAGGTCGGTACCAAGGTGATCGGCACCGACGCCTTTCAAGAAACGCCGATCGTCGAAGTCTGCCGCGGGATCACCAAACACCATTACCTCGTGACCGACGTGAAGGACCTGGCCCGCGTCATGCGCGAGGCCTTTCACATCGCCACCACGGGTCGTCCCGGCCCGGTGCTGGTCGACTTGCCGAAGGACGTGCAGCAAACGCAGTTCGCCGCCGATTACGACGCGCCGATGCAGCTGCCCGGCTATCATGTCGGCGAGCGGCGGGCCCGTCCCGAGCAGATTGCCCAGGTGGCGGCGGCGATCAAGCGCTCCGCCGGCCGGTGATCTATGCCGGTGGCGGGATCATCCAATCGGGCGCCAGCGACGAGCTGCGCCGCTGATCGCCAAGACCAAGATTCCCGTCGCCATGACGCTGATGGGGCTGGGGGCCTATCCCGGTGGCGATCCGCTCTCGCTCGACATGCTCGGCATGCACGGCAGCGTGTACGCCAACTACGCAGTCGATCAGTCGGATCTGCTGTTGGCGTTTGGCGTGCGATTCGACGACCGCGTAACCGGCAAGCTCTCGGAGTTTGCCAAGCACGGCAAGATCGTGCATATCGACATCGATCCGTCGGAGCTCAACAAGAACAAGGAAGCCCACATCCCGATCGTCAGCGACATCAAGTACGCGCTGGCCGAGCTCAACAAGATCGTCGAGCCGCCGGACGACTTGTCGGATTGGCACCGGCAGATTGCCGCTTGGAAGCAGAGCGACCCGTTTCATTACGACAAGACCTATCCGGGCATTCTTTCGCAATCGGCGATCGAGGAGCTGTGGCGGCTCACCGCCGATCGCGACACGATCGTCAGCGTGGGCGTGGGCCAGCACCAGATGTGGGCGGCCCAGTATTATCGCTTGCGTGATCCGCGGACCTGGCTCTCCAGTTCGGGCTTGGGCACGATGGGCTTCGGCCTGCCCGCTGCAATGGGGGCCAAAGTGGCCCATCCCGACAAGCTGGTCGTCGATATCGACGGCGACGGCAGCTTCCTGATGAACATCCAGGAACTGGCCACCTGCTATTGCGAGAAGATTCCGGTCAAAGTGCTGCTGCTCAACAATCAGCACCTGGGCATGGTCGTGCAGTGGGAAGACCGGTTCCACGAAGGCAATCGGGCCCACACCTATCTCGGCCCGATCGATAATCCCGAAGCCACCGGCCAAGGGGACGGCCTGGGCCCCCCGGTCCGCTATCCCGATTTCGTGGCCATCGCCAAGGGCTTCGGTTGCGGGGCCCGCTACGTCAAGCAGCGGAGCGAGCTAGCCGATGCGATCCAGGAAATGATCGACTACCCCGGCCCGTTCGTGCTCGACGTCGAAGTGCCCTATCAAGAGCACGTGCTGCCGATGATTCCCGCGGGCAAGACGGTCAAGGACCTTATCAAGGAATAGGGAGTCTGGCGTGGGGGGTGGGGAGTGGGGAGCAGAGAAAAACGGCTCGACGCAAGCAGGAGCATATCTCACTGTTAAGCCCACGGGCGGCGGCCCGTGGGTTCGACCCGCGAGTTGACGCGTCCCATCAGCCACTGCCCCCGCTTCGACGGCGCTGCATTCGTCAACCGCCGCCGCTCGATTTCATGCAATGACCCCCCAGCGCCTGCTGACGATCGGCAATTTTCCCACCGCTGTCGAGGCCCATGCCGCGCGGCTGCTGCTGGGTTCGCACGGCATCACGGCAATCGTCGTCGATGAAGCGCTCGTCGGCAACTTCTGGCAGTTTGGCAATGCCGTCGGCGGCGTCAAGTTGCAGGTCACCGCTGACGATGCTCCGCGGGCCCGGCAACTGCTCGCCGGCGAAATCATTCCCGACGAGACGCCAGACTCGACGGGCCCTTGGAGCTGCGGACACTGTCGCCAGCAAGTGCCCGGCAACTTCGACGTCTGCTGGTCGTGCGGCGAGCCGCGCGGATCGGCTGAAAGCACCGAGCCGTCAATGCCATTGTCGGAATCGCCGATTACCGAGTCGCGCCGCCCCGAGACTCCACCGCTGCCCCTGCGCGAGCGGGACTGCCCGCACTGCGGGACCGAGCTTCGCGCGGCCGCCGAAAGTTGTCCGGAGTGTGGAAAAACCGTCCTGCCGAATCCTTACGAATCGCCGCTCCGATCGGCCGGTGTCCGGCCGGCGCCGGGCGCCTTGCGGGCCGATCGGGCCGCGGCCGATGAATTGGCCGGTCGGGCCTGGCGGGCGGCCGCGTTCGGCTCGGCGTTGCTCCGCCCCTGTCGCTCTACTCGCTCGTGCTCCTGATCATTCTGGCCGAACGGCACGAGCGGATCTCGCCCCGCGCAAGCAAGAGGCTCGTCTGGGCCTGGCTGCTTAACCTGACCGTGGTGGGAGTTCTCGGTCTGGTGTTCTCCGGTTTCATCCGCTGAGCTGGCAATTCGCTGCTGGCGGCAAAATCTGCCCACCAGGAGTGCAGAACCCGCCGGCCGCCGGCCGATGTAAGACTCTGCCGATCATGGAGGAGTTTTCGGGGCGGGCAGACTGGCACGCCCCCGGTGGCCGCGGGAGTGCGCCGCCGGTTACTGCTCGGCAAACGTAGTCACGGATTCGACTTGGCTCTGACACAGGGCTGGTGATTCGAGTGACTGCGGACGCATCGGCGGGGGGCTTCTTACGACTGGCGGAGCTGGCGGACGACCAGCCCGCGGCGGTGTTGCCTCAGACGGACAACCGGCTGGCCGACTTGTGCCAGGCATTCGAGTTGGCGCTCGGCTGGCGACTGGAATCGGGGCCTCCGGAAGCGAACAATCAGCGCGGCGACCTGATGTGGTCTGCCCCGGCCGAGCCGGGCGTCGGAACTGCTCTCAGACTCGTCAAGGTCGCGCCTGATCGTAAGCTGCCCGGCGCTCCGCCCCGTGGCGGCCCGCAAAGCGATCGCTCTGGCCGAGGCCGTCGCCCGGCTGTGGAGCGAAAACCGCGCCCTGGGCCGGGCCCTGGTCGAGCGCGAGGCCGAGCTGACGGCCGACATCCCGGTGGTGGCCCGCAATCCCGAGCCGGCCGAAACGGCTCAGCGGCTCGCGGCCGTGCTCGAGGCCGGCGCCGTGGCCGTCGGTTGCCAGGCCGCGGGGCTGTATCTGCTCGATTCGGCCACCACGTCGCTCAAGCTCCGGGCCTGCTGGGGGCTCGCCGAGCGCAAGCTGACGGCGCCGCCGCGTCCGCTCCGCGGCGCGCTGGCCGACCTGGAAGCCCTGCTGGGCCATGCCGTCGTCCTGGCCGAGCCGGCACTGTTCGACTATTGGCGAGCCGCCCGAGCAGTGCGGGGCGGCAGTGTGCGTGCCGGTTTCCAGCAGCACGACGCCGTTGGGCACCCTCTGGGTGTTCAGCCATGCCACGCGCAACTTCAGCGCCGAGCAGACACACTTCCTCGAGGCCGTCGCTTGCCGCCTGGCCGCCGAGCTGGAGCGCGACGTGCTCGTGGCCGACGCCCGCGCCAGTCACGAGCAGCGTCGTGAGCTGGACGCCGCCGCCCAGCGGACCGCCGAAAGTCTGCCCCGCGTTGCCCCGCTGATCGACGGTTGGCAGGTCGCCGGGCGAATCCTTCGGCCGGGCTGCTCCGCGCACGTCGCGCCCGCGGAGGGAGTGTTTTTCGATTGGTTCGCCGCCGCGGGCGGCCGCTTGGCCCTCTCGCTGGGGGCTGCTCACGAGCCGGGGTTGCGGGGCGCGCTGGCCGCCGCCGAATTGCGCACTGCGCTGCGGACGCTCGCTCCCGATTTGGCTCGCTCCAGTCAGGCCCTGGTTCGGGCGCATGAGGTGCTGGGGGGCATCTCGGCCGAAGGCGCCGGGCTGAACGCCTTTTGCTGCCTGCTCGATGCCGGCCGCGATACGCTCCGCTTCTCGGCCGCCGGGAACGTCGGGGTCCTGCTGCACAGGGCGCGGCCTGGACCTTGCAAGGCGAACCTGCGGCGCCGCTGGGCACTCCAGAAAAGGTGGCGGTTGTCGAACTGTCGCGGCGGCTCAAGCCGGGGGGGCTGCTGGCCGCAATCGCGCTCGGCGGAGCATCGAGTGGCGGCAACGATTGGTCGCGGGCAGGCGCGGCCCTCGACCGTCTGCTGGCTACCGACCGGCCGAACTCACTGGAGCGGCTCGCCGATCTGGCCCTCGAGCGGTTGATCCCGTGCCTGGCAGGGCCGGGTGCCGATCGGGCCGCGAGCCTGCTGATCGTCGAGCGCGGTCGGGCCTGATCGCGATTCTGCGCGTGGGAAGGCCCGGTTTCGCGGCTTGGCGTCGGCATTTCGCCGGCGGCAGGGCCGTCAGCGCCGGCCAACTTGACGGGCGGCCCAAATCTCTTAGACTCGGGGTGAGCAATTTTTTCCCGCGGGAATGGCGAAATTGGCAGACGCGCCAGGTTGAGGGCCTGGTGGTAGCAATACCGTGCAGGTTCAAATCCTGTTTCCCGCACTGTAACCGTCAGAATGCTTGTATGCAGCGCCCGCTCGAGGCATTCGAGCGGGCGTTGCTGTTGAAAAGTGTGTCGCCGCCGCACCGGCAGGGAGCTTTTTCCCAGTTGGGCGTCACGCCTGCGCAACTAGGGGGACGCCGAGTGAACGAAACGCACAAAGTCGCTTTGGTGACGGGGGCGGGACGGGGAATCGGCCGCGGCATCGCACTGGAATTGGCCCGGCAAGGCTTTGCGGTCGTGGTGCACGACGCGCCGGACTCGGCGACGCTCGATTCGGTGGTTGTGGAAGTCAAGCGAGTGAGCCCGGCCTCGACTGGCGTGGTGGCGCAGCTGGCCGATAGCGCTGCCATTCGCGAGATGTTCGCCGTCATCGGCCGCACCTATGGCCGGCTCGATGCCCTGGTGAACAACGCGGCGACTCAGAATGCCAGCCCGCTGACGGAGCTGAGCGAAGCCGACTGGGAGCATGTGCTCTCGGTCAACCTGAAGGCGCCGTTCCTCTGCGCTCGGCAGGCCGTGGGGCTCATGCGCGCGGCGGGCGGTGGAAAGATCGTCAACATCAGCTCCGTGCATTCGACCGACGCGAAACGGAATTTCGTCCACTACAGCTGTTCCAAGGCCGCCCTGGAAATGCTCACCAAGTGCCTGGCTCTGGAACTGGCGCCGGACAACATCCAGGCAAACTCGATCGTGGTGGGCGCCATCGGCACCGAGATGACCCCGCCGGATCGCCAGGCGATCGTGCTGCCGGCCGTTCCCGCGCACCGGATCGGCACGGTCGACGAGATCGCCCGGCTTGTGGCCTTTCTGTGTTCGCGATCGTGCGACTACATGACCGGCGCGAGCATCGCGGCCGATGGCGGCTTGACGCTCGGGTTTTGTGCCTCTCGCCCCGAACTGTGAAAGTGGCTCGAAAACTTCCTTGCGAATGAATCGCCAATCGCTATGATTGGCCCTCGTTGACAGCAGGATCGCCAGCGCCGATTGCGGCCCAGTGGCGTCACGGTTGTTAACGGCGCGGTATCTGATTCCCAGAGCCCGCAGCGGAATGCCCTCGAACGTGGGGGCGTTCGGCTGCGGGCTTTTTTCGTTTTTATGCCCAAGGCCCGTCGTCATGCAACGTGCAAATCGAGCCGTCGTCGCGTGGGGGCTGGTGCTGCTGGGGCTTGCACCCAGGCTGGCCGCGGCCCAGGGGCTGATCGAATTCGTCCAGCCGAATTGTCCGGCCTGCCGGCAAATGGAGCCGGCGATCGAGCGGCTGGAGCTCGCCGGCGTGCGCAGTCGTGCGCTATCGCGCGAGCGCCGCCGATCCGGTTTGCCGGACGCTTGGCATCCGCACCACGCCCACCTTTATCGCCGTCGACCGCGAGGGACGCGAAGCGGACCGTCTCGTCGGCTCGGCGGCTGACGCCGAGCTGGACCGCCTGCTGCGGCGGGCCTACGGCCGCCGTTCGGTCGTGCCGGCCGCATCGACCCCCAAGCCAAACCACTAATCGCGCAACGTTGCGCGTGCCCCCTTTTCTTGCAAGGAGCCAAGATGAGTGCCGATCTGAAAGCGACCTCCGCCGCCGTGCTGCCCAGCGCGGCGCTGCCCTACGTTCAGTGGGCCATGAGCCATTGGCAACAGATTCCGGAACTTGCCGGCGACGTGGTGGCCATCGAGTCGGCCGCGGGGCTTGCAGCCGCGCTGGGCGGCGGCCAAAACGGCCGGCGACTTGCTCGTGGCGATGCTGGCCGACTGTCCGGCGCTCGATTCGCCGGCGTCGGCGGACGCCCCGCGGGCGGCGACTGGCCGCGGCCGGTCCGGTCGGCGCGAACGGCCAGATCATTCAGATCCTGATTCAGAATCTGCCGCAAATCTTGACGTTCATCCAGCAGATCGTGCCGCTGTTCAAAGGCAGCGGCGGCTGAGCTGCCCGCCGCCCGCGTGGCCAACGCCGCAGGGCGGCTCCGGCGGCTTGACCTTCCGTCCTCCAACCCGAGCGAGACCTGCATGGTAGCCCAGCGAAAACTCGGCAAATTGCCGCCGCGGCACGACCCGCGCACGTTCCGTTTTGCCCGCTATGTCAGTGCCCAGCTGCCGCCCCCGCCGCCGAGCGTGAGCTGGTCGGCCAAGGCCGCGAGCCCCTGGGGCATGATGCTCAACGACACGATCGGCGACTGCACCTGCGCCGCGGCCGGCCACGCGATCCAGACCTGGACCGCCAACACCGGCCCCGAGCTGACGCTCCCCGACAGCGACATCCTGACGGCCTACCAGGCGGTCAGCGGTTACGATCCGGCGACCGGAACGGGCGACAATGGCGCGGTCGAAATCGACGTGCTCAACTTTTGGCGCACCGAGCGGCGTGGGCGGTCACAAGATCGGCGCCTACGCCGCCGTTCATCCGCAGTCGCCGCGCGAAGTGCAGGAAGCGATCTACCTGTTCGGCGGTCTGTACATCGGCGTCGGACTGCCGCTGGCGGCCCAGAATCAATCGGTCTGGGACGTGCCCCAGCATCCCTTCCGCGTGCCGTCGCTGCATCCCAGCTGGCAACCCGGCTCCTGGGGCGGGCATGCGGTTTACGTGGTGGACTACGACCCGCAAACGCTGACCTGCATCAGCTGGGGAACGGCACAAAAAATGACCTGGGCCTGGCTGACGACCTACTGCGAAGAGGCCTACGCCATCGTCTCGCAAGAGTGGGTCAGCGGCGCAGCTCCGGCACCCAACGGATTCGACGTCGCGGCACTGAATACCGACCTGCAAGCACTGAGCGGGCAGTAAGACGATCGGCATCGAAAGACGAAACGTCCGCTCGTTCGCAGGACAACGCGATGATACCGGCTGACAAGACTCGGGCACTGCTGCTGACGATGATCGCCTGGGCAGTTTTTGCGCCCGGCTGGGCCGCGGGCCAGTCCGTGCCGCTCGCGGATCCGTTGGTGAGCCGCGTCGAACTGGGGCGAAAACTGTTTTTCGACCCCCGGCTGTCGGTCGATGGAACCACTTCGTGCGCGAGTTGCCACGATCCGGCCCACGGCTGGGCCGATGGCCGCCGCGTGGCGATCGGCCGGATTCGTGACGGGCGCGGGTTGCCCGGAGTGCGCAATACGCCGTCGATCGTCAATGCGGCATTTCACGACGGGCCGCAATTCTGGGACATGCGGGCTCGTTCGCTCGTCGAGCAGGCGATCCAGCCGATCACCAATCCGCTGGAAATGGGACAGCAGACCATCCCACAAGTGCTCGACCGGATTCGTCGGATCGGCGGCTATCCGCCGTTGTTCGCGGCGGCCTTTGGCACGGCGGACATTTCGCAGTCGCGGTTGGCCGTCGCGATCACGGCATTCGAGCGGCACCTTGACGGCCGTCGACGCGCCGGTCGATCGCTACCTGGCCGGCGACGCCGCGGCTCTCTCGCCGCCGGCTCGGCGCGGGCTGGAATTGTTTTCGTCGGCTGGCTGCAGCGATTGCCACCGGCCGCCGCTGTACCGCGACGGGCTGGCCCACAACAACGGCTTCGCCGCGCGGGCCGCCAATCCCGACCTCGGGCGGGCTGCGATTGTGGGCAACGGGCCAGGCGGTGTGAACATCCGGGCGTTCAAGACCCCGACGCTCCGCGATGCGGCCCGCACCGCCCCCTACATGCACGATGGCAGCCTGGCGACGTTGGCCGAGGTGGTCGAGCATTACCACTCCGGCGGCCGGTTCGTGCGTGGCGGCGTCGCCCAGCGCGATCCGCTCGCCGATTCGCGCGTGCGGCCGCTGGGGCTCGATGCCCAGCAGAAAGACGACCTGGTGACGTTCCTGGTCGAAGGCTTGACGAGCTTCGACTATCCCCGCCTGGTGCCGCCGGTGTTGCCATGATTCGAACCGCAGTTTGGGCCTGGATCAGCGGCGTGA
The DNA here is from genome assembly GCA_963828155.1 of uncultured Planctomycetaceae bacterium. Taxonomy (GTDB): domain Bacteria; phylum Planctomycetota; class Planctomycetia; order Pirellulales; family PALSA-1355; genus CAWCAX01. The sequence continues at coordinate 124,460 of CAWHDQ010000003.1, forward strand.
GTGTCGTGCTTGCCACCGCGGCGATCGCACCGCGGCCGGCCGCGACGCCGGCCGGCACGCGCGATGCCGAATTCACCGCGACCAGCGAAGGCAATGTATCGCCACAAGCAGCGGAAGTGCCGATGGCAAGTGCGCCGCAACCGATTGCGAATGTCCGCGGGCGTCGTTCGGCGACCGTGCCCGTGCCAAGCGTCAGCAGTGACAGCGACGTAGCACCGCACATCACGGAGCCCGTGGTGGTCGGTCCGGCGCCTGAAGTGGTGCCGCCGGCGATGCTCGACAATCCGCTGATTCCCGTCGTGCCGCCGGCCGCGGCGACTCCGGCGGCCGTGCAATTCGACGGCGTGCCGGCATCGCTGATTGTCGGCGACCGGGTGAATCTGAATCTGGCCACGTTGGGCACCATCAAATCGTACGCCTGGACGGTGATGCCGCCCGGCACCGTGGGGCTGAAGGTCTACGACGGCGGCACGAAAGCCGACTTCACCAGCCGCTTTCCCGGCACGTACGTATTCCTGGTCGCTGTGGCCGGCGCCGATGGGTCGGTCGCGCAGGCTTACCATGCGCTGGAGTTGCGAGCCGATTGTGTACCGGCTTCGCTCGCACCGCCTGCGATCTCCTCAGGCACGCCCGCGACGGCGGACGCGCCGCCGCCGTCCGCCGATCCCGACGACCTGATCCGCCGCTGGACGGCCGAAGTCCATTCGCCGCGGCGCCGCGCGGAGCAGCGGCAGATTGCCAGTGCGTTTCGCCAAGCGGCCGGCATGATCGACAGCGGAATGCTCGGCGGCGACGACCTGCTCGCTCACACCAAGGCCTTGTGCACGCTCGCGCTGGGCGGCGATCTGCGCGCCTGGGAGCCGTGGTTCGCCCACGTCGAGCAGCTTTATCGCGAGTTCGAGCGGCTCAAGTTGCTCGGCACGCCGGCCAATTTGTCGGCAGCCCACAAGAACGTGGCCCGAGCGTTGGAATCGACAGCCGACCCGTGAACAGGGCGTCGCCAGAGGACAGGGCGGGGGCCCAGTTGCCGGCCGCCCGCGCAGCGCCGCGAATCGTTTCCCGTTTCGTGTCTTGGACAGGAGGTTGCGATGAAATGCCTTTGGATTGTGGTTTGTGCGGCGGCCATCGGCTGGAATTCGGCCGGCGAGGCTCAGGCCCAGATACTGCGGCGGCGGCTGGGCGGCGGATGCGGAACGACAAACGGCTGCAGCGTGAGTTCCGGCGGCTGCCGCGTCAGCACGAGTGGTTGCAGCACCAGCGCCTCGGGCGGTTGCAGCCTGGCTCCCGCCTTGCCCGCCAGCGTGAACGTGCCGGCTCAGTTACCCTCGACGGCCGATCTGCCGGGGCCGCCGGCAGCGCTGGCCGTCGAACGATTGCTGCACCGGGCTGCCGGCTGCGCGAGCGGAGCCTGTCGGCTTGAACCCGCGCTGGAGCCAGCTCCAGCTCCCTCGGCGAACCGGCAAGCCGTTGCGATCGATGCACGGCGGGCGATGGCGTTTTGTTCGCTGCCGGAAGCGGTGCCGCGCGGTGCGGTCGGCGGTCGCCGGCAAGATTTCGCCGTACCCCGGGGGTCCGGCGAACCGTGGTCGAAGCTCGTCGGAGCGTTTCGCTGAACCGACGGAGTCTCCGGCAGCCCGCTGTGTTGAAATCTCACTCCGAATGTCCGTTTCCAGCCGGGATGTCCGGCTAACTCTTGCTTGCCGAAAGGAAGGCTCACGATGCGAATGGGTGTACTGTGGATTGCTCTGATTACGGCCGCGCTGCCGACCGTGGCCGCAGCTTGCCCGCCGGCTCCGACACCGGCTCCGGCGGTGAGCGTGGCGTCGCCCGCGGCCCAAGCGTTTGCCCAGGCCGGCGCTCTGCCCACGTTGTCGGTCGTGGCGGCGCCGGCCAGCGTGGCCGTCCAGCCGGTGGTCGTGCAGCCTGCGGTCGTATCGAGCACGAGCTGCAGCCGCACTGGACTGTTGGCCGATTTGCGGTTGGCACACCAGGCCGCCCGCGCGGCCCGCAAGGCCGTGCTCGGATCGCGCTGCCATTCGAGCACGGCGGTCAGCCAGGCGATTGCCGTACAGCGCGGCTACTGAGTGACCGATGTCCTGGTCGCCACCCGCCACCCCGCTGGGGACTGGCCGAATGGTCATTCCCCCAGCCGGGGCGGGGGGCGGCACAATCGCTGCGATGCGCTTTTTCTGTCCCGGTTTGAGGTCGCGGCCGGGCAGCAGTGGGGAGCGCTTGCACCGACCGTGCCTGATTTGCCGAGCCGTGTGCTAGGTTTGCAATGGACGCCGCGCGACGCTGATCCTGCCGGACGCCGTCAAACTGCAGGCCCACTCAGGCTCAAGCCCAAACCGAGTTCGATGAACTGTCACGAGCTAGCCCAACGGATCGAGAGCATTCAGCCCGAGGCCGTCCCGCGCGACGTCGCCCGGTTGTGCCTGCTGCTCAGCAATTCTGCAGGCGATCTGAAGGCTTTGGCCGACGAGGATGCGCTGGCCCAGGCGTGGAACGACGTGGGCCTGAAGATTCAGGCCGCCACCGACCAGCACGCCGCGATGACCGACGAACTGGAACGGCTGGCCCGCAGCGACCCGCAGCAATTCACGCCCGAGCAGATTTGGGTGCTGATCCGGGCGATCAAAGTGCAGAGCCAGGTGCTGCAGCTGTATGTCGGCCCGAGCGTCGCGGACTTCTGAGCGACTCGCCAGCGGCACCCGCGAGGCAAATCTCAACGCAGCACGGCGTCATCGCCGCCTCAGAGGATCCAGATCCGGGCGATCGTGAAGTAGATGATGATGCCGGTCACATCGACGAACGTGGCGACGAACGGGCTGGAGGCGTAACCGGGGTCGAAGCCCATCCGCTTGAACAAGAGCGGCAGCATCGAGCCGACCAGCGTTCCCCAGATGCAGATCAGGGCGACGGCTTGCGCAATGACCACGGCCAGCAGGAAGGGGTCGGCCTCCCTCAGCACTTCGCTGGGAGTGAGCCAGGCGCGGACGAAGCCGATCACTCCCAGCGTCAATCCCAAGGCCATACCCATCAACAGTTCGTGCCGCAGCACGCGCCACCAATCGACCAGCTGAACCTGCCCCAAGGCCATCGCCCGGGTAATCAGCGTCGCGGCCTGCGAGCCCGAGTTGCCGCCGGTGGAGATGCAGAGTGGCACGAACAGGCTCAGGACCAGGACCTTTTCGATCGCGTGCTCGAAATGGGCCAGGGCCGTGAAGGTGAACAACTCGGCCACGAACAGGCAGGAGAGCCAGGCGGCCCGCTTCACAGATGGTCGTGAAATCGGCTTCCAGGTAGTCCTCGACCAGGGGCTCGACGGCACCCATGCGGTGAACGTCTTCGGTGGCTTCCTGGCGGACGATGTCGATCACGTCGTCGTGGGTGATGATGCCCAGCATGTGGTGCTCTTCATCGACGACGGGAATCGCGTGCAAGTCGAACTTGGCGACTTTCTGCGCGACCTGCTCCTGATCGTCCCCCACGTCGACAGTGACCAACTCGTGGTCCATGATCTCGTCGATCAGCAGATTGGGCTTGCCCAGCGCCTCGACCAGTTGCCGGGCCGAGACCAGCCCGCGCAGGTGATCTTCATTGTCGACGATGTAAACGTAATAGATCGTCTCCAGCTCTTCGGATTGCTTGGCGACCTGATCGAGGGCCTCGCGAACCGTCAGCCCCTCGGGCAGCCGGGCGAACTGGGTCGTCATCATCGCCCCGGCCGTGCCTTCCGGGTACGAACGCAGCCGCAAGATGTCGCGGCGGTCGAGCGCCGGCACGTAAGGGAGCAGTTGCTCGACGACCTCGGGATTGACGCTCTTGAGGATGTCGACGCGGTCGTCGGCCGGCAGCTCGCCGATCAATTGGCCGATCTGCCCGCGATCGGACGTTTCGATGATCTCGACCTGCTTGTCGCGGTCCAGGTAGCCGAAGATTTCGGCCCGGGTCGATGGGTCGGCATGAACCAGCAGGGCCCAGGTTTCGGCGGGCGTCAGCCCTTCGATGAACTCCGCCGTCCGGGCCGGGTGCAGTTCCAGCGAGAAGTCGCGCATCGCCGCGGTGTCGTTCTCGGCCAACATCTCGCGGAGTTCGGGCAGGTAGAGCGTGTTGGTCATAAGAAGGCAGTTTCGTGGGAGTAAGAACGAGCCCGCGGGGCCGGCCGAGGTCAGGGGGCCGAAGCGGGTCGCCAGTCGGCGCGGTGCAAGGCTGGCGCCGGGCAGTGCCGCACGGACTTCGCGGGGACCGATGGCGGTTTCCTGCCGAGTTTAACAGCGAGTGCCGGGCGCGTCACCGGCCAAACCGCGGGCAAACAAAAAGGGGCGCCGACCGCAGTCGGCGCCCCTCGATTGAACGGCCTAAACCGAACGCTCGACTCGTGCGGTTATTGGGCTTCCTGAACGACGACCAGCTGGTTGCCGGCCTTGCTTCGGACCCAGAGCAACACGCCATCCTTGAGGTTCTGGTTCTTCAGCGCCTCTTCGAACTGGGCGACGTTCTTGACGGATTTCTTGTCGACCTTGGTCACCAGCATCCCGGGACGCAGTCCCTGGGCCGCCCCCGGGCCGTTGGGGTCGACCTTGGCGATCAGCACGCCCTGGTGCCCCTTGTAGCCCAGCGATTCGGCGTCTTCGGCCGAAACATCGGTGACTTCCAGACCGAGCATGCCGCTCTTGAAGTTGTCGCTCGAAGCCGACGAGTCGTCGGCCGGAGCCGCCGGCTCGCCCGCGGTCACGTCACTGGGCATGGCCTTGGCCACGACGTCGAGCGTCATGGTCTTGCCGTCGCGAAGCACGGTCACTTTCTGATGCGAATCGACCGGGACGCGCTCGACGAATTCTTGCAGCTCGCGCGGTCCGTGGACCTTGCGACCGTCGAATTGCGTGACCACGTCGCCTTCCTTCAGGCCGGCCGTCGCCGCCGGAGTGCCGGGCAGCACTTCGGCCACCAGCACGCCCTCGCCGTGCTTGACGCCCAGCTTATCGGCCACGGTCCGGCTGACCTCCTGAATCTTGACGCCCAGGTAGGCCCGCTCGACCGAGCCCTTGTTGATCAACTGGTTCATCACCCACTTGGCCTGGTTCGAGGGAATGGCAAAGCCGATACCCTGGTACGCGCCGGTGTTGCTGGCGATGGCGGTGTTGATGCCGATGACTTCACCTTCCAGATTGACCAGCGGTCCACCGGAGTTGCCGGGATTGATCGCCGCGTCGGTCTGGAGGAACTTCGACCGCTGGACCGAGCCCAGCTCGCGGCCCTTGCCGCTGATGATTCCGGCGCTCACGGTCTGCTCGAGCTCGAAGGGGTTGCCGATCGCCAGCACCCAATCGCCGATTTGCATCCGGTCCGAGTCGCCCAGCGTGGCGGCGGTCAGCGTGCCGGCGCCGCGAATCCGGAGCACAGCCAGATCGGTCTGCTCGTCGGTCTTGATTTCTTCGGCCTTGAACTCGCGGCCGTCGGCCAGGTGGACGACGACTTCATCGGCGCCCTTGACCACGTGATTGTTGGTCAGAATGATGCCCGACTTGTCGACGATCACGCCGGTGCCCATGCCTTCGTGACCAGGCGTCTGCCGCGGGCCGAACTGCTCCATGCCCTCGGGCATGCCGTCGGGAAACATGCCTTCGAACGGCGTGCCCTTGAACGGATTGGCCCGGCCCAGTCCCTTATCCCCCTTGCGGGTGATAGCATGCGGTCTGGCCTTGCTGCGGATGGTCACGGTGCTGGGCATGGCGACTTCAGCAGCATGCCGGAACGCCGAGGAGAGCTGTTCCGCCTGGCGGACCTGTTTGGGTTGAATGGCCGGCGCGCCTTCCTGGCCCACGGCGCAGGGTCTGATGGTAGACGGTGCCGGCACCGAGCGCGGCGAGCAGGCCGACCGCAAACCACGTGCGGGGACCATGCCAGGCGGAAGAAAACCGAGAATGAGTCGACATGCGCAAGTCCTCCTTGCAAGAGATGACGAAAGACGTGTGAGGATGGGAACCGAAGGGGACGCGAGTTGCGGACTGGCCGAGTCTCTCTAATCGCCTACGCAAGCCGCGGGGGCCGGTTCGGGGCCGATGGGCTGGGGGCCCGGAGAAATTTTCGGTTTCCACCCCTTGGGGACAATCCCAGTTCGCTTGTTCCGGGGGCCTGGAGCCGACTAGCGTCAGCGGGTTCGGATTGACAAAAGGCCCTAGTGTGGCTAGGGTTATGGCGCACTTGCGCGACAGCTATCGGGATAACCGTTGCGAGCGCCGGTGCGCGCGCTTCGCTTCGCCACCGACGCCCCGGGCGGTTCCTGGCCGGCGCGGCATTTCGGCCCAGATTCTCTGAGCGCGTTCGCAGTCAGGAACCGTAACAGTATGACTCGCCTCGCCCGCGAACCGTTTACGCCCGCGCAGCTCGACCATTTCGAAAGGTGCGAGCGGCGGATCGGCTACACCTTCCGTGACAAGACATTGCTCTCGGCTGCGCTGACTCATGCCTCGGGCGCACAGCACCGCCTGGCCTCGAACGAGCGGCTGGAGTTTCTCGGTGACTCCATCCTCGGCGCGATCGTCTGCGAACTGCTCTACGTGCAGTACCCCGACTATCTCGAAGGCGATTTGACCAAGATCAAGTCGATCGTCGTCAGCCGCCAGACTTGCGCAAGATCAGCGAGGGGCTCGGGCTGCAGGAGTTTCTGGTGTTGGGCAAGGGCATGACCACCCATCCCAGCGTGCCGCCCTCGCTCTTGGCCGACGTGTTCGAATCGCTGATTGCGGCGATCTATCTCGACGGCGGCGACTCGGCGGCCCGTGAGTTTGTCTCCCGCTACATGGGACCCGAGATCGAGCTGGCCGCGACCGGCGAATTGGGCGGCAATTACAAATCGTTGTTGCAGCAATTGGCCCAGCGCGAGCACGGCTCGACGCCGACCTACAATCTGCTCGACGAAAAGGGCCCCGACCACAGCAAGTGCTTCAAGATTGCCGCCCAGATCGGCCGCAACCGCTATCAGGCGCCTGGGGCCGCAACAAAAAGGAAGCCGAGCAGCGGGCGGCCCGCAATGCGCTGAGCGAGATCAACGGCGAGCCCGTGCCGTTTCCGTCGGACTAAAGCGCGGCCGTCCGCCGTCGCCTGGCTGCGCTCCGTCAAGTCAGCCGCTTGCGGGCCAACAGCAAGCTGTTGCCCACGACCGAGACGCTGCTCAGCGCCATCGCGGCGGCCGCCGCAACCGGCGGCAAATGAACGCCCCACACCGGCATCAGCACGCCGGCCGCCAGCGGAATGAGCAGCAGATTGTAGCCGAAGGCCCAGGCCAGGTTCTGCCGGATCGTGCGCATCGTGGCCCTGGCCAGGGCGATGGTTTGGCCCACCAACCGCAAATCGTCTCGGACGATGACCACGTCGGCGGCCTCAATGGCGATGTCCGAACCGGCCCCGATCGCCAGGCCCACGTCGGCGGCGGCCAAAGCCGGGGCGTCGTTGATTCCGTCGCCGACCATGGCCACCACCCGACCCGAGCGCCGCAACTCGGAGACGATTTCCTGCTTGCCGCCGGGCAGTACCTCCGCCCGCACCTGGTTGATTCCGGCCTCGTGGGCAATCGCTTCGGCCGTGGCCCGCTGGTCGCCGGTGACGAGCAGGACCTCGATGTTCGCGCCATGCAATTGAGCAACGGCCTCGCGGCTATGTTCCGCCAGGGTATCGGCCAGCACCAATATGCCGCGAAAGCGCCCATCGTCGGCGACCCACAGCGACGTTTGACCGGCCGGACGCGGGGCGACATCCGGTGTGGCGATGTGTTCGGCCGCGAGCAGGCGGGCATTGCCGACCAGGATCGTGCGGCCGCCGAGCTGCGCGGATGCCTTGGCCGGCGATGACATTCAGTTCCTCGGCCTGCGGCAATTCCAGGCGGCGCTCGTCGGCCGCTCGCACAATCGCCGCCGCCAGCGGATGGCTGCTGAGCCGTTCGGCAGCCGCGGCCGTGGAGAGCAATTCGTCGGCGGTGACACCGGCGGCCGGGAGGATGTCCACCAGAGCGGGCTTGCCCGTCGTGACGGTGCCGGTCTTGTCGAGCACGACCACGTCGACCCGCCCGGCCAATTCGAGCGCATTGCGCCTGCTTGACCAGCACACCCAGGTTGGCCGCGCGGCCGCTTGCCACCAGGATTGCAGTCGGGGTGGCCAGGCCCAGGGCACAAGGGCACGCGACGACGAGCACCGCGACCATCGCCGCCAGGCCCAGCGACCAGTTCCCGCCAAGCAATCCCCAGGCCAGCAGCGTGACGGCCGCCACCAGCAGCACCGCCGGCACGAACCAGGCGACCACACGGTCGGCGAGCCGCTGCACGTCGGTCTTCGATTCTTGCGCCCGCCGGACGAGCAGTACGACCTGATCGAGGGCCGTCGAGCCGGCCGGCTTGCTGACGCGGGCCACGAGGGCGGCAGCCGCGTTGATGGTGCCGGCGAGGACCGGTTCGCCTGGGCCCTTGTCGACCGGCAGCGATTCGCCGGTCAGCCACGATTCGTCCAGGCTTGAATTGCCCGAGATGATTTCGGCGTCGAGTGGAACCCGCTCGCCCGGCGCGATGACGATGGTTTCTCCCACGGCAACGCTTTCGATGGCGACGGCGAGTTGTTTTCCGTCGCGAACGACGGTCGCTTGCCGCGGGGCCAGGTCGATGAGCTTGCGAATGGCGGCGGATGCGGAGCGCTTGGTTCGGGCCTCGAGATATTTTCCCAGCGTGATGAAAACGAGAATCATCCCGGCATCCATGAACTGCATGCCGTGCCGCCCGGCGACCCAGTCCGCGATGCCTGCGCCGTACGCCGCGGTAGTTCCCAAGGCGACGAGCGTATCCATGTTGGCCGACCGGTTGCGCAGCCGCCGGGCTGCTCCCGCCAGAAACGGCCAGCCGACGTACCCCTGCAGCACGGTCGCCAGTGCGGCTTGCAGCAGCTGGCTTGCCGGCGCGTGGGCGCCGGCGAAATGCAGGGCCACGAGGACGACGACGATCGCTCCGCTAACGACCAGCCGTCGCAGCCAGCCGGCCAGTTCGCGCGGCAGGTTCCGACTCGTCGGCCGCGGCGGTGTGGACCCGCGCTCCATACCCGGCGGCTGAATGGCGGCAATGATTTCCGCCGCGCTTGACTGCCCCGCGTCGACCAAGACGGCGGCTTGTTCGGTGGCCAGATTGACGTGCGCGGCCTGAACGCCGGGCAACGTGGCCACGGCACGCTCGACGTTGCCCACGCAACTCGCGCAGTGCATGCCCTGGATGTCAAGCAGCAGCTCGGCCGTAGGAGCCCCGCCATCGGCGGTCGCGGAAGTCGCGCTGGGAGCGGGCGTGGGGATCGTCGTCGGGGACGCGGCGCCGGGCACGCGATAGCCGGCGGCGGCGACGGCGGCGGCCAGCTGGCCTCGGCTCGGAGCGCCGTTGGTCGTCCCGACGATTGCCCGGCGCTGGGCCAGGCTTACATCGGCCGAAGCGACACCCGGTACCTGGGCCAACGCCTGCGTCACGCGGTCGACGCAATGCTGGCAAGTCATGCCCTCGATCGGCAACTCGATTCTCATGGTCCGGCTTCCCCACGTTGTTCTGGAGGGATTATACGCGCCGGGTCGAGACATCTCTGCCAGTTGTTGTCGGCGAGTTGGGCGTTTGATGGGCCCAACCATCGAGCTCCGGCCGCCGCGCAAAAAAAAACTGCTCCGCCGCGAGGTGCGGCGGAGCAGTGCGTCGTTCGAACTGAACGGGCTGGTCGAAGCCGGCCGGAGTTCACTAGTTGTTGACGTCCGGAATCACGACCGGCTCGCCGCCGGCCCGGGTGACCAACTGCATGTACAGCGAGCAGTCGGTGTCTTCCGTCACGCTGTGCACCGAAGCGTCGCAGGCCAGGTGCATGATCACGCCACCGCTGTGATCGCTGCTCGGACCCCATTGCAGCACTCCGGTGAAGGCGCCGGTGCCGGCCTGGGCGCCGCCCAGGTACACGGTGCCTGGCGTGGCCGCCCGCGGACCGACGTTGAGCGCCGACTGGCCGCCGACCGCTTGCCAGAAGCCCGTCGTCGGAGCCGTCGTGCTCTTGCTGGGCTGGACGCTGGCGTTCGGGTTATAGGCCGTCGTCCAGGCCACCGTGCCGTCGTACCACGAGTTGATGCACTGCTCTTTGGTTTCGCAGACAATCAACGTCTTCGAGGTGCCGTCGAGCACCGACTTCATGTTCAAGCCGTAGGGCGGCTGACCGGTCAACGAAGCCGTGATCACGCCGTTGGGATAATCCTGCGTCGTCGAGCCGGAGGTCGGCGGATTGGCGTTATTGAATGCCATCAACGGGACGTGAGTGGCCGCCAGAGCCACGTAGTTGGTGATGCCCACGCCGGGAGCGGCCGGCGAGCTGGCATTGGCGACCGAGGTGTAAGCGGCTGGCACGGTCGGCGGAGTCGTGCCGATCGAGGGAACCGATGCATAGTTGTTGCCGCCAAAGCTCGGGCACTGCACTTCGTCGAGAAGCACGCAAGCCACGTGGATGTTGTTGTTGCCCACCGAGGTCAGGTACGTCGCGGTGAACGCCGGGTTCGAGAACTTGTTCGAACCGTTCGAGATGTTCAAGTACAACTGGTTCTCTTCGATGTACGGCAGAATCTTCACAATCCAGCTGAAGCCGGCCCCGGCTTTGGCGATCGAACCGGCGCCGATATACGCCGCGGTCGAACCGGGCGTAACGCCGCTGATGCCGGTCCAACCCTGCAGACTGCCCTGGTTGGCAACCGCCGGGAAGCGCTTGAAAACATCGTGATGGTTCTGCAAGCCCAGCCCCAGTTGCTTGAGCTTGTTGGTGCACTGATTCCGCCGTGCCGCTTCGCGGGCCGCCTGAATGGCGGGCAACAACAGGGCGATGAGCACGCCAATAATGGCGATCACCACCAACAACTCGACGAGGGTGAAACCTCGTCTGCTCCGTTGAGCCAACATACACACCTCCGGATGAGAGAGAAGAAAAAAATAAATGCGACGGGATACCCGTCACCGCGCACACAACGAATGTTTTTTGGTGCGAGAAATCCGAAGAATTGCAACGGACAGAATCCTAACACTTCTGTCACAAGGATGCAAGTCCCCGTTTTCAGTGATGTTAGCACCAGCACCCGCCAGGGCACTGCGAAGAGTCCGCGAGCAGATCGACGACGCTCGGCTCGCATCGGCGCTTGCGGTAAACCGCAGTCGCCGACTACCCGGCCCCTAGCTCGACGATTTGTGCGGCGGTCCGGGCCGGATCGAAACTCCCGGCCAGCGGCACCACCCGGCATTCACTGAGACTCCGGAACCAGGTCGACTGGCGCTTGGCGAATTGACGCGTGTGGAGCTTGACTTGGACAATGGCCTCCTCCAGCGTCAGCCGGCCAGCGAGGAACTCGCGGACTTCCCTATAGCCGACAGCCTGAGAGGCCGTCCGGCCCCAGGGCTCGCCGCTGCTCGTCAGCGCGCGGACTTCCTCGACCAGGCCGCCGGCAAACATCGCATCGACGCGACGATCGATCCGCTCGCAAAGCTCGGCCCGTGGCCACTCGAGGACAAAAACGCGACATTGTTCTGCCGGACGTGCGACATCGAACTGCCGCTGCCAGGCGCTGATCGGCCGGCCCGTCTTCTCATAAACCTCGATTGCGCGGATGATTCGCCGTACATCGCCGACGGGCAGCCGCCGGGCGGCCGCCGGGTCAATGGCGGTCAGCCGCCGGTGCAAGGCCTCGGCACCCTTGAGGCGGGCAAACTCGGCCAGCTCGCGGCGCAGCGGCCAATCGGCTGCCGGCCCCTCGAACAGTCCGCGCAGGAGGGCCTTCAAGTAAAGCGGCGTGCCGCCCACGAACAATGCCTCGCGCCCCCGGGCGACGATCTGGGCCACGCACGGTTCCGCCTCGGCGACATACTCAGCGACGCTGAATTCCTCGCTCGGCTCAATCAAATCCAGCAGATGGTGCGGCACCGCTTGCCGCTCGGCGGCAGTCGGCTTGGCGGTGCCAAGGTCGAAGTGTCGCACCAAGGCCATCGAATCGAGGGACAGGATTTCCGCGTCCAGCAAGCACACAGCTCGATTGCGACGGCGGTTTTGCCGCTTGCCGTCGGGCCGGTCAGAAACCAGCAATCCGCAGGTCGTTTCTCTCGGGACATGAACGGACAACCCACGCTGGGCGACGATCGTGAACCCCCCTTGTGTCAATGTAGCGGGAATGTGCCGGTTGCCGCAGGGCGACCGGATCGATCCGCGGTAAATCTGCAGTCGGACGTTTCCGGCCGGAAATTCTTGCCACTGTCGCGCAATCGCTGGTATATTCGGTTATTAGGTCGATCCGCGGCCAGCCGCCGGTCGACCTGCGCCGGTGGCCCTTGCCTGCGGTCACTCCTTCCTGCCCGCGTGCCACATCGCGAGCGCAACGCAGCGCATGACTGGCGTACAACCAGAACCGTCCCCGCGGCCGATTTATTCCGCCGCGAGCGATCCCGCCGACGAGGGTTCAGATTGATGTTCTCGGGTCCAACTGCATTTCTGAACCGATTCGGTTTGTTGGCTGCGTATTTTGCAGCCTTGTTGGCCGCATTGCCTGCGGTCGGACTGGCAGCCGACGCCAAGCCCGAGGCGGCGGCCGGCGAAGCGATCAGCTATTTCCGGCAGGTGCGGCCGATCTTTCAGACCCATTGTCAGGGATGCCATCAGCCGGCCAAGCCGATGGGCGAGTTGGTGATGACCCATTTCGAGGGAATGCTCAAGGGTGGGGAAAGCGGCGAGCCGGCCATCGTGCCGGGCAATCCGGCCAAGAGTTACCTGCTGGCCCAGATCACGCCCGCCGACGGCAAGGCGGAGATGCCCAAGGACAAAGACCCCTTGGCTGCCGGCGACATCGAGCTGGTTCGCCAATGGATTGCTCAGGGAGCCAAGGACGACACGCCGATGTCGGTCCGGGCAGTGATCGACATGGATCACCCGCCAGCCTACGAAGGAGCGCCGGTCATCACGTCGCTCGATTTTTCACCAGACGACAGCCTGCTGGCCATTTCCGGCTATCACGAAGTGCTCGTCTATCGCGGCGATGGTTCGGAGCTGGTCGCGCGGTTAGTGGGCCAGTCGGAGCGGATCGAATCGGCCGTTTTTTCCCCGGACGGCAAATGGCTGGCAGTGACCGGTGGCTCGCCGGGCCGGCTGGGCGAAGTGCAGATTTGGGACGTCGCAGAGCGGAAGCTCAAGCTCGCGGTACCCGTCACCTACGACACCGTATACGGAGCCAGCTGGTCGGGCGACGGGTCGAAGGTGGCCTTCGGCTGTGCCGACAACACGGTCCGGGCCATCGACGCGGCCAGCGGCAAGCAGGTGCTCTACCAGGGCGCACATAACGACTGGGTGCTCGACACGGTATTTTCCAACGACTCGACTTACGTCATCTCGGTCAGTCGCGATCGCTCGATGAAGCTGATCGAAGTGGCCACCGAGCGGTTCGTCGACAACATCACCAGCATCACGCCGGGCGCCCTCAAGGGCGGGTTGGAAGCGGTCGATCGGCGGCCGCAGAAAGACGAGTTGCTCATAGGCGGGGCGGACGGCGTCCCCAAGATTTACAAGATGCTCCGGACCCAGGCCCGGCAGATCGGCGACGACTTCAACCTGCTCAAGGCGTATGATGCCGCTCCCGGCCGGATTTATGACGTGGCCTTCAATCCCGATGGCAGCCGCTTCGCCGTGGGCAGCAGCCTGGACGGGACCGGCGAAGTGCGGATCTACGAAACCGACAGCGGCAAACTGCTCCACAAGCTGCCGCAACAGGGGGCCATTTTTGCCGTTACGTTTTCCGCCAGCGGCAAAGTTCTGGCCGCCGCCGGATTCGAAGGCATGGTCCGGTTGTACGACGCCGAGACGGGCACGCTTGTGCGCGAGTTCGCTCCGGCCCCGCTCGGTCCCGGCAAGGTGGCCGCGGCCGGCAAGTAAACAGGCAAACCTATCGCAGCGTCTGGCGGCGCGTTGTGTTCCTCCTGGCGATCACCTCGACGCATTGAGCGCCATGGATCGGATCAGAATGAATCGAAATTACTCCGGCGGACTGAATTGCACCGCGGGCGCCATTTGCGGTGCGCTGCTCATGTGCGTCTCGACCGGCTGGGCCGCCGACGTTGCGGCCAAGCCCAAGGAAAAGCTGCCACCGGGCGTTGCCGTCACGGCGGTGGCAGTGCAGCCCGAGTCGATCCAGCTCGACAATCAGTACGCCTACGTCCAAGTGCTGATCACCGGCCGGTTGGCTAGCGGCGAGCAGATCGACCTCACGCGGATGGCCGAGGTCAGCGGTTCGACCGACCTGGCGACCGTGTCGCCCACCGGCGTCGTGCGGCCCAAGCAGGACGGCAGTGGCCAACTCGTCTGGACGATTGCCGGCAAGCGGCTGAGCGTGCCGCTGAAGGTCGAGCATACGGCCGGACCCTACGCCGCCAGCTTCGTCCGCGACGTGATGCCCAGCATGAGCAAGCTGGGCTGCAATGCCGGAACCTGCCACGGCTCGCTCAACGGCAAGAACGGCTTCAAGCTTTCGCTCCGCGGGTACGATCCCCTGTACGACTACCGGGCCCTGACTGACGACATCGCCGGCCGGCGGTTCAATCGGGCCGCGCAGATCAAAGCCTGATGCTGCTCAAGCCGTCGGGCGCGATTCCCCATGTCGGTGGCGTGCTGACCCATCCGGGCGAGCCGTATTACGAAGTGCTTCGGGCCTGGATCGCCGGCGGCGTGAAGCTCGATCTCGATGCGCCGCGGGTCACGCAGATCGAGCTCTGGCCAAAAAACCCGATCCTGGCCATGCCCGGCGGCACCCAGCAAATGCGGGTGCTGGCCACCTACAGCGACGGGCGGGTCCGCGACGTCTCGCTCGAAGCGTTCATCGAGAGCGGCAACTCGGAAGTGGCCGAGATCAACAAGCTGGGCCTGGTGACGACGGTCCGCCGCGGCGAGGCTCCGATCCTGGCCCGCTACGAAGGCGCCTATAGCGTCACCACGCTCACCGTGATGGGCGATCGCAGCGGCTTTCAGTGGAACAATCCGCCGGCCAATAACTATGTCGACGAGCTGGTCTACGCCAAGTTGCAGCGGGTCAAATCGCTGCCGAGCGAGCTGTGCGACGACGCCGAGTTTGCCCGCCGGGTTTATCTCGACCTGACCGGCGTCCCGCCGACGGTCGAAGCGCTGACCGCCTTTCTGGCGGACGCGCGCGACACCAAGACCAAGCGCGATGAGCTGGTCGACCGGCTGGTCGGCGGCAGCGAGTACGTCGAGCACTGGTCGAACAAATGGGCCGACCTGCTGCAGGTGAATCGCAAGTTCCTCGGCGAGCCGGGCTCGTTTGCCTTGCGCGGCTGGATCAAGCAGCAGATCGCCGCCAACCTGCCCTACGATCAGTTCGTCTACGCGGTCCTGACGGCCAGCGGCTCGACGGTCGACAACCCGCCGGCCGGATATTTCAAAGTGCTGCGGACGCCCGAAGACGCGATGGAGAATACGACGCAGCTGTTCCTGGCCGTGCGGTTCAATTGCAACAAGTGCCACGATCATCCCTTCGAGCGCTGGACGCAGGGGCAGTACTACCACCTGGCGGCTTTCTTCGCCCAGGTCGGCCGCAAGGAAGATCCGGCCGGCGGCGGACAGAAGATCGGCGGCACCGACGTCGAAGCCCCCAAGCCGCTGATCGAAGACATTTACGACACCGGTTCGGGCGAGGTCACGCACTTGGGAACGGGCAAGCCCGCCGCGCCCGAGTTCCCTTACCGGCACGGCGACCTGGCCGGAACGCCGGCGAGCCGCCGCGAGCAGCTGGCCAAGTGGATCACGTCGCGCGAGAACGCCTATTTCGCCCGCAGCTATGTCAACCGGCTGTGGGGCTATCTGTTCGGCAAGGGGATCATCGATCCGATCGACGACATCCGGGCCGGCAATCCGGCCAGCAATCCCGAGCTGCTCGACCGCCTGACGCAGGAATTCGTCGCCAGCGGGTTCGACATGCAGGCCCTGCTGCGGACGATTTGCAAGTCGCGCACGTATCAACTCTCGATCGTCACCAACCCCTGGAACAAGGACGACGACGTCAACTTCTCGCATGCCATCGCCCGCCGCCTGCCGGCCGAGGTGCTGTACGACACGATCGAGCGGGCCACGGGCTCGGTCAGCCGCCTGCCGGGCGTGCCGGCCGGCTATCGCGCGGCACAGTTGCCCGACGTCGGACTGACGCTCCCCAGCGGGTTCTTCGAGCTATTCGGCCGGCCAGCCCGCGAAAGCTCGTGTGAGTGCGAGCGAACCAGCGGCATGATGCTCGGCCCGATCATGACTCTGGTCAACGGCCCGACCATCGCCGAGGCGATCGCCGATCCGGGCAATGCCCTGACCAAACTGGTGGCCAGCGAGCCTGACGACCGCAAGGTGGTCGAGGCGATGTTCCTGCGCATTCTGTGCCGGCCGGCAACTTCCGACGAGATCGAAGCCGGCGTAGCCGCCCTGCGGGGTTCGGACGAAGAGCGGGCCCAGCTTGCCGCGGCCTTGGCGGCCTACGAGGCCGAGCTCGACAAACGGCAGGCCCAGTGGGAGTCCGCTCAGGGGCCCACGGCCTGGACGCCGCTTTCGCCTAGCGAGATGCACTCCGCCGTGGGGGCCACGTTTGCCCCGCAGAGCGACGGCGCCATCCTGGTCGAGGGGCGCAATGACAAGGACGTGTACACGATTATTTGTCCGACCGATCTGGCCGGCATCACCGGCATCCGGCTGGAGGCCCTGGCCGATCCCAAGCTTCCTTCGCAAGGCCCTGGCCGGGCGCCGAACGGCAACTTTGTGCTCTCCGAATTGCGGGCCACCATCGCGCCCAAGGCTGATCCGTCCAAGGCTACCCCCGTCGTGCTGCAAAACGCTTCGGCCGACTTCAGCCAGGACTCGTTCGGCGTGGCGGGCGCGATCGACGGGAACCCGGCCACCGGCTGGGCTGCGAGCCCACAATTGGGCCAACCGCACACCGCCGTGTTCGAGACGCGGGACGCCGTCGGCGATGGCGGCGGCAGCGTGTTGACGCTCACCTTGGACCAGCAGTACAGCGACGGGCAGCATCAGCTGGGCAAGTTCCGCCTGAGCATCACCAATTCGGTCCGGCCGCTCGGCAAGAGCGGGATGCCGCCCGAAGTGGCGGCGATTCTCAAGGTCGCGGCCGGCGAGCGCTCGGCCGAGCAAAAGGCCGCCCTGGCCCAATACTTCCGCGGGCTCGACGCGAAGTGGACCGAGCTCAGCCAGGCGGTTGCCCGCAGTGCCAACCAGTCGACCGACAAGCGGCTGCTCGGCGCTCAGGATCTGGCTTGGGCCCTGATTAACAGCCCGGCCTTCTTGTTCAATCGCTAGCGGGCAGGGAACGCGATCTCCGCGGATTGCCAGTCGGCGCTGGACCGCGATAATGAAACGGCGCACGAGCGGCCAGGCTGATTTCTGCGGCCCGCGCCCGGGACCGCTTCGGCCGGGCAATGTTGGCAGCCTTACCTGCCGGTCGCGGTTCCGCGCATGCCGGCGCCACGGGATCTGGGCAGCAAAATCTCAACAGCGAAGCGGCCGCGTGTACGTCGAAACTCACTCGCTTGCCAAAAGGTACGGCCGCTTCACCGCTCTGGCCGGCTGCACGCTGTCGATCGGGCGCGGCGAAGTGTTCGGCCTGCTCGGCCCGAACGGCGCCGGTAAGACCACGCTCTTGCGATTGCTCTTCGGTTACTTGCACCCAGCGGCGGCCGGGCCCTGATCGACGGGCTGGACTGCTACCATCAATCGGTCGCCGTCCACGAGCGGCTGGCCTATTTGCCCGGTGAAGCTCGCTTGTTTCCCAAGATGAACGGGCACGAAGTGCTGCGGTTCTTTGCCGAGATGCGCTCCGGGGCGCAACGGGGCCACGGAACCGCGATTGCCGAGCGACTGGGCCTGGAACTCGCCCGGCCCGTGACCGCGATGTCGACCGGCATGCGGCAAAAGCTGGCCCTGGCCGCGACGCTGGCTGCCGACACGCCGCTGGTGATCCTCGACGAACCGACGGCCAATCTCGATCCCACGGTGCGCGGCGACGTGCTGGCTTTGGTGGCCGAAGCCCGGCAGGCCGGCCGGACCGTGATCTTTTCCTCGCACGTCCTGTCCGAGGCCGAGCAAACGTGCGATCGCGTGGCCATTCTCCGGGCCGGCGAGCTGGTCCACACTCAGGTGATGAGCCAGCTCCGCCGGCAGCATCGCATCCAGGCCCGGCTGACCGGCCCCTTGGTGCCGCCGCCGGCAGCCGTGGCCGGGCAACTCGCCATCGCCACCACCGCCGAGGGCTCGGTGACGATCGAAACGCCCGGCGAGCTTTCGCCGCTGCTCGGCTGGCTGGCGACGCTGCCCTTGGCCGAGGTGCAGATCGAGCCCGTGGGGTTGCGGGCCGTGTACGACCGCTTTCACGCCAGCGGCGGATAATCGATGAACTGGGCTCTGTGGAAAAAGAACGTTCGCGAGGCGCGCTGGCTGCTGGCTGGCTGCGCGGTGCTGATGTTTGCCTTTCACTGGCTGCGAGTCTGGCTGGTCAGCCAGATGCCGTTGGAAAACTTCCGCCTGATCCTGAGCCTGCTCCCCTCGAAGCTGGAACGGATTTCGCCCGTGCCGTTTCAGCAGGTGGCCACGCCCGAGGGGCGGATCGCCTACGCCTACGACGAGCCGCTGGTTATCCTGCTGGTCACCGTTTGGGCGATTGCCCGGGGCAGCGATGCAATCAGCGGCGAAGTGGGCCGGGGCACGATGGAAATGGTGCTCGCCCAGCCGGTGCGGCGGCTGAGCGTGCTGGGCACGCAGGCGGCGGTGACCATCCTGGGCGCGGCCGCGATCGTAGCGGCCGCCTGGCTCGGCATGTGGACCGGCCTGGCCACGATCAGTCTGGATCAGCCGGTCGCGGCGTCGCGGTTTGTGCCCTGCGCAATCAACCTGTTCGCCTTCGGCACGTTCATTGCCGGCCTCTCGACGCTCGTTTCCAGCTGCGATCGTTATCGCAGTCGGACGATTGGCATCGTGGGCGGGTTCTATGCCATCGAGATGGTTGTCAAGGCCGTGGGTCGGATGGCGCCGCAGCTGCACTGGCTCACCTATTGCTCGTTCTTCACGGCCTACGAGCCGCAGGTGCTGATCGCCGATCCCCGCCGAGCCTGGAGCTGGTGGTTCCGCGACGACGAGGCGCTCATCTTGGGCGGCCTGGGCTACGACGCGATCCTGCTGGGACTGGGCCTGATCTGCTACGTGGCCGCCGCGGTGGTCTTCGCCCGGCGGGATCTGCCGGCGCCGCTTTGACAAAAGGCAGAAGGCAGAAGGCAAAAGGCAGAAGGCAAAAGGATGAAAAACGAAGCCGGTCCGCGCGTCGCGGCGCAGCAGTGTGTGGTTTCCATTAGCGCGGCGAACCTTGAAGCGGATTTCCAATCACCCCGTCACCGCATGGCATATGGCGGTGATTGCCGGCGCCGGCAGAAAGGCGCCCGCGAAGATGCAGCCTAGCGAACAATTCGCTTGCATTGCTACGCAGCTGCGATAGATTCATGCGATAGCCGCCGAGCAATCGGCACGGCAATCCCTTCTGAATCGCTGATCTGCGTCCGGACCGCAGCCAGCGGCTCCAACCGAAGAGGCAATCATGTTTCGCTCGCTGCTCGGTCGCAGTCTCGTCTACGCTGCCTTGCTCCTCGCGACGGGCCGCGCCGCCTCGGCCAATCTTATTTCGAATGGCGACTTCGAGGGCGGCACCTATACCCAAACGCTGGGGAGTGTGAACAACACGCTACCTGACAGCTGGACGAATGCGCCACCGACGGCGCAGAGCAATCTGAATGTGTTCGCCAATGGCACGGGGCCGGGCTCGGCAGAGAGCGGCACGCACTACATGGCGTTTCAATCGCCGCAGGCGACGGTCGACGGCACGCAGGACTGCCTCAATCAGGTCATCAGTACCACTGCAGGTGAGAAGTATCTTGTGTCGTTTTATGTCGCGATGACGGCCAGTTCGGGGTCGCAGTTCGGGCTCAGCCCCGAATGGAATGCGGGCGGCGGCCCCGGCGACGTCACGATGGGCAGCAGCACCGACTTCTACTTTCATCCCACCAACGCTATGGCAGAGCCCTACACGCATTTCACATTCATCGAGACGGCGACCGGCACGAGCACGAGCGTCTACTTCCACGGGGCGGATGCGACCGGCGCGGTCCTGCTGGACAACGTCAGCATCACGCCGCTGAACTCGGTCCCGGAGCCGTCGAGCCTCTGCCTGGCGTCGGCGGCCCTGGTGAGCTTGCTTGCGATCGGTGGTCGGCGTCGGGGTTAAGACAAACCACACCCGACGGCAGCAACCGCCTGAATACGTTCAGGCGGTTTTTTGTTGCGCTCGCGGAGGTCTGACAAGCGAGCGCTAGGCGGACGGATCAAGAACGGCTGAAATTCTGCCGATCGAGGGCAACTCATCGTCTTTCTGCCTTCTGCCTTGGTCATTCTGCCTTATCTTGCCCCCCCTCCCTGCTACAATCGATGGTGAATTCGCCCTGCCAGCCATGGCCCGGTGCCGCCGGTTCCCATCCAAGCGCTTCCCATGTCCGAGTCCACGCCGCAGGCCGTCGCACCGACCACGGTGCGTGGCATTCCATTGCCCGTGATCGAGCGGCCGACGTCGTCGCTCGCTCCGGGCCCCGCTGCGCCTGCGCGGCCGACGCCGCCGTTGCCGCTCGATCGGGCCGAAATGACGGCTCGCGGCTGGGACGAAGTGGACATCGTCTTCGTCACCGGCGACGCCTACGTCGATCATCCCAGCTTTGCGATGGCGCTGCTCGGCCGGCTGCTGGAGAGCGAAGGCTTTCGCGTGGCGATCCTCAGCCAGCCCGACTGGCACGATCTGCCATGCCTGGCGGACGTTCGGCCGGCCGCGGCTGTTCTTCGCCGTCAGCGCCGGCAACATGGACTCGATGATCAACCACTACACGGCCAATCGCAAGGTCCGCAACGACGACGCCTACAGCCCCGGCGGCGCGATCGGCCGGCGGCCCGATCGGGCGACGTTGGCCTATTGCCAGCGGGCTCGCGAGGCGTACAAGGGCGTGCCGGTCATCGCCGGCGGCGTCGAGGCCAGCCTGCGGCGGATGGCCCATTACGACTACTGGAGCGACAAGGTCCGCCGCTGCATCCTGCTCGACTGCAAGGCCGACCTGCTGGTCTACGGCATGGGCGAGCGGGCGATCATGGAGATCGTCCGGCGGCTGGCGCGCCGGGCAAACCATTCGCGACCTGCGCGACATGCGGGGCGTGGCCTATCGGCTGGGGGCCAGCGAAGCCGCCGCCCGACGAGGCGACATCGCTCGAGCTTGCCCTAGTTCGAGACGAGTGGCCAGCGACAAGCTGGCCTTCGCCGAGATGACCAAGATCGCCCACAACGAGACCAATCCCCACAACGCCCGGCGGCTGGTGCAATTTCACGGCCGCGAGGCGGTGGTCGTCAATCCGCCGGCACTGCCGCTGGCGCAGGCGGAGATGGACCGCGTCTACGGGCTGCCCTTTACCGGCGTCCGCATCCGAGCTACGGCGGCGCAACAGATTCCGGCCTATCGAAGTGGTCAAGGACTCGGTCCAGATCATGCGCGGCTGCTTCGGCGGCTGCACGTTTTGCTCGATCACGGCCCACGAGGGCCGCGATCATCCAGAGCCGCAGCCAGGAGTCGGTGCTGGCCGAAATCCGCCGGATGACGGCCGAGCCCGACTTCAAGGGCGTCGATCAGCGACATCGGCGGGCCCGACGGCCAACATGTATCAGATGAGCTGCCCGCGGCCCGAGGTCGAAGCCGATGCCGGCGGCTGAGCTGCGTGCATCCCACGATCTGCAAGCTGCTGGGGACCGATCACGGCCCGCTTGTCCAGCTGATGCAGGCCGCCCGCGAGGAGCCGGGCGTGAAGAAGGTGCTGCGTGGCTTCGGGCATTCGCATGGACCTGGCCCGGCGGAGCCCCGAGTACATGCGCGAGCTGGCCACGCACCACGTCGGCGGGCATTTGAAGGTGGCGCCCGAGCACATCGACCCGGACGTGCTGGCCCTGATGAAGAAGCCCGACGTCGACGACTTTACCCTGTTCGCCCGCGAATTCGCCAAAGCCTCGAAAGCGGCCGGCAAGAAGCAGTTTCTGGTCCCCTACTTCATCGCCAGCCACCCGGGCAGCACGCTCGACGCGATGATCGAGCTGGCGCTGTTCCTGAAGCGCAATCACTACGAGCCCGACCAGGTGCAGGATTTCATTCCCAGCCCGTTCGACATCGCGGCCTGCATGTACCACACGGGCATCGACCCGTTCACCCGCAAGCCGGTGTTCATCGCCCGGCACCTGCGCGATCGCAAATTGCAGCGGGCGCTGATGCAGTTCTTCAAGCCGGAGAACTACTTCGAGGTCCGCCGGGCCCTGGAACAGGCCGGCCGGCAAGACCTGATCGGCTCGGGCTGCGATTGTCTCATTCCCGACCAGCCGCCCAAGCAGGCGCTCGATCGCCGTCGCCGCCGAGCGAATTCCGCCGTCAACGAGCAGCGCTCCGGCGACCACATCCGCTCGCGGCCAGGCAAATCCCCCTCGGCCGGCTATCGCCCCGGGCGGCCAGGAGCGGGACGGAGAGGGAAGAAGGACCGATAGTCCCCCTCGGCTGCCAGTCGTCGGCGGTTCACGTCCCTCTTGCTCAATGCGTGCGCCGCGGCACATCAATCCGCCGGTGTCTGCTCCAAGCACAGGCGTCAAGAGCACCGCGTCATGAACGAAGTGTCATAACCCGATAGAAATGTCCCCCCTTCTCCCCGATAGAAATGTCCCCATGCTGCAGCCTCTAGGAGGCTGCTATGGAGACACTTACGATGAGTCGCGGGGAGCGGAAGCGGTTGGAGGTTTTCGGCCGCGTGAGGCGGGGGGAGATCACGCTGGTCAAGGCCGCCGAGTTGGTCGGCGTGAGCTATCGGCAGGTGAAGCGGGCGTATGCCCGCTTTCTTGACGAAGGAGATCGCGGCTTGGTGCATCGGCTGCGTGGTCGGGCCTCGAACCGGGGCAGCGATTCGACACGGCGGGAACGAGTGCTGGAGCTGTATCGCCAGCGGTACGCCGACTTTGGGCCGACCCTGGCGGCGGAGTACCTGGCTCGCGAGCACCAGATCGTCCTGGGCGTCGAGACGCTGCGACAGTGGTTGATGAGCGCGGGCCTGTGGCAAGCGAAGCGGAAGCGTGGCAAGCACCGTCGCTGGCGACCACGGAAGGAGCACGCTGGCGAGCTGGTGCAGATGGACGGCTCGGAGCACGACTGGTTCGAGGGCCGCCGTCCAAAGGCTTCGCTGATGGTGATGATCGACGACGCTACGAACTGGACGTATGCCCGGTTCTTCGAGTCGGAGACGACCGTGGCAGCGATGACGTCGTTCTGGGAATACGTCAAGCTGCGTCGGCTGCCGCGCACATTGTACGTCGACCGCGATAGTATTTACGAGACAACCCGGGACGCCACAACCGACGAAGAATTGCGAGAAACCGGGGCTTTAACGCAATTTGGTCGGGCGATGCAGGAATTGGACGTCGAGCTCATCCTTGCGCACAGCCCGCAGGCCAAGGGCCGCGTCGAGCGTCGGCACGCGGTGTTTCAGGACCGGCTGATCAAAGCCCTGCGGCTGGCGGGCATCAGTGATCTGGCGAGCGCGAATCGATTCCTGGAGGAGCAGTTCTTGCCGGACTTGCAGCGGCGGTTCGTCGTGGCCGCCGCGTCCAAGGTCGATCTGCACCGTCGCGTCCCGCGCGGCGTCCATTTGGAGCGAGTCCTGGCATTCCACGAGAGCCGCGTGGTACAAAACGATTGGACGGTCCAGTGGCGCGGGCGTTGGTTCCAGATCGGCGAGCATGAACGATCGGCCGGCCTGGCTCGAAAGCGAGTGTTGGTGGTCGAGCAACTGGACGGTCGCATCGAGCTTGTGCATCGCGGTCGGAGCTTGAGCTGGCAAGAGCTACCCGAGCGACCCCGTCGCGAGAAGCAACCGGCCGGCGGGCCATATAGCTTCAACGGGCTGGGACACACGCCGCCACAGAACCACCCGTGGCGGGCCCCCGCCGCGGCCGCGTCGCCCCGCCCCTGCTCGCCAGGCTCCGCTTCTGCACTAGTTCCACCCCCGCTGCGCCTGGCGAGCAGGGGCGGGGCGAAGAAGACGAAGAACGAGTTGATTCCCATCTAAACCGAAGGGGACATTTCTATCGGGTTCACAAGGGGGACATTTCTATCGGGGCCTAACACGCGTTATGAACGAAGTTGGCGACGTCAATTCGGTTGCGTAGACTGGAGTTGGATGTTGACTCAATTGTTCGCTGGGGGGAGCCATGATGCCTGAACTCATCCAGGATCGCGGGCGCGGACCGGAGATCGCCGGAACACGCATTACCGTCTACAATCTGCTCCCCTATTTTCTTGAGCCGAGCATGACCGAGGAGGAAATCTGCCGCGTCTACCATTTGACGCTCGATCAGGTCGCCGCTGCGCGGGCCTACATCTTGAACCATCCCGATACCGTCTTGGCCGAGCACCTCAGGATCGAGGAAAGACTCGCTCAGGGCAATCCGCCTGAGGTGAAGCAGCAGGCGGAGAGGGCTCGGTCCACCTTCGAACGCTTCAAAGAGTGGCAATCCAGACGCGACGCGGCGAACGCGGCGGAAGGCCACGCGGAGGGACCACTGGACACCTTTCCGACGTTCCGCGAGTGGTTGGCGGATCAGGAAAAGGCCCACGGCTAAGCGCTGAAACACCGCATGCCGGGCTTGCTTGCCGACGCCAATGTCCAGGGGCACTTGGCCTACCTGACAGGACAGTTGCAGGCCGAACAATTGCTGGAGTTGCTGGCAGACTGTGGGATTGTCTTCGCGACTTTCGCAGATGTCGGCCTCGACCGAGGGGTCGACGATCGGCAATTGTGGCGTTTTTGCCAGGACAACCGTGGGTTCTGTTCACCGACAACCGCAACCAAGAGGGCCCGGATTCGCTCAATGCGGTGATCTTGGACTCGTGGCGCGAGGGCTGCCTGCCCGTGCTGACGCTGGCCAACAAGATAAAATTTGAATCCAGCAACGCTTACGCGAGACGAGTCGCCGGCGACGTGGCAACTCTGTTGTTCGACGTATTCACATTAGGGGTGCGGAATCAGCCGCGCATTTACGTCCCACTGGTCTAGCTCTCGTCGTTCTTCTTGAAGATCAGGTCCCAGCCGAAATTGCCCGCAACATCCCGCCGATGACGCCCGGGACGACCAGCGTGGCGATCTTGTCGAAGTCTTTGACCACGACCATGTGCGTGCGCAGCCACGAGCGCGCCGAACATTAGTGCGCCGATCACGCCGTCGGCATTGAGTGTGATGTTTTTCATGCTCGAGCGAACCCTGAGAAGATAAGAACGGCAAGGGCGAACCGACACCGCGAGATTCTAAATCGGGAAAAATCGGCCTCAAGCTGCCGAGGGGCGGGGCGGCGCAGGAAAGCGTGAGACGCCGAAGGGAAGCCGGGAAAGGCGCCGCGGCGGTTCAGTCCCGCAAGCGGTCGACCAGGTGAGCCAAGAGCTCCAGCGCGAGCAGATCGGCCCGGCTGATGACGTGCCGGGCGCCGCGGCTGGCGAGCCCGCGGACGAGTTCTTCGACCACGTCGGCGTGCAGGGCCAGCACTTCGGCCGAAGACGCTTGGGCAGCAGCCAATTCACCGGCCAGGGCGGCCAGCTCAGCCGACAGATTGCCCGAGCCCATGATGACGTGGGCGCGGAGCAGCTCGCGGTAATGTCGCCGCAGCGGCTCTGCCAGAGGCTTGCCGGCCGGGCGTGAGTTTCCGCCGGCCCGGCACTGATCGACCAGGGCCCGCTGGGCGGCGAGCAGGCGCTCGGCCTCGCTTTGCTGCTGCTGGCCGCGGTTGCGTTCGGTCTGGACCAGACGGCGGTTCTCGGCGATCAGCCGGTGCCGCTCGATGGCCCGGGCGAGCGTCCAGAGGAAAGTCCGTGTGGTGGTCGTTTTCAGGCAGAGATAGGCATCGGCCCCGACTTCGTAGGCGTAGGCCGACAGCTCGGACTCCGCCTGGGCGCCGAGCAGCAGGATCGGCTCCTCGGCGCCGCCGGCTCGGAGTCCTTCGACGAATTCCAGGGCATCGAACTCGGCCGGATCGTGGCCGATCAGCACGGCGTCGTAGATTCGCTCGCCCAGGGCCGCCAGGCCCGCGGCCGGCCCGACCGCCTCGTCGAGCAGCACTCGGCTGGCGCGTATCGGCCCTCAGGGCCCCGGCCAGCCAGGCGGCCAGATCCCGCCGGGCGACGACATACAGCACGCGCATTTCAGCCGGCAAGCTGCCCCAGGCGGCGGCCAGCGGCTCGGTACACGGCGAAGTGGCTGTGAGATTCACGATTGGGCGGTTGCTGGGACACTAAGGACGCTTGGGCCTGTATTCTGGCGACCTACGGAGCCGCCCCGGCGCGGGGGGTACTGTACTCGCGTTGCCAGCCCCAGGTCAATTGCTAAGCGGCAAACTGCAGTCCTCAACCCCATTTATCTGGCACCGCGGCATCGCTGCCCGCAGTGCTGCCACGCCCTTGGACGTCATGCGGGTCCCCCTGACATCCAGCTCATGAAGGGAAAGGAGTGCGACAAGTTCGGCGGCGCCTCTGTCGTCGATCATCGTATTCTGCAAGGAAAGAGCCCTCAGGCTTTGGAGTCGGGTTAGATGAACGACGCCGCCATTTGTAATCTGAGTGCGGCACAAGGAGAGGGATATCAACGCTCGGAGTGGTGCGAGCGCCGCCAGCCCATCGTCGCTGACGTTGGTTCCGTCCAGCGTAAGCCCAGCCAGCGCTTGGCAGTGAGCCAAGTGCGCAAGGCCCGCTCCGGTAATCTGGGTGTCCATAAGGACAAGTTCCTGCAAGAGTTCAAGATGCTGAACCGACGCGAGGCCCGCATCGCTGATCTTTGTTGCCGTCAGATCGAGCCTCTCGAGCCCTTTCAAAGCCGCAATGTGGCGCATGATTGCGTCCGAGACATTGGCATTTGTAATGTCTAGGAGCCGGAGCTTTGGCATTCGCGTGACCGCCGCAATCCCTGCGTCCGTAATACACGCACAATCATCCATGAGGAAACTTTCCATGTTCGGCAGTACCCCCATGCTCAGCAGTTCGTCGTCCGATATGTGTGCACAGCGAAAGACATAAAGTCCCTTCAGTTGCGGCATTGCAGCCAGGCACGTGAGGGCCTCGCCGGTCGTCGGTTCGTCGCCCTGTATCTGCACTGTGTTCACGTACGCTGGCCAATTCTCGCCGAAGATCCAACGGTTCAATGCGGCTTGCCGCGGGTCGCCGTAGTTAAAGCTGACGCAATCGCGGGCCGCCTCCAGCCGCTCGCGCCGCTCGGCGATGAAGCGCCGCTCGCGCATCAGCCAGCCGAGCGCCGCGCCGATCAGAAGCATCGCGACCAGCAGTGTGCGCAAGCTGAAGGCACCCAGCCGGCGCTTCCTGCGCGGCTGCGAATCACTGCCTGGATGATCGGTCGCGGCTTGCGTGTCGTTCATGCGGAATTGTTTTTGCCCGACTGAGATACCCTCGGTGCAAACGCCGCAGCCCCCGTGTCAGCCGCCCGCGACTGTCCTATACTGGGGCACCGAATCATTCTAACCAGGTGCCAAATAGCCATGCGGATTGCCTATCTCGATTGTGCCAGCGGAATCAGCGGCGACATGACGCTGGGGGCTCTGGTCGACGCGGGGGTCGATCTGGTGGCCATCCAGGCCGGCGTCGCCTCGCTGGGCCTGCCGGGCGTGCGGCTGGTTGCCAGTGAGGTCAAGAAGAAGGGTTTTCGGGCCACCCAGATCACGGTCGAGCACGAGCCGGAGCACAAGCACCGCCACCTGCACCACATCACGGCGATGATCGACGGCAGCACGCTCAGCGGGCGGCAAAAAGAGCTGGCCGGCAAAATCTTCCGCCGCCTGGCCGAGGCCGAGGCCAAGGTCCACGGCAGCACGATCGAAAAGGTCCACTTCCACGAAGTCGGGGCCGTCGATTCGATCGCCGACATCGTCGGCTCGGCCATCGGCTGGGACCTGCTGGGCGTCGAGCGAATCATCGCTTCGCCGGTGCCGACCGGAGGCGGGTTCATCGAGATCGCCCACGGCCGCTGCAGCGTGCCCGCCCCGGCGGTGGGCGAGCTGCTCAAGGGGGTGCCAATCGCCCCGTCCAGCGTCCAGAGCGAGCTAACCACGCCGACCGGCGCCGCGATCCTGGCCGCGATGTGCAGCGGCTACGGCCCGCTGCCGGCGATGTCGATCGAGCAAATCGGCTACGGCGCCGGCCAACGCGACCTGGCCGAGCAAGCCAATTTGCTGCGGCTGTTGGTCGGCACGGCCACCTCGGAATCCATCGGCGAGCAGGTCTGGATGCTCGAGACCAACCTCGACGACGTCAGCGGCGAGCTGGTCGGCTACGCCACGACGCTGCTCTTCCAGGCCGGGGCCCTGGACGTGTTCACCACGCCGATCCAGATGAAAAAATCGCGGCCGGCCGTAATGCTGAGCTTGCTGGGCCGCGAGGCCGACATCGAGCCGCTCGAAAGCATTCTCTTCCGCGAGACGGGCACCCTGGGCGTTCGCCGCTACGCGGTCCGCCGCAGCACGCTCCGCCGCGAGAAGCACCAGGTCGCCACGCCCTGGGGGCCGGTCGACGGCGTGCAGTCCTGGTTTGCGGCCGAGCCGCCGCGATTTTCGCCCGAGTACGAGTCGTGCCAGCAACTGGCCCGGCAGCACCACGTGCCGCTGAAAGACGTGTACGCCGCGGCCCAAAAAGCGTACGCTTCCAAGGCAGAAGGATGAAGGCAGAAGGCATAAAAACGAAGAATGAAAGCACGCCGCCAGGCGGGCGCGGCCGGTGGGAGTGAAGGAGATACAGGGGATGCAGCAGGGGATACGGGGGATGATGGAGCGTTGAAGCAGCGTGGCATCAAGCCAGCGAGCCGTGGGGCTTGCCCCCACGGTATGTGGGTCCTGTCTCCAATAGCGGGTTGACGGCTGAGCTGCCATTTTCTTTGTGCAGCGCGCCGCCACGTGGGCATCGAAGCGAAGGATCGCGGCGATGGACAATTCGACGATCCTGTTTTTGATGGGGGCCCTGCTCGTGGCCTTCGTCCTGCTGCGCAAGTCGCAGCGCCGCGGCGCGACTGGCAGGCTGCCGCCGGTCGAGCACGCCCCGCATCGGCCGCACGGGCCGGCCGGCCATCATCTGGACGCGCCGGGGCAATGGCTCGCTGGGAAGTCGAGATGCATGAGCTGGCCCGCGACCTGGCCGGCCAGTTGGACAGCAAGATCGTGATCGTTCAGCATCTGATCGCCGACGCCCGAGCGGCGACCCATCGGCTCGAAGCGGCAATCCACCGGGCCGAGCAGATCGGACTCTGGCAGCGCAGCTCGGGCCAGGTCGACGATCTGCCGCTGGCCCACACTGCCGACACCGAAACTCTGCACGCCAAGCCGATCCACGATTGGCCCGACCGGGCCGATGCCGAGCTGCCGGCGCTCGATCCGGCGGCACAACGGGCCGACGCCCAACGGGCGGCCGTGGCCCTGGTCGGCCGGGCCGGCAGTGTCTACCGGCTGGCCGATCGGGGCCTCTCAAGCGCCGCGATCGCCGCCGAACTGGGCGAGCCGCTGGGCGAAGTCGAGCTGATTCTGAGCCTGCGGCCGAACGATGCGAAGCGTTAACGACCCCGCCGCTACCTCCGGTGGTCGGCCAACCCATCGAGCGCTTCGCCAAACGATTCAACACCCACCAGCGGCGCCTGGCAGGAAAAATTCTCGCACAGGTAGACGGTGGGCTGGCCGCCGTGCGATAGCTTGCCGGCGAAGAGCGGGTCGAGCGCCGCTTCGCCCGCCGCGCCGGCTGGCGCAGCGCAACCACTTTGTTGGGCAGATAGCGGCGGTGCAGCTCGGCGAGCAGGGCCCGCGTCTCGGCCGCTTGCGGCTCGCCCACGATGACAAACTGCGCGCTCGGGCCCAATTGCAGATCAAGCGCGCGGAGCAATTGGCCGGCGGCCATGCTCGTGCGGAGCATCACGGCGGATGCAGCCCGGAATGTCTCTTCGGCCGCGGAGCGGAAATCGTCGCGGCCGGTCAGCAGCGCCAGCCGCACCAGGACCGTCGCCGCCAGGGCGTTGCCGCTCGGCGTGGCATTGTCCATCAGTTCCTTGGGCCGGGCGATCAACTGCTCATGGTCGCCGGCAGTGTAGAAGAATCCGCCCGCCTCGCGATCGGCAAAGTGGGCCAGCATCTGCTCGGTCAACTCGACCGCGGCGGCGACGTACCGCTCCTCGAAGCCCGCCTGATAGAGCGCTACCAGAGCCGCCGCGAGGGCGGCGTAGTCATCCAAATAGGCGTCGAGCGTCGCCTTGCCCTGACACCAGCAGTGCAGCAGGCGGCCGTCGGGTCGGCGCAGGTTCGCGAGCAGGAAATCGGCCGCCCGGGTGGCGGCCTTCAGATAGCGCGGCTCGTCGAGCGCCGTGGCCGCTTCGGCCAGGGCCTCGATCATCAGGCCGTTCCAGGCCACGAGCACTTTTTCGTCCCGCGCCGGGGCGACTCGCTTCGACCGGGCCTGATACAGCTCGGCCCGGGCCGCGTCCAGCTCGCGGGTCAGCTCGGCTGGATCGCGCTGCAACTCTCGGGCGACCTCCTCGATCGGCCGCGGCAGGTTGAGAATGTTGCGGCCCTCGAAATTGCCCCGCTCCGTCACATCGAAGACCTCGCAAAACGTGCCGGCTCGCTCGGCCCCCAGCACGGCGGCGATCTCGTCGGGCGACCAGAGAAAGAACTTGCCTTCTTCCCCTTCGCTGTCGGCGTCCTGGGTGCTGTAAAACGCGCCAGCCGGGTCGGTCATCTCGGCCAGCACGTAGTCGCACGTCTGCCGGGCGATCCGAGCGAAGCGCTCGTGGCCCGTGGCTAGATAGGCGTCGACATAAGCGCCGGTCAGCAGGGCGTTGTCGTAGAGCATCTTCTCGAAGTGCGGGACCAGCCACCGCTCGTCGACCGAGTAGCGGTGAAAGCCGCCGCCGAGCTGATCGTACATTCCGCCGGCCGCCATTCGGTCGAGCGTCAGCGTGGCCATCTGCAGGGCTCGCGGGTTGCCACTGGCGCCCAGCCGCACCAGCAAGCGCAGATCGATCGGATGCGGAAACTTCGGCGCCCGGCCGAAGCCCCCGTACTGCGCATCGAATGCCCGGCCGAGCGCCGCGGCCGCGGCGTCCAGGAGCCGGCCATTCAGCTCGACGTCAGCGGCCGGCAGCCGTCCGATCTCGCGGAGGTTCTCGGTCAAATCGCCGGCCTGTTCCAGCACCAGCGAACGGCGGTTCTGCCAGGCGTCGGCCACGGCCAGGAGCACTTGATCGAAGCCCGGCATGCCGTGCCGGGCGTGCGGCGGCCAATAGGTGCCACCGTAGAACGGCCGCAAGTCGGGCGTCAAAAAGACCGACATCGGCCAGCCGCCGCGCTGGGTCATCAGCTGGACCGCGTTCATGTAGATCTGGTCCAGGTCGGGCCGCTCCTCGCGGTCGACCTTGATGCACACATAATGCTCGTTCATCAGGCCCGCGATCGCCGGATTCTCGAAGCTCTCGTGCTCCATCACGTGGCACCAGTGGCAGGCCGAGTAGCCGATCGACAGAAAGATCGGCCGCCCTTCGCGCCGGGCCCGCTCCAGGGCCTCGGGGCCCCAGGGGTACCAGTCGACCGGATTGCCCGCGTGCTGGAGCAGGTAGGGGCTGGTCTGGTTGGCCAGGCGGTTGGGCATGGAACGGCTTTCGCGTGAGAAAAATTACATCGTTTGCCGGCGGCAACCCGGTCGCCGGAGTGCCGCGCGAGCAAGCCGGCCCTTAGCGGTCGAAGGTCTGCTCGGGGCCGGGAAACGTGCCGGCTCGCACTTCGTCGCGGAACCGGGTGGCGGCCTGGGCGATCGTGCTCTTGAGGTCGGCATAAGCTTTGACGAACTTGGGCACGCGGCCGGTCGTCAGGCCGAGCATGTCGTTGGTGACCAGCACCTGCCCGTCGCAGCCGGCCCCGGCTCCGATACCGATCGTGGGAATGCCGACGGCCCGGGTGATCTTGTCGGCCAGCGCGGCCGGTACGCACTCCAGCACGACGGCAAACGCGCCCGCGGCCTCGGCGGCCCGGGTGTCGTGCAGCAGCCGGTCTTCGTCGCGCTGCACCTTGTAGCCGCCCAGCTGATGGACGCTCTGCGGCCTTAGCCCGCAGTGGGCCATCACCGGGATGCCGGCGGCTACCAGGGCCGCGATCGTTCCGGCCTGGTCGGCGCCGCCTTCGAGCTTGACGGCCTGAGCCCGGGTTTCCTTGAGAATCCGGCCGCCGTGCTCGACGGCCTTGAGCGGGCCAGTATGTCCGTCGGGAAACGGCAGATCGACCACCAGCAGGGCCCGGTGGACGGCCCGGCCGACCATCTCGGCGTGGTAGATCATCTGGTCGAGCGTGACGGGCAGGGTATTCGGATGCCCCTGAACGACCATCGACAGCGTGTCGCCGACCAGGATGCCCTCGATGCCGGCGGCGTCGAGCAGCGCGGCCGTGGCAAAGTCGTAGGCCGTGAGCATCGTGATCTTTTGCCCGGCGCGCTTCAGGGCCGTGAACTTGGGCACGGTCATGCGGTCCGCGGGGCTCATCGATCACTCACTCGAAGGGGAACCGGCGGGCGGCCGGAAAAACAGGACGGGCTG
The DNA here is from genome assembly GCA_963828155.1 of uncultured Planctomycetaceae bacterium. GTDB lineage: Bacteria > Planctomycetota > Planctomycetia > Pirellulales > PALSA-1355 > CAWCAX01. The sequence goes on from CAWHDQ010000003.1 coordinate 157,253, forward strand.
CTACAGCCGGCAGAAGTCGTCGACAACTCCTTGCGGCTGCGAGCATTGTTACGCCGAGCCGGCAGTCTGGCAATTGCCGCACCGAATGGGGCGCTCGCGACGCCGTGAAACTTGTTGCCTCCGTCGCCGCGGGGTACAATGGTGTTGTCCAGAAAAAAAGGGGCGGACCATGCCACAGCTTTACGATATCTCGCCGCGACTGCCTTGGTCGGGCTTGTCGGCGGATGGATCAGCTGCGGCTCGGCAGCCGCCCAGGATCCGTTTCGCCGCCCATCGGTCAGTCCCTATCTGAACCTGCTGATTCCCGATCAGTTCGGCATTCCGGGGGGCAATCCGGGCCAGTATCAAACGCTGGTCGAGCCGTTCATCGAAGGCCGCCAGGCCGCGATGGCTAACCGCGCCGGAATCAACCGGCTGCAGAACCAGGTCAACAACGGCGGGGCCCGGGGCGGCGGCGGTTCGGCCGGCTTTCACGCCCGGTACATGAACTACTCGCACTACTACTCGGGCATCCGCCACTAGCGGCCCCGAGTGATTTGCGTCCCGCCGATCTGGCGCCGCTGCGAGACAGTGCTCTGGTCGCTCCCGCGTCTGTAAAGCGCGGATCCCCTGCGCGATCGATCTTGCCAGTCTGCGCTCGGGGCTGGATCATGCACGGGCGGCCCTGGCGTCGCCGGCGACTGGCCGCCGCCCTGTTTTGCCCTCCGGGTCAGGCGATATGAGCTTTCGCGTCGAGCTGGAGATATTTCGCGGGCCGCTGGACCTGCTCTTGTACCTGGTGCGGAAGCACGAGGTCGAGATCGCCGACATTCCGATTGCGCCGATCACGACCCAGTTCCTGGAATACATCGAGCTATTGCGCGAGCTGGATCTGAACCAGATCGGGGATTTCCTCGACATGGCCAGTACGCTCTTGGAGATCAAGAGCCGGCTGGTGCTGCCGCACGGCGGCGAGGAGGCCGAGGAACTGCCCGACCCGCGCGACGAATTGGTCCGCCGGCTGCTGGAATACAAGCGCTACAAGGACGCGGCCAGCATGCTCGAAGAGCGGGCCCGGAGCTGGCAGGAGCGGTTTCCGCGGCTGGGCGACGATCTGCCGCCGCGAACCCGCGACCTGGCCGAGGAGGAAATCCGCGAGGTCGAATTGTGGGATCTGGTCAGTGCGTTTGGCCGGATCATGCGCGACAACCAGGCGGTGCAGCCCTCGAACATCGTTTACGACGACACGCCCATTCATGTCTACATGGCCCAGATTCAGGAGCAGTTGGCCGCCGAGGGCCGGTTGCGCTTCCAGGGGCTGTTCCGCCCGGGCATGCACAAGTCGGCGTTGGTCGGAATCTTTCTGGCCGTGCTGGAACTGGTGCGGAATTATCACGTGCGGACCGACCAGAACGACCTGTTCGGCGAAATCTGGATCATGCCCGGCGAGGCGGCCGGCGAAGCGATCAAGCCCGAGGAAGTCGACAACTACGACCGCACCAGTCCTGAGGCGAAGCCGGCCAAACCGAAACGCTCGCGGGGCAAAGCGAAACGCGCTCCGGACGAAGCGCCGCTGGACGCCGTGGAAGCGAGTTCCAACGACGCGCCCCCTGGGCCAACCGCGGCTCAGCCGCCGAGTGCCGCGGACGACGCGTCCGCTTCGCCGGCCGCGGGCCGCAAAGCGCGACGGAAGAAGTCCTCGCCGCCGGCCCGCCGCAAAAAGCCACCGGCCGAGCCGGGCGAGTAGCGCGGCGACGTGCCCGCCCGATCCTCGTCGGCCGCGGGCCGATTCGCTATGCTAGGCCGCATGGAACCGCTCGATCCCACAGCCCGCAGCCCGGAACTGATGGTGCCAGCCGACACGGCTTTGCTCGTGGTCGATGTGCAGGAAAAGCTGATTCGGCTGATTCCCGGCCACGAGCGGATCGTCTGGAATATCCGCCGTTTGCTGGATGGGGCCGAAATTCTCCAGGTGCCCGTCCTAGGCAGTGAGCAATACCCCCAGGGCCTCGGGCCCACCGTGGCCGAGCTGGCGGGCCGGCTGGGAGCAATTCCCGCCAAAACAGCGTTCAGTTGTCTGGCGTCGAGCGAGTTTGCCGGCCGGCTGGCGGCCCTCGATCGGCCCAAGGTGCTACTGGCCGGCATCGAGTCGCACGTCTGCATCCAGCAGACCGCGCTCGATCTGTTGGCCGCCGGCCAACGGGTGTACGTGGCGGTCGACGCGATCGGCGCCCGGGGCCAGTTGGATCACGACATGGCCCTGCGGCGGCTGGAGACCAGCGGGGCCACGCTCACCACGACCGAAGCGGCCCTGTTCGAGTGGTGCCAGGCGGCCGGCACGCCCGAGTTCAAGCGGATCAGTGCGCTGGTGCGGGAGAGCCCGCCGGGGTGAGGGGGGCCGGTGTGGTGGAGTTGTGGCCTGAGGATGAGCGGTGCGCGGCAGCTGGTGATGCGGAGTGAGGATCGAGAGGGCAATCCCCGTCCGCGAAGCGGCCCACGGGACGCCGCCCGTGTGCTTAACGGGTGAGAACGGCGCCGCGCAAAGCGCGAATGGCGACGGACGAAGTTACTTCTCTTGCGAGCGAATAGCGGTATGACGAAGCATTCAGTGGCGCCGACGTTGAACCCGCCGGTGCGGATCCTGCTCGGGCCGGGACCGAGCGAAAGCCATCCCCGCGTGCTCGAAGCCTTGGCCAAGCCCACGGTCGGCCATCTCGATCCGTACTACCTCGAGCTGATGAACGGCATGCAGCAGATGCTGCGGTCCGTGCTCCGAACCGCCAACACGATGACGCTGGCGATCAGCGGCACCGGCTCGGCCGGCATGGAAGCGACGGTGGTCAACCTGATCGAGCCGGGCGACCGGATGATCGTCTGCGTCAACGGCGTGTTCGGCGGGCGGATGGTCGACGTCGCCGGCCGGGCCGGCGCCGAAGTCACTCGGGTCGACCGCCCCTGGGGCGAAGTGTTCACGCCCGACGATCTGCGGCCCGTGCTGGCCAAGGTCCGGCCGAAGGTCGTTGGCATCGTGATGGCCGAGACGTCGACCGGCGCCTGGCAGCCGATCGAGGAAATCGCCCAGGTCGTGCACGAGGCCGGGGCCCTCTTGCTCGTCGATGCGGTCACGGCCCTCGGCGGCGTGCCGGTCGAGGTCGACCGCTGGCAGATCGACGCGCTCTACTCGGGCACGCAGAAGTGCCTGGGCTGCCCGCCGGGCCTGGCTCCGGTCACGTTCAACGACCGGGCGCTGGACGTCGTCCTGAAGCGCAAGACCAAGGTCCAAAGCTGGTATCTCGACGTCTCGATGCTGGCCAAGTACTGGGGCAGCGAACGGGTCTATCACCACACGGCCCCGATCAACATGACCTACGGCCTGTACGAGGCCCTGCAGGTGGTGCTGGAAGAGGGGCTCGAGAACTGCTTTGCCCGGCATCTGCTCAACCACCGGGCTCTCAAGGCCGGGTTGGCCGCGATCGGCATCGAGTATTCGGCCCAGGAGGGGCATCAACTGCCGATGCTCAATGCGGTCCGCATTCCGCCCGGCATCGACGACGCGCTGGTGCGCCGCGAGTTGCTCGCGCGGTTCGGAATCGAGATCGGGGCCGGGCTGGGGGATTTCAAAGGCAAGGTCTGGCGAATCGGCCTGATGGGCTACGGCTCGCGGCAGGCCAACGTGCTGGTCCTGCTGGCGGCCCTGGAGCAGATTCTGGCCGGCGGCAGCCACCGCTTCGCGGCCGGCTCGTCGATCGCGGCGGCCAACGCCGTGTATGCCCGTTCGAACGGCGGTTGAACGAAAACCTCACGCGGAGCCGGCTTGGGCTGGCCCCCCGTTTTTCCGGCTGGCTTTTGCGGCGATTCATGGCACAATGAGGGGTGCGAACAGAGACTCCGCTTGGAACGCGGCGTCGCCCGTCGAGGCATCCCTTCCCGCGCTTTCAGGAGCTTCCCATCATGAGCCGCCGTCGCGCCTTTACGCTCGTCGAATTGCTGGTCGTGATCGCGATCATTGGCATGCTGGTGGCCCTGCTGTTGCCGGCAATCCAGAGCGCCCGCGAGACAGCGCGGCGGACGCAGTGCAACAACAACTGCGATCAAATCGGCAAGGCGGTCCTGCAATTTGCGGCGGCCAAGGACCGGATGCCCTACTTGACCAGTATGTACGTCGCTCCGACAGGACCGAACACGACATGCGCCCTTAGCTGGATCATGCCGCTGCTGCCCTACATGGAAAGGACGGATGTCTGGACGTCGTTCACAAACGACCTCAATACTTCCACGGCCAACACGCAGTATGTCGGGCCGATCAGCGTGTTGATCTGTCCGAGTGATGCAACCAAGGTCACTGCGATCGCGTATCCCAACCCGCTGAGCTATGCCTGCAACTCGGGTCGCTGGGACGTGCCGGCGACGACTACCTATCCGGCTGACTGGCAGGAGAACGGCGTGTTCTTCGATCAATTCCTGGTGGGCTCGAACAACATTCTGCATTCCGGCAGCCAATGGCCACAGGTCAAGACCGACCTGGGCTACATCTCCAAGCACGACGGCACGACCAACACGATTTTGCTTGCCGAAAACGCCGATGCCACGCAGTGGCAGCAAATCTCAACGACGCCATCCGGCAACGTTTACGGCACGGCGACGGGCATCGGCGGCGAGGCGCGCCAATCAGGATTTGGTGAGCATCGTCTGGCAAGACACCACCCCGGTCTCGCCCGCTCTGAACCAAGGCATTGGCACTATCGCGGCCGGCAGCGGCACGTCGACCAGCAACACGGCGCGGCCGTCGAGCTATCACAAGCAGGGTTTCAACATGACCTTCTGTGACGGGCACACCCAGTTCATCAGCCAGGATATTCAGTATCAGGTGTACGCCGTGCTGATGACCCCCTGGGGTGCCAACGAGCGTACGCCCGGCAACTCGACGTATCCTTACGCTGGCATCCAGTACAACACGTCGACCGGACAGCCGGTCGTCGTGACCGACACGATGCTCAATCCGTAGGCCGCGGGCCAGGGTCGGTAGGGACCGCGCATGTCCGCTGTGCGTCCTCCGCGGCTCTGCGGTTCACGCGTCTCCTCCGTCGCCGGCAGCTTGGCCTTCCACTCCGCCAGCCACTGCAGTGCGGCCAGTGGCGAGGTGCCGTCGAGGTCGAGGGCGGTCAGCGCCTCGACCACCGGGTGCGGCGGGGCGGCGAAGAGCGTCAGCTGCAGATCGCCTGAGCGGCGCCGCCGGGCAATCTTCGCGCTCCCCCTGGCTGTCGAGCGCCTGGTTCTCGAGCTGCGCGAGGATTTGCTTGGCCCGCTCGACCACGCCGCCGGGCACGCCTGCGAGGCGGGCCACGTGGATGCCGTAGCTCTTGTCGGCCGCGCCGGCCACGATCTTGTGCAGGAATACGACCTGGTCCTGCCACTCGCGCACGGCGACGTTCAAGTTGCGGACCGCCGGCAGCGAGCCGGCCAGGGCCGTCAGCTCGTGATAGTGCGTGGCGAACAGCGTCCGGCAGCCGATGCGGTCGTGCAGATGCTCGACCACACTCCAGGCCAGCGACAGGCCGTCGTAGGTGCTCGTGCCGCGGCCGATCTCGTCGAGAATCACCAGGCTGCGCGGCGTGGCCAGATTCAGGATCCGGGCCGTCTCGGTCATCTCAACCATGAACGTACTCTGGCCCCGGGCCAGCTCGTCGCTGGCCCCCACCCGGGCAAACAGCCGATCGGCCACACCGATCGTCGCCCGGGCCGCGGGCACGAAGCTGCCCAACTGCCCGAGCAGCGTGATGAGCGCCACCTGGCGGATGTAGGTGCTCTTGCCGGCCATGTTGGGCCCGGTGATGAGCAATAGCGTGCCGGCGTCGGCGCCGAGCTGCGTGTCGTTGTGTACGAACGAGCCCTCGGCCAGGATCGCATCGAGCACCGGGTGCCGGCCATCGACGATCTCCAGCAGCGGCTCGTCGACCATCGTCGGCCGGCAGTAGCGGCGGCTGCGGGCCACGTCGGCCAGGGCCGCGAGCACGTCGAGCTGGGCCAGCACCGCGGCCGTGGCTTGCAACCGGCGCGCGCCGGCCGCGACCGCCTCGCGCAGTTCGAGAAACAGCTGGTACTCCAGCTCGTGGGCTTTTTCGTCGGCGGTGAGAACTTTTTCCTCGTACTCCTTAAGCTCGGGAGTGACGTAGCGCTCGGCGTTCTTGACCGTCTGCTTGCGAATGTAGTCGGACGGAATCTTGGCGCTGTGGGTGTTGGTGATTTCGATGTAGTAGCCGAAGACCTTGTTGAAGCCGACCTTCAGGCTGGGAATGCCGGTCCGCGCCGCCTCCTGGGCCTGATAACCGGCGATCCACTGCTTGCCGCCGGTGGCCAGCTCGCGGAGCGCAGTCCAGTTCGGGGCTGAAGCCGGCGCGGATGAAGCCCCCTTCGCGGCTGGCCAGCGGGCAATCGTCCTCGAGGGCCGCTTCGAGCCGCGCCCGCAGCTCGGGGCACAAATCGAGCTCGGTTTCCAGCCGCGCGAGCAGCGCGCTGGGCCGGGCCGTGATCTTGGCCTTCACGGCCGGCAGCGCGGCCAAGGTACGGCCGACGAAGCTCAGATCGCGCGGGCTGGCCCGGCCGGTCGTCACCCGCGCGAGCAGCCGCTCCAGGTCATAAACACCGCGCAGCAACTCGACCAGTCCGGCAGCCAAGCGGGCGTCGTCAACCAGCTCGGCCACCGCATCCAACCGCTCGTCGATCGCCCGCCGCTCGGCCAGCGGATTGGCCAGCCAATCGGCCAGCATCCGCGAGCCCATCGCGGTGGCCGTCCGATCGAGCACGGCCAGCAGCGAGCCCTGCCGGCTGCCGTCGCGCAGGGTTTGGGTCAGTTCCAGGCTGCGGCGCGTGGCCTGATCGATCTGCAAACGGCCGGCCGGCGAGTAGTGCTCGAGATGGTCGATGTGGGCCAGCGAGCTCTTTTGCGTCTCAATCAGGTAGCTCAGCACGGCTCCGGCTGCCCGGACGGCCGGCTGGGCATCGTCGCCGAAGCCGAAGCCTTCGAGCGAGTGGGTCGCGAAGTGCCGGGTGAGCGTTTCCGCGGCCGATTGCCCGCCAAAGGTCCAGGCCGGCCGCCGGGTGACGAGCAACCGGCCCGGCAGCTCGGGCAGTTCCCAGTGTGATTCGTCGGCCAGCAGGCACTCGCTGGGCGCGATGCGGGCCAGCTCGTCGGCCAATCGTGCCTGCGGAAAGCAGGCGGCCTGAAACCGGCCGGTCGACAGATCGATCCAGGCGACGCCCGCGATCGGGGCGGCCGGCTTGCCGTTCGACGAGGGCGCGGCGCCCGCCGGCACGACTGCGGCCAGGTAGTTGCTGGCCTGGGGATCGAGCAGGGCGTCGTCGGTCACGGTGCCGGCACTAACGACGCGGGTCAGCTCGCGCTTGACCAGTCCCTTGGCCTGCTTGGGGTCTTCGACCTGTTCGCACACGGCGGCTCGCAGGCCGGCGGCGATCAGCTTGGCCAGGTAACTTTCGAGCTGATGGTGCGGAAAGCCGGCCATCGGGATGGCGCCGGCCCCTTTTTCGCGACTGGTCAGGGCCAGGTTCAGCACCCGGGCCGCCGTCCGCGCGTCGTCGTGAAACAGCTCGTAGAAATCGCCCATGCGAAACAGCAGCACGGCGTCCGGGCAGGCCGCCTTGGCGTCGAGATACTGCTGCATCATCGGGGTAGGCATGGGAAGGCAGAAGGCAGAAGGCAAAAGGCAAAAGGCAGAAGGCAAAAGGCAAAAGGCAGAAGGCAGAAGGACGCGGACAATCGAACTCGAGCGGCGCAGCCGCGAGGATGCAAAGGCGGCAGCGCATGCTATCAAAACCCATGGCGCACCGCGAAGGGGCTGGGTGAGCACTTGGGCCGCGAGTTGCCGCCGCGGGCGATGAGGTTGGTCGTCGGGGTCGTTCGCGAGAAGATTGTCCGGCCGGGAAACCCAACGCCTCGTCGTTCGGTTTCTGGCAATCTGGGCAGAAGTTGCCGACTCTGTCGGAGGACCCCGCGGGATCGCATCGGCAGAGCCAGTCGGGCCGGATTCCCGTCCGCCTCTTTCTGCCTTCTGCCTTCTGCCTTTTGCCTTTTGCCCTTTGCCTTCTCCAATCAACGCATAAACACACGTTGAAAGATTTTGCTTGCAGAGGGGGATGCATTCGCAGATAATCGCGGGTAACCAGTTTGGCGCTAGTCGATTGAGTCGATTCCCACCTGCCCCAAGCCCACCCGGAGCTCGAGCGTCATGGCCCAGATTTGCCGTTTGCGCGCTCGCGTTGACCGGCGGATTTCTCCTGGTTTTGGCCCCGCTGGCCCTGGCTGCCCCCGCCCCCCCCAAGGGGCTCGGTGAGGCCGGCAAGCTGGAATCGCTGCAAATCGACACCGGCCGCACGGCGGACGGCGGGTTTACGCTTAGCGGCCAGGACGCCCGGCAGCAGTTGGCGGTCACCGGCCGCTTCACCAGCGGCCAGCTCCACGACCTGACCCGGTCGGTCAAGTACGAGATCGCCCCGGCCGGCATCGTGAGCATCGACGCCACGGGCCTGGTCGTTCCGCTGGCCGACGGCGAGGCGACGATCACCGCCAAGACGCCCGAGGGCATCGCCGGCGCGACGAAAGTTCGCGTCGAGCGGCTGGGCAACGAGGCGTTGGTCAACTTCCCCAATCAGATCGTGCCGATCTTCACCAAATTGAGCTGCAATAGCGGCGGCTGCCACGGCAAATCGAGCGGGCAGAACGGCTTCAAGCTGTCGCTGCTGGGCTTCGAGCCGCGGGAAGATTTCGAGCACCTGGTCAAAGAGGGCCGCGGCCGGCGGTTGTTTCCGGCCGCGCCGGATAAGAGCCTGCTGCTGCTCAAGCCGATCGGCGCGGCCCCGCACGGCGGCGGCACCCGGCTGGAGCAGGATTCGCACGCCTACCGGCTGATGCGGCGCTGGATTCTGCAGGGCATGCCCTACGGCAACGAAGACGACGCGACCGTCGTGCGGATCGACGTGTTCCCGACCGAGCGGACGATGGGCGAGAAGAGCGAGCAGCAGATTCTGGTCGTGGCCCATTACTCCGACGGCACAACCGAAGACGTGACCGGCACGACCAAGTTCGAGCCGAACAACGTCGAGATGGCCGAGGTCAGCACGACCGGCCTGGTCAAGACGCTCAATCAGACCGGCGACGTGGCGATCATGGCCCGCTATCAGGGTCAGGTTGGCGTCTTCCGGGCGAACGTGCCGCTGGGCACGCCGGTCGACAGCCTGCCGCCGGCCAAAAACTTCATCGACGACCTGGTGTTCCAGAAGCTCAAGACGCTGGGCATGCCCCCCTCGGCGTTGTGCGACGATTCGACCTTCCTGCGACGCACGGGCATCGACATCGCCGGCCGCCTGCCGACGTCCGAGGAAGCAGTCGCTTTTCTGGCCGATACCGATCCGCAGAAGCGCGACAAGTGGATCGACAAGCTGCTGGCCAGCACCGACTATGCCGACTACTTCGCCAACAAGTGGAACTCGATTCTGCGCAACAAGCGCCAAGATCCGACCGGCGCCCGCGGCACGTTCGTGTTTCACGATTGGATTCGCGACAGCTTGTACGCCAACGTGCCCTACGACCAGTTCGTCCGCCAGGTGCTGACGGCCTCGGGCGAGATCGGCCAGAACCCGCCGGTGGCCTGGTATCGCGAGGTCAAGGAGACCAACGAGCAAGTCGAAGACACGGCCCAGTTGTTCTTGGGCCTGCGGATTCAGTGCGCCCGCTGCCACCACCATCCGTTCGAGAAGTGGAGCCAGCAGGACTACTACGGTTTCTCGGCGTTCTTCTCGCAGGTCGGCCGCAAGCGCGGTGCCCAGATGGGCGAAGAGCGGATCTTCCACAAACGCGGCGCTGCGGCGGCCACCAATCCCAAGACCGGCAAGCCCGTGCCGCCGACCGGGCTGGGCGCCGCAACCGGCCCCGGTCTCGGCCGACGACGATCCGCGCCAATCGCTGGTCGACTGGATGACGACGAAGGACAATCCCTTCTTCGCCCGGGCCCTGGTCAATCGCTACTGGAAGCACTTCTTCAGCCGCGGACTGGTCGATCCGGAAGACGACATGCGGGTGACCAACCCGCCGACCAATCCGCAGCTGCTCGACGCGCTGGCCAAGCATTTCGTCGACAGCGGCTTCGACCTGAAGGATCTGATTCGCACGATCTGCCGCTCGGACGTCTATCAGCTCAGCTCCGAGCCGAACGACTACAACGCGCACGACAAGCAGAATTTTTCGCGCTACTATCCCAAGCGGCTGGCGGCCGAAGTGCTGCTCGACAGCATCGACCAGGTGACCAGCGCCAAGACGGCTTTCAGCGGTCTGCCCGGCGACACCCGGGCCGTGCAGCTGCCGGACAACAGCTACAACACGTACTTCCTCACGGTGTTCGGCAAGCCCGAGGGCACGAGCGCCTGCGAGTGCGAGCGATCGAGCGAAGCCAACCTGGCCCAGAGCCTGCACCTGTTGAACTCGGGCGACGTGCAGGGCAAGTTGTCCTCGGGCGGTGGCCGGGCCGCGGCCCTGGTGGCCGACAAGACGCGCACGCCGGAGGACAAGATTCGCGATATCTACCTGCTGGTCTATTCCCGCCCGCCGCAATCGGACGAAGTCGCAGTGGCGGTCGGGCATTTGAACAAGTCGAAGGACGAAAAAGCGGCCTACGAGGACATCCTCTGGGCCCTGATCAATACCAAGGAGTTCTTGTTCAACCACTAGGATTCGTTCCCAGCGACCGTGGCAGCATTCGGACCGTAGGAGGCGACTCCGATCGCCGACACGTGGCATCGTTTTGAGGCAGTCGGCGATCACCAGCCGCCGCCTACGAAATCGCTCGATTCGCCACCGGCAGTCGCTATGGCCGGCCAGCGGCCGTAACTATGATGGTATAGGTCGAGCTTGGCGGCTGGCGGCGGCAGTTTTGGGCCCGCGGCACTCGCCCGCTCGGCCCGGCATTCGATCGATTCAATGACCCGCCCGGGCCGCTTCGCCGGCTCGTTTCGCTACCGCGTTTGCAGCTGCTTGCCCGCCCGAATTTCCTCCCGCCCGTAGGTGAATCATCGTGAACACCCCACGCTCGATTGCCGCTCGGTCGTTGCGTCCGTTTGTTCTTGCAGTCGGTCTGACGGCCGCCTGCGGCCTGGCCGGCAGCTTGCCCGCCGCCGACGCGCTCCAGCCGATCGCCATCGCCGACGTGAAGCGCAACGCGCCGGTCCACTTCGAGAAGGAAATCCTGCCGATCCTGGCCAAGAACTGCCTGGCCTGCCACAACGGCACCAAGGCCGAGAATGGCCTGGTGCTCGAGACGCCGCAGACCATCCTCAAGGGCGGCGACGACGGCCCGGCCGTGGTGCCCAATAAGAGTGGCGAGAGCCTGCTGCTCAAGTCGGCCGCCCATCTGGCTGAGCCGGCGATGCCCCCCGCGGACAACAACGTCGGGGCCAAGGCCCTGTCGACCGCCGACCTGGGCCTGATCAAGCTTTGGATCGACCAGGGCGCCACCGGCGAGGTCACCGGCTCGGCCGGGCCCGTCAAATGGCAGCCACTGCCGCCGGGCATCAACCCGATCTACGCCGTGGCCACCGCGCCCGACGGCCAGTTCGGCGCTTGCGGCCGGGCCAATCAGATCTTCATCTACCACCTGCCCTCGGGCCGGCTGGTCACGCGGCTGACCGACCCCGAGCTGCTCAAGGGGGGCTTGTATCAAAATCAAGGCGTGGCCCACTTGGACATGGTTCAGTCGCTGGCCTTCAGCCCCGACGGCAAGCAGCTCGCCTCCGGCGCAGTTCCGCGAGGTGAAGCTTTGGCGCCGGCCGCAGGACGTGCAGCGGCTGCAGTTGGCCAGCATGGCGGAGCCCGGCCTGGTTGCGGCTGTCAATGCTGACGGCAAACTGGCCGCCACTGGCGACGCCAAGGGCGCGATCACTCTGTGGGACCTGGCCAGCGGCAAGCCGGCCAAGACGCTGGCCGGCCATACCGGCCCCATCAGCGGGCTGAAATTCCTGCCGGCCGCCGAACAGACGCAAACGCCCGAGCGGCTGGTTTCGACCTCGGCCGACAAGACGATCCGCATTTGGAACCCGGCCGACGGGGCCGTGCTGGCCAAGATCGACACGCCCACACCGATCACCGCCCTGGCCGTGCTGGCCGATGGCGACCGGCTGGCGACCGGCGGCCCGGACAACCTGGTGCGGATTTGGGCCCTTCCGGCCCAGCCCACCCGGACGATCGCCGACATTCCCGGCGCGGTGACCGCCGTCGCCGAGAGCGGCGACAAGCGGACGATTGCCGTGGCCGCGGCCGACGGCAACATTGCCCTGGTCGAGGCCGCCAGCGGCAAGACCAGCAAAACGCTCGCCGGACGCAAAGTGCCGGTCACGGCTTTGTCGTTCAGCGCGCGACGGCGCTCGCCTGGCCGCCAGCGAAGCCGACGGCGTGGTGCGAGTTTGGGATGTGGCCCAGGCAATGCCGCTCGCGACGCTCACGTCGGCTCCGGCCACGGCCGTCGCCTTGCACGGCACGGGCAATGCGCTCGCCCTGGGCACCGCCGAGGGCAAGCTGACCACCTGGAAGCTCGACGTGCCGGCCGGTGTCGCCGTCGGGGCCGACCTGGAAGCGCCGGCCACGGCGATCGCCGCCAGCGGCGACGGCAAACGGGTGGCGATCGGCACGCTGGTCGGCGGCAAGCCGACGATCGTCGTGCGCGAATTGGCCACGGGCAATCCGGTGGCCGCGCTGGCGGGGCACGAAGGGCCGATCACGGCACTCAGCCTGAGTGCCGACGGCACGCAAGGTGGCCAGCGGGTCGGCCGACAAGACCGCCCGGCTGTGGAGCGTCGCCGAGAGCAAAGAGCTGGCCAAGTTCGCCGGTCACGGCGGCCCGGTGACAGCCGTGGCCCTGGCGGCCTCGGCTGCACAGGTCGCTTCGGGCGCGGCCGACAATTCGCTCAAGCTTTGGAATGCCGCCGACGGCATGGAGCTGCAAGAACTTTGCCGGCCACACCGCGCCGGTCGTCGGTCTGGCTTTGACCGCCGAATGGCGCGAACCTGATTTCGGCGGGCGGCGAAAAATCGATTCGCATCTGGAACGCGGCCGACGGGGCCCAGGCCCGGACGATCGAAGCCCCGGCCGCTTGCGCCGGTCTGGCTCTGAGCCGCGACGACGCCCGACTGGCGGTCGGGCTGGCCGACGGCACGACGAAGGTTTATCAGCTGGCCGACGGCAAGGATCTGGCCACGCTCGCCGGTGGTCCGGCCCGGTCGCTCGCGTTCTCGGCCGACGGGGCCCGGTTGGTCGCCGCCGCCGACAAGCAGCTGGGCGTTTGGGACCTGACGACCGCCACGCTCCTGGAATCGTTCCCCGTCGAGGCCGCCTGCGGGACGCTGGCCGCCACAGGCGAAGTCGTGCTGGCCGGGGCCGACAAGAAGCTAGTGCGGCAAATGCCGCACGCCGAACGGGCCCTGGTCGGCCCGCCGAAGAAGATCACCCGCCTGGCGTACAAGCCGGGCGCGACCGTGCTGTTCGCCGCCTCCGAAGACGGCACGCTCCGGTCGTATGAATCCACGACCGGCGGCATGCCGGCTTCTCGGCCAACAATACCGTGCCGGTCCACGATCTGGCAGTCAGCCCCGACGGCAAGCTGCTCGCCGCCGCCTGCGAAGACAAGCAAGTGCGTGTCTGGCTGGCCGATGGCGGCGCGGCCGCGCCAAGCCGACGCTGGGTGGCTTCACGGCCGCCGTGAGCAGCGTGGCCTTTACGCCCGACAGGCGCCGGGTGATTGCCGCGGGCGCCGCACCGGGCGAAGTGCTGGTCTTCGGCGTGGCCTCGGGCGTCGCCGAGCAATCGTTCGCCGAGCTGGCAGCTCCGGCCACGGCAATTGCGGCCTGCGGTGAGAAGGAAGTCCTGGTTCTGCACGGCAGCAGCCGACAAGGGCATCCGCCTGTGGACGCTCTCGGCCGGTCCGGCGGTGGCTGGTGCATACCAAGCCGATCACGGCTCTGGCCGCCTCGCCCATCGACGCCAACGTGCTGTTCTCGGCGGCCGACGAAAACGCCATCCGCCAGTGGAACCTGCAAACCGGCCAAATGACCAGGCAGATCGACGCCGGCGGGCCGGTCGCGGCCCTGGCGATTCGCGGCGACGGATTGCAACTGGCTTCGTCCGGGGGCACGAATCTCGTGCGGCTCTGGAAAGTCGAAAACGGCGCAGGCCTGGACCGCGGCCAACAATCAGCCGCTTCCCGAGATCAAGGGCAACCTCCGAGCCCAGCTCGCAGCGGCCGCCGCCGAGCGGGTGGTTGCCCAGGTAACGGCCAAGGTTACCGACAACAAGAAAGCCGCGACCGACGCCGAGGCCAAGATCAAGATGACCGAAGAGGCGATCAAGGCCGCCACCACCGCCAAGGAGACCGCCGTCAAGACGCTGGGCGAAAAGACCGAGGCCGCCAAGGCGCCCGTCGCCGCCAAGGAAGCGGCCGACAAGGAGCTGCAAGAAGCCGCCGCCGCGGCCAAGGCGGCCCTCGAGAAATCCACTCAGGCCAAGGAGGCCGCCGACAAGGACGCCCAGAACGCCGACCTGAAAAAGGCCGCCGAAGAGGCCAAGAAAGCCTCGGACGAAGCCGAGAACAAGCGCAAGGCGGCCGAAAAGAAATTGCAGGACGCCACCGGCCCGGCCAACAAGGCCCAGCAGGAGGCCACCACCGCCGAAGCCGCCAACATGGCGGCCGATCAGGCCGTGCTGGCCGCCAACAACTCGAACAAGAAGGCGATCGAGGCCCTGCCGGTCGCTCAGGCCGCGGCCAAGGCGGCCGAAGCCGAATTGGTCCAGGTCACTGCCGCCTCGGAAGAAGCCAAGAAGCAAGTCGTGGCGGCCGAAAAGCCGTTTCGTTCGCTCGCCTTCTCGCCCGACGGCACCCAGTTGGCCGTCGGTGGCGAGGGCGCGATCGTGCGTCTCGTGAGCACCGACAGCGGCACGCCGCTCGATGAGTTTGCCGGCCACCAGGCACCGGTTGCGGCTCTGGCTTTCACGCCGGCCGGCGACGTGCTGTCGCTCGGGGCCGACAAGCTGGGCATCGTCTGGAACGGGGCCCCGCCCTGGACGCTGGAGCGGACGATCGGCAATGTCGACGATCCGGCCCAGTTCGTCGACCGCGTGCTGGCCCTGGCCTATAGCCCCGACGGCAAGCTGCTGGCCACCGGCGGCGGCGAGCCCTCGCGCTCGGGCGAATTGAAAATCTGGAGCGCGGCCGACGGCAAACCGGTCCGCACGATTACGCCCTCGCACAGCGATACGGTGTTCGGCATCGAGTTTTCGCCCGACGGCCTGTACCTGGCCTCGGCGGCGGCCGACCGCTTCGTCAAGGTGTTCGAGGTCAACTCGGGCCGCCTGGTCCGGACGTTCGAGGGGCACACCCATCACGTGCTCGACGTCTCGTGGCGGTCGGACGGCAAGGTGCTCGCCTCGGGCGGGGCCGACAACGTGATCAAAATCTGGGACTTCACCACCGGCGACCAGAAGCTGACCACCACCCCGCTCCCCAAGGAAGTCACCTCGCTGACATTCGTGGGTTTGCTCAACAAGTACGTCGCCAGCTGCGGCGACAAGAACGTGCGGCTGTTCAGCGCCGACAATCAGGGGCCGGAGCGGTCGTTCACCGGGCCCGGCGACTTCATTTACTCGGCCACCGTGACAGCCGACGGCAAGGTGGTCGTGGCCGGCGGCCAGGACAGCACGCTGTTCGAGTGGAACATGGACAACGGCCAGCAGATCCGCAACTTCCCGGCGCCCAAGCCCGAGGAACCGGCGGCCGACAAGAGCGCGGCGAGCAAGTAACGCGACTGCCCTGTGGCCGCAGTCCAGGCGCGGATGACGCGTTCGTCGTCCGCGATGTGCGGTGCGCGAGCCGGCGCCCTATTTCAGACTATTTCAGAATGCCGACCAGGTCGCTGTGATCGTCGGTCCAGAGGACCGCTCGGCTCCCATTCGTCGGGGCCGCGTCCGGCACCATTGCGTCCAGCACCGTGCCGTCGCGAGCCAGCAGAATCCAATCGGCCGGAAACGTTCCGGCCAGCGGATCGCCGGGCGACTCGACTCGCCGCGATTGCCAGCCGTATCGCTCCGCCAGGCCCGCAATGACGGCGGACAGGTCGAGGTAGCGATTGGAAATGTGTACCGCCAGCAGGGACTCGGGCTGGAGATGCCGGGCGTAGATGGCGAAGGCTTCCTCCGTCAGGAGATGGATCGGAATCGAGTCGCCGCTGAAAGCGTCGAGCACCAGCAGGTCGAATTGTTGCGGTGCCTCGCGTTCCAGCGACAGTCGCGCATCGCCCAGCACCACCTCGCACTGGCCGCGGCAGGCGCCGAGAAAATCGAAATGCTCGCGGGCGATCTGCTCGACGTCGGGGTTCAGCTCGTAGAAGCGGAAATACTGCCCTGGCTCGGCGTACGCGGCCAACGTGCCGACGCCCAGCCCCACCGCCCCGACGCGCAATTTCCGCCGCTCGGCGAGCGCCGCCAGCAGCCGGCCCACGCCCGAAGTGCGGCCGTAATAAGCGGTCGGCTCGGCGTGTTTCTCGGGGCTGACGAATTGCAGGCCGTGGGCGATCCGCCCGCTGTGGAAATAAACGGCGTGCCGCGCGGGATCGTCCGCGTCGCGCTCTTGCACCGAAACCACGCCGTAAAAGTTCCGCACGCTCACGTCGTGGTCCGCCGCTTGGCGCCGCGCCAGGGCCGGCGCGCAACTGACGCCCAGGAAGCACAGCAGCAGGGCCGGCGCGACCAGGGCGAAGCGGCGTCGCAAGAACGACTCGGGCCGGTTTTCCAGCAGCACCCAGGCCGCGAGCAGACAGCCCGCCACCAGGCCCAACCGCCACTCGAAGAACGTGGCGAACACCAGCGGCGCCGCCAGGCTGACCAGCGAGCCCCCCAGGGCTCCGCCGGCGCTGATGTGCAGGTAGTAGCTGGTCAGGTACCGCGGATCGGGCCGCAGCCGGGCCAACTCGCCGTGGCAGAGCATCGCATAGGCAAATAGCGCCGCCAGGTGCAGCCCGATTTCCTGGCCGAAGCTGAAGGCCACGCCCGAACCGGCCGTGATCAGTTGATCGACCAGGCCCACGGCCACCAGCAGCACCAGCACCGCCGCGGCCCAGGCCGGCGCCTGGTACCAGCGGGGATGATCGAAGCAAACGATGAACGACAGCAGGTACAAAGCCAGGGGCGCGACCCAGAGCAGCGGCATCACGGCCACGTCCTGGCAGACGTGGTTGGTCGTCGCCAGGAGCATCGCGGAGGCCAAGGCCGGCAAGGCCAGCCAAGCCAAACGCTTGCCTCGTCCTGGCGCGGCGGAAATCGGCGGTGCTTGCTTCATTTGCTCGTCATCGGCCGCAGGCGCCGTGTCCGACTTGCGAGTTGCCGCCGCCAGGCAGGCACACGCGCCGCACAGCGCGGCAAAGGCCGCGAAGCCGGCGCCCAGAGCCAGGCCTGTCGTCCCACGGCCAGGTTCGGTTCGACGTAGAACGGATACGCGACCAAAGCCACCAGCGAGCCAAAGTTCGAAACCGCATACAGCCGATAGGGCGAGCGGCCCGGCAGCGACCGGCAGAACCAGGCTTGCACCAACGGCCCCGTGGCCGAGAGCGCGAAGTAGGGCAGCCCCACCGTGGCCGCGAGCAGCCACAGGATGCTCCAGGCCGGCGAGTCGGTAGAGCCGGCGCCCGGCTTCCAACTGGCCTCGGGCACGATCGGCAGGCAACTGGCTGCCGCCACGAGCAGGGCCAGATGAAGCACGGCCTGAGCCTTCGGCCGCAAGAGCCGCTGGCTGGCATGGGCATAGGCATAGCCGGCGAACAGCAGCGTCTGGAAAAAGACCATCGCGGTCGACCAAACCGCCGGGCTGCCGCCGAACCAGGGCAGAATGTACTTGCCCAGGATCGGTTGCACTTCGAAAAGCAGCAGGGCGCTGGCGAGCGTCGTCAGGGCATACAGCCCCGCCGCCAGACCGGTGCCGTGCCGCCGCGCGGAAACTTCGATTGGGGTCGTGGAGGTCATCTTCGCCGTGATTCGCTCTGCCGTGGAGTGGGGCGTGTTCCGCTCGACAAATCTAGCTCGCCGGCGGGGCAGGGGAGGGCGGTCCACGTTCACCCAAATCGGGTTCGGCGCGGGCTTCTAAGGTCTGGCACCTCAGCGGGTTAGGGTCGGCCCCCGGCCAATCCGAACTATGCCAAATGGCGTATTCAAGACCCCCCGCTGCAAGTCGTAGCATGAGGGCGGCCCCGGAGTGAAAACTTCGCCGCCGTCGAAGGCACGGGGCTGGAACAGCAGGCAAGTGGCGGCGCCGAGGCAAGATTTGCATCGCTAGCAGAGGATGAGTAGGATCGCGCCAGTGGCGGTGCGGAGCCGCCGGGCGCAGCTTATCTCATGTGATCCCAGGCAAACCGACGACGCGGCCGGCGGCGTTGGCGACCGCCGGCATGTGGCGACACGAGGAGGCACCTATGTGGCGAGCGTCGGAACAGCGAGTTGCTGCGAACTTACTTTGTCGCCAGTCCCCTCGCGGGGCAGCGGCCCTGGCCGCATTGGGTCTGGCGCTCGCCGCGGTCGGCGCTTGGGCCGGGCCCACCGCCGAGCAGCAGCGAACCGCCCGGCGGATGGTCGAGCATGCGCTCGAGTATGAGGCCGCCGGTCAGACCGCCAGCAAGCAAACGCTGCTCGATGAGGCGCTCAAGCAGCTGCCCGACTTTCCGCCGGCCCGCTGGCAAAGCGGCTTCGTGAAGGTCGACAATCAGTGGACCAGGGTCGACGAGCTGCCGCCCCCCGCGGCGAATACGCGCCCTGGCCACCTATCGCCGGATTCGCGACGGCTATCCGCAGAATCTGGCCGGCCAGTTGGAACTGGCCCGCTGGTGCGGCAAGAAGAAATTGTTCGACCAGCAGCGGGCTCACTTGACGCGGGTGATCGAGCTGGACCCCGACCATGCCGAAGCCCGGGCCGAGCTGGGCTTCAAGCGGATCGAAGGCGCCTGGCGAGGCCGCGAAGAGCAGCAGCAAGCCGCGGCCCAGGAAAAGCAGCTGGCCGCTTCGCTCAAGAAATGGAGCGGCAAGGTGGAGCGGATCGCGGCGGGTTTTTCGCGGAAGGATCCCAAGCTTCGGGAGCGCTCGTCGGCGGCTCTGGCCGAGATCAAGGATCCGGTTGCCATCGCTGCGCTGGAACGCAAGCTGTCGACGCTCGATCAGGACGCTGCCAGCGCGGTGGTCGAAGTGTTCGGCCGGCTGTCCGGCAGCGAGGCCTCGCTGGCGCTGGCCCGCCAGGCCGTGGGTTCGCCCTGGGCCGAGGTCCGCGAGGCGGCCGTCGAGCAGCTCCGCAATCGGCCGCTCGAGGGCTTCGTGCCGGCGCTGCTGGGCGGGCTCTACTCGCCGATTCAGGATGAAAGGTCGCTGGTGTTCTCGACCGACGGGCGGCTGTTCTATACCCATGGCTTCAAACGTGAAGCCCATGAGCAAAAGCAGGAACAGGTGATGCAGCTGGAGGTCGACCGGCTGGTTCTGCCCGGCGCCACCGGCGAGGAGTCGCTGTTCGACGCCCTGTTCGGCATCGCCCAGCTGGCCGCCGCCCGCGAGCAGGATTTGCAGGAGCAAAACCGCCTGACCGAGCAGCTCAACGAGCGGATTTGTTGGGTCCTGTCGCTCGTGCTCGATACCACGGTCACCTCGCCCAAGAGCGCCTGGGATTGGTGGAACCAGCGGAACGAGGTTTTCTATCCCGATCCCAAGCCCACGGCCCGCAGCTACCAGACCGAGACCGTGGCCCTAATTGAGTTGCCGCCGCCGCCAGCGGCGCTCGATTGTCTGGCGGCGGGCACGCAGGTCTGGACCGACGTGGGCGCGGTGAGCATCGAGAAGATCAAGGTTGGCGATCGCGTCCTGGCCCAGGACGCCGACACGGGCGAGCTGGCTTTCAAGCCGGTTCTGCGGACCACGGTTCGCCCCAAGAGCGATCTGCTCCACCTGGAGACCGAGGACGCCAGCTTCGACGCCAGTGGCGGCCATCCGTTCTGGGTCTCGGGCCGGGGCTGGTTGAAGGTGCGCCAGTTGGAAACCGGGATGCAGTTGCACGGCGCCACGTCGATCTCGACGGTGCGCTCGCTGAGCACCGGGCCGAGCGACGTCACCTACAACCTGATCGTGGCCGACTTCCACACCTACTTCATCGGCCCCAGCCGGCTGCTCAGCCACGACAACACGGTCCGCCGGCCGGCGCTAGGCAGCGTGCCGGGTTTGGCGAAGTAGCGACGCTGGTCGCCTGTTGTGCGGGTCTCGGCGCGCGTCAGAGACGCGAAGCCCGGCTTGGGCTGCGCGAGACTCCGCTTCAGCGCGAGCGCTGAGTCACCAGAATGCGGCAGGCCAACGCCCAAACGGCCACGAAGACGATCCCGATCACCAGCTGAATCAAGTCGACCGGCATGGCGGCTGCGAGCGGGAAGGTGGTTCCGGGGCGGTTGGCCCGTAGGCAGGGGCTTCGTCCGCGCCGTTTCATCGTTGGCGGTCGCTAACCTGCGCGGCGGCGCGTCTCTGCTCGTTTTCGGCGCCGGTCGCCGGGGCCGCAATCGATTTGCCCCCGCCTCTCCAGACTCGATAAGCGGCCTCAAACCTGTAGCCGGATTAACCGGCCCGGGTAGAAACGATCCGCTCGCGGGGACGACGGAGCCTTCTTTCGGCGCGAGCCCGCACGCCGATCAGAGCCCCGCGATCCGGCTATGCTTTGCGAGCGGCGCTGGCGGCCCGCTGTGCGCCGCGGTGCCGTACGAGCGCCAGCTCGAAATCGGCCCCCGACTTGTGGGCCCATTCTTCCAACCGGGTCAGCCATTCCAGCGCCTTCTTGGCGTGCAACGGGAGCTGATCGAGTTGTTCCTGCCGCGCCCGCCGGGCCATTCCACGCGCCTGGCCGGCCAGATCGAGCAACCGCAGAGCCAGCTCATCCAAGCGGTCGGGTGTGTACGGATCGAGGGTCATAATTCCGTCTATCTCAGATGGGCGATTCTTCGCCACGGTGTGCATTCGATCCTAGGTGATTAGCCCGGAATTGTCGACTAGGGACGAAAAAAAGGGCGGAGATTTTGAGGTGGGTCGGCTAAAATGGGTCATAATTATGGTCAAAATAACGGTTGAAATGTGGCCAGTTCCTGTCATACGATGACCACCGTCGCGCCCCAAAGCCGCGTCGCCCGGGCGGTCACCACCAACTTGCGGTAAGGGCCCGCCGGCCACTCCCTTCACCCCGATCCACGATGCTCGACCACGACCCCGACGACGACGAATCCAGCGACGGCGACGATTTCGAGGCCTGGGACGAACCGCCCGACGGGCCGCTGGAGCCCGATTTCGACCCCGAGGAGGACGAGGAGACCGACCCTGCCCCGGGCGATTTCTGGATCGACCGCGACGACATCGACGACCCCTGACCCACGACCGAATACCCCTGGCTGACCCGCGTGCAAAGGAAAGCGTATGATCCCCATCACCAAAGTCCGGGAAGTGGAGCGGCTGCTGGCCGAGAATCGCTGGTCGCAGCGACGGATCGCAAAAATGGTCGGAATCAGCCGGGCCGTGGTCGCTTCGATTGCCACGGGCACCCGGCCCGATTACGAGGCCCAGCGGCTGGCCCGGGCGGACGAACCGCCATTGGCCAGTGGCCCGGTGGAACGCTGTGGCGGTTGCGGCGCCCGGGTTTACATGCCCTGCCATCTCTGCAAGATTCGGGCGCTGAAAGCGGTCGAGCGCGAGCAAGCCCGGTCCGAACTGCTCCGCATCGGGGCCGCCGAACAGCGCCGCCTGCGCCGGTTGTGCCAGCCACCCCACGGTCGGGACGAGCCCCGCGGCCCGGCGCGCAGCGCCAGGCAGGGTAGGGCGGCTCGGCGCATGGTTTCCTCGCGCCTGCGCTTGGCAAGCTGCTGGGTTCGGCCGACAATCAACAGTTCATCGACGGCCTCCTTGAGACTTCTGGCCGACTCGCCAACCAAGCGCCATGCAACTTCCGCTTCTCGATTCCGATCCGATCGATCTGGCCGATTTGCCTCGGGCTCGGCTGGCCGAACGGTTGAGCGAATGGGGCTTTTCGCCGGTTCACGCGGCGCGGCTGTGGAATGAGCTTTATCGGCCGGATTCCTCGGCTGCCCGCGGGCGGCCAGAGCTGCCGCCCCGATTGCGGGCTCGACTCGATCAATGCCGCTGGCTCCGGCCGCTGGAGGTTTGCCGCGAGATTCACTCGGCCGACGGGCTGGCGGTCAAATATCTGCTGGGCCTGGCCGACGACACCCGCGTCGAGACGGTGCTGATGCGCTACCGCGGCCGGGTGACGGCCTGCCTCAGCACGCAGGCCGGTTGCCCCGTGGGCTGCGTGTTTTGTGCGACGGGGCAAGCCGGGTTCACCCGCAATCTTTCGGCCGGCGAAATCGTGGCCCAGGCGCTGCACGTGCGCCGCGTGATCGAAGATTGGCCCGCCGCAGAACCGTCTGGCGAGCCCGAAACCCTGCGGAATATCGTCCTGATGGGCATGGGCGAGCCGCTCCTGAACTACGACGCGGTGCTGGACGCGCTCGACATCCTCCGCGATCCGGGCTGTCTGGCGATCGGCGGCAAGCGGATCACGCTCAGCACGGTCGGTGTGCCGGCCGGCATCCGGCGGCTGGCCGCGGAGCGCCGCTCCTGTTCGCTGGCCGTATCCTTGCACGCCGCCACTCAGGCCGAGCGCGTGGCCCTGGTGCCGGCCGCGCAGCTGGCCGCTCGAGGAGCTGATAGCCGCCTGCCGGCATTATGTCGAGCGAATGGGGCGGAAGATTTTTTTCGAGTGGACGCTGATCCACAAACGGAATGACAGCGCCTCGCAGGCCCGGGCCGTCGGCCGATTGCTCGCGGGCCTCCGCTGCCAGGTGAACCTGATTCCGCTGAACCCGACCGGTGGATTCGCGGCCGAGCCGAGCGATGCCGAAGCGCTCGCGCGATTTCGGACCATCTTGGGTGAGTCCGGCATTCCGACCAGCGTGCGGCAACGGCGGGGCATCGAGATCGCGGCCGGTTGTGGGCAGTTGGCCGGCAGCGAGGTTTGATTCTTGCGCGGCCGGCGCGATAGCTGCCCTCGCCGCCGCCCGACTTCAATCGCGGCGGCGCGGCTGGTTGAGCAGCGATTCGACTTCATCGGCCTCGACCGGAATAGCGGTAGTCAAGTCGACCGGGCCGCCATCGGTGACGACGACGTTGTTCTCCAGCCGGACGGCAAATCCCTCGTCCGGCAGATAGATGCCCGGCTCGACGGTCAGTACCCAGCCGGGGGCAAACGGGCGGTTCAAGTGGCCGACGTCGTGGACGTCGAGCCCCAGCGGATGTCCCAAGCCGTGCATGAAATACTTGCGGCAGGCCGGCTCGTCGCGGGTGTGTTTGGCGGCTTCCTCGGCCGTCAGCAGGCCCAGGGCGACCAATTCGTCGGCCATCATTCGCTTGGCGTCGTCCTGCCAGTCGCGGTGCAAACGGCCGACGACGGCGCCGGCGATCGACGCCCGCATGACCCGCAGCACGGCGTCGTAGACGGCCCGCTGCCGGGGCGTGAACCGGCCGCCGACCGGGTACGTCCGGGTCAGATCGGCATTGTAATTGGCGTACGAGGCGGCGACGTCGAGCAGCACCAATTGCCCGCTCTCGAGCACCTGATCGTTCTCGATGTAGTGCAGCACGCAAGCGTTGGCTCCGCCGCCGACGATCGGCGTGTAGGCGAACTTGGCCCCCTGGCGGATGAACTCGTAGGCGAAATCGGCTTCGAGCTCGTATTCGCGCAGGCCGGGCTGCAAGTGGGCCAGCACGCGGCGGTAGCCGGCCGCCGTGATCTCGACCGCCTTGCGCAACAGCTCGATCTCGGCCGGGCTCTTCGTCACGCGGAGCGTGTGCATCAGCCGGGCCAGCCGGTGATAGCGGTGTAGCGGATACTGGGACTGCGTCTGGTGGACGAAACGGTCCTCGCGGGTTTCCACCTCGACCGCGGCCCGGTTGTGCTCGTTGCTGTCGAGAAACACGTTCTCGGTCTCGCACATCAACTGCCGGAAGACGCGGGGAAACTCGCTCAGCCACTTGACGGTCTTGATGCCTGAGACGGCCGTGGCCTCGGCCTTCGACAGCTTGTGCCCTTCCCAGGTCTTCGACTCTTCGTTGGGCTCGCGGAGAAACAGCACCTCGCGGAGGCTTTCGCTGAACGCGCCGGGCGCGATAACCAAGATCGACTGCTCCTGCTCGACGCCGCTCAAGTAAAACAGGTCGCTGTGGGGGACGAGCATCAGCGAACCGTCGGCATTGGTCGGCAGGACGTCGTTGGCATTGACCACCGCCAGCGAATCGGGGGGCAGCAGTCGGCGCAATTGGGCCCGGTTTTCGATGAACAGCGACGCGTCGATCGGGGCGTGGCGCATGCGGCAGAATTCCCTGTTGTGTTTCTCGGGGCGGCCCCCGCGGGCGAAAGCGTGACGAGCAGTCTACCGCTCGCAATTCGTTCCGATCAATGCCCTTCCGATTAGGGGCTGCGACTATCGCCAGCCAAAGCGATCGGGCGACAACAACGAAAGCTCGAACCCG
This sequence comes from uncultured Planctomycetaceae bacterium, assembly GCA_963828155.1. Taxonomy (GTDB): domain Bacteria; phylum Planctomycetota; class Planctomycetia; order Pirellulales; family PALSA-1355; genus CAWCAX01. Next base: position 181,861 of record CAWHDQ010000003.1, read on the forward strand.
GCCGGCTCGCTGCTCAGCAGCCGGGCCACGATCTGACCGGTGATCGGGCCTAGGCTGATGCCCAGCATGGCATGGCCGGCGGCGACGATCAGATTGTCGTAGCGGCGGCTATAGCCCAGGTACGGCAAGCCGTCTGGCGAGACGGGTCGCAGGCCGTGCCAGGGCGCCACGTCGCGAAAATCCTGCTCGCGAAAGTCGGGCAGGTACTGCGTCGCGGCCTGGACGATCCCCGCGACGCGCTCGCTGCGGACCTGGTGATCGAGCCCGGCGATCTCCATCGTGCCGCCAAAACGCACGGTCGATCCCATCGGCGTGACCGCGACTCGGGCTTCGGTCAGGATGGCAGAGTGCTTCGGCATTCGCGGCGGATTGGCAAGCGTCAGGCTGTAGCCCTTGCCCGGCTCGAGCGACAAGTTGAGGCCCAGCGAGCGGGCCAGCTCGCGCGACCAGACACCGCCGGCCAGCACGAACTCGTCTGCCGCCAGGTCGCCGCGCGTGGTCCTGGCGATGGCCACGCGGCGCCCCCGCTGGACCAGCCCCGTGACGTCGGTCTGCCAGAGGAAGCGGCATCCGCGCTCGGCCAATCGCGATTCCAGCGCGGCCATGAACTGCTGCGGCACGAGGTGGGCATCGCCCGGATAATAGACCGAGCCGACCACGTCCAGCCGCAAGTCGGGCTCGCGAGCCGCGGTGGCGGCTGCGTCGAGCACCTCGGCCGGCACGCCCAGGCTCACGGCCCGCTCGGCCAGCTTGGCTTCTTCGTGCCAGGTGTGCTCGCTGCGGCAGAGCATCAGCGAGCCTTTGCTCGCCAGGCTGAACTCGTTTTCCCATCGGTCGGCCAGCTGCTCGAACGCGGCGCGGCTGGCCAGGTGCAAGTCGCGGAGCAGCGGCTCGGCCCGCGCGGCTCGGTCTGGACGGCAGGCTCGGCAGAACCGCAAGCCCCAAGCGGCCAAGCGCGGCGAGAGCCGAGGCCGGATGTAGAACGGCGAGCGAGGATCGCCCATCCACTTGAGCCCCAGGGCCACCATGCCTGGCGCGGCCAGCGGCACGAAGTGGCTCGGCACCACCAGACCGGCATTGCCGTACGAGCAGCCGTCGCGCTGGGCCGGCAGTCGCTCCACGACGGTCACTTGCAGACCGCGCTCCAGGCAGTAATAAGCCGAGCACAGCCCGACCACTCCGCCGCCGACGATGACCACTTGTTTCGACATGACCGGCTAGGGAGCTTCGACGGGGACGGGATCAAGACTGGCCGACGTCCGCTCCCGCGGCATCGTGCGGGCCATCAGCGCCAAGGGCGCGAGGCAGACGCAGCCCAGCAGGGCGTCGATCACCAGCGTGGTGGGATAGCCCAGCGACTGGGCCGAGCGGCCTTGCCAGGCGGCGGAATAGGCGAAGGCCAGATTCATCAGCGACATGTAGGCGGTGAACTGCGTGCCAGCGACCTCGGAGTGACAAAGCCCCATATACACCGCGGTCCGCGTCCCCGACAAGAGCCCGGCGACGAAATTGTACACGCAGGCCGCGCCCCAAAACCCGGCGATGAGCGCCGCTGGAGCCAACACCACGGACGCGTCCTTGGGCCGAGGCAGAATCCAGTCGAACGCCCGCAGCTGCCCGGCCAGCCAGAGCGTCGGCAGCGCGATCGCGACCACGTACACCGCCAGCATCCGGAACCGGCCCAGCCGGTCGGAAACCAATCCGCCCACCACGCAGCCCGAGGCGGCCAGCACGGTCGACCAGACGTTGAGCCAGCCGATCTGAGTTTCGTCCATTCCCAGGTCGACGGCCAGGTTCGACTGCAGGGCCAGTCCCAGGCGCACGCCCCGGCCGGCAGCACCGCGAACAACAGCCCGGCGATGCTCGCCCAGGAACCGAAGCAGGAGACCGCCAACGTGCGGACGTAACCGACGATTTCCGCGCGGCGCCGGGCCGAGCCTGCGCTTGATCGACCGCCGGCTCTTCGACCTGCGGTTCGATCAGCCAGATCGACACGCCCAGGGTCACTAGCAGAATCGCTCCCACAACCAGCAGAAATGCGACCTGCACCGACACGTGCGGGAGCAGAAACAGCACGCCGGCCCCGCCCAACCCGTTGCCCAGGTAGGCGCCGGCGAACATCAATCCGTTGGCCGTGCCGCGTTCCTCGGGCTTCAGCACCGTGCAAGCCAGGGCGTCGATCGCCACGTCCATCGTCGCGGCGCAAATGTTGTGTACCAGGATCACCGCCGTGAACAGTGGCAGTTGATTGGCGAAGTCGATGCCGGAGGCGGCCAGCAGCGTCAGGGCCATCGCCGTCTGACAGCCGACGATCCAGGCCCGGCGGCGGCCCAGCCGGTTCGAGTAGACCAGATCGACGATCGGCCCGGCGATCCACTTGAACGACCAGGGCAAATAGAGCGTGGCGACGAAATTGCCGATCTGGCCGGTGTCCATCCCCTCTTTGCGCATCAGCGTGGCCAGGGCCACCGCGTTGAAGCCGAGCGGGAGCCCCTCGGTCACGTAGAGCAAGCAAAAGGCGGTCAGCCGGCCGCCCCGGGTGCTGAGAATGCCGCGCGCGGGTTGCACGGGGGAGAGCAACGATTCGCTCGCTGACTGCATGCGGCTCTCGGCCGCCGGCCTGGCACGGCCGGCGCGGGGGGTGCGGGAAATGTCCCCCAGCATAGCAACTGCAGTGCCCGCTCCGCGACCCTCACCCTGCCCGCTCTCCCTTGCATGGCGAGGGAATTTCGTGTGGCCCCCTCTCCCTTTCAGGGAGAGGGTTGGGGTGAGGGTGCATCTATCCGTAGACGACGCTTGCCTCAATCCGATTCTTCACCGGCGGAATGGATGTCGACGCGTCTGGCAGACCCGTTGCGGAGCAATCAACCCTCACCCTGCCCTCTCCCTGGAAGGGAGAGGGATTCGCGTGCGGCCCCCTCTCCCTTTGAGGGAGAGGGATTCGTGCGGCCCCCTCTCCCTTTCAGGGAGAGGGTTGGGGTGAGGGTGCATTCTCCTCGACTTACCCCGGCGACCCGAGCGGGCCCCCGCGACCCGAGCGGGCGTTCACTTGGCCTCGGTCCAGAGCCGCTCGAGCAGTGCCTCGGTGCGCGGATCGTGCTCGTGCAGTTCGGCCCGATTGAACGGAAAGAAGTCGTTCCGCGAGAAGAAGGCCTCGCTCGTCTCGGCGAAGAATTCCATCGGATTGGTCAGAGCGTAGGCCCGTTCGAAGGTGTGGGGCGAGCCGTTGCCCAGCGTCCGCTCGACTTTGTCGTAGGACTTGTCGGCCTTGGCCCGCTCGTAAGCGGCGACGACGTCGGCCTGGTCGAAGCCCAGCACGCGGTCGTGGTAGGCGTGGGCCAGCTCGTGCAAGGCGAAGTTGGGCATCCGCTTGGTTTCGGCCGCGAAGATCCGCACGTTCGTGAATTCCACCCCGCGGGCCATCGCCGGATTGCGGCCGTGATTGCGCAGCCAGCCGGCATCGGGATGATACTCGGCGCTGGGCCGAATACCCGGATACTCGGGCGAGAACCACAGGGGCACCTCGCGCAACTTCGCTAGCGCACCGGCCGGGACCACCCGCACGATCTCGGCCAGTTGGGCCTGGAGCAGTTCCAAGGCCTGTTCGACGCCCGCCTGGTCCTTGTCCCAGAGCGCCTGGCTGATGTTCACCGTCCAGCCTTCGATCTGCCGGGCGCGATAGCTCGGAGCGTCGGCCGGCGGCCTCCCTTCGCTCGCGGCGGGCTGGCCGGCTGGGGAGGGGGCGTCGTCGGCTCTGACAAAGCTTGAGTTGTCGGCGAACCCGAGCATGAGCCAGGCAAGCACCAGCGCGGCCAATGGGAGTTTCATTATTCGATGAACCTGCGGAGCAAGACCGCATTGTCGACGTTGTAATCCTCGCCCCGTTGGAACCCGACCGGAATCGAGCGGTCGAAAATATAGAACGCCCGATGCCGTTTGATGTTGCCCGTGTCGCTGCCCAGCTCGGCGCCGAGCTGATATCCGTCCGGATACACGTTGGTCGTTCCGCCGGCATTCGGAGTCACCTGGAAGTAGCCGACCGTGATCCAGATGGCGTACACGTTCGACCGCGTGGTGAGCAGGTTCATTACCTTGCCGGTGTTCTGGATGCGGAAGAACGGATTGCGGGTCGGATCGTCGTAGGGCTGCCAGGAGTTGCCGGTGGCCATGCCCGGAAAATCGAACAGTGCCGTGGAGGCGGTGCCGCCCATGCCGGTGCTGTTGACGGTGGAGGGACGGAGCATGGTCACGTCGATGTCGCGGAGCGGCGTGCCCGGGCTGCCGCCGTTCAGGCTGGAGTCGGTATAGATCGCGTTGGTCAGCGCTGCACCGGCAAACGAGCGGAACGGATTGCAGAAGTAGCTGGGCATATTCGCGAAGCCCAGGCGGCTGGCTTTCAGATCGGCGATGATGTTGGTCGTGTTGGCGCCCAGGGCGGTGACGATCGCCTGGGTCACAGTGGCGTCGGTGACCGTGTTGATGTTGATCTTGCCCGGATCGCGGTACTCGGAAACTTTGTTCAGCGGCGGGCGGAGGTAAGTGCCGTACGAGTTGGACCCCTGGGTATAGCCCACTCCGGCCGTATCGCCGCCGAGCGTTCCCCCGGGGTTGGTAAACGCCGTGGCCACCGCTCCCGTGGGACTCAAATTCGTGTCCGTGCCGACGAACCGCGAGGGCGTCTGCAGATACTCGAAGATGCGGTACAAGTTCAGCGGCAAGTAGGTATTAGTGCCATTGATGTTGCCGGCATCGAAGAAATTGAGGAGGTGGCCGAAGTACGTCACCGGGTTGGTGGCCGCGTTATACGGGTAAGAATAACCGCCGGCGGCGTTGGGAGCGGTGATCGGGTACGCGCTCTGCGTGGTGTAGAGCGAAGGCATCGTGGCCGGCGAGCCGTAGCTGTTGGTGCTCAGGCTGAAATCGTAGAACAACCGCGACGAGCGGCTCTTGGGCACCAAGGCCAGTTCCATCGGGCTGACGTAGGGTCGGTTGTTCCAGGTCAGCCAGGGGAACGGCGGCTGATTGCCACCGGTATTGGCTTGCAGGGCTCCGATGTACGCGCCGGGGGCTTGCAGATAGTTGGTCGTTCCCGGGCCGGACCCGTAATCCTGGCTCAAGTAGCCGAGCGAATGGTAGAGCGGGTACTGGAACACTTGGGTGGCGTTGTTGCCGGCGCCGGTCGAAGCCGCCAGGGCTCCCGAGCCGGCGACGTGGGCGTACTCGTGAGCCCAAAGGACGTTGTTCTGCCCTTGTTGGATTTGCGGCGGCATCGAGCCGGCGGCGGTCAGATATTGATCGCCGCGCTGGGTCGAGCAGAAGTTGTACATCGCGGCCCCGCCCACGTTGGGGTCGGCATTGCCGGTCCAGACGCCGTTAAAGGCCCGCACGTCGACCGGCATGCAGTCGATCGTCAGGTAAGGGTTGGTTGTGGCGTTGTAGTTGTTGGTGGGATCGGCCAGTCGCTGCAGATAGACCGTCTTGTAGCCCACCTTCGTGCCGTTGGTGAGCATGCTGGAGTCGCCAAAATTGTCGGACGGCTTGTCCTGAGCCACCGACCAGGCCAATTCGTTTTCCGAGGTCGGCGGGCCGGGATTGACCGCGGCGATCGTCGCCCCACCGGTGATCGTGCCGATGTTGTTGTAACCCGTGACCGGATCGGAAATGCCGAACGATCCGGGCAGCCGCTGCGGCGTGGTGCCTGAGCCGTACGATGTGTCGAGGGCCACGGCGATGACCGGCTGCACGCTCCCGCGCTGCCGCCGATGGTGTTGGGATCGCCGGGCGTGGTTTGCCCGCTCAGGAGCACTTGGACCTGATTCGTGTCGGGGTTCGCGCCGGGCTGGAGGATGATCCGGCGGGTATCGGCCGTATCGGGATTGATATCGGTGGCCGAAGTCGTGCGGCCGATCTTGGTGACGTTCGCGCCGCCGATGCTCTGCCCGGCGGAGCCGATGACCACGTAGCGCCCCGGCTTGAGCGGCGCCACCGCCTGGCTGGTGTAATACTGGGCATTGCCGGAGCCGGTCGTGCTACCCGCCGGCGGGATCGCCATGCCGGCGTTGTACGCGGTGAAGTAGACCGTCCGCTCGATTGGCGGCTGGTTGGCAGCGATCGGGTCGTCCAAGTCGCCACTGGTGCCGGCAGGGGTGATCGCCAGCCGCCAGATCGGCGAGCCGGTGGCAACGCCATTGACGGTGGCGTTGAGCACGACGCCCGTCGGGCTGCCGCCCGCCACGGCGTAGAATTCGCCGGGCACTTCCTGGGCCTGGGGCACGCTGTTGCCGTTGAGCAGCGAGTTCTGCGTGTTCCAGGGATTGTAAAGCTCAATGAAGGCCGCGGCCTGCGGAATCAGGTGCTGGTCGAAGTCCATGTCGGGTGGCTGGCCTGTTGGGGCGGGCATCGTGCCGCCGGCGGTGGTCCATTGTCCTGGACTGGTCGTCGGGCCGGCCGGGGTGGAACCGGACCACAAGTCCTGCGTCTTGCGGTCGTGAGAGGCAAACGTCTCGGTGATCACCAGCTCCGGCCGTTCGCAACCCCAGACCAGACCGCGCTGGGCATTGGAATCGTCCGACGAGGTGGCCCCGAACATGCCGTTGATCACCCCGTCGATCGGCGTGGCGTCGAATGGGATGATGTCGAACTCGAACGGGGTCATGATCGAGTCGCGGTCGCGGAAATCGACGCAATTGATCGCCCACTGGGCCAGCGCGTATTGCAGCTGGTACTGCAGCGGGCTGCCCACGGTCAATCCGTTGTAATCGTAGGCGACGTTGGGCGGGTTGGCCGATCCCGCGCCGGACGAGGACGCGACCAAAGTGTTGTCCACCACGGCCATCGCCAGCGTGTACAAGTAGCGGGCCATGAGCTGCCGGGCAATCAGCGCGTCGGCGGCGTCGGCCGAGCCATTGCCGCTGTAATCCATCGCCAGGCTGACCGCGACCGCGTTGAAGACGCCGGTCCAACCCCCTTCGCCGTTGGAGTACTCGCCGTACTCGTCCACAATGCCGTTATTGTTGTCGTCCAGGCCGTTGCCGAACGGGCGGTTAATGTCGTACCGGGTGCCGTTGAGCAACTCCGGCGGAACCAGCTTCGGTAGTTGCGTGGCCACGGTGCCGCCGCCCGCCGCCAGGCGGGCCGCGATCAGATCGACGGGCGAAAACGCCAGGTACGTCTGCGTGGCTCCGGTGCCCGACCGCATGTCGCGGGTGGGCAAAATGCCGGGAACGGGCAGGTCCCAACTATCGGTCGTCACCTGGTTGCGCAAAGTGCCGATCCAAGTGGCCAACGGATTGGGCGGCACGACGGTCGTGTAGGTTGGGTCGAGCAGCTGGGCCAGCCGGCTGTTGAGCGACAGGGCGTCCAGGTCATACGCTCGGAGCAAGGTTTCGAGCTCGGCGACCGAAAACGGATTGTCAGTCGCCCCGTGGTAAAGCGCGCCGCGAACCGCTTTGCGCGACAGGTTCAGCACGTAGGGATTGTTCAGCGTGTCGTAGTTGCCCGTCGGCGGGCTCGACATGTTCGGCGTCAGCGGATTGCCCTGGATGTCGAGGGCCGTGAAGCCCCGGGCCCAAAGGTCGGGGGGCGAGCCGAACGCGGTCGGCGTGGTCGGCGAATTGGGAATCGGATACTGAAAGAACTTCACCGCGCCCTGCGCGCTGGCCAGCACTTCGGTGCCACCGGTGGTCAGCCCGGCGTAGGGGGGCGTGCCGGCCGAAGGCTGCGCGGTGGCGCTATAGCCCACGCCGTTCGACATCGCCAGCGATAGCTCGCCGTTGCGGCCTTCGACCAGGGTCAGCGGATTGCCGCCGAACAGCGTGGCGTAGTTGACGCTGCCCAGACCCTGCTGGCTGTAGAGTCCGTACAGGTTGATGTCCGCCGGACCGTAGCCGGCGCCCAGGCTGGTCGGGCCATTGGGCGAGGCCGGCGAGGCGGGCGTGATCGGATTGGCGCCGTTGCCCGCCCCGGCGAAATAGCCGTTGGCCGCCTGGCCGTAGGTGCTCTCGGCCTGGGCCGAACTTCCCTGGGCATTCACGTTCAGCCGGTTGTCGAGGTCGAGGCAGCGAATCGCGAACAGCGGCTTGTACAGCGTGCCGTCGGGCGCCGTCTGCGGCGGAAAACCCAGATCGACCCAGACGCTGTCGTTGACGCCGTCGCCGTCCGTGTCGACGTCCCAAGGGCCGGTGATCGGGTTGAAGCTCGGATTGCTGCCGGTGAAGTTCGGATGGTCGCTCGGCGACGGGCGGAGCATGATCTGCCGCAGGATGCTGGCGAACGCCGGATCCTGCCAGCCATTCGACGGGCTGAGCTTCTGCAGGAACCAGTTCACCAGCTCCGGCCGGTGCAGCGAGGGATAGGGATTGCCGCTGCCGTCGGGCGAGGTGACCAGGCCGAGCAGCATGTTGTTCCAGTCGGCCGCGTCGTAGTCTTCGTCGGCGCCGCCCGAGGCGTCGGCATCGGCATTGGCATAGACGGTCGAAAGCGCATAGGTGCCCGTGCCGGAGGGAAACTTCTGGTTCGGCAGCACGGCGAACAGGTAGCCATTGCCGTCCTTGGCGTTGTTCAGGCCCGAGGCCGTGTTGTAGCCGAAACCGACGCCGTTGAACGGCCGGCCATTGATGACGAAGTTCTGGTAGGCTTGCGGCAGCGTTGCCGATCCGGTGGTCGGGCCTTGGAAGGCCATGACCCGCAAGACCGAGGCCCCGGCCGTGGCGTAGTAGCCCACGATCCGGGTGCTCTGGCCGGCGAGCGGGCCATCGGTCATCGTCAGGACGCGGCCGTTGTAGTAACCGCCGGGGGCCGCCGAATACATCGCCGGCACGGGCAGGGGCGTGCTGAGCGTAATGTCGATCAATTGACCGTTGGTCCCAGCGGTGCTCGCCGGCGGTGTGGCGGAGGAAATATAGACCCCCGCCGCCGAACTGACGATGCCGTCATAGCCGTACATGTCCTCCAGCAAGCTGTGGGTCATCAACACCGACAACGGGCTGGTCGAGCCACGAAAGACTTGCTTGGCGGCGTCGTCGAGCTGGTCGCGAAAACTGACCGCATACTGATCGATCCGCGGCATGGCCTGCGATGTCCGCCGGAACTGGCTGCTGACCAGGGCAAACGTCAGGCCGACCACGGCGAACAGCACCAAGATGCTCAGCACCAACAGCAGCAGCACGCCCCGCCGCGGCTCGCGGCGGCGCAGGCCGCGGGCAAACAACCGTCGACGAACGCGAGTCGCGGACGCCACCGTGCGCTCTGCCCGTCCGGCGTGATCACCGCAGATATCTTGCCTGTTCATAATCGCCCTGCTCCTGGCTGCCGTCGACACTGTTCCAACCAACCCTCACCCTGCCCTCTCCCTGGAAGGGAGAGGGATTTGCGTGTCGCCCCCCCTCCCTTTCAGGGAGAGGGTTGGGGTGAGGGTCTGTCTATTCGCCGATCGTTGCACTTTCACTCAGACTTCCGTTATTGCGGGCGTAATCGCAACTTGCCTGGCACGCCCCGTTGCCGTGGCAATCAACCCTCACCCTGCCCTCTCCCTGGAAGGGAGAGGGATTTGCCTCGCCGGGGGCACGCCGTGGCGCCCAGCTTTGTCCAATCGAACTTGTTCCGGTCGCGGCGCCATTGTGCCGCCTGCCGCGGCTCAATTGTGCGAAGAGTCAATTGCCGCCCATGCTGGTCGTGATCCCGCCTGCACCGAGGGTGCCGGTGCCGTAACCGAAGACGAACGCGCGCGCCCCGGCGGCCGTGGTGGCGGCGGTGTTGATGGCGTTTTCGGCCGTAATCACCCGCCCCCGCGGCGTGACTGCCACCCAGAGCGAGTTGCCGTCGCCGAGATTGGAGAAACCGCCGGTGATGTTCGTCAAGGTTCCGGCGGTGCCAACTACTTGCTCCGGCTTGCCCATCAGCAGGCACAGCGAGGAGGGCAAGTGCCCCCGAAGGTTGCCGTTGAAATAGATGTATTCGGCCGCACCAGTCGGAGCAAAAGTAAGAATAATCGGATTGGAGTCCACCGTGATGCAGCCAGTCAGTCCGCCGCCCGATTGCACCAGGTCGATCACCACGCCCTCGGGCAGTTGCAACGGCGCAACGGCCGACTTGGTCGGCTGGCGGATCACCTGGTAAGGCACGGCGGTCGCGTTGGGGCTGAACGACGGCGGAACGCCCGTGTTGTCGGTTGCCCGCAAATAGGACGTATACGTGCCTCCCGATCCTGTCGGCAACGTCTGGCCGGCGTTCTGCGACCCACTGCCGGTCAAAGTGTAGGTTCGGCCTTGATAACCGAAGCGGATGATGTCCCCGACATGGACATTCGCCGCGATGTTGTCCAAATTGCCATTAAACGTGACCTGATTGCCGGAGACGACGACGGTCGACAAGAGCGTATCGCCGGCATACACGGCCGGGCATTCGACCGTGACCAGGTTCATCGCGCTGCCGCCCGGCACCAGACCGCTGTTGGAGCGGACGATCATCACGCCGGCCGAGCGCCCGGTTTCGATCGCCCGGGCCCGGGCCGAGCTGATGTAGCTGCTGACCAGCCGGGTGGCCTCGCGCAGCCGCCGCTGGTCGACGCCCGAGAGCATTAGCGGAATCGTCGCGGCCGTGATCATGGCCAGGATCGTGATGACGATCATCAACTCGAGCAAGGTCACGCCGCGGCGGAGGCCCCATAGCCGGCGGCACGCAACGCGGGGCCGGCGCTGCCAAACGCGACGGATGATGGAGACCGGCAACATCAGCGTGTACCCAGCAGGTGGTTGTGGATGTTGTCTTTCGAGTTGTCGATGCCGTTGGGCGGATCGGAATCGTTGGCCAAATCCATCGGTGCCCCCATCATCGCGTACACGGCGGGCGAACCGGTCGACGCCGGCGGAAAGAACGGATTGTTGTTCGTGGTGGTGCAGTCGTAGGCCGGCGCCGTCAGGATGTCGTAGATGCGATCGCCGCCCCCGGAATAGATCAGCGGGTACGTCGTAAACGTGGCTTGCGATTGCGCCGCGGGCGCGGAGGGCGGGCTACCGTTGGGCATCACCCCGGTCGGATAGATGTGCCGCGCATCGAACGGATCGGGATCCATGACGTTGAACGTGTCGCCGGCGGCAGGCGACGTGGAAAGGGTCTGCACGAAGTTGAAGGTCTGCGATGCCGCCGTGTACGTGCTGACCGTGGCCGCTTGGCCGGCCAGCTGGCCGGAGGTGAACAGCACGGCACAGCCGTTGTAGGCGCCGTCCACGTTCGCGAGGTTGCCGCTGGCGGTGATCGAGCTGCTTCCTCCCGAGGCGACCGACCCGCTGGCCTGCCGACCCAGTTCGGAGGGGAAGCCTGCCGGCCAGCGGAGGAAACTGATCGGCCGGCCCCAGCCGTCGAGAAACTCTTTGAAGCCGTCGTTGTCGACGTCGCCGATGTTGTCCTGGCTGAACAGCTCACGGCCGCCGAGGTTGTCGGTCGTGCCCAGCGTGACGATCAGATACAGGCACTCGGCCCCCTGGAATCCATTGCTGGGCGGAGCCGCGGCGGAATTATAGGCATTCAAGTAGGCCTGGTTGACCGCCGGCCGGGCGAGCGACCCGATCGTGGTCACGCCCGAGCTGAAGGCCGGATTGTACGTGTTCAACAGAGGCGCGTCGGTGATGTCCGACCAGTGGTCGGGCAGCTCCATCCGCATGATGTCGCGGAGCACGTCCAGCCGGGCTCGGGCCGCCTCGTAGACGAACGTCTTGGAATAGACGGCATAATTCGCGTCGCTGGTGTTGGGCGGATAGAGCAGGATCGGCACCCGGCGGGTGCGATACGACTCGTAGCGGGCCATGATGATCGCATTGAGCTTGGCGATCATCGACTTGGTCTTGTTCTCGCGAGCGGTTTCCTGCGCGCTGAAACAAACCAAACAGCACGGTCGAGGCCAGGATGCCGATGATCGCGCAGGTGATGATCAGCTCCACCAGCGTGAAGCCGGACCTGCCGCGAGCGGGCCGCGCCCGGAGGTCCGCCCCCAAGCGGGACGCGCGAATCGCCAATCGTCGTGCGCTGGCTTGCATGAGTAGGTGTCCTTCCGCCTTACGGCTTGGCGGAGTCGAGGTCGCTCTTCTCGGAGAAGTTCGTGATGTTGTCGTTGTCCGCTCCGGATGCGTCGTAGCCGACGCCGGTCGGATAGAGGCGGAAGTTCGGGGCATCCCCGAGATCGTGGTGCCGAACGAGCCGTCCTGGCCGGCCGAGATGATCTGGAACGCAGTCGGCTTGGAGAACCCTTCGCCCAAGTCGATCGAGCCGTTGTTGTTGGCATCGGCGAAGTACGGGGCGAGATAGCCCGATCCGTTGGACAGCACGAACTGCAAGTTATTCGTGCCGGTCAACGAGTTGGACGTCGAAGTCGTGGCTTGCATGTAGACCGGGCCGACCGAGGCATTCACGCCACTGTAGGAGTAGGGAAACGTCGCCGACGTGGGCGGGGCGGCCCCGTAAATGCTCGAGTCGAAATAGGCATAAGCCGTATTGCCGTAGGGGGCGTTGTACATCAAATTGCCCGCCGGCGAAGTCGACGTCAGGGTGGCCACCGTGCCGATGGAGGTGCCGGCGATGTTTGTGTTGCTGTACACCAGCCGCGTCGTGTCGAACGCCATGAACGGCGTCCGCGTGACCGCCGCGAGGTTGCGATTGAACGGGTCGGTGACGTCGGGGTTCTGCCCAACGAGCCAGAAGACGAGCGCGGCCTGCGGATTGACGTTGGTAGTATCGACGCCATTGGCGTGCAGATCGTTGTAGATCTGGGCTCCCAGCGATGCCGCCGTCACGCTGTAGCGCGGGAACGCCCGGGCGACGAAGGCCTGCAGGTTGCTGTTGGCCACGCCGCTCGGGCAGGTCAAGTTCGTCGGCGGATACATGTCGTACTTGGCCCGGAAGGCCTCCATCGCCGAGGACAGCTGATCCAGCTCGATTTTGATCCGGCTCTGGCGGGCGCGCCACATGGCCTGGTACACCGCCGGCGTGATCAGGGCCGCCAGGATGGCGATGATGGCGATGACCACCAGCATCTCGGTCAGGGTGAAGGCGCGCGGGCAGGGCTTGAGCTGGTCATGGAAACGTCCTTTGTTTCAATTCGGAAATCGGAATTCGGAATTCGGAATGGGAAGTCAGAAAGCGTTTCGGACGGGTGATCGTTCTTCGTTCCGAATTCCGCATTCCCACTTCCGAATTTGCCCGACTCCGGATTCTCCGCGGGTTTCACGTTTACCGACGCTCGACCTCACGTTAGCGACGAAATCAGCTTGACCAGCGGCATGAACAGGGCGATCACGATGAAGCCGACCGCACCGCCCAGCACGATGATCAGCAGCGGTTCCATCAGGCTCATCAAGCTCTCGGTCAACACCGAGACTTCTTCGTCGTACGTATCGGCCACCTTGTAGAGCATGGTGTCCAGCTCACCGGTTTCTTCGCCCACGTCGACCATGTTGACGACCAGGTCGTCGACCACCCGGGCGTTCATCCGCATCAGGTAGATCAGCATCCCGATCGGGCCGCCGATGAAGAAGAACCAGAAGAACAGCGTGATCGGGTTGAAGCTGGTGGACGAGTATTCCTTCATCGGCTTGGCGATCGATTCGCCCTCGCGAATCGAATCGCTGATCTTGGAGAACATGTTTTCGAACATCGCGTTGCCCGACGTTTCGCGGGTGATGTTCATCGCCTCGAGGATCGGCACGCCGCTGGAGACCAGCGTGCCCAGGGTCCGGGTGGTGCGGGCGACGATGCTCTTTTCGACCAAGGCGCCGAAGATCGGCATGCGGAGCATGAACAGGTCCCAGCCCAGCCGGCCCGCCTTGAATTTGCGAATCAGCTTGACCATCAGCCAGACGCCCACCGGGATCGACGGGATCAGATACCAGAAGTTGACCGCGGCATAGGAAATCTTCATCAGCAGAATGGTCATGGTCGGCAGTTCGACCTCGAAATCGTCGAAGATCTTCACGAACGCGGGCACGATCTTGATCATGATGAAGGTCAAGATGCCCACGGCCACCGAGACCACGACGCACGGATAGACCAGGGCGCCCTTGATCTTGCGGCGCAGCGAGAGGGACCGTTCCTGGAATTCGGCCAGGCGCTTGAGAATCACTTCCAGGGCACCGCCCGCCTCGCCGGCCTTGATCATGTTGACGTACAACCGATCGAAGGCCTTGGGGGCCTTGGTCATGGCCTCCGAGAGGGTCGAGCCGCCCTCGATCTCGTCGCAGACGTCCATCAGGCAGTTCTTCATCCGCCCCGGCTTGCTCTGGGCCTCGAGAATTCGCAGGCTGCGGAGAATCGGCAGGCCGGCGTCCTGCAAGATCGAGAGCTGCCGGGTGAAGGCGGTGAGCACCTTCTGCTTCACGCCGCCGATAGCGAAGGCCCGCTTCCGCCCCCCCTTTTTCTCGGCGGCGGCCTTCTTCACCTTCTTGACGGAAATCTTGGTGACGAAGTACCCCATCTGGCGAATCGTCGCCTGCGCCTCTTCCTGGCTGGTGGCTTCGATCACGTCGCGGATTTCCTGGCCCGTGTTGTCGAGGGCCTCGAATTGAAACGTGGGCATGGCGCTAGCTGGGGTTAGAGGACGCTGTGTGGGGAGTTAGGTTTGGAGGTTTGCAAATTCGGAAGTCGGAAGTCGGAATGCGGAAGGACGCTCGAGCCTCGGTTTATGCTTTGTTTCTCCGTTCCGACTTCCGCATTCCGACTTCCGAATTTCTTCTCAGGCTTCCATGATCGTTTCGCGGACCACTTCCTCGACCGTGGTCAGGCCCTCGAAGACGGCCTTCATGCCGGCATCGCGGAGCGTGACCATGCCATAGCTGCGGGCCGCGGACCGCAAATCGTCGCGCGAGCAGTTGCGCATGATCATGTTGCGCAAATCGTCGTTCATGACCATCAACTCGAACAAGCCGACGCGGCCCTTGTAGCCGGTGCTGTTGCACTGCTCGCAACCGCGTCCGCGATAGAACGTCTTGCCCATCACGTCGGCCGATGTCAGCTCCAGGTCGGCGAGCATGTCCGAGGAGGGAACGGTCACCTCGCGGCAATTCGAGCAAATCCGCCGCACCAGCCGCTGGGCCAGGATCGCCTCGACGGTGGCCGTGATCAAGAACGGCGGAATCCCCATGTCGCGGAGCCGCGTGATCGTGCTGGGGGCATCGTTGGTGTGCAGCGTGCTGAACACCGTATGGCCGGTCAGCGACGCCTGGACGGCGATCTCGGCCGTTTCCAGATCGCGAATCTCGCCGACCAGGATCTTGTCCGGATCCTGCCGCAGGATTGCCCGCAGGCACTGGGCAAACGTATTGCCGATCGAAGCGTCGATCGGCACTTGGATGATGCCGTCGATGTCATACTCGATCGGGTCTTCGGTGGTGATCAGCTTCTCGGTGATTTCGTTGAGCTCGGACAGCGTCGAGTACAGCGTGGTCGTCTTGCCCGAGCCGGTCGGGCCGGTGACCAGAATGATTCCGTTGGGCTTCTGCATCACGACGCGGAAACCCTTGAGCGTGGGGGCGTCCATGCCGACCTTGTTCAGGTCGAGCGAGACGACCGAGCGGTCGAGAATCCGCATCACCACGCTCTCGCCGAACAGCGTGGGCAGCACCGACACCCGCAAGTCGACCGGGTGGCCGCCCACGGTCAGCTCGATCCGGCCGTCCTGCGGCAGCCGCCGCTCGGCGATGTCGAGGTTGGCCATCACCTTGACCCGGGTGGTGATGGCAAAGGCGAGATGCCGCGGCGGGGGGACCATTTCGTAGAGCACGCCGTCGGCCTTGATGCGAATGCGGAACTCGTCCTCGAACGGCTCGAAGTGCAAGTCGCTGGCATGATCCTTGATGGCCAGCAGCATCACCATGTTGAGCAGCTTGCGGACCGGAGCGCTGTCGGCCAAGGCCTCGATGTTCGTCAGATCGATCGGGCCTTCCTTGTTGACCGCCTCGGCTTTCTTGGCCAGGTCTTGGTCGCTCTCCATGTCGGCCACGAGCGATTCGACGCTTTCGCCGCTGGCCGAATAGTACCGGTCGAGCGCGGCTTTGATTTCGCGTTCGGTGGCCACGACCGAGCGGATGTCGTAGCCCAAGAACGTCCGCAGCTCGTCCTGCACGGCCAGGTTCTGCGGATCGCACACGGCCACCGTGAGCGTATTGTCGCGGAAGCTGACCGGCACGATCCGGTACATCTGGGCCATCGGCTCGGTGACGTAGGAGAGCACCTGGGGCGAAATGACGGTGTCGCCCAGGTGGATGGCCTTCATGTTCCACTGCTCGGCCAGGGCCTGGGCCAGCTGCTCGTCGCTGATGTAGCCCTGCTCCTCGGCCAGCTTGCCCAACAGCTTGCCGGGCCGCTGCTGCTGCTCGTCGAGCAATTCTTCGAGTTGCTCGTCGCTGATGAAGCCGAGGTCAACGAGGATTTGACCGATCCGCCGCAGTGCCATGCCTTGCTCCGCCTTGCCGCTCGTACGCTGGAAGTGAATTGCCTGCCGGCGCAGCGACCCGTCGGGCCGCCGCCGCTAGCCCGGTTGCCCCGTTACAGGGTGCCTAATGTTTGGCTTTGGCGTCGCCTTTGGTTTTGTCGGCCCCGCCGTTGCGGTCGTCCATTTTGTTGCGGACATCCGCGTCGTCGTCGAACAGGCCCCGCTCCGCGTTGGCGATCCGCTGGGCCAGTTCGTCGGGCGAGTGGGATTTGGCCAACAGGTCGGCCTTTTCGCACTTGCCTTCGCGCCACAGGTTGAACAGCGAATCGTCCATCAGGATCATGCCGTGTTTGGCGCCGGTCTGAATGGCCGAGGTGATGCGGAACGTCTTGTTCTCGCGAATCAAGTTGCCGATCGCCGACGTGACCACGAGCATTTCGTAGGCGGCGCAGCGGCCGCCGCCGATCTTGGGAATCAGGCCCTGTGACAGCACGCCGATGATCGAGGTGGACAGCTGGGTCCGGATCTGGTCCTGCTGCGTGTTCGGAAACACGTCGATGATGCGGTTGATCGTGCCCTGGGCGCTATTGGTGTGCAGCGTGCCGAACACCACGTGCCCGGTCTCGGCGGCGGTGATGGCCGCTTCGATCGTGGCCAGGTCGCGCATTTCGCCGACCAGGATCACGTCGGGGTCTTGCCGCAACGCCCGCCGCAGAGCCTCGGAAAAACTCGGCACGTCGACGCCGATCTCCCGCTGATTGACCGTCGACTTCTTGTTCGGGTGGTAAAACTCGATCGGGTCTTCGATCGTAATGATGTGGTGGTCGACCGTTTCGTTGAGGAAATTGATCATGCTGGCCAGCGAGGTGCTCTTGCCCGAGCCGGTCGGCCCGGTGACCAGGAACAGCCCGCGGGGCCGCATGATCAGCTTCTCGCAGACCTTGGGCACGCCCAATTGCTCCATCGAGAGCAGGGTATTGGGGATCTGCCGCAGCACCATCGCCACGTTGCCGCGCTGCTTGAAGATCGAGACCCGAAACCGGGCCGCGTCGCCAAAGGCGAACCCGAAGTCCGACCCGCCCACGGCCTGCAGTTCCTGCTGGCAACGGTCGGGCGTGATGCTCTTCATCAGGGCCATCGTGTCGGCTGGCTCGAGCGTCTTGGTCTTCAGCCGCTGCATGTGGCCGTGCAGCCGCACCACGGGCGGCTGGCCGACCGTGATGTGCAGATCGCTGGCGCCCTCTTTGACGACCGCCTGGAGCAGCTTATCGATGAGAATCTGATCGGCCATGGATCCTATTTACCTGCTTACCTGCTCGAGCCCGCAGTGTCCTATCCGCAGTGTCCTATTCCGGAGTGCCAAGGCGGCACCGCCACGACAAATCGTCCCCGCTCAGTCGGCGGCGGCGAACTGGCCCACGGACTCCCGGAAACGTCTTGAACTCAAACGCCGACGAACGCACCAAGTGACTCAGCCCGCGCCACCCCCAGCACTCCACGCCGTGCGGCGGAGTTGCTCGATCGGGGCCACGCGAGCCAGGCACTCGCTCGGTTTGGTTTGTAAATGTCGCCAGGTGTTCCAGCCGGCGACAGAATGTGCAAACGAATCATTTGCAGCCGAAGCATGACGATCGTCGCGGGGCCCTGCCAACCAGCCCCCGCAATCGAAGTCATGCATACTCGGCGTGTCGATTATTCACCGGGTGCCGATTGAGCGGCAAATATCACCGCCAATCGCACCCCCATCCCGCGAAGTCTCTGTTCCGGGTTCCGTGCTCCGGGTTCCGTCCTCCGCCACTGCGACGGCCACCTCGCTCCGCCCAGGCGACCTCCTAGTCAGCCGCGATTAGTGCTCGACCTTCTTGGCCACCCGGGCGACCTCCTCCAGGGTGGTGATTCCGCGGAGCACTTTTTTGATTCCGTCGTCGTACAACGTGACCATCCCTGCCCCGACCGCCGCCTTGCGAATCTCCTGGGTCGAGGCCCCCTGAAAGGAAAGTTCCCGGATTTTCGAGGTCATCAGCATCAATTCGTAGATCCCGATCCGGCCGCGATATCCCTTCTTCGAGCAGTTGCTGCAGCCCTTGCCCTTGGCGAAGGTCGCCCCGGCGGCCATCTCGGGAGTGATCCCGGCGGCTTCCAGGGCCGACTCGCCCGGGACGTGCGGTTGCTTGCACTTGTTGCAAATCACCCGCACCAAACGCTGGGCCATGACCGCGATCACGCTGCTGGCGACCAGATAGGCGGGCACCCCCATGTCGATCATGCGTGTAACGGCGCCGGGCGCATCGTTCGTATGTAGTGTACTGAAAACCAAGTGTCCAGTTAAAGAGGCCTGAATTCCCATCTGGGCTGTCTCGGCGTCACGCATTTCTCCGACCAGAATGATGTTCGGGGCCTGCCGCAACATGGCCCGAATGATTCGGGCAAAGTCCAGCCCGATGCTGTGCCGCACCTCCACCTGATTGATCCCCGGCAGGTAGTATTCCACGGGGTCTTCGGCCGTGATGATCTTGCGATCGGGGCGGTTCAGCTCATTGAGCGAAGCGTACAAGGTGGTCGTCTTGCCCGAGCCTGTTGGACCCGTAACCAGGATGATCCCGTTGGGGCGGCGGATCAGGGTTTTGAACTGTCGAAAATCCTCTTCCGACAAGCCCAACTGCCGGACGCCGACTTTGATATTGTCCTTGTCCAACAACCGCATCACCGCCGACTGGCCGTGGTTGGTGGGCAGCACGCTCACCCGCAGGTCGAGTTCCTTGTCTCCCACGGTCACCTTGATCCGGCCGTCCTGGGGACGGCGGCGTTCGGCGATGTCCATCTTGGCCAGAATCTTGATGCGCGACATCAGCGCGCCCAACAACCGGCGCGGCGGGCTGTCGCGTTCGACCAGCACGCCGTCGATCCGGTAGCGGATCCGGACCCGGTCCTCGAACGGCTCGACGTGGATGTCGGATGCCCGCAGTTGGACCGCCTCGGCGATCAGCAGCTGCACCAGCCGCACGATCGGGTGCTGTTTTCGTCGACGATCTCGTCGTTCGACTGGGATTCTTGCTCGGTTTCGGTGAAATCGATCGCCGTGTCGGTAAATTCCTGGAGCATCGAGTCGGTGCTTTGGTCCTCCATCTGACCGTAATGCCGGTTGATCGCTTCCTGGATGCTTTCCCGCGGGGCGAGTGCGATTTCCACCTTGCGGTTGAGGATGAACCGCAATTTCTCGAACGTGTCGAGGTCGTACGGATCGCTGACGATCACCCGCAGGGCCCCGTCCTCCTCGGCCATCGGCAGGATCGCGTTCTCGCGGGCGACCGACTCGGGCACCAATTCCACGACGGAGGGGGGGATTTCATCTCGCGCAGGTCGATGTAGTCGAGCCCGTGCTCCTGGGCCATGGCCCGCATGACCTCTTCTCCCGAGGCATAGCCGAGCTTGAGGATCGAGTCGGGCAGCTTGGCACCGGACGCCTTGGCGAGTTTCTTGGCCTCGGCGATTTGCTCGGGGCTCAAAACCCCCTGGCGGATGAGGATTTCGGTGAAGTCCTTTTTCGGAGCCATGTTCCGTCCCGTCCTCGCTGACTAAGCACGATTGGATTTGGGGGGGTGAACTACGGGGACCGGCGCGTGCGGTGGAGGCGCTGGCCAAGCGAAACCAGTGCCCGCGGTGATAGCAGGCCCGGTTGCGGAAACGCGAAAAAATGCCTCTTCGAACAGACAATGCCCGCGGCCAGCCGAACGGTCGCCGCCAGGCGTGCCAGCACGCCGCCCCTGCTGCGCCGCGCGGTCGAATGACTCTGCGGCCGAAGCTGGGGGGGGCGGCAGTCCGCCCGCACGTTGCAAACGGTCGGCGGCCGGCCATCGATGAAAAGCGATAAACCTAGTCCAATCTTAGGCTAACGGTGCCCAGCGGGGTTGTCAACAATCCCGCCGAGGGCGCCGATTTCGGCCGGCGGCCGGCTGGGTTGGACGTTCTTGGACAATTGGCTGCCAATCGCCATCGAGCGTCGATTGGGCTGCCCAGAGCTGCCGCCGGATAGGGTCCCCGCCAGCATGGGCCGTGAATCGTCGAAACCCCTTGGCCCGGGCCGACCTCCGATTGACACGTCGGAAGGTCGACCGGATAATCCGCCCCCGCTGCGTGATCCCGTCTCGATTGAGTTCGTCGTTCGACGTCGGCCCGTTCGGGCCGCACATTGCTTTTTCCAGCTCGTGCTTTTCCCAGCTCGTCATTGCCGGCGCAGCCGCCAGGCCGTGCCGACCAGCGGACATGGTCCGGATCGCTCGAATTGCGCTGTTGGTGCTGTTGTGCGGGTCGCGCTGCGCGCTCGCGGCGACCGGCGGCGACCTCGTCGATCCGCTCGCCCCGGCCACGGTGTCGAGCCCTCCGCCGCGGGCGACTGCGACCCGCTCGACCGGCATTTTGCGATTGCTCTCGACAACCGAGCCGGTGCCCGACGGCCAAACCGATCAACCGACCGATGCCGCTGTCGATCCGCTCCAGGCGCCCGGGCAGGGGGGCAGCGGCCCGCCGCTGCAGTGGCAAAGTCCGTACGAGATTGGTCCTGCGCTCGAACCCGAGCTCCCCTGGTGGAAGCGCTGGATGCCTCGCGGCATGGACCCCTGGGGTGCCCGCACGCCGCTGGCCGAACGCTCCGTCGGCTTGGGCGTGCCGCTGACGACGACCAGTTGGCTCAATCGTCCGTTCGGCGTCGGCTGGTTTGCCGGCGGTGAGATCGGCCCGCCGCTGGTCAACGGGGTGAATCAGCGGGGAGCGTTCTTCGGCGGCTATCGGTTCGGCTGGGACTACGACTACCACTGGGGCGTCGAAGCGCGGCGTGGGCGGAGCGGAAATCTGCCTGGGCGAAAATGTCTTTCCGCCGCAGGGTATGACGGCCGGCAACTGGCTGATCGATGCCAACCTGCTGTATTACCCCTGGGGCGACAGCGCTTGGCGGCCCTACGCCAGCCTGGGCTTCGGCCTGACGCACTTCAACTTCTACGATCCGTACGGCCACGGCTATAACACGATGCTGATCGGCATGCCGCTAGGCGTGGGCTTGAAATACTACTGGACGCCGGCCTTCATCTTCCGGGCCGACCTGATGGACAATCTCGGCTTCGGCGGCGACATCAACGTGGTCTCGAACTTCTCGCTCACCGGCGGCATCGAGTACCGCTTCGGCGGCGCGCCGCAGCTACTGGCCCTGGAATCCCGGCCGGACGATTTGGTGAAAACCTTCGGCTGCGCTACCCGATTGTCAGCGCCTAGGTGCCGGCGTCGCGGCTCACATCTTCGCCCGTGCGCCCGCTATGTTAGGCTGAAGGGTTTGGCGCCCGGCAATCGGTGCCGCCCGGCGCAAACCGAAGCCTTAGCCCTCCAATATCGCTCCGTGAGCCAAACGACGCCCACCGCAGAAGACGTCGATGGCTTCGCCGATGACGATGCGATCCGGATTCGCGGCGCGCGGGTCCATAACCTGCGGAATGTCGATCTCGACATTCCCCGCGACCGGCTGGTGGTCATCACCGGCCCCAGCGGTTCGGGCAAAAGCTCGTTGGCTTTCGACACGCTCTACGCCGAGGGCCAACGGCAGTACATCGAGAGCCTGTCGGTGTACGCCCGGCAGTTCCTGCATCAGATGGAGCGGCCCGACGTCGATCTGATCGAGGGTCTGCAGCCCACGATTTCGGTCGATCAGCGGGCCGGCAGCCAGAACCCGCGGAGCACGGTGGCCACGGTCACCGAGATTTACGATTACCTGCGGCTGCTGATGGCCCGGCTGGGGCAGCCGCATTGCTACCAGTGCGGCGCGCCGATCCGGCAGCAAGCGCCCGAGCAGATCGTGGCCGACCTGGCCGCTCTGCCCGTCGGCACGAAGGCCATGATCATGGCTCCGCTGGTCCGCGGACGCAAAGGGCAGCACAAGGACGTCTTTGCCGCGATCCGCAAGGCCGGTTTCGTGCGGGCCCGGGTCGACGGCGAGGTGATCGACGTCGACCAGACGCCCGAGTTGGCCCCGCGCAAGAATCACAACATCGAAGCGGTGGTTGATCGGGTCGTGATCCGGCCGGGCTTGGAAGGGCGGCTGGCCGAGTCGGTCGAGCTGGCGATCCGGCACGGCGAGGGAGCGGTGCTGGTGGTCCACGCTCCGCCCGGCGCAACGGCACCAGCGCCGAGCGCCCGCACCGGCGGCGTCTGGCAAGAATCACTGTTCAGCACGTTGGGGGTTTGCCCGAACTGCAAGCTCAGCTTCGAAGAGCTGGAGCCACGGTCGTTCAGCTTCAACAGTCCCTACGGGGCTTGCCCGCAGTGCGAGGGATTGGGCTGGAAAACCCAGTTCGATCCCGACCTGATTCTGCCCGACGCGGAGTTGTCGCTGGCCACGGCGCGATTGCCCCTGGGCCAGCGGCGGCCTGCCGGCCAAGAAACAACAGGCCGAGCTGGCGGAGTTCGTCGAGCGGGCCGGCGTCGATCGCGACCTGCCTCTCGCGGAATGGAAACCCAAGCAGCGGGAACAGCTGCTCGCCGGCGACGGCAAGTCATTCCCGGGCTGCTCACGCTGCTGGAGCAGCAATACGTCACCGCGACCGACGCAGCCAAGCAGGAGCGGCTGGAAGCCTTTCGCGGGCCGGTGCCGTGCAGCGCGTGTGGCGGTGCCCGGCTGCGGCCCGAAGCCCGGGCATGCACCCTCTCGGGCAAGGCGATCCACGAGATTGCGGCCCTGCCGATCAGCGCGGCCAAAGCCTGGTTCGCCCAGCTCGTGTTTTCGGACGAAGATCAACTGATCGCCCGGCCGCTGGTGACCGACATTGCCAAGCGGCTCGACTTTCTCGACCGCGTCGGAGTCGACTATCTGACGCTTGACCGCCCGGCCGACACGCTCTCCGGGGGTGAACTGCAGCGCGTGCGGCTGGCCACGGCGATCGGCTCGGGCCTGGTGGGCGTGTGCTACGTGCTCGACGAGCCGTCGATCGGCCTGCACCAGCGCGACAATCAGCGGCTGATCGACGCCCTGCGCAATTTGCAGCAGCAGGGCAATACGGTGCTCGTGGTCGAGCACGACGAGGCGATGATGCGCTCGGCCGATCGGCTGGTCGACATCGGGCCCGGCGCCGGTATGCACGGCGGGCGAATCGTCGCCCAGGGCACGTCGGCTGAAGTGGCGGCCGATCCGTTGTCGATCACCGGCCAATATCTGTCAGGCCGGCTGGCGATTCCTGTTCCCCCAGCGCGGCGGCAAGCTGGCCAAAACCCGGTCGATCGCGCTGGAAGGCGTGACGACCAATAATCTCCAGGACGTCGATCTGCGGATTCCGCTGGGTGCTTTGGTTTGCGTGACCGGAGTGAGCGGTTCCGGCAAAAGCTCGCTGATCAACGAGACGCTCGCCCGGGCGTTGGCCCGGCGGCTGGGGGGCGTGGGCCCAAGCCAGGCCCTCACCGCAGCCTGCGCGGGGCGAGCCAGATCGACAAGCTGATCGAGGTCGACCAATCGCCGATCGGCCGCACGCCGCGGAGCAATCCGGCCACGTACACCGGGGTGTTCGACGAAGTGCGGAAGGTATTCGCCGGCACGCCGCGAAGCCCGGCAGCGGGGCTACCGGATCGGGCGGTTCAGCTTCAACGTGAAAGGGGGCCGCTGCGAAGAGTGCCAAGGGCAGGGGGTCCGCAAGATCGAGATGAACTTTCTGCCCGACCTGACCGTCGTCTGCCCGGTCTGCGAGGGAGCCCGCTTCAACCGGCAAACGCTCGAAGTCCGCTACCGCGGCCACTCGATCGCCGAAGTGCTCGACATGCGGATCGAAGAGGCGGTCTCGTTCTTCGAAAACTTTCCCACGATCGTGCGGCTGTTGGCGCGGCTGGTCGAAGTGGGCCTCGGCTATTTGACCCTCGGCCAATCGTCGACCACGCTCTCGGGCGGCGAGGCCCAGCGAATCAAGCTGGCCACCGAGCTGGCCCGGGTCGACACCGGCGGCACACTCTACATCCTCGACGAGCCGACCACCGGCCTGCACTTCGACGACATCCGTCAGCTCTTGGCCGTGCTCAACGGTCTGGTCGACCTGGGCAACACCGTGCTGGTGATCGAGCACAACCTGGACGTGATCAAGTCGGCCGACTGGCTGATCGATCTGGGGCCCGAAGGGGGCGCCGGCGGCGGCCGGATCATGGCCAGCGGCACGCCCGAAGAAATCGCCGAGATCGAGGGCAACTACACGGGCATGTTTTTGCGGCCGCTGCTGCGCGGAATGGAGCGGTTGAGGACGGGGCCGCTGGCGGGCCGTAGCCCTTCTTCGTGCGTTGGCACGCTCTATCGGGACACGTTAAAATCAAGTAGACGAGCCCCGAGCCATGACTGGAGCGGCTGAATGAACCTTCCGTTGCCCCCGGACTTGCAGCAACTGATCGCCGACCAACTGGCGAGCGGCCGCTATGCCTGCGAGGAAGATGTGCTGCGCGAGGCGCTGCGCACGCTCTGCGAGGCTGATGAAGACCTGGCAGCAGTGCGCGAAGCGGCGGAAGAGTGCGCGCGCGGCGACCTGGGGGTGCCACTGTCCGTGGCATTCGCGGAAATCCGCCGCGGGACACCTGCCCGGCCCCACATTTGATGTGGCTGGGCGGGGACGACCCCCCAGCTCACGCCGCTTCGGGCTGACTGGCGACCGCCGCCAAGACATCGCTTGTGGCGAAGTCGCTGTTGGCGGTTTCGCCCTCGGCCAGCGTCGACGCGTAGGGCCGCAGACCAGCGGCCAGGGCAATGCTCGAGACGGCCGTCAGGGCGGCGATGGCGCCGACCACGCCGTAGTGCAGGATTTGGCCCGATTCGCCCCGATCGATGATCAGCCCGCCCAGGAACGCGCCCAAACCGGAGCCGAGGTGCTGGATCGCGGAATTGAGACTCATGAAGCTGCCGCGATGCCGGGGCACGACGGCGGCGTTGATCATCGTCATGGCGACGATCATCCGCCCCGAGTTGGCCACCATCAGTCCGGCCACCGTCAGGGCCCCGATGACCAACGGGGCCGCAGTTCCGCCAGGCAACAGCGAGGCCGTGAGCATCATCAGGCCCGACGCCACGGCGAGCGACGCGTACAGCGTCCGCCGACCCATCCGGTCGGCCAGCCGCCCGACCAAGGGCGAACTGAACAGGGCTGCGGAGCCGCCGACGACATAGACCCAGGGGAGCAGTTTTTCGGTAACTCCCACGTTGTGCTCCAGCGACGTGGGCAGAAAGGGCACGACCAGGAACGCACCCACGACCAAGAGCAGGATCAGCGCCATCGCCCGGAGGTGAACGGGCCGGCGGAGGGTATCGTAGATTTCGATCAGCGCATTGGGCCGCTGGGCCGTCAGATGCCCGCGGAGCGTCGGCAGCAGGTAGATCGCCAACGAAAGCACCAGCAAACTGGGAATTCCCAGCATCCAGAACGGCGCGTGCCAGCTGTCGAACCAATTGCTGAGGAACAGGCCCAGCGGCACGCCGACCACCGAGGCGACGGCAAAGGCCGACATCAGGGCCCCAGTCGCGGCCCCGCGCCGCTCGTCCGGAAACACGTCGCCGACGATCGTCATCGCCAGGCCGCCCAGCACCCCGCCAAACGCGCCAGCTGTGGCCCGGGCAGCCAGCAGAAACGCATAATCGGTGCCAGCGCACAGCACAGCGTGCCGAGCGAGAAGCCGCTGAGCACGGTCAGAAATGCCGTCTTACGATCGAAGCGATCGATGAACAGCGCGGAGAGCAACCCGGCCGCCGCCGCGCTGAACGTATACGACGAGACGATCAGGCTGAACTGCTGCGGGCTGATCTCCAACGTTCGCATCAGCCGCGAGCCGAGCGGCATCACGATCACGAAATCGACGATGTTGATGAACTGGGCCGCAGCCAGCACCAGCAGCACCAACCGCTCGTGACTGCGCTGGGCGGAAGAAATCTCGGACATAAGACCTTAATGTCTCGTCAGGTTCGCAGAATCCGTGCGCGTGCGAATAGTACGCAACAGAACCATCTCAGCCAAGGGGACTATTCTCGGCGGCCCGAGGTCCGCTGCGAATCGGCGGTAATGGCCTATTGGGCTGGCCCGCTCGAGGGCTGCAAGTACCGGTCGAACCAGTCGGCCAGCTGCGGCCCGTCGACGCGCCAAAAGTCCGGCCAAGGGTGGCCCCCGCCGGGGTGGATGACCAGTTTCACCGGCACACCCGCCTCATTCAGCTTGGCCGCGAGCACTTCCGATTGCTGGAGCGGCACCACCTCGTCCCGATCGCCGTGGATCAGCAACGTCGGCGGGCTGTTGGCCGAGACGTAGGAAATCGGCGAAGCTTGCCGCAGCAGCTCGCGCCGTTCGGCCGGGTCGGTCACTTTGACCAGGGCTCTTAGCTGAGGATCGAACTTCGTGAAATCGAACGACGCCCGGTGATGCGCCAGCGGCCCCAGGTCGCCACCTTGCACGGCGCCGGCCTGACCGTAATTGAGCAAATCGGTCAGCGGAAAGAAGACGGCCGCCGCCTGCACCCGGCTGGACGTTCGGTCGATCGGATCGGCGGCCTGCGGATCGCCATCATCGGCCGCCATCGCGCCAAGCAGCGACATGTGTCCGCCCGACGATGCGCCCTCGATGCCGATGCGGTTGGGATCGATTCCATAATCGTGCGCGTGAAAGCGTACAAAGCGGATCGCCCGGGCGACGTCGGGCAGTTGCTCCAGGACCGTGAACTTGGGCTCGCCGGCCAGCACGACGCGAAACACGGTGTAACCGCGGGCGAGCAGCTCGGCGAAGTTCTGCGGCTCGGCGTGGGCCTTGTGCCAACCGCCATTCGCCAGGTGGACAACGGCGACCCCGTTCTGCGTGGCCGGCGTAAACACGTCGAGCGTCAGCGCCAGGTCCGATTTGCGACCATAGATCACGTCGGGCTGCTCGGCGCGCGTCGGCGCGCCGGCGGCCAGCGCCACGTCGACGGCAGCGGCCAGCGCAAGCAGCAGCGAGCAGAGCAGCGTCTTGGTCATGGTTGATTCCGGCGGAGAACCGTCAGGGCTTGGCCTCGGTCTTGGTCGCGCCCCCCTCCGGCTTGTCCTTGGGCTTTTCGACGTTGCCAAACAGCGCGCCGCCGTGATCGCCGCCGCTCCAGGTGCCGGCATACTGCCCGCGGTAGATCAGCACCCGGGCCGTGTATTTGCCGAGGCCGGGGATTTCGAGGTCGGTCAGCGTGATGACGGGCGTATCGCCGGCCCATTTGACCTTGAGGAACATCGGCACGGTAACGTCGTGGTCGCCGTAGACGATCCGGGCTTTGAACAACCAGTTGTCGCCCTCGACCTTCTTCACTTCCGACAGCTCGTAGCGTTCTTCTTTGCTGGCCGGCTGCTTGCCGATCGAGAAGTGGCCGACCAGGGTGGCCCCGCTCATCTCAGCGGCGAACTGCTTGTCCAGCTCTTCCTGACTGGCGGCGGGAGCGTCGGCCGCCCGTAGCGGCGCACAAACGACAAACAGGGCCCAGGCGGCGAGCAGCCATCGGCGGTTCATGGTTTTCCTCCTTGGCAGGTGGTGACGGATGGCGCCGCTCGAGCAGCAGCCGCGAACCGCCGCATTATAGGGCGGCCGGGGCGGCGATGCGATTTGGTGCTTGGGCAGGGCAGGGGAGTGATCGTCGTGGACGCGGAGGTTTCAAAGATTCTTCAAGTAAGCGATGGCGTCGGCGATTTCGCCGTCCGGATCGTCGGCCCCCTCGCGCCCAACAACGACGTGGCCGCGAAAACCGCTCTCTTCGAGCCGGCCGAGAATCGCCGGAAAATCGACCGAGCCGCGGCCCAGCGGCACTTCCAGCGTCCGCCGCCGGCCCAGATCGCGGACGGCATCGCGGGCACGCAGCAAGGCCACATCGGCAGCGAGCGCCTCGATCGCCTCGCTGGGCGAAAACCCACCCAGCAGCAGGGCGGCCGGGTCGAAATCGACCGCGATGCCTTGCGGCGGCAGCGCCGCGAGCAACCGGGCCAGGTCGGCGCCGCTCTCGCTGCCGGTCTGGGCCGCCAGCCGCGCGCCGGCCCGTTGGCCGAACGCGGCCAGATCGGTGAGCACTTCGACGAGCGATTGCCAGGCCGGCCCCGACGACTCGCTCGGCACGCGGCCAATGTGATTCACGACCAGCGGGGCCCGCAGCTGGTAGGCGAGCTTCAGGGCGTCCTTCGTGGCGGCCACGCGGCGGTCGAGCCGCTCGGCCGTGTCGTAGCCGGAGCGCGTGCGGAAGTTGACCGCTGCAACCCGCACATCCGTCTCGTCGAGCAAGTTCCGCAGTTGCCGCAAGCCCGTCGCCGTCAACTCGCGTGGGCTTCAGCTCACCGCGGGCGTCGAGCACCACGGCCTGGGCCCCCCAGCGCCGCGCCGCCACCACAGCCTTGCGGAGCGGCAAGTCCAGCGGGGTCAGATCAACAGCGATGCGAACGGGAGGCATATCGAAAGGCAGAAGGCAGAAGGATGAAAAACGAAAAACGAAGGCCGGAGCGAGTGGTCTTTCGGCTCGACGCGGTCAGTCGGGTTACGACCAGCGGCGGCAGTCGAGCCGGTTGTAATCGCCGGACGCCGCCGGTTCCAGCCCGCCCGGCGCGGCGGACGATGAAACTTGGAGATTCCGTACTGGCGGCGGTGCGCGAGCGTTTATGAACATCGTACTGGGCTTGTTGATTCTAGCGGTCCAGCCGACGGCGCCTATCGACGCGCGGCATCCCGACGCCGTCGAAATCTTTCACAGCGGCTTCGAAACGGCCGACGACCGCGAGTACGATGGTTGGCCGGACGGCTGGACGCGGAAGCGGAGCCCGGCGCATCCGGCTTATCTGCCGGCCCGGATCGTCGAAACGTCGACGCCCGAGGGCAAAGCCGCGCTGCGGATCGATTTGAACGGCTTCGGGGCCGTGATTCTCAGCCCCGAGATCGAGGTCAAACCGCTGTTCAGCTACGTGCTCGAGGGCTACGTCCGGACCGAGGGACTCAAACACGACCGGGCCTGGTTCTCGCTCACGTTCTACGACGAGCAGCACGCCGAGCTGGGCACGTTCGACTCGCAGCATGTGGCCGACAACGACGGCTGGCACAAGCTGCGCGTGGGCCCGATCACGCCGCCCAACGATCGGGCCCGGTTCGCCGTGATCGCGCTGCACCTGGAGCCCGGCGCCAAGGCCGACCTGAAGGGCGCCGCCTTGTTCGACGACCTGTGGCTGGCCCGGTTGCCACGAATGAGCCTCAGCACCAACAGCCTGCACAACGTCTATACCGATCCGAGCCAGATCGAGATCACCTGCCAGGTCTCGGGCATCTTCGATCGCGATCCGGTGATGCAGTTCGAGCTGGTCGATTTCTCCGGCCAGAAAGTCGACCAGCAGGAGCAGCAGCTGGGCAGCCAGGTCGTCGCCGAAAAATCGTCGCAGGCGTCGCAGTTGCTTGGCGAAAACGTCACTCAGGCGGCCGGTTTTGCCGGCACCACGACCTGGCATCCGCCGATCACTGCGCCGGGTTTCTACCGCGTCCGGGTCACGCTGCACGGCAAGGCAGGGTTGATCCTGGAGCGCGACGTGACGCTGGCGGTGATCGCCCCGCTGAAGAACTCGCCCCGCGGCGAGTTTGGCTGGTCGCTGCCCGACGGCGATCAGGCGATGTCGTTGGCGGCGCTCGGCCAACTGCTGCCCCGGGTGGGCGTCAATTGGGTCAAGTTCCCGGTCTGGGTCACCGATCACAACGCCCAGCGGCTGGACCAGATCGTCAATTTTGCCGAGCGGCTGAGCTCGCAACGGATCGAAGTGATCGGCTTGCTCGCCAATCCTCCCGAGGAGGTCCGGGGCCATTTGGCGCAGAGACCACGCTCACGGCGGCCGACATTTTTACGACCGAGCAGCAGCTCTGGTACGAGTCGCTGGAACCGGTGCTGACCCGGCTGTCGCTGCAGGTTCGCTGGTGGCAGTTGGGGCAGGACGGCGATTTCAGCTTCGTCGGCTTTCCACATCTCGCGGAAACGATTGCCAAGGTCAAAGATCAACTGCAACGCTACGGCCAGGAAATCCACTTGGGCTTCTCCTGGCGAGCGGTCAGCGAGCCGCCGGCGGACAAAAACCCGCCCTGGGAGTTCCTCCAGCTTTCGGCCACGCCGTCGCTGACTGCCGGCGAGCTGGCCATCTACCTGCCGGCGCTCGAACGGCCCAAGGTCGCCAGCTGGGTCAGCGTGCAGCCGCTCGACGGTGCTGCCTATTCGACCGAAGTCCGGGCCAGCGATCTGATCCACCGGATGCTGGCCGCCAAAGTGGCCGGGGCCGAGGGGATTTTCATTTCCCAGCCGTTCGATCCGCAAAGCGGCCTGATGAACGCCGACGGCACGCCGGGCGAAATGTTGCTCCCCTGGCGGACGACGGCCCTGGCGCTGAGCGGCGCCGAGTATCTGGGCAGCCTGCAATTGCCCCGGGGCAGCCACAACCATCTGTTCGTCCGCAACGGCGAAGTCGTGATGATCGTCTGGGCCGATCGCCCGGTCGAGGAGATTCTGTACCTGGGCGACGACGTGCGACAGGTCGACGTCTGGGGACGGACCGTCAAACCCCGCGACGCCGACGGACAGCAGGTGATCGAAGCCGGCCCCCTGCCGAGCTTCGTTACCGGCCTGGCTCAGGCGGTGGTTCGCTGGAACATGGCCGTGCGGTTCGAGCACGAGCGGCTGCCCAGCGTCTGCGGCGTGCCGCACGCCAATGCCCTGACGATCAAGAATTTCTTCCCCCAAGGAATCGGCGGTCAGGCCCGGCTGGTCGGGCCCGAGGTCTGGAAGATCGCGCCCCGAACGATCGACTTCAAGCTCTCGATGAACGAAGAAGCCCAGCAGCCGTTCACGGTCGCATTGCCGCTCGACGCGGCCAGCGGCCGGCAGCCGATCCGGATCGACTTCGACATCAGCGCCGACCGGCATTATCAATTCAGCGTCTATCGCCACCTGGACGTGGGCATGGACGACGTGACGCTCGAGGCTTCGAGCCTGCTCAACGACAAGGGCGAGCTGGAGGTCATGCAGCAAGTAACCAATCGCTCCAGCGAGCCGGTCAGCTTCAAGTGCCTGCTGTTCGTTCCCAACCGGCGGCGGATGATGAGCCAGGTCATCGAGCTGCGGCAGGACCGCGACACCAAGATTTATCGCCTGGCCAAGGGGGAAGAGCTGATCGGCGAAATGCTCTGGCTGCGGGCCGAAGAAATCGGCGGCCAGCGGACCCTCAATTTTCGCTTCATCGCCGAAAAATAACCGGTTGGTTGAGCCGAATCACGCAGCAGTGCTTTGCCTTGTGTTCATCCGCTGCCATAATGGACCGG
This sequence comes from uncultured Planctomycetaceae bacterium, assembly GCA_963828155.1. Classification (GTDB taxonomy): domain Bacteria; phylum Planctomycetota; class Planctomycetia; order Pirellulales; family PALSA-1355; genus CAWCAX01. Next base: position 213,604 of record CAWHDQ010000003.1, read on the forward strand.
CGCTCACGCCGCATGTGCGGCGTTGGCCACTCATTCTTCTGCCTTCATCCTTCTGCCTTTCCCCCATGCCTCTCGTTCACGACATCGCCGAGTTTCTCGAAAGTTCGCGCCGGCGCGGCTGGCGGAGTCGTGGGACAACGTGGGCTTGCTCGCCGGCGACCGCCATCAGCGGGTGAGCAAGCTGATGACCTGCTTGACGATCACTCCGGCCAGCGCCGCCGAGGCGATCGCGGCGGGGGCCGAATTGATCGTCACGCATCATCCGCTGCCGTTTCGCCCGCTCAAGCGGATTTCGACCGATACGCCCGAGGGCCGGCTGCTGTGCGATCTGCTGGCGGCCCGGATCGCGATTTACAGCCCCCATACGGCGTTCGACTCGGCCGCGGCGGGAATCAATCAGCGGTTGGCCGAAGGGCTCGGGCTGACCGATATCCGCCCGCTGGTGGCCCGGCCCGACGATCCGCTGGGCGCCGGCCGCATCGGCGTCGTTTCGGGCGGCACCACGCTCGGCCAAATGGCCGCGCGGCTGAAGCAGTTCCTGCGCGTCTGGGGCAAATTCAAGCGGTCGGCGAAACTGGGCAAGCCGTCAGGCAGGTTGCCGTCGCGTGCGGTAGTGCCGGCGAGTTTCTTCGAACCGGCGCGGAAGTGGGCTGCCAACTGCTTGTCACCGGCGAGGTCCGCTTCCATACTTGCCTGGCAGCCGAGGCTACGGGCGTGGCCCTGCTGTTGGCCGGCCATTTTGCCAGCGAACGCTTCGGCGTCGAAGCGCTGGCCGACGTGCTGGCAAGCCAGTTCCCGGCGGTTCAGGTTTGGGCCAGCCGTCAGGAACGCGATCCGCTGAGTTGGCTCTAGGGTTGCCTGCCGGGCGTTCCGGTTCCCGGCCCCGCGGCCGGCAAAACTTGTCGAGCGAAGCTGTCCAGTACGCAAGTCCTTGTGCCGCTTTGGGCATTCGCCCGCCGCTTCGCGGCGATTAGAATGGTCCGTTCGGTGTGCCAGGGTGGAGCTAGGGGAAGCGAGGTGCTTCCGGCAGGGCGTGCCGAGGGTTTTGGCGAAAGCATGGCGATGGCTGCTCGATTTCTGACGGCGCTTCCCGTCTACAACGAGGTTCGGCACGTGGGCCCGGTGCTGGACCTGGTCTTGAAATACAGCCCGGACGTGTTGGTGGTCGACGACGGCTCGACCGACGGAACGAGCGATTTGCTCGCCGCCCGGCGACGACGTGCGGGTGGTGCGGCACGAGCGCAACCAGGGGTACGGGGCCGGCCTGAAGACGGCGTTTCAGTACACCTTGGACCAGGGTTTCGACGGTCTGGTGACGATCGATTGCGACGGCCAGCACCAGCCGCACATGATTCCCGACTTTGTCCGGGCCGCGGCCGACGCCGACATCGTCTCGGGGAGCCGCTACCTGGCGCAATTTGCCGGCGACAGTGCCCCGCCGGCCGATCGGCGGCGGATCAACCAGCTGATCACGGCCTTGGTCAATAGCCGGCTGGACCTGCAGCTGACCGATGCGTTTTGCGGCTTCAAAGCTTACACGGCAGGGGCTCTGACGCATTTCGACATCCACGAGCTGGGCTACGCCATGCCGATCGAGCTGTGGGTCCAGGCCGTGCGGGCCAATCTCAAAATTGTGGAACTCGCGGTCCCGCTGATTTATCTTGAGGAAGAGCGTTCTTTCGGCGGGTCGCTCGACAACGCCGCAATTCGCCTCGACTACTACCGCCAGGTGCTCGACCGCGCATTGCGCGGCCGCGCCGGGCGAGTGTAAAGTTCCCTGTACGGCGCACGACGCCAATTGAACGACCGGAGTGCCCCGCGGATGGCGCTAATGGGACAGAGTCTGGAACACACCCACCTGCGTGCGCCGCGGGCCGACGGCGGCACGCTCATCGCGCCTCCCGCCTCGACGGCCGGCGATCTCGTCGCACGCAACGCGGCGGTCATCTCCGCCGCCAACTATGACGTTTCGGGGCGACCCTTGGCAGAGCTGGCCCGGCAGGCCCGCGAACAGTTGTGCCGCGCGGCGGTCGACTATACGCAACAATATCGCGACGTCTCGGGCCTGACGGCCGATCCCAGCGGCCCGATCCTGCTGGCCGGGCATCAGCCGCAGCTGTTTCACCCCGGAGTCTGGTTCAAGAACTTCGTGCTCAGCGGGCTGGCCGAAACCCACGGCGCCACCGCGGTAAACCTGGTGATTGACAGCGACACGATCAAGTCGGCCGCCCTTCGCGTGCCCACCGGCAGCGCGGCAGCGCCGACGGTCGAGTCGGTGCCGCTCGATCGGTCCGGGGCCGAGATTCCCTTCGAAGAGCGACAAGTGCTCGATCGGCAGCTGGCAGCGTCGTTCGGCGAGCGGGCCGGCTCGATCCTGCGGCCGCTGGTCGGCGAGCCGCTCGTGGACGAATTCTGGCCCCTGGTCCAGGGCCGGATCGAGGCCGGTGCCAACCTCGGCGAATGTCTGTCGCAAGCCAGACATCTTCAAGAAGGCCGCTTCGGGGCGGCGACGCTCGAGTTGCCGCAAAGCCGAGTGCTGCGATCTGCCGGCATTTCATTGGTTTACGGCCCACTTGCTTGCCAACTTGCCGCGCCTGGCCGAGGTTTACAACTCGGCCGTGGCCGAGTTCCGCCGCGTCAACCATATCCGCAGCGTGGCCCATCCCGTGCCCGACCTGGCGAGCGAGGGCGGCTGGCTGGAAGCGCCGTATTGGGTCTGGTGCAGTGGCAACAAGCTCCGCCGGCGGTTGTTCGTCCGCCGAGCAGGGGAACGAGCTGGTGCTCTCGGACCGCAAAGCGATTTCGGTACGCGTGGACGGCTCGGCGGGCGACGCCAGCAGTCGCGGCCGAGCAACTGGCCGGTCTGCGGACGCAGGGCATCAAAATCCGGACCCGGGCACTGGTCACCACGCTGTTCGCCCGGCTGATGCTTGGCGATTTGTTCCTGCATGGGATCGGCGGAGCGAAGTACGATCAGGTGACCGATCTCTTGATTGGGCGGTTTTTCGGCTTGGAGCCGCCGGCCTATTTGACCGTCACCGCCACGCTGCGGCTGCCGATCGAGCACCAGGAAGTGACGCCGGAGGATCAGCGGCTGGTCGAGGCCCGGCTCCGCGAGCTGATCTATCATCCCGAGCGGTACGCCGACGACAAGTGCCCCGATCCGGTCGGCCGGGCGGCGGCGCAGACCAAGCGGCACTGGATCGCCACGCCGCAGACCATCGAAAATGCTCGAACCCGTTGCCGGGCGATCCGCCAGGCGAACGAGGATCTGCAGAATTGCGTGCAGAAGCTGCGGGCGCAGCTGGTGGCCGAGCGCGAACGGCTGCAGGCCGGAGCCCAGGCCGAAGCGATCCTTTCGTCGCGCGACTATGCTTTCTGCCTGTATCCGGCCGCGACGCTCGGCAAGCTGTTTGAGGCCGCCGCGCACGCAGCTGTAGGCGGCCGCGAAAGCCACCCGCGGAGGCGGCGCAGCGACGGGAGGCCTGCGGAGGGGGCCGCATTGTCGAGCGTCCGGCCTTGCTGCGCCCGCACTGGCCAGCCGGCGCGGGGCGAGTTTAGAATGCAGATAGTCGTCCCCGCGGCCCGATACTTGCCCCGCGCATGCCTCCGTTTACCAGCCATATTTTCATCTGTTGCAATCGCCGCGAGCCGGGGCATAGCCGCGGCTGCTGCAATCCCGACGGCAGCGACGCCCTGCGTAACCGCTTCAAAGCCGAGCTGAAGAAGCGCGGCTTAGGCCCCCTCGTCCGGGCGAACATGGCCGGCTGCCTCGACCAGTGCGAGTTGGGACCGATGGTCGTGATCTATCCGCAGGGCATCTGGTACGGCCGGGTCCAGCTCGAGGACGTGCCGCGGATTCTCGACGAAACGGTCATCGGCAATCGCGTGCTGGAAGATCTGCGGATCGCGGACCATTTGCTCAATGCCCGGCCGGCTCCGGGCCCGTACGCACCGCCGCGTGGCGGAATATTGCGGCCCACAACCACGGAACAGTACTTCGGACCACTACAGCAAGGGCGGGACGGGCTCACGCCCCCAATGAGGAAGACTCCATGAAATCGTTCCAGCCACGCAATGTTGCCCGCCTGCTGCTGATCGCGGCGCTTTTCGCCGGCGGACTATGGGCCGGACGCGGCCGGGCCGACGAGGAAAAGCCCGCCGCCGGCAACGGGGCCAAGGCCAAGGTCGATCTGACGCCGTTCGCCAACGACAAGAAGTTCATGGCTCTGCACAACGACTTCGTCAAGAAGGCCGAGAAGCTGGCCGGCGAATACGAGCAGGCCAAGCAGCCGGGCAAAGCCGCCGTGATGTACGAGCAAATCCTGCGGCTGGCGCCCGACTATGAGTTTGCCCAGCAGCAGCTCGACCGTTTGCGACAGCGCGAACTGTCAGGCACCCGCCGCACGTTCGAAGTCCAGGCCAACAAGGATTGGCAGGACACCGGAATTCGCGCGATCGCCGGCCAACCGCTCAAATTGACCGCCAGCGGCGAGTGGACCTTCAACATGTCGCACAAGCTCGGGCCCGACGGCATGGAGATCATCAAGGCGATGAAGGACTTCAAGCTGGGCTCGCTGATCGGGATCATTGCCGATCCGGAGTCGAAGACGCCCAAGCCGTTTTACATTGGCGCCGGCAAGGAGTTCGTGCCCGACCAGTCCGGCCCGCTCTTGGTGCGGATGCACGACAGCGACCCCAGCGACAACAAGGGGAGCGTCGTGCTGGAAATCATGGGCCGCTACGACACGAAGTAGCCTCCCACCCCGCTACCGACCGGCAAACGGCGGATAGACCGGCTTGATCTCCGGCAGCTCGAAAAACCGGAGCGGCTTGTCGCGGGCCGCGCAAACCAACGTGCCGTCGGGCAGGAAGCCCAGCTGACTGACGGTCGACTGGTCGATCGTTCGCGATTGGCCGGTACGCGTGTCCCAAACGTCGGCCGGCGAGCGACCCGTGGGCGACTGCCGGGCGGCCGCCCAATCGGCGTCGGGCGAAAGCACGAGCAAGCCCGACTCGGAGCCCTCCGACTCCTCGCGCCGCCCGCCGCCGGGTTGCGGTGGCACGAAGCCGCCCGAATTGCGGCCGAGCTTGCCCCCCTGTTCGATCCAGGACGCAGTGTCCCACATTTCGCCCTTGCCGCCGTGCATCAGCGCGGCGAGCACGGTGCCCGGGCCATTGAAGGCCAGGTCTTGCGGGGCGCCGGTCACGTACAGTTTCTTGCGGATTTTGAGCGAATCGAGATCGAGGATCAGCACGACGCCCTCGGCGCCGGGCTCCAGGCCGAGCGCGGCATTGGGATCCTGAACCGGGGGACCGTTGCCCCCCTTTCGCTTGCCCTTGCGTCCGCCTTGTTTCTGCTGCGCGGCCTGGGCCTGCTGCTGTTGCCGTTGCTCGACCTCTTGCCGCTTTTTTTCCAATTCCTTGGGCGTCATTCGACCGCCGGGGTGCTCGCCGGAAGCCGTCTTTTCCGGCGGGCGTTGCTCCATGCCGACGCCCACCGCCACGATCGGCTCGACCGGCGAAGCCGCCAGCGAGATCGATTTCGCCAGGTTCTTCAGGGGCTTGGGCTTCACCTTGCCGCTGCCCAGATCGAGGATCGCGATCCCTTTCTTGCCGGCCGTGGTGATAATCCGCGTCGAATCGCTGGAGAAGAAGACGTTGCCGTAACGGGACCAGTTGTGGGTCGATTGCTTCGCGCCGTCGGGCAGCGACCAGAGCGTCATCTCGCCGGAGTCCGAGCCGCCCGAGACGGTCGCCAGCAGCTTGCCGTCGGGCGAAATCGCCATGTCGCGCACATTGTCGGTCGATTCGAGCGTGGCCGTCGCTTTGCCGGTGGCCAGATTCCAGAGCTTCAGCTCGTAAACGACCGGCCGCTTGGAACTGTCGACCGCGAACGTCGCCGCCAGCTTGCCGCCGGGTGCGACGGCGAACAGCTCGGCGCCTTCGTAGGCTTCCAGCTCGGACTGGGGCTTGCGCGGGCCGGCCTGTCCGCCCGGCACATTCACGCCCGGTCCGAACTGGCCGGGTGGCACGAACCCTGGGCCCGCGCCCGGCGGCACGAATCCCGGACCGGCACCGGGCGGAGCGAACCCCGGCCCAAATCCGGGCTGCTGTCCAAGACCGCCAGGCAGCAGTCCAGGCGGACTCGAACCGGACATGCCCGGCAAGCCGGCCGTGTTCGGCGATGCCGCCGATACGACGAACGGCGGGAACGGCACGAAGACCGTAGCGCTGGGCTGTGCAAGTTGAGCGTTCGAGTTCGGAAATGCGGGGCCGCCCCCCGGCGGCTGTACCGGTTGCTGTAGGGCGCCGGGCATCGGGGTGGGGGCTGCGGCGACTTGCCCGGGCGCAGCGGCCGGAGCGACGGGCTGGGCGACGGGCTGGGCGACCGGAGCCGCGGCTTGCGGCGCGGGGGCATCATCTTCGCCGCACCCGCTGATCGAGCCCAGCAACAACCAGATCGGCAAGGTCCGGCGGAGCATGTAGAGTCCTCGCGCTGCGATAAGTCCCACGGGCTGGCGTCGCCGCTGGCGGCCGCAACCCTTCCTCATCTTCGCGCATCAAGCCGGGCAACGCAAGCAGCGGCCCAACCGGCGAGCGGCATCCGCCGTTGAGGCAAGCAGCAAGACTGCTGGCAGGGCGGCCACCGGGGCCGATCTTGAGGCAAAATTCCGACCGCTGTGGTTCCCTTCGCGGTCGACTGAATTCGTCCGAGAGAATCGTCCGATGGATGGATTAGGGCCTCACCGCGAACGATCTCAGAGAAGGGGACGGTCCCATTTTGCTCCGCATGCTACGCAAAATTGGGACAGTCCTCGACCGTCCTCGGAGGGGCCCGTAGTCGCCCGCCGTTCGTGCTGGCCGCTCATTGCTCCTCGGATGGAATCGCGCCGAAGTTCGACCCGTCGGCGCCTCACCTTTTGACTTTAGCAGCCGGCGCGAACCAGCCCGCCTCGCGCACGCCCGATCCCCCCTTTCCCACACGTCACCCGATGTCAACGACTCTGCCGCTTCGTGCCGGTGCCCCGGCGCCCGCGCGCCCGCAGCCTGCGCTCGCCGTATTGCCCGGGGGCTGGGAAGCCGTCCGCCTGATCGGCGAAGGGGAGCTCGCGCGGGTCTATCAAGCCCGACCGCCGGGGGGCAGCGATGCGGGGCAGGCCGGCTACGCGCTCAAGCTGCTCAAAGCGCCCTGGGACGCCGACCCGCGCGGCTTGGAGCTGTTGGCTCGCGAAGCCCGGGTCGGGCGCCGCGTCTCCCAGGCGCACCTGGTGCCAATCCTGGCCGCGAACCTCGATGCGCCGCCCTATTTCGTCGTGATGCCGCTGCTCGCCGGGCAAACCTTGGAAGCTCAAATTGCCAGCGGCAACCGAGCTGCTCTGCCGGTGGCGCTGTGGATTGCCCGGCAGGTTGCCGAGGCGCTCGCCGCGCCTCGACGCCGCCCAGTGGATTCACGGCGACGTCAAACCGAGCAACATCGTCGTGACCGCCGCCGGCCACGCGACGCTCATCGACTTGAGCCTCGCCCGGCACCGCAGCGAGCTCGTGGCCAGTGGTGCCCCGCCGATCTTCGGCACGCTGGCCTATTTGGCACCGGAGCGGATCGTCTCCAAACTGGCGATCGACATCCGCAGCGATCTGTACAGCCTGGGCGTGACGCTATTCGAGCTGCTTACCGGGCGGTTGCCGTTCGCGGCCCGCACGGCCGCCGAATTGGCGGCCCAGCATCGTCAGGAGTTGCCTGCGGACCTGCGTTCGTTGGCCCCTCACTTACCCGCCTCGGTCTGCCAGTTGGTCCGGCAGCTGCTGGCCAAAGAACCTCTCCGCCGCCCGCAGTCTCCAAGCGAGCTGGTCGACCGTCTGGCGGCGCTCGAGATCGAGACCTTCGCCGAGCGCCTGCCGCTGTGAGCTGCGGTGTGTGGGCGAAGCATCTGGCGCATTTCGCAACCGCGTCAAAACCGGGGCCGGCCCACCGGACGCCGCCGGTGGGCTTAACGGAAGTGGCGGCGGGACAGGTCCCCAGCCCCTCTTCACCCCCGGGCGGTGGCGGCTTCCATGATCCGCTGCTCGGTGGCTTCGGAGCGGGGGAAGTGGCCGGTCTCGCGCCCTTCGCAAAGCACGATGATCCGGTCGCAGAGCGTGAGCAGCTCGGGCAATTCGCTGGAGGTGACGATGATGCCCAGGTCCTCGCGGCAGAGCCGGTCCATCAGCCGGTAAAGCTCGGCCTTGGCCCCGACGTCGATGCCGCGGGTGGGATCGTCGAGCAGCAGCACCTTCGGCCTGGTGAGCAGCCAGCGGCCGATGATCGCCTTTTGCTGGTTTCCGCCGCTGAGGCTGACGATGGGAGCTTCGATTCCCGCGGTCTTGACGCCCAGGTTTTCGACCGCCCCGCGAGCCCGGGCATTCTCGGTGCCGCGGCGAACGATGCCCGCGGTGCAGTTTTCGCCCAGCGTGCAGATCGAAATGTTTTCGCCGACCGACATCTGGGCGAACAGGCCCAGCCGCTTGCGGTCTTCGGTCACCAGGGCGATGCCGGCGGCCTTGGCCTCGGCCGGGTGGCGAAAGGCCACGGGCCGGCCTTCGAGGAGAATGCTTCCCTGGGGCACTTCGCTGCTGGCCCCGAACAAGCATTCGAGCAGCTCGGTCCGGCCGGCGCCCATCAGGCCGGCAATGCCCAGGATTTCGCCGCGGCGAAGCGTGAAGCTGATGTCCTGCAGCCGCCAGGCCCGGGCGTGCCCCGGCCAGGGGAGTGAGAGGTGTTCCACGCGGAGCACTTCGGCCCCCGGCGTGCGGGGCCGCGACAGGTCGGTCTCTTCGATTTCGCGGCCGACCATCAGGTGCGTGATTTGCCGCGGGCCGGTTTCGCTCCGCTCGAGCGTAGCGACCCAGTGCCCGTCGCGCAAGACCGTGATCCGGTCGGCCAGCTTGAACACCTCGTCCATCTTGTGCGAGATGTAGAGGATCGTGACCCCCTTGGCCCGCAGGCGGCCGATCACGCGAAACAGCCGGGCGACCTCGGCTTCGGTCAGGGCGCTGGTCGGCTCGTCCATGATCAGGATGTCGGACTGCAGGGCCAGGGCCTTGGCGATTTCGATCAACTGCTGATCGCCGATCCGCAGCGTGCCGACCAATTGGCGTGGATCGACCCGGCACTCGAGTTCCGAGAGCAGCTCGCCTGCGGCGGCATTCATCGCTCGCTCGTCGAGCCAGCCAAAACGGCTCCGCAGTTCACGGCCGAGAAATACGTTGGCGGCGGCCGAAAGCTGCTCGACCAGGTTCAATTCCTGGTGGATGATGCTGACGCCGGCGCGTTCGGCGTCGCGCGTGCCACGAAAGCGGACCTCTTGCCCGCGCAGCACGTATTTCCCCTCGAAGTCGGTGATGACTCCCGAGAGGATTTTCATCAGCGTGCTTTTGCCCGCGCCGTTTTCGCCGACGATGGCGTGCAGCTCGCCCGGGCGGATTTCGACCGAGACGTCGGCCAGGGCCGTCACGCCGGCAAACCGCTTGGTCACGTTGCGAATGGCAATCAGCGGCTGGTCGGAGATCATGACGATTACGAAATGAAGACAAAAACTTGCGCCAGCGACGTGTCATAGCCGGCGGTCAACGACCGCCCGGCGCCCGCGCTTTTCAAAGACGCATCTTTCCCCTACGGCGCTTGCCCAGCGCCGGCCGGCGCTGCCACCGCTTGACGACGACCATCAGCAGCAGCGCCCCGCCGCCGGCAATCATCCCGGCTTTGCGATCGACGACCAGCGCCGTGAGCGTCGCGGCCAGCAATGCTAAGGTCACGATCGCGGCCCAGCCCAGCGCCGGGGAAGAACTGCTTGCCCTGCCGGCCGGCCGCGCGGAGCTGACTGAATGCCACGGCCACAACAACCACGATGCCGACGATCAAGCCTTCGTACACGTCGGCCCCCGATTTGATCACCTTGGCGATGCCGTCCATCACGCACCGCAGAAACAGCACTCCCAGGATCGTGCCGGGAATCGTGCCGACGCCGCCCTGCAGGCTGCAACCGCCGACGACGGCTGCGGCGATCGCGTTCAGCTCGTCGCCCAGGCCGGCGGTTTGCGGGTCGGCCACGCCGACGTTGGCGATGTTGAGGATGCCGGCCACGGAGGCCGTCAGGGCGCTGATCGTGTACGCCAGCCATTTGACCCGTTCGGTGCGGATGCCGCTCAGCCGGGCGGCTTGCTCGTTTCCGCCGAGGGCGTACAGATGCCGGCCGACAACCGTGCGGCTGAGCAGCAGCCAGATTACGCCTGCCAGAATCAAGAACGTGCCCGACGGGATCGCCATGTTCTTCCAGAGCTCGCGAAACCGATCGTCGCTGATCTGGAACTGCGTGCTCTCGCCGCCGAACATGGCCAACGTGACCTGACCGCAGATTGCCCGGGCCAGGCTCCGCAGGCCGACCAGCGTGGCCAGGGTGGCGATGAACGGCGGCAAGCCGACGACCGTAATCAGCCAGGCGTGCAGGCTGCCGATGAGCAGGCCGGTCAGGAGTGCGCCGGCGATGGCAATCGCGATCACGCCCACGCTCAAGGTCGCGGGCGCCGCGTCGCTCATGGCCGAGCTGGGGTTCATCGTGTCTGGCACAGCAGCACCAGAATCGCTGCGCAGATCGTGCCGCTGAACGCCGAGACCGAGCCGATCGACAGATCGATTCCGCCCGCGATGATGACGACGGCGGCGCCCAGGGCGATGATTCCCTGAGGCAGGGCGGCGTTGATCACCTGAATCAGGTTGTCGCCGGGGTTGTGCCAGTAGTTGTGCTGCGCGTCGACGACCGACGTCAGGGCGATCACCGCACAAATCGCGGCCAGCAGCCCAAGTTCGCCCGTCCGCAGCGGCCAGGCAAATTGCGACAACACTCCGCCGGACCGGATCTCGCCCGATGCTTCGCCTTGGCCGCGCTGGTTCACGTCGAATTCCCGCGGAGAGCGCGGTTCCGTCAGCCTGTCGTGGGAGGTACGGCCGAGCCTGGGCTGGCCGAAATGAACCGTTCGGTCACGAGCCCTTCAGCCCGTTGTCGGCCAGCCAGCGATTGAATTGTTCCAGCGTCAGAAACTGGGTCTTGTCGCTGAACATCTCGGCCTTGAGCGGGCTGTCGGTCCCCGGCACCACGACCTTGAGGCCCGTGTCGTACAGGTCGCCGTCGGGGCTGCCTTGATTGGGGAACATCTCCTTGACCGTGGCGTCGTCCTTCTGGATCAAGGCCTTCAGCAGCCGCACCGACTGGTAGCCCATGTCGTAGGGATTTTGCACGACCATCGCGTCGATCTGGCCGTCGCCCATGTCCTTGATCGCGCCCGGCTCGGCGTCGAACGTGACCACCGTGAAGCGATCGCGAACTTTCTTCTCTTTCACGACGTCGCAGATGGCCGGCGCGTTGTACGACCAGATGCCGACCAGGGCCACCAGATCGGGATGATTGATGATCGAATTGCGGACGTTCTCCCGGGCTTTCTTCAGGTCGAAGTCGTCCCCCATTCGGTCCTTTTCTTTGAAATCAGCGCCGACGGCCTTTTTGAAGCCGTCCATCCGCTCCCGGGCATTGTGCGACCCGGTGCGGCCGACGAACTGAACGTAGCCCCCTTCTTTCACCTTGCGGGCGGCGAGCAGGTTCTTGGCCGCTGCGCCCAGCGCCTCGCCTCCCAGCACGTTGTCGGTGCCGATGTAGAACGCCCGGGCGTCGCGGAGCTTCTTGCGATTCAGGTCGGCATCGACGCAAATGACCTGGATCCCCTTTTTGCGAAGCTTGCGCATTTCGTCGGCCACCGCGACGTTGTCGGCATCGAGCGACGAGACGGCCACGCCGGCGATGTCGGACTGCGTGCCGTACTGCCGCAGCTTGTTGACCTGCCCTTGCGGCTTGCCGTCGTTGACGTCCATAACGGCTTTGAGTCCGGCGGCTTTCAAGTTGAAGGCCTTTTCGCCGGCTTGCAGCCCATTGCGGGCGGCATCCCAGAAGGGCGAGTTGCCGTTGGTCAGCAGGATGATCCGCTTTTCCGCGTCCGCGGCAGCCGCAGTCGCGGTCAGCAGAAGGACGACGAGCAGGGCCAACAATTTCCGCCGGTGGCAATTCGCGCTCATGGCAATGGGGGCCTTGGAAAAAGTCGAGGGGTGGGGGGTATCGGCACGTGTCGTGACGCGGCCGGCCGAGGCACTGCCGCCGGCGCCGAAACTAAGATTGTAGCCTGCCGCGCCGGCCGCGAAACGTGCCGGCAAACCTTGCCGCAGGGGCAGGTTTTTCGGGGCCTGTTTGAGCCCAACTGGCCGACGTCGCGCCACCCTGTTTATGGCCGGCCCCAGCTCCGGTTGGCCTCGTTGCTGGGTCCCGCGGCGTCGGCAATCGCCCGGGGAAAATCGGCGGCATCGGGCCGGACGTCGAAGTAATTCTGCCCCCAGGTCTGGTCCTCGGGCCGATTCTGATTGTGCCGGACCGGGCCGTCGGCCGTGTCGTAGATGATGTTCTGGGCGAAGTGCCAGCCGCGCGAACCTTCGTCGATGAACATCCCATTGCACGGGGCGACGCCCGAGAAATGCTTCACGCCGTGGATCAGGTTCTTCTCGATGGTCGAGCCGGGCTGTGCGCCGAGGGTGTAGATGCCGCCGCCATCGGCCAAGAGCTGCATGACGTCGTAGATGTGGTTGGCGGTGAGGTGGTTTTTGCCGGCCGCGGTGGGATTGGAATCCCAGCTCCAACCGATCGAGATGCCCGAGTAGGGGAGCCGTGAGATCTCGTTCTGCTCCACGATCGCGCCCTCGACGATCCCCAGCCAGATGCCGACGCAGCCTTGATAATCGCGCGCACAGTCGTGGACCCAGCTGTGAACGACCAGCGGCGTCTGGGACGATTGCTCGATGTGACCGGGCGCGGCGCTTCGCTGCCGCACATCACGCCGCTGCCCCCGATGTCGGCCACCTCGCAATCGAACACCCCGCACAGCTTGGTGTCGGCGCCCAGCCAGATGCCGTGGGCCGCGTGATGCCGGATGCGGCAATTGCGAAAGGCGACGTGATCGGCATGTTCCACTTCAATGGCCGCCGGCATCCGAACCTGCGGATCGGCGAAGCCGGCTTGCAGCGGGATGAATCCCTGCGGGCTGAGTTGCCAATCGGTGTGTTCGAAATCGATTCCGTCGAAAACGAAAAACTTGACCGGCCGCTCGGGTGTGCCGCGCACCTCGACCAGCTTGCCGATGCGCGGCAGCACGGCCGAAAAGCCCGCGAGCTTTTCGTCCGGCAGAGGCCAGTAGCTGAGCTTGCCGGTCGTGCGGTCGCAGTACCACTCGCCCGGTGCGTCGAGCATCTCCAGTGCGTTTTCGAAGTAGTAGGGAAAGTTGGCCGCGTTGGCTTGGATATGCCCAAATTCGGGCTGCTCGTAAAACGGCAGGGCGGGGCGGGGCGCGAACGTGACCTGATTGGGATTCTTGGGATCGGCATCCTTGGGCAACCGAGCCCGGCCGCTCGACCATTCGACCAAAGCACACAATTCAACCTGGTCGCGCTGCGCCCAGTTCTTCACTTGCCCGGCGGGAAACGTGATCGTGCGACCGTCCGTGGTCGACAACCCACGAAAGAACTCGCCGGCATTCGGCGTCCGGGCCCGCGTGCGGCGCTCGTCGCCGACGATCATCAGCCGGGGCTGCCATTCGGAACCTTTGGCCGCGGGCACGTCGGCCGTCCACAAGTGGTCTCCCTCTTTCCGCCACGCCTTCACCTCGATGTCCGCCGGAGAGGACGACCCGCTCTCCAGCGGCTGTTTTGATTGCGACCAGTCCTTGTCCGGCATCGTCGGGTTGAATGCGGATCGGCTCGCTCAGGCGATAGACACCGCCGCGCAGCACGACGTTGCCCGTTTCCTCCGGCTTGCGCTGGATCGTGCCCAGCTTCTTCAGCGCGGCCGGCACGCTCGCCAGCGGTTTTTCACGCGTCCCGGGGTTTTGATCCGAGCCGCCTGAGGCGACGAACAGCTCGACTTCGGCGGCCGGTAGCGGCCGAGTTGCGCCGGCGAGCACCGCGGTGAGCAGACCGATCCAGGCGAGACGTATCGGCATCGCTGTGTTCCTGTCAGGTTCGGGTTCGCCGTGCAGGGCCCGTTCGCGCGGCCGCTCGGACGGGCGCAGCGACGTGGGCCCGACTTCCGGGGGGCAAACGAAGCGGTAAGGCTTGGCGGCCCAGGGGCCGGCATAATCGACCCCGATCCGCGGCGTGCGACGAATCGTGCCTCGGGCAGGCGGATGGCCCCGGTCTTCGATCCACAGCCCACTGCCTTCGGCCGCGGTCAGTGTGTTGAACCGCTTGTCGATCGCCAGAGCCTTGGTCAGCTTGGCCGGCCCGTCGGCGGCTCCGGCTCCGCGCAAAAGCACGGCGGACGGAAAACCCTCATTGCCGGTCACGACGTTCAGCATCCAGTGGATGCCATAGACGAAGTACACGTACCAGACGCCGGCGGGGCCGAACATCACGTCGGTTCGCGGCGTGCGGCCTTTGGCGGCGTGGCACGCCAGATCGTGCGGACCGACGTAGGCTTCGGTCTCATGAATCCGCAGGGCAATTTGCTCGCCGGGCAATTGGCGGACCAGGTACATGCCCAACAGGTCGCGGGCCACGGTGAGGGCGGGTCGGGCAAAGAACGCCGCATCGAGTACCGTGGCCATCGTTTGCCGACGCCCGGGGTCGACGCGCTTGTTACTTCTGCGGCCGGCAATACGACAGCGCGAGCAGCGCGTATCCGGTGACCAGGTTGGCGTCCCCCTCCAACCAGCGATTGGTCTCGTTGACCCATGAGCCATCGGGTTTTTGTCGCTTGGCGAGGGCCTCGATCAGGTCGGCCCGCCAGTTGTGCTGCTTGCCGTCGGTGTCTTCCACGTTGTCGCTGCCGATCGCCGCCAGAGCCTTGGCGAAAGCCTGGTAGTAGTAGTACAGGCCCGCGTCGCCCATGCCGGGATTGTTTTCGACGTCGTAATGGGTTTGGACCCACTTGTAGGCAGCCTTGACCCGCGGATCGTCGGGGCCGACACCGGCGTAGATCATGCTTTTCAGGCCGGCGTAGGTCATCGAGCCGTAGCTCCGCAGGCCGCCGTCGGGCGTGGTGCCGGCCATGCTGGCCCCGCCGTTGGCCGGAGTGTAGTAGAAGCCGCCATCGGGGTTTTTGGCGGCGAAGGGGGTCGTGTTGGCTTCGGTTTCCAGGTTCTGGCAGCGGGAGACGAAGACCAAGGCCTTTTTGATCGCTTCGTCGTCGGCCGCGGCGCCGGACGCCTTGAGCGCGTCGATCAGGAATGAAGTGTTGGACAGGTCGGGCCGGCTGTTTTCGCCGCCGTAGCCCGCCCCGCCGTACTTGATGTTGGCCGCGTCGACCCCTTTGGTCGAATCCCACTGCAGGCCGCGCAAATACGCGTCGGCATTCTTGACCAGCTTGTCGAACCGCTTGTCCGCGTTGGCCGCCTTGAAGCACTCCAGGGCGACGCAGGTTTCGTAGTTCTGATGATGGCCGGGCCCGTAGATGCCGCCGTCCTCGTGGACGAAGCCTTCCAGATACTTCAGCGCCTTGGCCACCATCGGGTCGTCGGGACCCGGCCGCAGCGGACGATGCCCAGCGTCACGACCGCGGTGACCGCCGGCCCGGCCTGGGCACTGAACGAGCCGTCGGCGGCTTGCCCCTTGGTGCGCAGATAAGTTGAGCCTCGGTGATCAACTTGTCGGTGTCGGCCGGGCTGCCGGCCGCCGGTTTGTCGTCGGCCGCGGTCGCCAGGGCGGCCGACATCGTGGCCGACAGAGGGCAGGGGCCCAGATCGCGATCTTACCAAGCCGCGGAAGTCTTGAAGTGACGCATTGCCGGAAAACCTCCTAATGAAGCCGCTTGCCGTCGTCGAGCGTCGTGCGATCTTCCGCTCGCTGCCACATTCTCTCACGACCCTTCGCTGCTGACAAGGAATTGCCAGTTGCGAAATCGCGCGCGAGCATACGCTCGCGTGAATCTCGTGGACAAAAAAGTGCCGCGGAGCGCACCCGGCCGCCGCAATGCGGTCAAGAAAGTGCCGCGCTAGGTCGCCGGTTGTCCATGCCAGGCCCAGTAGGCCAGGCAGGCCAAGAATACCAGCCAGATCGCCAGCACCATCGCCGACAGGATCAGCAGCCAGCGGTGCGGGCGCGGCGGGTCGGCCGGATGCGTAAACCAGGGGGTAGCCGGATCGGCCGCTCCGCCTGCCGGGGGATCAGGTCGTTCCGATTTGGCGGCCATCGGATCCCCGCGTACGGCGTGCTCTCGGGCAGCGTGATCTTGAAGCTTTGCCGCAACCCGGCGTCAAAATCGAACACGTTGTCGAAGTCCTCGCGCGAGTCGTCCTTGGTCTTGCGCATCTGGCCGATGCGGATCAGGTTGAACACGATCTCGCCGAAGTCGAAGTGGACGACAGCCCCCAGCTGCGGAGCACGTCCTGGGCCATGTAGCCGTACTGCTCCAGGGCGTAGCGGCGGATGGCCTCGCACAATTGTTGGCCGGTCAGGTGCCGCTCGGCCTCGCGGGTGCCTCCTTCGTCGGGCTCGTCTTCCTCCGATTCGGCCGGGCGCTCGGCGCCCATGCCCAACACGTTGTGGGCGTAGTTCAGCGCCTCGAACACGAAGGCGTAGGCGTCGAGCTTGTAGCGGCGGTCTTCTTTGAGCAGCTTGGCGATCGGATGGGCAGGGTCAATCATGATGAACAGCCGGGTCTGACAAAAAAGCAAACAGCTGGAAATGGAAGTGCCCGCCCCGTGCGCTATCCGGAATGCCTGGCCCGGGATGCCGCCCGACATCCCCCAGGGTGCCACGAGCATACCATCCGCGCAGTCGCCAGGGGAGCGCCAGATCAACCGGGGGTCCGGTGCGGGCACCGCCAGGAAGGCACGTCACTGGCGGACGCCGGCGGGTCCGTCGCCACGGTCTTCGGCCCCGCGCTTGAGCACGGTGACGACTTCCGAGGCGTCGATCAGCAGCCGGCGGTGATCTTCCATTTCTACGAGCAATTGGCCGGCCAGGATTTCCTGGGCCAGCACCCGGGCCCGACCTCGGCCGGTCACCAGGTCGGAGCCGACCGGGGGGAGTTGCTTGTGGATTTCTTCGTAAGTGTCGTACTCATAACGCAAACAGCACTTCAGCCGGCCGCAGCGACCGGAGATCTTGGTCGGGTCGAGAGTGGCCTTTTGGAGCTTGGCCATTTTCATCGAGACCGGCGGCATTTCCGAGAGATGGGTGTTGCAGCAGACCGGCTTGCCGCAGTCGCCGTAGTCGGCCAGCAGCTTGGCCTCGTCGCGGACGCCGATCTGCCGCATTTCGACTCGGGTCTGGAATTCGGAAGCCAGCAGCCGGACCAGCTCGCGGAAATCGACCCGATTTTCGGCCAGGTAATAGACGACCACGCGCTCGCCGCCGAACAGGTGCTCGACATCGACCAGCCGCATGTCCAACTTTTGCTCGGCGATCAGCCGCTCGCAGACCGCGAACTCGCGTTGCTGCTGCTCGTTCATCCGCACGATCTCGCGCGAATCGTCGGCCGTCCGCCTGCGCAAGATCTGGCCGTGGCCGGCGTCTTTCAATTGGGCCAGGGCCTGCTCGTTGGCCTCGCACAAGACTTCGCCGGCTTCCAGGCCGCGGTCGGTCCGCACGATGACCTGCTGGTTGCGCGTGTAGGTGTCGTCGCGGCCGGGATTGAATACCCCCAGCGTGCGCATGGCACCGCAGCGAACGACGTACTTGGGCATGAGAGCAAACTTCCGCGGGACGGGCGGGCAGGGGATGAACGATCGGCGTCGGAGCGCAGGACCATAGAGCGCACTCCACAGCGGACACCCGCCGGCAGCGCTCTGAAGTATAACCCTGCTGCCGCCAGCCCGCCAAGCCGAGGCGGGCCGCCAGCGTCGCACCGCTGGTCCGCCTGCGGCGCGGCTCTATAATCGAGGTTTCCCCCGTGCCAGACCGGCCTCGGCCGAGACGTCATGAATCCTGAGTTGCAATCGAAGCTCGTCGACCGGCTCCGCCAGATCGTCGGCGACGAAAACGTGCTGGCGGCCCGGGCCGATCGGGTGGTCTACGAGTGCGACGGTTTCGTGATCGAGAAGAACTGCCCCGACGTGGTCGTTTTTCCCCACTCGGCCCAGCAGGTGGCGGCCGTCGTCCGCCTGGCGACCGAATTCGACGTGCCGCTCGTCCCCCGCGGGGCCGGCACCAGCCTGGCCGGTGGCTGCTTGCCGGTCGGCGGCGGCGTGATGCTGGTGTTGACCCGAATGAAACGGATTCTGGAGATCAACCTTCGCGATCGCTACGCGGTGGTTGAGCCGGGCGTGGTCAATATTTGGCTCACGCAGGCTCTCAAGGGGACCGGCTTTCACTACGCCCCCGATCCATCCAGCCAGGGGGCCTGCACGATCGGCGGCAACGTGGCCACCAATTCCGGCGGCCCCCACACGCTGAAATACGGCGTGACCGTCAACCACACCTTGGGGATCGAGGCGGTGATGGCCGACGGCACGATCGCCCAGTTCGGCGGACCGGCCGAGGACGCCGCCGGATTGGATCTGGTCGGAGCCCTGGTCGGCAGCGAGGGCACGCTAGCCATTGTGACCAAGATTTGGGTCCGGCTGACGCGCGATCCGCAGGGGGTCCGCACGATGCTCGGCATCTTCGAGTCGGTCGACGATGCCACCAGCGCGATCAGCGACATCATCGGCGCCGGCATCATTCCCGCGGCGCTGGAAATGATGGACCAGGGCATCCTGGAAGCCATCGAAGCGGCGTTCCACTTCGGCTTTCCGCTCGACGCCCAGGCGATCTTGTTGATCGAGGTCGACGGCTTGGAAGCGGGGCTCGATCTGGAGCGGGATCAGATCGTCGAAATCTGCCTGGCCAATCGCGCCCGGGAAGTTCGTCAGGCGGCCGACCAGAAACAGCGGCTCTTGCTCTGGAAGAGCCGCAAGCAGGCCTTCGGGGCGGTGGGCCGGTTGAGTCCCAGCTACTGCACGCAGGACGGCGTGGTGCCGCGGACCAAGCTGCCTCACATCCTGCGGCGGATCGGCGAGATCGGCGCCAAGCACCAGGTGCGGATCGTCAACGTGTTCCATGCCGGCGACGGCAACATCCACCCGATCCTGCTGTTCGACGAGCGCGACAGCGCTCAAGTAGCCCGGGTGCTCCAGGCCAGTCACGAAATCCTCGACGAGTGCCTGGCCGCCGGCGGGAGCGTGACCGGCGAGCACGGAATCGGCGTCGAGAAGATCGATTTCATGCGGAAGATGTTCAACGAAAGCGACCTGGAGGCGATGACCCATCTGCGTCAGGCATTCAACCCTGCCAACCGACTCAGTCCCCAAAAGATGCTCCCCACCGCCGGTGCTTGTGGCCTGGAACAAATTCATCCCGGCCGCCGGGCGGCGCTGTGAAACATAGACGATGAGATGAAGGGGATACGGGGGATGCGGCAGGGGATACGGGAGATGGCAGAATCGACGAACAAGTATGAAGCGGAGGAACTGACGCGGGTCGTCATCGAGGCGATTATTCGGGTGCATCAGACTTTGGGGCCCGGCTTCCTGGAGAGCATTTACCGGAATGCCTTGGTGCTGGAGCTCGCTGGCCGCGGACTGAACGTCGAGAATGAGCGGCAGATTGTAATCCATTACGAAGACAAGCCCGTCGGCCGGCATGTATTGGATGTCGTCGTGAATGGAGCGGTCGTGCTCGAATTGAAGGCCGTCGAGGAACTATGCCCAGCGCACTATGCCCAACTCCGGTCATACCTGAAGGCCTCCAAGATCAAGACAGGGTTGCTCGTGAACTTCGGCGGCGAAAAGGCCGACTTTCGGCGGGTTGAGTTGAAGTAAGAACTTCGGAATCTGGTTTGGAGTGGTTTTCATCATCCCCCGTATCCCCTGCCGCATCCCCCGTATCTCCTTCTAAGAACCGTCCAGCAATGCCCGCCGCGTCCACCGTGAGTGATAGTCTGCCGATTACCGAGACGATTGCGCCGGCGACTCAGGAAGAGCTTGCCGATGTGGTGCGGGAGGCGTATCGGAATTCCACGCCGGTTTATCCGATTGGCGGCGGCACCAGTTTGGACTACGGGTTGGTGGCCAGGCAAAGCGGCATTGGACTGTCGCTGGCGGGTTTGAACCGCGTGGTCGATTATCCGGCCCGGGATATGACGATCACGCTGGAGGCCGGCGTTCGTTTGGCCGAGTTGGCAAAGACGCTGGCCGCCGAGCGGCAATGGCTGCCGATCGAAGCGCCCCACGCCGAGCAGGCAACGCTTGGCGGATTGATTGCCACGGCCTGGTGCGGCCCGCGGCGCTATGGTTGGGGCACGATGCGCGACTACGTCATCGGCATCACCGCGGTCGACGGCCGGGGGATGACCTTTCGCGGTGGCGGCCGAGTGGTGAAGAACGTTGCCGGCTACGACTTTTGCAAGCTGCTGACCGGCTCGCTCGGAACCCTCGGCGTGATTACTCAACTGACACTCAAGATTCGCCCGCTGCCGGCGCGATCGGCACTACTTTGCTGCCGATTGGCCGATTGGCAGCAGGCCGAGCGACTGTTGGCAGGGCTGCCTGCTTCGGCGGCGACCCCGTCGGCAATCGAGCTCGTCGCCGGCCCGGCGTGGAGCGAATTACCTGCTCCCGGCGCGTCGGGCGTCGGTTGGCTTTTGATCGGTCTGGATGGTTCGGCGGTCGAAGTCGATTGGATGACCGACCGGCTCGCGGCTGAATTTCGCACGCCGGGCGCGAAAATCGATGCGCTCGAGTCGGGTCAGGCGGACGCCGGTTGGCAGCGGCTCCGCGACTTTGCGGCCCTGCACGCGCCGGCACCACTGGTCGTGAAGGCCAGCCTGCGGCCTAGTGCCACGGTGGATTTCGTCCGCCTCGTGCTCGAGATCGATCCCGAGGCTTCGATCCAAGCTCATGCGGGGAGCGGCATCGTGATCGTGCGGTTTGCCCAGTTCACGGCGGGGGACGTTTCGCGGTCGCTGATTGGCCGGCTGCAGCCGGCGGCGGTGGCCGGCGGCGGAAGTCTGGTTGTGCTCTCGTCGACGTTTGCCGCCGATCTGACCCGGCAGGCCGTTTGGGGTGGCGCCAGCGACGCCACGGGGTGGATGATTAAGGTAAAACAACAGTTTGATCCCCGGGGCATCTTGAACCCCGGCCGCTTCGTTTACGGATTTTAGATGGACCGCGTCCAACCAGCCCCGCCGTCGGGCGATTCATTGCCGATCGTCGCACCGAGCTCACCGCACCCGGCGGCGAGCGCCGGCGCCGGGATCGACTACGGCCTGTTTCTCGACTGCGTCCACTGCGGGCTATGTACGGCCGCTTGCCCGACCTACGTCGAGACGGGCAACGAAAACGACAGCCCCCGCGGCCGCATCTATCTGATGCGCTCGGTGACCGACGGCCGTCTGGAGCTGGGCCCCGAAGTCGCCGGCACCTGGAGCTGTGCCTCGACTGCCGGGCCTGCGAAACGGCCTGCCCCTCGGGCGTGCAATATGGCAAGCTGATCGAGCCGTTCCGCATTGCGATGGAGCAATCGGGCGAAGGCAGGGCGAAGAGCAGCGACTGGTTCCACCGCTGGATCCTGTTCGGCTTGTTTCCTTACCCGGAGCGAATGCGGCGGGCCCTGGCTCCAGCCCGATTGGCCCAGCGGTTGGGACTCGATCGGCTGGCCGAGTCGTTGGGATTGCTGCGGCTGCTGCCGCCGCGATTGCGGCAATTGGTGCGGATGCTGCCCCCCTTGGGCAAGCCCGAGCCGGCCTTGCCGAACGTCCTGCCGGCGATCGGCAAGCGGCGGGCCCGCGTGGCCCTGTTCACCGGCTGCGTGGCCGACGTGATGTTTCGCCACACCCATTGGGCCACGGCTCGGGTGCTGCAGCAAAACGGCTGCGACGTGGTCGTGCCGGCCGGCCAGGCCTGCTGCGGAGCGATTCATTTTCACGCCGGCAGCAGCGAGCCGGCCCGCGAGCTGGCCGACGCCAATGTCCGCGCGTTCAACCAATTGGGGTGCGACGCGGTGATCGTCAACGTCGCAGGCTGCGGGGCGATGCTGAAGGACTATGGCCATCACTGGCACGATCCCGGCCAGCCGGCCCGCGCGACAATTGGCCGGTCAGGTCCGCGACGTGAGCGAGTTTCTCGATCAGCTGGGTCTGATTCCACCGACCGGCCGGATTCCGCTCGTGGCCACGTATCACGACGCCTGCCACTTGGGTCACGCCCAGAAGATTCGCGAGGCCCCGCGGCGGCTGTTGGCTCAGGTGCCGGGCCTGGTGCTCAAGGACCTGGCCGAGTCCGAGCTGTGCTGCGGCGCGGCCGGGACCTACAACCTGACCGAGCCCGAGATGGCCGGGCGGCTGAGCCGCCGCAAGCTGGCCAACATCCTGGCCACCGGCGCCCAGACCGTCATCACGGGCAACGCCGGCTGCCTGCTGCAGATCATGCGTGAAGCCCGCAGTCAGGGGCAGCGGCTGAGCGTCGTGCATCCGCTGGATGTGCTCGACCAGAGCTATCGCGGCGGGACGGATAAGGGGTAATCGCGAAACGAGAATCCTTATGTGGCCCGATCGCAAGATGTTCGCGCGCGTCATGCGGGCAATCGAGTCGGTGCCCGGAGCCGACGAATATCACGGCGCCGATCGTGTTTCCTACGTTCTCCAACTCGGGAGTGAATCGGGCCCGGTCCTTGTGACCAACAAGCCATCCGGCCTGATCGGCATTCATGCCCAGGAAGCGACGGGCAGAGGCGCCGCGATGTTCATCTGCTGCGATCAGCCCTGCGCCGCATCTTCGGCGGCGCGTCTCATCGAACCAAGTGGCGCAGGGCACGCCGCCCCGTTGCTTTCGTCGGCGACCTCGATCCACACGGTCTCACTGTCTTCGTTTCGCTCGCCGTCGCGCTTAGCCAGTCGGGCACCGAGATCCGCTACCTGGGCATCGGCGATCAATGGCTTGACTTGTGCAGCCGCTACTTGCCCCAGCATGACGATGGTGTTGTGCGCGATTGCCGACCATTCCGCTCGACGCATTTGAACGGGAAAACTTGCGTTTGCTCAGGCAACTGCCGGTCGACTGGGACCTGATCGTCGGTCCTGCGTCCATGGCGCTGCTCGATCACGGGGAAAAACTCGAACTCGAAGGGGCGACCAACCCCGGCTGCTATTGCGAGGGGCTTTCGGCCGAGATCCAGCGGCTCCTCGCTGATGCCCACTAATTCGCTCGTCGAACGTTTCCAGCCACCGACTGCGGTGTTCAGTTCCCCAAGTAGCGTGCTAAAACGCTGCGGGCCTCCGCCACGTCGTCGGTGCCCCCGACGATTGCCCGGCCGTCGGGAAACAGCGTCAGCTGGTAATCGCCCACGGCCAGGCGCAGCAGATAGCGGTTGCGGGTCACCGTGCCCAGCGCGGCGAGTTTGCCGGCCAACCGCTCCAGATCGACCGGCTCTTGGCCACCGGTCGGCGGGCTCAATTGCACCGCATTGCGTCCGCAGAGCACGGCGGCCTGCGCCCCGCGCTCGCCGGACAGCCAGGGAAATTGCCCCTGGCGGCAAGCCGGGCATTCGACTGTATCACGCAGGCGGCCCAGGTCGAAAAGCTGCACGCGGTTTTCCCAGAGGTCGATCTTGGTCAGCCCGCGGCTGACGGCTGCGCGATTGCCGCTGAGAATCTTGATTGCTTCGGCGGACTGGAGCGCCGCGATCACGCCCACGATCGGGCCGAGGATGCCGGCCGCGTCGCAAGTGGGCAAGCTGCCGGCCGGCGGCGGCTCATCCATCAAGCACCGCAAACAGGCCGTCTCGCCGGGCAGGATCGTCATCGTTTGACCTTCGGCCCCGATCACGCCCCCCATGACCCAGGGAATCGAGCGCTGCACGGCCAGATCGTTGAGCAAAAACCGAGTCTCGAAGTTGTCCGTCCCATCGACGATCAGATCGACGCCGGCCGCCAGTTCGGCGAGGTTCCGCCAATCGATGTCGGCGACCATCGGTTCGATCTCGATTTCGGAATTGATCCGCCGCAGCTTGTTCGCCGCGGCGACGGCCTTGGGCAACTGGTCGGCGACGTCCTGCTCGTCGAACAGGGTCTGCCGCTGCAGGTTGCTCGTTTCGAGAAAATCGCGATCGACGATCCGCAACCGGCCCACCCCGGCCCGGGCGAGCAGGCTGGCCGAATGCGAGCCCAGTGCCCCGCAGCCGCAGATCAGCACCCGCGCCGCCGCCAGCCGTTGCTGTCCGGCAGCGCCCAGCGGCGGAAAGCGGACTTGCCGCTCATAGCGGGTTCCATCGGCGGATTGGTCCACAGTGTGTCCTCGTCGTGCATCAGCCTGATTGGTCAGACTATATAGCCGGCCCAGTTGATCCCGCTCTCCGCGAGATCACGCTGCAGCAAATCGCAAAGCGCGCGGCCCCCCTCGGGAAACAGGCCCTTTCCACCCGGCCGCCAGGCAATGAGCGGCACGAGCCGGCCCTCGACGGCCGGGGCCGCGGGAGTCCGGCCCTCGATCTCGCAAATCGCCACATCCGCCCAGTCGTCGACGTGCACCGTTTCGCCGGATTGGAATTTCTGGGCAAAGAGCATGTTTCGAGCCCAACTCCGGAGACTGAGCGGGGCAATATCCCGGTCGAGAATGACAATCCCCACGCTGGCTTCGCTGCGCAGTCGGCGCAGCGAATCCTCGAGCCACTTCGGGTCGGTCAACTCGACGACGAATAGGACGCCGATTTCCGACGCGAACCATGTGTTCCCGATACCGCTCCGTGTGACAACAGCCGCCGTCGATGCTTCGTGCCACGCCGGCAAGTTGTCGCAACTAATCTCCTCGGACTGCGCAGCGCGCAGAACCCACCGCTTGCCGTCGAGCCGTAGATTGCCTCCTTCGCGTCCCAAGCGGCGAATGCCGATCTGGCCTGAGATCTGCTGCCGGCGGCCGGCCACTTCGCGCTCCAGCGCGTACTGATACAGGTAGGGCATCGCCGGCGTCCAGAAGCAGGGATCCGGCACCCAGGCTTCGAACAGATTGGACGCCGGGGCCAGTTTGCGAAACTCGCTACGCTCCGCGACGGCCCCGCCGGCGGGGCGGAACGGATAGCTGACCGGCAGCGTCTGGGCGTATTCGCAAAACGGCCCCCGGATAAAACCGCTCAGCGAAGCAGATGCCTCGCTACGGCCGTCTCGCTCTCGGCGTAGATCCGGCAGCCCGGTGTCGGTCGCCTCGCCGAAAAACACCTGCAGCCAAGCGTCGGCCGGCGAGATGTTTTCGACTTGGTGAATGGGCGTTCCGCTCGGCTCGACTGCGGCTGGCTGCTCATGCCCGATGCTCCTCGACCGGGCTGAGCAGCAAGGGCCGCAGGAACCGGCCGGTGACCGATTCGTTCGACCCGGGCCACCGGCTCGGGCGTTCCCTGGGCGACGATCCGGCCGCCGGCCTCGGCGGCGCCGGGCCCAGATCGACGAGGTAATCGGCCGCGCGGATCAGCTGCAAGTTGTGCTCGACCACGATCAGCGAATGCCCGACCGCAGACCAACGCGTCGAAGCAGTCGAGCAATTGCACGATGTCCTGAAAGTGCAGGCCGGTCGTCGGCTCGTCGAGCAGAAACAGCGACCGGCCGCGGCGCTTGGCCGACATGTAGCCGGCCAGCTTGAGCCGCTGGGCCTCGCCGCCCGAGAGCGTATTGGCCGGCTGGCCCAGCCGCAGGTAGTCGAGCCCGACGTCGATCAGCCGCTTGAGCCGGGCTTGCACCTTGGGATGACCGCGGAAAAAGGTGAACGCCTCGCGGACGGTCAGCTCCAGCACGTCGGCGATGTTGCGGCCGCGGTATTTCACGTCCAGGATTTCGCGGCGGTAACGCTTGCCGCCGCACTGCGGGCATTTCATGTAGACGTCGGCCAGAAACTGCATGTCGATCTGCAGATAGCCGTCCCCTTCGCAGGTCGTGCAGCGGCCGCCGTCGACGTTGAAGCTGAAATGGGCCGCGTCGAAGTTGCGCGTCCGGGCTTCGACCGTCTCGGCAAACACGGTGCGGATTTCGTCAAACGCCTTGATGTACGTCACCGGATTCGAGCGCGGCGAGCGGCCGATCGGGCTCTGGTCGACCATGCACCACCTCGTCCAGTTGTCCGTCGCCAAAGACGTCGTCGTAGGGGTAGGGCCGGCCGGCATCCTCGCGCATCCGCCGGCGCAGGGCGGGGTAGAGCGTGTTTTGCACCAGCGTGCTTTTGCCGGCTCCGCTCACGCCGGTCACCACGCACAGCACGCCCAGCGGAAACTCGACCGTCAGATTTTGCAGGTTGTTGCCCCGCGCGCCGGCCAGGCGAATCCAGCCGTGGTTGGGCGTCCGCCGCCGCGGTTGGTCGAGCGATGCCGCGCCGGCCGGCCAGAAAGTCGCCAGTCAGGCTCCGCTCGGCGGTCGAGCAATTCGTCGGGCGTGCCCTGAAAGACGACCTCGCCGCCGCGTTCGCCGGCCCCGGGGCCGATTTCGATCACTTGATCGGCTGCCCGGATCATCGCTTCTTCGTGCTCGACCACGATCACGGTGTTGCCGCGGTCGCGCAGGCCGACGATCGCGCGCAATCAGCCGGTCGACGTCGCGGGGATGCAGGCCGACCGAAGGCTCGTCGAGCACGTAGAGCATGTTGACCAGGCTGGAGCCGAGGGCCGAAGTGAGGGCCACCCGCTGGGCCTCGCCGCCGCAGAGGGTCCGCAGCGTGCGATCGAGCGTCAGGTAGCCCAGCCCCACGTGCCTCGAGATACGCCAGCCGCGAGCGGATTTGCTCGAGCAGCAGCCGGCCGATCGTGCCGTTGCCAATCGGAGAGCTGCAGCTCGTCGACGAACCGCCGGGCGTCGGCAATCTTCAGTGGCGAAACTTCGGCGATGTTCCGGCCGCCGATCCGCACGGCCAGGGCCTCGGGGCGGAGCCGCGTGCCGCCGCACTCGGGGCAGGCCCGGTAACTGCGCCAGCGGCTCAGGAACACCCGCAGGTGCATTTTGTACTTCCGCCGCTCCAGCCAGGCAAAAAAGCCGCGCAGCCCGCCGAAATCCCGCTCCGGCACGCCTTCCAGAATCAGCGTGCGTTGCCGCTCGTCCAGCTCGCGGAACGGCACGTCGACGTCGGATGCCGTAATCGTCGGCCAAGCGCCAGCAGTTCTTCCAGCTCGTGGGCGTAGGCGGGCGTGTTCCAGGGAGCGATCGCCCCGTCGCGGATCGACCTGGCCGGGTCGGGCACAACCAGGTCCATGTCGATGTCCATTACGTTGCCGAAGCCTTCGCAGGCCGGGCAAGCGACCAGCGGACTGTTGAAGCTGAACAGCCGCGGCTCGAGCTCGGGATAGTCGATTCCGCAGACCTCGCAGCGCCAACTGCGAGCTGTAAACCACGTCGGTCCAGATGCGGCCGTCGAACTGCCGCGGCGTACCTTGTGGCAGTGCAAGAGATTCGCCGACGGCCGGCTCGGCGCGATTTCCACGAGCACGTGGCAGCGTTCGGCCGCTTCGAGAGGGCCGCCTCGAGCGAATCGCGGAGCCGCTGTTCGCTGGCGCCGCCGGCACTCAGCCGATCGACGATCACCAGCCAGGGCGGGGCGGTTGAGTTGGTCGTGCTCGGGGAATCATCGACTGCGGCAGGGCCGAGAACCTCAGCAACTTTGTCGGCCGCCGTCTCGCCGATGTGGATCGTCCGCTCGCCGGCGATCAGGCGGACGAAGCCCTGTTCGCGCAGCCCCTGGACCGTTGCCTCCAATTGGTCACCCGACGTGGCGGGCAGTTCGAACGCGATCAAGAACTTCGTTCCGGCCGGCAGCCGGGCCAGATCGGCGGCGATGGTCTGCGGCGTGTCGCGCCGCACCGGCCGGCCGCAATGGTGGCAGTACAGCTCGCCGATCTTGGCGAACAAGAGCCGCAAGTAATCGCTGCTCTCGGTGGCCGTGCCGACGGTCGAGCGGCTGCTGCGGCTGGTGTTCTTGTGGGTGACCGCGATGGCCGGCGGAATGCCCTCGATCTGCTCGGCGGCCGGCTTTTCCAACCGCTCGAGGAACTGCCGAGTGTAGGCCGAAAAGCTGTCGATATACCGCTGCTGCCCTTCGGCATAAAGCGTGTCCAGTGCCAGGCTGGTTTTGCCGCTGCCGCTCAGTCCGCAGAGGACGATCAGCCGGCCGCGGGGAATGTCCAGGTCAACCTCCTTGAGGTTGTGCACTGCCACGCCGCGCAGCGATATCACGCCCGATGCCACGTTCGACTTTGCTCCTGCCGACCCGAATGGGGTCGGTCCAAACCTGCATCATAGCAGTGGCGGCAAGTGGCCGGGAGATGCCGGCCGGAGCAGCGGCGGGAATGCTACCGATGGAGCAACTCGACAAGTCCCTAGCCGGCGGACAACGACCGCCGAGCACGCTTGCTCGAGGCGCGAGCCCTCGGCCGCTCATTTCCATCGCGCAGAGCCACGCGACAGCGGCCGCGGCCCGCTCAGCGTTCGGCCCAAATCTGCACGACCGGCGGAAGACTCTGTCGAGTGCCGCCCGAGTGGGCTAGGAAATGAACTCTTCCTTCTCTTCCGAAGCCTGCATGCTGATTTCGCCGGAGTCTTCCAGCCGCCGCACGATGTCGACGACCTGTTGCTGGACCTGCTCGACGTTCGAGAGCCGCACCGGGCCGAGGTACTCCATCTCCTCGCGGAGCATGTCGGCGGCCCGCTGCGACATATTGCCCAGGATCTTGTTCTTGAGCTCTTCGCTGGCCCCTTTGAGCGCCATGGCCCATTGCGAGGTCTCGACGTTCTTGAGCACCGTCTGGACATCCTTGTTCGAGAATTTGTTGATGTCCTCGAACACGAACATCAGCCGCCGGATTTCCTCGACCAGGTCGGGATCTTCCTGGGCCAGGTTCTCGAGCAGGCTCCGCTCGGTGGCCCGGTCGGTGACGTTGAGGATCTCGGCCACGGTCGGCACGCCGCCGGCTTTCTCGAACTGCTGGCTCATCACGCTCGACATCCGGCTCTCCAGCCCGCGCTCGACTTCCTGGATGATCTCGGGGTTGGTCTGGCCCATCGTGGCCACTCGGCGGATCACCGCCAGTTGGCGGTCGCTGGGCAGCCCGGCAATGATCTCGGCGCCGTGCGCCGGCGGCAGGTGCGAGAGGATCAGGGCGATCGTCTGCGGATGTTCGTCGATGATGAAGGTGAGCAGGTTCTGCGTGTCGACGTTTTGCAGAAAGCCGAACGGCACGGCTTCGATCGATTGCCGCACGGTGTCGATCGTGCCGCTGGCATTCTTGCCCAGGGCTTTTTCGATCAGCGATTTGGCGGTGTCCATGCCGCCCGAGCCGCCGCCCAGAGTTCTTGGGATCGGTCTCGGCGAATTCGACGATCACGGAGTGCTGCTCGTCGCCGCCGATCGAGCTGAGCTTGGCGATCTCGATCGAGACCGCTTCGACTTGCTTGGGGTCGAGCTTGGCCAACAGCGCCCCGGCCTGCTCCTGCGGCAGGCTCATCAGCAGGACGGCGGCTTTCCGCAGATCAGGACTCGACACGAGCTGCCCCTTCTGCGGCGGACGCGGCCAGCCAGTATTCGATCACGCCCAAGATCGCCTGCGGTTCGCCCGAGCCGCACACGCAGGTCGCGAGCACGGGGGCAGCTGTGGCGGGATGGCCCGGCTGCCGGCCGCGGAATTCAACGTCGAAAGCGTCGTCGAGGTGCTGGCGATCATGGCAAGCAGACCAGGATGGAATCGATTCGTGTGAAACTGGGCAAACCGGCTCAAGTTTGCGGCGCGAGCGCCCGCTGGCCCTGCCTTATCGGCAGCTAGGGGGCCCTGACTTGAGTGGCGCCCGGGTCCGCGGTGGATTGCCGTCGGAGGGCGGCCGGACGGCAGTCATGGCCGGACGACTGCCAGCAGATGGCCGCTATCTCTGCGGGTCGATCGCCTGAATCGCCGCGTCGTCTGGTAGAAGCCGTTTGACGATAGCAACCAGCCGGGCCCGAGCGTTATCGGTGTCTTCGAAACCGACCGGTTTGCCGTCGATGTACACGCCCAGTTCGTCGCACGAGAAACAGAGCAGCACGTCAGTCGCCCCTTTCGCCAGCAAACCGCAGGGCCACGCCGGGGTCGAACTCGCATTTCTTGGCGATATCCCAAAGGTACGTCTCGGGATCGGTGAAGATCGCTGCCAGTTCGGCGGCACTCTTGGCGTCGACCGCAATCGGCGCCGACGTGATTTTCCAAGGTCCAATGCTGTCGCCTGGCGGGGACTGCTGATTCGTTGTCTGTTCCCCGGCATTGGAGTCTGCCGCGGCATTCTGCTCGGCCGAATTCTCGTCGATTGCATTCTCGTCGGCTGGAGGCCGGCCAACGCGATACGCCTCGACCTTTTCGGATTTCGAGATCCGCGAGATTGGTCTCGCCGCCAAAAAGCTTCACCACCCGCGGATCAAGCTTTGCCGGCCGATCGGCTGCCAGGCAACCGGCCACGATGGCGACGACGAACCACCAACGTCCTGCACGGCGCGATGTCTTCATTACGAAGGCTCCACCTTTTGCCGCTCGATCCGGCGGTATCGGCCAGCTGGCCGGGCGGTGATTCCGTCCGGCCGACCGCGGCGTCATTCCACTGGAACCTCGTGATACTCGAGCGCCCATTCCCGCATGTCGCGCACGCGGCTGGGTCGAATCCGATAAACGATCAACTCCGGGTTATCGACCGATCCGAGGTACTGCCGCAGCAGCGGATTGCTCTGCCAGATCGCTTCCAGCTCGGCGACTCGGTCACGATTTCGGCGCGGCCGGTGATCCGCACCTGGTTGTGCCCGGCGTCCAGATAGCACAACTCGACCTTGGGGTTGACCGCGATCTCGCCGGTCTTGTGATAGGCACGGAGGTTCGCGACATAGACCGTGAAGCCGTCGGTCTTGACCGGCGAAACGGGACGCACACGCGGCTGATCGCCGTCGATCGTCGCCAGATCGGGAAACCGATCCGCGCACCACCGCGAGTGCCAGGTCGATCAATTCAGCGGCGGCGATGGGTTGGGGGCTAGGTTTGTTCATGCCGTGAATGGTCGGGCCAATTCCCGGTCACCGTTCGTCGCCGAGGTTGCTCGCCGCGGGCTCGATTTCCTGGTCGCCGCGACCGGGCGTCATGACGACGGTCGGTCGGCCGCTGGTATCGGGAGCTGAATTGCGGGATGCCTTCGAGTTCCCTGGGGGGTGGGCGACAACTTCTTTTGATTGTATAGGTTCGCTCAATGACGGCTGCAAGCGTTTGCCGTGCATTTGGCGCCAAGAGCCGGGCGAAAAGCATGCGACCAGGAGCGGATCGTCTGGAGGGGTGCAGGCAAAGCGGTAACATTGTGCTACGATCGCCGTTCATGACCAATTCTGCTGCGGCCGACCAAGCGTTTCTCGCCGACTATGCCGCGTTTGCGACGGACGCTGCCCTGGCCGACTTTCGCGACCGCACGCAGATCGAATTGACGGGCGAAGATCGCGCGCAAGTTCTTGCACAATCTTTGCACGGCCGAGATTCGCAAGCTGCCTCCGGGGGCGGGCTGCGAAGCCCTGCTGACGACGGTTCAGGGCAAAGTCCTGGCCCACGTGCTGGTCTTTTCCGGCCCCGATTCGCTCGTGTTGGAAACCGTGCCGGGCCAGGCCGAAAAATCCTGACCCATTTGGATCGCTATCTGATCCGCGAGCAGGTTGTGCTGGCCGATCGTTCGCTCGAATGGGCGGAGTGGTTATTGGTCGGCCCGCGGGCGGCGGCGATCATCGAGCGTCTCACCGGGGCGGCGGTCCCCTCCAATCTTTTGGCCAGCCAGCCCGCCCGCCTGGGAGATTGCGAAGTCTGGGTGCGCAGTGTCGATCTGGCGGGATCGGATGGGTTCTTGATCGACTGCCATCGTGCCGACGCCGAGCAGATTGGCCAGCACATCGCGAGCACCGGCGCTCGCCGGGTCGGCCCGGGCGCCGTGGAAGCCAGGCGGATCGAGGCGGGGTTTCCGCGCCTACGGCTGGGATATTTCCGACAAGAATCTGCCCCAGGAGCTTGCCCGCGACAGTCGCGCGATCAGCTTCACTAAGGGTTGTTACTTAGGACAGGAAACGGTCGCCCGGATCGACGCCCTGGGGCACGTCAATCAGACCCTGGTCGGCGTGCGATTCGACCGGGACGAGGCCGCGGTGGCGCCGGGGCTGGCCCTGGCTCAGTCCGGTGCGACCGTCGGGCAAGTCGACCAGCGCCACCTGGTCGCCTCGGTTGGGGCGGCCGTTGGCCTTGGCCTATGTCCGTCGCGGCAGCAATCAGCCCGGGTCGATCCTGGAATCCGCCGAGGGAACAGCTGCCGTCGTGCCGCTGCCGCTGGCTGCGACGGAATGACGCAGGAATCGCGCTGCTTGTGCGCGGGTGCGGCGAGGGAATCGCGGGATCGCGCCGGTCTACGCGGCTGCGGTGTCGCCTTTGGCTGTCTCGGCAGCGGCGACCTTGGTCTGCACCAGATCGATCAGGGCCCCGGCCGTGGTCACGTCGACCAGGTCGTCGTAAGTCAAACGGACGCGGAAGTGGCGTTCGACTTGCATGATCAGCCCGACCATGTCAACCGAATCGAGATCGAAATCCTCGGCCAGCACGACGTTGTCCGACAGGTCCGTCAGAGGTTCGCCGGTCTCGTCCTCGAAAATCTTCTTGAGCACACCGCGAATCTCGTCGCGTTCCATAGCAGTCGGTCCCCATCCTGGAGAAAGGAATCAGCAGCCAATAGACCAGCTAGCCCGGGCCGAAGCAACACCAACCGCCGCGGCCGGCCGGTTTTTCGCCGCGCGCGCGGCACAGGTAATCCGCGCGGCGGATCCGAATTCGACCGGGGCGGGCTTGTCGGACAGTCTGGGGAATTTGTATTCTCGTACCACGGTGATCCAACGGCCCCCCAGCCCGGTCTTCGTGCCCGGACGAGCGGCGGCCAAACGGCGCATGACGGCAAAACTTGCGCGATTGGTCGGCCGAGAACCGCGATTTCTCCCAGGCAAGTCATGGCAGACGAGCAGACCGCGGCCAGTTCGATTCAGCCTCTGGAACTGGCCATCGTCGCCCACGGCACCGCCTGTTTGTCGCCTCGAGGATACCGACTTGCTCCGCGGCCAGCCGCTGGCCGGATTGCCGGCGACGCTCGTGCCGCAATTGCTCAAACATAGCGACGAGCAAACGTTGGCTGCCCTGATCGCGCTCTGCCGCGCCCTGGCCGGCGGCACGCTGGCCGGCGGCACGCTAGCGGCGCCGACTTCGAGCGCCGGGGGGTCGTGACGTCGTCGCGATATCTCGGCCGCAGCCCGTTCGCGGCCGTCCTCAACAAATACAAGATCGACGGGCCGTGGGGCGTATCGGTGCAGGTCATTCCCCATCGGATGCCGCATGCGGTGCCCGGCACCCTGAGCCTGGCGCTCATGAATCATGGGCCGTCGATCAGCGTCGGCGACGGACCCGACGATCAGACCGGCACGCTCTTGTCGCTGGCCGGAATGTTGCCGCTCAAGCCGGTTTCCAGGCGTCTGGCTGGCGACCAGCGGTTGGTGGCCGGAACTGGAGATCGCCATCGACGGGCATCCCACTTCCGACTCGAAGTGCATGGCCGCGGTGTTGGCCGTCGTGCCGGGGCCGGTCGCCGAGGCGATCGGATCGATTCGTTTTGCGCCCGCCGCCCATGATGCACCGGGTGCGCCGCCGGTCGCGGGTCAAAATCCGAAGCTGGCCGATTTTCTCCTCGCCGATGGAGCCGGGCCGCGCACCTGGCGGTGGCCGCTTGCGGCGGGGCTGGACGTGACGCTCGAGCTCGCTCGGCCGGCACCGCTGGTCGTCGGGTTGGCCGATTGTCTCGGTCAAGACGCCAACGGACCCAAGATCGTGGCGCCGCCCCATAAACGGGCCAGCGTGACGGGCAGCCGGATCAAGCGAGGTCGAGCATGAACGACGGTCAGGCGATTACGATCACCGGCATCGGCGCCCTGAGCACGCTGGGAACCGATTTGCGCAAATCTCGGCCAGCTTTCTGGCCGGCAAGAGCGGAATCCGGGCGGCCGGTGGGTTCGACGCCAGCCAGCATCCGTGTCAGGTGGCGGGGCAGGTCACATCGCCCCCCTGTCCGCCGCTGCTCGATCCGGCCGAGTACGACGGCCTGTACCCGCTGGAACAGTGCGTGCTGTGGTGCTGCTCTCGGGCCATCGAAGACGCGGGGCTGTGGGGCGAGCGGAACCGGCTGCGGATTGGTCTGGTGCTGGGGATTGCGGCGGAGTGGATCTCGTATTGGGACATCGACGCCCAGCGCGGCGGCGGCACGTTCGTCGCCGATTTGAACGCCGTGCGCGAGCCGATCATGAAACGGGCGACCCGCGTGCTCGGCTTGTCCGGGCCCACGCTCACGGTGGCCGCCGCCTGCGCCAGCAGCAACCATGCCCTGGCGCTCGCCAAGGATTGGCTCGAAATGGGTTGGGTCGACGTCTGCCTGGCCGGCGGCTGCGATACCGGCGTAACTCCCTATTCGCTCGCCGCCTTCGGCAACCTGCGGGCTCTCTCGCGGCGCAACGACGATCCGGCCGGCGCCTCCGCCCGTTCGATTGCGATCGCGACGGGATGGTGCTGGGCGAGGGGGGGGCCGTGTTCGTGCTGGAGCCGGCGACACGAGCCCAAGCCCGCGGCCGGCGCGCGTACGCCGAAGTGGCGGGCGTCGGCGTCAGCAGCGACGCCTATCACCTGGTCATTCCCAATCCGGATGCCACCCAGGCGATCGCCGCCATGCGAGCCGGGCTGGCCGCCGCCCAGGTCGACCCGAGCGAAGTGGACTACGTGAACGCCCATGCCACTGGCACGCCGGTCGGCGACATCTGCGAAGCCCGGATCATTCGCACCGTGCTGGGCGAGCACTGGAACAACGTGCCGGTCAGTTCGACCAAGAGCATGACCGGGCACTTATTAGCCGCGGCGTCGGCGATCGAAGCCCTGGCCTGCCTGACGGCGATCCACTATGGGGCCATTCCGCCGACGATCAATCTGCACCGCGTCGATCCCGACTGCGAGCTGTGCCACGTGCCCAACCAGGCCCGGGAGCACAAAGTTCGCGTGGCGGTGTCGAATTCTTTCGGCTTCGGCGGCCACAACACCTCTCTGGTGCTGCGGGCCGCGGGCTAGTCCCGAGCTCAACCGGACGTAGCGACGGTAGCGACTGTCTTTCGCGTCCAGCGGATTTCCAGGGTTGGCTCGTTTTGAGCATGGCGTTCAGGCATGCCAGGAGCTTTCGCACCGCGGGCGCGGACGGGCGGGGCTCGACTTGCGCCCGTTGCTTGACGGGCCGGGTGCCGCTGGCTACGATCGTGAGCGATGAGGAGCGAGCCGGCGGGTTTTTCCACCCCATGGCATCTATGCGCCTCCTCCGCAGCCTCAGCCCGATCGATCGTCGGTGTCGTCTCGGAGTTGCCTGGTGCTGCATGGCAGCCTACCTTTTGGCGGCCGTGGGCAGTCCCGTCGCCCTCGAGCCTGGGCGGATTTCGCAGCAAGCCACTGCGTATCCCTGTGCCGCGCATCGCTGCGGATGCACCGATGCTGCCAGTTGCTGGCGGCATTGCTGCTGCTTTTCGCTGGAACAGCGGCTGGCTTGGGCAAAAGCCAATGGCGTCGATCCGCCGCTCGCAGCAGCCTCCGAAGCCCTGCACCACGACCCTTTGGCGGAAGGCCAACATGAGGAGCACCCGCGCGCACCTTTCGCATGATGAAGATGCGCCCCACGGCCATCGGGCCACTGCGAGCTGCGCGGAACACTCGCATGGAGCCGGCGCACGCTGCTGTCATGCACAGCCGGGGCAGCGGCCGGTCGACTCGAAGAAAGCACCTGCCCGCGGCTGGCAATCGCCCCGCTGCGCGGGCATTACGACGCTGTGGGTAACAGCCGGCGTGGTGGTGCCACCGCCCGCGGCCCCCGCTGCGCGGGCCGATTTGATCGCCTGCGGCTGGGTCGCGGTGGGCGAACCGGCGCTTGTTTCCTGCACTCAAGCTCCGCCAGGCCGCCCGCCCTGCGGGGCCTGAATTCTTTCTGCGGACTGCAATCCCGCGGCAGCCTGGACGGTGACGTTGCTCCCCCCAGGCGCTGA
The DNA here is from genome assembly GCA_963828155.1 of uncultured Planctomycetaceae bacterium. Taxonomy (GTDB): domain Bacteria; phylum Planctomycetota; class Planctomycetia; order Pirellulales; family PALSA-1355; genus CAWCAX01. Next base: position 249,748 of record CAWHDQ010000003.1, read on the forward strand.
CGCTGCGCGCTTGCAGAGCCTGCCTGCCATGTGCCGACGACCGCCGAGCTCGTGCTTGCCGCGCGCCTTGCGGAAACGTCGCCCCGCCCACGCTCGGTTTGACGATCGACGCTGATTCCGGCGCGCCGTTTGACGTCCGGCGCGCTCACGTTCGACTGCGTTCGGCTCGCTCCTCATCACAGCGAACCTGCGTAGCGAACGTGGGCGCGTCGGAGTGCCACACGGCCGCCGGCCGGCTGCCCTGGGTTGACCTCGAGAAATCGCAATGGCCCGACACCGAACTGCTTTTACGCTGATCGAGCTGCTGATCGTGGTGGCGATCATCGGCATCTTGGCGGCGCTGTTGATTCCGGCGATCCAGGCGGCCCGGGAGGCGGCCCGCCGCTCGCAGTGCCTGAGCAACCTGCACCAGATCGGCATCGCCACGATGCAATTCACGAACATTCACGCCGGGCATTTCCCCTGGACCTACCATCAGTCGAACTCCGACGCCCAGAGCTGGATGACCACCCTCGCGCCGTTTTTGGAAAACGTCAACGAGATGCGGCTCTGCCCGGACGACCCGATGGGGGATCCCCGCGTGCAGACCAACAGCGCGGGGCTGATCAGCACCAGCTACCTGATCGACGAATACGTGGCCTATGCGACCGGCGACGGGCTGTATGCGCTGAACATCAACAAGATCAAGGAAACCCAGCGGACGCTGGTGATGGCCGAGCGGATGAGTTCGAACGTCACCGCCCCGCTCGACCACTTTCACGCCTCGACCTGGTACTCGCCATTCAACATCGCCGCAAACCTGGTCTGGCCGACTATCGTGGCCGAAATCAATCCGGCGCCCACACCGACTGCGCCAACTTTCTGTACGCTGACGGCCACTCCGACACGATCGGCCAGGAGCAATTTCAGCAGTGGGTGCAGGTCGACATCGCAAACTGGCAGCGGGGAACGCCCACCAACTTCGCCGCGCCGGTCAAATGAACGGAAACGGACGGACAGCCACTGGCAGCGAGGAGGATGCGAATGAAAGCATAGCCGCGGTTCCGGTCTGAGATTGGCGCAATTGGCGCCCTTTGCAGCGGGCCGCTTCGGCCCGAGCGAAGCTGCTTCTGTGATTTTTCTTCAAGGAGTGCGACGAATGAGATTACTGCGTTTCTTATTCACGCTCGGAGTGGCCCTAGGCGCTGCCGACGCCTGGGGACACGGATTCGAGCTGACCCTGAACTTCAACAATAGCGGGGTTCCTGTTTCGATTTCGAGCTTTTCGCAACAGCCGATCCTCGACCAAGACGGCACGGCGCCGCCGGTTGGCAGCCCGATGAACAATAACTTGTTCCTCGACCAGTTCTACGTTTCGGGTCTCAACACTTTTACGCCCGAGGGGGGCCCAAATCAGATCTCGACGGATCCCGACAACCCGAACACGGCGCTCTTGGCGTCGTGGCAGCATGCCGGCTATTACCAGCCGACCATGACGTTCAATCTGGTTAGCCCACTGATGTACTCGGACGGCATCCACGGGGCCGTGCCGGCGTCGGCCGGAACGTCGATGCTCTTTTCCGATGCGGCCGACGGCAACCCTGGCACTTCGGGGCTCCATGCCACGTTGACCGGAGCTTCCCTCCCGCCGGTTGCTGGCTGGCAGTTGCTCTCACCCTACGACACGACGCTTTACGGCGACGCGGGACACGAGATCGTCAAGCAGTTGACCATTGCGCCCGCGTCGACTCAAACAAACGGCGAGTACGGATTTGCCTTTACGGTGACGGCCCATTTCGCTGGGGGTTTGACCGTCACGTCGGGCCCGCTGGTCGACCTTTTCGCGACTTTGCCCTTCGGGGCCAGCGATGCGCAGCAGGACGCCGCGACACTTGCCCTGTACGCCGCCCTGAGCCCACAATCGCTAAATACGCCGGAGCCCGCCAGCCTTACGCTGGCGCTGATCGCCGCCGTGGCCCTGTTGGTCTTCGGGCGGCGAAAGCTCCGGAGCTGATCGAGCGGCGACCACGCGCCGCGCCGAGCAAATCTTGCCCGGCGCGGGCGTGTCTTTTTTCTTTCGCACCGCATGCCGCGGTCGCGGCGTGCGCCTTTCGAGCGTGCGGCCGGCCTGCAATAATCGCCGGGAGGAGTTGCGGGCCGCGTGGCCCCGCTTTGTCAGGCCCCGTCCCCCTGCGCCGCCATCGCGCGCGATCAACACCCCGCGACCGCCATCATGTCTCACGTCGTGCTGCTCGGCGATTCGATCTTCGACAATGCCGCTTACGTGCCGGGCGAGCCGGCCGTGGCCGAGCAACTGGAGCAGCACTTGCCCAAGGGCTGGCAAGTGACGCTGCTGGCCCAGGACGGGGCGATCGCGGTCGAGGTGGCCAGGCAATTGGCCGCGCTGCCGGCCGACGCCACGCACCTGGTCGTCAGCGCCGGCGGCAACGACGCGCTGGAGAACATCGGCATTCTGGAAGAAACCGGGCTTTCCGTGGCGGCCGGGTTTCAGCGGCTGGCCGAAGTCCAAATCGGCTTTCGCCGCGAATACGCCGAGATGCTCGACCGGCTCGTGGGCCTGGGCCGGCCGCTGGCCGTGTGCACCGTCTACGACTCGGTGCCCGGGCTCGTGCCCGAGGCCGGGGCCGGACTGGCGCTGTTCAACGACGTGATCCTGAGCGAAGCGATCGCCCGGGGGCTGCCGGTGCTCGACCTGCGTCGGGTTTGCACGGCGGCGCGGGATTACAGCGACCTGTCGCCGATCGAGCCCTCGGTGATCGGCGGCTCGAAGATCGCGCTGGCGATCGCCTCGCTCGTCGGCCGGCACGATTTTTCCCGCACCGACACCGTCGTCTACGGCCCGGCGTGAGCGAACCGGCAAGCCCGGTCGCTCCCGCGTCCCCGCTGCGATAACTCGACAGCCAGGGCGGGGCTTCTAATAATAGCGGCTGCCGCGCCCGTTCTATCGCAGGAGAGGATCGCCATGGTCGTCTTGGAATTCAGCATCACGCCCCTGGGCGCCGGCGAGAGCGTCGGTCAGTATGTGGCCCGGGCGGTCGATATCATCGATCGCAGCGGCCTGAACTATCAGCTCCACGCGATGGGCACCAACGTCGAGGGCGAGCTGGACCAGGTGCTGGGCGTGCTCCGCTCGTGCATCGAGGCCCTGGCGGTAGACTGCAACCGCGTGACCGTCTCGGCCAAGCTCGACTACCGCAAGGACCACAGCGGCCTGCTCTCCGCCAAACCCCAACGCATCGAAAGACTCCTCGGCCGGGAGCTGAGGAAGTAGGCGACAGGCTTCAGGCGACAGGCTTCAGGCGACAGGCTGTAGGCTTTAGGCTTTAGGCTTCAGGCTCCAGACTTCAGGGTTCCGACTTCCCAATTCCCACTTCCGACTTCCGACTTCCCCAACCCCCACTCCCCAACCCCCAGCCCCTCCCCTTGACCTCGTTCGAAAAAACCTACCAGCAGCTCTGCCGCTTCGCCGCCGAAACCGCCCTGCTCTCCAGCACCGAATCGATCCTCGGTTGGGACGAGCGGACGATGATGCCCCCCGCCGCCGCCGCCTACCGGGCCGAGCAGATGACGCTGCTGTCGGGCTTGATCCACAACCGCCGGACCGATCCGCGGCTGGGTCAGTGGCTGGGCGAATTGGCGGGCAGCCCGCTGGCGGCCGATCCGCACAGCGACTCGGGCACGGTCATCCGCCAGCTCAAGCGGGAATACGACAAGCGGGTTAAGCTGCCGCAGTCGCTGGTCGAAGAGCTCACCCGCACCGCTTCGCTGGCCCAGCACGCCTGGCAGGAGGCTCGGGAGAAAGACGACTTCGTCTCGTTCCGCCCGCATCTGGAAAAGACGTTCGAGCTCAAACGGGCCCAGGCCAACGCGCTGGGTTTCACCGATTCGCCCTACGATCCCCTGCTCGACGATTTCGAGCCGGGCGAGTCGACCGCCAACGTCAAGCGCGTGCTGGGCGAGCTGCGCGAGGCACTCGTGCCGCTCGTGGCCGAGATCGCCGCCAGCGGCCGGCAGCCCGACGTGGCGATCCTGGCCCGGCATTACCCGCCGGCCGAGCAAGACCGCTTCGGCCGCGAGGTGGCGGCGCACCTGGGCTTCAGCTTCGAGCGCGGGCGGCTGGACGTGACGGCCCATCCGTTCTGCAGCGGGCTAGGCCCGGACGATTGCCGGATCACCACCCGGTTCGACGAGCGGTTTTTTCCGACTGCGTTTTTCGGCATCCTGCACGAGGCCGGGCACGGCATCTACGACCAGGGCTTGCGGACCGATCTGTACGGCCTGCCGCCGTCTGAGGCCATCTCGCTGGGCATCCACGAATCGCAGTCGCGGATGTGGGAAAATCTGGTCGCCCGGAGCAAGCCGTTCTGGCGGCATTTCTATCCGGCGGCCCAAAAGGCGTTTCCGGCGGCCCTGAAGGACGTGCCGCTCGACGATTTTTATTTCGCCGTGAACGACGTCCGCCCGTCGCTCATCCGGGTCGAGGCCGACGAAGCGACCTACAACCTGCACATCCTGATCCGGTTCGAGCTGGAACAGGCCCTGCTGCTGGACGATCTGAAAGTTGCCGACCTGCCCGGCGCCTGGAACGAAAAGTACCGCCAGTACCTGGGCGTCACTCCGCCGAGCGATGCCGACGGCGTGCTGCAGGACATCCACTGGTCGGCCGGTCTGGTCGGGTACTTCCCGACCTACTCCTTGGGCAATCTGTACGCGGCCCAATTCTTCCAGCAGGCCGATGCCGACCTGGGGGGCCTCAATGCCCAATTCGCCCGCGGCGAGTTCGCCCCGCTCGCCGGCTGGCTCCGCGAAAAGATCCATCAGACCGGCCAGCGGTTCACCGCCGCCGAGCTGGTCCGCCGCGTGACCGGCAAGCCGCTCTCGCACAAAGCCCTGATCGAGCACCTCCGCGGGAAGCTTGGGCCGCTGTACGGGCTGAAGGGGTAGAAGCGTCGGCGAAGAGGAGGCCGCGCAAGTTTGGACGGCCGCCCTCGACGCAGTGCAAGGTCGTTCCGAGAACGCAGATGAACGCGGATGAAAATAGATGAACGGGATGAAACGGCGGAAGAGGCGGAAGGGAAATGGTCCGCAGATTTCGCAGATTTCGCAGATTTGAAGACAGCGGAATTTGCAGCGCGGCTCGGTGCGACCGCGCCGACGAATCTGCGGAATCTGTGAAATCTGTGGATGAATCTCTCTCGTCCGTGTCACTCTTTCGTTCATCTGCGCTGATCCGCGTCCATCCCGTTCATCTGCGTTCTCTGAACGAGCCGACTTCAGGCAACCCGCGGCCGTCCGAGCCCACCGCTCGCCTCGCCGACCACGCCGAAGTGGCCTAATTCCGCGCTTGAAATCTCGTGGGATTCTGCGATTATTCGCAGAGCCGAGTTGGCCAGAGGGCCGGTCGGGCGAGAAGACCGGATCGGAGGCGCTCCAGGGCGCCGGTGAGCACGGCAGGCAACAGGCGAATTCCTTGTTGCTATGATCGTGCAGCCGGTGTGAGGAGCGCCAACGGCCCGTCCCAAATCCGCGGGTTAGTTCTTGGGCCCGCGGTGCCCGGCCGAACTTGGCGCACTTGCTCCCAAGCGGGGCGACCGAGCCTTGCCAGCGGCTGCGAATTCCGGCCGCAACGGGCAAGGCGGAGTCGTGCATCGTCGGTAAGCCAACGGATATCGAGAGCGACTGAAGCGGGCCCATTTGCCGGGCCTGGCCGAAAGTCGAGATCGATTCCGGTGGCGAGCCGGCCTTACACGAAGCCGTAAAGCCCGAACTAGGAGCGGAACGACAAGCGATCCCAAGCGACGCGTGCAGCGTGGCAAAGACGGACGCTGTGCGAGCAGCCCGCGGATCGAACAACCCTCTCGCGTCTGCTTGAGCCGATCCGAGAACGGTCTCGGAGAAGGGGACAGTCCCATTTTGCAATTCGCAAAATCGGGACAGTCCCCGACCGTCTCGGACCGGCTCATTGGCAGTGACTGAAACAACTCGTCCGGGCCAACTACCACGCCCGCGCGGAACTTCAGCCGCTGCTCCCCTTGTGGGGGCAAGACCAACGCGCGTTTGCCTTCCGGAAGCCCAGGTCAGTGTCTCGCGGTGCATGCGGGTGAAGTGCAGACCGCAAGGGCCGGACTACCGCCGAGCGATTCGAACAACGAACGCTCGGAGGCTCCGGTCAGATCGCGCCCCGGCCGGCACCACCAGCCGGGGCGGGATCCAGTGGTAGGGACACTGGCCCCTACGGGACTGTCACTCCAGGGCGTGCCGCTGCCCGGTATACAGATGCCTCCGGCATCGACCGGGCGGGCGCGGAGCTTTTTCTTTTTCAAACTTGAACAGCCGCGGCCCCCGCTGCCGCGCAGCGGCACGCCATCTTGCCTTTCTTTGATCGACCGAGTCGATCTGGGCGAGTCCACGCGCGGGCAATACGAGGAGAATGAACCGCAGAGCCGCAGAGGTCGCAGAGGACGCGCCGGCAAGGAAGAGAAAGAATTCATTGCCTCAGCAAGTCAGCGAGCGCCCAGCATTGCGACAGACGCAACGCCAGCTCAGGCAAGGTCGCAAAGGAAGCAGAGGACGCGGAGGTACGCCAGGAAAGATTCTTCCCCTCCGCGATCCTCCACGTACCCCGCGGTGAACTTTCCTCGTATTGGGGCGAAGTCAGGCACGAAGAACCCTCACCCGGCCTCTCCCTGGAAAGGAGAGGGGTTATGGAGGGACCGGGCAATCCCTAAGTCGAGGCCAGGACTGAGAATGCAGTGGGCGCTGCCGAGTCGCGGCGCTTGCCAGTTGGGGGCCGCTCGCCTAGACTTCTCGCGCGGGACCGCTACAGGTTACCGCGCCGCGCGCGCGGCCGTTTTCGCCGACTGGCCAAAGCGGCGGCAGGTGGTATGATTGCGAGCCTTTGTTTCCGATCCGATCCGCGAGTGGGAGTTTGCCTTGATGTTGCATCTGCGCGCTATCGTCGGAGTGGTTACGCTCGGCGCCCTACTGGTCGCCGGCTGTAGTCCCAACCCGAACGCCGGCAAAGCCACCGGGGTCTCCGGCACCGGAACCAGCGTGACCGGCGACGGGGGCATTTCCAGCGGCACCGGCGGCACCGGCGCCGGCCCGACCGGCACAAGTGGTGACGAAGAGGCCTCCAATCCGGCGCCGACGAACCGAACCAGGACAACGGCACCGGCGGGCCCTAAGTCGCGGACTCGCCTGCGAGCCCGCCCAGAGTAAACGAATCGCCGCATTCGCGGCGCGAAGCGGCGCAGCGCCGGCAGCCGGCACAACTTCCGTTCCACTTCGAGGTGACCGCCGTGCGAGTGGCGATCCTGTCGCGAAAGCCGTCGCTGCATTCGACCGACCGGTTGCGGGCCGCCGGCATTGCGCGGACATGACGTGCGGGTGATCGACTACTTGCGCTGCTACATGAACATCGCGGCCCGGCGGCCGCGGATCATGTATCAGGGGCAGGAGCTGCCGCCGCCCGACGCGATCGTGCCGCGGATCGGCTGCTCGCGCGCGATCTACGGCACCGCGGTGGTGCGGCAATTCCAGATGCTCGGCGCCGTGGCCGCCAACGACGCCGAGGCGATTCTGCGTTCGCACGACAAGCTTCGCTGCCTGCAGCTCTTGGCGGCCGAAGGAATCGAGCTGCCCGCCACCGGTTGCGCCAGCTCGCGCGGCGACCTGTCGGGCATGTTCGAGGACGTGAGCCCGGGGCCGCTGGTGGTCAAGTTGCTGGGCGGCATGCCCGGGGCGGGCGCGATCCTGGCCACGACGCGGCAGGCAGCCGGGTCGGTGATGGAAGCCTTTGGGGGATTGGACGCCGACAGCCTGGTGCAAGAGTTCATTCGCGAGGCGGGGGGCGCGAGCCTGCGGCTGTTGGTCGTGGGCAAGCGGGTGGTGGCGGCGATGCGGCGGCAAGCCCGGCCCGGCGAATTCCGCTCGAACCTGCATCGTGGCGGCAAGGCCGAGAAGATGCGTCCCAGCCCGCAGGAGCGGCGGCTGGCGATCCGCGCCGCGGGCGCCCTGGGCCTGCACGTGGCCGGCGTCGACATGCTGCAGTCGAGCCGGGGCCCGTTGGTCATGGCCGTGAATTCGAGCCCCGAGCTGGAAGCGATCGAGCGGGCCACGGGGGTCGACGTGGCGGGCAAGATCATCGAGTCGCTCGAGCGGCAGCTCGACGCCCGGCGGCAAAAAGAGCTCGCCCCCGGACCGTCGCGGCGAGCCCTGGTCGGCAGCGCGAAGTAATGCCCTGCGTTCTTAGGGCGAGCTGCTGGGACCGCTCTCGTAGTCGTCCGAATCGTCGGCTGGTGGCTGCACCGCCGGCGTGGCCGGCTGCGGGACCGGCGGGGGCGTGAATCGGCCGGGCTGGCTCGGCGGAGTGTCCGCCTGATCGCTGGCCGGAGGCGCTCGGTAACTGACCCGGCGCCCGCGGCTCGATAAACTTCGACAGCCAGACGAGGCCCACCACCGCGGCCGTGATCACCGCGATCAGCACGACGATCGCCAGGCCGCCCAGGATCCAGAGCTTGTATTGCGACCAGAGCGACGGGCCCCGGGCCGGCGGCAGCGTGTACGAGGAGAAAGTCGGCTGAGCCCGCAGTTCGGGCAGGCGTTCCAGCGGCACAGCGGCCCGGACCGGAACCGGCGCAACTACGGCCGCGCCGCACGTCGGACAAGCCACGGCCTGGCCGGCATATTGGCTATCGATCACAAACCGTTGGCCGCAGCTGCAATCGACGAAGATATCCATCGTCGGCACGAAGGGTTCGCGACGGGGAAAACCAGGAGAGGGCAGCGAAAGCCGCCCCCGATCAGTATAACGACTCGCCCCGCCCAACGGGGAGTCCGCCAGCAGCCAGCCTGACCCAAGGGGCTCGCCGGAGAGCCGTCTGGGCAACGGACCGTCGCATTTCGCTCCGCGGACTGCGCAAAATCGGACGCAGTCTGCGACCGATCCGGCGCGGCGCCAGCGCTATCCAAGAACCGTCTCGGAGAAGGGGACAGTCCCATTTTGCTCCGCGGACTTCGCAAAATTGGGACAGTCCCCGACGGTTCTTGGATAGGCTGTTATTTATTCCTCGGAATAGACCCGAGTGCTTTCCTCGCGGGTAATCGGCGTGCGATTTTCGTCGGTCACGACCTGAACCCGCACGCGCAGGTCGCCGGCCGCCAGGGCCTTGGCCTTGACGGTGTAGGTCATGTCGGCCTTGGGCCCTAACTGGCCGACCGGCTCGAATAGAATTCGCTGGCCGTCGATCACGTGCCGGGCCGGGCCGTCGCCACCCAGCGGCTGCAACTGCGGCGGAAACAGCGCCACCACGCGGATGTTGCTGGCACTCTTGGAGCCCTGATTGATGACGCGGATTTCGTAGCTGGTTTCGCCGCCGACCTCGATCGGGTCCTGGACGTCGACCAGCTCGAACAGGATCGCGGCGATGCCCTCGACCACGACCGTCTCGTCCAGTTCGTCAACCAGACCCTGCTGCGCCCGGCCGCGCACGTGCAGCTTCAGGTCGCCGGCTTCGACCGGCAGGGCCGTGACGGTGACGGTGCCGGTGCTGCCCGGCGGCAACTCTTCCAGGCTCCAGCAGACGGCGCCGCTGGCGGGGTCGAACTGGCCGGCGTTGTTGGCTTCGACAAACTTGAGACCCTTGGGCAGGACGGCGGCCAGCTCGACGTCGCGGGCCGCGGCGGTGCCGGGATTGGTGACCGAGATGCTGTAGATCGCGCTGCGCTGCAGATACGCGCCGCTTGGGCCCGGTCAGGCCGACCTTCAGGCTGGGGGCGATCACTTCGCAGGCGGTCCGGGTTTCGACAGCCAGATCGGCGTCGGCCCGCACCGACAGCAGGTTGGTGAGCGGCCCGGCCTGAGCGGCGGTGAGGATGAGATCCAGGTCGCGATGCTCGCCCGGCTTGAGCGTGCCGACTTCGAACTCCAGCTCGTTGCCGGCCGGATGCTTGAATCCGGGCGGGACGGTTTCGGTCAGCACCACTCCGGTGGCGGCGCCCGTGCCGGTATTGGAGAGCTTGATCTTGAGCGTCAGGTCGGTGCCGATCATCACGCGCGAGGGGGCCGTGGCCTCGAGCAGCAGTTGCGGCCGGGTGGCCGTGGTCCGGGCAGAGCGCCGGCGCGGAAGTGGAGCGTGGCCACGCTGCCGATCTCGCCTTCGGCGAGCGGCATCAGCTGCACGCTGAGCGTGGTTTCGGTGGTCGGCTTCAGGCCGCCCAATTCCCAGATCAATTCGCCCTGCGGTCCGCGCTTGGCCGGCGGAGTGGTGCTGATCAGTTTAGTGCCCTGCGGCACGACGTCGTGTACTTCGACGCCTTGCGCCGTGAGGTTGCCCTGGTTGCGGACGGTGATCGTGAACACGGCCGGCTTGCCGACCTGGATTTCGGCCGGGGCCCGCTTTTCGATCGTCACGCTCGGAGCCTGCGTCCCCTCAAGCTGCCGCTCGCCGGGCCGGCCGGTGCCCTCGTCCCCGCGAGCGGGCGCCGTTGCGGCACGCTCGGCCGGCGGGTCGTAATCGCCCGGGGCGACGCCCGGCAGGCTGGCCGCCACGGGAAGGTTGCCCGAGCGATTCGGACCGCCGGGCGGAGCAAAGTTGTCGCCGCCGGCGTCGGCCGCCGGATCGTCGGCTGCCGGCTGGCCCTCGCGACCGGAAAGGCGGTCGGCGGGCAGGCCGGACTCGTCCGCCGGATCGGCAGCTTGAGCGTCGTCGTCGGTGGCGGCCGCTTGCTGGGCGTTGTAGCGGGCCGAGCGCGCACCGCGGCGAATGCCGAACGGATCGCCGCCGCCCGAGGGCATCGCATCGGCCGAGGGCTCGGCCTGGAGCCTGCGCGGCTCACCATAGGGATTGTCCTCGACTGCCGTGGCGCCCGGATCGCTCGCCGGGCCGCCGGGCACTTCCTCGGTGTAACCGGCGGGAATGTCGCTCGTGGCCGGCCCGCTGTCGTACACCCGCTGCGGCGCTGGCTGCGGACGGCCGGCGGGATAACGCTCGCGCTGCGGCGGGGCTACCGGGATCGGCTTTCCGACAAAGTCGGGCATGTCAGCCGCCGGCGCCAGATCGGGATCTTCCGCCGCGAGCGGAATCGGGTGCGGCTCGTCCTCGCGCCGCGCGATGGCGGGGCCGTCGGGCGCGTCTTCGTAGCGGAGCAGTCGCTTCGCTTCGAATACGGCAACCGTGCCCAAGCCGACGACCATCGCCAACAACAATGTCCGCACGAGCAGTCGCTTCATGACAGTCTGTTCCCAGCAGTGAAGGGCGTGGCGGCAAGACCGGCCGAGACATGTCCGGCAGACGGAGCCCAAGGCCGAGAACCGGCCTCGCCATCCACCAGAATTTGCGCGGGGCAGTTCGTAGCAAAACGGCCGCCAGCGGTGAAGAGCAATTCCGCCAGACGGGCAAGCGGCGCGAGGGCGGCAATTTAGGCGAGCGAGTGGCTGGCAGCAGGCCGACTTGATGCGGCGAAACGGGGCCGCGCTGCTGCTTCAGGCAGGCCCATTTGCGGCGGCCAATTCAGGTCGCCCGATCAGGGAGGATCGTAGCCGCCCGGATGCAGCGGGTGGCAGCGGCAGATGCGCAGCACGCCCCGCAGACTGCCCTTGAGCGGCCCATGCTTGCGAACCGCGGCGATCATGTAATTGCTACAGGACGGTTGGAACCGGCAGACCGGCCCAATCCAGGGGCTGATCACCAGCTGGTAGCAGCGGACCAGCGCGATCAGGCCGGCGGCCGCTCCGTCTGCAAGGATTGCTCCTGCGCGGATCATCCGGTCCGCTCCGGCAGCTTGCGGGCAACCCGCCTGGCCAGGCCCACCAGCGAAGCCGCCATGACGGTCAGCGGCGGCGGCTGATTGGCGCGGGGAATGACGACCAGGTCGACGCCCGGGGGCAAGTCGGCGCAATGGAGGCGAAAGGCTTCGCGCACCAGTCGCTTCCAACGATTGCGGATCGTGGCCGGGCCGACTTTGCGCGAAACCGACAACCCGAGCCGGGGATGGTCGAGGCCGTTTTCGCAGCCAAAGACCAGCAGCCAGTCGTCCGAGGCCCGGCGGCGGCGCTCGTAGGCCCGGTCGAAATCGGCTCCGCGCTTCAGCCGGTATTTGGCCAGGAATCGTGCGCTCATCGGCGGTGTAGATGCCAGCAAGGTCATGACGCGGCTCACGGGAGCGCTGCTACGAACCCATTTGCGAGGGGCCCTCGTCCCGCTTGGGAGGCGGCCGCTCGCCCAAGGGTTTACTGTACCACTCGTCGGTCAGGGGATGCGACGGTCCGAGCGGTTTGCCGATCCGCCGCCGCGTGAATCGGGCACCCCAGCGGACGAGCAAGATCATCAGAAACCCCAGAATGAGCACCAAGGTGACGCCGGCCAGAAAGGCCACCATCGGCCGCGTGTTGGCCGGTTTGGGATGGCCGGCGCCGGCCGCAGCGGCCGTCTGGGTGGATTCGGACGTGCCGCTTTCCGCCGCGGACTCCTGCGACGGAGCATCCTGCTGGGCGGCTGCTAGTGGCTCGGCCTGGTCCGCGGCCGGCGATTCGTCGAGTTCGGCCGGCGGCGCTGAGACATGCGAGTGGCTCGAAAAGTTCAATTCGTCGCGATGGCCATTACGGTAAAATAGCGGCGGAATGGGCCATCGGCCGGGCAGTAACGCCGCCGGTCAGTGAAGCCGCCCGACTGGCTCGCTGCCCAGCGTCGCAGGCCAGAGTGGTCAGCAGACGAGCGTTCAAAACCGCAAATCGCGCCGCGGGGCGGTCGTGGCGTCGGGATCCCAATGGTTTTCGAGTTCTTGAACCAGCTCGCGGCTTTTGTCGTCGATCGTCGGGGGCAGCACGATCTGAATTTCGGCGAACAGGTCGCCCGGGTCGAGCGCCTTGACGGCCACGCCCCGCCCCTTGACCCGCAGTTTTTTGCCGCTGGAGGTGCCGGGGGGCACGCGGAGCATGATCGATCCTTGCGGCGTGGGCACTTCGACTTTGGCGCCCAGCACGGCCTCGGCCAAGGTGACCGGGACTTTGACATCGAGGTTCTTGCCGCGGCGGCTGAAGTACGGATGCGGGCCGACGTGGACGGTAATCAGGATGTCGCCGGGCGTGCCCGAGCGGGTGTCGGGCGCTTCGCCTTGACCGCGCAGGCGGATTTTTTTGCCGTCTTCGATTCCCTGGGAATCTTGACGACGATGGTCTCGAGCTCGCCCGATTGCCGGCGGACGGAGAGCTGCGCTTCGCCGCCGAGGATGGCGGTGGTGAAGGGAACTTCGAGCTCGGTGACCAAATCTTCGCCGCGCTTGCTGGGCGCGGGCTTGCGGCCCCTGCCCGTCTGCGCCCGGCGGAACTGGGCGAAGATGTCGCCGAAGCCGCCGCCCGGATCGCCGCCGTAGCGGTCGCCGAAGAATTGGCTGAAGTCGACGTCCTCGAAGCCGCCGGGGGTGCGCCGGGATGCGCACCGCGGGCGGGGTCCGGCGCCCATCGATTCGAACGAGCTGCCGTAGCGATCGTACTGCTCGCGCTTGCTCGGCGTCGTTGAGCACGTCGAAGGCGGCTTGCACCTGCTTGAAACTTTTTCTTGGCCGTCTTGTCGTCGGGATGCAGGTCGGGGTGGTATTTGCGCGCCAGATCGCGATAGGCTTTTTGAATGTCGGCCTGCGATGCGTCGCGGCTGATCCCCAGGGTTTTGTAGTAGTCTTCGGCCATTGGCAGGCTGACGTAATATCGGCAGGGTCCCCGCGGCGGCAGAGCGAGGCGGGGCCGACAACCTTCGGGAGTAGTCCTGGGCAAGGAGCGGGCCGGCGCATTGGCGCCGCTGGGGAAACCCTCCTAACTGGAACGCCCCCTGCGACAGGCACGGCGGCTCCCCAGGATGCAGAGTATTTTAGGACCTGGGACCCTTGAGGTTCAAGGCAGCGGAAGCATGCTAAAAGTTGGCAACTTTCGCCCGGCCACGCACCTTGCGGTAACTGCATGCGACTTTTGACCCTCGCAACCGCGCTCGCCCTGGGAATTTTTGCAGCGGTGCCGCGGGCCTGGGCCCTCAAAGGCGGCCAGCTCGAATTGACGGTCGTCGACACGGCCACCGGTGCAGCCCGTGGCCTGCCGCGTCCACCTGTTCAATCAAGCCCGCAAGGCGCAGAAACCGCCCAAGGTGCCCTTCTGGCACGATCACTTTGCCCTCGACGGCATATTGCTGCTCAAGCTGCCCAACGGCAGCTACGTGTTCGAGATCGAGCGCGGACCGGAGTACCGGACCTGCACGGGCCATTTCACGATCAACGAAAATGCCAAGGACTCGAAGACAGTCGAGCTGAACCGCTTTGTCGACATGTCGAAAGAGGGCTGGTGGTCGGGCGACCTGGAAGTGGTCCGCCCGCCCAAGGACGTCGAGTTGCTGATGCGGGCCGACGATCTGCACCTGGCCGAAGTCGTCGACTGGGGCCATGCCAAGGGCTTGCCCGCCAGCCCCGGGCCGGCGCCGAGCCGCTGGTCGACTTCGACCGCAATCGCTGTTACCGGCTGCTGGCCGGGCTGGAGCAGCGTTCCGAGGGCAGCGTGCTCTTGCTCAATCGCCGCGGCATGCCCGCCGACGTCGGCGCCCGATCGACGCCGCTGAGCGAGCTGTTATCCAAAGCACATGATGAGGTGCCGAACTGGACCGACGTCCGCCGGGCGGGCAGTTGGGACTTGCCGATCTGGGTGGCGCTGGGCTGGGTCGACTCGATCGAGCTGGCCGACAGCCAGCAAGCCCGCAAGCTGACCAAGGCCGACGAGGCCGGCAGCCGGCCCCGCGACAAGGCGCTCTACTCGGCGCGTCGGGCGTCGGCCGCTGGAGCGAAGCGGTCTATCATCATTTGCTCAACTGCGGGCTGCGGATACCGCCGTCGGCCGGCTCGGGCTCCGGCCTGGCCGAACAGCCCCGTCGGCTACAACCGGACCTACGTCTACTTGGGCAGCGAGTTCAGCCAGGAAAAGTGGTTCGAGGAGCTGCGGGCCGGCCGGGCCGTGGTGACCAATGGCCCGCTGATCCGCCCGAATGTCGAAGGGGAGCTGCCCGGCCACGTGTTTCAGGCCGATGCCGGCGAGCAGGTCGAATTGGAAGTCGGCCTGACGCTGTCGACTCGCGACCCGGTGAGCTACTTGGAGATCGTCAAGGATGGCCGCCGGCGTGCAGGAAGTGCGCTGATCGATTGGGCCCAGGCCGGCGGCAAGCTGCCCCGTTGGTATTCAACGAGAGCGGCTGGTTCGTGATCCGGGCCGTGACCGAATTGCCCGACACGTATCGCTTTGCCACCACGGCCCCCTATTACGTCGAGATCGGCTACCAGCGGCGGATCAGCCGCAGTTCGGTGCAAGTTCTTTCTGGACTGGCTCGACCAGCGGGCCAAGGCGCTGCCCGCCGCCACGGGAGCAGCCGGCCGAGGCCGAGCGTAAAGCCGGGCGTTCTGGCAGGACTTGCTCGGCAAGGCGAACGCCGATTAAGGCATGTAATGCGTCGCCGCCAACGTGACGGAAGCGACAGCCGCGACGGATGTGGATACCGACACGGCTGAGGCGATGCGGTCGCGGACGGTTCAAATTGCGGCGCGGCCGCGACTGCCTAGGATCAACAGTCGATCCGAATCCGGGTCGGGTGCGGGCCCGCCTGCTGAGACGATGTTCGTCATGCGAGTGCGTGCGAGCTCATGGAACCCTGGCTGACCGTGCTGGCGCGGTTCCATCGGTACAGATCTTCGGCCAGATCTCGCTGTCCGTCGGCCGTTGGGCGTATACGCCGCGTGCGTCGTGACCGTCGATCGCATGGCGCTGAGCGGATACATGAACGGCCGCTCCGACGTTCCACGCCCTGCTGGGCCTGGTGCTGGGCATGCTGCTGGTCTTCGCCGAACACGGCCTACGAGCGGTGGTGGGAGGGCCAGCAAGCTACGGGGCGAACTGACCAACAACAGCCGCAACCTGGCGATCAAAGTCCGGGCTGCGGTCAGGCCGACGAGGCCGAGAAGCGCGATCTGGCCCGGTACCTGATCGCCTTCGCCTATGCTCTGAAGGACCATCTTCGCCAGGGCGTCACGCTGCGAAAGCTCGCCGGCTTCGAGACGCAGCGAAAGCGCCGGTCGGACCACGTGCCGGCCTGGCTCGGTCCGGGGAATCTCCGAGCGACTCGAAGATTGGCGGCAGCGCGACCTGCTCGGCGGCCTCGAGCTGCTGTTCCTGGCACAGAGCAGGCCTGGGAGCCTGATGACATTTTCTAGGCTGCGAGCAGATGCACCGCACTTCACTGGTCCGGCTACGCCTGCCGCTGGTTCGTGCGGCAGCTGATCTCGATTTATCTGATCACGCTGCCCTGGGGCTTGATCGAGGATCTTCTGACGACCTCGGAGGGTCCCAGACCATGCTGCTGATCGGCTCCTTCATGATCGACGTGTCTCTGAGGCGATTTGCTCCGCCGCGATCGAAGAACCGTTCGGCACCGATGCCGAGGACCTGCCGCTGGACGAGCTGTGCCGCAACATCGACCGCCTCGGTCCGCGGAATAATCGCGGCCGCAGCCGGCGACGGGGCCAGCGAGCGCGGCAGCCCAGGACAAGCGGAGCCGGTCCGACCACTTCGGCGGCTACGACTATTTCTTGCCCAGCCGCCGCTGCTCCTGAAAGAACCGGGTCAGGATCGCGGCACACGGCGGGGCGAGCACGCCGGGCACGGTCTCCGCGCGGCGCGTATTG
>CAWHDQ010000004.1:0-1077117 GCA_963828155.1 uncultured Planctomycetaceae bacterium
TCGACTCCCGTCCCCTTTATGTCCGCGCCCGCGTCCCCTTTATGTCCGCACCGGAGTTCTTCAGCACGCACCCCAATCCCGGCCATCGGATCGAGAAGATCGAGGCGGCGAACTGCCAGGACTACCCCCGAGGGCGTCCCGCCCGGTTGGGAGCGATCATCTCGCCGCACACGTTCCCCCGCGGACCGCTTTGTGCGGAAAACCCGCGCACAGACCGAGCGTTGCACGCCCTGCCGAGCCCGATGTCAGCCACCCCCTGACTGGCCGGTGGCACGTGCCGGGGCCGCACCCCCCGATAACGGGTCTTTCGGGGGTTGGGAATGCTCCGGCCGCCATAACCACGGACCGGATTGGGGTGTAAAATGAGCGACTGCCGGTGCATCGGCCGGCGGCCAGGCGCCTGGAAACGGGCCGCGCTGCCGACCGCTGGATCCAAGCGAGAGCGTTTGTTCGAAGTTTCGTGACAGGAATGGGTTCCATGCTGCAAACTGAGCGCAATCCCAATCGTCAGGCGGGGTTGGCGCGGGCCGGGTTTACCTTGGTCGAGCTGTTGGTCGTGATCGCCATCGCCGGCATCATGATGTCGATGCTGTTGCCGGCGATTCAATATTCCCGGGTCACGGTTCGCCGGACCAACTGCCAGTCGAACCTGCGGCAGGTGGGTCTGGCGCTGTTCATGTATCTGGATGCCCACGGCGGCCAGGCCCATTTTCCGGCCTCGCCGACATGCCCTCGATCAACAAGACGCTGCCCAGCCTGGTGACGGTCCTTGGCCCGTATGCGGAAACGAATCCGCAGATGTTCCAGTGCCCGGCCGACCTTGTATACTTTGACCAACAAGGCATCAGCTATGAGTATCCGTTGCTCTCGCTGACGAACTCGGCCGACGGGTCGATGAAGAATCGGCAGCAGGTGCTGGCCTCGGGGATGGGCAAGTACGGCGCGTCGAAAACGGCGATCCTGTGGGACTTCGATTGTTTCCACGGCACTCCCGGCGACGAGGGTGCCCGCAACTATTTCTTTATGGATGGTCATGTCTATGACACCGTACCAACCACCTCGACCGCTCCCCAGTAGCAAGTCCGGCGCCAAGCGGCCGTCGAGCGGCAAGCGGTTCGTCCGCGCGCTGCTCGTGCTATTGTTGCTCCTGGGGCTCGGCTCGGGCGCGGCCTACGGCTATCGCTCCTGGTCCAACCACCAGAAAGTTTTGGAGCTCCAGCGCAGCTGGCGGCCAATTTCCAGCAGGGCCGCGAGCCGGGCGGTCGCGAGCGGTTTCGGGAGGTCCGCAAACAGGTCGATGCGCTGCCGGCCGCCTATCAGCAGGAATTCCGGCAGGGCATGCGCGACATGTTCCAAGAGCGGATGGAAAAGCGGATGAAGCACTACCTCGACCAGGACAAGGACGCCCGGCGGGCCGATGTCCTTCGCCAATACGCCGAAGAGCAAAAGCGCCAGGCCGAGCGCAGAAGCGCCGCAAGGAGCGCGAGGCCGAAGCCGCCAAGAACGGCACCGCAAACTCGCAGAATAGCCAGCGCGGCAATGGCCCGGGCGGCAACGGCGGACCGGGCAGCGGCAACGGACAGAATCAGGGCGGCAGCGGCAATAGCAACAATAATAACAACCAAGGTTGGGGCGGTCGCGGCGGCGGGCTCGCCGCTCGGCTGGACAACAGCACGCCCCAGTTCCGGGCCACGATGGCCGAATACATCCGCGACATGAATCAAATCCGCCGCGAGGAAGGCCTGCCGCCGATGCATGGCTTCCGCGGAGGCCGGCCCTGACGGCTCGGCAGGCACCCGGCAAAGCTTAGCCACGGGCGGGCCGGGCTGAGGGCGGGCCGATTGCCCGCCGTGGATCGTGCGGCATTCCTGGGCGAGTTTGCCGCCGGGGCGTTGGGCAGGCCCGGCGAGCTCCGCCCGCGCCGCCACTCCTCGCAGGAGTGGCCGCTTCAGGCAGCCAGGCCACGACTTCTCACTTTCGCCCGGTATCTCTATACTGAGCGGCTGCACACCCGTCGCGGGCGAGCGCACCCCAAGAGAGAGGTCTTTCGTGGCAGCGAGTAACGACGACCATTGGAATTTTCTGGCGGAAAAGCTCGGAGCGGAGAGCAAGCCCGAGCAGCCGGCGGCGCCCCCTCCCGTGGCTCCGGCTCCGCGGCCTAAAGCTGCCCGGCCAGCCGCCCCCGAACGGCCACGCGCGCCGACGAACTGGTCCGCGCTGGCCACGTCGCTGGGCCTGGAATCCGCTCCCGAGCCGCCGCCCGCCCCGTCGCCGCCGCCGAGCTCAAGCCATCGCCCCGCCGCGGTCCCTGAACGTCCGGTGGCCGCCGAGCCGCCCTCGGAATCTCGTGCCGAGCGTCCGGCCCGTGTCGAACGGCCCGCGACCGAATCGCGCCCTGCGGACCGCGAGCAGCGCGGCGAGCGGGGGGGACGCGGACGTCGTGGCCGGGGTCGCGACGATGATCGGCGGCGTGGCCGCCGGGACGACCGCCCGCCGCGGCGCGAGCCATCCGCCCCGCCGCCCGAGCGGCATGAGCCGTTTTTCGACGACCCCGACGAACCGGTCGAGGAGCTCGACGAGACGCTCGCCGGGCAACATGTCGCCTACGATGAAGTCGTCGAAGCGGAAATCGTCGACGAATTCGTGGCCGAGACGGAGCTCGACGCAGCCAACTCGCAACCGGCCGGCGAGCGCGACCGGCAGGACTCTTCCGAGCGTCCCGGTGGGCGGCGGCGCCGCCGCCGCCGCGGCCGGCGCGGTCGGTCGGACCGGGGCAGTGAATTGGGCGAGCGGCGGAGCGGACCGGATTCCGAGCGGACGGAGGCGGACGACCAGCGATCCGACGATGACGCTGGCGGCGAGCCGCGCGATCACGATTTTCCAGACCAGGAAATTCCAGATCAGGAATTCGCAGGGCGGGAAGTCGAGGACCGTCGGGACGAGCAGGACGATCCGGACGCGCCGAACGGGCGCAGCGGAATCCGCCGACGAGGGTGGACGCTCGGGCGAGCGAAACCGCCGCGGCCGATCGCGCCGCCGCCGGCGCCGGGGCGGATCGGATCGGACGCCGGCCGCTTCCCCGGCAGGACCGGCGGCCCGGCACGATGACGACGACGATCCGGACGACGACCTGGACGAGGCGACCAGCGCCGCGGCGGTACTGAGCGCCGCGGCGGCCGAGTCCGATCGCGACGACGCCGAGGCGGATGACGACGGCGCGTACGATCGCCACAACCATCGCGGCATCCCTTCCTGGGCCGACGCGATCAATCACATCGTCGACGGCAATCTGGAAGCCCGAACCCGGTCGCCCAAGCCGAGTGGGCCACGGGGCCGGCGCGGACGCGGACGCCCGTCGGGCCGATCCGACCGGGACCGGGATCGCCCCGCATCGTAGATCGCTCGTCAGCCGCTGGACGGGATGGCGCCCTTCGCCAAGACCCGATGGGCGGCTAAGAGCCGATCCGAGAACTGTCTGGGAGAGGGGGACAGTCCCAGTTTGCTCCGCAGAGTGCGCAAAATGGGAACAGTCCCCGACCGTTCTCGGTTGGGCTCTCAGGCGATCGATCCGCGCCCCGGGTGGCGGCGTAGAATGAGCTAGCGGGAGGGTGCTCGCAGCGCGAGCTGTGCCGCACCAACTGCGCTGCCAGTGCCCGGTTCCCTGAAAACTCGGCAGCGGCGTGTCCCCCAGCGCTCGTTCGATCCGATCGGCCATGACTCAATATCGCACTCTGCTCGATACGCTCCGCAAGGATTTCCCGCAGCCGGTCTCCGATCCGGTGCATGACGGCTACGTTGTGTTTTCGATCCTGCGCGCGCTGGATCAGGTTGACGCTCTCAAGTCGCAGCGGCCGATGCTCGGTGCGCCGCTGCACCCCGACTATGCGACCGCCCGCGCTGACCGGGTGCGCGAGACCGGCCAGACGCTGGAAGAGGTCATCCCGCAGCTGGTGCACTATCTGCAGGGCATGTTCATCTGGGGCCATCCCCGGGCTCAGATCAACGTGGTGCCCAATCCCACGATCGCCAGCCTGATCGGGATGCTGCTGCCGACGACCTATAGCCCCAACCTGTGCAGCGACGAGAGCGGGCGGTTGTTCTCGGAGGCCGAGGTTCGCGCCTCGGCGATGACCGCGGCCCTGGTGGGCTATCCGCCCGGCGAGGCCCGGGGCGTGTTCACGTTTGGCGGCACGGGCGGGCTGCTCTATGGCGTGAAGGTGGGATTGGAAAAGGCTCAGCCCGGCAGTGCGCTGGGCGGCGTGCGGCCCGGGGCCGTCATCGTGGTCTCCAGCCAGAGCCACTACTCCTGCCTGACCGTGGCCGCCTGGCTCGGAATCGGCCAGGACAACGTGATTGCCGTGCCCACCCAGCTCGACGGGGCGATGCGGATCGACGCGCTCGAAGCCGCCCTGCGGCAAGCCTTGCAGGAGGGCAAGCAAATCGCCGCCATCGTGGCCACGCTCGGCACCACCGACGCGTTTGCCCTGGACGATCTGGAAGCCATCGACCGCGTTCGCCGCCGCCTGGCCGAGGAATTCGAGCTGGGCTACCTGCCCCACATCCATGCTGACGCCGTGATCGGCTGGGCCTGGTCGGTGTTCAACGATTACGACTTCGAGCAGAACGCGCTCGGCTTTCGCGGCCGGACCGTGCGGGCCCTGGCCGCCACCCACGAGCGAATCCGCCACCTGGCACTGGCCGAGTCGATCGGCATCGACTTCCACAAAACCGGCTACGCGCCGTACGTCTCGTCGTTGGTACTGTTCCGCTCGCCCGACGACTTGGAGCGGATCGGCCGGCCGCGGCAGACGATGCCCTATCTGTACCAGTCGGGTGAATTGCACCCGGGCATGGTCACGCTGGAGACGACGCGCAGCGCCGCCGGGCCGATGGCTGCCCTGGCGAACCTGCTCCATTTGGGCAAAGAGGGCTACCGCACGCTCCTGGGGCACGCGGTCGAAATGGCCGAAGTGCTCCGCGAGCGGATCGAAGCGCATCCGCATCTGACGGTGGTCAACGGGGACAACGTCGGCCCGGTCACGCTGTTTCGGGCTTATCCGGACGACGTCAACACGTTCTCGATCAAGGACCGCGAGCGGACCGATCCCAGCCACCGCGAGCAACTCGCGGCCCATAATCAGTACAACCGTCGGATCTTCGAGCGCGTCCATGCCGAGGCCCTGTCCGGCCACGGTGTGGTGATCTCGCTGACCAGCTGCTACCGCCGGACCGACTACGGCGAGCCGATCGTGGCTCTCAAGTCGTACGTTCTCTCCCCGTTCTCCGACGAATCGCGGATGCAGTCGATCATCGACCACGTCCTGCGGGCTCGGCAAGAAGTTGCCGCGGCGGGCTGAAGCGCCGTCGATCGCCCTGAACACGGGCTGGCCTGCCAATGCCTCGCCTGGGGGCGAGTTGTGCGCGCGGCAGCGAGGCGTGCGCGGCCCTAGGGCCATGAAAAAAGGGGACTGCGCTTGCGGCGCGTCCCCTTAGCTCGCATCAGGCGATTCTCAGTCGCGAAGCACGCGACTCTACTTCGCCGCGTAGTCGGCCTTGGCCTTAGCGTCCTGGGCGGCGGAGAGGTCGGGGTTCGGCGTGGCGTCCCCCTTGTCGTTGCCCAAGATCCAGTTGACTCCGCCGAGCAGCGACTGGCGGTAGACCGGGTTGGCCCAGACCGACTCGTTGTGCCCCAGGCTCATGTGCATCACGCGGCCGTCGCCGTAATCTTTGACCCAGAGGACGGGCACGTGGTAGGGCTCCTTGTGCGCGGTCTTGGCCATGTTGAGGCTCATCAGCACTCGGACGTTTTCGGGATGCCAGTTCTTGAACTTGTAGATTTCGTCCTGGATCTCGAACTCGGGGCCCCAGGGCTTGCTAGCCGGGTGCTCCTGGTCGTGAACGGTGATGGTCACGTGCTCGCCCGAGCCCCAGGGATGGCCGTCGAACGTGCCGCCGAGCATTTCCCAGTAGGGCTGGTAGTTGTGATAGGTATCGGCGGCCGAGTGGGTGCCGATGAAGCCGTGCCCCTTTTGCTTGACCCATTCCTTGAACAGGTAATCGCGCACCTCGGGTTGAATCGGCAGGTCGCCGGTCGTGTAGAAGAACACGATGTCGTGGTTGTCGAGCGCTTCGCGGGTCAGATCCTGGGCCACGTCCTGCGTGGTGTCGACGCGGAAGATGCCGCTCGAGATGCCCAGCTCGGTGACGGCCTGCTCGGCCGGCGAGAGCTTGTCGCCCTGGCGGCTGACCGAGCCGTGCTTGAACCCGGCGCTTTGGGTGACCATCAGGATTCGGCCGGTCTTCTTGGGTGCCTCGTCGGCGCTCAGCGTGGCCGGGCTAGCCAGCAGCAGGCCCAGCAGGGCCGGGACCGCCAGGATCGCGCGGCGCGAGACGATCAGCGGCGGCAAATGGGAATGATTCACGGGGGGGACTCCTTGCGCAAAGGGGGGGACGTTCGCCTGCGGGCTCTGCGGCCCGTCAGGGCAGGGCATTCATTCAAGCATCCCGGCCAGCCGGACGCAACGGCCGCCAAAGCGCAGGCTCGGGGCGGCGAAAAACAGGCCGAAAACGGGTTGGCGTCAGCCCGGCCGCTTCCTGCGGCGCCGTCGCGCTGGCCACCTATTGGCCGCCAGCTCGGAGAGACTTACGCCGTGGCTCGTTCCCGGGCCGCTTGGACCGTCGCAACCACGCCCGGATGCTTCAGCTTGCTCGACGGAGATGGCATAGAACCGTTCATAGACCCGGTCCAGTTGACCGAGAACCTCGACGCAGTACTGCCGGCAGACTTCCTCCTCGACGATGCTCGGCGCCGCAAACAGGCCCAGGCCGTGCAGCCCCAGCACTTGGAGCACCGCGAAGTCCTCGATCTCGCCGACGATCGACGGCCCAAAGTCGCGGCGGTCGAACCAGTCGTCGAGCGAGCGGCGGAGGGCCGTGTTGCTGGTGGGCAGCAGGAACGGGGCGTCTTCGAGCGAGTCGGGAAAGTTGGGCCGAAACCGCCTGGCCAGCTCGGCGGTGCCGAACACGGTCACGCCAAATTCGCCCAGCAAGTGATTGTAGGCCCGCGAACCGTGGCTGGGCGCGATCGGATGATCGGCCAGCACCAGATCGAGCGAGTGGACCGCCAGATCGGCCAGCAGCCGGTCGGTTTTGCCGGTCCGGATAATCAGCCGGCTGCCGGGCATGGCCTGGAGCGCCGGCTCGAGCAGCCGGTAGGTGGTCAGCTTGGGCATCGAGTCGAGGATGCCGACGGCGAACCGCGGGGGCCGCTCTTCGCCCGCCCCGCGGACCATGTTCACGAGCTCGCGGCCGAGCGGAAAGATTTCTTCGGCATAGCGGTAGACGGCCTGGCCGGTGTCGGTCAGCTCCAGCCGGCGTCCGCGGTGCTCGAACAGCTTGCTGCCCAGCGAGCGTTCCAGCAGCCGCAGCTGGGCGCGAATCGTCGGCTGGGTCAGGTTCAGCAGTTCGGTCGCCCGGGCGATGCTGCCTTCGCGGGCGACGATCCAGAAATACATCAGATGGTGATAGTTGAGCGAGTTCATCGAGCCTTCCGGTCGGCGCGATGACGATGACACAAGCGTGGACACAAGCGCGCGAGCCTCTGGGGGAGATCGGGTCGGGTTAGTTGGCTGGTGGGGGCGGAGCGAGGCTGGCCCAATGCTCCGCCGGCAATGTCTCGCTGCCGCGGGCCACGCGCTCGGCGAGCACGGCTTGGGCCGCCTGGTAGCGCGAGACGACCGACGGCTGGGGATACAGCCCGAGCAGCAAGATCAGTGCCGCGAGCACCAGCACGGCGTAGCGTTCGCAGCGGCCGATTTTGAGCGAAACGGTCGAGAAATAATGCGTGCCGGCAAACAGCCGGAAATACGTGGTCACGACCGCGATGCCGTTGATCGCCGCGGCCAACACGATGGCGATTCCGATCCAGGGCCGCGTCTCGACGGCTCCATCGACAAGCAACTCGGTGCCGATGAAGCTGAAGGAGCCGGGAAAGCCGATGCTGGCAAACGCGGTCAAGCCGAAGCACATCGCCAGATTGGGCGTGTGGTCGTAAAGCCCTTGAAAGCGGTCGAGCGAGAGGCGGCCGCGGCGGGCTTCCAGAGCCCGGATCGTCAGCCCGAAGCCGCACAGCGCCAAGCCCACCGCCAGCCACAGGCAAAGCGCGCCGGTCAGCCCGATCGGCACGTCGAGCGACAATCCCAGCAGCACCAGGGCCGAATTGCTGAGCAGCAGGCAGCAGAAGAACCGCCGCAGCTCTTGCTGCACCAGGGTCAGCGCCGCGGCGTAGACGGCGGTGCCGAGCGCGGGAAACTCCAGGAGCTGCAGCACCCAGGGCGGCGCCGCGGGCAAGACCAGCCGGATCGCCGCATAAGCGCCGACCAGCGGCGTGGTGGTGAGCAGTGCCGTGCCGAGCGTGCCGTGCTCGTACAGGTCGGTGACCCAGCAATGAAACGGTGCGATGCCGCTGCGGACCAACACGGCCCCCAACAGCAGGAAGGTTCCCAAACTTTGGGCGCCGGGCCCGCCCGACTGCAGCGCGCAACCCGCCGCCAACAGACCGAGCAGCAGGGCGGCGTGCAAGCGGTAGATGCGTGTCGACCGGCCGCGTGCCCGCAGTTCCAGATACGCCGGCAGCATGCCGAGCGCCACCAGGGCCGCCACGGCCAGCGGTGCGCGGCAAGCGAAGGTGGCCAGGATCAGGGCCTCGCCGGCCAGGGTTCCGGCGAACGACGATTGGCGCAAGCGGCTATCGAGTGTCGCCACCGAGGTCAAAAAGCACAGCAGCGCGGCCCAAGGCAGCAGCGGCGCGCTGAGCCGGTCGAGCGACAGCACTCCCGGCCCCAGCAGCGCGGACAGGCCGGAACCGGCACCCGTCGTCGGCATCCCCGTCGTCAGTTCGGCGGCAGCCGGGTCGAAAGTCCACCAGGCGGCCAGGGAGCAGACGAGCGCGATTCCCGAGATCAGCACCGATGCACTGCGGGCCATGCCGGCCTCGCGCATCCGCACGACCAGCAGGGCCCCCGCCGCGGGGACGAGAATCGCCGCTTGCAGCCACAGGGCGTGGTTCATAGCAGCTCCTCCAATGCCGCGGGCAAGATCGCTCCGCGCTGGATTTCGCGCGACGGTCCGCCGGCCAGGAAGTTCGTCCAGCGATTTTCCAGCCGGTCGCACCACTTCAGGCTCCGCATGACCGGCCGCACGAGATAGTCGGACAGCCAGGCGTCGAGATAGCCCTTTTCCAGGGCGAGTCGATAGAGCCACACGCGCGACCGCTCGGGCATCCAAGCTCCGATCCTGGCGGGCAGCCGCGGCAGCCGGTCGCCGATGGCGTTTTCCATGTTGCGATAGTCGTACAGCAACGTCGGTGCCCGGACGAATTGCAGCGTCCGCAGGCAACCGTGGCCGATGATGTGAACCAGGGCCACGTAGCGAAAACCGAGGCCGATTTCGGCCACGATCAGGCCCACCTGAGTGAGCGAAGCAAAGGTGAGCGCGCACTTGATGTCGGTCTGCACCCGGCCGGCGAAGGCCGCGAATAGCGTCGTCGCCAGCCCGACCAGCACGACCAGCCCGCTGAGCAGCGGCGAGGCTTCGAGGATCGGGCTGACGCGGAGCAGCAGAAACGCGCCCAAGTGGACCGACAGCGCGCCGTAGAAGACGGCGCTCGACGGCGTGGGGCCTTCCATCGCCCGGGGCAGCCAGCCGGAAAATGGCACCAGGGCGCTTTTTCCGGCGGCGGCCAGCAAGATCAGCAGTCCCACCAGCAAGGCCTGTTGGCCGCTGAGCGTGGTGTGGCCGTCGGGCCACGGGCCGCTGCCCAGGATGCGGTCGAAGTCCCCCTGTCCGCGCAAGTGGTGCAGCGCGACGGCGGCGACCAGCAGCGCCGCGTCCGACACCCGATAGACGGCCCAGACGCGCAGTCCGTTGCGCACGGGTGCGGCCCGGTCGTGATAGAAGGCCACGAGCAGGGCCGACGAGACTCCGACCAGTTCCCAGCCGGCGAACAGAGTTTCGATGGTGCCGGCCAGCGCCGTGATGACCATGCCCAGCAGAAACAAGGCATAGAAGACGAAGAAACGATTGAACCCGGGCTCGCGGTGCATGTAGCGGATGGCGAACGCGCCGACCGTGCCGCAGAGCACGAACGACAGGATCACGAACGGGACGCTGAGCCGGTCGAAGAGGAACTTGACCGAGAACTCGTAATTGGGGATCACGACCCAGCTGCCCACCTCGATCGGCACGTGCCGCGTGCCGAACCAGAGCATCAGCCCCAGCACGCTCAGCGACGAGACGAGCGCCGTGGCAATGGCCGTCTTGACCAATCGGCCGATCACCCGTTCGGAAAGGGGATGGCCGACGAGCGTCGGCACCCCGAGCGCGGCGGTCAGCAGCACGGGGGCCACGATCGTGGCCAGGCCCAGGAGTTTAATCAGCAACTCGTAGTCGAACATGTCAACTCCGCGGCGGTGGTCGAAGCGAGGCCCGGCGCCGGCTGCGTCACGCGGCAGCCGTCGATCGAGGCGAATCCCAGGTGCTCGCGCAGATTGCGATACCACTGGAGCGAGGAGCCCGCCGAGGGCAACCGCCGGCTCTCCGGACGATACGGGTGAAAGGCACCGTTGCGAAATTGCAGAATCTCTGCGCTGTGCGGATCGAGCAGGGCCAGCTGCGACCAGCCATTGCGCAGAATCCGACCGATCACCTCGTTGCGCGCCATGATCCGTTGCATCGCCTCGGGCGTCGATTCGATCACCAGCAGCAGCCGCATTGGCTCGTGAATTTCCACGCCCTGCCAGGGCAGGCCGCACCGCAAGTCGCTCGACGGGCCGTCCATCACGCCCAAGAGCGAAGTGATGTTGTGCGGCAGCTTGGTGCCCGAGCCCCAGCCGGTCGTGTCGATGTACGAGAAGAAATACTGCAAATTGATGCCCGAGCAGACCACGACCACGGCCGAAAGAATCCGGGCCAGGATCGAGCTGTCGTGGTCGTCCTGGGTCGGATCGTATGAGTGCAGAAAGGAGCGGCGGTCCAGGTACAGCCCGCGGACGCGCTCGCGACGGCCGACGAAGCACATCGCGTTGGTGCAATTGCCGAACTCGGGCCGGGTCTGGGCCAGGTCTTCCGAGCGGCCTTCGACGTGCCGATGGGCCGCGGCGTACGATAAGTTGAGCGGGGCCGAGTCGAATCGCCGGCAGCGCTCGTGGGCGTTTCGCTGGCAGGCCATGCCCAGCAACTCGCGGGCCGATTCGAAATCGGGAATCAGCGCCTTGGGCAGCAGGTCCAGGTCGAAGAACTGGACCGAGTCGTCGCAGGTATTGTGCAGCCCGCCCAGGAACCAGGTCTCGGCCGGAATCTCGAGGCCGCGGTCGGATAGCAATCCGCGGACGCGGGGATCGTTGAGCATCGCGGCCAGGGCCCGGGCGTTGGGCCCGCCGGCGCCGCCGGAGCAGGCCCCGCAGTCGTAAGCCGATTTGTGGGGATTGTTGAGGCAGAACGAGCCGTGGCCGAAGAACATCACCAGCCGGGCGAAATTGGACGTCAGCCCGATATCGCGGAGCACGCGCTCGCCGAAGTTGGCCATCTCGTCGACGGTGAATCCGACCGCGTCGTCCTCGGGACCGGGCTGGGCCGCGGTCCGCTCCATGCGCAACCGCGTCACTTGCGGCGGCTGGACGAAGCTGCTCGCGGTGCGGCGGATTCGGGCCGTCGCCCGGGGGAACAGCACTCGGGCGACCAGCGGAATCGACGCCAGCACGCCGACGCCGGCCGTCAGCAGCGCGCCGCTGGTGATCCCCCGGCTGCCGACATGGAACTGGTGCGAAGCGGTGGCCAGGGCCCGCCGCGTGGCCGCCCGGCGGCGATGCGATTCTTCGAGCGAGTAGACGACCTCTTCGATCAGCCAGTGCTGCGGCCGGACGACGATCGGGCAAAGGGCGGCGAAGTGCGCATCGGCCACGCCGCGATAGTAGATCGGCACGCAAAAGAATCCCGCCGCCCCGAACGTCTCGCACTGCGGCGAGAGTTCTTCCAGGTGGCGGCGGAACGACTCTTCGCGCGTATCGATGCAGAAGACCGCTTGCAGCCGCGGATTCTGGACCCGCTCCGGCCGGCGCTCGGTAAACACACTTAAAGCGTCGAGTGCCTGATTGCGGAAGCGGCGCTCGAAAGCCTGGTGGAATATTCGCCGCCGCTCGAGCGCCGAGAACGACTCGACCTCGCCCACCAAGGTCGACCACTGCTCGTCGGACAAGCGGTGCAACTGCGGCGCGGTCCAGCCCAGCACCTGGGCCAGTTGAAAGATGAGAAACGCCCGCTGCTCGGGCCCCAGGCCGTTTTGTTCGCCCTGCTGAGCATGGATCGCAGCCCGGAGCCAGGAGAGCGAGCCCTCGAACTGCATCGTATCGCGGGCGACGTGGGCCAGGGCCAGCCGCTCCAGAATCATTCTCACGGCCAGGAACTCGACCAGGCTGTCGGCCGGTGCCGAGCGGGCCACGCGGTCGCTCCGCACGGCCATCTGGTGGATCATGCCCGCCCAGCCGCGCAGCGCCAGCAGCGTCGCCGGAACGAAGTCGTCCCATTCGTCCTCGACCACGCCCAAGAGCTCGAGCGATTCGAGGATCGAGTCGAGCGGCGTCATTCCGGCGGCGTCGATCCGCTCCAATTCGGCCGACAAACCTT
This sequence comes from uncultured Planctomycetaceae bacterium, assembly GCA_963828155.1. Taxonomy (GTDB): domain Bacteria; phylum Planctomycetota; class Planctomycetia; order Pirellulales; family PALSA-1355; genus CAWCAX01. The sequence continues at coordinate 12,682 of CAWHDQ010000004.1, forward strand.
GCAGCCACAGGTCGGGCGGCCCCCCCGGTTCGCGATACAACGCCGTAAATGCCTGGTAGAACCCCTGGTCCCGGTGGGGCAGATGCCAGTGGGCCAGTCCCTGATCGGTGAAAGCCGCGCAAAAGCGGATCAGCACGTCATGGACCAGGGCGTCGCTGTCCTGGCCGGTCGCTTCCAGCAGGTAGTCGCGGTGCCGCAGGGCGGCCAGCGAACCGGGAGCAAACGTCGCCACGTCCTCCACGCCGTCGCGGCACACCCGCCACAGCGCGTGGAGCGACATCTTCTCCCACTCGGCATCCGACCAGTTGTCGATATCCTCGCCCGCGAAACGTGCCACGAGATCGGCCACCACCTGGCGGTCGCGCGGGTCGCGCGTGATTTGCGGTTGAGCTTCGCCGGGAGCGAAGCGGAGGCACCGCTCGCGCATGATCCAATTGCGGGTTTCCGTGATGTAGCGCTCGCGAACCCCCTCGGGCGCTTCGCCGCGGAGGCGGCTGAGTGAGTCGGTTTCGGCGACGAACCAGCGGAGCTCTTCGGTCGGACCGATCCGCAGCGGATGCGCGAGCATCGCCTGGCGGAGTTCGAAGCGGTTGGCCAGGCCGCAAATCGATGCCTGGCCGTGCTCGCCCAAATCGTCGCCCAGCACGGCCGCCAGGTCGGCGGGTTGGATTCGACCCGCGGCCAGCTTGTTGCGGTAGCGGTCTTCGGTCATGTAGGGATGGCAGCCGAACAATCGGCGCCGCGGCGAACGCCTTCGTCGAACGGCAGATCTTCGAGCGCTTGCAGCGTATTGAGAAACACGAACGCCGTGATCGGTCCCTGGGCAGGCAGCAAGTCGCCGCCGTGGGCAATGGCCCGACTAAGCAGTGCCCGCCGCGGGCTCGTCTCGTGGCCCAAGGCGGAAACGGTTTTCTGAGCCGCGGTATTCGGTGCGGTGATTTCAGGCGACATGGCTGGGGTGACTCGCTGAGGTAGTCGTGGGGGAGCACACGCTGCAGGTCATTTCCGGGGGCTGCGATCGTATACGGCGGAGGGAGAAAATCTCCCAGACCGCGGGTGTGGAGTGCGAGACAGTCGTGCGCTGGGGGAAACGGTGGTCGGCGGGAAGGCGCGATCCGCACGCGGCGAATCGGGATGGAACTCGGACGCCGCTCGAGCGACTCCGAGTCGCTGGGCGGGTTCGTGCATTACAATTCGTTAACGTTGATTCGACTGGCGCGATCGATCCAATCGAGCGCCTTCGCACACCTGGCAGTCGCGCCGCGGTTCGTCAACGTCTGCCGGATGAACCCCTTATTCATTTTGCGGGCCGAAAACCGCCAAAATTTTTGCCGAGGCCGCGAGGTTCCCTTCAACGCCCTGGCAGCAGTCCACTTAGGTTTCGTCTATGGACTCCGATGAGATAACGCGCGCCGCACCGCGCACGGCGGCGACTTGCCCGGTTCTCAAGCAAGGCTGCACGAGAACTGTGCGAGCTCCCAGAGGGCGGCGCAAAAGACAAGGCCGGCGGGACGAAGGGCCCAAGGACGCGGGCAGACCCAGGCGAATCCATTTTTTCTATGGATCGGGAATGTAATCTCTATTTCGGCGCGCGTTCGTCGCCCGTGGCCTCCGGCGGTGGACGAAAGCGGCACCTGGCGGGCCCAAGATTTGCTCGTGCGTGTTTGCCTGTCGGTTGCGGGGCCGCCAGGTCGCGCTGGACCCGTGAGCGGGCACAAAAAGACGCTGCCACGTGCCGCGCCGGCTGTCCGCTGTGGGCCAGGCCGACGCCGCACGTGGCAGCGCAGCGATCGAATCGTCGTCAGTTCAGACCGGACTTAATACGCCAGCACCTTTTTGTCGACCCGCAAATACAGCGGCTGCGGCGACTGGGTGCCGTAGGAATAGGAGCGTCGGGTCATCGGCTGCGGCTGATACGAATAGCGCCGCACCGGTGTCTGGGCGACCGCCGGAGCCTGCGGCGCTGGAGCCGCTTGCACCGGGGGCGCCGGCGTTGCGCTGGCGCTCGGCGCCGGTGCGGGCTGCGGTGCCGGATTGTAACTGAAGCTGCGATTCGCGCCGTACGTAATGTAGTTGTTGTACGTCGGGATCGCTTGGGGGTGACCAATCGGGTCGCCGTTGGCTTTGGAGGCCGCATTCTTGTCGAGCGGACCGGCCAAGACAACGCCGCTGCTGGCGGCCACCACCATCATCAACAAACCTCTCGTGAAACATTGCATAGGTCTACCTCCACCTTTCTGTTAGACCCAGCCCCTGCGACGACCGTTGGGAGAACGACGGTCAGGCGGTAGCGCCCTCGGCGGTCGCAGTCCGCGCTCGTTTTCGCAGCGCGGTCGTGCCAGCTCCCTACGTTATTGGGGCCACGACGAGCGTTGCCCCGCAGCGTCGGACGTCCGCCAGGCGAACGGCCGACGGCGGAAAGTTGCCTCTTTCCACCGCCTTAAGTCTACGTCCGATTGGGCAAATCGGACAATTCCGGCCGGCTGAGACCCCGCCCGCGGCGGACGGCGCCAAGCACCGGGAAATTCGGAGCCACGAGCTGCCAACCGCTCGAACCGCGAAAAAACTCGGAAAAAACGGCTGTCGTGACGATCGGGGCCCGCGGGCCGGTTCGTTCGTCCGCGGAGTTTGCTTACGGTGTCGTAATCTTCGCGCGCTCGGACACCTTCACCCGCAGCACCGCCGGGCGTGGACAAAACGCATCGTCCCGTGCCCAACGTCGCGCCGTCCGCCGGCATTCTCGGCACGCGCGGCATAGGGCTGCCGACGGGCGCCGCGACGCGTGACATTTTCCGCTGTTTTCAAAGCGCTGCGGGACGCTTGCGAACTACGGTTCTGATGGAGGCCGAATCCAAGACCCGATCGGCGCCTCCGCACATCTCTTCCGTTCAGGAGCCCGCCATGCGTTTGTTCTCGTTGCTCGCGCTCGCCGTTGCGCTGACCAATCAAGGGGCCTCGGCCCAATCGACTTCCGCGGCACCTCAGAACCCGAGTACGCCGGCTGCGCCAGCTGCGGGAGCGGCTGCTCCCTCGGCCGGACAGAACGTGGCCACCGACCAGCGGGCTGTCAGTCGCGATCGCCGAGCCGCGGACGCCGAGCGGCGCGAGCTGTCTCAAGACCGCCGCGACGTCCACCGCGACGAGCGAAATGTTCACCGCGACGAGAACAATCTGCAGCGCGACCTGCGCAATCTGGAAAATGCCAAGTCCCCCGCGGCCCGCGCGGCCGACGAGCGGGCCCTGGCCCAGGACGAGAAGAATCTGAACCACGACGAGCACAACTTGCGGCACGACGAGCGCGAGCGGCGGCAGGATCGTCACGAATTGAATCGCGACGAGCACGGCTTAATGCGGCCCGCGACCAGCGTAACGCGGCCCAGGCTGCCGGTTCGACAACGCCGAACGCCAGCAGCAGCACTGCGAAGTCGTCCACTAGCGGCTCGTCGGCGCCGGGCAACAACGTTGCCAAGCCAGCCGCTGGCGGCACGGCGACTGGCGGCGCCTCGACTGGCGGCACCGCGAGTGGCGGCACCGCGAGTGGCGGCACCGCGAGTGGCGGCACCGCAACTGCCGGCACCGCGACTGCCGGCAAGAACCTGGCCCAGGACCAAAAGCAGGTCAATCGCGACCGCCGCGCGACCGATCGTGACCGCCGCGATTTGAACCAGGACCGCAGCAACATTCGTCACGACGAGCACAACGTGGCTCGCGACGAAAACAATCTGCAGCGCGACCTCCGCAACCTGGAAAATGCCAAGTCCCCCGCGGCCCGCGCGGCCGATGAGCGCGCCCTATCGCAGGACGAAAAGAATCTGAACCACGACGAGCACAACTTGCGGCACGACGAGCGCGAGCGGCGGCAGGATCGCAATGAGCTGAATCGCGACGAGCACCGGCTCGACGCGGCCCGGCAGCAGCGCAACACGGCTCAGGCCGCCCAGACCCGCGGCAGCGGGGCAACCGGATCGGCCGGCAGCAATGGCACGAGCACAAGCGGTGCCAAGAGCGCCAGCTCGGCCAGCTCGAAGGCTGGTAATGCGGTTAGCAACGCCGTCAAGAACGACCAGCAGCAGGTCAATCACGATCGGCACGATTTGAACCGCGACCGCCGCGACCTGGCTCAGGACCGGAGCAACATTCGGCACGACGAGCAGAACATCGCCCACGACCAGAGCAACGTGCAGCGCGACCGGCAGGCCCTATCGAGCGCCAGCAGTCCGGCGGCCAAGGCTCAGGACGCCCGCCAGCTGGCCCAGGACGAGCGGAACTTGCAGCACGACCGGCACGATTTGCGGCACGATGAGCACCAGGCCCACCACGATCGGAAGGATGCTCACCACGATCGCCACGAGTTGGACAAGGCCCGGCAGGAGCGGCACGAGGCCCTCAAGAAAGAAGCCCAGAAGCGGGCCAAATCGGCGGGCACCAAGCCGGCCAATCTGTCGTCGAAGTCCAGCAAGGGGGCCGGGTCCGGCAAGGGAGCCGGCAAACCGGCCGGTGGCGGACATTCAGGCGGCGGAAATTCAGGCGGGGGGCACTCGGGCGGCGGTGGCGGGGGCGGACATCACCACTAAACCCGCCAGCGGTGTTCCTTCAGGCGAGCGCTTCAGCCGGCAGGCCCATTCCGGGGGTCCGGTCCGAGCGCTCGCCGGCTTTTGCGCTGGGCGACAAGCTCGGCCAAAGATTTGGCGAATGGAAATGATCCGCAGTTTTCACAGCTTGCGCAGATTCGAAAAGCCTGGGAGCCCGTCTTCGAGCCTGCGTCAGGTTGCTCAATAGGATCATTCCGGGAGCCGCCCCTCGCACGATTATCTAGACATGCTGCCAATCTGCGAAATCTGCGGATAACCTCCGGCTCCGTTGATCTAAGGTGCCATTTTTCCGCAGATTCGGATCAGATGCCCAGTGCGAGGCGGCATGGCTCCACGGAGCCCCCTCGGCCGGGCGGAACTTCCTCAGGGGTAGGGGGTTGAATTGGAGTCCACCCCTGCCGGCACGAGGTGTAGAATGGCGGGGCGTCAGCTAGGGGGCTTTGTGGCGCCACTTCTTAGCCAAATCGACCGGTCCTCACATTCGCCCGCCGACGGGCGCGCGATGAGGCTGTCCCGCTCTGGCCGAGCCGCGGCCTGGGCGGCCGCTCTTTGGGCCACTATCTGGGCGACTTTCGCCGCCAGCGCTCTGGCGGGCCCGCCTGCCAAGCCCGGTCCGTCGCCGCCGGCAATGGCCAAACCGGCTCCGAGCAAGCCGGCTCCGTCGGCAGCGGCGATGGCCAGCGTGCCCGCAGCGACGGTGCCCGAGCCCAAGCTCTCCAAGGAAGGGACCGACTTCTTCGAGAACCGGATTCGGCCCGTGCTCGTGCATCATTGCTACGAGTGTCACTCGGGCGACCCGGCCAAGGCCAAGGGGCACCTGGTGCTCGACACCCGCGACGGGCTGCGCAAGGGGGGCGACTCGGGCGCGCCGATCGTCGTGGGCCATGCCGACGACAGCCTGCTGATCGAAGCCATTCGTTACGAAGGCCTCGAAATGCCCCCCAAGGGCAAGCTGGCCGATGAGATCATCGACGACTTCGTGACGTGGATCGGAATGGGCGCGCCGGACCCGCGCAGCGGCAAGGCAGCCAATCCCAAGAACAAGGTCGACCTGAACGAAGCCCGCCGCTACTGGGCCTTCCAGCCGCCGAAGGTTCACCCGGTCAAGCCGAAGGACAAGAGCTGGCCCGCCGGCCCGATCGACGAGCTGGTCCGAGTGCGGCAGGAGCAAGCCGGCGTGCATCCGGTGGCCGATGCCGATCGCACGACGCTGATCCGCCGGCTCTCGTTCGACCTGACCGGCCTGCCGCCGACGCCCGAGGAGATCGACGCCTTCGTGGCCGACAAATCGGCGGGGGCCTATCTGGCGCTCGTCGATCGGCTGCTGGCCTCGCCGCAGTTCGGCGAGCGCTGGGCCCGGCACTGGCTCGACGTGGTCCGCTACGGCGAATCGACCGGCAAGGATCGCAACCTGCCGTACCGCTACGCCTGGCGATATCGCGACTACGTCATCGACGCCTTCAATCGCGATCTGCCCTACGACCGCTTCGTGCTCGAGCAACTGGCCGGCGACCTGCTGCCCTCCCAGAGCGGGCCGGAGCACGATCGGCTGCTGACCGCGACGGGACTGCTGGCCCTCGGGCCCAAGGGCATCAACGTCAAGAATCCTGAACAGTTTCAGATGGATCAGGTCGACGACCAGATCGACGTCACCACCCGGGCGTTCCTCGGCCTGACCGTGGCTTGTGCGCGGTGCCACGACCACAAGTTCGACCCGATCCCGACCGGCGACTATTACGCCATGGCCGGCATCTTTCATAGCACGCGCACCTACTCGGGCATCGCGCCGGGCAAGCGGACGGTGGTCGATCGCCAGCTGCTGTCGCTGTCGGTCATGCCCAAGTCGATCCAGGGCACTCCCGAACAGCTCGAGAAGCAAACGGCCCGGCAGCAGGAGATCGGCAAGCTGGAAGCGGAGATCGAGTCGCTCAAGACCGCGCAGCGCGAATCGCGCCGGGCCCAGATGCGGCAGCAGAAGGGCAAGAAGGGCGGCCCCAAGAACAATCCCTACGTTGCGCCGATCGATCCCAAGAAAACCCGCGAAGCCATCAAGAAGGCTCAGGACAAGATCGACGAGCTGGAGGGCGTGCCCTCGATCGGCGAGTTGGTGATGGGCGTTCGCGACGCCGACTCGCCCGCCAATGTTCACGTGCTCGAGCGGGGCGAATTGGACAAGAAGGGTCCCGAAGTGCAGCGCGGCGTGTTAACCGTCCTCCGCACGCAGGCGGCCAGCCAGATTCCGCCCCGGCACAGCGGCCGGCTGGAGCTGGCCCATTGGATCGCCAGCAAAGACAACCCGCTGACAGCCCGGGTGATGGTCAACCGCGTCTGGCAGCACCTGCTGGGCGACGGGCTGGTCGACACGGTCGACAACTTCGGCGCGCTGGGCAACGCGCCCACCAATCCCGAGCTGCTCGACTATCTGGCCGTGCAGTTCATGAAGGACAACTGGTCCGTCAAAAACCTGATTCGGGCAATCGTGCTGAGCCGCACCTATCGCCTCGGCAGCCAGTACGACGAAACCAATTTCGCCAAGGATCCCGACAATCACCTGCTCTGGCGGCGCGACCGCCGCCGGCTCGACGCCGAAGAGATTCGCGATGCGATGCTGGCCGTCGCCGGGCAATTGGACCTGAAACCGCCGACCAGCTCGCCGATCCTGGAGCTGGCCAACGACAAGGTCGGCGGCGTCAAACGGCTGCAAGGCGGCAACGGGCGGAGCGTCTATTTGCCGATTCCGCGCGGGGCGGTGCCCGACACGCTGCAAGTCTTCGACATGGCCGACCCGATGCTGATCTTCGGCAAGCGCGACGTGACCACGGTGCCAACCCAGGCACTGTACATCATGAACGATCCGTTCGTGCTCAAGCAGGCCGGCGAGTTGGCCAAGCGCGTGCTCAATCAGCCCAATCTCGATCAGGACGGCCGGATCACCTGGGCCTACCGGCAGGCGATCGGCCGGCCGCCGACCAGCGCCGAGCGGGAGAGCGTCAGCCACTTCCTGGCCGATTTCCGCAAGTCGCTGGCCGAGGCCGATAAGAAAGCCAATCCGCAGGTTGCGGCCTGGACCTGTTTCTGCCAGACGTTGTTCGGCGTGGGCGAATTTCGATACGTGTACTAGATCGCATTTCGCTACAACGTGGCAGCTCGAGACGTCTGTAGGAGGCGACTCCGATCGCCGATTCGTAGCATTCGGTTGAGGCAGTCGGCGATCGGAGTCGCCTCCTACAGACTGAACTAAAACACCGCGCGAATCTTTCAATCCATCTTTGGCGGAACCGAATCATGAACACTCGCAGCTTCCCGCAAATGCTCACCCGCCGCGACTTGCTCAAGTCGGCCGCCTGCGGCATCGGTTACCTGGCCCTGGCCGACTTGTGCGCCGCCGCGACCAGCGCCACGGCCGGCAGCACCGCCGCCCGGGCCCCGCATTTTACGCCGCGGGCCAAGCGGGTGATCTTCCTCTACATGCAGGGGGCGCCCTCGCACGTCGACACGTTCGACTACAAGCCCAAGCTCCAGGCCGACGACGGCAAGACGGTCGACGGCGGCGGCAAGGGGCGGAAGCTGCTCCGCTCGCCGTTCAAGTTTGCCCAGCACGGCAAGAGCGGGCTCTGGCTGCCGGACATCTTTCCCGAGCTGGCCAAACATGCCGACGAGTTGTGCGTGCTCAACAGCATGTACACCGACGTCGCCGTGCACCCGCAAGCGACCATCCTGATGCACACCGGTAATTTCCGCTTTCCGCGGCCCTCGATGGGAGCCTGGACCGTCTACGGCTTGGGCAGCGAAAATTCGGAACTGCCGGGCTTCATCACGATCAACCCCGCGACCGGCGCCCAGGGCTATGGCAGCTCGTTCCTGCCGGCCTCGTACCAGGCCACGAAGATCGACGGCATCGGCGTGGGCGACGCGCGGCGCAGCGCCGTGGCCGACATCGCCAACCCGCGGCTCTCGGCGGAGCTGCAGCGCAAGCAGCTGGATTTGCTCGCCTCCCTCAATCAGGAGCGGCTCAAGCTCGACAAGGTCAACCCGGGCTTGGAGGGCGTGATCGAGTCGTACGAGCTGGCCTTCCGGATGGAAGGCATCATTCCCGAGATCATGGACCTGACCACCGAATCGCAGGCCACGCTCGATGCCTACGGCGTGTCGCAGCGCGGCACGAACAAGTTTGCCCGGCAGTGCTTGCTCGCCCGGCGGTTCGCCGAGCGGGGCGTGCGGTTCATCGAGCTGGGCATGAACGGCTGGGACCAGCACAACAACTTGCAGACCAAGCTGACCGCCAACGCCCATGCGATCGACCGCCCGATCGCGGCCCTGCTGGCCGATCTGAAGCAGCGCGACATGCTCAAGGACACGCTGGTCGTCTGGGGCGGCGAGTTCGGCCGCACTCCCTCGGCCCAGAATTCCGACGGCCGCGACCACAACAACAAGGGCTTTTCGATGTGGATGGCCGGCGGCGGTGTGAAGGGGGGCCTCCGCTACGGCCGGACCGACGAGCACGGCCTGGCCGCGGTCGAAAACCCGCTGCACATCAACGACCTGCACGCCACGATGCTCTACCTGCTCGGGCTCGACCACACCCGGCTGACCTACTCCTACAGCGGCCGCGACATCCGCCTGACCGACCTGGCCGGCAAAGTGGCCCAGGGGATTGTGGCGTAGCGGCGGCGGACCACCGAGGAAGACTTACCGCCGAGGATCGCGGAGGGGAATTTCGCAGCCAAGTCGCGGCATCAAACCCCTCGCCCCTTTGGGGAGAGGGCAGGGTGAGGGGCGTCGGTCAGCGAAACGGCGTCGCACGCCAGTGGCAGGTCAGCGCGAGCCCCCATCTTCGTCGATCCCTCGATCGTTTTGCTTCCGCCGGCGGTGCCTGCTCCGTCAGTGCTTCTTCGTATGTGATTGCCCAGCCGAAGGTAGGCGAGAGCGCCAGCGACTGCGGGTCCTGCGAGATGCCAAACATGCCGGCGATGAATCGCATCTCGTGGCTGCAATCGCGCAGCTCGTCGACGACCTTTACGGGAGCGCTGACGAGCCCTGAAGGGATCTGGCCGAGGCACGGTCCGTCGAAGCCCCCATGCTGCCGCCAGTCGGCGATTTTGTCGTCGGCCAGAGCTTTGCGGCATTCGATTGACCAGCCGTCGATGTACGTGTTGCGGACGAGCCCCTTGCGCTCGTCGGTCAGGTAAGGGAAGAGCACTTGGATCCAGCCCGTCAGGGCGGTGCCGAAGGAGCCCGAACGGTAGCGAAAGAAGGACTGCCAGAATTCTCGGTCGCCCTGACCGCGCGCGGTGGCTTCGATTTCATCTAGCACGGGCAGCAGCGCGGCCATCCAATCTTCGAGCCCGTATTTTGCGAACGACGCAGCCCGGCGCCGCAGGTCGCGCCAGTCGTCCGGGGCGCCGGTCAGATTGATGCACGGAATCCCGCAGCCGTGCGCAGCTCGTATTCGAAATAGCCCTGAAAGGTGTCCAATAGCGCCACCTCGGTCGCGGCGCGGTGGAACTCGGTCGTGGTCGAGAAATCAGCGACGACATCGTTGCGTAGGTCTTGCCCAACATGCCGGGCGATTTGTTCGGAGAATTCCGTGAACACGTCTGTCCAGGGATTGGGCTGGCCGAGAATGAAGTCAGGCCTGACGACGCTGAGTTTCAGCTTGCCTTGGTGCTGCACGAATTGGTGCCGCAGCGTCTCGGCGTTCAGGTTCACGTGGTGCGCGAAACCTTGGACCAGGCAAAACCAAATGTCATCCGGGCTGATCGTCAGCGGGAGATGGTCATAGAAAGCATCGTGGGCCGCTTGGGCGAATGGATGCGTGTCCTTCGAGCAGACCAGCCGCTCGTCCGCAAGAGCCATCGCCTCAATGCGTCGTTGCAACAAGCTCTCGATACTTGGATGAACCTCGAGGCAACGCTCGGGTGTCTTCGGTGAAGCGACGCCGCTGATCGGAATGGTAACGCAATGCATAACGTGACCTCCGCAGCCAAAGGGTGTTCCTTGCGAAACTACCACAAGCGAGACAGGAAGTCTAACGGCCCTATCTTTCGTCACTGTTCGCCGCCGCGCGAATCACGGCCTTGGTGCTCGCCGCAGGATTCGGCGCTCGGCGCCGGGGCGGCTATCGCTCGCCTTCTTTCAGCCAGGCTTCGTTGTAGGCGGCGGATTGCAGCATCGAGCCGAGGTGGTGGATGGCGCTACTCGGCGACTTGGCGAGCGACATGTAGCGGCCGACATTGTCGATTTTGCCGACGCGTCGGCGGGTGTGGCCCTAGTCGAACGATGGGGCCGAAAAGGCCCCGCCGCCCACCACCCGTCTGTGGTTGCCGAAGCTGACGAGCGACAGCGCCCTCGGTGGAATCCGGAGGGGGCGGCGGACTGGAGAAAGGGTGTCCAACGGCGAATGCGCCGCTGCGTCAGTTGCCGGGGTCGCCGGGGCCGTCGTCGGCGTATTTGTCGAGGTTTGTGCCCAAGGGAGCGATGATCAGGTAGTTGATCGGCCCCCGGACGGTGAAGAGCAGACCCTGCTCGGCGGCCGGGACGATCTGGGTGGCGATGCTGTTGTGATGCCCCGCGTAGTAGACGATTTTCTCGCCGTCCAGAGCCGTCCAGGCGTCGAAAGGATCGGCTCCGTAGTCGGCGTCGCCCATGGCCACGCGGACGACGTATTCGCCGGCCGGCACGGCAACGCGGAACTGGTTTTCCTTGGCGGCGACAAACCGCATCAGCATTTGGTGCTTCGCCGAGGCGCAATCGTCGCGCTGCACCAGGTCGCGGGTGTCGAGCCAGCCGAAGCCGCGCTCGTCGCGGTAGGGCTGGCCGTTGTCCGCAACCCAGCCGCTCCGGACGGCGTCGCTTTTGACCTGGAAGCTGATGCGGTGGACGTCCGGTTCAGCCGTCACCGTAACCGCGACCGTCGCCGATTTGCCGCCGAGGCTTGCCCGGATCGTCACGGGTCCGCCGGCCCGAATTGCCCGCACGAGACCTCCGGAAACGGAAACGACGTCCGGAGCGTCCGATTCCCAGCGGGCTTCGTCGGTCAAAAGTAACTGGAAGCGATCCGCGGCTCGGCGATAACTGCCGACTGCTGCCAGCGGAGACTCGTCGCCTGCGACGATCGTCAGCCGCCGGTGATCGAGCTCGAGGCCGGCGAGCGTGGATTGGTCGCGGATTTCGTTGACCTTTATGGTCACCTCGCCGGAGTATCCGCGGCGGAATGCCGGATCGGAGTAGACGGCCCGGATCCGCGCCGAGCCGGCCTTGATGCCGCGGACGATGCCCCCGCCGCGGGCGTCGACTGCGGCGACGGCCGGATCGAGCGAAACATAGTGGGCCGCGGCGGTCACGTCCTGGCTGCTGCCGTCGGTATAGCGGGCGGTCACTTCGAGGGCGGCGGTCGGCAGATGGGCGTCGACGGTGGGCCGGGTCGCCCGGGCCTCGACGGCCGTGATCACGTTGGGCACGTCGGCCGTGAGGCGATAGAGGAACACATTCTGCTTCACCGCATTATACAGCACGAAGACGTTCTGCGACGGCACGTAGCGAAAACGGCCGAAGGTTCCCCATTGGTCGGGCGGGCCTGGCGTCACGGCGTTCGTCGCGGCGGGCGCGTGCCTGGTCCATTTTCCGGAATCGATGTCGAGCGAGTAGACGTCGCTGCCCTGGGCCCAGGCGACGAACCGGTCGAGCAGCGGAACGTAGCAGAAGCCGGGGCTGCTGCTGTCGACGATTGCGGCGCCGCCCGTGGTGGCGAGCTCGCGAAATTCGATCGGCTCGGGAATGGGCCGCAACTTCCAGATTTTCACCTTGCCCTTGCCGCACGACACGAAGAGCCCGCGCCGGCTGTCAATATCCGCGGTCTCGTAATACGTCGGGTCGGGCGACGAGCGGGCCCGAAGCGTCCAGGCTTTGGTCAACGGATCCCACTGGCTGAGCTTGCCGGCCGTGCTCGGCGTGCTGAGCCAGAGCAAACCGCTAACCGGGTCGACGGCGCTGATGTCGCCCGTGCGGCCCGTGCCGTGGTCGGCGTAGACTTCCCAATGGCCCGGATCGTCGGGGTTCAGGGCATAGGTCCGGGGCGTATTCCAGCCGCCGACGACGACGTAACGGTCCAGCGGCGGCGGGACGTAATTGAGGCCGTCGTAGGTGTGCATCGCGAAGGGGGCTTGGTTCAGGTCCGTGTATTCGGTGCCCGGGATGACCGGATCCGGATCGTTGAGCCGGCGCCATTTCAAGTCGTTCAGATCGAACGCGTAGACCTCGTTGCCGTTGTAGCCGTTGTGGCCGCCCCCGGGGCCGATGTAGAGCCGGTCGCGCTGCGTGTCGAGCGCGCCGCCGCACCAGCAACAAATGACGCCGCCGATGCCGGAGCTGCCTGCCAGCCAGGGGAATTTCGCGACCGGCGCGGCCACGGCCTCCAGGTGCGAGTCGGGCACTTCGTACCACTCGCCCGGCTTGATCTTGGCCAATGGATCGGCTTCAGCCGCGATCGCGCTTCCGGCTGGCGTTTCCCAGGCGATACATCCGAGCATCACGGCCATCGCTGCCAAATAGGAGGGCGGAAGTTGCATGACTCGTCCTGGGTGCGAAGAGTGAAAGGGCATCGCGGATTGCCTGCCGGTTTCGTTGGGTCGGGTCATTAGTGCGATCGTGAGGGTGGCGGAGCGCGGTCAGTTCTTGAACCGGTAGACCCAGATCGTGCCGTTGTCGTTGCTGTCGCCGGCCACGTGGCAGAAGTAGGCGTTGAGCTCGCGGTCGTAGCAGGTGTTGGCCGCGTACTGGAATTTGGGGCCGTCGGCCGGCAGCGGCAGCGCGTCGGACCAGCGGTTGGCCGCCGGGTCGTAGGTGAAGACGCCCGGCGTTTTGCCCCGCATCTGGAGTACGACGACCCGATCCAGCCGCGGATCGTATTCGTAGAAGGCGCCGTTGGTGTTATCGGCGTCGGGGCCCGAGCCCGTGGGGTTCAGCTTGAGCCAGGTGTTGCTCGGGATGTCGTAGGCCATTAGCGTGCCGTTCTTCTCGCCGTCGCCGTCGTTGCGATAGACGCGCTGGCGCCGCGAGTCGTAGCAGCCCGGGCAGTCGTATCCCTTGGCGCGGGGCCCTGGGGCCTGGCGTCGGTCCATTGATTGGAAGCGGGGTCGTAGATCGCCACCGTGTCCAACCCGACGACGACGAACTGCTTGCGCCTGGGCAGGTAGAAGAACTGCGGAAACCCGTCGTTGCGGATCGGGGCGGCACAGTGGCGGCGGTGCGTTCGAAGCGTCCGCTGGCGACGTCGTAGAACCAGGGGGAAAAGACGGTCTTGTCTTTGCCCAGGGACTTCAGTTCCTGCACTCGAGCTTCAAGCCGCTTGAGCCCGTCGTCCATTTTCTTTTCGCCGCCGAGGAAGTAGCGGCCCAAGCCGCTGCCCGCCAGGAACGCAAATTTGTGGCGATCGGTGTCGTAGGTCAGATAGCCCCAGGCGTGGATCAGCGTGTGCACCGGGATGGGCTGGCCCGAGCGGTCGCGCAAGCAGCCGTCGGCGTCGATGGCCAAATCGCCGGACTTGACCCGCTCGTTGAAGGTGTCGGGATCGGTTCCGGGATAGAGGCAGATCCAGCGATGGGCGTTGAGGTCATAGAACCAGAGGTCGTCCATGACGCGGCCGTCTGGCTTGACGAAAGCGTGGACGCCTTCGCCGAACAGGAACGCCCCGCGCAGCTCGGGGGCCAGGATCAGCGCCTTGGCCCCCCAGGTTCTGCCGCGGGCTTTGCCCCAAGTGGGGTCGGGTGCCGGAGCACCGAGGTCCAGCCACTGGTTGTCGCCCAGGGCCTGAATCTTGGCGATGTGCGGTCCGGGCTGCGAAGGCAGCGCGGCCAGCGGAGCCTGACGTTCGCCGGCGACGGGCTCGCCGGCTTGCACCGTCGGGCTCAGCAGGATTGCGCCGGCGCAGGGCCACGGCGAGCATTTCAGGTCGTTGCATGGTTCACTCCAAAGCAGGGACCGCGGAGACGGGCGTGAAATCGAAGCTACTTCCAGCGATAGGCCCAGGTCTTGCCGCCGGCGATGAAGATGTAGGCGTTGTCCACGGGGCTGTAGACCAGGCAGTGGAAGGTCATGGTGCCGGGAGCGCCGCCTTGGATGTTCTCCACGGTCCACGCGCTCTGGGCCGGGTCGTAAAGGTAAAACTCGTTGGCCATGACCCCGCCGCCGATGACGTGGTTTTGGGCGTCGTAGGCAAACGCGCATTCGCTCTCGGGGCACTCGCCGCTGACGGTCGGAATGTGGATCTTCGATTTCGTGAAGTCCTGGCGGTCGAGCTCGAGCGACCAGACTTTCTTGTTCTCTGGGATGACGTACATCCTGTCGTCCGGCGGAAAGTAGACCAGCGTGCCGCTGTAGGGCGTCACATGGAAACGGTCGGCGACGTTGTCCAGGATTTGCCGCGCCGCGCCGGTCTCGGGGTCGTACCAGTCGACGTGCTGGCCGGCGGCGCCGATGACCTTCTGCGACACGGGGTCGTACTCGGCCACGGCGCCATAGCTGCCGAAGGGCGCCTTGGGCAGGATCTTCCATTGCTCGCTGCGAAAGTCGAAGCGGCCGGCGGCGCTGCCCCAATAGCCGAAGCCGGGAGCGACCGAGGACGGACCGCAGCCATTCATCAGGACAAGCAATTCCTCGCGGTCGTTGGGGATGACGAGCAAGTCGTAGGTGTGCCGCCCGACGGGCCGCGGGTATTTGCCGGCGGCGCCGGCTTTCCAAAAGCCCCGATCCATATTGTCGGGCTGGTAGTAGCGGGCCGGGGTCGGAGCGTAGAGCGCGCTCCACTTCAGCTCCGCCAGATCGAAGGCGTAGATGGCGTCGGTCCAGGTCGTGGCATGACCACCACCAAACAGCAGGATCCGGTGGTGATGCGGGTCATAGACCATTCCGCTGTAGTCGGTGACGGCGCCCGAGTCGCCTTCGCCTTCCGGCTTTTGCCAGCTGAACGGTCCCAGCTCAACGGCCGTATTGGCCGGCAAATCGAGTGTGGCGTTGGGCGTGAACGGCGGCTTCGGCGCAGCGGGATTCTCGGCCCCGGCCAGGCAGGCCTGTCCGAGCAGGACGGCGCCGACCAGCAGCCACGTCCGCCGAGTCGCGCAGAATCGTTGCATGGCGAGTGGATTCCCGGGTGCATGGTTGGCTTGAGGCGGTGGTTGTGCGCGGGACGCCCTCACCCAGCCTCTCTCCCAGCGGGAGAGGGGTTTAACTGGCCCTGGTATCACGCCAGGTCCCACACCTGCACGAAGCCGCCGATGTCGGCGGCGGCCAGGCGCAGCTCGTCGGGTGAAAGGGCGATCGCGGCCAGCCAATCGGTGAACTGGCCGCCGCGTTCCTTGCCGATCAGGGCGACTTCGGCCCCATCTTCGACGCGAGTGATCCGCCAGCGGGTGTCGCGGCCGGCCGAGAACAGATGCTTTCCATCGGCGGTGAATAGCAGATCGGTCACGCCGTACTTGTGGCCATTGACCGAGCGAACGAGCTTGCCGGTGGCCGTCTCGACCAGGTGAATCTTGCCATTGCCGCCTTCGCCCCCCTGGCCGGCGGCGAGCCATTTGCCGTCGGGCGAAAAGGCGAGCGCGACCAGGCCCTCGGCCACGAACTCGTGGTACTCGTATTGATACTGGTAGGGCGGATTCTTTTCCTTCGGGTAGAGCGTGGCCAAGATATCGAGCTGGATGCTGCCGTCGGCCACGTTATAAATTCGCAGGCCGGCGGGATAGTTGTTGAAGTCGCCCCCCTTGCGGCGATACTGCGAGACGGCGGCCGTTTGTCCGTCGGCCGAGAGCGCCACGGCCGCGACCCAGGCCACGCCCGGGCATTGCCAGGAGCCCGCCTTCTGCCGGCTGGCGGTGTCCCAGACGATGACCCGGCCCGAATCGTCGCCGGAGATCACGCGCTGCCCATTTCGCGAAGTGCCCAGCGCAGCGATCCAATCCTGGTGGTCGGCCAGCGTGGCCGCGGGACCAGCCGTCGGCAATTTGACCGGCGGGGCGTCGAGGATCTCGCGACGCCTCTTTTCGTCGGCATACTTCGCCAGCCGAGTGCGCGTTTCGCCGTCGAGCACTAACTCGACCTCGCCCGTATTGGGCGGCGTTCAGATCCCAGACCGCGAGCGTACGGTCGTAGCTCGAGGACCAGATTTTAGTCGCGTCGGCCGTGGGCACGAGGTGCGTGACGGCATTGGTGTGGCCGACGTACGTCCGCTTGGGCTGGGGCGGGACGAAGCCGTCAGTTTCTTTGTTGTCTTCGCCGAGCACTTTTCCCGGCGTGGGCACCTCGGGCAGTTCCCACTCCAGAATGGCGCCGTCTTGATTGCCGGCCACAAGCCGCCTGGACGAACCGGCGAAGGCGACGGCGACGGGCCAGGGGCCCTCGAAGTACATTTTCCAGACGTGGCGGATGGCCGAGGCTTGATAGTCGGGCATGAGGGTGGTCGGGCTCGGGATCGGCCCAGGCGCAATCGGGAGGGGTTACACCAGCACGTCGCGGACGACTTTCGAACCGAACGGGGCGAGCGGCACGGGCGCGAGCCGGCGAAGTTCTCGCTCGTCGGATCGATGCCGAGGGTCTGATAGATCGTGGCGAAGAAGTCCCCTTCGGTCACTTCGCCATCGGCGACGTCGTGCCCATCCTTGTCGGTCGAGCCGTAGGTGATACCGCCCTTGATGCCGCCGCCGGCCAGCACGGTGGTCCAGGCGCGGACGTAATGATCGCGGCCGGCGCGGTTGTTGATTTGCGGCGTGCGGCCGATTTCGCCCATCCAGACGATCAGCGTGTGCTCGAGCAGTCCGCGCTCGGCCAGATCGGAGAGCAGCGCCGCCCAGCCCTGATCCATCGGCGGCAACAGCCCCTTGTGGCCGGTGAAGTTGTCGGCGTGGGTGTCGTAGCCGCTGTGGCCGATCTCGACGAACGGCACGCCGGCTTCGACCAGCTGCCGGGCCAGCAGGCAATTGCGGCCGAAGAAACTGTCGCCATAGAGCGGCTCGTACTTCTGCCACTCGGTGTCGATCTTGAACGTGTCGAGCACGCTCTGCAGTCGCCGGGCGCTGTCGTAGGCTTCGCGGTGCATCCGCAACGTTTCGGCATGATGCTCGGCGGCGTAGCGATCCTCGACGAATTGCCGCAGGGCGTTGCGGCGCTCTTCAGCGGCCGGCTGGAGGTGCGATTTGGCGAACTCGGGCAGCTTGCCGTCGTGGCCCAGCGAGAACGGCTGATACTGCGGGCCCAGGAACCCGCTGCCGGAGTTGCCGTTCGAGCCGATCTTGATGAAGCCCGGCAGGGACGAGCCGGCCCGGCCCAGATACTTGGCGATCACCGCGCCCAGTTCGGGAAAGCGGATATTGGCCGCCTCGGCATAGGCGGTGTGCATCAGGTGGATGCCTTGCGGATGGTCGATCTGCGACGTGTGCATCGAGCGGATGACCGTCACCTTGTCCATCTGCCGGGCCATCTTGGGCAGCAGCTCGCTGACCTGGGTGCCGACCACGTTGCTGGCGATTGGGCGAAAGGGCCCACCGGTCGGGCGGCCGACCTTCATGTCGAAGGTCTCGAACTGGCTGGCTCCGCCGTTCATCCAGAGCAGGATGCAGCGCTTCTGGTTCTTCGCGACCTCGTCGGCCCGGGCAGGCGAGCCGAACAGGCCGCCCCAATTGGCGACCGTGGCGCCGGCTCCGGTGGCCAGGCAGCCCTTGAGCAGCGCGCGGCGGGAAAAGTGTTCGTGCCGAGGGCAGGGCGAATCCATGATCGTACCCGGTTCGAGTTAACCTGACCGCCGGCCGCGCTCCAGGCGGAGCCGGCCGTTTGACCCAGCGTTGCCGCACTCACCCAGACGTGATCCAAACCGCCGGAAGGTTACGCACCGCTACGGCGTAAAGCGAAACTCGCTGCACGTCAGTAGGACCCAAATCGCCTGCTGGACCCGCTCCGGCACTTGCTGCTTTTCCGCGGTCGAGCAGAACTCGACGAACTGACTTTGCTCTTCCGGGCTTGGTCGGCGGCTGAGGACGGCCAGAAACAGGTGCTCGACCCGCGCTTCCCAAGGATCGCTCGAGTTGACGAGCCGATCGACCAGGCCGTCTTTCTCGCTGCTGAGCAGCCGGCCGAGCTCGCCATTGTTCAGATACAGGTGCTCGTGCAGCCCGCCCTGAAAGTCGCCGACACCACTCGTCGGCTCGCCGAAGTAACGACGAACGTAATCGAACGTCAGCCCGTAGAACCGTCCCTTGTGTTCGTTCGGCTTGCGCTGGGCGATCGCGTCGAAGTTGGTGGCCACGCGCCACGATTCGAGCAGTTCTTCCGCCGACAGCGGCCGCGACCGGGCCCGCTCGAACCACCGCGGCCGGGCATCCGTCACCGCCGCGGTCCCCGCGGCCTGGTAGGTCCGGCTGTTGACGATCTCGCGCGTGAGCCACTGCAGATCGAATTGATGCGCCACCATTTGCTCGGCCAGCAGGGCGAGCAATTCCGGATGGCTGGCCGGATTCGATGCGCTCATGTTGTCGACCGGGTGTACCAGCCCGCGGCCCAGGTACTGGGCCCAGATGCGATTGGCCACGGCCCGGGCGAAAAACGGATTGCCGGCGCGGTGACCCAGTGGACCAACTGCTCTTTGCGGGAGAATTTCGGCGGCTGGGGCACCTGGCCGTCGGGAGCCCGCTTTTCGTCCTTGAACTCGGCCGACAGGTCAGGCTCTGGCAGCGGATCGCCGAGCAGAAATTTGGGGCCGACCGGTTCGCCCTTCTGCCCGGGCTTGCTGTCCTTGGCCGGGCCGGTGAACTTGACGTCCCCGGTGTTGAGCTCGGCCAGGTAGACCTTTTCCAGCTCTTTCTCGTCGAGCTTCATTTTGCCGGCCTTGACCATTTGCAGCCGGGCGAAGAAGGCGGCCATGCCGTAAAAATCGCGCTGCGTCCAGCTCTCGTAGGGATGGTCGTGGCAGCGGGCACATTGCAGCTGGACGCCCAGGAACGTCTGGCTGACGGCCATTGCCGCGTCTTCCGGGTGCCGGTCGTATTGCACCAGGAACATCGGCGCGCCCTGTTCGACCGTGTTGCCGTCGGCCTTGAGCAAGGCCCGGACCAGGTCGTCGTAGTGCATGTTGGCGGCGAAGGCCGACTGCAGCCAGCGTTTGAAGCCCTCGCGGTGGGGCGCTTCGTAGCCGGGGGGATTGCGGCCAAACAGGATCAGGTCCCATTCGTCGGCCTGGTGGACCGCATACCGCGGGTGCGCGAGCAGGCGGTCGATCAGGTCGGCCCGTTTGGTGGGCGAGGGATCGTCAAGAAACGCCCGGGCTTCGTCGGCCGTGGGAATGATCCCGCACAGATCGAGCCAGACGCGGCGCAAGAACGTGGCGTCGTCGCACAGGCCGGGCGGGGTGATTTTTTCGCGCTCCCAGACGCGGGCAATCTGGTCGTCGATCGCGGTGCGCAAAGCCTCGTCGGCTGCACGAGTCGCGGTGCAGGCCGCGAGCCAGGCCGTGATCGCAAGCAGAAGCCGACGCCACGTCGCTTGACGACGATCCATCGCGCTGCCTTAGGGTGGGAGGGAAACGGGCAGAACGCACTGGTGGGTTGCGTGTCAGCCTAGCGTCCCGCCACCGCAAATGCAAGTCGGCAGCCAGAAATTCGCCGGGGGTTGCGGAGGGTTGAGACTTGAGACTTAAGGCGGGAGCTGAAGCGCGCTTTCGTACCTCAAGCCTCAAGTCTCAGGCCTCACACCTCTCAATAGAACTTGCCCGAGGGAATCCAGGCGATGACCGCGCCGATGGCGCAGGCTTCGTAAATGGCGCCCGCAAGCTCCAGCCGAGCCGGCTGGTCTGGTAGGGGCAGGGCGTGCCGGGGCGATAGAAGCCCAGTGTGTAGATACACTCGCGCTCCGGGTGCATGCCGACCTTGTAGGGCAGCAGCGGAATCGTGCCGAAGAAGTGGACCGCCGAGACGAACGGCTCGAGCACCCCGTGGTCGTACCCGTACCGCTCCAGGTTCACGTCGTCGAAGTAGATCGGCTGGTAACACAGGGCCGGGGCGTCCCACTGGTAGACGATGCCCGTTTGCCGGCGATCCTCCCAGCCACCGCCGACGACCGGCGGCAACATTTCGAATTGAGCCTCGGCGTAGTCCGTCGGCATCTCGCCGGGCGGCGGCTGCAGGTTGGTCCGGGTGGCCGAGAGGGGTTTGATGTCGTCCTCGAACAGGGGCGACCCACCCGCGTTGCCGGCCGATCCGCCATGGGTCGGCGCCGGCACTTCCTCGGCGGGCTGCTGGGCCCGATAGGATGCCTTCTGCACCAGTGGTGCGAGCGGGGCCTGAGCGGTGACGGGCGTGCCGCTGATCACATTCGGCGCCCAAACTTCGCGCCGCGCTTGTGGCACGACAGGCGGCGGGTTGTTGACACCAGGCGGCGGGGTGTAGGAAACGGTCACGTTGCCGGTTTCGACGTACTGCGGCTGTGTGGATTGGGTTTGGGCGTACGGGGGCAGGGCAGATTGCGGCTGGGTTGGGCTGGCTGCGAGCTGCGGCAAGGGGATGGCCGGCGGCGCTGGATTGGCTTGCGATCCATCCGGGTCGGCGATGCGGGCACCGTTCGCAGGCGCTCGACCGCCACCGACGTGTGGACCGGTCCGGCCTGCAGGGTTCGGGCCGTGGCCGCCGTGGGATCGGCTGCGACCGATCGAACAGTCACCAAGCTCGCGCCGCAGAGGGCAATCAGGCTTAAACCGGTCCCGAAGCGGAGACCGGCGGCGGCAACTCGAACTTTGGGGGGCGGGGCGGACATTGCGCGGCCTCGATTGCTCGTGGTTGGCAGTGGCGCGTCGCGCGAGACTGCGCGTCGCCGGTGCTCCTGTCTTCGGCCCCGCACGCGAGGATCATTCATTACAGCTGCGACAAGCGTTGCGACCGTTGGGACCGGCGCATCAGGCACTGCCGGCAAACTCGCCGCGGCTTGCCAGGGGCCGTGCTGGCAGATGGGCGGTCGCCTGGCCAGGTCGTCGCCCGCAAGTCGCCAGTGCGGGCCGGGAAATCGGGCATCGCTGCCGTGCCTGGGACGGGCGCAATGTGGCGGGCCGTAATCGCTTGCGGCGCTGGATGATTGACACCCACCCGGCCGGCTAGTGATAATCGTTGGACCGGTTAAGCCCTTGATTCATAGGGGGTTAACGGCAGCGAGCCGCACGGCGGAGGCGGACCCCCGGGGATCGCGGCGCGGACGGCACGCGCCGCCATTGGAAGCTCCCGGAATTTTGCGGCGCCTGTGGACACCAGGCGGCGCCCAACCCCGTGCCGACCGCGATCGCTTTGCAGGGATGCCCCCGGAGAACGACCTCGATGTTGCTGGCCACTCTGATACGCAAGGTCCGTCCGCGGAAGTTGACGGCGCTCTGGAACGCGCTCGGCAGTAGCGCCGCCCGTTCGGACTGGACCGGTACTCGCTTGATCGGCTGGAGATCTGCCAGCTGGAGCAGCGGCGGGTGCTGAATGTAGCCCCGGTCGTAGCCCATTCGGCCCACGGCAGCGGCAGCAGCGCTACGCCAGGCCCCTCGGCGCCGCCGGGCGTCCTGTTGTCGCTCGACACGGCCAGCCACTTCAAGCCCGACTGGCTGTCGCCGAGCGGCGTCGGCCAATTCGCGTCGTCCGGCCACGTGGGCGATCGCGCCACTGGCCCGCACGTCGGCGAGCAAACGCATACCAGCCCGAAGTCGGCCGCAAATGGCCCGACTGGCCTGACGACCGCCGGGCTGACCTCGCGGATCGACTGCGGACCCGCGCCCAGCCAACCGCCCGCTGGGTGGAATACCGCGAGCGATTCGGAAAGCGGCGTCAGTCAGGCGCCCAACGATGGCCACGACCCCGGTCACCCAACGCACGATGGGCATTGGAACCCGTGGACCGGCGACCCCCGCAACGATCAGCGCCTCCGACAAGCCTTGCGATCAGGGCTCGTCGGCGGCGGGCCAGCCGACGTGGAATGGGCCGAACTGGCATGGGCCGGCAAGTGGTGGATGCCCGGGCGGCACACCAACTTCGAACACCGGCTCGACGACCGGCTCGACGACGGGCTCGACGACGGGCTCAATCACTGCCGATCTGGTAGCCGGCAACAACCAGCCGATCGTCACGCCGCAGTTGTTGCCCCCCGATCCGGCGCTGACGCCGATTTCCGATCAGACGCTGAGCGAGGGTTCGACGCTCGACCTGGCGGGCATCACCTACACCGACTCGGACGCCGGCCAGCATGCGGTCGTGATTCAGTGGGGTGACGGCACGCCGAACACGACCGAGTCGCTCAGTGGCTCGACCGGCACGATCGTGGTCGACCACACGTTCGGGAAAGTCGGCACGTTCACCGCGTCGATTACCGTAACGAACAGTCAGAACCAGGTTCTGTTCGGAGACGTTCCAGGTGACGGTCGACAACGTCGGGCCGACACTTAGCCCGATCGCCAACCAGACGGGCACGGTCGCGTCGACCTTGACGCTCTCGGGCGCGACCTTCACCGATCCGGGCACGGCCGAGACCTACACGGCCACGATCAACTGGGGCGACCTGTCGCCGACCAGCTCGGGCACCGTGACGACGTCGGTCGGCCCTTCGGGGACCAGCGGCTCTATTAGCGGAACCCATGTCTACTCGGCCGCGGGGATTTACGAGGGCACGGTCACGCTCAGCGACGGCAATGGCGGCACGACCACGCAAACTTTCGTCGTCACCGTGGGCTCGGTGGCGCCGGTCCTGCAAGCGGTGCCCAACCAGAGCGTCAACGCCGGCAGCACGCTCAATCTGCCGACGATCCACTTCAGCGAGGCGATCTTCGGCGGTTCATTGCCGCAGCTGCCGCTCAACTACACCTATTCGATCGACTGGGGGACGGCTCCGCGGCGAGCACGGGCGCTGCCAACGTCTCCCAGACCGGGTCGCCCGGCCATCCGACGCTGGGCAATCTCACCGGCAGCCACGTCTATTCGACGCCCGGCACTTATACCGCGACCATCACGCTGAGCGATGGCGTCGGCGGCAGCAAGTCGGAGACGTTCCAGGTGAACGTCATCAACACCACGCCGGTTCTGACACCGATCGCCAATCAGACCGTCAACGAAGGTTCGACGCTCAACTTGTCGGGCGTGACCTACACCGACGCCAGCGACTCGGGCCAGCATGCGGTGCTGATCAACTGGGGCGATGGCAGCCCGAACACGACCGAGTCGCTCACCGGCTCGACCGGCACGATCGCGGTCAATCATACGTTCGAAGGTGTCGGCACGTTCACCGTTTCGATCTCGGTCACGAACAGCCAAAATCATGTCGGCGTCGAGACGTTCCAGGTGACGGTCGTCAATGTCGCGCCGACGCTCAACCCGATCCCGAATCAAACCGTCGGCGTGGGTTCGACCTTGACGCTGTCGGGCGTAACGTTCACCGATCCGGGCACGGCCGAAACCTACACGGCCACGATCAACTGGGGCGACCTGTCGCCGACCAGCTCGGGCACGGTGACGACGTCGGTCGGCCCTTCGGGGACCAGCGGCTCGATCAGCGGAACCCACGTCTACTCGGCCGCGGGGATCTACGAGGGCTCGGTCACGCTGACCGACAGCAATGGCGGCACGACCACCCAAACTTTCGTTGTCACCGTGGGCTCCGTGGCGCCGGTGCTGCAAGCGGTGCCCAACCAGAGCGTCGATGCCGGCAGCACGCTCAACCTGCCGACGATCCACTTCAGCGAGGCAATCTTTGGTGGTTCATTGCCGCAGCTGCCGCTCAACTACACCTATTCGATCGATTGGGGGGATGGGTCCGCGGCGAGCACCGGCGCGGCCAACGTCACTCAGACCGGCTCGCCGGGCCACCCGACGCTGGGCAACTTCACCGGCAGCCACGTCTACACCACTCCCGGCGTGTACACCGCGACCATCACGCTGAGCGACGGCGTCGGCGGCACCACGTCGGAAACGATCCAGGTGACGGTAATCAGTCTGGCGCCGGTGCTCGCGCCGATTCCCAACCAGACGGTCGATGAGGGCGCGACGCTCAACTTGAGTGGTGCGACCTTCAGCGACTTCGATCCCGCCGGTTCGTTTACGGCCCAGATTGTCTGGGGCGACGGCACGACCTCGCTCGGCACGATCGTGCCGACCGGCACTCCGGGCAACTATACGATCGAAGCCACGCACGTCTTTGCCACGTTCGCCACCTACAACGCCAGCGTGACGGTCACCGACACGACGACGGGCCAGTCGAGCACGCAGTCGTTCCAAATCTTCGTCAATAACGTTGGGCCGACGCTGAACTCCATCGCCAGCGAAACGACCAACGAAGGCTCGACGGTCGGCCTGGGCTCGGTCACGTTCAGCGACCCCGGCACGCTGGACACGCACACCGCCACCGTCAATTGGGGTGACGGCACCGCAACCGAAGCCGCGACCGTCACCGAATCGCCGTTCGGCCCGCCGGGCTCGACGAGTGGGCAGACCGGCTCAATTTCGGACTCGCACGTTTACGCCACGTTTGGCACGTACACCGTCACGGTGACGGTAACTGATAACGGCGGGCTGTCGAGTACGCAGACGTTCCAGGTTGTGGTCGGAAACGTCGGTCCGACGCTCAATCCGATCTCGAACGAAACGACGAACGAAGGCTCGACGGTCGGCCTGGGCACGGTGACTTTCAGCGATCCGGGCACGTTGGACACCCACACAGCCACGGTCAATTGGGGCGACGGCACCGCAACCGAAGCGGCCACCGTGGCCGAATCGCCGTTTGGCCCGCCGGGTTCGACCAGCGGCCAGACGGGCTCGATTTCGGACTCGCACGTTTACGCCACCTTCGGCACGTACACCGTTACGGTCACGGTGACCGACAACGGCGGGCTGTCGAGCACTCAGACGTTCCAGATTGTGGTCGGCAATGTCGGGCCAACGCTCAACCCGATCTCGAACGAAACGACGAACGAAGGCTCGACAGTCGGCCTGGGCACGGTGACTTTCAGCGATCCGGGCACGTTGGACACCCACACAGCCACGGTCAATTGGGGCGACGGCACCGCAACCGAAGCGGCCACCGTGACCGAATCGCCGTTCGGCCCGCCGGGCTCGACCAGCGGTCAAACCGGCTCGATTTCGGACACTCACGTTTACGCCACGTTCGGCACGTACACGGTCACGGTGACGGCGACGGACAACGGCGGGCTGTCGAGCACGCAGACGTTCCAGATTGTGGTCGGCAACGTCGGTCCGACGCTCAACCCGATCTCGAACGAAACGACGAACGAAGGTTCGACCGTCGGCCTCGGCACGGTCACTTTCAGCGATCCCGGCACGCTCGACACGCACACGGCTACCGTGAACTGGGGCGACGGCACCGCGACCGAAGCGGCCACCGTGACCGAATCGCCGTTCGGGCCACCGGGCTCGACCAGCGGCCAGACGGGCTCGATTTCGGACTCGCACGTCTACGCCACGTTCGGCACCTACACCGTCACGGTGACCGTCATCGACAACGGCGGGCTGTCGAGCACGCAAACATTTCAGATTGTGGTCGGCAATGTCGGTCCGACGCTCAACCCGATCTCGAACGAAACGACCAACGAAGGCTCGACGGTCGGCCTGGGCGCGGTGACTTTCAGCGACCCAGGCACGCTCGACACACACGCGGCCACCGTGAACTGGGGTGACGGAACCGCGACTGAGGCCGCGACCGTGACCGAATCGCCGTTTGGTCCGCCGGGCTCGACGAGCGGTCAAACCGGCTCGATTTCGGACACCCACGTTTACGCGACCTTCGGCACGTACACCGTCACGGTGACGGTCACCGACAATGGCGGGCTATCGAGCACTCAGACGTTCCAGATTGTGGTCGGCAATGTCGGGCCGACGCTCAACCCGATCTCGAACGAAACGACCAACGAAGGTTCGACGGTCGGCCTGGGTACGGTCACTTTCAGCGACCCGGGCACGTTGGACACGCACACCGCGACCGTGAACTGGGGCGACGGCACCGCAACCGAAGCGGCCACCGTGACCGAATCGCCTTTTGGGCCGCCGGGCTCGACCAGCGGTCAAACCGGCTCGATTTCGGACACTCACGTTTACGCCACGTTCGGCACGTACACGGTCACGGTGACGGTGACGGACAACGGCGGGCTGTCGAGCACGCAGACGTTCCAGATTGTGGTCGGCAACGTCGGTCCGACGCTCAACCCGATCTCGAACGAAACAACCAACGAAGGCTCGACTGTCGGGCTGGGCGCGGTCACGTTCAGCGACCCTGGCACGCTCGACACGCATACTGCCACGGTTAACTGGGGCGACGGCACGTCGACCGAAGCAGCCACGGTGACCGAATCGCCGTTCGGTCCGCCGGGTTCCACGAGCGGTCAAACCGGCTCGATCTCTGACACGCACGTCTACGCCACCTTCGGCACGTATACCGTTACGGTCACAGTGACGGACAATGGCGGGCTGTCGAGCACTCAGACGTTCCAGATTGTGGTCGGCAATGTCGGGCCGACACTCAATCCGATCTCGAACGAAACGACGAACGAAGGCTCGACGGTCGGCCTGGGCGCGGTCACCTTCAGCGATCCCGGCACGCTCGACACGCACACGGCTACCGTGAACTGGGGCGACGGCACGTCGACCGAGACCGCGACCGTGAGCGAATCGCCTTTTGGGCCGCCGGGCTCGACCAGCGGCCAGACCGGTTCAATCGCCGACACGCACGTCTATGCCACGTTCGGCACATACACCGTCACGGTGACGGTCACCGACAATGGCGGGCTATCGAGCACGCAGACGTTCCAGATTGTGGTCGGCAATGTCGGGCCGACGCTCAACCCGATCTCCAACGAAACGACGAACGAAGGTTCGACCGTCGGCCTGGGCACGGTCACCTTCAGCGACCCGGGCACGTTGGACACGCATACCGCTACGGTCAACTGGGGCGACGGCACGTCGACCGAAGCGGCCACGGTGACCGAATCGCCGTTCGGCCCGCCGGGCTCGACCAGCGGCCAGACCGGTTCAATCGCCGACACGCACGTCTATGCCACGTTCGGCACATACACCGTCACGGTGACGGTCACCGACAATGGCGGGCTATCGAGCACCCAGACGTTCCAGATTGTGGTCGGAAACGTCGGGCCGACGCTCAACCCCATTTCGAACGAGACGACGAACGAAGGTTCGACGGTCGGCCTGGGCACGGTCACCTTCAGCGACCCGGGCACGTTGGACACGCATACCGCTACGGTCAACTGGGGCGACGGCACGTCGACCGAAGCGGCTACCGTGATCGAATCGCCGTTCGGCCCGCCGGGCTCGACCAGCGGCCAGACCGGTTCAATCGCCGACACGCACGTCTACGCCACCTTCGGCACATACACCGTCACGGTGACGGTCACCGACAATGGCGGGCTATCGAGCACGCAGACGTTCCAGGTTGTGGTCGGCAATGTCGGTCCGACGCTCGCTCCGATCTCCAACGAAACGACGAACGAAGGTTCGACGGTCGGCCTGGGCGCGGTCACCTTCAGCGATCCTGGCACGTTGGACACGCATACCGCTACGGTCAACTGGGGCGACGGCACGTCGACCGAAGCGGCCACGGTGACCGAATCGCCGTTCGGCCCGCCGGGCTCGACCAGCGGCCAGACCGGCTCAATCGCCGACACGCACGTCTACGCCACCTTCGGCACATACACCGTCACGGTGACGGTCACCGACAATGGCGGGCTATCGAGCACGCAGACGTTCCAGGTTGTGGTCGGCAATGTCGGTCCGACGCTCGATCCGATCTCGAACGAAACGACCAACGAAGGTTCGACGGTCGGCCTGGGCGCGGTCACCTTCAGCGATCCTGGCACGCTCGATACCCACACCGCGACCGTGAACTGGGGCGACGGCACCGCGACCGAAGCGGCTAACGTGACCGAATCGCCGTTCGGCCCGCCGGGCTCGACCAGCGGGCAGACCGGTTCAATCGCCGACACGCACGTCTACGCCACCTTCGGCACATACACCGTCACGGTGACGGTCACCGACAATGGCGGGCTATCGAGCACGCAGACGTTCCAGGTTGTGGTCGGCAATGTCGGTCCGACGCTCGATCCGATCTCCAACGAAACGACGAACGAAGGTTCGACGGTCGGCCTGGCGCGGTCACCTTCAGCGATCCTGGCACGTTGGACACGCATACCGCTACGGTCAACTGGGGCGACGGCACGTCGACCGAAGCGGCCACGGTGACCGAATCGCCGTTCGGCCCGCCGGGCTCGACCAGCGGCCAGACCGGCTCAATCGCCGACACGCACGTCTACGCCACCTTCGGCACGTACACGGTGACGGTGACGGTGACGGACAACGGCGGCCTGTCGAGTACGCAGACGTTCCAGATTGTGGTTGGAAACGTCGGGCCGACCGTGCAGCCGATTGCCCAGCAGTCGGTCGACGAGGGGAGCCAATTCAGTCTGCCTGGTGTCACGTTCAACGACCCGGGCACGCTCGACACGCACACCGCCACGGTCAATTGGGGTGACGGGTCGTCGACCGAGGTGGCCACCGTCACCGAATCGCCGTTCGGGCCGCCGGGCTCGACCAGCGGGCTGACGGGCGCGATTTCCGGCAGCCATACCTATGGCGAGCCGGGCACATACACGGTGACGATCAGCGTCACCGACAACGGCGGCTTGACCGACGTGAGGACGTTCACGCTGGTGGTCAACGACGTGCCGCCGTCGTTCACGACGACCATCGCCACGGGGTCGCTCAACGAAGGCTCGGTGCTGACGACCAGCACGATCGGCTTCAGCGATCCGACTTTCGCCGTGCCCGCGTTGAATTACACGCCGACCTTCACCTACAGCATCAATTGGGGCGACGGCTCGGCGGTGCAAACCGGCTCGGCACCGGTCACGCAGGCCGGCTCGGTCGGCGTGGCCACCCAGGGCTCGTTCGCTCTCACGCATCTGTACGGCGTGACAGGAACTTACACGGCCACGATCACGATCATCGATCCGCAAGGGGGCTCGTCGCAGCAGTCGTTTCAGGTTGTCGTGCACGACGTCACTCCGACGCTCTCGCTGACTCCGTTCACCGAGCTGGACGTGCTGTCGATGACGATGAGCACGGGTCAGACGTTCGATCCGGGCACCAATCCGCTGACGGTGACGGTCAGCTGGGGTGACGGCACGTCGACAGTCTTTACCGTGCCCGGCGCGAATTTGAACAACCTCAATCTGTCGCACATTTACCTTAGCCCGCCCGATCCGCTCGATCCGGCCGCCCCGATTCCGGTGGGCGTCACGATCAGTCAGATCGTCGGGTCGGCGGTCACGCAGCATTTCGAAGTGCAGGTGCCGGGCACCGGCGTGGCGATCGTCACCTTCCTGCCGGAGCCGCAGGCGCCGCCGATCCCGCCGCCGCTGACGGTCTTGACCGAAACGTCGAGCTTCTACACGGCTCCGCCGCCGCCGATCAGCACTCCGGTCGACCTGACTCCGGCCCGCGGCGAAACCGTGGGCGTGGCCGAAGACCAGATCGTGCTGCGGCCCGTATTCCCGACGGGCCGCGAGGGTGAAAACGTGCTCCTGCCGCCCAATGTACTGGACAACTTGCCCGGCTATTTGAAGCGGCTTCCGGATGGCCATTACCGCGTGTATTACGTGCAGGGCGACACGCATCGCGAGCGGCTGATCATCGACGTCAATGTCCGGCAGGGCCGGCCGGTCGATGCCGGCGACGATTCGGAGGGGACGCAAGATCGGCCGCCGAGTGCCCGGGTCGAACCGCCCGTCGGCGCCACTGGCCCGGCGATTGTCGGCCTCGACTTGCCGGCTTCCCCGTCGGCGCCCGCGATCGGGGCGGCAGGTGCCGCTGGGCCGACGGAGACCCAGCCAGCCGCCGATCGGCCGACGGTCGATCAAGGTGTTCAGGTCCTGCCCGAGGCGGCGTTGCCGGGGCCAGACGTGGCGCGCGACGCAGAATATTCGTCCTCCCGCGCGCTCAATGGGCACGTGGCTCTGGCGGCGCTGGCCTGGGCCAGTTCGCGCCGCCAGGCAGCGCGCCAGGCCGTGCCGGGCGGCAGCGAGCAATTGCCGCCGTTGGGGCGGCGGCAGTCGAAGGCGGCGCGATTGCTGCGCCGGCTCCGCCATGAATTCGCCGCCCAAGGCGAATCGGCCGAGTGACCGATCGGGATGACTGACTGAAGACGAACGCCAGAAGAATCGACATGCAGAATTGTCCGGTTTGTAAATCACCGCTCGAGTCCGCCGCCGAAAAACCGGCCAGCTGTTCGGTCTGCGGCTCCGTTTTCGTGCGCGACGTGCTCCGTCAGGACGGGGCCGTCAATCCGGGAGCCAGGACGATCGACGATTCGCAGCCGACCGGCAAAACCGCGCCCCGACGGCCGACACATCGACGCGACGATCCAATCCGGATTCGTATCTCCCGGCGGTCCTCCGGCGCCCGACAAGCCGCCCTCGACGCCGGCGGCGAAAAGTCCCCTCCGCACCATCGGCGGCGCCGATCGCACCATCGACCTCGGGCCCGGCGCCGGCGACGACCTGCACCGCACCACCGGCAATCTCGACAAAACGCTCGATTCAGCGGTCCTGCCAGCCGGCGGCGTTGGGCCTCCCGGCGGAATTGGGTCTGCCGGCGGAAAACGGCCGGGCGGCAACTTGGATCAAACGCTCGATTCATCCGTGCTGCCTCCTGGCGGAATTGGGCCCGCCAGCGGAACGCGGCGCGGGGCCGGCAATGTCGATCAGACGCTCGATTCGTCCACGTTTCCGCCGAGCGGAGTGAATCGGACGGCGGGCAACCTGGACAAAACGCTCGACTCGGGATCGCTGCCGCCGGGCGGCATCGGCCACACCGCGGGCAACCTCGACAAGACGCTCGATTCCGGGTCCGTGCCCCCCGGGGGTGTCGGTCGCACTGCCGGCAATCTGGACCGGACGCTCGATTCGGCCAATATCGCGCCGGGCTCCGCCCAAACGCTCGACTCGACGCCGCTGGGCGAGGATGGCCCGCGCGAGGTTCAACCGGGCGCGATGACGCGGGCGGAGATCGACCGCCTGACGCGGATGTGGTCGCACCAGGCTGCCGACGCGTCGAGTCCCGGCACGTCGCTGAAGGCCGGCGGTCCGCCGAAGACGCACAAGGACTCGCGGCTGGTCATCAAGAAGCGGGCCCTCCGCTCGCCGCGCGAAGTGCCCTCGCGCGACAGCGATTACGAGCTGTTGGAGACGATCGGCGAAGGCGGGATGGGCGTCGTTTATTCGGCTCGGCAGGCATCGATCGACCGCACCGTGGCGGTCAAGATGCTCAAGCCCGACATGTCTGCGCAATGTCGACCAGCGGGAGAAATTTCTCTCCGAGGCGGTCGTTACCGGCGACTTGGACCACCCGAACATCGTTCCGATCTACGACCTGGGGGCCAACGAGAGCGGCGCGCTGTTCTATTCGATGAAGCGGGTCGAAGGGACGCCCTGGAGCAAGGTGATTGCCAATAAGGGGCTGAGCGAGAACCTGGAAATCCTGATGAAGGTGGCCGACGCCGTCGGCTTTGCCCATGCCCGGGGCGTGATGCACCGCGACATCAAGCCCGAGAACACGATGCTCGGCGAGTTCGGCGAAGTGCTGGTGATGGACTGGGGGCTGGCCCTGTCGACGGCCGCGTTTCGCAAGGCGGCCAGCATCTCGCAGACCAGCAGCATGGGCGGCACGCCGGCCTACATGGCCCCCGAAATGGCCTCGGGTCCGCTCGAGCGAATCGGGCCGGCCAGCGATATCTACCTGCTCGGGGCGGTGCTGTTCGAGATCGTCACGGGCAAGCAGCCGCACACCGGCGCCAGCGTGATGAAGTGTCTGCTGGCCGCCGCCCAGAACCAGATCGTGCCGGTGCCGCAGACCGGCGAGCTGATGTCGGTGGCCTACAAGGCGATGGCCACCAAGCCGGCCGACCGCTACGAAAGTGTCCGCGATTTTCAAAACGCGCTCCGCGAGTACCAATCGCATTCCGAAAGCATCGCGCTGGCGGTCCGGGCCGAGGACGACCTGCAGCGGGCCGAGGGGAGCGGCGACTACCAGACGTTTGCCCGGGCGATGTTCGGGTTTCAAGAGGCCCTGGCGCTATGGGACGGCCAATGAGCGGGCCACCGCGGGGCTGGCGACCGCCCGGCTGGCCTACGCCCGGCAAGCGCTCACCAAGAACGACTTCGAGTTGGGCCTGTCGCTGCTCGATGCCGAGATACCGGCCCATCGCGCGCTGTGGCAGGAGCTCGATGCGGGCCAGCGCGAGCACAACGCCCGAAAGCAGCGGCTCAAGAACGCCAAGCGCGTGGCGGGGGGCATGGCCGCGGCCACGGCGCTGGTGATTTTGGCCGCGCTGTTCGTCGTCAACCGCGAGAAAGATCGGGCGGTGGCAGCCGAGGGCGTGGCCCGGGAGCAGCGCGATCTGGCGGTCGAGGCCGAAGGCCGGGCCAAAGAATCGGAAAAGGTCGCCAAGGAATCGGCGGTCCGCGAGAAGGCCGCCGCCGGCCGCGAGAAAATCGCCGCCGATCAAGCCCGGCTTGCCGAAGGGCAGGCTCGCGAGGCCGAAGGTCAGGCCCGCGCCGCCGAAGGACAGGCCCGGCACGATCGCGACCTGGCCCAGGAAGCCAAGCAGCGCGAGGAATACGAGGCTTACGTGGCCCGGATCGGCCTGATCGCCGCCAAAGTCGACGAAAACTCTTTCGACAAGGCGCATGCAGTTGCTGGCCGAGTGCAAGCCCGGCTACCGCAATTGGGAATGGGGCCGGCTGAAGTATCTGTGCGGGCAGAGCGTGCGCAATTTCGACGCCCAGGCCCCGGTCGACTCGGTGGCCTTGTTCCCCGGCGATCGGCGGTTCGTCTCGGGCAGTTGGGATGGGCAGGTCCGCCTTTGGAATCTGGGCACGGGCGAGTTGGAACGCACGATTCCCTACGGCGGGCTGTACGTCCACGGCGTGGCCGTCTCGCCCGACGGTCAGCGCGTGGCGGCGGTCGGCAACGACCCGGCCGGCTACGTCAAGATTTTCGACGCGACCAGCGGCGAGCGCGTGCAGACGATCGGCGGACACACCGATTCGGTGCTGTCCTGCGTCTTCTCGCGCGACGGCAAGCAACTGTTGACCAGCTCCTACGACAAGACGGCCCGGCTGTGGGACGTGGCCAGCGGCCGGCAGCTGCAAATCTTCCGCGGGCACACCTGGTGGGTGTGGTCGGCGGCGTTTTCGCCCGACGGCAATCGCATCGTCACCGCCAGCCAGGACGGCCGGGCGATCGTCTGGCGGGTGGCGACGGGCGAGGCCGGCCCGCCCTTCACCGGCCACACCGGGCCGGTCTACTCGGCCGCGTTTTCGCCGGACGGCCGCACGGTGGTCAGCGGCGGGTACGACAAGCGGGTGCTGCTCTGGGATCCGGAAGAAGTCCGGCCGTTCAATTTCGAAAAGGTGTTCTCCTCCGAGCCCAACCCGCCGCTCGTGTTTCGCGAGCTGGCCGGCCACGCGGCCGCCGTGCGCTCGGTGCGGTTCTCGGCCAACGGCCGCTTGATCGTCAGCGGCGGGCACGACAACACGCTGGGCATCTGGGACGCGCAGCAGGCCAAGTTGCTCAAGACGATGCGCGGTCACGCCGGCTGGGTCCGCAGCTGCACCTTCACGGCCGACGGCGACTGGGTGCTCTCGGGCAGCCACGACCACCTGGCCAAACTCTGGAACGTCGAAGGGTATGAGGAGCAGCGGATCCTGCGGGCGCGATTGCTCGAGGGACATGCCGACGCGATCCTCTCGGCCCACTTCTCGCCCGACGGCCAGTCGGTCGTGACTTCCAGCCGCGATCGGACGGCCAAGACCTGGAGCGTCGCCAGCGGGCAGCAGTTGAGCAGCTTCGACGAGGGGCACGAGTTTCTCACTTCGACGGCCATTTTTCTGCCCGGCGGCAAGCGCGTGCTGACCGCCGCGGCCGACAACACCGCCCGCATCTGGGATGTGACGACCGGCACGCAGGCCCTGCGCATGGATCATACGGGCCGCAGCGCGGCGGCGGCGATCTCGCACGATGGTAAGTTCGTGCTGACCGGCGGCGACGACAAGCGCGCCCGGCTCTGGGAAGCCGAGAGCGGGAAGTTGCTCCGCACGCTGGCGGTCCGCAAGGCCGATGTGACGGCGGTCGCCTTTTCGCCCGACGATCGGCTGCTGGTGGTCGCCGACGCCGCGGGGAATTGCGATTTGGTTGGCCGCGACGACGGGCAGGCTGCCCGGCCGCTCGTGGGGCACTCGGGCCGGATCATCGCCGCCGCCTTTCTACCGAGCGGGCACCGCCTGCTGACGGCCAGCAGCGACAAGACCGTCGCCCAGTGGAACGTCGAGACCGGCAAGGAAGAATCGGCGCCTGGTCCTGCGGCATCCCGATGCGCTGACGGCCCTGGCGGTCAGCCCCGACGGTCATCACGCGGTGACGCTGTGCGACGACCAGTTGGTCCGGGTATGGGACATCGATCAGGCCAAGGTCATTCGCACGATTCGGCCCGTTGACGGACGGCCCGATTCGCTCGCGCTCTCGCCCGACGGCCGCCACGCGCTGGTCGTTCATTCGCGCGAGCGGCTGGTGCGGCAGTGGGACCTGGCCACTGGCCGGCCGATTCCCGGCCCGGCCAAGGCCGGCGCGCTGATCGAGCAAAAGGCCGGCCAGATTTGGACCGCGGTCTATTCGCCCGACGCCAATTTCGTACTGACCGTCGGCGGCAATAGCGCGCGGATGTGGGAGCTGGGCACCGGGCAGCCGGGCATCAGCTTCAGCCCGCACGGCGCCGTTTCGGCGGCCCATTTCTCGCCCGACGGCCAGCGGGTGGTCACGGCCAGTTGGGACAACTCGGCCAAGATTTGGGACGCCGCGACCGGCCACTCCCTGGCCAAGCTGGAGGGGGCCCACCAGAGCTACGTCAACGACGCGGTCTTCTCGCCGGACGGCACGGTCGTGCTCACGGCCGGCGACGACCAGCTGGCGATTTTGTGGAATGCCGACAAGGCCGAGGTAATCGGTCAGCTCGTCGGCCATGCCGACCGGGTGCGCTCGGCCGCGTTCTCGGTCGATGGGACGCGAGCCGTCACGGCCTCGAGCGACAAGACGGCCCGAATTTGGGACGTCGCCGCGCGCGAAACGGTGCAGATGCTCCAGGGGCACGCGTGGGGCGTGCTCTGCGCCGAGTTCTCGCGCGACGGCCGGCAGGTGATCACCGGCAGCGAAGACAACACGGCCCGGATCTGGGACGCCGAGACGGGCGAAGAATTGCTGGCCTTGCAGGGGCACACCGCCAGCGTCAATTGGGTCGCTCTGTCCCCCGACGGACGCCGGGCCCTGACGGCCAGCCAGGACAACACCGCCAAGCTCTGGGACGCTCAGACCGGCAAGGAATTGCTGACGCTCCGCGGCCATGCCCAGGAAGTGACCGCGGTCGAGTTTTCCGCCGACGGCCGCTCCGCCTTGACCGCCAGCCGCGACGGCACGGCGGTGGTCTGGCTGGGGGTCGATTGGCACGACGAAAAGGAGCCGGCCGACGACGCGCCGAGCCCCGCTGCCCCCGCTGGCGACGCGGCGGGCAAAGCCGTCCAGCAATCGCCGCCGGTTGCCGACACCGAAGAAAACGGCCCGGCCGACGAAGACGCGGGGCCGGACTTCAGTCCCTGATTCGCCGATCGGGCGCTCGCCACTGAGGGGGTGAAAAGCGTATGATGGACGCGCACCACTCTTCTTCACTCGGTGGCCAGGAGTCTCCGATCGTGCCAGACAGGCCTTTACGCTCGTCGAGCTGTTGGTCGTGATCGCGATCATCGGCATTCTGGTCGCGCTGCTCATGCCCGCGGTCCAGGCGGCCCGCGAATCGGCCCGCCGCACGACCTGCAACAACAAGCTCAAGCAGCTCTCGATGGCCTGCCTGCAGCACGAGCAGGCCCAAGGCTTTTTGCCCAACGGCGGTTGGGCCTGGTGGTGGTCGGGCGATCCCGACCGCGGCTACGACCGGCGGCAGCCGGGCGGCTGGATCTACAACATCCTGGCCTACGTCGAACAGTCGGCCGTGCGACAGTTGGGCACCGGGCTGACGACGACGAGCACGCCTAAGAAGTCGACCGCGCTGGCCCAGGCCAACATGACGCCGCTGGACGTGCTGTATTGTCCCACCCGGCGCCCGGTGCAGGCGTATCCCAATCCGACGTATTACGAAGTCAACGTCGACCCAATCACCACGGTTGCTTCGCGCACCGACTACGCCGCCAGCAGCGGCAGCAATCAGGGCTCGTGGAATTTCAGCGGGCCCTCGGGTCCCGATCCGTCGCCCGCCGACGCGCCGGGCTTTGCCTGGCCCGATTTGTCGATCTGCGATGGCCCGGTCTGCAACGGCGGCACGATGGCGCTGGCCTTGATTCGCGACGGCACCAGCCACACCTATCTACTGGGCGAAAAGTACCTGATTCCCGACCACTATACCGACGGGCTCGAGGGGACCGACAACAACCCCGCGCTCGGCGGCTTCGACTGGGACTGGATGCGGTGGACCTTCCAGCCGCCGCTGCCGGACACGCCCGGGCTGTCGAACTGGAACATCTTCGGCAGCGCCACGCCGGCACGTTCGGGATGGCGTTTTGCGACGGCTCGGTGCACGCGATCAGCTATTCGATCGACCCGACCGTGCACCTCTACCTGGGCCAGCGGGCCGACCTGCACCCGATCGACGACAGCAGGTATTAGCCACCGGGAGCACCGTCGGCTAATGGGCCGCCCGCCGCGGCTCTTCGACGATCTCGTAGCGGCGGATCTTGCGGTCGAGCGTCGAGCGCTCGATGCCCAGCAGCGACGCGGTCTGGCTCTTGTTCCAACCGGTCGAAACCAGCGTGGCCTGAATGTGCTGCCGCTCCATGTCGGCCAGCGACATCGGCAGGAAGGGTGTCGGCGAGGGCGAAACCGGCACTTCGCCGGTATCGCCCGCGGTGCCGATCTGCGAGAGCGTGAGATCCTCTTCGTCGATGAATTCGCCGCGGGCCAGGACCACGGCCCGCTCGACGACGTTCTTCAGTTCGCGGACGTTGCCGGGCCAGCGATACTTGACCAGCCGCTCGATGGCGCTGGGGGCGAAAGCCGCGCAGCTTGCGGCCGGTCTCGGCATTGAATCGCTGCAGAAAGTAGAGGGCCAGCTCCTGGATGTCCTCGGGCCGCTTGCGCAGGGCGGGCACCAGGATTTCCAGCACGCGGAGCCGAAAGTACAGGTCGCGGCGGAACCGGCCGTCGACGACGTCGCGTCTCCAGGTCGCGGTTGGTGGCGGCGATCACGCGGACGTCGACCTTGACCGTCTCGGTCCCGCCGACGCGCTCGAAGGGGTGGCCCTCGAGCACGCGGAGGAACTTGGCCTGGATGGCGGGGCTCATCTCGCCGATTTCGTCGAGCATCAGCGTGCCGTGGTCGGCGGCCTCGAACTTGCCGATCTTGCGCTGCGGTGGCGCCGGTAAAGGCGCCCTGCTCGTGGCCGAACAGCTCGCTGGCCAGCAGGCTCCGCGAGAGGGCGGCGCAATTCAGGCAGACGAACGGGCCCTTGCGGCGGGGACTGGAGAAGTGTACCGCCCGGGCGACCAGCTCCTTGCCCACCCCGCTTTCGCCGCGGATCAGCACCGTGGCCCGGCTGGGCGCGGCCCGGGCGATTTCCTGGGCGACCTGGCCCATCGCCAGGCTGGAGCCGACGATCTCGCTCTGCACGCCCAACCGCTCGCGGAGCTGCACGTTCTCGTCGCGAATCCGGTTCAGGCTGTCGGCCAGCTCCTGCCGGCGGTTGACGTTTTCGATCGCCACGGCCACGGTATCGGCCACGGCCAGGGTGAATTCGAGATCGTCGGGGTCGGGCACCCGGCTCGAATCGGTCGAGTACAGGTGTACGATGCCGATCGAGCGCTTGCCGCGGCGGACCGGTGCGCAGATGACGCTGGTGGCGTGGACGTCGCCCTTGCTGTCGCGGCTGCCGAGCGTGCTATCGCCCATCACGTTGCGGGCCAGCACGGCTTCGCCCTCGCGGAGGACCGTGGAGGCGAGAAAACTCGAGATCCGGTGGTAGGGCACTTCGCTGGCGGTTCGCGAAGTGACGATTTCCAGATCGGCGCCGGTCGGCTCGCCCTGAAAATCGCGCGGCAGCAGGAGCAGCGCGCCCGCGTCGACCTGGGTTTCGCTGAACAGGCCGCTCAGCGCGGCGTCGGCCATCGAGATGATGTCCGGCGCTTTGGCCAGGCCGAACGCCAGCCGGCAGAGCGTGGCCGCGGCCCGGCCGATCTTGGGCACATCCTTGCCGTCGACGGCGGCCTCGCGCGGCTCGAGGTACTTGGTCTGGACGCGGCGGTGCGTGATCGTGGTCGGCTCGTCGGGGCCGAGCACGCTGTCGTTTTCGCTCACCACCCGGGCGGTGACAGTCTCGTCGTTCAGCACCGCGGCATGCCGCAGCACCCCGCTCGAGTCGGGGAAGGCCTGCGACAGATCGTGGACGAAGGCGAGCTGCGACTGGCCGATGCGAATGATGTCGCCGGGCGCCAGCACCTGGTCGCCGCGGACGATGTCGCGCGCCGATCGCGGTGCCGTTGCGGCTCTCCAGATCGCGGAGCGTCCACTCGCCCTCGCTGAGAAAGACTTCCGCGTGGCAGCGGCTGCAGCGCTCGTCCTTGATGACGATCTGGTTGGTCGGCGCACGGCCAATCGTGATCGACTGGCCCGGGATCAAGCGGAACACATCGGTCCACTTCGATCCCTCGCGAATGACCAGGTACGCTAACATCGCGTCGCTTGCCAAAGGGTCCGATGGGCTGGTCCGCACGCGCGCACCGCCACGCCTCCCGTCGCGGCTGCCGGCATGACGCCAATCGCTGGCATTCACCGCGGGCCTGAGTCTACCTGGGCGGGGTCCGCGGCCAGCTCGCCAAAAACGCTCCCGAACATTCACCATATCGGCCGGCCGCTACGGCTCGCAAGGGCCCGGCGCGGCAATCGGCGAAGCGGTCGGCAGACAAGGCAGTCAAACGACTTGCGCAACTTTGATTGTACTTGGCCGGCGAGCGGGGTCCACGCGAGACTTGCTTTTTTGTAAGGCTGCCGGCGTTCGCTTTGCTCCGCTCCTGCGTTTGGACTAGGCTAGAACCCTGTGCGATTCTTTTCGTTTCTCCTTGAGCGAGGTCGCCACAAGGAGGCGAAGACCGGTCGCTTCGGCCACCGGGGAGCGGCGGTAACCCAACCCTTTGTCACGCCCTGCGCTGGATGTTTGCGAGGAACTGCCATGCCTGAATCTCGCCTGCCGTCGCGTCCTTCGTGCTCGGCTGTCTGGGCAGCGGCCTGCGCCGTGCTGGCGGTCCTCGCGGCGCGTCGACCGCGCCAGGCGCAATAC
Organism: uncultured Planctomycetaceae bacterium; assembly: GCA_963828155.1. GTDB lineage: Bacteria > Planctomycetota > Planctomycetia > Pirellulales > PALSA-1355 > CAWCAX01. The sequence continues at coordinate 52,714 of CAWHDQ010000004.1, forward strand.
GGCGCCATTCGACAGGTCGGCGGCGTATGGATCAACGCCGACGGCTTGCTCCGCAACATCGAGACCGACGAAACCAACCAGCTCCGCGCCCTGCGCGAAAAGGCGCTCCAGCCTGCGGCCGGCGGACTTGAAGCCGCCGCGCCGCTGCGCAAGATTTCGCTCCGCCGCTTGGAAGCGCGATCGCCGGACCAACTGGACGCGGGCAAACCGCTGCCGACGAGGTGAAATATCTGGCCGGATTGCAACAAATCCGCTACGTGTTCGTTTATCCCGAACGAGCACGATGTCGTGCTGGCCGGGCCAGGCGAAGGTTGGAAGGTCGGAGTTCAGGGAGAAATCATCGGCCTGGCGAGCGGCCGGCCGGTGCTCTTGCTCGACGATCTGCTGGTGGCATTGGCCGGCGCCGAGGATTGCCGCGAGAGCGGCATCAGCTGCTCGATCGATCCCACGGCCGACGGCCTGGTACGGCTCAAGTCGCTGGTCAGTCAACTGCTCAAGGGAGGGACCGAGATCTCGTCCGCCACGGCGGCGCATCGAGGAAACACTCGGCCCGCAAACGATCACGCGTGGGCGGGGTGCCCGACGTCAGCCATTTTGCCCGAGTGCTCGTGGCCGCCGATTATCGGATGAAGCGGCTGGCGATGGGCTTCGAGCCGGCCCCGATCAAGGGCTTGCCGAGCTTTCTGCAAATGTCCAAGGGCGGGCGCGGCATGGGCACCATGCTGCCTCGCTGGTGGCTGGAGCCCGACTACGGCAGCGTTCTGGCCGACGAGAACGGCACGGCCTGGGAAATCCGCGGGGCCCACGTGCGGGCGGCCACGGAGGACGACGTGCTGAAGGAGAGCGGCGCCCGCGAGCACACCGGCAAGGCCAATCCCCTGGCCAAGAAGTGGGCCGACAAGATGATCGCGACACTACGAGGCCCTGGCGGCCAAGGAGCCGGTCTTCGGCCAACTGCGCAATTGCATCGACCTGGCCCTGGTGGCGGCCTTGATCTCGAAAGAGGGGCTGCTGGTCCGGGCCGATTGCCAACTGCCAAACTTGTACGGCCGCGGGAAGCTGGTGAGCGACCAGTTCGCCGCCCCGCGGCAGGTGAACACCCAGGCCAGCGTGCTGCAAAAAGGTGGCAACTGGCTGATCAGCGCCTCGGGGGGCGTGAAGCTCAACGCCTGGGCGATGCTCGAAGATGTGCAAAGCGACCAACGAACTCGGGCCCAAGCAGGTCGAAGCCCAGCCGGCCGGCCAAAGCTGGTGGTGGAACTGAGGATCGGCGCTGCGGGTGATCGCCCGGCAACGGCTGCGACAGGTCCGTCCGAATTCTCGGTCCGCGGCCGGGAAATCGGCGAAAATCTGCCCGCTATGCCGAAAAGCAGGGCCTTCCGCGGGCCAAACTTCATTGAAACGGCGGGCCCGGGGAATTATCCTGAATGGGCGGTTTGCCGGGCGCTGGTCTTGCGCCGGTAATCCCCTCGGAGCATTTCTGCGGCGGAACTCTTCGACTTCTCGTAGCGGCCAGGAACAGGAACAGGATCATGGCAATTGGCTCAGGTTTGCGCGGACCCTCACGGGCAAGTTGGTTGAGCCTGGTGCTGGCCGCGGCGGTCGTGACGCTGGCCACCCACGCTGCGCACGCTGCAGGTCGGCGGCTTCGTGCAGCAGGTGGCCGGTGTGTGGATTGGTCCCGACGGCATTCTGCGCAACCGCGAAACCGATGAAACGAATAAGCTCCGCGACGAGCGGCTAAAGGCCCTGGCCCCGGTGCCGGCCGAGATGAAGGCCCTGGGTCTGCGGAAGATTTCGCTCCGCCGCCTCGACGAGGCCATTGCCCAGCACCGCAAGACCGGCCAGCCGCTCGACGACGAAATGCGGTGCCTGGCCGGCATCCAGCACATTCAGTACGTCTTCGTCTATCCCGAGCAGCAAGACGTCGTGCTGGCCGGACCGGGCGAGGGCTGGAAGCTCGACGCCCAGGGCGAAGTGGTCGGCGTGACCACCGGCCGGCCGGTGATGTGGCTCGACGATCTTGTCGTCGCCCTCCGCACGGCTCAAGGGGCTCGCACGACCGGCATCAGCTGCTCGATCGATCCGACGAACGAAGGCATCAACCGGCTGCGGCAATTGGTGCCGCAATTGGTGGCCGGCGGTGCGGGCGACCATATCGACCAGGCGACCGAGACGATCGAAGAGACGCTCGGCTTGCAAAACATCACCGTGACGGGCGTTCCGGCCGACAGCCATTTTGCCCGCGTGATCGTGGCCGCCGATTACAAGATGAAGCGGCTCGCGATGGGCTTCGAGCCCGCGCCGATCAAGGGATTGCCCAGCTTCCTGTCGATGATGAAGGCCGGGCCGAGCGGGATGCAGAACATGCTGCCCCGCTGGTGGCTCGAGCCGAATTACGAGAGCTTGCTGGCCGCGCCGGACGGTTTGGCTTGGGAGATTCGCGGGGCCAGCGTCAAATCGGTGACCGAGGAAGACTTCATCACCGAGAACGGGGCTCGCAAGCCGAGCGGCAAGGCGAATCCGGTCGCCAAGAAATGGGCCGACAACATGACGGCCCATTACGATGAGTTGGCCGCCAAAGACGCCGTGTTCGGCCAGCTGCGCAACTGCATCGACCTGGCCGTGGTCGGGGCCCTGATGGTCAAGGACCATTTGCCCGAGAAGGCCGGCTGCAGCTTCGCGGCGCTACTGCACGACGAGCAATTGCCGGCCGAGCACTTCGGGGTGCCCAAGCAGGTGCCGTCGCGGTCGACCGTGCTGCGGAAGGGCTCCAACTGGCTGATCAGCGCGTCGGGCGGCGTGCAGGTTCCGAGCTGGAACATCGCGGCCCGTAGCGAGCAATCGGCGGCGCTGGCTCCGGCCCGTGAAAAGGCGCTGCCCGCCGGTCAGAGCTGGTGGTGGAACTAGCCGGCCGCGGGTTTGGCCGTCGTTTCGCGGGCGATGCTTGACGGCGCTCGCCGCACGTTGCTCTGTGCGAAGCTGGGGCTGCGCAGAGTTCACCATCCGCACGGCCAGCCCCTCGGCGGCCGTGGGAAAGTACGGATCGACCAGTCCGCTGGCGGCCAGCTCTTCCAGCGTCGAATCGAGCTCGGGCAGCGTCGACTTGAGCAGCACGAGCTCGTCGGCCCTCAGCTGTTGGGCGACCCAGGCGGCGATCGAGTCGCTGGTCACGTCCCACGACTCGGGGAGCGGCCCGGCACCATTCAGTAGCTCGCCTGCGTCGAGAATCTGCAGCCGGGAGGTCGCGGTGCGATCGATCTGAGCCAACCGCGTCTGGTGCTGCGCACCGGGCAGGATCCGCGCAGCCAACCGGGCCGTGATGCTCATCGCCTGGAGGCATAGCTCGTGCGCTGCGCGGTCGTCCAGCCGATGGACGCGATCGTACTGGCGGATCGCATCGGCCAGGGCGCCGCCGCCCACGATCAGCACGTTGGCGCGTCGGCGGCTCGCCGCTCCAGCCAGCAGCGCAGCGCGCGGCCGAGGTCGGCCAGATCGAGCAGGCTGCCGCCGAGCTTGACGACGCGGAGGCTCATCGCAATCCCTCGCGGGCCAGCACGGCCAGGGCATGCGCCGTTGCGGCGCGCGACAGCTCGACCCCGAGCTCCGCGCCCAGCGAGACGATCTTGGCCTCGACCCCCAGCTTTTCCAGCACCCGGCGGGCCAGGAATTCGCCCCGGCCGGAGATGACGACGGTCGCGGGCGGGCTGGGCAGCCGGGCCAGCACGTGCTTGCCGATCGCCGCGATCTTGGCGGCCTGGGCCTTGCTCAGCGCCTCGGCCATCGTCAGCGCGTCGCTCTCGCTGAACATCGTGCGGTCGGCGCAGATCTGCCGCGCCAACCGATCGCGGGCGGCCACCTTGGTGGCGCCGCGGCGGTCCGCCGTGTGCAGGCTCTCGGGCTCCTCGGGCAGGTCTCCCAGCGTGAGGTAGATGTCCCAAGTCGTGGCAAACAGTTCCTGGGCGATCGGGCACTGCCGGGCCCGCCAGGGCACGATGTTGGCGATCGCACACAGCGGGCTCCGCTCCACGCCGCTGTAGATCAGCTCGCCGTTGACCAGCCGATTGGGATCGGTGTGGCCGATCGTCACCGGCTGCCCATCGACCAGCGGAATGAAATCCGTCGTGGTCGAGCCGACATCGAGCAACAGGCCGCAGCCCTTGCGGGCGAAACGGCCGGCGAACCGGGCCAGGGCGTGCCAGTTCGAGGCCGCGGCCAAGAGCGGCTGCCGCAGCGCCGTCTGCGGCGAGACGAGCGTGCCGTTGGTCAGGTAAACCCGGGTGTGCCGCTTGTCGGCCGCGGTCGACAGGGCCTGGATGATGAACTCGACGCCCTCGGTCTTGGTTTCGAAGCAGTCGGCCAATTCACCGGTCATCGTGGCGGCCAGGTGGTCGACGCCGGGGACCATCGCGATCATCGACCGCAGGGCGTCGACCAATTGGCGGGGTTTTTCCCACAGCGGAAACGGCTCGACCACGGCGAGCTTGTGGCCATCAGCCGCTTTGAGATTTGCTCCGCCGATGTCGAACGCCAGCCACTTCATCGCAGGTCTCACCGAGCCGTCTTATCGAGCTGGGGTGGCCCACTCATTCTGGGGGCCATTGGGAGCGAATTGTACCCCCTGGCGGCCGAAGGACAACGCCGCGGGCCGACCTGTCGCAATCGTCAGCATTGCCGCGGCCAGATTGCCCTCGGCCAGCCGCCGCAGGCCGACGTACGAGGTGGTCAGCCGGGGATTGATCTCGATCACCACGTCCTGGCTGCCGGCCGGGTCGTCCCCCAGGACGAGATCGATCCCGAGGAATCCCAACGCCCCGGGCAACCCGCCCAGCACTTGCGCCGCCAGTCTCTTGGCTCGCTGGTTTAAGGGATCCGCCAAGGGGAGCCGCCCGCCCAGAGTAGCGAAAATGTCCGTCGTCGCTGAGGGTCTGCTCGCCGGCAGGCAGGATCAAGTGGCCGCCAGCCCCGCACAGGCAGCTGATGCTGGCCGCCCGCCCCGGGCAGAATCGCTCGAGGCGGCGCGGCGCGGGTGCGGGACCGGGAAAATCGCCGGGCTGCGCAGCAGCCGGAGGTCGAGCGAACCCGCGCCATCGAGCGGCTTGAGCACGGCGGGCAGGGGCACTTCCGGCGGCAACGCGGCATGGGCTGCGAGCAGCCAACCCTCGGGCGCGGGTATGCCCCTGCGGCGCAGCAGCTCGGCCGTGCGGTGCTTGTCGCTACACAGCTCGACCATGTCGGCCGGGTGGCCGAGCAATCGCCCACCGGCTTGGGTGACCCAGCGATTGCGCTCCGCCAGCAGGCCGTCGAACTCGGGCGCGATGACGATCGTCCAGTCTGCCCGGGCCGCTGCCGCTTGAAAGGCGGCCCGTTCGCGGGCGGCGCTGTCGACGGCGGTCGCTTGGTAGCCGGCTCGCGCGGCAGTCCCAATCCGTGCGTCGGCAAGGGTTTCGACCGTCGCTTGGGGCAGGGCTGCCAGGTCGGCCAGCAAGGCGTCGCGCATAGCCTGGCCCTCTGCCAGCAGCCCGCGGGGGGGAGGCTGGTCGCCGGCCCTGCAATACCAGCCGCCTCCGCAGACGAATTCATAGACGAACAGCTGCATGGGGTGGGCGGCGTCGACGGGTGTTTTTACGAAGGCTATGCTGAATGGAACGATGACCCTGGCAGGTGTCAATCTGGGCCCGATTCGGCCGCTCGCCGTGTTGCTGGCGGCCTGTTTGCTATTTGCCGCGCGGGGAGTGGCGGCAGAGGACGGTCGCCGGGCCGTCGAGGTGCCGCAGTGGGGCGTTGCCGTCCGGGCGCCGCTCGCTTGGACCCTGATCGAGTGGGGCCGCGAGGATCGGGCGTTTATTTTGCGGCTGCCGCAAGAGCGACCTGGTACGCCGGGCAGCGTTACCTGCCGGCTCGAGCTTGTCGCCGGCTCGCTGGCCGATTGGCGGAAGCAACAATCGTCGCTCGCTGCCGCCGCGCCGCCGCCCGATCCCCAGCCGACGATGCTGGCCGATGCGCTCGAGCCGATCGAGGCCGCGCGGTTTGCGGGCCTGACGAAGCAGGACGTCCGCGAGCGCTGGGAACGCTTGTCCGAAGTCGCAGGCCCGGGCGGGCGCAAAACCTTCGAGCTCGAGTGGCACCTGCTGCACGGCGGCCTGGCCTACGCCTTTGTCCTGCGGACGGACGAGGAGCATTTCGACGCCTACCGGGCCGACTTCGAAGATCTGTGCGCTTCGGCCCGATTCAGCGAACCGACGCGGGGCGCCGGGCCGCTGGGCCAGGGATTCTGGCTGCAGCGCGATTTCGGCTTCGCCCTGCGCCTGCCCGAGGGGTTTGAGCCGTCGTTTGCGCCTCGCGGCAAGACGGCGCTCGCGGCCGCGCGTCCGGCCGGCGAGAAGCTGGGCGCGGCCGAGTTGGCCCTGATGGTCTCGGCCGGCCCGCGCTGGGAGCTCGATGTTTTGCGCACACGGCTGCCCGACGAAATCCGAGCCGCCGACGCGGACGCCCAGGTCGACCGCTGCCAGATCGTGCCGCAGGGGCAGGAGCGGGCGCTGGAGACGATCGTCCGCACCATGCGGGACAAGCAACCGATCGTCATTTTTGCCCGGCGGTTTCGTGGCCGCGAGCGGAACTACGAGCTGCGGATCACCGCTCCGGCCGGTGAAGCCGATGCCGGCTTGGAAGCCTGGCGGCGCCGGCCGACAGTTTTCGCGAGGTCGAGCCGCCGCAGGCCGAGAGCGCGTTCTGACGCGCCCGGCGCCCAGGCGATCAATCGAGCCCCAGGCTGCGGCGATAGGCCGCCAATTGCCGCTGGACGCCCAGCCGCTGGCTGATTTCGCGCCAGGCCGTGGCCGCCTCGGCAAGCGCCTGCTTGGGTGACGGATCGCCGGACAATGCCCGCTGCACGGCGGCATCGAGCGCCGCCTCGTACTCCTGCCCACCGGGAATCCGCAAGGCGTGCAGCCAGACCGGCTGACTGAGAGCCTCGCTGGTGACGGTCGCATATTGCCGGGCAGCCGCGGGCGTGACGCCGGGCTCGACCCACTTCTGTCCGGCGTCGAGTTGCGAGCGGCGGTCGAGCGTGGCCGTCGGGCAACTGGCCCCGATTTCGCTACCCCATTTCGGGCCGGCCAGCCAGGAGAGCAGCTGGATCGCCGCCTCCGCGTTCGGGGCGGCTTGGGCGACCGCCCCCAGCGAACCGGCAATCGGCACCAGCGGCACGTGGACCGGTTCGTCGGGCGTGCGCTGGTCCCAGATGCGCGTGGCGAAGTTGTAGCTTTGTGATCCGCCGGGCAATTGGCCAAACGCGACCTGCCCCGCGTGGCTGGCGGGGGACTTGGAATCCTGGGAATGGGCCGCCGTCGGCCAGGTGAGCGCCAGCGCGCACTGGCCGGCGAGCAGCGCCGCCCGGACGCCGGCCGGATCGAGCGGGTCGTCCGCACTGCCGCAGGATTTGGCGGCCGACACGAGCTCGTCCAGCGCTTTGACGAAGGGGGGCTGATCGATCAGCGGGGTGAAATCGTCGATGTTGAACAGCGACGAGAAATTGTCGCGGTGCCGGGCGTAGGCCGCGGCCCTGGCCAGCAGTGTCTTGCCGGCCCAGCCCGGGGCGAGCGGCTCCAGACTGGCGTGCCACGGGGCGTCGTCGGGGGGCGCCAAATTGCCGAGCCCGGCCCGATCTTGAAAGAACTTTACTTCGGCCGCGTACTGGGCCCAGGTGGTCGGCACTTTGCGGTCGAACTTCTGAAACAGGTCGCTCCGGTAGCAGAGCGTCAGCACGGGCGAGCCGAACGGCACGGCGTAGACCCGGCCGCCATAGGAGGCGACGCCCCCTTGCACGATCGGCAACAGGTCGGCCCAGTTGAGGTCGCGATCGGCCAGCGCCGACTTGGGCAGGGAAACAATCCGGTCGGCCTCGACCAACTCGCCGAGCCGCGCGGCCGGAAACAGGATCGCATCCGGCGCGAGCTGCGGTAGTTCCTCGATGCGGGCCGATTCGAGCTGGCTGACTTCGAACTGCGAGCCGTGCTGGGCGTGCCATTCGGCCTTGAGCAGGCTGATCGCCTTGGCCAGTTCCGGCTCGTCGATGACGACCACTTTCAGCGTCGTGGCCGCCGCGCTCGCGGCCGTCGATTCGAGCTTCTGCTTGGGCCGGCAGCCGGCTGCGGACCAAACCGCCAGCGCCAAGATGGGGCCACATAAGATCAGGCCGCACTGGATCAATCGATGGGGCTGCATGTTTCCTCGCTGGGGCCGCAGCGGCGCGCATCCCGAAAGCGCCCGCCACTGGTCGCCCCATTTGGCCCCGCCCAGGCCTGTCGATGCAAGGGGGTATACGCAAAACTCATCTAAAGGTTCGGCGTCCGTCATTGGCTGGGGGCCTGGGCAGCCGAGGCGGCCGGTTGCGGGCCGGCTGCCCGGCGGGGTACAATCCCGCCGCACCGGGCGAAATATCCCCTGGATTTTGCCGTTTTTCGCAGTTCACGAGCCGCGCATGAGCATTTTCTTGGCATCGATATCGGCACGTCGGGCACGAAGACGCTGGCCGTCGACGCCACCGGCCGGATTCTGGCTGCGGCAACGGCCGAGTATCCGATCTATCACCCCAAGCCGCTGTGGAGCGAGCAGGATCCCGAGGACTGGTGGCAGGCCACGGTCAAGACGGTTCGGGCGGTGGTGCAAAAGGCCAAACTCAAGCCGGCCGCGGTCAAGGCGATCGGCCTGTCGGGCCAGATGCACGGCTCGGTCTTTTTGGACAAGAAGCAGCGGGTGATTCGCAAGGCGCTGCTCTGGAACGACCAGCGCACGGCCGCCGAGTGCGAGGAGATCGAGCACGGGCCGGGGGCCGGGCCGAACTCATCCGGATGGTCGCCAACCCAGCCCTGACCGGATTTACCGCTCCCAAAATCCTCTGGCTGCGGAACCACGAGCCGAAGAACTTCGACAAGACCGACAAGGTGCTGCTGCCCAAGGACGACGTCCGCCGCCGGCTGACCGGCAACTTCGCCACCGAAGTGAGCGATGCCAGCGGCATGTTGCTGTTGGACGTGGCTCACCGCTGCTGGTCGAACGAGTTGCTCGCGAAGCTCGAGCTCGATCGAAGCTTGCTAGGCGAGGTGTACGAATCGCAGGACGTGACCGGCAATCTAACCCGCGAGGCGGCCAAGGAGCTGGGGCTGTCGACCGATTGCCTGGTGGTCGGCGGGGCCGGGGACAACGCCGCCGGGGCGGTGGGCAACGGCATCGTCACGAGCGGCACCATTTGGACGTCGATCGGCACCTCCGGCGTGATGTTCGCCCACAGCGACAAGGTGCAGGTCGATCCGCTCGGCCGGTTGCACACCTTCTGCCATGCGGTCCGCGGCAAGTGGCATCTGATGGGCGTCAACCTTTCGGCCGGCGGCTGCCTGCAATGGTTCCGCAATCGGCTCTGCCAGGCGGAGATCGCCGCGGCCAAGAAATCGAAACGCGATCCCTACGACATCCTTACCGAGGAAGCTGCCGCCGTCGCGCCGGGCAGCGAGGGATTGTTCTTCCTGCCGTACCTGTCCGGCGAGCGCACGCCGCATGCCGATCCGGTTGCTCGGGCGTGCTTCGTGGGGCTGACACTGACGCACGGCCGGGGGCACCTGGTCCGCTCGGTCCTCGAGGGCGTAACCTTCGCTCTGCGCGACAGCCTGGAGATCGTCAACCAATTGGGCGTGCCGGTCGACCAGATTCGGGCGTCCGGGGGCGGGGCTCGCAGCCCGCTCTGGCGGCAGATTCAGGCCGACGTGCTGGGGCACAAAGTGGTCAGCCTGAAGGCGGAAGAAGGGCCGGCCTATGGCGTGGCACTGCTGGCGGCGGTTGGTGCCGGCGCCTTCAAGAGCGTGGAAGAAGCCTGCGCGGCGACGGTTCGCGTGGCCACCCGCACGGCGCCCAAGGCAAAGGCTCGGGCCGCGTACGACGCCGCGTTTCCCATTTATCAGGATTTGTATCGCTCGCTCAAACACGACTTTCGCAAGATCGCGGACCTGGGCGGCAAGTAAGCCGCCTGGGATTCGTTCCGGTTGCGGCCGTCGGCGAATGCCACGGCGGACCAGCTTGCATTTCTAATGGCAAGGCCACGCCCCCCTAGTGGCCGCGGATGTTTTTCCGTTCTTGGTTTTCAGCGGGCCGCAGCTAGAGCGGCCAAGGATGTGATCGATGGCTTCGGCATGCGACATCGGCCTGGTCGGCCTGGCGGTGATGGGAGAAAATCTGGCCCTGAACATCGAGAGCCGCGGCTATCGCGTCGCCGTGTTCAATCGGACCACCAGCGTGGTCGATCAATTCATCGCCGGCCGGGCGGCCGGCAAAAAGTTCGTCGGCTGCCACAGCGTCGAAGAGCTGGTCAAGTCGCTGGCCGCCCGCGCAAGGTGATGCTGATGGTCAAGGCCGGCCCCGCGGTTGACGCCCTGATCGAGCAGCTGATCCCGCTGCTTTCGCCCGGCGACATCATCATCGACGGCGGCAACACGCTATTCACCGACACCGAGCGGCGGACCAAGTACGTCGAGTCGAAGGGGCTGTTGTTCGTCGGCAGCGGCGTGTCGGGGGGCGAAGAGGGGGCGCTCGAAGGGTCCCAGCCTGATGCCCGGCGGCTCCGAGGCGGCCTGGCCGGCGATCAAGCCGATCTTCCAGGCGATCGCGGCCAAGGTCGGGCCGAAGGCCGACATTCCCTGCTGCGAATGGGTCGGCCCGCGCGGCGCGGGTCATTACGTCAAAATGGTCCACAACGGCATCGAATACGGCGACATGCAGTTGATCTGCGAAGCCTATTACATGCTCAAGCAGACCCTGGGCCTGTCGAACGACGAGCTGTACGACGTGTTCGACAATTGGAACCGCGGCGAGCTGGACAGCTACCTGATCGAGATCACCCGCGACATCTTCAGCGCCAAGGATCCCGAGACCGGCAAGTTCCTGGTCGATCTGATCAAGGACACCGCCGGGGCCAAGGGAACGGGCAAGTGGATGAGCCAGCTGGCGCTCGACCTGGGAGTGCCCAGCACGCTGGTGACCGAAGCGGTCTACGCCCGCTGCCTGTCGGCGATGCGCGATGCCCGGGTTCACGCCAGCGGCGTGCTCCAGGGGCCGACGGCCAAGTTCCAGGGGGACCGCACCGAGTTCATCGCCGCGGTCCGCGACGCGCTCTATGCCTCAAAAATTTGCAGCTACGCCCAGGGCTTCGTGCAGTTGGCCGCCGCGGCGCAGGAGAATCAGTGGCCGCTCAATTTCGGCGACATTGCCATGCTGTGGCGGGGCGGCTGCATCATTCGAGCCCGGTTCCTCGACCGGATCAAAGAAGCCTTCGACGCCAACCCGAAGCTCGAGAACCTGCTCCTGGCGCCGTACTTCACCGCCGAAGTGCATCGGGCCCAGGCTGCCTGGCGGCGGGTCGTGATCACGGCGGTCGAGCTGGGCATTTGGGTCCCGGCCTTCACGACGGCCTTGGCCTATTTCGACGGCTACCGCGAGGCCCGGCTGCCGGCCAACCTGCTGCAAGCCCAGCGCGACTATTTCGGCGCCCACACCTACGAGCGGCTCGACCGCCCCGGCGTGTTCCACAGCGAATGGCTGGAGCTGCGGCGGGTGCCGCGGAGCGGCTAGGGATTGGGGACTGGGGATTGGGGACTGGGGAAGGAGAGGAGACGCGATGCGAGTCGCCAGTTATCGCGATCTGGAGGTTTGGCGGTTCGCGATTGAATTGGTGAGAGACATCTATCGGCTGACGGCGTCGTATCCGCAGTCGGAGCTTTACGGTCTGATTGGCCAAAGCCGCCGCGCAGGGGTTTCGATCGCCGCGAACATCTCAGAAGGACACGCCCGCGAATCGACGAAGGAATTCCTGCATTTCATCAGCATCTCTTTGGGATCCGTCGCGGAGTTGGAAACGCTGCTGCTCGTCGCTCAGCAACTCGATTATGCCGACACGGCTGACGTTGACCTTTTGCTGGCCCAAACGGATAGAATTGGCAAAATGCTGCGTGGCCTGCAGAAGTCGTTGCGTGCGAAGCTGACGCGGCCAAACTAGTCGATCGGCTGCTGTTAATTCAACTCCCAATCCCCAGCCTCCAGCCCCCAACCTCCAGCCCCCAACCTCCCCCCCCCTTCCCATGGCCACGTACACCATCTTCGGCGCTTCCGGCGACTTGACGAGCCGCAAGCTGATTCCGGCCTTGTACGAATTGTTTCGCAAGCAGCGGTTGCCGGCGGGGACGAAGGTCGATTGGTTTTTCGCGGACCAAGTTCAGCGACGACCAGTGGCGGACGGCGTTGGCCAAGACGACCGAGACCGTTCGTCGGCAAGAGTTTTGACGCCGGCGTCTGGCAGCGGTTTGCCGAGAACGTCCATTATCAGCCGGGCGATATTGGCACTGCGGCCGATTTCCGCGCCCTGGCCAAGCGGCTGGACGAGCTCGAAGCCGGGACCCCGGCGCCGCGCGTCTTCTATCTGGCCACGGCGCCGCAGTTCTACAGTCAGGCCGGTGGCTCAGCTGGGCGCGGCGGGCCTGGCCGACGAGTCGCACGGCATCCGGCGGATCGTGATCGAAAAACCATTCGGCACCGACCTGGCCACCGCCCGGCAACTGAACGCCGAAGTCCACCGGGTCTTTCCAGGAGCAGCAGGTCTACCGGATCGATCATTACCTGGGCAAGGAGACGGTGCAGAACATCCTGGTGCTCCGGTTCGCCAACGCGATTCTGGAGCCGATCTGGAACCGCAACTACATCGACCACGTGCAGATCACCGTGGCCGAGGAGGTGGCCGTCGGCCGCCGCGGCGGCTACTACGACCATGCCGGCGTGGTCCGCGACATGTTTCAGAACCATCTGCTGCAGCTCCTGATGGTCACGGCGATGGAGCCGCCGGTCCGCTACGAGGCCGAGGCGGTGCGGAATGAAAAGGTCAAGGTCCTCCAGGCCATCCAAGTGCCCACGCCGGAAACCGTGGCCCAGGACTCCGTCCGCGGGCAGTATGCCGGCTACCTGGAGGAGCCGGACGTCGACCCCAACAGCCAGACGGCCACGTTCGCCGCGCTGCGGCTGGCGATCGACAACTGGCGCTGGCAGGGCGTGCCGTTCTACCTGCGCAGCGGCAAGATGATGTCCTGCCGCACCAGCCAGATCGTCATTCAGTTTCGCAACACGCCGCACATGGTGTTCGACACGGGCATCCTACAGCACCTGCGACGCCAACCGCCTGGTTATCCAGGTCCAACCGGCCGAGGGCATCCAGCTCAGCCTGGAGACCAAGGTCCCCGACGCGGGCATGAAACTCCGGATGACCGATCTGGATTTCAGCTTCCGCCGCGAGTTTCACAGCGACATTCCCGACTCGTACCAGCGGCTGCTGCTCGACACGCTGCAGGGCGACGCCAGCCTGTTCGCCCGCAGCGACGAGGTGGAAGCGGCCTGGGCGATCATCGACCCGATCCTGGCCGCCTGGCGCAAAACGGGGCAGCCGAAAATGTGCGAGTACGAAGCCGGCGGTTGGGGACCCGTGGAATCGATGCAGTGGATGGCGGATCAGGGGCGGTACTGGTTTGATACTTGTCCGGTATTGCCGCATTAGTCGATCAGAAAGGCAGGGGGTCGATGAGCAGGCAGGGGGTCGATGAGCAGGCAGGGGGTCGATGAGCAGGCAGGGGGTCGATGAGCAGGCAGGGGAGGGGATAAACCGCAAAGCCGCAAAGGCGCAAAGAGGACGAGGACAAAGACGACGGAAGAAGAGGGGCGAAGGAAGCAGAGGGAGCAGAGGAAGCAGAAGGGCAGAGGGGCGTGGGAAGTTGGAGTGGCAGAATTCGGCCCGTCATCGATGGATTCTTGACGAGCTCGGATCGGGCGGCTAGCGAGCAATTCGGGACGAATCGGTTGTGGGTCAGTTTGAATCCTAGAATGCTTCGCGATGGCACCCGGCTGGCAGTAGTTCCACGACATCCCGAATCGTCCAGGTCCGGTACTCGATCAGTCCAACTGGAGCTGCTGCGGACCCATGCCACGCGATACAACCGATCTTGCACTAGCCCGTTTGCTCTCAGCTATCCCGCCACCCCAAAAGCCGGTCGGATTGGATTTGTCGATCGCGCAGTTGGGTAGTCCGGCGTTGCCCGGAGACGTGTTGCGCCTCGTGAGCGCATATGGCAGCGGATATTTCAAGGATGGCGGAGTCTTCTTGTCGGTCCTCAACCCACTCGAACGCACGTATCGCCAAAGGGCGGACGATCAAATGGGAGCATTGCGAATACAAGGCGGGCGAAGCAGCGGAGCTTTTCACCTATGAGCTTTTCCCCGATACCCACGGGTTGCTGCTATGGGGGTACGGCGAGGGGCGAAAGCATTTTTTTTGGCTGACCGATGTGCGCCCCAGACGTGTGGCCCGTAGTCGTGATGTACGACATGGAGATTTTTACGCGGTTCGACATGGCGATGGTCAACTTCGTCGCCCAGCTATTGTGCGGCGATTTGGACTGCTCGTTCATCGGGGGCACCGATGACGACGACAATCGGATTGACCCCTCCAGGATCAAGTTCGTGTCCCGGATCATGCCGCTTTAAACTGTATTGCATCGCAAATGCAGGCCGCCGCAGGCACGATTACAATTTGACCCGATACCGACGAATCGCGCTGCTTGCGAGCGGGCGGGCGAGCCTATAAAACTAGGGCTTCCCGGGGCGGCCCTGCCGGTGTGCTTCTCCTGCCCGATCGGCGGTGAGCGGGCGTTCGTCCCGGCATGTTTTTCCCGTCTCTCAGATGGCTTTAGCCGGAGTTGTCAGGTCAGTCATGGTCACGCTTTCGACAGTCAAGAAAGATAATGTCGGTACCGCGCTTTCTCGGGCCCTGGACGCCGGCGCCGGTCTGCTCCGCTTGACGCCCACGTGGGTGCCGCGGAGCTTCCTGCATCCCGGCAAGCGGATCAAGCTAGCCCCGGGCGATTGGTACGCCTTCGGCGCGCATCGCGGCGGAATCGACGAGCGGTGGTTTGCCAGCACGACCGAAGCGGCCAACGACAATCGCACGCCGGACGAAGGGCTGAGCTACGTCGCCT
This sequence comes from uncultured Planctomycetaceae bacterium, assembly GCA_963828155.1. GTDB lineage: Bacteria > Planctomycetota > Planctomycetia > Pirellulales > PALSA-1355 > CAWCAX01. The sequence goes on from CAWHDQ010000004.1 coordinate 67,773, forward strand.
TCGAGGGGCAGCGGTTCACGCTGCTCGAGGCCGTGGCCGAGGCCGGGCCGCGGCTGATCGGCAAGAAGATCTGGGACAAGTACCAGCGCTGGCCGGTCTACTCGAAGTTCTTCGACAACATGGGCCCGATCCCGCACCACATGCACCAGTCGTTCAAGGACGCGGCGCTGGTCGGCCAGCAGGGCAAGCCCGAGAGCTATTACTTCCCGCCGCAGTACAACAACGTCGACAACCACTTCGCCTACACCTTCATGGGCTTGGAGCCCGGCACGACCAAAGCCCAGCTCCGCAAGTGTCTGGAAGACTGGCACAAGGGGGACAACGGCATTCTCGACCTGTCGCGGGCCTATCGCCTGAAGCGGGGCACGGGCTGGCTGATTCCGCCCGGCGTGCTCCACGCTCCCGGCTCGCTCTGCACGTATGAGCCGCAGTGGGGCTCGGACGTGTTCGGCATGTACCAATCGCTGGTCGAAGGGCGCGAAGTGCCTTGGGCGCTGCTCGTTAAGGACATGCCCAAGGAGAAGCACAAGGACCTGGACTTCATCGTCGGCCAGCTCGATTGGGAAAAGAACGTCGACACGCACTTCAAGGATCACAACTACCTGGAGCCGATCGTCGACGCCGCCCGCAGCGGCCAGGGCTACACCGACCGCTGGATCGTTTACGGCCGGGTCGACGGCGAGCAGCTGTTCAGCTCGAAGGAGCTGACGCTCGAGCCGGGCGCCAAGTGTACGCTGAAGGACCCAGGCGCGAGCGGCTGGATCACCGTCCAGGGTCGGGGCCGGATGGGCCGGCTGAACTTGCAGACCCCCGCCATGATCCACTTCGGCGAAGCGACCGAGGACGAAGTGTTCATCAGCCACGAGGCGGCCGCGGCCGGCGTCGAGATCGAGAATACCGGCAGCGAACCCCTCGTCGGGCTGCGCTACTTCGGCCCCGACGTGCATGACAATCTGCCGCAAATCGGGGATTACAAAAAGTAGGGGACAGGGGGTAGAGGGTAGGGAGTAGGGGATGCGGAAGGGAGTTTCTTTATAGCCGGCGGTCAACGACCGCTTGGCTGTCCGCGTACAAATCACTCGCATCAAACGTCGCATTGAGCATCCGCAAACAACGCCGTTTCAATCGCAGGAACATACCGTGAGTCACACCCACAATTTTCCCAAGCTCCACAATGCGGCCTGGCCGGGCGTGGTCGGCAAGGGGCCCGACAGCGAGCCGCCGATCGACCTGGACACGATGCTCGATCTGACGGCCGCGGCCGAGGTCGACGGGGTGAAGTTCGATGGCTTCGACCTGTTCCTGTTCGCGCCGCACATCAACATCGACGCTTCGGACGACGAGCTGAAGCAGTTGGCTGACAAGGCCCGCAAGCGGAATCTCGTGATCGGTTCGGTTGTGGCCCCGGTCTGGCCGCCCACCGGCGGCGGCTCGGCGATGGGCAGCGACGAGGAACGGAAGAACTTCCTCACGCAGGTCCGCAAGGGCTGCCACATTGCCAAGCGGCTCCGCGAGTTGGGCATCCGCCCCTACGGCGTGGTGCGGCTCGACTCGGCCACCGGCGTGGCCGATTGGGCCAAGGGGGATCGCGACGCTAACAGCCGGCGGATCGCCGACACGTTTCGCCAGGCCTGCGACATTGCCCAGGACTTCGGCGAGCGGCTGGCGGCCGAAGGCGAGATCTGCTGGGGCGGAATGCACAGTTGGAAGCGGATGGTGCAGCTGTTGGAGCTGGTCGACCGGCCCAAGACGCTCGGCTTTCAGGCTGACATGGCCCACACGCTGCTCTACACGCTGGGTTACAACGCCCCGGAAGACGCGATCCTGCCGCAGAACTTCGATTGGAAGGACTCGGCCACGCTCGACGCGGCCTTGAAGAAGCTGACCGACGCCCTCCGGCCCTGGACGATCGATTTTCACGTCGCCCAGAACGACGCCACGGTCCACGGCACCGGCTCGCACGACAAGACCGGCCGGCACTGTCTGCCCAACGACCCGAACGCCAAGCTCGACATCGTCAAGGTGGCCGGCTTCTGGCTCCGCGACGGCCAAGGCAACCTGACCAAGAAGTGTCAGCACGTCTGCTGGGACGGCTGCATGTTCCCCAACAAGACGATGCTGGATCCGAAAACTTGGAAGGACATCCTGGGGGCGATGATCAAGGTTCGCGACTCGCACGGGTGGAATGGGTAGCGGCGCGGGCTCGCGGCATTTTCCCGCCGGCCGCCGCCGGCGGGCTTAACATGGGACGCCAATACGCACATCGATAGCACGAGGATTAACCCCCCGATGACCAAACCACTCAATGTCGGCATGATCGGCTACGGCTTCATGGGCCGGGCCCACTCGAACGCCTATCGCCAGGTCAACAAGTTCTTCCAGCGCGAGTATCAGCCGGTGCTCAAGGCCTGCTGTGCCCGCAAGGAAGACAAGATCAAGGCCTTTGCCCAGAACTGGGGCTACGAGTCGTACGAGACCGACTGGCGCAAGCTGATCGAGCGGAAAGACATCGACCTGATCGACGTTGGCTCGCCCAACAACACGCACAAAGAGATCGTGCTGGCCGCGGCCAAGGCCGGCAAAATGATCCTCTGCGAAAAGCCGCTGGCCATGAGCGTGGCCGAAGGCGAGGAAATGTGCGCCGCGGTGGAAAAGGCCGGCGTGCCGAACATGGTCTGGTTCAACTATCGCCGCGTGCCGGCGATCTCGCTGGCCAAACAGCTGGTCGACGAGGGCCGCATCGGCCGCCCGTTCCATTACCGCGCGACGTACCTGCAAGACTGGACCATCGCGACCGACGTGCCCCAGGGCGGGGCCGCGCTCTGGCGGCTGGACGTCGACGTGGCCGGCTCGGGCGTCACGGGCGACCTGCTCGCCCACTCGATCGACACGGCCGAATGGCTCAATGGCCCGATTGCCCGGGTCTCGGCCGCGACCGAGACTTTCGTCAAGGAACGGGTCCACGCCGAGACGGGCAAGAAGCAGCCGGTGGGCATCGACGATGCCTGCATGTTCCTGGCCGTGTTCAAGAACGGCTCGATGGGCACGTTCGAGAGCACGCGCTACGCCCGGGGGCGCAAGAACTACAACACGTTCGAGCTCAACGGCGAGGCGGGGAGCGTCTACTTCGATCTGGAAGACCCGCAGTACTTGCAATACTTCAAGTACAACGATCCCAAGACCGGCGCGAAGATCGAAAGCCATCTGACCGGCTGGCAAAAAGTCCACGTGACCAATCCCGAGCATCCCTACATGAAGAACTGGTGGGTGCCCGGCTGCACGGTCGGCTACGAGCACACGTTCACCAACGCCCTGGCCGACTTTCTCGAGAGCCTGGAGACCGGCAAGAAGGTCCAGCCCGACTTCCGTTCCGGCCTGCGGACGCAAAAGGTCTGCGACGGCGTGCTGGAAAGCGCCAGGACCGGCAAGTGGGTCGAGCTGGGCTGAGCGACGCGAGCCGGGACCAGGTTTCGCACCGGGGCAGGGTTGCCGATGAACTATTTCGCCCACGGACGCGACCTGGTACACGACCCGTACCAGCTGGCCGGCGCTGCCGTGCCCGACTGGCTGAATGTCGTCGACCGCCGCTGCCGGGTTCGCCGGCGGATGGCCGAGCCGCTCGTGCTCGACGCCGATCCGCAGACGGCTGCGGTCGCGCGCGGCATTCTGCGCCATCTGGCCGATGACGATTGGTTTCACGGTTCGCCGGCCTTCGCCGAGCTGTCGCTGCAGTTGGCGCGATTGACGCGCGAGAGCCTGCCGCCGGACGACAGCTTACGGCCGCATTTTCTCGGGCATATCCTGGTCGAGATCCTGCTCGACGCGGTGCTGATCGCCGACGACCCGGCCGCGCTCGACGCGTACTATGCGGCGCTGGACGGCATCGACGGCAGCGCGGTCGAGGCGGCCGTCAATCGGATGGCCGCGCGGCCGGTCGCCGGATTGGACCGGTTCGTCGGCCTGTTTTCCCGCGAGCGGTTCTTGTGGGATTATCTCGACGATGGCAAACTGCTGGTGCGGCTCAACCAGGTGATGCGGCGGGTCGGGCTGCCGCAGTTGCCGGCCGGTTTCGTCAGCGTGCTGGGCGAGGCCCGGCGGCGCGTCGGCGAGCGGCAGGTGCAGTTGCTCAGCCCGAGCGGCGTGGGACCCGCAATACGATAGGTGCCTACGAGAGGACTGTAGGAGGCGACTCCGATCGCCGACTCGCTGTACTGTCTTGAGGCAGTCGGCGATCGGAGTCGCCTCCTACAGACCGTTTGCAGTCGGGATCTGATTTGAGCGCCGCGCCGCGACGGTCGCGGCGGAGAAACACTATACCCGACCGATAATCCATTTCCATAACCAGCAGCGGCTCAGCGCCGCCCACCAGGAGATATTCCATGATCAAGTTCGGCATGAATCTGCTGCTCTGGTCCGGCGATCTGAACGAGAGCCTGCTGGGCGTGCTCGAAAGCCTGCGGCACATGGGCTACAACGGCGTCGAAATTCCGATGTTCGACTACGACGTGAAGAAGTATGGCCACTGGAGCAAGCGGCTCGACGACCTGGGGTTGGAGAGCACGGCGGTCACCATTCGCACGGCGGCCGACAATCCGATCAGTCCCGATGCGAAGGTGCGGGCCCTGGGCGTCGAGAACAGCAAGCGGACGATCGACAACTGCCACGCCCTGGGGGCCAAGACGCTGTGCGGGCCGTACCACTCGGCGCTGGGCGAGTTCAGTGGCAAAGGACCCACGCCCGACGAATGGAAGTGGGGCGTCGACAGCATGCGGCAAGTCGCCGAGCACGCGGCCAAGGCCGACGTGATGCTGGGCGTGGAGTATCTCAACCGGTTCGAGACCTACCTGCTCAACACGGCGGCCGACACGGTGCGGTTCGTGCGCGACGTCGGACATCCCAACTGCCGGATGATGTACGACACGTTTCACGCCAACATCGAGGAAAAAAACATTCCCGAGGCGATCCGGACCTGCAAGGACGTCACGGTCCACGTCCATATTTCGGAGAACGACCGGAGCACGCCCGGCAGCGGCCACGTCGATTGGGCCGAGACGTTCGACACGCTCAAGGAAACCGGCTACCAGGGCTGGATGGTGATCGAGGCGTTCGGGCTGGCCTTGCCCGAAATCGCCGCCGCGACCAAGATCTGGCGGCGGATGTACACCAGCGAAGAGCAGTTGGCCCGCGACGGCCTGGCGTTCATGAAGCGCGAGACCGAAAAGCGCGGGATCAAGTAAGCCCGATTCGAAGTGGGCGGCCGGCTTCAACCGGACGCAGACTGCCATGCCGGCCCGGCCCCAGCGACCCGCCGCGGACGAATCGTTCGGACGGAGCGCGTTCCGCCAGCCGGCGGAGGACGCGGGCCTGTCGCTGGACAAACTGAGCGCGGCGTTTGCCGAGATGCTCACTGGCGGCGACGATCCTTACCAGCCGGCGGCAGAAGTCCCGGACCCGGAAGGGGCCGTCGTCGAGCCGGCCGAGGACGTCGCCAGCGACGACGCTTGCGAGATCACGCCCCGGACCATTCTGGAGGCGATGCTGTTTGTTGGCGGGATGGGGGGCGAGCCGCTGGCCGGCGCTCAGGTCGCCCGGCTGATGCGCGGGGTCCGGCCGGCCGAGATCGATGCGCTGGTCCGGCAGCTGAATGCCGACTATCAGGCCCGCCGCTGCCCGTACTCGATCGTGGCCGAAGGCTCGGGCTATCGGCTGCGGTTGGGGGACGATTACGCCCGGCTGCGAGACAAGTTTTACGGCAAGACGCGGCAAGCCCGGCTGTCGCAGGCCGCGATCGAGGTGCTCTCGCTGGTGGCCTATAACGGCCCGCTTTCGGCCGAGGAAATCAACCAGCTGCGGGGCACGCCCAGCGGAACCATCCTGGCCCAGCTCGTCCGTCGGCAGTTGCTGCTGGTCGATCCGGCCAGCGGCAGCGGCAAGCGGCGGAAATACGCCACGACGTCCCGGTTCCTCGAGCTGATTCTCGCTCGACAGCCTGGCCGACTTGCCGAGCAGCCAGGACCTGGACCAGCATTAGACGGTTCGGGGAGAGGGCTGGGGCCCGTGGTCCAAGATGCGGTATTGCTAGCAGCGGAGGCCGCGAATGCCGGTTGTGGCGTTATTTCGTTGCGGTGGCATTTTTGTGCTAAACAATTCTGGCGGATGGATTTGCGGCGTTTGGCGAGCGGCCCGCGCAGGCGCTTCGAGCGGGGCCTGTTAGAATAGGCTCCGGCTGATGTCGCCGGGGCGATGCCCGGGCGACGGTGACGTAACGCACGTTTTCGCACGCTTCGAGACCCCTTGAGCGGACAGCGAACGATTTAGCCGGCCGCTCAGCCAGCCGGTTTCTATCTCCGGGCGTCGCTCGCGCAGTGGAAGACAACCTCGGCAGTTCGCTGTCGCCCTCTCGTCTGGCCGCCCGGTGGCAAGCTGCCGCTCCGGTCATCGCCCCGTCGCTCTTGCAGTGCGACTTTGGCCATCTGGCCGACGAGATTCGCCGCCTGGAGCAGACCGCCGCCGGCTCGTTGCACCTGGACGTGATGGATGGGCATTTCGTGCCCAATCTGTCCTACGGGCTGCTGATGCTGGAGACGGTCCGCCGGCTGACCGACATGCCGCTGGAAGTACACCTGATGATTTCCGACCCGGATCGCTATGCCGAGCAATACTGCGCGGCCGGCGCCAATCTGGTCACGGTACACGTCGAGGCTACCCGCGATCCCCGGCAGCTCCTGGGACGGATTCGCGGGGCGGGCAGCCTGGCCGGACTGGCTTTCAATCCCGAGACGCCGCTGGCGGCAATCGTCGATTGCCTGGACGCCTGCGACGTGGTCCTGACGATGAGCGTGCACCCGGGCTTCGGCGGGCAGAAGTTCGAGCCGGTCGCGCTCGACAAGCTACGGGCCCTACGGGCCCAAGTGCCCCAGCACGTGCTGCTGGAAGTCGACGGCGGGGTCCATCCCGCAACGATCGGCGCGTGCGCCAAGCAGGGGCAGATATGTTCGTGGCGGGCTCGGCCATCTTTGGTCATGACGACTATACAGTTCGTGTCGACGAACTAGCCGCAGCCGCCAGGTCACAGGGGAGGACACAACCCAGCTCATGATCCAAATCGTGCTGATTCGTCCCGGTTCAACCGACTACGTCGAACAGGGACGCATTCAAGGTACGCTCGATATTCCGCTGAGCGCCGCGGGCAATGCCCGGGTCCAGCAGCTTGGCGCCGAACTGAAGCAGTTCGAGATTTCGCTGGTTTATACCGCGCCCTGCCAGGCCGCCTGGCAAACCGGCTCGGCCATCGCCCAGGCCGTCGGGGCCAAAGTCAAGAAGGTCGACAGCCTGGTCAATCTCGATCACGGGCTGTGGCAAGGGATGGAAATCGAGGAGATTCGCCGCAAGCACCCCAAGGTCTTCCGGCAATGGCACGAGCAGCCCGAGAACATCTGCCCGCCCGAGGGCGAAATGGTCTGCGATGCCCGGCAGCGGGTCAAAACGGCCCTGAGCAAGCTGCTTCGGAAACAAAAAGCAGGCACGATCGGGCTGGTCGTGCCCGAGCCGCTCGATCAACTGGTCCGCAGCTATCTGACCGACTCGCCCGTGTGCGATCTGTCGAAGCAGGGCGAGGGCTGCGGCAGCTGGGAACTGCTGCAATTGGCCACTGGCGGCATCGTCTATCGCGGCGCCGAGGTGGCCGCCGAGAAGCCTCCTGTGGCCGGCGCGGTTGTGCCGGTGGTCAGCACCTGAATTGCCAAGATTTAGCCTGAATCGACGCCTGGGGACCCCTTTCGGACCACGGTCGGCTCAAGCGAGCCGGGCGGAACTGGCCCGGCCGAGGGCCTGCCGGTCTTGCACGGCGGCCCCCTTTTCGTGAATAGTAAGGGTTCCGAGCCAGGATCAGGTGCCATGAGCGGTCCAACCACCACGACAGCCAGCCAGTCCGGCAGCGGCAATCCGCCGGCCGGTTCCCGGCGTCCCAAGCGGGGCGTGCCCGAGGGCCTGTGGCAGCGCTGTCCCGGTTGCCAGCAGACGATCTTCAGCAAGGAGGCCGAAAACCGGCTGGGCACCTGTCCCGAGTGCGACTACCACTGGTACGTTCCGGCCCAAGAGCGGATTCGCCAGGTGCTCGACGAGGGGACGTTCGAAGAGCTGTTCGCCGAGCTGGAACCCACCGACCCGTTGGGCTTCGCCGACAAGAAGCCCTATCGCGAGCGGCTCGCGGCCGAGCAGGCCCGCACCGGCCTGCGCGACGCGGCCCTGGTCGGCACGGGCATGATCCGGGCCCGCCGGGTGGCCTTTGCCGTGACCGACTCGGCCTTCATCATGGGCAGCATGGGGGCTGTGGTCGGCGAAAAACTGACCCGGCTGATCGAGCACGCCACGGCCGATAAGCTGCCGCTGATCATCATCAGCGCCTCGGGGGGCGGGGCCCGAATGCACGAGGGCATCCTTTCCTTGATGCAAATGGCCAAGGTCTCGGCCGCGCTGGCCCGCTACGATCAGGCCGGCGGGCTGTTCATCTCGGTGCTGACCAATCCGACGATGGGCGGCGTCGCCGCCAGCTTTGCCTCGCTGGGGGACGTGATCTTTGCCGAGCCCAAGGCCCTGATCGGCTTTGCCGGTCCGCGGACCATCCAGGCCACGCTCCGGATCGAGCTGCCCCAGGGCTTTCAGACGAGCGAATTCCTGCTGGAGCACGGCTACATCGACCGCATCGTCCGCCGCTCGGAGCTCAAGAGCGAGATCGCCCGGACGATCGACTTCTGCGGCAAGTAGCCGCTGGGCCGCCGGCCGACGCCCCCCAGCCGTTGCTTGCTCGCCCGGCGCGATGTGCTTAGATTAGCACTTAGGCGCATGCGCGGGCCGGCGCCCCACCGCGCGGCCCAGGAGAGAGCGGATCGGCATGGGATTGCTCGCAAATTTCAAGGCTCTGCTGCAGCCCAAGGTCGACGTCCGCGATCGCTTCGAGCTGTTGCGCGAAGCGATCTCGGGCACGATGTCGAATTTCTACATGGCCCGCGATCGCAAGTCGGGCCAGATCGTCGGGCTGAAGATTCTCGACCGCCGCAAGACCGAGCAGCTCGAAGCCCGCTTCCCCGGCTTGAACAAACCCTCCGAAGGCGAGATCGCCGTGCAAATGAAGCATCCGCACATCGTGCGGACGCTGGAGTATGGCGTGACGAGCGACTCCGAGCCCTACATCGTGATGGAGTTTCTCGACGGCCCGGGCCTCAACTCGCTGATCGTCGGCCGCAGCGCGGAGCTGGACGGCAAACGGGTACCGCTGTTGCGGCAGGCCGCCGCCGCGATCGGGGCGGTGCATGCCGCCGGCTTCATCCATCGCGACATCTGCCCGCGCAATTTTGTGGCCACCAAAGACCTGTCGAGCTTGAAGTTGATCGACTTCGGTCTGACCGTGCCGGCCACGCCGCCGTTCATGGCGCCGGGCAACCGGACGGGCACGGCCAACTACATGGCGCCCGAGGTGGTCCGCCGCAAGCCGACCTCGCAGGCCTTGGACCTGTTTTCGTTCGGCGTCACGGCGTATGAGCTGTGCGCGTTTTCGCTTCCCTGGCCCCGCGGCACGGGCAAGGAAGCGATGGTCCACGGGACCGAAGCGCCGACCGACATTCGCCGCTACCGGCCGCAGATTCATCCCCGGCTGGCGGCTGCGATCGAAGCCTGCATTGATGCGACCCCGAAGAATCGGCCGGCCTCGATGGACGACTTTCTGCGAATGATCCAAGGCGTCGAGCACGAAGATCAGTGACGCGGTGGCTCGGACGTTGAGCAGGGACCCGGACGGGGGCCGAACCGCAAGAAAAATCGGCCGGATTTCCGCGCCAGGGTAGTCCCCTTGGGCGGCAGAATCGTACATACTGAGGGAGTTGCGCCCGCCGCGACGCGGACGCACCCCCAGCGGGTATAACCCACGTATCCCGGCCGGCCGAACCGCCATCCCTCCTTGTGTGCCCACCCTTAGGAGTTTGAAACCATGGACCCCAGCGCGAACTCTTCCAGCACCGCGCCGCCAGTTCCTGCACAGCACCGGCAAGATTGCCGCCGCCTCGGCGCTGGCCGGAATGGTCGTGCCGCGGGTGTACGCGGCCGAGAGCAATACGATCAACATCGCCCTGATCGGTTGCGGCGGCCGGGGAACCGGCGCCGCGGCCAACGCGCTGTCGGTGGCCAACGGCCCGACCAAGCTGATCGCCATGGCCGACGTGTTTCCGCACCGCCTGGCCGGCAGCTACGGCGGCCTGCAGCAGCAGTTCAGCGACAAGATGGACGTGCCCGACGACCGCAAGTTCATCGGCTTCGACGGCTACCAGAAAGCGATGGACTGCCTGAAGCCGGGCGACATCGCGATCTTCACCACTCCGGTCGCGTTCCGCTGGGTACACTTCGGCTACGCGATCGAGAAGGGGCTGAACGTCTTCATGGAAAAGCCGATCACGACCGACGGCCCGACCTCGAAGCGGATGCTCGGCCTGGCCGAGGAAGCCAAGAAGAAGAACCTCAAGGTGGGCGTGGGCCTGATGTGCCGCCACTGCAAGGCCCGCGGCGAGCTGTTCGACCGGATCAAGAACGGCGAGATCGGCGACATCACGCTGCTCCGCGCCTACCGCATGCACGGGCCGGTCGGCTCCTGCTTCACCGGGCCCAAGCCGCAGGACGCCAGCGAACTGCTTTGGCAGATCGAGCGGTTCCATAGCTTCCTCTGGGCCAGCGGCGGCAGCTACAGCGATTTTTACATTCACAACATCGACGAGTGCTGCTGGATGAAGGATGCCTGGCCGGTCAAGGCCCAGGCCCTCGGCGGCCGCCACTATCGCGGCGACAACATCGACCAGAACTTCGACACCTACTCCGTCGAATACACCTTCGCCGACGGCTCGAAGCTGCTGCTCGACGGCCGCAACATGGGCAACTGCTACGACGAGTTCGCCAGCTTTGCCCACGGCAGCAAGGGCTCGGCCATCATTTCGGCCTCGGGTCATTCGCCGGCCCGCTGCAAGATCTACAAGTCCCAGAACATCGGCAAGAAGGAAGACCAGGTCTGGGCCTTCACCGCCAACGAGCCGAATCCCTACCAGGTGGAGTGGGACGACCTGGTGGCCGCGATCCGGGCCGACAAGCCGTTCAACGAAGTCGAGCGCGGCGTCCAGGCCAGCGTGGTCACGTCGATGGGCCGGATGGCCGCCCACACCGGCCAGGTCATCACGTACGACGAGATGCTCAACTGCCCGCACGAGTTTGCCCCCACGGTCGACAAGCTGACCATGGATTCGGCGGCGCCGATCCAGGCCAACGCCCAGGGCAAGTACCCCGTGCCGCAGCCGGGCATCACGACCAAGCGCGAATGGGCCTGATCGCCAGAGGATCGCTAGCGGACCGGTCCGGCCGGGCCGCGGCGGAGGATTGATTCAAAAAATTGCTGGACGCCGAGAGCTTGCTCTCGGCGTCCTTTTTTCACGGTTCCCTTTTTTTCACAATTCGTTAAGACGCTAGCCCGCGGGCAATCAAGCCGGCGGTTTGGCTTTACGATTTTTCGCCCGCCCACTACGATACCCGCCAAGGACGAACTGCGCCCATGGCCGTGCTGCTGCAAATCAAAGACGCTTACAAGAGCTACGGCGACCAGATTCTGCTGGACGGGGCCGAGGCCACGATCGTCGACGACGTGAAGGTCGGCTTCGTGGGCCGCAACGGCGCCGGCAAGTCGACGCTGCTCCGCATCCTGTTGGGCGACGAAGAGCTCGACAAGGGCGAAGTGATCCGCCACCCCAAGCTGCGGCTGGGCTATCTGCGGCAGCACGATCCGTTTCTGCCCGGCGAGACCGCGCTCGAATTTCTGATGCGCGACAGCGGCCAGCCCGACTGGAAGTGCGGCGAGGTGGCCGGCGAATTCGAGCTCAAGGGCGCCTATCTCGACGGGCCGCTGGCCAAGCTCTCGGGCGGCTGGCAAACCCGCGTCAAACTGGCCGCGCTGCTGTTGCACGAGCCCAACCTGCTGCTCTTGGACGAACCGACCAACTTTCTCGACTTGCGGACGCAGATTCTGCTGGAGCATTTTCTGCGGCACTTTCCCGAGGGCTGCTTGATCGTTTCGCACGATCGGGCCTTTCTGGGGGCCACCTGCACGCACACGCTCGATTTGTCGCGCGGCAAGCTGACGATGTTTCCCGGCCGAATCGACGCCTTTCTCGAGCACCAGCGCGAGCGCCGCGAGCACGACGAGCGCTCGAATGCCGCGGTCCTGGCCAAGCGGCGGCAGCTGGAGGAATTCATCGACAAGAACAAAGCCCGGGCCAGCACCGCCACCCGGGCTCGCAGCAAATCGAAGCAGCTCGAGCGGCTGCAGGTCAAGGAGATCTACGGCGACGAACCGACGGCCAACATCCGTGCGCCGATCGTCGAGCCGCGCAAAGGTCCGGCCCTCCGCTGCCGCGACCTGGCGATCGGTTATCCGGAGCGGCAAGTCGCCACCGGCATCGATCTGGAAATCGAGCACGGCTCGCGGGCCGCGGTCGTCGGCGACAACGGCCAAGGCAAGACCACGTTCCTCCGCACCGTGGTCGAGTCGCTTCAGCCGCAGGCCGGCGAAGCCCGCTGGGGTTACGGCTGCCAGATCGGCGTCTACGCCCAGCACGTTTACACCAGCCTGCCCGAAAAGCAGACCGTGCTCGATTACCTGGAGTACAACGCCGCGCCGGGCACGAAGAACCAGGCGATTCTCGATCTGGCCGGGTCGCTGCTGTTCCGCGGCGAGGCAGTGAAGAAGAAGATCTCGGTCCTTTCCGGCGGCGAGCGGGCCCGGCTCTGCCTGGCCGGCCTGCTGCTCAGCCAGTACAACGTGCTGGTCCTGGACGAGCCGGGCAACCATCTGGACGTCGACACGGTCGAGGCCCTGGCCGACGCGCTGCTCGACTACAAGGGCACGGTCGTCTTCACCAGCCACGATCGGCATTTCATGAAGCGGGTCGCGACCTGCATCATCGAGGTCCGTGACGGCCGCGTGGTGAACTACCGCGGCGATTACGAGGCCTATCTCTATTCGGTCAACAAAGAGATCGAAGACGGCGAACGCGCAGCCGGCCGCCTGGGCACGCTCCACTCCGGCGCCAGCAAGCCGCCGGGCGACAAGGCGACTGGCGACAAGGCGACAGGCGACAAGGCGACAGGCGGCAAGGCAGCCGGCGGCAAATCGGCCGATGCTCCGCCGGCCAAGACCGCCCCGCGCACCGCCCGCCGCAACGAGCGGGACCTGCGCAAGGAGATGACCACCGTCGAGCGGACGATCGCCCGGCTCGACGAGCAAAAGCGGCAGGTCAATGCCCAGCTGCTCGAGTCGACCGACCCGGCCGAAGCCCTGCGGCTGCACAACGAGGTGCAGGCCCTGGCCACCCAATTGGCCGAGGCCGAAGACCGCTGGTGCCAGTTGCAGGAAGAGCTGGAAACGGCCGAGTAAACTCGGGCTCGACGCGCCCGCACGCCACGGTTGGCGGCCCGCCCCGACGTCCGTCTATGCCACTCGGCATAGACCCGGGCTGACACGTCCGTCGGGCCGCCGGGTTACTTTTCGGCAAGGCGGCATTTCTGGTCGCCGATCTCGTTGGTCGATTCGAGGAAAAACACTAGAATGCGCGGCGGGCATGGCGCAGATCTTCGGCCAGTGGCCAAAGAAGGTTCGACATGGCGGTCTGCCGGTTTGTGGCAAGCTATCTCGCCGTCTGCTTGGCGCTCGCGTCCGTCGGCTTTGCCGCCGATTCGGCCCGCTCCGACGGGAATGTAGCCGAGCCCGAAACGCTCAGCCAGGGCGTTGCCGAACTGCTCAAATTGGGCCAGCGCTATTCGCCGCGCAATCTAGCCGATGCCCGCCAGCTGCACGCGCGCGTCGCCGAGTTCGACGGCTACGACGCCCGAGCCAAATACGCGTATGCCGTGGTGCTGATCCGGCAGCGGGCCAACGCTGAAGCGCTGGCCGCGCTCGATCAGGTGCTTGCCGAGCGGCCCGATCTGCTGCCGGCGTGGCGAGCGAAGATTTGGACTCAAATGCTCGTCCGCAAGTTCCCCGCGGCCATCCGCAGTATGCGCGCCGCGGCCCAGGCGCTGGCCGCGGCCGATCCGCCGGGGGCCGACGCCGAGGAGCGGGCCGAAACGGCGCGCTTCTTGGGCCGAGTATTCGCCTACCTTGAGAGTCGACCGGCGGCCGCGATCTCCCCGGACGATCTCCGCCGGGCGAAGCAAAACGTCCAAAGCCGGCTCGGCGACGCGCGCGATCAGTTTGCGATTGGCGAAGAAGCAATGACGACCGAGCTCATCAAATCGGGGGAACAAGTCAAGCAGTCTGAGGCAGCCAGGACGGCCGAAGTCGCCGAACAAGAGGCCGCGATTCGACAGCAGCAGAAGAAGGTTGACGCGGCGGCGACGGACGTCGACTTCGAATTCGAGAAGTTGCAAGTGGCCGCCAAAGCGCGGATGGAAAATCTGACGAAGCAAGCCGAGGCCGTTCAGAGGAACATCCTGCAGGCACAGTTTCGCTTGAATCAAGTCGAGATCACGATCGACGTGCAGCAGAAGCAGTTGACGGTGCAGGATCTTGCGCTCACGAACCGCGCCAATCTGACCGCAGCGCAGATCTTGGACATTCAGTTGCGAAGAATTGCCGTTGTGAACAATCTGCAACAACTCGCCGGGCAGCGCGTCGCGGCGGTGGCAGAAGTTGTCGCCCTGAACAACCAACTAGCCGCAGTTCGTTGAGGAACGCGAGGCCCTGGTGAACGCGGATGCCCAGTCCGCAAGACAGCTCCAATCACAGGCCGCCCAGTTGAAACATAAGGAACGACAACTCGACCGGGCCCAAAAGTCCGCCGCCGCCGCCGCCATCCAGCCGGCGGGAAAAACGCGCGTCGTCGCACAGCGACAGCAGGTCTTTGCGGCCTGTGAACCGTTTCCCTTTCACGCGGAAGCGGCGCGCGTGAGCGGCTGGTTTCGGCACTGAGATCGCTACGAGTTGAAAGACCGCGTTTCGGCCCCTATTCAAGGACAGCGAGAACCCGTCATGAAAGCGTCCCAACGTGCTGTTCCGCGGTGCTGGGTTGGCCGTTTGTCCCTAGCCACCGCTCTCTGCGCCTCGTGGCAGGTTGCGGCAATGCGGGCCGGCGAATCGACCGAATCGGGGATAGCGCGCGCCTCGACGCGCGCCGAGCAGCTTGTGGCCCAAGCGCTGGAAGCGGAAGCGCAAGCCGACTTGCCGCGGCGCGTTGCATTGCTCAATCGGGCCATTGCGGCTGGCCCCGATTTTGCCCCTGCCCGCTGGCAGTCGGGCCAGCTCCGCTACGGCGGTCAGTGGCTGACGCTGGAGCAGGCGGCTGCCCGGGCCGCGAGCGATGAACTGCTTGGCGAGTACCGCCAGCTCCGCGACCGCTATGGTGACAGTCGCGAAGCGGTGTTGGTGCTGGCGCGCTGGTGTCAGAAACATCAACTGACGGATGAATTGCGCGGTCACGTGACGCGGTTGCTCGAATTATCGCCGAACGATTCCGAGGCGATCAAGCTCATGGGGCTCGTTTGGAATCGCGGCGTGCTGGCAACGCCGGCGGAACTTGCCGAGCGCAAGGCCGAGGACGAGCAGGCCAAGAAATCGCTCAAACAGTGGCAGCCACGGATCGCGGAACTGCGGCAGCGGCTGGAGAGTTCCAGCGACGGCGCAGCACGAGGCTGCGCTCCGCGAGCTGGAACAGATCCGGGAACCGGAGGCAGTCGAAGCGATCGAGACTGTCTTCAAGGGCCGGCAAGCGGCGGCGAAGTACGTCGTTCGCGCGCTCGGCAATATCCCGGGGCAGAAGGCGACTTTGGGCCTAGTACGCCTGGCCATGCTCTCCAAGCAGGACGACGTGCGGCTGGCTGCTTGCAAAAAGTTGCAGGCCCGGTCGGCACACGCCTACATGCCCACGCTGATGAACGCGCTCTCGACGCCGGTGGAAACCAAGCTCGAAACGGTGCGCGACGCAGACGGGATTCACATCCGGCAAACGGTCCGCCGCGAGGGGGCGACCGCGATCGTGGAAAACACGCTCCAGACGAACATTACCACGCTCGTTCCCAATCGCAACCTGGGGTTGATCGTCGGGGCGGCATTTACGGAAGCACAGCTCGGCATCCAGCAAACCGCCAAAGATACCGCCAAGTTCAATCGTCGGATCGCAGGGTGGAACGAAGCGATTTACTGGGTTCTCGAGCAGACCACGGGTGAAACGCTACCGCACGATCCGCAGGCCTGGTGGACTTGGTGGCAGAACTACAACGAATTATCCGACATCCCCAGGGAGAGCCTTTCAACGACCTACCAGCAAGACGTCGATGTGCCCTACGTGCCGTTCGTCCCTCAGCTGGCCCCCGCGACCACGGTTGTCCATGGCTGCTTCGCCAAAGGTACGCCAGTCTGGGCATTGACCGGCCCAGTTGCGATCGAGCAAATTCGTCCCGGAGATCGGGTGCTTGCGCAGAATCCCGCCTCCGGCGAACTCGGCTTCAAGCCGGTCCTGCAAACGACCGTCGGCCACCAGCCGATGCTCGAACTGGGCATCGAGGAGGGCCCGATCACGGCGACGCTGGGGCACGTTTTTTGGGTCTCCGGCCAAGGCTGGCGGATGGCCAAGCACCTCCAGGTCGGAGATCGCCTGCACGGCGTCTCGGGCTGGAGCGAAATCAAGACCATCAAAGATGTCCCCGCCGCAGAAACGCACAACCTGGTCGTGGCCGACTTCGGCACGTTTTTCGTCGGCGATGCCCGCCTCCTGGTGCATGACATTACGATGCGGCAGCCCACCGCGGCCCGCGTGCCGGGCCAGGCCGAAGTCGCGCCGCGTTAATCGTTCTGGCCGATCGCGGTTTACCTGGGAGTGCCGGCCGTGAAAGGCCGGCCGCAGGGGAGAACTCGCAATGCCGCTCACCGATCTGCCGCCGACGGTTCCGCCCGAAGCACCGCGGCCGTTTCAGTTCAGTCTGGCACAGATGCTGATGATGACCGGCATCTGGACCGCGCTGGTGGGCGTCGTCCGGTGGATGGCACTGTTCGTGGTCGCCCAGGCACAAGAGAGTGATTGGGGCAGCCTGGAGGGTGGGATTTGCGCCGTGCTGGCCGCGCTAGTGGGCTTGGCGGTAGTCTTCGAAATCGGCGTGGTGCTGCCGCTGCTGATCGCGGTCGTCTGGCTGCAGAATCTGCGCCGCCAATCGCACGCCGGCCCGCACTAGCGCTTGGCCGGCTCGAGCAGCTTCTGATTCTTCATCCATTCGCCGCACCGCTCCGGCCAGTGCGAGCAGGGATGCGCGCTGGGCCGCAGGCCGAAGCCATGCCCGCCGGTGGCGTAGACGTGCAGCTCGGCCGGCACCTTGGCCCGCTGCAGGGCCTGGTACATGACCACGCTGGCATCGACCTTGATCGGGTCGTCGCCGGCGTGAGCCAGAAACATCGGCGGCGTGGTCTGGTCGACCGGCACCTCATCGACCAGCTCGGGCCGGTCCTCGCGGGCCAGCCAGGCGGGATAGACCAGCACGGCAAAGTCGGGGCGGCAGTCGACCTTGTCCACGTCGTCGATCGGTTCGTAAGCCCGCTGCTGCCAGTTGGTCGAGGCGACGGCCGTCAGGTTGCCGCCCGCCGAGAAGCCGAGCATGCCGATCCGCTTGGGGTCGAGGCTTAGCTCGCCGGCCTTGCTCCGCACCAGGCTGACCGCTCGCTGGGCGTCCTGCAGGGGCGCCTTGTAGCGGGGCTGGTTGGGCCGGGCGGGAACCCGGTACTTGTGCAGAATGCCGGTCACGCCGATCGAGTTCAGCCATTTGGCGACTTCTTCCCCCTCCAGATCCCAAGCCAGGATCGAGTAGCCGCCGCCCGGATTGATGATCACCGCGGCGCCGGTGTCTTTGTCCTTCTCCGGGCGGAAGAAGGTGAGCGTTGGCTTGGTGACGTTCGAGACGCGGGTGATGCCGCCGTCAGTTACCCGAGTTTCGTCGCCAACCTGGCCGGTTTCGCCCGGTGCGGTCGCGGGCCAGACGTCGATCGTGGTCGGGGCGTCGTCGGCCCGGAGCGGGGCGGAGGGCAGGCCGAATAGCAGGACGGCGAAAGCGATCGTCGCATGGGGGGCGCGCATCGGAGGGCATCCTCGTATACAAAGGTGGATCGTCGGCCCGGCCGTGGAATTGCGCCGCAGGCTTGGCCGTCAGTATATGCCGGCCGGCAAACGCGGGGCAACGATGCGGATTGCGCGGATCGCAATCGAAGAAGCCCAACGGGCTTCCGGAGTCGAGCCCAGGGCAAGCGGAGCGCGCCCTGGGTATTGAGGGACCGCGGAAAAAATTCGAATTCGCCCTGAAAGGGCGATGGGAGCGAAGGGCGAACGGAATCCGAGTGCGCCGCAGATCGACCCAACCGGTCGCTTTGCTTCCTTCGCCCTTTCAGGGCGACGATGCCGCGTTGGACGCCCGAGTACCCAGGGCGCACTGCGCTTGCCCTGGGCTGAGCTCCTGCACCCTTTCAGGGCGTGGCAGTTTCAAATCGCTCTCAATCGTCGACCAGCAGCACGTCGGTCGGGATGACGCGGAAGACTTCGTCGGTGCTGGTTTCGCCCCTGGCGACTTTCAATAGCGCACTCTGGCGGAAGCTGAGCATCTGCTCTTCGAGGGCCTTTTCGTGAACCTCCCGGGCCGAGCGGCCCTCGAAAATCAGGTTGCGGATCGTCCGGCTGACGTTCAGCACCTCGAACACCCCGGTGCGACCGCCGTAGCCGGTCTGGCCGCAGGCCTGGCAGCCCATGGGCGAGCAGAGGAATCGCCCCTCGTCCGGGCCGAGCCAGGGCCGGACCTCGGAAAAGAACTCGGGCAGGTCGGAGACGTCGTAAGATGCTTTGCACTGCGGGCAGAGCGTGCGGACCAGCCGCTGGGCGACGATCCCCCGCATGGCCACCGAAAGGAAGTGCGGGTGGACGCCCAGGGCCCGCAGGCTTTGCAGCGCCGCGGCGGCGGTGGCGGCGTGAATGGTGGCGAAGACCAGGTGGCCGCTGTTGGCCGCCCGGACCGTCGTCTCGGCGGTTTCGGCGTCGCGAATCTCGCCGATCATAATCACGTCGGGCGCTTGCCGCAGCACGCCGCGGAGCAATTCGATGAAGCCCAGCCCCACGGCCGGATTGACTTGCGACTGCCGCAGGCCGGCGATCGGATATTCGATCGGATCTTCGATCGTGTTGATCTTCCGCTCGCCGTTGTTCAGCCGGCGGAGGCAGCCGTAGAGGGTCATCGACTTGCCCGAGCCGGTCGGCCCCGTGACCAGGACCAAGCCGGCCGAGCTGCCGAGCATGGCTTCGACGTCGGCATGCTGGCTGTCGGTCATGCCGAGCTTGTTCAGCGTGAACAGGTCGTTGCAGCGGACCAGGAGGCGGATCGTCATGTCCTCGCCGAACATGGTCGGGATGGTATTGATCCGCAGGTCGACCGGCGGCTGTTCGGCTTGCTGATAAATCCAGCGGCCATCGAGCGGGCGGCGGCGCTCGGTCAGGTCGATGCCGGCCGCGGCCTTGATGTATTGCAGGCAGCGTTTGGAGAATTCGCCCGTCAGGTGGCTGATCGTCCGCACGATGCCGTGCTGCCGCACCTGAACGCTCATGGCCTCCATGTTGCAGAGCAGAAACAGGTCGCTGGCCCCCAGATAGACCGCGTATTCGATCAGTCGCGCGACCGCTTTTTCCGGCGATAGCGCGCTGACGTCGACCAGCGGCAAATGGGTCGCGGCCGGCTCGGCTGCGGTAAATACCGGGGCATCCGCCGGCGAAGTCGTCGTGGCGTGGGTCATGCGGGTAGTGTCTTCAAGCGGAAAGGGCCGTCAATCGGAAGAGGCTGTCAAGCGGGGCTGGCGCTGAGCATCAGCGCCCGGGCGCTGGCCTCGTCGTCCGCCAGCGTGATGATCTTGTTGAGGCTGAGCAGCCGGAAGACCTGCTCGACCTGCGGCGGCAACGAGTGCACCACCAGCCGTCCGCCATGCTTCTTGAACTCTTTATGCGATTTGATCAGCCAGCCGATCGCCGACGAATCGATGAAGCTGACGCGCTCCAGGCTCAAGAGCACCCGCTGGCGGAACCAGAGCGGTCCCAGGGATGCTTCGAAAGGGTTCTGGCCGGCCGGCTGCAGCTCGTCGCCCGTCAGCTTGCCCTCGGCGACGACTTTGATGACGCCTTCGTCCTCGACCGAAATCTGGGCAAACCTCACGTGACCTCCCTGCGCCTCGCCGAGCGCGCCGCGACGGCGTGTCGTCGCCAGAAAAAAACGTCGAACGGTTCCGGTTCGACTGGCGTGATTATCGAAACTACGTCGGCGGCTGGCAACGCCCGGGCGTTCGAGCGGCGTGTGTTTTGTGCAAGCTTTGGGTTAGCGCCAGGTCGCGGTCGTTCGCCTGGACATCAGATGCCAGCGCGAAGCGAAGTCGATCTGGGAACGCAGATGAACGCCGATGGACGCGGATCCGCGCAGATGACGGAGAAGCAAGATGCAGAAAAGAGTGATGGCAGAAAAGAGTGAGGAGTTTTCAGACTTTCGAGCGGCGGCGCTAGGAGGGACAGCCTCGATCATCCCTTTCGACGTGCAAACTCCCATGGGCCCCGGCCCGGCTGCTAGCGCGGCCCGTCCCCACGTGGCCGCTGACGGCGCGTGTCGGCGAACCCAACAAAGCAGTGAGCGGCAAGGGGCTAGCCGCCGGTTCGATCAGGGGTGAATTCACTCCGGGCGTCTCACCAGCAAAATGCCGGCACCAGCGGTTCGGGAAACGACCCAACCATCCACCCACCGGCGGCTAGCGCCGCGCCGCTCACGCCCCGAAAGTCTCCAGGCCGCCCTGATTCACTGCAACATATCGTCGCAATTACCCGGTTTGCGAAGCGCTGGTGCGTGTTGAGAGGGGTGCGAAAGCCTCAATTTGCCGCGGGACCTCGCCTCACACTTCTAAAAAAATCATCTGCGCGTATCCTCCTCCATCTGCGTTCATCCGCGTTAACGAATGCGCGTCGCTTCCGTAGGAGCTTGCCGTCCGAGCAACGGGTCGCCAGGCGTGTCCGATGATTACAGACGAGCGCGAATCAGGAAGAGAATTCAGACCGCCGCCGGCTGCGGCAGGTCGGGCGGCGTGAACACGAAGCCGCGGCTCTGGCTGAAGAAGCGGAGCGGGTTGTCGTAGACCACCTGCCGGATCAGGCTCTCGGGGTGGCCCCGCAAGCGCATCGCCAGGATGAAGTCGGGCACCGCCGTCGGCTTGGACGGGCCCCAATCGCCAGCCGAATTCACGAGCAGCCGCTCGGGCCCATACATTTCGACCATGTCCACGGCCCGCTCGGGCGTACACTTGCTGACCGGGTAGAGCGTCATCCCGGCCCAGAAGCCGCGGTCGAGCACTTCGCGGATCGTGTGCTCCTCGACGTGGTCGACCAGGACCCGGCTGTGGTCGATGCGGCGATCGTCGCAGAGCATGTCCAGGATCATCCGTGTGCCCTGGTACTTGTCTTCCAAATGGGGCGTGTGGATCAGGATCTGCTCGTTGGTCTTCATCGCCAGGTCGAGGTGCTCGAGGAACACGATCGACTCGTTGCGGGTGTTCTTGTTGAGCCCGATCTCGCCGATGCCCAGCACGCCGGGCTTGTCGAGAAACTCGGGGATCATGCGGATCACTTCCCGCGACAGGCTGACGTTCTCGGCCTCCTTGGCGTTGATGCACAGCCAGGTGTAATGCTGCACCCGGTACCACGAGGCCCGCTTGGGCTCGAACTCGGTCAGCTGGCGGAAGTAATCGCGAAAGCCATCGACGCTGCCGCGGTCGAACCCGGCCCAGAAGGCCGGCTCGCTCATGCCCACGCACCCCATTTTGGCCAGCGTCTCGTAATCGTCGGTGACGCGGGAAACCATGTGGATGTGGGGATCGAAGTAGTACATGGCGGAAGGGGTGAGGATGCAGGGGGTAGGGGGTAGGGAGAAAACGAAGAGTCGGCGGCGGCAGCCGCGGGGCGAATTAGTGGCGGCCGTTGGCCAGGCCGAAGTCGGTGCGCCAGGTCGATTGGTAGTCGCGGGAAAAGAGCAGTTGGATTTGTTCGGCCCGACCGGCAGCGGACGCGTCGCCCGGCGCACGAGGATGGCCAGCGCCTGGCGGATGCGCTGCAGTCGGGGGTCGTTGTCGACCGCAGGGCCCTCGATTTCGCCAGCCCGATCGAGCCGGTCGAGGGCGGCGGCGACTTGCAGCAGTCGGGCCCGGATTTCCAGGAATTCGCGGTTGAGCACTTCGGCGGCGGACAGCGGAATGGGCATCGGCGGGGCACGCGTTGGGGGGAAAGGCGGCGCTGGCCAGGGGTTGGGCCGCACCGTTCAGTTTCGCGCCGGAGCCGGTGGAAATCAAGCATCCGGCAGATCCGGCGTTGCCGCTCACGGCCGGTTCAACCGGCAGAATCGCCAAGGGCCGGCGGGGGTCGTGCTGCGGGATGCCGAAAAACGCCCCCCTTCGGGCGCCGTGCGGGCCAGCCAACCAGCAGGCGAGGGCTGGCGGGCGACTTTTTTTTCTCGCGATTTCCCGGGCCGCCGGGCCGCGCCGCCCAGCAGCGGCGAGCTAAGGTTCCGTAGATGAAAAAAACCGCCCCCCGCGCAAAGAGCCGGCCAAAGTCGGCTTAGCGAAAACGCTGGACTTGCTCGCCAAGACGCCGAATGAAGCGGCGGTCGGCGTGCTGATTCCGGCGCTCGACTCGGCCGAGACGGCCGTGCAGGAAGGGGCCCTGCGCGATTCTCGATCGCCGCAGTCCGACCGGCCAGCGCGAGGTGCTGCGGCGGCTGCACCTGGTCGACGACCGCTGGCGCGAGATCATCGACGAGCGCCGCGGCCGGATGACGATGGCCCTCCGCGACGCGGTGCTCAGCAGCGACCTGCAGATGTGCCGCAACGGCTGCCAGGCGATCCTCTGGTTTCACGAGTACGACCTGGTCCCGGCCCTGATCACGGCGGCCGAGGACGAAAGCCATCCGAACGCCGACCTGGCCGCGGCGACCCTGGTCGACCTGGCCGATCTGCTGTACGCCGAGCTGGCCGGCCCGCGCGATTACAGCAATCGCCGCGATCCGCAGCTCGTGCGGCGGCATTTCACGGCCAGTCTCGAGGGTTCGCTGCAGCGGTTCATGAAGCACTCGCGGCGCGAAATGGTGGTGGCCTTTCTGGTGATGGCCAGCCGCGACAACGCGGTGCTCAAACAGATTCTGCAAGACCCGCACAACGCCGCCTACTTGCCGCTGGTCGACGAGTTGCTGCACAACGCCCGGGGGGGCGTGGTTCGGCTGTTGCTCAGCTTTCTCGACGATCCGCACGCGCCGTCTGCGGCGGTCGCGGTGCTGGCGCGGCGGGGCGACTTGAAGTTCGTTCAGCACCTGTTGCGCAAGATCGGCTACGAACCAAGCGCGGCCGCCGCGGCCAACCTGAAACGCCTGGACAACATCGCCTGGGTCCGACAGGACGATCGAATTGATCAACAGCCTGGACGAGGCCGAGCAGCACAGCCTGGTGCAGATGGTGATGGCCTCGGGCATCAAGCGGCTGGACGTGTTCAAGACAATCGAGCACCTGCTCCGCTACGGCAAGCCGGGCGGCCGCCGGGCGGCGTCGGTCGCCCTGGCCCGATTCAACGGGGCCGAGGCCAACGCCCTGGCCCTGCACGCGCTCGACGACGCGGACCCGCAGGTCCAGGCCGCGATCCTGGGCCAGGTCCGCCAGCGGGGCATTCCCGGGGCGCTGCTCAGGCTGGTCGAATTCGCCGACAGCCCGCACGAGGTCGTCCGTCAGGCGGCCCGCGACAGCCTGGGCGAATTCAGCTTCGACCGCTTCCTGGCCGCGTTCGACATGCTCGACGACCAGGTCCGCCAATCGACCGGCGAGCTGGTCCGCAAGATCAATCCCGAGGCCACCGCCGGCCTGGTCGAGGAAATGCAGTCGCGGAGCCGCACCCGGCGTCTGCGGGCCGTGGGCGTGGCGATCTCGATGGGCGTGGTGCCCGACGTCGAGGCCACGATCATCGAGCTCTTGGCCGACGACGATCACGTGATCCGCAGCGAGGCGGCCCGGGCGCTGGGCACGTCGAACTCGGCCATCAGCCGCCAGGCCCTCCGCGAAGCGCTGCTCGACCGGAGCATCGTGGTGCAGGAGAGCGCCGAGCGCAGCCTGCGGCAGCTCGAGAGTCAACCGGCAAGCGAACCGCTGGCGGAGCAGGCCCGATGAAGTCGCTCGTATACCTGGGACTGTTGGCCGAGCGGAGCGTGTTCCGCGATATGGGCAGCGGCTTCCGCGAAAAGCGCGAGCACTTCGACGCCACGGACCTGCTGTTCTGGTTTTTGCTGCTGATCGGGGTCTTCGTGGCCCTGGCTGTGGTGGCCCGGATTCTCGGCCGGAACGACAAGCACCGGCTCTACAACAACCCCCGGGCGCTGTTCCGCAGCCTGTGCCGGGCCCACGAATTGGACGTGGCGGCGCGGCGACTCTTGCGGCAGATTGCCCGCTCGCAGGGGATCGTACCCCCGGCCCGACTGTTTCTCGAGCCGGCCTGCTTCGAGCCGGCCCGGACCAGCGTCGAATTGCAGCACCGGCAGGCCGAAATCGACGGTCTGGCCCGCAAGCTGTTCGCCCCCAGCGACGCGGCGCCGACGGGCGGCAAGGCCTGACGGCCTGTCCAGGCGGATCGGTCCGCGCCGCGAGCGGGCGGCCTACAAACGAGCGAGCCGCCGGGCCCGGTGGGCACGGCGGCTCGTCGATCAGCACCCCGGCTTCGAATCGGGCGATCAGTAGGCGCTCTTGGAGCCGGTGATCGGCACTTGGCGGGACTTCTGGATCATATTGCCGCCGCTCTTCCGCTGGATGCCGTCGGGCAGCCGCGGCTTGAAGTCCGATTCCTTGGCGTCGGCCCCCAGCGGAATCGTCCGTTCCTTGGCCTTATAGCCGAGGTAGTCGATCAGCTCGGGCACCGAGATCGTCTTGATCGGCAACGATTTGGCGTCGCCGATCATCTTCGAATAGTTCTTCAGCAGTTCGTTGTTGGTCGTCTTGTCGTTCGGGCGCTCGCCGCGGACCAGATAGTGGGTCTGAACCGACAGGTCGCCGACCCAGTTCCCGTCGTCGAGCACTTCGGCATCGATCACGCCACCATTGAGCGTGATCAGGTCGCGAATCTTCTGCCGGTCGCTCAGGCCGTCGTTGTCCAGGTCCATGAAGCCGGCCAGGGCGAAATGCTCGGCCCGACCCGGCTGCCAGGCCGCTGAAAAGACGCTGTCGCCGGGCATGATCGGGTTCGACGGACTGTCGTCGATGATCCGGGCTTCCGACAGGTGCCGATCGAGCACCCGGGTCACCTCGATGCTCCCCTTCTTCTCGGCCTTGAGCGGGTTGTTTTCGTCGGGCGAGATCACGGCGAACGAGATCAGCCGCCGCAGGCCATCGTCGGCGCCCAGGTTGACCCAGACGACGCGGGCCCGCTGGTTGACCCAGGTGACTTTGCCGTCGGCGCGCTCGGTCGACGCTTCGGCTTCCTGGTCCCGAATGACCAGGTCCTGATTTCGCTTGATCGTTTCGGTCAGCTTCTTGGTGATGTCGGCGACGTCCCTGGCGCTCTTGTCGGCCAGATCGGTGAATTCCTTCCGCTTGTCCTCGAGCTTCTTGGCCAGGTCGGTGTCGAACTTCTTGTGCGTGGCGTCCAACTCGTTGAACTTCTTCCGCTCGGATTCGGCATCCTGGGCGGTCTTTTCGTTCGATTGCTGGTATGTGGCCAATTCAGCCACCTTGACCGTTTCGTCCTTCTTGCCCTTTTCGATCAGGGCTTGCTCGCGGACTTCGGCGTCGATGATCGTCTCGTTCTTCTTCTTGAGCTGCTTGTCGAGCTCGGCGACGACGAACCGGTAATGCTGGTTCGACTCGGGGAAGGTCTTGGCGAACTTCTCCATGTCCTTCTTGAATTCGGCTTCCATCGTCGAGACTTCGTCCCGGGCGCCGAAATTCATCATCCGCTTGATCTTGTCGAGGTTCTCGACGGCAGTCTTCTGGTCGGCTTCGGCCTTTTGGCGCACCTTCGACTCGCCGGCGAACTTCTTCTGCTCGTTCTTGAACCAGTCGAAGAACAAGTACGTGGTGACGATCAGCGCGATCGTCAAAACCACGAAGATGATGAGCGCGATCTGCATTCCCTGATGTTCGCGAGCTGCCATCGGTTACCTCCTCGATTCTTGCGCCGTCGTGCTGGGTGCCGTTCCGAAAGCACCGCGTGGAGCGCACAGGACGGGCCTGGGGCCATGACTTCAAGCAGTCGTTGGGAGCCCCCCAGCGGCCGAGCGCAAGTGCCCGGTAGCGGGGGATCGGGGACGCACGTGGGGGGCCGGCGAGGGCTCCGAACCGCTGAAGCTCACCGGCCGCCAGAAGGGCATGTGCGGCCAACCAAACGACCGACCCTCATTGTAGTTAGGCCTGCGCCGGCTAAGTCAACAAAATTGCCCCGCTCCGCCGCGCGGCCAGGGCCCGTTTCGGCCGGGAAAACGGGCGTTTCTGGCCGTGTGGTTACGGTTCGTCGGGGTTCGGGGCCGCCGGGTTGCGGCCGGGCAGGGCGGTCATGGTGGTCGGGTAGGGCGGATTAGGCAGCGGGGCGAAATCCTTCTTGCCCGTGGCGTGCTCCTGCCAGAAAGCCTCGGGCGGGATGACCTGCTCGCTGAAGCCGCCTTTCTGGGACCATTTGAGCACGCACTGGGCCCCTTTCTCCGCGTCGTGATACTCGACCTTGATCGCCCGGGCCTTGCCGGCCGAGGGGATCATCGCCCGGCCCGTTCCCCGGTCGTTCCAGCGATCGATCACGATCTTGCCATCGATCCAGATTCGGACCCCGTCGTCGTGCTCGATGGTGAGCTGGTATTCCCCCTTGTTGGGCATGGCCAACAGTCCGGTCCAGCGGACCGAATAATGGTCGTTGGGCACGTCGGGGGCCGGGGCGGCTTCGCCCCATTTGAAGTCGAGATTCGGATCGATCCGGGTCAGCAGGCGCTCGTTGGCCGTCAGGTTCTCGCCGCGAAAGTATTCGCCCTTGAGGCCGCGGCCGCCGAGCAATTCGTCGAGCCGTTTTTCGGCCTTGGCTTTGACGATGCCGCGGAGGCCCACGATCGCCCGAGCGTACCAGTATTTGGCCCGCCGCTCGCACTGCGGACGCTGGTGCTCGTCGGCCTTGCCGGCGGCGTCCCAGGCTTCGGCCAGCTTGAGCTGGTCGTCCGAGTCGCCGGGATTGGCCAGTTCCTTGGCGGCGACGTCGGCCAGGGCGGCGTCGCTCCCCTTGGCCAGCAGCGGCAGGCCGACCCGCCAGTCGTCCTGGTAGAAGCAGCGATAACGGCCCACGGCGCCCAGCGCCGCGCGGTTGTCGGGCTGGGTTTGCAGGACTTCGAGCGGTTCGCGCACGCTTTCGTAGGCAGCTTTTTGCTCGCGCAGCTTGGCGGCCCGCCAGCCGATCCGCTGGGTCAGAATGCCGTCGTTGGCCTTCAAGGCGGCCCGGCGGCCGATGGCCAGCAGTTGTTCGGCCACTTCGTATTTCTCCTGGGCCACGGCCCGGTCGGTCAGCAGGATGCAATTCTCGACCAGCTTGCGGCGGAAAGGAGCCGGGGCCGTGGTCACTTCGGCCGCTTTGTCGAAAGCCGCCAGCGTCATGCCCACGTCGTCGATCTGGTAGTTATTCGCCAGCAGCATGATCGCGTCGGCCACGGCCAGCGAATCGCCGCAGCGGGCGGCCAGGTCGCGGGCTTCGCAGATCAGCACGTAGCGGGCGACCGGATCGTCGTTGGTTTCCTCGGCTTTGTGGAATAGCTTGACCGCCAAGGCCATCTTCTGCTGCGGGCCCTTGCCGGCGTCGGTGTAGTCGTCCCGGAACAAAGTGTGGATCAGGCCCAGCGATTCCTTTTGCGCCTCGGCCGACGGCACCGGCAGCCGCGCCTTGTTGGCCAGCAGCTGGGGCCGGGCGACCAGCGGCCGCGACTCGGGCATGTCGGGCGTCGGCATCGCCGCGGCGGCGCTGGGCGCCTGGGCGTCGAGCATCAGTCCGATCCGATCGAGGTCGACGCCCACGGCGCCATAGAGCCCGACGGCGGGTCGCCCTTGTCCCTCGATCCGGATCGGTGCTCCCCCGTCTTTGCCCCCCACCCACTCGCTTTCGTACGCGTCGTCCGGGTCGAGCCGGTCGGCACGGACGCGCATGAACACCAAGGCGAGCCCGTCGATGCGGGCACCGGTGCTGACCTTCATTCCGCCGACGGCATAGCCGGGCCTGGCCAGCAACTTCTTATGATCCGACCCGAAGTTCCCGTGGGGCTCGCCATCGAGCAGGCCCTCGGGGCCCAGGTAAATGGCCTGGACGGCCCGCAGAATCGTGTGCCCGGCGAAATCGCCCTCCGTCAGATTCAGGCCGACGAGCAGGGCCCCCTGGATTGGAATTTCCTCGAACGGCGTGCCGCCGGTGCCGCCCGCCGGATCGCTTTGTTCGGCGGCGCCGGCGCTGACGTGCTGCGAGACTTCGGCCAGCAGCCTGCGGGCGGCGGGGGACAGCAGCTCGTCCTTCGGCTTGGGCCGCTCGGCCGGCGGAGTTTCGTCCTCCATCGTCGATTCCGATGGCGACGATTCCGATGGCGACGATTCCGGCTCGGTCGATTCGGGCTCGATCTGCTCGTCGGCAGCGGGTTCCGCCTGGGCGACCGTGGCCGGCTTGTGCCGGTGTTCCGACTGGGGATGCGACGCTTCGGCGGACGAAGCAGGATCATGCGCCGGCGGCGCCGGCCGCGAGGAGACGAGTGCCACGATCGCCAGCAGCGCGACAATCCCAACCGCTGCCAAACCCCCCAGCAGTCCGAGCGAGGATTGCTTTTTCTTTTTCGGACGCCAGGCCGGCTGCAGACCTCCCAGTTGCCGGCCGGACCCGGACTGCAGATCGACGTCGTCAGGTTCCAGCGCGGTGCTCGCCGCGGCTGGCGGCGAGAGCGGGACCGGTCTCAGGCCGTGGCCGGAGCGGGAAATCGCCGGCGGCGGAGCCAGCGGTCCCAGCGGGGTCTGCGGGGCGGCGCCATATCCCACGACCGGCGGTGCCGCCAGAGGGGCGGTTGCCGCGGGCGAACCATAGGGCCCTCCGGATGCCAGCGGCGGCGCGGCCGGTCCGGCGGGAGCCGGCGGAGTAAGATTCGCCCGCAGTTGCTGGTCGTAGGCGACCTTCCGTGCCGGATTGAGCAGGCACACCCGGGCCGCCGAGATTTCGTTCAAGAGCCGCTGCGAATCGGCACCGTGCTTGCCGGTCTGGAACGTCCGCAGGTGGGCCATCCGCTGATCGGCGGCGGTGGCGATGACGTCCGTGTCGGCCTCGAACCGCTGCACGCCCAGCAAGCGGTAGTGGTTGGGCGGCTGCTCGTCGGGCGGGATCGCCAACCACTTGTAATACGGGTCGAAAGTATCGGCCATGATCGTCGCTGAGGGCGGACGGCGGGCGCGTTTTGGGCGTCGTTCTTTTATCATCTTCGATCCCTCCAGCAGTGACAAGCGGAGGATACTTGCGGACCCAACTGGCATGTGGGATATTTTTTGTTTCCCGTCTGTTAGCGGTGTTGCCGAGGCAAGGGCACGATGCAAATCTGGCCTGCAATCGATCTGCGCGGAGGCAAATGCGTCCGGCTGCAGCAAGGCGACTATCAGCGGGAAACCGTGTTCGGCGACGACCCCGCGGCCATGGCCCGGCATTGGGTCGAGCAAGGCGGCCAATTCCTACACCTGGTCGATCTCGACGGCGCCCGCAGCGGCCAGGTCGAAAACCGCGAGCAGGTGGCGGCCATCGTGCGGGCCGTCTCGGTGCCCTGCGAGCTGGGCGGCGGCATCCGCGATGCCGACACGATCGCCCAGCTCTTGGACCTGGGCCTCCAGCGGCTGGTCATCGGCACGAAGGCGCTGCTCGAGCCCGACTGGTTTCGCGAGGTTTGCCGCCGCTTTCCCCGCCGGCTGGTGCTGGGCATCGACGCCCGCGACGGCTGCGTCGCCAGCCACGGCTGGCTGGAGTCGAGCGGCGTCCGGGCGACCGACCTGGCTCGCCAAATGGCGGCCGAGCCGATCGCCGCGATCATCTACACCGACATCGCCACCGACGGGATGCTGGCCGGGCCAAACCTGGCGGCCATGGCCGAAATGCAGCGGGCCGTCGACGTGCCGGTGATTGCCTCAGGCGGAGTGACGACTGCGGCCGACGTGGCCGCGCTCGCCCGGTTGAACGTCGCCGGCTGCATCATCGGCCGGGCGCTGTACGAAGGGCGCTTGAACCTGGCCGAGGCCCTGGCGGCCGCCGAGGAGGGACAGCTTCACCAGACGTAGAGCGTATCCGAGAACCTGTAGGAGGCGACTCCGATCGCCGATCCGTTGCACTGTTTCGACGCAGTCGGCGATCGGAGTCGCCTCCTACAGACGGTCGACGGCTACGTTCTCTGAGAGGCGCTGTACTGCGCAGTTGCCGGCCGCGACCGAGCTCATCGAACCGCAAACGGGAAGGATTCATTCGCATGCCACCGGTGAACGTTCAGGATATCCGCAACATTGCCTTTTGCGGCAACGGCAACGCCGGCAAGACGATGCTGGCCGACAAGATCCTCACCTCGACCGGCACCATCAAGCGGCCGGCCAGCGTCGACGACGGCACGAGCGTCTGCGACTTCGATGAGGAAGAAAAGTCGCACAAGCACTCGATCGAATCGAGCCTGGTACACTTCACCCACGCCGGCAAGCAATTCAACCTGCTCGACACGCCGGGCTATCCCGACTTCATCGGCCAGGCCCTGAGCGGCCTGCACGGCGTCGACACCGCGGTCATCGTCGTCAATGCCCACGACGGCATCGGGGTGAACACCCGGCGGATGTTCGAGGAAGCCCGCAAGCTGGGGCTGGGGCGAATCCTGGTGATCAGCAAGATGGACTCCGAGAACGTCGACTATCCGCAGTTGATCGGGCGGATTCAGGACTTCTTCGGCCACGCCTGCGTCCCGCTCAATCTGCCGATCGGCCACGGGCACGACTTCAAGGGCGTGGTCAGCACGCTCAAGGTGCCGGGCGACGTGAAAGGCGCCCTGCTCGACCCGATCGCGATTGCCATCAAGCTGGTCGAGACGATCGTCGAAGTCGACGAGGAAGTCACCGAGCGGTACTTCGAGGGCACGCTTCCGACCGAGGCCGAAACGGCCCGGCTGATGGTCGAGGCGGTCGCCACCGGGGCCCTGATTCCGATTCTGTGCTGCTCGGGCAAGACGGGTGTCGGCGTGCCGGAGCTGCTCGACGCGCTGGCCCTCTGCGCGCTGCCGCCCGACAAGCTGGTCCGGCGTGGCAAGAACGAAGCCGGCAAGGAGGTGGAAATCCAGGTCGATCCCAACGGCCCGCTCGTGGCCCAGGTATTCAAGACCCGGATCGACCCGTTCGTGCACAAGCTGAGCTTCGTGCGGATTTACTCCGGCTCGATCAAGAAGGACGACACGGTCCACGTCTCCGGCGCCCGCAAGGCGGTCAAGCTGCATCAGCTGCTAGCCGTGCAGGGGGCGGAAACCCAGCCGATCGACTCGGCCTCGGCCGGGCAGATCTTCGCCGTGGCCAAGGCCGAAGAACTGCACACCGGCCTGTCGGTGGGCGAGCTGACGCTACCCCACTTCGAGCTGCCGCACCCGATGGTCGGGCTGGCCGTCACGCCCAAGAGCCGCGGCGACGAAGGCAAGCTGTCCGGCGCCTTACACAAGATCACCGAAGAGGACGGCACGGTCGCGCTGATGCGCGATCCGCAGACCAAGGAGCTGGTGATCAACGGCATGAGCGAGCTGCACTTGCACATGATCCGCGAGAAGCTCAAACGCCGCGACAAGGTCGAGGTCGACACCAAGGAACCC
Source organism: uncultured Planctomycetaceae bacterium (assembly GCA_963828155.1). GTDB lineage: Bacteria > Planctomycetota > Planctomycetia > Pirellulales > PALSA-1355 > CAWCAX01. The sequence continues at coordinate 99,732 of CAWHDQ010000004.1, forward strand.
AAGATTCCTTACCGCGAAACCATCCAGGCCACGGCCGAAGGCATGTACCGCCACAAGAAGCAAAGCGGCGGACGGGGTCAGTTCGGCGAGGTCCACATCCGGTTGTTTCCGTTCCCACCCAGCCTGACGGCCGAAGAGTTCTGCACCAAGGAACGCTTTCCGCACATGCGCGAGTTCCACTACGACCCGGAAAGCCATTTTCTGTGGGTCGATTCGATCGTCGGCGGCACGATCCCCAACAACTTCCTGCCGGCCGTGGAAAAGGGGTTCAAGGAGCGGCTCGAGCGGGGCGTGATCGCCGGTTACCGGGTCCAGAATGTCTGCGCCGAGGTACACTTCGGCAAGCACCACCCGGTCGACAGCTCGGAAGCCGCGTTCAAGACGGCCGGCTCGATGGCCTTTCGCAATGTGTTTCAGCAGGCCAAGCCGGGCCTTTTGGAGCCGATCGTCACCCTGCACGTGACCGTGCCCGGCACGAAGCTGGGCGACATCAACAGCGACCTGTCGGGCCGCCGCGGACGCGTGCTGGGCATGGACTCGGCCGGCGGCGACTTTCAGACCGTGATCGCCGAGGCCCCCTTGGCCGAAGTCACGACCTACGCCCGGGCCCTCTCCAGCATGACCGGCGGGCAGGGCAGCTTTACGATGGAGTTCGCCCGCTACGACGTCGTGCCCGGCAACGTGCAGAAAGAGATCGTCGACAAGGCGGTGCTCAAGGAAGAGGAAGAGGAGTAGCCGCGGCTGCCGCACCACTCACCCCCGGGATTTTCGCCTAAACTCCCGGTCCAGGCGGGCCGAAGACACAGGTGAGGAAGCTTGATTTTGACCATTTTGACGCCTACGATACCTGGCGCCTGCTAGCAGTGCGTGCCGCTGCGGCCGGCGGTCAGAGTTCCCCCCTTCCATCGCCAGCGCGACGAGTTTTCGCGATGCCCACAGCCCTCGCTTGTTGTTGTGGATGTACTGGCGGCGCGTGTCCGGTCTGACCCGGATACCCGCCCGCCTGGCGTCGCGTTTCGTCGCTCCCGTCTTCGCCCCGTTCGTTCCTTCGCCGTTTGTACGTCTCGCTGCCGGCCTGACTGGGCTTCGCCCCGCCGGCCGGGCCTCCAGGGAACCACCAGCATGGCTTCCGACTTTCGCCTCAAAGAACAACTGCCCGAGCTGACCAAGCGGATCGTGCAGACGTACATCGACGTGCCCACGATCAATCACCTGGGGCACTGCCCGCTGCCCAATTACGACGTGGTGGTCGGCGCCATCGAGGACCTGAAGGAAGTCATCTACCCGGGCTACCGCCGCCGCGAGGGGCTGCACCTGGGCAACGTGACCTACCACGTCGGCGACCTGATCGACGGCCTGCACGACAAGCTCACGACGCAAATCGGTCGGGCCCTGCGGCACGACGCCGGCGCCTCGCGCGATTGCCTGTGCGATACCGATTTCGAGGCCCTGGGCCAGGCCAAGGCGATCCAGTTTCTCGAACAGCTCCCCGATCTGCGGTCGGTGCTGGCGCTGGACGTGCAGGCCGCCTTCGAGGGGGATCCGGCGACCAAAACGACCGACGAAGTGATCTTCTGCTACCCGGGCCTGGAGGCGATCACTATTTATCGCCTGGCCCACCTGATGCACGAGCTGGAAGTGCCGCTGATCCCGCGGATGATGACCGAATGGGCCCACTCCAAGACCGGGATCGACATCCACCCCGGCGCCCGGATCGGCGATCACTTCTTCATCGACCACGGCACGGGCGTGGTGATCGGCGAGACCTGCGAGATCGGCAATCACGTCAAGCTCTATCAAGGCGTGACGCTGGGGGCCTTGAGCTTCGCCACCGATAACGACGGCCAGTTGATCCGCGGCACCAAGCGGCACCCGACGCTGGAAGACCGGGTCATTATCTACGCCAACGCCACGGTCTTGGGCGGGGGCACGGTGATCGGCCACGATTCGGTGATCGGCTCGAGCGTCTGGCTGACCCGGAGCGTCGATCCCCACACGACCGTGGTGCTGGAAAAGCCCAAGCTGCGGATGCGGGGCGAGCATCCCGAGCTGGACGACGTGCTGAATTATCAGATCTAGGGTCCCTGGACCCACGTCGCGTGGCGCGTTGTCCATCGTCGGCTCTGTTGGGCTCTATCCCGTTCAATCGGCTAGAATTGCCGGAATGGACGGCACATATCCTCACCGGCGTGCGCGACGGATGGCGATCGGTTGCATCGCCGCCGCCGTACTGCTCGGGCTGGGACTATACGCGCTCGTCAATTACGCGATTCAATCGCGCCAGTGCGCCATGGAAAAGGACGCGCGACAGCAGGTGCGCGACCAGATTGCCGAATTCATGCGCGGCGGGCAGCACGCTATCTCGTTGTCGAATGAAGGGGGAAATGCTGAGCTAGCCGCGTTTCTCGAATTACGGCCCGAACTCGATGTGGCGAAGCACTACGAGCTCCACATCACGTATTCGCATGGGCTCGACGAGTTCCTCGAGCAAATGGCGGGGGCGAAAGGGCTACGGAGGCTCGTGATCTACAAGACCGACGTTTCGGACGCCGGGATCGAATACATCGCCACGATGCCCGATCTTGAGTCGGTGCAGATCGGCCGCAACCTGAAAACGGCCGTCACGGATGGGAAATTGGCCGAGCTTCGCGCCCGGCTGCCAGATTGCACGATCGAGATCGGCGACGACCACTGAACGTCCCCGCGCCCTCACCTTAGCCGGCGCCTGGTCCACACACAGGTTCGCCGCATCGCGCCGCGGCGAGAAAGAGTTCGTAGTTCCTTCCCGACCGGTATGTTATCCTGCAACCAGGGCAACACGCTTGCAGGGAGCGGCGAATGCTGCTGGGGCCGATCTTCTCGATCGACATGCTCACCACCGCGCGCGGCGCGGTATTACGCCTTGCGGGCGATCTATGGCGGCGCCCTGCTGCTGGTGCTGTTCTGCTACTTCTTCGATCGCACCGGCCGCGGGACCTACGACATCCACGAGATGGCCGCGGCGGCCGAGAACTTTTTCGATACGTTCGCCGTGCTGCAGTTGATCGCCGTAGCCTCGGTCGCGCCCGCCCTGGCGGCCGGCACGGTGGCCCTGGAGCGCGAGCGGCGGACGATCGAATATCTGTTCGCCACCGATCTGACGAATACCGAGATCGTGCTGGGCCGGCTGGCCAGCCGGATGCTGTTGGTCGGCAGCATCGTGCTGGTGGGCTTGCCGCTGTTTGCCCTGGCCCGGCTGTTCGGCGGCATTGCCGGCGGGCGGCTGCTGGTGGTGTTTGTCCTGGCGATGTCGACGGCGCTGTTCATCGTGGCGCTATCGCTGTTGGTTTCGGTCAGCACGCCCAAGGCCCGCGATGCGGTGCTGCGGTGCTACGCGATCCTGGCGGCGCTGTGGATGGTGCCGGAGGCGGCCAGCTGGGCATTGACGTCCTGGTCGGCTCCGGGCTGGCTGATCGGGATCGTCGACCGGCTCAAGCCGCTCTCCCCGTTTACGACGCTCTTTGCGCTGCTTTCGACCGGCGGGGCCAGCTGGGCCGCCATTGCCGATGTGGTCGCAACCCAAACCGTCGTCGCCGCGGGTTGCACGCTGGCCGCGATTGCCCTGGTGCGGCGAATTCACCTGCGGGCAGCCGGTGCCGCCGAGGGGCAGCGCAAAAGCTGGTTGGCCTGGCGCTCGGCGCTGCCGCGGCGGCCGGTGGGCAATCAACCGCTGCTGTGGAAGGAGCTGGTCGCACCGCAGTCGAAAGTCCGGCTGGGGGTGTTTGGATATCTGAGCCTGGCGCTGCTCGCGCTGGTGGCGCTGGCGCGCATGCGCGAGCGCGCTGGTGTCGGTCAATCAGATGGCCAATTTCTTTTCGATCGGGCACTGGTACTTGATCCAAACCGCTCCGCTTTCGGATCTGATCGCCTGCGCCGGAGGCATGGCGATCGCCGCCCGCGCGGCCAGCTCGATCACCAGCGAACGGGAGCGGCAGACCTGGGATTCGCTGGTGAGCACGCCGATCGAAGCCCGCGACCTGGTTTGGGCCAAGGTGCTGGGGGGCGTCTACGCGGCCCGCTGGCTGGTGGTCCTGCTGGTCGTGATGTGGGGCCTGGGCGCCGTGCTGGATAGCAGCCTGCTCGCGCCGCTCTTGGCTTCGCTGGCCAGCCTGCTGATCGTGCTGCTGTTCGGCTGTGCGCTGGGCGTGTTCTATTCGGCCGCCGGCACCAGCTCGCTCCGCGCGATGGGCAGCACGCTGGGCACGCTGTTTTTTGTCGGTGGCGGCTATCTGTTCTGCTGCGTGCCGCTCTTGATGACCGGTCCCGGAGGGGATGGCGGCGAGGTGATCCTGGCCCCTTGCATCCCGTTTTTGCTGATCTATCCGCTGCTGAGCTGGGAAGTGCCGCGCACTTCCGCAACCACCCGGAATTGGTCGCCTGCGTGGTGGGGAACATCGGGTATCTGTTGGCCGGACTCATTTTGGCGACCGCGGCGATCGGCCGGATCCGACCCGATGAGGATCAGCGGCTGATCGGCCGCGGCTCGGACGACCTGATCGTGCCGGAGATGGTCGACGAGGAAGTCGGCTGAGCAGGCTTAAGCCGCTCGCTGCGCGGGACGAGCGCGCCTAGCGACCCGCGGGCAAACCGGCTGCCGCCAGGCGGGATCGCAGCCGGCCGGCTTCGATGTCCAGATCGGCGGCCAACTGGTGCAGGTCCGCGCCCAGCACGATCGCCGCCGAGGTGCCGCTGGTCCCCACGGCCCAGCGGTCGCTGGGCGGCAGCGCCGGCGGACCGAGGCGGGGGGGCAGTTCGGCGGCGGCCGGCCGGCCAACCAGCTGGGCCAGGACGTCGGCCAGCGTGGCATCGCAACCCGGGCATTCGTCGTCCGTGGCGGTGGACCACTCGCAGACGGCCTCGAGCGCGCCGGCCGGCTCGATTTCGATCAGCCCGACGATCTCACCCACCGACGAAAACATAAACCCGGCTCTGGCTGCGTGGCAGACTTCGTTCGCCGTCTCGGGGGCGGCACCCGGCTGCGGCGCGGTTTCAGCCGCTCCGCCTGGGGGACAATTCTCTCCAGGAGTATCTTCGGCACGGGCCAGCCAACCGTTTGAACCCGACCAGGCGGCGGAATGCGGATTTTCGCCGCGCGCTGGCCGGTGGGCCCGCGTAGCGAAGATGTGTCGCGCCCTGGGCGATGTGGGACCGCGTTCTTCCGAAAGCCGCGCATCGTCGCCGCAGTGCGCGCGGCGCGCGGAATGGAAAAGCGGCAGGCGCGCTGGCCGCTCGCTCGACGAACCAGCGCTCCACCCGGCGGGCTCACCAGCGATTCGCTCGCCGCAGGTCGTCGCTCCGCCCGCGCCCTGTGGCTCACATTCGCCGGCTTGATTTTTGTCCACGACGTGATAGTGTACAAATATACACATGAGGTGTCGCCATGCTCGCCGAAATCGCCCCGGAAGAGTTCGCCGCCGCCCTCGACGCGGTGGCCGGCCGGATTGTCGAAACCCTGGATTGGCAACAAGAACCGATCGATTGCCTGCGGCTGGCCAGGAGGCTGGGGGTCGAAGTGGCCTACGACAGCCGGCAGTCGGGGCGGGGGCGGATCGTCAGCCTGGCGGGCGGTCCGGTCCAGCCCGCCGAGTCGATCTTGCTGCGGCCCGAACCGCGTCCGGAACGGGTGCAGTGGGCCGTCGCCCACGAATTGGGCGAGAAGTTCGCCTGTGACGTCTTTGGGGCGCTGGGGGTCGACCCGCGCGAAGCCCCGCGCGGGGCCCGCGAAACGGTGGCCAATCGGCTGGCCGGGCGGATCTTGCTGCCCAGCGGCCCGTTTGGCGACCATGCCCGCCGCTGCGGCTGGGATCTCGTGGAGCTCAAACGGCGCTGGTCGACCGCCAGCCACGAGCTGATTGCCCGGCGGATGCTCGATTTTGAGCCCTGGATCGTGATCACGGTGTTCGACAACGGCCGGCCAACCTTCCGCGGGGCGAACCGCTACCGCCGCCGCCCGCCGCTCGAGCCGGGCGAAATGCAGTGCCGGGAGCTGGTCGATCGGACGGGCGCGCCCCAAACGCATGAAGAGCCGACCTACCGCGTGCAGGGGTGGCCGGTCAACGAAGCCCAGTGGAAGCGGGAAATCCTCCGCACCGAGCGGCTCGAGTTGGAAGAGGCGTTTTCCTGACTCGATGGATCGCCTGAGGGCGGGCTAACTGCCCGCGGTACTGGGCCGCCGGGCAATCGCCGCCTGCAAATGCCACTGCAAGTCGGCCAGCAGGAACGGTTTCGATACGACCTGCGCCACACCAGCCGCGCGGGCGGCGGCAATTTCATCCGTTCGCGGAAAGCCGAGCACGGCCACGAGCGGGGCATGAGGAAAGCTGCTTGCCAATCGGGCGATGGCGGCGCAGTCGGCCGCCAGGGAGGCGGTGGTATCCCAAACGACGGCCTGGACATCCGGCACGACGACTCCGGACGGATCGCGCACCTGGCAAGCCCGATAGCCCAGGGCCCGGCACGCATCGGCCAGCGCCGCCCCGGCTTCGAAGGCAGCCGCAACCACCGCCACCAATTGGCCGGACTCGTCCGCCCGTGGAACATCGACGGCGAGCCGCTCGTCCTCCGCCGCGGTGACTGGGAGGGCCCAGGCCGAAGCTTCCCACCGGGCCAGGTGCTCCAGCTCGCGTCCGGCGCGGCTGGCAAACTGATGCCCATACGCCCGGACGCCGCCCGGCCAGGGTTTGCCGCTCCGCTGCTCCCCCTCGCACCAACTGTCGGCGACCGAGCAGATTCGGGTCAGCGGCAGCCGCGCGGCCAGTTGGTCGAGCTCGGTCGGCGGCGTCTGGCCGGGCCACTCCCGCGGGACCAGCAAGACGGCCGGCTCGATGCGGTGGGTTTCGACCCATTCCAGAGCAGCCTCCAAATCGGCGACGCGGACCAGCTCGCAGCCCGCGGGGGGCGCGACAAAGTCGGCCTCGGCCGACAAGTCGCCGACCAGCATTACCAGCAAGGCTCGATTCATGCGGGCTCAGCGTCGCGCGGAGGATGGGCAGAATGCTTTCAGCGGTCTTGGTAGCAGATGCGGCACCTTGGCGGCAAGCCGATCGTGCGGGCGGCAAACCGGTTTGGGGCCGCGATTTCGGTCGGGTGCCGCGGTTGGCGGCTAGGCCGACCTCGGCGGGCGGCAAAGCCGTCTTGACACTCGGGGCGAAATCGCCACAATCCCGCCACCATTCAAGGATCGTCGGCGATCCGCGGACCGCGGGAGCGTCGGGCAGTTGCCCGGCAGGTTTCGCCCGGCGTCCGGCCAGGGCAGGATGCTCGGCCGGAGTCGGCAGCCGCAACGCCGAACCCGCTTCCGCATTTCGGGGCGCTCGCGCTGGCAAGGAGGCCACTCGCGCCGTGATTCCCTCTGCGCAACCCGCCGGGGTCAGTCTTCGCGGACTTTTTCCGCAGGCTCAGTTCGTGGGCGCGGCCGATCTGCGCGCCACGGCCTGCACGGCCGACTCGCGGCAATGTCGGCCGGGCGACGTGTTCGTAGCCCTGCCGGGAACCCGGGCCGACGGCCACGACTATGTCTTTCAAGCGGTCCAGCAGGGCGCGCGAGGTGTCATCGTCGAACGATTACTTGAAAATCTGCCCGTTCCGCAGTGCATCGTGCCCGACGCACGCGTCGCCATGGGGCGGCTCTGCCAGGCTCTGGTCGGCGACCCCAGCCGGCGGCTGCGGGTGATCGGCGTGACGGGCACCAACGGCAAAACCACGACCACCGCGCTCATCGCGAGCGTCCTGTCGGCGGCCGGCTGCCGCGTGGGCACGCTCGGCACGCTGGGCTATTGCGACTCGGTCGAACTGGCCCCCTCGGCGCTCACGACCCCCTCGGCCCCGGAGCTGGCCACCTGGCTCGCCCGGATGGACGCCAACGGCTGCTCGCACGCCGTGATGGAAGTGTCCAGCCATTCGCTGGCCCAGTCGCGGGTGGCCGGCATCGAGTTCGACGTCGCCTGCGTCTCCAACGTGCGGCTCGATCACCTCGACTACCACGGCACGTTGGCCGAGTATCGCCGGGCCAAGCAGCGGCTGTTCGAGCACTTGTCGGCCGACGGACTGGTGGTGCTCAATGTCGACGATCCGATTGCCGCCGGCTTTGTGACCGCGCTGCACGGCCCGGTGCTGACCGTGGGCCTGCTGCAGCCGGCCGAGCTCACGGCCACGGTCATCGAGCGCTTTACCAGCGAACAAACTTTTCTGCTCACGGCCGGCGACCGCAGCGTGCCGGTGCGGACGCAGATGATCGGCGACCATCACGTTTCGAACTGCCTGGTGGCCGCTGCCGTGGGCTTGGCCTACGGCATCGATCTGGCCACGGTCGTTCGCGGGCTCGAAGCGGTCACGGCCGTTTCCGGGCGGCTCGAGCGGATCGAATGCGGCCAACCGTTCGGCGTGTTTGTCGATTACGCCCATACGCCCGACGCCCTGGCCACCGTGCTCGATGCGCTGCGGAGCGTGACGAGCGGGCGGCTGACGTGCGTGTTTGGCGCCGGCGGCGACCGCGATCGGCAGAAGCGCCCGCTGATGGGCCGGGCCGTGGCCGAGCGAGCCGACCTGGCGATCCTGACCAGCGACAACCCGCGGAGCGAAGACCCTGCCACGATCTGCGATGAGGTCTTGGCTGGTTTCGATCGCACCCACGCGGTCGAAGTCGAGCTGGACCGCGCCGCCGCCATTCATCGGGCCTTGGCCACCGCCGAGCCGGGAGATTGCGTGCTGATCGCGGGCAAGGGACACGAAGACTATCAGATCAGCGGCACGACTCGGCGGCCGTTCGACGACCGCGAGGTGGCCCGCCGCTGGCTCTACAACATCGACTGTGAAACCTCGGCCGCCTGGGATGCCGGCGTGCGGATGGTTTTGGAAAATTCCTGACAAGCGTGCAACGCAATCGGCCAGCTCGCCGCGGCGGCCGGTTGCCAATCCAGCAACACACAGCGTGGCGGCACGAGGTGCTCCGATGTACGAACTGAAGATTCAGCAATTGCCTGCGATCGTCGGTGGCCGCCTGCGAATGGCGACGCTGCCCCCACCCGCGGGCGAGCACGCGCCGGTCGGCCGCGTGGTCATCGACAGCCGGCAGGTCGAGCCGGGGGACACGTTTTGGGGTTTGACCGGCACCCGGCAGGACGGCGCGAACTTTGCCGAGGCCGCCTACGCCGTGGGCGCCCAAGGCGTGGTCGCCGCCAATCGCTACATTCAGCCCGCGCCCGGCTGCTGGAGCCTCGAAGTCGAAGACTCGCTTTCCGCCCTGACGCGGCTGGCACAGTGGAATCGAGCCCACTTCACCGGCTCGATGGTCGCCGTGACCGGCAGCGTCGGCAAGACGACCGCCCGGCAGATGATCTACAGCGTGCTGTCCGCGGCGAGCCCGGGCTTCACCAGCCCGAAGAACTACAACAACCACATCGGCGTGCCGCTGAGCCTGCTGGGCATCGAGCGCGAACACGAGTTCGCCGTGCTCGAGCTGGCGCGAGCCGACCGGGCGAGATTGCTTCGCTCAGTAAGCTGGTGGCTCCGCAGATCGGCGTAATTACCCGGCTGGGCGAAGCCCACCTGGAGGGCTTCGGCAGCCTGGCTTCGATCGAAAACTCCAAGGGCGAGCTGCTCGCCGCGTTGCCGACCGACGGCTGGGCCGTGCTGACGGGCGACGACCGTCGGTTGCGGCGCCTGGCCGAGCGAACCCGGGCCAAGATCGTGTGGGTCGGCCGGGCGCTCGATTGCGACCTGGTCGCCACGCGGATCAACAGCCAGCACGGCTGCCTCAGCTTTCAGGTCGACGAGCAACTGTTCGAAGTGCCGGTTTGGGGCCGCCACCATTTGACGGGCGCCCTGGTCGCCGTCGCGGTGGGGCGGATCCTCGGCCTGTCGATGGCCGACATTGCCGCCGGGCTGGCCGACTTCGAGCCGCCGCCGTGCCGCTGCGAGATCAGCCACTGGCACGGCGCGACGATCATCAACGACGCCTACAACGCCAGCCCGACCGCCATGCGGGCTGCTCTGGAATTACTTCGCGATTTCGACGCCCCCGGCCGGCGGATCGTGGTTTGCGGCGACATGCGCGAGCTGGGCGCCGCGGCCGGTCAGTTTCATCGCCAATTGGGGACCGAGGTGGTCACGCTCTGTGGGGCCGACATGCTGATGGCCTGTGGCGAACACGCCGCCGAGGTCGCGGCCGGCGCCAGCCAGGCGGGCATGCCGGCCACCCAGATCGTGGCTTGCCGCTCGCCGGAAGAAACCTTGCCGCACTTGGAAGGGGCCCTGGCCCCGGGCGACGTCGTACTGATCAAAGGCTCGCGGGCCTTGGCCATGGATCGGCTGGTGGCCGCGCTCGAAGCCGAGCCCGTCTTGCCGGCCGCCTGACACCCGAAAACAAAACCGAGATCGATTTAGAGCCAATCCGAGAACGGTCGGGGACTGTCCCGATCTTGCGGAGTCCGCGGAGCAAAATGGGACTGTCCCGCTGTCTCAGACGGTTCGCGGAGAGGCTCGTACTGGAAACAAGAGTCCGAGTTTCGCCGTAGGTGTAGGGTTTGCGGGAACTCCACACTACCCACCCTCCTGGGTTGAGGCATTTAGCCTGTTGGATCAAGCGGTTACTGGGTCGACCGCTCCGGCAGGAGCTTCACGGCGAAACTCATGACTGAGCACCGGGGTGACGCTTGCGTCGCCCCGGTGTTCAGGGAACACGGCCGGACAAGGACGCCATGCCTTGTCCGGCCTCGTCGTTGCTGGATCCCTCTCCCTTCCAGGGAGAGGGCAGGGTGAGGGTGGTTCGCAGGGCTCTCCCTGCCAGAGAGATGGCAGGGTAACAGTTGGCGGCAAGGGCGACGGGGCGTGCCGTGCAACGTGAGATCAAACCGGGTGTCGCGGAAGTGTAAGCGAAGACAACACGATCGGCGGAGGGCCAGACCCTCACCCCAACCCTCTCCCTGAAAGGGAGAGGGGGCCATGCGCAAATCCCTCTCCCTTCCAGGGAGAGGGCAGGGTGAGGGTGGTTCGCCTGCATTGGGCGTGCCGTGCAAGTTGAGATCAAACCGGGTGTCGCGGAAGTGTAAGCGAAGACAACACGATCGGCGGAGGGCCAGACCCTCACCCCAACCCTCTCCCTGAAAGGGAGAGCGGGCCACGCGCAAATCCCTCTCCCTTCCAGGGAGAGGGGGCCACGCGCAAATCCCTCTCCCTTCCAGGGAGAGGGGGCCATGCGCAAATCCCTCTCCCTTCCAGGGAGAGGGCAGGGTGAGGGTGGTTCGCAGGGCTCGCCCTTCCAGAGAGACGGTGGTTTGCCTCTACTAGCGCGGCGCATCGGGCGAATTGACTTTACGCTGCGGAAAAATGCGTCATGCTCGCCTGGATTGCCAATTCGCTGTTCGCCGAGGGCGACGTCGGCGTCGTCCATTTGGGCAAGATCACGTCCCGCGCGGCTCTGGCCGCGGCGCTGAGCTTCGTGCTGGCGGTGCTGCTGGGCGGGCGGCTGATCGCCTGGCTGCGGGCCCGCTTTCGGGAGCCGATCAAAAGCGCCTCGCCCCAGCTTGTCGAGCTGCACGCCGCGAAACAATGGACGCCGACGATGGGCGGGCTGTTCATCGTGGCCGGGATCGCCGCCAGCACGGTGCTGTGCGCCGATCTGGCCAATCCGTTCATTCAAGTGGCGCTGGCGCTCATGCTCGCTCTGACGGCTTTGGGCGCGGTCGATGACCTGGCGAAATTGCGGACCAGCGCGGCGGGCTATCGGTCCGCGCAAAGCTCGTCGCTCAAACGGTGATCGCCGTGCTGGCCGCGCTGGCGATTTGGAACGTTCATCGGCAAACGCCCGGGGCTCGAACTGCACCTGCCGCTGGGTGGACCCACGCTTGCGCTGGGGGCCTGGTTTGTGCCGCTGGCCGTGCTGGTGCTGGTCGGCGCGTTGAACGCTGTCAATCTGGCCGACGGGCTCGATGGGCTGGCCGGCGGCTGCCTATTCACGGCGACCGGGGCGATGGCCCTGCTCACGTACGCCAGCGGACATGCCCAGTGGGCTCGCTATCTGCAGATCGTCCACGTGCCGCAGGCCGGTGAACTGGTCGTGCTGGCCGGCGGCGTGCTGGGGGCCGTGCTCGGATTCCTGTGGTTCAATTGTTTTCCGGCCGCGGTCTTCATGGGCAATACCGGCTCGCTGCCGCTGGGCGGATTGCTGGGACTACTGGCCATTGTCTGCCGCCAGGAGCTGGCGTTTCTGGTGGTGGCCGGCGTGTTCGTCGCCGAGGCGGCCAGTGTCGTGCTGCAGGTCGGTTCGTACAAACTATTCGGCCGCCGCGTGCTGCTGTGGCGCCGCTGCACCATCATTTTCAATTTCGCAAGTGGCCCGAGAACCAGATCGTCGTGCGATTCTGGATCGCGGCTGCCCTGGCCGCCATCGCCGGCCTCGGCTTGGTGAAACTCGGCGCCGCCGATCCGCAGTCGCCCGACGACGCTACGCCCCGCATGGCCGCGTCCGTGCGACCCGCGCCGCGCTACGCGCGCTCCGCATTATTTAACGACCGAAACCGCAACCCCGGCTGCCTGTACATGATCGATTCGCATCACATCGTTTTCGCCGGTGGCGGCACCGCCGGCCACCTGTTTCCGGGCCTGGCCGTGGCCGAAGCGCTGCTTGCTTCCGGCTCACCCTTGCGCATCACCGTGATCGGCGGCGGCAAGCCGCTGGAGCGCGCGCATGCCGAAGCCGCCGGTTACGAGTACGTTTCGCTGCCGTGCCGGCCGCTGCCCAAACGGCCGGGCGAGGCCCTGCGGTTTTTGACCGACAACCTGTCCGCCTACTACACCGCCCGGCGGTTCTTACGCGCTGAGGACGTCTCGCTGGTCGTAGGACTCGGCGGCTACGTCAGCGCCGCCGCGACCCGAGCCGCCGCCAGCCGGCGGGTTGATTACCTGCTGCTGGAGCAAAATGTGATTCCGGGCAAGACCACGCGCTGGCTCGCCGCCCGGGCCAGTGCCGTTTGTGCCGCGTTTGGCGAGGTGCGGGCCCACTTGCCGACCGCTGCCCGGGTGCGCGTGACGGGCACGCCGGTCCGCGGCGAATTTCTGCGATCCGATTTTCCGATTCTTCCGATCGCGAATGCGAATCACCCGCCGCGGTTGATCGTGTTGGGCGGCAGTGGCGGCTCGCGGACGCTGAACGAAAGTGTGCCGCGGGCGATCTACAAAGCCCGCACTGCGCTAGCCGAATGGCAAATCGTTCATCAAACGGGCGGCAGCGATTGGCAGCCCACCGCGACCCTCTACGGCAAGCTGGGCCTCAAAGCTCGCGTGGCCCCGTTCTTTCACGACCTGCCGCGATTGCTTGCCGGCAGCGCATTGGCCGTCAGCCGAGCGGGGGGCAGCACCCTGGCCGAGCTGGCCATCTGCGGCGTGCCTTCGATCCTGCTGCCGTATCCTCAAGCGGCCGACGATCATCAGCGGCACAATGCCGAGCGGTTCGTCGCCGCCGGGGCTGCCCGGTTGCTCGACTTTCGCCAGGTCGAAGGCCGGCTCGACGACGCGCTGGCCCGCGAGCTGACCGTTCTGGCCGGCTCACCCGACCTGCGCCGCCAAATGTCCGACGCCGGCGCTCCGCCAGGCCCGCCCCGACGCAGCCACGCGGGTGGCGAACCTCATTCTGCAGACGCTGGCCGGCCGGCAGACCGTCGCGGCTTAGGTCGGGGCGGGTGCGCTTCCCAGCGTTGTCGCGCGAACCCCGGGCACGCCGCTGCCTGGCGGCTTGCTGGCCGTGAGCGGCACGGCGCTAGCCGCCGGTGCATCGGGTACCCCCGTTTTTTGAGGACGGTTCGTGCCGTCACTTTGATCGTGGCACAACTGGTTGACTCTTACCCCCGGTCGCAACCGGCGGCTAGCGCCTTGCCGCTCACTGCTGCGCCCAGGTTAGACTGCAGGGCGGCAAGGGAACGGCATGTTTTGGGCGGCTGCCCGCGGTCGGTTACGCGCCCTCATTGTCGCAAGCGACTAGCCGCCTCGAGGTCGCGTTTGAGCATTGCGACCGACTCAGGAGGATTCACACGTTCCGCGAATTCGATCCGATCTTCGTCGCTCTGGTCACCCATTAGCAAATTGACTACAACCTTCGCTCGTTCTTCGTCGAGTCCGAATGTCCCCTCCGCCTCGATTCTCTTGATCGCGCTGGCGAAGCAGGACTTCACCTGAGCCACGAATTCATCAAACGATTTATGGTCGTCATGATCATCCCACCTTCGATCAAGCTCTATTGCTACTTCTTTTAGCAACGGATCGATGTTCGTGAGAACATCTTCTGCATGCCGTGAAGTGGGCTGTCGTCAGGCGACCACTTCAGGTCCAGCCTCAAGTCGTCAAGCGACATCGTTTGATACTGGAGCATCCGCTTGTACCGTCTGGCGACAACATCGAGCCCTTCGTAGGTGCTGGCGGTTAGCGCGACATAGCTATATTCGCCGCACGTGTAGAACGCAAAACAGTAGAACCTGTCTACTGGATGCGCCTGGCGAATGCGGCGAAATCCGTCGATACCCTGTCGGTAAAGTTCGTCTTCCAGCTTCTTCATTTCTTCGGCTTATCCATTAGGACTACCTCCATACGCGATTTTACCCGGCCCCGACTGGCTCATAAACGCGCTTGAAATCTGGCGAGATTCTGCGATTATTCGCACAGCCGAGTTGGCCAGAGGGCCGGCCGGGCGAGAAGACGGGATCGGAGGCGCTCCAGGGCGCCGGTGAGCACGGCAGGCGGCCAGTGAATTCCTGGCCGCTATGATCGCGCAGCCGGCGTGAGGAGCGCGGACGGCCCGTCCCAAATCCGTCGGCTAGTTCTTGGGCCGGCGGTGCCCGGCCGAACTTGGCGCACTTGCTCCCAAGCGGGGCGACCGAGCCTTGCCAGCGGCTGCGAATTCCGGCCGCAACGGGCAAGGCGGAGTCGTGCATCGTCGGCAAACCTACGGACATCGATGTCGAGCGAAGCAGGCCCATTTGCCGGGCTTGGCTGAAAGTCGAGATCGATTCCGGTGGCGAGCCGGCCTTACACGAAGCCGTAAAGCCCGAACTAGGAGCGGAACGACAAGCGATCCCAAGCGAGGCGTGCAGCGTGGCAAAGACGGACGCTGTGCGAGCAGCTGCGGATCGACCAACCCTCTCGCGTCTGCTTTGGCAGCGACTGTTGAATCTCGTCCGGGCCAACTACCACGCCTGTGCGAAGCTTCAGCCGCTGCTCCCCTTGTGGGGGCAAGACCGACGCGTGTTGCCTTCCGGAAGCCCAGGTCAGTGTCTCGCGGTGCACGCGGGTGAAGTGCAGACCGCAAGGGCCGGACTACCGCCGTGCGATTCAGATAGCGAACGCTCGGAGGCTCCGCAGCGGCGCTCGCGAGCGAATGTAATGTTAGCCCGCGAGCGCAACAAAGTGGTAGGGACACTGGGCCCTACGGGACTGTCACTCCAGGGCGTGCCGCTGCCCGGTATACAGATGCCACCGGCATCGACCGGGCGGGGCGCGGAGATTTTTTTCTTTCAAACTTGAACAGCCGCGGCCCCCGCTGCCGAGCAGCGGCACGCCATCTTGCCTTTCTTTGGTCGACCGAGTCGATCTGGGCGGGTCCACGCGCAGGCAATACGAGGAGGATTAACCGCAGAGCCGCAGAGGTCGCAGAGGACGCGCCGGCAAGGAAAAGAAAGAATTGATTGCCTCGGCAAGTCAGCGAGCGCCGTGCATTGCGGCAGACGCAACGCCGGCTCAGGCGAGGTCGCAGAGTAAGCAGAGGACGCGGAGGTACGCCAGGAAAGATTGTTCTCCTCCGCGATCCTCTGCGTACTGCTATGTAGCCGTTGGTCAAGGAAGGTCGGTTGGGGTGTCGGACGTTGATGTCGTGCAGTCTGCTATTCGGTCGTCGCCGGGGATCCGGAGAGACGCAGTTTATCGAAACGCAGGAGGCGGACTAAACTCCGCGACGGGGGGTACCCAGTACGCTAACAGTCGCGGCTCCTTCGTGGCATCAACGATCATCGATTACGATCACCCAGTCGGCTTATCTCGACAAGCGGTATCAGGGCGTCCAACGCCGCCTCGTTCACTGGGAACGGAGAGAGGGAAGGAGGTGGGGGTCTGGGGGAGGAACCTGGGGCCGCTGGTTCCTCCCCCGGTCGTGCGACGTTGCATCTTCCGCCGCCTCCACACCGCGCACGGCCGCATGCCAGATTTGGATCGCCAATCGACGCATCGTCGCCACGACCGCGATCTTTTTGTGTTTTGGGTTTCGCTGGACCACTCGTTGGTAGGCCGCCTGGTCGGCGTTTTCGAAGCGGGTTCGAGTCCACGTAGCCTGGCACAGCACTCGACGCACGCGGCTGGGACCTTGGCGTGTGATGTGCCCTTTGCAGTCGGAACGCGAACCGCTCTCATGACTGGCGGGAATCAGCCCCAGATAAGCCGCGATCTGGCGACGATTGTGAAACCGCCGCGGATCGCCGACTTCGGTCAGAAAGACCAGGGCCGTCAACGCTCCCACGCCTTGCAAACGGCACATCTCGCTCAAGGCGCGCAAGTAACGCTGCACTGTTGACCAGCGGCACCAAGCATTCGTCCAGCCGTTGCAACTGCCGCGAGTAAAACTCCAGCTCCTCCAGCAAACCGTCGAGAGCCACCCGCGCCACTGGCCAGTTCCAACCCTCTCAGCCAGCTCCGAAATGCCTTGGTCCACCCCTTGCCCGTGCCCGGCGGCCGCTGGCATTGTTGCCGCGCCAGCAAGCACTTCACTTGGGCTTTGAGCCCCGTAATCTTCGCGGCCACATCCAACCGCGCCGGACCAGTTCGCGATCGTCGCGGGTTTGGAGGTCAGGCACCCAAACGTCCGGCAAGTCGTTGCCGGCCAATATGTGGGCCCGCAGCAGACCTAATAACTGGGCCGCGTCCTTACCGTCCGCCTTGTTCCGCTTCTGCTTCAAGAACGCGCGATGGCGTCGGCGCCAACACGTGAGCTTCGATGCCAGCGGCAGTTAGTTGGTCATACAGGCCAAACCCCTGGCTCGACGCTTCGTAGGCCAGCACTATCCGAGCGCCGCCCAGTTCGGCCGCCTGGGCCCGCAATTGGGCAATCAGCTTGGCTCGACCGTCGTTGGTGTTAGCGACCGTTTGGACCGCTCCGGCCCGGTCGCGGTCGACCGCACTCAGCAAAACCAGCGTCTTGGCGTGCAAATCGCAACCCACCATGATAACCTTGCGCATGGCCAGTCCTCCGTTGGATGACAGTCGGGCAAGCGTTCGATCCACTACTTGAACCTTGCTACGCCTTCACCCCTCGCGAGGCAACTGGCCTTTCTCCATGCGCTACATGGTAACTCCGCGGTGAAATTTCCTCGTATGCGGAGCGAAGTGAGGCACGAAGAACCCTCACCCGGCCTCTCCCTGGGAAGGGAGAGGAGTTTGGCTTCCGCGTCGCGAGTTGGTCCGCTATCACGGCCGGCTTTCGATTGACTTGGCGGCACGGCGGCCGGTATCTTCCCGTGCCACCGGCTGTCTGGGCGGACAGGCCCGGGCGAGTGAACGAGACGCGAGACAAATGCCGTGATCTCCGCAGCCCCCGAAAAAACCTTCGATCTGCAAGGGCTGTCCGCGGGCCTGGGCCCCCTGCCATCTGATCGCGCAGCCGGCTCGGGCATGCGGTCGCTGGCGGCCGTGCTGGCACAGGCGGGCTGGCAACTTTCGGGATCCGATGCGGCCGGTGGATCGCAAGCCGATTTGCGCCTGTTCATTTCGCCGCCGGTCACCATGCGGCCCACGTCGACGCGCGGCTCGATCTGGTGATTCATAGCGACGCGGTGCCGGCCGACAATCCCGAGCGGGCAGCGGCCGAGCGACTGGGCATTCCCAGCTGGAGCTATCCGGCGGCACTCGGCAGGTTGATGGCGAGCCGGCGGGGACTGGCGGTGGCCGGGACGCACGGCAAATCGACGACGGCGGCGATGCTGGCTCACATTCTCGCGGCGGCCGGCTGCGATCCAACGTATGTCTACGGGGCGACTGGCCGCGCTGGAGAGCCCGGCGGCCGGCTCGGCGGCGGGGCGTGGATGATTGCCGAGGCTTGCGAATACCGGGCGAACTTCTGCCACTTGCAGCCGGAACTGGTCGTGCTGCTGAGCATTGAGCCCGATCATTTCGATTACTATCGCACCGCCGAGCAACTCGAGTCGGCCTATCGGCGGTTCGTGGGCGGTATCCGGCCGGGCGCATTGCTGTATCGACGCCGGCTGCCCGATCGCGCGCCGATTGGCGGCCGAGTTTGACGGCCCGCGCGAGTCGTTCGGCTCGGAATCGGACGCCGATTGGCGGGCCGAGATCGTGGAAGTGACGCGCGGCTGCCCACGCTTTCGCCTGTCGCACCGCGGCCGGCTGCTGGGCGCGGTGCAGTTGGCGATTGCCGCCCGGCACAACGTGCTCAACGCCTGTGCCGCGGCCGCGGCGGCCAGCGACGCGGGAGTTGCCTGGCCGGCGATTCGGGCCGGACTGGAGTCGTTTGCCGGGCTGCAGCGGCGGCTGGAGCTGGTACACGATGGCCCATTCGGCACGGTCGTCGACGACTTTGCCCATTTGCCGGCCGAGATTGCCGGCGGCTTGGCGGCCGTGCGGGAGTGGTTTCCCGGCCGGCGGATTTATTGCGTATTTCAGCCGCATCAGGCCTCGCGGACGGCAGCTCTGCTAGACGAACTGGCGGTGAGTCTGCACAATGCGGATACGGTACACGTGGCCGAGATTTTCCGGGCCCGCGAGGGTGCCGCCCAGCCGGGCGAGGTGCGGGCCGGCGACCTGGCGGCGGCGGTGGCCCGGCGGGGAACCGCGGCCGTGGCGCCCGGCGACGACGCGGCGATTCTGCCCCGGCTATGGGCGGACTTGCGGCCCGACGACGTACTGGTCACGATGGGTGCCGGAGACATTGGAAAGATTGCCCATGAGTTCGCTCAGCGGATTCGAAAAAATCATTCGCCGCAATGAGCCGCTGGCGCCGCACACGTGGTTCCATTTGGGCGGACCGGCCGAATACTTCGCCGAACCCCACAGCGTCGACGAGCTGACGGCCCTGGTCCGCCGCTGCCGCGACGAGAACCTGCCGATCCGGCTTCTGGGCGGCGGCTCGAACATCCTGGTTCGCGAGCAGGTGTTGCCCGGCGTGGTGCTGCACCTGTCGGCGCCGGCGTTCACCGAGATCGTGGTCGACAAGCAGCGGATCGGCGCCGGCGGCGGAGCCAAGCTGGGGCACATCATCTCGACGGCGGTCCGCTCCGGCCTGGCGGGCTTGGAAACCCTGGTCGGCATCCCGGGTTCGTTGGGCGGGGCGCTGCACAACAATGCCGGCGCCCGCGGCGGCGACGTCGGCCAGTGGGCCTGCCAGGCCACGGTCATGACCCGGGCCGGCGAGATCATCCAGCGCTCGCGCGAGGAGCTGGTCTTCGCATATCGCGAAAGTTCGCTCGATGAGCTGGTGATCCTCGAGCGCCCAGTTCCACCTCGAGGTCCGACGATCCGGAAGAGCTGACCAAGCGGATGCAGAAGCAGTGGATCGCCAAGAAGGCCTCCCAGCCGCTGAGCCATCAGAGCGCCGGCTGCATCTTCAAAAACCCCCGCGGCATGAGCGCCGGCATGCTCATCGACCAGGCCGGGCTCAAGGGCACCAAGGTCGGCCAGGCCGAGGTGAGCGACCGGCACGCCAATTTCATCATCGCCAATCCGGCGCCACCAGCGACGACGTGCTCAAGCTGATCGACGTGGTCCGGGAACGGGTCGCCGAGCGGCTCGGAATTGACCTGGAGCGCGAGATCGAAATCTGGTGAACTGAAGGCCCCAGGGCCCGGTTCGACCGCCCGCGCGCCACTAGAACTGGTTTCAAAACCTGCTCGGAGAAGGGGACAGTCCCATTTTGCTCGGCGGCCTTCGCAAAATTGGGACAGTCCCCGCAGGCTTTGAAACCAGTTCTGGATGCTAGCACGCCGCGCCGGTAGCGAGCCGCGCCGATCGCGGGATCTCGATTCGCCCCGCGCTGTCACGGAGGATGGCATGATCTGCACGTCACGCGGGCTGCGCGTTTGCCTGTTGGCCGGCGGAGTGTCGTCGGAACGGGCCGTGAGCCTGGCCAGCGGACGCTCGGTCGCGCTGGCTGGCCGCCGCCGGGCACAGCGCCGTGTGCATCGATCCGCGCCCGCCCGCTAGCGGCCCGTGGGCCGAAGGCAGTCGATCGAGCGCCGGGTCCCTCCGAGCGCCGACGGCCAATTTCAGCCAGCGCGTTGGGACGAAGTCGAGTGGCGGGCGTTCGACGCCGTGTTCCTGGCCCTGCATGGCGGGGCGGGGGAAGACGGCACGCTGCAGGGCTACTTCGAGCGGCAGGGCATCGCCTACACCGGCCCCGATTCGGCGGCCGCGCGGGCGGCGATGAGCAAGTCGGCCAGCAAGGCGCGCTTTCGAGCCTGCGGCGTGCCGACGCCCGCCAGTCGTGCGTTCGATCGCCGGACCCAGGTCGGCGAGTTGGCTCGGATGGCCGGCGAGCTGGGCTATCCGCTGATCGTCAAGCCCGATGCACAGGGTTCCAGCCTGGGCGTGTCGCTGGTTTGGGCGGCGGACGAATTGCCCGGCGCGGCACGGCAGGCTCTGCAGTGCGACGCGGCCGGGCTGTTGGAAGCGTTCGTCCCCGGCCGCGAGTTCACGCTGGCTCTGGTCGATCGCCGGCCGCTGCCCTTGGTCGAAGTGTGCAGCCGCGAGGAGATTTTCTCCTACGCCGAGAAGTACGACGCGGCCGCGCCGCACTACCGCTTCGACAGCAATTTGCCGGCTGAGGTCGAGCACGCGATCGTGGCCGCCGCGGTTGCCGCCGCCGAGGCCCTGGCCGCCGACGGGTTGGTGCGCGTCGACCTGCGGCTCGATCGCCGCGACCGGCCCTGGGTGCTAGAGCTCAATGCCACGCCCGGCATGACCGAAACCAGCCTGGCTCCGGCGGCGGCGCGGCAAGCGGGCATCGAAATTGAGCAGCTCTGCGACAGCCTGCTGCAAAGCTGCCTCCAGCGAAGGACCGACGCATGAGTGCCAAGAAAAGCGAATCCGCCGTTCTCGACGCCGAGCCGAAAGCTGCCGGCCTGGCCGGACTGCTGCGGGCCAACGCCCGCTGGATCGTGGCGGTGGCCGTAATCGGCGGCGGCTGCGTGGCGGGCTGGCTGCTGCTGTGGGATCAGGTGCGCGAGCACGTGGCCGCGGCGCCGGATTATCAGGTCGATCCGACCACGATCGAGGTTTCGCCCCCGGTGCCGGAGTGGATCCACGCCGACCTGAAGGCCGAAGTGATCCGCGACGCCAGTCTCGACACTTCGCTCTCGACGCTCGATCCCGAGTTGACGATGCGCATCGCCCAGGCCTTCCGCCTGCATCCCTGGGTGGCAAAGGTCGTGCGGGTGAGCAAGCATTACCCGGCGGCGGTGAAGGTCGAGCTGGTCTTTCGCCGGCCCGCGGCGATGGTCGAAGTGCCGGGCCCGGCGCTGCTGCCGGTCGATGCCGAGGGCGTGGTCCTGCCGACCGACGACTTCTCGCCACTCGATGCGCGAAAATATCCCCGCATCGCCGAGATCAAGACTTCGCCCGTCGGGCCGGTCGGCACGCGCTGGGGCGACACGCGCGTTGCGGCGCTGCCGCGGTGGCGGCGGTGCTGGGCGAATACTGGGATCGGTTCGGCCTGCACCACATCGTGCCCGCCGGGCGGCCGGCCGCGGCACCCAGCGGACGCGAGACCGACGCCTACGAGATCTTCACCGCCTCGGGCACGCGGATCGATTGGGGGCGCCCACCCGGTGCGGAAATCTCGGGCGAAGCGACCGCCTCCTCCAAAGTCGCGGCCCTCCTGGAATACGCCGAAAAGCACGCCGGCAAACTCGACGACGCAGGCAAGCCGCAGCGGCTCGACGTGCGGCCGGTCAACGGAATGATCATCGCCCCGCGACCGGCGATTCAATCGCTGCCCCGGCAATTGACCGATCCGCCCGCGGGCCAGTGACGGGCTGGTGGGAGGGCGACGGGCAGTCCCGGAGGCACGCCAGTACTGCGCGGTTAAGGCACTGCTCAGCCACACCCTGAAAGGGTGAAGGAGCCCAGCCCAGGGCTGGAGCGGATGCAAGCCCTGGGTTCAAGTCGAGCGAGAAAAAGTCGGCCCTGAAGGGGCCGGGTAGATGATGCGCCGCGCCGGTTCACTTTATTCGCCGCGCCGGTTCACTTTATGCGCTGCGTCTCCGTTGCCCCGTTGGGGCAAAGATGGTTTTAATCGCCATCGCTACCCAGGGTGCGCTGCGCTTGCCCTGGGCTAGGCTCCGAAAGCCCTTCGGGCTTCAATTGCTGCCGGCCAGCTTGCCGGCGGACGTTTCGCTGCGAAGCTGATCGATCATTTCGTGCGCGGCGGCGGCCACGGCGTCCTGCCAGCGGGCGGCGCCGAAATGACGATACTCGGCCCGCTCGTGGGCAAAAATGATCGCCCGCGAATTGTTGACGATCGCCCCCAGTCCTTGGTCGTCGAACCCCCCGCGCACGTCGCGCGCTCCCGCTCCCTGGCTGCCATAGCCGGGCACTAGCAGCCAGGCGTGCGGCATCGCGCAGCGCAGCTCCACAAGCTGGTCGGGATAGGTCGCTCCGACGACTGCTCCGACGGCCCCGTACCCGCACGCTCCCGCCGATTGCTGGGCCCAGCCTTCGACGGCGTCGGCGACGTGGCGGTAGAGCGGCCGGCCGTCGATCTGCAGATCCTGAAACATCCCGCCGCCGGGGTTCGAGGTTTTCACGAGGACAAAGATCCCCCCGCCGCGCTTTTGGGCCACGGCCATGAACGGCTCGAGGCTGTCGGCCCCCAGATAAGGGCTGACCGTCAGGGCATCGGCGGCCCAGGGGCTTTCGTCCCCCGCGCCAAGATAGGCCGCGGCGTAGGCCTGGGCCGTCGAACCGATGTCGTTTCGCTTGCCGTCGAGCACGACCAGCAAATCCCGCGCTCGGGCATAGTCGATCACTTCCTTGAGCGCGGTCATGCCCGTCGGGCCGAGCGCCTCGAAAAAGGCCGCTTGGGGCTTCACGGCCGGAACCAACGGCGCGACGACGTCGATCACGCCGCGGCAAAACGTGGCGTACGCCGCCGCTTGCGTGGCCCAGGGCGCTCCCGAGGGCGGCGCCAGCCCCGCCGGCAGCTGCTCGCCGCGTGGGTCGAGGCCCACCAGCACCGGCGTGCCCCGCGCGGACGGCCGCGGCCAGCCGATCGGCGAACGGAACGTGGAGCAGGGGGCCTGGCATGATCGAGTCGCAGGGCAGATTGGGGGTCAGTTATGCGCTGCAATCGCGGCATTCCTCGGCTGCCGTCGCAATTCCATCGGGCGCATGCCGGGGCTCAATTTACCCGGCGCGGGCGGCCGGGAGTAGGCGTTGAAATGCCCCGCACGATCTGCAATAGTACGGGTTCGCTTTCCGGCTGCCGACCCGTCTTGAGCGGGCGCTTGGCCGCATCGCGAACCGGGGCGTGGCGCAGCCTGGCTAGCGCGCTTGACTGGGGGTCAAGAGGTCGCAGGTTCAAATCCTGTCGCCCCGATTTGTTGCGGCCGGGCCGCAATTAGTAGACGAGTCGAGAAGAAAAAGGCGAGAGTCGAGCGGACGGGACACGATACTCGGGCTTGGCCTGCCGCTGACTTTTGTCTTCTCCGCGTCTGTGCGTCCCAAGCGGGTTAGCGCGCTCTGCTTGGTGGGTAACCGACCGGCCTCGATTCGCCAGGCAGCCGCAGGTCCAGCAGTCACGGCAGCTGCCGCCGGCCGCTCTCCAAATCGCTCGCGAGGCTCTGGCACGCAGAAGCGGCGCTTTGCTTCCCTCCCAATGAGCTTCCTGTCGCCTCGCATTTCCGTGGCCCGTACCGTTTTTTTGCAGGCCACGGCGCTGCCTCCGCACGCGTCGCATTCGGCCTCAGGCCTTCTGGCGGCGCCGCTGGCGCTGCAGCTTCTCTTGGAGCAGGTGCTTCGCCTTGTCGAGCTCGCGAAGGTGCGCTTTCGGCAGGCTTTTACCTGCCCGATTGATGAAATATTGCACCATCCGGATCGCCGATCCGATTCCCTTGGGACTGACCTACTGGCCATGACGCGGGCGACCGTTGCTGCGTCCTGCGCGAAGACGCCCTCGGGAGGATCCGTCGAGACCGTTTTCACTTTGCCCACCCGGCGTGCGCGGGTTCGCGGCTTGGTTGCGGGACGAGACCTGTCGGGCTTTCGTTCCTGGCAGAAGCCAATGATCGCGCACGGAGCCGGCTAACCATCGTATTCCCAGGTCTGCCGAAGAAGGCCCGTGGCAGAATCTGGCCCGCGACACGCTTTACCGGCGGTGCAGTCGGGTTACACTATTCGACCAGAAGTCGTGCGACAGCGGCGCTGTGCACTGGGCCCATTCATAACGGAGTTGCCAGTCATGAAGACACGAGCCGCTAAAGTTCTGCCGACGAGAAAACTGTCGCTGCGGGATCGGCTCTCGCGACTTACCTTCCTCGAAGCCTGCAAATTGCTCGGTCCCGACGGCGGAAAGCTCATCCGGCAGAATGCCAATGCCTGGCAATTCAAGCTGCCCGACGATGTCTACGTCGGCAGCGATTTGTTTCGCCTGCGGTTTCCCGGCGGTGCGAGCGACGGCCGACCGCTGACGGTCAGCATCACGCTGATGGCCGAAGCCCGGAACCGGTTGCACTTTCAGTGCAATCATTGCCGCCGGATTTGTGAGCATGTCTGTGCCGCTTTTTCGCTGATTCTCGAGGACAAGATGGCGCTGGGGCTGGCGGCGCCGCCCCCGAAGCCCCGGACTCCCGTCGAAAGCCTGGGCGAAGCGGATTTGATCGAGCGGTGCTTGCTGAGCGTTCCGAGCGGGCTGCGCATTGAGAAGATGACCGTCAAAGCCATCGATGCCACTCGGCCGTGGAGCGACTACCTGGTGACGAATCACCTCAGCGGCAAGACCTATCGAGTGGCTCTCCGAGGGTTTGAGCCAGGCGACTCTTATTGCTCATGCCCAGATTTCCGCACCAACACGCTGGGGACTTGCAAGCACATAATGCACGTGGCCGCGAAGATTCGGCGGCGGTTCACGGCCGCCCAACTGCGCCGGCGGCCGAGGCCGGCCGAGTTCGCGCTGCACTTGCACTACGCGGGCGAAGTCACGCTGCGGCTGATCATTCCCGCAGAGTTGGACGAACAGGTGGCGGCGATCGTCGTTCCGCTGGTCGACCGCGAAATCGACGACCTGCCCGATCTGGTCAAGCGACTGGCGCGGTTGGAGAAACTCGGGCAACAGGTCGTCGTCTATCCGGATGCCGAAGAACTCATTCAGCAACGCCTGGCGCAGCTGCGTCTGGGCCAGACCACCGCGGCCATCCGACGCGGCGCCGCCAAACATCCGTTGCGGACAACGCTGCTCAAGGTGCCGCTGCTGCCCTATCAACTGGACGGCGTGGCCTTTGCCGCCGGCGCGGGCCGGGCCATTCTGGCCGACGACATGGGACTGGGCAAAACGATTCAGGGCGTCGGGACCGCGGAATTGCTGGCCCGCGAGGCAGACATCCGCAAGGTGCTGGTCGTTTGCCCGGCGTCGCTCAAGTCGCAATGGCGCAGCGAGATCCATCGTTTTTCCGATCGCGACGTGCAACTGATTGCGGGACCAGCCGCCGAGCGCAACGATCAATACGCGAATGACTGTTTTTTCACCGTCTGCAATTACGAACAGGTGCTGCGCGACATTCTGCCGATTGAGCGTGTGGCCTGGGACTTGATCATCCTGGACGAAGGCCAACGCATCAAGAACTGGGAGGCCAAGACCAGCCAGGTGATCAAGAGCTTGCGTTCGCGGTTTGTGCTCGTGCTTTCGGGAACGCCGCTCGAAAACCGGCTCGACGATCTCTTCTCGATCGTGCAGTTCGTCGACGATCGGCGTTTGGGGCCGGGCTTCCGCTTCTTCAATAAGCACCGCGTCGTGAACGATAAAGGCAAGGTGCTGGGCTACAAGAACCTGGGGGAACTGCGCGAGCGGCTCCAACCGATCCTGCTGCGCCGCACGCGCGACAGCGTCAAGATCGAGTTGCCTCCGCGGACCACCGAGATCGTGCGCATCCCGCCGAGCGACGAACAGTCCGTCCTGCACCACGGCGCACATGCAGGTCGTCGGCCAGATCACCTCCAAGAAGTTCCTCACCGAAATGGACTTGCTGCGGCTGCAAAAAGAGCTGCTGATGTGCCGCATGTCCGCCAACAGCACATTCCTGGTCGAAAAAAAGCAGCCCTCCTATTCCACCAAGCTGGCGCACCTCGACGATCTCTTGGAGCGATTGTTCGAAGAACAGGGGCGCAAAGTCGTGCTGTTCTCGGAATGGACCACGATGCTCGACCTGATCGAGCCGCTGCTCGCCAAGCGTAAGCTGCCCTTCGTTCGCCTGGATGGCAGCGTGCCGCAGCAGAAACGCCAGGAGTTGGTACACCGCTTTCAGACCGATCCTGACTGCGGGCTGTTCCTGACGACCAACGCCGGCTCGACCGGCCTGAACTTGCAGGCGGCCAATACGGTCATCAACGTCGATCTGCCGTGGAATCCCGCGGTGCTGGAGCAGCGCATTGCCCGGTGCATCGGATGGGTCAGCAACAGCCGGTGCAGGTGTTCGTGTTGGTCACCGAGGGGACGATCGAAGAAAATCTGCTGGCCACGATCGCCGCCAAGAAAGACCTGGCCCTGGCGGCGCTCGATTCCGAATCCGACGTCGAGCAGGTCGACCTCGTCAGCGGCATGCAGGAGCTCAAGAATCGCCTGGAGATCTTGCTCGGTGCCCGGCCCGAGGCGCCCGCGACGAGACCGTCCAGCAGCAGGCGGCGGCCGATGCCGACCATACCGGCCAAGCACACCGCGATCGCGTGGCGGCCGCCGGCGGCGAACTATTGGGAGCGGCGTTCAAGTTCTTGGGAGAGCTCGTCGCGCAGCAGCCAGCCGCGGCCCCGGCGGATGAGTTGGTGGCCAACCTGCACGCCGGGCTGCGGGCTTGCGTCGAGGAGAATGCCGAGGGCCGACCACGTTTGACGGTGACACTCCCCGACCGTTCGTCATTGGAACAGCTCGCCCAGACGTTGGCCCGACTGCTTAGCGGCGGAAGCCAGACGCCCGGATCGAACGATGCTAGCGCCGCGAAATCCTTGCCCGTGCGCCGCCTGGCGGCAGAACCGGCATAGCAAGCCTGCCGGCGCGAATGGCAAAAACAATTCGATGGGTGTCCTGTCGCCCCGACTTATGATGGCGGCTGCTCTCCGAGGGGCGTCGAACAGGGGCCGCCGTTTGTTGCGTGTTTTCGGCTTTATATCGACCATTCAGCGTCCGGCCGTTAAATTCACGGGACCCGATGCGGGTATCGGCGACTGCAGATTCCGCCTCGGCCGTCGTCCGGTTGGCGAGGGCCTGGGCATTCGGTTATCTGCCGGGTCGTCCTGTCGCGCCGGAGGGACCTCGGATTTGTCGTCGGACGAGCGAAGAATGACGCTTACGCTGCGGATTTCTCCCACGGGGCACCTGTTCGTCGAAGAGCACGAAGGGCAGCGGAGTGAGCTCGTCGACGCGGCGTGTGCGCGGCGCATCGTCAAAGCCTTTCGGACGTCGGCCGCCGCCGGATTGCTGCATCTGGCGACTGCGGAGCTGGAGTCGCGGCTGCCGCCGGACTTGGCGTTCGCGCGGGAGTTCGCCGGCGGGTATCTGACCAAGCTCTGCCAGACACCGGGCTTGCAAGCGAGTGCCGCGGCCGGCCCAATCGCTCCCGACAACCACCAACTGGCCGGGCTGCGCAGGCCGCTCCCCCCTGCGCGGCGGCGAATATCTGAACGTCGAGGCGCTCGCGGGCTGGTGGATCGAGCTCGACCAATGGGTGCGGAATGAGGGCGCGAATCATGCGGGCGGACTGGCCGAATATCTTCGCCAGAAGAACCCGCTCTGGCGGCAGGTCGGGCGAGTGACTTTTCATCTGGCCGAGAATAAACGCGATCGTGAGCATCCGTTTGCTTTTCTGGCGACCTACACCGGTCGCTTGTCGAGCGCCGGTCGTCCGCAGCATAAGCCCTTGGGGGAAGCGCTCTAAGGAATACCTGGGCGACGAAAACCGCCCCGCACTGCTGTCGCTGTTGACCCCGGTCAATCAAGCCGCCCAGAGCAGCGCGCTGGCCAGTGAATTGGTCGAATCGGGCGATGTGTTCCGGCCGCAGCCCTGGACACCGTCCCAGGCGTACCGCTTCCTGCAAGACATTCCGCGCTTTGAAGAGAGCGGCCTGCTGGTGCGCGTGCCCGACTGGTGGTGCGCCGGCCGTCCGCCGCGGCCGGTCGTCAACCTGAACGTCGGCCAGCGGCAAGTCGGCATGTTAACGACGGAAGCACTGCTCGATTTCTCGGTCGACGTGGCGCTGGAAGGGGAAGCGCTCGATGGCAAAGAACTGGAGCAATTGCTGAAATCCTCAGACGATCTGGTGTGGCTCAAAGGGCGCTGGGTCGAAGTCGACCGCGCGTAAACTGCGCAAGGCGCTGGCACATTGGAAGAAAATCGAGCGCGAAACGGGCGTTGGCGGCCTCTCGTTCTTCGCCGGCATGCGGCTCCTTTCGGGCATCGGCCTGGAGGCGGGCGCGACCGCCCCGCCGGTGGGCACGGTCGACTGGACCGGCATCACCGCCGGTCCAGCCCTGGAAGCAACCCTCCGCGAACTGCACGCAGCGCAGCTCGACGACAGCCGGCAACCGGCCGGTTTGCAGGCGACGTTACGGCCGTATCAGCGAGCCGGTCTCGCCTGGCTGCGATTTACGACCCGATTGGGGCTCGGGGCTTGCCTGGCCGATGACATGGGCTTGGGCAAGACGATCCAAGTCATCGCGCTGTTGCTGGAAATAAAGCACCGCCAGCGGCCACCCGCCGCACCGCGACGCTCGAGCCTGCTGGTGGTGCCGGCATCGCTGGTGGCCAATTGGAAAAGCGAATTGGCCCGGTTCGCACCGTCGCTGAGAACGCTAGTCGTGCATCCGTCGGAGCGCGGGGGCACGAGTTCCCGTTCGACGGCCCGTGGCAAACACGCCGCGGGTCCGAGCGACAGCGACCTGGTCATCACGACCTACGGCATGTTGACCCGCACTGATTGGCTGCTGCGCGAAGACTGGCAGCTGGTTATCGTCGATGAGGCGCAAAACATCAAGAACGCCGGCACTCGTCAAGCTCAGGCGGCCAGAAAGCTCAAGTCCACGGCCAGGGTTGCACTGACGGGTACGCCGGTCGAGAATCGACTCGCGGATTTATGGTCGCTGTTCGATTTCTTGAACCCCGGCCTGTTGGGGGGCGCCAAAGAATTCGCCGCGGTCACCAAAAAACTGGCCGCCCGGCCGCACGACCGGTTTGGTCCGCTACGGAAATTGATCCAGCCTTATATTCTGCGACGTTTGAAGACCGACAAACAAGTCATCTCCGACCTGCCCGACAAAATCGAGGTGAACGCCTACTGCCAGCTCACCCGGCGCCAGGCCGCGACCTACGAGCGGGCCGTGGCCGATCTGGCGAAATCGCTCGATCGGTCCGAGGGGATTCAGCGGCGCGGCATCGTGCTGGCCACGCTGATGCGGCTCAAGCAGATTTGCGACCATCCGGCGCTGGCACTGGGCGAGAGCGAGTTCCCGGCCGCCCAGAGTGGAAAATTCGCCCGGTTGGCGGAAATCTGCGGCGAATTGGCGGAGCGGCAGCAGAAAGCGTTGGTGTTTACCCAATTTCGCGAAATGACTGCGCCCCTGGCCGAGTTTCTGACCGACGTTTTCGGCCGGACCGGCTTGACGCTGCATGGGCAAACGGCGGTCGGCAAGCGCAGGGAACTGGTCGAGGCGTTCAATCGCGAGGAGGGACCGCCGTTTTTCGTGCTCTCGCTCAAGGCCGGCGGCGTGGGGCTGAATCTGACCGCCGCGTCGCACGTGATCCACTTCGACCGCTGGTGGAACCCGGCCGTGGAAAACCAGGCGACCGATCGCGCGTTTCGGATCGGCCAACGCCGAAACGTGTTTGTTCACAAGTTTGTCTGTCGCGGTACAATCGAAGAGCGCATCGACGAGCTAATTGCCAGCAAGCAGGGCCTGGCTCAAGAGCTGATCGCCGGCGGAGCTGAACGGGCCTTGAGTGAAATGGACGACGAACAACTGTTGCGGTTTGTTTCGCTCGACATTCGCCAGGCAGTCGCCTCCTGAACCGATTCACTCCGAGAGAAAGGGATTTCGCCATGAGCTTCTGGCGGTTCAAGCCTTACGTCAGCGTAGGTCAACGGCGGGCCAAAGCGAATCGCAAACGCACTCAACTTGCCAAGCAAGGGCAGGTCGTCTGTCCCGTGGAAGTCCACGGCCGCGCGATTGCCACCACCTTTTGGGGCAAATCCTGGTGCGAACATTTGGAAGCTTATAGCGATTACGCCAACCGGCTGCCCCGCGGGCGGACCTATGTCCGCAATGGTTCGGTGATCCATCTGCAAATCGAAGGCGGCCGGGTTTCGGCCCTCGTCAGTGGCACCGAAGTCTATGAAGTGGAGATTACGGTTTCGCCGCTCAAAAAAGCCGCCTGGGAGCGAGTGCGGTCGCGGTGCGGAGGCCAGATCGGCTCGCTCGTAGAGCTTCTCCAAGGCCGCCTTTCTCAGGAGGTGATGCAGATCGTCACCCATCGCGACGAAGGCCTGTTTCCCAAGCCGAATGAGATTTCAATGAATTGCACGTGTCCCGACTGGGCCGGCATGTGCAAGCATGTCGCGGCGACGCTGTTCGGCGTCGGTGCGCGATTGGATCATCAGCCTGAGCTGCTCTTCGTGCTTCGCCAGGTGGATCATCGGAAACTTGTGGACGGCGTGAGGCAGATCGCCAAGTTCGGCAAGGCCAGGCAGCGAGGCGCCGAGAAAGAGCTGGCCGCCGGGGACCTGCCCGAGATTTTCGGCATCGAGCTCGAAGGAGCCGCGCCCACAACGGTCCGATCGGCTCCCGGGGCGCAACGAGGCGATTCGAAATCCCGCACAGCGCGTCTGCCGGCAGCCGTCGCAGCGCCAAAACGTGTTGGGCGCGACCGCGCCGTGAAGCGTCCAGGGCGTGCTGCCGGGGACACGGCGACTGCCGGCGATGGCGGCATTGCCCGTGGCAGGGCGGCGCGGCGCAAGCCAGCCGCACCGGCCGCCGATTCGGCGCGGCGAAAGTCCCCGCGCACAGCTACCAAGAAGCGCGGTCGACAGGGGAAGGGGCGTCCCAAATCGTGATGGCCTCGCCGATCGCGCGACAAAACGCGGTCAGACATTCATCTCGCTGGGTCAGTCCGGAACGCTCTCGAAAACAGTTCTATTCGTCTCCTGTCGCACCGATGTGTTGCGGTCTGGCCGCAAGAAAAAGAGAATCCAGAAGAGAAAGCGGAGAGGAGAACGAGTGGGGCACGGCATCCGCACGAAGCTCGCCAGCGGGCATTCTCATCTCGACTCCGTCGACTCTCGACGCTGTGCGTTCTGAAGATCCGGATCGCGAGCCGGCCATCGCCTGCGCAGGGCGTTGCGCGACAAGCATTCCCTCGCGCGATCGAAGCAGGGCAGGTCCAGCTACACGAGCGGGCGGCATTGTTCTTCCGGACCGGCTGCATCGCGCCGCGCGGCTCTTCGACTGGCTCGACGTTGGCCCAGGCGACGCTCTGGACTTCGACACGCGCCGCATTCCGCCTCAGGCCTTCGGGCGGCGCCGCTGGCGCTCGAGCTTCGCTTGGAGCAGATGCTTGGCCTTGTCGAGCTCGCGCAGGCGGGCTTTCGACAGGCCTTTGCCGGCCCGATTGATGAAATATTGCACCATGCGGATCGCCGATCCGATTCCCTTGGGACTGACCTGCTTGCTGGCCATGACGCGGGCGATCGTTTCGGCGTCCTGCGTGAAGACGCCCTCGGGAGGATACGTGGAGACCGTCTTCACTTTGCCCACCCAGCGAGCGCGGGTTCCGGGCTTGGTTGTGGGACGAGACATATCGGGCTTCCCTTCTGGGGAGTCGCCTGCCATCACGCACGCAGCCGTTCAGGCATCGTACTCCCAGGTCTGCCGCAGCAGGCGGGTGGGCGGGTTCGGCCCTCGAAACTGCCAGTTCCAAGACTCGGTGATCAGCATGCACATGACCATGTCGCAGAATTGCCGCAAGGAGTGCGTCCACAGGCGGACCGTTCTGCCCAAGACACGCAGGACTTCCGATGAGGCCAGGGCCTTTCGAATGCGGTGCAGCCAATGCTCGGACGTTAAATAGTAATCGTGCGTTCCGTCAACCGACCGCAGCAGGCGAAACCGGCCCGCCGCGCACCGCGCGAATTGCCCCGGCTGCGGATACCAGCCGCCGAAGCTGCGCTCCAGCCAGGCCCAATGCCAGCGGTCCGAACCGGCGGAGAACTCCCAAGGGCTGCGGAGCAGATCGCCGGGCCGTGGAGCTCGGGCGAAATGGATCGTCGTGTTGACCAGCCGACGCACCGGCGACGTCGGGTCGATTGCCTGGTGGAGTGTATGGAACATGTCCTGATAGACTCTGTCGGCGCCGCCGTCAGCGGCCACCTCGGGCTGGACGAAGTGTTCGATCGGCCCGTTCGCGATCACCGCGTCGAACCGCCGGGAAAACGAGTCGTCGAGATTGCGATAGTCCAGCAGACGCACGTCGAGTCCCTGGCTCGTGCAACGCTGCACTTGCTCCGGGGAGATCGTGATTCCGATCGCCCGGCGCCGCGCCGCCGGGCCTCGAGCAGCAGCGTTCCATTGCCGCAGCCCACGTCGAGAATGCGCGTTCCCGCCGTGCACCGGGCCTGGTCCAGCACGTAACGAATCTGATTTCGTTGGGCCTCTTCGTAAGGGGTGGCAGGCGAAGGATAAATCCCCTCCGTGTAGTCGAGCAGGCCGCAGGCGGGAAAGATCTGCTCGAAAACCGAGTAGCAGGTCACGACCGTCGGGGCGGTCGCGGCAACATCCGCCTGAGGACTACCATTCATGGGTACACCGAAAGCTGCGAGGGGAAAAATGCCCACAGCAGCCTTGCGGAGCAAAACGCGTTCCAGTCGCGGGCCTGAGCACCTAAGGGCGACAGGCCGCAACCAATCGGCGACTGGACGCGGAGTATCGGCCGGCGAATAAACAACCTGGACAAATCGAAATCAGCGCGCGCGAACTGTGAATTCTGCTTCGGCCGAATGCACATGGCGCACGCCAGTGCCGGTCAACCGGGCCGCGAGGCTGACTGGGTGCCGGGCCGGTTCGACTGCGGCGCGCGGGACAGATAATCGCACAGTGCCAAGCCGAGCAGGATCGAGAGGACGAACAGCCCGCTGCCGGCGGCCAGGCGGGTCAGCGGCCGACTGTAGTAGATCTGCATGAAGAATAGCGCCACGAGCAGCGCCTTGCTCGCGGCAATCGTCACAGCGATGACGAAGTTCCAGCGGCCCACGTCCAGCAAGTCGCCGGCCAGGAACGTGAGGGCAAGCAGGGCCAGCAGCGCCAGCCAAACGGCCAAACAGGTTCTCACCTCCGGACCGCGTGTCATCCGCCCCGCCCCCCGACGAGATATAACAGCGGGTACAAGAACACCCACACGATGTCGACAAAGTGCCAGTACAATCCCACGGCATGGACCGGCATCGACCGCCGGCCGAGCAGCCGGCCACGCCAGACTGCCAGGCCGATGACCGCGACGACCGTCAGGCCCACGAGCATGTGTACGGCATGCAGCCCGGTCATCAGGAAATAGAGATTGAAGAACAGCGCGGCTTGCGGGGCCGTCGCGATCGGCCAGTCGAAGTCGAGCCCGAATAGCGGAATCAGCCCCTCGCGGTGTTCGCTGTAGTATTCGAAAAACTTGATCGCCAGAAAAGCGATGCCGAGCAAGCCGGTCGCCGCCAGCAACAAGGCGGTTGTTCGCCGAGCCCCCAGCGCCGCGGCCCGGACGGCCAGCACCATGGTCAGGCTGCTGGTGAGCAGGACTGCCGTATTGAACGTGGCCAAAGGCAGGTTCAAACGGTGGCTGGCGGTGGCGAAGACCGGCTCGTAATTCAGGCGATAGACCATATAGGCCAAGAACAGCCCGCCGAAGAACATCACCTCGGTGGCCAGGAACACCCACATCCCCAGCTCGCCCGCCTCGTGCTGTTGCTCGAGGTCGTCGAACTGCGGGGCTACCAACGGGCGCCGATCGGTCGCCAGCTCAGGCATGGACCACCTCCTCGGGCACGGCAGCCGGCTCCGGCCGATTGGCGTAGTCGTACGCCTCCTCATACATCACCGGCGTGTGGTCGAAGTTGTGAGTGGGGGGCGGCGACGTGGTCCGCCATTCCAGGCCGGTCGCGTGCCACGGATTCGGGCCGGCCCAAGGCCCATAGCGCAACGACCAGATCAAATAGGTCAGCGGAAACAGATAGCCCAAGGCCAGAATCGAGGCCCCGGCCGACGACATCACGTTGAGCACCTGG
The DNA here is from genome assembly GCA_963828155.1 of uncultured Planctomycetaceae bacterium. Classification (GTDB taxonomy): domain Bacteria; phylum Planctomycetota; class Planctomycetia; order Pirellulales; family PALSA-1355; genus CAWCAX01. Next base: position 134,271 of record CAWHDQ010000004.1, read on the forward strand.
AACGAGTCGGGATAGACGTGATATCGCCGCGGCATGCCGAGGTAGCCGAGGACGAACTGGGGAAAGAAGGTCAGATTGAAGCCGACAAAGATCAGGATGGCCGACAGCCGGGCCCAGGATTCGGGGTACATCCGGCCGGTGATCTTCGGCCACCAGAAATGGATTCCGCCCAGATAGGCCATCACCATGCCGCCGACCATGATGTAGTGGAAATGGGCGATCACGAAATAGGTGTCATGCACGTGCACATCGACCCCCAGAGCGGCCAGAAACAACCCCGTCAGCCCGCCGACCGTGAACAAGCCGATGAAGCCCAGGGCGTAGAGCATCGGCGTTTCGAACGTGATCGAGCCCTTGTAGAGCGTGGCCGTCCAGTTGAACACTTTCACGCCCGAGGGGACCGCGACTAGAAAGCTGAGCAGCGAGAACACCATGCCGGCATAAACCGATTGCCCGCTGACGAACATGTGATGGCCCCAGACCAGCATCCCGTAGATCGCGATGGCAAAGCTGGAGAAGCCGATGAAGGCATAACCGAACGGCCGCCGCCGGGCGAAGCAGGCGATGATTTCCGGCACCACTCCCATGCCGGGCAGAATCATGATGTAGACCGCCGGATGCGAGTAGAACCAGAACAGGTGCTGGAACAACAGCGGATCTCCGCCCAGCGCGGGATCGAAGATTCCGAATCCGAAACAGCGCTCCAGCACCACCAGGGCGAGCGTAATCGCCAGCACGGGCGTGACCAGCACCAGCAGCAGGCTAGTCGCGTAGATCGCCCAAATGAACAGCGGCAGGCGGAACCAGGTGAGGCCCGGACAGCGCAGGCGGTGGATCGTCACCAGAAAATTCAGGCCGGTCAGAATCGACGAAAAGCCGGTGATGAACACGCCGACCGCGGTGGCCATCACGTGCGTGTTCGAGTAGACGCTGCTGTAGGGCGTGTAGAAGGTCCAACCGGTGTCGACCCCGCCGCGCACCACGGCCCAGAGCGTGAAGCAGCCCCCCAGAATATAGATGTACCAGCTGAGCAAATTCAGCCGCGGAAAAGCCAGATCGCGGGCCCCGATCATCAGCGGCACCAGAAAATTTCCCAGCACCGATGGAATCGAGGGAATCAAAAAGAACCAGACCATCAGCACGCCGTGCATCGTGAACAGCTTGTTGTAGGTCTCGGATTGCACGAGATCGGCCTGGGGCGTGGCCAGCTCCAGCCGCACCAGGGTCGCGGCGGCTCCGCCGATCACGAAAAAGAACGTCACCCCGAACAGATACAGAATCGCGATCCGCTTATGGTCGGTCGACAGCAGCCAGGAGCGGATCGTCTGGCCGTCGGTCAGGTAATCGTGGGGCGGCCGGCTGAAGCCGCCGCGCGCGGAGAGCACTGGGCTTGCGCTCATGGCGGACTCTGGTCGGGGTGTTGATTGGCCAGCGATTTGAGGTAGGCCACCAGGTCGGCGAGGCCTTCCTCGCCAATCTGCCGGTCGAAGGGGGGCATGATCGGCTTGTAGCCGGCCACTACCTTGGCCGCCGGCCGCAGGATCGACTCGCGCAAGTAGTCCTCGTCGGCCACGACGGTCGTGCCGTCGGCCAGCGGCACGGCCGAGCCGAACAGGTTGTCCAGCGGCGGCGCGCGGCTGTCGACGCCGCCGCCCCGATGGCAGGTCGTGCAGCTCATCTCTGCGAACAACCGCCGGCCGGCCTCGACCGGTGACTCGACCTGAGACGCGCTGGCCAGCCAGGACTCGTACTCGGCCGGCTCGAGCACGACGACCTTCCCGCCCATTCGCGAATGCTGGGTGCCGCAGTATTCGGCACAGAACAAGCGGTACTCGCCGAGCGCCGTGGCCTCGAACCACTCGCTGGAGTATTCCCCCGGGAGCACGTCCTGCTTGATGCGGAAGGCCGGAATGTAGACGTCGTGGATCACATCTTCGGAGATCATCTTCAGGCGGACCGGCTTGCCCCGCGGCACGTGCAGCTCGTTGATCTCGCGGTGGCCGTCGGGATGTTGAAACTTCCACATCCACTGCTTGCCGACGACGTGGATTTCGAGCGCCTCGGACGGCGCCGCCTGCTGGCGAAAGTAGACCGCCGCGCCCCAGCCGAAGATGCCCAGGTTGATCACCGACGGCAGGACGATCCAAGTGATCTCGACGGGAAGGTTGCTCGACGCGGCTCCCGAGCGGTCGGCAGCCGAGCCGCGGCGATATTTGATGGACAGATACAAAATAGCGCCGGCAATACCCAGCACCAGGATCGCACTCAGCCCGAGGAGGCTGAGAAACAGGGCGTCGACGTCCTCCGCCATCGCCGAGGCCGACACCGGAAACAGGCGGAAGCCTTCGTCGATCATGGTCCTGGCTCCAGTCCGCTTGCTGCGACGGGCGGGCAGGGGGCGTCGGGGGCGCCGTCAGCCGCGGCAACCGGCGCTCGCGGCGAAACATCCGGAACAGGTACGTCCCCAACACGGCCAGCGTCAGCAAGCCGCCTGCCCGCAGCAGCCGCGCGATCGCCAGCCCGTAGCGCCCCGTGAGCGGGTCGTAGTGGTAGCAGAGCAGCAGAATCCGGTCGACGGGCGAACCGATCTTGCCCGCGGCGCTTTCGACCAATCCCAGCCGCAAATCGCCGGGCGGATAGTCGATGCCGTAGAAGTAGCGCGAGATGCGGCCGCCGGGCGTCAGCACCAGGATGCCGCTGGCATGGGCGAACTGATCGCTGGCCGGATCATAGCGAAAGCCAAATCCGACGGCCGCGGCCAGCGCTTCGATCGACGCCCGCTCGCCGGTCAGAAAATGCCACCCGTCCGCAGCCCCGGGCCGCCGATATTTGGCTACGTAACCCGCCCGCTTCTCACGGGCCAGCTCCGGCCCTTCGCGATCGTCGAAGCTGACCGTCAGCACGTCGTAGTCGCGGCCGATTTCCAGCGGTATGCCCTGGCTGCTCTTGAGCAGGCCGTTAAGCACCTGATTGCAGAGCATCGGGCAGCGGTAGTAGACCAAGGTCAACACGATCGGCTTGGTGCCGAAGTAGTCTGCGAGCCGCACCGTTTGGCCCGCCTCGTTCCGAAATTCCAGCTCCAGCGGCAGCTGCGCATCAAGCCGCTGCTCGATGGTTGCGCCGCGCAAGATGCCGGGCCGCGGTGCGGGGATCTGAGCTCGGACCGGAGAAGGCAGGAGGAGCAGATGAGCCGCCACTACCCAGCAAGTGCGAATGGCGCGGAGCGCATGTCGCTGCGGACAGTTCGTAGCGTTCCGCCACAGTAGGTTGTTTGTCGGCCGGCCATGATTTGCCGTCGTTGGATTTCAGTTGGGCGTAGTTTCCACGGCCCCCGCGGGCTGTGCCGGTGCAGGTTCAGCATCCGGTGAGTTGCCGTCATCGGTATCGTTGGCCGACGCGGAAACCGCCGGCGGATTGACTTGGGGTACAGGGGGCGGGCTCGCGTCGCGAACGCGCGGCGTCTCGGGTCGTGGCAAACCGCGCTTGAGTACCAGATCTATTGCCCGATCGATTGGAATCCGCACAGTCCCACGCTCCCGGTCGAGCCAGGCGTACTCGCTCAGCACCTGATGCTCGTCCGCACGGAGCCGGTCGAGATCGACCGGCGGGCTGACTTGCAATCGCGGAGGCGGGGGTTCGGCCGTGACTGCCAGCGGGGCCCGGGGCGGGTTGGATTCCGACGCCCGGCGCGGAGCCAATCGAATACCTCGCTGACCAGCGGCTGGGCAATCGCGATCACCAGCAGGACGCTGACGGCCAACCCGGCGACGGCCCAGGCGTTGGCGTCGCTCTGTTCGTGCTGGCCCCGCGAGTGGGACGTGCCGCGAGGGGCGCGCCCGGGATCGTTCGCGTCGCTCATGGCTCGCTCCAGGCCCAGGCGGGACGCACGATTTCGGCGGCCAACTGGCGGCAGAACAGGCTGGCCCAAAAGCCGCCGATCGCCGCCAGCGCCGCCAACAGCGTCCAAGGCAGCTCGAACCGGCGCGGCGATACCGCGGGCATCACCAGCCAGTGCCAGTCGACCAGCTGCATGACCAGGAGCAACAGGGCCACGCCGCCTAGCCGACTCGGGATTTCCTTGATCGGCCGCTGCAGCAAAAGCAGGAAGGGCACGGCAAAGTGGAGCAGCGCCAACAGCCGCCCTTCGAGCAACCACGGTCCGCCGGTGCGTGCGACGTACCAGCGGACTTCGATCGGCAGATCGCCGGAATAGATAATCAGGTACTGCATGAACGCGGCGTAGGTCCAGAAGAGAACCGCGGTGAGCAGCAGACTGCCCAGGTCGCGGCAATTGCGGCGCGTCAGCGCAGCTTTGCCAGGGCCCCGCCGGGAGGAAGAGAGTGACCAGCGCGATCGCGGCCGCCATGCCCGCTGAAACCTGCCCAGCCATCGTGGTAACGCCGAAGATCGTCGAGTACCAATAGGGATCGAGCGACATGCTCCAATCGAGTGAGGCCAACTCGACGGTCAACGCAAACACGAGCATGCCAGGCCCGCTCAGGCGATATCGCCAGCGCTCGTGGCGGAGCGCTTCATCCGGGTCGGTGTCCCGCGACCAGCGCCACAACAGCAGAGCCCAAGTCGACCACACGACGAAGTACATGGCTGCCCGCATTCGCCAAGCATCGTCGTTCAAATAGGCGGCGGTTGCCAGCGGGCGGCCGGCGCCGGGTTCTCCGGAGAATCCGCTGGCCCAGGGAAAAACCTCCTGGGGCAACAGGCCGAGCGGGATGAATGCCACGGCCATCAGCGGCACGGTCGGCAGCGCGGCGGTCAGCGCGGGACGCAGGATCTGACCCCACCGGCCGGCGGTCAGCGCGTGGATCATCAGCAGGACCCAGGCACCCAGCGAAATACCGAGCCAAAACAAGAAGGCGACCAGATAGCCGGCGACAAACAGCTGCGGTGACTCGAACATTCCGGCCACGCAGGCAGCGGTTCCGATCAGGCCGACAACCAGCGCCCGCCGCTGCCAGGAGCGCAGCCGCTCGTGTGTCGCCGCCGCCTGGAAGGGGACGGGGGCACGGTTCTGGTCTGCGCCGTGAGCACTCATGGCCGGCTCTCCGGCTGCAGCTCGGACTGCTTCCTGTCCGGCGGCGCGAGCCGATCGGGGAGCGATTCGCTGGCCGGCCGGGCGACGTTCTCCTGCGCAGCGGTGCCAAACGGGGACTGGGCTCCCGGGTCGTCGAGCCGGAAGTCGGTTGCCTCGCGCAATGTCGTCCGGAACTTATCCGGGACGTCGTCCAGCCGCGCGTCCTGGCTCAACTGCAGCGCCCGAATGTAGGCCGCAATCGCCCAGCGGTCGCGCGGCTCGGTTTGCAGATTCAGCGGCGGCATTTCGCCGAAGCCGTTCGTCATGATTTCGAAGAAATTGCCCACTGCCAGTCCGCGGACCCGGGGCGTGTGATAGGAAGGCGGTCGCTTGAACCCCCGCTCGACGACCATTCCGTTTCCGTAGCCGGTCTGTCCGTGACACGCCGAGCAGAACAGGTTGAACCGCTCGCGGCCGCGGTCGAGCAAGCCGGCATCGAGCTCGATCGGCAATTCGTCGACGTAGCGACCGTCGACTTTGCCGGTGTAAAAGGCGCTGTCTTCGTGCAATTGGCCCCGGGCTATCGTGCCGGCAATCAGGGGCCGGGCCGACATACCGTCGGGGAAGAACTCCGAGGCGGCCAGCGGCTTGTAACGCGGCTGATCGTACATGTCGAGCATGTCGCATCCCGCCAGGCTGCAAGCCACCAGGCAGAACATCGGCAGCGCTCCGCTACCAGCGCGCTGATTGCTGCCCGTGGGCCGTGACCGCCGTCGGACGTCGATCGTCTGACCGGAACGCGTCATCGGGGCACCTCGAAGACCTGTTCGGCGGCCAGCTCGGCCAAGAAGTGCCGCGTGCGCTCCAAGTCGAAGAGCGGATCGGTGGTTTCGATCGAGAGGAAAAACCGGTCGCGGCTGGCTCGCTTGAACTCGGGCACGTTGAACAGCGGATGGTAGGGGTGCGGAAACCCGTTGAGCACCAGCGACCCGAAAAATGCAGCCAGCGATCCGCCGAGCACGGTCAGCTCGAAGACGATCGGCATGAATGACGGCCAACTGTTCAAGGGCCGGCCACCGACGTTGATCGGATAGCCAATCGCCAGGCAATAATACTCCAGCGCGTACGCGCTGATGGCTCCCAGCACACCGCCGACCAGGGCCAGGGCCGGGATTGCCGTACCCGGCCGGGCCAGGGCTTCGTCGAGACCCTCGACCGGAAACGGGCTGTAGGCCTCGATCCGGCGGAAACCCGCTTCAGTTGCCCGCCGGGCGGCCGCGATCAGGGCTTCGGGGGTCTCGAATTGGGCCAACAGGCCAAATTGCCCGTCAGTTGCGGAGTTCATGCGCGACTCCCGGTGTGGCGCCTTGCCGCTGGTGTACCAGTTCCCTGAGCTCGCTGATCGACATCATCGGCAGGATGCGGATGAACAGGTAGAACAAGGTAAAGAACAAACCAATCGTGCCCAGCAGCATCGAGAAGTCCCAAAACGTCGGGTAGTACATGTGCCAACTGGTAGGCAGATAGTCGCGCTGCAGGCTGGTAATGATGATCATGAACCGCTCCAGCCACATGCCGAATTGAATCACCAGCGACAGCACCCAGAGCAGCAGCACATTGGCCCGGATGCGCGGAATCCAAAACAACTGCGGAATGCAGAAGTTGATCGTCAGCAGGCAGAAGTAGCTCCAGGCGTAGGGTCCCAGCACCCGATTCAGCGCAACGTAGCGCTCGTAGGGACTGCCGCTGTACCAGGCCATGAAGGCTTCGGTGGCGTAGCCGAAGCCGACGATCGAGCCGGTCAGAATCATCACCTTGGCCGCATTGCCCAAGTGCTTGAGCGTCAGGTAGTTCTCCAGGCCATAGAGCCAGCGGAGCGGGATCGCCAGCGTCAGGACCATTGCAAAGCCGGAAAAGATCGCTCCGGCGACGAAGTACGGCGGAAAGATCGTGCTGTGCCAGCCGGGCAAAATCGCCACGGCAAAATCCATGCCCACGATACTGTGGACCGAAATCACCAGCGGCGTGGCCAACCCGCCCAACAGCACATACGCTTGCTGGTGCCGCTGCCAGTGCCGGGCCGATCCGCGCCACCCGAGGGCGAGCACGCCGTAGCACACGCGGGCCACGGTGTGCGTGGCCCGGTCGCGCATCGCCGCCATGTCCGGAATCAGCCCGGCGTACCAGAAGAGCAGCGACACCAGGAAGTAGGTCGACACGGCGAACACGTCCCAGACCAGCGGACTGCGAAATTGCGGCCAGACGGTCATCGTGCTGGGGTAGGGCAGCAACCAGTAAAAGACCCAGGGCCGGCCCATGTGCAGCAGCGGAAACAATCCGGCGCAAGTCACGGCGAACAGCGTCATTGCCTCGGCGAAGCGGTTGATGCTGGTCCGCCACTGCTGGTGCAAGAGCAGCAAGAAGGCCGAGATGAACGTGCCGGCATGACCGATGCCGATCCACCAGACGAAGTTCACGATCGGAAATGCCCAGGCAATGGGGATGTTGTTGCCCCAGATGCCGATGCCCGTCGTGAGCACGTGCCAGGTTGTGGCCAAGAACAAGGTTGTCACGAGCGCCGACACGCCCAGTCCCACGTACCAGTGCCACGGCGCGCGGCGGCAAAGCACGATCTCGCTGATCCGGTCGGTCACCGAGGCATACGTTTCGCCTGCGGCCAGCACCGGCACATCGTCGGCTGCGGCGAGTCCGGCCGCGTGCAGTCGGGCTGCGTACTCCCGCTCGGTGGCGGCGTTCATGGCAGCGCCTCCGATGGCAGCCTCTCCGGCTGAGAAGGAGTTGGGCCGACCGCGGCCGCTTCCGCCTCGTGGGCCGCCGCCGCCGCTTCCGTTTGTTCGCCGGTGGGCTGACTGCCAGGCACGGGAGCGTCTGCAAGCTGGCCGCGGGCGAGGTCCGGATGGGGATTCGTGACGTGCGCCAGGTAGGTTGTCCTCGGCCGCGTACCCAGCTCTTCCAGCAATGCGTAGCGGAGCGGAGAAGACTGCAGCCGGGCCACCGCGCTCGACGGATCGTTGAGGTTGCCGAACGTGATCGCCCGCGTCGGACAAGTCGCCTGGCAGGCGGTCAGCAGCTCGCCATCGTGGATGGGGCGATTCTCCTTCTTGGCCTGGATTCGGGTGGCGTCGATCCGCTGCACGCAGTAGGAGCACTTCTCCATCACGCCCCGGCTGCGGACGGTCACCTCGGGATTCTGCAGCAGCTTGAGCGTCGGCTCGACGATCCCGGTGAAGTTCAGGAAGTTGAACCGCCGGACTTTGTAGGGGCAATTGTTCGAGCAGTACCGCGTGCCGACGCAGCGGTTGTACACCATGTTATTGAGCCCCTCGGCATCGTGCAGCGTCGCGCCCACCGGGCAGACCAGCTCGCAGGGGGCATCTTCGCATTGCATGCAGGGCACGGGCTGGAAGAATGTCTCCGGGTTCTCGAGCGGGCCGCGGTGATAGCGGTCGACCCGCAGCCAGTGCATTTCGCGGCCACGGTCGCATTGCTCCCGGCCGACCGTGGGAATGTTGTTCTCGGCCTGGCAGGCCACGATGCAGGCGTTGCAGCCGATGCAGCCTGTCTGGTCGATGACCATGCCCCACTTATTCATGTCCGCCGGGTAGGTGAAGTCCTGTGGGTAAAGCGTGATCAATTCCGTTGAGTCCGGCTGGCCGCCGGCGGGCGCCGAACGGGCAACAGGCGGAGAATGGGCCGCGCTCGTGGTCCGTTCCGCCGCAAGGTCCGCAGCCCGTGCGGTGTGGACCAAGTCGCGCCCCTCCATGCTCCAATGTCCGTGAGTGGCGACAAGGTGGTGATGCCCGCCGGTCTTGCGGATCGGAACATCGGCGACCCAGCGGACGCCGTCGGCCGGCAGGCCGGGATAGGCGTCGTAACCCACTCCCGTGCCGACCCGGCCGGAGTGGGTGCGCCCATAGCCTAACGTCAGGGCAATGCAATCGTCGGCCTGGCCGGGCAGCAGCCAAACCGGCGCGGTGACGATTCGCCCAGCGCCAAATTCCAGCTCGATCAGATCGCCGTTTTGCAGTCCATGTCGCTCGCAAGTCTGCGGACTGGCCAGCGCGGCGTTGTCCCATACCAGCTTGGTCAGTGGCCGTGGCAATTCCTGAAGCCAGGCATTGTTGGCAAACCTGCCGTCAACCGCCGACGGATCGGCCAGAAAGACGACTTCCACCCGTCCGCGCTTGTCCGTCGCCGGATGTTCGGAGGCCGACGCGTGGCTGAAGGTGCTGTGCCGCGGTTCCGGCCGATCCTTCCATTGCAAAGTGGGCTCGCGGAGCGGAGCCTGCGAATCCGCCAGCAGTCCGTCATGCACCATCCGTTGCCATTGGGCCGCAAACGCCTCTGCACCGAACTGCCCGCGCCAGTGATCTTGCACGGTGTCGTAAGCGCCCTGGCCCGGCCGGCCCATCAACAGAGAAAGCATCTCGTGCGCCGTTTTGCCGCCATAGAGCGGCGCGATGAGCGGCTGCAGGATCGCTGCGGTGCCGTCGAACGCCCGGACATCGCCCCACGATTCGAGGTAGTGGGCCGCGGGAATATGCCAATGGGCCAGCCGGCTCGTCTCGTCCGCATATTGCCCCAGGTGAACGCAGAGTTCGAGCGGCGCGGTTGATTGCGATCCGGCGCGAATTCCAACCGACGCTCCGCCGATGCCCAGCGCCCGTGCGAGTGCCCCGGCAAAACCAAGCTCGCCGGGTGCGTCATAAACCGGATTGCCCCCCAGGATCAGCAGAATGCGGACCTCGCCCGCCGCCAATGCCTGCGTCAATGCACTGAGCGACGCCGTCTCGTCGACCGGCTCGATCTCGACCGGTTCGCGGAACTCGACCGTTCGGCCCACGTTCTCGAGATGATGATTGATTGCATGGGCCAGGGCATGGGCCGCCGGCGAATGGCCATCGCCTACGACCACCAGGCTTCTACCGCGGTGCGCCCGAAGATCCGCCACGATCGCATCAAGCGCCGCTAGGGGGATCGCCGGCGTGGGGGCGCTGCGCGCTCGTCGTCGGCTTCGCGGAGGCCGCCGACTCCCAAGCGTTGAGCAAGCTCTCGCAGTAGCGGTTCGATCTGCTGTGCCCGTAGCGGCCAGCGATGATCGGCTGCGGCCCCGACGAGTGTCGGTGAGCTTTCGATCGCGTACAGCCGGCACATGGGCTGGCTCGGGGCAGCGGTTGACGGCGAGTCTGACGCGTCGCGATTGTCAGGTCGAGTTAGCGGCTGGCGGCGGCGGCTGAAATCGCGGGCATAACGGGTGGCGCCGGGCAGCTGAGTGAGAGAATCGCAATCGAAGCTCACGATCACGTCGGCCCGATCGAAACGGTAGAGCGGCGTAAGTTGCTCTCCGAAGGCCAGGTGGGCACCGGACCGCACGTTGGATCGGTGCAGCGGTTGATATTGATGCCACTGGGCCTGGGGCCAGCGAGCCAAGAGCGATTTGAGCTGAGCACCCAGGGTCGGTGAGGTGACCGTTTCTGTCAGAACGGCCAGGCCGGCGCCACGGTCGGAGTCGAGCCGTGGCAGTTGCCGCTGGAGCGCCGCGACGAAAGCGTTCCAGGTGGAGATATTGCCCCGCTCAAGCACGGTTTGCGAGCGATCGGGGTCGTACAGGTCGAGGATCGAGGCTTGGGCCAGCGCACTTGCGCCGCCCAGGCTGGCCGGATGTTCGGGATTGCCCTCGATCTTGAGCGGGCGCCCCATCCGGCTGGTAACCAGCAGCCCCTCGCCGTAGCCCAGGTGCGGCATCGCGGTGGCGAAGGAAAGTGATTCGCCCGGGACGATGGCTTCCGGCTGGCGAACGTAGGGAACGATCTTCTCTTCCGGCTGATTGAGCTTGCAGCCCGACATGCCGGCCAGCGCCAGTGCCGCCGCCGACAAGGTCAGAAAACTCGCGCCTATCGAGCCGCGGATCCCAGACGGCCGCCTGACGGGGGAATTCGCGTTCCAGAAAATCGCGGAATTCGCCGGTCGCGGCCAGCTCTTCCAGGCTCCGCCAGAATTGCTGGTTGCCCCCCTCGGCCAGCCGAGCCCGGATCGCGTGCAAGTCGAGCGGTACTGCGACCGGCGGAGGATTGCCCCCGCGCATTGAGGCGAGCCGAGACCGGGCGGCGGATGGGGCATGCGCTCGTTCATCGGTGGCAGACCCAGCAATTGTCGAGTTGTTTGACCACGATGCCACGTTCGGCGACCAGCGCCTGGCCCTCGGCCAGCGACACCGGTTGGACCCGCTGGCCGAACCGTGTCAGGTCGTCCATTTGCCGAACCTGCTCCTCGGGGTGGCGATGACATTCGAGACAGAATTCCATGTGCAGCGTTTTCACCTTGCGTGCCAGGGGCATCTGGTCGACCCGGCCATGGCAGCTCTCGCAGCCCACGCCCTTGGCCAGGTGGATGCTGTGATCGAAGTAGACGTAATCCGGCAGGTCGTGTACCCGGGTCCAAGTGAGCGGCTGGTCGGTGCGCATGCTGGCCCGCACCGGTTCGAGCATCGGGCTGTCTCGCCAGATTTGCTTGTGGCAGCCCAGGCAGATCTGCGTGGCCGGCAGCCCGGCGAAGGCGGACCGTTCGACCGAGGTGTGACAGAACCGGCAGTCGATGCCCAGTCCGGCGACGTGGTGCTCGTGACTGAAGGGAACCGGCTGGGCGCGAACGACGTCGACTTCGGTCGTATACGGAGAACGATACAGTTCCCACAGCAGCCACAGGGCCCCGCTGGCCGCGAGGGCGCCAAACCAGATCGAGGCCTTCGCATAGGCGTTGCTGGCGGGATGAAAGAGCTGGGCCATCGCGGTTTCCCGCAGAGAACTGGGAGAATGACATCCCAAGGGGGCGCAGCCCCAATCGCAACCCTTTGCGCCCGTACCCATCCCGCCCATCATCTCGCGGACGACGGGCAGCCGCCGGCCTAATCAGGGGACTGACACAACAGCCTTCGGCGAGCTATCCACGGCCGGTCGGAGATCGCCCGCATGGCTGCGCCCAAGATAGGAGCGGGCTCGATTTCCGTCAAAAAACTGCTGCCTCGCAGCGGCTTGCAGAAAGCGGCCGCGAGCGGGGCGCCAAAAGCGCAGCGGTCATGAGCTTGCCGCCGGATCGCTGGGAGGCGGCACGTCCCGCGCGGACCGGAAAACCTTGTCGATCAGTCGGTGCGCTGAGCAAACAACAAAAAAAGCCCCGCCGCGTGACTGCGCGGGGAGCGTTTTCCCCGCGCGCGAACGAGACAGGGCGGCCGACAAGTCGCCCGTGAGCGCTCTATTTTTTCCGGACGAGCTTCATCTCGCCGCACATCTCCTTGGCGGGCTCGCCATTTTCCCAGGCGACGCCGTGGACCTCGATGTGGTCGGCGTCGACGATGTGCAGCGTCGCTTCGTGCATGTGCTTGTCCTTCTTCGGATCGAGATTGCCGCCGCCGTTGAACTTGAACACCAGCTTGTTCGGTGTCGAGCTGGGATCGGCCTTCATGTGCGGCTGATTGCCCAGGACGCAGTAGTGCGTCATCAGCAGGTCCGGCCCCTCGGCCGTGTAGATCGAGACCATCTCGTGCGGCTGATCGGGGAACAGGGTCTCCTGCACGGCACTGCCGCCGGCCGTCAATTTGATGACCGACACGACCTGGTCGGTCGGCTTGCCGTCGTCGCCCACGGCCAGCCAGGTGCCGACCAGCTTCTTCATGGTCTCCAATCCGGGATTGGTGGGGGGCGCGGGGAGCTTGGCATTGGCCGCGTCGGCGGCATAGCTCCAGCGACAGATCGTCAGCAGCAGCCCGAGAATCAATAGTCTGCGCAACATGCTTCACTCCTCCGCACACAAGACAGCTTGGGAAACTCGTTGAGATCGGCGACCTCAAACCACAATGTAGTCGATTGAGGTCCCGCCAAATCGACGGAGCGGAAAAAATTTCCGCGGCGGCCGGCGAGCTGCGGCCCGGTGGTCCATTCGAGCGAATCTCGGAGGCGAAGGGCCGTCTGTGGGCGAGACGGCTGCCCGCCCTGTTCGGCCCCTGGGCCAGCGGACACGCAGAATTGGTTCACCGCGAACGATTTCGAGACCGGGGTAACTTACCCCGAATGCGCTGCCAGCTTAAACTCATCAAAGTCCAGTGATTTTCGCCGGTATCCTGGCTCCTGCAGCGAGCAGGGCGGCCCGCGAGCAATTAAGGTCGACACATGGCATGGCTCCGAGATCTGGGCGTCGTGGGGCTGGCAGCGCTGGTCGTCGGCGGTTGCTCGCAGCCGTCGATGCCCGAGCGGCCGGTCGAATTGCCGTTCCAGCACCCGGCGGCGAAGGAGATTCACGGGATCTTCGTGACGCTGGACGTCGTCTCGGAAGAAAGCTATCGCCGGCTGTCGCGGCGGGATCGCTACGTTTGGGATGTGGGCTGGTTTGAAACGGAAGTTATGAACGGCGGCGTCGACCAGTACCTGTCCAACTCCACTGGCGACCATGCGGCCCAGTGCCTGGAGGCGCTCGCAGCGATCGGCGCCGAGAAGTCGTACGGGCTGCTTAAACAAACTTGCGAGCTGTTTCCAGGCGGCATGCCGAACAGCGACCGCGAGACCCGTCAGCAGCAGCTCCGGGACTTGAGAGGCGGGAAAAACCTGGACGACTTGATCGAGGGGGACCTGGAAGTGGATCTTTACCAACACCTGCTCGACTATTATCGCGGGGCCGATCCGAACCAGCGGTAGACATGCATGGACCACGGGCTGGCGGCGCCCGGTTTATCTGCCGGAGAGACGCCGCCCGGCAGTCAATCGCCGTACTCGATTGTAAAGCCGTGCTGGCAGCGGCCGAACTGGGGCTGATGTCGTCGCGGCACTCGTTTTGAATACATTAAACCAGAGAGAAGTGGGCCTGCGCCGATGAAATACATGCTCACCTGGACCGAACGACCGCAGGGTTCGCCGCTGGAGTACGAAAATGCCCAGAAGCGGATTCTGGAGGTGTTTACGCAATGAAAGGCCCCGCCAATTTCAAGATCGAGCTGTTCGTGATTCGCGTCGGCGACTGGGGCGGGTATCTGCTGCTCGATTGCGACGATCCCTTGGCCGTTCACAAGTTCTGCTCGATGCTGCCGGCATTTGTCTTCGAGGCCCGGCCCGTGGTTCCGGTCATGGACGCCGTCCGGGTGGAAAAGGAAGCGATTGCCTTTCGCGATGGGCTCAAACCTAAGTGAGCTGTCAGGCGGATGAGGGGCTTTGCGGCCCTAAAATGCTTCGATAATCCCAGGTCGCGCCCGCCGCCGGAGCACGTCATGCGACCCCTTCGGTATTCGATCAACGTCACCCTGGACGGGTGCTGCGATCATCGTGCCATTCCGGCCGACGAAGCGTTGCACCGGCACGCGGCCGAGAATCTCCGCCGGGCCGATGCCCTGCTGTTTGGCCGGGTGACGTACGAAATGATGGAGTCGGCGTTTCGGCCGTCGGCGCGGACGGCGGCCTTGCCCGAGTGGATGGATCCGTTCGCCCGGACGATCGACGCGGCTAAGAAGTACGTGGTCTCCGGCACGCTGGAGCGGGTCGACTGGAACGCGGAGCTGCTGCGCGGGGATCTAGAGAAGGCCGTTGGGCAACTCAAGCGCGAACCGGGCCAGGGACTCCTCGTGGGCGGAGTGAAGCTGCCCCTGACATTAGCGGAAGTGGGATTGATCGACGAGTACGAGTTCATCGTGCATCCCGTGCTGGCGGGTCATGGGCCGACGTTGCTCGCGGGGCTATCCAGGCGTGTTGATTTGAAGCTCCAGAGTCGGCTGGAACTCGCCTCGGGGGCCGTCGCACTGCGATACGAGCTGCGAAAATAATCGGACACTCGACGGAGCGATAAAGGTGTCTTTCGTCCTAACTCTTGTGCAATCGCGAGCCACGTTCGCATCGTGGCTCGGGTTGCTTCAGACGTTCTACCGCGCAAGGAGCGTATGCCAATGTTGAAAGCCAAGACGGTGGAGCAATACCTGTCGAAGCTGCCGGAAGGCGCTCGCGATGCGGTACAACAGCTGCGAGCGACCATTCGACAAGCGGCCCCCAAGGCGGAGGAAGTCGTCAGCTACGGCATGCCGGCGTTCAAGGCCAATAGAATCCTGGTGTGGTACGCCGCATGCAAGACGCACGTGGGCTTCTACCCGAGGCCGTCGTCCATCGTGGCTTTCCATGAACAGTTGACCGGCTACAAAACGTCCAAGGGGGCGATCCAGTTTCCGCTGGACGAGGCCATTCCGACAAAACTCGTCAAGCAGATCGTGAAGTTCCGGCTCCAGGAGGATGCAGAGAAGAAGCGGGCCAAGAAACGGGCCTAGTTGCTCTAGGCCTGCGAATGAGCACTGTTAAGATCGCTCGCGGACTGCGGTATCGATTCTGCGAGCCTGACGCCCGTCGAATTCCTGCGCCGGCGAGGTACTCCTTTGCAGATTCCGGTCGTCCGCGGCATCATCGACAGGCGAATCCTGGTCAACTACCGGGTCGATCCGGGCGTACTGGCCCCCATGCTGCCGGCGCCGTTCCGGCCCAAGACGATTCGCGGCGCCGCAATGGTGGGAATCTGCCTGATCCGGCTGAAGGGGCTGAGGCCCTGGTTCCTGCCAAGCTGGATGGGAATCCGATCCGAGAACGCGGCCCATCGGGTGGCCGTGGAGTGGGACGAAAACGGCACGCTCCGCGAGGGCGTGTTCGTCCGCCGGCGGGACAGCAATTCCTGGCTCAACGCGCTGGCCGGCGGCCGCGTGTTTCCGGGCTATCACCATCATGCCCGATTTGCGGTGCACGAATCGCCCGAACGGCTGGAAGTGGCCCTGCACAGCGACGACGGCGCCACCAGCATGCTGGTCCGCGGGCAACGCACTGCTCGCTTGCCGGCGACATCCGTGTTTGCCGATCTGGCCGAAGCATCGGCATTCTTCGAGGCAGGCGCGCTGGGCTATTCCGCCACGCCCGACCCGACGCGGTTCCAGGGCCTGGAGCTGCGCTGCCGCAACTGGCACGTCGAGCCGCTGGAGGTCGAGACGGTCGAATCGAGCCTGTTCGACGACCGATCGTTGTTTCCGCCGGGCTCGATCGAGTTCGACTGCGGGCTCTTGATGCGCGGCATTGAGCACGAGTGGCACGGCCGAGCCGACTTGTGCTCCTCATGCGAAAATACTCTACAGCCCGGAGAGGAGGCCACCAGCGAATTCGGCAACCGCGGCCGAGGGGCGGTCAGAGCCGCGCCGTCCCACCCCGCTCCTCCTTGACGATCATTTGAATGAAGTGCATCTTCCGCAGCACCGGGCGCGACATGACGAAGGGATAAAAGTCGTGCTGGCCCATGCTTCGGGCGAGCTCGTTGAGCACGGTGGTCAGCTGGACCCAGGAGTTGACCAGCAGGATCACGCGCTGGGCGTCGGGTGCCTTGGGATCGTACAGGTCGTCGACGGAGAACGGCTCGACCGCCTGCTCGACGTCCTCGCCGCGGAGACCAAACCGCAGCGCCGTGTCGAGGCTGTCGACCACGTGCAGATAATGGGCCCAGGTCTCGGCCCAGTCTTCCCAAGGATGGACCGACGCGTACGAGCTGATGTGCTGATTGGCCCAATCGGCCGGCGGACCCTGCTCGTAGTTGCGTTTCAGGGCTGCGGCGTAGTCCTGCCGGTCGTCGCCGTACAGCTCGCGGAACTTCTCCAGCCAGGGCGTGCCGTCGACGAGCCGGTCCCAGTAGTAGTGGCCGACCTCGTGGCGGAAGTGGCCCAGCAGCGTACGATAGGGCTCGTGCAAGTCGTGCCGGATCTTTTCCCGGATCGAATCGTCGGCCTCCTCGATGTTCAGGGTGATCAGGCCGGCGGCATGGCCGGTCAGCACCCGGGGCCCCTTTTTCGGCGAACGGAGAAAGTCGAACATCACGCCGCGCTCGGGATCCTCGCTTACCTTCGAGGCGACCGGCAAGCCCAGGTTCAAGAGCTGCGCGACCAGGCGGCGCTTGGCGTTCTCGATCTTCCGCCACCAGAGAGCACTTTCGCGATCGTCGAGGTTGGGGATCGTGCGGTTCAGCCGGCAGGAGCGGCAGAGCGTCTCCTCCTCGTCGGCGCGTGAGCCAGTTGCAGCCGGCCGGCGAATCGAAGTTTTCGCAGCGTCGCCAGAGCGTGGCATCCTCGGCTTCGTCATCCGCCGCATCGGCGAGTTGCCAGGTGCCGGCCTCCGCTCCCCGCGCAGCGCCCGGACTTGCTGCAATTCGGGCTGGTAGCCGAGCGGCGCTTTGCAGCCCAGGCAGAGGCTGTTGCGGAAATAGACCGGCCGCCCGCAGCTGCAGCGAAAGGCGTTTCTGCGGCCCGAGGGTTCGTCCGCTCGCCAGGCCTCGGTCAGCCGCCGGGTAATGGCCTCGAAGATATTCAGCATGCGTGCTCCGCGCGGGTCGGTTCTCTCGGCAATCCGACCGATTGGAAATCTGGAAGGCCGGCTGGTTGCGCGGCCGCGAAGACCTATTCTAACAGGCCAATCGTATGTGATAATCTCGGCGCTCGCGGGACGCGCTGGCCTTCGTTCTGAGCCGTTAACTTGTCGGAGTGGCTGAATCCATGCCCAAACTTTTCGTGCGCAGTTTCGCGATGTCGCTCGACGGCTATAGCGCCGGCCCGAACCAGGATCTGAAAAACCCGCTCGGCCGGGGCGGCATGGACCTGATGCAGTGGTTCTTCCCCACTCGAGTTTGGCGAAGTATGCACGGTCAAGCGGGCGACGGCGAGACGGGCGTCGACAATCAGATCGCCGAACTGGGCTTCGCCAACATGGGCGCCTGGATCTTGGGCCGGAACATGTTCGGCCCGGTCCGCGGGCCTTGGCCCGACGAAAGCTGGCGCGGCTGGTGGGGCGATGAGCCGCCGTACCACACCCGGGTCTTCGTACTGACGCACCACGAGCGTCGCCCGTTGGAGATGGCCGGCGGCACCACCTTTCATTTCGTCACCGAGGGCATTCACGCAGCCCTGGAACGCGCGAAGGCCGCGGCCGGCGACCGCGATATCCGCCTGGGCGGCGGAGTGTCCACGGTCCGGCAATACCTGCGAGCCGGCCTGATCGACGAGCTGCACCTGGCGGTCCGCCCGGTCCTACTCGGCACCGGCGAGAATCTGCTCGGCGGACTCGATCTGCCGGCGCTCGGCTACCATTGCCAGCGGAGCGTCCAGGGCGAACGGGCGATGCACGTCTTCCTGACCCGGCAGTCGGGCTGACAACCGAGCGAGGAATGCGGTTCCGTCCGCCGGCAGCACGGGCCTTAGTGCCGTTCCGCGGCCTCGAACAAAAACCAGGTTCGCCGCTCGGTCTGGTCGATCCAGACTTCGATCAGGCTGGTGGTGGCCACGTCGTTGTGCTCGTCGCAGACCGCATGGGCCGCACGGAACAAGCGGGTTAGGTGCTGGTTGTCGGCGGCCAACTCGGCCAGCATGTCCCGCGGGGCGACGAACTCGGCGTCGTTGTCCTTGAGCCGCTGGTGCCGGGCAATATCGGCGATTGAGTGCAGCGTGGTGCCGCCGATCTTGCGGGCCCGCTCGGCGATGTCGTCGGTCATGGCGAAAATCTGGTCCGACTGTTCGTCCAGCAGCAGATGATAGTCGCGGAAGTGCGGGCCGCTCATGTGCCAGTGAAAGTTCTTGGTCTTGACATACAGCGCGAACACGTCGGCCAGCAGGCCGCGCAGCTCGGCGGAGATCGCGGCGACGCTCTTGGCGGCCAGGTCGGTCGGCGTGGCCAGAGCCGGGGGGACATGATTCTTCTTCGCAGCGGAGGCGTTACTAGCCATGATTGGTCCTTTCGTGAGGCGTGGTCTCAGCCGGCGATTGTGCCAGCTGTGGAGGTCTCCGTCGAGAGGCGGCCGGTCAGGGGCCCGTCGCGATCAAGCTTTTTCCGCGTCCGCGAACAACATGACCACCGACCGCGACTCCGCGCGGTACGAATTCTCCGCGATTTCCGCGGCGGTTTCCCAGGGAACAATATCCTCGGGCGAATCGAGGGCCGTGTCGATCCAGCGCCGCCAGTGCCGGCCACCCGACAGGGGCGGGAGCTGAAAGACGAGCGGTTCCCAATAGGCGTTCAAGATCAGGTGGATTTGCAGGCCTTCGCGCTTCAGCTCGGCGCCCAGGGCGACGCAGTGCGATGCATCGCCCCAGTCGGGCGCGTTCAGCTCGACGCCGTGCCAGGCCTTGGTCGCTTGCTGGAGCATGGCCTCGACGCTCAGTCGATGATGCTCGTGGGCGACGTCGCGCAGCACGCGGCGGGCGGCAAGCAGGCTGGCGAACCGCCGGACGCCGGCGTGCTTGTCGAGCAGGGTCCAGTCGAACCAGTTGGCCTGGTTGTCGTGGCAATAGTCGTTGTTGTTGCCATGCTGGGTGCGGCGGACTTCGTCGCCCATCAGGATCATCGGCATGCCGAGCGACATCAGCGTCGCGGTGAGGAAGTTCTTGACCTGCCGCTCGCGGAGCCGCTCGATGGCCCGATCGTCGGTCGGACCTTCACAGCCGCAGTTCCAGCTGCGATTGTCGCTGGCCCCGTCGCGGTTCTGCTCGCCGTTGGGCTCGTTGTGCTTGTCGTTGTACGAGACCAGATCGTTGAGCGTGAAACCGTCGTGGCAGGTGACGAAATTGACGCTCTGCTCGGCTTCGCGGCCCTTGTGACCGTAGACCGCGGGGCTGCCGACCAGCCGGTCCGCCAGCCGCGCGCACCGAGCCCGGCTCGCCGCGGAAGAAGTCGCGCACGTCGTCGCGGAACCGGCCGTTCCACTCTTTCCAGGCATCGCCGACGAAGCTGCCCACCTGGTACAGCCCCGCCGCGTCCCAGGCTTCGGCAATCAGCTTGGTGCCGGCCAGCGCCGGTTCGGACTCGATGTCCCACAACACGGGCGGGTTGGGGAGCGGGTGCCCGGCCGGATCGCGGGACAGGATCGAGGCCAGGTCGAAGCGAAAGCCATCGACGTGCATTTCCTGCACCCAGTAGCGGAGGCAATCGACGATCATCCGGCGGACGATCGGGTGATTGCCGTTGAGCGTGTTGCCGCAGCCGGTGTAGTTGGCGTACCACTTGCCGCCGGCTTCGAGCATGTAATAGGTGGGGTTGTCGATGCCGCGAAAGCTCAAGGTCGGGCCGTTCTCGTTCCCCTCGGCCGTGTGGTTGAACACGACGTCGAGAATCACTTCGATGCCGGCTCGGTGCAGGGCCTTGACCATGTCGCGGAATTCGTCGACCGGGCCGAGCGGATCGCGGCGCGAGCTGTAGGCGTCGTGCGGGGCGAATAGCCCGATCGGGGCGTAGCCCCAGTAATTGACCAGCCCGGCGGGGCAATCCTGGGCGTCAAACTGAAAGACCGGCAGCAGCTCGACGGCCGTGATGCCCAGCTCCTGCAGGTAGGGAATCTTGTCGACCAGGCCGGCGTAGGTCCCGCGGCGTCCTCGGGCACGCCGGAATTCGGATGCCGGGTAAAGCCGCGGACGTGCATTTCGTAGACGATTGTTCGCGCCGAAGGCCGCCGCAGCGGCACGTCGTCCTCCCAGTCGTAGGCTTGCGAATCGACCACGACGCTCTTGAGCGCCTCCGCCGCGTTGGAGCCGGGGCGGCAGGCCGCCTCGCGACGGTAGCCACTAGGGACGACCACCGCCCGGCCGTAAGGATCGAGCAGGACCTTGTCGGCGTCGAATCGCAGTCCGCGCTCCGGTTCGTGGGGACCGTCGACCCGATAGGCGTAGAGTTGCCCCTCGGCCACCTCGGGCACGAAGGCGTGCCAGTAATGGTACGAGCGCTGCGTGACCGGATCGATTGGGATCCGCCGCGCCTGGCTGGGCATCCTCGGCCCGATCGAACAGCAGCAGCTCGACGGCCTTGGCCGTGCGCGAGTAGAGGCTGAAATTCACGCCGCCGTCAAGCAGGCTGGCGCCCAGGGGCGCCGGGCTGCCCTGGGGAATCCGGCCGCTGCTGGGGCGCTTGCCGGGCAGAAGAGATCGGGTCTCGGGCCGAGTAGCGGTCGATGTGGCTGCCATGGGTCACCTCGCGCTGCGTTGAACAGCGGTCGACGAAGTTTATGGGACCGAGGAAATGACGGGATGGGATTACTTCTGCGGCTCCGCTGTGGGGGCCGCCATTGAGCGCTGCAAGTCGCGCATGCTCCGCTGGCTGACCCGCAAGAGGCCCTGCTGCGGGCGATCCAGGTCGGCGATCAGCAGAATCACGGCCGAGAAGGTGAGCGCCAGAGCCCCCACGGCCAGCGACCGCCGCGAGCCGGACAGGCCCTGCTGATAGCCGAGTGACATCATCGCGGTCAGCGCGATCAGGTAGAGAACCAGCCAGACCAATTCGGGCAGCCGGCTGTGCAGGGCGAACATGTTGCGTTTGGCGTGCAGGTCGATCATCTCATTGAGCGCCTGGGTAAACAGCCCCGCAACCAGCGAATGGGGATCCTCGTTGAACGTGGCGGTGGCCTCGGCCCACAGCCGCTGCTGCAGTTCCGCCGAACGGGCCAGGCCGGCCTCAATCGCCGTGGGGTCGACCATCGACAGCCGGACTTCGACAAATTCGCGCAGCAGCGGCTGCACTGACGAAGCATGCGGCTCCGGCAGCATGCCGGCCCGCAAGTAGGTGGTGCCCATCGCGTTGGATTCGTCGATCACGATTCGGCGGCGGTCGTCGAACCGGGATGCGGCGAGCGAAAACGTGAAGCCGAGCATGAATGCCAACAGGCCCAGCGTGGCGGCCACAATGGCGCCGACTGGCGCGTCCTTTTCCGGTTCGCCGCCGGCCTCGAACCGCCTGCGCCTGCGGCCGACGCGGTAGCCCAGCTCGACCGCTCCGATGACCAGGGCGATGGTCAACGGGAACAGCAGCCACAGTGGGAGCACGTCGAGAAATCGCGTGTAGTCCATGACTGAACCGCCGTGGGCGCGATGCCCCTCGTAAGCCGGACGCAGTTGGAGAGAATTGCGGGCGCCGGAAGCCGGTCGAAGTGCTATTTGGCTTGGGGCTGCCGGGCGGCGAATTGGCGCCGAGTCTCGTCATTGATGAAGTAGTAGGTCTTGCCCCCCTCGCTGAGCGTGGCCGCCGCGGCGAACTTCGGAAAACGGATTTTGACGACCGGGTCTTCGACCATGTGTTCGCGGAGGTAATATTCGTTCTCGTGCAGCGAGAGATAGGTCTGGACGAAGCTCACCAGCCGGTCGTCGACCCAGGCCGCGATGGCTTCCTTGTCGATGTCATCCAGCGGCCACTCGGCCTGCTGGTGCGAATCGAACTGCATGAACATCGGCAGAATGTCGAGGTGATACGTGAGGATCAGCGTACGGACTTCCTGGTCGGTGGCGGCGCCAGCCGCAGCTTGATCGAAGCCAGGTCCGATTGGACTTGAAACACCGCCTCGCGGCTGGACGAAGTCAGCTTGGGCGTCACCTTGACGCGGTCGCCGAAGCGGTCGACCAGGGCTTGCAGCCGGGGCCGCCACACCTCCTGCAAATCGGCGAGCAACTTCTCGAGCGACGCCAATCGTTCTTCCCGGGCCCGGTGTTCCGCCAGTTGCTCCTCCTTGGCCTTCTTCACCCGGCCGTCGAGAGCCGCAAATTCACTGTCGATCCGCCGGTTCAAGGACTCGAGACTGGGCATGACAACGTCTCCCTTCAAATGGCCGCAGCCGACCAAGGGTCGGGCGGCAGTGTGACGGAACCGCTGTGCCGGGCGCTCGCAAACACGCTCCGGCGGGCCGTGAAGGTGCGATTCCTTCACGAAACGGAACAGGGCCACCTTGATTGCAAGAACGATGCCGTGCGGCTGGTGAATGCCGTCAATGGCCTGTCGGGCCGTGCGTCGGCGGCCCGGCCGGCTCGTGCGGGCTCCACCATTCGGAGAGCCCTTGCAGGACGTAGTAGAAGACGGGGGTCAAAAACAGTCCGAAGAACGTCACGCCGAGCATGCCGAAAAAGACCGAAGTGCCCAGGGTCTGCCGCATCTCGGCGCCCGCCCCCTTGGCGATTGCCAGCGGCACGACCCCCAGGATGAACGCGAACGAGGTCATCATGATCGGCCGCAACCGCAGGCGCGAGGCTTCGATCGCGGCGTCGCGGCGGGGCGTGCCGTGCTCGCGCTGCTGCTTGGCGAACTCGACGATCAGCACCGCGTTCTTGCAGGCCAACCCGGCCAGAACCACGAAGCCGATCTGGGTGAACAGGTTGTTATCCATCCCCCGCCAGGCCACGCCTCCCAGCGCGCACAGCAGGCTCATCGGCACGATCAGGATGATCGCCACCGGCAGCGACCAGCTTTCGTACTCGGCCGAGTGGGTCAAGAACACGAACAAGATGCAGAGCGGGAAGATCCAGGCGTTGAGCGGCGAGTCGTTGGCCTTCTCTTCCTGATAGGTCAGATCCGTCCACTCGAACCGCGTCGAGCGGGACAGCTCCTGGCGACTAAGCCGCTGCATCTTGCCGATGGCGTCGCCAGAACTTGTGCCCGGGGCCCAGGTGCCGTTGATCGCGGCCGCCGGGTACATATTGTACCGCAGCACCATTTGCGGGCCGCTCGAGTCTTCGAAGCTGGCCACCGCGCCCAGCGGCACCATGTCGCCGTGAATGTTGCGGACCTTGAGCTGGCTGGCAGTGGCCGGGCGGAGCCGAAATCGGGCATCGGCCTGCAAGTTGACCTGCCAAGTGCGGTCGAACTCGTTGAAATCGTTGACGTAGTAGCCGCCCAGGTAGGTCTGCAGGGCGGTGAACACCTCGCTCAGCTGCACGCCCATCGTCTTGCACTTGACGCGGTTGATGTCGATGTAGAACTGGGGGGTGTCTGCCCGGAACATTGTGAACAGGTTGACCAGGCCCGGCGTGCGGTTGCCTTTCTCGACCAGGTTGTCCGCCTCTTCTTGCAGGAAGCCCAAGCCGTTGGCGCCGCGGTCTTCGACCATCAGCTTGAAGCCGCTGGCGTTGCCCAAGCCGTCGATCGGCGGAGCGCCAAAAACCGCTGTCTGGGCATCCTGAATCCGGGCAAACAGCTCGGTCCGCAGCCGCCGGGCGATTTCGTCGGCGTACAGGTCGTGCCCGTGCCGATCGTGGAACTCGTCGAGCACGACGTACATCGAGCCGAAGTTCGAGCCGTTCGTGCCCAGCAAGATCGACTGTCCGGCGATGCCCACCCGGTGGGCGACGCCCGGCGTCTCCTTGACGATCTGGTCGATGGTCTGCATCACCTCCTGCGTCCGCTCGAGCGAAGCCGCGTCGGGCAGCTGAGCGGTGACCAGCAGGTAGCCCTTGTCCTGGCTGGGCAGAAATCCGGTCGGGACGCGCTCGAAGGCGAAGTAGGTCAAACCCAGCAATCCGCCGTATGCCGCCAGCATCAGCACGCAGATCCGCAGGCAGCCGCCGACCAGCCGGGCGTAGATCGAAGTGCCGAAGTCGAACAGCCGATTGAAGCCCTTGAACAGCGCGCCGCAAGTGACCCGCAGCAGCAGCGTGAGCGGGTCGCGCTGCTCGGCATGCGGCTTGAGCAGGATCGCGGCCAGGGCCGGGCTGAGCGTCAGCGAGTTGAATGCCGAAATGAGCGTCGACGCGGCGATCGTCAGGGCGAATTGGCGGTAGAACTGGCCGGAGATGCCGGCGATGAACGCCGTGGGAATAAACACCGCGCTCAAGCCGAAGGCGATCGCGATCACCGCCACGGTCACCTCTTCCATCGACTTGTAGGCCGCTTCGCGGGGGGACAGGCCGTGCTCGATCCAGCGTTCGACGTTTTCGACCACGACAATCGCATCGTCCACCACCACACCGATCGCCAGTACCAGCCCGCACAGCGAGACGTTGTTGAGGCTGAAACCCAACACCGCCATCACGCCGAACGTGCCGATCAGCGACACGGGCACCGCAATCAGCGGAATCAGCGTCGAACGCCAGTTCTGCAGGAACAAGAGCACCACGAGGGCAACCAGGATGATCGCATCCCGCAGCGCTTTGAAGACTTCCTTGATCGATTCGAGGATAAACGGCGTGGTGTCGTAGACAATCGCGTAATCGACCCCGGGCTTGAATTGCTCGGCCTTCAGTTCGGTCATCGTCTTGCGCACCAGCTCGGCGGTGGAGACCGCGTTCGAGCCGGGCAATTGAAACACGGCCAGGCCGACCGAGGGCTGCCCGTCGAGCGTGCAGGACTGATCTTGGTTCTTGGCCCCCAGTTCGATCCGGGCCACGTCCGAGAGCTTCGTCACCTGGCTGTTGTCGCCGAACTTGACCACGATGTCGGCGAATTCGCTGGGAGCTTTCAGCCGGCCGAGCGTGGTCAAAGTGTACTGAAAGTCCTCGCCGCCGGGCGTCGGTGGCTGGCCAAGCTGGCCGGCCGCGACCTGCACGTTCTGCTCGCGGAGGGCATTGGTCACGTCGCCGGCCGTCAGATTGCGGGAGGCCAACTTTTCCGGGTCGAGCCAGACCCGCATGCTGTAGTCCTGCTGGCCGAGAAAGGTGACGTCGCCCACGCCTTCCAACCGGGCCAGGGCGTCCTTCACCTGGATCGTGGCGTAGTTGCTCAGGTACAGCTGGTCGTAGCGGCCGTCGGGCGAAATCAGATTAACGACGAGCAGGATATTGGAAGATTTCTTCTTCGTGGTCACGCCGGTCTGCTTGACCAGGTCGGGCAGCGTGGGCTGGGCGATGGCCACCCGGTTCTGGACGAGCACTTGGGCCATGTCGAGGTCCGTGCCTAGGGCGAACGTGACCGTCAGGTTGTAGGCGCCGTCGTTGGTACACTGCGACGACATATAGAGCATGTTCTCGACGCCGTTGACCTGCTGCTCGATTGGAGCGGCCACCGTGTCGGCCACGACCTGGCGCTGGCCCCGGGATACGTGCAAAACACCTGCACGGTCGGCGGGGCGATGTCGGGATACTGGGCGATCGGCAGCGTCCAGACCGCCACGAAACCGGCGATCGTAATGACGATCGACAGCACGGCGGCAAAGATCGGTCGATCGATGAAGAATCGCGAAAACACGGGCGGCCTAGGGTGCGGCGCTGGCGGCAGACCGAGCGATTGTCAGCCCGCCGACGATCAGTGGTGCCAATACTTGTCGAGCATTCGGAACAAGATCCAGGGAACGATCCCCAGAACCACGACGTAAATCAAAATCGTCAGGATCGAAAACAACCAGTCTCGGCGCGTCGCGAACTTCATCGCTCGGGCTCGCTGGTTGCCGGGACGGATGGCTCCAAATCCGCGTCCGGAACCTGGCGCGGGGCCGCTTTGACGGCCCGAGAAGGTCCGCCAGCCGCGGGTTTGCCGGCAGCGGCCGGTGGCGCACCCGACTTCGCCGGCTTGCCACCCCGCGGCTGCCGCGGCTTGACGTAATCCGCCATGTCGACGCTCGATTCCTTGACCGTGCTGCCGGCTCGGGCCCGCTGCAGCCCGCTGACGATCACCGGCTCATCGGCCGACAAGCCGGCGACGATGACCCGCATGCCGTCTTCCAGCCGGCCCAGTTCCACGCGGCGCTGTTCGACCTTGTGATCGCTGTCGACGACCAGGACGAATTTCTGCCCCTGATCCGACCCGATCGCCCGCTCGGTCACCATCACGGCCTGGTACGGGTCGCCCAGTGGCACGCGGACCCGGCAGAACAGCCCGGGCTCCAGCTCGCGGTTGCCGGTCGCGGGCTTGGGATTGTCGAACACGCCCCGGACCTCGATCGTGCCGGTGGCGGCGTCGACCTGGTTCTCCGAGAAATCGATCACGCCGCGATGGGGAAAGCCGGTTTCGTTCGCCAATTCCATCCAGACGTCAATCTTCCCTTTGTCGAGCTTCAGCCGGCCGTCGCGGGCCGCGGCCTGGACGCGCAGGTGCGTGGCCTCGTCGGGGCTGAAGTAGACGAACATCGGGTCGACCGAGACAACCGTGGTCAGCAACGTCGAGTCGGCCTGCACCAGGTTGCCGTACGTGACCTTGGCCCGGCTGGCCCGGCCCGCGATCGGCGAGAGAATCTTGGTGAAGCTGAGGTTGAGGGCCGCGGTATTGGCCTGGGCCCGGCGGGATTCGAGCGTCGCCACGGCTTCGTCCTGCAGAGCGACCATCTTATCGAAGTCGGCCTGTGTGACGGATTTGGATGCGAGCAGCGGCCGGTTCCGCTCGACGTCGGCCGTGCGGTACTTGACCTCGGCCTCCGCCACTTTGACGTCGGCCAGCGCCTTGTTGTAGTCGGCCCGGAAGGGGCGGGGGTCGATCTCGAACAGTTCCTGCCCCTTCGCTATCTCGTCGCCGTCCTCGAACAGGATCTTGACCAGGTAGCCGGTCACGCGCGAGCGGATTTCGACATACTCCGCGGCTTTCGTGCGGCCGATGAACTCTTCGGAATCCGTCACGGTTTGCACCAGCGGCTTGGCCACGGTGACTTCCATCACCGGCGGGGCCGTGGCGGTTTCGGTCGCGGGCTTGCAGCCGACGAGGGGCAACAGCGCCAGACTGACGTAGCCCGCAAGCAAACGGGCAGTGCGCCGCCACACGTGAGCGGAACAGGGCCAACGCAACATGGCAATAACTGTCGATGAGGAGCGCAATTGTCGCGGGCCCGACCGAGCCGCGCGGCTTCGGGGCCAGAATCGTCCGATTTGTTGCACCGCACATCCCGCGAGACCCTAGCATATCGGTCCATAAGTGCGTGTCCAGCACGATTGCCAACTAGGCCACTCACTTCTGTCTCGAACTCGCTAAAATGACGCCAGCTGTGTGCCTCGTCCGTCCGTCAGGACGTATCCCAGCCGAGTTCCGCCCATGTCCCCGCGAACCGCGTGCCTGGTCCTGCATGGCAAAGCCGCGGGCCGTCCCGAAGTGCGGGCGGCCGTGCATGCGGTGCGCGACGAGGGGCACCAGGTCGAGGTGCGGGTGACTTGGGAGCCGGGCGACGCGACCCGTTTCGCCCGTCAGGCGGCGGAAGGAGACTTCGACGTCGTCGTAGCCGGCGGCGGCGACGGATCGCTTAACGAGGTGGCGGCCGGGCTCGTCGATGCCAGCAGCGCCGCGACTCGACCGGCGAGCTTGGGCATTTTGCCGCTCGGCACGGCAAACGACTTGGCCCACAGCTGCGGCATTCCGCTCGAACCGACCGCCGCCCTGCGGCTGGCGCTCATCGGGGAGCCGCGGCCGATCGACGTGGGCCGGGCCAATGGCCGCTCGTTCTTGAACGTGGCGACCGGCGGCTTTGGCACGCAGGTGACCGTGGCGACTCCCAACGAATTGAAACGCCTGCTGGGCGGGGCCGCCTATTTCCTGACCGGCGTAACCCATTTCAATAGCATCCGCCCGGCGCGAGGCCGGTTCTCGGGTCCCAACTTTGACTGGGAGGGGGCCTTCCTCGTGCTCGGTATCGGCAATGGTCGCCAGGCCGGCGGCGGACACCAGCTCTGTCCGCAAGCCATGCTCGATGACGGCTTGCTCGACGTGCGACTCCTGCCCGAGGTGCCGCCGCCCGAGATTCCCGCCGTGCTTTCCGCTTTGCTGCGTGAGGGGCTCGATGCAATCGACCGGACGGTCGTCGGCGCTCGCGTGGCTTGGCTGGAGATCGACACCGACGAGCCGCTGCAAATCAATCTCGACGGCGAGCCGATCAGCGATACGCACTTCCGTTTCGAGGTGCTACCGCGGCGATTGCCGACCGTGCTGCCAGCGGGCTGCCCACTCGTGGGCTGAAAAGCCAGGCCCGGCCACGGTCGGCCGCTCGCGCTCAATGCCGCCCGGCGATGACCGTGGCGGCGCCCAGCGTGCGATCGTAGAAGTTGGCCAGGTTGTCGTCGTCATAGGGCGACCAGCCTGTCCGACCGGGAAACAGCTTGAAGCCCGGCGACTGCCCGAACCGGCCGTCTGTGCCGGCGGCCACGATCTGAAACGATTCGCCGTTGACCCACCGCGCAGGAATGCCCTGCTCGCCCAGCTCGGCGGCGTAGGGCACGGCCGACTTGCCGACCGCTCCGCGCGAGCCCGCCGGGCAGTAGGTTCGGCTGTCGAAATAGTAGTAGGGCAATCCGCCGGCCTTCGTCCCGGGCGGCAGGTAAACCTCGCCGTCGTCCTGCAGTACGAGCCGGGCCGGATCGAAGCTGAACAGCGGCGTCCGCCGTCCGGTGAGCGCGAACGGGTCGTCCCCCTCGGCGAATCCGCTCAGCCAGAAGACGAGCGCCTGCGGCGGAGTCAGGCCGACGGGAATCGGACCCTGATAGTCGGGCAGCACGCGGCGGACGTGCGCCGTCACGACGTTCCAATCGCTGAAATCGGGCGGATACTCGCCGTATCGCGCGCGGTAGGCGTCCAGCGCCGCCGTCAGTTCCTGGATCTCGGCCAGCGTCTCGCGCGAGGCGTCCGGCGCGGCGGGCCGGAACGTGGCCGCGAACGCGGGCAGCAGGATCGCCACCGCGATGATGGCCCAAAAACGCAGCGTCATGGCTTGGCGGCGTCCAGGTTGTTCTTCTCGCAGAAATTCGTGATGTTGTCGTTGTCGGCGCCTGAGGCGTCGTACCCGACGCCGATCGGATAGAGCCGAAAATTGGGCGCCTTGGCCAACAGCGTCGTGCCGAACGAACCGTCCTGCCCGGCCGAGATGATCTGGAACGACGAACTTTTAGCGAAATTCTCGCCTGCGTCGATCATGCCGTTGTTGTTCGCGTCGGCGAAGTAGGGCGATATGTAGCCTGTGCCGTTTGAGAGCATGAACGAAGTGTTCGTGCCGAGTAGATTGTTGGATTGAGACGTCGTCGAGAGGTATTCCGGCACTCCGGATGAGAGGACGGTGTAGGCGATCGACGTGGTGTTCGTCATGGTCGACCCGTAACACGTCGAATCGAAATAGGCGTAGGCGGTGTTGCCGTAAGGGGCGTTGTACATCAGGTTGCCCGCCGGGGAGGTCGACGTCAAAGTGGCGACCGTTCCAATGCTGGTGCCTTTGATCGTATTGCTGTACACCAGCCGAGTCGTGTCGAAGCTGAAGAATGGCGTGCGGGTGACCGCGGCCAGACTGCGATTGAAGGGGTCGGTCACGTCGGGGTTCTGGCCGACGAGCCAGAAGACGAGGGCCGCCTGCGGATTGACGTTGGTCGTATCGACGCCGTTGGCGACCAAGTCGTTATAAATCTGGGCACCCAGCGAGCCCGTGACGGTGTAGCGCGGGAAGGCCCGAGCGACGAAGGCCTGCAAACCCGAATTTGCCACGTTGCTGGGACACGTCAGATTCGTCGGCGGATAGGCCCCGTATTTGGCCTTGAATGCCTCCATGCCCGAAGCCAATTGATCCAGCTCGATTTTGATCTTCGACTGCCGGGCCGACCACATCGCCTGATAGACCGCCGGGGTAATCAGCGCCGCGAGAATGGCGATGATCGCGATGACCACGAGCATCTCCGTGAGCGTGAATCCATTTTTCCGCCGCATGGAACGTCCCCACATTGGCCAAGAGAGAAGCAAGTTTGCCGCCGTTTTCGCTCGAATGAGCGCGCGGCGCCGGGATCCGGCCACTCATCGAAGCCTAACAGACCCCCCATTGGATGTCAATAAAAATGCGCCCAAGTTGCGGGTTTCCGCAACCCGTTGCCTTGCCGCGCCCCCGCCGGATCGCCAGACTTTCACTTCGCGTGCAATCGCGGCAGAATCGGTTCGCCCAGCGCGGCCCAAAGCCTCGCACGCGGTCAGCTTTCTTCCAGCGGAGATCAGCCATGAGAAGCGTCGCTTCCGCCACGATGTTCCGAAAGGCGATGTTCCTCAGCGCGGCGCTACTCATCGCCGCGACCACGGCGACCGTGCGGGCTGCGGACGCCGACGCCGATTCGCTCGATGGCACATGGCTACCGGCGAGCCGAGATGGCGGGCGCGAAGTTTCCCGACGAAATCCTGAAGACGATCAAGCTGGTCCTCAGCGGCGACGACTATCTCGTCACCGTCGGCAACCAGCAGGACCGCGGCACTTGCAAGCGCGACCCCGCTGCGGCGCCAAGACGCTGGACATCACCGGCACCGAGGGCCCGAACAAGGATCGGACGATCCTGGCGATCTATGAGCGCAGGGAGACACGCTGTGCCGTCTGCTACGATCTGGGGGGCAAGAACCGGCCGACCGAGTTCAAGACGGCCAAAGGGACGCCGCTGTATCTGGTGGAGTACCAGTTGCAGAAGCCATGAGGTGACCGGCCGGGCAGCCGGCGGGCTCAAGTTTTGCGAGCGGCGCGGATCTCGGCCCGGGCTTGGACCTCGAGCGCCTCGCGCTCGTCGAGCTGGGCGTCGTTGGTCGCCCGCCGCGAGCGGGCCGTCGACAGATGTTCGGCGGCGACGCGGGGATCGATCTCCGAG
The DNA here is from genome assembly GCA_963828155.1 of uncultured Planctomycetaceae bacterium. Classification (GTDB taxonomy): domain Bacteria; phylum Planctomycetota; class Planctomycetia; order Pirellulales; family PALSA-1355; genus CAWCAX01. The sequence continues at coordinate 165,614 of CAWHDQ010000004.1, forward strand.
GTGGGAAACGCCCGGGACGTGAGCACCGAGATCACGTTGGCCACGACTTGCACGAAGCCGCCGGCCACGAAATCGCGCTTGGTCTGGCCACCGCTGACGATCCGCATTTCGCCGTAACCCAACCGGCCGATCAGCGGGCTGTGGCCCGGCGCGATTCCGAGCTCGCCGTCGTACAGCGGCAGGGCGACGAAGTCGGCCGTGGTTTCCAGGACGGTCGATTCGGGACTGACGACGACGCACTGCAGCGGCTGGCCGAGCAGGCCGTGGCCCGTGGCGTGGCTGCCGGAGCTGCCGTGATGCGAAGTTGCTTCGACCATGCTGATCAGCCCTTGGCGGCCATCTTCTTGGCTTGTTCTTCGGCCTGCTCGATGGCCCCGACGTACATGAATGCCTGTTCCGGCAGGTGATCCCACTTGCCGTCGGCGATTTCCTCGAAGCTGCGGATCGTGTCGGCCAGCGGCGTGAGCTCGCCCTTCTTGCCGGTGAACACTTCGGCCACGAGGAACGGCTGCGAGAGGAACCGCTCCATGCGGCGGGCCCGGTGCACGACCAGTTTGTCGGCTTCGCTCAACTCGTCGACGCCGAGGATCGCGATGATGTCCTGCAACTCGCGGTAGCGCTGCAGCGTGGTCTGCACGCGGCGGGCAATGGCATAATGCCGCTCGCCAACGTATTGGGCATCGAGAATCCGGCTGGACGAGGCCAGCGGATCGACCGCCGGGTAAATGCCCTTTTCAGTGATCGAGCGCTCCAGGTACAAGAACGCGTCCAACTGACCGAAGGCCGCCGCCGGGGCCGGGTCGGTCGGGTCGTCGGCCGGCACGTACACGGCTTGCACCGAGGTGATGGCCCCCTTGTTGGTCGAGGCGATCCGCTCCTGCAACTGACCCATTTCCGTGGCCAAGGTCGGCTGATAACCCACGGCCGAAGGCATGCGGCCCAAAAGGGCGGACACTTCGCTGCCCGCTTGCGAGAAGCGGAAGATGTTGTCGATGAAGAGCAGCGTGTCGGTGCCCGTCGTGTCGCGGAAGTATTCGGCCATGGTCAGCGCCGAGAGGGCCACCCGCAGACGGGCGCCAGGCGGCTCGTTCATCTGGCCGAAGACCATGCACGTCTGATCGATGACGCTGCGGCCCGTCTGACCGATTTTGGTGTGCTGCATTTCCAGCCACAGGTCGGTGCCCTCGCGGGTCCGCTCGCCGACGCCGGCAAACACCGACGAACCGCCGTGGGCGGTGGCGATGCGGGCGATCAGCTCGGTCAGAATGACCGTCTTGCCCAGGCCGGCACCGCCGAAGAGTCCGGCCTTGCCGCCGCGGACGAACGGCGTGAGCAGGTCGATCACCTTGATGCCGGTCTCGAACAGCTCGGTCTTGGTCGTGAGCTCGGCCAGCTTCGGCGCGTCGCGGTGGATCGGCCAGAATTCCGAAGCGTTGACCGGGCCGCGGCCGTCGATCGGCTCGCCAACCAGATTGAACACCCGGCCCAGCGTCGCGGGGCCGACAGGCACCTTGACGGGCGAGCCGGTGTCGACGCAGTGCATGCCGCGGACCATGCCGTCGGTGCTGCCCAGGGCCACGCAGCGGACGCGGCTGCCGCCTAGCTGCTGCTGGACTTCGCCGATCAGGTTGAGCTTCACCCCCTTGTAGTCGGAAGTGATTTTGACGGCGTTGTAGATGGCCGGCAGGTGGCCTTCGGTAAACTCGACGTCGAACGTCGAACCGATAATCTGCGTCACGTGGCCGGTGTTGGTCGCCGGGGCCGGTTGTTTGGCCTTCGCCGCTTTGTTCGCTGTTGCCATGACGGAACTGACTCGGGTCTGGGGAAAGTGTGAATGAATCGGGAGGAGCCGGTTCGGCACGAATCGCCGGGCTGCTTAATTCAGCGCCTCGACGCCGCCGATGATCTCCATGATTTCGCCGGTGATCTGACTCTGGCGGGCCCGGTTGTACGACATTGACAACTGTTTGATCAGCTCGCTGGCGTTTTCCGTGGCCGCCTTCATCGCCACCATCCGCGAGACCTGCTCGCTGACCGCGGCGTCGAGGAAACACTTGAACAACTTGACCTTGAAGCTCGTCGGCACCACTTCTTCCAGGATGCTCGCCGCCGACGGCAGAAACTCATACTGCGACTGGCCCGCCACCGGCGGCTGCATCGCCCGCGCCGAGCGAACCCAAGGGGAGCAGCGTCTCGACGGAAACGACCTGCCGGCTCACGCTCTCGAACCGCATGTAGGCCACGTCCAGCCGATCGAGCTGACCGGCGGCATAGGCCGTCAGAAAGCGGTTGGCCAGGACGTCCACCTCGGCGAAGCTGGGCTTGTCTTCGAAATGGGTGAAGGATTCGTCGGGCTGAATGCCGCGGAAACGGAAGGCCGAGATGCCCCGCTTGCCCGACACTTCCAGCGTCACCGCGGGCACTTGTTCCTTCAGCTCCAGGTAGCGGGCCGTGGCGGCCCGCAGCACGCTCGAGTTGTAGCCGCCGCACAGGCCGCGGTTGGCGGTCAGCACCAGCAGCGTCGCCCGCCGCGTTTCATCGCGCCCAGCCAGCAGCGGGTGCTTCACCTCCAGGCCGCTGGCCACCAGGTCGGACACCAGCTGGGTGATCCGCTTGGTGTAAGCCGTGGCCGCGTGGCGCGGTCCATCGCCTTCTTGAACCGCGCAGTCGCGATCAGTTCCATCGTCCGCGTAATCTTGCGGATGTTGCGGATCGACTTGCGGCGTTTATCGAGGGCGCGAGCTTTGGCCATCGGGCGAAGGGATTAGGGGCTGGGGACTGGAGGCTTGAGACTGGAATCCTGTTAAGCCCACGGGCGGCGTCCCGTGGGGGCATCACGCTTGATCCTGTTTACACCTTCCGCGTGGCCTCACCGCGCCCCGCGTACTGCTTCTGGAACTGCTCGAGCGCCGCGTTCAGATTCGCGATCGCGGCGTCGTCCAGGTCCTTGGTCTCGACGATCTTCTGGCGGATTTCGGGTTTCTGGTCGCGGATGAACGTCAGAAACGCCTTTTCCCAGGCCGAGACTTCTTTGACCGCAATCTTGTCCAAATACCCGCGGGTGCCGGCGTAGATCATTAGCACCTCGTCGACCACTTCCAGCGGCTGGTACTGCCCCTGCTTGAGTAGCTCGACCATCCGGTAACCGCGGTCGAGCCGGGCCTGCGTGGCCGGGTCGAGGTCGGTTCCCAATTGGGCGAAGGCTTCCAGCTCGCGGAAGGCCGCCAGGTCGAGCCGCAGACCGCCGGCCACCTTTTTCATGGCCTTGATCTGGGCGGCACCGCCCACGCGGGACACCGAGATGCCCACGTTCATCGCCGGGCGGATGCCGGCGAAGAACAAGTCGGGCTGGAGGTAGATCTGCCCGTCCGTGATCGAGATCACGTTGGTCGGAATGTAGGCCGAGACTTCGCCTTCCAGCGTTTCGATGATCGGCAGCGAGGTCAGCGAGCCGCCGCCCAGCTCGTCGCTCAGCTTGGCCGAGCGCTCCAAGAGCCGGCTGTGGGCGTAGAACACGTCGCCGGGATAGGCCTCGCGGCCCGGCGGACGCCGCATCAACAGCGACAACTGCCGGTAGGCCGTGGCCTGCTTCGACAAATCGTCGTACACGATCAGGGCGTGCTGGCCCTTGTACGTGAAATACTCGGCCATCGACGTGCCGGCGTACGGGGCGACGTACTGCAGCGGGGCCGGGTCGCTGGCGCTGGCCACGACCACGGTGGTATACTCCATCGCTCCGTGGTGCCGCAGGGCCTCGATCACGCCGGCCGTGGTCGAAGCCTTCTGGCCGACCGCGACGTAGAAGCACTTCACGCCCGAGTTTTTCTGGTTGATGATCGCGTCGATGCCGATCGCCGTCTTGCCCGTCTTGCGGTCGCCGATGATCAGCTCGCGCTGGCCACGGCCGATCGGGGTCATCGAGTCGATGGCCTTGATGCCGGTTTGCAGCGGCTCGGTCACCGGCTTGCGGCCCGACACGCCGGGGGCCGTGGTTTCCACGTCGCGGCGCTCGGTGGTCAGGATCGGGCCCTTGCCGTCGAGCGGGTTGCCCAGCGGATCAACCACGCGGCCGATCACCGCGTCGCCCACGGGCACGCTCAGCAGGCGGCCGGTGCTCTTGACCTCGTCGCCTTCCTGGATGGCCAGGTAGTCGCCCAGGATGATTACGCCGACCGAGTTTTCCTCGAGGTTGAAGGCCAGACCCGTCGTGCCGCCGGGAAACTCGACCATTTCGCCGGCCATCACGCCCGACAGGCCGTAGACGCGCGCAATGCCGTCACCGACTTCGAGCACGCGACCGACCTCGCGGACGTCGATCTGCGACTTGAAGTTTTCAATTTCCGCCTGGATGACGGAAGCGATCTCGTCGGCTTTGAATTTCATGAACGCTCCTCTGAGTGATCTGCCGCGCAATTGTTCGAGTTGTCGGGCGACCGAGCCGTCGTACACGGTGTCGCCGAAGCGGACGACGATCCCGCCGATCAAGGCCGGATCGACTTGGGCGTCGATCCGCGGCTCGCCCGGCAGGATCTTTCGCAGCGATTGCTTGAGTTGTTCGGCCGCGGCGGCGTCGAGCGGCGCGGCCGTGCGGACCTGGACCGGGACGACGCCCCGCACTTCGTCGTGCAGGCGGCGGAATCCGGCGTGGATCGGCCGCAGCAAGTCGAGCCGGCTGCGGCGGGACAGAATCCGCAGGAAATCGACCAGCGTCGAACCAAACCGGTCGGCAAACACCCGGTCGATCAGGGCTTGCTTCTCGTCGTCGCCCAACAGCTGCGAGGCGAGCACGTCGCCGAACCGCGGCTGAGCATCGAGCAGCTCGACCAGCGTGTCGAACTCGCTGGCCACCTGGGCCGACTGGCCGGCCGTCTCGGCGGCGCCGAGCAGCGACTTGGCATAGACGGCCGCCACCTGCTCGGTCCGCGAGTCGTAGTGCTCGGGGGTCGATTTTTCTGCCGGCTCTTCGGCCATCGGATCGCCCGCTCGTCGGGGAAAGGGGAAAAACGCGAAACGAAACCTGGTTGTGGCAAACGCTAGTTGTTGCTGGGGGACGAGGGAAACTTGGCCACGGCTTCCTGAATCAGCTTGGCATGATCCTTGGCATTCAGGCTGCTGTGGACGATCTTGCCGGCCAGTTCCACGGCCAACTGGGCGCTGCGTTCGGCCAGCGACTGCAAGGCCGCGTCGGTGGCCGATTCGATGTCGCGCAGACCGCGCAAGCGTTCGCCTTCGGCCGCGCTTTTGGCCTCGGCGATGATCGCCTGCTTGGCATGCTCGGCATCGCGCCGGGCGTCTTCCATGATGCCGCGTACCTGATCGGCGGCGCCGGCCAGCTTGGTCTCGTAGTCGGCCAGCAGTTGCCGGGCTTCGTCGTTCTGGCGCTTGGCCTCGTCGATGTTGTGGGCGATCGACTCCTCGCGCTTTTCCAGCCCGGCCACAATCGGCCCCCAGGCGAATTTCCACAGAATGGCCAGCAGCAGCACGAACACGACAAACGTCCAGACCGCCAGGTCGCTGCGGATTTCCTCGGGCTTGGTGATCGTCCCGAGATCCGCGTCGGCCAGGCCGATATGTTCGCCATGGCCTCCGTGTTCGCCATGCGCAGCGTGCTCGGCATGGCTGCCTTCGCCCGCGGGCGCGGCGTGCTCCTCCGCCGCAACAAGGCGGAACGAACAGAACGACACGACCGCCAGCGAAACCGCCGCGATGATCATTCGCCGGAACTGCATAACGTGCTCTCTGCTGTTATGGTCGTGCCCGAGACGTCAGACGCCGGTCGAGCAGATATACAACGCGTAGAACGTGAAACCTTCGATCAGCGCCGCGGCGATGATCATGGCCGTCTGGATACCGCCAGCGACTTCCGGTTGCCGAGCCATGCTCTCCAGCGCGCTGGAGGCCAGCTTGCCGATGCCTGCGGCGGCACCGATCACGACCAGGCCGGCACCGAACGCGCCGCTGAACGTAATCCAGGCCTTCGGCCCGGCGGCGGCCGTATCCTGGGCCATGGCCGTCGTGGCCGAAACCAGCACCAGGCCCATGCATCCGAAGGCGATCTGCAACAGTTGTTTCACGGATCGAATCTCCTGAAAAAAGTGTGAGTTTCGTCGGCCCCGCCGTGGCTAGTGATGATGGACGGCGGCGCCGATGAACAAAGCGGACAAAAACGTGAAGATGTAAGCCTGGAGCAACGCCACGAACAACTCGAGGCAGTTGAATAAGGTCGCGCCGATCACCGCGATGACCGCCGTCAGCCCCCAGTGGGTGCTGACGGCCCCCGCGACGCTGAATGCCAAGGCCATGATTCCCAAGAGCACCAAGTGACCGGCAACCATGTTGGCCAACAGACGCACGGCCAACACGCCATGACGGATGAACATGCCCAGAACTTCGATCACGAAGATTCCCAGCTTCAAGGGTGCCATGTACCAGGGCAGGTCCATGTGCGGAACTTGATTGAGCCAGAAGCCAATCGGCCCGAACTTGGCCATGCCCCCGATGAACACGGTACACAGTGTGACTGCAGCCAGGGCCAGCGTCACGCCGAATGATCCCGTCGGCGAGCCGGCCCAAGGGACCATGCCCATCAGGTTGCAGCCGAGGATGAAGAAGAACATGGTCAAGAGCAGCGGCAGGAACCGGTCGGCGTCATGGCCGCCGATCGCGGGCCGGGCCACATGATCGCGGAGGTAAACCACGATCGATTCGAGCAAGTTCCAGGACGTTCCCTTGGGGGACGCCCCGCTGCCGACCTTGCGAGCCAGCCGCGAGAAAACCACGATCAGGATGATCGCGACCACCGACTCGAGAATCATGAATTTCGAAAGATTGAACCGGCCGGGAGCATGTTCGTGGAGGTTCTTCGGCGGGCCGAACGGCTGCGGGATCAGCACTTTGCCGTCGAGCTCTTGCTGGAATTCAGTGAGCGAGGCATGCGGGTGCGAATCGCGCAACCACTGGGGTACCTCGTCGAGGCTGTGGTACCGCCACAGGAACTTCGGCACGTCGAAGTAATAGGCGTCCTTGATGTGCAGAATTTCGTGCGCCATGACTATCCGGCCCTCGATTGGCGAGGTTGCGATTCGGTGGCCGACAGCAAGCGCACCGAGAGCAGCGTGCCGACGGTGAGCGTGACCAAGTAGAAGACCACCATCAGGCCGAAAAGACCAGCTGCGGCGAGGCTGGGCACGAGCCGAGTCAGCACGGTGCCCGCAACCAGCGGGACGGCAAACCCGAACGCCAGCCCATACAACAGCACGAAGAAGCCGCGCTGAGGACCTCTGTGGCGCTGACCAGCCACCAGGGCAGCGGTCGAGGCGAACCAGCAGGTCACCGCGGCGACCGCGGCGGCGATCCAGCCGACTTGTCCGTCGCGCTGACCGGCGATCCCGCCCACGATGGGGTAGCTGACCAGCACCGTTGCGGCCAGCCATGCGCAAGCCGTCGCCAGGCTCAGCGGCCGACGTCCGTCAGTCCAGCGGGACCAGTCTGTCAACGATCCTGTCAACGTCGGCGATCCTTTTAGGACTCGGCCCCCTGGAAAGGTTGCCAGTCCCGCTTACTCGCTCCGGGGAGGATCCTGTTTTTTCGACCGCTGGCCGTCGCGACCGGCGGCCCTGGTCATCAGAATCAAGTGTCCCAGGCCCAACGAAATCCCAATCAAGAAACCCGGCAAGACCAGGCCCGGCATGCCCCATCGCGCGCCCAGCTTTTGAGCGACGATGCCCGGGACGATCATCTCCAGGGAGATGGCGAAGATCCGGGAGACCCAGACCATGGCCGCTGCCATGGGCTGCTGCGAGTCAACCGGTTCGGTCATCGAGTCCTCCTGACGTCTCGCGCAGGTGGCCCATCGCCGAGCTGCAAACGCCGTTTGCGAGTCGAACCGACTGCCGGCGTCCGCTCCGCCGCGGAATCCCCCCAAGGCAGCTCTCCTGGCCGGCGGGTGAGCGACCAGCAGTTGCCCTTACGATCCCTTAAGTTGGGGCCAATCGTACCCGACGCTTTCATGGGGGTCAATCGGCTGGGATCGAAATTCGTGTTTTTTTTCACAAAGTCGGTTAAGTGACATTCACACAGTGAGTTACGTGCCGCGAATCGAGCCGCAGACTAGGCCCCTGGCCATTAGCTCGCGGGGGTCCCGGGCGGTCGGGAAATCGACCCGAGGGCACCGCCAAGCCGAAAGGAAAGAATTTCAGGCTCGGGAGATCTGATCGCCGACCTGCCATCGTTGCGCAATGTATTTCTAAACAATGGGTTACGTGCTCTGGAGTCGCCCGCATCCACCCCCGCGGAACTCAAAATGCATTGCGTGTTTGGACGAGTTTGATTAAACTTCGTTTATCTGATTTTGTGGTCCCACCGGGCACCCGGAGACGCGATTTTGCGTCCCTTCCAGTGCCCTCCCAGGCCCCGAGTTCAGACGCCGCCGGGAATGGGCGGCGTAACCCTTGGCGAGAGACGGGCCCCACCCTTGCCCGCGGCTCGGTAAAGGGATGATAGCCCGTGTTGGACGTTGGCTGGACGATCCTGGTTGTCGAGCTTCACCCGCAGTTCTGCTGCGGACGGCTCGAGCCCGGATGAATCTGGTCGATGTCGACCTCATCCGGCTAAGGACTGCCTCTGAGGTTTGAGCGTTTGTTCCGTCAGGGAGGACGCTCACACCCCCCCCAAACGACTTGATGCCGCAGGCAAGCCCCACCTTGTGTGCCTGTCGGCAACCGCGGAGGCAAGTCTCTTGATGACCCCAGCTTCATTGAAGTCCTACAGCCAAAAAGACCTGGCCCAGATGGCGCACCAGGGTGGTGTGCGGGGTTGGCACACCATGAAGAAGGATCAGCTGATCAAGGCGCTGCTCACGGCCGCGCGGCTGCGGGTGAGCAAGCTGCACACGAGCAGCAAGGTGGCCGCCCCGGCCCGCCGCTCGCCCAGCGCCAAGCGGCCCGCCACCCCGCCGATCGCGCGGGGCAAGTTGGTCCGCACCACGAGCGAAGCCAGTCGTCCGGCGGCCAGCAATGCCCGGATCGCCGCCGTCAGGAATGGCTCGGCCAATGGGGCCACCCTTAACGGCCATGTCGCCGTGAAACGGCCCGCCCGCCCCGCGACCAACGGCCACGTCGCCGCCCGCCCGCCCGCTCCGCTCCCGAAGCCGACCAATCCGCGGGCGGTCAAGCATCTGCAGCGGGTCAAAGCCAATCTCGATCGCTCGAAGAACCTGTCGCTGCCCGGCGGCAACGGCAAGCGGGCGGCCCACGTCCGCGACCGGATCGTGGTGATGGTTCGCGATTCGTACTGGCTACACGTCTACTGGGAAGTGACCCGGCAGAGCGTCGAGCGGGCCCAGGCCGCCATGGGCCAGGAATGGCACATGGGCCGTCCTTGCCTGCGGCTGTTGGAAGTCTCGGAAGGGGGCGCGACCAACTCTTCGGAGCGGGTCGTCGAGGACATCACGATCCACGGCGGCGTCTCGAACTGGTATTTGCACGTCAGCGATCCGCCCAAGAGCTACCGGGTCGAGATCGGCTACGTCGCGGCTTCGGGCCGGTTTTTCGCCCTCTCGCGGAGCAATGTCGTCACGACTCCTCCGCCGGGCACCAGCGACGCGATCGACGAGCACTGGGCCGGCGTGGCTCAGGATTTCGACAAGATCTACGCCATGAGCGGCGGCTATTCGGTCGAAGGCTCGAGCCAGGAGCTGCAAGAACTGTTCGAAGAACGGCTCCGCCGGCCGATGGGTTCGCCGATGATGACCCGCTATGGCGAAGGCCTCGAGGGCCTGTTCCCGACTAAGGGCGATTTCCGCCTGGAAGTCGACGCCGAACTGATCGTCTACGGCGTGACCGAGTCGAACGCCCACGTCAGCCTGCGGGGCGAGCCGGTCCGCCTGCGGCCGGATGGCTCGTTCACCATGCGGATGAGCTTGCCCAACCAGCGGCAGGTGATTCCGGTCGTCGCGTCGGCCGCCAATGGCGGCGAGCAGCGGACGATCGTGCTGGCGATCGAGCGGAACACGAAGGTCATGGAGCCGATTCTCCGCGAATCGAACGACTGACCGTCCGTCGGTTCGACGGCGGCGGTTTCCAAGACAGCCCGAAAACCAATCGCACCCCGCTGCCGGAGATAGCCGGCAGTGGGGTGTTTGCATTGCCGGTCCTGCTGGGGGCCCACGAGGTGTCGGGCCGAGCGATTTCGCCGCGGGCCACCGACCGCAGCCGATCGCCCTGGTCGCCGACGCGGCAGGCGGTATAGACTTAGCAGGGCTTCGTGGTTCTGGAAGGGGTTTGCTCCGTGTCGAACGATATCTCCAAGATCCTGGGCGGCTGGCAGTTCGAGCCCGAGCGGATGTGCGTCCGGATCATCCGCGGCGACGACGGCCGCGACAAAATCCAACTGCGGATGGACCTGGGAATCCTGCAGATGGAATTCGACGGTCGGCCGGACGGGGCCCGGGTCGAAGACTGCGAATCGTGGCTGGAGTATTACGAGCGGCGGCAAAAGGCCCACGACGCAGCCCACCCCGACGGGGCCCCGCTGCTGCTCACCAGTGAGGACTGCGGCCGGCTGCTGCGCGAGGGCATCCAGTACTACCACCGCTATATCAGCTTCTGGCATTTGGAGCGGTACGAGCTGTGCGCCCGCGACACGAACCGCAATCTGCGGCTGTTCGCCTTCGTCCGCAATCACGCGCGGCACAACAAAGACAAGCTGATGTTCGACCAATGGCGGCCCTACGTCACGATGATGCACGCCCGGGCCGTCGCTACGCCGCTGGCCGCGCTGCACGATTACGAAGCGGCGATCGGGGTGATCGACGCCGGCATCGCCGGCATCCGGCAATTCCTGGCGGAATACAACCAGTCGGACAGCGCCCAGTCGTGCAACGAGCTGGCCCAGCTGGAGCGGCTGCGCGACCAGCTGGCCTCGAAGGGGCCGGGCCGGTTTCGCCCGAGCCCCCGCCCCCCAGTCCGCTGGAAAGTCTCAACGAGCAATTGGAGCTGGCCATCAACGAGGAACGATTCGAAGAGGCCGCCCGGCTGCGCGACCAGATTCGCCGATTTCGCGAGCACCCGGTGAATCCCGGCCCGGCCGACGGCTTGTGACGCTCCGCCTCGTGCCGGCCGGACTCGCTGCGGGGCCCGGCAACTGATTTGCCGACGCGGCATCCCGCGGAAGGTTGCCGCTGCCCGCCGGTCGGCATGTGTTCTGAAACTCTCGGAGTGCGTGGCGTGCCGCTGGTGACTTTGGAAGACGTGACCGTCAGTTTCAGCGGGCAGCCCGTGCTCGACGGTGCGTCGCTACGGATCGACGCCGGCGAGCGGATCGGGCTGGTCGGCCGCAACGGGGCCGGCAAGTCGACGCTGATGCGGCTGCTACAGGGCGACATCCCAACCGATCGCGGCAACGTCGCCCGCCAGCAGGGGCTGAAGGTCGCGCTGCTGGCTCAGGAAGTGCCACGGGACCTGTCGGGCACGATATTCGACGAGGTGGCCCGCGGCCTGGGCACCGAGTCGGACCTGTTGGCCCGCTACCATCAGGTCAGCGGCCAGTTCGCCGCCACCCACGAGCCAAATCTGCAGGCCGAGCTCGAACGGCTGGAACGGCAGCTCGAATCGCACGGCGGCTGGCAACTGCACGAACGGGTCGGCCGGATTCTCGACCGAATGGAGCTGCCGCCGGATGCCGCCTGCGCCGACTTGTCGGCCGGCCTCAAGCGCCGGGTGCTCCTGGCCAGGGCCCTGGTGCGCGAGCCCGACATCCTGCTGCTCGACGAACCGACCAACCACCTCGACCTGACGGCCATCGAATGGCTCGAGCGGCTGCTGGATCGCTACGAGCAGACGTTCGTCGTCGTGACGCACGACCGAATGTTCCTGGCCAAGCTGGCCCGGCGGATCGTCGAAATCGACCGCGGCCGGCTGATCAGCTGGGCCTGCGATCATGCGACGTATCTGGAGCGCAAGCAAGCGGCCTTGGAGGCCGAAGCCCAACAGCAGGCCCTGTTCGACAAGCGGCTGGCACAGGAGGAAGTCTGGATTCGCACCGGCATCAAGGCCCGGCGGACCCGGAACGAGGGCCGCGTTCGGGCACTGGAAAAGCTGCGCGTCGAGCGCGGAGCCCGCCGCGAGCGGCCGGGCGAAGTCCGGATGCAGGCCGCCGAAGCCGAACGCTCCGGCCGACTGGTCATCGAAGTCAAAGGGGCCACCTTTGCCTACGAACCCGGGCAAAAGGCACTCGTCCGCGACTTTTCGAGCGTCGTGATGCGGGGGGACAAAGTCGGCATCCTGGGCCCCAACGGCTCGGGCAAGACGACACTACTGCGGTTATTGCTGGGCGAACTGAAGCCGCAGAGCGGCAGCGTCCGCCAGGGCACCCGGCTCGAGATCGCCTATTTCGATCAGTTGCACGCCCAGCTGGACGAAGAGAAGTCGGTCCTCGACAACGTCACCGACGGCAGCGAACGGATTACCGTGGGCGGACGCAGCCGGCATGTGATCGGCTACCTCGAAGATTTCCTGTTCTCCCCGGAGCAGTCGCGGCAGCCGGTCAAGCGACTGTCGGGCGGCGAGCGCAATCGGCTGCTGCTGGCCCGGCTGTTTGCCCGGCCGTCGAATATGCTGGTGCTGGACGAACCGACCAATGACCTCGACCTGGAAACGCTCGAACTGCTCGAACAGCTGTTGGCCGAATACCAGGGCACGGTCCTGCTGGTAAGCCACGACCGCGAGTTTTTGAACAACGTGGTCACCAGCACGCTGCTGGTGCAGGGGGACGGGCGAATTCGCGAATCGGCTGGCGGCTACGACGACGCGGTTCGCTACGCCGCCGCCGAAGCCCAGCGCGAGCAAGCGGCGCAGCCGGCGGAAGCGACAGCCAGGTCCGCCAGCGCGACGGCCGACAAGTCCGCCGCGAAGCCGACCCAGCGCGGGCGAAAACTCAGCTACCAGGAAAAACGCGAGCTCGAAAGCCTGCCAGCCACGATCGCCGAGCTGGAGGCCCAGCAGGCTCAGCTGCACGAGCGGCTGGCCGACCCCGTGTTCTATCGCCAGGCCGGCGAGCAGATCGCCGAGGCCAAGGCCCAGCTCGATTCGGTCGATGCGCGGCTGGCAACGGCCTATGGCCGCTGGGAGGAGCTGGAGGCAAAGGCGGAAGGTTGAAGGGCGAAGGACGAAAACGGCGCCAGGCCGCAACGCAGGGCAGTTAGTCGGCTTGCCAGACGGTTTTCGTGTTCATGAATTCGCGGATGCCGACGGCGCCCAGCTCCCGTCCGTAGCCGGACCGCTTGACGCCGCCGAAGGGTAGCTGCGGGTCGGAAGCGACGATCGCGTTGACGAAGGCCAGCCCGGCCTCGATCTCGTCGACGAACCGGGCTTGCTCGGCCGGATCGCTGGTCCAAATGCTGCTCCCCAGTCCGAACGGCGTGTCGTTGGCCAGCCGCAGGGCTTCAGTCAGATCGGCCGCCCGCAGCAGCGTGGCCACCGGGCCGAACAGTTCCTGCCGGTAGGCCGGCGCGGCGGGCGGAACGTCGGCGAGCACGGTGGGGGCGTAGTAATGGCCCGGCCGGTCGAGCTTGTGCCCGCCGGTCAATAGTCGTGCCCCTGCGGCCACGCTCTGGCGAACTTGTTCGTCGAGCTCGTCGACAATCGCCCGCGTGGCCAGCGGCCCGACCTCGGTCTCCGGCTCCAAAGGATCGCCCACCCGCAGGCCTGCCATTCGGCGTACGAATCGCTCGGCAAACGGCTCGGCGATCGACTCGGCCACAATGAACCGCTTGGCCGCGATGCAGGACTGACCGTTGTTGATCGTCCGGGCGGTCACGGCCGCGGCGACGGCCCGATCGAGGTCGGCGCTGGGCATCACGATGAAGGGGTCGCTGCCTCCGAGCTCCAGCACGGTCTTCTTGATGTGCTTGCCGGCCGCAGCTGCCACCCGGCTGCCTGCCAGCTCGCTGCCGGTGAGCGTGACGGCCTGAACCCGGGGGTCGGCGATGATGGCCTCGACCTGCTCGGCCCCGGCCAGCAGCGTTTGAAACGTGCCCGGCTCGAATCCGGCCCGCCCGACCACATCCTCGATCGCCAGGGCGCACTGCGGCACGTTCGAGGCGTGCTTGAGCAGGCCGACGTTGCCGGCCATCAGCCCCGGCGCGACGAAGCGAAACACCTGCCAATAGGGAAAGTTCCAGGGCATAACCGCCAGCACGACGCCCAGCGGCTGGTAGCGGATGAAGCTCCGCACGCCCGGCTTGGCCGCGACCGGCTCATCGGCCAGCATCCGCTCGGCCTGATCGGCATAATGTCGGCAAACCCAAAGCGCACTTGTCGACTTCGCCCTCGGCGGCGGCCAGCGGCTTGCCCATTTCCAGCGTCGCGAGCCGGGCCAGTTGTCCCCGTTCGGCTTGCAGAATGTCGGCCGCTCGCCGCATCCGCTCGCCGCGCTGGGCAAATGTCGAGCGGCGCTGCCGCTGGAACGCCGCGGCGGCAAGCTGCAGTTTCTCGTCGATCTCGCTGGCCGATAGCGCGGCGAATTGCCGCAGCGTCTGGCCGGTGGCCGGATTGATGCTGGCGATGGGCATGTTTGGCGCGTTTGCAGTGGTGCTGGATCGATAAACCGGACAACCCAGTTTCGCCATTCGCGGCGGCGTGAAAGGCCCCCGGCTCTGTCGAGCAGTTTATGGCAACTCGCCGGACCGCAGCCCAACTTTACTCCAGGCAACTCCGATCGTACCGGGCTCGACGCCCTGGTTGAATTGGCTGCCGGGCGGGCGTACGATGCGCACAACAAACCGGCGCGAGCCGCAAGGCTCAACAGCACCAGCGGCCACTGGCGGAAGCGCGAGTGGCCGTTTGCATTGGCAGTTCGTGGGCCACGGGGCAGCGTTCGTCCCGCGCCCGCGGTCCCGTTGCGCCGACCATCGTCCCCGCGGCCTAACCATGCACGCCTTCCCCAAGTTCGAGCCCGATTCTGCGCCCGGCGGCACCCGCTGGCCCCGCTGCCGGCCGAGCGGGTCCTGCTCGACCAATTGGCCGAGATCAAGGGCCCGGCCATTCTGTGTACCAGCGTCGGCCACGCCCAATTCGCCCGGGCGGCCGCCCACCGGATGCCGGCGGCGCGGGTCTGCTGCCATTACCTCGATCTGTATCGGGCGGTGCAGGCCCGGGCGATCGCGCAGGGCGAGGCCGCCAATCTGTCGATCGAATGCTCGGCCGATTTTCCGGCTGGGCCGTTCGACGTGGTCGCTTTGCCTTTGGCCGCGAGCGGCGAGGCGGAGCTGACCCGCGACTTGTTGCAGCAGGGGCACGAGCGGCTGCCAGCCGAGGGCCTGCTGGTCGCCACGAGCGACAATCCGCGCGACACCTGGCTGCACGGCGAAATGCAGAAGCTGTTTCGACACGTCACCCGACGGGCGGCGGCCGGGGGAGTGGCGTACCTGGCCCGCAAGGATGCCCCGCTCAGAAAGCTCAAGCAATTTGGCTGCGAGTTCGTGTTCCGCGACCGCGAACGATTGATTCGCGCGTTCACCCGCCCGGGCGTGTTTGCCCATCGCCGCGTCGATCCCGGTGCCCGGCAACTGATGCAGGCGCTGGAACTCGTCCCGGGCGAGCGGGTGCTCGACATCGGCTGCGGCTCGGGCACTGTTTCGCTGGCGGCTGCCGTGCGGCTCGAAGGAGTGCAGGTCCACGCCGTCGACTCCAACGCGCGCGCCGTCGAATGCACGCTCCGCGGCGCCGAGCTGAATGGCCTGACCAACATCGCGGTCGAGCTGAACTCGAGCGGCGAATATCCCGAGCCGGGCACCTACGACCTGGCGCTGGCCAATCCGCCGTACTATGCCAATTTTCAGATTGCCCGACAGTTCTTGCTCTCGGCCCTCGTCGCGCTGCGGCCCGGAGGCCGGATCCTGGCCGTCACCAAATCGCCCGGGTGGTACGCGGAGAACATGCTCGAGTGGTTTGCCGACGTGGCGATCGACGAGAGCAAAGGCTACTACCTGGCCCGGGGCCGAAAGCTTGCCTGATCGGCCGACACGAATCTCTTGTTCGATGTTGCACCGCAGCCGCGGCTATTTCCGGTCGGCGGCCTTTTCTCCCGCTTCGATCAGCCGTTTGACATCTTCGGGCGTGAGCTTGGGCCGATCGATCGACAGTGTCAGCTTCTCCAGCTTGCCGTTGAATCGGAACGGCACCTGGTAATCCTGGTCGTCGACCGGCGTGCCCGTGTCGGCACCGATGTCGAAGTTTTCGTCCCATTGCAGCAACAGCGGAATGGTCCGCTCCAGTTTGTGCGTGGCGACTTCCTTGCCGTCGACCGCAAGTACGCCGGTGCCGCCGCGGCCGATGCCGCTGACGCTGTTGAAGGCCAGCGTCGCCAGGCCGAGCCCGTCGTACTTGAAGCTGTATTTGAGCGTGTGCTTGCCCGGGGCGAGCGCTTCCGGCCCTTCCCAGCGGATTCGCTCGTAGTCGACAAGGTTCCAGAGGAATACGGGCTTGCCCTTGAGCAGGTAGAACCCGTAGCCGCCGAAGCGGCCACCCTGAGTGACGATCATCCCCTCGCCGCCCCCCTGGGGCACGTCAACGTCCGCCGTGAATTCGTAGGAGGCGTCCAGGATCGAGGGCGCATCGCCGTTGGGCGTGCCGGTCACCGTGCCCGACCAGACAAACTGGGTGCGACCGGCCGACAGGTTGGGCCGCGGCGCCACCACCCGTGTGGCCACCGACGTATCGAGCGGGAGCACCTGATATTTGGCTGCCTCGGCCCAGAACAGGTTGTCGAGCTCCTTCACCTTGGCCGGGAATTTGGCGGCCAGGTTGTCGCACTGCGTCCAGTCTTTGCTCAGGTCGTAAAGCTCGTAGGGAAAGCCGGCCGGATCCTGGCTGCCCGCACCGGCCACAATCCAGGGCGGGCGCAGCACCTTGGTGCTCGCGATCCAGCCGTCGTGATAAATGGCGTGGTCGCCCATCATCTCGAAGTATTGCGTTTTGTGCGTCGAGGGAGCCTTGGCATTCTTGGCGTCGAAGGTATAGGCCAGGCTGACACCTTCGATCGGTTTTTGCGGAATGCCGTCGACCACTTCGGGCACCCGAATGCCGGTCGCTTCGAGAATGGTCGGCACGATGTCGATCACGTGATGAAATTGATGGCGGACGCCGCCTTTGTCGCGAATCCCCTTGGGCCAGCTGATGGCCATGCCTTGCCGGATGCCGCCGAAGTGCGATGCGATCTGCTTGGTCCAGGAGAACGGCGTGTCGAAGGCCCAGGTCCAGGCCACGGCCATGTGCGGGTAAGTCTGATCGCTGCCCCAGGCGTCGTAGAACTTGAGCTGCGCCTCGATCGGCAGATCGATGCCCTGGAGCGAGGCCACTTCGTTGGGCGTGCCGACCAGCGAACCTTCGGCGCTGTTGCCGTTGTCGCCGGCGACGTAGATGACCAGGGTGTTGTCGAGCTTGCCCATGTCCTCGATCTGCTGGATCACCCGGCCGATCTCATGGTCGCTGTAGGCCCAATAGGCGGCAAACACCTCGACCTGGCGAATGAACAGCTTCTTCTCTTCCGGCGTGCACTGGTCCCAATCCTTGAGCAGGTCTTTCGGCCAGGGAGTCAGCTTGGCGTCGGCGGGAATCACGCCCAGCTTCTTCTGGTTGGCGAAGATCGTCTCCCGCAGCTCGTTCCAGCCTTTGTCGAACAGGTGCAGCTCGCTGATTTTCTGAATCCACTCGGGGGTCGGGTGGTGGGGGGCATGCACCGCGCCCGGCACGTAGTACAGGAAGAACGGCTGATCGGGATCGATCGCCGTGATCCGCTGCAGGTACTCGATCGCGTCGTCGGCCTGGGCGGTAATCAGGTTCCACTGCGGATTGTCGTAGTAGGGGAAGATCTGGGAGGTATTGCGAAACAGATTCGGCTGCCACTGATTGGCGTCGCCCCCCACGAAGCCGTAGAAGTAGTCGAAGCCCAGGCCGGTGGGCCACTGGTCGAAGGGCCCCGCCTGACTGGCCTGGTACTCGGGCGTGTTGTGATTCTTGCCGAACCAGGCGGTGCGGTAGCCGTTGTCCTTCAGGATCCGGCCGATCGTGGCTTTATCTCGGGTCATCACGCTGTTGTAGCCGGGGTAACCGGTCGACTGCTCGGCGACCACGCCGAAGCCCATCGAGTGATGGTTGCGGCCGGTGATGATCGCCGCCCGGGTGGGCGAGCAGAGTGCCGTCGAATTGAAATTGGTATACCGCAGCCCGTTGGCGGCGATCCGGTCGAGCGTCGGCGAGGGAATCACTCCGCCGAATGTGCTGGTGACGCCGAAGCCCGTGTCGTCGGTCATGATCAACAGGACGTTCGGCGGCTCCCTTGGGCGGCACGACCCGGGCCGGCCAATAGGGCTTCGACTGGGCGACGTTCCGCTCGATCTTGCCGCCGAACTTTTGGGGCAAGGGGGGCAATTGATTGCCGGGAATGGTCGTCGTGGCCGAGGGCGAGCCGGGAGTGCCCGAGACCTGTGGCGCGGCGGGCGGCAGAGCGATCTTCGCCGGAGCGGCGCCCCCCTGCGCCGAGAGTCTGCCGCCGGCGGCAACCCAGCCCAGGATGCCGCACGAAATCACAATCAGCGCCGCCTGCAACTGCGTCCTGTTTCGCGCCATGAAGGCCCTCCTTGCTGGGGGAAAGCAGCAGTATATCGACGGGGTGTGAGAACGCGAGTAGCGGACGGTTTTTTGCGTGCCCCAGAGGGGCCGACCAGCGATCCGCGACGCGGCAATGTGCGAAGGGGCACACTGCAATGTGCGGGCTCCGCGGGCGGTAACATTTGTCTCCGCGCTGCGCTCCGAGGATTGGTGAAGCCCAGATCCTCACTCAGCGCCGGAGCGACCCATGTCCGCCTTTTTATTTGCCGCCACGCTTGTCTTGGGAATTGCCGCCTCGGCGGCGGCCGAGTCTTGGACTCGCCAGTCGCTGTTTACGTCGAGCGACGACGACGTCTAAGCGACCTCCCTTCGCAGCGAGCAATCTCCGCCGCGCACCTGCGAAATTAGGGGGGAGCGCCACGAGATCGGCGCACGCGCCACACGATGATCGGGCCGCTGATGTCGCCGCCGATGGCCCCGTCGACCCAAAGGGCGTTGGCAAGCAGATTCGTCATTCAGCGCGGGCCGGCGAATACACCACGCGTCCCTGGTCGCACCCAACGATTACTCGACCTTCCAAACCCGCACGGTGCCGTCCCGGGCGCCAGAGGCTAGGAGCTTGCCGTCGGGATGGAAAGCCACGGCGTGGACCGCGGCATCGTGGTCGGCAAAGGTCGACAACAGCTCGCCGGTTTCGGCGTTCCACAATTTAACCGTGCCGTCGTTTTGGCCGGTCGCGAGCTTAGTGCCGTCGGGCGAATAGGCGACCGCCCAGATGTCACGCCCACCGGCATTCCAGGATTTCGCGAGCATTCCGCCGGCGACGTCCCAAACGCGGCACGGTTCCGTCCCAACCGACCGAAGCCAGGCGACGTCCGTCGCCACTGAACGACAGCCCGTAGACCGGGCCGGAGTGGCCGTCGAGCGAGAGTTTGGGGGCCAGGTTCTTGGCATTCCACAAGCGCACCGTTTTGTCGTTGCCGGCGGCGGCAAGCGTCTCGTCGTTGGGCGAGATGGCGACCGCATACAGTCCGCTGGGCGTTTCGGTTTCGGCCAGCGGTTCCGTGGCGTCCATGCGCCAGATGCGCAGGCGGCCGTCGCGATCGCCGGCGTAGAGCGTTTGATCGTCGTGGGCAAAGGCCAGGCCGCGGACTGCGTTGGGATGCTTGAAGCTATGCTGCAGCTCGCCTTGCCCGGCGTTCCAAATATTGATCCGGCCATCGTCCCCGGAGGTGGCCAGCAGTTCGCCGTTGCGGTTGAACCGGGCCCTCCACACGACGCCGCGATGGGCGTTGATTGTCGACTTGATGCTCTGCGTCGGCCAATCCCAGAGCCTCACCGTGCCGTCCTCGGTCGCCATGGCCAATGTCGTGCTCGAAGGGTCGAAGGCCACCGACCAGACCGCGCCGGCCTTGGCGCTGAGGATCGCCACCGGTTCCGCGTCGGTAGCGATCTTGGTTGGGCCGCCTCCCGAGAGCAGCATTCCGCCGATCAATCCCAGCGCCAGAAACACGGCGCCCACGCCGGCCGCGATCAGGCGATTGCGGCGCGTCTGCTTGCGCTCCTCCAGTTCGCAGATGGTCGGCACGTCGGGGCTGGTCGTCTTCATCAGCGCCCATTCGAAGTCGAGCAGCTCGGCCAGTTGGGCCGCCGATTGAATCCGATCGGCCGGCTTCTTGGCCAACAGCCGCTCGATCGTCCGGGCAAACCATTCCGGCACTTCCGGATTCAAGTCGCGCAGCGGGCGGGGATCGGCGTCGACGATCTGCTTCAGGATCACCAAGGCGGAATTGCCGCCGAACGGCGGCTGGCCGGCGCACATCTCGTAGAGCACGGCGCCTAGGCTGAACAAGTCGAAGCGCTGATCGGCCGGTTCGCCCAGCGCCTGTTCGGGCGCCATGTAGAGCGGCGTGCCGGTGACGAATCCGGTGGCCGTGAGTTTGACGTCTTCGACGACCCGGGCCAGACCGAAATCGGTCAGTTTGACCCGGTCGTTGGGGGGCTCGAGCAGGATGTTGCCCGGCTTGATGTCGCGGTGGATCAGACCCTGGTCGTGGGCTGCGGCCAATCCGTGCGCAGCCTGCATGCCGATCCGCACGACTTCCCGCACCGGCAGCTTCTTCAAGCGCGCGAGCCGCTGCTCGAGCGTTTCGCCGGCGATCAGCTGCATCACCATGTAGGGCAGCTTGGCCTCGCCCGATTTTTCCACCTGGTGGACGGCAACGACATTCTCGTGCGTGATCGAGGCCGCCGCTCGGGCCTCGCGGCAAAACCGCTGCCGGGCCACTTCGTCGCCCGCCAGCTCGGGATCGAGCACTTTAATGGCGACATTGCGCTGCAGCCGCGAATCGAAGGCTTCCAGCACGACTCCCATTCCGCCGCGGCCGAGCACCCGCATCACGTCGAAGTGGGCCAGCCGCCCGAGATAGGCCGAATCGCTGGCCGGCTCGAGAAACGTCAGCGCGACCTCTCGGACCGCGGAGCGCGGCTCGCCGGGGCCCTCGGCCGCTGGCCGAACGGCGGGCTGCGGGCTGACAACCGGCGGGATGACCACCGGCGAGGGGCCAGGCGTCGGGAAGGCGACGGTCTGTTGGGGCGGAGGCGTGGCGACGGCCTGTTGAGCTTCGCCGTCGAGCGCATGGAGCACCCGCCAGCAGGCCGACTCGGCCGGCGGCTGGGAATCGGTCATCCGGCGAATGACTTGCGACAGATTCGAGCCGCCCGTGGCGATGCTCTCCAACCGCTCTTGGCAACAGCCGCAGGCGTCCAAGTGCGCCGAGCACTCCTGCTGCCGCTGGCCGCTGAGCGAGCCGTCAACCAGGCGCTCGAGTTCCCCCGTTTCCGGGCAGGGAGTCTGGGTTTTCATGTCACTGTTCTTCTTGCTGCCGCAATGCCTCGACCTCTTGTTTCAGCCGCGCGAGCACTCGGCTCTTCGCCACGTAGACGGCGCCCGGCGAAATGCCGACCTGCCGGGCCGCCTCGGCCGCCGCCAACCCGTCGACCGCCGTCAGCCAGAACGCCTGCCAGGTGCTGTCCTGAAACTCGCCCTTGATCCGGTCCATCGCGATCGCTGCCAGCCGCCGCTGGTACTCCAGGTCCCAGTCGTCGGAATCGACCGAGCCGTCCGGCTGTGCGACTCAGCAATCGATTGGTGGCCGAATCGCCCGACCCTTGCGGCCGGATGCGGCGGGCCGAGAGAAAATTGAACACCTTGTTGCGGGTGATCGTGAACAGCCAGCCGCGAAACGTCCCCTGGCTGCGATCGTACTCCAGCCGGCCGATCGCGCCCGACACCGAACGCATCACGTCCTGCATCAGATCGGCGGCGTCCGCGTCCTGCAGGCCCCGGCGGCGGGCAAACCCGTAGACCACGGGGCCGTAGAGCTGCATGAATTCGCGCCAGGCGTCCTGATTCGCGCCATCGCGGATCTGCACCAGCAAGCTGGCCCGGGTTAACGGAGATTCGTCCACCGACACGGTCGAGCCCAGGGGGTGTTGCGAGTGCCAAACGGTCGACGACGGGCCGCCCCAACCGTTCCGCCTTGCCCGATGCCATCCCCCATGATACGCGGTCGAACAACAGGGGACGAGGGCCGAACCGGTCCAATCGGTGTTCGCTTCCCCGTCGCATCACAACGATTCCGCGTGCCATTTGCAACTACCTCGCCCCGGGGCCAATTCGCCACGGCCAGGATTTACGTTTCCACACCCACCCGCCACATCCACATACCGGACGCCCGGGCAGCCCTTACGCGCACTGCAGCTCGACGCGGGCGTCCGATGTACAGTTTTTTTCGCGACTGAATCAGCCGCCGCGCCGCTTGTAAGGCTGCCGTCAACCGAGCGGTATCCAGCGGCGCTCGCCAGCAACAGTGGCAAATCCCATTGCGCTTCGCCGCGTGCGGGCCATTTCGATAGGCGACGAGGCAGGCCCAAGAGCGCCGCCGAGCCGAACCATTCAGGAGGTCTCGAGTCATGTCTCCGACCTTGATGTTGGGATGCTCGGGGGCTTATCTGTTGGCAGCTCTGTTGGCAGCGCACGTCGCAGGCCTGCGCCTTGGCATCCGCACCAACCCTGTTCGCGGTCGTGCATCTCGCCGGTGGCTATTGAACCGGATGCGGATCCGACCGAGGGGGGAGTTCCCAAGCGGGTGAGGGGCCGAGACGCCGGGTTTTTGTGACACGGACCGCGCAAGGTGGGCAATCACGGTGCTTCGTCCCATTGCCAGGGCGGGGCCGAGTGGCTAGAATCGATTGCGTTGCTGAGATTGAGTCTCAGTTGCGGCCTGTGCCGCTCGATTCCCGGCTTCACTCCCAGAGCCTCCGCCTGCCATGGACGAACTGATCCCGCTGCATTTGCTGCAATCTGGCCGCACAGCTTCGGTTGGACAGTTGGTCGGGCTGCCCGATCAGGTTCACCGGCTGGAGGAGCTGGGTTTTCGCGGCGGGGCACCGATCGAGATGGTGCAGGCCGGCAGTCCGTGCATCATTCGGCTGGCCGGACACAAGCTCTGCTTCCGGGCTGACGAGTTGCTCCGCGTACTGGTGCGTCCGGGGGCGGCGGTTTGACCGCGCTCGTGGATCTGGCCATTTCCGGCCGGGGCCGGGTGATCGGCGTGCAGGGCTGCGACGAGATCAGCTTGCGGCTCCTGGAAATGGGACTCACGCCGGGCACCGAAGTGGAACTGGTCGGCACGGCCCCGCTGGGCGATCCGCTCGAGTTGGAAGTGCGCGGCTACCGACTGAGCCTGCGACGCGCCGAAGCCGCGCGGGTCGAAATCGCGCCGCTCTAGTGGCCGTCCATCGAGCGGGCGGATTCGTGTCGCGTAGCGCACTGCAAGGGGCCCGGCCGGGAAGCAGTTCCTCGAGGCATTTGGCACTCATGGCGGCGTCCTCCTCAGCCGAGCCGGTCACGATCGCCCTCTTGGGCAATCCGAATACCGGCAAGTCGACGATATTCAGCCGCACTGGCCGGCGTGCGGCAGCGAATCGGCAATTATCCGGGCGTGACGGTCGAGAAGAAGGTCGGCCAGTTCGACCTGGGCGGCCAGCGCTGCGACCTGGTCGACTTGCCGGGCACCTACAGTCTCGCCCCGCGCTCGCCCGATGAGATGGTGGCGGTCGACGTGCTATTGGCCCGGCAGAGCGACTTGCGGCCGGTCGACGCGGTGCTTTCGATCGTCGACGCGAGCAACCTGGAGCGCAATTTGTACCTGGTCAGCCAGGTGCTCGAACTGGGGCTGCCGACGGTCGTAGTGCTGAACATGATCGACGTGGCCCGGCAGCGCGGGATCGCGATCGACGTGGATCGCTTGCGCTCGCAACTGGGCGTGCCCGTGGTCGAGGTCCAAGCCAATCGCCGGCTCGGCCTGGACGAGGTGAAACGTGAGCTGTCGGCGGCATTGGCCGCCGGGCGGCCGTGCCGGCCAGCCCGCTGCCACCGGTCTTCCAGGCCGAAGTGGCCCAGTTGGAACCGATCTTGGCGGCCCGCGGGGCGAGCGTGCCCCGCTATCTGGTCGAGCGGTTGCTGCTCGACTCCTCGGGCTATCTCGAAGGGCCCCTGTTGGACGAATTGCTCGGCGGGCTTCAAGCCGGCGCCATCCGCACCGAGCTGGCCTCGGCCCGTTCGCGGCTGGCCGCGGCCGGCGCCCGGTGCCGGCCGTCGAGGCCATGTCGCGCTATGCTTGGGCCGGGCGAATGCTGGAGGGCGTCGTGCCGCCGCCCGCGCGAGCGGGTGAAAACGCGGGGCGAACGCGCTCGATCGTTTGCTCACCCACCGATTCTGGGGCACTGCCGTATTCGCCGCTCTTGATGCTGGTGGTCTTTTCCGCCGTGTTCCTTTGGGCCCGGCCACTGATGGCGCTGATCGAAGCGGGCGTCGGCCTGGCCGGCGGCGCGGTGACCGCCGCCCTGCCCGAGGGGGCACTGCGAAGCCTGGTGGTCGACGGAGCGATCGGCGGGGTCGGCAGCGTGCTGGTCTTTTTGCCGCAGATCATGATCTTGTTCTTCTTCATCGCGGTCCTCGAGGACTGCGGCTACATGGCCCGGGCGGCCTACTTGATGGACAAGCTGATGGTCCGCGTCGGCCTGAGCGGCAAGTCGTTTATCCCGCTGCTGTCGTCGTTCGCTTGTGCCATTCCGGGCGTGATGGCCACCCGGGTGATCGAGAACCGCCGCGACCGGCTGACCACGATCCTGGTCGCGCCGCTGATGAGCTGTACGCGCCCGATTGCCGGTCTATGCGGTGCTGATTGCCGCGTTCATTCCCGGCCGCAGTTGGCTCGGGGGCCTTGTTGGACTGCAGGGGCTGACGCTGTTTGGCATGTACCTGGTCGGCATGGTCACGGCGGCGCTGGTGGCGCTGGTGCTCAAGCGAACGCTGCTGCGCGGCCCGGTGCCGCCGTTCGTCATGGAGCTGCCGAGCTACAAGTGGCCGTCGCCGTCGGTGGTGCTGTGGCGGATGTGGGAACGGGCCTGGGGATTCATCTATCGGGCTGGCACGCTGATTCTGGCGGTGTCGATTCTGGTCTGGGCGGCCCAGTATTATCCGCACGACGTCGAGCGAATCGAGGGCCCCTTTCGCGGCGAACAGGCAGAGCTGGCCGAGCGGCTCGCCGGCCCCGACCTGGCGATCGAAGAGCGTCAGGCCGCCCTGGACCGGTTGACCGAGATCGACCGCCAGGTCGCCGCGCAGTATCAGCAACAAAGCTATTTGGGGCGGCTGGGGCAATGGATCGAACCGGCCGTTCGCCCGTTGGGCTGGGATTGGCGGATCGGCTGCGCCGCGCTCGCCTCGTTTCCGGCCCGCGAGGTGGTCATGGGGGCGCTCGGCGTTCTCTACAATCTAGGGGGCGAGCTCGATCTGAGCGACGCCGCCGATCGCAATCGCCTGGCCCAGCGGCTGCAAGCGGCCAGTTGGGACGATACCGGCGAGCCGGTGTACAATATCCCGGTGGCGCTGTCGATCATGGTGTTTTTTGCCCTCTGCGCGAGTGCGCCTCGACGCTGGTCGTGATCAAGCGCGAGACGGCCAGCTGGGGTTGGCCGCTCTTTGCGTTTACGTACATGACCGTACTGGCCTATTTGGCGGCCCTGGTCACCTATCAAGTCGGCATTCGCCTGGTCTGAACGACCGGGCCTTTGCGGAGCGATGGCGATGCACGTCGAATGGCAAAACGCGATTGTAGGGCTGATCGTGGCCGGTGCCGCCGGCTATCTGACGGTCGGCCTCTGGCGCTCGCTGGTCCACCGCCGATCGTCCTGCGGCGCGTGCTCGACGTGCCCCGCCGCCAAGGCCGAGGAGCCACTCGTCATCGCGCTCGATTCCCGGTTGCCGCCACCGTCGGCACCAGCCCGGCAGTCGATTGCGCTCTAAGGTGCCAGCGGACTTGGCAGCCCGGCGGCCAGTGGGCCCGTCGCGATTGGAGGCCGGTTCGATTAGATCGATCGGAACCCAGCCGCAGGGTCGCCTCAATAACTCCGCCAATTGTTAGATTTCCTGCGCCCTGGCTGCGCCGAATTGTGCGGTCGGCGGACCGTTTCTATAATGCAGGCTCAGCTCTCTCGAGGAACGAAGAGCATCAGAACAGGCCGGCTCGCACACGCGCTGGTTTGGCGGAATCGGCCGTGCGAGCCCGATGTTCGCCGCGACGTGCTTTCGTGGGTACTCGTCGATTCGCCCGGTAGGAATCAGGCTTCATGCGCTGCAAAGCTTTGCGTGGCTTCACGCTCGTTGAGCTGCTGGTGGTGATTGCCATCATCGGAATTCTGGTGGCGTTGTTGCTGCCCGCCGTTCAGGCCGCCCGTGAGTCGGCCCGGCAGACGCAGTGCCGCAACAATCTGAAGCAGCTCTCGCTGGCGATGCTCCAGCACAACGAGCAGATGAAGTTTCTGCCCACCTGTGGTTGGGGGTACAACTGGGTGGGCGATCCCAACGGCGGGCTGGGCCGGCGGCAGCCGGGCGGATGGATTTACTGTCTGTTGCCGTTCGTCGAGCAGGACGCGCTGTTCAACCTGGGCTTGGGCCAGGGCAATCCGCCCCAGTCGCCCAATTCGGTCAACGATCAGCGGATTCAGACTCCGCTGGCGATGTTCAACTGCCCGACGCGGCGACCCTCGCAGGCCTTTGCCGGTCCGTGCTGTGGAATGGCGAACGCCGACAATACCAGCACCAAAGCCCGCTCCGATTACGCCGCGAATTTCGGCGACACGCAGGGAACGGTCATCTGGTACACCCCGCCCGGCAGCCTCGCGCAAGGCACCGACAGTTACCCGTGGCCCGATACGTCGTTCATCACCGGCATTTCGTTCGTCCGCAGCGAGCTGCAAATCGCTCTCGTCAAGGACGGCACGTCGAACACCTACATGCTCGGCGAGAAGTACATCAACCCGGACGATTACCTGACCGGTCTGGATGGCGGCGACGACTGGAGCATGTACACCGGCCAGCAGGACGACATCGTCCGCGGGGCCTACTGCGGCGACACCACCCAGCCGACCACCTGCCTGACTCCGATGCAGGACACCCCGGGCCTGATGGGCAATTTCAGCGGCGGCGGATTCGGTAGCGCTCATTCGGGCGTCACCAATTTCGCCTTTTGCGACGGCTCGCTGCACACGATCAGCAACTCGATCGATCCGGAGGTGCATCGCCGGCTCTGCAACCGCAAGGACGGGTTGCCGCTCGACCAGAGCCGCTATTAGAGCGCTCGCGACCGACCGAAAGGGGACGCGGCCGTATTGCCGCTGTTTCATTGGGTGGCCCGCCGGCCCGCTGACCGGGCGGCTGGAGCGGGCCTGATTTTGCCGTATTCGCCCAGGGCTTCGGCGAACCGTTTTGCCCGCCGCTCGGGGGGAACTATACTGCGGGTGCGACGACCATGCGCTGCCCACCATTGTCCTCCGCCTCGCCCCGCCTCGATGCGCCTGCCCCCAGCCAGCTGCGTCCGCCGTCGGACCGCCGCGCGATCGCGTTCGATTGCGCGCGGCATCCTCGCCGCCGCGCTGGCAGCGGCGCTGGCTCCGATTGCGGTTCGATCTGCCGAGCCCGATCCCGCCGCGGCTGGCGAATTCTTCGAGAACCGCGTTCGGCCGCTGCTCGTCGAACGCTGCTTCGATTGCCATAGCCAGGCGGCCGACGAATTGAAGGGCGGCCTGCGGCTCGACTCCCGGGCAGCCCTGCTCAAGGGAGGCGACTCGGGGCCAATCGTCGACGAGGCGGCGCCCGAGAACAGTTTGCTCGTCAAGGCGCTTTGGGGAGCCGATCCCGATCTGAAGATGCCCCCCGGCAATCGCGAAGGGCTGAGTCCAGCGCAGGTTGACGACATCGTGGCCTGGATCAAGCTCGGCCTGCCGTATCCGGAATCTTCCGGCGGCACGCGTCCCAATCCGGCCGTTGCGCAGCGCATCGCTGCGGGACGCAAGTTCTGGTCGTTTGCCCCGCTCGCGGCCGCCGCTCCGCCCGCGGTCAAACAGGCCGACTGGCCGGCCGGCCCGATCGACGCTTTCCTCTTGGCCCGGTTGGAACAGGAGGAGCTGTCGCCTTCGCCCCCGGCCGATCGGCGCACACTGCTCCGCCGGGCGACGTACGACCTCGCCGGCCTTCCACCCACGTCTCGAGAGATCGAGGAGTTTGTCGCCGACCAATCGCCCGAGGCGTATGCCCGGGCCGTCGACCGGCTGCTGGCCTCGCCCGCTTACGGCGAGCACTGGGGCCGGCACTGGCTCGACCTGGCCCGCTACGGCGACACTCGCTGGGTCGGCGCGGCCGAGGACCGGCGGTTGCCCTTTGCGTACACCTATCGCGACTGGGTGATTCGCGCTGAACCAGGACTTGCCCTATGATCGCTTCGTCACGCTCCAGCTGGCCGCCGATCAGTTGCAGCCTGCCCCGGCGGCGGGCGACCTGGCGGCGCTGGGCTTTCTGACCGTCGGTAAATGGTTCACCGGCAACCTGCACGATGTGATCGACGACCAGATCGACGTCGTCACCCGCGGCCTGTTGGGCCTGAGCTTGCAGTGCGCCCGCTGCCACGACCACAAGTACGACCCGCTCCTGACGGCCGACTACTACTCGCTTTACGGACTGCTGGCCGCGAGCCAATTGCCGCTGGACGGCACCGGGTTGTTCGGCGAATTGCCCCTGGTCGAACCGCCGCCGCTCGATCCGGCCGCCGAGCAGTCCTGCCGCGAGCAATTGGCCGCGATCGAGCGGTCGCTCGCCGCTCGGCAGGCCGAGATCCAGGCTGAGTACGCCACGCCCGACCGGATCGCCCAATACTTGCTCGTCGCCCAGGGCCTGGCGGCCAAGTCCGATCAGGAGCAGCGTGACGCGATCCAGCGCAGCGACCTGCATCCCGAGATCCTGCAGCGCTGGGTCCGACTGGTCAAACGCACTGCCAAGGAACCCCAGCCGATCTTCGGGCCTTGGCACGCCTTCGCCCAGCTTGGACATGCCGAGTTTGCCAGCCGCGCCGCGGAGATCGTCGCCGCCGAGCGAGCCAAGCCGCTCAATCCGCACGTGGCGGCAATGCTGGCGACGCCACCCACTTCGCAAGCGGACCTGGCCTACCGCTACGCCGACTTGCTGCTCCGTTTCGACGGCTCGACCCAGCTTCATGCGAACGAAGACGAGGCGCTGCGCCAGGTCTTGCGGGCGGGCGACAGCCCGGTGCTGCTCCAACTCCAGGAGCTCGGGCCGTTTCTCTCTCGCGAGGAGAACGAACAACTGATGGCCCAGCGGCAGTCCGTGCTGGCCGAGCTGGCTCGGCTGCCTGCGGCGGCGGATCAATACTTCTGGTGCGTCAAGGATTCGGCACCGCAGCTCACGGAACTGAGCGAGTGGCTGCGCGAGCGCCGCGCGACGGTCGTGGCCGACCTCGGGCGGCCGGAGCGGATCGCGCAGTATCTGCTCGCGGCCCACGAAGCCCGCGAGGCCGAAGAGCAGCGCCTCCGCTCGATCGCCAACAAGCAGAAGCTGAGCGAGCGGATGCTGCGGCGCTGGATCGGTGTCTTGGCCCGCGCCGCGGCGGCCGAGGATCGCGTCTTCGCCCCCTGGCGGCGGTTTGCCGCGCTCGGCGACGAAGGTTTTGCCGACAAGGCCGCCGCCGTGACGGCCGAGCTGCCGGGCATTCAGCCCGACCCCCTGGTGGCCGAGCTGTTTGCCAGCCCGCCTGCCTCGCTGCGCGAAGTTGCCGAGCGCTATGCCGGCCTGCTGACCCGGATCGATGCCGACGAATCGAGCTCGGCCGATCCGTGCGCCGCGGCGGTGCGGCAACTTGTCACCGGTGCCGACGCGCTCACCCGGATCGCACCGCGTGAGGCCGACGATTTCTTCTCGCTCAAGGATCGCGACGAGCTGCGCGGCAAGGACCGCAATCTGGCCCGGACGTACATCGATCATCCCGGCGCGGCCGGACGGAGCATGATCGTTCGCGAGCTGGCCGGCGATTACCGGCAGCCGATTTTCGTCCGCGGCAATCCGAACGCACTGGGCCCGCTCGCGCCCGGCCGGTGGCTGGCGGTTCTGTCGGCCGACGACGATCTGCCGCTGGCGGCGGGGCAGGGGCGGCGGCAAGTGGCCGAGGCGATGTTCGGCACCGGTCGTGCGCTGACCGCTCGAGTGATTGTGAATCGGGTTTGGCAGCACCATTTTGGCCGCGGTCTGGTCGACACTCCGAGCGATTTCGGCGCGCGGTTCGGCCCCCAGCCATCCCGAGCTGCTCGATTGGCTCGCGGCCCAGTTCATCGCCGACGGCTGGTCGCTCAAGCAATTGCACCGCCGGATCATGCTCTCGGCCGCCTACCGGCAGTCGAGCGCCGACAATCCGGCTTGTCGCCAGGTCGATCCGGAAAATCGCCTGCTCTGGCGGATGAGCCGGCGGCGGTTGGGCTTCGAGGAGCTCCGCGATTCGCTGCTCGCGGCCTCGGATGAATTGGAACTGGCCCAGGGCGGCCGGTCGCAGGACTTGACCAAGGCCGGCGCCCGGCGGCGGACCGTGTATGGTTTCATCGATCGCTTGAACCTGCCGGCTTTTTTCCGTCACTTCGACTTTGCCAGCCCCGATGCCCATGTGCCGGCCCGGCACGAGACCACCACGGCCCATCAGGCGTTGTTCCTGATGAATAGCGCGTTCGTCATGGACCGAGCCTGGCACTTGGCGCATCGTCCCGATGCCGCCGCGGCCGACTCGACGGCCGAATTCGTCCGTGTGCTGTACCGTCGGGCGCTGGGGCGATCGCCCAATGACGACGAACTGCAAGCAGCGGTCGCATTTATCGACTCGGCTCCGCCGCCCGCTGTTCCAGAAGGTGCTGCGGCTCCCGCCTTGCCGCCGAGTCCCTGGCAGTACGGCTATGGAACCTACGACGAATCGCTGGGACGCGTCGTCGGCTTCGAGCCGTTTCCGCATTTCGCCAATGGGTCCTGGCGCGGCGGACCGCAGGAGGACGATCCCTTCCTGGGCCGCTGTCTGCTCCGTGCGCAGGGCGGTCAGGTCGGTAGCGATCGCACCCGCTCGGTCGTCCGCCGCTGGATTGCCCCGGCGACGTGCAACTTTCGATCAGCGGCACGTTCTCCTGTCAGAAGGGTTCGCTGCGGCCGTCGGTGCGCCCGCTGCGCGGCTGGATCGTGTCGAGCCGCGGCGGCAAGCTCGGCTCGTGGCTCGTTCACGGCACGGCCGAAGCCACCGACGTCGACCCGCTCGACGTTCGCGCGGGCGACACCCTCGACTTCGTCGTCGAGGGCCGGGGCAGCGAGCCCTCGAGCGGATTCGAGTGGACCGTCGTGCTCAAGCCGCAAGACGGCGCGACCGGCAGCGACGGCAAGCCCGAGGTCTGGGACTCGACCAGGAATTTCGGCGATTCGCCCAGCAATCACCGCAGCTATGGCCCGCGCGAGCGGTTTGCTCAGGTGTTGCTGGAAGCCAACGAGTTGGTTTTCATCGACTGAGCCATTAGAAATACATACAGTTCCCGAGCCGGATCCGGGGTCAGCCCCGCCGGCCGAACCTTTGCAACGGCGGACCGCACCATGCAGCTGCACGGATTTCAGGGTCCCAGTTATCAGGGCCCCACTTACCAGGGGCTCAGCCGGCGGCAATTGCTCCAGCGGTGCGGCGCCGGGCTGGGTGGACTGGCGCTCCGGTCGCTGTTGGCCGGCGAGGGCGTCGGGCGGGCGGCCGACGGATCGCCGGGTGCCGCTTCGGCCCTGATGCCCCGGGCACCCCACTTCGCCCCCAAGGCCAAGCGGCTGGTGCATATCTTCGCCAACGGCGGCCCGTCGCAGATCGACACGTTCGACCCCAAGCCGCTGTTGGCCAAGTACAACGGCCAGCGGCTGCCCGCCGAACTGATCCCCAACGCCAAAAACGCCCAGAACGCGAGCAGCCCGGTGCTCGCCTCGCCGTTCAAGTTCAACAAGTGCGGGCAGAGCGGGATCGACGTCAGCGAGCTGCTGCCCAAGATCGGCGCGCTGGCCGACGACCTGTGCGTGATCCGCTCGATGCACGCCGACGACATCTCG
This sequence comes from uncultured Planctomycetaceae bacterium, assembly GCA_963828155.1. Lineage (GTDB taxonomy): Bacteria > Planctomycetota > Planctomycetia > Pirellulales > PALSA-1355 > CAWCAX01. The sequence continues at coordinate 197,744 of CAWHDQ010000004.1, forward strand.
CACGACGGCGGCATCCTGTTCATGAACACCGGCGCCGCCCGCGTCAGCCGGCCCAGCCTGGCGCGTGGGTCACCTATGGCCTGGGGACCGAGAACCAGAATCTGCCGGGCTTCATCGCCCTCTGCCCCGACGGCTATCCGCTCAACGAGGCCCAGAACTGGCAGTCGTCGTTTCTGCCGCCGGTCTTTCAAGGCACCTACGTCAACAGCAAGCACGAGGACGTCGACAAGCTGGTCGAGAACATCCGCAACGCCCGGTTGACCGACACCGAGCAGCGGGCCCAGCTCGATCTGCTCGCCCGCCTGAACCGCGAGCATCAGCAGAGCCGGGCCGACGACCTGCGGCTCGAATCGCGGATCGCCAGCTTCGAGCAAGCCTTCCGGATGCAGGTCGAAGCGACCGACGCCTTCGATCTCGCCCGCGAAAGCAAGAGCACGCTCGAAGCTTACGGTTCGGGCGTGCAGGGCAGGCAGTTGATCCTCGCCCGGCGGCTGCTGGAGCGCGGCGTGCGCGTGGTGCAGGTCTGGTACGGGCCGACGTTCCCCTGGGACCATCACGGCGAGATCGCCGAGCGGCTGCCCAAGATGTGCGCCGACGTCGATCAGCCGATCGCCGCTTTCCTGGCCGACCTGAAGCAGCGGGGCCTGCTCGACGACACGCTCGTTCTCTGGGGCGGCGAGTTCGGCCGCACGCCCACCGCCGAACTGCCCCATCCCACGACCACACCCGGCCGCGACCACAACCGGCACGGCTTCACCGTCTGGCTGGCCGGCGGCGGCGTGAAGCGGGGCCACATCCACGGCTCGACCGACGAGGCTGGGTTCGCCGCCCAGACCGACAAGGTCCACGTTCACGATCTGCATGCCACGCTCCTCCACCTGCTGGGCCTCGATCACGAACGGCTCACCTACCGCTATGCCGGCCGCGATTTCCGCCTGACCGACGTCCACGGCCGCGTCGTCCAGGAAATCCTCAGCTAAACTGTCGTTCAACATTCTTCCCTCCAGGCAACCGCGACCCTTACCGCGCTTCCGCGTGCGCTCGTCAAAATGTCCATGCGATTTCAGCTGCTACTTGCTTTCGTGCTCGCTTCGTTCCTTTTGCACTCACCAGTCCGGGCTGCCGATCCCGCGCCGCCCGACCCTGCCGACAGCCAGGGCGAATTGCCCCGCGACGCTAAGGGCCGGCCGCTCAATTTCGACTTCGAGCGCGGCACGCTCGAAGACTGGACCGCCGAAGGCGAAGCCTTCCAGGGTCAGCCGGTCAAGGGCGACATCGACCCCAAGCGCCCCCTGGCCGGCGACAAGCACTCGCTGCTCCAGGGCAACTACTGGGTCGGCGGTTTCGAGCTGAAGCAGGACGGCCCGCAAGGCACGCTCACCTCGGTGCCGTTCAAGGTCACGCACCCCTTCGCCTCGTTCCGCATCGGCGGCGGCCGGCATGCCGAAACGTGCCTGGAACTGGTCCGCAAGGACTCGGGCGAAGTGTTCTACCGGGCCTCGGGCAACGACATGGAGGAAATGTCGCCGGTCGTGGTCGACCTCAAGCCGCAGCAGGGGCAGGAAATCTTCATCCGCCTCGTCGATCGCCACAGCGGCGGCTGGGGCCACCTGAACTTCGACGACTTCCGCTTCCACAAGACCAGGCCCGCTTTCAAGCGGCCGGCCAACCTGCCCGGCCCGGACGACCAGTACGAATTCGCCGGGCTCGATCCCGAGGCCGCGGCCCGGGCGATGCGCGTGCCCGAGGGCTTTTCGGTCACTTGCTTTGCCGGCGAGCCCGACGTCAAGCAGCCGATCGCGATGACGATCGACTCCCGCGGCCGGCTCTGGGTCGCCGAGGCCTACAGCTATCCCCGCCGCCTGCCCGATGCCGAAGCCCAGGACCGGATTCTGATCTTCGAGGACACCGACGGCGACGGCCATTTCGATAAGCGGACCGTGTTTGCCGACAAGCTCAATCTGGTCAGTGGCCTCGAGCTGGGCTTCGGCGGCGTCTGGGTCGGCGCCGCGCCGCACCTGCTCTTCATTCCCGATGCCGATGGCGACGATCGCCCCGATGGCCCGCCGCAAGTCCTGCTCGACGGCTGGGGCTTTCAGGACACCCACGAAACGCTCAACAGCTTCATCTGGGGCCCCGATGGCTGGCTCTATGGCTGCCACGGGGTGTTCACCTACTCGCATGTCGGCAAGCCCGGTACGCCCAACCCCGAGCGGCAGGGGATCAATGCCGGCATCTGGCGCTACCATCCGACGCGGCACGTGTTCGAGGTCTTCTGCCACGGCACGAGCAATCCCTGGGGCGTCGATTTCAACGATTTCGGCCAGGCCTTTCTCACCTCCTGCGTGATCCCGCACCTGTATCAGGTGATCCAAGGGGCCCGTTACGAGCGGCAGGGGGGCGAGCATTTCAACCCGTTCACCTACGACGAGATCAAGACCATCGCCGACCACCGGCACTACGTCGGCGGCCAGCCGCACGCCGGCAATGGCCGCTCGGACGAAGCCGGCGGCGGCCACGCCCATGCCGGCGCGATGATCTATCTGGGCGGCACGTGGCCCGCCAACTATCGCAACCAGATCTTCATGAACAACATCCACGGCCAGCGGATCAACATGGATCTGCTCAAGCCCCAAGGCTCGGGCTATGTCGGCAGCCACGGCCCCGACTTCTGCCTGACCAACGACCGCTGGTCGCAGTTTCTCTACCTCCGCTACGGGCCCGACGGCAACGTTTACCTGATCGACTGGTACGACAAAAACGCCTGCCACCACGGCGACCCCAACGGCCACGACCGCACCAACGGCCGGATCTTCAAGATCAGCTACGGCGCGTCGCAGCCCCAGTCCCGCGACACGGCAGCGCCCGGCGACCTGGCGAAGCTCGACGATCGGCAACTGGCCGCCCAGATGCTCTCGCCCAACGACTATCAGGTTCGCCAGGCGCGGCGCCTGCTCCAGGAGCGAGCCGCCAAGCGGCCGATCGAGCCGGCCGCCGTCGCCGCCCTGGCCGAGATCGCGCTCAAGCATCCCGACGAGACTGGGCGGCTGCGCGGGGCCTGGGCCCTGCACGTCATCGGCGCGCTCGATGCCGCTCGCCTGGACGCGCTGCTCGGCGATGCCAGCCCCTACGTCCGGGCGTGGACCATTCAGTTGGCCGGCGACGTACCCGGTGCGAAGGCCGATCCCGCCCACCTCAGCCGCCTGGCCCAGCTGGCCGCCAGCGATCCCTCGCCCGTCGTGCGGCTGTATCTGGCGGCCCGCTTGCAACGCCTGCCGCTGGCCGATCGCTGGGACGTCCTTGCGCCGCTGGTGACCCATGCCGAGGATGCCGCCGATCAGAATCTGCCTTGTATGGACTGGTACGCCCTCGAGCCGCTCGTGCCGGCCGACCTGCCGCGGGCTTTGACCCTGGCCCAGCGAAGCCCCATCGCCCAGCTCTTGCGCAACGCGGTCCGCCGGGCGGCGGCGATCGGCAATGAGCAGGCCATCGAAGCGATCGTGGCCACGCTCGGCGCCCAGCCCTCGGCCGAGCGGCAACTGGTCGTCCTGGGGGCCCTGCAGCAAGCCTTCGCCGGCCGGCGGCAGATCGCCGCGCCCAAGTCGTGGCCCGCCACGTACGCCGCTCTGTCGGCCAGCAACGATCCCAACGTCCGCGGTCAGCTCGAAGCCCTGGCCGTGACGTTCGGCGATGCCTCGGCCCTGAGCGCCCTGCGGGCCCGCCTGGCCGACGCCAGGCTCGATCCCCAGCAGCGCACCGGAGCGCTCGCCGCGCTGGTCAAGGCGAAGGATCCGCAGCTCGCCAGCCTGCTGCGCAGTTTGCTCGGCGATGCGGCCCTCCGCGGTCCGGCTCTCCGGGCTTTGGCCACCAGCGAAGACGCGGAGACGGCCGCCGCGATCATCGCCGTCTACGGCGCGCTGCCGCCGGCCGAACGCCGCGACGCGCTCGGCACGCTCTGCGCCTGCGCCGCCTATGCCAAGGCCCTGCTGGCCGCCGTGGCCGACAAGCGGATCGCGGCCACCGATCTGTCGGCCGACCTGGTCACCCAGCTCAAGGCCCTCGGCAATTCCGAAGTGACCGCCGCCCTGGAGTCGCGTCTGGGGTAATGTCCGCGAACTGCAGGCCGATCGGGCCCAGCTCGTCGAGCAGTACAAAAAACTGCTCGCCACCCCTTCCGATCCGCCGGCCGACATCCACCTCGGCCGGGCGATGTTCGCCAAGACTTGCCAGCAGTGCCACACGCTGTTCGCCATCGGCGGCAAGGTCGGGCCCGAGCTGACCGGGGCCAACCGCTCCGACGTCGGCTACCTGCTCTCGAACATCTTGGATCCCAGCGCCGTCCTGGCCAAGGAATACACCAGCAGCATCCTGGTGCTCGACGACGGCCGGGTGATAACCGGGATCGTGAAGTCGCAGGACGCCAACACCTTGACCGTGCAGACCCAGAACGAGCTGCTCACGCTGGCCCGCGGCGACGTCGAGTCGATCAAGCCCAGCGACAAATCGATGATGCCCGAGGACCTGCTCAAGCCGCTGGGCGAGCGCGAAGTCCGCAGCTTGCTGGCCTACCTCGCCAGCCCGCAGCAGGTGCCGATGCTGGCCACGCCCGACAACGCAGCCGGACTGTTCAACGGCAAGGACCTGACGCTCTGGTTCGGCGCCGACAAGCTGTGGAACGTCGAGAACGGTGAGCTCGTCGGCCGCACCGGGGGCCTGGGCCGCAACGAGTTTTTGCGCAGCGATCTGCTGCTGGGCGATTTCAAGCTCACGGTCGACGTGCTCCTGGCCGGCAACGAGGGCAACAGCGGCATCCAGTTCCGCAGCCAGGCCCAGGCCGACGGCGAGGTCCACGGCTATCAGGCCGACATCGGCCCGGGCTGGTGGGGCAAGCTCTACGAGGAAGGGGGCCGGGGCCTATTGTCCGACGGCGCCGGCGAAGCCCACATCAAGTCCGGCGATTGGAACCACTACGAGATCGTCTGCCAGGGCCACAAGATCCGCACCGCGATCAACGGCCGCCCCAGCGTCGAGCTCGACGATCCCCAGGGCGCCGAGCGCGGCATCCTCGCCCTTCAGCTCCACGCCGGCGGTCCGACGCTCGTCCGCTTCCGCAACTTCCAACTCGAGCTGCTGCCGAAGGAGTAACGACCGATCGCCAGTGCAATCAGTCAGCTTCACCGCGGAGGACACAGAGGATCGCGGAGAAGCACATTTTTTCCGCGTTACCTCCGCGTCCTCTGCGTAGTCGCTCGACTGAGCCCGCCGAAATCGGCGGTGAATGTGTTCGTCTGCACCCCTCTCCCTTCAGGGAGAGGCCGGGTGAGGGCTCTTCCTGCGTGCCAATGCGCCGAATACGAGGAAGGTTCACCGCCGAGTACGCGGAGGACCGCGGAGGGGAACAATTCCTCCTGGCGTACCTCCGCGACCTCGCCCGAACTTCGCTGAGTTTGTCGCAATGCAGGGCGCTGGCTGAATTGCAGATGCAATAATCTGCTCCTCTTCCTTGCCGGCGCGTCCTCTGCGACCTCTGCGTCTCTGCGGTTCATTCTCCTCGTATTGCCCGCGCGGACCCGCCCAGATCGCGAGGCGCGATCAAAGAAAGGCAAGATGGCGTGCCGCTGCTCGGCAGCGGGGGCCGCGGCTGTTCAAGTTTGAAAAAAGAAAACGCTCCGCGCCCCGCCCGGTCGATGCCGGTGGCATCTGTATACCGGGCAGCGGCACGCCCTGGAGTGACAGTCCCGTAGGGGCCAGTGTCCCTACCACTGGATCGTGCTCCAACCTGCATTGCCGGCTGACGCACGATCGACCGGAGCCTCCGAGCGTTCGTTGTTCGAATCGCTCGGCGGTAGTCCGGCCCTTGCGGTCTGCACTTCACCCGCGTGCACCGCGAGACACTGACCTGGGCTTCCGGAAGGCACGCGCGTCGGTCTTGCCCTCACGAGGGGAGCAGCGGCTGAAGTCCCGCGCGGGCGTGGTAGTTGGCCCGGACGAGTTGCAACAGTCACTGCCAATGAGCCAGTCCGAGACGGTCGGGGACTGTCCCGATTTTGCGTTAGCAAAATGGGACTGTCCCCTTCTCCGAGACCCGGATCGGCTCAAGCAGACGCGAGAGGGTTTGTTCGATCCGCGGCTGCTCGCACAGCGTCCGTCTTTGCCACGCGTGCGCGACTCGCTTGGGATCGCTTGTCGTTCCGCTCCTAGTTCGGGCTTTACGGCTTCGTGTAAGGCCGGCTTACCACCGGAACCGATCTCGAACTTCCGCCAGGCCCGGCAAAGGGGCCCGCTTCGCTCGATCTCGATATCCGTTGGCTCGCCGACGATGCACGACTCCGCCTTGCCCGTTGCGGCTGGAATTCGCGGCCGCTGGCAAGGCTCGGTCGCCCCGCTTGGGAGCAAGTGCGCCAAGTTCGGCCGGGCACCGCGGGCCCAAGAACTAACCCGCGGATTTGGGACAGGCCGTCCGCGCTTCCTCCCACCGGCTGCAAAGTCATAGCGGCCAGGAATTCGCTGGCCACCCGCCGTGCTCACCGGCGCCCTGGAGCGCCTCCGATCCCGTCTTCTCGCCCGGCCGGCCCTCTGGCCAACTCGGCTGGCGGAATGATCGCAGAATCCCACGAGATTTCAAGCGCGTTTGTGAGCCACCTATCATCGGAATTTGTCCCGACGGAGTCGTCCGCAGTTGATTCATCCACGGCAACCGGCGAAGTGCCCGCCTGAATGCCCGGCAACGGCGGCGCGTTAGAGGCAAGATCCATACTTGCATCTTTGCCCGTTTGCAACGGTTGCTAGAATGGCGCTTGCGCCTGTGGCATTACACAAGCGGCCGTCGAAGTGACGCCCTCGCGTGTGTATATCTGGCGCGACGTCTTGCGACACATTGCGATACGCCCAACTGCATAGGCAGGTAGGACATGGCCAAGTCGAAGCCACTGATTTTCATTTCTCACGTGCAGGCCGAAAAAGAGATCGCGGGTGCACTGAAGGACCTAATCGAGACCGCATTTCTTGGCACTGTAGGCGTATTTGTGTCATCCAGTTCGAATAGCATCCAGATCGGGAGCGAATGGCTCGAGAAGATTAAGGCCGCTCTGAAAGCATGTGATGTCGCGATCGTGCTTATTAGCCCTGCGTCCGCGAACCGGCCTTGGATTAATTTTGAAGCAGGCGCGGTTTGGAGCCGAGAAAAGCCCGTCATTCCTCTTTGTCATTCCGGCGCAACAGAAGACAACCTTCACCAGCCGCTCAAAATGCTTCAGGCCGGCACGGCAACAAATCGTGCGAAACTCGCGGAAGTGTTCGCCCTGATCGCAGCCACGATTGGGAGCCATACACCGCAGGTTGACTTCGCTCCGTTCATCGAGAGGGTGACCGCGTACGAATTGGACGCAAAGCAGATGCAAGCGATTGAGCAGGCAAATCCGATCGCACCCACCGATGGCCTCGCGCCGTTCGAATTGACTGTCATGCTTTTCATTGCCGGATGCTCTGATCCAGAGGAGGGATTGGCAGTCTATCGACTGAGCGAGCTCGGCGAAGCCGCCGGTTTGCAGAACTTCGCCACAATGCTCGCGTTCAAGACGCTTCATGCAAGGGGCTAGCGGAGGTGCATACGGTCCACGGATACAATGAGGAATTTCGTGCCGTTCGACTGACGGACGACGGGTGGTGCTGGCTCGATGTTAATCGCGGGTCCCTTAACTTTGAGTACATGCCGAAGCCCGAACTCGCTGTCGCGCGGAAGACGAGGACTTTCCGTTTTAGGCGGTGGCGACGACGCAACCGTGCGCGAGATCGCTCGCCTGCGCTTCACTGAGCCATCCCGTGGTCGACTGAGTTGCTTATATCGGGCACTGCTTAGCAGGCGCGTCCCCGGATGAATCCCGCAGCGTCCTAACCTCGCCAGGCTCGCTCTTGACATGCAACCAAATGGTTGCATAATGGGGTCGTGGACCAGGAACTGGATAAGGCGTTCAAGGCACTCGCCGATCGCGGCCGGCGGCTGCTGCTCGATCGGCTGCGGGTCGAAGGGGGGCAAACCCTCGGCCAGCTCTGCCGGCACTTGGACATGAGCCGCCAGGCCGTCGCCAAGCACCTGGCCGTGCTCGAAGAGGCCAACCTGGTGGCCGTCGTCTGGCGCGGGCGCGAAAAACTGCACTACCTGAACCCGGTGCCGATCCACGCCATCGCCGAACGCTGGATCGGCAAGTTCGAGCGCGGCCGCCTGCGGGCGCTCGCGGAGCTGAAAAAACGACTCGAAGGAGAATCCGATGGCTGATTCGCGGTTCGTTTACGTGACGTTTATCCGGACCACGCCCGCGCGGCTTTGGCGGGCGTTGCTCGATCCGGCCGACACCCGGCAATATTGGTCCGACACGACCCAGGAGTGCGAGTGGAAGGTCGGCGCGGCCTGGCGGATTCTGCTGCCCGACGGCGAGGTGGCCAACAGCGGCGAGGTGCTCGAGATCGAGCCCGAGCGAAAGCTGGTGCTCACCTGGCGAAAGGAATTCATCGAGGAGCTGAAGGCCGAGGGCTATTCGCGGATGACGTACCTGCTGGAGCCACAGGGCGAGGCGGTCAAGCTGACCGTGATCCACGAGATCGACCGGCCGCAGTCGAAGCTGATCGACGCCGTGTCCGGCGGCTGGCCGCTCACGCTCGCCAGCCTGAAGAGCTACCTGGAGACCGGCGAGTCGCTCGAAGCCACCCGTAGCTGGCCGTTCCCGCTGAAGCAGAAGGTGGGGGGGTGAGCAGGGCAATCGCATGTTCGAGGGCGTTCTGGCTTAATGTTTGCTTCGTTCGTGAAGGAGTCAAGTCGGCCGCGGGGCGGCTGACGAAATCTCGGCATTTCACGGAGGGGCTATGGCAAGCGTTACAAAGCTGGTTGAAAGTTTTTCCGTCTTCGAACCGCTGGACGATCCACGCGCACCCAACAGCTTGCACCCGCTGTTGTCGCTAATTGCGATTGCCGTCTGCGCCACCGTGGCGGGCTGCGACAGCTATGCCGACATCGAACGATTCGCCCACATCCGTCGGCGTTGGTTTGCCGAATTTCTCGATCTGCCGCACGGCACTCCGTCGCACGACACCTTCAGCCGGGTGTTCGCCCGGCTCGACACGGCCCAGTTCTTTCTCTGCGTCCAGCGCTGGCTGTCCGCGGTCGGCGAACCGCTGGCAGGCCAGACCGTGGCCATCGACGGCAAGACCTTGCGCGGCAGTTTCGACACGGCGGCCGGCCGCTCCCCGTTGCACCTGGTCAGCGCCTGGGCCTGTGGTCAGCGTCTGTCGCTGGGGCAAATCGCGGTGGACCACAAGTCGAACGAGATTACGGCTGTGCCCCAACTGCTGGAGTTGCTCGAACTGCAAGGCGCGGTTGTCACGCTCGATGCCATGCACTGTCAACGCGAGACGGCTCAGGCGATCGTCGCCCGCCAGGCCGACTATGTGATTACTTTGAAAGACAACCAGCCGACGTTGCTGGCGGACGTGAGCGCCCACTTCATCGATCTGGCCGAACGCGACTATGCGCCAGCCGAAGTCAAGCGTCACAAAACGGTGGAGCAGGGACACGGCCGCCTGGAGCGACGCGAGTATTACGTCTGCCCGTTGCCCGAATCGTTGCGGCGGAAACATCGTTGGCAGGGACTGCGGACGATCGGCATGGTGTATCGGGAACGGACGATCGGCCAGAAGTTGCAGACCGAGACCAGTTACTTCATCAGCAGCCTGCCGGCCCGCGTCCGCACGCTGGCCAAGCATGTTCGCGACCACTGGGGCATCGAGAACCGCTTGCACTGGACGTTGGATGTAACTTTTTCCGAAGACCGCTCGCGGATTCGCAAGGGCGACGGGCCGGAAATCGCCAGCACCCTCCGGCGACTGGCGCTGTCGATTTTGCAACAGGACACTACGCTCAAAGAGAGCCTGCGTGGCAAACGCCTGATGGCCGGCTGGAACGAGCAGGTGCTAGCCCGCATTCTCCTCGGGTTTGGACGCTAAAACACATGCGATTGCCCTGGGGGGGTGAGAGGGGAAGGCGGAAGTGGGAAGTGGGAAGTGGGAAGTGGGAAGTGGGAAGGCGGAAGTGGGAAGGCGGAAGGCGGAAGGCGGAAGGAGTCGGCGGCGCCGATCAATTCGAAGGAGTAACGCATGTCGGAATCGCGGTTCGTGTACGTCACTTATATTCGCACCACGCCCGCGCGGCTGTGGAAGGCGTTGTTCGATCCGGAGGACACCCGGCAATACTGGGTCGAGACGACGCAGGAGAGCACGTGGAAAGTCGGGGCGGCCTGGCGGATTGTGATGCCTGACGGCGAGGTGGCCGACAGCGGCGAGGTGCTCGAGATCGAGCCCGAGCGGAAGCTGGTGCTCAGCTGGCGGAACGAGTTCAAGCCCGAGTTCACCGCCGAGGGCTATTCGCGGATGACGTACCTGCTGGAGCCGCAGGGCGAGACGGTCAAGCTGACCGTGATCCACGAAATCGACCGGCCGCAGTCGAAGATGATCGACGCCGTGTCGAACGGCTGGCCGCACATTTTGTCGAGCCTCAAGAGCCTGCCTCGAGACCGGCGAGTCGCTCGAAGCCACCCGTAGCTGGCCGTTCCCGCTGAAGCAGAAGGTGGGGGCGTGAGGGGGGAAGGCGGAAGTGGGAAGTGGGAAGGCGGAAGGAGTCGGCGACGCCGACAAACAAAGTGCCCGGGCAGTCGCAGCCCAACGGGCTTCCGGAGCCCAGCCCAGGGCTCGCGGAGCGCGCCCTGGGTCTGCATGCAGGGTTGTGGAATCGCATTCGCCCTGTAGGGGCGAAGGAGGGGGCGCGTTGCCACGGGAGTGTCGTGCCGGCGGACCCAAACGGCGCGGCCGGCTCCGCCGCCCCTACAGGGCGGACATGCGCTAATCGGTCGTTTGCGGTTCCCAGGGCATCCGCTGCGCTCCAGCCCTGGGCTGGGCTCCCGCCCTTTCAGGGCGGCCGCGACATCGCCGCCGAGTGCGATTCGCCGCGGGCGATTCGGCAATCGAAGCCCAACGGGCTTCCGGAGCCCAGCCCAGCGCCCGCGCAGCGCGCCCTGGGTCTGCATGCAGGGTTATGAGATCGCGTTCGCCCTGAAGGGGCGAAGGAGCGGGCGCGTTGCCACGGGAGTGTCGTGGCGGCGGACCCTATCGGCGCGGCCGGCTCCGCCGCCCTGACAGGGCGGACCTGCGCTAATCGGTTGTTTGCGGTTCCCAGGGCATCCGCTGCGCTCCAGCCCTGGGCTGGGCTCCCGCGCCCTTTCAGGGCGAGTAAATCGGCCGCCGCGGCATGACGTCGCCCCGCCAAGTGCGACCCCTGCCGGGGTTGGTTGGCCATTGCTCGATCGCTGTGGCAAATGTCCCCGGCCAGGCCATTGTCCCCAGCCGGGGCGCGGGATGTCAGTTGCCGCTGACCTCTGCCGTCCGGCAAAGCCGACAGGTTGCGCTGGCGAGCGAATACCTTCCCAGAACCGACCGATCTGCCCCGGTTCCTGGCCCGCGTTTCGGGGGAGCGACTCAGGGCCGGCCGCCCCCGGCGATCGGCCCCCAACGGCACCAGAGCTACAAAAGGTCGCCGGGCGAGATTATGGTAGTTATGAGTTCCCGCCTGACATGCGGCCCGCAACGCGGGGGTCGCATTCCCGCCCGCCGCCACCACCCCCAACCCTCCCCCCATCGAAATGCAGGCTACCGTGAAGGATCCTCTGAAAAGCTGCCTAGCCTCCCGGACTGCCGGGGCCCTGATTGCGCTGGCCCTCATTCTCGCGGCCGGACCCGCTCTGGCCGACGACGCCACCAACGTCACGGCCGTCGTCGCGGGGGCCGTCAAGGACAACAAACTGGCCCTCAGCGCCAGCAATGAAACCTTCGGCGACACGGCCCCGGGCGTGCCCAAGAAACTGCACGTCGAGTACCGCATCGGCAGCGAAGAGCTCAAGCGCGACGTCAACGAGGGGGGCCGGCTGGAGATTGCCGCGCCCGCCGGCCAGAAGCTGGTTGTCACCAAGGCCGTGTATGGCCCGGCCGACGGTTCGAAGCCGGCCCCGCACGACGCGGCTGCCGATCCGGCCGCGGTGCTGCAGACGCTGCCCGATTTCAAGGTCGAGCTCGTTCTGCGGGCCGACGCCAAAACCAACGGCTCCTGGATTTGCCTGGCGAAAGATCCCCAGGGGCGGTTGCTCCTCGGCGGGCAGGGGGGCCAGCCGATCACCCGGGTCACGCTCAAAGACGGGCAAGTGGCCAAGCAAGAGATTCTGCACATTCCGGTCAGCGAGACGATGGGCATGCTGTTCGTCGGCGATGCGCTGTACATCAACGGCAGCGGCAAACGCGGCTTTGGCCTGTATCGCTGCAAGGACACCAAGGGGGACGACAGCTACGACGACGTCGAATGCCTCCGCGAGTGGCCAGGCGGCGGCGGTGAGCACGGCGCCCACGGCCTCGTGCTGGGGCCGGACAAGATGCTGTACGCCGTGTGCGGCAACTTCTGCGCGGTGCCCAAGGACCTGGCCGAGACCTCGCCGCATCGCAATTACGGCGACGATCTGGCCCTCGACCGCATGGAGGACGGCAACGGCTTCGGCGCCGGCGTCGGCCGCCGGGGGGCTATGTGGCCCGGATGGACCTGGAGGGCAAGAACATCGAATTGTTTTCGGCCGGCGAGCGGAACACCTACGACATCGGTTTCAACGCCGACGGCGAGCTGTTCGGCTTCGACAGCGACATGGAATGGGACTGGGGCACTCCCTGGTATCGGCCGATTCACGTCTTCCATTCGGTCCGCGGCGGCGAGAACGGCTTTCGCGAGGGAAGCGCCAAATGGCCTGATTATTATGCCGACAACTTGCCGCAGACCACGACCATCGGCATCGGCTGTCCGACCGGCGTGGTCTTCGGCACGGGCGCCAAGTTTCCGCTCAAGTACCAGCAGGCGTACTACATTTGCGATTGGACCTATGGCCGCCTGATCGCGGTCCACCTGACGCCCAACGGTGCCAGCTACACCGGCACGTGGGAAGATTTCGTTGCCCCCAAGTCGCTCCATACCAGCGGTGGCAAGACGCCGCTGAATTTGACCGACGTGATCATCGGCGACGACGGCGCGCTGTACTTCACCATCGGTGGTCGCGGCACGCAAGCCAGCCTGTTCCGGGTGACGTACACCGGCAGCGAGCCGCATGCGGCGCTCTCGGCCGATCAATTGCGGAGCCAGGATTCCAGCCACGCCCGGGAGCTGCGGCACCGCCTGGAGGCGCTGAACGTCCAACCCGACCCGGCGGCGGTCGAGTTCGCCTGGCCGTACCTCGACAGCCCCGACCGCTACCTGCGCTATGCGGCCCGGATGGCGATCGAGCGCAATCCGGTCGCCGAGTGGCAAGCCAAAGCGCTCGCCGAGAAGCGTCCGCAAGCGGCCCTGACCGCGCTGTTGGCGCTGGCCCGCCTGGGGGCGGTTGAAACGCAGCCCGCCATTCTGAAGGCGCTGGCGGCAATTCCCGTCGCCGGCCTCAGCGAGCCGCAGCTGCTCGACAAGCTGCGCGTGATCGAAGTTTCGCTCGCCCGGCAGGGCATTCCCACGGGCGAGGCGGCGAAGCAACTGATCGCCGAGCTCGATCCACTCTATCCGGCCAAGACCGAAGCGCTCAATCGCGAGCTCAGTCAAATTCTGCTCGCGCTGAATGCACCGGGCGCCGTCGCCAAGACGGTGGCGCTGCTCCAGGCCGCCCCGACCCAGGAAGAGCAGCTTGCCTATGTGGTCAATCTGCGCAAAGCGAAGTCGGGCTGGACGAACGATCTGCGCCGGGCTTACCTCGCCTGGTGGAACGCGAAGCCGGCGGCCCAGCATCCGCCGCAAGTGGTTCAATGGTTCGAAGACGCGGGCATCCACTTCAACAATGGCGCCAGTTTTGGCAACTTCCTGGCCCATGCCCACGAGGACGCCAAGTTCACGCTCTCGCCCGACGAAATCGTCGCCCTGGGCGACGTGCTGGCGGCCTACAGCGGGGGTCAGTTGCCCAAGCCGAAGACATCGCTCGCCACGCGCAAGCTCGTCAAGGAATGGACCACCGCCGATTTGCAGCCGCTGCTGGAGCAAGTGGGCAAGGGGCGCAATTTTGGCCGCGGCAAAGAGACCTTCGTCGAAGCCCAGTGCATCGCCTGCCATCGCTATGGCGATCAGGGCGGAGCGGTCGGGCCCGACCTGACGGCCGTGGCCACGCGGTTCAAGCGGCAGGACATCCTCGAATCGACGACCGAGCCGTCGAAGGTTCTCTCCGAGCAGTACATGAACACGGTCATCGAGACCAGTGACGGCCGGGTCGTCGTGGGCCGGATCGTCGAGGAAACGCCGGACAAAGTCGTCGTGCACCCCAATCCGCTGGAGCCGGCGACCGTCAGCGTCGCGAAGGCCGACATCGCCTCGCGCGAGCATTCGAAGGTCTCGCCGATGCCGGCCGGTCTGCTCAACACGTTTACGGCGGAGGAAATCCTCGATCTGCTGGCCTACCTCGAATCGCTCGGCGATCCCAAGCACCCGAACTTTTCCAAATAGATTCGGCGGTGGCCGACCCTTTCAGCATGCAGACCCGCTTGGGGGCGGCCCTGCCGCGAGCGCAGCGTTTTCCCCCGTGTCCGCAGCCGGTGGGCCCGACGAACGCGGCACACCAGTGAGCGGCACGGCGGCCAGCGGCCGGTTCGATCCGGGGTCCAATCGGACCGCGCGTGCCACGCGCAAAAATGCCGGCACGAGCGATGTGGGAAACAACCCAACCACTCAGCGCCCACCGGCGGCTAGCGCCGCGCCGCTCACAGCAGGAAAAGCTCCGGGGCGAGCCCGATTCGCCTGCAGCTACGTCGTGGCAACTCGCCGGTGGCCGACGCTCGCGACCCTAACGAACTCGTAAGCAATCGGCGGCTCGTTGCAGAAGATTGACGGGGGCCATAACCGGGCTTTATAAATACGCCGCGGTGAAGGGATTCGCCCTGAACCGCTGCCCGGCGCGGCAGTTGATCACGCCTGCTGCGGAGAAGCGATCTCTTGGCAGAAGCTGGTTCGAGAGCGGCTCGCCTCGGGGTACTTTCCCGGGGCTTTTTTATTGGGGCCGCGAATTCTCCCGCGGCCCGTGCCGGCCTGCGGCAGGCCTTGAGCGCAGCACGCGACTCCGAGCTCGGGCCGAGCAGCGGCACGTGTCGCACGGGTCCAGACCGGTTCTCGGCTTGGCCGCGTCCTGCACTGCGGGCCCCGCACCGCACCACCCATCGGGGCGGGCGTCGGCAAAAAAACGCTCCAGGCGACGGAAAGCGGGCGGATGGCTGTGCCCGAACGGCGTTGAAATTGCTAGGCTGGCAGCCAGCCAGGAGGGAAACGCCGTGAAATCCATCACCGCGGCGCTCAAACACACCGTCGCTCGGCGGCCCGTCGTCCTCGTCGCGCTGATCGCCGCGCTCGCCGTTGCGGGTGTCCTGGCCTGGTCCGCGCCTGGGCGCCGCGTTCAGCATGCGTTCGCTCGAGCTGCGGAAATTGCTGGGCGGCAGATTCCACTCGCTCTTTCAAAAGCCGGGCGAGGTATCCGAGGTCGAGCAAAAGATCATCGTGACCAGCCCCAAGGTCGAGGACGTCACGCTGACCGAGTCGTTTGTCTGTCAGATTCGCTCGCAGCGGCACATCGAGGTTCGGGCCTTGGAGGGGGGCTATCTCAGCAAAGTCTTCATCAAAGAGGGGCAGACGGTCCAAGAGGGCGAAGAGATGTTCCAGATCCTGCCGACGCTTTACGAAGAGCGGTTGGACGCCGAAAACGCCAAGGCCCGACTCGCCCGCTTGAAATACGAATACACCGAGCAATTGGTCCAGGAGAAGGTCGTTTCGAAGAACGAGGCCCTGCTCCAGCAAGCCGAAATGGCCGAGGCTCAGGCCAAGGCGACTCTGGCCCAGGCCGAGCTGAACTTCACCGAGATCAAGGCACCGTTCGAGGGGATCGTCAATCGCCTGCTCCTGCGCGAGGGCAGCCTGATCAAGGAGGGGGACATCCTCACGACGCTGGCCGACAACAGCGTGATGTGGGTCTATTTCAACGTGCCCGAGAAGTATTACCTGCAGTACATGGCCCATCGCAAGCAGCGCGAGGCGGAGGACAAGATCGAGCTCGTGCTGGCCGACGGCGAGATCTTTCCGCACGACGGCAAGATCGGCGCAATCGAGGCCGACTTCAACAATCAGAATGGCAACATCCAGTTTCGGGCCGATTACCCGAACCCCGACGGCCTGCTCCGCCACGGCGAGACCGGCACCATCAAGATCCGGCGGCCGCTCAAGAACGCCCTCGTGATTCCGCAGCGGGCGACGTTCGATTTGCTCGACAAAAAGTACGTCTGGGTTGTCGACCAGCAGGGCGTCGTGCACCAGCGGCTGATTACGGTCAAGCATGAGCTGGAGGACATTTATGTCGTCGGCTCCGGACTTGAGGTGACGGACAAGTTCGTCCTGGAAGGCGTGCGGGAAGTCGAGGAAGGCGAAAAGATCGAGTACGAATATGTTGCCCCGGACGAAGTCCTCAAGCAGCAGAAGTACCACGCCGAATAGGAACGCCTGGCCGACGTACTCGGCACCGCGCCTCACGGGATAAGTCCGGCAGCATGTTTGCGAAAATTCTCACTCGGCCGGCCTTCGCGATCGTCATTTCGATCCTGCTCTTGTTCCTGGGAATGCTGGGAATCAAGGCCCTGCCGATCGCGGAGTTCCCGACATCGCGCCGCCGACCGTAATGGTCTCGATCTCTTATCCCGGCGCGAGCGCCAACGTGCTGGTCGACTCGGTTCTGATTCCGCTAGAGCAGTCGATCAACGGGGTTCAGAACATGCGGTTCATTTCCTCCTCGGCAACCAGCGCCGGCGAGGCCACGATCGTGATCTATTTCGAGCCCGGCACGGACCCGAACATCAACGTCGTCAACGTGCAAAACCGGGTCAATATCGTGCTGTTTCAGCTGCCGCCGCTGGTCGTGCGCGAGGGCATCCTCGTCAGCCAGGTCGTGCCGAGCATGCTGATGTACGTGAACATCTACAGCACCGACCCCCACGCCGATCAGAAAGAGCTGTTCAATTTCGCCAACGTCTACGTGATGCCCCGGCTCAAGCGGATCAAGGGCATGGGCATCCCCCGCAATCTCGGCAACCGCATCTTTGCGATGCGCGTCTGGCTCAATCCCGACCGGATGCGGGCCTACGACGTATCGTCCGAAGATGTCATGAAGGCGATCTCGGAACAAAGCGTGATCGGCTCGCCTGGTCGACTCGGCCAGGCGACGGGCAAGACGTCGCAATCGAAAGAATACGTGCTGACCTATATTGGACGCTTCAACAAGCCCGAGCAGTACGCGAACATCATCCTCAAATCCAATCCCGAGGGCGAGCTCCTGCGGCTCAAGGATGTGGGCGAAGTCGAGCTCGGACCGCAGTTCTTCGACATCTATTCCGACATCAACGGACATCCGGCGGCGTCCGTAGTGCTCAAGCAGGCCCCCGGCTCGAATGCCGCCGAGGTGATCGAGTCGATCAAGACCGAGCTCGCCAAGATCAAGCAGCAGTCCTTTCCGCCCGGGATGGATTACGAATTCGCCTACGACGTCTCCAAATTCCTGGACGCTTCGATCGAGAAGGTGCTGCACACGCTGCTCGAAGCGTTCATCCTGGTGTCGCTCGTGGTTTTCATGTTCCTCGGAGACCTGCGGTCCACGCTGATCCCCACGCTCACGGTTCCGGTGTCGCTCATCGGAACCTTCTTCGTGCTGCGGCTGATGGGGCTGTCGATCAACCTAATCACGCTGTTTGCGATGGTCCTGGCGATTGGCGTCGTGGTGGACGACGCGATCGTCGTCGTCGAAGCCGTGCACGCGAAAATGGCCCAGAAGCACCTTTCGCCCTACGATGCGACCACGGAGGTGATGCACGAGATCTCCGGGGCGATTATCGCCATCACCCTGGTGATGACGTCGGTCTTCGTTCCGGTGACGTTCATCCCCGGGCCGGTCGGCACCTTCTACCGCGAGTTTGGGATCACGATGGCCACGTCCATCGTGCTGTCGGGCCTGGTCGCCCTGACGCTGACGCCCGTGCTGTGTGCGCTGCTCCTCAAACCCCACAACCATGCCGACGCCGCATCGCACCCCGAGGCCGACGCCGCAGCGGGCACTGCGCGCCCGCGCAGCCGGACAACCAAGGTGCTCCTGGCGCTCGGCGGCGCGCTGGTCTTGGGCGGCGTCACCTATCTGGCGTACGAACTGTGGGGGTGGATCGGTCTGGGGTTCATTGTCCTGCCATTCGTGCGCCGCCCCTTTGACCGGGCGATCGAGCGCGTCACCGGCGGATACACCGCGATCGTGCGGCGGATTGCCGGGCGCCGCACGCTCACCCTGGGCATCGTCGGGGCCTTTGCCCTGGGGATCGTGGTGGTCGATATGGAGCTGGCGACCGGCTTCATCCCGGGCGAGGACCAGGGCATCATCTATGCCGTGCTGCAGACGCCGCCCGGCTCCACGCTGGAGTACACCAACGCCAAATCTCAGCAGTTGGAAAAGATCGCCAAGCAGATTCCGGAAGTCGCGTCCGTGACGTCGCTCGCCGGTTATGAAGTCCTGACCGAAGGCCGCGGCTCGAACTCGGGAACCTGCCTGATCAATCTCAAGAACTGGTCGGACCGTGCGCGAACGGCCCGGCAGATCATTGTCGATCTTCAGCAGCAGTGTCGCCGGATGAGCAACGTCAAGCTCGAGTTCTTCGAGCCGCCGGCCGTTCCCGGGTTCGGCACCGCCGGCGGCATCTCGATGCTCGTCCTCGACACGACGTTTTCCGGCGATTACCAGCGACTGGGTGACGTGACCGGCAAGTTCATGGCTGCCCTCAAGCAGCGGCCCGAGGTGACCAACCTGTTCACCTTCTACGCCGCCAATTACCCCCAGTACGAGCTGATCATCAACAACGACGTGGCCATGCAGAAGGGCGTGACGATCAAGGAGGCGATGGACAACCTCAACATCCTGATTGGCAGCACGTGGGAGCAGGGATTCATCCGGTTCAATTTTTTCTACAAGGTTTTCGTCCAGGCGCTGCCCCAGTTTCGCCGCTTCCCGGCGGATTTGGACAACCTGTTCGTCAAGAACGACAAGGGGGAAATGGTTCCCTACTCGGCCTTCATGACGATCCAGGAGAAGCAGGGTTTGAACGAGATCACCCGCTACAACCTGTATACCTCGGCCGCGATTCAATGCGCGCCGTCGGAGGGCTACAGCACCGGCCAGGCCATTCAGGCGATCAAGGAAGTCGGCGCCAGACGTTGCCTCACGGTTTCGACATCGGCTGGTCCGGTCTGGCGTACGACGAAGCCCGGAAAGGAAACGAGGCGATCTATGTCTTTCTGGTCGTCGTCGCCTTCGTGTACCTGGTGCTCGTCGCGCAATACGAGAGCTTCGTCCTGCCGCTGGCCGTGATTTGCTCCCTGCCCGTCGGGCTGTTCGGATCGTTCTTGTTTCTGAAGGCGACCGGGCTATCGAACGACGTCTACGCCCAGATCGGCCTGGTGATGCTGGTCGGTCTGTTGGGCAAGAATGCGATCCTGATCGTGGAATTCGCGGTCCAGCAGCGGGCACAAGGCGTCTATCTGCACGACGCGGCGGTCGCCGGAGCGAAACTGCGTTTCCGCCCGATTCAGATGACTTCCTTCGCCTTCATCGCCGGTCTGATTCCGCTGGTTGTGGCCACGGGCGCCGGCGCGATCGGCAACCGCACGATCGGCACCACGGCAGCCGGCGGCATGCTGGTGGGCACCGTGATGGGAGTTTTGATTATCCCCGGCCTGTATTATTTGTTCGGCCACATCGGGGAGGGACGCAAGATCCTCAAGCACGAAAAGAGTTCGCCGCTCAGCGAGATGTTCGAGCCGGACGTGGCAATCGTGCCCAACGACTATTACTGACGCGGGCAGCCGGCCGATTTGGCGGATATCCGCCAGTCCCTGCGGACCGGATCTCCGCCTCCTGCGGCCGCGATGTCGGCTCGCTGCTTGAGGACCGATTGCACTGCTCGTCGCCGCTCTCACGACCGGGGCCGGGCCGGCTGCGGGTGAGGTCAGAGACGTCGAGACGGCTTGATGATGTACCACGACGGCCACGCCCGCTCGCTGGTGGAACAGGCGCGGGCTCCGCTCTCCGACTCGAATTGCGAGACCGCACTCTTGACGCCGAAGTCGCCTTCCGGCAACTGGCCGTCCAAATAGTCGTGGCCGGCGAGCACGCCGCCGGGGCGGATCTTGGGATACCAGTCGCGGATGTCCTGAAGCACGGCCGAGAACTCATGGTTGGCGTCGATGTAGACGAAGTCCAACGAATCGTCGGCAAACGAGGGGACGGCCTCCGCGGAGAGCCGCCGGTGCAGGCGGTAGCGGCCACGGTGCGCGGCTAGGTTGCGATCGACGACTTCAAGGCACGCCTCGTGCTCGGCGTCGGTCAGGTTGCCGATATCGTGATAGTCGTCGAGGTGCCGCCAGGGATCGACCAGGTGAAGCGTTTCGCCCCGCCAGCGGTCCAGCAGGATCCTGGCGAACTCGCCCCGCTGCACCCCGACCTCCACGGCCTGGCCCGAGAGCCCATGACGATTCAGTAATTCTCCGAAGTCGTCTCGGGTGCGTACCTCGAAGCGGTCACACGACATGCTGGGACTCGACTGGACGCCGCGAATCCACTTGGCGAGCAGCTCTCGGCGGTCGGCATGGGGCAGCCCATGCGCCGCCAGAACGATCGGCTGCGGGGCCATAACGGCGCCGGGCGTGCTATTGAGCGCGGCGTCCAGCGGCGTTAGCAGCCCGGCGAATTCCGGCCGGCCGGCCAGTTGGTTGATTGGCAATTGTTCCATCCAGGCGCTGTCGTTCTCCGGAGCAGCGTTCACGGCTGCGAAGAACCGCTGTGCCTCGTCCGAGCGGCACACGACCATCACACCCGAGTTCCAGTGGTCCGGGTTCGGATGCCGCACCAGGCCGATGCCGGCGTCGATGACCGTCGATAGATTCACTCCCGGATCGACGATCACTGCGTCGGCATCGAGCCACACGACACGTTCGAAACCCATCTCCAGTGCCGAAAGGATGAGGGGAATCTTGCCCCAGCCGGGCCGCTTGGGAGCGGCTGG
Organism: uncultured Planctomycetaceae bacterium; assembly: GCA_963828155.1. Lineage (GTDB taxonomy): Bacteria > Planctomycetota > Planctomycetia > Pirellulales > PALSA-1355 > CAWCAX01. Next base: position 218,918 of record CAWHDQ010000004.1, read on the forward strand.
ATTGCCCTCGACACACCAGTAGTCCAGGCCGTGACGCTCGGCATACGCCCGATGGTGGGCCCGGGTGATTTCGATCAGTTCCAGATGCGGGCCAGTCGCCAGTTGGATCAAGACCCCCTTTTTCGCTGACCCGGGCGGAACAGCGGTGCCGCCTGGGGTCGGATTGCGGATCGTCCATTGACGGTTTTGGGCTAGCAGGGAATTCGGGCTGGCCCCGCCCGACGCCTTGCGGACGACCAGGTCCGATTGCACAACTGCGCTCGCGACTGGCTGTGCCGAGTCGAACCGCCGAAAATCGGACAGCAATCTGCCCTCACTGCCGCACGACCGGACGAGACGCAGCTCGCGGCGGTCGCCGGCCGGATCGTCTGTTGATCGAACGACGACGCTCGCTGCCTGCGACGAGTCCGTGAGCAAGTCGATACGCTGGTCGAGCGCGGCAAAGTCCTGCTCCGCCAGCGATTCGTCGGCATCCAACCACAAAGTCCAGTCGTGGTTCGGTCCGACCGGGCGTTGAACGTCGAGCGCATCCCAAAGAATGGCGCCGTATTCTCCGGCAATGGTTCGGGCGGTTGACGACAGGCCGTGGCTGTCGACGACGACCGCGCCGGCAAACGGCGTGACGCACGCCAGGCAGTCGGCCAATCGAGTCTCGTCGGCCGTCGGTGTGACGACGATGGCGAGCCGATTGCAACGGGCTCGCGACCAGCGCTTGCCGCCCGAGATGTGGTTGCTTCGGCCGGCCAATGCCTGAATCCGCGACGACATCCGCTGAACCGTGTTGTGCCAGGTGAAAGCGTGGCTGACGCGCTCGCTCGCCTGCCGGCCGAGCTGACCAGTCCGCTCGCGGTCGCTGGCCGCCGCCCGCATCACTCGCCGCAGCTCGTCGAGCGAGACTTCGAATTCCGATCCCGGACCGCTGAGGCCGCCGATTTCGTTTTCCGTCTCCCGAGCGGCAAGCAGGTAGGCCGAATGCTCGTCGGCAAAATCGTCCGTCGGACCGCCCAGGGGCACGATCGGGACCACGCCGCAAGCCATCGCCTCCAGCACCGGCAAGCCAAAGCCTTCGCCCCGGTACGGGGCGACCAAAGCCTGGCAGGCCGTGTAGAGACTCGCCAGTTGGCCGGCGGTGAACTCTTCGTCCAGGTAAATAATTTGCGGATTGCCGGGGTCGTTGGCGGCGGCCAGGATTTGCTCGCGATGGTTCGCGCCGGCGTAGAACGACCGAGTGCCGGAGTCCTTGACCACCAGCGCGACATCCTCGTCGGGCCCAAACTCCGCCAGGTACGCCTCTAGAACGCGATCGAAACCCTTCCGGGCTATCGTGCCGCCGACGAATAGAAACCGGAACGACTTGGCCGTCGGCAGCCGCAGCGCCGGGGCCTGGGGATTGAAGACGTCGCGGGCAACGCCCCAAGGGATGACGTACACCTTGTCGGCCGCAACGCCGCTGTCGACGTAGACCCGTTTGACGTAGTTGGACGGGGCCCAAATCTCATCGACCTTGTCCCGCAAGTGCGGCAGCCAATCCAGGGGCAACCGGCCGAATTCCCAGGGTTGAATATGGACCCAGCGGCCTGACTCCGGCGGAGTCCAATTGGGAGGAAAAGCGTGGCGAATGGTGATCTCGGGCTCGCCGGGCAGCTCCCGGCCGACGAGCCCCAGCAGATCGGCGGAGCAGGGCGCGAGCCGGTCGTGCGTCGGGTTGTGAGATTTCCGCTGCACCGACAGCGCGATCGATTCGTCCGCCTGCAGCTCGCACAAGACATGCTCGTTGACATTCGAGAAACTGTGGCCGGCGAAGAGCTCGCCTTCCCACACGACGCGGATTTGATCGGCCGTCGCCGGCCGTGGCCGCGGCGGCTGGAGGCGACGCTCTGTATCAGCGATTGCATCCGCGATTTGGTCTCGGAGCGACGATCCCTCCTGGTCGCCAACGGTCGGTACGACGCGCATGCGTTCCGGCGCGAGTCCGCAGCGGCGCAGCTCGCTGGCCTCGGCGGCGGAGCCGACCCAAAGTTCGTCGTATTGCCTGGCCCGAGCGAGCCACTCCGCCGAAATCGAGTCGGCCGACAGCAACGAAGCCGGCCTGAGCACATTGACGGCGCAGGGTCGGCTCGGAAACGACGATGGAGTATCGAAGTCGATCCCCAGCGCGCATCGGGGTCGGCGTGCGCGGGACAGGGCGTGCAACAACCCGCGCTGGTTCGGCTCGCAGTCGTCCAACCGCTGGGCCAGCGCTCCTTCCAGGCCGATCTCGCGACTACCATCGGCGAGCGCTGTCGTCCAAGCCAGGCATTCTGCCCGCTGGGCACGGCTACCGCCGTCCCCCAGTCGGAGCACGACGCCCAACGGTACGACGGGCCGCAGCGTGCGGAACGCGGCCAGCTCCTGCTCCATCACCGCCAGGAACTCGTCCAGGCTCGCCGGAACGCTGGGGGTCTCGCCGCGCTCCTGGAGATCGATCAGCTTGCTGTGCGACATCCAGCGATATTGACCAGCCATCCAAGTGAGAATCCAGCCGAGCGAGCCATCGAGCCGGGCGCAGGTTCAGCTCGTAGTGCTCCCACAGGTCGTGCACCATCATGTGCACCGCCAGCCGCCAGTCGTACTTCACGCCGCGCTCGTTCAGCTGGAGTGCCTCGGTGCTGGTGTAGCGGTTGAACTTGGTGACGTAGTGCTCCAGGTCGCGGAAGCTGTAGTGCGGCACCGCCAGCTCCGGATCGGGCGGAAAACGTAGTTCCCGGCCCCGCAACGAGACTCCGCTGTGCAGGATGCGGCCGAACTCGAAATGCCCCCGCTTCAGCACCCGACACACCGTGTAGCCGGGCCACCAGCCGCAGTGCTGCATCCACTGGCCGCAGAAGTGCGACATGAACGGAATGTTGATCGCCTCGAATTCGTGCCCCCGGGTGCGAATCAGCTCGTTGACCAGCTCGCCGGTGCGGGGCTGAATCCGTTCGTCGGCATCGACGAACCAAAGCCAATCGAAGCGCGCCTCGGGAATCGCGATGTTCCTGACGGCGTCGAAATTCGGCACGTTGGGATGCGACAGGAAGCGATCGACGAGCGGCCGGCCCAACTCGACCGTGCGGTCCGTGCTCTCGGTGTCGATCAGCAGCAGCTCGCCCACATGCGGCCGCAGCGCCGCGATGCAGTCGACGATATGGTGCTCTTCGTTGTGCGCGCAGGATCACGCCGGTAATCATCGTCGCCCCTCCTCGGTTGTGCGGGTCGTGCGAAAAGATGGGCGAGGTTATAGGTCGCGCGTCGACAAAGTCAAATTGGTTTCCGGCCACCCGCGGGTCGCGGCGACCCGGAAAAATATTCGCAGCGGCGATTTGAAAGTGAGCCAGCACCTTTGCTACCATTCCGCCGCGACACGAATGGAGGCTCGCCGATGTCGGGCTATCCGGCCACACTGCTCGATCACGCCCTTGCACCGCGGAACGGCGGAGTAATGGAATCGCCCGACGCGGTCGGCCGGGCCAGTCTCGACGGCCGGGCGCCGCGGATCGCGATCTACCTGCGCGTGGCCGAGGGACGCGTGACCGGCGCGATGTTTCAGGCGTTCGGCTGCGGAGTGACGATCGCCTGCTGCTCCGCGCTGACGGAAATGGTCGCCGGCCGCTTCGTCGACGAGTGTCGGCGGTTCACGCCGCAGGCCATCGACGAGGTGCTGAGCGGCATTCCCGCGGAGAAGCAGTTTTGTGCGCAGCTGGCGATCGACGCCCTCCGCGACGCGCTGATGCGCCTGCCCGGCGGCCAGCCGGTTCCATCCCACGCCTGACCGCCAGGAAACACCCATGATCCAGCCACCCAAACTATCGCTCTGCCTGATCGCCCGCGATTCGGCCCGCACGCTGGGCGCCTGCCTGACGAGCATCCGACCCTGGGTCGACGAAATGATCGTCGTCGACACCGGCTCGCAGGACGACACGCCGCAGATCGCCGGCCAACTGGGAGCCCGGGTCTTCGCCTTTCCCTGGTGCGACGATTTTTCCGCCGCCCGCAACGTGTCGCTCGGGCATGCCCGCGGCAAGTGGCTGTTCTGGATGGATTCGGACGACACGATCGACGAAACGAACGGCCGCCGCCTGCGCGACCTGGCCCACTCGGCCCCCGATTCCGACGTGCTGGGCTACGTCATGCAGGTCCATTGCCCGGCCCCCTCGACCGGCGGCGAGAGCGAGTTGACCGTCGTCGATCACGTCAAGCTGATTCGCAATCTGCCCGCCCTCCGCTTCGACGGCCGCATCCACGAGCAGATATTGCCTGCCATCCGGGCCCAGGGGGGCGAGATCGGCTGGACCGATATCCACGTCGTCCATTCCGGCTCCAACCAGAGCCCGGCCGGCCGCCGGCGGAAGCAAGAGCGCGACCTGCGAATCCTGCACCTGGAGCTGGCCGAGCGGCCCGAGCACCCGTTCACGCTGTTCAACCTGGGCATGACCTATGCCGACGCCGACGATTATCCCCAGGCCGCCGGCTATCTCCAGCGGAGCATTGCCGCCGCCCGGCCGGAAGAATCGCACCTCCGCAAGGCTTACGCGCTGCTGGTCAATGCCCATGCGCGGCTGAACCAGCTCGACGCCGCCGAGCAAGTCTGCGCCGCCGGCCGCAAGCTGTTTGCCGACGACCCCGAGCTGCTTTTCCGTCAGGGTATTCTGCTACAGCACCGCGGGCGCCACGAGCTGGCCGAAGCGGCCTACATCGAGTTGCTCGTCGGCCACAAGCAGCGGCACTTTTCCAGCCTCGACCCGGGCATTCTCGGCTTCAAGGCCCGGCACAACCTGGCGGCCGTCTATCGCGAGCTTGGCCGCACCGACCTGGCCGAATTGCAATGGCGCCAAGCAGTGCGCGAGATGCCCCGCTACCGGAGCGGCTGGCGCAGGCCTGGTCGAATGCCTGCTCGCCCAGCGCCGCTTTGCGACCGCCGCAGACGAGATCGCGCGGATGTGCGGCGATGCGGCCCTCCGGCCAACCGGCCTCGTGATGCGGGCCCAGCGCGAACTGCAGCTGGGAAATTCCGCCGCCGCCCGGGAACACCTCGAATCCGCCGCTCGGCGAATTCCCCGCCGACAACGAACCGCTCGAAGCCTGGTGCCGCTTCCTGTTCGAGCATGGCGATCCGCACGAGGCGCTCGCCGCGCTCCAGCAGCTTGCCGGACGGCTGCCCGACGATGGGGCAGTGCTGCACAACCTGGGAACGATCCAGGCCCGGCTCGGCCAATTTCCAGAAGCCGCGGCGAGCTACGAAGCCTCGCTCCGCGTGCGGCCCGACTCGCAGCTCACGCGGTCCAACCTGGCCCGCGTCCGGGCGGCAGCCCAACAGCCGGAGGCCGCTTCGCATGGGTGTCCGGCATGACCTTCGATGCGGAGCGAGGGCGGCAATGATCGCGCCACAGTCGGTCCGCAAGAAAAACATTCGCGGTTGTTGAAAGTGAGCCAGCGTTTCCATTACAGTTCCCACGCGCTCGCAAGGGATCGCCGTCGGATTGATGTCTCGAAACCAGTCGAGCGCCTCGCGGCAGAAAGACCTCGCAGGCGTAGCGAAAAACCTGGGGCTTTCACTGCCCCTCAAAACTTCTGAGGTTCGGAACCAAACCCATGACACAAAACAACGTCGTCAACTCCGGTACCGCGAACGCCGTGTCGATCAATCCCAACGGCTGCTGCCAGCCCACCGATCCGTGCTTTTGCGGCGCATTGTCGTCGTTTGGCGGGATGACGCCCACGGCCATCCGGATCACGATGAGCTGCTTCGTCAACGGCGATTGCGACCAGTGTACGGACTGGAACGGCACGTTCGACGTGCCGCTCTATCCCAACTGCGGCGAGAGCAGTGGCCTGGGAAGCTCGTGCGGATATCTGTTCGCCTCGGATGGCTGTTCCGAAATCGGCGACCCATTCTACCCGGCGATCCTGGTTGCCCTCACCGAGGGCGGTGGGACGAGCGTGTCCGTCAATGTCCAATTCGTTACCGACTTCCAGACTCCGTCGTCGCCGCTTTCGAGTTGCTTCGGCTCGCCGCCCTGCTGGGGTTATTACTGGGCGTGGAACGGCCCGACAACGACCTGCAACTTTACCGACGTGCCCCTGTACTGGACCGGTTACAACTTCTACTGCGGCCCCGGGCCGGGCTGCATCTATCCTGGGATCACCGCCGACGGACTGCATTCCAGTTGCACCTGGACGACGCCCGCGTATCCCGAATCGTGCTGCACGGCCACCGCGCTGTTCTGATCCGTCCGCACCAGAACGACGCCGCTGCCTCGGCCATAAAACGTCACGAGCATTCACCGCCGCCCTGACTTATCACGGACCCGTCCCATGCAACTTTGCGACCTGGTGACCACCAAGCTCCGCGACGACGCCTGGCATCACCGCTGCCAGCGGTGCGGCAAGGAAGCCGTCCTGCCGACCGAGCGCTGGTTTACGCCCTGCGGATTGCCCCTGGCCGGACCCGAGACCGTGCGTCTGAACGTGCCCGGTGCGGCGCGGCGGGCCACGTCGTTCGCCGCCGAAACGGCCCGCTGGGCCGCGGCCGGCCGGCCCCGCCGCTCGGAGGATCGAATTGCCGCAATCTTTGCCATCTGCCGCGGCTGTCCGCTCTACCTGGGCGACGATACGGCCGGCACCTGCCGGGCTTGCGGCTGCGGCCTCAAAGCCGGCGGCGGAATCACCAACAAGATCGCGATGGCCACCACCCGCTGCCCGGTGGGCAAGTGGGAGGCCGAATCCGAAGCGGGTGTGACGGAGCCGTCTCGGCCGGCCGCTTGAGGGCCACTTCGCGATCCCTTCCGAGAACCTTTTGACATCGAATCCAAATCGACCCTGGTCGACCGCGCAGCACCACCCTAACCGGCGCGTCTCGGCAGGGCCCCACCGAAGAACTTCAACCACCCCCAGGGGGACCAATCATGCCCGACTGCGGACCTTCGAACAATTGCTGCCCGACCGCGGTGCCGTTCATCCTCGATATCGGCGAACCCTGCCCCTCGGGCAAGTGCAAGACCAAGCCCTACCAACCGAAACAGTGCGACTTGCAGCTCGACTGCCGTGACGGCGGCGATTCCTGCCCGACGAGCGGCGGGCTCGGCATGCCCGGCCCCACGGGCTGCGACTTCTTCGACGGTGTCCTCGGCCGATACTACGCCGCCATCGGCACCGGCCGGCCCGACGTGCCCGGCACGCAGCCCGCCAGTCCGGCCGTGAACGTGACCAGCGGCAACCTGTTTTACGGCATTCCCGTGATCCATAGCGGGGCCTACGATCCCCCCTCGCACTTCACCTACAACTCGGCCACCGCCGCCCAGGCCATCCAGTACGGCGCCGGCACCGCCGGCATCTACAACCAGACCCTGCAAGTGATCGACAGTTACACCGTCGACGTTTACAAGGGCTACGGCGCCGTCTGGCGCTATACCAACTACGACAGCACCACCGGCTACTTCACCGCCGCCTCGGGCTGCCGCAACTCGCTCCGCCAGACCCTGAGCGGCTGGGTCGAAACCCAGCCCAACGGCCTGCAACTGGTCTATTCGCCGGTCGGCACCACGGTCTACGGCCGGCTCGCCAGCCTGGTCAATCGCGGCGGCCAGACCTGGACCATCACCTACAGCGGCGGGGCGGTCGGCACCATCATCGATCCGTTCAATCGGACCACCACCTACAGCTACGACGGCTCCAGCAACCTCAGCCAGATCACCGACGCCGGCGGACGCAGCACCACCTTCAGCGTCAACGGCTCGGGCAACCTGAGCCAGATCACCCAGCCCACGCTCTGCCTCACGCAGCACAGCTTCGACGGCAGCGGCCGACTGGTCGGCTACACCGATCCGGCCGGAAACCTGAGCAGCTACACGTACGACGCCAATGCCCGGGTCACCTCGCTCACCAGCCCCAAGGGCGAGACGATCAGCTTCACTTACGTCGACTACGAGACCACAGCCATCACCGACGCCCGCGGGCACGTGACCACGGTCATCTTCAATGGCAGCGGCGACATCAGCGATGTGTTTAATCCGCTGGGCAACCTGACCCAGTTCTATTTCGACGGCAATATGCAGTCGGGCTACGAAGACGCCAACGGCGCCGGCTGGAACATCAGCTACCCGCTGCCGCTCGACAACGGCCTGATCCCCGTCAAGATCATCGAGTTTGCCGACGGCGGCGAGATCCTGTTCACCTACGACACCACCAACTTCCGCCTCAGCTCCGTGACCGACGAGCTCGGCCGCACGGCCACGCTCGTCTGGGACGCCGGCAGCGGCCAGCGGACCGCGATCATCGATCCCTTGGGCGGCTACACCACCTACAGCTACAACGCCCGGGGGCAGATCACCGCCCTGACCGATCCCTTGGGCCATACCACCAGCTTCGCCTACGACAGCCTGGGCAACCTGACCAGCATCCAGCAGCCGCTGGGCGAAGTGACCACGTTCGGCTACACCCAGTACAACCAGTGGATCAGCACTCAGAATCCGCTGGGCAACATCTGGACCACCACGCTCGACCTGCTCGATCGCCCCACCGCCAGCATCGATCCCTTGGGCAACGTGACCACCTACACCTACGGCGGCAACTGCCGGCTCGGCAGCGTCACCAGCCCGCTGGGCCAGGTCACCACCTCGCTCTACGACGCCGACAACCAGCTCGACGTCACGATCGATCCGCTCGGCTACCGCACCACGTACAGCTACGACGCCAACGGCAACGTGGTCGCCACCACCAGTCCGCTGGGCTTCGTCACCACCGGCGTTTACGACGCGGCCAACCAGCGCATCGCCTCGATCGACCCGCTGGGCAACGTGACTTCCTTCACGTTCGATCCGGCCGGCTACCCGATCGCCGTGACCAATCCGCTGGGCTTCACGACCACCACGGCCTACGACCCGTGCTACCGGGTCGAATCGACGACCGATCCCTTGGGCAACACGACCCGATACGGTTACGACCTGGCCGGCAACCGGCTCTCCGTCCAGAACCCGCTGCTCAAGACCTGGAACACCGCCTACGACGCGCTCGGCCGCCCGATCTCGGCCACCGACCCGTTGTTCAACATCTCGACCACCGTCTACGACGCGGCCAGCCGGCCGATCGCCCAACTCAATCCGCTCAGCTTCGCGACCACGACGGTGTATGACGCCGACGATCGGCCGATCGCTAACGTCGACCCGCTCGGCAACGTCACGACCAGCGTCTACGACGTTGCCGGCCGGCAAGTGTCCGTGATGAATCCCTTGGGCTTCGTCAGCACCAGCGTTTACGACATCGCCGATCGGCCGATCGCCAGCGTCGACGCCCTCGGCAACCGCAGTACGACGGTCTACGACGGTGCCGATCGCGCCATTGCGAGCGTCACTCCACTGGGGTTCATCACGACCAGCACGTATGACGCCGATGATCGCCCAATCGCGTCGATCGACCCGTTGGGCAACATCACCACGACTGCATACGACGCGGCCGGACGCACCGTCTCGATGATGAATGCCCTGGGTTATGTAACGACATCGGTCTATGACAACGCTGATCGGGCCATCGCCAGCATCGACCCGCTCGGTTACATGACGACCAGCATGTACGACGTGGCCGGCCGGCGCACAGGCATGATGAACCCGCGAGGTTACGTGTGGACGTCGACTTACGACAACTCCGACCGCCCCGTTTCAGGAACCGATCCGCTCGGCAACATCGCGACGACCGTCTACGACGCCGCCAGCCGGATCGTCGCCGTCGTCAACCCCCTCGGCTTCGCGACCACGAGCGCCTATGACGACGCCGACCGGCGGATCACCACGACCGACCCGCTGAGCAATGTCACGAGCACGGTCTACGACCAGGCCAGTCGCGTTATCGCCGCAGTCGATGCCAAGGGCGACCGCACGACCAGCATCTACGACAACGCCAGTCGCCAGATTGTCCTCGTGGACGCCGCCAGCCACGCAACCACGTTCCATTACGACGTCGCCGGTCGCAAAACCGCCCAGATCGATCCACTGGGCCGGATCACGACGTATGGCTTCGACGCGGCCAACCGGCCGACACTCAAGCTGACTCCGCGCGGCAACAGCATCACGACGACGTACGACGCCAACAGCCGTGCCACGGGCCAGCTTTATCCGACCGGCCGGCGGAACACGTACACCTACGATGCCGCGGACAATCGCCTCGTGATGTCGGACCTGACCGGCTCGACCACGACCACCTACGATGCGCTCTACCGAACCGCTGCCGTGGTGAATCCGGCGGACAAAGCCGTCACCTACGCCTACGACGCGGCCAATCGCCGGCACACGATGACCAGCCCCGAAGGGGGCCGATTCAGCTACACGTTCGACGCGGCCGACAATCTTGTGGCGCTCGTCAACCCGCAGGGCCAGACCACCACGACGACGTTCGATCCGCTCAACCGCCCCGGGCTGCGACAGCTGGGCAATGGCGCATCCACGAGCCAGGCGTGGGATCCAGCGGGCCGGCTGACCGGGATCATCAACTTCGGCGCAGGCGCCGCGATCGTCAACCGGTTCACCTACACCTACGACAACGCGGGCAACAAGCTGGGCGTCACTGAGGTCGACGGCACGACCACCTCGTGGACCTACGACCCGACCTATCAGCTCGTCGCCGAACAACGCAGCGGTGGCACGAGCCCCGACTGGACTAGCTTCACGCTGAGCGAGTGGGAATCCTTCACGCTCGCCCAGTGGGAGGCGCTGACGCTCGCCTCCGGCGGCACCGGCTTCAGCATCACCTACGCGTACGACCCGGTCGGCAACCGGCTGCTCCAAAACAGTTCCGGGCAACTGACCACCTACACCTACGACGCGGCCAATGAGCTGCTCACGGCCGTCAATGCGTCCGGCGTCACGACGTACACCTACGACGCCGACGGCAATCGGGCCACCCAGGAAACACCCACCGCCGTCACCTATTACTCGTGGGACGAGGACGACCGAATGATCGGCGCCGAGCCCGTCGCCGGCAGCGTCACATTCGCCTATAATGCCGATGGTCAACGAGTGGCGAAGCAGGCCCCATCAGCCACGACGCAGTTCGTCTACGATTTCCAGCGGCTGTTGGATGCGACCGATGGCTCCGGCGCCCTTCAAAACGAGTACACCTACGCCAACAACGGCTTTGGCGACTTGGTCAGCGAATACGACACGTCTTCGACCTCGTATCACCAGTACGATGGCCAGCTCTCGACCGACGCGCTGCTTGACAATTCAGCCTCGACGACTGACCAATACACGTACACGGCATTCGGGTTGCAGCAGGCCCACACCGGAACATCCAGCAGTCCGTACACATTCGTCGGACAAGAGGGTTACTTCTACGATCCGGAAATCGAGCTTTATTACCTCGGAATGAGTGGAGGACCTCCGGCAGGGCGTGCGTATGATCCAGCGGTGGGAAGGCTCGTCAGCCAGGATCCATTAGGACTAGGACCGGATTCACACTCATATAGATATGTGGCGAATAACCCGACGAACGCAGTAGATGCGTCTGGGCTACTCGTGACACGGTGGCATCTTGAGGGCCAACCCGCGCCAACCTGGATACCTCAGTGGTTAGCAGATCTCTACGAGCCGGACCCATCTGACCTTGTTTCAATTATACCCGTCGGTGCGGCGGCTTCAATCGCGCAGAAAGTAGTTGTCGGCACATGTAAGAAAGTCGTCGGGAAGGCTGGACAAAAGGCCGTCAAGGTCGCCAGCCGCGTCTGGCCGAAGCACCATCCATTTCCGAAGTATCTTGGGGGAGCGATCGAACAGACCCTAGTAAAAATGCCGCGGAAACTGCACGAACGATTCCATGCGGCGCTCGACAAATGGATGGGAGGCAAATACTCTCGCACTCGGGGGGCCAAATCGTTTACGGGGGTGAACCGAAAAGAAATAATCAGGGATCTGCGAAAGTTCTACCAGGAGGCGGAAGATGGCGTCTTCCAACAGTTCCTGCCCGATTTCGAGCGTGCCGTCAAAGAATCCTGTCCGTAAAGGTGTTTTGCCATGGCTGCCAGAAAATTAAAATCGTGCGTCATTATGGAAGCTTTTGATAGCGAAGGGCAAGTGGTGGAGCGGTTTTCGCTCAGCTACGACCTTTTCTATGAAGAACTGCATCCCCTTATCGACAGCGACGCGTTTCGCGCTGAACGTGGTATTCGAAGGGTGAAAGGCACGATCTATAATTCAAAGGGATCAGTGCAGTCTCAGTTTGATAACTTATACGACATCGGCGGGGCGATAACAGAACACAACCAGACATAGCAGTCGGCTCGGACGCTTGCTTCGTGGCGGCGCAGGTGATCCTCAATCGATGTGCGCTCGTATCAACCGCCGAAACTGCCACTTCGTAACAATGCGTGCATTTGTCATCTTGCTCTCCGAATAGTATGGGCGGATGGGAATCTGTGCGACTGCTGTCGCCATGCGGGATCAGTCAACATTATTCATGCCGTTGTCTGGCGCTTGACTTCTTACGTCCGACGCGGAGCGATTGTGTGGGCGTCTCGCGGTTTTCCTGAACGCTTCGATTGGAAATGGTGTCCGAATGGGTCAAGGTCAGGTTTGATCGCACTTCCCGGCCTGGGACGGCGTATGGCAATCTGCAACGGTCACTGGAAAAATAGGCATCGAGCGGCGGCACGTTCGTAGCCTTCCGGAATTCGGTTGGCCTGTCTCGGCGGCGCCGGTGGTTGAGTTATGCGAGGGTGTTTTCGGATGCTCCGACGCGTATCACTGTGTCGTCCTGTAGGGGCCTAATGGACGATGCGTGTTGCCTGCTGGCGACGGCGATGCTCAAAGACAGTGCAATCATGTGTGACCGCGCGGCCGCGCACCTGCGGGTGCTGACCAGTGTAATTGGCGCACAGATGGGGTTCACGCAGGTAGAGAACGGGCACTCCTGAAATGGACGATCTGGATGGTGCGATTCATAAGGACGAACGCGTGACAACTGCTGCCGCGATAAATAAGCGTAACGTGTTTCGGTTACACCAAGAGATCGTCCCGTCGGAGAACATCACCGCACGACTACTCGAGCGTCCGATGGCGCCAAATAGCAAGCACATTGACGAGGAGCCAAGGTTCGCAGAGTTGTGTGATGTCGTAGCACGCTTGCTTTCCCGGCGACAAGGCAACCACGTGTTTTTGGTGGGAGAGCGCGGCATTGGCGAATTCATTCTCCCGTTCGAGCTGGCCCGCCGCGCAGTCCTAGGGCAAAGTCCTGCGCTGGCGAATGCTCAATTTTTGTTGGTGGAGTGCCGATTCGTCACGCCAGACGAGAGCAGGGAGCGACTGGCAGCAATACTATCGTCCGTGGCCAGCCGACCTGATTTGATCGTATGCTTCAACCAGTTCGCGTCGCTATTTCGGACCGAAAGATTCGGATGCTACAATAAGGGACTTCTCCTCTCGATTCTGTCGCGGTCCCGTTGCCGAACCATTGGGCTGCTGACGCCAGGGCAGTACGAAGAGCTGGTTTTCAATGACGCCGACATGCGGGAGTTCTTCACTCGTGTTGATGTCGCGGAGCCAAATCATGCAATCTCGCGTAAGCTGCTCCGCCACTTCGCTCGCGGCATGGAGGTCAAATTTGGCTTTCGTGTCGAACAAGAGGCCATCGACCAAGCGGTGACGCTGACAGCCAATTACATGCTCAGCGAGCGGCTCCCGAGCAAGGCCGTTCGGGTGCTGCACCGGATTTGCGAGGACATCGAGTACGACCGCAGCTACTTGGGCAGCACCAAAGACCGTGTGACGCCCGACGATGTCGTCCGGGCCGTGTCAGCCGCCACCGGCGTGCCAGTCGAAACGCTTCAAGGCATCGCCGAAGAGGCCGATTACGAGAGCCTGCTGGCCAGCCAGGTCGTGGGTCAGGAGCATGTCGTGCGCGAAGTGGCGGCGGAACTCGGCCTCATCAAGGCGGGCCTCACCGATGCCGATAAACCGGCATCCGTCATGCTGTTCATCGGACTGACCGGCACCGGCAAGACGGAAATGGCCAAGGCCCTGGCGCAAGCTTTATTCGAACTCCAAGCGGCTGAAAACTTACACGCTCGGCAATTTCATCGAGCCGCACAGCGTTTCAGGGCTGATTGGCGTTCCGCCGGGTTACGTGGGGCATGACGCGGGCGGGCCACTGGTGAACGACCTCAACGCCGACCCGTACGGCGTGTTCCTGCTCGACGAAGCGGACAAGGCACATCCCGACGTGCTCCAGCCCTTCTTGAACCTGTTCGACGAGGGCTGGATTCGCGACCAGCGCGGCACGCTCGCCCGGGCGGACAAGTCAATCTTCATCCTGACGACCAACGTCGGTCAGCGGATGATCGCCGACATGGTCCGCGAGGGCAAAAGCATGGACGACATCGCCTCACGCATGAAAGAGGCCCTCGCCCAAATCCGGCACACCAAGACCGATCGGCCCGTATTTACGCCCGAGTTTTTGGCCCGCATCAAGCGCGTCATCGTCTTTCGGCCGCTGGATCGAGCCGCGATGGGCGGAATCTGCCGCAAGCTGGTCAACCAGATGCGCGACTTTTGGCGCGAGCGGCGGAATAAGGCGATCGAAGTCAGCGACGACTTGATTGAACATATCGCCAATGAAGCCCACGCCTGCAACGAGCGGTCCAACGGCCGCGAAGGCGGCCGGATCGTCCGCAAGCTGCTCACCGACCTGGTGGACGTCAACGTGCAGCGCGCGATCAGCGACCGGCCCGACGAATACCGCGCCGCGGCTTCGGTAAAAGTCGAGCTAACACCCAACCATGTCTCCGGACCTCGATCAGTCAATGTGCGGTTCGAGCAGGGGCAAGAATCGAATCCGGCAGTTTGACAATTAGGCCAGTTTCCGAGTAAAGTTCCGCCCGCGCCAGCAACCCTGGCCACAGCTCCCCAGCGTACGGCAAGCAATCTCCGTAGCGATGTGGCATTTCAGCGACTGCCGGCGAAGCGTTTGAGTTCGCATTCTGACGTGCGATAGCACCGATGCCGACTGGCCAGAAGGCCGGCGGTAGCCAATCGGGCGTTGCACAAAATCGTGTTTCCATGTGCCCCCGGTGCGCGCCTGTAGCGGTGCAGCGGATCTTGGGTGGTGGACCAGGGCAATCGCATGTGTTTTAGCGTCCAAACCCGAGGAGAATGCGGGCTAGCACCTGCTCGTTCCAGCCGGCCATCAGGCGTTTGCCACGCAGGCTCTCTTTGAGCGTAGTGTCCTGTTGCAAAATCGACAGCGCCAGTCGCCGGAGGGTGCTGGCGATTTCCGGCCCGTCGCCCTTGCGAATCCGCGAGCGGTCTTCGGAAAAAGTTACATCCAACGTCCAGTGCAAGCGGTTCTCGATGCCCCAGTGGTCGCGAACATGCTTGGCCAGCGTGCGGACGCGGGCCGGCAGGCTGCTGATGAAGTAACTGGTCTCGGTCTGCAACTTCTGGCCGATCGTCCGTTCCCGATACACCATGCCGATCGTCCGCAGTCCCTGCCAACGATGTTTCCGCCGCAACGATTCGGGCAACGGGCAGACGTAATACTCGCGTCGCTCCAGGCGGCCGTGTCCCTGCTCCACCGTTTTGTGACGCTTGACTTCGGCTGGCGCATAGTCGCGTTCGGCCAGATCGATGAAGTGGGCGCTTACGTCCGCCAGCAACGTCGGCTGGTTGTCTTTCAAAGTAATCACATAGTCGGCCTGGCGGGCGACGATCGCCTGAGCCGTCTCGCGTTGACAGTGCATGGCATCGAGCGTGACAACCGCGCCTTGCAGTTCGAGCAACTCCAGCAGTTGGGGCACAGCCGTAATCTCGTTCGACTTGTGGTCCACCGCGATTTGCCCCAGCGACAGACGCTGACCACAGGCCCAGGCGCTGACCAGGTGCAACGGGGAGCGGCCGGCCGCCGTGTCGAAACTGCCGCGCAAGGTCTTGCCGTCGATGGCCACGGTCTGGCCTGCCAGCGGTTCGCCGACCGCGGACAGCCAGCGCTGGACGCAGAGAAAGAACTGGGCCGTGTCGAGCCGGGCGAACACCCGGCTGAAGGTGTCGTGCGACGGAGTGCCGTGCGGCAGATCGAGAAATTCGGCAAACCAACGCCGACGGATGTGGGCGAATCGTTCGATGTCGGCATAGCTGTCGCAGCCCGCCACGGTGGCGCAGACGGCAATCGCAATTAGCGACAACAGCGGGTGCAAGCTGTTGGGTGCGCGTGGATCGTCCAGCGGTTCGAAGACGGAAAAACTTTCAACCAGCTTTGTAACGCTTGCCATAGCCCCTCCGTGAAATGCCGAGATTTCGTCAGCCGCCCCGCGGCCGACTTGACTCCTTCACGAACGAAGCAAACATTAAGCCAGAACGCCCTCGAACATGCGATTGCCCTGGGTGGTGGACGGATGCGAGTTGGTGGACGGATGCGAGTTGGTGGACGGATGCGAGTTGGTTGTCGTGGGCGTGATCGGTTTCGTCCCCGCGATGGCGCGGCGCCCACCCAGTCTGCGCGGGAAGTTCTTTGACAATTCGGATAGCTGCGCGTCCGAGCGGACCCTCGACGCGCAGCCCGGGCGCAGGTGGCACGCACAGTTTCGACGACAGCGGCCGACTCGTGGGCTACACCGATCCGGCCGGCAACCTGACCAGCTACACGTACGACGCCAACGCCCGCGTCACTTCGCTCACCAGCCCCAAGGGCGAGACGATCAGCTTCACTTACGTCGACTACGAGACCACAGCCATCACCGACGCCCGCGGGCACGTGACCACGGTCATCTTCAACGGCAGCGGCGACATCAGCGACGTGTTCAATCCGCTGGGCAACCTGACCCAGTTCTATTTCGACGGCAATATGCAGTCGGGCTACGAACACGCCAACGGCGCCGGCTGGAACATCAGCTACCCGCTGCCACTCGACAACGGCCTGATCCCCGTCAAGATCATCGAGTTCGCCGACGGCGGCGAGATCCTGTTCACCTACGACACCACCAACTTCCGCCTCAGCTCCGTGACCGACGAGCTCGGCCGCACGGCCACGCTCGTCTGGGACGCCGGCAGCGGCCAGCGGACCGCCGTCATCGATCCTTTAGGCGGCTACACCACCTACAGCTACAACGCCCGAGGGCAGATCACCGCCCTGATCGATCCCTTGGGCCACACCACCACCTTCGCCTACGACACGGTGGGCAACCTGACCAGCATCCAGCAGCCGCTGGGCGAAGTGACCACGTTCGGCTACACCCAGTACAACCAGTGGACCAGCACTGAATGGCACTTCCCGAGCGGGTAACTCGTTGTGGTCGAATGATATAGACGCAAAGGCCATCCGTGCGTAGATGAGTGTTGTCGAGTCAACTCATGAAGCACGGAGGCCTTCGCGATGTGGAAGTCTATCGCCACTTGGGTTTCGCACCAAGTCCGAGCGGAACGAAATCGGCTGTCGGCCAGCGGCGGCTTGCCATTTTCGGAGCTGCTGCCAGCAGCCACGGTCGAGCGCGTCCTGTTCGAGGAGCAGGGCCGGCGACGAGACTGCTTGTACTCGTCGAGGGTGACCTTGTGGACCTTTCTGTCGCAGACGCTGTGCCCCGATCACTCCTGTCGCCAGGCGGTGGCCCGGCTGCGGGCGTTCTTGACGGCCGACGGCCAGCCGCCCTGCGCCGCCCAGACGGGACCCTACTGCAAGGCCCGCCAACGGTTGCCGGAGAACGCGTGTGCCCGCCTGGCGCACGACGTGGGTCAGTCGCTTCACCAGCGCGCGACCGACCCGCGGCTGCTCGGCGGCCGGCCGGTGAAGCTGGTCGACGGCACGACGGTGAGCATGCCCGACACGGCGGCCAATCAGGCGGCGTATCCGCAGTCACGCTCGCAGCAGCCGGGGTTGGGATTTCCGATTGCCCGCGTGGTGGCGCTGTTGTCGCTGGCCAGCGGCGCGGTGCTGGATGCGGCGATCGGCCCGTACGCCGGCAAGAACACGGGCGAAACCGCCCTGTTCCGGCAGTTGTGGCGGAGCTTGTTTCCGGGCGACGTCGTGGTCGGCGACCGCTATTTCGCCTCGTATTGGGACCTGGTGCTGTTGGCCATGTGCGACGTGGACAGCGTTTACCGGCAACACCAACTGCGTTTGAGCGAGCGTCTGCGCGTCAGGCGGCTCGGCCCGGACGATTGGCTGCTGCGGCTGCCCAAGCCCCAACGCCCGCCCTGGCTGGACCAGGCCAGCTACCGGCGGATTCCCGACTCGCTGCTGGTCCGCGAAGTGCGTTTCCGGGTGCGGGTGCGCGGCTGGCGGGTGCGGGCACTGACGCTGGTGACGACCTGCTGCGACGCCGAGCAGTATTCCGTGGAGCAACTGGCGGCGTGTATCACGGGCGCTGGCAGGCAGAGGTGGACTTGCGTTCGATTAAAGTCACGATGCAGATGGATGTGCTGCGTTGCAAGACGCCGGCCATGGTTCGCAAGGAACTCTGGATGCACCTCTTGGCCTACAACCTGATTCGCAGCGTGATGGCCGACGCCGCCGAACGGGCGGCGCACTGGCCGCGCGACGTGAGCTTCAAGGGTGCGCTGCAAACGCTCACGGCGTATCGACCGCTGATCGAACGATCCACAGCCGCGGAGCTGCCCGCGCTCTACGAAGACATGCTCGCGGCCATCGCAGATCACATCGTCGGGAATCGTCCGCATCGCTACGAACCGCGGGCCATCAAACGTCGCCCCAAAGAACACGACCGACTGACCATCCCGCCCGGGAAGCGAAGCGACGTTTGGCCGCATGAACTTACGACTTCGGGAAGTGCCATTCGACCAGCACTCAGAATCCGCTGGGCAACATCTGGACCACCACGCTCGACCTACTCGACCGCCCAACCGCCAGGATCGATCCCCTGGGCAATCGCACTACCTACACCTACGGCGGCAACTGCCTGCCCAGCTCAGTCACCAGCCCGCTGGGCCAGGTGACGACTTCGCTCTACGACGCCGACAACCAGCTCGACGTCACGATCGATCCGCTCGGCTACCGCACCACGTACAGCTACGACGCCAACGGGAACGTAGTTGCCACCACCAACCCGCTGGGCTTCGTGACCACCGGCGTTTACGACGCGGCCAACCAGCGAATCGCCTCGATCGACCCGCTGGGCAACGTGACCACGTTCACGATCGATCCGGCCGGCTACCAGGTCGCCGTGACCAATCCGCTGGGCTTCACGACCACCACGGCCTACGACCCGTGCTACCGTGTCGAATCGACGACCGATCCCTTGGGCAACACGACCCGATACGGTTACGACCTGGCCGGCAACCGGCTCTCCGTCCAGAACCCGCTGCTCAAGACCTGGCACACCGCCTACGACGCGCTCGGCCGCCCGATCTCGGCCACCGACCCCTTGTTCAACATCTCGACCACCGTCTACGACGCCGCCAGTCGGCCGATCGCCCAGCTCAACCCGTTGAGCTTCGCCACGACCACCGTCTACGACGCCGACGATCGGCCGATCGCCAGCATCGACCCGCTGGGCAATATCGCCACCAGCACGTACGACCTTGCCGGCCGGCAAGTCTCCGTGATGAATCCCTTGGGCTTCGTCAGTACCAGCCTCTACGACATCGCCGACCGGCCGATTGCCAGTGTCGATGCCTTGGGCCACCGGAGCACGACGGTTTACGACGCGGCCAGCCGGACGATTGCTTCCGTCACTCCGCTGGGGTTCATCACGACCAGCACGTACGACGCCGACGATCGGCCAGTTGCAACTGTCGACCCGCTGGGCAATGTGACCACTACCGTCTATGACGCGGCCGGGCGCACAATCTCGATGATGAACGCCCTCGGCTATGTAACGACGTCGGTCTATGACAACGCTGATCGGGCCATCGCCAGCATCGACCCGCTCGGTCACATGACGACCAGCATGTACGACGTGGCCAGCCGGCGCACAGGCATGATGAACCCGCGGGGTTACGTGTGGACGTCGACCTATGACAATTCGGACCGCCCCGTTTCACGAACCGATCCGCTCGGCAACGTCGCGACGACCGTCTACGACGCCGCCAGCCGGATCGTCGCCGTCGTCAACCCCCTCGGCTTCGCGACCACGAGCGCCTATGACGACGCCGACCGGCGCATCACCAGGACCGACCCGCTGAACAATGTCACGACCACGGTCTATGACCAGGCCAGTCGCGTTATCGCCGCGGTCGATGCCAAGGGCGACCGCGCGACCAGCATCTACGACAACGCCAGTCGCCAGATTGTCCTGGTCGATGCCGCCAGCCACGCAACGACGTTCCAGTACGACGTGGCCAGCCGCAAAATTGCTCAGGTCGACCCGCTCGGCCGGATCACGACCTACGGCTATGACGCGGCCAATCGGCCGACCCTGAAATTGACCCGCGCGGCAACAGCATCACCACGACCTACGACACCAACAGCCGCGCAACGGGTCAGCTCTACCCGACCGGCCGCCGGAACACCTACACCTACGACGCCGCCGACAACCGACTTGTAATGTCGGATTTGACAGGCTCGACCACGACCTCCTACGACGCACTTTACCGGACGACTGCGGTCGTCAATCCGCTGGGCAAGGCCGTGACCTACATCTACGATGCGGCCAACCGCCGGCAAACGATGACCAGCCCCGAAGGGGGCCGATTCAGCTACACGTTCGACGCGACCGGCAATCTGGTGACGCTCGTCAACCCGCAGGGCCAGACCACCACGACCACGTTCGATCCGCTCAACCGCCCCGGGCTGCGACAGCTGGGCAATGGTGCATCCACGAGCCAGGCGTGGGATCCCGCGGGCCGGCTGACCGGGATCATCAACTTCGGCGCAGGCACCGCGATCGTCAACCGGTTCACCTACACCTACGACAACGCGGGCAACAAGCTGGGCGTCACCGAGGTCGACGGCACGATCACCTCGTGGACCTACGACCCGACCTATCAGCTCGTCGCCGAACAACGCAGCGGTGGCACGAGCCCCGACTGGACCAGCTTCACCCTGAGCGAATGGGAATCCTTCACCCTCGCTCAATGGCAAGCGCTGACGCTCGCCTCGGGCGGGACCGGCTTCAGCATCACTTACACGTACGACCCGGCGGGCAACCGGCTCGTGC
Organism: uncultured Planctomycetaceae bacterium; assembly: GCA_963828155.1. Classification (GTDB taxonomy): domain Bacteria; phylum Planctomycetota; class Planctomycetia; order Pirellulales; family PALSA-1355; genus CAWCAX01. The sequence continues at coordinate 240,021 of CAWHDQ010000004.1, forward strand.
AAAACAGCACCGGGCAACTGACCACCTACACCTACGACGCGGCCAATGAGCTCCTCACGGCCGTCAATGCGTCTGGCGTCACGACGTACACCTACGACGCCGACGGCAATCGGGCCACCCAGGAAACGCCGACCGCGATCACCTATTACTCATGGGACGAGGACGACCGAATGATCGGCGCCGAGCCCGTCGCCGGGGCCGTCACATTCGCCTATAATGCCGATGGCCAGCGAGTCGCAAAGCAGACCCCAACAACCACGACGCAGTTCGTCTACGATTTCCAGCGGCTCTTGGACGCGACCGATGGCTCCGGCGCCCTTCAAAACGAGTACACTTACGCCAACAACGGCTTCGGCGACCTCGTCAGCGAATACGACGCGACCTCGACGTCCTATCATCAGTATGATGGCCAGCTCTCGACCGACGCGCTGCTCGACGATTTGGCCTCGACGACCGACCGATACAAGTACACAGCGTTCGATTTGCAACAGGCCCATACAGGCACCTCGACCAGTCCCTACGCATTCGTCGGCCAGCAGGGCTACTATTACGACCCGGAGATTGACCTGTACTATCTCGGGATGGGGGGAGGCCCGCCAGCAGGAAGGGCGCACGATGCTGCGACTGGGCGGTTCGCGAGTCGAGATCCATCGGGTCTGGAGCCCGATCTGAACCCGTACCGATACGTTAGCAATAACCCGGCAAATTTCACTGACCCTACCGGCCTCATTGGGCCTTGCCTCCAGGCATCCCAAATCTGCAAGCGGACGCCACGGACCCCTCCGCGAATCCCGCGATGTAAGCGCAAGCCCCCGGCTGGTTTTTGGAGTTCCATCGGGAGCAGCATGAGGTCCATGGGCACCGCGTACTTGGGGATCTACCAGCAGATCACTGGGAATCCAGAGTACATCAATACGTACCAGGAGGCGTATGATCTCGGGGTCTTCGGACAAACGAAAGACTCGTCGACCGTCTACTACTACGGAACACGTGGGGCCGTCGGGTTCGCAACGGCGGCAACCGGTGCGGCAGTTGCACTTGAAGCGGCGGCCGCCGCCGGTATAACCGCGATAGGCAGAATGACGCTGGGGCAGGCGGCCCGTCAAACAGTCCTTGTGGTCGGCACTTCCTTTCCTGTTCCTGCGGGGCTCGGCGAGACGGCAATTGGCGGGGCTGGAGCGGTCTATTGTGCCGATGTTGCTGGGTACTCAACTCTCCAACTCGGCGCTAGCTGGACGTGGGCAGCAAACGCGGCCTGGATAGCCGAGATCGCCAGCACGCGAACCCTGATCTATATAGCTGGACCCGGCGGTTATTATACGTGGTTGGAGCTTAATATGCTGATCACACGCGGATGGACGATCGTGTACCCGTGGGCAATATCACCATAAAAACTCTTGGCACGAGTGTTACAGAAAATGAACTGGCGACGACTTGGCTGCACGACTGAAGCGATCGGCAGTGACATCACCGCGATTTGGATGCTTGACACCGCCGACGCAGGGGTCCATTTGGCGAGCCTGCGGGATGTCGCTTACCTCAAAGCGCTTCACCTCGACGGATCCAATCTTGACGGCGACGGCTTGGCACACCTCACATGTGTCCCCCAGCTTAAGGCGCTGTCGCTCGATCGCACTAATGTTGGCAATGACTCTCTGCGCCACATCGGCCATTGCCCGCTTCTTGAACACCTTTCGTTGAACGATACTGCTGTTGGTGATCGCGGACTCTACCATTTACGGGAGCTACAGCACGTCCGCCGATTATTCTTGAAACGGACGGCCACCACGAGCGAGGGGGTAAAGGCGCGTCGCTGAATTTGCTCGCCTTGAGACACTCGCGCTGAGTGAGACGAGAATAGATGACTGCGCGTTTCAGGTCATCGGACAATTGCCGCGGCTCACTACGCTCTGGCTCGACGGCACGGTCGTAACCGTTGCCGGCGTCCTCAAGCTGAAGCATCTCATAGGGCTGAATGAAGTTATTGCTACTCGAACCCTGATTGCAGACGCTGATTTGTGCGAGCTAAAAGTGCAAATGCCGCATGTGCGATTTGCCATCTGAGCGGGCTCAAATTACGCTTCCGCTGGCGAAAAGGCGTCTGTCGCAGTATTTCGGATATCGCATCGCAACAGTGCCGGGACCGTCGAAGTCGGATGGGACGCGACGCTTTGTTGCGTATTTGGCGGTGGGCAGCCCGTCAACCATCACAAGTGGACGTGATTTGAAGGACGCCGACGGACGACCGTACAATACGTGTGTGCTTTCAGTTCTCGATGGCAACGTGCACGGCTGAGCGCCGTGTCCGTGAGTCGGCAACTTGCCCGCTTCTCGTAGGCTCATTGGCGAACATCGGTCAGTTTGGCGCGCCTTTCAGCGTACGGCAAGCAATCTCCGCCTTTCGAGCGGATTTCAGCCACTGCCGGCGAAGCGTTTGAGTTCGTTTTTCGCGGTGACATCGCCCCGCGCTGACTGGCCACGCGGCCAGCGGTAGCTGTTTGGGCTGCGCCGCTTTCCCGCGTGTTCCTCTGCGCTCGCGTTGCGCTGCGCACATCCGTTATTCACCACGTACCTTTTTTCCACACAGGGAGGCCGTCATGTCTTGGACTACGTACAAAGGGCTGGAAGTCCCCAGCAGCAGCTCCGGCGACGCCGGAATCTATCTGACCAGCAACTTCGAGGCGCTGGCCGATCGCTCGGTCTACGCCTCGTCGTCCGACCCGACCACCAGCAACGACTCGACCCAGGGTTTCGCCGCCGGCTCGCTGTGGCAAAACACCACTACGCTCCAAGTCTGGCAGTGCGTCAGCGCTTCGGTCTGCGCGGCCGTCTGGCAGCGGGGATTGTTCGCCGGTCCGCCCGTGCTGCAAAGCATCTCGTATGCCTCGACGATCACGCCCGACGGCTCGAATCCCCGGAGCCTTGCGAATGTCGGCACGCTGACGGGCAACCTGACGATCGCGGCTCCCAGCGGCACGGCCGCCGACGGCAACGAGTTGGGCTTCCGGTTCGTGCAGGACGGCACGGGCGGCCGGACCATCAGCTGGAACAGCGCCTTCGCCTTCGGCACCGATATCACGACGGGTCTGATCCCGACCGCGGCCAACGCGAAGTGGGAAATGAAGTTCGTTTACAACTCCACCGCCTCGAAGTGGCGAGCACTGGCCCTGGCCCGCGGCTTTTGAAACGCGCGTGCGGCGCCGACCCGCAAACGAACGCCAATCACGAAACACCTGAAAGGAGATCCGGACATCATGACAATTTCGATTCATACGGCCTTCGAGTGCCGCACCCAGGCAACCGGCTCGACCACCAACGGCGGCGGCTGGGTGCCCGGCTCGAGCGGCACCGACTGGACGCAGCAGAATTCGGCCCAATACGCCTCGACCGACGGGGTGACCAACGGCACGACGACCATCACCTCGGCCACGGCCAATTGGGGGACCGACGTCGTCGGCAACCTGGCCTACGTGGCCGGCGGCACGGGCTCGATCAGCGGCAATTGGTACCAGATCACAGCCCGCAACTCGGCCACTTCGATCACGGTCGACCGCTCGACCGGCTTGACCACGGGCACCGGCGCAACGGTCAACATCGGCGGCGCGGTCGACCTGGCGACCGCAATTTCGATCATGAACAACGCCGGCAATGGCACCAGCTCGGAATACCAATGCTGGATCAAGAACGACGGCATCTACACGACGACCGCCGGCTTCAGCCTGACGACCGGCGGGAACTTCTATGGCGGGGGGACCGCCAATCGCTTCAGCGGATACACGACGACCCGCGGCGATGGAGCAACCGCCGGCAACGAAGCGATCATCCGGCTCAGCACCAACAGCAACCTGACGGCGATCTCGGTGACGACTGCCCAGGCGTCCTACTTTGAGAACCTGATCGTCGATGGCAACGGACTATCCGGCTCGAACGGGATCGTCGGATATTGCGACGTCTACAACTGCAAGTTCATCAACTTTGCTGGTTTCGGCGTCAAAACCCAAACCGGTTATCGTATGGCGAGGTGTGAGGTGACCGGCTGCACGTCGGCGGCGACGGCGGCCGTAGTGGCGAACGCGAGTTCGAACAATCACATCTACGCCTGCAATATTCACGACAATGCCTGCCCCGGCATCGCGATGGTCAACGGCAATTCCAACTATATCAACGTGGTCGGTTGCATGATCTTCAACAACAGCGGGGCCAGCTCCGACGGCATCAACGGCGCTCCCAGCTGGTTGATTATGGAGAACACGATCTACAACAACGGCCGGCACGGAATCGGCTACACGACTCAGGCCGGGAATCATCCCTTGGTCATCCGCAACATCCTGGCGAACAACGGCGGATGGGGGATCGATAACGTCGCCTCGACCGCTCAGCCGCCCTTGTTTTACTTCGATGGCAATGCCTACTACGGGAACAGCTCCGGCGATCGCACCAACCTTGACGCTACCACGGCGGCCAACGGCTGGAACGTGGGCCCCTACACCAACCACTATGATGTGCTGCACTCGGCATTGTCGACGTCGCCCTTCGTCTCGACCTCGGCCGTGGCCACAGGCACGAACCTGACTGTCGACAGCAGCAACAACCTGCTGGTACGCCCGACGGCTATACGCCGCAAAGCAGCGACGTCGGCGTGTGCCTGCGAATCACCGCCGGCACGGGCTGGACCAAACAGACGTTCGTGGTGACGGCCATCGTGTCGGGCAAATGGCAGTTGCACGCCTCGCCAGCCGCCACCAGCACCAGCGGCGGCACGTGGTCGTTCGGCTGTCCCGATCTGCGGCTGAACAACAATACGGGCGGAGGCGCGCTGCTCCGCGGCACGGCTCCGTTCGCAAAAGTGCCGGGGATCCCCAGCCCGGCAGACTGCCGCGACTTCGGCGCTTACCAGCATCAAGACGCGGGTGGCGGGACGACAGGCTATTTCTATTGAAAGGGCGCAGTCGGCTTGCGGCCTTCATCTACGTCAATTTCGAGTCCACTGCCGCCAGCGACTCCCGGGGCCACGTCACCACCGTCATCTTCAATGGCGGCGACAACCTCAGCGGCACGCTGAAGCCGCTCGGCGAGCAGAGCCAATGGTTGCACGCCGGCGGCGTCCAGACCGGCCACAGGGATGCCAACGGCCGCGCCGTCCGGCGACGAGTGGCTCGGTTTTTGATTGGACGATTGACAGGAAGAACTGTAGAGTGTGCCGCGGTTTTGCCCGCCGGCTGCGGTTCCTCGACGCGGCGCAACTATCGTCACGACCCGAGTGAAGCAAGAGTGCCAATGCTCGGCGCGTTTCTCGAATCTATTGCCGTCAGCACGGAAGGATTAATTCATGCCAGGCCCTCTTCGCGTTCCCGGTCCCAGCAAGCTGGGCTGCACGTTGCCCGCAACGTTGGACAACAGCCCGTCGCAGATCGAGGCGGGGCCACCCGAGGCGTGCCTGACCGCGCCCGGCGGATCGTGCTGCGGCGGCGGCTCGGCCGGTGCTGGCGGACCACCCGGCGCAACCGGCTCGCAGCCGGCCGTCTATAGCGCCGATCAAGGCTGCAGCTGCGCCGTAGCGCCGCAATGCCCGCCCATGTCGCCCGTCGGCAGTCCCAAGTACGACGCGGCCAATGGCGCCATCGACCGGGCCATGGGATTGGTGAACATCGGCCGGTCCTCCGCGTCCGCGGCATTTGGGCTAGCGCAGGCCGGCGGCGGCGCAGGCAACGACCCGTTTCAAATCGACCCGACGACGGGCAACCTGGTGTTCAACCTGCGGGTTCCGTTCGCCGGCCCGTTCGATCCCGTGCCGGCGTTTTCCTACAACAGCCAATCGACGAGCGCGAGCAACCTGGGGCACGGCTGGAGCGGTTTGCAGCAACAGAGCCTGCTCATTCCCCTGGGCTTTCCGACCTCGGCCCAAATCACCAAGGGCTCGGGCACCGCGCTGACCTACACCGGACTCTCGGGCGGCGTTTACACCAATCCGCCCGGCGTGCAAAACACGCTCGTGCAGAACGGCGACGGCAGCTGGACCGAGACCCAGCCCAACGGGTTTCAGCTCAACTATCATCCGCAAGCGGTCGCCAATACGCCCACCACGTTGACGTCGATGGTCAGCCCGGCCGGCGGGCGCTGGACCTACACCTATAGCGGCGGCTCGGCGAGCGTCGCCTCGATCCAGGATCCGTTCAGCCGCAGCACCACGTTCGGCTACGACGGCTCGGGCAATCTGCGGCAAATCGAGGACCGCGGCGGCCGGATCACCACCTTCACCGTCGACGCGAGTGGCAATCTGACTCAGGTGGTCACGCCGACCCTTTGCACCACGGGCTTCGCCTACGACGGCAGCCAGCGGCTCACCGGCTGGACCCGGCCCGACGGCACGATCGTCACGTTCAGCTACACGGGCGCCAGCGGCTCGGTGGTGGGCGTGCTCTGGCCGGCCGGCAACCGAGTCACCTACTCTTATTCCGGTGGCACGACGACCGTCTTCACCGACGCGCTGGCCAACGTCGCCACGTTCACCTACGACTCCAGCAACGAGCTGACCAACATCCGCGACCCGCTCGGCGGATCGACCAGTTACACCTGGACCAATTCGGCACTGACCAGTTTCCAGGACGCCCGCGGCAACCGCGTCACGTTCAGCTACGATGCCGGCAACCGGATCACCTCGGTCCAGCGGCCGCTCGTGGGACTGTTCACCTACGGCTACGACGCCAACGGCCGGCTGCAAGCCTTGACCGACCCGCTGGAGCACGTCACCACCCTGGTCTGGGGCACCGCCGGAACGTCCGCCCAGTACAACCGCACGGCCATCATCGACGCCCTGGGCAATATCACCACTTATACCTACGACTCGAACGGCCAGATCACCGCCATCGCCAACCCGCTCGGCCAGGTCAGCACCAAGGTCTACGACACGGCCAGCGGAGCGCTGCTGGCCGACGTGACGCCGCTCGGCGAGCGCACGACGTATACCTACAACGGCTTGGGCCAAAAGATCGCCGTGCAGAACCCGCTGGGCAACGTCTGGTCGACCACTTACGACGCGATGAACCGCGTCACGTCGCAGATCGATCCCCTGGGCAACACGACCACGTTGTCCTACGGCGCCAGTTGCCTGTTGCAAACGACGACCAATCCCTTGGGCTACGTGACCACGCAGCTCTACGACGTCAACGACCGCTTGGAGGCCGTGATCGATCCCCTCGGCCACGCCACCAGTTACGCCTACGACGGCTCGAACCGGCGGATCGCAGTCACCGACCCGCTGGGCAATGTTACCACGAGCGCGTACGACGCGCTGGGCCGGCGGACCGCGCTCGTCGACCCCCTGGGCAATGTCACGACGTACTCGTACGACCCAGTTGGCAACCTGATCGCCGCGACCAATTCGCTGGGCTTCGTCAGCACCAGCACCTACGACGCGGCGAACCGGCGAACCGGCGCCAGCGACCCGCTCGGCAACACGGCCACGTACACCTTCGACGCGGCCGACAACCAGCTGACCCGGCAAAACCCGTTGGGCTTCGTCTGGACCACTACGTACGATTTGCTGAACCGCGTCTCATCCGAGGCCGACCCGCTGCTCGACACCACGACGACCAGCTACGACCCGGTGGGCCGTGTCCAATCGGTGCAAAACCCGCGCGGCTGCGTCAGTACCACGCTTTACGATGCCGACGGCCATCGCCAAGCCACCGTCGACGCCCTCGGCAACCGCACGACCTACGGCTACGACGCCACCGGCCGGCTGCAAACTGTCCAGAATGCGCTCGGCTTCGTCACAACGACCACTTACGACGCGGCCGGACGGACGACTGCAGTGACCAACCCACTCGGCAATGTCACCACGTTTGGCTACGACGCCGCCAATCAGCGGACCGCAATCCAGAATCCGCTCGGCAACGTCGCGACCACCGCCTACGACCCGGCCGGCCGCAAGCAGTCGGTCACCAATCCCTTGGCCTTCGTCACCACGTACAATTACGACGCGGCCAATCGGACGGTCGCCCTGCAGGACGCCAACGGCAACGTCACGACGACGGCGTACGACGCCGCGAGCCGGACGATCGCCACGATCGCCGCGCTGGGCTACGCGACGACGCTGGTCTATGACGCGGCAAATCAGCGGATTGCCCTGGTCGACGCCAACGGCAATGCCACGAGCTTTCAATACGATGCCGCCGGCCGGCAAATCCTGAAGACCGACCCGCTCGCCCGCGTGACCACCTTCGGATACGACGGCGAGGATCAGAACACTTCCCGCGTCGATGCCCGCGGCATCGCGACCACGTACGTCTACGATGCCGCCAGCCGGCTCGCCAACCGGCAATACACGACCGACGCCAACGTCACGTTCGGCTACGACGCCGGCGGCAATCGCCTCGTCATGCAGGACGGCACCGGCTCGACCACCTACAGCTACGACGCCCTGGACCGCAAAAGCCGGTCTTCAATCAAGGCAGCCGGCTCATCACGTACGCCTACGACGCGATCGGGCAGCGCTCGGGCATGACCGATCCCGACGGCGGCCAGTTCAGCTACACCTACGACGGAGCCCAGCGGCTCACGCTGCTCGTCAACCCGCAGGGCGACCGCACTTCCTTTGCCTACGACACCGCCGATCGCCGCACGGCGCAAACCCAGGCCAACGGCGTCGTCACCAGCTACACCTACGACAACGCCGACCGGATCGTCGGGCTGACCAGCGTTTCGACCACGCTCTCGGCGATCACGAGCTTCACGTACCGCTATGACAACGCAGCCAACCGTCTTGGTGTGACAGAGGTCGACGGCACGTTGACGACGTGGTCGTACGACGCGACGTACCAGCTCACGGCAGAGCAGCGCAGCGGCGCCACCAGCCCCGACTGGACCACTTTTACTCTCAGCCAGTGGGAGTCCTTCACGCTGGCCCAGTGGCAGGCCCTGACCCTTGCCTCGGGCGGCTCGGGCTACAACACCACCTACACCTACGATCCCGTCGGCAATCGGCTGGTCAAGAACGACAGCGGTCAGCTCACCACCAGCACATTCGACGCGGCCAATCAGCTCGTGACCAGCACCGGCCCCTCGGGCGTAACAACCTATACCTTCGACGCGGCTGGAAACCAGCAAATCGAACAGGGCCCCGCTGGCATCACCACCAGCACCTGGGACAACGAAAACCGCCGGACCCTGGCCCATCTTCCGAATGGAATCGCCAACACCTTCAGCTATAATGCCGACGGACAGCGATTCCAGAAGCAAGACAGCTCGGGCACGACACGTTTCGTCTGGGATGGCCAGGCCTACCTGGCCGAAACCGACGGCACGAACGCGACCCAGGCCGAGTTTATCTGCGAGCCAACGACCTATGGCAGCGTCATTAGCCAGCGCCGCCTATCCAGCGGCATCTGGATGCCCAGCTACCACGTGTTCGACGCCCTCGGTTCGACCCGGGCACTGGCCGGCATATCCAGTGGCGTCACCGACACGTACCTTTACAAAGCCTTTGGAGAACTACTTGCCTCGACCGGTTCGACGGTCAATCCGTTCCAGTTCGTCGGCCAATGGGGCTATTACCACGACAACGACACCGGCACAATCCATGTCCGCCTTCGCGACTACCATGCATTGCCTGGGCGGTGGACAAGCCAGGACCCCGCCGACAGCGATTTCATTTTGTACCGATACGTGTGGAACCGACCGGCGCTACTAATCGATCCGTCGGGAACGTTTGGCATAGCGGCCGGTGCGGCGGGACTTTGGGGGTTGGTTCAAATTGGGGAAGCAATTGCGGTCGCAGTGACGGCCGTTGCGACTTCGCCAGTGACTGGGCTTGTTCTACTTGGCGTCGTCGTGGCCGTTGGCGTAGCATACTTGGTGTACGAGCTGAGTAAGCCGACGTGCGCTGCCGCCGCAGCAGGTGGTGCAGGTAGTGCAGGTGATGCCGCCGCAGCAGCAGCTGCGGCGCTCACCGGATGGATCGCCGCCCATGCTGGTAATTCTTGTAACTGCTGCTATTTTGATAACGCTGGCGCACTAACCAATATGAGCGGGGGTCCAGAATGGAGGGACTGCACTGTTCTCCCGACCGTCCAATGTTATTCGATGCTGGGTTTCGCGTGCGCACCGCCAGACGCCAAGAACTACGACCGTGCGGAGGCCTTAGATCCCAACAATGACCAACCACCCCCCCCGTGGGACTTCGGTGACCCAATCAACCCGGCAAGCTGACCGCGCATCGAAACAGTTGGGCCAGAACACTAGGGTTCAGTTTCAGATCGTGAGCGACTATGTTTGTGGGCCGAGGGCACGAGGCCAAGACCGAGGTTGGCTTCCGCCGCCTCGGAACGCCGAGGCATCTCTGCAGGATGCCGCATGGAGGCGGAATACGGGCGACGGATCCGTGGCGGGCAGAGCGTGCGCAGTGTATTCACACCTTTTTGTTCCATGGTTGTTTCCATAGAACGAAGCTCACGTGCGTGCGGGCGGGTGACAGATGGGTGGCTTCTACAAAAGCGAATTCTGCGACACGGAGTTCGTCCGCGTTATTACGACCGCGCTCGTTGGCAGGCTACCGCGAGCGCGTTCACTTTGGTCGTGCGAATTGTGCGAGCAATTCGTCTTTGAAACCTTCGTTGCGGTTATTTCGAAACGGAAAGGGGACGGCCGCTGTCGGGTCCGCATTGAAAGATTGGACCCGGATCCGGTGCCGGGCGAATATGGACCTCCGCGTCCCAGGACCAAGGCGGTTGCAGTCGAGTCTTTTAGTGCCAATGATCCAAACCTTCTCGACGCAATTGAGGCATTCATCCGCGCACAGTTTGCGTCATGATTGATCGTTTAATAACAGATCTCGACGTGGATTTCCTGGCATCGCGTGCCGCAGGCAGTACAGTTCGTTTTCGGGATCCGGCCGGCAGGCGACGCGATCCTTCGCGTACGGCAGGCGATCTCCGCATTTGTTCGGCATTTCAACTTCTGCCGGCGAAGTGTTTTGAGTTCGCGTTCTGACGTGCGATAGCACCGAGCGCCGACTGGCCAGAAGGCCGACGGTAGCCAATCGGGCGTTGCACAAAATCGTGTTTCCATGTGCCCCCGGTGCGCACCTGCGCCACGGGCGGATGGCTGATGCTCCGTTCACACCCGTTCTTTTTCCAAACAGGGAGGCCGTATGTCTTGGACCACGTACAAGGGGCTCGAAGTCCCCAGCAGCAGCTCCGGCGACGCCGGAATCTATCTGACCAGCAACTTCGAGGCGCTCGCCGACCGCTCGGTCTACGCCTCGTCGTCCAACCCGACCACCAGCAACGACTCGACCCAGGGCTTCGCCGCCGGCTCGCTCTGGCAAAACACCAGCAGCTTGCAGCTCTGGCAGTGCATCAGCCCGGCCGCGGGCTCGGCCGTCTGGAGCCAGGTGATTCAGGTTGCGTCGGGCGCGGTGAAGTTCAACACCCCGATCACGGCCGGCACCTGGCAGGGGACGGCCGTCGCGGTGGCCAACGGCGGGACCGGGGCCACCACCGCGGTGGCCGCCTGCGACGATCTGCACACCAAGGGGAGCAACATCGCCAGCGCCGCGACGACCGACCTGTCGACGGCCACGGGCATCTCGGTCGACATCACGGGCACGACCACGATCACGGCCCTGGGCACGTGCAGCGCGGGCGTGCTGCGGTTCCTGCGGTTCACGGGCAGCCTGACGCTGACCTACAACTCGACGAGCCTGATCCTGCCCGGCGCGGCGAACATCACGACCCAGGCCGGCGACACAGCCCTGTTCGAGTCGCTCGGCTCGGGCAATTGGCTCTGTCTGAATTATGCGACCGCGAACGGCCGCCAGGTCGTACCGGACGGGGCGTACTTCGGCGACGGCAGCGACGGCACGCTGACTGTCACCGGCACGACCGGGCTGTCTCGACCGGGGTACTACACGAGTGTGACCGTGCAAAGCGGCGGCGTGCTGAACACCAATAATTACCGCCTGCACTGCCAGACCGGCCTGACGGTCAACAGCGGCGGTGTGGTCTCGAACAACGGCGGCAACGGAGCCGCGGCAAGCGGGAGTACGGGGGGGGCCGGAGCGGTCGTGGCAGGGGCTACAGCTGGGGACTTTGTTGTCGGCGTTTACACCACAGTCGGTGCTGGCGGGACGACCGGAACGGGCGGCGGGGGCTCTGCCGCGTCTTCCGCTATTTCGTATTGTGGAGGTGGATTCGGCGCTGGCGGCAACGGAGGCACTGGTTCGTCAGGTCACGGCCCCGGGACAGGCGGAACACCGAACGGCGGCTTATGGTCTCATCCGGTCCGATTCCTCACACCGGCACTCATTGCAACATATGGTGGCGCCGCTTGCCCCACTGGTCGCGGGGGTTGCCGGCGGCTCCGGAGCCGCTGGCGGCGGCGACGGCACGCACTACAGCGGCGCCGGCGGCGGTGCCGGCGCTGGCGGCGGGACGGTCATGATCTGCGCCAAGCTGATCACCAACGCCGGCACGATCGAGTCGCTAGGAGGAAACGGCGGAAACGGCGGCAACGCACCGACTTCGTCCACGGCCACCGGCGGCGGCGGCGGGGGTGGGGGCGGCGGCGGCGGGTTCATCATGCTCGTCTACAACTCGCTCGCGAACACCGGCACGATCTCCGTGGCCGGCGGTTCGGGCGGCGCGGGCGGAGCGTCGGGCGGCACGTCGCCGGCCCAGGCGGGCAGCGCCGGCGGGGCAGGCGGCACGGGGGTGATCGTCAAGTACAACAACCGCACGGGGCAATTCGAGTGAAGACGCTCAGCCTGGGGTTCATCTGCCTCGACGAAGTCGAGGACATCGAAAAGATGCTGGCCTCGACCGGCGGCATCTTCGACCAGGTGGTTGCAGCCTGGACCGGCAGCGATCCGCGCCACGCCGGCCAGGCTGCGAGCCCTGGGCTGCGAGGTCCACCGCTTCGAGTGGATCCAGAATTTTTCGGCCGCCCGGAATTTTGCGTTCAGCAAATGCACGGGCGACTACATCGCCTATCTCGACACCGACGAAACGATCGAGAATCCGGCGATCTTGAAAAGGTTCATTCAAGAGACCGACGCCAATCTCGTGTTTCTGCTGTTGGACTATTACTGCGGCTCGATCGTGTATTGGAAGGATCGGGTGATTGCCCGCGGGACGCACGTGTTTCGCGGCCCGATGCACGAGGAGCTGCGGCCGATCCGCAAGCGGTTTCCGGCCTTTCTCGACGGGCCCAAGATCGTCCACGACTGGTTCCGGCACGACTCGCTGGGCAAAGAAGACCGGTTGGCACGGAACCTGGCCGTGAGCCGCCGGGCCCACGCCGCCTGCCCGACGTTGATGAACGTCCACGACATCGCCAACACGCTACTGGGCATGTCGGCCGAGCATCACCCAGAGGCGATCCGGATGCTGTGGCGCACTTTCGCCATCCACACCCGGCCCGACATCCGGCAAAACGCGCTGCGGAATATTTGCGTGTTGGCGGTTCAGCAGGGCGACTTGCGAATGCTGGGGCTGGCGTCGCGGAAGATGATCGATTTTGCGCCGAGCATCCGGCCGGCTACTTCAAGCGGGCCGTCTGGCATTATCTGCACAGGCGCGTTTGGCGACGCGGTGCGGCTGTCGGAGGCCGGCTTTCTGAAGGACTATCTGCCGGGCGGCACGCCCGAGCCGTACGAGGAATACAGCCTCAATCCGGCCCGGGTTTACATCGACTCGCTGGACAGGATCGGCCAGTCGCTCGAAGCATCGCGCATCGCCGAGGAAACGCTGAAGACGTACCCCGCCGATCCGTGGCTGGTCGCGGCCTACGGCCGGATGAAGGGTGATCTCTTGCATGCGCTCGGGCAACCCGTCCTAAGCGCGGAGCCGGCGGCATGTCCCGCCGGGGCATAGCATCGTTCGCGCATCGCCTGCGAGGTTGCTGCCCGAGCTGAGCACGTCGACCCGCTCGGCCACGTCACCAGCTACCAGTACGACGGCACCGGCAATCGCACCGCCTCGATCAACGGCCTGGGCTACGCCACGACCAGCATCTACGATTCGCAGAATCGCCTGCTCGCCACGCTCGACCCGCTCGGCGACCGGACCACCTACGCCTACGACCCGGCCGGCAACCTGACCGCCGCCACCAACCCGCTGGGCTACGTCAGCACCTCGACCTACGACCTGCAGAACCGCCTGCTCGCGTCGGCCGATCCGCTGGGCAACACCACCACCTACAGCTACGACCCGGTCGGCAACCAGGTCACGCGGCAAGACCCGTTGGGCTACCTCTGGACCACCAGCTACGACGCGCTCAACCGCGCCAGCTGGCGACCGACCCGCTGGGCAACATCTCGTCGACGTCGTACGACGCCGCCGGCCGCCAGACCGCCAGCACCAACGCGCTGGGCTACGCCACCAGCTCGGTCTACGACGCGGCCAATCGGCTGATCGCCATGGTCGATCCGCTGAACCACCGCACCTCCTACGGTTACGACGTCGCCAGCCGGCAAACCTCGGTCCAGAACGCCCTGGGCTATGTCTGGACCACGCAGTACGACCCGGCCAATCGCCGCTGGTCCACGGCCGATCCGCTGGGCGATACGACCACGTTCGGCTACGACGCAGCCAGCCGGCTGACGACCACCCAAAATCCCTTGGCCTTTGTCTCGACCATGCATTACGACGCGGCCGGCCGCACCTGGTGGACCGTCAACGCGCTGGGCAACGCCACCACCTTCGGCTACGACGCGGCCAATCAGCGGACGAGCGTGCAGAACCCGCGGAGCTACACCACGACCACCGGGTATGACTTTGCGGGCCGCGTTTCCTCGATCACCAATCCGCTGAACTTCGTCGCGACGTATTATTACGACGCGGCCGGCCAGCAGGTGATGACGCAAAACCCGCTCGGCTTCTTGGCCACGGCCAACTACGACCCGGCGGGCCGCGTCCTGTGGACGGTCGACCCGCTGGGTGACGTCACGTCCTTCGGCTACGACGCGGCCGGCCAGCGGACCGCCCTGCTCGACCCGCTGGGCCTCCTCAGCACCTGGATGTACGATCCGGCCGGCCGGCAGAGGAGCGTGCAGAATCCGCTGGGATTCATCACCACGTACGGCTACGATCCGGCCGGCCAGCAAACGAGCGTGCAGGATGCGAACGCCCACGTCTCGACGACGGCCTACGATCCGGCAGGCCGTAAGTATGCGCTGGTCAACGCGCTGGGATACACGACGACCATCGGCTACGACACCGCGAATCAGCAAACGTCGCTGACCAATGCCCGGGGCTATCGGACCACGTTCCAGTACGATCCGGCCGGCGCAAGACGACCGAGACCGATCCGCTGTTCGCGTCACGTCTTTCGGCTACGATTCTGCCGGCCAGCAGACGGGGCGGACCGACGCGCGGGTGTCGGCACGTCCTACTCGTACGATCCGGTCGGGCGTTTGAGCGGCCGGACCTACACCAACGACGCGCCGGTCACCTTCCAGTACGACCAGAGCGGCAACCGGACGCGGATGCAGGACGGCACCGGCACGACGACCTACGCCTACGATCCGCTCGATCGGCCCAGCACGATCACCTATCAGGCCGGCCGCACAATCACGTATTCGTACGATCCGGCCGGCCGCCGCGCGACGCTGATCGATCCCGACGGCGGCTGCTTCACCTACCAGTTCGACGCGGCCGACCGGCCGGAAAACATTCGATGGCGGCAAGCATCACGACCCGCTCCTGTCGAATCGCCGCAAGGCGATCACCAATGGGGGCCACAGTCGGGGCACTGGGATTTATCCCCTACTTTCCGCGGTGGCCCGAGTGGGCGTTGTGCCCTCGGGTCCTGTTGGGTCGGTACTTGGACAAGCACGCAGCGGCGCGGCCGGGCGTATTGAACTTGCCCGGCACTCGCCGTCGAAATGCGCGTGCTGCACTGTCAGGCCGGTGAATCGTGGCGTTTGCCGGTCATGGCCGCCAGTGGCTACGGTGGGCAAAGCGTGCTCAATCAGCTGCCGGCGAATTGCAATCTGACCGGCCGCTTGCTGCTGAATGCGAGGTCGTTCGGACCCCGACCCTCGCGCAAGGCCGGCACCAATGGCCGAACACGCAAACCGGGCCCGCAACCGCCGGCCCCGAGGCAGATGCCCGCCGCACTTGCCGCCCTAGGGTTGACGGTCGAACGAGGCCGGGCAGGCCAAAACTGCGCAAAAATTTGATTGGCAAGTTGACTGGACCGTGCACAGGGGTTAATGATAGGGGGCACAGCGCGTTTCCGTTTGCTGTTTCCCCAGTTTCCTGCGGTGTTTTTCGGAATCTAATCCCGACGCCGTGAAGGGGCGCCCCGTATCCCGGACCTGATGGCGGGAGGGATCGGCGACTTTTTCTCTTCTCGTCGCGGCGGGCTTAAGCGAGTTATCGGCGCAAAGGGGCAGGGCCCCAGTTCACCGCTAAGCAAGGTGAACAGCGCAGATGTAAGGTGAGAAACTCGGCCGTGGCGCGATCACGCGACGCAGCCGGCGCGGTCGGTTCAAAGAACCAATGTCCCGTGGTGGAACGGATCACACAAATTAGTAGTGAACTAACGCCCGTTTCATGGTAAAGAAAAAAATAGGTATTACGAGTATAAAGGCATGGACGTTTCAGTCGATGCGGGAATTCCGGCCCGAATCGACCCTCGTCCCGAATGCTGCCTTCGGCCACCGCCCGTCATGCGGCCGCATGGCAGGTGGCTGGTCTGCGACAGTACTCGGGGCGTTGCCTGGTTGAAAGCTCAGGCAATGAACTTGCTCTGATGCTCGTTGCCGTGATCTCCATTTTTTAACCCGACCTGCACTCGCCGACATCAATCGACCTGCACCTTTCCCAAGAGAGAAAATCATGAACGTCTTGAGCAATCGCATCGCCCTGGGCCTCGTTCTCTGCACGTTGATCTCGACCGGAGCCCAGAGCCAGGCATCGACCGTCACGGGCCTCTCGCCGGCGATCGACATCAGCTCGATCACCCCCTTCTCGGCCGGCGGGTATTACTTGTTCGCGACTGGTCCGGCTGACGGCGGCCGATACGGCGTCAATATTGGGACGGACATCAGCCGCTTGCCCAGCTATGTCTCCACGTTCAACCTGCCCACCGATCACGAAGCCTCGGGCTATGGCTACGCATCCGTTGGCACTCCTCTGGACGGCGTCGTGACCACCGGGACCATCACGGATGGGTCGAATGCAGACAAGTTCTCGTTCGTCGTCGGCGCACTCGGCTCCAGCGTCGTTCACCGTAGGTCTGCTGGTCGATAACCTGGACTCCGCCGGCTACAACGCCAGCACCTTGACCGTCGCTTCCAGCGGCGGCGGCACCGCAACGCTCACCGAACTGGCGGGCAACCGGATCCCCGACCTCTACTCGTTCCGGATTACCGGTGCGACCCCCGGTGAAACGATCACCATCGGCGCCACGCAAGGCCCCAATGGCACGGCGACGATCGCGGGAATCACTTTCACCCCCGAGCCGTCGTCGTTCATCCTCTGCGGTCTGGGTGCCGTTGGCCTGCTGCTCGCCGTCCGCCGCCGCCGCAAGGCCTGAGAGGATCGGCTTGGAGACCCCAGTACCGCTCGGGTAGCGAGCTCGTGAGTCGGAACGAAAACTCGACGCGATTGAGAGCCGACCCAGCCCGACGAATCCACATCAATGACGCTTAACCCCATCCAGGAACTCTCTTATGTTCACCAGCCGCCTCATCTGCCAGCAGGGTCGTATCGGTTCACTCTCCGCCGGGAACGCTCGGCCGCGCATGGCACTTCGTCGGCCGCTGGTCCGCACCGCAGTTTTGATGGCGGTCGTCGCAGCTGCCGCGCTGACCAACATTGCCCGGGCGACGACCTATGATCTGGCGAACGATTTCTCCATCACCACCAACGGCGGCACGAATCCCTGGAGTTACGGCGTGTACACCAGCGGACTCTCACCGGCCTCGTACAGTCCGTTTACCAACACCACGACCGGGGCGTTTGGGGCCCTGGATGTTTGGAGTCTCGGCGGGAGCGATCCCAACCTGGAAAAGAACGTCACGAATTCGCCGAACAGCGGCTGCTGCGGCATCACGTGGCCGGCGAACGAAGTCGCGTTCGGACCCTACCTCGGGCCCACGGTCGCTCGCTGGACTGCCCCGGCGACGAGTCTGTATGACATCTCGGCAACGTTTACTCCGATTCAGACCGGGAACAGCTCGCCGAACGGCTACGTCTACCTCGATTCCTCGCAGTTGACCAACCTCACATTGAGCGGCACGCCCTTCGTCGGCACGAACTTCAGCGACTCACTGGTGCTCATCCATGCCGGCCAAACACTCGACTTCGTGGTGTGGGGCGGCAACGTCAACAACAAGACTACCGAGGTCCAGGCCACGATCAACGCGGTCCCCGAGCCCTCCGGCTTCCTCCTCTGCGGACTGGGTGCCGTTGGCCTGCTGATCGCTGCCCGTCGCCGCCGCAAGGCCTGAGAGCGACCTGATTGAAGAGTGGCCCGGGATGCTCGATGGGCCGACCGCCTGGACGCGTCCAACACCGCCTGGCCGCAGGCGGGGATAAAATTGCCTGCTGTAATGAGCGTTACCCCAATCTGCGCACAGTGATCGACTCGAATTCTTGGGTGTCAAACCCGCAACGAGAATCAGATAACCCCTTGGAGCTGCCCCGATGAAAGCCGCCCTCACGCTGTTCTTTGCCGCCACCTTGGTCTCGGCCGCGAATGTCCAGGCAAGTCTCATTACGGCGACTTTTCCGACCAGCCGGGCGAAGCCCGTGAACCTGGACGCAGCGGCAGGCGGGTTCCTCAAAATTGGCTCGAACCTGTCCAATCCCGACCAGCAGGTCAACACGACGGGTGGGATTGTCGGCCCGATCACCCACGTCGGCTCGTTCACCAGCACCACCGAGTACGGCAATTCGGCGAACTATTACCAGTTCGTATCGGTGTCTCACGGGATCAACGACAACCAGGGGGCGAACACCGGTTATGGGCCTGACGTCGACAACACCGGCAACGGCTTCACGTTCAGCGTTGCAAACAGCACGACACCCCTCACGCTCAACGTGTACGTCGGCGAATACAATGCAAATTCCACGCTGACGGTCGCCACCACGAATGCGGGTACCGCCACGAACAGCCAAAGCTCCGGCAGCAATTTGTATCTCGACTATGTTGTCGCGTTGCCGGCCAATTCGGGACCAACGACGATCAGCTGGGTCGAATCGGCGAGCAATGGCGGTTTCAACAATCCTTCGATCTTCGCCGTGACGGCCACGCCCGAGCCTTCATCCTTCCTCCTCTGCGGCCTCGGGCGCCCTCGGGGTCTTCATCGCCGCCCGTCGCCGCCGCAAGGCCTGATAGCCCGTTGACTTCTTCAACCGACTGCCGGCCAGACCGCGACTCGAATCCAACAAACCGCTCGGGCAAGGTGCTCGGGCGGTTTTTCGCTGCGCCGCGGCTCTCCCCGCCGCACCATTCGGGTAGAATGATGGATTGTCCCGCAGTGGGATGTTCGGTCTTGGGCGACGCCGGCAAATGGCGTCAAGCAGCCGCGAGTTGCCTAGCCGAAGTGGGGGTGAACATGTTTTCCAAGGAGAATCCCATGCGACAGGTCGCTTACCTGCTGTTCGCTCTGACGGCGATCGGCCTCATCGCCGCCAAGCTCGATCTCACCGAGCAACAGGCCACCACCTGCGATGTCCTGACGGACCTGAACTTCGAGCGACTGCCGGATGACGCCAATAAACCGGACGCGCTTCCAGATTCCGAGCCACCAAGGCGACGCTCGAATTCCTGAAAAAGTACGAGGGCAAGACGATCGAAGTCGCCGATGACGGCACCATCGATATCGAGGAGAACTCAGACCGATCGGCAAACATCGCTAGCGACCGCGCCGCTGTTGCCCTTTGGTCGTGCGTCGAAATATGCTGTGACATGTCCTTTCCGCACCTGCTTCGCCGCCGCCGGCTCCGCGGCCGTGTGATTTGCTCCCCGCCACGTCATTCAGGCAACTGCGAACCTTCGCCGGGGCTTTGGCCGACCCGGAGCTGGCGATCGGTTGACGGCCGTCGCGTGTGCACTCCCATTCCCCAATTGTGGATCGACCTATGCCCAAGATCCGGTTGTTTTTCGTCGTCCTGTTGTGGTCGCTGCCTTTGTCCGCGACCTGGGGCCAATTTGCGGAGTGGAAGCACCGCGGGACGCTGGTCCTGCTGACGACGCCCGACGGCGCCGATCTGCCGGCGGATGCCAGCGAAGAGGGCTTTCCGGTCCTCGTCAGGCTGAACGGCGAGACGTTCGACTTCCGACAGGCCCGACCGGACGGCGCGGATCTTCGCTTCTCGGCCGACGGCCGGCCGTTAGCCTATCAGATCGAGCAGTGGGATGCGGCTGCGGGCGAGGCGGCTGTTTGGGTCCGCATTCCCCAGATTCGCGGCAATGCGCGGCAGGAGCTCGCGCTCCATTGGGGCAATCCCGACGCCACCAGCGAATCGAGCGGACCGGCCGTGTTCAACGATTCAAACGGATATTGCGTGGTCATGCACCTCGGCGATGCCGCCGGGCCGGTCCGCGACGAAGTCGGCAGTGTCGTTCCCGTCGCGAAGGGCACCACCACCTGTCCGGCGCCATCGGCGCCGGCCGGCAGTTCGAGCTCGGCCAAGGAATCGCCTGCGGCGAGAAGATCGGCAGCTTGCCGACGGGTTCGGGGCCCTGCACTACCGAAGCCTGGCTCAAGGCAGATCAAGTCAATGGCGTCGTCGTCGGCTGGGGGAACGAGCAGGCGCAAGGCAAAGTGGTCATGGGAGTCCGCAGTCCGCCTCACATCCGCATGGATTGCTACTTCTCGAGTGCCGATGTCGCGAGCGACGGCCGGTTGCCGATGTCCGAATGGGTCCACGTGGTGCATAGCTACCGCGAAGGCGACTCGCGGATCTACGTGAACGGTCAAGCGAAGGGCGTGTCCAGCGGACGCAACAGCCTGCTCGACGTTCGCCGGCCCGGCAGGATGTGGGTCGGCGGCTGGTACGACAACTATTCGTTTGTGGGCCAGATCGACGAAGTCCGGATCTCCAAAGTGGCCCGTTCGGCCCATTGGGTCCGGCTGGCCTACGAGAATCAAAAGCCGCAGCAAACGCTCGTCGGAATGCCCGTGCAGCCCGGAACCACGCTCGCGGTGTCGCCGCCGGAGGTCAAGCTGGACGAAGGCCGGAGCACGGTCCTGAAGGCCAGCGCGGGCGGGGCCGAAAAAATCTACTGGATTTTGCAGCGTGGCCGGTCGAGCTCCGTGGTCGCGACGGACACTTTGTCGTACACCTTGCCTGCCGCCCGCGTGACGGAAAACACGTCGTGGGTGTTGCGATTGAAAGCCGTCTACCCCGACGGTGCCAAGACGCTGGAGGTGCCGATCCAGATCCAGGAGACGATTCCCGAACCGCTGATCGATCTGGAGGCGCCCCCGTCTTGGAACGGGCGGGACAAGATCGAGATCGTAGCCCGGGTCCGCAACCTGGCGGCCCTGCAGGCGGCCGGCGCCGGCGAGGTGCACACGCGTTGGACGGTGTCCGGCGGCGCGGTGATCAAACAGGTCGCCGCCGATCGGCTCATTCTGCTCCGGTCCCAGTACACCGGCCCGATTCGGGTCACGGCGTCCGTCGACAACGGCGGGGCCGAGACCGTCGCCGCGGCAACCATCCAGGTCACCGAGCCGAAGTCGGATCCGTGGGTCGACCCCACTCCCGCCAAGGACGAAAAGCCCGAGGAAGGTCAGTTCTACGCCCGCGACGACAAGAACGAAGGCACGTTGCACTACCGGGGCGTGCTCGCCGAGCCGGCGGACTCGGTGTTCCTCAAGATTTATGCCGACGATCGGCCGTTTGCCACCCAGACGCAACCCCCGGGCCCCGATCGGGCCTATGCCTTTGCGGCCCGGCTCAAACCCGGCCTGATCAAGTATCGTGTCGAGCTTGGGACCCAGACCGGAGGCAAGGAGACCGTGCTCGAGCAGCGTAGGCAACCTGGTCTGCGGCGACGCGTATCTCATCGACGGCCAGTCGAATGCCTTGGCTACCGACACCGGCGAAGACTCGCCGCGCAGACCAGCGACTGGATCCGCAGTTATGGCGGCCCGACAGGTCGCGGCGACGGCGCCGATTGGGTTCGCAACCGTCAGGAGCAAGCCGAGCGGGCGGGTCTAGGGCGGCCCAATCTCTGGTGCATGCCGGTTTGGAAAGCGGATCGGGCCGAGCAGTTGGCCGAAACCGGCTGGTGGGGGATGGAGCTCGCGAAACGGCTGGTCGAAAAACAGCAAGTGCCCATCTTCATTCTGAACACGGCGGTCGGCGGCACTCGAATCGACGAGCACCAGCCTGCAACTCCGGATCGGCACGATTTGAAAACCCTGTATGGCCGCATGCTCTGGCGGCTCGAACAAGCCCGGCTGACGCATGGCATTCGGGCTGTCATCTGGCACCAGGGCGAGAACGACCAGGGGTCCGACGGCCCGACCGGTGGCTACGGCTGGGAGACGTATCAGCAATATTTCGTCGACCTCTCGGCCGCCTGGAAACAAGACCTGCCCAATATTCAGCGCTACTATGTCTTCCAGATCTGGCCGAATGCCTGCGCGATGGGAGGCCAGCGCGGGTCGGGCGACCGGCTGCGCGAAGTGCAACGCACCTTGCCCCGGCTCTACTCGAATATGCGCATCGTCTCGACCTTGGGGATCAAGCCGCCGGGGCCGTGTCATTATCCCTTGGAGGGCTGGTCGCAATTCGCCCGACTCCTCCAGCCGATGCTCGACCAGGACTTCTATGGCGCGGTCCCGACCGACTCGATCTCGCCACCCGACCTCCGCAAAGCCAGCTACACCGGGCGGCAGCAGGACGAGATCGCCCTGGAGTTCGACCAGCCGGTGGTCTGGCACGAAGCCCTGGCGTCGCAGTTCTTCTTAGGCGAACATGGCGGCGAGGTCGTCTCGGGGCGAGCTCAGGGCAACGTGCTCACGCTGACGCTCAAGCGGCCGTCGACGGCAACCCGCATCACCTATCTGAAGGAGCGCGATTGGAATCAAGACCGGCTGCTCTTGGGAACCAATGGGCTCGCCGCGTTGACCTTTTGCGATGTGGCAATCGAACCCGCTGCGCCGCGCTGACTGGGCCGGTCAGCGAGCCGAGGGCACGGCGCCTGGTCCCAATCTGCCCGCCGGCGGGTAAAATGGAGTTGCGCAATCCGATCGCCTGCGCTGCGGCCGAATCACGCAGGCAGTCGCAGGCGTGGCTGTCGCTCGGCTTGCCATCGATGGCGTCGTGCCGCGGATATCTGCCCCCTTCATGGATCGAGGTCATTTGTATGTGGAAATCAAGCTGGGTGTGCGTCGGCGGATTGCTGCTCTGCGGGTGCCTGCTCGCGCGTTTCACCGCGCCGCTTTGGGGGCAACAGAAGACCGACGCCGCTCAGCCCGGCGCGGCGCTGCCGACAATCAGGAGCGCGAGCTCGATGTCCGTTACGCCCGAGCGTACCTGAAATTGATGGAGGCTACGCTGGCCAAATACGAAGAGATCAATCGCGAGCAGGCGCAGACCATCGGCTCCGCGGTGATCGGGGAACTGCGCGAGGGAGTGTCCGACGCGACCGAGCGCGTGCAATTGGCCGAGAGCGACGACCAGGAGGACGCGCAGGTATTATGTCGCCAGCGCCAAGGCCGACTTGCGGGACGCCGAAAATGCGGTGCGAGGCGCAAGCCGCGAACGCGCGAACCCCTGGCGCCGTCACCGATGGCGAAATCGCGCGGCTCAAGGCCCAAGAGCAGTTGGCCCGGGTCAGGGTCGAGCGGGCCGGCCATCTGGCCTCCGAGCCGGCGCTGTCGACCATTCGCTACGAGCTCGAACTGCTCCGCGAGGATGTGCAAGAGCTGCAATTGCGCGTGGCCCTCTTGCGTTCGCGAAATTGAACCGCTGCGTACCCGCCGGACCTCAATGCCGGCGGCATTCCTCGTGCCGATCCACTCGCGTCACGCTGTGCCTTGAGCAAGGCGTTTGCGGCAGGGTATGGAGGCCGCGGGCTGCCGTCCGTGGAACTGCTCGCCCGGCTGCCGGTCAAGCGGGCGATCCGGCTGCGCGGGCTGTCCGTAATCGGGATCGTGTTGTTCGACGAACCTAGGCGACGAACCTAGGCGACTCTGCGCAGGCATCGCACAAGACAACCAATTCTGCTTCCGGAAACAGCACACCCTCAATCCCTAACCAGCGCCACTTTTCGTGGGGAAGTCCAACATGGAACGGTCCCCTTCTCCGAGACGGTTCTCGGAGTGGCGCTTAGGCCGTTCCCGCCCTCCAGGCCACAGCGAGAAACGCGTCAGGCCACTGCGAGAAACGCGTCTGGCCACAGCGAGAAACGCGTCTGGCCACAGCGAGAAACGCGTCTGGCCACAGCGAGAAACGCGAGCATCCGCCTAATTCACCACGTTTATTGCCCACTCGGCAGACCGCGCGGCGTGGTACAATGCATTCGCTCCGTACCGCGGCCTCACTCGAAGGCATCCTTTGCAAAATCTGCTGATTTGGGCGTCAACGCCGTTCCTCTGGCTTTATTTGATGGTTCGCGCAGTGCTCACGGCGGTATATGTCCTCGTCAATCCACCGACGGCCGTTCGGCCGAAGCGGCGTGGCTGAGTTGCGGATGTGATTGGTGCCGCTTGACGATTGTGCGGCCTAGTAGGGCCGGCGGCTTTCGTGGCCAGCTAGCGGCCGGCGACACACCGATAGAAAGACTGGCGCACACAGACGCCTTCATCGCACCGCCGCCCGGAGTCCTTCACCGGAGCGGCGTTTTTTGTTGCGCTCGCGGCCAGCAACCGTGCAGAAACCTGATGCCCCGTAATCCCTGGAGCAATTCCCCAATGAATTCACTTCTCAAGACGATCGCCGATGAGATCATCGCCGTTTACCCAGCCAGCCAGTTTGAGGCGGGCAGCGACGATCGCTTTGGCAAAGTCGTCGGTCCGACTGGCTCGTTCGTTCTCAGTCAGGCCGCCGACAACTTCTACGTCAGCAGAGTCGGCGGCGGACGGCAGATGACAGCTCATCAGTACAAGCCCGAATCCGAGCATCGCGTGGCGCATTCGCGAGATTCATCGGGCGCTTCGTCTAGCCCGCGATCGAGGTAATGCCAACCGGCGTGCCCTGTGGGTCGCACCGAACTGGGACCCAGCCCTCCGGCCGCTCGTTGGCGCCGGCGGGATGGCTGGTAGACTTGCCGGCATGAGCAACCGCCGCCCGAATGACCGCGAGCCAGGCCCCGTCTGCCGCACGACGGGCGGCTTCCCTTGCGTTGACGGTCCGCTCGTCGGCGAGTTTCACCAACGGGGCGAGTCGTTCGAGTTCGAGGGCTCGCGGATCGGCTTGGCGGATGGCGCGTATCGGCTGGTCGGCAACGTGTATCGCTGGAAGCCGGATAAGCCGAGTCGCTAAGTGACCTTCCACTCCCCCGGCAGTCGCCAGCCCCTCGCGAAACTGTAAGCCGTTGACGGTCGACCGCGGCGGGCCGGTGCCGGAAAAATTCGTGAAAATTCCGTGGCGCGTAGTTGACTCGGCCATTCTTCGCAGTAACGATACAGCCTGACCTCTGCAAATATCCTGATTCGTCGGCGTTTTACGGGCTTCTGCGAGGGAGCAACGCTCGTGAGTCGGAAACCACAACCCGACGCCGTGAAGAGTCGCCCAGAATCCCTGCCTTGATTGGCCGGGGTACTCGGCGACTTTTTTCGTCTCGTGGCAGTTCGCTAGATCGAGCCGCCGGCGAGCGCCGAAAAGCCCAGGTTCACCGAGATTAGGAAAGGTGAACGGGTTAATGCTAGGGTGAGACACCCGGCTGTGGCACTGTGATGCGACGCGGCCGAAGAGGTCGGTTCAAGGAACTGACGTTCTCAGGTGGAGTAGATCAAACAGCTTTGCAGCGGATTAGCGCCGTTTTTATGTAAAGACAAAATTATCATGTTGTGTAATATATTGTCCGGGCCAGTGCAATCCCTCCGGAAATTCCGGCTCGAATCGACTATCGCCGTGAACGCTGTATTCGGCTCCAGCCCGTCATGCGGCTGCATGGCAAGTCGCTGGCTTGCCGAGAGACGCGGGGTGCCGCCCGGCTCCGATTGAGGCAAATCGATTGATGTGAAGAGTGGGGGCTTGGGGTAGTAACGAACGTATCGGGGTTGGATCGGTTCCAGGCCCCTGGAAATCTTGACCTTGAAACGCCGCATTTTTACAAGGAGTCTTTCCATGTCACGCCATAATTTGACGATCGCCCTGGTTGCCGCACTTTTCGCCTGCGTTGCCAATACGCTCCACGCTACCATCATCACTCCCACGAGCGCCACAGCCACCAGCAATTATGGTGTCCGCTATCCCGACAACACCTGGACCGGAACGGGGCTTTCGGGTGGGCCGCCCGTAACGGCGGAGGTGCAAAATGGGAACCCTGATACCATGTGGCTGAATAATGGGAACACAAATGACCCCAACCCCACAATCACCTGGGATCTTGGGTCGGACCACAGCCTGACCGGTTTCCACTTGTGGAATTACAACGAGTCTGGCGGCAGCTATGTGCTCCGCGGCATCGCTACCGCCGACGTTAAAGTTTCGCTGAATGGCAGCACGTGGACTGATTTGGGTAACATGTCCCTGACCATTGCCTCGGGCGCAGACGGCGATCCGGGCAAGGACTACACGCTTCCAGTTGCTGTTGGCAGCGCCCGCTACGTGTCTTTCACGTCCATTGCGAACTTCACCGGTAATAACAGCGACTACACGGGCCTCGCCGAGATTCGCTTCTACGGCGGAGCCCCCACGCCCGAGCCCGCCTCCTTCATCCTCTGCGGCCTCGGTGCCGTCGGCCTGTTGCTGGCCGCTCGTCGTCGTCGCAAAGCGTAGATGTATCGGCTGGCAAAACACAAAACCGCTCGGGCAACGTGCTCGGGCGGTTTTTTTGCGCTGAGTGAAACTCGAAGCCGGATGGTTCCCCGCCCCGCCACTCAGATAGAATGTGTCGAGGGAAAACGGGCCTCGGAGCGCGGCATCATGGCCATGCCGATCCTGCGCGGAGTTGCCGCAGGCCCCGTAGTCCTCGGCGTGACCGAAGTTTCCGGCCGCTACCCGAAACTGGGGACGCTCCTGCTCACATTATGGTCCGAATGGTGGATCCAGAATGGCGCCGCTCGGGTAAGATGGGGCCGCGGTCGGAACTTTGCGGGCCATTGGAGAATCAGAGATGGCTGACCTAACAGCGGACCAAATCAAGAAGATCGTTGATGAACTTGCTGAACTTCGCACAAAACTGCGCGACAATGGGGCGACCGCCTTGTCTCCGACTCCGGAATGGAAGGCACTGCGCAAGGAAATCGCACTGCTGAACAAGAAGTTGAATGCGGACACGGCGGCAAAAGAGAAAGCCCGCCAGGCCGCCGAGATTGACGACGACATCGAACTTCCGCCCACTGCTCAGGCGGACCGGCCCGAGTGAACCGCGGTCAAGGCAGTCGCCAGCCCCTCGCGAAACCGCAATGCGTTGGCGGTCGAGCGGGGCGGCCGAAGCCCACCCACTGCGGCAAGGCCCTGCAGCCGTGTTTCCCGGGTTTTCTTGCACGAATCCCCGCCGTTAGATAGCTTGCGAATGAGTATTTTGGATTATTTTCGGGTTAGGGGGATGGTATCGCCGTCACTGTGGCTTACCATTAAACCTTAGCTTGCATGGCGATGGGAAAAACCGTTGATCTTCATCAACTGGCATTTGTGCCTAACGGGAAAATTACTTCATGCTCCGCATCCAGTTGAGTCGTCACCGCGCATCGTTCCATGCACTGGCGATGACCGCCGCTTGCTTGACGGTAATCGCGTCCACCGCGCGGGCGAACTCGATCGTCTACTCAATTACGTCAATCCCTAACTCCAACAGCGTCGTTTTCGCGGACAACTTGAATCCCACGCTCACCGACACTTTGACCGGGACGATTACCGTCTCCTCAAGCCAGAATATTTTTGGCACGTGGAATTCGGGAAATCTCCCAAGCTCCCCGATTACGTTGAGCTACAACCTCTCGATGTCGAACTCCAACGTTTCTGTCAACAATGTCGTGGGCAGCCAGGATCTTGCGACGCTGATCAACAGCCACGATATTCAAGGTGGCGGCCTCACGCTGACCTCCAGCGGGATCTTCATGCCGAATCCCAACGTGTCGGGGGGCGAGGTCGCTTTGGAGGATGACGGAGGTGTGACTTCGCCCTATCCACTGGTGTCGTTAACCTGGAACGGAAACGCGTTCCTGTGGGCGACGCAGAATAATCTCGCCGGCGCAAGCGTCGAAATCCTGGCCGGAGTGGCGACCGTTCCGCCGGTTGGTTCGCTGTATGGGAACGGAGGTACGTGGCAAATCGCCGCAGCCGCAGCCGTTCCCGAACCGGCGGCGCTCGTGCTCGCCGGCCTGGGTGCCGTCGGCCTGCTGCT
This sequence comes from uncultured Planctomycetaceae bacterium, assembly GCA_963828155.1. Classification (GTDB taxonomy): domain Bacteria; phylum Planctomycetota; class Planctomycetia; order Pirellulales; family PALSA-1355; genus CAWCAX01. The sequence continues at coordinate 268,506 of CAWHDQ010000004.1, forward strand.
CGCCACCCGTCGCCGCCGCCAGGCCTAGTGCGACCGCCACGAGAAACACGTAACCGCTCGGGCCACGTGCTCGGGCGGTTTTTTGTTGCGCTGAGGATCAGTTCCGCAGCCAATCTGCAATGCGTTACCGGCCGATCGACGGCGGCGACGACGGAAACTTCGTGATAATTTGGTGGTGCTAGTTGACTTGGGCACTGTTCGTGGCCAGGATAGGAGCGCAGCTCTGCAACTAGGCTGATTTCCCCGCGTTTTGCGGGTTTTTTCGAGGGGATCGCTCGTGAGTCGGAACCACAACGCGATGCCTTGAAGAGTCGCCCAGAATCCCTGCCTTCATTGGCCGGGGTGCTCGGCGACTTTTTTCGTCTCGTCGCAGCTCGATGAACTGAGTTGTCGTAAAGAGCGGAAAGGCCCCAGTTCACCAAGGCTAAGAAAGGTGAATGGGGCAGTACTAGGGTGAGACACTCGGCTTTGGCGCTGTGATGCGACTCGGCCAGCTACGTCGGTTCAAGGAACCGACGTTCTTAGGTGGGCTAGAACAAACAGCTTTGCGGTGAAGTAGTAATTGTTTTGATGTAAAGACAAAACAATGTCAGTCCACGAAATATTTTCCGAGCCAGTGCAATCCATGCGGGAATTCCGGCTCGAATCGACCATCGCCCTGATGGATGTGTTCAGTCCCAGCCCGACGTGCGGCCGCAGGGCAACTCGCTGGCTAGCCAGAGCACGCGGCGCACCGCCTGGCTAAAGGCCAAGGCAAATTGCTCGATATGATGCTCGCCACCGTGAATTGCGTTTTGTGACCTGACTCGACATTTATTGAAGCCAACAATCTGACACCTTCCACTGGAGAGACAATCATGAACATCCTGACCAACCGCTTCGCCACTCTGTCGCGCTTGTTCTTGTTCGCCGCCGCCACTACCTGTTTGGGACTCTGCCAAATGCTGCATGCGGGCGTTATCGGTGATCTATCGCCCTCTGCGTTGGGCAATTCGGATAACAACAGCGGCAGCGTTTACACGTTTGCGGGCGGAACCTTCGGCGGCAGTGGGATCGCCAAGTCAGTCGAGTTCTTCGGCGATTCAAGCCGCACGGGTAACGACATCACGTTCATGGTGGGTACGTACGACGGCACCCAGCATTTCACGGCAACTGGCATCTTCGCCCCCATCGTCAATAATGGCGGCTTGCAGACAGACGCGCTAGTGCTGGCTTCCGGCAGCGCCGCTGTCACCGCAGGCGAGACTTTTGCCTGGAAGGACGGCACAACCAACACGAACAATAATGGCTCAATCGAATTCAGCGTCGGTGGGGGGCAGTTCGTCGCCGGTGGACAGCAGCTTGTGCCGCTCGCCTTGGCGACGCCCCTGGAAACCAACAGCCAAGGACCCCGGGAATATGCCGTCAACATGACCGCCACGCCCGAGCCATCGTCCTTCATCCTCTGCGGCCTGGGTGCTGCCGGCCTGCTGCTGGCCGCCCGTCGCCGCCGCCAGGCCTAGTGCAACCATTACGGATGATACAGAACCGCTCGGGCCAAGTGCTCGGGCGGTTTCTTGCTGCGCCGGGCTTCCCTCCCCAGCCCCGTCGCTCGGGTAGAATCGCAAAATGGCGGAATTGGCAACTGTCTGGGCCGATCAAGTACAATGACTCTGCCGGCCGCGGGTAGCTCCCGCAAATATGGCCCGGCGCTGACCGCGGTTCTCACCTTCCGCTGGCGGCGCCGGGCTGGGCCAGGCTTGAAAGGTGAGTTCTCATGGGTGCAACCGTTGCGCAACTGGCCAAGCGATTCGAGGATGAGGCCGAAGCCGCGGTCTATTGGCTCGAGACGCTCGCGGCAGCCGATCGCCCCAGCATGTACCGCGGTTCGATTGAGCATGGGGAGTCGCCAGGCGCTTCGGGTCGCCGAATATCGGCAGGCGGCCAAAACGGCGCTGGAGCGCTTGACCACGACCGGCCGAAAGCTGGCCGGGGCTGTGTCTGAGCCGCACGACTGCGAAAGAATCCTTGCCCTCTTGAACGCGCTGACCAGGGAGAAATGGGAGGGCGTCAAACCGCTGATTCAACGGCTGACCATTGGCCGTGCCAAGGCTCGGTTGGGCAGGAATCAACCGAAAGAGGATTCACCGGCCGGCAGTGGGGCCACATCGCCCGCGCTGGACAATATCGACCTTGGCATTCTGACCAAGGTGGCCCGCCTGCGCCGGAACTGCTTGCCCTGGACGACCTGGATTGCAGTCGAGGCGAAGGGAGTCAACGAGTTCGACAGCTAGAAGCTGATGGCCTGCTTCATCGGCCGAAGGGGAAGCGAAACGGCTTCACCGTGACGGAATCCGGCAAATTCCTTGCGAACGCCGTTTCTAGCGATGGGCGCCACCAAAGCGCTATTTAGAACCTATCCGAGAACGGTCGGGGACTGTCCCGATTCTGCGTAGCATGCGGAGCAAAAAGGGACTGTTCCCTGCTCCGAGACGGTTCTCGGACTGGCTCTTCGGTGCTGATCGACCTGCGTCCTTCGGACGCAGTTGGCAAATTCGGGACATGGACTCAGCCCATGCCTTACCGACGCCCGGCCAAATGGCCCGCCGCTGTCGACCATCCGCTCCGAGCTCGAGCTGCTCCGCGAGGATGTGCAAGAGCTGCAACTCCGCGTCGCCCTCTTGCGTTCGCGCAACTGAACCGCCTCGCAGCCGCCGGACGGCACCCGACAGCTCACGGTCCCCTGGGCCGACGCCGGGGGCGTTTCTCTGCGCGGACGGCTAGCGTGGGGATGCATCGGCCGTCGACCGGCCGGGCGATGCTCCATCGAGGCCGGCTGTCCCTTGCGATCGACGGGCAGCGTCCAGAACCTCATGCATTTCGCTGAGCCCAATGGGCTTGTGCAGGACTAGATCGCAGCCGGCCGCCAGGCATTGGCCCTTTATGGTCGGGTCGGTGTACCCGGTCCGGGCGACGATCAGGAGCTTGCCGAGATTCGCGGCACGCATCGCCGCGGCCACCTCCAACCCATTCTTCCGGGGCATGCGAATGTCCAGGAACAAAAGCTGCGGCAGGAACTCCCGGGCAGTGTCAACGCATGATTCGGGATCGTTGCACGTCCGAACGTCGCAGCCTAGCCGGCGGAGCAGCGCCCAAAAATGAGAGTGTCGTCTTGGTTGTCGTCGACAACCAGAACGCGCAGGGGCGGCAAGTCCTGATCCATATCGGTGCCCGGGTGGGACGCTTTCGGGCCCCGCCGTGGGGATCCGGTTCCATGAATTCGCCCGGCAATCTACCGTCATCTTTGCAGCACCGTCCAGCATCGTTACAGGATTTTCATCTTTCCCCGAACCTTCGTCAGCTAACGGCCTTCGGAATGAAAAACGCGTCAGGAACCGTCACGGAAAGGAAAAGGACAGATTCGGTTCCTGACGCGTTTTCCTGGCTTTTCCTGGCCGCGCCGACCGACCCGGATGGCCCGCGCGTGCCGGGCCGGCCCCTCTGGTCGCGGTGGGTCACCTCTCGCCGCTTTGCTAAACTTGGGCGTATGGAACCCAAAAAACGCTCGACCAGCGACCTTGCCTTGGCGATTTCGTTGACTGCGGGCGGCGTCATCGGGCTCATTGTCTTCTGGCAAATGGGAATCGCGTTCCGGAGCCGGGCAATGCGATGGGAGGCGATTATCGGGGGCGCAGCGCGTTGTCGGCACCGGCTTTAGCGCCCCTTCGTGCAAAAGCCCACGGCGATTTCATCGGCGGCCTGATCGGCGCGGCCCTTGCCGCATGGGTAATGGCGGACGCGCTCCATGACCCGCCCCCGCTTCACGCTGCGAACGCTGCTGGTCGTGGTGACGCTGGTCGGCTGCGGGTTAGGCTACGAAGTAAATTGGATTCGGCGGCGGCACGCCGCGATGCCCTGGATTGAGGCGCACCTCGAATGCCGGGGGTCGCTGGGGCAACACTACTCACCTGGACCGCCGCGACCGCCAATGGCATGGTGGCTGCAAATGCTGGGCGAGAAATCTGAGCCAGCACTCGACCTGTATCAGCACGAGGAAGACTCAGACGAGGAGTTTGAACGAAAGTTCTCTGAGGCGGAGCATCTGTTCCCGGAAACCTATTTTCGTCGTTCAGGATTGTCGCAGTCACAGGACGAAAACTTCATCAAGGAAGATACCTTCTCTGACGCGCAGGTGACGGAGCAAGAGCCGATCCCCAGATTCCCGCGTATGCCATTGCCTGACCCCTGGCTCCCCTCGCTCAAGCAATCGCCCTTCGATCGCGACCCATGAAAATCCCCAACGCTTTCCGCCTGTCGCTCCGCGAGCTGTTCCTGCTGATGGCCCTGGCTGCGGTTGGCACGGGCTGGTATCGGGAGTACCAGTTTGCGGCGCCGATACGCGAGGCGTACCACAATCTAGAGCCGCACAGGGACGGCAATTGGGTCGCGGAAGGGGTGGGGCACGGACAATTTCGAGGTGTATACATCGAAGCACGAGCCATGACGCCGGACTATTTGGGATTTCTGGAATTCAATCGCGCCCGCGCACGCGGAAAGGAAAGATCTTCAAAATCACCGTAGACTGAGCAGTGCAGCCGCCTAGTCGGCGCTAACCGCCCGTGCCCCTTTTTGTGCGCCGGCCGGTCGTCCGGTAGGCTGCCGGGCATGGACTCCAGCGACCTGACCCGCGAGCAGCTCGACCACATCAAGGCCACGCTGCGCGAACAGCAAGCCTACTTCCGCCGGCTGCTGGCCCGGATGGATGCCCGGGGCTTCCCGGCCGACGATCGGCTCCGGCGGGAAGTGCAGGACGTCGAGCAGCGCTTGGGCAGCCTGTGGATGTCGCTCCACTATCTCGGGTGCGCAGGGCAGACTGGCGGACCGAGAATCCCACTGATCAGGGGACGATTTCGGTGATGCTGGGCGAGCCCGCCGGTCGCGGATTTTTCGTCGCCCGATTCGGAGCCGGAAAACGAAAAAAGCTTGTCGCAAACGGCTTGCGACAAGCTTTCTCCAGTGGAGCGGAAGGGAGTCGAACCCTCGACCTCTGCATTGCGAACGCAGAATCTATGCGCAGACGTCAAGCGTTCATAGGACTTACGTCAAGCGATTCTTGCGAGTGCAGTAGGGAGTGCAGTAACGACCCGGAACTGGCCAAGATCGTAGCAGCGTGGCCGACGCTGCCGGCCGCAATCCGGCGAGCGATGATCGCTCTTGTCGAGTAGCTGCCGGACGGCACCAGACGGTTCAGAGGCCCCCAGGGACGACCCCTGGGGCCTCTTTCGTGCCCGCGGTGTCAGCGTCTGCTGACCGGCCGGCCCCCGCTTGTCGCGATAGGTCGCCCCCTCCCCGCTCTGGTAGACTGGGGGCATGCAGACAATTACGGCGGAACAAATTGACATCGACATTGAGGGGATGGACTACGGCTATGCGGGGGTCGTCTTTTCTTGGCCTGACCCGATTTTCGGTCACGAACAGCTTTAGCTCTGCTCGTCGGCTCCTCTGGTCTTGACGGTTGTACCGCCTGGAATGGCCGGCGATTTTCGCCTCTCGCTAGCTAATGGCTCGACGCCGATACAATCGCCGGCGTGCGCCACGCCATCTCGCACCGAGCCGCCCGGACCGCCTCCCCGGTGCGGCTTTTTCTTTGCGCTGTTCTCGCGCCACAGGTGCTATTCCTTGCGTGGTTTCATGATGCCAGGCGAGCGCCAGATCGGAAATGACGAATTCGTGAGGCGAGCGCTTTCCGCCGGCCGAATCTGAATGCATCGGCCTTCGTACGGAGCTAGCGCAATATGTTTTGGCGGCGCATCGCACTCGCGGCAGCTTTCGTCGCCTGCACAATGCCTGGTCGGCGATTCCCGCGCACAGGGTCCGCTACAAAACTGGTTCGCCAACGGCGACCAGCGGGCAGAAGAGAATGATTCCTTCATTCAAACGGACGGCCCGACGTTCACGCGAGCCAATGCCACGGTCCCACAGGGGATGGTCCAACTGGAAACCCGTTACCTGTACTCGTCGCGCCCGACCGTCGACAGCTTTCCCCAGATGGATTTGCGCATCGGATTGACGCCCAGAATCGAACTGCGTGCGGAATGGGCCGGGGTAGACTCCGGCACCAATTTTCGCTCTGCGGAAGACCTCGAAGTCGGCTTCAAGTTTGCCCTGACGAAGGGCCGCGGATGGATTCCGCAATCGGCGCTGGTGGCTGAGATTCTGACTCCAACTGGTTACGGCCAGAACGCCTACGGGACCGCAACACCGGAAATCGACTACATCTATGGGTGGTCTCCCACGGACAGGATCGGCATTGGCGGAAGCACGGGGGCAATTTTCGGGCAGCCCGGGGCCCCGAGCGTGACCCAGTTCTATCAATCGTTGGTCATCAGCCGCACCTGGCTCGACGAGCACGTGATTACGGCCTACGAATGGTATTCGCTTTTTGGGAGTGGAGCGAACCAAGGTGCGTTCCTGCCGAGCATGGACGGCGCTGTTTTGGTGCGGCCGACACACAACCTGCAATTCGACTGGCGCGGCGGCTTCGGCCTGAATCAACAGAGCACCGCATTCTTTACCGGCGTGGGAGTGTCCGTGCGATACTAGGCTTCGATACTCGATTTCACGACAACCAATGGCCGCTGCCGCAACGGCCGACAGGGTGGAGCAGCCTTCATTCCCGACGCCTCAGGTCCCTGGCGACCTCTGCCAGGTCCTCGCCCCTGAGTGCCGCGACGAAGTTGTACGCCAGCGCTGGCGGAGCCAGCGCATCGCCACGCGGATGCCGAAGATGGCCCCGGTCGGGCGCCCGTCCTTGACGTAGTACACGTCCGCGAACTTGCGATACGCATTGCAGAGTTCAAGGACGGTCAGATCGCTCTGAGCTGCCGACAGACGCCGCCCGTTGGCCAGCCATTCGCCGGTCAGGCGGTCGTATTCGGCCACGCTCGCCTTGGACTTCCACGGGCCGAGATAATGGTCGACGCCGTCGAGCGTGACGACGGCCTGCCCAGAGGCCTTGTGGAGGCGATACTTGGGCGTGACATGGACCAGCTTTGGCATGTGCGTGACTCCCAAATGAGACGAACCCAAAACGGTAATTACCGTTTTGGCTCGGTTCAAACGGGCCGCACTGCCGACCGCCGGCAGGTAGTCCAAATCAAGACTTCAGCGAAACTTACTACAAGTGGAGCGGAAGGGAGTCGAACCCTCGACCTCTGCATTGCGAACGCAGCGCTCTCCCAATTGAGCTACCGCCCCGAAAACACGTCCGCCCGGCCGGGCGATGATGTCGGCCCGCCGGGCGATCTTGCGGCCCCGCGGGGCCGAACTCGGCAGCACAAATTCTAAAAGTGACCGGCCCCCTTGTCCAGGACAGATCACCGGCCCGGCAACAGCCCTCCCAGGAAAGCCCGGAATGCATCACGTCCGGCAATTCCAGGGCCGCGCCGCATCCACGAGAGCCTGCAGTGCAGGACCGCCCGCAATTCAGGACCGCCCGCAATTCAGGGCCGCCCAGCACTAGGACAGCCGAGCGCCGCCCGGCGGTTCGCGGTTCGTGGGGCCGCCCGCGGGCTGCGCCGCGCACTTCGTCACCAGCCGCCACTCGAAACCTGCACCGGAGAAGAGGCTAGCCGGGGAGTGCAGAGGGGCGGCAATGAGCACCCTCTGCAAGGCCCCGCAACCCCGGTCGAACTCGTCGCCTAACCTACCCTCGATTCGCTAACTCCGCTCGTCCAAAATTCCAATTCCCGCTGAACCAGGACACGGGCTAGTGAGAAGGGCGGGCGTGGTGTAGTTTGGGCTACGGGGTGTTTTGCGTTCCAGGCCCAGGCAATTGGTCGAAGTCGGGGATCCGCTGCTCAATGCGCATCGTTCTGTGTTATCCGGTCGAAGCCCAGCATCTCAGCCAGATCGCCGCGGCGGCGCCGCGGGCCGAGATCGTCGATGCCGGCCAGGAGCGCGTCGCCCGCGAGTTGCTGGCGGCCGACGTCTTTTGCGGCCATGCCAAGGTGCCGGTCGATTGGGACGCGGTGGTCGCCGGGGGCCGGCTGCGGTGGGTGCAGTCGTCGGCGGCCGGGCTGGATCACTGCCTGACGCCGGCGGTCGTCGAGTCGGACATCATCGTCACCAGCGCCTCCGGCGTGCTGGCCGACCAGGTGGCCGAACAGGCCCTGGCGCTGCTCTTGGGATTGTTGCGCGGCTTGCCGACGTTCTTCCGCCAGCAGCAGCGGCGCGAGTTTGTCCGCCGGCCGAACCGCGATCTGCACGGCACGACCGTCACGATCGTCGGGCTTGGGGGGCGTGGGCCGGCGGATCGCCGAAGTGCTGGCGCCGTTCCGCGTGCGGATTCTGGCGACCGACGTGTTTCCGATCGACCGGCCCGAGCATGTCGAGCGGCTCCTGCCGCCCGAAAAACTCGACGAGCTGTTGCCCCAGACCGACATCCTGCTCCTGGCGGCCCCGCTCACGCCCAAGACGCGGGGAATGATCGATCGCCGGGTGCTGGGCCGGCTGCCGAAGGGTTCGATCCTGATCAACGTCGCCCGGGGCGGGCTGATGATCGAGGCCGATCTGGTGGCCGCGCTCGCTTCGGGGCACCTGTGGGGCGCGGGCTCGACGTGACGCCCGAGGAACCGCTGCCAGCCGACAGCCCCCTGTGGGAAATTCCCAACCTGATCATCACGCCCCACGTGGGCGGACAGAGCAAGCGGCGGATCGATCAGATGACCGACTTTTTTTGCGAGAATCTGCGCCGCTATCAGACAGGCCAGCCGCTGGCCAACCTGGTCGACAAGCAGCTCGGCTTTCCCGTCCGGGTGGCGGGGTCGATCCGATCGGCAGAGGGCAAATAACGGGCGGAGCGATCGGCCGCTCGCGCCGCAGCCGCCAGTCAAGGAGGTGCAGCATGAATCACCAAGGCACCGCGGCATCGCATCCCGCCGAGTTCGTCGAAGACGTGCAGGTCAGCGGGCACATCATCGACAGCCTGATCCTGCCCAAGATTCTCGACCTGATCACGACCGCCGGCGGCGCCTTTCGGATCAAGCAGATCACGATCGGCCAGGCCCGGTTCGATCCCAGCTATGCCCTGGTCGAAGTCCGGCGCCGAGCAAGCAGTTGCTCGGAGAGATTCTGGGACAGATTCTCGATCACGGCGCCGTGCCCACGGCCCAGCACGATTGCGAGCTGGTTGCCGCCGACATGGACGGGGCCTTTCCCGAGGGCTTTTACAGCACCACCAACCAGCGGACCGAAGTCCGAGCCCGCGGTCACTGGATCGAAGTCGCCGAGCAGGAAATGGACTGCGGCATCGCGCTCGACGCGGCGGCCGGCACCGCCCGCTGCGTGGCGATGAGCGAAGTGCAGCGCGGCACGCAGTTCGTCGTCGGGCATAGCGGCGTGCGGGTCTTTCCCGAGCAGCGGACCAACCAGCCGCAAGCGTTCGAATTCATGAACAGCCCGGTCTCGACCGAAAAGCCTAAGGGCGTCGCCATCCGCCAGATCGCCCAGGAGCTGTTTCGCACCCGGGCCAGCGGCGGGCGGACGCTGCTGGTCGGCGGACCGGCGATCGTGCATACCGGCAGCGTGCCGCACCTGTGCCGGCTGATCCGCGAGGGCTACATAGGCCAACTATTTGCCGGCAACGCGCTGGCCACGCACGACATCGAGCAGGCCCTGTTCGGCACCAGCTTGGGCGTACACCTGGATCGCGGCGACCTGGCCGAGGCCGGGCACGAGCACCACCTGCGGGCGATCAATCGCATCCGCCGCGCCGGCGGCATTCGCCGGGCTGTCGAGACGGGCCTGCTCACCTCCGGCATCATGTACGAATGCGTTCGCGGCGGCGTCGACTTTCTGCTGGCCGGCAGCATCCGCGACGACGGGCCGCTGCCCGAGGTGATCACCGACGTGCTCGAAGCCCAGCGGCAGATGCGCGCCCGGATTCGCGACGTCACGTTTTGCCTGATGGTCGCCACCACGCTGCACTCGATCGCGGTCGGCAATCTGCTACCGGCCTGGGTGAAGGTTGTCTGCGTCGACATCAATCCCTCGACCGTCATCAAGCTCAACGATCGGGGCTCGTTCCAGACCGTGGGGCTGGTCACAGATGTCGAGCCGTTTTTGCGGGCTTTGGTGGGCGAACTGGATGTGCTGGCCCAAAGTGGCGCCAGCTAAAGCAGCGTCGCTGGCAGGCGGGCTCGCGACACAAGTGCCGATGCCGTAAGCGACTGGGGCACGGCGCCAGCAGCGGACAAACACTTGGCTCACTTGAACCACACAATCTTCTAACTTGCTTGAGCCTCCAGGCCGCCGACAATTAAGAACCGATCCGAGAACGGTCGGGGACTGTCCCAATTTTGCGGAGTCCGCGGAGCAAAATGGGACTGTCCCCCTCTCCGAGAGCGTTCTCGGATAGGTTCAAAGGGCGATCAAACCCTGTCGGAAAGGATGGTGCCCGTGCAGGTCCTCGAAAATTCGCCGGCCCGTCTGGTTCTGCAATCCCGGCAAAAGGCGTTTCGCGTCCTGGGAATGCTCCTGTTGCTGCTGCCGATGGTTGGGCTGACCTTGCTGGTCCGCGCGGCCATGCGGGCCGTGGGCGGCGATGCTTTCTTTCAATCGCTGCCGCCGACCCAGCTGCTGGCTTGCCTGGCCGGCATCTTCGTCGTGGGGAGCGCGCTGATCGTGTTTGTGCCCTATCGGGTGACGCACATCTTCGATCGCGATCGCCGGGCGTACGTCAAAGAGTCGACCAGCGTCCGCCGCACGGCCCGGGTGGAGTATCCGCTCGAAACGTTCTGCGCCGTCGAAGTGCAGGACCAGGACGACTGGGGCTGCCGGGTCGTGCTGGTCAACGACGCCGGCAAGCGGGTGCCGATCGGCCTGCCGAGCAGCCAGCGGCGCGACGAAGTCGACGCAATGGCCGACCTGGTCGAATCGTTTATCACTCGGGCGTGACCTTTCCAATTGGTCGGCCCGCTTCGCACGATGCTTGCCAACAATGCCGCTGCGGCCTGCTGGCATGCACTACGCGCCGGCCTCACCGCGGTGCCAGCTCGCTGAGCGTCAGCCGCTGCTGCAGGACGACCCCTCCCAGTTCGTCGCGCACCTGTAGCCGCACGACCGGATCGGCCGCTTGCCAGTCGATGGCGATAAAGCCGAAGTTGACGTCGAAGAACGTCAGCCCGACCCGGTACTTGTTCAGCTCGTTGGCGAAGCGGACCTTGGCCTTGGTGAAGTTGCCGCTGGGGGCGTTGAGGCTGCTGCTGGTGATGTCGTACAGCGGATAGCCGGGGCTCAAGGGATCGCTCGCCGGCAGGCACGAGATTTCGGCCAGGTGCCGGTCGCCGCTGATGAACACCACGCCCCGGGCCTCCGTTTCGCGGAGCAGTTTCAGCAACCGCTCGCGTTCCAACGGAAAGTTGCCCCAGCACTCCGATCCGTGCTCGTCGGCCACGAACTGGAAGCTGGCTCCGATCAGCCGCAGCTCGGCCGGCTGGCGGAGCTGCTCGCCGAGCCACTTCCACTGGGCCTCGCCTAGCACGGTCGTGCTCGGGTCGTTATTGGGCGGCGTATTTGCCGCGGCGGCCTTCGCCGGGCTCGCCACCCACGAAGCCCGTCTTCAGCGGGCTGCGAAAGTAGCGCTGGTCGAGCAGGATGATCTGCACCCGGCGGCCCGGCGGACCGATGATCTGGGCGCTGTAAATTCCCTCGCGGGTGCGGCGGGGATCGTCGGCCGGGGCGCCGAAGAAATCCAAAAACACCTGCTGCGACTCGGCTTTCTTGGGGAATTCGCCCCCCGCGTCGTTGGCCCCGTAGTCGTGATCGTCCCAGGTGCCCAGCACGGGGCAGGCCGCCCGCAGTTTCTTGAAGCCGGGCACGTCGGCCAGCAACTGATACTTGGCCCGCAGGACGGCCATGTCCTCGGTGTCGGCATAGATATTGTCGCCCAGCAAGATGAACCGCTCCGGCTTGGTTTCCAGGATCGCGTCCCAGATCGGCTGCGGCTTGTCCTGTTCGGCGCAGGAGCCGAAGCCGATCCGTTCCAGCGGTTGATCTTCGGCAGCGGGCAGTGGCGCGTCGGCCAGCAGCGGCGCGGCCGCCAGCAAAGCGATCGCCGCGAGCAGGCCTGGAAATAGAAATCCGCCTCGCATGGTGCGCGGCTCCTGGGTGGAGGTCTTGCCGTCCAGCCGGGCCGGCGGCTGGCAGGTATCATACGGGGGGCGGGAGTGCCCCGCCAGCTCCGAGCGGCCGACTATTTCGCGTGCGAATGATCGACGGAGCATTCTGAGCAAATCGCCATTGGACAGTCTGGCATGCCGTCGTGGCGTGTTCTAAAAAGACCGTTACACGACGGGGCGAGGACTTGATCGCAGGAGCTGCTTCGTATGCCTTACCTCAGACTGTCCATGGCGCTGGTGGCGGTGTCTGCCCTCGCACTCTCGGGATGTGAAGATGAAAGCTTCGGTCCGGGCGAGGGCGGCGGCCGCGGGCCGCAGGCCGCGGGCGCAGCCGCCGCGCCCGCAGGGCCGGTCAGTCACGAGGGTCCCGGGCGGGTGCATCAGGCGGCAAAGGGTTTTTCGTTCGTTCCCCCCGTGGGGTGGACGCCGATGCCCGACGCCCCGCCAACTTTTTCGACCTATGGCAGTGCGCCCCAGGGCAATTTTCGCGACAATGTGAATGTCAACATCACGCCGACGCAGTGGCAGTCGCTCGATGTGGCCCCGGCCGAGTTGAAAGCGGCCTTGCCCAAGGTGATCAACGGCTGGCGCTTCGTCGAAGATGGGTTCACCGTCATCAACGGCCGGCGAGCGTATTGGATTTGCGGCGAGTGGCAAATGAATCAGCTCAATATACGCTGCATTCAGTATTTGCTGCCGGCCAGCAACCGGCAGTCCTACGTGCTTTCGTTCTCCACGACTGCCGATCGCTATGCCGAGGCCAAACCGATCTTTCAACAATGTGCCGGCACTGTCCTCGTCGATTGAGCGCCGACCGCGCCGATCCCCGGGGCAATCCAGCGAAGATCGGCCGCCGGTCGCCGTGCAATGACCAGATTGCACCGCGGTTCAGGCGCTCCGACGTGCCGCCGCCGGGGAACTCGCGGTCCCGCGTCAAACGGGGTAGCCTGGCCCGTTTGCGGTTTCGCCCGCCGGCAGCGCGTATTTATACTGCAAGGGTGCGGTTGCGATCGTTCCCCGCGGTAGATTATGCCCACTGTCGGCCTGTTCATTCCCTGCTACGTCGACCAGTTGTATCCCCGCGTCGGGCTGGCGACGGTCGAATTGCTCGAGCGCTGCGGTCAGCGGGTCGTCTTTCCGCCCGAGCAAACCTGTTGCGGCCAGCCGATGGCCAACACCGGCTGCACCGAGCAGGCCCGGCCGCTGGCCCGGCGGTTTTTGCAGATCTTTTCGCCCTACGACTATGTCGTCGCGCCGTCGGGCAGCTGCGTGGCAATGGTTCGCCGCCACTACGACGAGTATCTGGAGGGAGAGCCAGGGTTCGAGGAGCTCAAGGCCAAGACGTTCGAGCTGTGCGAATTCCTGGTCGACGTGGTCCACCTCGACAAGCTCGATCACGCGTTTCCCTACCGAGTCGGCCTGCACCAGAGCTGCCACGGCCTGCGCGAGCTGCGGCTGGGCCGCGCCAGCGAACTGGTCGTGCAGAATTACGGCAAGGCCGAACAACTGCTTCGCCTGCTCAAAGACATCGAGCTGGTGCCGCTGGCCCGGGCCGACGAATGCTGCGGCTTCGGCGGCACGTTTGCCGTGGCCGAAGAAGCCGTCAGCTGCATGATGGGGCTCGACCGGATCCACGATCACGAGTCGGCCGGGGCTCAGGTACTGACGGCCGGGGACATGTCGTGCCTGATGCACCTGGCCGGGCTGATCCGCCGCCAAGGCTCGCCGCTGCGGGTGATGCACATTGCCGAAATCCTCGCGGGGCACCCCGTATGAAACACGCCATCCTCGCCGCCGAATTCGTCGCCGACCGCCCCCGGGCCAGTTGGCACGACGCCACGCTCTGGTTCGTCCGGGCGAAGCGCGACAAGGCGGCCCAGTCGCTCCCCGAGTGGGAACAGCTCCGCGAGGCGGCCAGCCAGATCAAAGCCCACACCATGTCGCGGCTGGCCGACTATCTGGAGCAATTCGAGGCCCAGGCCACGGCCCACGGGGCGATCGTCCATTGGGCCCGGCATGCCGAAGAGCACAATCAAATCGTGCTCGAAATTCTGGCTTCGCACGGCGTGCGGAAGCTGGTCAAAAGCAAATCGATGCTCACCGAAGAGTGCCACCTCAATCCGTTCTTGGAGCGCAACGGCATCGAAGTGGTCGACAGCGACTTGGGCGAGCGGATCGTGCAACTCGCCGGCGAGCCGCCGAGCCACATCGTCCTGCCGGCGATCCACAAGAAGAAGGAAGACGTCGGCCGAGCTGTTCCACGAGCACCTGCACACGGCCGAAGGCGCGACCGACCCCAACTATCTGGCCGAAGCCGCTCGCCAGCACCTGCGGGAAAAATTTCTCCAGGCCGACGCCGGCCTGACGGGCGTCAACTTCGCCATCGCCGAAACGGGCGGACTGGTCGTTTGCACCAACGAGGGCAACGCCGACCTGGGCGTCTCGCTCCCCAAGCTGCACATCGCGTCGATGGGCATCGAAAAGCTGATCCCCCGGGCCAAGGACCTGGGCGTGTTCTTGCGGCTGTTGGCCCGCTCGGCGACCGGCCAGCCGATCACGACCTATTCGTCCCACTTTCATGGACCGATGCCGGGGGGCGAGCTGCACATTGTGCTGGTCGACAACGGCCGCAGCCGCATCCTGGGCAATCCGCGAGCATCGCCGCTCGCTGCATTGCATCCGCTGTGGGGCCTGCATGAACACCTGCCCGGTCTATCGCCGCAGCGGCGGGCACAGCTACCAGAACTCGGTGCCGGGCCCGATCGGCTCGATCCTGGCCCCCGCGGCCGACGCCCCGCGCTACGCCAGCCTGCCGCATGCCTGCAGCCTGTGCGGCTCCTGCACCGACGTCTGCCCGGCGAAGATCGACATCCATCATCAACTGCTCGTCTGGCGCAGCGAGCTGGCCCAGCGTGGGCTGTTGTCGCTCCCCAAGCGGCTGGCGATGAAGCTGACGAGCTTCGTCTTCCGCCATCCGGCGCTCTACAGGCTGGGCGGCAAAATGGCCCGCTGGGTCGTGCCCAAGCTGCCGCGGTGGATGCTCTACAACCGGCTGAACGCCTGGGGCCGGCAGCGGGAGTTGCCCGAGTTTCCGCCGGCCAGTTTCCGCGAGCAGTTTGCCCGTCGCGAGCCGCCCAAGCCATGACGAGCAAACAGGACATCCTCCGGGCCATCCGCGCCAGCAGGTCGCGGCGGCCGAGCTGCCGGCGCTCGATTTGTCGGCGGACGGAAGCCCGTGGATTCGTTACGACGATCCGCTGGCCCAATTCCGCCGCGCGGTCGAGTCGGTGGGCGGAGCCACGATGCGAGTTGCCGGACCCGCGGAGATCGAGCCAGCCCTGCGCGGGTTGCCCAATTACGCCGCCGCCGCGAAAATCGTCTCGCGCGTCCCCGGCGTGGCCGGCAACGTCGAACTGGATCAGATTGCCGATCCGCACCAGCTTGAGGACATCGACTGGGCCGTGCTGCCGGGCCAGTTCGGCGTGGCCGAGAACGGCGCCATCTGGGTCACCGACGCGGGCCTTGCGCACCGGGCGATCTACTTCATCGTGCAGCATCTGGCCCTGGTCGTGCCCGCCGCCGAAATCGTCCACCAGATGCACGCGGCTTATTCGCGAATCCAGGTCGGCACCAGCAGCCTGGGCGTCTTCATCTCGGGCCCCTCGAAAACCGCCGACATCGAGCAATCGCTCGTCATCGGCGCCCACGGCCCCCGCAGCCTGACCGTGATTTGCGTCGGGTAGAACCAGGACGTGGCCGGACGGCCGGGCATGAGCGGCGCGGCGGTAGCCGCCGGTCCGTTGGGCGCATGGCCTGTTTCCGGCATCGATCGTGCCGAAAGTTTGTGCGTGGCGCTGGTGCGAATTTCACCCGGGAGCGGCAACCGGCGGCTAGCGCCGTGCCGCTCACGGCGGGCGCGTGCTGCGCTATGCGAGCAGAGCAGTTAGGCCAAAGGCCTGACCTACACGATCAAGCCAGCCGCGACTTCGTCGACGCGCCAGTCTTGGCCCCAGGCTGCGGCGGGGCGACGGCCGATTCGGGGCCGTCGACGCGGAGGCGCCGCGAGCCGCCGCCGGGAACGGCGGGGCCGGGAGTAACTGAGAGTTCGGGCTTGGCCTCGGCCGTTTCTTGCGTGGCGAGCAGGCCGGAAGCGGCGGCGCCGCGCGGATCGACCGCTTGCCAGGACTGGAGCACCGGCTGGGCGGCCTCGTGCTGGCCGGTCGCGACCAGCGTGGCGGCGAGCCAGCGAAGGCAGAGCACGTCGCGGCAGCCGGCCGAAAAAGCGGTTTGCAGGTAAGCGGCGGCCGGGGCCCAATTGCGCTTGGCGGCCAGGCACGCCCCGCGGATGGCGCTGCGCAGCGCCTCGCGATGCGGGGTAGTGGCCGGCAGCTTGTCGAACTCGGCCAGGGCCTCTTGCCGGCGGTCGTGGCGGACGTGCTGGTCGATCAGGTGCCGGCGAACGCGGTTCGATTCGGGCCGCTTGGCGAGGAATTCTTCCAACACCCGCCGGGCCTGCTCCTCATCGTCGCGGTGCTGAAACGTCAGGCTCAGGCAAATGGCGGCGATCTCATGGATGTCGGGCACGTGCCAGGTCTCTGGGTCGATTTGCCCGTACTCGGTCGCCGTGCGATAAGCCTGCTCCGACAGGTCGAGCCGGCCGGCGGCCTGCATGTAGCCGCCCATCGCGCACAACAGCTGGGCATCGAAGGGAAACTTTTCCAGGGCCTCGACGCACACCTGAATCTGGGCCGGCCGCTGGGCCGGATCGAGCTGCGTGGTCAACAGGCCGTAATACGCTTCGCGGAGGGCACTCGAGCCGGCGGGTGAAACGGCAATCGCCTGACGGAAAGCCTTGGCCGCTGCGGCCTGATCGTGCAGGCCGGCGAGCGCCTCGCCCTTGGCCACGAGCAGACAGGGCCGGGCCCCGCGCTCGGCCAGGTCGCGCTCGGCCAGGTCCAGCTCGCGCGTGGCCCGGGCAAGCTTGTATTTGGGATCGTTTTCGCGCCGCGCGGGCAATCCGCCAGGGCAGCCCCTCGCTCGACAGGCCGAGCCACTCGGGAGTCGGCTCCAGCCGCTCGCGAACACGGCCGCGATAATGCGAGCCGGCTGTCGCGCGGCAGCAATCGGACCTGGGCCACTTGCTCGCCGGCGATTTCGCCCGGCACCGGCGGCACGGTCACGACTTGCAGGTAGACGTTGCCGGCCTCGGCCGACGTCCGGGTGAACTCGCGGAGCTCGCTGGCGTCCTCGGTTGCCATCGATTCGCCCGGCTCCAGCCACAGCAGCCAATCGCCACTGGCCCGTTCCAGGGCCGCGTTGCGCAAGGCCGAATAATCGTGATCCCAAGGCCGCTCGACCACGACCAGACCCGGCACGTCGACCAGCTCCCGCGCTTTGGCCGCCGAACCGGTCGCCACGACGACGATCTCGTCGCCGATAATCTTGGCCGTGGGCAGCGTGTGCCGCAGGGCTTCGGCGTCGTCGTGGCAGACGATCGCCACAGAAATGCGGCGGGGCTGGGCAGCATTGGGCTGGCTGGTCATACAAGTCTCCTCGGTCGAGTACGACGGCACGGCGGCAGTTGGGACGGTGGCCGCCGGGCGGCTTCCTGCGCGGTCGCGAAGTGTAGCGAGGGCCCCCGGCGACAAAAAGGGCGGTTTTTCGCCAAGCCGGCAGAGGCGGCAATCCTGGCGAACTGGGAGGGGCGGCAGCGGGGCCGATGAGAGCGGCTCACGGCCGACCAGCAGCGCAGCGGGCCACCCGGGCGGGCAGCGCGACACTCAGATCTTCGCCGGGTCGAACAGCAGCGGAAAGAACTGCCCACCCATCGCCTGACCGGGCGGAACGGGCGGCACGCCGTCCAAGGGCGGGGTGTCGGACACCGAGTGCACGCCGTCGCGAAAGACGTTGAGCACGGCAGCCCGCCGCGGCCCGCGGGTGGTGTTTTCGTACGAGCCGTGGACCATCAGCGGATGATGGAAGGCGCACTCGCCCCGCTTGAGTTCGATCGCCACCGGCCGGAACTGCCGCCGCTGCTCCTCGGACAGGACCGATTCGATCGCGTGCATGTCGCCGGCCAGACCGGTGACCGGCAACAGCGGCCAGCGGTGGCTGCCGGGAATGTATTGCAGGCAGCCGTTGTCGCGCGTGGCGTCGTCCAAGCCGATCCAGCAAGTCAGATGGGCCATCGGCTGGGTGCGGGTCCAGTAGGAATAATCCTGATGCCAGGCGACCACGCCGCCATGCTCGGCCGGTTTGCAGAACAACTGATCGTGCCAGAACCGCACCGGGCCCTCGAGCAGCTGACTGGCCGGCACGAGGAAGGCCGGGTTCCAGAGGATGTCGTGAAAGCCGGGCGACACCCGCCAGGCGCCCAGGGCGTGAAACAGCACCCGGGCCGGGTCGGCCGATTCGTTCGAATTGAACTCGTAGAACAACTTGTTCGCCGGATGGGCCGGATTGACCAGCTCGGCCAGTTCGCCGCGCAATTGTTCGACTTGTGCGTCATCGAGCAGCCGCACGCCCGCCAGGTAGCCGTTGTCGCGATAAAACTGGAGCTGCTCGTCGCTCAGGCGGTAGCGGTCCCATTCGGCCCGAGTGGCCGGCTGGCGAAACAGGTTGCTGACCGGCTCGTGCCGGGTGGAAAGATCTTGGGCGGGGGCGATCATCTGGACATTCC
This sequence comes from uncultured Planctomycetaceae bacterium, assembly GCA_963828155.1. GTDB lineage: Bacteria > Planctomycetota > Planctomycetia > Pirellulales > PALSA-1355 > CAWCAX01. The sequence continues at coordinate 287,343 of CAWHDQ010000004.1, forward strand.
GGGAGGGAGGACGCATTCGGGAAAGCTGCCCGCGCCACGACAGAGCTGTGGCGGGCCGGTTGATTTTAGCTTGCCCGGCCGGTGGCGCAAGGGGGCGATCAAGCCGTCGCGCGCCGCCTCAGGTGCGGTCCAGCACGATCGGGTCGGAGTGGTGAGCCACGGCCAGCAGGCCGTCGCGCATGTGCAGCACGCGGTTGGCCCGGGCGGCGATGTCGGACTCGTGCGTGACCATGATGATCGTCTTGCCCGCGCGGTTCAACTTTTCAAGCATCTGCATGATCTCTTCGCCGGTGGCCGAGTCGAGATTGCCCGTCGGTTCGTCGGCCAGGATCACCTGGGGATTGTTGACCAGAGCTCGGGCGATGGCCACGCGCTGCTGCTGGCCGCCGGAGAGTTGAAACGGGCGATGATCGAGCCGCTGGGACAGGCCGACCATATCGGCCATCTCGAGGCAGCGCTCGCGGGCCTGCCGCGAAATGTTGCCCTGGTAGTAGAGGGGCAGCTCGATGTTCTCGACCACGGTCAGCTGCTGGATCAGGTTGTACGACTGAAAGATGAAGCCCAAGTGCCGGCTGCGGATTTCCGAGAGCGCGTCGTCGCTCAACCGCGAGACATCGCGGCCGGCCAGGATGTAGCGGCCCGCGGTCGGCCGATCCAGGCAGCCCAGCAGGTTGAGCAGGGTGCTCTTGCCCGAGCCCGAGGCGCCCATGATGGCCACGAAGTCTCCCTCGGGAAAATCGATCGACACGCCGCGGAGCGCGTTGACGACGACGCCGCCCCCCAGGATGTAATCCTTCGTGACGTCGACGACTTGGGCCGAGAGCTTGACCATGCCGGGCGGATTCGGGTTATTCGTGGCGCAGGGCTTCGATCGGGTCCATCTTGGCGGCCCGGTAGGCCGGATACAGGCCGAAGCCCACCCCGACCACCACCGAGATCAAGAACGCCACGACGACCGAGTAGTAGTCCAGGATCGGCTGCAATTGTTGGATATTGGGCGGCAGCGAATTGTACAAGTCGGGCTGCAGGTGCTTGGCCAAAAAACGGAAGGCAATGACCGACGGCCCACAGAGGAAGCCCAGCACGACGCCCAGGATGCCGCCGGTCGCCGACAGCACGACGGTCTCGGTCAGGAATTGCTGGATGATGTCCCCCTGCTTGGCGCCCAGCGCCCGGCGGATGCCGATCTCGCGGGTTCGCTCGGTCACGGTGGCCAGCATGATGTTCATGATCCCGATGCCGCCGACCACCAGGGCGATGCCGGCGATCAGGGCCAACAGCACCTTGAACATCAGCCGCAGGACTTCGGCCTGGCGGAGGAGCTCCTTGGGCACGATGATTTCGTAGTCGACGTACTTGTGGAACTTTTCCAGCTGGGCGCGGATGACGCCGGCCGTCTGGTCGACGTCGTCCAGGTCGTCGACCGTGGCGGTAATCTGGCTGAGCTGGACTTCTTCGCCCTCGGTGCTGCCCGAGCGCGAGCTGATCACCCGGTCGCCGATCCGCCAGCGGAGTGTCGAGAGGGGGATGTAGATGTCGAGGTTGTAGTTCATGCTGGCGAAGCTGCCGCCGACGTTGCCGCTCGGCGCGCACGATCTTCGGTCTGGCCGACGACCACGTAGGCCGTGTCGTCGATCTGGACCGCCTTGCCCAGCGGGTCTTCGTAGGGAAACAGCTTGCGGGCGGTGCCGTCGGCAATCACGCAGACGTTGTCCGAGTGCTCGTCGTCGTAGTCGGACAGAAACCGGCCGCGGGCCATTTTGAGATTGGCCAGGTTCAGGTATTCCTGCGTGCAGCCGACCAGCCGCACGTCCTGGACGGCGCCCAGGTAGCGGGCCTCGCGGCGAATCTCGCGCATCGGCGTGGCCGTCTTGACCGTCGCGATCCCGGAGATGCGGCGGAAATCGTCGCGCAGCAACCCATAGATCAAGATCGACATCCGGCCGCCGGTGTTGCGGGTGGCTTCGCTGGGGGGCTTGGCCGCCCGGACGATGATGTTGTTGGCGCCCAGCTCCTTGATCTGCTGCTGGGCCTGGTAGCTGACGCCTTCGCCCATGGCCACCAGCCAGATCACGGCCATCACGCCGATCAGGATGCCGAGCACGGCCAGGCCGGAGCGCAGCTTGTGCAGCAGCAGGCTTTTGAGGCCCAGGCGCAGAGTTTGCAGAAATCGAGTGGGCAAGAGCATCTCCGCCGCTGAGCGCGGCGCCGTCGGCAGCCCGGGGGCGAGCTTATTCCGGCGGCGGGCCGCCGCCAGCGGCTTCGCGTGCCCGGCGACGGGCCTGCATCGCGGCAAACTCTTTCGGGTCGACGTAGCCGTTGCCGTCGGTGTCGATGCGGTCGAAGAAGTTCTGCATCGGCTCCGGCACTTCCTCGCGCGTCACCTTGCCGTCGCCATCCTTGTCGAGGTCGGAGAACTTGAAGTTCGGCCGGTTGCCGCCGCCACCCGGACCGCCGCCACCCGGACCGCCACCTGGTCCGCCGCCGGGTCCTCCGGCGCCGCGCGAGCCGGCGTCCGCCGCAGCCGGGGGAGGACCCTTGGAATCGCCAAACCGGGCTTTGACGTCCTGCGAGGCGTCGTCGGCCTTGATCTCTTCGCGAGCTTCGGCCACGATCGCCCGGGGGTTGAGCAGCACGGTGTCGCCTTCGGCGAGCCCGTCGCGAATTTCGACCTGGGTGCTGCTGCTCTGGCCGATCTTGACCGGCCGCCGCTCGGGCGTGTGGGAATTGACCACCCAGCAGTACATGTGATTGCCCTGCTCGACGACCGCTTCGACCGGCACGCTGAGCACGTTTTTCAAATCGGCAACCAGAATCTCGACGACCGCCGTCATGCCGGGGCGCAGGTTCAGGTCGGCGCCCTCGACGCGCACGATCGTGGCGTATTTCTTGACATTGCCCGAGAAAAAGTTGCCCGGCTCGGGCTGATTGGCCACCGACACGACTTCGCCCTGGAACTCGCGATCCTGAATGGTGATCCGGGCCCGCATGCCGGGCCGCAGTTGATCGACCTTCGATTCGTGGACCGTACACTTGACCTGCATCCGCGTCAGGTCGGGCAGGCGGATGATCGATTGCCGCTCGCGGACGCCGGCCCCTTCTTCGATCGTCACGTTCTGCTGTCCCGGCCGGCCGCCGGATTCGTTGGCATAGACGACCATGCCCGCGTGCGGGGCCGTAACGGTACACTTTTCGAGTTGGGTTTGCAGCCGCTTCAGCCGGGCGGTCTCGAGGGCGAACGCGGCTTCCTCGGAGCGCATCTTGGCCTCGGCCGTGTCGCGCTTGCTCTCCAGGTCGACCAGCATCTTGGGCTTGGTGAATTTCTCCAGCACGTTCCGGGCCGTCTTGGCCGAGGCCAGATTGATCTTGGCCTGCTCGACGGCGAAAGCCTGGGCCTCGCGCGTGCAGGCCGGTCACGTAGCCCTTGCGGGCCATGCGGTCGGTGTGCAGCATGCTGTTTTCGGCGCTCCGCAGGTTTTCCAGGGCCACCGTGATCTTGCCATCGGCGTCCTGAATCTGTTGGACGTAGTTGCCCTCGATGAATTCCTGCACGGCGATCTTGGCCGCGGAGAAGCCCTTTTCGGCCTCGATCTTGGCCGCCTGGGCCTTGGCATAGGCGATCTTCTGCGAGTTGACCTGGTCTTCGATCGTCGACGAGTCGAGCCGGACCAGATCGTCCCCTTCGTTGACGCGGGTGCCGTCCTTGACCAGCCACAAGATCGTGCTGCCGCCGGCGACCTCGCACTTCACGTCGATGTTGCTCGAGCTCTCGACATTGCCGTCTTCGGTGACGACGATCACCATGTTGCCGCGCGTGACTTTCTTGGTCAGCTCGCGGCCACCCGTGCCGGAGTTGCCGTTTCCGCGGAGCAGAAAGTACGCGCTCGCCAGGACGACGATCCCCACGCCCGCGGCCAGCAGCCACCGCCAGGGAAATCCGCCGCTGCGGCTCGATTCCGAGGGCTCGTCCCAACTGGGCAGGACTTCGGGAACGCCGACTTCGGTTGCCATAAGCAGGGCCTGGACGGGAAGGAATCGCAAGACGCGGCGGGGTCGGCTGGCACCCCCGCGGGCACTCTTGCATTATCGATTCGCCGGGCAGCGGCTGCAAGCTCGCACCGCAGCCGCAATGCCTTGCGCCCTAACCCGCCTCAAGCTTATACGTGGCCTGACCCCTGTGGGTTGCGTCGGTCCTTGCGCGACCGTGCATCCGCGGTCGTTCGACGGGGCGGAACCTGCCCGCTTGGAGCTTGTAACCGTCTGGGAGAGGGGGGATAGCCTATTTTGTTCCGCAGGCTCCGCAAAATCGGATCATCCTCGACCGCGCTCGGATCGGCTCTTAATCCGGTCCCCGGGCCCGGCTGCGCCACCAACCGCTCGGCGACCAACCGCTGGGCGGAATGCCGGACGAGCTACGGCGGGCCTCCCGATTGGGGGGCGGCTGAGCCGTTCCCCCCGGCTGGTCGGGGGGCGGCAGCGATTCGTCGAGCTCTTCGGTCGGGTTATTGGGCAATACCGGTTCCCGGCCCGGCGGATTGCGCATCGGTAGCGGCTGGTCGGGCAGCGGCACCTGGTCCTCGCGCGGCACGGGAAAAATTTGCTCGATCTCGGCCGGGGCGGATTCGTTCACGTCCGAGCGCCGCGAGCCGATGCCCGGCACCTGGGCGTTGAGCGCGTCGGCCTCGGCCTCGGATTCCATGTCCAGCTCGCGCAACCATTTCTTGGGAAGTGGCGGAGGAGTGGGACAGAGCTCGTCCTCGATCCAGTCCGATTCGTCGATCGGATGGTCGATCCATTGGCCCTGCTCGTCGATCTCCATCGTACCCAGCTCGCGAATCAGAAACGCCCGGGTCTCGTAGTGATTGAGCACCACGCTCATGAAGTTGTTCTGGGCATTGCGCAAGTCGGACAGCGCGTTCAGCAGATTCAGGGCCGAGGTGGGCGAGAGCTGCGCGGCCGGCTGGCCGGGCTGCGGCGCCGGCGGCGGCTCGTTCAGGTTCTCGCGCGTCTGGTCGACGCGGCGGACGGCGATCACCACGGCCCGCCGCTGGATTTCCAGCAGCACCTGCAACTGCCGCAGCGTACGCAAGTAGTTGCGGAGCCGCTGGTAGATCTGGTCCTGGAACAGGATCATCTGCCGCCGGGTTTGCTGGTAACTGATCAGCGCCTGGCGGAAGTTGTTCCGCTCCAGCCGCCGGGTGAGCGGCGAGTCGAACTCGACGGTGGTCGAGAGCGAGCCGGTATTGCCGTTGAAATTCAGGGGGTTCTTGTTCGTCGTGTTCACGGCGCCGTTGAAGCTGACCGACAGGCCGGACTTCAGGGCGTTGGCGTTGTAGTAAATCAGCCGCCAGGTGTCGACCAGCGACATCCGGTTGTTCATCCAGTCGAGGCGGTTGGCCCGGGCAATGTCGATCGCCCGCTTGGGGTTGAGCATCACCGGGTCGATGGTGATCGATTCGAGCCGGGCCCGGGCCTGAACCAGCGACAGCTCCTGGGTCATGCCCGACAGACTGCTGCTCAAGTTGACCAGTTCATCGGCGGCCTTGCTGGTGTCGTCCAGGGGGGAGGTGGACCGTTCGTCGAGCATGCCCTGCGTGTCGGCAAAGCGGCGCTCCAGGTCGTCGAGCGCTTCGAGCAGCTTTTTCTTGTCGGAGAGGAAGGTTTCCTGCTGCCGCTTGTTGAGCGTCTTGAGCCGCTTGGGCGTGGCCTCTTCGAGCTTCTGGATGTCCTTGTGGGCGGCTTCGAAGCGGCCGGCGACCAATTCCCTGAGCCGCACGAGCACGTCGATCGCCTTGTGCAGGTTCTCCTCGGACGGGTGCTTGGGCATGTCGCCCAGGATGTCGATGAAGTCGTCGATCTTGTACTGGACCGCCGTGGTGGCCGGGTCGACCAGGCGGAACTGCTCGACCAGGCTGTCGTCGATCTCCATCGGCGTGTTCGGCGGCACGCCGAGCGTGTTGACCTTGAAATTGTCGAGCGTGTTGGCCAGCACGACTTGGGCGTTGAGCAGGTTGGCCCGCTCGGTTTCGATGTTCTGCCGCAGGATGTCGACCTGGGCAATGTCGATCGTGCCGGCTGCCAGGTTGGCTTCGAGCAGGCCCAGCGTGCGGACCTGCGAGTTCAAGCTGGCTTGCGTATTGCGAATCTGCTGGAGCTGCTGCGTGAGGCCGACGAAGCCCTGCACCAGGCCCGCGTTGCCGCCGGCAAAACCGGCCGTGCCGCCGCCCGCCGAGCCGAAGCCGCCGGTGGTGGTCGTGGCCAGCGAGCCGCCGAAATTGGTCACCTGGCCCAAGGTGCCGAAGCCGCCGGTGCCGGTGCCGCTGAAGCCCGACAGACCGGTGCCGCCGCTGAAACCGCCGTCGCGGCTGGGACCGGTCACTCCGGTGGCATCGCCCAGCACGATCTGCGTCCAGAAGCCCTGGCGGAACCGCTGCAGGGCCCGGAGGTTGGCCAGCAATTGCCGTTCGACGATCGTCAGCCGCTCCAGGGCGATCGCCCGGCCGCCGCCGCGGAGCAGCGGCTGGACCAGGTTGAGGTTCAAGAGGGTGTTGTTGGTGTTGGTATTGGGGCCGAAAAAGTTCCAGGTGAACGTGTTGAGCAGGCCGATCGACAGCTCGCCGCCGGTCGCGAACTGCTTTTGTAAGAAGGCGGCGCTGCCCGTTTGGCTGCTACTGGAGGCCGGCAGCGACGAGGCGGCGCCCGGCGCCGGATTGGCCAGCGGGGCCACGGTCAGCGTGTTCGTCTCGCCGCCGGAAGTATCCTTGCCCGTGTGCAGGAAGCCCAGGTCGGTCGAGCCGTAGAACTGCGTCACAAAGCGGAACCGCTCGGTGCTCACGTCGAGGGCCGAGAGGTACAAATTCTCCAACTGCAAGCGGAAGGTGGACGAATTGACCGTCGCGATCCGCACCGCCGACTCGCGCGACAGCTTGACGGCGCCGTCCTTGGTGAACTCGGCGTACTCGCTCATCCGCTCGCGCCACCGCGGATTCTCGTACTCCCACCAATCGCCGTAGCTGTGCCAGCACGGCCAGGCCTTCATCCCGTAGATTTCGTGCATGTAGCGGTGAGCCGCCGGGTCGTCCATCGGCATCGGCGGAGCGTCGGGACTGGTCGGCTCGAAGTAGCGGCTCTTCGGGTCGGCATAGGTCGGGAAACGCGGCATCGTCCAGTTGAGCTCGTGGGCTTTCTGCCCGACGAGGTAATCCACTTCTTTGTCGGCCTGCACGCGGTAGTAGGCCCGCGTGCAGCCTGTCAGCGCCAGGGCCAGCGCCCCGACGAACCAGCCGGTCCGGCAGGTGCTGCGAAAGCGAGATGTTTGCGGTTCTGCCGTCACGCTGTGGGGTCGCCGTGTCAGAGGGTTTGCTTGCATTGGGCCGAGGGCTGATAATCACCGGGCGCAGCCCAAGGACGGTCGTCCATAAATTCGGTCCGCGGCGCGCGTGACTTTAACGTTTGCGGCGACTCTACCGGTTACGAAAGGTTTGCGGGGGGATCGGCCCCCCGGCAGGTTGGCTTCGAGTCGCCTGCCGGCAGCTAGCAGCCACGCAGCCCATGAGCCAGCACGAGATTCTTAGCCTCGACGATCCGCGGCTGGCGGCGTATCGCCAGCTGAAGGACACCAACGCCACGCGCTGGACCGACAACTTCGTTGCCGAGGGCGACAAGCTGGTCGAGCGACTGCTGGACAGCGGGCTGGCGATCGAGTCGCTGCTGGTCGATCGCCGGCAAGCCGAGCGGTTTGCCTGCCTGGTGAAGCCCGAGGTGCCCCTCTACGTCGTGCCGCCGGAGTGGATCGAGCAGATCATCGGCTTCAACTTTCACCGCGGCGTGCTGGCCTGCGCCCGGCGGCCGCGCCGGCCGGCACTCGCGGATTTGAGCCTCGACGGTGCCGGCCCGCGGACGCTGGTCGTCTGCCCCGACGTGCAGGACCCGGAAAACTTGGGCGCGATCCTGCGCAATGCCGCCGCCTTTGGCGTCGCTGGGGTGCTGGTCGGGCCCCGGGCCGCCGATCCGTTTTCGCGCCGCGTGCTCCGCGTCTCGATGGGCGCGGCGCTCAGATTGCCCGTCGTCGAATCACAGAACTTGGCGGCCGATCTTACGGCGCTCGGCCGGCGCTTTGGCTTCGAGCGCTGGGCCACGGTGCTCGGGGCCGGCGCCGTGCCGCTCGGCGGCGCGTCCGGCCGAATCGGCTGGCGATCCTGTTCGGCAGCGAAGGGCACGGCCTCGAACCGCTGTGGCTCGAGCCTGTGCGACGTTCAGCTCACCATTCCGATGGCCGCCGGCACCGATTCGCTCAACGTGGCGGTGGCGTCGGGCATCTTCTTGTTCGAGCTGTCGCGGCTGGCGCAGAACGTGACGTAGAAGTAATAGGTCGCCAGGCTGAAGCCGATCACCACGACCGCCATCCGCACCAGGTTGCGGTTCAGCCGCCTTGCGATTCGTGCGCCCAGGTAGCCGCCCACGATGCTGGCCGCGCCCATTGCCAGGGCATAGGGCCAATGCACCACGCCGTGATAGATGAACACCGCCACCGAAACGCCGTTGATGATTCCGCCTAACAGCGATTTGAGCGCGTTCATCTGGTGGATGTCCGACAGGCCCATCATGCCCAACGAGCTGAGCATCAGGATGCCGATGCCGGCCCCGAAATAGCCGCCATAAATCGCGATACCCAGCTGAAACAGCGCGATCGCGGCCGCCATTTTCGGCGACACCTCCGAGCGCGGGCGACCAATGCCGGTCCAGCGGGCGATCAGCGGCTGCAGGGCGAACAGCAACGCCGCGGTCAGGATCAACCAGGGAATCGCCACCTTGAACGACTCGGGCCTGGCGACGACCAGGATCGAGCCGATGATCCCGCCCGCCAGGCTCGGCCACGCCAGCAACCGGGCCCAGCGCCGCACCGGCTGCAGCTCGCTGCGATAGCCCCACAACGCCGCCAGCGCGCCGGGCACCAGGGAGACCGTGCTCGTGGCATTCGCGACGACCGAGTCATGCGCCGTGGTGCCCAATGCCGCGAACAGCACCGGAAACGTCAGCAGCGTCCCGCCGCCGGCCACCGAGTTGATCGCTCCGGCGGCCGCCGCGGTCAGGCAAAGCAGGACATACGTTTCCATCACGGGCGAGCGGGGCTATTGCTGAGGGCAGGGGGGCGAGGCGCGGGATCAGTATGCGGCAGCAGCCCCGCCAGCGAAAGGTGCAATTCGCACTGCGTCATGCCCCACATTGGCAATCGGAGACCCGGCCAAAGGCGGATCGTTCCGCAAGCTTCAACCCTGCTCCAGCGCGACCGGCTCGGCGCCGGCGGCCCGCAGGACGGCGTCGGCCTTGGCCAGCCGGGCCTCGGCGTCGTGGCCGTGGGCCTCGGCGGCGACGAGGATCTTGCCCTGAACGACGGCCTGGTCGTAGTAGTTGGCCAGTTCCTCTTCCAGCCCGCGGGTGGTCATCGCGCCCATCAATCCGCCGACGAAGGCCCCGGCCCCCGCCGATCCGACGAACAGCGGTCCGACCACGAATATTCCCAGCCCGCCGGTGCTGGTGACGAAGGCGGCCATCGAGAGCAGCCCGACCAGCCCGCCGATGGCGGCCCCGCTGGCGGCGGCCGCCGCGGAATGGGTGCGGCCGGCTCCCTGGTGCTCGAAGCGGCGGAAATGGGCTTCTTTGACTTTGTCGCTGCAGACCACGCTGATCTCCCGGTCGGTGAAGCCGGCGGCCAGCAAGCCGCGGACGGCGGCATCGGCCTGGTCCATTTGGGCATAGATCCCGACCCGATAGGGCTTGATGTGGGCGTGGAGGTTGGTTTCCATGATCTCGACCTCTTAGGATGCGTGTACCGCAGTTGAGCTCGCGCCAGTCAACGTCGGCGAGCGCAGAATTGGTCGAGCGGCGAGCCGATTGGCTGCCGCACGACCGCTCCGCAAGCCAAATTGTAGGACCTGAGCAGATTTGCTTCCAGCTTCCGGCCGGCGTTATCCTGAAGGCCGGACCAGGTCCAACAACAGGAGCGATTTGCATGCCCATTCGTAGCATTTTCGCTGTTGTCTGTGGGCTTGCGGCGTTGCTGAGCTGCGGACGCCGGTTGCCCGCCGAGGAGCCGCCGGCCGTGGTGTCGGCTGCCGATGCCGGCAAGCTCGCCGAGCTGCAGTCGCTCGTCGCCGCCGGCGCCGACTTGGAAGTGCGCGACAGCGGCGGCTCGACGGCGCTCGCCAAAGCCGCCGAGCATGGACATCTGGACGTCGTCCGGTGGCTGGTCGAGCAGGGGGCCAATCTCGAAGCCCAGGGCAGGCAGGGACACACGCCCCTGATGCAGGCGGCCGTCGGCGGGCACCTCGCCGTCGCGCGCGGTATCTGTTGGCCGAGGGAGGCAAGGCTCAGGCCCGCACCCAGCGCGGTTACACCGCGCTCGAGCATGGCGGCCGAAAAAGGCGCGCCGGAATTGGTCGAGCGCTGCTCGCCGCCGGCGCGGCGGCCGACGGCAAAGACGCCGACGGCAATACGCCGCTCATGTGGGCGGCCACCCCGGAAATTGCCCGGCGGTTGATCGAGGCTGGTGCCGACGTCCAGGCGCAACCAGACAGGCAGCACGCCGCTGATGCTGGCCGCCGCCCGGGGCCAACTGCCGGTGGTCGAATATCTGGCCGAGCAGGGCATTCCGCTCGACGCCACGAGCCAGAAGGGCTACACGGCCTTGGCCCTGGCAGCCGAGCGGGGCCAGCAGCCGGTCGTCGCTTTCTGCCTCGAGCGACGGCAGGATCCCAATCACCGCGACGTCGAGGGCAATACGCCGCTGATCTGGGCGGCGACGCCTGAGGTCGCCCGGCTGCTGCTCGACCACGGAGCCGAGCTAACGGTCGCCAACCGCCGTGGGGCCACGGCCCTGATGCAGGCCGCCTTTCACGGCCGCTTGGAGATCGTGCAACTATTGGCCGAGCGGGGGGCCGATCCGGCCGCGCGTTCCCAGTCGGGCTTTTCGGCCCTCAGCATGGCCTGCGAAAACGGCCACCTGGACGTCGTGGCCTGGCTCGTCGAGCAAGGCGTGGAGGTCGATCGGCCCGACGCCTCCGGCACCACGCCATTGATCTGGGCCGCCCGCAGCGGCCGGGAAGAAATCGTTCAGCTGCTGCTGGAGCACAAGGCCAACCCCGCCACGGCGAGCCATTACGGCTCGACCGCTCTGATGGCGCCGCCAGCCAGGGGCGTTTGCCGGTGATCGAGCGATTGTTGGCCGCCGGCGCCGATCCGGCCGCCCAGGACTCCGTCGGCGGCACGGCCCTGATGTCGGCCGCCTACGGCGGCTATGCCGACGCGGTCAAGCGATTGCTGGCCGCCGGCGCCAAGCCGAACGAGCAGACCAACAAAGGTTACACGGCCCTGAGCATGGCCGCCGAGAAGGGCCGCGTCGACGTCTTCCGGCTGCTCTTGGATGCCGGCGCCGATCCGGCCCATCGCGATTCCCAGGGCCGCGCGGCGCTCGACTGGGCCAGCGAAAAAGGGCACGCCGAGATCGTCGAGTTGCTCAAAGCGGCGGCAGCCAAGCCGGTCGCGCCAATTCGCGCCGCGCTCTACAGCCGGTCGAGCGAATCGATCCAACGCAGCAGCTCGGCGAACTCGCCCGCGTTCAGGTAGCGCGGGCTGCTCGCCCAGATCGCGGACCGCGACGGGGAATTTCGCCTCGCGGAGCTTCTTGATGCCCGCTTCCAGCGCCGGCGCAAAGGGGCTCTTGCTGGCCGTGGCGATCAGGAAGACCAGCCGGTGGAGCGGGTCGTTGTCGGGCGCGGCGGCCAGCTGCGGCATTGCGGACGCGACCGGGGCAATCCCGCGGATGAGATCCGTGTCGGCAAAGCCCACCAGGTAGGCGAGCGAGCCGCCCCTTCCTGGCCGTGGACGATGATCCGGCTGCGATCGACGTTGTACGTCTTGACGATCTCGGCCAGCGTCTGCTGGACGAACTTGGCTTCGCTCGGCTGCCAGCGGGTGGGATCGGCGTCTTGGGAGCCAGCAGGATCAGGTCGTTCTTCTGGCACTGGTCCCGCCAACGGGCGAGCAATTCGTCCTGCTTGTCGCCCCCCGGGGCATGCAGCCAGATCACCACGCCGTAGGCCACGGCCGGGTTGTAATCCGGCGGCACGTAGGCGATGCAGTCGTTCTTCACTTCCGGAATCTTGATCTCCACCACGCCCAAGGCGGGCAGTACACCTTCCGCCGCTTTCACGGCGCCGTGCGCCGGCGGCAGTTCGGCCGGCGGATCGGCCGGCAACCGGCCGAGCACGATCTCGGCTGTCGATGGCTTGCCGTCGCGCTCCCAGGCGATTGCCGTCTTGGCATCAGGCTGCAGGCTGCGGAGCCGCTCGGCCGCGGCCGTGGCATCCTTGATCTCGCTTCCCCCGAGCGACGTGATGCGGTCGCCGGATTGCAAGCCCGCTCCGGCCGCCGGACTGCCCGGATACACATAACGGACGATCAGGCCCTGCGGCTCGCCGCCCACGGGCCGCCGCGGCAGGATGCCCAGGAACGGAAACTCGTAGGGCTGGAGCTTGTCGACCAGCTCGATGTCCTGCTCGACCCGCTGCTCGCCGCGCAGCACGACCAGGTGGACGTTGTCGCCGGCGTAGAACCGGTTCAATTCCTGCTTGAGCTGCGCCTGGCGCGTCACTGGCTTGCCGTTGATCTCGACGACCGTGTCCCCGGCTTGCAGAGGGCGTCGTAGGCCGGCGAATTCACCCGGCAAGCCGCGATCACGGCCGGCTGGGTGTACGGATCGTTGCCTTGAGGTTGATGCCCAGGATGCCGGTGTGCAGATCCTTGCCCTCCGACCAGCGGGGCAGGACCTTCAGCACGTGCTCCAGCGGCACGGCGAAACCGATGCCCGAGTCGTACCACTCGACGCCGGCCACCTGGCTGTTGGCGTCGGGCGCAAGCGGCACCAGCACACCCAGCACGCGGCCGCCAATGTCGACGAGCGGTCCGCCGTAATTGGCGGGCGAGATCTTGGCGTCGGTTTGAATCGGCCTTGCCCCACACGCGATTCAGGGCGCTGACGATCCCGACCGAGACGTTCGGCTTGTCGGCTGTCGAAGGTGCGGCCCACCGCGATGGCCCATTGGCCGACTCGCAAGTCTGTCGGCCGGCGACCGTCTCGGGCACGGCGAGCGGTGCGATCGACTTCGACCTTCAGCAGCACCAGCATCCGACTGTGGTCGGTGGCGACCAGTTTGGCCGGCAGCCGAGTGCCGTCGGCCAGGGCGACCAAGATCGAGTCGGGCTTCTGCACGAAGTTGAACGCGCTGGAAACGATGAAGCCGTCGGCCGAAACGACCAGGCCCGTCGTCGGGCCGGTGCCGACGAGCACCTCGCCCACCCGCTCCAGCCCGCCGACGGTTTCGATCCGCACCACCGCCGGTGCGACACGCTCGACGGCGGCGCGGATGGCCTGTTCTTCCAGCTCGGCCGAGCGAGCCCGCCGCGGCAGCCGCGCGGCGCAGAGCCGCCAGGCGAGCATGCCGCGCAAGAGCAGCGGACATGCCGAGCGACGAACTCGGCGAGGAAACGTGCAGATTCCGATTCGTCGGCACTGCTGCTCGGATCGGCCGCTGATAATGCTCGAGATGCAGCGGCCTGCTCGGCCGGTTCGGCCCTTGAGCTGGACGTCGATCAGGTCCTGGCTGCGCAGACGACCAGCCTCACCTCGGCGTCGGGCGTCGACGCTGGGCCAGCTCCTCGCGCCAGCGCCTTGAGCGATTGGACCAGGCGGTCGCCGATAAACACGATCAGATCGTCGGCCCGCAAGCCGGCCGCGGCCGCGGCGGCGAGCCGGGCCGGATCTCGTCGAGAAATGGCGGTGTGCGATCCAGCACGTCGGGACCAGCACCAGACCCAGCCGTGCCAGATCGAGCCTGCCGCTCGGGCTTGGCGCTTGTTTTCCTTGCCGTGGCGGACGGCCTTGCCCGCGACGATTTCGTCGACCGACGCGGACATTTCGTCGACGCGGAATGGCATAGTTGAGCCAGATGTTGTTCTGCGAGTTGCGCAGTTCCTTGCCCAGCATGCCCAACAGCTCGCCCTGGGGTTGGTCAGCGCTCCGCCCGCGGCGCCGGGATTGTTGGTCATCGCGTCGAGCACATAGACCGGGCCGTGATAAGGAGTCTCGTAGCGCCGCGGCGGGCGTCGAGCCGGGTTTTGGCCGCCACTACGCCGTGCTGCACGCTGTCGGTTCGTCGCCGGTGGCCACGCCGAACAGATTGCTGAAGGCCAGCACCCGCGAACCGGCGTCGGCCGGGACGCTGCGGCCAGATCGAAATGGGCGAGGTCGGCGGCGTCGATCTTGAGCACGGCGATTTCCAGCCGCGGATCGGCCCCGACCAGCTTGGCCTCGAACTTGCGGCCGTCGTTGAGCGGGCCGTGATGTAGTCGGTGTCGAGCACGTAGCTCCAGACGGTCAGAATGTGACCCTCGGCCGAAATCAGAAACCCGCTCTGATAAGGCTCCAGCCCGCGGAAGCCGCCCGCGCCGTAGATCTTGACCATCTTCGGCTGCGCCTGCGGCGATCGCCGCGGCGAAGAGGCCCGCGGCCGTCCGCGGCCGTGGGCAGGGCGCGCGATCGGCCGCAGCGGCGACAGCAGAGCCAGCGCGCAACGCGAGCACGACTCGGGCGAGTGCGCGGCTGCCGATTGCACGAGCCGGCTCTTCACGGCTGCTTCTCACGGTGCTGTCCTTGGCCAAGCGGGCTCGAACTTGAACTGCTTGCAGGCGAACAACTGGTAGATGCCGTCGCCGTAGCGGACTTCGATCTGCCGCGGCAACATCCGGCCGTCGATCTCGCGATACTCGCTCGAAGTAGACCTCGCACGGATCGGCATCGTCGTCGGGCAGACATTTCCAACGCGACCAGGACCCGTCGGCCGGATCGACCGAAAACCGGCAATCCACGCTGCCATGCGTGCCCGACAGCACGTCCACCAAACCGGCATGACCCGGCGAAGGCGCGGTGCCCACGTAGTGCATCGAGCCGAATTTGCCGGGCCCAGCGCCATCAGCCGCTGCCACAAGCCGAGCGTGACCAGCAGCCCGCCGCTTCCCGGCGGCGCCGAGCGAATCGGCGAGCGAGCCGGTCAGGTCGACCTTGGCCTGGCCGCCGGGCAACGTGATTTGGGCCGACTTGTCGTCGACGTCGAACTCGAACTCGCCGCCCGACGGCCACCTCGCCCGAGATCGTCCAGCGACCCTTCATCGCCGCCACGTCGCCGTGGCTCGAGAAGGGCTTTCCAGACCCGGTCTTGATTCAGTTGATTGAAGTAGTAGTTCACGTAGCCGGGCCGGGCCGTGAAATGCTGCTTGGCGAGCTCCGACATCGGCGGCGGAGTGGGCCGCGCCTGGCGTGCGGATCGTCGGGCTGGGGACCGTCGGGCTGCGGCTCGCGCGGCTTGTCGGGCTTAGGCGCCTCAGGATCGCGCTGCGGATCGGGTTTCTTCGGCCGCCGGCCGTCGGGCTGCTTGCCCTTCTCGGTCGGACCGGCCAACAGGGCGGCCAGCTCGGCCTCGTTGTGTACGCCCGACAGCCGCACCAGGATGTCGTAAATCTGGTCGTCGCGGCGGTAGCTCAGGGGCACGCGCCAGCCCTTGGGAAAGATGCCCAGGATGTTCTTGAAGCCGTTGACCGTGCTGACCGGCCGGCCGGCGAAGCTGAGCACCTCGTCGCCGTAGCGCAGGCCGCGGCGAAAGGCGTCGACTCGTGGGCAGGATGTCGTCGACGATCACGCGGCCCGTGCCGTCGGTGGCCAGCCGGGCCCCGAGCGTGGCGTGGTCGACTATCCGGCCGCTCTTCAAGTGGCCGAGGAAATTCTTGATCTGGTTGATCGAAATGGCGTAGCCGACGCCGACGTTCACCCGGCCCCGCTTCTCGAACGAGCCGCGGCCGTTGATGCCGATCAGCCGCCCTTCGGCGTCGAACAGCGGTCCGCCCGAGTTGCCGGGATTGATCGCCGCGTCGGCCTGCAGGCAGTCGGTGTATTCCAGCAGCGTGCCGGCCGGAGGCTGGTAGCGATGCACGCCCGAGATCACGCCGTAACTGACGGTCGGCTTGAAGTCGGTGGCCAGCAGAAACGGATTGCCGATGGCAAAGCACCAATCGCCGGCTCGCACCTTGTCGCTGTCGGCCAGTTCGGCATGGGGAAAGTCGTCGCGGCCCAGCAGCTTGATCAGGGCCACGTCGCCGGTCGGGTCGATGCCCACGATCACGGCGTCGTACAGCCGGCCATCGGCCATGCCGCACTTCATGGCGTCGCCCGCCTCGCGGGTGACGTGGAAGTTCGACAGGGCGTAGCCGTCGGGCGTGATGACGCACGCCCGAGCCGCCGCCTTGGCCGTCGGCGGCGAACACGGCCACGGCGAAGCTGCTGGCCCGCTCGACCACCGCCACGCGGCTGGCCTCGGCCTCCAGCACCCGGGATCGACCTCGGCCGCCACGGCCCCGTCGCCGACATGGTCAGGGCGAGCACGCTCGGCGAGCAAGCCCGCGGCTGCCAATCGTGCCCCCGGCAACGTTCCGTGAACTGCGTCATTTGATCATCCTGGCTTCGCAAAGGTCGACGACGTCGGCAATGTCCAAATCGGCGCCAAAATCGACCAGGATGTCGATCCGTTTGACGCCGGCGATGTCCAGATCGAGCGGCTGGGCGGGTTCGGAGCCGCGGATCCGACCTTCCCATAGTAGTTTGCCGTCGCCGCGAATTTCCAGCTGGGCGTCGCCGCCCGGCCGGACGGCGTCGTCGATGCCGACCAGGGCCTTGAACCGGCGATACTTGCCCGGCAGGCGATAGCCGACCTCGCTCCGCGAGTGCAAAGCACGCCCCGGCTGTAGGCCTTGCCGTCGAGCTTCAGCGGTCCGCCGTCGAAGCCTGCGTCGCGGCGGCGGCCGGATCGATCGGCCAGGACCGACAGTTCGGTCTTGGGGGCCGAAGTACGGGGCATAGACGAACGACACCGGTTCCAAGTCGCCCAGGTACTGCGTGTTGACGCTGGCCAGATCGAGCCGCTCGACGCTCGGCGAGCGCCAGTGCGACCGTCACGCCGCTGGGCGTTTTTAGGTTCCGGCTGGCCGGCCGGCTCGATCGAGCGACTGCCACCGCGAGCCGCCGCGATCGACGCGCCACGGCGAGCGGTTCGGCGAGCGGTCACCCTTGGCGTGATAGTAGATCAGGCCTTCGACCTTGGGCCGCTTGACGGGAATCGGGTCGCCGTCGAGCTCGAAGTGCACGATTTCGTCGTCGACGTCGCCCAGCACGCCCTCGAGATAGTCGAGCGCGCCCTGCTTGCGGACGACCAGCAGGTCGGCCGGCCCGGTTGCCCTCGACGATCGGGCCCAGTCCTTGGCCAGCTTATCGCTGCGCTCCTCGCCCACGAACCGCACCCAGCGGATCGCCCGCGTCGGGCACGTCCAGCTCGGCCGCCGCCGACCAGCTCGATCCGGGCCGTGCCGCCGTCGAGTGATAGGCGGTGGCGAGCCAGCAGCGACCCGTCGACCAGTTCGACTCGGCAGCCGTGGCTTTGGCCGGGGGCGGCGCGCGGCCGGCCGGCTTGATCGACAGCACGCTGGCCGGCGCAAGCGTCTCGCGGCCGTTCGCGGGTTTCGATCACCAGCCCTTGCGCCTCCCAGCGCGACGAGCTCGCCGGTCGATTGCTGTCCGTCGAGTGTTTCGACCGTCACGGTCCGGCGAGCGCCGTCCCGGCGACCGAGCACCGCGAGCGACGCCCAACAGCAGGCGAGCCAGTCCGCGGCCGGTCGCAACAGCGGCGGCGAGTTTCCGGCTCGAGCACTCATCGGTCGGTCGGACTCCTCGCTGGCCAGCTTGCGGAAGTATTGTTCGATCACGTCGCGGTAGTGGGCGGGAAAGTCCTTGCCAATCTGCTGCAGGGCTTCCTCCGCTGCTTGGCCGGCAAATCGCCCCAGCCGCTTTCGTGGCCGATATCTTCTTGGTCCACTTTGCCCGGGCCTTTGCCCTCGCAGCGGCATGCTGTCGGGCGCGGGAGCGATGGGCGGATGTTGCCCCGGCGCCGGCGGCGGCTATCGCGGCGGCAGCGGCTGCTGTCCTCCATCTCCTTGATCAGCTTGTCGAGCGACTTGATCACGCCGTCTTCGACCTCGCGGACTTTGGGACCGGCCCGGCCCAGGTCGAGCCGGCGACGGACGTCGTCCATCCGCCGGGCGATGTGGTCGAGCGAGTCGTCCTTGAGCGGCGTAGAGATCGGCCTCCATCAGCCTGGCCACCGAAACATATCGGCGGGGCAATGTCCCTTCGCGTTCGGCAGCCTGGCGATCGTTTCCAGGCCGGCGCTTTTTTGCAGCGTTCGTGCAGCACCACGGCCTGATAGAACAGCAGGCTGGCCGGATCGGCGACCTGGTCCGGCTGGAGCGACCGAGCTGCCCTGGGCTTCGTCGATCAGCCGCTCCTGAACCAGCCACCGGCCCAGCAACAGCCGCAAATTGTGCCGCTCGACGGCGGGGGTCTTTTCATCCGCCAGCCAGGCAAAGTCGGGCAGCACGATCCGGTCGCGCGGCCGAGAGCACAACTCGACCAAATCGCCGAGCCGCGGGATCGAGCAGGGCCAGGCTGGCGGTCAGTTGGTCGAACGCCCGGCCCGGCTCGCTCCAGGTGTCGGCCGCTTGCCACAAGGCGGCCACGGCCTGGCGCAGGCGCTTCGTCGGTCGACTCGCGCTCGCAAGAGCGGCTGCAACTGGTTCGCGCACGGCCACCGCGGTGGGCGGCTGCCAGCTGGCCTTCTGGGCGAAGACCTGGTCGCCCGGCACTTCGTCGGCACGTAGCGGCCCGCGGGCGCAACGGCGCCGCCAGGCAGCAGCCGGCCAGCAGGGCAGCGGTCAAAACTTGGCGGTTCATTGATTCCTCCCCACGACGATGTCGCGTGTGATCCGATGGATCCGCTGTTCGCGCTCGGTCAGACCGCTTGAGCGCCGTCGAGCAACTCGGGCGCTCGGCCTGCTCGGTCTGCGTCAGCTCGGCGTAGCGCTTGGTGCGCTTGTTGACCCACATCTGCATCGAACGAATCATCTTGATCTCGGCGATCGGATCGACCAGCGGCGGTTCGCCGGGCTGGCCGCCGCTGCCGGGCATGGGCTTGGATTTGTTTTGCATGTCCTTCTGGGCCTTTTGCAGGGCGGCGATCAGCTCCTCCAAGGCCACGATGATGTCTTCTTCGAACCCTTGGGTGATCTCGACCCACCTTGGCCTGCGCCAGCCGGACCACGATTTGTTCCATGTCGTCGCGCATGTCGCCGACCGCCTCGGGAAAGGCCACGGCAGAGCCTTCTTCGTGCAGCATCGCCAGGGCCTTGTCGGCCTCGACGACGATCGCGGCTTCTTTGCGGCTGAGGCGGCCGGACTCGATGTCGCTATCCCGATCGCGATCGGCCCGCGGCACGCGATCGACCCGCTTGGTGCCTTCGTAGACTTCGATCTGGGATTCGAGCATTTTGCGGAACCGGGCTTCGAGCATGGCGAGCATCCGGGCCACCTCTTCCTCGCGCAGCTGGCGGAGGATGGCCTCGAGCTCGGCCTTGGCCAGCTCCAGTTCGCGCTTGGCTTCTTCTTGTTTCTCGACGGCGTCGCCGCGCTTGGCCTCTTCCAGCTTGCGCTGAGCTTCGCGCATTTCCGCTCGGCCTGCTCGATTCGCTTTTGAGCCGGATTCTGCTGCTGATCGTCGGGGGCCGGAGCATCGTCGCCTTGCGCGTCGTCGCCCTGGCCTTGGCCTTGGCCCTGACCCTGGCCTTTGCCCTTTCCTTTGCCTTTACCTTCGCCCTTGCCCTCACCTTTACCTTCGCCCTTGCCCTCGCCTTTACCCTCGCCCTTGCCCTCGCCTTTGCCCTCGCCTTTACCTTCGCCCTTGCCCTCACCTTTGCCTTCGCCCTTGCCCTCACCTTTGCCTTCGCCCTTACCCTCGCCTTTACCTTCGCCCTTGCCCTCGCCTTTACCTTCGCCCTTGCCCTCGCCCTTGCCTTCGCCCTTGCCCTCGCCCTTGCCCTCACCCTTGCCCTCACCCTTGCCCTCACCCTTGCCCTCACCCTTGCCCTCACCCTTGCCTTCGCCTTGGGCGTGCGAGTCGGCTTCGCTCTGCGCCGCTCTTGGCGCCTTCGTTCTTCTGAATGTCGCGGGCGAGTTCGGCGGTTTTTTCGGCGAGCTTGCCTTGTTCGTCCCCGGTCTTGTTGGGATCGGCGCCGCCCGCGGTTTCGCCCTGCAGCTCTTTCTGTTCGCTGATAATCTTGTTGACGCGCTTGATGTACTCGCGAATCCGTTCCTTTTCGGATTGGATCCGCTTGCTGCGGTCTTCGCTGAGCAGCAGGTCGAGCAGCCGGTTGAGGTCCTGCTGCACGCCTTCCTGATTCTTGACGGCCGGGGCCAGGCGGTCGTGCCCAACAGGTCGACCAGCTCACCGAACTGGGCATCGATGCCCGGTCGTTGGCCTGGGCGACCGCCTTGCGCAACAGGCGCCGCCCGGCGGGGATCGGTGGCGGCCGTCAGCTCGGCCATCCGCAGCAGCTTGTCCTTCAGCTCGTCGAATCGCTCGGCGATCAGCTTCTGCTCGCTCGCCAACGAGGCAGGCGCTGCCGCTTTGGCGGGCGGGGCAGCGCATTGGCGGGCGGCGCCGTAGGGGCGTCCTCGGCCCGGCAATTGCCGCCGAGCGCCAGCCGAAGGCCGATAGCGGCCACGGTCAGAAGGGCCGCCCGCTGGATGCCGCGTCGAAAGGACATGGTTTTCACTCCTGCCTTAACAGGGGATGCCGCCGAAACGGACCGCAGTCAAGCCATTTTCGCCGCGCCAGCCGGTTATCTTCCCCGCCCGGCCTCAGTTGGACGAAGCGGGGCGAAAACGGGCTCATTCTTCAATTAGATCGCGGAGCTTCTCTTTTTGTTTCTGTTTGGTTCGCTGATGGATGTTTTCCTGCGAGTCGATGATCCCCCGCAGCAGGTCGAGCACTTCGTTGAAAGTCTCCAGTTCCACCATTTTAGCGAGGACCTGGTTCATTTCGACCAGAATCGCGTCGGCCTGCTCCAGGGCGGACGCTTGCAGGGCGGCACCCTCGGCCGGGTCGGTCAGGCGGGCCTGCAGCAGCCGCAATCGCCGTTCCAGTTCGGGGAACATCTCGCCGGAGATCCGCCGCAAAGGGTCGGCGATGCCGTCTTTGAGCCGGTTTTTTAGCTCTTCGGTGTCGACCCGGTTGTTGACCAGTTCCTCGCGGATCGTGTCGAACGAGCCGGCCACGCCGAGCGTCTCGTCGGCGCTCCGCTGGGCGTTTTGCAGCGCCCGTTCGGCGTGTACGCGGCGGAGGGCGAGCCGCCGCTGGGCCGCCGATTGCGGGTCGTCGTCCGCGCCGCCGGCCTGGGGTGCTGGGCCCGGCTCGTCCCCCGGCTCGATCAACGTCTTGGGGCCGCTGGGCGTCTTGGGGCCGGCGGGCGGCTTGGGAGCCTGGGGATCGATGACCTGCCCCTCCGGGCCGCCGGCCGCTTGGCCCCCTGGGCCGCCAGCAGCGGCGCCGGCCGGTTTTTCTCCGGCGGCAACCGGGCCGAATTCCATCCGGGCCAGCGCGTTGCGGTTTTCGGTCGTGTCTTGAATGATCGTCTCGAACCGCCGCCGCAGCAGCAGCTCGCGGGCTTCGAGCAGCGACCGCAGTTGCTCGGGCGTAACGACGTCGAGCAGGTAGTGCTGGCTCGTCCCTTTGTTCGGCGCCTCGCCCAGGGCGTAGGTGTCGGCCGCCTCGAGCGTGAGGTGCAGCTTCTGTTTCGGCGCCAGGCCGAGCGGCTCGACTTCCAGGGCCTCGTCGAGCTGCAGGTGATCCTGCCCGTCGATCCGCGTGGTCAGGGCCTGTTCGCGGGCCGGCCCATCGTCGACGTGGAACGCGAACCAGGCCTTCGCCAATCCGTAGTCGTCGCTCAACTCGCCGACCATCGGCAGCCGAGCCCGAGCCGTGATCGCCGAGCCGATCCCCTTGAGCTGCGGCGCCGATCTGCGGGGCCTCGTCGGCCACGGCCGAGAGCGACAAGCGGACCGGATCGCGGCTGCGGATGTTGTCGGTGTCGAGCAGGGTGAAGCGGAGCGTCTTGTCGCCGTCGAGCGAGTCGATCACGTACTCGAAGCGGCGCCGCTCCTCGGCCGGCCGGCCGGCCAGGTCGAGCTTGTGGGTAATCGGCGTGGCCTCGTCAACCAGGTCGTCGATCTGCACTTGGACGACATCCTTGTTCGTTTGCCCCTCGATCGTCACCCGTGTGCCGCGGGGCAACTGCATGGCGCCGGCGACGGGGATGTCGCGCCCGGCCCGCCGCATGTACTCCGGGTATTGGCAGTGCAGGATCATCTGGCCCACCGTCGGGCTGTCGACCACGTCGAGATAATAGGGGCCCTGCCGGTCGTCGCCGCCGCGGACGTAAAACTCGACCGGCGTGAGCACGTCCTTGAACGTGTAATTGAAATCCTGAAACGCGTCCCGCCCGGCCACGGCCTGACCGGAGCGGCTCATGTTGTCGCGGCCACGGGCGCCCCCTTGCAGGTAGCGGACTTCGACCAGCTCCGGCACCTCGCGCTCGGCTCCGGCGTCGGCCCGGACCAAGAGATCGAAGTCGGCCCCGCGGGCCAGTTTGACCCGCTGGTTTTCGTCAAAGCCTGCGACGATGAGTCGCGTTTTGCGGGGCCAAAGTTCATTGGAGAGCAGCAAGTTCCGCCGCACCCAGACGCCCATGGCGTCGGACGCCCGCAGGCCGAACACGAGCACCGTGGCCAGCAGCACCACCGCCAGGGCGATCCGCCTGACCAGCGGACGCAGATCGAAGACCTGCCGCAGCCGCAGGTCGGCCACGCCGGACAGCGCGTCCTGCTCGGTGTGGACCAGCATCTCGGGATTGAAGGTTGCGGCGTGCGCCGGCGACTGGGCCAGCTCGACCGTGGTCAGCAGGCTGTCTTGAAAACGGCCGAAGCGGCGTTCCAACAGCACCGCCATGCTGCGATCGCCCAGCGAAACCAGCGTCCGGCCAAGAATCCGGCTCAACAGCACCCAGGCCAGCGCGATTCCCGCCGCGGCGATGATCGCGATCCGCAGCGCCGCGGGGGGCTCGAACAGCCAGTCGAACGCCAGGCTGATCCAGAACGCCAGCCCCAGCACGATCGCCAACAGCGCGATCCCGTCGGCCCAGACATACGCCCGGATCGAGCGCCGCAGGCGGCGGAGGACCGAGTCCAGGCTCGGCGCCAGTCGGGCAGGGCGGCTGGTATCGTAGGTGGTGCTCATGCCAGTTTCGACAGTCGACGAATGGTCCATTCCAAAAACAGCGCGCCGCAGATCACGCCCAGCAGGATCCACATCCAGCGCTCTTCGAACTCCAGATCTTTGACGCCGGCCAGATAAGTGACTTCGGTCCGATCCTTAAGCTGCGCCGCGACGGCCGGCATGCCCCGCCGGCCGAGCGCCGAATCGGCGCCGACGTAATACAGGCCGCCGGTCCGCTCGGCCAACTCGCTCAGCAGGGCGTCGTTGCGCTGCGGATTCTCCCGCTCGAGGTCGGGTACCTTCACTTGAATCCGCCGCGAGAGCGGCTCCTCTTCGCTGCCGGGCACCGCCAGTTCCAGCCGGTAGGTGCCTTCCTGCAGGGCCGTGAATTGGCCGCCGTACATCCCCTTGCGCTCCTGGTCGGCCGTCAGGACCAGACTTTGGACGGTGCTGTCCGGCAGCACGATCTGGAGCGTGACTTGCGGCACGTCGAGCGGCTCGAACTGGGCATTGCTGAGCTGGGCCCGGAGCACCACCGTGCCCCCCAGCAGGTAGCGGTCGCGGTCGACCAGCAACATGCCGCGGCTCGAGCCGATCAGCAGCCGGCCCTGCGAAACGTGCCGGATCAGCTTGGTGTAGAACTGCTCGAAGTACGATTCCTCGATCGCCCGCAGCCGCCACATCTCGCCGCTGCCCAGGTAGAAGACTTGTCCGGCGCCGTAAAAGTGACCGGCCAGGTACACCGGCAGCTCGCCGCCGCCGGCGACTTCCGGATCGGAATAGCGGGCATAGACCGTGGCCCCGGGCTTGGCCCCGTGTACGCCGTAGTAACCGTACACACCGGGGAACGCGGCCCAGGCCGCCTGACTGGCCGGCCCGCTGTCGGCGAGCCAGAGAAACTCCGCCTCGACGCCGGCCCGGGTGAATTCCAGCGGCCAGGGCACTTCGGAGCCGAAGCGGCCTTCTTCCATGAGCGTCAACCGGCGATTGAACTCGACGGGGTAGAGCCCCCGCATCTTCGACATCTTGGGATCTTGGGCCCAGTGGTCGGTCTCGACCGGGCCGGCGATCGCGATCAGCCCGCCCGCCTTTTCGCCCACCCAGCGCTCGACAAGGTTCAGCTCGTCGCCGTCGAGGGCCAGCCAGTCGGGATCGAAACCGACGATCGTGTCGTAGTCGAACAACTCCTGCGGCGAGGAGGGGAAGTGTTCGAGAATTTGATTGGCATCCTGCGAGATGCCGGGCTGCCCCGACTGCAAAAGCACGTCGACGATCACGTCCTTGTCGCGGCGGAGCATGTTGCGGAGGAACGTGTACTCGCGCGTCGGGCCGCTGGCCACCAGCAGGATCCGGGTCTTGCGGTCGACGATTTCGACGTCGGCCTCCTGGGCGTTGTCCGTGGCGTTGTTGTCCTCGGCCGGAGCCTTCACCTCGACGCGGAACGTGCTGCGGCCGGCTCGCGTGGGACTGATCTCGAACTTGACCGGCACGATCTCGGCCCGATTGCCCAGGGTGACGCGTTCGGTCCCCTCGATCTTGGGCTGCTGGTTCTTGCCGGCCTCGCCCGCGGGACGCGACGTCAGCTCCACGCTCACCGTGCGGCCCGCCAGCTCCTGCGATTGCAGGTAGGCGGTGACGTTGAAGCTGTCGCCGGGATAGGCCCGGGTCGGGGCCACGAAATCGCTGATCCGCACATTGGCGGGTCGGCGGTCGGAACCGACGCCCACGGCAAACACCGGAATCTTGGCGTCGCGGGCCGCCTCGATGGCCGATTGCACGTCGCCGCCGGCGTTCTGGCCGCCATCGCTGAAGACGATGATGCCCGAGACCGGCATCGAGCGTTCTTCGCCGATCAGGTTGCGCAGTGCCTGCCCGAGCCGGGTTTCGCTCCCTTGCGGCACGAGCGCCGCGCCAATCGACGGAATCGGTCGCCGAGGCTGCCACCGCGGCATCGTCCGGAGTGGGGGCCGTCGCGGCCGGCGCCGGCTGCCCGGCGGTCGCTTGCGGCAACTTGGCCAGCGACACGATTCGGTTGGCGTCGGTATCGAACCGGGCCAGGATCACATCGTTGGTCTCGCGGAGCTTCTCGACCAGGCCTCCCGCATCGAGCACGGCCACGACCTGCTCGAGCCGATTGGGCGTGGCGGGCACGCTCGACGAATCGGAGTCGTGCAGCCCCATGCTCAAGCTGGTGTCGACCAGCACGATCGCCCGCGAGTTGTGAATCACCTTCCGCTCGGAGCGTTTTTCCAGATCCAGGAAATACGCCAGGATGCCGGCCAGGGCCAACAGCCGCAGCGTGAACAACAGCACGGCCACGCCGGGCCGCAGCTCCACGCTGTCGCGGCGGTACATGTAGCCGACGAACGCCACGATCGCCGCGCACACCACGGCCAGCACCAGGTAGTGCCACCGCTCGGTGAACGACTGGAGCTGCTCGAGCTCGTAGGTCGTGCGGGTCGTCGTTTGGCCAACAGCGCTGGAACATCAACGGGCACCTCCACCGACGCCGGCGGCGCTCCGCCCGGCAGGCCGCGCGCGCGGATCGCCGCGGCCCGGGCCGGAGCCGGATGATAACTGGTCGAATAGGCCAGTACCTGCTCGCCCAGCAGCAGTCGCGACCAGCAGCATCAGGAAGTATTCGCCCAGGTTCGGGCCCGCCAGCCGGTCCGAGTCGTAGACCAGGTCGGCTGCCTGCTGATAATGGTACTTCAACCCGCTCAGTCGCTCGGCCAGTTGCGGTCCTTCGAGCCGATCCATCGCGCCTTCGGCCGGGTCGACATTGACGGCATAGCGGCGCGCATCGACCTGTCCCGTCGTTGCGCTCCGCGAGCTGGGCCTCGTACACGCCGCTGGCCCAGGTGTCGTCGAGCACGGCTTTCAGCTCGTGGGCACCGGCGGTTGCGTCGACGGTGAGCGTGCCGCCGTGCTGCTCGGGTGGAAACACGAACCGGACCTGCGGCTGGAATTCCGCGGCGGGCAGCTGCGACCGTCAGCGGATTGCCGACCAGGTGCGGATGCTCGGCGTGCCGGCTGCGGCCAGATAGGCCTCGAGTTCGAGCATCGCGACCACGTAGCTGGGATTGTTGCGGCCCCAATTGTTCCAACTGCCTTGCGGCGTCTCGACCGGCGCCGCCTTGGTCAGGAAGGCCACGACCCGGCCCTCGCCAAACCGCTTCTCGACGGCCAGCGGCGCTCGGTTCCGCAGCCGGGCGATGACCTGCGTCTCGGAGTCGGCCGGCGCCGTCCAGTTTTTCTGCGCGGCGAAGTACCGCTCGACGACCACCGTGCTCAAGAAGCTGTTCCGCTCGCCCGCGAACACCGAAAAGATCGGATGCTCGGTCACTTCCAGATCGGGAGCCTTGTCGAGCCGATCGACCAGCAGTTGGGTCGGGCCGGCCAGCGGCAACGGAAACAGGCCCTCGCCGTCGCGGTACAGATGTTTGTTGATGAAATCGGCCTGCGACAGCTCACCCAGAAAGATGCCCACCCGCCGCCGCTACGGACATAAGCTCTCGAGCGGCTCGATCTCGGCCGGGTCGAGCCGGTCGACATTCAGCAGGAAGATCGAGTCGTACCGTCGCCAGGTCGTGATCGCGCAGGAACCGCGGCGACTCGACGATCGGGTTCAATCCGCGTTTTGACGCTATTGCCGCCGGCGCCAGGGCCGAAGTCAAGAAGAGCGCGTCCTGGGCCCGGGCATCGCCGTCGATGACCAGCACCGGCAGAGCCGCGGCCACGTCGAGCACGGCGTAGCGCACGTCGTCGGCGGCGACCGCGTCGGTCTGCAGCCGGGCCGTGACCTGATGCTCGCCCGCCGTGGCGAACACGACCGGGAAATCGCCGGGCTACCGTCTTGCCGCTGGGAATCCGCTCGATCACCGCTGCCGGCCGGGCCGGCCGTCTTCCTCCAGCGGCACCGACACGTCGCGCGCCGGCGGCGGACCGTAATTGGTCACTGCGACTTCCATCCACAGCGGCACGCCCGCTGCGCGGGGGCCGCTGCCGAGCCGCAACTCGGCGATCGCCAGATTCGAGTGCGTGCCGTCGACGCAATTGACCAATTGCAACTGCGCGCCCGATTCTTGCAGCCGCGTCAGGCTCTTGCGCAGGACGCTGGGATCGTCCCACTGGCCGGCGCGGAAGTCGGAGAGCAGGTAGACGACGCGGTCCTCGAAGTCCCGCTTCTGGGCGCACGCGGTCGATCGCCTCGAGGGCTTCTTCGGGCGTGGCCGCCGTTTGCGAGGGGTGCAGCGGGGCCAGGATTTTGCTCAGCCGGTCCTTGAAGCCCACGGTCAGCGGTTCTTCGAGCAGGTCGGGCTGCGTGCCCCGCGTGCCGCTGCCGGCCTGCGAGAACCGCAGGAGCGTGAACGCCTGCGGATTGTCCTGCTGGGCGGCCTGATCGGCCAGCCGCAGATGACCTGCCGGGCCTGGTCGAACGCACTGGTATTGGCCCAGCGGTCGGACATCGAAAAGCTGTCGTCCCAGAGCACGATGTGATGGGTCTTGGTCTGGCCGAACAGCGCGGCCCACTGGTTGCGCACGGCTGGGCCACCATCAGCACGGCGGCCGCGACGGCGGCCATCCGCAACAACAGCAGCAAAGTTGCTTGAGGATGATCCAGGTGCGGTGCCGCTTCTGGCTGGCCAGCAGAAACTCCATGGCCGCCCATTTGACGCGGCGGTGCCGCATCAGGTTGATCAAATGGATCAGCATCGGCACGCCCAACAGCGGCAGACCCCAGAGCAGCGATTCGTGAACGACCGGCAGTCGATTTAGTTCCGTCGTCAGTGCATGCCCAGGCGGTGACTCGAGGAACGCGGCCAACGCGGCGTCGAGCGGCTGGCTGGTGCGGATCAGCGTGTAGTCGACGCCGTTCGCGCGCAGCCGCGGCGGACTTCGGTCAAAAAGGCTTCGAGCGCGGCCAGGTAGCCCTCACGCAGCGCGCGGGGATTGCAGTTCAGGAAGTCGGGCAGCTCCAGCCCCTCGAACCGCGTCGGACCGCTGAACGGAAAATCCAGCTCGTCGTCGTCCAGAACGTGCAGCACCATCACATCGTGCCCCTGCTGGCGGAGCAGTTTGATGCCCTTGAGCAAACCCTCCCGCTCGGTCAGCAGGTCGGAAATCAGGATCATCAGCCCCCGCCGCGGATAGCTCTCGGCCACGCCGCGGAGGATCGGCGTCAGATCGGTCTTGTGGGCCGGCTCGGCGACGTTCAGGGCCTGGATGATCGAGTTGAGGTGCGTCCGCTTGGTCCGCAGCGGCACCTTCATGCGGATCTGCTCGTCGAAGGCCGTGCAGCCCACGGCGTCCTGCTGCCGCAGCAGCAGATAGGCCAGCGAGGCGGCGATCGTCGAGCCGTACTCGTACTTGTTGAGCGGGCCCGAGCCGTACTGCATGCTCTGCGATACGTCGACCAGCAGCGTCGCCCGCAGGTTCGTGTCTTCCTCGAACTGCTTGACGTAATAGCGATCTTGCTTGGCCCAGACTTTCCAGTCGATGTGCCGCAGGTCGTCGCCGGTGGCGTATTGGCGGTGCTGGAGGAACTCGATCGACTGTCCGAAGTAGGGGCTGCGATGGATTCCGGACAGGAATCCCTCGACGATGTGCCGCGCCGCACTTCCAGCCGCGCGATCCGGGCAATCGCCTCAGGATGCAAAAATCTTTTGGAATCGGGCATCGCGGGTCAGCTCGTCCTCTTTGGTCGGAGTGATCTGAAGCAGTCGGTCGATGATGTCGTCCGGCATAATCCCTTCGCTCTCGGCGGCAAAATTCACCACCAGCCGGTGCCGCAGCACGGGCTTGGCCAGGGCCTGGATGTCGTCGGTCGAAACGTGCGTGCGGCCGTGCAGCAGGGCCCGGGCCTTGGCCCCCACGATCAGGAATTGCACGGCCCGCGGACCGGCCCCCCAGCTGACCTGGTCCTGCACGAATTCGGGAGTGCCGACCTCGCCCACCCGGGTTTGCCGGACCAGCGACACCGTGTAGCGGATCACGTGGTCGGTCACCGGCACTTCGCGGACCAGCCGCTGCAGCTCCAGGATTTCTTCCGCGGTCAGCACCGGGACGATGTTGTCCACCAGGGCGGTGGTCGTGCGGCGGGCAATCTCGAACTCCTCTTCGAAGTTCGGATAGCGGACGAAGACCTTGAACATGAACCGGTCCTGCTGCGCTTCGGGCAGCGGGTAGGTTCCTTCCTGCTCGATCGGGTTCTGGGTGGCCAGCACGAAGAACGGGTCGGACAGCTTGTGCCGCACCCGGCCGACCGTGACCTGCCGTTCCTGCATCGCCTCGAGCAGCGCCGCCTGGGTCTTGGGCGGCGTCCGGTTGACTTCGTCGGCCAGAATCACGTTTGAGAACAGCGGTCCTTCCAGGAAGCGGAATTCGCGGCTCCCGGTCGTGCGGTTCTCTTCGATGATCTCGGTGCCCGTGATGTCGGCCGGCATCAGGTCGGGCGTGAACTGGATCCGGCTGAACGACAGGTTAAGCGCTCGCGAGAGCGTGCTGATCATCAGCGTCTTGGCCAGCCCCGGCACGCCCTCGAGCAGGCAGTGCCCGCGGCTGAACAGCGAGATCAGGAGCTCCTCGATCACCCGCTCCTGGCCGACGATCACCTGGCCGAGCTGCTCCGTGATGCGCTCCCGGGCTTGCCCCAGTTTGCGGATGGAAGAATCGTGTGCGGCAAGATCGGTCATGCGTGGTGTTCCTCAGGGATGACGGCGGCCGGCTCGGCGGTAAAGCTTCGCTGGGAAGCTCGGCTGGGAAAGCTTGCTTGGGCCGACCGGGCAGGGGCCGGCGGAGCGGCCCGGGTTCAGGATGCAGTGGGGGCTAGAGGACGCGGGAAAATTCGAGGTTCCGACGGGCTAAGGCGGGAGCGGACCGGCGGAAAATCAACGCTGATAAATCGGCAGGGCGCCGGTTTCCAATTGCAGGATGGTGAGGTTGATGGCGGTCGTGTAAATCGGGCCGATGTAGCCCTGGTTCCAGTGGGCCTGCTTGCCGTTGTCCGAGGCTTCGGCAATCAGCTTATTGACCACTTTGTCGCGGTAGTTTTCCCACTCCTGGCCCCCCTCGCGATACTTGACCTGGGCGTAGTAGTAGTGGGCGTAGTGCCAATGGCCGAAACCCTGGTTGGAGATATCACCCAGATTCGTTTCGCAGTATTTCAGCAGCTTGGGGACGTAGTCGTCGTCGTATTCGCCGGCATTGAACAGGCAGGCGATCGCGGCGGCCGAAATAGCCGGCCGGCCTCCGCCCCCTTTCGAACTGTATTGTACGCCGCCATCGGCGAGCGTGCATTTGCGGATGTACTGCACGGCCTTGTCGATGATTTCCTTGGGGACGGGAATGCCGGCATTGCGGCAGCCGCGCAGCCCCTGGACCTGGGTGATCGTGGTCGAGCCCTCGTCAAAATCGCTACCGTCCTTGGCACTCACATAACCCCATCCGCCGGCCGCGGTCTGGGCTTCGCCGGTAAACCGCACGCCGCGCGTGAGCACGTCGACCAGTTCCTTCCGCCGCGTCTCGTCTTCCTCCTCGCCCAGCACCTGCGAGAGAAACAGCAGCGAGTAGCCGTGGCCGTAGGTGTAGCGGTCGTCGCGGGTCGGATCGCCGATCAGTCCATTGGGCCGGCTGCGGGAGATCAGGTAATCGACCGCCAGGCGAATGTTCTTGGCGTATTTGCCCTGGGTGGTCGTCGAACCTTCCGCCAACAGGGCCACGCCGGCCAGGGCCGTCATCGAGGTCGGATAGCGGCCGTCGTTCGCGCTCCAGTGCCCCAAGCGAGATTGGGTCGTCGCCACCCAGTCGAGACCATGGGCCACGATCTTGGCGGTGCGCGGGTCGAGCTTTTCAGCGGCAGCGGGGCGTGCCGCAGTTACCGCAACGCCGGCCAGCGCTGCCAGAGCCAGTAGTTTGCCGATGTGCATAGATCACCTCCCTGGGTGAGTGCCGCCGGGGGCTCAATTGGTTCAATCCGTTGGTTTCGGTCCGTCCGTGGCGGGCCGTGTACGCACCGCAGCGGCCGGGCGCGGCACGACGCAAGTGCTTGGCGTCAGGCGATAACCGACCGCAAGTCCCCGCTCCGCGAGGAATCCAGCTCGACGGCCGCAAGCGCCTGGCAGCAGCGGCGGCACGACAGGGGGCTCGGCGGCACGACAGGGGGCTCGGCGGCACGACAGGGGGCTCGGCGGCACGACAGGGGGGCTCAATCGTCGTCGGTCTCGAGAATGTTCCCGCCTCCCTGCTTCTCGACGGCCCGGCGGACGGCCCCGCCGATCGCCTCTAAAATTCCCTTTTTGTTGGCCTGGGCCTGTTCTTCCTTGGTCGGCAGCGGATCGCTGGTCAGCCGGAAGGTGATCGTTTTGTTCGGGAGCATCAGGGCGACGGTGTCGGTCTGATGGTCGGCCGAGATTTCGAAATTGCTGATCACCAGCCGCAGTTCGTCGTTGTTGTAGACCCGTTGGCCGTTGCGCTTGTCGATCGCCAACACGGAGGTCCGCGTTTCGTGCTGACCCACGCCGTTGGCCGTGTGCCGATGGCTGAGGAAGAACAACAGCGGCACCTCGCTGGGCTGCGTCAGCACCAGGCCTTGCTGCTTGACCTCGGCCGGCTCGGCCCACATCTGCCGGGCGGGCTCGTCTCCTTGCCCCCGGGCAAAGGCGTAGACCAGGCCGTTGACGACCGGGTTGTTCAATCCGCCCGGCGCGGGCTGAATGTTGACATTGGCTTGCACGTTGGTCGGCGGAGTGTTGGTCACCAGGATGTACTGCGAGGAGTTGGCCAGCAGATAGATTCCGACCAGCGCGTTCTCGGCCTTCAGCTTGTCCTCGACGATCTTCTTGCCGTCCTGCAACCGGGCCAGCACGAACCGGCCCGAGGGTTCGAGCACGCCGACGGCCTCGCCCGACACGACGGCCCCCTTGGCCCCGGCGTCGAACTGCTGCGACCAGACATCCTTGCCGGTCCAGGCATCGCGGAGCGAGACGACCTGCTTGCCGTCCTTGGTGTCCCAGACCAGCACGTTGCGGCCGAAGGTGGTCATCCGCTGCTCCATCGGGGCCACTCGGCACTTGCCCAGCAGTTCGCCGTCGAGGGCCCGCAGGACGAGCGCGTCGCCCCCTTCGGGCGGCGCGACGATCAGCATTTCTTCGTCGCCAAAGACGTCGCTGCCGACCGGCACGTTCTTGCGGCTCCACATCACGTCGCCGGTCAGCGGATCGGCGCAGATCAACTCGCGATACTTCTGGAAGCAGACGCCGTCGAATTGCACCGGGCCCATGCTGCCGATTGACCGGCCGTAGGCGTCCTTGGCGACGAACCGGGGCAGGCCCCAGGGCACGTTGATCGGAATCTGGTGAAATCCTTGGGCGACTTGCATGCCGGGCAGTTGCTCGTTGAGGTCCTGCGACCAGAGGACCCGGCCGCCCCCTTCGCCGGTGCGGAGCGTGTCGATCGCCAGCACCTGATGCCCCATCCAGAGCATCAGCAGGTTGCCGTTGACGCTGACGTAATTGAGCGCCGGGTTGTTGAACCCGTTGACGCCGTTCCAGCCGTACACGCGGCGACTGCCGGCTTCGTGCAGCACGGCCTTGAACCGCTCGTTGCCCAGCCCGTCCTCGCCGACGATCGTTTGTTGTTGGGGCTCGAGCGTGACGTTCATCTCCTGGAAGAACGGTCCGGCCGGCCCGTGAATGCCGAGGTCGAACGAGCGCGAATGGTGGGCGGCGCTCAGCGTCCGGCTGCCGCCTTCCTTGGGTATGACGCGTCCGGCGGGCCAGCTCTTGCCGCCGGCCAGCAGTTTGCGCAGCGGACCGTCGGCCGGCAGGGCCTCGGTCAATTGCTTGCCGGTCTTGCCGTCCAGGCAGACGGTGTCGGCCAACGGGCCGGACAGTTGCCGGTAGTAGATCGCGGCCAGCTCCGGCCGCCGGGCCTCGTCGAATCAGCGCCGCCAGTCGGGCCACTGCCGCGTGCGCGGTGGCCGCGTCGGGCGAGCGCTCCAGCCGCCGCAGGACCAACTCCCGCTCCATTAACGAGCCGCCGGCGAGCGCCGCCACCAACCCTTCGCGGGCCCGGTCGGCCAGCGGGTGCGCGCCGAACACGCGGAGGAACCGCCGCAGGTCAGGCGGCGCTTTCGCTGTCAAAGCGGCTTGCAGCCGCTCCTGGATCTTGGCGTCCATCTGCCGCTGCTGGTCGGGGGTCGCCCGGCTCCGCAGATCGGCCAACTCGGCCTGCAGCCAGCGCTCGCGGCGAACCGAGAGCGACTCGTCGACCGCTTCCAGCTCGGGTTTCTCCGAGTCCGCCTTACCGGCGCCGGGTTCGTCGAGCAGTTGCAGGTAATGATCGAAGGCCGGCAGCACTTCGCCCGACTTCTTCAGGCCCACCGCGACCAGCCGCAGATAGGTCCGCCGCTGGTGCTTCTGATCGATCAAGGCTTCCAGTTCGGCGGCCTGGGCCCGGCTGCCGACAAAGTCCGTCCGCAGCCCATCAAGCAGACTGTCGACCAGCAGGTCGCGAGTGCGATCTTCGGCCTCGATCCGGTAGGAGCGACGGAACAGTTCGATCGCCTCGGCCAGCTTGCCTTCGTCGAGCTTGATTTCACCCAGCCGAGTGATTGCCCGCGGATCGTCGGTGCGCCACTTTGAGTCTTTCGGTGACTTCGTTCTTCAGCACGTCGAGCTGAAAGAAGACTTCGACCGCATCGGGTCCCTGCGAGACGATCTCGCCGCGGTGGCAAATCAGGTTGCCCGGCACGGTTCCCGACCGGGAACGAGCCCGGCTGACGATCGCGCCGGCCGTGAGATCGACTTCGGCCACCTCGGCCGACGAGAGCGGCAGGAAGTAGCGGTGGCCGCTGTAGAAGCCGCGTCCGCTGGGAACGCTGCCCGGCGGGAGCTCGAAAGTCCAGACCTGTTTCGGCGCCTGGTCTTCGGATCGAGCTCCGTCAGGCTGTAAGCGGTCAATTGGCCGCGGCCGACCAGAATCACATGCCCCGCGTCGACGCAGGCCACGTACAGGTTGCTGCCGCGGTCCATTTTCCACTTCACTTCGCCGTCGATCAGGTTCAGGCAGAAGATCTGGTCCGATTCGACCGGGGTCAGCAGCACCCGGCCATCGGCGATCGTGACCATGCTGTCGACCCAACGGTCGCCGATCCGCCGTTCGATGCCGGTAAAGACGGGCATCCGCATGGCGTTCACGCGATTGATTCCCACTTGTTGCTGCCCGCGGGGATATTGATAACCCCAGAGCAGCGAGCGGCTGGTCAAATCGACCGCCACGACCGCGCCGGCCGAGGTGGGGCAGACCAGCACGCCGTCGGCAAACGAGGGCGAAGCACCGCCCGAGCGGCGCTCGGGCTCCTGCGAGATGTTCTGTTCGACGCGACACAATTGCTGCGACCAGTCGAGCTTGCCGGTCTTGGCCGACAGCGCCACCAGGCGAATCTCTTGGCCCTTCATTTCGGCCAGCGCATAGAGCCGGCCCTGCAGCGGCAAGGGTGGGCCGAGGAAGAAGGCCTCGGCCAGCTTGGGTTCGTCCTCGCCGCCCGGTCCGCCGACTTCCCACTTCAGCTTGCCCTCGGTTTTCAGCTCCCGGGCCGCGAGCCGATTGTAGCTTTTCGCGAGCGGCACCTGGCGATTGCCCCGCGGCATGATCACCGTCGGGCCGCCTCCGAGTCCCAAGCCGAGATCTTCGACGAAATAAATGCACTCGCCGTCGCTGGCCAGCGTGCCGTAGGTCGGGTCGTCCCAAATCCGCTGGTCGAGCCACTGGTTGCGTTGCGGCATCTGGCCGAATTGCGGCTGGTTGGCGCACCCATCGCCAGCAGCTGATCGAACGCGTCGTCGGCCAGCGGCTCGGCCTCCCAGATCAACTTGCCTGTCTCGAAATCGACGGCCAGCAGGCTCCGCGAGTTGCGCATCAGCACGACGTTGCCGATCGCCAACGGGTGCAGGCTGGGCATCGCCGCCAAATCCTGGCTGGCGTAGTTCGAGCGGAACTGGCCGATCAGCTTTTCGATCTCCGGATGGTGCGCCACCCGGACCCGCCACCGCGGGTTGAGCAGCGGACGGCTGCCGGCGGCCGTGCCGTTGCGCCGGGCATCGCCGCGATAGAGCAGCCAATCGTCGGCTCGGGACACGGCCTCGCCCGTCGCGGGCCGGCCGATCTTCTCGTCCAACCAAACCAGCGCCTGCGAATCGTCGTTGAACCAGCGAACCGCCTTGCCGGCGATCTTCAGCTCGATTGGCGGGCGCTGGTTCTTGAGCGCGATCAGCGCGACCTGGGCCCGCTGGGGCATGCCGGCCCGCTGCCAGGAGCTGGCCAGGTAGAGCGAGAGCATCGGCTCGAAGCGGCTACTGGTGTCGCTGGCCGCTTGCAGTCGTTCGAGCAACAAGGCGGCGGCCAGCGGACGACCGTGATCGAGATGGTTGCGGGCCAACAGCAGTGCGGCCTCGGCCCCCGCCTTGGTGTAGAAGAACCGCCGTGAGATTTCGGCCAGTGCGGTCGGATCGCCGCTGGCGGCGGCCTCGTCGAGCATCCGCCGCGCTCTGGCGCCGAACTGCAGCTCGTACGATTCGCGCCCTTCGGCCGGCAGGGCGGCGATCAGTCGTCCGGCTTCGGCCTTCAGGCTGCGGAAGACCGATTCGCCCGCCTCGGGGCGGAAGAAGTAATCGTCGGGACTGTCGAGCAACGAACCGAGGTACCGGACGGCTTCGCCGTAGCGCTTGCCCTCGGTCATTTCCTTGGCCAGTTCGAGCCGCCGCTTGGCGGTGCGATCGGGCGGCAAGAAGACCTCGTCCACCAGCTCGTCTTCGCTGCCAACGCGCTCGCCGAAGGGGTTGGCCCGGTTTACTCGGCCCCGGATTTGCCGACCGTTGATGATGACCTGGCCCTGGGCGGGCTGGTCTTCGAACGTCGCCAGCCAAACCAGCGCGGCGGCCGCAGCGGTCGCGCCCAGCGTTCGCAGCCATCGATCCATGATGTGGAGGGTCCTTGTAAGGTGCCTGATGGAACCGCGGCCAATGCCGAACCGCGCACATGCCTCCTGCATTTGCCTGCCAGCGAGCGCTTCAACCGACCCGATCCTAGCCCCGCCGCCGTCGGCCGGCACCCAGCCTTGGGGGCATTGGGAAGGCGGCGGGAGCGAACCGGGCTCCGGGGCCGGCATTTCAGCCGCCCGCTAATGGGTCGCGGCTCGGCCGGTGGAAGTTCATGCCGGTTGTACCGTGGAGGGCAAGCGACTCGATCTTCTTTAGCCTAGCGTATGGCTGGGCCAAAGTCGATCAAAGCCTGACCCCGGCGGCTCAGGCCCAACTGTCGCCCGCGCAGGACTTTAGCCCCGCAGGCCAGCGCCGGTGAAGCCGCGAAACTGCCCGTGGGCGGCGGTTAACTCGGCAAACGCCGGGGCGCGTTTGGCCCCGCGGCGCCGACTAGTGCGCCCCGCCTCGGCGGCGTTTCTACCCACATTTCCCGGCTCGCCGCGGCGCTGTGTCGACGGGAGTCGACGACCGTTCGCGGGCTTCGTCGCCGGGGGAAACCGGCGTTTTTTGCGATGAAATGCGGGAAATCCGCGGTTTTGTGGCTTGCATTTTTGGTGTTCTCGTCTTTAATCATCCCGTTGCGCACGGCGGACGGACACCAAATCTGCCGTAAAAACCCACTGGTTCCTTTTAGTAAACCCGCAAGGAGGGTGATGGATTATGGCGAAAGCCCCAGCGACGGCCGCCAAAAAGGCACCGTCAAAATCGGAAGTCATGAACAGCATTGCCGAGGTCACCGGCCTGTCGAAGAAGGAAATCGGCGCGGTCCTCGAAGTGCTGGCCGGCGAAATCAAGAAGGCCGTTGGCAAGAAGGGACCGGGCGTGTTCGCGGTTCCCGGTCTGGTCAAGATCGAACGCAAGCACGTTCCGGCCCGCCCGGCACGCAAGGGCGTTCCCAACCCCTTCAAGCCTGGCGAACTCATGGATCAGGCCGCCAAACCGGCCAGCGTCAAGATCAAGGTCCGGGCTCTGAAGAACCTCAAGGACATGGTCTGAGCGAGTGGCCACTGGTTGAGTGGCCGCAGGGCTGAGTGTTTGAGCCCCCGAGCGCTGGCCGCGTGGCCGGCGCGTGCCGCGCCTGACCGAGCGCGGCTCGACTCACCTTGGCCTCGGACGATTCAGCACGAGCCGCTCGCCGAATCCCGCCGCCCGGAGCAGTCTTGCCCGGGGCGACGGAGATTTGGCGGGCGGCTCGTTTGTTGCCCCATGGCGCCGGGCAGCGCTGGCTGGCGAAATGCCGGGCTACTTGCGGAGCTTGGCGAGCGTCGTGCGGGCCAGTTCACGGCGAAACCGGTCGGCATTGGCCCGGCAAAGCCGATTGATCGCGGCGATGGGCTTGCGGTGCTTGGAGCGCACCGGTTCCAGCACGCTGGCCTCCGGCGGCGACTCGACCGCCGAAACGACGTCGAGCAGCGTAATCCGGCTGGCCGGCTTGGCCAGCATGTAACCGCCCGAAGGGCCCGACGTGCCGACCAACAGGCCGGCATCGACCAGCCGCCGCAGCACGCGGTAGAGGAACCGCGGCGGAAACTTGCAATCCCGAGCGATGATGGCCGCCGTCACCGGCGCTTTCAGCCGGGTATCTTCGATTTGCAGCAGGATGCCCACTGCATAACTAACCGAGCGTGTGAGTCGCATTGCCTCTCCCGCCGCTCGCTGACCCCGCCGGGCAGACCACGCCTTACCCGTTGGGATCACCGGCCGCCCGGATATTGTCTTCTGCCTTGTCCGGCCCGACATTTCAGCCCGGGCCGCGGCAGTTTTGGATTGCCCCTGGCGGTGCCCGCCGCCCGTCCGCGGGGCCCGCTGCGCGGCAGCTCGACCCCCAGCGAGGGTCGGTGACCCGCCTCCACTGGCCTTAGTTCAAGGGATAGTCCCCGCGGAGTCAAGGACCAGAATCGGCAGCCCGCGCCGCCGGGCGAAGAAAAGTCCGCGGCAAAAAAAGAGCCCCGCGATCCTTCGCGGGGCATGTACGCTGTTGGCGCGGCCGTTCTTAGCCGAGTGCCGCGAGCCATCCTGGCAACGGCGGCTATGATAAACGGCGCGCGGAAATCCTCCAATAAGCTAGCAAGACTTTTTTCGGAATGATTTTCGGCCGTTGATTTGCTCGCTAAATTCCGTTTGGCCAAGCAATCAACTCGGCTCAATTGACCGCGGCTCGATCGAGCCAGGGAAAACGCACGCCAGAGAATCTCCATCATGCAAACCAAACCGCTGGGCCGCTCGGGACTCGAACTGACGCGCATCGGCCTGGGCACCTGGGCCATGGGCGGCGGCGACTGGCGGTTTGGCTGGGGACCCCAGGACGACCGCCAATCGATCGAGACGATCCACCGGGCCCTGGACTTGGGCATCAATTGGATCGATACCGCGCCGGTCTACGGGCTGGGCCATTGCGAAGAGGTGGTCGGCAAGGCCCTGGCCGGACTGGCCACGCGGCCAATCGTGGCCAGCAAATGCGGACGCACCTGGACCGCCGAGCGGCAGATCGTCCCCCGGCTCAAGCGGGCCAGCATTCAGGAAGAGATCGAAGCCAGCTTGCGGCGGCTCGGGGTCGAAGCCATCGATCTGTACCAACTGCACTGGCCGCAGCCCGACGAGGATATTGAAGAAGGCTGGCAAACGGTCGCCGACCTGGTGCGCCAGGGCAAGATCCGGCACGCCGGCGTGTGCAACTTCAGCGCGGCCCAGCTGGAGCGGATCCGGCCGATCCATCCCGTGGCCTCGCTCCAACCGCCCTACAGCTTGCTTAATCGGGCCGTCGAAGCCGAGCTCTTGCCCTACTGCCGCGAGCACGGGATCGGCATCGTGGCCTACAGCCCGATGCAAAAGGGATTGCTCACCGGCAAAGTCGATCGGGCCTGGCTCGAGCGATTGCCGGCCGCCGATCACCGGCACAACGACGCCCAGTTTCAGGAGCCGCGACTGTCCGCCAATCTGGCCTTCGTCGAGGGGCTCAAGCCGATCTCCGAGCGTCACGGCCGCAGCCTGGCGGAGCTGGCCATTGCCTGGGTCCTGCGTCGGCCGGAAGTCACGGCGGCGATCGTGGGGGCCCGGCGGACCGATCAGATCGAATCGACCATCGGCGCGGCCGACGTGCAACTCTCGGCCGACGACCTGGCGGCAATCGATCGGCTGCTGGGGCAGTTGCAGACCGCGGGATAACATCTGCCCGCTTCACAGGTGAATAATCCCCCGCCCCAGGGCGATCGTCACGGCGTGGGTCCGGTCGGTGGCGTCGAGCTTGGCCAGGATGTTCTGGATGTGCATTTTGATCGTGCCGCTGGCGGTGCCCAGCCGGGCGGCGATTTCCTTGTTCGCCAGGCCCTGAGCGACGAGCGTCAGCACTTCGGCCTCGCGACGGGTCAGCGCATTGTGCTGCGGGAAATACTCGCTCAGCCGCTCGGCCACCTCGGGGGGCAAAAGCCGCTTGCCGCCATGGACCAGCCGCACGGCGTTGAGCACTTCGGTGTGCACCATTTCCTTGAGCAGATAGCCGCGCACGCCGGCTTCGAGGGCGCGGTAGATGTCCTGGTCGCCGTCGAAGCTCGTCAGGGCGATGATCTTGGCCGCGGGAAACTCGGCCCGGATTTGCTGCACAGCCGAGATGCCGTCGAGCTGCGGCATCCGCAGATCCATCAGCGTGACGTCAGGCTGATAGCGGCGATACAGTTCGACCGCGTCGCGCCCGTTGCCCCCTTCGGCCACCAGCTCGATGTCGGCCTCGTTGCCCAGGATCGAGGCGATCCCCTTGCGCACCAGCGGATGGTCGTCGATGCACAGGACGCGAATTTTGGCGGCGTTCGGTTCGGGTCATCGAAGCGTTATCGAATACGATCGGGAACTCGGACTGGGTATCGTCAGCGGTCACTTGGGCTCCGCCGCATCGCTGGCGGGCCGCGGCGGCAAAGATGGAGCAACCCGGGCGCCGCCCAGCGGTAAATCGAGGGCGATCGTCGTTCCTTCGCCGGGCGCCGAGCGGAGCCGCAGGTCGGCCCCGATTTGATTGGCTCGTTCGCGCATCCCGATCAAGCCATAGTGCCCGGGCTGCGGATGGTCGGAATCGTGGTCGCCCAGACCGACGCCGTCGTCATGGATCGACAGTCGCAGTCGATCGGCGGTGCTTTGCAGGCCGACTTCGATCGTCCGGCAACTGGCATGTTTGACGGCGTTGTTCACGGCTTCCTGAGTGATCCGCAATAGATTGTACTGCACTTCGTCGGCCAGGCCTTGGGGGCTGGCGTCCAGCTCGAGCTTGAGCCGCACGTCGTGCGTCTCGGTCAAATGCCGGGCCGCCGTGGCGATCGCGGCCGAGAGGCCAGTCTCGTCGCCGTGCGAGTTCCAAGCCCTGCACCGAACGGCGTGCCTCGCGCAAACAGAAGCTGGCGTCGCGAATGATTTCTTCCAG
Organism: uncultured Planctomycetaceae bacterium; assembly: GCA_963828155.1. GTDB lineage: Bacteria > Planctomycetota > Planctomycetia > Pirellulales > PALSA-1355 > CAWCAX01. Next base: position 328,055 of record CAWHDQ010000004.1, read on the forward strand.
CGTCCGCCGCTCGGGCGAAGGCGTCAGCCGGGCCGACAGGGCTTGCATTTCCATCGTAATGCCCGAGAAGCCCTGCATCAGCGTGTCGTGCAGTTCGCGGGCAATCCGCGTCCGCTCGGCCAAAACCAGCCGCAAATGGTGCTTGATCCGCCGCACGCGAAGCCGATAGCGCCCCAAGCCGCGCTAATCAGCCCCGCCGCGCACAGCGGCAGAAACCAGCGAGTCTGATAAAAGTAGGGCTCGATCGTAAACGCAACCGCTTGCGCCGCGGTCTGCCAGTCGCCGTCCATGAGCCTGGCCGCCAGCTCGAAGCGGTAGTTGCCAGGGGGCAGATTGGTATAGAACGCTTCCCGCCGCGAGCCGGCGTCGATCCAGTCCTTGTCGAAGCCGGCCAGCTTATAGCGGAACGTCGTCCGCGTGGGGGTGGCATAGCTCAGCGCGGTGTAGCGAAACTCAAGGTTCGTTTGCCCGGGCGAAAGCCGGGCGACCTGGTCGGGCCGCTCGTTCTTGCCGTTGACGACCACGTCTTCGATCACCACTGGGGTGGGCGGCAGTTTGCGCTGCAGGTTGGCCGGATCGATGACGATCAGCCCCCGAATCGTGGAAAACCAGATCCGGCCGTCGTTCATTCGCCAGACGCTCGGCTGCACGCCCGCCTTGCACTCGATCGTCCGCAGGGCGTCCATCGGCGTGAACGGCGTGCTCGTCAGCCGGCTGACCCGGCCGGCGGCAAAATCGCGCAGCTCGCCGCGGGGGACGAAGAACACCCCCTTGCTGCAGGCCATCCACAGCCGCTGGTCGTGATCGAGCACCATGCCGAAGATGTCGTCGTCGTACAGCCCGACTTTGGTGGTGAAGGCGACCAGCCGCTCGCCGTCGAGCAGTTGCAGCCCGTGCCCCTGGGTGCCCATCCACAGCAACCCGGCATCGTCGGCGTATAGCGCGGTAATGATTTCGCGATCCAGCGCCGCGGCAGGGTAGGGGGCCATCCGCCCGGCGCGACACTGAAACAGTCCCCCGCCTTCGGCCGCAGCAAAGATCTCGCCGGGCGTGCGTTCGGCCAGTGCCCGGATCGGCAGGGCAATAACGTCGGCGGGTCCCTCGGGCGCGACGAAGCGGTCCGCTTCCAGTCGGGCCAGCCCGGCGGACGTTCCTGCCCACAGCGTTCCAGTGGAGTCGCGACAGAGGGCGCGGATTTCGTTAGCCGGCAGGCCTTCGGCCGCTGTAAAGGTGGCGTCGACGCGGCCACCAACGAGCCGGTTCAGCCCGGCGTCAGTACCGACCCAAATCGCATCGTCGCTGCCTGGAGCCAGGGCGAAGATCACGTCGCCGGCCAGGCCGTCGTGCGTGGTCAGACTAGTGAAGCGGCGGCCGTCGAACCGGGCCAGCCCGGCGCCGAGCGTGCCGACCCAGGTGTTGCCTAGTGCGTCTTGCAGCACGGGACCCGCGTCGTTGCTGGGCAGCCCTTCGCGGGTCGTGTAGAGCGACGTGCGGCGGTCGAGGAACTGGTTCAAGCCGTGCTTGGTGCCGACCCACAGGCTCCCCTCCCGGTCCTGGCAGAGACTGTAAACTGTGCTCTGCGACAATCCGTCGCGGGTGCCGAAGCTCTCCAACTCGCCGCCGGAAAAGCGGCTGAACCCGTCGCGGGTGCCGATCCAAACCACATCGCCGCTGCCACGGGCCAGGCACAGGACATGATCGTCGGCCAGTCCGTCGGCGGTGGTGAATCGCCGCTCGCCGTCGTCGCCGATGCGGACCAGGCCGTCGCTCGTGCCGACCCAAATGGTGCCGCTGCCCGCGTTCAGAAAAACGTGCATGGTGGCCCCGGCGGGGAGCGACTCGATGCGCCGGCGGGAAAATTTCCCGTCGCTGAAAACCTCCAGTTGGTTGCCCTCGCCGCCCGCCCAAGTCTCACCGCCCGGGCCATTGCACACGGCCTGCAAATTCTTCAGGCTCCAAGTGTGGAAGAATCGATTCAAGCCCTGCCGCGGATCGATCCGGGCCAGGCCCTCCTCCAGGACGGCCCAAATGCGGTCTTCGGGATCGCGCGCAGGCTCCGGACATCATTCGACTCCAACGTCACGCCCGGGCCGCGCTCGATGCGCTCGCATTGTCCGTCGCGCAGGCGGAGCAGTCCGGCTCCGTCGGTTGCAATCCACAGGTTACCCTGGCTGTCTTCGCAAAGACCCGAGACCCAGATCTCGTTCAGTTTCAGGCCGTTCGCCGTCGTCGTGGCGACCGGAGAAAAGCGAATGCCGTCGAACCGAAACAGTCCTTTTTCGGTGCCGAGCCAGAGATAGCCGTCGCGGGTTTGAACGATCGAGCGAATCGGCGCGGCGGGCAGTCCCTGCTGCGGCTGCCAGATGCGCTGCAGGCTCTGCGTCAGCGGCCGATCGGGCGCGATCGCGCGGGCGGCCCCGGGCTCGACCGCACAGTGCAACCAGCGCCGTCAGGGCCAGTGGTACCACGCGGCAGATCGTCCGGCATTGGCGGCGCGGTCGCGGCGAATGCATACGAACTGCGGCGGATGTGCGGTTACGCGCACTGCGACAAACCGCGATCATTCGAGCGCCTTCACCTGGATTGAAAACCGCGCGATTCGAGTCGACCTCGCCGTCGCCCCACCAACAGGTGGGCCAATGCGCCGGCTGGCCATCACAACCTCGCCCCTCTTTTCCACTATATCCGTCCTTACCCGCACCCGGGAGCCGGATGCGCGAACCCGCAATGCGCGAGCTATGCCGAATGGCATAGCCCGCGTGCTGCCGCCAGAGGGTCGCCTTCGCCGGCGAAACACGGCATGATTGGAAAGAGCCTGCTCGGCGGGCATGCCCCTGCCGAAGCGTAGAACGAGAGGGCTTGAAGGTGCTGCGCGGCGACAAACTTTTTCCGCAGGATCGCAAACCGGGCTGGCGGGGAATATGATCACGAAGGTGTCGACCGAACAAGAGGATCAGACCGAACATCTCGCGGCCGGCCAACGATTGGCCGGTGAGCGATCTGCCGTCGAGCACCTGCCCGCCGAGCAGCGCCGGGCCATCGAGCCCCGGCCGAACGCACCGCCGGCGAGACGGTTGTTCGGCGTGCCGCCTTGGGAGCGCGCAGACCCGGCGACAGAAAATCATCTCGCGCCTGGTCTGGCCGATCGTCTGGTTGAGCGCCGCCGGCATCGCTTATTACGCGGTGCCCTGGGACAAGGTCGTCAAGCTCTGGAAGGATTACACGACGACGACCGTCGTCAAGCCGCCGCCACGGCCCGTGCCGGTGTTGACCGCGCAGACGCACCGCGGCAATCTCGACATCTATTTGAACGGCTTGGGCTCGGTCACGGCTCTGTACACCGTGACCCTCAAGGTCCGCGTCGACGGCGAGTTGCTGAAGGTCAATTTCACCGAAGGGCAACTCGTCAAGCAGGGCGATCTGCTGGCCGAGATCGATCCGCGGCCCTACTACGTGATGCAGAAGCAGGCCGAGGGCAACCTGATCCGCGATCAGGCCGGCGCTCAAGGTGGCTCAGCTCGATCTGGACCGCTACAACGCCCTGATCGGTTCCAAGTCGATCACCCAGCAGCAACTCGATGCCCAGTTGGCTCTGGTCCGTCAGAGCGAGGGCGCGATCAAAACCGACCAGGCCCAGATCGACAATGCCAAACTGCAAATCCAATACTGCCGGATCATCGCCCCGATCAACGGCCGGATCGGCCTGCGACTGATCGACCCGGGCAACATGGTTCATGCCAGCGACCAGGGGGGCCTCGCGGTCATCACGCAATTGCAGCCGATCACCGTCGTGTTCACGATCCCCCAGGACGACATCGGCCGCGTGCAGCGGCGGGTCAACGAGGGAGACGAGCTCACGGTCGAGGCGTTCGACCGCGATTTCACCACCCGCCTGGCGGTCGGCAAGCTCAAGGCGATCGACAACCAGGTCGATACGACCACCGGCACGGTGCGAATCAAGGCGATCTTCCCGAACGAAGACAACATGCTGTTCCCCAACCAGTTCGTCAACGCCCGGCTGCTGGTCGACATCGAGCGGGAGGTGGTACTGGCCCCATCGGCGGCCGTGCAGCGCGGGCCCGACTCGACGTTCGTCTATATCGTGAAGTCGGACAACACCGTGGCGCTGAAGAAGGTCACCACCGGAGCGGCCGAAGCCGGCCAGACGGTGATCACGAGCGGGCTCGACGCCGACGAAATCGTCGTCGTCGACGGTGTCGACAAGCTGGAGCCGGGCAAGCAGGTCGAACCCCGCGATCGCGACAGCGCCAAAAACAAAGGCAAAGCTGGGAGCGACGAGGACAAGTCAGAAAAAGGCGCCAAGCAAGGGTCCCGATGAGTCCCTCCCGGCCATTCATCCTGCGGCCGGTGGCGACGGTGCTTCTGATGGCCGCGATCCTGCTGGTGGGGATCGTGGCCTACTACCAGCTGCCGGTCTCCGCGCTGCCGCAGGTCGATTACCCGACGATCCAGGTGCTCACGTTCTATCCGGGGGCCAGCCCCGACGTGATGGCCTCGTCGGTGACCGCACCCCTCGAGCGGCAGTTCGGCCAGGTGCCGGGCTTGAGCCAGATGACCTCGACCAGCTCGGGCGGCTGCTCGGTCGTCACGCTGCAGTTCATGCTCGATCTGAACATCGACGTGGCCGAGCAGCAGGTCCAGGCCGCGATCAATGCGGCGGCCACGTTCCTGCCCAAGGATCTGCCCGTCCCGCCGATCTACGCCAAGACCAACCCGGCCGACTCGCCGATCATCACGCTGGCGCTCACGTCCGAGACCTTGCCGCTGGCCCAGGTCGAGGACTTTGCCGACACGCGGCTGGCGCAGAAAGTCTCGCAGCTCAGCGGCGTCGGACTGGTCAGCATCAGCGGCGGCCAGAAGCCGGCCATTCGCGTGCAGGCCAATCCCACGGCCCTTTCGGCCCTGGGCCTCAGCCTGGAAGATCTGCACACCGCCATCTCGAATGCCAACGTCAATCAGGCCAAGGGCAGTTTCGACGGAAGCCGCCAGAGCTACACCATCGGCGCCAACGACCAGCTGCTGACCAGCGAGCAGTACCGCAAGCTGGTCGTGGCCTACCGCAATGCGGCGCCCGTCTATCTCTCGGACGTGGCCAACGTGGCCGACGGCATCGAGAACGCCCGCCAGGCCGCCTGGATGAACACCACGCCGGCCGTGATCCTGAACATTCAGCGGCAGCCGGGGGCCAACATCATCGACGTGGTCGACCGGGTCAAGCGGCTGCTCAAGCGGCTCGAAGCCACGCTTCCGCCCGCCATCAAGGTGGCCGTGCTCACCGACCGCACCACCACGATCCGGGCCAGCGTCGAGGACGTGCAATTCGAGTTGATGCTCACGATCGGGCTGGTCGTGCTGGTGATCTTCGTTTTCTTGCGCAACCTGCGGGCGACGATCATCCCCAGCGTGGCAGTGCCCCTGTCGCTGATCGGCACATTCGCCGTGATGTATCTGCTCAACTACAGCCTCAACAACCTCACCTTGATGGCCCTGACGATCTCGACCGGCTTCGTGGTCGACGATGCGATCGTGATGATCGAGAATATCATGCGCTACATCGAGGCCGGCGACCGGCCGCTCACCGCGGCCCTCAAGGGCTCGGAGGAAATCGGCTTTACGATCGTGTCGCTGAGCGTCTCGCTGATCGCCGTGCTGATTCCGCTCCTCTTCATGGGCGACATCGTCGGCCGGTTGTTCCGCGAATTCGCCGTGACGCTGAGCGTCACGATCCTGGTGTCGGCCGTCGTCTCGCTGACGCTCACCCCGATGATGTGCTCCAAAATGCTCAGGCATCAGCCCGTCTCCGAGCAAGGCTGGCTCTATCGGGCCTCGGGCTGGGGCTTCGACGCGATGATCCGGGTTTATGCCAAGACGCTGAACGTCGTCTTTCGGCATCAGTTCGCCACGCTCGTCGTCGCGGCGGCCACCTTGGTGGCGACCGTGTATCTGTACATCATCGTGCCCAAGGGGTTCTTTCCGGTGCAAGACACCGGCGTGATCCTGGGCATTTCCGAGGCCCCGCAGAGTACCAGCTTCGAGGCGATGGCCCGCTTGCAGCAGCAACTGGCCAAGGTGATCCTCCAGGACGACGCGGTCGAAAGCCTGTCGTCGTTCATCGGCGTCGACGGCACCAACACGACGATGAACAGCGGCCGCATTCAGATCAATCTCAAGCCGCTGGAAGAGCGGGGGATCAACGCCAGCGACGTGATCCGCCGCTTGCAGGGGCCGCTGGAAGCGGTCGAGGGAATCACGCTGTTCATGCAGCCGATCCAGGATCTGACGGTCGAAACCCGCGTCAGCCGCACGCAGTATCAGTACAGCCTGGAAGACCCGGACCCGAAGGAATTGGCCGAGTGGTCCCCGCGGCTGGTCGAAAAGCTCAAGGCCCTGCCGCAGCTCCGCGACGTGGCCAGCGACCAGCAGAGCCAGGGGCTGGAGCTGCACGTGGTGATCGACCGCGACACGGCCGCCCGGCTCGAGGTGACGCCGCAAATGGTCGACGACGTGCTGTATGACGCCTTCGGCCAGCGGCAGATTTCGATCATGTTCACCCAGCTCAATCAATACCGCGTGGTGCTGGAGGTGAAGCCCGATTTCCGCGACGAGCCGCGCGACATCGGCCAGATTTACATCCACTCGCCCAAGGCGGGCAAAGTGCCGCTGAGCACGTTTACCCGGGTCGAGCAGCGCACGTCGCCCCTGGCGATCAACCACCAGGGGCAATTCCCGGTGACGACGGTTTCGTTCAACCTCGCGCCGGGCGTCTCGCTGGGCGACGCGGTCGTCGCGGTCGAAGCCGCCAAGGACGAGCTGGGACTACCCCCCAGCATTCAGGCCAGCTTCCAGGGCACGGCTAAGGCCTTTCAGGCCTCGCTCAGCAACGAGGCGCTGCTGATCCTGGCCGCCCTGGTCACCGTGTACATCGTGCTGGGTGTACTCTACGAGAGCTATATTCATCCGATCACGATCCTCTCCACGCTCCCCTCGGCCGGCGTGGGCGCGCTCGTGGCCCTGCTGATCTGCCACGTCGATCTGAGCGTGATCGCGCTGATCGGGATCATCCTGCTGATCGGCATCGTCAAGAAGAACGCGATCATGATGATCGACTTCGCCCTGGAGGCCGAGCGGAACTCCGGTCTCAGCCCGGGCGAAGCGATTTACGAAGCCTGCTTGCTCCGCTTCCGCCCGATCATGATGACCACGATGGCGGCCCTGCTGGGCGCCGTGCCGTTGGCAATGGGCACCGGCGTGGGCTCGGAAATGCGGCGTCCGCTGGGCATCTCGATCATCGGCGGCCTGGTGTTCAGCCAGCTGCTCACGCTGTACACCACGCCAATCATTTACCTGGCATTCGATCGGGTTGGCCGCCGCTTCCGCCGCCGCGCCGCCCCCGAACCGTCCCACGACCTGCTCACGGTCGAAGGCACATGAGCCTGTCCAGCCCGTTCATCCATCGTCCGGTCGGCACCACGCTGCTGACGGTCGCCATTACGCTGGCAGGCGCGCTGGGCTACATGCTGCTGCCGGTGGCCCCGCTGCCGCAGGTCGATTTTCCCAGCATTTCGGTTTCGGCCTCGCTGCCCGGCGCCAGCGCCGAGACGATGGCCTCGGCCGTGGCCACGCCGCTGGAGCGGCAATTCGGCCGGATCGCCGGCATCACCGAGATGTCGTCCAGCAGCAGCCTGGGCTCGACGTCGATTGCGATCATGTTCGATTTGAATCGCAACATCGACGCCGCCGCACGCGATGTGCAGGCGGCGATCAACGCGGCCCGCAGCCAGTTGCCGACCAACCTGCCGAGCAATCCGACCTGGCGGAAGATCAATCCGTCGGACGCGCCGATCATGATCCTGACGCTCACGTCGCCCACCTACACCAAGGCTCGGATCTACGACGCGGCTTCGACCATCCTGGCCCAGAAGCTGGCCCAGGTCCGCGGCGTGGGGCAGGTGATGGTCGGCGGCGGAGCGGCTCCCGCCGTGCGGATCGACGTCAATCCGACGATGCTCAACCACTTCGGCCTGGGGCTCGAGGACGTCCGGGCCGTGCTGGCCACAGCCAATGCCAATCGGCCCAAGGGCGTGATCGAAGACGGCGACCGTCGCTGGTCGATCACCACGACCGATCAATTGCTCCGGGCCGATGAGTACCGTCCGCTGATCGTCGCCTACAAGAACGGCGCGCCGGTCCGGCTGGGCGACATCGGCCACGTGACCGACGACGTCGAGGACATCCTGGCCAAGGGCATCTTCAGCGACAAGCCGGCCGTCTCGATGATTATCTTCCGGCAGCCGGGCGCGAACATCATCCAAACCGTCGACCGCATCCGGGCTCTGCTGCCGGGGCTGGAAGCGGCCATTCCCGCTGACATCAGCCTGCAAGTCGCGCTCGACCGTACCAGCACCATCCGGGCCTCGGTCGAGGACGTGCAGTTCACGCTGCTGCTGTCGGTCGGGCTGGTGATCCTGGTCGTGTTCGTGTTCCTGCGCAACGTCCGGGCGACGATCATTCCCAGCGTGGCGGTGCCGGTCTCGCTGATCGGCACCTTCGGCGTGATGTATCTGGCCGGCTACAGCCTGGACAACCTGTCGCTGATGGCGCTGACGATCGCCACCGGCTTCGTGGTCGACGACGCGATCGTGGTGGTCGAGAACATCAGCCGGCATTTGGAAGCCGGGATGTCGCCGCTCCAGGCCTCGCTCTTGGGGGCCAAGGAAATCGGCTTTACGGTCCTGTCGATCAGCGTGTCGCTGGTGGCTGTGTTCATCCCGATCCTGCTGATGGAAGGCTACATCGGCCGGTTATTTCGCGAGTTTGCCGTGACGCTCTCGGTGGCCATCGGCGTGTCGATGGTCATTTCGCTGACCACCACTCCCATGATGTGCGCCACCATGCTCAAGCCGCACCACGAGGAGCGGCATGGTTGGCTGTTCAAATTCAGCGAATGGGTCTTCGACTGCATCATCGGTTTTTACGAGCGGACGCTGGGGATGGTGCTGCGGCACCAGTTCCTGACGCTGCTGGTCACGCTGGCCACCGTCGGCTTTACCGTGTACCTGTACGTGATCGTGCCCAAGGGCCTGTTTCCGCAGCAGGATACCGGCCGGCTGATCGGCAACATCCAGGCCGACCAGAACATCTCGTATCATGCGATGGAGCCGCTCTTGCGCCGCTACGCGGCCACGATCCTCGAGGATCCCGCGGTGGAGAGCCTCACCGCCTCGATCGGCGGGCAAAACGGCGGCGCGGCAAACGCCAGCCGGATGTTCATCACCCTGCTCCCGCTAGAACAGCGGGGCACCAACGACGACGGCACCAAGGTGACCGCCGACGACATCATCAAACGCTTGCGGCCCAAGCTGGGCAAAGTTCCCGGCGGCAGCCTGACCTTGCAGGCAGTTCAGGACTTGCGGATCGGCGCCCGGGCTTCGAGCGCGCTCTATCAGTACACTCTGCAGAGCGAGAATCTCGACGACTTGCAAACCTGGGGGCCCAAGCTGCTGGCCGAAATGCGCAAAGTGAAGGGCCTGGCCGATGTGATTTCCGATCAGCAGAACCGCGGCCTGCAGGCCGGCTTGTCCATCGATCGCTTGAGCGCGGCGATGTACGGCATCAGCCAGCGGGCGATCGACGACACGCTCTACGACGCGTTCGGCCAGCGGCAAGTGTCGACCATGTACATGCCGCTCAATCAATATCACGTCGTGCTCGAAGTCGAGCCGGAATTTCTCGACGATCCACAATCGCTGCGGCACCTGTACGTGCCCGGCAAGGACGATACCGAGGTGCCGCTGAACGCCATCTCGCGCTACAAGCCCAGCACCACGTCGCTGGCCGTGGCCCACACCAGCCTGATGCCCTCGGTGACGATCTCGTTCAATTTGATGCCCGGTACGTCGCTGGGCGAAGCGGTCGAGAGCATCTCGGAATTGCAGCGCGAGATGGGCATGCCCAATTCCATCCGCGGCAGCTTCCAGGGAACGGCCCAGGCGTTTCAGGCTTCGCTCCGCAACCAGCCGCTGTTGATCCTGGCGGCGCTGGTCACGGTGTATATCGTGCTGGGCGTGCTCTACGAAAGCTACATCCACCCGATCACGATTCTCTCGACGCTGCCGTCGGCCGGAGTCGGGCGCTGCTCGCCCTGATCCTGTGCAAGAGCGAGCTGAACGTGATGGCCCTGATCGGCATCATCCTGCTGATCGGGATCGTCAAGAAGAACGCGATCATGATGATCGACTTCGCGCTCGAAGCCGAGCGGACCCAGGGCAAGTCGCCCGAGGAATCGATCTACGAAGCCTGCGTGCTCCGCTTCCGGCCGATCACCATGACCACCATGGCGGCCCTGCTGGGCGGCCTGCCGTTGGCGCTGGGGACGGGCGTCGGCTCGGAGCTGCGCAAGCCGATGGGCATTGCGATCGTCGGCGGATTGATCTTCAGCCAGATGCTCACGCTCTACACCACGCCGGTGGTGTATCTGTATCTCGACCGCTTCCGTCTCTGGTGGGCCGGCCACAAGCGGCAGCCGCGCCACCACGAGCACGAGCCGGCTGCCGAGCTGGTCGGCTGACGACCCGCAGGGCCGCCCGAATCGCGCACGTCCTGGGGCGAGTTTCCTGGCCCGTGCGCCTGGCGCTCGCCGGGATTCCGCTGGCAGGGCCGAACACTGGTCTTGCCAAGAGTCGCGGGCCTGGGCCATCTTCTGCTATAAATCCAAAGCCTTCTCGGCCCCCAGGCGCGGCAAACAGCACGACATGGCCAAGATTTCGACCCCCAGGACTGCCCAGCGGGCTGCCGGCGCCGGCTTTGCGCCCTATGTGCCCGACAATGCCAAGCTGCCCGAGTTCACCTGGTCGGCGGTGCTATTGGGCATCGTGCTGGGCATCATCTACGGCGCCTCGTCGCTCTACCTGGTGCTCAAGGTGGGGCTGACCGTTTCGGCCTCGATTCCGGTGGCCGTGCTCTCGATCACGCTGTTTCGGGCCTTTTCCCGGGCGTTTGGCCTGCGGCAGGCCACGATCCTGGAAAACAACATCGTCCAGACCACCGGTTCGGCCGGCGAGTCGATCGCCTTTGGCGTCGGCGTGACGATGCCGGCCTTGATGATGCTCGGCCACGACATGGAAATCACGCGCGTGATGACCGTGGGCGTGCTGGGTGGCTTGCTCGGCATCCTGATGATGATCCCGCTCCGCCGCGCGTTCATCGTTCGCCAGCACGGCGTGCTCACATATCCCGAGGGAACCGCCTGCGCCGAGGTGCTGATTGTCGGCCAGGAAGGGGGCGCCACGGCCAAGACGGTGCTGGCCGGCTTTGGCCTGGGCTTTTGCTACAAGCTGGCCACGGTCGTGCTGCGGCTGTGGCGCGAAGTGCCGAATCGGTTGCTCTACGACGCCAAAGGCCGCGGCCTGCCCGGCGCCGAATTCGGCGGCGAGTTGTCGCCCGAGCTGTTGGGCGTGGGGTACATCATCGGGCCCCGGATCGCTTCGATCATGCTGGCTGGAGGAGTCCTCTCGACGCTGGTGCTGGCGCCGCTGATCGCGATGTTCTCCGCCACCCAGGCGAGGCCCGTGCCGCCGGCCCACGTGCCGGTCAGCCAGATGTCGCCCCACGGGATCCACATGACGTATGTGCTGTACATCGGGGCCGGCGCAGTCGCCGCCGGCGGTGTCGTGAGCATGATCCGGGCAGTGCCGCTGATCTTCAGCTCGATCCGGGCCGGGTTTCGCGATCTGGCGGGGCAGGGGACCCGCGAGGGCCAGGCCCCGGCCGCCGTCCGCCGCACCGAGCGCGACATGCCGATCTGGGCCACCCTGGCCGGCAGCCTGGTGCTCGTGCTGGCGATGATGGCCGTGCCCAATCTGGGGCTGGGCTTCGGCTGGCATGGTCTGTTGGCCGGCGTGCTGATCGTGCTGTTTGGGTTTTTGTTCGTCACCGTGTCGTCGCGGCTGACCGGCGAGATCGGCTCGTCGTCGAACCCGATCTCCGGCATGACCGTGGCCACGCTGTTGTTCACCTGCCTGGTGTTCTGGACGCTCGACAAGACGGGCAAGAACGATGCCCTGTCGGCCCTGTCGGTGGCGGCGATCGTGTGCATCGCGGCCTCGAACGGCGGCACGACGGCCCAGGACCTCAAGACCGGCTACCTGGTCGGCGCCACGCCGCTCTGGCAGCAATGGGCGATCATCCTCGGTGCGCTCACGTCGGCCCTGGTGATGGGCATCACGCTGCTGCTGCTCAACCGGGCCGGCACCGATTACACCCGGCGGCCGGAATTCGTGCCCCGCGTGATCGTGCCCAACGTGAAGGAACTCACCGAACTGTCGGCCCCCGGCGGGCAGTACGCCGGCCAGGACAATCACCTCTATCACGTCTTGCACGCGGGCCGCGGGGAGATTGCCGGCGTGTCGCCGGGCAAATATCTGGTCGACGATTCGGGCGCATCCACTATTACGTCGATCCCGCCATCAACGGCCGCCTGGAGCGCCGCGACGACGGCTCGCCGGTCTACCAGAAATTCCCCGCGCCCAAAACCGAGCTGATGGCCATCATCATCGACGGCGTGCTCAAGCAGACGCTCCCCTGGGGACTGGTCGTCACGGGCATCCTGATTGCGCTGGTGCTTGAGTTGGCCGGAATTCCTTCGCTGCCCTTCGCGGTGGGTATGTATCTTTCGATCCACCAGTCGGTGCCGATCTTCCTGGGGGGCTTGGCCCGTTGGCTGGCGGACAAGCTGACCCGCAGCCAGGCGGCCGACTCGGACGCCGGCCCGGGCGTGCTCCTGGCCAGCGGCTACATTGCCGGCGGCACGATCGCCGGCCTGCTGGGGCTGCTGCTGGTCTTCACGCCGGAAAAGTTCCAGCTGATCCACTACCTTGACTTGGGCCGGCATTTTCCTGAAAGCATTCAGGTGGCCAATTGGCCGGCCGTATCTGCATTTAGCGTACTGCTGGTGTTCTTACTTCTGGTGGGCTGGGGCAAGTTGTTGGGACCGGTGGCAGCCGCGCCGCCGCGGACGCCGGAATGAGACAGTTCGCTTCGCTCACGAAAGGCACTCTGGGCATGACGCGCGTTGTGGGGGTAGTGACGATGACGATTGGACTTGCGGCCGGGTCCATGTTGTGGGGCGACGAGGGAATGTGGCTCTTCAATCAGCCGCCCCGCGAGCTGCTCAAGCAGAAGTACGACTTTGATCCGACCGGCGCCTGGCTCAATCACTTGCAGCAGGCCTCGGTGCGGTTCAATAGCGGCGGCTCGGGCTCGTTCATTTCGGCCCAGGGCCTGGTGATGACCAATCACCACGTCGGGGCCGACGCTCTGCAGAAGCTGTCCACGCCCGAGCACGACTATCTGGAGCAGGGCTTTCACGCCCGCAGCCGGGCCGAGGAAATCAAGTGCCTCGACCTCGAGCTGAACGTGCTCCTGAGCATTGCCGACGTCACCGATCGGGTTGTGGCCGCCGTCACTCCCCAGATGTCGTCCGACGAGGCCGAGCAGGCGCGGCGGGCCGCAATGAACACGCTCGAAAAAGAATCGCTCGACGCTACCGGCCTGCGCAGCGACGTCATTACGCTCTATCACGGCGGGGCCTACCACCTCTATCGCTATAAGAAATACACCGACGTGCGGCTGGTGTTCGCACCGGAAAAGGAGATCGCGTTCTTTGGCGGGGACGCCGACAACTTCGAATACCCGCGCTACGATCTGGATATCTGCTTTTTTCGGGCCTACGAGAACGACCAGCCCGCCAAGATCGAACACTACTTGAAATGGAGCGCACGCGGGTGCGGGCGACGGCGAACTCGTCTTCGTCGCCGGCAATCCAGGGCACACCGACCGGCTGAACACGGTCGATCATTTGCAATTCCTCCGCGATCGCGACATTTCCCACCGGGCTGGGGGTCCTTTATCGCCGCGAGGTCGTGCTGAAGGCCTATAGCGAGCGCTCGCGCGAGAATGCCCGCCGGGCGGCCGACGAGTATTTCGGCATTCAGAACTCGCGCAAGGCCAAGCGGGGCGGGCTGGAGGCCCTCCAGGATCCGGCCGTGTTCGACCGCAAACGGGCCGGCCAGCAGGAACTGCTGGACCAGATTCGGGCCAGCGCCGAGCTTGCCGGCGACGAGCAGGCCTGGCCGGCGGTCTCCGCCGCGATCGACAAGCTCAACACGATTTACCTCCGCAAGCTGCTGCTCGAAGACGGTCTGGCTTTCGACGGTGAGCTGTTTCATATCGCCCGCGAGGCGCTGCGGATGGCCACCGAGCGAGCCAAACCGAATCCCGAGCGGCTACGGGAATACCGCGAGTCGAACCTGGAATCGATGCGCCAGCGGCTCTATTCCGAGGCCCCCATCTACGCCGATCTCGAAATCATCCGCCTGGCCGATTCGCTCGGCATGCTGCTGGAAGTGCTAGGGGCGGACGATCCGATCGTCGTGAAAATCCTCGACGGAAAGTCGCCCGCCGCCCGGGCGCACGAGTTGATTCAAGGCACGCGGCTGCAAGACATCGCCCTGCGGAAAAAGCTGGCCGAAGGGACGCCCGACGACGTGAATGCGTCGGACGATCCGCTGTTGGCCCTGGCCCGGCTCGTCGACCCGGCGGCCCGGGAAGTGCGCAAGCAGTACGAGGGCGAGGTCGAAGAACCGCTGCGGCAAGCCTATGCCCGGATCGCTCAGGCTCGCTTCGCCCTCAACGGCAAGGATGTATATCCTGACGCCACGTTCACGCTGCGGCTGGCTTTCGGCGTGGTCCGCGGCTACCGTGCCGCGGGGCGCGAGGTGCCTCCTTGGACGACGATTGGCGGCGCCTTCGCCGGGCGCAGGAGCATGACAACGCCGAGCCGTTCCACTTGCCGGCCAGCTGGACCGCGGCCAAGGACCGCCTCGACCTGAAGACGCCGCTGAATTTCATCTGCACGGCCGACATCATCGGCGGCAATTCGGGCAGCCCGGTCGTCAATCGGGCGGGCGAGCTGGTCGGCATCATCTTCGATGGCAACATCGAATCGCTGGCGCTCGACTTTGTCTACTCCGACGAGGTGGCCCGGGCAGTCGCAGTTCACTCCAGTGGCATCGTCGAGGCCTTGCGAAAGGTCTACCGGGCCGACAAGCTGGTCGACGAGTTCCGGCCCGCGGCCAGGCCGGCCACGGGCGGCAACCAACCGACCCCTCGAAGGAACACGCGGTGAACGAACGTCCTGGCAATCTGCTGCTGCCCCCGCAGGCCTTCGTCAGAGCCGCACGCCGCTGGCGGCGCAAGTCGAAGGTGGCCGACTCGACCGGCGCCGACCTGACCGGCGGCACGCTGCTGCTGCGAACTCTCGTCTTGCGGCGCATTCTGCTGCGCGAAGTGCTCCAGGCCGACGAGAAGTACGTCGGCGTGCTGTTGCCCCCTTCGGTCGCCGCGGTCGTGGCGAACGCCGCGCTGACGCTCAGCGGCCGGGTCGCGGTGAATCTGAACTACACCGCCTCGGCCGAGATATTGAATCATTGCCTCCGCCAGGCCGGCATCCGGCACGTGCTGACTAGCCGCCGCTTTCTCGAGAAGATGCCGCTCAAGCTCGACGCCCAGATGGTGCCGCTCGAGGATTTCAAGGATCGGGCCACCTGGGTCGACAAGCTGGCCGGCGGGTTCGATGCGCTGGTCTGTCCGCTCGGGCTGCTAGAACGCCGCTTAGGTCTCGATCGGCTCACGGCCGATGACCTGCTCACGGTGATCTTCACCTCCGGCTCGACCGGTCAGCCCAAGGGCGTGCTCTTGAGCTGCGGCAACATCGGCTCGAACATCCAAGCGATCGAGCAAGCGGTCCAACTGACGCCCGACGATGTGCTCTGCGGCATTTTGCCGTTTTTTCACTCGCTCGGGTTTACGGTCACGCTTTGGGCACCGCTGGCGCTCGACATCAAGGTGGCCTACCATTTCAGCCCGCTCGAGGCCCAGGCGGTCGGCAAAGTCTGCGACCAGCATCACGTCACGATCCTGCTTTCGACGCCCACTTTTCTCCGCAGCTACCTGAAGCGGATCGCGCCCGAGCATTTTGCTTCGCTCGATGTGGTCGTGGCCGGGGCCGAGCGGTTGCCGAGCGATTTGTGCGATGCCTTCGAGCAAAAGTACGGCGTCCGGCCGGTCGAAGGCTACGGCACGACCGAGCTCTCGCCGCTGGTCTCGGTCAACATTCCGGTCAACCGCTCGGCGAATCACGACAGCTCGGGCATCAAGGAAGGGAGCGTTGGCCGGCCCGTGCCCGGGGTTTCGGCCAAAGTGGTCCATCCCGAAACGGGCGCACCGCTCGGCGTCGACGAGGCCGGTCTGCTGCTCGTCACCGGGCCGAACGTGATGCTCGGCTACCTGGGCCAGCCGGAGCTAACCGCCAGCGTGTTGCGTGACGGCTGGTACGTGACCGGCGATATGGCCAAAATCGACGCTGACGGCTTCATCACGATCACCGGTCGCCAGAGCCGCTTCTCCAAGATCGGCGGCGAGATGGTGCCGCACGGCCGGGTCGAGGAATTGATCCAGCAATTCCTGGCTCCCGATGGCCAGCACGTGGCGTCCGCGGTCACCGCGGTGGCCGACGAGCGAAAGGGGGAGCGGCTGATCGTCCTGCACACGCCCACCGACAAAACTCCGGCCCAGATCAACACCGCGCTTGCCGACGCCGGGTTGCCCAACCTATGGATTCCGGGCGAGGATTGCTACTTCGAAGTCGAGGCCATTCCCGTCCTCGGCACAGGCAAGCTCGACCTGCAGGGCATCAAGACGCTCGGCGCCGAGCGCTCCGCGCCAAGCAGGCCGACCGCAAGGGTGGCTAGTCGATGGCTGCGGAATCGGTCAAGGGTTGCCGTCCACACTCGGACCGCTTCAGCTTACTTGAAGCCAAATTGAAAAGAGAACGCAGATGAATGGGATGGACGCAGATACGCGCAGATGTGGAGTGATTTGGCGAGAAGGACTACGAACGCAGAGTTTGTCCACAGATTACGCAGATTGGTTTTTCAGAATGGCCAATCTTCGGCGGATGTTTTCTTCGTTTCCGAATCTGTGAAATCTGCGCAATCTGTGGATGAATCTCCCTCAGCCATTCCTATCATCTGCGGACATCCGTGTCGATCCGCGTTCATCTGCGTTCGATGAACCGGCTGCGCAATGGGGCGACGGTCGCCGTCCAAACCCGGACCGCTTCGATCCAGCAGGTCCGCGAGACGCACGCTAATAGATCCCGATGCTCTTGAGCGCATTGCCCGAGCGCTGGGCCGCCGCCAGGCAGCGCCGGGCCGCGGCGACCAGGTCGCGCACGCGGAAGTTGTTCGGCGGGGCGGGCACGGTGGCCACGCCCAGGCTGACCGTCGCGGCGGCTACGGCCGGATTTGGCTGCTTGCGGACATACTCGCGAAATGCGGCGAGCAGGCGGTCCCCCTGGCCGACGGCGTCGCCCCGATCGCAGCCCGGTAGCACCAGCGCGAAGCAGGCCTGGGCCACGCACAGCGCACCGGAGCCCGGGGCGTCGCAAGCCCGGCAGAAACGGCCCAAGCGCAGCACCAGCTGTTCCGCGGCGATCGGGCCGACCGCTTGGATGAGCGGGTCGAAGCGGTCGATTTCGACCAAGAGCAGACTGAGCGGTGCTCGCTTCGTGCGGCAAGCGGCCAGCGCCACGTCGAGCCGCTCATCGAGCGCTGCTTCGTAAATCTGCAAACCGCCGGCCGGAGCATTGCCGCCGGCCGAGCGCGATTCGTCGCCGGTTCGTTCGGCCGGCGACGTCTCCGATCGATTGGGTCCACTGGCCTTTGCGGCGGACGCGGCACCGGTGGTCGTCGGCCAACGGCCGTCGTCGCGCTCCGCGACAGCGGCATCGGCGCGCAGGATCGCATCCGACTTTGCCCGGCGGGCGGGTGCCGGCTCGAGGGCCAGCCGGCCGGCGGCGGTCGACAGGTTCTCGATTTCGGCCAGTAGTTCCGACTCGGGCTGCAGTTGCCGGGCCGCGGTGGCCGAGTTGAGCCAGTCGCCCGTCAGCTCGCTGGCCACCTGCGACATCTGCCGGTGGGCCTCGACCAGCACGTCGCGATAGTCGAGCCCCGGCGGCAGCTCGCGGGCAAACACGCCGGCCAGTTGCTCGACCTTTTCTTCCAGCACGTCGACCAGGGCTTGAATCTGCACGCTGGAGAGCGGACCGGCGACGGCCCGTTCGCGTTTCAGCCTTTCCAGCGCCGGGTGGCGGCGATCGACGACCAGGTCGGCCAATAGCTGCGCGAGCCGCAGGATCCGCGGCAGCGTTTGCTCGGCAGGCGGCAGGCTGGCCAGCACGTCGCTCTGCCGGGCCGCCGCGATCGCCGAAACGAGCGTGCTCGGCAGATGCCACAGATCCAACAGTTGCTCGAGCCAACTCGTGGTGGTCGAAACCCAACACGTTGGCTTCCAGCTGGGCGGCGTCCTTGTCGGCGGCCAGCGCCAGGTCAAGAAACCGGGCATAGGACTCGCCCAGCTCGTCGAGCAAGACGAGCGATCCCACGTCCGCGAGCAAACCGGCCAGAAACGCCTCGTCCCCCGGCTGCTTCCAGATTTGTTCGCTGATCTCTCGGGCGGCGACGGCCTGGGTCAGCGTGTGCCGCCAGTAGCGGTCGACGCTGCGGCTGGCAGGCGACTTGCCCAGCGTCTCCGACAGGCTGAATCCCAGGACGAGCAATTTGAGCGGCTTGATGCCCAAGAGCGTCAGGGCCTGATTCAGGTCGCGCACTTCGCAGGTCAGCGCGAAGAGCGAGCTGTTGACCACCCGCAGGACTTTGGTGACCAGTGCCGGGTCGTTCTCGATGCAAGTCTTCAGCGCCCGCAGATCGACGTGCGGCTGGGCCGTCAATTCGAGCACTTTGATCGCGACCGCCGGCAGCGTGTAGAGCTGACCCACGCGGGCGAGGAAGCGATCGAGGGCGTCGGGTGAAGTAGTCATAGCCGGTGGGGGAAGCGTAGCGCCGCAGGCCGGCGGGGCAGGGAAGGAGCACACGCGCCGCACTCGCGCTCGGCGCCACTCGGCGGGAGGCCAACGGGCGTTCCCGCCCGCGAGGCTACCGAACTCTACCTTCTCGGGTCGCTCTGGGCGGCGGGCGCATCCACGGGTTCGGACGCCCGCGCGTCCGCCCGGCCCGATTGTGCCGATGGAACCGACCGCGCGGGTCGGTCCGGCCTTTCGGTCGGCGGGGCCAGCAAGTCCAACGGGGGGCAGGGAACATTCCGAGCAAGCCCAAAGGCCACGACGCACAGCGCGGCCCCGATCGCCAGGTAGAACTTGGCTCGCGGGCCCAGCCCAAAGCGCCGCCGCCAGACGCCACGCCGACCGCGCCCGGCACGCCCAGCACCAGCAGGCCATTGAACCGCAGCGCTTCGCCTGGCCGGCCGTGCAGCAAGGCGTGCAAGGCTCGGGTGGCGCCGCAGCCCGGGCAGTGGAGCCCAGTTAATGCGTGAAACGCGACACTTCGGGGTAGCGCTCGGACTGGCTCGGGTCGACGCGATACAAGACGACCAGCGCCGCCGTCAGGATGGCGGCGAGTGCCAGGTATTTCAGCACTCGGATTGGTAATGGTCGCGTGGGCATAGGCAAACGAGCCGCGGTGTCCAGGGCTATTCTTTTCCAGGCGTTTTGAAACAATCGAACCGCCCGAAAGGGGGATCGCCGCATCGATCAGTCTACTTGAATTTAACAATACAGGCCGTCATGGTGCGCCCGGGCGTTTTGTCAGCGCTGGCCCGAGAACGATGTCGTCATGTTCTACCCTCCCTGACGGCCGCTCAATCGGTGCAGTGCCGAGCATCGCCTGTAAGAAAGAGGTTGTTGTGCGGTACTCGGGTATAATGCCGCCCGGAAAAAAGTCCAATCGTCAGACCAAGGACGACCCGCGCCATGTCCGCGACTCCGTCGGATCAGCCGCATTCCACGTCACCAAGCGCCGCGAGCGCGACGCATTCTTCACCCGCCGCTCCCGCAGTTGCCGCTGCCGGATCGGCCCAACCTGCTGCCGCTGCTGCGCTGCACCCGGCCGCATCCAGCGCCCGCCGCCAGCGGTAATGAGTAGTGCCCGCAGGAAGCGGACCTGGCGCTTCGCAATCGCGCTGGCCATTCTGGCGGCGATCGGATATTTCAGCGCTGGGACGATTCACAAGCTGCTGACCACCGTCTCGACCGACGACGCGTATGTCAACAGCCACGTGACGCTGGTCGCCGCCCGCGTGCCGGGTCAGGTGCTCGAGGTGCTCGTCGACGACAACAATCGGGTCAACCAGGGGGACGTGATCGTCGAGCTGGACCGCGAACCCTACGAGGTCGAGCGCAATCTGAAGGCGGCCGCGGTCGAGCTGGCCGAGGCGGAACTCAGCGTCACCGAAAATCAGGTCCGGGCCATCGCGGCCCAGCTGCGCGGCAATCGCTTCAAGCTGCAACATGCGATGGAGCTGGTCGACGACCAGATTGCCCAGCTCAAGGCCGCGGTGGCGACCTACGAAAGCCAGAAGGCCACGCTCGAACTGGCTCAGGCCGACATCAAACGGGCCGAAAAGTTGCTCCCGGCCAAGACGATCAGTCAGGCCGAATTCGATCAGCGCGTGCAGCAATACAAAGTCGGCGAGGCGCAGGTCAAACAGGCTCTGGAGCAGGTCCACAAGATCCGGGTCAGCCTGGGCCTGACGCCCGACTCGAAGAGCGGCGACCTGGCCCACGTGCCCCCGGACCTGGATCAGAATTTTTCCTCGGTCCGTCAGGCCCTGGCGGAGCTGTTGGAAAGCGGCGCGCCGCTGGGCCTCTTTCCGCCGTCGTACGACATTACGCCCAGGAAGATGGTCCAGGAGTTTTTCAAGCGCGATCCCGACGGCAATCTCGACCGGATCTACTCCAAGCTGATCGACAACGCTCCGCTGACCCGGCAGGCTCAAAGCAAGCTCGATCAAGCGAAGCGCGACCTCGACCAGGCCGAACTCAACCTCCGCTATTGCACCGTCCGGGCCGAAATCGACGGCGTGGTCACCCGGCGGAACGTCAACCGGGGCAATAACGTCCAGGCCGGCCAATCGCTGATGGCCATCCGCTCGCTCAAGGAAATCTGGATCGACGCCAACTTCAAGGAAACCCAGCTGGCCGATCTGCGGATCGGGCACCGCGTCGAGCTGGATGTCGACATGTACGGGCAAAAAAAATTGTTTGCCGGGCGAATCACCGGCTTCACCATGGGCACCGGCTCGACCTTGGCTTTGCTGCCGGCTCAGAACGCCACCGGCAATTTCATCAAGGTCGTTCAGCGGTTGCCCGTCCGCATCGAGCTGACTGATTACGAACCCGACACCCAGCCGCTGTTCGTCGGGCTCTCGGTCGTGCCCTACGTGTTTGTAAACGAAGCGCCGAGCGGACCCGACGCGGGCAAGGTCCTGCAGCCGCACCTGGTAACCCAAGCCCCGTCCGCGAAGACCGCGGTCGCAAGCGGAGGCGCGGGCCATGAGCACGGCCGCCGCCCTCGAGCGCTCCGGCCGCGGCCGCCGTTCCGTTGGCCCGGCGCGAAGTCAATCCGTGGCTGATCGCCGCGGCGGTCGTCGTGCCCACGTTCATGGAGGTGCTCGACACGACGATTGCCAACGTCGCCCTCCGCTACATCGCGGGGGGACTGTCGGCCTCGGAAGTCGACGCCGAATGGGTAATCACCAGCTACCTGGCGGCCAACGCCACGATTCTGCCGATCTCCGGCTGGTTGTCGGCGCACTTGGGTCGCCGGCGGTATTTCTTGATCTCGATTGCCGTGTTCACGATTGCTTCGGGATTGTGCGGGGCCGCGACCAGCCTGGAGCAGATCATCCTGTTCCGCGTGCTGCAAGGATTGGCCGGAGGCGGGCTGCAGCCCTCGAGCCAAGGAGTGCTGCTCGACCGCTTTCCGCCCGAGAAGCAAGGCGCGGCCATGACCGTGTTCGGCATGGCGGCTTTGGTCGCGCCGATCGTCGGGCCGACGCTCGGCGGCTATTTGACCACGACCTACAACTGGCGGTGGATCTTCTACATCAACATTCCGATCGGCACCTGGCGTTCTTCGCCTGCTACGCGCTGCTCGAGGATCCCGATTATTTGAAGAAGGAGCTTGCCGAGCTGAAGAAACGGCCGTTTCAGTTCGACCTGATCGGCCTGGGCCTGCTGGCCGTCTGCCTCTCGGCGTGGGAAATCCTGCTCAGCAAGGGGCAGCAGTGGGACTGGCTGGGCGACCCGTTCTGGCGGGTGCAGACGCTCGTAGTCCTGTTTGTCGGCGGGCTCGTCCTGCTGCTGATTCGCGAAATGCGGATCGCCTATCCCGTGGTCGATTTTCGCCCGTTGGCCGAGCGGAACCTGGCCCTCTCGTGCATCATCATCTTTTGCGCCTACGGCGTGCTGTACGCGGCCAGCACCACGCTGCCGGGCTTGTTGCAGTCGCTGTTCGGGTACGACGCCTACTGTTCCGGCCTGGTCATGTCTCCCTCGGGGCTCGGGTCGATCAGCATGCTGCTGTTGGTCGGAGTATTGATCGGCCGGGGAATCGACGCCCGCTGGATGATCGCCGCGGGATTGCTCGTCGCCGCGGCCGGCAACTACTGGATGTCGCTCACGAATCTGGACATCAGCCCCTGGCAGGTCGTGTGGCCGCGGGTCGTGCTGGCGATGGGCATGGGGTTGCTGTTTCGCCGATCAACGTGGCCGCCTACCTCTACACGCCCCGCCATTTGCGCGGCGCCGCCGTGGGCCTGTTCAGCTTGTTGCGGAACGAAGGGGGCAGCGTCGGCACCTCGCTGGCTCAGACGCTGCACGAGCGGCGCGACCAATTCCACACGCTCCGGCTGGGCGAGGTGATCGATCCGTTCAGTCCGGACATCCAAAGTTTTCTGGCGCAAGCCCAGGCGTTCTTTTACGAGCGCACGGGCGATGCCGCGGCATCACAGCAAATGGCCCTTCAGGCGCTGGCCGACTTGCGCGAGCAGCAATCCTCGTCGCTGGCGTACTTCGACATCTTCTGGTTCGTGGCCGTGCTGCCGTTCTGTCTGGTGCTGCTCGTGCCCTTCATGAAGCGCTCGGTGGCCGAAAAGGGCGCCCACGTCGGCGGCGAGTGAGTTGGCCCCGCACGAAGTGATTCTGGGGTAATTGGCGCTTTCCCAACCGGGGGCCGCTGCGCATAATGAAAAATACGCGGAAGTACTCCCCCCGCGCCCGTCGAGCTGCATCTCCGATCCCTTGGTCTCCTCGTGCGCCTCCAACCCCGCGGTCATCTCGCTTTCACGCTTGTCGAGCTGCTGGTCGTGATTGCGATCATCGGCATTCTGGTGGCGATGTTGCTGCCGGCGGTCCAGGCTGCCCGCGAGGCCGCCCGCCGCGCAACGTGTACCAGCAACCTCAAGCAGATTGCCCTCGCCACGCTCAATTACGCGGACGTCCACAAGAGCTTGCCGCCGGGCAGTTTCGGGGGCGAAGTCTCCGACAACAGTTTCTCGATGCCGTTTTGCGACCCGGTCTACGGTTGCGGCCTGCCCTGGGGACATTTCAGTTGGGCCGCCTCGATCCTGCCGTTCGTCGAAGAGCAGAGACTTTACGATCAGCTCAACTTCAGCACGCTGGCCTGGTGCAACAATCTGTGGGAAGACATCAGCGGCGGCGGCTCGCCGGTCAATCGCGGCCCCGCCGGCGACCCGGCGAACCAGTTTGCCTGCACCCATCAGCCGCCGATTTTCGTCTGCCCTTCGTCCCATCGCGTCCAGCCGGAAACGGAGTTCAAGGACTACGGCATCAACTCCGGCACCGGCTGGTGCTGCCCGGAACGCACCTCCCAGGGCATGGACGGCATTGCCTGGGTCAACAGCCATCTCCGGTTGCGGCAGGTGACCGACGGGCTAAGCTTCACGCTGGCCTATGCCGAATTCGCCCACTGGGCCAACCACAGCTGGGTTCCGCCGGAATTGGGCGCCAATCCGTTCTTGTTCGTTTACCATCCGTCGCAGGGCTATGTCTCGTCGACCAACCAGGGCACGCCCAACCCGCCCAACGACGAGGAATGGAACACGCGCAGCACGTTCAGCCAGCATCCCGGCGGCGTGTTGGCGACATGCCTCGACGGCCACGTCTTCTGGATTGCCGACGAAGTCGACTACGCCTTCTACATGGCCATCTTCACCCGCGCCGGCGGCGAAGTGCTCAATGAATCGCAGTTCTAATCGCCTGGGGATCGCCACCGTCCGGCAGAGCGGCGCGAGCCTCCGCACCGCTTGCCTGCTGGTCGGCGTCGTGCTGGCGGGCCTGGCCGGTTGTTCGAAACCCGGGCCCGCGGTCTACCGCGTCTCGGGCACGATCACGCAGCACGGCCAGGGCGTGCCGAATTTGATGGTCCATTTCATGCCCGTGAATGGCCGACCGAGCTGGGGGCAGACCGACGAAGCCGGGCGTTACGAATTGCACTACGTCGGCAAGCAGATGGGCGCCGCGGCGGGTGCCCATCGGGTGTTCGTCACGCTCAAGCGCCCGCCGGTGCTCAGCAGTCCGCCGCCGCCGCTTTCGCCCGACGAAATGGCGATCCAACAGGGCTACAGTTCGCTGGAAGTTTCGCCGCTCAAGGCGGAGGTCGATCACGACCAGCAAACGCTCGATTTTGCCCTCGATTGAGGGCCGGCGCGCTACAAATCGACCGCCCGCTCAGCGGGAGCCGAAATAAAACAGCACCAGCCCCAACGTGGCGTTGAGCAGGTGGTGCGAGACGAGGTCCGGCCGGTCGAGCAAGAACGCTCCGGCGGTGTACAGCAGCACCCCGAGCACGGCCAGGGCCTTCAGGTCCTCCCAGCGATCCCAGGTGCGTTTCCCGCGGCTCCGGCCGGCCCAGGCCCAGATGCCCCGGGCGGCAACCCCCAGCAAGTAGGCGAACACGACGCCCAAAATCGACAGCGGCTGGACATCGAGCAGCCGGCCGTCACGATACAAGTAGACCGCCAGTCCCACGAATGCCGCCGCGAGCAGGATCCGAATGCTGTGCCGCGGCAGGTGCAGGGGGCTGGACTCGGCTTCCAAGTGCCCCTCGGACTCCAGCTGACGGAGCACCTCCGGCGCCAAATTGACGAATCGCCGCGACGTGAAATAGTGGGCCAGCACGATCATCAGCGTCTCGGTCCACAGCGGTCCCACCTCATGCCCCCGGGCCACCTGCACGATCACCACCGCCACCACCAGCAGGGTGAGCAGCGCCCGGACGCTGCCGCTGGGCAGGCCCAGCGGGGGTCGGGTCGGAGCGGCGGCCGTGGGCAGCGTGGAATTCATCTGGCTGAGTATGGCAAGTCTCGGAGGGGTTGCGCTCATGCTACCCGCCGCGCCGGGCATGTTCAATCGATTTGCCCCCGCACATGGCGCTACCGGGATGCACGCGTTTCTCTTAGACTGCGAGGCAGCGGGGCGAATCGATTCTCCAGGCCAGCGAGCCAGCCGATGCCGATCTTCAGGTTTTGTTGGGCGGTGATGTTGCTCCTATTCGCCGTCGTTTCGGGCACTGCCCGCGCGGCTGATCCGCCCGCCGTGCGCGCGCCGCTGCTGCGGGCAATCGAACTGAATGTCGGCGAGAGCACGATGGTCGAGCTGTCCGACGGGAGCCAGGCAGCGGTCAAGCTGCTGGAGCTCCGCGAAACGCGCGATCCGTTGCGCGAGGCGGTCCGCCAGGCCTTGGTCACGGTCGAAATCAACGGCCAGCGGGCGGAGCTGACCGCGGCGATGTACAACCTGCCGCAGACGGTCGGCCGGGTGCAGATCGACTGCCCCGTAACCCGAGGCTACCAGGCGAATCCGCACCGCGACGGCATCTGGAATCTGGCCCGCGATGTCCGGCTGCGGCTGTGGCCGGCCGGCTCGCCGCTGATTGAGCCCGGCACGTTCGGTTATCCGGTCCGCCAGCGGTGGTTTGCCAGCGACACGCAGATGGCCAACGATCCTTGCTACGTCGACGGCGGCGAGCGGCCTGACGTGCGGAAGATCTACTACCACTATGGGCTGGACATCGGCGGCTCGGAGGGAATGGTTGAAGTGATCGCGGCGACCGCCGGCCTGGTCGTGTCGGTCGGTGACTCGGTTCTCGAGGGCCACAAGGATACGCCGGTCGATCCGCGGTATGACGTCGTCTATCTGCTCGACGACCGCGGCTGGTACTACCGCTACAGCCATCTCCAATCGATCGACGACCAGATCAAGCCGGGCCGCGTCGTCAACCTGGGGCAGAAGCTCGGCGTGCTGGGCAAGGAAGGGGGCAGCGGCGGTTGGTCGCACTTGCACTTCGATATTTTTTCACATCAGCCGTCGGGCAAGTGGGGCGTGCAAGAGGGCTACGGCTTTCTGTGGGAGGCGTATCAGCGACAGTTCAAACCGGAGTTGATTGCCGTCGCCCGGCCGCATCATCTCGCGGCCGTGGGCGAAGCGGTGCGGCTCGACGCGGGCCACAGCTGGGCCCGCAGTGGCCGGATCGCCAGTTACCGCTGGACCTTTCATGACGGCAGCCAGGCCGACGGGGCCGTTGTCCTGCGGACCTACGAGCGGCCCGGCACGTACAGCGAAATCCTGGAGGTGAAGGACGACGCCGGCAACGTGGACTACGATTTTGCGGTCGTGCAGGTGCTCGACAAGAAAAAGCCCGACGAGCTGCCCCCGTCGATCCACGCCAACTACTCGCCCACGTTCCAGATTCATCCGGGCGACGAGGTGACGTTCAAGGTTCGCACGTTCCGCGCGCCGGGGGGCGAGACTTGGAACTTCGGCGATGGCAGCCCGCAGGTCGAGGTGAAGTCCGACGGCAATGCCGAGATGCTCGCCAAGGATGGCTACTCGGTGACGACCCACCGCTACGCCGCGCCGGGGCATTACCTGGTCACCGTTTTCAACACCGCCCCGACTGGCCTGACCGCCACGGCCCACCTGCACGTGCTGGTCGAGCCGTAGCGGGCCATCGGCCGTAATCTACCTTTCGCCCGTGGGCTTACCGGCTGCGTCCCAATCGAAGCCGATCAGCTTGCCGATCGCCAGCGCCGCTTCGCCCCGGGCGATCGTCTCGGCGGCGTGAAAGCGGCCGTCCCGCAGCGCGACCAGGCGGCTCGCGACGGCCGAGCGGGCCGCGGCGCGGCGTTCGGCGGGAATCTCCGCCTCGTCCGGCAGCGCATCGCCGGCTGCCAGTTGGCTGCCGTTGAGCAGCGTGGCCAATGCCGCCAGCGCCTCCGCGCCTTCGAGCCGGGTGACGGGATCGCCGGGCCGGAATCTCCCTTCGCCATCGACCGACATCAGCCCGGCCGCGACGACGTGGGCCACATCGTCGAAATCGGCGGCCGACTCGGGCACGTCGGCCAATTTGGGCGGCGCCCCGCGAAACCGCGACAGGTGGACCGCCTGCGCCAGGGCCGCGGCCAGTTCGCCGCGCCGCATCGGTTCGGCCAGCCGCACCCGGCGCTCGCCATCGGCCAAGAGCACGCCGCGATACCATAGGCCCTCGATCAGCCGCCGCTGGGCCGCGCCTTCCAGATCGATCGGCAATCCGGCTTGGGGCGAATTGAGATTCGCCAGCACGGGCTCGATGTCAAGCTGCAAATCGACCATCGCGTACGAGTAATAGTGATCGGTGTAGCCGGCATGGACCCGGGTGCGCTCGGTTTCGGTGAACGTGAAGCGGTACCCATGAGCGAAATGCCGATTGTACTGCAGCGTGATGCCTTGCTGCCGGCGGCTGGCATTCTCGGCCAGGCCCAGGCAGATCGCGTAGGGCACGGCCGCCGGCGCGTCGATGTCGGTGATTAGATGGTTGCCGTTGTAGTCCTCGGTGCCCTCGACCACGACTTTCTTTTCCGGCCGGATCACCACGCTTCCGGTCGCGGGGTCGAAGCGATCGCCCGCTTGCAGCCAGCTCAACCGCAGACCAGTGATGTGGCAGCCCAAGGGTTCGTCGGCCAGCTTTGCGTCGCCGGCGTCGAGGATCGTGACGCTGCCCGGGCCGACCACTTCGGCCAGCCCGTTGGGTGCAACGGCCAGGGCCGTATTTTCGTCGATGCCGAAGCCGAATCGCACGTGCTCGTGCAGCAGCGCCCGGGACAGCCGGCCCAGCCGGCCGCGAAACTGGCTGAAGTGCTGATCGACGATCCCGCTAGGAAAAAAGCCCAGCCCGTGGGTGATCATGATTCCACGGCGGCGAACATTGCTGCACACGCCGAAATCGAGCGCGTCCATGCCCGGGTCGAGCCATTCGTCGGGCAAGCCCGAGACGCGGAGCATCCGTTCGCTTTGCACGGCCGCTCCGGCAGTCGAGCCGCCCACGATCCCGCCGGCCCGCCACATGGCCTCCAGCGCCGTCCGGCGCCGGTGGGCGAACCATCGGGCTTGAGCATGCACTGCAAGATCCGGATCTGGTCGCCCCCGGTGAAAAACGCCCCGGTGGCGGCCCGAATCTGCTCGGCGAGCGCCGGATCGTCGGCCCGCTGGGCGGCGTTCTCGGGCATCAGATCCAGGATCGTGATCCGCTCGCTCGCAATCCCGCGGCCGGCCAGCAGTGCGGCGAATTCCTTGGCCGGCCGGTTGGTCTTGCCCGCGCAGGGAAACAGCACGAACCGCGCCGCCTCGCGCCCGCCGGCGCCCGCGATCAGCTTTTCCAGCACGGCATTGTTATCCGGCCGCAATCCGCCGCCGACGATCAAGAGCGGCCCGCGTGGCCCGAGGTCAGCCGCGCTGAGCGGGATCGCCAGGCAGGCAAGAGCACAAAACAGTCCTGCGGCGAGTCGACGATTCATCATCAGGCCTCGAACGGGTGGATCGAGCGGGTTCGTGCCGGCAGGCGTGCTCGTAATCGGCGGGCCGGCGGAATGCTTCAGTCCCGCAATTCTACTGGACCGCCGCCCCCGCGAAACCTGATTGAGGACGCGGCAAGAAAAACGTATTCCCGCGCCTTTGTTCCGCCGACTCCGCGAGGTCGGGAAAGTCCCCGTCCGTTCTCGGATGGGCGTTTAGTAGTGCATGAACTGCAGCCAGGCGATGCCCAGAGCCAGCGTGAGAATCGTCAGCGGAATGCCGACCTTGCTGTATTCCCAGAACGAGACCGCGACTCCGTCGCGGGCGGCGATCTCGACGACAATCAGGTTTGCCACGGAACCAAGAATCGTAAAGTTGCCGGCAAACGTGCTCGACATCGCCAGCGATAACCAGGCCGTCTCGCGCGTGGCGGTGGGTACCGCTTGCGCCACCGGTTCCAGCAGCAGCACCGCCGGCACGTTGCTGACCAGGTTCGACAGCACGGCCGACACCAGGCTCAAGACGTCGACCGGTCGATTCAGGATCCAGTTCCAGCGGTCGATGCCCCAGCCGGCAACCACGTACACCTGAAAGGCATGCACGACGATAAACAGGCCGGTGAACATGACCAGCAAGCTCCAATCGACCTGACTGTAGATTTTCTTCGGGTTGATCCGATCGAGCAGCACCACGGCGGCGGCGCCCAGCGCGACCAATGCCAAGGGCAAACCCGCAAAAAAGAGCAGCACGGCGACCACGGTGATCGTGACGGCTTTGATTTGCAGCCGGGCGTGCAATGGGCTGCGGCAGGCCCTCCGGCCCGGCGTCGGCCGTTCCGGTCTCGTCGGCGGACTCCGCCTCTGCCGGCTTTGCCAGGCGACCTCGGTAGATCAAAGCCACGACCAGATAGTTCAGGACCAGTCCGAGCAGCGCGACGGGCAATAGCCGCTCGGCGAAACGCAGATAGGCAATGCCCGAGTGGGCTCCGATATAGATGTTCTGCGGATTGCCGGTGATCGTCCCGGTCGAGCCGATATTGGCCGCGGTAGCCAGCCCGATCAAATGCGGCAGCGGATCGAACTTCATTCGCCGGGCGAGATGCAAGACCAACGGCGTCAGGGCAACACAAACCACGTCGTTGATCAGGAACGCCGACAACAATCCCCCCAGACCGATCGTCGCGGCCAGCAGCCCCGCGGCGTCGCAATGTGCTTCAGGGCCATGCCCGTCAGTCGTTCGAAGCAGCCGGAGAGCCGCAGGGCCCCGACGACGATCATCATGCCGAACAACAGGAATAGGGTCTTGTAATCGATCGACTGCGAACTGACTGCTTCCTCCAGGCTGAGCACACCGGTGACCAGCAGCAGCGTGGCTCCGACCAGCGCGATGCCGGCCCGATCCATCCGCAAGCCCGGCACCTTGCCCAGCGCCAGTCCGGCGTAGGTCAGCGCGAAGATGATCCAGGTTAGCCAAACCGCAGAATCCGTCATTGCCGCTCGCTACTGGCGCTGATTGGCGTTGGGTGTGTCGGTCGCCGTCTCGGGCATCAGTGTCAGAAATACGACCGCAGCCACGGCGGCGATGCCGGCAAAGACGCAAAAAAAGCCGTTGTAGCCCAGTCGCTCGGCCAGTCGTCCCGCGCTGAGCGGACCGATCACGCCGCCGATGGCCAGTGCCGTGGCGATCATGCCGGACAAGGCGTTAAAACCCCCCTTGCCTTTGGTCAAGTCGGCGCACATCGCGACGACCGCCACACCGTAAATTCCGGCGCCGATTCCGTCCAGAGCCTGCAAGGCAACGAGCATCCACGGATCCTGGGTGAGGGAGTAGAGGAAAATTCGGATCGGCAGCGCGACGAATCCGATCGCGAAAACGGTCTTGCGGCCCCAGAGATCGCACAATCTGCCGGCGGCGAGTGCGACCGGAATCATGACGGCTTGGGCGACCAGCACCACGGCCGCGACCTGGACCTCGCTCCCTCGCAGCTCTTTGATATACGCTCCCAGAAACGGCATGACGGGCGCATTGGCCAGGTGGAACAAGGCCGTCGAGGCCAGCAGCACCCAGACGCGATAGTCGCGGAGCAATTGGCCGAGCCCCGCCCGTTTGCCGCCGCCGGCGGCGGCTCCGCTGGCCCGCTGTTCATCGACCTCCTCCTTGCGGATGACAAACACGCTGCTGGCAGCCAGAACCGACACCAGGGTGACCGCGAAAAATACCGCAGTCACCCCGAACAGACTGACGATCCCCATCGCCAACAAAGCAGCGGCCAGATTGCCGGCGTGATTCCACGACTGGTTGCTGCCCATGGTCCGATTGAGCGCGGCGTGTCCAACCAGCCCTAAGGCAAGTGCCCCCAACAGCGGGAGAAAGAACGCCTGAGCCGTCCCGGCTAGAAACAACAGCGGATCGACCCAGCCAGGCTTGGCCGGCACGAGCGGAACCAGGCCGTAGCAAAGCCCCAGCAGCAAGGACGTCGCCGCCAGCATGGTGCGGCGCTGCCGAACGCGATCGACGATCAGCCCGGCCGGTGTTTGCATCAAAAAGACGCCCAGGCCGGCCACGGCAATCGCGTTGCCGATCGCCTCCTCCGTCCAGTCCCGCCCCTTGAAGTAAGAGCCCAAAAACGGCATCACCACACCGGTGATCTCGGCGAGGAAGAAATTCGCCGCGTTCAGGCCGAGAAAGCTGCGGCGCGATACGTTGGGTTCAGCCTGCCTGGGTGCCGTTCGCCGCTTGCCGGCCGACGGAGGGATTCTGTACTGCAGCCTGCCGCAGCATCGCCGGGACTCCTCAAACGAAACGAAAAACGCCGATTCGGTCGACCATCGACATCGGGGACGCGTGGCACCGGCGCCTGAAGCGGGCCAAAAACCGACGCATTGCCGAACGACTCGGAACCAACGTCAGCAAGCGTCGTGCCAGAAGCCGCCGCTCGTCGAACCCCCGTGGTGCAAGAGCTGCGGCAATGCCGCCGCATCTTAGGCATTGCGGCCGAATGGCACGAATCTCTGCTGCCGAGCTGGCGCAAGGGTGGGGGAAATCCGCCCAACGGGGGGGGCTCTTGACCAGCCGAGTCACCGGACCGCGCACGAACAGCGGATTTGGGTCGCGGATAGTCACGATTCGCGACTGCAACCGGCGGTTCGAGCGCCGCGGCCCGGCCTCAGGTGAAGGCCGCAGAGTGCTCGGACGAGCACCGGCAAGCTAGCGCGGCCTCAGGGGGGTGGCGTCGGACGACTGCCGCCGTCGAGGCCTCATTCGGCCGCTTGGAGTTCGCGGACCGGGAGTTCAACCTCGAAATACCGCAGCAGCGTGGGCACGAATGGGCTGTTGTATCCCAGCATGCCGCAGATCGCCGGCCCGTTCGTACCGCTCGGCATGTTTCGCCAGCCAGGCTTCGAGGTGCGCGCGGCGCCTCGGCAACCTGTTCGCCGCGGAAATCTCCCGTCAGGCCCAAACTGATGTAGTCCGCCGCCGGCACATCCACCACTTCGACACGCTCCTCTTTGCCGGCCTGACCCTGAGTGGGCGAGCGATACAAGAACGCCATCTCGACTTCGCGGAGCTTTTCCCGCGTCTGGCTCCGGAACGTCATCTCCACCGGGGCGGTCATCGCAATGTCGTTCTTCTGAATGTGCCGAAACAGCGTCATAAAGGCGTCCCCCTGCCGGATCTGGTCCGTCACCGGAGTACGCGCCAGCCGGCACGCAGGGTAGTGCTTGACCACGATCTGGCCCACGGGAGGCGGCTCGGGGTAACCCTCGGGCAGCGGTGCCTCGCGAATCGGGCGGAATCGCAGCACGGCCCGAGCCGCCTGGAGACTGTCGCGCAGCTCGCGGACGGCCTCGTCGTCCGGCAGCTTCTGCGCCCGCTCGGCAGCCCGCTCCAAACGATCGCTGACCAGCACGTTGTCGGCCGCGGCTGTTACGGTTCGGGCCAGCTCTTCGAGGGAGGCACGGCGCTTGCCTGGATCCGCTTGGGCCTCCGCCTGCTGGAGGCCCGTGGTGATAATCTCGACGGCGGGCGATCGGCCGGCGCCGTCGGCCGACAGCTCTTCGCACTGTCCCACCTGGCAGATGATCGCAGCTTGCAGCGCGAACCAGCGCGAAGGCTCGACTTGATCGGTGCCGCATAGGGTGGCCTCCTGAGAGTCTTGGGTTCTGAGAATTTGATTTTGCCGCGATCGGCTCAGCAGAGGTGATATCGGGGCCGATTGACCACGGAATGGACCGCATTCGATTCAGCCAGCAGTCATTCGCAGCACAACGCCCATCGTTCCGCACAGCACGGTGCCCCAGGCCATGTCGGCCAATGTCATCCGCAGCGTCCAGCGGTCCAGAATCGCGAGGTTCGTCAGGTCGTAAACGCCGTACAGCACGAGGCCAAACGCCGCTCCCCAGGCAAACGATTGCCAGATGGGCACAGGACTGGCAACGCGCGGCCCGACGAACAGCACGAGACCGGCCGGGATGAGAACATAAACCAACGCTGCCGCTGCCCAACGGGGCTCGAGTCCGCCCGCTCCCCGCCGCGCCAAATCGCCCAGTTCGTGGCTGTAAAACTCCTTCATCAAGACGCCGATCCAGAGCACGTCGAGCAGGAGCACGATGGGCACGACAATCGCCATCTGCTTTAACCAGTGCATCGAACTAGCTCCACAAGATGACCGTCTTTACCGCTCGCAATGCGCGCTTCTCATTGCCCCATCACAGGCGGCCACCTCGCTGCGAGACAGGGACCACTCGCTCCTGTCGGCGCGGCTTGCTGATGTCGCGGCCCAGCGACTCCGCGCAGGCCTCGAGCTGCTGCATCGTGTCGCAAAAGGCCGTATACGTCATCCGCCGCCGGAGGTCCGCGGTCAATGCCCGCCCGCCGACGATCAGGGCAACTCCCGTCTCTCGGCAGCAAGCGCTGAAGTTTCGAGAACTGGGCGACGAAGTCGATCTCCGCTGCAATGTGCGAGACGCTCAGCCAGAAGATCTTGGGCCGTGTCTGGCGGACGGCCGTGCGCACGATTCGAGCGGGATCGAGGTTCCCAGCGACGCTGCCCGATACCCCTTGCTGGCCAGCACCACTTCCGCCATCGCGGTGCCTAGCGCGTAGGGGTCGCCTTCGATCGTCCCGCCCAGGGCCAGGGAACTCGTGCGCGGTGGCGGTTGCAATCGTCGCAGCTCGGAGAGAATTCGCAGTACGATCTCGCAGCCGCGTCGTTCCTGATAGACTTCGACCTCGCCGCAGGACCAGCGCTCGCCGATCGCGCGAAAGGCGGCGGCGATAACGTCGTCACAAATCACGCTGGGCTCGTGCGTGGCCACGTACAGTTCGAGCACGATTTGCCGGGCCAGGATTTCATCACCCGCCACGAGCGACTCGGCCAACCGCGGGCCGGCCCGCTCGATGCCCGCCGCCGCCTGAGGGCTGACCGCCGGCAAGACAACCAACTCGGGCGACGCCAGGGGGCGGCGGAGTTCGCGGGCAAACCGCAGCACTTCGGCTACTGCGACGCGACGATGACCGCCGGCCGTGAGCGTGGCCTTGATCAGTCCCTGATCGCACCACCGCTTCAGTGACGATTCGCTCACGCCGATCGCCCGGGCCGCTTGCTTGGGCGAAACCAATTCGACGGTGTGTTTCATGGCGGGCATCAGCCGGGTGCAATGAACGATCTGAACGTTATTTGATCCTGCCTGGCCCGCGGCGTCAAGTTGCCAGGGAAGTTTGAAACGGTTAATATCCGGATAAATCTGCGGTCCATGGGACATGCGCGGACTGCAGTGGCTGACAAGCAAGCAGTGCCGCGTGGATGTTTTGAGCGTTATTTAGACCGGCCCTTGCCGGCCGCCGCCAAACAAGAATCAAACCAAGATGAAGCTGGCAATCATCGGCTGTGGCGTCTCCGGTTTGGTCGCCGCGTACCGCTTGCAGGCGGAGCACGAGCTCACGCTGTTCGAGGCGGGGGCCCATCTCGGCGGTCATGCGAAAACGGTGGACGTCACGCTGGACGGTCGCCGGCAATCCGTCGACGTGGGCTTCATGGTCTTCAACGACGCCACGTATCCGGAATTCACGCGGCTGCTGGCCGAACTACAGGTCGCCGCTCGCTCGACCGACATGAGCTTCAGCGTCTCCGACGAGCGGGGCGACTTCGAGTACAACGGCCATTCGCTGGGCACCCTGTTCGCCCAGCGCCGCAATCTAATGCGGCCTGGATTTTACCGGATGCTGACCGACATCGTGCGTTTCAACGCCACCGCTCCGCGGCTGACGGCGCACGACGACGAGGCACTCACGGTGGGCGAGTTCCTCGCCCGGCAGCGTTACTCGCGCCAGTTCGCCGCGCATTACCTGTTGCCGATGGGAGCGGCCATCTGGTCGTGTCCGGTCGACCGCTTTGCTCAGTTTCCGATCCGGTTCATCGTCGAGTTTTTTCGTAACCATGGCTTGCTCAATGTGTGCCGCCGGCCGACGTGGCGCGTGATCGCCGGCGGATCGCGGACCTACGTGCAGGCACTCGACCGCCCGCCTGCGTGCCCGGATTCGCCTGCAAACCCCGGTCTGCCGCGTGCGTCGATTCGCTGATCGCGTGGAAGTTACCCCCCAAGCTGAATTGCCCGAGTCGTTCGACCACGTGATCTTCGCCTGCCACAGCGACCAGGCGCTGCAGATTCTGGGTACGGAGGCCACGGCCCAGGAGCGAGAAATATTGGCCGCGCTGCCTTACCAGCGGAACGAGGCCGTGCTGCACACGGATGTCTCCTTGCTCCCCAAGCGGCGTCGCGCCTGGGCCTGTTGGAATTTTCGCCTCGGCTCCGACGAGGCGGCCGCACCGACCGTGACCTACAACCTAAACCTGTTGCAGCACCTGGCGGGACCTGAAACCCTGTGCCTGACTTTGAATGACCGCGGCCGAGTTGCCGAGCGGCACGTTCTGCGGCGGTTCGAGTTCCAGCACCCCGTATTCACGACGGCCCGGTCGCGTGCCCAGTCGCGACATTCGGAGTTGCTCGCTTCCCGGCGAACCTCGTTTTGCGGAGCCTACTGGCGGAATGGCTTTCACGAAGATGGCGTCCGCAGCGGGCTGGCCGTGGCCGCCGCACTCACTGGGCAACCCGTCGAACGACCGCCGTACGAGCTGTCGAATCTGAAAGCCTGAGCAGGTGCCGCGATGACTCTGGCCAGCTGCATTTACGAAGGCGAGCTGCGGCACCGGCGCCGGCTGCCGCTACGGCATGATTTTCGTTACCGCTTGTTCTTGATGTACGTCGACCTGGACGAGCTCGACACCGCTTTCGCCGGCCGCTGGCTCTGGTCGGTCGACCGGCCGAACCTTGCCTGGTTCCGTCGTGCCGATCATTTTGGTTCGGCTGCCATTCCGCTGGCCGAGTCGATACGCACACTCGTCGAGGAGCAGGCCGGTCGGCGGCCGACGGGCCCGATTCGCCTGTTGACGCATTTCCGCTACGCTGGGTTCGCGATGAACCCGATCAGCCTGTATTACTGCTTTGACGAACGCGATCAGCTCGAACACGTGGTCGCCGAGGTCAACAATACCCCCTGGGGCGAACGACACTGTTACGTCCTCGGCGCCGAACATTGCGAGTCCGCGGGAAGTGTGCGAACCTGGCACGCCGGCAAGGCGCTCTACGTCTCCCCCTTCTTCGCGATGGATTACGACTACCGGTTCCGCCTGACCGTTCCCGGCCGATCGTTGGCGGTCTCGATCGATAGCTTTCCGCAGAGCGGCGGCTCTTTGCCGACCCAGCGAACGCCTGCGTTCCACGCAATGCTCCGCCTACGTCGCCGCCCGCTCGAGAGTCGGCAGTTGGCGCGGGTTTTGGTGCGCTATCCGTGTCTCACGGGGCAGGTCTTCGCCCGGATCTACTGGCAAGCCTGGCGGCTTTGGCGGCGGGGCGTGCCGTTCGTGCCGCATCCAGGCCAGACCAGTGGCAATCGGGCGGCCGCCAATCACGGCGCACAGCCTGGTGACGCTGCGAAAAACCCGTCCCACGATGTACCGCAAACGGTGTCACGATGAGCCATCCCGCGCACGCTACACCGTCGAGCGCCAGCACTCTGGGTGTCGTCGACCGCCTTGCCCGCCGCATCGTCTTGCGGCGCCTGGGCGACATTTCCGGGGGCACGTTGCTCGTGCAAGATCCGGGCGGTCGAGCGATCCTGGGCGCTGCGGACGGCCTGGCGGCCAACGTTCGGGTCCATCGGTCGCGATTCTTTCGCCAGGCATTGCTCGGTGGAACGCTGGGGGTTGCTCGAGCGTATCTGCGCGGCGACTGGGACTGCACCGACCTGACCAGCCTGTTCCGCATTGTTCTGCGCAGCAGCCGCGCCGCCGATCGGCTCGATGGAGGCGGTGCCCGCTGGGCCGGTTGGATGTCCCGGCTGATGCACCGCTGGCGGGCGAACACGCGCCTGGGCAGCCGCAGAAACGTCGCCGCGCACTACGATCTGGGCAACGATTTTTTCCGCCTCTGGCTCGACGACACCTGGGCCTATTCGAGCGGCATTTTTCCGTTCCCCGGCGCGAGCCTGGAGCAGGCATCGAGCGAAAAATTCGACCGCGTGTGCCGCAAACTGGGGCTGAAACCGGAGCACGAGCTATTGGAAATCGGGGGCGGCTGGGGCGGCTTTGCCCTCCATGCGGCACAGCAATACGGCTGCCGCGTCACCACGACTACGGTATCCGCTGAGCAATTCGCGCTCGCCCGGCAGCGCTTTGCGGCCGCCGGCGTGGACCGGCAAATCACCTTGCTCGATCGCGACTATCGCGACCTGACCGGACAATTCGACCGGCTCGCCTCGATCGAGATGATCGAAGCCGTCGGCCACCGCTATCTCGATACGTTCTTCCGGCAGTGCGGCCGGCTGCTGCGGCCCGATGGCGCACTGGTGCTGCAGGCAATCGTCATGCCCGATCGCCACTACGAGCGGTACTTGCATTCGGTCGATTTCATTCAGCGGTTTGTTTTTCCGGGCGGCTGCCTGCCATCGCTGGGCAGTATCCTGGCGTCGGTTGGCCGCACGTCCGATCTGCGACTGGTGCACGCCGAGGATTTCGCCGGCCACTACGCCGAGACGCTCCGCCGCTGGCGACAAGCGCTGGACTTGCACCGCGACGAGGCCCGGCAGCTCGGCTGTAGCGAAGAATTCCTGCGGCTCTGGGACTATTATCTGTGCTACTGCGAAGCGGCGTTCGAAGAGCGGTATATCGGCGTCGTCCAACTGCAGTTCAACAAGCCGCTGTGTCGCCAGGAGCCAATCGCGCTGACGCCGGCGACCGGGCATCTGTATCGGACATGCGGAGTGCAGCGCTGGGCCACGCGTCGACCGAACCGAACTCTTGCCGGGCAGAGGTCTGCCGATGAATCTGCTGCAGTGGGGCGTGGACGCCGTCGAGCAGGGATGGGTGCCCGACCGATTGACGCGATTGGCGATCCGGCGACTGTGTGGCCTGCGGCTGCGACAATCGCGGCAGGATCGAATGGTTGGCGGACCCGCTTCCGCGGAGTTCAGCGCCTCGCTCCGCTCGGGCCCCATTGCCCCGGTGCCCGATGCCGCCAACCGCCAGCATTACGAGCTGCCCGTCGAATTCTTTGCGGCCGTCCTGGGGCCGCGGCGCAAATACAGTTGCTGCTACTTCGTAGACGAACAAACGACGCTCTCCGCGGCCGAGGACGCGGCGCTGGCCATGACTTGCGAGCGGGCCCAGCTGTCGCAGGGTCAGAACATTCTCGAATTGGGATGCGGCTGGGGAGCCGTTTCGCTGTGGATGGCCGAGAAATATTCGGGCAGCCGGATTACGGCCGTCTCCAACTCGGTCCGGCAGACGAGTTATATCGCGGAGCAGGCCCGCAGCCGGGGCCTCACTAATCTGCAAGTCATCCGGGCCGACATGAACGACTTTGCCCCGCCGACCTGCTCGTTCGATCGCGTGGTGTCGGTCGAGATGATCGAGCACATGCGAAACTACGAGGCGTTGCTGGCCCGGATCGCATCGTGGCTCAAGCCGGGGGGCAAGCTATTTGTGCACCTGTTCTGCCATCGCGAGCTGTCGTATCCGTTCGCCGACGACGGCGCCGCGAATTGGATGGGCCGCCACTTTTTCACCGGCGGCATCATGCCCAGCCTCGACCTGCTCGGTCAATTCAACCGCGATTTGACGCTGACCGAACGGGCCACCTGGAATGGGCAGCACTACCAGCGGACCGCACTGGCCTGGCTCGCCAATCTCGACGCAAACCGTGCCCAGGCGCTGCGCATCCTGGCCGATGTCTACGGTCCGGGACAAGCCCGCACCTGGCTGCAGCGCTGGCGGATGTTCTTGCTTGCCGTGGCCGAATTGTTCGGCTACGCCGGGGGACAAGAGTGGATGGTCGCCCACTGCTTGCTGGAACGGCCGCCCGCAGGCTCGCGACAAGCGGCCAACGGCTGACATCCCATGCTGCCCCTTGCCCAAACGCTGCTGGTCACCTTCGCCGCCGCGGAGTTGACGCTGCTCGTCCTGTGGGTCGTGGGCACGATCCGCCGCGACGTCAGTCTGGTCGATCCGTTCTGGGGCACGGGTCTGGCCGGCCTGGCCTGGCTCGCCGCGGGCTGCAATCTCCCTCAGCCGCCGCGCGTCTGGCTGCTCGTTGGGCTGGCCACCCTGTGGGGCCTGCGTCTGTCGCTATTCCTGCTGTGGCGCAATTGGGGGCAGGGCGAAGACCGCCGCTACGCCGCGATGCGTGCGCGGCATGGCGGCCGGTTTGGCTTGGTCAGCCTGTTCACCGTGTTTCTGCTGCAGGGAGCGCCTGATGTGGTTCGTGTCCCTGCCGCTCCAGGTTGCCGCCGCCGTGCACGCAGACGCTTCGCTCGGTTGGCTCGACCTCAGCGGAGGGCTGTTATGGCTACTCGGTTGGACCTTCGAATCGGTCGGCGACTGGCAGCTCGCGCGATTCAAGTCCGACCCGGCCCATGCCGGCCGCGTGTTCGATCGCGGCCTGTGGCGCTACACCCGCCACCCCAACTACTTCGGCGATGCCTGCGTCTGGTGGGGCCTGTACCTGATCGCGGCGGCCGGCGGCGCCGGGTGGACCCTGGCCAGTCCGCTGGTGATGTCGTTTCTGCTGCTGAAGGTTTCCGGCGTCGCGCTGCTGGAAAGCACGATCGGCGAGCGCCGCCCGGAGTACGCCGCCTACCGACAACGCACAAACGCCTTTCTCCCCGGCCCGCCGCGTAGCCTTGATTGATTCGCCCTGATTGATTCGCCGTGCGAGCCTGGCGGCCTGTTGCAGAAGTCAACACGGTGCGACAGCGCATGCAGGCGCTGCTGTGAGCTTGGAGCGACAATCCTCGGTTGCCGATGATGCAGTCTTTTTTGACAACTTGGCGCGGTGACGCATCGAGACCGGCATCCTGCCTGCCCGCGGGGCCTCGTTGCGGCGGCGTAGCTCAGTTGGTTAGAGCAGCGGAATCATAAGCGGAGCCGCGATCCTCGCCTAAACGCGTTTTCCCCGCGATTTCCCGCGTTTTCTCGGCTCAGACGCTCATCCGGCCCGAACGCCAAATATGCCGGAAAATGCCCGATAATGACGCCCAGCAGGTGTCAGTGACACCCGCTCGGCCCGGCCGGTTGGATGGCCACCCCTACCCGCTCTGCTAGGATGGGGGAATGAGTTCCCTAGAGCTGCAATTGATCGTCGCCATGATCGTTGGCGTCATCGCGATTTCAGAGGTCCTGAAAAGGCTAAAGCGGCAATTCATCTATGACCCTCTAATCAAGCGGCTCAACATGCGGCCGATTTGCCCTGGCTGCGAACGCCCGATTCCACAACCGAAACCAGAGCGATGCGAATACTGCGGGACCAAGTTCTTGCCCAAGAAGCGAGCATAGCCAGCGATGCCGCTATGACCCGCCCCCGGTTCAAACTGCGGGCTGCTTTCAACGGGCAACTAACAGACGAGATGAAAGACGATCTCAGACGACAGGGCCTTGATCCCGACGAACTAGAAGCTGACGAGCCGCTGGACCAGCCATGACCCCCGGTTCCGGTTTGGCCTGCAATGATCTCTCAGATTTCTATCCGCCGCCGTTGGTCACTTGGGCAATCCGGTCACTGCGTTAGGCAGTCCCGTCGAGCGATCATCCGGCAATGCGCGATGCTGCTTGCTTTTGCAATAATCGCCGTCTATGGGATTTTTTCATGGTTGGTGCTCACGGTGCTGGGCATTAGCTGCATCGTTTTTTGCGTCGTCGAAATAAGCTCAGTCCTCTACTGCCTTAAGATTCATCGCGAGTGGGCGGAAAGGATTTTTGAACAGCGTAGGCGTCGCCATGCCTATGTGGCACACTTTGGGCGTCGACCCCCAAAGTACACGTTCCTCATGAGCGC
Source organism: uncultured Planctomycetaceae bacterium (assembly GCA_963828155.1). Taxonomy (GTDB): domain Bacteria; phylum Planctomycetota; class Planctomycetia; order Pirellulales; family PALSA-1355; genus CAWCAX01. The sequence continues at coordinate 369,230 of CAWHDQ010000004.1, forward strand.
AGAAGATCTCGCAGAACTGCGGAAAATGAAGTGACGTTTCTGCCACTCCCCCGGCGCCACACGCACTGAAGCGGGTAACTAGATATGCGATCTACTCAACCAGCCCAGCCCTGACCGCCGTGCCTTAAGTTAGTGCCATTCGCCCGCACACACTAATCACCCACCCAAAACCGCCCTCGCGTCAACGATCGAAAGCTCACGTCCCCAAATTGGAATCGAGGGAGGGCAACCGGGCCGGCAATGAGGGCCCTGCCTGGCAGCCCTTGCCCCGCGATGGTTGTGAGGTCCTCCGCCCCGGCCGACCGGCGAGCGGGGCACGGCCGGGCGGTGGTTCAGCGGCCATTTTCTTCAACACGCTTGGGAGACGCAAATGTCGGCGAGAACGCTAGTTAGGCACGCAATGGTGTGCGCGCATTTCTGCATGACCCTTGCGGGTTTCGCGGTGGCGCAAGAATCAGGTTGCACAGATTTTGTTCTCGTAGACGGAGACCATCCACGTGCAACGCTGCGCCTGAATGGTAAGTCGCTTTGCCTCGTTGTGGACACCGGTGCTACAGTTACCGCAGTCGACGCTCACCTCCGAGAGGCACTTGGGGAGAAGCTTGGACAGATTGATGTATCGTCCAATGTATCAAGCTCGGTGGCAACACGCCACGTATGTCCAGAGGGCACGATAGGAAACTTTTCGCTTGGCTTGCCGTCGATTGTTTGCCTAAATTTCGGCGAAGATCTTGTGAGCGATGGGGTGGATGGCGTTCTGGGAATGGACTTCCTAAGACATTATTGCGTTGATTTCGATCCGGACGCGGGCCTCTTGCGATTGTCGAAGCATATGCCGGCCGAAGTGACCGGGGAACGGACAAAGATCTCAATGACGTACAATGATGGGAATTTGCCGATCGTGGTGGCCGGCGTTGATCGCTCAGTTTATCTGCGGCTGACTGTCGACACAGGTTCGATTTCAACGGTGTCTCTTTCGCCCGCCGACGAGGAAAAGGTGTTCCCAAACGGCTATGGGAGGTCGATCCCGGCGGGAAGCTTTTCCATTCACGGCACATCTCGCTACAAATGCACTCGAATGCCCTCTCTGGCGCTAGGCGAATTCATTTCTAGAAATATCTTGTGCAATGTTGGGAAGAGCGCCACCGCGAACACATCGGTCGGCATCGAGTTCATATCTCGATACCGTGCACTTTTTGATTTTCCCAACGACACTCTGACGCTTGTGCGGCGCAAGAAACCGTATAGAAATGATGGCAACATGACCGGAATGCACTTTTGTAGAAACGGCGGCAAATGCATCATCAAAGAAGTCGACGCAGACAGTCCGGCGTCTCGGTCTGGCCTGCAGGCGGCGGACGAACTATTGGCGATTGACGGAATGCCACTATCCGACTTGCGTCGCGCAGCTATTTGGAAGCTGTTGTCCAGCGGCGACGGCAAGGTCGTTCGCTTGCGTGTAAAGGATTCAAACGCGGAGCGTACGGTCGATCTCACGCTTCGCCGAAGAATATGACGACATAGGAGCGCGACGGAAGAATAACACGCGCTCGACCCGCTGATTCACGGAAAAGGAAGTGGGGGGATGATTAACATGTCAGCAACCGGGGTGAATTAAGAGCCTATTCACGAATGAGGTTGGCCTGCGCGCTCGGGCTAAACAAGCACTGGGAGGTCGTGAAGGGCCTACCATGACCGCTCCCCGCCGCCACTGTTCATCTGGCCCGTGGCCGCTGCTCGTCGCCGTGGCGATCCTGCCCGCCCCGCCCTGACGGCCGGCGAGCGGGGGCACGTGTGGCCGCTGGTTCCGCGGCCACGGACATCAGGTAAGATCGAGGTCATGGCCGACACCCCCGCCAAGTCCCGCCGTCGCTGGTTCACCGTGACGCTGCGAGAAGCGATGCTCGCGGTCGCCGTCGTCGGACTCTCCCTGGCCTGGTATATCGACCATCGCAGGCTCGCCAAGTCGGACGCCAGCCGAATTGGCAAAATGGTGCTGCATTCATACGACGAACTGCAAACGAATCCGAGCCAATCGACGATGGACTGCACGGTCAATCGGCGGGGGCAACCGACGTTCTACGTTACGGTGTGGGGCAAGGAGGTGTCCGATGCGACGCGGCGAGTCAGCGATCTCCGCAAGAAGATCCTTTCGCTGGAGGGGCGGCGTGACGCACTTCGAGCCCAGCTTCCGCGTGAGACGCCCGAAGACTCGCCCGTCCCCCCGCCCACTCAGCCCTGACGGCCGGCCGGCGAGCGGGGCATGCCGGCCGGTTGGGCCCGGCGGCCACGAGGGGTTATGATTGACGCATGGCGGCCATGTTTCGATCCACACGATTTTGGGGTGCAATTCTAGGGGGCCTGACTGCGCCCTTCGTGAGCACGCGCATTGATGCCCACGGTGTGTATTTCGCCCTCGATCAGCGCGCCATGGTTGTGGGGACCGACCATGGTCTACGGTGCGGCCGTGGGGTTTTCCGCGGCGACTATTGCTGGGTGGTGGAACGAAACCCGCCGCTCCCCCGACGTTGCCCGCCGCCACTGGCCCCGCTTCACACTGCGGACGCTGTTCGTCGTAGTGACGGCCACCGCGCTGTTGGCTGCTTGGGCCGCCTATGAGCTTCGGGACACGTATTTCATTCTTCGCTAGCGAGCCAGAACCATGCTGCCCCGCACACACTAATCACCCACCCGTAACCGCCCTCGCGTCAAGGGTCGATGGCTCGCTTCCCCCAGATTGGGACCGATGAAGGCCAGCCGGGCTGCAGGGCCGCCATGAGGGCCGTGGTGCGAAGCCCGCTGCGCCGCGATGGTCGTAAAGTTCCCCGCCCCTGACGGCCGGCCGGCGAGCGGGGGCACGGCGGCCGCTGGTTCCGCGGCCACGGACATTAGGTAAGATCAAGGTCATGGCCGACACCCCCGCCAAGCCCCGCCGCCGCTGGTTCTCGTACCGTCTGCGGACTCTGTTTGTCGGCATGACGGTGTTGGGGTGCTCCGCCGGTGCGTGGCTAGTCAGGGATTACATGCCGGGAACGATTCGCCGGACAGAGCAAGGTGTCGTGCGGGGCACCGGTACACTCCGGTCGTATTACCCGAGCGGTTCGCTCAAGGCGGAGGAGTGTTATCGCAATGGATTGCTCTTACGCCAGACCTGGTATCGGCCAGACGGCTCCGTTTTTGTTACCTCGGACTTCGACAAAAAGACGGGTGGATGGGCTCACATTCTTCGCGACGATGGCACGCTCATGTGTCGATTCCACTGCAAGTACAAGGAGGATCAATTTGGGATTGCTTACGCCGCAGACGGCCCCGTCGCTCATTAAAGGCCGGACAAGACGATCGACTACTACACGAATTCCGACGGCTCCAGGGTAGCCGACGATCCGCCCGCCCCTCCGTCCGCCCCGCCCTGACGGCCCGCCGGCGAGCGGGGTGCGGCGGCCGGCTCGGCTGGTCTCCGCCACAGACAAAACCCCGGTCAGTGCCCTCTCTCGCCGCCCCGGCAGCTCGCATATAATCCACGCCGTGGGCCCGACAGCTCGACGGAGGATCAAATGAATCATCGATTCGGAGTCACGGTGGCGATCATTTCCGGAGTGCTCGGAGCAGCCAAATTGTTTGGAGCTGAGCCCGCGAAGTCAGACTATCCAGACTCCGTTGCGGCAGAGGATCTCTTGAGTCGGGTTAAGATCATTGGCAAGCTTGGACGGCCTCTGGGAGAAATCGTTCAGCTGAAAGGCTATTGGACGAGCGATGGCGTCCATAAAGACAACGAGTTGCGGCTGAAGATTACCGAAATCAACGGCAAGCCGATTGAAAAGGCTGCCTTGTTTCGGCGCAGTCAGGTCGAGGGCTGGGGCGTAGCAAAGGAAACTCGCCCCGCCATCGGAGTTGTCTGGCAGGTTCGAGCTCTTGAGACGGGCGGCATCGTCGGCCTTCCGGGCGAGGTCTATGACGTGCCGGTCCAGCAGCCGTATGCATTCGCTTTCCTGACTAAGCTGTTCGTCATTACAAAGGCCGCCAACGACCCATGATCTCCCATCGCCGACTCCGTAGGCTCTTGGTCGAGCGACCCAAGCCGCCCTGACGTCCGGCCGGCGAGCGGGGGTCCGGCGGCTGGTTCGAATCCCGCACAAGTTGGGGGCGCGGAGACGACCCCGGCGAATTGACTCGCGGACGTCGGCTCACCTGACTCGCTGAATGAAGGCCAATCCCGCGCAGGGCGGCAGCGACCAGAGCTGGTTCGAGGCCGGCGTGCGCGGACCGCTCGTTTGCGTCAGCGTGCAGTTATGGCCCGAGCTGTCGACGCCGGGTCTGGCTTGGGCTCGTCCGCGGCCTGCGCGGCCGTCGTTGCCCAGTCCGTTTTTCCACGGGCCGCGAGCTGGCCGAGCTTTGAGCGGCCGCCCCCGGTTGCCCTTGATGCAGGGGGCGTTTTTGGTAACTTGGGGCGGTGGCCTGGGGAGGACGGGGGATTGCCCGGCCGAGGGGCCCTCTGTGCGGCGGCGTAGCTCAGTTGGTTAGAGCAGCGGAATCATAATCCGCGTGTCCGGGGTTCGAATCCCTGCGCCGCTACTCGATTCGCAAGTCACCGGGCCGCTCGATCGTCCGGCCCGGGGCCAGAACCAAAAAACAGACACGGCCGGCGAAGTTCGCCGGCCGTGTCTGCTTGCCTGGTTGGGTTGGGATCCGCTGCGGCGGTTACAACCCGATGTAGTGAACGAACAGCGCCAAGATACTCCCGCTGGCCAGGCACATCAGACAGGTGGGCCAGGGCAACAGGGGCAGGCGAGTTTCGGTCGGTCCAGTCGGGCGGTTCGGCATCGAATTTCCTCCCAAACATACGGCGACAAAACTTCGATCGCTCTGTGGTGAAGGCACCGGCACCCGGAGTCCATCGACGGCGCTGGGCAGCAAGTCCGTCGAGCCGGTATTCCAGACCCGCGAAGGATCTTTCACCAAAGGGCGATCGAGACGAAGGCCCGGCAGCGGGGCGGCACTTGCCCTACCCAGCTCACGTCGGGCGAAGAAATTTATCGGCCGTGCTGGCGCCGGACAATAGTGCGCTAGCGATTCTTGCCGAACTGTAATTCGAGGTGGGGGCCCTGGCAGGGGATGCCGTCCCCCCAGCTATCAGCGCCCGCAAGGTTTGCCCGAGCGGTGCAGGCGGGGCAATTGTGCGATGGGATAAAACGCCGAGAGTCGTAAGCCTCGCGCGGCGCTCTCGCTTCCCGCACGCGGCAAAGTCTGCCATGCTTGCCGCGGCGCGTTTGCTGCCGGTGCTATCAATGCGCCGCCGGGCGAATTGTCCACGGCCCCACTTATGGACGGCGGGAACGTGGCGCACGGTGCGCTAGCTGGGTCGCGAGTGGGGCGCCCAGCACCCCTATTTGTCCGCGGGCTTCGCTCGCAGCCGGGCGATCGCTTCGGCCAGCTTCAGCCGGTAGGCGCGATAGTCGGCCGTCGGAAAGAGTGCATCGTGCTCGCCCTGGCCCAGCTTGAACGCGGCCATCCGCTCCGCGATCAGAGCCTGCGCGGCGGCGTCCTGCTGCTTGTCGGCCAGGCGGCCGAGAGTGAGCAGGTAGCGGTAATCGTCCAGCCCTTCGCGCATCTCGCGCTCCAGTAGCAGCGAGGGGATCAGCTCGTCCTGGTCGTTGGCATTGCACCAGGCGTAGTCGTCCTCGCGGCAATCAAGCGGGTAGTACGGGTCGCCGGCCACGGCGTTCCAGTGCCAGTTCAGGCGGAACTGCATTTCGAATTGCTTGGCGGCCTTGTACATGTAGGCGCCGTACGTCCAGCGGTTGCCGCCGTTGTAGAAGGCCCAGTTACCGCCGGCGGCTTGCAGCATCCGCACGCTCGGCTCGTTGTGGTCGTTGATGTCGGCCACGTGCAGGGCCTTGGCGAGCAGGAAGTGCGGATCGTCGGCCTTGGCCGAGTTGAAGCTGGTGGCGCCGGTGAACTTGGGCGGGCCCGCGGGAAACGCCGCCCGATAGGCCGCGGCATTCACGCCGCTGCGGACCAGATCGTCGCCGATCGGCTCGTCGGCCAGGTTCCAATAGACCGGCAGCCAGCCGGCCGAATCGGCGTGCTGCTGGATGGCCGAGAAGATCGCCTGGACGAACTTGCTGTAATCGCTGAAGCCGGCCGCCTGCATTGCGGCCTCGTCGCGGAAATACAAATTCAGCCCGGCGAACTGAGTGTAGGTGATCACCGGCATGGTGAACCCGCATTTGCGGGCGAGCGCCATCTGCCGGTCGGCCTCGCTGAAATCGAACTCGGGCTTGCCGTTCTTGAAGCCCAGGTAGGTCATCTTGGGCAGGCCCGAGCAGGTGGTGAAACCGTACTCGCGCATCTTCCGCAGGCTGCGTTCGGCCATCAAATCGTTCCAGGCCTTGGTGGCCGGATCGCCGCCGTCCCAAGGAATGTTGATCTCGTAGCTCCAGGGGCCGACGGGAATGTCGGCCGCATCGAGCGTGCCGGGGTAAACGCGGTACTCGACCGGCACGCTGGACGGTTTGCCCTTGGTGGGCGTGAGCGTGACCTGCCCCTTGTACAGGCCCGGCTTGGTGTCCGCCGGCGGATGAACCGTGAGCCAGAAGCAGCGGGTGGTGCCCTTGGCCACTTCGATCGTCGGGCGCGGAATGACCATCCGCGGCGCGATCGTGTAGACGGCCCCGTCGCCGCTGACCCGAGTGAGCCGGTTCGAGACATAGCCGACAGCGACATCCTGGGCGGCGATCTTGCCCGGGCCCACCAGGTCGGTGATCGAGAGCGTCACCTGGCCCAGGTCCGCCAGCGGGGCGATCGCCACGGTGAGTGGCTCGTACTCGCCGGCAAAGCCGAAGCCCGCGAGCGGTTGGCCGATCTCGGCCTTGAGCGGCGTGTCGTTGTAAAACACGTCCTGCATGTAATCGCGGACGAAGGTGACGTAGCCGCGGCCGGTCTCCTCGGCCGAGGGCGCGAGCGGGTCGCCGGCGGCCTTGTGCAGCACGCGGTGGAAAAAGTTGTCGAAGAAGAACCGCCGCTTGGCGACCACATAGTCGAGAAATCTTTGGCCGGCTTCGGCCTGAGCGGCCGGGTAAATGATCACCGCCGAAACGCTGCAGCCGAAGATTTCGCCGCGGAAGCCCAGGTCGAGCTGGCCGTTGGTCACCTCGACGTCGAATTCTTTTTCCTGGTAGTACGTCCGCTGGTATTTGTCGAACGTGTTGTCGCCCGGATCGTCTTCGGTATCCCAGTGACGGAAGTATTTCTTTTTGAGCGAAGCGAATGTCATCGATTCTTCGACCACCGGCTTGCCCTGGGCCAGAATCTCGCGGTGGCGATAGGTTTGATACTCGCCCCAAAAGCCGGACGGATTGTCGACGTTGACCAGCACGTGATAGCGGCCGTTGGGCAGATCGACCACGAGCGATCCTTGCTCGATGCAGAGGAAATCCTGATACAGCGGGTCGGGCTGCAGCACGTCGAACCCCCGCCAGACGCGGGCGTCCTTCAGCCCGTAGCCGCGCCCCTTGCTGTACGTGGTCGAGGGATCGATCCGCGTGAAGCCGGGCATCAGCGGGCTGTTGGCGGGGCCAAAATCGAAGGCGTACAGCCCCTCGACGGCCGGAGTCTCGTTGTCGCGCTCCAGGCGAATGTTGTCGATGAACACGGGGCCCGGCGGAGCGTCGCTCAGGCCGAACACCAGATGCGTGATCGCATTGAGCAGCACTTTGCGCCCCGGCCGCGATTTCTCGCCGACGAACAACTGCCCGAGCGGCAGCACGAACGTGCTCTGGCCGGGCGGGACGACCGTTTCGTAATTGACCCGCGTCCAGTAGCCGTCGGTTTGCTGGTCGCGGATTTCGACGGCCAGCGACATCGGTTTGTCAGCCGGACTGAAGAGGTCGGCCTTCAGGTAGTCGTAGCCGGTCCAATCCTGCAGGGCGACCCAGGAGGCGAAGCCCGAGTCGATCCGCAGGGCCTGCCGGCCTTCGCTGGCGTGTTCGGGAGTGAGCGTGCCGCCGCTAAAGGGGCTTTGCCCTTCGAGCGAGGAGAGCAGCTTGACGGCGGGGCCCGCGGCGGCCAGCTTGCCCCCCTTGAGCTCGGTGCCGCAGGCGTAGCACTTGCCCCAGGCCGGCATGTTCTTGTAGCCGCACTCGGGGCAGCGGACAGCGCCGTCGCCTAAAGCGGCGGGCGGGGCAATCGGCTTTTCCTCTTTGCCCCAGACCGGCTCGGGCGTCAGAGGCACGCTCTCGTCGACCCGGGTTACTGCGACGTCGTCGATCCACAGGTATCCGGCGCCCCACAGGCCGAACGCCGGCCCGGTCATTTCTTTGTTCTCTTTCCAGTCGATGACGTACGTCAGCGGCGTCCAGCCGAACGTGCCCCCTTTTTTGAGCGAGAGGTATTTGTCGCCGAAGGCCAGCTCGGTGGTCATGTGCCACTGCCCCTCGCCGATGTCCAAGCCGCGGAGCCAGGCCGTCAACTGGTAGCGGCCCGGTGGGGCATCCTTGAGCGGCTGGCTGAGGCGGATTTTGGGCTGGCTGGCTCCGAACAGCAGGGCCGAGTGCTGGCCGGTGTGGGCCACCTCGCCGACGCGGAATTCGCAGTCGCCTTCGTACTTCCAGCCACCCCAGTGCTTGAACACGTGACCGAACTGGTTCCGCTGCATCGGCTCTTCGAACGAGCCGTCGACGACCAGGTTGGCGGCATCGGCCCCCTGGGCGGTCGTGGCGCACATCGCCGCCGCAAATACGGCCGCCAGGCTCAGCCAGCCCAAATAAAACAAAGCACTCGTCCGCCGCGAGTCGCGCGTCATGGGCAGTATCCTATGGTCTTTCCGACATCGGTTGAGCCGCCTGGCCGCGCCTCGGAGCGGCGCGGCAGCCCCTCATCATAGCCGGCAGATTTCGCCGTGCCACAGGCAGCAGGTGCGCACCGCGAAGGACCGGTTGAAACAGAACGTGCCGCCGAGAAATTCTCGTCGCCCGACTAGATTACGACCGCCGTCGATCGCGCATAATACGCGGGTTCCCTCTCAACGCTCACTCAGCAGGTGCGCCATGTTGTCCAAGATCGCGTCGCACGTTGGGTTCGGTTTGCCAGGATTTCTAGTAACGATTGCCATCGGCTTGGCGTCACTTGCCTCGGCAGCCGATGAGCTGGTGCCGGTTGGCGTGGCCAGAATCGACATCACGCCGGTCGAGCCGATCCGGCTGACTGGCTATGCCCGCGCAAAACCGAAGCCACGGAGGCCGAAGGGCGTCTCTGGGCCAAGGCCCTAGCGATCGGCGCCGATGCGAAGGCGGACTCCGGCCCGGCGGCGGATGCCGGACCGGTCGTGCTGATCACGGTCGACAATCTCGGCGTGCCGGCCCGCATCCGCGACGCGGTGGCGCAGCAGCTGGCCGGGCGAGGCATCGCCAACGCCCGGCTCTCCATTTGCTCCTCGCACACGCACAGCGGGCCGGCGCTGGCCAAGCTCGCCAGCCTGGTCTTGGGCGAAGATATGCCGGCAGCCGAACGCGAGCATATTGAACGTTACACCGCCGAACTGCAAAGCAAGCTCATTCAAGTGGCCGAGCAAGCGCTCGATCATCGGCAACCCGGGCGGATTGCCTGGTCGCAGGGGGCGCTTACTTTTGGGGCCCAGCGGCGGCTCATGAAAGACGGCCGCTGGGTCGGCTTCGGTGTCGATCCGTCGGGCCCGGTCGATGGCACGATGCCCATGCTCCGCGTGACCGACGAGGCGGGCAAGCTCCGGGCAGTGCTGCTCAACTACGCCTGCCATGCGACCACGCTGGGGCCCGACTTTAACAAGATCGGCGGCGACTGGGTCGGCTACGCGCAGGAGTGCATCGAGCGCGACCACCCGGGCGCCGTTGCCCTGGTGGCGATCGGCTGCGGCGGCGACATCAATCCCGATCCGCGGGGCAAGCTGGAACAGGCCGTCGCCCATGGGCAAAGCGTGGCCGACGAAGTGAAACGGCTCTTGGCCGCGCCGGGCGAACCTACCCCCGGCCCGATCACGGCGGTGGCCGAGACGATCGATCTGCCGCTCGACACGTTGCCCACGCGCGAGCAGTGGACCGACCGGGCGAAAATGCCCGGGGCCATTGCCATTCATGCCCGGGCGCAACTGGCCCGGCTCGAGCGGGGCGAGGCCTTGGCCACGAGCGTGCCCTGCCGAGTGCAGGTCTGGCGGTTTGGCGACGAGCTGACGATGGTCTTTCTGGCCGGCGAAGTGGTCGTCGACTATGCCCTGCGCCTGCGACAGGACTTTACCGGCCGGCGGCTGTGGGTGAGCGCCTACGCGAACGACGTGCCCTGTTACATCGCCTCGCGACGGATGCTGGGCAGCCAGGGCTACGAGGACTATTCGTCGATGTTCTATTACGACGTGCCGACGCAGTTTGCGCCGCAGGCCGAAGATGCGCTGATCGCCGGCGTAAAGCGGCTGGCGCCGGGGATTTTCGCGCAGCCGAAAAATAAGCTGCGGCCCGCCGCTGCATCCGGCTCCGCCGACAAATGCCGTCCTAGGCTACAGGTGGGCGAATTCCACCTGTGCCGCCAATCCGGGGCAGGCCCAGGGCGGCGGGGCCGGGCGGACTCGCGCGCTTGACATTCCCGCAACACCGGGCGTATCGTTGTCTAGTAGTCCTTTAGGGGTAGGATCATGCGCGCCCGACGTCTATTCGTAATTCTGCTGGCCGCGGTGCTCGTCGGGCGCACGTTGCACTGCTGCTTCGTTCAAGCCGATCTCTGCGGCGCGACGTCCAGCTGCGATTCGACCAGCCGGCCGCTGACGAACCCCAGCGACACCGATCCGAACGAAACCGGCTGCATCTGCAAGGGGGCCGTGCTCAAGGCCCCGGCTCCCTTCGAGGCCGTGCGGAATCAGTTGGATGCGCTGAATCCGCTGGCCGGTCCGGCCCAGCCCGCCGCGCTGCCCCTCCCCACCCCGGCAGTCTCCAGCCGCCCGCTGGAGCACTATCTGCTCGGTCCGCCGCCGTTGAGCGGTGGAGCACTGGCGCCTATCTCGGCTCGCTGCTGATCTGAAGTCCTCGCTTTAGCCGCCCGCGCCGGTTCGTTGCCGGCCGTCGGAAGTCGTGCTTGCGCGTGCAGGGGAACTGCAACCGTCGAGGACCTGATCTGTGGCTACGTCGTTCGATCTGAAAGCTGCCCTTAAGGGACCGAAATCGTCGCTGGCCTTGGTGCTGCCCGCGGTGGCAGTCGCGGCGCTAGTGCTGGTGGCGATCTGGACCAAAGGGGGCACGCTGGCCGCGCTGCTGGGCCGGGGGCCGGCAGCCGGCGATCACGCGCAGCGCCCGAGGCCGAGCCTGCGCCGGCCGAATTTCCCACCCAGGTCAAGCTGGCCTCGCCCGCGGTCGCCAAGGAAATGGGCCTGGAGCTGGCGCCCGTCGAGTCGCAGCCGCTCACCCGAACGATCACCTGCAACGGCCGGGTCGCCTTCAATCAAAATCACTATGCCCAGGTGCGGTCGCGCGTCGATGGGATCGTGCGGCGGATTCGGGGCGACGTCGGCCAGCACGTCAAGGCCGGCGACGAGCTGTGCGTGGTCGATTCGTCGACGCTCGGCGACGTGAAAAGTGCCTACATCATCGCCTTGGCCCAGCTGGAGCACCTGGAGTGGGACTATCTGCGGCTGAAGGAATTGGTCGATCGTCAGTCGGTCCCGCTCAAATCGGTTCACGAGGCCGAGATTCTCTATCGCTCCCAGAAAACCACTTCGGCCAACGCCCGGCAGCAGCTCGTCAACCTGGGCTTCACCGCCGATCAGCTCAAGCAACTGGCCGAAACCAAGAACACCTCGACCGAGCTGATGGTGGTCGCCCCCTGGGAGGGCGAAGTGGTCGCCCGGCACGCGGTCGAGGGGGAGCTGGTCGAGCGCAACGCCTGGCTGTTTGCCGTCGCCGACCTGCGGACGATGTGGGTTTACCTGAACCTGTATGAAAGCGACTTGAATCAGGTCCGTTTGGGCCAGGAAGTGTCGTTCGAGGCCGACGGCATGCCCGACCGCCGATTTCAGGGGCACATCACTTGGATCAGCCCCGAAGTGGACCCAACAACCCGGATTACTCAGGTCCTGACCGAAGTGATCAATCCCGACGGCGCGTTGCGGGCCAACATGTACGGCCGCGGCCGGATCGTGGTCCAGTCGAGCCACGACTGTCTGGTCGTGCCCGAGCTGGCCGTGCAAACCTATCGCGCGCGGCCGGTGGTATTCGTGCGCGAATCGGACGATTCGTTCGCGGTCCGGCCGGTCAAGATCGGCATCAAGGGGGAACGGGTTTGGGAGCTGCTGTCCGGCGCCGAGCGCGGGGAGCAGGTCGCCACGACGGGCAGCTTCCTGCTCAAGTCGGAACTGGACAAGGACAAGCTGGGCGAGGCCGAATAATGCTCAACCGGCTGATCCAATTCAGCATCGAACATCGCGGCCTGATGCTGATGCTGGCCGCGGCGCTCGTAGTCAGCGGACTGGCTTCGCTGGCCGCGCTGCCGATCGACGCCTTTCCCGATACCAGCCCCGTGTCGGTGCAGATCAACACGTTTGCCCCCTCGCTGGGATCGGAAGAGATCGAGGCCCAGATCACGTTTCCGATCGAGCAGGTGATCAGCGGCTTGCCGGCCTTGCGCGAGGTGCGTTCGCTCTCGAAGTTCGGGCTATCGCAGGTCACGGCGATTTTTGCCGACGGCTTCGACATCCTCAGGGCCCGGCAGTTGGTAAGCGAGCGGCTGGCCACCGCCGACCTGCCCGAGCATTCCGGCGCTCGGCGGCCCGAGATCGGCCCGATCGCCACCGGACTGGGCGAAGTCTATCACTACATCCTGACCAGCGATCGCCACGATCTGACCGAACTGCGGACCATCCATCGCTGGCTGGTAAAGGCCCAACTGCGGACCGTGCCGGGCGTGGCCGAGGTTAACAGCTGGGGCGGCTACGACAAGCAGTATCACGTCCTGTTCGATCCGGCCCGGCTGATCAAGTACGACCTGACGCTCGACGACGTCATCGAAGCCCTGCGGGCCAACAACGCCAATGTCGGCGGCGGCAACTTGGAACGGGCCGGCGAGATCGAATTGATCCAAGGCGTGGGCATCGTCACCGACACGGCCGAAATCGCCAATATCGTTATCAAGCACCACGAAGAGCAGCCGGTCCGGGTGCGCGACGTCGCCGACGTGGAGATCAGCCACGAGATTCCCTCGGCGCCGTAACGGCCGGCGGCAAGGGCGAGGTCGTGCTGGGAATGGGCTTCTCGCTGATCGGCGAGAACAATCGCGAGGTGACCCAGCGGCTGCGGCAGAAAATGGCCGAGATCAAGCCGCTGCTGCCCGCCGGGGTCGAAGTTCGCGAGGTCTACGTCCGCACCAACCTGGTCGACGCCGTGCTCGTGACGGCCAAGGACAACCTGCTGCACGGGGCTGTGCTGGTCGTGGCCGCTTTGTTCGTCTTGGGCGGCGGGCTGCGGGCCGGGTTGATCGTGGCCACGTCGATTCCGCTCTCGTTTTTGTTCGCCGGCAACCTGATGGCCCAGGCGGGCATCGCCGGCAGCTTGATGAGCTTGGGCGCGATCGACTTCGGCATCCTGGTCGACAGCTCGGTCATCATGATCGAGAACTCGGTCCGGCACCTGGCCGAAAATCATGCCGGACGCAGTCGAGCCGAGGTCGTTCACGACGCTTGCGTCGAGGTGCGCACGCCGACGATGTTCGGCGAGCTGATCATCATGATCGTCTACCTGCCGATCCTGACGCTCGAAGGGGTCGAGGGCAAGCTGTTCCGCCCCATGGCCTGGACCGTGCTGTTTGCGCTGTTGGGGTCGCTGGTCCTATCGCTCACGCTCATGCCGGCCCTTGCCGTCACGTTTCTGCCCAAGCACACCCGCGAGCAGGAGCCCTGGGTCGTGCGGATCTGTCAGCGGCTCTATCGCCCCGTGCTGCACTGGGTGCTGGAGCATCGGGCCTCGGTGCTGGTGCTGGCCGGCGCTGTTGGGCATGGCGGGCCTGCTGGCTGGCGAGCTGGGGAGCGAGTTCATTCCCCGGCTGAACGAACACTCGATCGTCATCGCCACCACGCGGCTGGCCAGCGTCTCGCTGGAGGAATCGGTGCGGATCGGCACCCAGATCGAAAAACTGCTGCTCGAAAATTACGGCGACGAGATCGAGCATATCTGGACCCGCACCGGCACGGCCGAAGTCGCCACCGATCCGATGGGCTGGGACCAGAGCGACGTGTTCATCACGCTGACGCCCGTCGAGCAGCTGGAAGCACGCCCGCAATCAGGACGAGCTGACCAGAAAGATGGAGCAGACGCTCGCGGGGCTGCCCGGCATGCACAAACTGTTTACCCAGCCGATCGAGCAGCGAATCAACGAGATGATCGCCGGCATTCGGGGGGACGTGGGCGTGAAGGTGTTTGGCGAGGACTTTGGCAAAATGACGCAGTGCGCGTTGGAAGTCGCGGCCACGCTCCGCGAAATTCCCGGCGCGGCGGACGTCGTGCCCGATCAGCTGGCCCTGACGCCCGTGCTGCGGATCGACATCGACGAGGACGCGATCTCGCGCTACGGCATCGCCCGCCGCGACGTACTCAGCACGGTGGCCGCGTTGGGCACGCCCCGGGCCGGCGAGATTCGCGAGGGGCAGCGGCGGTTTCCGCTGGTGGTCCGCCTGGCCGAGCAATTCCGGCACGATCCCGACGCGGTCGGCCAATTGCTCGTTTCGACGCCCAGCGGCGCGCAGTTGCCGCTCGCGCGGCTGGCCCGGATCGAGTCGGTCGACACGCCCACCACGATCTTTCGCGACTGGAGCAAGCGTCGCATCCTGGTGCAGTGCAACGTCCGGGGCCGCGACTTGGGCTCGTTCGTCACTGAGGCCCAGGAGCGGGTCGCCAAGCTGCAAAAGACCTGGCCAGCCGGTTATCACGTCGGCTGGGGCGGGCAGTTCGAGCAGATGCAGCGCGGCCCAGGCCCGATTGGCCGTCGTGGTGCCGCTGGCGGCTTTGCTCATCTTCGTGCTGCTGTACGCCAGCTTTCACAACTTCCGCGATGCGCTGTTGATTTACAGCGGTGTGCCGTTCGCCGTCGTAGGCGGGGTGATCGCCCTCTGGTTGCGGGGAATGCCGTTCTCGATCTCGGCCGGCGTGGGATTTGTGGCCCTGTTCGGAATCGCGGTGCTCAACGGGCTGGTGCTGGTCTCGTACATCAAGAAGCTGCTCGCCGACGGGCTGGACTCCGCAGCGGCCATCGCCTCGGCCTCGATCCTGCGGCTCCGGCCGGTGCTGATGACGTCGGCCACGGCGGCCTTGGGCTTTCTACCGATGATGGTGGCCTCGGCCATCGGGGCCGAAGTGCAGCGTCCCCTGGCCACGGTGGTGGTCGGCGGGGTGGTGAGCTCGCTCTTGCTCACGCTGCTCGTGCTGCCGGTGCTGTATTCGCTGTTCGGACAGGCCCTAAAAACGGCGGGAAAAGAAGCCGCGGCGCCGGGGGAGCATTTGACGCTCTAATCGCGAATCGGGGGGATAAATCCCGCCGGTCCCAGGCGAGCACGGTAATCGCGGCCTTCAGCAGCCGTTAGCGTTCATCGTTCGGCACATCTCCCGTATCCCCTGCCGGATCCCCCTATCTCCTTCCGAGGGCGATAGGTTACCCATCGCGGCGATCAACCCCGCGGCGCGCTGCGACATTCCAAGCTGGGCCGAATGGAGCGCTACCGGCGCAGCTTCTTGCCGACGACGCGGACGTTCGTCAGGTTCGGGACGGCCGGGGCGGAGGCCGCTTCGCGCTGGGCGTTTTTCTGGCCGATCTCGCTTGAGATCCGGGAAAATTCCTCGCGCACGTTCGGCTCCAGCCCGACCAGCTTGGCGGCCAGCCGTTGCATGCCGGGCGCATTGGCCTCGGCCGTGCGGGAGACGGTGCCGACGAAAGCGACCGTCTCGCGGAAATTGACGTCGACCGTCTTATTGACGATCGAGTTGAAGGTCTTGGCGACCAGCTCCAGGCCGGCGTGATCGATGTGGATGAACGTATCCAGGCGGTTGGTGATGTAGTAGCGGCCGTTGGTTTCCTGCACGTAGGCGGCGCGAAGCACCAGCACGCACTGGGCCCGGAGCGGCCGGGCGAACATCGGCCCCTCGTAGGCTCCTTCGGCGTAGACGATCTGCGTGTCGTAGCTGCTATGGCAGAGCGTGATGGCGCCGGTCGTGCCCGCACCGTCGTTGCCCTGATAGGTGTTCGGGCCCGTCCGCTGCAACGTCACCCGGCTGATGCCCATGATCTGCCAGATGTTGACCACCACTTCCGGGTGCCGGGCCAAAAACAGATACAGGTCCGGGTCGCAGTCGATGACTTGAACCGGCACGCGGCGGAAGAGGCTGGTGTTGTTCAGCACGCCGGCGACTTTGGGCCGCAACTCGGCCGGCAATTTATCGAGCGGAATGCTCCGCAGCGCTTCTTCGCGGACCTGGCGGTTGCTGGTTCCCGAATTGCTGGACTTTTCCGCGGCCGCGAGCGATCCCGCCGAGCCGGCCAGGCATGCCAGCAGGGCCAGACAGAATATCGCTACCGACCGCCGGGCGGTGATCCGGCCAAGCCGTGCCGGCAGGCCCCGCACGGGTTGGCAAAAAACGCGTCCATGTTCCCCCCGGCTGAACGACGGCCTTGGGCAGCCGCGACGGGCCTGCACCGAGGCAGGCGTCGCGGGCCGCGCACGGCGGCAGTCGTTCGCTTGGATTCCCGCTTCCCCCCAACTCACGCTGCACGGCGAGCCCGCTGACCCCAGAGTGCGGCGAGTGTGCCGATGTTAGAAGTGTTTCGGCTCAGCGAAGCGGCTAAGGCCAGGGAAAGTTTTCCGTCCCGGGGCGTGTCCGATAGCGTGCTAGCTGGGGGGCTGCGTGCCGTGGCGCGGGGCCGGTCTCGATGCGCAGAGGCGAGCACCGTGACGGACCCCTGACGCTGGGACGGCTCGGCCGCGACGACAGGCGGCAATCCTGGCCTTGTCGCTCTGCGCGGCGCAGCCGACAATACGCCGCCGTTCGGGCCTCGCGATTGTTCTCAGGCGCCCGCGGGCCTGTCGATCGACTGGCTCCGCTGGCTGCCGTCCGGCTTTGGGTGCTCCATGACAACCTCGAACTCGCACTGGCGTTTGACTCCGCGGCGGCTGCTGCTGGCAGCAGGTGCCGGCACCGCGCTGGCTGCATTCATCTGGTGGCTGCCGCCCGCGCGGATTGCCGTTTGGCATTGGCGGGTTCAGCTGATGACGGCGGGCGATGCCGATGCGGCGCGGCTCGTGGAGCGAATTGCCGAACAAGGCGAATACGGAATCGACGCGCTGGCCGTGCTGGTCGGTTCACCGCGGAGCAGCGTGGTCGAAGCCGCCCGCGAAGCAATCCGCCGCGAGCTGGAGAGCTGGCCGCGGCTCGACGCGGCCACCCGCGAGCGCCGCGCTTTGCGGTCTGCGCAGGCCTTGGCCGGCCAGGTCGACTGGCTCAATCCGCCGGCCCGGCGAATCGCCTCGGCGTATGCTGTCCGGATCCTGCGCGAGGAGAACTCGGCCACGGGCGACCAGCGGCAGCAGATTGTCGCCGCCTGCGAAAAAGTGCTCCGCGCGGCCGTCCTCGAACGCCGGCAAATGCTCTTGGCCCGCCGCGAGCGGATTCGGGCCGACGACGAATCTTCCGAGCCGCGCCGTTACGATCCGGACGACGATGCTTTCGTCCGCCGGCATTTCAAGTCGCTGCCCGGGGGCGGTCTGCCCGTTGGCGAAGTGCCGGCCGATGCTCCGCTGCTGGGCCCCGAGGGTGAGGACTCGGCGGCGGGCGATCCCGAGCCCCGAGCCGAAGCGGCCGAGCCGGCCAAGCTGGGCGCCGAGGCCGCCGCCAACGCCGGCGCTCGCGGCACTCGAGCCCACGGTCGACGACGACCCGCGCTTGCTCCCCGCCGATCACGGGCACGACGGCCACGACCACTCGCCCGTCGCCGAACTGAGCGACACGCTCCGCTGGATGCACGCGCTGCATTCCAACGATCTGGAGCTCCGGCGCGAGCCGAGGACGAGCTGCGGCAGCAAGGCTTCGAGGCCCTGCAGCTCGAGCTGGCCAGACAATTGACCCATCCCGATCCGCGGGTTCGCCGCGAGTTGGCCGAATCGCTGCCGGCCATGCCGGGCATCGATGCTCACGTCTGGCTCGTCTGGCTCAGCCGCGATGAAATTGCCGACGTCCGGCTGGCCGCGCTGACGGTCATGGCCACCACGTCCGATCCGAACGTGCTCCGGCGGATCGAGCAGATGGCCCGCAGCGATGCCGATCCCCGCGTCCAGCGGCAGGGCGAGCGACTGCTGGGCCTGCGTGAGGCGGGCCACCGGCCTAGCGGAGGACGTCGCTCAGCACAGTGACGTGCTGGGCGTTGAGGTGCGGCTTCTGCAAGTCGGCGATGTAGCCCCGCTGGCCGTTCAGCCCGACCTGACGATTGACGTACGACCGCAAGTTGATATTCGGCGCCGGGGTGACGTAGGTCACGATCCGGCCGGCCGAATCGAGGAGCACGTAGGGGGGCGCCACCCGTGGCCCGAACGTGGTTGGCCATCAGCCGGCCCGTGCCGTCGAACCGCTGGCCGGAAGCCTCGTCGTGCCGCACCAACTCCGTGCGGCCGAGACCGCGGTTGCGGCGCTGGGTGTCGGCCCGCATCTGGGCGATGGTGTCGTTGCGCTCCTTCAGTTCGGCGAAGCGGTCGATCTTGCTCATCTGCAGTCGGGCCTGGCCCCGTTCGATGGCCGTCGGGGCCTGATCAATCAGCCGGGCCGTGCGAGCCCTCAGGTCCTCGAACGACCAGACACCGATTTCTTCGGTGACCATGGCCGACAGGTCGAGATCGATTTCCGCCAACTGTCGATCGAACGACTTGGCCGAAGGAGCCGCGGCGCCGGCTCGGCGCGCGACGCTTCGGCGTCTCGCCGGCGTGGAGGGCGCTCGCGCGGCGGATCTTCGTCGCCGTCGTCGCTGGCAGTCAGCTGAATGTCGGATTCGCCGCGGCGCAATGTGCGGGCCCGGGCACGCCGGTCGTCCTGTTCCTCGTCGTCATCGCCGGCGACCAAATCGTCGGCCACCGGGTGCCGATCGAGGTATTCGCGATGGATCCAGCGGAACTCGCCGGCCGGCGGCGCGATCTTGTACCATTTGCCGTCGCCAACCGGTTCCAATTCGACCCGCTCGACCCGCTCGCCCTGATTGAGCCGGACCTGGATCACGTCGCGCATGTCGCTGAAGATGCTGCCCACCCGAGCCACTGCCCGGTCGGTGTTGACCACCGCCAGGTTCTTTTCGGCCGGATCGAGTTGCCGGGCCGAGACCCAGCTGAAGCTTTGCCGTGGCGGGCGAATCGCGTACCAGCCGCCCGGGTCGTGGCGGTAGACCTCGACCTGCTCGCCGCGTTTGAGTTTGGCCGTCGGGTAGTAGTTCTTGCCCGGCCCGCTGCGGACGTAAACGTCGTCGCTGCTGACGTAGGCGATGTATGGGAACTCGGCCGCCGTTGCCGCTGAGTGCGAAAGCACCAGCGCCAGGCAGGCCAGCAAGAAGGGACCGCGCATCGATCCGCCTCCGGAATATCCGACTTGGGGGACAGAAACGTCCGAAAATGGGGGGGTCTTGTAGCGAATGCAGCCCGCCGCCTCAAGGTCAATGCCGGCAGCGGGCGCAGGCGGGCTGGCGCAAGAAGCGACCGCAAGGGAGCAATCCGGAGGCGATGCCCGGCTTGCTAGCGAGCCGCCGGCCTGGCGTCGACGTGCTGCCGTTGACGTGCTGCCGTTGACGTGCTGCCCCTGACGGGCTGCTGACGGGCGGGCGGGGGGGAGCTAGATCTCGGCTGGATCCGAGGAGTTCTCGCGCAGCTTTTCCATCTCGACTACGTTGCCCGTGTCGTTGTATTCGACGCGGTTCATGTAGCTCCGCATCAGCATGATCCCACGACCGGAGGGGTTTTCGAGGTTTTCCGGGTCGGTCGGGTCGGGGACCTGGCCGGGATCGAACCCGGGCCCCTCATCGGAGATTTTGATCCAGAGTCTGACAGGCGAGACCTTGCAGATCACGCGGACTTTCTTCCGCTGGTCGAGCCGATTGCCGTGCTTGATCGCGTTGACGATCGCTTCTTCGAGGGCCATCCGCACGCTGAACGTTTCGTGCGACGACCACTGCTGCTGCTCCAGCTGGCCGAGGACTTCGTCGATCACGCCTCGGCCCGCGCCCCGTTTGCTGGGGATGGTGCGATCGAGCGTCCAGGACCAGACAGAGTGTGACATGTTCCTGCTCGTCAGGACGCGGCGGTGAAGGGATGGCGCGAGCGGCCGGGCCGCGCAGTCCTACGGGGCCGAAGGCAGCCGCGGCAGGGCCCGAGCGTCGGACAAACGGACGGTTTCATCGTGCTCTCAGGTCTCGCTGGCTGCCGGTCGCGAAGACTTGCCAATCGTGAAGTTTTCCCAGTCGCTGCGGGCGGCGGGGCAGGGTGACCCGGCGGGCCGGGCGTGGCCATTCGAGCGGCTGCGGCCATTAGAACTGGGCCAGTGCATCAGCCTCATCATCCTTGATGTCGAACAGCTTATTGAGCTTGGTGATGGCGAAGACTTCGTAAATCTCGGGACGGATGTTGCTGAGCTTGAGTTTGCCGCTATGCGACTTCACTTTCTTGTCGAGCGTAATCAACTTGCCCAACGCGGCGCTCGACAGAAATTCGACCGACGAGAAATTCAGGAGCAAGTTCTTGCAATGGTCCTCTTCGACTAGCTTGAACAACTCTTGCCCCAGTTCTTGGATGTTGGCTTCGTCGAGAATCTTTCGATCGACGAAGCGGACGACGGTGACGTCGCCGACTTTCGAAACTTGCAATCGCCGGTGACCGGCCATAAATCGACTCCTGTTCGTCAGGACGCGCCCCGGCAAGAAAGGCAAAATACCGTGCTGCACGCTTATATTAGCCGGCCGGCAGGGGGTGTCAAGGAAAGCGGCCAGTGCGCCCGGGAACGCCCGGCAAGCGCCGCCGAGGGGGGACCCGCGCTCCATGGCGGACGTCGCCCGACCCAGCGGCGGCTCAGTTTTGAGCGCGGCCGCCAGCTGGCGGCACAGCGTGCGATTAGCGGCTGGCGGCGTGCTGCTTGTTCTTCAGCACGGCCTTCGTCACCAACAGGTAGTTGGCGCCGCGATACTCGGTCACGGTGCCGCTGACGATCCAATCCAAGCGATCGGGGTTCTCCGCCACCAACAGCGCGATCCGCTCGAGGTTCAAGTTCTCCAGTCCGACAAATCGCTGTTCGCCGTCGGCGGCAAAGAACGTGGCGCGGTCGCTGGTCAGCTTGAAGTAACCTGCCAGGTCGACCAGCTGCGAGCCCTCGCGCTGGCGCTGCCCGGCCTGCCCACTGGCACTCGACGGAGACTCGGCCGGTTTGGGAGCGTTCGACAAGCGCTCGGCGGCCACGAGCAGCGAGCCGCCGGCGAGAAGGAACGGGGCCAGATAGGCCACAGACCGCAGGCTCGAATGCATGGGATCCTTCCCGTCAGGTGTTCAGGTGCCGCGCGGCGCCCGCAGGGGCCGGTCCTGGCCCCGCCACTCCGGTTATCCGCCCGGTTTTTTCATCGCCAGGCTGTGCAAAATCAGCACCGACCCGACCGAGATCAAGGCGAACCCCAGCCAGCTTGGCGGCCGGATCGTGTGTCGTGGCGAGGGCCCGATCGAAGCCAAGAGCGGCCGGACGCCGCTGTCGGAATCGCCGCCGGAACGATTCAGCCGCTCGGTCAGGAAGCGACTGGTTCGTTCGTTGAGCGTAAAGCTCTCGACATTGCGCAGCTGGACGCCCACCAGCAGCAGCACCAAGCCCAGCGCAAAAAAATGATTGCGATTGAATTCCACGTTCTGGCCCGCCGAAGCTCCAGTCCGCACCGGCCCGCGCGGCGCTTCGGCCGGCGTGCCCGCGCATGCGGGTAGGTATAGCTAAACATCGGGGAGTGGCCGGTCCGCACTTCAACCCCACGGCACAGTTAGGGGTTGTGCACTCCGGCGATTCGCGGTGCAGGGCGAGTTTGACGACTCGGCAACCTCTGCGGGTGCAGGCAGGGTCATGCTGCCATGAATGTCGCCGGCAGAAGTGCACGTCGACGACCGGGCGCAGGCCGGCCCAGCGCGTCAGACGCTGCCCGGCTTACTTCTTGCGGGCGATCGCCCGCTTGAGCGCGGTGCCCATGTCGGCCGGGCTTTGAGCGACTTCGATCCCGGCCGCTTCGAGGGCCGCGATCTTTTCGCTGGCCGTGCCCTTGCCGCCCGAGATGATCGCTCCGGCGTGGCCCATCCGCTTGCCCGGCGGAGCTGCCCGGCCGGCGATGAAGGCAGCCACCGGCTTGGTGACATGCTGGCGGACGTAGGCGGCGGCCTCTTCTTCGGCCGTGCCGCCGATCTCGCCCATCATCATGATGGCTTCCGTGGCCGGATCGGCCTGAAACATCTTGAGCAGATCGATGAACGAAGTGCCGACGATCGGATCGCCGCCGAGCCCGACGCAGGTCGACTGGCCCAGACCCAAATTCGTCAACTGCCAGACCGCTTCGTAGGTCAGCGTGCCGCTGCGGCTCATCACGCCGACGGGGCCCGGCTTGTGGATGTAGCCGGGCATGATCCCGATCTTGCACTCTCCCGGCGTGATCACGCCCGGGCAATTCGGGCCGACCAGCCGCGAATTGCTCCGGCTGACCACCTCGTACACGCGGACCATATCCACCACCGGCACGCCCTCGGTGATCGCCACCACGGTCTTGATGCCGGCGTCGACCGCTTCCAGAATCGCGTCGGCGGTGAAAGCCGGCGGGACGAAGATCATCGTGGCGTCGGCGCCGGTCTTCTCGACGGCTTCGATCACGGTGTCGAAGACCGGCACGCCTTCGACCGTCTCGCCCCCTTTGCCCGGCGTCACGCCGCCGACCATTTGCGTGCCGTATTCGCGGCAGCCCTTGGTGTGGAACTGGCCGACCTTGCCGGTGATGCCCTGGCAAATGACTCGGGTATGCTTGTTGATCAGAATGCTCATCGGGTGGGCTCGCGTGGAGGGGGCTGCCGGCTTAACGTGCGGCGGCGGGATCAGCCGGCGGCGGCGACGACTTTCTTGGCGGCGTCGGTCAAGCCTTCGGCGCCGATGATGTTCAGATTGCTCTCGGCCAGAATCTTGCGGCCCTGTTCGACTTCGGTTCCTTCCAGCCGCACGACCAGCGGCACGTTGAAGCCCACCGAGCGGTAGGCGGCCAGGATCGCGGTGGCGATCGTCGTGCAGCGCATGATGCCGCCGAAGATGTTGACCAGCACGGCCTTCGTGTTTTTGTCGTCGAGCAGGATGCGAAAAGCTTCGGTCACTTGCTCGACATTGGCTCCGCCGCCGACGTCGAGAAAGTTCGCCGGCTCGCCGCCGTGCAGCTTGATCAAGTCCATCGTGCTCATGGCCAGCCCGGCGCCGTTCACCAGGCAGCCGATGTTGCCGTCGAGCTTGACGTACGACAGGCCGGCCTCGGCGGCCCGGACTTCGGCCGGCTGCTCTTCGGCCAAATCGCGGAGCTCGGCAAAATCCTTGTGGCGGAACAGGGCATTGTCGTCGAACGTCATCTTAGCGTCGAGCGCTACCAAATCGCCGGCCGCGGTCACGACGAGCGGATTCACCTCCAGCAGGCTGCAGTCGGCGGCCACGAACACCCGGCACAGGCCGCGCATGAACGACTCGGCCGAACGGACCGAGGCGCCTTGCAGTTTCAATTTCTGAGCCAGCTTGCGGGCCTGGTAGGGATACAGCCCCGCGTCGACGTCGAACGCTTCGCGGTAAATCAGCTCGGGCGTCTTGGCGGCGACGTCCTCGATGTTCATCCCGCCTTCGCTGGAGACCATCAGCACGGGACCCTTGGCGGCCCGGTCGACGACGATGCCCAAATACAGCTCGCGGGCGATCTGACAGCCCTCTTCGACCAGCACCTGACGGACGGTCTGTCCCTCGGGCCCGGTCTGAATGGTGACCAGCGGCTGGCCCAGCAGGTTGCCGGCCACCTTGGCGGCGTCCTCGGCCGACTTGACCAATTGAACGCCGTGCTGGGCCGGGTTGGTCTTGAGCGTGCCTTTGCCGCGTCCGCCGGCATGGATCTGGGCCTTGACCACGGCGAGCGCGCCGCCGAGAGTCTTGAAGGCCGCGGCGGCTTCCTCGGCCGAGCGGGCGACGATGCCCCGGGGCACGGCGACGCCCGAACGGCGCAGAATCTCTTTGGCTTGATACTCGTGGATTTTCATGAGGCTTTCGGGCCGACAAGCGATCGGTCGCGGGGCAGGTTGGGGGCGAAGGTGGCGCGATTATAGGGGCCGCGCTCCAAAGGGGTCAAGCAGCCCAGGCGGAGAGGTCGCCGCCGCCCCGCCGGCTTCGACAGCCGCCAGCGCGGGGGCCCCGGCGCGCCGAAGTCGAACGAGGTAACTCGGCCCCCGGAGCGGCGCGTTGACGCTGTTTTTGCGGAGTCTTATAGTTGCCAAGGATGAGCCGACTGTCCCGCAAAACCGCCGAAAACTCCCCGCGTCGCTCGGATGATCGCGCGGTCCGCGTGCGCGCCGCTCTGGAGGC
The DNA here is from genome assembly GCA_963828155.1 of uncultured Planctomycetaceae bacterium. Classification (GTDB taxonomy): domain Bacteria; phylum Planctomycetota; class Planctomycetia; order Pirellulales; family PALSA-1355; genus CAWCAX01. Next base: position 393,856 of record CAWHDQ010000004.1, read on the forward strand.
CGTGGGCCTGCGATACACGGTTCAACGGGCGGCCGTCTATCGCCACCTGGACGACTTGAAGTCGCACCCCACGGTGGAGGAAGTCTATCGTGGCGTCCGCCGCCGCATGCCGCGAATCAGTCTGGCCACGATCTACAAAGCGCTCGAAGCGCTGGTCGCCGCCGGATTGGCCACCCGACTGGCGGGCGGCGACGGATCGGCACGCTACGATGCGACCGGTCACGATCATTATCACCTCCGCGACACGCGGACCGGCCAGCTTTGCGATCTGGCCACGCCCTTCGATCCGCATCTGCTCGACAAGCTCGATCCGGAGATGATCGAGCAGCTCTCCCAAGCTGGGTTTCGCGTCTCCGGTTATCGGCTCGAAGTATTGGGCGTTTTCGAGCCAGCCGGCGAGCGCTCGCGTTGATCGGCGCCGCTGGCAGCGTTGCACGTGCATGGCGCACAACCGCTGCGACATTTCCGCACGCGCGCGGCGACATCAGCGCCACCCTGCTGGTCTGCGCCGCCTAACATGCGCCGCATATCATCTTGGTTTGCTGTTCCAGATGGACTAGACTAGTTGCTGGGATAGTGGAGCAAGAGCAAGACCGATGATTCAATTGGCGGCCCGGTGCCCGCATTGCGGCGCCGCTCAGAACCCGCTCGTCGACCCCGCGCTCGCCAGCGGCGAGGATGCTCCGCTTGGCGACGCCTCTGCACCCCGCACCGCAACAACCTTTCTTTGGTTGTGCCACGCCTGCGGCGAAAGCTATCAGTTGGACGATTCGTCCGACGGGGAGTAGTTTCCCCGATTCGATTGCCCGCTTGACGCGTCGTTGCCAAATGGTTTATATGTAAACCATCGTATGGTCGACCACTCGCCCGAAAAACCGCGCCGCCGCCGGCTGCCGATCCTGCTCGATCCTGCCGAGATCGAACTGCGGACCTGGGTGCAGCTGGTTCGCATTTTTCATCGGTTGCAGCGGCGGCTGGAACTGGCCCTGGAGGCGCACGGATTGTCGCTGGCTCAGTTCGACGTGCTGGCCACGATCGCGGCGGCCGAAGGGCCCAGTCAACAGGAGCTGGCCGAGCGGCTGCTGGTGACCAAGGGAAACATCTGCGGCCTCGTCGACCGGATGCAGGCCAGTGGCCTGGTCGAGCGGCGGAGCGATCCGGACGATCGGCGGACCAACCGGATGTATCTGACCCGCTCGGGCAAGTCGCTGTTGTCCCGCGCCGCGCCGGGCCAATTGGCAATGGTCAAGAAGTTCCTCGGCGCCCTGACGGCTGCCGAACTGCAGCGGCTGTTCGACTATTTCGACCGCATCGAGGAGGCCGCGGAGGAGTGAATCGGGCGGCGGGGGCATCGCCGGTCCCCCGGTGGAAGATTCCCAACAAAGCGGTCCGGCCGCCGTGGCCGGGCCAGTGATCGTCGACGTGTCATTAAAAGAGAAAAGGAGTCGAAGCATGACAACCAATCGTTTCGCGCGGCCGACAAGTTCGCTTAGCCGACGCTGGGTATCGACCGTTGCGCGTACTTCTATGCTGCCGGCGGTTGCCGCCACGCTCGTGTTGGTGCCGGGCCGGGTTGCCCGCTCCGCGGACAATTTCGCGCTCGACGCGGCCCACTCGGCTGTGACGTTCAAGATTGCCCACATGGGGTTGAGCTGGACTTACGGCCGGTTCAACGACGTCGCCGGCCAGTTCACGCTGGATGAGCAGGCGCCCGGTAAGAGCTCCTTCGCGCTGAATCTCAAGCCCGACTCGATCGACACCGGCATGGCGAAGCGCGACGACCACCTGCGCAGTCCCGACTTTCTGAACGTCAAACAGTTTCCGGCGATCTCGTTCAAGAGCACGAAGGTCAAACCGGTCGACGGCGGCTACGAGGTGACGGGCGATTTCACGCTGCACGGCGTGACCAAGCCGATCACGTTTACGCTCATCGGCGGCAAGCGGGCCGAGTTTCCCCCCGGCATGCAACGGACCGGTTTCTCAACCGAGCTGACGCTCAAGCGGAGCGACTTCGGCATGGACAAGATGCTCGAAGCGATCGGCGACGAAATCAAAACGTCGATCAGCTTCGAGGGCGTAAAGAAGTGAAAGGCGGGTGACGCGCCATGCCCGACCCGTTTCGGATCCTGGCCGCCGCCGGCGTCGCCGCCGCGTTGGCTGCTGCGGCGTTGTTGCTCTCACGCGGGCGGCTGGCGGCGGTTGGCCGGCTGGTGGGCGTCGCCCTGGGCATCTATGCCGGGGCGCTCGTCCTGGGTTTGCCGATCCACTGGCCGCCGCGCGAAGATCTCGATCGGCTGCTCGTGATCGTGCTGCCCGCGGCGCTGCTAACCGAGCTCGTCGCGCTTGGCCAGCGCACGCCGCGGGGCCTGGTCCGGGCTCTGCGGCTGCTGGTGGCGGCGGGCACCGCCCGGGTCTTGCTCGCCGGCACGGCCTATATCAGCCACGCGGCGGGTCCCGACTCGCGGCTTTGGTCGGCGAGCGAAGTCTGGTGCGTGCTCGGGGGACTGGCGTTTGGCCTGGCCTTGCTCTGGTGGGCGCTGGTCGCGCTCGTGCCAACGAGCACGATGGGGCGCTGGTGGCGTGTCTGGCGATCGCCTGCGGCGGGGCCGGGCTGACTGTCATGCTATCGGGCTACATGTCGGGCGGCATGTTGGGAATCCCGACCGCCGCAGCCCTCGCGGCCAGCGCGCTCGCGGCGTGGTGGCTCGGCAAGCCAGTGGCGACGGCGGGGCTTGTCGCACTTGGGTGCGTGATGCTCTTGAGTCTACTCGTGGCGGGCCGGTTCTTTGGCGAGTTGTCGACCCAGCAGGCGTGCCGCGCTTGGGCGGCATCCCTTGGCCGCCTGGCTGCCAGAGTTGTTCGCCAAGACACTTTCGCGCCCGTGGCGCGATGTGCTGCGCGTCGTCGTGGTAGCGGTCGTCGTCGGCGCGGTCGTGATTGGCGCCGGGCGGGAATTTGCCACCGCGGGGCAAGCTGACCCTGGCGGGGATTCGAATCTGGAAGACTATTACAACTATGGCAAATAAACCGCGCCGGGCAGCCACGTTCGCCGTTTTTCGAGCCCTGTCATGGCGAAATCAACCTCGCCCGGTTTCCCCCGTTTTGCTATTCTGAAAAAACTCCGCCGACAACCGGCAGTGCCGTTTTCGCCCTCGCAGGACACGTAACTATCGTGCAGGTCCGCCGCAATCCAACCCGGTCGGTTCGCATCGGTTCGGTGTCGATCGGCGCGGCGCATCCGATCGCCGTGCAGAGCATGACGGCGACCCACACCCAGGACGTCGACGCCACGGTCGCCCAGGTCAACGATCTGGTCGCCGCCGGGGCCGACGTGGTGCGGATCGCGGTCGACAGCCTCAAGGACGCGGAAGCCTTGGCCCGGATCCGCGAGCGGACAAGCGCCAATCTGTCGGTCGACTTGCAAGAGAATTACCGGCTGGCCCAGCAAGTGGCCCCGCACGTCGACAAGATTCGCTACAACCCCGGGCATTTGTACCATCACGAGCGGGAAAAGCCCTGGCAGGACAAGGTCAAGTTTCTGGTCGACGTGGCCGCGACGAACGACTGTGCCATCCGCGTGGGCGTGAATTGCGGCTCGGTCGATCCGGCGAAGCTGGAAAAGTTCGCGCGGACGATTCGCTGGCGCCGATGCTCGAAAGCGCGCTGGAGCATTGCGATCTGCTGGACCGGCTGTCGTTTACGCGGTACTGCGTCTCGCTGAAGGATTCCGACCCGCGCAAGGTGACCGAAGTCAACCGCCGCTTCGCCGAGGCCCGGCCCGACGTGCCTTTGCACCTGGGCGTGACCGAAGCCGGTCTGCCGCCCGATGGGATCATCAAAACCCGGGTGGCGTTCGAGCAGTTGATCAGCCGCGGGATCGGCGACACGATCCGGGTTTCGTTGACGGTGCCCAACGTTCGTAAGCCGGAGGAGATCGCCGCTGGCCGGCAGATTCTGGCCGACATCGCGGCCGGCCGGGTGCGGAGCGTGGTCGACTTCGGGCTCGATACGCTCAACATCATCAGCTGCCCGAGTTGCTCGCGGGTCGAGAACGAGGCGTTCATCGAGTTGGCCGAGCAGGTCAAAGAAATGACCAGCTATGCCAAAGAACACGCCATCACCATCGCCGTGATGGGCTGCCGGGTGAACGGACCGGGCGAGACCGACGACGCCGACCTGGGCCTGTGGTGCGGGCCCAAGGTGGTCAATCTCAAGCGTCGTAGCGAGGAGTTGGGCGCCTTCCCCTACGACGCGATCCTGGGCCGGCTCAAGCAGGAGCTCGACCGGCTGATCGGCGAGCGATCGCCCGCGGGCGCCTGAAGCGCGACAATATCCGCGCTGTTCCTGGAGCGAGGTCAAGGATGACCCAGCGGCCACAATTTCGATCGCATGCGTGGCTGGCCGCGCTCGTCATCGCCGCGGCCGGTTGCAGCGCCTGGCGGCCTGGTGCGCCGGTCAAGCTGCCGCAGGCGACCAGCACGGTGCTGGAACAGTTGATTGTCTATAGCGATTCATCGCTGCCGCAGCGGCATCGGCTGCTCGAAGAGCTCAACGCTCAGCGGCAGCTGCTCTGCACACGGCTGAACCTCGCCGCTCGGACGAGCGGGTCCACGTTTATCTGTTCGACAGCGCCGACGAGCTGAAGGCGTTCATGCGGCAAAAGCACCCCGACTTTCCCGAGCGGCGGGCGCTGTTCGTCGAAACCGACACCCGGCTGGTCGTCTACGCGTACTGGGGCGATCGCGTGGCCGAGGACTTGCGGCACGAGGTGGCCCACGGCTATCTGCACTCGATGGTGCCCCATTTGCCGCTCTGGATCGACGAGGGCCTGGCCGAATTCTTCGAAGTGCCCCGCGGCGACCGGGGCTTTAACGTCCGCCACGTGCGCGAAATTCAGGCCGCCCAGTCGGCCGGCTGGCATCCCGACCTGCGGCGGCTCGAGCGATTGCAGTCGGCCGCCGACATGAATCAAATGGATTATGCCGAGGCCTGGCTCTGGGCCCATTTCCTGCTGGAATCGACGCCCGAGCGGCTCGAACTCTTGCGCGGCTACTTGCAGGCCCTGCGGAGCGAGGAGACGCCGACCCCCGTGTCGCAGCGGTTGCGCGAGCTACACCTCGACTACGAGAAGAAGTTGGCCGAGCACCTGGCCACGATCTCGGCAGGCCTGGATTAGCCCCCACCTTGTAGTCTGCCCGTCCTTAAACGTACGGTTCAGGGTCGAGACGCTGCAGGTTAACGCGAGCGTTGGGAGCGGTCAGTTGGGGTCCACCCCACTTGCCGACAAAAGCGCCTCCAGCTCACAGCGAACCTTCGGCTTCAGATAGACTCGGAGTTTTTTCGTTTTGGCGTAACATCCTTGCCCTTCCCGACTGGTTTTGAGTGAAATCCCCAACAGCAGTCTCATCCTCACAGGCATTTAAGGACAGGCAACGTACCACTTGGCTGCCTGCCGTCAGGTGGCGAGAAATCGGCTTGCATCCAATTGGTAAACCGTCTTGCTGAGCCTGTCTTGGATGACAAAGGAGTTGCCGTCCCACTTGGATGTCTTGTAGAAGTCCGTCAGGTCGAGGTAGTTTGGGACCTTCCCAATCCACTCACGATGGACCAAGCCGCGATTCGGAATAGCAATCTCCACCGACCATGCTTCCCCCACTTGGCGATCCAGATGGCGGTAAATGTCTAACTTCAATTTGCGAGAAGGCGTGCTTTTAGACAGCTTCTTGGATCGAAGCTTCAGTCCGAAGCCGAGTGATCGTACTTCGTTGGCTGCCTTCAATATCTGATCCTGTAAGCTCGGTGGTCGGTCGTCTACTCGAGTCGCGATTTCAATGAAGGACTTCTCCAAGAGGGTTAGGATCAGCTCTTCCCGCTCAGCAGCATTTGCTGCGTAGTAGAGATCGAAGTCGAATTCTTCCTGATAATAGTTCGTCGCTCCAAGCACTTGAAAGTACGCTGCTTCTTGCCCGCGGGGTCCACAAGTAATCTGGACTTTGCTGCTTCCGTCGAGCACGAATTTAGGCGGCAAGAGCGCAAGAAAGACTTCTTTCACATGATGGACGCTCCACCGGAACACCGGGTCGTTCGGAACCACGGCGCTGCAGCTAGCTTCGACGGCGATCATTCTGAGATGCACTTCCGCACTCCAGCCGTTCGACAAGCCCTAGTAGCCGCTCGCGCGTGAACTTCGAATATCTCCTGCGTCTTCGGTTTCACCCGCGGTACCCAGCTCCTTGCGAAAGACGACGCATTCGTCGACCGGTTCGAAGCCCAGTTTGGCAAGCAGTCCCCGGGCGGCGAGGTTTGTGTCCCGCACCTGGCCTTCGACCACGGCGATGCCTTCGCCGTGCAAATGGCGAAACGCTTCGCCGAGCAGATAGGTGGCCAGCCCCTGGCGGCGCTGGTTCGGATCGACCTCCAACTCGACCAGACCCGCGGCGTGGATGCCCCACGAGGTGTCGAGCGGCTCCATCTTCCAGAACATGGCCCGGGCGACCGGCGGGCCCGCCTCCCGCGGATGGAGCGTGAGCAGCGTGCGGTCGAAGCCCCCGAACGTCGCGGCGTCCCACCAGCTGCGGGCCGGCGGATCGGGTACGACCTGCAGGCTGGTGCGGCGGCGGATTTGCATTTGCAGGCGATCGACGATCGGCCGGAAGCGGGCCAACTCGCGGTGCAGCACCTCGGCCCGGCCTTCCGGCCGATAGCCGTGTTCGCCGAAGAAAACCTGCGCCGCGGCGTCGGACGTGAGCAGGCCCGCCTTTTCGCTGCCGCCCGACAGGCCGAGGTAAAACGGATTGAGCCCCGCCGCTCCGCCGGCCACGATCGAGGTGGCGCCGCGGCTGTGGAGATAGGTTTCGGCTTGCCGGAGCAGTTCTGCGGCGACCCCGGGCAAGGTGTCGGGCAGCCGCAGCATCAGGATGCTGATGACGCCCAGCTTGGGTTCCAGGGCCCGCTCGTCCCCCGTGGCTCCGAAGCCGGCGTGAACGAAGCCCAGCGGCTTGCCGTCTTCCACCGCCAAGATCAGCCCGAAGCGATCGAAAATCGACTTGCTGAGCACCTGGGCCTCGAACAGCGCGGCCGACATCGGCTGCATCAGGCCGCGGTGGCTGCCCTGGCTGCGCCAGATTTCGGCCAGCAGCGGAGCGTCGGTATTGCGAAACGGGCGATACTCGATCAACGCACGGATTCCCCAGCACCCCCAGAAACTTGGGCCTTCACGGCGCCGGCGGGCGCTCGTGCAAGTTTACCAGGATCGTGCCGGCTTCGACACGCACCGCGAATCGCTCCTGGCAAATGCGTGGGTTTAGTTGATTGCAGCCACTCTGCACGTCGAATTGCCAGCCGTGCCAAGGACACGTCAAGATCGCGCCCTGCAATCGCCCTTGGCCCAGCGGCCCGCCCTGATGCGGGCAAACCCCGTCCAGCGCGTGCAGAATTCCGTCCACGTTGAACAGCGCGACGATTCGGTCGCCCGCCACGCGCTCCAGCGCCGCGCCCGGCGGACATTCGGCCAATTGGGCAATCGGAATCCAGGACATGCGGAAGGGGGTGGGGAGTAGGGGGTAGGGGGTAGAGACGAAAACGGCTGGGGTGAAACTCGCGGGGTCGCCGACAACCGTTAAGCCCACCGCCGGCGTCCGGTGGGGGCGGCTCGCAGCGGCTTGCGCGTCGTGGGCCTTCGCAAGTCACTCACGCCGCTTGTCGTTCGACCGTGCGGCCGGTGTCGTTCTTCCAGCGACGGTGAACCCACCAATATTGTTCCGGCGCGGCGAATAATCTGTTCCAGGCGGTCGGTGTACCACTGCGTCAGGGCGGGCACGTTGCGGAGCTGCGGCGGCATGTCGCGCGGGTCGACCATGGCGTCGGCCCCGATGACGTGCCGCAGCGGCTCGCCGCCCAGGCGTTGAGAATAGCACAAGACCAGCGGCGCGTCGTTGACCAGGGCAAACAGCGCGATCGCCTTATGGGTCGAAGCGGGCCGGCCGAAAAACTCGACCCAGCACCCCTTCGCCCCGGCATGCTGATCGGCCAGCAGGGCCAGCGTGCCGCCGGCGGCCACCAAGGCATCGACTTGCTTGGCGCTGCCGTTCTTGGGAAAGATGAACTGGCCTTGCGAGCCGCGGAATTCGTTGATGTACCGGTTGAGCAGCGGATTATCGAGCGGCCGGGCAATCGTGAACGAGGGAAACCCCAGCACGCCCAGCACGTAACCCGATAACTCGAAATTGCCGTAATGGGCCGAGACCAGCACCACCGGCCGATCGTCGAACAGCACTTGCACCAGCATTTCGCGGCGGGCCAGGTCGATGTAGTCGCGCCAATTGGTCCAATGAATCTTGCGCGGGGCCTGGGCCATCTCGACCGCCAGCAGGAACAGATGTTCCCACATCCGCCGGGCCAGCTCGCGCCGGGCCTCGGGCGTAAGCTCGGGAAAGGCGTGCTGCAGATTCTCGTCGACGACTTTCGCCCGCACCCGCAGCACGTCGGCAGCCAGCCAGGCCAGCCGCCGCGACCAGCGGCGCAGGTATCCAAGGGCAGCGCCTGCACCAGACTCACGGCCAGGCGAACCACCAGATAAACCGCGTAATCGAGCCAGTAATTGCGCTTCAAGCGAGAAATCCTTCCTCGAATGCCCGGCCCGGTGGACGACGGGTTGTGCCAGCGTTCGCCAGCCGGCAACCAGCCCGCGGCTGCAATTGCGGCCTGCCGCGGTTGCGAATTCTGCCAGGAGACAGCCCAGGGGCCAAGACCGATTCGCGGCGCCGAGTTTTTGGCCCGGCATCCCTTCCGTGCAAGATCAACCGCGAACGTGGGCGCGGCGGGCCTTCAGCACCGGATCGCGCACCAGCGGCAATTGCACGGGCCGGCCGGTTTCGGCCGACTTGTAGATCCCCAGGATGATCTCGACCGCTTTGCGCCCCTCGCTGCCGTCGATCGCCGGCGGGCGTGCCTGTTTCGATCGCTTTGAGAAAGTCCTGAAACTGCCGGGCGTGGCCGTGATGGCCGATCGCGGCCGGGTTGCCGGCCCCGCCCCCCGTGCTGACCCGCTCGGCCATTCGAGCCCGGACCGCGGCGTCGCCGCGATACGGCTTGGCAAAGTCCCAGGCGATGACATCTTCCTCTTCCATGATGGCCGTGCCGGTCGAGCCGCGGAGCTCGATCCGCTTGAGCGAGCCGGGCCAGGAGGCCGTCGTGGCTTCGATCACGCCCAGGGCGCCGCTGGCAAACCGCAGCGTGGCCACGGCGGTGTCTTCGACCGCGATTCGCTCGTGGGCCAGCGTGGCGCACAGGGCCTGGATTTCGACCACCGGCCCGGCCAGCCAATTGAGCAGGTCGATGCTGTGAATGGCCTGATTCATCAGGGCTCCGCCGCCATCCAGCTCCCACGTGCCGCGCCAGGCCCCGCTGTCGTAATAGGCTTGCGTTCGATACCACTTCACGCAGGCGTCGGCGAGCGTCAGGCGGCCAAAACGGCCGGCGTCGACGGCCCGCTTGAGCTCCAGGCTCGAGTGGTGGAACCGCGAGGGAAAAATGGTCGCCAGTAGCACCTTGTGCTGGCGGCAGGCCTCGATCAGGGCATCGCACCGCCGCAGCGTAATCTCGAGTGGCTTTTCCACGATCACGTGCTTGCCCGCCGCCGCTGCCGCCGCCGCGGGCTCCAAGTGAGCGCCGCTGGGCGTGCAGAGTGTGACGACGTCCACCGCCGGGTCGGCCAGCAGCTCGTCCAAATCGTGATAGGCTCGGCAGCCGTGCTCGGCGGCAAACTTGTCGGCCGCGGCGGCGGTCCGGCTGTAGCAAGCGGCCAAATGCGCACCGCGCAAGTCGGCGATTGCCCGGGCGTGGAATTTGGCAATCATCCCGCAGCCGATGATGGCGAATCCGACGCGTCGCTTGCGAGCCATGAGCCTAACCTTCCAGCGGGGTGTAAATTGGCGAAGACGTGGATTTTAGGTCGCCCGCTCGGGAGCTGCCAGTAGGAGCTCGCCCGGCAGCGCTCGGCTCGCGTTGACGCGCAGCTCAGTCACGCCTACTATTCGCCCGGTCTCGAGCGGCTGTTTCTTGTTATGGGGCCGGTCCGCCCCTGGCGTCGAAACGGGGAGTAGCGTCTGGGCGCGGTCGTCCGCGCCATCAGGCAGCTTCGCAGTCGGCGAATTATCGCGTGAGCACTCGCTTCAAAATCGCGCTGGCAGGCATTGCCGGGCTGGTCGTCTTGGCCGGCATCGCGGTGGTGGTCGTGATTGCTTCGATGCGGAGCGTGCCGTCGTTTTATCAGGCCGCGCTCGAGCAAGGCGGCGAGGCGAAGAGCGAAGCCAGCGACGAATGCCTGCGGCTGGCCGCGGCCTTGGCCAGCGATCTGCATCGCAGCGGCCGCTGGCAGGCCATGTTTACGGCCGACCAGATCAACGGCTTTCTGGCCGTCGACCTGGCCAAGAACTATCCCGATGCCTTGCCGCCGGAATTGGAAAACCCGCGGATCGAGATTCAAAGCTCGCAGGCCACCTTGGCCTGCGGTTATCGGCACGCCGGGCAAACGACGGTCGTTTCGATCTCGTTCGACCTGTTTCTGAGCACGCCGAATGTGGCGGCGCTGCGCGTCCGCGGCGTTCGGGCCGGCGCGCTGCCCGTGCCGTTGGCGAGCGTGCTGGAGGCGATCTCGACCGCCGCCCGAAACCTCGACCTGCAGCTCGAGTGGCGGCAAACGCACGGCGATCCGGTTGGCGCTGCTGGTCCTGCCCGACGTTGGCGACGAAGACGGCCGGCAGCTGCGTTTGGACTCCATCGAACTGCGGGACGGGGCGATCTACCTGGCCGGCGAAACGCTGCCCGCCAAACCCATCGAGCTGGCCCGGCGGGAGCGGCCTTCCGCCGATCCGGCACCCGCCGAGGATCCGGCCGCAGCCGACGAATCGCCTGTCGTCGAAGCGGTCGAAGGTGAAACGGCGGCACACGAACCGCTCGCTGCGGAGCCGACGGAAGGCGAGGTCATGGAACCGGAGTCGTTCGCCCCCTCTCCGGGCGACGACGAACCGGCCGGCGAGCCGGAAATGCCGGTTGCCAGCGAGCCGTCGACCGACGGCGAGGATCAGCCCGCGGCGGACGCGGCTGCGAGCGAAAAGGTCCAGCGCTGAGGGTCGTGCGCGTCGCGCCGCAGAGTCGCCCGGCCGATCAACCGGCTTCCCTTGAGCCGCACGACCAGTTCCCTGTCATTCTCGGTGAGCTGGTCGTATGGTCCCGCATCCCAGCGGGAGACCATACCCCGGCCGCCACTGATCGGCCCTTCGTAGTCGAGATAGTGCAAGCGGTGATCGGCCAGTTGTCGGGCGGCGATGGGCGTCTGCACGTTCGGCTCGGCGTCGAGCGCCCAGGTGCGCAGCACGCCACTTTGTTCGAGCATGAGATCCCAGTGCGTCGGCCGGGGATCTTCTACCGGCATGGTATGCGTCAAGACTACGAAGCGGTTCACGGTCGTGGATGCTCTGTTCACCAGGTCGAACCCGCCCATTGGTGGGGACGGGAACGCGTCGTCGAGTGCCGTTGGCTAGCCATTATCTGCGATTCGCCGGAGAGATACAGGTTCGCGACGTCCGGCCGTCGATCGATTCACTCCTTGGACCGAGGGGGGCCCGTTCGCCGACCAGACTGGGGGGTCGATGAAGCCGCGAGGTAGCTGGGAAAGCTTCAACGGTCGACCGCGAATATCGCAGGTTTTGGCTCGGGCGGCGATGTGCCAGCACCAGTGCGTCCGTTTGTAAGCGATCCATGAGCGCCCTGCACAATTCTCGTGAATCTGCGTCCGCCCGTATGCATTTGCTTGACGCTGAATCCGGCCATCGATAAATTAACCCGTGTGGTTGCTCGTGAGGGGCACCACTGCGGTGCATGACAGCCCGCTGTGCCTGGTGCATGGACGGGTTTTTTTGTCGCCGCAGGTCGGATCGCGACCGAAGTTGCCGCTTCGTCGGCGCTGGACTTTGCTGCCGGACGAATGACGCGATTTCCATCGCGTGGAGTCCTTCTCAGGCAGCCGGGCACTGCCAAGTCAGCAGGGCCGGTCGCGGCGGCAATGCTTTCTTGCGGCTTGCTCCGGGGAACTCCCAGAAGAATTCGCAGCGTGGCCGGATGGCCAGCTGTGCTCGAACTGTCGAAGGAATGAAACTTTTATGATGATTCGTCAGACGACTCCGGCCGCGGTGGTTTCGAACCCAAACGTGCCGCTGCCTCAGGGAGTCGACCTGGCCGCCGACGCCGTTCGGATCGCCGCGAACGACCTCTCGCAGCGGGTCCGCCTGTTCCTGATCGGGAGCAACGTGCCCGGCCTGCGGCACATCGCGGTCGAAGTCGAGGGGACCACCGTCACCCTGCGGGGTGCCGTGCGAACGTTCTACGAGAAGCAGTTGGCGGTCCGCTTGTGCCGCCGAGTGGCCGGCGTGATCCAGGTGATCGATCTGGTCGAAGCGGTCGGATATCGCCCGCGCGGCGAGCGCGAAGGGACCGACGTCCACCCCCCGGCCAAACCCCTGCTGCGCCCGCGCTAAGCGTTCCCTTTTTGCCCGCCGCTTCCGCCGACCCGCGGCGCGACACCGCGGTTCATTCCAGCTTGAGCAGCAGGTCGCCTGCGTCGACCTGGGTGCCGGGCGTAACCAACACGGCCGCTACTTTTCCGTCCCGCTCGGCATAGATGGTGGTTTCCATCTTCATGGCTTCGAGCGTCAGCAGCTTCTGACCGGCGGAAACCGCGTCTCCCTCGCGCAGCGGGACCGTGGCAATCATGCCCGGCATCGGCGCGCCGACCTGATTCGGGTCGCTGCGATCGGCCTTGGCCCGGACCGAGGCGGTCGATTCCAGTGCCAGGTCCTTGACGTTGATGCTCCGCGGCTGGCCATTGAGCTCGAAGAACACCGTCCGCCGGCCGTCGGGATGCGGATCGCCCACGGCCAGGAACTTGATGATCAGCGTCTTGCCCCGCTCGATGTCGACCGCCATTTCCTGGCCCGGCAACTGGCCGTAAAAGAACAGCGGGGTCGGCAGGATGCTGGTGTCCGAGTACTTCTGGACGTGGGCCACGAACTCGTTCATGACCTTGGGAAACATTAAGTACGAGATCACGTCCCGTTTAGCCGGCTTGCGGCCCATTTTGGTCTCGAGCTGGGCGGCGACGGCTTTGAAGTCGGCCGCTGCCAGGCTGGCGCCGGGCCGACCGCGGAGCGGTTTCTCGCCCCGCAGCACCCGGGCCCGGACCTTGGCCGGAAATCCGCCGGGCGGTTGCCCCATCCGGCCCGAGACCAGATCGACGATCGACTCCGGAAAGGCCAGCTCGCGCTTACTCTCCAGCACGTCCTGGGGCGTCAGCTGGTTGGAGATCATGAACAGCGCCATGTCGCCGATCGCCTTTGACGACGGGGTGACTTTCACGATGTCCCCCAGCATCTGGTTGACTTCGGCGTACATCCGGCAGATGTCGGGCCAGCGCGCAGCCAGGCCGACAGCCTTGGCCTGCTCGTAAAGATTCGTGTACTGGCCGCCCGGAATCTCGTTCTGATAGACGTCGGCCGTGCTGGCCATCATTCCGGTCTCGAACGGCAGATAGAACTGCCGGGCGGCTTGCCAGTATTGGTCGATCGCTTGCAAGGCGTCGAACTCGAGCTGGGTGTCGCGCGGCGTGCGGCGGATGCCTCGACCACCGAGTTCAAGTTGGGCTGCGAGGTCAGCCCCGACATCGACGCCAGCGCCAGATCGACGATGTCCACGCCGGCCTCCGACGCCTTGACCACCGCCGCGGCCTGCACGCCGCTGGTGTCGTGAGTGTGGAAGTGGATCGGGATGCCGATCTCGCCCTTGAGCGTCTTGATCAGCTTTTCGGCCGCGTACGGCTTGCACAGGCCGGCCATATCCTTGATGCAGAGCAGATGGGCGCCGAGCTTCTCCAGCTCCTTGGCAAGCTCGACGTAGTACTTCAGATCGTACTTGGTCCGCTGCGGATCGAGGATGTCGCCGGTATAGCAGATCGCCGCCTCGCACAGCCCGCCGGCGTCGCGGACGGCCTCCATGGCCACCCGCATGTTCGGCACCCAGTTGAGCGAGTCGAAAATGCGGAACAGGTCCATCCCGGCGCCGGCCGCCTCGACGACGAACGCCTTGACGACGTTGTCGGGATAATTCGAGTAGCCCAGCGCGTTGGAGGCCCGAAACAACATCTGGAACAGGATGTTGGGGATCCGCTCGCGCAGATCGGCCAGCCGCTCCCAGGGATCCTCCTTGAGGAACCGCAGGGCCGTGTCGAACGTCGCGCCGCCCCACATCTCGAGCGAGAACAGCTGCGGCGTCAGCCGGGCGTAGGCGTCGGCAATCGCCAGCATGTCGTACGAGCGGACCCGGGTGGCCAACAGCGACTGGTGCGCATCGCGGAGCGTGGTGTCGGTGATCAGCAGCCGCTTTTCCTGCTTGATCTTCCGGCAGAAGGCCTCGGGGCCCAGTTCGAGCAGCAGATTGCGGTAACCCGACGGGACCGCACCCTCGTGCTCGACCTTGGGCAGCGGGGCCGGCTCGCGCCGCACGGCCGGCGGGGCGACCTTGACCTGCGGGTGCCCGTTGACGATCACCTCGGCCAGATAACTCAAGAGCTTGGTAGCCCGATCCTGCCGGGCTTTGAACTCGAACAGCTCCGGCGTTTCGTCGATGAACTTGGTGGTGAAGCCGCCGGCGATGAACTTGGGATGCGTCACCAGGTTCAGCAGGAAGGGGATGTTGGTCTTCACGCCCCGAATGCGGAATTCCTGCAGCGCCCGCTCCATTCGCCGGGTGGCGTCCTCGAACCGCCGGGCCCAGGCCGTGACCTTGACCAGCAGCGAATCGTAATAGGGCGTGACCACGGCCCCGGAAAACGCGGTGCCGGCGTCCAGCCGCACGCCCAGCCCGCCCGACGAACGATAATGGGCGATCCGGCCATAGTCGGGCAAGAAGCGGTTTTCGGCGTCCTCGGTCGTCACGCGGCACTGCAGGGCGAAGCCATAGGTCCGGATGCTCTCTTGCGATTCCAGGCCGATTCGCGGGTCGTCGAGCGGGATACCCTGCGCGACCAGGATCTGGCATTTGACGATGTCGACGCCGGTGACCACCTCGGTCACGGTGTGTTCGACCTGAATCCGTGGATTCACTTCGATGAAGTAGAACTTGCCCGTGTCGGAATCGACCAGAAACTCGACCGTTCCGGCGCTCTCATAGCGGACCCGGTTGCCGATCTTCAGCGCCGCCTGGCAGATCTCGTCGCGGAGCGCAGGAGTCCAGATTGATCGCCGGGGCGATTTCGACCACTTTCTGGTAGCGGCGCTGGACCGAGCAATCGCGCTCGAACAGGTGGACCAGGTGCCCCTGCGTATCACCGATTAGTTGGACTTCGATGTGCCGGGGGCGCTGGATGAACTTTTCCAAGAACACGTCGCTGCTGCCGAACGCGGCCTGCGATTCGCGCTGGGCTTGCTCCAGCGAGGGGGCCAGCTCCTCGGGCGTGTTGACCACCCGCATCCCGCGCCCACCGCCGCCGTGGGCCGCCTTGAGCAGCACGGGATAGCCCAGCTTCTCAGCCAGCTTGGCGGCGCTCTTGGCCGTGGTCAGCGGCTCGTTGCTGCCGGCCAGGACCGGCACTTCGGCCTCGATGGCCAGCGCCGGGCCGAGATTTTGTCCCCGAGCTGCTCGAGCACCTCCGGCCGCGGCCCGCAAAAGGTGATGTCCGCCGCGGCACAGGCCCGGGCCAGCGCCGGGTTTTCCGAGAGAAAGCCATAGCCCGGGTGGATCGCGTCGACTTCGTGCTCGCGGGCGATGTCGATGATCGCCGGAATGTTCAGATACGCTCGGATCGGCTCGCCGGGCTGACCGACCAGATAGGCTTCGTCGGCTTTGAAGCGGTGCAGAGCATAGCGGTCTTCGTGCGAGTAGATGGCCACGGTCCGAATGCCCAACTCGTGAGCGGTGCGAAACACGCGAATCGCGATCTCGCTCCGATTGGCGACCAGCAGTTTTTGAATCGGGGGCATTGCCAACCATTCCGCCGGAAAGGTGTCAGGGGTTCAAGCACCGCGTAGGTCAGAAATGTAACATTGCCGCGCAGCGGGCGACTAGGGGGCAGGACCGCCAGATCAGGGCAGGGCGGGCGGCTTTTTGGCCCCCCCAACACACCCCCTGGGAGATCGACCCGCCGATGAGTCGCTTAAAACAGCGACATTTGCCGGCTGCCGGCCGCCGTGTCGGGGCACGAACCTTCGAGCGGGTGCGGCGTTATGCCCCGCCTTGCGTAGGCAGTCGACAAAGCTCGCCGGCCCGTGCGTGCAGTAGATGACCCGCGGCCCGACCCGCTCGACCGCCTCGAACAGCTCGTCGTAGTCGGCGTGGTCCGAGAGCGGAATGGCATAATCGACCCCCAGCCGGCTTTGCGTTCGGGAGTGCATCGCCCAGCCGGTCACCGCGAAGCTGACCACCCGCTTCAGGTTCGGCAGCCGGCTCCCCTTGTGCATCCGTGGCGGCACGACCACGGCGTGACCCGGCAGCGGCTGGCCGGCATAGAGGTGCATGTCGCCCAGGTCTACGCCGCAGGCCCGATAGACCTGGCTGATGGCATACATCTGCGGATGCTGCAGGACGGGGATTCCCGCCGCGGTGAGTATTCGGGTGACTTCCTGCCCTTTGCCGAGCACATAGGCTTCGACGACCGGGGTGGCGCCGCGGTCGAGTGTCTGCCGCACGAGCGTGAGCAACTGCTCGATGGCCTCGGCCCGCGGCGTGAGCCGATAGATCGGGTTTCCGTAGGTCGACTCGATCACCAGGATGTCGGCCCGCGGCAGGTCGGCCCGTTCGGCGGTGGCCGATTCGCCGAGCTTGAAGTCTCCGGTGTAGAGCAGCGACCGCTGGCCATCCTCGGCCAGGAGCATCGCCGAGCCGAGGCAGTGACCGGCCGGATACGTGGTCAGCCGCACGCCCCCAAAGTCGACCGGCTGGCGATAGGGCAGCTCGCGCGTCGACCGCGGGCCGTAGCGATGCTGATACAGCCGGCCGGTGGCTGGCGTGCAGAGGGCGTGCTCATGCCGCGCCATGTGATCGCTGTGGGCGTGCGATACAAAGGCCCGCGGCTGCCGCCGGCGAAAATCGATCGCCAGATCGGGCCGCGTCAGCTTGAGTCCGCGATCGTAATGAAACACGGCGGCGGATGTCCTGCGGAATTGCGCCTGGCGGACGTGCTTGATCGTTCGCGGGAAATCGCCGCCGGTCTGCTTGCAGGGCCGGCACAAGAGATTCAACGCGTGACCGCGCCGGGACGCGCTCCGATGCCGGCCGCCTTCCAGATCGCGTCGAGGGCCGTTGCCGTCTGCTTGACGATCTTTTCCCGACCCTGGCCCTGAAAGACCGCTTTCGACGGGACCACGGTGACCGGACCGTCGTAGCGCACGGCGGCTAGCACCGACAGAACGGCTGTCGCATCGACCTCGCCGGTCGTCCCGGGCAGGCGACGGGTGTTCTCGTCGGCATTAGCTACGGTCATTCCGGGGTCGACATCGGCCAGGTTCACGGAGACGACGCGCTCGGCCACGGCCTGGATCTGTTCCAGCGTGCCGCCGCCGATGTGCCAGTCCCACAGGTCGAGCGCCAGCCCCACGTTGGGCGAGTCGACCGACTTGAGCAATAGCAGGAAGGGATCGACGGAGTGGATGAATTGAAACAGCCGCCCCGCCCGGGCTTTGAGGTCGGTCGACAGGCCAATGCCCAGCCGAATGCCATAACCGCCCAGCACGTCGCCGAGCTCGAGGAAGCGCCGCCGATGGGTGTCGAAGTTCTCGTGGTACGGTCGTTGGTCGCTGGCCGGTTGGACCGTGGCCACCGCTCGCGTGCAGCCAATCTTTTGGGCCAGCTCGAACAGCGGCAACTGCGCATCGAGCTCCTTCTTGAAACCCAGGGGGTCGAGATCCCAATCCAATCGCAGCGGAAAGCTGCCGTACTTGAGCCGGGCGCTGTCAAACAGCCGCCGGGCGTGAGCCAAGCCGGACGTTTGCACCTGGGCCGCGAAGTCGACCAGGTCCAGGTCCAGACCCTTGAAGCCGTTGGATAACGTCAGCTCGATAATTTCGCTAGGACGACCCGAGACGCCGAGCGCCTCGAGATTCAAATTTTTGAACATCGCTTGTGCTAACGGGCCGCAATCGGCCGCTCATCGCTGGTCGGGGAAGGGGGGCTGGGAGGGCAAGCGGTCATTATGCCAGATTTGCCCGCCGCTTTGAAGCGACGCGCAGCAGCATTTCGCCGCTGGCAGCAACCGCTCCTGCGGCAGCGGCAACGACCGGCCGACCTTTCCGGCGGGGCAAATTGGCCGGTTTCTCGATAGCCACGAAACCGGGCCGGAATTATATTCTGACCTGCCTTCAGGCCCCCTCGGCCGACGTATTCCGCAACCCAGGCGCCCAGCATTCGCGTGAGCTATTTCGAAGCGATCATCCTGGGCATCGTGCAGGGCGCGACAGAATTTCTGCCGATCAGCAGCTCGGCCCATTTGCTGATCGTGCCGGCGCTTGCCGGCTGGGACGACCCGGGACCGGCCTTTACGGCGGTCGTTCAGCTCGGCACGCTGGCGGCCATTCTGAGCTACTTTTGGGCCGACGTGCTGCGGATTGCAAAGGCTTGGATTGGCGAGCAACTGGCCGGCACGTTCTGGCAGTCGCTCGACGCCCGGCTGGGCTGGATGGTCATCATCGCCACCGTGCCGATCGTCGTCGCGGGCTTGACGCTCAAGAAGCTGATCGAAAAAGAATTCCGCTCGCTCTGGGTGATCGCCGCGATGCTCATCGGCGTCGGCCTGCTGATGCTCGTGGCCGAGCTGTTCGCCTGGCGCCGCCGGCAGACCGTGCCGGCCCGCGATATGGAGCACGTCCACTTGGGCGACGCCGTTGCCGTGGGTCTGGCCCAGGCCCTGGCGCTGGTGCCGGGCACGTCCCGCTCGGGCATCACGATCGTGGCCGGCCTATTCCGCGGCCTGACCCGCGAAGCCGCGGCCCGATTCTCGTTCTTGCTCTCCATTCCCGCCGTGTTCGCGGCGGCCGTGCATCAATTGATTCACGAGCGAGAGGCTCTGCTGGGCTCGCAGGACGGCGCATCTCACGCTGCTGGTGGCCACGGTCGTGTCGGGCGTCGTCGGCTACCTGTCGATCGCCCTGCTCTTGGCCTATGTGCGCCACCACGCCACCACCGTGTTCGTCGTCTACCGGCTGCTGCTGGCCGCTGTGCTCATTGCTCTGCTCGTCAGCGGACGCATCAAAGACGCCCACGCAAAGGATGAAGGGAACGGGCAGACTTCGGCAAGCGCAGTCGGGCCGAAGGCAGAAAAACGTGGAACGATCGCCGCCCAGCGAGACGGGCTCGTCGAGAATCATCCGCCGGCTTTCTGACGCCGGCCCTCCTCCCTGTCTTTTTCGTGCCTTTTCGTGTTTTTCGTGGCTAATCCCCTTCGTCTCCCCGGCCTTTTTGTCCCTTAGCTTCCCGGCCGCCTGGCCGATATAATGGGTTGTCTCACCGACTTCAGGGGGCGAACTGGGTTCGACCGGATGGCTGAAGTGTGGGTGGCGTGCCGTGGTTGGTCAGTGGGCCACGTTAAAAGCTGACCAATATCTTCAATTGCCGAAGATAGCTTTGCTTTGGCTGCCTAGAGATAGGTAACCCGGGCTGCGGGCTTTAGTCGGAGAGGCCCAAAAGTCCGTCACCAAATCCGAACCGTCCCAGGTCACTGTCGGGCACGCCTGGGATTAAAAAAGTTCCTGACTGGCCCGGTGGGCACCCTGTCGTCTGGGGGCCCACGGGGCGACACGCGGAAATAAGCCGACTACGCACGTAGAAGCGCACATGGAAACGTCGCGGGACGCGGGTTCGATTCCCGCCGCCTCCACTTTTGCCTTCGGCAAAAATAGAGCAGGAGAAAATTGACCAGGAGAACGGTAGACCGGCAACGCCGCCGCCACATTGCGCGGCAATGGACGCCCCGCTGCTGCGGTCTCCCTGCTCACCCGGTACCAGGCGTTGTGAAGGTTCGGGTTGGCTTGCCGACCGAACTCGGCCGGGCAGTGAGAATGGACGCCCCGGTCTCGCCGGCGCCGGGACGGTACCGGAAATTTCGTAAGAATTGCTTGGCGGCGGTTGACACGGCCATTTTTCCTAGCAATCATCGGCGCACAGCCCTGCGATTCGCGGCGTTTCTCGGCGTTTTGCGGGCTTTTTAGAGAGGAACGCCCGTGAGTTCGAACCACAACACGAAGCCGTGAAAAGTCGCCCAGAATCCCTGCCTGCATTGGCCGGGGTGCTCGGCGACTTTTTTCGTTTCGTCGCAGCTCGGTAGATCGAGCCGGCGGCGCGAGCGGAAAGACCCAGGTTCAGCGATGCTAAGAAGCGTGAACCGGGCAGTGCAAATCTGAGACAGTCGGCCGTGGCGCTACAAGACAGCCCGGCCGCGAAGGTTGGTCGAAAGACCCTGCTTCACCTCGAATGAGAACGGTGAACAGGTCAGTGCTAGGGTGAGACACTCGGCTGTGGCGCTGCGATGCGACCCGGCCACTAACGTCGGTTCAAGGAACTGACGCTCTTAGGTGGAGTAGATCAAACAGCTTTGCAGTGGATTAGCGCTCGTTTGAATGTAAAGATAAAACGTGTTATTATTGGAAATATATATCGAGCCGGGGCAGTTCCTGCGGGAATTCCGGCTCGAATCGACTACCGCCCTGAAGGATGTATTCGGCCCCAGCGTGTCATGCGGCCGCATGGCAAGTCGCGGGTTCGCCAGGATACGGGGGGCACCGCCTGGCTGAAGGCTCAGGCAAAAACCGTGATTTTCGTTCTGTGACCTGAATCGACTTTTCCGAAATCCAGAAAATCTTACACCTTCTACTGAAGAGACAATCATGAACCTGCTCAACCATCGCTTCGTCATCGCCCGCCTCCCCCGTCTGTTGTCGTTCGCCGCTGTCACGTTGTCGCTGTTGCTCCTCACTTCGCGGTCGGCGTCGGCCGGCATCGTCGTGTTCGAAGATACGCTGAATCCGAACAATACGACCGTTGTCGGCTCCACCGCGATGGTCAATCACGTTCCTGATATCGGCAACGGCGGGCTGCCGTGGAATCCGATCAATCCCAACGGTCTGGCAATCAACGCCTCGACGCCCCCCTACATCGAAACCCAAGGCAACCAGCGCACCTTTACGCGCAACGCTTTCGCAGACTCTGGGCCCCAACGAGGTTTTGACCGAGCAGATCAACGAGCTGCAGACATCCGGAAGCTTCTGGAACGGCCACACCGGCTTCACGCTCTATGCCGGCGGGCCGACCGGAACGCCCGTGGCGTTCCTCGGGCACGTTGACAGCAGCCCAGCGAACTATTCGCTGGCCTCGTCCGAAACCGCCGGCACCTACGTCCAGGCAACCACGGCCACAACGGAAACGCAACTGGCCACGCTGACCTACGCCTACAACACGGGTGCCGCCTCGCTGACCTTGGTCGGTGCCCAGGGCACCGTGACGATCAACGAAATGCTCTCCCCGCACCAGGCGATCGACACGATCTACTTCGACAACAACGGTGGCGCCGATCAGCGGTTCGGTACCTCGCTCACCGGAACGCCGGCCATCCTGGTTACCATGACCCCGGAACCGTCGTCCTTCATCCTCGGCGGCTTGGGAGTGGCAGGCCTGCTGGTCGCCGCCCGTCGCCGCCGCAAGGCTTAGTTCGACCGGCTCCCACAGACACGTTCCGTGACCGGAAGCGACTTTCCTGAAATCCAAGAATCTTACACCTTCTACTGAAGAGACAATCATGAACCTGCTCAACCATCGCTTCGTCATCGCCCGCCTGTTCGCCTTCGCCGCGATTGCCACACTTGCATTGGCCACGTCCGCCCAGGCCAACATACTCGGCTTCAACAACGGATCGGGCTGGACGTCCAACGGCTCGGTTGCCACGTTTAGCGGCAACTCCCTGACACTGACCGACAACAACGGTAGTGAGGCGTCGTCTGCCGTTTACGGCACGGCACAATCGATCGCGGGCCCCTCCAATACCGGATTCATCGCCCGATTCACCTACCAGGCCAGCGGCGCCAAGCAGGCCGATGGCACGGCGTTCTTTTTCCAACCCTCGACCGGCAGCGTCAACGCGTTGGGCAACACCGGCGGTGCTCTCGGATACGGCGGCATCGCAACACCCAGCACCGCATACGAAATCAACCTGTACAACGGTCACACGCAAGGCACAAACTTCGTGACCAATGGGGCGACGGGTACGTACAATGACACGACTGGCGCCGGCATCAATCCGACAAGCGGGGACCCGCTCCAGGTCGTGCTCAATTACAACAACTTGACCAGCACTCTCTCTGAAACGGTTACCGACCTGAAAACCAACGCCGTCTATACCGACAGCTACTCGATCAACCTGACCGCGCAACTGGAAACGCCCACGCACCTGCTCGCTTTCAGCGGCGGCACAGGGGGTGCAACATCGACCCAGGTCGTTAGCAACTTCACGTTCGTCAACACCCCCGAGCCCTCGTCGCTCATTCTCTGCGGTCTGGGTGCCGTCGGCCTGCTGGTCGCCGCCCGTCGCCGCCGCAAGGCCTAGTTCGACCGGCTCCGCACAACACAGAACCGCTCGGGCTAGGTGCCCGGGCGGTTTTTTTGTTGCGCCCGGCGACCAACCGGGCAGAGACCGCAATGCGTTGGCGATCGAAGGCCGGCGGGTCCCTAAGAACTCGCGGTATTGCTGGGCAGCACACGCGGCGAACTCGGGTGGAGCCCGAGTTGACGTTAGCCTTCTATCTGGCCACACTGGCCCACGTCACTCCGGCACCACCGCCACGATCCGTAGCGGGCCGCCGCTGCCGCCGGCGATCTTCATCGGCAGGGCGATGACGGTTGCCCCTTGCTCGGGCAGCCGGTCGAGATGGGCCACGTTCTCGAAGATCGGCACGTCGTGGCCGCAGAGCGCGACGTGGCTTTCGAAGTGGGTCGACTGGCCATGGTCGATGCTGGCCGTGTCGATGCCGATGGCCTTGATCCTGCGCTCTTCCACGAGCCAGCGGGCAGCCTCTGGCGCGAGCCCCGGAAAGTGCAACTCGGCCACCGCTTCGGCTCCGTGCCCTGCGGTGCCCAGGTATTTCAGCCGGTCGGGCCAGCGCTCACTCCAGCCGGTCCGCAGCAGCACAATCATGTCGCCCAGTTGCCGCCCGTGCCGCTCTTCCCAGGCCCGCAGGTCCGCCACGCCGATTTGATAGTCGCGATCCGCGGCGCAGCGCACCGTCACGTCGATCACGGCCGCCTCGCCGATCAACCGATCGAGGTCGATCTCGTCGGCCGCAGGCTGGCCGGCGGCGAAGTGAATCGGCGCGTCGAGATGGGTGCCGCCGTGCTCGGCTGCCGCGAAACGATTGGCGGCGTAGTAGTAGCCCTTGGGAGTCATGCCGTTCTTACCTCGCTGGAAGTCAAAACCTTCCTCGGTGGGCCAGTAAATCGTCTCGGCGTCGAATGGCCAGGTTAGATCGACCAGCTTGCCCGCCGGTAGGAGCGCTGCGGTAGCCGCGGTCGGCACGGGACCAGCGGCGTCGGGCTTTGCTTGCGGACCGCAGCCGCAGCAGGCGAGCAGTAGGCCGATCGCAGTCCGGAGCTTCATCGCAGCCTCCTTTTTGATTCCCTGGCGAAAATCTGTGCCGGTTGCGAGCTTTTTGCGGTCTACCGGAAGATGCGCGGCAATCGGAATGCCCGCGCCACGCGGGCCAAGATTACGCTGCGGTCGATGATAAACCCGGGCGGCAAATCACGACAGCGATGCGGAACCACAGGACGGGATCCTTGCGCGGGCACGTTGGCTACCTGGTTTTGGCGGCGATTCTGGCCTGCGGCAGCGGGTGCCGGCGCAGGCTCAAGAGGCGCCGCTTGCCCGAGGCTGCCGAAGCCGCCGAGAGCGACGAGATCGAAACCGATCGCGATTCGTTTACCTTCGCCACGTCGACCGCCGCGCCGCGCAAGACGATCATCGAGGCGGCCTACTCGTTCATCGATAATCGCATCGGGCCCGAGTCGCACAGCTTTCCCGAGCTGCTGGTCCGCCGCGGCATCACCGATCGGTTCGAACTGCGGATCGGCTGGAACTACGAGGCCGGCGGCCCCGGCACCGTCTCGGGCAACGACGTCGGCGGCGAAGACCTGCAAGTCGAGACCGAGGCCCGAATCCTGTACGGCTTCAAATTCGAGACCACCAAGGGTGGTGAGTGGATTCCCCAAAGCTCGCTGATCGTGCAGGGCTACACGCCCACCGCGGGTCCGTCGAGCGTGTCGACCATGGACATCGGCGAGGCCTGGGGCTGGACGCTCCCCAACGGCTGGACCTGGAACTCGGCCATCCGCTACGCGACCGGCAACGACCACGGCGACTCGTTCAGCCAGTGGGCCCCCTCGACCGTGCTCAAGATTCCGGTCGGCGAGCGGTGGAACGTCCACGCTGAGTATTTCGGCATCATTTCCTACGGCAAGCAGACGCCGCTCAACGAGCACTTCGCCAGCTGCGGCGGGCACGTGCTGCTGACGCCCAATCTGGAACTGGGCCTGCGGGTGGGCGTCGGCCTCAACGACCACACGCCGGGCTTCTTCAACAACGTCGGCTTCGGCTGGCGGTTTTGAACTCGCAACCGGCTTTGGGGCAGAAACCTCGACACGCCGCGCCGCCCTATTGCGGCGGGAACTGCACGGTCTCGCCGCCGGCCCGAGTGCCTAGGTTGTTGTAGAGCTGATAGTCGATCGTGTCGGGAAAGAATTGCACGCTGCCGTCCCCCATGATCAGGTTGGCCCCGCCCGGGTGCAGGCTCTTGTAGCCGCTATCCTGCCACCAGAGCGTGTGCTGGCCGTTGTCCTGGATCATCGTGTTGAGCGGGATTTGGGTGCTCGCCACGGGAAAATTCAGGCACAGGATGCAGTTCCAGATGTAGTGCCCCGGCAGCGTCTCGCCGACCATGATCGTCTGCGTCAGGCCGTCGGTGACTTCGCGGAGCCGGGTCGCCCTCGGGCAGCGGCAGAACAGGCCCACCGAGTTGTTGGGCGGATAGTTGTAGGCGCCGGAGGAGCCACCGGCCGTGCCGAAGTTGTTCCCCTGGCAGCAATAGTTAGTTGGACTGGCCGCGCCGCTGGGGCAGAAAGTACACGCATCCGGCATGGTCGGGCCGATCGAGCCGGTGTACCAGATGCCCGCGCCGGTCGAAGGATTGGGCGACGTGGGGTCGCCGCGGCCGGTCAGCACGGGGCTGGCCCCCTGCGGATCGCTCGGGCAGATATACCCGCTGACCGGGTAATTGCACACGTAGGCGTTGGCCGGATCGAAGACCGACTTCGTGAAGTTCACCTGGTCGTACAGGGCGTGTTCCTCCAGGAACGGCAGGATCGCGATCGTCCAGATGTTCGGCGTGCTGGCGTAATAATAGATCGAGCCGAACGGCAGCGTCTTGTTGGCGTCGATATAGTTGTGCAGCGCGATGCCGATCTGCTTCAGATTGTTGCTGCACTGGCTCCGCCGGGCCGACTCGCGGGCTGCCTGAACCGCCGGCAACAACAGCGCGATCAGAATGCCGATGATCGCGATCACCACCAACAGCTCGACCAGGGTAAAGCCGTTCCGGCGGCGCATGCAGAGCTCGCAGGGCGAAGACAACGGGAAGAAGCGTCACGCAGCGTGAGTGCCCGGCGGCAACGGAGGGCCGACACCCTATCACCCGCCAGAGCAACGCGGGGGGCAGCCCATTCGAGCAGACATCCCCGGTTGTCAACTTACCCCGCGGTCGGGATGAGTCAAGGCGATTGTCTGAAATATTGCCAAAGGAATCCGCCAGGCGCCGCGCTCTGCCGGCACCGGATGGACGCCCACGTTCGGGCGTCAGCGGCGCGAACGCGGCTGAGCGCACCCGGGCGTCGTCGAGAATTGGCGAGGCGCGTGCGATTGATGCCCCGCTGAGGACAATTCAGTCTCGTGGTTGTCCGGCTTATGGACAGGCGGCTGCGTCGGGGGTAGCGTGGCGGGAGTCGGCCGAGCGCGTGTTTTTGGTCTCGATATTCGACCACTTGGGGTAGGACACACGATGTTGCCTGTTGCATTCCGGCGGCTGCAGACCGCCCTGTTCGTGGCGCTTGTCGCTTTTGGAAGCTCCGTGTTCGCCGACGACGCGTCGAGCCCGACAAGCGCTGCTCCGGGCCAGGCCGTCAGGCCGCTGAAGGTGTTCATCCTGGCAGGGCAGTCGAATATGCAGGGGCACGCCCACGTCTCGACGCTCGATTCCCTGGCCGGTGATCCGCGGACGGCGGCACTCTTGGGGAAAATGCGCGACGCGAACGGCAAGCCCCGGGTCTGCGAAAAGGTTTGGATCTCCTCGGTCGGTTGCGCTGGCGACGGCTGGTCGGACGTGATCGAGCAAACGGGGAAGCTGACCGCGGGCTTTGGCGCCTCGCCCGAGAAGATCGGCCCGGAATACTCGTTCGGCATCTGCCTGGAACAAACGCTGCACGAGCCGATTCTCATCATCAAGACTGCCTGGGGGGGCAGAAGTCTGGTCAGCGATTTTCGCCCACCCAGCGCCGGAGAGCGGGTGTTCAGCGACTTCATTCAGGAGCGTTGGAAAGAACGGGGCGTCGATCCCGTCAAGGAAGCCGCCCGGCACAATGCTGAACTGGTTGGCGTGTTCTACCGGCACATGCTCGCGCACGTAAAGAAAGTTTTGGCGGATATCCAGCGGCGTCGTGCCCGACTACGGTCCGCGGCAGGGGTATGAGTTGGCCGGCTTCGTCTGGTTCCAGGGGTTCAACGACCTGGTCGATTCCTGGTCGTATCCCCGCCAAAACGAGCCCGGCGGCTATGACGAATATGGGCAGCTGCTGTCGATGCTGATTCGCGACGTGCGCAAGGATCTTTCCGCGCCGAACATGCCTTTCGTGATCGGCGTCATGGGAATCGGGGGAGAGAAAGAGGGGCAGAAGCCGCCGCAGCGGCACTTCCGGCAGGCGCAGGCCATGCCGGCCGGGCTCGCGGAGTTCCAGGGCAACGTGAAGATCGTGGAAACGGCTCGCTACTGGGACAATGACCTGGACGAACTGCAGCAGCGGATGGAAAAGCTCCAGACGCAGCTCGAACAGCAATTCAAGCAGGATGCCAACCTGAGCCAGCCGGCAAAAGACGAGGCCCGCGAGAAAGCCGTTGCTACGCAGTTCCAGCCTGAGGAATTGAAGCGGCTGCAGGCGGGGGTCTCGAACGGCGGCTATCACTACCTCGGCGCCGCGAAGATCCTGGCGCCGATTGGCGAGGCATTCGCCGAAGCCCTCGTCGGGGCCCAGTCGGCCCGGCCGGTCAAGGTCTTTGTACTGGCTGGACAGTCGAACATGGAGGGAGCAGGCTTCGTCAAGTCCGACCCGCAGCGCAGCGGCGGTAAGGGGAGCCTGGAGTATCTCGCCCGCGATCAGGCCAGCGCGGAAAAATTCAAGCACCTGGTCGACCAGGACGGCAAGTGGGTTGTCCGCGACGACGTGTGGATTCACTACCTCGACCGCAAAGGCCCTCTGACCGTGGGTTACGGGGCCAAGGACGATCGCATCGGACCGGAACTCGGGTTCGGCATCGCGATCGGGGACGCGTACGACGAGCCCGTCCTGCTGATCAAGCTCGCCTGGGGCGGCAAGAGCCTGGCCAAGGACTTCCGCCCCCCGAGTTCGGGCGGCGAGATTGGCCCGTATTACCGTGAGATCGTCGATCGTACCAAGGCCGTCTTGGGGAGACTGCCCAGGAGTTCCCCCAGCTTGGCGATCGCGGCTACGAGCTGGCGGGATTCGGTTGGCACCAGGGGTGGAACGACCGGGTCAACCAGGCGTACAACGACGAGTATGAGAAAAACCTGGCCAATTTCATCCGCGACGTCCGCCGGGATCTCGGAGTGAAGGCTCTGCCGTTCGTCATCGCGGAGACCGGAATGAGTGGCCCGGAAGAGAAGCACCCCCGCGCCCTATCGCTGATGAAAGCCCAGGCCGCCGTCGCGGATTACGCGGAATTCCGGGGGAATGTCGCCTTCGTCGGAACGAAATCCTTCTGGCGCGATAAGGACGTTTCGCCCAGCGGCCAAGAGTACCATTGGAATACCAACGCCGAGACTTACTACCTCATCGGCGAGGCCATGGGGACCGCGATGAAAAAGCTGTGCGGCCGTTCCGAGGCGGAAGACGCGCTGAGCCAAAGGCAACGTCGCGGTCGAAGCTTGTGTCGCTGAATCGTTGGCGGCGGCCGTGATGGGCACGTCGTTGTTTAGTTCGCACTAGACTTCGTTAACGCCGCCGCGCAGATCGCAATGAGGGCGGCTCGTTTTCCTCCGGCTCGATTGCATCTCGTGTGGCTTCGCTTACATCGAGACCGGCGCGGCGTTCCCGACACGGCGCCGCTTGATCGCGGCGCGGAAAGCCGCCTGACCAACCAGCACCGCCGCCAGCCCGAGCAGCGACCAGCGCAGCACCGTGGCCTCAGAGATCGACAGGCCCAGCCCGGTCGAGAGAGCCACGTGCGCGGCCAGGCAAAGCGGGCACTTGGGCACGAGCGTCCAGATGCCCAGCGCCGCCGCCCCGGCGGCCAGGTCCCAACCGCGCCGCGGCCGGGCGGGCGGCGGTGCGCCGGCTGGTCGCGTGGCAGCAAGGTGCGAGCGAATTGGTGAGCTGCGGCAGCATCATTTTAGCGTGTGGACGGCCGGTTCGTACTTGTCATGATGGCGGACCCAGGACATCGGCGACTTCAGGCTGGCCTCGTCGCGCCCTTGGGCGCCATGTCCAACAGGGAGTAGGTGCCCACCATCGATTCCAGCCCGCGGCCGTAGGTCGAATAGGTGTGATAGACGGTCCCGTCGGTGGCGCGATAGAAGTAGCTCAGGCCGGGATTCTCCTCGCCATGCGGCGGGATCGTGCCGAAGTTGTACAGCTTCTCGCCCTGGGCCAGTTCTTCCTTGCTGAACGAGACGTTGAAATCGCGATTGAAATCGCAGCCCGCCGACGAAACCCAAAAGAATCGCCAGCCCATCCGCTTTTGGAAGGCCTCGATCTTGTCGAGCGGCCCGCGCGAAACGAGCACCAGCGCCACATCGCGAGCGGCCAGATGCTCGATCCCGCCATTCATATGATCCATCAAATACGAGCAGCCGGGACAGCCCTCGATCCAGTCGGGCCCGAGCATGAAGTGATACACGGCCAGTTGGCTGCGCTGACCGAACAGGTCGGCCAGGCTCAGTTTGCCTTTGGACCCGGTGAACGTGTAGGGCTTGTCGACTTTGACCCAGGGCAGCTCGCGCCGCTGGCGGGCCAGCTCGTCGCTCAAGCGGGTATGGGCCTTTTCCTTCGCCAGCAGTTCGGCCCGGGCGCGGAGCCATTCGGACTTCGAGACAACCGGATGGTCGGTAGTGGCGGTGGCAGTCATGGCGGCAAGCTCCTTACTAGGGGCGTTAAGAGCGAAATAATTCGCGGTGCTGAGACGGGTCAGGCAGGAAGCGGCGTTATTTCTTCCGCTCGCCGGCAAACTTTTCGGCCCGCTGCCGAATGCGGTCGGCCCAGTGTCCCCAGCCCAGCGGCATGCCCTCGCGGTGCTGAAGGGGAATGAGCCCCAGGCCGCGGTGCAAAAAGTCGAGCCGCGTGCCGGCGCCCTGCTTGGTCAAGCGGTACTGAATGTGATTGGCGGCCGGGTACGACATCATCAGGGGCCCCGAGATCTCCAGCAGCCCGGGCGGCTTGATCACCTGGACGTGGCCCCACAGGTGGCCGGCATTGGCTCCCAGGTCGCGATACCAGCGGCCGCCGGGCCACGCTTCGAGTTTGAGCGGCATGGCCGTGCCGTCCATCATCTGGGCTTCCGGGCCGAGCTCTTCGAGCAGGGCCTCGAAGGCGATCTCGATCGGGGCGGCGATTTCGATCTGTTTGCGAATCTCGACGAGTTCGACGGTCTGCGGAATTTCGAGGGCGGTGCTCATGAGGTTCCTTTCTGTCGGCCAGTGCGGCCCAGATCGCCGGCCAGTTCCTGGGCCCGCCGCTCGGCCCGCAGGCGGACGCGGTCGAGCTGGCGTTCCCAGTGCTGTTCGAGCGATTTGACCCACTCGGCGACGGGGCGCAGCTGGCTGTAGTTCAATTGGTACACCCGTTCCCGGCCTTGTTTGCTGACCGCCACCAGGCCCACCTGACGCAAGATGCCCAGGTGCTTCGAGACCGCCGGTTGCGGCAGTCCCAGAGCGGCAACGATCGCTCCCACGGCCAGGGCCCGGCGGCGGGAGAGCAGATCGATAATTAGCCGCCGCCGGGGCTCGGCGATGGCGGTGAACACGTCGGCGTCGGCAGCGGATCGGGACATGCCGGGATTATATTCCCAATCGAGAATATGTCAAGCAGGCCGCGAAAAATTGGCGCTCCGACCCGATCGGCTATAAACGCAGGAACAGAGATGGCGAGCGCCGCCGACCCGCCACCGCGCTTGCGTCGTGGCGTTCCACTGCCGGGAGAACTGTCCTCGACCCATGTTGTTTCTGCGTTTATTCGTCGATGGCTGGGGAGTCATCAACCCGTCCGAGTTCTACTTCGGCATCGGGATCTGTCTCGCGGCAGTTCTGCTGCTGGCGACGGCCCTGGTCGCGCTGTCGCTCCTGCGCCAGAGCCCTCAGGCGGGGGAGCGAACCTTTGCTCGCGTGGCGTTTGCCTTGAGCATGGCGGCGACGGCCGGATTGGTGCTGATGGCGGCCGTGCCGTGCTTCTATCCCCCGGACGAAACACCCAAGGCCGCTTGGATCGTAATGGCCCTGGGCGACCTGGCGGCGCTGCTCTCGGTGGTCGGCCTGCTGGCCATGCTGGTGATCCAGCGCCCGCGCGTGGCTCGCCGGACCCGCATCGGACGAATCGATTCAATGGCGACTATGGACGTTTCTGGTCCCTTTGCTCGCGCTGCTGGCGATAGTGCTGGTTTATCAACGGGTCGGAGTTCATTGACCGCCGGCGGTCGATCGCCCGCCGTGCCGTGCCCTACCGAGAATTTCACGAGAGAGAGGAGCCTGTCCATGCCCCGCATCGTCCGCTTTCATCGCACTGGTGGTCCCGAGGTTTTGCAGATCGACACGCTCGAGTTGCCGCCGCCCGGGCCGGGCGAGGTCCGGATCGCCGTCAAGGCACTGGGCCTGAATCGAGCGGAGGCGATGTTCCGCGCCGGGCAATACCTGGAAGAGCCGAAATTGCCCGCCCGGCTCGGTTACGAGGCCGCGGGCAGTGTCCTGACCGTCGGGCCAGGCGTGACCGGATTCAACGTGGGCGATGCGGTCAGCACGGTTCCGTCGTTCTCGCTCAACCAGTACGGCGTGTACGGCGACGAAGTGAACGTGCCGGCTCGGTCGCTGGTCAAGCACCCGGCCAATCTCTCCTGGACCCAGGCCGCAGCGGTCTGGATGCAGTACCTGACGGCCTATGGCGCGCTGGTCGACATTGCACATGTCGCGGCGGGTGACGCGGTGGTGATTCCGGCCGCCTCGAGCAGCGTCGGGATTGCCGCCATCCAGATCGTCAATCTGCTGGGCGCCACGCCGCTCGCGCTTTCGCGCAGCTCAGCCAAGCGGCAGGCTCTGTTGGACCTGGGAGCCGCCCACGTCATCGCCACGGGCGAGCAGGACCTGGTCGCCGAGATCAAACGCCTGACCGGCGGGCGCGGAGCCCGGGTCGTGTTCGATCCGGTGGCCGGCCCGACGATCTCGCAGCTGGTCGCCGCGCATGGACGCCGCACGGCATCCTGATCGAATACGGGCTGCTCAGTCCCGAGCCGACGCCGCTGCCGCTATTCGAACTGCTGGGCAAGAACCTGACGATCCGCGGCTACGTGCTGTTCGAGCTAACGGGCGATCCGGCTCGGCTCGAGCGCGGCAAGCAATTCGTCATCGACGGCCTCGCTGCAGGCAAACTCAAGCCGATCATCGCCCGCGAGTTTCCGTTCAATGAAATCGTCGCGGCCCACCGCTTCCTGGAATCGAGCCAGCAGATCGGCAAGATCGTGGTCACCGTTTGACGAAACAGACAGGCCGTCGTCCGAAAGCAGGTTCCGCCGTTACAGCCGGCACGACTGTCTTCCACCGGCACGGCGGCCTGCAGTTTAGCCGGGACAGCGTTCGACACCACCCCGCCGCAGAGCGCCTGGCGAGCTAGGTTTTCGGATAGCCCCGCTGCGCTCGGCGAGCCGGTAGTCGCACCGCGGGGCACCACCTCATCTCGCCGTTTCCGGAGTGCTCTGCCATGTCGTTTGTTTCGCCGCTGCGCTCGTGCGCCTTGTTGGCTGCCATCACCGGCCTCATTTCGGTCGCGACCGCCCGGGCCGAGTTCGAGCCCCAGGTGGGCTGGGACCAGCAGCTGTATCCGTCCTACTTGATCGCCACCGCCACGCTCCGGCCATCGGAAGATGGGGGCAGCGACGACAACCGCCTGGGCGACGAGCGCGGGCTGATCGGCATTTCGGTCGTCGCGCCGGCGGACGATTGCCCGATCAAAGTCACGATTTCGGGCGAGCCGGCCTTCGAGGAGAGCACGTTCACCGGCGTCTTGCCGACCGAAGGCGAGACGTACCGTATTTATCCCAAAATCAAGTACGACTACGCGGCCCTGGCCGACAACAAGCAATCCGTGCCGCTGCCGGTGCATTTCAGCGTGGAGCTCGGCAGCGTCGAGGAGGGCGAAGAGGCCGACGAGCAGACCGTCACCGCCACGCTCCGCTCGGTCAACGACTGCCCCTATACGATTCGCGTGGGCGAGGAGTCGGTGGATGTCAGCTTCACCTTCGCAGCCTACGTGAACGAACAGCACCCCTACGTCGAGAAGATTTTGCGCGAGGCGCTCGATGCCGGCATCGTCGATAGCTTCACCGGCTACCAGTCGGGCGACCCGCGCGAGGTCTACCGCCAGGTCTATGCCCTGTGGGATGCTCTTTCGCGGCGCGACCTGCGTTACGCCGACATCACGGTTGAGGCGGCCGAGAATCTGCACGTCTCCAGCCAGCATGTGCGGCTGATCGAAGAGTCGATCAACAACTCGCAGGCCAACTGCGTCGACGGCAGCGTCCTGCTGGCATCGCTTATGCGCAAGGTGGGCATCGAGCCGATGCTGGTGTTTCTGCCCACGCACTGCTACCTGGGCTTCTATCTCGATCGCCAGTGCCAGCAGCCGGTGTTTCTCGAAACGACGCTGCTGGGCAGCTTGCCCCCGGACAAATTGCCCAAGGTGGCCGGGCTGAAGAAAGTGGTCGACGACGAGCAGGCCGCCGCGGCCTCGTGGGGCACGTTCGTCGCGGCCCTGGCGGCTGGAGCCGCCGACTATGCCAGCCACCGCGGCAAGTTCGCGGCCGGCGACGACCCCAACTACCAGATCGTGCCGATCGCCCCGGCCCGCAAGCTGGGAATCCTGCCGATCGCATTTTCGGCAGGCGACGAGTTCGTGCCCTCGGGCAGCTTCGAGCGCCCGCGCGTCGCAGGACGTCGAAGACGACGAAGAGTAAGCCGGACGTAGCGGTCTCGCTGCCCAGAGCCGATCGACGTTACCACGCTCCGCCAGTCGGCGGTGGGAGCAGCTGCCTTGAGCTCGGCCAGGTGCCGCTCGTAGTTTCGCCAGCGGCCGACGGAATGCTGGTAGATCGGCTGGCGGACTTGCCAATTGCTGGCCGTGTCGACCGCGCAGCGGTTGGTGTGCGGCGCGAGGCAACGCTCCTCCCATTCGACGCCCACGAACTCCAGCACCCGGCGGGCGACCGCTTCCGTGTCGCCGATCATGGCTTCGTAGCTCACGTCCAGCATCGGCAGCGGCAGCACCGTGCGCCAGTGGTCCATCAGCCGCAGGTACTGGCCGTAGAAATGGCCGATGTGGCCCAACTCGAACGAGTAATCGTTGTCGCGGGCAAAATGCTGGAAGTAGTTCGATAGCCCCGTATCGAGCGGATGCCGCGTGCAGTGCAGCACCCGGGCCTGGGGAAACAGCCGGGCGATCAGTCCCAGATGCTGGAAATTGAAGGGGTTCTTGTCGACCACGTGCCGGGCCTCCGGGCGGCTGTCGCGCCGCAGCCGTTTTAGATAGCGGTCGACGAAATCCGCGGCCGCCTCGGGCGACAATTGCCGGACGGCGGCCGGGTAGGGAGGCGCGGGCCAGGCAGTCACCGGGATCTGCGTGCTCAAATCGATGAACGTCGGCAGCTCGCCGGCGGTGTCGATCGCCGGATGGTTCGACAACATGCTGGCCAGCAACGTCGTTCCCGAGCGCGGCATTCCGACGACCAGCAGCGGCGTCCGGCAGTCGGAACCGTTCGCAAGCGGCTGCTGGAAAAACTCCCGATCAAGCGCCTCGATCGTAGTCGTGACAAAATGCTCGACGGCGGGCAGCGTGGTACCGCACCTCGGCGGCCACCAGAGCGTTGGCCGCGCGGTAGCTGGCGAAGGCTTCGTCAAACGCGCCGCAGTCGTCGTACATCTTGCCCAGGGCGAACAGCAGGAAGCTGCGCCCGCGACTCGGAGCCCGGGGGTCGTCGAGCAGCCGCCGGACGGCCGCGATGTCCGGATCGTCGGCCGACTCGTAAGTGCGGATTCCGGCCAGATTGAGCAGCGGGTTGGCATAATCCGGCTTCAGCCCGGCGGCCTGGCGAAACATCGCTTCGGCCGCGGGCATGTCCCCTTTGGCCAGCAGACTGACACCCCGGTTGTTGTAAGCTTCGGCGTACTGCGGGTTCAGCGTGATTGCCCGCTCGAAGTCGGCCTGGGCCTCGTCGTAGCGTTTCAGGGCCTGCAGCGTGACCCCGCGGTTGTTGTGGACCGGCGCGTAGTCGGGTGCCAGACGTCAGGGAATGGTCGTAGCTGGCCAGGGCCGCGTCGTATTGCTTCAGCTCGTGCAGCGGCACGCCGCGGTTGCAATGCGCCAGGGCGTAGTTGGGTGCCAGGGTGATCGCGCGTTCGTAATCGGCCAAGGCTTCGCGGTACCGGGCCAATTCTTGCAGCGTAACGCCGCGGTTGTTGTACGCCTCAGCGTAGCCGGGCAGCAGCCGTAAGGCCGAGTCGAAGGCGTCGAGCGCCTCGGCGTGCCGCTCCAGGTCCTGCAACGTGACGCCGCGATTGTTGTGGGCTTCGGCATAGTCCGGGGCCAGGCTCAATGCCCGGTCCAGGCTGGCCAACGCGGCCGCCGGCTGGCGCAAGGAGCGGAGCGCGACCCCGCGGTTGTTGTGGGCTCTCACGTACAGCGGATCGAGTGTCAACACCTGGTCGTAGCAGGCCAGGGCCTCGGCGAACCGGCCGAATGCCTGCAGCACGATGCCGCGATTGTTCAGCGCATCGACATAGGGTGTTTTCAGAGTCAGGGCTTGTTCGAATTCGGCCAGCGCTTCAGCCGGGCGTCCCAATTCGCGCAAGACGACGCCGCGATTATTGTGGGCTTCGGCGACAGGTGGGGAAACCGGACCACAATCCG
Organism: uncultured Planctomycetaceae bacterium; assembly: GCA_963828155.1. Classification (GTDB taxonomy): domain Bacteria; phylum Planctomycetota; class Planctomycetia; order Pirellulales; family PALSA-1355; genus CAWCAX01. The sequence goes on from CAWHDQ010000004.1 coordinate 429,382, forward strand.
GTTGTAACTGGCCAGGGCGTCGTGCAGCTTACCGGTGGCGTGCTGCTGGTAAGCCAGGTGCATCGCCTGGACGAGCGTGCAATCCCGGCCATCGAGCCGGACGGTTTCCGCAGAGCCGGCCGGCAGCCGAGTCGGCCGTTTTGTTTTTTTCATTCCCAGCCCGACGTGGTTTTGGGGATCCGCTAACTGCCCATAAGTAAGTAAACGCCGAGGCCGACTCGCCGCCGATTTTCGGCCCGAGTTTCTCTGGGGATTCCAGTGTCGCCCGAAGGGGGGGGCGGGGGGTAGGGGCGCGTCCGCCGAATGGCATGTGCGGGAGAAGCAGAACCCTGAAAAAAAAAGCGCCTCAACCGCCTGAAGGCTGACGGCGGAAATGGGGGCCAGCCCCGTTGCGATCGTTCTTGGGCCTAGTAAAGAAAAAACTTCCCACCGGCTAGGCCGCATTCCCCGGGCTGACTAGACTGTAGGGCAGCAGAAAGGGCCGGACCGACAAGACTGCGGGGCGGGAGCAGCTAATGCATTGGAACCCAACGCCGACTTTTCAATTACTCCGCTGCGGCTGGCTGTGCGCCGCACTGTTGGCGGCTCTCTGGCTGGCGTCGCCCAGCGAGTCCTTTCTCCCCCGGGCGGCTGGTTTGACGATCACGCCCAACTACGGCACGAGCACCGAGCTGCAATCGTTCAGCGTCAGCCCGTACTTGGCAACGCCCATCTCTGCCGACGCGAATCACGCCGCGATCGAAGCGGCGATCAACTCCGCGATACAGGTTTTCGAGCACGACATCTCCACGCCGATCAAGGTGAATATCACGTTCGGCGAGATGAAAACCGGCTTGGGAGCCAGCTCGACTTATATCGGCTCGGTGAGCTACTCCAGTTACCGGTCCGCGCTCGTCAGTCATGCCACCAGCGCCGCCGACGCCTCGGCAATCGCCAGCCTGCCCAATACGGCCACCGAGCCCGTCACCGGCGGGAGCCAGGTCTATATCACCACGGCCGACGCCAAGGCCCTGGGCTACAGCGGTTCGTATCCGACCTACGACAGCACGATCATGCTCAATATGTCGCTGCTGAGTTATCCCGGCGGACCGGCCCTCAGCGGCAGCAATTACAACCTGACGAGCGTCGTCTCGCACGAAATCGACGAAGCCCTGGCCACCGGGTCCGGGCTGAACGATTCTCCTACCACGCCGATTCGGGCCGAGGACCTGTTTCGCTACTCGGCCGCCGGCGTCCGCAGCTATACGACCAGCAGCAGCGCCGTTTCGTATTTTTCGATCGACGGCGGCCACACGCCTCTGGTCTACTTTAACCAAACCGGAGGCGGGGCCGACTACGGCGACTGGCGCTCGTCCGCGACGCATCGCGTGCAGGACGCCTATGGCACGCCGGGCCAGGTCATCAGCCTGGGTTCCGCCGAGCTGACGGCCCTTGATGTGCTCGGCTACACGCTGACGGCGAATGTGCCCGAGCCGGGCGCTTTGCCGCTCCTGGCGGTCGGTCTGCTCGGGCTGTGCGCTCTGGCGCGCCCGGCGCGGCGCCGCCCGCGCGGCTAGCTTCCGGCGGCGTCGCCGTAAAAGGCCAGGCTGCCGAAGCTGACGCAGCTGGTGCCCTCGGGATCGACGGCCTGGCCGTACCTGAGCAGCTCGCCGCGGCGGGGCCGCATCACTTCGAGCATCGTGTAAGTCGGCGACAGGCCGCAAATGCGGTTCTGGTCTTTCACGCTGGCCACGTGATTGAAGAAATCGGCCGCGTCGGCCCGACAGGCCGCCTCCAGCAGGCGTAGATCCGAATCGGTCTGGGCCTTGAGCCGGGCTTCGTCGAGCAATTGCCGGTCGCCGAACCGCTGACCGATGTGCGCCAGATCGCCGCCGCTGATGTAGCAGATCCGGCCTTTGTGCTCCGCCGCCGTGGCCCGCAGCGCGGAGACGAACGCCCGGACCTCGGCCGCTTCGCTCGGCTGCTTGCCCGAGGCGACGAACTCGTGGAACGAGCCGGTCAAGATCGGCACCACCTTGAACGGACGCTTGCCGCCCAGCAGATACTGCAGGAACAGCACCTGGAACTCGATCGAGTGCTCCTGCCGGTGGGCCAACTCGCTGGCGAACAAGTCGAGCTCGGCCCCGCCCGGCGTGGCTTTCAGTCGGCTGGCCAGATTCTGGATGAACAACCGGTCGGTCTCGACCGTGCCCAGCGGCGTGTCGAAGTGCTTCCGCGTGATCGAAAACAAGTGCCGGGTCCAGCTATGGGCCGTGCCGAAGATGATAAACAGATCGGCGTCGCTCTCTTCGACCACCCGCTTGTACGCCCAGGCGAAAGCCGTCCCCCCGCGGTGCAGATCGATATGGGGGCTGAGCACCCCGGCCAGCGGCGTGCCGTCGATCTTGGCAGCCGGCTCGCCGGGAAAGCCGGGACCGGCCGGCGGCACGAACAGCGCATCGAGCTGCTTGAGCAGCGCTTCGGGCTGGCCCGCGTAGGCCCCGCCGGCATGAGCGGCCGGCCGCACGGGGTTGGACAAGTAGCGGCCGATTTCCTCCTTCCAGCGGACGCGGAACCGCTCGTTCTCCAACAGCAGCCGCTCGTCCAATTGTCGGACTAACTCTTCGATGTCGGCGATCTCGACCTGCTGACCGAAGCGGCGGGCAAACTCGGACTGAATCTGCTTGAGCGTGTGATCGCCGTCCATCAGCGCGGCGAGATTCGCCGCGGCAAACGACACCACGATCGCCCCGGCAAAACCTTCCGGATCGCGGAGGGCAAAATTCACCTGCCCGCCGGCCCCCGAGACCGGAAAACTTTCGACTGCGCAGCCGCGGCAAGAGGTCGATGGCCATGAGAAAACGTCGTTCGAGGATCGTGATCAGGGCGCGATGCCGCATCCGCCCGGGTCGGACACCGGCACGCCAGTCGCATTGTTCGGTCGGCCCCGCGGTCCTGTCAAGTTTCGGGTCGGAGTCCGCCGATGCGTGGCCCCAGGCGGGCCTTTTGCCTTTTCCCCAGGGTTGCTTTAGTCTGGTAGTCGGCCAGGCAACTTGCGGCCGATCCGAACCGCCACCAGGAGCGACGAGCGTGACGATGCAAAAAGTGCTGATCGACGGTAGTTGGCGGCAGGCTCAGGCCAGCGGCACCTTTGTGGCCGAAAATCCCGCGACCCAGACGCCGCTCGACGGCCAGTTTCCGATCAGCGGCTGGGCCGATTGCGACGCGGCCCTCGATGCCGCCCAGCGGGCGTTCGTCGAGCTGGGCAAGCTGTCCTCCGATGTGCCGGCCGCCTTCCTGGACGCATTCGCCGCCGGCATCGAAGCCCAGGCGGCCGAACTGGTGGCCCGGGCCGTCGACGAAACGGCGCTGCCGGCCAAGCCGCGTCTGGCCGAGGTCGAGTTGCCCCGCACGACCGGCCAATTGCGACAAGCCGCCGCAGCCGCCCGAAGCGGTTCGTGGCGGCTGCCGACGCTCGATACCAAGGCGAACATCCGCTCCCAGTTCGAGGCGATCGGGCCGGTCTGGGTGTTCGGGCCCAACAATTTTCCCTTTGCTTTCAACAGCGTGGCCGGCGGCGATTTTGCCGCCGCGATCGCGGCCGGCAACCCGGTGATTGCCAAGGCCAACAGCTCGCACCCCGGCACCACGGGCCTGTTGGCCGAGATCGCCCACCGGGCCGCAGGCCAGAGCGGCATGCCGGCCGGCTCGGTGCAGCTCATCTATCGGCTCGGTCACGCCGACGGCGAGCGGGCTGTGGCCGACGAGCGGACCGGCGCCAGCGGCTACACGGGCAGCCGCCGCGCGGGCCTGGCCCTGAAAGCCGCCGCCGATCGGGCCGGCAAGCCGATCTATTTGGAGCTGTCCAGCGTCAACCCGGTGGTGATTCTCCCCGGCGCTTTGGCCGAGCGCGGCGAGCAGATCGTCGCCGACTTTGCCGGCACGCCCTGATGGGCACCGGCCAGTTCTGCACCAATCCGGGCATCGTGCTGCTGTTGGCCGGGCCGGCCACCGAGAAGTTCGTCGCTGGCGTGACCGAAAAGTTTCGCGCCGCGCCGGTCGGCACGCTGCTCTCCAAAGCCGTCGCCGCCTCGCTGGTCGACAGCTGCGGCACGCTTAGCCGGTCGGGGGCCACGGTCCTGGCCGGCGGCACGCCCGGCGGCGGGCGCGGATGCTCATTCGCCAACACCCTCCTGCGGGCCAGCGGCGAGCAATTCCTGGCCGATCCGCACGGCCTGCAGACCGAGGCCTTCGGCAATGTCTCGCTGCTGGTCGTGGCTCGCGACCTGGACGAGCTGGCCCAGGTAATCGCGCAGCTCGAAGGCAGCCTGACCGGCTGCTTCTACACGCACACGGCCGGCGAGGACGATCGAGCCTACGCCCGGCTTGCTCCCGAGCTGCGGCGGCGCGTCGGCCGGCTGCTCAACGACAAGATGCCGACCGGCGTCGCGGTCAGCCCGGCGATGAACCACGGCGGGCCGTATCCTTCGACGGGGCATCCCGGCTTTACGGCCGTGGGCATCCCCGCTTCGCTCCGCCGTTTTGCCGTGCTGGCCTGCTATGACAACGTGCGGCCCGACCGGCTACCCCCGACCTTGCGCGACAAGAACGCCTCCGGCCAGCCCTGGCGGCTGATCGACGGCAGTTGGACGCAAGGGGACGTTTAGCGGTGTGCGAAAGGCCATTCGCCGCGAGACGGTCGGCCGTTTGACAGCCCGCGCCGGCGGCCCCTAAAATGCCCCGTTTGCGAGCCCGGGCGTCGAGCGGTGCAATGGCCAAAGCGACCTACAAGGATGCCGGCGTCGACCTGGAAGTGTACCGCCAGTCGATGGCCCGGCTGCCGCGCCTGCTGCACCGCACCTTCACGCCCCGGGTAATCAAGCTCGACGGCGGCTTTGCCGGCCTGTTTCAGCTCGATTTCGCCAGCGAGCTGTTCGCCCGGCAGTATCAAAACCCGGTCCTGGTCAGCTGCACCGACGGGGTGGGCACCAAGCTCAAGGTGGCCCAGCGGATGGGCGCCCACGGCACCGTGGGCATCGACCTGGTGGCCATGAGCGTCAACGACGCCCTGTGCTGCGGGGCCGAGCCGCTGTTCTTCCTCGACTACGTGGCCATGTCGCACGACGATCCCGTGCTGCTGGAGCAGATCGTCGAGGGGATTTCGGCCGGCTGCCTGGAGGCCGATTGCGCCCTCCTGGGTGGCGAGACGGCGATCATGCCCGACCTGTACGCCCGGGGCGATTACGACCTGGCCGGCTTCTGCGTCGGCGTGGCGGAAAAGGCCCGGCTGATCGACGGCCGGGCGATCTCGGCCGGCGACGTGGTGATCGGCATTGCCTCCAGCGGCCTGCACTCGAACGGCTACAGCCTGGCCCGCAAGGTGGCGTTCGAGATCGGCGGGCATTCCCCCGACGACCATGTCGACGAGCTGGGCGAAACGGTGGGGCAGGCCCTGATCCGGCCGACGCGGATTTACGTCCGCCCGCTGCGCAAGGTGCTAGGCAACTACAAGGTCAAGCACGTCGTACACGGCATCGCCCACATCACCGGCGGCGGCTTGCGCAGAACCTGGAGCGGATTCTGCCCGCGGGCGTGCAAGTGGTGATCGACCGCTACTCCTGGACCGTGCCGCCGGTCTTCTCCTGGATTCAGCGGCTGGGCGAGATCGAGGCCGACGAGATGGACCAGGTCTTCAACATGGGGCTGGGCCTGGTGCTGGTCGCGAGCCCCTACTATGCCGATTCGATCCGGCATCAGCTGACCGACTGCGGCCTCGCGAACTGGACCATCGGCAAAGTCATCGCCGGCGAGCGAAGCGTCGTCTGGTCCGGCGCGTGACGGCGCACGTCTTCGCATCGGCGCCGCCTCAACCGTTAAGCCCGGGGGCGGCGACCCCCGGGGGCCCCGCATCCACGCCATCCATTCGCGTGTTCCCCCCGCGCGAATTCCCCGCGTCCCCCTACTTCCCCCGCACCTTCAATCGCAGCGGCAGCGAGGCCTGGTTGCCTTGCTGGTTCTCAACCGCGAAGCAAGTCCGCTCGGTCTCGGGCACCCAGGGGGCCGCGTTCAAGAAGATCTGCCGCTCGTTTTCCCCCTTGGGCATCAGCACGCCGTTCAGGCCGATGTTGTCGACGATCACGCCGTGCGGCAGATTGTCGACGCTGAAGGTGACCAGGTCGTCGTGGCCGTTCCGCTCGACCTTGATCAGGGCAGTCACGCTCTGGCCCGGCACGATCGTCAGCTCGGCCGGCTCGAGCCGCACGACCAGCTTGGGCTTGGCTCCCAGTTTCAGATCGCCGAAATTATTGACGGGCTTGGTCACACTTTGGTCACCAATCAGCGCCGTCGCCTGCACGCTGCACGCGGCCCCGCTGCCGGCCGCCGGGGCTTGCGCATCGGCATCGGTCCAGACCACGCCCCGGGCGTCGCGCTGACCTGCTTGGATGACCACCGGACTCGTCACGTGAAAACCGGGCGGCAGGCCGGTGATGTCGACCTGCACTTCGCCGTCGAAGCCGTCGACCCGGTCGACCGAAACGGTAAAGCCCTTGCCGCTGCCGGCGTCGACCGTCATGCCGACGCCGCCGAGAGTGACGTTGAAGTCGGGCTGCGGCCGGCGAACCGTCAGCCGGTAGCTGCTCAGGTTGCTGCCCAGGCCGCGCGAATCGCGGACCCGGACCAGATACGCGCCGTCGACCGGGGCCGTGAACATCAGGCGTGAATCGGTGCCGATCCGGCGCTGGGAGTCGTCATCGTTGGCGTAGTAGAGCGTGAACACCGGCAGCCCGTTGTGTACCAGGCGCGTGCCCAGTGGATGCGGCTCCACGATGTAGCACGGTTCATCCAGAGCGTGGGTTGTGGCCGTGGTATCGAAATAATTCTTTCGCTTGCCGCCATCGCCTTCGTAGAACAGAAAGCCGGAGTCCGGCCCTTGCGGGGCGCGGAACAGCTTGACCACCTCGCCCCCCAGATAGAGCAGCTCGTTGAGCTGCATTTCCTCCCAGCTGGCCACGCGGCAATCGCGGGTCACCGCGTCGATCGGGCGGAAGGTGATGTACGAGTCGCGCGTCGCCGCCAGCAGCAACCGCGGCACCGGCTGGCCATCGGCCGCGAGCACGTCGATCACCGTGTCGAGCGGCGACCCGCGGCGAGCGGCTTCGGTTTCAAGAATCCAGGTTTCGCCGGCCCGGGCTTCGAAGCGAAACAAATCGACGTCGGGCGATTGGCCCGGCGGTGCGGCTGAAATTCGCCCCCCGACCACGCCCGGCGCGGCGATCGGCGTCGCGTCGACCGGCCGGTCGTTCGGCTCGCTTTCGACCGTTTCGGTCAGACTGCCCACGATCAGCTTGGGCACCCGCCGATAGCGGTACCGCGCCGGATCGAGCGGCACGTCGACTTCGCCGGGACCGGCGGCGGGGACCTTAACCAGCGAACGCTCGGGCGTATTCAGGCCGACCAGTTCGACCTCGCGCTCCTGGCCCGCGGGAATGCTCAGCGGAAAGACCGACGTGACATAATGAAACGGCCCGACGGCCAAGCGATAGAAATGGTCCTTCGAGCCGCTGCCAACCAGGTCGGAAATCTCGACCGTGTAGTGCCCGTCGGCCGCGAAGGTGTGAGCGAGCAGCGGATCGAGCGAGCCTCCGAAGTCGTTGTTCGTGGCCAGCACATGGCCGGCGGCATCGAACACCGTTAGCACCGCATTGGCCTTGGAGCCGATGTCGGCGGCCGTCACGTCGAAGACCAGAGTCTCGCCGGCACGGGCGTCGAAACCATAGCGGTCGCTGTCGCCCTGGGCGGCCAGCACGCCCCAAACGGCGCTCGGTACTCGTAAGGGACCGGCTGCGGCGGGCGGCTCATTGGGTTCCTGCTCGCCGCCTTGTTCCAACGTGTCGACGAAGACGGCCAGATGCGCACTTTCGCCAGCCTTCGACGCGGTCCAAATTTCGTGCCGGCCCAAGGACAAGTCAGCGGCCGGCGTAAGTTCGACGACCAGCGCCTCGGGCGTTGCCGAGACGACCCGGGCGACTAATTGCAGGCTGCTAGTGCGGACGGCCGTTTGGGCGGTGAAGTTCTTGCCCGACAGCGTGCGCTCGGCGGCGGCGCCGCGCTGCAATCCGCGGAGCGAGATCGCGGTCAGCTCCGGCTTGGCAGGCGGTGCCTGCTCCTGCGCAGGACGGCGATAGGCAGCAAAGCCGTCATCTGGGTGGCCGGCGAAACCGGCAGCAGCCGATCCAAAAATGCACGTTGGGCCAGCGCGATGCCAAAGCGGCCTGTGGTCGTCGGCAAACGGGTGCTCGCTTGGCTCGTTCGATTCGCAGACCCGTCGCCGGCCGCCAACGGCTTGCCGCTGGCCAGTTCGTAGCGGTCGAGCGTGCCATCGAGCCGGCCGACGTAAAGTGTTTGGTTGTCGGGCGAGATCGCCAGTGCGCCGGCCCAATCCGATTGTCCCTCCAGGGCGTAGCGTTCGGTCAACTGGTCGGCATCCCAGACCTTGACCGCCCGGTCGTCCCCCGCGGAAACGAGCGTCCGGCCGTCGGGCGAGTAGACCAATTTGAGAATCGCCCCTTCGTGGGCAAACCGCGAATAGACCAGCGGGTTGGTGTTTTCCTTCGCGTCGGCACTCACCTGCCACAGCCGGATGCGGTTGTCGACGCCGCCCGCGACCACGCTGCGGCCATCGGGACTGAACGCGACGCAGTACAAGTCCTTCAGCGGCTGGCCAAACGTGTCGAGCCGCTCGCCGGTCGCGACATCCCACAGCTTGACGGTGCGGTCGCCGCTGGCACTCGCCAGCACCCGCGAGTCGGCCCGAAAGGCCAGGTCGAACACGGCGTCGTTATGGCCCGTCAAGGTCCGGAGCTCGCGCCCGCTCGCGGCGTCCCAAAGTTTGATCTGCTGATCGTAGCCGCCGGTGGCAAGCAGCTTGCCGTCGGGGCTCTGCGCAGCGGCATACAGGCTGTCCTGATGCCCTCGCAACGTCTGCACAACCGAGCCGCTCTCGACATTCCAGATCTTCAGCTCGCCGAACAATCCCGGTTCGCCGCCGGCCGCCCAGACCAGCGCGCCGTCGGGCGAGAAGCCGATCGCATTCGCCCGGCCGCGCAAGCCGTCCAGCCGTCGTGGGGCGGCTTTCAGGTCGCCGGCCGGCACGAGTTCCACGCGGCCGTAGCGGGCCAGGGCCAGCGTGCCGTCGCCCGGTCGCGTGGCCAAGGCAGTGATCGGCTCGATGGCTGCGCCGCGGGGCGCGATCCGGGGCGTGACCAGTTCGGTCACGTCGGCCTCAGCGCCGCTGGGACCCTTGGCCCCCGCGTCGATCCAGGCGGCGAGACGGGCGATTTCTTCCGCGCTCGGCCGGGCATTGTCCTCGGGCGGCATGGCCGGTTTGGCCTTGCCGGTAAGGACCTGGATCAGCCGACTCCGCTGGCTGTCGCCCGGGGTAATGACGGCCCCGTGCTCGCCCCCCTTGAGGATCGCGTCGTACCGGGCCAGCACCAGCTCGCCTTCGCGATCTTCGGCGTTGTGGCAGCCGGAGCAGTATTTCTTGAGCAGCGGTGCGATCGATTCTTCATATGTCGGCGCATCGGCAGCCCGCCGGCGCCGAGCGGGGCGACGGCAGTGACGAGCAGGCAGGAGATGGCGAGCAATCGGATCATGGCAGGCTTTGCCCGCGGGCAGGATTGGCACTTTCTGCCGCGGCGAACGTCGTTTTAGTGATTCAGCAAAAACTCTTTGCTGGTCAGGATGCCCCAATACAAATCTTCGACCAGCAGCCGCCGGTTGGGTTCGCTCGGGTCGGCCAGTGCAGCCTCCAGCCGTTGCCGTTCGGCCGCGGTCGGCAGCCGGGACAGGGCGGCCAGATACGCCTCTTCGATCAGCTTGTCGTTCGGCGTGCCGGCGGCGATCAGTTGATCGAGCCGGTTCCCCGTCGCTTCGAGCTTCTTGTTCAGCGTGTCGCCGTTCGACAGGTGCAGCACTTGCACCATGCTGGGCTCGGCGGTTCGTTCGCACTCGCAGGTGATGCTCCGGACTGGCCGGCCAAACGACTTGAGAAAGTAGGAGGCCACGTTGGCGTCGGGCAATTGAATGGCCCGGCGACCGGCAGGGTAGTTCGGGAAGCCACTCGGCACGCCCGTCACTTGCGAGAGCGCATCGAGCAGCACCTCGGCCATCAAGCGGCGGGGATAATAGCGCGAGTAGAACCGCGTGTCGGACCGGTTCTCGCCCACCGGTTCGCTGGAGCGGCGATAGGTTTCGGACTGCAGGATCGCCCGCATCAGGGCCTTCAGGTCGTAGCCCGAGCGGACGAGGTAGCCGGCGGCATCATTCAGCAGCGGCTCATTGCTGGCCGGATTGGTGAGCCGCAGGTCGTCGACCTTTTCGACCAGTCCAACGCCGAAGAAATTCGCCCAGACGCGGTTGGTGATCGCCCGGCTGAAATACGGGTTGTCCGGCGCGACCAGCCAATCGGCCAGATGCCCGCGGCGATCGGCCGCGTCGGCCGGATCGAGCGGCGTGCCGTCGAGGGGGCAGGGGGGCTGCGGTCTGTTGGTTCGCGGTTGGACCAGCTCGCCGGTCGGCACGGGAAAGACCATCCGGTTGCCGTCGCCCGCCAGGTCCTTGCTCCGCACCCGGGCCAGCAGATTGGCCATGCCGTAGTACTGATCGTTGGTCCATTTTTCGAGCGGGTGATTGTGGCACTTCGCGCAATTGATCGACATGCCCAGGAAGGCCAGCGAGACGGTTTCGGCCAGCTCGGCCGGATCCTGGTGCAGGACGAAGAAATTGGCGGCCCCGTTTTCCAGAGTGCTGCCGTTGGCGGTAACGATTGAGCGGGCGAGGGCGTCCCAGGGTGTGTTATTGGCGATCTGGTTGCGAATCCAATCGTGGTAGGCCCACATCGCGGCCGGCTTGAGCTTCTCGCTGCTGACCAACAGCAGATCGCTCCATTTGTAGGCCCAGTAATCGACGAACTCCGGCCGGGCCAGCAGCATCTCGACCAGCTTGTCGCGGTTGTCGGGGGCCGGATCGGCCAGGAACGCCCGGGTTTCGTCCGCGGTGGGCAGCACGCCGATCGTGTCGAGAAACGCCCGGCGGAGGAACTCGCCGTCGCCGGCCGGGGGCGAAGGAGGCAGATTCAGCGCGGCCAGCTTTTCCAGCACCCGCTCGTCGATGAAGTTGCGGCGCGGGGCGGAAGTAAACGTGTCGGGCGGGAGCGGCGTTTCGAAGGCGCTGGCCACGCTGGCCACGACATTGACGCTGAGAAACGTGGCGCTGATGGCCCCCTCGCCATGCCCTACGACGCGCACCATGCCCTGGGCATCGACCGCCGCGACCGATTCGTTGGTGGCCGTAAAGCGGGCCCAGTCGGTGACGTCCTCGCTCCGCCCGTCGCTGTAACGGGCTGTTACCAGCAGCGGCTGCCGGTCCCCCGGTTTGAGCACCGCGGCGGTCGGATAGATTTCCAGCCGCACCAGGCGCGGATCGTCATCCCGCGGCGGCGGAGCCCCGTCGGCAATCCAGTCGGCCAGAACCCGGTACTCGAGCGAGTCGACCGTGAACCGCAAACCGCCCCGATGGGGCAGGCCGCCCGAGGGCTTGGTCAACAGCAGGCTGCGGCCGGGATCTTCGAGCACGATCCGCCGCGAGCGAGCTTGCCGGGTGAGGTAGCTGTAATCCGCCTGGGGATCGAAACCGCGCAGGCTAAGCTTGAAGCCCTTCTTGCCGGCCAGCGCCCCGTGGCAGGCCCCCGAGTTGCACCCGGCCCTCGCCAGGACCGGCTCGACATGATTGCGAAAGCTCCAGCGGACCGGATCGGCGAAGTGTTTGACGATTGCTTCGGCGGTTGCCGACTGCCCGTCAATGGTGGCGGTGATCCGCGTGCGGCCGTCGACCAGCGGCGTGGCCACGCCGTCGACGATCTGCAGCACTTGCGGGTTCTCGACGGAGTACGTGACGCCTTCGAGCGCCGCACCGACGTTCTTGCCGTCCCGCTGCCGCTCGACGATCAGGTGTTGCCGGGCAGCCGAGCCAGCGAGCGTGAAATCGCGGGGCACCAGCCGGATCGCGTCGCCGGCATGCGCTGTTGTGGCGAGCGCGACGGCCAATAGCAATGCGACCAGCGACAGGCAGGTTCGTGAGGGCCGCATCGACGGAGTCCAGGATCGCTAGGTGGGAAGTCGCGGCGCAGCGGGCGGGCAGGTCGAAAGCTGCGGCAACCGTTCGCCGCCGGCCCGGCCAGGACGCCGCCGGGCCAATCCCCTCAGAATAACTCGCGAATCTCGTGCTTGCCCGAGTCGACCAGCGGGAACGGCCGACCTTGCGGCCCGGGCAGGGTGGTTTCCAGGTTCAGGCCGAGGCTGTGGTAGATCGTGGCGACGATTTCGGCCGGCTCAACCGGTCGCTCGGCCGGCACGCCGCCGATCCGGTCGCTACGGCCCACCACGCGTCCGCCCTGCACGCCGCCGCCGGCGAAATACACGGTCCAGCACTGGGGCCAGTGGTCGCGGCCGCCGGCCGGATTGACCCGCGGGGTGCGGCCGAACTCGGCCAGGTTGCAGACCAGCGTGTTGTCCAGCATGCCTCGCTGGCTCAGGTCTTCCAGCAATGCGCCGTAGGCCTGGTCGTACATCGGGGCCACGATGTTCCGCATCCCCTCGATCGACGTGAACGGCTTCGAGCCGTGGATATCCCAGGTGATCTCGTCGAACACGGTCAGGAACGTGTTGAGCGTGACGAACCGCACGCCCGCCTCGATCAGTCGCCGGGCCATCAGACAGCACTGGCCGAAGCGATTCATTCCGTAGCGCTCGCGGACCGCTTGCGGCTCGCTCGACAGGTCGAACGCGGCCCGGGCCTGGGCGCTGGTCATCATCCGGAACGCGGCTTCGAAGTTGCTGTCCAGCAACTTGCGCGTATCGCTCGTCTCGAAATTCTTGACCGTGTCGTCCACGATCGAGCGCAACCGCCGCCGCCGCTCGAGCCGCACATCGCCGATCTGGGCGGGCGGCAGCAAGTCGGGCACTTTGAAGTCCGGCTTCGACGGATCGGCCATCAGGACGAACGGGTCGTGGGCCTTGCCCAAAAAGCCCGCGTCCTGGCCGTGCGACAGTCCGCCGCCGGTCGAGCCCATCGGCTCGGGCAGGACGACGTGTGCCGGCAGGTCGGTCTTGCGGCCGCGCAGTAGGCCAGGGCACAGCCGGCGTGCGGGGTGTTGATCCCGCCGGTAAACAGCCGTCCGGTCTGCATCATCTGGTGGCCGGTGTCGTGCACCGCGGCCGCCGTGTGGAAGCAGCTGCGGACCAGCGAGAACTTGTCGGCGTGCTCGGCGTGGCGGGGGAAGATCTCGGAGATTTCCAGACCGGGGGCCTTGGTCTTGATCGGCTGGAAAGGCCCTCGGATTTCGGCCGGGGCCTCGGGCTTCAGGTCGAAGCAGTCCAGCTGGCTCGGGGCTCCCAGATTGAAGATCATGATCACGGCCCGCTCGTCGTGCTGCGGGGAGTCGTTCCCGACCGCGGCGGCCTGGGCCTTCAGGGCCAGAAAGTCGGCCAGCGTCAGGCCGATAGCGCCCAGCGTGCCGGCCTCGAGAAAGTCGCCCGGGTGACGCCGTCGCAAGTGTGGGCGCTGGCGCGGGAGGTCAGGCGAAGCATGGCCGAAGAGCCCTGCGGGCGGCGGGGGGAGAACCAATCGCGCACCGATGCTGCGAGCCTAACACAGCCGCGGCGCAAGATCAACCGGCTGGGACGGTTATGCCGGTTTGAGGCCCCGGCTGCGCCGGGAAGAAAAGGAGCGCGGCGTCAGCTTCGCGGCGGGGTCGGACCGCTGGCCGTCTGGGGGGCGGTCGGCGTGTCGAAGATCGTCCAAACCGGAGCCTTGGCCTTGAGCTTGTCGAGGTATTCGTTGCGCCGCTGGGTATCGCGGGTCTCGCGAATCTTCTGGCGGATTTCGCCCTGCACCTCGGGGAAGGGGCGGGCCGTGTTTTCGTCGGCGCTCGATCACGCGAATGATGTGAAAGCCGCGGCTATCCTCGATGATTTGACTGAGCTTGTCGACCGGCAACTCGAACAGGGCCTTATTCAACTCGGTAGACCGCAAGCTGCCTTCGTTGGTCCAGGGGTGGACCCCGCCGTCGTCGGCGGTCAAATCCTGCGAATGAGCCTTGGCCACTTCGGCGAACGAGGCTCCGCTCAGGACCTCATTTCCCCACTGGGCAATCGCGGCAAAGGCCTCGGTCTTCGAGCCGAACTTGTCGAATCGGGCCAGCAGGTGCTCCCAGCGGGCCCGCCGGGGCTTTTCGTAGTCGACGTGGTGCTCGGTGTAGTAGGTGAGCATGTCCTGATGGGTGATTTCGTCGTCGGATTTGACGTGATCCTCCATCCAGCGGGCGGCGAAATTGCTTTCGAACGTCATCCGCTTGAACGATTCGACCGTCGTTCCGTAGCGGCGGTATTTGGCCTCCAGCTCACCGCGCGAGCCGCAGCCTTCACTTTCCATCAGCTTCCGCATGAACGACTTTTCGAAGTTGTCGTTGAAGCTCTTCTCGATCTTGGGAATCGCGTCGGCCGGGACGTTGCGCGCCGCTTCCAGATAAATCAGCTTGGTTTCGATGAGCCGGGTCAGGGACATCCGCATGTAATTCACACGGGCCTTGGCAATGTCTTTTTGCTCGACATGAACCCCCGGGTTCTGGGCAATTCGCATCTCGATCTGCCGGTTAGCTTCGTACAGGACATCCGCCGCCAGGATCGGCATCGATCCGACCCAGGCGATGATTTCGGCACCTTCGAAATTCATCTCCTCCAACGGCGGAAACTGCAGCCGCTCGCCGGCCCGCGTCGCGGCGCTGTTGGCGATTGCCTGCCGCGAGGCTCCCGGCGTTCCTGGCGGCGCTCGGACCGGCAGCCGTTGGGAGCATTGAATGGCTGGGCGTACGCTTTCCGGGTCGGTGGCGATTGCGTGTCGTCGGGACCACGGCCCGGCCAGCCGGAACCCGCGGCCGGATACTGCATTTGCGCAGGCGCGACCGGGCTGCCCAGGTTGGGATTGAAATTCTGGGGGTTGTTCGGATTGCTGGGCGAGACTGGGTAGATGCC
Source organism: uncultured Planctomycetaceae bacterium (assembly GCA_963828155.1). GTDB lineage: Bacteria > Planctomycetota > Planctomycetia > Pirellulales > PALSA-1355 > CAWCAX01. The sequence goes on from CAWHDQ010000004.1 coordinate 444,453, forward strand.
GCCAGAGCCGTCGCTCGGTTGTCCGCTGGGGACCTGGGCCCAAACCGCCGCCACCGCCAGCACGAGCAAGCCCAGGCAACCGCAGATGGCCGCCCGCGGTAGAGCGGTTGTCAGCTTCGCGATCCTACGCCGTTGGCCAGTCACGCAAGTTCCTTCGAGCGGGCTGACGATCGCCTACGGAATAGCGCCGACGAGATGGGACGCCCGGGCATCACGCCAATCCGCCGGGCTCGGGACGCGCCTGGCACCCTGCTTGGACGCAGCGCGGGCGGATTATAGGGAGCCGTCAGGCCGCCGACAACAGCATTTTCAGCCGTGCCAGCAGGTCGTCCGGCGGCCCAATTTCTTTGCCGATGGGCAGATAAGCACTGCGGGCGTCGACGATCCGCAGTTCGCCTCCCGAGCACCGGGCCAGCTCCTCGATCTTCGGCCGCCGCGCAGTACGAGAGCACCACGAAGCCGTCCTCCAGGTGAATCGAGCCAATCTGCCAGTGGTGGGCCAACAGCCGCAATTCGGCCTGAATCAGCATCCGCTCCAGCTCTTTCGGCCGCGGGCCGAAGCGATCGGCGAACTCGGCCGACAATTCGGCCAGCTCCGCCTGGCTCGTGATCCGCTGGAGGCGGCGATAGAGGTCGATCTTCAGCCGCATGTCCGGCACGTAGGAGCGCGGGATGAAGGCCTCGCCCGGTAGGTCGAGCGTGACGTCGACCACTTGCTTGGGTGGCAGCTTTTTCAGCCGGCGGACGGCTTGCTCCAGGAGCTCGCAGTACAATTCATAGCCGACCGTGGCGATATGGCCGCTTTGCTGGGTGCCCAGGATGTTGCCGGCCCCGCGCAGTTCCAGGTCGCGCATCGCAATGGCGAAGCCCGATCCCATGTCGCTGAATTCTTCGATCGCCCGCAGCCGCCGCGAGGCGGTCGTCGAGAGGTGCTTGTCGGGATCGACCAGCAGGTAGCAGTAGGCCCGATGCTTGTAGCGGCCGACTCGGCCGCGCAGCTGGTGCATGTCGGCCAGGCCGTACTTGTCCGCCTCGTCGATGAAGATGGTGTTGGCGTTGGGGATGTCGAGCCCGCTCTCGACGATCGTCGTCGCCAGCAGGACGTCGCTCTGGTGATTGACGAAGTCGACCATCACCTGTTCCAGTTCCCCTTCGCCCATCTGCCCGTGGCCGATCAAGATCCGGGCCTCGGGCACGATCCGGGCCAGCCGTGCGGCGACGCGCTGGATGTCGTGAACCCGGTTGTGGACGAAGTAGATCTGCCCGTCGCGGTTCAGCTCGCGGAGGATGGCATGGCGGATCAACTCGTCGTCGAAGCGGGTCACGCGCGTCTCGACGGCCAACCGGTCTTCGGGCGGGGATTCGAGGTTCGAGATGTCGCGGACGCCAAGCAAAGCCAGGTGCAGCGTGCGCGGAATCGGCGTGGCGGTCATTGTCAGCACGTCGACTGTGCTGCGGATCGCCTTGAGCCGCTCCTTCACCTCGACGCCGAACCGCTGCTCCTCGTCGATGACGAGCAGGCCCAGATTGCTGAACTGCACGTCGAACTGGGCCAGACGATGGGTGCCGATGACGATGTCGATCGATCCGTCCGCCAGCCCGGCGAGCACTTGCCGCTGCTGACCCGGCGGCTGAAGCGGGACAGCGCGGCGATCGAGAACGGGAACGCCGCCATCCGCTGCCGAAACGTCCGCAGGTGCTGCTCGCAGAGGATCGTGGTCGGCACGAGCACGGCCACCTGATAGCCGCTGTCGACCGCCTTGAAGGCGGCCCGCATCGCGACTTCGGTCTTGCCGAAGCCGACGTCGCCGCACAGCAGCCGGTCCATCGGCCGCATTTCCTGCATGTCGCTCTTGATGGCCGCGATCGCCGCTAACTGATCGCGGGTTTCGCGGTAGGGGAACGAGGCGTCGAACTCGCGCTGCCAAGCCGTGTCGGCGCTGAAGCCGATGCCGGGCCGGATCGCCCGGGCGGCCTGCATTTCCAACATGTCGGACGCCAGATCGGTGACGGCCTGCTCGGCGGCTTCTTTCTGCTTGACCCAGCTGCGGCCGCCGACCTTGGCCAGCGTGGGCCGGCTCTTCATGCCGCCGACGTATTTCTGAACCAGGTCGATCTTCGAGACCGGAACAAACACCTTGGTTTGTTCCTGGAACTCGAGCATCAGGTGTTCTTCGACCTGCGAGTCTTTTTCGAGCAGCTTGAGTCCGCGATAGCGGCCGATGCCGTGCGATAGGTGCACGACATAGTCCCCTTCGCGCAGATCGAGGAAGCTGTCGATCACCCGGCCGAGCTTGCGCTGGGCCGGGCGGTGCAGGTCGGAGCGGTGGAACAGCTCGTTGCCGCTGACCAGGGCGATCCGGTCGGCCACCAGGCGAAAGCCGGCCCGCAGCTGGCCGGTGCGGAAGTGCAGTCGTCCGGCGGCGGCCAGCTGCGTGGTGCCAAAAATCTGCCCCAGCCGCTCGTTCTCGGCCGCGGTGGGCGAAACGATGAACACGTCCTGGCCGGTGGCCGCCGCGTCCAATTCGTCGCGCACGCGATTGATGTCGCCGCTGAACCGCTCGACCGACTCGATCCGCAGATGGCAGGTCGTTTCCATCGAGCCGGTCGGCACGGACGCCAGCGTCGCCGAGGGGAAGCGGTAGACCTGCGTCAGCGTGGCGTTGAGGCTGTAGGCGTCTTGCGGTCGCTCGAGTCGTTCGAGAAAGTGTCGTGCCTCTTCCTGAATGTCCCCCGGCTCGACCAGGGCGAACCAGCTTCCCGGCGGCAGAAAGTCGGCAAAGTGCTCGCGATCGTCGTCGCTAGGGACGAGCGCCGTCACGTCGATCGCGTCGAGACTCGTCAGGCTGCGCTGGGTGGCCACTTCGAATCGGCGGAGCGACTCGATCTGATCGCCGAATAGTTCGATCCGGACCGGCTCCTGCCAGTCCGGCGCGAAGATGTCCAGAATGCCCCCGCGGTGGGAAAACTCGCCCGGCAACTCGACGGCGCTTGTCGCCTGAAAGCCATTTTCGACCAGCCACGCCAGCAGCGCCGGAGCATCCAGCTCGTCGCCACGGGCCAAGCGCCGCGTTTGACGCTCGAGCGTCGCGCGGCGCGGCACCGGCTGCTGGATGGCTTGAATGCTGGTGACGATCAGTCGCGGCGGTTCGGGTTCGGCGAGCCGCTTGAGCAGGTTCAGCCGCCGGCCGAAGGTTTCGTCGATCGCGGCCCGGGCGTCCCCCTTGGCCTCCCAAGCGGGGAACGCAACGGCTTCGCCCTCGTGGAACAGGGCCAGGTCGTCGACAAATCCGTCGATGTCGTCCCCGTGCGCGACCACGACGACCAAGGGTGCCGGAGCGTGGGCAGCCAGCGCGGCCGCCACCAGCGCGAGCTTGAGCCCCAGACTCCGCCTAAAGCGGCTCCGTGCCCTGCGGCCAGGCTCGCCAAAACTTCGGCAAATCCCGGCTGTCCTTCCAGGCGGCCGACCAGGTCCGTCAACCGGTCCGGCACCCCGGGTGCTGCCTCGACCTCAATGCTCATGCGACCGAAATTCTATTCGGGGCCGGCGCCCGGGCATAGAGAAGTATTGTGCCGGCCTGCACAGTTGTAGCACCACTCGCTGCGGCGAAGGCGGTGTTGAGTCCTGCGGAGCCGGCACCCGCGCGGCGGTCGCGGGGTTGCATCGGATAGAGCAGTCGCTCGAAACCGCAGTCTGTCTAACTTGTAATCTGCGGAAAAAACCGATTTCCTCAACGCCACGTAAAATGGACAGTAATGCGGAAACCAGCGCCGCACGCTAGGAGGCCCCCCATGCGATTCGTCCAACTCTCGCTCATCCTCGCGGTTGCTTTGTTGTGTTCTCCGCAAGGGGCACTTGCCCGCGGTGGCGGTGGCCATGGCGGTGGAGGCCACGGCGGCGGTCATGGCGGTGGTCATCATGGCGGTGGGGGCCACCATGGGGGCGGCGGACATCGTGGCGGCGGGCACGCCAGGCGCATCGTGGTGGTGGCGGTCATGCCAGTCACGCGCACTCCGGAGCGGCGCACCGGGGTGGGGGCAGCGGGGGCACGGCCCATGCCGGAGCGGGGCACCACAACGGCTCCGGCCGCTCCGTCGGCCAGAGCTTCGCCAATCGCCATTTCGGCAACCACGGGCACTCGTCGCAGGCGAATCGCGGCGGCAATATCAACGTCAATCGCAACAATCTGGCTTTCGTCGGCAACAACTCGCTGTTCGGCAATTCCGGTCGCCGCTACAGCTATGCCGGCTACGGCGGTTACGGAAATGGCGGTTACGGGTACGGCCGCTATCGTGGTTACGGTTATGGTCGGGGCTACGGCTACTGGCCCTTCTTCGGCTTCTGGCCGTTCTACGGCTATGGCTACGGTGGGTACGGCGGATATGGGGGCTATGGCGGCTACGGGTACGGTGGGTATGGAGGTTATGGCGGCTACGGATACAACAGCTACGCCAATACCTCCCCGCCGATCGCCGCCAACAGTTTGCCGCTCCAGAACGGACCGCAATCCAGCGGCGACTACGCCGCCCAGGGCGAGACCGATTTCCGGGCCGGCCGCTACGCGCAGGCCGTGTCCGATTTCCGCCATGCCTTGGTGGACGATCAGCAGAACGGCGGACTGCTGATGCTGATGGCCCAGGCGCTGTTTCAGACGGGAGAGTACCGCCAGGCGGCGGGCGCGACCGAAATGGCGATGGGCTTGCTGCCCGAGGACAAGTGGGGCGCCGTCATCGAGAACTACACCCAGCTGTACGGCAACGTGCAGGACTACACCGATCAGCTCAAGAAGCTCGAGGCGGCCCGGGCCGCTCAGCCCGACGATCCGGCGCTGCGATTCTTGCTCGGCTTCAACTTTGGCTACCTCGGTTACCCGCAGCAGGCCGTGACCGAATTGAGGCGGGCGGTCGAGCTCGATGGGCGCGATCCGGCGGCTCGGAAGACTCACGACATCTTTGCGGCCAAGGTCGGTGCGCCGCAGGTGGGCCCGGTGCCGAACGAGACCGGGCCGATGACGTCCACGTCGAACGGCGCGGCGAGCGCCTCCATCGCGGTCCCCGTGACAGGCGTCGACGCTGCGTCAACGCACGCAACCACAACGGCGCCGGCCGCCGCCGGCGGCTCGCTGTTAGGCAAGCCGGTCAACTGGCACTGAAAACTCCAGGCAAGAGTTCGGGGCAGGGACACCATCGGTCGCAAGGCTGGTGGTGTCTTTTTTTGTGCGCGGGCCTTCGATGCCCGGTGGCTGGGGCATCCCTCTGGCCCCTCGCCAGCCACACTGATCGACACGACGCCAGGGCGCGGGTCGATCATGTCCTCAAGCTGTGTGACTTGTAATCTGGCATCAAATCTGCCTCGTTGTTTCAAGCGTAAAATTAGGTTGTGGGCCTAGTGAACCACATTCTCTCTCTTGCTCGAACGGGGGCCAATCATGAGATGGCGCACTTGGGGACTTGCACTGGCCTTGTTGGCGGCGACGATCGCGCCGCAAGCAGCATTTGCTCACGGTGGCGGTGGCGGCGGCCATGGCGGTGGCGGCGGCCATGGCGGCGGTGGGTTTCACGGCGGTGGAGGGTATCACGGCGGGGGCGGCTACCGTGGCGGCGGCATGTATGGCGGGGGCGGCTATCGTGGCGGCGGCATGTACGGCGGCGGTAATCGCGGGGGTGGCATGTATGGCGGCGGAGCTTACCGAGGCGGCGCGGGCGCGATGCGCTCGCAGAACTTCGCCGCGCAACTTCGGCACGAGCGGCCGAAACGGCATGAATTCGATGAACCGCAACAACTCCTACTTCTTTGGCAATAACTCGGCCTTCGGCAACTACGGCCGCGGCGGCTACGGCCGTGGGGGCTATGGCGGGTACGGTGGTTATGGCCGCTACGGTGGGTACGGCGGATATGGTGGGTACGGCGGATATGGTGGGTACGGCGGATATGGTGGGTACGGCGGATACGGCGGCTTCGGCTTCCTACCGTTCTTCGGCTTCGGTCTGGGATACGGCCTCGGCTACGGCTTAGGAGGTTATGGTGGGTACGGCGGGTATGGCGGCTACGGTGGATATGGTGGGTACGGCGGGTACGGCGGGTATGGAGGCTATGGCGGCTACGGCTCGGGCTATCCGAGCGCTTACGCCTCGACCGCTCAGCCCACCGACGCCACCGCCCAAGTCGGGCTGGACTATGCAGCTCAAGGCGAGGCCAATTTCCGTTCCGGCCGCTATCAACAAGCCATCGGCGACTTTCGCCATGCGATGGTCGACGATCCGCAGAACGGCGGAGTATTGATGCTCATGGGTCAGGCCCTGTTCCAGACCGGCGACTACCGGATGGCCGCCGGAGCGACCGAAATGGCGATGGGCATGCTGCCCGAGGACAAGTGGGGTGCGGCCGTGCAGAACTACACGCAGCTGTACGGTAACATCCAGGACTATACCAATCAGCTGAAGTCGCTCGAAGCGGCCCGAAATGCCAAGCCTGACGACCCGGCGTTGCGGATGCTCTTGGGCTTCCACTTCGGCTACTTGGGATATCCCACGCAAGCGGTCCGCGAGCTGGACAAGGCGGTGCAGTTGGAAGGCCGCGACCCGGCCACCCGCAAGCTGCACGATATCTTCGCGGCCAAGATCGGCGCCCGCAGGTGGGCCCGGTGCCCAAGTCGGAGCAGGGGCCGGGAGCGCCTCCGCCGCCGGCACCCGGTTCGACCCAGCGGACATTGCCGGCTCCGCCGGTGGGCAACGCGACGTCACCCAGCGGAACGCAAAGCTGACGCGGGCAGTTCGCCACAGCGGTGAATGAAACAAGCCCAGGGATCCGTGTGATCCCTGGGCTTGTGCGTTTTTGGGAGAGCCGAGCCGTCTCCGGCGAAACGGACTTCGTCAGACGACGCGGGTCACGCCCGGCACGGCGACCGGGTAGTTGCCGCTGCCATCGGGCACGACCGGCGGAGTGGCCTGGAACGAGTACTCCTGCGGGGCCAAATTGATCTGCGAGTTGATCGCGTCCTTCCATTCGACGATTTTGCCGCCGTAGGTGGCCATCCGGCCGAGGACCGAAGTCATCGTGCTGTTGGCGCCGTATTCGGCCTCGTTGATCGGGTTGCCGCTACGGATGCTGGCGAACAGATCGTCGTGCTCGGTCTGGTAGCCGTTGTTCCGCTTGCCGGAGAACCGCCATTCGCCCGAGCCGGGCACGTTCATATAGGCCCCGCCGATATCGCAGTAGCCCTTGGTGCCGTGGACGTGCTCGGAAACCGAATCCCAGCAGTTGGGAATGTGGCGGCACTGACTGATCATCCGCGAGCCGTCGTCGTATTCGAACTCGACGTAGTGGTGATCGAAAATCTGGCCGAAGTCCTTGCCCTTGCGGACCTCCCGTCCGCCCATGCCGTTGGCCCGGACCGGCGGCTTGCCCTTGAGCCAGTTGATCACGTCCAGGTTGTGGATGTGCTGCTCGCAGATGTGGTCGCCGCAGAGCCAGTTGAAGTAGTACCAATTGCGCATCTGGTACTCCATTTCGGTCTGCTGGGCCTGGCGCGGGTTGACCCACACTCCGGCTCCGTTCCAGTAGACCCGGGCGTAGACGATGTCGCCGATGCCGCCGTCCTGGAGCCGCTGGATCGTCTCGCGGTAATTGTTCTCATGATGCCGCTGCAGGCCGACGCCCACGGCCAGCTTCTTCTTCTTGGCTTCTTCGGCTGCGGCCAGAACCTGCCGCACGCCCGGGGCGTCGACCGCCACCGGCTTTTCCATGAAGACGTGCTTGCCGGCTTTGATCGCGGCGTCGAAATGGATCGGGCGGAAGCCGGGGGGCGTGGCCAGAATGACCAGATCGGCGTCCGTCGCGAGGGCCTGCTTGTAGGCGTCGAAGCCGACGAATTGCCGGTCCTTGGGCACGTCCACGCGATCCTTCTTCTCGTTCAGCAAATTGTTCAGGCTGCCGCTGAGCCGATCCTCGAAGGCGTCGGCCATGGCCACCAGCTTGACGTTGCCGCTGGTCGAGAGGGCCTGATTGGCGGCACCCGTGCCACGGCCGCCGCAGCCGATCAGGGCGATCTTGATCTGGTCGTCGCCCCCCGCGTGAGCGCTGCGGGCAATCGACAGGCTGCCGGCCAGCGCGCCGCCGACCATCGTCGCGGTCGAGGTCTTGAGGAAGGCACGCCGCGAGGCGGGCGCCGGGCGTTCACTGCGGGTTTCGTCGCTCATCGTGAGTCTCCAGAAAATTGGGGGGTATCGAAGCCGGGCGAGCGGAATAGGGACGTTGAACAGTCGCGGGAGGCAGTCGTCACTTGTCGGCACCGGCCTCCCAGATGCGGGCCTTTTCTGCTTCCGAGGGGACCTCCAGCGGCCGAACCACGCGGAAGCCCAGGAACAGAGCGTCGGTAAAGTACCAAATGCTCTGCGGAATCTGCGGGTCTTGCTGCTTCCAGTCCTTGTGCGAGCCGACGCGGTTGGCCGATCGCAGCAGTTCCGGATCGTCGGACCACGAGCCGCCGCGGGCCACCTGCGGATAGAGCGTCTTGGGAATCACCAGCGGATTCTTGACCGTCTGGCCGGCGAACGTCTTGTACCCGTCCGGCACGTACTGATCGAGCGTCCATTCGGCCACGTTGCCGTGCATGTCGTACAGGCCCCAGGGATTGGGCTTCTTCAAGCCGACCTTGTGGTAGGCGTCGTTGCTGTTTTCGAAGTACCAGGCGTATTCGCCCAGCTGGGCCGGATCGTCGCCGAACGAGTAGGCCGTCTTGGTGCCGGCGCGGCAGGCGTATTCCCATTCGGCCTCGGTCGGGAGCCGGTAATAGCGGCCCGTCTTTTGGCTGAGCCACTTGCAGTACGTTTTGGCCGCGAGCTGGGTCATGCAGATCGCCGGAAAGCCGTCCTTACCCATGCCGAAGGTCATGTCGGTGTAGGGTTTGGTCGGCCGGGTGACGGCGTCGGCATTCTTGTCCAAGTCGCTGGCCTCGAGGTTGTTCACCTGTCGCCGCTGGATGTCGAGGCTGAAGGTCCAGATCTCGTACTGGTTCCAGGTGACTTCGCACTTGCCCATCCAGAAGGGGGAAATCTGCACTTCGTGCTGCGGGCCCTCATCCGACTTGTGGCCGGGGGCGTTGTCCGCACTGCCCATCATGAACGTGCCGCCGGGGATCGGCACCATGTCGAACGTGACGTCGGTGTTGCCGATCACCTCGGTGTAGGGCTTCATCTCGGCCGCGGCCGTGGCGTCGGCATTGGCCACCTTGCGCGGGTCGCTGGGGGCCGAGTCGTCGGCGGGCACGGGGCGGTTGATCAGCATCGCGCCGGCCAGCAGCGCCGCTGCGGCGGCCCAAGGTTGCATCCGACGCACGATTCGACTTACGCTACACATGAGTGAGGGGATCCTTCGCAAAGCGGCGCGGGCTCAAAGGGTCGGGTGGGATGGAGTGTCGTTGGTCGCGCGGCCGGCAGGAGGGATTTCATCCAATGATGCAATGGCCGGTCGTTGTTCCTGGCAGCGTTTCTGGCAGCACCACGCTGGCCGGGCCGCCCAACAAGCGGTCCCGCGGCTGGCTGCTGGCCGTGCTCTGCGCTCATGCGCTCGCCGGCAGCACCACGGCCGGTGAAGAGCGGTTCGAGTACACCCAAATCAAAATGGGTGCCTCGCTAAAGCTCGTATTCTATGCTCCCGATCGGGAGGCTGCAAACCGGGCGGCGCAGGCAGCCTACGCGCACGTCGACCGGCTCAATGCGCTGTTCAGCGATTACGAACCCGACAGCGAATTGAACCGCTTGAGCCGCTCGGCCCCGACCCCCGAGCCGGTCAAACTCAGCGATCCCTTGTGGGCGGTTTTGGAACGCTCGCAGCAACTGGCGGCCGACTCGGACGGCGCTTTCGACGTGACCGTGGGCCCGATTGTTCGTCTTTGGCGGCGAGCCCGGCGGACCCGCGAACTGCCCGCTCCACAGCGATTGGAACAGGCCCGGGCTGCCGTCGGCTACCGATTCCTCAAGCTCGACCCCAAGGACCACACCGCCCGGCTCGAGCGACCTGGCATGCAGCTCGATCTGGGCGGCATCGCCATGGGCTATACCGTTGACGACGTATTGGCGGTGCTAGCCAGTCAGGGCATCCGCCGGGCTCTGGTCGACGCCAGCGGCGACATCGGCCTGGGCGATCCGCCGCCGGGCAAGGCCGGTTGGACGATCGGCATCGCGCCGCTGGCGCCGATGCGCCGCCATCGCGCTACGTCGAGCTGGCCCACAAGGCGATCAGCACCGCGGGCGACGCCTTTCAGCACGTCGAGATCGGCGGCCAGCGCTACTCGCACATCGTCGATCCCAAGACCGGGCTGGGAATGAGCGAGCGCAGCAGCGTCACCGTGATCGCCGACAATTGCTTCACCGCCGACGGGCTTGACACGACCGTCTGCCTGCTCGGGCCGGAGAAGGGGCTGGCCCTGGTCGCCAAAACCGCTGGGGCCGAGGTGCTGATCCTGCGCTCCGAGGGCGACGCGATCAAAACCTACGAATCGCCCGGCTTCAAACGCTTCGAGGTGAAGCCGGAGAAAGAGGCGGCAGGCAGATAGCCACGAAAAACACGAAAAGACACGAAAAGGACGGGGGAGAATTACGCGTCACCAGGGGCGACCTTGGCTTCCGCGCCTCGATGCATGCCCACGGATTCTCCTCTGAGAAGCTCGTGGCGGTATCGTTGCCCTTTCTCCCTTTTTGTGTCTTTTCGTGTTTTTCGTGGCTATCTTCCGTCGACTTTCTTCCGTCGACCTTTTCTAGCTTAGGCTTCGTCCGCGGCCCGCAGCCAGGGGGTGATCGTCGGCGCGTAGCCGACGATCTCGTGCGGCTGGAAGTAGAGCTCGATCTCGCGTTTGGCCGCTTCGGGACCATCGGACGCGTGGACCAGGTTCATCTGCCGGCTGGAGCTGAAGTCGCCGCGGATCGTGCCGGGGGCGGCTTTCAGCCCGCTGGTGGCGCCGAGCATTTCGCGCACCACCCGAATCGCCTCCAGCCCCTCGATCACGGCCGCCACGACTGGCCCGCCGGTGATGAATTGCTCCAGCGTCGGATACCAGCCCTTCTGCACGTGCTCGGCATAATGCTTTTTGGCCAGCTCGGGGGTGATCTGCATCAGCTTGAGCGCCACGATGTTGAAGCCTTTGTCCTCGAACCGGCCGAGGATCCGGCCCGCCAGGCGGCGCTGCACGCAGTCGGGCTTGAGCAGGATCAGAGAGCGTTCCATGGGGCATTTCTCCAGCGAAGTTTGAGCGGGTTTTCTGTTGAGGTGGCGAATTGTACGGCAAACCAGGGCGGTTCTCAACCGCGGCCCGCACGCCCGGCCGCACGGGCCCTGGCCGCGCTCCGGCAGGCGGCTTAAAATTCGGGCAAAACCCGGCCGCTGGCCCGAGGAGCGTTTGCCCGCGTCCGATGAGTGCTCTACCGTCTCCCACCGCCGAATCCGCAGCCACCCTGGCGAGCAACGCCGATCCTGGCGACGTACGGCCAGTGGGCGAAGGGCTGAATTTCCTGACCCACCTGCTGGGCCTGCTGCTCAGCCTGGCCGCGGCCGAACGGCTGTTGCACGCTGTGTGGCATTCCGACAACCGGGCGCTCTTCGCCGGCTGCGCCGCCTACGCGGCCGCGCTGGTGATCGTTTATGCGGCGTCGACGCTTTCGCACGCCTTCTATCGGCCGCGACTGCGACATTTTTTCCGCACGCTGGATCAGGTCTGCATTTTCTTTCTGATCGCGGGCACCTTTACGCCCTGGCAAATCTGCTTTTACCCGCACGTGGGGGGCTGGGTGCTGCTGGCCGTGATGTGGCTGCTGGCTTTGACCGGGGCACTGTTCAAACTGCTGGTCAAAGGGCTCGACAACGTCGCCACGGCCGGCTACGTCCTGATGGGTTGGTTGCCGATGTTGGCCATCAAGCAGATCATCGAGGGAATGCCCGCTGGAGCCATCGGCTGGCTGGTCGCTGGCGGCGTGCTCTACACGCTCGGCACCTGGTTCCTGCATCGCGACGTGCGTGTGCCTTATTTCCATGCCGTCTGGCATTTGCTGGTCGTGGCCGCGAGCGCCTGCCACTTCGTGGGGGTCATGCAGTACGTCGTGCCGCGGCAGTAAAGTGAGAAGGCAGAAGGCAGAAGGCAGAAGGCAGAAGGCAGAAGGCAGAAAACGGGGAGGTGATCGGCCCGGCTTGGCTGCGCGATGCGTTTTTGGGCCGTCGCGTTTCTTTTGCCGAGGGCGTCCGTTATCCTGAGATGTGCCCCGAAGAGTCGCCCACCCCACCTTAGCCCGCCTCGGAGAATTGCCCCATGTCTCGCCTCAGTCGCAAGATCGGAACGGCTGCGCTGACTCTTGGTTGCGCTTGGCGGCGCCATGCGGTTGTCGCTCCGCGATACGGCTCAGGGAATGACGACGGCGGCTCAAGCCTTTCTGCAAGGGCTCTCCCCCGAGCAGCGGGCCAAGGCCACGATGTCGATGGACGACCCGCAACGGACCAATTGGAATTTCATTCCGCTCGACACGCGCAAGGGGCTGCAGATCAAAGAGATGGATGCCGCCCAGCGCAAGCTCGCCCTGGCCCTGCTGCAGCGCGGGCTGAGCGAAATCGGCTACAGCAAAGCCACTCAGATTATGAGCCTCGAGGTCTTGCTGCGTGAGCTGGAGAAGGCCAAGACCGGCACGCCGCTCCGCGATCCGGAGCGCTACTACTTCACGATCTACGGCGAGCCGAAAGCCGATGGCCGCTGGGGCTGGAGTGCCGAGGGGCACCACTTGTCGTTCAATTTCACGGTCGACGGCGACCACGTCGTCTCCACGCCGTCGTTCTTCGGGGTGAATCCGGCCCAGATCATGGGCGATTACGGCACGCCGCCGGCCAAGGGCACCCGGGTGCTGGCTCAGGAAGAGGAGCTGGCCTTCGACCTGCTCAAAGCTCTGTCCGATGAACAGCGGAAGGTGGCCGTGATTGCCGAGAAGGCCCCGGCCGAGATTCTGACCGCCGGCGGAGCCCAGCCCAAGAAAACCGACCTGGCCGGCATTCCGGCGGCGAAGCTCGACGAGGCCCAGCGCAAGACGCTTGAGACCCTGCTGGAAACCCACGCCCGGAACATGGCTCCCGAGCTGAGCACGGCCCGCCTGGCCGAAATCCACGAGGCCGGCTGGGATGCGATTTACTTCGCCTGGGCAGGGGCCGACAAACCGGGGATCGGGCACTATTACCGCATCCAGCGCCAACCTTCGTGGTTGAGTTCGTCAACGTCCAGCCCGACGCCGCGGGCAATCCCGCCAACCACATTCACACGGTCTGGCGGAGTCTCAAAGAAGACTTCGGCTTGAAGCCGTAGGCCAAGCGGGCGGCCATTGGCCAAAAAGCCGCTGTGCTACCGCCGGAAAAACCGGCCGGTTCAGAGATACATCCCCACGAATCCGCCCGACTGGTCGACCTGGGCCTGCATCTGCTCGATCCGCTTGAGCGTTTGAGCCAGGTCGCCGGCTTCGATGTAGCGATCGAACTCCGCGATGACGGCCCGGCGGACGGTCTCTCTGAACCAGGCCACGATCGGCTCGGTCAGCCAGTCGCAGGTTTCGCGCACCAGCTCGATCTCCAGTTGGCATTGCTGCGTGTGCTGGTCCTCGGGATCGGTCATCACGGTTCCCTCGAACCGGTATTCCAGCCGGCCGGCCGCGGGATTGTTCGTGAGATGGAAGATGCACCCGGCGTTGTACAAGAAGTATGTGTTGTGCAGGCCGTGCGTTTCGATCGCGTGTTTGATTCGTTCGCAGCGAGCCCGATATTTGGGCGACGCGTCGATCGGAATGTCGAACCGGGGCACGCTCCGCAGCGGCAGGCAATCGAATGTGATATCGACGTAGTGGTCCATGAGTCGTACCGCGAGATTTGAGCGAACCTGGTGCCGGGCGAGTCGCCAACCGGGGCGCCGAACGCCAGGCATGTAGGCGTCCAGCCGCCACGGGCTGGTTAAATTCCACCCTCGCCATTCTACCCGGCCGCGCTCCGCGGGGGCGAACCTGCCGGCGCCGACAGGCTATTGGGGCCGGCTGGCCACGCTCTCGGCCGGCGATCCCCGGCGGTAGCCAACAGTGGCCCAGCCGCCATCGGTCACCACGTGAGTGGCAAACAGTTTGCCCAGCTTCTTCCAATTGCCGGGCAGTTCGACGCCCTGGGGTTCGATGGCTTCGGGAAACAGCCGGGCGAACTTCTTTTTCAAGATCGTTTTGAGCGTGACGACCTTGATCGACTGCTGGCCCTGCGTGGGCGGCTCGATGATCAGCTCGCCCTGCCGGACCAGGCGATAGCCTTGATCCTGCTTCTCGGTTTTGTAACGGGCGGTGACGTACATCGAGCCGTACTTGTTCTGGTCATTCTCGCCCGTCGTGTAGCTCTTGCCGCGGATGACGACCTCGAAGCCGCCGTCGCGAATCGACACGCTCACTGGGCGGAACTTCTCGAACGTGATCGACCAGGGCTCTTGGTCGTCGTTGTCCTTGAGCTGGTCGGGGAGCGAGCCGCGGAGCTCGACGATCTTCTTCCGCACGTCCTCGTCCCGCAGGGTGACGCCCGCGAGCATTTGCGCGGCCAGGTTATTGGCCGCCGACTCGTGGAACCGCACCGACAGGTCATAGGCCGATTCGTCCAACTCCGGCGGAGCTGCCGGCGCCCCCAGCTGCGTGTCGCTGGCCTCGAGGGCAACCACCTTGAGCAACTCGTCGGTGGTGCTGAAATCGAAGACCGAGGGATAGAGCTGTTGGCGGATCAGCGGATTGCGGAACTTCTCCTGGAAATCGCGGGCAGCCCGGCCCAGATCGTTGGCGGCTTCCTTGTTCAGCCGCGCCCGGACGCGGGCCGAAGCGTGGTCGGCGGCAACCAGCTCGGCCGAGCCCTTGCCTTCGGCGACTTTGCGCTGGGCGATGTTGTTGATCAAACCGCCGGGGCGGCCGGCCGCCACGCCGGTCACCCGGGTGTTGGTCTTGGCGGCAGCGGTGGCGGGCAAATCGCGAATTCCTGCGGCATCGATCAGCACCCGCTTGCGGCCGCCGATCTGGGTGGTGCCTTGGGTATAGATGGTCGCCGGTCCATTCAGCCCCACGGTGTTGGAATAGGTCGTGCCGTAGAGCATGATGTCGAACGCCGCCCGGTTGCCGTCGGGCACGAGCTCGACTTTCAGGCTGCCGACCGTGTGGCCGGTGCCGCTGATTTGCGTGCCGTTGATGTTGTCGACCAGCGGCGAGGTGTCGTCGATCGGGCGTTCGATGCCGGCTCCGACGATTTTCTCCTGGGCGGCGACGTAAATGTTCGGCCGGTCGAAGGCCCGGCGGATCGCTCGACCCAGATCGCCGCCCTGATGCGTTCGCTTGAGCCAGGCCAGCCGCTGATTCACCTCGGCCGCGGCTTCTTCGCCCGGCGCCTTGACGTACTTGTCCAGCCGATCGGCCAGGGCTGGCCAATTCGGTCTCGTACTGCTTGCTGAGATCGTCGGTTGCGGCGGCGGTCACCAGCTCGCGATAGGCGTCCAATGCCGCGGCGGCCGCCCGGACTTGCGGCAGTTCCAGCCCCGGCTTGTCGGCCGTGAAGCGGGCCGAAATCTTGGCCAGCAGGTCGCGATCGGCGTCGGTGGCAGGCTTGGCCTGAGCTTCCAGCTCGGACAGCATCAGATACTTTTGCCACGCGGCACCATTGGCACCCAGTTTGCCGAAATAGGCGTTCACCTCAGCCGCCTTGCTACGCAAGTCGGTCCGGGCCGCTTCGATATCGAGCGAGCCGATTGGATGGAAATTGCCCGCCGCGTCTTTCACGGCTCCACCGAGGGCCTCGGGGCCGGGCAGTTTCAGCTCGTCGACCCACGCCGCTAAGGATTGCGACAATTTGACCATCGGCGGCCGATCCAGGCCGTTGGCCCCGCTGCGGAGCTTGGCCAGGACGCCCTCGACGGCCGGAACATCGACCGGGCCGGTGCGCTCCAGCTCGCGCTTCAGCGCCGAGAGCCCCAAATAGCGGTCCCAGGCGGTGCCGTTGGCACCCGTGCCGACGTAAGCCTCGGCCTCGCGCACGGCGGCCGCTGTTTGCGACTTGGCGTCCGGCGGAGCGGCCAGGGCCTGAAACGGGGCAAGCGCAATGACCAAAACGGCCAATGAACACAGCAAGCTGGCTCGCATCGCTGAACCCTCCTGGTTACCACGGACGAGATGAGATGCAGTAGGTAAATGAAAACACGCTGTTTTTCTCGCTAAATCAACCAGGCTGACTTTCCGAACTCTCAGACTCCTCAGGCTTTGCAGCATATCCACTGAACCGCCAAAAAAAAACCCGAGTATTTGCCACTTGGCCAGCCATTTTTCCCAGGCGGAAAAGTTTCTCTAGCCCCCCAGTTGGGCGGGTTGGTGGTTGCAATCGGCCGACTCGGTTGGCACCATAGGGTCCTGGAAACCAGGACAGAGTCAGGCGGTCGCCGGAATCGGCGGCGTCTGGCTCGCGAGAAGACGGCCCGAGACCCGCCGCCGCGACGTGCCAACGGCAGGCACTTCCGCCGCGATGTCGCTCGGCCCCTCCCGAAGCAAGAAACCTACCTGCCATGGGGGCCGCGGTTCACAAAATCGCGGCCCCGGTGCGGCCAGCACGCCCTTTCGAAAGTCCCGCCGAGCGGCTTGCGCCGCCCGGCGGAGTGCCTTGGGGGCGCGAGTCGAATCCCAGGAGAACGCAATGATGTATCGTGCCATGTATTTCGCGGCGGCCCTGGCTCTGGGGCTGACTCTGACGCTGGGCATGGGAGCCCTGGAGAAGCATCGTTACGAAAGCCAGCGGGCTGCCTTGGGGGCCGATGCCGTCCCGTCCAGGGCCTCGGGAGGAAAAGCAGCCGCCAGCCGACCTTCCAAGCCGTCCGGCACGAAACCGGCCGCCGCGGCGGGGTCCCCGGCAGCGGCTGCGAAACCCGCTGCCCAGGGGCCAATTCAGCCCATTCCCGATTCACTCGACCGCAGCGACTCGGAGGAGTGCGCCGACGACTTGAATGCCCCGCCGGATCCCGGGCCGGCTCGCGCCGCGGCCAGTTCGGAGCAGCCCACGGCTGCCGAGCCTGACTTCGATGCCCTGATCGAGCAGTTGCACCTTGGTGGACCGGGACCGCGGATGGTCGCGGAGGGCAACGTCGACGAGGCTCCGCCGGAGCCCGCGTCCGAGCCTGCTCGGACCGCCAGCAGTCTGCCGCAGCCCGAGGCCGACATCCATTGGGAGACCAACTACGATCAAGCCTGGCGACAGGCCCGGGACGAAGGCCGAATGCTCTTCATCCTGTTTGCCGACGAGCAAGCGAGTGCCGGGCAAAAGGCGTTTGAAAAGCAGACTTTTTCCCGCTCCGACATCAAGGCCAAGTTGGCCGAATACGTAACCGTGAAGCTGCCCACCGACGCTCAGGCCGGCAACGGGGGCAAACCGGTCAAGTTGCTGCGGCACCCGGCATTTGCCGAAATGCTTGGCCAAAAGGGCAT
Source organism: uncultured Planctomycetaceae bacterium (assembly GCA_963828155.1). Taxonomy (GTDB): domain Bacteria; phylum Planctomycetota; class Planctomycetia; order Pirellulales; family PALSA-1355; genus CAWCAX01. The sequence continues at coordinate 461,946 of CAWHDQ010000004.1, forward strand.
CGCCATCATCGATTTGCGCATCGCAACACGAGCTATTACGGGCACGTCGTCAGTGCCTTTCCCCAGGTTCGAGGAAAGTACTACCGGGGCCCGGTGGTCGATGCCATTTTGTCGCTCCCCCCTGGCACCATCACCCAGCGGACGATGATCTACGCCGTTCGCACTCATCCCGAGGGTCCGGCCAGCACCCAGGGCACGATGCACAATGTGCTGGCGGAAGAGGCCCGACTGCAGAGCGAACACCAGGCAAAAATTCTGGTCCAAGGACACCACAACTGGGAAAACCGATTCCAGCGGATCGGTGCCCGGACCGGTGTCGCGGCCCAGGAAGTCGTGGCCGAGAGCTGGCCGAACGAAAGCCTGGTCGACGCCTGTGTCGACTGCGTGGCCAGCTGGCGGCAGTCGCCGGGCCATTGGAACGCGGTCCGCACCCGGCATCCGATCTTCGGTTTCGACATCCAGCGGGGCCGCAACGGCATCTGGTACGCCACCGGAATATTCGGCCGCCGCTAGGCCCGAATCTGCCGATCGGGCGGGATTGCGCCGGGTTGTCCGCGGCTGCCGGCGGGATCATGTTGCCAAATTGCAGCATGTTGCCAAAAGAGCATGCTAGTTTTCAGGTAGAGGGGAAGTTCCCCGCTCCCGAAGACGGGTTGCTCTGCGACTGGTCGGCAACATGCGTTTGGCCTTATCCCGCGTTCGATTCGCCTGGTGCCGCTGCGCCCTGGCGCTGCTCTGCGCACTGGCGGTAGGCGGCTGTTCCAACGGCGTCTGCTGCCTGGCCGGCAAATGCTGCCTGCCGCGGATCGATCCGACGGGCAACCGCATCTTCGACCACGGCGACCCGGTCCCGCCCCCGCGCTGCCGGTCGTCGTGGGGCCCCCGACGACGGCCCCGGTGATCGCGCCGTCGGCAACGGCTCCAATCGTTGCGCCGGCGATCGAAGCCCAGGCGGGCTCCGTTCCGCCGTTTGTCGGGCCGCGCGCCGCGGTTCCGGCACCGCCGGCGACGCCCACGCCCATGCTGCCGCCCACGTTGCCGCTCGAGGGAGGCACGGTGCTGGTGCCCCAGCAGGGCGTTTCGCTCAGCCCGACCCAGGTGCTTGCGCCGGTCGGGACCGAAGTCGTGATGATTGCCACGGTCGTCGATCAACGGGGCCGGATGCTGCCGGGAGAGCGCGTCGAGTGGACGATTGCCCAGGGCGGCGTCGGCCAGTTCGTTTCGCCGGGCAAGCGCGGGGCCCTGGACGTCGTCGATCTGCTCCGCGGCCTGCCGCAAAAAGTCAACAATACGTACGTCCTGAATTCGACGGTCACCTTCGATACGGCGATCGACCGCGGCACGGCCAATCCCGCCGACAAACTGCCCATCCGCAGCGGACAGGCTTGGGTGACGGTCAGCTCGCCGGTCGAAGGCAGCACGTTCGTCACCGCGTTTGCGCCGGCCGTGAAGGGCTGGGATCAGCGGCAGCAGTCCGGTTCAATCTTTTGGATCGACGCCGCCTGGACTTTTCCCGCCCCGGCGATCGCTCCGGCCGGTGCCCACCAGACGCTGGTTACGAAGATGACCCGTCACACCGACGGTTCGCCGCTGCCGGGCTGGATCGTTCGCTATGAGATCGCCGGAGGACCCGACGCGGGATTCGCTCCCGACGGCGGCCCGACCGTCGAAGTGATCACCAACGAAGCCGGCCAGGCCCCGGTCGAGGTTGTCCAGAAGTCGGGGGCCGCCGGGACCAGCGTCGTCAATATCGAAGTCCTCCGCCCGGCCGGCATGGGCGGTCCTAGCCGCCGGGTCGCCGTGGGCAGCGGCTCGACGACCGTTAACTGGAGCGGCTCGGAGATTTCGCTCCGCACGACCGGGCCGGCTCAGGCGGGCGTCGGTTCGATCGCGACCTACCGGATCGAAGTGACCAATCCGACCGAGCGCCACGATTCGAAACATCGTCGTCACCGACCAGGTGCCCGACGGCATGCAGTTCCTCAACAGCAACCCGGCCCCGGGCAATGCTCCCAGCGGCCAGGAGTGGCAACTTGGCGATCTGGGGCCGCAGCAAAACCGGACGATCGAAGTAAACCTGCGGATAGAGCAGGCCGGTACGTTCAGCTACTGCGCCAGCGCCACCACGGGCTCCGGTCAGACGATCCGCGGCTGTGCCGCCACGACCGTGGCCGGCAGCCAGTTGGACGTGGCGGTGCGCGGCCCCTCGGCCGCCGAGGTGGGCACCGATGCGTCGTTCACCATTGAGGTCACCAACCGCGGAGATGCGGCCGTGTCGGGCGTCGTGGTTTCCGATCGTTTTGACGCCGGCTTGCAGCATGCCGCGGCAGCCAGCCCGATCGAGGCCAACCTGGGCCAGATCGGCCCCCGCGAGACACGGCGGATCGCCGTCACGTTCCGCGTCGCCTCGGCCGGGCTGCTGTGCCAGGAAGTCACCGTGACGACCGAATCGGGCCTGCGAGGCGACACACGCAGCTGCCTCACTGTCCGCGACCGGGCCGTCGTCGCGCCGCCGCCATCCAGCCCACCAGTCATTGCCGGTCCCCCAACGAATCAGACAGCGCCGCCGAGCAATCTGGCAGTGCCCCCGGCCGGCCCACCGGCCGCCGGGCCCCCGACCGCTGTGACCCCTACGGTGCCCGTCGTGCCCAAGGCGGCCCCGCTGTCGGGCTCGCGGCTCAACGTTCACATGACCGGCCCCGAGCAGCGCAAGCTGGGCGAAACGGCATTGTTTGTCATCACGGTGACCAATGCCGGCGACACGCCGCTGAAGAACGTGCTGCTGAGCGACGTCGCCGAGTCGAGCCTGGAGATTACGGCGGTCGAGGGTAAGTTCGATACTCGCGGCGGCGAACTGCAGTGGACGATCGAGTCGCTCGATCCGGGCCAGACCCAAACCTTCCGCGTCGAATGCCGTTGCGTCAAGGAGCAGACTCGGGCGTGCAATCGCGGCTCGGGTCATTGCCGACGGCGGAACGACCGGGGGCGACGAGGCCTGCGTCGAGATTGTGGCTGCCGCGGCTGCCGCTCCCGCGGGGCCCGCCGCCGCTCCGGTCGCCGATAGCAAGCTGGCGATCTCGGTGGCCGACTCGGCCGACCCGATTCGCACGGGCGGCGAGACGCTCTACCAGATCGTCATTACCAACAACGGCACTGGGCCCGCCCGACAAGCGACCTTGTCCGTGACGCTCTCCCCCGAGATGACGATCAGCAAAGTTCAAACCAGCCCGGTCCGCGGCCGGCTCTTTCCGCGGAGCGTGAAGTTCACGCCAATCGCCGAAGTTCGCCCCGGCGAGGCAATCACCTTCGAGCTGCTCGTCCGGGGCGATCGGGCCGGCATGGGCAAGCTGCACGCCGAGCTGACCAGCGATCGGGACAAGACGCCCGTCGTGGCCGACGAATCGACCCAGATTCTCGACTGAAACGCCGTGCCGCTGTAATTTCAGCCCGCGAGCCGTGGCTATTGGGCGACGAGAATCGCCAGCTGCTTGCCCCAGCCCCGTCCGCTCGGCGGGGTCTTTTTTTGGCGGTACTATGGCGGGATGTTTCCGCCCGCGACCACTATTGGCCTCGTCGCATCGCTTGTTCTGACGTATTTACTCGCGGTGTGCTTCGGCTGGTTCGTCGACCCGCGGGTGTTTTGGGCGATTGAATGGTTCATCATCCTGTTGGTCGTGGCCATGTCGCTCTACCGGGACTTTCGTAAACATCCGTCGCCCCGTCGGCGCAAGGACTAATCCACCGCCGCTAAGTCGGTTTTGGGGGTCCGACCTGGAATTGCTGCCGTTGGGCGGTAGCCGCGGCCTCCGGTACAATGCCGCGAGCCGCTCGACGTCGGCGGCATTTCGGTCCTGAACGGGTCCCAATCGTCGAGGTGAACCATGCCAGCTCGCACGCGCGTCGTCGTTTGGGTTCTGGGTCGCGATCGTCTCGCTGCTGGGGCCCGCGCTGCCGGGCCGGCGAGAACTCGCACCATCGCCCGCTGCGGGGCCGGCTGGCTGGAGGAGATTGACGGCTATCGGGTGCTGCACCTCAAGGGCACGCCGTATGAGATCGGCTACCAGCACGGAGCCCTGCTCAAGCAAGACGTGCGTGAGAACATGCACTACCTGCTCGAGGTCAAGGGAACCTCGCCGGTCAAGGTCGGCCCGATCCCCCTCTCGCCGCGAGTGGCGATCGAGTCGATCGTCAAGATCCAAGAGCGGTTCGTGCCGGCCAAGTATTTCCAGGAAATGGAGGGCTTGGCCGCCGCTAGCCAATTGCCGCTAAAAGACGTCCGGGCGGGCAATTTCATTCCCGAGTTGTTTCACTGCAGCGGCTTCGCCGTGATGAACTCGGCCACCACCGACGGAACGCTCTATCACGGCCGGGTGCTCGATTACGCCGTCGATTGGCAGTTGCAGGACCACGCCGTGCTGATCGTCTGCGAGCCGGCCGGCGAGATTCCCTTCGTTAACGTCAGCTATGCCGGTTTCATCGGCTCGGTCACGGGGATGAACGCCCGGCACGTGTCGATCGGCGAAATGGGGGGCCGAGGCCTGGGTCACTGGGAGGGCAAGCCGATGGCTTTGCTCGTGCGCGACGTGCTGCAAACGGCCGCCGATCTGGACGAGGCGATCGCCGTGTTCCGCGATTCGCCGCGGACGTGCGAGTACTACTACGTGATTGCCGACGGCAATACGAACCGCGCGGTCGGCATGGAAGCCTGCTGGGATCGCTTCAACGTGATCCAGCCCGGCCATACCCATCCGTTGTTGCCCACGGCGGTCAAGGACGCGGCGCTGCTCTCGGCCGGCAGCCGCTACGAGGAATTCGTCCGGCGGACGCAGGAGGCCCACGGCAAGATCGACGCCGCCGGGGCCCTGCGGCTGATGGATTGCCCCGTGGCGATGAAGTCGAACCTGCACAACGCGCTCTTCGCCCCCAAGTCGACCGACCTGTGGGTCGCGAACGCGTCGCACGACAAGCGGCCGGCCGCCGAGCAGCCGTATCAACACTTCAATCTCAACGAGCTGCTGGCCCGCACGCCCTAACCCGGTTCGCCGGAAATCCCGTTGGTCATGGCCGAGGGAGCGGCACGAAGCCGACGGGACGAAGGCGAAATAGCCACAAAGATCAGGCAGAAGAGAGATCGCCACGAAAAACACAAAAAGGCACGAAAAGACCAAGGGCAAGATCGACAGTCTGAATTGAGTGGGCTGAGCATGTCTGCTTTCGTTTTTTGTGCCTTTTCGTGTTTTTCGTGGCTATTGTCCGCCTCGTCTTTCCGTGAGCTGGTGATTACGCCAGATACGAATCGCAAACCTGCACCGAGTCCCAGTTGGGTTTGCTCTTCTCGATGAACTCCAGGTGCCGCGGGGCGGCCTGATAGTCGTCGTGGGCCTGGCGGCTGGCGAAGATCACGTGCAGCGCCACGTCGAATTTCTGGTCGTTCACCGGGCGCGTCAGGTCGGGCACCCGCTTGCCGACCGAGAAGTAAAGTTCGCCCGGATGGCCCGAGAGGTATTTGTGGCAATTTTCGACCAATTGGTCGACGGCGGCCGGCGAGCGATCTTTGAGCGCGAAGAAAACCATGTGGGCCAGGTGCGGCCCGGCGTCGGCTTTGGCGGTCATAGCAGAAACTCCTGTGGCAATTGCGGGAGCGAGCGAGGATAGCAGTCCCGCGGGGCCGGCACAAGCAACCGCCACTTGGCGTGGGCGGGCGGGTACGAATCGCCCCCGGGGCGGCAAGTTCGGTGTCGATGGCCGGCGCGGCACCGGCGGAAAGTCGTTAGCCAGCTGTCATAACCCGATAGAAATGTCCCCCCTTCTCCCCGATAGAAATGTCCCCATGCTGCAGCCTCTAGGAGGCTGCTATGGAGACACTTACGATGAGTCGCGGGGAGCGGAAGCGGTTGGAGGTTTTCGGCCGCGTGAGGCGGGGGGAGATCACGCTGGTCAAGGCCGCCGAGTTGGTCGGCGTGAGCTATCGGCAGGTGAAGCGGGCGTATGCCCGCTTTCGTGACGAAGGAGATCGCGGCTTGGTGCATCGGCTGCGTGGTCGGGCCTCGAACCGGGGCAGCGATTCGACACGGCGGGAACGAGTGCTGGAGCTGTATCGCCAGCGGTACGCCGACTTTGGGCCGACCCTGGCGGCGGAGTACCTGGCTCGCGAGCACCAGATCGTCCTGGGCGTCGAGACGCTGCGACAGTGGTTGATGAGCGCGGGCCTGTGGCAAGCGAAGCGGAAGCGTGGCAAGCACCGTCGCTGGCGACCACGGAAGGAGCACGCTGGCGAGCTGGTGCAGATGGACGGCTCGGAGCACGACTGGTTCGAGGGCCGCCGTCCAAAGGCTTCGCTGATGGTGATGATCGACGACGCTACGAACTGGACGTATGCCCGGTTCTTCGAGTCGGAGACGACCGTGGCAGCGATGACGTCGTTCTGGGAATACGTCAAGCTGCGTCGGCTGCCGCGTGCATTGTACGTCGACCGCGATAGTATTTACGAGACAACCCGGGACGCCACAACCGACGAAGAACTGCGAGAAACCGGGGCTTTAACGCAATTTGGTCGGGCGATGCAGGAATTGGACGTTGAGCTCATCCTTGCGCACAGCCCGCAGGCCAAGGGCCGCGTCGAGCGTCGGCACGCGGTGTTTCAGGACCGGCTGATCAAAGCCCTGCGGCTGGCGGGCATCAGTGATCTGGCGAGCGCGAATCGATTCCTGGAGGAGCAGTTCTTGCCGGACTTGCAGCGGCGGTTCGTCGTGGCCGCCGCTTCCAAGGTCGATCTGCACCGTCGCGTCCCACGCGGCGTCCATTTGGAGCGAGTCCTGGCATTCCACGAGAGCCGCGTGGTACAAAACGATTGGACGGTCCAGTGGCGCGGGCGTTGGTTCCAGATCGGCGAGCATGAACGATCGGCCGGCCTGGCTCGAAAGCGAGTGTTGGTGGTCGAGCAACTGGACGGTCGCATCGAGCTTGTGCATCGCGGTCGGAGCTTGAGCTGGCAAGAGCTACCCGAGCGACCCCGTCGCGAGAAGCAACCGGCCGGCGGGCCATATAGCTTCAACGGGTTGGGACACACGCCGCCACAGAACCACCCGTGGCGGGCCCCCGCCGCGGCCGCGTCGCCCCGCCCCTGCTCGCCAGGCTCCGCTTCTGCACTAGTTCCACCCCCGCTGCGCCTGGCGAGCAGGGGCGGGGCGAAGAAGACGAAGAACGAGTTGATTCCCATCTAAACCGAAGGGGACATTTCTATCGGGTTCACAAGGGGGACATTTCTATCGGGGCCTAACAAAAGTCGTTAGCCAGCTTGCAAAAGGGGCCCGGGTCGGCTACTTGTTTAGGTTTGGCCGGCGGCCGCAACAGGTCTTTCCGGCGGGCGAAATCGCGCCCAGGCAAGAGCAACGCCCGAGCGAGCACTAGCGATGGCCGAGGAAAAGATCGAAAAACCCAGCCCCGCCAAGAAGTCGACCGCCCCCAAAGCCGCCGCAGCGCGTGCTGATCGTCGACGACGACGGCGAAATCGTCGAATCGGTCAAATTCGCCCTCGAACAGCGGGGTTACGCCGTGCTGGTCGCCCGCGACGGCAATCAGGGCCTGGCCATGGCCGAGCGCGAGGATCCCGATCTGGTGATCCTCGACATGATGATGCCCAAGCGGAGCGGTTTTCTCGTGCTCGAGAAGCTCCGCCGCAGCCGGCCCGTGCCCCTGCGGGTGATCATGATCACCGCCAACGAGGGCAGCCGCCACAAGGCCTACGCCGAGATGCTCGGCGTCGACGACTACATCCGCAAGCCGTTCGCCATGGACCGGCTGATGGAAAGCGTCGACAAGCTGCTGGCCTGATTTTCCGGGCCAAGTCAGCCGGACGGACGGTGCCGGGCCCGGTCTGCGAAAGGTGTGCGCCCGCGGCCAGCCCAAGAGGGGCGGTCAGGCCGCCAACAGCGTCTCGCCAATCGAAATGGCCGATTCCCCCCGGCGTTTCGGTCCCTCGGGGGCTCGGTCCACGGCGCGTGACGGGATGCACGACCCGGTGAGGGCGAACTTTCGTCGCCAGGGGGCGTCTAGTTGATTGGGAACGGCGCGGCAGGGGCCATTTCGGGGCGAAAACGGTGGTTTTCCGGCCGTGGTGAGGGGTGTGCCACCGGACGGCCTTCGCGGTTGTCAGATCGACGCATAAATTTTTTTGAATGCGACAGATCGCGAGTGCTTGGGGTGTAACTGCTTGAAGTAAAAAGGCTTATCAGTGATCGTGAATCCTGGATGCTTATGCTAGGCGCGCGGTTGTTCAAAGATTGCTATTGTCGCCGCTTCTGGCCGAGACGATACTTTATAAGGAAGAGGTAGGAGAGGGGCCCGCTAAGGATGGTAAGCCTCTTAGAACCTGCAATGCATAGGTAAGGTTTGCCTATTCATCCCGCCGCACCTCCGCTCCAGCGTTCTTTTCCAATTTTCTCTCGTTCCGGTGCTTGGGGGCTGTAGTTCGCGGTGCGGAGTGCTCTCGCACTGGTCTCGCGGTCACCGGAAGCCTGCATGTAACTTCGCGGTTCGCTCTGCGCGCCGAGGCAGACGCGATTTTTGGCGGACAGGATAACCCGAGGAGTGGACGGCAACTAAACATCTGTTCAAAGACTCCAATTCGAACAGACTGTGTTCCGGGTGAGGCGCTATTCGCCGGGCCCTGGCTTTCAGGGCAGCCTTCCGGCGGTGGTTTTCACCCATCGAGGAGGGAAATCTACATGAAAGCCGGACGCGAAATCATCTCCCTGGTCGCCGAGCGACAAGACCTCGAACGGTTCCGCAAGAAGAACTGGGAAGGAACCTTCGAAGAGTATCTCGACATGGTCAAGGCCAACCCTGGCCTGACCCGCAACGCCTTCAAGCGTGTCTACGACATGATCCAGTCGTACGGCACGGAGACCTACGAAGAAAACCGCGAGCGGCACACCCGCTATCGCTTCTTCAGCGACCCGGACGACGGCGGTCGCGACGCCGTATTCGGCCTCGACGACTCGCTGAATCTGCTGGTCAACGCGTTCAAAAGCGCGGCCCAGGGCTACGGCATCGAGAAGCGCGTCCTGCTGCTGCACGGGCCGGTCGGCAGCAGCAAGAGCACGATCGCCCGGCATGCTCAAGAAAGGCCTGGAGCGCCGACACCGCCACCGACGATGGGGCGATGTACACGCTGGGCTGGTCCGTCGAGGGCAACGTCCAGTGGTGCCCGATGAACGAGGAGCCGCTGCACCTGGTGCCCGAGCGGTTCCGCGAGGACATCGCCGCCAACCTCAACGCCGACCAGCCGCCGGGCACCCCGCTGGTGCGAATCCACGGCGAGCTCTGCCCCTTCTGCCGCTACGTCTATACCGATCTGCGGAAGCATTACGGCGGCGACTGGACCCGGGTGGTCCAGGACGTGCGGATCAAGCGGCTGATCCTCAGCGAGAAGGACCGGATCGGCATCGGCACGTTCCAGCCCAAGGACGAAAAGAACCAGGACAGCACCGAGCTGACCGGCGACATCAACTACCGCAAGATCGCCGAGTACGGCAGCGACAGCGATCCCCGGGCGTTCAATTTCGACGGCGAATTCAACGTCGCCAACCGGGGGCTGATCGAGTTCGTCGAAGTGCTCAAGCTGGACGTGGCGTTCCTCTACGACCTGCTGGGGGCCAGCCAGGAGCACAAGGTCAAGCCGAAGAAATTCGCCCAGACCGACATCGACGAAGTCATCATCGGCCACACCAACGAGCCCGAGTACCGCCGGCTGCAGAACAACGAGTTCATGGAGGCCCTCCGCGACCGCACGGTCAAGATCGACGTGCCCTACGTCACCAAGCTGTCCGACGAAATCAAGATCTACGAAAAGGACTACAACCGCGAGACGGTCAAGGGCAAGCACATCGCCCCGCACACGATCGAAATGGCCGCAATGTGGGCCATCCTGACTCGGCTGGAGGAGCCCAAGAACGCCGGCCTGTCGCTGCTGCAGAAGCTCAAGCTCTACAACGGCAAGAGCCTGCCGGGCTTCACCGAGGACAACATCAAGGAGCTCCGCGAGCAGGCCGTTAACGAGGGGATGCACGGCATCTCGCCGCGGTACGTCCAGGACAAGATCTCCAACGCCCTGGTGGCCCATCCCACGGCCACCTCGATCAACCCGTTCATGGTCATGAACGAGCTGGAGTCGGGCCTCAAGCACCACACGCTGATCACCAGCGACGAGCTGCGGGCCAAGTACCGCGAGCTGCTGGGGGCCGTCAAGGAAGAGTACGAGAACATCGTCAAGAACGAAGTCCAGCGGGCGATCGCCGCCGACGAGGACGCGCTCAAGCGGCTCTGCGCCAACTACATCGACAACGTCAAGGCCTACACGCAGCGCGAGAAGGTCAAGAACCCGTTCACCGGCCAGTACCAGGAGCCGGACGAGCGGCTGATGCGCTCGATCGAGCAGAAGATCGACATTCCCGACAGCCGCAAGGACGACTTCCGCCGCGAGATCATGAACTACATCGGGGCGCTGTCGATCGACGGCCGGACGTTCGACTACAAGACCAACGAACGGCTCTACAAGGCGCTGGAGCTGAAGCTGTTCGAGGACCAGAAAGACTCGATCAAGCTGACCAGCCTGGTTTCGAAGGTCATCGACGCCGAAACCCAAGCCAAGATCGACGTGGTCAAAGCTCGTTTGATTCGCGATTACGGCTACGACGACGAAAGCGCGACCGACGTGCTGAATTTCGTGGCCAGCATCTTCGCCCGCGGCGATGTGAAGCACTAGAGAATAAGGCAGAAGGATGAAGGCAGAAGGCAGAATAAAGAATCGCGGCGGTATGCGATTTGCAAGGAAATTTGCGTGGGAAAACGGCTTCAGGGAACGTCCGGCCGGGAGTGCCGGACGCGTAGGCGCTGCAAGCGCGGGGGGGTGCGGAAATGTTCGTCAAGATCGAGCGTGATCAGGCCCGGTTCAAGCAGATCGTTCGCGGCAAGATTCGCCAGAATCTCCGAAGTACGTGACCCACGGCGAGATGATCGGCCGCAAGGGCCGCGACCTGGTCAGCATTCCGCTGCCACAGCTCGACGTCCCCCATTTCCGCTACGGCAAAAACGGCTCAGGCGGCGTCGGGCAGGGGAGCGGCGACCCGGCACGCCCGTCGGCCAGGGCGAAAACGAGGACGGCAACGGTCCGGCCGGCGGCGATCCGGGCGCCCACGTCCTGGAAGTCGAGGTCACGCTCGACGAACTGGCCGCGATCCTGGGCGACGAGCTGGAATTGCCCCGGATCGAGCCCAAGGGCAAGGCCAATATCGAGCAAAACAAGCCCCGCTATACCAGCGTTCGCCGCTCGGGGCCCGAGTCGTTGCGGCACTTTCGCCGCACCTACATGCAGGCCCTGCGGCGGCAGATCTCTTCGAACCTGTACGTGCCCGACAATCCGCTGATCGTGCCGATCCGCGAGGACAAGCGGTACCGCTCCTGGACCGACGTCCCCCAGCCGCAGGCCAACGCGGTGGTGATGTACCTGATGGACGTTTCCGGCTCGATGACCGACGACCAGAAAGAAGTCGTGCGGACGGCGGCCTTCTGGCTCGATACCTGGCTGCGGAGCCAGTACGAGGGAGTCGAGACGCGATACATCATCCACGACGCGGCGGCCAAGGAAGTCGACGAGCAGACGTTCTACCACACCCGCGAGAGCGGCGGCACGCGGATCAGCTCGGCATATAAAGTGGCGGCCGACTTGATCGCGGGTCAGTTTCCGCCCAGCGAATGGAACATTTATTGCTTCCAGTTTTCCGACGGCGACAACTGGGGCGAGGACAACGAAAAGAGCCTGGGGCTGCTGCGCGACGCGCTCTTGCCGCAGTCGAACCTGTTTTGCTACGGCCAGGTCGAAAGTCCCTACGGCAGCGGCGAATACATCCGTTCGCTGCACCACGCCTTCGGCGACGAAACGCCAGAACCTGGTCCTGGCCGAAATCGAAGACAAAGAAGCCATCTACGACACCTTGAAACTGTTCTTGGGCAAGGGAGTCTGAGCCGCACGCTGGTCTGTCGGCATTCTGTTTTTCATCCTTCATCCTTTTGCCGTCTGCCTTTTCTCCATGGCCACCGTCCAATTCGAACCGCTGCCGCGCGAGCTGGCCCAGATGCAGGCCGAGATCGAAGAGTACGCGCGCCTGCAGGAGCTCGATTTTTTCCCGACGATCTTCGAGGTGGTCGAGGCCGACGAGCTGAACGCGATCGCCGCCTACGGCGGATTTCCCACCCGCTATCCGCACTGGCGGTTCGGGATGGAGTACGAGCAGCTGGCCAAGGGCTACCACTACGGACTGCAGAAGATCTACGAGCTGGTGATCAACAACAATCCGTGCTACGCCTACTTGATGAAGAGCAATTCGCTGGTCGACCAGAAGCTGGTCATGTGCCACGTCTATGGGCACTGCGACTTCTTCAAGAACAATTTCTGGTTCAGCCAGACCAATCGCAAGATGATGGACGAGATGGCCAACGGCGGCAACCGCATCCGCCGGCACATGGATCGCCAGGGGGTCGAGGCGGTCGAGGAGTTCATCGACGCCTGCCTGAGCATCGAGGACCTGATCGACATCCATTCGCCGTTCATCAATCGCTTCGACCCCCGCGACAAGTACGATTTTCGCCGGCGCGACGACGACGACGAACCGGCCGATCCGCCGCCCAAGTTCCAGCGCCAAGGGCTACATGCACGGATTCATCAACCCGCCCGAGGTGCTGGCGGCCGAAGCCCGGCGGCGGGAGCGAAGAACGGCAGCGGCAGGAGCGGCGCTTTCCGGCCGAGCCGCAGCGGGACGTGATGCTGTTCCTGCTCGAACACGCCCCGCTCAAGCCCTGGCAGGCCGACGTGCTGTCGATCATCCGCGACGAAGCCTATTATTTTGCCCCGCAGGCCCAGACCAAGATCATGAACGAGGGCTGGGCCAGCTACTGGCACTCCAGCATGATGACCCGCGGCCAATTGCGGGCCGACGAGGTGATCCACTACTGCGATCATCACTCGGGCACGCTGGCCAGCTCGCCCAACAAACTGAATCCCTACAAACTGGGGATCGAGCTGTTCCGCGACATCGAAGAACGCTGGAACCAAGGGCGGTTCGGCAAAGAGTACGACGAGTGCGACGACTTGCAGGCCAAGCGCAACTGGAACCGGGACACCGGGCTGGGCCGGCAGAAGATCTTCGAAGTCCGCCGGATTCACAACGATCTGACGTTCATCGACGAGTTTCTGACGCTCGATTTCTGCCGCCAGTACAAGCTGTTTTCGTTCGGTTACAACGCCGGCCAACGACGCCTACGAGATCGAAAGCCGCGAGTTTCCCAAGATCAAGCAGCAGTTGTTGTTCAATTTGACGAACGTCGGCCGGCCGCTGATCGCCGTCCGCGACGGCAATTACAAGAACCGCGGCGAACTTTTTCTGGAGCATCAGTTCTGCGGCGTCGAACTGAAGGTGAGTTGGGCCCGTGACACCTTAGCCAACCTCCATGCGCTTGTGGACCCGGCCGGTGCACATCGAGACCGTGCTCGAAGGCGCGACCAGCGTGTTGTCCTACGACGGTTCGGAACACAAGCTGGAAAAGAGTGGAGAGCAAAAGTCATGACCACCGCGGCAAACAGGCTGGTCGAGCAACTTGAGCAGACGTTGGCGTCCTGGCCCCTGTTCAGCCAGGGCGAAGCGACACTGGCGATCGAGCACCAGGGCCAGCACCTGACCTGCGTCCTGACGGCGCTCGAGTCGCTGGCCTGCGCCTTCACATCGCTCACGCTGCGGTCCGACGCGCTGGCCGGCGCCGGCATCGAGCGGCTCAAGGCCGTTTCGAGCGAGCTAGCCAAGCGGCTGACCTACCTGCTCGAGCCGATCAGCCCGATCGAAACCGACATCGATCGCTGCATCGTGCAGATGCGCTCGCTGCCCCCCAAGCAACAGAACGACCAGATCGACTACTTCGAGCTGTTGGTCTCGCGGTCGGGCGAGCTATCGCTCTGCCGGTACTGCCGGGCCAAGGGGAGCGAGCGCGAGCCCATTCCGGCCCAGGTGACGCGCGAAGTGCTGGTGCGGCTGGCGGGCGATTTGGCCGCGGCGGCGGGCTAGAGCGGGCCGCGAATGCCGGCGGCGTGTCCTTGCCGTGCGCCGAAAACGTGCGCGCCCTCCAGGCTAATTCCCCGTCGCAGGCGCCTTGTCGACGACCAGCCCATTTTCCTGGGCCAGCTTGGTGGCGGCCGACTTCCAGGCCCGGTAGGCTTCGCTCTCGGTCTTGAAGCCGTTGACCGACACCGTGCGGCCTTGAAACTCGCCGCTGGCTTGCCAGGTGTAGAGTGGCGTCTTCAGGACGACCCGGCATTCGATGCCGGCGATCTTCACGGTTCGCAGCGAGGGCATGGTGCGTTCTCAAGGTGGGGTACTGGGATGGGGCCGCGTTGCCTCGGCCGCCGCCGACCAGGGCGTGAACATTGTGAGGTCCGGCGGTATCTTATAGTCTAAACACCGCGGCAAGCCCCCGGTGTCGCCCGCAGCCGAGCTGTGCAATCCGCTGGCGGGCCGACGCTTGCCGCTGCGTGCAATTACCGACTCAGGCCGTCGAATTGAGCAATCCGTGCGGTGTCCGTAGTGTTAACCCGCGCTTCCATGTACGCCGCGCATCGCAAAGGGTGCCGATGTTCCGGAAATACTGCTGGCGACTGATGGTTTTGCCGACTTTGGCGGTGGTAATGGCTGGCTGTGAAGCTGGCGACGCGCCGTCGGAAAAAATCGTGGAGCGGCGGCGGCGCCCCTCCGATCGTAAGAGTCGAGGAAGACGATCCCCAGATGCAGGCTGCCATGGAGCAAGCGTGCGCGACGATCGACCAGTTTTGCGCTGCCCTGGCGGCTCGTCAGCCCGAGCAAAGCAAGTTTGCCGTCAAAGTGCCGTTCAGCGACGGCAACCACGTCGAGCACATGTGGTTGATGCCGGTCGTCGACTTGGGCGAGACCATCCGCGGCACCGTCAACAATCAGCCCGACCAGGTTACCGGCGTCCGCATCGGCGAAGTGCGCGAGTTTTCCAAAGGCAAGATCAGCGATTGGATGTATATCGATCAGGGCCGTCTGGTTGGGGGCTACACGCTTGCGCGATGTACGACGCCGCCACGCCGGAGGAGTGCGCTACGCTCGAAATGAACAGTCCCTTCAAATTCAAATGACGTCGCACCCCGTTCGACGTTTGCCATGACACTCGCAATTGCTCGCCGCCAATTCGCCAGCGACAACTACGCCGGAATCTGCCCCGAGGCCTGGCAGGCCATGGCCGAAGCCAACGTCGGGCACGCACCCGCCTATGGCGACGACCCCTGGACCCAGCGGGCGGCCGACGCGCTGCGCGAGCTATTCGAGACCGACTGCGACGTGTTTTTCGTGTTCAACGGCACCAGTGCCAACGCGCTGGCCCTGGCCTCGCTCTGTCAGAGCTACCACAGCATCATCTGCCACGAGCTGGCCCACATCGAAACCGACGAGTGCGGGGCCGCCCGAGTTCTTCTCCAACGGCACGAAAGTGCTGCTGGCCAAGGGCCCGTTGGGCAAGATCGATTCGGATACGGTCGAGCACCTGGTCCAGCGCCGCTCGGACATTCATTATCCCAAGCCCCGGGTGCTGAGCGTGACCCAGGCCACCGAAGTCGGCACGGTTTATAACGTCGACGAGATTCGCAAACTCGGCCAGACGGCCCGCCGGCTGGGGCTCCACTTCCACATGGACGGGGCCCGGTTTGCGTCGGCCGTCGCCTCGCTGGGCGTGCCGCCCAAGCAGATCACCTGGCAGGCCGGGGTCGACGTGCTCTGCTTCGGCGGCACCAAGAATGGCCTGGCCGTGGGCGAAGCCGTGATCTTCTTCCGCCACGAGCTGGCCGCCGAGTTTGCCTATCGCTGCAAGCAGGCCGGGCAGTTGGCTTCGAAAATGCGGTACCTGTCGGCCCCCTGGGTCGGGCATGCTGCAGAGCGGCGGCCTGGCTCCGCAATGCCCAGCGGGCCAATCAGGCCGCGGCCGAACTGGACGCCGGCTGCCGGCAGATTGCCGGCGTCGAGCCGCTCTTTCCGCGCCAGGCCAACTCGGTGTTCCTCCGCCTGCCGCCGCAGGTCGAGCGCGGCCTCCGCGAGCGGGGCTGGCGGTTCTACCAGTTCATCGGCGCCGGCGGTGCGCGGTTCATGTGCTCCTGGGATACCACAAGTGCCGACGTCCAGGCCCTGTTGACCGATATCCGCGAACTGGCGACGAGCTAACCGCCAAGTCTCGGCGTTCCATGCGTCTGCCTGCGGCGCGCTATTCGTGAGCGCGGGGTTGCCTCCAACGGGCGGCGCCAATCGACGCTGCGGCAGCCAGAGGGCGTCATGGGGCCGGTTGACCCGGCGGGGCAATTATCGTCGCTTATGGGGCCGATGTTTTGGCCCTTTCGATCGCAGTCCTGAGAGACCCCATGAGTCATGCTCCCGCCGCCGGCGGCGAGGTTTCGCTCGTTCCGGCAGAAGCCTGGCACGTCAGCCATTTGTACTATCGTTTTTCCCGCGCGGCCTGAAGGGCCTGACCGCCGCCGAGCTGGCGGCCGGCCGCCAGGGCTTTGCCGCGGCGCTCGATCCGGCCGGCCCGGCCGCCCCAGCCCGGCTGCAAACATCGCTCGTCAGCGGGCACAAGGCCGACTTCGGCCTGATGGTCCTCGACCCGGACCCGCTCAAGGTCGATGCGGTCCATCAGCGGCTGATGTCGGGCCCGCTCGGCGTCGCCCTGGAGCCGACCTATTCGTTCGTCTCGGTCACCGAGGTGTCCGAATACGTACCGACCGTCGAGCAGTACGGCGAGCGGTTGGTCGCCGAGGGGGAAGATCCCCAAGGGCCGGCTTATGCCGCCAAGCTGAAAGCCTATGAAATCGCGAGACGATGATGCGCAAGCAGCGGCTGACGCCCGATCTGCCCCCCTGGCCGAGCACCTGCTTCTATCCGATGAACAAGAAGCGCGAGGTGGACGAAAATTGGTTCCTGTCGGGTTTCTCCGAGCGGAGCCGGTTGATGGCCGAGCACGGCCGCACCGGCATGACGTTCGGCGGTCGGGTTACGCAGCTGATCACCGTGGGGTTGGGTTTCGACGATTGGGAATGGGGCGTTACGCTCTGGGCGCGGAATCCCGAGTTTCTCAAAGACATCGTCTACCGCATGCGGTTCGACGAAGCCAGCGCCCGTTACGCCGAGTTCGGGCCGTTCTACGTCAGCTACGTGACGACGCCCGAACAGGTGCTGGCGCATTGCCACGTCGAGTAAAGCGGCCGCGCAGCACCCGCGGCGTCGCGGCGTGTCGCGCGATCGGGCGATCGGAACTGGACATCATCCGCCCGGCCTGAAGGGCCGCCGGAACCCAGCCCGGGGTTTAGCGCTCGGCCGCGAAAACCCCGGGTTCAGATGACGCGAAAAAATCTCGGCCCTGCAGGGGCCGTGGAGCCCGCACGATTCGACGCCTTCGAGGCGCTCCGCGCCGGCGATCAAGCTATTCCGAACGCCCCGTCGATCGAGGCACGGCGACCTACAAGGCACCGGGTGTCAGTCGTTGTTGCCAGCGCCAACCGTGACGTCGAACTCGACGGTCTCGTGATCGCCGGCGTGAATCGTGCCCTGGCGCGTCGAAACGCGTTGCCGGCCGGATTCGTCTTGCCAATAGGCCGTCAGGCGATAAGGACGCGGCTCGCCGGTGCGAATCCGCGGCGTCAGGAGCGTTCGCAGCAGGCCCTTGCCGGGCAACTCGTGCCCGTCGTACGTGAGCCGCGTATCAGGCATCGGTACAATCACGCGCAAATAACCGCGATCGCCCGAGAGGGATTGAGGAGCATTCGATTGGTGCGACGCGCCCGAGGATTGGCCGCTGAAGCCGGACGTGAAGGGGCCGCCCGCATTTGGGCCCCCCGCACCGGCCCCCGACCGCGGATCGGGCTGGTCGACGTTCTCGCCGACTTCGTCGTTCCCTTCGGTCAGCTCGTCGGGTGTGTTTTGAATTTCGGTCGGATCGCCCGCATCCTCGCTGTCACTCAAGAACTGCGTGCCGGAAGCGGGAGTGCGGCTCGAGTTCAAGTAGCCCTGCGTGTAGTAGCGGTTGCCGCCGGCGACGCCGTTGGGAGCGAAGGGCCGGCTGACGCCCGGCCCATAGCCGGGAAGCGGCCCATCGTCGGAGTGCGACACATAGGGCGAATGATAATGATGGTGGACGTGGTAGTGGAATTCCGTCGGGTTGCCGCCGGAACCGAATTGCCCAAAGCCTGGGTTGGGTTGGTCGGAGTCGTCGTCGCCGATGTAGCCGGCAAGCAGGGAACCCGTCAGCGGCACGCAAATCAGGGCCGCGGCGAGCAAGAGCACCCAGACGAACGGGCGAGGTACGGCGGCCGGCATGGGCAGATTCTCCCCAAAAGGCGATTGACAAGTAGCGGCTGAAAAAACAGGGCGTTGCACGCAGTTCGGCGCACAGCGCTCCCAAACAACTCTAGGTCACGTTTGGCGGTTATATTGGCAGGCTATGGACGATCTGGACGATGTCCGCCGCCCAATCCGCTTCAGCCTCCGCTGGCTATTGGGCCTGATGCTGGCCGGCTGCATCCTGTTTGGCTGGATGGCGCACGAACTCAAGGTCGCTCGCGATCGGCAAGCACTGGTCGAACAGATCCAACGGGCCGGCGGCCGTGTTGCCGACGATCCGCCCGGGGCAAAAGCCACCAGCGGCAAGACGCCGTCCGCGGGTGCGGCCGATGTTCGGCCAGGAATTCGCGGCCAACGTCCTCGCGATCGACCTGGTCGACAAGACTCGCCATGAGAATGGCTTGCTCTCGGAAATCGCCTGGCATGGCGGCCTCAGCCGGCTGGGTTGCTTCGAGCGGCTCAAGTCGCTGGCCGTGCCGAT
Organism: uncultured Planctomycetaceae bacterium; assembly: GCA_963828155.1. Classification (GTDB taxonomy): domain Bacteria; phylum Planctomycetota; class Planctomycetia; order Pirellulales; family PALSA-1355; genus CAWCAX01. The sequence goes on from CAWHDQ010000004.1 coordinate 480,873, forward strand.
CGGCGCCACCGGCCCCGACCTGGAGCCGCTCGGCCGCTTGCAAACTTTGGAAGAGCTCGACCTGCGCAGAGCGGAGGTCACCGACCAGGCCCTGCGGCAGATCGGCCGGCTCGGCCGCTTGCGGCGGCTCGATCTGAGCGGCACGCCGGTCAGCGATCAGGGGCTGGCGGCTTGCGCCGCGCTGGGGCAATTACGCCGCTTATCGCTGGCGCAGACGCGGATTAGCGGGGCGGGCCTCGCGGTCTCGAGCATTTTCCACTGCTGGAAGATTTGGACCTGGCCGACGCGCCGATTGACGACGCGGCGCTGCGCGACGTTGGAGAATCTGCAACAACTCCAGACCCTCGACCTGAGCGGCACGCTGGTTTCCGAACGCGGGGTTGGCGCGGCTGGCCGGCCTCCCAGAGCTGAAGTCACTGAAACTCGATCGAACCAAAATCACCGGCACCGGCTGCGGCCCTGCAAGAATCCACGACCCTCGTCCGCCTGTCGTTGGCCAAGTCGCCGCTCACGGCGGACGGAATGGCGGCCATCGGCAAGCTCCGAGTGCTGGAATCACTCCTGCTCGACGGCGCGCTCCTCGAGGACGAGTGGCTGGCCGAGCTGGACAGCCTGCCGCTCATCAAGCAGCTCTCGCTGTGCGACACTCCGATCCATGGGCAGGGCTTGCCCCCGCTGCGAAAACTCTGGAAATTGCGGTCCCTGCAGTTGGCCGGCTGCCCGCTCGACGACTCGGCGATCGAGCATCTTTGCCGGCTCAAGCAACTCGACAAGCTCGATCTGTCGCGGACCTATGTGACCGACCCGGGAATCGCCGGGCTGCAGAAAATCTCCTCGCTCCGGCACCTCGAGCTCGCCAGACCGCCGTTACCCCCACCGCGGTGCAGGCCCTGCAGGCGGCCTTCCCAGCCGGCCAGCTGACAATCGATACCAACTAGTTGCTCTCGGCTTGCCCACGCTATGTGTACTCTCACGCTCATCCAGTTACCGCCTGCTCCTGGGCCCGGCGTGCGGATCGCCTGCAATCGCGACGAGTCGGTCCACCGGCCGCCCGCTCTCGGGCCGCAAATCCGCATCGCGGGCCGGCACCACTTCGTGATGCCGGTCGATCCTGTTTCCAACGGCACCTGGATCGGAGTCAGCGACGCTGGGCTGGTGGCGGTGCTGCTGAATGCCTATCCGGCTGGTGCGGACGAGGAGGCGCTGCCATCGGCTGCCGACTTGACCAGCCGCGGCACGATCATTCCCGGCTTGCTTGCGAGCGAGCAATTCGACGAAATGCTCGAGCGCGCCGGCCGGCTCGATGCCAACCGCTTTGCTCCCTTTCGACTCGTGCTGGCCGATCAAAGCGAGGTGGCCGAGTTGCACTGGGCGCGGCCTGCGCCTGCCCTAAAGTCGCGAACGCGTCTAATTGATCCCGTGATGTTCACCTCGTCCGGGCTGGGCGACGCCCGGGTCGATGGGCCGCGGCGGCGATTGTTCGACGGCTGGTTCCACGCGGCGGCTGATTGGCCGGCCCAGCAAGATGCCTTTCATCGCCACCAATGGCCGGACGCGCCGGAATTGAGCGTGTGCATGAACCGGGCCGATGCCCGGACCGTCAGCCATACGGTCGTCGAAATCGGTCCAGATGACGTGACGCTCCGCTATTTCGCCGCGCCGCCCAATCGTGCCATCGAGCCCCAGGTGGTGCGGCTCCCCGTGATCTGAAGGGCGCTCGGGCTTGCAGGCGAGAGCGTCGCCGGTCGCCGTGACGGCAGATTCCGGCCGTTCGGCCTGTACCGGCCGAAGCAATTGCACAGCCGCGGAAACGGCCAAATTGCGGGCCCCGGGACGGTCCGATCGCGCACTTTAAGCTATAGAAATCTTAGGCGGCGAACCAACGGAGCCTGACCGGCATATCATGCAAACTGCGGACGTGGACGAGATCAATCGGGTGCTGGAGTCATTTCCCGACAGCAACCCCCTCGAAGGCAACGAACGCCGCGATGCCCAGCGGTTTGCCTTTTCCACGCGGCAGACGATCGCTCCCTACTCCGGCAAGGAGATGCCTCGGGCGAGCGACTTCCGCCAGGTGGCTTGCCACGACATCTCGGCCGGCGGCATGTCGTTCTACTGGGACCGCCAGCTCGACTTCGAGTATCTGGTCGTGGCCCTGGAATCGTCGACGGCTTCGCTGCGGCTGATCGGCCGCGCGACCTTTTGCGTGCCCGAGGGGGAACGCCGGTACCGCATCGGCTGCCAGTTCGTCAAGCGGCTCAAATAGAGCACGCGCGCGCCCGCCCGTGAGGGCGCAACGGCCGACTCTCCGCTCATGCCTTAGCGGCGGCGACGCGAAGCCTTCGCCGGTTGGGTGCTGGCCGCTTCGGGCTGCGAGCGTGCCGACGCGCCATCCGATCGACCCTCGTATGGATGCGAGTGCGCCAAGTGCTTCTCGAAGTTAGCCTGATACTGGCCGAACAAGTCTGGCCGGTCGCGGATTACCAGCAGGTTTTCCGCGTTGCTCGCTTCGGCCTGCTTGGTGAAGTTGAAGCTGCCCGTGATGATCGTCCGGCCGTCAATCAACATGATCTTGTTATGGGCGATCGCGTGCTGGTCGTCGATGTAGGTCGGAATCGAAGCGTGCAGCACGAAATCGGCCGACGAGTACTGGCCGGTGACGTTGCTCTTGTCGAGCACGACCGTAATCTGCACGCCGCGCTGATGGGCCTCGACCAGGGCCTTGGCGATCGGCGTCGAGGTGAACGAATAAGCCTGGATCAGGATCGTTTGCCGGGCCCGATTGATCTCGGCCACCACGGCGTCGGTGCAGCCCCCCTTGGGCGAGAAATAGCAGGCGATGTCGGCCTGCGAATCGGGGGCCGCGGTGGCACCCGGCATCGCAATGTAACGGCCCGCGAACAACAATCCCGAAACCACGAGGAGCGTCATGCTCCACGACTGCCGGTTCATAGCCAACTCCTTTTGGTCGCGCTCAAGCCGATTGCCTCATCCTGGGCAATCCCGGCCCCCATTCGGCGGGCCGCAAACGATAGGCGATTCAAGCACTGGCCGCCAGAGCGAACCGGGCCACGGGCGGCATTCTGCCCGGGCCCGGCAAAAACCAGACAAGAAATGCCCGCGCGCAGGCACAGCTAGCGTGCCCGCTTTCGGCTACCGGCGCGAAAGTCGCAGGAGCCAGCGAAAGCCTGGCCGAGCGTTCGTGCGTCGGCGAAGAGCGGCGAGCAAGAGGTGGTTTAGAGACCGAACTCCGTGCGGAAGCGTTCCAGGTCGTCGACCCGACCCATCACGATCAGGATGTCGCCGGCCCGGATTTCAAAATCGGCGCCGGGATTGAAAACGATGTCCCCCGCGACCTGCTTCACGCCAACCACCAGCAATTGGTGCTTCTTGCCGATGTCGGCTTCGCGGATCGAATGGCCGGCCAGCGAGCTGGTGGTTGGCACTCGCATTTCGGCCACTTCCACGTCGAGCACCGAACGGCCGTCGACGAACTCCATCAGCTCGACGGTTGAGGGATGGGTGATCATTGTGGCGATCCGCGCGGCGCCGATGGCCTCGGGCAGCACCACGCGGTTGGCGCCGGCCTGGATCAGTTTTTTCTGCGTGGTCTGATGCTCGCTGCGGGCAATGATCTGCAGCCGCTCGTTCAGATTGCGGGAGGTGAGCGTAATGAACACGTTCGCCGCATCGTTCGACAGCGCGGTGACCAGGCACCGGGCTCGATGCACGCCGGCTCGGATCAGCACGTCCTCGTCCGTGGCGTCGCCGGCCAGGGTGAGATAGCCCTGGGCCAGTGCGTCGGCGATCATCGCATCGTCGACGTCGACGACGACCAGGTCGCGATTGCGGCTGCGGAGCTGCTCGGCCACCATGTGGCCCAGCCGGCCAAAGCCGCAAATGATCACGTGCCCGTCGAGCTTGTCGATGGCTCGGGTGTTGCGGCCGGTCGCGAGCACGCGATCGATTTCGCCTTCAACCATCATTTGCAACAAACCTCCCAGGGTGAACGCGGCGGCCGAAATCCCGAACAGGATGACGGCCATCGTCAGCCATTGCTCGGCGGCCGACAGCTGGCTGGTCTCGCCGAAGCCGACCGACGAGACCGTGATGACCACCATGTACAGCGCGTCAAGCCACGAGCGGCCCGCCAGATGGTAGCCGACGACCGAGGCCACGATGATCGCGCCCAGCACGATCGCTCCGGTCCGCACGCGATCAAGCGGCGTCCAGCGGCGGGGAGCGCGGGTTGGGAGGACGCGCGGATTCACTCGGCGCTGCTCGGGTTTGATGCCCTTGACGTAGCCGTTAAAGCCGAACGAAGTCGGCTTGTACGGTCCGACCAGCTCGACGTTGGCGTCGGCGGCAATCTTGTCCTCCAGCCCGACGGCCCAATACGCCGCGTTGACCAGCATCCGCCGGGTGCCGGCGGCTTCGAGGTCGGTTGCCGCGCCCATCGTGGTGGTGAAGATCCGGGCCGGCTTGCCCGCCGTGCCGGTGTAGGTCTTGGTCCAGGCGACCGGCATCATCGGGTCGTTTTTCTTTCCGGTGGCCGGCGGATCGCCGGGCTTCATCCCCTCGACCACTTGTCCCAGGACCAGGGCCGTGCAGTCGTCCGGCAGGTGGACCTCATAGACGTCGGTCGGCCCCCAGACGTCGCCGTTCTTGATGCCCCGGAGGATTGGATTGCTCTCCTGACCCGGCGCGATGATGCCGCGGGTGCTCTGCGAGCCGTGGCCGCCGTGGTGATTGACCCAGGTTTCGCCCAACACCTGGCGGCCGAAGCCGCCTTTCCACTCACCGTGGTTGAACGTGTAGCGGTTGAACTTGCTCTTGCCGTCCAGGTTGAAGGCGTGCGTGGCCGTTCGCATGCCGATGATCGGCCGGCCCGACTCCACGTAGTCGACGATCTTTTGCATCTGATCGTCCGGCAGATTGCGGAACCGCGTGGCGATGATCATCAGGTCCGCGGTGGCCAGCGCCTCCAGGCCCGGGATGTTGTCGTTCTGGTTGGGGTTGATCGTGCCGTCCTTGGGATCGATCGCGAACAAGACCGTGCACTGGAAGCCGTGATGCTTGGAAAGGATCTTGGCCAGCTGGGGCAGGGCTTCCTCCGAGCGGTACTCCTCGTCGCCGCTTACGAGCACCACCTGCTTGCCCTTGCCCGGCCCCTCGCCGCCGGGAAACGTGATCCAGGCGTCGGCCGCGCGAGCGGTCACGCTGGACAGTGCGGCCAGCAAGGCGCAGAGGGAAATCACGGCAGCGTTACTTTTTTGTAAGTGATTCACGATCGATTCGTCTCCGGGCAGGGGGATGCGGAACATTCGGGGGCGGCGTCACTTGTCGCATATCCTAAACCACCGCTGGCGCGGGTTGAAGGGTCTCGCGACCTGGCCCTGGCCCATCTGCACGGGGGGCCTCTGCTAGCGGCACGAACCGGATCGGTATTCTCTCAGGCTGGCCCGCTGAATAAAATTGGCTAGCGAACTTGAGGGAGCCCGCGACGAGCGCTTACCGAGTCGGCCATCAGCACGGTGGCACCAACCTGACTCCAGCTCGAAACCTGGCTCAATCGGACCGGTGCATCCGGCCGGGATAAAGCACGCGAGACCGCAGGAAGCAATTGAGTTTGGCCCGAGCGAGCGGGCGGAGGCGTGCCGAGTCCGGCACGTTGCCGATCCGGCCCCGGGCAGTTCCTAAGGAAAGGAGCGCACACCTTGGAAGAACCCGCATCCTACGACGGGCCGCGAGCCCGCCGCTCGGCCATTCGGCTGGCGTTTGCCCTGTCGATCGGTTTGAGCGGCATCCTCACCGTGGCCGCGGCCGGCCAGAATCCATCGACCAGCCTACTGGGATTGCCCGCCACCGTGGTCAAAGGGGCCGGCAAGTTGATGATTTGCGGCGGTGGTCCCATGTCGGACGGATTTCGCCACGAATTCATCCGCCTGGCGGACGGGGCCAAGGCCAAGATCGTGATCATTCCGACCGGGATGCCCTTCCCCAATCGGCAAGAAATGGAGGAACGCTTCTCCTCGTGGAAGGAATTCCCGATGGAGTCGCTCTCGTTCCTCGATACCGATTCGCGCGACGAAGCCAATCAGGAAGACTTCGTCAAACCGCTGGAGGATGCCACGGGCGTCTGGATTTCCGGCGGCGAGCAGGGCCGCCTGGCTGACGTCTATGTCGGCACCAAGGTCGAGCAAGCTCTGACCAAAGTACTCGAGCGCGGCGGCGTGGTCGGCGGCACGTCGGCCGGGGCCGCAATCATGTCGCGGATGATGATCCGCTACGGCTCGCCGAAGGCGGTCGTCGGCGCCGGATTCAACTTTCTCGCCCGGGCCGTCGTCGATCAGCACTTCCTCCGCCGCAATCGCCAGGAGCGGCTGTTGGGCGTTCTGGCCGAGCATCCCGACCTGGTCGGCTTGGGTATCGACGAAGGAGCCGGACTGGTGGTCCAGGGGGACCATCTGCGTGTGATCGGCGATTCGCAGGTAGTGATCTGCAAGACGACACCTGACGCGGCATCGCCCTGGATGGAGACCTTGAAGCCCGGCGACGAGGTCGATCTGGTCGCGCCGCCAGCGCCGGTCCAGCCCGAAACGGTCGCGGCCGACCCGGTCGCCCGTCGCCGGCTGGAAGCCGCCATCCCGGTCTTAGCTCACCGCAGCGAAGCGCGTCACGCGCAGGCCGCTTCAGCGCATCATTCACCCAATGACCGCTCGGGCCCGGACGCCACTCGCGTTCGGGCCCGATGTTTTGCTGGGATTGGCGCGGCGGCGAGAATGGCTCGGCGGCGACTGCGAACCTGGCACCGCGGCCGGGGCTCTTTTCTTTGTGGTGGCCAGCCGTCACACTGACGCCAGGCCGGTTTCTACTTGCTGGTCATCTATCGCCCCAAGGATTGCCCTCGTGAGCCTCAAAGAGCGTCTCAAGCGCGACCTGCTCCAGGCCCGCAAGGACAAGAACGAAGCGGCCCGCAACGTGCTGGCCGTGGTCCTGGGCGACATCCAGACCGAAGAGTCCACGCACGCCGCGCTGTCCGACGACCAGATCGAGGCCAAGCTCCGCAAGCTGGCCGAGAACAACCAGCAAGTGATCGACGCCAGTCCGGCCGCGCCCAAGGCTGAGCTGCTCCGGGCCGAGAATGCCGTGCTCGCCAATTATCTGCCCAAATATTTGTCGGTCGACGAGATTCGCTCCTTCATCACCGGTCGGCCCGAGCTGGAGACGGCGGTTCGCGGCGCTAGCGAGGGCCAGGCCGTGGGCCTGGTGATCAAAGCCCTCAAGCAGACCGACTCGAAAGTCTTGGGCAGCGACGTCAAGGCGGCCGTCGGCCAGCTGCGACAGGGCGGCTGACGCGCGGCCAGACGACCGCGCGATTTTTGGCTGCCGCTCGCAAGTGGGCTCGGCCGGGTGGTAAACTGGCAGGCATGCCCACCCTCTTTCCCGCCGCGCTCGTATTCCGCTGTTTCCCGGCCGCGATGGTGCGATCTTTCGGCTTAGCGTTGTGCTGGCTGGTCTGCGCCCCTGCCCGCCGGCCGGGCCGACGATCCGGCGGCTGCGGCCCCAGGTGGCGTCCTGCCCGGCCACTCGCAGCATGGCGAGGTCTTCAACGAAGGGCCCCGGCAGGCGGCCTATTTGATGGGCGGCACGGGTCACGTCTCGATCGCGGTGACCACGAAGACGCCGCTGGCCCAGGCGTTTTTCAATCAGGGCTTGGGCCAGCTCCACGGCTTTTGGTATTACGAAGCCGAGCGCCTGTTCCGCCAGGCCGCCGCGCTCGACGCCGACTGCGCCATGGCCTACTGGGGCATGGCGATGGCCAATTTCAACAACGAAAAACGGGCTAAGCCATTCCTGGCCAAAGCCGTCGAGCGGAAGGAAAAGGCCAGTCCTCGCGAGCGCGAGTGGATCGACGCCCTGCACCAGTACTTCAACGGCGGCGGAGGCAAGGAATCGGAGCGCCGCCGCGACCTCTTGCGCCGCTGGGAAGACATTTACAACCATTATCCCGACGAGCTGGAGGCCAAGGCCTTCGTCCTCTGGCAGATGTGGGACAACAACGATCGCGGCGCCCCGATCGGCAGCCGGCTGGCCGCCCAGGCGCTGATCAGCGAAGTCCTCGCGGCCGAGCCGCTCCATCCGGCCCACCACTATCGCATCCACCTGGGCGATCTCACCGGCGCGAACAAGGCCAGGACCTTCCAGTCGGCGGCGCTGTGCGGCCCCTCGGCTCCCAACATCGCCCACATGTGGCACATGCCCGGCCACACCTATTCCGACAGCCAGCGCGCTATGCCGACGGCGCCTGGCAGCAGGAAGCGGCTCTGCGGGTCGACAATGCTTACTTCAATCGCTCGCGGATGCTGCCTGACGAAACGTATTTGTTCGTGCACAATCGCGGCTGGTTGATCGAGAACCTCGACCATACCGGCCGCGTGCCCGAGGCCGTCGACCTGTGCCGGCACATGCTCGAGCTGCCGCGGCATCCCGCCTTCGGCGAGGCCACCGCCGCCGAAGGGCGCCGCCGGCTGCTCGAAGTGCTGACCAATTGGGAGCTGTGGGATCAACTGCTCGCCCTGGAGCACGACGAGCGCTACTTCGACGCCGCGAGCGATCGCGATGCCCAGCTCTTGCGAGCCCGGCATTTTGCCCGGGCCCATTGGGCCAAGGGGCAGTCGCAGCAGGGCGAAGCCTATCTGACGCAGCTCGACCAGTGGCGGCAGACGACCGAGAGCGAGCGACAAAAGGCGGGCGAGCAAGCCGAGGCCAAAGCACGGGAAGAGAAAAAACCCGACGATCAGGTGGCCAAGGCCAAAACCGACGCCGAGAACGGGTTTCAAGGCCGCCTGGACCAGCTCGATCGGGCTCGGCACGAACTGGTCGGCTATCAGCGACTGGCCGCCGGCGATGCGCGGGCGGCGCTCGAAGAATTCACTCAGCGCCAAGGACACGAGTCCGATTTTGCTCAGTCAGGTGCAGTTCTTGGCGGGCGATCCGGCCAAAGCCGAAGAGACCAGCCGCGACACGCAGCAGAAGCTGGCCCGGCTGGCCAATCGCGTCGATCTGCTCTACCGCAGCGGCAAGAACGACGATGCCCGGCGGGCATTCGACGAGCTCCGGCCCCTCGCCTCTCAAGCCCCGCTCGATCTGCCGGTGTTCGGGCGGCTGGCGCCCGCCGTGGCCAGTTGGCAATTACCGGCCGATTGGCGGCTGCCGCGGAGCGACCCGCGCGACCTGGGCCAGCGGCCGCCGCTCGACTCGCTCGGCCCGTTTCGTTGGCATCCCTGGGCTGCCGCCGATTTCAAACTGACGGATCTGGACGACAAGAGCGTCAGCCTGGCCGATTACCGTGGCAAGCCGCTGGTGATGATCTTTTACCTGGGCTTCGGCTGCATTCACTGCGTCGAGCAGCTCAATGCTTTCTCTCCGCTCGCCGAAAAGTTCCGCGCGGCCGGGATCGAGTTGCTGGCCGTCAGCACCGATTCGCTCGAGGCGATGCGTGAGTCGCGGGCCAGCGCCGACGTGAAGCAGGTCCTGCGGATCGTTTCGGACCAGTCGCTCGACGCGTTCAAGGCCTATCGGGCCTTCGACGATTTCGAGCAGCAGCCGCTGCACGGAGCGTTCTTGCTCGACGGGGCCGGGCAGGTCCGCTGGCAGGACGTCGGCTACAAGCCGTTCACCGATCCCGCATTTCTGCTCAAGGAAGCCCAGCGGCTATTGGCCCTGGATCGCGACGGCCCACCGCCGGCCGCGCAGCCATGATTGGCCGGGCGAAGGCGGGCTCCGGGCCCACGGTCCTGAGCATTGGCTCGCTCAACGTCGATCGGGTGTTTCGCGTGCCGCACGTTGTCCGGCCCGGCGAAACGCTGGCGAGCAGCGACGTGCAAGTGTTCGCCGGCGGCAAGGGGGCCAATCAATCGGTTGCCTTGGCCCGGGCCGGAGCTCGGGTTCGCCACTGCGGCCGGATCGGTTCCGATGGCCGCTGGCTGGCCGAAAAGCTCGCCGCCGAGGGAATCGACACCCGCTCGATTACCACGGGCAACGCGCCCACCGGGCAGGCCATTATCCAGGTCGCCGCCGACGGGCAGAACGCGATCGTGCTCCTGGCCGGTGCGAATCACGAGCTCGCGCCGGCCGACATCGACCCGGCCCTCGCGGCTTCCCGACTGGGCGACTGGCTGCTCGTGCAGAACGAAACCAGCAGCGTGCCCTACGCCATCGAGCGCGCTGCCGCGCGGGGGCTGCCCGTGGTGTTCAACCCGCGCCGTTCACCCCGGAGGTCCTCGATTATCCGCTCCATTGCGTGACCATGCTCGTGGCCAACGAAAGCGAGGCCGAAGGACTTGTCGGCGCCGGGCCGCCGGCCGAGATGATCGCCCGCCTGAGCTGCAAGTTTCCGAACGCGGAACTCGTGCTCACCCTCGGGGCCGCGGGCGTCCTCTATGCCGCCGACGGTCAGCAGCTACACGTGCCGGCAGTCGAAGTGCAAGCCGTCGACACGACCGCCGCGGGCGACACCTTCCTCGGCTACTTCCTCGCCGAGCGGCTCCGCGGCACCGACAACCGCATCTGCCTCGAAACCGCCTGCCGGGCCGCCGCCCTCGCCATCAGCCGCCCCGGCGCGATGGACTCGATCCCGTATCGCCGGGAGTTAGTTGAAGAAGCAAACTAACCGCGAAGGTACGACGAGGAAGATTGGCCACGAAAAACACAAAAAGGCAGGCAATTAAGACGGAACAGCCGCACGTTGATATCTCTCGCTGATTGTCCCGCTTGTTTTGTGCCTTTTTGTGTTTTTCGCGGCCAATCTTCTTCTTTACGGCAACTCTTCTTTTTCGCGGCCATTCCCGTACTTCTCAGGAAGACCTATTTCCCGAACATCTCCGTGAAGTACACCCCGCTCCGCCCCAGGCCGATCCGGACGTGGTCGCCGAGCATGTTCTTGAAGTGGCCCGGGCTGTGGAACCAGGCCTGGTTGGCCGCGTTGCCGTCGGCATTGCCGAAGTAAATGTTCTCGCCCGAGGCGGAGGTGTTGAAATTCTTGGCCCGGGCCCAGGGGTCGGTCTTGCCCTCGACCGGCGACTCGTGGGAGAAGAACTTCAGGTTCTCCATGTCCTGCGAATGGTCGCGGGCGGCGGCGCAGAGCTGCAGGTCGATCTCCAGCGGCGCCAGGCCCAGCAGGATCCGCAGCAGGTTGCAGCCCAAAATCGCCCGGGCTTCTTCCGGATCGATCTTCGGCGCCAGGGCCGCATTGGACTTGAGCACTGCCCGGGTGGCGTCGTCCATTGGCATCGCCGTCTGGGCGGAGAGCTGCTCCGCGCCTTGCAGATAGTCTTCGAAGCTGGGGGCCTTGTCCGTCTCGGCCAAGAGGTCGGTCTGAGCCGCGTTGGACGCCGCCCGCTGCCGCTGCAGTGCCGCCGAAACGACTTCCCAGTACCGCCCCAGAGCCAACAGCTTCGTGCGGTCGGGCCGCAGCTCGGGTGACTTGTCGAGCACTGTCTGCCGGTCGAGCACCAGCAGCTCGCCCAGCCGAGTCACGGCCGGATCGCCCTGCTTTTCGATCAGCTCCTTGGTCAGGCCGTCTTGTTGTTTCAGGTCGAGCACGGCCGAACGCAGCCGCGCGAGTTCGTTCAAGTCGACCTTGTCGGTCTTGCCGCGCGACAGTGCCGCGGCCCGTTTCTGGAATTTCTGGTCGTAGCCGTTGCCCTGGCCTGCGACTTCCTTTTCGATCACCGCCAACAACTGGCTGGTGGCCGGGCCGCCGATTGCCAGAACCTGCTCGACGATCCGGTCGCGGGTGTCGGCCTTGCCCTTGGCTTTTTGAAACGCGCCCAGCAGCGTGGCGACTTTCTGCCTCTCGCGAGCCGTCAGGCCGGCCGGAGCGGCCGGCTTGGCTGTCGGAGCCGGTTTATCATCGCCGCGAACCGCAGGTGGAATCGATATCTGCACGGCGCACCCCAGCAGCGCGCAGATCGCTAGCCTGACGGCGACAAAAGTAGTGACCGCTGGTTTCAAGCTCCGTCTCCCGCCCCGTGCCGTGCTTGGTTTGCCTGGTGCTGCGCAGCCGGCGCAGTTCTCTTATCCTAAGCCGGCGCAGGCGGATCGGTCCAGGAGCGTTTCGATGCTGTCGGTTCCGGCTTTACCCGGAGTGCCCGCCAGGGGTAGAGTTGCCCGGACGTTGGGGTTAGGTCAATCCCGCCAGGGCTGCCGGGGAGACGGAATGGAATCCACCACGTTCGCACAGTTCGTTGACCGAAATGCGGCGTGCCGAACGCGCTCGACGCGCGTCGGCCGGCAGTTCGATCGGGCCCTGTGGGTGCTTGTCGGCATCGTCGCAATAGTGGCGCTGGTGGCGTCGGCTATGCGACGGGAAGTTCGGCCCGTGGCGGCAAATGAGGCGGCTGTGGTCCGTCAGTCGTGGCGCGACAGCATCGGCAGCTTAGCGCGGCGCCGGTTGACGTCGACGGCGATCCCGACTGCGACGTGGCAGACGCCGGCGATGAGGACGTCACAAGCCGCAGTTGCAGTCTGGTCGTCCGGCAATCTGGGGATCGTGAGCGGAGCCTGCTGATTCCGCTGGACTCGAATGACACGATTCTGGATGTGTTGGCGAGAACACCGAAACTGCCGCGCTTGGGGACCGGCAATATCTGGATCGAGCGCGACGTGCCAGGGCCCGGCAGTGTTGTCCAAGTCCTGCCGATCAGCTTAGCCGGTATTTGCGGCGGCGACGGTTCGACGAATTATCTCGTCCTACCGGGCGATCGAGTTCTCGTAGTTCACGACACCTTACAAGACGCTATCGATGATTGTGCCGATCGCGTTTGCGGGTGGATTCTGACCGATGAATGGGCGCCGGGTTCGCTGATTTCGCCGCGCCGGGTGGTCTTCCTTGGATGCTGGCACCTCGTAGTGAGGCGCCGGTAGCATGCAATTGCTCACGCACGACTCGCCAGACGAGGCGCGGCAGGCCCAAAGTCCAGCGCGGCCGCGCGCGACGCCCGGCAGACCTACCGTCTACCACGGCTGCCCCGCTGCTGTCTCTCGGCGTTTATCCTTGCTGTCGACGCGCGGCTGGGCCGAATTATCCGCTGGGAAACACGAGAGGACCGGGCATTATTTGCAATCGCCGGTTTGGTGCTCATCGGTTTCTCGGTGACCGGAATCGGATCGTGGCAGGCCGCCCGCCTGGCGGCGGACGAAAGGAACCTGGAGCGGCAATTTGCAACGCTACTGCCACCGACCGACGTTGACGAAGAGGACTACGTGCTCGCGCCGTACGACGAGCTCGTGACCGCCGGGCCGCCGTCGGTCACGTGCCACCGCTACGGTATTGAGAACGACGGAACTGTCCGCCTCGGGGGTGATTGGCAGTTCGGCCGGGTCCACGTCGCCGGCATGAAGATTGACGAGGCCGCAACCGCAATCTCCGCCCACTTGGCCCAGTACTTCGACGAAGAGCCCGTGAGGGTCACGCTCGGGCCAAATCGGAGCAAGACCATGTATTTCGTGCATTGCGGACGAAACTGGTGGCTGTGCCAGCTTCCCTACGAGCGCGCACCGGAGGTGCTGGAAAACCTGGCCCAGCTCGATGCCGCCGGCAATTCGGCCCGATTGGAAGTGACCTTCCGAACGTCCGGTTGCCGCTGCGAATCCCGTACTTCAGATCTGCAGGCGTTTCGCGTGCCGGACACGGCAACTGCGGAGGAGCTGCCGAATCGGTATGAAAGCGTCTCGATTAGAATCACCACTTCGCGCAGCCGGATTCGCGCAATCCGAACCCGAGGCACCGACAGGCTGAAAGCCGTACTTTGGCCCTGGGGCTGAGCGGTTACAACCTGCCCTTTCGCCCTACAACTCGCGCACCCACATGTTGCGGAACCGCACCGGGTTGCCGTGGTCTTGCAGGCTGAGGGGCAGCTTTTCCGGATGGGCACTGTAGGCCGGGGCGGCGTCCCAGGCCGTGGTGCCCTCGATCTGGAAATGGTTCTGCACCAAGACGCCGTTTTGCAGCACGGTGATGGTGGCCGGTTTGGTCAACTTGCCCGCCGCGTCGAAGTGCGGGGCAGTAAAAATGATGTCGTACGTCTGCCACTCGCCCGGCTTGCGGCAGGCGTTCACTAGCGGCGGGCTTTGCTTGTAGATCGACCCGGCCTGGCCGTCGTAATAGGTTTCGTTGTCGTACGAATCCAAGATCTGCACTTCGTAACGGCCCATCAGATAGACGCCGCTGTTGCCGCGCCCCTGGCCCGAGCCCTCGACCTTCTCCGGCGTGGCCCATTCGACGTGAACCTGGCAGTCGCCGAAAGATTGCTTGGTGGTTGCGCCGCCGCCGCGGACCGTGACGGCCGCCCCCTCGCGGAGCCATTTCTCGCCGCCGACCCAGGCCGACAACTCCCCCTCGCCGATCAGCACGATCGCGTCCGATGGCGCGCCGCCGCAGGGGGCCCCGGGATCGATGACCTTCGGCTTCGGCCAGACTTTGCCGCTCTTGTACTCATCGCCCGGCAGCCGAGCCACAACCAGGGCTGCCGCAATCGCAACGATCAAACCGCTTCGCCGGGCAAACGCTTTCATAGTGGGAATCTCTCTGAGAAGGCAGGGGATGGTGGGATGGATTAGCGATTCACTTTGATTTCTCGAACCGGCTGTGCAATTCGTCGCCGCCTGAAATGATGAACGCCAGCAGGTCGAGGATTTCGTCTTCGCTCAACGTGCGGAGCAGGCCGGCCGGCATCGGCGAAACGGGCGACAGCCGGCGGTCTTCCACGGTGGCTTTGGCGATCCGCACCAGGTCGGTCGACAGCGGGTTGGGTGACAGGACCAGCTGCCGGTCGTCTTCTTCGACGAGCGTGCCGGTGACTTGCCGGCCGTCGGTCGTGGTGACGACGGTCGAACGATATTTTTCGTCGATGGCCAGCGAAGGCTCGAGGATCGCCCGGAGGATGTCGGAGGTGGAGAACCGCCGGCTGACATTGGTCAGGTCGGGTCCGACCAGCGTGCCGACATTGCCCACCTGGTGGCAGGCCTTGCAGGTGGCGGCAGCGAACATGGCTTCGCCGCGCTGGAAGTTGCGGCCCCGGTCGACTTGCTTGAGCTGGTCAGCCAAATCGACCAGCGTCCAATCTTTGACCACGGGCCGCGGCGGCGCGGGCTCGGCCGGCTGCTGGGCCGGCGGATCGAGCAGGGTCGACAGCGCCAGCCGCTCCCCGGCCGACAGCCGAGCTAGCGCCGCCTCTTCGATCAACTTGACGTATTGCGGATAAGTCCGGCCGCCGCGTTCGCGCTTCGCCCGGGCCAGAGCCTGGAAGTATTCGCCGGTCGACTCACGGGTCCAGCCAGCATTCACGCCCGAGAGCATTTCAAGGAATAGCAGCCGATCAACTTGGGCCTCGGTCTGGCCCAGCAGCGGCACGGTCTTTGCCACGACCTCGGGCGCGTGCAAATACACCACCAGCTGGCACAATTCGCGGTCGAGCGGCACTGAGCCGCTAGGATAGCCGGCCAGCAGCCGCGTGGCCGTGCGTGTTGCCGTCGCTTCGTCCGGCGCACCGAGGCGAATGAACGCCAACTGGTAGCAACGGACCAGCAAAATCCGCTCGTCGGGAGAGAGCGGCGTCCAGGCAAATTGATCGAGCCGCGCGAGCAGCTTGGGCTGCAGCGCATGGTCGGCGGTTCGCGCGAGCGCCAGGAGGGCCGTCAGCGCCGCCGTCGGATTCTGTTCGGCCAGGGCCCGATCCTGCCACTCGGCGAGCGGCTGCGATTCGATCGCCACCCGGGCCGCGCAGCGAATCCAGGAATCGGCGCTCGCCAAGTGCGGCCAGGCGGCAGGCACCGCTTGTGCATCCTGACGGGCGTGGAAGGCTTCGAGCGATCGGCGCAGGGCTCGGGCTTCGGCAGCCGCGGCCCGCTGTGCGACAGTAGCCGGATCGTGGTCCTCGACGGGCAGCTCGCTCGTGCTGGCCGGTGGCAAGCCTTCGCCGCCCACGTAGCGCAGGCGATACAGGCCCGATTGCGTCTGCCGGCCGCCGGTGGTGAAGTACATGGCCCCATCGGGGCCGAAATCCAGGTCCGTCACGTTCAGCGGGCGGCCGTCGATGAACGGCTCGGCCGTGCATTCGTAACTCGCGCCGGCAGGCCGCATGTGGATCGCCAAAATCCGGCCATAGGCCCAGTCGAGGATGAACAGCGCCCGGCGGTCGCGATTGGAAAAATGGCTGTGCGTGCCGAACTTGACCGCCGTGGGCGACCCGAGCCCGACGATCAGATTAGCCGGCGGCCGCTCGGGATAATAGAACGGCCAGGGTCGCGTGCTGCTTCGCCAGCCGTAATCGACGCCCGAGACCAGATGAATTAAGTGCGTCGGCCGGTAAAACGGCAGGCCTACGTGCCACTCCATGTCGGCGTCGTAGGTGAATAGCTCTCCGTCGGGGTTGAAATCCAGTCCGAACGGGTTCCGCAATCCGCCGGCCAGCACTTCCCAGGTTTTGCCGTCGGCATCGGTCCGCACCAGGTAACCCGGCGGCGGGCGCTCGTAGGTCGGCGTGCCGCGGGTTTCCAGATCGGGGAACAATTGGTCGTAGCCGAAGTGCTGAACGCGCGACTCGGCCGCCGGGTAATCGGCCGGCAGCTTCGATTCGTCCCCCTGAATCAGATACAGCCCATTGTCGGGGCCCAGGACCAGGTCGTTGATGCCGTGCCCGCCGCCGGGCTCGGCCCGCAGCAATTGGACCTCGTCGTAGCGGTCGTCGCCGTCGGTGTCGCGCAGCCGGTACAAACCGGTCGGCCGGCCCGGGCTGGCTTTATTGCAACGGGCGTACAAGCTGCCGAAAGCGCACAGCAGCCCGCGACATTCCTGCAGGGTGTCGTCGATCGCTTCAACCTTGCCGCCGGTCTGATCTCGCGGCAGGGTGATCCGCAGGATGCCCCGCTCCTGGCCATCGCCGGTTCCTTCCTTAGCCAGCAAGATCCGCCCGGCGGGATCGATTGCCATGCTGACCCAGGAGTTTTCGCCCGGCTGGGCCGAACGCAGCAGCTCGACCTCATAACCAGGTGGCACATGAATCGCCTCCGGGGACGTGGCCTGGGTGCCGCGCTGGGCTTCGCGCCACTGTTCATAGTCTTTGTCCGGCTGCGGGGCAGGGCGGCCGGTCGCAATGCTCAAGGGAGGCTGTGGCTTGGCGGCCGGCTCTTCCCCCGGCAGCGGGGTCACGGCGAGGAGAAGCAGCGCCACAGCGACGTTTGCCCGCGCACTGCGCGAGAGATTTCGGTGTATGCATTGGTGGCAAAGGGGGGCGCTGGCAGGCATGCCGCTATGATAACCGGCCGCAAACGCAAGTGGGACAGTTGGGCGGGGGTCAGGGCAAATCCGTGGATTGCACCGATCCACCACACGCTTTAGCTTGGCGGCTGGCCGACCTGTCGAACGGGGTGAGCGACCGTCGGGTGTGTGTATTCTCGGCCGACAGCGATTCTGGAGGATCAGTGTTATGGATAGCCAGCAGACAGACGGGCCGGGGCTGCATACCTTCGGCCTTGCGGTTGCACTCGGTTTCGTGCTAATCGCGAGCGCGGCCGCCGAGCAGAGCTGGCCGCAATGGCGCGGTCCCCTGGGAACGGGGCGCCGCTCCCCAAGCCAATCCACCCGTCGAATGGAGCGACTCGAAAAACGTCCGCTGGAAGGTCCTGATTCCCGGCAGCGGCAACGCCACGCCGATCGTTTGGCAAAAACTGATTTTCATCCAGACCGCGATCCCCAGCGACGCGAAACCGGCCGCGGGCAGCGAGACGGCCAGCGACGACAAGGCGCGTGCCGAAGGCGACGACTCGCCGCGCGGCCGCGGTCGCCCGGACCGCCCGGGCGGCAATCGTCCGGGACGCGGTGGCGGAGCCGGCGGTCGACGTGGTGGCGGCGGGCCGCAAGGCGAGCAGCGGTTCGTGCTGATGGCGCTCGATCGGGCGACGGGACAGACCGTCTGGGAGCGGGTTGCCCGGACCGAGGCTCCCGCCGAGGGGCACCACGGCGACAACAGTTTTGCCTCGCAGTCGCCGGTGACCGACGGCACGTGCGTTTGCGCCTATTTCGGCTCGCAGGGGCTGTACTGCTACGACCTGGCCGGTCAGCTCAAATGGCAAAAGGACCTGGGACGGCAGCAAACTCGCAACGGTTTTGGCGCCGGCAGCTCGCCGGCCCTGTTCGGCGACACCATCGTCGTGAATTGGGACCACGAAGGGGACGACTTCATCGCCGCATTCGACAAGCAGACCGGCCGCGAGCTATGGCGGCAGCCGCGCGACGAAGCCACCTCATGGGGCACGCCGCTCATCGTCCAGCACGAGGGCCGGCCGCAGGTCGTGACCGCGGCCACAAACAAGATCCGCAGTTACGACCTGGCCACGGGAGAACTCGTCTGGCAGTGTGCCGGATTGACCACCAACTCGATCCCCAGTCCCGTCGCAGCCGGCGACATGGTCTACCTGACCAGCGGGTTCAAGGGGAGCGCGCATTGGCAATTCGGCTCGGGCGGACCGGCGATCTGACCGGTACCGATGCCATCGTCTGGAGCTACGATCGCAACACGCCCTACGTGCCCTCGCCGCTGCTCTCGGGGCGGCGGCTCTATTTCTATGCCAACAACAATGCGATCCTGTCCTGCTTCGACGTCGAGACCGGCAAGGCCCTGTTCGGGCCCAATCGCCTCGAGGGACTGCGCAACGTCTATGCTTCGCCGGTGGCCGCGGCGGGACGGGTGTACCTGGTGGGCCGCGACGGCAATACGCTTGTGATCAAGGACGCCGAAGAGTTGGAAGTCCTGGCCACCAACCGCCTGGACGACTCGTTCTCCGCCTCGCCCGCTTTGGTCGACGACGTGCTGCTGCTCCGCGGACAGTCGCACCTGTATTGCCTGGGACGGCAATAGCGATCCGCGCCATGCGCTACCAGCGCAGCTCGCAGCCGGCCATCGGGCCGTGCAGGAAGATGCTGTCCTGGCGCACCACGCCATCGAGCTGGTCGGGCGCCAGCGCCACGCCCGGCACGAACAGCAGCTGGTATCCCAGCCGCACGAGGAAGTTCGTGCTCACGTTGTAGGTGGCCACGGCCGAGAGATCGAACACGCCGGCCACCGAGCCCCGATTGGCACTGACGTCGTAGGGGTAGAAGCCCGACGGCGAGCCGTACACGCCGCTGGAATTCATGTTCGTTTCGTGCAAGTGGATGATGTTGGCCATCAAGCCCGCCTTGCCGTTGAGTTGCAGGTGCAGGCGGTTCCAGTCGCGCTGCCAGGCGGTTCCGACTTGCAGGCCGAGCAGGTTATTGGTGCTGTTCAGGTTGACGTTCTCGTAGGCCGGGTAGTAGTTGTCCAGGCCGGTGATGTCGAGCCGGTCGCTCAGCAGCAGGTAGCGGACGCCCCAAAGCGTGCTCCATCGCCAGTTGCCGAAATCGACCCGCTTGAACAGCTGGTTGAACTCGACATTGTTGATGCTCGAGCGATTCACGTAGCCCAAGCTCGTGCCGAAGCCGCCGATCAAAGCATCGGTCTGGGTGTAGGGTGAGTAGGCCACCGTGTTCGATCCGAAGGGGTCGACGTACAGCGTGTTGCCCGCCGACCAGCTTTGCAGGCCGAAGTAGATCGCTTCAAAGGCCACCTGTTCGTTCAGCCGGCGGATCAACTGGAGCCGCATGCCGGGCTGCACGTTGAACCCGGCGTCCGAGCTGTTCAGGTGCTCGATGAACGAGTGGGTGTTGTACGAATAAACTCCGCCCAGCCGATTGTTGGTGCCGATCGAGCGATCGAGAAACAACACGTCGGCCGAAAAGCTCCAGTCGGGCAGCGGCGCTGCCGCGTCGTAGATCGTCAAAATGCCATCGCGGCCGATCACGTCGCCGTTGGGCATTTGAAACGGCTGCACCGGCTGACCAGGCACGGGCACGTCCTCGGCCGTCGGACGATCGAGCGCCAGCGGATCGCTGGCACTGGCCGGCTTGACCGCGCCCGCCGAGCTCAGCGTGGATATCGCGCCCGGCGGGCTTAGGGGAGAAAGCGACGGCATCGGGGCCGGCTGCTCGGCCGGCGCCGGGTATTGCAGGCCGGCGAACGGCTTGGGCGGCCACTGGACATCCGCTGGGTCGTCAGCGGCCGCGTCGACAACAAGGCCAGCCATGGCCAGGACGGGTCCTAGCACCAAGGCCGGCAAAATCCAAAAGGTTCGATGTCGCATCACGGAGTGCTGCCGCCTGACAGCAGTGAAATGCACGACGGGACTCCGCCGAACTGGAGGGCGTGGTCGCAATGCTATCCGTTTTGCCGCCGCGGCGAAGTCCAGTTTCTCGGGGGGCCGCTCCACGGGGCGGCTTGGCCGCCACTCGGTCGCGCGGGTCGCTTTGGCCCTTAAAGACTTATCGGCCTGAATGGCCGCCCACGATCGGCCTGCTAGCAGACTGCCCGCAAGTGCTTGCTGCCAGGGATTGCCGATCGGGCGCCTTCCACCGCGCCCCTGGGGTGCTAGCGGCTTTCCGCTAAAATGAAGCATTCGGCGATCCGGGTGGGCGCGGTCTCCCCCGAGCGCCGCGCCAGCTCGCGCTGCCACCGGCCGCCCGCTAAAGTCCATCCGGGAATCTATGACCCAGTCGCCCCAGCAGCCGCTCGTCGATGCTCGCGGTGGGCTGGGGCTGCCGGAGCTCGAGCAGGCGGTGCATGCCGCCGATCCGACGGCGATTCTGATTCCGCCGCGAATGCTCCGCCGGGTGATCAAACAGCACGCCGGCATCGCGGGCTTCGGGCTGCGGGTGCCGCACCGCAAGACCTATGCGATCTCGCGCGACGAACTGCTCGCGATCGTCGATCTGGCGGAGCTCGACCTGGCGGCCGAGATCACGTTGGCCGAGCGCTTGATCCTGTTGGCCCGGCCCACGCCACAGCGGATCGCCACGCTCTCGACCGACGAGCTGCTGCTGAAGTATTGGCGGCTGCTGTTCCACGCCCGGGTGCATCTGGCCTTCGAGCAACTCCAGGCCGAGGGCCGATTCGACGCGGCCACGCTCGCGCGGCGGATCGCCCAAATCGGACAAGCCGAGTTCGCCGAAATTCGCTCGGTGCTCCGGCAAGAGGATTATCTGCTGCCGCCCCGCGACGAGCTGTCGACCTACATCGAGTTCGCGGCGGTGTACCTGGAGCTGCGCTTCTTTGCCGAAGATCTGCTGCGAAGCTACTTTCCCGAGCTGCGCGACCTGAACCGGATCGACGAAGTGCTGTCGACCGACGTCGACGGGCCCGGCTTGCTCGCGGCCACCCGGCTGGCCGGCGCTCCCGACCCGCAACAACATGCCGAAGCCGTCCGCGAAGCGGCGGAACGCTTGCATCAGCGACGGCCGGTTCGGGCGGCGTCGCCGCGTTCGGCGCTGCAATATCGACGGGGCATGGAGAAGGCCCGGCTGGCCGCAGTGCGCGGGAATGTGGTTCGCGCCGCGGTGCTCCGAATGCAGGCGTCCGGCTACGTGCAGGACGAGGACGCGGCTGTCGCGCGGGCTGCGGCGACGGCCGATTTGCAGCGGCTCTCGCGGCGACTGCACGCGGCCTGCGGTTCGGCCGCGGCCGACGTCGATGAATGGTCGAAGGCCCTGGCCCCGCTACTGGAATATGCCTCGCGCGGCGTCTGGACGCGCGAAGCCCGGTTGCTGTACGACCTGCAAAAGGTTTGCCTCGATCACGAACGCGGCGTGTTCGCTTTGAACCTCTGGCCTTGGCTCTGGTCGCTGGGCAAGCAGCCGCTCAAGCGGCCCCTGCCCGGGCAGCGCGACGTGCTGATGGTCAAGCATCTGCGCTCGGCCCGCAGTCGCTTGGCGGCGGTCCGGTTGACCGAGCGGTCCCGACGGCGGTTGCAGCACCTGTTCGAGACCGCCGTGCACCGTACCGAGAGCAAGCTGCGGAGCTCGTTTCGCCCCAAGATCGACGGTGCGCTTGACCAGGTTGGACTGGTGCCGCAGAATCTGCCCGAGCGGGTTGCCCGCCGCAAGCTGGTCGACGAATTGCTCGATCGGATCGTGGAACGGGGCTTCCTGACTATGAGCGACTTGCGCGACGCGCCGTCGCGCAACAATCTCAAGCTGCCCGACTTGGATCTGAGCGGCCTGGCCCCCTGGCTCTCGGGCGATCAGTTGCTGCAGGCCGACTTTGTGCTGGCCGGTTCGCTCGACAGCGTGTATCGCCGGGGCGAAACCTATCTGCGGCTGCCGCAGCGGGTCAGCTCGCTCGGCTTCGGCACGCCGCTGGGGCGATTTCTCACGCGGTATGTGGTGCTGCCTTTCGGCGGGGCGTATCTGGCGCTGGCGTTCGTCGATCACTTGCTACAGCTGTTTCACACGCACATCATGGCCGGCGAGGTCGCGTCGCACGTCACGTCCCCCGAGCCAGCGGCCGTCTGGCGCCCGCCGTTCGACTCGTGGCCGCTGCTGGCCGGGCTGGGCCTGCTCTTGGAGCTATCGATCCACCACGAGCGCTTCCGCTCGGCCTGTTTCGAAGGGCTCTGGAACGCCGGCCGGGCGCTCGCACCTGGTGCTGATCGAGTGGCCGGGTCGGCTGCTCAAGCTGCCGCTGGTCCAAGCGGTGCTCGCGAGCCCCTATTTCCGCTGGCTCCAGCGATTCCTGTTCAAGCCGGGGCTGGTCACGGCCCTGCTGGTGGCGGGCTTGATCCAACTGCTCAACCGCAAAACCACGCTGGAAACGGCGGCCGGCACGTTCATCGGAGTGAACGTGCTGCTCAATTCGCGGTTTGGCCGCAACGTCGATGAACTGGTCACCGACTGGGTCGTGAACGTCTGGCACCGGTTGCGGATTCACGTCTTTACGGCCCTGTTCCGGTTCATCGTCGAGGTGTTCCAGCGAATTCTGGAAACGATCGAGCGCCTGCTCTACACCGTCGACGAATGGCTGCGGTTCCGGGCCGGCGAACGCACGGCCACGACCGTGGTCAAGGCGGTTCTGACGCCGATCTGGCGCGTCGTGGATTACATCATCCGGATTTTCGTCAACGTGTTCATCGAGCCGCAGATCAATCCGATCAAGCACTTCCCCGTCGTGACGGTCGGGCACAAGATCATTCTGCCGTTCACCGGCTACCTGATCGCGTTTCTGGCCGGGCCGCTCGGCAAAGTTTGGGCCACGACCGTGGCATCGCTGATCATGCTTTCGATTCCCGGCGTGTTCGGCTTTCTGGTCTGGGAGTTCAAGGAAAACTGGCGGTTGTACGCGGTGAACCGCTCACCCAATCTTCGCCCCGTGATCGTCGGGCATCATGGCGAAACCGTCATTCGCTTCATGCGGCCCGGGTTCCGCTCGGGCACCCTGCCCAAGCTCTACGCCAAGCGCCGCCGGACCGACCGCCGGGCCTTTTTGACCGGCGACTGGCACGCCTCGGGCAAGCCGGCCGCCAGCCTGAAGGGGGTCGAGCTGCATCTCCGCCGCTTCGTGCAGCGCGAGCTGATGACGCTGCTGGTCGAAAGCGATGGCTGGCGGGCCGGGCCCTCGAGCGTCGGCGAAATCCAACTCGGCACCAATCGGATCCTGGTCGAACTGTACGCGCCCAATTTAGGCGAGCAGAGCCTATGGCTGGCGCTGGAGGAACACTCTGGCTGGCTCGTAGCCGCCGTACACCAGCGGGGCTGGCTCGACCGCCTCAGCCGCCGCCAGCGGCATACGCTGGCCAATGCCTTGGCCGGATTCTACAAGCTGGCGGGCGTCGACTTGGTTCGCGAGCAACTCGATGCCCAGCTGGTGCCGCCGGACGATGAGTACCGGCTCGACGATCGCGGCCTCGTCGTCGAACTGGGGCGCGGCGGTCCCCGCGAGGTGGTCTATCCGCTCCGCGATTGGCCGCCGCAATCCGATCCGCTCGCCCCCTGGCGGCTGGAAACCGGCGCGTCGGCGCGCGATCAGTTGGTCTTCGGCTGCGTGCCGATCTCCTGGCAGGCGTGGCTGGCCGCCTGGGAGCAAGATCAACTCGGCTCGGCCGCCGAAGGCGATCTATCCCATCCCTCGATCCTGCCTGTTGGACAACGCCCCTCATGAAGCGCATCCCGCTCGGTCCATTGGTCTACGAGTTTTCCCGCCACGAGCCGCCGCGGCTGCGGATCGAGCCGGGCGAGACGATCGTCGTCGAGTCGGAGGATGCCTTCTCGGGCCAGATTCGCACCAATGCCGATCGCCGTGACCGCACGACGGTGCCCAAGAGCAATCCGCAAACCGGTCCGATCTGGGTCGAGGGAGCCAAGCCCGGCGACGCCCTGGCGGTGACGATCGAGTCGATCGAGCCGCTGATCGGCCAGTGCGCCACCCGGACCGGCGAAGCCCGGCAGCTGACCGAATGGCTCGGCAGCGATTGCCCGCATGGGGTGCACGTGTGCCCGATCCGCGAGGGCCTGGTTCACTGGAGCGACAAGCTCCAGATTCCGTACGATCCGATGCTGGGATGCATCGGTACGGCTCCCGACTGGTCGGTGCCCGGCACGCTGCCCGCCGGTCCGCATGGCGGCAATATGGACATCATCGAGGTGCGGCCCGGCAGCACGATTTTCCTGCCGGTGTTCGTGCCGGGCGGTTTGCTCTATCTGGGCGATGCCCACGCGGCGATGGGGCATGGCGAATTGTCGGCCAGCGGCCTGGAAATGCCGGCCGTCAGCAGGATCACGGTCCGGCTGGTGAAGGACAAACGGCTGGCCTGGCCGCGGATCGAGACGGCCGACGAGATCATGACCGTGGTTTCCGGCGCGCCGATGGAGCGCTCCGCCGCGCTCGCCTTTGCCCAACTAATCCTCTGGCTGGAGCAGGATTACGGTTGGAACCGCTGGCGGGCCTTCGATCTGCTGACCCACGTCGCGCGAACGTCGGTCGGTTTTTACGCGATCGGAACGATCGCGGCCAAGCTCGCCAAGCGCTACGCCAACTGCCCGGATTGACCCCGGACCGCTGCCTGCAAGGATGAACGGAGGGCGAACCCGGCCCCCTTGGCGTGGGGTCTTTGTCTCTGAGCCCTTTCGGAACGTTTCGCTTCGGACGAGTTCGAGCCAATGCTTCGTCGCGGCAGGTGTGCTTCATGGAAACGATGCTCAAGGAACAACTGCCGCTCCACGATGCCACGCCGCCCGCTGCGCCTGGCAGTCTGCGCGAGCTCGTGCGGGTGGCGCTGCCGCTGGTGATCAGCTCCGGTTCGGCATCGCTGATGTACGTGATGGACCGGATTTTTCTGACCCGCTATTCGGCCGACGCGATGGCCGCGACACTGCCGGCGGGCATGCTGCACTGGATGCTCGTCAGTCTGCCGTTCGGCACCGCCGGTTACGTGAACGCCTTCGTGGCCCAGTACAGCGGAGCGGGCGAGCCGCGGCGGATCGGGGCCGTGCTCTGGCAGGGAATTTACTTTGCCTTTCTGGCCGGGCTGGTGCTGCTGGCCATCGTGCCGCTGGCGCCGGCGATCTTTGTCTGGTTCAACCACGCCCCGGAGATTCGCCGGCTGGAAACCGAATTTTTCAGCGTGCTCTGCTACGGAGCTTTTCCGCTCTTACTGGAAAATACGTTGGCCTGCTTCTGGAGCGGACGCGGCAAAACACGGATGATCATGTGTGTCAACGTGGCCTTGCGCTCATCAACGGCGTGCTCGACTACGTGCTGATCTACGGCAAGCTCGGCATTCCGCCCATGGGAATCCGCGGCGCGGCGCCAGCCACCGTCATCGCCTGGACGCTGGCCAGCCTGATGTATATTGCCGCGCTACTCATGCACCGCGAGCGCAAGCACTATGCCCTGGGCACCGCCTGGCGTTTCGACCGCGCGCTGTTTGCCCGCTTGATGCGCTTCGGGTTGCCCAATGGCTTTCAACTATTGATCGACGTGAGCGTTTGGACCCTGTTCGTGCAGATGATCGGTTCGCTGGGGCCCGAGCACCTTGCTGCCACGAGCCTGGCCTTCAACCTGAACTCGCTGGCGTTCATTCCCATCCTCGGCATGGGCACGGCCGTCGTGACGCTCACCGGCCAGCGGATCGGCGAGGGACGGCCGGAGCTGGCGGTCCGGACCACGCGGCTGGCATTTGCCTTGTCGATGGCCTACATCGCGGTGTTCTCTGCGATCTACCTGTTCGCCCCGCGGCTGATTCTGCTGCCCTACTCGCTCTCGGAGCAGACCACTAACTATCCCGCGCTCGAAGAGCAGGTTGTCGAGCTGTTGCGCTATGTGGCCGTCTACGCGCTATTCGACGCGATGGCGATCGTGTTCAGTTCGGCCACCCGCGGGGCGGGCGATACGCGGTTCGCGCTCCTGTTTTCGTTCGTCTCGGGCCTGGTGCTGTTGATTCTGCCGACGTGGACGGCGCGGTACTTGGGTTACTCCAGCCTCACGATTCCCTGGGTCGCCGTGACGGTGTTCATCGTGTTCGTCGGCTTGGGCTACTTGTGGCGGTTCGAGCAGGGACGCTGGAAGTCGATGCGGGTGATCGAGCTGGTTGCCAGGCAGGGATCGGATGCGGGCACCGATTTGCCGGCCCAGGAGGCCCTGAGCAAGTCGTGATTCGGCCGCCGTTTGCGGGTAAACTGGGAACATGGGGCTGAAATGCATGACCCCCAGGTCCGGCGGCGAGGATTCGATGGTGCGCGCGGTCGGCTGGTTGCTCCTGGTGATGGTGTCGGCTGCGCCGCCGGTGGCGCGGGCCGACTATCCTCGGCAGGTGCGCGATGATCGCCCGCTGGCATGGTGGCGGTTCGACGAAGCCGAACCGAAAGCCGGTGCGAAGGCCCAGGACGAAATGGCCTGCCACGCGGCCGAATACCGCGGCCCCGTCCAATCGGCCACTGGGGTGCCGGCCATCGGCGGCCGGGCAATCTCGCTCTCCGGCGGCGCTCATGTTTTCGTCCCGGCGCATGCGGATCTGGCCGCGAGCGCGCTCTCGGTCGAGTTCTGGTTTCAGTCGCAACAACCATTTACGGAAAGGTACTGGCCGGCCAGCGCCTACGCTGGTCTCCAAAGCCACCGCCGGCGACGGCTCGGGCGATTGGACGATCGTAGCCGGATCGGCAGCCGATGGCAGTCCGGGCCGGGTCATCGCAGGCGCCGGACCGCGCGGCGGCACGGATGTCATCACCCACTCTCCTGCCGCGCTCAACGACGGCCGCTGGCATCACGTCGTTTGGACGCGCTCGCCGGCGGGTGACAACCGACTCTACATCGATGGCGAGCCGGTCGCGTCGGCCAAGGACTCGGGCGGCACGTTGGCGAATGACCGCCCGATCACAATGGGTGCCGATCCCGTCGCGGGGGGCCGCGATTTCCAGGGCCTGCTCGCCGAAGTCGCGATCTACGATCACGTGCTCTCCGCCGAGCGAGTGCGGGCCCACTTTGACGCTTCTGACGCCGGCGGCGCGGACCTGTTTGCCCGGCACGTCGCACCGCTCTTCGAACTGCGCTGCTTGAAATGCCATGCCGGTACCAAGCCCAAGGGCGGGCTCGATCTCTCGACCCGCGAGGGATTGCTGGCCGGCGGCGAAGCGGGACCCGCGATCGCGCGCGGCGATGTTTCGCGGCAGCTTGCTCTATCGCCTGATTCGCCGCGACGAGGAACCTTACATGCCGGCAGGGAGCGAGCCGCTTCCGGCGGCCACGGTCGCGCACGTCGGCCAGTGGATCGCCGCCGGCGCTCCGTATGGCCGGGCGCTCGAAGTGCCGGCCGGCACGGGGCGAGATTATTGGGCGTTCCGCCGCCTTGCGCATCCGGTGCTGCCAGAAGTGCGGGACACGCGGTGGGGTCGCACGGCGATCGATCGGTTCGTCTTGGCGGCGCTCGAAACGAAGAATGCCCAACCGGCTCCTGAAGCGGACCGCCGGACTCTGGCGCGGCGGCTGTATTTCGATCTCTGGGGTTTGCCGCCTAGCCCGAACGACGTCGACGAATTCGTCGCGGACAGGCGCGAAGACGCCTACGAGCAACTCGTCGATCGGCTGCTTGAAAGTCCTCACTTTGGCGAACGCTTCGCGCGGCTCTGGCTCGACGTCGCACGGTATGCCGACAGCGCCGGCTACGAGGCCGATGAAGATCGGATCAACGTTTACTACTTCCGCGACTTCGTCATCAAGGCGGCCTGGGACGATTTGCCCTTCGACCAATTCGTCCGCTGGCAGGTGGCCGGCGACGAATTCTGCGCCGGACAACCCCCGGGCGCAGGCGGCAACCGGTTTTCTGGCCGTGGGCCCGGCCTTGCTCACCGAGACCGGCACCAAAGCCGAGTACGAGCAATATCGCTACGACCAGCTCGACGATATCGTGTCGACGCTGGGCTCGGCATTCCTGGGGCTGACGATCGGCTGTGCCCGCTGCCACGATCATAAGTTCGACCCGATTTCGACCCGCGACTACTATCGCCTGGCCGCCAACTTCAGCCGCTTGAAGCGAGTTCACCTGACGGCAGCCCGCGAGCAGAAGCTCTCGGCGGATGACCTGCGCGGACTGGAGCAGGCCGGCTCGCGCCTGTTGATGACCGATTCCGGTCCCGAGCCGGCCGGCGATTTTTTATTGGAGCGCGGCGACCCGCTCCGCAGGCTTGAGCCGCTGACACCGGGCGTTCTTGCGGTGCTGACGCCGGACGGCAGCACCGAGGCCTGGCGGCAGGACCCCCCGCCGGATGTGAAAACTTCGCAAGCCCGCCGGGCCCTGGCCGAGTGGCTGACCGATGTCGAGCGCGGGGCCGGCCCGCTGGTGGCCCGAGTGATCGTCAATCGGCTCTGGCAGCAGCACTTCGGCGAGGGGATCGTCCGCACGCCGAACGACTTCGGCAACCAGGGCGAGCCGCCGGCCAATGGCGAGTTGCTGGAATATTTGGCCAGTCGGCTGGTCGACGGCGGTTGGCAACTGCGGGCCCTGCATCGCGAAATTGTCACCGAGCGCCGCCTATCGTCAGCAGGTCATGCCCGCAGCGGCGCTGGCGGAGATCGATCCGGCTGTCCGGTTCTACTACCGCCGGCCCCAGCGGCTGTCGGCCGAAATGCTCCGCGACGCGATTTTGGCCACCAGCGGCCAGTTGGACCGCCGGCGATTCGGCCCGCCGGTGAAGCCTTATTTGCCCCCCGACGCCATTTCGGGCCGGGCGAAGGACAATCTGGCCCGGCCAGCGTCGGACGGACCGGATCAGTGGCGGCGGAGCATTTATTTGTTTGCCAAGCGTTCGCTGCCAACGCCGCTCTTGGAGGTATTTGGCGCGCCGCCGCTATCGGCCAGCTGCGGGCGGCGGACGCAATCGACCGTGCCGACGCAGGCCCTGGCGCTGCTCAACGATCCGTTCGTGCGCAACCAGGCCCGGCTGTTTGCCGAGCGGTTGCGGGCCGAGGCGGCCGACGCGCCGGCCCAGATCGAGCAGGCGTACAGGATCGCACTCGGACGTGAGCCGACGAGCTCCGAACGCGATCTAGCGTTACAATTTCTCGCGGCCCAGTCAGAGGACAAAGGCCTGATCGACTTTTGCCACGTGCTGCTCGGGCTAAACGAGTTCATGTATGTCGACTGAAATCGGCGGCTGCGGCACAACAGAGACGCTGTAGAACGGACCAAAACGACATGCCCTCCGAGTCTCGTGACCAGCGCTGCCCGCGTCCGGCGGCCGGCTATGCCGACCGGCGGGAGTTCTGCGCCGCGCCGGTTGCGGCTTGGGCAGCCTGGCGCTCGTGGATCTCTTGGCTCAGGAGGGGCTGCTGGCGGCAGAGCCTTCGCCGTCCAAGGGCCCCTTGGCGCCGCGGCCGGGGCACCATCCGGCTCGGGCTCGGGCGGTTATTTGGCTGTTCATGGAGGGGGGCCCCAGCGGCTTCGATTTGTTCGATCCCAAGCCGGAACTGACAGCCCGCGCCGGCCAGCGCGTGGAGGGAGTCGAAACCCACTTCGGCAATCCAGGCCCGCTGTTGGCTTCGCCGTTCAAGTTCCAGCAATACGGTCAGAGCGGAGCGTGGGTATGCGAGAAGTATCAGGCCCTGGCCCAGCACGTCGATGAGCTGGCCTTCATCAAGTCGGTTTATGCCGAGTCGCCCAACCACGCCCCGGCGATGTACCAGATGAACACCGGGCTCGTCCGCCCCGGCTTCCCGAGCACCGGCGCTTGGGTCACCTACGGATTGGGGAGCGAGAATCAGGACCTGCCCGGCTTTGTCGTGCTGCCGTCCGACGTGGGCAAGGGCGGGGCCAACAACTGGGCGGCCGGATTCCTGCCGGCCGGATACCATGGAACGCTACTGCGGACGAGCGGCTCGCCGATCTTGAATCTCCAGCGACCGGCCGGCCTGACCGACGGTGAGCAGCGGGCGATGCTTGATCTGGCCGCCAAGCTGAACGCAGAGCATCTCGAACGGCATCCGGGCGAGGCGGACCTATTGGCCCGGATCCAGAGCTTCGAACTGGCCTACCGGATGCAGCTGGCGGCGCCGGCCGCCACCCGGCTGAGCGACGAGCCCGAGTCGATCCACAAGCAGTACGGCCTGGATCGCGGTGGGAGCACGGCTCGCTTTGGGGCCAAGTGCCTGCTGGCCCGGCGGCTGGTCGAGCGCGGCGTGCGGTTCGTGCAGGTTTATTCGAACGACGAGTGGGACGCCCACGGCGATATCGCGGCCAATCACACCGATCGCTGCGCCGACACCGACGTGCCGATCGCCGGGCTATTGGCTGATCTCAAGCAGCGCGGCCTGCTCGATTCGACGCTCATCGTCTGGGGCGGCGAGTTCGGCCGGATGCCGGTCTCCGAGCAGGGGAAGGGGCGCGACCACAACCCCCATGGCTTTGTGATGTGGATGGCCGGCGGCGGGGTGCGCGGCGGCGCGAGCTACGGCGAGACCGACGAGATTGGCCTCCGGGCCGCGGTCGATCGGGTGTCGGTCCACGACATCCACGCCACGATCCTGCACCTGCTGGGCATCGATCACGAGCGGCTGACCTACAAGCACAACGGCCGGCTCTATCGCCTGACCGACGTCGAGGGCACGGTGCTGCACAAGATCCTGGCCTGACGCGTCAGGGCTCGAAGACGAACTCGGTTTGCACGGCCCAGGACGTCTGCCAGTAGTTGTGCAGAGCATAGGTGTCGATTTTCGACACGCTCCGCTCTTCGTTCAACTCGTATTTGGGTCCCTGGTTTTCGCTTACGCGGAACGTGAATTTGATCGGCTCGCGGGCGTCGAGCTTCTTTTTCACCTCCGGAATCTCGCTCCAAGGTAGAGCGCATTCGACGCGGCGAATCGCCCCATCGTGCTGGATGGCCAGCTTGCCGCCGGCCACGGGGCCACCGTCGAGGCCCGGGGCGGGCACCTTGGGCTGTCGGGGATAAAAGTGCTTCCGGGGCATGCCGGGCGCGAGCAATCGAAACAGCTCTGTGCCGCCGCCATGCTCGTCGGCCACCTTGTTCAGAGCGTATTCGTAGTCGGTCGTCTTGGAGCAGATGAACCGCGGCATCGTGCCCGGCGGGTGGGAAAGCCAGTCGGTCTTTTCCAGCGGCAGCACATTGAAGCCCAGCTGGACGTTTTCGGTTTCGTCGCCGGCCGGAATCGCCGGATTGCGGCGATACGAGTAGCGGCGCACCCCGCTGGGCCAGTGCAGCTCGCGCCGCTGACCGTCGTTTTCGACCGAGAGGGCCGTCTCGGGATAGAAGTCGGCGTCCTCGTCGCGATTGGCGAATCGCACGTTGCCGGCGTACGGCTTCGAGTCGGCGATCTTGGCGGCGAAATAAAAGTTCTGGTCGTCGTAGGCCAGATAGCCCGAGGCAAAGCCGTCGCCGCTGTTGGCGTCGAACTTGACCACCGGCAGCCAGGCCTTTTCGGTCAGGTTCTTGCCGGCGGCCGGCCCGCTACGGATCGGCTGCGGAAGCACGTCCTGCCAGTCGTCCAAGTTGCCGTCGACGGTGACCTTCTTGCGGGCGATCAGATTAACGTGCAGATTTTCCGCGTGGGTGCGGCGGCCGTCGGCTCCGGCATCGAACGTGGACGTGAGCGGATAACTGTTGCCCGGCGCGGCGGCTCCGCCCGTCACGGCGAACTTCAACTCGCGCGTCTCATGGGGCTGGAGGGCCACTTGCTGCTGGGCCTCGGCGAGTTGGAGTTCGCCCAGCTTGACGCTCAGCGTGCCGCGGATCGGGCGGTTCAAAATGTTCGAGAGCGTGATTCTTAGCTCGGGTTTCGCATCGACGCGGCCCAGCAAGTCGTGAGCGACGATCTCGACCGGCTCGTAGCCGTCGATCCGGCCGGCCCCGATCGCCGCCAGCAACCGAGCGAACGAGCCAGGGCTGCCGTCGGTGCGGAGGAAATAGCCCAGGCCGTTCAGCGGCACGACGATCTTGCCCCCTTCGGGCTTGAGCGCGTTGCCGTAGAAATCGAGCGGCACGAAATGGCCGTCGTCGGCGATCGTCAGGCTGGCCTGATCGAGTATCTCGGCGACGCGGAGCTCATTGACCACGGCATTCCGCTCCTGCTCGGTGGCGTCGGCCGGGAGGGCCGCCAGCTTCGCGCGGATCGGCTTCCCGCGCTTCCCGGGCCGCGGGTCCCAGCACGCCGCGATAGAGCAGCAAGTTGCGGTCGTACACCGCGCCCAGGTCGCCCAGTACGACGACCGTGCCATCGTCGGCATTCTTCAAGCCGCCGAACACGAAGACCCAGGGCAACCCGCCCGGAAACAGAATCTGCTTGAACGGTCGCTGCCCCAGAAACGCGTTCATCGCCGCGATGGCTCCGGCCGGCGCGAGCGGCTGGACGAGGTAGCCCCGCTTGCTTGTGCCATCGGCTTGCCGCACGTCGACGTCGCTTTCGTCGCGGACC
The DNA here is from genome assembly GCA_963828155.1 of uncultured Planctomycetaceae bacterium. Lineage (GTDB taxonomy): Bacteria > Planctomycetota > Planctomycetia > Pirellulales > PALSA-1355 > CAWCAX01. The sequence continues at coordinate 513,698 of CAWHDQ010000004.1, forward strand.
GCGCCGTGATTGACGCCGTTGGTCCGATCCAGGCCGGTGGCCCGCATCGAGGCGATCATCCCGGCGACCCGGTCCTCGCTATTGGCCATCCAGCTCTCGGTGTCCCAGACCCGGGTCGGGCCATTGGGGCTCTTGCGCTCGGCGAACCGCCGGATCAGCACCGGCTGGGGGCAGAGCGGCTGGTAGTGAATGCTGGTGAAGTCGAGCCACTTGAGGAACGGCTCGTCGCGGCCGTCGGGAAACAGCTTGTCCTCGGTGTTCATTGACGAGCAGGCCCCGCCGACCAGCACCTGGATGCCGCTTCGCCGGGCTTCGTCGGCCCCTTGCGCCATCCGGGTGTACAGCTCGCGGTAGCGAGGCATGTCGGCTCCCCAGCCCGAAATGCTGATCCCCTCCCACGGCTCGTTCCACAGCTCGATTGCGTTCACCGGGCCCTTCGGCCAGCCGTACCGCTCCAGCAGCGTGCGGACCCAGGCCTGGAACCGCTCGTCGTACTCGGGCAAAGCGGTGAAATCGCCGGGGTAGTCCATCCGGCCTTCATTCTTCTCGTTCAGAAAACCGCGAATCCGCCCCAGCGGCATCTTGCTGTAGTCGCCACCCGTGCCGAGGGTGAGCATGACGGTGATCTCGCGGGCCATCAGCTCCTGCATGTCGGCGTCGAGCTTGTCCCACTGGTTCTGGTCGTCGGCGTTGAAGAAGCCTAACTCCTGCCGGGTGCCCTTGACCCCCAGCCGCTGGAAGAAGGCGAACTGCTCGCGGTGCTGCATGTCGCAGGCGTAAGTCGGAAACTGCTCACGGCCGGGCTGAGCCGCCACGCGCGGATGCAGTTGGCCGCCAATTGCCGCCCGTGCCCTTCGACCACGAGAACCACGCCGTACGTGCCCAGCTCGGCGGGCAGCGGCAAGGCGGCCCGCACGTCGACGAAGCCCTGGGCGGGAATGTCGATGCCAGCGGCACCCGGCCGGCATCGCGAATCTTGGTGGCGATCGGCGGTGCGAAGGGGTCCAGCGGCTGGCAGCGGGTGGCGTACTGGATCAATTCCCAGTGGGCTGCGGCCCGCAGCGGCTGATCGCCGGGATTGAAGATCTGAAAGTTGAGCCGGGCTTCATCGCCGGGCCAAAAGACGTTGCCCGGCGGGCTGGCCCCGACTAGCTGCACTCGAAACCCCTTGGGCGGCTCGTTGCTCTTGTAGCCAAAGGTCTGCTCGAACTGAACGTAGCCGTTGATCGTCTGAGCCGCGAGCTGGCTCGTGTCGATGAGAGCGAGCAACCCGAGGATCAGCGGGAAGAAAAAAGAGCGTTCGGTGAAACTGCGCGCACCCCGTGAATGACCGTGCATTGTGGTTTTCTATTGGCATTAGTTGCCGCGGCGAATCATCGCGGCAGCAGCAGCCAGCCGGACAACCGTGGAACCGACGAGCAAAGGCGGGAAGGACGCTGGTTCGCCGGCGGGACGCCCCAGCAAGGGGCCGCGCGGGTGGAGGTATTATGCCTGCACAGGGTCCCGGGTTCTAGCGGGTCGGGGCGGGGTGGTCCCCTAGCATCTGCGTTGCGACCTCAAAGCCGAAACTTGCTGCGAACAGCGTCGATTGCGGCGCGTATGACGACCAAGTAGGCGATCACGGCGGCCCCCATTCCATTCACAAAAGAGGCAATCGGACCGGCGTCCAGCCAAAAAGAAATGACTCCGACGGCCAAGCCAGCCAGGCCACAGGCTGCCCGCAGCCTCCACAGTGTCAGCTTGAAGCTTCGCGACGACATCTATTTATCCTACCGCGCATGAAAAAACCCCGCCGAGAGGGGCGGGGTAGAGGACGCTGGCGGCAAATTGCCTCACAGCCCTTCGCGGCCGGCATCACGATTCAGTTGCCCTCAGCCAAACATCACCGGAACCAGAACGTGGCCCCGACACCCGGGCGCGGATAATAGTAGCCCGGCGGTGCCGGCGCGACGATGGCCGGCGGCGGAACGTAGTAGGGCCGCGGGGCGATGACAGCCGGTGGCGGGTAAATCGGGGCCGGATAGACCGGCGGCGGATAACCGGGCGCGGCGTAGACCGGCGGGGCGTAGATCCCGACGTAGAAGCCCGGCCCGCGCGGCGGTCCCCAAGCCTTGGCCGGCGAAGCAAAGGCGGCCATCAGCGTTAGAGCACCCAGGATAACTGCGATTCGCACTGGCTTCTCTCCTCACTTGCTGACGGGCGGCGGCGGCAACTGCAGCGACGTGGCGGTCGGCTTCGAAAGGGCAGCCGTGTATTCGCGCAAGGTCTCGAACGTGGTCTGGAATTCCGGCCGCTCGGCCAGTTGCTTGTAGTTACCGGATTTGGCCACCAGTTCGTAGCGCTGCAGAATCGCATTCAGCACGCTTGGATTGGGCGGCGGCCCGGCCTGGTACACTTCCTTGGGCAAGGCCAGGTACTGTTGCCATTTCGGATCGATGATCGCCATCATCCGTCGCGAATTGCCGTCCAAAGCATGTTTGAGCGCGTCGACATTGCTCACCGCAGGCAGCGCCGGGGTCGCGATCGGGCGCCCGGCTCGACCGGCACCACAGCCGCCGCCGGTGGCGTAAGGCTGACCAGCTCTTGCCGCAGATCGGCGGCCAGTTGCGGAATCTGCCGCGGCAGTTCACTGCCGGGCGAGCCGTAAAACTCCAAGTGGGCCGTCTGATCGATCTCCAGCACCGTGCCGTCGAGGGCCACGCCGACGAACAGCCCACGGCTGCGCGAGTAGGAGAGGATTTCCGATTGCAAAGTCGAATCGGTCGCGGCGGCGGCGTTGCGGCCCACCGGACCGGCGGCGGCGGACGCGTCGGCCCCGATCGTGAATTTGCCGCTCAGCAGCCCCTGCACGCCGCGCTTGGTGGTAAAGACCAGCACGATGTCGCTTCCCTGGATGCCGGCCTGCCAGCCGATGCTGCCGCCGGTGAGCGTGACGAACTGCGGCAGGCTCCATTCCCCCTCGGCATCGCGGACCAGCACCACGCCGTGGCCGCGGCGAGCGCCGGCGATGAAGCCGACCTTAATCACGTTCGGCACGATGACCACGCCCTGGGCTTCGGCCAGTAGAGCCTCGGGAATCCGCTTGGCGGGGATCGCCATGATTTCGGCCAGCACCAACTCGGCCGAGCGGACCGTCTCGGCGGGGTCGGCCGCGGCCGGGCGAGATGCGGCAGTCAAAGCGGCCAGGGCAATCATCGTCACGATCAACGTGCGTCTCATAGCGTCATGCTCCGCGAAGTTTGAGGGTGGCCAGTCCAGAGGCCGGTTCGCCGTTGGTCAACGTTGTAGCTCGGCACTGCCCCGCGAGACAATCTCGGTTCTTGCAGTGGTCGACGCTAGCACTTTCGTGGGCGGCAATGGCCGTATAATTGAGGCATCGGGCAGGCAAATGCGGCTCGTGTTGACTGTGACCCGCCTCGGCGGGGTCCGCCTCGCAACCCAAGGGATCCATCGTGGCGCACGCCTTTATCTTGGCCGGCTGTCGTACCCCGATCGGCAAGTTTCAAGGCGGCCTGGCCGCGCTCGCGGCTCCGCAATTGGGCGCGGTGGCCATAGCCGAGGCCCTCCGCCGCGCGGGCATCGCCCCCGATCGGGTCGACGAAGTGATCCTGGGCAACGTCCTGACGGCGGGCGTCGGCCAGGCGCCGGCCCGGCAGGCGGCCCTGGCGGCCGGATTGCCCGATCGCGTGCCGGCCCTGACGATCAACAAGGTCTGTGGCTCGGGCCTGAAAGCCGTGATGCTGGCCGACACGGCAATCCGCGCCGGCGACGCCCAGCTGATCGTGGCCGGCGGAATGGAAAGCATGAGCCGCGCGCCCTACTTGCTGCACTGGCGCTCGGCAGGGCTGGAAGTTCGGCGATCAATCGGCTATCGACTCGATGCTCCACGACGGCCTGACCTGTGCGCTGGAAAAGGTGCCGATGGGCGTCCACGCCGACTACATCGCCGCCAGTCGGTCCGTTCTCGCGGCGGATCAAGATGCTTTTGCCGTCGAGAGTCACCGCCGAGGCCCTGGTGGCCAACTTCTCGGCCGAGATCGTGCCGGTCGTCGTGCCGGGGCCGAAAGGCGAGCGCACCGTATCGGTCGATGAAGGCCCGCGGGCTGATACCGATCTGCCGGCGCTGGCAAACTTCGCCCCTCGTTCAGCTCGCAAGGCACCGTGACCCCGGGCAACGCCTCGCAGTTAAGCGACGGGGCCGCCGCGGTCGTCGTCGCCTCAGCGGCGGTTGCCGAGCGCCCCAGTCGCCGCTGCGGGCCCGGATCATCGCCAGCGCCACCTCGGGCGTGGCGCCGAAGGAGCTGTTCATCGCTCCGGTCAGCGCCATCGAGCTGGTGCTGGCCAAGGCCGACCTCAAGTTGGCGGACATCGATCTGGTCGAAATGAACGAGGCCTTTGCCGCCCAGGCGCTGGCCTGATGCGGCCGCTCGGCCTCGACCCGGCCAAGACCAACGTCCGCGGCGGCGCCGATCGCGCTGGGGCATCCGATCGGCGCCAGCGGTGCGCAGCGTGCTGGTCACGTTGCTCTACGGGCTCGCCGAGCGTGGGCTGCGGCACGGGCTGTGCGCACTCTGCTTGGGCGGTGGCAACGCGGTGGCGATGATCGTCGAGCGGGCGTGATTGCTCCAAACCTTGGCTCACCCGAGCCACTCCGCAAATCGCCGTCTTTTCCCTTCGTTTTGCGCGATTTGCCAATGCTCCGCGCCCGAAAAAAAGCGACGTTTTTTGTTGCATCGCGAGATCGCCGCCTTATATTAACGGCGCGTAACGGTGCTTTTGCAGGGCGGTTTCTTGCCGATTCGATCGGGCGGCCCGCCGTAAAGCGCTGTGAGGTGCGAGCCCCTCAGTACCTATTGAGGGAACAGGGCAATAGGGGTATGGGTATGCCTCGGGATGAAGTCATGAACGCCCGGCCGGTTGGAATGGTCATGGCGGCGCAAGGGCACGCGCAGACGGGGCTTTACCCTCGTCGAGATCTTGGTCGTGATTGCGATCATCGGCATTCTGATTGCCCTGCTGCTGCCGGCGGTCCAGGCGGCCCACCGCGCTCAGTGCGCGCAATATCAAACAGTTGGCGCTGGCCTGCGTGGGTTTTGGCGGGCAAAGACCAGTATCCCTATGCGGCGAAGTAGACATCTGGGACACGTATACTTGGACGCAGCTGATCCTGCCGCAGATCGAGCAGAGCGCGATCCTGAAGCTGTACTGGACCCAGCCTCAGACCGGCTATGTGACCAACTACCCCGGCCCCAACGGCCCGATCCGCGCCGACGCGAACCTGCAAAGCGCCCGCCAAGCCATCATTCCCACGTTTTACTGCCCGAGCGACGACAGTCCCGCGGGCAATGAGTTGTACACGGATGCCTACGGCTTCTATCGCGGCAATTACCGCGGCTGCGTCGGCAGCGGCGACATGTACGGCAATGCGACCGATTCGAGCTCAGGTCCGTGGGGCGTGGGCATCTTTTCGGTTCGCTCGGGGCAAAGCATCGACAAGGGCGCCAGCGTGCCCACTTTAGGCACGATGTTCTCCCAGATTCGCGACGGCACCTCGATGACCATGCTGATCTCCGAGGGAATCGTGCCGCAGGTGAACAACGCTTGGGGCGGTACGATTGGCGAGCAGATCTACGGCAACATGGGCGGCACGCTCTACTCGAACAGCCTGACGCCCAATTCCACTTCGCCCGACCGCCCCATCGGTCCTTGCCCGGCCGATCAGGGAGACGGCGGTTACAAGCCGCCTTGCTTGTCGCTGGGTGGCGACGCCTGGTGGACCCCCAGCGGTCAGGGAGCTTTCACCGCTGCCCGCAGCAACCATCCCGGCGGAGTCAACGCGGCGCTGGGCGACGGTTCGGTCCAATTCTATGCCGACATGGTCGATCTAAGCCTGTGGCGGGCCCTGGGCACCCGAGCTGGCGGCGAATCGACGGATCGTCCGCAGTAAGTGGCAGCAGGCTCGGGGCCAGACACACGTTGGGATCGCGAGCTATGAAGCAATTGGCGCGTTGGCTGCTGGCGGGGTGTATCGTTCTGGCCGCCGGTTGCGGCGACTCGAACGTGGTTCGCGGCCGGGTCACTTACGAGGGACGGGACGTCGCCAAGGGGGCGATCAGCTTCGTGCCGGCGGATGGCAAGGGGCCGACGATCGGCGCAACGATCGCCGACGGTCGCTATCAGATTCGCGGGGCGACTCCCGGTTACAAAACCGCCCAGATCGTGGCCGTGCAGAACGTGCCTTTCGCCCGTAGCAGTGACGAGATGGCGCAGATGGCGAAATCAGCCGCCAGCCGTGGCGACAACAGCGGGATCATCGATCGGGCCGACGTGCTGCCCGCTAATGCTGAGGGAAACAACGCCCGCGTCGAAATCAAGCCGGGGGACCAGGAACTCGACTTTCATCTCACGGCGCCGCCGGCCAAAAAGTAGCCGCGCCACAGCGGGGCAAGTGCATCGTGCTCGATCAGGGCTGCGCCGGCCGCCGGCCCGGCAAGCAGCAATCGTCGGGGCAGACGTCGGCAACCGGCCCAAGCGCACCGACCGTGGGCCTGTCCGGCTGCCCGAGCACGCGCTCGGCAATCAGATCGCGCACCATGCCCACGAATTCCGGGTGGCCGTAGACGGTGCCCGCCCGGACCAGATTCAAGCCGAGTTGGCCGGCCAACTGCTGGGCTTCGATGTCCAGATCGTAGATCACTTCCATGTGATCTGACAGGAATCCGATCGGCGCGACCACCACATTCCGCCGGCCGGCCGCCGCCAGTTCTTTCAGCACGTCGCCGATGTCCGGCTCGAGCCACGGCTGACTCGGCGGGCCGCTGCGGCTTTGATAGGCCAGTTGCCAATCGCCATGCCCGGCCGCCGCCGCCGTCAGCCGGGCGGTCTCCTGAAGCTGGTTGACATATTGGCAGCAAGCGGCCATCGCCAAGGGAATGCTATGGGCCGTGAAGACCAACGCGGCCGTGGCCCGGTCGGCCGGAGCGATCCGCTCCAGCGCGGCGGTGAGCCGATCGGCTTGGGCCGCGATGAAGCGAGGATGATTGAAGAACGCCCGGACCTTGTCGATTTGCGGCGCGTCGACCGGTGGAACCGACGCTTGTGCGACCGTTTGTTGGGCCGCGAGAATGTTCTCGCGGTATTGCCGGCAGCCCGAGTACGAGCTGTAGGCCGAGGTGAAGAACGCGATCGCCCGGCGGATGCCGTCGGCCGTCATCCGGGCCAAAGTATCGGGCAGCAGGGGATGCCAATTGCGATTGCCCCAGTAGACCGGCAATGCCGGCCCCCGGAGTGTCAATTGCTGCTCCAGGTCGCGAATCAGGGACCGATTCTGCTCGTTGATGGGGCTGGCGCCGCCGCAGTGATAGTAATGCTCGGCGACCGCTAGCATCCGGTCGCGGGGGACGTTTTTGCCCCGCAGCACGTTTTCGAGAAATGGCAGCACATCGGCGGCTTTTTCCGGCCCGCCGAAGGAGACGATCAAAACGGCATCGTACGGCGGGCCGGAGAGGCTTGCCACCAGAGAATGACCCCGACGGGATTCGAACCCGTGTTATCGGCGTGAAAGGCCGGTGTCCTAGGCCTGGCTAGACGACGGGGCCATGTGCGCTGCCAACTTCTGCGCTCCCAACGCGTGCGACGCCAAATCGATCGCGCCGGCAGCCTAGCCCCGGTGTATACCGCCCCAGGTCGCGCTTCGTCAAGGGACCGATTCGGCGGTCGGGACTTGGCTCGGCCGGGCGGTCGTGCGGCGCAGGCCGCACGACAAGTAGCCAAGCACGCCTACCACCCGGACACTTTTGCGGAACCGGCGGTTCGACCGATAGCGGCGGCGGGAAGCAGTCCGCAAACGAATCGGCCTGAACTGGCGGGGCGGAAGTGCATTTGCCGCCAGTAGGTGCGCAAACGCGACAGCGTAGACCCAGAGCGAAATCGCCCGAGAAGGGGCAGGGCGTTGAGGCGGGAGCGGTTAGACTTCGCCGGCGCTGCCGTTGGCGTCCGGCTGGGTGGCAGCCCGGTCGTTCTCGGCGGACTCGTTCCGCCGGATCGCGTCGTAAACCTCACGGCGATGGACGGGCACTTCCTTGGGGGCTTCTACGCCCAGGCGCACCTTGTCGCCGCGGATTTCCACGACCACGATCGTGATGTCATTGTTGATGACAATGCTTTCGTTCTTCTTCCGCGATAGGACCAGCATATCCATTCCCTCGTGATGCTCAGGGCGTCCTCGATTGACACCCCTGAAGACTCCGCCGGATGACGCTCGTTGCCCCGAGGTCGCGCCCTCTGGCGAGGCACCTCATGGCCCTAAGAGTCAAGCGGACAAGCCGCTTTCTACCATTCACTCTACGTGCTGCCTGAGGGGAGTCAAGCTTCCCTAACTATCACGCGCCGCTTTTCCAGACTATTTTGTACCGGCTTGGCACAAGATACGCATGAGACGGTTCGGGCCGGGGCCGCTAAGTCGCCTCAACCAGGCTCAGTTCCGGGGGTGGATTCATGGCGTTAAGTCGTTTTTTTGCAATGAGTTACCGGATGCCTTGCCTCTGTGGCTTCCAGCAGCTTGCCGGGGCGATTGCCCCAACCCTGCCGTTCTGACTTCCCGCGCCCTCGCTGGCACCGCCGGGGGCCGATTGGATGAGTCAAAACGGATCGTATGCCTGCGAACGACACCGGGGCGTCGTATCAGGTTCACTGATACCTGCCGCCCCGCGTAGCTCCCGGAGGACCAAGCCGGCGGAGACCCAAGTAGGTCGATGGCAGCGCGGCCGGCCAGGCTGCAGATTTCGCGACGCAGCCGGCGCTGCACCGCGGAGGTGCGATGTCGTCGCCGCGCGTGGCGAGGCTGGCGGATTGCCGCAGATGGAGCACCGTGGCGACTGCAGTGTGTCGCCGCGTGGTTGTCGCACGGACGGCGGATGTCGAAAACGATTGGGAGCGCGCTTGGCGGACCAAGCCTCGATCCACGCTTGCGGACCAAACGCGCGTGTCTATAATTCGATTGTCGAGCTGCCAATTGGCGGCCCGCCGCGGTCGGCGACGACGCCGCACAGCGGCTCCCAAGGAACCGGGTGGATTGAGCACTCATGGGCCAGTGGCTGCGTAACATCGTCGATGCGGTCGTGACCGTGCTGCAGGGCATGTGGGTCACGCTCCGCTACTGGATCATCACCTACCGCCCCGAGCGGAAGACTTTTACCGAGCACTTCGAGTACCCGGAATTGCCTTTAGCGGTGGCGGCTCGGTATCGCGGCTTTCACCGCTACGACCTGACCACCTGCATCGCCTGCGATCAGTGCGCGAAGGCCTGCCCGGTCGATTGCATCTACATCGGCAAAGAGCGGGTGACGACGGGCAAGGGCTTCAAGATCACCGGCTTCACGATCGACTATTCGAAGTGCATGTTTTGCGCTTTGTGCGTCGAGCCTTGCCCGGTCGACTGCATCTTCATGGGCGCGACGCACGATCTGAGTTGCTACAGCCGGGATGGCTGCCTGGTGGATTTTTCGCGATTGCCGGTCGACGTGGCTTGGGGGCGTGCGACGCTCAATCCCACGGCCGTGGCGGCGTCGAAAGTGGTGGTCGAGCCGGTGCATGGCGGACCGAATCAGTGAGGCAGCCAGCCATGAGCTCCGCCGGTCAGCCCGACGACAATTCGCGCTCCGATAAGGGGCCCAGCCGCTTGTTTACGGTCGAACAGGCCAACAACGTGCTGCCGCTGGTGCGCGCAATTACGGTCGATCTGGTCGATCTGGCCCGAGAAGTCGGCGAGCGGCGGCAGCGGCTGACCCTGCTGAAGTCGGGCCGGCCGGCCAAGCACCGCGATCCGTACAGCGAAGAGCTGTCGCAGATCGAAGAAGAGCTGGCCAAGGACCAGGACCGCTTGCAGGGCTACGTCGACGAGCTGCGCGAGCTGGGCGTCGAGCCCAAGAGCGCCGAAGGGCTGGTCGACTTTCCCTCACTGCTCGACGGCCGGCTGGTCTATTTGTGCTGGAAGCTCGGCGAGCCGGAAGTGCTTCACTGGCACGATATCGAGGCCGGCTTTGGAGGCCGCCAGCCGCTGGTGGCCGGCAGCGTGGCCGGCGACGATTCGCTGGGGCCGCACGACGATCCACTGACGGGCGCCGACGGCTAGATCCGGAGCTGCGGCCGTGCGCTTTCGATCGGTCTGGTGTCGGGCCTCGGCCGGGCACCGATTCTCTCGGAAGCCTAACGCGGCGCCTCTCCCCGCGGGCGGTTTGCGCAATGCGCGACCTTTGTTAGCCGAAGTCAGCAGGTATTGGCTGGTTGAAGCCTTGCGGACTGGCGGCGTGCCTTCCTAGAATGCTCTGATTCCTCGCGCCCAGGACGCCGCCCCGCGGCGTACGAGCCCACCAACATGAACTCGCCCAGTCTTGTCGTCGGTTACCTGGCTCTGTTCGGTGGGCTGGGATTCTTGTTCGTATTCGTCAACCTGCTCGTCGGCCACTTCGTCCGCCCGAGCACGCCCAGCCCCGAAAAGCTCGAGATTTACGAGTGCGGGGAGCCGACGATCGGTTCGAGCTTCGTGCAGTTCGACCTGCGGTTCTACGTCGTCGCGCTGCTGTTCATCATCTTCGACGTCGAAGTGGCGTTCTTCTTTCCCTGGGCAACCGTTTACGGCAAGGCCTTGCAGTTGCTCGATCCGCGCGTCGCCGCCCAGCATTCGGCGGTCACGACGGGCGAGGCTCTGGCGGCACTCCCGCCCTCGGAGACCGAGACGGCGCTGTTCGAAGAGTTGGGCGTGCCCAAGGCCGACATGCCCGCCACGCACGGCGCGCGCGCGGCACACGGCCGACCTGCTGGCCAAAGTTTCGATTCTGGATATCGGCGTGTTCTTTGCCGTGCTGCTAGTCGGATTCGCGTACGTCTGGCATCGGGGCGACCTGGATTGGGTACGGGCGGTGGGCCGCGAACGGAGCATGCTCAGCGAGCGCGGGCCTCCGGCCGAAACAGCCGACCAGCACGTGCTGTCGATCTAGTCGCATCCGGCCGCTTAGTCCCGGCGACGGGAGTGGCAGCTGTTCCGGCCGGTTCGATCACAGCGCACGTTCCGTCAGCCGCGGTTGGCGGGCGCAACTGTGACGACCCCCGTAGCAAAAAAAATTGCCGGCCCTGACCGGCGAACGACTTAACCGAGCGAGACGAAATTCACGATGCGTGGCCAAAGCTTTTTCGACCGTCTGAAGCAGCAGTTCGGCGAGCGGATTACCGGTGCCAACCTGCAGGCGATCGATCCCTGGATCGAAGTCTCGCCCGACGGGCTGGTGGATGTGTGCAGCTATCTGCGCGACGAGCCCGACCTGCGATTCAACCTGCTCAATTGCATCTCGGCCGTCGACTACTTCGAGCCCGATCCGAAAAAAGCCGCCAAGGTCGAGTGGCAGCCGCACCTGGAGGTGGTCTATCACCTCTGGAGCCTGCCGCATAAGACAAGCCTCGTGGTCAAGGTCATGTTGCCGCGCTGGAAGAACGACCAGCCCGGCCAGTTGCCCGAAGTGCCCACGGTCTCGGGCGTGTGGCGCACGGCCGATTGGCACGAGCGCGAAGTTTACGACCTCTCGGGCGTCGAATTCACCGGTCATCCGGACCCGCGCCGGATCTTGTGTCCAGAGGATTGGGTCGGATATCCGCTCCGCAAGGATTATGAAATGCCGCTGGAGTATCACGGGATCCGCGGCCGCTGAGCTTCCCGTCGCGGGCCTGAGTAGCCCGTCATGTAGCGAAAACATTCACGCCGGCTTTACCGCTGCCCACGAGTCAACATGGCAACGAATCTGCAAGATCCGCGGATCATCGAGTTCGACGTTCGCACGGACGAGATGCTGGTCAACATGGGACCGCAGCATCCCAGCACGCACGGCGTGCTGCGACTGGTGCTGCGGACCGACGGCGAGATCGTGTCGGAAGTCACGCCGCACATCGGCTATCTGCACCGCTGTGCCGAAAAGATCGGCGAAAATCTCACGCCCCGGCAGTGGATTCCGTACACCGATCGGATGGACTACCTGGCCGCGATGAACATGAATCTCGGCTGGGCGTTGACGGTCGAAAAACTCATGAACCTGGAACTGCCGCCCAAGGCCCGGCACCTCCGCGTGATCATCGCCGAGATGGGCCGCATCGCCAGCCATCTGGTGGGCATGGGCGTGTACGGGCTGGATTTGGGCACATTCAGCCCCTTCCTGTACGCCTTCCGCGAGCGGGAAAAGATTCTCGACCTGTTCGAAGAGGCCTGGCGGCGCCCGGCTCACGTACAGCTATCTGACCGTGGGCGGAGCAACGGCCGATCTCCCGCACGGCTGGCTCAAGAAGTGCTCGGACTTCCTCGATCAGCTGCTGCCGATCATCACCGAGTATCACACGCTGCTCACGAGCAATGCGATCTTCGTCCGCCGCACGGCGGGCATCGGCGTCATGTCGCCGGAAATGGCCATCGACTACGGTTGCACGGGCCCGGTGCTCCGCGGCAGCGGCGTCGATCACGACCTGCGCCGCGACGGCGAAGAACGCTACACCGAGATGTACGACGGTTACGCCTTCGAGGTGATCGTCCAGAAGGACGGCCATTACCCCCGCGACCACGACTATCCGCCGGTTCCGTCGTCGGCCGTGCTGGGGGATTGCTGGCACCGGTTTTATGTGCGGATGCTCGAGGTGATGCAGTCGATCGACCTGGTGCGGCAAGGCATCGACCGCTACAGCGCGGCCACGGGCTCGTGGGGCGAGCCGATCAAGCTGACCGAAAAGCTCCCCAAGGGCGAAGCCTACCTCGAGACCGAAGCCCCGCGCGGGCAAATGGGCTTCTACATCGTCAGCCCGGGTGGCACGGCCATTCCCTGGCGTGTCCGGGCGCGCAGCAGCTCGTTCTGCAATCTGTCGGTGACGCACGAGCTGTGCCGGGGTTGCCTGATCGCCGACGTGCCGGCGATCGTCGGTTCGCTCGACGTGGTGATGGGCGAAATCGACCGGTAACGCCGGAGGCTCCTGCCCGTGTGGGTGGCCACGTGGGGCCGCCTGCGACGCCGTTAGGCACGGTGGTCGGGAGGACCTGACGGTTCGGAAAAGATAAGTTTGCGCGGGGGCTTCAAATGGCGGCGACTTTGTGCCATATTTCACAAACTCACAGCCTCAAAATAGCGCGCGTCGCGGTCGATTACCTCGTCCGCAGCGTGGCGCGGCGGGCCTCCTGACGGGGCGCGAGGGTCGAGGGCCGGCAAGGTCCGCGGGCCATAAGGACGAATCAAGCGGTGGCAGAATTCCTCCAGACGTTTCTCTGGCAGTGGCTGGCCTATCTGGTCGCTGCGCTGGTCCACTGCTTTCTGCTGCTCAACGTCGTCGCGGTCGGCGCGCTGGTGTTCATCTGGCTGGAGCGGAAGGTCGCGGGCCGGATTCAAGATCGCCTCGGCCCAACGCGCGTCGGCGGCCGGTTCGGCTGGCTGCAGACGCTCGCCGACGGCATCAAGCTGATCGCCAAAGAAGACCTGTGTCCGGGCGATGCCGATGCGTTTCTGTTCCGCATCGCACCGTATATCAGTTTTTGTGCGTCGTTCTGCGGGTATTTCGCCCTGCCGTTTGCGGACGGCTGGGTCGGCGTGCAGCTCAACGTGGCGGTGTTCTTCATCATCGCCGTACTGGGGCTGGAAGTCTTCGGCGTGATCCTGGCCGGCTACGCGTCCGCGTCCAAATGGTCGCTGTTCGGCTCGATGCGCGAAGCCGCTCAGGTGGTCAGCTACGAAGTGCCGCTGGGCATGTGCGCGGTGGTGCCAGTGCTGGTAGCGGGCACGATGGACCTCGTGGCTATCGGCCAGAAGCAGCAGGGCTTGTTCACCAACTGGCTGGTGTTTCACGATCCGTTCACGTTCATCGTGTTCTGGGTTTACTTCACCTGCGCCACGGCCAGCGTGAATCGGGCCCCCTTCGACCTGGCCGAGGCCGAAAGCGAGCTGGTGGCCGGCTTCCATACCGAATACTCCGGCCTCCGCTGGAGCATCTTCTTCATGGCCGAGTACGGCTCGATGTTCGCCGTGAGCGGGCTGGCGGCAATCCTGTTCTTCGGCGGCTGGAACGGGCCCTTGCCGATCACCACTTGGTTGGGGCTGGCTGATCCGGCCCATCCGGTGCAGTTCGCGCTGGACCACCCGCTGCTCAATTACCTCGGCAATTTCCTGGGGATGTGCAACTTCATCGCCAAATGCGTGTTTGGAGTCACGTTCATGATGTGGGTCCGCTGGACGCTGCCGCGGTTGCGGATTGACCAGGTAATGACCACCTGCCTGAAATACTGCACGCCAATTGCGGCAGCCATGTTTCTGGGCGCCTTGCTCTGGTCGTATGCGTTTCCCGGCGGTTGGATCCTGAAGGCGAGCTATCCGCTCGGTGAAATCCGCGAGAGCTGGTTGGTCAAGCGCGAGACGGAAAAACTGAAGGCCGACGCTAAAACCCCCGCGGCACCCGCAGAACCGAAGCAAACTTCTCTGGACGAACCGGCGCGACAGTGCCCGCGGTCGGGTTGTTGACGAGCACGTCGCCACGGCCGCCGCTCGCGCCGGCAAGGCAGGTGTCCCGTGATCTGGCATTCGTTCTTCTTTCTGCTGTTCGCCCTGGCCGCCTGCGGCTTTGCGCTGGCCGTGGTGGTGTCGAGCAACATTGTGCGGATGGCGTTTTATCTGGTGCTGTCGCTGGGCGCCACGGCCGGTTTGTTCTTTCTGGCCGGGGCCGACTTTGTCGGCGCAATGCAATTGATGATCTACGTTGGCGGCACATTGGTGCTGCTGATTTTCGGCGTGATGCTCACGGCCCAGGCCCCGTTTATCTCGATGAAGACCCGCAGCGGCGAATGGCTGCTGGGCGGCATCGTTGGCGGCTCGCTGCTGTGGGTGCTGTTGGCGGCGGCCTTCAACGTGAGTGACTGGCGGAAAAACGCCCGAACAGCAACAGATCGATGCCCCGGTCTCGGCCAGCCGCTTGGGCCTGGCGATGCTCGGCCCGCGGGTCGACCGGCTCGAGCAGCCTGCCGACCTTCAAGACGGCATGGCCGGGTACTTGCTGCCTTTTGAAATTGTTTCGGTGCATTTGCTGGTCGTGCTGATCGGGGCTGCCTACCTGGCCCGGCCGAAGAAGCGGCTCGTCGCTGGCGCCGGGGCGGACCGTGGTTCGGGTGTGGAGTGAAACGAACGGGCTCGGGCGCCCGTTGCCTGATGGCGGCGTGCGTGGTACGGCTCTGCGTTGCGAGGAACGAGACATGAATCTACTGGCCGAACCGATTAGCGTGGCCCACTACATGGCCGTGGGCGCCGTGATGTTCGTCACGGGCGTCGTCTGCATGGCCACCAAGCGGAACGCGCTGGGGGTGCTGATGGGCATCGAGCTGGTGCTCAACGGGGCCAATATCAATTTTGTCGCCCTGGGTAGCGAATATTTGCGGCCGGCCGGAAACGGCATCGGGCTGGACGGCCAGCTGATCGCTCTGTTCGTCATCGTGCTGGCCGCCGCCGAAGCGGCCGTGGCGCTGGCGATCACTTTGAACTTCTACAACAACCATTCCACGGTCGACGTGGATCAGGCCGACGAGCTGAGAGGCTGATGGATCCCGCTGTCGCACTGCCGAAACTGCTCGCGCTGGCCTGGCTGCTGCCGCTGGCCTCGTTCACGCTGATCGTCTTTTTCGGTCCGCGGATGGGGCATCACGGCAAGCACGCCGGCACGCTGGCGACCGGCGCCATCCTGACCAGTTGCCTGCTCTCGCTAGTGGCGCTATTCGGCGTCTGGCTGCCGCGCTACGGCACAGTGCGCCGGCAGCCCATCACGGAGCGGCCGGACATGAAGATGCTGAACACGGCGGCGATCATGCTAATGCGCCGCGGGCCGCGTTGCGGCTGGCGAGCTTCGCTGCGGAAACCGTTCGCGGCCAGGATGCCGGCGCCGACGGCCACGACGAGTCGGGCGAATCGCCCGCCGACCATGCCGCGGAACCCGCCGCCGAGGGCCACGAGCCCGAAGAGCCGTACGCCACGATCGAGCCTGTATCGGGCGACTGGTACACGCTGGCCGAATTTCCCGCCAGCGGCTTTGCCCCGCTGCGGATCACGGTGGGTTATTACATCGACGCCCTGACGGTCGTGATGTTCGCCATGGTGACATTCATCGCCACCTGCATCCACTTCTATGCCATCGGCTACATGCACGACGAGCTGCACGACGTGACCGATCACGAAGTGACGCTCTCCGACGGCCACCACCTGCACCGCAAGGGGCGGTTCCACCGCTTCTTTCAGTATCTGTCGCTGTTTTGCTTCAGCATGCTGGGGATTGTGATCTCCGGCAACATCGCGATGGTGTTCGTGTTCTGGGAATTGGTGGGCATCTGCTCCTACTTCCTGATCGGGTTCTACATCGAGCGGCACAGCGCGTCGACCGCGGCCAACAAGGCGTTCATTGTCAACCGCGTCGGCGACTTCGGGATGATCATCGGCCTGATGGCCCTGTTCGGCAGCCTGGGAACTTTTTCGTTCGGCGACCGCGACCTGAACGGCAACGACCGGATCGACGCCAACGAGCGGGGGATCTTCAGCCAGGTCCGCCCGCCGGAGCGCGATTTCCACCTCGCGGCGCCCGACGGCATGCTGGCCGTCGCCGCGGCCGACCAGATCGCCGGCGGGGCCGAAGTCACTCCCGAGCAATTGCACGACTGGCGCGACGATTTCAAGCCGGGTGGCACCGGTCGCCGCGCTTACTGGTTGTTGATCGTGGCCGGACTGGGAATTTTTTGCGGCTGCGTGGGCAAGAGTGCCCAGTTTCCGCTGCACGTCTGGTTGCCCGACGCGATGGAAGGACCGACTCCCGTCAGCGCCCTGGTCCACTCGGCCACGATGGTGGCCGCGGGCGTGTACCTGGTGGGCCGATTCTTCCCCGTCTTTACGCCCGAAGTGTTGATCGTCATTGCGACGATCGGCTGCATCACGCTCTTCATCGCGGCCACGATCGCCATCACGGCGACCGACATCAAGCGGGTGCTGGCCTATTCGACGGTCAGCCAGCTGGGTTACATGATGCTGGCCTTGGGCGTCGGCGGCTGGGTCGCCGGCATGTTCCATCTGATCACGCACGCGTTTTTCAAGAGCCTGCTGTTCATGTGCTCGGGCTCGGTGATCCACGCCTGCCACACCAACGAAATGACCCGGATGGGCGGCCTGCGGCACAAGATGCCCTGGACTGCCTACACGATGCTCGCCGGCTGTCTGGCGATCATCGGGGCCGGTGTGCCGTTCTCGATCGGTCTGAGCGGCCACTACTCGAAGGACGCGATCCTGGCTCAGGCTCTGCTGTTCAAAAACAGCAATCCGCAGTTCGGCTGGCTGTTCATCGTGGCTGCCGGGGGCGCGGCGATCACGGCGTTTTACATGTTCCGGCTGTGGTACATGACCTTCGCCGGGCCGCCCCGCGACCACCATGTGTACGATCATGCCCACGAGTCGCCGCGGATCATGTACATGCCGCTGGTGGTGCTGGCACTGTTTGCGGTCTTCGTCGGCGGCTCGATCCGCGGGCTGAGCGTGCAGAATCTGCTGGAGCAGGCACGCCCTGCCGGCTCGCTGGTCAGAACGGTCGGCCGGGTGATGCCCGAGCTTGAGTATCCCAGCGAGCACGATTTGCATCTGGAGGCGAATCACCAGGTGCACGTGATGGCCGAGCTGGTGGCTTTCAGCACGGCGGCGGCCGGCTTCCTGCTGGCCACGGTGATGTATTGCTGGCGGCTGCTGGATCCCAACGAAGTGGCCCACCAGTTCGGGGCCGCCTACCGGTTTTTGCGCAACAAGTGGTATTTCGACGAGCTCTACCAGGCGATCTTCGTCCAGCCGGTGCTGTTCCTCTCGCGGCGGGTCGCTCAGATCGACAAATCGTGGATCGACTGGTTTATCGACTCGCTGGCCGGGCTGGTGCGCCGCTTGTCGGTGCTCGACGACATGATCGACCGTTACCTGGTCGACGGGGCCGTGAACTGGACGGCCCGGCAGACCCATGCCCTGGGCTTGAGCCTCCGCTCGGTCGAGACGGGCAAACTGCGGCAGTACGTCATGTTCATCGTCGTAGGCACGGTCGCGTTGTTCATGCTGATCACCTTCTGGTCTTCTAGCTACGCAGGTTAACGGGATTATGGATCCAAGTTACGTGGTGCTGCTGAGCGTAATCGTCTTCCTGCCGACGGCGGGCGCGCTGGCACTGGCCTTCTTCCGCGCGAGAAGACCGACGCGATGAAGATGTTCGCGCTGGCGATCACGGCGGCCGTGTTCCTGCTCACGGCCCTGATGATCATCCCCGGCGTGGGCGACCGTCTGGCCTTCAAGGCCGCCACGGCCGGCATGCAAAAGGCCTTCTCGCTCCCCTGGATTCCCTCGTTCGACATCCATTACTTCATGGGCCTGGACGGGATCAGCTTTCCGCTGTTGATTCTGACCTCGTTCATCTCGCTGGTCTCGATGGCGGCCAGCTTCTCGATCGCAAAACACGTCAAAGCCTATTGCATCCTGTTCCTGCTGCTCGAGACGGGCATGCTCGGCGTCTTCATGGCGCTCGACTTTTTTCTGTTCTACGTGTTCTGGGAAGTGATGCTGCTGCCGATGTACTTCCTGATCGGGGTGTGGGGCGGCCCGCGCCGCGAGTACGCCGCGATCAAGTTCTTCCTCTACACGCTGCTGGGCAGCGTGCTGATGCTGATCGCCATCCTGATGCTCTACTTCTCCAGCGACCTGCGCGAGCTGGACGAAGCGCAGTTGGTGGCCGCGCACGTCATCGGGCATCGCACCGACGCCGCCGATGCGACCACCGCTTTCGAGGCCATCCGGGCCAAGGGCGAGCCGCAGCACACGTTCAACATCCTCGCCCTGCAGCAAATGGGCCAGCACACGAAGCTGTTCGACCAGTCGCTGTTGTTCGGCAAGTCGCTCCAGTGGTGGGCCTTCCTGCTGCTGTTTATCGGCTTCATCATCAAGGTGCCTTCGGTGCCAGTACACACCTGGCTGCCCGACGCCCACGTCGAAGCCCCCACGCCGATCTCGATGATTCTGGCCGGGGTGCTGTTGAAGATGGGCGGCTATGGCGTCCTGCGGATTTGTTATCCGATCTGCCCGGCGGCCGCCTACGATCTGGCCTGGCTGGTCTGTGGGCTGGGCCTCTTGAGCATGGTATACGGTGCCTTCGCGGCCCTGGCCCAGAAGGACTTCAAGCGACTCGTGGCCTACAGCTCGGTGAGCCACATGGGTTACGTGCTGTTGGGCATCGGCGTGTGGAGCGCCGGTTGCCGGAAACCATTTCGATCCCCGCTACTGGGAAATGGGGATGAACGGGGCCATGTTCCAGATGGTCGCCCACGGAATCAGCTCGCCCGCCATGTTCTTCATGGTCGGCGTGATTTATGAGCGGGTACACCACCGCAACCTGGACCAGTTCGGTGGGTTGTTCGACAAAATGCCGGTGTACAGCGGGCTGGCAATGGGTATTTTCTTCGCCGGCCTCGGGCTGCCGGGTTTGTGCGGATTCATCGGCGAGGTGCTGGTGACGTTGTCGGTCTGGGAATACAACATGGCCTACGCGGTCATTTCGGCCTCGGTCGTGATCCTGACGGCGGCGTACATCTTGTGGACGCTGCAGCGGGTGTACCTGGGACCCGAGTACAAGGGCCCGCACGCCGACCACCTGACGCCCATGACCGGCCGCGAGTTGGCGATTGCCGCGCCGCTATTGGCCCTGGCGATTGCCCTGGGCGTTTATCCCAACGCGGTGTTCCGCTACATGCGGCCGAGCGTGGATCGCACGGTGGAAGACTTGACCAATTGGGGCCAGTCGGACGGTTCGGCCACGAGCGAAGTCGAAGTGGCTTCCTTCGTTCCGGGGCCGGCGGCGCAGCGTGGCTCCCTGAGCTGCTGCCGCAAAACGAAATAGGCACGAGTAATTGAGCAACGACGTTCGGCACCCCGGACACAAATCGACGACGGGCGACCAGGCACACTTCGGTCGGTAACGCAGAAAGATCAGCGCGGTGGGTTTCGAGAATCTCCTCCACTCCGTCAACGACAACACGCTCCACAGCCTGCGGCTGTTCGAGCCCGAGCTGGCACTCTGCGCAACCATCGTGCTGATGCTGCTGTTGCGGATGTGCGGACCGGCGCGGCGGATCAGCCCGCTGCTGGTGGCGCTGGTCGGTTCGGGCGTGGCGCTGGCTCTGGCCATCCGGCCCTGGGCCCAGGCGGGCAGCCTGGCCGTAGGCCATCAGGAATTGTTCACCGGCATGCTGGTGTTCGATTCGTTCACGGTCTACTTCCGGATCGTGCTGTTGGCGTTTGTCGTGCTGTTTGCCGTCTTCACCTGGCTGTCGGGCATTCCCGATCGCGATGCCGCCCAGGACGTGTTTCCGCTCGTGCTGGGGGCGACGCTCGGTATGTGCCTGATGGTCTCGGCGAACCATCTGCTGATCGTCTTCTTGGGCGTGGAAATGGCCAGCGTGCCCTCCTACGTCCTGGCCGGACTCGTGAAAGGGCGGAAGAAAGCGAGCGAGGCCGCGCTCAAATACGCCGTCTACGGTGCCGGCACGGCTGGCATCATGCTCTATGGCATCAGCCTGCTGGGCGGAGTGCTCGGCTCGTTTCACTTGCCCACGCTGGCCGTCCGATTGTCGGAAATGCTCGGCTCCGATAGCGTTCGCGCGCTGGGCGTCGACGACAAGCCGCTCGTGCTGATGCTGGGCGGCTTGATGCTGATGGTCGGCCTCGCGTTCAAGCTGTCGGCCGTGCCGTTCCATTTCTGGTGCCCGGACGTCTTCGAAGCGCTTCGGCCGAGGTGGATGCGTTCCTTTCCGTCGCGTCGAAAGCCGCCGCTCTGGCCCTGCTGGTGCGGGTTTCACTTGGTTTTTGTGCCCTGCCGGCCCAAGAGCGGCACGCCGCATTGGTTCCCCCGGGCCAGGCGACGGCTCTGTACTCGGTGGCCGACAAGCCGGATGGGGCTGACAAGCCCGGCGGGGCGGGAGCTGGCGCACAGGACAAGCGCGCAGCCGGTGGCGGCGCAGAAATCTCGGCCGATCATCTGGGCCCGGCCCGGAATTTCGTCTCCAAGCTGATCGCCTTCGTCGCGGTCATCACCTGCACTTTCGGCAATCTGGCCGCCTACGGCCAGACGAACATCAAGCGGCTGTTGGCCTATTCGACGATCGCCCATGCCGGCTACATGATGATGGCGATCGCGGCGGCCGTGGCGCTCGCCGGCACCAGCCCGGCCGCGTCCCAGGACGCTCTGTCGGCGCTGGTGCTGTACGTGAGCGTCTATTTCTTCATGAACCTGGGCGCGTTCGCGGTGGTCGCGTTCTTGCGGAACGAATTGCACAGCGAAGAGATCTCCGCCTACGCGGGCCTGATTCGCCGAGCGCCGATCGTTGTGGTTTGCTTCGCGCTGTTGCTGTTCAGCCTGATCGGCTTGCCGCCCTTGGGCGGATTCTGGCCCAAGGTTCGGGTGTTCTATTCGCTGGTCCAGGCCGACATGCTGGCCGTGCTGGTCATCGGCGGGCTCAATACCGCGCTCTCGCTGTTTTATTACCTGCGGGTGGTCAAGGTGATGACGATCGACCCGGAGCCCGAGCAGCGGCTGCCGCTGTCGATTCCGCTGTTGGCCGGCACGTTCGTCGTGGCCCTCACGATTCCGGTCGTAGTGCTGGGCGTTTCCTGGGACGGCTTGAACAATTGGGCCCGCGAAGCCGTGATTCATCTCCTTTCCTGACGCAACCCGTTTGCCCATGCTCGACCGCCGGACCACGACCGCTCTGACGCGCATGCTCGTCACGATTTACCGATCGCTGCCGATGTACTTGACCTACGCGGCGCCCTGGACGCATCGGGGCGACGAGCGGATCGTCGACGTGCTGCGCAACATCGTGGCCGACCACAAGGCGCTGTGCTGCGCGGATTGCCCAGTTCCTGCAGGACAACCAGGCCCCGGTCGAGACGGGCGACTACTCGATGGGCTTCACCGACCTGCACGACTTGTCGCTCGACTATCTGGTTTCGCGGCTGATCCGCTGTCAGCAACAGGACATCGCCGTGATCGCCGCCTGCGTGCCCCAGTTGGCCACCGCGCCGGCCGCGCAAACCCTGGCCGAAGAGGCGTTGGGCGCGGCTCGGGCCCATCTGGAGGCCCTGGAAGGTTTGGCCGTTCCGCGGGTCTCGGCAACCGCCGGATCGCTTTAGTCGGCGCCCTGTCGCCAGCAGCGTCAAACGGCCTGCCGCGAGCAGCATCTCGGAATGGGGCAGGGCACTCCCATGCTCATCGACACCCACGCCCATCTCGACCAGGACGATTTCGACGCCGACCGCGAGGCCGTCATCGAGCGAGCCCGCCAGGCCGGAGTCGAGGCGATTGTGACGATCGGCATCACGGCCCAGTCCAGTCAGGCTTGCGTCGAGCTGGCAGCCCGTCACGCGGACATTTGGGCCGCCGTGGGCATCCAGCCCAACCATACGGCGGAAACCGCCACGGGCGACTGGGACGCGATCGTGGCCCTCAGCCAGGCCAGCCGCGTGGTCGCCCTGGGCGAGACGGGCTTGGACCGCTATTGGGACCGCTCCCCCTTCGCCACGCAGCAGGATTACTTCGACCGGCATTTGCAGCTCGCCCAGCAAATCGGCCGGCCGGTGGTGATCCACACGCGGGATTGCGATGCCGACGTGCTCGTGATGCTCCGCGCGGCCCGGCAACGCGGCAAAGTGACCGGCGTGATGCACTCGTTCACCGGAGCGGCCGAAACCGCGGCGGAATGCGTCGAACTAGGGCTGTACG
The DNA here is from genome assembly GCA_963828155.1 of uncultured Planctomycetaceae bacterium. GTDB lineage: Bacteria > Planctomycetota > Planctomycetia > Pirellulales > PALSA-1355 > CAWCAX01. The sequence continues at coordinate 536,534 of CAWHDQ010000004.1, forward strand.
TCAGCTTTGCCGGCATGGTCACGTTCAAGAAGTCCGTCGAACTGCGGGCCGTCGCAGCCTCGATTCCTGCCGAGCGGATCCTGATCGAAACGGACAGTCCTTATCTATCGCCCCAGCCGCTGCGCGGCCGGCGGAACGAACCGGCACACCTGGTGCACACGGCGGCGTGCCTGGCTGAAGTTCGCGGGCAGTCCGCGGAGGATTTTGCCGCGCAAACGACGGCCAACGCCCGAGCCCTGTTCGGGCTGGAAAGCTGGGGAGCTTGACAGCCGCGAACGGCAGCGGGGAGAATCAGTGCGGTCTTTGGCTGCGATTGCGGCCGGGCCACGCGCGGCGGACTACTTCGAGGGAGCTTGCTCCGGTGGCACTTGGTACCAGGCCTAGCACGGCTGCCAGCGCCGACGCCAAACGTCACGCGGCGCTCGTTGCCCGACGACTGCGCAAAACGTACGGCGACGCCGAGTGTGCGCTGGTCCACCGCAATCCGCTGCAGCTGCTGATTGCGACGATTCTCTCGGCCCAGTGTACCGACCAGCGCGTCAACCTGGTCACGCCCGAGCTGTTTCGCCGCTATCCCACGGCGGCCGATTTCGCCGAGGCGCCGCTGGCGGACCTGGAAAAAGCGATCCAGAGCACCGGGTTCTTCCGTAACAAAGCCCGCAATATTCAGGCCTGCTGCCGGCAATTGGTCGAGCGGCACGGCGGCCAGGTGCCCAAGGACTTGGAGGCGTTGGTCGAGCTGCCCGGCGTGGGCCGCAAGACGGCCAACGTGGTGCTGGGCACTGCTTTTGGCCTGGCAACCGGGGTGGTCGTCGACACGCACGTCACTCGGCTCAGCCGCCGGCTGGGCCTGACCGACCACACCGCGCCGGAAAAGATCGAGCGCGACCTGATGGCCCTGCTGCCGGCGAAAGAGTGGATCGGCTTCAGCCATCGCATGATCCATCACGGCCGGCAGATTTGCCTGGCCCGCCGGCCCAAGTGCGACGCGTGCCCCCTTGAAGACATCTGCCCGCGCAAAGGAGTCGCCCCGGTATGATCCTTTCCGGCCACGAAATTCGCCGCCAGTTGGGCACGAACATCGAGATCACGCCGTTCAACGAGGCGAATCTCAATCCGAACAGCTACAACCTGACGCTGCACGACGAGCTGATCACGTACGAGGAAGTCGTGCTCGACATGGCCAAGCCGAACCGCGTCCGCCGAATCACGATTCCGCCGGAGGGGTTGGTGCTCGGCCCGAGCCAGCTCTACTTCGGGCGCACGGTCGAGCACACCGAAACGCACAACCTGGTCCCGATGATCGAAGGCCGCTCGTCGATCGGCCGGCTCGGGCTGTTCGTTCACGTGACGGCCGGTTTTGGCGACGTGGGCTTTTGCGGCTTTTGGACCCTGGAGATGTTCGCCGTCCAGCCGGTCCGGGTTTATCCCGGCGTGCCGATCTGCCAGATTTTCTACCACGGGATTTCCGGCCCGATTAGCGAATACGCCAGCGACAAGTACCAGCACAACCGCGATATCCAGCCGAGCCTTTTGTTCAAAGAGCTGAACCCCAGCTGCGAAAAAGACCCGCAGCTCAAGCTGCAGTTTGGCCTGGAGCGGTCGCACAGCTAAGGCCATCGCGAGCACGGTTGTCGCCGCACGCAATGGCCATCTGAGCCAGCCGCGGCACTAAATCGTCGTGGCTGAGAATCCGCCGTCGACGACGATGTTCTGCCCGGTGACGAACGACGAGGCCCGGCGGGCGGCCAGCCAAACGACGGCGCCCGAGAGCTCTTCCGGCTGGCCGAAACGGGCCATCGGTGTGTGGCCGATGATCTGGCCGCCGCGGGCGGTGTAGCTGCCGTCGGCGTTGAACAGCAGGGCCCGGTTTTGCTCGGCCGGAAAAAACCCGGGGCTGATCGCGTTTACCCGGATACCGCTCTGGGCCCACTCCCGGGCCAGGAACTGCGTCAGGTTAATGACCGCCGCCTTGGCCGCCGAATAGGCCACGACCCGCGAGAGCGGTGTCATCCCGGACATCGACGCAATGTTGATGATGCTGCCCACGCCGGCCGCGAGCATCGACTGGCCGAACACTTGAGCCGGCAGCAGGGCCCCGCCGACCAGATTCAGGTCGAACACGCCCTGCCAGGCGGCCAGCGGGAGCTGGCAGAAGTCGGCCCCGGGGGGCAAGGTGGCGTCGGGGCGGTTCCCGCCGGCGGCGTTGACCAGCACCGTAGGCGTGCCCCATCGTTTGGCGATGGCGTCGCGGGCCGCTACGAGCGAACCGCGATCGAGCGCATCGGCCGCCTGAAAGGCCGCGGTGCCGCCGGCCTGCTCGATGGCCTTGACCCGCTCGCCGCCGCGCTCGGCGCTGCGTCCCAGGATGGCCACGCGCGCTCCAGCTGCGGCCAGCGCTGCCGCCATGGCGCCCCCCAGGGCACCGGTGCCGCCGATGACCACGGCGATTTCGTCCTGCAGGTCGAATAGATTCTGGCTCATCGGGTCTCTGTGCTCGATTTCGTTTCAGCGAATTGCGGCGGGCTCAGGTGACTTCTCAACCGACGTCTCAACCGTCGATGAACAGCGGCTTCAAATGCCGATCGTACAGGTTGCCCGTCACGTTCCGAGAAATGATCGGTTCATATTTTTCCAAGAGTCGCAGATATTGGTCGCCCAACTGGGCCGCGATCTTATAGCCGACGTGGATCAACTGCCGCAGATGCGGATTGAACCGCGGGTCCTTCGGATCGTGCCGCAAGGCGGCGGCAAATTGCTCGCCGGTCCACCGCTCGACTTCGTTCGCGGCCGGCAGCCGGGCCGGATCGATGTCGATCACCGCGGCGTACGGGCGCACAGTGCGTCGCGTTTGTCGAGTGCCTTGGCGTAGATCTGCTTGGCCGTTTCCAGCCCGTCGCCGCCGGCTTCGGCCAGGCCGATTACTTCCTCCAGCCAGCTGGTGCCGGCCGTCTTGACGTGCAGGCCGGCATCGAACCGGGCCAGGCTCCGCCGGATCGGGCCATACAGCGAAAACTTGTCGCTGCCCGAGTGGACGCTCAATTTCAGGTTCGGCGGCAGGTCGAATTGGCCGATGGCGTAGGCGATCACGGCCAGATCGTCGCTGAATTCTTTCTCGAACTGGGCCAGATCGCCCACGTAATCGACCCCTTTGTTGAAGCGGCCGGTGAACTTGGGGGCGATCGTCTGGATCGGAATCCGCTGGTCGGCGATCGCCGCCAGGATCACGAGCAGCTCGCCCGGCGTTTGCGGGCTGTCGGTTTCGTCCATCGAGACTTCGGTGATGAAGTGCCCAGCGCCCTTGGCAGCAGCGATGTGGCGGTAAATCTCGCCGGCTTCCTGCACGGCCCGCAGGTACTTGCCGGCGATCCGCTCGACGTCGGCCCGCTCCAGCACGAACGGGCGATCGATGCCCGGCACGCTGAGGCGGCCGACTAGGCGGGCATGTCGCTCGACGAAGCCGGCGAGCGCCGCGGGATCGGCCGGCTGGCCGATCGAATCGGCGACATCGATCGTGTAAAAGTCGCTCGAAGCGATGAACCCATCGACCGTGGCCAGCCGGATGTGGTCGGCATCGACATGGTAGGGATTCTTCCAACCGAGCGCCTTCACCGCCGCGTCGGCTGCCACCCGCACGCTGTCCGGTTGCGAGCCGACGGTCGTGTGCTCGCGGTGCGACTTGTTCCACACCGGCACGACCTCGGCCCCTTTCCGGGTGGCCTCGATGCAGGCTTGCAATTGGGCTTTGGCCTGGTGGGCGAAGCGGTCTCCAACGCCGAACGAATATTTCGACAGGCTGAGCATGAAAGCGAAAATCCTTGCGACAGAAAACGTATACTGCTGTCCGCCGGCGATCGACGCCTATTGGCCGACTTCCACCACGGCCTTGAGCACGCCCGTTTCGGGCTTGGTAAACGACGGAAAGACGGCGATCAATTCCTCGAACGGCGTGCGATGCGTGATCCAGGGCCGGGTGTCGATCTGCCCGTCCTCGATCAAGCGGATGATCCGGGCGAAATCGGCCGACAGGGCGTTTCGCGAGCAGAGCAGGGTGCCCTCGCAGCGATGGAACACCGGATGGCGGAAGCGGACCTCGTCGGTCGTGATGCCCACAAATACCAGCTTGCCCGCCTGCGCCGTATAGCCGAACGCCGCCGACATCGAGGCACTGGAGCCCGTGGCGTCGAACACGACGTCGGGCAAGTGGCCGTCGGTCAGCTCGCGGAGGTCGCTCTCGGTCGTGTCGCTCGGCACGATCGTGTGCTGCACGCCCATTTGCCGGCGGCAGAAATCGAGCCGATCGGCCACCATGTCCATGACGATGATCTTGGCCCCGGTCAACTTGGCGAATTCGAGCGTCGAGAGGCCAATGGGCCCGGCCCCGATGATCAGGCAGCTCTGCTCGGCCGAGAGGGCCGAGCGGTCGACCGCGTGGCAGCCGATGGCCAGTGTTTCCACGAGCGCCAGTTGCTCAAATGACAGTTTGCGCGAAATGTGCAGTTTGCGGGCCGGGACGATGAACTGCGGCCTGAGGCCGCCGTCGCAGTGAACGCCCAGAGTCTGATGTTTCTCGCAGCAATTCGTGTGACCCCGCACGCAGGCGTAGCACTTTTGGCAGTTGATGTAGGGCTCGACCGAGCAGTGATCGCCCGGCTGGACGTTCGTCACGCCCTCGCCGACGGCAAGCACCTCGACGCCCAGTTCGTGGCCGGGAATCCGCGGATAGCTGAAAAACGGCATCTTGCCCAGGTAGCCGCCAATGTCGGTGCCGCAGATTCCCACGCGGTGCACCCGCACCAGCGCTTCGCCGGCCGCGGGGGCCGGCGGCGGCGCGATGTCGACCTGGCGGAAACTCTTGGGAGCGTCGAGCGAGATGGCTTTCATGGGGAACGTGTCTTCAGCGTAGGGGGCGGCGAGCGAATCGAGCCCGGGTGGCAGGGTGGGGGAAATTGCCAACTCAGATTTTCGGCGGCGGGGGCAGGGGATCGCCGTTTTCCGGCCGCCCTTCCGAGTAGAACCAGTTGTGGATCGGCCGCAGAATGTCCAGCACTTCGGCCAGCAGTTGCTCATCGAGCGGGGCGTCGGCCCATTTGACCCAGAGCTTCACGTTCTCAGGATTGGCCGAGCCCACGATGCACGTTGCCATTTCGGGGCAGGCCAGCGAATATTGCAAAGCGAGCTGGGCGATGTCGACGCCTCGGGCGGCGCAGTGCTCGGCCGCGCGGCGGGCAACGCTGCGCACCTCGGGCGTGGCCTTATGCCAGGGAGGTAACGTCGTATTCGTCAGCAGCCGGGCCGAAAACGGCGCCGCGTTCATGATTCCCACCCGCTTCGATTGCAGATAGGGAACCAGATCGGCCAGCATCGTGTTCTGGAGCGTGTAGTGGTTATACGACAACACAACGTCCAGTTCGGTCCGATCGAGCACGTAACGGAAGATGTTCATCGGGTAGCCGCTGATACCGACGAAGCGTACTTTGCCCTGCTTCTGGATCTTACGCAGGGCGGGCAGCGTCTCCTCGACGATCTGCGACATCTCGACGAACTCGATATCGTGGCAGAGCATGATGTCGAGGTAGTCCACGCCCATCCGGTGCAGGCTGACGTCGACGCTCTCGACGACCCGGCGGGCCGAAAAATCGAAGTGGTCGCGGTCGTAGCGGCCCAGCTTCGAGCCCAGCAGGTAGCGGTCGCGGGGAATGCCCTGGAGCGCGATGCCCAGCAGGCACTCGCTCATCCCCTTGCCGTAGAAGGGCGACGTGTCGATGAAGTTCATGCCCAAGTCCAGGGCCACATGGACCGAGCGGAGGGCATCGTTCAGGTCGATGGCCCGGAACTCCTGTCCCAGCGACGAAGCGCCGAAGCTGAGCCAGGAAAGCTGCAAACCGGTTTCGCCCAGCGGACGGAATTTCATCGGCAACCTGTCGTGCTACGGACGCTACGGCCGGCACACGCGGCCGGTCCACCACAAGAATACGGATTGCCCGGCCGGGCTTCAATCGGCTCAAGCTGCGGCTGCGTTGGTTATTTCGGTTTGACGGCTCGGTGCGCCTCATTCTACGATTTCGGATGGCTGCCCATGCGTTTGCAAATGTTCTGTCCTTCGCCTGCAGGTTTGCCTTCCCACTCGTCGTCCCCCCGGATCCTTTCATGCCCGCCGAACCGCTCGCGCGTGGCCGTTCATTTGCGGCCGATCGACAACCTCGCGGTCGCGGCCCGGCCGCTGCCAGCAGGGCTGAAGATCGAGTTCGATGGCGGCACGTTCGCCCTGGCCGAGCGGATCGGCATGGGGCACAAGATTGCTCTGCGGCCGATTCGCGGCGGGGAGCCGGCCTACAAATACGGGCAGATCATCGGCTTCGCCACCCGAGACATCGCACCGGGTGAGCTGATCCACGAGCACAATCTGGCCGCCGGGGCCTTTGACCGCGACTATGCCTGGTGTGTCGATCGTCCGCCGCCGCCGGCCCCGGCCGAGCCGCGCTACTGGCAGGGCTACGACCGCGGCGACGGCCGTTACGGCACGCGGAATTACATTGCGATCATCAGCACGGTCAACTGCTCGGCCAGCACCAGCAAATACATCAGCGAGCGGTTCAAAACCCAGGATCTGCTCCGCGATTACCCGAACGTCGACGGCGTGGTGGCCCTGACGCACAAGGCGGGCTGCGCCATGCAGTACGACGGGCCCGACCATCGCCAGCTCGATCGCACGCTGGCCGGCTTTGCCAAGCATCCGAACGTGGTGGCCTACATCCTGATCGGGCTGGGCTGCGAGACGGGGCAGGCGATTCATCTAATCGAGGATCATGGACTGGTCCAGCTCGGCGCGAACCGCGAGCGCCCGCTGGTGCTCACAATCCAGCAGTGCGGCGGCATCGGCAAGACGGTCGAGGCCGGAATTCGGGCCATCGCCGAGCTGCTGCCCCGGGCCAACGACGTGCGCCGCACCCCGCTGCCGGCCAGCCGATTGATCCTGGGCACCAATTGCGGCGGCTCGGACGGCAACAGCGGCGTTACGGCCAACCCCGCCGTCGGCGTCGCTTCCAACCTGCTCGTGGCTCAAGGCGGAACCAGCATTCTCGGCGAGACGACCGAAATCTACGGCGCGGAACACCTGCTCACGCGTCGGGCCGTCAGCCGCGAAGTCGGCGAGAAGCTGGTCGAGCGGATCAAATGGTGGGAATGGTACGCCGGCGTGTTCGGGGCCGAGATCAACAACAACCCGTCGGTCGGCAACAAGGAAGGCGGTCTGACGACGATTTACGAAAAGTCGCTCGGTGCGATCGCCAAGGGCGGCAGCACCGCCCTGGTCGACGTGGTCGGCTATGCCGAGCCGGTCCGGGCCAAGGGCTTTGTGGTGATGGATACCCCGGGCTACGATCCCGTGAGCATGACCGGCATTGTGGCCGGCGGCGCCAATGTGCTGGTGTTCACCACCGGCCGCGGGTCGGTGTTCGGCTGCAAGCCGGCTCCCTCGATCAAGGTGGCCACCAACACGCCGTTGTATCGGCACATGATCGACGACATGGATATCGACGCCGGCGTGATTCTGGACGGCACGCCCGTCGAGGTGGTCGGCCAGCAAATCTTCGACGAGATCCTCGAAGTCGCCAGCGGCCAGAAAACCAAGAGCGAGCGGAGCGGCGTGGGCGAGGACGAATTCGCCCCCTGGAGCATCGGGCCGACGCTGTAGCGGCGGGCAGCTTCTCGCCCTTGCTTAACCGGCGGTGCCACGCTTGGGCGATCGTGCCAGGCTCTGCTTGATGAAATCCAGAAACTGCCGGCTGGCCGGCGCCAGCGTTTCGCCGCGGCGGATCAGCACGCCCGAGTCGATCGGCCGAATAGCGTCTCCCAGGCGGCGAGTTCCCACCCGGCGGCCGCGCGTCACGGCCCCATTGGGCAAGAGCGGGACGATCGAAACGCCCAGCCCGGCCTCGACCATCCGGACGATGATCTCGGTGTTGGTGGTTTCCATGTCCACGCGCGGCGACAGCCCCCGGGCATGAAAGGCATCGACCACGTGCTGCCGGCCCGTTGAGCCGCGCTCGAATAAGATCAACGGCGGCCCCGGCCAACTCGGCGAGCGTCAGCCCGCGACGACGGAGCAGGGGATGCCCGAGCGGAGCGATCAGGCTCCAGGAAAGCGAGAACAAGTGCGTGTAGGCGAGTTCCGGATGTGGTTCGTACGGCGCGGCAACGCCCAGGCGCAAGCTCCGGATCGCGGAGCAACGCTTCTTCGATGTCCCGCTCGGCGAGCGTGCTGACGCGAATCTGGATGTGCGGCTCGCGGGTGTGGAACCGGCGAATGGCGTCGATCAGCACGTATCGCAGCAGATATTGGCTAGCCGCTACGTGAACCAGCCGCGGTCCGCGCGGCCCGCTGAACGCTTCGCACAATTCGCGAGCCTGGTCCAAAAAGGCGATCGCCGATGGTAGAGAGCGCTGCCCCTGCTCGGTGAGCGGGCTGGCGCGGCGCGGGCCTTGGCTTTTGCGATAGAGCTGCACTCCCAGCCGGGCTTCGAGGGCCAGGACGCGATTGCGCAAACCTTGCTCGCTAATCAGCAGCCGCGCCGCCGCCGCGCGCAGGCTGCCGTGTCGGGCGAGTTCAACAAAGGCGGCGATCTGATCGGTCGAAAGGCTGGCGGCGAATTCCTGGCCGGTGGACATCGATGATTCTCGCCCTGCAGGCACTTGGCTATCTCCCTCAGCCTAAGCCGGTAGCCATAGCTGCACAACAATAAAGATGATTAGCCGGATGGAAAACAGCTTTATGGGCTACCCGGACTACTTTACCGTAGCTGTTACGGGCCAGCTGCCGTTGGCGGCCCGACGAGTCACCACAAATGTTCCTGCGATTTCGGAGTCCTACAATGACACGCCCCGTTTCCTGCTGCGCTTTGCTGCTGCTCGCGTGCTACTTGTCGCTGGCCGGCAGCGGGGCTGCGCCCGCCTCGGCGGCCCAGGGGCTCACCGTTCACGAATGGGGCACGTTCACGGCTCTGCAGGATGACGACGGCACGGCTCTGTCGGGCATCAATGTCGACGACGAGCCCCTCCCGCCGTTCGTCCACAATCTGAGCCAGCACGTCCTCACCCGGGCGACCGGCCTGCAAAACATCTACATGAAGGGGGTGCCGCAACGACATCCCTACGTGACTCTGCGACTGGAAACTCCGGTCGTCTATTTCTATCCGCCGCCGGGTCGGGCGAAACCAATCACCCTCGACGTCGACGTTACCTTTCACGGCGGCTGGCTGACGCAGTTCTATCCTCAGGCCGAGGCCGGCGCTCCGGGGCTGAAAGAAGGCAAGTTCCATTTCGGCACGATCGATTCGCAGACCCGCAGCACGCTGAGCTGGCGCGGCTTGAGCGTCGGCACCCGGGCCGAAGAGCCGAAGACCGATGCCCCAGTCTGGCTCGCGCCGCGACAAGTCCGGGCCGCGATGGTGACCGCCGAGTCGGGCCAGAGCGAGCGGTACTTGTTCTATCGCGGGGTCGGAAACTTTGCCGCGCCGCTCCAGGTGGCTAGCGACCTGGCCGCGGACAAGATTGAGGTGCGTTTGCCGCCGGCGGAAGCAGCCGCAGCCGCCGCCCCGGCCTTGGAGCCCGGGCCGCTGTGGCTGGTCGAGGTGCGGGCCGACGGCAAAGCCGCCTTTCGCACCCTGAAGGCGGCGCCGCGCTCAGAAAGTGTGAATCGACGTGTGGTGGCGGCGCGGCGGAGTTTTACCGCCGGGGACTTTGCCGCCGGCAATATCGACCAATTGAGCCGGTCGATGCACGCGGTGCTCACGGCCGCCGGCCTGTTCGACGACGAAGCGAAGGCCATGCTGGCCACTTGGCGGCAGGCGTATTTTGCCAGTCCCGGCCTGCGGCTGTTTTTTGTTGTTCCGCGGCGCTGGACCGATGCGGTGTTGCCGCTCCGCATTTCGCAGCCGTGCATGATCGAGCGCGTAATGGTGGCCCGGATCGAGCTCGTCAGTCCGGCCCAGCGCGCGCGAATTGAACGGCTCAAGAACGACACCAATCCCGACATCGGGTGGCTGGAGGAGGCCCGCAAGTCGCCGAATTTCGGACGGCTCCTGGCCGGCCGGACCCCGATCGGCGACCTTGGCGTGCCCGTTCCGGAGCAGTTTCAGGCCTATCTCGACCTGGGCCGCTTCCGCAATGCCCTGGTGATTGCCGAGGAAAAGAAACGCCACACGCCGGCCTTGACGGCCTTTATCAATGCGTATGGGCTAGGGGCCTATTTCTGGCCAGCCGAAACGAACGCCAACGACGAATGACGATCACCAACAGCCCCAGGCCAATTGCCAGAGCGGCCAGGCGAACGATGCGGCCGACGAGCGAGGTCGAAACGGCCCGGGCCGTCACTTCGACGTCGCCCCGCGGCGTCGTGAACAAGAACCGCTGACCGCGCAGAGCCAGATCGACATTCAGGCTGGCCATCGCCGCCGGTGGCAGACCGAGACCGGCCGGCTGCGGCGGCTGAACGTCGGGCTTCGGCAGTTGGGGAGCGCCGGCGACCGGCGGCGCAGCCGGGCCGTTCACCGCAGCGGCGCCGGCCAGCTTACCGTCGCGAGGGGGCAAGCGGAGTTGATAAGCATCGTTGCCGGCATTGAGGCTCTGGTCCAGTTGCTGTGCCGCCTGCTGCTGTTCCAGACGGTCGGCGTAGCGCTGCAATTGCCGTTGCGAGCGGCGGCCGGACGATTCGTTGTCGTACGATTCTTTCTTCTGATTGGCGGCCGGCGGCAGAGTGTCCTTGGCAAAGGCGTTGGGCGCGGCGGGCTGCTCGGCAGCGGGCGCGGCATTGACCGATGATCCGCTCACGGCGATCGGTCCAGGCTTGGCCCCGGCAGGACTTTTGGCCGGCGGTTGTGCCGGCTGATCGGACTGCAGCTTGTTCTTTGCCAACCAACGCGGATTGATCGCCTGGCCCTGACCCTGACCCTGGCCACCGGATTGTGGTTCGGCCGGCGGTGCGGCGAAATTTTGCGCGGTCTGGCTGGCGACGTCGTTGGCTCGGCTGCCGGACTGCGAGCGATAAAACAACCCCAACCTGGTGCGATTATCGGCTTCGTCGGCCGCCTGGTTCGGTTCCAGCGGCTCGCGCAGCTGAACCTCGAGGCCCTGCTGAACCTTGCTGTTTCGCTCCAACTGCTGGGTCAGCTCTTCATTGCCCTGGTAGCCCTGGATCGATTGCTTCAGCCGGGCCACGTCGCCTTGGAGCGTCTTCAGGTTGTTGGCGGCCCGGGCCCGGGCGTAGGTGTCTTCGCTCTGCAATGCCTGCAGCGCTAAGCCAATCTGTTTGGTGTTGTATTCGACCAGACCGGCGGCCAAATAGCCTTCGTCCTCGACCAGCCGCATCGTGCCGCCGAAGTCGAACCAGCGAAAGCCCTCGGGCGCGAACAGCTCCACCTGGCTCAGCTCGACGTTGATGTTGACCGTGCGGACCAGCGGAAACTCCACCCGATCGAGTGCGCCAACGGGCGGCAACTGACCGCCGTACGTCAGCACGACCGGGTAATCGGCATCACCGGCCGCCGTCTTGATCAGCGGAATGCGGACCAGATCGGCCGCTTTGTCGGCCGCCGGTTTGACCGGCTCGCCCGCGACATGGGCCGTCCAGAGCCTGGCGCCCGCGGGCAAGCGGACGACCAGATATTGCTCGGTGCTGTTGTCGAGCCGGTAAAGCTGCGTGCCGCGATAGGCGGCCTGGGCGTCGACGGCCAGCGTGGCCTTGGCCAATCCGATCCGGGCGCCGGCCGTTTCGACCGCCTTGCGGTCCTGGGCTTGCAGGACGAGCCGCGGTTCGCCCGCTCCAGTCGCGACCGAATAGGCCTGGGTCAGGCCCCGGCCGAGCAGGGCCGAGAGCAGCTGCCATTGGGATTGCTCGGGCGTCACGGGATCAACCGCGACATGCTCGGCGACGACGATTTCGTCGCGTCCGGCGGTTTCCAGCGTCACGTAGCGCTGGTCGGACTCGCCCGTCTCGAGTTGCGGGATCGGGACGACGTACTTTTCGCCGACCAGCAGCCGGTCGTCCTCGACCAGCACTCGCAGGCTGCCGATCACTTCCTCCTGCAAGTCGAGCCGCACACGCACCCGGCCGGCTGGATCGTCGGCCACGGGCGCGATCGTTTGCTGTCGCAAGTGAGGAGCGCTGATCCGCGCATCGCTCAGGGTGCGAGGCAGCAGAAACGCCAAGCTGCGAATGCCCGCCTCGCGAATCGTATAGTCCAGCAGGATCGTTTCCTCGACGGTGCGCCGCGTGATGCGAATATTGCTCACGACCGTGGCCTGCACGTTCGGCTTGCGGGGCGCGACCAGCAACTGGGCCTTGAATCGCGGCGTGCGGTACCGCAGTGCCAAGCGGGCCAAGGGCTGCTGCTCCGGCGCCAGCCAGCCGCTGACGCTCGAGAGCAATTCGCTCTCGCAGTCGGCGAGCTTGTCGGCCCGGACGCCCAGCCCGGGATCGGCCTCGACAACTAGGTCGCCCGTCTGCTGGATCGCGGTGGCGGGCAGCTCGTCGGCGGATAGGATTTCCGGCGCCGCCGCTTCCAGGCTCTCGACCTCACCGTATTGACCGAGAGCGCCGGATAGAACCACGTCGAACGCTTGCGACCGTCCGCCGGCGAAGTAGAGATTCAGCACCGCCTGTTCGCCGTCGCGGCCGATCGTCCATTCGAGCGGTTCGGGAGCCGATACCCGGTCCAGCCGCCAATTGGCGGGCAGGCCGATCTTGAGCCGATAGATCGGCCGGTCGACGACTCGCAGCCGCAAGCGGCTTTCCAGCGAGGCGCTGGCGGGCTGAAATCTTGAGCACGCTCTGCACTTCGGCCGACACCCGCGACACGGCCGGATGAGCCGACAGCTTGATCCCATAGCCGCTGGTGGCAAACCGGTAGAACTGGTACGGCAGAATGCCCAGCGGGCTCTCGTCGACATCGCCCGGTCCGTCCGGTGCCGGCAGGCCGCCGTCGGATCGCGATGCGCCGGCGGTGCTCTCCGTGCGCAACGCCAACAGCGGGCTGCGGCGAATCGCCAGCTCGCCCGATTGCTGCACCGCCGTCGGTACGCTCAGCACGGGCACGGTGAATTCGGTCAGCTCGCCGCTGCCAACGGAGCCACGGGCCGCCAGCGTGACGCTGAACGATTCGCTGACAGTGGCCGCTTCGAGCAGCGTGACTTCGAGAGTTTGCCGGCCGTCGGCGCGCTCGAGCTTCCAGCCGCGCCACGTTGCCACCGCTGACCTTTTCCACCAAGTAACCTGTCGGCACGTCCAGGCTGAAGCTGGCCCGGGGACCGCCGCGAAATGCCAGCTGGAGCCGGGCCACCAGTCGCAGGCCTCCCTCTTGCACGTCAAACAATTGCTTACTCGTCACGGATAGGCTTTGATCGACCGGGGCCGGGCCCAGTTTCGCGCCGCCACTCGACGTGCAGCGCACCGTCCGCCGCTAAAGCCGTTTCGATCACCTGGCCGTCGCGCTGCGTTTCCACCGTTCCGCGGTCGGGACCGCCGCGGAGCACGACCTCGGTGTGGGCCTGAGCCACCTCCAAGCGGAGGGCGGTCGCCACGGCCGCCGGAATCTGACCATCGACCACTTGCCAGCCTCCCTGCCGCTGCACGCGGTAGCGCAGCACCAATTCGAGCCGCCAGCGACCGGCGCCCGGCAGCACGACGGTCAGCGGCTCCCCGTCCGTCGCGGGTGCACCCGGTGGGGTGGGGCCGCCGGCGGCACCGTCGCCCAGCGCCGGTTGCGGCGTGGCGGCTTGATCGCCCAGCGGAGCAAACGTGGCCTTGGCCAGGGCGCCGCCTTTGAGTCGGAAAGGCACGCTCACCGGCCGATCGACCAAGACCTGCAGATCGATGTGCCCGGCTACGGCCAGCGATTGCCCGCCATCGAGCTGGGCTTGAAACTGTCCGCCCAATAGCACGTAGGGCGCCGCCGGGTCGGGCCGATTCTTGTCCCCCTCCGGCAGGCGCGGAGCATTTCCAGGTATTTGTCGTAGGGAACGTAGATCTTTTGTTCCTTGCCACCCGGCAGCTTCAGAGCGCCGGGCTGGGCTGCGTCCGGGTCCGCCTTGAGCGCTGCGAGGGGATCGAACTGCTCGGGATCGTAAGGAATGATAATCGCGTCGCGGGGCACGCTCAGCGGCGGTTGCGGATCGTCGGCCCGGGCGCTCGTTGCCGCCATCATCAGCAAACAGGCCAAAGTCGTGGTCGAAGCCAGCCGTGCTGGTCGTCCGCCGAGCCGGCGAAACACCCGGATCAGCCGCTGCGCAATTGCCGCCAACAGGTAGTACACGATCAGCCAGCAGGCCGCGTAAAATGCCATGTTGCAAACCGGATTCGTTAGTCCCGAGTAGGGCAGGGCAAGCGGCACGGCGTACGCGACCAGCAACGTCACCACCACGTACCGCAATCGCCGGACCAGCGGATGATTGGTCAGCAGGATGCCCCGCAGCAAGATCGCCAGCGCCACGACCCAGCCGAGCAGGTCGAGCCGCCGCTGGTCGACCAAAGTGACGTCCAATCGAGGTTCAGCGCCGAGGCTGCGAAACGACGTCGGGGTCAATTCGGCTTGCAAATCGATGGTCAAACTTCGCAGGCCCTCCAATGCCCATGTCGTCGATTGCGGAGTTTTGCGGGTCTTCGTCGCCGGGGCCGGGCGGCCGGCTTCGCCACCGCCCGCGCCACCCATGCCGCCCATGCCTCCGCCACCGGGCGGCAGTGGCAATCCCGAGGCATCGCCCGGCATCTGGCCGGGATCATTCAATTGCTCGCCGGCTGCCTCCATATCGGCTGGCTCCGCGTTCGGTACTGGGTATGCAGTTTGGGGCGGAGCGTCCGCGGCGAGATCGCTAAGTTCGAAATGCTCTACCTTCTCGTCGTCCTCCGCCGCGAAGTCCGCTCGGTCATAAGGTGATCTGGAATCGTCCATGACGTCCACGCCACGCGGAGGCGCCTCCTTGACGGCCGACTTATAGTTCGCGTGACCGCTGGGCATGGCTTTGCTGGCGCGCCGAAAGCCAGACCCCATCAGCGCCCGCCACGGCCTGGCTCACTGTGGTCAGTGGTGAAATGCGTCGGCCAGCTGATCGCTGAACACGGTTCCGCTGGAGCGGACGACTTTCATTCCGGCGGGCGTGCCGAGGTGCCAAAGCAGGTCGGCCAACGGGACGGGCACGCCTGGCGTCGCTCCGGCCCGCGCAGGAAGAGTGCCGGAGCTTCCAGTTCCAATCGGCCGACGCCACCGAGCCCCGCGATGGGGGTCTCATACACCAACTGCAGATCCCGAAGCACCGTTCCAGCCGCAGGTGGCAAGGGGATCAGCAAACTGCCGGCCGCCCGTTGCGGCAGGCACGGCCGGCCGTCGAGTTGCACGGACCAGAGCGTTGAATCGGTCGGCAAGCGGACTTCCAGAGCCAGGGCTTTCGCCCGCAAGAGGAAATGGGCCACCGATTGGCTGCGCCGCTCGCCGAAACGATCGAGAGCAATTCGGCCCGTTCGACGATCGCCGCGGGTAAATCGTACTCGGGAGGCCGCGCACTCGCACCCGAACCTCGCCGGCCTCCGCTCCGGTGCCGTAGGCTCCCAACAAGCGGCGGCCAGGTTGATAGTCGGCCTCGGCCAACTCGCCGACGTCGACTTTGCGGAGCGTGGTCTGTACCTCGACGTCGCGGTCGGCGCTGCCTTCGACGGCGACCAGGCCCGACTGATAGGCCACGCCGCGGGCCCGGATGAGGGGCAGCGGAAAGTCGGCCGGCGCCTTTTCCGAGGTGCCTTCTCCGGGCAGCGGCTGCTGAAAATCGATCGCAATCCGCACGCTGCCGGCCCGCGATTCGGCCAGCGAGACGGTCCAGCACCGGGTGCCGTCCGCGATCTCACTGCCCGATTCTTTGATGACCAGGCCATCCAGGCCGCGAATCGTCAGCTCGCCGGGTGTATCGTCGGGGAGCTCGAACTCCAGCCGGTTGGTGCGGGCCTGGCTGACGTCGTAGACGATTTCATAATGTGCCGACAGCAGCTCGGAATCCGCCCGCAGGAAGGAAAACGTCCGGGCCGTGAGCCGGGGCTCGACGCCGCTCGACCTCGAGCTTCAGCGAGTAGGGCGGCGCTTCGTAGCGATAGGCGAACTGCGTCGTCACGTTCTCCAGGCCGTACTTGCCTTTTTCGTTGGCGTCGAGGGGCGTCAGTCGCTGGGCATCGGCCGCTCGGACAACCATGTCCGCCACCACGCGCACCGCGATGGCGCCCAGGTCCCGACTGGCACCGGTGATCTGAAAGACCGGAAACTCCAGCGATTGCTGCCGCCACTGGCCCAACCATCCGGCCGTCGAACCGGCGCGAAAATAATAGCTCCGCGACTGACCTATCGGTATCGCCTCGGGCAGGCGAATATGCACCCGGGTGGTCCCCTCGGGCCCGGCAAACGTCTCCAGCGGCAATTGCGCGCCGCCGTCGGCCGTGACTTCGGTCACTTGCCAACCCTGAGGCGCCACGAAATCGAAGGAGACGATTTTGTCGACGGCATTCAGCAGGGCAAAGCCGCCTTGGACCTGCAGCCGCTCGTCGTCGAGCGTGAGCAAAATGTTGGTCGTCGCCCGCAAATCGGAGCCGGGAGTTTCAAACCGCCCGCGCAGCGCATATTCCGACCGTGGTGCGTAAAAGGCCGCCACGGGCGTTACGGCCGGCGCACCGTCGCGATCTTGTGCCAGCGTGGCGGGCAGGGCTTGGGCGAGCACGTCGACGTCAATCGAGATCAAGTCTTGCGGCACAAGCTCCGCCGGCTTCAAGCGAGTTTCCAGCAGCAAACCCACCACGACGGCTTCGCCGGCCACGTCCAGGGCCGTGAGCTTGGGTAATTGCCAGGCGTCAAGCGGGACCGGCGAACGGGCCGCGGCGATGTGCAACGTCACGGTTTCGGTCGTGGGCTCGCGCAGGATGACGTCCAGCACGCGCTGTTCCGCGTCGGTTTCGACGCCTGCGATCGAAACTTCCCACCGGGCCACTTGCGGCGCGGTGCAGCCGGTCACTTCGAAACCCGACGGCAGCGCAAAGCGGAAGCGGTCGGTCGCGCCATGCAGCACCGCGAGCGAGGCCGTCAGATGCAACCGCTCGTAGGCCGAGGTGATCTCGTCCACGAACACTTCGTGGACTACGACGACCCGATCCTTCTGCAATTGGCGGTTATTGAGTGACAGCACCAGATCGTTGCGGCCGCGCCGCGGCAACAGCTCGAATTCGGTCGTTCGCGCGGCCTCGTTCTTGTGACGCCGCATGACGGCAGCCCCGCTCTTGAGCTCGACATCGCCGGGAACCGACAGCCGCAGCCGCGTCGCGGGGGGCGTGGGAATTTGAAAACCGAGGGTTCGCTCGGCCGCGGCCGTCTCGACCGCCGCCAGGATTTCCAGCGTCAGCACGTGCCGGCCGGCTCCGCGGACGAACAAGATCGGCGTTCCCGCCGGATTGCGGCCCAGGGCGGCGGGCTTGTCATCCAGCACCGCCGATCGCAAGGCGACACCCGACAGATCCAACTCGACCGCACTCCACTGGTCGTCGGGCGCCGACACGATCAGCGTGCCCGTGATCCGGACGCGGTTCTCCTCGACTTGGGCGGCATACTCGGCCGACAGCACCGCCGCGGGTTGCTTAACACCCGCGGTGCGGTGCGCCGCCCGGACCTTAGCGGCCAGCTCGTCGTATTGCTCGCGCGTGAGCAGCACTCGCTGCACGTCGGACAGCAGGATGACGCGCAGATCGTCGATCGGCACGAAAATTTCCCGCTCCGGCAATTCTCGCGGCGTGGCCGGCGTTCCGCCGGGCGGCGCGGGTTCGTCGGCCCGAGCGCTCGGGCAGATGACCCCGAGCAGGCAAGCGAGCAGCATCCAGCGGCAGGTCGGAAACTGCAGGTTAGCCATGAGTGGCACCTCCCTCTCCGCCGTCGCCCGACGGGGGTGGACTTTCGCCGGAGGGCGAAGAGTGGCCCTCTGTCGTAGGCGGCGGCTCGGACGATGACGACTCGGGGCTAGCCGGCTCCGTGCCCGTTGGCTCAGGGCCGGGTGATACGGTTGCGTCCGACGAAGGTGAATTCTGCGTGGATCTGCGGCGCGAAGCCCTGTTTGCCGATAGCGGCAAGCTGCCGGTGGCCCAGGCCCATCGCGCGCCGCCTGTCAGCAGAGCAACGGCGGCCCAGACGAGCAGCGTCAGCACGAGTGCCAGCCAGAATCCGCCGAACAGCACCCGAGCTGCCAGCGTCGGCCAAAAGACCCCGAGCAGCAATAGCGCGATGGCCAGGGCCGCCAGGGCTGCCACCCGCTGGCTCAAAGGACGCCGCAGAAGCAGCAGGCCCACGACCAGCACGCCGCAAAAGATCGCAAACGTCAGCCATTTACCCCGCACCGCCGTGAGCCGCAAATCGCTGGCCGGATCGCCTGCCGGCCGCAGCGAGCTGAAGATCGTCACCTGGCCGTCGGTCGGAAACGACTCGGCCGGGTTGCCCGTTAGCGCGATTCCGCTGCGGACCCAGTTGACCAGCGACGGATCCGTCACGCGCGGCGCCGGTCGAGCCGACCAGGGTGCGGCGCCTTCCCAATTCGCCTCGTCGGTCCAGGGACCCTGATAGCCCACCAGTTCGAGCTCCTGGGGAAGGAACACGGAGACGTAGACCTGTTGCACGGCCGGCTCGTCGCCAAAGGCCGGCAGCTCGATCCGCAGGTCGCCTGCCGGCAGCGTGTAGCGGAGTTCCATCAGGAAGGGCTCGCTGGTCGAGCGACCGGCCAGCGGCACAAAGAATTCGTCCTTGGCCCCGCGTTCCAGCGGCGTCGGCCGGCCGTTGATCCGCAGCGGTTCGGTATCGAACTCGACTCCCGAGGGCAGCGTCACCGCGAGCCGCTGCCGCGCACTCCGCATCCGATACAGCGCCTGCACCGCCATCTGGCCGGCCCGAGTCACGACGGTCCGCACCAACCCGCGTTCGATGCTCGTATGTTTGACCACTTCCAACTGATAGCGCGTGGCAGTCACATCGAGCGACCAGGCATCCTGGAATTCGAAGGCCAGGGCCGCATCGGGCACCACGGCGCCGGGCATCAGGTCGTGCTGCGGATCGAGCGGTCGCAGGCCCGTCGGCTTGTCGCCCGCGACCAGATCGATCGTTTCCGATTTGACCAGCACGATTTGCCCCCAGGCCCGGTCGAGGCCGCGCGGCTGGAAATGCGGCAGATCGATGTCCTGGCTCTGTCCCACTTCCAGCGTGTCGAGCCGCTGTTGCCAGGTGAAATGGATCTGGATCGGCCCGAGCAGCTCGCGCTCGCCGGTGAGTTTCCAGGCGATGTAACCCTTCGCCACGTCGTCGGGCTGCGGGTCGAACGGCGTTTCGCTGATCTCGGGGGTCGTATTGCGGACTTCGGCCGCGATGGCCGCGGGAACGTCGATCCGCAATTGGCTGACGCCGCTGTAGCGAATCTCGTGGAAGAACGTCGCATCGATCTTGGTCACGCCCGGCTCGACGTGGGCTTGCAGTAGCTGCGCCGCGGTGACGTAGGGCCGGCGGCGTTCGACCTGCAAGGTCAACTCGACCGGCAACTTGCTGTAGGCGAAGGACGAAACAGGGCGCCGGCGGCTCCCAGGTTGATTCCCTGCAGGGCCGCGCCAGGATCGCCCGCGCGGGCCGTGGCCAGCGGCACGCTGCCCAGGCCGGTCGAGCGGGTCGGGCTCGCGCGTAAGCTCTCCGGCGCATAAACCACCAGGTGTCCGCTGGTCCGTTCGATCGAGCTGGGCGCAATCCGGCAAATACCCAGGGCAAGGTCGGAGGATTTGCCCGTGGGCAAGAGCAGATTCGAGTCCTCCAGCCGCTTTTCGAGCGCGACCACGATGCCGATGCGGCCCAGCGCCTTGTGCGCCAGGTTGATCGCCAGATGGGTTTTATCTTCGCCCTGCAACCCATACGAATCGATCTGCGCAGGCCTGCGCCGGCCAGGGCCTCGCCCCGCACGTCGCGCACTTCGTAGCCAGCGGGCACATCGACTTCGAAGGCAAAAACACCGGCCCGCTCGATCGTCAGAATGGCCTGCAGTTGCAGGACCATTCGCTCCGGTTCGAGGTAGGCCGCCAGCCATTCGTCGGCCTGCACCCGGGGGCGGGTTTTGGTCACGTCCAGCGTCAGCCGATAGGGCAGCGCGGCATAGCGGTAAGCCAACTCATGACGGCTGGCCGTCAGAGCGGGCGGCAAATCGCTGGCGTCGATCTGGATCAGGCCGTCGCGCGTGGCCGGCTCGATCTGCAGGCCCTCGGCCACGTCGATCACGACCACGCCCTGCTGCCGCGAGACGTCGACGGCCCGGACCACGGGGACGCTCGCCGTCGGTTGTCGAGCATCATCCGCCGGGGCATCCGCTGGCGCGCGCCGCGGCCGCCGGCGCGGCGAACTGCTCCAGCTCGATTTCGATGGTTTCGCTCTGCCGCGCCGGTTCGAACAGCTCGGCAACGATTTTCTGCGTCTCGCCCGCCGCTTCGACCGCCCAGGCGCGGAGATTGGGCGAGGTGACGCTGGCGACCTTCTGATCGCCGGGAACCTCGATCGTCAGCCGGTCGAGTTCGGCCCGGCTGATCGTATAGACCAGCGTGACCCGGGTCCGCACGGCGGCTTCTTCGATCCGCACGGTCTGCTGAGCCATCACGGTGGCGAGAGCGGCCATGCCGCTGGCTCCTTCGGCCTTGGCCGTCCAATCGATCTTGACCGTGGACGCCGCGCCGACGAATGCCAGCAGCACGGTCTCTTCGACCGCCTTGCCTCCGGCCGGTTGCTTGTCGACAGGCTGTTCGTCGGTAGGTTTTGCGTCGGCGGGTTTATCGCCGTCCGGCTTGGCAGCCGCGGCGTCGGCGGGCTTCTTGTCCGCCCCATCGCCTGGCTGCTCTTCTGCGCCGCCGGGCACTTCGCTCGCCGCGATCAGCGGGTCGATGTGGATCTTGACGGCACTTTCGGCAATGTGGACGCGCCAGCGATTGAGCGGCGCCTGCGGCGCCGCAAAGGCGACGTCGTTGCGGCCGGGTGATTTGGTGAAGGCCTTGGCGTACTCCAGCCGCAGGGAAATCTGCCGCGGACCCTTGGCCGTGTTTTCGTAGAGCAACTGATATCCGCCGTCCGGCGCGACGGCCAGCCGGGCGGGCTGCTCTTGACCGCCCGGCTCGACAAGCATCGCCGAGACGATGCCCGCATCGCCCAGCCGCAGCGGCACCGTGACCCAGCCCTGGGCCAGGATGTCGATCTTGAGCTTCGCCACGACGTGGACGACGTCCTTGCCGAGTGTGGCGTCGTTGTCGGCCTCGGCAATCAGTGCCGGCGCCGGCGGCTGGACCGGGGCCGTTTTCTGCTGGGCGGCGCGGGCGGCCTGCCACAGCTCTTCGAAGCGGGCGTAGGGAATGAACACCCCCCGGCCCGTCTTCTCGAACGTCTCGCGGAGCTTGTCGTAAGGGACGTAGATCGTCTGCTCGCGCAGCGGCGGCACGTCGTCGCCACTCCCCTCGGCGGCCACAGCCGGACCCTGCGCGGGTACTGCCGGTTCATCGGCCGCGAACGACAGCGCCCGCCGCCAGCCACAACACACCCAGCCCCAGCCGCCAATTCGCGCAAGGCATACGACAATCTCACGGGATGATGGGTTGACGGTTGACCGCAGGGTCGGGCCGGCGCGAATGCCGCCGGCGCAATCGCGGCGCCAGCCGGCACTTCACAGGGCCGCCAGTCGGTCACGATCGGTCGATTGGAAAAGGATGCAGCCGCCACCAGTGGGGCCGGCCGGAAGGGGCCCGCGCCGCCCTGCATTGTACTTAGTCGCGCTTCGGGGAGTGTAAGTTCCTGGTAACAGGAACGAAAACTGCCGCCGGCGGAAAAACCCCATACCCCAGGGGTAAATGTCCCCGAATGAAGACGACAGCGAAGATGCCGCTATCGCCTCCAGCGGCATGCGCTGAAATCAGCGACCTCACGCCCCGATGGGCGCCGATGGCCCGCGGCTACGCCAGAATATCCTTGACCACGTTGCCGTGGACGTCGGTCAGGCGGAAATCGCGCCCCTGAAAGCGGTACGTCAGCCGCTGATGATCGATCCCCATCAGGTGCAGAATCGTGGCGTTCAGGTCGTGGACGTGGACGGGATTCTCGACGACGTTGTAACTGAAGTCGTCGGTTCGGCCGTAAGTTATTCCGGGCTTCATGCCGCCCCCGGCCATCCACATGGTGAAGCAGCGAGGATGATGGTCCCGGCCGTAGTTGTCCTTGGTGAGCGTGCCTTGGCTGTAGATCGTGCGGCCGAATTCACCGCCCCAGATGACGAGCGTGTCGTCAAGCATGCCGCGCTGTTTGAGATCCTTGACCAGGCCCGCCGAGGCCCGGTCGGCGACGGGCGCCAATTGGCGAATGCTGCCGGGCAGTCCGCCATGATGGTCCCAGCCGCGCAAGAACACTTGAGTGAAGCGAACGTCGCGCTCGGCAAGCCGCCGGGCCAGCAGACAGTTGTAGGCAAACGTGCCGGGCTGCGTGACTTCGGGCCCGTACAGGTCGAGCGTCTCTTGAGTCTCCTTCGAGATATCGGTCAGCTCGGGCACCGACGTCTGCATGCGGTAGGCCATTTCGTACTGGGCGATGCGGGCGGTCGTTTCGGGGTCGCCCGTCTCGGTTGCTCGCCGCTGATTGAGCTCGGCCAGGCCGTCGAGCATTTGTCGCCGCGACTGACTGCTCACGCCCGGCGGATTCGACAAGTACAGCACAGGGTCGCCGCTGGAACGGAGCGCCACGCCTTGATGCCGCGTGGGCAGGAAGCCCGCGCCCCACAGCCGCGAGAACAATGCCTGCGACTGGCTGCCCGCGGCGAGCCGCGAGTGCAGCACCACGAACGCCGGCAGATCGCGGTTCGGGCTGCCGATGCCGTACGACAACCAGGCGCCCGCGCTCGGTCGGCCGGGAATCTGGCTCCCGGTCTGGATGAACGTGATCGCCGGATCGTGATTGATCGCTTCAGTATTGAGCGTCTTGACGAACGTCAGGTCGTCGGCGATCGCACCCAAGTTCGGCAGCAGCTCGCTGAGCCACGCGCCCGACTGGCCGTACTGTTGGAACTTGAACACCGACGGCGCCACCGGAAACCGGGCCTGCCCGGACGTCATCGTGGTAATTCGCTGGCCGTTGCGGATCGAGTCGGGCAAGTCCTTGTCGAACATCTCCTGCATGGCCGGCTTGTGGTCGAACAAGTCGAGCTGCGAGGGGGCATCGGCCATGAACAGCCAGATCACGCGCTTGGCCTTGGGCGGAAAGTGCAGAGCCGGCAGGTCGCCGTAGCTTGCCAGCCCGCCGGCAGCGGCGTCGTTGCCCCGGGCCGAATCGTTCCACAGAAGTGTCGCCAGCGCGGCCGTGCCAATGCCCGCCGCCGCGCGGCCGAAGAAATAGCGGCGAGTCTGCTGCTGTGCCAGATCGATCAGCGGATCCATGGACGCATTCCTCGTGGGGCAGCGAATGATTGGGCCGTATGCGGGACGGTGGGCCCCGGCGGTTCACTCTTTGGTTACGGTCTCGTCGAGGTTCAGGATCAAGCTCGCCGTCATCGTCCAGGCCGCCAACTCGGCGGCGTCGAGCGTGGCGTCGCGTGGCGCCTGGCCCACGGCAAGCAATTTGTCGGCCGCTGCGCGATCGGCCTGATAACCGGCCAACTGCTGCTCGTACACCTTCAGCAGCACGGCCAATTCATCGTCGCCGGGCAAGCGGCATGTACACCAGCGGAAGGCGAGCTTCGCCCGCTCGGCGGCCGCGGGCCCGGCGGCCAGCATGGTGCGTTCGGCGAGTCGCCGAGCCGCTTCGACGTACTGTACGTCGTTCATCAGCACCAAGGCTTGCAGCGGCGTGTTGGTTCGCGGGCGGCGGACCGTGCAAGTCTCGCGTGAGGGAGCATCGAACGTCACCAGCGACGCGGGCGGCGAGGTGCGCTTCCAGAACGTGTACAGACTGCGGCGATAGAGGCCGGACCCTTGGTCGGGCTTGTAATCCGAGGTGTTGCTGCCCACGAACGCGACCGCGGGCCACAATCCCTCGGGCTGATAAGGCCGCACGCTCGGGCCGCCGATCTGCTCGACCAACAGGCCGCTGACAGCCAGGGCCGAGTCGCGAATCACTTCGGCGTCGAGCCGGAACCGCGGCCCGCGGGCGAGCAGCTCATTGGCCGCGTCGCGCTCGCGTAAGGCCGGCGTCATCCGCGCGGCCTGCCGATACGTGGCCGATTGAACGATCAGCCGCTGCATCTGCTTGACGTCCCAGCCGCTACGGATGAACTCGGTCGCGAGGTAATCGAGCAATTCGGGATGCGTGGGAAAGGCCCCTTGCGAGCCAAAATCCTGGGCCGTTTTGACGATCCCGGTGCCGAAATACTGCTGCCAAAAACGATTGACCGTCACCCGGGCTGTCAGAGGATTGGCCGGATCGACCAGCCACATCGCCAGCCCCAGGCGATTGAGCGGGGCGTCCGCCGGCAGCGGTGCGATGGCGGCCGGGACGCCGGGCGTGACCTTGTCCCCCTTCTTGTCGTACGCGCCGCGGATCAGAACGAACGTCTCGCGCGGCTGCGCCATCTCGCCCATGACCATCGTCGAGGGGACCTGGCCTTCCAATTCGCCCAGCGACTTGTTGATCTCGCCGATCCGCGCCTGGAGCGGACTGAAAGTCTCGCGCGTGGCCGCGTAAACGTTCTGCAGGAAGTGATCGCGGACCAGCTTCTGCTGGGCCTCGTTCCGCTTGGCCGATTCCAGCTTCACCGCTTCGAGCACGGGGCCGGGCAGCGTCGACTTGGACTGCGCTCGCTCGTAGGCTTCCCAGGCGAGCTGCGAGGTCCAGTTTTGCCCCTCCTGCAGCGTGCGGGTGACGATGCCGGCCTTGTCCCAGTAGACCGCGCCGTCGTGCTGGGTGAAGGCCCAGCCGTTGAGCGTCGCCCCGGAGGCCAAGCCCACCGTGGCGGCCGGAATCTCCAGCCGGACCCATTTGCCCACTTCGGGCAGAGCACCCGCCAGAATCCGGCTGGGCGAGTTGGGCGAGCCCCAAGGAATAATGTCTTCGCCCCAGACGGCGCGGTGCTCCCAACTGCCGTCGTTGAACTGCAGCATCACCGCCTTGGGCGGATTGGCCGGATCGAGATAGACGTAGGCAAACAGCACGTCCCCCTCGCCAACCCGCAAGCCCGGCTTGGCTTCCGTGAAGTAGTGCTGAGTCAAGCCAGGGCCGCTGCGGTAGCTGGCCTTGCTGCCACTGAAGACCGGCGCGGCGCCGCGACGAACTGCCAGCCACCGGCATCGGCTGAAGCTTTGGCGCCGCCGGGCAAATCGTCTTCGATCCAGACAATTTCCCGCCGCTCGAGCGGATCGGCGGCTGGCTGGGCCTCGGGCTCGCGGTAGTCGATCTTGGCCAGGGCCGCGGCGATGGCCTCATGCGTTTGCGTTAGTTGGGTGTTCAGTTCCGCTTTGCGGGCATCCTGTTCGGCACTGGGCAACTTGATGGCCGGCGCCGGAGCGATCGCGTTGCCATCCATCGCCGCGTCGGCCGAGCCGCTGAAGAACGCAAACAGCTGATAGAATTCCTTCTGCGAGATCGGGTCGAACTTATGGTCGTGGCAGACCGCGCAGCCGGTCGTCAGGCCGAGCCAGACGGTCGACATCGCCTCGACTCGATCGACGGCATAGCGGGCCAGCACTTCCTCGTCGATCGATCCGCCTTCGCTCGTCGATAGATTGCAGCGGTTGTAGCCGGTGGCGACGCGCTGCTCGACAGTCGGCGAGGGCAGCAGGTCGCCGGCCATCTGGTCGATGGTGAACTGGTTGAAGGGCAAATTGCGAGCGAAGGCGCCGATCACCCAGTCGCGATACTTCCACAAGGCCCGCTCGTTGTCGAAGTGCAGCCCGTGCGTGTCGCCATAGCGGACCGCGTCGAGCCAGTAGCGGGCCATGTGCTCGCCGTAGCGGGGCGAAGCCAAGAGCCGCTCGACCAGCTTGTCGTAGGCGTCGGGGGCCGCATCCGCCAGAAAGGCATCGACCTCGGCCGGACTGGGCGGCAAGCCGGTCAGGTCGAGCGTCAGCCGGCGAACGAGGGTGACCTTGTCGGCCTCAGGTGCGGGCTCAAGCCCCTCGGCCTCCAGCCGGGCCAGGACGAAGCGATCGATCGCGTTGCGGACCTTCGCTTCGTGCCTTACGGCGGGCGGCTCGGGCCGAAGCGGCGCGACCAGCGACCAATGTTTTTTCCAGGTCGCGCCCTCGTCGATCCAGCGCGCCAGGGTTGCGATTTCGGCCGGCGCGAGGACCTTGCCGCTATCGGCCGGCGGCATCCGCTCGGCGGGGTCGGCATGCGTGATCCGGGCAACCAGCGCGCTTTCGGTCCGCTTGCCCGGCACGATGGCCCGGGCGCCCGATTCGAGCGGGGCCAGAGCCGCTTCCGGCACGTCGAGCCGCAAGCCGGCCTGCCGCTCCTTCTCGTCCGGACCGTGGCACTTGTAGCACTTGTCGGACAGGATCGGGCGAACATCGCGGTCGAAATCGATCGGCTTTTCGGCTGCGGCTGCCGTCACGGCCCAGCCGCCGAGCAGCCCGGCCCAGCCGATGAGGAACACAGCCCAGCCGATGAGGAACACAGCCCAGCCGCCAATCAGGATCACCAACCACCGCCGCAGCCAGGGCATCATGCTGGACCTCGTGCGTCGCTAGGGAAGGATCGGCTCGCTGGGCCGCGAGAGCCAAAGCAGGGCGGGAATCGTCGGCAGGCAGCGCGGATTGCAAGGCGGACCGGACCAACTTCCGGGCCGGCTTCAACAGCGGATATTGGTCCCATGGTAGCACAACCGTGGGACCGAATCACCCCGGCGTGTCCGAACCCCAGAGCCGATTGCGGGATGCCGCCGTGCCTGCAGGACGCAAGGGCGCCGCCGAGCGGTCTGCGCGTCCCGCAAGCAGTCGGCGGCGCCGGTCCGTCAAATTGGTAACGGGCCTGTGCCGCGGGAAAGGCGACGCGGGGCAAGCGGAGCCGCGAGAGCAACAAGACCACCGAAGAACCCCGCCAGTTCTTCGGTGGCAGATCGATCAGACGCCGCGCGCCCTTTGGCCCGCGCCCGAGAGCAAGGCTGAACCGATTAATAGCGGCCGCGGCCACCGCCGCCGCCACCACCCCCGCGGTTCTCGCGCGGCCGGGCTTCGTTGACGACCAGCGGACGCCCCTCGTGCTGCTTTTCGTGCAGCCCCTTGATCGCGTCCAGGGCGGCGTTGTCGTCGGCCATTTCGACGAACCCGAATCCCTTGCTCCGGCCCGTGTCGCGATCCTGGATCACCTCGGCGCTGCGCACCGCTCCGAACGGGGCGAACAGCTGCTCGAGCGTCGCGTTGGTAACCGAATAGCTGAGGTTACCGACATAAAGCTTCTTACCCACCGTAAACTCCTCGAACTTAAAACCGATCGACCCGCTACTCGCTTTCCGGGCCGCTAACGAAAGGGACCAAATTGGTGGTCCGCCAGGTACGAATGGCCAAGAGAAGGTTTCGCGTCGAATTGCTGCGCGGGTGGACGCACAGTTGCGCCTGGAGCCATTCCGGTCGACCAATCGACCGCCCCTTACTATACCAAGCCAGGCGGGGGCGAAAACAGGGCAGACGCGTGTCAAACGCCCGCCGGTCCGCGAGCCATGGCGGCCGCTGCCGAAAGGCCGCCTCCCGTGGACAAGGCTCACCCGCGTTTCCCTCGGGGCCGGCGCTGCCAGAATACCGCCACGAGTTTGGCCACGCTGGCGGCACTGCCGGCCGAAATACGACCCGCCCCGCGGCCTTTTCAGTCCAGCCACCGAAAGCAAAAAAGGCCCCCCACCGAATGGGCAGGGGGCCTTGGAAGGATCGGTCAGTGCTGTCGTGGGCCGCTCAGGCGGCGTGCCGGCGGCGCCAGCCGTAGCCACACA
Organism: uncultured Planctomycetaceae bacterium; assembly: GCA_963828155.1. GTDB lineage: Bacteria > Planctomycetota > Planctomycetia > Pirellulales > PALSA-1355 > CAWCAX01. Next base: position 564,506 of record CAWHDQ010000004.1, read on the forward strand.
TTCCGGCCAGGGCCACCAGTGCAAGGAGCAGGCTGGCGGGCTCGGGCGTCGGGTAAGCGCGGATGTTGTCGATCAGGACGAAGCTGTTCGAACTGTTGGCGGTGCTAAATGCCGCGGCTTCCAACGTGGTGATCCCGTTGGCGGTCAGCGTTGTCGAACCCGCGGCGATGGGGGCGCCGCCGTTGACGCTCAATGAGAACGTGAGCGCGCCGCCCACCCCGCCCGTATTCTTCATATCCACTTCGACGTGGTTCCAAGCATCGGTCGCGAAGTCGCCAAAAACCGTGCCCGGGGGCGGATAGGTCGCGATGCCGCCGGAAAGGGTGCCCGCGAGCGATCCGCTGTCATTCGCATAAATGACTTGGGTATTCCCATAATTCCCGAAGTTAAGGTCGACCGGACCGATATTGATCTGAGGACCCGAATCCAGGTTTGGGCTGGTCATGTAGATGTCGAACGAAAGAGTGGCGGTGCTATTGCCCCCGGCAAACAAATTCGGGAAGGCCGTGGTAACGTCCGGGCTGCCGCCGCCGTTGTTCGTGATATTCAGGGCGTGATTGCCCGAATTCAGCGGATCGGCGACCACGAGCGCGTCGGTCCCCGACGGTCCGAGGCCCCAATAGCTCCACGCGCCGGCGGAACTGGCAACGACGCCCGAGCCGATCGGGTAGCTCTGGAAGTTTTCATAGTACGCGGCAGACGCCAGCGACGTGGCGCAAACGACAGCCAGCGCGGACAGGGCAAACTGGTTCAAAATTCGTCGTCTCATTAGCATTGCTCCGTGGGGATCGAGGTACTGGACTGATGCTGTTTCCCTGTTGGAAGGGAGCCAAGACGCGTGGTCGCATTAAAGAGCGACGACCGCCGAAGCCACATTCCGGCCTGGAGGAGGCTGCGCCGAGTATAACTGGACCAACGGCCCGTTCAAGCATCGACGGCCCAAGATATAATATTTTTTTCTAGTGAGGGTTAAGGCCTTGGCTCGCGCGCATCCCAACCGCACGGGGCGAGCACTGCCGAGGCAAAAAAGGGCCCTCGAGCCGACATTCGCCTGGCCAAGTCAGGCCAGAATGTCCTTGATTACGTGCCCGTGCACGTCGGTCAGGCGGAATTGGCGGCCTTGATACGCGAAGGTCAGCCGCTCGTGATCGAGCCCCAGCAGGTGCAGGATCGTGGCCTGGAGGTCGTGGATGTGTACCGGGTGCTCGGCGACGTTGAAGCCCAACTCGTCGGTCGAGCCGTAGGTCAGGCCGGGCTTGATGCCGCCGCCGGCCAGCCACAGCGTGAAGGCCTGGGGATGATGGTCGCGGCCCAGGCTGCGGCCCAGGGCGGCATTGGTTTCGACCATCGGCGTGCGGCCGAACTCGCCCCCCCAAATCACGAGCGTATCGTCGAGCAGCCCGCGCCGCTTGAGGTCCTTGACCAGCGCGGCCGAGGCCTGATCGGTCTGCCCGCAATTGTTTTTCGAGTTGCCCGAGACGTCGGAATGGGCGTCCCAGCCTTCGTGGTAGATGTTCACGAAGCGAACCCCGCGCTCGATCATCCGCCGGGCCAGCAAGCAGGCCCGGGCGAACGACGGTTTGGCCGGGTCGGCTCCGTACAGCTCGAGCGTCTCCTTGCTCTCGCTGGCCAGGTCCAACAGCTCGGGCGCCGAGGTCTGCAGCCGGTAGGCCATTTCGTGGGCCGCGATCCGGGTGGCGATTTCCGGGTCGCCGACTGCGTTGAGATGGCGGCGGTTCGAGCGCTGCCAACCAGGTCGAGCAGCCGCGCTGAGCCAGCGGGTCGATGCCCGGCGGACTGCTGACGTCGAGAATCGCGTCGCCTTGATTGCGGAATCGCACGCCGGCATAGACCGTCGGCAGGAAACCGCTCGACCAGTTGGCCGCTCCGCCGCTGATGCCCGAGCCGGTCGACATCACGACGAAGGCCGGCAGATTGTCGGTCTCCGCTCCCAGGCCATACAGCACCCAGGACCCGATCGAGGGCCGGCCGGGCTGCGAGAAGCCGGTGTTCAAAAAGATCTGTGCCGGCGCGTGGTTGAACTGGTCGGTGTGGACCGACTTGACCAGGCAGATGTCGTCGACCACGCCGGCCAGATGCGGCAGCACTTCGGAAAGCTCGGCCCCGGCCTGGCCGTGCCGGGCGAACTTGAACCGCGGGCCCAGCACCGACGCGTCGGGGCGGATGAAGGCATACCGCTGGCCGCCGATCACTTCGGGCGGGATCGGCTTGCCTTCGAGCTCGGCCAGCTTGGGCTTGTAGTCGAACAGGTCGAGCTGGCTCGGCGCGCCGGCCATGAACAGATGAATCACCCGCTTGGCCTTGGCCGGAAAATGGGGCGGCTTGACCGCCAGGGGGTTCGCCGGCAGTTCCGGCCCGCGCACCGCCTCGGCCGCCGACAGGGCACGATCCAGACCGCCGGCTAACAGCGATCCCAGGGCGATCTTGCCCAGCCCCAACCCGCACTGGCCAAAGAAATGCCGCCGGGCGACCAGCGTCGGGTTGCTGCCGGAGAGCGCGTGGGATTGGCAGTTCATCGTGACTTCCTCGAAGGCGGCGGTCAGCCGAGCGGTTGAATCGTGGCGGTGCGGAAAGCAGGGGCTATTCGCGGGTGATCGTTTCGTCCAAGTTCAACAAGGCTCGCGCCAGCAGCGTCCAAGCCGCCCGGGCTTGCACGTCCCCCTCGCCGGGGCCGGCAATCGTGGCTGCATTAAGCTGGCCGCTGGTCAAGCGGCTGCGCTGAACGGCCAGGAAGGCCAGCAGCAGCGGTTGCTCGTCGCTGCTCGGCGGCCGGACCAGCACTCGGCGGAACAGCTCGGCACAGCGGGCCTCGTTGCTGTCGCCCGTCAGCTCGGCGATCGACCGGCCCAGGGCCTGAGCCGTCTCGACGAACACGCCGTCGTTGAGCAGTGCCAGTGCCTGGAGCGGCGTGTTCGAGACCTCGCGCCGGTCGACGCAGGCCTCGCCGCTCGGCGCGTCGAAGGTGGCGAACATCGCATAGGGGGCCGTCCGCTTGGCAAAGGTGTACAGCCCGCGGCGATGCCCGTCTTCGCCCGGGCTGACGTTCCAGGCCAGCGCTCCGTACGTGCCTTCGGACGTGATGTTGGCCGGCTGCAGCGGAAAGACGCTGGGCCCGCCCAGTTTTTCCGACAGCAGGCCGCTGGACCGCAGGGCCGCGTCGCGAACCAATTCGGCATCAAGCCGGAACCGCGGCGCCCGGGCCAGGAGCAGATTCTGCGGATCGTGCTCCAGCAACTCGGGCGTGACGCGCGACGATTGCCGATAGGTGGCGCTGGTCACGATCAGGCGGTGCATCTTCTTCAGCGACCAGCCCTGGCGGACCAGCTCGACGGCCAGCCAGTCGAGCAGCTCAGGATGCGTGGGCAACTGGCCTTGGAAGCCGAAATCTTCCGTCGTCCGGACCAGCCCCCGGCCGAACAGCGCGGCCCACTGGCGATTCATCACCACGCGTCCGACCAGCGGATTCTTGCCATCGACCAGCCACCGGGCCAGCGTCAATCGGTCGCGGGCAGCGCCGGCCGGCAGCGGCGGCAGGAAACTGAGCACGTCGGGGCTGACCGCTTCGCGCGGCTGCAGGAATTCGCCGCGATGATGGCGATGCGTCGCCCGCGGATGGGCCGCGGGGCGCTCCGACATCACCAGCGTGGTCGGATAGGCCGGCAATTGGTCGCGGAGCCGCTGGATCGCCTCGCGGGCCGGGGCCAGCTCCGGCGCGACCGACAGATAGTAATCGAGCAGCCGCTGCCGGTCGGCCGCGGTGCGCTGGGCCGCAGGTTTGGCAATCAGTGCCGCCACGTCGCCCGGCAAACCCTGGGCCTCGGCCAAGGCGCTACTGTCGGTGGCCGAGATGCGGAACCGGCCCAGCCCCGCGGCATAATACTTCTCGAACAAGAGTTCGACCGTGAGCGGGCCCTGGGCTGCGAGCGGCTGGGCCAACGTGAAGACCGCCTCGTGGCGCGGCCCGGCTGACCCGACCAGCCCGACTGCGGATCGCCGTCGATCGCCAGTCCGGCGTTGCCGAAGGTTTGCGAAGCCCGATTGAATTTTTCCGGTCCGGCGGGGCCATTCAGCGAAAACTCGCTCAGAAAGAAATCGCCGGCCGGCCCTTCGTAAAAGACGCGCCCCGGCCCGTGCTTGGGGAGCGAATCGTAGGGCAAGACTTCAAGCCGCAGAGCCGTGATCGGCCGCTGTGGCGCGTCGAACGTGATTTCGTAGACGTCGCGCTTCGATTGATCGCCGCCGGCCAACACCGAATCGTCGTTGAGCACGGTCAAATAGGGGATGTTCGCCTTGGCGCTGGTGGGGTGGAGCACGGTCCAGCGGACTTGCCCCATGGCATGCTGCTCAAGCCACGCATTGAAATGACTCGCCAAGGCCTTGCGACGGCGTTCGGCGGCATCGCCCGGGACTTGACCTGCCTGGCCCAGGCTGATCCGAAACCGGCCCAGCGTGTGCTGCTGCCCGAACTGCTGGTCGAGTCGCAGGGTCAGCCGCGATGCGGCATTCAAGCTGAGCGGCTTTTCCAGCTCGAAGGTGGCCGCGCGGTTCACGTTCCAGGGAGCCGGCCCGTGGATCGCCCAGCCGGTTTGCGGATTGCCGTCAATGGCGGCCGCGGCGGGAAAGTTGACCTGGGCGAAATCGGCCGCAGCCCGGACCAGCTTGACCGGCTGAGCGGGCGTCGAGCCATCGCGTGGCCAAACGGTGGCCGTCAGTTCGCTGAGCACGAAGTTGCCGTGCGGCGTGCGGCCCGGCCCTTGGCTTGGCAGGGCCGGATCGGCCAGAGCTTCGACCCGAATGGCCGAGATGTCCGCCAGGTCGACGTCGAACGTCAGCATGTAGGTATCGCGTTCCGGGTTGGTGCCGCCCAGGCGAAACGAGCCATCGTCGAGGGGCTCAGCCGTCGCCCCGCTGGCGACTTCAATCTGCGCCGGGCGCGGCGTTTGCCAGCGGATGTCGGACTCACTGGGAAACTGGTTGGCCAGGTCGGCTTCGAGCGCCTTGATCTGCGCTTCCAGCTCGCGGCGCTTCGGTTCCAGCTCGGCCGTAGGCACGTCGAGTTCGGGCTCGTCGGCATTGTTGAGGAGCGCCAACATCTTGTAGTAGTCGGCCTGCGGGATCGGGTCGTACTTGTGCGTGTGGCACTGGGCGCAGCCGAGCGTCAGGGCCAGCCACGTGGTGGCCGTGGTGTTGACCCGGTCGACCATCGCATAAAAGCGGAATTCGAGCGGATCGATGCCGCCTTCTTCGTTGAGCATCGTGTTGCGGTGAAAGCCGGTCGCGATCTGCTGGCTGAGCGTGGCCCCGGGCAGCATGTCGCCGGCCAGCTGCTCGATCGTGAAGCGGTCGAACGGCATGTCGGCGTTGAACGCCCCAATGACCCAATCACGATAGGGCCAGATCGAGCGGACGCGGTCTTTCTCGTAGCCGTTGGTGTCGGCATAGCGGGCCAGGTCTAGCCAGCGGCGAGCCCAGCGCTCGCCGTAATGCGGCGAGGCCAGCACCCGATCGACTAAGCGCTCGTAGGCATCGGGCGCGGCGTCGTTGACAAACGCGTCGGCCTCGCCCGGGGTGGGCGGCAGGCCAATCAGGTCTAGGTATACGCGGCGGACCAGCGTGTGGGGGTCGGCCTCAGGCGACGGGGCCAAGCCGGCCTGCTCCAGTCGGGCCAGCACGAACCGGTCGATCGGGTTGCGCGGCCAGGCCGCCTGCTTGACCGCCGGCAGCGGAGCCTGGCGGGGCGGCAGAAACGCCCAGTGCGGCTTGTACTCGGCCCCCGCGGCGATCCACTGCCGCAGAATCTCGCGATCGGCGGCGCTCACCGGGTTTTTAGTCTCCGGCGGAGGCATCACCTCGTCCGGGTCGGAGGTGCCGATGCGGCGGATCAGCTCGCTGGCTTCGGGCTCGCCCGGCACGATTGCTCGCTCGCCCGACTCGGCCGGGCCGGTGGCAACCTGGCGATCGTCCAGCCGCAAATCGCCTTTCCGCTGCTCGGCGTCCGGCCCGTGACATTTGAAGCAATGCCGGGCCAGGATCGGCCGCACATCGCGGGCAAAGTCGACGTCGGCGGCAGCGGCCGGCGCGACGGTCGCGAACGCGACCAGCAGAAACCCAAACGGTCCGATGCGGGGGCGAATCATGTGCAGTTGGCGCGATCAGCGAGACAGCGAAGACTCGACAAACCCCGATTATCCAACAGTCGAGCCCGGCCCGCAATCAAGTCGCTTACGGACCGATCGAATGAGCCCGCGGCGTCCGGCGCGCGTTTTCGCACGACCCGCCGAAACCGCCCGGGCTTTCCGTCCCAAGCGTTGACGACGGGCGATGTCAGCCCAGCCTGCCCCGCCACCAGTCGCCAGCGCATGGACAAGAGTTTCCGGCGGAAGTCGAGGCTAGATACGTTCGACCGCAAGATCCTGCCCGGCCAGAAAGGCCTCGGCTTCGGCCAGCGTGAAGACGCTCTCGGTGGCGCTGATCGAGCGCACGCAGCTGGCCCCCACGGCGCTGCCCCAACGCAGGCAGCCCGCCGCGTCCTCGCCCCGCAGCAGGCCCACGATGTAGCCGGCGTCAAACGCATCGCCGGCCCCGGTCCCGCCCCGATACTCGACCGGAAAGACGGGGGCTCGCAGTCGCTCGCGCTCCGAGACCAGCACGGTGCCGGCGTGGCCGCAGGTGATGACCACGGTCCGGGCGCCGGCGGCGCGAAACGCCTCGGCCTGCCGCACCGGATCGTTCTGGCCGGTGATCAGCTCGGCCTCGTCGGTGTTGGGCAGGAAGAAATCCGTCTCGGCCAGCACGGGCGCCAGCAGCGGCCAATAATCGCGCGGGCCGGACAGCACGATGTCGAGCACCGTCGTCACACCGAACTCCCGGGCCGTGCGAAACACACCGGCCAGCTTGTGCGGATCGAGCGCGGCCATCAGCAAGTAGCCGCCCAGGTACAGCACCCGCGCCGTGCGGAGCCGGTCGAGCGGTATGTGCTCGGCCAGGAAGCGATCGTTCGCGCCCCGGGTGTGGATGAACCGCCGATCCTCGCCGGCGACGTTGATGATCAGCGTGCCCGAGGTCTCGACGCCGTCCAATTGCTGCACGTCGCGCACGTCGACGCCGCTGGCGGCCAGGGTGTCGGCCACGAAGCGGCCGAACGCGTCCTTGCCGACGCAGCCCACGACTCCCACGTCGACGCCCAGCCGAGCCAGATCGATTGCGGCGTTCGCGGCGCAGCCCCCGATCGCCAGCGGCAATCGCGTGGCCAGGATCAATTCGCCGGCCTTGGGCACGTGCGAGATCGGGTCGCACAGATGGTCGGCAACCAGGATGCCGGCGCTCAGGCACGTAGGCATGCGGGAAGGGGGAAGGGATGAGAGGTTAGAGGGCAGGGACCGGCAGGAAGAGTCTACCGCGTGGAACTCGCGTGAGACAACCCTGGCGCGTCCCTACTCTCGACTTCAACTCTCCGATCCCTCGTCGCCTACGGCTGGCCGGGAGCCTCGACTGCCGCGGGTCCTTGCTCGGGCACCAGCGACCGGGCGGCCGAGATCAGCTCGATGAACTCCGCCCGGTAGCCGTCCAGGTCGCTGCCGCGGCCTTCCTGCGCCAGTTCGGCGGCGGCGGCAAAGCTGGCTGTGCCCTTGTACGGCGAGTCGCGGAGCAACATGCCGAACAGGGCCACCGAGGCGGCGAACTTGAAGTCGCCCGTCGCCCGGGCGTACGGCTGGCCGGCGTCCTTCACCGGGGCCTCGATCAGCTGGCTCTTGTCGCCATCGGGCTGCTTATAGCGCAACTTGAGCATGAGCAGCTCGCCCGTCTCGGCCGCGGCGGTCAGGGCCGTTTTCTGCTGATATTTGAGCGGCTCGACGCCGGGCCCTGCCTCTTCGACCGGCTTGCCGACCGGCACCAGCTCGTAGAGCGCGGTCACGGTGTGGCCGGCGCCGATTTCGCCCGCGTCTTTCTTGTCGTCGTTGAAGTCCTCGTGCCGCAGAATGCGATTCTCGTAGCCGATCAAGCGGAACGCGGCGACCTGGGCCGGGTTGAACTCGACCTGAATCTTGACGTCCTTGGCGATCGTTACCAGGGTGCCCGACATCTGGTCGACGAGCACTTTCTTGGCCTCGCGCACATCATCGATATAGGCGTAATTGCCATTCCCCTTGTCGGCCAGCTGTTCGAGCGTGGCGTCTTTGAGGTTGCCCATGCCGTAGCCGAGCGTGGTCAGGAAGACGCCGCCGGCGGCCTTCGTTTCGATCAGCTTGACGAGCGCGCCGCGGTCGGTGACGCCGACGTTGAAGTCGCCGTCGGTGGCCAGGATCACGCGGTTGACGCCCCCTTTGACGAAGTTCTGCTCGGCGACCTGATAGGCCAGCTCGATGCCCTGGGCGCCGTTGGTCGAGCCGCCGGCCTGCAGGTTGTCGAGGGCAGCCAGGATCTTCTGTTTCTCGGTGCCGTTGGTGCTGGGCAGCACCAGGCCCGAGCTGCCGGCGTAGACGGCGATCGCCACGCGATCGTTCTCGCCCATCTGCTCGGTCAGCATCCGCAGCGACTCTTTGACCAGCGGCAGTTTGTCGGGCGAATTCATCGAGCCCGACACGTCGACCAGAAACACCAGGTTCGAGAGCGGCCGCTGATCGCGGGCAATCTCGCGCCCCTTGATGCCGACGCGGACCAGCCGGTGGTCGGCATTCCAGGGGCAGCCGGCCACTTCGACGTTGGTGGCGAAGGGCTGATCCTTCTCGGGCTGCGGAAAGTCGTAATGGAAGTAGTTGACCAGTTCCTCGATCCGCACGGCCGACGGCGGCGGCAACCGGTGATTCTGCAGCAGATAGCGGCGGACGATCGAGTAGCTGGCCGTATCGACGTCGATCGAGAATGTCGACAGCGGGTTGTCCTTCACCGCCAGGAACGGATTGTCGGTGACCGGCTCGTAGGCCTCGGCCGCGTGATCGTTCATCGCGGCATTACGGTCGACTTCGGCCAATTGCTGGGCATGGCTGTACGCGACCTCCGCTTTTCCAGCGGCTAACTCCGACTGACGCCAAACCAACTTCAGACGATTGATTTCGACCTCGGGAACTGCGCCTTTGACCTTCTTGTTGGCCTCCAGGGCCTTGAGGTATTCGAGGTGGGCCACGTCGGTCGTCGCCCGAGCATAGCGGAGGTTGATCTCCAGCTCGGCAGCCTGCTGTTTCTGCTTTTCCGTGAACGGGTTGTAGGGACCGGCGATGCGGTTGTACAAGGGCGCGTCGCGTTGTGCGGGATCACCGTCCCTTCCTGCCACGGAGTTGCCGTTCAGAGCGGCGTCGTTACCGTCCCTGCCGGTCGCATTGGCGTTCAGCCTGACCGTGTCGTCCGTATCGCCGGGCGCCGGCGACGGGCGGCGAGGATGGGCAACGCCCAGCCGGTCCTCCGCTTCTTCCTGGATGACGATGCGCGGCGAGTGCATCTGCATGAGCGACTGCGTTTCGCGTCCCAACGCCTCCTTCCGGTCCGCGGGCGTAACGCCCTTGCGCCGCTCTCCCAGATCCCGCCAGGTTTCGGCGTCCGGATAGCCCATCGGGCGATCTCGGATCTCGGGAATCGGCGCATGTTCGACCTGGCTCAATGAGTCGACTCCGCGCCGGCGCCGTCCTTCGCCGTGCTTGGCGTCTCCCTCGCCCAGCGTTCCGCTTTGTGGGCTGGTCGCGCCGCCGGAGGTGTTGCCCAAGTACGCCGGCATTGGGCCGCCAACCTTGCCGGTCTCGCCGCCCACGCTGCCCCCGCTCGGCGAACTGCCAAGCTGTGTGCTGGACTTGGTCTCGTACTGGGGCTTGGCAACGGTGAACCCCCTGTGTATATCCCAGCTTGGATTCGCTGCCGTCGTCGGCGAATCGTCCTCGTAGAATTCGACCGAAGGGTCGCCAGCTGCCGCCGGATCGCGCAGGTCAGTGCCGTCCAGCCCCTCGTGGTCGAGCGACTTGTCGTTGCGAACCAATTCGTTCGCCGCCGGCTTGGGGAAGAACGCGATTCGCAGATCGCGAATGTGCCAGGAGCCAGGGTTCAGGATGAAGCTCGCCAGGCCCACGATCACCAGTACCGAAGCGGCCAGTGCCACCAGGGGCATCCGGATCGCGATTCGCTTATGCCCCTCGGGCTTGATCGTGCGGAACAGCGGTCGGCGCGGGCGGTAATCGGCTTCGTCTTCTGCCACGACAGATTCCATGCCTGCCGGTTGCAGTTCGGCCGAATCCGGTTGGCTGCCATTGGCCGCAGCCAGGGCCTCGCCCACGGGAGCCGGCTCGATCGGAATGATCGAGGACGCTGAGGCAGGGCAGGGCTCGGTTCGCAATTGGGCCGAAACCAACTCGATGGTCCGCCGCAGCTCGTCGACAAACCGCCGGGCCTCGTCCGAATCGGCCAGCTCGGCTTCCAGCTCGCGCCGGGCTGCCTCGTCCAGTTCGCCGAGCACGTAGGCCGACCACTTGGGATCTTCCGGATTGAACGACATGGCAAATTCCTCCACTGCCGGCCCTGCCGCCGGCGGGCAATTTCATGATTCCTTCGCTGGGCATCGAATGCCAAAACACTCGTCCCAGCGAGCCGTGGGGCTTGTCCCCACGGTATGTATCCCGACCTCAAGTGACGCCCTGATAACTCGATGACGTATGGGCCCGAAACCTTCGCATTACGTTTTTCCGCAGCGGACTCTTGTAAATCGTGGGAACATGCCCCACGGCTCGCTAAGAGGATGCCTGCGGCGCGTGTTAAAAATTCTCCTTCGACTCGACTAACTCGCACCGCCCGGAACCAGCGCGTTGCGGAGCGAGGCGATGGCGGTGTGGATCAGATAGCCGACGTTCGTGACCGACAGGCCGGTCACGTTGCTGATCTCGCGATAGGTGAGTCCGGCCTGGAACTTCAGCCGCAGGACTTCCTGCTGATGGACCGGCAAGCGGTCGACCAACTCCTGCACTTCGCTGGCGGCTTCTTGCCGCTCGGCCGTCAGGCTGGGCAGGGGATGGTCCTCGACGACGACGTCGCTGGCCGTTCTCATCCGCGACTCCTTTTTTACGACGTCCAAGGCCCGGCGGCGGGAAACCGTGTACAGCCACTGGGCCAGGTGTCCGTCGAGCTCGCCCGGCTGCTCGCGGCACAGTTTCAGGAACGTGTCCTGGACCACGTCGCGGGCACTCTCCAGGTCGCCGGTCAGCCGGCGGACATAGCGCAACAACTGGCCCTCGAACCGTTCGACGGCCGCTGCCACCCAGTCCGCGTTTGGCGCACCTGCGTCTTGCTGCATGCTACCGCCTGAGCCGCGTCCCATTCGCGGGACTCATCCTTATTGACGCTCCGGAGGGCCGGTTTATTAGGCCCCGCGGGGAAATTTTTCTGCGGCAGGCAGCCAGCAAGCCCGCCCCGGCGACCGGCGCATCGTGCTCGGCGGCCAGGATTCGGCTCTGAACCGCTGGGGGGCCGCGAGTCTATAATGACGCCGGCTGCCCGGGATTGGGCTGCGATTCGGGCCGCCCCCAGCTATTGTTGCATTTTTTCCCCTCCCGACCGAGCCGACCTTGCCGATGCCCGCCGATCGCCCGGAGAAGCCCGAACCGCCCCAGCAGCCGGCACTGCCGGTTTACCTGGACAATCAGGCCACGACCCAGGTCGATCCCCGGGTGGTCGCGGCGATGCTGCCGTTCTTCGACCAGGAGTACGGCAACGCGGCCAGCACCACTCACGCCTTTGGCTGGCAGGCCAAGGAGGCAGTCGACCAGGCCCGACAACAGATTGCCGAGACGATCGGGGCCGCGCCCGGCGAGATCGTGTTTACCAGCGGGGCGACCGAGAGCAACAACCTGGCGATCCGCGGCCTGGCCGAGCGAAAAAATCGCCGCGGCAATCATCTGATCACCGTCGCGACCGAGCACAAGGCCGTGCTTGACCCCATCGCCCGGCTCGGCCGGCAGGGGTTCGAGGTGACGATCCTGGGCGTCGAGCAGGCGCCTAGCCGCCGAGCGGGAAGCATTGATCTGGTCGAGCTGGCGGCGGCGATTCGCGACGACACGTTGCTGGTCTCGGTGATGCTGGCCAATAACGAGATCGGAGTCGTCCAGCCGCTGGCCGAAATCGGACGCCTCTGCCGCGAGCGCGGCGTGCTGCTGCACTGCGACGCCACGCAGGCCTTGGGCAAGCTGCCGATCGACGTCCAGGCGCTGGGCATCGATCTGGCCAGCTTCAGCGCCACAAAATCTATGGCCCCAAAGGCGTGGGCGCGCTCTATGTGCGGCGTCGATCGCCGGCCGTGCGGCTCGAACCGCAAATCGCCGGCGGCGGCCACGAGCACGGCTTGCGGAGCGGCACGCTCAACGTGCCGGGCATCGTCGGCTTTGCGAAGGCGCTCGATCTCTGCCAGGCCGAACGGGAGGCCGAGCAAGCCCGCCTGGCCGCGCTGCGCGACCAACTGTTCCACGGGATGTGCCGCGAGCTGAACGAGGTGACGCTCAACGGCCCGGCGCTCGATGCCCGGCTGTACGAGACTCCAACGGTTCCGCCGGCCGACGCCGACAACCCTCCCTTGCGGCTGGCCGGCAATCTGAATGTCAGCTTTGCGTATGTGGATGGCGAGGCGTTGATCCTGAACTGCCGCGATCTGGCAGTCAGCTCGGGCAGCGCTTGCACTTCGGCCAATCCGGAGCCCAGCCACGTCCTGCGGGCCCTGGGCCTCGGCGAAGACGCCACGCGAAGCAGTCTGCGATTTGGCCTGGGCCGGTTCAACACTGCCGCGGACGTCGAGTTCGCGATCGCGGCGGTGGCCGCAGCCGTAACCCGACTCCGAAAATTGAGCAGCATGGCCCGAAACGGCTGGGGGTGGTGAGCCTGCCGAGCAGGGCGGTTTGCGAGGGGGCCACCGGGATCCCGCGGACGAACCTCGGAACCTGGCCCGGTGCATGCCGAGGCGAGGCCCAGCCGGCCAAAAACCGGCTTTCCTTTGGCCGGAGCATCGTATAATTTAGTCGCAAGGGGATTTTCACACCCCGGATTGCGAAAATTCAGGAATCTACTGGGGAAACGACGCAAATGGGCATCATTCTCAGCGAAAAAGCCGCCAACGAAGTCAAACGGATCATGCAGGAGCAAAGCTACGGCCCCGAGACGCTGCTCCGCGTGGGCGTCAACGGCGGCGGCTGCAGCGGCTTCAGCTACGCCCTGGGCTTCGACAAGGCATTCGACGAAAAGACCGACTCCAAGACCGACCAGCACGGCGTGACCGTTGTGGTCGACAAAAAAGCGCCCTCTACCTTGATGGCACCACCGTCGACTTTTACGACGGGCTGGAGAAGCGGGGGTTCACGTTCGATAACCCCAACGCCGTCAAGACCTGCGGCTGCGGCAGCTCGTTCCAGGCTTAAATCGCGGGCACCCGCTCGCTTTTGCCTGAGTTTGGATGACAATCACCAACCCGTGTCCTGGCCGACCAGGGCGCGGGTTTTTTCGTGCCAACCGGCCGGCCGCCGGACGCGTATAATTAAGTCAGCGCCGACCGCTGGGGCAATTTTTTTGGCCGGGGGCTGTAACAACCGGCGGGCGGCTGCGCTTCAGATTCTCGGGGGGACGAGTTCCACTACCGTTTTTCCGAGACTTCATCAGGGGGGAAAGCTGAAATGAATCGATCGATCCGCTCGGCACGCGTTTGGGGACGAATTCTGGTTTGCGGCGCTGTGGCCCTCGGGACCTGCGCCTTGACCGCGTCGCCGGCCGCGGCCGCGGGCCGCTGGCGAAATCGAACGACCGCGCCGGCCACGAAAGCCCAATCCAACACAGCCCAGCCCAATCCGGTCCAGTCGAGCACAACGCCCGGCCCGACCGGCATGGCCAACGGTTACAACTCGGGCAATTCGGGGAGTGGCTGGAATCGCAACAATTCGTGGTACACGATTCCGCAGTACGGCAACTACGCTCCGCCGCCGTACGCCACCTCGAAGAAGGCGTTAATCCAGATCGGGCCGCTGCCGGCATTCGGCGGCGTCCGCTCGCTGCAAGGCTGGGGCGGGGCACGGTAAAGCGAACAGCTTTTAGCGGCTGAGTCTCGGATCGATGAAGGCGGAGTGTCCGCGACCGTTCCAGCCGGGACAATCGACTTGCAGTTCAAGTCTATTGACGCCGGCCACGCTGACGTCGAAGTAAATGATCTTGCCACGCTCTTGGAGTGCGGGCGACTCCCAGAGCATGCGGCCATCGCCCAAGATGCGATAGGTGAGCGGCGTCGGTTGTCCTGCATCGTTTTGATCGTTGATCGCAACACCGCCAGTTAACCAGCGAAAACGCTTGTCGATCGCGTAAGACACCATCGCAGTTCCATTGTCGATCGCGTGCAAGCACAAGCCACGATGGTAAGGCGTGGAATTGATGTGCAATTCGACGTGGACTCTTTCTGGCTCGCCGGACTTGACTTCGAGGTGCGGCAGATCAGCCAGATAAAGTTCGGAGCGGCCCTCAAGCAGACGATGGAGCGCTTGCTGGCGCGGAAGCCCCGTGAGCGACGGAAGGACCCGGGCGTACCAGTCCGTAGCGTGTTCGCGGACAGCATCCTTATCAGCGGCCGGCAATGTGGCTGAGAATTCCCACCAATCGTTGGCCAGCTTTACTTGATCGCTCGGTTTGACGGCGGTCTCCGATTCCTGCTGCGCGAGTCGGGTCAGGGCTGTGTTCCCACCTCGCGCGAGGGGCGGCAGCCCGACCCGCCAGTCGCGACGTGCCAGGCAGAGGTATTTACCGACTGCCAAGTTGGCCGCCGCATTTTCAGGATCGTCGCGGAGCGTTTTGAAGTCGCCCGCAACGCGGTCAAATGCCGCATGGGTCAGTTTTAGTCGCGCCAGACAATTCGCAACCGCTTGCTTAACGGGACGATCGGTGACCTTTGCGGAGGCGGCCTTAGCGACGGCGGCCAGCTTTTCGGCCGAGTCATAATCATCGGCTGCCACCGCGATCTCAAACTGCTGAATGGCGCTGGCGGCGAGAGACAACCTGTCCCCCGGCGCGATTTTTTGTTTGGCGGTCTCGGTCAGCGCAGACGCGCTGAGCGAAATTGCCGATTCGTGGTAATCGTCAGCTAATGCGTGAATGGTGTCCAGCACAAGATCGGGATTGCCGGACTTGATTGCCTCCTGCCGGGCAGCAACCAGCAGCGCATATTGGGTGGGCGCTTCGTCCTTGCTTTCGCTGGCTTGTCGCAGCAACCGCTTGCCGAGCTCGAAGTGCGACTGCGGCGTCTTTGCGTCGGCGAATTCGCTTTTGAGGACAGCGCGAACCTTTTCGCGCACAGCGTTGAGTGCCGCGGCATCGGGCACCGCACGTTTGCGGCTCGCATCCGCCGGTTGCGCCCGCAAAAGGGTTGCCGCCGGCTTGGGCCGTGACTGCGGCCGAATCGTTTCAGGATCGTCATGCGAATCCTCGCCGCCGGGTACGACTGCGGCCTTCGCCAACGGATTGATCGAACCAGCGCCCCGTTCGTCGGCAGTCGTCTGCTCGGCAGGATCAGGCTGATCGGCGCCGCTCGCTGCCGTGGGTGTTTCGATTTCGGGATGGCTGTCGCGGGTTTTTTCCGCGGCCGAGACCGTTGTCGCAGTTTCCGTCGACGGGCCGCCCGCAGCCGTCGTAGATTTGTGAATCGCGCTCGCCACCCGATGCTGCGGCTGCGTTTCCCGAGTGGCAATCAGCCCCGCAATCACGGCGCCCACGACGACCACCGCTGCGACGGCTGCACCTAGGATTGGCGCTGCGATGACTTGCGCCGAATGCGCTGTTTTTCGCGGCGAGACTGGAAAGGTGCCGGCTGGCCGTCGCCGATCGTCGAGGGTGACGTCACCGGCAGAGCCGCGACCTTGATCGGCGGTCGTGGCGCATCCGGTTTAGCCTCCACGACCGCTGCAGCGGTGCGGGCCGCACCTGCAGTTGGAATCGAAGCCGCCGTTGTGACGGCTGCTGCACGCGCCCGCAGCGTCCGGTCGTATGCAACTCGCTTTTGTGGATCGAGCAGCGCACGCTGGGCGACGGCCAACTCGTTGAGCAACGTCTGCGAAGCGGCCGAGTGCGGACCGGACTGAAAAGACCGCACGTGGGACATCTGCCGGTCGGCAGCGCCGGCAATCACATCGGCATTCGATTCGAACAGCCGGAGCGCGAGCAGCCGATAATATGTGATCGGACGCTCCTCGGGAGGGATCGAAAGCCACTGGTAATACGGGTCGAAATCGTCGGCCAAGGCAGGCACCCCGAAAGCGAAAGCCCTCCCCCGTGCGAACGCCTGATTCTATCTGGTCCTATTGCGACTTCAAATCGATCCAACCGCAGCGTTGCCTACATCCCAGTTGGCAGGCGGCCCGTGCAGCAAACCCGACCGTTGACCACGAGCGACGTTAGTTCTTGGCTGCTTTTTGTGGCTCCGGATCGACGATCTTCAGCTTGATCTCGTCGGAGTTGGCCTTCAGCTCCGGCGCGTAGACGGCCGAAGCCCGGGTGGGCAGGGCACTGAACTTGCCGGGAATCTCGGCCCGCATTCGGTACGACACGCTGTGCTTGCCCCGGGCCAGTCCGCGGACGAAGAACGCCACGCGGTTGTCGCGCAGCTCCATGTAGGCTCCCAGCGAGTTGCTGTTGTAGCCGCTCCGCAGGTCGACCGGTTCGAAGCCGGCCGCCTTCATGTCCTCGAACAGGATGTACTCGTAGTCGTTCTTGCTGTCGATCTCGAGCTCGATCTCGACCAGGTCGCCGCTGTTGAGCGTGGCCAGGTTGGGCAGCTCTTCGCGGTTGTACTTCTCGACCTTCTGGTCGACGACTTGCCCGCGCGAGCCGGCGACTTTGATCTTCTTGTCGACCGCGGTGAGCTTGTAGTACTTGCGGTTGACCTTGATCTCCAGGCCGGCTTTGGTGATGTAGTCTTCGAGCGTGAAGTTCGTGAGGTAGGCGTTGAAATAGAGGGGGCCGGTGCCCTGCTTGCGGAACTCGACCTGGTGGACGCCGCTATCGACCGCGTCTCCTTCGAGCACGAACTTGTTGTCGAAGGTGAACAGGTTCTCGGACGTCACCTTGACCTCCTTACGCTTCCGGCCATCGAGCCAGACCTCGACCGTCAGGTCGGGTTTGTCCTCGCCGCTGGCCTTCAGATAATCGGCCAGAGCCTCGATGGCGATGGCCGTATCCCGGGTGGAGTTCCACCAGGTGGCGTGCTTGCGATTGTTGAGCAGGTATTTGACCAGCCGCGAAGCGACTTCGCTCTTCGGATCGGTCCGCGAAAGCAGCTTGAGATAGTAGGAGTCGGCTTCGACGTCGCTGCCCCACCAGGCCCACCAATAATTGTCTTCCGGTAGCTTGAGGTAAGCGGTCTGGTTTTCGTCGTCTTGGACGACGAACTGGCTGATGTTCTGCAGGATCATATCCAGCTTCTGCGGCTGGTCGCCCAGCTTTTGCAGGGCGAGGCCATACAGCGCTTTGCCATAGACCGGAATCTTGACCCGGTCGCGATACAGGAAATCGCGCATCTCGTCGTTCTTGACTCCGCCGTCGACCAGCACCATGAAGACCAATGCATCAAGCGCGTCGGCGTGGTCCTTCCAGGGCTGGACCTTGCCGTCGGCGTTCTTGAGCATCTGGACTTGCTGGTTCTGGTAGTTGGTCAGCCAGGCGATACCGCGTTCGAGCATGCCCGGGACCAGAGCCACGTCGTTCTGTACGGCCAGTTGCAGGCCGTGGACCACAAAGGCGGTCGTGTGCGGCCAGGAATGTTCGCCCCAGCCCGAGAACCAGCCCCAGCCGCCGTCGGACAGCTGCATCTGCGTGAGCCGCTCGACGCCTTGCTTGACCATCCGCCGGACTTCGTCCTGGTCGAAGACCGGGTTGCGCTCGTAGCGTTTCCAGCCCTTGGCCCGCTCGGCGTCGTCGCCGATTTCCTGGGCGTTCAGGTTGGTCCGCTTGGCTTCAATGGCTTTCAGGTCCAGCTTCATGCCCAGCAGGATGTTCTGGGTAATCACGGTGGGCAGAAAGCGGCAGAGCGTCTGGTCGGTCGAGTCGTAGGGGTAATCAACCAAGTAGGGCAGGGCATCGACCATCGCCCCGGCCAGGGTCGGCGAATAACGCAGTTCGAGCCGCGATTGGCTGATCCTTCGCTCCTCGGGAACGCGGAGCGAAATCTTGCCCGACTCCTTGTCGGGACGAATCGCGCCGGACCAGCTCTCGGTCTTGAGCATGCCGTGGACGTAGACGGGGAATTTCATCTCCAGGGCGTCCGATTCTTCGTCGGTCAGCGCCTTCATGCGGATGGCTACTTCGCCCTCTTCGGCCACCTTCACCCGCCAGTCGACCCGCTGCTCGTCCTCGGCCGCCACCTGGATGGTTCGCGCAGCCGGGGTCATGGCGGTGAGCAGTTTGCCGCCGAGCTCGAGCACCACTTTGACGGACTTTTTCTTGGCCAGGTAGTTGTGCACGTTGGCCGAAAGAACCACCTCGTCTTTCTCGACAAAGAACCGCGGGGCCTGCATCCGCACGATCAGGTCCTTGCGAGTGATGACTTCGGTCTCGCCCTGGCCGACCCGGGTGCCGTGTCCCATGCCCCAGGTACGGATCTTCCAGGTGGTCAGATTCTCGGGCATGTCGAGCGAGACTTCGGCCAGCCCCTTTTCGTCGGTCGTCAAGCTGCCAACCCACAGTGCCGTGTCGGCGAAATTCGAGCGGATGGTCGGCTGGGCCAGGTCCTCGTCGGGAGGGAGGACTTCGGCCCGCTTTGCTTGCTCCTGTAACTGTGCCTCGGCGCCGTTGGCTCCGGGGGCCCGCGGCGCTCTTGGCCGCCGCCGCGTCCATCTGCCCGTCAGCCAGAGCCATGCGGTTGTTGCCTTGGCCTCCGAGTCCGCGGGCTGCCATCGGCTTGCCGGCAAAGCCGGCCGCTGGCGCGCCTCCCTTGGCACTTTTTCGAGCTGATCCATCTCGCCGGCAACCATTTCGCCGAAGACGCCTAGGTTCTGCATCATGATCTGGTTGGGCAACCCCATGTTGTGGCCAAACCGGTCCAGGTTGCTTTCCGTGTGCATCTGGTGCGGCGCGGCGCCACTTCCAGAAGAACGCTTTGATCTCCGGCACATTCGAGCCGCCGGAGATGTATTCCAGGGCCTTGTCGTAGATGGCCGTCACGGTCGAACCGACGAACGGCTTGCCGGCCGAGTCGGTCAGCTTGAGTTGGACCTTGGCCTTCTGGCCGGGCTTGTAGGTTTCGGCCGTGGGAATCACCTCCAGGTTGAGCACCCGCGATTCCGGCGGGACGACGATTTCCTTGATCTCGCTGAACACTTTGCCGCCGGAGATCGTCACCGCCTCGACGAACATGTTGGGCATGTCCTTTTTGACGATGTCGATCTCCTCAAGGGTGCTCTTGCCGTCCAGGTGGAGAACCTTGGGCGCCAGATAAATTCCGTTGGCCGGCCGTACGAACAGCAGGACCAGGCTGCCCGCCCGATTGGCGTTGACCTGCAGCTTGACCTTATCGCCCGGGGCGTACTCGCGGCGATCGGGAATCAGTTCGACATCGTTGAAGCGGAACTCGGCCCCGTCGAACGCGCGGCCCACGATCGTGAATACGTAGGCGCCTTCGATCGAGTGCTTTTCCTTGTCGACGACGGTGTACGACAGCCGGTATTGGCCGGCGCGGCGGCCTTGATCTGCTGCTGGGCCTCGCCTTGCGCGTCGGTGTCGAGCTTCCACTGCTGCACGACCTTCTCGACCGGCTTGCCATCCTTGTCGTAGCTGACCGAGAGCAGCTTGAGCGTGCCGGTGCCTGCGACCGGCTTTTGGTCGAGCGTCTGGGCCTTGAACTGAGCCCGAATGACCTGGCCGGTCTGGTAATAGCCGCGGTCGAGCCAGGCAAACACCTTGAACGGCCGCCGGGCGACCAGCACGCTGCCCGTGCCCACGATCGTGCGGCGCAACTCGTCGACCACTTCGGCCGTCACCTGGTACTGCTGGTCCTGGTCGGGATGGACTTCCTTGGCCAGCGCCGTGTCGATCTCGACTTTCAGCGTGCCGTCGGGACCGATTTCCACCTCGCGCTCGGCGACCAGTTCCGGCGGCTGCTGGGCCCGACCCCACCACCACCAGGGCGTGGGCCGCTTGCAGCCCCAGAGTCCCCAGCCGGGATACCAGCTGTAATCGTTGGCAAACCACCAATAGCCCGGCCCGTAGAACCAGTCCCAGCGCCGGTCGGATACCACTGGGTGGTGTAGGCCGTGCGGAGGACCTTGTACTTGACCTTGGCTTTGACGACCGGCGCGCCGAAATAGTATTTGGCTTTGACCGTGGCGGTGATCTTCTCGCCCAAGGCGACCGGCTTGGTCGGAGCCTCGACGCTGACTTCGAACTCGGGCTTCTTGTACTCTTCGACCCGGAAGCTGCCGCCGCCCACCTGGGGAATATAGATCTGGTACACGCCCAGCGTGGCTTCGTCCGTGAGGTCGAGCTCGCCCTCGAATCCGCCGTAATCGTCGGCCTGGAATTCCTGGTTGAGGATCTTTTCCCGCTTGGGGTTGTAGACTTCGACCGTGAATTTCTTGCCGGCGAAGCTCGATGTGTCTTCCTGATCGTACTGGGCATGCTGGACCCAGAACTTGAACTTCACCTTCTGCTTGGGCCGATAGACCGGGCGGTCGGTGATCGTGAAAACCTTGGTCTGGTTGTACTCCAGGTCGTAGCCACGGCCGTTCCAGATATTGCTGAAGCCCAGGAACGCGAACCGCCCCGTGTCGGTCCGGGCGATAGTGATCCACTGGTGATCGATCGGCTGCTGCTTGTGGTCGGGCATCACCTCGCCCTGATCGCTGGTGAACTCGGCGAAGTCCAGCGTGTCGACCTGCCAGTTGTTGTTGCCCAGGAACTTGTTCTGGTAGCCGAAGAATTCGACGTTGGCATGGCCGACCGGCTGCCCCGTCACCGCATCGCCGACGTAGTAATACGTCTTGTCGACCAGCGGCTTCTTGAGGATCGCCGTGTCGGCAATCCAGACGACGATTTCGCTCACGTTGCCGTCGGCCATCTGGGACTTGAGCAAATAGGCCCCGGCCTGTTGCAGCGGAGTCGAGACGGTGATGCGGCGATCGAAGTGGTGCGCCCGGGGATCGAGCGCCAAGTCCCAGGCGGCGACCTTATCGCCGACGTATTCCTGCTGGTTCTGAATGACCAGACGATAGCCGAGGTCGCCGAGGTTGATTTTTTGCCAGTCGAGCGGGACAGGCTTGGTCTTGAGGTAGGCCTTGATGTCGGCCAGCAATTTGTCGACGCGAATGGCGTGGGCCTCGAACTGCACCTTTTTGCCGTTGCGGAATCGGAAATCGATCGTCGCGCCCTGGCCAGCCGGCTGCGTCAGCACCGTCTCGAAGCGGCCCCAATTGTTCACGATCTGATCGAGCCGGGCCTGGCGGTAGTTATTCGGCCCGGGCCCGTGCTCCTTGATGACCCGCCGCCAGACGTCGGCGGCGCGGTCGTATTGCCGGCGGTTTTCGAACACGCTGGCCAGTGCATCGAGCGACTCGGGAGCGAAGCCGGTCTGCGGCTCGTCGGCGATCTGCTCGTAGAGCTTGATGAAATTGAACTCGTCCGGCAGCTTGAATCGCTTGATGCCCGTGGCCAGCTGGGCAATCGTTTCGTCTTCGCCGAGGGTGTGGAGGTCGTACGTGCCGCTTTCGTTTTTCTTGGTGTCGTCGTCGCTGTCGCTGCGGCTGAAGTACCAGCCGTAGTGGGCCATCGTCTGCACGCCGAATTGCTGCTGCAGAAAGTCGGCCCGCAGCTTCCGGGTTTCGTTGAGCCGGGCCCCGGAAACCTCGACTGCCTGGCTCAGGCACCACCTCCAGCGCTCGCCATCGTTGGTAGCGTCGTCGAAGGTCTTGGGCACGCTATAGAAGACCGGCTTGCCGGCCGCGTCGACAGGGCGCGCCGTCGCGCCGTGGCCGTAGTACCAACCGTCCTGATAGTCGGGCAGTTCGGCCAGGTCGCTCAGATATTGGAGCCGCCAGGCCTCGGCATAGCCTCGATTGCCCATGAACATGTTGGCAAATGCGACGAAGAACTTACTGACTTCGTCCTTGTTGTCGTCTTTGAGGGCCAGGTCCCTGGCCTGGACCATCAATTGCAGGCCGTGAATCCGGTCTCGCTCGAAAGAGTTGACCAGCCGTCCGCCGCCGCGATGATTGCCGCGATAGAACTTGCCGGCGACGATAAAGCCGTGGTTTTCGGTGGTGAAGATCGACTCCGCCGCAGCCGCCAGCAGCCGCCAGTTCTTTTCGTGGACCTTGATCACCTCGTCGCGAAAGTCGTCGACTTCGGCCACTCGCCCCAAATTGCGCAATGCCTGCACGGCCAGCTTCAGATCGTCGCCCACGCGCAGCGGATCGTCCTGCGGATCGAGCGCCAACCGGCGAAGCCCTTCGTAGGCGTCTTTGAAATTGCCGGCGTCAAAGGTCTTTTTGAGCTCTTCCCGCGTCACCGGCGGATCGGCCGAGACGGCCATACCCAGCGCTCCCAGAATTGCTCCCACGGCGACCGACACGATCAGGCCCTTGTGCATGTTGGATAGATCCAGAGCAAAGGTGGATGGGTCGAATACGTCAGCTTGATCTGGACCGGCCGGGGGCCCGCGAAGAACGCCGCGGTTGTCGGCGTTCAGGGCCGGTCCGCGTCACACGAACAGCGACGCACGGGGAAGCCCCAGCCGCAACGGCGCAGCGAGCGTCCCACTCTAACTGACGCTTCGCCTGGCGGTTCAGTTCCCTGCTCTGCTCGGCACAATCGCTGCGACCGCGCGGGCGGGTCAACGAGCGCGAGCGGCGGCCATTGTATCAAAACGCGATTAAGGCCCTCCGGAGACGGGGCATCATGTGCGAGGAAATAACCGCTGAATTTGGCAGGACTTGCGACTATCGGCGGGGGAACCGACTCGATTGGCTGTCGCCGACCGAACTCACGACTGGCTAACGGCTTGGAGGGGGAGAATCCCGGGTGTGGCTTTTTGACACCCGCCCCCGGTGACCTAGCTTTCAGGGGTTACCAGTGCCTCACCGCTGATGTGCGCAACGGAGTTTTTCATGCTTGCTGCGCTGTCGTTTTCGTTCTCGGTCTGGATGGTCGATTTCGCCTTTGCCTGCGTAATGCTGGCCACCGGTTTTGCTGCGTCCAGTTGGTTGCGGCGCTCGGGACATTCCCAGGCTGAGTCGGAACGGGCATTGCAGGCCGTGAAACGCTTGCAGGACTTGGCCACCAGCGTGGCCGAGAACGTCGGCGAGCACAGTTCGCGCGTCCGCGAATTGAGCAGCGGGCTGTCGGCCAGCGTAGGGGAGAGCAAGGCCGACTGGGACGAACTGGTGGTCGGCTCGGTGGCCGACATCATCAAGGCCAACGAGCGGCTTCAGGAGCAGTTGGCGACCGCTGAAGTCCGACTCCAGCGCCAGGCCGCGGAACTGGAAACTCAGGTGGCCGTTGCCCGCACCGACGCCTTGACGGGCTTGCACAATCGCCGGGCGTTCGACGACGAATTGAACCGGCGGTTCGCCGAATGGGAGCGGCGCAAGACGCCCTTCTCGCTGCTGATGGTCGACGTCGACCATTTCAAGAAATTCAACGATACTCATGGGCACCAGGCCGGCGACCAGGTGCTCCGCGACGTGGCCGCGGCCCTTTCGACCACCACCCGTGAAATGGATCTGGTGGCCCGCTACGGCGGCGAGGAATTTGCGATCATCCTGCCGGTCACGACATTGACCGACGCTGGCCGGGCCGCCGAGCGCGCCCGGGCCGCGGTGGCCGCCAGCGTCACCCGGACGGGTGGAACCGAACTGAAGGTGACGTCCAGCCTTGGGGTCGCGCAGATTGCCGCCGGTGAAACCCCCCAGCAATTCGTCGAGCGGGCCGATCAGGCGCTCTACGCCGCCAAGAAGGGCGGCCGAAATCAGGCCTGGTACCAGTCCCGGGGCAATTGCCACCCAGTCCAAGCTCCGGCTGCCACCGCGCCCCAAGTTGTGCCGGCTTCGGCCGCCGCGGTTGCCGCCCCAGCTGCGGTGGCTCAGAAGCACGCGGCCCCGGTGACCGCCAAGCAGGCACAGAAACCCGCGGTCGCGCCGGTTGCGGCCGCCGACGCCAATCCGCTGGCCGGCTTCTGCACCGATCTGCACCGCCGGGTGGTGGAATGCCAGAATTTCAAGGTGCCGCTGTCGCTGGTGCTGTTGGACATCGACGACTTCAAATCCGTGACCGACGGACTGGGCCATTCGGTCCGCGAATTGGTCCTCGAGACGATCGGCGAATTCCTGGCCGGCTCGATTCAGGAAATCGACCTGATCTCGCGCTATGGCGAGGGGCGCTTCGCGATCATGCTGCCAGGCACGGACCTGACGGGAGCAGCGACCTTCGGCGAGCGGGCCCGCACCGCGATTGCCGCCTGCGGCATGCAGGTCGGCGGTTCGGAAATCCACTTTACCATCAGCCTAGGCCTGGCCGAGGCCGCCTCGGCCGATAATGCCGGCTCGCTGATCAAGCGGGCCGATGCGGCCCTGTTTGCCTCGAAGGCGGCTGGCGGAAACTGCGCCCATCTGCACAACGGCGAAACCTACGAGCCGGTCCGAACCGCTGCCGGAGACGTGTTGGCCAAGTGCTGATGCCCCACCAAGCGACGGCCGGGCACGCTAACCGGCAACCCACGTTGCTGCCGCCCTGAGAGTCGGCGACCATGTCGCAAACGCAATCGATGTCGGACACGCTGGCTTTCGTCGCCGATAGCTCGACGCTGGCGGTACAGGCCGATTTGCGTCAACGACAGCGGGCCGTGATCCTCGCCTACAGCCGCCGCTCGGCCGGCCGCGGCGAGCCGAACAAGCTGATGCTCGACGCCGCCGCCCTGATCGGCGAGACGCTGCAAATCCCGTTCCGGGCCACCATCGACCGGGCAGATGGCGCCGAGGGGTGGCGATTGCAAATTCGCCTCCCCGGCGCGGACTCGCTCGAACATCGTTATGCCAACACGGCCGCCGACTCGTTGGCCGCTTACGCGATCGAACGAGGTCAGCCGGTCGCCTGTGCCAACCTGGCCGCCGAAACCCGCTTCAAAGACTTGTTTCTCCGCGGGGCGGGCATTGCCAGCGCGCTCGTGCTGCCCTTGACCCTGGATGGCCGGTCGGTCGGGGCGATTGGCGTTTTCGGTCGCGAGCCGCACGAATTCACCTCCGACGACGTTGAATTTGCCGATACCATCGTCCATTTGCTGATCTCCACGATCGCCCGCGTCGAAGCGGCTCAGTCGCTCACCACCGAGCGCAAGATGCTCTCGACGTTGCTCGACACTGCCGAGTCGATCGTGATCCTGACCGATTTGGAAGGCCGGGTGACGCGGATCAACAAAACCGGCCAGCGATTGACTGGCTATAGCGTCGACGAATTCGCCAGCCGGCCGATGTGGAACGTCATTGCCACGCCCGCCGAGTTGCAACTGCTGCGGCAGCACTTCCGCAGCGGCGTCGAGGCCGGCGAATCGGCCAATTACGACAGCGATCTGTTGACCAAGCAGGGCGATAAACGCCGCGTGCGGTGGTCGCAAGCTCCGCTGCTCGATGCCCGCAATAAGCCCTGCTCGATGGTCCTGACCGGCATCGACGTGACGGAACTGGTCCGGCTCGAGCGGGAGGCGGCCGACGGCCGCACGAAGCATCCCGCGCGGGCTCAATCCCCGGGCAGGCCTTAACCCCGGCCCTGCGTGCCGAGCCTGCTGCCGTGGCGGGCGAAGCCGCCGGCGCCTTTCAGGAACTGGACGATACTCAGTTTGCCCAGCGGCGGGCGAGTCCCCGGCGGGCATATCCCTATCGCCAGTCCGTCGCCCCGATCCTGCACGGCAAGTTGCCCACGAAGGATCAGTTCATCCAGGTGCAGTTCCGCGATATCTCAGCGGGCGGCGTCTCGTTTCTGATCAATCAGCGGCCGGCGTTCGATGCCCTGGTGCTGGAACTGGGCTGCGGACCGAACGTGCATTACATGAGCGCCCAGATCGTCAACGTGGTCGACACGGTGACTCCCAGCGGCCCGATGTTCCTGGTCGGCTGCCGGTTTCTGAACCGCGTGCATCTTTAAACCGCCGCCCGTTTTTCCGGGCGGAGCACGTGCCATTGCCGCGATTGCCCAGCGGCAGGCAGCGAAGGGGCGGCCGGCCCCGAGGCCCGCGGATTGGCGTCGCTCAACTCTGACGAAGCCGGCCGCCGACTCGCCCGCCGGCAACTCGGGGCGTGGTCCGAATCGGGCCCAAAAACCGCAGAAAAACAGGCCCTTGTTTTTTTCCCGGCCGATAATAAAATTCGGCTCTGGAAGGAGTCGAGGGCGGAGCGGTTGCAGTGCGGTCGGTTTCGGGTCTTGGCCCGGCCGATCGAATGCGGCTCCCGCAAAACTGGCCGCTGAGGCCGGTTTTCCTCCCCTGGCAATAGGAATCGCCCCTGCCGGCCTCGGCGTTTGAGGCTAGTTGCCTGCAATCGATGCAGGTACCCGCAAGCGACAAAACGGGACTTTTTTTGGTCCCCTTGACGCTTGGGCTCAAATCGGTAGGATTAGCTTTTCGCTAGCCGGGACAGGCATTGTCCCCAGGAAGCAGCCAGAGGCCGGATTCATCCCGGATGGATTCAGCCTCTGTCTGTTTTTGACAGCGGATCGGTGTCGCGGATTTTGTTTGTCCGCGGAGCGTGCCGACCCGGCGATCTTTGACAATTTGGTTGTTGCAAGAGTGGCATCTTGTAGAACGAACAAGACGGCACGCCGGCGGCTGCCCTCGGGTGTTGGGTTCCTTGTGAACCGAGCGCCTGAAGGTGTCGGGCGAGTGTGCTCAATTGTTCTCCAAGGCTCTTAGACGCGGGTGCCAGGAATCTCGATTGGGCGGCTGTCTCGCAAAAGGCGGTTGTGCGATGGAGAGGATTGGCGTCCGTGAGAACGAAAGAGTTGAGTGGTCCACGCGGCTGGTAATATCGTTCCGGCGGCGTGGACCGTAGCAGACCTTCCGAGTCTCTAGCCTGGCGGTACCGTGAGGCACGGCCGGGAGAGAGGGTTGGATTTATGTGGTCAAGCTATTAAGGGCGCATGGGGGATGTCTTGGCGTCAGGAGGCTTTGAAGGGCGTGGAAGACTGCGAAAAGCTTGGGGAAGCTGTCAAACGAGCGTTGATCCCAAGATACCCGAACTGGTGCATACTGAATCCATAGGTATGCACAGCCAACGCGGTCAACTGAAACATCTCAGTAGCCGCAGGAAAAGAAAGAAAACTCGATTTCCTCAGTAGCGGCGAGCGAACGGGAAATAGCCCAAACCGTTGAGGTTTTCCTTGACGGGGTTGTAGGGCCTCTCACATGGGAGTTACAAAGCGATTTGCTAATCGAACCGTCTGGAAAGGCGGACCACAGAGGGTGACAGTCCCGTACGTGAAAGCAAATCGCCTCCCGAGGGGTACCTGAGTAGGTCGGGTCACGTGGAACCCCGACTGAATCTACGGGGACCATCCCGTAAGGCTAAATACTACCTGACGACCGATAGCGAACTCAGTAGGGCGACTGAAAGATGGGAAGAACCCCTGCTAGGGGAGGATACTGAACCTGAAACCATGTGCCTACAAGCGGTCGGAGCACTATGGCTCGCAAGAGCAAGGTGTGACGGCGTGCCTTTTGCATAATGATCCGGCGAGTTAGCGTCAACGGCTTGGTTAAGGCCTTCAGGGCCGAAGCCTCAGGGAAACCGAGTCTGAATAGGGCGACAATTGGTCGTTGGTGCTAGACGCGAAACTGCACGATCTACCCATGAGCAGGTTGAATCGCGGGTTATACCGCGTGGAGGACCGAACCCATCTGGGTTGAAAACCGGTGGGATGACTTGTGGGGAGGAGTGAAAGTCTAATCAAGCGCAGAGATAGCTCGTTCTCTCCGAAATAGCTTTAGGGCTAGCCTTGAGCAACTACGCAACGGGGGTAGAGATACTGAATCGGTTTGAGGCCCTTCCCAGGGTACTCTGCTGAACCAAACTCCGAATACCGTTGCGACTATCTCAGGAGTCAGTCCGCGAGGGATAAGCTTCGCGGTCGAGAGGGAAACAACCCAGACCATCTGCTAAGGTCCCGAAGATGTACTTAGTCACTAAGGAAGTTGAGTTTCTGTGACAGCCAGGATGTTGGCTTAGAAGCAGCCACCATTTAAAAAGTGCGTAACAGCTTACTGGCCGAGAAATTCTGCGCCGATAATGAACGGGAGTAAGTACGTCACCGAAGCAATGGAATTACGTCGCAAGACGTAATTGGTAGGAGACGCTGTACGTCAGACACAAGCTGTACCGCAAGGAACAGTATCGGGGCGTACAGGTGATTATGCCGGAATGAGTAACGATAAAGCAGGTGAGAATCCTGCTCGCCGAAAGCCTAAGGTTTCCTGGGGAAGGTAATTCCGCCCAGGGTTAGCCGGTGCCTTAGTCGAGGCCGAAAGGCGTAGACGATGGACAGCAGGTCAACATTCCTGCGCCATGAAGGTGGACCGATGGAGGGACGGCGTCTGGAAGGTGAGCGGTACGATTAGAAATGTCCGTGGACTATTCGAAGGTGGGGGAGAGGAAAATCCGCCCCCGCAAGCCGACGGGTAGGACCGATCGCATTTATGTTCGAGAAGTCATCTGAAAGACGTTCAAGAAAAGCTCCTAAGGGTTGAAATCTTCGTGACCGTACTAAAACTGACACAGGTAGGCGAGACGAGAAGTCTAAGGCGCTCGGGAGAACTCTGGTTAAGGAACTCTGCAAATTGACCCCGTAAGTTCGCGATAAGGGGTGCCTCCGGAGGTGCATAGCCTCTAGAGGTCACAGTAAATCGGCATCAGCGACTGTTTATCAAAAACACAGGACTCTGCAAACTCGCAAGAGGAAGTATAGAGTCTGACGCCTGCCCGGTGTTGGTAGGTTAAGGAAGAGGGTTAGCTCGCAAGAGCGAAGCTCGCGACCGAAGCCCCAATAAACGGCGGCCGTAACTATGACGGTCCTAAGGTAGCGAAGTTCCTTGTCGGGTAAGTTCCGACCTGCATGAATGGCGTAACGACTGATGCACTGTCTCAACCAGAGACCCGGTGAAATTGTAGTCGTGGTGAAGATGCCACGTTCCCGCAGCTAGACGGAAAGACCCCATGAACCTTCACTGCAGGCTGATATTGGGCTGTGGTATGTTCTGTGTAGGATAGGTGGGAGGCGATGATCTGGGCACGCCAGTGTTCAGGGAGCCGACGTTGAAATACCACCCTGAATATGCTTTAGTTCTAACTCTGATTCCCGTGAATCCGGGCAGAGGACATTTTCAGTTGGGCAGTTTGACTGGGGCGGTCTCCTCCAAAAGAGTAACGGAGGAGTTCAAAGGTACCCTCAGCCTGGTCGGCAATCAGGCTTCGAGCGCAAAGGTAGAAGGGTGCTTAACTGCGAGACTCATAAGTCGAGCAGATACGAAAGTAGGACTTAGTGATCCGGTGGTCCCGTATGGAAGGGCCATCGCTCATCAGATAAAAGGTACTCTGGGGATAACAGGCTTATCGCTTCCGAGCGTCCATAGCGGCGAAGCGGTTTGGCACCTCGATGTCGGCTCATCACATCCTGGGGGTGAAGAAGCTCCCAAGGGTTTGGCTGTTCGCCAATGAAAGTGGTACGTGAGCTGGGTTCAGACCGTCGTGAGACAGGTCGGTCCCTATCTGCTGTGGGCGCACGAAACTTGCGGAGGTTCTTCTTTAGTACGAGAGGATTTAGAAGGACGTCCCTCTGGTGTTCCAGTTGTCGCGCTAGCGGCACGGCTGGGTAGCTATGGACGGAACGGATAAACGCTGAAAGCATATAAGCGTGAAGCCCGCTCCAAGATCAGGTTTCGTAGAGCAATGCTCGAAAGTCCCCTGGAAGACGACCAGGTTGATAGGCCGGATGTGTACGTGCAGCAATGCACTCAGCTAACCGGTACTAACGGACGAACGCTTGACCACATATATTCAACGCTCTCGCTAACGAAAGCGTCGAAGGAGTCGGAAGCTCGGTCCCCCGAGCTG
Organism: uncultured Planctomycetaceae bacterium; assembly: GCA_963828155.1. Classification (GTDB taxonomy): domain Bacteria; phylum Planctomycetota; class Planctomycetia; order Pirellulales; family PALSA-1355; genus CAWCAX01. Next base: position 594,592 of record CAWHDQ010000004.1, read on the forward strand.
AAAACTCGACCCACTCCTTGCAACAACCAAGCCAGCGGCGGCCTCACCGCCCCGCTGGCTTCTTTCCGGTGAACATATCTGAAAGGCCACACCCGTTCCCATTCCGAACACGGTAGTTAAGCTTTCAGAGCCGATGGTAGTACCAAAAGTGCGAGAGTAGGTATCGCCGGATTTATCTCAAGAACCCCGCCCGGCCCGCAAAGCCAGGCGGGGTTTTTTGTGCGCCGCCGACCGGCGAGCTTCTGCCCCGAAACCAGGATTCAGCCGATGAAGCTCAACCACCTGAATCTCTGCGTGCCGGACGTGCAGGCGACGGCGACCTTCTTCGAGGAGTTCTTCGGCTTTCGCCGGCTCGAAGCCAAGGGCCGCGATGCGCTGGTACTGCTGGCCGATGATGCCGGCTTCATCCTGAACGTGACGAACTTCGATCCGTCGACCGTGCCCAAGTATCCGCGTGATTTCCACATCGGGTTTTTCGTCGACGAGAAAGCCGAGGTCGAGGCGATCCACGCCCGACTGGCCGCCGCGGGCCACGTCTCCAGGCCGCCCCACTCGGTGCATGGATTCTGGGGCTTTTACTTTCACGCGCCCGGCGGCATCCAGGTCGAGGTTTCCTGCCCGGCCTGAGCGGGTGGCTCAGTCTCAGGGCGCGGCGGAGCTCGACTCCAGCGCGAAATCCCGCACGTTTTCGCCCGCTTCGACTTCGACCGCGATGCCCTCGCGATATGCCGGCGGCAAGATGTCTTGCGGCACGCTCCGCTCGACGCCGGTCGCGTCGACGAATTTTCGCGGCTCGGCGGCCTGCAGGGTGAAGGTGGCGTTGAGCTTGCCGATCGGCACGTGCTCGCAGCGGTAGCGGCCATCCAGGACCGAGGTGCCCACCACCGGCCCCGAAGCTCCCGCTGTCGGGCTGAACGTGATCGCCCCCTTGGGGGCCGGATCCCCGTCGATCGTGATCAGGCCGGTGACCCTGCCCTCTGGATACGCGGGCATTTTGGTGCAGCCGTGCCGGCCGCAAACACGCCTGCGCCAACCAGTAACACCGCGAGCCGTGCGAACCGCTTACCAGGTGCTGGCATCGAGAACCTCGGCTCCGCGCGAAGTACATATGGCTCGCCACACATTGACGTCGATCGTGTCGACGATGAACCGCGCGCTGCCGTCGCCGACGGCACCGTTGACCCCGCCCGGATGCACGCTCCGCGAGGCGATGGTTTGATTCAGATCGTTCATGTCGACCACGCAGGGGACCTGGATCATGCGCCAGTCACACAGGTATTCGCCACGATGTCGGCCGAAGTGCTATTGGGGGTAAGGTATGCCTCGAACGCCTGCCCGCCTTCGGCGAGCATCCCGTCGCCGGGCGGACCGTTGTACCAGGTGCCATGGACGGGGAGCGTCTCGCTGAAGGCAACGGTATTGGCCAGTCCGTCGCTGATCTGCCGGCCACTATAGCTCGCCCCGTTGGTGAAAAATCCGCCGACGAATTTCACCCCTGCCATCGTTTGCTGCATGTAGCCGGTATTGCCGTAATTGGCGGCGTAGTTGAGCCGCATCCGCGAGTAGACGTTCCAGTTCTCCACGCCGGTCGTGCCGCCGCCCGGCTGACCGGGTCGGGGCTCGTCGATTTGCAACTCGTCGTCCGGACAGACGTAGGTCCAAACCACTTGCGAACGGGCCAGGGCATTGACTGGCCCGACCGGCGGCTGGGTGAAGTCGTACATGTTGTAGATCGGCATTTCTTCGATGAACGGCAGAATCAGCGTCGGCCAGGTGAAATCCGTGGAAAAGTCGGGCGTGCCGCTACGATTCCAGCCGTTCTTGCCGATCACGCTGGGCGAAATGCAGCCGGGTGGAAACACCTTCTTCGCCGACAGGTAATTATGACAGCCGAGGATGATCTGCCGCAGATTGTTGGCGCACTGCGTCCGCCGCGCCGCTTCGCGGCGGCTTGCACGGCCGGCAAGAGCAGCGCGATCAGGATGCCGATGATCGCGATCACGACCAAGAGCTCGACCAGCGTAAAGCCGCGGGCTTGACCGCCAGGCTGACAATCGGCCGCCAGATCGAATCGCTGCGAAGCGGTCATGGAAGAGCCTTTTTCCTGCAATGCCTTCGTTTTACCTGACTAGCGAGCGGCACGGAAGACACCCCCTGTGCGGCACGTGGCGATCGCCGGTGCGCCGTTTTGGATCGGATTCGAGCGACAGGTGGGCCAAATCGACGATTTCGGGCCGCCACCGTCCCTGTTGTCCCTCCCGCGCGCGCCACTATGCCGTGGGCCAGCGGCTGTGTCTGGACAACAACTTGGGGAGCCGGGCGGGCGGCGAAGTGGCCACACTGACGTGAGTCGAACTGCGGTCGGGCAGCCGCGCCGGCAGCGGGTTTTTCCAGATTGCATCATTCTGCGTCGGCGCGGTGCCGATCCGACCACGCCTGAAGCTGCGTGCGGTTTTCGTCCGATCAGGGCTAAAATCACCACCAAGGGACCTGCAAGTTGCCATCGGGCGCTGGTACGATTCGAGACGCGGCATCCCGGCAGTTTCGTGAATGCCACAGGTCACCTGCCGATGCGACAAGCGCTGGCAGAAGTTGGGAGGGGCGCACAAGAAGCATGCGGCAACATGCGACTGGCTGTCGACAATCGCTGAGAAGCTATGGCCTGATCTGGCTTCTGGTCAGCGTGGAGGTCGCGGCCCTCCACGCGGCACGGGCCGCCGACGAGCCTCGTCCAGCCGCGACGCCCGACGCGGCCACTATCCGCGGCAAAGTGATGTGCGGCTATCAGGGCTGGTTTCGCTGCCCGGGCGACGGGTCGAACCAGGGTTGGATCCACTGGAGCCGGGATCGGCAGCGGATCGCCCCCGACACGCTCTCGTTCGAAATGTGGCCCGATATGTTGGACTACGGCCCCGGCGAGCGGTATCCCGCCCCGGGCTTTTCTTTTCCCGATGGTTCGCCCGCTGTGCTGTTCAGTTCGGCCAACGCCCAAACGGTGCTGCGGCATTTCACCTGGATGCGGGACTACGGCATCGACGGGGCCTGGCTGCAGCACTTCGTGGTCGACCTGCCCGGCGGACCGGCGCAAGACCGTTATGCCTCGCGGCGGACCGTGATCGATCATGTGGCAGCCGCCGCGCGGCAGACCGAGCGCGTCTGGGCCCTGTCGTACGACATTTCCGGGATGCCCGGCGACCGGCTAGTGCAAGTCCTCTCGGACGACTGGCGAAAACTGGTCGACGCCAAAGTCGTCGAGCGGCCGGGCTACTTGCACGAACGTGAATTGCCGGTCGTGCAGGTCTGGGGTTTCTACCGCAATAATCCGGGCATCGCGCTGACCGCCGCAGACGCCCGGCGGATTTGCGAATTCTTTCAGGCCCCCGGGCCATATCGGGCGTATCTCGTCGGCGGCGGCGATTGGGCCTGGCGGAGCACCACGGACGAACCGTGGAGCGCGATCTATCGGCGGTTCGACGCCTACATCCCCTGGAATGTCGGCAATTACGCAACCGACAGCGCGGGCGTCCGCCACGCCACGACCAGCTATTGGGCCGACGATCGCCGCGAGTGCGAGTGCGCGGGGGTTTACTGGATTCCCAGCATCTATCCCGGTTTCGGCTGGGACAACTTGAAGCGGCAACCGGCGGGCTCAACCCAGATTGCGCGCCGCGGTGGGCAATTCTACTGGGAACAGTTCCACGAACTCGCGCAAGCGGGCGTCGACACGGCATTCCTCGCGATGTTCGACGAAGTCGACGAAGGAACCGCCATCTTCAAAGTCACCAACCAGCCCCCCACCCAGGCCCGCTTTGTCGACTACGAAGGGCTGCCCAGCGACTGGTATCTGCGACTGAGCGGTGAAGGAGCCCGGATGCTCCGTAAGCAGCGGCCCACAGTGGCGGGGATCCCGCTCCGGCCCTGATCCGCGGCCGAATTCGGTTCACCAGCAGGCGAGCAGGGTTACGCCCCGGTCCGACCGATCTCCGCCAGCACGTCTCGGGCCGCGGCGATCGTGGCGGCGATGTCGGCATCGCTATGCGCGGCCGAAACGAACAGGGCTTCATACTGGCTGCAGGGCATGTAGACGCCTCGGACGGCCAGTCCCCAGAAATACCGGGCGTAACGGGCCGTGTCCGAGCGGCTGGCCGAAGTCCAGTCAGTCACCGGCCAGTCGTTGAAGAACAGCGTCAGCATGCTGCCCACGCGCGCCAATTGGCACGGCACGCCGGCTGCACGGGCCGCCTGCTCTAGACCTTCGGCCAGCGCCCGGCTGCTTTCCTCCAGCCGCCGATAGACGGTGCCGTCGCGGAGCATTTTGAGCGTGGCGATTCCTGCGGCCGTGGCCAGCGGGTTGCCGCTCAGCGTGCCGGCCTGAAACACTTTGCCGGCGGGGAGAATCTGATCCATGATGTCGGCCCGGCCGCCGTACGCGCCCACCGGCAGACCGCCGCCGACGATCTTGCCCAGTGTGGTCAAATCCGGTTGGATGCCTTGCAGCGATTGGGCCCCGCCATACGCCACGCGAAATCCGGTCATCACTTCGTCGTAAATCAGCAGAGCACCGGCGTTTGTCGTCGCGCTCCTCAGGACCGCAAGAAACTCCGGCGTTGGCACCACGGTGCCCATGTTACCCACCACCGGCTCGACGATCACCGCGGCGATCTTGGCCCCATGCTGGGCAAATGCAGCCTCGAGGCCGGCCGGATCGTTGTAGGCCAGCACCAGCGTATCGGCGGCCGTGCCGGGCGTGACCCCCGGCGAATTGGGCACCGCCAACGTCGCGGCCGAGCTGCCGGCGGCCACGAGCAAGCTGTCGACGTGGCCGTGGTAATTGCCGGCGAATTTGACGATCAGGTTCCGGCCAGTAAAGCCGCGGGCGAGCCGGATGGCGCTCATCGTCGCTTCGGTGCCCGAGTTGACCAACCGCACCCGCTCGACCGACGGGACGGCATCAATAATTAGCTCGGCCAGTTCGCTTTCGGCCTCGGTCGGTGCGCCGAAGCTGGTGCCGCGGACGGCCGCTTGCTGCACGGCCTCGACGACTTGGGGATGTGCGTGGCCGAGGATCATCGGGCCCCAAGAGCCGATGTAGTCGAGGTAACGTTTGCCGTCCAAGTCGAACAGGTACGCCCCCGCGCCGTGCTCGAAAAAGATCGGCTCGCCCCCCACTCCGCCGAAGGCCCGGGCCGGGCTATTGACCCCGCCGGGCATGAGCCGCTTGGCACGGTCGAAGGCGGCGTGACTTCTGGGACGCGAGATACTCGTGATTGGATTCATCGGCGCGAGCGGCGTTGGGGGTGAGTTGCGTCAGTTTCTTAGGCAGAGTAAGAACGTCGGATTGGCCTTATGCCAACCACCGCGCGACGTCTTTGGCCCAGTAGGTCAGGATGATTCCCGGCCGGCCCGTTTGATCGCGGTCAGCATTTCCAGCGCCGTTGCGCGTTCATCGAGCCAGCCCTGGGCGGCGGCCGCCTTGAGCATGCTGAACTCGCCCGAGACGTTGTACGCCGCCAGCGGCACGCCGGGAAATCGGTGGTGGGCCGCGCGGACGATATCCAGATACGCCAACGCCGGCTTGACCATGATCAGGTCGGCCCCTTCAGCCAGGTCGAGCTCGATTTCACGCAGCGCCTGGCCGGGATCGGCCGCCGGATCCATTTGATAGCCGCGGCGATCGCCGCTTTGGGGCGTGCTGCCGGCGGCGTCGCGGAACGGGCCGTAAAACGCGCTGGCATACTTGGCCGCATAGCTCATGATCGGCAAATGCGTGAAGCCGGCCGAGTCGAGCGCCGCGCGGATGGCCCCGACCATCCCATCCATCATGCCGCTGGGAGCCACGAGATCGGCCCCGGCCCGGGCATGGCTGACGGCTTGCTTGGCCAAGAGGCCGAGCGTCTCGTCATTGTCAACATCGGTTCGGCCGGCATGATCGGTCAGCACGCCGCAGTGACCGTGATCAGTATATTCGCAAAAACAGACGTCGGTCATCACCAGCAACTGCGGGGCGGCATGCTTGGCGGCGGCGACGGCCCGCTGGATGATGCCGGTCTCGCTGTACGAATCGCTGCCCAGCGAATCTTTCGCGGTGGGAATGCCGAACAGGATGATCCCGCCCAATCCCAAATCGACCGCCGCTCGGACCTCGTCGGCCAGCAGGTCGGTGGACAACTGAAAGTGGCCGGGCATCGAAGCGATCGGCAGCCGCAAATTGTGCCCCGAGCGGACGAACAGCGGCAACACCAAGTTGCCCGGCGAAACGGCCACGTCCTGCACCAGGCGGCGGATGGCCGGCTGGTAGCGCAGCCGGCGGAGACGGGTGGTGGGATAGCGGGCCGCGCCGTGCGGCAGGTGGCCGTGGGGTTCGCCGGATGAAGGTTCAAAAGCGTTCATAATCCTCTTATAACCCGGCTACCGTTGGACCGATACGGGCACCGCGGACCGCAGTGAGAGGGCGGCTAGGGTTGCGGATCGGCCGGTGCGCTGGGCGGCGAAGTATCCGGTATATCCTGCGCGACCGATTGTCCCTGGATGGCGGTCCGGGCCGCGGCGACGAGCACTGCGGCCCAAGGTTTGTCCGCGTAGAGCGTGACGACCGCTTGCCGCATGCGGTGCCGCGGCCGGATCGTTGCCGGCCAGCCGGTCGGCTTCGGCCAATTGGCCCTCGACGGCCTGACGATCGGCCTCGATGTCGCGGGCGGCTTGTTTTTCGAGTCGGGCCAGTTCGTCTCGCGCCTTGGCAACGAATTGGTCCTCGTTCCCATCCGAATGGCTGTACAAATCGACGACCGCCTGGAATTTGCGAATGGCCAGTTCGGGGTTCTGGTCGCGCAAGGCCATGGCGTCGCCGTAGGCCCGAGCCGCCGGCGAATGGGCCCCCTCGCTCTTGAGTTCGCGGGCGACCTTGTCGCTGCGGCGGCGATCGTCGTGCGCACCCGGGCTTGTTCGGCCCATTGTTCCACTTGATCGCGGCGCTCATCTTCGGGGAACCGCGCCAGAAAATCGTTCATCAGCGTCCGCATTTCGTGCGCGGCAGCCACGTCGGGCTTTTCGGCGGCCGACTCAATCCGCGAAAACAATTGATCTGCCGATGGCCCCTGCAGTGCGTGCCAAGCCAATAGTCCGATCGCCAGCAGTCCGACCAGGGCCGCAAATGTCTGCCAGCTCGCGAGCGCCGTGTACAAATCCTCGCGCCAGGTCGAACGATCGGTCGACGGATCTTCGACCTTGATGAAATGGCTGGCTGCCGGGGCCGCGGCCATTGGCACGGCGGCCCCCTCGGTTCGATCGGTAGCCGCCGGCGAGGTCAGATGCTCGCGTCCCGGCGCGGTCGATTCGCCCGGCCGGGGCAGCGGCGGCACGTCGCCGGGAACCAGGGTCGGCCCCAGCGCATCGATCGGCGGCTGATGTTCCGGGCTCCCCTCTTCGTGCGGCAACGCGAAATCGAGTCGCTGGGAATTGAGCGACAAGCCGTGGTCCATCGCCTCCAAGGCCCGGGCCAGGATCAGCGCGTTGACGAACCGCTTCTGCGGCTCCTTTTCCAGGAGTTGGCGAATGATGCGGTCGAGCTCGGTCGGGGTTTCCGGCGCCGAGCGGCGGACCGGCAGAGGTTCTGCAAACCGCTGCAGCTGGAGCATCTCGACCAGGCTCGCGGCCCGGAACGGCGGCCGGCCGGCGAGCAGAGCGTACATCACCCCGCCCAGGCTGTACTGGTCGCAGCGGTCGGTCACCGTACGGCCGTCGGCCTGCTCGGGAGCCATGTATTCGGCGGTTCCCAGCACGCCGCCGTCGAAGGTCATCCGCGTGTTGCCGAACAACCGGGCGATGCCGAAATCGGAAAGCCGGATTTCCCCGCCGGTCGAGAGCAGCAGATTGGCCGGCTTGATATCGCGATGGATGATGCCGTGATCGTGGGCGTGCTTGAGCGCCTTGCAAATCTTGATCGAGAGCTGGGTCACTTCGCGCCAGTGAAACCGCCGGCCGGTCCGCAGTTCTTCCTCCAAGCTGGTCCCTTCGACCAGCTCCATCGCGTAGAACAAGTATTCGTCCTGTTCGCCGTAGCCGTACAGGCGGACGATGTTCGGATGGCGGAGCTTCTTGAGCGACTCGATCTCAGCCTCGAAGCGGACGCGAAAACCTTCTTCGCCGGCCAGATGCGGCGAGAGCACCTTGATCGCGGGCGCTCGCCGGTCGTCTCGTCGAGGCCCTCATAAACCGAGCCCATGCCGCCTTGGCCGAGTTTTCTGCCTAGCCGGTAGGGGCCGAGCTTTTCAAATTCCATGCGAAACCCGTTACACGAATGCCTAAAAGTCGCTCTCGGTGATGTCCAGGTTCTTCTCGTCGCCCGAAGCCGCGCCGTTGGGCGTCATCAGTTGCTTGTAGACGTCGTAGTCGATGTCCTCGGCCAGGAAGCGGACATTGCCGCCGCAGAAACTGACGACGACCCCGCCCGGATGATTGCTCGACGGACGCGAGTAAATGATATCCGACCGCGGCCCGACCGGCGTCCGACCCTGGTTGATGCGGTAGTCCTTCGTGTTCTTGGGCGGATGATTCCACCAGAGAAACGTCGTCTGGGCATACAGCTTCGACGGATCTGTCAATGCCCAGCTACCGGACTGCAGGTTCTCGGTCGTGAGCAAGGTGAATGCCGCGCCGTCGTGCTGCTCGACGTACTTGGGGCTCATCAAGACTGGATTGGTCTCGGTCAGATCGACGGCCAAGCCGCCGGCCTCGATCAACTCCGCCGGGGCGTCGTCCGGCAAATCGGCCCGGCCCGCGTTGATGACATAGGTGTTCGGCGCAATCGAATTGGCCGCCGGCGGACTGCTTGGGCAGACGAGAATGCTCATGTACACCGTTCCCTCGGTCGGGGCTTCGCTTCCTTCCGACTTGGACCAGACGTTGTAGATGTCGTTTTTCTCCATGTACGGCAGGATCGGCAGGATGTACGTCGTCGTCATTCGCCCGAGGCGATTGGCGTAGCCAGGGAAATGGCGCTTCGCTTCGGCGTACTGGAGCACCGCCAAGCTGATGTTGTGCTGGTTGCTTTGGCAGGTATTGCGGCGGCTCGTTCCGCCCGGGTGTCCTCCTGCCAGACAACTCGGCACCAACAGGCATATCAATCCAATGATGACCGTCGCGACCACCAGATCGCGGAGCGTGAATTGGCTGTTTTGCGTCGCCGACATGGCAGTGCTCCGCTCGGGATGGCGGGCGCGAGAAGGATCACCGCTATTATAGCCGGACACGCCGCCCGTCGATCGCTACGACGCGTCGGCGTTACCCGGAGCGAGGGCGGCTTGCCGCCGCAGCCACTGCTCTTCGGCCGCCGTCCGGCGGTAGTACTGCGGCACGAGTTGAAAAACATCGTCCCGCCGGCCGGCGGAGTACTGCTCCCAGCCAATCCGCCCGACGGTGGCGGCAGTCGGCTCCCAAAAACTCCTGTCGACGACAGTCACCCCCGCGGGAACTCGGTCGGCCAGCCGCCGCAAGCCGGGGCCCGACACGATGTCGCCCGCCGCGAGTCCGGCCAGCCATATCGGATTGTCGATCACCTCAGTCTCCCAGGGACTGAAACGCCGCGAGGCCGGACCGCCGACGCCGTGCTCGATCGGCTCCCGAACCAGCGTGGCCGCAAATACCTGCTCGCGCTGGGCGTCAATCACCGCTTTAACCGCGGCCGGCTCGCCGGGCACCTGGCGGGCAATGGCTTCCAGCGTGTGCACGCCGATGATCTCGGCCCCGACCGCGTAGGCCAGCGCCTTGGCGGTGCTGACGCCGATTCGCAGGCTGGTGAACGAGCCAGGGCCACTGGTCACGGCCAACAGCCGCACGTCGGCGATTTTCCAGCCCACACGGGCCAGCAATGCCTCGATCGTCGGTGCCAGGGTTTGGGCGCTCGCGAACCCGTGGGAATCGCCAATTCGGCCAGCAATTCGGCCCCCTCAAGCAGGGCAGCCGAACCGCCGGTTCCGCTGGTTTCCAAGGCAAGCACGCGCATGGGCAAATACGTCGACAATCGCCTAGGGAAGAGGGCTGGGATGTCGGACGGACGCGAAAAATGACCCACCACGCGAGCCCGACTGACCGCCTAACCTAGCGAGTAGAGCAGCCAAGTCGAGGGCCTAGCGACCCCCGCCGCTGGGCGAAAACGCTTGTCTTGACCCGATTTGGCGGGCTTCTTAGACTGATGGATTGAGTTTTGGACGCTTGACGCCGCCGAGATGATACTCGAACGACTGCGGCCAGTGTCGGTATTGCGTGGCCGTGTGCGGTGGCCCTCCTCCTGTCATTGAAGCGGCGTCGGCGTGAAGCGCGCACTGATTAGCGATATCCACAGCAACCTGGAAGCCTTGGAGTCGGTGCTCGCCGACATCAAGCAGCAGGGCATCACCGAAATCTATTGCCTCGGCGACATCATCGGTTACGGGCCGAACCCGCGCGAGTGCATCGACCTGGTGATGAAGTGCAACGTCTGCCTGCTCGGCAATCACGATCAGGGGGCGCTGTTCGATCCCGAGGGCTTCAACACGGGCGCCGAGCGGGCGATCTTCTGGACCCGCGACCAGTTGGAAGCGGGTCGCGGCAGTCCGGCCGAGAACGCTCGTCGCTGGGACTTTCTGGGTGAGCTGCCCCGCAATCGCCGCGAGAACGGCTTTCTGTTCGTGCATGGCTCGGCCCGCAATCCGCTGAATGAATATGTCTTTCCCGAAGACATCTACAACCAGCGGAAGATGGAAAAGATTTTCAGCCTGATCGAGCATCACTGCTTTCAGGGGCATACGCACGTGCCGGGAGTCTTCACTCAGGGCTTGAACTTTTTGAGCCCCGAGGAGATCGGCTACGAATACCGCCTCGCCGACGAGAAGACGATGACCAATGTCGGCTCCGTCGGCCAGCCACGCGACGGCGACCCCCGGGCGTGCTATGTCGTGCTGGACGAAGGAATCGTCAAGTTCCGCCGAGTGGAGTATCCGTTCGAGGATACGATCCGCAAGATCTACGACATTCCCGAGCTGGACAACTTCCTCGGCGACCGGCTGCGCGAAGGCCGGTAGGCGACGTTCGGCCGCGGCCTGATCCCCTCCACCGCTGGCCCGCGGTCCGGCCCTAGCGAACCGCCAATTCGCGCCAAACGGGCGGTGGCACCCCACCTTACGACGGGCTTGGCATTGCAACTTCAGGCCGGAGTTGGAGAATGGAGGCCCCGGGAAATGCCGGAGCGGAAGTCTCTGGGACGAAGGAAGTAGGTCTCGGGGATTGGCGGCCGGTCGCGAGATTGGCGGTCAAGGTAGGCTCGGCGGCGACGAATAGTCGAATGCGGCCAGCCCCGCGCCGCTCGTCGGTCTGACCCGCGGTGGCTCGGACGATTCTATTCGTCGGCCAAGCAATTTGCAGGACGTGCGGCGCGGCACGCTTTGCCTGGAATTCAGTAAGGACAACGGTTCGTGGAACGACGTCTGGTTTTGTTTGTCGTGCTATCGACGCTGGTTCTGCTGGCGAACATGCTGATTTCGTCGGCGCTGTTCCCGCGCAAGGTCCCCGTGGCCAAAAAGGACGACGGGGCGAAGATCGAAAAACCAGCCGACGAGAAACCTGCCAACGACAATCCGGCGGACGATAAACCTGCCGACGAGAATCCGGCCAACGTCGAGGCCAAGCCGGTCGAGCAAGAGCCTGCCGAAGAGACGCCTGACAAGCCGGTGGCCCCGGCCGACGAAGAAACCCCGCAGCCCGGCGGCGAAAAGCCTGCAGAACCGGCGGCGGACGCTCCGCCCATTCGGCGAATCGCGCTCGGTTCGTACGATTCCGACTCGGGCTACCGACTGCTGGTGACGCTGACCAGCGCCGGAGCGGCCGTCGAACGGGTGGAGCTCAACAGTCCCAAGTATCGCGAGTTGGAAGACCGCAGCGGCTACATCGGCCATCTGGCCGTCAGCAACGCTCCCGCTGCCGGCGGTTGCATCGTGCAAGTGGTTGGCCACGGCACCCCCGCCGCGCTGGCCGGCATCGAGCCGGGCGACGTGATCGAGCGGCTGGGCGATGGCCGAGTTGTCGACGCCGCCGATTTCGAAGCCGCGCTCAGGAAAACCCACCCGGGCGACGTCGTCGAGCTGGTGGGTCGGCGCGGCGATCAGGCGTTGAAGCTGACCTGCCAGCTGGGGCGCCGGCCGCTGGAAATGATTCGCCCCGAGTTCGAACGCAAGCCGGTCGATGCCGCGGCCCGCGAGCACGATCCGCTCTCGCTGCTCTTGACGCTCGAACAAGTCGGCAAACGCCGGATCGAAAAGGACCGCGACGAACTCGCCGGCCTCGATTTGCGGAGCGGCAACTGGGATCTCGCCGAAAGCACCATCGAACAGGCAGTTTTCCGCCGACGGTTGGACAAGCTGTCGTTGGAAATCACCAAGCGCTATCGCTTGGCCAAGGCCGGCCCCGATGACGGGCCCAACGCCCCGCTGTATAGCCTGTACCTGGACATCGAGATCCACAATCTGGCCCAGCGGGAGCAGACCATTTCCTACCGACTCGACGGGCCGACCGGCCTGCCGCTCGAAGGGGCCTGGTACGCCAACAAGATCAGCCGCACCTGGGGCACGGCCGGCATGCGCGATGTGCTCGTTCGGTTCAACGGCCGAGAAAACAAAGTCGTCCAGGAATCGTGCACGAATATTGCCGACGCCAAGGAAGGCAAAATGGTCCACTGGAACGAAACCGGCGGACTGCTCGATTTCATCGCGGTCGACACGCAATACTTCTCCGCAGCGCTGCTCCCTCGCCGGCCAGAGGACGGTTCGACGTGGTTCGACGACATCCGGCCGATCCGGGTGGGCGCCGTTGCCAGCGAAAAGTCCGATTGGAAGCTGACCGACGTTTCGTTCCGCATGACGACCACGCCCTTCGACCTGCCCCCGGGAGCGACGCTGCGGCACAACTACGAGCTTTTCGCCGGTCCCAAGAAACCGGCCTTGCTGACCAACTACTCCAATGGCGACGCGAACCTGGGAGAGCTGGTCTATTACGGCTGGTTCGGCTGGGTCGCTGAGCCGATGCTCTGGATCCTGCACACGTTCTATGCGCTAGTCCGCAATTACGGCATCGCGATCGTGATGCTCACCGTGCTCGTCCGGGGCGCCATGTTCCCGGTCAGCCGCAAGCAGGCCTTGGGCGCTCAGAAGATGCAGGAGCTGCGCCCCGAGCTGCAGAAGATCACCGAAAAGTACAAGAAGCCGGAAGAGCGCATGCGGGCCCAGCAGGAGCTGTTCCGCAAGCACAACTACAAGCCGCTCGGCGGTTGCGTCATGGTGTTCTTGCAGCTGCCGATTTTCGTGGGCCTCTATCGCTCGCTGATGGTCGACGTCGAGCTGCGGCAGGCCCCGCTCATCAGCGAGTCGATCCGCTGGGCCTCCAATCTGGCCGCCCCCGACATGCTTTGGGACTGGAGCCAGCTGATGCCGGGCTTTGTCCTGTCGTACCTGGGGCCGTTCTTGAACCTGTTTCCGTTGGCCACGATCGGTTTGATGATCTGGCAGCAGAAGATGTTCATGCCGCCGCCCACCGACGAACAGACCGCGATGCAGCAGAAGATGATGAGCTACATGATGATTTTCATGGGCGTCATGTTCTTCAAAGTGGCTTGCGGATTGTGCCTGTACTTCATCGCGTCGAGCGTGTGGGGCATCACCGAGCGGAAGCTGCTGCCCAAGACGGCGCCCCCTCCGCCTCCCAGCCCACCGGGCGGCGGCAAGAAGCGCCAAATCACCCGGACCTGATCGCCGCCGCGAGCGCGGCGCGGCTGAGTCCCGACCGCGATCATGCCCTACCATCTGAACGACACGATCGCGGCGATCGCTTCGCCGCCCGGCGGCGCGGCGCGGGGGATCGTGCGAATCAGCGGTCCAGCCGCGGTGTCGGCGGCGCGGGCGCTGTTTCGCCCCGACGAGTTGTCGGATCTGGGCACGGTCACGCCCCGCGCCTCTGCCGGCCACGTGCGGCTCGAGTCGCTCGCCTGCGAACTGCCCGCGACGCTGCTCGTTTGGCCCACGGAGCGGAGCTACACCCGTGAGCCGGCTGCCGAACTGCACACCTTGGGCTCGCCGCCGCTGTTGGCGGCGATCTTGGCCCAGCTGGGCCGCCAGGGAGTCCGCTTGGCGGAGCCGGGGGAATTCACGCTGCGGGCATTTCTTGCCGGCCGGATCGACCTGACGCAAGCCGAAGCCGTGCTGGGCATCATCGACGCCCGCGGACAGGGCGAGCTCGAGGCGGCATTGGGGCAAATGGCCGGCGGTCTGGCCCGGCCGATTGCCGAGTTGCGCGAGCAATTGCTCGATCTGTTAGCCCAGCTGGAAGCGGGACTCGATTTCGTCGAGGACGACATCCAGTTCATTGCGGCCGAGCAGGTCGAGCGGCTCTTGGCCGCTGCGGCAGCCGAAGTGGCCCGGCTGACGGCTCAACTGGCCGGCCGCAGGCGGGAGGATAGCGCAGTGCGGGCAGTGCTGGTCGGCCCGCCCAATGCCGGCAAGAGCAGCTTGTTCAATGCCTTGGCACAGGCCGGCGCGCTGGTGAGCCCGCAGCCCGGCACTACCCGCGATTATCTGGTTGCTCGGCTTGACCTGGAGGGCTTGGCTTGCGACTTGGTCGATACGGCCGGAGTCGAAGCGGCGAGCGACGACGTTGTTGCCCGGCAGGCTCAAGCACAAACGGCCGCCCAAGCCGACGCGGCCCAGATTCGACTGCTTTGCTTCGATGTGTCGCAACCTTGCTCCCCCTGGCACCGCGCCGACTGGCCTCCTTCGACCCGAGCAGCGAATTGATCGTGCTGACCAAGACCGACGTCGCGGCTGCACGCGATGTCGCCTCACCCCCGGCCGAGACGCCTGGGCTTGTTGCCAGGCGGATCGAGACGAGTGCCACCGTCGGCACGGGGCTGGATGCGCTCCGGTTTGCACTGCGCACGCTGGTCTTGGCTCAAACTTCCGAGATAACCGCCGTAGCGGCGACGGCACTGCGGGCGGCCGAAAGCTTCGAGGGCGCGGCGGCAGCGCTAGCTCGGGCCAGCGACCTGAATCAAAACAGCGGCAGCGACGAGTTGGTGGCCGCCGAGCTGCGCGGGCGCTCGTCGAGCTGGGTAAAGTCAGCGGCGCAGTGGCGACCGACGACGTGCTCGAGCGGATCTTCAGCCGCTTCTGCATTGGCAAATAGCGCGGTGCCGGAAGGCCGAATGGAGCTTTCCGGCCGGTGACGCCGCGGCCGGCCTAACTGTTGGACATCGCATCGGCGGTCGTTTATCATGTTAAAACGGTTAGTCTGCGATTTGGAACGCGTCAAGGCTCAGCGGCGGCGCAGTCCAGCACTTGCTGCACCGGTCAGCCCAAGCCGGGCGGTATCCAGGCGACCCTACCCGCCAAAACCAGCGTCCGCCCGCTTGCCCGCCCTCGAGTTCCCCACCACCCGTTCGTGCGGCTGCCATGGTTCGACCGACAAGGATGGTTTGGCTCGTTGCCGTCGTGGCGGCCTGGTTCGTGGGCTTGCGACCCGCGTGGGGCGAAGACCCCACCTATTCGGGGTTGTTCGCCGACGGCACGTACATCGCCGGCGGGCGAATCAGCGAGTGGCACGACACGGGCGCACATCCCAAGTTGAACGGGCAATCGTTGCTCGACCCCAATCGTCCGATTCGCTGGCTCCGGAATGAGTCGGCCGAGCCCCGGGCGAATCCCAAAGCGTTCGTCGAGATGGTCGGCGGCGACCGGCTGCCCGGCCGGGTCGTCGAATTTCGCGATGGCAGTGATGCGGCTGCGCAGCGCGACCCCGATCATCTGCTGGTCAAGGTCGATATTCCGGTCGACGTGCCCGATCGGCGCAGCGCACGCACCTGCGGGTGAAACTGCCGAGCCTGCGGCGGATCGTCTGGCAGCGGCGGAGCAGCGATCATTTTCGCCGGGCACGTTGTTTTACCTCGACGGTCGACAGGTTCCATTCCGCGCGGTCCGCTGGGAGCCGACGTCGATCGTGTTGCTGCTGGCCGAGGGTACCCGCCGGGTTCCCTTCAGCGAGATCGCCGAACTGCACCTGCATCCGCCGGTCGCTTGGGACACCTACTACGCGGATTTGGCCGTGCTGACGGCCGACTGCACGGCCCGGCTCCTGCGGATCGAGACGTTTGCGGGCCTGGTGGCGACGACGTCGCTGGCCCGCTTTCAGGCTCGAGCCGTTTCAGGCAACCCGCAAGACTGGTTCCATTTGCTCGCTCCAGCGTGGTGCCTCGACCCGTTTTGGGTGCGACACACGCATATCCAGTGGCGGCGGCTGTTCCTGCCGCAGGAAGTCCCCTTATCTCAATTCGAGCCGAGCCGGATCGTCGAGCGGTCGTCGATCGGGGGCGGCTGGCATTGCCGGGCGGACCGCAACGTGCAGGGGCAACCCTTGCGCAATGGCGGCAAAACTTACGGCTGGGGATTCGGCGTGCAGTCACTGGCTGAGTTGCACTTCGAGCTGCCGGCCACGGTCCGGCAGTTTCAGGCTCGCGTCGGCCTGGACGAAGCGGCCGGCCGCGGCGGCTGTGCCAAGGCTCTGGTGTACGTCAATCGGGTCGAGGGCGAGCCGGTCTTCCGCAGCGGCCACCTGATCGGCAGCGGCGAATCGACTGTTGTCGGACCGATTGCGCTGGGCGGACCCGCGGCCGGACAGCAGGCGCTGCGTGCTGGTGGCCGACCCGGCCCATGCCGACCGTCCGCCGGGCAGCGATCCGTTGGACATCCGCGATCTGGTCGATTGGCTGGAGCCGGTGCTCTATCTCGACGCGGAAAAACTATTGGCGGAAGTCTCCGCCCGGGTCGGGCTGGCGGTGCCCGCGTGGGAAGATTGGAAAGTTGCCATCGCGCCGCCCATCAAATTGCAACTCGTTAGCCATTGGGATCCATCCAATCTCGATGACGCGCGGTTTCGTAGCGAGTGCCTCTGCATCGGCGGCCCGCTCACGCTCAGTCGGCGGATGAAGCTGACTTCGCGCGAGCAGTATTTGCTGCTCGCGGTGAGCCGGTCTGCCGGGACGGCTACCCCGTCGCACTTTGAAATCCGGATCGACGGCGATCCTGTCACCGATTTCGACGTGCCCGAGCGCCAACCCAACGTGGTGGTCGATCCGTTGCTGGTGCCCCTGGCGGGGTATCAAGGGCGCGACGTGCAGCTCGACATCGTGCAGACGCCCACGTCCGACAAAAGCTTCGTTGACTGGCGCGGATTGGGCTTCCGCGAGTATCCGACGCAAACCCCATGGGTGCCGCTGAGCATCCGCCGCGCCACTTCGGCGGGCGAGACCATCTTCAATCCCCTCGCCGACGATTCGATCCTGGCGGCCGGCCGTCCCGCGGACGTCGACACCTACACGCTGACCGCCGAATCCGAACTGCTGAATATCACCGCGCTGCGGCTGGAAGCCATCGCCGACACACGGCTTCCCAACGGCGGGCCCGGACGCGCCGGCGACGGGTCGTTTCTGCTCACCGATTTTCGCGTCACTGCGACTCCGCGCGGCAAGCCCGATGAGTCCGTCAAGGTCGTGTTTGGCGGAGCGGCGGCCGACATCTCGCCGCAGGACGCTCCGGTGGGCGCTGCGATCGACAACAATCCGCAAACGGGTTGGCGCGTCAACGGAGAACCGGGCAAAACGCACTTCGCCGTCTTCGCCACCGACGCCGACCTGGGATTCCCCGAGGGCACGGTCTTCTCGGTAACGCTCGATCATCGGCTGCCACCCCAGCAAACCCTGGGGCGATTTCGACTGCTGGCCACGAACGTGCCGCGCCCCGTGGCGGCCGAGCGGCCCGGCAAGCTGATAGGGATCAACTGGATCGGCAAGGCCCTGGCGGTGTTCGAGGATCAACTCGACTTCGCGACCGACATGAATGAGGGCGGCGGCCAGTCCACGCTGGAATACGACGACGTCTTTTCCGGTCGTGCGGCAATCAAGGTCGTGGGCCAAAGAGAAAAGGCGCGTTTGCCGCGACTCGGCATGAACGGCGTCAAGATTCGCCAGAACCCCATGCCCGGCGAATATCGCTACTTGCAGTTCGCCTGGAAAAAGGTCGATGGCCAAGCCATCTGTTTTCAAATCGCCCACGACGGCGGATGGGGGCCGGCCGGCAACGGAAAATTTCGCTACCACGCCGGCCCTGGGTCCGAATGCTGGGGGGCATCGATCCTGATCGACTCGAAGCTGCCAACCGGCTGGACGCTGGTCACCCGCGACCTGTTCCAGGATTTCGGCGAATTCAATTTCACAGGCGTTTCGTTGGCGATGATGGACGGAAAATACGTGCTGTTCGATCGCATTCTGTTAGGGCAGACGCCGACGGATTTTGGTCCCGCCCCCTAGCCGATTTTCCCCGACACCGACTGGGCGCTGTAGGTGGACGAGGGGACATGGTCGGAGCCGGCGAATGTTAGAAATGTTTGAGGTAGCGCGGAACTTCAGTGTATGCTGCAGAGGGCCGTACGTTGCGGCTGACGCGCTAGGGATGCTTCTCCCGCTGGTGGTTAGAGCACCTCGAGGCCAATCATGAGAACAGGCTCAGCCTTGCGTGCCACGACATCGGTCCCCACCGGCGGAACCGCGGTCACATCGGAACCGGCCGCCGACAAAGGGCCGGCGACCATCCGTCCGCCGCAAGCTCCGGCCCCGGCTCCCGTCCGGCTGCTGCCGAGCGCGGACGAGCAGCAATTGATCGCCGCGGCCCATCGCGGTGATCGGGCCGCTTTTCAGACGATCATCGAGCGGCATCAGGGCGCCGTGTACGGCTATCTGCGGTCGCGGTTGTTCGAGCCGGCCGACGCGGAGGATCTGACGCAAGAGGTCTTCCTCCGCTCGTACATCGGTCACGCCCGGTTCGAGGGCACGGTGATGATCCGGCCCTGGCTGCTGGGCATTGCTCGCAATCTGCTCCGCGAGCATGCCCGCAAGGTGCAGCGGCGCAAAGAAGTGGCCTGGACCGAGCTCTGCCTGCGGCTGGAAGAGGACTTGCTGGAGAGCCACACCTACGAAGACGTGATGGCCCATCTGCCCACCTGCCTGGGGGGACTGGGTCAGAGTGCGCGGCAGGCCCTGGACCTGCGCTATCAAGCCAAGCTGCGGCTGGCGGAAATCGGTGAGAAGCTGCACCGGAGCGAGGGGGCGGTGAAGCTGCTTATGTTCCGAGCCCGACAGGCCTTGAAACGCTGCCTGGACTCCAAGATCTTGGGCTGCGTTCATGACTGACGAGCAACTGCTCGACCTCATCGAAACCAAGTCGCCCGAGGAGCTGACGCTCGCCGAAATCGAGGAGTTGCGGCGGCGATTGACCGAATCGCCCATGTTGCGCGCCGCCTTCACGGTGCGCATCGAGATGGAGCAATACCTGGCCGCCGCCTTGGGCCGGGTCAACGTCTCGGTCGACGAAATCATGAACCGGGCCGGTCAAGCACCGGTTCTGCGGGCGAACCCCGCCCTGCCGGTCTTGGGCTGGGTGCTGTGCCTCGTGCTGGTCGGCTTTGTCGGCTTGGTTCTGCTCCTGACCCTGACGATTCCGCCCGCTGCCGACGCCAAGCGGGCGGTTGCGGCCCGCGAAGCCGGGGATTCCGCCGCGCGCCCGGGCGACAAAGTCCAAGACGAGCCAACCGGCGAAAAGCCAACCGATCCGGCCGACGACTCCGCGACCCCCACTGAGCCGGATACCCAGCCGCCGGCCACGCCCCTCGCGACGAACACGCCACCGGCTACGCCGCCCGCGGCGCCGCCGCCCACGCCCGCCGGACCGAAAGAGCCCTGGGACGTGCTGGCCGCAGCCGAGGACGCGCCGCGGCCCAGCTCGATGGCCCTGTTTAGCGAAGTCGACCGGACGGTTGCGCCGCCCCGCGAGGAAGAACTGAAGCAATGGTTCAGCAAGGTCGCGAACCAGCCCCACGCTGCCAGCCATAAGGACTTCTGGGGCGTCAGCTGCGGCGTCCTGGACGGCGTCTGGCGGCTGCGGGCGCCCTCAAGCCGAAGACGGCCCTGCGGTTTTCCGTGGCCGAGAGTCACAATCTCAAGCTGCACTTCTGGCACGGCGACGAAGGCGTCACGCTGCACTATTACGAAAATCTGAACCGGCTCTGGGCCGCCTACCATACCAGGCGCAAGCCGAACGAGCCGAAGCCCGAAAAGCAAATGCTGATCGGCACCGACGAAGATCGCTGCTGGCGGACCAATCCGATCGAGCCGGTCGGTTACGAATTGCGGATCGAAGATGGCCTGATCACGCTGTCGCGCGGGGACGTGCGAGTGATCAGCGTGCCGTTCGAGGGGACCGGCAGCGAGGTCTACTTCGAAGGCCATGCCGTGTTCCGCGAGATCGCGATGATCGCCGCGGCCGAACTGCCCGCGGAGCCCGCGCCCCGGCCGGTTCTGGTCGACGTGACCCAGCCTTCGGCGGCGCGGTGGAGCGGCCATTTGACCGAGGGGGCCGATTTTCGCAAGCTGCCCGACGGCCGCGTGGAGCTGAGCGCGGAAAAGAATCAGCAGCCGGCCTGGGTTTCTTTTGCGCTGCCGCATCGCGAATCGCTGTATGAAATGGTGGTCCAGCTGGACGAGCCGCTGCCCGGCAGCGGCGTGTTCCTGGGCGACGATCAGGGGCCGCGCTATCAGCTGGGATTCTTCCGCGAGGGTCACCACGGTGACCCGTCGTTCTTCCCGCTTTCGGTCGGCGACACTCGATTCGACTCGAATCACGATCCCGAAGGGGGCGTGTCGCCGATGTCGATCGCGCGGCCCTGGTTTCGCTTCGTCTTCGGCTGCGGCACGCTCAAGATGTGGGTCGGCCAGGACGGCATTCACTGGGGCCGGCCGTTCGACCCGCTGGTCAATCAGCAATTGCCGTACACCCACCTGGGCTTGTATTGCCTGCAGGGGCAGCAGCGCAAATCGATCAAGCTGCGGCACGTTCAGCTGCGGTCCCTGGCGGCTTTGAACGACCTATCGCGCCGAGGCCCTGCGGCGCAAGGCGCTGGCGTTGCCGCAAACCGGCGACGTGACCGAATGGCTCGAAGCGGTCCTCACTGCGCAGCCGTCGGATGCCGACTCGACCGCCTGGCGCCGGGCCTGTGCCATCCGCACCCTCGCGGCCGGCACGACGGCACCGCTCGGAACGGCGCTGTTGGACGCCCTGGTCGACGAGGCGCTCCGCGACCACAAGCCTGCCGCCGCGCAACTGCAAATGCTCGACGAGGCGGCTCTGCTGTACCACGCCTGGGACGATCCCGGCGTGGCGCTCCGCGTCGCACAGATGTATCAGGTGGTGGGCGAGCGGGCGCACCGGGCGGGGCAGACCCGACCTTGTTCGTTGATCGATCATGCCCAGCGCACGGCGCCGATCTGGTCGCGGCAGGTTTACAACTTCCTGCCCGATGCCCTGGCGCGGACCGAAGTGCTGGAGCTGATCCAGGCGGGCCAATGGGCGGGGCTGCACGATTTCTGCCGGCAGCAACACTTTTGGCGGCGGACCTTGCCCAACACCGCCCCGCAGCATTCTGTGCTCGACTGGGGCGATGCCCTGGCTCGGGCGCAGTTGCCCAAGCAGCCAGGCCGCGGCGGCGGCACCCAGCTGGCCGATTGGCGGCATCCGCTGGTCGTCGAGCTGAGCAAGGAAGGTTTCAACGTACTGGCCGAACTCCGCGGCGCGGTCGAAGCCCGGGCCTACCGCGACGCTTGCCAGATTATTTCGGCCGCCAGCGAGAACGGCATGTTGGGCTTGCTGCCCGACGATCGCGATCCCGACCTGATCGTCTCGCTGCCCGGCGCCGTGGCCCTGGCGATGCGCGACCACCCCGGCTTGCGAACGACGATGAGCGAGCAATTCGGCGCGCTGGGGCGCTTGCGAATTCGGCAGTCGATTGCCGACGGCAACGTGGCCGCGGTCGAAGCCGCGACCATGCAGTTCTTCGGCACCGAGGCCGCGGCCGAGGCCCACGTCTGGCTCGGCGATCGGGCGGTCTCGACTGGAGCCTTCGCGCATGCCCTGGGCCAATATCGGCAGGCCGATCGCACGGCCTCGGCCGACTTGCGGGCTCGGATCGCGGCCAGCCAGCAGCTGGCAGCCGCCTTGTTGGGCCAGACCGCCGGTGAGCCGATTACCCGCAACGTCACTTTCGGCGATACCCAGCTCAGCTCTGCCGACTTGCAGGCCCTGGTCGCCGATCTGCGTCAGCACCGCCTGGCCGACAATCTCACGGCCCGCGGCGAACCCGCTGGTCAGACCATGGGACCGGTGCCGGCTCCGGCCGCCTTCGAAGGGGTCGCGCGGAGCCGCCTGGATGGCGACGCCGGCGACGGACCGCAGAACGTTCCTGGCGAGCACAATTTGTACAACATCGACTGGGTCGCCCGGCAACTTTCGCTGGTGCTCGACGGCAATCGGCTGATTCTGGACAACCGCTTCCAGTTGGCCGCCTACGATCTCAATTCCGGCCAGTTACAATGGCGGAGCGAGCTGGGCGGCGAGCATGGACCGACCCACGACTGGACGCTGATGCCGATGCGGCCGCTGGTCACGGCGAGCCGAATTTTCGCCCGACGGTTGCAGCGCCGCGGGCCGGAGCTGACTTGCTTCAACTCGGCAGATGGCCGCGTGCTGTGGACCAGCAAGGTCGAGCCGGACAAATGGGTCGTCTCCGACCCGCTCTTGATCCAGGACGAGTTGTTCGCCCTCGTCATGACCCGCTTGGAGCAGGAATTCACGCTGTCCCTCGCCGCCTTCGATCCGCAAACCGGCGCCGTGCTCAGTAGCCGGCCGTTAACCGGTTTTCGCGAGAATTGGTGGCAGCAGCGGCACTGTCAGGTATTGCCGCTGGGCGACCGGCTGGTCATTGCCTGCGGCGGCACGGTGCTGGCCTGCGACCTGCTCGGTCAGGTTCATTGGGTCCGCCGTCAGACTTGGGTGCCAGCCAGCATCGAGCGATCCTGGCTGGCCGAGAGTCAAACGCCGCCGCTGCTCGCCGACGGACGATTGTTCGTCACCCAGCCCGGCGTCCGTAACGTTTCCGCGATGGAGCCCGAGAGCGGCCGGCTCCTCTGGACCCGGGTGATGCCCAATGTCCGACGGATCGTCGGATTGGCGGGCGAGCGGCTGATCGTCGAGCAAGATGCAGGATTCGTCGCGCTCGAGCCATCGACCGGCAAGCCGCTGTGGTATCACGATGCCGAGAAACGCATGGACATGGCGGTCTTGGGCAGTCCTGGCGGTTTGGTTTACGCCCAGCTCGATCCGGTGCGGGGCGAGAACAACTGGCGGCCGGCACTCGTCTGGGTCGACCCGGCGACAGGCAAGATTCACGCCCGAACGGTGTTGGAATCGCTCAAACATGAGCGGCCCAAGTTCGGCCCGCTCCTGACGATGGGGGAACGACGGTTCGCCTTTTTCGGCCGCGGTGAGCAGGACCCCGCGCGGGACATCCTGGAATTGACCCCCAAAGCGACCACACTGGCCGTCGCAACCCAGACGTCGTTGGGCCGCTGGAACGAAGTCACCGACTCCTTCATGCGGGCTTACACGAGCGCGGTCTTGCCCGAATGGACGTTGATCGGCGGGCGAATCGATGGCCAAACCGGGATTCAACCCGACTGGCAACAAGAGAAGGACGTGCTCTGCACGCTGCCGACCTCGACGGCCAGGCCGCTGTGTCTGGTGCGCAGGGTCGCCGTGCCGCAAACCGGCAACCCGCGGCTCAGCATGCGAGTGGCCAATCAGCCGGGCGGCACCTGGAAGCTGGAGGTACGCATCGCGGGGCAGACCCTCCTGGCACAAGCCATCAACCAGGAATTCACCGGCGGTGGCTGGAAGGACGTTGAAGTCGACCTCAAGCCGTTCGCCGGTCAGAACGTCTGGCTGGATGTTCGGCAAGTCGAGGATGGCGCTGCACCCTACGCCCGCTGGAAACGTCTCGACGTCGTTCAGTGACTTGGGCACAGTATGCGACTCGAGCCTGGCAATCGCCGTCCGTGACGGACTCGTTGCGGTTCCACCGCGCCTCCCGCCGCTGGGGTTTCTGTGAAGTCCATGCCGCCCGGATTCTGCTGCGTCCCATGCTGGAGCGGGGCCGGTCGGCGAAAATGGAGCCACAGAGGGCGATAAAATGTCCGTTTCAGCAGTAACCAAACCCTAGTCTGGGCCATTATGTAGGCAGGCTGGCAGCCTGCGATTTTGCTCCAGATTCCATCCTGGTAAACAGTTATGTCGAGACGATGCCTATTGCTGACGCTCGCGGGGTCGATTTTGATCTCGCCCCTGGTCCTGGCCACTCCGGCCCGGGCCCAAGGGGATTGGGAAATCACCCCCGAGAGCGACGCGGCCCTCCGCAAGGGCATCGCCTGGCTCGCCCGCACCCAGGGGCCCGAGGGCAACTGGGAGTCGAACGACCTGGGTCTGGTCAGCATGGGCGCCTTGGCCTTCCTGGCGGCCGGCCACACGCCGGGCGTGGGTCAGTACGGCAAAAACGTCGACCGGGCGCTGAACTATGTGCTCAAGAGCGCCAAGCCCTCGGGCCTGCTGAACGTCGCCGACGGCCAGCGCGACATGTACAACCACGGCCTGTCGACGTTCGTCCTGGGCCAGGCTTACGGAATGACGTCCGATCCGCGGATCGGCCCCGTCCTCGACCGGTCGCTGAAGCTGATTGCCAATACCCAGTGCAACGATGGTGGCTGGGATTACCGGGCCAAACCGCAGGCCAACGGCCACGACCTGAGCCTGGCCGTGATGCAGGCCAAAGCCTTGCGGAGCGCTGTCGACAGCGGGCTGGAAGTCCAGCCGGAAGTGATCGACCTGGCCATCCGCAGCGTCCGCGAGCACTACAAGCCGGCCGACGGTCAGCGCAACGCGAGCGAAGCCGACCAGCAGCGGATGGCCGGCCAGTTCACCTACGACAAAGGCGGCGGTCAGGCCACGGTGGCGATGGCCGCCGCGGGCGTCGTCTGCCTGCAGGAATTCGGCCAGTACGACGACTGGCGGATCGGCAAGAACATGGAAGTGATCGCCGCTGCCATTCGCGAGCAAAAGCCGGCGCCGAAGAGCGGCCAAGTGCCCTTCGATGGTTACACCCTGTACTACGTCGGGCAGGCGCTGTACCAAGTCGGCGGACAGAACTGGATCGACTACTACCCCCGGCTCCGCGACCACCTCGTTGCCGCACAGGTGGCCGAACCGGCCAACAACCTACGGGATGGCATGTGGCAATCCGGCGGGCACGTCGGCGGGCATCCGGGCGAGCTGTACGGCACGGCCGTGGCTTGCTTCGTGTTGGCCATGCCCAACCGTTATTTGCCCATTTTGCAGGAAGGCAAGATCGACAGCCTGCGGAGCAAATTCCAAGGCAAGAAATAACCGACCGGCTCCCCCAACCCGCGCCTGACTCGGCCCGTCGCCGAACCGCCCCTCAAACGTCGGTTTCGCCGGGTCGACCCCGCTTCGCCGACAAGTACCGCCCGCACCCCGCGATCGCCACCCTTGGGCCGTTTGGCCCGATTTGAAACCGCCCCGTTTGAACCCGTTTGGCACCGATGTTCAATTTCCTGCCCGGCTACGAAGCTTTTGCCCTGGCTGGCCTGGTTGCCGCCGCCGGGCCGGTCGTGATCCATTTGCTCAATCGCCGCCGGTTTCGGGTGGTGAATTGGGCCGCCATGGATTTCCTGCTCGAGGCGCTGCAGCGCAATCGGCGGATGCTGCAGGTCCGCGACCTGTTGCTGCTGCTGTTGCGCACGGCCTGCGTGCTGCTGTTCGGGCTGGCGCTGGCCCGGCCGTTCTTCTCGCGGAACGATGCTACAACTACGGCCAACGATCCGGTTCATGCCGTGCTGGTGGTCGACAACAGCCTGAGCATGGGCTACAGCAAGCTGGATCGCGATCTGCTCGACGACGCCAAGAGCAAGGCCCGGGAGTTCATCGAAGAGTTGCCTGCCGGCAGCCGGATCAGCGTGCTGCCGCTGTGCGGTTCGGCCGCGAGCTTCAGCCTGGACGCGTACCGCACCAAAGAGGACGCCCGCGAAGCTTTGGAAAAGATCGAAGTGGTCGACCGGGCCGGCACTGCTCCGCAGGCGGCCGATCTGGCCCGGCAAGCGATTGCCCAGGTGCCGGACATGCCGGCCAAGCGAATCGCGTTCGTCGGTGACCAGCAGAATATCGACTGGCCGAGCGAATCGCTGAGCGATCAGCTCCGCGATTTGCCGGAATTACAAGTCGTGGCGATCGGTGGCGAGGAGCGGGAAAACAGCTGGGTCTCCGACTTCACGCTGATGGATGGCGTGGCCGACGTGGAAACTCCCGCCGTGTTCGTGGCCACGATTCAGCATGAAGGTCCGCCTCGGCCAAACGTGCAGGTGGTGCTGACCGTCGACGGGGTCGAAGTGGGCGCGGAGACGATCGACCTGGAAGGGGGCCAGTCCCGCGAGGTGACGTTCAAGTACCGCTTCGATGCCACAGTCGAGCCGGGCAAGTCGGTCTTCGTGCCGGCCAAGGTTTCGATTCCCGCCGACCATCTGGAGGGGGACGATTTCCGCGTCCTGTCGGTGCCGGTCGTGGCAGCGCTGCCCGTGGTATTCGTCGACCAATACGGCCCGGATGAAGACCGCAAACGCAACCGCTACGGCGAGACGCTGCACCTGCGGCGACTGCTCGCCCCGGTGACGTCGCGGGCCGATTCGGCCCGGCAGTTGGTCGAAATCCGGCACCTGAAGATCGACCAGCTCGATCGCGACGTGCTGAAAGACGCCCGGCTGGTCGTGATCGCGGGCGTGGCCAATCCCGAGGGAGCGGTCGACGTGCTGCGGGATTACGTGAAACAGGGCGGACAGCTGGTGATCGCCGCCGGTGCCGATTTCGACCCGGCCCAATGGAACGAAGCGGCTTGGCTCGATGGCAACGGCATCCTGCCCGCCCCACTCAAGCCGCAAATGGTCGGCAAAACTCCCGAAGAAACCAGTGGCGAGCTGAAGCCGTTCTACATTTCGTTTCCGAGCATTTCGGGCAACGACGTCTTCCAGCTGGCCAACACTTCGAAGGAAGAGTTGGAAGACATCTACGGCGCCCCGCTGTTTTTCAAGGCCGTCGAGGCCGACGTCAATGGCGGCGTGAAGGACGCCACGGTCAGCGCCGCCGCGAAGCGGCTGGAAGAGGATCGCCAGATCGTCAGCGACGCGCGAACCAAACTCGCCCGGTTGTCGGAAAAAGAGGCCCGCGGCCTGCTCACCAATGAGGACCGATCGAGCCGCAATGAGTTGGAAGACCGCCTGGCCGGCATCGAGCCGGCCTGGCTGGCCTGGCCGGAGCGGCGGGCGGACGAATCGGACGTCAAGCCGGCGACCTTGGCCGAACGCACCCGCCCGCGGGTGCTGGCCGAGTTCGACAACCATCTGCCCTTCCTTGTCGAACGGGCGATCGGCCGGGGCCGGGTGCTGCTGGTCACGACCGGCGTGTTGTCGAACTGGAACACGCTCCCCAAGGACAAGGCCGTGTTCCTTTACGATCGCCTGCTGCGGGGCATGCTGGCCAGCACGCTCGCCCAGCGCAATCTGACGTCCGCCGAGCAGATCACCATTCCGGTCGTTGATCGCAATGGGATGTACACGCTGAAGCCCCGGCATGGCCGAGGGCCAGGCACCCGAAGTGCTCCAGGTCGATGCCCTGGGTGCGGACCTGTACGGCGTGACGCTGAATAACCTGACTGCCCGCGGCATCTACACCGTCACCGCGGTCAAGGGCGACGTGAGCGCTGAAAGCGAGCCGGCCGCGGCCAAACTGTGGGAAGTGAACGTGGCGGTCAACGGACCGCCACGCGAATCCGAACTGGCGACCATCGATCCCTTGACCTTGAAGGAGCGGATGGGCGACGCCAACTATCGCTGGGTCGGGCCGGGCGAGCAAATCAGCCTGGAGGGCGCCCAGGTCCGATTCCAAGACTTGTGGAAGTGGTTGATCCTGCTGGTGCTTGCCGGATTGCTGGCGGAAATGCTGATTTTGGCCCGACCAGTGCTGGCCAGGGAGCGCGCCGCGTGAATTTCCAAGAATGGGTCGGGCGGATGCTCGGCCACGACAATGTCCGCTCGATCGAAAGCGTCGAGCCCTCGTTCGCCGCCAATTGGGCCCACCGCCCGGTGCTGGTGCTGGTCGGCTGCATCGTGCTGGCCATCGCGGCGGCATTGTTCTACTCCCGCTACCAGCCGACCAACCGCCATCGCACCCGGGCTTTCCTGACCGTCCTCCGCGCTGCTGCTCGGGCTGCTGCTGGTGATCCTGGCTGAGCCGGTGCTGACCCTCAAGCTGACCAATAGTCCGCGCCCATCGCTGTGGGTCCTGTTCGACGGCACCGACAGCATGGCGATCGAGGACGAAATGCCCGACGCCGAGCGCGAGCGGTTGGCCACGGCCGTCGAATTGAAGGCCGAATCGGCTCCCCAGGGCACCAAGCCCAGCAAGCTCAGCCGCGAACAGTACGTTCAAGCCTGGCTGAAAAAGCCGCACGACAATCCGCTTGCGCAGCTGGCCGACAAGTTTCGCATTCGCACCTTCCTGGTCGACCGAGCCGACGGCGTCCGGGCCCTGGACGAAACCCGCACGGCCAGCGACAAGCTCGACCCGGCCAAAATGGCCGACGAACTGACCACCAAGGGGCAGGTGACCGCCCTCGGCAAGGCGTTCGACGACCTGGCGCGCGCAACGCGACCAGCAATCTGGCCGGCGTGGTCGTGGTGAGCGACTTCGATCAGAACTCCGGCCCGCCGCCCGTGGCGAAGGCCAAGAGCCTGGGCGTGCCCGTTTACACCGTGGGCGTGGGCCCGATTACCGCGATCGATTTGGCGGTCGATCTGCAGGCCCCGCCGCTGATGAAAAAGGCCGAGCGGTCGAATGTCGTCGTCACCCTGCGGCAGACCGGCCTGGAGGGCGAGGCGGTCACGGTCTCGGTCATCGCCCGCCGGCTGGGCGGATCGGCCGAGTCGCTCGGCAGCCCCGAGACGCTGAAGATCGGCGAGAAGTCGGTTGCGCTCAAGGGCGCAACACTCCGGTCGACTTCCCGTACACCCCAGAAGAGACGGGCCGATTCGAATTCATCGCCGAAGTACCCCCGCTGGCCGGCGAAGTGGTCGATCAGAACAACCGTGCCAGTCGCGAAGTGAACATCCGCGACGATTTCCTGCGGCTGATGTATGTCGAATACGAGCCGACCTGGGAATGGCGGTTCGTCAAGGAAGTGTTTCACCGCGACAAGCTGGTCGGGATGCGCGGTTTCCGCACGTTCCTCCGCTCGGCCGATCCGCGGGTGCGAACGACCAACGAGTTGTTTCTGCCGACGCTGACGCCGCAACGAAGCGAGTTCTTTGCCGAGGATGTGATCTTCCTGGGCGACATGCCGAAGGCCACGCTCAGCCCGCGGTTTTGCGAGATGGCGCGACGAGTTCGTGAGCAAGTTCGGCGGCGGCCTGGTGGTGATCGCCGGACCGCGATTCGGCCCCAGCCAATTGGCCGATACGGCGCTGGCCGACATGCTGCCGGTGGTCGTCGATAACGAGACGCGGATTCAGGATCAGCGCGAGTTCCGCCTGCAACTGACGCCCGCAGCCGAACAGGTTGACTTCATGCAGCTGGGCAATGACGATGCCGAGAACCGCAAGGCCTGGGACGACCTGGGGCCATTGCCCTGGTATCAGCCGGTCTCGCGGCCGCACCCGCTGGCCACCGTGCTGGCACAGCATCCCACCGACACTTGCGTGGACGGCAAGACTCCACAGCCGATCGTCGCCATCCGCCGCTACGGCAAGGGGGAGGTGGTCTATCTCGGATTCAACGAGAGCTGGCGACTCCGCCGGCGCTACGGCGAGCTCTACTACCGTCAGTTTTGGGGCCAGATGATCCATCGCTTGGGCTTGAGCCACGCCTTGGGCAGCCAGAAACGGTTCGTCGTTCGCACCGATCGTCAGCAGTATCAGACCGACGACAAAGTCACGCTGACGGCCGAGGCCTACGACGCCAACTTCGAGCCGCTGTCGGAAGAAAAACTCTCCGACCGCAAGTTGGTGGGCGAGCTAATCCTGCCCGAGCACTCGGGCGAGGTGAGCGAGCCGGTTCCGTTGGCGGTGCCGCAGCTGCGGGAAGGGGTGTTCGAAGCTCGAATTCCGGTGGCTCTGGGAGGCGAGTATCGGGTGCGGCTCAAGGACCCGATCACAGGCGAGTTCAGCGAAGTGAGTTTCCAAGTCGCCAGCCTTTCGGCCGAGCGGCGGAGCGCCGTGCGGAACGTGGCCCTGCAGAACGCGATCTCGGCCGAAACCGACGGCAAGGCCTACGACCTGACCACGGCGGGGAGCCTGGCGGACGATATTCGAGTTAATCCGCGCTCAGAAACGTCGATCCGCGTATTTCCGCTGTGGGATACGTGGCTGGTGTTCGGCCTGGCAGTTACACTGATGCTGGGTGAATGGTTGACCCGAAAACTGATCAACTTGCCATGACCCGACTTACGACATTGCGATCCCGCCTGGCCGACCTCCGGCGAAGGCGACAAACGGTCCGCTGGGGCACCGGCTATGCCGCCCTGCTGCTGGCGATCCTCTGGGCCCTCGCGGCCGCATTCCTGGTCGATTGGACGTTCGAATTGTCCAAGCCGGCCCGGCTGCTCTCGCTGCTGGTCTGTGCGGGGCTGGTCGCCTGGGTCGCGCGGCGGTTCACGCTCCCCTATTTGGGTCACCAGGAAACCGACCTCGACATGGCCCTGCTGGTCGAGCGGCAGCAGAAGATCGACAGCGACCTGGTCGCGGCCCTGCAGTTCGAGTCGAACGATGCCCCCAAATGGGGCTCGGTCCAGTTGGAGCGGGCGGTCATCGACTACGTGGCCGAATTCGGCAAGGGTTGGAACGTCTTCGAGGGGTTCTCGCGGCAAGAGTTGGTCCGCCGCGGAGCAGCGTTGACGGCGACCGTGGCCCTGCTGGGATTGGTCGTGGCCTCGCATCCGGGGCACGTGGCCGCCTTCCTCAACCGCTTCTTGCTCGGCTCGGCCCACTATCCGACCAAAACCTCGATCGACCAGATCCTCGTCAACGGCAAGCCGGTCAGCACCGCACCCGGCGGCGATTACGTCGTCAAGACTGCCTATGGCCGGCCGCTGCGGTTTGAAGTCCGAACCTCGGGCGAGTTGCCCGAGGGCGGGCGCGTCGACCTGGCGTCCATCTCGGGAGGACTGCAATCGACCGTCGACCTGGGCCGCGTCAAGGACGGCAATCCGGCCGCGGAACAAGCCGCTTTCCAAGGCCAATTGCCGAAAATGATCGACTCGCTTTACTTCCAGGTTTACCTAGGCGACGCCTGGACCGATCCGATCGAGCTCCGGGTCATTCCGCTGCCGGTGGTCGATCTGCAGCTCACCCCCACCCCGCCATCCTACGCCAAGAATGCCATCGATCCGGACGACGCCCCCCGGCGCCCGGCAGATCTCGGTGATCGAAGGCTCGCAGGTCGGCTTTGACTTGGCTTGCACGAATAAGAAGCTGGCTGAAGCCAAGGTGCTCGTCGACGGCAAGAGCTACCCTCTGGTCGAGACTCCCGGCTCGTCCGAGCCGGGGCGGCACTGGAGCCTGGCCACCGCCGGCACGCCGCTGGAGCGGGTGGAAAAGCCGACCCGGTTCGAGGTCCAGGTGGTCGACGAAGACGGGATGGGGCTCGATTCGCCGGTCGCGGGGTTCATTCGCATCAAAGCCGATCAACGGCCCCGGATCTCGGCCGACGTGGTCACGCGGTTCGTGCTGCCCAGCGGCACTCCGGTGATCGAATATCGGGCGAACGACGATTACGGCATCGCCCGGTTGCTGGTGCACCTGCAAGCGACGCGCGGCGAGAGCGCCGCGGCCGACGAAAAGACTCTGGAGCTTGAGCGGCTGAAAGAGCCGCTCCTGCGCGACAAGCTGCCCCGCAAGGGAACCTACAAGCTCGACCTGGGCCCGTTGGGTCTGGCCAAGGGGGATCAGGTCAAAGTCACTCTCGAAGCGGTCGACTTCCGCGGCCCGGCCGCGGGTCAGTCGGCCACGAGCGAGCCGCTGGTGCTGCAAGTAACGGACGAGAGCGGGATCTTGGCGGCAATCTCGGAGTCGGACGAACGTTCGGCCCGCCAACTCGACGCGATTATCAAACGACAGCTCGGTATCGGAGAATCGAAATGAG
Source organism: uncultured Planctomycetaceae bacterium (assembly GCA_963828155.1). Classification (GTDB taxonomy): domain Bacteria; phylum Planctomycetota; class Planctomycetia; order Pirellulales; family PALSA-1355; genus CAWCAX01. The sequence continues at coordinate 626,796 of CAWHDQ010000004.1, forward strand.
AAGGATTCTAACGTTCACCGCTACGGCTGGGTGCCTCGGGTGCGTGCTGACCGCCGCCAGCTTGCTGGCCGCCGAAGCGGGCGCCGGCCGCACGGCCGGGACCGAGCCGCGGAGCGTCGACGCCCTGCGCAACAAGCAAGAAGCCCAGCAGCGGGCCCGCGGCATGGCCAAGGAGCTGATCAGCGGCATCCTCGACATCCAGCTCAAGCAGCTCAAGGAGAACGGTCTCGACAAGCTGCCGATCTATGCCGAGATCGTCAGCATGCGGAAGAACATCGACAAGCTCGTCGAGGCCGAGATGCTCGACGTGGTCGACATCCTGATCAAAGCCCAGAACGGCCCGGCAGCCGAGCGCCAGGCCCGGTTCAACGAAGCCCGCGACAAGATTCGCGAGATCGTCGTCAAACTGTCGGTCGAGCGGCAGAACCTGCTGCGGCGGCTGAAGATCGCCGAGCTGTCGGCTCAGGTCCGCCGGCTGATCCAGCTGGAAACCGGCGTGCTCAAGGTTTCGCAGTCGCTGCCCGAACAAGCCGCTGGCAAGCGCGAACAATCGACCCTGGCCACGATCGAAGATCAGCGCGACGTGATCGTGCTGTTTTCGCAGCTGGTGGCGATGCTCGGCGACGTGAGCACCTGGGGCGGTCCGGTCGGAGCCGGCGCCGCCGACGGCCTGCGGATTCTCAAGGCCGGCCAGGTCGACAAAGAATTGGACGGCTCGATCGGCCATTTGGAGTCGGCCCGCTTCGGCGAAGCCGTGGCCAGTGAACGTGCCGTGATCCACGGCCTGGAAGCGCTCTGGAAAAGATCCAGGGTCTGGAAGGCCTGATCGCCTCCAGCCAGGACGAAGCGCTGAAGATGGTCCGCGAAATGATGAAGAAGCAGGAACAGCTGCGGCAAGAAACCAAGAAGACCCAGCTGACCGAAAAGACCGCCGAAGCGCTGGTCGAAAAGCAGGCCCAGCTCCGCAAGGACCTCAACAAGCTGAACGAAGCGATCGAGCGGCTGCCCGCCACCGCCCCACTTCTGGAGCAGGCCAAAGCCGCGGCCTATGAGGCCACAGCCGACCTGTTCGACGCCAAGAAGGAAGAGGCCGTCAGCGAGCAGAGCAAGGTGCTTGGCAATCTGCGCAGATTGAAGAACAGCTTCAAAATGCAGCCGACCCGCGCGGCTCGAACCGCAGCGCCGATCAACTCGCCCAACAGGCCAAGGATCTGCAAAAGGCCAAGGAAGACCTGGCCAAGATTCAGGCTCAGCAGCAGCAAACCGAAAAAGCCGCCGAGCAGAATGCGCCGGCCGCCAAGCCGCAAGAAGAGCAGGTCGCCGCCGCCCTGGCCAAGGTCGACGACAACCGCGATCTGCCGGCCGCCGTCGACACCCGGCTCGGCCAGGCCGAAGAAGCCGCTCAGAAAGCTGCCGAGGCCTTGGCCCAGTCGCCCGAAAAGGCATCTCCCTCGGCGCAGCAGGCCCTGGATAACGCCGAAAAGGCCATCGAACGGGCTGCCGCCGAAGCACAAGCCGCCCTGGCCGACACCCAGCGACGCGAGCTGGCCGTGAAGGTCGGCGAGCTGGCCCGCGCGGCCGAAGCCCTGGAACGGGCGGCCGCCGCCGAGCGCGCCATGGCGGCCGAAGCCCGCGCCGCCGCGGCCGAAAATCAGCCCCTATCGCCCGAACAGGCCAAAGCGATGGCCGCCGAGCAGGCTGACGTGGCTCAGATCGCCGCCAAGATTGCCGAAGGGGTCAAGAACACGGCGCCGGATGCGGCCCAGAAGCTAGGTGAAGCGGCCAAGTCGATCGACGCCGCTCAAAAGGCGGCCGCCGCGGCCAAGCAGACGCCGCAGTCGGCCGCCGCCGAAAGCCAGCAGGCTCAGGCCGCCGCCGAGAAGCTGACCGAAGCCGCCGCCCAGTTGCGGCAGGAAATCGGTCAGACCGCCGAGCAATTGGCCAAGGTGGCTGGCGAGCAACTCGAACAGCTCAATCAGGCCAGCCAGGCCGTCGAGTCCGCGATGGCCAACCGGCCCGATTCCACGGCCGAGAAGATGGCTCAACTGCAGCAGGCCGCCGAGAAAATTCAGGACGCCCAGGCCGCTCAGCAGCGAGCCGCGGGCAACGAACAAGCCGCCAAGGCGACGGAGCTGGCCCGGCAGATCGGCGAAGCCGCGGCCCAGCAGGCCCAGGCCGATCAAGCGGCCCAGGCGCTGGCTCAGGGTCAGGCCAACACGCCGGCCCAGGCTGCCACCGCCGAGCAGCGGGTGAGCGAGCAAGCCGGCGCCCTGGCGCAGCAGGCCAATGCCCAGCATGCCCCCAACGAAGTCGGCCAGGCGCTGCAAAAGGCTCAGGCCGCGGCGGCCGAAGCCGCCAAAGAATCGCTCGGCGGCAACCCGAACCGGGCCGAAGCCGCCCGAGCCGAGGCACGCCAGGCGCTGCAAGCCGCCCAGCAAGCGGCTCAAAATGCCGCCGCCCAGGCCGCCCAGCAGACTCCGTCGGGCAAGCCGAACCAGGCCGCCCAAGAGCAAGTCGGCCGGCTCGCCTCGGAGGCCGCCCAGATGGCCGCCGAATCGGCCCCGCAAGCCGCTCAGTCGCTCAACCAGGCCGGCCAGCAGTCGAACCAGGCTCAGCAACAGGCGACCGCCGGTAACCAGCAAGCGGCTCGCGAAGCCCAGCGCGCAATGCGGCCTCGTCGCTGGATAAGGCCGCCGACCAGGTCAAGCAGGCGATGGAGGCATTGGGCCGCCAGGAGGCTCAGCAACTCGCCGCCGAAGGCAAACAAGCGGGCCAGTTGGCGGAGCAAGTCGCTGCGGTCGATCCGGGTGCCAATGCCGCTCTTCGCGGGGCAGAACAAGCGGCCCAGCAAGGCGCTCAGCAAGCGGCTCAGCAGGGCCAACAGCAAGGTCAGCAGCAGGGCCAACAGGGTCAGCAGCAGAATGGCAACCAGCCGCAAGGCCAGCCCTCGCCTCAGCAAGCCGCTCAGGCCGAACAACAGGTGCAGCGCGGCTTTGAGCGGGCAGCGGCTAGCGTGGCCGCTCGGGCAGCTCAGGTCGAGCGCGACAAGAACATCGCCGAGGCCCTGATGCAGCTGGCCAAGGAACAGCAGAACGCTCGCGACGAAATCGCCCAGCAAAGCAATCAGTTGAACCAGTTGGCCCAGGCCGATGCCCACGGTGCCCATCAGGGCCAACAGGGTCAGCAGCAGGGCCAGCAGGGTCAACAGCAGGGCCAGCAGGGCCAGCAGGGTCAGCAGGGTCAACAGCAGGGTCAACAGCAGGGCCAACAGGGTCAACAGCAGGGCCAACAGGGTCAACAGCAGGGCCAACAGGGTCAACAGCAAGGCCAACAGGGTCAACAGCAAGGCCAACAGGGTCAACAGCAAGGCCAACAGGGTCAACAGCAAGGCCAACAGGGTCAACAGCAAGGCCAACAGGGTCAACAGCAAGGCCAACAGGGTCAACAGCAAGGCCAACAGGGTCAACAGCAAGGCCAACAGGGTCAACAGCAAGGCCAACAGGGTCAACAGCAAGGCCAACAACACCCGGCTTCGCCGCAGCAAATCGCTGCCGCTCAAGCTCTCGAAGCCGCCCAGCAGCGGTTTGCCGACGCCCAGCGGGCCACCGGCGAAGGCGCCGCCGCCGTCGCCAATCAGCAGGAACTAGCCAACCAACCGATTCGCGAAGCGCTCGAACAGGCCGATCGCCTGCCCGGGCTGGAGCAGGGCTTGCCGCACGACAACACGGGCCAGGGCATGCACGAGCCGGGTCAGCATCAAGGCCAAGGCCAACATGCAGGCCAGCAGGGCCAGCATGAGGGACAGGGCCAGCATCAAGGCGAAGGTCAGCACCAGGGCCAGGGACAACACGAAGGGCAAGGTCAGCACCAGGGCCAGGGACAACATGAAGGCCAGGGCCAACATCAGGGTCAGCCCCACGGTCAGCAACAGGGCCAGGGGCAACCTCACGGCCAGGGCCAACACGAGGGGCAAGGATCGCCGCACGAGGGCCAAGGCCAGCATGAAGGCCAGGGTTCTCCGCACGAGGGTCAGGGTCAGGGCGGCCAGGAGACCGGCCAGGGTGGTCAGCAGCAACAGGATCCCAGCTTGGGAACCGGTCTGGTGCCCAACTCGCCCGAAGTGACCGCCGCCCAGATCGCCGGGCCCCAGGCCAATGCTCAGGCCGCCGCCGCACTGGCTCAAGCCGCTCAGCAGGCCCAATCGGGCCAACCGCATGCCGGTCAGCCTCACGGCGGCCAGCCGCACCCGGGTCAGCCCCACGCCGGTCCGCCGCATCCCGGCGAGCCGCACGAGGGTCAGACCTCGGCCTCGGCTTCCGCCGGCGGCAGCACGAAGGGGGGCAATGAAGCCCAAAATCAGCGCAATCCCGATAGTGCCCTGCAGCTCACTCCGCAGCAGCTGGGCACCGACAGCCGTACCCCCAACTCGGCTCCCCGCGATGCCGAGCCGGGCAAGCATCAATTCAAGGAAGAACCTTGGTTCGCCAAGCTGCCGCCCGACGTCCGCAAGGCGATCCGGGCCAAGTCGCAGCACCGCGTGCCCAAGGGTTACGAAGAGCGCCTGCAGCGCTACTTCGAGAACATCGATTGATCTCCTAACTGAACTTCCCGCCTAACGTTTTCCTACCTGGAGTCGACTGCCATGCCCGACAACGTCTCTCCCGACGACGTCGCCGCCGTCCAGCGGTGCGAACAAGCCTATAACCGCATCCGCGACGAGCTCGCCCGAGTGATCGTCGGCCAGGACGAAGTCATCGAGCAAGTCCTGGTGGCGGTCTTTGCCCGCGGCCATGCCCTGCTCGAAGGCGTGCCGGGTTTGGCTAAGACGCTGCTGATCAGCTCGCTGGCCGAGGCCCTGCACTTGTCGTTCAAGCGGATCCAGTTCACGCCGGACTTGATGCCCAGCGACATCACGGGCACGGAAGTGATCCAGGAAAACCTGCAGACCGGCGCCCGGGAATACAAGTTCCTGCCCGGCCCGCTGTTCGCCAACATGATCCTGGCCGACGAAATCAACCGTACCCCGCCCAAGACTCAGGCGGCCATGCTCGAGTCGATGCAGGAGCGTCAGATCAGCGCCGGCGGGCAGATCCACAAGCTGCCGGCCCCGTTTTTCGTGCTGGCCACGCAGAACCCGCTCGAGCAGGAAGGCACCTACCCGCTGCCCGAAGCCCAGCTCGACCGCTTCCTGCTCTACGTGAAGGTGAACTACCCGAGCGGGGCCGAGGAATGGGAAGTTGCCCGCCGCGTGACGACCGGCCAGCTGGGCAAGATCAGTGCGGTGCTGTCGGGCGACGACATCATCGAGATCCAGAAGCTGGTCAACCGGGTGCCGGTCAGCGACCAGGTGCTCGGTTACGCCTGGGCTCTGGTCCGGGCCAGCCGGCCGGGCACGCCCGAGGCGGCCGAGTTCGTCAACCGCTGGGTCAACTGGGGTGCCGGCCCGCGCGGCGTGCTCACGCTGGTCACCTGTGCCAAGGCGCGGGCAATCCTCTACGGCCGCTACCACGCGACCGTGGGCGACGTGCAGGCCGTAGCCAAGCCGGCCCTGCGGCACCGCATCGCCAGCAACTACGCCGCCCAGGCCGCCAACGTCTCCAGCGAGCAGCTCATCGAAATGCTGATGGAAGCCGTCCCGGCCGACCGCAAGTACGAAAAGCCGGCGGCCTAAGGGGTCCGACCGGCAAGAAGAATGCCGCCCGCGTTAGGCCCACCGGATGCCACCGGTGGGCTTAACCGGCTGGCGGCGCAATACGCATATCCATCTCCCCCGAGCCCGCCATGGCCAAGAGCGTTCTGTCCCGTTATCTCGATCCGGAAGTGCTCGGCCGCGTGGCCGACCGGCACATTTCGCCCCGCGGGCTGGTGGTGGGCAATCTGGCCGGCGCGCACAAGTCGCCGCTGTCCGGCTTCGCCGTCGAATTTGCCGGCCATCGCGAGTACGTGCCGGGCGACGACCCCAAGCACATCGACTGGCGGGTCTACTTCACCCGCGAGAAGTACTTCATCAAGCAGTACGAGATGGAGACGAACTTCGTCTGCCATTTGCTGCTCGACGTCAGCGCTTCGATGCGCTATGGCGAGGGTCGGGAGCAGAAGCTGCTCTACGCCGCCCAGATGGCCACCACCCTTGGCTACTCGGTCATTCGCCAGAGCGACAAGGTCTCGCTGGCCACCTTCGACGAGCGGATCCTGGGCTTCGTCCAGCCCAGCAACTCGATGGGCCAGGTGGTCCGCATGACCAACCACCTGGACGACATCCAGCCGGTCCACAAGACCCGGATGGCCGAGTGCCTGACCGAGCTCACCGGGCGGATGAAGCGCCGCGAGATCATCATGGTCTTCAGCGACTTCTTCACCGACCTCGACGCGTTGGAAAAAGCTCTCCAGCGGATGCGCTACAACCGCCACGAGGTCGTCCTGTTCCAGGTGATGCACCACGATGAGCTGGAATTCTCGTTCAATGGCATGGTCAAGTTCGTCGGCCTGGAAATCCCCCAGGAGCTGCTGACGCAGCCCGACGAGCTGCGGCAGGCCTACCTGCGGGCCATGAACAAATTCAACGACCGTTTCGAGGAGGTCTGCCAACGGAACCGGGTCGAGCGAGTTCTGGTCGACACCAGCCGCGACATGGGCGAGGTATTCGTCAACTACCTCAATCAGCGCAGCCTGCTCAACCGCGGCCGGTAAGGCTTGGTTGCCCAACGGGCGTGTCAAGGCTCGCTCGTGCGACGGCTTGGCATTGAACTGCCGACCTTCCGGGCGTCTAATGCCCCGATGGACACTCTCGCCACCCCGGCGCTCGTCGTCGATAGCGTCGTCGTCGAACGCAACATCAAACGGCTGGCCTCCTACGCCGACGAGCAGGACCTGGACGTCCGCCCCCACACCAAGACCCATAAATCCCGGGAATTAGCCGCGGCCCAACTGGCCGCCGGGGCCTTCGGGCTGACGGTCGCCAAGGTCGGCGAGGCCGAGGTGATGTCCGAGGTCTGCAGCGACTTGCTGCTGGCCTATCCCGCCATCGATCCCGCCCGGACCGAGCGGCTGGCCAAACTGGCCAAGCACCACACGGTTCGCGTGGCGGTCGATTCGGTCGAAGCGGCCGACGCTCTCGCGGTGGCGGCCCGGCGGACCAGCTCGACGATCGGCATTCTGGTCGACATCGACGTCGGTCATCATCGCACCGGGCTGCAAACTGCCGCCGCTTCGCTCAAGCTGGCCCAGTTTGTCGACCGCGTGGCAGGGCTGCGGCTCGACGGCATCCTGTGCTATCCGGGCCACATCTGGCTGCCGCCGGCCCAGCAGCGGCCGGCGCTCGAGGCGGTGTCGGACATTCTGGCCGAAGCGCTCGACCTGTGGGCCAAGCACGGGATCGAGGCCCGCTGCGTTTCGGGGGGCTCGACACCCACGGCGTATCAGTCGCATCTGGTACCCGAGTACACCGAAATCCGCCCCGGCACCTACATCTTCAACGACCTGAACACGGCCCGAGGGGGCTACTGCACGCTCGAGGACTGCGCCGCCAAGATCGTGGCCACGGTGGTCAGCACGGCCGTGCCCGGACAGTTCGTGCTCGACGCGGGCACCAAGACCCTGACCAGCGACCGCTGCGCCACCGCCCCGGAGAGCGGGCACGGGCTGGTCTGCGAGTACCCCGACGCGAAGATCGTCAAGCTCAGCGAAGAGCACGCCCAGGTCGACGCCCGCGACTGCCAGCAGGCCCCCAAGCTGGGCCAGCGGGTCACGATCATCCCCAACCACATTTGCCCCTGCGTCAACCTGCAGGACGTGGTTTGGCTCCGCGAGCCGGACGGCCGGCTGGAAAAGCTGACCGTCGACGCCCGGGGCAAGCTGTCGTAGAACTCGCCTGCCCAAACTTCAGCCAGGCGACCTCCGCCGGCTGGCCGTTTCAGTCGGCCGCATCACCCAGGCCCGGCTCGGGCAGGAAGAAGCTGAGGATCGAGCCCGCGAGCAGCACGCCTGCGGCCACGGTGGCCGCGGCGTACGCCATTTTCTCGGTCGGGGACGCACCGGGCATCGCAAAAACCAGCTTGTTCGTGACGTATGCGAATGAAGTGCCGATCATCCGCCCGCCGATGTTGGCGGCAAAGCCCTCGCCCGTGCCGCGCAAGTGCACCGGATAGACGCGGGGCAGGTAATTCCCCCAAAAACTGAATTGGCCCACGCTCAACAGGCCGACGACGAAGATGCCGACCTGCATGAACATCAGGTTCTGGGTGGCACACAGGGCAAACACGACCGGGGCCACGATCAGGTCGGGCCACTGGAACACTCGCAGCAGCCGACGGCGGCTGACAATCCGCACCGCCAGCACGGCGAACAGCACCCGCCCCACGAGCCCCCCGATTTCCTGGACGGTGCCGACCGTGGCGGCGAATTTCTGGCCGATCTTCTTGGCTTCCGGGGCCGGTTTGCCCTCGGCCGCGGCTTTCACCTCGGGCGTGCCGGGCACAATCTGGGGCATCTGCTGAATCGCCCCGAACGCCACCCCATAGCTGCAGGCGAACATGAGCGTGGTCACGATCGTCGTGCGCAAGTAACGGGGGGCAAAGAGCTCGGCCAGGCTCGGCCGCTTGAGCGTGCCGGCGGCTTTTTTCTCGGCCCATATGGGCGACTCGGGCAGGAACGGCCGGATCAGGATCAGCGGCAGGGCCGGAATCAGGCCCGACATCAGGGTGTATCGCCAACCCTCGTGCTGATGGGCCGGATCGATCGAGCCGAGCAAACCGGTCAAGAACCCGGGCACGGCGATCGCCGGCAGCTCGGCGGCATATTTGACGGCCAACAGGTTTGCTCCGGCAACTAACAGGCCGCCGAGCGAGGAAAACGCCTGCGTATAGCCCAACACGCTTTCGCGGCGACGCGGCTCGGGGAACAATTCGGCCAGCCAGGCCACGGCGGCGACGAACTCCACGCAGACCCCGATGAATGTCGTGCAGCGGAGGACCAGCAGCATGTAGATCGACGTCGAAAAGCCGGCCAGAAAGGCCGAGACCGCATATAGCAGGATACTCCAGGTGAGGACCCGGCGACGGCCCAGCCGGTCGGTCAGGTAGCCGCCAAGCAAGCCGAAAATTCCCCCGGCAAATGCCGGGATGTAGAACAAACGGCCGACCCATTCCCCGAACTCAGGCGTACCCGGCTTGGTGCCGGTCAACTCGGGAATCGCCGGCGGCAGCACGAATTGAGCCATCAGCAATTCATAGATGTCGAAGGCGAAGCCAATCGCGGCCAGGACGACGATCAGCCATTGCGTCATCGTCAAGCGCGAGGTGCCGGGGACGGTCGTCGACATGCCGGTTTCCTTGCGGGGCGGGGCGGGTGGGGCGGGGAATTACGCCCGATGATAGGCCCCGTCCGGCGCGGAAACAGCGCGCCTGCCACGCACCGCTGGAGTGCTTCCGCCGCCCGGGATGAAAAACTTTTCCGGCGAGTCAAGACCAGCTCTTGTCCCTGCTCGGCGCGCTTGAATAATTCCGGACAAGGCCGGACCAAAAAAGCTGCTCGCAGCCGCCAAGCCTGCTTGTCGATATTTGGCATCGGTGGTATAAGCACGCGAGTTTAGGACGCTCGACCGGGCCGTACCGGTCGCCTGGCTCGTTTGCCGTAGCTAGAGGAGGGATTCGTCTCCCATGAATCGACTCGATACCGCGTCGCTTGCGGTTTCCACTGGGTCTCTTGCCGTGCCCGCGGGGAGCGGGATAGCCGACGAATCCGAGGAGCCTCCCGGTACCAGCCGGCGACATCCAAAATGGAGGGATGTGCCGGCCGAACAGTGGGACGACTGGCGGTGGCAGATGCAAAATGCCATCCGCACCACGTCCCAGCTCGCAGAGTTCATGGCGATGGACGGCCAGGAGCTGTCTGCCCTCGAGAACCTCGAAGCGAAGTACAAGCTGGCGATCCCGCCGTACTATCTCTCGCTGATCGACTTCGACAATCCGGCCGATCCGATCGGCCTGCAAGCCCTCCCCTCGACGCGCGAAACGTCGAGCGAGTCCGGCCTGGAGCTCGAAGATCCGTTGGAAGAGGACAAGGACTCGCCCGTCCCCGGCCTGACGCACCGTTATCCCGACCGGGCACTCTTGGTCACGACCCACGTCTGCTCGATGTATTGCCGGTTCTGCACCCGCAAGCGGGTGACCATGGATCGTGACGGCTGGGATGCTCCCAGCCATAACGACGAGCGGATGATCCAGTACGTCCGCGAGCACGCCGAAATCCGCGATGTGATCGTCTCGGGCGGCGACCCGCTCTCGCTCCCTTTGAGCAAGCTCCGCTGGTTCGTCACCCAACTGGCCGAAATCGACCACCTGGACGTGATCCGCATCGGCACGCGCGTGCCGGTGACGCTGCCCCAGCGGCTGTTCGATCCCGAGTTGGTCGGATTGCTCCGCGACGCGGGCAAGATCTGGATCCAAACCCACTTCAACCATCCCCGCGAGATCACCCCGGAGACCGCCCGGGCAGTGCGCAACCTGGTCAACGCCGGCATGCCGGTCAGCAACCACGCCGTGCTGCTCAAGGGGGTCAACGATTCGGTGGCCACCATGCGGCGGCTGGTCCGCGGCCTGCTGCGGATCAAGGTGCGGCCGTATTACCTGTTCCATTGCGATCCGGTGACCGGGGCAGGGCACTTCCGCACTTCGGTCTGGAAGGGCCTCGAGATCATCGAGGGGCTCCGCGGGCACGTCTCCGGCCTCGCCGTACCGACCTATGTGGTCGACGGCACCCACGGCGCCGGCAAGATTCCGCTGATGCCCAATTACCTGATCTCGGCCTCGGAGAACGCGGTCATCCTCCGCAACTACGAGGGCATGATCTTCCGCTACGCTCCCGAAGACCGCAGCGAAGCGCCGCAGCCACTACCCGTCGCTGGGGGTCAGCAACCTGCTGTCCGGCAACTCCGACATGCTCATGCCCGAGGGCACGCCCCGGATGGCCCGCCGCCAGGAGCACGCCGCCGAGGCAGCGACCGACGACAAGCCCGTGGACGTGATCCAGTTGGAAGGCTACCAGCACGCCAACCCGCTTGATCCGCGGCCGGTTTGGAACCGTTCGAAGGCCAAATAACGGCCTTGTGGGTCCGGTGAATCTTCACGCCCGTGGGCTGTGACCCGCGGGCTTTTTTGTTACAAAGACGGAAGAAAGTTGCACCCCAGCGGTGGCCCTTGCGGCGCTTGGAACCGGGCAGCTTTCGTCCTTCGGAAAGGGTCACTGCCGTGCGTATCGGGATGACGTTCAATGTCCGCTCGGAGCCGCCAGCGACCGCATGGACCGGCCGCCTCGGCGGCGCTGGCGGGTGGAGCGCTGGGGCTGGCCGGACTGGGCGACGACGACGAGGAATTCGACTCTCTCGAGACCGTCCAGGCCATCACCGCCGTGCTCGAAAACCTCGGCCATCAGGTCGATTTGCTCGGCGATGGTGAGCCACTGCTGCAGCGCCTCCTCGACGGCGAACGACCGGACCTCGTGCTCAACTTTGCCGAAGGCACCGGCGGCGGACGCTCGCGCGAGGCCCGCGTGCCGGCCGTCCTCGAAATGCTCGACATTCCATACACGGGCTCCGATCCGCTCACGCTCGCCGTGACGCTCGACAAGGATTGTGCCAAGCGGCTGGTAGCCGCCGCGGGCGTGGCGACTCCGGCGTGGGCCGTGTTCGAGGGCAACCACGACGAAGCGCGACCGCAACTGGCCGGGTTGCGAGCGCCGCTGATCGTCAAGCCGGCCTGCGAAGGGTCGAGCAAAGGAATCCTGTCGACCAGCCTGGTCCATAACGCCGCGGATTTGGCCGCGAAGTTGGACGAAGTCCACGGCCACTATCGCCAGAGCGTCCTGGTCGAAGAATTCATCGACGGCGACGAACTGACCGTGGGCATCGTCGGCAACCAGCCGCCGCGAGTCCTGGGCATCATGCGCGTGCTGCCCAAGGACACGGCCGGAGCCTTCATTTACAGCCTCGAAGTGAAGCGCGATTGGGAGCAGCGGGTGCGCTATGAATGCCCGGCAAATCTCTCGCCGGCTGATTATGCGGCGGTCGAGCAAGCGGCGCTGGCCGCCTGGCGGGCCTTGGGCTGCCGCGACGTGGCGCGGATCGACTTCCGCCTGCGCGACGGCGTGCCGTACTTCCTCGAGGTCAATCCGCTGCCGGGCCTCTCGCCCGTCTCGGGCGATCTGGTGCTGTTGGCCGGGATGATGGGCATCGACTATCCGGATCTGATCGGACAGATCGTTGCCGCCGCGGCCACCCGCCACGGTCTGGCCGAGCCGGCCGGCATGCTCGCGCAATAAGCCGCAGACTCACGCGGGCCGGACCGCAGGTCGATTGCGAAGGATTCTGGGATGCCCCGCGGCCGTGGTGCTCCGCTCGACGTGCTGATGCTCTACAATGAGCCGGGCCTGCCGCCGGACGACCCGGACTACGCCTCGGCCGCCGGCGTGCTTGACTCCGTTGCCGCGGCCCAGGCGGCACTGGCCGCAGCTGGCCACCCGATTCGTCAATTGCCGGTCGGCCAGTTGCCGCGACTATTGGCGGAGCTGATCGAATGCCCGGCGCCCCAGGTCGTCTTCAATCTGTTCGAGGGATTTGGCGGCGTCGGCCGCGGCGAGGCCGTCGTGGCCGGGCTGATCGAACAGCTGGGCTACCCGCTCACCGGCTCGCCGGCCGCTTGCTTGGAGCTGGTCCGAGACAAAGCCCGGACCAAGTGGCTGCTGGCGGGTGCCGGACTATCAACCGCACCGTTCGAGCTGCTGCTGCCCGGCCGGGTGCCCGCTGCCGAGCGGCTGCGCCAGTTGCTCGCCGCGGGCCCGGTGATCGTCAAACCGGCGCAGGAGGACGCGAGCTTGGGCATCGGTCCCGAGAGCGTCGTGGCGGACGAGCGCGCTCTGGCAACGCAGATCGATCGCGTGGCCGCGCGGTACGGTGGCGTGCTGGTCGAGCAGTTCATCGCGGGGCGGGAGTTCAACGCTGCAATCCTCGCGCTGCCTGAACCCATGCTCCTGCCGCTGGCCGAGATCGAGTTCGACGAGCGGCTGTCGGCCCGGGAGCGGCTCGTCACGTACTCCGCGAAGTGGGATACCGGCGGCGCGGCCGACCTGGCCACGCGGCCGCGCTGTCCGGCCGAAATGCATCCCGAGTTGGCCGAGCGGATCGGCGCGGCAGCCCTGGGCGCTTTTCGGGCAACCGGCTGCCGGCATTACGCTCGGGTCGATTTGCGCGTCGATCGGCAGGAGAACGTCTACATCCTCGAAGTGAACGGCAATCCGGATATTGGCCCCGAGGCCGGCTTCGCCCGCGCATTGGGAGCGGCAGGGATCGCCTATGGCGACTTCGTCGAGCAAATGGTGCGATCGGCGGTCGAGCACCGGCGATAACGTCAGTCGCGACGTGGCGGTTCTCCGCCGGTTGCAGCCGGTTCGCCGCTCGCGGATGGAATGTCGGCCTGGGCCGCAGCATCGTCGGCTTGCGCCGTGCCGTTGGCCGAGGGCTCGGTCCAGGAGCGGAATGCTCCCAGAATCAGCGGTTCGAGCACTTCGATCAGGCGGTGCGGCCAGCTCGCCGGCCAGATCTCCGATGAGCGATGACTTGGCAGGCTCGGGCGGCACCGTTCGGCTGGCGGCCAGCGCTTCGGCCAGAACCTGAGCGGGGTCGACCTTTGGTTTGCGGCCGGCCCACAGCGTCGCCGCGACAAAGCCCACGCCGGCGGCCACTCCCACGGTCGGCCAAGGGTAGCGGCGGAACCAGGCGGCCAGGTCGGCGCAGCACTGCACATCGTCGCGCAGCTGCTCGACGTGGCCGGCCATTTTCTGCCGGGCTGCGGCCGCCTCGGCGGCCAGAAACTCACGTTCCCCGAGCTCCGGCGGCGGCTCCGGGCGCGGCGGCGGGGACGGGTTTTGATTGTCGCTGGTGGAGTTCGGCATATCGACGCAGGGTGTTGCGGCGGGAAGATTGCTGCAATTGATGAATGGCCAGATAACCGGCCAGGGTGGTCAACCCAAGCACAGCCAAGCCGGTGAGCAGGGCCCCCAGCCAGAGCCGGTCTCCCAGGGCCTCACCCAGGCCGAGGGCAATGCCCACCACGATCAGTACGGCTGCCGCCGCCAAGACGGCCGCCAGGATTGCCAGCGCCATCACGCCCAAAACGGCTCCGATCAGGGCATTGCGGACGACGAGTCGCACCTGATCCTGGCGGGCGGCCAGATACAGCGCAGCTTGCTGGCGCAGGGCGGCCAAATCGGCGAGAATCCGCCGTACCGACTCGGGGCCCGTCGCCGGGCTGGTGGCGTCCGAGTTTTCGGAGGGTTGGGCAGCAGCGGCGCCTGGGGATTCGGTTGGGTCGCATTGCGTCATGAAGTGGTACCTGCGCACAGCCGCCTTAGCGGCGACACCAGACGGCGCCGATCAGAATGCCGATGCCGGCGGCGATCAGCACGGATTGGAGGGGCTTGGCCCGAATCCGATCCTCCAAACTCCGCTCGAAATCGGCGACCTGATCGCGGCTGTCGGCGCAGACGTCGGCCGCCGCATCACGGAGGTGTTCCGCGCGGTCGACAACCTGGTCGCGGTATTCGGCGGCGCGCTGCTGGCGCTGGCCCCCACCTGCGCAACCGTTTCTTTGGCGGCTCCCACCGCCGCGGTGCCCAATTCCTGTACGCTGCGGCCGACGGCCGCGGCTTTCGTCGCCACGTCATCCGCCTTGCGGCGGCGGTGGTTCTGGCCTGTTCGTTTGTTGGTCGCCATAAAGGAGTGCTCCTGGGACTAGTTTAATTCGCGGCGGGGCGGTCTGCTTGGAGCCGGCGGCAGTCGTCGGGAGCGAGCAGATTTTCGCCCCAGCCGGCTGCTGGGTGAACGACGGCCTGCCAAACACGCTCGCGGCCGAGTGCCGCTCCATTTCGAGAGTCTAACACCGGGCCGGTGAGCGTCAATTTGCTGCAGCGGGTCGCGGATAAGCGCCACAAGTTGCGCACGCGGCCGACCCTTGCATCCACACCGGCCCGCTCTACAATTGCCCCGATTGCAGGCAAGTTTCTCGCCCTGTCCCGTCGCGTGACATCAAGCTTATGAGCAGCAAGATCCGTGTTTGGCCCGGCAGATCTACGCCCTTGGGAGCGACCTGGGACGGCTCGGGTGTGAACTTCGCTCTCTATGCAGAGAACGCCGAGAAGGTCGAATTGTGCCTGTTCGACTCGATCGACCAGACCCAGGAGACCGCCCGGGTTACGCTGCCCGAATACACCGACCTGGTCTGGCACGGCTATCTCCCCGACGTGGCGCCGGGCCAGATCTACGGCTACCGCGTCTACGGCCCCTATGAGCCGGCCAAGGGTCACCGCTTCAATCCCAACAAGGTTCTGCTCGACCCGTACGCCAAGCTGGTCGCCCGCGACCTGAAATGGGCCGACGAGATGTTCGGCTACAAGCTGGGAGACCCGGCGGCGGACCTGTCGTTCGACGAGCGCGACAACGCGGCCTATGCGCCGCTGGCCGCGGTGATCGACTCGGCGTTCACTTGGGGTGACGATCGCCGGCCGGGGCATCCCTGGCAGAACATGGTGATCTACGAAGTCCACGTCAAGGGATTCACCCAGCTGCATCCCGACGTTCCGGAAAAACTTCGCGGCAGCTATGCCGCGCTCGGCTCCGAAGCGGCGATCCGGCACATGACCGAGCTGGGCATCAATGCGGTCGAGCTGCTGCCGGTGCAGCAGCGGATCGACGACCGATACCTGGTCGAGGCTGGCCGAGTGAACTACTGGGGCTACAACACGATCAGCTTCTTCGCTCCCGACCTGCGTTACGATTCGCCGGGCCACCCGCTCGACGCCGTCGGCGAGTTCAAAACCATGGTCCGCAACCTGCACTCGGCCGGGATCGAGGTGATCCTGGACGTGGTTTACAACCACACGGCCGAAGGCAACCAGATGGGCCCGACACTCAGTTTTCGCGGCGTCGACAACTCGGCTTACTACCGGTTATCGGGTGAGGACCCGCGCTACTACATGGATTTCACCGGCTGCGGCAACACGTTCAACATGCAGAACCCCCGCGTGCTGCAGCTGGTGATGGACAGCCTGCGCTACTGGATCGAAGAGATGCACGTCGACGGCTTCCGTTTCGATCTGGCCAGCACGCTGGCCCGCGAGCTGCACGCCGTGAACAAGCTGGGCGCTTTCTTCGACATCATCCATCAGGACCCGGTGATCTCGCAGGTCAAGCTGATCGCTGAGCCCTGGGACCTGGGCGAGGGAGGCTACCAGGTCGGCAATTTCCCGATCCTATGGACCGAGTGGAACGGCAAGTACCGCGACTGCGTCCGCCGGTTCTGGAAAGGGGATGGCGGCGTGGTTTCGGAATTCGCCACGCGATTTTGCGGGTCCAGCGATCTGTACGAGTGGAGCAGCCGCCGGCCCCACGCCAGCATCAATTTCATCACCGCCCACGACGGCTTCACCCTGGCCGATCTGGTCTCCTACGACCAGAAGCACAACGAGGCCAACGGCGAGGAAAACCGCGACGGCAACAACGACAACCTCAGCTGGAATTGCGGAGCCGAGGGCCCGACCGACGACCCGAAAATCCTCGATCTGCGGGCCAGAAAGCAGCGCAGCTTTCTGGCCACGCTCATTTTTTCGCAGGGCGTGCCGATGCTCCTGGCTGGCGACGAGCTGGGCCGCACCCAACAGGGCAACAACAACGCCTATTGCCAGGACAACGAAATCAGCTGGATCCACTGGGACCTGAACGATCGCCAGAAGGAGCTGCTGGCCTTTGCCCGGAGAGTGCTGGATATCTATCGCCGCCAGCCGGTGTTTCACCGCCGCCGGTTTTTCCACGGCATGGCGATCGAAGGGGCCGAGGCGCCGGATATCGCCTGGCTCAATCCCGACGGCCAGGAAATGACCAACGATGCCTGGAGCAAGAGCTTCGTCCGCTGCCTGGGCGTCCAGCTATTCGGCGAACACATCGACGTCGACGAACGGGGCGAGGAAATCAGCGGCGATACGCTGCTGTTGTTGTTCAATGCCGACCACGACCTGACGATCCCGTTCACGCTGCCGGATCTCGACGAGAACCACGTCTGGGAATTGCTGCTCGACTCGGCCGACGCCAAGGCAAGTCGCGGCCGGTTCGAGTCGGGCAAACCGTACCAACTGCAGCCCTGTTCGCTGGTCGTGCTCCGCGATCATTCGCCCGAGCAGGACTCGACCAGCAGTTCGGCCCCGCCGTGATGCCGGCGCCGTGCTGTTGGCCCCGTCATGTGAACTCATCCGAGCAGCTTCCGCAGCACGGTCTGCAGGATTCCGCCGTTGTGGTAGTAATCCAGCTCGACGGGCGTATCGATCCGGGCTTTGCAGGACAGCTTGTGCGTCGTCCCATCAGCCCGATGGACCGTAACCGACAGCGGATCGCCCGGGCGGAACGAGTCGCTTAGCGCCTCGATGTCGTAAACCTCTTCGCCGGTCAGGCCCAGGTCGCGCCAGCTCTTGCCGCCGGGCAATTCCAGCGGCAGGACGCCCATCCCGACCAGGTTGCTGCGGTGAATCCGCTCGAAGCTGACCGCCAGCACGGCTCGCACGCCCAAGAGGAACGTGCCTTTGGCGGCCCAGTCGCGGCTGCTGCCGGTGCCGTATTCGCTGCCGGCCAGCACCACGAGCGGCACGCCCTCCTGACGGTATTGGACGGCCGCGTCGTAAATGCTCAGCAGCGCGCCGTCGGGCAGATGCCGGGTGACGCCCCCCTCGGCACCGCCCGCCAGGGCATTGCGAATGCGGATGTTGGCGAACGTGCCCCGGGTCATTACCCGGTCGTTGCCGCGACGGGCGCCATAGCTATTGAAGTCGAGCGGCGTGACGCCGTGCTCCTGCAGGTACAGCCCGGCCGGGCTTTTGGCGGCGATCGACCCGGCCGGTGAAATATGGTCGGTCGTCACCGAGTCGCCCAGCGCGGCCAGTACCCGAGCGCCCGTGATCGGCTTGAGGGCGCCGGCTCGCGGGTCAGGTCGGCCAGGTACGGGGGCTCCTGAATGTAAGTGCTGCTGGGCACCCATTCGTACAGGGCCCCTTCGCTCGTTTCCAGCTTGTTCCACTCGGCGTTCGCGTCGCGGACGTTGCTGTATTGCCGACGAAACATCTCGGGCTGGACGTTGGCCTCGACCGCCGCCAAAACTTCGGCCGGCGATGGCCAGATGTCCTTCAGATAGACCGGCTGGCCGGACTTGTCGTTGGCCAGCGGCTCGCTCGTCAGGTCGATGTCGGTCGTGCCGGCCAGGGCATAGGCCACCACCAGCGGCGGGCTGGCCAGATAGTTCGCCTTGACCAGCGGGTTGATGCGGCCTTCGAAATTGCGATTGCCGCTCAGCACGGCCGACGCTACCAGCTCGCCCGACGTGACCGCTTGGGCCACTGGCTCGGGCAGCGGACCGCTGTTGCCGATGCAGGTCGTGCAGCCGAAGCCGACAATGTTGAAGCCGACGGCTTCGAGCGATTCGGTCAGCCCCGCCTTATCGAGATAATCGCTAACCACCCGCGATCCGGGAGCGATGCTCGGCTTCACGTAACTTTTGACCTTCAGGCCCCGGGCAGCCGCTTTTTTGGCCAACAAGCCCGCGGCAAGCATGACCGACGGATTGCTGGTGTTGGTGCAGCTGGTGATGGCGGCGATCACCACGGCCCCGTGGCCGATCTCGGCCGCTGAGCCGTTGTGGGCTTCAGTCGCGACCTTGGCCCGGCGCTGCGTGGCGGCTTCGTCCAGAGCGAAGCCGCGTTCGGCGATCGGCGCCCGCAGGGCCTTGCGAAAGGTTTCCTTCATGGCCCCCAGCGGCACCCGGTCCTGCGGCCGCTTGGGACCGGCCAGGCTGGGTTCGACCGTGCTCAAATCGAGTCGCAACGTCTTGGTGAAATTCGGCACCGGGCCATCGTCGGTGCGGAATAGTTGCTGTTCCTTCATGTACCGCTCCACCAGCTGCACTTCGGCAGCGGTGCGCCCCGTGCGGCGGAGATACTCGAGCGATTCGTTGTCGATCGGGAAGAAACCCATCGTGGCCCCGTACTCGGGCGCCATGTTGCCGATCGTGGCCCGATCGGGGAGCGACATCCGCGACACGCCCGGCCCGAAAAATTCGACGAACTTGCTTACGACGCCTTCCTTGCGGAGGATTTGCGTCACCGTCAGCACCAGGTCGGTCGCGGTCGCGCCCGAGGGAAGTTGGCCGGTCATCTCAAAGCCCACCACCTCGGGCATCAGCATGTAGAGCGGCTGGCCCAGCATCACGGCCTCCGCCTCGATGCCGCCGACGCCCCAGCCGACAACGCCCAGGCCGTTGATCATGGTGGTGTGGCTATCGGTGCCCACGAGCGAGTCGGGCAGCGCGACCGGGCCCGACCCATCGTCGCGCAGGAACACGCCTTTCGCCAGGTATTCCAGGTTCACTTGGTGGCAAATGCCGACGGCCGGCGGCACGACGAGGAAATTGTCGAACGCCTTCTGCCCCCAGCGGAGGAACTCATACCGCTCGCGATTTCGTTCGAACTCCAAGTGCACATTCTGCTGGGCCGCATCGGGCGTGGAGAAAAAGTCGACCTGCACCGAATGGTCGATCACCAGGTCGACCGGGATCAGCGGGTTGATCTTTTCCGGGTTGCCCCCCAGCCGCTTCATGGCCGAACGCATCGCTGCCAAATCGACGACCAGCGGCACGCCGGTAAAGTCCTGCAGCAGCACCCGGGCCGGCTTGAAGGGAATCTCGACCGGCGGCACGCCCGTGGGCTTCCAGCCGGCCAGCTTCTTCACGTCGGCTTCGGTGACTTGAAAGCCGTCACAATTCCGCAGGGCCGATTCGAGCAGCACGCGGATCGAAAACGGCAACTCGGCCAGCCGCACCAACCCTTGCTCCTCGAGCTTGGTCAGGCGATAGAGGGCTGCCCGGCCGCTGCCGGTGTCGAACGTATCCCGGGCCCCGAACGAATCCTTGCTGCGCGACAAACTGGTCATGTTCTCCAACCTTTGACTGGCCTCAAATGCCCGCGAAAACCGTGTCGCTGCGGCCGCCCGACGACCGCCAGATTGTACTAAAGCCGGCCCGACTTGTCTGGGGGCGGGTGCGCTCCCGACGTCCTCGGCCAGCGCTGCGAACCGTCGGGCGCGGGAGCGTGCGCACGCGTAAAAATCGGCACGACCCGGCGTAATTTGCTTTCCGCCGACGTACGACCTAGCTTTGCGATGCGGCATCCTCCATCGGGGCATTTCACGGTCCCTGCGAGGGCCTTGCTCCATCCAATGGCTCTCTGGCTTGCACTCCATGTCCGAGATCACCGCCGAAAGCATCCTGGCCCGGCTGAACGGGCATTCCACCTCGGGCCCCGATCCGTGGCCGGCGCTCGCCGCCGCTCAGCCGCGGCACGACGCTCCGCGAGCGGACGCAATTCGCCCCGAGATTCCTGCGAAGGCCAGCCCGGCAGCCGGCTCTTCCGACGAGGCCGGCGGCAAGAACGACACCCAGCTCGACGAGCTTCTGAGCCGAGTCCGCAGTTTGACCAGCGTTCCGCCGGCCGCCGAACCGGCTCCCGCGGCAGAACACGCCGCGGGGTTCCTCCCGCCCGAGCCCAACAGCTTCGCTGCCGCGAATCTGACGACCAGCGAGGTCGAATCCCTGATCCTCAAGCTGCTCCTGGCTCGAGGCGACGTCAGCGGCCGGCAGATCGCCGACCAGCTGTGCCTTCCCTTTGGGCTGCTCGAGGAGTTGCTGCGGCAGCTCAAATCGGAGCAGGTGCTGGTCCACCGCGGCTCGGCGGCGATGAACGATTATCAGTTCCAGCTCACCGATGTGGGCCGCGAACGAGCCCGGCGGCTCACGGCCCATTGCACGTATTTCGGCGCCGCGCCGGTCTCGCTGAAGGATTACATTGCCAGCGTCGCGGCCCAGTCGCTGGCCACCCAGCATCCGACGGTGGCCGAACTGCATGCCGCGTTCGACGACCTCCTGATCAACAAGAACATGCTCCGCCGGCTCGGACCGGCAATCAACTCCGGCCGCGGTTTGTTTTTATATGGAGCGCCAGGCAACGGCAAAACCAGCATCGCCGAGCGGGTCACCCGGGCCTTTGGCCAGCATATCTGGATTCCCCGGGCCCTGGGCGTCGACGGCGAGATCATCCGGCTGTTCGACCCCAGCAATCACGAGGAGCTGCCGCTCGAAGCCGGCGCCGGCCTGCTCAGCGCGCACAAGATCGACAAGCGCTGGGTCCGGATTCGTCGGCCCACGATCATCGTCGGCGGCGAATTGACGATGGACAACCTGGAAGTCACGCTCAACACCTCCACCGGCATCAGCGAAGCCCCGATGCAGCTCAAGAGCAACTGCGGCACGCTGGTGATCGACGACTTTGGCCGCCAGCGCATGAGCACCAGCGAGCTCCTCAATCGCTGGATCGTGCCGCTGGAAAAGCGGTATGACTATCTCAATCTGGCCAACGGCAAGAAGATCCAGGTGCCGTTCGATCAATTGATCATCTTCTCGACCAACTTGGAGCCGAAGGACCTGGTCGACGACGCTTTCCTTCGCCGGATTCCCTACAAGATCGAGGTGAGCGACCCCTCGGAGACGGAGTTCCGCGAGCTGTTCAAGCTGATGGCGCCCAAGCTCGGCTTCGAGTACCGCCAGGAGCCGATCGATCACTTGATCGAGAAGCACTATAAGGCCGTCAATCGGCGGTTCCGTTGTTGCCAGCCGCGCGACCTGCTACTGCAAGTCCGGAACTACTGCTATTATGAGGGCTGCCCGGCCGAGATGACGTGCGACCTGATGGACTTCGCCGTCGAGAATTACTTTGCCGTCATGTAATGGCAGGTCCCGGGCGGCGCGTTGACCGGTCTCGGAGACTGGGCTATCTTCGCGCCTAGATTTCTGTCCCGTCCCTCCGACGGCTGGGCGCAGTTTGCGACGTTGCCCCGGCTGCCGCATTGCCCGCGCTCGGCGCCGGCCCGCACGGTTTTCCCGCCGCCATGCGACTGTTGAGCTACAACATTCACAAAGGCGTCGGCGGGCGCGATCGGCGGTACCGCCTCGAGCGGATCATCGAGGTCATCGAGGGGGAGAACCCCGACCTGATCTGCCTGCAGGAGGTCGATCGCAATGTTCGCCGGTCGCGTTACCACGATCAGCCGCGGATGCTGGCCGAGTATTTCCGCGCGGTCGCCCAACTGCACCAGCTCAATGTACGGCTGAAAAGCGGCGGTTACGGCAACCTGTTGCTGTCGCGCTGGCCGCTTCGCGAAAAGCACCAGCTCTCACTGAAAATGGGCCGCAAAAAGCCCCGCGGAGCGCAAATCGCGGTCGTCGAAACGCCCGAAGGTTTGCTGAACCTCGTCCACTGGCACCTGGGCCTGGCCGAGCGCGAGCGGCACTGGCAGGTCCGCCACCTGCTCGAGCACCCGCTGTTTGCCGCGGCGGGCCACTTGCCTACGCTAATCGCCGGCGACACCAACGATTGGCGCAATACGCTCGGCCGCGGGCCGTTCGCCCTGCACGGCTTCGAGCACGTGACGCACCCGATCTCGCGGTTCCGCTCGTTTCCGGCTTGGTTTCCGATGGGCTCGCTGGACAAGGTCTATTGTCGCGGGCCGGTCTTCGTCCGCGCCGCCCGGGTGGTGCGAACCCAGCTGGCCAAGAACGCCAGCGACCACTTACCACTGGTGATCGACTTTCACCTTTCGGCGGCCCACCATTCGGTCGACCCGGCGGTCGATCATCGCGAAAAGCCCCCGCCCCACTCCCATCGTGAAGGGCGCGCGCGTAGCACAGAATTGCCCCCTACAAGAACCGCTCCAGATAGCGGCGGCTGGTCGCATCGAGCTGACGGGTGTCCTCGATCAGATAGCGCGTGCCGTGGGTGTCGATCACCAGCAGGCTGTCGGGGCCCATGCGGCGGATGTCGTCGCCGCCATTAAGCAGAAACCGGGTGGGCCCCCGGTCGGTTTCGACCCGCCATTCCGCCGGATCGGAGTCGATCGCCACTTTCACGATCCGCCGGATATGGGGCACGAACTCGCGCCGGGCCAGATCTTCGGCCAGCACGGTCTGAACGGCCGAGGGCAGTTTGCCGGCATCTTCGACCAGCACGATTTCTCGCCCCTCGGAGTCGACGATCGAAATCCAGTGGTCGGGGTCGGAGATCGGAAACGCCCGGACCGGCTCAACCCCCACGTAGCGTCGCCCGGTGCCGTCAACGAGCACGAGTCGACCCCACGAATCGTGGGCCAATTCGAAGTTCGGATTGGTCTCGGTCGTCGCAGCGGTATCGTTGGCCATGAAACGCGAGATCTTTCAGCCGGACAGATGGCGGGCGGCGTTAGCGACAATTCGTCCACATTGTAGGGCCAGTCGTCCCGCCGGATAGGGGAGGGCAATCGCCGGGCCGAAAGGACCGAATAACCCTGTTCGGAGTGCCGGTCGACCGTGTTTCAGCGCCTGAAAATCGGTCCAATGCCCCCTCCGAGTTTGCCGATTTGGCAGAACCGGATCTGCGGTTTGGTTAAGGTCCGAAATTGTGGGTTTTTTGCCCCGCGGCTAGTTGGCACGCGCCCCGGGCCTCATTAGGATGATAGTCGCTAGCTTGCGCCCGCCGCGCCAGTTCACTCTGGCCACTGCGTAGCGCTCGCGGGCCGCGTGGTCTGCCACCGAGGGTATTTCGCGTCTCGGGCGGGCACCGCCGCGCGCTGCAAGGACCACCCCCACAGCCATCCCACCCCGCAGTCAATTTGGACGCCCGCGCGCCGTCGGTTTCCCCCCACCGATCGGCCAGTTGCGGCGTCGGAGTTTGGCCCCCACCAACTTCAACTGGCCGCACCTGATATCACTTTGATGTCGCGTGCTATCAAACCAGCGACGCTCAATTAAGTTCTCGGCAGGAAAGCCGCGGCGTGCAATCGGTAGCAGTTGCACGCAATGCCCGGGTTCGACCGGTCCACGGAAGGGAATGAGAATCGTGCCGAGTATCTGGCACACGACGTGCATCGTCCGAAGCCTGAAGACTTCCCAACCGGTCAACCGAACAACACAGCGGGCCGTCCCTAGCGCAAACCACCGGCGGAACGATCCGCCGCCTGCCCCACCCCCCGGCGACATCCCCACCCCGGATGTCGAGTTCTCCGATCCCCTCCGGGATCGGTACCTGCCCGGATGGCAGTGCGGCGTCCAAACCCTCGGTGCTCTCGACGCTTACGCATCCTGGAGCGAGAAGAATCATGGAATTCCGCAAGGTCCTGGCACTCCGCGGACCGAACATCTGGGCGAACTTTCCCGTGCTTGAGGCCTGGGTCGACCTTCAGGAGCTCAAGGACTCTCCGTCCCACACGCTGCCCGGGTTCAACGAACGGTTGATGGCCTGGCTGCCCACGATGATCGAGCATCGCTGCGGCCTGGGTTATCGCGGCGGATTTTTCGAGCGGCTCCGGACCGGCACCTATCAGGGGCACATCCTCGAACACGTTTCCTTGGAGCTCCAGGCGCTGATTGGGGTGGAGGTCGGCTACGGCCGGGCTCGCGAGACGTCGGAAGACGGCGTCTATAAGGTTGTCATCGAATATCGCGACGAAGAGGTCGGCCGGGCCGTCCTGGAAACGGCCCGCCGGATGCTCGACGCCGCCGTGAAAGACCTGCCCTTCGACGTCACTGCCGAAGTGGCCGAGCTGCGGGCCCTGCACCAGCGGATTTGCCTGGGACCCAGCACGAATGCGATCGTCGAAGCGGCCCGCAATCGGGGCATTCCGGTCCGCCGGCTGAATACCGAGAGCCTGGTCCAGCTGGGTTACGGCTCGAAGCAGCGGCGAATTCTCGCCGCCCAGACCGATCGCACCGGCGCGGTGGCCGAAGCCATCGCCCAGGACAAGCAGCTCACCCGCTCGCTGCTGCGCGCGATGGGCGTGCCGGTGCCCGAAGGCCGGCCGGTGACCGATGCCGAAGACGCTTGGAAAGCCGCTCAAGAGATCGGCGCCGCCGTGGTCGTCAAGCCACAGTACGGCAGCCAGGGCCGCGGCGTGGCCACCGACCTGACCACCCGCGAACAAGTGATGTCCGCTTTCAACGCCGCCCGCGAGGAATCGAAATGGATCCTGGTCGAGCGATATGCTCCCGGGGCCGATTACCGCCTGCTGGTCGTGGGCAATAAGGTCGTGGCCGCCGCCCGCCGCGAGCCGGCCCAGGTGATCGGCGACGGCACTTCGACGATTACCAAGCTGATCGAAATCGTCAACCGCGACCCGCGCCGCGGAGACGACCACGCCACGGTGCTCAGCAAGCTCAAGCTCGACTCGGTCTCCCTCGGCGTGCTTGCCGAGCAGGGCTACACGCCCGATTCGGTTCCGGCGGCGGGCACGAAAGTGCTCATCCGCCGCAATGCTAACCTGAGCACCGGCGGGACCGCCGCCGACGTGACCGACGAAGTGCATCCCGAAGTGGCCGCCCGGGCGGTGGAAGCCGCCAAGATGGTCGGCCTGGACGTGGCGGGCATCGACGTCGTGGCCCTCGACATCAGCCAGCCGCTGGAAAGCCAGGGGGGCATCGTCGTCGAAGTGAATGCCAGCCCGGGACTGCGGATGCACATTGAGCCCTCCAGCGGCAAGGGCCGGCCGGTGGGCGAAGCGATCATCGATTCGATGTTTGCCCCGGCGACAACTGGCCGAATTCCGGTCGTGGCGGTGACGGGCGTCAACGGCAAGACGACCACCACCCGGTTCATCGCCAGCATTCTCCGCTCGACCGGCCGCACCGTCGGCATGACCTGCACCGAAGGCGTGTTTGTCGACGACCGCCGGATCGATAGCGGCGACTGCAGCGGCCCCGCCAGTGCCCAATCGGTGCTGGCCAACCCGCTGGTCGACGCGGCCGTCCTGGAAACGGCTCGCGGCGGCATCCTGCGGGCCGGACTGGGCTTTGACCTGTGCGACGTAGCCGTCGTGACGAATATTGGCGAAGGCGACCATCTGGGCCTGGGGGATATCGACACTCTCGAAAAACTGTCCAAGGTCAAGCGGTGCATCGTCGAGGCCGTCGCTCCCGAGGGCTACGCCGTCCTTAAGGCCGACGATCCGCACGTGGCCGAAATGGCCGAATACTGCCCCGGCCAGGTGATCTTCTTCGCCCAGCGGGCCGACGATCTGACGATTGCCCGGCATCGCCGCGGGGGCGGCCGGGCCGTGTACGTCGAATGCGACACGATCATGCTGGCCGAAGGCAGCAATGCCATGCCGCTGATCTCGCTGTCGGACGTGCCGCTGACGCACGGCGGCCGGATCGGCTTCCAGGTCGAAAACACGCTCGCCGCGGCTGCGGCCGCTTGGGCCCTGGGCCTGCCGCTGGACGCCATTCGCAAGGCCTTGGAAGCATTCGCCGGCGACATGCAGAAGGTGCCGGGCCGGTTCAACCTGCTCGATGTCCGCGGAGCGACCGTGATCGTCGACTACGGGCACAACGTTTCGTCGCTCCAAGCGATGATCGAAGTGATCGAGCAATTCCCCCATCAGTACCGCACGGCTGTCTACACGGCCGCCGGCGACCGCCGCGACATCGATATGATTCGCCAGGGCGAGCTGCTGGGCGAAGCGTTCGACCGCGTGATCCTGTACGAAGACCACTACGTCCGCGGCCGCCAGACCGGCGAGATCATGGGCCTGATCAAGCGAGGCATGTCCGCTCGCGGCCGGGCCAGTGACGTCCAAGAGATTCTGGGCGCCATCAAAGCGGTCGAGCACGCCCTGCGGAATGTTCGCGCGGGCGAGCTGCTTTTGGTTCAGGCCGACGAAGTGGACGAAACGGTCAATTTCATTCAGCAATACCTGGCCACGAACGATTCGGCCCGCGAGATCGACCTGACCAAGGCCCTGGATGTGCCGGCCACCCCGCCCGCTCCCGCGGCCCCGGCCCCGCCGGCCTCGGCCAGCGTCTACGCCGCCCCGCAGATGGATTAACCCTCTGTTGCGGCCAGAACGCACCTGAACAAAGTTAAACCCACGGGCCGCCGGCCCGTGGGTTTTTTTCCTTTCATGCTCGACAGTGCTGATCGCGCAGCGCCGCAATAAACAACCGAAGCGCGTGCTGCTTATTTCTGCCGGTATGTCGTGTAGCTGTCGGCCGGAAACTTCCACGCTACAGCCGTCTTCGAAGTCTTGATCGCTTCGATCTGCCGGCGCAGGCTCGCCGCGGCAGCATCGTGCGCCGTTTGCGAAACATCCTGCATCGAGGGGATTTGCGCTAGGATTTTCTCACACAGCTCGATTTGCAGTTCGTACAGCGCCGCCCCTTTTCGGTCGGTCCGCCATGCGGCCAGATCGCGGACGCCGTGCTCAATGTGCGCCGGCTTGCCAAGTTTGTCGACCGGGATCAATGACTCGTACGCGCAGGTTAGCCGTCCGTACGCTATTTTCTTACATATTTCGCCGACGCTGTAGTTCTTGGCGCTCTGGCCGTTGTTTTGAAGCGTGATGCAATAGTGCGAATCTTCGAGGTGACCTAACAGCGCCTCCCACGACGGGTCATCCTTCTCCGCCGCTATGCGCTGATGGCCTTGCGAACCCGCGCCTGGTCGTTCCAGTCAAACGCATCGTCAAATGTGGGTTCGGTCCTCAGGCCAGCACGTCGTAGCGCAGCGCTGGTTTTTGCTGCTCAGCTCGCCGATCGCGGCATCAGTGCGCTCGCCGCTACGATCTAACGGTCCGTCGCCGTCGAGCGCATTGCATACCAGCGTCGGGGAAAATATGCAGATCGCCAAGCCGACGAAGATTGCGGTAGCTGCGGACCACGGTTTGGAGGCTGACGCGACCATAGATTTTTGGTCCCGTTCCACAGAATGCAGAGAGCGAATCTCGACCAAATCACCGCCGTCGAAGCTGCGGCGCCCCGCCCCTCTACCGATACGCTTCCACTTCGCTCAGACCCGCGGTCTGGCTGGGGCCGCTGTAGACGTGTACGCCCAGGCCGCCGAGCTTGGCGGATTCGAGCGGGAACAGTCGCCAGAACTGATCGTTGGCCGGGTCGCCAGCCAGGACGCGTCCGCTGGTCAGGTCATCGAGGCCTTCGGTCGTGAAGACCGCGATCCGTCGGGCCACTTGCGATTGCCGCAGCGCCCGATCGTAGGTGGCCACCAGACCGATCGGCGTGGGCTTACCCAGCTCGAAGGCCACGAATGCGCCCCGGGTGGGAAAGTACCGCTCGTTGGCCGGGGCCCAGGCCGGCAGCTTGCCCCCTTCGAATCGCCGACCGTCGGCGATCCGCAACGGGTCGAGCGGCACCGGCAGGTACGTGCCGGCAATGCGGTCGGGATCGGAGTTGGCACAATACAGTTTCACCCGATTCGCGGGGCCAGCGGCGGCCGGCTTGTCGATCGCGTCGTCGAGCAAATCGTCGATATCGCCCGCGGGGGCGTTGCTCTTGGCGGGCGGACCGCCGGCTACTCCGGCCGGCTTGACGTAGCACAGGTTCGCGCCGGGCCAGGAAAAACTCCACAGCGAGCACTCGGCCACTTCCGCCGGCCCATCCGACGAAACGACCACGCGCCCGCCGGCTGCCAGCGGCAGATCGACCACGCGATAATTGGGAGTCGGCAAGTCGAGGACGAACTCGCTGGTGCCGGCGGCGTCGGTCGTCGTCACGGTCAGCGACTTGTTGCCGGGTAGCCGGCGATAGATCAGATGCACGATCAGCGTTTTCGGCCGAGCCGGCCGATAGCTCGATCTTGCCGGTCAGGGGATGAAATTCTTGGCCCCACGCCTGGCTGGCCCGGCCGGTGGGTTTCCAGCGGGCGATTTCCAGGGCTTTCAGCGCGCGCTGGGCGAGGGCCAGCGTGTCCGGTTCCAGATAAGCCGGCGGGAGAGGCGGCGAGTCCGTGTCGCCGGGCGCCTCGAGCGAGTGCTTCGATTTGTCGGCGGCGGCGGCCACCTCGGTGCGCCAGATTTCCTGTGCCTGGGGCCCGAACATCACGAGATCGCCGGCGCCGGTGGCGGCCAACAGACGACTGCTTCCCGCGGTGGCGATGAGCGTGCCCGGGCCAGTCTTGGCGGCCCAGAGCGGCTTGCCCAGGGGGTCGAACGCTCGCAACTCGCCTGAGCTGGTGGCTACCACCGCGGCCGAACCGTCGCTCAGCACCGCGATGCCGGCGATCCCCGGCATCTCGACCCGCGTCAGCCGATCGCCGGCCGCCAGCATGAGCAAGTTCTTGAATGCAAAGGCCGCCAATTCACCGCCCGGCGACATTCGCACGCCGACGCCGTCGGTCGGGCCGATCCGCCCCCCTCCGGCCACCGCGGGCGAGGCAATTTGCACTTCGACCAGCGGCTTGCCGGCGGCGTCGAGCAGATAGATCCCGCCGTCGAAGCCGGCCAGGGCCGTCCGCTGGCCGTCGCGCGAGACGGCAGCAAAGCCGCTGTGTACGGCATAGGGCGAGGCCTGAAAATCGTTGGCCGCCAGCCGCCAACGAACCTCGCCCGACTTCGAGATCCCAAAGCACGGTCTCCGAGCCGGTCGGCCGATAGGCGGGTGAGCCCAGACCGCCAAACGGCGGCCGACTATCCATCGTGAACAGCACCAGCTGGCTATCCGGCGAAAACGTGCTGCCGACCGCATGCCGGGGATAGAGCAGCGAGAACCGCCAGGGGCGCGGTCCACGTCGCGATAGACTTGTCGCGCCACGGCGGTCGCTTTGCTCGATGCGCCTGCAGCGGAGCGGAATGCCAGCAGCGTCCCGGGCTGAGACACGAGGCTGTGCTTGCCGTCCGGTGCTACCGCGAAACCGGCTTCCCAATCGGGCGGAAGACTCGTCGTTTCGGCCTGGAAGGTGCCCGCCACGTCGCTCAGCCGCCCCTGGGGATCGATGCTATGGGGCAGGACTTCGATCGCGGTGGCAAAGTGCCACGCTGGATCCTTTTCGAGCACCCGCATGCTCAGGCCATGCAGTTGGCCCGTTTCGTCGAGCTGCAGATGCGAGCGGATCACGTCGGTGCTTGCACGGTGGAGGTGATCCGGCCGTGCTCGTCGATGAAAGCCAGATTGTCGTTCTGCCCCGCCAGCACGAGTACGCTGCGACCGTTATCGGCGGCCAGCAATTTGAGCGAGCGGAGCTCGGGCGAGTAGTTGCGATAAGGCTCGTCGACCGGCTGCGACTTTTGAGCAACCTTGGCCGCGACCAGGCGGACTGTTTGCGAAGGGGTGGACTTCGGCGGCGGTGTCTTCCGGGCCGCGTCGACAACCGCCGCACTCGCCTTCTCGAAGCCCGCCGAGTCATTGGCGACCACGGCCAGAGCTTGTTTGCCGGCCATAAACGGACTGAACATGACCAGCAATCGCCCCTGGCCGTGCCCCGGGACGTGCGGTGAACCCAGCCAGGGGCTTGCCGCCCGTAAGCTCTCGGCCAATCGCCCGCCGGAAAACACTATACAATCCTGGCCAATAATCCAGGGCGGATTGATTTCGGCGTAGCCGCCCAGCTCGGGCACGTGGGCCCGTTTGAATTTGTCGATGTGCGCGAGCAAGTTGCCGCGATAGCCGATCAACTCGCCGGCCGCGATCTGCGCGAGCCGGGCCTCGTCCTCCGGCCGCGGATACCAGCGGAGCGGAACTGTGTCGAACTGCTCGGCGCGACCTGCCACAGCCGGGCCTTCACGCCCGCCAAGTTGAGCGCCGCGGTCAGCCGCTCCGCCACGGGCAATAGTGGATGCTGCCCCGGCTCGACGATCACCAGTTTTTCCGTCTCGCGCCCGAACGAACTGCGCAGCTGGCGGGCGTCGACCACTTGCATGTCGGCCACGGCGACTGCTGCCGGCGCGGGAGTGGCCGGTTGAATGGCCAGCGTTGCCATCGCCGTCTGGCCGGTCAGCAGCTCCTGCACGCTCAATTGCCAGTTCCCGGGCACGTCGTGCCTGGCGAGCGGCACGCGGAGCTCATTGTCGGCCGATTCATACCACTGTCGCCGAACGGTTCCGTCCGGAGCGGCCAGCACGCATTTGACCGGCACCCGGCCGAGACTGGCGCCTGCCACAGAACGTACGGTTGCTCGAAAGACCAGCTCGCCACCCAACTGCGGATCGGCCAGCGTTTGGATTTCGAGCTTTTCCGGCGCCTCCTTGTACAGTGCCAGGATCACTGCCGGCTCGGTCACCAGATCGAGCGAGGTGAGCGTCCTGCCGGAAGCCGACTTGCTGGACAGCGTCTGCTGGTGAACCAGATCGCGCACCGTCCAACCGCTGCCGGCCAGCGACACGGCCAGCCCACGCGGCCGCTGGAAATCGTTCGAGTGGGTGCCGGCCGCGTCGGCGATGACGGTCACGTAGCGGACCGGTCCGGCATCGCTCGCGAGGGCGAATCCCTGCTGCGAATCGACGGCGGCGGTAGGCTTAAAGCCCAGCTTGTCGAGCGCCGCAGCGAGCGGCTCGCGCCAGTGGTCTTTGAATTCCTGCCACATCTGGGCGTGGCCGCCCGCCTCGAACCCGCCTAAGTTCCAAAGGTGCTTGACCTCGATCGGCAATGTCGTCGCCCCAGCCACCTCGACCGTGCCAGTGCCCACCGATAACACCTTGCCGCCGCGCTTTTGAAATGTCGCGATCGCGGCCGCCAGCTCTGGTTCGAACGGAATTTGTTCTTGGACCAAAACCAGCAACTCGACCGCCTTCGGCGCGCCGGCAGCCAACAGCTCCTCGTCGGCCACCACCGCCGGCGGAAAGCCGAGCCGAGTGAGGTGGTAATACATCGCGTGCAGCTCGTACATCCCGCGCGGGACGAGGGCCTGCCGGGAGGTGCGCGAGAGCAGGGCCACGCGGGCTTCCGGCACGGCATCGCGGGCGAGCGATCCGTACTGGCTGACGAGCCGCAATCCCTGGCCACGGCGGGTTAGTTCGGCCGAATCCATGTCGGACGGAAGCGGCACGCCGCCCCCGCGAATGCCCCGCGAGAACGCGTGCAGCAGGCTTTTCATGGCCCCTTCAGGCGCGGTGCCCCAGCAGACCGTCAGCCAAACCGGCTGGCCGCCCGTGTTGCCACGAGCCCAATCGGTCGTGAATCCGGCCGACATCGGCCAGTCGCCGAAGTCGGTGTAGCTCTCATAGCAGGAGGCGGCCATGTCGCCGAAGAGGGCCCGGGTGCGCTTGCCCTCGTCGTGGCCGGCGTTCTCGAACAGCGTGCAGACCGTCTCCGGCCGGACTTCGTGTACCGCGGCGTTGTACAGCTGATTGTGCCGGCCAAAGCCCAGCTCTTGCTCGGCCCGCCAGCGGGCCGTCGCCCGACGGGCGATGTCGAGGCCGCGCTGGCGATCCTGCGGGTCGGACGAAGACTTGTGCTCACCAAACCATTTCAGCTCGTCAGGCGTGGCGGGCTCGAACCCGGCGGCGCGGACGGCCTGATCGAGTGCGCGGTTACGGTCGGCCGTGTGGGCATCGGTCGGCACGCCGCCTTCGACGTACCCGTACAGCGCCGGAAACCAGTTGTAATTCACGCCCCAAAACGACGCGTAATCGCCCGTCTGCTGGGTGAACAGCTGCATCCGCCGAATCATCCGCTCGACCGACGGGGCATAGCTGTGGTGGTAGGAAAGCCCCTCATTGTAAAAATTGGGCCCCGGGCGGTGGTCAGGTCGATCAGGCGAATGCGATGCCGGAGCAGTCGCGCGAGCAGGGCGTCGTTGGCCGCCGGCGTCAGGGCCAGCTCGTCGGCGAATGCCGGCTGACTGCCGTGCAGCCGTGACGCCAGGGCCGGGCTGACGTGCGGCATGCCGGTATCGAGCAGGCTGTTATGCCCGGTGGCGGTGCCCATCTGGAAGTCGAAGCTCTGCAGAAAATCGAGCCCGGCTTCGTCGAGCGGCCAACAGGTGACGCAGCAGCTCATGGCCTGGAGCAAAAACGGGCTCTTGGCCGTCCAATCGACGACTTCCAGGGGCACCGCGCCACTGCGCTCCCTACCGGCCTGGAGCCAGATCCGGTACTTGCCGCAGGGCAGATCGCCGGCTCGAAGCGTCACCGGTCGCGCATCGGTCTGACCTTTCGGCACCGCGGGCAATTCGAGCGTGCCCAGCCGGATCGGCCGCGCGGGTTGCTTTTCCACGACACCAAGCGGTTTGCACACCAGCTCCGCCGGGCCGGCTGGCCAGGGCCCCTGGATCAGAACGTGATACGTCAGCTCTTCCGTCTCGGCCAGGGCGGTCCGCCAGCGATGCGGAACCAACTGAACTCGCTGCCCCAGGTCGGCAACCAGCACCTCGACGCGGGCCCGATCGAACGCTCCGCCCGGACTGGAAAGTTGAATGCTCACCGGCCCAGCCAGGCCCGCCGGCAGCGGGATCTCCAGCGTCTGCACTTCGCCCGCCGGACAATGCAAGGCTTCGGCCGCGCCGGCCAGGAGCGTTTCGGCAGGACGGAGCGCGAGCTTACCGCCCGGCACGATCGCGCCGCCCAAAACGAGTTCCGCCGTCACGACCGCGGGTGCGAAATCGTCGCCCGTCGCGGCACGGAATTGCTTCGTCGATAGGGCGACGCGGACCGCGCCGCGTCGAGGCCAACCAGCAGCGGGGAGAACATCGCAAACCGCGGGAACGGCTCCTTGGCCCCGCGACTGGCCGTGACCGTCACGACATCGGTGGCCGGCTCGGCAGCCGGGCCGATTTCGCCGGCGGAATCGACGGTGCCGCGCAGGCCGCTGGCGGTGATCGCCACGCCCGGGGCCAGCTGCGAGCCCTTGGCGTCGATGCGGCCTTCGGCCGAGAGCGTGAAACGGCCAAAGCTCGAGTCGTACTGCCCACCTAGGGGAGCCAAAGCACCAGCGGATTGAACGCGGGCCTCCTTCCGCAGCAGCGACTTGCCCTCGCGCGTCAGCCGGATCGCCACCGGCACCGGCGTGCCGTTTGGATCGACCGCCTCGAAGCGCACCGGCGTACAGCGAATCCGCAGTTCGGGCCGGGCGCCGTCGGCCGAGACGACCACGGCCGGGTGCTTGGATGTCGCTTGGCCGGCCGAACTTCGATCGGAATGGCACCGGGCATCAGCAGTTGCTTGCCTTGCGAAAGCTTCACCAGCGCTTCGGTGGGATACGTCGGTTCGGCGCCATCGCCCTTATCGGCGGCCGACTGGGGAGCAAGCATTTCGGCGTCGCCCAGGCGGAATTCGACCGGGGCCACCTGAGCGGCGACCATGCCCTCGACGACTGCCAATAGCACAGGGCATCGAGTCCTTGGTCGGGCTGGTCGAACCGCACCAGACGGAAGCGAATCCGGCTGTCGGAACGATCAAGCAGATCGTCAACCGAGTCGACGGTCGCCTTGGGCTTGGCTGCCGGCTTGACGTCGTCGAGCAAATCGTCGGCCACGATCGCGCCCGACCAACTCGCCAAGAGCAATGCCGCTCCCGCCAGCCGCAGAACCGCCATGGTTGATGCTCCCCATCACGCGGGACTGATTGACGCCAAACACTTCGCGCGATCGAGCACGCACGCCAAGGCGCGGCACCATCTCGCCGCCGCGGAGACGTGTGATGGTCCGCCATCTTCGCGGCATGGCCCTCTCATTGTGGCAGCCGCGGAGCCCCGCGTCACTTGGCGGTGTCGCCCAACCCGCCGACTTTCAGCGAAACCAAAAAAGCCAGCAAGTCGGCCAGTTCGTTGGGGCTGAGCTGGGTTTCGATTCCCTCGGGCATCAGCGATTTCTTCTGCACCACGCGGGATTCGACCTCGCTCTTGGGCAGCCGGGTGGTCTTGTCGGCTTCGGTGATGACCAGTTCATTGCCCTGCTCGCGGACCAGGCCGCTCAGGACCTTGCCGTCGGCGGTCTGCACGCTTCTCGGTCTCGAAACCGGTTTTGATGATTTTCGAGGGTTCCAGCACCGACTCGACCAGATAGTCGGGCTTTTGGACCCGGCCGATGCCGGTCAGCGGCGGGCCGATCTTGATTTCGGTGCCGGTCGTGTTGTGGCACTTGACGCACGCGGCCCGCACAAAAACCTGCCGGCCCGCGGCCACCGATTGCTGGGTGACCGGCCGGACCAGCGCCGCCTTGGCGAGCATCGCCTTATCGGTTTCGGCTGGCGGCAGTGCGAGCAGCACGATCGCCGCCGGATCGGCCTTCAGCTCGGTCAGGACGGCGGCCAAGTCGGCACCGAGGTTCTTGTCGGCCTTGAGCACCTCGGACGCCTGATCGACCAGCAAGGCCGTGGCCGCGGCATTGCCCTTGAAACGCCGCCAGGCCCGGATCGCTTCGCGCACCACCATGGGTTCGGGCAATTTGAGGAGTTGGGCCCACTTGCCCAGATCCGGCTCGGCTTCGATCGCAACCAAAGTGGTGATCAGGTCGGTCTTTTCCTCCTGTGGCAAACCCTTGGTCAGCAGCCGTTGCCAGATCGGCCCGGCCAGGCCGGCGGCCTTCACGCCGAAAGACCGGGCGACCGCGTGCGAGCATCGCGGACCGGCTCGTGCCGCTCGAACAGGTATTGCCCGAGCTTCTGAATGCTGAAATCGGTCGGTCCTTCGACCGGCAAAAGCTGCAACAGCACCAGGGCGTCCTCGACCGTCTTGATCGGTACTCGGCCGGTCCGCATCGCGGCCAGCAAGTTCATTCCGGCCTGATCGCCCAGGTTGTTCGCGCACCGCGGGCGCCGAAAGTGCGGAGGAGCAAGATCGCGTGGACGGCCGTGTCGGTGGGCAGATCGGGCAGGGCGATCATCGCCTGCAGCGGGGCCACCAATGCCGGCGAGCGATTCATGTCCGCCAGCTTGAGCAGCAGCATCGGGTCGTTTTCGCCCGGCTTGGCCAGGGCCGCCGCCAGAGCCCGCTCGGCGTAGGGCTGGGACTCGAATTTTTCGAACAGCGCGACATCGATCGCGATCAGCCCGGTCAGCCGCAGATACGCGTTATCGCTGGCCAGCAAGGCGCCCAACACCTTTTCGTCGGCATTGGCGGCAATGTGCCAGGCGGCTTCATAGGCGCAGATGCGGGTCTTCGGCCACGCCTGCGTTCAAAGCCGCGACCAGGTCGTGCAGGCGGTCGGCCGGCTGCGTGCGGGCCAGCGCCGCTTCGAGCCGCACGGCCGGATCAGGATCCGCGGCCAGCCGCTTACCAAGCTCGTCGGCTTGCGGGATCGCAAACCGCCGGGCCAAATGCAAACCCAGGCGGCGGACACGCCAATCCTGGTTTTCCGCCGCCGCGGCCAATTCCGCAAGCGCGGCCGGGCTGCCGATCCGCACGAGCGTCCACAGGGCCCCCGCCCCGGCCAGCGGATTGCCATCTTTGGCAGTTTTAGCGAGCGGGCTGAGCACGTCGGCTCCGCGGGCGGCCAGCGTGCGTATGGCCTTCTTTTCGCACTCCAGATGATCGGCCGAGCCGAGCGCGGCGGCGGCTTGCGGGGATCGTTCCACTGGGCTGTGGTCAGGCCGAGCCGCTTGCCGGTCGGCTCTTGGCCGACGTAGCTGACCTTCCAGATCCGGCCGGTCTTATCGTTTTCGTCGTCGCGGCCGTACCAGTCGGCCACCAGCATGTTGCCGTCCGGGGCCAGCAGAATGGCGGTCGGGCGGAAATGCGGGTCGTTGCTCGTCAGCCAGCTTTCCATGAGGGCGATATTGCCGCGCACGTCCGGCACGTAGCGATAGATCGTGTGATTGGCGCCAGGGAAGCCGTGGCGGCCCCAATTGACCAGGAACTGGCTGCCGTGCCACGCGAGCGGGAACGCCGCGCCATAATAGTGCAACAGCTGCGTGTTGGCCCCGCCCGGCAGCTCGAAGCAGGGGGGTGCCAGCGGATGATTGCCCGCCAGCCAGGTGCCGTCGGCATTACCCCGGCTGTAGCAGTGGTAATCGACCCCTTCGATTACCCGGACGAAGCGGTTCGGGTTCCCCTCGCCGTTGGAAAGCAACCAGAGCTGGCCGAACGGATCGTACTCGAACGAGTAGGGTACCCGCAGTCCCTGAACGAGCCGCTCCAGGTCGCTCCCATCGGGCTTCATGCGGACGATGATGCCCGAGCCGCCGCGCCGGTGACGCCGTCGCCGTTGTTCGGCCCGCTGATATCCATGTTGTGGTTGCCGACGCTCATGTAGATCTGGCCCTCGGGTCCCCATTCCAGCACGAACATCCCGAACGGGTTCCAGGCTTTGTCTTTGTCGGTCGGATCGTGCGGCGATTGGTGGCGTGGCCCGCGTCGTCGATGTCGAACTGGTAGAGGAACTGCGTCGAAGCGCACCCACAGCTTGCCGTCCTGCACCAGGATGCCCATCACGGGGTCGTCAAAACCTTCGGCCACGACCACCCGCTCATAGCCGTTGCCGTCGTGCAAGGGATTGAGCATCACCACCGGGTTGGTGGGCTTCGGATAGGGCGAGCCCTGCGGTCCCCAGCGATAGGTGTGGCTTTCGCCGTAATAGATGCGGCCCTTTTCATCGAGCGCGAGCGAGACTGGGTTGACAACCAGCGGCTCGGCGGCGACGAGCTCGACCTTGAAATCGGGCGCGACGACAAAGTCGGCCAGTTCCTTCTCGGCGTCCTGGAAATCTTTCGCGGGGGGCGTGCCGCCGTCCTTGGGCCCACGACCTCCCCCTCCGCCCCCGCCGCCCAGATTCCACGGCCCCATATTAGAGGGCCCGAGCACCGCGGCCGAGGCCCAGGCCGAATCGTCGAAATCGGCCTTATCCCAGCCGTCGAAGTGCCGCAGCGACATCCGCCATTTCGGGCCCGTGGCCAGTTCGATCGTCTTTTTGTCGGGCAGGGTGATTTCGCCCCACAGGATCGCGCCGGCGGCGCCCCCTGATTGCTGGCGGTCAGGGCCACGACATTCTTGCCCTGGTGCAGCTGCTTGGCGATGTCCCAGCACTTCGGGGCAGACCATTCGTTATGCCCGCCGACTTTTTGGCCGTTGACGCTCAGTTCATAAACGTTGTCGGCCGAGACGACCACTTCGGCCTTGGCGGGGGCGGCGGGCAGTTCAAAGGCATAACGCAGGTAGCGGGGCTCGTTATTCGAGTCGTTGGCCCCGGCCGCCGTATCCCAAACCCAGGAGGCGTGGCCCCAAGGGCCGGCGGCGCGCCCCTCAGTAAACGAGCCGGCCCAGACCGAAAGACATCCCAGCAGCACGAACCAGCGCGCGAACAAGCGGAGCATGACACGACCTCTCTGGGAAGCCTGGGCGGACGTCGGATGGAGCAAGCAGCAGGGCAGGCGCGGCAGAGACAGCTCGTTGCTGCCCACGGCGGGGCGGGCGGACCTGTCAGATCCGATCATCAAGTACGATTCTTCGATTATAAGTTCCCGCTGGGCCTCGTCCTAGAAGGTGGCCGCGGTGCGGATTCGGTTACTGGCGCCGGTTCCAGTCGAATGGCGGTGGAATCTGCCGGCCATTCGCCAATCCGACCCGAGGCGTCTATATTCGAGCTATCTGGCGATCCGCCAGCCGTCCGAAACCATTGCCACTCTGCCCGGCCGG
The DNA here is from genome assembly GCA_963828155.1 of uncultured Planctomycetaceae bacterium. Taxonomy (GTDB): domain Bacteria; phylum Planctomycetota; class Planctomycetia; order Pirellulales; family PALSA-1355; genus CAWCAX01. The sequence continues at coordinate 665,249 of CAWHDQ010000004.1, forward strand.
ACCGTCGCTTCGATGTCCCCCAATACCCCGGCCCGGTTATGACTTCCGCCGACGATCCCGATCACGATTCCGAATTTACCGACCAGACGGCGGTGCCCGCCGTGGCGACTACCGCCGACGAACAAGACGTGTCCGCGAGTGCCGTCGCCGCCCGCGGCTACGCCCAGGCGTCGGTTGTGCTCAAGGCTCGCAAGGCCCGGCCGTTCTATGGCCGCCATCCCTGGGTGCTGGAGAGCGCGGTCGATCGAGTCGACGGCAATCCCGCCGATGGCGACGTAGTCGATCTGCTGGCCGACAACGGCAAGTTTGTCGCCCGCGGCATCTACAACAGCGCCAGCCGGATTCGGGTGCGACTCTACAGCTGGTCGAATGCCGATGCCCTGGACGAGGCCTTTTGGGATGCCCGGGTCGCCCGCGCGATCGAGCTGCGCCACCCGGCTCGGCTACGACGACCCGCGCGGGGCGGCGCGGCTGCTGTTCAGCGAGGCCGACGGCCTGAGTGGGCTGGTGGTCGATCGCTACGCCCAGTGGCTGTCGCTGCAAGTGACCGCCCGGGCCACCGCCGCCCGGCTCGACGAGCTGACGAGCATTTTGGTCAAACGCTTGAACCCGCGGGGCATTTTCCTCCGCACCGAGAAGGGCGTCTCGCAGGCCGAAGACATCGAGCTGCGCGACGGGCTGCACTGGGGCCAGGCGCCCGAGGGCCCCGTGTTCATCGAAGAAAATGGTCTGCGCTACGGCGTCGATCTGGCCGAAGGGCAGAAGACGGGCTTTTATCTCGACCAGCGCGAGAATCGCCGCGTGGCGGCGAGCTACCTGCAAGGCCGCTCGGTGGTCGACATGTGCTGCTACAGCGGCGGGTTCAGCCTGGCCGCCGCGGTGCTCGGCAATGCCCGGCAGGTGTGGGGCTTCGACTCCAGCCAGAAGGCTCTGGCCTTGGCCAAGGCCAACGCCGAGCTGAACGGCGTCACCAATGCCCGCTTCGACGCCGGCGATTGCTTCGCCGTGTTCGAGACGCTGGCGGCCCGCCGCGAGAGGTTCGACGCTGCGATCGTCGATCCGCCCAAGTTTGCCCGCAGCCGAGGCGCGGTCGACGAGGCGCTGCGGGCGTATCATCACCTGAACCGCCTGGCGCTGAGCGTGCTGGAGCCGGGCGGAATCCTGGTCACGTGCAGTTGCTCCGGACACGTGACGCGGGAGGACTTCGTTTACATGCTGGTCGGCGTGGCCCAGCAGAGTAAGCGCGACATCCAGATTCTCGAAGCCCGTCGCACAGCGCCCGATCATCCGGTAAGCGCCACGTGCCTGGAGAGCGAATACCTCAAGTGCTACATCTGCCGGGTGCTGTGAACCGTGGCTGGGACGTCGACTCCTCTCCCTTCAGGGAGACGTAAGGGTGAGGGTCCTGCCGGTGCTGAACCGCAAACGGCTTCCGTTTATCTGCCTTTGAACTTTTGGGCGTGCCGCATGGAACTCTCCCGCCAAGACAAAAAGTCCCTATCCAAAGCCCGCGAGGCCGCCGAAGATTGCGGCGTGCCGGATGTCCAGCGGCATATCTTCCTCTGCTGCGACACCGACCGGGCCAGCTGCGCCAGCAAGCGGCGGATGCTGGCCAGCTGGGATTTTCTGAAAACCCGGCTGAAACAATTGGGCCTGGCAGAGCAGGGGGGCGTGTACCGGAGCAAAGTGTCCTGCTTCCGGGTGTGCGAGGGTGGGCCGATCGCCGTGGTCTATCCCGAGGGGGTCTGGTACGGGCTTTGTGACCCGCCCGTGCTGGAGCGGATCATCCAGGACCACTTGATCGGCGGCCAGCCGGTGGAAGAATACCGCATCGACGGCCGCGCCCTGGCCGACCACGAGATCCACAGCCTCGACGGCTACGAGCAGGCCGTTGACGAATCGGAACGACAGGAATCCGAGCGGCAGGAATCCGAACGGCAGCGGCGCGGCTGAAACGGATCGTCCCCGGAGGTAATCGGACATGGCTGCGATCACTCGGTCGTGCGGGATTCTGTTGGCGCATAATCGTATCAGCCAGTGTGGCCCGGGCCGACGAGTGGCCGCAGTGGCGGGGGCCGAAGCGCGATGGTGTGTGGCGCGAGACGGGCCTGGTCGAGCACTTCGCTTCCGACAAGCTCAAGCTCCGCTGGCGCGTGCCCCTCGCCAGTGGCTACAGCGGACCAACGGTGGCCGACGGCCGGGTCTATGTGACCGATCGGTTGGTCGAGCCTAAGCCGATCGAACGGGTCCACGCTTTCGATTGGCGCGACGGCAAGACGCTCTGGACGCAGGAGTACGAATGCCCCTACGTCGACGTGGGCTACACCGACGGGCCCCGGGCCAGCGTCACCGTCGATGACGGCCGGGCCTACTCGCTGGGCACGATGGGCAACTTGCTGTGCCTGGATGCCGCCAAAGGGGACATCCTGTGGCAGAAGGACCTCGCCCAGCAGTACAAGATCCGCATGCCCATCTGGGGGCTGGCCGCCTCGCCGCTGGTGGAAGGGGACCTGCTCGTTTGCCAAGTCGGCGGTCCGAATGCTTGCGTCGTGGCCTTTGATAAACGCTCGGGCGAGGAGCGCTGGAAGGCGCTCGACGATCGAGCCAGCTATTCGGCGCCGATCGTGATCGAGCAGGGCGGCCAGCGGGTGTTGGTAGTTTGGACGGGCGACAATGTCGTTGGGCTCAACCCTCAGTCAGGAGATGTCTATTGGCGGCACCCATTCACTCCAACTCGGATGGTGATCGGGATTGCTACCCCGTCCGTGGGCGCCGATCGGCTACTGGTCAGCTCGTTCTACGATGGTTCACTCGTGCTAGCACTCGATCGTTCGCAGCCGAAGGTCGCAGAAGTTTGGCGGCGGCTTGGGCCCGATGAGCAGCATACGAACAGTCTGCACGCGATGATCGGCACGCCGCTGGTCGAAGGTGACTACATTTACGGCGTCGACAGTTATGGCGAATTGCGACTGCCTGGATGCGCGGACCGGCGAGCGTGTCTGGGAGAGCCTGCAGGCCACGCCCAAGAGCCGCTGGAGCACGATTCACATGGTCCGCGGCACGGACGAGCGGACGTGGATGTTCAACGAACGTGGGCAGCTTGTGATCGCCCGGCTTTCGCCGGCTGGATTCGAGGAAATCAGCCGAGCCCAGTTGATCGAACCCACCCCAGGCCAGTTGGACAAGCGGGGCGGGGTCTGCTGGGCCCACCCAGCCTTTGCTTATAAGCACGTCTTCGCCCGGAACGACGAGGCCCTGGTCGCCGCCAGTCTGGAGGCCGGGTCAAACTAGACTCGGCCCATTGGGTCCGCCCGCTTGCCGGGGCAGCGATGTTTGCGGATGCGATTGACCGGTTTGCGTCTGGCAATTCCCCCCCTGTGGCGATAGTCAAAGTTAGCCATGCACCCCGCCGCCCCCTGGCAATTTAGCTCGCCCCCCGTCGGCGTTTGTCCCACATCCGGCCAATTGCGCTAATTCTCGTGCCGACCGTAAATTACGTTGACCGGCTTGTCGAAACCAGTACACTATTGCACGGTAAGTAAGGTCCCGTGTGCGTAAGGTGCCCGGCAAGGACGGAGCACTCGGCAAGCAAGGCGTCGTGGCTGGATGTCCCGACCGCCATCCCATCTGACTGCTGTTCAGGCGGTAGGGTCAGGCCACTAAGCAGGGAACGCTTAGATGCACGTCTACCGATCAGGCGCGCGTTGTCGCTCAGGCAACGGCCAAGCTGAACCTCTTTTTCGAGGTTTTAGGCAAACGCGCCGACGGCTACCACGAGATTGAGACCCTGATGGTCCCGATCAGCCTGTACGACAGCTTGTCGCTGGTGCCGAACGAGTCAGGCGAAATCACGCTCGATTGCCGCTGGTCCGAGCAGTTTGGCCCCGACGCGTATCCCACGTCTGACGGTCACGAGGCAAAACGGGTTGGTGCGCCGCAAGCGGAAATTGCGTTAACCGTTTCGCCGAAAAATGCAGGTTCAGATCTGGGCACCCTTCCGCCCGCGGACGACAACCTGGCGACCAAGGCAGTCCGGCTGCTCCGGCAGCGGTCAGGCGTGACCCACGGCGGCAGCGCTGCGGTTGGTGAAGCGAATTCCTTCGGCCGCCGGGCTGGGCGGCGGATCGAGCGACGCCGCCGCGGCCCTCGTGGCCGCAAACCTGGGCTGGAAATTGAACTGGCCGTGCGAGCGGCTCCTGCCCTTGGCCGCCGAGTTGGGCAGCGACGTGCCGTTTTTTCTCGCTGGCGGCGCCGCGATTTGCCGCGGGCGGGGCGAGATTGTCGAACCGGTCGGCGCGCTCGGCAACTGGGCGGCGGTGGTTGTTCGGCCCCCCGTGGGGCTCAGCACGCCGGCCGTGTACGGCAACTGCCGACCGGGCCAGCCCGCACGGTCGGTCGGGCCGGCGCTGGCGGCCCTGCGGGCCGGCGAGCCGCGGCGACTGCGGTCGGTGCTTGTCAATCGCTTGGAGCCGGCGGCGGCGGATTTGTGTCCCTGGATTGCCCGTTTGCGAAGCGAGTTCGACCGAGTGGGCTGCGTGGCGGCGCAGATGAGCGGCAGCGGCACGAGCTACTTCGCGATTTGCAGCAGCGCCCGACACGCCCGGCATTTGGCGGGCCGAATGCGGCAGCGCCGCGTGGGTCGGGTATACACGGTTCGGATGTAGCAGTTCGATTTCCTTTTCCGCGAAGGAGAATGGTTGTGGAAATCACCGAGGTGCGCATCAAACTCATGGACGAGGGAGGCGAACGGCTACAGGCATTCTGCTCGATCACGTTCGACGATAGTTTCGTGATCCGCGATCTGAAGATCATCGAAGGGACCAACGGACCGTTCGTCGCGATGCCCAGCCGCAAGCTCACCGCGCACTGCCCGCAATGCGGCTCGAAGAACCACCTCCGGGCCGCCTATTGCAACCATTGCGGCGGCCGGCTCAAGGAAGATCGGTTCGCCAAGGACGAGGACGGCCGCGCCAAGCTCTACGCCGACATCGCCCACCCGATCAACTCGGCCTGCCGCGAGATGATCCAGGAGCGCGTCATTCGCGAGTACCAAAAGGAGATCGAGCGGGCCAAACTTCCCGGCTATGTCTCGCGGTACGACGATTTCGATCCCGAGGACGCGGTCGCCCCACCCAAGGCGGTCCAGCATGCTGACGCGTCGAGCCGTCCAGCGGCGACGCAAAAGCGGATTCAAACCGCCGAGCGGCAGCCCCGGCCGCCGCACGCACCGATCGAAACCTCTCAGCCGAAGACTTCGACTGGGCCAGAAAAAGGCGGCTTCGGAGCCGGCATTCTCTGAAGCGGCGCGGCACGCGCCACAGCGACATCCGGCGGCGAGATCTTTGGCGCAGCGAGCTACGGCCCGTCCTGCCGGGCGCTCGCTTTCTGCCACCTGGTGCGGACCGGCTGCCCGCGCGCCCCCGGCATGGTAGGATGGACGCGGGTTCAAGCCCTAACTTCTGTCTCGCGGAGCGCTGGCACTCGATCGTGCTCGATTTGGCCGACAAGCGACATTTCGTGGTGATCGGCGGCGGAATCACCGGGCTGGCGGCGTCGCTCCGGTTGTCGACGCTCGCGCCTGAGACCCGGCTGACCTTCCTCGAGGCCGGCGAACGACTGGGCGGCGTGCTGCAAACCGTCGAGCGCGACGGCTTTCTGATCGAACGCGGGGCCGACAATTTCATCACCACCGCGCCCAGCGCCCTGGAGCTGTGCAACCAGGTCGGTTTGGCCGACAGCGACCTGCTGAGCACTGATGAACGGCTGCGGCAGGCCTTTGTCGTCCGTCACGGCCGGCTGCACCCCATTCCAGCCGGCTTTCTGCTGATGGTCCCGGGACGAATCTGGCCGCTGCTCGCCAGTGGCGTGCTCAGTCCCTGGGGCAAACTGCGGGCCTTGGCCGAATACTTCGTCCCGCCGCGTACGGAGCCGGGGGACGAAAGCCTGGCGTCGTTCGCCCGGCGTCGATTGGGCCGGGAAGCATTCGAGCGGTTGGTTCAACCTTTGGTTGGGGGCATCTACACGGCCGACGCCGAAAAATTGAGCCTGGCCGCCACCATGCCGCGATTCCTGGAAATGGAGCGCACCTGGGGTGGCCTGATCCGCGCCCACCGGCACGGCGCGGGTCAAGCCGGCGTCGATGCCGCCAGCAGCGGCACGCGGTACAGCATGTTCATGACGCCCCGGGCCGGGCTATCGAGTCTGGTTGCCGCTTGCGCGGCCCGGCTGCCGGCGGGCAGCATTCGCCTGCAGTCCCGGGTGACGTCACTGGAGCGATCCGGGGAAGGTTGGCGAGTGATCACGGCCGGGCCCGACGGCCGAAGCGAGTCGCTGGAGGCCGATGGCGTCATCCTGGCTCTGCCCGCTCCCGCGGCCGGCCGGCTGCTGCAAACCGTGCAGCTCGACTTGGCCGGCGAGCTGGACCGGATTGCCTACGCCGGCGCGGCCGTGGTGTCGTTGGGCTACCGTCGCGAGCAGATCACCCATCCGCTGAGCGGGTTCGGCTTTGTCGTGCCGGAAATCGAGCAGAGATCGATTTTGGCCGCCAGTTTTTCCAGCCTGAAATTCCCCGGTCGGGCACCGGCGGGACATGTGCTCGTTCGAGTGTTCATCGGCGGGGCGTGCCATCCTGAACTGGCCGGTCGAGACGACGCCGAGCTGACCGAAATGGCCCGCCGGGAGCTCAGCTCGCTGCTCGGCGCCCGGGGTCAGCCGGTCGTGTGCGACATTGCCCGCTGGCCCACCAGCATGGCCCAATATCACCTCGGGCACATTGAGCGGATCGAGCGGATCGAACGACTGGTCGCCGTGGTGCCCGGTCTGGCCCTGGCCGGCAACGCTTATCACGGCGTCGGCATATCGCAGTGCATCATCAGCGGCCGGCAGGCGGCAGAGCGCGTGCTCGCGGCGCATGCACACGATTCAGCGCACCGTGCAGACGCCACCTTACGCCAAATTGGCCGTGGCCTGGTTCCCAACCAGCGTCACGATCAGGCTGGCAGATAACGGATCGGGCAGGTCCTGGGCACCGGTAGACTGTTTGTAGGCCCGATAGTTGGCGGCCACGGTCTCGAACTTCGATTCAAGCTCGGGGTGCGCGGCCAGGACTTGCTCGATCTTGTCGGTGTCGGGCCGGGCGTTGGATACGGTCAAGTTGCCCTCGGGCCCTTGTTCGATCGAGATTGGCTGAGAAGTGTCGATCCCGGCGCTCGAGAAGATGCCGGCCAGCGTTTTCTGCAAATCGGCCAACGACTGGCTGTATTGCTGCTGCGCCGTCAGATTCGGTGCCGACGCGGCCGACGCCGTCTGCTGGCCGGTGGCTTTGGCCAGCGCCTGCGAGAACGGATTGCTCGACGGCTGGGTGGCTGCGAGCCGCGGGGCGATGTTGCTGGACGAGCTGCCGATCGGAGCAATCGCCATCTTTGGCCCTGCACGCCGGGAATCAAGTTCTGGCGGGGATGCGCTGGTCAAGCGCACCAGCACCGACTTCGGGTCGGTTTTGCCGCGCTTCCTCCGGAGGTATCGGTTATCCGGACTGGCGAAGATGAGCGAATTCTGCGGCGCGAAGCACAGCCTGCGGCACAAACCAGGCGCAACGCCAATGGGGCCCTCGAGACGGGGGCAAACGAGCAACCTGCCTGGCGGCAAGCCTCGAACGAGCCGCTCAGAATTCGCCCGATCGGGGGACCGTCGTGCTGGCGACCGTCGGGGGCTGGTTCTGGACGAAGGCCAAGTCAGGCTTGCTCAACCGCTCTAGCGGCACCGTGGTGAAGCGGCCAGATTCCTTTTGCAAGCGGACCTTGCCGTCGAGCACGACGACCAACCGGGCCATTACGGTGTAGTTGCCCGTATTGTCGGTCCAGAGCCGCATTTCGTTGGCCGGAGCCGCGGGCTCGGCCGGCGGAGCCGGGACGGCCGCCACGGGTTGCGGCTGGGCCGGCGGAACCTGAACCGAGCCCTCCTCGGTCATCGGTTCATCCTCGGCGGTCGGGTCAAGCGAATCTTCATCCGCCCGCTCAATAGCCGCCCGCTTCGGCGCCGCCTTGGGAGCGTCTTCGAACAAATCATCCATGTCGTCGCCCGCCGGGGCGGCTTTGTTCTCATCGTCGGCCGTGTCCTTGGCACCGGCCGCGGGCACATCGTCGGCCGGCTCGTCGGCGGTGTCGTCCGCCATGTCAGGCCCGGCGGTGTCGTCCGCTTGCGGCTTGGCAGGCGGCGCAGTCGGTGCTCTTGTCGGAATCCGAGAAAATGTCGTCCAGGTCGTCATCGGTCGGCGGAGTTTTGGGCGCCGGTTTGACGGGAGTGGCTTCCTCAGGCGTCGGCTCTTCCTCGATCGCCGGCGGGGTCACCGGCTTGGGGGCCGGGGGAGTCGGCACCGGTGGCGGGGCCGGAGTCGGTGTGGGAACGGGCGGGACCGGCTTGGGGGCTGGTGGAGTCGGAACCGGGGGCGGCGCCGGAGTCGGCGTGGGAGCCGGGGGTGGGGCAGGCGTCGGCCTGGGGGCCGGAGTCGGCGTCGGAGTGGGCGGCGGAACCACCGCGTCATGCGGCAGCGACGGAGGAGCCATGTCGCTCGGGGCCGGTGGTTGAGCCGTGCCGGAATCGGGCTTCAGGCTCGAATGGCTTGACGTAAGCTCACAGTCGCCCGTGGTACAGGCGCCCGTCGAACAGCCGCTGGGCGCGGCCGGCGCGCACGACGAATAGCAAGGTCGGTAGCAGGGCGAACAACAGCGCGACCGGCAAGCCCAACGTCCGGCCGTCGCGGGATCGACCAGCAAAAGCACAATGGCCGTCCAGGCCAAGACCGTCTTGCAAACTCGTCGCATGGATGATGCCTCCGGGCGCAGGATTGCGGTTGCCGCCGTCGACGGCTGTCCGGACGACTAAAGTCCGGCCGAATGAGCATTTATGCTAACTAGGGGTCGGCAGGTCCGCAACTATCCGGCCACTGCATCGCGGCAAAAAACGGCACCCGGCGAGCGAAAGCAGGCGCCCAGAACTGGTCGCCGAACAGCCAGGCCGGTTGTAGCGGCGATGCGGTCGCGCCGTTCGAGACTGGACGCCCGTGGTTGAGAAGGGCGACACCCATTGGGTCAGACCGAGAAATTCCGCGGCACTCGCGAGCACGACACGTCTAATTGCGACCCAGCCGGTTAGGACCGGGCCAGCTGGTGAAACCGCTCGATCAGATCGCGCGTCACGGGGCCCGGCTTACCCGAACCAATCCAGCGGCTGTCGACCCGCACGACCGGAATTACCTCGGCCGCGGTCCCGGTCAGAAAACACTCGTCCGCAATGTAGACGTCGTGCCGGGTCAGGGCGACCTCGCGTACCTCGCGGCCCCCATGGCGGGCCAATTCAATGACCGCCTCGCGGGTAATGCCTTCCAGAATGCCCGCGTCGTTGGGCGGGGTCAGCAAGACGCCGCCGCGGACCAAAAAGACGTTATCGCCCGTGCATTCGGCGACTTCGCCCTTGTGGTTGAGCATCAGAGCCTCGACGCAGCCAGCCTTCAGCCCTTCGATCTTGGCCAGGATGTTGTTCAGATAGTTAAGCGACTTGATCCGCGGGCTGAGCGCGGCCGGGTGATTGCGGACCGTGCTGGCCGTGACGATCTCCAGCCCGTTCTGGTACAGCTCGGCCGGATAGAGCGAAATGTGATCGGTGATGATCACGACCTGCGGATCACTTGTGCGATGAGGGTCGAGCCCCAGGCTGCCGGCCCCGCGCAGACGACCAGGCGGATGTAACCGTCGTCGATCTGATTGAGCTTCAGCGTGTCGTAGATCGCCTTGGCCAAAGCGGGGCGGGCCAGCGGAATCTCCAAACAGATCGCCCGGGCCGAGTGCCAAAGCCGGTCGAGATGCTGCTCCAGGCGAAAGACCTTGCCGCGGTAGCTGCGGAGGCCCTCGAACACGCCGTCGCCGTACAAAAACCCGTGATCGTAGACACTGATCTTGGCGTCGGCCTTATCGTAATACTGACCGGAAATGTAGACCTTCAGCGACGCTTTGTTTTCCGATCCCATTCGCAACCCGTGCCTGCGCCACCTGGGCGCTCGAGAAATTCAAAAAGCCGCGGTGGCCAATCGCCGGCGGGGGTTCACGGTGCGCGTTGGTGCCAGGCCTGTCCGGCGGCGCATTCGTTCGGCCACTCCGGGGGCGCCTTAAAGCGTCTCGACGCGGCCCTCGACCAGCCGCACGGTGCGATCGGCCTGCGCGGCGATGCCGCGGTCATGCGTGACCATGACTATAGTGAGATTGTTTTTGGCGTTCAAGGTTCGCAGAATCGCCAGGATCTCCTCGCCGGTGGAGGTATCCAAGTTGCCCGTCGGCTCATCGGCAAACAGGATCTGCGGCTCGATGGCCAGCGCCCGGGCGATCGCCACGCGCTGCATTTCGCCGCCCGACATTTCCCGCGGCTTATGTTTGAGCCGGTGCCCCAGACCGACCATTTCGAGCAGCCGGGTGGCCTGGGCACAAAGGGCCTTGCGGGTCCGCATGTATTCCAGCACGCCGGCCCCGATCATCCGCGGCGCGAGCACGTTCTCCACCGCCGTCAGCTCGGGAAGCAGGTGATAGAACTGAAAGATCATTCCAAATCGCCGATTCCGCAGCGCGTCGCGGCGTGCCCGGGGCAGATTGTCGATCCGCTGGCCGTCGAAGCGGATTTCACCCGCGTCGGGGGCATCGAGCGTGGCGCACAGGTGCAACAGCGTGCTCTTGCCCGAGCCGCTCTGGCCGATGATCGAGAGAAACTCCCCCTGCCGCACCTCCAGATCGACGCCCCGGAGCACGGGAATCTCGACCTGCCCCTTGCGGTAGCACTTGGTCAGCCCGGTGGCGGCCAATTGGACCGGCGGCAGCGGAGTCAGGCGGATCGCCGGCAGGCTCTGAACGTTACTCATAGCGGAGGGCCTCCACGGGATGCAGGCGCGCGGCCCGGCGGGCCGGCAGGATACTGGCCACCACGGCGATCAACATCGCCCCGGTCACGATCCAGCTGACGGTAAACGGATCGACGAGCGTGGGAATCTTCTGAAAGTAGTAGATCTCGGGGCTGAAGACCTGCTGGCCGGTGATCGTCCCCAACCACTCGGCGATCTTGTTGATGTTCACGACGAACAGCAGGCCGGCGATCAGCCCGGCACCCGAGCCGACCATGCCCAGCGAGAGTCCATAGGCCAGAAAGATGCCCATGATGCCTCCGCCCGAGGCGCCCAGCGATTTGAGGATCCCGATGTCGCGTGTTTTCTCGACCACGATCATGTAGAAGATCGCCAGGATGCCGAACCCGGCCACCGCGATGATCAGGAACAAGAGCACGTTGAGGATCGCGGTCTCCATCTGCACGGCCGAGAGCAGCGGGCCCTGTTTGTCGCGCCAGGTCTGCACGCCGTAAAGCTCGGGCGGAAAGGCAGCCCGCAATTGCTCGCAAACCTTGGCCCCGTCGACGCCCGGCTTGAGCCGAATCTGGATCGAGGTGACGTTGCCGATGCCGGTCGACGGATTGATCATGCCCCGCAGCTGCTGGAGCTTCTGGAGCGGCACGAACACGAACCCGCTGTCGTACTCGCTCATCTTGCTTTCGTAGAAGTCGACCACAGTGAAGGTTTCGCTGACCGCCTTGGGCGGCTGGCCGGCGGTGGGCAGCGTGATCTTCACGTCGTCGCCCGGCAGGATCAGGAACCGGTCCTCGCCGTCCGAACCGCGGAAGCTGGCCAAAGCGATGCCCATCACGATGCCCGTATGCTGTTCCTTGGCCGGATCGAATACGTCTTCGACGTTCTCACGCACCTTCGCAAAGATGTCGCCCGAGGGGCTCAGTTCGTCGTCGGGGGGATTGCCGGCCTGGGCCGTGGTTTCGGGGGGCGAATCGGCCGGCGGGTCGGCCGCCGCGCTCGGTCGGCGCAGGCGCGTCGGCCGCAAGCACGTCGGGGTCGCTCGTGCTCTCCGCGGCGGGTGGATCGGCGGGACTGGCCGCCACGTCCGCGGTGGCGGCGGCTTCGAGCGCCTTCGATCGGCGACTCGCCTTCACCAGTGGCTGGCGGGGCGGGTTTGGCGTCATCGTAGAACGGGTCTTGCGGCGGCCGGATTGGCTGCAGGCTTTCTTCGTAGGCTCGCTGTCGGGCCGCCCATCATCCGTCGCCGCTGCCAACCGGCGAACTCCATCTGCGTCCTTTCGCGTGCCTCGCGGCCGGCCTGATGGTCGCGGGTGTCATAACCGCGTTCGCGCAGGTCGAAGCTCAGCTGCTTGCGGTTTTCGGGATGCTGCAAGAAGCGGCCGAAGTCGCTCACCTGGGCATGCGTCTCGGCCTCGACGCCGATGAAATTGACCTGCCGCGTGACCCATTGGCCCGCGACGTGAAAGCTGAGCATCGCCGGCACGATGACCGTCGGCGTCATGCCGGCGATCGTGTCGCCCGCCACGCGGCGGATTTCGTTCATATGCCACTCGGGATCATGAAAGCCGTTCATGCCGTGGCTTTCGACGACCAGGTCCGACAGGATGCCGTGGATGCGTTCCTGCATCTCGCGGTTGAAGCCGGCCATGACGCTATTGACGACGATCATCGTGGCCACGCCGAGCGTGACGCTGATGATCGAAGCCAGCGCGATGTAACGCGTGCGGAGATACCGCCAGCAGAGCAGCAGCTTGTACATGAACGCCATCCTTGGCTGAAAATGTCGGCCCCGGCGCCGCGTGCGCCGAGGAACCAGGTATCCGTCACCTCGTCAATCCGCCACGCCGGCCTCGGGCCGAAACAGCGGAAACAAAATCACGTCGCGAATCGATTGGCTGCCGGTGAGCAGCATCACCAGGCGATCGATGCCCACGCCCAACCCGCCGGCCGGCGGCATGCCGCCCCGCAAGGCCCGGATAAAGTCATGGTCCATCTTGGCCATCGAGTCTTCTTCTTTCTGGCCGGCCAACTGCGTGCGAAACAGCTCCTCCTGCAAGTCGGGATCGTTCAGCTCGGTATAGGCGTTGGCCAGCTCCATTCCCTCGATGAACAGCTCGAACCGCTCGGCCACTGCCGGATTGTCGGCCTTGCGCTTGGTGAGCGGGCAAATGCTGGCCGGGTAGTCGAGCACGAAGATCGGCCCCTGCAGCCGGTCCTCGACTCGCTCCTCGAAGACCTCGCTTTTGACCACGTCGGGATGCTTACCCGCCGTCTCCAGGCCCATTTGCTGGGCCAGGCGGCCGACCGCGGCCGGATCGTCCGGCGCCACGCCGGTGTGCTCGGCAAACAGCTCGTCGTACGTCCGCCGGGCAAACGGCGGCGTAAAGTCGATCGTCTTGTCCCCCCAGCGCACCTGCGCCCCCCGTCGAAGGCGTCGAGCGCGTTGAGAATCAGTTTCTCGGTCAGATCCATCATCGAGCGGTAATCGCCATAGGCCTGGTAGGCCTCGAGCATCGTGAACTCGGGATTGTGGCGGGGGCTGACCCCTTCGTTCCGATAGACCCGGCCCAGTTCGTACACCCGTTCGATCCCGCCGACCAGCAGCCGCTTGAGGTGCAGCTCCAGCGCAATCCGCAGCACGAGCGGCATGTCGAGCGTGTTGTGGTGGGTCTTGAATGGCCGAGCGGCGGCCCCCCCCGCGATGGCATGGAGCGTGGGCCCCTCGACCTCGACAAACCGCTCGCCGGCTAGCGTCTGACGGATCGACTGCACGATCTTGGTCCGGGTGACGAACCGCTCCAGCACACCGTCGCCGTACGCCAGGTCGAGGTGCCGCAGTCGTTGCCGCAACTCGACGTCGGTCAGACCGTGATACTTTTCCGGCGGCGGCTCGAGCGTCTTCGTCAGGAAGTGCAGGTTTTCGGCAAAGATCGTCAGCTCGCCGGTCTTGGTCCGCTTCAACTCCCCATCGACGCCGATGATATCGCCCAGGTCGAAGCACTCGGCCAGGGCCCAGTTCTTGTCACCCACCTGGTTACGGCCGATCAGCACCTGAATCTGGCCCGTCCAATCGCGAATCTGCAAAAAGACGAGCTTGCCGGTGGGCCGCTGGAGCTGGATCCGTCCGGCGGCCCGGACCTTCGGCCCGTGCTGAACCGGATCGCGCTGCCCTTCGGCGGCCGACTCGGTGACGATCTCATTCTGCCGGGCTCGGATATCGCCGATCGGCAAATGGTCGTCAAACCGCTGGCCCCAAGGGTCGTAGCCCAGCTCCTGAAGCTTTCGCAGTTTTTCGCGCCGGGCTTCTTCTGGCTTCATCGAGGTCTTTCGACGCGGTCGCGGTGCAAATGGCGGATCGCCGTGACGGTCGCTCGTAACGGCCACGCATGACTTGGCTACGGAACGCAGGGGGTGACCGGGAGGACACCCGGGTGCCGAGCTGGCAACACCAGCCCTCCCCGGGGCCCCCGCACCCCACCGGCGCGACTCGCCTTGCGTTTAACCTGAAGAATCGCAACATTTTAGTGAAACTGGCCGGGCGGTCAATGTCAGACTCGGCCCCGGCTCCGCGGACCTCGGGCGACCCTGCCCGAAGCGCAACTTGCTGGCAGTCAAACGGTTGGAGACCGCTGGATGCACAACGACTTTCATCACCTTGATCGACCCGGGCTGTATTGCATCGAGCTGCGGACCGCCCACTGGCAACAGAGCGTGGAGTGGTACCGGACAGCGCTGGGCCTGAAAGTGCTGGTCCGGGTCGTTGACGACGGCTATGCCTTGCTCGAAGCCGGCGAGACCAGGCTGGCCCTTCTGGCCCGCGAGTCGCCCGGCGAGCCGACAACCCGGATCAGCTTCGCCTTCGAGGTTCACGATCTGGCCGCGGCGATCACCCGTTTGCAGCGGGCAGGCGTCGACGTTCCCGCCCCGCGCTCCAACAGCGAGCAGCTCCGCGAGATCAATCTGACCGACCCCGACGGCAATCGCATCCGGCTGTTTGCCTGGCCGCAGCAGCGGTAACCACTGACTTCCCTTTCGGACAGAAATGCTCGGCAAATCGACTACTGCCTAGCTGCCACGTACTTCTCCACCCGCTCCTTCACCCCGGGCACGATTCGAGAAGCATTCTCGTAGTAGACCTTTTTTAGCACGTCGTCGGGCAGGCCCAGGCCGTAGATTTGCCAAAAGCCCTGGGGCGGAAAGGCGTTCTCGGAGTAAGGGAAATACTCGTCCTGAGTTTCCAGAAACCGCCAGTGCAGCAGCAGTCGGGCGGCCACCCGGGGCCCGTCGGTGCCGAACAGCACCCGGTCGGCATGGTCGTTGATGAACTTTCGCGCCGTGTAGGGCTGACGGCCCAGTTCGGCGATCCGGGCCGCGATGTCAACGTACAGGTTGGGATACTCGTCGAGCCAGCGGGCGACGGTCGCCAGATCTTCGGCATTGCTCGCCACGTGGGCCCCGATGAATTTGGTCTGCGGATGCCGGGCCACAATCCTTAGCAGCCCGGCCAGCAGCTCGGCCCGGTCGGCCTTGCCGTGGAAGCTCCAGTCGGGATGCCGCTTCAGCTCTTCCCAGGCGCTCGTTGGTTTCGTCGAGTGGCAGAAAGAAGGCGGCGGGGTCGGCGGTGTGGATCAAGACCGGCAGCCCAAGCTCGCCGCAGGCGGCCCAGATCGGGTCCCAGCGCGGATCGTCGACCTTGATCAGCGAGCCATCGGGATTGCGATAGACCAGGCCAAGATCCTTGAATACCTTGAGCCCGCTCGCGCCTTCGGCCTTCAGCCGGGCCAGCTCGGCGGCCATCCGGCGACCGAAATCGGGCCGCTGACAATCCCAACTGCCCGGATCGTCGGTCCGGCCGTCGCCGCGCCAATCGATGTTGGCGAAGATCACGAACCGGTCGCGGTACTTGTCCCACAAAAACTGGCGATGTTCGGCGAAGGCTTGCCCCATGCCGCCGTCGAGACTGACGCACACGGCAATATTCTGGCGGTCCATGACGTCGGTGACGAATTCGGCCAGTTGCTTCGGATCCTGATGCAAACGAATCCGGGGATGGAAATGGACGTCGACCACCGGAAACTTTGCCCGCTCAAGCTGGTGCTCGGGCACCACGAGCATCGATTTGGGGCGGAACTTGTCGAGCGCTAGCTTCGCCCGTCGCGGCCGTCGAGCGGAGCGGCGCTGTCAGGCGGAACGGTCGCCGCAGTTGGGGCCGCGGCCGGTGCAGGCGGGTCTTGCGCGGCCAATGGTCGGCCCGCCGTCGGCACTGCGGCCAGCCGCCGGCTGCCAGGAGCCAGAAAACCGGCACCGGCACCGCCGGTCCATGCGGATTCTCACTTTTTCAGGGGCAATTGCGGGAACCAAGGTACTCATACTATAACCCCAATAGGCTAGTCGCGGCCGCACCCGTGCTCCACTTGCCGCAGGGATCGATAAACCGGATGGTTTTCGACCAGACGCAACAGCAATCTTCCAACGAGCAGTTGCGCGCTCGAGACCTGAGCCTCAAGCGCAGTACGGCCACCCACGGACGTGCCGGGCTACGAGCCCAAGCGTTTCCTGGGGGCAGGTTCGTTCGGCGAAGTCTGGGTGGCGGTCGACAATAACACGAACCGCCAGGTGGCCATCAAATTCTACGCGCACCGGTCCGGTTTGGACTGCGCCTCTTGGCCCGCGAAGTCGAAAAACTGGCTTTTTTGTCAGCCGACCGCTACGTGGTCCAACTGCTCGACGTCGGCTGGGACGCCGAGCCACCCTACTTCGTGATGGAGTACATCGAGCGTGGCTCGCTCGAGGATCTGCTCCGGGCCGAGGGCCGGTTGCGGGCCGATCGGGCCGTCGAGCTGTTTCGCGAAGTGGCCGTGGGCCTGATGCACGCCCACGGCAAAGGGGTGCTGCACTGCGACCTGAAACCGGCCAACGTGCTGTTGGACCAGGACACCAAGCCGCGGCTCGCCGACTTTGGCCAATCGCGACTTGTCGCACGAACAGACGCCGGCGCTGGGCACGCTGTTCTTTATGGCGCCCGAGCAGGCCGATCCCAAGGCCGTGCCCGATGTCCGCTGGGACGTCTACGCTCTCGGTTCCTTGCTGTATTGCATGCTGACCGGCGCGCCGCCGCACCGCAGCGACGCCGCGGTGACCGAGATCGAGACGGCTCCCGACTTGGAACAGCGGTTGGCCCGCTACCGCCGGCTGCTCGAAACCGCGCCGCCCCCCAGTCAGCATCGGCAAATTGTCGGCGTGGATCGGGCATTGGCCGAAATTGTCGACAAATGCCTGCAAGTCGATCGCGAGCGGCGCTATGCGAACGTTCAGGCCGTGCTCGATGCGCTGGCCGCCCGTGATCTGCGCCGGGCCCGCGGTCCGCTCGTGGCCTTGGGGGCCGTCGGCCCGACGCTGGTCCTGATGGTGATGTCGCTGTTCGCCTGGTGGGCCCTGCAGGACGTGCTGGCCAAATCGGATGACACGCTCAAGCAGCGGGCGATGGAAACCAATTCGTTCGCCGCCAAATTCGTCGCCAAGACCGTGACCAACGAGCTGGAGCGACGTTATGCCGCCGTCGACGAAATGGCCGGCAGCCACCGCTTTCAGGAGATCCTCGAGGCGGCTCTGAACGATCCCGAACTCGCCCGGCTGCGAGCCCAGCTCAGCGACCCGGATCTGCCGGCCGACGAGCGCGACGCTTTGCGGGCCGAGTTCCTGGCCCATCCGGCCGGCAGGCGCTCCAGCACCGGCTCGACGAATTGCTCAGCGACGAATCGGAGCCGGAAGTTTCCAGCTGGTTCGTCACCGACTCGACGGGGCTGGAGCTGGCCAGCGCCGGACAACGCGGCCATTGGCTCGAACATCGCCTGGCGGAGCTATTTCAATTCGTTGGGCGAGGATATGCCGACCCGTTGGCGGGCCGGCAATGACGAACACATCAAGAAAACAAGCCTGTCGAACGTGTTTCTCAACCCTATGGCCAATCGCTGGTCGGTGGCCATTTCCACGCCGATTCTCAAGGACGATGCTCCCGAAGAAAACGCCAAGCCGCGGTTCCTGGGCGTCATGGGCATGACCGTCGAAGTCGGGCACTTCGTCGCCCTGAACCGCCAGGCCGGGCAGTTCGCCGTGCTGGTCGACCTGCGGCCGGGCAAGGACCGCGGGCTGATCCTGGAACATCCCCTGTTCGACAAGCTGATCGACGAGCATGGCCAGGTGCCCGACCGATTTCTCGAATATCATCTGGCCGACAACCAGCTGCCCGACGACAAGCAGCAGCGCGCCAACTACGTCGACCCGCTGGGCGAAGATTCCGAGGGCAGCGATTACGACAAACGCTGGCTGGCCGGGATCGCCAACGTCAGCCTCGGGGCGGGCAACAGCGGCTGGCAGGTAATCGTGCAGGAATCGTACGACCAGGCCATCGGCCGGGCTCTCGATACGCTGCGAACCAATTTGTGGGAATATGGGCTCGTGGCCCTGATCGTGATCGCCGCCCTGTCGACGGCGCTCTGGAGCTTCGTGATCCGCGTGCTCTGGTCGAAAACGGCGTGACGCGGCAGCAACAACAGCACGTCATTTGACGTGACGACGCGTTGTAGAATCCGCCAAGCGTGAAATTCGTCTGTTCATGAGGACCGGGCACAGCGTGGGACCTGCCCACCGGACGCCGCCGGTGGGCATAACAGAGTACGCGACTCCGAGTCGACTTCCGCATTCCAACTTCCCAATTCCCCCATGGCCGACCTGATTGCTCAAGGCAACGATCCGCAGCATCGTTGGCGGCGCAAACTGCCAGGCGGCCAGACAGTCGTCTTGGGCCGGGGTGCGGCCAATTGGTCGACTCCCTGGGACGACCGGATCAGTCGCGACCACGCCCAGGTGAGTTGGAACGGAACCAGGCTGGCGGTCGAGCGGATCGCGGCGGCTCGCAATCCGATTTTTTTCCAGGGCAAGCAGCTCACGCGATTCGAAATCGCGCCGGGCGAGCATTTCGTAATCGGGGGCACGACCTTCACGCTGGCCGACGAGCGGGTCAACATCGCGCTCGACGTGCCCAAGCCGGCCCAGGAGCAGGCGTTCAGCTCGCGCTATTTGCAACAAGTGCAGTTCCGCCATGCCGACGCGCATATCGACATGCTCAGCCGGCTGCCGGAAGTCATCTCCACCGCCGCCAGCGATTCGGAGCTGTGCGTCCGGCTGGTGAACTTGATCCTCTCGGGCGTCAGCCGGGCCAGCGCCGCGGCCATGGTGCTGGTCAAGCCGGGGCCGGCCGGCGAGCCGGCGGTGCAAGTCTTGCAGTGGGACCGGCGCCAGATCACCGGCGATGACTTCCAGCCCAGCGAGCGGTTGATTGTCGAAGCGGTCCGCCGCCGCGAAAGCGTGCTGCACGTCTGGAACGCGACCGATTCGGCCGCCAACAGCGCCTTTACGGTCCGCCAAGGAGTCGACTGGGCCTACTGCACGCCGATCGGCGGTAAGGCCTGCCTGGGCTGGGGGATCTATGTCTCGGGCCGCTTCCAGCGCGAGCCGGGCAATCCCGAAACGTCCGACCCTAGCGACCTGCGCGACGATCTGAAGTTCACCGAACTGGCCGCCGCCACGACCAGCTCGCTCCGCGACGTCCGGCTGCTGGAGCGGCAGCGGGCCGGCCTGAGTCAGTTTTTCTCGCCCGTCGTGCTCGAAGCGCTCGAGGGCCGTGATCCCGACGTGGTGCTCGCCCCGCGCGAAGCGGAAGTGACCGTGCTGTTTTGCGACCTGCGCGGATTTTCCCGCCATTCGGAGCGCTCGGCCGACGATCTGTTCGGCTTGCTCAACCGCGTCAGCAAGGCCCTGGGCGTGACCACGCATGCCATTCGCGAGCAGGGGGGCGTGCTGGGCGATTTTCAGGGGGACGCAGCGATGGGTTTTTGGGGCTGGCCGCTGCCCCAGCCCGACGCCGCCCTGCGGGCCTGCCAGGCGGCGCTGGCCATCCGGGCCGAGTTCGCCGCCGCCGCCGCACGTAGCGAAGATCCGCTGGCCGACTTTCGGATGGGCATCGGCATCGCCACCGGTAAAGCCGTGGCCGGCAAGATCGGCACCGTGGACCAGGTCAAAGTGACCGTCTTCGGCCCGGTCGTGAACCTGGCCTCGCGACTCGAAGGCATGACCAAAATCCTTCAGGCGCCGATCCTGCTTGACGAGCGGACCGCGGCCGCGGTGCGGACCCATTTGCCGACCCAGGTTGCCCGGCTGCGGCGTGTGGCGATCGTCAAGCCTTACGGCCTGGACAAGCGGGTCGAGGTGACCGAGCTACTGCCGCCGGTGGCCAGTTACCCCGAGCTCAGCGATGCCCACATCGCCGACTACGAACGGGCGCTGGAAGATCTGCTGGCCGGCCGCTGGTCTCAGGCCTTCGAGCGATTGCACCGCGTGCCGGCCGAAGATCGCGTGAAAGACTTTCTCACCGTCTTTATTGCCCAGCACAATCGCACGCCGCCGGACAACTGGACCGGCGTGATTCCACTGACCAGCAAGTGAACTGATCCGTATCCAGCGGGCAAGCGAGCCGCGGAGTATTATGCCCGCGATACTTGACAGAGGGTCGTTGATTGGAGATAGGGGGACACGGGAGATGGGAGGAACGACAAACGCCGACCGCAATGGACGCCACCGAATCCCATCGTTCTTAGCGAGCCGCGGGGTTTATCCCCGCGGTACCTGACGCGGCAACTGGCGACGGCGCGGCGATGCATCCGCGTGCCGCCTCAGTTGACCACATTCCGCAGCGGCAGGCCGAGCAGGGCCCGGCGGCAGGCGTCGGCGCCTTTGACGCGCATCTCGTTGAGCCCCTCTTCGCAGTAGAACGCCGAGTGCGGATTGATGAGCACGCGATGATGGGCCGGATGTTCGGGGTTTCGCCACGCGGCAACCAGCGGATGATCGTCGGCCGGCGGCTCGCCGTCGAACACGTCGATGCCCGCCCCGGCCAGCCGGCCGCTGGCGATCGCCGCCGCGATGCAGGTGGTGTCGACCACGCCGCCCCGGGCCGTATTGACCAGGAAACTGCCCCGCGGCAAGCGCTCGACCGTGTCGGCGTTGATCAGGTGCCGCGTTTCCGCGGTGAGCGGGCAGTGTAAACTAAGCACGTGCGACGAGCGCGAGCAGCTCGTCGATCGTCTCGACCCGCCGCACGCCCAACGACTTGTCGCGGCCGTCGGGCACGTAGGGATCGTAGAACAGCACATCCATGCCTAGGGCTTTTGCCCGCAACGCAGCAGCCGAGCCGATCCGGCCGAGCCCCACGATGCCGAACGTCCGCCCGCGCAGCCGCCAGACCGGCTGCGCTTGGATGTAGGTCCAGGGGCCCTGTTTCGAGCGGAGTCGGGAATTCAAGTAGGCGATGCCTCGCGTCAGGGCCAGCGTCATGCCGATCGCCGAGTCGGCCACTTCCTCGGTGCCGTAGTCGGGCACGTTGCACAGCGCGATGCCCCGCCGCCGGGCCGCCGCTCCGGCCACGTTATCGTAGCCGACGCCGCAGCGCACGATCAGCTTGCAGTGCGCCAGCCGCTCGATGGTCTGCTCGGTCAGCTTGAGCATGTGATAGACCATGATCGCGTCGGCATCTTCGATGTGCCCGCGCAGCTCGTCCTCGTGGTTGGCGCCCAGGGCAGCCAGGTCGGCGATGTCGCCCAGGATTTCGCGTTCGGTCTGGAGCGTGTCGGTGATGAAATCGGTCACGAATACTTTCGGTCGGCGGGGCATCGTGAAAGCAAGGCTCCGGAGAGGGTAAAATCAAATCGCGGGATGTGCTTCGCGGCGGGCGGGCTCGGCGATTCGGGTGCCGGCCTCCGCTGAACGAATCAGGCGACCGGCTCGGTCGGCAATGCGTCCAGAATCAGCCGCACCGCCGCGGCCGACAGGGCCGCCGGCAGCGATGCAAAATCTTGCGGCAAGCCGGCCGTCTGCGTCATGTCGAGCGGCAAGTGAATGAAAGCCGATTGCGTCCGCAGCCGCATTTGGTGTGACAGGTAGCAGCTCAAATACAAAATCGCATTGCACAGGTAAGTACCGGCGTGATACGAGACGGTCGCCGGAATCCCGGCCGCGCACAGCAGCCCGGCCCACTCGCCTAGCGGCAGCGAACTGCGATAGGCCACCGGACCGTCCTCGACGAGCGGGCGAAATTGATCAGCCGTTTGGCCGCTCGATCCGCCGATGTTCAGACCGATCGCCTCCAGCTGAATTCGCCCGCTGCCCGGGGCCTGACCCAAGTGCAGTGCGTAGTCGAAGTCGGCTGCCAGGTCGTCGGCCAGCCGCTGCTTGACGGTCGAAAAATCGACCGGGTAACGCCGCGTCACCAGTTTATGCCCGGCCGGCAGTTCGCGGGTCAACTCAACGAGCGCCAGCCAACTGGAATTGGTCTTCCAGCGGTCGTAGGGCTCGAAGGCGGTAATCAGCACGGTCGCCATGAGGCGCGATACTCATTTCTGGGCGCGCGGTCGCCATACGCATGGGACTGGCGGCGGGGCATCATACGGGCGAGCGGGTGAGCGCCTTGCCTCGGGCAACCAGCGCCGCGTCGATCGTGGCGAGCTGTTCGGCGGTCAGCTGCCAGCCCAGCGCGCCGGCGTTCTCTTCGATCTGGCTGGCCCGCTTGGCGCCGCATAGGGCCACGGTAATGCCTGGCTGGTGGATCGTCCAGTTGATGACCACCTGGGCGACCGTGCGACCGACTTCGGCCGCCACCGCGCGGAGCCGGTCGACCAGGTCCTGATTTTTCTGCCACTCCTCCCCCTGGAACATCGGATACTTGCGGCGGCTGTCCCCTTCGGTCAGCTCCGCGTCGCGGGGCATTCGACCGGCGAGCAGCCCCTTCATGAGCGGCCAATAAACGGCCACAGCCACGTTGTGTCGCCCGGCACCAAGGGAGCGTATCGGCCTCGATGTCGCGCTGCAGCATGTTGTAAGCCGGCTGAAACGCAGTCAACGGGCAGGCCGCGGCAAACTGTTCCAATTGGGCCATCGAGACGTTCGACACGCCGGCCGAAAGGACTTTGCCCGCGGCAATCAGCTCGCGGATCGCCCCGGCCGATTCGGCGACGGGCACGTTCGGATCCGGGGCATGGAGGTAATACAACTCGACCCGGTCGGTTGCGAGGCGGCGCAGGCTTTCGTCGCACTGGCGGCGGAGCGTTTCGGGACGGCCGTCGATGATCTGTTTGCGGCCCGGCCCCCACTCGATGCCCCCCTTGGTGGCGATGACCATTTCGCGGCGGCGGCCAGTGATCGCCTGGGCGATCAGCCGTTCACTTTCGCCGGCGGCGCCGTAGGCATAGGCGGTGTCGAGAAAGTTGATGCCCAGGTCGAAGCAGGCCCGAATCGTGGCCAGGCTATCGGCATCGTTGACGCCAGTGCTCGTCATGCCGGCGATGGGCCAGCAACCCAACGCAATGTTGGAGACTTGAAGGCCCGTGGTGCCCAGCGGTCGCAGGTCCATGCAGCAAGTAAGCGAATCGAGGTCGGTGTGGGAGCGATTTGGTCAGGTTCGTTGCCAGCAGTGTAAACCAATCGCCCAGTGCCCAACAGCTGGGGCCAATTGCTCGGGCGTGATTCGCAGTGTCATCTTGCCCAGCGCAAATGCAAACAGCCCTCGGCTTTTCGGCCGGGGGCTGTGTGCGGAAGCGAGGGAACGGTCGGGCTTAGGCCTTCCGGCGCCGGGCGGCGAGCACCAATCCGAGGACGCCCAGGCCAGCCAGGATGAAGCTCGACGGCTCCGGCGTCGTGGCCGTCGCGGTCACGGTGAACTCGCGAAAGACGTCGTTGCCGCTGTTGAGGGCGACGAACTCCACATAGCGGATGCCGGTACCCAGGTAAGGCCCGGAAATCGCGGTGACGGTACTCTCGGCTGAGCCGCCGGTGGCGTTTGACGGGTTGTAGCTGAAACCGCTACCGGCTGTGCCAAGAGAGTTGCTCGAACCGTCGCTGAGGGAGGTGAAATGGACGCCGTCAGTGCTCACGAGCACGTCGTAGTTCTGATTAACACGACTGTCCTGATGGCCGGTATACACACCCGTATCCGTGATGCTGAAACCGAGGGGACTGCTGGGCAGTTGATATTCGACATACCAAGGCTGAGTCCCGTTCAGGTCGAACAAAGAATTTGTTGGGCTTGTTGGAGCGCTGGCGCCAACCCCCATAGTTCCATCGGTAAACGGGGCGGTGGTGCCACCAGATGCTTCGCAGCAGGGAGTGTAGTTAGTGGCGACTGGAGTCAGTCCAAGGACAACATCGTGCGTTGTGTTCACTGTGATTGCGGACGAGTTGTTCCATTGGGAACTGCCATCATTGGCAACATACGTCTGGCTACTAATTTGGCCAATGGGCGCGGCCGTCGCGGCCGATGCGAAAACAAGGGCAACGGAAGCGCCGATAAGGGCGGTTTTCAGATTGGTGTACATGGCTACCTGCTTTCAAAGAAAAGGTCTGAAATTGATTTGGGTCTATGCACCCCGGAGATGTAAATGAAAATACATCCATTTCTTTATTTTTAATAATCGCGATGCGAGAGTCTCCACATTTTCGGCTCTCACCCTCTACCGCCCCCCGGGCGATTCAGCACCCCCGACTGGGTCTCAAGCACTCGCACAGCTTAAATCGGCCTACCCCTGTCGAACTTTCCGGGGCCACATCCGCTTCACAGCGCCGTCAGGCGCTGAGCCGACAGAATCTGCAATCGCATTGCACGCCCGCTGGGTTCTGCAACAGGGTCAGCCCAAAAAATTGCCTAGCCTCCCTTCCGCTCAGGCCAGAAAGGCAGCGAGGCAATTGTTTCGGTTCACAACTCACGGAAACGGTTCATCAGCAGCTTTCTTTTGCGGCCGAAAACGCGACGTAACACGCACGAATTGAACTTCATACCGAGCCATAATCACTCGCGACCCGAAGTTTGTCAATAAGCGGCTAGGGAGATCACTCAAAAAACCTTTTTCGTTGCCTTCGCACAACCCCACAGGGGGGCAGATCCAGGGCATTCGCTCGGCCGTTCTCCATCGGCGAGGGAGAGGATCGCAGATTCCTACCGCGAGATCTCACTTGGGCAGCGGCTCGGTCGCGGCTCGGGCGACCGACTCGATGGCAATCGCCGACACGGCCGCGCCGTAGTCCAGATCAATGTTTTCCAGCGTGTCGTGGGTGTCGTGGTAGCCCTGGCGGTTGATGTCGTAATTCTCCATGAACAGCACGACCGGAATGCCGGCGTCGGAGAAGATCTGACCGTCGGTGTTGTAGAGCGTGCTGCGGGGGTCGTAGGCCGGCCGGACCTCGCCCGAGAGGTGCGGATGCAGCGCCACCTCGGGCAGCGTGCCGTCCGGGGAGCGCTTGCCGCGGGCGCAACCCCGCCGTTCGGGCCGGGCGTTCCACGCTGGAGCCAGGACATTCCAGGTCTCAGTGGCCCGATGGGCCTGGTACGCCAGCCACATCGACTCGCGGCTCGTGCCGGGGCAAATCTGAAACACGTCGCGATCGCGGTCGTTGTTGTGGGCCACCATGTCGAGCACGTAGACGCCCTGGACCCGGGTGCGCGACAGATCGTGCCGGCGACTATCGCCCAAGTGCAGGTCGAGCGTCCCTTGCACGACTTGCTGGGCCAGATGCCGGGCGCCCATGCAGTCGCTCGGGAATTCCTCGCCCGTCAGGTGGACCAGCCAGACATCGCAACCCAACTTGCCGGCCCGGCTCAATTCCAGAAACGATTCGGCCCCCAGCATCAAGGCCGCGGTGGCCGAGTGGTTGTCGTCGGCCCCGGCGGCCGACAGGCGTGGGCCATGCCCGCCGTGGGCATAACCGAATGTGTCTTCCATGTAGGCCGTGTCGTAGTGGTCGGCCATGATCACAGCCCGCGAACGATCACGGCCCGGAATCACCACAACCAGATCGCGCTCGTAGGTCTGACGGTTCTGGTTCTCGACCCAGCCGCCCATCCAGGGAAACGGAAATTCGGTTTGCCACCGGAACGGCAATTCGCCCACGAGCACCTGGCCGTCCATCTTTCGATCGGCGACCAGCCGGACGTAATAGCTCAGGATGTAGTCGCCGAGCGCTTCCAGATCGCGTTGGGCATGAGTGAGCTTGGCCTGCGTGGCCGGATCGCGGACGCAATCGGCGTTGTCCTTGTTGACGTACTTGCCCGTGGCCAGTTCGCTGATCAAGTTCCAATATGCCTTTTCGTAGGAGCGCTTGGCCGAGCGGGCAAACGTGAGCGAGCGGGTCGCCTTGGCCGCTTTCGCCTTGCTGCGGGCCGCCGGGGCGATCAGCGATCCCAACTGCTCCGCCAAATTGCGCCCGGTTTCGGCGGCCCGGGCCCGACGCGGCAGCGAATCGAGCCAGCCGGCCAGCGTTTCCCTCTTGTTGATCGTCAGCAGACTGCGGGCGAAGGCGGGTTCGAGCGGGCCGTCGCCCACCAGGTCGTGCGTGTCGAGCAGTTTGCGGATGTTGATCGACGTGCGATGGTAGCGGGCGTCGTGATCGCGCTCGAAGTCGGCGAAGGCGGCCCGCTGCAGGTCGCGGTCGAGCAATCGCGGCCAGAGCTCGATCGGCGCGGACAGGTCGGGCTTCTCGAATCGGTAGGCGGTCAAATAGCCGAGCGGCGCATCGGTCAGCACGGCCGGCATGCCCGTCTGATCGGAGAGCCAGGCCACCAGCGGACGCTGCCAGTACACCGCGTGCCGCCCAACGCGCATCGCGGGATAGTAAAAGCGATAGCCAAACAATCCGCCCGCGGCCACTTTCTCGGCCGCCGTGACGAGATCACGGGCGTGGGCCCGGGGACCGTCGAGCAGCGGTTCGAAGTCGTGTGTCCAGACTTGGGCGTTGCGGGCCATCGGCTTGCCGTAAAGGCCCACGTCGTCGGCATTCGTGCTGAACAGCACGTGAGCCACGCGGTCTTCGCTCTGGTTGACGGCCAGTTCGTCCTCATAGCGATGGATCCGGCCCCAGCGATGGGTCCGCTGAAACGTGTTGCGGAGCGGCCCGCGCTGAATGTCGACCGCCGCTTTGTCGCCGCGGGGCTCGTGCATCCAGCCCGACTGGGGCACGCGAATGCCCAAGGGGGCCTCGTGCCGCATGAGTGAGTGCAACAGGGCAATCTGGCTGGCGAAGGGGAGCCGCTCGCCGAGTTGATTGTACGAACGGCTGCCCCAGAATAGCAGGCTGCCGGGAAAAGGGAGCAGGTGCAGCTCGCCGGCCAGGTAAGCCTTGCGGATCGCGGCAGGCAGTTTGGTGAGCGGCTCGAAGGTGAGCAGGTATTTGACGCCAGTCAGCTTCTTCCGCGGATCGTGCAGGAACGGTTTGGTCCACTGGGGCAACTTGCCGACCGCCCAGTGCGGCACCAGCGGCTTGCTCTCTTGGTCCAAAATGCGGAAGCCGGCCGCCGCCAGGTCCGCTAACTCCTCCTGCGGCCGGCCATACGCCGCGGCCAGCAGCCGGCGGACAAAGTCGAGCGAACGCTCGACGGGCAATTCCTGCCCGGGCGCGGTGTAAAAGCTGCGCCAAAACGCCTTGGCCGGCCCCTGCTCGCTGGCGCCGAACATCGTCCAGCGGATTCGTCCCTTGTCGTCCTGCGTCCGCGACAGGGACAGCGGCGCAAGGATCACGTAGCGTTCGTTGGCCGGGGCCAGCGTCTCGTCGGGCCAATAGGGATTGTCGGTCAGCTTGTGCCGCGAGATGCCGTGGGCCGGTTCACCGCGCCCCAAGTGGTGCAGGCAACCGACCAGCTCGCGGGCAATCTGAATCATGCCCGGGTTGAGCTGCGCGATTTGCTCGAATTCGGTGACGTGCCAGCCGAACGGATCGTCCTCGGCAAACAGCAGCGTGTCGAGCGAGCCGTACGGCTTGCGGCCCAGCCGCGGCGGCGGCATGAACTCGCTGTAGGCCGTGATCGGGAACTTGCCTTTGCCTTGGAACCAAGTGTGGTTTGCCAACAGTCGCTGCCAGCCGCGCTGAGCCATGGGGCGCTCGTGTCTTGGGTTGAGGTTTGTGGGTTTGGGTCGGGGGTTGGGGATTCTGTGCCGGCCGCTGGGCCGCTAAGATTGGCAACAGCTTAGCATCTGCAGGCCGCGGGCCGATGGGTGGCGGGCAAATTATTGCCCCTCCCGCGCACGGCGCGAAAAGGAGCGCTGCCGTGATTCGCCCGACGTTGCCGGCCGATACCGAAGTCCTGGTTCCCTTGCGCAAGAGACGGGCGTCTTTAAGCCCCACGAAATCCGCGCTCTCCGTGAAGTGCTCGACGACTATCACAGCACCAACAAAGACCAGGGGCACCTGGCAATCACCTTCGAGCAGGCGGGCCAGATCCACGGCTTCGCCTATTACGCCCCCGCGGCAATGACCGATCGCACCTGGTATCTCTGGTGGATCGCCGTGACTCGGCACACTCAGGCCAAGGGGATTGGCGGCAAGCTGCTCAAGCACATCGAGGCCGACATCACCCAGCGCAAGGGGCGGGTGATGTTCATCGAAACCTCATCGCTGGCGCACTACGACCTGACGCGCAAGTTCTACTTGAAGCACGCTTACGAATTGGCCGCCACGATCCCCGACTATTACGCCGACGACGACCACATGATGATTTTCCGCAAGCGATTCGGGGCGTAAGCGGGCCGTTGCCACAAGGCGGCAGCCGCGCCAGCGAGCCCCTCTGTTAAGCCCGCCGGCGGCGTCCGGCGGGATGAGCGCAGCGTCGGCGCCGGGGCACCCGCCGGACGCCGCCGGCGGGCTTAACGGTACGAGCTTCAGTGCATCCGCCGGCGGGCTTAACGGAATGAAGCAAGCGCGATCGCCGCACTTACGCTTCACGGCACGGCCGATTATCGGCAGAGTGATCGAGCGCCACTACAAGAACGGCTGCGGCGTGAAGCCGACGATGATGAACAGCAGGGTGATCCAACCGAGGACGGTGCGGCCGGTGCCCAGCGGCTCTTCGTCGTCGGCGGTGGGCGGATGGTTGGGCCCGATCCAAAGCAGCAGCACCAGCATCAGCGACCAGCCCCAGTTGCCCGACAGAATCACGCCGATGATCGCCCCCAGCAGCACGAGCTGGGCCACCAGATGGGCTCGAGTCCGCAGCAGGGCGTACAGCACGTGCCCGCCGTCGAGCTGGCCGATGGGAAATAAGTTGAGCGCCGTGATGAAGATTCCCACCCAGCCGGCATAGGCCATCGGGTGCAGGAAGATGTCTTCATTCGGGCCGCGGGGCCCGAAGATCAGGTCGCAGAGCCATTGAAACAGGAGGGGTTCGCCCAATCCGCCGCGCACGCCCGGGGGCATGATCACCAACTTCGACATCGTCAGCCCGACGAAGCTGAAGATCAGAGCCGGCACCAGCCCCACCAGCGGGCCGGTGATACCGATATCGAACAGGGCCTTGCGATTGCCCATGTAACGTTCCATCCGGATCACCGCACCCATCGTACCCAAAGGCGGGAAAGGGACGGGAATGAAGTACGGCCAGCTGGCCGTGACCCGGTAGCGGCGGGCTTGAATGAAGTGCCCCAGTTCGTGGCAGAGCAAGGTGAACATCAGCGGGATCGAGTACCACAGGCCATCCACCAGGTACGTCGTAAAGCAGGCCGCGACGAACAGCAACACCTGATTCGGCGTCAGCGGCAACGGATGGTACGGCTCTGCGTCGAACTGCGGCGGGGCCGGCTGCGGCTCGACCGCCAACGGCGAAGCAAAGGGCGCTGCCAGCCGGTCCGGATGGTATTCGTCAGTCGGGTAGCTCAATTTCGCACGCTCCTTGGCCGCGGCCAATCACTCCGCCCTAGTCCTCTACGGGCGTCAGCCAATTCTAGGTCGCTCGCCATCGCAAGCAACGGCGCACCGCGCAACCTCATAATGGCAGACAATTTGAGGCCGGACAATCGCAGTCGGCTCGACGGTCGCGGGATGCGGAATCGGACGCTGATGTAGCGCGCCGTGGCCCTGGCATAGTTCATTTCGGCCATCAGCTTGCGGGCCGTGCGAAGCGAGCAGCGGAGCAGCTCGACATGCTCGCCCGAGCAGGAGCAGAGCGATTGCTCCAGTAGGGGCAGGGCCCGATTGGGCTCGCCAGCCCGAAGGTAGATCAGGCCCAGGTCGCGCTGTTCATCGCCCGATTGTGGCAACAGCGCCGCCAGCCGGGTCTGAACGGTGAGCGCTCCCCGCCAGTCGTTCACCAGGGCATACGCGGCCTTCAGATTGCGGAGCACCCGGGCCGCGATGTCGCGGGGCGGAGCGGGACGCAGGTCCTCATCGCGAATGACGTCCTTCTCGCCCAGGATCTTTTCCACCCGACGTCGGCAGGCCCGGCGGTCGAGCACTTCGCCCCCCGAGAAGGGATCGACGAACAGCGTGTCGCAACCGACCGGGCAACCCAGGACGAAGTGACCCGGCGTATTGACGCCGAACAGCCGCAAGCCGGCCCGGGCCGCAACCGACAGATACACAATCCCCAGCGAAATCGGAATGCCGGTCCGCCGGGCGAGCACTTCGTTCAAGTAGCTGTTGCGGACGTCGTAATAGTTGTCATGGTCGCCGTGAAAACCTTCGACCTCATACAGCACGTGGCTCACGGCGGCCAGTTTATCGGCCATCGTGCCGAAACTGCACAGGGCCGGCTGCGCGGCACATTCGACCCCCAGCCGGTCGAGCTCCAGCAGGCAGCCGACGCGGTCGAGGTTCGGGTAACGATCAGCGGCCAATTCCAACATCAGGCCGACCAGATCGACGTCGCACCGCCCATCCAAGAGCTTGTTGAATTCGGTCTCGGTGCTGTAATTCGGCATGCCGCTTCTACCAGGAATGGAGGTCAACCGTTGGAATTCTAGCGCTGGGGCGCAGCAGCGGCAACACGCTCGGGCGGTGATTCGGCCTGGCTGTCCAGCAGGTCGGGCCGTCATAACCGGCCCCCCGAGGGCGGAGAATCGATAGGGGGCTAATGCTGCGGGGTACCGCATCGGAGATCCCACAACCTCGGCGCGACACTCGCTCTGGAGCCGTTTTGTGCCGCGTACGCCGGCCTTTGTGAAGCCGTTTCGAGCCGCTATGATGACCGCGCACCGGCCGTTCGGCGGCCCTTTGGACTTCCCCGACCCAAGCTTTTGCGACATTGATGACTGCTAGCAAATCAGCCGAGTTCCGCGTCGAACACGATTCAATGGGGGACGTGCGCGTTCCCGCCCAGGCCTATTACGGCGCCCAGACCCAACGGGCGATCGAGAATTTTCCAATCTCCGGCTGGCCGCTCCGCCCCGAGCTGATCCACGCACTGGGACTGGTCAAGCTGGCTGCGGCCACCGCCAACCGCGACCTGGGCAAGCTGACCGGCTCGGGCAAGAACCCACTCGCGGCCAAAGACGTCGACGCACTGATGGCCGCTTGCCGCGAAATGGCCGCCGGCCGCTGGGACGATCAGTTCCCGATCGACGTTTTTCAGACCGGCTCGGGCACGTCCAGCAACATGAACGCCAACGAAGTAATCAGCAACCGGGCCATCGAATTGCTCGGCGGCGATCGCTTCAGCACGGCCAAGCACGTGCATCCCAATGATCACGTGAACATGGGCCAGAGCACCAACGACATGTTTCCTACGGCCATTCACGTGGCCGTGGCCGTGTCGATCCACGAAAAGCTCGTGCCCGCCCTCCGCCTGCTGGCCGACACGCTGGCCGACAAAGCCAAAGCCTGGGACAAGATCATCAAGATCGGCCGCACCCACCTGGCGGACGCCACGCCGCTCCGCCTGGGGCAGGAGATCGGCGGCCTGGCGCGGCAACTGCAACTGTCGGTCGAGCGGGCCGAGCGGGCGATCACCGCTATCGTCGAATTGCCGGCCGGCGGCACCGCCGTGGGCTCGGGCATCAATACGCATCCCGAGTTCGGCCGCCGCGTGGCCGAAGCACTCGCCCGGGAGACGGGTATCGCGTTCGTCGAAGCCCACAACCACTTCGAGGCCAACGCCCAGCGCGACGGCCTGGTCGAGTGCCACGGTCAACTACGCACGATCGCCACCACGCTGTTCAACGTCGCCAATAACATCCGCTGGCTGGGCTCGGGTCCCCGGTGCGGGTTTTATGAAGTCATGCTCCCCGACCGGCAGCCCGGCAGCTCGATCATGCCCGGCAAGGTCAACCCGGTGATGTGCGAGAGCATGATGCAGGTCTGCGCCCGGGTGCTGGGCAACGACGGCACGATCACGCTGAGCGGCGCCGCGGGCGGGCAATTCCAGCTCAACATCATGATGCCCGTCATGGGCCAGACGGCTCTGGAAAGCGTGATGCTGCTGGCCGGCGTCACCAAGGCTTTCGTCGAGTTCTGCGCAGTCGAGATGGAGGCCAATGCCGAAGCCTGCGCGGCCGCCGTCGAGCAGAGTCTGGCGATGGTCACCAGTTTGAATCCCCACATCGGCTACGAGCGGGCGGCGGCACTGGCCAAAGAAGCCTTCAAGACCGGCAAAACCATTCGGCAGCTGTGCGAAGAGCAGAACATCCTGCCCGCCGACAAGCTCAAGGCCGCTCTCGATCCCTGGCGGATGACCGAACCTCAGGCCTGACGCGGCAGGCGCCTCCACCCGACGGCCGGCCCCCAACCATTTCAAGGACCCCCAGCGATGCTCCAGGCACGACGGCAAAACGAGTCGGCGGGAAGCGAAATCGCCCACCGAAATGCTCTCTCCGCGCTGACCGGGTTCTCGCTGGCGGTGCTCCTGTTCTTCTGTAGCCAAGCCAAGGCCGGCGAACCGATCGCGCCCGACGAGATCGATCCCGACGCGGCCGCTGCCACCGATCAGGACCTGCTCGATCCTGACTTGCCCACGCCGCAGCAAATCGAGCGGGCCGGTGCCGTTCCGCGCCGCCTGGCCCCGCCGCAAACGGTGGCCCAGCCGCTCGACACCAAATCTGTCTCGGGCGGCAAGCCCGCCGCCGCGGCGAAGGTCCGGCCGACGTCCGGGCACGGCGACGCACCCGAATCGTCGAACGCCGGCGAAGCGATCGTGCGCGAGGCCTTCGAGCGGAGCAAAAAGGTCCGCGATCAGGAGGAGCTCAGCGAGATTCTGGAGATGTGCGAGCGGGGCGTGAAGGCGGGCCTGAGCGGCGCGATGGTTCCCTACACGCGACAGTTCATGGCCTGGGCCCACAATCGCCGCGGCGAGCTGCGGGCCGACGCCGACCAGAACCTGGAAGCCTTGGAGGATTTTGCCGCGGCCGTGCGGCTCGACGATACCAAGTGGCGGCATTTCCACAATCGGGGCGTCACGCTGGCCACGCTGGCCAAGTTCGACGAGGCGATCGCCGACTTCGATCAAACGATCAAGATGAACCCGCACTACGCCAATGCCTGGTTCAACCGCGGCGAGTTGCGGTACGAGAAGCAGCAGTTCGAAGCGGCGATCCAGGATTACACCCAGACCATCAAGCTGGCACCCCGCGATGCCGCCGCTTACAACAGCCGCGGTCATGCCCATTACCGCCTGCATCACACTCGCGAGGCATTGGACGATTACAGCCAGGCCGTACGGATCGATCCGCAGGCTGCGGCCGCCTTTACCAACCGCGGCGACCTGCACGCCGATCAGGGCAACTATGCCGAAGCCGCCCACGACTATCGCACGGCGATCAAGGTCAATCCGAAACTGGGCCGGGCGTACCAAAGTGCCGCCTGGCTGATGGCCACCTGCCCCGACGAAAGCTACCGCAACGAGGAGCTGGCCCTGCAAGCGGCCGAAAAAGCCATCGCGCTGGACGGCGACACCGACTATCGCTACCTGGAAACCCTGGCCGCGGCCCAGGCCAGCGGCGGCGATTTCGAAGCCGCCATCGCCACGCAGAAGAAGGCGATCGAATTGGCGCCGGCCGAGCAGCTTGCCCGCGAAACCAACCGCCTGGCCTTGTACGAAAACCAGACCCCCTATCGCGAGCCGGCCGCAGTGGCTCCCCAAGCCGACAACGAAGCGCCGTTGCTGCGGATGCTCGAGCGCCGTTAGCCGCCTGCGGTTTTTGCGTCGATCGCCTTGGTTCGTTCCCCGAATTGCCAGCACGGTCGGTCCCGCACCGGCCGGGGAGTTGACATTTGTACAGTATCCTCTAAAATCCTTGACAGCGAGGCCCAAAGAGCCTCTTCCGCGTGGGAATCTGGGCCCGGCAGGAGATTTTTGACGATGATCGCCCTGGCAACGGAATTATTGCCGCCGCTGGCCGTCGCACCGGCGGAGCGAGCGGGTTCGCTGCGTCCGATCGGCGACATTCTGGGAGAGCTGCTGTGCAGTACGAATTGCAGCCGCCCCCAGTGCCCTTGGCCAATGCCCATCACGCCCGCGGAACTGGCCCTGGTCGAGTGACGACGGGCGACCGAGTCGGGCAGACGTGCATAGCTTGCTTGTCATAAGCGGCACCGCTCTCTAAACTTGAGTGCGGAGCAGCCGCCGCGGGCCACGCCGTGCGAATCTTCGCGGCGGAATCTCCGATCGCGGGAGTAACTCAGTGGTAGAGTATCGCGTTCCCAACGCGACTGTCGAGGGTTCGATCCCCTTCTCCCGCTCTGGCAGAGGCTTGCCGCAAGTCGTTGTGCGGCAAGCCTTCTTTCTTGGTCGGGGGGGCTAGTGCCGCGAGCCCAAGGATTGCCCTGAGCAGGTCCGATTCGACGACTGCCCGGGACCGTTTTTACTAAGTGGACCGATGGAACGCATCCGCCATTTTTTCACCAAGGTCGTCGGCGTCACGCAGAACAACGCCGACGGCACCTGGCGGCAAATGGTCGTGGGCGAGTGCCAGCCGGGCGAACCGCTCCGGCTGGTGGCCGATCCGGGCAACGCCTACGACGAGAACGCGATCAAGGTGCTCCGCAAGAGCGGCGAGCAGATCGGCTATCTCAGCAAAGAGCTCGCCGAAGAACTTTCGGCCAAGATTCTCGAAGGCTGCATGTATGTCGCGGCCGTCGCCCGAATCACCGAACCGCTGCATGGCGGCTGGCACGGCTGCAACCTGCTGATCTTCGAAGCCGATTCATCGGTCTCGGCCGCCGAGCTGGATGCGCACGCCGCGGCCCAGATCCCGGCATTGATTGCCGACTAGCGGCCAGGTCGGGCGTCAGGACGTGCCTATTCAAATGCGCGAAAAAAGCCTACGTTATTAGCAGGTTGCGACCGCACCGGCGCTCGTTCTTTTAAATCCGCCGCGGCGATGAAGCAGTCTGTACATCGTGGGTGGGGGAGTCGGGAGATGAACGGCCGGCAGGGAATTTGCTGTGTGGCGATCGTGTTGGTCCTGGCGACGGCGGGCTGCGGCAAGTCGCGACCCGCGCTGGGACAAGTGACCGGCAAGGTCACGCTGCAGGGTGAGCCCGTCGAGGGGGCTGCCGTGATGTTCGTTCCCCAGGCAGGCGGGCGGACCGCGACCGGAGTGACCAACGCTGCCGGTGAATACCGCCTGACCACGTTCGATCCGGAGGATGGTGCCCTGGTCGGTCGCTGCAACGTTGCGATTTCCAAGCAGGTCATTTCCGGCGCCACGGCCGACGATCAGGGGTTGTCGGGGCCGCCTGGACCCGGCGGCGTCGTCAAGCGTTCGCTGTTGCCCGAGCAGCTGGCCTCGCCGAAGGATTCCGGTCTGACGGCCGAGGTCAAGCCGGGGCCGAACCGCTGCGATTTCGAGCTTTAAGCGAGAGCCGCTATGCGACCGCCGCCGGCTGACCAAGCGACAATCGGGCTTCACCCTGGTAGAGCTGTTGGTCGTGATCGCGATCATCGGCATTTTGATCGCGCTGCTGCTGCCGGCGGTGCAAGCGGCACGCGAAGCCGGCCGGCGGACGCAGTGCGCCAGCAACCTCAAGCAAATCAGCCTGGCGGTACACAACTACGTCGACGTGAACAAAATTCTGCCGCCCGTGCGCTGTGGTACGTATCCCCCACCTACAACCAGAGCGGCTTCGGCACGATCCTGTTGCACTTGCTGCCCTTCATCGAACAACAGACGGTCTATGACCAATTCGACTTCACCCAGTCGACGACCGATTTTCAGTACATGAAGGGTTCCACCACGCTCATCGGCTCGGCGATCATTCCGACGTACATCTGTCCGACCGACGATGCGCCGCCGATTATCCCGAGCTCGGGCATGTCGAGCCAGAACTACGCCGCCTCGTCGGGGGCCAACGCCCTGATCGACAATCCGGCCATGCCGTGTCCCAACAATTGGGACAGCTTTGCCCTGGGCCCGTACGGCGTGGCTAACAATTTTGCCGGACCGTTTTACCGCCAAGGCGTGCCGGTCAAGCTGAATCAAATCACCGACGGTCTGTCGAAGACTATTTTCTTCGGCGAAACCCGGCCCGAGTGCGCCACGCACGTCAGCAATGGCTGGGCCGTGTCGAACGACAGCCAGGGGCTCTGCTCGACGATCATTCCGATCAATTACGATACCTGTTCGCAGACCAATCCCAACGGCTGCAACAACTGGGCGAACTGGAACACTTCGCTCGGCTATCGCAGCGCTCATGCGGGCAGCGGTTGCCAATTCGCCTTCGGTGACGGATCGGTCTTTTTCCTGCCCGACACGATCGATCACCAGACGTATCAGTATTTGGGATCGAAGGCCGATGGGATGACCGTCGCCATTCCGCAGTGAGCTCACTTTGCCGGCGGGCGGGACGTCGAGAGCGAGGCGGCCTGGGCCGGCGGCGCCGGGCGCTGCGACAAACGATCGACCGCGGCCTGCAATTCTTTGACCTGCGCTTCGAGCAGCTTGAAACGCTTGCGGAACTCGCCGGCGGCTTTCTTTTCGGCGACGGCGAGCTTGTCCTTGGCCAGCTGTAGCCGGGCCAGTTCGGCCAGGAGCCGGAGCCGCTCGAGCTCGATCCGCGGCACGACACCCGGTGCCCGGTTGTTGGCCGCGACCGTACGGCGGAGCGCTTCCTGAGTCATCTGGACCTGGCTTGCGTCGTTCTCGACGGTCATGTTCGGGTCGCTGGCCGAGTCGCCTGCCTCGATGGACTTCGCCTGGACCTCCGCCAGGCGGACGATCTGACGCAGCCGATCGATTTCGGCCGGAGCCACCGTGTTGGGCACGCGGCGATTGGCATCGATGCCGATTGCAGGTTGAGCTCCGCGATCTTTCCATAGACCTCGGCATAACTGGCATCGATCTCGGCTCGCTGCCGTGCCAACTCCTCCTCGTCTGGGAGCAGATTATCGGACGTCTCATCCGGCTTTTCCGCGAAAGCGTTCTCGGCAGACGGCGTATCCGCGGTCTTTTTTTCCGCCGCTGCTCCGGCACTCGCTTTGCCAGGTTGTCGGGCGGCGGTGACCGGAGCCTTATTCGCGACCGAATCCGCGGCCATCAACATGGATGACATGGCGAGAGAAAAGAGTATTGCGAGACCGATTTCCGCTACGGCACGGCGCCATCCCGATTCCAAACATTTCATTTCAATCTTCCCTCTGCATGGCCAGCCACTCACGATCCCCCACCGGGCGACCCGTGCCCGGTGCCGCCGCCACCTGCTCCATAGAATGCGGGCCCGCCGCCGGGACTTCCCAAACCGTAGGCCCCACCGGGCGCATTGATCCCCCCGGCTGGCGAGCCGCCCTGGTAGCCGCTGCCGATTCCCGCGGGGAACGAAGGCACACCGCCGCCACCGGTGACGGCAGGCACGCCGCCGAACGTATTGCCGTAACCCTGCGGCAGGCCATTGTAAATCATCGCTCGCGAGGAGAGCCCGCGGCCACCGCCCCCCGTGGCGATCAGAGAACGCCCTGCGACCGCGGCCGCACCGTACAAGCTGGGCGCGATCGTCGAGCCGCAAGCCCGCACCGATCGTCGAATCGGCGGTCAGGTCCTCGGGGGTGCCAACCGAATCGATGTCCAGGTCATCGCGGGCGAGCCCATTGTGGGAAATGATCGACTTCGGCCTGAGATTCGTCGAGCCGGGCCCGGTCGTGGTGGTCAGATTGCGTGCTTCCGGTGCTGAATGGGCGGCGATCGGGCGAGGGGCTTGTCGCCCCGCGACAGCCTGCGCCGCCGCGACGGTCGGCGATTCCATTTGCGCGCGTGCCAATTCGTCGGCCCGCCGCGCAAGGGCTTGGCGGCGCATCTCACCGACTCGATCTTGGGCTGCGGCCAGCTGCTGGCGAGTCAATCGCGTGAAGCGATCACTTAACTCGGCCCGCGAGGTGGCGCTGCGGAGCCAGACGAACCGGTCGTGGGCCTGAATGCTGCTCAAGCTGGAAAAGCCTTCCACCGGCCGGTTGCTCTCGGCCGCCTGTCCCGCGCAGCCAATTTGGATGTTGCCGCCCGTGCATCCAGTCGAGGTGCTCGAAGATCGGCTCCACGTGCCTTTGGGCATATTCAGCGATCGGGAAGAGTCCGTACCGCCGGTCGCGGCGGGCATCGAAGTCTCCGCTGTAATACCAACCCCGAGCCGGACGCACGTAGAGATCGAAAAACATGCGATTCGGATTGAGCAGCACCTCCGGCGTGACGACCCAGGAAGCCGTGGCCGCATCGGAATCGGTCAGTCCCAAGGGTGCAAAAACCCAGCCGCGCTCCGCGAACGGCCAATCCCAATAGCCCGCCACCCAGACGAATCCGCCGGGCGTCCAGGAGTATTGGCTGGGCACCCATACGCGCCGCGAACTAAAACGGACCTGCGCTCGCCGGACGCCAGACAAATTCGCCGGATTCGGGCTGCCAATTGCCGGCGCTGCGAAATTCATCCGGGCCAGGGCGGATCGGAGCGTCATCTGTTTTGGCCGGCGGCGGAGCGGTGACGTACATCTGGGTTGCCGCGTCGGCGGTTGACCAAAAGCCCGATACCCAGCGATAGCCGCCTTGGGCCGATAACCAATAGCCGGGGACCCACTGCCGTTCCGGCGGAGGGACTCGCCAGATGCCGGACACCCACAACCAACAGTCCAATGGATCATTCCAAGTCCAATAACCGGAGATCCATTGGGACTCGCCGGGCGGCGCGAGCGGTGGCACGCGTTCGGCCAGTGACGCTGGAGGGCGCGGCGCACTAAGACAGGCGCTTGCAGTTCAGCGCGCGGCAGCGCCGCAAACGCCTCATGAATAGGCCCGCGGCTCATGACTTCCAAATCGCCCGACTCGATCGGATCGGCGGCCTTCGACGCCACTCCCGGCGGAGAGCCAGCGAAACTGAATGATGCCTCGGCCAAAACGCAAACCGCCAGC
The DNA here is from genome assembly GCA_963828155.1 of uncultured Planctomycetaceae bacterium. Taxonomy (GTDB): domain Bacteria; phylum Planctomycetota; class Planctomycetia; order Pirellulales; family PALSA-1355; genus CAWCAX01. Next base: position 704,336 of record CAWHDQ010000004.1, read on the forward strand.
CAGAGCGAAGGGTAGTTGACTCTCGGACTCTTAGGCATTGATCGGACCTTCCACCCAGGGGCCAGTGCGCCGATCACACCGGCGCGATGCTTCTCACGCCTGGCGAAACCGCCGCAGACGATCGGTTAGCCTTGTGGTTGCCCGCTCGAGCCGCGCAGAGCGGCGTCGGTCGAAGCATCGAAGCTTTCATTTGGGGCGGTCAATTTTTCCAATAGTCAGCGCTGGTTCAATGACGTCCTTGGCATCGAAGTTGGCTGCCAGACCACGCAAACTATGAGCAGCGTAGTGCAGCGCGGCACGGTCGGACGCGTGATACGCAGTCTTGACCCGATCGAGCAGTGGCTGGGCGTCCTCCAGAAAGATATCAATTAACGAACCGAGCAAATCTCGATCGCCGCGCAAGCGAGCCAACGCACCGTCGAGGTTCAAATCTTGGGGGGATGAATTTAACTCCTGCGGGGGAGATTGCGATTCGACGACGGGGGGTTTCCCAGCCAGATCGGTAGGGCCGGACATCGAATCATGCGATTTCATCATCGAGTGGGTTCCCTCCGGCGACCCCCGCCTGGAATTTGGACAGACCATGTCCGTTCGGCGACCGCCATGCTCAATTGCTGCTCAGGTGGAGATGCACAATGGTCTGCCGGTGGACCAGCGATCTGTAATCGCTGAAACACGTAAAGCCGGTCCGGGAATAGGCAAAACATATACCAATTGGGTTGAAGTCCGGACCGGCCGTCCGTGTTTCCTCTCTTTAGGCCAAAAAAGCTCCTGTGAAAAAGATGAGCAACCTAATGTTGAAAGGGAAGCGAACTCGATGATCGCCGCCCAGCCAAGGGTTTCTGGCCGCAGGACGGCCCGGTTGATCGCTGGATAACCAAAGGCCTTCCCGACCGGCGAGGCCCGCGCTTTCATCGGGGCCACGTCCTTTGACTCGCGTCGAGTCATTGCGGATGCAATTAGACCGGCGAGCGGTACATCATCTGCTCTTGGGGGAATTCCGTGCATCCCGCGAGCTGCCTGAGCGCCTGCCCGAACGGCGCCGCCGAGGTGGCGTGGTCGCTCTTTACCAGGATAGCAGATTTTGAATCGCGCTCCCGACCCAACGCCGACCGCCACCTACCGCATCCAACTGGGCGAGGTGATGCGGCTGGAGGACGTGCGCGAGCTGGTCCGGTATCTCGGGGCACTGGGCATCGGGGCAGTATACTTGTCGCCCATTTTTCGCGCCTGCGCCGCCAGCACGCATGGCTACGACACGGTCGATCACCGCCAGATCGATCCCCGCTTTGGCGGCGAACGCGAGCTGGCATCTCTGGCCGACGAATTGCGCGAGCACGGCCTCGGTCTGGTGCTGGACGTGGTACCCAATCATATGGGCATCGACGACGAGCACAATGCCTGGTGGCGCGACGTGCTTGAGAATGGCCAGTGTTCGCGTTATGCACGGTTTTTCGACATCGATTGGTCGCCGCCCAAAGCCGCCCTGCGCGACAAGATCCTGTTGGCAGTGCTTGGCGATCAGTTCGGCAAAGTGCTGGAGGCGGGCGAGATTCGGCTCGATTATGCCGACGGTCGCTTCGTGGTCGAATGCCCAGGTCGCAAGTTGCCGACCGATCCGCGCAGCTGGCCGATCGTGCTGCGGCAGGTCCAAACGCGGCTCGATCCGGAGCAGCTCGAGCAGGTGGCCACCAACGTCGAGTTGGCCCGGTTGATTGTCGCCTTCGAAGCGTTACCCGCCACCAGCGACGCGCAACCGGAATCGATCCAGCGCCGGACCACCGACAAACAGGACCTCGGTCGGCAATTGGCCGATCTCGTCGCGGGAAGCGCGCCGCTGCGGGCCGCGCTCGCCGCCACGCTCGCCGAATTCAACGGTCGGGCCGGCGCCCCCCACAGCTTCGACCAGCTCGAAGCCCTGCTGGCCGAGCAGTCCTATCGGCTGAGTTACTGGCGCGTGGCAACCGACGAGATCAACTATCGCCGGTTCTTCGACGTCGACTCCTTGGCTGCCATTCGGGTCGAGGATCCGGAAGTTTTCGCCGCCGTGCACGAGACGCTGTTTCGCTATGTCGACAAGGGCTGGGTAACCGGGCTGCGGATCGATCACGTCGACGGTCTGCTCGACCCGCGACAGTACTTGCGCGACTTGGCGAGCCGGGCGGGCCAAACGCGGGCGCCGATTTACTGCGTCGTCGAGAAGATCCTGGCTCCCGACGAATCGCTGCCGGCCGACTGGCCGATCGACGGCACGACCGGTTACGACTTCCTGAGCCTATTGGGCGGACTGTTCGTCGATCGGGTCGGAGCCAGCACGCTGCGGCGGATCTACAGCCAGTTCGTTGGCGACGTCGACCGCTTTCCCCAAGTGCTCTACGAAAGCAAGCGGACGATCCTCTCCACCTCGCTTTCCAGCGAGTTGAACGTGCTGTCCCAGCAACTGGCCCGCATCGCCGAACAGCATCGCTGGTCGCGCGATTTTACCCGGCCGGCGCTGCACCGGGCGCGTGCGAATTGGTCGCCTGTTTTCCCGTCTACCGGACCTACGATTCGCCGGGTGCGGCGGCCGTGCGCGACGAAGACCGGAGCCGCATTCAGCAGGCCATCCGCCTGGCCCGGCATCGCAACCCGGCGATGAGCCCGACGTTCTTCGACTTTCTCGCTTCTCTTTTGCTCCACGACGATCCGGCCGGCTTGTCACCCGAGGCTCTGGCCGAGCGGCGCCAGTTCGTCCTGCGTTTACAGCAAGTGACCGGGCCCGTTACCGCCAAGGGGCTCGAGGACACCGCTTTCTACCGCTACTACCCGCTCGCTTCGCTGAACGAGGTCGGCAGTCATCCGGCCTTTCCGCCGGCGACGCGGGAACAATTTCACGAGCGGTTGACGAGCCAGGCTCGTGATTGGCCGCGGACGATGCTCAGCTCGGGCACCCACGACACGAAGCGCGGCGAGGACTTGCGGGCTCGGCTGAGCGTGCTGGCCGAAATCCCCGACCGCTGGCAGGCGGCCATCGAACGCTGGCAGGCGTGCAATGCGGCAGCCAAGCGCGAGCTGGATGGGGAACCCGCACCCGACGCGAACGAGGAATATCTCATCTATCAAACCTTGGTCGGCACCTGGCCGTGCGAAGCGGCGAAGTCGGCCGTCGAGCCCGCTTATCTGGATCGGCTTGAGGCCTACTTCCTGAAGGCGTTTCGCGAGGCCAAGCTGCATACCAGCTGGCTCCATCCCAACGCCGAATACGAACAAGCGCTGACCGATTTTGTGCGGCAGATTCTGACCGCGGGCGAGGGCAGCTTCGTCGCCGATCTGGACGCGCTCGCCCGCTCGATCGCCGACGCCGGATTTGTGACCGGGTTGGCTCAACTCCTGGTCAAGATTTGCGCCCCGGGCGTCCCGGACTTCTACCAGGGGACCGAGTTCTGGGACTTCAACCTGGTCGACCCCGATAACCGCCGGCCGGTCGATTTTGCCGAGCGGCGCGAAGCACTTACCGAGCTGGCAGACCACGGGGCGGCGCCGGCCGAGAGCGCGGCCCTGTGGTTGGGCCGCTGGCCCGACAAGCGGCTGAAGATGTTTGTACTGTCACGGGCGTTAGACTGGCGGCGGCGCCGCTCGGAGTTTCAGCAGGGAGCCTACCTGCCGCTGGCGGCGACCGGACCGCAGGCCGAGCGCGTGGTCGCCTTCGCACGACAATCGGACGAAAGTCAGTCGTTGTGCATTGTGCCGAGGTGGGTGCAATCGGCCTTGGAACAAGCGGAATCGGGCGGGCACGGGCCGCAGGAGACGTGGTCGCCGGCCCGCTGGTGGCAGGGAACCCGCATCACTTTGCCCCCCGCCGCCCCCCGCCGCTGGCGGCACGTGCTCACCGGCCGCGTGCTGTCCGCGAGCGGCGAGCCGGACGGCCCGTTGATTCTGGATTTGGGCGAAGTCTGGCAGGATTTTCCGGTCGCACTCCTGGCGACCGAGTGATCGCGGGCCGGCTGCAGATCCGTCGGAACTTCGGTCCTCTACGACGCGTGGCGGCTCAACCGGCCGGCGCGTTGGCTTCCAGCGCGAACCAGAAAAATGCATGCGGCGAGAGCGTCAGCAGGTAGGGGGCCGCGCCGATCGTCGGAAACCGCGACTTGCCGAACATTTCGACCGGCGTCAATCCGGCATGCGCCGACAGGTCGATCTCGACGTACTGGGCATGCCGCGACAGATTCGCCACGACCAGGATCGACTGTTCTCGGCAGCTGCGGACGAAAGCAAGCACCTTGGGGTTGGCGGATGGCGGCACTTCCAGCGAACCGCGGCTGAGCGCCGGTGCCCCGCGCCGCAATCGAATCAGCGCTTTCATCCAGGAGAGCAGCGAGTGCGGATTGCGCGACTGCGTTTCAACATTGATCAGCTCGAAGCGGTAATCGGGGTCGATGATTACCGGCAGGTAGAGCTGTTGGGGATTGGCCGCCGAAAAGCCGGCATTGCGGTCGGGCGTCCATTGCATGGGGGTGCGGACGCCGTTGCGATCCCCCAGGTAGATGTTGTCGCCCATTCCGATTTCGTCGCCGTAGTAGATCACCGGGGTCCCCGGCAGCGAACAGAGCAGGCCGTTCATCAGCTCGATCTTGGCTCGGTATTTTTCCATCAAGGGAGCCAAGCGATGGCGAATGCCCAGGTTGATCCGGGCCCGGGCGTCCTTGGCATAGGCCCGATACATGTAATCGCGCTCCTCGTCGGAGACCATTTCCAAAGTCAGCTCGTCGTGGTTGCGCAAGAACAGGAACCACTGGCAGTTGTCCGGAATGGCGGGCGTGCGTTCGAGGATTTCAAGGATCGGCTTGCGGTTCTCCATGTGCACGGCCATGTACAGCCGCGGCATCATCGGAAAGTGAAACGCGGTGTGGCATTCGTCCCCCTGCCGAAATACTTGACCGCGTCGTCGGGCCATTGATTCGCTTCGGCTAGCAGCATCCGCCCGGGGAACTTCTGATCGACGCGGTGCCGCAATTGCCGTAGAAAGGCGTGAGTCTCGGGCAGGTTCTCGCAATTCGTGCCGTCGCGTTCATAAAGGTACGGCACGGCGTCGAGCCGCAGACCGTCGACGCCCAGCCCGAGCCAGAAATCGACGATCTCGAAAATCGCCTCGTGCACGTCGCGCTGATCGAAGTTCAAATCGGGCTGGTGTGCGTAGAAGCGATGCCAGTAGTAAGCCTTGGCGACGGGGTCCCATGACCAGTTCGAGGTCTCGAAGTCGCGAAAGATGATCCGCGCGTCGCGATACTTCTCGGTTGTATCGCTCCAGACGTAGAAATCCCGCGCCGGGTCGCCCCGTTCGGCGTGCCGAGCCCGCTGAAACCACGCATGTTGATCCGAAGTGTGATTGATGACCAGCTCGGTGATCACCCGCAGGTTGCGCTCGTGGGCCTGGCGAATGAACTGCTCGAATTCGCCCAACGTCCCATAGACAGGATTTACCTGTTGATAGTCGGAAATGTCGTAGCCGTCGTCCCGCAAGGGCGAGGGATAGAAGGGCATCAGCCAGATGCCGCCGTCACGCCGAGCGATTGCAAATAATCGAGCTTTTTGGTCAGGCCGACAAAATCGCCGATCCCGTCGTCGTTGCCGTCGAAGAACGATCGGACGTGCAACTGGTAGACAACGGCCTCCTTATACCAATCGGCGGCGGGCGGTTCGACCACGGGAGCCGGTCCTGTCAGCAGGCTCATGAATTGGGCTCGCGGGTGGTTTCCAAAGGTGCCGACTTGAAGACCAGCGCCGCGTGCGGGTGCAGGATGTCGCCCAGGCCCAGCGTCGCGCCACTTCCCAGTCCGCCGTAGAGCGGATCCTCGCTCGACCACAGCAACTGCCATTGGCAGCCCCGGGGTGGCACCATCAATGGCTCGGTGAGCGGGGCGAGTGCCAGCTGGCGTCCGAAATTGACCAAGAGCAGCCGATCATCATCGCTCGGCCCCTGGAAACGCAGGATGAAGGCCTCGGGCCCCAGCACCGCACCGTGTACCCGGCTGGCGTCTTGAGCGGCAAACACCGGGTCGCTCTTCCGGAGGGCGATCAGGTCACGATGCAGGCGCGAAGGCCAGCTGGCACCGCCGATCGTTGGGCGGTGCGAGCTTCGATTCAAGGAAGGTCCGCCGATCGCAGGGATCGACGAAGTGGGGCGCCGCATCGGGTCCGGCCAAGCAGCGAAATTGCCGCTGAGCCTCTTCCCGCCCTGAGCGGACCAGCCGCCCGAGCTCGGCCGCATGGTCGGCGAAATAATGAAACGGCGAGGCTGCGTGGTACTCTTGCCCCTGAAACAGCATGGGCGTCCCCGGCGCGAGCAGTAGTAGGGCCGTCGCGGCCCGCAACCGGCCCGGCGACGTCAAATCGTGCAATCGCCAGCCGTAGGGCGTGTTGCCCACTTGGTCATGGTTCTGGAGGAACGTAATAAACTGCGGGGCTTCGACGTCCAGGGCCGGCGATCCGCGAAGCTTTTGCTGCCGCGTGTTCCACTGCCCCTGATACAGGTAGCCCCACTTGACGCTCGAAATCAGTTCCTGGGGCGTGCCCTGGTAATCGGCGTAATAATGATCGGCTTGACCGGTCAGGGCGACTCGAGCCGCGTGATGAAAGTCGTCGTTCCAGGCGGCGTCGAGCTCGGCCCCGCCGTGGCTGATCGGCCGCATGAGGTGGGCGTCCTGCAATTCGTTCTCGCCGACGACCAGCACGCCCCGGTCGGCTGCGACTTGACGCACGCGGCGGCCGATCGCCGCCAGGATATGCTCGGGCGAGCGATCGTAGATCGCCTGCACCGCGTCGATCCGCAGACCGTCGAGATGAAATTCATCGACCCAGTAGCCCGCATTGTTGACGAAGAACTCCCGCACTGGCCCGGCCTCGGGGCCATCGAAGTTGATCGCCTCGCCCCAGTCGGTGTGAAAGCGATCGGTGACGTAATCCGCCGAAAACTGGCCCAGGTAGTTTCCGTCCGGGCCGAAGTGGTTGTAGACGACGTCGAGTAGAACCCCTAGCCCCAGCTGATGGGCGCGATCGACGAACCGGCGAAATTCGTCGGGCGTTCCGTACAGCCGGGTCGGGGCGAACAGGTTGACTCCGTCGTAACCCCAACCGAACTGGCCGGGGAAATCGGCCACCGGCATTACTTCCAACAGCGTCACTCCCAGTTCGGCGAGGCGCGGTAGCTCGGCGGTCGCTGATTCCCAATCGCCAGCGGACGTAAGGGTGCCGATGTGCAACTCGTAGATCACTTGCCCGCGGAGCGGAATGCCCGCCCAGGCCTGATCATGCCACGTGAAACCGGCGGGATCGACGACGGCGGAGAGGCCGTGGGGACCGTCGGGCTGATAGCGCGAGGCGGGGTCGGGGAGTAATTTTCCGGCACCGTCCAGGCGGAAGCCATACTGGCTGCCGGCGCGAGCGTGGCGATAATAACCCGAAAAGTAGCCGCCTCCTTCGCCCAGCAATGCAATGGAGGTCGAACACCCCGCCGAATCCGGGCCAGCGGCGTCGGTCACGACCACTTCGACGGCCTGGCACGCGCGGGGCCCAAAGGCGGAAATGCACTCCACCGGCCGGCTGAATTTCAGCTCCGACGGGCAAGCGTCGCCGATAGCGATTCGAATCGATATCCATAGCGATCCAAGACGCGGCCTGGAAAGGTGCAATCCTCTTCGATGAGCCTTCCATTCCCGCAAGCAAAAAGCCATTAGCGGAAGGATATCCGATCCAGAAGCGCCAAACGACTGCCCGGCTTGCTGACATTCGTTTGAAGGCAAATGCGGGCCGCCAGGCAGTCGTTTGCACACCAGTGGCACCCCCCGGTACCACAAAGTCGATCAGGGGCGAAGTGCCTCTCGCCGGCGGACAATCCCGCCGATCGAGCGTGTCGGTGGAATCCATGCCCGCGGGCGCCTAGACCATCGGCCTGCGGAGCCCCCCGAACAGGAGACTGACCACAAACAGGATCAGAAACACCACGAACAGGATCTTGGCGATACCCACCGCACTGCCGGCAATTCCACCGAAGCCCAACGCGGCGGCGATCAGCGCGATCACCAGGAAAGTCAATGCCCAGGACAACATGACAATCTCCTTCACAATAGGGTGCGGTGATTCAATTCAGGACGTTTTGCCGTGCGGCAATTCGCCGCATTCGTCGCAGGTCTGTTAATGCACGGGGCGTGCCAGTGGGTCAAAATCCAACCAAATCCGCAGAATGCCAGCTTGCGACTCGCGGTTCGCCCGTTTTTGTCCCTGATCGCTGATAAAATCCATGACGCGGCGTGAACCATTGTGGTCGCCTGCCACCCAGTCGCACCCCGAACGAGGGCAGCTCGAGCCGATTCTCGTGCAAACTCAAGAGAGGCTGAGGAATGTGGTCGATTGTCAATCAGGCCGCAGACTGTCAAGATAGAGCCGGTCAGCGAATCCGGGGCAAGCGTCTGAAGAAAGAGCAATCTGTTTATGGCTAGGCTCCTTTTGATCGACGACGACCGTTCGCTGCGGACGCTGATTGCCGGCGCTGCGCGACGTGCCGGTCGAATTGGAAGTCGCCGCCACCGCCGCCGATGGGCTCGCCCTGATCGAGGCCGCCGAGCCCGACGTGGTGCTGCTCGACGTGATGCTGCCCGACATGTCGGGCATCGAAGCCTGCCGGCGGATTCACGACATCGCCCCCAAGGTGCCGGTCATTTTCATCACCGCCGGCGGCTCGAGCGATACGGCCATCGAGGCCATGAGCCTGGGCGCGTTCGACTATCTGCTCAAGCCGCTCGATCTGGACCGCGTGCAGCAGCTGGTTACGCAAGCCCTGGAGATTCGCCGGCTGATGCACGTGCCGGTGCAGTTTCAGGCCGACGGCGACCGGCCCACGCCCGGCGACCTGCTGATCGGCCGCACGCCGCAAATGCAAGAAGTCTACAAGGCCATCGGCCGCGTCGCTCCGCAGGACGTGGCCACGCTGATCCGCGGCGAGAGCGGCTCGGGCAAGGAGCTGGTCGCGCGGGCGATCTATCATCACAGCCGCCGCGCGGCCGGACCGTTCCTGGCGGTCAACTGCGCCGCGCTGGCCGAATCGCTGCTCGAAAGCGAACTGTTCGGCCACGAGAAAGGCTCGTTCACCGGGGCCACCATGCAGCGGATCGGCAAGTTCGAGCAGTGCAACGGCGGCACGCTGTTTCTGGACGAGGTCGGCGACATGTCGCCCCTGGTCCAGAGCAAAGTGCTGCGAGTGCTCCAAGAGCAGCGCTTCGAGCGGGTCGGCGGCACGCAAACCATTCAGACCGACGTGCGGATCATCGCCGCCACCAACCGCGACCTGGAAAAAATGGTCAGCCGCGGCGAGTTTCGCGAGGACCTGTTCTATCGGCTCAACGGCTTCACGATTCAGTTGCCTCCCTCTGCGCGAGCGGCGCGAGGACATCCGGATTCTGCTCGACTGGTACGTCGCCCGCTTCCGCCGCGAGCTGGGCAAGGACGTCGACAGCATCGCGCCCGACGCCTTGGAAATGCTGCTCAACTACCGCTGGCCGGGCAACGTCCGGCAACTGCAGAACGTGGTTCGCCAAGCCCTGGTCCATTCGACCGGGCCGGTGCTGATCGCGGCTTTCTTGCCGCGCGAGATCACGGCTCCGCAGCCCTCGGAGCCGGAACTCAACGGCCACCAGCGCCACGCCGGCGCGGCCAATCTGCACGCCTTCGTCAACCAGCGGTTGCACTCCGGCTCGGCCCAATTGCACGCCGAAACGATCGAGATGGCCGAGCGCTATCCTGCTCACCACCGTGCTCGACCACACCGAAGGCAATCAGTCGAAAGCGGCCAAAATCCTGGGCATCACCCGCGGCAGCCTGCGGCACAAAATCCGCCAGCTGGGCATCTCGATCGACAGTCAGATCAACACGGCCGAACCCGTCCTGCCGGGCCGCTGACAACCGCCCAGCCGAGCCGCTATGCCGGTCAGCGGGCCCGCGACCTGCCGACCGGCTGCCAACTCAGCCCAACGTCGACGAGCCGGTGAAGCCGGCCACATGCGGCACGCTGGCCCGGGCCTCTTCGACGGTGACAAAATGGCGGTCGGCCTTGCAGTCGACCTCGTTCCAAGCCACCCAACTGTCGTCGGACAAATGGGTGAGATACCACTTCTTGCCGTCGCCGGATTCGATCGGCGACGACGCGTCCAGCAGGGCCTGATGTGTCGCATAGCCGAGTAGCTGATCGAGCTCCGTCTCCGTAGCATTAGGCTCACCCTGATTGGCCACGGCCTCCACGGCTTGCTTGGCCAGATCGACGGCGTGCTTGGCGAGCTCCACCGATCCCAGTTCTTCGACCAGGCGTTCGGCATGTGCCACGGCTGCTTGTGGCACTTCGTTTGTCGGCACGTTGGAACCCAATGCCGTCGGAAGAACGGGCGTCGGAGGGCTTTCCGAGGGCAGGGGGGCCTGGTCGGATCCACTGGAAGTCTTCATGGCAAACACCTCGCACAAACGCTGGGGGTGAAAAACTTTTCCTCTCGTAAAGTGAGCAAGGCGAATGCCAAATCGGAAGCCCGACGCATTTCGTGCGAAATCGCAACTTGCGTCGAGACTGGCGCTTTTGTGCCTCAGATCGCAAACGGCGCGTGTTCCGGCCGTCCCAAGCCGCGCTTGTTAGAGACTTCCTCAAAGGGTCGCCGTGTTCGACGCGAGGAGCGGCTTACGTCCCGTCGGGCCAACCGTTGATCCGCGTGGCGACATTGAGTGGTTGCGCGGCGATCAGCTAGATAGTTTTGCGAGCAGCCGCGCGGCCAACAGAGATACCCTGCGGATCGCGGCACGGCCGCTTAACGGCCTTCGCTCAGCGGTTGGCGGTGGCGTGTCGGCCCACCGTCTCGACCAGCAGACCAAAATCGATCGGCTTGGGCAGGTAGTCGTCGCAGCCTGCCTCCAAGCATTGCTCCTGGTCGCCTTTCATGGCGCTGGCCGTGAGGGCAATAATCGGCACCCGGCAGCCTGCCGCGCAGCTGTCGGGTGGCCTCGTAACCATTGAGATTTGGCATTTGCATGTCCATCAGCACGACGTCGAACGGCGTCCCTGCCGCCTCGGCCTGCAGCACCTGCGCAATCGCGCTTTGCCCGTCGCCGGCAATTGTCACATCGGCGCCGGCATTGCGCAACATCCGCTCGATGAGCATTTGATTGTCGCGGCGGTCGTCGACGGCCAAGACCCGGCATTCGAGCTTGGGCGGCGCTGTCGGCACGGCGGCGGGGCTTGGCTGGTCTGCGGTCCACGGCTGACCCTCGAGCGGGACAGGGGGTTCGATCAAGTCAAGCAGTTCGGCGGACTGGACCGGCAACGTCAGACGGAAGATGCTGCCCGAGCCCAAAGTGCTTTCGGCCTCCAGCCGGCCGCCCAACAGCTCGGCCAAATGCCGGCTGATGGTCAGGCCCAGTCCGGTGCCACCCACGCGGCGGGAAGCCGCGCTGGAACCCTGCATGAAGGGCTCGAAGACCCGCTCGAGATCCGCCCGGGGTCATCCCAATTCCGGTGTCCTCGACCGACAGCGTGATCTGGCCCCGCTCGCCGACGAGATCCCACGCGAGCACGAGCCGGACTTCACCTTCGTCGGTGAATTTGATCGCATTGCCCACCAAGTTGATCAGAATCTGCTTGACCCGTTTGGGGTCGGTGCGAATCGACGCCGGCACACGCTCCGGGAGGGAGACGAACAGGCGGAGCCCCCTGACCGCCGCCCGGAGGGCCATCAGCGACTCGATTTCCGTGAGCAGAGCCGCGGGCGAAACGGCGGCCGTCTCGAGTTCGAATTTGTGGGCTTCGATTTTCGACAGGTCGAGCAGATCGTTGATGAGCTCGAGGAGGAAATCGGCGTTGCGCTGAATCGTGTCCAAGGCGGCCAGCTGAGCGGAGTCGCGCAGTTCGCCGCGCAGCAGCTCGAGAAATCCGAGGACCGCGGTCATCGGCGTGCGGATTTCATGGCTCATGTTGGCCAGGAATTCACTTTTGGCCCGATTGGAGGCATCAGCCGCGGCCGACAATTGGGCGAGCGACAAGTTGAGTCGCTGCAGTTGCTGAGCGCCGCGTTTCAACTCATCTTCCAACCGCTTCTGCTCGGTAATGTCGCGTACCACGACAATCCAATGCGGAGCTTGGTCGCGTTGAAACGGCGTGACCGCCAGTTCCAGGTCGATTGCCTTGCCGTCGGCGAAATCCGCGGGCTTGGGTGCGGACCGTGCCGTTTTCCGGCCCGGCGGGAGGCAGGCCCTGCCAGACCTGGGCGTCGGCGCCGGGCGTCGCCAATTGCCCCAGGCTCATCCCCTGCAATCGATCGGTCGTTCGGCCGAAGATCAGCTCGGCAGCCGGATTGAACATCATGATTCGCCCGCGGGGATCGAGCAGCATGATGCCGTCTGCCGCGGCGTTCATGACTTCGCGGATTCGCTTTTCCGCCTGGCGCACCTGCTGCTCCTGCTGGGACACGTACATGACCACGGCCGCGGCGATCGCCTCGTCCAACAGCAACCCGACGGCCATTACCTCGCCCGTCATCAGCGGGCGGTCGAGGGCGTCGTCCAGATGGTGAATCAACAGCAGCCGCAGAATCTGATAGTCGCGGACCACTTCGGCGAGATTCCAGCCCGCGTTCCAGCGCTGCTCGCCGTGCTCGAGCGCCAGCAGGCGGTGCGCCCGCGGGTCGCCGTCGCCGCGACGCAAGCTCGCCGCTACGGCGTGCAAGAATGCGGGCAGCCGATCTTGCATTTCCTGGCGATAGGCCGGGTCGGCATCGGGCTGCTCCGCCAGGGCATGCACGGCCCATTCCGCGATCAGTCGATCGGTATCGCGTTCAATGAGTTGGCTGATTTCCTCAAAACGCTCCGTGTGCAGAGTCTGCGGATCCGTGTTCAAGTTGGCATAGCTCCGAGCGAACAGCCAGATTCGGTGCGAAACTGCCCCATCGAGAAGATGGCGATTCGTGAATTTTATGGGGCCAGGGCCCGGCGGGCCAGTCTTCCGGTTGGCGTAGAAATTCGGGCCGCAATCGACCAGCGTGGTCGCTGCGCGACCAACCGACCCGGCGATGGGCCGTCCATCTGGAACGACCAAAATAAAAAAAGACGACTTCATTCCGTCACATCGTATGCGACGTAATCGCCCGCGCTCTCGGGGCGAGACGGTCGTTGGCACGTTTGTTGCCATATGTCGTTGCCTTGGCAGCGACCAACATCGGGGGGTGAATCATCCGAGCGGGGTCCGCCATCCCGACATTCTCGTCGGGGCGCCGCATATCGCCGTGTCAGATATTCCAGGAAAGGATGCATGCAAATGATTAATCAACAAACTCTCCGTGGGCATTGGCACGACCTCACCGGCCGCCTCCGGGAAAAATGGGGCCAACTCAACGACGACGAACTGGAGCAGTTCAAGGGGAGCACGGCCCAGCTCGTGGGCTTCATCCAGCGCAAGACCGGCGCCGCGCGCAACGAAATCGAGCAATTCCTGGAAGAAGCCACGCACGAAGGTGCGGCGAGCATTAGCCAGGCGGCCGAACAAACCCAAGCGCATGCGGAGTCGGCCGTGGATTGGGTTGCGCACGCCACGGATGCCCTCTCGGAACGGGTCCGCGACGGATACGAATCCGCCGAGGATATGGTCCGTCGGCGGCCCAACGAATCGATCGCCATGGCCTTCGGTGCCGGACTGGTCGCCGGCGTCTTGGTCGCCTTGCTGGTTCGCCGGTAAGGTCGCCTGTGGTCCGCACGAATAGCACTCCGACGCCGCAAAGGGTGCGGTCCGTGCTGCCATTTCCATTCGCGGTCCCAGCTAGGAGTTTCGAAAAATGGTGACGAATCGGTCCCGCTCAAGACTGACCCCGCTCGCTCCATCGAACCGGGCGGAGGCGGAAATCTCCGAACGGAATGCTGGCCCAGCAGGTCTGCCACGCACCGGCTGCCGCACTGCTGTTCGGGTTTGGAGTCGGAATGGTGGCAGGGTGGCTGTTGGTGCAGGTCGGACCAAAACATCGCAGTCAGTCCGCAATTGCCCCAAGGGGCCGGCTGCGGTCGGCCGTCCGCGAAACGGTCGAACATTTGGCTCCCGAGCCCCTCAAAAAGCGGCTTGCGGCGGCGGTTCAGCGGGCGGTAGCCGGCTGCAAATCCTAAGTGATCCAATCAGAAAGGAATAATCTCATGGCAGCAGTTCAAGCTTCAAAACGTCGGGCAACGCACCATAATGAAGATCTACTGACCCGAGCCGAAAATGCAGTCCGCCCGCCGGTGACTGGTGCGCTGCAGGGCCTGCGTGAATACGCGCAGGAAAACCCCGAGGCGGCCGCCCTGTGGTGCCTTGGGCTCGGATTCGTGCTAGGCTGGCGTCTCAAGCCCTGGTGACGCGGGCAATCAACTCCTTCGCGCTGAGCGGCCGAGGAACCGAGTCCTTACCGCGAGCCGCTGGCCCCCCCTGGGCGAAGGATAGCCCGAATGCCGCCCGTCGAACCCCGAGCCCAATCGCGGCTGATCACGCTGGGCACCACCACGCTCGCCGTGGCGGCATTATTTTTGGCGAAGGATTTTCTGATCCCGCTCGCGATGGCGGTGCTGCTCAGCTTTCTGCTGGCGCCGCTGGTGACACGCGTGCAGCGCTGGGGGTTGGGCCGGGCTCCCGCGGTGCTGGCAGTCGTCGTCGTCAGCCTGGGGGCGACCGCGAGCCTGGCGTTTGTCGTTGCCCAGCAAATGGTCGACTTGAGCGATCAGTTGCCGCGTTACCGGGACAACGTTCTGCGCGACTCGACGACTTGAACCGCTCGATCGGGCCCGCGTTATCCAAGGCTACGCAAACCGTCGACCAGGTGACTCAGCACCTCGAGCCCTCCCGATCACCGGTTCCCACGGAGCCTGGCGAAACGTCGGACAACGCCGCCACGCAGACCGATCCAGGCGAGCGCCTGCACACAACGGCCGACAATCCTCAGGCCGTGCCGGTTAAGGTCGTGGCGGCGCCCGATCTCCATGCCGTCGATCTTCAGCAGCGTGCTGTCGCCTGTGCTGGGGCCCCTGGGTACGGCTGCCGTGATCGCCGTGATGGTGATCTTCATGCTGATCCAGCGCGAGGACCTGCGCAATCGCCTCATTCGGCTCGTCGGCGACACGCAACTGCGATTGACGACCCAGGCCATCGACGACGCGAGCCGCCGCGTCAGCCATTACCTGTTGATGCAGTTGATCATCAATACGGCCTATGGCGTCGCGCTCGCCTTGGGCTTTTACCTGCTGGGTCTTCCCAACGCCGTGCTGTGGGGCCTTTTGGCCGGACTATTGCGGTTCGTCCCGTATGTGGGACCCGCCGTCGGCGCCGCCTTGCCCCTGCTGCTTAGCCTGGCGGTATTCACGGGCTGGACCAAGCCGCTGCTTGTACTGGGCTGGATTGTGCTGCTAGAGATGGTCAGCAGCAATGTGATCGAACCCTGGCTGTACGCCGCCGGTACAGGCGTTTCGCCCTTGGCGATCATTGTGTCGGCCGTTTTTTGGACCTGGCTCTGGGGTCCCGTGGGCCTGGTGCTCTCGACGCCGATCACCGTCTGCCTGACCGTCGTGGGCCGCTATGTGCCCCAGTTTCATTTCCTGAACGTGCTGCTGGGCGATGAGCCGCCACTGGCCTTGCACGCGACGGTTTACCAGCGGTTGCTAGCCCTGGACCAGGAGGAAGCCGCCGAGCAGGCCCGGGAGTTTTTGAAAACCCGTAGCATCGGCGAATTGTTCGACGAGGTGCTCGTTCCGGCCCTGCAGTTGGCCGAAGCGGACCGTCACCAAGGCG
This sequence comes from uncultured Planctomycetaceae bacterium, assembly GCA_963828155.1. Lineage (GTDB taxonomy): Bacteria > Planctomycetota > Planctomycetia > Pirellulales > PALSA-1355 > CAWCAX01. The sequence continues at coordinate 720,141 of CAWHDQ010000004.1, forward strand.
ATCTCGATCCGGCCCGGCTGGAACAGATGCACGCTGCGGTCCACGAAATCATCGAGGACGCGGCCGAACAGGCCGCCGCGGAACGGGCCGCTGCAGACCGGGCAGCCCCTGCACAGGAGCATGAGGAGCCGGCCGCTGCGGAACCGCAGGCCGAGTTCCAGCCCCGGGTCGTGTGTGTTCCTGCCTTGGACACCGCCGATGAGTTGGTCGCGAGCATGCTGGTTTGCCTCTTGGCGGGGCAAGGAATCACGGCCGAACTGGTGCCGCGGGGCGGGCTGGGGGCTGCCGACCCGAACGCGGCTGCCCGGCTGAAAGACGTCGAAATCATTTGGGTGTCTGCGTCCGCCGGTTGCCGAGATCCATGCCCGCACCACCTGCCGGCGGCTACGAGGCCGAACAAAGGCCGAGGTGCTGGTCGGCTTGTGGGGAGCCGCCCGACTTCGCCCCGGTCCCCCGATCAACTCCTTCGCTCCGGCGCCGCGGATGTGGTCTATTCGCTTCACGCGGCGGTCGAAAAGTCTCTGGCGGTATTACCACCGCCGGAGGCTCCCGATGCCCAGGAGCCGCAGGCGGCCGACGCGAAGCTGGCGGCCAGCGTGGAGGCCTGAGGTCCCCGGCTCGCTAAGCTCTCTGCACGGCCTGCTCTGTGCCTTGCCGAAGATTGCCGCGTCGCCGCCACGCGTTCGGCAGCCGGGCGGCCAGCCTGACCACCCCTTGGTCAATCCAACTCGGCCCGATCTTCGCTTTTTCGCTCGGCCAGTCCCCAAAACCCGGGGATACGCGGATTTCGACCTGCGCGACGATTTAGGTGCGGCTGTTTGCTTTGCTCATCCCTCGCCAGTGTGCGTTGGATTTCCACGAACCTTAAGCTTGGAGAATGAATCATGGGAACTCGTACTCGCCAACACCATGCTGCTGGGCGCGGCCGGATATTCGATGATGTACCTGCTGGGCGGCGGCGGCATCTTCGGGGCGGCCATCATTTTCCTCATCGCCAAGATGATGGGTAAATAACCGCTCGCTAACCGGGGCCTTCGAAATCAGCCCGGGGTGACAGGAGCCAAACGACCCTTTGAGGTCGGGCAGGCGATGTCGCTCCGGGCTTTTTTACGCGCTTTGGGCGGGCGGGGCCGCCGGCCGAAGATCTGCCCAAGACGGGGAGTCGTGCCCCAGCGAAAATGTCAGACGCCGTGCCCTGGCGGGCCGCATCCAGATCACCCGGCAGGTGATTGGAATGCCCGGCGTGGCAATGGCTAGCAAATTCCAGTACGCCATTCCGGTAGGGCGAAGCCGCGGCGCGAACTTACCCCGGCGATTTTCGGGGCTCGGCCCTCGGCTCCCCAAGCGTGCCCCAACACGCGCAGACCGCTCCGGTGCTCGGCGGGGGGTAAGTTTGGTGGTCTTTGCCGCCCTGGACTCTAGGTCAGTCCTCGAAGATCCGCTTCCAGCGGGGCGTGATCGATAGCTCGAGGAATTCCACGAAGTGCGATTGATTGGCCCGCCGAGCTGGCGCTCCGCTGGGGACCAATTCTTACGGACCTCCGCCGCCAATTCCCGGATTCGGTCGTGGCTGGGGACGGCCATTAGCCGCTCGCTTCGAGGATGTCGCATGACGATCATGGCTTGCACTCCTTCCACTAAAGGCAAGGACCCACGGGCGGGGCCTCATGCCCCCAAGGAACGGTTAGCGGATACGTCGCTGCTTGCTGAGGAATGGGTCGAATGGTCAGGGGAGCGGATGCAAACCTCAGGCCAAACCGCCGTTGTCATCCGACTCGGAGCGTGCGCTCGTCACAGCTTGCCCTAAACCGATTCATAACAGGGCCAAGATTGGTCGCGATACTGCCAGCTTGGCTGCAGAACGCTCAAATCGACTGAAGCACATGAGCTGCTTCAGTCCGGCCAAAACTTGACGCTCCTACGGTGCGCGGAATGCATACGACGCATACAACATCGCAGCGCGGTCCACAACGCTCCGATCACATCGCCCCCCTGACGCGTTCGCTACTCCGCGCAGCTAACCATTCGCTCGCGAACCAGCCCGTGGTGGCAGAAGGAACAGGTTTATGCGGCTTAGTCCCTCGATCACGATCTTGCTCGGCGTCCCCCTCGTCGCGATCGGGCTCTGCGCGCCGATTGCTCAGGCCGGTGACGGGTCGGTCACTAGGCTACGCCGATCGTCGGCGAATTGATGCGTGAGTGGACAGACAGCTCCGGCCAGCGGCGTGTCCAGGCCCGACTCTTAAGCGCGAATGTCGGTCGTGCTCGGATGGAAATGCTCGATGGCCGGATAAAGCTGATTTCGCTGAAGAGCCTGAGCGCCGACGATCGCTTGTATGTCGCATCGCAGGTAAAATCCGCCGGGTCGGCGACCGCTGGCAGCCGAATATTGGCCAGTCTGTCGGCGCTGGGCCAGATGAATTCGGCCCTCTCATCCAGCGGAGCACCGCCAGACATTCCCCCCAACGCGATTTACGTTCGATTGTCCAAACCGCTGTTGAATCGCTACGTCGGACATCGAGTATTCAAACGGGCGGCCGTCAGCGACTGCATCCTCGGCACGCCGGTTCAGGGAACCTCCGACACGACTGGGCGGACCGAACTGCGTCTGATACCTGACGAGCGCCGGGCTCGCTTCGTCGTGCAACTCACCGGGACTGCCGAGTCGACGACGGTCGGCCAGCACGATCCGGTGTCGATCTTTACCCGTTGTTGGACCGATTTCAGATCGACCAAACAGGTTGCAATCGAGAATGGCCGCATTGTGCCTTCACCGGCCCAGACCCGGGCTCGTTCGCGGTCTACGACCACCAATATCACAACCGATCTCGGGCCCATCCTCTCGCGGATCGTTTTGCGGTCCGCCTGGCAACAGGTGAACGAAAGCCGAGCCGAAGCCGACCAGATCGCGGCCAACCATACCGCCCAGCGGATCGACCGCGAGTTGGATCGGGCCGTCGACGAGTCCGCCAGCCGGCTGCGGACCGGGTTGGCGCAATTGGAACAGGGCCTGCAGCGGCATCGACTCAAACGTCCGAAAATGTTTGCCACCACGACCGACGACTACTTGCAGATCGTCCTGCTCCGCGACGATGCGGACAGGGCCGACATCGCACGCTTCATCACTCCGCCGACGGCGGACGGCTGCCCGACCGGACATCGAAGTGGCCGTACACTCCTCGGTGGTGTTGGCGGCTGTGCAGGACGACGAACTGCGAGGCGCGCTGGAGCCAGTGCTGACATCTCCCTGGTATCAGAGTCTCGCGAAGTTTGCTTCGGCAGCGCTGTTGCCGGCGACAGGCAGTCAATCGTCCGCCGTGGAATGGAAGTGGATCGACGGCGGCCAGTGGCTCCAAATCGGCTGGACTCCGCGGACGGCCAAGGCCAAACAGGACGCCGTCGCGCGGTCGGAGGCGATGCCCTGACCGTCAGGGGGCCGTCTTGACCCAAGCTCGCAGCACTTCCGCGACGCTCCAAGCCTGGGCCGGACAACCCGCGCGTGATAGCGCCTCCGCGTCGAAGACTTCACTGATCGAGCCGACGCAGGCCTCGCTCAAGTGATGGAAGAACCCCTCCAGAAACTGGCGGGCGACCCGCTGCTGGCCGGGATGGACGCGCAGCCAGGCATCGACCAGGGGGCCGACGAGCCAGGCCCACACCGTTCCCTGATGGTAGGCCGCGTCGCGCGACGCAGGTCGCCGTCGTAACGCGGCTTGTAGTCGGGCTCGCCCGGCGCCAGCGTGCGCAAGCCCGACGGGGTCAGCAGCCGTTCGATGACCTTGCCCAGCACCGCCGGCCAATGTGCTTCGTCGAGCACCGGATGCGTAAGCGAGAGGGCAAAGATCTGATTGGGGCGAAAGCTCGGGTCGTCGCCCGTCGAGCCATCGACCACGTCATACAGATACCCGGCGGCGGAGTTCCAAAAGCGGCGATTGAACGATTCGCGCGCTGCGCGGCCTGGTCGGCAATGTCGTCGGCCCGGGCGTCGTCGTGTTCCTCCTCGCGAAGCCAGGTTTCGTAGTGACACAGGGCGTCGTACCACAGGGCATTGATCTCCACCGCCTTGCCCCGCCGCGGGGTCACCACCCATTCGCCGACTTTGGCGTCCATCCAGGTGAGTTGGTAACCGTCGGCCCCTTGGCTCAGCAGCCCATCGGCCGGGTCAACACCGATGCCGAAGCGGGTGCCGGCAACATGCCGGGCGATGATTTCATCGAGCTTGGGCAGGATTTGCCGGAGCGTCGTCTGGTCGCCGGTTACTTGAACGTATCGGGCCAGGGCATGAAAGAACCAGAGCGTGGCGTCGGCGGTGTGGTACAGCCCTTCGTTCTGACCCTCGGGAAACAGATTCGGGAATCAGCCCGTCCTGGACGTAGTTGGCAAATGTCCGCAGAATCCAGCCGGCCTCGTTATGTCGCCCCGTGCAGAGGGTGAGCCCCTCCAGGCTGATCATCGTGTCGCGGCCCCAATCGCCGAACCAGTAGTAGCCGGCGATGACCGTGCGGATCTCGTCGCCGGTCGCGGCGGCCCGGGCGGCATCGGCCAGGCGGCTCTTGGGCTGGATGATGAACTGATCGGCCGCCAGGACCAGCTCGGCCCCCTCGCCGGCATTGGCCCGGGGATCAGCGGCCCCCAGGAGCCGCGCCCGGCGATCGAGCTCCGCCGCGACGGCTTCACCCGGAGATGCGGCATCGACGATCTCCCAAGGCTCGGTCGACGCGACGATCGCGGCCTCCCGCCCGCCGGTCAGTTCGGCCCGGAAATAACCGGGGCTCCAGAGCAGCCCTTCAGCGTCGTAGCCCCGACAGGCTTCCATGCGGTAGTAGACCGATTGCAGCCGGCCTCCATCGAGCATCAGCCCGGGTTCCCGATCGGCAATCATTCGCATCCGCAACGGCGGAAAATCGGCCGCCGAGATTTCGACGCGGTTGCCCTGGGAATGCAACTCGTAGGGTTCGCCGGAAAAACCGCTGACCGGCTCATCGTGACCGCGCAAGTGAAAGGCCCTCGGACACGGAGCCAAACTCGCCCTTCCCCCGCGAGCAGTCGGTAGAGCACCCAAACCGTGTTCTGGCCGTGCGGCATCACGATCCGCTTTTCGAGCTGGAAGCCGTCGAATTCGAACCGCCAGACCGGCAGTCCCATGCGTAGGGAGAACTCCTGCAGGTGCTGGGCCCCGTGCACGACGGCCGTCTGATTCGGGCACTCCTCTCCGCCCAAGGCGACGATCCGGCCATCGCCCAGGCGCAACTCCTCCGACAAATGGTTGAACATCATCGTCCGGCCGAGCGGGGCCGGCAGGGCCGCGATCAACAAACCGTGATAGCGGCGTGTGCTCACACCGGCCAAGGTTCCCGCGGCATAGCCGCCGAGGGCATTGGTCACGATCCATTCGCACTCGATCAGCGCGTCTGGCCCCGGCGGGAACGAAGTCGTGAGAGGACAGCTGCAGCAGCCGTGTTTCCATCCGTGCTATTCCTTCCGTGGAAGTTGCGTTTCGAGCGTTCCGGCCAGCAGCAGCGCGCCTCGCCCGGCAATCGCCAGGCTTGCCCGGCCGCCAGCGAGGCGCTGCCCGCGCCGCCGTAGCGCGGATCCTCGCTCGACCAGAGCGTCTGCCAGCTGCGACCACCCGGTGGTGCCAGCAGGGGCTCGGGCATCGGCGCGAGGGTCAAATCGCGGCCGAAATTCACGACCAGCAAGCGATCGCCGCCATCGTCGCCAAACCAACGGACCACGAGCGCATCGGCCGACAACGTGGCGGCATCGATTCGATCGCGCCGCCCCGCCGCGATCAATGCCGTCGCTGCGGCGCAGCCGCAGCAGGTCGCGATGCAAGGCATATACGGGCGCATGCGCTTTGCGTTCCGTCAAGTCGAGCTTGCAACGACGAAAGGTGGCCGGATCGGCGGGATCCGGCAGGCGCTGCTGGACCTCGGCCGTGGCCAGCGAGGGAAACTGGGCCAGAAAGCGGCCTCGGCCGCCCGCCACCGCCGCGGCGTGTTCGGCGGGGCTGTCCAAAAAGAATTGAAAGGGCGCCGACGCGGCGAACTCCTGCCCCTGAAAAAGCAGCGGCGTCTGTGGCGCCAGCAGCCAGAGGGCCGCCATCGCCCGCAGGCGTCCGGGACTCGTCAACTGATGAATCCGCTCGCCGGCTCGCGAATTGGCGATCTGATCGTGATTTTGCAAGTAATGAATGAACGCCGCGGCAGGCAAATCGAAAGCAGCCGTGCCCCGGGGGCCGTTCTGCCAGCTATAAAACTGCCCCTGGTACAGGAAACCCCACTTGAGCAAAGCCACGAACTCGGTGGCCAGGCCGAGATAATCGCTGTAATAGGCCTCGTTGTGTCCGGTCAGCCGGACCATTGCGCTGTGATGAAAGTCATCGTTCCAGAGTGCTTCCATGCCGAAGCCACCGGCGTCGACTGGCCGCACCATTTGGGCGTTCTGCGGCTCGCTTTCGCCGATGATCGCCACCCCGCGCCGACCAGCCGCCTCGCGCGCCGCGCGTCCGATCGCGGCCAAAATGTGCTCGGGAGAGCTATCGTGGATCGCCTGGGTCGCGTCGATCCGATAGCCATCCAGGTGAAACTCCTCGATCCAATAGCGGACGTTCGCCAAGTAGAACTCACGGACCGGCCCACTGGCGGGACCGTCGAAATTCACGGCCGAGCCCCATTCGTTCTGATAGGTCCGGCTGAAATAAGCCCCGGCAAACCGCTGCACACTTGCACTCGTGGTTGCCAAAATGGTTGTAGACCACGTCCAACAGCACGCCGATCCCCAGGCGGTGCGCCGTATCGACGAACCGCCGAAAGTCATCGGGCGGGCCGTACAAGTGGTAGGGCGCAAGGCGCCACGCCGTCGTAGCCCCAGCCAAACTGGCCCGGCCATTCGGCCACCGGCATGATTTCCAGCAGCGTAACACCCAGCTCGCCCAACTCGGCCAGTTCGCGTGTCGCGGCGTCCCAACTGCCTTCCGGCGTGAATGTGCCAATATGCATTTCATATAGCACGTGGCCCGGCCAGGCGACGCCCGGCCAGCCGTCGTCGGTCCAGGCGAACGTCGTCGGATCAACGACTTGCGAGGGGCCCCGCGGCCCCTGGGGTTGATAACGCGAAGCGGGGTCCGGCAGGAGCTCGCTGCCATCGCCGGGGCGAAAATAATACAGCGTGCCGCTGGACGCCGGGGTTGTCAGCGCAGAAATACCCCTCGGCATCGGCCGTCAATGGCTGGCTGGTTTGGTTACGCCGGGGATTGATCGCGGGTTCCACCAAAACCAGGTCGACCCGGTCGTGGTCCGGCGCCCAGACGCGAAAGCTGGTCCGCCCGTCGGCCTGGATTTCGGCCCCCACGGCCAGCCGGCGACGGACGGAAAGAGCGGGGTCCGATATTCTCATCAGGCGGCAGACTGCAGGATCAAACGGCGACAAAGCCGCCTTCGCCGCGCACCCGAGCCTTCGGACCCCCGAGCAAAGTCGGGGCGACCGGAGGCTCGGCCAGTGTGCCTCATTTACCGAATATTGCCGGTCTGCGGCTGAACCGGCCCGCGTTGGCCCTAGCGGAACGAATCGTCGCCGCCGCGGCTCGAGCCCGCCGGGTTGGTTTGGCCGCCGGCGCCCGACGTCTGCCGCCGGTCTTCCTCTTCGCCTCGTAGCGGAATCTGGCGTTCGGCGGCAAAGCTACGGTCGATGGTCAGCTCGACACGATCCCCCGGTTCGAGCCGCGAAATCTGCTTCACCAAGTCGTCCGGCGAGCGAACATCGCGACCGTTAATCGCGAGGATCACGTCGCCCGGGCGAATCTGGGCCTTCTCCGCGGCACTGCCGGACTTGACTTGAGCCACGGTCACGCGGTCGCCGCGGCCGTCGACCTGCAATCCGAGGGCCGGATGTCCATTCTGGCCTTCGCCCAAGCGGACGTTGGCGGTGAAGGCGGCTTCGGCGTACTCGAACTCTTCGGCGAAGCCGCGATCATTGCCCGCCGGCTGCCGCTGCGACGCGCCGGTCGATGGGTTGCGGTCGCCGCGCCGCCCGCCGCCCGCGTAGCGCCGCTGTTCTTCGAGCTTGAGCTGCCCCATCAGATTCTCGAGCGTGGTCTGATGATGCTTGAGGCCGTCGAGCTGTTCGTCGATCACCTTTTGCAGTTCTGGCGAGGCGTAGCGGCGGAGCACGGTCATATTGGCGCACATCGCGTCGTGCAGCATCTTTTGTTGGCCGACGAAGGCCCAGTCGAAATCCAGCCCGTGCCGGTCGCGGAGCTCGCACTTGGCCACGCGAAGATTTTCGTTGCAAATCTCTTGCGACACTTTGCGCAATCCAACGAGCTGGAGCGCTGCCGGTCGGGATGGTCCTTATCGGCCGAGTCTTTATCGGCCGAACTCTTCTCGGCCGAGTTTTTCTCCGAGCGGTCGTTCTGAGCTTTGTCGGCATGGTTCGTGGAGTCGTCCTCCGAGTTGGAACGGCCGATATCGGCTCCCGCATCGGAGGCAAATTTCTGCAGTGCTTCCAGGTTCTGCCCGTGCTCGCGGTTCAGGTTGCGAGCAAAGCGGTTGATCGAGGACAGATCGGCCCGGTCTTCCGCGTACTGCGTCAGTTCCATTTCGGCCTTGTTCATGTTGCCCAAGAGCCGCGCGATGGCACGATCCGAATCGTTCTCACTCTGCACAGGCCGGCTTGCCGAGTGGCGCCGCACGCCGGACGGGGAGCCGGGCGAATCGTTCGATTGCTGAGCCCACAATGGGGCCGCGAGCCGCGGACGAACAGCCCGCGAGGGCGACCAATAGCAGGGTTCTGACTTTACGCGACATGATGGGGACCTCCTCCTGAAGAAAACGACAAAACGACGAAACGCTGCGATCAAGAAAAAGTGCCTCCCCTCTCACTCCGTCCGGCAGCACGCAGATGCCGGACGTCGGCAGAGGAAGACCGCGATGCCAATCGCGAAGCAGGGCCGCCATGGCCAAGAAAACGCGGAGTTCCTCGACCGGCTGCAGATCAGGGTCCGCACGGCGGCGGGATTCTCACCGCAGCCCCGCGGCAGTATTGCCCCGGCGACCGATGCAGCCCCACAGCAGCCAATCCGCTACGGCCCATCCTAGAAGTCCCGGCCGGAGGGTCAATTATTTACATAGCGCGGGCGGAGCCTCGCTCTCGCCGCGGCATCGCCACCGCACGGCGCAGGGGTGTATCTGGCAGCGCGTTTCGAGCGAAATCGGGCAAGAGGCTGCGTGCCTGCCCCACGCCACGCGAACTGTTCTTGTCGGAACCGCTAGCAGGATTTAGAACGATAGCCGCTCGCACGCGCGGTTCGGGTGCGCGGCGGCCGAGAGCTTGCCACGATTGGCCGAAGCCGGATGAGCCAAGGAACGCTCCACCAATGGGTGGGGCGGACACGACGCCTGATACCCGCGCCCTGCGTTCCGACACTCTAATTTCCCGACGATGAGCTGCCGATGAATTTCCGCGCCCTCTGGTGGGTGATCCTCTGCTTCGCGGCCGGCTTGCGCCGACAAATCGGCCGCGCCGCCGGGCAACCAACAGCCGATCGTCACCGTGAGCCAGCCCCTCAAACGCAAGGTGACCGACTACATCGACTACACCGGCCGCACCGAGGCCGTGAACGCGGTCGACATCCGGGCCCGGGTGACCGGCTATTTGGTCAAGATGCCCTTCAAGGAGGGCGACGAACTGAAGAGCGGCGACTTGCTGTTCGAAATCGACCCCCGACCCTATCAGGCCCAGCTCGATCAGTCGGAAGCCAACGTCCTGTTGACCAAGGCCCAGCTCAAGCTGGCCAAGGCCAACAACGCCCGGGCCCAGGTCATCGCCAAAACCCCCGGGGCGATCAGCAAACAGGATCTTGATCAGTATCAGGCAGCCGAGGAAGAGGCCGCCGCCCAGGTGACCGCTTCCGAGGCTTCGCTCGAAGCATACCAACTCAACCGCCAGTTCTGCGAAGTCGCTTCGCCGATCGACGGCAAGGTGAGCCGCTACTACTACACGCTCGGCAACCTGGTCACGCAAGACCAGACGCTGCTGACTACGATCGTCTCGCTGGACCCGATGTACGCTTACTTCGATATCGACGAGCGGACCGTGCTCCGCGTGCGAAACATGATCAACCAGCACAAGCTCAAGGCGGTCAGCAGCCCGGAGGAGATCAAGGTCCTGATGGGCCTGCAGGGCGAGGAGGGCTATCCGCACGAGGGGCACGTCAATTTCATCAATAACACGGTCGATCCGTTCACCGGCACGATCACCTTTCGCGGGGTATTCGAGAATCCCAAGCCCGCCAAGGGCATCCGGCTGCTCTCCCCCGGCATGTTCGTGCGGGTCCGGATTCCGCTGGGCGAGCCGCACGACGCGCTGTTGGTGAACGATCGGGCGGTCGGTACCGACCAGGGGCTGAAATTCCTGTACGTCGTCAATTCAAGCAACCAGATCGAGTATCGCCGCGTATCGCTCGGCCCGCTCCAGGACGACGGCCTGCGGGTGATCGATTCGGGCGTCGAGCCCGACGATTGGATCGTCGTGACCGGGCTACAGCAAGTGCGGGCCAAGATGGAGGTTTCGCCCGAGCGGATGCCAATGCCCCTGCCCACGGCCCAAGCAGCCGCCGCGGCCCAAGCCGCGGCCAATGCCAGCGCCGTCGCCCCGGGCGCCGATCCGGCAACCGGCGGAAACAAGCCCCCGCCGGGCAAGAGTGCCCCCGACAAATCCGCTCCAGCGGCCAAGCAGCCCCAACCCTAGCCGCACGCCGGGCATGATCTCGCACTTTTTCATCGATCGGCCGATCTTTGCCTCGGTGCTGTCGATCGTCGTCACGCTGGCCGGCGCGATCGCGATGGTGGCTCTGCCGATCACCCAGTATCCGCCGATCGCCCCGCCCACGGTCATCGTCTCGATCAACTATCCCGGTGCCAGTAGCCAAGTGGTGGCCGACACGATCGGCGCGCCCGTCGAGCAGCAGGTCAACGGAGTCGAGGGCATGCTCTACATGTCGTCGTTTTCGGCCAACGACGGCTCGTATTCGCTGACCGTCACCTTCGACCTCGGCGTCGACTTGAACACCGCGTTGGTCATGGTGCAAAACCGCGTCGCGCTAGCATTGCCGCAGCTGCCCGACACGGTCCAGCGACAAGGCATCACGATCAAGAAAAAGACTCCCAACATCCTGATGGTGGTCAATTTCTACTCGCCCGACGGCCGCTATGACGACATCTACCTGAGCAACTACGCCACCATCAACGTCCGCGACGAGTTGCTGCGGATCGAAGGCGTATCGGACATCAACTACATGGGCCAGCGCGACTACAGCATTCGCGGCTGGCTCGACCCGCAGCTGCTGGCGGCCCGCAACATCTCGGCCGCCGAGGTCAACACGGCCATCCGGCTGCAAAGCGTCGAAGCCCCGATCGGCCAGCTCAACCAGCAGCCAGCCCCGGTGGTGACCGCGTTTCAGGATCCGCTCCACACACTCGGCCGGCTGCGCAATCCGGAAGAGTTCGGCGAGATCATCGTCAAGATCGACTCCGGCAGCCAGGGCGCCGGCTCGCCGCAGATCGTCCGCCTGAAGGACCTCGCCAGGGTCGAGCTCGGCGCCCAGAACTACAACCAGTTCGCCATGCTCAACGGCCAGCCGACCGTCGGGCTGGCGATCTATCAACTTCCCGGCACGAACGCCCTGGATGTGGCCGATCGCATTCGCCGCAAAATGGACGATCTCGAAGGCCGCTTTCCCGAGGGCTTGAAGTACGCGATCCGCCACGACACGACGCCCTTCATTCGCGAGTCGGTCGACGACGTGATCCGGACGCTGCTCGAGGCCGTGGCCCTGGTGGCGATCGTCGTGCTGCTGTTCCTGCAGAACTGGCGGGCCTCGCTGATTCCGCTGGTGGCCGTGCCGGTGGCGGTCGTCGGCACCTTCACGGTGATGCAGGTGTTCGGCTTCAGCTTGAACAACATCTCTCTATTCGGACTGGTGCTGTCGATCGGGATCGTCGTCGACGACGCCATCGTCGTGGTCGAGAACGTCGAGCGTTGGCTGGAGCAGGGCCTGCCGGCCCGGCAAGCCGCCCGCCGCGCGATGGAAGAAGTCACCAGCCCCGTGGTTGCCGTGGCGGTGGTGCTGTGCGCCGTGTTCGTGCCGTGCGCGTTCATATCGGGCATCACCGGGCAATTTTTCCGGCAGTTTGCGATCACGATCGCCACGTCGACGATCATTTCGGCGTTCAACTCGCTCACGCTCAGCCCGGCGCTGGCCGCCATCCTGCTCAAGCCGCACGGCGCCCCGCCCGACCCGCTGGAGCGGCTGCTGTCGTTCACGCTGGGCTGGCTGTTCCGCTCGTTCAATGCGGTGTTTGGCTGGACCACGAATGTCTACGCCGGGATCGTCGGCTGGTCGGTGCGGCTGTGCGTCATCGTGCTGGCGATTTATGGCGGCCTGCTGGCCGGAACGTATTGGATGTTCACCCACGTGCCGACCGGCTTCATTCCGCAGCAGGACCAAGGTTACCTGCTGGTCAACGTCCAACTGCCCGACTCGGCCTCGGTCCAGCGGACGCAGGACGTGATGAAGCAGATCGAGGCGATCGCCCGCAAGGTCGAGGGGGTGGCGGCCACGGTCTCGGTCTCCGGAATGTCGACCTTACTGAGCGTCAACAGCTCGAATTTCGGCTCGATGTACGTGACGCTCGACGAGTTCGCCCAGCGGCGCAAGACGAGCCTAAAGGCCGACGCGATCATGGCCACGCTGCGCCGCGAGTTCGCCGCGCAAATCCGCGACGCCACGATCAGCGTGTTCGGCGCACCCCCGTGCCGGGCATCGGCACCGCGTCGGGGTTCAAGCTGATGGTCGAGGACCGCGGCTCTCTGGGCCTCGACGAGCTGCAAAAGCAGACCGACTCGTTGATCGGCGTGCTCGCCAAGGAAAAGTGGCTGATCGGCGTCTTTACGCTATTTCGCTCCAACGCCCCGCAGTTGTTCATGGACGTCGACCGGACCAAGGTCCGCTCAATGGGCATCTCGATCAACGACTTGAATCAGACGCTTGTGATTTTTCTCGGGTCAAGCTACGTCAACAACTTCAACGCCTTCGGCCGTTATTGGCAGGTCAACCTTCAGGCCGAGGGCATCTTCCGCCACAAAGTCGAAGACCTGAATCAAATCAAGGTTCGCAACGACCGGGGCCAAATGGCCCCACTCTCGACGCTGGTCAATGTCCGCGACACGACCGGCCCGGTGATGGTCAATCGCTACAATCTGTATTCCGCCGCCCCGATCAATGGCGGGATCTATCCCACCAAGGGCTCGGGGGACGCCGTCGCGTTCATCGAGGATACGGCCCGCCAAAGGCTCCCGCACTCGATGAAAACCGAGTGGACCGAGCTGACTTTGATGCAGACCCGGGCCGGCAGCACGGCGATGTACGTGTTCGGCCTGGCGGTGATCTTCGTCTTTCTGGCCCTGGCGGCGCTGTACGAAAGCTGGTCGCTGCCGCTGGCTGTGATCCTGGTTGTGCCGATGTGCCTGCTGTCGTCAGTCGTCGGAGTGGCCCTGGCGATGAAACCGATGGACATCTTCGTGCAGATCGGGTTCGTGGTTCTGGTTGGTCTGGCCTGCAAGAACGCGATCTTGATCGTCGAATTTGCCAAACGATTGCACGAGGAGGGACGGCCGCTGGCGGTCGCGGCCCGCGAGGCTTCGCAGCTGCGGCTACGGCCGATCGTGATGACCTCGCTGGCTTTCATCCTGGGCGTAGTGCCGCTGGTGGTGGCCGAAGGGGCCGGCGCCGAAATGCGGCAATCGCTTGGCACCGCCGTGTTCAGCGGAATGTTGGGCGTAACGCTGTTCGGCATTTTTCTGACGCCGGTGTTTTTCTTTGTGATCGAGTGGCTCGGCGAAAGCCCGCTGCTGTCGGGTCAGGCAATGAAGACCATCGGCTCGGCCATGTGGGGTTCGCTGTCCGGCCTGCTGGTGGGCCTGCTCTTCTGGAACCTGGGGCTGGTCCGGCCCGGCGCGGCCGTGGCGATCGGACTGCTGATCGCCGGGACGATTACCGCGCTGGTTCAGCGCGTGGGCCGCAATTCGCATTCGGAAACGGCATGATCTCCCACTTCTTTATCGATCGCCCGATCTTCGCCGCCGTGCTGTCGATCGTCATTACGCTGGCCGGCGGGGTGGCGGTCTTCACGCTGCCGGTGGCGCAATACCCCGACATCACGCCCCCCACGGTGCAGGTGACGGCGGTCTACCCTGGCGCCAATTCCCGGACGGTGCTCGATACCGTGGCCGCTCCGATCGAGCAGCAAGTCAGCGGCGTCGAGAACATGCTCTACATGTCGTCGCTGTGCACCAACGACGGCACCTACACGCTGACGGTCACGTTTCGGCTGGGCACCAACTCGGACATGGCCCAGGTGCTGGTGCAGAACCGGGTATCGCTGGCGATGCCCTCGGTGCCGGCGCTGGTGCAGCGCGAGGGGGTGAACGTCAAGAAGATGTCGCCCAATACGCTGATGATCGTCAATCTCTACTCGCCCGACGGGCGGTACGACAATATCTTTCTCAGCAACTACGCCACCATTCAGATCAAGGACGAGTTGGGCCGCCTGCCGGGCATCGGCAACGTCGGCTACATGGGCGAGCGCGATTACAGCATGCGGGCCTGGCTCGACCCCTTGAAGCTGGCCTCGCTCAGCCTGTCGGCCGACGACGTCGTGGCCGCGATCAGCGAGCAGAACCTGCAGGTCGCCGCTGGCCAGATCGGACAGCAGCCCGTTCCCGCCGGCCAACAATTCCAGCTCACGATCAACACGCTTGGCCGGCTCACCGATCCGGAGCAGTTCGGCAACATCATCCTCAAGATCGGCCAGCAGGGCCTGACGACCAGCGGCACGCTGATCGGCGGTCCGGCCTTGGCTGGCGGGCCCGCGATCTCGGGCGTCAGCAATCTGCCGGGCATGAGCGGCACGGCAGGGCAGGGCGGCGTCGCCGGTGGAGCCGGGCTGTCGGGCGGCATCGGGATGTTCGGGCAATCTGCTTTGCAAGCCCAGACCGCGCTGCCCAGCCAGAGGATGACGGCCCAGACCACGTCCGGCGGTACTGGAGCGACCCAAAATACCGGCAGCACGACGAGCGTCAGCGGAAACAATCCGCTAACCGGCAACAGCGCCAACTCGCCCGTGATGCTCGGGGGCGCCAATGCTTCGGGCGGCGCGTCGTCCAGCAATGGCAGCGGCATGCCGCCTGGCCTCTCCGCGATGAACGCACCACCGCCCTCCGGCGGCAGCAGCGGCCAATCCGGACCCGGCTCGGGCACGACGGCCAGCGTGGTCCGGCTGAAGGACGTCGCCCGGATCGAGCTCGGCTCGCAGCAATACGACCAGTCCTGCACGCTCGAAGGTCGGCCGAGCGTGGCCCTGTCGCTGTATCAATTGCCCGGCTCGAACGCACTGCAAACCGCGCAGGGCGTCTACGCCAAGATGCGCAAGCTGAAAAGCCGGTTTCCCGATGGGCTCGACTACAAAATCGTCTACGACACCACGCCGTTCATCAGCGAGTCGATTGCCGAGGTGTTCAAGACCTTGCGCGACGCGATCATCCTGGTGGCGATCGTGGTGCTGGTGTTCTTGCAGAACTGGCGGGCGGCCCTGATCCCGCTGATTGCGGTGCCGGTGGCGATCGTCGGCACGTTTGCCGTGATGGCCGCGCTCGGTTTCTCGCTCAATAACTTGTCCCTATTCGGGTTGGTGCTGGCGATCGGCATCGTTGTGGATGATGCGATCGTCGTGGTCGAGAACGTGGAACGGTGGCTGGAAGAGGGGATGGCGCCCGCGATGCGGCCCGCAAGGCGATGGACGAGGTGACCAGCCCGGTGATCGCCGTGGCGCTGGTGCTGGTGGCGGTGTTCGTGCCGTGTGCATTCATCAGCGGGATCACGGGGCAGTTCTTCCGCCAGTTCGCGGTGACGATCGCCACCTCGACGGTCATTTCGGCGTTCAACTCGCTGACGCTCAGCCCGGCGCTGGCCGCTTTGATCCTCAAGCCGCACGGCTCGGCCCGGGATCCGCTGACCTGGCTGATCGACGTCAGCTTGGGCTGGTTCTTCAAATTGTTCAACCAGACGTTTGCGGTCAGCACGGCGGTCTATACGCGGCTGGTTGCCGGCTTTTTGCGTGTGGGCCTGGTGGTGATGCTGATTTACGTCGGTCTGTTGGGACTGACCTACGTCGAGTTTCAGCGGGTGCCGACGGGGTTCGTGCCTGAACAAGACAAGGGTTATCTCTTGGTCAATGTGCAGCTACCCGACTCGGCCTCGGTCGAGCGGACGCAACGGGCGATGGCCCAGATTGAGCAGATCGCCCGCGATACAAAAGGCGTGGCCCATACGGTGGGCATTGCCGGCCAATCGCTGCTGCTGGCAGCCAACGCGCCGAATCTCGGCTCGATGTACGTCATGCTGGCCGAGTTTCCCGAACGGCGCGGGCTGACTGCCGACGACGTGGCCGACGCGCTCCGCGAGCGCTATCGCAATGAGGTCCGGGAGGCGTCGATCAGCATTTTCGGCGCACCTCCGATCGATGGGCTGGGCACGACCGGCGGCTTCAAGCTGATCGTCGAGGACCGCGGCAACCTGGGGCTCGACCGATTGCAGGGCGTGGCCGACGAGATCGTGTTCGACGGCAACCGCACCCCCGGCTTGCAGGGGCTGTTTAGCAGTTCCCGAGCCAACACCCCCTGGCTCTATTTGGACATCGACCGTACCAAGTGCATGGCCGTGGGCGTGTCGGTCAGCGACGTGTTCGACACGCTGCAGGTCTATTTCGGTTCGTACTTCGTCAACCTGTTCAACGAGTTCGGCCGCTCCTGGCAGGTGAACGTCATGGCCGACGCCGCCTTCCGAGACCGAGTCGCCCAGATCGCCCTGCTCAAGGTGCGCAACGTGCGCGGGCAGATGGTGCCGCTCGGCACGCTGTTGACGGTCGACGACTCGAGCGGCCCGGTTGCGCTAATGCGCTATAACATGTACGCAGCCACCGCCGTGACCGGCAACCTGGCGCCGGGCACCAGCTCGGGCCAGGCGATCGAATTGATGGAATCAATCGCCAGAAAGCAGTTGCCGCCGCAAATGGGCTACGACTGGACTGAACTGACCTACATGCAACAGCAGGCCGGCAGCACCGCCGCGTTCGTGTTCGCGCTCGCCGTCGTGTTCGTGTTTCTGGTGCTCGCGGCCCAGTACGAAAGCTGGAAGCTGCCGCTGGCCGTGATCCTGGTCGTGCCGATGTGCTTGCTTTGCTCGGCGGTGGGCGTCGACCTGACGGGACTCGACATCAACATCTTCACTCAGATCGGTTTCGTCGTGCTGGTGGGTCTGGCGAGCAAGAACGCGATCCTGATCGTCGAGTTCGCCAAGCAACAACAAGAGTCGGGGGTCGATCGCCGCCAGGCCGTGCTCGAAGCCAGCCGGCTGCGGCTCCGCCCGATTCTGATGACGTCGTTCGCCTTCATCTTGGGCGTGGTGCCGCTGGTGGTGGCCAGCGGGGCCGGCGCCGAAATGCGCCGCACGCTGGGCATCGCCGTGTTCAGCGGCATGGTCGGCGTGACGGGCTTCGGCCTGTTTCTGACGCCCGTCTTCTATTACGTCCTCCAGGCGTTCGGGAAGCCGCCGCGGCCGATCGGAGCCCAAGACGACGAGGACCGCGCGAACGTGCCGCCTGCAAACGGGAATGCCACCGGTAGCGCGCACGACTAAGTCGGAGAACTTCCTGCCCGCGAGTGGCATAGGCACGCCGGCTACGATCCGCCGCCGCCCGTCGCCGAGCCGCAGGCCGGTACACACTCGTATCCCGGCCCGCAGTTAGGCCGAACGCGAACGTTCGGCTTCCGCTGGTAATCGTCGCAGCACCAGGCGCACGGGCCGTGCGGAAAGAGGGGCGGTGGCTTGCGCAGCATAATCGTCGCAGCCCCATCGGCACGGACCGCACGGGAACAGCGGCGGCGGCTTGCGCCGGTAGTCATCCGGGCACCAACAGCAGCACACCCCGCCGCACTGCGGGCATGCGGCCTGGGTGTGCGGCCGCAGAATGCTCGGCCAATCGGCGCGGACAGGACCAACACCGCGCCAAGCAACCCCACGAGAAGGAACACCGGAAAGCAACAGGCGCGGATCGTCATGGCCAGATGACTCCCCGGGGGCCATTGACCGGCACATTCCAACTCGCCGCTTCGACGCCCTGATTGCTCGCCGCGGGCGCTCGAGCGGCAGGATTCGAGCTTCGCCCGGCAATTGGCGACCGCCGCCCAGGGCGGAGGGCGCCGCAAGCACTGCTGGCGGCACCGGCTGCGGTGCAATTGCAGAGTTTTTCGCGGTGGACGCTCCCCGAAGATGCCGGCCCATCGCCACTGCGAAGATTTTCGTTCGCCCATCGTCACGGGCGGCCAGGCGTCCACCTGCCGCCTGTGGGCGCAGCTTCGACGGGAGGCACCGCCGGCAGAGGCTTTTGCGTACCGTCTGCGGGATCGGGCTGCTTTTCGACGGGAACGGGCAGGGCCTCGGGTTCTTCTTGCGTCGCGAACGGGTTGGCCGGCGGCAGGTTCTCGGGGGGCGGAGCGCCGCGCTGCTCGAGCGCCGCATGAAGGCCGGGGGCCATTTCGGACTGCGGGTCGAGCCGATAGTCCCAGCCCCCGCCCAGCGCGCGATAGGTGTGGATCAGCCCCGTGGCGATCGAGCCGCGGGCTTGGGCCAACAGATTCTGATATTGCACCAGGTTCTGGGCCAGGGTGGCCACGCGGTTGAAGTCGGTCATGCCTCCCTTGTACTGGACAATCGCGATGTTGACGGCCTTTTGCGCTGCGTCGACGGCCTCGTTCAGATCGCGGGTTTGCTCCTGTGACTTCAGGAAACTGATCAGCCCGTTTTCGACTTCGGAGGCGGCCGTGACGACCGTGTATTGATACTGGGCGACCAGCTGCTGGAATAGCGCTTCCTGCCCGCGAATGTTATTCAGGATTCGGCCGTAGTTGAGCACGTTCCATTGGAACGCCGGTCCGACCGAGGCCTGCAGTGCCCGCTGATTGAACAGCTGGCTGAAACCGACCGCCGAATAATCCATCGTGCCGTTCAAATAGAAGATCGGGTAGAGCTGAGCCGTCGCAATCCCGATCTGCTCCGACTGGGCCGCGGCATTGCGCTCGGCCATCCGCACGTCCGGCCGGCGGCGAAGCAGGTCGGCCGGCACACCGATCGCCACTTCCGGCGGTGCGACCGGGATCGGTCCGGTGCCGATCCGAGCGACCAGGTCGACCGGCGCGATCCCCAATAGCACGCACAGCGCATTGTTCGTCTGGCGAAGCGTGATCTCGAGCGCCGGAATCTGCGACTCGGTTTGCGAGAGCACGCTCTGGGCCTGGTCGACGTCCAGCTCGGTGACCTGCCCGCCCTGGAACCGGGCCTTGACCAGCGTAAGAATCGAACGCTGCAGCTCCGCGTTGGCCTTCGTATAGGCGATTTGGGCCTGCAGGATGCGAATCTGGGCATAGTCGGCCGCGATATCGCCGAGCATGGTCACCAGCACGTCGTCGTAGTTTTCGACCGAAGCGTCGAGATTGTCGCGGGCTGCCAGGATCGACCGCCGCAGCCGGCCCCAGAAGTCCAGCTCCCAGGAGAGCGTGCCTCCAAAGTCCCACTGGCCGTAGAACCGCTGCTTCACGAACCCACGATTCGCAGTCTTCGTGCTGATCGCGTTTTCCGTGTGGTCGCCGGTCAGTTGCTGGGTCTGCGGAAACAGACTTCCGACCGCGACGCCGAGCACAGCCCGGGCTTGCAGGACCCGGAATGCCGCTTGCCGCAGCGTCAGGCTCTGGCGATAGGCGTCGGCCACGAGTCCGTCGAGGATCGGGTCGTTGAACACCCGCCACCAGTGAGACAGGTCGTCTTCGGCCGAGCGGACCCGGACGTCATTGGCGTCGATCCAGGTGCGTTCGACTGGCGCCGGCGGCTTGCGGTAGTTGGGCCCGACTTTGAAGCCGTTATTGAAGTATTCCGACCAACTCGTGCAGCCGGCCAGCAACACCAGCAGCGCCGAAGCCAGAACCAGTCGGCAGCGGCGCACGGTGGATCGGCGACCGCCGGCGCGCGCGTTCCGAGCGCCGTGCGGCGCCGTACCACGTCGATAGATCGATCCGACGATGCGACATCCCCGGGCGCCCCCCGACGCCACACCTCCCGCACAACATTCCTGGCGCCAGCACTTCGCCGCCGCACCCGCAGGATCCCCTGCGCCCCGCCTGAAGCGCAGACTGGCCCGCAACATCGCTACGGGCGCCATAATCGGAATTATCGGCAGGGTCCAGCGGCGGAACGGAGCGAAACCGCACTTCGAATCGAATGCCAGCATCAATGCACGAGACTTGTTCATTGCTAGCGGGGCTGTCGAGCCGGAAGGCAGGCAAGGAGCGTTGAGAATTCCGCCTCTAGCTGCGGGGGCGGCGTCCTGGTCGGTATCGAACCACCCGGAGGTATGCCTTCCCACTACGGTTCGATCACCAAGTCCTCGATCCCTTCGGGTCCCCTTGGCCGCTCTTCGGGCGGGAGCGTGGGAATCAGCAGCTTCAGCAGTGGCGGGGCCATGAATGTCGTGACCATTACCATCAGGGTCACGGCGCTGAACTGCCCCGGAGTGAAGGCCCTGCTGGCCAGTCCCAACTGGGCAAAGATCAGGCCGACCTCGCCGCGCGGGATCATTCCGACGCCGATGATCCGTTTGTCCGCCCGAATCCAGAAGGGGGCATACCCGGCGGCGAACTTGCCGACCACCGCGGCCACGATCAGCAGACCGCCGACCAACAGCGTTTCGCGATTGGCCGCTTCAAGCGGGTTGAGCACGCGCACGTCGACCGCGGCCCCCACGTACACGAAAAACAGCGGGACGAAGAAATGCCCGAGCTGGGCCACGCCGCGCTCGACTTCATGTCGCCGCCCGGGTTTCACGCAGCAACAAGCCGGCCGCGAAGGCGCCGATGATCATCGCCGATCCAAGCCGATCGGCCAGCCATGCCAGGGCAAAAGCCAGCGTGATGGCCAGCATGGTCGACGTGCCGGGCAACTGGATCCGGCCCAGCCACCGCATAGCCGGCGGAACGATCAGGCGGCCGACGAGCAGCGTCCCGGCCAAAAAGCCGAATGCCGAAGCGGTCAATCCGGCAACGCCGCCGAACGTGATTTCCTGTCCTTCGGCCAGGCCCGCGACCACGGCCAGGATGACCAGGCCAATCACATCGTCGATAATTGCCGCGCCGAGGATGATCTGCCCCTCGGGCTGATGCAGCCGATCGAGGTCCGAGAGCACTCGGGCAGTGATACCCACGCTGGTCGCGGTCAGGCTGGCTCCGGACACGATCGCGACCAGGTTGTCGAAGCCGAGCCCGCGGACGACGAGATAGCCCAGTGCAAAGGGCAGGACGACTCCCACCAGGGCCACGGCCGACGACGCCCCGCCGACGCGAACCAGCTGAGCCAGGTCGGTCTCCAACCCGATCTCCAGCAGCAGGATGACTACGCCCAGTTCCGACAACAGATGCAGCACGTCGCTGTGCGGGTCGACCACTCCGGCCACGGACGTGCCGAGCAGCACCCCGGCCACCAGCTCGCCCAGCACCGCCGGCTGGCCGATGCGCTGCGCGGAGGCGCCAAGCAACTTGGCCGCGGCCAGGGCGAGGGCCAGAATGCCAAGCATCCGCGGTGCGTCCAAATGGTCCATCGCGATCATTTCTCCTTGAGCGAAATGACCCCGTCCCAATCGGACGGCGGACGGAACTGGTGCTCGGCCATGAATGCGACCAGAAACTCGCGGGCCCCATCGACGGCCGTGGCAGACACGGCCAGCTCCTGGGCGGCGACCCCAATCACCCCGGACGAACGCCGCCACGATCTGCTCGTGCAACTCGACGTCGCGATCCGTGAACTGCGGCGAACTCGCGGGTGGCAGCAGTTCACTCACCAGCACTCCGGCCGCCAGGCCCTTGGGTCGCAGCGGGGCCAACGACCGCTGCCGGCCGATGTAGGCTGGCAGGCTTTTGCGGACGAAATCGGCCGTCACCGGATCGATGGCAATCGTCACGCCGAGTTGATGGGCCAGGCTTTGGAGCCGCGACGCCAGATTGACCACCGGCCCGAAAACGCCGACCTTAATCTGTTCGTCCGTACCCAGCTGGCCGGCAATCGCTTGCCCGTGCGCAATCCCGATGCCGACGTCGAAGCCCGCCAGGGGCGAACCCGGCTCGGCGGCCCCGGCCGCAAATTGCGCGGATGGCCAGCGCGGCGCGACATGCGGCCAAAGGGCCGGTTTCCAGCGGCGTGGGCCAGCCCCAGAAGGCCAGCACCGCGTCTCCCTGAAAATCGGCGATCACGCCCTGTTCGGCCAGCACGCTCCGCGTCATCACACCCAGCGCCGCGCTCACCCGGGCCAGAAACGCTCGCAGTTGGCTGCCGGACCGTTCGGCCTGCTGCGAGAACCCGCGCAGGTCGCAGAACAGGACACTGATCGGGCCTTCCTGGGGAGCGAGCGCCGCTTCGGAATCCAGTTCCGCGACACGCTCGGCCACCGCCGGCGAAAAAAACCGGTTCATCACGGCATGTCGCTGCTCGAGCCGGCGTACCTGCCGGATCGCCGCGATGAACTGGGACAACAGTTCCGCGAAACGGACGTGGCCCTTGAGCGACTCGACCGACTTGCCCGAGGCGATTGTGGCGAGCTGGAATTTGCCGGACACGTACAACGTCCAGCCGCGGCAGGCTTCGCCGCCGATCGGCGTGCAGAACGCCCAATCCAGGTCGGCGCTGCGGGTGAACTGCACCGCTTCGCCTCCCTCCCAGACGTGGAGCAGGCTCTCACCCCGGGCCAATGCCGCCGCGATCAATTGCCGGCTGGGGTGAAATTGCTCCCCGGGACGCCGGCACGTCCAGCGCAGAGTCGTCGGTTCGGCCGTAGTGGGCGCGGTTGGCTGCACCTCGCCCGACAACGTATCGGGCTCGACGCCGCTCGCGGGCGGCGCGCCGCCGCTCCGACCGCGACGGGCATCACCACGACCGCCGCCGCGTCGGCCTGAGGAATGGCCTCGATCAGCACTTCGACCAGCCGGGCCGCCAGGTCCACGTCGCTGCGCGAGTTGGCGATCAGCTGCGGCAAGCCGGCCAGCAACTCCAACCGCTCCGACGCGTTGTCGAAGCGGAACCGCCGTAGCTCGTCCTGAGTGTATCTCTGCTCCAGGACTGCAGTGCCGATGGTCTTGGTCAATTCGGGCCCGCCGGCCGACAGGCGAAACCACGTCTCGCCGATGCGAAACTCTTCGCCCACCGCGAGCACGAAATCGCGCGTCGTCATCCCGCGGAGCGTACACCCGTTGCGGGCCGTTTCCAGCACCCGCACGTTCAAATGGTCGCCGCGAAACACAAGGTCGGCATGCTCGCGCGACAGTCGCGTCTCCCAAGGAATCGCCCAGCCGCTTTGCGGCGCGGCCCCAATCGGACAGATTGATCGGCGGCCAAGTCCAGCTCGCGACGCTGAGCGCGTCCGGGTCCGACCGCGGTAAGCAGTGGCATAATACGTCCGACGTCCGACAAGCCCCGGGGCAAAGGCAGCTAACCGGCGAACACGGTTCGCCTGACGCGGGCGCCACCGCCGGCGCCGCTTGCCGCGGAACCGACAACCAGCGTTCCGTCCGGAGTTTGTTACACCACCGGTCGTCGCAACTGCCCCAAAACGAGCCCTAACAATTGGCTAACATTCCGCAAACTTGTGCTCGTGCCAATTTCAGCCTGATTGTTCGGCCGCGTCAAGCATCCTAAAATCAAACCGTTGAAGTGCTTGGCAACGACCAGGCCCGTCGCAGGGGCGACGTAACGTCAGCTTCAGCCGCAGGCGAACCCACGGTCGGTGGACCGCGCCTCGTGCGCGTGGCCATCTCGCGGGTTCGACTCCAGGAGAGCACAGCTTTGACTACGACCATCGACTTGTTTCGCAACTCGACCGAATTCGTCACCTATTCGGCTGGCCAGACGGTGTTCAACGTCGGCGATCCCGGCGACACGATGTACGTCGTGATCGAGGGTGAAATCGAAATCGTGCTGGGCGACCGCGTCGTCGACACCTCGGGACCGGGCGGACTGGTGGGCGAGATGTCGCTGATCGAATCGAATCCGCGGATGGCAACGGTCCGCGCGAAGACCGATTGCAAGCTGGTGCCGATCACCCAAAAGCGCTTCCTGTATCTGGTGCAAGAAGCGCCGAACTTCGCCCTCAAAGTGATGCGGATCATGTGCGAACGCCTGCGCAAGGTACACACCGGCACCCGCTAAGGCCCGCCGGGGCAACTGCCCAGAAGCGGCAACTCGTGCTCCGATTGGGCCACGCCACTTCGGCGGGGCCTTTCTTTTCGGCGGTTGGCCAGCCTCGGCCCCGAGCCATGCCCTTGCGCCGCAAAGAATTCAGTGCGGTGCCAAGTCCGCGGGCGCGTGTTAGACTGAGATTCCTCGCCACGGCTTCGCGCACTTGCTGGCGCCGCGCCTGCCGCCGATTCACCCCCAGTCCCGCCCGCCGCCCGCCAAGGTCAGCCAATGTCATCGCTTTCCCGGGTTTGCCCGATTCTCTGTCTCGCCGGGTTGCTGCTGTCTGCAGAGCGGCTCCGTGCCGCGGATGAGGAACTCGAAGACACGGCGGTGCCGGGCCTGGTTGCACGTTTCCAATCGGCCGCAGCGCCTGAAGCGGGTCGGCCGGCTCACGTCGTCGAGCGGATCGAGCCGGTACCGCGGCTGTTTGCCGTCGGCGCCGGGCCGCAAACGGTCGCTCTGGGTTTGCCCGCCGAGGCCGCGCACGTTCAGTGGTCGGGCTTGCTGGCCGTTCCTTTCCGGGAGCAGTATGTGTTTACGGCTCGGCGCTCGACGCTGGCCGAATTCAAATTCACGCTCGCCGGCCGCGAAGTTGTCCTGGGGCAGCCGGTCGAGCTGGCGCCGGGGCTCGTGCCGCTGGAGATTTCTGGAATCGAACGGAGCGGCACGCCCGCTTTTCAGCTCTGGTGGCGAAGCGGGCAGTTCGTCGACGAACCGGTCGAGGCCCGGCATTTCCGCCACGATCCGGCCGCGCGCATTGCTCCGGCGGGCCACGAACTGGTCGACCGGGGCGCCGTGCTGGCCGAGACGCACGGCTGCTTCCGCTGCCACGCCGGGAGTGACGCGTGGACCGCATCGCTAGGTGCAGGTCTGGCTGCGGGGGCCGAGCTTCCCGGTCCCCGGCTCGAACGCGTGGGCGAACGGCTGCACCCCGCCTGGATCGCGGCGCAGCTGCTGGCTCCTGCGCCCAACAACCCCATGGCGCGGATGCCTCGGCTGTTTTCCGACACTCCGGAGGACAGGCTGGCAGCGCCGGATCATCGCAGCGTATCTGACGCGCGAAACCGAAACGAAACCGGAAATTGCGGCGGCGCCCGACCAACTCGAGAGGGGCAAGGGGCTCTATGCGGCGGCCGGTTGTGCCGCCTGTCACGAGCCGTCCGGAAACGACTCCGTCGAATCGGCCCTAGCGTCACCCGCTCCGAGGCTGCAGAGCTTGGCTCGCAAATGGAAGCTGGCCGGCCTCGCTCAATTCTTGAGCGATCCCTTGGCAACACGGCCGCAGGGACGGATGCCGAGCTTCGGCTTTTCGCCGGCCGAGGCGGCCGACCTGGCGACATTTCTGCTACAGCGCGAGCAGACCGCCGCCGCGGAACAATTTGATGCCCCCCAGGATGAAGAGTTGAAGCGCGCTTGGCTCACGCTCCTGGGCGAGAATGTTCCGCTGCCGCCAGCCGACCAGTTGCTGGCAGCCAGCCCAGCGGACGATGGCCGCCCGCGGCTGCTTCGATTGCCACGACCACCAGGCCGCTGGCCTGTCGATCGTCCGCACACGGACCGGGTCTGCGAACGTCACTTTTGCCGGCCAGCCGCCGGCCGCGCGCCGGCCGGCGAGCCCACCACCACTGATGGAATTGCCTGCGCGCGCCTCGAGGCGGGCTGTCTCTCCGCCAGCGGAAAGGGCGGACTTTCGCCGCAATATTTTTTCTCGCCGCTGGATCGCCGGGCTTTGGTGGCCTACTTGCAAGCGTTATCGAGCGAAGCGAGCGAGTCGCCGAGGGACCGACTGCGGCTCGACCTCGCGGTGCTCAACTGCCTCCGCTGCCACGACAATGAAGGGCAGGGGGGCCAGTCGTATGCCGCACACGCCGGACCCGAGGCCGCGGCGCTGCACCTGGCGCCCCCGATGCTCACCAGCGCCGGCGAGCGCCTGTCGGGCGAACACTTGCACAGCTGGCTCACGAAGGGTGCCGGGGCCGAAGCCTTGCGGCCTTGGCTCGCGGCGCGGATGCCCGGTTTCGGTAGTCGCGGCGACCGGGTGGCCGATGCGCTCATGGCTCGCGACGGCGTGACTGGGCCGAATCCGCCCCCCGCGCCGGCAGCTCCCGAGATTCCCGTTGCCCAATCCAAGCCGGACCTGCTTGCGACTGGGCAGACGCTGATCGGCACGAAAGCCCTGGCCTGCGTGAATTGCCATTCGCTGCACGGCAAGACGCTCTCGGGCCAGGCTGACCCAACCAGCCGCGGGCCGGAGCTGGACAAACTTGCGGCCCACTTGCGGCCGGAGTATTTCGTCCGCTGGCTGAAGAACCCGGCCCGCATTCGCCCCGGCACCAAGATGCCGCAAACGATCCGGCCCGACGGCACGGTACCGATCCGGCGCTGGAAACGCTGCCCCCGGCGCCCCGATCGATGCGCTCTGGACCTGGCTCGGCCGTGGACCGGCGGCGCCCGCGCCGGTGGACGACACGGCGGTGATGGTCGAGCCCACGCTGCTGGGGCCCGTCGTGCAGCGGGGCGAAGTGCTGGGAATCCCCCGGGCCGCCGCGCTCGGCTTTGCCGACGGCACGCTGCTGTTCGACGCCGACTCGCTGCAACTGGCCGCGATCTGGTACGGCGGGTTCATCAAGAGCTCGCCCGGCAATTACTTCGGCGTGAACTGGGGAACGCAGGGCAGCCAGCCGCAGCGACTCGACTTGCCCACTCATCCGCTGTCGTTTCAGTTGCCTGGTGGCTCCTGGACCGGATTCGCCTTGCCGCTCGACAGCGATCCCAATCGCGGCACGCGCTTCGAAGGGCATCAGGTTGGCCGCTCGTCGATTCGGCTGAGGTATCGCTTGCTGGTCGGCGAGACGCTCGTCACGGCGACCGATGAGCTGCGGCTGGAAAGCCGTCCCGCCTGGCAGGGCTTCGCCCGGCGGCTGCGATTGATGGGCCTGCCTGGTGGAGCGCGGAGCCGCGCTGGCCCTGGGCCCGGCCGAGTCGCTACGCCAATGCGCGCCGACCGGCGAGCCGGTGAGCGCTCGAAACGTCCGCTGCAGAAGCTCCGCTATTGCTCATCAGCGGCGGTGGCTCACAGCGCGTCGTGCGGGCGGCCGCGACAGGCGACGGCAGTTGGGATTTGTCCGACTCCAAAGCGCCGCGGATCCTGTTTCCCACTGCCACGGCCGGTGCGCCGGTCGACCTGCGAATCGATACCTGGGCTCCTCGCCACGACTCAAACACATCGAATGCCGCGGCGCTGGCACAACTTACTTCTGCCCCGCCGATCATGGACGACGATTTCGATGC
The DNA here is from genome assembly GCA_963828155.1 of uncultured Planctomycetaceae bacterium. GTDB lineage: Bacteria > Planctomycetota > Planctomycetia > Pirellulales > PALSA-1355 > CAWCAX01. The sequence goes on from CAWHDQ010000004.1 coordinate 747,820, forward strand.
ACCGCAGCGGCCCGCAGCCCCGCTCCAGCCGCCGCCGGTGGTGGCGGTCGCCCTCGACGTCGAGCGACCTAAGCCGATCCGGCCCGCCGTAAATCACAAGGAGAACATCGACGAGTTCGCGCCGGTCAGGGCCCGATTCTTGCGATTCAAAGTGACCAAGGTCGAGCAGGATACCCAGCCCGGGATCGACGAGCTGGAAGTCTACGGCGCCGATCCGGCGGTCAACCTCGGGCCGCAGGGCAAAGCCACGGCTTCGTCGGTGATTCCCGGCTACCCGATCCATCAGATTCCGCACCTCAACGACGGCAAGCTGGGCAACAACAACAGTTGGATCAGCAACGAGAACAACAACTGCTGGGCCCAGATCGAGTGGCCCCAGCCGGTCGAGGTGCGGAAGATCGTTTGGGCCCGCGATCGGACGGGCGTCTGCAAAGATCGGCTCGCGCTGCGCTATCAGGTGCTCGTTTCGGACGACGGCAGCCAATTGGACGAAGGTCGCCGACGATTCCGACCGCGTCGCCACCGCCGGCGGCGGCACGATTGCCGCCGACGCCTCGCCCGGCTATCGGATGGAATTGATTCCGGCGCCGTTCGACGGGTGCCGGCCGTCGGACATCGAGTTTGGCCCCGATGGCGCGATGTACGTGATCGCGATGAGCGAAGGGCAGATTTATCGTTCGCCGCGGCCGCCGGTCGATCGCCCGGGCGAGGTGCGCTGGGAGCGGTTTGCCTCGGGCCTGTACCACCCGATCGGCTTGGCGATGGTCGACGGCCGGCTTTTCGTGGCGACCAAGCCCGAGATCACCGAGCTCATCGACCGCGACGGCGACGGCCGGGCCGATCAGTATCGCACGATCGCTTCCGGCTGGGGGCTGTCGCGCGGCTGGCACGAGTACACGTTCGGCCTGGCTGTCGATCGGAACAAGGACCTCTGGTTTGCCCTGAATACCGGCTACTTCTGGACCAACCCCGGCTACGTCAACCCGGGCCGATGGCGGGGTTCGATCCTCAAGGCATCGCCCGACGCCGACCATCTGAAGGTGATGGCCAAGGGCTGCCGGGTGCCCAATGGCATCGCGCGCGGGCCGGATGGCGACATTTTCTACACCGACAACCAGGGGGACTGGATTCAGAGTTGCAAGCTGGCCCACGTCGTGCCGGGGCGGTTCTACGGACATCCCGAATATAAGGAAGACGCCTTGCCCAGCGGCCAGTATCCCGACGGCCGCAGCTCGGTCTGGATGCCTTACAACCTGTCGCGGAGCACAGGCGGGCCGGTTTGCGACGAGACCGGTGGTCAGTTCGGCCCGTTCGCCGATCAGCTGTTCGTGGGCGACGTCGGCTACGGGGCCAATCCCGGCATCATGCGGGTGGCCCTGGAGAAAGTCGACGGCGAGTATCAGGGGGCCTGCTTCCGCTTCGTCGACAATCAGCCGCACGGTTGCGTGCGGATGAAGTTCGGTCCCGATCGGCAGCTGTACATGGCATCGCTGACGACCGGCATCACTCGGCTCAAATGGCTGGGCACCACGCCCTTGGCAATGCGCTCGGTGAACATACGGCCCGGCGGGCAGGGATTTGTCGTACGCTTCACTCAGCCGCTGGCCGATAGACCGGTTGCTCCGGCCGAAGTGCGCGTGAAGCGCTACCACTACCTGTATACGGGCAACTACGGCTCGCCCGAGGCCGACATGACGAGCGTGCCGGTGACCGCGGCGACGCTTTCCACCGACCGGCAATCGCTGGAACTATCACTGCCGGTCGAGACGTACCCGATCGGCATGGTCTACCAGATCGACGTGGGGCCCGTGAAATCGGCCGACGGTGAAACGTTGTTGCACCATGAGGCCTGGTACACGGTACAGCGGATTCCGAAGTGACCGCTCCCAGCCGACCCCTGTGTCCGGCAACTTATTTGTTGCCGGAGGGCAGGTCGACCGATTGCTGCTGGGCCAATAGCAGCCGCTCCGCCCGGAAGGCAATCTCCGGGTCGCTGTTGTTCAGCGCCTGCCGCAAGACGGGAAAGGCCAGCGAGCCCAATTCGGCCAACCGCTGCTCGGCGGCTTCGCGCTCGGAATATCGGTCGCTCCCGAGTCGCTGGACGTATTGCTGCAAGTCGGCCTTGATCTGCGGATCGAGATTCCGTCCGACCACGAGCACCATGCGAACCGTCTTTTGCGGATCGGGCCGAACGGTCAGGGGATTCAGCTCTTCCACCACGCCGGCTGGCAAGCGCCACGCGACAACCAGCGAATCGGCTTCGAATAAAGCCGGTCCGTACACGCCCAGGAGCAACTCGACTTCCGCCGGCGCCAGTCCGGTTTCGCCCAGCCGCCGGGCAAGTTCCTCGCGCGATTGCTTACGCCACTGATCGGGGGCTTCGATCGGTGGCGACATGGTAACGGGTACCGCCACACCGGGGGCCGCGACAGGCTGTGGCTGCTGCGGAGCGGCCACCGCCGGCACGGTCGTCGTGTTGAACACGACCCGGCCGTTCCCCCCCACCACGACCGCCTGGGCCACGACGGCCCCCGCTTGCACGGGCATGGCCTCGACCGGTGCGCCGCCCCCGTTGCCGCCGGCGAGCGGTTTCGCCGCGTGCGCAGCAGGCAACGAGTCGAGCCAGCCGATCCGGCGGCCTGCTTTGCCAGGCGCGACGATCACCACGTCGTGGAGCGCGTAACCGGCCGTGCTGCGGACGTCGTAGGCATCTGGCCCGCCTTCGACGACCAGCGGCAGCGGCAGCTCGGCCTGAAAGTCGTACGTCATGAACTTTTCGGCCCGCGCGCCTTTGACCAGGGCGAGCGCTCCCTCGTCCTGGCGGGCCGTCGCGAACCAGTGCTCAGCCGGCGCGGCCGCCCAATTGGCCTCGACCGGCGCGGCGGTCGCCAGGCGATAATCGAGCCAGCGGAGACGGTTGTTCTTCGACTGGGCGGCGGGCCAATATCCTTCGAAGGCTCCGCCCTGCAGCCGCAAATCGATTTCCACTTCGGCCGCCTCCTGGCCGCGGAACGTCACGACGTTCAGCGGCGCCGTCGTCGGGCGCCCTTGACCCGCCGGGGCCGCGCCGTCTCGACCGATAGCGGGAGCGCGGTGCTGAAGTGCTCCTTCGAATTCAGCTGCCCCAGCGCGGGATCGGCTAGCCAGACGCCCCAGTGGTGCAACTCGAACGGGGCTTTAGCCTCGGATTTCTGGGCCGCCGCGTTTTCGTCCGCAGCCGGTTCGACGGCCGCGGGCACCAGCGTCGGCTGGCCCGGTGCGACTGGCACCGGCCTCGGCAGCGCCGGCCGAAGGGGGATCGGTTTGACTTGAGCCGGTTCGTCGGCCCGCAGCGAGTCCTGCCGGTTCGTCGCAGGCGGCGCGAGCAACATTGCCACAAAACACAGGGCGGCATAGCAGACGGCTCGGTTCATGGTTTCTGCTCGCTGTCGCTTGATTCCGCGGTTGCCGCCGACTTCACGGCCGATCGGAACACCCGAGCGCCAGCCCACAGGATCCGGTCGCCGGCATCCTGGCCAGCGCCGAAGTCGATTTCCAGGATCAATTGCTTGGCCCCCTGCACGTCGATGCGCCAGCGCGACCGGCTCGGCGTCGGCACGCAAGTCCGGATTGGCATATAGCTCGCGGTCGTCGGCGAGCACCCGGGCCGTCACGGCGCCGCCGGGCGGCGCGCCATCGTCGAAGCCGAGTTTAGCCTGGAAGCTTTTGAACCGCCCGTCCAGGGCATACGTCAGCCGCGAGCGCGAATGAACGGCCAGCCCCTTGCGATAGGTCGTGCCGGCCAGCACCAGCGGGCCACCATCGAGAGTCTCGTCGCGATGCCAACTCAGCAAGCGGGAGAAGTACGGCGTTTCTTCGACTTGGAGGGGTTCGAGATCCGACAGATAGGTGGCTCGTCCGTTGCGGCAGGCGACTGCCCGCAGGCTGCTGCGCGGAATCTGCACCTCACCGCCCCAGCGGGTTCGCAGGCCGATGGCTTGGCCGCTGATGCTGGTCAGCGAGCCCGACAGCTTGTCGCCGCCATCGAATTCGAGCAGCTGATAAAACGTGTCGCTAGGCGCCGGCTGGGGATGCGCGGCCAGTACGAAACCGAGGACGCGCGGCAGCGCCACCTTGCGGGCTTCGCCGTCGACCGTCACTTCCAGCTTGCCGTCGGCCAGCCCCGAGATGTTGCCCTCGACGGCCGCCACGGCCTGGTCGCGGCCAACGATCAAGACCCAATCCTTGTCGCCGGCAGCCGCGAGCCGCTGATCGAACTTCGGCCGCTCCTCGTGTTGCGGACCGGCCAACCAGGCACCCCGCACTTCGCTCAAGGGAATATCGAGCTGCTGGCCCGACCAGACAGCTAGCCGCAGCTTGTCGTTTTCGATCGATGCCGGCTGACCGTGCAGCGATTCGCCCCGGCCGAGCACCACCAGCCCGGCGGCCGGTGGAGGTTCCGCTGCCGGTCCCTCGGCCTGGGCAAACTTGAAGCTGGCGTCGGTGTGAGAATTGGCCCGCACCTGGAGCTTCGCCGATTGGCCGTCGTCGAACGTGAGCGTGACGTCGAACCGCGCGTCAAAGGCGTCGGCGGCGGGCGGTTCCATGTACAAGTCGACTGTCTCGCTCTGCCCGGCCCGCTGGCTCGCCAATCGCCAGAACGGCGTATTGTTCGGTTCCAGCATCCAGATTTGCGGCGCGCCGCCCACGCTGGCGGCGACAACCACCTGGGTCAGGTTCCGCTCCGCAGCCAGGCCATGACAACGCAGGTGCAGATCGCGAATACCATTGGGGCCGACGGCCGGACCACTTTGGGCAGCGTCGTGGTTGTCCTGCCCGAGCCATTCAATGCTCGGATCGGACGATGAACCAAGCTCGATTCGCTCAACTTCATCGAACGGCACCATTCGCGGCGGATCGCTGTCGATCGCCAGCCGGCCGGACTCCAAGGCCAGCACGGGACCGTCGAACCGCTCGTTGTCGATCGTAAAGACCGCGCCGCGCGGCCAATTTGTCGCGTCGGGCTTCTTGACGGTCGGCTGGGCAGCTTGCGGAAGCCCGTTGGGCATCACCCGGAGCATCGGTGCGGCGACGAACACCTGCCCGAACAGACCAATCACGAAAACGAAATGCGCGACAGCGGTCATCGCTGCTCCTTGGCGGGGCCGCTCGCATTCGTGGCGCCCTTAACCGCGTCGGCTGGTGGGGGGGCGGTATCCGCCGGTTCGTCGCCTGCTGGCACTTTCTCTTCCGCCAGGCGGGCAAAATAACGCTCCAGGATTTTCTGGTAGTGGCCGGGAAAACCTTCCTGCAGCGATTGCAGAATCCGCTCGCGCTCCTTGGGCGGCAGTTCGCCCCATTGTTTGCCCTCGCGGCGTTCGGCGTGCAGCTTGCCCATGCCGCCCGGTCCGCTGCGAATCACCGAATCGGCGGCGGGGCGAGTCGGGTTGGGATTGACCGAGCCGCCGCGGCCGGCGCGCTGCTGCTTTTCGAGCTCGGCGATCAGAGCATCGAGCTTCGAGAGCGCACTGCGCTGCGGATCTTGCGCGGGCTTGCCGGTCTTCCATTTGCCCAACTGCGTGGCCGCCGAATTCATGTCGGACGCAATGTCGAGCAGCGGATTTGAGTCGGCCTCGTCCTGGGCTGCGACAGGCCGCGCAGCAAGCGGCAATCCCACCAACAACACGGCGATAGCGATCGGACTGAAGCGATTGGGCATGCTGAATTGCTCCCTTCCTGTCGACCGCACACTTGCCCGACCGCACACTTGCGGCCTGCGAAACGTGGCGTCAGTACGCATGTTCTAAGGTTGATTCAAATCACGCTCAGCCGCCAGCCGTTCGGTGACGTCGCGAATATCCTCCTGCCGGCCGCCGAGATTCTCGATCTTGCGCCGCAGGCCACTGGCGATTTCGGCCTGCTCGCCCCGGTCGCGGTCGGTATCGGAAGTGTCCTGGTGGACCCGGGTTTGGAGCAGCCGGACCATCTTCAACTCGGCGATCAGGCGGTTCAGCTCGCGCTCGCGGTCTTGCTGCTGGTTGCCGCTGCGGCCGCCTTCCCCCTTGCCGGTGGCGGGCATTTGCTTCATCGCATCGAGCAGGCTTTGCAAGTCGGCCTCGATCCGGCGCTCGTCGGCGATCACCTCCGAACCGGCTTCGCCCTTGGCCAGTGTGGTTTGCACATCTTGCATTTCGTCGCGGACCACGCGTAGGGCCGCGGGCAGCGCGATGCCGAACTCGGTCTCCTCGACCAGATTGAGCAGCTCGTCGGCCAGGGCGATGATCTTGGCCTCGGACTTCGACAGCCCGACGATCGAAGCCTGCGCTTGTCGCGAGCCCTGGGCCACGCGCGGCGCGAGCGACTCGGTCGCCTCGCGGACCATCACCTGCTGCTCGAGCATCAGCATCAGGCCTTCGACGGTGCGCTTTTTGACCTCGGCCCGGAGTTGCTCTTGCAGCTTCTGCGCTTCGGCGGCCAGTTGCTCGCGGGCGTACTTGAGCGCCGCGACCGCGTCGTCCTGATCGCGGCCGGCCGGCTCAGCCTGGCGAGCCGTCAGATCGGACTCGGCTTTCGACATGCTGCCGCCGGCCTTGGCCAACTCGCCCAGTGCGCTTCGCGCCGCTGGAACCGAGCCCGCGGACCATTTCGCTGATCGACTCGGTCGACTTGCGATTGGCCGACTGATCTTTGGCCATCGCCGCGAACCGCTCGGCGTCGAGCTCGTCGCGCAGCCGTTTGGTTTCGGCCTGACTCTGTTCGCGCGCCTTTTGCAATGCGGCCAGCGCGGCTTGCATCGCCGGCTGTGCCGCCGCCGGTTTTTCGCCGCCCAGCTTTTCTTCGGCGGATTGCATCTGGCTGCCGGCTTCCGCGAGCGCCTGGCCGATGGGGGCCGGCGGATCGCCCGTCGCTTTCGCTTCGGTCTCGGCCAACTCGGCAGTTGCGGCCCGGGTTTCGCCTTGCTGGCCCAGCAGCGCCTCGCGGGGCGACTTGGGCGGGGCGTCGTCGGCCGCGGGTTCCGGTTTGGCTGAGCCGTCTGTCAAGCGTCCCAGATCGACCAGATGCGCCGTTTCGCGTTCGATCAGTTTTTCGATTTCGCTCGTGCGCCGCTCGGCCGCTTTGGCCTGGGCCGCCTTGGCCGCCGCTTGTTCCGATTGCTGCCGCTCGCGCTGCTCTTCGCGGATCACGCCGTCGAGCCGCTGCAGGACAGCCCGGATTTGGCGCAACCGCTCCAGCCGCATCTGAAAGTCGAGATCGGCCGAGAGCAGCAGTTGCTCCAATCGCTCGAGCTTCGCCAGCAGTTGCTTCTGCTCGATCACCGATTCGGCCAAACTCGCCGAGCGAAGCTGGGTCTGGATCTGCTTCATCTGGTGGACAATCAACTCTTCGCGGGCGAATTTTACACCCAGCATCAACCGCGAGGCATTTTCGGGCTCGAGCGGCTTGAGCGTTTCGGAGAGATGGAACATCCGCTGTTCCAGCTCCGCCATTTCGGCCGAAACCTTGGCCTGTAGAAACTCGAGCTGCTCGGCCAACGACACGGCCTTGGACGGAGCCTTGCCGCCGTCCGTCGCGGGCTTAGCGTCCTCCTTCGCCACATCTTCGGCCCGGATGCCCGAGCCAAAGTCCGCGAATAGTGCACCGGCAAAAATGGCGGCCAGCCACAGGCGTGGCTTCAGCCCCCTGAGCAGATCGGGCGTCATGACACGATCTCCTATCTTGCGATTGCTTGCGGCCGCCGGAGCAGCATTGGCCGTTTTAGGTTGCGCCGAATGGACTGTCAAATTCACCGCCCGCCGGTACTGCGCAAATTGCCGGGTTTGTCGCTTACTCGTCGAACAATTGCTCGGCCTGCTTCTTTTGGGCTTGCTCGGTCGTGGTCTTGAGCTCGTTCTGCAGCTTGAGGATGTTGCGAAGTTGATTGATCACGTCGACGAAGCTTTCCCACTGCGACATCTCGCTGAGGATGCCTTGCATCCGGCGGACGATCTCTTGCTGGGTTTGCAGGGCCGCCGCTCGGTCGGCCGGGTCGATGGCCTCGCCGCCGCGGAGCCGGCCTAGCTGCAGCCGCAATTGCTCGAACGGTCCATTGGCCAGCTCGCCCAGCGGATGGACGACCCGATCGGCGAGCAATTGCCGGGCCGTGGGATTCGCCAGATCGTTGAGCGTCATTTCGCGCAAGCTCGCGTCGAGTCCGGCAGCGACTTGCCGAATCTGCCGGCCGACGATCTGATGCACCCGGACCAGCGGCGCGACCCCGTCGAGCATGTCGAGCTTCTCCAGGGCTTCGGCCTGAGCCTGGGCCTGACCGAGTGCGGCCACGAACTTGGCCCGCTGTTCGCGCTGCCGCATCAGAATCTCGTAAAACAGCTCGTCGGGCGTGACGATCTGAAAACCGAGCCAGCGCGAATAGCCCTGGTGGGCCCCCAGCGGGCAGCTATCGACTGCCGCCGCCCTAAGGCGAATCGCCATGCCCGGCGCGAGCGATTGCTCGGCGAGCGGCAATTCCGGTGCGCGGTCGATCGTGGCCGGCAAGCCACTTGTGGCCTCGTTCGCCAGACTTTCCAGTGGCAAGGTCTTGCTGCTGGTCTGCGTTTCGCTGCCCGCCAGTTCGGTCCGTTCCAGCTCCAGGTTCAGGGCGGCCAGGCCGAAATCGTCGGCCGCGTGGACGGCCAACGGAATGCGGGCCTGCGGCGTGACTCGGCGACCCACGCCGCTGGCCCGCAAGGTGAGTCGCGGCTCGCGGTCGTGCAGCAAACCGACCATGAGGAAATACGGACGCGAGGCCAGTCCGCTCAACTCGGCGGTCAGTCGCAGCTCGAACGAGCGCGGCTGCTCCATCGTCCAGCGAAAGCGGAACGTCCGCTCGTCGAGCCGCTCGAGCGGCGCGGAAACTTCACCCGCCGGCATGACCCACTCGGCCCCGCGGAGCGGCTCGTTGGCCACGAGTTGCAACTCGAGCCGAGTTTGGGGCAGGAACAGGAGGGGCTCGTCGCCCGCTCCGATCACGCGCTCGTTGACCGCTGCGGTGCCCGGCGCGTGCCAAATCAGCTTCATCTCTGCGAGCGTCGGCCGATCGATCGGCTCGACCACCACCGGCCCGAACCAATCGTCGCCCCCCTCGACCATGATTTCGACCGGCTCGACCAGCGGCGGCAGCTCGTAGCGAAAATCGGCCCCCGCGAAATGCGTGAAGGTGCCTTGCTTGCTACCGCCACCGGCAAAGCGGTAGCGAATGCTCACTTGCTCGGGCACGGCACACTCGGGTGGCCGCGTGCCCTCGACCAGTAGCGGCTCTCCCCGGCCAGCGACCAGCCAGCCACCCGCAGCCGGCTGAAACTCGGGCGCGGCGGTGAGCTGCAGCGTCAATCCGTCGCCCCGGGGAGTGAGCAGTTGCCGGCCGTCGCCCAAACCGGCCAGAGCCAGATAATTCGCCTGCGGCCAGCGGACGTCCTCGGCCAGCAGCCAGCGGCGAGCCCAAATATCGGCCATCCGCGGCCAGGCCCAAATCGCCAGCAGCACGGCGCCGACCAGGCCGGCCGCCAGCGCCAGATGCGCCAGCCGCGGCCGCCGGCGACCAACTGCTTCAAATCGACCTGGGCCAAGGCTTGCTCGTGCTCGGCCAGAGCCGCGTCGACCAGGGCGGCGGAAGCGTACTGGGGCGTCGCGAGCAGTTCGGGCAATTGCAGCGCATCGGCAATGCGCTGGCCCAATCCCGGACGGCGGCGCTCGACCAGCTCGGCCAGATCCAAATCGTTCATCCGCAGTCTCAGCGGGCGAACGATCCAGCGCCAGCCGCAAACCACAATCGCGGCCGCGGCCAACACGTCCAGCGCCAGTCGGCTCGACCGCTCCAGCCGCAGCCAGCGATCGACGATCAGACTGCCGGCCGCAAGCCCGACGACCAGCGCCAATGTCCGCACACCGCCAGCCAGCAGCAATTGCAGCCGAATCCGCCGGCGGAGCGCGCAACCGTCCCGCCACGCCCGCGGCGTGACGCAAATGCCTGGCAGGCACGGCAGTTGGCTGCGGTTGATACGCGACGCTCATCGCAAGTCTCAGTTTCTTATTCGGCTTCTTATTCGGCGGTGGGTCAGGCGACAGTTTGGTGCCGCTAAGCCATCCGGCTCCGTTTTCGCAGTACCCATTCGCACGTGATCAGCAGCACGAGCAGACCGACCAAAGCCGGTGCATCCCACAACTCGTCGCGATACTCCAGCACTCGCTCAACGCGCTTGATTTTGAACGCGGCGGCCAGTTCGTCGAGCTCCGCCAGCGAGAATACCCGACCGCCGCTGGTCCGGGTAACGTCGTCGAGCAGGGCCCGGTCGAGGACCGGCTTGTCCATTTCCTGGCTTTGCGGCTGGACGCGGAAGGTAAGCGTCGCGGGCCGCAGGGCCGCTTCATCGCCCACGGCCGCCTCGGGCATGACCCGTACCATATAGGTGCCCGGCTGATCGACGGGCAGCGCGGCCGAGAGCATGCCTTCTTTGTCGGCCGGGGCCTGCAGGTCGATCGCCGTGGTCTGGCCGTCGGGTCCTTCAACCTCGCCCTTGAGCTGACTGGGCGCGATGGCTTCGCCAGCGGCCTGGATCCACTCGGCCCGCAGCACGGCCTGGTCGCCCGGCCGATATGACGATTTGTCGGTCGAAAGCACGAACGGATAGCGGCCGCCGAGCGCCTTGCTGCGGCCCACGCGATCGACAAGCCGGGCCCAAAAGCCGTCGAAGTACGCCTCGTGCAGGTACCGCCAGCGATACGTGCTGTCGAAGCCAATGAACACACTCTGCCCGGGACCATACCGCTGTGTGGCCAGCAGTACGTGCCGGCCCAAGGTGCTTCGCATCCGCGGATCGCCATGGACGGCCAGCACCGTGGCGGCCGGCTTGGCCCGCGTGACGGGGCAATGCCAGAACATTCCGGGCAGGCTCGCCAGAATCTCGCGGTTCTTGGCCGGATCGTCGGCAAAATGAAAAATGGCGTCGGCCTGGCCCTCGGGCGTGAGTTCCAAGGTCCAGCTCTCGCGCGAGCTGAGCTGAACGTCGGCCGTCGACTGGTACAGTCCCGGGTCGGAGACGACCGGCAGCACCCGCAGCCAGGAGTTGTCCACGCCGCCGGGGCCTGGCGCCTCGCTGCCCGCGGCCAAGAGCGCCCGGGCGTTCGTCTCACCGGCGATGAACACCAATCCCCCGCCGGCCGAGCCGACGAACTTTTGCAGCATCTCCGACCAGGCGGAGCCCAGGGCCGCCATGTCGGGATCGAACAGGATCACCACGTCGTACTGCGACAGCTCGGCAAGGTTGGCCGGCGGGCGGCGGATCGGTCGGTGGCCGCTCTGCTCGTAGCCTTCGCTGGCCGATTGCAGCCAGGAGGCAAACTCGATCGCCGAATCGCGGAGCAGTGCATTGCGGAGGAACTGCACCTCCGGCGCCGGGTAGCCAGCGACGAGCAGCGCCCGCACCCGTTTGCGAACCACCTTGACCAGCTTGGCGGCCATATTGTCGGCTTCGGTCAGTTCGGGACCGGCATCGACCACGGTGGCTCGCAATTCGTACTGGCCGGTGGCGTCGGGCTGGAACTGAAAGGTCGCCCGGCCGAGGACCGAATCGGCCGGAAACACGTGCTCTTCGCGGGCCAGCGGCGTCCAGGCGCCGTCGTGACGGATTTCCAACTGCACGGCGCCCGGCTTGCCCTCCAGTCCGCGCAATTCGTAGAGCACGGCGACCTCTGCCGGATCGCGGACGAAAACAACCGGGCTAGTCTCGATATCCACCAGCCGGGCGTTGCTCGGTCCCTGTTCGGTCCCCATGGCCAAGGCCTGAATCACGACGCCCTCGCGGCCGGCCGTTTCGGCCACTTTGCGGGCGTCCTCGCCAACGTTGGATTGGCCGTCACTGACCAGCAGCACGCCGGCCAGCGGCTGACCACGGTGGGCAGCGAGCGCGGCGGCCAGCGCACTCCCCAGAGCCGTGGCCGATCCCTCGGCTCGCAACCGACCCAAGTCTCCGGCGCTGGCCGTGCCCGAGCCGGATGCCGCCAGGTCCTCCAGCTCGGCGGCGAAACGATACAGATAAAGCTGGCGCTCGTCGGCCAACTGCGGGACGAGTGCCGTTACCGCTTCGCGAGCCAGTTCGCTGCGGGTTCGCTCGCGGAGCGTCTCGAGCGCAAACTGTTTGCCGTCAGCTTTCGCGGCCGACTCATCGGCCGCCGCGCCGCGTAGGGGTCTTTCAGGCCCATGCTGGCCGAGTCGTCGATCAGGACCAGCAGGCGGGCCGGAATCAGCTCGGGCTTGGTGATGACCAGCACGACTTCGAGCAGCATCCCGGCCACGCAAGCCAGAACTGCCAGCCGCAAACCGACCAGAAGCCAGCGCGTAGCCAGAGCGATCGAGCGGCCCTCGAGCCGATAGAGCCACCATACGCCCCATGCGGCCAACGCGGCGCAGGCCACCAGCGCGACGGCCGCAGCTCCCTCGGGCAGCGCCTGGCAGCGCAGCGACCACGAGCCCCCCTCGACCAGGTCGGGAGATTCGCGAATGCCGAGCAGCCAGTGAATCCAATCGTTCATGTCAGTCAAAGATTCATCATCAATGTTGCCGGCCAGCCCAAGTGGCGACGCAGGTTTCGATCACCAGGATGCCGAATAGCCCCAGGCAGAGCGTGCACAAATCTCCTGCCCTTCCGCCGACGCCGGCACGTCAGGCCTGGCGCCGAGATGAATGATCTCGGGCTCGGCGGCGCCCCACAGCTTTCGCAGCTCCTCGTCCGGGATGCGAGCGAGAGCCGATTCGCGAAAGTCGGGATTGACCGCCACCAGGTCGTTGCCGGGACCGGCTTGGGCATCTTGCCAGTGGAGCTTGTAAAGGCCCGCGCGGCGGGTATCGCTGCCCACGAGCGCACTGGCCAGATTCGGAATCGGCGGCCCCGGCCGGATCGATCACGAGCGGCAGCGGTCGCTCGGCGCCGGGCATCTCGACCTCGGCCTGACTGACCGTGTGGGTGGCCCGCACGGAGCGGCGAAGCACATCGCCGGCTACCAGGTTGTGCGTGGCGCTGTCGCTCTGGACAAGCGATTTGGCCGCCTCGCGCATCGCGAGCACGTAACTAGGCTCCTTGGGCCAGTCGCTCCAGGCCTTGTCGGCCGTCACGGTCCAGAGCAGCACCCGGCCGCGGCCGACGCGCTTTTCGATCGCCGCGGGCGAGCCGGCCGGATCGTTCCAGCGGGCCAGCACACGGACGCCGGCGGGCAATTCGCTCGGCAGCTTCACCCGCAGCAGCTTGCGAACTTTCACTCGGCCCAGCACCGCGGGATTAAGCTGAGCCAGCGCGGCGAGCGGGCTCGCTTTTTCATCTTCGAGCACCAGGCCCTGGGCGTCCTGGTCCTCGCTCGTGTCGATGGCGGCCGGTAGCAGGCCGGCGCCATCGCGGTAAAGCACCTGGTTGTAATTATCCGGATCGATCGCGTCGCCGGGAAAGATCATTAGTCCCACGCCCGACGCGACCAGCCGCTGCAGTCGCTGCGACTGTGCCGTAGTCAGGCTGGCGACATTTGCCAGGACGATCAGATTCGGATGCGCCCCGGCCAGATAGTCGGCCTGAGCGTCGCTGGCGATCTCCAGGCGAAAAGCATCGGCGTCGCTCGTGCCGAGCGAATAGGCCACGGCCAGAAAATCGGTCTCGCCCCCCAAAGGCTCGCTCGAAGGTTCGCCGTCCACCAGCAGCACGTGCAGCCCATCAAGCACGTTGACGACGTGCCAGGCGCTGTTGTCGCCGTGCAGGGCGTCGGGGCTCAATTGCAGGCTGACGTGGTGCAGGCCCGGCTGGGCAAACGTAGCCGAGAGGGGCACGCGAACGGTTTCGCCGGCCGGGATCGTGGGCAGCCGGACCAGCGTCGGCTGGCCATCGACCAAGAAGTTGGCCTCGGCATTGTCCAGGTCCTGAGCGCTGCCATTGTGCACCGCGGCAGCAAAGTCGACTTCCGCGCCGCGAGCGCGACATGATCCACCGGCTCCAATGCCTGGACCGACACGTTATCCGAAAGCTGGCTGCCGACGTCGAAAATCCGCAGCCGCACGCGGCCGCCGGCCCAGCGATTGCCCAGCTCGGCCAAGTCGTGCTCCCAGCCACTGCGTCGCAGATCGGTGATCACCGTGACGTCGCGGATCGGAAACGTGCTGGCCGACAGCAGCGAATCGACGCCGGCGGCGACCGATTCCCAGGAAACGAAGCTTTCCGTCGGCCGCAGCGGCTCAACCAAACCGATCGCTTCCTTGGGGTCGACGAGCTCCGCTTCGCGCAACAGCGGCGTGCCCGGCTGCGAGGCCAGAACCAGCGTCAGCGGGTCGCCCGGCCCGATTTGCCGCACGAGCGAAGCGGTCAGTTCTTTGGCAGCCGAAAAAGCCGAGTCGCCGCCGGGCGAGTAGCCCATGCTCAGCGAATCGTCGAGTATCAGAAACTGGCTGGCCCGGCTGCGGCCGGTCAGCCAGCGCGACAGGCCCGAGGCGTGGAGCACCGGCCGGGCCACGAGCGTAAAGAGCAGCAGGATGGCCGCGGTCCGCAGCAGGAGCAGCAGCAATTGTTCCAGCCGCATCCGCCGGCGGTTGCGCTGGATCGAGAGTTTCAGATAGCGCATCGGCGCCCAATCGACGCGGCGAAAGCGGCGGCGAAAGAGCAAGTGAATGATCAGCGGGATGGCCGCCAGCGACAGGCCCCAGAGCAGCGGCGCGTTGAGAAACGTCAGGCTCTGCATGGCTCACTTCCCGTAGCGCAGGTGGGCCAGCCGCAGCCGGGCGTGCAGATAGAAACTGAGCGCTAGGCCCAAATCTTCGTCCGTCCGCAACAGCAGATGGTCGATGCCGCGCTCGCCGCAGGCCGAACGTGTTTCGGCGAGAAACGTCTCCATCGCGGCCACGTAGGCGTTACGAAACGCCCAGGGCTCGGCGAACAGCTCCTCGCTGCCTTCGATGTCGCGAAACAGCACCAGATCGTTGAACGGCAGCTCGAGCTCGTCCTTGTCGAGCACGTGGATCACGAGTACTTCGTGCCCGCGGTACTGCAGCCGGGCCAGTCCGTCGTAGAACGCCGGCAAGTCGGTGAGCAGATCGGAAATGATGACGACCATCCCCCGCTGGCGAATCCGCTCGGCAAGTTCGGCGAGCATCGGCCCGAGCTCGGTCTCGCGGTCGGGCCGGGCGGCTTCCAGGCGGCCCACGAACTGTACCAAATGGGCCTGCGTCGCCGCCGGCGGCAGAAAGGAATGCGCCTCGCGGTCGAACAGGGCCAGGCCCACCGGGTCTTGCTGGCCGACCAGCAGCGTGGCCAGCGAGGCGGCCACGGTGGCGGCGTAGTCGAACTTGGTCAGCGGGCCCGAGCCGTAGCGCATCGAAGCGCTGGCGTCGACGACCAGCGTGGCGCGGAGGTTGCTTTCTTCTTCGTACTGCTTGATGTAATAGCGATCCGTGCGGCCCACCACGCGCAATCGAGCCGGCGCAGATCGTCGCCGGGCGCGTACTGGCGGTACTCGGCGAACTCGACGTTGAAGCCGTGAAACGGACTGCGATGCAAGCCCGAGATCGTCCCCTCGACCACCTGCCGCGCACGGAGCTGCAGGTCGGCGATGCGGGCCAGCACCTCAGGATCGCAATACATGCGCGACTTGGCCATCGAGGCGGTCCGCTCCGGAACGTGCGGGAATGTCGCGCAGTCGCGCCGCGACGATCGTGTCTGTGGTCTGCCCTTCGGCCTGCGCCGCGTACGTCGTTACCAGGCGATGCCGCAGCACGGCCGGGGCCACACCGCGAATGTCGTCAATCGTGGCTGACGTGCGGCCGGCCAGCGCCGCCCGGGCCTTGGCCGCCAGCACCAGGGCCTGCCCGGCTCGCGGCCCAGCGCCCCAGGCGATCCACTTGCCGACATAGCTCGGACCCTCGCCACCGGAGCGGGTCGACCGAACCAGGGCCATCGCATAGTCGATCGTGTGGTCCGAGATCGGGATTCGCCGCACGAGTTCTTGCAGCGGCGGGATTTCGTCGCCCGAGAGCACCTGTTCGACCTGGCTCTCGTCACCGCCGGTCGTGCGGCGATAGATTTGCCGCTCTTCGTCGGGGCTGGGATAGCCAACAAATATTTTGAACAGAAACCGGTCGAGCTGGGCCTCGGGCAGCGGATAAGTGCCTTCTTGCTCGATCGGGTTTTGCGTGGCCAGCACGAAGAACGGGTTGGGGAGTGGGTAGGGAGTGCCGCCGGACGAGACCTGCCGTTCCTGCATGGCTTCCAGCAGGGCGGCTTGCGTCTTGGGCGGCGTGCGATTGATTTCGTCGGCCAGCACGATATTGGCAAACACGGGCCCGGGCACGTACCGCAGCTGCCGGGCACCGCTCGCGCGATCCTCTTGCAGCACTTCGGTGCCGGTGATGTCGCTGGGCATCAGGTCGGGCGTGAACTGGATGCGATTGAATTTCAGCGCCAGGCAGCGGGCCAGCGTGCTGACCATCAGCGTCTTGGCCAGGCCCGGAACCCCTTCGAGGATGCAATGGCCCCGGGCGAAAATGCCGATCATGAGCTGATCGATCACTTGCTCCTGGCCAACCACCACGCGGGCGATCTCGCGGCGCAGCGCGTCGTGGGCGGTTTTCAGCCGGGACAGGGCGGACAGGTCCACGTCGGTCGCGGCAGACGGATCGAGTTCCATCGCGGGTGCGTTCTCGCGCTCGGGGTTAACGTTGAAAGACCGGCAGATATTTGTAGGGCAGTTGCAACACGATCAGGCTGATGGCCGTGCCGTAGGTCTTGCCGATCCCGTCGCCGTCCCAGGAACCATCTTCCTTGTTCTGCGACTTGAGCAACTGATCGCGGACGGCGGGATAATACTCGTCCCAGTACTTGTCGCCCGACATGTAGAAGGCTTGCGACGCGTATAGATGAGTGTAATAGTCGTGGCCGCCCCCCTTGCTCCAGTCGTCGTGGCTTTTGAACTCGCCCCAAACATAGTCCAGGCAGCGGCGGGCGATCGGTGCGTCGTACTCGCCGGCGTTGTAGAGCGTGGCGATCGCCGCGGCCGAGATCGCTAGCCGCGCGCCGCCTCTGGAGCCCAAGGAATAGGCGATTCCCCCCTCCGGCGTGCTGCAGCGCTCGATGTAGCGGACCGCCTCTTCGATCGTGCCGGCCGGCACCAGAAAGCCCGCGTTGTGCGCCGCGCAGAGCGCTGGACCTGCGTGACCGTGACCGAGCCCTCGTCGCCGCTGCCGGGAATGTAGGTCCAACCGCCGGCCGGACTCTGGCCGCGGGCCGTCAGTTGCACGCCTTTTTTCACCGCTTCGGCCGTCCGGGTGCGAAGCGAGGCTTTTGATTCCATCCCGTAGACCGACGCCAGGTAGAGCAGGGCAAAGCCATGCCCGTGCATCGGCTGGCCCGAATCCTCGTTCGGACCGGTCAGCAGACCGCTCTTGGTCGAGCAGCCGATCAGGAACTCGGTGGCCTGAGCCACCTGTGGCGCATAGCGGCCGCGCGTCGGCGAGTTGCCGCCGGCCAGTAGCGCCAGGCCTGCGAGCGACGAAACGGCCGTCGGATAGGCCCGGCCGCCGTCCGTATCGTGCCAGCCACCGTCGCCAGCCTGAGTGCGGGCAAGATAGTCCATCCCGTCGCGGACAGCTTTGAGCGTCTCGCGGGTGACGTGCTTGGGGAGGACTTCGTCGGCGGCGTGCAGCGCGACCGTCAGCGCACAGCAATGAAGCGACCACGATTGGCGCTGATGGTTGCGCAGGGGCGAGCCAGGTCAGCACGATTGCGTCGGGCATTCGTGGTGCGGCTGGGTGTAGCGTCCATCGGCGGCCACGCTTGAGACGAGTTCATTTGGCGCTGCCGTTGGCTTTGGCCCCGGCGGCCGGAATCTCGAACCGCACGACCAGCCGGACCGTCACGGGCACGTCGGCGAGCGCGTCGGCCGCGATCTCGTCGGGTTCCTTGGGAGCTTCGTTCGATTCACCACCCCAGTACCAAGGCAGTTTGGCGCGGCCGCTTCCGTCACATCGCCCGCGACTTGCACTTCTTGCACGGCGACGACTGGGCCGAGCGTCACGCCGTTGAGCGCGGCCAGCCGCGACCCGCGCTGGCGGGCTTCGGCCACGGCCCGTTCGTAGGCCTGCTCGCGGAGCTGCTTGAATTCGCCCAAGACAAACTTGACGTTGCTGCCCCCGGGCGTGCGGCCGTAGCGCATGGCCATCATCGCTTCGGTGGCCGAAGGGCCCAGCCCGCCGCCGGCGTCTTTGATGGTGTCGAGCACTTTGCCTACGGTTTTCAGCACGTCCTCGGCGGGCAATTCGCCCAGCCCGGATAGCTCGACCTGCACGCTGCCGTTCACTTCGATCGGGTTGGCGCCTTCCGACTGCGTGGCCATGCCGTTCATCATGGCCTGGTACGCGGCCTGATTGACGGCGCTGGCGACCGCAACCGAGTGTTCGCTGGCGCGGAGATTCTTCAGTTCCAACTTGTCGAGAGCCTCGAGCAAACGCCGCCGAGCATCGCGATACTTCACCAGCGCGTCGTCGGTGATCTCGGCCTTGCCTTGCAGATGGACGTCGATCCGAACGCGATCGGGACGCCCCTTGACCGTGCCGACTCCGGAGACCGAAATGCCCGCGGCCGGCGCCGGACTGAAGGGGCTTCGCCTTGGGCCCAGGTGGAACCCCCGACCAGCACCAGCACCAGCACCAGGCCGGCGGACAGCCAGGTTGAAAACGGCGGATAGCGCATCATTTGGCTCCTGGAGCAATCGCGAAACGAACCTTGAGGGTCACCGCGACCGGAATCGGCTGGAGCTTCGTGCTCGAAACGGACTTGTCGGCGTGGCGCACCGAGGTGGCGGCCGGATAGACCGCGGCCAGATAGGCTTCTTGCGCGTCGTCGACGGACGACGCGTCGTGGACCTCTTCGACCGACTTGACTTCGCCCAACTTGACGCCGCTCAGCGCCGCGAGCCGGCTGGCCCGCGCACGGGCCCGCTCGAACGCCTGGCGGCTGGCGCGTTCCCGCGGTTCTTCGATATTGTCGGCCACGAATTGGACGACGGGCTGCGGCCCTTGCTGGCCGGTCAGTTCTTCGAGCGCGGCGGAGTTCTCAGCGGCGCCGACGGCAATGCCCATGTCGCGCGATGTGTCGATCAACTTGCTCACCAGCTTGATCAGATCATCGTCGGCCAACGTGTCGATGCCGCCAACCCGAACCCGCAGGCTGCGGGAGAGCAAAACTTGCGGGCTGGTCGCCTGGCCCGGCTCCATCCCCAATCGGGCCGCCGCCGAAGCGGACATGCCGCTGGCCGAGACGGCCAGCCCGCGGGGTTCGAGCTTCAGATTGTCGAGCTTGAGCCCCTCGAAGGCCTCGACCGTGCGGGCCAGCGCCTGCTGGTATTTCACCACCGCGTCGGCTCCCAGTTCGGCCTCGCCCGAAACCGTCAGGTAAAGCTCGAACAGATTCGGCTTGACGAGCGCCTCGCCGGTGCCGGTCACCTGGATGCCCTCGTCGGCTCGGACCGAACTGGCGGCCAGGCAAATCGCCATCAATCCCATCAGCGCGGCGATCGAACAGGCCAGGGCGCTCGGGGCTCGATGCATGGCGGTATCCTTCTAAAGCAGCGTGAAAAACTTCAGCGACCCGATGAACCGGCCGTTGCCGCCGCCTGCGGTTCGAGCCGATATGCCGTGATGGCGCGATTCGACACGGTGACCAGCAGACCGGACGTCGCCAGAATCGCCCCGCCGGCCGAGTCGAGATCGGCCCCGCGGAACAGCCGCAGCACGTTGCCGGTTTGCTTGTCCAGTTCGAAAACCCCGCGGGGCGTGAACTGGTAATAGCGGTTCTGGGTGATCCAGGGCCGAATCCAGGTGGTGCCGGCCGGCAACCGGTTCGACCAGGCCAGCTGCTGGGTCTGGCGATCGTATGCCAGCACTTCTTCGCCGGCCAGATAGATCCGCTGGTTGTCGGCCCCGGCAAGCATTCCGGTCGTCGGCACGGAGCGTTTCCAGGCCAGGGCGGGTCCAGCCAGCGACAGCGCGGAAATGCGCGGCGATTGCATGCCCTTGATCAAGAGCAGGCCGGCGCTTTCCAGCGGCGGGCTGGGATTGAACGTCGTCGAGACTGGTCCGCCGTACCAGCGCCGTTGGTTCTCGGTGGCTTGGGACGGGTACAGAAAGGCCCACCCGATTTTGCCCGTCGCGGCTTCCAGCTCGACCAGGCCGCCCGATTGCGAATCGACGTACAGCCGGGTGCCATGCAACAGCAGCGTCGGCTGAGTCGAACGGAGGCCATTCTGCTGCGGCACGAATGGGTAGGTGCCGAGCAGCGTGTCCCATTGCAAATGGCCGGTGCTGACCTTGATCGCCAGCACGTGCAATTCGGTCGGCTGGTTTTCCTTATGGGCAGTGGCGTAAAGCATGTTGCCCTGCGTCCACATCGAGCCGAACGGCACGTACTGCGACAATTCGGCCGACTGCCGGCTCGCGTACAACTCTTTCCCGTCTTTCGGATCCCGCCGCAGCCACTGCACGTTGCGGCCTTGCCCCATGACGACCCCCCGGCCGCCCGGAGCCTGCTCAGGCGGCGAGGTCGTCAGCATCCAGAGCTGATCGCCGCGGGTGGAAACGGCAAAGCGGTCATAGGCCATCCAGTTGCCTTGCCGCATCGCCTGTTCGACATCGTGAAAGCGGCCGTGCCGCCAACGGAGCTTGCCCGTCTCCAAATCCAGGGCAAAGTCACAGCCCAGCCAGTTCGCATACAGCGACCCGCCCAGCAACTCGGCGGGCATGACCATCTCAAAGTTCTGCCCGTCCTGGGCCATCCAGGGATTGAAACGGCGAAACCGGGGATGCTGCCGGGCCGAAGTCGCTTCGAAGCGAAACTGCCAAGCCGGCTCGTTGCCGGCGGGAAGGCTCAAATCGGGCGATGTTTCCGCAGTGACTAGGCCGCCGCGCCGACCGACCCGAGTTTGCAATCCGGCGACGAAGTGGGCGGCGTCGACCCGCTCGCCGGCAATCAGGGCCATTTCACCAGCGTGCCGGCCAGAAAGCTGCTCGGCAACCGGCGGTATCTCGCTCCCACGGCCGGCGTCGGCCAGGGCCACAGCAATCTTGGCCAGCAGTTGGGCCCGGGGCAGGCTGCTGTCGGGGCGTTCGGTCAAAATGCGCTGCCAGGCGTCGACGGCGCCGGACATGTCCCCCTGTTCGAACAGCACTTCGCCCAGCCGATCGGCGGCCAGATCGCCGACGGAGGTGATCATTTCCAGCGTCGCCAACCGACGGAGCGACTGAATCTCGGCGCTTCCCGACTGCTTTTGCGCCTGCTCCCACAGGAGCCGGGCCTGGGCATCGTGAAACAGTCGATAGGCGGTCTGACCGGCGGGATTCAAGGCGGCCAGGTCGTCAGCCAGGGCCCGATCGAGGGGCAGATAGAGGCCATCCTTTCCCGCGACCAGACCGGCGGAATCGTCGGCGGCCAGCTTGTCGAGATGTTTGAACGCGGTTTCCCAAGTTCCTTTCGCGACGGCCCGGCGGAAGTCTTGCAAGGTCTCGAGCGTCTCGGCCTTGGCCACCGGCAGGACGAAAGGCTGTTTCGACTCGGCTCCCGGGTTGGTTTCAGCCGCTTCCGCCGTAAGAGCCAGCTGGGCCATGGCGCGGGCCTCGCGCAAACAGCAGGATCGTAGCCGCCGCCAGCACTACTCTCTCCGCCAGTGCCCGAGGCCGCACGTCCGTCAAACGGCGGCAATGCTTTCCGCGGGCAGCACTTCGGCGGTAGTACTCATCGCGAATGGCCGGAGCTGGTGGCTAGCAGACGGGAATACTCTTCCGCCGCTGGCGCGAGCAGGAAAGGAACCGCGGGTTGATTTTAGTCCCGGCTTACAAACCAACGCAAACAATTCGGCCCACCAAACTCGCCCTTGGGTGGGCAAAAGTCCGATGACACGGGCTCGCCCCGCGCAGCGAATCGCCAACTCACTGTAGTTCGCCGCTTCGTCCGGCATCGTTGGTGAAAATTTGCTGGTCGCCCTTGGCGAGCGTGTTACAATCCGGCTGGAGTCGCCGCGCCGGTCAAAATCGGAATCCGGTGGAACCGTTGGGCCATGATCGCAGACCACGCTGGCCTGGATTGGTCGCTTTTGGAATGCCGTTGGTTCGTCGCGGCGGCCGGAAAAAACTGCGAATCTGCAAATCGGGCGAATCCTGAACGCCGCACGCGGTCCAAATGGGGTGGCAATGTTGCTGCCGCTCGCCGGGCCGCTGCCGCTTGGGCGCTGTTTTGCCTGCTGGTAGGGCCGGCTCTGGGCCAGAGCCCGGGGCTGGCGGTGCCACCCCCCCGAGCGAACCAAGCCGGCGCGGATGCCGCCGCCCAATTGGCTCGGACGATCGACGCCTATTTCGAGCACTACTGGGCCTCCCAGGATGTGCGGCCGGCCCTGGCAGCCGACGATGCCGAGTTGTTCGCCGAGCCTATCTCGACCTGGCCGGCCGGATTCCGTCGGCGGGTGAAGCCCGGGCCTTTTTGGCCGACGTAGCCAGCGACAAACGGGACCGGCTCGTCGAGCGTCTGCTCGTGCAGGGTACGTACGCCCGGCACTTCGCGAATACCTGGGTCGATGTCTTGCTTGCCGGCACTCAGGAAAATCAGCAAGTCCGGGTACTCGCCCCGCGGCTCGAAACCTGGCTGAGGTTACGGCTGGCGGCGAACCTGGGTTTCGATCGGATCGCCGCCGGTTTGCTTTCTGCCCCGACCCAGCCGGCAACCGGCCCGCTACAGCGAAATAATGACGCAGCGGCAGACCCGAGCGCGTTTTTCGCGTCCTCGCAGTACAAGCCCGAGTTGCTGGCGGCCAGCACGTCGCGGGTGCTCCTCGGCTTACAGGTTCAGTGCGAGTCAGTGTCACGATCACCCGCATGCCCATTGGACGCGGCAGGAATTCTGGTCGTTCGCGGCCCTGTTCACCTCGTACGCGGCCAACCGAACGCCGGACGAGTCCGACGACGAGCGGGCCGGCGCGGCCGAGCCAGCTGCCGACGGCCGGCTAAGAATCCCCGAGACCGAGACGTTTGTCGTGCCGGCGTTCTTGGATGGCTCGGTTCCTGGTCGTGTAACCGATGCGAGCAATCGGGCCATCCTGGTTGACTGGCTCACCGGCCCGCAAAACCCCTGGTTCGCGGCGGCAATCGTCAATCGCGTCTGGCAGCAGATGTTCGGTCGCGGACTGATTGACCCGGCCGACGATCTGGAGGCGGCCGGTCCGAACGATCACGCCGAGTTGCTGCAATTGGTCGCAGGCCGGTTCCGCGAGCACGGCTACGACCTGCAGTATTTGCTGCGGGCCATTGCCGGAACGCAGATCTACCGTATGACGAGCCAGCGCGATCCGGCCCATCCGGCGCTGCCGCACCAGTTCGCCCGGATGCCGCTGCGCAAGATGACGGCGGTGCAGCTGTTCGATAGCCTGGTTCAGGCCACCGGCTTTCGCGAAGGGCGGGGCACGCGGGGCCCGTTTGGCGATCTCGACACTCGGCGCGGCGCCTTTGAGTTGAAGTTTGCCGAGCCGGGCGGAGCCCGCAGCGATGCCGAAACCAGCATCGTTCAGGCCCTGGCATTGATGAACGGCAAACTGGTGGCCGACGCCACCGACATCAAGCAGGGCGAAACGCTGAGCGCCATTCTGGCGGCGCCGTTCCTGCCGCCCGACGCCAAGGTTGAGACCCTGTTTCTCGCCACGCTCAGCCGGCCCCCGTCGCCCGACGAAAGCCGGCAGTTTGTCGAGTACGTCCGCCGCGCCGACGCCGAGCGGCCTGCCGACCAGCGCCTGGCCGACGTTTTGTGGGCGCTCGTCAATTGTGCGGAATTCGTGCTGATCCACTAACGGGTAATTACTTCCTCGGCCTTCGGGCGCTCATGGGTGTAAAGATGCGAAACCAACTGCCAACAGGCCGACGGAGTGGGTTTCGATTACGCGGCGCAGATTGGCTCCGATTGACGGCCCTGGGAGCAGTCGGCAGCTCGCTCAGCGGCTGGGCCGAAGCTCTGGCCGAGACGATCGCCGCCGACCCGGCCCGCCGCCGGTCGTGCATTCTGCTCTGGATGAGTGGCGGCCCGAGCCAGCTCGATACGTTCGACCTCAAGCCGGGCCACGAGAACGGTGGCCCGATCCAGGAAATCGCCACGAGCGTGCCCGGCCTGCGAATCGGCCAGCATCTGCCCAAGCTTGCCGAGCGGGCGGACAAATTGGCCATTCTCCGCTCGCTGACCAGCAAGGAAGGAGACCACGCCCAGGCCACCCAGTTCGTCCACACCGGCTACCTGCCGCGCGGACCGATCCGCTATCCAACGCTCGGCTCGCTGGTGGCCAAAGAGCTGGGACGTCCCGATGACGAGTTGCCCGGCTTTGTGAGCATCGCACCGTTTCGCGCGCTCAGCCCGGCGGCACACTCGGCCGGTTTTCTCGGTCCACAGTACGCCCCGCTCGTCGTCGGGGCCCAGGCCGCTGCGGCGGACGGCGCGGCGGACGACTCGCTCCGCGTCGAGGATCTGGAAATGCCGCGCGAATTGACTGCGGCGACCGCGGCGGATCGGATCGAGCTGCTCGACTCGCTCAACGACCGCTTTGTTGGCGGCCATGCCGACGCTCCGGCCGTGGCCCACGCGATGGCTTACGCCAGGGCGGTGCGATTGATGCGGAGCGCAGGCCGGCTCGGCCCTGAAGCTGGACGAAGAACCGGCCGCGGTGCGCGACCGTTACGGCCGCAATCGGTTTGGGCAAGGTTGCCTGCTCGCCCGGCGACTTGGTGGAGCAAGGCGTTCCGCTCGTCGAGGTGGCTCTGGGCTCACAAGGCGATTCGCCGCTCGGCTGGGATACGCATGCCGACAACTTCGCCGGCGTCGAAAAGCTGTGCCGGGTGCTCGATCCGGCCTGGTCGGCCTTGCTGGATGATCTGGCCGAGCGCGGCTTGCTCGATTCGACGCTGATCGTCTGGATGGGCGAGTTCGGCCGCACGCCCAAGATCAACCCCGCCGGCGGGCGCGATCATCATCCGCAGGCTTGGACCGGCGTGCTGGCCGGCGGCGGGATTCGCGGCGGACAGGCCTACGGCAGCACGACGCCCGACGGCATGGCGGTCGCCGAGAATCCAGTCACTGTCCCCGATCTGCTGGCCACCGTTTGTCGGGCCCTGGGAATCGATCCCAACAAGCAGAACGAATCGAATCTCGGCCGGCCAATCCGGCTGGTCGATCCAGCCGCCAAGCCGATCGCCGAGGTCCTGGCATGAGTCGGACCCGCGCGAGCGCACTCCGCCACCTCGCCGCGCTCACGGCGCTGGCTGGGACGTTGCAAGGCGCTCTCGCAGCCGATCGCGCCACCCGGCGGCGTCGAGCGACTCCTCTTGCTTACGCCGGGTGCGCCGTTGCGACTCGACCTGGCGATCACGCTCGACGGTCGGCCCCTGGCGGATGTTTGGCGCGAGCGGATCGAGCAACTCTTGCCCGACGCGCCGGACGCGAAAAACGCACCGGTCCCCTTGGCGACGGCCCTCCAAGCGGCATTGCAGGCAAGCGGTGATTTCGGCCAGCTGCACACCTGGAAGCAGCTTCAGCAGGACGTGGCGCGGCTGGTCGGCCAATCCGGGCACGGGCCGAGGGCATTCCGCGGGCGGTGTTGATCGATTACATCGCTGGGGCGTTTCCGCCGCTGAACCTGGCCGCCGCGGCGGATGTCGGCAGCACGGCGGCGCCGGCACTGTTCGAGTTGCTCGATGCCGATCAGGACGGCCGGCTGGGCCGCTCCGAGCTCGCGTCCGCCGAGCAGCGGCTGGCAGTCCGGGACTTCGATGACGACGGCCTGGTCAGCGAGCGGGAGTTGATCGTCGATCCAACGCTCGCAGCCGAATCCGTCTCGCCCGCGGGACGTCGCAAGGCTCGGGACCCGCAGCGCACCATCTGGCTCTCTCCCGCAACGACGAAGGACTCGGTCGCCGCGGCGCTGATCGGCCGCTACGATCGCAACGGCGACGGCCTGGTCGACGTGCGGACGGCTCCGGTTGAAATGGCACTTCCACCGGAAACAGTGGCCCGGCTCGATGCGGACCAGGACGGTCGGCTGAGCGCGGCGGAACTCAGAGATCTGGCCGCGGAGCCCGCGGCGGCCGTGCTCCAATTGGCGTTTGGTTCGGGAGGTTCGCCTGGACGAAGCGCCCCGGGCGGCAGCCCCGCGGCCGGCTTGCGAGTCCGCCGCAAGATTGACGGCGGCTACAAGCTGCAGCTCGACGACTTGCAGATCGACGTCCAGCGCAACAATCGCGATCCGCGGCAAAACGGCCGCGGCGACCTGGCGCTTGGCCGCTTCGACGCCGACCAGAACGGCTACGTCGATCGGGCCGAAGCGAGGAACAACCCGTTGCTAGCCAGCGCATTCGACGCCGCCGACGCCGACCACGACGACAAGCTCACCGACGGCGAGTGGCAAGTCTATGCCACGGGCCAGAACTCCGCCGCGGCAACTCGAGTTACCTTGCAAGTTATTGACCGGGGGCAGGATTTGTTCTCGCTATTGGACCAGAATGGCGACGGCTTGCTCACGCCGCGCGAGCTGCGCGAGGCCGCGGCGCTCGTCGATTCCGAAGATCGCGATGGCGACGGAGCCCTGGGCGGGTCGGAGATTCCGGTTCGTTGGTCGCTCGAAGTGGCCCGAGGGCTGCCGCTGGCCGGCACCGTAACCGCCACCGCGCGGCGAACCCGCGCTCTCCGCAATTGGCGGCGGGCAGCGCCGGGCCCGACTGGTTCCGCGGCATGGACCGCAATCATGACGGCGACCTGTCGCCGCGGGAGTTCCTCGGCACGGCGGCCGACTTTGCCACGGCCGACACCGATCACGACGGGCTGATCGATGCCCGCGAGGCGGAGGCTTTCGCCCCGGGCCGCTGACTCGTCCGGCCGGCGAGCGGCAGCGAGAGCCGTTATTTCCCGGGCTTGTGTCCGGTCAATGCCAGGCCCGACTTGAGCACCTGGCGGGCTCCCTCGCGGGCCTGCCAAACGCAATCGCGCACCTTGGCCGACGCCTGGTTGGCGACGACCCGCCATTCCAGGCTCTCGCGCGGGGTGGCCCGCCAATGGGCTTTGTACGGTTCGTCGCCGCGGCAAAAGTCGAACGCCCGATACCGCTCGTCAATCGCCATTCGCAACGTCGCCATCGTCGCCAATCGGCCGGGCTCGTGGTCGAGCGCCGCCGGCTCGATGCCACCTTGGTAGGCGTAGACCGCATCGCGACCTTGCAGATGAAACTCGGCGGCGATCGGCCGTCCGTCGAGCTCGATCCAGTGCAGCCGCAGCATACCGGCCGCCAGCAAGTCTCTGGTCGCGGCACGATGGAACTCGGCAAAGACCGGCGACGCGAAACAACCGGCCAGGCCCAACGACTGCAGCCGGCGCTGATGCAGGCCGGTCAAAACGTTCCAGCCCTGCTCTAGAAGCTCGGTCCCGGCGACGGTGTGGAGCCGCGCCCGGCCGCTCTCGAACAACCGCCGGTCGTGCTGCCGCAGCTGTTTGCGGTGCGATTTGCTCAGCCGCGCCAGATACTCGTCCCAACTGGCCGGCAATTCGATCCGCCAGGTGCGATCTTTGGCCCGGGGCACGGCCGACATCCCGCGCCGCCGCAAGTTCTCAACCAAGCGGCCCATCAGCGGATCGGCCGATTCGACGCCGTTAAGCTGCAAGATGTCCCAGCGATCGGCGGACGCGGCCGGCTGACGGCTGGCAGCCGCGAGCCAATCGGCCAGGGCCTCGGCCACCTCGGGCTCGCTACCGCTACGACAGAGCACGCCCAGATAGTCGCTGCACGTCTCGTGCGAACCGAGAAACTGAACCACCCGTCCGGCCGTGTGGGAACGCTCCAGATAGCAGGGGAGCAGGGCGACCGGATCTTCCGCGTCGCCGACCAGTAGCGTGTACAACTCGACGTGTCGCCGGGCAGCCCGCCAGGCGGCGCGATACGGTTCCCACCAGTTGGCTAGCCACGGATAGCTGCGAAATGGATTGCCGTCGGCCAACTCGTTCCAGCGGGCCGGCAGGCCGGTCTGCCCCAGGTCGCTCAGCCGCTGGACGTTCATGGATAGGGGCTCGAATTCCTCGAAAACGCCGCCGCGGCACCCGCGCCGCCGAACCGGGGCAAAAGCCACCGGGGTGTAAAAGTTTAGTACGCTCACGACTCCACGCGCCGGATGCTCGCAGGCACCGCGTGGCTGCCACCGGCCGGCTTCAGCGGCGAGACCGGTTATGCCGGAAATACCGGTGCCGCGACGGTGAAGGCACCGTCGGCTCCCGGGAGGGGCCGCAGTTGGCGGCCTGAAAGAGGGGATTTGCCCGAGTCGGGCGGCGGCCTTAAGCTGGACCTGTCGCAGACATTCGCCGGCACTCCAGACGCCAAGGAGGCCCCATGCACGTGATTTCGATGAAGTCGCTGTTCCGCGGTCAGGGCGAGGCCGACGTCAGCCCCGAAATCCGGGCGGCGCTGGCCCAAGCCGACGTCATCGTGGGCGTCGACCCGGCCACCCAGCGCGAGTTCACCATCTTCGGCACTCCCTCGTTCGAAGACACGGTGCAGCTCGACACGGTCGTGGCGATGAACACCGTGCGCAGTCGAGCTCGAGGAGGTGGCGGGAGATTTGAACAAGCTGGCCGCGCTGGTTCGGGCAATCAAAGCCCGGCCGATGTAAGTCGGTCCGTCGGGCTCAAGTTGCCTTGTTACCGCCGCCGGCTTTCGCGCCGCCGTTCTTGCCGCCCGCGCCCGCCTTTTGATGGTGGGCGTGCTTGAGTGCTTGTCCGCCGCCGGCCGCGCCTTGGCCCGCATTGGCTGCCGCGGCCCCGTTGCCGGCGATCGCGCCGTTGGCGACGGCCGCCCCAGCCACGCCGCCCGCCACGCCCGCGCCATTGGCTGCGACGCCGTTCACGCCCATCCCATTCGTCCCGTTGGCACCCAGCATCGTATTGCCATACCCGCGGTGGTGGTGATGGTGGTGATGATGGCGGCGGTGCCAGGGCCAGTACATCCCCGTGCCCGTGCCGACAAACATACCGGTGTTCGTGCCGGCCATATTGCCGAGATTGCCGTTGGCCAGATTGCCCGCGCCCTGGTTATTGCCCACGACCGCATTGTTGACGTTGTTATTGTTGACATTGTTTTGCCGGTTCTGATGGTTGGCCCGGTGGGCGGCATGGTGCATGGCTCCCTGGCTGCCGGCGTGATGTCCGCTGCCCCCCTGGTGCCCGCCGCCGTGGTGCCCGCCAGAGTGCCCCTTGGCAAACGCGCGTCACGGGAAGCAGCAAAACGCACAAGCCGGCGACCAAAACTCGGTGAGACGGGATGATACGGTGGCACATGGGGGTCTGCCTTTCTGGCGGGAGTAGTCTGGGGGTTCCCTCCGAATCTCTACCGATGAAACGCCGATCGGGTACCCGCGGTGCCGGCGGGTTTGATTACATGTCTGCAAGAAAAGGGAGAACCGGGCGGATTCCCGTTCCTCGATCTGCGATCGTCCGCGTTCATCCTGTTCATCTGCGTCTCCCGATGGAGAATGCTTCAGGCGAAAGAAGGCGGTCCATGTTTGGTCGCCCGACAAGGGAGCAAGGTGGCGGCGTCAATTTCCACCTTCGTCATGCGTCCGGCACCAGCACCAGCTTGCCGAAGGGCTTGTCCTGTTCGAGCCGGCGATGGGCTTCGGCGGCCTGGCAGAGGGGCAGGATGGCGCTGATTTTGGCCCTTAGCCGGCCGGCGGCCAGCAGGCGGTTGATCTCGGCCGCGGCCGTGGCCAGTTCTTCGACCGTGGCATCCGTGACCGTAAAGCCCAGGACGCTGCCGCCGTGGGTGTAAAACGGTCCGACCGGCAATGTCGCCCGACTGGTGAGGCCGGACATCAGCACGATTCGTCCGCGCCGGGCCAGTCGTTCAACGGCCAACTCCAAATCGACCTTGCCGGTGGCGTCCCAGAAAACATCGATGCCGCCGGGGGCGAATTCCGCGAGCGCCTGCCGCAAATCTTCCTGGTGGTAGTCGATCACCCGGTCGGCTCCCAGCTCGCGGCACCAATCGGCCTTGGCGGCAACGCCCGCCGTGACCGCGACGCGTGCCCCGCGAGCCTTGGCCAACTGGAGCACGGCGGTGCCGACGTTGCCGTCGCCGCCGGCGACGAACACGCTCTCGCCCGAGCGAAGCGCTGCCCGGCCGATCAGCCCCACGACGGCCGTGAGCGCCGCATGAAGCACGGCGACCGCTTCCACGGGATCCACCCCATCCGGCAAAGGATAGAGCAGCGGCACATCGATGGCCGCCAGCTCGGCAAACGTGCCCTGGCGACCGGCGTAACCTTGATTGTTGCACCACACGCGCTGCCCCGGCGTGAACTCGGTGACGCCCGGTGCCACGTCGACGACTTCGCCGGTCAGATCGCGACCGATGATGAACGGCCGGGGTAGCTCCAGCCGATAGGCACCGCTGCGAATGTAGGTGTCGATCGGATTGACGGCCACGGCCGTCATCCGCACCAGCACCCGACCAGGCTTGAGCGCGGGGACCGGCAGCGCACCATAGCGGATACTCTCGGCCGGCCCCGGCGCGTCGATATAGGCCGCTTTCATTTGCCCCGTTGCCATTGGCCCAGTTGCCAGAACGGTCATGGGGCAGGCTCGCCCAGCAGCTTTTGAATCTGGTCGGTCAAGTCGGCGGCCCGTTTGTCGGCTTCGGGGAGCGGCAGTCCGGGGGCAATGCCGGGCCGCTTGTGGCCCGCCGCGCCGACGTATGCGTCGCGGAGCACCCCGACCCGCTGCTCGATCAACGGCAGCAGGGCAGGGGGCGCGTGGTGAACGGACAGCATCTCCGCGGGCGTGGCCGCGCCGGCGGCAGTCGTGTCGCCGCAAGCAGCGATCAGTTGCCGGGCAATGAACCAGTGGCCGGCCTCGTTCGGGTGTACGCCATCCGGATCGAACGTGAATTTGGGATCATCAGCCCGGCGACGCTCGACCTCCCGGCTCATCGGTCCGTGCAAATCAATCACCGTCCAGCCGTCGCCACGCCGCTCGACGAGCCACTGACTGTAACGGTCGAGCACCTCGTTGTATTTGAACGGGAGCGGCTTTTGTTGATCGTCGTAGATCGGCGGCGTGACGACGATGAACTTTGCGCCGGCTCTTTCCACGGCCGCCTTGAGCGCCGTCATCCCCTGGCGATACCGCTCGAACCGCTGTTCGTCGAGCGGCTGATAGATGCCGCAGTTCATGCCGTAGCAGGCAATCACTAGATCCGGCTTCGTCGCGGCCAAAACCCGATCAAGCCGCTCCGCCAGGTCGGGCCGCGGAAACTGGCCCCCGGCGTGCCCATCTTCGCTCAAGCCCGAGACGGTTTCGCTCGGCAATCCGGCATCGATGACGGTGGCAGCCTGCTTAGGCCGTGTCGAGAGCAGCCAGGCATTGAAATACGAAACGTACTGCCCTGAAGCGGTGATGCTGTCCCCCAGGAAAACGATCCGCCGCGCTCCGTCGATCAGCGTCCGGACCGCCGCCGGCTCGGGCGCGCTTGTTTCGGGCGCGCTTGGTTCGGCCCCACCTGCGGCCGGAGTCTCACCGGCCAATCCCACCAGAATGGCGGCCAGCATCACGACGGCCCGCCCACGGGCAGCAACACTTCCTCCCCCAATACTGCCTCGCAAGGAACGATTTTCTGGACGAGGCAAACTCTGCGGCACCGCCATGGGGGGCAAACTCCTTGAGATCGAACGAACGCCGGGCGCGGCCCGGTTCTGCGTTTTTCAGCCTTCTGCTTTCAGCCTTCTGCCTTCTGCTCCTAGTACTTGCTCTGGTCAACCGGCAGGCCGTCGCTCCGCGTGCCGAGTCGGGTGTGGGTTGTCTGGTCGATCGAGTAACTGATCGGTTTGACCGACCCGTCGCAGAAGAGCATGTTCAACGACCCGAAATGGGCACTGCCGAAAATGTCGGCGTTAGCGTAGCCCGGCGTATCCTGGGCGACCGGCCAATTATTGCTCGAGCGATGATTGTCGTTGTCGAAGCCGGCGTACATCGTCTCGTTGTCGGCACCGTCGGTGCCGTTGGCGTAGCTGTCGGGGTTGAGGTATTTCTCGCCGACCAGGTAAGTGTTGCTCGAGCCGTCGGTGACGTTGGCCAGCTTGATCGCGCTCCGCAGGTAAGCGATCCCCTGGCAGTAGGCCGAGATGTCGGGCCAGGTGCCCGCCGCCGCCATCTGGTCGCCCGTGGGCAGGTCGCCGGGTCCGGAAATGACATACGGATAATAGCCGCCGACGTAGCCGGCATTGGCCCCATAGTCACCGCGCGCGGCCGTTGCGATCACAGCCGACCCGTAAGGTTGATTGAGCCAGCTTTGCACAGGCCAGGTTTGCAGCGGACGTCGTGTCGGGCAATTCTGCACGGCCAGCGGTGTCTGAATCATCTTTGCGATCGCGTTTTGCTCCTGGCTGCCCGACAGGCCGAGGCCGAGATTGTACAAGGCCTCCTGCTCGATGTAGGGCAGGATCGTGAACACCCAACTGCCCGGCTGCTGCAAGCCGCTGCCGCGGTTCGGATCGCCGACCCAATACCAGCCCCAGCCGCCCGAGGGAAACCGCTCGTACGTGTTGTGATGGGCGAGCAGGCCGATCCCGTGCTGCTTCAGGTTGTTGGTGCATTGGCTGCGGCGAGCCGCCTCCGCGCCGCCTGGACCGCGGGCATCAGCAGCGCCACCAGAATGCCGATGATCGCAATTACGACCAACAGCTCAACAAGGGTAAACCCACGAACGCGTGCCGCGATCACAATCCGGCCCTCGGTTCCGTGACGACTCGCGATCAAGGCACTGGAATCGCAACGCCCCGTTGTGCCGCGACCTGAATCCAGAAGTCCACATTTTAGCGGCCGGTAGTCGAAGGGCAACTTGGCGGGCAAGCCGCGGTCACGCCCGCCTTGGTGGGCCCAGGAACGGTAATGGCCGGGCCAATTCTCTCATAACTCCCTCCCAAGACGCAGAGATTTGACGGCGGGAGCAGACGGCTGCACAATCAGCGTCCATTGGCTCCGGACCGGAAGTCCGGATCCCCCTCCGTTATCGTCTCAGGAGTTCCTTTCATGCACAGGCGATCCCGCCGGGCCGGTCTGACCTTGATCGAACTATTGGTGGTCGTGGCGATCATCGGCGTGCTGTTGGCCCTGCTGTTTCCGGCCATCCAGGCGGCTCGGGAAGCCGCCCGCAGCGCTCAGTGCCGCTCGAATCTGCGGCAGATCGGGCTGGCAGTGATGCAGTATTACTCGGTCAATCACGGCCATTTCTTCCTGCATCATCCATTCCAGGCCGATGTGGCCTCGCAGGCCGCGGCAGCCGATTCGTTCGCCGAGATCTATTGGGAAGACAAGCTCACGCCCTACATCAACGGCGGTGACGAAAAGCAGGAAGAGGCCAATGCCAAGGCCGGCATCATCGCCGACT
Organism: uncultured Planctomycetaceae bacterium; assembly: GCA_963828155.1. Classification (GTDB taxonomy): domain Bacteria; phylum Planctomycetota; class Planctomycetia; order Pirellulales; family PALSA-1355; genus CAWCAX01. The sequence goes on from CAWHDQ010000004.1 coordinate 781,291, forward strand.
TGATCTATCGCTGCCCGACCGACCCCTCGGCGATCACCGCCTTTCTCGACACCACCGGCCAGCTCGACGGCATCTCGAACCGCACCAGCTACTTGCTCAACTCGCAACTCAGCCACATGACCCGCCGCTATGGCCTGTGGACCCTGCGGCGATGGGATACCGAGGTGGGCACGTCAAAGTTCATCAGCTTCGTCGAGCGGAGCGCCGTGGGGCTGGCGGCCACCGGCTGCGACCCGCGGCAGGACGATTACGACATCTGGCTGGGGACCGACAACTTTGGGCCCTGGATCGCGCCCGAGCGGCACGGCGGCTCGGCCAATTACCTGTACCTCGACACCCACGTCGATTCGCTATCCTGGAGCGACGCGCTCCCCTGGATGTTTCCCGATCAGGTCGTGTTCACGACCGACATGACGTACCCGAATTAGGCGGCGGTGGCGCGAACCGTGCTCGAACGGCACGAACCTGCCGCATCTCAGATCCCGGCGCAATTCGCGGATCAGCCCGAAGGCCGGCGGACCGGGCGGAGACGAGGGTGCGGCGCTTCGGAGCCGCGTCACGCGTCCAAAAGATCGCCGGGGAGTGCGGGGCTTGGGAGCAAGCGCCGTCCCAGCCGGTCGAGGTAGGCCCGATAGACACGCTCTCGCGCGATGAGGTCGATCGCTTCTTCCAACTCCGCCGTGAACAGGCTCGACCTGGCCACCACCACGGCCCGCACCCGGCTTACTTCGCTCGCCGGCTCCAGGGGCGGGTCGACCGTGACCAGGTCCCTTTGCGAGGACTCCCCGATCTTATTCTGTGCTCGGCGAGTCGGTTTGCGTTTTTTCATGTTTAGCGAGCGGATCGAAACGTCGCCGGCCGGGATCACATGCGCTGTTCGGAAACACGGTCGCGCCTCCCGGCCCTGCGGTGCCGTACCATCATTGTACTTCACGGGCGGCCCCGGGGCAGACCAATGAGGCGCAAGCCGGCGCCATTTGCAGTCACCGGAGCCTGCCCGCGAACGCAGGAGCGGGGAGAGCGAGCCGCCTGGACACTTCACCAGCTCGCCATTTCCGGCCCATCCCGACCGCCGCGCTTGGCCTTGCTAGGCGGCAGTTTCGCGGTAGACTGAGACGCTTTGGACGGGTAGCTCAGTTGGTAGAGCAACGGACTGAAAATCCGTGTGTCGGCGGTTCGATCCCGCCCCCGTCCACTCGCTGAAAATCGGCCGGCATGCTCGCCGCCAGACGGGACACGCCACGGCATTTTGCCGCTCGCACTATTGCCCCTCGATCTTGCCGTCGGCAAAGCGGGTCTGGGCGTCGGACTTGGTCCAGAGGCCGATCGCGCCGGCCTCGGCAAACGTGTCGTCCTCGACGTCCAGCTGGAGCGTGCCGTCCAGATAGCACTGGATGTGCTTGCCCTGATGGACCACCCGGATCGCATGGTAGCGGCCGGGCTGCGACCTTAACGTCGACGGTGGCCAGCTGGGTCCGCTTGCCTCCCTCGACCTTGTAGACTCGGAAGTTGTCCTCGAGCGGGTTCATCCGGGCTATGTAGTAGTTATCGGCGTCGCGGTAGCGCCAGACCGGGCCGCCGCCCTGATCGATCTTGCCAGCTATCGCCCGAAACGAAATCGACAGATCGACTTCCCGGTAGCGGGCCTTCTCGGCGATGCAGAGGTTGAACATCGGCTTGGGGGCCGTATCGGCGACCTGGGCCAGAGCCTTTCCGCCAGGGGCCGCGTCGTCGGCCACGATCTGCCAGCGGCTTCCCTCCCCCTCGCCGGTCTGGGCGGCGGTCCAGGCAGCCGGCAACTTGCCCACCGGATCGGTGGAGAAATCGAGCACGTTGCCGCCAGCGGCGAGCAGAGCCAGAGCCAGGACACAGCCGCAGGGACTCATCGTGAGCCTTCGCTAACTTGGACTACCGAAGGAAGAAAAACTCGGCCGCCCGAATTCGCACGGACGCCCAGAACTCTGGCCGTCCGACGCGGGCCTTGCCTGCCCGGATGCGCACTCGGGCCACTGGGTTACGGTCGGCTGGGGCATTGTAGCCGTGCCGCGTGTGGCAAAAAAGCAACGCGGTGGCCGGCCCACGACTTGCGGCTGGAGAAGGGGGCGCGGCCCTCACGGGGAATAAAGAGCTATATTTGAGCATGAACTTCGGCAGCGACACTTTTTCGATCTGGCAGCCGGCAGTGCAATTCTGCCGCGAGGCGGTGGCCGCGACGTTGGCCTGGTGCCATTTGCTGACCGATACACAGCGGTTGCTGCTGCCCACCTCGCTGGCCTTGGTCGTTCTGCTATGGACCAAGATGTCGCCGCCCAAACCCAAGCGGCCGACGGTCTCGCCCGAGGACGAAGCCCTGTATGCGGCCGCCATCGAGCGCTGGCTGGTCAAGAGCGTAACCGAAGACGACCGCCGGGCCGCTGCCAAGGCATAGTCCGCGACGCGCACGGGTCGCGCCGCCACGCGATTCCCCCATTCCGTCGCCAAAGGGGCCACATCGGCACTTGGCAGCCTGTTGAGTTCATCGACAGGCTGCTACTCGGCCGTATTCAGCCGGCCGACGAATCGGCACTGGACCCACAGCCGCAGCACGCCGCGATCGTCGCGCCGCGGTGCCGAGCGCTCGACTTCGCAAAGCAGGTTGACGCTGCCCGCGGGGCGGCGAAAGCGGGCTACCAGAAACCCAGCCTGAGGCGGCGCGTGGTCGAAGAACGAAAAGCCGTCGGTTCCCAGGTCGCAACCCATCACGGGCCGAAAATCGCCCAGTTCGGCCCCGGAGAAGACTGCGATATCACAAAAGGCGCGGAAGGGCGCTCGCGGCGGCGAGGCCGGCGCAGGCTTGGACAAGGTTGCGCATGACGAAGCGACAGCAAACGCGGATCTGGGATGCGGATCTATGCCGACATCCCCCTTATCGGGTACCGATCGTCAAGCGCTCAGCTCCGCCTCCGAGGTTCCGATTTTTCCGCGCCCCCAACTTTTTCGCAACCGGGAAGGCGAAAAACCAGCCCTCGGGACCTCAACGGTTCGCAACGGAAGTGGGCGATGAGGGACTCGAACCCCCGACCCCCTCGGTGTAAACGAGGTGCTCTAACCAACTGAGCTAATCGCCCCCCAGACTATTGCTCGACACGACTGCGGCGAGCATCTCGCCGCGCGCGTGCGAAGTGACGCCGGCGATGACACTCAAAATCATTTCGGCCAGCCGCCGCGCTCAATGGTATCGAGCCCTGCGAGAAGCTGTCAAACTCGCGTCGCAGGCCCTGGTCGGGGTGCAGCGCGCCCCGCAACAGCCTTCCTGCAGACCGACGCGGGACACCGGCTCGGGGTTCGCGGACGGGGACGAACTACCGGGCCGCGGCTCCCCTTGCGGTGCGGGCGCCCTGCATGCCCCCATTTGCCCAACTACTCGGGTAGCTCGCGCGGAAAAAGGGGGTCGCGAGGCAGCGGGGCAGTTCGGCTATAATCGCCGGTTATGAGCGAGGAAACCCAGCAGACCGATGGCCCGTCGCAGCTCACGCAACGGATTCGCAGCCTGCTGCGGCGCGGGCTGGGCGTGGCCAGCGACGCCCCGGCACACGGCGGCAGCCGGATGCCGAAGATTCAGGAGCTGACGCCGGGCGCGGCGTCGGGCATCGAGCATCACGAGTTGGAACAGCGCCCGGGTTCGACCGAGCCGGTCTACGTCACCTGCACCGACTATTCGCCGGAGCGCGTGCAGGTCGAGCAGATCTGCGACATGGACGATTTCATCGCCCGGCATCGCCCCGCCTGGTCGACGGTCCGCTGGATCAACATCGACGGCCTGACGGACATGAGCGTCATCCGGGCGTTGGCCGAAAAATACAATCTGCACCCGCTGGCGATCGAAGACGTGGTGCAGATTCCGCAGCGGCCCAAGGCCGAGGACTATCCCGGCACCGGCGACCATCAGGCGCGGATCTTCGTCATCGCTCGGATGCTCGAACTGACTAGCGGCCACCTGGCGAGCGACCAGATCAGTTTTTTCCTCGGTCGCAAAACGCTGCTGACATTTCAGGAGCACCAGGGAGACGTCTGGGACCCGATCCGGCAGCGGATCGGCGCCAAAGGCTCGCGGCTGCGGCAGAACGACGTCAGTTTTTTGCTGTATTCGCTGCTCGACGCGATCGTGGACCAGTGCTTTCCGATCCTGGAATCGTTTTCCGACCAGCTCGAGGACCTCGAAGACGAAGTGCTGACCAGCGGCACCACCGAGACGATCCAGCGGATTCACATGCTGAAGCGCGAGCTGCTGTTGTTGCGGCGCTCGATCTGGCCGATGCGCGAAGTGATCAACAGCTTGCAGCGCGAGCCGCACGAGTGCATGTCCGACGTCGCCCGAACCTATTTGCGCGACGTCTACGACAACTGCGTCCAGATCATCGATCTGGTCGAAACCTACCGCGAGTTCGCCACCGGCCTGACCGAGACCTATATGTCGGCCCTCTCGATCAAGATGAACGAGATCATGAAAGTGCTCACGATCATGGGCACGATCTTCATCCCGCTCACCTTTCTGGCCGGCGTCTACGGCATGAACATGGACATTCCGGAGAACCACTGGAAGTGGTCGTATCCGATGTTCTGGCTGGTTTGCCTGACTACCGTGGTCGGCATGCTGATCTGGTTCAAGCGCCGCCGCTGGCTGTGAGCCGGCTCGTGGCGCACGTTGCCCCTGCCGAAAATACGCCAGCTACCTAGGGCGCCGAGATCACGGCAACCATGCGGCCGATCCCGACTTGTGACGTCCGTCTCATTTTGAGCAGGCAACGCTCAACCGCTAAGCATGCGGCGCGGCGCGGCCATCGGGTGCGGAGCGCAATTGACCCGCCGCCAATTTGGGATAGCCGCGGACCAAGCTAGCGCGCAAGCCGTTGAACGGCTCCGCGAAACTTACGACTTCGTAAGCAATTGCGCCGTCTCAGGGACGATCGCACCCCTTGGGATTGCCGGGCATGACGGCCGCAATGTTTTGCCCGATTGGACAGGTCGACTGCGATTGGCAAGCAAATTGCATTGAGCGCTCACAGCGGATCGCACGATGCGTCAGCCGCTCAATTTCTCCCGCCATATGGAGTTGCCTCGGTTGAAAAGTTTGGGGGTGCCGCTTGAAACCATGGCCAGCCCGGTCAGTCGAGCGGCATTGCCGGGAGCGCTGTTGGATCGTATCCGGCGTCACGGCTTCGGGCTGTGTGTCTTGGCCGCCTTGGGCTGCCTGTGGTGGTGGGGACACCACACCCGATGGTTGTTTGCGATGAGCGCTCCCGCAGTCGACCTCGAGGCCGCCGAGGAGAACTCGGCCGTCGGGCTGACCGCCCAAATCGTCCGCGGGCAGGCAGGCGGCCCAACGTCGATTCAGCTTTCCGCTCCCGACTTGGCCGAGTTGCTCGGCTTCGAGTGCGTGCCTGCACGGCGGCAAGCGCTTTGCCGCGAATTGGCCGTTCCGGCGCACGTCAGCTACGACCAAGGGTGCGTGGCCAAGCTGACCTCGCGGGTGGCCGGTTCGGTGTGGCGGGTTGAGAAACGGGTCGGTCAACCCATCCGTCGCGGCGAAGTGCTAGCCGTGATCGACTCGTTGCAAGTCGGCAAGGCCAAAGCCGAGTTGCTGCAGGCCCTGGCCGACTTCGAGTTGAAGCGCAAATTGGCCGCGCGATTGGGACCCGCGGCGGCCAATGCGGTGCCCTACAAACAGATTGAACAAGTTCAAGCCGATCTGCGGCACGCGCAATTCGAACTGTTCAATGCCCAGCAATCGCTGGTCAATCTCGGTTTGGCGGTCGACCTGGAGCAATTGGTTGGATTGTCCGATGCCGAGCTGGTCGATCGGGTCAAATTGCTCGGGCTTCCCGAATCGATCACCCGCGAGCTCAATCCGCAAACGGCCACGGCCAACCTGCTGCCCCTCGTGGCCCCCTTCGACGGATGTGTGATCGGGCAGGACATCGTCAACGGCGAGGTCGTCTCGACTCTGGAAAAGGGCTTCGAGATCGCCGACGTCAGCCGGATGGTGCTCAAGCTCAGCGTCCGGGAAGAAGACTCGGAGCAGTTGCGGCTAGGACAGTCGGTGGCGTTTCGCGTCGGCGAGCGCGAGCTGGAAACGACCATTTCCTGGATCAGCACCGAAGTGGACCGCAAAACCCGCTCGGTCGACGTGCGCTGTGACACTGCCAATCCACCGGCCGACGAAGCGGTGGGCCAGCACCTGCTGCGGGCCAATATGTTTCTGACCGCCCGGGTGCGGATCGAGCAGAAGCCAGCTGCCCTCGTCGTGCCAGCCCGAGCCGTCCAGTGGACGGGCGGAATGCCGGTCGTGTTCGTGCGGGCGGGGCCGGCGTCGTTCGACGTCCGTCCCGTCGAGCTGGGCATCGAAACCGACGAGCTGACGGAAATCGTCTCCGGACTTGATGCCGACGAAGCGGTCGTCACCGCCGGCAGCCACATGCTCAAATCGGAAGTCGCCCGCAGCCGCCCGGGGCGTGACCGCGGACGAACGTGAGCGGCCGGCTGTGCCGTTTGCCGGGCTGGGGGAGCTGTCGTGGCAAGTTGGTTGATCGGCTGGTCGCTCGAGAATCGCCTGGCGGCGATCGGATTGGCCTGCGCCCTGGCGGTCGCCGGCGTCTGGTCGCTGGGCCGGATGAATTTCGACGCCTTTCCCGACACCACTCCGGTCCAGGTGCAAATCAACACCCGGGCGCCGGCCCTGGTGCCGGAGGAAATCGAACGGCTGATTACTTTTCCGGTCGAGTTGGCCTTGGGCGGGCTACCCGGCCTGGTGCAATTGCGGTCGGTATCGCAGTTCGGCTCGTCGGCGGTGGTGGCCACATTCGGCGACGCGACGGACATCTACTTCGCCCGGCAACTGATCAACGAGCGGCTGGCCAATTTGCAAATGCCCGCGGGAATCGAGCGCCCCGAAGATGGGCCCAGTGGCGACCGGGCTGGGCGAAGTGTTTCAGTACACGCTCACCAGTACGGAGTTGAGCCTGACCGAATTGCGCACGCTGCACGACTGGGTCGTCAAGCCGCTGCTCCGCAGCGTGCCGGGCGTGGCCGAAGTCAACTCCTGGGGCGGTCTGGAAAAGCAGTATCAGATCCGGATCGATCCGCTGGGCCTGGTGCGGCACGACGTCTCGTTCGACGAAGTCGTAGCGGCCGTCGAGCGGAACAATCTGAACGTCGGCGGCGGCAACATCAACGAAAATCGCTCCGGCGAAATGCTGCTCGTCCAGGGGTTGGGCCGGACGACCAGCATCGCGCAGATCGAGGACATCGTGATCGCCGCCAAGAACGGCGTTCCCGTTTCGGTGCGCGACGTGGCTCAGGTGGTCGTCGGCCATCAGATCCGCACTGGGGCGGTCACCGCAGCGGGGAAGGGCGAAGTGGTGCTCGGGCTCGGCTTCATGCTGATGGGCCAGAACAGCTATCAGGTGACGCATCGGCTCAAGCAGAAGCTCGTCGAAGTGCGCAAGCGCTCCCGCCCGGCGTGTCGATCGACGTCGTCTACGACCGGACCCGCTTGATCGACCAGGTGACGACCACGGTCCGCAGCAATCTCTGTGAAGGCGCTATTCTCGTCGTCGCGGTCGTGTTTTTGCTGCTGGGCAACCTGCGGGCCGGGTTGGTCGTGGCCCTGGCCATCCCGCTCTCGATGCTGGTCGCGTTTTGCGGCATGCTGCCACTGGGCATCGCCGGCACGTTGCTCAGCCTGGGGGCGATCGACTTCGGCATCGTGGTCGACAGCTCGCTGGTGATCGTGGACAACATCCTGGCCCGGCTGCAATCGGCCCCGCCTGGCCAACGGCGGCTGGACGTGGTTCGCGCAGCGGCGATCGAAGTCCGCCAGCCGGCGCTATTCGGGCAATTGATCATCCTGATCGTCTATCTGCCGCTGCTGACACTGCAAGGCGTCGAGGGCAAGCTGTTTCGCCCGCTGGCGCTGACCGTGATGCTGGTGCTGGCCGGCTCGTTGGTGGTTTCGCTGACGTTGATTCCAGTGCTGGCCTCCTTGGTGCTGAAGAAGCCGGAACACGAGCACCGGCCCTGGCTGCGCTGCCGAGCTCAGAACGCGTACCGCCCGCTGGTCCGCGGGGCGATCGCCCGGCCGCGAGTCGTCTTGCTGGGCGCCGCGCTGACGGCGGTGGGTGCCGTGATCCTGGTCCAGCGCTGCGGCACCGAGTTCGTCCCGCGATTGTCGGAAGGGGACATCGTCATCGGTGTCGTCCGGCCGGCCGGCACCGATCTGAGCGAGTCGACCCGAATCAACAGTGTGATGGAGCGGTTGCTGTTGGCCCATTATCCGGACGAAATCGCCCACCTCTGGAGTCGCAACGGCGCGCCCGAGGTGGCCACCGACGCGGGCGACGTGCAGGCCACGGATTTGTTCGTCGGCCTGACACCACGCAGCCGATGGCGCAAAGCTCGAACCCAGACCGAACTGGTCGGGCTGATGCAGCAAACCGTCGGCCACCTGCCGGGCCAGACCACCTGGTTCACCCAACCGATCGAGCAGCGGATCAATGAAATGATCTCGGGGGTTCGCTCGGACGTGGCGCTGAAACTCTTCGGTGACGATTTCGACACGCTGGTGGGCAAAGCCGCCGAGCTGGAAGCGGTGCTGGCCGGCGTGCCGGGCTGCGTCGACGTGGCCACCGAGCAAATCCAAGGGCAGCCGACCTTGCGCATTAAGGTCGACCAGGACCAGATCGCCCGTTACGGGCTGCCTGCCGAGCGGGTGCTGGAAGTGGTCGAGGCGCTGGGCAGCAAGCCGCTGGGCGAAGTCGTCGACGGACAATACCGCTTTCCGTTGGCGGCCCGCTTGCCCGACGCGCTGGCCCGCAATGCGGCCGCGCTGGCCGGCGTGCTGTTGCTGACCCCGGCCGGCGAATGGATGCCGCTGGGACACGTGGCAACGCTCGAAAAGACCACCGGGCCAAAGATGATTCCCCGCGAGTGGAGCCGGCGACGGATCAGCGTGCAGTGCAACGTCCGCGGCCGCGATCTGGGCAGCTTCATTGCCGAGGCCCGGCGGCGGATCGAAGAAAAAGTCCCGCTCCCGCCGAACTATCGGGTCGAATGGGGTGGGCAATTCGAGAACATGCGCCGCGCCCAAGGTCGGCTGGCAATCGTGGTGCCGATCGCACTGGTCTTGATTGGCGGGCTGTTGTACCTCGCCTATCGCAGCGCGGCCGACGCGTTGGTCGTATTTGCCAGCGTGCCGTTGGCGTGTGCCGGTGGGGCGCTCGCCCTCTGGGTGCGGGCGATGCCGGTCTCGATTTCGGCCGCCGTCGGCTTTATCACGCTCTCGGGCGTGGCGGTGCTCAACAGCATGGTGATCGTGTCGGAAATCCGCCGCTTGCGCAACACCGGTCTGTCGCTGACCGAAGCGGCGATCGAGGCACCGATCGCCCGGCTGCAAACCGTCATCATGACCACCCTGGTCGCCACGGCCGGGTTTGCCCCAATGGCGTTTTCCGACGGGGTGGGCTCCGAGGTCCAGCGGCCGCTGGCCACGGTGGTGATCGGCGGCATCGTGACCAGCACGCTGATGACGCTCGTGGTGCTGCCCGCTCTGTATGCGGCGGTGCGGAAGCGATTCGCAGCGGCGCCGGCGAACTGAAATCGCGCAAGGGGAAAAAAACGGGGCGGCCTGCCTGCCGCCCGCTGAAAACCAATCGGAGTTGTTCGCAATCCGCGCCGCGACTACCGCGGCTTGTCGCGCAGGCTTACTGCTGCGACTGGGCCGGAACGAGCCGATGGGCTTCGTTCTCGATTTGCTGGCCCAACGTCTGCGACTGGCTATTGTCCTGCAGCGACTTTTCGGCGTCGTTGACGATCTGCTCGCCTTCGCGGACGACTTTGGCTGTCTCTTGACGGAGCTTGTTCTCGTCGATCGACACGTTGATGTTATCGCCGCTCTTCTGGAAGTGGATCACGCCGACGGCCACCAGCGCCACGAAGATGGCGGCCAGTAAAAACAGCATTCGCATCGGTCACTCCTCCATGATGTTGCACGTTTCGCCCGAGACCGAGCGGCGGCCGCGGGCCAATTTGGGGGCAGAAGTCTATTGCTGCCAGCTCCCTGCGTCAACGGCATTCGCCGCGGTTTCGTCGGGGCTCGAGGGGTGGGCGCCGACCCGCCACGCTCGGATGCTTGCACCCAGCCCGGCGATCGGCCATCCTGGCTGACTGGCGGCATTCAAGGGAGACCCGCGGCAAGTGCGAAATTCGCGCACATTCAGCCTGGTGGAGCTGTTGGTCGTCGTGGCGATTGTCGGCCTGATGCTGGCGCTCGTCCTGCCGGCGATCCAACAAGCCCGGTCCGCCGCCCGTCGCGGCAGCTGCCAGAACAATCTCAAGCAGATTGGATTGGCCCTGCAGATGTTTCACAATGTCCGAGGGCGATTTCCGCGGGCCCGGCTGTGTCCGGCACCCTGGCAGAACGGGCAGGACTTGTACTGCGGCATGTTGCCTTCGCCGGCCTACTATACCGGGCCGAACGAACTGTGGTGGGCGCCGTTCGACGCCCGGGTCGCCGTCACCGCCGAGCCGCTGCCCGATTTCGACCCGACAAGGGCCATGATTTGGCCCTACCTGGAAGGGAGCGGGTCGACGTTCCGCTGCCCGGACGGCGTCGACTTGTCACCGGGGAGCCCGACCTACGGCCAGCCCTATCAGGTCAGCTACGCCATGAACGGCGTCAACGGCGGGCCGCAGGGCGCCGGCTGACCGACATCAGCAATGGCAACGGCAGCTCGAAAGTGCTGTTGGCCTGGGATCACGACAATTCGCCGAGCTGCGCCGACGGAACGGGGCTGCCGGTGCAGCCGTTTACCAGCCCGGCGGCGCTGCCGCACTATCCGATCCTGCGGCATGGGGGCGTATTTGCGACCCTGGCCTGCGATGGTCACGTCGACATGCTCGAGCAGGAACAGCTCGCGCTGCCGTATTTCTACACGCACTAAGCGGTAGATTCCGAGCCGCCCGATAGCGCAGCAATTCAAGCTCCGCGCCGGGCACCGCTCTGGCCCCGAGCGATCGGCGGAGCCGAAGTGGTCGGCTGGGCCGGCGCGATCGGCTGGGCGGGCACGGCGGACGTGCGAAACAGCAGCGGCACGATCCGCCCGACGACTGCCGGTGAGCCGAAGTACAACGCCCAGTCATGGTCCGTGCCCACGTTGCAGCAGGCGTCGAACTGCGTGATCTTGCTCAGTTCAGCGCCCAACTGGCCTCCGCCGACCAGGCCGGTATAGCCGAGGGCCTCGGCACAACTGCGGCGGCCGTACAGCCAATGGTAGCGAGCCAGAATGCGATCGCAGCCGTTGTTGACCAGGAGCAGGCGGTCGACCACGCTCAGGGCCCGGCCGTGGCAATGTCCGGGCAGGATCCAGTCGTTGTCGACCGCGGCCGCGATGAGGACCACGGAAAAACCCGACTTCCGGCCGCCGCTGAGGGTCGGACGGCGTCCATCGACCGTTCCGCCCCCGAACAAGTTCAGCGTGCCGGTGGCGATCCGTGCGCAAAGCTGTAGGCCACCAACGAGATCGGGACATCACTGCGGATCGCGTCGACGAACCGGGCCAGGTGCAGGGCGCTCGGGCCGGTTCTGCCCGCTTTGATCCGGGTGTCTTCGATGATGCCGGCATCGGTCCGCTCGCTCGGCCACGACCAGATGACAAATCGTATCGGCCGAGGGTCGGTCGACTGCCGGGCGAGCGGCACTATAAACGGTCCACCCCACCTCGAACGCGCGGGAGTGGTCGATCTGATTGCCGTGAATCCAGATGGCCGTGATGGCTGCCGGATCGTCGCTGGCAAAGAAGTCGGCGCTCGCGACGTTTTGCCAACCGCCACCCGGCGCGTAATGCCAGTAGCGGAGATTTGAGGCTTTGGGATCAACCTCGGCGCAACCGAGCGCACGATCGCTGACCAGCCACAGCTGATCCTGCGGGCGGGGCAAGGTCACGCAGCATCCCGCGGCCGGAGGCGCTGGCGCAGGGAGCGGTTTGGGCCGCCGAAACCACACGACCGGCAACCAGTGCGAGCGCGGCCGAGATTGTGACGCGACAAAGGAGCGTGGCTAGCGCGCGAAAGGAAACACCGGTTGACGAACGAGGCATGGATCGGCGGATGGCGGGATGGGATGGCGGTCGCCAGGCGCCCGATGCGCCGCGGCGGCGATGACCAAGTGGGCAACTGGGTAAAATGTAGCACTAAATCAACGCTCGGGCGAATTCTTGCCGCCCGCGTGTGGCAAAAAATCAACGCGTCGCATTTGCACATCCCGCCGCGTGGGGTAGAGTTGCTTGACCCACAGCCTCGCCCTGGTTTCCGGAACGCGTTTTTGCGGGAGATACCAGCCATGCGCAGGCTTTCGACTTTGCTGATTCTCGCGATCGCGACAGCCGGCGCCACCGGCTGTCACACCACGCCGCAGCCTTGCTGCCGGCCCGCCCCGTCGTGCAACCCGTGCGGCCAAACGATGGGGATGGGAACTCCGGTCGTCGAGAGCTACGGCGGTCCCACCTTGCAAGCAACGCCGGGTACGATCGTCCCTGGAACGGTCGATGCCGGCACGCTGACCCCCAGTCCGCAGACCTACCAGCCTTCGTTGCCGTAAACCCTTCGTTGCCGTAAACGCTGTGCCGTAAAGTCGCGTTACTGAGAGTCGGCCTGGGTTCATCGATTGCACGTGGCGGTTTCCCACGTAACCGCGGCGTGACGGCGGCAGATCAAGACGATTACCGCCAAGCGGGATGACACCCAGGATTCGTCACCGTCCGCCGCGAGCCAGTTGTTGCCGTCCTGAACAACGACGGCTCGCGGTGGACGCCAGGCGACTCGATCCGACCAGATGCGGATCTCTGATTGCCTGACGCCTCTGGCTGCTGTGCAGCATCCCTCCACCCGCGCGTCGCCCCGACGCCCCGCCAACGATGTCACTTTCGCAACCCGCGGCCAGCCGACCGAATCTGCGCGGCAGGGCGATCCTGCGGTTGCTGTTCGATCCACCGCACTCCGCCGCCGGCACGGTGGCGGCCCCGGCCGGCGATTTCGCCCGAGCTGCGGCCGCCAGCCCGACCGCCGCTGAACAGCCGGCCGGTAGCAGCTGGCCGGCACGTCAGCCGTTGGCTGCCGACTCGCGGGTCGCGCGTAATTAGCGAAACGCAACTTGCGGCTTCGAGCGCGTGAGTCGTCTTATTCCACCGTCAGCGAAATGCCGCTGAGGCTTGGCAGTTCGACGTCCATTTCCAGCGTGTCGCCGGAAATCTCCCGGGCAGGCTGCTCGACGGTCCGACGGCTGTCGGCGCGGGCCACGGTCAGTTTGCGGCGCTTGAGTGCCGCAGGCAGCTTGGGCATCACGTGCAACAGCAGCTTGTCGTAGGTCTTGCCGGCCTGCGGGTCTTCGTGCGGATAGCCGTAATAGAGCACGAGGCTGAACCGCCGCTCGTCGCCGGTGGCGATCGCCCAGGCCCGGGCGCTCTCGCTCGACTTGAGCTGCGGCACGTCGATCGCGGCGGCGTACTGCGGGCCGCGGCAGTTGCGCATCAGCCAAAAGGCGTTGTAGCGGTAAGTGATCGGCTTGTTCTTGCCGGGATTGGGCCATTCGGGCGGCAACTCGCCGTACCGCTGATCGAACTCGCCGTGGACGCCAAAGACATAACCGCCCTCCTGGTATTCACGCCAGCGATACTGCAGCGTGCCAAGGCACTTGTCGGCATGGTCGGCGACTGGCTTCCAACGCTGCATCAGGTAGTCGAAGGCCGGCTCGCCGTAGATCCAGAAGTCCCATTCCGTGATCAGGTATTTCAGATCGTCGAGGCCCTTGCTCCGGGCATGTTCGTCGAACCGATCCTGCAGGTAGAACACCGCCTCGCCGGTCTGGCCGTAGGGATGCCGGCTGATCCAATCCAGGTTCTGGCCGCAGCGGTCCATGATCTGCTGGAAGTAACTCCATTCGTAGAAGCCGCCGCAACCGAGTTTCACTCCCGGGTAACGGGCATGTAGCTTCTCCGGCCGCTTCGTTGAAAAATCGGCGTAGCGGGGAAGTGTCTCTTTGGCCGGGCACAGGTTCGGCTCGTTCATAATCTCGAAGTAGTTGATCCGCGGACGATAGGCGGCGGTGCCGGGCCGGCCGTTGGCGTGTTCAATGACCGCGGCAAAATACTTGGTGTAGCGGTCCGCTTTCGGCCAGTCAGGCGGAAACCAGGGGCACCAGGCCAGCACTACCGGCTTGGCGCCGATCCGCTCGATGTCGTCCAGAACCCGGTCGCCGCGGTCGAACTTGTATTTCGACAGGTCGAAGTCGTCAGGTCGGTCCCGTCATCGACATAGTCGTATTGACCTCTGGGACCTTTGTTCACGTAGTCGCCCGGCGAGCCGATGCCGGTCCGGGCAAACGTGCCGTCGAGCCGCAGTTCGCGGTATAGGTCCAGGTCCGGACCTTGCATGCCGGGGCCGAAGCCCTCGGTCTCTTGGCCGTGAACGCCGAAGTGCGAGGCCGACATCGCCGCGCCAATCTTCGCCAGGTCGACCTCACCGTGCCTGCAGCGGCCCGCGGGTAGCGTGGCCGGGCGGTGCCGACGTGCTCGCCCAGCCAGGCCAAGAGTTGGGCGTAGAACTTGCCGAACTGCGGCCACTTGGAAAATTCTTCCGACAGTTCGTCGTTCGAGAACACTCCGCCCAGCCAGAGCGTGCGGCCGGAGCCTCGCTCGCCCGCCACCCAGATCGGCTTGCCGCTTGGGGAGCGAGCCAGCACCGTCGCACCGGGACGCAGCTCGCCATACCGAGCCGCCACCAACGGCGGCGCTGCCGACCAATCAGCCGCGCAGAACGGGATGGTCGGGTGCGGCGGGCGAAATGTTCAGCGGCTTGTCGCCGCAGATCGGCTGGCCGGGCGGTTCGTCGTAGGGACGAAACGGAACCACCTCGATCGGCAGCACGCCGGCGAAGCTGAGCTCCTTGGTATTGAAGCTGAACGCTTTGTGGTTGTCGCAGTACAGGAATCCGCCGCCGTGCTCGACGAAATCCTCCAACGCCCGGACCAGGCGCGGCAGCACGCTCTGCCCCATGATGTCGCCGACCACGATCACGTCGAACTTGCCCAAAGAGGCCGGCTCGCCGTATTGCAGCAATTCATAGCTGGTCCAAAGGGTGAAATCGAACCGGCCGGGGGCTGCCTGGTTGACCTCGTCACGGATGAAGTAACCGGCACCCGGGAGTCTTGCCCTGATAAGTTGGGCAACTGGGCCTTCCAATCTCCACCGACGATCAGAACCCGAACCGGCTCCTCCGCCGCCGGGGCCAACGCCCAGGCCAGGATACCCAACCAAAGACCGCAAGCAACGGAGTGCATCAAGTTGCGAGGCATCGGGTTCGAGCTCCAGGGAGAATCTGGCTGGAATGATGGTTGGTTCGCTTGGGCGGATGCGAGAGTCGCCTCCCACCCCGGCAAACTGCCTAAGAACGCGTGGACAAAACCTGCCGCAGCGAGCGTCGTATGTCGAAATCGGCCGTGAAACGCCGATTTCTCCGCCCGCCTGGCGGATTTGTCCGGTGGCTCTAAATAATGCCGGGTGTCGCCCGGACGTTACGCTGGGGGATCGACGCCGTGCTCTACTCAGCCACGTCGGCGGTTGTTATCCTGCAACCGGGCGTTGTGGTTTCCCTTCGCGCCGGCCGCAGTTCCGCGGCCCATAGATCGAACATCATGCTCCTCGGCTGGCGGCGTCGCGCCTTTACGCTCGTCGAACTGCTGGTGGTGATCGCCATCATCGGCATCCTGATCGCGCTGTTGCTGCCGGCCGTGCAGGCCGCCCGCGAAGCCGCCCGCCGGGCCCAATGCGAGAACAACATCAAGCAGGTCGGACTGGCGCAGCTGATGTTTCACGACGTGCACCGCAAGCTACCCAACGGCCTGGCCTGGGGCGACGGTTCGGTGAGCAGCATCTACTGCTCGCCCCCCTATAATTTTCCCCGCAGCAACTGGTACTACCACCTCTACCCGTTCGTTGAGCAGAGCAACCTCTACTACCAGCTGCCCCAGCCCGCGGCGGCTCAGCTGCAGTGGGAGCCCTGGGGTACCCGCCGCCACCGATCCCAACGGACCCACGCGGCAAGTGGTGCCGACGTTCGTTTGCCCGAGCGACGACGGCATCCTGAGCGAGTCGCAGCCCTGGGGCGTCTTCACGATGGGCAACTACCACGTCTATTTCGGCGGCGCCAACCTGGGTGCCGCTCAGACTCTGGCCGGCAACCAGCTGGCCGCCTTCGGCGTCAACTTCGGAGCCAGGCTCGCCAAGATCACTGACGGCACCAGCAAGACCTTGCTGATGGGCGAATACCTCCGTTCGCGCGGCAATACCAACGATCAGCGCGGCCTACTCTGGGCCGATCAGCCGGGCTACGGCCACATCTACGCCAATTTGAACCCCAACTCCGGGAGTCCCGACCTGCTCTACGTCGGTTACTGCGACAACCAGCCGCAGCTGAACTTGCCCTGCATTTCCGGCGACGGCGGACCGAACAACTCCGTCGTCGCCCGCAGCCGCCATCCCGGCGGTGTCAACGCCGTGCTGGCCGACGGCTCGGTCCAATTCATCGTCGACGAGATCGATCTGATCACCTACCGTTCTTTGGTCACGATTGCCGGCGGCGAGCTGACGGGCAGTTATTGATGCAGCGAATCCTTCCTCTTCGCCTCGCTACCTGCCTGCTCTCTGTTGCTCTGGCCGGCTGTTCCACTCGGGGCCGCAGCGGGCCGCCGTATCGGGCAGCATCGCCGTCGATCACCAGCCGCTCGCCGAGGGTTCGATCACCTTCATCCCGGTCGAGGGCACCGGCGGCCCCAGCGCCGGCGGCATCATTCGCGACGGCCGGTACGACCTGCCGGCCGGCAGCGGCCCGGTCGTGGGCCGGCAGCGGGTTGAGATTCGCGGCTTCCGTCAAACCGGCAAAACGGTGCGCGACGTCTGGAAGCCAGGCGAAAGTGTCGCCGAGCGGATGCTGGCCCTGGACGCCGAGTACAACGACAACTCGACGCTCCGCTGCGACATCCAGGCCGGCCGCAATCAGCTCGACTACGATCTGCCGGGCCGCAAGAACCCGTGACGCGCTGCCCTGGAACCGCATTTCGGCTGAGCTACAATCGGGGCGTACGATTAGCCCCCGCGCGGCCGCCTGCATTGCCCTCCGCCGCCGCCCAGACACGCCCACCTTCCGTAAGGCGGACCCAGCATGGCCCCAGCAAACCTCGCGCGACGCCGCTTTCTGCAAACCGGGTCGGTGCTGCTCGCGCTTCCGTGGCTGGAAAGTCTGGCCGGCGCCGCCGAGCAAGCTCCGCCCAAGCGGCTGGCCCTGATCTGCACCAGCTTCGGCCTGTACGGGCCGGCGTTCTTTCCGGCCGACGCCGGTAAGGACTACGAGCCGAGCGAGTATTTGAGCATCCTCCAGGAACTGCGCGGGCAGTTCACGGTGTTCTCCGGGATCTCGCACCCGGAAATCGGCGGCGATCACGCCTCGGAAGCGTGCTTTTTGACCGCACAAGCATCCGACCAAGGGGGGCTTCCGCAATACGATCTCGCTCGATTCGGTCGCCGCCCGGCACGTGGCCGGCGCGACACGGTTTCCGCTGCTGACGCTCTCGACGCTCGACGCCAGCCCGCTCACGTATACCGCCAGCGGAGCCGGAGTGCCGGCGATCGAGCCGCCCCTCGGAAATTTTCGCCCGGCTGTTTTTGGCCGGCGATAAAAACGACGTCGAGAAGGAAATGAACCGCCTGAAGCGCGGGCAAAGTGTCCTCGACCGGATGGGCGAGCGGTTCGGCGAGCTCAAAAAAACGCTCAGCCGCCACGACAGCCAGCAGATCACCGACTATGCCGAGGCGGTTCGCGACATGGAGCGGCAGCTTCAGGCCGACGAGGCTTGGGTCAACCGGCCCAAGCCGGCCGTCAACGAGCAGCCGCCGACGGAGCAGTATCCCAGCCCGTTCGCCGACCGTAGCGACAGTATCGGCCGGGCCCGAGTGCTCTTGAATCTGGTCAAGCTCGCCCTGCAAACCGACTCGACCCGCGTCTGCTCGCTATTCATTCGCGGGATGGACGAAAAGCCGCCGATTCCGGGCGTGACCGAAGGGCACCACGGCCTTTCGCACCACGGGCACAATCCGGAGAAAATCGCCCAGCTCAAGATCATCGAGCGGCTGGAAGTGAATGTCTTCCGCGACTTCCTGCTCGCGATGCGCGACACGAAAGAGCAGGGGGGCAGTCTGCTCGACAACACCCAGGTGCTGATCGGCAGCAACCTCGGGGACGCCAGCGGGCACGGCACCACCAACCTGCCGATCCTGCTCGCCGGCGGCGGCTACAAGCACGGCCAGCATATCGCTGGCGACACGAAGGATAACACGCCGCTGGGCAAACTGTACGTGAGCATGCTGCAGCGATTCGGCGTCGAGACCGACACGTTCGGCTCGGGCCATGGAACCATCACCGGCCTGGCCTGAGATGCCCACACTGAAACGAACCTCGATTCGCCCGCTCATCGTGCTCGGTCTTTTGGCCAGGCTTTGCTCGCTGGCAACAGCGGCGGAAGATCCTTCGGCCTCGTTTGCGGCCCGGGTGATGCCCGTTCTGGCCAGGCACTGCACAGGCTGCCACGGCGGCCGGAAACCCGAAGCGCAGCTCAACCTGGCAGGTCCGCGCACGGCCGAGCAGCTCCGCGCCGACGCCAAGCGGTGGGCCCGCGTGGCCGAGCAAATCGAGGTCGGGGCCATGCCGCCCGAGGGCGAAAAACCGCTCACCGCGGGGGAACGCGAGACGCTGTGCAGTTGGGTTCGCGGCGACCTGGCCGGCTGGCTCTGGCAAACGCAGCTCCAGGAAGGCCGCAGCCGCTTTCGCCGGCTCAGCCGCAACGAGTACGCCAACACCATTCTCGACCTGTTCGGCTTCCGGCCGCCGGTCGTCCGCGAACTGCCGATCGACGGCCGGGTCGACGGCTATGACAAAGTGAGCGCGGCTTTGCCGTTCTCTTCGTCGGGGGCGGCGGGCTTCGTCAAGATGACGGACGACATCCTGGCCCGAATGCTGCGGCCGACTCCGCCGGACACCGAGCGGTCGTACCGCCTCTGGGCTTCCGAGAGCGAGCAATCGGCCGGCCACATCCTGGAGCTGCCCGACGGCACGAAGGTTTCGTTCAACACCGACACCACGTCCGGTCCGCTGCGTCCGAAGAATCCCGACGGCACCTGGACCTATCCGCCTGGCCCGCGCATTCCCGGGATGCACAAGCTGCGAATCTCGGTCTATGGCTACCAGACCGACAAGCCGCTGGTGTTCGGCATTTATGCCGGGCACACGGCCGCGTATCCGCAGCTGCTGGACCTGATCAAGGTGCTCGAAGCGCCGCCGGGTCAAGCCCGCGGTGATCGAAACCGAAGTTTACCTACGCACCCAGTTCGACAGCGACTTGGGCATTTCCGATCACTTCCGGCTGATCCCGTTCGGCATCGGCGTCCAGGTGCCGAAGAACTCGCTGGCCAAGGACTGCAAGGGACCGGGCCTGGCGGTCCAGTGGGTCGATGTCACCGAACCCAAGCTGCCCTTGCCGGGCGATCATTGGCTCGCGGGCGACCTGCCGGCCGAGCTGCAGGAAAAAATCCGCGTTGGCGACTCATTTGCGACCTTGGCGACCTTGCCGCCGGGCACGCGCGAGGCGTTCCTGGCCGCGGTCGAGACCACGATCCCGCGGATCGGTCTGCGGCTCTATCGCCGCAAGCTCGCGCCGGCGGAAGTGGCCGACAGCCTGGCCCGCGTGACGCGCGATATCGACGCCGGCCGCCCGCTTCGTCAGGCGCTGCTCGACGAAGTGGCGGCAATGATGACGGCGCCCGATTTCCTGTGCATCGTCGAGGAACCCGGCAGGCTGAACGATTTTGCTTTGGCCTCGCGGTTGGCTTATTTCCTGTGGAACAGCACGCCCGACGAGACCTTATTGGCCCTCGCCCAGGAAAAACGACTCGGCGATCCTCAGGTGCTCCGCGAGCAAACCGAACGGATGTTGGCCGATGAGAAGTCGCAGCGTTTTGTGAACGACTTCGTCGACCAGTGGCTGGGCTTGCGGATGATCAGCGACACGACGCCCGACGCCGATCTGTATCCCGAGTACGACGACCTGCTGAAGATTTCCAGCCTGCTGGAGACCCAGGCCAGCTTCCGCCGGATTCTCAACCGCAACTTCAGCACCCGCGAGCTGATTGCTCCGCGCTGGGCGCTGGTCAACGAACGGCTGGCCCGGCACTACGGTCTGCCGGGCGTCCAGGGCTTCGCCTTGCAGGAAGTCCGGCTGCCCGACGACTCGCCCTGGGGTGGCGTCTGGACCCAGGCCGCCGCGATGAAGGTCACCGCCAACGGCACGCTCACCTCGCCGGTCAAACGCGGCGTCTGGGTGGCCGAGCGTTTGTTGGGCACGCCGATTCCGCCGCCGCCGCCGAACATCGAGCCGGTCGATCCCGACACGCGCGGAGCCAAGACCTTGCGCGAGCAACTCGACCTGCACCGCAGCAAGGGGGCCTGCCAGGCCTGCCACGCCCGGTTCGATCCCTACGGTTTCGCCCTGGAGAGCTTCGACGTGACTGGGGCCCTGCGCACGGGGTATCGCGTGGCCAATCCCGACTTCGCCACCGAGCCCCCCGAGACACGCCGCAAATGGCGCGCGGGCTTGCCGGTCGATTGCAGCGGCGTGACGCCCGACGGCCAGCCGTTCGCGAACATCCAAGAGCTGCGGGCGATGTTGGCCCAGCACCCCGAGCGAATTGCCCGCGGCGTCACCCGGCACTTGATTACCTACGCCACCGGAGGCCAGGCCACCTGGGTCGACGAGCAGGCGATCAACGCGATCGTCCAATCGGCCGCGGCCGAAGATTACGGCGTCCGCGCACTAGTCCACGGGGTCATCCAGAGCGAGCTGTTTCGCTCGAAATAGTCCGCGGCGCTGCGCGGCGCCAGCGATCAGTCCGTTGCGGCAATCATCCCCCGGCATGCAATGCAATTGCAAGGAAGGCAACATCCATGTCCAACGATCTCGACGGATTGCAGGAAACGCTGAAACGCTGGACGCTGCTGCTCGGCGTCCTGCAGATTACGGTCGGCTGCGTGGTCGGATTCATTCCGCCGGCGGCGGTGGCCTGGTTCCGCGGCATCGTGATGGCTCACATCGAGTTGACGGCCAACGGCGTGCTGATGGTCGTGCTCGGGCTGCTGGTCGGCCACATGCGCTTGCCCGCCGGGGCCTGGAAGGCCTGGTTTGCGACCCTGCAGCTGGGCACCTGGAGCAACGGCGACGGGTGGCGTCGCCGCCGCCTTTTTGGGCGCTTCGTCGCCGCTGATGCCCACGCTGAACGAAAAATTTCCGCCGCCCGGGGGCACGGCCAGCCCCGTCGTCTCGGGCCTGTTGATGCTGTGCGGCATCACGATCCTGGCGGCCCTGCTGCTGACACTGGCGGGCCTGTTGCGGTCGGGCCCTTCCCAGCCGGCCGAAACCGGGTGAGTCGTTGCGGACGCCCCCTGGCCGCGCGCGAACCTTGTCGGTCGCGAATGCTCCCATCCCGGCTGCGGCGAGACTCTGGCGGCGAAACTCTGGTTGACGCCTCTCGGCGCCGGCGGGAGACTGGAAAGAACATCCCAAGCACCCGTAGCACAATCGGTTAGTGCAGCAGACTCATAATCTGTTGGTTCCTGGTTCGAGTCCAGGCGGGCGTATTGAGTTACGTCGATTGCGATTGCCCTGAGCTTCCATAAACCTTCCAAAGCCGATCAGCCGACGGGGCGGGCCTTCAACAGCGTGGGCACGTATTTTCATTCCGCGTCGCTTTCACCTACGTCGACAGCGTTTCCCTAAACCTCGTGACTCCCGAACCCTCGTCGCTCATCCTCTGCCGCCTGGGTGCCGTCGGCCTCTTCATTGCCGCACGCCGCCGAAAGGCCTAGTGCGACCGGATTGCAAAACCAAGAACCGCTCGGGCATCGTGCTCGGGCGGTTTTTTTGCGCTGGGGCCCCGGGTCCGCGATCAACCGGACCGGGCAGCAATTTTGCCGAGGGCGAAAGTCCTGGGACCCAGCGGCCTGGTCCAACAACCTGACAACGACTGCACGCGGCAGCCGGCAGACTGTGGCCACCAACTTGCCGGCCTGGTCGGACGTTAAAGCGGCGGTCGCCGATTTCGTCGGCCTGCGATGGACGATCATATCCGGCGACCGGCGGCGGCAGTGTTGTCCGTGCCCACGGGCAGTGACGCGAGTGCCCACGGGCAGTGGCAGGCGGCCGGCGGTCTGGGCCGAAGACCGCCGCCCCTTGCGAAGAAGAGCACCGACCCAACGCAAACATTTTTTTGGTTTTTTGCCTCAAGAGTGTTGCACCGGGCTCCCCACGAATTACAATGCGGTCGGACTGCGCGTGGCAGCCTCGCCTGACCCGCACTGGGTTGGGGGCAGAGGGCCGCGACAGTTGGCGGTTAGGATCAAGACGCCCAGCGGTTCTGTGCAGGGCGACGCGGTGCCAAAGGAATATACAAAGTTGAATCGCGGTTGGGCGTAGCCCAAAAAACACAAACTTTATGTTACACGGATATTTTAGTTGACTTTATCCAGGTCAAGTTGCGTCACACTCGTTTCTGCAAACACGTTGCCACACATCCACAACGGTTCTATCTCCAAAAGGGCTCGATCCATGTTGAATCGCACTCGCTTCGCCGCCGCCTTGGTCGTTACAGCTTGCTTCGCCGCTGCCGCCTCGGCCGCCACGATCGACACCACGACCCAGGGCAACTGGATCGGCACCTATGGCGGACAGGGGTATATCCTCAATGACTACGCCGGGGGCGGAACGGACGTCGCCTCACTGCCTGGGTACGTTACGGGTTATGCCTACTCCGGGTCGACGAACTATGACGTATGGAACAACCCCGTCAACAGCACGACGTTTCCGCTGAATTGGCAAAGTGCCCCGCAGAACCCGGCGAACCCCGGCGGCGATCGCGTCGCGGCGACCGCCTACGATGGGAACTATTCGGTCAATCTGACCCTCGGTCAGGCAAAATCGTTCGACGTGTCGGTCTATGCCCTCGACTGGGATTCGACGAGCCGTGATGTGAACCTCACCGTCAATGGCAGCACGGTCGAGGTGAATAACGTGACGCCGGCGAATGCCTACCACAACGGCGAATGGGTTACCTGGAGCGTGTTCAACGCGCCGGCCGGCAGCTTTCCGATCGACATTCAATACCTCGGCGGGGCCAACGCCGTGATTTCCGCGATCACCTTCCAGGCCTACACGCCGGAGCCGTCGTCGCTCCTGCTGTGCGGGCTGGGCGCCGCCGGCCTGCTGCTGGCGGTCCGCCGGCGAAAAGCGGGCTGATCGCCCAAGAGCTCACACCCAAACGCTCCCGCAAAAAACGCGGTGGCGTTTTTTTTGCGACGCGGTTCGGACCGGCTCCAGCCGCGGCGCCATGCACGGTGCAGCAAACCGCCTTAGAATGCCAGGGCATGGTCTACACGGGCAAGGCACGCTCTGGCTGTTCGACCTGGATCAGCGGAAATGGCGGAAGGCCAAGAGCGACGTGCCGACTGGTGGCGGCGGGCAGACGATCTTCTACGACCCGCCGCAAACGGATGCTGATCGCCCGGGGGGTGACGACCGATCCGTCGGTGGCCGTGCCCCAGCGGAAGCAGCGGGACAAGTCGTGCGACAAGCTGTACGCCTTCGACCCGACGAGCGAGGCGATCACGCCGCTGGCCGACTGCCCCACCGCGCTCGCGCCCCCAGCCTGGCCTACGACCCACGCCACGACGTCTTCCTGACCGCCGTGACGATTCACTTTGCCGACGACGACTTGCCCTCGGGCACGTTCGTGTACGATCCGCGCCGATCGGTGGGAGACCGTTGCCGCGGCCACGCCGGCCCCGGATCCCAAATACTGGGCCGGGTGGATGCGAATGTGCTACGACGAGGCGAACGATTGCTTCGTGGGACTGTTGATCTACGGCCGCTGGTATGCCCTCGCGCTATAACGGCTCGCCGGGAGCGTAAACCGGCGGGGCGAAAGGGTGCATGACTCTGGATTTTTTCCAAAGATTTTGGGTTTGAGGCTTGCATCCAGCCCGTGTTTGATTAGACTGTGGAGTGATTTGCTTTCTTGGCAAAGACCGCTCCACACGGGGCGGGCGGTGGCAAGGTAAGCAACCTAGTAAGGCCGGTCCGGCAAACGCGTTGTCTGCTGAAGGACCGCACGCTTGCAGGGGGGTTACAGATAACAAATTTGCGGTTGTGCAGGGACTTGAAACACATAAAATATATAATACATAACATTTTACTTGACTAACAACGATAGTGTTCTGTTCCTCGGTCTGAAAATCGTTCACACGCTCATCCATCTCGGCTGTTCGCCCCAAAGAAGGTTCACCATGTCCACGAAACTTGCCTTGGCCGCCGCCGTCCTGCTGACGCTCGCATCCATGACCCAAGCCGCGCTGATTTCCGGCGTGAGCATTCAGGATGTCTCCAGCGAGCTCACCCAGTCGTTTAGCCGCCCCGCTTCCAATACGGTCACGGCACCGGGCCTGAACATCAATGGCCCAGGGACCTACTCGACGAATCCGGACACCACCGCTAATAGCGGCATGTGGCTCAACACCGGCGACGGCTGCTGCGGCGGGTTTTCGAACACCGGAGCGGGTAATACCGACCCGACGCCGTACATCACCTGGAATCTCGGCGGCATCTACCACGTGAGCAACGTGGAAGTCTGGAATTACAACGAAGCAGGAAACTACTCGCTGCGGGGCACCAACACGGCGGACGTCTACACATCCACCGACGGTGTGCACTACACCTTCCTCGAGCACGTAACCCTCAACCAGGCCCCGGGCAGCGACACGACAGCCTTCGGCCAAACGGTCGCGATCAACACGGTGGCCCAGTACATCGAACTGAAGAACATGACCGACTTCCCGGGCGCCGATAACAACTTCGTCGGACTCAGCGCCGTCCAGTTCAACGGCACGCCGGCCCCCGAACCTTCGTCGCTGCTGCTCTGCGGCATCGCGGCCATGTGCCTGATTCCTCTTGCCCGTAACCGCCGGATTCGCAGACGAGCGATCGAGAGTACCGCCCTCTTGGCCCTGTTGATTTGCGTCTTGTTCGCAGCGCCGTCGCACGCCGCACTGATCGAATGGCTGCCGCTCAACGGCACAACAGCGCCTTGGTGGGCACCGGCGGCACGGCCGTCAACAATCCCGTCTATGTGAATGACCACGCAGGCAATCCCAACGGCGCCATTTCGTTCAGCACCGCAAATAACTCCTATATCTCGATTCCCGGCGGCGGCGGACTCGACGGTTTGACGACCGGCACGATCTCGATGTGGGTTGAGTGGAGCGGCACACAGCCCGGCGCATATAGCAGCTTCGGCAGCGTCACGGCCCGGCAGGCGAACGGCGTGTTCTCCAACGACATCATCGGGCTGACGGGCAGCAATCCTGCGACGGCAAATATCAGCGTGAGCATGGATAACTGCTGCTCCACGACGCTGACGGGCAATGCCCCCGTGGGTGACGGCACCTGGCACTTGGTCAACCTGCAGTTCAGCCCGGGCAGCGAGAAGCTCTACGTCGACGGTTCCCTGCAAGGTAGTGCCAATGCAAACCTCAACATCCAGAGCAACGGGACCATCCCGCTAACGCTTCGCGCCTGGACG
The DNA here is from genome assembly GCA_963828155.1 of uncultured Planctomycetaceae bacterium. Taxonomy (GTDB): domain Bacteria; phylum Planctomycetota; class Planctomycetia; order Pirellulales; family PALSA-1355; genus CAWCAX01. The sequence goes on from CAWHDQ010000004.1 coordinate 807,051, forward strand.
GGCGACGGCAACGTATACTCCACGTCCGCCATCTCCGACTTCCGGGTTTACAATTCGCTGACTTTGACCCCCGAACCCAGCTCGCTCATCCTCTGCGGCCTGGGCGCCTTCGGCCTGCTGCTGGCCGCCCGTCGCCGGCGGAACCGCTAAAGGCCGCCGGCCCGACTCTCGATCAAATTGAAACCGCCCGAGCCGAACGGCTCGGGCGGTTTTGTTTTTGGTGCCGGCAAGCGGGCCGGCCGAACACTGCGATCCTGCCCGATGGGCAGCGTGGTAGGCTTAGAGCCTGGTCACGCGGCGGGCGGCGAACGCCGCTGCGCCCCGCAAGAAATTTTCCAGAAAAAACACGCCGACTGCTTGTAGTTTAGCTTTCTTCGATTACAGTCAAGCGCTGGCCCCAGGGCGCATGGGGGACTCCGGTTTCTTACCGGGCGTCCGTGCTCCCAAGGGCGCATCAGACAGCGGCTTGCAGGGCTGCAAAGACCTCGCGAAACGAGGTCCAGCGGCGAAACGAGCCAATTTTGAGGCGGCCGGTTGGGGCGAGCAGTGGCCAGTCTGAGCCACCGCAAAATTAGTTAGGATACACAGCATCCGAATGCGATGATGTGTGGCCGCAATCTTGATAAAATTCATTTCTTGATTAATAACATTTTACATCGTTCACCTTCAGAATCCGTACGCAAATTCAACAACGTTTTCCCACGTCCGCCCAGCGTAAACACACTGCTTTGCCGACCCGATCGAATCACCAAACCTTAAGTTCTGTTCTTCGCGGCTGAGGCTTATCGGCAAACCGCCGGGGCTCGACCGCAAAAACTGGAAATCAACCAACCACTCAACCCGTTTTTCTTGGAGCACGACCATGACCCGCGCCCTTGTACTGCTCGCCATCGTCGGACTGATGTCGGTTTCGCCCGCCCAAGGGAACATCATCTACTCGAACTCCGGCCCGTCGATTAACGGCGACATAACCCCCTCGCTGGGCTCTGTCCCCAGCTTTACAACCGTTGTGCATTTCACCTACCAGTCGGGGGACTCGGGTGTAGTCGTCGACGAAGTCGGCGACGCCACCGCCACCCCGAGCTGGCACGATAGCCAAGTGGAAGTGTCGACCTCGGGCCAGGTCTATACCTCGGTGTGGGGTTACAATACGATCCTCGGCCTCGGTGCCGCGACGCCCGGCGACAATACAGTGGTCTACAGCTACAACGCCACGCTCGGCAAGCTGTTCGGCTCGCTTGACGGCGCCGCATTCAGCACGGCCAGCTTCGCGCGTCAGGATCCGAATACCGGCACCCAATACTGGTCTTTCGGCGTGGCCGATGGCACCAAACTGTCGGATGCTGGGAACGCCTACACGAGCAACATCAGTTCGGTCGTGATCTCGAACATCGGCTTGGTGCCCGAACCGTCGAGCTTTGTCCTGCTAGGCCTGAGCGGCATCGGGTTGCTCCTAGCGGGACGACGCGTTCGGGCTCGCCGCTCCTAAGCGGAGAAGCCGATCTGCAAATCACGCAAGGCTCCGACCCCGGCGCGGGGGTCGGAGCCTTGTGTTTTGTTGGATGAATGCCCGCTGCCGTTCAGAGAGATCGCCGGGCAGTGAAGCCTCCCGGGCAGTGAAGCCTCAAAGAGCGACCATCTGCCGCTTCGGCTCGGTGATTCGGCTCGATTCCACAAAGCTTAGCAGCGGGGCGGTGGCCAGCGTGGTGACGATCGCCATGACAACCATCATGGCGAACAGCGGCGGCGAAACGACGCCCAGCTCCAGCCCCACGCCCAGCACGATCAGCTCCATCAGGCCCCGGGTGTTCATCAAAATGCCCAGGGCCGCGGCCTCGCGCCCGGCGATGCCCAAGCCGCGGGCGGCGACCCAGGTGCCGCCGAACTTGCCCAGCGTGGCCACGGCCACGATCACCGCGCACGGCAGCCAGTTCTCGCCGGCGGCGAGCAGCCCCAGCTCGGTCCGCAAACCGGAATAGGCGAAGAACGACGGCAGCAGCAGGGCGGATGTCAGCGGCTCGATCCGCGCGGTCAGCTCCCGTGCCAGGCGACCATCGTGCGGCAGGATTGCGCCCAAGACGAAGGCGCCAAACACGGCGTGAATGCCGATCCACTCGGTCACCACGGCCGACAGCAGCAGAGCGACGAGCGCTGCCGACAGCCGCAGCGCCGTCGACTGCGGCACCAGCCCGCGCCGGGCCAGGCCGAGCCCGATCGGGCGAAGCACCAGCACCACCACAGCAGCACGAAGCCGATCGTGAGCGCGATGACCGCCAGTGCCGAGCCGCCGGTCGAGCGGGCCACGCCGACGACGAACGCCAGCAAGCACCAGGCCGTGGCATCGTTCGCCGCGGCGCAGGTCAGGGCCAGCGTGCCCAACGGGGTGTGCTGCAGCCCGCGATCGATGAGGATCCGGGCCAGAACGGGAAAAGCGGTGATCGACATCGCGACGCCGAGGAACAGAGCAAAGGCCGTGAAGCCCACCCCGACGGCGCCAGAAGCGGATGAATCCAGAGCGCCAGAAGCGCGCCAAGAGAAACGGCGCCACGATGCTGGCGTGCGAGATCGTCAGCACGGCATGCCCGCGGCCGGCCAATAGGGCCGGATTGAACTCGAGTCCGACGACGAACATGTACAGGATCACGCCGAGCTGGCCGAGCATCTGCAGCAGCGGCACCGCGTCGGGCGGAAACAACCAGGTCGACGCTCCGGGCGCCAGCCGGCCCAGGAGCGATGGCCCCAGCAAGATGCCGGCCACGACTTCGCCAATCACCGGCGGCTGGCCCACCCAGCGTAACAGCCGGCCGAGCAATTGGCCGACGACAAGCACGGCTCCCAGTGCCAGCAGCACGTGAACAAGCACGTGGCCCGGGCCGGGCTTGGTCGGGGCAAAAGGAGCACGATCGGCGGCGGTCGCACCGCCCGCGGCAGAGTGGAACGCGGGGTCGGGCATTTCCGGGGCCGGACGGACAGACGCGGCGGCGCACTCTTCGCCCCAGTGCCGGATGGCTAAGAATGCCAATATGCTGGCAACGATCAGCAGCGCGTAGGCGGCGATCGGGCCGGCCAGGCGCCGGGGAGCGAGATCAGAGCTGCCGGCCATGGTTCTCGAAAAGTCGAGGGGGCGCCGCGTCAGGCCGTTTGGCCGACCGGCTCGGACTTCATCGCGTCGATCAGCACGAACACCTCGTCCAGGCTGTCCTTGAACAGATCGCCGATCAGCAGATCGGTCAGATGGCCCTTGAAGTCCGGATGGCGCTTGACGAATGCGCCGAAGCTGAAGCCCTCGTAGTATTCGCAGACCAACCGCCGCATCCGGTCCATGCCGCGGACGAAGTCGGGTTCCCACTTGCCCAACTGGCTCGCCGAGGTGTCCCCCGCGGCGAGCCCTTCGTTGACGGCGTCGGCGGCCAACTGGCCCGACTTGAGCGCGAGCAGGACGCCCGACGAATAGAGCGGGTCGAGAAAGCCGAACGCGTCGCCGACCAGCACCCAGCCATCGCCGGCGGCCTTCCGCGAGCGATACGAATACTCCTTGGCGGCGTAAAAATCGGTGACGCGCTGGGCGCCGTCGAAGCGGTTCTTCAAACCGGCACAGGCGGCGACTTGCTCGAAATAGATCTTTTCGTAATCCTTGTCGACGCGGTTCTTGAACAGATATTCGTAGTCGGCGACCACGCCCACGCTGACGATGTCGTCGTGCAGCGGGATGTACCAGAACCAGCCGCGCCGGCCGGCGGTTTGCATGACGATCGTGGCGCCTTCGTCGCGGCCGGTGTCGCGATAGGCGCCCTGCCAGTAGGTCCAGAGGGCGGCCTTCTTGAGCAAGGGATCCCACTCGCGCAGACCCAGCCGGCTCATGATCATCGAGCTCTGGCCGCTGGCGTCGACAATGACGTCGGCCCGGACTTCGCTCTCGCGCCCCTGGGCATCGGCGATCCGCACCCCCACGGCCCGCTGGCCGTCGAACAGGATCTCCAGCACTCGGACGCTTTCGTTGACCTCGACGCCGTGCTCGCGGGCATTGTCGAGCATCAACCGATCGAACTCGCTGCGGCGGACCTGCCAGGTCTGCGAGCATTCGTGCGGCTTATGGTCGACGAAGTAGAACGGCTCGCTCAGTCGGCCGGATGCCCCCACGAACTGCACGCTGTACTTTTTCACATAGTGGCTGGCCCGCATCTTGGGCAGCATGTTCAGTCGCTTGAGGATCCAGTACGTCTCGGGAATCAGCGATTCGCCGATGTGGAACCGCGGGAATTGCTCACGCTCGAACAACCGCACCCGGTGGCCGGCCTGGGCGATCAGCGTCGAGGCGGTCGCGCCGCCCGGGCCGCCGCCAATCACCACGACTTCTCCGCGCTGCGAGCTGGACATGCCGATTCGGCTCCTCGGTGGGGCGGTCGATGGCCGGTGAAGATTGCCTGGGCCAGGATTGCCTGGGCAATCAAACGACTTTGCGCCGCTCGGACAGTGTGATTGTCAGCCCAGCGGGAGCCATTCCGCGCTTAGCATAGCCGGGGCGAGAACATTTGTCAACACAATGATTGTCTGAACAACGTTCGCGCCGAGTGCCTTTGAAATGAGTCGCCGCGACTTCTAGGAGGCCGTCGTCGAGTCGCCCGCCGGACGCGGCGGATCGCCAGTGGCCGGGGGGCTCGTCTCGTCGGCCACGCCGACAACGCCGGCGGCGTCGGTCTCGAGCGGCGGCAGGCCGTACGGCTCGCGCTCCTCGGGCAGATAGACTTCGTCGAGCTCGGTGGCGTCGACGTGACGGCGGAGGAGGAAATAGATCGCGGTCGTCGAGGTCCAGAAATAACTGAGAGCAAAACTCGCGGCGAGCGTGACCGCCACGTTGTTCCAGAAGCCGATAAGCCCGAGGCCCGCCTGGCCAAGCGAACCAAGATCGCCGGCCGCACCGGTCCCGCTCGCCAGTCCCAGTCCCCCCACCGACGAGCCGAGGCCGGCATGGCCGGCGATCGTGGCTTGGGCCAGTTGCGCGCCAGCCAGCCAACTGGCCGCCCAGCCGGTCAGCACGATCGTGCCCCAGGCGAACAGACCGACGACCAACATCCCCAGCGCGCCTAAGAGTGCGGTCAGGAGGAAATACGCCAAATATTGCAGGGGGCGCTGAAAGGTGTAAGCGTAGGAGCGGCTCAGTGCGTCGAACGAATCGGTGCCTTCGACGCTGATGGTGGCCCACATCAGCGGCCAGCCAAAAAACAGCCCGAGCAGCAGCACCGCCAGAAAGAACCCGTCCAGCAAAGTCACGAACCAGAACAGGCCCGCGAGAAACATACCCAACTCGAACCGGAGCAGCAGGCCCACCAAGGCAATCGGAATCGCCGCCAGCAGCGAGACCAGCAGCGGAAACAACGGGGCCGTGAAATAGGCCCACCACTTGGATCGCGCAAACGCCGTCATCTGGCCCCAAGCAAGCCGCTCCTGGCGGGCCAGGCCGACGGCGGCAAACCGAGTGATGGCCGCGCCAAAAAAGGCCCAAACCACAAGTTCCCACAGGCGCAGGCGAGCAAAAACACGAATTCCCCGAGCGACGCGCCCGGGTCGAACAGGCCGATGAACGGCGCGGCCAGCAGGTTGCGGGCCCGGACGATGGGATTGTCCGCCAGCGAGAAGCCGAGCGGCAGTGTGCTAAGCGTGGCCCCGCCGATCAATGACGGCGTTGGCTCCCAAGGCCAGGCCTGCATCCGCCCCAGGGTCTCGGTGAAGTGCTGCTGGTCGGCGACGGGAGGGGCATGCGTCTCTTCGGGAGGCAGTGCAAGGGCCGTCCCTTCGGCATCGGCGGGAAGTGCCTGAGCGGGCAGGAAAATCCGGCCACACGCGGCGCCGCAAACTCGCCAGCCGGCCACCGTGCCCACCAGGGCCAACGCAGCCAAAACCAAAACTCGAGGCTGCAGGGCCAGCCGCAGGGCCAGCCCCAAATTGGTCCAGGGAAAAAACTCTTGCCAGTCGATGGCTGCCAACTGGCCACGATCGTCGGACATCGAACGTTTCTTTCCACCAGGGGACGGATCGATGGGAATTCGGCGAAGCGAAATGCCGCCGCTCGCCCAATGCGGAAATGGCAAAGGATCGACTCGCCCGCCAGCGCCGCGGTAGCCCGCGCCGGAGAGAGTTTCTCGCCAAGTCGGGGTACGGACCGTATTTCGCAGCAGCGGCCGCCTGCCGCCGGCCCGTTGCCAGCACGCCCGGCACCGACCCCACTGCGGAGGGTCGAAGTCGGCCGTTATCCTATACATCCACCCGGGTCGAACGCAACAACGCGAAGCCCTAGGCAACCGCGGGCTGACGAAACGGCGGCCTGACGGCAAGATCGCTCTGGCTGGTCGAAGCCCAGACCGGCCTTGCGGCGACAGTCCGATCTTGGTACTTCACCGTCCTGTTTCCTTGAGCCGCTCGGCATTCATCCCCCCTGATGCCGAGCGGCTCCCTTTCTTTCTCCACCCACGGGCGATCCGGGGCAGCGAACGGCAATGGCAAGACCGAACAAAAACCGCGTCGTGGCCGAGGCCGTTGTCAGTGCGGCGGCCGGCGGCGGCTGGTCCTTGGTGCTGCTCAAGCTGATTCCCCAGCGCTGGCACTGGCGCATGCTGGTTCTGGCGGTGATCGCGCTCGTGGCCTTGGGAGTCGTGCGACTCCACTGGTCGGACAATGCGCCGGGCGTCGATATCGATCTGAAGCACACCGCCGAGCTGGAACACGACGCGGAAAAGCTGCTCAAGGCCGCCCGAGACCGCCTGCAGCAGAAGCGGTAGATCGTTCCCTCCTATCCGGCACTTGATGCAGCAGCATGTCGCGCGGCGGGCCCTCGGCGTCACTGGGCACGGCGACACCTTCGCCGGTTTGTTGCCCGCTGGAACGGTCCGCGCGGCGGATTGCTTTGGCCCCGACACTCGCTTGGCCGGGCCGCGGCAGGGAGAAAACCGGAGGTGGGGGCTTCCTGGCTATCCATTCAACTCCAGGATTGGCGAAGGGCAGCGCCGCAATTACAATTCCATCGATCGGGATTGATGCGAAACGCCGGCTGTTCCGTCTCGGGGCGGACAAACTTCAGCGTTTTGGCGAGCAAACCGATGGCATGCGTCGGGGCCGCGGCATCCAGGGGCGGCCATTTGTATGGTGAAGGTCGGGCCGCTGGTGAACCGCGAGTGGGCTAGATTAGAATAGAATTCGAACTTCCCGCCGTGCAGTCCGAACTGCGCATTTGCCTCGCGCTAAGTCGCCGGTTTGGCGCTGCCCGCCTTCGTCGCCGGCCCGGCTGGCCGCTGAATTTTTTGGAGGACTCTCGCGGTGCAAAGTCGTTGTGGTTCGTTTTGCCTCTCGAGCATGCTGCTGCTGGTCGTCTTGCGTCTGACCGTCGGCTGGCATTTCTTTACCGAGGGATCCAAGCATCTCGCCGAGCCCCATTGGTCGAGTGAAGGTTTTCTGCGGCAGGCCAAGGGACCGCTGGCGCCGTATTATCATTCGGTGCTGCCGCCGAGCGGTTTTCGCTTGGACGAAACGCTCCACTCGGGCACCGACGCCGCCGCGCTAATCGAGCGTTGGAAAGGCGAGATGACCAAGCAGCTCCAGAGCTCGGGCGAAGCCTTTCGCCGCACCTACCAACTGGACGAAGCGCAGAAGGCCGAAGTCGAAAAAGCGGTCAAGCGGCGGCTGAACCAATTCGAGGGTTGGCTGGACGAACATCGCAGTGAAATGGCCGAGCACGTGCATGGCTGGGAGCGGCTGGAAAAAGCCCGCTCGTCGAAGTCTGCCGGCGACGTGCCATTCGAAAAGAAGCGGATCGACGACGCACTGGGCAAGCTGAACGGCGAGGTGTCGGGCTGGGTGGCCCAGCTCCGCGCGATCGAGCGCGACCTGCAAACGGACCTGGACGAGACACTCAAGCCCGATCAAGCCCACTCTTCCGTCGTCCCCCCCGAACGCGCGACCCTGGACCAGATCGATCACGTAATGAAATACGGCATCGTAGGGGTGGGGGCTTGCCTGATCCTGGGCCTGTTCACTCGGCTGGCGGCATTTTTGGGCGGGGCTTTCTTGGCGTCGGTCGTGCTCTCGCAGCCGGCCTGGCTGCCCGGCGCAGCGCCCACGTATCCTCAGACCCTGGAAATGCTGGTTCTGTTCACCCTGTCCACCCTGCCAGTCGGACGCTGGTGCGGTTTGGATTTCTTCCTCCATCATTTGTTCGGCCGGTCACGACGAAAGGCAAGCGATGAACCTCACTCCTGAACAGAAGGCGATCGGCAAAGGAAACTTCCACGCCGCGATCGGCTCCGAGCACACCCGCCGCGACTTCCTCAAAGGGGGCATCGCCGCCGGAGTGGTCTCGGGCGCCGGGCTGGGTGCCATGTACTTCGGCTACGGCAAGTCGATTGGCGATCCCCTGCGGGTGGGCGTCATCGGCACCGGCGACGAAGGCAGCGTGCTCTTGGGCGCCGTCACACCCAGCTACATCCAGGTGATGGCGATCGCCGACATCCGCCCCTACAACGTCTGGCGGGCCTTCCACGGCGACCACTCGAGCGAGAGCGCGCTCAAAGCCCGACCCGGCCTGATGACCAAGTACGGTTGGAAGTCGGAGGATGAAGCCCGGCAGCACGTGATCGTCTACGACAAGGACTACCACGACCTGCTCAAGAACCCGGACATCGAGGCGGTGATCATCGCCCTGCCGCTGCACCTGCACGCTCCGGTGGCCATCGAGGCGATGAAGGCCGGCAAGCACGTGTTGACCGAAAAACTGATGGCCCACAACGTGGCCCAATGCAAGGAAATGGGACGCGTCGCCGATCAGACCGGCAAGATCCTGGCCGTCGGCCATCAGCGACATTACAGCATCCTGTATGACAACGCGGTCGACATGATCCAGCGGGGCCTGATCGGCGACCTGCATTACATCCGGGCCCAGTGGCATCGCGACAATCTGCCCGGCCGCGATAGTTGGCAACCGCCGTTGCCCGACGACAAGCTCAAGGCCGATCTGGACAAGCTGATCGAACAGCGCGACAAGGCCAAGGCGGGCGAGATCGCGGCTCTCTCGACCAAGATCGCCCAGATGACGGCCCAGTACGAAGACCGCATCGTCAAGGCCGAGGATTACGGCTACGAGAGCAAGACGTTGGCCAACGGCCACCAGCGCTCCGCCCTGGAAGAACTGATTCGCTGGCGGATCTGGACCCGCACCGGCGGCGGCCTGATGGCCGAGCTGGGCAGCCATCAGCTCGACGCGGCCGGCATCTTCATCAGCGCCGTCAACGAAGAGCACAAGAAGGCCCTGCCGCTGACGGTCTCGGCGATGGGCGGCCGGCAGATCTTCCCGCTCGATCGCGAGTGCGAGGATCACGTCTACTGCATTTACGAGTTCCCCGGCCCGGGCTACAAGGAAGACCCGAACAAGACGATCGGCGTCACCTATTCGTCGATCAACGGCAACGGCTTCGGCGGCTATGGAGAAACCGTGCTCGGCACGCAGGGCACGCTGATCCTGGAGCGGGAGCAGGAAGTCATGATGTTCAAGGGCTCGAACGTCACGACCAAAGTCACGGTGGCCAAGAGCAAGAAGGGTGGCGGCCCCACGCTCGACACCACCGAGAGCGGCGGGGGCGAAGCGGCCTCGATCGGCAAAAAGGCCCTCGAGTCCGGCCCGCCCAGCCGCGGCTACACCGAGGAGATCGAGCACTGGGCCTGGTGCATCCGCAATCCCGATCCGCAGAATCGCCCGCGCTGCAATCCCGAAGTGGCCCTGGGCGACGCGGTCATCGCGCTGACCACGAACCTGGCGATCCGCGAGAATCGCCGGATCGAGTTCAAGCCCGAGTGGTTCAAGATCGACAGCGACGAAACGCCCGAGGGCATCAAGCCTGACGTTTCGAAGTGGTCGTAAGCGGCGAGTCAATCGGCTGTTCGAATTCATTCCCGTTAAGCCCGGCGGCGGCGTCTGCCGGGCAGGGCGGCGGACGGCTCGTCGTTCGGCGTGTATTCCTCCCACACTGCCCTCCGCTCCAGGAACTCCATGATGGAAAAATGGCCGATCGGCGTGTTTGCCAGCATCGACGCGGGGTTGGGGGTCAAGCTGGAAGTGGCCCATGAGTTGGGCGTGCCCACGATTCAGCTCCACACGCCGGCCAAGCCGACGCGCACGGCGGCCAAGGCCCGCGAGTTTCTGGCCACGCTCCGCGACATGCACATCCGCCTGACGGCCGTCTTTGGCGGGTTCGAGGCGGAAAGCTACGCCGACATTCCGACCACAGCCCGCACCGTGGGCCTCGTGCCGCCGGCCACGCGCCGTGAGCGGACGGCCGAGATGAAAGAGATCGCCGACTTCGCCCGGCTGCTGGAAGTCGACGTCGTCGCCCTGCACTTGGGTTTCGTGCCGCACGATCCGGCCGACCCGCTTTATCGCGAGGTGCTCGCCGTCACCCGCGATGTGTGCGATCACTGCCAGGCCAACCGGCAGGATCTGCACCTGGAGACCGGCCAAGAAACGGCCGACAGCCTGCTGCAATTCCTGCACGACGTGGAGCGCGACAATCTGTTCGTCAATTTCGACCCGGCCAACATGATTCTTTATGGCTCGGGCGAACCGATCGCGGCGCTGGAAAAGGTCGGCCGCTACGTGCATAGCGTCCATTGCAAGGACGGCCGCTGGGCCGCGCGTCCGGGTCAGGAATGGGGCACCGAAGTTCCGCTGGGCGAGGGGGACGTCGGCTTCGAGAACTATCTGCGCACACTCGACAAAGTCGGCTATCACGGCCCGCTCACGATCGAGCGCGAAATCCCGCAGGAGCCCGCCCGGCAAAAAGCCGAGATCGGCAAAGCGATCGACCTGCTCCAGCGGCTCAAAGCCAAGATCGGGTAACGCCGATTGGGGCGGCGTCGGGCTTGCCGTCGGCTCAAGAATTGCCTGGCTTGCGGCCCGGCGTTTTGCCCCACCGCGGGCGCAACAAGGCCAGGACCACCAGCACCGGCAGCGCCAGCCAGAGCGCACGCGGCTGCCAACAGACGATCGCCAACGCGGCGACGATCGTGATGATGACCCACCGCGGCAGCGTCATCAGCTGCGGGTGGGCAAACCAGAGCACGCCCATCAGGATGCCGACCCGCACGCAGGCCAGGGCCAGCACCGCGCCGTTCGTGGGCTCGACGATCCACAGCGCAAACCGCCCGCCAGCAATCCGACGGTGATCGCGCCGATCGTATTCCGCTGCATGGCTGGTCGCCGGCGCGCAGGGCGGCCGTTCTCGCTGGATTGTCGCAGGCGCGCGCGAAAGTCTCTGCGTACGCCAGACTGACGGTGACCGTCTTGGTCTCGGTGTAGGCTTCGAGCCCTTTTTCGCCCAGCTCGCGGCCAATGCCCGACATCTTGAACCCGCCGAACGGGGCCGCGGCGTCGAACACGTCGTAGCAATTGACCCAGACGGTTCCGGCCCGCACCGCGGCGGCCAGGCGATGAGCCTTGCCGATGTCGCGGGTCCAGACGGCGGCCGCCAGCCCGTAAAACGTGTTGTTCGCCCGCTCGACGATTTCGTCGACGTCCTTGAATTTCAGCACCGACATCACCGGCCCGAAGATTTCGTCCTTGGCGATCGACATGTCGTCGGTCACATCGGCAAACAGCGTGGGCTCGATGAAGTAACCGCGCTTGCCGTGCCGGGTGCCGCCGGTGACGCATTCGGCCCCTTCGTTCTTGCCAAGCTCGACGTAGTGCATGATCTTGTCGAACTGCGCCTGGTCGACCTGCGGGCCTTGCTGCGTTTCCGGATCGAACGGATCGCCCAGCTTGCGGTGCTTGTTCATCCCGGCCAGCTTGTCGATGAACTTGTCGTAGACCTTTTCCTGCACGAACACCCGGCTGCCGGCGCAGCAGCATTGTCCCTGGTTCAGGTACAAGCCGACGTGCGAGCCGGCCACGGCGGCGTCCAGATCGCAGTCGGCAAACACGATGTTGGGGCTCTTGCCGCCGAGCTCGAAGGTGAGCCGTTTGAGCGTCTGGGCTGCGTCGCGCATGATGATCTGAGCCGTGCGGTGCTCGCCCGTAAAAGCGATCTTGTCGACGCCCGGGTGCTTGACGAGCGACGCCCCGGCTGTCGGCCCGTAGCCGGGCACGACGTTGATCACGCCGTCGGGAATGCCCGCCTTCTGCGCCAGCCGGGCCATGCGGAGGCAGGTCAGCGGCGTCTGCTCGGCCGGCTTCATCACGATGGTGCAGCCCGCGGCCAGCACGGGCCCCACTTCCAGGCGACCATCAGCATCGGGAAATTCCAGGGAATGATCTGCCCGGCGACGCCCACCGGCTCGCGCCGGGTATAGGTCAGATAATTGCCGCGGACCGGGATCGTCTGGCCGTGAATCTTGTCGGCATAACCGGCGTAGTACCGCAGCACGTCGATCACCAGCGGCAGGTCGCCGGCCTTGGCCTCGCTGATCGGCTTGCCGTTGTCGAGCACTTCCAGGGCCGCCAGCTCGTCGAGGTCTTCCTCGATCAGGTCGGCCAGCTTGTAGAGCAGCCGGCCGCGGTCGCGGGCGTCCATCTTCGGCCATTCGCCCTTGGTCAGGGCCTTACGGGCCGCCTGGACTGCCAGGTCGACGTCGGCGGCATCCCCTTCGGCTACCTGGGTAATGACTTCTTCGGTGGCCGGATTGATCGTTTCGAAGGTCTTGCCGCTGGCGGCCGGCCCCCATTGCCCATCGATAAAGCACTGCGTCTGGCGGATTTTCGGCGGCTTGACGGATTTGGTCATGGTGGCCATGGCGGAAGACTCCTTGCGTTGCCCTGGGGGTGACGTCCAAACGGACGCGACAGCTAATTCTATCGCTGGTGCCGAAGAACGAGCAAGCGGCGCGGGGAAGTTGGGGCAGTCGATACAGGGAGCCCGCGCCGATATCGATCGCTGCCTCGCACGGCCCCCCGCGAATTTGACAACCTACGCCCTGGCTTGCTTACGTTCTTAGTGACGAAACATGCGACCACCGCGCCGTTTGTGCATATCGCAACCTGCCTCGACGATCCTGCCCGTTCGCGACATCGCCAGCGAATCCGACCGAGTGGTCGATTCCCGCAGAGCCTGGCAAGCGTTGCTGCCCCGCAAACGTAACCCTCCTGCACACCGCCCAAAGCCGAATCGCCATGCGACTGTGCCCGCCAATCCGGCACTGGGCCGACCGCCGCTTTCGGGCAGGCGTGGCGATCGTTTCGCTGTTGGGCTACCTAGCCGCGGTCGTCGGGCATCCCATGCCGACTGCCCGCCCGCAAGGTTTCGGGCCTGCCGTTCCCCTGCCAACATCACGCCTGCGGCTGTGCCGACGCCGAGCACTGCTGGCGGTCGTGCTGCTGCTTCACGCCCCCCGAAAAACTGGCCTGGGCCGGGCCCATCATGTCATGCCGCCCAGCTATGCCGAGCAGCTCGACGGTGAATCGCTCTTGGCGCATCATGATCATGGCCACGATGCCGACGCCGGCCATGACGGGCATGACCACTGCGCGCAGGGGGCTGCCCGGCGGCCCATGCCGGCCTGTGCGGGACATGCCTGCCACGCCCACACCTGCGAGCCGGCGGACCAACCCGAAAAGACCGTATGCCAGCGCCCCGGACGTCGACGCCGACGAGCCGAGTCCGCACTTCCGATTTGCCGTCGGCGATGCCTGGCGCGCCTGCCGCGGCCTGCCCACGCTCTGGACCACTCCGGCGCGATGTCGGCTCCACCGCCGGCCGCCCGAGTGGCGATTCTCCTGGGACGTCGTCGAGTGGCTGACGACGCCGACGACTGACGATCCTGGCGGCTCGCTCGCGCCGCCGGTCCCTCCACCGCGAGTCTGACCGGCCAGGTCGGGCGGCCGCGCGGTGTGGGTGATTCCGCGTGCGGCTCCGCAGGCATTTCGGTCGGACTTTCTCACCGCGTGGCGGTCTGACCGCGCCGCCGCCTGCGCGGCGAGCGCCCATCCATTCAAGCGCAGAGGATCGTGAAATGAGAACCCCGCGTGGTTTTACCCTCGTCGAGCTGCTGGTCGTGATTGCGATCATCGGCTTGCTCGTGGCCCTGCTATTGCCGGCCGTCCAAGCGGCCCGCGAGGCGGCCCGGCGCTCGCAGTGCGACAACAATCTCAAGCAATTGGGCCTGGGGTCTGCAGAATTTCGAAGCTGCCCGCAGACACTTGCCGGCAACGGACCCGCAGACGACCGTCTCGTCCAGCCTGACCACGCTCGGCTTTTCGCCCCGAGCGCGGCTGATGCCTTATCTCGAAGAGCGGACGTTGCAGAGCATGCTCGATTTCACGCAGCCGGCATTTTCCGGGACGACATATGCCAATCTGTACGCCAACCCGCAATTCGCCTCCGCTTTTGCCACCCAGGTTGCGACGTTTCTCTGTCCTAGCGACCCGGCGCCGGTGCTGAACACCGAGACCGGCACCGCCCTGAACTATGCCGGGATCAATTACATGGTCAGCATGGGAAGTGGAACGGGAATCCTCAACGACATTCGTTTCCCGACCGACGGTATCACCTACTACAACTCTGCGGTCAGCCTGCGGAAGGTGACCGACGGCCTGTCCAATACGGTGTTCATGAGCGAGTCGATCCGCAGCATCGGCGCCGACTATACCGCGACGAGCACCAACCCGGCGCCGACCTTCCCCTATCAGTACACCCTCAACGGCTCGACCGGGCTGACGCCGGGCAACGGACCGGGCATTACGATGACCGGCTCCCCCTGGACTGGGCCGACGATCAATGGCATGATCGCCAGCCCCAACCTGCAACCAATCTGGCAAAGTTTTCCGCCTGGCGCGGAGCGGGCAGCGACTGCGCTGCGCGGCCGCGGCGCCATTTGGGCCGCCGCCGGCGCGGTCTGCACGCTGACCAACGGCTATACCACGCCCAATACGCAGTTCCCGACCTCGTCACCCACTTCACCGGCTATTTTGGCCCGCGGAGCTGGCACGCTGGCGGTGCAAACGTGCTCCTGGGCGACGGCTCGGTGCAGTTCTTTTCCGACGACATCGACGCCACGCTGCAGGCGCGGGCTGCACAGCATCAACGGCGGCGAAGTCGTGAGCGACTTTACCGAGCGACTATAGGCGTAGCTTGATTGACGAACGCCGATTCCTTGTAAAGATTCCCCTATCCATTGGCGCATATCGAGGAGAACCGTCATGAATATCCTGCGACTCACCGGACTGACCCTCGCCCTGGCTACCGTCGCAAATCCGGCGGCCCGGGCCCACGACACTTGGGTGCAGACCAATACCGGGGTCATTCGCGTCGAAGACACGATCCACGTCGACTTGCTGTTGGGCAATCACGGCAACGACCACCGCGACTTCAAACTGGCCGGCAAGCCCGACGTCGCCGCCAGCACATTGGACGTGATCCTGCCCGACGGCAAACGGATCGACCTGAAAGACCGGCTGGTCGACCTGGGCTATGCTCCGGCCGAAGGCTTCTGGTCGGCGCGGTTCGTGCCCGAAAAACCGGGACTGTATCTGATCAGCCATACGATGGACAAAGTGGTCTCCTATGCTCCGACTCGCTCGATCAAGAGTGCCAAGGCCTGCTTCGTCGCCACGCCAAGCCTGGACAAAGTGCCTACCGACTTTGCGGGCTACGATCGGGTGCTGGGCCATCCCCTGGAGCTGGTCTTCACCCGGCATCCGGTCACGCCGATGGGTCCGGGCACGCCGATTGCCGTGCGGCTACTGCTGCGGGCAAGCCGCTGGCCGGCGCCCGGGTTTCATTCATTCCCCGCGGCGGCAAGTTCGCCGAAGGTACCGATCCCACCTACGAACGCCAGACCGACGCCAGGGCGACGCCAGCTTCACACCGACCGAAGGGAATTACTACCTCGTCGTGGCGCACCATCAGGGCCGGGCGAAAGCGGCCAGGGGTACGAGAAACGAAGTACAGCGCCACGCTGACCGTATTCGTGCCGCAAATCTGTGCTTGCTGCTTGGAGTGAAGCGGACGCGCCGGCGGGCCGCAACGGAGCCCCGCAGGGTCCGCCGGCGGGCTTAACAAAAGTGCGACATCGCATCGTCGGCCGCCGGTGGGAGGGGATCACACTGGATGATGCCCCGCGGCCGGCGAGCGTTCTATCAATGAATGGTTTCGCCGTCGCGGGGCCCCCCGCCGGACTCCGCCGGCGGGCTTAACGGCGAGACGCGACGAGGGCGGCGTGTTTGCCGTTCAGCTGAGTTCCAGCCCGATCAGGTAGGCGTCGAGCGCTTGCCGCTGCTTGGCTTCTTCGTCGACGAGCTTCTTGATCTCGCCGCGGAGTTTTTCGACTTCGTCCTCCTGCTCGCCGAACTTCTTGACGTACCGCTTGTACAAGTCGGTCGTGCGGTCGAGCTGGGCCATGTTCTGCCGGATCCGGTCCTGCTCCTGGCCGATGACTTTCACTTGTTCCTCAGCCGCTGGCGATCGGCCACGATCTTGGCCAGGGCTTGCTTCTTCTGAATGACCGACTGCAAGGCCTCTTTCACCTTGTCGCTGGTCACGCGCTGGTTGATGTAGAACACGATCGTGTTGTCGTCGATGTTGGTCAGCGCGACCTGTTGATTCTGAATTTGCTCTTCGAGCACCTCCAGCACGGCCGGTTTGCCCGGCTCGGCTTCGACGGCGAAGCGGTACTGGTTGCGGGTCTTTTCGCTCGGCTCCTTCGGCGTGACAAGCTTCCAGCCGCCGTCGAACGGATATTCGACGAGCACCGTCTTGGCTCGCTTGCCCGAGTTCTTGATCGTGTACTTGTTCATCCGCTGGTACTTGTGATCGACCCAGAGCACGCCCTTGACCAGCCGCACCTGGGTGATTTCCTCGGGACGGCCGACCGACTCCGGCGCGACCTCGGTGTCGAGGTCCAGAGCATAGCTGATCAGCCGCTCGGTGCCGGGCTGCATGTCTTCGATCCGCGCGTCGCCGGCGTAGGCGCCGCCGTCGAACACCGTGATCGGGCCTTGCATCAGGTGCAGGTCGGTCGAGTTCGTGAGCCGCAGGCCGTTGAGCGGATGCTTGGCCTGGACCTGCTGGTTGTAGATCGAGACTTTGCTGCCTTTGACCGACTCGTTGACGATCGGCAGCATGGCCGATTCCTGGCGGGGCAGCGTGACCGGCGTGGAAATCTCATACTTGAACAGCTCGCCCACATTCGTGGCCTGCGAGAGCGACTGGACGCCTTGCTGCAGACTGATTTCGGCAGCCGCCCGCTCTTGCAATTGCTCGGCTCCGTCGGCCCGCAGAGCCCGATCGGCCGATCGCCGGGCCATACCCTTGGCTGCGGCTTGCGGGGCTGGAGGCGACCGCGCCCGGCTTGCCCGCCGCGGCGGCACGGAACTCCCGTTCCCCGGCTGCCAAGTCCTGCCCATACGTCTGCGGCCGCAGCGAAGCGTACAGTTCCGGCTCGACGACCGGCCGCTGGACGTAGAGCGGATCGTACAGATTCATGATGAACGAGATCGGCCGGCCGCTGACCAGCGTCAGGTTCACCTTATTCCAATCTTCTTCGGTGGTGTTTTCGACGATCGCCCAGCCTTGCAGGAACGGAGCCGTGTCGTCCTTGAGCACCAGCCGGTAGCTGGTCTTCCAAATCGGGGCTTGCTGGATATAGCCGACCCGGACCTTCCGCTTGCCGTCGCCGAGGAAGTTGAGCGTAACGGTTTTCTTATCGGTGTCGTGCCCCAGGGCGAGCACCTTGAGCGCCAGGCGGAATTCCTTGTCGAGCTTTTCGTTCAAGAGCCGGATCGTGCCGACGTTCTCGAGCGGAATGCTCCGCAGGCCGGCGTCGGTCAGCAAGTTGAGCATGTCGACGTCGATCGTCTCGCGATTCTGGCCGATCTCTTTCTTCTTCGTCTCGACGCCCAGGATGATCCCGACGATCGGGTTGGCGGCGTCGATCTCGACCCGCTCGCCGCGGACCTGATTGAGAATCTGGCCCAGCGTCGGATTGCTGGTCAGGTCGATGGCAAAGGTTCGGAGCGTTTTGGTGATCGGGTCTTTCGAGCCGTAGGTCACGGCCGAAACATGCCCGCCGTCGAGGTCTTGCAGGACCATGCTCTTGAGCAAGTCGTTGATGTCGTCGACGTTGAATTTGAGCTCCAGCTGCGCATCGCCCTGGACGCTGCCTTCGCGATCGAAGAATCCGACGCCCGAGTTGAACATCACGACCCGCTCCAGCGGCACGTCGGAGGCCGGCTCGGTCTTGGCCGCTTTGCCGCCGTTCTTCCCGCCCGCCGGCTTGTCGGCCGCGAGTCGCGGGAATCGCGCGAGAATACCGCCGCCACGAGCAGGCATCCGGCCCACGACAGGCCGCAGCGACAACGGCGTCCGGAGCTAGGGCGAGCGGTACGCATTGGAAAACTCCTTCGATCTGGATCGCTGTTTCAGGGAGAGAACGGAAAAGCACTGGACCGGGGTGGCCGGCCACACAGTGCGCGGGCAATGGCGCACGCCACACGCGAATCAAGGATAGCTTTGAGACGTGGCCGTCCGCGAGAAAGTTCCGCGGTTCGATGCCATGGGCGGCCGAATCATTCGCACCCTAAAGAAGCCTGGGCGACGCCGCAATCGGGGGGGCCGACCAAAATCCCGCCGCCCTTGACCAGGTTGCAAAGAGCCCTAGTGATACAGCAGCAGCGTGGGCTGTTCGATCAGCGTCACGATCCGGCCCAGCAGATCGGCGGCCAGGGCGCCGTCGATCACCCGATGATCGGCCGAAAGCGTCAGCCGCAGCGTGGGCCGGACGACCAATTGGCCATCGACCACCACCGGTCGCGGAGCCAATCGGCCGACGGCCAGAATACTGCTCTGCGGCGGAGCGATGATGGCCGAGAATTCGTCGACGCGGCTGTTGCCGAGGTTGCTCAAGCTGCTCACGCCGCCGGCCATGTTGTCGGTCGATAAGCGGCCGGCTCGAGTCGCCGCCACCAGCTCCTGCCGCGCCCGGACCAGCTCGGCCAAAGTCAGCCGATCGACACCGCGCAGAATCGGAATCAGCAATCCGCCGGTCAGGCTGACGACGATGCCCAGGTCGACCGCTTCGGCCGGCACGAGCTCGTCGTTCTGCCAGGTGGCGCACGCCTCGGGCAGATCGCTCAGGGCCAGAGCCTGGGCCCGGGCGAGTAAATCGGTGAAGCTCAGCCGGACGCCGACATCCGCCTCGATCCGCGGGATGAGCTGTTCGCGGCAGGCCACCAAGGCCGAAGCATCGGCCTCGGCCCGGACATAGAACTGGGGCACGCCGACGGCGCTGGCAGTCGTCATCCGAGCGATCGCCCGGCGCATCGAACTGGTGGTGGCGGGCCGGGCGGGAGCAGGTGCCTGCGCGCTTGTTGCGGCGGGGCGGTGGGTTGGCGCCGCGCCAGAGCTGCGCTGCGCGAATGTCGGCTTCGACGATCCGCCCGCCGGGCCCGCTGCCGCGCACGCTGGCCGGATCGACACCCAACTGGCGCATCAAGCGGCGAGCGCGAGGCGAAGCCGGAAATTGCTTGACGCGACGGGAGGCAGTGGTTCCTTCGGGCATGAAGTGCTCGCAGCGGAAGGCAGAATGACGGACGAGTGGCGACCGAGCGATCGGTCGGCAAAACCTGTTTTACCCGGGGGCCGCTCGACGGCCCACGGTTGCCACGACTTTACCCGCAAACCGGGGCCGGGACAATTCGCCCGGTTAAAGGCACAGTCTCCTCAAGCCAGAATGCCGCGGACCACCTCGCCGCTGACGTCGGTCAGGCGGTAGTCGCGGCCGCTGTAGCGGTAGGTGAGCTTCTCGTGGTCGATGCCCAACAGGTGCAAAATCGTGGCGTGAAAATCGTGGACGTGGACCTTGTTGTCGGCCACGGCCACGCCGTATTCGTCCGACGAGCCGTAGGCCAAGCCCTTCTTCACGCCGGCCCCGGCCAGCCAGGACGAGAACACCTGGTGGTGATGCTCGCGGCCGGCGGCGTTCGGTTCGGCATGGTAGGGGGTGCGGCCGAACTCGGTCGTCCAGACGACGAGGGTGTCTTCGAGCATGCCCCGCTGCTTCAGATCGCGAATCAGGCCGGCGATCGGCTGGTCGACGTTCTTGGCCAGGCCGACGTGATCCTGCATGTTGCCGTGCGAATCCCAGTTGCCGCTCGATCCGGTGTCGATGCACTCGATGAACCGCACGCCGTGCTCGATCAGCCGCCGGGCGATCAGACATTGCCAACCGAAGCCGGTCGTCTGGCCGCGGCTGAGTCCGTAGAGCCCGAGCGTGGCGTCGGATTCCTGCGCCAGGTCGAACACCTGCGGGGCTTCACGCTGCATCCCGAAGGCCGTCTCGAACGACTTGATTCGCGATTCGAGGGCCTCATCCAGTGCCCGCTCCTGCGAATGCCGGGCATTGGCGCCGCGCAGCAGATCGAGCTCCAATTCTTGTAGCGCCGACGCCGGCACGCGGGGCTGGATGTTGGCGATCGGTGTCGGGCCGGGAAAGACCTGCGTGCCCTGGTGGCAGCCGGGCAGGAAGTCGGCTCCCCAGGTCTGGGCGCCCGCATACGGCATAAACGGCGAGACGACCACGAATGACGGCAGATTCTGGTTCTCGGTCCCCAGGCCGTAACTGACCCAAGATCCGATGCTCGGCCGGGCGAACGTGAACGAACCGGTGTGCATGCCGAGCGTGGCTTCGTAGTGATTCGTGTGGTTGGACGACATCGAGCGAATCACGCACAGGTCGTCGACCACGCCGCCGACGTGCGGAAACAAATCACTCACCTCGATGCCCGAGCTGCCATACGGCTTGAACGCCCAGCCGGGCGGCTTGAGGTACCGCTTGAATTCGCCGAGCTTGCCCTGCCAGTTGTCGACCGTGATCGTTTGGCCGCCGTCGGCGATCAGCTTGGGTTTGGGATCGAAGGTGTCGACGTGCGACACCCCGCCCGTCATGTACAGGAAGATGACGTTCTTGGCCTTGGGGCGGAAATGCGGCGACTTGGGCGAGAGCGGATCGGGTCGTGCGCTCGTGGACGCTTCGGCCGCGGCCAGGTCGGCGAGCAACCCGGCCAGAGCGAGACTGCCAAAACCGCCCGCCGCCGAACGGAGCATCTGCCGGCGGGAAATACCGCAAGAACAGGCGTGCATCGAGAAACTCCGCGGAAGATTAGGGCCGCTCATGGTTCAGTCGAGATACATGAATTCGTTGCTCGTCAGCACCACCCGGGCCAGCGCGGCCCAGGCTTCGACCGGCTGCCGATCGGCCGGCACTCCCGCCGCCTGCAACCCGGCCGCATAACGCTCCAGGAACGCGGCGCCGCCGGCCGCCTCGTCCTCGCGGGCGGGAATACGCCAGTTCGTACAGCAGCTGCAACCGGGCCGCATCGTCCGGCCGCTCGGCGATCAAGTCGCCGGGCCAACTGCCCCGACTGCTCATGAATGAACGGGTCGTTCATTAGGAACAGAGCCTGGGTCGGCGTGGTCGTCAGGCTGCGCTCGGAGGTGCTGGTATTCGGATCGGCGCCGTCAAACAGCGCCAGGAACGGATGCCGCTGGATTCGCTGGGTCATCAGGTAAACGCTGCGCCGCTTCGTATCGTAGACGGCCTTGAACGGCGCGCGCTGCGTGAAGCCCCAACTCGACTGCGGCGGGAAGGGATGCGGACCGCCCACCGTGCGATCCAACGAGCCGCTGACCGCCAGGATCGCGTCGCGGATCGCTTCGGCATCGAGCCGGCTCCGATCGAACCGCCAGCAGCCTTCGTTCGCCGGGTCGGTGGCCTGGTTCCGCTCGTTGGCCGTGCTCGAAAGCTGATAGGTGGCGACAGCATGATTTGCTTGTGCAGCGCCTTGAGCGACCAACCTTCGGCCATCAATTGACTGGCCAGGTAGTCCAGCAGCTGCGGATTCGTCGGCTTGCGGCCCCGCAAACCGAAATCGCTGGTCGTGGCGACCAGGCCGTGTCCGAAGTGATAATGCCAAAGCCGATTGACGATCACCCGCGAGGCAAGTGCCTGCCCGGGACCGACCAACCAGTCGGCCAGTTGGCGGCGACCACTGCCGGTGGTGCCCTCGGGCAGCGACTGGCCGCCGAGGATTTCCAGGAATCGGCGGGGCGCGGTTTCGCCGGGCCGGGAGGGCTCGCCGCGCTTCTGAACCTGCGCGTCGGCGCCCGTCCCGTCGACGGCGCCATACGCGACTTCGTAGGGTCCGCGGCGCTGGAGCGACTCGCGTCGCCCCGGGCGGCGTCGCGGGGCTTTTGTTTTTCCGCGATCTGGCTTTTGACCACGTCGATCCGGGCCTGTCGCTCGGCGGCCCCTGGGTCAGGCGTGCCGGCGGGAGCCTTGGCAGCGGTCTCGGCGGCCTTGGTCAGTTCGGCCAACTCGTCGGCGAGCGGTTTGAGCTCGGCCTCGGCCTGTTTTTCGGCGGCTTCGAGCCGGGCGACTTCGGCCTGGTGGGCTTCCAGCGCGGCCTTGGCCTGTGCGGGCGGCAACAGCGGCACGAAATCGCTGGGGACCTTCCTCTCCTCCGAGCCGGGGAACGCGTACCGCGTGCTGGCGAAGATGCCGTATAGCCCGTAGTAGTCGCGCATCGACACCGGGTCGTACTTGTGGTCGTGGCAGCGGGCGCAGCCGATCGACAGTCCCAACACCGACCGGCCCAACGTGTCGAGCGTGTCGGCGATGGTCAGATGCTGGTAGTTCTGCGGATCGAAGCCGAAGCGGCGCGAGATCGCCACGAAACCGGTGGCCGTGGCGCGGGCGGCGTACTGATCGTCCGGTCCGTCCAAGGCCAACAGGTCGCCGGCCACCTGCTCGCGAATGAACTGGTCGTAGGGCAGGTCGCGATTGAAAGCGTCGATTACCCAGTTGCGGTATTTGTAGGCCTGTGGCACCGGGTAGTCGGCCGTTTCGCCGGCCGTGTCGGCATAACGGACCACGTCGAGCCAGTGCCGGCCCCAGCGCTCGCCGTAGTGCGGCGAGGCCAGCAGCCGATCGATCACTTTTTCAAAGGCCTGCGGCGACTCGTCGGCCAGGAAATCGCGCACCTCGTCGGGCGTCGGCGGCAAGCCGATCAAATCGAAGCTGCGCGGCGGAGCAGCACCGCTTTGCTGGCCGGTCCGTCAGGCGCCAGGCCCCGGGCATCCAAGCCGGCCAGGATAAAGCGGTCGATCGGACCGGCCGCCCAGCCGGCATTGCTGACTGCAGGCAAGGCCGGCATCGCGACCGGCTGAAATGCCCAATGTTTGCGCTGGGCATCGCTGATCGTGAAGCCGTCGTCGCGGACCGGCGCGTCGTCGACCGCGGCGCTGGCTGGCCAGGGAAGCCCCATTTCGACCCAGCGAACGAAGCGGGCAATGTCATCCGGCGGCAGCTTGCCCTTGGGGGGCATTTCCAGGCCGTTCTGGTAGCGGACGGCCTCGATGATCCGGCTGTCGGCCGGCTTGCCCGACTCGGCCGCGGGCCCCGAATCGCCGCCGGCCATGATCGCCGAACGGGACGTGAGCCGTAGCCCACCCTTGAACTTGTCGCCGGGCCCGTGGCACTCGAAGCAGCGATTGACCAGCAGCGGGCGGATTTCTTTTTCGAAGAACTCGACCGCTTCGGGGCCAGGCTCGGCCGGCGGCGCGTCGGCCGCAGAGACCGGTGCCCCGAGCCAACCAAGCAGCCCAACCAGCCAAGCGCCGACAGCCATCGGCAGCGGCGCGGGCAGAGATCGACTGCCGCTGCTCGACGCGGATCCTACTGCGGTGCGAAAGTGCATTGGACCTGGCATGGCGGCTGGCGACAGGGCAGGGGGTTATTTCTTCGATCCGTTGGCCGACCGGCCGTCGGGCTCAGTTTGGGAAGATTGATCGCGCTTCGCGGCCCGCCGGAGGCGATCGGTCAGGGTATCCATGTGGCGGCGCATGGCCCGTTCGGCCGCGTCGGCATCGCCGGCCCGGACGGCTTCGAGAATGTCCAAGTGGAAGCGGCTCGTTTCTTCCGGAGTCCGAGGCCGGGGAGTCGTGTGAATCATGGCGGCGATTACCAGATCGCGGACCACCTGCAGCACATTGACCATCAGCTCATTGCCGGCAATCTCGACCAGCTTGCGATGGAACTCAAAGTCGTGCCGGATCGCTTCCATGTATTCCAGGCCGGGCTGGTCCATCGCGGCCAGAATCGCGGACAGCTCTTCCAAGTCGTCGGGCGTGGCGAGCGTCGCGGCCTGCCGGGCAGCGTAGCACTCGAGCACCTGACGAAACTCGGTGATCGTCAGAAGTTCCCGCGGGGCGATGCTGACGGCGCTCCGGACCAGATTGGCACAGTTCGACAGACTGCTGCGGTCGCCGACGAACATGCCCCGGCCACGGCGGACGGTCAGCAGGCCCATCGTCTCCAGCCGGCCGATCGCTTCGCGGAGCACGGTCCGGCTGACCTGCAGGCTTTCGGCCAGCTCGGTTTCGCTGGGCAGCCGGTCGCCCGACGACAGGCCCCCCTCGTCGATCACCTGGCGGATGCGGCCGATCACGGTATCGACCAACGAGACTCGAGTGACAGGGGCCAATTGCACGGGAATGCTGCCTGCGGTGCGGGGGGCGGGAATCGGACTTGCAGCGTCAGCTGCGCAGCCCAAGGTGAGAGCTTAAAAGCCGATCACTGTGGGCCAGTTGTCAGACATCTGACAGTCTAGCGGCGATTTCTACCAACCGTCAAGATACAGGTGACGTCGCCGGATTGGAGTCGATTTCGCCGCGTTGACCATCGGCGACGAATGAACGACGATGGCTGGCTTGCCCGGCGCGCCCGCGTGCTGCAAAGCCCGCCGCGCCCGGTACCCTCCACTCCTTCCCCTTTGCTGTTTGGGACGTTGCATGTCGGCACTGAAGATTCGCCAAGACAACTGTCAGCTCGACTTTCTGGCCCTCGGTGCGCTGGTTCACCGGCTCGACCCGGGCATCATTCCGTTTCGCAAAGCCCGCTCGTTCGACGTGCACGTGTCGGGCGGCGAGTACAACGTCGCGGCCGGCTTGTCGGACTGCTTCGGGCTGAAGACCGGCGTGGCCACGGCGATGGTCGACTACGTCATCGGCGAGCTCGTGCAAACCCGGGTCCGCGAGACGGGGGTCAAGCCGTTCTACAAATGGTTCAAGCACGATGGCGTGCGCGGGCCGAACATCGCCACCGTCTATAGCGACCGCGGCTACGGCGTGCGTCCGCCGATCGTCTTCTACAACCGGGCCAACGAGGCCGGGGCATTGCTCAAGCCGGGCGACTTCGATTGGGCCGGCATCTTCGCCGGCGGCGTGCGCTGGTTCCACAGCGGCGGCATCTTCGCCGCGCTCTCGGAAACCACCTCGGAGCTGATCATCGAAGGCATGCAGGCCGCCCAGAAAGCCGGCGCGATCGTTTCGTTCGACCTCAACTACCGGGCCAAGCTGTGGTCGAGCGTGGGCGGGCCGCAGCACGCGCAAAAAGTCCTCAAGCGAGTGGTCGACAACGTCGATGCCTTGATCGGCAACGAAGAAGACCTGCAACACTCGCTCGGCATCGCCGGACCCGAGGTGGCCGCCAAGTCGAAGCTCGACCCCGAGACCTTCTTCCAGATGATCGATCGGGTGATCGAGAAGCATCCGAAGATCAAGCTCGTGGCCACGACGCTCCGCGAGGTACATTCGACCAATCGCCACGACTGGGCCGCCGTGCTCTGGCTCGATGGCCAGAAGTACGTCAGCCCGACTTGCCAGCTGGACGTCATCGACCGGATCGGCGGCGGCGACGGTTTCGCAGCCGGGTTGATCTACGGCCTGCTGGCCGGACGGAAGCCGGAAGAGGCGCTGCGGCTGGGTTGGGCCCACGGCGCGCTGCTGACCACCTTCCCCGGCGACGTCACGATGGCCCGGCTGGAAGAGGTCGAAGCTCTGGCCAAGGGCGGCTCGGCCCGCGTGCAGCGGTAGTTTGGCGTCCGCCGATTCGGACAAGTCGCGCATCGCCCCATCGAACTCTCGGCTCGAACGGCACATGAATCCCGCCACGCTCGCAGCGCAAACGGTCGACTCATCTGGCACCGCCTCGCCCGCCGGTCGGCCGCCCCTCGGCGAGGTGGAAGTCCGCCGGATCGTGGCCGACGCGCTCGCTCCCTTGCATCTCGCCGGCAAGCGGGTGCTGCTGATCGTGCCCGACTCGACCCGCACCGCGCCGGTCGGCTTGCTGTTTCGGGCCGTTCACGAAGCGATCGGCGGCTCGACGAAGGCGCTCGACGTGATGATCGCCTTGGGCACGCACCCGCCGATGAGCGACGAGGCGATTAATCGCCGGTTGGAGATCACGGCCGACGAGCGCGCCGGCCAGTTTGCCCGGGTGCGGATGCTCAATCATGCCTGGCGCGATCCGGCGGCGCTGGCTACGCTGGGCACGATTCCCGCGGCCGAGATCGGGGCCCTGACGGGCGGCCTGTTCGAGATGGACGTCGCGGTAACGATCAACCGGGCGATCTTCGACTATGACCAATTGATCATCGTCGGTCCGGTGTTCCCGCACGAAGTCGTTGGATTCTCGGGCGGGAACAAATACCTGTTCCCGGGCATCGGCGGGGCGGAACTGCTCAATTTCTTCCATTGGCTCGGGGCGGTGATCAGCAATCCCAAGATCATCGGCAACAAGGACACACCAGTTCGCCGCGTGGTCGATCGGGCCGCTGCCCTGGTGCCGGTGCCGCGGTTTGCCCTGTGCATGGTCGTGCATGCAGGCGGCCTGGCCGGACTGTTTGCCGGCACGCCCGAGCAGGCCTGGTCGCAGGCCGCCGACCTGAGCGACCGGCTCCACGTCGTCTACAAGGATCGGGCCTATCACACCGTGCTCTCCTGCGCACCGCCGATGTACGACGAGATCTGGGTCGGCGGCAAGTGCATGTACAAGCTCGAGCCCGTGGTGGCCGACGGCGGCGAGCTGATCATCTACGGGCCGCATATCCGCGAGATTTCGGCCACGCACGGCGAGCGGATCGCCCGGGTCGGCTACCACGTGCGCGATTACTTCCTTGGCCAGTGGGAGCGGTTCAAAGACGAGCCCTGGGGCATTTTGGCCCACTCGACCCACGTGCGCGGAATCGGCAGTTATGTCGACGGGGTGGAAAAGCCGCGGATCCAGGTGACCTTGGCCACGTCTATTCCCGAGGCCGAATGCCGGGCAATCAATCTCGGCTATCGCGACCCGGGCTCGATCGATGTAGCCGAGTTTCAAAACCGCGAGGACGAGGGAATCCTCTACGTGCCCAAGGCGGGCGAGATGCTGTATCGGTTGAAGAATCCGCCGGCCTGGGCCCGCGGGTAGGACTTTTTACGACCCGGCGCGACAATAAAAAGCGATAGCGGAGCGAGAGCGTGATCCATTCGAGCGTCACCATCAGCCTGGTGCCGGAAGCCCGGGGCGGGCCGTTCATTTTTTGGGACGATCTGGCTGGTGGCTGTCGCAAGGCGCGTGAGCTGGGATTCGACGCCGTCGAAGTCTTTCCGCCCGGCCCGGATGCCGTGCCCGGCGACACGTTGCGTCGCTTGCTGGCCGACAATGGCCTGCGGCTGGCGGCCGTGGGCACCGGTGCAGGCTGGGTCAAGCACAAGTTGAATCTCACGCTGCCCGAGGCCGACAAACGCGGCCAGGCCCGGGATTTCATCCGCACGATGATCGACTTTGCCGGCCCGCTCGGCGCGCCGGTGATCATCGGTTCGATGCAGGGTCGTAGCGGCGAGCAGATCGACGGGCCCACTGCGCTGGGCCTGCTGTGCGAGGCGATCGACGACCTGGGCGAGCACGCCCGGCGGTATTCGGTGCCGCTGTTGTTCGAGCCGATCAACCGCTACGAAACGAACCTGATTACCAACATCACGGCCGGCCTGGAGTTGATCGGCTCGCTCCAATCGACCAACGTCAAACTGCTGGCCGACCTGTTTCACATGAACATCGAGGAAGTCGACGTTGCCCAGTCGCTCGCCGCGTGCGGGCCGCATCTGGGCCACTTGCACTTTGTCGACTCGAACCGCCGGCCGGCCGGCCTGGGTCATCTCGATTATGGGCCGATTGCCGCGGCGTCGCCAAGCTCGACTACCAGGGCTACGCCTCGGCCGAGGCGCTGCCGTATCCTGACAGCGACGCGGCGGCCCGGCAGACCATCGAAACTTTTCGCCGCGTGTTCGGCCGCGGCTAGCGCGCATCCTTCAGGGAGAACTGCGAACCAATGCTGAAACATCTGCTAATACACGGCAAAATCAACGAGGTACTGGGCCGGGCCGGCCACCACGCCCGGGTGCTGATCGCCGACGGCAACTATCCCTCGTCGTCGAAGAAGGGCCCCCAGGCCGAGGTCATTTCGCTCAACCTGATGCCAGGCGTGGTCGACTGCGCCCAGGTGCTCGAGGCCGTGCTTTCGGCCGTGCCGGTCGAAGCGATCAACACGATGGCCTACGAAACGGCCGGCCAGTACGCCCTGAGCGAAGATCCGCCGGTCTGGGGCGATTACCGCGAAGTCATCCGCAAGGCGGGGGTGAAGCTCGACCTGGAGCCGATCGAGAAGTGGGACTTTTACAAGGCGGTGGCCACTGACGATCACGTGCTCACGATTCAGACGGCCGACACCCAGCGGTTCGCCAACATCCTGCTGTCGATCGGCGTGCGGATGGACGTGTGACCGGCTGAAGCGAAATGCCGCTGCGACACCAGAAGCCCATGCCCAAGACGATCGACGCCCATCAGCATTTCTGGCAGCTGAGCCAGCCATTCAACTACGGATGGCTCGATGCGCCCGCGCTGGCCCCGATCAAGCGCGACTACTTGTGGACCGAGCTGGAGCCGCACCTGAACGCGACCGGCACCGAGGGCTCGATCTTCGTCCAGACGCAGCACGACGTGCGCGAGAACCGCTGGGTACTCGGAATGGCCGAGCGGCAGCCGCGGATTTTGGGCGTGGTCGGCTGGGTCGATCTGGCCAGCCCCGATTGCGAGCAGCAGCTATCGAGTTCAAAGACCATCCCAAGTTCGTCGGCGTGCGGCACGTGACGCACGATGAGCCGGACGACGATTTCATCGTGCCGCCCGATGTGCTGGCCGGACTCAAGGTGCTCGAAAAGCATCGCGTGCCGTTCGACCTGCTGTTCTTTGCCAGGCATCTCAAGCACGCGGCAACCGTCGCCCGGCGGCTGCCCGACTTGCCGCTGGTAATCGATCATCTCTCCAAGCCTGAAATCCGGCTCAAACGGTTCGACGCTTGGCACGCCGATCTTGCGGCCGCGGCCCTCTTCCCCAACCTGTACTGCAAGCTGTCGGGCATGATCACTGAAGCCGATTGGGCGAATTGGACCGCCGACGATCTGAAACCTACGTCGCGCGGCGGTCGAGCTGTTCGGGCCCGAGCGGCTGATGTACGGCTCCGACTGGCCGGTCTGCGAGCTGGCCGGCAGCTACGAGCAGGTGTACCAGGCCGCTGGTCGACGCGCTGGGACCGATCAGCGCCAGCGAGCACGCCGCAATCTTCGGCGGCACCGCGGCGAAGTTCTACGGGCTGGCGGATGCCAAGGGGTTGGCCGGGTGAGGTGCGTTCATGTTTCGGTTCCGCCCGCGCTGGTCGTTTTCGCTGGGTACGCTGTTGGCACTCGTCACCGCCGTCGCCGCGGGGACTTGGTACTGGTCGCTTCACGAGTACCAGGCGGTCATTGTTCTGCGGTTGCAGGGTCCCGAGGACTCCGCGGAGTTTGAGCGATATGAACGCGAACAGATCGAATTGATCTGCAGCGACCGTGTTCTCGACGCCGTGCTCCACGAACCGGAAGTCGCCAATCTTTCCTGGCGACGCTGGCGTCCCGCTACAGTTCCGGCACTAAGGTCCAAGCTCGACTTCGATCTGCCCGACGACGACGAAGTCCTGGGGATCCGCTTTTCTTCGCGGGACGCCAGGACGGCGCTCACGATTGTCAATGCCGTCAGCCAAGCTTATTTGAACGAGGTCGAAGATCGGCGACGTCATGAGATGGGCGCGCGGTTCGGCAATTTGCAGGCCACTCTTGCCGACTTGCAGCGAGAAGCATGCGGCAAACAGGACTCGTCGCGAGACGAAGCCGAGGGCGCCGGCCCTGACCATGACCACTCGCTAACCGAGGCAGAAAACGCCGCTCTGAGTAAATTCAACGCGCTCGCGGCGAGCGATTGAAGCGGCAGGGCGAGCTGCTGCGGGCCAAGCTGAACCTCGCGGGCATAGCGACTGGAATCGATTACTCGCGGTCCGGCGAGCCCATTCGGCGACGAGCTCGTGGCGACATTCATGCAGTCCTCGCCGAACGTCATTGCACTTCGCCGCCAGATTGAAGAGCTTGAGTCGATCCTCCACCGGCACGAATCGTCACCTGACGAGCGGCAGGGGCAAGACGAGCGGCACGTCGAACTGGATCGGTTGAAGGCTGAATACGCAGCTGAGCTGGCCGTCATGCGGGCGCGGGTCGCTCGCGACACCTCAGGCAAGAGCCAAACGACATTGCCGCGACGCTTGCTGCTGCTGGATCAAGAGCGCGAGATCGCGAAATGTTCCGGCGAGCTCGAATCGATAGGCCCCTCATTCGCCAGGTTGGAAGCGGCGCAGTGCCGGTCTCGCGCAAATCCTGAACCGTTATGCCCAGCTGGGCTCCGATATCGAACGGCTCCGCGCCGAAATGCCGTTTTCCCCGCAAGCCACCGTCGCCGCGCCGGCGTTTTTTCTGGACAATGTCTCGGTGACAACGCGGCTGATTGAGGCCATTGGAGTGGGCTCGGGCGTATTTGTGCTTGTTCGCTCCACGGGCTGGCTATGGAATCGCCGGTCCGGAGTGCACAGAGGCGGGCAGGCGGCTGAAGAAAAGTAGCTTGAGCGCCATGCTAGTCTGACGTCAGCCACCGGCGCTGAGTGCCTTTCCTGTGAGCGGCAAGGCGCTAGCCGCCGGCGTGCGCGATGCCTGCGTTGTGCTCGGTGTAGCATTTGCCGGCACCTTGCCTGTGGCACTCCCGAGTCAGATTTCATCCCCCGCTCAAACCGGCGGCTAGCGCCGTGCCGCTCATTTTGCCCGCGTGCTCGTCACGTCGGCTTCCAGAGAACCCGAACCACGCCGCGGCGGCTTTGCAGGTCGCGGACGACGGCCGGCGTGGGGCCGGCCGTGCCGCGTCCTTTCCACTGCAACTGGCAGCGCAGGCGGAGCGGCACCGAGTGCGAATAGAGCACGGCGTAGCTGAGCAGACGGAAACCGGCGGCCGTGAGCTGGGCGCAGGATTTCGTCCTCACTTGGGCCCTGGGCCGTAGTGGACAGGATCAGCGTGCCGCGCTGCTCGCGGTCGACGTGGGTTTCGATCCACTTGAGGCCCCACAGCACCGCCATTGCCAGCCCGAGCACCGCGACGCCCAGTGCCAGTTGCCCGCCGCCGAAGCACAGCCCCATGACGGTCACGAACCACAGCGTGGCGGCGGTCGTAATGCCCAGCACGCGGTCGCCGCGGCGGAGGATCGCGCCGGCCCCGATGAAGCCCATGCCCGAGAGGATGCCCAGCGGCAGCCGCATCAGGTCGAGCATGATAAACGAGTCAGGCACGCCCCCGGGTTGCGAGCAGCAGGTTGGCCTGAATCATCGAGACCGAGGCGGCCAGGCAGACGAGCAGCGTCGTGCGCAGCCCAGCCGGCCGCCCGTGCTCGCCGCGGTTGATGCCCACTAGCACGCCGGCGATGGTGGTCAAGGCCAGGCGAACGGCGACTTCTTCCCAACTCAGGTTCGTGGGCATGCATCGGCTCCTATGGAGAGTAACCGCGATGTCGAGGGAGGGCGTAATGATCCGGCGGTTCAAAGGCGTCAGCGGCCTGCCGGGAGTGTGTTATCGCGACAAGAGCAGACTTCGCCAAATTACTGCCGCAAAGCTGCCGCGCACCATCGGATCGCGCCGGCAGCGGAAGGGATACGCGTGGGAGCATTCCCGCACTGGCGGTATGCAACGGTTTGGCGACTCAAAAACCTTGATGCTTCGCGGCCGGAAGTGCATAATCGAAGAATATCGGGCACCTGCCGATCCGCCCGACGCCGATGGGCCGTGCGCGGCGAACCTGCCTACCCCAAAACTGCAGCGGCTGGTCCCACCTTCCGGCCCCAGAATTGCGGCGGCCCGTCCGAGGCCTGGACGGCGGGACCGAGCCAGCCGGCCCGGTCGGCTGCCAGAAGCACGAATTGATTCTTCGTTTTCCAGGGTTTCGAGGGCGGATGATGTCCAGCTTGACAAAGCGGCACTGGCTGACGCGGCTGCTGTTGGTTTGCGGCGCGCTGCTTGCCCGTGGGGGAGAAAGCCGGGCCGCGGACGCGATTCGCTACAACCGCGACATCCGCCCGATCCTGGCGGAAAACTGCTTCCGCTGCCACGGGCCCGACAGCGCCAGCCGCAAGGCCGATCTGCGGCTGGACCGCCGCGAAGTGGCCATCGAGTCTGGTGCCATCGAACCCGGCAAGCCGGAAGACAGCGGGATTATCGAGCGGATCTTCTCGACCGATCCGAAGATGATCATGCCGCCGCCGGAGACTCACAAGACGCTCAGCGATGCGCAGAAAGACCTGCTCCAGCGATGGGTGGCCGCGGGCGCCGAATACGAGCCGCACTGGGCCTATATCGCGCCGGTTCGGCCCGAGTTGCCGGCCGTGAAGAAAGCCGATTGGGTGAAGAACCCGATCGATCGCTTCATCCTGGCCCGGCTGGAGCAGAACGGCCTGCAGCCGGCAGCCGAAGCCGATCGCCGCACGCTGGCCCGCCGGGCGAGTTTCGACCTGACCGGCTTGCCGCCGGCCCCCGCCGACGTCGAGCAGTTCGTCGCCGATCCGGCGCCCGACGCCTATGAGAAATATGTCGACCGGCTCCTGGCGCGGCCGCAGTGGGGCGAGCATCGGGCTCGTTACTGGCTCGATGCGGCCCGCTACGCCGACACGCACGGGATCCACATCGATAACTACCGCGAGATTTGGGCCTATCGCGATTGGGTCATCAAGGCATTCAACCAGAATGTGCCGTTCGACCGCTTCACGATCGAGCAACTGGCGGGCGACCTGTTGCCCAATCGCACGCTCGCTCAGCAGGTCGGCTCGGGCTTCAACCGCTGCAACATTACGACCAGCGAAGGGGGCGCGATCGACGAGGAATACCTCGTGCTGTACGCCCGCGACCGCACCGAAACCACCAGCCTGACCTGGCTCGGGCTGACGGCCGGCTGCGCGGTCTGCCACGACCACAAATTCGATCCGCTGACGCAGAAGGAGTTTTATTCGCTGGCCGCGTTTTTCAACAACACCACGCAGGCCGCGATGGATGGCAACATCAAGGACACGCCGCCAATCGTCAAGGTCCCGTCGAGCGACGAAGATCGCCAGCGTCAGGAAACGCTGCCGGGCGAGCTGGCCGAAGCCGGCCGCCAGGCCGAAGCCCGCAAGCAAGCGGCCCGGCCCGACTTCGACGCCTGGCTGGCCAAGGCCACGCCCGACGACATCATTGCCGCCAGCGCCAATAGCGGCCTGCTGTTGCAGGCCCCGCTCAGCGAGGCGCAGGGCAAACGCTCGACTTTTCCGTCGCGGGGCAGCCCCATCCGCTCGCCGCCGGAAACATCGGCTGGGAAGACGGGCACGTGCGCCGAAGGCCGTGCGGATCGACTCGAACGCGGTGGTCGAGATTCCGGACTTCGGCGATTTCGAGCGCGATCAGCCGCTCACGCTGGCCGTCTGGATCAAGCTGACGCAGCCCGGCCAGACCGGCGCGATCGTCGCCCGGATGGACGAAGCCGCCGCTTACCGGGGCTGGGACTTTTTCGTCCAGGCCAATCGGATCGGCATGCACCTGATCAACACCTGGCCCGGCGACGCCATCAAGACCATTGCCACGACCGAAGTGAAGCAGAACGAATGGCACCACGTGCTGGTCACGTACGACGGCTCGGGCAAGGTGGGTGGCATCCACGTCTACTACGACGGCGAACCGCAGGCGACCGCGCCCGAGGCCAATCTGGTGTCGAATACGACCCGCACGACGAAGCCGGCCCGACTGGGCCAGCGAGGCAACGGCGGCTCGCGGCTCAGCAACGCCCTATTACAAGACTTGCGCGTCTATGGCCGCGAGCTGTCGGCCGACGACATCACCGCCTAGCCAAGGGTCAGCGGATCGCCGCGCTGGCCAGCAAGCCGGCCGCTCAGCTGAGCGATGCCGAGCGTGACGAGCTGTATCAGGGTTGGCTCACCGCGATCGATCCGGCGTACAAGCAGCTGCGGGCCCGCGAGGCGGCGTTGCAACAGGAAGACGCGGCGATCAAGGCCCGGGCGACCATCGCGCACGTGATGCAAGAAAAGCCAGAGATGCCCAAGGCGTATCTGCTGTTCCGCGGCGAATACGACAAGCGCCGCGACGAGGTGACGCCCGCCACGCCGGCGTTTTTGCCCGCCATGCCCGACGATCTTCCCCGCAACCGTTTGGGGCTGGCCCAGTGGCTGCTGCGACCCGAGAACCCGCTCACGGCCCGGGTAACGGCCAATCGGTTCTGGCTGGAAGTTTTCGGCACGGGTTTGGTTCGCACCGCCGGCGACTTTGGAACCAGTGGTGAGCTGCCCTCGCATCCCGAATTGCTCGACTGGCTGGCCATCGAATTGCGCGACTCGGGCTGGGACATGAAAAAGCTCTATCGCCTGTTGGTCACGTCGGCCACGTACCGCCAGGCTGCGACCCTCACGCCCGACAAGCTGGAAAAAGACAGTCAGAACCGGCTGCTCTTGCGCGGGCCGCGGTTCCGGATGGACGCCGAAATGATCCGCGACGCGGCGCTGGCATCGAGCGGGCTGCTCGTGCCCAAGATCGGCGGCCCCAGCGTCAAGCCGTATCAGCCCGACGGCGTCTGGGAAGCGGTGGCGATGATCGGCAGCAACACCCGCGACTATGTGCGCGACCGCGGCGAAAGTCTGTACCGCCGCAGTTTGTATACGTTCTGGAAGCGAGCGCGCCGCCGGCCTCGATGGACATCTTCAACGCCCCAAGTCGCGAGGTCTGCACGCTCCGCCGCGAGCGGACCAATACGCCGCTGCAAGCGCTGGTGACGCTCAACGATCCGCAGTTCGTCGAGGCGGCCCGCTTCCTGGCCCAGCGGGCGCTCAAGGAAGGAGGCGACAATACGGCGGCTCGGGTCGATTTTCTGGCCCGTCGGCTGTTAGCCCGGCCGCTGCGGGCGGAGGAGCAAAAGATCGTCGAGGCGAGCCTGACCGACTTGGCCGCCCACTACCAGGCGCATGCCGACGATGCCCAGGCGCTGTTGGGCGTGGGCGACATGCCCACCGATGCGGCGCAGGACGCCCCCACGCTGGCCGCCTGGACGATGCTGACCAACGAGCTGATGAACCTGGACGAAGTGCTGAACAAGTAACCCGCGCTGGACGCAGCCGCTGCCGCCTTCCACCTTCCCTGCGAGGGTTATGTCATGAGCCCAATGAACGAATGGGTCCGCTCCGAGACCCGCCGCCAATTCTTTGGCCGCGGCGCCAATGCGCTCGGGCTGGCGGCCCTGGCCGCGCTGGGTCTCGAAGGCCTGTCCAACCGGGCTCGCCGACACCGCCTCGCCGCCGCCGGGCCTGCCGCACTTCGCCCCCAAAGCCAAGCACGTGATCTATCTGCACATGGTGGGCGGGCCACCGCAGATGGATCTGTACGACTACAAACCGCTGATGCAGGAGTATTACGACAAGGACCTGCCCGACTCGGTGCGGATGGGTCAGCGGCTGACGACGATGACCTCGGGCCAGGCCCGGTTTCCGATCGCCCCCTCGAAGTACAAGTTCGCCCAGTACGGCCCGAGCGGGATGTGGATCGGCGAGCTGCTGCCCTACACGGCCAAAATGGCCGACGACATGTGCTTCATCCGCAGCATGCACACCGAGGCGATCAACCACGAGCCGGCGATCACCCTGATGCAGACCGGCAACCAGATCACCGGCCGCCCTTGCCTGGGCACCTGGGCCTCGTACGGCCTGGGCTCAGCCAATCAGAACTTGCCGACCTTCGTGGTGCTGGTAGCCAAGCCAACCAACACCGAGCAGGTGCAGGCGATTTCGGCCCGGCTGTGGTCGTCGGGCTACATGCCCAGCGAGCACGCCGGCGTCTCGTTCCGCACCGGCGGCGATCCGATCCTGTACATCAACAACCCGCCTGGGTGTCACTACCGACGTGCGCCGCCGCACGCTCGACGGGCTCAACGCCCTCAACGAGCTGAACTACAAATCGGTGGGCGATCCGGAAACGCACGCCCGGATTCAGCAGTACGAGTTGGCCTTCCGGATGCAATCGAGCGTGCCCGAGCTGACTAACACCGCCGACGAGCCCGAATCGACCTACGCCCTCTACGGCGACGCGGCCAAGAAGCCCGGCAGCTTTGCCCACACGGCGCTGTTGGCCCGGCGGATGGTCGAGCGCGGCGTTCGCTTCATCCAGATTTATCACAACAATTGGGACACGCACGCCAACGTCGTCGGGCCGGCTGCCCGACCAGTGCCGCGACGTCGATCAGCCCTGTTACGGGTTGATCCAGGATCTCAAGCAGCGCGGCCTGTTCGACGAGACCCTGGTGATCTGGGGCGGCGAGTTCGGCCGCACGATTTACTCGCAGGGCGGCCTGAGCAAAGACAACTACGGCCGCGACCACCATCCCCGCTGTTTCACCATGTGGATGGCCGGCGGCGGCTCGAAGCCGGGCGCGGTTTACGGCGAAACCGACGATTTCTCCTACAACATCGTCAAAGCCCCCGTTCACATCCACGACTTCCACGCCACGGTGCTCAAGCTGCTCGGATTCGATCACGAGCGGTTCACCTACCGCTATCAAGGGCTCGACCAGCGGCTGACGGGCGTCGAGCCGGCCCGGGTCATCAGCGAGCTTTTGGCCTGACGGGCGCGTCGTCGAACCGGGCGATCCTGGCCCTGAATTCTGGGGTCTTGTAGGCGGTTTTGCTGTGTGGCCCGCCCCCGGCCTGATTGCCCACGCACCTAATTATCCGCCACCTCCGGCCAGTTTGGGGTACGGGGCCCCCCGCGAAGGCACCATCTGCCTTGACAGCACCCGTTAGTTCGCATACTAATAGAGCTTATTGCGGACTGACTGGTCAGTCCGCCTGGTTCGTCGAGGGCCCCGCCGTGGCCAGTGCTTCCGAAAACCGACCCAAACGCCCATGCGGCGAAGAGCTGATCGCCAGCCGCCGGGAGGAAATCCTGGAGCAGGCGGCCGTCCTATTCGCCCGGCACGGCTACAGCGAGACCGATACCCAGTCGCTCGCCGAGTCGCTTGGCGTCGGCAAGGGCACGGTCTATCGCTACTTTCCCAGCAAGCGCGAGCTGTTCTTGGCGACCGCCGACCGCGTGATGCGGCAATTGCGCTCGCAGATCGATGCCTCGATCCAGGGCGTCGAAGAGCCGCTGGAAACGATTCGCGTGGCGATCCGGGCGTTTCTGGCGTTCTTCGCCGAGCATCCGGAATTCGTCGAGCTCTTGATCCAGGAGCGGGCCCAATTCAAGGACCGCAAGAAGCCCACGTTCATCGAGCATCGCGAGGCCAACGTCCGCCGCTGGCAGGACATGTATCGCGAGCTGATGGACCAGGGCCGGATTCGCCGGATGCCGGTCGAGCGGCTGACCGACGTGCTGAGCCATTTGCTCTACGGCACGATTTTCATGAACTACTTCAGCGGCGAGCCGAAGTCGGTCGACGGCCAGACCCAGGACATCATTGATGTCGTCTATCGCGGCATCCTGACGGCCGACGAGCAGGCCCGACAGGCGGCTCCGTCTGAGATTGCGACAAAGGCCAAATCGGAAGCCGGTGCTGGCGACGCAACTCGAGGCCCCGAAACATCCAGCTGCTGCGCGCGAAGCTCCGCGGCCGGCGGCCCACTGAAAGAACGGCCCGCGTCGGCCGGTATATCGACGGGGCGGAGCATTCCCGAGCCAGGAGACCGACCGTGAAACTTGGCGTGCGCGGGTTCGGAATGTTGTCGTGGCGCTGGCCGGCTGGGC
Organism: uncultured Planctomycetaceae bacterium; assembly: GCA_963828155.1. Classification (GTDB taxonomy): domain Bacteria; phylum Planctomycetota; class Planctomycetia; order Pirellulales; family PALSA-1355; genus CAWCAX01. Next base: position 845,067 of record CAWHDQ010000004.1, read on the forward strand.
CGCCGGCGGCTGCAAGAAGGCGGAGCCGCCGCCAGCCCAGGCGGCGACGGCGCCCGAAGTGTTCGTGACGCTGCCGACGGCGGCCGAGATCACCGACTTCGAGGACTTTACCGGCCGAACCCGGGCCCGGCAGACGATCGACATTCGTCCCCGCGTGACCGGCTACATCGACAAGATCCACTTCAAAGACGGCGGCGAGGTCAAGGAAGGCGAGATTTTGTTCGAGATCGATCCGCGACCGTACTTGCGTGACGTCGAGCGAGCCAAGCGCGACCCTGGCCCAGGCGAAATCGCACCTGCAGCGACTGGAACACGACTTCGAGCGGGCGAGCAACCTGATCACCTCCAAGCAGATCAGCCGCGAGCAGTACGACCTGGTCGTCGGCGACCGGGCCGAGTCGGAAGCGGCCGTCCGCGTGGCCGAGGCCAATCTCGGCACGGCCAATCTGCACCTGAGCTATACGAAGGTCCGGTCCAAGGTCGCGGGCCGGATCAGCCGCACGCTGTTCGATCCCGGCAACCTGGTCAAGGCCGACGAAAGCGTGCTGACCACGCTGGTCACGCTCGACCCGATGTACGCCTATTTCGAAGTCGACGAGCGGACGCTGCTCGTCATGCGCCGGTACCTGGAAGAGAGCAAAATCCAGGGGGACGAGAACATGGAAGTGCCCGTCTTGATGGGCCTGGCCGACGAGGACGGCTTTCCCCACCGCGGCACGATCAACTTCGTCGACAATCAGCTGGACGTGTCGACCGGCACCCTGCAGGTGCGGGGCACGTTCGACAACCCCAACCACATGCTGGCTCCCGGCATGTTCGTCCGGGTGCGGTTGCCAATCGGCGATCCGTATCAGGCCGTGCTCGTGGACGAGCAGGCCCTGGGCACCGATCAGGGGCAGAAGTTCGTTTATGTGGTCGACGCCGACAGCAAAGCCCAATACCGGACGATCAAGGTCGGCAAACTGCAGCAGGGTCGCCGCGTCGTGCTGGACGGACTGAAGGCGGGCGAGCGCGTGGTGGTGAGCGGGTTGCAACGTGTCCGGCCAGGCGGCGACGTGGTGGCCAAGCCTGCTCAGACGACGGCTCAAACCGAACCGGCCGGCTCCGGCGCGATGGCCCAGGCAGTCCCCGCGACCGAAAGGTCGGTGCCGGCCGTAGCCAAAACAGACACGGCCGTTTGGCTCAGGGGAGTCCGGTCGACGAGCGTCCGGCAAACCGGACTCAGGCAAGCAAGGTAGACCGGCTGTGATTTCACGGTTTTTCATCGACCGGCCGATCTTCGCCGCGGTGCTGTCGATCGTGATCACGCTGGCCGGCGCGATCTCGATCTTCGCGCTGCCGCTGGCTCAGTTTCCGCAGATCTCGCCACCCACGGTCACGGTGGCCTGCGTCTATCCGGGCGCCAGCGCCCGGGACGTGGCCGGCTCGGTCGCCGCACCGATCGAGCAGCAGGTCAACGGCGTCGAGGGCATGCTCTATATGTCCTCCAGCTGCACCAACGACGGGTCGTACAACCTGACCGTCACGTTCCAGAACGGGATGAACGTGAACATGGCCCAGGTGCTCGTGCAGAATCGCGTCGCCCTGGCCGTCCCGCTGCTGCCCGACGTAATCAAGCAGACCGGAGTGACGGTCAAGAAACGCTCGCCGGACATTCTGGTGGGCTTTGCCATCACTTCGCCGAACGGCCGCTACGATCAGCTCTATCTGAGCAATTACGCCCTGATGCAGATTCGCGACGAGCTATCGCGGCTCGACGGCATCAGCGACGTGATGCTCTTCGGCCAGCGCGACTATAGCATCCGCGTCTGGGTCGATCCCGGCAAGCTGGCAGCCCGCAACATGACGGCCGGCGACGTGGCCCGGGCGATCCGCGAACAGAATGCCCCCGTGGCGACCGGCATGATCGGCAATCCGCCGGTCAATAACGACCAGACGTTCCAAGTCACGCTCAGCACGCTGGGGCGGTTGTCGACAGTCGAGCAGTTCGAGGATGTAATCGTCAAGCGCACGCCCGAAGGGCGGATCGTGCGGATGAAGGACATTGCCCGGGTGGAGCTGGGAGCCAAGAACTCCGACGTCGACATTCGCTTCGACGGCCGCGAGACGGTCTTCCTGGCCGTGTTTCAACTGCCCGAGGCCAATGCCCTGGAGACCTACGATCGGGCCCTGGCCAAGATGGACGAGCTGGGTAAGGGGTTTCCGGAAGGCGTCAAGTGGGAGATCGCTTTCGACCAGACGCCCTATACGCGGGAGTCGATCCGCGAAGTGTTCAACGCCCTGCGCGACGCGATCATTCTGGTCGCGGTCGTGGTGCTGGTGTTTCTGCAGAATTGGCGGTCGTCGCTGATTCCGTTGGTTGCGGTGCCCGTGGCGGTGATCGGCACTTTCGCGGCGATGGCGGTGTTCGGTTTCAGTTTGAACAACCTGACGTTGTTTGGACTGGTGCTGGCGATCGGCATCGTGGTCGATGACGCGATCGTGGTGGTCGAAGCGGTGGAGCACCACATCGACGAGGGACTCGCCCCGCGCGAAGCCACGATCAAGGCGATGCAGCAGGTCTCGGGGCCCGTGATCGCGGTCGGGCTGGTGCTCGAGCGCGGTGTTCGTGCCTTGCGCGTTCATCAGCGGCATCACCGGGCAATTCTTCCGGCAATTTGCGCTGACGATCTCCGTGTCGACGGTCATCTCGGCATTCAACTCGCTAACACTCAGCCCGGCCCTGACTGCGCTTTTGCTGCGTCCGAAAGACGAGGAAGCCCATGCCAATCCGCTGCCCTTTGCGGCGTTTTCGCTGTTGGGGGGCTGGCTAGCCTGGGAGCTGCTCCTGCCGCGGGCAGTCGGTGCGGTCGACCCCCAATCGGCCTGGGCCGCAGCCATGCCTTGGATCGTGATTGCCGGCGGTGCGCTGGCCGGCACGGTGGCCGCCTGGCCCCTCAATCGGGTGCTGGCCGGAGCTTTTCACCTGTTCAACCGCGCTTTCGATCTGACGGCCGGCGGCTATACCTGGATCGTGGGCAAGATGCTCCACGTCACCGTGCTGGTGCTGGTGGTTTATGTCGGGCTGCTGGTCGTCACCTACGACCAGTTCGTCACCACGCCCAAGGGGTTCATTCCCTCGCAGGACATGGGCTATCTGTTCGTGAGCGTGCAACTGCCCAACGCCGCCTCGACCGAGCGGACTGCCAAGGTGCTGCGGCAGATGGAAAAAATGGCGCTCGCCACGCCCGGCGTGCTGCACGCCTCGGGCATCGTGGGGCAATCGTTCGCGCTCAATGCGATCGGCCCGAACTTCGGCACGATGTTCGTCAACCTCGAGCCCTATCACGAACGGCGCGATCCAGACAAGTCGAGCATGGCGATTCTGGGCAAGCTGTTCGGCCAGTTCGGGACGATCCCCGAAGCCCGGATCCAGGTCTTCCCGCCGCCGCCGATTCGCGGCGTGGGCCGGGCCGGCGGTTTTGCGATGGTGATCGAAGACCGCGGCGACGCCGGCATGGAAGCCCTGCAGGAACAGGCCGAAAACTTGATGGCACTCGCCAATCAGGAACCGCGACTGGCCGGCGTGTTCACCGTGTTCGAGTCGCGGGTCCCAATGCTCAAGGTCGAGCCCGACATGCGCGAGGCGATGAAGAAGGGGGTCAACCTCCACGATTTCGCCGAGACGCTGCAAATCTATCAGGGCTCGCAGTACGTCAACGACATCAATCTGTTCGGCCGCACCTGGCAGGTCATCATCCAAGCCGAGCCGCAATTCCGCGACCAGGTCGAAGACATTCCCAAGCTCAAGGTCCGCAACGCCTCGGGCAACATGGTGCCGCTCGGCTCGTTCGCCAGCATCGGTCAGCACAACGGACCGCTGGTCCTGCCGCGCTACAACATGTACACCGCCGCCACGCTGCAAGGGGCCGGCAAGCCGGGCGTCAGCTCGCGGGACGCGATCGACATCATGGAGCAACTGGCCAACCGCGAGCTGCCCCCCTCGATGGCCTACGAGTGGACCGACATGGCGTTCTTGGAACTGAACGCCGGCAACACGGCGATGATCATCTTCGGTCTGGCCGTGGTGATGGTGTTTCTGGTGCTGGCGGCCCAGTACGAGAGCTGGTCGCTGCCGCTGGCGATCATCCTGGTCGTGCCGATGTGCCTGCTCAGCGCGATCATTGGCGTGAACCTGGCGAAGATGGACATCAACATCTTCACCCAGATCGGCTTCGTGGTGCTGGTCGGGCTGGCCAGCAAGAACGCGATCCTGATCGTCGAATTCGCCAAGAAGAAACGCGAGGCCGGCGAACCGCGCCGTCTTGCGATCCTCGACGCCTGCCGGCTGCGCTTGCGGCCGATCATCATGACCTCGGTAGCGTTCATCCTGGGCGTGGTGCCCTTGATGATGGCCCACGGGGCCGGGGCCGAAATGCGGCAGACCCTGGGCACCGCCGTGTTCAGCGGCATGTTGGGCGTGACGCTGTTCGGCATCTTCTTGACACCCGTGTTCTTCAACGCCATCGACTGGGCCGGCGGCACGCGGGTGTTTGCCTCGCGGGCGGCCCGGCTGTCGCGCGAGTTCACGCTTGATCTGCTCACGCTCAAGCCGGTGCGGCGGCTGCACCGGCGCTGGCGGCAGGACGCCCCCGCAGCCCGCGAGCCGCGACCGGCCAAGAGCCCACCGCCCGAACCTGTCTTGCGCGATTAGAGAACCTGCGCCGTGTTTTCCAACTTTTTCATCAACCGCCCGATCTTCGCCTCGGTGCTCTCGATCCTGATCACCTTGGGTGGCGGGATCGCGCTGTTCACCTTGCCGATCGCGCAGTACCCCGAAATCACGCCGCCCACGGTCGAGGTCTCGGCCAACTACCCCGGGGCCAACGCCCAGGTGGTGGTCGACACGGTGGCCGCGCCGATCGAGCAGCAGGTCAACGGCGTCGAGAGCATGCTCTACATGGCGTCGCAGTGTACGAACGACGGCACCTACGTGCTGACGATCACGTTCAAGCACGGCGTCGACCTGAACATGGCCCAGGTGCTGGTGCAAAACCGCGTGTCGCTGGCCGAGCCGATCCTGCCCGACCTGGTCAAGCGCCGCGGCGTGACGGTCAAGAAAAAGTCTCCCAGCACGCTGCTGATGGTCAATCTGTTCTCGCCAAACGGCACGCGCGACAACCTGTACCTGAGCAATTACGCCACGATCCAGCTCAAGGACGAGCTGTCGCGGTTGCCGGGCGTGGGCGACATCACTTATCTCGGCCAGCGTGACTATAGCATGCGGCTGTGGCTCGATCCGGAGCGGATGGGCTCGCGCAACATCTCGACGCTCGACGTGCAGCGAGCCATCGAGCAACAAAACACCCAGGTCGCGGCCGGGCAGATCGGTCAGCCACCGGTCGACACCGGCCAGGTCTTTCAGTTCACCATCAGCACGATGGGCCGGCTGGTCGATCCCACCCAATTCGCCGAAATGATCATCAAGGCCGACAATCAGGGCCGCATCGTCCGGCTGAAGGACGTGGCCCGGGTCGAATTGGGCTCGCGCGGCTACGACCAGGTCTGCACGCTCGACGGCAAGCCCTCGGTGGCGCTGTCGATTTTTCAGCTCCCCGGGTCGAACGCCCTGAGCATTGCCCAGGCGGTGCGAACCAAGATGGAGGACCTCAAGGATCGCTTCCCCGATGGGATCGATTACTCGATCGTCTACGACACCACGCCGTTCATCACCGAATCGATCAACGAGGTCTTCAAGACCCTCCGCGACGCGGTGGTGCTGGTGGCGATCGTGGTGCTGGTTTTCCTGCAAAACTGGCGGTCGGCCATCATTCCGCTGATCGCCGTGCCGGTGGCCATCGTGGGCACCTTCGCCGTGATGGCGGCGATGGGCTTTTCGCTGAACAACCTGACGCTGTTCGGGCTGGTGCTGGCGATCGGCATCGTGGTTGACGACGCGATCGTGGTGGTCGAGGCGGTCGAGCATCACATCGAGCATGGCCTGTCGCCGCGCGACGCCACGGTCCGAGCCATGGAACAGGTATCCGGGCCAGTGATCGCGGTGGGACTGGTACTCACGGCGGTGTTCGTGCCTTGCGCGTTCATCACGGGGGTGATGGGGCAATTCTTCCGACAATTCGCGCTGACGATCGCGGTTTCGACCGTGATCTCGGCGTTCAACTCGCTGACGCTCAGCCCGGCACTGACGGCACTACTTCTGCGGCCGCGCGACAAGCATCGGGCGGCGCCTCTGCCGGCCCTGGCTTTCGTGGTGGCGGGCGCCTGGCTGGGTTGGGAGTTTCTCACGCCGAACATGGCGCAGCTGGTCGATCCAGCCCGATTTGGATTGCCCGCGGGGGGCCTGCCGTGGTTGGGCGCCATCGCCGGGGCCGTGGGCGGCGGCATCGTGAGCTGGCCGCTCAATTACATATTGGGCCTGTTCTTCCGGGCGTTCAATGTGGTCTTCGATCTGAGCACGAATGTCTACGTCTGGAGCGTCGGCCGGCTGGTCAAGGTGAGCTTGCTCGTGCTGGTGGTCTACGGCGGGCTGTTGGCCATGACGTACTATAGCTTCGACCAGACGCCCAAGGGCTTCATTCCGCTGCAGGATAAGGGCTATTTGCTGGTCAACCTGCAATTGCCCGACTCGGCCTCGCTCGGTCGGACCGAGCGGGCGATGCAGCGGATCGAGCAGATCGCGCAAGACACGCCCGGCGTCAAGCACACCGTCGCGATCGCCGGGCAATCGATCCTGCTGGGGGCCAACGCGCCGAACTTCGGCGCGCTATACGTGATGCTCGACGAATTCCACCACCGGCTCGCGCCCGAGCTGAGCGGCGACGCGATCGCGAGCCGCTTGCAGGAAGATTTGCAGCGGCAGATCAGCGACGGCACGGTCAACGTGCTGGGCGCTCCCCCGCTCGATGGGCTCGGCACCGCCGGCGGCTTCAAGCTGATGATCGAAGATCGCAGCAACGCCGGCCTGGAGGAATTGCAAGCCACGGCCGACCGGGTAGTGGCCGAAGGCGCCGACGAGCCCGGCGTCAAGGAGCTGTTTTCCAGCTTCCGGGCCAAGACCCCCTGGCTGTTTCTGGACATCGATCGGGCCGAAGCCCGGACCAAGGGCGTGTCGATGTCCGAAATATTCAACACCCTGCAGGTCTTTCTCGGCTCGCTGTACGTCAACGATTTCAATCTGTTCGGCCGCACCTGGCAGGTGAACGTGCAGGCCGACCAGGATTTTCGCCAGCAGATCGAGCATCTCAAGCGGCTGAAGATCCGCAACGAACAGCAGGGAATGGTCCCCTTCGCCGCGCTGGCCAAGGTCCGCGAGGTGACCGGCCCAGTGATGATCGTCCGCTACAACATGTATCCTGCGGCGCCGATCAACGGTTCGCCGGCACCGGGCGTCAGCTCGGGTCAGGCAATCGAGCGGATGGAGCGGCTAGTCGAGCGCGAATTGCCCTGGTCGATGCGCTATGAGTGGACCGAGCTGGCCTTACTGCAGTTGCAGACCGGCAACACGGCCATGTGGGTGTTTCTGCTGGCGGTGGTGCTGGTGTTCTTGGTGCTGGCCGCTCAGTACGAAAGTTGGTCGCTGCCGCTGGCGGTGATCCTGGTGGTGCCGATGTGCCTGCTCTGCTCGATCGCGGCGGTGCAGATGGCTGATATGGACATCAACATTTTCACCCAGGTCGGCTTCGTGGTGCTGATCGGGCTGGCCTGCAAGAACGCGATTCTGATCGTCGAGTTCGCCAAGGCCCAGCGCGACGAGGGGCACGACCGCTATCGGGCCACGCTCGAAGCCTGCAAGCTACGGTTGCGGCCGATCGTGATGACCTCGTTCGCGTTCATTCTCGGCGTGGTCCCGCTGGTATTGTCGGTCGGCGCCGGGGCGGAGATGCGCCGCACGCTGGGCACCGCCGTGTTCGGCGGGATGCTCGGCGTGACGCTGTTCGGCGTGTTTCTGACGCCCGTCTTCTATTACGTCATCGAATGGCTGGCCGACGTCCGCCAGTGGCTGAGCGACCGCCGCCAGCGCGGCGACCGCTCGGCCGGATCGATGCCGCCGCAAGCGCCGCACGATCATGCCGTGCCCCACACGGCCCACGGCGGCCACGGCCAAGCGCACGCCGACCCGGGCAAGCAACCGGCCGACGCCGACACGGTGAGCCACATCGGCCTGGACGCCACCGTGACGGCCGAGGACGCTTCGGCGTCATAGTCCGGGCCGGCCGCGCAATCGCGGGCCCGCGGGCAGGTTACGTGCAGATGCCGACGCGCTACCGCTGCCGGCAACACTCCCCACCCTCGCCCGGGAAGAGCGATGTGCATAGAATTCTGCCCCGAGCAGGCAGAGTGATGCAGGTGTTGGCGATTCCGCCGCCTTCGTTGCCGGCTGGTTCAGCGGTCACCCGCCAGAGGAGCCGAAAGTGTTTGAGCACCGCAAAGCCAACCAGCGCGGCCACGCCGATCACGGCTGGCTCAACACGTATCACACGTTTTCATTCGCCGATTATTACGATCCCCAGGCGATGGGTTTTAGGTCCCTGCGGGTGATCAACGAGGACCGCGTCGCGCCCGGCCGCGGCTTCGGGATGCACGGCCACCGCGACATGGAGATCATCTCGTACGTCCTCTCGGGCGCCCTGGCTCACCAGGACAGCCTGGGGCACGGCTCGGTTCTGCGACCTGGGGAGTTTCAGCGAATGTCGGCCGGCTCGGGCATCCGGCACAGCGAGTTCAATCCCTCGGAGGACCAGCCGGTTCACTTCTACCAGATCTGGTTATTGCCCGAGCACGAAGGCATCCCGCCCAGCTATGAGCAAAAGGAGTTTCCCGCGGCCGAGACGCAGAACCGGCTGCGGCTGGTCGCTTCGCCCGGCGGAGCGGAAGGTTCGCTGGCAATCCACCAGGACGCGCGCGTCTATCTGGCGACGCTCGAGGCCGGCACCTCGCTGAGCCACGCGATCGCCCCCGGCCGCCACGCCTGGCTGCAAGTGCTGAGAGGCGGCGTGAATGCGGGGGGCGTCAAACTGGCAACCAGCGACGGCCTGGCCGTAAGCGACGAAGCCGCGCTGGCGATCTCGGCCGATGGCCCGGCCGAAATCATGCTCTTCGATCTGGCATGAAGCAGTGGCGTCGAAGCGCCGATGCGGATCGAGTCCGGCGACGCCGACGGATCACACGGGCCGCGTCCAAACCGACAAATACTCGGGGCTCTCGTTGTTGGTGATGCCCACTTGCTTGACGTCGGTGATTTTCTCCGCGGCGGCGGCGAATCGCTTGGCGTCGGCAAACTCCTCGAACTGACATTCGAGGGTGCTGTCCTGTTTGAAAATCCAGACGGTAAAGATGGTCGTCATCGACATCCCTTTGTGCGTTGCGAACCTCCAGCGTCCAGGATACCTCCCTGGGTGGTGGGCTCCAAGTCCGCCCTGGTGCGATTCGCGCTCGGCGTTCAGCCCCAGCGCACAATCCGGCCCCAGATCGGGATTGACGAGGCAGCCTTCCGGCGCACGGCCCGTGCGGTACAGCGCTACCACGCACTCGGCCGCCAGGCGGGCCATCGCCACGATCGATTCCTGGTCGACGCCCGCGGTATGCGGGCTCAGGAGCACGTTCTCGTACTTGAGCAGGGGGCTGGTCGTCGGCAGCGGCTCGACGACGAAGGCATCGAGCCCGGCGCCTCCCAAGTGGCCGCTGGCCAGTGCCTCGGCCAGGGCATCTTCGTCGACCAGCCCGCCGCGAGCCGTGTTGATCAGGATCGCGCCCGGCCGCATCCGGGCCAGCGCGGCGCGGTCGATCATTCGAGTTGTCTGGGGCGTGCAAGGCAAGTGCAAGCTGACCACGTCGGCCGATGCCAACAGCTCTTCGAGCGAGCAGAGCCGCACGCCGTGGGCCGCGGCATAGTCGCGGTCGGCCTGCGGATCGTGAGCAATCACCGTTAGCTCTAACGCCCGGGCCCGCGGCACGACCGCCTTGCCGATGCGTCCCAATCCGACCAGGCCGATCGTCTTGCCGGCCAGACGCGGGAGCAACTTGCGCGACCAGTCGCCGCGGCGGACCGATTGATCGCGCTGCGGAAAGCCGCGCATCACGCCCAACAGCAGCGCCAACGTGTGCTCGGCAACCGAGACCTGATTGGTGCCCGGCGAGATGGTAACCGCCACGCCGCGCTCGGTGGCGGCAGGCACGTCGATCGCATCGTAGCCGACTCCCATCCGGGCCACCGCACGCAGCTTGCTGGCTTCGAGCACGCGGCGGTTCAGCGGCTCCATGCCCGCGATCATCGCGTCGACCCCTGCCAGATGCTCGATCAACAGGTCAGGGTCGTACAGCCGAACGCCGCGGGGCGGATAGGCGATCTCGAAGCCCGCCTGCTGGAGAACTTCTTGGCAGGCGCCCTGTTGGTAGACAACTTCGATCGGGGTAACGAGGACGCGCGGCATGGGCTTTGATGAATGAAGCGGGGAGTGCAGTGAGTAAGGAGCACTTCTTCGCCGGGAACCACCCACCGCGGGGATTTGGCCCGGCAAGTCTGCCGTTGTAATCGTCGCCGGTCGGCAACGCAAGCGGCCGAGGCGGGGTCCAATGTACGGTGGCCCAAGCGCGCATTTTTTTGACCCTCGGCGGCCCGCGCATAGACTCGCAAGTAGGGCGCACGCGAACGCGCTCGGGTTTCTTGATGCCGCCGCATTTCCAGCGAGGAGGACCGTACCGTGACCATTCTCGATTGCCTCAGGGCCCCGATTCGGCAGGCAAGGAATTGGCGGGCCGGCTGGATAGCGATTGCGGCACTGATCGTCTGCGGCACGCATTCGACCCCCGCATCGGCACAGCAAGCGCCGCCGCGGCATCCGCCAACTGCGGACGACGGCAATTCCGATTCCGAGTCCTACCCGTTCGACTCGGCGTACGATGCCCAAATCCGCGAGCCCGCTCGGATCGGGAGGCAGAATCGGGCCGAGCGCGGCCGGGCGCTGGGAGTGCGACTCGAAGCCAGCGACGAGGGGCACGTGTTCATCCGCTCGGTGCTCCGGGGCGACCCGGCCGACCGCGGCAGGGTTGCGACCGGGAGATACGATTCTTGCCATCGACGGCTACGAGATCGGATCCCTGGCTGAGGCCCGCGGAGCGTCCGCCGCCATCCCGCGGGAGAAGACATCGAGCTGGTGATCTTGCGCGACGGTCGGCACGCGCGAGTTCGACGTGCCGGTCAGTGATTTCTGGCGACATCCGGTCGAAGCGATCGTTGCCGGAACTGAAGAAGCGGCCACCAGGATCGGCCGCACGGCCGAACACCTGGGCGCCGACGTCCGGCAGATTTCGCGCACCTGGCAGCGCGATTCCGCACCACCGCCGGCCAGCGGCCACGGGCAAGCGTGCGCGACTCGTTCGATCGCTTCAGCTACGATCCGCAGGGGGAAGAAATCGACATCGTCGACGAAACGGCCGACGGCAGCGGACGGCCGCAAACGGTCCTCCGGATCGACGTGCTGCCGCCCGATCAGGTCGACGATCGCGCGCCAAGTGACCGGCAAGCGCCACGATCCGTTCGGCAGCGGACGCTGCGGCCGACCAATCCCCCGGCACCGACGCGTCGCCCGCCCAGCTCCGAGCGATCCGGCCGCGTCGATCTTTGATTCCGTCAAAAACATCCGTCCGATTCTTCCCGATTCGCCCCGTTGACCGGCACCGCCGCGGTCAGTAGGTTGGCGCGAAACTGGTTTTCGTGCGCCGCCGCCCCGTGCGGTGGACAGCCCTGCCCGGACGGAGAGTCGGCGATGAGGATTGGCATCGGATCGGATCATGCCGGTTTCCGCTATAAGGAGTTGATCAAGCCGCTGTTGATCGGCTTGGGTCACGAGGTGGTCGACTTTGGCACCGATTCGGAGCTGCCGGTCGATTATCCCGTCTTCATTCGCCCCGTGGCCGAGGCGGTGGCGGCCGGCCGCTGCGAGCGGGGTATTGTGCTGGGGGGCTCGGGCAACGGCGAGGCAATGGCGGCCAATCGGGTGCGAGGCGTGCCGCTGCGCACTGTGCTGGAACCTGGAAACGGCCGAGCTGGGCCGAGCCCACAACGACGCCAACGTGCTCTCGATCGGCGAGCGGATGGTCAGCTCCGATCTGGCCCTGGCGATCGTCCGCAAATGGCTGACCACGCCATTCGAGGGCGGGCGACATGTCCGTCGGATCGAATTGCTCGATGCCCCTTGATCCGGATTGCCTCCTTACGCCGGATCGTCAGCCCGCAGAATGGGCCCGGCCACCCGGCCAGAGTCCGCGCCGTATAATTGACTGAGCGGGTCAATTCGATCACGCCGAGACGCAGGCGGCCACTGGGAAACGGGCACGGCATGGACTGGTTGCTGGGGCATTTAACGGATTTACGCACCTGGCTGGCCGGTCATGCGGCCTTGAGCGGCTGGCTGATTGGGCTGTCGCTGGTCGTCTCGCTCGGCGGCCTGGTGGCCGTGCGCTGGCTGGTCCTGGCGATTCCGCACGACTATTTCACCGCGCCGCGGCGGCCGGACTGGCGCGATCGGCACCCGGTCGTGCGGTTGCTTCTCGTGGTGGGTAAGAATCTGATCGGCGGCGTGCTGCTGGTGCTCGGGCTGGCGATGCTGGTGGCGCCCGGTCCCGGCATTGTGACGTTGCTCTTGGCCGTGATATTCTTGGACCTCCCCGGCAAACGGGCCCTGGAGCGGCGGATCGTGACCCTACCGACGGTGTTGCACGCAATCAACCGCCTGCGAATCCGGGCCAATCGGCCGGCCCTCGAAGCCCCGCTGAAAAGCTGATCCGGCCCCTCGCCCTCCCAACCGACCAGACCACTCCGACATCAGGCCATTTGCATGCCCCTGGGGCGAAAAACATCCGCCGCTCTCCTCTTGGCCGGCGTGGCCGGGGGCGGATACGTGCTCGTCGAGCCAGATGCCGGCGGTGGTGAGCCAGTACGAGCAGGCGCGGCAGTTCAGTCCCATTTGGGCCTCGATCTACTTGGGGGTGGTTGCCTTAACGGCCGCGGCCGCCCTGACGCTGGTAGGCTGGGCATTGTGGCTCATCATCGGGGCCAGCACCGCCAAACGGCAGCGTCAATCCGACCAGAGCCGCGCCGAGCCAGATGTCGAGATCCGAACAGTCGGCCGAAGTCGATCTGCATCTGGCCGACGTCGAGCGGCTGGCTGAAGATGCCTCGCTGCCTACCGAGGTCCGGGCCCCCTTGCGCGAGTCGCTGGCCGAAATTCGCCAGCGGCGGGCCGGGGCCAAGCTGGAGATCGTAGCCTTTGGCACCATTTCCAGCGGCAAGTCGTCGCTGCTCAATGAGCTGGCCGGCCGCGAGCTGTTCCGGACCGACCCGCAAGGCGGCACCACCGGCACACGGAGCGAGATCGCGTGGCCCGGGGCCGACCGCGTCGTGCTGGTCGATACGCCCGGCCTTGCCGAAGTCCGCGGAATCGGACGCGAGAACCTCGCTCGACTCGCCGCCCGCGATGCGGATCTGGTTTTGTTCGTGGTCGACGGCCCGCTCAAGGACTTTGAGCGGAGTGCGCTGACCGAGCTAGGGCAGATGGAAAAGCGGATCATTCTCTGCCTGAATAAGGAGGACTGGTTCCTCCAGGCCGACCGCGCGGCTCCGGGAGCAACTTGCCGAGCAGACTCGGGAGATCGTCCGCGCGGACGACATCGTCGCGGTGCGCGCCCGGCCCGTCAGCCGGACGCGCGTCCGAGTGCTGGCCGATGGGCGCGAGCAGGAAGAAGCGGTCGAGCAGGCGGCCGATATTTCGCCGCTAGCGCTGCGGATCATGGCAATCGTCCAGCAGGACGGACGCGACCTGTTGGCTGCCAATCTGCTGCTGCAAGCCCGGGGTCTGGCCGCCGACGCCCGGGAGCAGATTCAAAGCACGCTCGATCGCCGAGCGGAGCAGACGGTCGAGCGGGCGATGTGGCAAGCCGCCGCGGCCGCGGCGCTCTCGCCCTTGCCGCTGTTGGACGTGGCCGCCAGCCTGGCAATTTCGACGAACATGGTGCTGGCGCTGGCCCGCGTGTATCGCCAGGCCATCGACTTGGAGACGGTCAGCCGCCTGATCGGCGAGCTGGGGAAGAACCTGGTTGCCATCCTGGGCACGAGCGCCGCCGCGCCGGTCGTCGGCTCGGCCGTGGCCTCGCTGCTCAAAACCGCCCCAGGGGTCGGTACGCTGGCCGGCGGCGCGCTGCAAGGGCTGGTCCAGAGCGCTGGTCACTCGCTGGATCGGCCGCGTGTTCAGCGCCTACTTCCGCGGCGAGATGCGCGAGCCGGTCGGCGGCTGGACGGCCCTGGCCCGGGCGAAATGGAATGAAGTCACGCGCGCCCGCCGAGATGGCGCAGCTGGTCAAGACCGGGCTCGGCCGGCTGGGAGGCAAATCGTGAGTACCGCAGACCTGCCCGACGCCGATCGTCACTACGCCGACGCCTTGGCCAGCGTCCGGCATGCGATCGACCAATTCGCCGGCTGCTCGGCGGAGGAGAAGCAGGCCCTGCACAAGGAACTGGCCGACCTGGAGGGCATGGTCGCCAAGCTCGAAGCCGGTCGGGTCGAGATCGTGATTTTTGGCGAGATCGATACCGGCAAATCGGCCTTGATCAATGCCGCTCGTCGGCCGCCAGGTGGCCCAGGTCGACGTTCGCGGCGGTTGGACCCGGGACGTCTGGCACACCGATTGGGACGGCGCCGGCTACTGCCTGGCCGGGCTGGACCGCTCGCAGGTCGTGTTGATCGACACACCGGGAATCAACGAGGTCGACGGCCAGCAGCGGGCCGAAATGGCGCGCGACGCCGCCAGCCGAGCCGATTTGATCCTGTTCGTCACCGATTCGGATTTGAATCAGCTCGAATACTCGGCCCTCAGCGAGCTGGCCGCCAGCCACAAGCCGATCTTGCTGGTCTTCAACAAGACCGACAACTACACGGCTCCGCAGCGGCAGATCCTGCTCGACACATTTCGCCGGCGGCTGACGGGCATCGTGGCGCCGGAAGACATCATCGAGACCACGGCCGATCCGCTGCCGCGGGAGTACATCATCGAATCGGCCGACGGCACCGCCCGGAGCGAAGTCCGGCCGATCGGCTCCCAACGTCACCGCGCTCAAGGCCCGAATCCTGGAAGTGCTAGCCAGCGATGGCAAGGCCCTGGTCGCGCTCAACGGGGCGATGTACGCCGCCGACCGCAGCGACCGGATCACCACGATGAAGCTCCGGATGCGCGACGAGCAGGCCACGGCGATCGTCTGGAGCTATGCCGCCATGAAGTCGATCGCGCGTGGCGCTGACGCCGATGCCGGTGGTCGACGTGCTGGGCGGCAGCGCCGTCGACATCACGATGGTCGTCACGCTGGCCCACGTCTACGCGATCCCGCTCACCTGGGTCAACGCCCGGGCGCTGATCGAATCGATCCTCAAGGCGGCCGGCTGGGTGATGCTGGGCGAAGCGGCCACCAACCTGTCGCTGACGATCTTCAACAGCCTGACCCTGGGCTCGGGTAAGTTTCTCACCGGCGCTGCCGCAAGGCGCGGCGGCGGGCTACGGCTCGGTCATCGTCGGCCAGGCGGCCAAGTATTACTTCGAACATGGCGGATCGTGGGGCGGCGAAGCGCCCAAGACCGTCGTCACCCGAATCCTGCAAGCCACCGACAAGCAATCCGTGCTGGAACGCCTGAAGAACGAAATCCGACGAAAGATTCAGATCAACCGCCACGCCGGCGCGTGAACCCGGCGGCTGGCACGACCGCGCCGATTTTCATTTTCTGCCTGTCCTGAGCTTGCGGAAGGGCCTTCTGCATTTCTTACTCGCTCTCCAACTGCTTTCTCGCGTCCGCCAGTGCCTCGTGCTGCTTGGGGCTCACTTCCGGGTAGTGCAGTTCGAGGCCCTGGATGCTGGTCGGCCAGAATGTCGGCGACTAGGGCCCGGGCGGCCCATTTCTGATCGGCGGGAATGACGTACCAGGGTGCCCAGTCCGTGCTGGTGGCGGTCAGGGCGTCCTCGTAGGCCTCCATGTATTCGGGCCAGAAGGCTCGCTCGGCCAGGTCCGAGGGGAAAACTTCCAGTGCTTCTCCGGTCGATCCAGCCGATCGATGAACCGCCGCTTCTGTTCGGCGAAGGACACGTTCAGAAAGAACTTCACGATCCGCGTGCCGTTGCGCGTCAGGTGCCGCTCGAAGGCATTGATATCCTCATAACGATCTTCCCAGAAGCTGCTTGCCGCGCTTACCCGGCGGCAACTTCTGCTTGTCGAGCAGCTCGGGATGGACGCGGACGACCAGCACGTCCTCGTAGTACGAACGGTTGAAGATGCCGATCCGGCCCCGCTCGGGCACGACTTTCATGTGCCGCCAGAGAAACGTGTGATCCAGCTCTTCGGGCGAAGGCTGCTTGAAGCTGAACACCTGGCAACCCTGCGGGTTGACGCCGGACATAACGTGCTTGATCGTGCCGTCCTTACCGGCAGCGTCCATCGCCTGCAAAATGACCAGCACGGCATAGCGATCGTCGGCGTACAGCAATTCCTGGGCGGCGGCCAGGTCCTCTTGGCTGGTGGCCAAAATTTCATCGGCCCGTTGGCGGACGGCAGCTTTGCCGGCCTGTTTGAGATCTTCGTGCTGGGCCCAGGTGGTGTTGCGCTTGTCGAGATGCGCTTTCTTGCCTGGCCTCACGCGCAGGGCGTCAATCAGTTCCTGTTTGATCAGGGGCATCGCCGCCGCCTTTCGGAATTGCCTACCGGATGGAAATCAACGAACCACGCCCTCGTCACTCGACCGCCGCGTGCGCCGGATCGAGCTGGGCCCGATGCAGCCGGGCGTAGAGACCGTTTTTCTGGAGCAGTTCGTCGTGCGGGCCGACTTCGACGATTCGTCCCCGCTCCAGCACGACCAGCCGATTCGCCTGCTCCAGCGTGCTCAGACGATGGGCGATGGCGATCGTCGTGCGGCCCTTGACCAGGTTGTCCAGCGCGAGCTGAATCTCGCGCTCGGTCTCGGTGTCGACGGCGCTGGTGGCCTCGTCGAGGATCAGAATCTTGGGGTCGATGAGCAGCGCCCGGGCAATCGAAATCCGCTGCCGCTCGCCGCCGGAGAGGAACTGCCCCGCTCGCCGACCAGCGAATCGTAACCCAGCGGCAGGCGGAGGATGAAGTCGTGGGCCCGGGCCGCCTTGGCCGCCGACACGATCTCGTCGCGCGTGGCGCCCGGCCGGCCGTAGGCGATGTTCTCGGCCACGGTGCCGAAGAACAAGAACGGCTCCTGCAGCACGATGCCGATGTGACGGCGATAATCCGAAATCGGAAACGAGCGGATGTCGATCCCGTCGACCCGGATCGAGCCTTCCGAGACGTCGTAGAACCGGCAGACCAGGTTGACCAGCGTGCTCTTGCCCGAGCCGCTCGGACCGACCAGACCGATCATTTCGCCCGGGGCGATCGTCAGGTTGAAGTCCTCGATCACGATCCGGCTGCCGTAACGGAAGTCGACATTGCGGAATTCAAGTTGGCCGCGAATGTTGTCGGGCTTGACCGGCGCGGCCGGCTCGGCCACGCTGGGCACGCGGTCGAGAATTTCGAAGATCCGTTGGGCGCTGGCGGCGGCCCGATTGGTGGCCGAGAACATCCGGCTCATCGATTCCAGCCGCATGTAGAAGCGGCCGATGTAGCCGAGGAACACGGTCAGAATGCCGACCGTGATCCGGAACTCGTAGACCCGCAGGGCCCCGCACCCCCAGACGACCATCAGGCCCAGTTGGTTCAAGAACGCGACCATCGGCCAGAAGAACGTCCAGACCCGGTTGACGCGGTCGTTGGCCTCGATCACCTGCTCGTTGGCCCGGCGGAAGCGCTCGATCTCGCGCTGTTCCTGGGCAAACGCCTTGACCACCCGCATGCCGGGAATGGTATCGGCCAGAACGCTGGTCATGCTGGACCAGGCCCGGCCGCCGCGATGAAAGCCATGCTGCATCTTGCGTCCGGGCGCGGTAGACCAGCCAGCCGATGATCGGAAACGGGGCCAGCGTGGCCGCTGCCAAGAGCGGATCGATCGTAACCAGGATGACTCGCAATGCCGAACAGCATCAGGACGTCGGCTGCAAAATCGACCAGATTGTCGGAAAGGAAGTTGCACAGCCGTTCGGTGTCGGTCGAGAGCCGTGAGATCAAATCGCCCGTCCGCCGGCCGCCGAAGAACTCGAGCGATAATTGATTGAGGTGCGCGTCAGGTCTGGTTGCGCAGATCGGCGCTGATCCGTTCCGAGACATAGGCCATCACCACTCCCTGGAACCAGGCCAAGAGCCACGCCAGGGCCGCGGCCCCGCCCAGGGCCAGCAGATACCAGCCGACGGTCATGAACCGTTCCCGCTCGCGCTGCTGGAGCTCGGCCAGCTGGCTAGCCAGCTGCTCGGGCGCGGCGTGTTCGTTTTCGATGTTGGTCCGGTCGTTCTGGTAGGGAACCAGGATGTTGTCCATCAGCGGACCGGTCAGGTAGGTCGGCACCAGTCCGGCCACGGTCGAGGCGAGCGTGAGGATGAAGCCCAGCGTAATCAGACCCGAGCGGGCCCGGGCAAAGCGCAGCAAGCGAAACAGGGCCGAAGCGCGGACGCGCGACGCTTTGTGCTTGCGGGCGCCGATCAGCTCGTCGATATCCTCCTGCTCCTCTTCCGAACCGACTCCCTCGCCCCGCTGGAAAGCCAGGAACCGTTCGACCAGCTTGTGGACCTCGCCGGCCCGGCTGACCGTGTACCGCCACCAGGCCAGCCGCTCGCCCGCCGATTCGGCCTCGAGTATGCCGGAGCCGGCCCGATCGCGGGATCGCAATGCGGTAACCTGGGCAATCGGCCAGGACCGCAGATCGGGCTCGACCGGCTTGCCGTTGGCCTGGGTCGGCACCGGCTCGACCGAGAGCAAGCGGCGATTGGTGAAAACGACCAAGCCCGAGGCGTAGTGAAACTTGTCGTCCAAGTCCGGCTCGAACCAGGCGACGACCGATTCATCGGCTTCCAGGACGGCTTGGATGCGCTGCCAGGCTTTTCGTAGCATAGACTTACGGTGTATGGTGATGGCCCGGCGAGCGGGGGCGGGCGGATCGTTGATGTACTCCAGCACTGCTGCCGGGCGTTATATTAACAATTGATTGGATATTGTCTTGTCCTCCTGGGCCGGCGCGGGCTTCGAATCGAGCCTGCCGGCCATTTGGAACGGCGGAATCGGCTGCAGCAAGTCCACATGGGGGACTGGCCTGCGGGCGGTCCAGAGGCTGGTAATCCGTAGTATCCCATCAAAGTGGATCGCATGAAACTGCTCAAGTCGCTTGCCCTGCAGGCTCCCAACGTCTGGGACCGCTCGCCGGTTCTCGAGGTCTGGCTCGCCGCCGACGGGAAAGGATCGCCAGGGCCGATCGATTTGACCGCGGTCGAGCGGCGGATCGTGGCGCTTGCCCAGCCGCACTTGCAAGTTGGCGAATTGCCCGCGGCCGGCCGGCTCGACGCGGGCAATGAACTTCCGCCTGCCTGGCTGGAGTACCTCACGCGGAAGCTGCAGGCCCTGTGCGGGGTCAAGCTGCCAGTCGGCCGTGTGGCACCCGCTCCGCAGGCGGGCGTCTGCCTGGTCGGCATCCACTACGAGGACGAGGGGCTGGTGCGGGCCGCGCTCGACGTGGCCGTGGGATCTGCTGACGGCCGGGTTGGACGACACGCATTACGATTTCGCCACGCAACTCCGCTCGCTCCAGTCGCTGGCCAACGAGCTGTGCATCGGGCCGAGCACGGGGGCCATCGTGCTCGCCGCCCGAGCCCGGCGTATTCCGGTCCGCCGGCTGAACGAGAACAGCTTCGTCCAGTTCGGCGTCGGCAGCCAGCTGCGCCGGATTTGCACCGCCGAAACGGAGAACACCGGCGCCATCGCCGAATCGATCGCCCAGGACAAGGAATTGACCAAGGCCTTGTTGGCCAAGGCCGGCGTGCCCGTGCCGCGGGGCATCATCGCCACCAGCGCGGAAGAAGCCTGGCAAGTGGCCTGCGATTTGGGGCTGCCAGTCGTGGTCAAGCCGCTCGACGGCAATCATGGTCGCGGCGTGGCGATCCGCCTGACCGAGCGCGAGCGGATCATGGCGGCCTACGAGATCGCTGCCCGCGAGGGGAGCGGTGTGGTGATCGAGCAGTTCGTCGTCGGCCGGCAGACGCGGCTGCTGGTGGTCGACAATAAAGTCGTGGCCGCGACCGGGGCTCAGCCCGAGCAAGTGGTGGGCGACGGCGTCCATACGATCCGCGAATTGGTCGACCTGGTGAATCTCGATCCGCGCCGCGGCGACGCCTATGCTTTGCCGATGAGCCGGATGAAGCTCAACGATCCGGCGATCGTCGAGCTGGCCGAGCAAGGCTACGAGCCCAGCTCGATTCCCGCCCCTGGCGCGATCGCGGTCCTGCACCGCCACGGCGAATACACCACCGACGTCACCGACCTGGTCCATCCCGAGGTGGCCGCTCGGGCGATTCTGGCCACGCGCGTGGTGGGCCTGGACGTGGCCGGCGTCGACATGGTCGTCGAGGACGTGCAGCCGGCCGATGGAAGAGCAGGGGGGGATGGTGATCGAAGTGAACGCCGGCCCGCAATTGCAAATGCATGCCGAGCCGCAGGTCGGCCAGGCTCGGCCGGTGGGTGCCGCGATTATCGAAACGCTGTTTTCCGGCGGCAAAACCGGGCGCATCCCGATTGTGGCTGTCACGGCCGGCCCGACTGCGGAGGCAGCGGCTCGCGTCGTGGCCGAATTGCTGGGCGCCGCGGGAATGACGGTCGGCCTGGCCACCGAGAACGGCACGTTCGTCGGCGAACGAAGCTTGTCGACACGGTTTCCGCGCGGCTCGGGGCGGCCGAGTTGCTCCTGAACCCGTTGGTCGATGCCGGCGTGTTCGAGATCGAGCCGCAGGCCGTTTACGACGAGGGCCTGACCTTTGACCAGGCCGACGTGGCAATCATTGCCCCCGTCGCGCCCGGAGCCGATCAGCCGCCGCACCCGATCCATCCGGCGGATGCCTGGCGACGGCTGGTGCTCGCGAATATCGCGACCGGCGGCACTGCGATTTTGTCGGCCGACGATCCGCAGGCCCCGCGTTTAGCAGCGGAGTCGGCGGGCGACGTGCTTTACTATCACGCTTCGGTCGCAAATCCGGTCCTGCGAAAACATCGCGAAGCGGGGGGCAAAGCGGTTTTCGTCCGCGACGGTGCCATCTGGGGCGCGACCCAGCACACCGAAACGCAACTTGCCGATTGGAATGAACACGCACCACCGGCAAGCGCCGCACTGGCCGGACTGGCGGCGGCTTGGGCAGCCGGAATTCCTGCCGAAACTCTTCGCCGCGGGGCCGCCCCGCGCGGCCAGCTCCTCGGTGAACGGCGGGGCCGAGCAGCCCCGGGTCGCTTAGCACGCCGGCCGCGACGGCATTGGTCTTTCATGCAGCTGATCGATGCCACGATGCGCCGCGCCGCACCTGATCGCCGCCGGACTGATCGCCGCGGGCGAGCGGCCCGCGATTACGGAGCTGACCGGCGGCGTGTCGAACATGGTGCTGCTGGTCGAGTCGGCTGGCGGCGCGGGTCGTCGCTTCGTCGTCAAGCAAGCCCGCGAACAGCTGCGCACGAGGCAGGCCTGGTTTTCGCGGCTGGAACGCATCTGGCGCGAGGTCGACGTGCTGCAAGCGTGCGAGCGGCTGCTGGCCGGCGGACAAACCGAACCTTGTCCGCACTGCGCCGGCCGCCCGCTGCCGCCGATCGGCACGCCGCGGGTGCTGCACGTCAACCGAGACGATTATTGGTTCGCCATGACGGCCGCGCCGGGCAATCCGGCGGTTTGGAAAACGCAGCTCCTGGCCGGCACGTTCGACGACACGATCGCCGCCGCCTGCGGCCATCTGCTGGCAACGCTGCACGGCGGATCGTGGCACGACGCCGAACTAGCCCGCGCGCTCGGCGATCGCTCGCTGTTCGACGAGCTGCGAGTCGATCCTTATTACCGCACGCTGGCCCGGGTTTATCCCGACTTGAAACCAAATCTCGACGGGCTGATCGCGTCGCTCGAGGCCCATCCGCAGGCCCTGGTTCACGCCGACTTCAGCCCGAAGAACCTGCTGGTCGTGCCGGCCGGCCTGCTGATGGTCGACTTCGAGACCGGCCACTTTGGCGATCCGGCCTTCGACTTGGGATTTTTTCAGAGCCATCTGGTTCTGAAGGCGTTCTATCACGCTCCGCGGTTCGAGCCGATGCTCGGGCTGAGCAAGCTGTTCTGGCGCACGTACGAGGCCCACCTGCAGGCGCGGCTCGGCGCGGTCGAGTTCGGCGAACTGGAACGGCGGATGATCGTGAATTTCGCCGCGTGCGCATTGGCCCGAATCGACGGCAAAAGCCCGGTCGATTATCTCGCTGCTCCGCGGCAAGACGCCGTGCGGACGCTATCGAAGTCGCTGCTCATCGATCCGCCAACGAGCTGGCCCGAGACGCTCCAGCGGTGCGCCGCTGAACTAGAGGCGCTATCGAGTCGCGGGGAGCACAACGGAGCAGGGCAGCAGCGCCGATGATAGCTCCACGCCGCTCGCCGCCTACCGCGGCGGGTCCAGCGTGACCTCCAGCTTCACGTCGGCCCCGGCGCGTTTGACGACGATCGGCACCTTGTCGCCGGCCTTGTACTTGCGCAAGGCGCTGTCGAAGTCTTCGAGATTGCCGATGCGGCTTTCGCCGAACTGCACGATCACGTCGCCCCCTTTGAGCCCGCCCCGTTCGGCCGGGCCCTCCTTGGTGACGCCGGAGATGGCGTAGCCCGGGGCATCCTGGGCAAAATCGGGAATGCTGCCGAAGTAGGGCCGGTCGCCGCTGCCGCCGACAGCCGCCGGGGCTTTGGTCTCCAGATAGTGCGGCGGCTCGGGTGCCTCGGCCAGGTCGACCGCGGCCGTGGCGACCATTTCGGCCACGCGCCGCATGCCGTCGATATTCAGCTTGTCGACATCATCCGAAGGCCGGTGGTAGTCCTTGTGCGTGCCCGTGAAAAAGTGCAGCACCGGAATCTGCTTGGCATAGAACGACGAGTGATCGCTCGGCCCGAAGCCGCCGGGCTTCTTGGTCACTTCGAACCCGAATTGCTTGCCCAGCCGGTCGACCAGCGGATCGAGCTCGGCAGCCGTGCCCGTGCCGTGGACGATCAGCTTGTTGTCGGCCAGGCGACCGACCATGTCCATGTTGAGCATGGCGACTGTTTTATCGAGCGGAATCAGCGGCTCGCGCACATAGCGGGCGCTGCCGATCAGCCCGCGCTCCTCGCCGGTGAAGGCCAAGAACAGGATCCGCCGCGGCAATTTGCCGGGCCGGGCCGCCAATTCGCGGGCAACCTCCAACAAGGCCGTCGCGCCCGACGCGTTGTCGTCGGCCCCGTTGTGGACTTCCTTCGAGCCGGGATCGGCCGAGCCGTTGCCGCCGAAACCGAGGTGATCGTAATGAGCCCCGATGACGATCGTTTCGTCGGCGTGGGGGCCGCTGCCTTCGAGCACGGCGGCGACGTTCTTCACCTCGGCCTTGGTTTGCTCGACCGTCGTTTCGCCCACCACTCGCCAGCCAGCCAGCTCGCGGCTATGGGGCGTGGGCCCTTCGTCGATCTGTCGCTCCAGCTCGGTCAGCGTGGTGCCGAGCGCGGCTTGCACGATGGGATCGATCGCCCCGCGGCGACAAAAGAGCACGCTGAACTGACGGCCTTCGCTGTCGCCGCCAGCTCCTTCGAAGCCCAGGACGGGATCTTCGGCGGCTTGGATCTGCCCGCCGTAGGATCTGATCTGGTCGGCGAGCTTCTCGATCTGCTGGCGATGCTTGGCCAGTTCTTCGTCCGAGGGTTTTTCGAGGGCTTTGAATTTGCCGTTCGTCTCGCTCAATTCGTCAACCGCCGCTTGCCAGCGTCCGCGGAGCTGCTGCTTGTTCTTTTGAATGTCGAAAGCGTCGCTGACGAAGATCACCGCCGCGGCGCCGTGCTCGTAGGCGTTGGAAACCTTGCGCACGAAGGGGGCATACTCGGAATGCTCTTTGCCGTTGAACGCGCTGTGGGGATTGTCCTGCTGCGGCTCATGCCGGAGCACGAGCACCGCCTTGCCCTTGACGTCGATGCCCGCGTAGTCGTCGTAGTCGAGCTTTGGGGCCGTGATGCCGTAGCCGACGAACACCAATGGCAAATCGAACCGGCCCGAGCCGCCGATCGCCAGCGGATTGAAATCGGTGCCGAGCTTCAGCTTTTTTTCCTCACCGGGCTTACCGTCTACGGAGGGGCCGACCAGCGTCAGCTCGTTCTTCTCCCCCTGGCGGGAGCTGATCGTCATGCTGAATTTCTGGAATGGCGAACCGTCGAATAACTGAGTCTTCAGCCCCAGGCTTTCGAAACGGCGGGCAATGTAGTCGGCGGCCGCATCGAGCCCCTTGGTGCCGACCCCCCGGCCTTCTAGCTCGTCGGAGGCGAGATATTTGACCGTGTCGGTGAGCGACTTGGTGACGGCTTCGGCGTCTTCGGCCCACACGCTGGAGGGGCCGAGCAAACACAACCGGACCGACATGCACAGAATCGACAGCCATACGGCAAGCGAACGAACCGAGGCATTCATGCGGGGCAGTGGGGGTTGAAAGGGCGGGAGGGAAAGGGGCGGCCGGCGCGGCTGGAAATCGATGAGGCGCCAGCTATTTGCGATTCTTGGCCGAGGCCGCAGGGACGTCAAGCTGCCGGCAGCGGCCAGAGTGAAAACCTGGCAGAAATCCCCTTTGACACGCCTGGCCCGGCTCGATATTCTTCCCCCGCTTTCGCCGCCACCGTGGCTGGTGGCGAGCAAACTTGGGCAAGGATGCCCGGTGCGCACGCGAAAGCGACATCCCACCCGATAGACCTGTGTCGGCGGCAAGCCAACGAGCGGACGCTGCGTGCCCGAGTGCGCCCTAGGGGGCCATGGACGCACTCGGCTGCGATCGCTCTTTCACTGCTCGCGCACAGGGCAAGCCAGCGTACACGGAGGTCCACGCCTGTGCCCCACCTGAGCGTGCTTGTGGTCGATCCGTCGGAAGAAACCCGCGAAGTGCTGCGAACGGCGTTTGCCGGCCGGGGCACGGAGGTTCTCGAAGCCAGCCAGGCCGAACAGGGGCTCGACCTGGCGCGGCAGCATCAGCCGACCGTGATCGTGCTCGATGCCGATCTGAAGGCCAGCTGGCCGGCATCGCTGGCCAGCGGCTACAACCAGCAGTCGCAACTGCATCACACGCCGCTGGTTTTGCTGGGCACGGCCCGGCGGCAGCGCGGCCGCCCGGCGGGGGAGTTTGTCGCCAAACCCTATCATTACGCTCCCCTGATCCGTAAAATTGAGCAGCTGTTGGATCAAGCTCAACAGCCTCTGGTCCGGAGCGCGTAACGTGGTGTCGGGCAAGCCCCGACGCCGGCCGATCGCCCGCCCTGGCGGCGGGAAGCGGCCACCAGCTCCGGCCGCTCGACGGGCCTACGGAGCAGGAACGTGTCGCCGTCGCTGTTTGTGATTCAAGGTCGCGATCAAGGGACCCGGTTCGAGCTCGAGGACGGAACCACGGGCCTGGGTCGCGATTCGTCGAATCCGATCCAGGTACACGACACGGAAGTTTCCCGCCGGCACGCCGAAATCCGCCGCGTGGGCGACACCTACACCGTGGTCGACCTGTCGAGCTCCAACGGCACCTTCGTCAACGGTCAGCGGGTCGAGGTCCACGAGTTGACCTCCGGCGACCGGGTGCAGGTGGGCAGCACGCTGATGCTGTTCACCGATCCCGGCGACGCGGCCAGCGAGGATCTTTCGGACAAGATCGACATCGTCTCCCGCAGCCACGTGCTCGACGGTTCGCGAATCGTCCGCTCGATGAGCCAGCAGGAAGGGAGCGAAATCTTCGCCCCCTCGACCGAAGGCTTGCCCAGCCCCTGGTTGGCCCGGCGCGCAGCAACCTGCAGATCATGTACCGCACGGCCCTGGCGGTCAGCCACACCCAGGACATCGACGTGCTGCTCAACCGGATCATGCAGCTGATCTTCGAATGGGTCGAGGCCGACCGCGGCTGCGTCATGCTGATGGACGAGCAGACCAAGGAGCTGGCGCCCAAGGTGCGGCGCAATCGCAAGGGGATCAGCTCGGACGAGAAACTGACGATCAGCAAGACAATCCTGGATTTCGTCACCCAGCACAACGAGGGCGTGCTGACCAGCGACGCCCGCGAGGACGACCGCTGGAACCCCGCGGCCAGCATCCTCAAGATGGGCATCCGCGAGGCGATTTGCGTGCCGATGCAGGGCCGCTACAACATGGTCGGCGTGATCTACATCGATACGTCGATCTCGCCGCAGCGCATCCTGCAGCAAGGCCTGGCCAAGAAGTTCACCGACGAGCATCTGAAGCTGATGATCGCCATCGCCCATCAAGCGGCGCTGGCCGTCGAGGACACGCGGTACTACTCGGCCATGGTCCAGGCCGAACGTCTGGCCGCGGTGGGCCAGACGATCGCCATGCTCTCGCACCACATCAAGAACATCCTGCAAGGCATCCGCGGCGGCAGCTACCTGATCGAGATGGGGCTCTCGGCCCACGACGAAGCGGTCGTGCGCAAAGGCTGGGGGATGGTCGAGCGCAACCAGAACAAGATCTCCGGTCTGGTGATGGACATGCTCACGTTCTCCAAGGAGCGCGAGCCCGACCCCATCCCCACCGATTTGAACCAACTGGTGAGCGAGATCGTCGAATTGATGCAAACCCGGGCCCAGGAGCTCGACGTCGTGCTCGATTGGCATCCGGCGCCGGCGATGTCGATGTTTCTATTCGATCCTGAGGGCTTGCACCGGGCCGTGCTGAACGTGGTGACCAACGCAATCGACGCCTGCGAGAAGCAGCCTGGCGGCCGAGTGGTGGTCAGCACGGCGCTCGATCCCACCGACTCGCTGCTGCAAGTGATCGTCGAGGACAACGGCGTCGGCATCCCGGAAGAAGACCGCGAAAAAATCTTCACGATTTTCGTTTCCCAAAAAGGGAGCCGCGGCACGGGACTAGGCTTGCCGGTCAGTCAAAAAATCCTCAAAGAGCATGGCGGCCGAATCCGCGTCGAAAGTCAGAAGGGGGCCGGCAGCCGGTTTATCCTCGAATTCCCGGCGGTATCCCCCGACGCCTCGAACCACGAGGCGAAAGTCGAGCCCGGCACGATCCATTAGCGGTTCGTGGGCGCAGTCGGATGCACAGCCTGGGCAATGATTGCCCGCTGGCGCCCGGTGCGAATGCAGGCTAGCAGCCCTGGTCAAAGTCTGCCCAGGCGGCAAGAATCTGAATCACCCGCCCGCGGGGCAGGGTATTGTTGAGGAAGGTCGCCACGGCCGGCGACCGCCGCATTTTTCCACTCCCGCTGGAACCGATTTCGCGATGAACAAACTCAAATGGATCGCCCTCGGATTCCTGGTTGTGGTCGTCACGACCGGGGCCCGGTTTGCGGCAAAACTCTGGCAGCAACCGGCCTACGTCCCGCGCAAAGCGGCCCGCGCCAGCGATCTGCCGGCGATGAACATCCCGGCAGCCGACGGCACTCCGCAGTCCGAGCATCCGCTCGACCCGGCGCTGAAGATTGCCCGGGCGTGCCTGGCGCATATGGAAGAGTCGATCCGCGACTACTCGGCAACGATGATCAAGCAGGAGCAGGTCGACGGCAAGGTGACCGAGCCGGAGCAGATGTTCGTCAAGATCCGGCAGCAGCCGTTCAGCGTCTATCTGTACTTCAATTCGCCCGAAAATCTCAAAGGCCAGGAAGTGGCCTACATCGAGGGGAAGAACGGCGGCAACATGCAAGCCCGGGGCGTCGGCCTGCAAGCCCTGCTGGGGGTCGTCAGCCTGAAACCCGATGGCCCGATCGCGATGCTCGGCCAGCGCTATCCGATCTACGAGATCGGCATCCTGAACCTGACCCAGCGGCTGATCGAGGCGGCCGAAGAGGGCAAGCAGCATGACGAGTGCGAAGTCACGTTTCGTAAAGACGCCAAGATCAACGATCGCCCCTGCACCTGCATCGAAGTGGTGCATCCGACCAAGCGGCCCTATTTCAACTTCTACAAAGCCCGGGTATTCATCGACGATGAGCTGAATATCCCGGTTCGCTACGAGGCCTACGAATGGCCCGACAAGCCCGGCGGCGAACCGAAGCTGATCGAACAGTACACGTACATCGACGTGAAGCTGAACAACGGCTTCACGGACGCCGACTTCGAGCTGAAGTAAGTGGTAGCGCGGTTGGGCAGCCAAAGGCACGAGGGAACGGACCGGATGACTTATCGACAGACGCTGCTGCTGCTCGGACTGGTGCTCGTGGGCAGCGTGGGTCTCGTCCGAGCCCAGCTGCCGCGCGAGACGCGGGCGAACCGAGCGGTCGTGGCCGAGCAGGTTGACCGCGACAGCTCTTCACCCGCCTCCGCCGAGCATCGGCTCGAGCCCGCGCTGCGGATCGCGCGGCGGTGCCTTACGAACATCGAAACGAACATCCGCGACTACTCGGCCACCCTGGTCAAGCGCGAACGAGTCGCCGGCAAGTTGAACGAGACCGAAACTCTTTCGATCAAGGTTCGGCATCAACCCTTCAGCGCTTACACCTACTTCAAGGCACCGGGGCATCTCCAGGGCCAGGAAGCGGCCTATGTCGCCGGCAAGAACGGCGGAAACATGCAGGCCCGCGGCGTCGGCCTGCAGGCTTTGGTGGGCGTGGTCAACCTGAATCCGGCTAGCCCCTTGGCGATGCAAGGCCAGCGCTATCCGATCACCGAGCTGGGCGTCTTAAACCTGGCCAAGCGGCTGATCGAAGCCGCTGAAGCCAGCAAGCAAGACCATGACTGCGAAGTCAAGTTTTTCAAGGACGCCAAGATCAACAAGCGGCGCTGCACCTGCATTCAATTAGTGCATCCCACGCGGCAACCACAGATCGACGTGCATAAGGCCCTGGTCTACTTCGACGACGAGCTGAAGATCCCCGTCCGCTACGAGGCCTATGGTTGGCCTGAGACGCCCGGCGGCAAACCCGAGCTGATCGAACAGTACACGTACGTCGACGTGAAGCTCAACGTCGGGTGCAGCGACGACGAATTCGAGCTCAAGTGAGCCGACTGGATCAAGGCCGCCAGCCCGCCGGTGCGCCGACGAACGGGTTGGTTCGCTTCTCCGCGCCGACGGTCGTCGGCGGACCGTGGCCGGGCAGCACCAGCGTGTCGTCGGGCAACGTGAACAGCTTGGCGTGAATGCCCTCGGCCAGCTCGTCGAAGCTGCCATCCGGAAAGTCCGTGCGGCCGACGCTGCCGGCAAACAGCACGTCCCCGCCCAGCACGACCCAGGGGCTGGCATCTTTCCACAGATAGACGACGTGCCCGCTGGAGTGGCCCGGAATCTCGCGGACTTCAAGGCGAAATCCGGCCGCTTCGTACACGTCCCCCTCGTCAAGCAAGACATCCGCCGGCGGACTGGTGATCGGCAATCCGAACGCGGCCGACAGGTTGAGCCGGGGGTCGGTCAGCTTGGCCGCCTCGCGCCGGCCGATGACCAGCGGCACGTCGGGCCAGATGTCTTTCAGGTACTGGTTGCCGCCGATGTGGTCGCTGTGGCCGTGGGTAATCAGAAACGCGGCTGGACGCAGTTGCTCGGCCTGGAGCAGCTCGACGATCTTGTCGGGCTCGAAACCCGGATCGACCACCAGGCAATCGTCGCGGCCGGGCAAGCGGGCAATGTACGAGTTCTCTTCGAACGGGGCGGAAACGACGGTCAAAAAGCAGTTTGGGGCGGTTTTCGGCACGAAAGTCGGCCTCCCCTGGATTTCGGGAAGTGAGTAAACTTGGGCGGCTTTTGACGACCGGGGACAATTTCGCGGCAAGTCACCGGCAGGCGCCGGAAATGGTTGCCAGCGGCGGCGCGGGGCTGGCTATGGCGAACGTGCCCGGGGTAACGATGGCGTCGAGACGGCGGGCGGCTGGCAGGACACGCCGCCCGCTTGGGCTTGCGGCCCGTGCCAATAAGTCCGGCGACGTCAAGCAGTGTAATTATGGCGGCTCCGGCTGGCGATAAAAGACCCAGTGCCGGATCGGCCCGAACGGATCAATGAGAGCATGGATGCCCGATGCGGCCCCACTCTGGGGCACCGTTCCGGCAAGCTCGTGGTCACCAATCGACGTGGGAGCGGCGTAATGACCTGCCGCAAATCGTTGTTTTTTCTCGGCCTGATGCTGGTCGGCATCGTGGGATTCGTCCGAGCCCAGGCCCCGACCGGGACGCGGACCGACCGCGAGTCGCTGCCGCAGCCCGTCCATCGCGTGGCTCACAAGTCGGAAGAGCCGGAGGTCAAGGCCCAGCCCCAGCACCCGCTCGAACCGGCGCTGGAGATCGCCTACAAGGCCCTGGCAAACATCCAGACGAACATCCACGATTACTCGGCCACGATGGTCAAGCGCGAGCGGATCGACGGCAAGCTGAACGACACCGAATACATGTTCATCAAGATCCGGCATCAGCCGTTCAGCGCCTACACCTACTTCAAGGCCCCCGAGAACCTCAAGGGCCAGGAAGCGATCTACGTCGAAGGCAAGAACGACAACAACATGATGGCCCACGGCGTGGGCATCCGCAAACTGGTCGGCACGCTGCCGCTCAAACCGGACGGCACGATCGCGATGCAGAACCAGCGGTACCCGATCACCGAGATCGGGATCCTGAACCTGACCAAGCGGCTGATCGAAGTCGCCGAGCAGGACAAGAACTTCGGCGAGTGCGAGGTGAAGTTCTACAAGGGCGCCAAGATCAACAAGCGGCCCTGCACCTGCATCGAAGTGGTGCATCCGACGCCGCGGCGGAACTTCCGCTTCCACAAGGCGCTGGTGTTCATCGACGATGAGCTGAACGTCCCGGTCCGCTACGAAGCCTACGAATGGCCGGCCGCCCCCGGCGAGCAGCCGCCGCTCTTGGAACAGTACACGTACGTCGACCTCAAGGTGAACATCGGCCTGACCGACGCCGACTTCGACGTGCATAATCCCAGCTACGGTTTCCCCTGATTCTGAAGGTGCGCGCCTGGCCGCCCCAGGCCGCACGCGGATTCAACCCCTGACCTCGCGACGCTGCCGGATCGATGCCGGGCAGTGGCGCGAGGTCATCGTGTTTCTGCAACCGACTACTGAGTGGCGCTTTGCCGCGAAGCTTTCGGACCTGGAAGACTCACCGCAGAGATCGCAGAGGTCGCGGAGGACGGATCAGACTTGGCTGCTTCGACACCGCACAGGGCTCCCTAGCTGAAGGACTGCGCAGCTCAAGTGAAGGTCGCGATTCATTCGGGGGCGGAAGGCATGCTGGCGTCGCATCTTCACGAAATGTTTCCTTTCGTGTGCTCCCGCCTTCGTTCCCCGATGCTTCCTCTGCGTCCCTCTGCGTCCTCCGCGGTGAGATACTCCGTCCGATCATCCGCTGCGTTCCGGACTGAAAGCTCGAAAAGACTCGGACTTCAGTCGAACGTGCCGTGCAAGAACCAGTGGCCGTCGCCCAGTCGGCGAAACAGCCAGAACCGCTGGCCGGCGGCCGTCTCGACTCGATAATAATCGCGCCGGACGCAGCGGCTCCGCCACCAACCGGTTTCGATCCGCTCGGGCCCCCAAAACCGCGCCACCTGCTCCTCCGCGCCAGCCCAGCGAAACCGTAGCGGCGGCCCGTCGGGCACTACGGCCAGCACCGCCAACTCGATCGGCGGCTGGCAGAGCCGCAGCGGACGCTCGTGGGACGACAACGGCGGCGTCCCCGGCCGCTCGCTGGCGGCGGCCTGACGCGGCTTGGCGGATTGCCTGCGCTGCGACGAGAATTGCCTCCGCGGCAACTGAGACGGTCTCGCATCGCCCAGCGGCAGGTACTGGCAAGCATGTTCCGGTTGGGCATCGGCGAGCAACTCGGGCCGCAACACGGCCTGCCGCCCGAGCCGGCTGGTCAGCCGATCGACCAGCGCCGCCAGCTCGCGCCCGCCGCGCAGGCCATACTCGCCGCCGCGTTCCGCGGCTGCGAACAATTCCTGCTGCGCCAGTTCGAGCCAATCCCAGGCCGTCGCCGCCAGCCGCACGGCGGCCACCGGCCGGCGAATCCAGACCGATTCCAGCCGCAAGCGAAACATGTCGAGCCAATGCCCGACCGCGGCGCAGGGGCGAAACGAGCGCAGCACCAACTGCCGGGCCGCCTCGCCCGGACACTCCAAGCGGCAAACCAGCTCGACGGCCCCCAGTCGCTGAGCGGCCAACGGCTCGATCACGCGGGGGAGCAATTGCTCCAAGATGGTTTCGATCGCGTCGCGCCGCTCGGTCGGATGCTCCAGCAACCACTCGGCCGCGTGCTCGCCGGGCAAGTGCTCGGCGGAAATCACTTCGGCCAGCCGGCCGCAGGCCTGATCCAGCCGCTGCAGGCAGTCGGGGCCGAACCGGCCCAGCAAGCCCTCGCGCGGCAGGCGGTCGACCTCGCCGATCATGCGAATGCCCAGTTGCCCGAGCAATTCCAACGTCTCGGGCGGCAGCCGCAGCGCGGCGATCGGCAACTCGGCCACGTACGGGGCGGCCGCGCCGGGCGGAACGAGCGCAATCGCCTCCGCCTGAGAGCGAGCTACCGCCCAGGCCGCTCCGAGCGTATCGGCCACGGCCAGCCGGGCCGCAAAACCGCGCTCGGCCAGCAGCGCCAGGCCCCGCTCCGCCAGTTGCCGCTCGCCGCCAAACAGTTCGGCCACGCCCGTGATGTCCACGAGCAGGCTCTCGGGCCGCGGCGAATCTTCCAGGCCGACGGTCGGACCAAGCTGCTGGCAGACCGCGGCCAGTTCGACCAGGGCCAGCCGATCGGCCCAAGGATCGTGGGCTTCCAGGTGGAGCGCGGGGAGTTCGGCCGCAGGGGATTTCCCTTTCGGCGCGGAAAACTCGAGCTGCGAAAATTCGTGCAGCGCCAGGGCCTCGGCCAGCGGCATGCCCGGCCGAATGCCCGCGCTCGCCGCGCGAGCCCGGCCTGCCGCAGCTTTGCGACCCGCGGCAGCGGGCGGGCTCGTCAGCAGCGATCCCAAGCGGGCGGCATAAGCGGTGACTTTCAGCCCGCCGCCCCGGGCTTGCACTTGGTAGAGCAGGACCGGACCGGACCTAAGCTCCGCGCGAGCGGCGGCCAACCGCTGGAGCGGCCACTGGGGAAACCAGATGCACAGAATCCGCGGGCCGCACTGCATGCAAGACACCTGTCCGCTGGTCGAGTTCCACGTCGATCGTGCCGCCGGCCTGACTCCCACGGACCCGCACGATCTCGATCCGCCACCGCCGGCCGCTGCTCCGCCGGCCGCCGGGTTGCGATCGCGGCAAACTCGCTGGCGCCGCGCGGGCCGCCGGCAACGGCTGGGCCAACAGCCGCAGCTCGGCCCACGAGGGCTGGGCCCGAATCGAGGCCGGACGCAGCATCAAGCCCACCCCGCCGCCACTCTCGGCCGCCAATTGCAGCCGGCGAAAAACCGCCGCTTGCCAATCGCCGGGCCACGCCAACACGGCCCCCACGGCCGGCGAACGGAGCAACTGATCGAGGGCCCAGGCATCGTCGCTCCGCTCGGCAGGCCGGACGACGAGCAACCGCGCCAGATCGATCGCCAAGGCCGCAGCCGCCGGCGGATAAAACCCAGCACCCGCGTCGAGCACCGCTAGCACGCCCCCCGACCGGCAGGCTTCGCGGGCCGCGATCAGGGCCAGCGTGGCCGTCCCGCTGCCCGCGGCCGGCACCAGCCATTCGACCAGCGTGCCGGGGCGCAGCCCCCGAGCGGGCAGGAGCCGATCCAGCTCCGCACAGCCGGTCGAAAGGGCATCGGGCCGGCTAGGATGGTGCAGCCCCTCGATGCGGCGGACCTCTTCGGCCAGCTGCCGACGAACTTCGGCCGGAGTGCGCGGGGAAGTCGATTTGCCCATTGCCCAGCTCGCCGCCCGGGATGAGTGCCTATCCGAGAACGGGTCCAGAGAGGGGACAGTCCCATTTTGCTCCGCAGGCTGCGCAGAGTTGGGACAGTCCCGCCCGTTCTCGGACAGGCGGATAGTGTACGCGAGTACACTAATGCTAGCACGCCGATCGGGTCAAGGGAACTTTTTTCAACCCCAGGGGCTGGAGGGACCCGTGGGCACCGGCGGCGGGCTCTCCAGGGCCTCGGCCTCCACCACGCGGGTCGGCCGGGCGATCCGCACCTGCCGCACCTCGGCCACCACCCGCCGCAGGTTCACCAGCAGCACCAGGGCCGCGGCGGCGGGCAGGGCGATGACGAGCACCTCAGTCTCGGCCGGCGGACTGCGAAAGGGATTGCACAATTCGGCAATCGTCCAGAAAGGGTTGCTGATGTGCAGCAGCGAATAGCCCGATTGCCGCAAGTCGTCCAGCGACATCTGGATCACCAGCGGAATCGCCGTCCCCAGCACGAGCAGCAGCAGGCACAGGGCCACGCGGAGCACCACGCCGACTCCCTCGGTCGGGGCCGGCCGGACCAGGTCCAACAGCAGCTTGCCCAGGCCGAGGTAGATCGTCAGATAACAAAACCCGCACAGGCCCAGATAAAACACCCGCTGCTCGGGGTTCCACAGCGGCATCGTCGTCGAGAACGGGCGAACCGGGCCGAGCGGCGTCAGGCCCAGAGCCAGCAGGACCACGGCCAGAAAGTTTGCCAAGGCGAACATCAAACCGGTTCCCGAGCCGGGATTGAACCAGGTGAACAGGGCCCGGCCGAGAAAGCTCTGCGGCAAATCGCGCTGCACGCGGAGCGAGAGCCGCTGGGGCTCGCCGATCAGAAATACGCCCATCGCATACCAGTGGATGCCGGACAACACCAGCAGCACGAGCAATAGCTCCAGCTCACGCGGGCCCTCCAGCCAAGACACCGCCATCCAACCGGCCAGCAGCCCCTGCTGGACGAACATCACGATCCGGGCCGCGGTCGAGCGGTTGCTGCTGGTAAAGCTCAACTGGGCCGCCGCCGCCAGATAGAGCAGCACGAAATAACTCGCATAGACCGTCAGCAGCACGCCGTTGGCGGCGAAAAACTCGTTCGGGTTGAACGCCGGCGACGTCCGCAACAGGTCGGCCGCCAGGCCACAGCCGGCCAGGAACAAGCCGCCCAGCCCCAGCACCAAAATCACCGACGCCACGACCTGCCGGTACCGCTCCAGCGAACAACTGGCCAACAGCAACGCGCCCAGCGACAGGCCGAGCGAGGCCAGCGCCGAATAGACGACCAACATCAAGATCGTCAGAATGTCGACCCCACGTAACAGGTAGGTAAACGCGATGCAGGGCGAGACGGCCGACAGAAACACCAGAATCTGCAGCCAACTGGTGGCCAGCTTGCCGCCGATGATCTGCCGGGCTTTGAGCGACGTGATCGACACCAGCTCGTAGCTGCGGTCTTCGAGCTCGCCCGCGAGCGAGCGAAAGGCCCCATAGGGCACCACGATCACCAGGGCAAACAGCAGAATGACCGCGTAGCCAAACAGCAGATCCGCACCATAGGTGCCGTAATACACCTGGGGACCGACGATCGCCAACCCGATCAGCGACCAGCACCAGGCCGCTCCCAGCACCAAGGCAAACGTGACGACGAACTGCCGGCTCTTGAGAGCCTGCCGAGCTTCCTTGATCAAAATCGGGTTGAGATGCTCGCCGCAGCGCTCCAGCCAGTGCTCGAACCGCTGCCAGTTCGTGGCCCCCGCGCGACTGGCGGGCAGGTCGTCGGCAGGGCTGGAGTCGGACGTCGTCATTGCACGCGCCCCGCGGTGACCTGCATGAACACGTCCTCCAGGCTCTTGGCCCGGCTGCCGAACGCCGCCACCTGAAAGCCGGCCAGCACCAATGCGCCGAACAGCTCGACTTCGTCGGCCTCGCCGCCATCGTGGAGGAACCGGGCCACCTCGCCGCTGATTTCAAGCTGGTTGATTTCAAGGCGACTGAATTGCACGCCTGCGCGGTGCGTTGACGGTCGCGGCGGCCTCGCCGCCGAGGTCGGCGGTATCCGGCTCGTTGACCGCCTCAGCCTGCACGACATCGTCCGCGGCGGCGTCTCCGTTTTCATTTTCGGAAACGTCGGGACGCGCGCTCCGCCGAGCGAGCCAGCCCACGAGCGCGGCCGCGCCCCCCATGATCCGCAGCTCGACGGCGCGCTGCTGCTGCCGGCCCCGCTGGATGTCGTGAACCGAGCCGACAGCCAGCAGACGGCCTTGCTCGATGATGCCCACCGTGTCGCACATCTCGGCCAGTTCGGTCAGGATGTGCGAGCTGATGAGCACGGACTTGCCGTCGGCGGCCAAGGCGCCGATCATCTCGCGCAGTTCGATCCGGGCCCGGGGATCGAGCCCGGCGGCCGGCTCGTCGAGCACCAAAACCGGCGGATCGTGGATAATGGTCCGGCCGAGGCACGAGCGCTGCTTCATGCCCTTCGAGAGGCCGTCGATCGGTTTTTCGGCCAGGCCGTCGAGCTTGGTGAAGCTGAGCACCCGCCGCATGGCTCGCTGCCGCTCGGCGCCCATCAGGCCGTAGGCCCGGGCGTAGAAATCGAGATACTCCGCCACGTTGATATTCGGCGCCGTGCCGAAATAGTCGGGCATGAAGCCCAACCGCGAGCGAACCCGGTCGGGATCGTTGATCACCGAAAAGCCGTCGACCAAAGCATCGCCCGCCTGCGGGAGATCGAGCGTGGCCAGGATCCGCATGCTGGTCGTCTTGCCGGCGCCGTTGGGCCCGATGTAGCCAAAGACGTGTCCCCGCTCGACGGCGAACGAAATGTCGTCGACCGCCTTGGTGCGGCCGAAGTGCCGGCGGAGACTCCGCAGTTCGATAAGCGGGTGAGAGCTGACCACTGGGCCTTACCACCTTCCCTCGATCACATGAATGCTGCCCGCTTCTTCGGCGTCTTCCACGCCCCGCAGCGCCGGGTCGATCCGGTCGGTGATTGCCAGGTAACTTCCCGGCGGCAAGTTCGTGCCGCCCGGCTGGCCGAGTTGCAGGAGTTGCCGCAGCCGCTGTTCCATCAACAAGGCGGCCTGCTCGAACCTGGGCGCCCGATTGCGGGTAGTAATATCCCCGGCTCAGGTCGAACAACGAATGCGTCGCGCCTGGCTGCCCAACGACTTCTTGTTTCAGTCCGCTGGACAAAGCCGGCATGAATTGGCTGGGAACGAGCGGCGGCCCTCCGTCGGCTTGGTTGGCGGGCTCGGGCTTGGCGACGGCGGTCTGTCCCGGCGGCAGGTCGGCCAGGTGGTACAGGTTGCCGCCCTGGTCAACCACGAGCAGTTGAGAGATTTCGACCGACATCCGATTGGTCACTTTCAATCCCCCGTCGCCGGGCACGATCTCCAGCCGTTTGGCGGTGGGCCCAGACCGAATCGCCAGAAACTGCGTGGGCGTGCGAGCCGCCAGCCAGCCCGATTCCAACTGCTGCTCGTCCGAAAGGAAAATCGACGACGTTTGGCGGCCATTGGATGGATACGCGAAGCCCTGCTGGAAGTCGAGCGGGTAGACCGCCGTGTCGCGGGGAAAAGTCAATCCGCCGTAGGGGCTGAGCGCGGCGTAGTAGCTCAGCCGGCTCCAAGTTACGGCCCGGCCCGAGCCCTGATCGGCCAGCGTGTAGGAGCGGGCCCGCAACCGGGTCGCGAGCCCGTCGCTAACCAGGGCATAGCCCACCAGGGCCACGGTCACCAGCGCGGCGCTGGCCGGCACAATGAACAGCAGATAGTGCAGCCGCCTCAGCCGGCGGAGCAGTACGTAATTCACCGGTCCGATCACGATCACGAACAGCGTAATCAGCACGCGGTAGGCATTCACGGGGGGCAAACCGACGCCGGGAATCAGCAAGTTCCAGAAGGCCGGATTGGAGCCGTCGAAGACCAAGCCGTGCCGCGAGGTCCACGAGCAACGGTCATTGCCCAAATTTCGCGGACCCAGGCCCATTGGCCGATCCGGTCGTCACGGCCCGCAGTGCCGGTCGCCGGAAACATGTCGCCGGCGGCCAGGGCCACGACCCGGCCCAGCCGGTACACCCGCCAGCGGAATGGCCGGCTGGGCTCGGCCGTTTGCCGGGCTACGAATTGCTTGACGACACTCGCCAGGTCGGCCGGCACGACGGCAGTGGGCTCGTCGTCGACGGCATCTTCGACGTAGATCTGCGGATTGGCCGCTGGAGTCTGATTTGCGTCCACCAGCGTGGGCAGCCACGCGGGGTCGGCATCGTGCCAGAGATTCTGGGCCTGTGCCGATCCAGCTTTTGCAGATTCGGCCGCAGGGCGGGCCGCCAGGAGCTCGTCGATCCGGCCCTGACGCTCGAATTCGGCCCCGACGCCATAAACGCACAGGTTGCCGCCGGCCGCCGTCCAGTCGCAGATGGCTTGCCACGATCGCGGTCGGCTTTTGGCCAACAGTTCCATCTCGTCGGCCGACAGGGCGATGAAGTCGAGCGCCGACAGTTCGAGCCACGACTCGGGCACGTCGACGGTCAACCGGGTGGCAGCCTTGACCTCGGTCCGGCCGCCTTGTGGCTGTTGCGCCCCGCCGGTAAAGACGTCGAGGTCGTCCGCGGCCGGGCTGTCGCAGAGCTGCAACAGCCGGGGTTCGTCGTCGGGCTGCGGGTTGCCGCCGGTGTACAGCCATTCGGCCGAAAGTTCGCCGACCTTCCGCCCATCCTCGCGCGACTCGATCGACAAGAACATCCCCCGGCCGAACTGCGGCACCGGAATCACGCGGCTCGCCGAGGCCGCGCCCGCCGGCAGCTCGACGTCGGCGGTGACGGAGTAGGTGCGGTAAAACCCATCGGCCCGCAGCGTGACCCGCAGCGTGCGGTCGCCGATCGGCGGCGGCATGCACTTGACCGTGACGGCGACCGGCCGGTAACCGCCGTTGTTGTCGACCCAGTCGGGCTCGACGAGGAGCGTGAGACCGGTCTTGGTAGGCTTGCCGCCGACAGGGAGCGTGAACGAGGCGGCGCTCGCGGCCCAAGCCGGCCAGAGCGTGGCCAAGGCGACCAGCAAGGGGGGCGAGAAAACCCGCAGTGCGCAGCGGGCAGGAATTCGACACGCAGCCGATCGCGGTAACCAAGCTGCGCGGGCATGGGGTTCATCAGGAGGAAGGTCCCGCCCCGGTTGTCGCCGCTTCGACCGGAACCGGCTGGGGAGTGCGGCGAACCTGCCAACGATCGACCAGCAGGCTATACAGCCAGACGAGCCAGAACACGAGCCCCTGCACGGCCAACCCGACAGCCAGCATCACGAGGAAGGCCCCGATGGCAAACGCCCAGAGCTGGCCTTTGATTGCGAACGACAAGACCAACGATACGCCGGCCGCGAGCGTGATGACGACCAGCAGCGTGCGGAGCGAGAATTGGCGGATGAGCATGCGATCGATTTTCGCACAGCCGCCGGGCAATTCAAGCAACCTGGCCGGCAGTTCCGGTACAATGTGTTCCATGAAATGGCCGCAATTCAGCCTGAAAGAGCTGTTTCAATCGCTGCTCCTGATTTCGATCGGGCTGGGTTGCCTGAACGTATTCAACCGGGATCGCGAGCCGTCACCGCTGATCATGACGATCGGCCCGTTCGTCCTATTCACAGGGCCGGTCTGGATCGGGGCCGGAATCGGCACGCTTTTCCACCGGCCTATCCGCGGCGGACTGGAGGGATTGGTGGTCGCAGTCGGGATGGCAATGGTGATCCTGCTTTCCGTTGAGCGAGTCATACGCCTTTGAGATTCGCTCGGAACGACCGAGCGATTGAGCTAACTGCGGCGACCGCGTGGAACGAGCGCCGCGCTGCATTTCAAGCGGCTGAGCGGCTAGCTGCGATACAATGAAACCATGAAATGGCCGCAATTCAGCCTGAAAGAGCTGTTTCAATCGCTGCTCTTGATTTCGATTGGGCTGGGCTGCCTGAGCGTCTTTGGACGGGACGGCAACCCATCGCCGTTGATTATGATCGTCGGCCCCTGCCTGCTGTTCACGGCGCCGGTCTGGATCGGGGCCGGAATCGGCACGCCATTTCGCCAGACCGCCCGCGGGGCGCTGTATGGCCTGGCCGTGGCGATCGGTTTGACGTTGGTGGCGGTATTCTCGGTGCAGCAGGCGGCAAGGGAATAGGAAGTGCTGCCCTGCAAAAACGGGTTTGTGCGCGGCCCGACCTTTGAATTGTCTCGATCGGCCTACGACGGTCACGTGCGCTGAACATGGTGAAGCTGCCGCATTTCAGCCTCCGAGAGCTACTCCTGTCCGTGCTTTTGATTTCGATCGGCTGCGCCGGGCTGAGCACGTTTGGCTGGAACGACAAGACGTGGGATTCGACGCCGGCGCTGATCGCCCGCTTGGTATTACTGGTCTCGGCGCCGGCCTGGATCGGGGCCGGAATCGGAGCGTTGTTTCAGCAACCCGTGCGAGGCGCCTGGTTGGGCTGATTACGATCGTGAGTTTCATCCTGGTCGCTGCGGTGGCCTTCTACCCCGCGGTCCACAACTAGGATTTGCCCCCAGCGTCTGGTCCGGCTCGGTCTCTATAGCGCTAAACGCGCCGCTCTTGGAACCATAAACGAATTGCGACGGCGTCCCACCCGGCCACGACGGCAATTTGCGTCACTGCCACGAGCGCGATACGATAAGTCCCAGCAAACCTGACACTTCCAGCGACCGCCTGCCGACGATCGGCGCTGACAACCTGCCCCCTGGGCGCGCTGCTGGAAGGAACGACCGAAGCGAGCCCGGGCGTGCGGCCTTGGCCCGCACCGCGTCACCCCCCACCACCAAGAGCCAAAAAGGCACGATCCATGAAATCGCTCCGGCAATCGCGGCGTGCGTTCACCCAGCAAGCGTTGGGATCGATCCTGACCTTTTCGCTCGTCGACTTGCTGGTGCGGCACGACCTGCTAGCCGGCGAGGTCAAGCCGCTGGCGGCCAAGTGGGTGGCCGGCCTCAATCAACTCGGCAGCGACCTGAAGGGGCAGAAGATCGATCAGCCCACCTGGCAGAAGCAAGTCGAAGAGCTGCTCGGTCAGATCGACCTCAACGACCTGCTCTCGATGATCGATTTCGAGCGACTGGCGGCGGCCACCCAGTTTGCCGAGCGGGGGGAGCGGAGCATCCGCTTTTCGTTCCCCAAAGTGGAAGGCGTGCCGGGCGACTTGAGCTTCGGCAAGCAGATCTTCGCCCTCAAGAAGGGCTGCTCGGTCGTGCCGCACGGGCATAACAATATGGCCACCGCCTTCATCATTTTGAAGGGGGACCTCCGCGGCCGGCATTACGACCGCGTCGAGGACGAAGCCAAGCACATGCTGAT
This sequence comes from uncultured Planctomycetaceae bacterium, assembly GCA_963828155.1. GTDB lineage: Bacteria > Planctomycetota > Planctomycetia > Pirellulales > PALSA-1355 > CAWCAX01. The sequence goes on from CAWHDQ010000004.1 coordinate 886,422, forward strand.
CAAGCCAACGATCGACCGCACGTTCACGCCGGGCGAGTTTTCGACCGTCTCGGACTATCGCGACAACGTCCACTGGTTCACCGCCCTGACCGAGCCGGCCTTCATCTTCAACCTGCACCTGATGGACGTGGTCAAGCCGGGCACCAAGCTGCAGACCGGCCGGGTGTACGTCGACCCGGAAGGCGAAAAAATTGCCGGTGGCGTAGTCCGGGCACGGCTGATCGACTACGACGAGGCCAATCGCCTGTACGGGTAAGTGCCGCGTGCGGCACACCACACGGAGGGTATTCAAGTGATGACGGATCCAAACACCGCGGCGGGCGGCGTCGGGCCTTTGGCTTTGTTCTTGCGCCGATTTCGCGGCGCTCTTGGGCTACTCGCCGCCTGCGCCTTTTGGCTGACCGCACCCACGCAGGCGCTGGCTCAGGCCCGGTTGCAGGCCGAAGCGATTGCCGGCCGGCCCTATGGCGTGGGCGTGATCACGATCCAAACGCCGCTCGGCCAGGGGCTGCAGGGCAATGACTCGCAGGTCGCCCTCGTGGAACGTTCGGGTCGGGCTTTTTTTGCCGTGCCCGAAGAGCGCCAGACCGGCCAGATGGTCCGCAATCTGGTCGGCCGTCGGCGACGACTGACAGTCTTTTTTCTGTTCGTCGGCGATCAGCCGCTCGATGTGACGCTCTACACGCCTGCGCCGATTCGGCAGACCGTCACGCCCCGGGCGGGCAATGTGCAGCCGCTGCTGACCAGCTGGTGGCGCGAATTCACCCGGGAAGACTCGAGCGATCTTTATCCCCAGTTCCACAATTATCTCGCCAACACAATCGCCCGGCGGATGGGCATGCCGCTGCCGAAGGCCAGTGGGCTGGCCGCGCTGGCGGGCGGTTTTTCGGGTCAGTTGAATTTGCTAGCCGGTGGCGAATCGTCGCGGCGGACGATTGCCGAGCAGATTCTGTTGGCCGGCGGCGACGTGGACGAGCCGCTCGACGTCGATTTGCCGGGGAGCCCAAACGACAATGCCGCGGCCGAGGAAATCGCCCCCGTCGGGGCCGACGGCCAGAAGCCGGCCACCGAGCCAATTGCCTTTCGGGTGCCCGAGGAGTGCTTGTACGTGCGGACCGGATCGTTCGCCAATTTTCTCTGGTTTCAGCATCGGCTGGATGCCTGGGGCGGTGACGTGCGGAATCTGGTCTCCGAGCAGGCGGTCGACTACGGGCTGAATGATCGTTTTCAGCGGCAGATCGGGCTGAAGGAATCGGCCCTCGCGCCGGTCGTCGGGCCCGCCGTGATTGCCGACGTGGCGATCATCGGCCTGGACACCTTCCAGCGCGACGGGGCAGCGATGGGCATTTTGTTCCAGGCCCGGAACAACCTGCTCTTGGGCTCCGACCTGCAGCGGCAGCGGAACGAATCAATGAAGGCCGCCAGCGGCGCAACCGAAGAGAAGCTGACGATCGCCGGCCGGCAGGTGTCGTTCATGTCGACGCCCGACAATTCGCTCCGCTCGTTCTACGTGGCCGACGGCGATTTTCATCTCGTCTCGACCAGCCGGAAAATCGTCGAGCAGTTTCTGGCCACGGGCGCGGCGGGCAAGGACCAGCCGGCAGGGCAGGGCTCGCTGGGCGCTTCGGCCGAGTTTCAGATGGCCCGGCTGAATTTGCCGCTGGAGCGCGACGACACAGTGTTCGTCTATCTGCCGCGGGCATTCTTCCGCAACCTGCTTGGCCCGCACTACCAGATCGAAATGCTCCGCCGCCTGCGGAGCTCGGTGGAAATGGAATTGGTCGCTTTGGCCCAACTGCTGGCAAAAGGCGAAGGCCGGCCGACCGAAACGCTGGACGAACTGATCGCGGCTGACGCGCTGCCCGCCTGGTTCGGCCGCCGCTCGGACGGCAGCCGGCTGACGCTGGAGGGCGGTCAGCCGGTCGACAGCTTGCGCGGCGTGCGGGGCGGATTCATTCCGATTCCGGACATGCCCGACACCAAGTACACCCGCAGCGAGGCCCAGGCCTACGAAAAAACCCTGGCCGACGCGAGCAGTTCCTGGGGCGATCTGGACCCGGTGTTCGTCGGCATTCGCCGCAGCGAGAGCCAGCGGCCGGGCCTGGAGCACCTGTCGATCGATCTACAGGCCGCGCCGCTGGCGCGGCCAACTATGGCAAGCTATCGCAATGGCTGGGACCGGCGAACGATCAGCGGCTGGCGCCCGTGGCGGGCAACCTGATCGACATTCAGGCCTCGCTCCGTGGCGGCAACCTGATGCAGACCGGCGACACGTACATGTTCCTGGGCATGGCGGATTCGCTCACGGCCGATTTGGGAGTCGATCGCCCGCTCGTCGGCGCGCTGAAGATGATCACCGGCCAGAGCCCGCTGCGGGGCTATCTCGGCGCGTGGCCGCAGCCGGGCTTATTGGCGATGGTGCCCAATGGTCCGAACAGTCCGCCCGACGCGGCCGGCTATTCGCGGTCCATTGCCGGCCTGTGGAAACGCACGTTCGCGGGCTTCACCGTAATGTCGTTTCATCGCGAGGTGTTGGAGCAAGTGACGCCGCAGCTGCGGTTCGAGCCGTCGCCCAATCCGGCCCAGATTCGGGCCCACATCGAGGATCTGCAGGGGACCAACCTGGCTCGCTGGGCCAACCAGCAAGGCTATCAGCACGCGGCCAAGATGTCGCAGGGCAACGTCCGCTTGCTGTCGCTGCTGAGCGAACAGTTCCGCGTGCCACCGGCCGAAGCCCTGGCCACGGCCCAGCGCGTGCTGGATGCCGAGCTGCTCGACCCGCTGGGCGGCAAATACGAACTGGTCGCAGGCAGCGGCGGGGCAGGGCAGTGGCGCTCGACGCAGGCCGGCGCCGGCGTGCCCGCGACGTATCAGTTTCCGGCCCTGACTTGGATTCGAGGGGTCGATCTGGAAGGTCGACTCAGTGAAGGACAAGTCGTCGTGCATGCCGAGCTGGACATGCCGCTGGAGATTGCCAACTCCGGCAAACCTTCCTTGCCGGCTCCGCTGCCGGCGACGCCCAATGGCGTCAAACCGAACGGCGCAAAGCCCAATGGCAATGGCGCCACGGGCACCGCCCCCAAGCCGGCGGTGCCGTCAGCCCCCAGGCCGGGGCTGATTCGCAGCTTGCTGCCCACGCCGGCCCCGCCCAAGCCGGGCCCCGTTGCCCCGCCGGCGCCCGGTCCGCGTGAGTTCTGAGGCTGGCATTTTCGGCAGCTCAACTCCTGGGCCTCCGCCTGCGCATTTGTGGCAGTTGCGAGCCTGCGGCAGCACATCCATAATCTACCCAAGCTTCGCCGCAGCAGCTGGCCGCGCCTACCCCAGCTCCACCAAGGCCCAGGCATGATGGCTCGTTGGTTTCGCCCCCTTCGCCCGCCGGTTTCGCGGCCGCGCTATGCGTTCGCCTGTTGCTCGCGCTACCCGCGGTTTGCATTGGCCGCCGACGTCATTCCGCACGCCCAGGACAAGCCCCCGGGCCCAGCTCTGTCGCCGGCCGAAGCCGTCGCCAAGATGACCGTGCCCGAGGGCTTTGCGGTCGAGCTGGTGGCCAGCGAACCGGAGATCGTCAACCCGGTGGCGATGACGTTCGACGAGCGGGGCCGGATCTGGATCACCGAGAGCCTGGAGTATCCGCGGCACGAGGCCGGCCCGGGCCGCGACCGGATCAAAGTGCTCGAAGACACCGACGGCGACGGCCGCGCCGACAAGTTCACCGTCTTTGCCGAAGGGCTGAACATTCCCTCGGGCATCGTGGTCGGGCACGGCGGCGTCTGGGTGGCCAATGCCCCCGACATCTTGTTCATGCAAGACACCGATGGCGACGGCAAAGCCGACAAGCAGGAAGTGGTCGTCACCGGTTTCGGCCGACACGATACCCACGAGCTGCCCAATTCGCTCACCTGGGGCCCTGACGGCTGGCTGTATGGCCTGAACGGCGTGTTCAACCAGGGCGAGGTGAGCCACCGGGGCAAGCAGTTCAAGTTCACCTGCACGCTGTTTCGGATCCATCCCCGCACCCGCGATTTCGAGCTGTTTGCCGAAGGCACCAGCAACCCCTGGGGCGTGGCCTGGGACCCCGAGGGCAGTGCGTTCCTCAGCGCCTGCGTCATCGATCACCTCTGGCATCTGACCGAGTCGGGCTATTACCAGCGGCAAGGCGGCCCCTATCCGCCCTTCACCTCGATCATCGGCTCGATCGTCAAGCACCGGCACCAGAAGGCGGCCTACTGCGGCATCCACTATTTCGATAGCGACGCCTACCCGGCCGAGTACCGCGACCGGCTGTACATGGGCAATATCCACGGCGGCTGCATCAACGTCGATCGGCTGGAGCGCGACGGCTCGACCTACCTGGGGGTCGAATGCCCCGACTTCCTCACGGCCAACGACGCCTGGTTCATGCCCGTGGTGCAGAAGACCGGGCCGGACGGTTGCCTGTACATTCTCGATTGGTACGACCGCTACCACTGCTATCAGGACGCGGGGCGCGATCCGCAGGGGATCGACCGGCTCAAGGGGCGGCTGTACCGCGTGCGGTATCAGAATTCGCCCCGGGCCACGGCTTTCGATCTGGCCAAGGAAAGCGATGACCGGCTGATCGAGCGGCTGCACAGCCCGAATGTGTTCTATCGCGACATCGCCCAGCGGGTGCTGTGCGAGCGGAGCGAGCCCTCGACCCGGCCCAAGCTGGAAAAGCTGGTCCTCGACGACGCCGCCCCGCGCAGGCGCGGATGCACGCTCTGTGGTCGCTGATCGGCAGCGGGCCGCTCGACGGGGCGTTCCACGGCCGGCTGCTGGCCCACGCCGATCCGGGTTTTCGCGCCTGGGGCGTGCGGGCGGCGGGCAATTATCGCACGGACAACCCGCCCATCGTCGGCCGCGTGAAGCAACTGGCCGAAGACCCCGCGGCCGACGTGCGGCTGCAAGTGGCGATCGCGGCCCGCAAGCTGCCGGGCGTCGATGCGCCGGCCTTGCTGCTCACGGCGCTGGCCAACAGTGCCGGTGACAAGCTGATGCCGCACATCGTCTGGCAGAATTTGCAGCCGCTTCTGGAGAGCAACTCGCAGGAGGTGCTGGCGATCCTGGAGAACCGCGCCGTGCTCGAATCGCAGGGTGTCGGCACGCTGATGCCACTCCTGGTCGATCGACTATTGGCTCGCGACGTGGCCAATCCGGCTCCGGTCGCCCGGCTGATCGAGATCCTCACGGCCGGCGGCGAGAAGGACTTTCCCGCCGCGCGGACGGCAATGGGCCAGGTAGCCAAGAAGGTGCAGACCCGGGAGATTTCGGGCGAGCGGCTGGCGGCGTTCAAAACGGCGCTCGCTCCCGTGCTGCAGCAAATCCATTCGAGCAGCGCCGATCGGCCGCTATATTTCGACGCGGCGCTGCTCTCGACGACGCTCGGCGATCCGGCCGGGATCGAGGCCGTGCGGAAGACCTACACCGCCGCTAATGCCCCCAATGCCCCCGCCGCGGTGCGCATCCAGGCTCTGGATGCACTGGTCGCGGCCCGCGATCCCGACTTGCGCGAGGCGGTGGCCGTCGTGTTGGCCAAGCCCCGCGACAACCCCCGCGAATTGCGCGATCAGACGTTGGCCTCGCTGGGCCGCTTCGGCGCCTGTGGGTTTCGCAAGTCGTGCTCGACAACTATGCCCAGCTGGAAACCACCCAACAGCCCAAGGCAATCGAATTACTCACCGAGCGCCGCCAGTGGGCCCACGATCTGCTCGACGCGATCAAGGCCGGCAGGATCCCGCCCACGGCGACTGAACGTCAATCAAGTCCGCACGTTGCTCTCCAGCCGCGATCAGCAACTGGCCGACAAGGTCCGGGCTCAGTGGGGTTCGGTCCGCACGCAGCGCAATCCGCAGCGCGACCAAGTGATTGCCCAGGTCCGCGCGCGTGTGAAGCAGCATCCCGGCAACGCGTCGACGGGGCAGGAAGTGTTTCGCCGCGTCTGCGGCCAGTGCCATAAGATTTACGGCGAGGGGCAGGAAGTCGGGCCCGACATCACGGCCAACGGTCGGGCTTCGGTCGAGCAATTGCTCTCCAACGTGCTCGACCCCAGTCTGGTGATCGGCGCCGCCTATCAAGCCCGCATCGTCGTGACCAGCGACGGCCGGGTGCTCACCGGCCTGTTGGCGGAGGACAACGAGCAGCGCGTCGTGCTCAAGGTGCAAGGGGGCAAACTGGAAACGATCGCCCGGGGCGAGGTCGACGAGATCAAGGTCAGCCAACTGTCGCTGATGCCCGAGGAACTGGAAAAACAGCTGAAGCCCGAGGAACTGTCCGACCTGTTCGCCTTCCTGCTGCTGGACAAACCGCCCAGCGACCCGGCGGCCAAACGGCTGCCCGATGAGCCGCCCGTTCAGCCGCAACAAACCGGCGATCCGGCGCTGTTCGACGAGCTCATTGCTCACGTGGCCCCCGGCTTCGGCACGCGCGAGAGCGGCGAAGGAGGGCTGGCCTTGCTGACCGAGCATCAGGGCCGGGCCGGCGTGCTGCGGACGCATCCCCTCTCGCGGGAAAAGCCCTGCGTGCTGCGGGGCACGTTCGAGGTTCCCGCCGACAAGAAGACCGAGCTGCTCGTCAGCGTTTCGCACCATCCCTCGGGCGACTGGCAGCTGCTGGTCAAAGGAAACGGCAAGGTGCTCCACGAATCGATCATCGGGCCCAAGACCGCGACCGACGGCTGGGCCGACATCGCGATCGAACTGACGCCCTTCGCCGGCCAGAAGCTGGAGCTGGAGCTGCACAACGCGGCCAACGACTGGGCCAACGAATTTGGTTACTGGGGCCGCGTGGAAGTGGTCAGCCAGTAGCGCTCTGCCCAAGGCGGCCCGCGTTCGTTTCTCGTCCCTCTCACTCATCCTCGATTGGCACCCATGCCCACGATCCAACTGCCCGCGCTAGCCAAACCTCCCAAGGCCAAGAAGAACCAGGTCCTGCTGGTCGCCAATGGCGATCTCCGGCAATCGGCCAACGGCGCGCTGCTGGCCCGCCCAGCAGGAGATGGAAGGGTTGCTGGCCAAGGCCGTCGAGCAGGCAGGCTACGAATTGGTCCGGGCTCATCCGTTCAAGCCCGAGCTGGGGCATGGGTTCATCGCCTCGCAAAAAGAGGGGATGGAAGTCTTCGCCGGGATCGATCCGGACTGCCGGCTGATCGTGGCCGAGGCCGTCTGGCAATATTCGCATCACTTGCTGCACGGCCTGCTCTCGCACCAGGGCCCGATCCTGACCGTGGCCAACTGGTCGGGCACCTGGCCGGGCCTGGTCGGGATGCTCAACCTGAACGCTTCGCTGACCAAGGCCGGCTGCCGCTACTCGAGCCTGTGGAGCGAAGATTTTTCCGACAAGCCCTTCCTGCACAACCTCGATCGCTGGCTGAAACGCGGCTCGGTCAAGCACAAGACCGATCATGTCGTTGCCTGGAAACACGTCCACGCCAGCGGCCCTGTGCGCCGGCTCGGCGAGCGGCTGGCCGACCAGCTGCGGCGGGAAAAAGCGATTATGGGGGTGTTCGACGAAGGCTGCATGGGCATGTTCAACGCCATCATGCCTGACGAGCTCTTGAATCCGACCGGCGTGTTCAAGGAGCGGCTCAGCCAGTCGGCCCTATACTACGAGACGATGCAAACCAGCGATGCCGAAGCGACGGCCGTCCGCCGCTGGATGAGCGACCGCGGCATGCGGTTCGAAACCGGGCCCAACCCGGCCGAGAACCTGACCGACCAGCAGATCCTGCTGCAGTGCAAGATGTACATCGCGGCCCTGCGGATCGCCGACGATTTCGGCTGCCACACGATCGGCATTCAGTACCAGCAGGGGCTCAAGGACCTGCTGCCGGCCAGCGACCTGGTCGAAGGTACGCTGAACAATGCCGACCGACCGCCCGTCCGCAGCCGCGATGGCAAACGCGTGTTGTACGACGGCCAGCCGCTGGTCCACTTCAACGAAGTCGACGAGTGCGCGGGCCTCGACGGCCTGATGACCTATCGCGTCCACCGAGCCCTCGATCAGCCGGTCGAAAGCACGCTCCACGACCTGCCTGGGGCGACGCCGATCGCTCGGGCACGGTCGACGATTACGTCTGGGTGTTCTTGATCAGCGGCGCCGCGCCACCAGCCCACTTCATCGGCGGCTGGGCCGGAGCGTCGAGCCAGCGGCAACCGGCGATGTATTTCCCCTCTGGCGGCGGCACGCTGCGGGGCATCTCCAAGCCGGGCGAGATCGTCTGGTCCCGAGTCTTCATTGACGGCGGTCGGCTGTGCATGGACCTCGGCCGGGCCGGCGTGGTCGAGCTGCCCCCCGAGGAAACCGAGCGCCGCTGGCAGGCCACCACGCCCCAGTGGCCGATCATGCACGCGGTCACCTACGGCGTGTCGCGCGATCAGATGATGGCCCGCCACAAGAGCAACCATCTGCAAGTCGCTTATGCCCACACCGCCGCCGACGCCGATCGGGCCCTGCTGGCCAAGGCGGCGATGGCCAACGCGCTCGGTCTCGACGTATCGCTGTGCGGAACGCGCAAGGGAGGAGGAGGGTGGGAAAGGTAGGAGGCCGAAGGCAGAAGGACGAAGGATGAAAAACGAGAAAACGAGCGAACCGGGAGGGTCACGTCGGGCTGCGGCGCGCGGCTTCGTCTTGACAGGTTGGGCCAGCAGTGATAATTTTGGTGAGTTGACGCCCCGGCAGCGAACCTAAGTCGCTGTGGGAGCGTCTATTAAGACTATCGTGGGCTTCGGCTTCGCGGCGTCTTGGGCGGGGGATTAGCTCAATTGGGAGAGCGCTAGCATGGCATGCTAGAGGTCAGGGGTTCGACCCCCCTATCCTCCACTTCTTCGCACAGCTTCCGAGTTTTCGGAAGCTGTTTGCGTTTCTAAGGGTCGGTCGGCATCCAACGGCAGCTCGGCCGGCACTGCGGACGAATCGGCAGGGCGACGAGAATCGCAGAGCCGTAAAGACTGCCACAGCTTCGTCGTCTCAAATGCCTGCGCGAGCGGCTCACTCTGGACGCAAGCAAGCATAGCGCCGCGCCATTGCAGCAACTCCGTTGCATTGCAGCGGCGAACTCGAATTCTCACACTTTCACTCGACCGGCGGCTCCGATCATCAGTGCCGTCCGTTCGCGTGCTAGCAAGTAATTCGCTTCTTTGCTTGGGTCCAGCGGCGCTGATTCGCATCCATCTCGTTCATCTGCGCCTCCCCAGCGAGCATTCCTCAGGCAATCGGGCGGACGGTCCAAATTCGGCCACGACACGGGCATCTCGAGTCGGCTGACATTCGTCGTCCGGCAATTACCGCCTCGCCTGCCGGCAAGGATCTGCTCCACAGCAAAGTCGTTCCGTGTGAACTCGGTCAGCTCGCTAACGCCCGGCTGTCTGGCGGAGGAATTCCAGCAACAGGTCGCCCGAGGTGTCGTCCGGGCGCCGAGATAATGATTGGCACCGAAGTGGTCGCGACCGGTCAGCATTTTGCCGCTGGCCTTGCCGCCGGCTTCTTCGATCCGCTTAATCATTCGCTCGGCCGCCAACGTCGAAGGGTGGCCCGGCTCGAGCGAGACGAACAGAAATGCCGGCCCGCTCTTGGCGTTGTCCGTGTAATGCACGGGCGAGGCGTCCCGCCAACCGGCTTCGCTCTCGCCGAACGTCTTCTTCACGTAATCGGCATAGCTGCCGCCTTGGGCGACTTTATCGACCAGATCGTAAGCGCCGCCGCTCCAAGCCACGACGCCCGCCAGATCGGCCGGCTTGAGCCCGACTTTAGCCAGTGGCCGGGGGTCGAGCGCCACGAGCGTCACGAGATGGCAGCCTGCCGAATGCCCCAGCAACACGATTTTCTTTCCATCGCCGCCGAACTCGCCGGCATGGCCGCAGACCCAGGCGATCGCCGCCGCCACGTCGTCGACGTGAGCCGGATGAACTTCCGGCGGCGTCAGGCGGTAATTGATGCTGGCGAATACGACCTGGTGCTCGTTGAAGAACTTGGGTTTATAGCTGACCGCCGCCTTGTCGCCTCGGGTCCACTCACCCCCGTGGACAAAAATCACCACCGGCGCCGCTGTCGGCCCCCGCCGGGGAATATACGTCCAACCGCTGGAGCGGATCCGTGCCATACGCTTGATCGGCCTTAAGGGTGCAACCTTCGGCCAGAATCGCGTCCTGCGAGGGCCGATTGGCATTGCGGTGCTCGCGCGACAGTTCCGCTTGCTTTGCTTCCTGTTCCTGCGGCTGGGACTTGGGCGGTTCCTCGGCGGAGCCGCGCGTTCCCGCGCCGATGCTGACCAGCAATGCAAGCGTCAAGTAGATCGAATGCCGACAGAACACGGTAGCCTCCCAATTCCTCGAAAGTGACGGGCGAAGTCGCAAGCTCGCTGCCGATCAGTTGGCCGACGACGGATCGACGAACATTTCGCCACCCCGCGCCGTTAGCAAGGCAAAGAACACGGTGACGTCGATCTCTTGGCTCATCAAGTGGACCGACCCGTCGGCGTAGGTGACGTTGACGCCGGCCGTGTGAAAGCTGTACACGCCCCGATAATTGCTGCAGTTGACGCTGGCCGTGCCACCCTGCATCTGGCCGTCGGCACTCCAGGTCCCGACGTTGAAGTTGTTGTTTTGAGCCCAGGATCCCCAGCCGTAATCGAGCGGGATGTTATCCAGCACATCCACGCCGCTGGCCGAAACGTACGAGGGGAAGTTCGCGGCCAGGATCTGTCGCCCGCCGGCCACGTACAACCAGGGACGACCCGCCATCTCGGTGATCATCGCGGTGTGCGACAGGCCGTCGGTGATTTGGGCCAGACGGCGGAGCGTCGGCGCCGTGCTCTGGGGACCGAAGGGGCCCGACAGGTCGATCGTCGCGGGGGCCGCAGGATAGGCGTGAAAGTAACCGGGCGGAATCGTGCTCGGCGCTTTCGCCGTCGTCGTGGACGAAGCCCCCGCGATGGCGAAGTAGTCGATGCTCGCGGTCGTGAACGTCGTCAAGGGATTCGCGCTTTGCCCGGCGAAGCCCGGGTCGGTCGCGGTATACACGTGCGCGGCGGGGCTGCTGGGACACTCGCAAATGGCGATCCGCTGGATCACTGCGTTGGCATTGATCGCATCGAACCAGGGCTGGCTGAAGCTGTACATCCCGGCCAGGCTCTTCTCTTCAAAGAACGAAAGCACCTGGGTCACCCAACCTGGTTGACTGGACGACGAAAAGAGCAGCGGAAAACCGCGATGCACGCTGGCGTACGATTGGCAGGCAAGGCCCAGCTGCTTCAAGTTGCCGGTACACTGCGTCATCCGGGCCGCCTCTCGGGCCGCCTGAACGGCGGGAGCAGCAGCGCGACCAGGACGCCGATAATGGCGATCACGACCAGCAGCTCGACCAGCGTAAAACCGCGTCGTCGCATCGGCGGCCGGGTATGACCGCACCTGTTAACCTCGTTCATGGATCGCCTGACAACCGGTTCGGGGTAACTTGCGGATGCCCGCAAGGACGTTTGGCGGGGGCTCGCTGCAGTTTCGCATCGTTCGGTTCGAGCGCCAACGCGTGGAGACATTTTGACCGCGCGCGGCGAACAATTCGCCACCGACAGACGACCGCCGGCAGCGTATACGCCGCAATCAATAGCCGCCCCGAGTATGCGGCCCCCAGGCGCCCGGCCGAGAGACGGTTTTGGGTCGGCGGGGTCGGTTTCAGCCGACGGGCTGCAAGAGCCGCTCGCCACGCTCGATGTAAGGCAACTCGACCCTGACGCAAGTGCCCGCGTCGGGCGAACTCTGAATGCTGCTCTGGCCGCCGAGCAGCTTGGCCCGCTCCTTGATGCCGCTCAGACCGTGCACGCCGCGCGAGACCGTGCTCAGGTCGAAACCGGAGCCCCAGTCACGGACTTCGAGCCGCACGGTTCGATCATCGCGGGCCAGCCCGATCCGAATCTTGTTGCTGCCGCTGTGCTTGACCGCGTTGAACAGGGCCTCCTGGGCAATTCGGTAAATCGCCGATTCCAGCTCGGGCATCAGCCGGCCGATCTCATGGTCGGTAATCGCCTCGATCTCAACCCGGTCGCTGCGGTTTTCGCTGGCCAGGTATTCGATGGCGGCCACGATGCCGTCGTCGTCGAGCAGCGGCGGGCGGATGCCATTCATCACCCGGCGGCCGTCGGCAATGGCCTGCCGCAGGGCGATCATCGCCGGGAGATTGTCGTCGCCGTCGGCGCCGGCCTGGCCGCCGTGACTTTCCAGGTGCATCAAGGCTCCGGTGGTGTATTGGATGATGCCGTCGTGAATATCGTAAGCGATCATCCGTTTTTCGCGCTCTTGCAGTTCGATGCTCTGGCGGAGCAGGTCCTGCTCGGCCTGGAGGGCATCGGCCGAGTTCTTGCGCACCGTGATATCCATCACCGTGCCGACGTAGCCCAGCACGTCGCCCCGCTCATTGCGAGCATGACGGCCGAACCCTCGACCCAGCGGATTTCGCCGTCGGCATGCAGGTAGCGGAATTCCTGGCAAAAAGGCTCGTTGTCCTGCATGCTCACCGACCAGGCCTCCCGCAGCCGCGGGCCGTCGTCGGGATGCAGGCAATGGGTCCAGTCATGGCCCAGGGCCGCGTCGAACTCGGCGCCGGCAATCTCACACCACTGGTGATTGACGAAGGTCAGGCGGCCAGCCTTGTCGGCGAGGTAAATGCCGACCGGCGCGTGCAAGGCCAAAAGGCGGAACCGCTCTTCGGCCTCGCGCAGGGCCAACTCGATGTGCTTGCAGGCGTAATGTCGGCGCAGACCCCGCGGACGCGCGTTCGCCCTGCCCGCCGCGTTGCAGACCAATTGCCCCACACCTTCGATCCAGTGCGTGCTCCCGTCGGGCCAAACGACGCGGTAAGCGAAAGGGCTGGCCGGATCGGTATTGGCGGCATTGGCGATCCACTGATCGAGGGCGACCCGGTCGGCCGGCGGAATATTCCGCTTGGCGGCCTCGATCGTGCCGTTGAACGTGCCCGGTGCAAAACCGTGGATCGCTTCGTTCGTAGCCGACCAGGTGGCGGTACCGTTGCGAATGTCCCAGTCGAAGGTCCCGAATCGGCCGGCCGACAGCGCCAGTTCCAACTGTTGGTGCTCTTCCCGCAGCCGCTCGCCGATGGCGGTCCGCTCCTGAATCTCCTGGCGCAGCAAATGGGCGTTGGTCTCCGCCGCCTGGCGGGCCACACGCTCCGAAATGCGCCAGCAGGACCAACGTCGTGCCGGTGATGATGAACACGACGACAACGCTGGTCAGCGAATCGTCGACCCCGGTTTGCAGATAGGAAGCAAAGTTGGTGCTCTGCTCGGGATTTTCCTCGAGAAAGCGCAGGTAGTGCACGTACGTCAGCGCGCAACAGCTGGCAGCCAGGGCCAACCAGGAGGGGCCGAAACCGGCAAAGCGGCCCACCACCAGGATGGCCACCAGCACAAACCCGACGAATGCCCGGATGCCGACGAACGGAGTTACCGCGAGCCACCAAATCAGGCACGCGACCACCACACAACCCAGGGCAAACAAATAACGATAAACGTCGTTCCGCGGCAACTTGATCATGCAGCAGATCCATTTTCAGAATGGCAGTTCGGTTGCTCCTATTCTAACCTGAATCCAGGCCTCGGGCAGCCGCGGAGAACGGCCATCTTGACCGTTGCAACCGCCACACGACAGAATCGGGGCATGCAGCCAGCCAATACGTCCCCTCCGGGCCCCCGCTTGCCGACGCTCCGCTTGGGCCGAATCGAACTCGATTTTCCGGTGGTGCAAGCGGCCCTCAGCGGCTACAGCGACTGGGCGATGCGTGTGATTGCCCGGCGGCTGGGGGCTCCTTACACCCTCTGCGAGGTACTGCTCGACCAGTTCGTGATCCAGGTCAGCCGCGGCAAGAAGGCCGACCGCTACCTCCGAGTGACCGACGAAGAGCACCCCGTGGGGGCCCAGTTGATGGGGGCCAATCCCGATGATTTTGCCCCGGCCGCGCGGCGACTGGTGGCGGCGGGCTTCGACGTGGTGGACATCAACTTCGGCTGCCCGGTCAAAAAAGTCCTCGGTCGTTGCCGGGGCGGATACCTGCTGAGCCAGGTCGAGACGGCGCTCGAAATCGTGTCCAAGGTTCGCGAGGCGGTCCCGCCCGAGATCCCCGTGACCGTCAAGATGCGTCGCGGGTTGGACGACAGTGAGCGCAGCCGCGACAACTTCTACCAAATCTTCGATGGGGCTTTCGAGCGCGGCGTCGCGGCGATCACGGTGCATCGGCGCACGGTTGTGCAGCGCTATGTCGGCCCCAGCCGCTGGGAATTCTTACGCGAGCTGAAGCGGCACGCCGGCAACCGCGTGGTGCTGGGCAGCGGCGATTTGTTCACCCCCCAAGCCTGTTTGGACATGCTGGCCCAGACCGGCGTCGACGGTGTGACGGCCGCCCGCGGGGCAATCGGCAATCCGTGGATTTTCAGCCAGGCCCGGGCGCTCGCGGCCGGACAGCCGCTGCCCGAGCCGCCGCGCATGCCCGAGCAGCGCACCGTGATCGCCGAGCATTACCGCCTGGCAACCGAACTGTACGGCCCCGAGCTGGCGGGCCGGCACATGCGCAAGTTCGGCATCAAATATTCCCAGCTCCATCCGGCGGGCCGGACGTTACGCGACGCCTTCGTGGCCGTCTGCAATCCCCAGCAGTGGCAAGCCGTCTTCGAGCGGTTCTACAGCGAAGACTTGCCAGGGCTGCATCCGGTAGTTGAAGCTGATGAGACGGTCGAATGTTCTGCGGAGAGATGACGAGGAAATAAACCGCAAAGGCACAGAGACGCAAAGCGGGCATACGAGGACAACTGCACAGTGCGTGGTCTCGGCTCGACTGAACTCGCCGAAGTTGGACGGAGAATCACGAAGACACGGAGAGGCAAAGGAAGCAGGGGAAGCAGAGTACAAGGAAGGGACACCACGGAGGCGGCAAGGTTTAGAGTGAGGCGCAGGGTAACTCGACCTGGCTTCTATTCTGCGCGGATCCGCGTCCATCTGCGTCCATCTGCGTTAGCGGATCGATGATGCCATTCGCCAGACGTCGCCGTCCAAATGAGTGCGGCCTTTAATGCACGGATGATTCGAATCGGCGCTACAAGGCGAGGGCCGCGGCGATCTCGGCCAGAACGTCGGGGTCGGTTTCGACAGCCTGCCGGGCCACGAGCAGTTGTCGGGCTTCCGCAAGTTGAAACTGGCCTACGCGCCAAGCGGCCGCCCCTCGCACGAGCGGCTCGACGTCGGCGAGCGCCTGCGCGAGTGCCGGCAGCGTGGCCGGATCACGGCGATTGCCCAGTACGATCGCCGCATTCCGCAAGATGCCGCGGCGCTTCGACCGCCAGAGCGGCGTGTGACGGAACCGGCGGCGGAATTGTTCGTCGTCCAGCTCGAACAATTCGGCAGGGTCGACGGGATTCATGCCCGCGGCCGGGGCAAATTCGGCGACGGTCGATTGTGGTGCCCGGTGGTTCCAAGGGCACACGTCCTGGCAAACGTCGCAGCCGAAGAGCCAATCGCCCATTCCGCTGCGGAGCGGCTGGGGAATGGGCCCCCGCAGCTCGATGGTCAAGTAGCTGATGCACTTGCGGGCGTCGAGCACGTAGGCGTCGACGAATGCTTCGGTCGGACACGCGTCGAGGCAGGCCCGGCAGGTGCCGCAGTGGTCGGTCTCGTGCGGAGCGTCGGGCGTCAATTCGCAATCGGTGAGCAAGGCGGCGAGGAAGAACCAGCTGCCGGCCTGCTTGTTGAGCAGCAGCGTGTTCTTGCCGATCCAGCCCAGCCCGGCCAGCTGGGCGAACTCGCGTTCCAGCAGCGGTGCCGTATCGACCACGCCGCGCACCCGGGCATGCGGAGCTAGTTTGAGCAGGGCGTCGGCCAGCGCGTCGAGCCGCTGTCGGATCAAGTCGTGGTAGTCGGCGCCCCAGGCATAGCGTGATACCCGGGCCGCGGGCTGTGGCGCGGGTTCCAGCCGTGCGGTAATTCAGCGCGAGCATGACGATGCTCCGCGCCCCGTCGAGCACGGCGGCGGGATGCTCGTACGCCGCCTGACGATCGGCCAGGTAATGCATTTCGCCCGCATAGCCGGCGGCCAGCCAGTCGGCCAGCCGAGGCCAACCCGGCGGGGTTGCAGCGGGGGCCACGCCCACCAGGTCGAAGCCCAACCGCCCGGCCTCGGACTTCAGTTCGGCGGTGAGGCGATGTGGGTCCATCAACGGGCGGAAACCGCAACGAGCTTCGGGTTCAGAGCGCAGCGGCAACAAGGCTTGCAGCCGCGCGGCGATCCGTTAATCTGACAACACACCTTGCCCATGCCCCCATTATGACATCGGCCGGCGGATCATGAATCGCTTTCGCGTGGGCCCCACTGCCGGCCCGGTTCTCGCTTTGATGTTGCTGGGCGGATTCGTCGCCGGCTGCGGACCGCGCGTTTCGCCGGCCGAGTTGGGCAAGATCGAGCGTCAGCTGCCCAAATTGCCGGGCCTCGACAAGCCTTGGCCGATGCCCCAGCTGGACAAGCCAGCCGCAGATTCGCCGGACGACGAGCCGGCTGCGGAATCGTTCCGAGGCTCCAGCAGCTGTCTCCGACTCCGTTCAGGGAGAGGACGGGGTGAGGGTGCCGCCGGCCGCCGATGCTCAACCCGCACCCCCGGCCGACTCGCCAACGGCACCTAGTCCGACACCCGCGGATCGCAAGCCAGACGCGACCGATACCCCAGCGAACTCGACCACCCCCAACGAGGAGTAACCGCCATGCGCTGCCACGAGACCGTGAATTCGCCAGTGCCCGGCGGGCGGAGAGCCGCAATCCCTGTCGTCGGACTCGTCGCGATTGCGCTCGTTGCACTCCTCGGCATGTCGCTGCGCCGCGACCGCCGGCACGGTCGAGCTGCGGTCGCAGGAAATCTTCAACCAGCTCGGCGTGGGCTATGCCGTCAAGCTGCTCGACATGAACGACGACCAGAAGCCCGACATCCTGGTGGTCGACACCGAGCGAGTGATCTGGTTCGAGAATCCGGATTGGAAGCTGCACACGCTGATCCAAGGCACGACCAAGCCCGACAATGTGTGCATCGCGGCTTATGATATCGATCGCGACGGCAAGCTCGACTTTGCCCTGGGGGCCGATTGGCGGCCGGCCGACACGCGGACCAGCGGCAGCCTGCAATGGCTCTCGCGCGGCAAGTCGCCCGACGAGCCCTGGACGGTGCATCCGATTGGCACCGAGCCGACCATTCATCGCATCGGCTGGGCCGATTTCGACGGCGATGGCAAGCAGTCGCTGATCGTCGTGCCGCTGTTCGGCCGCAACACGACCGGGCCGAATTTCGCCGAAGCACCGCTGCGAATCCTGTCGTACGACGTGCCGGCCGATCCAGTCAAGGACCCCTGGGTGCCGACGGTGATCAACGAAGAGCTGCATGTTGCCCATGGCTTCTCCACCACCGACTTCGACGACGACGGCAAGCTCGACTTGCTCGTGGCCAGCTTCGAGGGCGTGAGCCTGCTGAAGCGCTGCGACGACGGCAAATGGGCATGCACGCTCATCGGCTCGGGCAATCAGCAGACTTCGCCCAACCGCGGCGCGAGCGAAATCAAGCGTGGCAAGCTGGCCGGCAACAAGGACTATTTGGCCACGGTCGAGCCCTGGCACGGCTTTCAGGTCGTCGTGTATGCTCCGCCCGCGGCCGGCGAATCGCTCTGGCAGCGCAAGGTGCTCGACGATCAGTTG
Source organism: uncultured Planctomycetaceae bacterium (assembly GCA_963828155.1). GTDB lineage: Bacteria > Planctomycetota > Planctomycetia > Pirellulales > PALSA-1355 > CAWCAX01. Next base: position 904,167 of record CAWHDQ010000004.1, read on the forward strand.
CAGTGGGGCCACGTCGTCTGGTGCGCAACTTGGATGACGATCCGGACGATGAGCTGGTGATCGGTGTTCGCGACAACAAGGACGATTCGGTCCGCTCGGGCCTGCGGATTTACGATCCGGCCGACGGCGGCGCGACCTGGAACCGGCAACTCGTCGAGCCGGGCGCCGTGGCGGTCGAGGACCTGGCAGTCGCCGATCTCAACGGCGACGGCAAGCTCGACATCGTGACGGTCGGCCGGGCCACCAAGAACGTGCGGATTTATTGGAACCAGACGCGGTGAATGACCGCTTGGCTCATTTGCCTGCCGGCTTGTATCTGACCAGCTTCACCGCAATCGGCGGGCTAAGCTGGCCGAGTTCGTCGAGCATCAAGACCTCCGCTCGCCGCGCGTCGAATCCGCCGGAACCGGCGCCCAGAATCGGAAATGCGATCGAGGCGAATCCGCGCTGCCGTGCCAATTCGAGAGCGTTGCGCGTCGAATCGCGAATCGAACGCTCCGACGCCCGCCAAAGCATGTTGATGCCGGCCACGTGAATGATTGCCTTGAAGGGGAGCTTGCCCGCCGACGTCAGCACTGCGTGCCCAAGGGGGATTGCGCCGCATCGGGCCAGCTCGCGAAATGGTCCGATGCCACCGCGCCGCTTGATTGCCCCCGACACGCCCTGCGGCAACAGCAGCCACCAGGGGATGATGTTCCGATTCCAAGCGTTGACGATGACGTCGACGTCCTGGTCGAGCAGATCGCCCTCGACGATTTCGATCGCATGCATGGCGCGATTCGCCGTTCAAGGCAGGACATGAATACCCGACGCGGACGGGCACAAAGAACCGTCACCCGACCTCTCCCTGACAGGGAGAGGAGCTTGCCGGCGGGCCCCATGGCTCGCGACAATCACCCGGCGAGCGATTTGAGCGGGCCGATCGCCAGCGTGGTGTTCATCGAGAGCGGGTAGCGGGCCAGGACGGCGGACGCCTGCTCGCGGGTCACGGCGTCGATCAACTCCAAGTCGTCGTGGACCGAGCGGTAGATCCGCCGCTGCAGCCAGTTGTTGCCGACGTTGAACAGCCGCCCCCGCGAGCCGCTCGCTGGCCAGCACGACGCGCGAGTTGATCTTGTTCTTGGCCTGGCCCAGCTCGGCCGCGGTCACGCCGTCGGCCTCGGCCTGGCGATAGATCTGGGCGATCTGGTCCAGATTGGCGGCCGTCTGCTCGGGCTCGCAGCTGAGGTACGTCATGAAGAGCCCGGTGCCCTGATAGTCGTAGTGCGTCAAGCTGGCCTGGTCGGCCAGGCCTGAATCGACGAGGGCCCAGTAGAGCCGGCTGCCCGAGTCGTCGCCCAGGATCGTGGCCAGCACCTTGGCGGCGTAGCGCTGTTGGTCGCGGGCGTCGGGACCGCCGGCCAATTGCACGACGTATTCGAGCGTGGCCGAGGACTTCTCGATGCAATCGATCCCGCTGTGGGCGGCGGCGGCCGTCACCTCGCGCGCGGTTTCGACCGGCTGCCAGGCGCCGCAGGCGCGCTCGGCGGTGCGGACCAGCAGGTCGAAATCGATCTTGCCCGCCCCGACCAGCACCATATTGCCGGGGCTGTAGCGGCGGCGGAAGTATTCGCGCATCGCCTCGACCGGCAGATCGCCGATGCTCTGGGCCGTGCCCAGCACGCTGTTGGCCAGCGGATGCCGGCCGAAGTGGGCCGCCTTGCACTTCTCGTCGGCGCCGAACGGAGGCGAATCCTCGTACATCCGGATTTCTTCGATGATCACCTTCTTCTCGGTGTTGAAATCCTCCTCGCGCAACGAAGGGCGAATGATGTCGGCCAGCAGCTCGACGGCCGGAGTCTGATGCTCGGGCAGCACCGAGGCGTAGTAGACCGTGCACTCTTCGCTGGTGAACGCGTTGTAGTGGGCCCCCATCTCGTCGAATTCGCGATTCACGTCGTCGGCCGACCGGCTCGGCGTGCCCTTGAACACCATGTGCTCGAGAAAATGGCTCACGCCGGCGATCTCGTCGCTCTCGTCGCGGGCGCCGGTCTCGACGAAGAAACCGATCGACGTCGAGCGGGCCTCGTCGTTCACTTCGGCGACCACCTGCAAGCCGTTTGCCAGCTTGTGCTCACGAAACTCCAACGGGCACCTCCAAGGGCTCGGGACCCAGCGTCACGATCGTGAAGTCCGCCGGCGGATGCTCGGCCAGGTACGAATTGATGCTTTCGCACGACAGGGCGTCGACCAGGCCGCCGACCTCTTCCAGCGTGCGGGCCCGGCCCAAATGGAACCAATCGCGGGCCAGCGACGAGCTCCGCGACGAGCTCGACTCCTGCTGCATGATCAAGGCGCTCTTGATTCGGGCCTTGAGCCGGTCGAGCTCGGCCGGCTCGATTCCCTCGGCCAGCCGGGCCAACTCGGCCAGCATCACGTCGAGCGCTTCCTGCGGACGCTCGGTGCCGACGTAGCACAGCACGCTGGCCCGGTCGCGCAACGTGGCGTGGTAGCTGGCATAGACCGAATAACACAGACCGCGCTTCTCGCGCACTTCGGTGAACAGCCGCGAGCTCATCCCGCCGCTCAGCACGCCCACCGCGCCCCAAGCCCGGAAATAATCGGGATGGGCATAGGGCACGCTATCGTAGGCGATGCCGATCTGCGTCTGATTCGACTCGTGCGACAGGTGATCGTGGCGGGAGAGTTGCTTTTCGGCCGCGACCGCCGGAGGGGCCAGCGGCCGCCAGTCGCCGAACAACCGGCCGATTTCGTCCTTTAGCCGCGGCCAGTCGATCCGCCCCGCCACGCCCACGATCGTGCCCCGCGGCCCATAGGTGCGGGCATGAAAATCGCGAATGTCGGCAGCGGTAATGGCCGCCAGCGCCGCCGTGCTGCCTTGGCTCGGCCGGCCCCAAGGATCGGGATAGTGCCGCCGGCGGAGCTCGAGCATCACCTTCTGGGCCGGCTCGTCCTCGATCGCCCGCAGCTCTTGCATCACCACCAGCCGACCGGCTTCGAGCTGATCGGCCGGCAAGTGCGGGCGGCGGAGCAAGTCGGCGAAGATTTCCAGGGCCGGCCAGAGGTTCTTGGACAGCGTCGCCCCACCAAAACTGGTGTGATTGACCGAGACCGATTCGCCCCGCTCGACGCCCAAGTTCTCCAGGTCTTCGACGAACCGCCGGCTATCGCGCTCGCCGGCGCCGCGGAGCGCCATCTCGCAGGTGAACGCGGCCAGGCCGCTGGCCTGCGGCGGGTCGTACACGCAGCCGGCCGGCAGCAAAAAGCTGAACGCGGCCGATTCGAGCGACAGCATCGGCTCGGCCACCAGCACCAGGCCGTTCTCGTACGTGTGCGATAGAATGCGATCGGTCACGCGTGTTGACTCGCGAAAGAATCGAAGGGAAGGCGCTGCCGGGCGCACCAGCCGCCCGGTGAGGCAGCGCCGCCGATGAGGCAACGGGCCGCCGGGCCCCGTGGCAAAACCACGCAACCTAGCCGACCGATCAGGTGAATGCAACTTCGACGGCTTTGTAGACCGTCCGCGAGCGGGCAAAGCCGATCCGCTGATACAGGCCGATCGCGCCGGCGTTTTGCGCGGTCACTTCCAGAAAGGCCCTGGTCAGCCCGGCTTGCTGAAAGCCAGCCAGCGCCTTGCGCATCAGACAAGTTCCCAGTCCCTGCGAACGATGTTCAGGCGTCACGCCCAGGTTCTGAATCGCGCCCATTTGCGACACATCGCGAATCCCCTGGATCGTCCCACAATACTCCATTTTCGAGCGGGCCGTCGGCTGATAAACGGCCAGCCAGGTGCGCCGGGCAGAAAGCCGTCTTTGCGGCGTATTTCGTGCATCAGCCGATGGCAACCGGCCAGCTCGCCGAGGCAAGGAAAGACGTTGGCGTCGATCTCCGAGCGAAAGCTGTGATATTTCGTCTCGGCATGCGTTTCGAGCATCGACTCGTCCCAGGCCAGCAAGCGATAGCCCAGGGGTGGCGTGCCGTCGAACGACCGGCCCACCAAGTCGATCTCCATGCGGTAGCGCTTGAAGTAGGTCAAGCCCAGGCCGCGCTCTCGCTCTTCGCGCACGGGGGTCCTCCACGCTCGGCTAGCACGGCAGGGGTGCGGGCACGCTCGGGCCAAAGACCCAGTCGCCGTAAGTCCTTGCGCTCGTTGCCAGGAAATCTCGCTGCCGACTCGCTCTCTGAAGAAATGTACCCGTCAACCGGCCAAGAATCAACTTTTCGGTCCCAGGGCACTGCTGCCGGCCGCAACGACGCTCGGCGTGCTATCGACCGTCGGCAATGCCGGCCACGCTTGAATCACCGGCGGCCAGCATCTGCCGGACAATTGCTACGACGAGCGCCCCGCGGATGCCATTTTGCCAATCAAAAACGACTTTTTGACCTATTGAAGACCCCCGTCCTTTCGCCGATAATCGTTGGGGGGCCGGAAAGTCTGCCGACTTGGGGGCAGGGCCGGCTCCGCGCTCCCCGCCCAGTTCCCTCCCGACCCAACCGGCCGGCCCCAACTCGCCGGACGCCTCGTCCGCTGAACGCCCGCCGCTCCGCTCGCCATGAAAGCCGATCCTCGAATGCCGGACTCGCCAGGCCCGCCCGATGCGGAGCCGGGCTGGCGGCGTCGTGCGACCACGCCCTCGCTGCCGGAAGTCCACGCGACGATCGCGGTCAATCAAACCACCTTCTTCCGCAAGCTGCTGGCTTTCGCCGGACCGGGCTTGCTGATCGCCGTCGGGTACATGGACCCCGGCAATTGGGCGACCGATTTGGAGGGCGGGGCCCGTTTCGGCTTCACGCTGCTCTCGGTCGTGCTGATCTCGAACTTCATGGCCATTCTGCTGCAGCACCTGGCGCTCAAGCTGGGAATCGTCGGCGGACGCGACCTGGCCCAGGCTTGCCGCGACCATTACTCGCGACCGGTCGCGCTGCTGCTCTGGGTGCTCTGCGAAATCGCGATCGCGGCTTGTGATCTGGCCGAGGTGATCGGCTCGGCGATCGCGCTCGAACCTGCTGTTCGGGCTGCCGCTGGTCGTGGGCGTCATCCTGACGGCCGCCGACGTGCTGGTCGTCCTGCTGCTGCAGAACAAGAGCTTCCGCTCGATCGAGGCGGTGGTCGTTTCGCTGATTCTGATGATCGGCGGCTGCTTCGCTTACGAGATCGCGGTCTCGCACCCGTCGCTGGCCGGAATCCTGGCCGGCCTGGTCCCCCGCACCGAAATCGTCACCAATCCCTCGATGCTCTACATCGCCGTGGGCATCCTCGGTGCCACGGTCATGCCGCACAACCTGTACCTGCATTCCAGCATCGTGCAAACTCGGGCCTACGAACGGAACGACGAGGGCCGGGCCACGGCCATTCGCTTCGCCACGATCGACTCGACCGCGGCCTTGCTGTTTGCGTTCTTCATCAACGCGGCGATTCTGATCGTCAGCGCTGCGGTGTTTCACGGCGGTCCGTTCGAGTCGATCAACGGCCATGCGCCGGGCATTCGCGACGCCTACGAGCTGCTCACGCCGGTGCTTAACGCCAAGGTGGCCAGCGTGTTGTTTGCGGTGGCCCTGCTGGCGGCCGGGCAGAATTCGACGCTGACCGGCACGATGGCCGGCCAGATCGTGATGGAGGGTTTTCTGCAGGTCCGGCTGCGGCCCTGGGTCCGGCGAATGCTGACCCGGCTGGTGGCGATCGTTCCGGCCGTGGTCGTGGCCTTGCTCTACGGCGCCGATGGCGAGGAAAAGCTGCTGGTCTTGAGCCAGGTGATCCTGTCGCTGCAACTCAGCTTTGCGGTCGTGCCCTTGGTCATGTTCACCAGCGATCGGCTGAAGATGGGCCGGTTCGTCAATCCTCCCTGGCTCGTCGTGCTGGCCGGGATTGTCAGCCTGGTGATCATCGGTTTGAATGCCTGTTTGCTCTGGCTGACGCTGGTGGGCCGCTGACCGGCGGCCGGCCACTCGTTTCACACCCCCGGTAGCGACGCCGTGTATTCGCACATCCTGGTGCCGCTCGACAATTCGCCGGTCGACGCGGCCATTTTGCAGCACATTCGGGGGCTGGCCCGGCTCTGCCGGGGCGCAGTTGACGCTGATCCACGTGGCCGACGGCTTTGTCGCCCGCAATCAGCAGCGGCTCCGCCTGGACGAGTCGGACGAAATGCGCGACGACCGGGCCTATCTCGACCGGCTCGTCGGCGAGCTGGCGGCCGAAGGGTTCAAGGTCGACGGCATGCTGGAGTGCGGCGAACCGGCCGACCGCATCCTGGCCCGGGCCGACGAGCTGAACTGCGACCTGATCGCCATGTCGACCCACGGCCACGGGTTCTTCAGCGATCTGGTGCTCGGCAGCGTGGCCGACAAGATCCGGCACCGGACCAACATTCCGGTCCTCTTGATCCGCGCCGCCAAGGGCTGAAGTCCACTCATTGGGCGCCTCGCTTGAGCCCGACTCTGCCCCTTTGGCGTGCCCAAATCGCGGGCTTTCCATTGCCCGGCACCCGGGCAGTACCTCGCCAGAAGGGCCAGTCCGGCGGCCTGGTCCCGATCCGGCCAGGCGTCGCAAGCGAAATTCCTGCAACGACTTGACGCATGTCGGCGAGTTCTCGCCAAGGCATGGCGCAGGAATTGCCTCTATGAGCCGCTCGAATGCTGAGCGGGCCTGACTTTCCCGCCGGCTGATGCCCACGGCTAAGGGATGCCCATGACGGGAAGATCACTGGCGACCTATGGATGGACCGCCTTGGTCTGGGTTGGATTGGCCGCTTCGCCGCTCTGGGTCCAAGCGGCCAAGGTTTCGAGCGCGTCGGCTTCCCGGCCCGGCGCGGCCAAGCTCAGCGAGCCGAAGTGGCATGTCCTCGAGACGGCCAATTTCCGCCTGCTGCAGTACGGCACCGCCCCGGTCGCCGCCAGCGCCGGCGAGACCTGCGAATCGCTCCGCACGACCCTCCGTGCTCAGTGGGCCGCCGATCTGCCGGCCGCCGCTTGGACTCCCAAGTGCGACGTGGTGCTGCATCCCAACGACGCCAGTTACTTCAAGGAAGTCGGCCCGGGCGCGGTCAGCACGCTGGCCTCTTCGCTGGTCGATCAGCAATTGGGCCGCATCCGCACCCGGCGGATCGACGTCCGCTCGTCCGATTCCGATTGGCTTTCGGCTGCCTTGCCGCATGAATTGACCCACGTGGTCCTGGCAGACCGCTTTGCCGGCCGGCAACTGCCCCGCTGGATCGACGAAGGGGCCGCCATTCTGGCCGACCCGGCCGACAAGCGAACCCGGCACAAGCAGGACATGTGCGGGGCGCTGGCCAACCGGACTGCCTTTCGCGTGGTCGAACTGCTCACGCTCGAAGATTATCCGGCCGCTCATCGCTGGGGCACCTTCTACGGCCAAAGCGCTTCGGTCGTCGAGTATCTGGTTGAGCAGAAGACGCCGGCCGAGTTTCTGCAGTTCGTCGACCTGGCCCTGGAGCAGGGCTACGAGACTTCGCTGCGGCAGGTCTACGGCATCTCGGGCATCAGCCAGTTGGAGCAGGATTGGCAAGCTCATGCCCGGCGTCCGGAAGCCCGCGGCACCCAGTCGACCGCAGCCGCTCCGAGCGACAGCCGTCGCGTCTCGGCCGATTCCGACGCGGCCGATCGCCTGGCCGCCACCGGCCGCTAAGATTCGCGTCAACTCGTCTCGCTCGCTATTTCTTCTTCGCGCGGATCAGTCCCCGCAACGTCTGCAGGTTGACGACGTCCATCTCGACGCCGTCCTCCTGTTCCTTGGCGGTTTCCAGGTACATCGGCGTGCGGCGAAACCGCGGATCGTTGAGCAATAGCCGAAACGGCTCCAGGCCCAGCTTCCCCCGTCCGATGTGGGCATGGCGATCGACCCGTGAGCCGAACGCCTGCTTGCTGTCGTTCAGGTGAAAGGCTTTCACCCGATCCAGGCCCACGGTGGCGTCGAGCTCGGCCATCGTCTCGGTGTACTCCTTCTTTGTGCCCAGCGGATAGCCGGCGGCGAAGATGTGGCACGTGTCGACGCACACGCCCAGCCGCTGGGGCTCTTTGACCGCGGCGATGATCGCCGCCAGTTGCTCGAACCGCCAGCCAAGCGTGCTCCCCTGGCCGGCCGTGGTTTCCAGCAGCGTCTGGCACTCGAGGCCCGGCAAGCGGCGGTGGACCTCATCCAGGGCCGCCGCCACGCGGGCCAACCCGGCCTCCTCGCTGCTGCTGACGAACGCGCCGGGATGCGTCACCAGGTAGGGGATGCCCAGGTGGTCGCACCGCAGCAGCTCCTCCTCGAACGCCGCGACCGACTTTTCCCACAGGGCGTCGTCGGGGCTGGCCAGGTTGATCAGATACGAATCGTGGGCGATCGGGTGCTTGATCTTCAGCCGCTTGAGGGCCGCCTGGAACAGCGTCCGATCGTCGTCCGTCAGCGGCTTGGCCCGCCACTGGTTGTTGTTCTTGGTGAACAGCTGCACGCAGTCGCAGCCGTTTTCCGCCGCCGCCTCCACGGCCTTATAATAGCCGCCGGCAATCGACATGTGGGCACCGAGGATCGGCATGGGCGTAACCCTTTGAGAAGCGTACTGCCGCATCGCCGTTGGCAACGAACGTGTGTTCGAGCAAAGTTTCAGTCTGGGACTACAGTTTCCGCCGGTCGACGATCATGATGATTCGCTATCGCCCGCCAAAATCAAGCGTCTGGCGCATTCGATCCGGGGCAACAACCAACCGAAATTCCGCCAAGCAATTGCGGACTTCTTAGAGGAAGCGGCCGCGGATTACTCGACCGACTTTTGTTACATCGCCCTGACATTTTTTGGTCAGCAAGCGCGGCGTGCGGATTACTTTCGGATCAAGGCATTGCTTGCGACGATCAAGTTGACTCCGGACATCGATTCACCTCATTTTGTAGACGAAGCAGAATTCGAGCGATGCCTTGACTATCTCATGCACGACAAAACTAGTTTCGATCCGAAAACGCACTTCACGCTATTCCGAAGCCGTCGAATTGCACGCTGGAGACGTGAAGGATCAACGGATCTTGAGAACTGCGAACTGGCCGAGTACTACGGGAGCGCCTGCGGCTCGGGTCTCGTTTTGGGTTCAATACGCTTGACGAATATTACTGGATCAAGCCGATCATCAAGCGACTCTTCGCTGTGACGCTGAATGACAGGAACATTACGCCGCGAGCAATTCTGAAATAGCCCAGAAACGCGCGTGGCCAATCCGCGGTCGCAACACGCGACTTGCAGGATCCCACTGCATGAGCGGGCGATCCGTGGGCGTCCGAGAAATCGCGACCGCCGGCGTCGTGAGTCCTTGCTCGACAGCTTTGGGCGTGGCCGCCGTGTGCCGCGCCATCCTTTCACTCCGCAAATGCCCGCTCACGACTAAATCCAACCCGCCATCGACATCGCGAACAGCCCCAACATCGCCGCCCAGACCAACAGCAGCGGGCCTGCGATGCGAAACAGGAAGCCGGCGATCGCCAGCCCGAAGCCGGCCTCCGGATTTCGCTTGTGCGATAAGGGGCCGTAGCCGATCCAGGTCAGGGCCAGCCCGAGCGCGGGAATCAGCAGGACTTCCATGCGCATCGGCGACCTCGTCTCGATGCCGTTCGCGTGCGACGCGGGGAGCCTGAACTCCCGCCAACAGTCTCGGCTTCGGCCAAAATCAAAAAGCCCCCGGCGCGCAGCACTTCACGGCGCCACAAGCCCTATTGCAACGTAGGGGGGAGCTATCGGATCCGGCCGCCTGACGGGGTGCGATCAGGCGCGGGCCGGCAAACTCGGGCAGGGTCGAGCCGCCGCCAGGTTCGTTTGCCGGAAGTCGCCTTAGAAAGCGCCCGGCAGAACCCGCGGCCAGCACAGCCCGTGATTCGGTCAGAGCGGGGTGACCGACGCGGCCCGGGGGCCCTTGCCCTTGGGGTTGTGCGAGTCTTCGACCGTATATTCCACGGCCTGACCTTCGGTCAGTTCGTCGAACCGGTGGTCGGCCACGGTCGAGTGGTGAAAGAACACGTCCTCGCCACTGCTGGTCTGGATGAAGCCAAATCCCTTGTCTTGCACGAGCTTCTTAATCTTTCCGGACGGCATTGCCTGTCGCTCTTCGAGCGCTCCACGAAACGGGTAACCAATCTGGGTAAGACGCGCTACGCCACACGAGTTCTGCCTTCTCCGCGGCACGATCGATTCGAGGTGGGCGATCGAGGTGGGCTTCGCGGAGAACTCCCCAAATCGGGGACCCAAAACGTTTGCTATCATATCAGAACCAAACGCCGAAAATAGTACCCGAAATCAGGCCACCGCCAGGTGGACCCGGACGCCGGATGGAAGGCCGGTTTCGGGTCCGGGGCACGTGCGGGATCGGGGGCCAAATCGGGGGACGACTCAGCGGCCGAACCACGGCCCCATCGGGCACCGGATCAGGGCTCTGGCGACGCCGATTTCGAGGCCAGGCCGCCGGGCCCACTCGGGGGGCCGCGGGCACCTTGGGCAGGCTGCGGTCCGAACCGGCCGGCGCCCTCCTGCGCAGTGCCGCAAGGCCCGCTCTGACAGCCGCGGAAAACGCTCGGCCCGCCGCTGCCCCCGCGCTCGTTTGCTTGTCAGCCGCAGCCCCAGCGGAGTAAAATCCCCAAGGGTTGCTGTGCCGGGCATCGTGACGCCTTGCTCGCCGTGGTCGGGTCAGCACCGCGAGCGCCCCGGCCGGGGGCAGTCCGGCGGCGCCTTTCCCGGCCGAACATCGCCCGGCCCTCGCGTGCTTCGATTCGAGAGTTCCGAGTTGCAGGGAAGAGAGGTCGCTCGGATGGACGGCTCCTGGTGGATCTTGCTGGCGGCACTGGGTGTGGCGGCCCTGGTGGGGCTGGTCTGCGTGTGGCGGCCATTCCGGGCCAGGCTCCGCCAGTCGCAACTGCTCCGCGCACGGCGCGATTTTCATCGCCACCGCGAACATCTGGAAGCCCGGTTCCTGCAAATCGCTTCCCGCAGCGGCAAGCCCCGCGGATTGGAATGGGCCAGCTGCGACTTCGACGACGCCGTCGTCTACGCCCGCGACCGCCGCAGCGGCGAACTCTCGGCCTTCGTGGCGATCACGATCGGCTTCGAGGCGATCGAAGGCGGGCCGATGGACGGCGTCGAGGCGGTCGGCAACCTGCGGGCGGCGACGGCCGTGTTCCGCATCCGCAAGCGGAGCTGGGGCACCGACGGCCGGGCAATCTTCAATCTCAACCCGACCGAAGCGGTCCGCTACTTCCAGGAGAACCTGGAGCTGGTCGGACAAGAGCCGCGTTAAGGCACATGTGCAGCGCGGCTTGCCGATCTAGTCGCTGACCGCCGCCCGCGCCGCTGATTTCTCGCGCACGTTTTGCGCGGTCGACTGCTGCAGCTTAATTCTTTGCGTGGCCATTGCGCCGCGCGGCTGGCTGCGCCGCACGACTTCGCACGGCAATTCCAGCCGGCAGCAGCCGATGTCGATGTGCTGCAGCAAACTGTCGGGCTTGCGGTCGGGCACGACGTCGGGATGGAGCTGGTAGACGATATACCGGCCCGCGCGCCGCGACACCACCAGTCCGGCCGTGCGGAGCACCTTCAGGTGGTGCGAGACCTTGACGAGCTCGTCGTCCAGCGCCGCGGCCAACTCGCCGACATTCTTGCCCCCCTCGAACAGCGCGGTGACGATCCGCAGCCGCTCGGGCTCGGCCAGTGCCTTGAGCCGCTGGGCACAGGCTGCGAATTCGGCCGGGTCTTGCATGCAAATCTGCTCCGGCCGCCAGCTTAGCGGCGCGCGGTGGCGGCTAGGGGAATGAATTCGGTCACGGCCTGCAGACCCCGCCGAGCGGAGTGCTTGAGCGGTGCGCAGGCGAGAATGCGGTCGCGCTTAAGGAAAAACACAGCTCCGCACCATTTCCGGCCCGATCATTGACCCATTCTTACGGCCGTGATACTATCCCACTCGGCAGCCGGTCGACAACGCACGAGCGGCGGCGTATGTCCCGCCTTTGACAACCGATTCGCCGCACGGATGCGCCCGCCTGTTTTTCCGGCATCCGCAGTTGGAGCGTCCGGTGCTTCCCGCAATCTGGAACGGCACCTGAGCTGCTCAGCCGAGCAGCACCGAGCCGCGGCAAGCCTGCGGCTCCTTCCTCGACAACACCGCCCCGCCACCGGCTCGAACCCGAGATGCAGCCCCTTTGGAGAATCGCACCATGAGCCATCCGTCCTCCCGCGCGCTATGCCGCTCAACCGCCTCGGCGTCACTCGCCCTTGCCATCGTATTGGCATGCGCCTGCGCGGCGCGAGCGGATCAATTGGTCGTCAGTGATTGGGGCTATTCGACGCTTTACGACAACACGATGGCCAGCTATTCGACCGACGCCGCGGGCAATCCGTCCGCGCCGGCCAATCCGCTTCCGTTTGGCAGCTTGCCGGGCGGCACGCCCCTGGTCGCCGGCGGCATTGCGCACGACTCGGCGGGTAACTACTATGTGTCCAACGTCAGTTTGTTCACGACCGGCACGGGCGACCCGAACATCTACGAATTCAGCAGCACCGGCGCCTACAAGGGAATCTTTGCCACGCTGCCGAACCTGACCGGCTTCGACAACGCCGGTGCTTTGGCGTTCCACAACGGCAGCCTGTATGTCGGCGACTTCGGCAGCACGACCGTCGAGAAATTCAGCTCGACCGGCGTCGATCAAGGGCTCGTCACGAACATCGGCGACACTCCCGGCGGCATCGCGTTCAACCAGAACGGCACTCTCTTCGTTACCGGCTTGAACACCGGCGATGTTTTTCAGATTGCCGGCAATGGGACAGCCTCGGTCTTCGTCAACGGCTTAACAAACGGGATCGTGTTTCCGGAAGGGCTGGCCTTCGACCACGCGAACAACCTCTACGTCGCCAATAGCGCCAACTCGGCGATCGACAAGTTCGACACGTCCGGCGTCCTCCAAGGGCAGTATTCGACTCCGGTGGCCAATCCGTCGGGGATGATTCTTTCCAAGGACGGCCAGTCGCTGTTGATCGCGGCGAATGGCGCGTCGGAAAACACGGCGACCGGCGCATTGCTGCAGTTCCAGATTTCGACGGGTAACTTTACCCAAATCGGGGGCAATTTGGTCAATCCGACCGGCGTCGTCTATGCTTTGACCGTGCCGGAGCCGGCCAGCTGGTGTTTGGCGGCCATGGCCACGGCCGCCGGCCTGGCGGTAGCGCGCTGCCGCCGCGTCGGTCGCCAGCGCTGACTTGCCGGTCGACCGCGAGTCGCCACGGATTGGAGCTTGGAACCTGCGCGGTAAGGATCTCCGATAATGCCGCGTGACCGATTACGCTCCATGCACGAGGCGGACTCACGTCGCGCTCGCCGCGTGCATCCACGCGGTTTCACTTTGGTGGAGCTGTTGGTTGTCATCGCCATCATTGGGGTTTTGGTCGCGCTGTTGCTGCCGGCGGTCCAGGCGGCACGCGAGGCGGCCCGGCGCGGTCAGTGCAGCAATAACCTGCGCCAGATCGGCCTGGCCGCGCAGAACTTCTACTCCGTCAAGAATGGATTTCCATCGGGCTGGGACTCACGGCCAAACCCCGCCGCTTCCGGTTCGCCCTGGACGTTCGCCCGCTGGGGGCGCTCGCGCGACCTGTCTCCGTACCTGGAGCAGACCAACGCCGTCAATCTGCTCGACATGACGGTTCCGTTGTACTCGGCCACTTTGGCCGTGAGCACGCAAAATGTGAACGGCGTCGCGATGGTCGTACCCGACTTTCTTTGTCCCTCCGATCACGGGCAGGTGGTCCTCGCGGGTTTTGGTCCCACGAACTATGCGGCCTGCATGGGATCTTCGGTCAACGGCGGCTCGCCGGTCACCACCGACGGCATCTTCGCCATCAATTCGCAAACCAACTTGAAGACGGTCACCGACGGCAGCAGCAAGACGGCCCTGTTCTCCGAAAGCCGCCTGGCTCCAGCCCAGGGGGGCAGCGGCGTGAACGATCCCCAGACGCAATACGTCTTTTACCTCGGCTCTCCACTGACCGACACCATGTGCGCGTCGACGACCAATTGGAGCCAGAATGCCCAGTACCCCAAGGGCTTCGGCTGGGTCAGCGGCGAGTTTCGCTGCACCAGCTACAATCACTATTACGGGCCGAATTCGAACACCCGCGATTGCATGGGCGAGCAACTCGCCGGCCCCGGCGGGCCCTCGGCGGCGCTGGTCGACTTCGGCTGGCGGGCCGCTCGGAGCCTGCACCCCGGCGGAGTGAATCTGGCCTTGGCCGACGGCTCGCTGCAATTCATCACCGACACGGTCGACTTGTTCGTCTGGCGGGCCCTGGCCACCCGGGCCGGCGGCGAACTGTTCGACCCGCCCTGGTAGCGATTTCGCCGAGAATGCAGCCCTCCCCAGCGTGTTGAGCATCATTCGCGGGGCGGGTGCTGGGGGCTGGAGGTTAGGGACTGGGGGCTGGGCAGTCAGAACGCCTCCAGCTGCACCCCGCTGCCTCCACTTCCGCCTTCCCACTTCCGCCTTCCCACTTCCGCATTCCCACTTCCGCATTCCCACTTCCCAGTCCCCAGCCTCCAATCCCCAGCCCCCTCCGCTCAATGCACCGTCCGGCCGCCGTTGACCGAAACGGTCTGCCCGGTCACGAATGCGGCCTCGCGGCTGGCGAAGTAGACCACGGCTCCGCCCACGTCCTGGGGCACGCCCCAGCGGGCCGCCGGCACGAGCGCCAGGTAGGCGTCCTTGGCGATCTGCGGATCCTTCTCGTGCCGCTCGACCGGGATCCAGCCCGGGGCCACGTTGTTCACCGTGATGCCGAACGGCGCCAGCTCGCGGGCCAGGCTGCGGGTGAAGCCGGTCTGAGCGCCCTTCGCCGCCACGTAGGCCGTGAACGGCGACACGCCCACGTCGAACACCTCGCTGGTGATGTTGATGATCCGGCCGAACTTCTGGGCCTTCATCTGCGGCAGGCACGCCCGGGTGAGCAGGTACGGGCTTTTGACGAAGAAGTCGAGCATCTGCTGAAAGAACGCCCAGTCGTACTCTTCGATCGGCCGCTGCGGCTGGTCGGGCGTGGCGTTGAGCACCAGGATGTCGATCGGCCCCAGCTTCTCGCGGATCTCGTCGTACAGCCGATTGACCGCCGCCGGATCGGTGACGTCGGCCCGGACCAGCGTCCCCTCGTGGCCGCGGGCGCGAAAGGCTTCGAACGCGGCTTCGGCCTGCTGGCTGCTGTTGCAATAGTTGAAGGCCACCTTGGCCCCGGCCGCGCCCAGCGAGTCGGCGATGCTCCGGCCCAGCCCTTTCGAGCTGCCCGTCACCAGGGCCACCAGGCCGTCCAAGCGAAAGGGAGAAGTCGGGGCGGCAGTCGCCGGAGCAGTGGTCGCCGATGCGGTCGCGGGCATGGAGGTTTTTCTCGCGTTCGAACAGGAATCAGAATTCATAGACGAGCTGGCGGCCGGCGCTTCTACTTGCTCTCGGCGAGCTTCGCCTTCGCCTCCTCCAGCCGAATCAGCATCTCCAACTTCCAGACTTTCGCCCGGACGACGCTGAGCTCGGTGCCGCGGGCCGCCGCCTTGCGAGCCTTCGCCAGCTCCTCGTACTGCTCCAGCGTGTCGACGGTGGATTGGCAAAGCGCCACCTGGTCGGCCGGCCGTTCGGCCAGTTCCAATTCCGCCTGGAGCGCGGCAACCCTGGCCTCGCACGCCTCTTCGATCGTCGCCCGCCCCTGCTCGGCGAGGCGGCCGGCAAGGTCGGACGCAGCCTGCAAGGCGGCCAACCTTTCCTGCCGTAACTGCTTGATCTTCTGGGCCGTTTCCGGGAGCGGCTGTTCGCGTTTCGCCGCCGCCGGATCCTCGGCGCACACGAGGGCGGCAAACAGAGCGAACGACAGGGCGGTCAAAGCGAGCGTGAGTGTCTTCATCGTGTTCCTCCCGGGGTCGGTAGCGAAGCTCGCCGAATTGTCGGCTCGTCGCAGCGGGGCGTCAAATCGAATGCCTTTGTAAGCGGACGAGCCTCACCGCCCGGCGTCGATCACCCGGGCGACCGCCATTGCGTTCCCGAAATGCTCAAAATCCTTGAACGTCCAGGCGACTTTCTTCTCGGGCGTGACTTCGATAATCTGCGGATTGTCGGGCCCGCCGTGGCAATTGACGATAATCGTGTTGCCGCTCGGCAGCCGCTCGACCATCGTGACCCAAGCCAGCGTGATGCCGGGCAGTTCCTTCTCCGTGACCGACCACACGGTTTTGCCGGCCGGATCGACCTCGACCACGCTGTGCCCGTCGCCGGTGCCGATCAGCGTGTTGCCGCTGGCCAGCCGGATGGCCGAATAAACCCGCGACTTGGGATCGAATTGCCAGACCACTTTGCCAGTCGGGTCGTACTCGCGGACCATTTTGTTGTCCCCCTCGTGGGCGGCCAGGTAATGGCCGTCGGCCAGCTTGCGGACCAGCCGCGTGTCGTAGTGGGCGGCCGGATGCTCGACCGTGAGCGGGATCTGCTTGACGATCTTTCCCTCGCGGTCGACTTCGATGATCCGGCTCGGCCCGCTTTCGGCGATCATCGTGTTGCCGTCGGCCAGCCGCTGAAAGGCATGCACCTCGACCGGCTTGCCCTCGTTGCCGTTCTGCTTGCTGGAGTCGTACTGCCAGACGATTTTCTTGTCCGGCGTCATCTCGACCAGGTGCTGGAAGTCGGACTGGAACAGGACGTTGCCGCTGTCGAGCAGCCACGCATCGTGAATGGCCCCGATCGGCGTCTGCCACTCGATCTGCCCCTGCGGATCGACGATCGCCAGCAGGTGCTTGTCGTAATCGCCGATCAGCAGCCGGTGCCCCTTGGCGGGCGCCGCATCGTCGGCGGCCCGCGCCGCAGCGACCCACCCGCAAATCACCACCGAGATCAACAGCCAGCGACACGAATGGTAAGACATGATCGGCCCATTGTTGGAAATCGTGAGAGTCTTGGATCCGCCAGCTGCAACCGTCGACAGAATCGCGCCGGCCACAGCCGCTCGTCATTAGATTCCAGACCCGGCCGCGTTTCCAGTCCTGTGCTGACTTGCGATGTCCTGAGGACAAGCCGAGCCCGCCAAGCCGACGGTTGCTCCATGCGAGCAAACTCGGACCGCCACAGCTTGTCAGAGGCATGCTCGATTGGAGAACGCAGATGAACTGGATGGACGCGGATGGGCGCAGATAAACGAATGAACGAACAGACGCGAAAACAGCGTTTCCTCCACAGATCTCACGGATTCCACAAATGCGCGGACTCCCTGATCCGAGCCCGCCGAACCAATTCCGCTCTTTCTTGACCTGAGAAACCTCTGTGTCTGCGGATCACATTCCTGCCCGACATTCCGCCCCTTTATCCCCTTCATCTCGCTTCATCCCCGTTCATCTGCGTTCCACAAATCGGCCTCGAAAGGCGCGTTGGAGCCAGCCGTCCAAGTCGGCGCGTCCGCGTCCTCTTGTATGTTGCACAAGGCATCAAAATCGCGTTTGCTAGTGAAGAAGCTTTCCGGGGCTGCTGCAGCGCCCCGGAAAAAATCGCCGGCGAGAGATCGTTCGCGTCCCGGTGCTACCGACACCGTCGCAGAGCATGGTCCTCGCCGGCCTCGTGGACTTAGCCCGAACAGCCGCCAGAGCCGCCGCCGCCCGCGGGCAGCGCCGAGCTCGCATCCGCAAGGTAGGGAGACTTCCATGGACGGTTGCCAAGACGCGATCGGTTCGTTCGTCGGGATTGATGTCTCGAAGTTCAAGTTCGACGTGATGATTCTTCCCACGGGCACGCATCTCAGCGAGTCGTATGATGCCGACGGCATTCGACACCTCGTCGAGCAGCTGGCCCCGCTGGGAACGTGCCTGATCGTACTTGAGGCCACGGGCGGCTACGAACGCCGGTTGGCTGCCCACCTGGTCGACGCGGGTCATCGGGTCGCCGTGGTCAATCCACGCCAAGTGCGCGACTTCGCCCGGGGAATCGGCGTGTTGGCCAAGAACGATCGGATTGATGCCCGGATCCTCGCTCTGTACGGTCAGCACGTCCAACCCCGCCCGCTGCAAAAAAGCCCCGAAAAACAGCAGGAACTCGCCGAGTTGGTCAATCGCCGACGCCAGCTGTTGGCAATCCACACGGCCGAAAGCAATCGGCTTGAAATGACTTCCGGGAAGGTCGCCGCCAAGAGCATTCGGCATGTGCTGGAACAGGTTCGCAAGCAGGTGAAGAAAGTAGAAGCCGAGATCGCCCGCCTCGTCGACGACAACGACGACTGGCGAGCCCGCTGCGAGCTGCTGCAAACGGTTCCGGGAATTGGCCCGGCTGTCAGCGCCAGCCTGGTCGCCGAGATGCCCGAGCTGGGCAACTTGAATCGTAAGCGGATCTCGTCGTTGGCCGGCGTGGCGCCATTCGTGCGCGACAGCGGAAGGTTCCGCGGCAAACGTACGATCTGGGGTGGCCGTGGTTCCGTGCGAAGTATGCTCTACATGGCCGCC
The DNA here is from genome assembly GCA_963828155.1 of uncultured Planctomycetaceae bacterium. Lineage (GTDB taxonomy): Bacteria > Planctomycetota > Planctomycetia > Pirellulales > PALSA-1355 > CAWCAX01. Next base: position 922,638 of record CAWHDQ010000004.1, read on the forward strand.
CTCACCGCCCGACGCTGCAATCCGGTCATCAAAGCCTTCGCCGATCGTCTCCGAGCGGCCGGTAAGCCCGCCAAAGTCGTCCTCGTCGCCTGCATGCGCAAGCTGCTGGTGATCCTCAACACGATGGTCCGCAACCAGACCGCCTGGAATCACGGCCAAAACCTCCAAACTACTTGACAACCAACACAGCCGCTCCGCGGTGAGTCTCTTCGTCGTCCTTGCCTGTCGCCTGAAGCCTGTCGCCTGAAGCCTGCGCGCGGACCCGCCCAGACCGAAGCTTTCGATCAAAGAAAAGGCAAGATGGCGTGCCGCTGCGCGGCAGCGGGGGCCGCGGCTGTTCAAGTTTGAAAAAAGAAAACGCTCCGCGCCCCGCCCGGTCGATGCCGGAGGCATCTGTATACCGGGCAGCGGCACGCCCTGGAGTGACAGTCCCGTTCGGGCCAGTGTCCCTACCACTCTTTGCACTCGCGGGCAATCATTACATTCGCTCGCGAGCGCCGCTGCGGAGCCTCCGGGCGTTCGTTGTTCGAATCGCACGGCGGTAGTCCGGCCCTTGCGGTCTGCACTTCACCCGCGTGCACCGCGAGACACTGGCCTGGGCTTCCGGAAGGCACGCGCGTCGGTCTTGCCCCCACGTTGGGAGCAGCGGCTGAAGGCCCGCGCGGGCGTGGTAGTTGACCCGAACGAGTTGCTCCAGTCGCTGCCAATGAGCCGGTCCGAGACGGTCGGGGACTGTCCCGATTTTGCGAATTGCAAAATGGGACTGTCCCCTTCTCTGAGACCGTTCTCGGCTCGGCTCAAGCAGACGCGAGAGGGTTGGTCGTTCCGCAGCTGCTCGCGCAGCGTCCGTCTTTGCCACGCTGCACGCATCGCTTTGGACCGCTTGTCGCTCCGCTCCTAGTTCGGGCTTTACGGCTTCGTGTAAGGCCGGCTCACCCTCGGAATCGATCTCGACTTTCGGCCAGGCCCGGCAAAAGGGCCCGCTTCGATCGACATCGATGTCCGTAGGTTTCCCGACGATGCACGACTCCGCCTTGCCCGTTGCGGCCGGAATTCGCAGCCGCTGGCAAGGCTCGGTCGCCCCGCTTGGGAGCAAGTGCGCCAAGTTCGGCCGGGCACCGCGGGCCCAAGAACTAGCCCGCGGATTTGGGACAGGCCGTCCGCGTTCCTCGCACCGGCTGCGCAGTCATAGCAACAAGGAATTCGCCTGTTACCTGCCGTGCTCACCGACGCCCTGGAGCGCCTCTGATCCCGTCTTCTCGCCCGGCCGGCCCTCTGGCCAACTCGGCTTTGCGAATAATCGCAGAATCCGGCCCGATTTCAAGCGCGGAATTAGGCCACTTCGGCGTGGTCGGCGAGGCGAGCGGTGGACTCGGACCGCCGCCGGTTGCTTGAAACTGGCTCCTTCAGAGAACGCAGATGAACGGGATGGACGCGGATCAGCGCAGATGAACGAAAGAGTGAACGAACGAGAGAGATTCATCCACAGATTTCACAGATTCCGCAGATTCGTCGCCGCGGTCGCACCGAGCCGCGCTGCAAATTTCGCTGTCTTCAAATCTGCGAAATCTGTGAAATCTGCGGACCATTTCCCTTCTGCCTCTTCCGCCGTTTCATCCCGTTCATCTGGTTTCATCCGCGTTCATCTGCGTTCTCTGGACGGACTCCGAGCGCGAGTTTGAGGCGGCCGTCCACGCTCGCACGGCCTCCCATCGCCTGGGCCACGATCGGTGAAGAGAATCTGTCCAACACAAATCAATCTGCCGGCACCGAGCCGCCTCACCCGATGATCTGCCGGATCGGCTCGACGTGCTCGACGCCGACCAGCTTTTGGTCGAGGCCATCGTAGCAGTAGGACAGCCGATCGCGATCGATCAGCCAGGCGACTCCAGAATCGCCGTTTGCCAGTCCTGAGCCGTGTGAAAAACATGCAGCACGTAGACGGACTCCTCATCAAACCGGTAGACGGCCAGATGACCGTGCCCTTTTGGTTTGCGTCTCAAGGCAAGGTAATGCAGCGCCGTGCCTGGCACCCGCCGGCCAAGCGAAAAGTACATGGCCAGAGCGTCGATTCGTTGGCGAAGAAAGCCGACATAACTGTCAGCGTGGGCCGGGCTGTAGTGCTGGGCGTTCCATTGCCAGATCGCCGCCAGATCGCGGATCGCCGTCTCGGCGAGCTTCAGGACTCGCGATGATTTGCGCGAAGCCATCCCCGCCCCGCTCGGCCAGTTGCTGGTCGGCCTGCTCGGCCGTGTAGACTTGGCCGGCCTCGATCTCGGCCGACGCCCGCTCGATGATCGCCAGCCGCTCCGGCGTGAACAGGTGGTCGAGATTCTCCGTTTCGAGCGCATCGTGGCCGACGAGCTCGGCGACGTAATCGTCGACCGTCGAATAGCCGCCCTCAGCGGCTCGGCGCTGGGCCTGCTCGAACAGGCTGTCGCTCAAGTTGACCTGGTGCATCCACGCCTCCCCAATCATCAACTTCAGATACTACTGCGGATCGGCGTGAAAGCCACGCCCGAGTAATTCGCTCCGACCATCGAGCCGCCGGCACCGACACGCCTCACCCGATGATCTGACGGATCGGCTCGACGTGCTCGACGCCGACCAGCTTTTGATCGAGGCCGCTGTAGAAGTAGGACAGGCGGTTGGGATCGATGCCCAGTTGGTGCAGCACCGTGGCGTGCAGCCGGCGGACGTGGAACGGTTCTTCGATCGCGGCCGAGCCGAGTTCGTCGGTCACGCCGACGCTGGTGCCCCCCTTGATGCCGCCGCCGGCCATCCACATGGTAAAGCCGTAGGCGTTGTGGTCGCGGCCGGTCCCTTTTTCGTACTCGGCGGTTGGCTGGCGGCCGAACTCGCCGCCCCAGATGATCAGCGTTTCGTCGAGCAGGCCCCGCTGCTTGAGATCGGCGATCAGGCCGGCGATCGGCTTGTCGGTCCGGCCGGCGTGATAGTTGTGGTTTTTCTCCAGATCGCCGTGGGCGTCCCAGTTGTCGTCGTTGTGGCGCCGCCGGCATACAGCTGCACGAACCGCACCCCGCGCTCGACCAGCCGCCGGGCCATCAGGCAGCGCCGGCCGAAGTCGGCGGTCCGCTGCTCGTCGATGCCGTACAGCTTCTGCGTGGCCTCGGTCTCCTGGGCCAGGTCGACCGCCTCGGGCGCGTGCTGCTGCATCTTGTAGGCCAGCTCGTAGCTGGAAATCCGGGCGGCCAACTCCTGATTGTCGACTCGGGCCAGATGATCGCGGCGCCGCCGGCCTGCAGCTCGTCGAGCAGCTCGCGCTCCACCTCCCGGGTCATGCCCTCGGGCACGTTCAGGTCGAGGATCGGCGCCCCCTTGGAGCGCAGGATCGTGCCCTGGTAGGTGGCCGGCATGTAGCCGCTCGACCAGTTCTTGGCGCCGCTGATCGGGCCGCCGGTCGGATCGAGCATCACCACGAAACCGGGCAGGTTGTCGTTCACGCTGCCCAAGCCGTAATTGACCCACGAGCCCAGACAGGGGCTGCCGCTCAGGATCTTGCCCGAGTTCATCTGCAGCATCGCCGAGCCGTGGATCGGCGAATCGGCCGTCATCGACTTGATGAAAGCCAGCTCGTCGACGTGCTCGGCCAGGTGCGGGAACAGCTGCGAGACCCATTGGCCGGACTGGCCGTATTGCTTGAACGTCCACTTGGGCCCGACGACGCGGCCCTCGTTCTTGCTGCCGCCGCGGCCCTTGGTCTTGACCGGCACGGTCTGGCCGTCCAATTCATACAGCTTGGGCTTGTAGTCGAACGTGTCGACGTGGCTCGGCCCGCCATACATGAACAGAAAGATCACGCTCTTGGCCTTCGGCGCGAAGTGCGGCTCCTTGGGCGCGAGCGGATTGGCATAGGCCGATGCTTCGGCCGCGCGGGCCAGGCGACCGAAGAAGCCGTCGCCGTCGAGCAGTCCGGACAGGGCCAGGCCGGTGAACCCGCCGCCGGCCTGCCACAGAAATTCGCGCCGGGTTCGGCCGCAGAACGAGCCCTTGGGACGCCGATCGCTGGAACTCTCGCTCATCGCAGATTCTCCGCGTCGAATAGACGGCTATGGGCGGGACACGAAAAACCTATTTGAGAACCACATCGATTGTTGTCAGACCCTCACCCCACCCTCCGCCTGAAAGGGAGAGGGGGTTGGGAGCGGCGTGCGTCAATCCAGATAGACGAATTCGTTCTGATTAAAAACCGTCAGACAGTAATACTTCCAGGCCGCCTCGGGCCCCAGCCCGTGCTGGTGCTGCAGGGCATCGATCAGCCGGACGGCCCGGTCGATCTCGGCTGCAGTGGCCGGCCGGCAAAAGGCCAGCTTGATGGCCAGAGCAACCCGCGGTCGCGGATCGTCGCCGGCTTCGCGCGCAGCCGCTCGGCAAAGGCCGCCGCCTCTTCGTGCAGGAACTTGCCATTGAACAGCGTCAGAGCCTGCGTGGGCGGGGCGGTCACGAACCGGGCCTCGCAGCTCGAATCGGGGTCGGGAAAATCGAAGCTGCTGAGGATCGGCGTGATCAGCGACCGCTTGACGTGGATGTAAACGCTCCGCCGGGCCTGCTCGGCCGGCGACGATTTGCCCCAGCCCGAGCCCGGCTGCGATTGGCCGGCCATCACTTCGGCCGAGATCTCCGGATAGATCCCCGGGCCGAACATCTTCGAGTTGAGCCGGCCGTCGATGGCCAGCACCGAATCGCGGAGTTCCTCGGCACTGATCCGCCGCATGTCGAACCGCGAGAACAGGTCGTTCGCCGGATCGGCTTTCAGCGCCGCGGCGCTCGCCCGGGCCGACATTTGATAAGCCGCCGAGAGCATGATCTCGCGGTGCAGCGGTTTGAGCCGCCAGCCGCCGGCGACCAGCCGCGTGGCCAGATAGTCGAGCAGTTCGGGATGGGTCGGCGGGATGCCCAGGCTGCCGAAATTGTTGGGCGAGCGGACGATCCCCCGGCCGAAATGATGCTGCCAGAGCCGATTGGCAATCACCCGGGCCGTGAGCGGATTGTCGGCCGAGGCCAGCCACTGGGCCAGCACCAGGCGGCGGCCGCTGGTCTTCGCATCGCGCGGCGCAGGGGCAATCACCGGCCGGCTTTTGGCCAGGATACCGGGAAACGCCGGCTGGACTTTTTCGCCCGGGGCATGCACGCTGCCGCGGCCCAGCACGAACGTGTCGGCCGCGTCCGGCCCATGTTCGGTCGCGCTCAAGGCGAAGGCGGTGGGCGAAAGCTTCTTTTTCAGCTCCTCCTGCCGCTTGCGCAACTGGCGGTATTTGTCGACCGCTTCAGGCCCGAGCAGCTTCATCCCGTCGCTGGCGAAGAACGCTTCCAGGTCGACCGGCCGCCGGCTCGAGCGGATTGTTCGTCTTGAACAGCGCCGATGGCCGAAGAACCCGCCCCAGTACAAGTGCAGGCCGTAGTCGCCGTCTTTCTGAAAGTAATCGACGCGGAAGGGAATCCGCCCGGGCAGCAGGTGAATCCGCTTGTCCTGCCGCTGGCCCAGCTTGTGCACGCCGTCGTGCTCGATGATCACATTGCCGTCGAGGATCAGCCGCGAGCCGTCGTCCGAATCGAGAAAGAATTCGTAGTCGCCCTCCTGCGGCACGATCAGCGTGCCGGTGAACACGAAGCCGAAGGCATCCTTCCGCGAGGCCGGGCTCAAGTCGAGCAGGAAGCCGGGCAGCTTGCCGGTTTCCTCGGGCTTCAGCTCGTCGAAGTTCGGCAATTTGTCGAACGTGTCGCGGTAGAACTTGTACTCCAGGTCTTCGAGGTCGGCGACATAAATCTCGCTGGGAGCGTCGGGCGGAGCCGTCTCGCGGTACCGCTTGAGCAGCGCTTGACCCAGCTCGCTGATCTGCCGCTGCGCGTCGTTGTACTGGTTTTCGGTCTCGCGCTGTTCGGCCGAGTATTCCTCGCGGGCAACCGGCTGATCGAAGATCTGCGTTTCAACGTTCGGGCCATTGCCGGCCATGCCCCGCAAACCCTGAAAAAATGCGATCAGCTGGTAGTAATCGCGCTGCGTGAACGGATCGAGTTTGTGATCGTGGCAGCGAGCGCAGTTGAGCGTGACGGCCAGCATGCCCTGGCTGGTCGTCGTGAGGATGTCGTCCAGCTCGTCGTAGCGCAGGTCGCGCGGTCGGCCGGCTCGTCATCCCAAACGCCCAGCCGGTAGTAGCCGGTGGCGATGATCGAATCGGCCGTCGGCTGCGGCAACTCGTCGCCCGCCAGTTGCTCGCGGAGGAACTGATCGTACGGCTTGTCGGCGTTCAGCGAGCGAATCACATAATCGCGATAGCGCCAGGCGTGCGGCTTCACGCCGTCGCGCTCGAAGCTGTTGGTCTCGGCAAAGCGGACTACGTCCAACCAGTGCCGGGCCCAGCGATCGCCGTAATGCGGCGAGGCCAGCAGGTCGTCGATCACCTTGGCATAGGCCGCGGGCGATGGATCGGCGAGGAACGCGTCCAGCTCGGCGGGCGAGGGGGGCAGGCCGGTCAAGTCGTAGTAGGCGCGGCGCGAGCAGGGCGGCGCTCCCGGCCGGCGCGGCGGGCGGCAGATTCTGTTCTTCCAGCCGAGCCAGGATGAAGCGATCGATGTCGCCGCGCGGCCAGGCCTGGTTCTTCACCGCGGGCGGCGCCGGGGCCCGCACGGGTTGATAGGCCCAGTGCTCGTTCCAGGCGGCCCCTTCGGCGATCCACTGCCGCACCAGCTCGATTTGCTCGGCCGAGAGCGGTTTGTCCTTGGGAGGCATCCGCACGTCGTCGTCGGTTGAGGAGATGCGGCGCAAAGCTCGCTCTGGTCGACGTTGCCCGGCACGATCGCCCGCTCGCCCGAATCCAATTCGGACAGGGCCATGTCGTGATCGCTCAGCCGCAGGCCCCCTTCGGCCTTGTCCGGCCCGTGGCAGGCGAAGCAGCGGCGGGCCAGGATCGGCTGAATCTGGCGGCCGAAGTCGATTTTGGGCCGAGCCGGAACCGGGCTTTCCGCGCCGGCGGCGGTTGTGCTCGGGCCCAAGACGTTGCCCGGCGGCGGGGTGTTGTCGGCCGCCGCGCGGCGATTGCCAGCAAACCGGCGGGGACCAGCGAAGCGGGCCCAGCGGCCAGCAGCATCCCGAGGGCCGCAAAGCGTCCTAACCACCGCGGGCACTTGGCAATAAGCCGCTGAGCAGGCCGTTCGTGGAATGGCAAAATGTCTACCGGGGCCGGCATCATGCGGTCTCTCGAGGGCCGTCGACATCCAAGGCGGGACATTCGCAGCAGGTGGGCGAAATTCATTCTGGACCAGCCGCCCGCCAAACGCAATGTCCCGAATTCACCGGAAGTTGACCCAGCCGAAGCAGCGGCCGATTGCGGGAACGCGCAGTGGATGGCAAGCCGGGGGCTTTAGAGCCTATCCGAGAACGGTCGGGGACTGTCCCAATTTTGCGCAGCATGCGGAGCAAAATGGGACTGTCCCCTTCTCCGAGACGGGATAGGCTCTTAGCCCCGCAACGGCCGCCGCCGCGCGGCGCCCTGGGCGGCGATGGGGCGAACCCACCTCCTGCCCCCCCAATGAGCCACTTGCAACGCCTGGAGATTCTCCGTAACCTCGGTCCAGCAATAGGTGTATAACGTTGCAGTCGGAACGAAATCCGGCACAGCCAAAATTGCCCTGGACCGATTTTTTCGAGGTATGCAATGCGACGTTCCCTGACGGCGGTTTGCGTTTGGTCGTTGCTCGTGTTGGCAGCGACGCCGAGCCTCTGGGCTCAGCGTAATGGCGGTGGTCGCTTCGGCGGCGGAATGGGCGGCGACATGGTCGGCCTGCTCAGCCAGAAGTCCGTCCAGGAAGAGCTCAAGCTCTCGGACGAGCAGCAGAAGCAGGCCAGTGAACTGGCCGAGAAGCAGCGCGGCGGCTTTGAGGGCCTGCGCGATCTGAGCGAAGACGAGCGCCGCAAGAAGCTCGAAGAGCGGGCCGAGACCAATCGCAAGGCGCTCTCCGAAGTGCTCCAGCCCGAGCAACTCAAGCGGCTCAAGCAAATCTCCTGGCAGCAGCAGGGAGCGTTCGCCTTTGAACAGCCTGAGGTCGCCTCGGCCCTGCAATTGACCAACGATCAAAAAGACAAGCTGAAGACGCTCCAGCAGGGAGGCGCGGGAAAAGATGCGGGCCGCGTTCCAGGGCGGCGAGCCCGATCGCGAAAAGCTGCAGGCCGCTCGCAAGGCCATCGCCGACGAAGCCCTGGGCGTGCTGACCGACGAGCAGAAGTCCAAGTGGAAGGAACTGACCGGCCCGACCTTCAGCGGCGAGATCGTGCGGCCGACCGGCGGTCCCGGCGGCGGCGGACGCCGGCGCGGAAACAATACTTGATGCTTTGAGCACGGCCAACTGCCGCCGGGCGGTGGCTGCCGATTCGAATTCAACGTGTGCGTGGTGACGAGACAGTTGGGAAACCATTCATCGTGAGGGCGGAGGACCACATGCGAAAGTTTGGAAGGGCTTGGCGGATCGGTGCGGTAGCGCTTGTCGCGCTCGCACTGCGGGGCACGCCGGTGCAAGCCGCGGACGATGGCGATGCCAAAGACGCCCCGGGAGCCCAAGAGGGCCGCGGGCAAGGTGACAGGCCGCGGGGTGATCGCGGACGCGGATTCTCGGGATTCAATCGTTGGGACGGTCGCGGCGGCGGTCACGTGCGCCGCGAAGGTCCCCCGAGCGATGGCCCCGGGGCCGATAGCCCGAGCGATCGTGGTGGTCCGCGTGATCGCGGTCCTGGTGATCGCGGTCCTGGTGATCGGGGACCGGGTGATCGGGGACCGGGTGCCGGTCGCGGCGACCGTCGGCCAGGTCCGGGTCCCGCGGGTGAAGGGCGCGGCGGTGAAGGGCGCGGCGAAGGTCGTCGGCCCGGTGGTCCGCCCCCTCGGCGCACGGCGAAGGCCGTGGACCGGGCGGACCGGCTGCTGGTGGGCCCCCGCCAGGCGGCCCAGATCGCGGCGGCCCAGATCGTGATCGTCGCGGACCGGGCGGGCGTGGTCCCGGTGGACGCGGACCGGACGGCCCCGGACTGCAGGCTGGTCCCGGTGGACGCGGGCCCGGTGGTCCGGATTGGCGCAATGCCGATTGGCGCGGCGGGCATCGTGGTCCCGGCCAGACGGCTGGACCCGGTCGAGGTCACGGCCCGCAAGCCGGTGGACCGATGGGCGGCGGCCGGCCCAACTGGCAGGCGCACTTTGCCGGAGCGAAGCATAAAGGCCAGCACGGCCACGCCGGCAAACATCACGGCGGCAAACATCACGCCGGCAAACATTCCGGTCATGCCGGCAAAGGCAAGGGCGGTAAGCATCACGCCGGCCGCCACGGCCACGGCGGGTTCGCCCGCTTCGCCGGACACCACGGCCATCACGGCAAGCACGGTCGCCACGGCTTCGGGGGCGGACGCGGTTGCCACGGTCGGGGTCATGGACATCATGGCTTCGGCGGCGGACGTGGGCACCACGGTCGCGGACACGGCCACCACGGCTTCGGCCACGGACGCGGACGCCACGGTCGCGGACACGGTCACCACGGCTTCGGCCACGGCCGCGGACATCGCGGACACGGTCACCACGGCTTCGGCCATGGACGTGGACACCACGGTCGGGGTCACGGCCACCACGGCTTCGGACATGGTCGCGGACGCCACAGTCGGGGTCATGGGCATCATGGCTTCGGCGGCGGGCGTGGACATCGCGGGCACGGCCACCACGGCTTCGGTCATGGTCGCGGACGTCATGGTCGCGGTCACGGTCAGCATGGCTTCGGCCACGGCCGCGGACACCACGGTCGCGGGCACGGTCACCACGGCTTTGGACATGGTCGCGGCCGTCGCGGCTGCGGACATGGCCAGCACGGTTTTGGTCATGGTCGCGGACACCGCGGCGGCTGGCATGGTCACCACGGGTTCGGCGGTGGACATGGTCATCACCACGCCCACCACGGACACCACCACGGCCAGCACCACTTCGGTGGACACGGGTCGTGGGGCGGACACGGGTCGTGGGGCGGTTCGCATCGGCCGGTGAGCCATCACGGTCACGGCGGCGGCCCGGGTGGTCGCGGTCCGGGAACGCACGGTCACCATAGCGAGCATGGCCAGCATGAGCATGGCCACCACGAGCATGGCGATCATCGCCCGCGGGGCTGAATCGCCCGGCCGGTCTGTTTCGCCCCGCCCGGGCGGAGCGTGGCGGCCGGCATGAGTTGCAGTTAAACTTGAGCTAACGACATCGCCTGCCCGACCCCGCCACGGAGCGGGGCCGGGCAGTTTCGTCACTGAGGTGCATCATGAGCGACGCGGCGAATCGAACGGCGGCTTTCCACGGCGGCACGCGAATCGGGCGCGGGGCTTCGCCCCGAGCCTGGCTCCTGGCGCCGGTCTTGGCGCATCCTTTTGTTGCCGGCCGCGGCCGCCCGCGGAGCCGACGACGAATCTCCGAACGCCGTGGCCGTCAAAGCCCTGATCGGCGCACTAGGCGACGACGACGTCGAAGTGCGTCGCACCACGGTCCTGTCGCTCGGCCGGTTCGGGGCCGACGCGGCCCCCGCGGTGCCGGCCTTGATCGGCGCACTTAAGGATTCGGACCTCGACGTCCGCGGGGCGGCGATCGTGGCCCTGGGCCGGATCGGCGCACCGGCCAAGGCGGCCGCGCCGGCCTGGCCGAGCTGCTCAAGGACAAGGATCCCGACATCCGCGGGGCGGCGGCCCTGGCCCTGGGCCGGATCGGGCCCGACGCGTCGGCGGCCGTGCCCGCCCTCCGCGAGGCCGGCAAGCAGGACGACAAGCGAGTGCAGGTCTATGCCCTCTGCACCCTGGCCCTGATCGACTCGAAGATCGATCCCCACGTCAACGCGCTGGCCGACTTGCTGACCGACAAGGACGTGGCGGTCCGCGGTTCCGCGGCGTTCGCGCTGGGCGAGATCGGCCGGCCGGCCCGCGCTGCGGTTCGCCGCCTGGCCGTGGCGGTGCGCGACGACGACACCGACGTCCGCCGCACCGCGGCCGACGCCCTGGCCGAGTTCGGGCCTGACGCCAAAGACGCCGTGCCGACCCTGACTCTGTCGCTCCGCGATCAAGACCCGGCCGTCCGCGTGGCCGTGGCCACCGCACTGGGGCAGCTCGGCGAGAACGCCGAAGAAGCGGTCCCCGGCCTGGCCGAGGCCGCGAGCGATAAGGACATCGACGTCCGCGTGGCGGCCGTGCTCGCGCTGGGCGACATCGGACCAGGCATTCCCGCGGCCACCGCCGCCCTCAGCAAGGCGACTCAAGGACGAAAGCTCCGAAGTCCGCCGGGCCGCCGCCGTCTCGCTCGGCCGGCTCGATTCGGACGAATAGCCGCCAAATCCGCGCGACCCGCGGTGCGGCGATTGCCCTCCGGCCGTGAGCGGTGCGGCGGGTAGCCGCCGGTGCATTGGGTGCTGGGGCTGTTCCCGGCGCAAGCTGGTGCCGATCTCTTGCAGTACCGCACAAGGTCCGATTTCGTCCCTCATCGAACCGGCGGCTAGCCGCCTCGCCGCTCACTGCGAGGCCGTCTCGCTGGGCCGGCTCGATTCGGACGAATAGGCCTCGGGGCACAAGCCAACCGCCGTGCGGCTGTTGCCCTCCGGCCGTGAGCGGTGCGGCGGATAGCCGTCGGTGCATTTGGGTGCTGGGGGATATTCGCGGCGCAAGGCGGTGCCGATTTCTTGCAGTACCGCACACGGTCCGAGTTCGTCCCCGATCGAACCGGCGGCTGCGCCTCGCCGCTCACTGTGGCGCCGTCTCGCTGGGCAGGCTCGATTCGGACGAATAGGCCTCGCGGCACAAACCAACCGCCGTGCGGCGATTGCCCTCCGGCCGTGAGCGGTGCGGCGTTAGCCGCCGGTGTGCTGGGCGTGGGGCTGTTCCCGGCGCAAGCTGGTGCCGATTTCTGGCAGTGGCACACAAGGTCTGATTTCGTCCCGGATCGAACCGGCGGCTAGCGCCTTGCCGCTCACTGCGGCGCCGGGCCTGTCGGAACTCGCAGCCTGTCGACGCGTCGCGATGGCGGCCGGCGGGTTGCGGGCTGGGGATGTCAGCGGGGCAAGCTGGTGCCGGTCCCTGGCAGTGGCGCACACGGTCCGATTTCGTCCCTGATCGAACCGGCGGCTAGCGCCTCGCCGCTCACGGCGGCTCCGGGCCGTGATAGCACCGCGGCGCCCCCGACGGCGGCTGCCGTCACCCCGTTGCCGCCGCCGGGCCCAATCTGCCGTTCCGGCGGGCGGCGGCTTTCGCTATAAATCTCCGCCGCGCAGGGGGTGCCCAGGCCAATCAGGCCGGAAAAGGTCTTCGCCGTTCAGGAGAGGCGTCCATGTCCGAAATTCGTTATCGCCGCAGCTCGCTGAAAACCTTGCTGGGCATCACCGCCGAGAAGAAGCGTCTCAAGCGCAAGCTGGGCATCACCGCCATCCTCCGGCCGTTCCGCTGGTGGGGCAACGAGAAGCGCAACATCAAGCGCAAGCTGGGCTACTACTCGCCCGAGATGAAGCTCGCCCGGCACGTCGTGCCGCACCACACCCTGGCCAAGCTGGCCGCGGGAATCGTGCTGGTGCTGGGCATTCCCTTCGCGCTCGGCTGGCTGCTCAGCACCGCCTCGCGCGAAGCCGCCGAGTCCGGCACATCGCAGCCCACCGCTTCGCAGCCGGCCACCGGTCCGGCCGCGCAAACCGCACCGACCACCGCCCACCGGGCGCAGGACGAGCTGCGGTAGGGTTCGATCTCGTCTCGCTGCCGCGTGAAAGCCCCAAGGGATTCTAGATTCCCGCTCAGGGCAAGCAGCGCGCCAGCCTGGGGTTTGATGCGCCCTCGAGAAGGACAACTCGCCCTGTCGGGGCGATGGAATCGTCTGCCGCCGGGTGGATTTCCGCGGCGCAGTCGGATTTTCGCGACGCAGCGCACACGCCGTCTTGCTCGCTCCGCCGCCCTTGCAGGGCGGATAGCGCACACGCCTGCGGTCCCGATCACCCAGGGTTTCGCCGCGGACGGCTCAACCCTGGGCTGAGGTCCGACGCCCCTTCAGGGCGTGACGCTTGGCGACGATCGGTTACCTGGCGCGATCACTTCGGCGTGGGCAGCGCGATCGGCTGGTTCTCGCCGAACGTGGCTTCGCCCGTCTTGCCGTTCATCCGGTACTGAATCTTGAGCACCTTGGGCACCCCCTGAGCCGGGTCGCCGCCGAGCACGTCGTTGTACTGGCCCGGCAGATCGATCGTGGCCAGTCCCTTGGCGTGCTTTTGCAGCAGCAAAGTCACGTCGCGCTGCGTGCCGCCCGCGCCGTACTCGGCCTTGATGATCTCGACCTTGAGCGGCTCGAGCCCGGCTTTGGCCAATTGGGCCCGGACCTCAGGCACGTCGTTGCCCAGCTTCTGGGCCACGATCAGGGCCGAGCGGCCGGCGTCTTCCTTCAGGCCGGGAATCTCGGTCGCGCCGACGGCGATCTTGAGCGTCTCGGCGTGCGGATAGCGCTCCAGCACGGCCAGAACCAGCTTCTGCTCTTCGGGACGATTGGCCGCTTCCAGGGCCCGGCGGCACATTTCGGCCCGCTGCTCCAGCGGCAGCGTGAACTGCCGGGCGATGCGGATGTAACCGCGCAAGGCCCGAACCTGGTACTTGTCGGCCGACGAGGTCTTCGCCTGTTCGAGCAGCACGGGGGCCGCGTCGGCGGTCATCCATTCGCCCAGCAGCCGGCTGCCGGCGTCCTGCAGCTCGTCGTCGCCGCCGTTCATCGTCGCGGCGATCGTGGCCAGGGCCTTGGGCCCGCCCATCGCGCCGAGCACGTTGAGCAGGTCCTTCTTGGCCGCGGCGGGTGCCCGGGGCAGGGCGGCCGCCAACTCGGCGGCGCAGGCCTCGCGATCGGCCATCCGCACGCTCGCGGCCTGCAGCGCCGGGCCGCGACCTTCGCATCGTCGGCACTCTTGGGCGAGAGGACCGGGTCGATCAGCACCGACAATTCCTTGGGACCGATCGTTTCGCCCAGGGCCGCCAGCGCGGCCGAGCGGATTGCCGGGTCGGCATTGGCCAGGTTCTTGACCAACGGCGGCGTCGGCGGGAATGCGTCGCTGACCGACGGTGTCGATCAATACCGACAGGGCCTTGCCCTCGGCTTGCGGCAGCCGGGCGGCGATTTCGGCGTCGACCTTGTCGCCGGCAGGGTTCCCAGGGCCGTCTTGGCGGCCTGGGCCACTTCGTCGTCGGTCGCCGCGGCGGCGGCTTCGATCAGCCCGGCCACGGTCGAGGCGTCGCCCGAGCGGCCGATCAAGCTGATCGCCGCGATCTGGATTTGTTTATCGCCCCCCTTGGCAGCCGCCAGGATCGCCGGCGAGAGGACCGAATCGTTCCGGTCGGCCAGGGCGTAGAGCAACAGCGCCGCCCGCTCCGCCGCGGCGCCGGCCAGTTCTTTCGCCAGAGCATCGGCCACTTCGCGGCCCGGTAGCTCGCGGGCAACCGTGAAGCCCAGCTGCATCGTTTGCTTGTCGGATGACTTCAGCAGCTCGACCAACAGCGGAATTCCCTCCGTCTTGCGGGCCAGCACCGCCCCGCGGGTGGCTTCGAGCTTGCGCGGCTTGGGCACCTCGGCTTTGCGGACTTCGTCGTACACGTCGGCGGCCGGCTTGTGCTTGCCGTCGGCCAGCAGCCGCTCGGCGCACAGGATGCAGCCCTCGGCCACGCCCGAGCGAACGCCTGCCGGCGCCGTGGGCAGCGCATTCCGCAGGGCTGCCAGGGCGGCATCGTTGCCCACGCGTCCCAGGGCCACGGCCGCCGCGGTGGCGACTTCGGGATCGGCATCTTTCAAGCGGGCCACCAGCACGGCCACCGAGCCGGCATCGCGCCGCACGCCCAGCGAGTTGATCGTGCCGATCGCCAGCCGGCCTTGCAGCGAGCCGAGCGCGGCCTGCGCAGGGCCTCATCGGCCGCCGGATCGGGAATCGCTTCCAGGGCGATCCGGGCCCAAGAGGCCAGCTCCGCATCGGTCAGCAGCTTGGCCAGCTCGGGCACCGCCGCCTTGCTGCCGTAGATGGCCAGCTTCTTGCAGGCGATCGCTTTTTCCGGCGGCGGCGAAGTCTGCAGCACGCCGATCAGTTCTTTTTCCTTGTCCGCATTCTGCGGGTCGGCAGCCTGGGCCACCAGCGAGCGCCAGCGCGACGACCGCCATAGCCAGCAGGCCCCGGGCGGCGAGAGATCTTGAATGACGCATGACTGTTTATCCTGAAGGTCGAGTGTGCGGGAGGAAACGACGAACGAGAGTAGCATCGGCCGAGCGGTAGGAATTACAGCCGCCACGGCTCGCGGAGGGCTTCGCTCCGCAGGCGATTGGCCTCGTCGTCATTGATGAACTCGTTCTTGACCGGGTCGAAGTCGACCTTCCGGTTCAGGGCCAGGGCCACGTTGGCCGCATGACAGGCGATGTGAGCGTTGCAGGCCGCGTCGGCATTGGTCCGCGGCTGGCTGCGCGACTTCACGCAGTCCAAAAAGTTCCGCACGTGGAACGTCGCCGGGTAGCCGCCGATTTCGGCCACCGTGCGGCCGGCCAGCAGCTCGGGCGAGCTGAGCACCAGCTTGCCGCTGTCGGCCGTTTCGACCCAGCCGGTTTCCCCCTCGAACCGCACCGGGCAACTGCCCAGCGGAATCCAGCCCGTCTCGCGGAGGATCAACTGCACGCCGTCCTTGTACTTGGCGACCAGCTTGCCGTCGACCGGCGGGTTGTATTCGACCGGCACGACCGCATCGCCCATCGCCCATTGGCAGAGGTCGACGCAGTGCGAGCCCCACTCCAGCACGCCGCCGCCGACGAGGCCGCCCCCTTTTTCGAAATTGAAGCCGTCGAGCAGGCGGGCGTTGTAGGGTCTCCAGGCCGCGGGGCCGAGGTACAAATCCCAATCGATCACGTCCTTGGCCGGCTCGGGCTCGGCAGGCAGCCAGCCGCTCATCATCGCCGTCATGCCGGCCGGATGCGCGTAGACCGCCTTGAGCTTGCCGAGCTTGCCGGTCCGGGCGAGCTCGCAGGCAAACGCGAAGTGCGGCAGGCTGCGGCGCTGCGTGCCGGCCTGAAACACGCGGCCGGTGCGGCGCATCGTCTCGCGCAGGATCAGGCTTTGCGAGATGTTCTTCGTGCAGGGCTTTTCGCAGTAGATGTCTTTGCCGGCCCGGGCCGCGGCCATGGCGGCGGTGGCGTGCCAGTTGGGCCCAGTGGCGATCAGCACCGCGTCGATGTCGTTACGGTCGAGCACCTCGCGCAGATCGCGATACATCTGGCAGTCGGTGGTCTTGTGATGCTCGTCGATCATCTTCTTGACCGCTTCGCGGCGGGCCTGCTTGATGTCGCACACGGCGACGAACTGCACGTCCTTCTGCTCCAGGAAGCAGCCCAGGTCGTAGGTGCCGCGGTTGCCGATGCCGATCCCGCCGACCACCACCCGTTCGCTGGGGGCGTGGCCCCGTCCAGGCCCAGGGCCGAGCCGGGAATGATCTGCGGCGCCGCGACCGCGGCCCCCGCCGCGAGCGCGGTCTGCATGAACCGCCGCCGGGAAAGATTCGTTTGCTTGCGCGCCATGACGTGTCTCCTGAGCGAGTGGCGTTCGTCGATTGATTTGGAGCTGAAGACTTTTCGTCCCGCGAGCCGGCCGTCCGGAATGAACTCCCGGGACTGCGATAAGCAGATTGCCTGCAAACAGACAGCATACCGGCGGCGGCGTGGCCTTGCCACAGGCCGTGGTAGGCGGCGGCTGAAATCCGTGTTGCTGATTTCATGGACAAGCGATCACGGCGGGACGGGGGGTATCGGGCCGGGGATTTCCATCACGTAGTCGTAGAGTTGGATCGCGATAGCCACCAGGCCGAACGCGGCGACCTCGGCAGCAATCAGGACTACCAGAGTTCTCAGGTCGAATTTGCGCCGCCCGGCCGAGTAGGCGGCGACGGCAATCGGCGCCCAGAGCGGGCTGTAAAAGGCCAGAGCAATTGCCACTTGGGGGCCGCTCTTGAGGCGGAGGCCAAATCGCTTCAGAAAGAGCGAAAGGGCATTTCCAGCCGCGAGCACGACCCCGACGAATGAGGTGGCGAGCAGAAGCGCGGACGGTGAATCGCATCCGCCCATCCTACCGCGCATAGAAAGCTCCGCCGAGGGGGCTGCTACGAGCTAGTTGTCCTTTTTTCGTAGCCTCGGGACTTTGGCGGGCAGCTTCTTTTCTTCCGCCTTCACCCGCCGCTCCAGCTTCTTGATATCCTCGGCGGGGGGAAGTGCCTCAGGCTGAATACTCCTGTCCGCCAGGAGCTTGCGTACGTCGCGGTTGTTCTTGACGTGCTCGGACGTGATCGATTGCTCGGAAGCCAGGGAGTCGCGCTTGATGTTGAAGTTCGTGATTTCATTGGCGAAGTCCTTCGCCTTGATCGTGATGGTCGGCAGGAAGTCCGCAAGTGGCCGACTGGCGGGCACGCCCATCCTGTCTTTCATGTCCTGCGTTGTTTTGCCTCCGAAAAGCGCTCTGATCGCCCTTGCTGCGAATGCGCAAAACTTTGGCCATCACCGACTCTGTCGAAGATTATCCCCGACAACTGCCGTTCTGAAACCGTCAGCTTCTCTCGCCGTGGAGCCTCTCGATTTCGCTCAGTCGCTGTTCGATTATCTCCTGCTTGCGGGTCTGAACCGCAAAATACGTTGCGCGAATGCGATTTGATCCTTTGCCGGGTCGCCATTTTGGGCAACGAGATAGCACGCATAGCGAGTTAGCGCAATATCTGCGACCTCCCGTTGGGTTCCTGAACCAATGTCCACCATTTTCCCGGAGTCGGCAAAATGGTCCTCGATCGCCTGGCCCGCGTTTCGGCAGGCAATTTTGGCCTTTTCGATCACGTTGACGAAGTTGTCCCATTTTGCGTATCCGAGCAGCTCTTGCAGATTTCTGGCCCTCCAGAACTCTACGCCCTCGTCGACCTGCGCGTACGCCTCGAATTGGCTGTGCAGCTTGACTACCATCTCGGTTTTCATGTGACCCCCAGAGACAGATAAAGCAGCGACGCGCGACACGGCACCACGGGAGCCACCGGGAATTCAGGGTGCCAGGACGGCGGCGAAAAGTTGGCGAACGTCCCTGTTCGCGCACCGGGACGCGACATCAAAAGTGCCCATGTTCTAGCACCTCTGCGGGACAGACAGAAGACAGAGCGATGCAAGGCGCTAGTTTTTTCCAGCGGCCGGCATCCTGCCATTCACGCACGGCGCAGCAGAACTGGGCGGAGGCGGTAGCCTGCAAATGTCGCCATGCGCCGTGACAGAATCGGGGCCGCGACGCCCGCGCACCGAACCGGCACCGGCTGCCGCCAGTCTCCGCTCAGTACCCTTCATGCGCCGCCGCGTGCAGCTTGGCCTGCTCGGCGATCGAGAGACCTTCGATCTTGGCCGGAAGGAAGTAGTGGTCGCGCGTCAGGTGGGTCCAGTAGGTCATCCCCTCGACGCCCGCCTCGGGCACGTCGATCGTCTTGAGCCAGATCCGCAGCTCGTCGGCATTCAGGCTCCGCAGCCAGCGGCTGGGGGGCCGGCCGTGGCGGGCCCGGCGGGCCGGGTCGGGCCGATGGACGACGTTCTCGCCGTCGGCCTTGGCTTCTTCCGGATCGGGGGCGTCCCACACCCGCAGGTCGGCCGGCACCAAGCTGGGATCGAGATAGCCCGTCCTCTCGGTGTAGGGCTCGCCGGTCTCGCGGTGGATCGGCGTGGTGATGCCGGTCACTTTCCAGCGTCCGCCGACGAGCGTCTCGCGCTCGTACCACTGCCAGTTGGAATTGCTCTCGGCCCGCCAGTGGGTGGCCTTCTCACTGCTGGCGGCGTTTGTGCCCCCCGCGGCCCCGCCGCTGCCGGCCGCCTTCATCGTGGCCGCGGCCAACTGGTCGAAGCCGTCGGCCCGCAACTTCTCGCCCAGGTTAAACAGACCCAGGCCGACCCAAAACAGAAACCGACGCCGCTGCATGGCATCACCCGACAGAAAGAGGATCTGAGACGCTGCCCGCGTCCATGCACCTTCCTGGTCGGACACCGCCCGCGGGTAGCGTGGCGGCGTTGCCTCCGGCGCGCGAAATGGGTCGCCGACCCAAACCGCGGAACTCCTCGGGAAGTGTATCTTGGATTCTCAGCCGCGACCGGGCAAGGCCCAATGGCTGCGATAAAATCCACTCGGCGCGCGGACAATACCCGCCACGAGCGGCGATAAAACCGCTACGAACCCGCCGATCGGCCGGCGCTCGACGTCGGCCGCGGCGGCAGCGGGCGCCCTCAGTCCGGGCTGCGCGACTGACTGGGGACAAAGTCCTGCGTGATGTCGGGCGACCAATCCTCGCCGGTCTGGAAGGCCCGGCCGCCGATGGCCGGTTGCAGCAACCCGCGCTGGGCATAGCTCTTCAGGTCTTCCAGGACCACCCGCACGTTTTGATACCGGTCTTCTGGTCGCAGAGCGATCATCCGATCGATGATCAGCGCCAGCGGGCGGGCGGCCTGCGGAGCCACGTCCAACAGCGCCGGCGCGTCGTGCTGGGTAACTTTGATCAACATGGCCGTCGAGCTCCGTTCCTGAAACGTCAGCCGGCCGGTGAGCAGGTAAAAGAAACTCGCACCCAGAGAATAGATGTCGGCCCGTTCGTCGACTGAGTTGCCCAGCGCTTGCTCGGGAGAAATGTAATGCGGCGTGCCGAGCACGGCGCCGTGCTTGGTCAGTTCCAGATCCTCCACACCTGCTTCCTTCAGCAGGCCGAAGTCGCTGATCTTCAGGTGGCCCTCGGCGGTCAGCAGCAGGTTGTGCGGCTTGAGGTCGCGGTGGACGATGCCGTGCTGATGGGCGTATTGCAGTCCCAGCAGCGCCTCGAACAGCCACGCGGCCACCACGTCGTTGGGCGGCGGGCCGTGGCGGCGAGCCCAACTGGCCAGATCGCCCCCCGGCAGATATTCCATCGCCAGCCAGCGGAGCACCTGCCCGTTGGCCGCGCCGGCCGTGCCGCAAGCCAGCACCTGCACGATCTGCGGACACATGAACGAGGCCAGCACCGTGGCCTCTTTTTGAAACCGGGCCAGCGTTGGATCGGAAGCGAGCGACGGCGTGGAGACAATCTTCACGGCGGCTTTGCGATCCAAGCTCACTTGCTTCGCCAGGTAGACTTCGCTCATGCCGCCGGTGGCCAGCTTGGTCTCCAGGCGAAAGTCGCCCAGCAGCAGGCCCTCTTTGACCACCCAGGGCGTAGCGGCGGGCTTGGCCACGCGCGGCGCCGGTCCATTCATCGTCGAGCGGCTGTCGGCCGCCGCGGTCTGGGAGCTCAGCAGATCGCCTTCGGCCAGGTGCAAGTAGGCGATGCACAGCCGCTCGCGGAGCACTTGGGCCGTTTCGGCCAGCGGAATGCGCTCCTTCGATGCCACCCGGGCCACGTCGACGAACCGGGCCCGGTCCTCTTCTCGATCGGGGTCGGTCTGGTACGTGGCCAGATGCAGATCTTGCGTGTCGAAGCCTTGGCTGGCGAGCGACGTCGTAATCGCGGCCAGGACCCCGGTGCGATCGAACCCGACCACGCAGACTTCGTAGTCGCGTCCGCCCAAGGGACGTACTTCGACCTCGATCGGTTGCTCGCGAGTGAGCCGGGCGAGCAGCTTCAGATGCCGGCCCATCTCGGCCGGCGAATAGCTCTCCAGGTACGTCTCCGGCATCCGCCGCAGATGCGCGTCGATGAGCGCTCGCGGAACGGCCGGGCAATGCTTGAGCAGCGATTGGACGAGATCGACCATGGAGATCCATCCACGGGTCAGTCGCCTACGTCGAATTCCGCACTCTTGCCTGGACGCCTCATGATGATCGACTGGGCGGGCGCGAACAAGCACTGAGCGCGGTTTTTATACAGCCCGGATGCGCAGAACCGCGATCGATGCCCCGGATAGCCCGCCCGACGGCTCAGGGGGTCCATTCGCCCACTAACGTTCGACCTCGGCCGCAATCCGCCCGTCGCGGACGGCTTTGGCCAAGGCGGCGTGGTCGGTCTCGTTTTGCCGGGCGTAGGCTTCGGCGAAATCGGCGATCGATTCGTCGATCCGATTGCTGTTGCCCAGGTACTGGCTGATTCGCTTGGGATCGCCGCTGCGGGCGTGGGCCCGGGCCAGCACCCAGCCGCACGAGTCGGCGTAGCTGTTCATGGTGGCGGGATCGAAGATCTCGACCATCGGCTTGACCTTCACGTCGCGCAGCTGCCGGACGTAGAAGTGCCGGCCCGAGTGCCCCTTGGTCCAGCCCAGGAACAGATCGCTGGCGGCTTGCATCAGCCGCTGGCCGGTGACCACCCGCTGGCCATGATTGTCGTAGACCGACTTGCCGGCGTAGGGCTCGAGGACGGACGTACACGCCTCTTTGACTTGCAGGAACAGCGGGTCGCCCGGCCCGGCCATCAGCAGCAGAATGCCGCAGCGGGTGCCGACGCTGCCCACGCCGACTACTTTGACCGCATGATCGACCAGCCGATAGCGGTCGAGCAGCACGCGCCGCTCGTCGGCCAGCGTCCGGCGGTACGACTTGAACGCTTCGCGCAGATGGTCGACGAACTCCAGCGCCTCGGCATGCTCGGGATGATAGATCAGCGGCGGATTGTCGTGGATCCGCGCCTGGCCGTCGCTCTCGTCCCAGAGCTTGGGATTCTCGTGCTCGCGCAGGCCGGCCGCGGCTTTTTGCAGCGCGTCGCGATCCTGGCGGCGAAATTCCTTTTGCGGGGCGTGGTCGAGCAACTCCTGCACGTCGACCCGTTCGTACCAGACGTCGATCGCCCGCATGTCGGCGAACCGCGCCAGCCGCTGCCGATAACTGCGGACACAGGCCACCGCCGCGGCCCGCGACTGCGAAGCCTTGAAATTGTTGTGCTCGCCGGCGATCACGAAGCTGGTGGCCAGCCGCTTGAGGTCCCACTCCCAGGGGCCGGGCAGCGATTCGTCAAAATCGTTGACGTCGAAAATCAGTCGCCGCTCGGGCGTGGCGAAGACGCCGAAATTGAGCAAGTGGCAATCGCCGCAGAGTTGCACCCGCAGGCCCGTCGCCGGAGTGTGGGCCAGATCGGCCGCCATGATTGCCGCCGCGCCGCGATAGAAAGCGAACGGCGATTGCATCATCCGGCCGTAGCGGATCGGCAGCAGATGCGGCACGCGGTCGACGCTGGTCTCGACCAGGATGTCGATCGGATCGCGGCGCTCGGCCGGCGCTTTCCAATCCGCGTGGCTGGAGCGGGGCGTGTCCTGACGCAGCAGTCGTCCGTCTCCCAGTTCCATATCGATCGGACGGGTCCCCGGTTTGGCGGTTTTGGGTTTGCTGGATTTCTTGGCCGGTTTGGCGTTGGCTGGGGCCTTCCGGTCGGGGGCGGGCGCCGAGCCGGGGGTTTGCTTGCGGGGAGATTTGGCCTTGGCCATCAGGTTCCACCTCGATCGTGTGTCGCGATGTGATTGCAGGTTCGATCATACTGCTGAGGGCAGATTCTTGCCAGGAGCCGCCGATTACGACCGTCACGCGCGGCTGCTCCACGGTCGAACGCGGGCCGCTCGCTCCGGTTGTGCAAATTGCGCAACCGCCAGCGTCGCCTCGAATTGCCCCGACGAAGCGGAGTCGAACCGCGGCTAGCAAGCGCACTCCAAGACACTTCATGCCACCGCGTGGAAGTATCATGAAGGCAGCCGTTGCGCGGTCAGAAGTTGGCGCTTGGAGCGTCGCGAATTTGGAGAGCATTTCCGTGCAGTCCATGCAGCGGGCGGTTCTGATTGTGTCGGTGTTGCTCGGCTCGTGGCTCGGCATGCAAGCCGTGCATGAGCTGGGCCACGTTCTGGCCGCGTGGCTGAGTGGTGCCCACGTCGAACGGGTCGTCCTCCACCCGCTGACCATTTCGCGGACCGATTTCTCGGTCAATCCTCATCCGCTGGTGGTCACCTGGGCCGGACCGATCGTGGGCGTCCTCGTTCCGCTCGTCGTTTGGCGTCTCGCAGCCAGACTGCGATCGCCGTGGACCTTTGTCGCCCGGTTCTTCGCGGGGTTTTGTCTGGTGGCCAACGGAGCCTACCTGGCCGCCGGTTCGCTGGAGCGTATCGGCGATTGCGGGCAATTGCTCAGTCATGGCGCGGCCCTGTGGCAGCTATGGCTGTTCGGCATCGTCTCCGTGCCGGCAGGTTTTTGGCTCTGGCATGGTCAGGGCGCCGACTTCGGACTGGGCAGCACCGCGGGCCGGACGAATCCTCGCGTCGCTTACGGCTGCCTGCTAGGCTTGGGATTGCTGGTCGCCGTCGAACTGCTCCTCTCGGAGCGCTAAGACGATCGCGAGAGCCGGTGTCAGGCAATCTTCCCGGCCGGCGTCATTCTCTTGCAGCCCTCTCTCCAGCCCTTGTTACCGACCCGTTACCGTGCTCCGACCTTGCCGGCGGTACGATGAGGGCGCGTCGAGTGCCCCTTTCCTCGGCAATTCTTCGGAGCCCCACATAATGACTGGCCGCATTTCCTGGCTGCTGATGGTTTCCCTGCCGCTGTCTTGCGGGCAGCTTGGCGCCGGCTTGGCACAGGCCGCCGAAAAGAACCCGCACGAGCTGACCCTGACCACCGAGCGGGCCATCATCTTCAAGGACGGCTATTCGCTGATCCTCAAGCACGGCGTGGCCACCACCGACGCCGACGGCGAGGTCTACACCGACGACGTGCCCGACGCCGCCGTGCTGGGCTCGTTCTGGGCCGTCCCGGAGGACGGGCGGCTGATCTCGATGCTGGCCGGCTGGAAGGAAACCAAGGACAGCGAAGAAAAGCAGCTCCCCTGCACGCAGCCGATCGAAATCTTGCTGGCCAACAAGGGCAAGCTCGCCCGGGTGGAGATGCACGACAAGACGTTTTACTCGGGCGTCATTCAGGAAGTGCTCGTCGACCGCACCGCAGCCCAGCTCACACCGGCCCAGCTGGAGTTGCTCGATCTGACTCCGTCCGCCGCCGCCAAGCCGAAGCCGGCGGCATTCCTGTCGAGCCGGGCCGTACGTCTCGTTCAAAGCCCGACACCCAGCGAGCACACGATCACGGCCATCACCGGCAGCAACTTCGTCCTCCGGACCGACGAAGGTGACGTGCTCTTGCCGGTGGGCGAAGTTCGCTCGGTGGTCGTCAAAGACATGACAACCACGCTCGGCAAGACGCTCACCACGGCCAAGAAAACCAAGCGGCTCAGCTTCCGCTTCGAGGGCAAGGAAAAGAAGCAAGCCCTGACGATCATGTACTTCCGTCCCGGCATGCGGTGGATTCCGACCTACCGCGTGTCGCTGGCCGAAAAGGATGCCAAGAAGACGGCCGACGTCGCCCTGCAGGCCGAGCTGCTGAACGAGGCCGAAGACTTCGACGACGTGCCAATGGACATCGTGGTCGGCGTGCCGAACTTTCGCTTCCGCACCACGCCCAGCCCCTTGGTGCTCGAAGCCACGCTCCGCAACGCGCTGGCCGAAGCGGCCCCCGACCTGATGGGCAACTCGGCCAACTCGCTCTCGAATGCCATGTACTCCCAACGGGCCGGCGAATTCCGCCGCCCGCAAGCCCAGGCCAATCCCGCCGCCCAGGGCGAAATCAACCTGCCGGGCGAACTCACGGCCGGCGGCTCCCAGGACCTGTTCGTGTATCACCTGCCCAGGCTTTCGCTGGGCAAGGGCGATCGGATCGCCGTGCCGATCTTTTCCGCCACGGTTCCCTATCGCGACCTCTACACCTGGGACGTGCACCTGACCAAGTCCGACACCGACGCCGCCCCGAGCGGGGCGGGCACGAAATCGCCGCTCGCCCTCTCGAAGAACGAGGTCTGGCACCAGATCGTCCTGACCAATACGACCAATGTCCCTTGGACGACCGGCGCGGCGATGATCGTCGAGGGCAATCAGCCGCTGGCCCAGGAGCTATTGACCTACACGCCGCCCAAGGACGAGGTGCGCGTGCCGGTGACCGTTTCGGTCGATACCCGGGGCAGCCTGAGCGAGAAGGAAGTCGGCCGCCAACTCAACAGCCTGCAGTGGGACGGGCACAATTACGCCCGGATCGACAAGGAAATCAAGCTCGACCTGTGCAACAACAAGGCCGTCGACGTCGACGCCGAGATCACCCTCCGCGTTGGCGGCAAGGTGGACAAGGCCAGCGACGAGGGCCAGGTCACGCTCCGGGCTTTCGACGCGGCCGACTGGGTGCAGTACCACGGCCACCCGGCCGTGAACAACAGCTCGCAGGTCACCTGGAAAGTCCACCTCAAGCCTGGCGAGAACTTCGAGCCGACCGTGGTCTATCACCACTTTACGCGGCACTAAGCGGCTGGCCATCCGAATCGCCTCGCCAGGCTGTCGCGGGGTTTTCTGGCGTCCGGCGCCGGACGCCCGGCGAATTCGGGCTAGAGTCCGGGGCCCGGGGGAGAATATTATTCCCGCCCCGGAACCAAGGGGCCGCGGCATGCGTATACTTACCGTGAAACTATGTTTTCGCTCCGCGGCGGCGACCGGTAAAACAAGCAGGTTTTTCAGCCCTTCGAGTGCCCATATGCCGCGATTGCACCGAATCTGGATCCTGCTGTTGTGCGGCGTCTTCGCCCTGGGCGGTTCGACGACGGCTGCCTGGTCGTGCTCGCTGGCCGACGAAAGCGAGCTGGCCAGCGATGATAGCGAGTCGAGCAATTCGCTCGACCCGGTCGAGCAGGCCCTGCCTGCGCGGCTGACGCCCGCCGCTCGATCGGTGTCGCTGCCGGTGGCTAGCATGCCGCTGTTGGGCCAAGAGCCGGCGGTCGGCCGGGCGACCTATTCTCAGCCACTGCCGTGGCTTTCGGTGGGCAACGGAATCGGCGGGCCGCTGCGCTGTTAAGCGGCGCCGCGCCGGACGCACCTGTTGCGCTGCGGCGCATTCTAAGCTGGCCGCCCGCTCCGCCGGAGCGCAGGCGGCATCTGCATTCACGCGTGGCCGCGGTGCCGGAACGTTTCGGCGCTGGCAGCAGTCCCCAGGTCGCGCCGTTGATCCGGCGGCGCCGACCGATTCGTTGCACTCAACCAAACTTGAAGGAAATCCGATCATGAACGATCTCAAAATGTTTTCCCTGCTGGAACGACTCGAACCGGGCTATAGCGCCCGGGCCCGATTGCTCAATTGGAACGGCGAGCAATACGTCGGCACCGGTCCGACCATTGATCTGCACGATCACCTGGGCCACTACGGCGTGGCGGGCGACCGCGGGCATTGCCTGCTCTCTAGCGAGTCGGGCCAGTGGGAAGTCTTTCACGGCCTGAGCATGCAAGCCCAGCCAGTCGGGATGTGAGCCAGCTTGCTGGCCGGAGCCGAGTGGCCGCGCGGCGCGAGGACTTTTGGCCCTCGCGCCGCGCGCTCCGGCCTGCGCAGCGGATGCCCTATCGGAGTCCAGCCGCGGCGCGGCGCTGGTTCGCCCACTCGGCAAGCGGTAAAATACGGCGTCGACGTGCGCTGCCCGAGCGATCGGCCTCATTTCTCCAGCGTGATCGGGCAGTGCCGCGGCCGGCGATGGCTCGTTCGCATTTCAGCCTGCAGTTCTTGCAAGGAGTCGCAGCCATGGCGGGGATTGGCCAGCGCTTGGCGGTTTTGAGGCACGCGCTTCCGAGCGCCATGTGTGTCCTGGCGGTCGTGGCCCTCGTGAGTTGGGGGCTCGGGATCCGTCAGCAATCTTCGGCCGCCGAGCCTCCCGCAAGACCTGCGGCGCCGGCCGCCGGCAAAGTCGATCTGACCTTCAGCACACTGGGAGCCCAGCCCGGCGAACGGCTGCCGAGCCTCGTCCTGAGCACGCCGGAGGGCGAGGATCAGCCGCTGTCCGAACGCGTGGAGGAGCGAGCCGTTGACACTGCTCGTCACCGAGCTCGCTGACGTGTCCCAAGTCGCGCAGTCGTTGGCCGGAGGTGGCGAAACTCGCCGTCGATTACGACCAATTGCTTAGCGTTGTGGTGATCTATGTAATCGAAGCGCATCCCAAGCAGGACGTCTGCCCCTACAAGGGATTCGTCGACGTGACCGACGAAAACGTCCGCGACAAGATTTTGCGACGCCAGCCCACCACGCTCGGAGGGCGGCAGAAACTCGCGGCGGAGTTTCGCGAGCGATTGCAAATCAAGCAGCCGATCTACGTCGACGGCCTGGACAACGCGGCCTGGAAGGCTTTGGGGGCTGGCCCCAACATGGCCATCCTCGTTCAAGGCGGAGTGGTCCGCGCGCGCCAGGGCTGGTTCGAGGCGGACGACCTGCGGCAGCAGATCGAAGCTGTTTTCGACGCAGGCGGGAAGCAAATGCCGGCCGCTGTCGACGAGCAGGAATCACAAGAACTGGAGGACAAGTTCGCCGCGAAGAATCTGTCCACGTATGACGTGGCCGAACTTGTCGATGAGGGAAAGACCGGCGAGCTGGCCGCTGTCCTCGACAAGTTTCCCGAGTGGGCCACGTGGTCCCGAGCCCTACCACTTCTCCGGCCAGAGCCTCGGCAGGGGTTTTGGCATGCTGCCATTTGCCGCCCAGCGCGGGAAGCTGCAAATCGTCGAGCTGCTGCTCGCCCGAGGCGCCAAGATCGACCTGCAAACTCAGGAGGTGCCGCGAGCACTGTATCAGGCAGCCGATCAAGGACATCGCCAGGTTGTGGCACAGTTGCTGAAAGCAGGTGCGGATGTCAATCTCCGGACCGAGTCGGGTATAACTCCGCTCGACGCCGCCACGTTCGCGCAGCACGTCGAAGTGGCCAGGTTGCTGATCGAGCATGGCGCGACGGAGGATATCTTCAGTCACGCTGCTCTCGGCGATGTCGAAGCCGTGCGGCAAGCGGTTCAGCGGGATCCCGCCCGGGCGTTTCTCCCCGATGGCGAAGATCGCTCTCCGCTCGCATATGCCGCCGCGGCGAATCAGCTGGCGGTGGGCCGGTTCCTGCTGGAAAGCGGTGGACGCGTCAAACTCGATCCTCCGCAGGAAGGCCTGGACGCGAGCTTCGATTGCCAGACTCCAGCCGACTTGGCTGCCGCCCAGGGGCACGCCGAGATGCTCAACTTGCTTCTCGAAGCCGGCGACCCGCTTCGTCCCAGCCAATTGCACGACGCGGTCCGGCATGGCCACTTAGCGGCGGTGAAAGTGCTGCTTCGACACGGGGCCAAATTGGAAGCCCGCGATTGGCGCTCGCGCACTGCGCTGCACCTGGCCGCCGAAGCCGGTGAGGCCGAAGTTGCCACCGCCCTGATCGAAGCCGGCGCCGATCTGGAGGCCGAGCTCGAAGCCTATGACGGAGGCGGCTGCGGGCCGCCAGGCGGCTTTCGGGCTACGAAGGAAACGCCGCTGCACCTCGCGGCGAAGAACGCGCGAACGAACCTTGTGCAGCTCTTAGTTTCGGCCGGGGCCAATGTTTCGGCCCGCAGCGCTCGCGGCCGAACTCCGCTGATCGCCGCGGCGGGACGCGAGCCTCCCGAGCCCGGTCGCCTCGAAGTCGTCAAACTGCTCCTGGACCACGGGGCAGACATCAACGCCCGGGATCTGGCTGGTGCCAATACACTCAAGCGCGCCAACGAAGCCCAGGACGCAGAGCTGGTCAAATTGCTCACCGAACGGGGCGCAACCAGGGAGGCTAAAGATCCGCGTCCGCCGGTGAAGCCCCCTGCGGACGAAAAAAACCGAGGCGAGGATACGGAGTGACACGCGACAGCACCGCGGCGACAGCGGGCCACCGTCGCAACTGCGAAATTGGGCTCACTCGTACTCCACTTCGTTCATGCTGCCGGCCATCAGGTTGATCTCGGTGTGCACGCTGGCGAACTTGTCGGCCAGCATCTCGAACGTGATCTCCTCGTTGCCCTGGCGGCCGACCAGCACCACCTCGTCCCCCCAGCGAACGGGCACGTCCAGATCGGTCACGTCGACGGTCACGATGTTGAGCGACACGCGGCCCACCACCGGGCAGCGGCGGCCGTGGATCAGCACCTCCCCCTTGTTGAATAGCGCGCGGGGATAGCCCTCGCCGAACCCGACCGGCAAGGCCGCGATCCGGCTGGCCCGCTGGGTGGTGAACAGGCCGCCGTAGCCGATCGTCCAGCCGGCCGGCACGTCGCGGACCTGAGCCACCCGGGTGCGGACCGACATCACCGGCCGCAGCTCGGGCGGATTGGCAAAATCTTGCGAAGTGCGCACCCCGAAGCAGGCCGCTCCCACGCGGACCATGTCGTGCCGCCGCGCGGGCAGCCGGACCGTGGCGGCGCTGTTGTGCGTGTGGATCAGCACGTCGGCCGGCAGCACGCTGTGCAAGCGATCGCAGAAATGCTCGAACGCTTCGAGGCTGGCCAGCGTCCGGCCCAGGTCGGCGCCGTCGGAACTGGCGAAGTGGGACATGATGCCCACGATCTCGAGGCCCCGCATCCGGCAGACGCGGCGAATCAGGGCGTCTTCGTTGACGAAGAACCCGCTGCGGCCCATGCCGGCGTCGATCTTGAGGTGTACCGGAATCGGCCGGCCGCGCCGCTGGCCCAGCGACGACAGATATTCGGCGGCTTCCAGAGTGCCGACCTGCTCTTCGATATTCAGCTCGGCGGCCGACTGGTCGAGCTCTTCCGGCAGGCCCATTCGCAGCCGGAGGATCGGCAAACCGAAGCCCTCGCGCGGATGTCCGCGGCCTCGGGATTGGTGCAGATGCCGAGGTAATCGGCGCCGGCCGCCACGGCCACTGGCACGAGCGGCGTCAGGCCGTGGCCGTAGGCATTGGCCTTGAGCACGACGCAAAGCTTGCTCGGCGCAACTTGGGCCCGCAGGTGGGCAATGTTGTCATAGAACGTCGGCCGGGAAACCACGACGCGAATGTGATGCTGCGGGCAGTCGCCCGCGTACCGCCGGCTGGCAGGCGATGCCGACTCCGGCGGCCGGCGCAGCACGACATCGGGCCGATCCACGACGGGTGGCGGCATCTCGGCCCGCATTTTTTCGACCTGGGACATCGCTCGGTTCGCTCTTGCTCACATTACGACCGTCGCGCGAGACTAGATCCGCGACATGTCGCTGCACTTCCCGCCGGCGGCGGGGATGTACGACTGCAGCACGTAATCCTTGACCATCCGGTCGGCACTGAACTGCCAGCCCATGCGTGCGGATGCCGCGCTTCATCCGCGCGATCCAGGCGCGGGGCATGCCGTCGTGGTCGCGCTTGTAGTACAGCGGCACGACTTCGTGCTGCAGCGTCTGGAGCAGGGCCAGCTGATCCATTTCGTCGTGCCGCTCGGTCGAGGTGTGGGTCTCGCCCATGCCGATCGCGAAGCCGTTCAGGCCGTCGTAGGCTTCGGCCCACCAGCCGTCGAGCACCGACAGATTCAAGCCGCCGTTGAGCACGACCTTTTCGCCGCTGGTGCCCGAGGCTTCCAGCGGGCGGCGCGGGATTGTTCAGCCAGACGTCGACCCCCTGCACCAGGTGCCGGCCGACGTTCAGGTCGTAGTCTTCGATCAACACCAGCTTGCCGGCGAATCGCGGCTCGCTGGCTCAGCTCGGAGATCTGTTGCATGATCAGCTTGCCCGGCCGGTCGTGCGGGTGGGCCTTGCCGGCGAAGACGAACTGCACCGGCATCCGCGGATCGTTGACCAGGGCCGCCAGGCGATCGAGGTCGTGGAACAGCAGATTGGCCCGCTTGTAGGTGGCGAACCGCCGGGCAAAACCGATCGTCAGTGCGTCCAGACTGAGTACTCGCCGCAAGGACCCGATCCGCTCGGCCGATTCGCCCCGGCGTTCGGCCTGAGCCATCGCACGGCGGCGAACGAAGTCGAGCAGCCGGGCCTTAAGCGTCTGATGCGTTTCCCAGAGTTCGCCATCGTCGATCCGCTCGACGCCTTCCCAAAAACCCGGGTCGCCGCTCCGCTCGGGCCAATCGGGGCCCAAGTGACGATCGAAAACCTGGTGCATCTGCGGAGCGAGCCAACTGAGCACGTGTACGCCGTTGGTGATGTGACCGATCGGCACGGCTTCCTCCGGCCGGCCCGGCCAGAGCCCGGTCCACATGCTCCGCGAGACTTCGCCGTGCAGCGACGAGACCGCGTTGCACCGCCGCGACAGCTTCAGGGCCAGCACGGTCATGCAGAAATCTTCGTTCGGGTTATAGGGATCGACCCGGCCCCAGGCCATGAACGGGTCGCACTGCTGGCCGATCGCGTCTCGCAGCGGGCCCAGGTGCTCTTCGATCATCGCGGGCGAGAAGCGGTCGTGCCCGGCCGGCACCGGCGTGTGCGTGGTGAAGACGACCTGCTTCGACACCCGGCGGGCCGCCTCTTCGGCGCTGATCCCCTCGCGCTCCATCCGCTGCCGCAGCAGCTCGAGCACGGCAAAGGCGCTGTGCCCTTCGTTCAGATGGAACACGCCCGGGGCGATCCGCAGGGCCTGCAGGGCCCGCACCCCGCCGATCCCCAGCAGCAACTCCTGGCGAATCCGCACCCGCTGGTCGCCGCCGTAGAGCCGGGCAGTCAGCTCGCGGTCTTCCGGCTGGTTGCCCTCGATGTCCGAGTCGAGCAGATACAGCGTGTTGCGGCCGACGGCCAATTGCCAGACCCGGGCCCCGATCGCGCCGGTGCGGGTTTCGATCCGCACCGTGACCGGCTTGCCCTCGGGATCGGTGGCCAGCTTCATCGGCAGGCAGCGGTGGTCGGTATTGAGGTAGTCTTCTTCCTGCCAGCCGGCCGCGTTGAGCCGCTGCTTGAAATAGCCCTGGCTGTAGAACAGCCCGATGCCGATCAGCGGGATGTTCAGATCCGAGCGCTCTTGATGTGGTCGCCCGACAGGACGCCCAAGCCACCCGAATAGATCGGCAGCGACTCGTGAATGCCGAACTCGGCCGAGAAGTAGGCCACCGGCCGGGCCCAGAGCACGCCGGCATGGCGCAGGCCCCAGGTCTTGGTCGAGTTGAGATACTCCTGCAGCCGGCGATAGGTGTAATTGATCCGGCTGTGCAGGGCCATTTGCGAGGCCCGCTGCTCCAGCTTGTCGGCCGACATCTGCTGGAGCATGGCGATCGGGTTGTGGTCGACCTCGCGCCACAAGAGCGGGTCGAGGTCGCGAAACAGGCTGACCGCTTCCTCATCCCAACTCCACCACAGGTTCTGAGCCAGGGCCTTGAGCCGCTGGTGGGCCGGAGCAATGAACTGGCCCAGCGTCCGGGCTTCGGCCACGATCGGGGCCAACTGGGCCCCCGTGCCGACCAGCAATCCCACCTCGTCGGGCGTGAATTTCCGGGAGCCGGTCGTCTGCAGGACCAGCACGCCCTGCAGCAGCCCTTGGTCGATCAGCGGCACGCCCAGGAACGAACGGTACGGGTCTTCGCCCGTCTCGCCAAAATATTTGAACCGCGGGTGGCGGAAAGCATCTTCGACCATCTGCGGGCGAAGCTGCTCGGCTACCAGGCCGACCAGGCCCTCGTCGAGCCGCATCCGCACCCGGCCGACGCTCTCGGGACGCAGCCCCTTGGTGGCGGCCAGGACCAGGTCGGGTCCGGTCGGGCTCGAGCAGATAGACCGAACAGACGTCGGCCTCGAACCGCTGCTGGATAAACTCGACCACGTTGGTCAGCGTTTCGCTGGAGTCGCCGGTCACCGAGGCCAGGCGGCAGATTTCCTCGATGGTCCAGAGCGCCGAATTCGGTACCCAGGGTCAGTGTTTCGCTCATCGTTCTTGGTTCCACCTAAGGGGCTGCGGGGGCGCGGGGAACCAGACAAAAGGATCGGCCCCCGCCCCCCCGGCTGGAGCAATCGCCGTACCGCTGCTACCGGCGGGGTGAACGGAGTCGGTTTTGCCCGTTTTTCTGCGGCAAACCGCGACAAGACGCAGGCGCCGGGTTGGCCGAACTCGCCGCCGCAAATGTCACGTTCGTTCGCACGACGTGCAACAAAAACTGGCAGCCCGCCGGCCAGGTGCCGCAGCGGTTGGGCCGGCCAAGATGAGAGTTGCGGCCTTAACCCGACGCCGCCCGGAGCTGGTCGACCGCCGCCGCGATCCGGCCAAAGACGCCCGGCCAGTCACCCGGTTTGCCCTGGCGAAACAGCCGCATGCTGGGATACCAGGGGCTGTCGTCCCGCTCGATCAGCCACCGCCAATCGGCCACGTAGGGCAGGGCGACCCAAACCGGCACGCCCAGCCCACCAGCCAGGTGGCGCCAGGGACGTGTCGCTCGTGACGACCAGGTCGAGGTTCCGCATGATCGCGGCCGTGTCCATCAGGGGTCCCGCTGCCTCGTCGATTTGGCCGCTCAGATCAAGCAGCGGAAATCCCACACCGGCCGCCTGCTCGGCACCAAAACCCTTTTGCAGGCTGACGAGCTCGACGCCCGGCACGCCCGCCAACGGGGCGAACTCGGCCAGCTGGATCGACCGCCAGCGGTCGTGGTTGTAGGTGGGCGAGCCCTGCCAGGCGATGCCGATCCGAAATGGTCCGGCCGGCCCCAGAGCGCTTCGCCAGTGGGCGATCAATCCCGCATCGGCTGCCAGATAGGGAACGTCGGCCGGAACGGTTTCGACCGTCGTCCGCAGCACGCCGGGCAGGCTCAGCAGCGGAATATAACAGTCGCAGATCGGCACGTCGCGCCCCAGCTCGCAAAGGGCATCAAGCTCGGGCAGCAAGTTCATCAGCGGACGCAGCGGCGGAGGGCAAGCCAGAATCACGCGGGCCCCCTCGCCGCATGAGCAGCCGGGCGTAGCGGATGAACTGCAGCGTGTCGCCCAGACCTTGCTCGGGATGGAGGAGGATGGTCTTACCCGGGGGCGACGAGCCGTCCCAGCGCGGGAACGGATACCGCGGCTCGACGAACTCCGCACACCGCCAGCGCCACTCGAATTCCGCCCAGCCGCGTTCGAAGTCGCCGAGCGTCAGGCGAACCATCGCCAGGTTCTTATGGGCGTCGGGATACTCGGGCAGCAGCCGCAGGGCCTCCTCGTAGCTCGCGACGCTCTCGGCCAGGCGGCCCTGGGCCTTGAGCACGTTGGCCAGATTGTTGTGGGCATGCGCGTAATCGGGCCGCAGGCGAATGGCCTGTCGGTAGCTCGCCGCCGCCTCGTCGAGCAAGCCCTGCCGCCGCAGCGCGACGCCCAGGCTGACGTGGGCATCGGCATAATCGGGCTGGCACTCCAGGGCCCGGCGGAACTGAGCGGTGGCCGCCGGCCAATCCTGGCGAGCGACATAGGCCCGGCCCAGGTTCGTGAGCACGTCGGCCTGCTCAGGATCAATCGCCAGGGAGCGCTCAAGGCTGGCGACCGCCGCATCGCTTTCGCCCAGCTTCAGCTGTGCCTGACCCAAACCCGAATGGGCGGCGGCCAGGCCCGGGTCAAGCTCGACGGCCTGCAGGAAGGCATCCCGGGCCGCGGCAAATTGCCCCTCTTGAATGAGCGCGTCGCCCGAGCGGACGAGCTCGGCTGGGGTGGTTGGCGTCGCGGAAGGGGGAGGCTCGCTGGCGGTGCGGACGGCAACCGCGCTCGAGGTGCGCCGCGACGTCCGCCAAGTCCAGATGGGCCAGGCTCATGCCGGGCTGCAACTCGATGCCCGGCGAACTTGCTCCACCGCTTCGTCGAACCGGCCCGCGGCCTTCAGCGCATCGGCCAGGTTGGCGTGCAAGTGCGGCTGGCCCGGCCGCAAGCGGAGCGCCTCTTCGTACTGGGCAATCGCCGCGTCCAGTTGCCCCAAGCCGCGGAGCGCCACCCCCAGGTTGCCGTGCGCGTCCGAATATTGCGGCTGCAGCTCAAGTGCCCGGCCGTACTGCGCCGCGGCTTCCGTCCATTGCTGGCGGCAAATGAACACGTTGCCCAGGTTGACCAGGGCTTCGATCGCCTCGGGCCGCAGCAGCAATGCTTGCCGGAGGCTGACCTCGGCCTCGTCCAGTCGGCCCTGGGCCCGTTGAACCATTCCCAGCACGCACCACACGTCGGCATTCCGCGGATCGGAATCGAGGACGCGGCGGTACGTCGCCTCGGCCTGGGCAAACTCGCCCGCGCGATGCAATTGCAGTCCGTGCGCGATGAGGTCGGGCGAGGCCATATTGCTCCTAACGTTAGCCAATGATGCAGATCGTGTTCATAGATCGCAAGACCAGCAAAGCGGGATTCAGCGACTGGCACTTCCGACATAAACTACCGCCAGCGTGAGGCACAGCCCCCATCGACCCGTCCCCGCGCCATCGTGGTATCTGCCGTTCCTACTGCCGAGCCTGTCGCCGCGCCGCCGCGGTCGGCCGCATCGCTGCTGGCCAGCGTGTTGTTCCTGATCTTGATTCTGGCTTGGGCCGCGGTGACGGGCGAGCGGACCGGCGCGGTTTATCTGGTCAGTTATTGGCACTACTACCTGTACTTCCTGGCCTATTACCTGGGCGCCCAGGATCTGCACGTCTTCAAGCGCGACGCGATCTTGCTGAAGAGCGTCTCGCTCGCGGCGCTCGGACTGCGCCTATTTAACGCTTCCGCTCGACGCCGTGTCGCTCGTCGTCGTGGGCCTGGGCTTTGGGTTGAACCTGGCCGGAGCCCGGGCGCTGGGCGCCGACCGGACCTACTACGGCTACGAGCTGGCCGATCTGCCGCCGCAACGAATCACTGCGTTTCCGTACTCCTGGATTTCGCACCCGATGCTGCTGGGCAACATCGCGGCCTTCGGCGGCACGCTGCTCAATGCCGACTTCCGCGCCCGCTGGTGGCCGCTCGCCCTGGGGCATGTGGCCTTGAATCTTGGCCTGCTCCTGATGGAACTCGCGCTCGTGCCGCAGCGGCGCTGGGCCCGGCGGTCGGCAGCTGATGTCGGCAAGTCGGCCGGCACGGCGCTGGCCTCGCCGATGCTCGGCCTGGGGCTGCTGGTCAGCGCCGGGGTGACAGAGCTGGCTCTGGCCAGCCTGGGCGGCCCGAGCTGGTTGGCAAGCGCAACGCTTGCCGTCGGCACCGCGGCCTATGCACAGGTCTTGTACTAGCTGCTATTCGACAACCGACCGGCCGCGGCCAGGGCCGGGTCTATTTCCTTCAAGGGAGAACGCATGAGCGACGCATCGAGTCTGGCGACGATCGAGCCCGATCCACGTCCGGCGAAGGCTGCCCGCCTTTTTCCGGCCGCCGCCGGCCGCTTCGACGACCCGCACGACCGGGCCACGATCGACGAGTTGGCCGACTGGGTCGAAGAATACTTCCGGGCCGACCTGATCGAGCGGCCCTCGAAGCACGTCTATATCCGCATGCTGCCGGAAAACATCCAGGCCCGGATCGATCAGCTGCGCGACAGCCCGGTGATCGAGCAGGCCATCCGGGCCCAATTCCCGCCGGGGAGCGTGCTGACGCCGATGAAGCACACCGACGAGCTCTACATCTCGCACTACAACAAGGACAGCGGCGGCGACCAGGGGCTGTTCGACAAGCATTACGACGGCAACTTGCGGTTTCTGTCGTTCGGCTCCGTCGTCCGGGCGCTGATCTATCTGCAGTCCGACGCGACCTACAAAGTCGTGTTCCACGACAGCAAGCTGGCCAAAGCGTTCGAGACCTACGATTTCGGCCTGCTCGATTTCCACCGCGAGTTCCACTGGGTGGAGGGGCAATTCCATCCGGACGAGCAGCAGCGAATCCTGCTGAAGTGCAACTACCTGATCGTGCCCCCCAATTCCCCCTGGCTGAGTCAGGCGGTGCTGGCGGCGAACACCGGCGTGTTCTACGTCGTCAAGGCGGCGATGGAGTATTCGAAGAGTCCACGGACGCTGCCCCAGCGCGGCGTCGGGCTGCTGTGCAATTTTTTCCGTCTGGCGAACAACGTCCATCCGCTGGTGCCCCTGACTTTGCTCGCGGCGCTCTTTGGAGGCGCGATCTGGGGGATCGTCGAACTGATCCGCTGACGCGGCCGGAGCGGCTTGCGCGCGCGGTCAACCGGAAGGCTGCCCGCCCGTGCGCTGCGCCAGCAGTTCCCAGGGCCAGGTCAACGCGGCCCACAGCGAAAAGGCCAGCAGGATGCCCACGCCCACGTGGCAGGGGTAGGGACCGAACAAATCCAGCAGCGTGCCGGGATCGGCCGGGTGGTTCAGGTAGACGTAGTTGGTCCGCAGCAGGGCGTTCAGGCCATAGACGATCGCTGCGTAGCCGGCCGTCAGCAGGCAAGTCTGGCGATAGAGCCGCCAGTCGGGCCGCAGCCCGATCCCCCAGCACAAATAGACCGCCGCCACGACCACCACGGCGTGACCGAAGTAAAACATCCAGAACTCGAAATGCGGAAAGCCCTGATGCAAGTCGGGCGTGAGCATCGCCAGCGACGTGGCGGTAAGCCCCCAGTAGTAAACGATCCCGAACGCCCAGCGGCGCTCGGTCCACAGGGCGTAAATCGCCACCATCCAGGCCACGTCGCAAAGTTGCAGCGGCAGCGAGCCGTCGATCGCAAAATTGGCGGGCCGCATGCTCTCGAGCTGCATGCCGCCTTGCAGCAGCAAGATCGCCACGGCCAGGCCGCGGCTAAACCAGCGCTCGGCCGGCCGCCCGCGAAACGCGCGGCCAACCGCCGCGACCAGCACCGCGAAAACCGCGGTCAGTCCCAAGGCCGCCAGGTGCGCCCAGCCAAACGCAGCGAAAGGCGTTGTCGTCCACAACCAGGACATGCCGCTGGGTCCTGCCGAGGGGGTGAGTCCAGCGCGACCGCGTCCATGCGACGCCGCCGGTCGCCCCGCAGCGACGGCTGGGGTCCGCCGGCCGGCCCGGGCGCGCTGCCCGCGCTCTAAGCCGGCTTCTTTCCCACGAAAACGTAGTACGGAACACGGCCCAACGGAACATAGGGTACCTTGGCCTTGCCTTCGACGAGAAGCTCGGTTTCGAAACGACTGAGCAAGTAGGGCAAGTGATCGGGACTTAAATAGACGTTGTCCCGGGCGAACCACGCCGGCCAGAACGTCCGGGTCAGCCAGCCGTGCTGGTGCCGCGGCGCGACGGCATGCTTGCGGGCGACGTAGAAATCGACCACGCCGATCCGCCCGCCCGGTCGCAGCCGTTGCCAGGCATTTTCCAGCGCCGCGAACCAGTCGGGAATCATCGTCAACGAATAGGAGAACGTCACCACGTCGACCGGCCCGCCGGGCGGCTCGAAGGTCGTGGCATCGGCCCGGCAAGCATGCACGTTCCGCCAGCCATGCCTGGCGATCCGCTCTCGGGCAAGCCCGAGCATCGCTTCCGACAAGTCCACCAGGTAGAAGTCGGACAGCGTCGCCAGCCGGGGCGACAGGCACTCGACATTCCAGCCGGTGCCGCCCCCCAGGTCGAGCCAGCGGCCCCCTGGCGGCGCAGCCAGTGCCGCGAGCAATTCCGGCCGTCCCGGCAGCAGCCGAGCCCGAAAGGCGTCGTAATCCCGGACCTGGGCACCGTAGAAGCTGTCGAGACGCTCGGCGTGCGTCTCGCCGCGAATCGGGCTGACCGCCAGATGCCAGAGAACCCGCAGATCAGAGGCCAGCGACATGCGCCCTCGATGTTCTTCCTGGTCCGAGTTTCCTGGTCCGAGTGATTCGTGCGGCCCAAAGCCGATTGCCCCCGCCGGCCGCCGCAATCTGCCGCGGGCCCCCAGCAATCTACACTGCCAGGTCGGCGATGAAAAAGCTGCCGTAGGTGTGGACCCGGTCGAGCCGGTGGAGCTCGGCCGCCAGGTCGCTTGGTACTTGAGCAACTCGCCGACGCGGACGGCCCGCTCGCCGACCGCGACTTCGAGCCGATCGACAAACTCGCTGCCGTGACCGGCGCTGCGCCACAGCAACCGGGCCTGCGGCGCCGCGCGGCGCATGATGGCCTGCCATTCCTCTTGCAGCCAGTCGATCCGCCGGGCGCTGAGCCAGTCCATGTGATCCAACAGCACGAACCGCGTAATCGGCTGCTCGCCGGACTGCAGGTACCGGGCCACCGAGCAGGTATGAATTTCGATCCGGTCGACCAGGCCCGCCTTGAGCCGCTCGAAGTTCTCCCGCCGCAAGTACTCGGGACAGCACTCAGGCGTGTACTGGCCGGTGAAATAGACGCGCCAGAAATAGTTGTCGTGCAGCGGCAGGCAGGTGAACACGTAGCGGGTCATGTCCTCGATGAATCGGGCGATCCCGCCGACGTACGACGTATCGAGCTGGGCCCGCTGCGGACGCGGCACGCCGAGCATCGAGAGCGTTGAATCGCGGCGGAGCAACCACCGCAAGTAGGGCCGCCAGACGGCGGTGTGTACGGCGTGGTCTTCATAAATCCGCCGCTGCTCATCGACCGATTGGGCGGCGAACAGCTCTTCCAGCCGTTCCCGCAGCCCGTCGATGCTGTCGATGTAACGGTTCACCAGCCAGGCAAAGCAGCCGGTCGTGCCGCGAAAGTAGAAGCTCGGCCGGCGCTCGGTACCCTCGAAAAAGTCGAGATGCCCGTCCCAGTAGCGGCGGGCCGACGGCGACAGGGCCCAGCGGAGCTTGTGTTCGTAGATCGCCGCGCAGTCGGTCAGCCGCCCGCGGCCGAACAGCTGAAAGAACGGCTCGAAGTCGAGCTGGCGGATCGCCGCGATCTTCAGTTCCAGCAGAGCATTTTGCCGCGGGTTCAAGTCGACCGCGACGATCTTGCCCGCCCCCTGCAGGGCATAATCGAGCACGTTGCAGCCGGCGGAGGTAATCGTCAGCAGCACGTCG
This sequence comes from uncultured Planctomycetaceae bacterium, assembly GCA_963828155.1. Classification (GTDB taxonomy): domain Bacteria; phylum Planctomycetota; class Planctomycetia; order Pirellulales; family PALSA-1355; genus CAWCAX01. Next base: position 962,295 of record CAWHDQ010000004.1, read on the forward strand.
TCGCCCCGCAAGTCCAGCGCGGGTCGGTCGACGCGGGGGTCCTCCCAGCAAGTGTTGTAGACCAGTTGATGCCGATGGACGAAATCGAAACAGCGTGCCCCGATCCAGTCTGTAAGTCTCATGGTTTCCCTGGCGGCCCCGAAGGATGAATGTTTTCCCCCTACCCGGCGGCACCGGCGCCGCCGTCCGACTGACTCCTAACCACCTTGCAACACCAGCCCCTGGCCCCGACACGGCCTGACGCCAGCTCGTTCACGCGACATCCAGACTCATCAGCGACGCCCCCGCGGCACTGGCCCGGATGCGGTGCAACCGGTCGTGCGCCGGGCCGGGTTCGACGGCCGCCGTGCCGGTCCAGAGCTGGTCGAGCACGTGGGACCAACTGTGTCCGGCGGCATTTTCGAGCGCGGCCCGGGCACGCAGGTCCGCAGGGCATCATCGCGACGCAAACATTCCATCGCGGCCAGCAAGGCGTCGGGATCGGCCGCGTCGAAGATCAGGCCCGAGCGACGATGGTCGACCACTTCGGCCGAACCGCCTTGATTCGAGACGATCGTCGGGAGCCCGGAAGCCTGGGCTTCCAGCACCACGTTGCCGAACGTGTCGGTCGTGCTGGGAAAGACGAAGGCATCGGCACTGGCAAACGCTTGCGTCAGGGCCTCGCCGTCCAGAAAGCCGGTGAACAGCACGTCGCTGCGGCGGTAGCGCTTCCGCAAGTCTTCCAAATACGGCCCGTCGCCCACGATGACCAGATCGGCGGCGGGCCCCTGCGACCGCAGCCGCACGAACGAATCGAGCAGCTGGTCGAGGTTCTTCTCTCGCGAGACCCGGCCAACGTACAGATAAACGAAGCCGCTGGCCGCGCCCAGCCGGCGGTAATATTGCGGGTCGCGCTTGGCGGGCGAAAACCGCTCGGTGTCGACCCCGTTCCGCAGGAGCTGCAGCTTCCGAGCGTCGAAGCCGTTTTCGATCAGATGCCGGCGGTAATACTCGCTCGGCACATAGATCGTTTGCATCTGGTCGTAGAACCAGTGCATGTAGCGCCAGGTCAATTGCTCGAGCGCTTCGTCCTGAGTCATCAAACGGACGTATTGCGGAAAATCGGTGTGGTAGATGCCCGCCAGGGGGATCCCCAGCAGCCGCCCCGCGGCCAGCGCCGTCAGGCCGACCGGGCCCGGCGTGGAAATGACCAGCTCGCCGAACCGCTCCCGCTCCAGGTACTCGATCACTTCCAGGAACGGCGGGAATACGGCCTGCTGCATTTCGTACTCGGGCAGGGCGAACGATCCGACCGGCTTGAAATTGCGGACCGCTACGCCGTCGGTCGGAATCTTCAGCCCGCTGGTCACGACGGTCATCGCCCGGCCCTGCCGCCGGGCTTCGGCGGCCAGGCACTGCAGCATCAGGCTGACGCCGTTGACGTCGGCAAACGTGTCGCTGACGAAGGCCTTGCGGCCGCTCTTGCGGACCCGCGCGTTCGGCCGTGGGGAAGTGGCCGGCCACGGCCTGCAAGAAGCGCTCGTCCTTGTGCTGGGTATGAAACGCGGCCAGGTAGGGGGCAATGCTCAGCGCCACCGGCCCCAGGGCCGAAAACGTCTGCAGGCTGTCGACCAGCCGCCCCTCGCCCAGATAACGGAGGAACTTCTTGAAGAACTCGTACGTCACCAGGTGCGAAATGCGGCAAGCCGTCTCGAAGCTGTGCCGATCGTCGCGCGCCGCCGGCACTCCGCCGCTGGGCGGCTCCGATTGCGAGAGCAATTGCGACAGCTCGTCGACCAGCGCGTGCTCGGCCACGTGCGCGCCGGTCGCCCGGGCCGTGATCCGGCGAGCCAGAAACCGCAAGCGGTCCTTGAATCCCAGCCGTGCGGGGCGCTGACCGTCGATCACGCGGCGGAACAGCTCGTCGATCAAGTTCCGCCGGGCCAGCGAGCCGCCCAGCAGCCGCGATTTATAGAAGTCGTAGGCAATGTGGTAGAAGCTGTGGGCCAGCCGCAAGCTGGTTCCCGACGAGCCTCCCATCTCGTGCCGGTCGGCTCGCAAGTGGTCGAGAAACTCGGCGACCGATTCGGCCGGCGGAGTCTGCGTGTAGGCGCTGGCGATGTAGATGCCGCTGTGATCGTCGCTGCCGCCGGTGAACGACTTCTTCCAGGGGCGGGGGCCCAACGGTTCCAGGCCGTGCCGCTCGGCCATGTCGGCAATCATGCCGGGCGTGAGCTCGCGGAAGATCAGCGAGACCAATTCGCTCGCCCGCGGGTCGCGGGTGCCGTTGATCCCTTCGAAGCGATTGAACATCACCAGCAGCTTCTCCACGTGCTCAACCGTCAACTGATCGTTGACGCGAAACAGCGGGTGGGCCACCGAGTAGACGATGTTCTGGCTGAGCACGTAGTCGCGAAAGTCGTAAATGTTCTGGCGGACTTCCTGGATCGCGCGGAACTGTTCCTCGCTGATCCCGCAGACCAGGCAGTGGACTTTGCAGCCATCCTCGGGAAAGTAGGTCGTGACCTCGGTCGACAGGAAGGTGCCGGGCAGATGGGCGATCTCCAGCGCGCCGTCGATGCAGTTGTGGTCCGAAACCGTGACGAACTGCATCCCCCGCTGCCGCGCCCGGCGGTAGATTTCCAGCGGCTCGACGAAGCTTTCGGGCGAACCGATCCGCCGCAGAATCCACTCGCTGGGCCGATTGGAATGCTTGCTGTGGACGTGCAGATCGACGCGGGTCGCCCGCTCGCCCGCGCAATTCGCAGGGTTTTCGCCACACGAATCAGGCTCGAATTCGCTCGCCCAATTCGGCTCGGTTGCACCCCGGGGTGCGCCGCGAGCCCCGCCCTCGCGCTCGTACGCCGGACCGTCAGACAGGTGGTTTCTCATCACAGTGCGCCTCGCAGTTCGGCTGAAGGAAGTGATCCATCACTGCGGCCCAATGCCCCGGGGCGGACGAAACACAAACGTCCCGGGCAAGTGAGTTGGAATTGGTCGACGCCGTCCGTGGCGAATAGCACTGCGTGTGTTGCCAGTCCACTGTGTGTTTGCGAGTACACTGTGTGTCTTGCGAGCGCACGGTGTGTTGTTCGGCCTCGGAGGTGCGTACGTTTGCCAAACCACTGCGGGAATAGTAGCCCGCCGTAGCTTGGAATCCGTTTCGAACGAATGAGATTCCGGTGAGATTTACAGCATTGCTTGAGAATCGCGTTCCGCTAGCATGTGCAACGCCGCACCAGCGCACTTCCATTTCCTGCGCGACCAATCAACGTCAAAGCGAACCGAGCGCCACACCAGCGGCGCTCTGCACAAAGCGGTCCCTTGCCGCTGAAGTAGGCGCTCCGAACGGCCACGATTGCGACGGCGGGGCCTGCGGCCACCGCTTACTTCGCCGCCGGAACTTCGTCTTCGGACAAGTGATGATGGGCCGCGACGGGGCGGACCAGGGCATTGGCCAAGAGAGCCACGAGCAACAGCCCGGTCATCAGGTACATCGTCGAGTTGTAGAGCGTGCAGGAAGGATCGGCCGTGCCCGGCGGAGCCAGGGCCAGCAGCTTGGGAATCGTGACGGTCTTTTGCGCGATCAACTTGGGCAGCTCGCTCAGCGGCGCGCCGAATTCGGCCGCGAACGCCGCGGGCGACACCAGCTCGCTCAAGCTCGCGATCGCCCGCCGCACCGCGTTTTCGCGGAGCGACGTGATCGCCAGCGGCCCGAGCACGCCGGCAGTGCTCCAAGCGGTGAGCAGCCGGCCGTGGATGCCGCCCACGTAGCGGGTGCCGAACAGATCGGCCAGGTAGGCCGGAATCGTGGCGAAGCCCCCGCCATACATGGTGAAGATCAGCATCGTCACCACGTAAAACTCCACCAGCCAGGTGACCGAGGGATCGATGCTCATCTGCTTGGCGGTCCAGGGGATCGACAAATACAGCAGCGCCCCGCGCCGAAGAAGATCGCGTACGTCCGCTTGCGTCCGATGATGTCCGACGCGCTGGCCCAGAAAAACCGGCCCAGCATGTTGAACACGCTGGTCATCAGCACGTACGTGGCGGCAAATCCGCCGGTGACGATGTTCGGCAGCGCCGAACCGAAGATTTCGGTCAGCATCGTCTTGGCCACGCCGAGCACCGCGATCCCGGCCGCCACGTTGAAGCACAGCATGATCCACAGCTGATAAAACTGCGGCGTCCGCAGGGCCTGATCGATGTCCACGTTGCCGATCGAGATCATCCGCCGGATCGAATCCGACGCCGCCGGCGGGGTCCAGCCACTCGGCCGCCAATCGGGCGCAGGAATCCGAATCGACATCGCCGCCACGAGCATGCACACCAGATACGCGAGCCCCAGCACCAGGAACGTCTCGCCCGCGCCGTTGTTGCCCGTGCCGGCCAGATACACTCCTTCGGCCGCCGGCACGAGCAATTGGGCCTGCTCGCCCGCTCCCAGCACGACGACGTCCCGCTCGTGGCCGTCGACCATTGCCACGCGACGGCCGCTGACGGTCGTCAGATCCACGTCGGCAACTTTTCCCAGATACTCGGGCGCGCGGTAGAAGTGCCGCATCAGAGCTTCGTTGAGCGGAGCAGCAATCATCGCCCCGCCGCCAAAGCCCATGATCGCCAGGCCGGTGGCCATCCCGCGACGATCGGGAAACCAGCGAATCAGCGTGCTGACCGGCGAGACGTATCCCAGCCCCAGCCCGCAGCCGCCGACCACTCCGTAACCGAAGTACAGCAGGGCGAGCTTGTGCCAGGCGATGCCGGCGGCCCCGAGCATCAGTCCACCGCCCCAGCAAACGGCCGCCACGCTGCCCACGGCCCGCGGCCCGACCTTCTCCAGCCATTTGCCGCCGAAGGCGGCAGCCAGGCCCAGGCAGACGATCGCCACGGTGAACACCCAAACGACCTGCTGCAAATTCCAGTCGTCGGCGCGCTGGCCACCACGCCATGAATCCGCGTCAACTGCGGATTGAAGATGCTCCAGGCGTAAACCGAACCGATGCACAGATGAATCGCCACGCAAGCCGGCGGCACCCGCCAGCGGTTGAACCCGGCCGGCGCGACGATCCGAGCTTTGCTGAAAAAACCGGCGGAATCCATGAGCTCTGCTGCGGGCAGTCGCGGAATGCCTGGGCCGAAGCTTGGCCGTGGCTCGCCCGCGGTCGAGCGGTGCCGGGCCGGCCGATGTCCCGCCTATCTTCGCCGGCCCGCGCAGCCTTGGCAATGCAATTCGCCGCGGTCGCTTGGCCGTCAGGGCGATAGACCGATTTGCTCAGCCCGACTCGTCGGGTTCGGGCTGAAACACGGTCGTCCGCTCCAGGCTGGCGGAGGAGAGGGGCGCCGGCTTGCCGGGCTGGGCGTTCGTCTGCGACGCGGTCAGCGTGTTACCCGAGCTTGCCGATCCCGTTTCGCCCGAGACCGTTTGCGGGCCGGCTTGGGGACCGGCGGCCTGGCCGCGCTCGTAGCGGCTCCACCAGGCTTCCGCCTCGTCGAGCGACCAGGTCGCCGGCACGCGCTCGAGCAGGTTGGCCAAGTCGCGGGCCGTCTGCGGGCACTTGGCCCGGCTCTTTTCCAGGCAGGCCAGGATCGCGTGCTCAAGCTCGGGCGAGACGGGCTGCCGCAACCGCTCGGAAGGCGCCAGCGGCGTCGCCGCGACATGAGCCTGCCACAACTCGCTGAGCGATTGCGCATTGAACGCCGTCTGGCCGGTCAGCAGGAAATAGCCGACGGCGCCACAGCGTACAGGTCGCTGCGGGCGTCGATCTGATCGGGCGTCTGAATCGCCTCGGGCGACATATACAGCGGCGTGCCTGACATTTCGCCACCGGCCTGCTGCTTGTCGTCGAGCGCCTTGACCAGGCCGAAGTCCAGCACTTTGACCACGTCGGGCTCGCCGCCGCGGCGGTTGAGCATCAGGTTGGCCGGCTTGATATCGCGGTGCACCAGCCCCTGCGAGTGGGCTTCGTACAGCGAGGCGCAGATCTGCCGCAGGATGCTGACCACGCGTCCCTCGGGCTGCGGCCCGAACTGGTCGACCAGCGTCTGCAGGTTGATCCCGTCGAGATACTCCATCGCGTAGTAGAACACCCCCTCGGGCGTCCGGCCGTAATCGTAAATCGCGATCGTGTGCGGGTTGTTCAGATTGCAGGTGATCTGGACTTCGCGCTCGAAGCGGGCCACGGCCGCCTCGCTCACGTGGTCGACGTCGAGCAGCTTGATCGCCGTCGGCCGGCGGAGCATGGCGTGCTGCCCCTTGAAGACGGTGCCCATCCCGCCGGCCCCGATCATTTCCAGCAGGCGATACTGGCCCAACTGCCGGGCTTCGATCTCGGCCTTGCGGGCCTCGCGCTGCAGCCGGGCCACGATCAACGTGAACACGAAGATCGCCGCCGCCGCGGCCACCAGCAGGGCAAACAGCGTGAAGAAGCTCCACTGCAAAATCGTGACCGGGCGAAAGGCCTCGGCCGTGTCGATCTCGGTGATGATGCCCAGCTGATATTCGGGCAGCCAGCTATACGCCCCCACCGAAGGCGAACCGCGATAATCGCGGTAGTCGGTCATCCGGACGCCCGATCCGCCGGCCACGGCGGCGGCCGCGATGTCGGTCAGCGGCAGGTCGCGGCGGCGAACCGTGGGGCGGAAGCCCTCGATCATGCTGCCGCCGGGATTGCGCACGTGAACGTTGAGGATCGATGCCGCGTCGTCCGCGTCCGGCAGCAGACCCAAGAGCGTCAGGGCATCGTCGAATCGGCTGTTGGAAACCATCAGCCCGTCCTTGTTGATCGCGTAGGTCTCGCCGGTGGCGCCGATCCGGCCGAGCTGCAGGATCTCGGTGAATTCCTTTTCCGGCCGGATGCGAAAAGCCAGCACCGCGGCCACTTGCAGATTGTCGTCCCGCACCGGCGCAGACGAGCATCGTCGGCACGCCGCTCCGCATCTTGCCGGCGCTATCCTTGAGCAGCACCGTGCTCGAATACGGCGGAGATACGGTCGGCTGACCTTCGAGCGGCCGGGCCAGAAATGTCTCGTACTGCTGCGGGACCGTTTTGCCCACCAGCTCGCGATTACTCCCGGCGGCGATCCGCTGCTGCTTGTCGATCACCGAGAAATCGATGAAATGCTCGGAGGCCATGCCCGGCTCGAGCTCCTTGGCCAAGCGCTGGTTCAGCTGATCGAGCGTGGGCTTGTCTTCCGACGTGGGCGCGCCAGGATCGAATTGCAAGATCTGCTCGATCGTGTCGCGGACCACTCGGCTGTTGGCCAGCGAGACGGCGCCCGCCTCTTGCACGTGCAGCCATTTTTCCAGCATCGAGCGCTCGACCGTGAGCAGCGTCTGCAATTGCGAGCGGAGCGTGGCCTCGATCGTGGCGTGGATCGAGCGCTTGATGCCGTAGCCGATCGTCGCCAGCACCACCACCGCGAAGATCGGCCAGATCCAGAGTTGCCGCTTGAGCAGCGAGCCCGTCCGCGAGACCGTCCGGCCCAGCGACGTCTGGCCGAACGTCATGTGAACCTCGGCTCCGGCGGGCCGCCGGATCGACGGTCGAATGAGCGAGCTGAGCCAGTTCGGCATGGGTTCGAGTCACCGGAAGAGTACCGCGGTCCGCCCAGGAAAACCGCAGTCGTTGGGGGGCACCTTCGATGCTAATTCGCCCGCCAAGCCACCCGCAAGTGCCGGCGACCGCCGAAAAAACGGGCCGCTTTCCCGGAATTCGTCTCCGTCATGCTCTGAGAGAGCGCCGCCGAGACATCGTCGATCGAACGGATCGGCCTGCGGGCGATTCCCGTCGGCGCTGCCAAGTCGCAGCCGCGGGCGCGGTTAGAATGGAGGCCAAACCGTCCAGGACGTTGCGCCAACCGTCGCCATCCTCACAACCGGCCATGATCAAAACCAAATGCGTCCAGTCGCCGATCCAGCCGCGCAAGGATGGCCTGCGGATTCTCGTCACGCGGTTTCGCGGGCGCCGGCTCGCCACCTCGCGGTACGACGTTTGGATGGCGAGCCTGGGACCGAGCGAGCAATTGCTGGCGGAGTTCCAGAGCGGCGACATCGACTGGGCCGAGTTTGCCCGGCGCGTATCGGCGCGAGCTGCGCGAAGACGGCGACCTCGACCGCCGCAACGCCACGATCAAGAACCACGGCCAGAAGTTCACGCTCCGCCTGCTCCAGCGGCTCGGCAAGCAGGGCAACGTGACGCTCCTGTGCCACTGCGGCGAAGCCGTGCGGCACTGCCACCGCTTCGTGCTGCAGCGGGTGCTGCAATCGAAGCTGTAACCAGGGCCGCAGCCGCGCGTGGGGACTCTTTCTTAATGCCCCCTCGCCGAGCCCCTCGCGGAACAGAGTCGCCTGCGCAGCGTAAAAAAAACCGCCCGAGCACGTGGCCCGGGCGGTTTTTGTATTCTGCGAACCCGGCGAACTAGGCCTTGCGGCGGCGGCGGGTGGCGATCAGCAGGCCGATGGCACCCCAGGGCAATCGCATGTTCGAGGGCGTTCTGGCTTAATGTTTGCTTCGTTCGTGAAGGAGTCAAGTCGGCCGCGGGGCGGCTGACGAAATCTCGGCATTTCACGGAGGGGCTATGGCAAGCGTTACAAAGCTGGTTGAAAGTTTTTCCGTCTTCGAACCGCTGGACGATCCACGCGCACCCAACAGCTTGCACCCGCTGTTGTCGCTAATTGCGATTGCCGTCTGCGCCACCGTGGCGGGCTGCGACAGCTATGCCGACATCGAACGATTCGCCCACATCCGTCGGCGTTGGTTTGCCGAATTTCTCGATCTGCCGCACGGCACTCCGTCGCACGACACCTTCAGCCGGGTGTTCGCCCGGCTCGACACGGCCCAGTTCTTTCTCTGCGTCCAGCGCTGGCTGTCCGCGGTCGGCGAACCGCTGGCAGGCCAGACCGTGGCCATCGACGGCAAGACCTTGCGCGGCAGTTTCGACACGGCGGCCGGCCGCTCCCCGTTGCACCTGGTCAGCGCCTGGGCCTGTGGTCAGCGTCTGTCGCTGGGGCAAATCGCGGTGGACCACAAGTCGAACGAGATTACGGCTGTGCCCCAACTGCTGGAGTTGCTCGAACTGCAAGGCGCGGTTGTCACGCTCGATGCCATGCACTGTCAACGCGAGACGGCTCAGGCGATCGTCGCCCGCCAGGCCGACTATGTGATTACTTTGAAAGACAACCAGCCGACGTTGCTGGCGGACGTGAGCGCCCACTTCATCGATCTGGCCGAACGCGACTATGCGCCAGCCGAAGTCAAGCGTCACAAAACGGTGGAGCAGGGACACGGCCGCCTGGAGCGACGCGAGTATTACGTCTGCCCGTTGCCCGAATCGTTGCGGCGGAAACATCGTTGGCAGGGACTGCGGACGATCGGCATGGTGTATCGGGAACGGACGATCGGCCAGAAGTTGCAGACCGAGACCAGTTACTTCATCAGCAGCCTGCCGGCCCGCGTCCGCACGCTGGCCAAGCATGTTCGCGACCACTGGGGCATCGAGAACCGCTTGCACTGGACGTTGGATGTAACTTTTTCCGAAGACCGCTCGCGGATTCGCAAGGGCGACGGGCCGGAAATCGCCAGCACCCTCCGGCGACTGGCGCTGTCGATTTTGCAACAGGACACTACGCTCAAAGAGAGCCTGCGTGGCAAACGCCTGATGGCCGGCTGGAACGAGCAGGTGCTAGCCCGCATTCTCCTCGGGTTTGGACGCTAAAACACATGCGATTGCCCTGGATGGCACCCAGGCCGCAGAGGATGACGGACGACGGCTCGGGGGTCAAGGTGACGCTGCCGGGACCGGTGATGCTGAGATTCAGGTTGGCACCGCCGTACCCTTGGTAGGTGAAGACTTCGAACGGATAGGCATGGCCGGCAGTGAGCGTGACCGTTGTCGAAGCCGGGCCGATGTTCCCCTGATAGTTCTGTTCGGCTACCAACGAACCCGTTTGGCCCACCTGGTGACTGCCGCCGACGTAGACGCGGACCGCATCATCAGCGTTATTCACAGTAAAAGTGTACAAGCCGGTCGTGCTTACACTGATTAAGCCGTTGGCATCGTACACGACGTTGTAGTTCTGGGTGCCGTCAGCTGAGCCCGTGTTGCCCGCCGCGCCTGGACCGTCGGCGTGCAGATAGGTGCTAACCGAGTCGGCATCACCGTTTCCGTAGTAGTTGAACGTTGTCGCGTTGTTGATGTACGTGTAGGTCGGCGCAACGTGTGCCAGACTTGCCTGGAGCTGTGTGATGTACGCGTCGGTCGGGTCGTTGTTGGCCGGTTGATTGGCTACACCGGGAACAAGGCCATGACCGCCTTGGGCGTTCGGGGTCTCGTAAACGCTTTCCAACAATCCCGCCCGGGCATTGCTGCTGGCCAGGACAAACAGGGCGACGAACAGGGCGGCGAGGCTGAAAAGTTTGGTCATGAGAGTGTCTCCGTTAAGGCGTTTTCCGCAGAGTGAGTTGATTGACACGATGAGCAACACGAACTGTTACGGCTGAAATTTCCGAATGGGCTGCACCGAACATTAAAAACACGGTAGATATTTACGGTTTTCGCTTTACATTAAGCCGAGCGCTATTTCCCCTCACCGCGGTGGGGACTAACCCACCCAATAACGTCAGTTCCTTAAACCGGCTCGGCTGGCTGGGTCGCACCGGACAGACACAGCCGAGTGTTTTACCCGAACACTCTATTATTTACCGTTTTCATTCGCAGTGAATCATGGTCTTTCGACTAAGCTTCCCGGCTGGGTCGCCAAATCGCGCCACATCCGAGCGTCTTATCTGAACACTTACCCGGTCACCTCTATTCTGGTTGGTGAACCTGGTTCTTTCCGCTCTCGACGACAACTCGATCTACCGAGCTGCAACGAAACGAAAAAAGTCGCCGAACACCCCGGCCAATCAAGACCAGGATTTTGGGCGACTCTTCACGGCGTCGTCTTGGGACTGCGACCCATGATTACCGCCTCCGCCAAAAAGACCGCAAAACGCGGCAAACCACGCGACTTGCAGATCTCCTCGCGTATCTTGACTACGACGATCAGCCAAGTCAACTAGCGTCACGAAATTCTGGCGAATTTTTCCGCCGCGCCTGCCCCCCTTGCGGCTGCGCATCATAGCGCGAGGTTCGTGGTATCAATCACCAGCGTATCCTGGCGATTGCCCAACCGGCGGTGCAGCTCCGCATCGATCGAGTATTCGATGCCATGCACCGAACCGTCGGCAAACACCATCAGAAACGTGCCCGAGTGGATGCTGCCCCAAATCCAGTAGTTGTTGTAGCCCGGCGTATCCTGCTGCGGCGGCATGCAGGGCGAAGGATAACCCGGCGATCCGGCGCGGGCAGGGGGCGCCGCCGGTCGACGCCGTGCGGGCGTTGTCCCAGTTCAGTCCGGTCAGCGCGTTTTCGTTGTCGCCGGCGTCGTTGCCGGTCGTGTACAGCTCCGGCTGCAAATACTTCTCGCCGATCAGATACGTCTTCGACAGTCCGTCGGTGATTTGCCGCAGCTTGAGCTCGGCCCGCGGCACGCAGGTGCCGTTCGAGGGCGGGTAAGTGAACCCGGCGTCGCCCTGGGCAAAGGTTCCGGGCTGTCCGGTCTGCGTGGCGTCGACGACCGTATTGTCGCCGCCGTTGCAAGCGTAGTCCGTATGAATCACGTTGGCGGCGTAGCCCACGTTCAGCTGACCGGCGCCCGCCGCGGGATAAAGCATGTTCTCACGCCGGCTCGGGCACATGATCCCGGGCAGAACCGTGGTGATTACTTTGACCATCGCCACGGCCTTCGGCGAGCTGGAGCTGGGCGCGCGGCGCTCAGCCCCATGCCGATCTGGGCCAGGCCCGTCTCTTCGATGTACGGCAGCGCTCCGTACAACCAGCCGCCCGGCTGGCTGACGCCCGAGCCGCGGTCCGGGTCGCCGGTCCACTCGAAGCCCCAGCCCTCGCTCGGCAGAAAGCGACGGGCCGATTCGTGATTCAAAATCGCCAGCCCGAGCTGCTTGAGGTTGTTCGAGCATTGGGTCCGCCGGGCCGACTCGCGGGCAGCCTGAACCGCCGGCAGGAGTAGCGCGATCAGGATGCCGATGATCGCGATCACCACCAAGAGCTCGACCAAGGTGAACGCGCGCCGCGACCAATCCCCGGCAATCTTCGTCGGCACGACGGTCGACATGTTCGATTCTCCGCTGCGTTCGGCGATCGCGGTCCGAGTTGGCCCGACTGCACGGGCCGGCTGGCACAAGCGCCAAATTGTAGCAGATTAGGCTTGGCCTGCCGAACCCGCCGGCGCCTTGCGACGCCAGTCGTTTTCAAGACTGCTGCCTGCGGTCAACACCAGAGGGCAAATGTTTCGAACAATCCCGAAACAAGCGTGATCAACTTGCGGCCATTGGGGCGGTCCAATTCGTCGACCACTTGAAAGTCGTGATCGACGGGCGCCGTTAGGGGCAACGCACGCGGGAAGGGATACTCGGGGTTTGGCCCCTCGCCCGCGAGCGCAGGAGCCAGATTCTCGATCTGGATGGCCAACGGCAATGACGCGCGAATCCAAGCGCGCGAGTACGCCTGCGACTGAAGTCCGAGCGCTTCCCGAGTGCGTTTCCGGTCCGCGATCATGCGCAAGAATACGACGAAACTCGTGTGTTCCCCGCGGGGCGGGGTCGAGGTACCCCAGCGATAGGCCTTGGCGATTTTTTCCGTGGCCATTTGCAGATAGTGCAGTTCATGGCAAGCGGTACGCGGCCTGCTCCGCCTGAATGAACTGTAAACTCGCCAGTCCTCGGCGGCTTGCCGGAAAAACGCCGCCTGTTGAGCGTTCATCGTGGGTCGCGAGGGAAGATTTGCGATCCTTCCGCATTCCACCCCGGCGGTAATAGCAGGCGGGCCTGACGGATCAATTCGACCTGTCTGGGCGTAACATCCGCCACCATTACCAGGTAATCGAGCCCATCGACATCCAAGCCAAAATCGACGGCCGACAAGGGTCGGTTGTCATTCATCGGCAGATTCAAAAGCCGGTTGACCTCCAAAAGCCTGATTTCTTTGGGCGGCGCATCCGTCGGCAAATACCAAATCTCGGAAATTCCCCGGTCCGTTTGCAAGTGGCGTCCGGCCAACCACTCCGCGACCAAGTCACGATTGTTACCCGAAGGCATTTCCTCGAGTCGCTCGGCCCCGAGCCTGCTTTGCCGCGTCGTCTCGACGTCGGAGAGGATCTCAACGAATTGGTCGTCCGGCAGATCAACGAGAAACTGTCGAACCTCGTCGCGGCTTGCCATAGGCGTCCCTCCCCCGGGACAACTGCCAAGCTGAGTTGCATCGCCTGCGTAGATTATCGATTCAAATATTCTCAAATCAAGGCGGATGGGGAGGGATTCGAACCCCCGGGCGCCTTGCGACGCCTGCAGTTTTCAAGACTGCCGCCTTAGACCACTCGGCCACCCATCCGAAAGCGATTCGCCGCGGCCGACTGCTGCATCTGCGGCACGGCCGCCCCATGGATTGACACCCGGCGCCGGCACTTCGCGGCCCAACGGGTTTCTGGGCGCGGCAGACAGGCAGAGCCGGCCATGCTCAAGTCTAACAACGCCACCGTTCGACGAATACGGGCCGACTTGCACCCTGACTTCCCGCGGTTCACGCCCGCCATCGGGCGCCGGGCCAGGAAGGTCAAGGGCCGCTTCAGGTACATCGGCAAGCTCGCTGCCGATCGCCAAGGCGACGAGGCTCTGACGCTCTGGAATGGGCAATAGGCATAGTCTCCTCGCCGGCTGCCCGAGCGGCCCCGCGACGGGTCGGCCGACTTTGCCTACCCCGTGGCGGCGAAGATGTCGGCAGCCAGGCGAGCGGTTGCGCCGGGCGGCGATCGAGGCATGGATTACCGTGCGGGAGCGGACGGCGGCAGCCGGCAGTGCCGTATCAGAAACTTCGCACAAATTTTGTAGCGCTAATTGACTTTGCCGTTTTTCGCGGTCAGGATGGGGCACAGCTTTACGAATGGCCGCATTCCCCGGCTTTTGTGGACTTTTTTCGAGAGGATCGCTCGTGAGTCGGAACCGCAACACGACGCCGTGAAGAGTCGCCCAGAATCCCTGCCTTGATTGGCCGGGGTGCTCGGCGACTTTTTTCGTCTCGTCGCAGCTCGCTAGATCGAGTTGTCGGTGAGAGCGGAAAGGCCCAGGTTCACCGACGCTAAGAACGGTGAAAGAGTCAGTGCTATGGCGAGACACTCGGCTGTGGCGCTGTGAAGCGACCAGGCCAGCTGAGTCGGTTCAAGGAACTGACGGTCTAAGGCGCAGTAGGCGAAACCGCTTTGCAGTGAAGTAGTGTTCGTTCTGATGTAAAGGAAACAATTGTTGTTCCATGAAATATACTCGGAGTCGGTGCAGTGCATGTGGGAATCCTGGCTTGAAACGACCATCGCCCTGAAAGATGTGTTCGGCCTCAGCCCGTCGTCCGGCCGCAGGGCAAGTCGCTGGTTCGCCAGGATACGTGGGACACCGCTGTGCAAGCTTGTGACGTGAACGCATATAGACCTCTCCAATCTTGAAACCAACACAAATTTCCAAGACTGCTTCAACAAGGAATACGACCATGAAACGCACCAACCGCTTCGTCACCGCCTGCCTATTCGCTTCGATCATTACTTCGGTCGGCCAAGTGTTTGCGTCAACAATCACGTTTGGGTCAGGCGGGGGCACCTACACTTACAACTCTGCTACTGGCGCCGATCCAAACGCGACGACCAGTGGGATTACTTATACTTCGGAAGCCAATCCCCCATTCTCGACCTACTACAACGAGAGCTCGGGAGGTGGTATTGGGACGGTGGTTTACAACTTCCATGCTGCCCCCGGTCAACACTTCACGTCGGGAAGTGCGACAGAACGCGACACCATATTCTTCTCACCCAGCACAACCAGCATCCAGGGAAGCGTAACAACAAACCTGAACCCTACTCCAGTCGTGTTCGACTTGTTGACCGGGGCTGGTGGAAGCAATGTCGCAAATTCCTACTCGACCCATTCGCTCACCGCCGCCATCAACGGCGCGACGTCGTTTACCGCGACCTACACGATAACGAATACCAGTGGGCAACCGATCTACGCGCAATTCGGCCGCGAGGACAATTCATCTCAAGGGAGTGGATCGGGCGCCGGTAGCTTCCCCTTGATTATCACCGCCACTTCAGCTCCGGAGCCCTCATCCCTCATCCTCTGCGGCCTGGGAGCCGTGGGCCTGCTGGTCGTCGCCCGTCGCCGCGGCAAGGCCTGAGAGTGACCGGCGTACAAATCGTGCCAAGAGCTTGATGCCTGTTCAACGAGGACACGCGGGGCGCCACTCCGCCAAACGCTGAGGCAGATTCTTGACGTCACGTTCGTCTGTGTGATCCGCGATTTGCGACCCTAAGCCAAATTTCTTGAAATCCAACATCCGACAACCTCGACGGGAGAACCAACTATGACGAATCTGACCAACCGATTCTGGGCGCCGCTGGTGGGCTTTGGCTTGCTCGGCTGTTTAGCTGCCTGCACCGCAAACGCTACCCCGATACTGCAGGTCGACTTCGGCACCGACGCGAGCCCCGTTCAATCCGGCTTCGACCAGGTCGCTGCCAGTGGCACCGTCGCGAGCGGAATCACCGTCACATCAAACGGTGCGTACTATGACCGTGGTGGCGTCACCAACTCGGGACCGTTCACCTTTGCCGACCTTTACCGGGACTTTGTCTACAACAACGGCAACAGCCCGACCACGATGACGATTGGTCTCAGTGGCGGGAGCCTGGCGCCCAACACTTTGTACCCGGTGACCTTTTTCTCTTACGACTCGGATAATCTGGACGGCAATCACGCTGTCACGATCACAGGCACGGGCGGCACCAGCGGAACGGCCAGTGTCAGCTATGCGGCCGGGGCCCCAATTACGTCCAACTACGAGTTCTCCGGCACCGGCATTTTCCGCTCGGACGCAACGGGCGCGCTGAACTTTCTCGGTTCGGACTCCTTCTCGGGCTCCACCGATTCGTCTACTGGCATTCGCATCAATGGCCTGATCGTCGGCGCCGCCGTGCCCGAGCCCTCGTCGCTCATCCTCTGCGGCCTGGGCGCCGTCGGCCTACTGGTCGCCGCCCGTCGCCGCCGTAAGGCCTAGGTCTACCGGCTTGAAAGACAGAACCGCTCGGGCAACATGCTCGGGCGGTTTTTGTTTGCGCTGAGTACCAGCCAGCCGCCAAACTGCAAAACGTTGGCGGTCGAATGCGGCCGGACTTCGGCGGAAATTTCGTGAGAATTTGGTGGCGCTAGTTGACTTGGGCATTTTTCGTGGGCAGGATAAGGGGCAGTTTGGCAAAATCCTCGGTTACCCGCATTTTGCGGGGTTCGTAAAAAGGATCGCTCGTGAGTCGGAACCGCAACACGACGCCGTGAAGAGTCGCCCAGAATCCCTGCCTTGATTGGCCGGGGTGCTCGGCGACTTTTTTCGTCTCGTCGCAGCTCGCTAGATCGAGTTGTCGGTGAGAGCGGAAAGGCCCAGGTTCACCGAGACTACGAACGGTGATCGCGAGCAGTGTTAGAGTGAGATACTCGGCTGTGGTGTTCTGATGCGACCCAGCCAGCTATGCCGGTTCAAGGAACCGACGATCTGAGGTGAGCTAGACGAAGCAGCTTTGCGGTTGAGTAGCACCCAGTTGCATGTAAAGACAAAAACATGTTTTACGATGAAATACTGTTCCGGTCGACGCAATTCAGCCGTGAATTCCGGCTTGGGACGACTATCGCCCTAGACGATGTATTCCGTTCCAGCGCGCCATGTGGCCACATGGCAAGTCGCTGGTTCGCCAGGATGCGTGGGGCACCGCCTGGCTGCGGCTGAGGCAAACCTGTCGCGTGAAACTCGTCTTTCGGTTGCTCAAGCTCAAAACCAACACGAATTCTCAAAACCACTTTTACAAGGACTACGAACATGAAACGCACTCTTCGCATCGTCAGCCTCTTTGCTTCGTTCGTTCGGACTATCCTTCCTCGCCGCAACCGCCCAGGCCGGCACGCTCTATCCGGTCAACGACGGCTTTGAGGTCCCCTCTCCGGTCTCGGGCGGTTATCAATACGCTCCGAGCGGTGCGGGGGTCGGCTGGACATTCGGTGGAGCCGCGGGCATTGCGGCAAATGGCAGCGGCTTTGGCGTGACAGGTGCCAGTAACACAAACCAAAACGGTGGCGCAACGAATAACCCGGGACAGGCGGCATTCCTGCAAGGCAGCAGCGGCAATGGATTGGTGAACGGCGCAGCCTCCATGTCGCAATCCTTAAGCTTCGCAGGAACGCAGTCGTCGATAAGCTTTGACATCGAACAGCGGACCGACTACGGCACCACTGCGGCAGTCAATGTTTACCTCGACAACACTTTGCTCGGCAGTTACACCACCTCGGTCCACAACTTCACGCCGGAGACCACGCCCACATTCTCGGCCACGGGCATCCATACAATCACCTTTTCTGGGTACATTGGCACTCCTGGCAACGGCGATACCTTGTTCGTCGACAACGTGAGCATTACAAACAACACTCCCGAACCCGCCTCGTTCATCCTCTGTGGCCTCGGTGCCCTCGGCCTCTTCTTCACCGCCCGTCGCCGCCGCAAAGCCTAGTTCAACCGCTCCGCAAAACCCAGAACCGCTCGGGCATCGTGCTCGGGCGGTTTTTTTTGCGCTGAGCGAAAACTGCAAGCCGGCGCTGAACACGTCCGGTCGGCGCAGTAGGCTTTCGCCTCGGCCCGAGCAGACCCACGACAATCGAGAACCCGCCAGCCGCGCAGCCGCCGACATTCCTTGCGTGGATGGGCCACGCGTAGGCGAGTTCCCCCGGCAAGGCGCGGAGTTTGAATCCGAGGGCTCGCGGACCGGATTGAAGACTGGCAGGTACTGGCTGGTCGGCGACCTGTATCGCTGGAAACCGGATAAGCCGCGTCGCTAAGTGGGCTTCGCATGCTCCCGTCGTCGTCAGCCCCACCGCGAAAACTCAAAGGGTTGGCGGTCGAGCGGGGCGGGGAGTTCGGCAGAAGCTTCGCGAGAATTTTGTGGCGCTAGTTGACTTGGCGGTCTGGGGTAGCAAAGATGGGACGAAAGCTACGCAAATCGTCCTATTTCCCCGCATTTTGCGGGGTTCGTAAAAAGGATCGCTCGTGAGTCGGAACCGCAACACGACGCCGTGAAGAGTCGCCCAGAATCCTGGCCTTGATAGGCCGGGGTGCTCGGCGACTTTTTTCGTCTCGTCGCAGTTCGCTAGATCGAGTTGTCGGCGAGAGCGGAGAGGCCCAGGTTCACCGAGACTAAGAACGGTGATCGCGAGCAGTGTTAGAGTGAGATACTCGGCTGTGGTGTTCTGATGCGACCCAGCCAGCTATGTCGGTTCAAGGAACCGACGATCTGAGGTGAGCTAGACGAGCCAGCTTTGCAGTGGATTAGTGCTCGCTTTAATGTAAAGCAAAAACTATTAAACTATATAATATTATCTGATCCGGAGCAATTCATCCAGGAATTCCGGCTCGATAGGACAACCGCCCTGAAGGATGTATTCGGCTCCAGCCGGTCATGCGGCCGCATGGCAAGCGGTTGGTCGGTCCGAACACGCGGGGCCCCGCCTGGCTTCAGGCTAGGCAAATTGGGTGATGTACTGAGCGTTACCGTGATCTGCGCTTTGCGACTCGGCTCGACTTTTCCGAAATCCAGAAACCCGACACCTTCTGCTGGAGAAACACTCATGAAGACGCACATTTGCTGCTTTTCAACCGTTCTGGCGCTGGCCGTTTGCAGCGTGGCGTACTCGAACTCCATTACGGTGGACAACAGCCTGTTTCAGAATCCGGCGCTCGCCGATGGCGTCACGCACGGCGAGCAGTATACGAATAGCGACCCGCCCTCCTGGACTTCCAGCGGCGCTCGATCCACCCAGGGCGTGGACAATCCGGGCACCAACATGTATTCGCGTGCCGCGAATGCCAACTTGCCCGGCACCGCGGACAGCACCCAGTTCGCCTATTTGAATCTGAACAACAACGGCGATACCGCCAGCTTTACTTACAGCGGAGCCGACAGCCTCGGGACTTTCGTAACCGGGCATACGTATACTCTAACCGTGGCTGTCGGCGATCGACTCGACGGCACGCCGCCGAGCTACAGCATCTCGCTGTTGTCCAATGGCACTCCCGTTGGAGTGCCGGGCACGGGAGTCGGGCACAGTGGCACCTTTTACGACCTGTCTGAAACATTCACGGCGACCGCACTCCAGAACGGTCAGCCCATTGGGATTCAGCTTACCGGCATCGACAATACCAATGGTTTTGAACAACCTCACTTTACCAATGTGCGATTGACTGCCACGCCCGAGCCGTCGTCCTTCGTCCTCGGCGGCCTGGCGCTGCCGGCCTGCTGGTCGCCGCCCGCCGCCGCCGCAAGGCCTAGTGCAACTGGCTTGCAGAATCCAGAACCGCTCGGGCAACGTGCCCGGGCGGTTTTTTTGTTGCGCTGAGGCTGGCCGTGCTCTGCCGCCCGGATAGGATCGAGGCCATGTTGCCGCGCGACGGATTCGTCGTGTGCCAGCGTAGCCTTGGCTACCGCGCGTGCTACGTCGGCTGCGACGGCGCTTCAGCGGAGCGCGAAGAGACGATCGCGAAACGGACTTTCCCGTTCCCCCGACCTTCCTAAGCCTGGGTGCGGAAAAGCCGATGACGGTCGCTCGCGTGCATCAGCAACTCGCGCTGAATGGCGCTGCTTGCCGGTCCATCTTGGGAGCCGGCCAGGGACAAGCGGACCGATCGGAGCAGGTCAGGTTCCTTGTCCTCGCCCCCGGATTGACGCCCGCCGGTCGATGTGAACCACTCCGCGCGGCGCGGGGTATTCTGCGATTTTTTCCGCCAGGGCGTCGTCGCTCGCGCCGTGTTCGCCCGAGGGGGGGATCTCGCCGCGTCTGGGGGGGGAGAGAATCGAGTAAAAAATGCCCGAAAACCGTCGACCACGATCGCTCGCGTCATTACGATAGTTCGAGAGTTGCTCGCGAACGGAACCCAGTCCCCTCTTTTCCGGAGAACACCCATGAATCGCTCGACCCATCGCCGTCTGGCCGCCTGCGCCGTGCTGGTTTCGCTCGCCTGCTGTGGCCGGACCTTTGCCGCCTCGCTCAGCTACGACTTCGAAGGCAGCCTCGACGGCTGGCAGAACGTGCGAACCAATACGTTCAACACGCCGCCGCA
The DNA here is from genome assembly GCA_963828155.1 of uncultured Planctomycetaceae bacterium. Taxonomy (GTDB): domain Bacteria; phylum Planctomycetota; class Planctomycetia; order Pirellulales; family PALSA-1355; genus CAWCAX01. The sequence goes on from CAWHDQ010000004.1 coordinate 982,521, forward strand.
GGCCGACAGCTTCCAGCCGTTCGAAAATGTGACGCCGCACTCGAACGACTCGAATTCGCCCTCCACGCTGGACGGCACCGGTGCCTCGGGCGTGTGGCAAGCAGCGCCCGACGTGAGCACCTTCACCGGGAATCCGTGCTGTTATCAGGACAACCAGCCGCAAACGCTGGTTCTGACTTCGCCGACCTTCACGCTGGGCGCGGGCGGGTCGATCACTTTCGCCCTGACCGGCGGCATGGGCAACGCCAGTTCGCCCGCGACGGGCAATTTCAACACGCTGCCGACCGCCACCAGCAGCACTGGCTTCGAGGGGGTCGCGCTTCGCGATACGGCCACGGGCGCCTACCTGCCGAGCGCCACCAAAGCGAGCAACGGAGAGTCGTACGTCACGCTCGGATTTACCAATGCGCAACTCGCCACCGCCGGCGTGCTGGGCAACGGCACGGTGCTGCAACTCGACCTGATCAACAATTTCAACGGCGGCTGGGGCTGGGTGGCAATGGACAACGTCCAGATCTCGGGAGTGACTCCGGAGCCCGCGTCGTTCGTCCTGTTCGGCCTGGGCGGCTTGGGCCTGGTGCTGGCGGCCCGTCGCCGACGGTGCGCTTGACCGCCGGCTCCCCGTTCCGCCGGCTCCCTCCGCGGGTGTCAGTTGCAGGTTCGCGCGGACCTGCATTTTGGCCGTGGGATCGAGCGGAGTGCCGACGACGTCGACGGTCACTTCGACGAAGTAGTCCTCGATTCCCTTGTCTTGCAGATTGGTGGCGAATTTTCCGACCTTGCCGAGCGCCCCATCACTCCGCCCTTGTCGGCCAGGCGATCGGCGATGGTCGACGAGTCGTAGGAGATATGGATCGGCAGGGCGCAAGATTCGGCCGGCGAGACCTCGATATCGAGCGCCTGTTCGTTTTCGCCGATGATCAGCGTTTCGACCTGTTTCTCGTCGCCGGTTCCTTTGGTGGTGACGCGAACAAACTTCTGAGTGAGCTTGACGATTTTCGCCGGCCGCTCGGAGGTGACCTGGGCAATTCCCGAAACGACGCCGAAGACGTTCGTAATCGGCTGTTCGATCTCGAGGATCTCGACCTTGGGCCCGCCCACGTTCAGAAAGCCTTTGACTTTGTCGAGGATGCCCATGGTTCGCTCCTGCCTGCGTTATTGAGTTTGCCCTGCGATCGGCAGCCGCCGCCAGGTAGGGGGCCGTCGCCGCCACGGCCTTTCAAAATAGCAGACCGGCCGGCGACGAGCCAAAAAAGTGCCGCGGGACCACGTGCCGCTCCACGCCCGCTGCCGCCCTGCCGCGGGACTTCGGCGCGGATGCCGGCCCGGCCGCTAGGCAGTGCGGCGGATCAATCCCACCTCAGGCATCGATCGCTAGAAGCCGTGCTGGATGAAGACATCCCCGGACATCAGGTCGACCCCATATCGCAACCCGCCGCGCTGGGGTTCGTTTTGAGCGGGATGTCCGCGCGGTGCCGACGAGGGATGATAGGGAGGCGCGGTAGGCGAGGCGCTGGGCCGCCCGGGCCTGGGCTGCCATGGCCGCAGCGCGGTTGGCTTCCAACTGGGAAGTGACCCGGGTCTGGCGCTGCTCGTCGAACCGAGACTGGGCAGATTGTCTGCCCTGCCGCTTGAGTTGTTTTTTGGCGATTTCCTGACTCAGCTCCGAGGCCGTCATCGTGGCGAAGTTGGGAATCGCTTGCAGCAGTTCTTCGCGCTTCCGATCGGCCAGCACCGACACATATTGCCCAAACCAGGCCCGCAGCTCGCGGACCTCGGGCGAGTCGAGAATCTGAAACTTGGCCGTGGTGTCCGCGATCACGCGCTGCAGTTCATCGGGCGACATCGTGTTGACCCGCTGGATGAAGTCGGACCGCATCTTGGCGGCCTCCTCGGGCGTGTACAGCGTCTGGGTTCGGAACCATTCTTCGAGTTCGAACATCGCCAGACGCCACGGTTCGCTGGCCAGAATCTCGGCGCGCCGCTGACTGTCGCGACCGGCCGACGAGGGCGCCGTCGGGGAGGCGGGCGCTTTCGGCGCGGCAGCCGGTGCTTTCGGCGCGGCGGCGGGTTTTTTCGGGGCGGGTTGCTGCGCCTGGACCAAGAGGGCCCCGGCCAGCCAGCAACAACCGCTCGCGACGGCGGCCCTGAGACGTGTATTTCGAACGGATTTCATTACGGCTCCCGATCCGAGTTCCAAGTTAGCCTGAAAACGTGGCCTGGGGCCGCTAGCGTTTGGGATCAGCCCGACGAGTGAATCGCACCTCCGAGTCCGGGATCGACTCGCCAGCGATTCGCCCGGCCAACGTCTGGCGGGTGAAACTTTCCTTGTCGTCGCGGGTGATGACGATGGTGCTCGAACACGGACGTCCATCGGCGAGCACGCCGCTGACTTGACCGACCCAGGATTCCCCAACCTGGGTCCACGTGGCTTCGTCGAAACCGCCGTCGGAATCAAAGCCCCAGCTGTCGCAGTTTTCGCGTCCGGGGATCCCAGCCGACTGCGCTGCGAGCCTTGGCCGACGAGCTTGCCGTCGTGGAAGATCTTGCTCTCGCGAAGCAAGAAAGTCCGCGTGGCATTCCAGTGAACGGCCACTTCGATCTTTTCGCCCGGTAATTCGGCAGTCCATGCTCCGACCATCCAGTCGAGATCCGACAAATCCGGTTCGGCCGCCGGGGCGACGACCGGGATCTCGCACAGGCTGGTCAACCGCCAACGTCCGCCTTGTTTGACCCAAACCGCGTGATAATGACCGCGCGTGGGCGGAGCCCCGTCGCCATCGGCCGGCACGCTCTCCAACGCGCCTTCTTCGATCGCTACGTCGGCGGTCAGAAATCGAATGTCGCTCGCGGTGATTTTGGTTTCCGCGGGCGCCTCGTGGCCGGCGACTGGCTGGGCCTCGGCGATCAGCTCGCTGGCCGGGTGGGTGTGGCCTTGATCATCGATGAAGTTGCCGTCGGCGGTCCAAAACTCGGCGAGCGCCTTGGTATCTCCTTTGGCGGCCGCCGCCAGATACGCTTTGGCGGCTGCGCGAATGGCCTGCTCGTCCTGCTTTCGCGCCGCCGGGTTTTCGGCCGCCGTGGCCCGCGCGGCACACATTCCCGTCAGCATCAACAGTCCGCCGCACAGCGACGCATTCCAACTCATCGATGACTCCTCGAACAGAGCGTTGCGTTTCGTCGAATCTCGCGGCAACGGCGTCCGGACCGGAATTGCCCGTCGGATGTTTGCCCGTCGGATGTTTGCCCGTCGCTGTTTTCCCGCCGCTAATTGCCCGTCACGTTTTGTCGCGTCGTCCTGCCCGTCCCCGCGCGCCGGACGCGATTCCGCGACCGTCCGAGTTGCTTCACGAATCCTCGTCGTCCACCGCCGTGATGCGGCCGGCGCGGGCCGCCGCGACCATTTGGTCGTAGTCCCGCTCGTTCTGGTCGGCGTAATCGAGGGCAAAGTTGGCGATGGCCAGGTCCATTTTGTCGCCGTCGCCGAGGTAGCCGCTGATGGTCGCCGCATCGCCCGTCTTGGCGTGCGCCGGGCCAGCGCCCAACCGCAAGCCCTTGCGTAGTGTTCCACCCCATCCACCGTCAGATCTTCCAGGTCGACGACGAATTTCATATCCCGCAATTGCCGGACATAGAAATCATGTCCATCCGGCCCCTGGAACCAGCCCAGGAAAATGTCGCTTGCGGCTTGGATCAGCCGTTGCCCCACCACGACGCGCTGCCCCTGATTCTCGAACGGGCACCTGTCCCCATACGGCTCGAGCACGGACCGCCGGGCTTCCTTGAACTGCAGCAGCAAGGGATTCTTGTCGTCGCAGAACAACAGCGCCACGTCAGCAGCGCGTGGCCACGCTGCCGATCCCGACGACTCGCAATGCGAAATCTTCGAGCCAGAAACGGTCGAGCAGCAAGCGGCGATCTTCCGGCAACGACCGGCGATAGCAATCCAGCGCCGCCCGAATCCAGGCCTGCCAGCGGTCGTCGCTCAAGCGCCGCAGCACGTGCGGCTGTTCCACGAAGTGGTGCCGGCCGTCGACCTCCTGCGTGATCTTGGGAAACAAGTTCTCGCCCACGCGCTCCCGGGCCTTGCGGGCCATCTTTTCGCGCCGGCTGCGCGAGCGGGCACAGGGAGCCATGTCGATCAAGTCGTCAGCGTCCACGCGGTAATACCACACCTCCAGCGGGCTCATCTCCGCGAATTCGCGGAGATGCACTCGATACGACTGGCGCAGGCGACTCCCAAATCCGCCAAGCGCTGCTCCGAGATTCCGCTGGCGCGTCCGGCGACGACAAAACTGGCCGCCAACCGCTTCAGGTCCCATTCCCAGGGAGCACTCAGCGTTTCATCGAAATCCCGCAGATCGAAGACCAGATTGCGTTCGGGCGTGGCATACAGTCCGAAATTCAGCAAGTGGCAATCCCCGCAGGCTTGCACCCGCACTCCCGTGACGGGCGTTTGGGCCAGGTCGGCGGCCATCAGCGCGGCCGAGCCGCGGAGGAACGTGAACGGACTGCGCAGCATGCGGCCGTAGCGAATCGGAACCAGTTCCGGCAGCCGGCCCTGGCTGGATTCTGCCAGGATTTCGAGCGGATCGCGGCGACGATCGCCGGCCCGCCACGCTCCGTGCGCAGCGCGGGCGCCTGCTTTCGCAGAGTCCGGCCCGCTTGTTGTCGTTTGGCGGTCGAGATGGGATTCATCGAGTCGCTCCGACGGCGCCGTCTGACTAGCGTTTCGAATCGCGCCGGGCTTGGGCCCGCTTGCCGCTGGCGGTGGTATGACCGAGCATCCGAGTCGGTTTGCCGCTGCGGACGATCCGCGACCGCTTCGCCGCAGTGACGGCATCGCGCTGCTTTGCCGTTCCGACGGCCCGAGTCTGCAAGCTCCGCTGCCTGGCGGAGGATACCTCCTCGCTCGACTTGCGCCCTCCGGGCAGAGGTGCGGCGAGCTCCTGGGCTGCCGTGCCGGCCTGCCCGCTCGCGCGGCGCTTCTGGGCCGCTGCGCCGGTCGCCTGCCCGTGCGGCTCGGGTGCCGCCGGGGGAGCTGCCTGAGTCGACAGCCGCGCGGCAGCGACGCGTTTCGGCTTCGCCGCCGGCGCAGCCGCACGTTTGGCGGCGGGCTTGCGATTTTTCTGCTGCTGGGCGTTGAGCGATTCCTCAACCGCGACCAGGTCCTTGCGAATCGCGGCCCGAGTCGCCCGATGTTCCTGGGAGCGATGCTGCTTGCTTTTCGGCTTGGACTTCTGCGCTTTAGCGGCCGGCGCATGGTCCGACTCGTCGAGCTTCGCCAGCCGGGCTTCGAAACTGGCCAGGGCCTCGCGAAACATTTGCGCTTTGAGGGCCGTATTCGCGTCGGGCGAGCCGAAGCCATGCTGCTTGCCGCGTGCCCGCGCGTGAGTCCGGCTCAAGCCATGCCACTTTTCGAACAGACCTCGCACGAACCGCCAGCCGTTTGACCTCCGTACGGCTGAGCTCCTCGAGTTCCGGCCGGCGGCTGGCGCGAACCAGAATGGCCTCCGAATCGGTGCTGATCTGTCGGACCTTCGACACGGGAATGGTCATCGGGTTGCTTTCGTAAGATTCTGAGCCGGTGAAAAGAAAGGGGCAGCGACACGAGACGTCGGCGAAGAGCGGCCGCGGTCGCCTTTTGGAGCCGCAGCCGAATGCCTATCCGCCCGTTTTCGCATGGCAAACGACCGCCAGTGTAGCACGTGCCGGAATCGGCTGCACGTGCCGGAATGCCCGCGGCGGCCCTCCGGCGCTTGACACCCGGCGGGGCCGGGACTGGCGGCCCGCGCGAGAACGCCTGCCCGGCGTTCTTCCCTTTCGCCAAGGGCAGAGCCTGGCTTCGCGTGGCTTGCACCATGACGACTCGCGTCGTTCTGGCTTGGCTTGCCTCCCGGCGCTCGCACAAGCTGTTGAATTGTCCAACGGGCTGCTAGATTACGCTTGCCCCGACCTGAATCCAAGACTCCTTCCAGCGGCGGAGCGATGCGTCAGTTTTCCGAGGCCGCGCAAATCTTGCGGCGGGGCATGCCGGTATTGCGCTGCGGCTGGAAGCCGCTGGCGTGCTACGAACTGTTGGCGTCGGCGATCCGTGCGGCGGCATTCGGCCCGCTGTTGTTGGCGTTTTCTTACCGGCTGATCGAGCTGTCGGGCGAGACGGCCATCGGCACCTCGGAGCTGGCCGCATATCTGCTTTCGCCCTTCGGGATCGCGGCGCTGGTGCTCGGCCTGGGCTTTATGCTGGCCTGGTCTTCGATCGAGTATGCGGGATTGCTGCTGCTGGCCCATGCCGCCCTCTGCCAATCCAGCATCACGATCCGGCAAATCGTCTGCGAAATTGCTCGTGCGGCGCCTCGGCTCTGCCTCCTCGCCATCTTTCAGGCGGCCCTAACGCTGGTTGCGGCACTGCCGTTTGTCGGGCTGGCGGCCCTGACCTATTGGCTACTCCTGGGAAGCACCGACATCAATTTCTATCTCGCCGCCAAGCCGCCGCGGTTTTGGATTGCCATAGCCATCGGGCTGGCATGCCTGGCAGGTTGGCTCTCCTGTGCCGCTTGGCTGTTCGCACGCTGGGCACTCGCCGTGGCCGCCTGCACTTTGGATCGCCAGGGCTGGATGGCGGCCTGGCGCTCGAGTTCGCGGTTGGCCCGCGGCCGCCTGGGACGCCTGATGCTGATCCTGGCCGGTTGGGCGCTGCTCAAGTACATCGCAGTCCTGCTCGTAATCGCGGGCCTGGACTACTTCAATGAGCTGCTCCTGGCTGCCTTTGCCGACCGCCTGTCCATCCTCGTCGGATTGACAGTTGCCCTGTTGCTGCTCGATGCGATCGTGCTGCAACTGCTCCGCGCCGCTTGGGCCGTGGGCTTGGCTGTTGTTGCCGCCTGCGAATACGACGAGATCTGCCGATCTTCATCGGCCCGGGCAGCACCTGCGGGAGCAGGGACTACCGCGGCCGTGCCGAGCCGTCCCGACGTTGCCGGCGAAGCGCGCCTGGCTGGCCGGAGTGAGCCTGATCGCGATTGCGATCGTCGGCCCGCTCGCGAGCCTGGCCTACGCACTCGCGTTCGCTCGCCAGTTCGTCGAACACCGGCCGACGGGCGTCACCGCGCATCGGGCAGGTCCCAAGTCGGCTCCGGAGAACAGCCTGGCCGCGCTGCGGCTCTCGCTTGCCGCCCGAGCCGATTTTGTGGAAATCGATGTCCAGCAAACGGCCGACGGAGAGGTCGTGCTGCTACACGATCGCGATCTGCGCCGGGTGACGGGCGATCCCCGCGAGCTCAGCACCGTCAGCCTGGCAGAGCTCGAAGACCTGCGGCTGCGCTCCGCCGGCACGGCAACCGACGAAGGCATTCCAACGCTGGCGGCTTTTCTCGGGGCCTGCGACGACAAGCTCCGCCTGAATATCGAGCTGAAGGATTTTGCCCGCACGCCGGACCTGGCACGGGCCGTCGTCGACGTATTGCGGCGTCAGGACTTTACCGCTCGGGCCCGCGTCTCCTGCTTCCGCCTGCCGCCGCTGGCCGAAGTTCGACGGCTGGAGCCGGCGGTGCCCATCGGCATGATCTTGTCGGCCAGCACGGGGGACATTACGCGGCTGCCCGTCGATTTCCTCAGCCTGAATCAGCGGTTGGTCCGTGCCGATCTGGTGCGCCGAGCGCACCGGCGCGGCCTGGAAGTGCATGCCTGGACCGTCAACGACCGCGAAACGGCCCTGCGACTGTTGGACCTCGGCTGCGACAATCTGATTACCAGCGACCCCGCGCTCGTTCGCGAAGTGGTCGACTGGTATGCCGGCCTGGGAGACACCCAGCGGATGCTGCTCCGGTTACGCCGCTGGATCCGAGAATGATACCGCCAATCGTTCGCCGCATGCAGGGACACGACACCTGCCCTCCTAGCAATTGCGTTCGGATCGCATCGCACGAAGGTCTTCGGGCGACACCGCCAAAGTTGCTATAATGCCGCCCGACTTTGCGTCGGATCGGCGGTCAGCGGGGACCAATCGGGCTGTTGTCAGGACCGAATCCCGCCGCTCTTAAACCTTCAGATACTTTGACTATTCAAGCGGATCGAGGTGCACGCATGTGGAAGCCACGCTGGATGTTGGTAGCCGGACTGCTCCTGTCGATGGGCTACTTGGCCGCGAACGCGTCACTGCTCTGGGGACAGAAAAAGGCCGAGGCCGACACGTCCGATTCCACCTCGGCGAGCGACCAGGAACGAGAGCTGGAAATACGCTACGCCCAGGCGTACCTGAAGGTGATGGAGGCCACGCTGGCCAAGTACGACGAGCTCAATCGCCGCTTGCCGAACACGATCCGCGCCACGGTCATCCAGGACATTCGCGACGCCACGCGCAAGGCGCAGGAACGCGTCCAATTGGCCCAGAGCGACGAGGTCGGAGACGCGCAGGTCTACGTCGCCTCGGCCGAAGCAAACTTGCGCGTCGCCGAAGATGCGTTGCGCATCGCGCAGGCTGCCAACAGCCGCACGCCGCGAGCGGTCGGCGACGGCGAAATCGGGCAACTCAAGGCCCAAGTCGAATTGGCCAAAGTCAGGGTCGACCGCGCCCGGCACCTGGCGTCCGAGTCGCCGCTGTCGAACGTCCGCTACGAGCTGGAGTTGCTCCGCGAGGACGTGCAGGAATTGCAGATTCGCGTGGCCTTGCTGCGCACTCGAAACTGAAACGCCGCGATCCGCAGCCCGCTGCGTTTCGTGCGGACCTGGATTTTGGCCTCGGGCTCCAGCGATCCGGGCCGGGCGCCTCGGTGCGGCCGATCAGGCGCCCCCGACAAATTGGGCCCCGACCTCGAAGCAGTTGGCCTGAATCCGCCGGCAACGGGTCACTTCCAGCAATCGCTCGACGCCGTCGATCAACAGCAGCTTGACCCGTTCGCGGGGAAACAGCTGTTCGCCGTGCAGAAAGGCGGCGCTGCCCCGCGAGATGTCCTTGACGAACACCCGGAAGCTGCCGGTCGGCCGCTCCAGGTTCGGCAGGCTGGCGACATAGGTCAAACCGGCCGTGGTGCGAAAGTAGAACCGCGGAAAGCGACGCTGATCGTCGAGCTGGGCCGGCACGGCCCCGCGCTTGTCGAAGAACCCGTGCCACTGGGCGGGCAATTGCACGCTGCCCGGCAGGGCCGAGATCACGTCGACGAGATCACGCTGCACAGGCATGTCACGATTTCCTTGTCGAAGCTACGGCCACCGCGTTCGCGCAAGAAGCGGACGGCCTCGTGGGCGGGCAGGGCTTTGCGATAGGGCCGGTCGATCGTCATCGCGTCGAACACGTCGGCCACCGTGCAGAGCAGGCCCCAGGGATGAATCTCGCCGGCGACCAGTCCGACCGGATACCCGGTGCCGTCCAGCCGTTCGTGGTGCTGGTAAACCATCATCAGCTGGCCCCAGCTGATGTTGGGCTGCTGGCACAGGGCCTCGAAGCCGGTCTTGGGGTGCTGACGGACGACTTCGCGTTCTGCCGGCGTCAGCTGGCCCGGCTTGCCGATGATCCGCGGCGGAATCTGGCTCTTGCCCAAGTCGTGCAGCAGACCGCCGGCGGCGATTTCGATCAGCTCTTTTTCGAGCTGATTCCCAGCCGGGCGGCCAAGAGCAGGCAATAGGTCGAGACATTGGTCGCGTGAGTGAACGCCGAAAAGTCGTGGGCAACCAGATCGAACAGATTGCCGAACAGGAATTCCTGGCTGCACAGCCCCTCGGTCAGCTGTTGGGCCAGCGTGTCCGTGATCTTGAGCACTTCGACCACATTGGTCGTCCGCATCGCGTTTTCATACGCCGACCGGGTGGCCTCCTTGAGCAGCCGGCAGCGGTCCAGCGGGGCGAGGTCGTCGCCGCGGGCCAGTTCCTGGTGCAGGCAGGCGGCAAACGCCTGGCAATCGCCCAGGGAGATGTACAGCGTGGTCAAGCCGCCCTGGCTCAGCTGGCGGAAATCGTCCCCCGCCATCGCCAGCGCCCGCTCGCGGAACAGGACAAAACGCCCCTCGCGGTCGCAGTTGTACAAATTGAAATCGCACTGCGTCAGGCTGGCCAACGTGGCCACCTCGACGGGTAGATAACCGCACTTGCGGCGATCCATGACGAATGTATCGACACTCATAGCACGCGTGACTCGCCGTCCGCTCTCCACCGAACTGAACGCCCCGACCCCCGGCAACTCGCCCAGCAACTATAGGTCGCCCCTCCCGTCGAGTGAGAAGCAGGCAGCCAGTTTGGCTTCCGGGCAACCGCTGCTAACCTGCCGCAAATGGTGTGCGGGAGCCGGGTGCCCAGGGCTTGGCTCCTTTCACTCGGCAGACTCGGAAAAACTGGGACCGTGCGCGCCCGTCCGGGGTCGGGCGTCTGTCAGCCGTGACGACTTTGCCGACCCTAAGGCACCCGCAGAAGGCGGACGGTGCCGCCCTGTCGGCCGGAAGTGCGGCGCCCGGTCGCTCATCGAATTGCAACAATGCAGATTGACGCGTCCGGCCGGCCCGCCTAGGCTCGACGCAATGGGGGGGAGGCCAACCAGGGTATCTCCCCGCGGACGCTCCGCGGACGCAGGTGCCGCGTCCCCGGTCCGCGGGCGGGCTGAAAATTCGCGGGCAGTTTGCAGCAGAAGTGCAAGGCGGTGGCCGATGCGCCGGCCGAGGGGCTTTACGCTGGTCGAGCTGTTGGTCGTGATCGCGATCATCGGCATCTTGATCGCGCTGCTGTTGCCGGCCGTGCAGGCTGCCCGCGAGTCGGCCCGGCGCTCGAGCTGCTCGAACAACCTCAAGCAGATCGGGCTGGCGTTGCACCATTACGCCGACTCGCACAAGAAGCTGCCCTACGCCAGCACCTATTGCTACAGCGGCGGCAGCTGCATGCAGGGGAGCACGTGGGCCGCGTTCATCCTGCCGTTCCTGGAGGAGACGACGAGCTATGCCCTGTTCAACTTCAACGTGCCGATGAACGACCCGGCCAATCAGATCGCCGTCACGACGGTCGTGGCCACGTATCTTTGTCCGAGCGATCCGGGATCGGCCAATCCGATCTTGCCGGGGCGGCAGGGGGGCTACAACAACCCGATCAATTGCCTGGCCATTTCCTACCCGACCAGCATGGGGCCGACGCAGCCCGACGGTTGTCCGTTTTGCCCCAATCAAAACCCCGCTCCCGACAACTGGTGCTGCCAAGGCTTCAATTTTGGCGCTCAGCAGCCCCCCGGCAACGGAGTGGGCATGTTCATGCGCTATCCGCGGTGCATCTCCCTGCGGGACGTGACCGATGGCCTGAGCAAGACGCTGATGGCCGGCGAAACCATTCCCAGCCACTGTTCCTGGAACGGGGCCTACGACACGAACTTCAGCTGCTACCCGACGACCATCCCGCTCAATACCATGACCTCCGACACCGCCACGTCGACCATTTGGTGGGAGAACTGCGGTTTCAAGAGCTATCATCCGGGCGGCGCCGGATTCGTCATGGGAGACGGCAGCGTGCAGTTTGTGGAGGAAACGATCGACTTCCGCTTGTACAACAATCTCGGCACCCGGGCCGGCGGCGAAACAGTGCAGTGGCCCTGAAGCGACTCGGTCATCGCCGCCGTGGGCTTTCTTCAACCAGTATTTGCTTGGAGCCAATCCGAGAACGGTCGGGGACTGTCCCGATTTTGCGTCGCATGCGGAGCAAAATGGGACTGTCCCCTTCGCCGAGACGGTTCTCGGATTGGCTCTTGGACGAACGTCGACGGAGAACGCTGTGATGAATCGAATCCTTCGGCCGCTGATCTGCGGCTGGCTGCTGCTGACCGGGCTGCCGCCCGTTTTGGCCGACGACGCCTGGCCGCAGTTTCGCGGGCCCACCGGGCAGGGCGTCTCCGATGCGACCGGCCTGCCGCTCGAGTGGAGCGAGACCCAGAACGTGGTCTGGAAGACCCCCATCGCCGGCCAGGGCTGGTCGAGCCCGACGGTGCAGGGCAACCAAATCTGGCTGACCACCGCGGTCGACGAGGGGCATTCGCTGCACGCCGTGTGCATCGACCGCAAATCGGGGCAGGTGCTGCACGATGTTGAAGTCTTTCAGGTGGAAACGCTGCCCAAGATTCATCCGACCAACAGCTTCGCCTCGCCCACGCCGGTGCTCGAGCCAGGCAGCGTCTACGTCCACTTCGGCACGTTCGGCACGGCCTGCCTCGATCCGCGCACGGCCAAGATCCGCTGGAAGAACCAGGAGCTGACGATCGACCATCAGGTCGGACCGGGCAGCTCGCCGGCCCTGTACAAGGACCTGCTGCTGATCACCTGCGACGGCATCGACCTGCAATACGCGGTGGCCTTGAACAAGCGTACCGGCCGGATCGCCTGGAAGACGCCCCGCTCCGGCCGGATCGAAAAGTCGCCGAGCGAAAGGAAGTCCTTCGTCACGCCGCTGGTCATTCACGCCGGCGGTCGCGACCTGGCGATCATGCCCGGCGCGGAGTATTGCTACGCCTACGAACCGCTGACCGGCAAAGAAGTCTTCCGGCTCCACTACCCTGGCTACTCGAACGTGCCCCGGCCGACCTTTGCCCACGGGCTGTTGTATCTGGCCACCGGCTACGACAATCCGGAGTTCTGGGCCATTCGGCCCGATGGTCGCGGCGACATCACGCCCGACGCGGTGGCCTGGAAAATGAACAAGCAGGCTCCGACGAAGCCTTCGTCGATCGTGGTCGGCGACGAAATCTATCTGCTCTCCGACGCCGGCGTGCTGACCTGCCTGGACGCCAAAACCGGCGAGCAGCACTGGCGGCGGCGGTTGCCGGGGGCATATACCGCCTCGCCGATCCTGGCCGAGGGACGGCTCTACTTCTGCGGCGAGAACGGCAAGACCACCGTCCTCGCCCCCGGCAAAGAGTACCAGGAGCTGGCCGTCAATTCGCTCGACGGCCAGTTCATGGCCTCGCCGGCCGTGGCGGGCAAGGCGATCTTCCTCCGCACCGACAAATGCCTGTACCGGATCGAAGCGAAGTAGGCAGTCGATCGACCGCCGACACCCGAAATCGTTTCACCTTTGGAGCTCCAGCCATGACGACTCGAATCCGAGCAACCCGCGGGCGGGCGATGCTTCTCTTGACCTGGACCGCGCTGATCGCCGGGCCGGGCGCCCTGCGATTTGCCGCCGCGGCCGACGACGCTCCGCCCGCTCTGGCCGCGCCCATCGAGAAAGGGCAGCGCGTATTTTCCGTGGGCCACAGCTTCCACTGGTTCATGCCCAAGATCGTGGCCCAACTGGCCCAGGAGGCGGGCATCGAGGGGCACACGCAGCTTGGCGCTCGAACATCGGCGGCTCGAAAATCTTCCAGCACTGGGACGTCCCCGACGACAAGAACGCCGCCAAGGACGCGCTGCGGGCCGGCAAGGTCGACGTGCTGACTCTGGCGCCGCGCTATTTGCCCGACGAGGGGATCGAAAAATTCGCCGATCTGGCGGTCGAGCACAATCCCCACATCCGGATCAACGTCGACGAGTTCTGGCTGCCGTTCGACGTTTACGACCCGAAGGTCGCGCAGCCGGATAAAGTCGATCACGATGCTCCGACGGGCGAAGAGCTGCGGAAGATGCACGCTCTGTATTTCACCGATTTCGACGAGCACTTGCAGAAGCTCAATGCCAAGTACGGCCGGCAGGTGCTGTTCGTGGTGCCGGTCGGCCAGGCGGTGGTCGCGCTGCGCGAGAAGATCATCGCCGGCCACGCCCCGGGCCTGACGAAGCAGTCCGAGCTGTTCACCGACCCCATTGGCCACGCCACGGCGCCGCTCGAGGCCCTGGCTAGCTACTGCCAGTTCGCGGTGATGTATCGCCGCTGCCCGGTGGGCCTCAAGCTATCATCGGTGCCCAACGAAGATCTCAACCTGCTGCTCCAGGAGCTGGCCTGGCAAGCGGCGCTGGACCATCCGCTGAGCGGGCTGCACGCGCCGGCCAAGCCGTAGCGCTGCCGATGCCCGCGCCGCCGGCCAACGTCGCGAAAAAACGGCCCGTTCCTCCCCGCTCGTGGGGCGTCCTGGCGCGGTCAGCGCCCGTCGCGCCCAATCGGGCGGTCGCGGACCGCCGCAGATTGTTCTTCCGCCAGGGGCGGCCAGGCATATAATCCAGCATCTCCCCATTGCCGGGCGACAAGATTCCACGGACGAGAAATAAGGATATTTGCCGCCATGAATTCGCCCCGAGCCGCTCGTTTCGCCGCCGCGTTGTTGACCCTCTTGTTGGTCGGCTCGCCCGCGGCCCTGGCCGCCCCCGCCAAGAAGATCGAGTCGATCGAAGGGATCACCGAATACCGCCTGGACAACGGCCTGCAGGTGCTGCTCTGCCCCGACCCGTCCAAACCCACGGTGACGGTCAACCTGACGATTTTCGTCGGCTCGCGGCAGGAAGGCTACGGCGAGACGGGCATGGCCCATTTGCTCGAGCACATGCTGTTCAAGGGGACGCCCACCCACCCCACGATTCCCAAAGAGCTGCACGACCGTGGCGCCCATTACAACGGCACGACCTGGGTCGACCGGACCAACTACTACGAGACCCTGCCGGCCACCGAAGACAACCTGAAATTCGCGCTGGAGCTGGAAGCCGATCGGATGGTCAACAGCAACGTCAAGCGCGAGGACCTGCTCTCGGAAATGACGGTCGTCCGCAACGAATTCGAACAGGGCGAGAACTCGCCCCCCGCGATCTTGTACCAGCGGCTGCTCGCGGCGGCCTACGAGTGGCACAACTACGGCAAGCCCACGATCGGCAACCGCAGCGACATCGAGCGGGTGCCCATCGACCGGCTCAAGGCCTTCTACACCAAGTATTATCAGCCCGACAACGCGATGCTGGTCGTGGCCGGCAAGTTCGACGAGGCCGAGGCCCTGCAGCTGATCGAGAAGTACTTCGGCGCCATCCCGCGGCCCAAGCGCACGCTCGATACCACTTATACCGAAGAGCCGGCCCAAGACGGCGAACGCTCGGTCACGCTCCGCCGCGTGGGCGACGTCGGGCTGGTCGCCGCCGTCTATCACGTGCCCGCCGGGCCGCACGAGGACATCGCCGCGCTCGATATCCTCGGCAGCATCCTGGGCAATACCCCTTCGGGCCGGCTCTACAAGGCCCTCGTCGAAACCCACAAGGCCACGGGCATCGCCGCCGACGTGAGCAGTTGGCACGATCCGGGCGTGTTCGAGCTGTTTGCCGAAGTCCGCAAGGAAGATTCGCTCGACGACGCGCTAGCGATCCTGATCGCCACGGCCGAAAACGTCGCCGAGACGCCGATCACCGCCGAAGAAGTCGACCGGGCCCGGACGAAGCTGCTCAAGCAGCGCGAACAAAAGGCCGCCGACAGCGGCCAATTGGCCGTCGAGCTCAGCGACTGGGCCTCCCAGGGGGATTGGCGGCTCTACTTCCTGTACCGCGACCGGCTGAAGAAGGTTACGCCCGACGAAGTCAAACGGGTCGCCGCCAAGTACCTGATCCGCAGCAACCGCACCAGCGGCGTGTTCGTGCCGACCGAAAAACCGGTCCGGGCGACGCTCCCGCCCACGCCCGAGCTCGCCAGCCTGTTCGAAAATTTCAAGCCGCATGACAACATCAGCGCCGGCGAAACCTTCGATACCTCGCCGGCCAACATCGACGCCCGCAGCCAGCGGGCCAAGGTGGGTCGGGGCATCCAGGCCGTGCTGCTGCCCAAGAAAACCCGGGGCGAAACGGTCCATCTGCGGCTCAACCTTCGCTACGGCACCAAGGAAAGCCTGAAAAACCAACGGGCCGCCTGCGACTTCCTGCCGCAAATGATGGTCCGCGGCACCAAACAGCTCAGCTGGGAACAGCTCCAGGATCAGCTCGATGCCCAGTCCGCGACCCTGGCCGCCGACGGCGACACCGGCGTCGCCCATTTCGTGATCGAAACCAAGCGCGACAACCTGCCGGCCGTGCTCGAGCTCGTGCGGCAGATCCTCCGCGAGCCGGCATTTTCCGCCGACCATTTCAACACGCTCAAGCAAGAGGTGCTGGCCGACCTCGAGACGCAGCTCACCGATCCCAAATCGCTGGCCACCAACAAGCTGCGGCGAACCGTCAATCCTTATCCGGAAACGGACGTCCGCGCCACTCCGACGTTGTCGGAGGACATCGAAGCCACCACGGCGCTCAAGCTGGACGACGTCAAACGACTGTACCGCGAGTATCTCGGCTCCCAAGCCGGCGAGCTGGCCATCGTCGGCGATTTCGACGCCGACGGCACCTTGGCCCTGGTCCGCAAGGCCCTGGGCGATTGGAACGCCAGCGAATCGTACGAGCGGATTCCCAAGCTTGTCTTCCCGGACGTCAAGGGACAGAAGTTCGAGATTCAAACGCCGGACAAGGAAAATGCGGTCTACGCCGCGGGCGAGGCCTTCGCTTTGAGCGACTCGGATCCCGACTACGCCCCGCTCCTCTTGGGCAATTACATCCTGGGCGGCAGCGCCCTCTCGTCGCGCCTGGGCGATCGGGTCCGGCAGAAGGAGGGCCTCTCCTACGGCCTGGGCTCGTTCTTCGGCGCCGAACCGCTCGACCGCCGGGCCAGCATCACGCTGTTCGCCATCTACAACCCGACCAACGTCCGCAAGGTCGAGGCGGCGATCGATGAGGAGGTCGAGCTGCTGCTCAAGAAGGGCGTCACCGCCGATGAGCTGGCCAAGGCCAAGCAAGGCTATCTGCAACAGCAGGAAGTCGGCCGCTCGCACGACGGCACGCTGGCCTCGATCCTGACCGAGACCTTGTTCGCCGGCCGGACGATGCAGTATTACGTCGAGCTGGAAAAGAAGATCAAGGCCCAGACGCCCGAGGCGGTGCTCAAGGCCCTCGACAAGTACATCCAGCCCAACCGGCTGGTCGTCGTCGTCGCCGGAGACTTTTCCGGCAAGCCGGCCAAGCCCGACAAGAACGCCATCGGCTCGGCCACCGAGTCGGACGAGGGCGATCAGTAACGCGGGAAATCCCTGACGCGCGAATCTTTTGACGCGCACCAACGTCCTGCGGCACCGCCCGCGGCTGGACTCGCCCCGCCCTGGGTAGCAGCCGGCCAGCGTCAGGCCGCGCTGCCCGCGGCGCTGCTCCAGATGCGCCACGACCAGCTGCGAGATCTTCTCGCCGGCCCGGGCGATGACGTAGGCCCCGATGAAGAACATGCCGAAGATCGTGGCCCAGGCGGCCTGCTCGGCACTGTCCTTGTTCTTGATCTTGACCCAGGTGAAGATCAGTCCGCCGAACAAAATCACCAGCACGCAGGTCGCCCACAGCGCTCCCTGCACCATCCGCAGGATCGAGATCAACCGCAGGTGGGAGATCCGCTGGCGGCTGATCCCCGCAGTCGCGACGGGCACCACCGGCGACGATGCGCCGGCCGGGGGCGGCGGTGGCGGTATGTCCACCGGCGGCTGCGGCGGCTGATCGACGACGACGAAGCCGGCAAAGCCGGCATCGGCCAGGGCCTCGGCCGACAAATCGGCGGTTTCTTGCGTGGCCAGCGCCCGGCGCAGCGGGACGGCGCCGGCCGGCGGCAACGGTTGATCGGCTTCGCTCGCGGCGCGGATCGCGGCGGCGGCGGCATTCGTCGGGGCCGCATTCGTCGGGGCGGCGGTGGCGGTCGCCAGTCCGGCAGGAGCCCCCGGCGCAGCGGGAATGGCAGCCGCGGGAGCCGCCGGGGCAGGGGAGCCGGCGGCGGTCTCAGGAAACAGGCCCTTCAGCCGGGCCGCGGGCGCCCACTCGGCCATTCCCTCGCGCCACACCAGGTCGCCGGGCGAAATCGCCCCGGTCGATGCCAGGCGGCGCAATTCGCCGGCCGAGATCGGACCGGATTGCTCGTCCCCCCGGGCATACCACCACTGGATTTCGGCCATGAACGGGCGACTTTTTGCTACTGGCTCTCGATCGGTTGTCCGTGTCCGCGGTCGACACCGCGCCGCCAACACCGCGGCAGCTCGTCGTCCGCAATCCGCGGCTTGACGTTGCGTGAGGGCCGCGACTGCGTTCTCGCGGTCAGCGGCGCCCGCGGCGACGGCCTCACGATGGGCGGCGTTTCGTCGGGCTTCTCCAGCACTTCGACGAACTGGGCACCCAGGAACGTCAAACTGCTGGCGTAGTAGACCCAAACCATGATCGCGATGAACGATCCGACGACGCCGTAAGGCGTATAGTTTCGTCCAACGAGAATATAGGCCATGGTCAGGCGGCCGACTTCCCAGATCGCGGCCACCCACAGCCCGCCGACCAGGGCATTGGCCCAGCGGACCTTGGACTTGGGCAGCAGCTTGTAGAGCAGGGTAAAGACGATTGTATGAAATGCGACGCCGACCAGAAACTCGAAAGACTCCCAGGCCGTGCCCAGCTCCTGGTATCTGTCCGCCCAGCGGTGCAGGGCCGAGAGCCAGATTCCCAGCACCAGCGCCCCAACCATGACCAGCCCGAGCGCGCATAAAATCAAGAACGCTTTGAGACGGCCACCGATCACGCGGCGGATCGTCCGCCAAATGCCTCCTTCGGCGGGCTCGACCCGCCAGATTCGGTCGAAGGCAACGTCGAGCTGGTTGAACATCGCGATCGCCGGCAACAACAGCACCCCCAGGCCGATCAAGCCTGTCACCGACGCGTTGATTTGTACATCGTTGAGAACGTTCTCCACCTGGGCGGCGATCGCCGGGGCCACGTTCTGGCTGACTGAGTTGAGCAGCTCCTGTTCGCGATCGCGGGCCCCGCTCGAAAACTGCAGGGCAAAGCCCAGCCCCGAGAGCAGCACCAGAATCAGCGGAAAGAAAGAAAACGCCGCGTAATAGGCCATCGAGGCGGCCAGCAGATTGCCGTCGTTCTCGTTCCAGCGGCGCACCGTTTCGTAGATCAGGCGCCAAATGACGGGAAACGGCGAATGCACGGAGCCTCACCTCGCTTAACCACGGACGCCAGAATTCGTTTAGCCGGCAGGCGGGCAGTCCTAAAGGAAGTTCATCGAGAGACCCGCCAACCGTCCGGCGGGGTGAATTCTAAGGGAAAACTCCCCGCGCGAGTAGCACGCCGGTCGTGGGATGCTGCGTCCATCCTGGCCGGCTGCATTGCGACCGCGATCCCGTCGCAGCGGCGGAACCAGTCAAGGTCCCTGCCCGCCGAGGCCGGAACGGACGGCCGGCAGCAGGAGGTCGCAGCTTTGGCCGTCGACTTCGGTCACGCGCAGAACCTGCGGCCAGCAGTTCGCTGCCGGCGGCCTCACAGTACAAGCTTCCCAAGCCAGGCGCGGCGGCGAACCGAATTCGGGGCCGCACTTCGGCGTCGAAAGCGGTCACGAACGCCGCGCCGGCCAGCGCCGCGGCCCGCGGCGCGGCGCGCACGGCCAGCACATCACGGGCCTGCGTCAGCCACTCGTGAGCCGCGGGAAACGAGCCGGCCAGCGCTCGCAGGTCGTATTGGGACAGCAGCGCGTCAAGCGAGCCCCGAGTCGTGCGAACGGCTCGAAAATCGGCCCCCGCCCGCAGCGCGTCTTCCAGCGCCACCACGCCCGGCGACGAGCGCGGCGGCAATTGGTCGACCGCCACGCCAACGGCTCTGAGGTTCGCGAGATTTGCCCTGGATCGTTCCATACCCTGCGTCGCCTTCGGCACGCACTGGTCCAGAACCGCCAGACGCCGCAGCGCCAGCTCCCGGCTGAAAGCCTGATACGAGACCAATGGGGTTCGGTCGACGGCACCCGGTTCTTTCAGCACGCCCAACGGCCGATCCAGAAACAGTCCGGTCCCGAGTTCGAACAATTCGCGCTGGTCGGCCAGGTCGTCCAGGCTTTGCGCAAGCACCGTGGCGACCGCCTCGCTCGGCGGCTGCAGCCCGCGCTCGAACAATCGCCGGCGGCGAGCGGCGGCGAGCAGCAACTGCTCGTTCGGCACGTGGTAGGCGACGCCCGCCAGCGTGCGGGCATTTTCGCCCGGCGATGTCGGCAGATCGGGCACGGCCCGGCCGGCGTACTCGTGTACCAGGCCCCAGGCCCCACGCAGAGCCCGGCGCCGCAGTCGTTTGGCAGTCGACGGTTCGAGCGAATCGCTGGGCGAAGCTAAGAACCACTCGGGCCGCCGCTCCACCCGCGGCAGCAGCGCCACCGATGAGCGACTCGATCAGCAGGGCGTCGGGATAATTGGCGCCCTGGTTGTGAAACGTCACCAGATCGAACGCCGCCAGATGCCGGGTCAGCTGCCGCAGCATGAACCCGATCAGATCGACCCAGGCCGGCTCTTCCACGGCGCCCAATTCGACCAGCCGCTCTCCCAAGGCCAGCAGGTTGTCGACCAGGCCGGTATACGGCGTGAGCGAGATTTGATTGAACAGGCGCGGATCGTTTTCACGGTAACCGCAGCGTCGAACCCGCGCTGTGCGCTCTGTTCTTGCCAGCAGTGGGCAAGCTCCGCGATCTGATCGGGGCGGGCCGCCCGCAGGGCCAGCTCCAGCACCCGGGCCAGCGCCGCCCGGTTCAGCATCGGCCGCCGCAACTCCGCGTTCGATCCAGCGGGACGGCTCGTCAATCGGGCTGGCCGGTGGCGTCCGGCCCCCGGGCAAATACCCCCAGCGACCGAACGAAAACGCCGGCAGCGGCGACTCGACCGACGTGATCGGCAGCCGGCTCGTGCCCGTCAGGGCCAAGAGGACGTAGCGTTCCAGCTCGGCCGCCAAGCTGTCCGCATCCGCAAACCGGCTCAAGTCGATCGTGCCGACCAGCTCGCGCTCGAGCACCAGCGCCGGCCGGGTATCGATCACGTTCGGCGCCGGCTCGTAGGTTTCTTCGCCCTGGATCCACAACTCGCGGGTAACATAAACGCGGCCTTCCGCGGCGGACGTTCGCAGCGAAATGGCATGCTGCGGACGCTCCTCCCCCGGCACGTAAAACAGCACACTGTGGGTGTCGAATTCGGCTTCCGCCCGGGTCTGACCGCCGCCGAGCAGATGCCCGCGAAAAATCTCCCACCGCAGCCGCTCCGCCGGATCATGCCGCCAGGCCAGCGACGCCCCCGCGACAAAAAACCGCCCCGGAGCCAGGGCCGAATCCAGGGCAGCGGTGACGAAGTCCTGCATTGCAATCGATTCCAAGCAGAAGAATCAGGAGCCCGACGATTCGACGCCGACCCGAGCCGACAGGATGCCACATGCAGGGCGTCGAACGCAACGGGCTCTCGTCGGCCCGCCGCGCCCCATTGCCACCCTTCGGACCGGCGCAATCGGCATCCTGGGAAGGGGGGGCCGGGCGCGAGCGAACCACCGCGGCGGGCCGCAACGTATGGTATTCTGAGGCTAGGGCGGCCGGATCCTCGCCGGTCCGCTCGCTATCCGCAACTATCGAGTAGACGAGCGACCCATGACTCAGCGAACGAACTTTTTGGCCGCGGCATTGTTTCTGACTCTGGCGGCCCTGTCCGGCTGTCAGCAGCCCGCCGTGGAAACCGAAACCGGCACCGCGCCCGCCACGGCTCCCGAGACGCCGCCGGCCCTGAATTCCGAAGTCGGCTCTCTGGCGCCCCCGTCGCACGGGCAATCGAACGGCATGGCCGGAATGGCCGCCGCGGAGAAGTCGGCTGCCGGGGGCAAGATCAAGCACCTGACCGATGGCGTCGACGTGCTCAGCACCACCTACGACATCGACCGGATTTACAAATCGATGACCGGTCCCTGGAGCCGGCAGGACATTTGCTACTCGGAAACCGGCAAGCCCGAGCTGGTCTGGATCACCGGGGCCCACGTCGAGATGCTCGACGGCGAGGGCCGGGAAAAGATGCCCGACCTGTTCATGTGCCACGCCAATCTGGATTTGGACTTCGACAAGCACGGCAAGCTGTTTACCTGCCATACCTCGCACGACGGGCGGCTGTTCACGCTGTCGCAGGGGCAGTTGGAAGTGAAGTTTCCGCCGGGCTTCGGCATTCCGGTGCTCTCGAACGAGTCGCTCAACCTGATCACGCAGGTGCTGAACCTGAATTTCAAGGACCAGGCGTTCAAGGTTCGCCATCACGTCACGATCGACATGGTCCGCGATCGCGACCTGACCGAGCCGATGAAACCGCTCTACCAGGGCGGCGTCTACGGCCTGAAAGCCCTGTCCGACCGCGAACTGGCCTACGACGCGGCCGAGGGGCTGATGCTCGGCGACGAGCGCTGCTCGTCCTGCTGCCTGCCGGGCAAGAAAGCCGTCGAATCGGCCGAAGGGGTCGACAAGTTCGGCCGCCGCTTCACCGGCCACTGGGTCGTCAAGCCCGGCCGCGAAGTCAATCACACCCGGGTCACGACGATGTTCGACCTCAAGGCCGACACGACGATCCACTACATTGCGGTTCACATGCACCCGTTCGCCGAGTCGCTCGAGCTCCGCGACATGACCACCGACGAAACCCTGTTCAAGAGCGACGTGCGGAACTACGACGGCCAGATCGGGTTGGCCCACGTCGACCATCTGTCCAGCCCCGAGGGCATCGTGGTCCATGCCGACCACGAGTACGAAATCGTCAGCACGTACAACAACACCAGCGACCAGGACCAGGACTCGATGGCCGTGATGTACGTCTATCTGCTGGACAACGAGTTCAAGCATCCCGATCTGAACCCGGTGGCCCAGCAGTAGCGGCAATCGATGCCGACGCTTCGTCGTCGGCGGTCCGTCAATTGGCCGGAGGCCGACGGAATGACCATGCGGCAGGGGCGATTCTTCTTGGCGGCCGTGGCCTCCGCCGCCCTGCTGCTGGGAGTTCTGGCGGCCGCGCAGTGGCGTACCCCGCAATGTACCCCTACGGGCACAGCCACTGCTGCCTGAAGCAACTGGGTCTGTCGCTCCAAGTGTATGCGGAATCAAACAACGGGCACTTTCCGGCGGGCGCTGGCTGTCCCGAGGCCTCATTGGGGCTGCTCGCACGTGGTAATTACGACGCCGACGCGAACGTCCTGCGCGGCAAAACTGTCGACGAGACAACGGTTCAGTCCCTCCTCGACGCCAGCCAACCGCTCGGACCCGCCTCATGCGGTTGGCATTACGTCGAGGGACTAACGTTGGCCGACGATCCGCGGTTGGCAGTGGTTTGGGACAAGGTCGGCCTGGGTCACAATGGCGAAGACCTCCACGGCGGGCATTCGGCCTGGCGGCTGGCGGGCCACGAAGAAATCATTCCGGCCGGCGAGTGGACAAGTTTTCTCGCACGGCAGGCGCGGCTGATGGCTGCCCGTAGTACCGGTGCCCTGAATGCTGCACCGGCGCTCAGGGCAACAATCAAGTTACCGACCGGCGAAATCGTCGAGCAGTTGGCTGGGCCGTACGTACTCCGCACGGACGGCGGCAAATCCACTGGCACGGATATCGGCCCGGCGCAGTTGCGATGGTACCGGCTGCCTGACCGTTTGGAGACGTACACGCTCGAAGTGGCCGGGCGCAAGTCAAAGCCTATTGAAGTGGACGTCGTCGATGGGATCGCCACGCCCGACGAAATTGTGTTCGAGCTCGAATGACTTCAGGCCGGCTCATCGACAACGTTGGCAATGCCGGCGCTGACTCGCTGACCACAGGTATGCTAAGCTGACCCGCCTTGATGGCGATCCCGGGGCCAGCGTCGTCGAGCAGGGGCGCTACAGCGGACCACGGCACACACGGAGGGTGGCGAGCCATGAGGGTCTATTTCCTCGTCTTCTCGGCTCTGCTGGCGCTGGCCGGTCGGCCGGCAACGATTGCGGCTGCGGCCGCTCCGGACGAGCTCGGGCAACTCGTCGCCGAATTTGAGCGCTACTCCGGCGCCCGGCTCGTGTTTCGCAAGGCCGATCTGCCGCCGGGCGAGTATTTCCAAATCCTGCCCGAGCTGACACGGGCCGAGCGATTGAATGCGGCCCGGATCGCCTGCCGCGAAGTGCAAAAGTATCCGCCCCGGTATCTGGGCGACGTCAAGCTCCGTGCCGTCGGCATCTTTCAGGCCTGCGCCGACCCCAACAACGACGGATTTCATCCCTTCGACAAAGAGCTCGGCGGTTACCGCTACTTCGGGCTGTACAATCAGCGCGATGCCTTCGTGGCGGCGTACTACACCGACAGCCAACTGCCGCTGACGCTGCATCACGAGTTGTTTCACCACATCGATCGCGTCACGCCGGCCGTCGGCGATTGGGCCGAGATGCTGGCCACTCCGACCGCCGCCCCCTTCAGCCTGTTGCCCCGCGACCGGGCGGAACTTGCACGCGCGGGCAGCGGCCAGGTGCTCGCCGACGCCGTCAGCCCGTACGCCGCGAAGAACCCGGCCGAGGACAAGTCCGAAACGGCCCGACACTTTCAAAGCACGCTGGCCGACAGCCTGTTGCAAATGGCCGGTCGACCGCAATTGGCCGGCAGCCGGCGGTTGAATTACATCTTGGCCACCTACGCACGCTCCAATTCCGGCCAGGGGCCCGGAGCTGACTGGTTCGTGAACCTTGCCCGCAGTGCCGATCGGTTCTCGGCGCTGCCGGCCGAAAAGCTCGACGCCCAGGCCCTGCTGATGCTATTGCGGCTGCGGCGACTGGCATGCGATCAGCCGCTAACGCCAGTTTCCGTGGGCGAAGCGACCGAGGCACTGTCCGCGGCGGAAGCCTTGATCCCGCGGCTGGTCGAGCCGGTGCTGGTCGAGCAGCTCGTCCGCGCGTACGCCGGCGCTGCAATTCCGGCGGCTCCGCGACGGCATTCAACCGGCCGGGCAGTTCCAAGTGCGCGGCCAGGAGGACGCTCAGGGAGTAAATCACGTGCTCCGCGGCGACGTGGCCGAGTTCGGCCGCGCGGCCGACGCGCACGGCCCGGCTCAGCCGCTGGCTGACCGATCCCGCGACGGCGCCCCGGCAGACGCAGCTCGACAGCATTCGCCTGCTCGACGACTATTGCACGCTGATCGCCGCCCGCTGGCGGGTGACGCCCGGTACGCGGCAAGTCTTCGCGCACACCTGCGACCGGATTGCGGCCACGCTCCCGGCGGGCGACGCGGCCCTGGCCGTGCGGATCATGCAGTCGAGCCCGCACGAGCGCGGGCTGGCTCTGGCGGCCGACGGTAGTTGGAATCCGCCGGCCGCGACGGAGCGTTTGGCGTCCGCACCGGCGTCGAACTCCTATCTGAAGAAAGTCGATGCCGAAATCGCCGATCGGCAAGTCCGGGCCGCGATTCGCGGCGTGCAGCCGGCCTGCGTGCAGATCTCGAACGGCACGGGCGTGAACGTCGCGCCGCGGGGCTGCATCCTGACCGCGGCGCACGTGGCCGGAGGCGCGGGGTCAGGTTCTCACGGCGACGTTTCCCGACGGGCGGAAGTTCCAGGCCACCTGCATCGGGATCGACGCGAAGCTCGATCTGGCGATCTGCCGGCTCTCCGCCACCGACCCGCTCCCGTTCGCCCGGCTGGCGCTCGAGCCGCCGCAGCTCGGAGATCCGGTCGTCTGCATCGGCCAGCCGGGCACGACCACTCCCGACGGCAAGCCGACCCATTATCAGCCGTTTCACGTCTCGACGGGACAGATCCGCGGATTCATGGAAGACCCGCTCGGCCCTCAGGCCCTCGGTCGGACCAAACACGACGCCTGGACTTACTGGGGCCACTCGGGCAGCCCGCTGTTCAATGAGCAGGGCGAGATAGTGGCCCTGCACAACAGCTGGGACTCGAAGACCGCGATGCGGCACGCGGTGACGCAGCAAGCGCTCGCCGCATTTCTGGCCGCCAATTTGGCGCAGGCCTCGGCTGCCGAAGAATAAACTTCGTCGGTTGCTCCCCGCCCGAAGTCCGATTTCCCCGTGGGCCTAACGCGCTTTGTCGCGCTCCAGCCGCTCCAGCGCCGCGGCAAAAGCTCCCAGCGGCCCGGCCGAGAAGAGCACGAACCGGACCAGCTCCGGCGCAGTCGTGCGCACGGAGAAATTCGATCGTCGTCGTCAGCGCCACGCGACTGGCTTGATCGAGCGGATAGCCGTAGGCCCCGGTGCTCAAGGCGGGCAAGGCGATGCTGCGGCAATCGTGCTCCCGGGCAAGCTCCAGGGCCCGGCGATAGGCGCCGGCCAACAGGTCGCTTTCGCCCGCGTCCCCGCCGCGCCAGACGGGCCCCACGGCGTGGATCACATATTTCGCCGCGAGCAGGCCGGCCCCCGAGATCACGGCCGACCCGGTCGGGCAGCCGCGCGGATAGCGGCGGGCGGTCTCCTGCATAATCGCGGATCCGCCCCGGCGATGAATGGCTCCGTCCACCCCGCCGCCGCCCGCCAGCTGCGCATTGGCCGCATTGACGATGGCATCGACGGCCTGAGCCGTGATGTCCCCCTCGACCAGCTCCAGGCTGCAGCGGTCGTAACGGACGCGCATGGCGAAGACCTCCGTCGGTAGCAAATTTGCCGGCCAGAGCGATCATAACATCTCGGTGTCGCCGGCGTGCTACACTTGGAAAGCCGGCTGGGCCACCAGTGCTCAGCGGTGAAGATGCTGAGCCAATCCTTCGAGGAGTCGCGAGCGATGCGGATTCTCGCCGTCATTTTGCGTGCCGGTGGCTGCTTTCTGGCTGTTGCGGTAGTTTCCGCGACGCTGGGATCGCTGGCGCTGGCCCGTGACATTTACGTCAACAACGTCGCGGGCGACGACCGCTTCAGCGGCGACAATCCCGGCAATAGCGCCGGAATCGAGGGCCCGCTGCGGACGATCAACAAGGCCGCCCGCCGGGCCAGCGCCGGCGATCGGATCGTGCTGGCCGCCACGCCCACGCCGTACCGCGAAGCCGTGAGCCTGGTCGGATTGAAGAACAGCGCGTCGGAATTGTCGCCGCTGACGCTGGTCGGCAACGGGGCGATTCTCGACGGATCGGAGCCCGTCCCCAGCGAGGCCTGGGAGCATTACCGCGGCCCGATCTATCGCTTTCAGCCGGCCCGGCTCGGGCACCAGCAATTGTTCCTGCGCGGGCGGCCGGCCATTCGCCGCCCGAATCAGAGCTTCAATGGCGTCGTACCGCCGCTCGAGCCACTCGAATGGAGCCTGACCGCGGGCTACATCTATTTCCGCGTCGAGCAGGGTCAGATGCCCGACGCTTACGAGCCCGCCTGCGCCGTGCTGCAAACCGGCATCACGCTGTACCACGTGCGGGGCGTCGACGTGATCGATTTGACCGTCCAGGGATTTCAGCTCGACGGCATCAACGTCTTCGATGCGGCTACCGATGTCCGGCTGATTGGCGTGACCGCTCGGGGCAACGGCCGGAGCGGCATCTCGATCGGCGGTTCGTCGCGGGTCGAAATCCAGGATGCCCTGGTCGGCGACAACGGCACGGCCCAGGTGCGCGTCGAGGGCGTTGCCACGGCCTATCTGACCGGCTGCCAGCTGATCGACAACACGGCCCCGGCCGACGTCGTTCTGGGCGGCAAGCTGTTTATCGACGGCAAACCGGTCGGCAACGAACCGGCGAGCGGCAAGCCGTAACAGCAGGCCGACGCCTGGCCCTGACGCCGCGAAGGTCGCTTAGCGGCCGAAGTCGCTGGGTTCGGCGGGCTCGATGAAGCTCGAGGTTTCCGCCGGTTCATCCTTCGCCACGGCCGTCTGCAATGCCGCCGCTTCGACAGGCACCGGAGCCGGGGCCGCATCCTGATCGCCTTGCCGATCGGGATATTTGATCTGCCGCGAGATCGTCGGCCGCGACGCCAACGTCTCCGGCAGCGGAGCACTCGGGAGCGATTCGCCCGCCGGATCCTCCGCCTGCAGAATCTGCGGCGGCTTGTTCGAGAGCGGTGCCCGCACGCGACCGGAGTTCGCCGACTGGCTGAAATCGGGCAGCGGTTTGATGAACCGCGTGCCCTGCTGCCGGTCGCTGGTGAGCGACAGCGTGGGCGTGGCGGCGGACTCGGGCTCGGCCGCCGGCGGCGCCGCCTGGGCTTGAGCCAGCGGCGGTGCATCGGCCGCCGGTTTGCCGGCCACTTGCGGCAGGGGCCCCGTCTGGGCGGGTGCCGACGCGGCCACGCGGCTGCCCCAGGCCCGGGCGGTCCGGACCGGCGGCGCGGCGCTCGGCTGCGCACCTTCGGCATACAGGAACTGCGGCGGACTGGGTGCTTGCGGCGCCATGCCCCGGCCGCTCGGACGCGTGCCCACGGCGGTGGGGCGATCGGGTCGGCCCGCGGGCGGCAAGCTCCCCGCCAGGTCGGCCGAATCCAGGGCCGGAGCCTCGGGTGCCGGGTTCGCATCGACCTTCGCCGGCAGCGCTACCGGCGGCGCTTGATCGCTCGACGCGACCTGGGGCGGCGTCTGAGCCGACGCGGCCCGGCGGGGACGCGGAGGATCGGCTTTGACCGTCCGCACGCTGGCACGCGGCGGTTGCTGAGCCGGGGTCTCAGCCGGCGCCGCGGGCGGCTGGACCGTGCTGCCGCCGGGCGCGGCCACCGGAATCGCCGGCGTCGCGTTCTCGGGCCGGTTGCGGCGGCTGGGCCGACCGGCGAGCAGCGCCTCGGCGTCGCCGGCGTCGGCCGACGGAGCCAGCTTCGCCAGCCACTGCTGGGCCGGTTCCATGCTCGGGTCGGCGGCCAAGGCCTGGCGGAAGTGATCGACGGCGGCCGTGTCGTCTCCCTTGCGGTGCAGCAGGTTCGCCAGATTGTAATGCGCCATCGCCGGCGAGCCGGTGGCCGACAATTCCTTGAACGCCTCGTCGTGGCGGTCGAGGTCGACCAGGACCGTGGCCAGATTGTTGCGGTACAAGGTCCGCTCGGGTTGCAAGTCGACCGCGTGCCGAAGCGTCTGGGCTGACTCGCTCAACCTGCCCTGGCGGTGGAAGCAAAGCCCCAGGTCGTTGTAGGGGGAGACTTCGTCCGGGTGGGCCGCGATCGCCCGCTTGTACAGCTTGGTGGCCGCTTCGAGATGTCCTCGGCGATCTTCCAGGTGGGCATAGCCCATTAGCGCGTCAAGCGACTTCGGATCGGTCTTGAGCCCCTTCTGATAGAGCTTTTCGGCCTCCGCGATGTCGCCGGCCTGCTCGCGCAGCTTGGCCATCGTCACGTACAGATCGGCGCCCGGCTTGTTCTTTTTGGTGAACAGCGTGGCGGGGTCGCTTTTCTGGTTGAGGGCCGGCTTCGAAGAGAACGGCTCCATCATCCAGGCCAGCAGCTTATTGCCCGACGAGGTCGTGCTTCCCTGACCCGAGGTGGCTGCGGTGACGCAGCCGACCGTCGAGCCGGCCAGCCCGCACACCAGCGTCAGTTTCCAGAGCTTCCTTGCTCGCACGCAAACCCCCGCATCTTCTGGACGAATCTTCTAAGCGGGGCCGGCACCGCCGGCCGCATCGCCTGACCGGCCGATCGCTCGGCCGGCTAAACACCTGATGGAATCGTTCCAGCTCTGCTGAAATCCGTTAGTTGCTGACCGCAGTCGGAGTGGCCGTGGGCAGCCGCGGGTCGGGGCGCGTCTTGCCCACGCTGTTCGAGACGGCGTCGACCTCGTCACCGGCGTAGCCGCTGGAATCCATGCTCGACTCGACAACCCGCGGCGGCGGCCCCACCAGCACCATGTGTCCGATGGTTTGCTGAACCGCCTCCAGCCGGGCCTGCGTGGCCGCGGGCGTTGCACCGCGCTGCACGAAGACCGTTCGCCGCCCCTGGGGAGCCTGGGTCGCGATCCAATTCACGCGATACTGGCCGGCTTCGGTCAGCGTCTGGCCATCGTCGGTGAAGTGATACTCGCAGAGCAGGTTCTGCCGCTGCCAACCGTTGTCGGCCATCAGCAGGAACGGAGCCTTGACCGCCGCCCGATCGATGGGAATGAACGGATCGGGCCAGGCTTGATTGCGGTGGTAGTCGCGCCACACGCGGTTCCACCAGCTGCCGCCCGGCTTTTGCGGGGGCGCCTCCTGCGGGGCCAGCGGCGCCTGAGCCAGGCACGCCGCCGCCAGCGACAGCACGCCGGCGAGCGCCAACAAAATCCGCCTGGAGCTGGTCATCCTTGATCCTCCCCCGACGCCCTCGGCCCGTCCGCGAATCCCTGCCGCACATCCCTGCGACAGCGCCTCTCATGGATCATCGACGCCGCGGGGGCACGAGTTCGGAAACTTCCGCCAGACTGGCAAAGTTTGTGCAAAATACCCGGGTTGAACCTCATTCGAGGCAGTGCGTTCCATGCGTGACAGCGGCGCCAGCACGCAATGCCGCGGCGACCAGGGTGGTCTCGGCAATCTCCGCTGGCGAGCAGCCAGCGGCCCTGCGCCCGCTTGGTGTGAATCTCGAGGCAATAAGGACACTGCGTGGTCAGCGCCACTCCTAGGGCAATCAGTTCCTTGGTCTTGGCCGAGACGGCGCCATCGGCCATCGCCGCCTGGTCGAAATCGCGAAAGGCTTTCCAGGCGGCCGGCGCCAGGGTGTCGAACTGCTTGAGTTTCTTGAGGTTGTTCATGTCGTACATGGGTTTTGCCCTTTCCATTCGAGGGGAGAACGTGGCAGCGGACTTGCGATTGTCCCCGCGCGGCAGCCCGGATTCAATGGCGAGGGAAGGGGCAGGGGGCAGCGGCCCGCGCGGAACGGTGGCCCAGCCAAAGGCGGCACCCAGAATCGCCTCAGCGGCGACTGCGCCGCCGATCCAGCTCGAGCACGCTGTGCCCGACTCGGCCGCCTAGCTGCCGGCCATGATCGGGAACATTTCGTTGACCATGGTGATGGCCGCGGGGCCCACCAGGACCACGAAAATCGCCGGGAAGATGAAGATCACTAGCGGAAAGATCAGCTTGACGGCCGTCTTGGCCGCCTTCTCTTCGGCCAGCTGCCGCCGCCGGGTCCGCATCGAGTCGCTTTGCACCCGCAGCGCCTGGGCGATGCTCGAACCGAATTTGTCGGCCTGGATCAAGATGGCGGCCAGCGCCCGCAGGTCGTCGACGCCGGTGCGGGCTCCCAGCTCGTGCAGCACTTCGGTTCGCGGACGGCCCATTTGCAACTGGAAGTTGCACAGGCCGAATTCTTCGGCCACCGTGGGCGTGCTCTTCTTCATCTCGTCGCTGACCTTCCGCATGGCCTGATCCAGACCGAGGCCGGCCTCGACGCAGACGACCATCAGGTCGAGCGCATCGGGCAAACCGAGGAAGATGCTGTCCTTGCGCTTCTTGCCCAGGTACCACAGCACCATGCCGGGCAGATAGAACATCACCCCCGCCACGGCAACGGTGTTCATCAGCGATTTCTGGTTCACGCCCGAGGTGAGCACGACCGCGCCGCCGCCGATCATGACGCCGATCATCAGGGCGGCGAACTTCAGGCCCAGGTAGATGCTGACGGCCGATTCGTTGCGGAATCCGGCCTGCGTGAGCTTGCTCTTGAGCTTGCCGACTTCGGCTTCGTTCTTGGGCTGCAGCGGCTTGGCCAGCGCGGGCGAGGCCGCGGCCAGCACCTGCGTCATCTTGGCCGATTTCTTGGTCGGGCTGGCGTCTTCGTCCCGCCGCCGAGCCCGGGGGTTTTTGAACTCGTCGAGCCGTTCCTCGGCCCGGGGCTTCGACGTGGCCAGCATGTCGAGCATCCACCAGGTGGCCGCGGCAATAGCGCCAAATACGGCCAGCGGGAGCAGTTTCTCCCACGAAACCAGGTCGGCCAGCAGCAGGGGCAGTTGAGCGTGCATCGTCGTCGATTCCGTACGGTTGTCGCCAGTGGGCCGGTGCGCCGCTCGGCACGGCACCGGCCGGCGTGGCGGACGCTGGGGGCGCGAGGGTCAGACCTTGATGTCGATGATTTTGCGAATCGCCACGGCGCCCAGCACCTGCATCAGCAGACCGCCGGCAAGCATTTTCTTGCCCATCGGATCGGTGAACAGCACCGAGACGTAGTCGGGATTCAAGCGATAAACGGCCAGGAACAAGACCGGCGGCAAAGCCAGGAGCACGATGCCCGACAGACGGCCTTCGCCCGTCAGGGCCTGGATCTGCCCCCAGATCTTGAACCGTTCGCGGATCAGCTCGCCGATCTTGTCGAGGATTTCGGCCAGGTCGCCGCCCGTCTGCCGCTGCAGGATGACGGCGGTGGCGAAGAATCGCAGGTCGAGATTGGGGATCCGCAGGGTCATGTTTTCCAGGGCGTCTTCCATCGGAATGCCCAGGTTGGGTTCCTCGAACACGCGGCCGAACTCCTTGGAGATCGGCTCGGTCATTTCGTGGGCCACCAGATTCAGTCCGGCCGCCAGGCTATGCCCGGCCCGCAGGGCCCGGGCGACCAGCTCCAGCGCGTCGGGCAGTTGCGTGCCGAACTTCTTCAGTCGGCCACGCCGCCGTAGCATGATCCAGAACAGCGGCAGGAAGGCCACCGAGCCGCCCACGAGCAGCGCCAGGCCGGGATTCATCTTCAGCAGCAGGCAGGCCGGTGCCGCCGACCGCAGCCAGGCAGCCCGAAATGATCATGAACCGCTGCATCGAGAGCGTGGTGTCGGCCTGCTCGAACAGCAATCCGAGATTGAATCGGTGGACGATCCCTTCCAGCAGGCTGTGGCCGGTTTCAAACGGCTGGGCCAGCACGCTCTCCTTCAGGACGGCATCCTTGGCCTGCTTGGCCGAGTTGCTGCCGGTGAGCATCGCCAGGCGATCTTCGACCTGGCTGGTCGAATCGCCGCGGAGCATGAAGGCCACGCCTCCGACCAGGGCCGAGACGCCCACGAAGGCCACGATCGAAATCAGGAGCGGAGTCATGCGACGTTAGTCCTCGAGCATCACGCGTTGACGGAAGGCACTCGACGGCAACCGCACGCCGGCCGATTCGAGCCGGTCCATGAACGAGGGACGGATGCCGGTCGCCTCGAAGCGGCCGAAGGCCCGGCCGTTTTCGTCCACGCCTTGCTGGCAGTAATGGTAAATGTCCTGCATCACGATCGTGTCCTGTTCCATGCCCAGGATCTCCGTGATGTGGGTCACTTTGCGCGGCCCGCCCTGCAAGCGGTTGGCCTGAATGATCAGGTCCACGGCGCTGGCGATCTGCGACCGCATGGCCTTGAGCGGCAGCTCGAAGCCGGCCATCGTGATCATGGTCTCGATCCGCGCGATCGCATCGCGCGGGGTGTTGGCGTGGACCGTGGTCAGCGAGCCTTCGTGGCCGGTGTTCATGGCCTGGAGCATGTCCAGCGTTTCCGGTCCGCGGCATTCGCCGATGATGATCCGCTCGGGCCGCATCCGCAGGGCGTTCCGCACGAGGTCGGTCGCCGTGATCGCGCCCTTGCCTTCGATGTTGGCCGGCCGGGTTTCGAGCCGCACCACGTGCTCCTGCTGGAGCTGGAGTTCCGCCGCGTCTTCGATCGTCACCACACGGTCGGTATGACGAGATGAAGCTCGACAGCGTGTTGAGCAGCGTCGTTTTGCCGGAGCCCGTGCCGCCGGCGATGATGATGTTCAACCGGGCTTTCATCGCCCCTTCCAGGAGCATCACCATTTCCGGCGTGAAGGCCTTGTAATTGAGCAGGTCTTCCAGCTTGAGCGGGTTGGAGCCGAACCGGCGAATCGAAACCGAGGCCCCGTCCAAGGCCAAGGGCGGAATGATCGCGTTGACGCGCGAGCCGTCGGGCAACCGGGCATCGACCATCGGACAGACTTCGTCGACCCGGCGTCCGACTTTCGAGACGATCCGGTCGATGATCTGCATCAAGTGATTGTTGTCGCGGAACGTGACACTGGTCTTTTCCATCTTGCCCCGGCGTTCCACGTAAATCTGCTTCGGCCCGTTGATCAGGATGTCGCTGATCGAGGGGTCTTTGAGCAGCATTTCCAGCGGGCCCAGGCCGAACGTCTCGTCCAGCACCTCGTCGACCAGCCGTTCCCGCTCGTTGCGGTTGAGCAGCGTGTCTTCGGTGTCGCAGAGGTGCTCGACGACCAGCCGGATCTCGCGCCGCAGCACGTCGCCGGCCAGGTCGCCGACCTTGGTCAGATCGAGCTTGTCGACGAGCTTGCCGTGGATCCGGCGCTTGAGGTTCTCGAATTCGACGCTTTTCGAGTCTTCGGTCGCTCGCAGCGGAGCAGGTTTGATCGCCATGTCCGTTCGCCCTGTTGTCGCTTTGCCTGGACAGCGGCCCCTGGCCGCCGCCTGAATGTCGGGGGGGTTGTCGCCAGCCCGAGCGCGGCGTGTGCTGCTCGCGGCGCGCCGCCGCCGAAACGCCACACGCTGCGCTGGCTCTAAGAAACCATAGCTTGCGGTTCGCAGCGGCCGGATGCGAAAAGGAAACAGCCAGCCGCGCGGGCCGTCTTGCCGGCGCAATCGGCACAGCGTGCGCCAGCCGCCTGGGGGCAATGCCTCGAGATCCCCTAGCCGGCGGTCAACGACCGCCCGGCCGCCCGCTTCCAAAGGCCGTCTTGGGCCGCGCCGTGCGGCGGGCCTGCCGCCCTACTTCGCCGCTTCGGCCTTGGCCGGGTCGGGCTTGGCCGCGGCCCGCTGCTTGCCGGGCCACAGGTTCAGCCAGCGGCTGAACGTCGATTTGCCGGCTTCCGCCTCTTCCGGCTTGCGGTCGCCGCCGAGCGCGTCGGCCAAGGCGATCACCGACTGGGTGATCGCGGCCTTGGGCGCCTGTTCGATCAGCGGCACGCCGTTGTTGCGGACGTCGACCATCACGCGATAGTCGTTGGGCAGCTGCCAGAAGATCTCGCGGCCCATCGTCTCTTTGGCCTTCTTCAGGCTGATCTGGTTGTCCAGACCGACGCGGTTGACCACGATCTTGACCTTGTCCTTGACCGATTCCATCGCGCTGAACGACGTCATCAGCCGCACGACGTTGCGCAGGCAGGGCAGGTCGAGCTGGATCACCAGCAGCACGTGGTTCGCCAGTTCCACGGCGACCATGTCGACCGGGCTGTAGCTCTTCGACAGGTCGATGATCACGTGCGTGAACGTGGCCTTGAGCAGGCCGATCACCCGCCGCAGGTCGTCGGGCGTGACCAGCGACACGTCCTCCAGCTGCACCGGCCGGGGCAGCAGATATAACCCCGACGAGTGCTTGGTCAGCGACCGCTTCAGCAGGGCGAAGTCCAGGCGAGTCACGTTCTGAGCCACGTCGACCAGCGTGTAGTCGGGAATCGCGTCGAGGAACACGTCGGCGTCCCCCAGGCACAGGTCGATGTCGACCAGGGCCACGCTGTTCTGCGGGTCGGCCGCCAGCACGCAGCCCAGGTTGACCGCCACGCTGGTGGCCCCCACGCCGCCGGTGGCCCCGGCCACGGCGATGACCGTGCTGGAGCGCGAGCCGCGGTCGCCACGGCCGTAGCGGTGCTGGCTGATCCGCTCGAGCGCCGCGGCCAGGTCCTCGATCCGCAGCGGGTGGGTGAGGAATTCCTTCACCCCGGCCCGCATCGCCCGCAGGATCAGATTGCCGTCGGTCGACGAGCTGATGACCAGGATGCTGCAGCTGGGAGCCGTCTCGTGCAGCTGACTGACCAGTTGCAGCGCTTTTTCGGGATTGTGGTCGATCGCGATGATGCCGATGTCCGGATGCGTCTGAGCGACGACGTCGGCGAAGAACTCGTAGCGCGAGCACTCGGCTTCGAGCCAGACCTTGTCCATGCCCAACAGCGTCGTCTTCAGCGCATCGCGCGACCGATCGCTCGGATCGACCACGGCCAATCGTAATACATTGCTCATGGCAGAATTCGCCCAGCCGTTCTGCGGAAGGCCAATACCCGGGGCCCACGGCCAATGGCGTGCCGGCGACCCCTCTGAGAATTCGGGGCCGCAATTCGGCCCCCTAATTACCTACGTCATAACCCGTGGGGCCAAGGAACGTAGGCGGCTCGGAATTCGCACTTGTCGCGGGCAAAAACTTCCGGAACTGCGGATTGGAGCGATTATTCGCAGTGGAGGGGCCGCGCCGGACCTGAGTCACGGCGCCGCCCAACCCGCGTCGCTGGCCCGGGCAAAACCGTCGGGCGAACCCAGCCGCATCGCGGCGAGGGATGCCGCTGGCCGGGCCGGGGTATTGGGATCCACCGGCTGGCCCGGCGGAATCACCTCGCCCGGCTGCATTTCCATCGGCGGCCCGAAGGCCCCGCCGCCCGGCGGCACCAGCCGATTCGGGTCGAGCGCGTTGCCGTCGACCGGCACTTCGGTGTATCCGCGGAAGTACATCCCGCAGTTGTCCGGCTGAGTCGTCGACATGCCCGGGCCGACCGGGGGCACTTGCTCGCAATCGAGCGGCTCGGCCAGCTCGGGCCGGACCATAATCAGCAGTTCGACTTCATTGACGGTATCGGTCGTATAACGGAACGGCACGCCGACGTAGGGAATGTCCATCAGGTAGGGAATGCCCTGGACCGAGCTTTGGACTTCGGTCTGGATCAAACCGGCCAAAGCCAGCGTCTGGCCGGCCATCAGCTCGACGGCCGTGTCGACTTCGCGAGTGCGGAAGCCGGGGACCGTGGTGTTGTTGAGCGTGGTGCCGATGGTCGGATCGATCTCGCTGATCTTGGGCCGCACTTCCAGGCGAATCCGGCCGTTGCCCAGCACGATCGGCACGAAGTCGACTTGGGTGCCGAACTTGCGGAACTGGATCGAGATCGTGCCCAGGCTTTGCGGAATCGGCATCGGCAATTCACCGCCCGACAGGAAGTAAGCCGGCCGGCCGCTGACCGTGACCAGCGTCGGCTCGGCCAGCACCTTGAGCAACTGGTTGCGCTGCAGGGCCGAGATGAACAGGAAGAACCCGCTGCTCTGATCGACGATGCCCAGCGCCACGGTCGGCGCGTTGCCGCCCGCGCCGACCGTGCTGGTGATGGCTTGCGTGCCGGCCCCGACGACTTGCGAGACGCCGGTCAATTTGCCGACCCCCGCGGCGGTCGACGAAAAGAAGCTATTGCCCGAGTTCCAGAGGGCCGAAAAGTCGACGCCCAGCTGCCGCAACTTGGTCCGCGAAACTTCCATCACCTTGACGTGCAGGATCACTTGCGGCGTGCCGCCCACGCGGAGGTTGTTGATCACCTTGGGATACTCGTCCTGGGCGATCGAGACGATCTTGGTGACGTCCTCGGGCCGGTCGACGAACCCCTTGAGGATCACGCCGGAGTTGGTCGGCTGCACCTGAATGGCGGCGCCGGGAAACTGCTCCTTGAGCAGCTCGGTCAGGGCCTTGGCATCGGGCCGGATGCTGACCTCGACGGTGTACAGCCGGTTCTGATCGTCCCACAGGCTGACGCTGGTGATGCCGTTCTTCTTGGCGTGCAGTTGCACCTGGTTGGCCGACAGCGGAGTCAGCGTGAGCAGATCGGGATTGTCGACTTGCAGCCGCGGGATGTTGCGGTCCATCGCCAGAATCAGGCTCGTATTCGAGGTCATCTCGACCCGCTCGTTGGCCTGCTGCACGCGATGGACCAGTTGCCGGCCCTGCTTGTTTTCGATCACCTGCGGCATCGTCGGGCGGGTGGGCGGCACCCGCACGCCCGGATCGGGGCCCTGGGGATACTGGATCCCGCTCGGAACACCGCCGGACGGCGGCGCAAACACCGGCGGATCTTGCTGGGCCCGCACGGGGGACGATGCCGTCCCCCAAGTGGCGCACAGGCCGGCGCAAACCGCGATGCGAAGACCAACGGACCGGGCGCGATGGGTGGACATCCGAGTACTTCCTTGCACTGCGTGATGGTAGGTCGCTTGAAGCAACATGGCCCGAGCGGGCCGCTGGCGATATTGCTCGTCTGGCGTGGTTCGCGGTTCGACCGACCGCTGGCAGATCGGCCTTCCCTGGCCGGCTTCCAGCTACTGGGACTGTTCCCGATCCGCTAAACTCCCGCCTTAAGTCCTTCCACTGCTGAGCCGCTGTCGTGAATGGTCTGGCTTAGTTCTCTTGCGATTCTTCCGTTTGCACCGGAGTGCCGCCGGGCGGCAGCTCCTGACTGTTGTCCCCGCCCAGATTGACGGGCGCGTCGTCCGGAGCGTTGAGCGGCGAGTCGACGGGCTCCCCGGTCGGCGGCTGATCGGTCACTTCGCCGCTCAGATCGGGAAACTGGTTGTTGTCGTCCAAATCGACCTGCCGCACTTCGCTCCCTTCGAGCAGCGTCATCCGCCAGAGGCGGGGCCGCTGCGGCACGACCGGCACCACGGGCGCCACCGGCTGCACGGCTTGTCGCTGCTGATTCAGCCAGGCCGTCGCCTCGGGGCTGGCCTGCGGCACGGCCTGCGACGTTTCTTCCTTCTCGCGGTCGGGCTTGTCGGTGTGGCCGAAGATGTCTTTGATGTTCGCCCCGGTCGGCGAGCGACTCGGCGCTGTCGTCGGGACTGCGGAGCACGAGCCGGACCGTGCCCATCTCGGTCGCCAGCGTCAGCTTTTCGGCCTGGGCCGGCGTAACCAGCAGCGAGACCGTCTTGGCGACGATCGACGGCTCGTCGCTGCCCTTGCGGCGTTCGAACTGCGTGTCGACGGCAAACACCCGGACGTCCTGCAGGATCGTCTTGGTGCTGGTTTCTTCGATTCCCGCGCCCGGGTTGCGGGCCAGGTAGACCAGCACGTCGACGCGGTCGTTGGGCAGGATCAAGCCCGCTGCGCCCGTGACGGCGTCGACCCGGACCGTGCACCACGCGGTAGCCGGCGGGAATCTTGTCCGTGGCGCCCTGACAAGCCATCGGAGCCCATCAGCTTTTCGGCGCGGATCTGCTCGCCGGCGAAGATCTTATGC
The DNA here is from genome assembly GCA_963828155.1 of uncultured Planctomycetaceae bacterium. Lineage (GTDB taxonomy): Bacteria > Planctomycetota > Planctomycetia > Pirellulales > PALSA-1355 > CAWCAX01. The sequence continues at coordinate 1,021,119 of CAWHDQ010000004.1, forward strand.
GCCGGCCGCTGGCCTTTGATCTCGTCGAGCGTCCGCAGGGCGTCGGCGTAGATCTTGTCCTTGGGCCATTCTTCGACCCGGATACTTGTCCTTGGTCACTTCGTCGTTGAAATTGATGTCGACCGCGGCCACAAACACCGGCTCGGTCTCGGCAGTCGGCGCGTTCGCCCGTATTGCGCCGCTCCATGACCTGGCTGATGCCGATCGACGCGACGAGTCCGCAACCCAGGGCCAGCACCAGCAGCACGATCGATTTCGAACGCATGATTCACTCCGGACAGGCGGCACCGCGGCATCCGTCAACCGCGGGCACGCAACTCGGACTGGGCAAACGGTGCCGGCGCACGCCACGGCCAAGGCCGCCGGCCCGGCTCCAATTATCTTGATTGGCTCACGCCGAACGACGAACTTGACGAAAACAACGCCGGCGCGGAACGTATTACCGCTATGCGCGTCACGCAGCTGCCCCTCGTCGATATAATCGGCACGAAGGGCCCGGTTTCTCCAAATTGAAAGCACCGAGCGTCGCGATTCGCCGGACGGCCGGCTGTCGGTTCGACTAGATGAGCATGCCTGACCAGGCAAAATAGGCAATCGTGCCCAGGGCGATGGGAATCCCGTAGGGCAACAGCAGCATCGACTTCTTGCGGTCGGCGGCGATCGCCGAAAGCTTGTCCGCGTCGCGGATGGTCGTAATTTCGTCGACGATGGCAAAGAACTGATTGCGGTGGTGTTCCCAGGCCCGGCGGTAGAGCACCATGCCCACGGCGATCACGCCCCCCAGCACGGCCGAAACGCAGAACCCGTAAAAGGTCGTGGTGCTGCCCATCCAGGCTCCGACGCCTGCCAGCAGCTTGACGTCGCCGGCCCCCATGCCGCCGATGGCATAGGCCGGCATCAGCAGGGCCAGTCCGACGACCGTGCCCAGCAGGCTCCAGCCCACTCCCTCGAAACCGCCGATAGCGAAGCCGTAAACCCAGCCGCTAATGATCATCGGGAAAGTGATCCAGTTGGGCACCTTGAGCTTGATGCCGTCGATCACGGCGGCCACGACCAGCGTGACGGTGACCAACCAGACGTGCCAGTTTTCGGTGAGCGACTCGGCGAGCTCGGCAAACGACATGGCGAGAATCCTTTTGTCTCGGGTAGGCCTGATTGTCTTGGGGAGGAGCGCCTCAGGCGCTCCGCATGACCAGGAAGCTGAACATGGCCACCAGCAAGCTGATGACTCCCATGCCAATCTGAATGACGCTGGTCAGCGACTCGGCGGGCAGATACGGATACATGTTGACGTTCCTCGAACGCGGCACCGCCAGCCGTTTGGCCGCGGTGCAAACAGGGAAAAGCCCGGCGCAAAACCTGACGTGGGCCTTCATCGCAAACCTAGGTCACTTGCCGGCGCTGTCAAACGTTGCGCTCGCTGCAGCCGCGTCCGGGACCGCTACGGGCCGCAATTCGAGCAGCGGACGGCCGGAATAATCGGTAATGACGGTTGTGCCGGCCGGCACGGGGAGTGAGTCGGTCCGTTCGGCGGGCAGCGAATTCGCCTCGCCGCAGAAATCGACCCGCCAGTTCGGGCGTCGTCCTCAAGCCATCGGAGTCGCTCGGCGCCCCGGGAAAATCGCCGCCGATTCGGGCTCGCGGCTCGCCGGCCGCCAGATACGCCAGCGGCCAGTACAGCCACCAGGAGTCGGCCGTTACGACCATCGGTCCATCCCCGCTGTGCGCGGCGATATGGTCCCAGGCGGCCTGCTTGGGCTCGACCGCGCCCGTCCGAAAAGCCAGGTGCGACTCGCCACCGGTCGTGAGCATCGTCCCGAAATAGCGCCAGCCGAACGTTCCCAGCAGGAGCCAGCCGATCAGGCACATTGCCAGCGGGAGCCAGCGGCCGGCGGCTGCGCGTCGGCGACGAGCCAGTTGCATAACCCCAGCGCGGTCAGCAGCACCAGCGGCGCGACCAGACACATCCCGTAGCGCTCGGCATGTGCGGCGATCGCGGCCGGGCCGGCCAGCAGGAAAAAACTGACCAGCATCGCCAGCGTCGCCACGGCCAGCGAGCGCTCGCGCACCGCATCCGGGGCCGCCAGCCGCCGATAGAGTCCGAACCCCGCGAACACCAGAATGCCCAGGACCAACCAATCGACCGGTCCGAAGCTTGAGCCGCCCGTGGTCGGTCCGGCGACGAACTCGGTCACAGTGCTGCCCGAGAGCAGCCGCACGACCAGTCGGGCAAACAGCCCCCATTCGGCCGGGTCGACCGCTCGGTGCAGAGCCGCCTGAAACATCGGTCGGAGCGGCGTCGGCGCCTCGGCTAGCCCGATTCCAACCCCCACGAGCAGCAGGGCGGTGGCGCCGAGGCCGGCTCGCGACCGGGCGAGGCGCCCGGCCCGAGCGTCGGTCCAGCGGGCCAATTCGGGTCCCCAATCGGCGACGCAGCCCTGAACCGCCGGCACGATCAGCAGCCAGCCGGCGAACAGGTTCGTCGGATGGACCCAGATCGCGGCGACCCAGGCCAACATCGGCGGCAAGAGCGAGCGCCGCGGCCGGCCCTGGTCTCCGCCGCCGGCCAGGCAAGATGCCGTGCAGTCGAGCCCGAAGTACATCAGTAGCGTCACCGCCAGCACGGTCTGGCTGGCATCCCACGCAAACCGGCTATACGCTATATTCAGGGGCAGAATGGCCAGGATCAGGGAGGAGACCCAGGCCGCGGTCGAACCAAACGCCCGGCGGCAGAGTAGAAAATTCACCGCCAACAGTGCCAGGCCGCTGGCCAGCGCCGGCAATCGCAGCACCAGCGCGTCGGCGCCAGCCAGCAGTGCAAGGCCGTTAGCGGCCCCAGATAGAACGGATTCACCGGGTTGCCCGTCGGCGTGCGCCAGGCGATCGGTTGGCCGCTGGCCAGGCGCATGGCCTGCACGCCGGACCAGGCTTCGTCGCCGTTGACGCCCGGGATGTTGCCCAGCCGCCAGCCGCGCAAAGCGATCGCGACGATCAGGATCGCCGCCACGTTAATGCCGATCGCCAGCCGGGCCCACGATCGGGCAGGGCGAGCAGCCGGCACAGGCCGCGGACGCGTTAGCAGTTCCAGGTTCATCCGAGTTTTTCCCGCGAGTTACGCAAAGCTATCTTTTCCTCGGGGTACGTGCCGTCCGCCTGACCGCCGGCCGATCCGCCTTCAGGCGATCGAGTGCCGGTTGCAGCGGTCGTGTCGAAAAGGACGTAGCGATGGATTGGAGCGAGCCAGTCGTCCGGCGGTTGTCCGAGTGCCGCTCCTGGGCCTACCACGGCCAGCGGCCGCGGGCCACCGAGCCGGCCGCACTCGCGGCGCTGGCGCTATTGGGCCACGAGCCGCCGGAAGCGGCCCGAGCGGCGCTCGATTGGCTGGCCTCGATCCAATCGTCCGACGGCAGCATCGGCATCTTCGAAGATCAGACGGCCCCGCACTGGCCGACCAGCCAGGCCGTGCTCGCCTGGCAACTCGCCCAGCAGACGGCCGACGTCGGCAACCGCTACCAACGGGCCATCGACCGGGCCGTGCGGTTCACGCTCCAATTGGCCGGCGTGACGCTCGATCCGACCCCCGAGCTGGGCCACAATCCGCAGCTGGTCGGCTGGCCCTGGATCGAGACGACCCATTCCTGGCAGGAACCCACCTGCTGGGCCGTGCTCGCCCTGCGGGCAACCGGTCAGGGCGATCACGAGCGCACGCGTGAGGGAATTCGCCTGCTCGTCGATCGGCTGCTGCCCACAGGCGGTTGCAACTACGGCAATACGTTCGTCCTGTCGCAGGAGCTGCGTCCGCACGTGCAGCCGACGGGAATCTGCCTGTTGGCTCTGGCCGGCGAATCGATCGAGGATCCGCGGGTCGGCAAATCGATCGACTACCTGCTCGATGCAGTCGACGATCAAACGACCACCGCCTCGCTCTGCTACGCGGTCGTGGGCCTGGCCGCTCAAGGACGAACGCTGCCCAAGGCCGACGAGCTGCTGGCCGCGACGGCCGAGCGCGTGCTGCGACGCGATGCCAATGCCCACCACCTGGCCCTGTTGGCCCTGGCCGCGCTCGGCAGCGATTGCCCCCTGTTGCCCGCGGCGGCGAGGAGTAACGGCGGATGAGCACCGGCGAAACGCTCCCCGAAACCGACGCGCCCCCCTCGTTCGATCGCCGCAAGCTGTTCGTGGCCGGCGGCGCCGTGCGCTGGCGGCAACGGCCTATTCGCTGCTTCGTCGGAATGGCGAGCCTTTGCTCCAGCCGGCGGGCGGCATTGCCCGCGACGAGCAGGCCGTGTTTGTCGCCCGCAATCAGACGTACGACGGCGGCCTGGAACAGACGATCCGCGACGGCCTGTTGGCCACGGGGCTGGATCCCAAGGCCTGGGCCGGCAAACGCGTGCTGCTCAAACCGAACCTGGTCGAGCCGAGCCGCACGATCCGGCACATGACAACCCATCCGGCCATGATCGTGGCGGCGGCCGAGGTGTTTCGCCGCTGGGAAGCGATCGTCAGCGTCGGCGAAGGGCCCGGCCACGTCCGCGACACCGAGATGGCCCTGGTCGAGTCGGGCGTTCGCGAGCCGCTCGACGACAGCAAGCTCGACTTCGCCGACCTCAACTATCAGGACGTCAAGTTCTGCCGCAACGCCGGCGGAGCCAGCGCGCTGGCGGGCTTCTATTTCCCGCAGGCCGTTGTCGAGGCCGATCTGGTCGTCTCGATGCCCAAGATGAAGACCCACCACTGGGTCGGCTTCACCGCGGCCCTCAAAAACCTGTACGGCACGATCCCGGGCATCAAATACGGCTGGCCCAAGAACGTGCTGCACCATGCCGGCATCCCGCAAACCGTGTACGACATCAACGCCTCGCTGCCCAAGGCGATCGCCATCGTCGACGGCATCACCTGCATGGAAGGGGACGGCCCGATCATGGGCAGCCCCAAGCAGATGGGCCTGATCGTCATCGGCACCAATCCCACGGCCGTCGACGCCACGATCGCCCGGATCATGGGCCTGGACCCGACGATGGTCAGCTACCTGCGGCTGGCCGGCGGCATCGAAGGCACCACGCCCTTGGGCCCGCTGGCCGACGAAGTCATCCGCCAGCGGGGCGAACGCTGGCAGGACGTGGCCTCGCCGTTCAAGATTCTGGACGTCCCTCACCTCCGCGGGCTGAAGGCCAAGTCGGGCTCATTCATCTCCAGCCAACCGCTCTGCCCGCGGATGATCGAGCGGTTGAGCCAGGCCGCGCAGTGCCCACGCAAGGCAGCCATCTGAGGCCAGAACACCGCATGGCGCGATATTCAACAGGTCTGTAGGAGGCGACTCCGATCGCCGACTGCCTCCGACTGAGGCAACGAGTCGGCGATCGGAGTCGCCTCCTACAGACCGAATGAAGCCACGGCGCCCTCTTCTGCGCCGCGGTCAGTGCAATCGAGCTCGCCCATGCAGCCTGACGCCGCAGCCGCCCAGCTCGAACGCCGGCTCTCGCGTTGGATTCTGCTCGCCGCCGCCGGCCTGTGGATCGCCATGGCCGGGCCGATCCTCTTGGGCCGGGTCTATCTGGCCGACGATCTGGCCGCCTACCATCTCCCGCTGCGGGCGTTCTACTCCGAGCAACTCAAAAAGGGCGAGCCGTTCGATTGGCTCCCTAATCTGTACAACGGCTACTACCTGACCGGCGAAGGACAAATCGGCGGCTACCACCCGCTGCACCTCGCGCTCTACCGCGTGCTGCCGCTGCCGGCGGCATTCGATTTGGAGCTGCTGCTCAGCTATCCGTGGATGTTCGCCGGGACGTATCTGCTGCTCATGCGGCGGATCGGCTCGCCGAGCGCGGCGCTGTTTGGGGCCCTGGTCTTTACGTTCTCGGGCTTCAACCTGCTGCACTTCATCCATCCCAACGCAATAGCCGTCGTCGCGCATATCCCGTGGTTACTCTGGGCGATCGAGGTGCTGCTCACCTCGGCCGATTTCCGCCGGCGAGCCTGGATGGTCGCCGCGATCGCACTGCTCACCGGCTCGCAGCTGCTCTTAGGCTACCCACAATACGTCTGGTTTTCGCTGGTGGCCGAGGCGTGCTACGTCGCCTCGCGCTATCGGGCAATCGTCGGGCCGGCCTGGGCGGGGATCGCCCGCTGGTTGCTCGGGCTGGCCCTGGGGCTGCTTGTGGGCGGAATTCAAATCTTGCCCACAATGGATGCCCTGCGCGATTCGACCCGAGCCACGGCCGACGCCGACTTTGCGAAAACCGGCTCGTTGGCCCCGCAGAACCTTGTGCAGCTCATCGCCCCGTATTTGCTCCAGGACCGCGTCTTCGGCGGCAACACGCACGAATTGGGGCTCTACATTGGTGCCGTGCCGCTGCTGTTGTGCTGGTGGCTGTTTGCAAATCGCCAAAGTTGGGGATCGCTCCGGCCGCTGATTCTGGGTGCTACGGCGCTGGGCATCCTCGGTTTTCTGCTCGCGCTCGGCGACCACAGCTTTTTGTATCCAATTCAGCGGCAGCTACCGCTCGTCGGGGCTTTCCGCTTGCCCTGCCGGGCGATCGTGCTCGTCCATTTGGCAATCGCCTTGTTGGCTACTGCGGCATTTGCACTGTTGGTCGCTCCGCCGAAAACGGAGCTCGCAATCCCTCCACGAATCGGCGGGTATTGGCTGCTTGTCGGTGTGAGCATCGCCATGGCCGGCCTGCTGTCGGCAACCATGTCCGAAAGCACAGGCCCGCCCGCCCTCGTCTGGGCCGGGCCAGCGCTATTTGTCCTCGGGGCGATCGCGTTGGCCGCCGCCGAAAAAGGAATCCACGCAGGTCTGCCTGTGCTCGTCGTTGTGGCGGCTGCTGATCTAGGTGGCTACGGGCTCGGTTATGCCATCTGGCCGCAAACAGCGCCATTGGCCGAGTTCGTGGGCGAGGTCAAAGCGAGCGGAGAACGCTTCCACGAAGGCTCGATTGTTTGCATTGCTGATGGCGGGCCAAGCACAACGCATGTCGGCAACCAGTTGCTTTTGGCTGGCTATCGCCGCGCCGATGGATACTCCGGCCTCCAACCCGCCCGCAGGCTCGACCTGGAGCACCAGATCGATCAGCGTTTGGCGAACGTACGCTGGCAAACCATTCGCGTTAGCTTCCCGGGTTTCAAACCTCGAACATTATGGTTACCAGTCAACCATCCGCTGCCGCCGATCAGGTTCGCCAATTTCGCGATCATTGACGCGGGCGGTCTTCTTCCGGAAAACGAGGAATGGGCGCACGCCGCCCTGGTCGACGCCCCCCTCGATCTACCGCCGGGCGAACCGGGCACCGTCGACGTGGTCTCCGAGCGGCCCGGCCGATTCGAGCTCTCCACCCAGGCTCCCGCCCGGCGGCTGCTGGTCGTGACCGAAGGCTTCGATCGCGGCTGGCAGGCTCGGGTCGATGGCCAGGAGGTTCCGGTTCTGCGGGTTAATCGCGATTTTCTGGGCTGCGTGGTTCCAGCGGGCGAACATCGGGTCGAACTCGACTTCCGCGCGGCCAGTCTGCGGCGGGGCGCGGTGGCGACGAGTCTTGGGCTAAGTTTGATCGGGGGAATGCTGGCCTTGGCCACCTGGCTGGGCCGCAAGTCTCCCGATCCTGCCTGAACTCAACCGTTCCGCCGAACCGAGAGAGCGCGATGAATCGTCCCGCCCTGCGCGACACGCTCGTGAGCGTGGTCCTGCCCGTCTACAACGAAGCCGGCGTGCTCGAAGAGCTCCACCGCCGGGTGAGCGAGGCCGTGAGCCAGTGCGGCACCCGGCTGGAAGTGGTCTTCGTCAACGACGGCTCGACCGACGCCAGCCCGGAAATCCTCGACCTCTTGGCCGATCGGCACCGCAACGTGCGGGTGGTCCACTTCTCGCGCAACTTCGGCCATCAGGCGGCCGTGCAGGCCGGCTTGGCCGAAGCCCGCGGGGATGCGATCATCCTGATGGACTCCGACCTGCAGGACGCCCCCGAGGCGCTCGGCCGGCTGATCGCCGAATGGGTTTGCGGCTACGACGTGATCTATGCCCTGCGCCGCGAGCGGCCCGAGGCCTGGTGGAAGCGCTGCCTGTTCTCGGCCTTTCACCGGCTGCTGGCCGGCGTGGCCAGCACGCCCATCCCGACCGACGCCGGCAATTTCAGCCTGATCGACGGCCGGGTGGCCAAGCAGATCGTGGCCCTGGCCGAGCGCGATCGCTACTTGCCCGGCCTGCGGAGCTGGGTCGGGTTCAAGCAGCGGGGGATCGAAGTGCGCCGCAATCCGCGCTACGACGGCAAGCCCCGCGTTTCGCTCCGCGGATTGTGGCGGCTGGCCAAGACGGCGATCTTCTCGTTCTCGTCGTTCCCGCTCACGGCGTTCTACCTGATCGGCTACTCGGCCCTGGCCGTGTTCCTGGGCTTGGGCGTCTATTCGCTGTTCTGCAAATTCGTGCTGGCCGCCGCCATCCCGGGCTGGACGTCGAACGTGCTGGTCGCGAGCTTCTTCGGCGCGGTCAACGCGATGGGCATCAGCATCCTCGGCGAGTATGTGATTCGGATTTACGACCAGGTCCGCGGCCGGCCGCTGTATGTGGTCGAGCGGACCCGCAATGCCGACGTTCGCGATTCAGGCCGCTCCGCCACGGTCAGCATGCCCGTGCCCGCAGGCAAATCGGCCAGTTCGCCGGCCGACGACGACGCCGAGTGTGCCGCCTTGCTGGCCGAGGCCGAAGCCCTGGCCGAATTGGCTTCGCCCATCAAACCGCAAATGGCCGTGGTCGCGAGCGATGCCGCCGAAGAGTCTGCCGCCGAGGAAGCGGCTGCGGATCGCTCAGCGGCCGGCAGCCGCAAGAACCGCCGCCGGGCGAGCGACGGCCGCCCGCCACAGGCGGCCAGCGAAGGCCGCAAAGGCACTCGCGGCCAAGGCCACCAGCGGCGCCGTTAACGCGCCCCAGTACTGGTTGAACGGCTGGCCGACGATCGCGAAGGCCAGCGTGTAACCGGCCACGCCCAGCGCTATCCGCTCGCCCGCACTGGTCCGCCACAGGGCCGCCCCCGCCAGGGCACAGGCGAAGTAAACGGCCGCCACCCACTGGGGCACCAGCAGCAGCCAGGCATTGACCTGGACGGTCGAAATCACGAAGCCGGCCCCGCCGAAGCGGACCCAGCCATGCTCGTGAGCCAGATCGCCGGCGCCGATGAGCGGCAGAACCCGGGCCACGTGCAGGGCGAAGAACAACCCATAGGCCGCCAGGCCCACGGTCCAGGCCGCCACGTCGCGCCAGCGCCGCTCGCGGGCGTCGAGCGCCAAGCAGATCAAACACCACAGGCCGGCCAGCTCGCGGACGAACAGCGCCGCCAGGGCCGAAGCAAAGCCCAGCTTACGCCGCTGGCCGCCATAGGCGACGGCCGACAGCCCGATCAAAATGCCGGCCCACATCTCGGGCAGCACAAACAAATCGCCCAGCATCGTGGGCAATACAGTGCCGCTGATCGCAACGGCTCCGGCAATGCTGGCCTTGCGGCCCAGCTGATCTTCGAGCAATCCGAACGCCAGCAGCCACATTCCCACGGCCAAGAGCACAAGCAGCGCCTGACCCATTCGGGCGTCGGGCAATTGTGCCACCAGCCACATCGGCAGCGGCGTACGCCAGTTGAAAATGCTGCGGGTCGGATAGCCGCGCGTGCGGAGCTCTTCGGCCGCCACAGCGTAGTAGGGCTCGCCGGCGTGGACGCGGTCGATCTCGGCCCGGTAGAGGGCGAAGTCGCCCGGCCCGCGGTCGGGCGCGTCGGCATAACCGCTACGAAGCGGCGAAAACGTGATCGCGACGAACAGGGCGGCCGTAACGATTGTCAGGGCCAGAATCAGCCGCGCCGCGCGGGCGACACGAGTCCCCGGGGCAGTTCGGCAGTCGGGGAACCGGGCTCTTGGGTCATGGCACACGCTGCTCTGGGATCGACTTGGCGGACGGACGATCCGCTCGGCAAGTCTAGCTTCACGCCGGGGGGTGAAATCGTGCGGAATGGCCCGATTCGCCGCCCGCTACCCGACAAGGCACGCGCCGCCGCCGCTTGCTTCCCATCGCAGCGTGGGCACGTTAGAATCGCCGACCAGTCCCCCACACCCCCAATGGAGACCGGCCGTGGATTTTAGCGCCCTGCTGCTGGCGGCAGCCGACAAGCCGCCGCTCACTTCGGAACTTCGCATTCCGTTGTCGGTGCTCAATTTTCTCGAGTTCGCCATTTGGGGTGCATGGTGGACCGTGCTCGGGCAATATCTCGAGACCCTCAAATTCACCCGCAAGCAAATCGGCCGGGTTTACGCCACGATGGCGGTCGGGGCGATCGTCGTGCCGATGTTCCTGGGCGTGCTCGTCGACAAGTATTTCGAAGCCCAGATCGTGCTTGGCGTCCTGCACCTGCTGGGCGCGGGTTTGCTCTTCTCGTTGGCCCTGACGAAGCACGAGAAACTGTTTTACTGGATCGCGCTGTTCTATGCCTTTGCCTACCAGCCGACAATCGGCCTGGCCAACACCGTGGTCTTCGGCCATCTGCCCGACGCCTCGCGCGATTATCCCTCGATCCGCGTGCTGGGCACGATCGGCTGGATCGTGGCCGGCTCATCGCTCAAGTTGCTGCTGAAGAAGGACCAGCCGGTCAACAATCGACCGATCCTGTTGGCCAGCGCGCTCTCGTTGATCCTGGGCGCCTATTCGTTCTTTTTGCCCCATACGGAGCCCAAGGCCGGCGCCACCACGCTGCCGTTCCTCGACGCCCTGAGCCTGTTTCGCGACACGTCGTTCGCCGTGTTCTTGATTTCCGCGCTGGTCGTGTCGGGAGCCTTTGCCTTTTACTTCGCCTTTACGTCGATCTATCTGGAAAAGCGGATCGGCATCCGGCCCGACAATGTCGGCCCGCTGATGACGCTGGGCCAGTGGGTGGAAATCGGCGGGATGCTCGTGCTGCCGTTCCTGCTGGGCGGCACCGCCCTCGTCGACCCGAATGCCGTCGACAAACTCCTGGAGCAGTACGTCCCGGCGATCGGCATGAAAGCGGTACTCGCGACCGGGATGGTCGCCGTGGCGGCCCGCTACGCCCTGTTCGCGGCCGGCCGGCCGTTCATCCTGGTCATCCTGGCGATCGCTTTGCACGGCATCTGCTTCGACTTTTTCCTGGCCGCGGGCTTCATCTTCGTCGCCGACAACGCTCCCAAGGAGATCAGCGGCAGCGCCCAGGCCCTGTTCATCGTGCTGACCTATGGGTTTGGCACCTATCTCGGCACCGAAGGCGCCGGCTGGCTCAATCAGGCCTGCACCCGCGATGTGACCGATCCGGCGACGGGCCAAACGGTCCGCGAGACCAATTGGGCCAAGTTCTGGATCGTGCCGGCGGTCGTCTCGGCGGTCGCGGCGGTGGCGTTCCTGCTGTTGTTCCACCCGGCCGCGCCGAAGTAGGCCCCCGCCATGAGCGAGAACCGCTGGACGCTGACCAGCCCCGACGCCCATCACTCGACCGCCGACTTCACGGTCACGGCCAATGATTTCGGCCGCACCGACCCGGCGTTCTCGGTGCATCGCCGCACGCTGCACGGCGGCCTGCGCGACGGGGTCGAAGTGGTCGAGGTCGACAACGGTCGGCTGCGGCTGAGCGTGCTGCCGACCCGGGGCATGAGCATCTGGAAAGGCTGGCTCGGCGACACGCCGATCGGCTGGGATTCGCCCGTCCGGGGGCCCGTCCATCCGCGGTTCGTGCCGATCGACGAGCCATCCGGCCTGGGATTTCTCGACGGCTTCGACGAGTGGCTCGTCCGCTGCGGCCTGGTGAGCAACGGGGCGCCCGAGTTCGACGCCGCCGGCCGGCTCAAGTACGGCCTGCACGGCCGGATCGCCAATTTGCCCGCCAGCCAATTGGAGCTGGAAATCGACGTCGAGCGCGAGGAAATCCGCCTGACCGGCGTGGTCGAGGAAGCCCGGTTCTTGATGCACCATCTCCAGCTCCGCAGCACGCTGATCACCCGCTTCGGCCAGAGCGGGCTGACGGTCCGCGACGAGATCAAGAACCTCTCGGCCCAGCCTGGCGAGGCGCAGCTGCTGTATCACATCAACTTCGGCCCGCCGCTGCTGGACGGCGGAGCCCAGCTCATTGCGCCGGCGACGAAGGTCGTGCCGCGCAATGCGCATTCGGCCGAGGGACGCGACGGCTGGAACCGGTTCGCGGCGCCGCAGGCCGGATATGTCGAAGAAGTTTTCTTCGCCGAGCTCGCTGCCCGCGGCACGGCGACCAAGGTCTTACTGCGCAACGCGGCCGGCGACCTCGGCGCGAGCCTCGCGTTCGACCGGCGCAGCTGCCCTGCTTCGTCCTCTGGAAGAACACCGCCGCGCTGGCCGACGGCTATGTCACCGGCATCGAACCGGCGACGAACTATCCCAACCCCAAGTCGTTCGAGCAGACCCAGGGGCGCAGTGGTGAAGCTGGCGCCGGGCGGGAGCGCCCTGTTCGAGCTGGCGATCGATTTTCACCGCGGCCCGGCCGAAGTCGAGCGCGTCCAGCGCGAGATCGAGGGCCTGACGGCCGGCAAAGCCCCAGAGCTGCTCGCCGCCCCGCAGCCCGGCTGGACCGAAGTGGGCTGAATTTCGGCCCCCGCGCAGTCCCAACGCGTTCAGTCCGCTCCCAGGGACGCAGCGGGGGGCGCCACGGCGGTCTCCGCGCGACGCGCCAGGATGTCTCGCCAGCGCCAGGCGCCGGGCTCGTCGATGGCCAGAATCAGCGGCAGGGCCAGCAGCCGCGTGACCAGACCGATGTAGAACAGATAGCCGAATTCGTCCAATCGAAAGCGGCCGACCTGCAACGTGTCGTAGTGCAACAGGTCGAGCAGCCACCCGCCCAGGTAGGTCGCCGCGCCATAGGCGACGCCCGACAGGGCGAAGTAGGCGGCCGAATACCCCGCATAGTTGCCATCGCGGGCCAGCTTGAGCGTCAGATTCGGCAGGCAGATGTTCAGCCCGGCGTAGGCCGACCAGACCGCGAACGCTCCGGCCAGCCACCAAGGCTGTTCGCGTGTGGCGAGCAGATAAAACGCCGGGCCGAGCGCCGCGCCCGCCTGGCAAAGCAGCATCACCGGCCGGTTGCCGTAGCGATCGCTGAACCGCCCGGCCCAGCCCGACAGGCCGATCTGGCCGAGCCGCATTCCGACCGGCAATAGCAACATCGGCAGCAGGTCGAGGCCCAGCACGCGGCGGGGGTAGATCTGCGTCGCGCTTTGCGACAGGCCGTTGAAGAACGACAGCCAGCAGCCGAATAGCAGCAAGCGGCGAAACCGCGAATCGGCCAAGGGCGCGAAACTGCCACCCGCCGGCCGCCCCGCTTGCGACGGCCTCGGCGCCGTCCTCACCGCCGGCATCGCGGACAGGGGAAGCACCGACGCGGCCAACAGCAGCGCGCCCAGTCCGATCGGAACCGTGTAGCCAACGATTGCTGCCTCGTTCGATCCAATCGCGCTGCCCGATTTCGCAACCGCGGGACCGGCCGTCGCACTCGCGAGCGGCCGCTGCACACCGCCCGGCTTGCGAAACCAATCGGCAAACAGGCCCGCACACACCAGGGTTGGAATGAGAACGGCCAACTGCCACCGCTGGCGGGCGGCGAAGTAGCGGCCCCGCAGCCGCTGCGGAACGAGCTCGCCCAGCCACGCCCAGAGGGCCACCGTGCCCAGGCTTTCCAGCAGCTGGTGAACGGCCAGCAGCACGACGAAAAACGGCAGCCGGGCGTCCGCCGGAAACGCGGGCAGTCCCAGGACCGGCAACGTGCAGAGCAGCCCGTAGCTGACGGCCAGGAACAAGATCGCGGCGTTCTTCACGCCGCCGAGAACTCGAATCAGCCCGGGCGCCGCCAACCGCAAGACGCCGATTACGGATTGCAGAGCCAAGAGTGCGCCGATCGCCTGTCCCCGAGCTCCCAATTCCAAGGCCAGATAAACCACGAGCGCACCGGTCGTCAGCCCATTGCCCATCGACCACAAAGCGCCGTTGGCCAGGCCGAGCCTCAGGGCCCGGCGGCGCGACGGCTTGTCGAGTTTCGCTTGCTCGGCCGGCATGAAGCGGCGCGGCCTGCTGCCGCTCTATGGTTTCGACAAGTCTGCAACGTCGGACGTGCCCGCGATCGTCCGTGCCCTGCCAAACGACCTCGCCTTGGCGCGGCGGATCAGAGTTTACGCCCGGCCGCGGGCAAACACCACCAGCCGGCCCCGTCCGACACTCGGCGTCCGGCGGCGCGGATCGACCGCTACAGCCGGCACCGCCGCTCCAAACGGCCGCTCGCCTTGTCGCACATCCCGCCGCGGAGGTTGCGCCTCGCTCACTGCAACCGCTATGTCAGGACTTTCAGTTCGATTTGCCTGCAAACCCGCGTTCCGGTCGACTGGCCCGACGCGTCGACCTCGTTGACAGCCTAGACTTGCGCAGCGTCGGCAGTGGGCGTTCAAAGGCGGAATGCCCCGTGCCGGCCAGCCCAGCGAGGAGCGTCGATGTCGCTCAAATTGAAATTCATTGCCCTCGTGACGATCGGCGTCTTCGCCGTGATGTGCGGCGGCGCCGTCTACTTGGACAGCTTGCTGGAACGGATTTTCCAGGAGCAGGCCCACGAGCTGGCCGCGCACGCTGCCGATGGGCAAGCCGCCGCTGGCGAGCATCGAATCGCATCGCATGGAAGTGCTGCGGGCCGTGTTCGACCTGTGCGGCATCCTGGCCGTGGCCGTGTCGGCGGCGATCTACCTGGTGTTCGCCCGGCAGGTGAACCAGCGGATGTCGCGGTTGGTGCAGGTGGTCAACGCGGTTGCCCAGAACCCCACGGCGGCCGAGCGCAGCCGCGATCAATCGAGCGACGAGGTCGGGCGGCTGGCGGCGGCTTTCGATCAGGCGGCCGATTCGCTCTCGAAGGCCTTCGCCTCGCTGGAAAGCAAGGTCGAGCAGCGGAGCCTGGAGCTGAGCGCCACCCAGGGCAGCAAATCGGCAATCATCGACGGCTCGCTGGACGGCATCATCAAGACGGACGAGTCGGGCCGGATCGTGCTCTTCAATCCCGCGGCCGAGCGAACCTTCGGCCGGCGGAGCCCGGAGACGCTCGGTCGCCCGCTCTGCGAAATCATCGAGCTGGCTGCCGGGGCCGAGCCGATCGCCGGACAGCTTGGCCAGATGGTCGGCCAGCGGCGCGAGATGGTCGGCCTGCGTTCGGACGGCGGCCGGCTGCCGCTCGAAGTGGCCTGGACCAGAATCGACGCCGAGTATCCACCGGTGTTCGTGGCCTTCATTCGCGATCTGACCGAACGCAAGCGGGTCGATGCGCGGATTCACCTGCAACTCGAAATCACCCAGTTGCTGGCCGGCCGGCCGGGTCTGACCGAGTGCCTGGACCAGGTCATGGAGATCATTTGCCGCGCCGCGGGCTGGGATCTGGGCGTGCTCTGGCAATTCAACGCCGCGCAGGGCAAGCTCCGCTGCGAGCGAATCTTGGGTCCCGCCGGCCGGCTCTCCGCCGACAGCGATAACCGGCTGCGCGAGCTGGCCTTGCCCCGCGGCATGGGCCTGGCCGGCGCCACCTGGGAAGACCGCCGGGCGCGCTGGCGGGCCGATCTGAGCATCGAGCCGGACATCGACACCGCGGCCGCGCTCGACGGCGGTTTCCGCTCGGCATTCTGCTTTCCACTGGTCTCGGACGACCGGACGCTCGGCGTCTGTCAGTTTCTCGCCAGGCAGCCGCGCACCGGCCGATCGCGACATGCTGGCCCTGGTCGAGGGAATCGGAGCACAGCTGGGCTTGTTCGTGGAGCAGGAAAGATTCGCCGCCGCCCTGGTCGAGCGGGAGCGGCGGTTCCGCTCCTTCGTCGTCGCCACCTCGCAGATCTACTGGTGCGCCAACGTCCAGGGCGAAATCGTCGAGACGCACAAAGTTTGGGAAGAGTTCACCGGTCAGACTTCGGACGAAGCCCGCGGATACGGCTGGATGCAGGCGGTGCACGCCGACGACGTGCCCGGCGTCGCGGACACCATCCGCGAATCCCTCGCGACCGGCCGGCAGCTGGACGTCGAGTGCCGCGTCCGCCGCACCGACGGCGTCTACCGGCGGTTCGCTCTGCGTGGCGTGCCGGTCCGCGACGATGCGGGACAGATCGTCCAGTGGGTCGGCACCGCGGCCGACGTCGAGGACGCCAGGCAGAGCCAGCAGGCCCTCCGCGACAGCGAAGCCCAATTGCGGGCCCTGTTCGCCAGCGCGCTCGACGGAATGCTGATCCTCGACGATCGCGGACGGGTCCTGGATGCCAATCCCGCGGCCTGCCAGATTCTGGCCCGCTCGTCCGACGAGCTGCAAACGCTCCACGTCCACGAGGTGACCGCGCCGGGTGTCCGGGCCAAGGCGATCTGGCGCTCATTCCGCCACCACCGCCGGCTGGCCGGCGAGTTTGCAGTCTGCAGGCCGGACGGCCGCCAGCGGCGGATCGAGTTTCAGGCGATTGCCGATTTTCAGCCGGGCCGCCACCTGTCGATCTTCCGCGACGTGACCGATCGCCAGGCCGAATCAGCTCGGACAACCGCGGCGCCGCTAACCTTGGGCGATTGGCTCGAGCCGGCAACCGGCGGCGCACCACCTGCTAAGGGCCGGCATTTTTCCGCCGGTCAGTCTGCCGGTTCCGAGCGCGACGCACCCTTCCAAGCGAACCAACCGGACTTGGGCGGACCGCTTGGCTGGGGCACTTTCAGCTGCTGCCGCCGTTCTTCGCCAGCCTGATTCGCTTGCCAAACCTGTCCGCTGACGACGTCGAGCGCGGTCAGCCAGCCGCCGTAAACGCAGCCCGTGTCGACCGCCAGCAGGTGCGGCAGCAGGAGCACCTCCGGCTGCGGCGTATGCCCCAGCACGGCCACCTTGCCCGAAACGTGCGCCGCGGGCACGCTTTCTCGCAGCGACAGCCAGTACAGCGTGTCTTCGGCCTGCGCGGCCAGAGGCAGCTTGGGCCGGTAGTTGGCATGGACGAACAGGTGCGTGTCCGTTTCGAAGAACGGCTTCAACCGGCGCAGAAAGGCGAGGTGCTCGGCCGGCACCAGCGCCGGCTGGTCGACGCCGTAGGATGCCAGCGTGGCTGCCCCGCCGCAAGCGAGCCAGTCGCGCTCGACGGCCGGATGACGCACGGCGTCGAGCAGCATCCGATCGTGATTGCCCATCAGCGCGACCAGTTGCACCTGATCGGCCAGAGCGATCAGCCGCGTCACCACGCCGGCGCTGTCTGGCCCGCGATCGACGTAATCGCCCAGCAAAACGAGCGTATCGTCCGGGGCGGGATTGGCGGCGGCCAACACGCGCTCGAGAGCCGTCAGACAGCCGTGGACATCCCCGATGGCGATCGTCCGCGGCACGAGCAACCCCTTTCGACGGCCTGCGAAATGACTGAAATGGGGCAGATCCAGCGAGTGCCATGCGAGCGCAGGCCGAATTCGCCTGCGCCGACTCCACCGCGGACCGGCGATCGGCCTGGCACGTCGGGCCAGAAGCCGATCGGACCGACTGCTCCGCTGGGCATCATCGGCAGCGGCCTGGCGGTCGAGATTACCAGCTCACCAGCGCCGCGTCGACGGCCGAGTTCGTGCCGCCGGTGCCCGACGACTTGAGGACGTTGGTGCCGCCGTTGGCGCCGGCCAGGGCTGCGTCGACGGCCGACGAGTTCAGTGCGGTCGAACTGCTGCTGGACGAACTGCTCGAACCGCCGCTCGCGACAGCCGGCGTCACCGCCGGGCTGGCGACCGCCGAAGCCACGGTGTCTTGCGGGAAGACATTGATTACGTCCGTCGCGCTCTGGGAAGTGCCGACCGGGGGCGCGACCGTTCCCACGTTGGTCACCGTGCCTTCGCTCTCGACACCGCTCAAATTCGCGGTGATCGTGTAGGTGATCGTGCTGCCCGACGGCAGGCTGACATTCGTATCGTCGATGCTGCCCGAGCCGGTGGCCGAGAAACCGCTGGCGTTGCCGGTCTCGGTGGCCGTCCAGGTGTCGCTCGAGACGCCGGCCGGCGTCGGATCGGTGATCGTCGCGCCGGTCACATTGCCGGACCCGGTATTGCTGACGGTGACGGTGTAGGTCACGGCACCCGGCGGCGTATAGTCGCCGACCGCGCCGGTGACGCTCGAGCCGCCGACGTTGTCGGTCTTGGTGATCGACAGGTTGGCCAGATTGTCGGTGTCGGTGGCCGACACGGCGGTGCCGGTGGTCGGAGTCAACGTCGCCGTATTGGACAGCGAGCCGGTGGCCGAGGAACTGATCGTGCCGGTCACCGTGTAGGTGATCGTGCTGCCGGCCGGCATCGTGACCGACGTGTCGTTGATGTTGCCGGTGCCCGAAGCCGAAAAGCCCGTCGCCCCACCGGTCTGGGTTGCCGTCCAACTGGCGCCGGTCAGATTGCCGGGAAGCGGATCGCTGATCGTGACGCCGCCGGCGGCCGCGCTGCCGGTATTCGTCGCCACGATCGTGTAGGTCAGCGACTGGCCGGGAACGACGTTGCCGGTGGTCGACGGGCTGCTGGAACCGCCGGCATTGTCGCTCTTGACGATCGAGAACGTCGTGTTCTGGACCAGGTTCGGGAAGTCGTTGCCGGTGCCCCAGGCCGTGGAGATCATCTTGATGGAGGTGATCGTGCCGACGCCGGCCGTGCCGGTCCCCTGGGTGCCGACGAACGTGGTCTGGGCGGTGTAGCCGGTCGGAGTCGTCTCGGTCAGCGTGTAGGTGCCAGGCTGCACGTTGGTGAAGCTATACGCGCCGGCGGCGGTCGTGGTGGTGGTTTGCGTTCCGCCGGTTCCGCTCAGGGTCACGGTCACGCCGGCCAGGGGCGTTTCGCCCGCGGCGGGATTCGCCGGGTCGTAGTTCGCGCTGCCGGCCGAGGTTTCCGAATAGACGTAGCCCGAGAGGGTCTCGACCGCGGCCATCGACGGCGGATTCGACGGATTGATGTAATCGCGCTTCGACACGTAGGGCGGCGTGAGGCCCAGGTTACCGAAGTTGTTGTTGATTCCGTTGACGCCGCCGCCCAGGGTGATGCTCTGGATCAGGTTGGTGGTCGTGTTCTGGACGATCGTGCCGCTGTTCTGGCTGCCGACCGTGACCTTGCCGTCGATGAAGTTGGTCGGCTGGGTCTCGGTGATCGTGTAATTGCCCGGCTGCAGGTTGGCGAAGTCGTAGTAACCGAGGCTGTCGGTGGTCGTGGTCTCGGTGATCGACGAGCCGCCGGTCGGCGTGCCGGTGAGCACGACGGTGACGCCGGCGATCGGCGGTTCGCCCGAGTCTTTCACGCCATTGTTGTTCGAGTCGACGTAGACATAACCCGAGAGGCTCGAGATGACCGGGGTGACATTGTCGGTGTCGGTGGCCGTCGTGCTGGTCGGGATGCCATTGGGCGGGGTATAGCTAAGGGTGCCGGTGTTCACGAGCGTGCCGGTGGCCGCGGAACTCACCGTGCCGGTGACGGTGTAGGTGATCGTGCTGTTGTAGGGCAGCACGACCGTGTCGTTGATGGCCGTGGCGGTGTGGTTGGCCGTGGTGATCGAGGCCCCGCCGGTGAAGCTGGTCTGATAATTGGTGGCCGTGAAGTTGGCCGGGAACGGATCGCTGACCGTTCCGCCATTGATCGAGCCGGGCAGGGTGCCGGTGTTGCTGACGATGATCGTGTAGGTCAGCGTCTGGCCGGCGGTGACGTTGCCGATCGTGACCGGGTTGCTCGAGCCGCCGGCGCTGTCCGACTTGAAGATCGTCATGATGTTGTCGGAGTCGGTGGCCGACGTGCTCGTGCCCACGTTGTTCGTGCCCGGCGGCACCGTCACGGTGGGCGTGTTCGACAGCGTGCCCGTGACCGTCGACGAGAGCGTGCCGGTCACGGTGTAGGTCTGCGTACCGCCGGGGCCGAGCGAAGGCACCGTGCCGGTCAGCACGCCGCCCGCCAGCGACAGGCCGGGGTAGCTGGTCGGCGTGAAGCCGGCCGGAACGGGGTCGCTGATCGTCGCGCCGGTCAGCGTGCCGGTGCCGGTGTTCGTCACCGTGATCGTGTAGACCAGCGAATCGCCCTGCGAGGCGATGCCGACCGACCCGGTGATGCTCGAGCCGCCGCGATTGTCGACCTTGCTGATCGACAGGAAATCGTCGTTGTCCGTGGCCGAGGTGCTGGTGCCGACATTGCCCGGACCGGACGGGACCGAGACGGTGGCCGTGTTGGCGATCGCCTGGGGACTGTTGTTGGTGCCGGTGACCGTGCCGGTGACGGTGTAGGTCTGCGTGCCGCCGGGGCCCAGCGACGGCACGGTGCCGGTCAGGACGCCGCCCGACAAGGACAGCCCGGGATAGCTGGTCGGGCTGAAACCCGTCGGAACCGGATCGCTGAACTGGGCCCCGGTCAACGTGCCGGTGCCCGTGTTCGTCACGACGATCGTGTAAACCAGCGTGTTCCCCTGCGACACCGTGCCGATGCTGCCGGTGATGCTCGAGCCGCCGTGGTTGTCGACCTTGGTAATGGACAGGAAGTCGTCGTTGTCCGTGGCCGACGTGCTGGTGCCGACGTTGCCCGGGCCCGAGGGCACCGTGACCGTGGCCGTGTTGGCAATGGCCTGCGGGTTGCTGGTGGTTCCCGTCACGCTGCCGGTGACCGTGTAGGTCTGCGTGGCGCCCGGACCGAGCGAGGGAATCGTGCCGGTCAGCACGCCACCCGAAAGCGACAGGCCGGGATAGCTGGTCGGATTGAAACCCGTCGGAACAGGATCGCTGAACGTGGCGCCGGTCAGCGTGCCGGTGCCGGTGTTGGTCACCACGATGGTGTAGACCAGCGTATCGCCCTGGCGAGACCGTGCCGGTGCTGCCGGTGATGCTCGAGCCGCCGTGGTTGTCGACCTTGGTAATCGACAGGAAATCGTCGTTGTCGGTGGCCGAGGTGCTGGTGCCGACATTGCCCGGACCGGAGGGTACCGTGACCGTGGCCGTGTTGGCGATGGCCTGCGGGCTGGTATTCGTGCCGGTGACGCTGCCGGTGACCGTGTAGGTCTGCGTAGCGCCGGGACCCAGCGACGGCACGGTGCCAGTGAGCACCCCGCCCGACAAGGAGAGCCCGGGATAGCTGGTCGGGCTGAAACCCGTCGGGACCGGATCGCTGAATTGGGCCCCAGTCAACGTGCCGGTGCCCGTGTTCGTAACCACGATCGTATAGACCAACGTGTCGCCTTGCGACACCGTGCCCGTGCTGCCGGTGATGCTCGAGCCGCCGTGGTTGTCGACCTTGGTAATCGAGAGGAAATCGTCGTTGTCGGTCGCCGACGTGCTGGTGCCGACATTGCCCGGCCCCGAAGGCACCGTCACGGTCGCGGTGTTCGAGATTGCTTGCGGGCTGGTATTCGTGCCGGTGACCGTGCCGGTGACCGTATAGGTTTGCGTGCCACCGGGGCCCAGGCTGGGCACCGTGCCCGTCAGCACGCCGCTCACCAGCGACAGGCCGGGGTAGCTGGTCGGGTTGAAGCCAGCCGGAACCGGATCGCTGAATTGGGCCCCGGTCAGCGTGCCGGTGCCCGTGTTGGTCACGACGATCGTATAGACGAGCGTGTTGCCCTGCGACACAGTGCCGGTGCTGCCGGTGATGCTCGAGCCGCCGTGGTTGTCGACCTTGGTAATGGACAGGAAATCGTCGTTGTCGGTCGCCGACGTGCTGGTGCCGACATTGCCCGGACCGGAGGGCACCGTGACGGTCGCCGTGTTGGCGATGGCCTGCGGGCTGGTGCTCGTGCCGGTGACGCTGCCGGTGACCGTGTAGGTCTGCGTGGCGCCGGGACCGAGCGAGGGAATCGTGCCGGTCAGCACGCCCCCCGACAAGGAGAGCCCGGGATAGCTGGTCGGATTGAAGCCAGCCGGAACCGGATCGCTGAACTGGGCGCCGGTCAGCGTGCCGGTGCCCGTGTTCGTCACGACGATGGTGTAGACCAACGTATCGCCCTGCGAGACCGTGCCGGTGCTGCCCGTGATGCTCGACCCGCCGTGGTTGTCGACCTTGGTAATCGACAAGAAATCGTCGTTGTCCGTGGCCGACGTGCTGGTGCCGACATTGCCCGGGCCAGACGGCACCGTGACGGTGGCCGTATTCGAAATCGCCTGCGGGCTATTGTTCGTCCCCGTGACCGTGCCGGTGACGGTGTACGTCTGCGTGCCGCCGGGGCCGAGCGACGGAACCGTACCGGTGAGCACGCCGGCGACAAGCGACAAACCCGGGTAGCTCGTCGGATTGAAGCCCGTGGGAACCGGATCGCTGAACTGAGCGCCGGTCAGCGTGCCGGTGCCGGTGTTGGTCACCACGATGGTGTAGACCAACGTATCGCCCTGGGAGACCGTGCCGGTGCTGCCGGTGATGCTCGAGCCGCCGTAGTTGTCGACCTTGGTAATGGACAGGAAATCGTCGTTGTCGGTGGCCGACGTGCTGGTGCCGACATTGCCCGGCCCGGACGGCACCGTGACCGTGGCCGTGTTCGAGATCGCCTGGGGGCTGTTGTTCGTGCCCGTGACCGTGCCGGTGACGGTATAGGTTTGCGTGCCGCCGGGGCCAAGACTCGGAATGGTGCCCGTCAGGACTCCACTCACCAACGAGAGGCCGGGGAAGCTGGTCGGCGTGAAACCACTTGGAACGGGGTCGCTGAACGTGGCGCCGGTCAGCGTGCCGGTGCCGGTGTTGGTCACGACGATCGTGTAGACGAGCGTGTTGCCCTGCGACACGGTGCCGGTGCTGCCGGTGATGCTCGAGCCGCCGTGATTGTCGACCTTGGTAATCGACAGAAAATCGTCGTTGTCGGTGGCCGAGGTGCTGGTGCCGACGTTGCCCGTACCGGACGGCACCGTGACGGTGGCCGTGTTCGAGATCGCTTGCGGGCTGCTATTGGTGCCCGTGACCGTGCCCGTGACGGTGTAGGTTTGCGTGCCGCCGGCGCTCAGCGACGGGACCGTGCCGGTGAGGACGCCGGCCACGAGCGACAAGCCGGGGTAGCTGGTGGGATTGAAGCCCGCTGGAATCGGATCGCTGAACTGGGCACCCGTCAGAGTGCCGGTGCCGGTGTTGGTCACGGTGATCGTATAGACCACCGTGTCGCCTTGCGACACGGTGCCGGTGCTGCCCGTGATGCTCGAGCCGCCGTGGTTGTCGACCTTCGTGATCGAGAGGAAATCGTCGTTGTCGGTGGCCGAGGTGCTGGTGCCGACGTTGCCCGTACCGGACGGCACCGTGACGGTGGCCGTGTTCGAGATCGCTTGCGGGCTGCTATTGGTGCCCGTGACCGTGCCCGTGACGGTGTAGGTTTGCGTGCCGCCGGCGCTGAGCGACGGGACCGTGCCGGTGAGGACGCCGGCCACGAGCGACAAGCCGGGGTAGCTGGTGGGATTGAAGCCCGCTGGAACCGGATCGCTGAACTGGGCACCCGTCAGAGTGCCGGTGCCGGTGTTGGTCACGGTGATCGTATAGACCAACGTGTCGCCTTGCGACACGGTGCCGGTGCTGCCGGTGATGCTCGAGCCGCCGTGGTTGTCGACCTTCGTGATCGAGAGGAAATCGTCGTTGTCGGTAGCCGAGGTGCTGGTGCCGACGTTGCCCGTACCGGACGGCACCGTGACCGTGGCCGTGTTGGCAATCGCCTGCGGACTGTTGTTCGTGCCGGTGACGTCGCCCGTGACGGTGTAGGTTTGCGTGGCGCCCGGGCCAAGGCTGGGAACCGTGCCCGTCAGGACGCCGCCCGCCAGCGTCAGGCCCGGGTAGCTCACCGGGTTGAAGCCCGTCGGAACCGGATCGCTGAACTGAGCGCCGGTGAGCGTGCCCGATCCGGTATTCGTCACCGTAATCGTGTAAGTCAGCGTGTCGCCTTGCGACACGGTGCCCGTGCTGCCCGTGATGCTCGACCCGCCGTGGTTGTCGACCTTCGTAATCGACAAGAAGTCGTCGTTGTCGGTGGCCGACGTGCTGGTGCCGATGTTCCCCGGGCCGGACGGCACCGTGACCGTGGCCGTGTTCGAGATCGCTTGCGGGCTGTTGTTCGTGCCCGTGACCGAACCGGTGACGGTGTAGGTCTGCGTGCCGCCGGGGCCCAGCGAAGGGACCGTGCCGGTGAGCACGCCGGCCACCAACGACAATCCCGGGAAGCTCGTGGGACTGAAGCCGTTCGGGACCGGATCGCTGAACGTGGCGCCGGTCAAAGTGCCCGAGCCGGTATTGGTCACGGTGATCGTGTAGGTCAGCGTGTCGCCTTGCGACACGGTGCCCGTGCTACCCGTGATGCTCGAGCCGCCGTGGTTGTCGACCTTGGTAATCGACAAGAAATCATCGTTGTCGGTCGCCGAGGTGCTGGTACCGACGTTGCCCGGGCCGGACGGCACGGTGACCGTCGCGGTGTTCGCGATCGCCTGCGGGCTGTTGTTCGTGCCGGTGACCGAACCGGTGACGGTGTAGGTCTGCGTGCCGCCGGGGCCCAGCGAGGGGACCGTGCCGGTGAGCACGCCGGCCACCAACGACAATCCCGGGAAGCTCGTGGGATTGAAGCCGTTCGGGACCGGGTCGCTGAAGGTGGCACCGGTCAGCGTGCCCGTGCCGGTATTCGTCACGGTGATCGTATAAGTGAGCGTGTCGCCTTGCGACACGGTGCCGGTGCTGCCGGTGATGCTCGAACCGCCGTGGTTGTCGACCTTCGTGATCGACAAGAAGTCGTCGTTGTCGGTGGCCGACGTGCTCGTGCCGACGTTGCCCGGGCCGGACGGCACGGTGACGGTCGCCGTGTTCGAGATCGCCTGCGGGCTGTTATTCGTACCCGTGACGGTCCCGGTGACGGTGTAGGTCTGCGTGCCGTCGGGGCCCAGCGAAGGCACGGTGCCGGTCAGGACGCCGCCCGAGAGTGACAGTCCGGGGTAACTGGTCGGATTGAAGCCCGCCGGAACCGGATCGCTGAACGTGGCACCGGTCAGCGTGCCCGTGCCGGTGTTGGTCACGGTGATCGTATAGACCAGCGTGTCGCCCTGCGAGACCGTGCCGGTGCTGCCGGTGATGCTCGAACCGCCGTGGTTGTCGACCTTGGTGATCGAGAGGAAATCGTCGTTGTCGGTCGCCGAGGCCGTGACTCCGCCCCCGGTGACGGTGGCCGTATTGGACAGCGCGATCGGATTGACGTTGGTACCGGTGACGTTGCCGGTGATCGTGTACACCTGCGTGGCCCCGGAAGCCAGGCTGGAAATCGTACCGGTGAGCACGCCGCCCGAGAGCGACAGTCCGGGATAGCTGGTGGGAGTGAAGCCCGTCGGCACCGGGTCGCTGAACTGGGCGTTGGTGATCGTCGAGCTGCTGTTGTTGGTGACGTCAACGGTGTAGGTCAGAGTGTTTCCCTGACTGACAGTGCCGACCGTACCGGAGATGCTCGAGCCGCCGTGATTGTCGACCTTGGTGACGGTCAACGTGGGCGCGGTCTCGATGCTGTTGAGCTCCAAGTCCACGTCGGGCGTGCCCAACGAGTTCATCACGATCTTGACGCTGGTCACGTGCGTCAGATCGGGCGTGCCCGAGGTCGTCGTGAAGCTCGAGAACGGGGCAAAATAGCTGAACGCCGTCGGCGATCCGGAGTTGCCGGGAATGCTGCCGGTGAATTGTTCGTTGCCCGTGGTGGTGGTGATGTAGATCTCGGCGTCCATCGACGTGGTGGGGAGCTGCAGGAAGTCGAAGTCGAGCTTGATTCCCTGGTTGGCCCCGCCATTGGTCAGGTCCGAGTTCAGCGCCATGGCGTTGGTCAGGTTGCCGCCGACGAGCGTGTCGGTGTTGCTGCCGCTGTATTGCAGCGTGACTTCGGTACCCGGCGCGGACGTGGCGGTGGCCAGGTCGAACGTGCCCAACGCCCCATTGGTGCCCACGTAGCCGGCCGCGGAATTTGCGCTGGCCGTGCCGAGCACCTGGACCAGCACGTCGCGGTATCCGCCGAGAATGCCGGTCGACGGCGGATTGGGCGGAGTGGTCGGCAAGACCAAGAGCGTGGGATTGGTATTGAACGCGCTGATGAAGTAGTAGCTGGCAGGATTGGGATCGCTGAAGTTGTCGATCAGCGAGGCGCCCGAGAGCAAGCGGCGGTCTTCGCAGGCTTCGACCCCCAGCGTCCGGCCGAGACCCGGCGGAGCTTTGCGCGTCCCGCGCAGGCGGAAGGCGAGCCGTTCGCAAATCTGGTCGAGCAACGACCCTCGGCGCAGTTTTCGCTGACGAGCCACGTGCAAATCTCCTCGAAGACGAACCAAAGTTGCCAAGCAGTGTGGAGCGCGAACGCCCGCCGGGCCCCGCCGCAAGGCGCAGCCGCGACAACGCCGCGGATAGCATGACGAATCAACGCGAAAAACGAATCGCCGGCGTCATGCCGTAAAGAGAACCGCGATTTCTTCGCGGTTGCATCGTGCCCGAATGATCGTGCCCGAATGATCGTGCCCGAACGTCTGCCGCCCGGAGGCGGACCCTGAAAACCCGTCAAACCGTTTGCGCATGCGCCGCGCAGTTCCGCCTGCGCGGCCCTTGCGGCGCAGCATCACGCCGCCCATCGCCACCAGGCCGATCGCCAGCAGCGCGGCGCGGTCGGCTCCGGCGTGTTGGTCGTGGTAATCGCGCCGATCGTGAAGTCGATGTTCGCCAAGGGCGAACCGCCATTGAGGTTGTAAACGAAGCTGATCTGGTTGACCGACGTCCCGGCGCCCGGGCCGCCGCTGAAGGCGCTGAACGGCAGGATCACGTTGACGGGCGTGTAGGTCTTGGTCAGGGCGTCGTAGGGGGTCGTCACGATGACGCTGTCCTTCCACTGCTGCGTGCTGTTGGAAAGGATCGCGGTGATCGACAGCGGCTGGTCGGTGCCGAGCACTTTGATATCGATGCCGGACTGCGTTCCGCCACTGGTCAGGTCGATGGTCGGCGAGTTGCCGCCCTGCAAGTACGTGTTGGAGATTGTCGCCTGGTTCACTCCGTTGGTCGCCAACTGCAGCGCGTTGAGGCCGTTGGAATTATCGTGTCCCACGACACCAGTCACCGAGTCTGGCGTGAGCACGCCGAAGACGTTGATCTGCGTCTGGCGCTGGCCCCCAATGACGTAGGTTGATGGCACGTTGTCGACCAAATTGAGCGTATTGGTGTTGGAGACGACGACCGGATTCCCGTCCGTCGTCATCGTTGGCAGCATTGCCGCCGTCAATGTAGTGACAAAAAACTGCGTGCCAAGGGGCTGACTGAAATCGTCGATCGTCGTCGCCCGCGCGTCGCCCGCCCAAAGACTAGTGCCCAGCATAATTGCGACCGCGGCGACATGCCACAGAACGCGGAGCGCAACGCGGGTGGCGACGTCAAAATGGACGACGATCGATGGCTTGGACATGGTTTGTCTCGCTTGCATAGGTGAAAACGATTCTGTGGGGGGATGCCAATCGAGGCAGCGATCGTTCCGACCCAAGTGCATGACCAGGTTGCTCAAGCGATCCTTCGTCGCGCAAGCGCAGCGCAATACTGCGAGCAGCGCGCGCAAAAGCGCGCGCTGCAGCGCGACGAACCTTGAATTGGCCAGGTGCAACCACGCAGTCCGAACGGACGATTAGGAAAGGGTCGCCTGCGCGCACGTGATGCGCAGCGCGGTCCGCTTCGTACAGGCTGCGCGGCAGGGGCGGTGCGCCCTACCTCGACCTCATGAGCAACTCACGAAAGGTGACAGCGGAATCTGGTCTCACGACGCCTCGCGGCGCCCGGCCAGTCCACCTTCTTTGATAATCACCCGAGGGCGTATTGTCAACTTTTGCCGATTGCGAAAGGTTTTCCGGCAACAGAACTTACGACCGACCGACGCCGGCGGCAGCACCCGAATCGCTGGTCGCACGCCCCCCCCGCTAGCACGGCAAGGAACAGCCCGCGGCTAGACGATGGGCGGCAGTCCATTCGATCGAGCTTCGGAACAGCGGCGCTGCGCCGCAGGCTTCGCGACCGCATAACCGGCACAAGCCGCGATACTGGGTCCGAATGCGGCCGAAGACGGTCTTAGAACCGTTAGAAGCGGCCCCGGGGCAGCTGATCCGAGATGCTGCTGGGGAGTCGGCGCCGAGGGACCAGCAAAGCCAGCTAAGACACGGCAATTGCCGAGCGCAGGTAAATCAGCGCGAGCTGGCGAAATGTTGCCTGGGACCCCCGCTCCCGCTCAAGAGGGGCTTAGTGCAGAACCCAGCTGAAGCTGCCGACCTTGGTTCCGCCCACGAGCAGGTTGCCGGTGAGGATGTTCGAGCCAACCAGGTTGGCCTGGAACTGGAAGGTCTCGGAGGTCGACGTCAGGTTGTTGTTGTTTGTGACCGGCCCGAGGTTGATCGTGATCTGCCCGTGAATGGTGAACCCGCTGGTGTCGGGCGACGTCGATACCGCGCCGGTGATCGTGCCGCCGGTGATCGGCTGATTGACCAACTGCGAGCTGGTGGGCGACTGATAGGCTTGGAGATAGTCGGTCGTCGCGCCGGTGAACGTGCCTTGCAGCAAATGGGCGCTGAGCGTGAAGTGCGTCGTCGCCACGCCCTTGTAGTCGGTGAGCACGCCCGGCGTGTGGCCAGCGGCCTTGATGTCGAACGGACCGTAGAACGTGCCCAGGTTCTGCTGGCCGCTGACGCCTTCGATGGTGTTGGTCATGCCGGTGAGATTGACCAACTCCAGCTGGTCGAGCGTGTTCGACTGCGTTTGCGTGCTGACGGCCGCGTTCTTATAGACTTCGTAGTCGACCTGCTGCTGCGCGACCGCCGCGTCCGGGGCGATGGTTCCTTTGCCGACGCCGGTCACCAGCAGCGCGGACTGGTTCCTGAATGTCTGATTGGCCGCCAGGAACGTCTGCACCAGCGTGGTGAATTCGTTGGTGATCCGGGTTTCGGCCGCCACGATGATCGTCCGCTCCTGCATCGCGGCCGTCGCCGCCTGGCTCAGACCGTGAGCGGTATCGGACGCGATTTGGGCGAAGTTGTCGGAATCCAACTGGTGGGCGACCGCCAGCAGGCCGTTTTCCAGGTTGAGCGTGTTGGCCTGCAGCTGCGAAGTCTGCGTGGCCACGATCGCCGACTGGGCATTGAGCTCCGCAATGGCCTCAGCCGGCGTGAGCGAACCGCCGCTGAGCATGCTTCGCCCTTCGAGCGATTCGATGCCCAGCCGCCGCGACAGCGTTCCGCTGCGTCTGGTAGGCGCCATGGTGCGTCGTCCTCCTGGAGATCGGTGCGGCCTGGTCTGCGGTTCGCCGGCCGGCGTCGCCGCACTGCAATCTGACTCGTCGCTGAGATGAGAGCCCGCGCCGGGCGAGCGAACCTCGGCGGCCCGACGGCGGCGCAAGACCTGCGCCCGGTTCGAAGAGCTGCGGGCATCCTTAATTTCGGTCCGCCGCCCGCGCGGACTTTAACCGTCGCGGAGTTTCGGCATTCTGGTGGGACGTGACGGCCCCCCGGCAGCGACTGCTGGCACAGGCACGCTGGCGCCCGCAGCCACGGCGATCAGCCGCCGTGCGCCGCGGACAAACCAGCTGTCGCGGCCAGCCGAACCAAAAGTTGCTCGAGCGCGGCTTCCAATTCCGCCAGCGCTACTTCCGGCGCCGCGAAGTCGATGTCGTGAATCCGCCAGTATTCAACCCGCTCGACCCAGTCCGCGAAGTGCAGGCGCATCAGCGGCCGGTGCTCCGCCTCTTTAAGCGCTACGATCAACTGGCTGGCCGCCAGGTCATCGATCTGCGCCACGCGCGGAAACCGCACAGGCTCGGCCAGCGCGATCCCACGCTCGTGCAAACCAGCCCGGGCATACCGCGAAATGGGTCCTTCGTTCTTGGGACTCAGGCGAAATCCGCGCGAGCTGGCCAGCCAGTCCAGGCCCCGCCGCGGCGCATGATGGTTGAACCAGGCTTCGGCGAATCGGCTGCGGTAA
Organism: uncultured Planctomycetaceae bacterium; assembly: GCA_963828155.1. Lineage (GTDB taxonomy): Bacteria > Planctomycetota > Planctomycetia > Pirellulales > PALSA-1355 > CAWCAX01. The sequence continues at coordinate 1,051,057 of CAWHDQ010000004.1, forward strand.
TAGTTGCCGCTGCACAAAAACAGAACGCGGGACGTGACGGGCATGGGGGGGAAGCTGGCGGGCGGGAGAGCAACACAAGGCAGCTCGATTTCAGCGGGCTGAGCCCGCCGCGTCAAGCGGACTTGCACGCGAACGGTCCCCACCCCAGTCTGGCCAATCGACCAATACGCTTCAAGTCGCCCGGCGGCGTCAATGCTGCGCCGCCGGCGCGGGCGGGAACAATTGGTCGACCCGTAGAATGTAGACCGAGCCGTCGCAATTGGCCGTGGCCAGGTAGCGGCCGTCGGGCGAGGGAATGATTTCACGCACCGCGCCGGGCATTTGCCAGAGGGTCATTTCGCCGCCGGTCGCCTTCGCGATCCGTCCGATCCTCTTCTTGGTCGCCATGTCCCAGGCCAGCACCCGACCCAAGTCGTCTGCAGCCAACAGTCCGCGCTCCTCGGCCACGAAGGCGATGGCTTGCCAGCGCCAATTCGGCGCATTCAGGATTGCCACCGGCGCTTCCCAATTTGGCAGGCTCAGATCCCACAGTTTCAGCCGATCTGCGCCAATCGTGGCCAGTTGCTCACCGTCGGGCGAAAGTGCGAAGAGCGCCGACGTTGCATCCGGCACAGCCCGCTCCGTGATCGGCTCAGCCGTGAGATCGAGCACGAACCGAGTCGGCACATTCTTGTTTTCGAACCAGCTTGAATCGTAAACCAGCCGCCGCCCGTCGCGCGAGAACTTCGCCGCGGCGATCGCACCGCGCACCGCGGGAAGCGTCCGCCGGGTCGCCACCCCGCTCGACACATCGACCAGTTCGATCGCGCCGTTATTATATCCGGCGGCGATCAAGGCGAGCTTGCCTTGGGAATCGAACCAAAGGTCGCGAACCTGCTGGCACTGGCTCACAAGGCTGCCAACTGGCTCTGGCTGGGTCAGGTCCCAGGCGTACGCGACGTTCCCGCTGCCCGACAACAGCGTTTTTCCGTCGGCGCATAACGCAGCAGCGTAGCCTCCATCAGAAGTGGCACGTTCGAGACTTGAATGACCTCGCCCTCCCGCGGCTCCACGCCACTGACATCCCACAGCCGGATCGTCCGATCGTAACCGGCCGAAGCCAGCTGCTTGCCGTCGGGCGAGAAGGCGATTGCGTTGACCCAGCCCCGATGCCCGGTGGGCGGGAACAATTCCTGGGGCGGATTCTGCGCAAATCCCACAGCCGGACCAGGGCGTCTTCGCCGATCGTGGCCAGCGTCCCGCCGTCGGGCGAAATCGCAGCCTTAACGATTACGCGTCCGGCTTGCAGCTCGATCGGCTCGGCGACGGGCTCGCGGTCCAGACGCCAAACTCTCACGACACCCGTCGAATTGCCCGCCGTCAGCCGGCGGCCGTCGGCGGAAAAGTCCAACGAAACGGGTGTCCCCGGGCATTCGAGCAAACTGTGACGCTGCAAATGATCGCCGGTCGTGTCCCAAAACTCGATCTGCCCCTCTGCAATTCCGACCGCGAAGCGATCCTCCAGCGGAGTCCAGCACATCGCCGTGGGTTGGTGGTTGCTGGAGGTCTCGGAGATTTCGCCTGCGGTCACTGCCGTCGGAGAAATCCCGAACCATTGCAGCGATCCGGTGTTTGTGGCAACGACCAACTGCTTGCCGCTCGGCGACGAGACCGCATTTTCGGTGTTGCCGACGGCGCCCAAGGGTACGGACGCCCGCTTGATCGGTTGCCCGTCCGCCGGTTCCCACAGGGTCACTTCGCTGGGCCAGATCGTGATCCACCTTTTCAGCCCGTCTGACCAGAAATAACGCGTCGCGCCCGGCGGGGGCTGTCGGCGGGCCAGCTTCGGAGCGGGCCCGCTCAAGTCCCAGACCTGGTCCTGAGCGTTGACCAGCGAGCCAACCAACATTTTGTCGTCGGCGGAAAAGTGCATGCCATAGAACACTTGTGCCGGCTCGCCAAAGCCGCGCGCAACTGCAGCGACCGGGGATCCCAGAGCCGTAGGCCCTCGAAACAGTGCCCAGCACTGACTAACCGGCTGCCATCGGAACTGAATTTCACTGCAATCGAATAGCCGTTGCCCGGCGGCATCACGCCGTGGCTGCCGCGGCGCTCGCCCAGCACCGCCACCAGTTCCTTGGGTTGCCAGTCATAACGCTCCGTCGCTGGAATCTTGGTCGGGTCGAGATTGTCGAGCGGGCGGGCGGCGACTGTTGCACTCGTCGCAGTGGTCGCTGGCTTCGATTCGGTGCCCCCCGGTGCATGAGACTTCCACGGCTGCCAGACGAGCAAGCCCCCGAGCGCCGCGGCAAACACGGCCCCGCCGGCCACGGCCAGCCACAGCCCGCGCCGCTTGCCGCTTCCTTCGGCGGATTGCACTTTCGCCGAGCGCTTCGTCGTGTCCGGCTTTTTCCCGCCGCGGAGCGTGGTCCGCGGGGCCAGCGACAGATCGCGGAGAAAGGTCATCCCGCTGGCCGGACCGGAACTGGGGGCCGCCGCCGGCTGCCGGATGCTCGGCTCGCTCAGTTGCGACCGCAATTGCTCGAGCGCCTGCACCACGCCGTGCATCGACGGGTAGCGATCGGCCGGCTCCTTGGCCAGCATGATTTCGAAGATCGCCTGCAATTCCGCCGCGCGCGCAAAGCGCGGTCAGATCGGGAACCGGCTCCTGGCGATGGGCCAGCAGCTTTTCCATCAGCGTTTCGCCGGCGTAAGGGCCCCGGCCGGTGAGCAAGTAGCACAGCGTGCAGCCCAGGCTATAGATGTCGCTCCGGGCGTCGGCGTGCTTGGTATTGAGCGCCTGCTCGGGCGCCATGTAGTCGACCGTCCCCATGATCGTGCCGCTGGCCGTCAGCTCGGCCGCCGTCGCGGCATCGGTGCCGACGGTGTTCTCCAGGCGCGCCAGGCCCATGTCCAGAATCTTGACGGTTCCTTTGCCGTCCAAGAGCAAATTGGCCGGCTTGATGTCGCGATGGATCACACCCTGCTCGTGGGCATAAGCCAACCCGCGCCGGCCTGCAAAACGCAATCGACGGCGCGCTCGACGCCGAGCGGCCCGTCCTTCTTCACCAACGCCGACAGGTCGCCGCCATCGACGAATTGCATCACCAGAAAGTGTACGCCGGCCGACTCGTCGGCGTCGTGCGCCGTAACGATGTTGGCATGCTCCAGCCGGGCCGCGGCTTCCACTTCGCGCTGAAAGCGGGCCATCGCGGCCGGATCTTTGGTGACGTTCGGCGGCAGCAGCTTGAGAGCCACCACCCGCCGCATTCGCCGGTGCTCGGCCTTGAAGACCTGGCCCATCCCGCCGGCGCCGATCTTGTCGAGGATCGTGTAATTGCCGAGGATCAACCCGCGGGCCCGACCCAAATAAACTTCCTGGGCCTGATAGCGCGTGAGCGTCTTGGAGCGGACCAGTTGCTTGGCCAGGTCCTGGGCATCCTTGGGATGGGCGTGGGGAGCAATGAACACCCGCAGCTTGCTCGGCGAAATGATGCCGCTGTCTTCCAAGCTTTTGACGAATTGTTCCAGCCCGACGACCATCGTCGATCCCCTAAAACCGTTGGGTTTTATCTTACCCAGCGAATGGGGAACGTCACAACGCGACCGGGCCGGGACGGGCTGCCGACAACAGAGAACTGTTTCCGCCGGGCCGGAGGCGCTAACTTTCACCCCGTGAGGGAAAAAACCCGCGGCGGGCGCAGACCCGCGAAGCGGCCCCACCGCCCGCGGGCAGGGCCTACCGCAGCCCGATCTTCGCCAGCGCCCGCCGCCACCAGGGCGATGTCGAGTGGTGCAGGGCCGCGAGCAGTTCGTCGGCATCCTGGTAGCGGGCGTCGGGCTGCTTGGCGACCATCTTCTGGTACACCTGCTCCAGCCACGCGGGCGTCTCGCTCCGCAATGCCGGCAGCGACGGAATCGCCGCCTGCTTGTGGGCCAGCACTTTTTGCATCGCCCCCTTGGCGACATACGGCGGCCGACCGATCAGCAAGTAGAACAGCGTGCAGCCCAGCGAGTAAACATCGCTGCGGGCGTCGGCCTGGCGGGCGTCGATCGCCTGCTCGGGCGGCATGTAGTCGAGGCTGCCCATCGCTTCGCCCATTGTTGTCAATTCCTCGGCGGGCAAGTCGCTTTGCTCGCCGATCTTCGCCAACAGCAGGTTGGTGATCCGCAGCCGGCCCTGCACATCGACCAGCAGCACGTGCGGCTTCAGGTTGCGATGGTAAATGCCGTGGGCATGGAGCTGGCCGAGCCCGAGCGCGGCCTGCGTCAGATAGTCGATCGCCTGATCGATCGGTAGCGGCCCTTGCTGCTTGACCAGCGTGGCCAGGTCGGTGCCCATCACGTATTCCATTACCAGGAACCGCATCCCGCCGCTGCTCGAACGTCTCGTGGCCGACGATCAGGTTGGGATGATCGAGCCGGGTCAGGATTTCGCACTCGCGCTCGAACCGCTTGACGACTTCCGTGTTGCCCAGCGACTCGGGCGGGATGAACTTGAGGAAGTAATAGCGGTGCGTGTCGAGATGCTGAGCCTTGTGCGTTCGCGCGTGGGAACTGCCCGCCAGCAGTTCCAGGACCCGGTACTTCGCCAGCGTCCCGCCCGTGGACACGGCCGCCGATCGCGCACCGCCTGTCGGCGCCGGACGGTTGGGCGCGATCGGATTGGGCCGCAGAGCGGTGCGCGGAGCGGGGTTCGACGGCGCACCCGGCGCGAGTTCCAGCACCGAGGCCGGCGCGGCAGAGCGCAAGATCAGGTCGTAGGCGCCGCGACGATTCGCGTCGAGCAGCGTCAGCTTGGCGGCGGCCAACTCGTTCAGCACGCGCTGACAGGCCGGCGCCTGCTTGCCCAGCTGAAACGACTTGACGTGCGCCATCTGCCGGTCGGCGGCCGACTGAATGACGCCGGGGTCTTTCTCAAAGACCGTGAGCCCCAGCAAGCGGTAATGCGTGGGCGGCTGTTCCTCGGGCGGAATGCCCAGCCACTCGCGGTACGGATCGAAGCTCGTCGCCATCAGGCAGTATTCCCCGGTTGGCGGACGATTCTAGGGCTCAGCCTTTACGGCCGCAAAGGAGATGTCCGCAGATTTGCCAGATTTCACCGCTCCTGGTCTCTTCCAATTCTGCGAAATCTGTGAAATCTGCGGACAAGCTCCTCCGTCCGTATTCTTGGAAACGGCTCGTTGTCCCACCGGACCGGCCTTCACGGCACCCGCTTGCCACCCAGATACGTCGCCAGAACCTTGGTATCGGCGATCGCTTCGACCGGGCAATCAAGCAGATCCGTATCGACCACGATCAGGTCGGCCTGCTTGCCGGCCTCCAGCGAGCCGATTTCTTTCTCCCGGCGGAGCAGGAGGGCATTGTTGGCCGTATAGAAGCGAATCATTTGTTTGCGATCGAGAGCCTCTTCCGGGTGCAGCGGCTTGTCGAGCCCCCGCGGCACCCGGGCCACGGCAGTCTGCATCGCCAGGAAGGGATCGTAGAAATTGATCGACCGCCGCGGCCCGATCTTCTGCATGTGGTCCGAGCCACCTCCAGCAATGCCGCCCGCGGCAAAGATCGAAGCGAGCGGCTGAAACCACCGCAGCCGGTCGTAGCCGAAATGGGCCAAGAGCGTCTTACCGTCCAAATACAGCCAGGCGGGCTGGATGTCGACCACCACTCCCAGCCGCGCGGCTTGCTCGATCGCCTCGCGGCTCATGAAGTTCGAGTGCGTGATCGAGGGCCGGGTGTCGCGGACCGGGTGACGGCGATTGACGTCTTCATATGCGTCGAGCAATGCATGAACCGCTCCGTCGCCCACCGCATGGGCCGTGTACTGCAAATTCGCCTCGACCGCGGTTTCGACCAGGGCTACCAGCCGGTCCTGCGGAATGAATCGCACGCCGCGGTACTGCGGGTCGCGAATCGAATAGATCTGGCTCACGCCCCACGGATCGCGCATCAGCGCGCTGCCGGTGAGCATGCCGCCGTCGAGAAAGGTCTTGATGCCCACGATCCACAGTCGCGGCCGGCCCTTGACCAGCGGATCGGAGCCGACCTCGCGAATGGCGTCTTGGACGGCTTCGAGCTTGCCCTCGGTGTCGATCAATCGCGAGACCGCGATCCGCACCGTGAGCTGGCCGGTGGCGTCGAGCTGGCGATAGCGGTCGACGGCCCCGCGGCTGGCGGCTTTGTCGCCGATGGTGGTGATGCCCACGGAGTTGTAATCGCGGAACAGGGCCTTGAGCCGCTCCACGCGCTCGGATTCGCTGGGCTGCCGCTCGCTCGACTCGGTCTTGATGTAGCGGTTGCAGCCGTGCATCACGCCGGTCGGTTCGCCCGTGGCTGGATCGCGCTCGACCTCGCCACTGCCCGAGACTTGAAAGTTCTTGTCGATTCCGCAGCGGGCCAGGGCCAGCGAGTTGAGCGAGGCGTCGGGTCCCGTCATGAAGGCCACCGGGTGCTCGGGCGCCGCTTCGTCGAGCTCGGCCCGACTGGGGTAGCGCTGCTCGCGGAGCCGGGTGATGAACACCTGATGGACTTCGATCCACTTGCCCGGCGGCACGACTTTCGCCCGGCCGCGAATGTGCTCCAGCACGTCGCCGACCGTGGCCAGGTCGGGAATCTCGTGATCGAACTCGATGACCGCGGCATCGGTCGGGTGCACATGCGAATCGATCAAGCCCGGCAGCACCATCTTGCCGGCCAGGTCGACGACTTCCGTTTGCGGCGTGCGGAGCTTGAGCACCTCGGCGCTCGGGCCCGCTTGGACGATCCGTCCTTCGGCGACGGCCACTGCCTCGGCGATCGAAAAGTCGGCATCGACCGTCACGATTTTGCCGCCATGCAAAATCAACTCCGCATCGGCAGCGCATGCCACCTGGCCAAACCGGGCCCACAAAACCGCCAGCGCGGCCGCGGATACTACCAAACGTTTCCAATCGTTCTTCATCGCCATGGCTGCATACCGCCTTCCCACTTCCGAATTCCAACTTCCGCCTTCCCCCTTCAAATTCGCACAAAAATCTTCTGCCGATACAGCCAATAGCAAATCAACCACATCGTGGCCAGCACGAGCGAACTTTGCACCAGCGGCTGATAGATCGGATCGATGCGGCCCCAAAACGTGAAAATCTCGGAACCCAAATGCACCTGCCAGCGGCTGGCCAGCCAATCGACCATCAACTCGGCCATCACGTACATCACGATCGAGTTCATGCCCACGACCACCAGCGGAAACGTCCAGCGGCGGAAACCGGCCAGATCGACCACGCCGTAGAAAGCCGCCAACGCCAAGAGCGTCCAGCCGGTGCTGAAGAAGACCCAGCTCGGCGTCCAGATTCGCTTGACCAACGGGCAAACGCCGGCCGCGTCGAGTCCCCAGCCCACGAGCAGGCCCGCCAGGCCGCAGACCACGAGCATTGCGAGTTTCTGCCGGCCCGTGCGTGGGCTGCGGAGCAAGCCGCCGGTCAGCAGGCCGAAGATCATCGTCGCCAGCGACGGAATGAAATTCAGCGTTTGGTATCCGCCGCCGTTGAACAGCCACTCCTTCGAGCGCGGAAACAGGTTCAAGAACCAGCGGTCGAAGGCGAACGCGACATTCGTGTTCTTGTCCCAGTGGGCCGCCAACCCGTGCAAGTGCGGCCAGTCGGCCCCCACGCCGACTTTCGCATAATCGAACGTCTCGGGCGGCAGCGGCCAGAGGTAGAACAGCAGCCAGTCGCCCAGCAGAATCGCCAGCGCGGCGACGAATTGCACCCGCGGCGAGCGGTTCCAGAGCAGGAACAGAAAGAAATAGCCCAGCCCGATCTGACTGACGACGTCTTCGTACGTGAAATTGGTCTCGACCGCAGCCCGGGAGCGGAGAAACACTCCCAAGAACGTCAGCACCACAGCCCGCAGGGCGGCATGCCGGGCCATCTGGCCGTAGGTTTGCCCCCGGGCCTGGCGGCTGGCGTAGGAATAGGCCATCGCCACGCCGACCATGAACATGAACGAGGGCTGGATCATGTCCCACAGGCGCACAGCCCGCCCAGGGCACATGGCCGAACTGATACTGGATGGTCTGCCACGTCGGGCTGTTGGGAAAGCTGCGGGCGACGTGGGCCAATCGCAAGCCGTCGGACGCCATGCCCAGCATGATAAACCCGCGAAAAGCGTCGAGCGACACCAGCCGCTCGCTGATCGGCGAGTGCGACGTGCCCAGCCGGCCGGCAAGCGCGGGCCCGGCTTCAGAGGCCGACGCGGATGAAGAGGACGCGGCGCCGGGTGCAGGACGCTGATCGGGGCGGGCATCGGTGCGGCGAACCGGCGAGGGGTGGGGCGGTGGGGACGTTCGTTCCGCAAGCGGCCAGGCCGGAAAGATTCGCGAACCAGCCGGCGCGGCAGGCTCGATTACAAACCTAAACCGCCCCGCGGTCAATGAAAATCCCGCGACTGGCTGGCCACGCTCCGCCAGCCGCTCCGACAGGTCTTCCAGCCGGGCCACCAGCACGTGGATGATCTGCCCCTTGCGCTCCAGCCGGCCCTGGGCCAACACGCGCCGTGGCCGTCCGGGCAACCCGATAGAACCGCTGCCAGACATCCTGGCGAATCACCAGGTTGATCGAGCCGGTTTCGTCTTCCAGCGTGACGAACGTGATGCCCTTGGCAGTGGCCGGCCGCTGCCGCATCAGCACCAGGCCGGCCACGCGGACCGCGGCCCCGTCGCGCACCCGCGGCAGTCCCACGGCCGGCACGACCCGCAGCCGCTCGAGTGCCGCCCGCTCGAATAGCAGCGGATGAGCTCGCAGCGACAAACCCGCGGTGCGATAGTCGGCGATCACTTGCTTCTGCAGCGACAAGGGCGGCAGCTCCGCGGCCGGCTCGGGCGCCTCGTCGAGTTGAGCCAACAGCGGACGCCGCGCGCCCGGCTCCTCCTGGCCCAACGCTTGCCAGAGCGCCGCCCGGCGGTCGACCGCCAGCGACGCGAACGCGTCGGCCGCGGCCAGCCGCTTGATCACGGCCCGCGTCAGCTTGGTGCGGCGGGAAAAATCTTCGAGCGACCCAAACGCTCCCTCCCGCCGCGCCTCCTCGATCCTCCGCGCCTGCGCTTCCGACAATCCCGAAATCATCCTCAAGCCCCAACCGCAGCGCCAGCTTGCCATCCCCCGCTTCGCCTGCGGCTCGCGGCTTTCCGTATTCTCCGTTTTCTGCCTTTTGCCTTCTGCCTTCTGCCTTTTCCAACGTGCAATCCCAATCGCTCGCATTCACGTCGATCGGCCTTACCTCAACCCCATGCTCCCGGGCACAACCGACCAGCTGGGCCGGCGCATAAAACCCCATCGGCTGGCTGTTGAGCAGCGCCGCCGTGAATGCCGCCGGATGATGGCACTTCAGCCAGGCCGAAACGTAGACCAAGAGGGCAAAGCTGGCCGCATGCGATTCGGGAAAGCCATACTCGCCGAACCCGCGAATCTGGCGAAACACGTTCTCGGCGAACTCCCCGGGCAGCCCCTTGGCCGCCATCCCGGCCAGCAGCTTCTGGCGAAACTGCTCGATCACGCCGGTCCGCCGCCAGGCGCCCATCGCGCGGCGCAACTGGTCGGCCTCGCCCGGCGTGAAGCCGGCCGCCACCACGGCCAGCCGCATCGCCTGTTCCTGGAACAAGGGCACGCCCAGCGTCTTGGCGAGCACGGCCCGGATTTCGTCGTTGGGATAACTGACCGGCTCCTCGCCTGCCCGGCGGCGCAAGTAGGGGTGTACCATGTTCCCCTGGATCGGGCCGGGGCGCACGATCGCCACTTCGATCACCAGGTCGTAATACTCGCGCGGCCGCAGCCGGGGGAGCATGCTCATCTGGGCCCGGCTTTCGATCTGGAACACGCCCATCGTGTCGGCCCGGCAGATCATGTCGTACACCTGCGGGTCTTCGGCCGGCACCGTGGCCAGCGTCAACGGTCGGCCCGTATGCCGCTCGACCAGCGCGAAACACTTGCGGATCGCCGTGAGCATGCCCAGCGACAGGCAATCGACCTTCAGAATGCCCAGCTCGTCCAGGTCGTTCTTGTCCCACTGGATGACCGTGCGGTCGGCCATGGCCGCGTTTTCGATCGGCACCAGCTCGCACAGCGGCCCCCGAGTCATCACCATGCCGCCCACGTGCTGACCCAAGTGCCGCGGAAAGCCGATCAGCTCGCCCACCAGCCCGACCAGCCGGCTGCCGACGAACGACTCGGGATCGATGCCCGCATCGCGGCAGCGATCGGCAAAATGCTCGGGCAGCGAGTGCCCTTCGAGGCTCTTGGCCAGCAGGTCGACCCGGTCGAGCGACAGGCCCAGCGCCTTGCCCACGTCGCGCACGGCCGAGCGGGGGCGATAGGTGATCACCTCGGCCGTCATGCCCGACCGCTCGCGGCCGTATTTCTCGTACAGGTATTGCAGCACTTCCTCGCGTCGCTCGTGCTCGAAGTCGACGTCGATGTCGGGCGCTCGTTCCGCTCGGCGCTCGATGAACCGCTCGAATAGCACGTCCAGCCGGCTGGGGTCGACCGACGTCACTCCCAGGCAATAGCAGACGGCCGAATTGGCCGCCGATCCCCGCCCCTGGCACAGGATGCTCCGCCGCCGGGCGAAGCGGACCAGGTCGAACACGGTCAGAAAGTAGGCCTCGTAGTGCAATTGCCCGATCAACTGCAGCTCGTGCTCGACCAGCCGCCGCACCTTGTCCGGCACGCCGCCGGGATACCGCTTGCCGGCGCCGCTCCAAGCCAATCGGGTGAGATATTCCAGCGGCGTCTCGCCAGCCGGGGCCAGCTCCTCGGGATATTCGTAGCGCAGCTCGTCGAGCGAGAACGTCGAGCGCTCGGCGATCTCCAGCGTCCGGGCCAGCGCGGCCGGCACCCGGGCAAACCGCGTCTGCAGCGCCGCGAGCGATTTGAGATGCCGCTCCGCGTTGGGAAACAGCGCTGCGCCCGCCTCGGCCACGCTCCGCCCCAGCCGGGTGGCCGTGAGCACGTCCTTGAGCGCCAGCCGGGCCCGCACGTGCTGATGCACGTCTCCCGCCGCCACCAGCGGCACGCGCGTTGCTGCGCGAGCTCCATCAGTTCGTCCAGCCGCCGCTCGTCGTCGGGGCCCAGATACAGCTCGGCCAACAGATAACAGCGATCGCCAAACACCTCGCGGCAGCGCTCGACGTCGCCGCGTTTCGGCAAACCGGTCGGTGGAGTGACAGTGCCGGCCGCCGGCGCAGTGACAATGCCGGCCAGCAAGCCATCGGCATACTCGGCCACGTCGGCCAGCGAGGCCCGAAACTCTCCCTTCTCGGCCCGCCGCCGGCCGAGCGTGATCAGCCGCGCCAGCCGGCCGTACGACTGCCGATCGGTCGTCCAGAGCGCCAAGGGGGGGGCATCGTCCGGCGTGATCTCGGCCCCGACGATCAGCCGCAAGCCGACCTCGCGGGCCGCCACGTGGGCCCGCACCACGCCGGCCAGCGAATTGCGATCGGTCACCGCCAGGGCCCGATAGCCCAGCTCCGCCGCCCGGGCCACCAGCTCGTCGGGATGCGAAGCCCCTTCCAGAAACGAAAAGTTCGTCTTGGCGTGCAGCTCGGCATAACCCAGCGCCGGGCGCCGCACCACGCTCTGCGGCTCGGGCAGCGGACGCCGACTGGAAGGAGGAATCTCAGGCATCGCCGCCACCGACAATGGAACTGACTATTTGGATCGCAGGTCAGTTCGTGGGCAGCGGTCCGTTCGTGCGCGGCAGATCAGCTCAGCGGCGTCTCAAATCCCTCTCCCTTCCAGGGAGAGGGCAGGGTGAGGGTCCGTCGTCCCCAATTCCCGCGTCCCACACCGCCCACCGACCAATGCCCACGACTGCACCGGCTTGCACACCGCCGACACTTACTGTTCAATTGTTCACTATCGGCCCGCGGGCAGCAAGAGCCGAATGGCACTCGGTTAAGGATTTTGTCCAGCAGCGGCAAGCCGCCTCGGATAAGTATTTCGCGGGCGCATCATGTAGGCGGTCCACGACGGGCGGCGTTTCTTAAATCGGGGTTCCTGCCGGCCGGGGCGATTGCCCACGCGATGGGCCGAAACGGTCGTTAGGAACGCATCGTAGATCGCCGGATTCCCGTCTATCGCCATCATGGCCGGCGTAAAGCTCTCCACGGCCTGCATAGTGCCCTTCACGCTCAACTGGCGGGGCAGCACCTCATGCCGCTTGGCGCTCTCGACCATGACGCCCCGCAAGAGATTCCAGGCCAGTAGATGGCACCAGATTTCCTTGCGGACCATTTCAGGGGTTTTTGTCCGCAGTACGTCGAGTTGCAGACTGTGCTTGATCGAACGGATGTCGAGTTCGCAATTCCAGCGGCGCCAGTAGAGGCCCGCTAGCTCTTTCTGCGGAATCGTGGGGTCGGTCATCGTCGTGACCACGACGGCTTTGGTCGTTCCGCCCTTGCGATCCTCGATCTCTATTTCAAACTCGCGAACCGGAATCGTTTCGGGCATTTCGCGGTAAACCCGCTTGCTCATCCATTCCGGCCGGTGTGGCTTGGGCCAGAACACGATATGGTCGTTGTGGCCAAGGATATGGCCTTCGTTGAAATCCACCTTGCGGCTGTGGTGGCTGACCGAAACAAGGTCGATCCCACGATTGCCGAGCATCGCAATGGAGAAGTACGACGGATAGTAGCGGTCGGCTACTAGAATGTCGCCCCAGCTAAGGCTGTCAAGCATCTTGCGGAGCAGGGCCGATTCGCCCGTGCCTTTGCCTCTTTCGGGGGCGAACTTGAGGTCGACGACGGCGCCGGTCGAAAGGGAAATCAGCGCGACGGCCCGCATGATCGGGAAGCCGACACCGGGCACTTGATTGGCTGGCTGCGGATAGGCCGAGCGAATCTCCAGCGTGTCTTGCATTCGGAAGCACGTTCCATCGGCTAGGAAAACCTTCCGGCCGTGCAAGTCCCAATCGCCGCTGCCCGATTGGTGGACGCGGTTGCCGATTTCCTTGGCCAGCCGTTCCATGACAGCGGCGGGGAACCGCGTGCGAGCGTCGCTATAACTGGACGACGTAGCCGCCGTTGGCCGGCAGGCCGCTCGACACCCGATGGGCGATGATGCGTGAGACGGCTTCGTTGAGCGACTTGTCCTGCGACAGGCACTGCGACAGCCAGCCCCAGAGCGTGACCAGCGGGCAGAAAACCCGGCTGCGATAGCTGTGGCCTTCCGATTCCAGCACGTCTAGCACGTACTCGCGGGTGAGCAGGCGGCCGAAGGGGAGCCCGTTGTCTCGGGCAAACTTGTCGCGGACGCGGGAGAAGTCGCGGCGGGGCATTGCGAGTTAGCCTTTCTTGGCCGCTCTCGCTACAATCCAGTTGTGGGACGGACTGGGCGAAAGCTCGGTTTTGTTCTTTGCCCCAGCCGGATTGCCGTCCGACTGGGGTTTTTTGTTGGATTGCCGTCCAACGCGATTTATTGTACACAATAATTCGGCCGATGCAAGCTTGCGGCAAAAGATTTTTTGTGTACGATAATCGGCATGGCCAAGACCAAACGCGGGCGCCCGCCGGGCGATCCGGCTGCGAACCTATCGCAGTTGGTGACTTTCCGGCTGACCCAGACAGAATCCGAACAGTGCGCGGAAGCTGCCGCCAAAGCCAAACTCAGCTTGCGCGAGTGGCTTCGGGATAGGGTCGCCAGGGCCGCTAGGCGAGAGTCCAAAAAGGACTAGCGGAAAGAGGGGGAATCGAACCCAGGCAGCGCGTGCTGCTCCCTACGCCCCGTTATAAGCGGGGTGCGCCGCCAAGACGCGGGCCGCTCTCCAAAAACACGTCTTGGCGACTTTAGAAAAGAGCATGCTGAACGCGATTTGGTTCGCGAGGCGGCACGCCTCAGCGCTTGCGAGCGACCCACTTATTGAATCGTTGCGCGATATCGGTCCGCAGATTCTCTGGTACAATTCCTACGCAGCCTCGGACCGACTCGGGGAGAATATGTTCCACCCAACTAACCTGAACGAGCGACGGCTTTGTCAGACCAGATATTGGGTCGCCGCCTGGCTGGCCATGAATATCAACTGACAGTTCTGGAATTCGCCTCGACATATCGGAAGTTATTCCCATTACTATCAGTCGGCCCGACTTCGTTTGTGACAACCCAAGGTAAATGCACCTGTGCGGATATGGGGCGGATGTGCCGTCAGAGTTTGGCACCCACGCATTCAGAATCTCCCAGCGTGAATACGGTTCCACGGCGGGAGTTGTGCCCATTACTCGCCGTCAGCCCAAGAGGTGTCGTCGCGCCATGCACCGGACGATTCTTCTGCGGCACGATCCAAATCGACCATCGATATCGCCGACGGATCGGCGTTTTGTCCGCCGTCGCTGGCGGGCGATGTATTCGGACGATTCCGGTTCGGCCGTTTTGGTGCGCGATATCGCGATATGATATCTCCTAGTTCGGAGAACGGGCGAATGCAGCTCACCGCCACATTAGGTGCGACGGCCGGAGGGGCTGGGTTTGGCCGTGTTTCCACAGATGACTTCTCTTGCATGGGCGACATAATAGCACTATTCGTCATGGTGTTGGGCCCTCCGGGCCGAGAGCTAACAAACGTCGAGACATTAAGAGAACACCGTTGGCCGTTAGCTCACAGTGGTACATGCCCTCATGCGGAAGCATGACTGGAGCGGCCATGCCGTCTTCCCCAACCTTGGACAACAGGAAAGCTCCCTCCAATACCTCAAGCGGACTTCCAAATCGCACCTTATTCGACTGCGACTCAAAAATCAGCGTGCCATCCGCGTCCGTCAAATCCGCTTGCGATTCGACGATGCGAATTCGCAGATCGACTTCACCGAGCCCATCCGTCACCGCAAAATATACGGCCCCCATTACGACCGCGGGATACTTAGCCGCTCCCAGCGTCGTAAATGTGCCAAGTATCGTGAACTTGCCGGTCGACAGGTCGCGATGCACGGCATCGCAGAGGACCATCGCTAAGCAGTAGGGTTCGGCCATGCTTGGATGATCCGGATTCGCAGTAGCTGGCGTGGCCAACGAGCTCTTGCACTGCTCTGCTTTTCGGCACGCGAAGGCCGGCCTCTGAAATTGCCCCATAAGGGACGATCTTCCAGGCTACCCAATCGCCCCAGCATTCGCCAGACCCCGACCGCGATTCAAATTATACGCCGAAACCACAGTCCAGGCAAGGTTTTTTCTTGGCGCAATTGCCGCAGCCATTCCTTGGCGCGGGGCGGGAATATTAGCAGAATCCGGCCGACTTTCAACGATCAAAACGGCCACCCGCCGCCCCTCCCCGCTCTGCTAGACTGGGGGCATGAAATCTTTGCGCCTGCATTCCTGCGACATGATGGTGATTGAAGGCCCCTCCACATTCGAGTGGATTCTAATGGTGGCGGCCGGCAGTTATGCGGAGGTGGCGATGCTGGCCGAGCAGCATGTATCTAGCTGCCGCTCTCAAGCGGTTATTTGCGAAATGAATATCCAAGCACAGGATGCCGACGATGGCGTCAGTGCCGGAATTCGATTCGCCCGAGAACCGGTGCTAATGGTCCAGGTCAGGTAAGGCGAGCCCCATGACCGCTCCCCGCCGCCGCTGGTTCAGCGGCGCGGATTCCTTAACCGAGTGCCATTCCAGCAAGAGCCTGAGGGAAAAGCGAGAAAGAAGCACGACGAGCGCGCCGCCTGGCGGGCCTGGCCCGCCGGCTATGAGGAGTGAGCAATAGCGCGGCGTGGCGACCTACCGCTGCATGCCGCCGTCGCGGCCGCGGGTGATCGAATCATCGCGGCCGCCGCGAGGCAGGACGAGCTCGGTGCCGGGGCGGAGATAGTCGAACTCTTCACCGAGCACGTCGCGATTGAGCTCGTAGATTTCGGCCCAGCGGGTGGCCTTGCCCAGCTCGTACTTGGCGATGTCGAACAGCGTGTCCCCTTCGCCCACCACGTAGACCCGCTCGCCCGCGCGATGCCGGGTGCTCGCCGGCTGCAGCGTGCTGTGGGCCGGCGGAGCTTTGCGCGGCTTGGGACACAAATCGGCGTACCGCTCCAACAGGACCGACGCCGGGGGCACGTCGAGCACGTCGCCCACCTGCAGCTTGTCGGCCCGAGGATAGCGGAGCCGGTTGTGCTCGTGGATCGCCTTGAAGTAGCCGCCGTCGCCATAGACCTTCTGCGAAATCTTCCAGTAGTTGTCGTTGGGCTGGACGGTGTACTTGCCGTTCTCGACGGCGACCGGCGTGTGCATCCGGCCCGGGCCGCCTTCGTGCCGCAATTGGCCCGGCTGATGATCGAACGAATCGTAATTGTCGCGGGGCATTTCTTCCTGCGGAAAGCGGCTCCGCAAGCCGGCCCGCGGCAGTTCGTTCTCGGCGGCGTAGGTGCCGGACGTGACGACCGCCTCGGCCGGAGCGTCGTCATCGTAGCGAGCCTGGGCCGGATCGATCGGCGAAGCCGCGTCGGCGACATCCAGCGCGTCGCGTTCCGCCTGGCCGCGCAGTTCTTGATCGACTTCGCGCTGCAAGTTCGCCGCACCGGCGCCGGCCGCGTCGGCTTCGAGCGGATCGCGCCGCCGGGCAAACGGATCGGCCCCGTAATCATTGGGCGCAGCACCGCTATCGGGGCTTGTGCCGACGTCGTCCGGAGAAAGGTTTGCCTGCTCGCGCGGCAGGTAGGATTCGCGCGGCGGAGCATCGACCGGTTCGGTGGCCGCCACCGTCCGCGAACCGGCCGGCGCCCACTCGCGCGCCTCGGCCGACACCAATTCGCCGTCGGGCATGGTCTCGGCCCGGACCAATGTGCGGTGCGGCTCAGGCTCGCGAATCGGCACCGCCATATCGCGGGCGGCCATCACCGGCTCGGGTTCGCCGTCGGGCGCCGGCCGCAGCCGCTTGTAGAGCAGAGAGCCAAAAATCACCAGCATCAGACCGATGATGGCCAGGCCGGCGATGATTTCTTTGCGCATTTTTCCCATAGCGGTGCCTCCTCCTGAGGCGGCCGTCGAGCGGCCAGCGACAAAAACAAGTCGCGGAACTGTAGGCAGATTCGCCCCCCGATGCCAGAGCGAATTGGGTCTGGTCGGCCGCCGCTAGCATGACCCGCGACTTCGTGCCGATTCGAGAACGGTCTCAGAGAGGGGGACAGTCCCATTTTGCTCCGCGGACTCCGCAAAATTGGGACAGTCCCCGACCGTTCTCGGATCGGCCCTTATTCCCGGCGGCGGGCCACGCGGAGCTTCGCGCTCTGCGCCCGGGGATTGTCGGCCAGCTCTGCCGGCCCGGCCACGACTGGCTTTTTGGTCAGCACCTCCAGCCGCGGATCGTCGCGAAAGGCCGTCTTGACCGGCCGATCCTCCAGCGAATGAAAGCTGATGATCGCCAGCCGGCCGCCGGGCTTCAAAAAGTCTGGAAACGCGGCCAATGCCCGCTCGAGCGACTCAAGCTCGCGATTCACCGCAATCCGCAGAGCCTGAAACGTCCGCGTGGCCGGATCGATGCGCTGCCGGCCCCCCGTCGGCCCGAGCGCCGAGCGGACCAATCGGGCCAGATCGTGGGCGGTGCGGACCGGCGAAGTCGACCGGGCCTCGACAATCCGCCGGGCAATCCGCCGGCTGAACCGTTCCTCGCCGTAGCGATAGATCAAATCGGCCAATTCCTCGGCCGGCAGCCGCTCCAGCAGCCGCCAGGCCGGTTCGCCGCTGGACGGATCGAACCGCAAGTCGAGCGGGCCGAGCGAATCGAAGCTGAAGCCGCGATCCTCGGCGGCCAACTGATCGCTCGACATTCCCAGGTCGAGCAGGATGCCGTCGACCCGGTCGATCTGGAGCTCGGCCAGCACTTCGCCCAGTTGGCAGTAATTCGACTGGGCGATCAGCACGGGCATGCCGGCCAGATTGCGCTCGGCGGCGGCCAGCGCGGCCGGATCAAGATCGAGCGCCACGACGCGCCCGGTGCTGCCCACGCGCTGGGCAATCGCCCGAGTATGGCCGCCGGCTCCCAGCGTGCCATCGACGATGGTCTGTCCCGGCTGCGGCTGAAGCCAGGCAAGCACTTCATCCGGCAGAACAGAAACGTGAACAGGTGTCGGCTCGGGCATCACGCCCGCCAAGATACCACTTTCAGCCGCCCCGCTTCTCTTTTTTTCTGCCTTCTGCCTTCATCTTTCCGCCTTCAAAAAACGCCTCCCCGCCCCGGGCACTTCCGTGTGCCCACGCAGGCCGGGGGGCTTGCGGATCGAGCGGCCGCTCGTGACGGCCTGGCAAACCGCTGTTCGCAGCCGGCAGCGTCTTGCTGCACGTACCCGTGATCCCCAATAGGTCAGTCGGTGGCCGCTGACTGACATTCCGGCAGAACACGCCTGGCGAACGATCGGACGGACAAACTCCTTTTCTGCAAGCGCTGCGGCCGGAATTTCCGCGGCCGAGCGATGGCTGTTGGTCGCTTTTATCCCTCGTTTATCCCTCGCCCCGGCCGAACGCACTTTCGGCGATCTGGTCGTAGCGCGGTTGTTTGTCTTTCAGATACTCGTCCCAGCGGCCCTTGTCCCACAGTTCCAGATGATCCTGCACGCCGATCAGCACCGCCTCCTTGCCGATCGCGGCCCACTGGCCCAACTCGGGAGGGATGCGGATCCGGCCCTGACCGTCGACTTCGACCGACTGGGCCTGGGCGAAGAACAGGCGACTGAACGCCCGCACGTCCTGGCCGGTCGGCGAAACCTTGGCCAGCCGCTCGGCCACTTGCGAAAAGGTCTCCTCGGGGTAGATGGCTAACGATCCGTCTGTGCCCGGCGCTACGAACAGAACGCCATGAGGTGACTTGGCCAATCGATCTCGGAATTGCTTGGGAATGGCGACCCGCAGCTTCTCATCGACGGCTCGCGAAAACGTGCCGGTGAGGAGCATTCAGAATCACCACTGTTCCCCACTGATCGCCACAACGCCCCAAATTTATCCGCTGGGCCCCCTACGTCAAGCAGGGTTTTTTTTGACCCCGAGCGGGCACCCTTGCACGGTGGCCGCAGGTCCAATCCAGGGCGCGAGTTCGGGCGCGAAAAGAGACATCAAAAAAATCGCGCCGGCCGCCTCGCGAAGCTCACTTCACGAGCGATTCGTAGAGCCGGGCGTAGGCCTCGACCATCTGTTCGCGGCGAGAAATGTCGGGCCACGCGGGCCGCGGTTGGCCGCTCCCAGGCGGGCCGCAAGGGCCGGGTCGGCCAGAACCGCAAGTAGACTGCCCGAAAGGGCTTGCGAATCGCCGAGCGGCACGATCTGCGGGCCGGGATCGGGCCCCAGCACCTCGGCCACGCCCTCGGCCGCCGTGGCGACCACCGGTTTGCCGCTGGCCATCGCTTCGAGCACGACGTTTGGCATTCCCTCCCAACGCGAGGGCAAAACCACGGCATCTGCGGCCGCCAGAATCGCCGGTACATCGCTTCGCCGTCCGGCGAAATGAACTCGCCCGGCGATGCCCAGTCTTGCCGCTTGTCGCCGCAGCGCTTCATCCTGCCGCCCCGCGACCCACCAACGAGCAGATCATGACGGGTGCCGGCAGCGAAAACGCCGGGCATTTGCTCCAGCAGCCAATCGAGCCCTTTTTGCTCCTCGAGCCGGCCGACGAACACGAACACCCGGCGGCCGCTGGGGACGCCCAGGCTCGTCAAATCGGCCGCTGCAACCTGCTCGAAATGGGCCAGGTCGACGCCGTTGGGAATCACCAGCAGGCGTCTGCGGGTCGATACGCGTCACGCGGGCGCTGAAGTCGGCGACCGACTGGCTGACGCAGACGTGCCGCGCGGCCCAGTGGGCAGTGCGCCGCGCCATCCAACGATGCCACGCGGCGGCGTGTTCGGCCACGCGAATGCCGGTGACGAGCGGAATCTGAAGCCCTGCTCGGCGCGCAGCCCAAGGGCCCAAAACGTTGGCGTGGAACAAGAACGACTGCAAGACGTCGGGACGCTCGCGCTCGGAGTAGTTTCGTCAAGCGGCCGAGCGTGCTGGGCAGCGACCAAACCGATCGGGCCCCCAGGTACTCGGTCCGGAATGCCGGCCCGGTCCAGCTCGTCGGCTAGATTGGCGTTGCCACGCGGGCGCGGGCCCAGAGAATAGACCTGGACGGCGAATCGCGCTGGATCGAGCCCCGTGGCCAGTCGGACCAGCGTGCGCTCGGCGCCGCCCGGCTCCAATCCAGTGATGCACAAACCGACGCCGAGGGTCATCGCACTCCGTTTCGTTACTCCGACTGTCTTGCCGTCGCCAAATCGCGCCGGCCGGCCTGCACCGATCGCCCGAAAGCACTCTCGATGTCCGACGTGGATGCCTACGATTATCCGCTGCCGAAGCACTTGATCGCCCAGCAGCCGCTGGCCAATCGGACCGACGCCCGGCTGATGGTCGTCGAGCGGGCGACCGGCGAGATTGTCCACCATCATATTCGCGATCTGCCCGGCTTGCTGCGGGCCGGCGATGCCCTGGTGGTCAACGAGACCCGGGTCGTGCCGGCCCGGCTGGTCGGCCAGCGCACCAGCACCGGCGGCCGCTGGGAGGGGCTGTTCCTTTCGGCCGACGGCCAGGGCAATTGGCGGCTGCTGGCCAAAGCCCGGGGCCGGCTCACGCCGGGCGAAACGATCGACCTGGTCAGCAGCCTGGGTGCCGACGCCCTGAAGCTGCGGCTGGTCATGAAAGACGACGAAGGCGTCTGGATCGCCCGGCCCGAAGTCGGCCGCGGCGGGGCCGACAACCACCGTTTCACCGATCTGGAACTGCTCGACCTGGCCGGCCGGGTGCCGCTGCCGCACTACATCCGCTCGGGCGAGATGGTCGCCGCCGACCGCGAGGACTATCAAACCGTGTACGCCCGCAACCCGGGCTCGGTGGCCGCGCCGACGGCCGGCCTGCACTTCACCAGCGGCCTGCTCGGCAAGCTGGAGCAATCGGGCGTCGCAGCTGGTGAAGCTCACGCTGCACGTCGGCCTGGACACGTTCCGCCCGATCAACAGCCCCACGCTCGCCGAGCATCCGATGCACGCCGAATGGGGCCAGCTCGACGCGGCGGCGGCCGAGCGACTCAATCAATGCCGGCAGAAGGGGGGCCGGATCGTGGCGGTCGGCACCACTTCCGTCCGGGTGCTGGAAACCGCGGCGGCCGGCGGCGTCGCTCGCCGCCTGGCAGGGGGAAACCCGACTCTTCATCCGGCCGGGGCACCAGTTCCGCGCCGTCGACGCGCTGCTGACGAACTTTCACCTGCCCCGCACCACGCTGCTGGTGCTGGTGCGCACCTTCGGCGGCGACGAGCTGCTCCGCCGGGCCTACGCCGAAGCGATCCGCGAAGAATACCGCTTCTACAGCTACGGCGACGCGATGCTGATCGTGTAAGCGCAGCGCATCGTTCCAGCGACGAACGCGCAACTCAAGCGTTAAGCCCACCGGCGGCGTCCGGTGGGGGGGCGCCGCTTGTCCCAATCCCCATCAACCGCGTCTACCGGCAAGCAAACCGCCCCGCCGCACACCATCGCACATTCCGCGGGAGTAAATCCGGCGGCTCGCTGGGGGACACGCCAACCGCGACGCGAGCTCGCTTATCGCCGGACGTACCGATCCAGCTCGTGGTCGCCGGCGACTTTCCATTCGCCTTTGGCGTCCTTGATCCGGTGGCCGGGGCCGGCATCTTCGCCCGGGGCAGGGGGGAGCGGCGTCAGTTCGGCGACGTAGCGGGCCCGGGGCTTGCGGCCGCCCCATTGCATCCAGTCCTCCAGCAGCCGAACCCGCTTGTGCTGCTCGGGGCACAGCACGCGGTCGCCTTTCTGGATGACCAACTCGTGGGCCCCCGTCCAGCCGAACCAGGAGTAACAGGCCGTGTGGGCGGGAATCCAGTGCCCCTGGCCGTCGCTGTCGGTCAGATAGAATTCCGACCAGTTGTGATTGGGCACCCAAACGAGGCGGGCGGGAATGCCGATCGACCGGCAGAGGGCCACGAACACGGCCGACATCTCCTCGCAGTCGCCCAGCCGCCGCTCCAGCGCCGCGCTGACGCTCGTATAGCTGCCGATCTGCGGCCGGATGTTTTTGGGAATCCACTCGGCAAACTTGCCGAACCTTGTCCCAGGGATGACTTTCGCCCTGCGACAATTCGGCGGCCAGCGCGCTGACCGGCTTGATGCTGGTCTGGATGCCCGGGCTGTCCTGCAAATACGCCTTGCGAATGTCGGCCGGCGGTTTCTGCTGGGCCGGAAACTGGTCGCGGTCGTATTTGTGGTACTGCTTGAAGAGCGTCAGCGTGTAATGGGCGATCGCCCGGACCGTGCTCCCTTCGGCAATCGACCCGGCCGAGAGCAGCAACTGCCCCATGCCGGGCGCCAGCTCGCGCAGCTCCGCCTCGCAGCCGTCCGTCTCTAGGTGGACGTCCTCGATCTTCTGCTCGGGATGGGCGACGGGGACCGGAGTGGTGGCCAGCACCGAATCGGCGTCGCCGGGCGATTCGAGCTCGATGCCGATCTTGAGGTTGTACGGCCGCGGCTCGAGGTAGCCGGTCCCTCGGCGGGCGGCTCGGTCCAGATCCATTTGCCATCGCCGACGACCGGAATGACGCTGAACGCCGGCTGCGGACAATAGCGGCCTGGTGCAGCGGAGCGGCCCGAATTGCCGGCGGACCAGCCCCACAGCCCGGCCGCCGAAGCGGTCGCGCCGCCGATGGTCCACTGCAAAAAATCGCGCCGCCGCATGGCTGGCCTGCCCGCGAAATGCCTCGCGCCGGCGGCAGAATTGCAGCCGGCATCCCAGCTTCGAGACTATCGCCGCGGCTGGCCGATTGTCCAATGAATTTCCGCTCCGTGAGCCGCGGCTCTCCGCGGAAAAATCGTTTCCCTGGCGAGTAGCTCTACCGCCGGCATCGGCTAAGATTGGGGCACGGCGGCCTGGCACGCGGACTCGCTGCATGGGTCGGCTGCGACTTGGCCGCCGCCGCCCTTGAGCGACAACGACGGATCACGGAGTCTCGACCGAGCATGGCTATTCTGCTGACCGAAGTCCGACGTCCAGGAATTGGTCGATCTGCGCGTCGCCATCGACGTGATCGAAGAGGTCTTTCGCCAGCAGGGCGTGGGCAAGGTCGACAATGTGCCCCGCGCCCGGGCTCGGGCACCCGGCGTCGTGCTGCACAGCATGAGCGCCGCGGCGGCCTACCTGGGCATGGTCGGCTGGAAGATCTACGCCACCACGCGCGGCGGGGCTCAGTTTCTCGTCGGCATCTACGACGCCGCCACCGGCCAGCTCGAAGCCTTGATCGAGGCCGATCGACTGGGCCAGCTCCGCACCGGCGCCACCACCGGCGTGGCGATCGAGTGGCTGGCCGACTCCGGGGGCGAGCGAGGTGGGCATGTTCGGCGCCGGCCGGCAAGCCCGAACCCAGCTCGAAGCCGTCGCGCTCACCCGCAAGCTGAGGACGGCCTATGTCTATAGCCGCACCGAACGGGGCCGCTGCCAGTTTGCCGACGAGATGACGGCCCGCTTGGGCATCGACGTGCGGCCGGTCGATCGTCCCCAGCAGGCGGCCAAGGATCTGCCGATCGTCGTCACGGCCACCAGCAGCCCGACGCCGGTCTTCGACGGCATGGACCTGGCCGAAGGCGCGCTGGTCTGCGCGGTGGGCAACAACTGGGCCACGCGGGCCGAGATCGACGCCCACGTCGTCCGCCGGGCCGACAACATCGTCTGCGACAGCGTGAAGGCCTGCCAGAACGAGGCCGGCGAATTCGTCGATCCGCTGGCCAAGGGCGTGTTCGACTGGTCGCGGGCCGTCGAACTGGCCGACGTGGTGTCGGACAAAGCCGTCGGTCGCAGCACGCCCGAGAGCATCGTGCTGTTCAAATCGGTTGGCCTGGCGATGGAAGACGTGGCGCTGGCGGCCAAGGTGCTGGAACTGGCCCGGCAAAATGGCCGCGGCACGAAACTGCCGATCTGACCGATGTCGTCCACCCAATCGCCGCCGCTGCCCGTCGAGATTCGCGTTGAGCGGCGGTCCCCCGCGGCGGTCCGCTACGTGCTGCCCCGCCGCCCGCTGGGCAACTATCGCTATCTGGCGCTGGTGCTGGTCGTGTTCGCCGGCATCGCCTCGACATTTTCGTTCGGCTGGTTTGCGGGCATCGCCAACTGGGGCCAGCAGATGCCAGGCATCGCCGGCGCGCTGTTCGCCGCCATTGGCCTGATCTCGCTGGTTCCGATGGTGCTGGTGCCGCCTGGCGATCGCCGCGGCGATCTTTTGGGGCCACAGCGAGATCGAAATCGACGTCAGCACGCTGTGGCTAGGCGAGTTCGTCGGCCCGCTGCGCTGGCGGCGCCGCTGCCAGCTGACCGACGTGCGGCGGCTGGTCGTCGAGGCGGCCAGCACGTCGACCAGCGGCGCTCGACCCCAACCGACGGCGGACGGAAAGTTTGCCGCCATTCGCGTCGAGCTGGCCCGGGGCAAGCCGCGCTGGGCGGCGTTCGGGTATCCGCGCGAGTGGCTCCGGCCGCTGGCCCAGGAGCTCGGTCGGCAAGCCAGCCTGGCCCAGGAAAGCAGTCTGCTCTCGGCCACGGGCGAGCCCGCGCCGGTCGCCGTTACCGAGGCCGTGCCGGTCATTGATCGAGCGGAGCCGGACGAGTGCTTCGAGCAGCCCCCTGGCAGCAAGCTCAAGCTGGTCGAACAGGCCGACAGCCTGACGATCGACATTCCGCCCGCGGGACTGCGCCGCGGCACGGCCGGCCTGTTCGGCTTTGCCTGCATCTGGCTTGCCTTTATGGCGCTATTCACTTCGGTCGCGGTGTACGCTTTGATTTTCGGGGAGCAACAGCCGGCCCAAGGGCAGGCCACGCTTGGGGGTAGCGTGGCGGCCGCCGTCTTCGTGATGCTCTTTTGGGCCATCGGCATCGGGCTGCTCTTGGCTGCCCTCCACATGGCCCGCCGCCGGGCAGCCATCGCCGTGGCCGCCGGCCGTTTGCTGGTGGCGCAGGTCGGCCTGTTTGGCGAGAAGAAACGCGTCTGGGAACCGGACGAATTGCGGTCGATCGAAGTCGGCCCCAGCGGCATGGAGGTCAACGACCGGCCCGTATTGGAATTGCAATTCGTCTCGAAGGCCGGCGACAAGTTCGGTCTGTTCGGCGGACGCGACCAGGAAGAGATCGAGTGGCTGGCCACGCACCTGCGCAAGGCCCTGGGCCTCGACCGGCTGCAGGAGGGCGAGCCGTCGTGGCCGACGTCGACACCCAGCCCGCGGCAGCAACGTGCGTGGCCGACGACGCGGCCGGGCGCTCGACGATCTCCGTTCCGCCCGGCGGCTGGCGGAAGCCTTGCCGTTCTTGGATCATGGGCATTGCCTTCGACGGCTTCGTGACGCTGGGCACCTGCATCGTCTTATTGACGCGACGCGATGAAAAACTCAGCACGCTCCTCTGTTTCCGCTGGCGATTCTGATGCGTTTGCCCTGGTCGGCACGGTCCGGCACGGTTCTCCGCAGCCGCCGTGATGTGTTCCGATCTGCGCGCTTCCGCTTCGCTGGTGCTGGCCGCGCTGGTCGCAGACGGCGAATCCGTCATCGATCGCGTCTACCACATGGACCGCGGCTACGAGCGCTTCGAGGAAAAGCTGCGCAGTGTCGGCGCACAGATCCAGCGCATGGGCAACGTCTTCGCTCCACGCCCGGAAAATCCCGTGCCCGCGGGACCAACCCGCCTAAGATCCGGGTTGCATAAATCCCGTTTTGAACGGGCATGGCTTTAGCCGTGCCATGAAAGGCGCATAAACAGAGGGGCTTTAGCTCCTGAGGGGCGTTTTGCAATTGGCTCCGAGGATTGATGCAACCAGCTCTGCTCCATCCGCATGCAACACTTAAAATTCAGCGTTGGTCGCTGTTTTTCATCGCGCGCAACGAATTTCGTACCTCCGTGTTGAATAGAATGAATCGCCCGGAATGCATCCTCGACCCGGCGCGATGCACTCACACTTTGGAGGGGAAGAATTCTGTGAAGAAAACTGCGCTGTCCCTACTGCTTGCAATCTGTCTCGCTCCCGCCGCCGCTTTAGCACAGGTGGGAGTTGTGATTCGTGTGGCGCCTCCCGCGCC
>CAWHDQ010000005.1:0-502595 GCA_963828155.1 uncultured Planctomycetaceae bacterium
GACCCAATCTGGCGGTGACGGTATATACCAATTTTGCGTTCTCCAATGTTGGAGCCGCACGATGAGGAATATTGTGCCGGTACGAGTCGGATATAACGAATTTCACCGAGGTTTACCTTTCATTTACGGCTGTGGATGGCGGTGGTATGGAGACAACCGTGCCGGTAACGGTTCAGGATTTGGTTTTGCACAGCACAAACATTGTGGTTGGCGTATTCCGTGGTTGCGAGTCAGTCGTTTTTTCTTGATGGCTCTGAGTGCCACACTGGTTGGAGATGTGACCTTGTCCGGGGTGCTGCAAAAATTGGACCTACCTTAATGCGCCCACCCTGCGCTATTTAACGAACAACGGCCTCCTCACCATACCCAACAACGCGCATTTTGGAAAATACCGGCCGACGAATTACCTCGCTTTCGTCAACAATGGAACGATTCTCGCCGGCGGGCAATACATCAACAGCGTCAATCTCCAGGTCAACAGTGGAGGCGCCAACTTTTGTTACTCTGGCGGTTTTGTCGGCATCGCCCAAACGGCCCAACTGACCGGAGCCATCATCCAATCGCAGTCTGATATGCAGTTCTTTGCCAATAACCTGCAGCTTAATCAATAATCCACTTTGGATTCATTCGGGGCTGTGGATTTGACGGTAACCAATTCCCTTACCGACGGTGGGATCGGCCCGGGTAATACGATCCCCGCCTGAACGGTTTGAATCTGTATATCAAACCCACGAAAGGCGCCTTGTTGGGGACTACCGTTATGAGCTATGCCCCGCAAGGGGCCGAAGTTGATCAGTACTGGGCGGGCAATAATCTGGCGCCTTACCAGCGGCTATATCAACAATGCCGCCCTTGCGCGCATGGCCCTTATTCCTGAAGGATCTGGAGCTACCGGTCACCAAACCTTATTTGCATTCTTCGGTACAACCGGAAATAATGGTTTCTATGTTGAGCAATCTCGATTTGCCCATGCTCACCAACTATTACAACGAAGTGGCTATTGACCCCAGCGTAACCATTTATTACGTGTCTGCATTTCTCTAATCCCAGCGTAAACACTGGCAGTCAGACGCCGGAAAAGTTTTTAAACGGAAGCAATTCCTCGATGCCAATGGCAACCCCGGCGGCTATATGCGGTGGGTTGGTGTCAGCAGTTTGAATAAAACAAAGCCGACCGGTTACGGAACAATCACCGGCAACTACAGCACTGCCAATGGGAGGTTCCAGCTCCGGGTGAACAACGCTTCAGGACCCACTAATTTTGTCATCCAAGCTTCAAGCGATTTGAAGAACTGGGTGCCGATTTATACGAATAGCGGGCCCTTTGGCGTCTATACCGACCCCAATGCCGGCGCCTATCCTTACCGCTTCTATCGTTCGGTGCCGGGACACTGATACAGAACCACCACCGCAAGCCGATGAAAGTATGCGGTCTGACGGGTGGCATGGGCATGGGCAAATCCACTGCGGCCAAGTACCTGCAAACCCGGGGCATCCCGGTGGTGGATACCGACGAACTCGCACGACAGCTTGCCGAACCCGGCCAGGCTGCCCTGGCAGAAATTCGGGCTGAATTTGGCAGCCAGGTCATCGATCCTGACGGGCGTCTCCGCCGGGATGAGCTTGCGCGTATAGTCTTTGCCGATGCCCCTGCCCGCAAAAAGCTCGAAGCCATCCTTCACCCGCGCATTCGCGAACGGTGGCTCGCCCAAATCGAAAACTGGTGCGGGGAAAATAGACCCCTGGCCGTTGTGGTGATTCCACTGCTTTTCGAAACCCAGGCCGAAGCATCCTTTAACAAAATTATTTGTGCCGCCTGTTCCCCCTCCGCGCAACGCGAACGATTGCAGGCACGCGGCTGGACATCGCATCAGATTGAACAGCGTCTGGCTGCACAATGGCCCGTGGAACAGAAAATCGCCCGGGCCGACTTTGTGGTTTGGACCGATGGCGCCTTGGATGTGCACACGCAGCAGCTCAACCGGATTTTGGCCCGGGTTTGAGGAAAGAACATTTTCCTTTTCCGTTCAACCGGGTTACGTTCTTCAGCGCATGATTCTAACGCCCGACGAGTTGCGCAGCCTGGTTGAATTGAAACACCAATCGCCGCACACCCTGCTGGGTATGCATCGGCTGGGTGCCGGTTCGGGTTCGTTGTCCGCGCCTTTTTGCCGGATGCTGCCCGGGTTGAAATCCAGCCCGTCCACGAAAAGGACAAGCCGCGGTTTCCCTTGAAACGCATCCACGAAAGCGGATTGTTTGAGGGGGTTACCCAGTCGGCTGACCAGGTTTATGCCTATGACTTGGTGATTACCGATCATCAAGGCCGGGCCCGCAGTACGCGGGACGCCTTTTCCTTCCTGCCGACGCTCGGCGAATCCGATCTCTTCCTGTTTGGCAAGGGGGATGAGCGCCGGATTTACGACAAACTTGGAGCGCAACTGAGGATCCTCGATGGCTTGCCGGGTACCAGCTTTGCCGTGTGGGCGCCCAATGCCCGCCGGGTCAGCGTCGTTGGTGATTTTAACCATTGGGATGGACGTTTCCATCCGATGCGGCTGCTCGGAGCCTCGGGCGTCTGGGAAATTTTTATTCCCGGTGTCGGCGTCGGCGCCCATTACAAATTTGAAATCTGTGATGCGCACGGCAACGTCAAATTGAACACTGATCCATTTGGTTTTTTCTTCGAGGTCGCGCCCAAAAACGCCGCCATCGTCTGGAACACGCGCAAGTTCGAATGGAACGACGATGCCTGGTTGAAAAAGCGGCCCCAAGCGTGACGCTTGCGTTCGCCCGATGAGCGTTTACGAAGTTCACCTCGGTTCCTGGCGGAAAAAATCGGCGAACGAATCCTGGAGTTACCGGGAACTGGCCGAGCCGCTCGTGCTTTACGTCAAACAGCATGGGTTTTACCCACGTCGAGTTTCTGCCGCTGGCGGAACACGCCTTTTATCCCTCCTGGGGATATCAGGTCACCGGTTTTTACGCGCCAACCAGCCGGTTACGGCACCCCGGAGGATTTTCAATTCCTGGTCAACGCACTGCACGAGGCGGGTATCGGCGTGATTGTGGACTGGGTGCCCGCCCATTTTCCGCGCGACGATTGGGCGCTGGCGAAATTCGACGGCACCGCGCTTTACGAGCACGAGGATCCGCGCAAAGGCGCGCACCAGGACTGGGGCACGCTCATTTTCAAATACGGCCGCAATGAGGTGAGCAATTTCCTGGTCGGCCAACGCGCTGTTCTGGTCGAGCGGTATCACATTGACGGGCTGCGCGTGGATGCGGTGGCC
Source organism: uncultured Planctomycetaceae bacterium (assembly GCA_963828155.1). Classification (GTDB taxonomy): domain Bacteria; phylum Planctomycetota; class Planctomycetia; order Pirellulales; family PALSA-1355; genus CAWCAX01. The sequence goes on from CAWHDQ010000005.1 coordinate 3,294, forward strand.
TCGATGCTTTACCTGGATTACTCGCGCAAGGAGGGGGAATGGGTCCCCAACCAGTACGGCGGTCGCGAAAACCTGGAGGCGATCGAGTTTTTGCGAAAATTCAATTACATGGCGCACACGCGAGTATCCCGGCGTCGATGACCATCGCCGAGGAATCCACCGCCTGGCCGCATGGTCACCCGCCCGCCTTATCTGGGCGGGCTGGGTTTCTCCTTCAAGTGGAACATGGGCTGGATGCACGACACGCTCGGCTATTTCCGGCGATCCCGTTTACCGGAAATATCACCAGAACGATCTGACCTTCGCGATGCTCTATCATCACAATGAAAATTTCATCCTGCCGCTGTCCCATGACGAGGTCGTTCACGGCAAGGCTCGCTGATCGGTCGGATGCCGGGGGATGATTGGCAGAAGTTTGCGAACCTCCGGACGTTGCTCGCGTACCAATGGCTGTTCCCCGGCAAGAAATTGATTTTCATGGGTGATGAGATCGGCCAGCGCGCCGAGTGGAACGAACGGGCAGCTTGATTGGTGGCTGCTCGACGCGGACCGTTTCATCGTGGCCTGCAAATTCATCGAGGATTTGAACAAGCTATACACCCCACCCTGCGCTCTGGCAGGGCGATTAATGACGATGGCGGATTCCATGGATTGACTGCGCCGACCGTAGAACAGCTGTCGTCCTTTGTCCGCCAGACGCCGATGGGGTAATCAACTGGCTGTCATTCTGAATCTTACGCCCGTGCCGCTGTGGAACGGTATGGTGTCGGCCTGCGCCGCGCCGGTGGCGGGAGGTGCTTAATAGCATCGCGGCATATACGCCGGCGGCAATAAGGGCAATCTGGGCGGCGTCACGGCTGAAAATGTTGCCTGTCACAACCAGCAACATTCCGCCGAGTTCTATCTGCCCCCCATGAGTGCCAGCGTGTTCCAGCCCGCATGAAATTGATTTCGTGGAATGTCAACGGCCTGCGCGCCGTGTTGCGGAAAAATTTCCTCGATTTTATCGAGGCCGAAAGCCGGATGTCCTTTGCCTGCAGGAAACCAAGTGCCGCCCCGATAACGTTGAACAGCTCTGGCCCCGCCACTACACGACCTATTGGAATTCCGCCGAGAAAAAGGGTTACTCCGGTACCGCCATTTTTACCCGGACCCGGCCGCTGAGGGTCGAGCCGCATATAGGTCTGGCCGAACATGACCGGGAAGGACGGGTGCTCACCGCTGAATTTGCTCATTTCTTCCTGGTAAACGTTTGACGTCCCCAACTCCAGGCGCGACCTGTCGCGGCTCGTTTACCGTCAGAAATGGGACGCCGATTTTTTACGTTATATAAAAAATCTGGAACGGACAAAGCCGGTGATCTTTGTGGCGATCTCAACGTGGCCCACGCCGAAATTGATCTCGCCAACCCGAAGGCCAACGTCCACAACCACGGATTTACACCCGAGGAGCGGGCCGGTTTCAGCGCGTTCTTGTCGGCCGGTTTCATTGACACTTTCCGGGAATTTGAAGCGGGTGGTGGACATTACACCTGGTGGAGTCCCATGTCCGGCGCCCGTTCCCGAAACGTGGGTTGGCGCATTGACTATTTCCTCATCTCAAAATCTTTGCGCCCGCGCCTTAAAAAGGCCTTTATTCAACCCGGCGTGATGGACAGCGACCATTGCCCGGTGGGGATTGAAATCAGCTGATTTCGTGAGCAAAACGACAAAATCGCAGTGGAACTTCGGTGAGTTGTTTCCAACGGAACAGACGAGAAAGGTTTTGTCTGTCTCGGAATTGACGGTGCAGGTCAAACGGCTGCTGGAGAAGCAGGTCGGCCAGGTCTGGGTGACGGGTGAAGTCACCAATCTGCGGGTGCAATCCTCGGGCCACATGTATTTTGCGCTCAAGGATGCCGGGGCGCAGTTGAGCTGCGTGCTGTTTCGCGGCGAGGTCGTTGCCCATCGTGAACTGTTGCAGGATGGTCAAAAGGTCTTGTTGCAGGGCGATGTGACGGTTTATGAAGCCCGCGGGCAATATCAGTTGATGGTCCGCGCCGTGGAGTTGCAGGGCGTCGGCGCACTGCAAATTGCGTTTGAGAAGCTCAAATTGAAACTGGCATCGGAGGGGATGTTTGCGCCGGAACGAAAACGTCCGTTGCCGAAATATCCGCAGCGCATCGGACTGGTCACATCCCCCACCGGGGCGGCGATTCAGGACGTGCTGCACGTCGTTCGCCGGCGGAATCCGGGGCTTGAAATCGTTTTGGTGCCCTGTCGGGTGCAAGGGCAGGGGCGGCCGAGGAAATCGCGGCGGCCATCCGCCTGCTTAACGAATTCCATTCGACTCCGGACTCCGGGTTTTCAGTGCTCGATCTCATTTTGGTCACCCGCGGCGGTGGCAGCCTCGAGGATTTGTGGGCGTTCAATGAGGAAGCCGTGGCCCGGGCCATCTTTGCATCGGCTGTCCCCGTCGTTTCGGCGGTCGGGCACGAGATCGATTTCACCATCAGCGATTTTGTGGCGGACGTGCGGGCGGCGACTCCGAGTGCGGCGGCGGAAATAATCACGGAGGGAGTGTTCGCCAGCCGCCAGTTGGTTGAGGATTTGGTTCAGCGCCTGGTTCGATCCCATCCGCGCCGGCGAATGAACGAGCTGTTGCAGCAGGTGGATGATTTGCAATCCGGTTTGCTGCGTCGGACCAGGCAGGGGATCAGGGAAAGCCAGATTACGTGGCGGAATCTCGCGGCGCGATTGTTGTGCGTTCGACCGGCGCAGTTGATCCGGCAACGGCGCGAGTTGTTTTTGTTGACTCAACGGCGTTTGCGAGAACTGACCGGAGTTCATCTGCGGAACTGGCGGGACCGGTTGGCAACAGCAAATCGCGATTGCGTTTGCTGGGGCCGGAACAGGTCCTGAGTCGCGGGTATTCAATCACGATGGACGCAGCCTCCGGGCGGATTGTCCGTCGGGCCAACGATGTGAAGCCGGGGCAGAAATTACGGACCCGGGTCAAGGTGGGCGAGGTTCAGAGCGTGGTCCGATCGCCCGATGACGGAGCATTCCAAAAGCTGGACGAGCGCGCCGGTTTTTCCTAGCATTCCCCCATGTCAAAGTCAGCCCCGGCCCGCGATGCAGCCAAAGGCCATCCACCTTTTGAAGAAGCTTTGAAAAAAGCTCGAAGGAGTTGTGGAAGCCATGGAGTCCGGAGATCTGCCTTTGGAAGCCTTGCTGGCCCGATATGAGGAAGGCACGAAACTGGAAAGATTTGCGAGGAAAACTGGCCGAGGCGGAATTGAAGATCCAACAGTTGGAAAAAAGCGCGGCGGGTGAATTAAAATTGAAGCCGGTATCAACGGGGTTGTCCGACAGCTGAGGCAAACAATAATATGAGCAGTTATCTCGAAATGGTGGATGGGCCGGCGCACGTCAAAAAACTCACGGTGCCGCAATTGCAGGAACTGGGCGGGGAGATACGGCGTGAATTGATCGCCGGGCTGGCCAAGAGCGGCGGGCATCTTGGCCCCAACCTTGGCGTGGTGGAGCTGACCATCGCGCTCCATCGCGTTTTCAATACGCCCCACGACAAATTTGTCTGGGATGTCAGCCACCAGGTTTACGTCCACAAGATTTTAACCGACCGCAAAAACCGTTTTCGCACCATCCGGCAGACCGACGGCCTGAACGGTTTCGCCCTGCGCAGTGAAAGCCCGCATGATCGTTATGGCGCCGGCCACGCGGGCACGGCGCTTTCGGCCGCTTTGGGCATGGCGGCGGCGCGTGATAAAAAAGGAACGGACGAAAATGTCGTCTGCGTCTTTGGCGACGCGGCACTGACGAACGGAATTTCTTTCGAGGCGCTGAATAACATCGGTCATACGACCAAGCGATTCATCAGCATCCTCAACGACAACGAGTGGAGCATCGCCAAGAATGTGGGGGCGGTTTCCAATTATCTCAACAAGCTGATCACCAATCCACGCTACAACAAGCTCGCCCGGGATTTTCAAAATTTTCTCCGCCGCTTTCCCAAGGGCGATGTGGCGCTGAAGCTCGCGCGCAAGGCCGAGGAAGGTTTCAAAGGGGCCATGACCGATGTCGGATTGCGGCAGACCGGCAGTCTGGCGGACATGGACGGACGCGGAGGCTACGGCAGTCCGATCCTGTTTGAGGAAATGGGCCTGCGTTATCTCGGCCCCATCGATGGACACGATTTGCCGTTGCTCATCAGCACGCTGGAATTTGCCAAAACGTGCGACCATCCGATTGTCATCCACGTCCTGACGCAAAAGGGCAAAGGTTTTGAGGCCGCCCTGAAATCGCCGGAAAAATTCCATGGCACCGGGCCCTACGACGTTAACACCGGCGATTCGATGCCGGTGAAAGCGGGAGTGCCGCCAAATTATCAGGACGTTATGGGGCAGACGATGGTCAGGCTTTGCCAGAAAGACAATACGATTGTCGGCATCACGGCCGCCATGCCGAGCGGTACCGGCATGAAACTGCTCGAAAAAGCCCTGCCGGACCGCTATTACGACGTGGGCATCGCCGAGGAACATGCCGTCATTTTTGCCGCCGGCATGGCGACCATGGGATTTCATCCGGTGGTGGCAATTTACTCCACGTTTTTGCAACGGGCCTATGATTGCATTCATCACGACGTATGTTTGCAGGATTTGCCGGTAATTTTTTGCATGGACCGGGCCGGGCTCTCGGCCAACGACGGTCCACGCATCATGGTCTGTTTGACATTGCCTACCTGCGTTGCTTGCCAAACGTTATTGCCATGGCGCCCAAGGATGAGGACGAACTGGTGGACATGATGTTTACCGCCACCCACCAGAATCACCCGACGTTTATCCGCTATCCTCGCGGCACGGCGGAAGGTGTGCCGATCAAGGAACAGCCGAAGCTGCTTGAAATTGGCAAGGCGGAGGTGATCCAGAATTTCTCGAACAGCGGCAAACGCAAAGTGGCGCTGTTCGGCCTTGGCCCCATGAACACGCTGGTCCGGCGGGCGGCCGCGCATCTTGCGGTGGAAGGCTTTGACGTGGCAGTCGTCAATCCGCGTTTTACCAAACCATTGGACGCCGGGTCGCACGAGTTTTTTGGCCAGGCAGCCGATCTGGTCGTGACACTGGAAGATCACGCGCTCATGGGCGGCTACGGCTCGGCGGTGCTGGAATTGTTCAGTGAAAAGGGCGTGACCACGCCGGTGGTGCGCATCGGTTGGCCGGATCAGTTCATCGAACACGCCTCCACGCAGGATGAACTCCGCAAAAAATATGGTTTGTCCGTCGAAAACATTGTGGCCAGGGTGAAAGGACAATTTGCCGAAGCGGCAACCTCAGCAACCGCGAAGCTGATTGAAGTGGCGTGAGCGGACGCTGGTCTGTTCGGGGCGAAAATTACCGGGGCGAACTGTTCAGTTTATCCAGGCGTTCGCGTATGTCCGGGCGGTTCGGGGCCAGCCGTAATGCTTCTCTGAAATGGAAGACCGCTTCATCACGCTGCCCCAGCTCGGCCAGCGCCTCCCCGAGATTGAACTGGACTTCGGCATTTGCCGGATCGTTTTGCAACGCTTCACGCAGAGGCGGCACGGCCTTTTCCGATTGCCCTTGTTTCAGGAGGGCGAAGCCTAGAATGCTGTTCGCTCGCGGATGGTGGGGGGACAGGCGCAGGACCTGTTCGCATTGCGCAATGGCCTCGTCCAGCCGGCCTGCCAGGACAAAGGCATAGCCCAGGTTGCTGAGGGCATTCACATTATCCGGATCGTAACGCAAGGCTTTTTGAAACTGAAAGACCGCGTCGTCCAGTTTTCCGTTCATGGCCAGCCCCATGCCGAGAATGTTATGCGCATTGGCGTAGTCGGTCCCGGTTCGTTGCCCCGTGTGTGGGCTGTTGGTATTGGCGTTGATGGCTTCAATTTGAGTGAGGGCGTCGCTTAAGTTTGTCAGCGCAATTCCATAGCTGGGTCTGAGTTCCAGCGCTTTGAGATAATAAAATATCGCCTCGTCCAACTCGCCTTTGCCGCAAAGGGTCCAGCCCAGCCCTTCAAAGGCGACGAAATTGTTTCCCGTTACGGCGATGGTATGACGAAAAAGTGTTTCACCGTTCCGCCAATGATCCAGTTGAATCCTTGTCCGGCCGGCACAAGCTCCCAATACCAATACAGCGACCAGCCCAACGACTCCGCCGGGCAGCCGCCACCGCCGGACCAGGTCGGTTGCCGCCAAATCCACCGCCCAGAAAATGCCCAGCAAAGGAATGTAAGTATAACGGTCGGCCATGGACTCGAATTCCCACCTGGACCAATCCGATTACGGGAATCAACGTTCCCAGGAACCACAGCCATCCCGCCAAACCATACGGCCGCTTTTGCGCCGCCAGCAGGGCCAGCGCCGACAACCCGGCCAGCACCATTCCCGCCACGAGCACGTGGGCCAGCGAGAAATGCGTGGTCAGCAGGTAAGGGTTTGCCAGATCAACCGGCCAGAAGGTTTTTCCCAGGTAGCCGCTATAAGCCATCAAAGCATTTGAGATTCGCAGGTTGATGGGGCGGCTGGCGAATGATTCCATGGCCCGGCCTTGATGTTGCATCAGGATGGCCAGCGCCGAAGCCATGGCCGCCAGCATGAAGAATGGGATTTTTTCGCAAAACAACCGGGTCAACGTGGCGCGGTGAATGAACCCGTTTTCTGCCTTGAGGCGGCCCAGGGGCCAATAGTCCAACAGCAACAATACAAAAGGCAGCGTCACCAGCATGGGTTTGCACATCAGACCCAGGGCGAAAGAGATCAGGGCCAGCCAGTAGAAAGGTGACCGGTAACCTGTGACAGACGACAGACGCGGCGCGCGCCGTTTTTTTTCCGGCTCGGCCAGCGGCAATTTGTTACTGGTCGCGCTCGTTTCACCTGCTGCCGGTTGCGCGTAATCTATGTATGCCCACAAGGTGAACAGGAAGAAAAGCGTGCTCAAAACATCCTTGCGTTCCGCCACCCAAGCCACCGATTCCACGTGCAGCGGATGCAATGCGAACAGGCCGGCAAGGATCGTGCTGGGCCGACGGGCTCCAGTAAGCCGGCGGAAAATCAGGAAAACCATGACCGTATTGGCGACATGCAATAAAAGGTTGGTCAGGTGAAATCCTGTCGCGGTGGGGCCCGACCAGTCCGCGTCCAGCATGTAAGACAGCCAGGTCAGCGGTAACCAATTGCCATCCATCCCCGTGCCAAAGGCCCAACGGACATTTTTCCAGGTCAGTCCGCCGATGACATGCGGATTCAGGGCGATGAATACCGTGTCGTCGTAATTGACATAATCAAAGCCGACCGTCGGCCAATAAACGATTGCGGTGGCAACGGCCAGCAGAACGCAAATCCAAAGGGGCCGGGTCAATATGCGGGAAAGCCCGTTGGCCGGCCATGCGTTATGCCGTGGCTTTGGGATCGAAGGCGATGGGCGTTTCTTCATTCGTCAGGCATCCGAGCACCGGCCCAGCGTAGTTGAAACGAGCCGTTGGCAAAAAGTAAAAAGCAATAACCGGAAATATCAACCTCCGCCAGCGCGGGTCCACACAGCCATTCTTTCCTTGATTTCCGGCGCGTTCGGCGGTTTCCTCTCGGTGGTAATTTGAAACATTGAACTGAATTATGGCTTACAAGGACGTTATCCCTCCGGCTGGTGGAAAAATTTCCATCGTGAACGGCAAGCTCCAGGTGCCCGACCATCCCATCCTCCCGTTCATCCGCGGCGACGGCACCGGCCCGGACATCTGGGCGGCAAGCGTGCGCGTGCTTGACGCCGCCGTCCAAAAGGCCTACGGCGGCAAACGCAAGATCGCCTGGTTTGAAGTGTTCGCCGGCGAGGAATCGTTCAAAAAATTCAACAACTGGCTGCCGGATGATACCGTCGAGGCCGTTCAAGGAATATCTGGTGGGCATCAAAGGTCCGTTGACCACGCCGGTCGGCGGCGGCATCCGGTCGCTCAACGTCGCCTTGCGCCAGAGCTCGATCTCTACGTCTGCCTGCGCCCCGTGCAATGGTTTCAATGGTGTGCCGTCGCCCGTGAAGCATCCGGAGAAGGTGGAACATGGTCATCTTCCGCGAAAATACCGAGGACATTTATGCCGGGATTGATTTTGAAGCGGGCCAGGGAGGCGGCGCTGAAGACCCTGGAATTTCTCAAGAACCAATTTTCCGAAGGATTTCAAAAAAATCCGGTTTGGGGCGGAGGCGCCGGAAACGGTCGGCATTGGCATCAAACCGGTTTCAAAGCCCGGCACGGAGCGGCTCATCCGCTCAGCCATTCAATACGCGATCACGAACCGGAGCAAGTCCGTCACGATTGTCCACAAGGGCAACATCATGAAGTACACCGAAGGCGGCTTCCGTGATTGGGGTTATGCGCTGGCGAAAACCGAGTTCGGTGCGGTGGAGATTGACGGCGGTCCCTGGTGCAAAATCCCCGAAGGGAAACCCGGCGCGGGCATCATCATCAAGGACGCCATCGCTGACATCACCCTCCAGCAGGTGCTCACTCGTCCGACGGACTTCGATGTTATTGCCACGCTCAATCTCAATGGCGACTATCTGAGTGATGCATTGGCGGCGCAAGTGGGCGGTATCGGCATTGCTCCGGGCGGGAACATCAATTATATCAGCGGCCATGCCATTTTTGAAGCGACGCACGGCACCGCTCCGAAATATGCGAACAAGGACGTGGTAAATCCCGGTTCGGTGGTGTTGAGCGGCGAGATGATGTTGCGCTATCTGGGCTGGACGGAAGCGGCGGACTTGATTTTGAAAGGCCTGAACGGCGCCATTGGCAGCAAACGCGTTACCTACGACTTCGCGCGCCAGATGGAAGGCGCCACGGAAATCAAATGTTCGCAGTTCGGCGATAACATCGTCCAGCACATGTAATTACGTTACCTCAGTTTCGCAGACGATCGCCGCGGCAGTCAAAAGCCGCGGTTTTTTCTTTGCTTTTTGGCTGCTTATCCTTTAAAAAAGAACCGCGAATCAGAAGTTCGTTCAGACGAGGTAATTCATGAATCAAATCTTTTGTTCACGGCGTCAGCCGGTTCTCTGCTTGGCTTCAGCCATTTTTCTGGCAATCGCTTTGTTTGCCGGGCGGACCATACAGGCACAAGTGGTCACTTTTCCGGATCCGAACCTGGAAGCGGCCGTCCGGGATGCGCTGCAAATTAATTCGCCGACAAATATTTACCAGACCAACATGCTGACGCTGACGAACTTGTCGGCTGCCTTTCGCGGTATTCAGAATTTGAGCGGCCTGGAAACGGCGGGCAACCTTACCAATCTCGATGTCAGCTTCAACCAAGTGACGAATTTGTCACCCCTCGCGGGACTGACGAAGCTGTTGCAACTGCACGCGGGCTGGAACCCGTTCACGGACTGCACGCCGCTCGCCGGCCTGACGAACCTGAATTACCTTGACCTGAACAGCGCCCAGTTGACAAATATCGCCCCGCTGGGCGGGTTGCGCAAAATGGTCCAATTGGTCGTTCCCTGGAACCATGTGCTCGATGCGAGCCCGGTCGCCACGCTGACCAATCTTTCTTGGCTGGACATCGGCGGCAACCGCAGCTCCTCGGGTAATTCTTCGATCAGCAATGTGACAGCGCTGGCGGGATTGAAGCATCTCCAGTGGTTGAGCCTCTATTATTTGGGCGTCACCGACCTCACGCCGTTGACCGGGCTGACCCCGCTCACTAACTTGGATGTCAGTTGGAATTTCAACCCAACGAATTTTAACGCGTTAAACGGGCTGACCAACCTCCTGTTGCTCCACGTTACCATGGACAACATCAGCAACATTGTTTTTGTCTCGCATATGCCACTGCTACAGGATCTGGACTTCGGCTACAATTCTGTCCACGACCTTTCCCCGGCGCTGGGGCGGAATCTTACCTCGCTTCAGGCGTATTATAACTTTCCGCTCACCAACGCATCGCTCGCGACCAATTTCCATCAACTCGCGCATTTGAGCTTTGGGGGCGATGGACTGACCAACGCGTCGTTTCTGGCAAGCTTCACAAACCTCCAGGAATTGTGGATTGATGGCAATCCCGGCATGGCCAGCGTTACGCCCGTTCTCAGCCTCACTAATTTGTGGCATCTGGACGTGAATGGCGACGCCTTCACCAATCTTGCCGCCGTGGCCGCCTTGACGAACCTTACGGACCTGGAAATGAACGGGGTTGCGACGCCGCAGGATATTTCCTTCCTCGGCCGGATGGTGAATTTGAATTCGATTGATCTGGGCAACGATCATGTCGGCTCGCTCATCTCGCTGACGAACCTCACCCAGTTGGGCAACGTCCTTCTCAACACCGATTTCCTCACCGACATCGGCCCGCTCCTGTCGCTGCCCAATTTGTATAACGTGGATCTTGCTTACAACCTGCTGGACACCAACGTCACCTCCGCCGCCTACAATGTCATCACCAACCTCCAGAATAACGGGGTCAACGTGGGTTACGACCCGCAAAATATTTCGCCGTCCCTGACCATCTGGGATTCGCCCGCGGACGATTGCATCGCCATTGGCGGCATGGCCTATTTTGCTGTCGCCGCCTCCAACACCAATAACTACACCGTAACCTACCAGTGGCAGTTCAACGGCACGGATCTCGCCGGACAGACCAATAATTTTCTCGTGTTGACCAGCGTTGGTACCAACCAGGCCGGCAGCTACCGCAATGTCATGTCGGATGGTAACGGCTATGCCGCCAGCGCCCCCGCCCGGCTTTACGTTGGCGACCCGAATTGCGGCCAGACGGTCACGATTGTGCAACAGCCCGTCAACGCCGTTGCGGCGCCGGGCGAGGATGTTAACTTCGGCGTCGTGGCCACGACTACCCTGGCAAACCTCTACTACCAATGGCTGTTCAACGGCACGAATATTTCCGGCCCCAATGTATCCGGCGATACCACCGCCAACCTCACCTTGTCCGCCGTGGATGCCAGTGCGACGGGTATTTACCAGGTGCTCGTGTGGGATGACAGCAGCAACGTCGTCGCCAGCACGGCGGTCCAATTGAAAGTCGTGGATGTGGTTTCCATCACCGACCCCGGCCTGAGCAATCTGGTGGTTCAGGCGTTGGCCAGTGAGTCAGGCTTCACTCCGGGGAATCCGGTACATCTGACTGATCTCGATAATCTGAGCTACCTTTATGTCGGCCACCAGGGCATCACCAATATCTCCGGATTAGACTGCGCCCGAAATTTGAATGACATGGATCTAAGTGGCAATCCGATCACCGACCCGAGCCCCTTGGGCTGGATCACGGCCTTGCAATACCTCAACCTTGATGGTTGTGGCCTTAATGACGCATCGTTTGTCTCCGGCTTGACGAACCTGTATCAATTAGATTTGAACAACAACTCGATTCACGAGATCCCCGACCTGCAGGGTTTGGGCGCGAATCTCGGTTGGCTGGAAATCAACTACAATGGCCCGTTGATATATTCCTTCCGCCTGGCCAGCGTAACCAATCTGTATGACCTCGGCCTCCACGACGATGGCTTGCCCGACATCGCTTTCACCGCCGGCATGTGGCAATTGCAATCGCTCGATGTCGGTGGTGACTACCTGCAGGATCCCAATCTCAACTACATCAGCGATATTTCTCCGCTCACCGGCAAGACGCAAATGAACTGGTTGTCCCTTTCATTCGACCAGGTCACCAATGTTCCCACGATTGCCGCTTTTAGCAACCTCACCACCATTTATCTCAGCAGCAATCATTTCGGCAATTTGAACTTCATCACCAACATGCCGAGCCTGAATACGCTGGCGATCAATTACAGCACCGTCACCAATCTCGCTCCGCTGACCAACCATGCGTCGCTGGGCTACCTTGACGTCAGTTACATTGCCACCACTAACCTCGGCAACGTGAGCGGGTTGATCAACCTCGGCACCTTGTGGGCCGGTGGCAATCATCCCGGCACCGCCGCCTTTGTCACCAATCTCATCAACCTCCAGACGCTCGGCCTCGATTCGGACGGAATCACGAACCTCGCTTCGTTGGCCGGCCTGAACAATCTCAATTACCTCAATCTGGAAAACAACCGCTTGACGAACGCGACCCTGCTCGCTTCCAAGACCAGCCTGAGCAGCCTCTACCTTTCCGGAAACCAGATTCACGACCTTACCCCGCTGGCTGGACTGACCGCCATGCAGTGGTTGAGCCTTGATGCCAATGGCATTACCAACATCGCTCCGCTCACCAATCTGACCAAGCTGGTCTGGCTGGTGCTGCAGAGCAATTACGTCCAGAACGTCACGCCGCTCGCCGGCCTCACCAACCTCTACTACGGTCTGACCTTTCGGCCAATCTGATCACCAATATTGCCCCGCTGACGAATCTGCACGCGCTGACTTCGTTGAACGTCTGGCAAAATAATTTGACCACCTTGCCGTTCGCTCGCCGGGTTGCCCAACATCACCTCGCTTGATTTCCATGCCAACCAGCTCACCAATGCGACGGGAATCTCCGGCATGGCCCAACTCAACTGGATCAACTTGAACGGAAATAATTTCACCGTGGCGCCCACCCTCACCGGCTTGCCGAACCTGAACTCGCTCGATCTCAGCAGCAACCACATTTCCGATGTCTCCGGCCTCGCCGGGTTGAACAGCCTGAACTGGCTCTATCTTTACGACAACAACCTTTCGAGCATTCACCCACTGACCAGTCTCACCCACCTTATTTATGTGGATGTTCACGACAATTGGTTGGACCTTACGCCCGGCTCCGCCTTCCTGACGGATGTCGCCACCTTGGGCAGCTACAACACTTACGTGAACTACATTCCACAGTTCAGCCTCCAGCTCGGGTCGCCTGCCAGATCTGGCGTCAATCAATTCCATTTCTCTGTTCTCAGCCCGGCTGGCGGGGTGGTCCAAATCTTTAAATCCAGCGACTTGAATTCGTGGACATTGATCGGACCATTTACGAACACTACCGGGACAAATGTCTTCACGGATTCCAGTGCCACCGGCACAAGCCGGTTCTATCGCGCCCAACAGTGAGCGGACGCCGCTGGAGTTTGGTGGCAACCTTGTTGCAGGCAGATAAACTCCAACAGATTCAAATTTAAAGTCAGCTCGACGGGCGGGCCACTGTGGTTCGCCCGTCGCATTTTTTATACGATTCATGCACTGGATTGTTGCCAGCCTGTTGTCGGCCTTGTTTCTCGGCGTGTATGAGCTCTGCACCAAGCACGCTGTGCGGGACAACGCCGTTGTGCCGGTCCTGTTTTTCAGCACGTTGAGCGGTGCAGCGGTGTGGGCTGGCTTGCTGGTTGTGCAGATGGTTCATCCGGGCACATTGCCGGCATCCTTGGTCGCGGATCCGCTTACGCTGGTGCAGCATCTGCAATTGGTGCTGAAATCGGCGATCGTGGCGGCATCATGGGTTTTCACTTATTTCGCATTAAAACATCTGCCGCTGTCCCTGGGCTCACCCATCCGCGCCACCAGCCCGATTTGGACATTGTTTGGGGCAATCCTGATTCTGGGTGAGCGCCCGAGCGTGGCTGGAAACCATCGGGGTGCTTACAACCCTGGCTTCATTTGTTGGGCTTTCGCTTGCCGGCCGGCGCGAAGGGATACATTTCCATCGCGATAAATGGGTGGGTTTTCTCATCGCCGGGACATTGCTGGGCGCGGTGAGCTCGCTCTACGACAAATATCTGCTGGGTCGGGCGCATTTTTCAGTGCCGACGGTGCAGGCATGGTTTTCGGTTTATCTGGTGATCCTGTTCACGCCGTTCGCCATCGGTTGGAAGCAACGTTGGTGGTCGCGCAAGGTGTTTCATTGGCGTTGGAGCATCCCGTTCATCGCGTTTTCGCTGCTGGTAGCCGATTACATTTATTTCAGCGCTTTGCACGATCCCAATTCACTCGTGTCGGTGGTGATGAGCCTGCGCCGTGGCAGCACGTTGGTAAGCTTTGCCGGTGGTTTATTGTTTTTCGGTGAAATCAACGGATGGCAAAAACTTCCCGCCATCATCGGCATCCTCGTGGGCATCGTACTCACGGTGCTGGGTTGAACAGATGATTTAAGGTGAATTCAAAGCGGAATGCTGTTTTTGCGCAACTTCTTCGTCCGAATGAATGCGATTGCCCGCCGGGTCAACCAAGGTCACAGTTATAAAAACCAGCAATTCCTTTTTTTCAGTGTCTGGCTGGCCATTGGTTCGCTTTGCCGTCCTAAAATAATCCGGTTCGGCGCTGAGTTCCTTGCCGTTGTCGTAAAAATGCTGGGGCAGTTTCCCGAGAACGACGGTCTGGCCATCCCACAATTTCAAATGCGCGCTGGATTGCTGAACACGAAAGTTGGGGTGTATGGTTGGCACAGCAATGATTGCTCCGGTCGAGGCCACGGTTGGAACGGTATTGGTCTTGTTGTCATAGCCCAGGAATTCCATTGCTGAAGCCGTTACTTTTAAATCAATCGTGCAGCCGTCAGGTAAAATGCAGGCAACTGCATCTAGAACCGGACCAAGCTCCACCTGGGATTGTTGTGGCGCAATGGCCAAATTGGTTGATATTTGCTTCAAGGCGAAGTTGGTGATCATGGTATAAATGACTGTCGCCCGCATCTGCACTTGCCGTCCGCTGGTTATGGTCGCTTCCGGTTCAGCCAGAGGTTCCGTGTAAGGGTTCGACTGTAAAGCAAAGCGAACGGTCTGAAATTGTGATGCCGTCATGATTCCCGTGAGCGCCGTTGGTTCGTTTGATCCGGCAACGACATTCGGCCGGTTGATTATTTCGCGAACCCGGAGAGGAATGTCATCCGGGTGTATGACCGAAGGGTTAATGCTTCCCAGATACAGATCGGCGGCGGCTGATTGGGGAACTTCAATGAACCTGGCCTTGATGTGGATTTGCGGCGGTGGCGTGTCGTTGAGCACCTGCACCACTTTTTCCACCGCGTCCAAATCCTGCTCGGTCGCGTGGACGAACAGCACACCCATCCGGTCATTGTAAAAAATCGATTTCGGCGGTGACAAATCCACGCCGACGTTTGAGAGAAGCTGTCTCATGGCGGCAGTGACATTGGTTTGAAGGCCGGTCTGCTTCTGCAAAGCGGCGAGAAATAACTTTGTGTCCACCTTGAAGGTGCGCGTATAAAGATTGTCAGAAATGCTGGCATTTGAAGCCGCCTCATAGGCGATTCCTTCGTAAATTGGCGGCGGCGCGTTCCTTCTCATATCCGGCGCGACTTCGGCTTTCCCAAAATTTGTTGCTGGGTTTTCATTTACCCTGACAATAATCGCCTCCAATCTTTCGCGAAAGTTTGTTTCAATATTGGTAGAAACGTTTGCGCTTGCCTGTGCATTTCCAATGAATACCTCCGGGTTCGTCTTTGATATGAGTGTTTGGAATCTGGATGGAGGCGCTTGAAAATCAGGCTGATTGTTTGACGAAGTCGGTGCTTCCGCCATTGGCAACGCCGCGGCGCTGAAAAGGCAAATGCCGCAGAGCGACACGAAGGTTAGGCTGGATTTACGCGGTGCGCGGAAGTTTACCAGGCGCTGAATGCGTTGCCGCAAGGCACTGCGGGATTCCATGATTCCCACCAGACCCAGGCTCGCCAGCGGCCGGTGGAAGGCCAGCTTCGCCACTGCGATCAGCGTGGGGGCGTAAGCCTCGGCATCATCGCGGAGCGCCAGCATCACGGCATCGTCCACGGCTTCTTCGCGCACGCGGCGGATGCGGGCATTCGCGAGCCAGAGCAGGGGATGCCACCAATAGACAATCTGGGCCAGCGCTTGTGCGCAATTCATCCAGACATCACCGCGTTGGAGATGGGTCAATTCATGCAGCAACACCGCCCGCAATTGGAGCGGCGGAAGCTTTTTCCCGTGACAAGCGCGGGACCATCAGTTTCTTGGTTGAATGTGAACCGTCGGGTGCGAGACGAAATTGATTACGTTACGCGGTTGGATCCCAAGCGTTTAATACCTGTGAGCAGACTCTCGAAACGCGCAAGGGTTCATGCCGCGACTCGGCGTGGCTGCTGGTTCAAATTCTTCGACATTTGGGAATTGCAGCGCGGTTCGTCTCCGGTTATCTGATCCAGTTGGCACTGGATGACGACGCACCTACAAGCGCGCCCGGCATGCAATCCGACTCGGCTGCGTTTCACGCGTGGGTCGAGGTTTTTTGCCGGGCGCGGGCTGGATCGGGATGGATCCACCTCAGGGCTATTCGCCGGCGAGGGGCACATCCCCTTGGTTTGCATCCGACCAGGTGCAATCGTCGCGCAAGACGACCTTGTCGTAGAGCCGGTCCTTGCTGGTCTGCCAGCTGGCCACGGTCTCTTTGGCGGCGAACGGCTTCATCTCCCAGTCGAAGCTGAACAGGCCGTAGCCGGTCAGGCCGTTCACGTCCCCCTCGACCGCGGCGCCGAACATGATCGGGTTGGTGCTTTTGACGTCGGCCCCCATGTGCCGATTGATCGTCGCCTCCCAGTTCACTTGCGAATCGTCGGCGGGCAATCGCCCTAAGGCGCTCAGGATTTTGGAATTGGCTTCGGGCGAAGTGTTCTTCAGCGCCAAGGCTTCCTGAACCGTGACCAGCGGCGTCTCGCCAGCCTGCTTGGATTTGAGCAGGACCGTGCCGTCCAGGACCGGCTGGTCTTCCCACTCGGCCTTGGCATCGAGCTCGGCCAGACTGGGCGGGTCAAAGGGTTCGAGCAGCACTTCGGGTTTTTCTGCGACCCCTGTTTCGGATTTGTCCGACTTCCCCGAATCGCTCTTTTCGCCGCCAGGGCTCTTGGAGCCATAGGCTGCGGCCCGGTCGGGTTGCTTGTCCTCGGAGCTCGAAGTGCAGCCGGCAAAAAGACCGAGCGCGGCGGCCAGCAGCAGCCAAGTCCAATGCTGGCGGGGCGAAACAGTCATGCGGTTTGCCTTTCGGGGTGAGGCGGTGTGGCCAAGGGTTGCAAGGGGACGGGCGGGGTGGCCCAGCGTTCGCAACGGCGTTTTTGCCGGGTCACCCAACTGCCCGTTTTTGCTGCCAGCCGGGCCTGCGGATGCCAGGACTCGCCGCTGCCAGCGGAAGTCCAACTTTTGCAGTAAGGGGATGCTACCCCTTGCTTTGCGAACGGTCAAGGATGTCGAGGCAGGTGCCTGCGACCAGCGGCATTCGGGCATCTCGCCAAAGGCGACCGCTAGCAATTGCCGCGGGCGCCGATCCTTGGCTTGATACCTCCCACGAGCGCGAATCTCGATGTTGCGTCTCGCCTCGCCACATTCAGCGCGCCCGCGCCCCCGCTCGGCGGGACCTAACAAACCTCTGTTGCCCGGGTTATCGCCGCTCGCTACTCTATGCGGCCCGAATTTTCCGGCTCTGCCCGGACGCGTCTCGTGGTATCCCAAAAACTCGGCTGCTCGAAGGCGGCAGCTTCCTTCCGAAGTCTAGCGAGGTTCGCCATGCGAAACGTCCTGCGGCCCAGCGGTTTGCGGCCAATCTGCGCAGGCCGAGTGCTTACAGTCCTGCTGGTGGTTTCTACGTGGGCCGCCGGCCGATGGGTTGCCGCCGAAGAGGCCGAGTGGATCTGGTCGCCGGCCTACGAAAAAGAATTGGGCCCGAGGGGGATTGTTACTTTCGTAAGACCTTTACCTTGGGCACGCCCGAGCAGGGCGAAATCCAAATCGGCGCCGACGACGGCTACGAGCTGTACGTGAACGGCCAGAAGGTCGGCACGGGCAACAACTGGAAAGTGCTCGATGTCTACGACATCACGGCCCAGTTGGTCCAAGGCACCAACGTCGTCGCCGTCAAAGCCACGAACAAGCAGCACGGCTCGGCCGGCCTGGTCGCCCGGGTGCTGGTCAAGGCCCAGGGCGGCACGCAAGTCACGCATTCGACCGACGCCAGTTGGAAGGCCGTGCTGAAGGAATTCGTCGGCTGGCAGAAAGGCCGCTTCAACGACACCCAGTGGTTGGCCGCCCGGAGCTTCGGCAAGATGGGGGCCACGCTCCCCTGGGGCAACGAAGTCACGGTGATGGGCGAGAAAGGCCGCTTCAAGCTGCAGCC
The DNA here is from genome assembly GCA_963828155.1 of uncultured Planctomycetaceae bacterium. Taxonomy (GTDB): domain Bacteria; phylum Planctomycetota; class Planctomycetia; order Pirellulales; family PALSA-1355; genus CAWCAX01. Next base: position 21,357 of record CAWHDQ010000005.1, read on the forward strand.
GCAGTTCGGCGTCGAATGGGTCATCGATCCCAAGCAGACCGGCTCGCTGATCGCGATGACCTTCGACGAGTTTGGGCAGATCGTCGCCTCGCGCGAGAACGGCCCGCTGGTGCTGATTCGCGATGACGACCGCGACGGCGTGCTCGACACCGTTTCGACCTTCTGCGACGAGGTCCGCGGCTGCCAGGGCCTGCTCACCGTCAGCGGCAATGTCTATGCCGTGGGCCAGGGCCCCGACGGCACAGCCCTCTATCGCCTGTCAGACCAGGACCACGACGGCCGGGCCGACAAGGTCGACGCGCTGATCAAGTTCACAGGCGAGATGGGCGAGCACGGGCCGCACTCGGTTGTGCTCGGGCCCGACGGCTTGCTGTACATCATCGTCGGCAACTTCACCCGCAGCGAAAAGCCGTACGAACGCACGAGCCCCTATCACCATTACTACGAAGGCGACATGCTCCAGCCGCGCTACGAGGACGCCAGCGGCCATGCCGTGGGCATCAAGGCGCCGGGCGGCTCGATCCTGCGAACCGACACCAATGGCACGGCCATCGAGATCGTGGCCGGTGGCTTGCAGAACCCGTACGACCTGGCGTTCAACGCCGACGGCGAGCTGCTCACGGCCGACAGCGACATGGAATGGGACCTGGGCATGCCCTGGTACCGGCCGACGCGGGTCAACCACGTCGTGCCCGGCGCGGAGTTCGGCTGGCGGAGCGGCTGGGCCAAATGGCCCGACTATTATCTCGACAGCCTGCCGCCGGCGGTCGAAATGGGCCGGGGCTCGCCGACCGGCATCGAGGTGTACAGCCATTACATGTTCCCGCGGCGGTATCACAACGCGCTGTTCGTCTGCGATTGGTCGCGGGGGCGGATCCTGGCGGTGAAGCTGAAGGCCCACGGCGCGAGCTACAAAGCCACCAGCGAGGTCTTTCTCGAGGGCCAACCGCTGAACGTCACCGATATCTCGGTCGGGCCGGACGGCTGGCTCTACTTCTGCACGGGCGGTCGCGACACCGAAGGCGGCGTTTACCGCGTCATCTGGGAAGGCGAAGTGCCGGCGGAACTCAAGAAAACCCACAAGGGCCTGGCCGCCGCGCTTAAGCAGCCGCAGTTGCTCAGCGCCTGGGCTCGGCAGCAGGTCGCCATCACCAAAAAGCAGCTGGGCGCTTCCTGGCAGCGCGAATTGATCGCCCTGGTTGAGAATCCGCAGTCGCCGGCCGCCGATCGCGTGCGGGCGCTCGAGCTGATGCAACTGTTCGGCCCGCATCCCTCGCAGGCGCTGCTGGTCAAGGCCTCGCACGATCGCGAAGCAAGCGTCCGGGCCAAGGCCGCGTACCTGATGGGCATCCACAGCGGCGACGAAGTTGCCGCCCGTCTGAACGAACTAACCGGCGACTCCGATCTCTTAGTCCAGCGTCTGGCGTGCGAAGCCCTGGCCCGTTCGGGGCAGTCCGGCCCGCCGGCCCGGCTGGTGGAGTTGCTCGGCAGTCCCGACCGGAACGTCGGCTGGGCCGCGCTGCGGGCGCTGGAGCGGATGGATCGCGGCAGCTGGCAACAGCTGGTGCTCGAATCCGAAAATACCCGCTCGTTTCTGCTGGGTTCGGTGGGTCTGTTGGCCGTCCATCCTGACGAAGGGTCGGTCGACCCGATTCTGGCCCGGGCCAGCGAGCTGATGCGCGGTTACCTGAGCGACCTGGCGTTTCTCGACACGCTGCGGGTGGTCGAGCTGGCCCTGGTGGCCGGCCATCTGTCGGGCAAGAACGTGCCCGAGCTGCGCAGCCAGCTGGCCGAGGAATATCCCTCGCAAGAACCGCGGATGAACCGCGAGCTGGTCAAGATTCTGGCCTATCTGCAGGAGCCGACCCTGGCCGAGCGGGTGATCGGCGTGCTGGAGAGCGATGCGCCGCAATTGGATCGCATGCAGGCCGCGCTGTGCGCCCGGTTCTTGATGATCGGTTGGAACACCGCACGCAAGCTGGCGATGCTCAAGTTCTTCGAAGAAGCCCGGTCGATGCCGGGTGGCCATAGCTTTGCCGGCTACATCGAAAACGTCTCGCGCGATTTCTTCGCCGGGTTGAATGAAGAGCAGCGGCGAGCCGTATTGGCAGGCGGGGCCAAGTGGCCGACGTCGGCGCTATCGGTGCTGGCCCGGTTGCCCGAGCATCCCAGCAGCGAGACTTTGCAGCAGATCACCAAGCTCGATCGCGATCTGCGGCGCGTGGACAGCGATCCGGCCCGGAAGCTGCGGATCGGCATTGCCGCGGTGCTCGGCGGCAGCCGCGATGCCGACGCGATGGCTTACTTGCGCGAAGTGTACGAGAACGAGCCCGACCGCCGGGTAATGCTGGCGATGGCCTTGGCCCAGCAGCCAGAGGGCGAGAATTGGCCGCTGTTGGTCCGCTCGCTGGCGATCGTCGAGGGGGCCGCCGCGCAGGAGATTCTGCTCAAGCTGGCCCAGGTCGATCAGGTTCCCGAGTCGCCGGAGGCGTTTCGCCAGGTGATCATCCGCGGGCTGATGCTCCGCGAGAACGGCAGCCAGCACGCGATCGCGCTGTTGGAGAAGTGGACCGATCAGCGGTTGAGCGAGCCGGGCGACCGCTGGTCCGAAGCGCTGGCCGCCTGGCAGAAATGGTTCGTCGAAAGCTATCCCGAGCTGCCCGAGCCGACGCTGCCGCAGGAAGTGGTCCAAAGCCATTGGACGTTCCAGGAATTACTCAGTTATCTCAGCGGGCCGCAACAACAGCGCGGCGATGCCAGCCGCGGGGCGGCGATGTTCGTCAAGGCGAACTGCAGCAAGTGCCACCGCTTCGGCGAGGAGGGCGACACGGTCGGGCCCGATCTGACGACCGTCTCGCGCTGCTTTCAGCGGAAGGAAATCCTGGAGTCGATCCTGTATCCCTCGCAGGTGATTTCCGATCAATATGCCAGTCAGACGATCCTCACCAGCCGGGGCCGCACCGTGACCGGCATGGTCTCGCCCGTGGGCGATGGTTCGATCGTCGTGCTCCAGGCCAACGGCGAGAAGGTGAAGATTGCCAAGGAAGACATCGAAGACGTCACGCGGAGCAAGACCTCGGCCATGCCCGACGGCCTGCTCAACGCGCTGACCTTGGAAGAGGTGGGCGACCTGTTCGCCTACTTGACGCAAGGACCGGCGGCCGAGCTGACCACGCGCAAGTCGCCGCGAACCAAACGCTAGAACGGACGATCGGAGGAGAGACGATATGCTCAGCACTCATTCGCGGATCCGAGCGGCGCTGTTGCTTCTGGTAGCGCTGTCGGGGCAGCGCGCTCTGCTCCTGCCGGCGGGCTGCGCATTGCTCGCTCCGGCCCCGGCTCCGGCCAGCAATGAACTGGTCAATGGAGCCCGTTGCACGATTCGCGTTTGGGATCCCAGCAATCCCCAAGATGCCACGAAGCGGATGGATTATTGGGGCACCGTCGCCTCGGCCGGCAGCGACAAGATCGAGCTGATCGAGGCCGACAGCGAACCGGTCGCCGGCAAGCCGCTGCTGGAAGATCCCGAGAAGTTACCACCCGCCGTCTGGGTGCGCCGCCTGCGCCAGCGCGGCCAGAACCGCTACACGATTCGCCGCGACCAGATTCTACTCATCAAGGTGCTCAACCCGGACCGGGTCAAGCAAGTGCTGGTGAGCTATCCCGTGGGCTCGCGGGTCAACATCCGCACGTGCAGCACCGACAATCCGCACGACGCGGCCGGCTATCGCGACCTGTGGGGCAAACTGGGCCGCCCGGCCCCGGCGGGGCTGACGCTGACCGAAGCCTCCGAAGAGACGGCCGCCATCGCGCCCCGCCGGCCTCGATTCGCATGCTGACCGACGAGGTCAAACTGGCGCATGAAAAAACTGCCGGCAGCGGCACTTTCACGATCGCGCCGGAACGAATCATCGCGATCGAGTGGCTCGAAGGGCCGCCGGAAAAGCACCACGCCCAGTCGGAAGGTTGGGGCGGTGCGCTGCCCTTCTAATGATTTGCCCAGGGGCGATGTTTGTTACCGCCCGCGCAATTGATGCGCCGCGGCTCCACTCCCGGCACAAGCGGCGCTAGCCGCCGACCTTCTGAATTTCGACGCAGATGCCACCGGCGCGCAGCAGCTTGTGCATCCGGGTGAACCACAGCTCCTTGCGCCACTCGAGCGCCCAGCTCGCGGCAAGTGCGAAACAGCTCGCGGCGATTGTACGTCCGGCAAACCCAGAGCCGGCTCGTCCAGGCCCCCGAGAAGCTGTCTTCCGTGGTCAGCAGCAGCAGCCGGCCGCCGGGCACGAGCACCCGGGCGATTTCGGACAGGCCCACGCTGCGCGTCGGGCAAGTGCTCAAGCACGTAGCCGCAGGTGACGCAGTCGAAGCTCCCGTCGGCAAATGGCAGCCGCGCCAGGTCGGCCGCGACGTGGGTGGGCAGCGAGCTCTTCAGCCGCGCCCGGGCGCGATGGAGCATTTCGGGCGACAAATCGCAGCAGGTGATGGCCGCGTCCGGATCGGCATACTTCAGCAGGTGCTTGGCGATTTGCCCGGCGCCGCTGCCGACATCCAAAATGTGCTTTGCCCCACGCAGATCGAACTTCCGCTCGCGGAGCAGTCGATCGCCCAGCGTCAGGTGCAGCGAAAGCAGACTGGCCGTGGCCAGAAAGGCCCCCTGCCGGCCGCCGTATACGTCGCGGACTTTATCGCGATATTCTTCGTAGCTCACCTGGCGGATGAGTGGATTCTCGACCAGGCGCTGGATGATCTTGCGCTTGGGTTGGCCGGCAGCTTCGGGGCGGCGCTTCTTGCGGCGCGGTAGGACGACTTTGCGAATCATTGCGTGCTAAGCCAACGTTGGTTGAGCTGCCCTCGGTTTGCTGCGCCTACCTGGTCGCCCTGCTCTGCCCGCTCAGCCAGCGCCGCCACTCACGGGAGCTGCCCTGGAGGGGCAAATAGCGATTCTAACCCTTGTCCAAGGTTCCTGTCGCCCGAAACTTGCACTTGGTGTGCCGCGCCGATCCTCGACAGCAACCAGCGCGAGACTGGGAGCTACAGGTAAACTCGGCGATTGTAGATATACCACTCCAGCAACAAAACGGCTAGAGCGGCCAGCAGCAGCGGACGCCAGGCTTCCTGCCGGGCCGATTCGTAGGTGGATTGCCCCTCGACCTCGACGTAGCCGATCTTCACCGCGTTTTGTGCCCGGGGTCGGATGTCGCTTTCGGCCGAATCGAACAGATTCACGGCGAATCGCTCCTGCTGCTTGCCGTCGGCCTGGACGTCATAGATGCCCAACTCGTCGGTGCCGGTAAAAACGAAGGTGTTGAGTTTGCCGCGCTCGACCTGGTGGGGTTTGCCGCGCGGCGGGACGACCGTGAGCTGCTCGACCTTGGCATCGCTGCGGAGCGTGGCGGTCTGGCCCGGTTGCAGCGGCATCTGAGCGGCCGTTTCGTGCCCCGCGGCCAGATACTCCAGCGCGTTGAGCGCGAACACGGGAAAACTCAAGCGGAGGGGCCAGTCGGTATTGGCGTAGCGATCGCCTTTGTCGTCGGTGCTCACGATCTCGACGCCGAGCACGGCATCCTCGAACCCTTCGCGGGGAGCGATGGCCATCAGTGGCCCGACGTTCGAATCGACGAGCACGGTTCCGCCCGGCGGCACTTTGAGCGGCGTGCCTTCGACGAATTTCACGTTGCCCAGCTCGATCAATTGCATCAGCGGATGTGCGCCGTCGACGTCGATGATCTGCGGGCCGGCCGTCTTCTCGCCCGCACCCCAGCCGCCGCTGGGCGGCACTCGGCCGATGAACAATGTATTGGCCCGGGGCATTTCCTTCGGCTGGCACTGATCGTATATCACCAGTTGATAGGCCCCGCCGGCGGCCGCGAGTTGATAGGGCTTCGAATCGAGCACGTCGGGTTCGGCCACCGAAACATCGGCCAGCTCGCGAGCGGCCTCGGTCTCGAGCGCTAGCCGAAGCGCGTCGTTGCCGGGCGTGACCAGCAGCGTCTTGCCGCGCTGGGCGGATTTACCGTGGCCCAGGCCTCGTCGTCGAGCGCCAGGTCGCCGCCGGCGCCGGTCTTCAGGCGCAGCACGCCCGAGTGGATGTCGCTTAAGTCGAACACCACGCCAGCGGCCTCGCCCGGCTTGATGTGCACGGCCTCGGCTTCCTTGAGCGCGTCGTCGAGATACAGTTCGACGTCGGTCGAGATTTCGGTCGGCCCGAAATTCTCCAACCGGGCAAAGACCTGCCGCCGGTCGGTCTTGCCCTCGACCGCCTTGGTGCTGAAGGCGGTGATCGCCAGATTGCGGCATTTCTCGTCGCCAATCGGCACGAACACCGGCTTCAGATTGCCGAGCGAGAAACCCTCGACGTCGGGAAATTTGCCGTCGCTGAAGATGTACATCGTGGCCGGCAAGGCCTCGCCCACCTGCTGGCCGGCCGATTCGAACGCCCGGTTCGGATTGGCCAGACCGGCCGCCACGCGCAGCGCTTCGCCCAGGCGGGTGGTGCGGTTGGTGGGGCGGATGGCGTCGAGCTGCCGGCGGAGCAAGCGGCGGTTGTCGGTGAACGGCTGCTCGACCCGGGCGCTGTCGGAAAAGCTGATGATCATCGCCACGGAGCCCGAGGCCATTTGATCGATTAGCTCGCCCACCCGCCGCTTGGCCGCGTCGAGCCGGGTAGGATCCACGTCGGTGGCGTTCATGCTGGCCGAGTTGTCGATCAGAAAAATCAGCCGCGTGTCGAGCATCCGCGTGCCGCGCCAACCCGGCCGCAAAAGCGCCAGGATGGCCAAGGCCACGATCAGCAACTGGAGCAACAGCAGCAAGTTCTGCCGCAACCGCTGCCAGATGCTGTTGACGTGCAAATCCTCGATCGACCGCTGCCACAAATACGTGCTCGGCACCTCCAGCGGCTGCCGCTTGAGCTTCAGGAAGTAGAGCAGCACGATCGCCGGCGGAATCGCCGCCAGCACCAGCCACTGCCACCACGCGAGCATCGGGATGAAGGACATGGAGGCAAAGGTAGAAGGTAGAAGGCAGAAGGCAGAAGGATAAAAACAAAGACAGAGGAAGTGATTGACTCAGCGCACGAGGCCGCGGGCGCGGAGGTAACTGCCGACCAGTTGGTCGACGGGCAATTGGTTGTTGGCGAGCAGGTAGCCCATGCCGCGGCGGGTGCAGAAAGTCCGCGCGCCGTCGACAAAGGCGGCCAGCGTCTTCTTATAACGATTCAGGAGCGGAGCGCTGACGGTGATCTCGGCTACATCGTCGTCCTCGCAATCGACCAGCTTCAGATCGCCTTTGACGTCGGGTTCCAGCTCCTCGCTCGACAGCACCTGGATCACGTAGACATCCATCTGCTGCGAGACCAGGTAGCGGAAGGCCGCCTCATAGCCCTGTTTGTCCATCAGGTCGCTGATCACGACCAGGATGCCCTTGCCCGAGTTGCGGATGCAGAAGTTCTTCACTCCCGCGGCCAGCGAGCCGGGCTGGTCGGGCTCGATCGCCTCGAGCGCCGCGACCATGCGCCACAGGCTTTGTCGCCCGCGGAGGACCGGGCCGGGCAGATTGGCCGGCTGGCCGAGCGTCTCGATCTTTACCCGGTCGGCCCGGCAGAGCCCGATGAAGCCCAACGCCGCGGCCAGCTGCTTGGCGTATTGCAGCTTGGTGGGCGTGCCGAAGCTCATCGAACGGCTGGCGTCGATCAGGGCGTAGAAGTGCAGGTCCTCTTCTTCCAGGAACATCTTGAGGAACAGCCGATCGAGCCGGGCGTAGGTGTTCCAATCGATGAACCGCAGGTCGTCGCCCGGCGCGTAATTGCGGAAATCGGCGAACTCGACGCTTTGCCCCTTGCGCTTGCTGCGGCGCTCGCCCTTCATCCGCCCGCGAAACACCTTGCGGCTGACTAGCTCCAATCGCTCCAGCTGCGCGAGCAACTCGGGGCTGAGCAGCGGATTGGCTTTGACGTCGACGATCATTGATTATCGATCTTTGTTCGCTGCCCCAACACGGCGCGCTCCAGGCAATCTCCGCGCCCCACAATCCACTGGACTTGGCGGTCGATAAACCGTGGGGACAAGCCCCACGGCTCGCTGCTCGTTCTCCGCCCCAGTCCCCAGCTCCCAATCCCCAGCCCCTCCCTCACTCCGCCTTCTCCGGCAGTTTCTCCAAGATGTCGAGCAGCACGCGATCGGTATCGAGTCCTTCGGCCTGGGCCTCGAAGTTCAAGATCACCCGGTGTCGCAGCGCGGGCAAATAGACCCGCCGCACGTCCTCGAAGCTGACGTTGTAGCGGCCTTCGAGCAGCCCCGGACTTTGGCGGCCAGGGCAATCGTCTGCGCGCTGCGCGGGCTGGAGCCCCAGCGCAGATACTGATTGGTGATCGGCAGGGCGAACGGGCCCTCGGGATGCGTGGCCAGCGTCAGCCGGACGACGTAATCCTGCACGTGCGGGGCCAGGATCACTTCGCGAATCAGGTTCTGCCATTCGACGATCTCGGCTCCGTCCATCACCTTGTCCGGTTCGATCTTCTCGCCCCGCGTGGTGCGTTCGACCACCGTGGCCAGTTCCTGCCGGGTCGAGTAGCCCACGACCAGCTTGAACATGAAGCGGTCGAGCTGGGCTTCGGGCAGCGGGTAGGTGCCTTCCTGCTCGATCGGGTTTTGCGTGGCCATCACGAAGAACGGCCGCTTGAGCTGGTAGACGTGCCCGGCCACGCTGATCGAGCCCTCCTGCATGGTTTCGAGCATGGCCGACTGGGTCTTGGGCGTGGCCCGGTTGATTTCGTCGGCCAGGCAGATTTGGGTGAAGATCGGCCCCTTCTGAAATTCGAAGAATCGCTTGCCGTCGGGCGACTCCATGACCATGTTCGTGCCCAAGATGTCGGCCGGCATCAGATCGGGCGTGAACTGGATGCGCGAGAAATCCAGGTTCAGCGTTTTGGAGAGCGTGCGGACGAGGAGCGTCTTGCCCAGGCCGGGCACGCCTTCGAGCAGCGCGTGGCCGCCGACGAACAGGCAGGTGAGGATGCCGTGGATGATGTCGTGGTGTCCGACGATCACGCGGCTGAGTTGTTCACGGACCGCACCGTAGCGCTGAATGAACAGCTCGGCGCGCTTTTGCATCGATTCGGCAAGACTCATGATCGCTCCCAGGGCCCGGCGCGGCGGCAAAAGTCGAGGTGAACCGTCGAGTATAGCAGGCCCAACCCGCGCCGCCACGCACCGCCGGGGCACGATCGGGAGGCGAAAAACGGGTCCGCGCCGCCGCCGGCAGGTAGCCGAAGAACGGTCTGGCCACCGTGATTTGCCGGGCCGGTCAACGCCGACACCGTGGCCCTACAGCCACCAGGAGATGCCCCAGAGCACCGCAAAGATGCAGGCCATGAAGCCGAAGATATAGCCGCCCAGCCGGACGGCATGATGCAAGATCGAGGCCATGGCCTCGTGTCGGGTGGCCGAATAGACCAGGCTGATGACCACAATCAGCGGCAAGCTGAACCAGAGCTGATTGACCATCGCCAACATTGTCGGACTTTTCCTTGGTTGTCGTCGCTTGCCCGCTCGTCGTCGGCCTTAGCGCGTCTCGGCCGTCGCCAGCTGCGAGGCCTGAGTTTCGCCCGACTTCTTCTCGTCGTCTTCGTCCTCATCTCCGCCGTGCTCCAGCGGCACGGGACCGGCAAAGGCGTCGTAGATCGCCAGCACGTTGAGCAGCCCAGCGATCATCGTGTAAACCGTGCCGAGCTCGAAGTAGCGGTACAGGCTCTTGTTCCACCAGGCCAGCTCGTCGGGACTTTCATACTTCCGCATTTCGATCTGGGCGCCCGGCTGCGCGTTCAGCCGGGTCAGGTCGTCGCGTTCGCTTTTCCTCCAGGCCTCGCCGAACCGTGGCGGCGCCATGATATCGATTCCCCAGAGCGGGCCCCGCCCATGACTGGCCCGATCCGACTGGACCAATGCCGGTAGTGCCGCCAGCCCGACGCCCACCTGGCAGAAATAGGCCCAGCGGTTGTCGTTCGGCCGCCAGGAAAAATACACCACTTTGCCGTCGCCGATGTAGAGACCGTAGCAGAACGTCCCCAGGATGCAGATCAGGTAGAGCAGTCCCTTGCCGGTTCGGCCCTGGTACAAGTGCCCGGCACCCGGCACCAGCCAGCCCAGGAAAGCGGCCAGGGCCGGATTGCGCAAGTCGAGCTCAGGTTCGTGAGGGTCGCGCGCGGCAGCGGAGGGCGTTGCCATGGCAGGGCGGCTTTCAGGGAACGGCGGGGTGTCGAACTCCACCGCTTATTCTACGCCCCGCGCTCCCCAATGCCAGATCAATTGCCGTAGCAAAGGCGATTGGCCGAACGACTTGCGCTATTTTACCGCCGCCGAGCCGGCAACCACGCCCAGCTCGCCAAAGGCCCCGTCGATCGTCTCGACGTCAATCTGCGATTGATCCAAACCGGCTCCGGCCAACAGCGCCAAGTCGGCCAGCTGCTTGATGCCCAGCGGGATGCCCTGCGACAGCTCGTGGAGCCGACGGACGGCCGCAGGGCTGAAGATCGGCGTCTCGCGAACCGAATCGCGCAGCGCGTATTCCAGATAGCCGCGCGTCTCGTCCAGCGACCAGGGCTCGAGCCGGATGGCCAGCTCGGCTTGCTCGAGAATCCGCGGATCGAGCCGGCTCGACTGCACGCCCGCGCTGGCCAGCACCAAGGTCAACCGGCTGTCCGGGTGCGGGTCGAGCTGCGTGAGCCGCAGGATCAGCTCGCACGCGTCGGGGCCGGCCTCGTCCGCATCGTCGAGCAGGATCAACAGCTGCGAACGCTGGTAGCGGCCTTCGATCAACCGGTCGGCCAGCCGCCGCCACAGCGTAAACGGCGTGGCGGCCAGCGCCGGGTTCAGGCCGAATTGGGCGGCCAACGTCCAGAGCAGCTCGTGGGCGTCGGCCCCGATCAGGCTGGTGCGGGCGACTTCGCCCCCGGCGTCGCGAATCTCATGGGCAAAGACTTCCAACAGCAGCGATTTGCCCACGCCCGACGGGCCGAACAGCAGTCCCAGCCGGCGGCGCTGGTCGACCAGAAAGTGGAGCCGGGCCAGGGCTTCGTCATGGCCCGCGGTGGCATAGAACCGCGGCAAGTCCAAGCCGCCGCGGAACGGGGATTCGTCCAAGCCCCAGTATTGCTGATACATCGCCAGCACCTCGCAGTGGTTGCGTCCCTGCCAATCGACCTGCGGCGCAGCTCGCCCGTCGCGGGCTCTACCGCGCGAGAGAATTCCGTATCTAGTCCGTCATCGGTAGAATCGCTCCAGCGACTTGAGCTGCCGGCACCTGGAGCTCCCCCGCGCAGCCGCGATCCTGCTGGCACACCCATGACCGAGCGGTATTTCGTCGACCAGCCGATCGAGCAGGCAGCTAGCATCGAGCTGTCCGGGCCCGAGGCCCATCACTTGCTGCACGTGATGCGGGCCAAGGTCGGCGCCGAAGTCATCCTGTTTGACGGCAGTGGCGACCAGTTTGCCGCCCGGGTCGAGCGGCTGGGGCGCTCTTCCGCCACGCTGGCCGTGCTCGAGCGGCAATCGGTCGATCGCGAGTTGCCCTTTGCGCTGACCTTGGGCGTGGCTTTGCCCAAGGGGGACCGCCAGCGGTGGCTAGTCGAAAAAGCGGTCGAGCTGGGAGTGACGCGGCTGGTGCCCCTGATCACGGAGCACAGCGCGGGCCACGCCGCGGCCGATCCGCCGCAGCGGATCCGCCGAGGTGTGATCGAGGCGGCCAAGCAATGCGGCCGCAATCGGCTGCTGGAAATTGCCCCCGCCCAGCGGTTGGCCGAGTTTCTCGCCGCCGGCGGCGCTTCTCGCCTGCTGGCCCATCCCGGAGGCAGCCCATTGCGCGCGGCGCTGGCTGCCCAAGACGCGATGAACGCCGGCGCCGAAGTCCGACTGGCCGTCGGCCCGGAGGGAGGTTTCAGCCCGGGGGAAGTCGAGTCGGCCCGGACGGCGGGTTGGATGGTCGTCGACCTGGGCCCGCGAATCTTGCGTATCGAGACCGCTGTCTGCTTCGTGGCCAGTGCGATTGTCGGACAGTTTGGCTAAGGGCGTTTCCGAGAACCCATCATGCCCAGCCGCACCTCGATCGGCATGCTCGTGTTTCCGCGGCTGACCGTGCTCGACCTGGTCGGCCCCTACGAAGTGCTGGCCCGGATGCCTGAGACGAAGATCCATTTGGTCGCCGCCGACGCCGGGCCGATCGTCAGCGAGCACGGGATGGCGATCGTCGCCGACACAAGCTGGGCACGGGCGCCGCAGTTCGACGTGCTGGTCGTGCCTGGCGGCAACGGCGTCAACGACCTGCTGGTCGACGACGAGTGCCTGAGCTTTCTCCGCCGTCAAGCTGCCGACGCCCGGCTGGTCACGTCGGTTTGCACGGGTGCGCTCGTGCTGGGAGCGGCCGGATTGCTGCGCGGCTATCGGGCGACCACCCACTGGCTGAGCCTCGAGCTGCTGCCGCTGGTCGGGGCGGAGCCGTCGGCCGAGCGGGTGGTGATCGACCGCAATCGGATTACCGGCGGCGGAATCACGGCCGGAATCGATTTCGCCCTCTCGATCGCGGCCGTCCTGCACGGAGCCGAAGTCGCCCGGCAGATTCAGCTGATGCTGCAGTACGATCCGCAGCCGCCGTTCGCCTGCGGCTCGCCGGCAGCTGCCGGGGTGGAATTGGTTGCCGAAATTTCCGCTGCCCGGGCGCAGGTTCAAGCCGAGCGGCGGCGCTTGCTCGAAGCGGCCGTGCGTCGCTGGTAGCGGCGCAGAATCGCGCTCCATCCTCGGACGTCACGCGGCGCTCAGGCCTGTTCCTTCGGCGTGATCGAGAGCACCACGCTCTCGCTGTCGGTGCCCGGAAGCGGATACGCAGCCAACTTGCGGAGAGCCAGATTGCGCATCAGCCCGCGCTCGCGGGCGTCTTTGCGTTCTTCCACCCAGGCCGGCCCCTTGATGACCAACAGCCGGTTGAACGATTCCCAGTAGGGGTTGAACCAGCCGATCAACTTGGCCAGCGGAGCTACCGCCCGGACCACCAGCGTGCCGAACGATTTCTGCTCCAGCACCTGCTCGGCCCGGGCGTGATGCACGGTCACGGGCAGTTTCAGCTCGGTTACGATCGCCGCGGTCGCCCGGGCTTTCTTGGCCACCGATTCCGACAGCTCGACCTTCAAATCGGGCCGCACGATGGCCAGCACGATGCCCGGTACTCCGCCCCCCGTGCCGACGTCCAATATCCGTTCGCCCGGTTCCAGGAATTGAGCCAGGGCCTGGCTGTCGACCACGTCGCGGCTCACGAATCGTTCGTAGTCGGTGTGCCGGGTGAGGTTCAGTTTTGCGTTCCAATCCCAGAGCAACCGGCAGTAGGCGTCGAGCTGCTGGATTTGCTGCGCCTCCAACTGAATGCCGTGCCGCTCCAACGCCGCCGCCAGGGTGTCGTTCTCAATGTCGTTCAAACTTGTCGTTCCCGAGTATGAAAGAAGGATTGAACCGCAGTTAGGAAGGTAGGCAAAAAAATCAGAGCAGCACGGCGACGTAGATCAAGCGACCCTCGATCCTGGCAAGCCAGATTCACCGCCGAGGGCGCGGAAGATCGCAGACGAGCTCGACTGGGTAGCGATCGATGCTGATAGCACCCAAAACAACTCTCGACGCGGTGTTCAACCAAGGAATGTGACAAATGGAAGGCGGCAACGCCGTGTCGATACAGCGCTCGACGCCAGGTGGCATCACTCGAGGTGTCTCAATGCACGTGTGTTTGTCGGACTCGGAGCCTGCGGGCAAGAATTCACTCTCCCAGATTTCTCCGCGCCCCTCTGCGTACTGCTATGTAGCCGTTGGTCAAGGAAGGTCGGTTGGGGTGTCGGACGTTGATGTCGTGCAGTCTGCTATTCGGTCGTCGCCGGGGATCCGGAGAGACGCAGTTTATCGAAACGCAGGAGGCGGACTAAACTCCGCGACGGGGGGTACCCAGTACGCTAACAGTCGCGGCTCCTTCGTGGCATCAACGATCATCGATTACGATCACCCAGTCGGCTTATCTCGACAAGCGGTATCAGGGCGTCCGACGCCGCCTCGTTCACTGGGAACGGAGAGAGGGAAGGAGGTGGGGGTCTGGGGGAGGAACCTGGGGCCGCTGGTTCCTCCCCCGGTCGTGCGACGTTGCATCTTCCGCCGCCTCCACACCGCGCACGGCCGCATGCCAGATTTGGATCGCCAATCGACGCATCGTCGCCACGACCGCGATCTTTTTGTGTTTTGGGTTTCGCTGGACCACTCGTTGGTAGGCCGCCTGGTCGGCGTTTTCGAAGCGGGTTCGAGTCCACGTAGCCTGGCACAGCACTCGACGCACGCGGCTGGGACCTTGGCGTGTGATGTGCCCTTTGCAGTCGGAACGCGAGCCGCTCTCATGACTGGCGGGAATCAGCCCCAGATAAGCCGCGATCTGGCGACGATTGTGAAACCGCCGCGGATCGCCGACTTCGGTCAGAAAGACCAGGGCCGTCAACGCTCCCACGCCTTGCAAACGGCACATCTCGCTCAAGGCGCGCAAGTAACGCGCACTGTTGACCAGCGGCACCAAGCATTCGTCCAGCCGTTGCAACTGCCGCGAGTAAAACTCCAGCTCCTCCAGCAAACCGTCGAGAGCCACCCGCGCACCACTGGCCAGTTCCAACCCTCTCAGCCAGCTCCGAAATGCCTTGGTCCACCCCTTGCCCGTGCCCGGCGGCCGCTGGCATTGTTGCCGCGCCAGCAAGCACTTCACTTGGGCTTTGAGCCCCGTAATCTTCGCGGCCACATCCAACCGCGCCCGGACCAGTTCGCGATCGTCGCGGGTTTGGAGGTCAGGCACCCAAACGTCCGGCAAGTCGTTGCCGGCCAATATGTGGGCCCGCAGCAGACCTAATAACTGGGCCGCGTCCTTACCGTCCGCCTTGTTCCGCTTCTGCTTCGAAGAACGCGCGATGCGCGTCGGCGCCAACACGTGAGCTTCGATGCCAGCGGCAGTTAGTTGGTCATACAGGCCAAACCCCTGGCTCGACGCTTCGTAGGCCAGCACTATCCGAGCGCCGCCCAGTTCGGCCGCCTGGGCCCGCAATTGGGCAATCAGCTTGGCTCGACCGTCGTTGGTGTTAGCGACCGTTTGGACCGCTCCGGCCCGGTCGCGGTCGACCGAACTCAGCAAAACCAGCGTCTTGGCGTGCAAATCGCAACCCACCATGATAACCTTGCGCATGGCCAGTCCTCCGTTGGATGACAGTCGGGCAAGCGTTCGATCCACTACTTGAACCTTGCTACGCCTTCACCCCTCGCGAGGCAACTGGCCTTTCTCCATGCGCTACATGGTAACTCCGCGGTGAAATCATGGCGCCCTGGCGACGTCGTTTATCGCAAGGCTTGCAAGGCTCTGTCGATGTACGATGTGTTTACCTTTTTGACGATCAGACAAACGGCGGGGTGGGCGGGTACTTGCCGATTTCGATGTGATGCCCGTCCGGATCGCGGAAAAAGATCTGCTTGATTCCGCGGTCGACGATTTCGTTCTTGCGATAGGCCACGCCGTGCTGCTGGAGCAACCGCTCGACGTGGTCCAAATCGTCGGCGTGCAGGGCCAGGTGGTTGTATCGGGTTTGGATGTCGCCCGTCGGATCGCCGACGGCGTCGTTGTAGATCAGGTGGATCATCAGGCCGTAGTTGAACAGCCAGGCCCCGTCGAAATCGAAGTTAGGCCGCGAGACTTCGCGAAAGCCGAGCACCTCGCGATAGAACCGCCGGCTCTCGGCCACCCGGCGGGTCATCAGGCCGATGTGGTTGACCGCCGCGATCGGCAGCGGCTCGGCCGCGGGCGCTGCCTGCGTGGGGGCTGGGGTCGCGCTCATGAAGCTCCTCGCTAGCGGAATCGGTGCCGCGGCACCCGGGGGTTCGCCCGGCCGCGCGGAAAATAGGTCGTTTGGATGGTCCGGCCGGGTGGCGGCCCAGTCTGCCGAATTTCTGGATTGTAGCGGTTGTAGCGGCCGATACAGATGCTATCGAACCGCCTTCGCCGGGCAAAAAAACCGGTCCGCGCCCGCGGCAGGCCCCAAAAACGAGCTTCACGCCGGCCAATCGGGCCGCCGGCGACCAGGAAAAACTCCACGGTGCCGCGGGACTTCGCACCCGAACCCCCCCGGCGCCGCACTCGTCCAGGAATGGTTATATGTCGAAGCGTCTCGTTTCGCTCGCCTTGCTCATGATCGTCGCCGCCAGCAGCAGCGGCTGTCGTTTCATCTACTGCCTCCACGACAACCTGATCGGACTCTACAAATCGCGCCGCTGGGCCGATTGTGGCTGCGGCGAGGTCTATTACGGGCCGTGGATCGATACGCCGCCGGCTTGCTGCGACCCGTGCGACCACTGCGGCAGCTTCCACGGCAAGCGCTACTGGACGAGCGCCAATAGCTGGCTCAACAATTCGCGGCAAAGCTACAACCCCTGGGCCGGCGGCAATCCGCATCCCAACCACGGCGGCCAGCCGACCGCCGCGCCCCCGATGGAGGGAATTCCCAGCGGCACGCCGATCATGGACGACAGCCTGGACGGGGTTCCGCAGCAGGGAGAAATGATCGGGCCGGGCGGCACGTCCATGCAAGCCGGACCGCAAATGTCCCCCTATCCGAGTGGAGGACGGATGCAGCCGACCCCGGCCGATCCGCCGAGCGGTTCGCAGCTGAACCCGCAGCAGCAGGGGCCGCCCCCGTCGTACTATCCGCCGCGGACGGGCCGCCGTCCGCGCGGGATCGCCGGAGCGCAGAACCCCTATGGCAGCAATCAGGTCTATCCGGCCTCAGGCTACGGGTACTGAGATTGTTCTGAGCCGCCGAGTCGGACCGCAGCCGGACGGCACGCCAGGAGTCGAGGGATAGCCGATCCTTCAACGCAGATGAACGCCGATGGGCAGGATACGTGCAGATCGGAGCAGTATCCGCGACTCCGGCCTAGGATGTCGATCAGGATCGGCCTAGAGCAGTCCCTGATCGGCTCGGCCGAACCCTTCTGATTATCCCGTTCATCGGCGTTCATCTGCGTCAACGGACCGATCGTGCTTCGATTGTCGGTCGGCCGTCCGACCGCGGATGGAAACCGTCTCTTGCCCGGCACTCGCGGTTTCGCGTGTCGATGCGTGGCCGCGTACCGGAGTTTTTGACCCTCCTGACCTCCCACGGCGTCGCAACCGGCCGTTAATAGGGTCATTTGGGGCCGAATCGTGCCCCCCCGGGCGGAACTTTTCCCTTCCCGCGGTGATCCATCCTTGGCGTGATAAACTGACAGGGAGGGCTTTTCGCGCGCGGTCCCCCCCGGTGAGGTAAGGCGTTGGCAGTCAGCGAATCCACGGCCCGGCGCTACGAGCTGCAAGATCCTGACGTGCGGCTGATGCTGGCGGTGCGCGACGACAACGCCGCCGCCTTCGACAAGCTGATGGTCCGCTACCAGGATCGCCTGGTCACGGTCCTGGAACACCTCGTGGGCCGACGCCATTTGGCTGAGGATCTGGCGCAAGAAGTCTTCCTGCGGGTCTATCGGGCCCGGAAGCGGTACGTGCCCGGCGCCAAGTTCTCGACCTGGCTCTACACGATCGCCAACAACGTCGCCTCGAACGCGCTGCGTTCGCTCGCCCGGCGGCCGGAAGTCAATCTCCGCCCCCAAGGCAGTGGGGCCTATGGCGCACCGGGGCTCGACCACTTGGCCAAGGCGGCCAGCGGGCAGATGCCCACCCGGCAACTCGACAAGGCCGAGCTGCGCGACATCGTCCAAACCGCCCTGTCGGGTCTCAACGAGCGGCAGCGGATGGCCGTGCTGCTCTGCAAGTTCGAAGAAATGAGCTACACCGACATCGCCGAAACGATGCAGATGAGCCCACAGGCGGTCAAGTCGCTGCTGGCCCGGGCTCGGGACAACTTCGCAGTGCGCTGGAGCCCTACCTGGCCGCCGGCGCCCGGCCCGGTTCGAACGGCGGCGAACCAGCAGCATCCGACGTCGACCAAGCATAAGCCCGACTCCCATGCCCGACGAAATCCAGGAAGAACTGACCGCCTATCTCGACGGCGAGCTCGATCCGGCCGGCAGCCATCGGGTCGAAGAGCGGCTCAAGCACGACCCGGCCTACCGGGCCGAGCTGGCCCGGCTGGAGCAGGCCTGGCGGATGCTCGACCAACTCGACCGGGCAGTGGTCGGCGAGAACTTCACCCGGACCACGCTGGAGATGGTCGCCACCGCCGCCGCCACCGATGCCAAAAAGAGTGCCAATCGCTGGTCGAAGCCGGCCATCCTCGGCGCGGCCGTGCTGGTGGCGGCGTGCGGACTGTTGGGCGTGGCCTGTGGCACTTGGATCTGGCCCGATCCGAACCGGCAACTGCTCCATGAGCTGCCGATTCTGGAGAGCATCGACCTGTACGAGCAGGGAGATTCGATCGAGTTTCTGCGCAAGTTGGAGCGGGCCGGCATTTTCGATCAGCAACCCGGCGACCCCGCGGCTGCCGTCTCGATGCCCGACACCAGCGGCGACGATGCCCTGGACGAACGCCGGTCCGAGATCGAGCGGATGACGCCGCCCGAGCGGCAGCAATTGCGGCACAACCAGGAACGGTTCAACCGCTATTCCCTGGCCGATCGGCAGAAGATGTTGCGGTTGCTGGACGACCTGGACCGCGATCCGCACGAAGACGAACTGCGGCGGGTGATGATCCGTTACCACGAGTGGCTCGACACGTTGCCGCTCAGCACCCGTAGCGAGCTGACGGACCTGCCGGCCGACGAGCGGATGGAAAAGATTGCTGCGCTCCAGCGGCAGCAAGCCGCCGAGCAAGCTCGCGAGCTGTCCGACGCGCCGACCCAGGGGGACATGCAAGCGATCGTGCAGCGGATTGAGGACTACGCCTGGCAGAACCGCCACGCGCTGCTGGCCACGCTCTCACCGGCTCGTCAGCAGTACATCGAGCGGCTCGACGAGCTCAACCAGCGCCGGGCAGTGCTTTGGCTGGCGGCGCATCAGGCGCAGCCCGGCGGCAAAGCCCGGCTGCCTCAATGGGACGCGGCCACCTTGGCTGACGTGGCCGGCAAACTGTCGCTGGGCGCTCGGCGCCGGATCGGCGCGCTGGCCAGCGAGAAGGACAAGCAGAAGCTTGTCGGCACTTGGATTCAGACCGCTCTGCGGCACCGCGTCGAGCTGGGCGGCATCCGCCAGACGCTTCCCTCGATCGACGCGGCCGAATTGCAGCGATTCCTCCGCGAGGAGTTCACGTCCGCGCAGCGCGAGCGGATGCTGCTGCTGGCCCGCGACCAGCGGCATCGGCTGCTGCTGCGGATGTACTTCTTTCCCCCCGAACGGCTTGCCCAGCTCGAGCCGGCGCACTGGCCCGGCTGGCCGCAGACCGCTCCGAGCAAAGCCAAGCCCGAGGGCAAGCGGCCCAAGGCCGGCAAGCAGCCCAAGCAGGATGCCAAGCCGCCGCAGGACGACGCCTGAGGCGCGTTGCCAGCATGACCGACTGCGGCGATCACATTGCGGCCCTGTCCGCCGGTGAAGCCCGGCCTGCCCTTGCGACTCCGGCCGGGCGAATCTGCTAAGATCAGGGGGCGGCGCGCTCGATCGCTGCCCCCCTGCCCCGCCGTTTCACCGGAGCCAAACGCATGTCACGGCTTGTCGCCGGGCGTTGTCTTGCGGGTTGTCTTGCGCTGGCGGCGGTGGTTGCCGCCCTGACGCCGCGTGCCGGCCGAGCCCAGCAAGTGAACCTTGGGGGCCACGCGTTCACCCTGGCCGACAATTACGCGCTCGAATTGGTTGCCGCTCCCCCCTTGGTCGAACGGCCGATCGTGGCCGAGTTCGATGAGGACGGCCGGCTGTACGTGGCCGAAGCGTCGGGCACCAACGATCCGGTCGCCAAGCAGCTGGTCGACAAACCGCACCGCATCGTGCGGCTGGAAGACACCAACGACGACGGCGTGTTCGACAAGCGCACGGTATACGCCGACCAGTTGATGCTGCCCGAGGGGCTGATGTGGCTTGATGGCTCGCTCTACGTCGGCGCGCCGCCGAGCATCTGGAAGCTGACCGATACCGACGGCGATGGCGTCTGCGACCACCGCGAGGAATGGCTCCAGGGCAAGACGCTCACCGGCTGCGCCAACGACATCCATGGCCCGTTCCGCGGCCCCGACGGCTGGATCTATTGGTGCAAGGGAGCCTTCGCCGAGCAGACCTACGAGCGCGAGGGCAAACCGCCGTTTGTCACCCGGGCGGCCCACATCTTCGCGCCCGGCCCGACGGCACCGGCATTGAGCCGGTGATGACCGGCGGGATGGACAACCCGGTCGAGCTGGTATTCACGGCCAGCGGCGAGCGGATCTTCACGACCACGTTCTTCCAGCATCCCGGCGGCGGCCGGCGCGACGGCCTGATTCATGCCATTTACGGCGGCGTCTACGGCAAGCAGCACAACGTGCTCGACGGCCACGTGCGGACCAGCCCCGAGCTGATGCCCGTGCTCACGCACATGGGCCCGGCCGCGCCGTGTGGCTTGGTGCGGATGGATTCGCACAGTCTGTCTGAGAGCTATCGCGATGATCTGTTCGCGGCCCAGTTCAACCTGCACAAAGTCACCCGCCACAAGCTAGTTTCCGACGGTTCGACATTCCGCACCGAGGACAGCGATTTTCTGACCGCCGCCGATTTCGACTTCCATCCCACCGACGTGTTGGAAGATGCCGACGGAAGTTTGCTCGTCGTCGATACGGGTGGGTGGTACAAGCTCTGCTGCCCGACGTCGCAGTTGGTGAAGCCCGACGTGCTGGGCGGCATCTATCGGGTGCGGCTTTTGCCGAGCCGCATTTTGTCGGCGGCTGGTCGCAGACTGATGAATGAGAGCCGTGACCCCTGGGGCCGGAAAGTCGATTGGGCTAAGCTCAGAACGGCGGATCTACTGATGGAAATCAGGATTAGCACGCCGGCCCGAGCCCGCCGCGCGATGAACGAACTGGTGCAGCGCGAGAACAGCCCTCGCCCGGCGAATCGCTCATCGAACAGCCGATGGCGCTCGTCCGAGGGTCAGAACTCGTCTGGGTCCTGACACGGATCGGCAGCCCCGCCGCCCGCGAAAAGATTCGCATCCTGCTCGATGAGCCGCCCTCGCGCCATGCGGCAATCCTGTCAGTCGCGTTGGCGCGAGATTCGGACGCCCTGCCGAAGCTTGTGTCGCTGTTGGAGGAAGGCAGACAGCTCGGAGACTACGACCGTCGGGCGATTGCCGAAGCCCTCGGCCGAATCGGCGAGCCGTCTGCTGTGCCGGCGCTGCTGGCCGCCATCGATCGCCGCGATAACGATCCCGTGCTGGAACACTCCTTGATCTATGCCCTGATCGAAATCAACGATCCGGCCAGCGTTCGCCTGGGGCTCGCCGGCAGCAACCCGCGCACGTGCCGCGCGGCGCTGATCGCCTTGGATCAGATGCCGGGCGGCCAGTTGCAGCCCGGCGAGCTGGCCGGGTTTTTAACCGCAGCCGACATCGACCTGGCCGACACAGCCGGCTGGATTGCGAGCCGGCATCCCGATTGGGCTGACGCGCTGGCCGGGTTCTTTCGTGACCAGCTCGAGGGCGGCGGTTTTCGCGGCATCGCTTTCGTGACCCTGCAAAAGCAATTGGCGGCGCTGGCCGGTGCCCGCTCGATTCAGGACTTGCTGGCCGAGCGGCTCGGCGATCTCGCGGCCGAGACGGATGAGCTGCGGTTTGTCCTGCAAACAATGGCCCAGTGCCGGCTGAAATCGGTGCCCAGCAGTTGGCTCGCCCCGCTCCGCCGGGCACTCGTCAGCCGGCACGACGACGTTATGGCCGAAGCAGTCGACACCGCCCGGGCGCTACCGCTGCCGGCCGACGGGGCCGCCGAGATCACTGCTGCGCTCGTGAAGATTGCTCAGGCTGAGGAGCGGACGTTGGATTTGCGGCTGGCCGCCCTGGCTGCCGTGCCGGGCGGATTGAGCGCGATCGACCCAACCGTGCTGAAATTGCTCCGCGCCCAATTGCAGGAGGATCAGCCGGCTGGTCAGCGATTTGCGGCAGCCGCCATCCTGGCCAAGGCGCACTTGTCGAACGAGCAATTGCTGGAGCTGGCCGACGATCTTGCGGCCGCCGGGCCTTTGGAAATCGAAAAGCTGCTGGCCCCGTTCGCAGCCTCGCAGGACCCGCGCGTGGGCGAGAAGCTGATCGCGGGCTTGGAGAAAGCCGCGGCCCGCTCGGCCCTGCACGTCGAAACGCTGCGGCCGATCCTGAAAAACTATGGCGACCCGCTCCAGCCGGCCGCCGAAAAGCTCTACGCCGCCCTGACCGCCGATGCCGATCGGCAGCGGGCCGGACTGGACGAGATCGTGGCCCAGCTCGCCGCCGGCGACATCCGCCGGGGGCAAGCCGTGTTCAATAGCGCCAAGGCCGCCTGCGCCTCGTGTCATGCGATCGGCTACGTCGGCGGCAACATCGGGCCCGACCTGACGCGCGTTGGTCAGATCCGCACCGAGCGCGACCTGGTCGAGTCGATCGTCTTTCCCAGCGCCTCGTTCGTCCGCAGTTACGAGCCGGTCCAGTTGCAATCGATCGACGGCAAAGTCTACAGCGGGCTGGTCCGTTCCGAAGCGGCCGGCAGCTTGACGCTGGCCACGGGAGCCAAGGACCTGGTCACGATCGAGCGCGACCAGATCGAGCAAATCTTGCCGGGCAAGGTTTCGCTGATGCCGGCCGGACTCGATAAACAATTGAGCAGTCAGGACTTGGCCGATCTGGTGGCGTTTCTCAAAGCCTGCCGCTAGCAAAATCGGGTAAAATGGCGGCCGGCCGCGGGCGAATAAGTGCCTGTCCGGGAACGGTCGGGGGCTGTCCCCTTCTCCGAGACCGTTTCGGACAGGCTCGAAGTGCCTGAAGCGGCCCGCGGATGCATAAAAGCGCCCGTGCTGCGGCGGCTGCCGCGCGTGCGCCCGCGTGATTGTGTCCCAGGAGAAACCGCTCATGGCCACCGGCGGACCGGCCGCTTTCGACTCGCACGACCACCCCGACCCTGATGCCCCGCCGCGGCGCGGCCGCTTTGTGCCCGCGCTCGTGGCGATCGGCCAGTTCGTCAAGGGCACGGTGACGCTGCCGGTGTGGATCTTTCGCCGGCGGCGGCGGCCGATCGACCAGATTACGGTCTATTCGGCCCATCCCAGTTTTTTTCTCTGGCTGCTGATCGCGACCGGCTTCATCACGGCGGGCGTCGTCAATCACGATGCGAACCTGTCAGTGCCGATGGGCTGGGTGTTCGTGTTCGTGCTGTTGTACTTCATCGTTTCGCTGCTGTACGACTTGAGCACCCGGGCTCTGCTGCTGTGGGTC
Organism: uncultured Planctomycetaceae bacterium; assembly: GCA_963828155.1. Taxonomy (GTDB): domain Bacteria; phylum Planctomycetota; class Planctomycetia; order Pirellulales; family PALSA-1355; genus CAWCAX01. The sequence goes on from CAWHDQ010000005.1 coordinate 44,749, forward strand.
GGCATCTTCCTGCTGATCTGGCTGACCTCGAAATACTTCGAGCACCTCAAGAACGTGGCCGTGCTCGGGTATGTGTTCCGCTATTTGCACGATCTGGAGCCGCGGCTCGACCCGGGCCTGGCCACGGTCCTCAGTTGGCTGCTCTTGCTGCCTTGGGTCGGTTCGGTGCTCCACATGGTGCTCAACGGCCGCAAGCGGTTCTCGCCCAACGAAATCGGCGAGTTTCATTTCGGCGAAGGGAGCGAGCTGACCGACCGCACCGGCCTGCGGTTCCGCACCCGGTATCGCGACGTGCTGGAAACGATTCTCACGTTCGGCGGCGGCGACCTGCTGGCCGTCGACAATCACCAGAACGTGATCAAGCGGTGGGATAACATCATCGGGCTGTTCTTTGTCTGGAACGATCTGGACCGCATCCTGCACCAGCGGGCGGCCCTGATCGAGACCGACGAAGAACCCGACGAGCGGCCCGTGCTGAATTAAATGAACGCCACTCGCCGCGGGCCCCAGGCCCAGCGCTCGAGCCCCTGGCCGCTCGTGCTCGCGCTGGTCGGCCTCGATTACTTCAGCACCCTGGCCTACCTGCCTTCGATCGCGGTCGAGGCGGCCGGCCCGCTCGCGCCCTTCGCCGTGCTGCTGGTGCTGGCCGTCACGTTTCTGCTGGCGCTGCCGGTCTATTCGTACGTCGTCCGCCGCTCGCCCCACGGGCACGGGGCCACGGCCCTGATGGAAGAAACCTGCCCGGGCTGGCGGGGTAAGATTCTCGTGCTGACGCTGCTCGGCTTTGCCGCGGCCGACTTCGTGATCACCCGCAGCCTGAGCGTGGCCGACGCGGCCACCCACCTGATCCACAATCCGCATGGGCAGCAACTGATCGAGCGCGCCGGCCCTGGGCCCATGCGCTGCTCGCCCGGCTGAGCGAGACGGCCGCCGAGCGGGCCGCCGCCTGGGTCACGCCCCAGATGGTCATTACACTGGCCCTGTCGCTGCTGACGTTCGCCTTCTGGTGGCAATTGCGGGGCGGCATCACCCGGCCGATGCTGCTGGTCGCCGCAGTGGTCGTGCTCGTCTACCTGGCGCTCTCTGGGCTGGTGATCGGCGGCGGGCTCGCCTATGTCTGGCGGCATCCGGCGATTTGGCACGACTGGCTCGACCATGCCTTGCAGGCGGGACCCGCGCCGACGGCCAGCACCGCCTGGTACGCCGTGGCCGGCCGCTGGCTGGGCGTGGCCCTGTGGTGCTTTCCGCAGATGGCCCTCGGCCTGAGCGGCTTCGAGCTGGTGATGACCGTCGTCCCCGGCGTGCGGGCGATCGGAGAATCGGGCCAGCCGACCCTCGAGTCGCGAGTCCGCAGCACTCGCAAGCTGATGCTGCTGGCCGCAACGATCATGGCCGTGTACCTGCTTTCGGCAGTGGCGGTCACGACGCTGCTGGTGCCCGGTCCGGCGCTGGAGCCGGGCGGTCAGGCCCAGCACCGGGCTTTGGCCTACGTGGCCCACGGCGGGGCGCTGACGATCGGTGCTCCTTCCGATCCGCTCGAGCCCTGGCTGGGGGACCATTTTGGCGATCTGTACGATCTGGCCACGATCGCGATCCTGTGTCTGGCCGGAGCCAGCGTGATGATGGGGCTCCGCGGCCTGTTGCCGCACTACCTGCACCGTCTGGGCATGGAGCTGAGCTGGGCCGGCCGGGTCAGCGTGATCCTCCACGTGCTCAACGCAATCATCCTGCTGGTCACGGTCGTGTTCCATGCCAGCCTCTCGGCCCAGCAGTGGGCCTATGCCACCAGCGTGCTCGTGCTGATGGGGGGCGCCGCCCTGGCCGCCACCTGGGACCTGGATCAGCGGCTGGCCGGCTCGCGCTATCGCCTGCTGGCCGTGGCGCCATTCGCCCTGGCGTGCGGGTTTTTCCTGGCGATGACCGCGCTGACGATGCTGATCAATCGCTCGGGTCTGGTGATCGCCTTGGCTTTCGTGCTCACGATCCTGGTCACGTCGTTCTTTTCGCGCTGGCTGCGGAGCACCGAGCTGCGGTTCGAGGGCTTTGAATTTGCCGACGAGGCGACGCGGGAACGGTGGCGGCAAATCTGCAGCTTGCCGGCCAAGATTCTCGTGCCACACCGGCCGGGGCTGACGTCGTTGGTGGAAAAGAGCGCCGCGGTGCGGCGCGAGTTCCATCTCGATCCGGCCACGCCGGTCATTTTCGTGCAAGCCCAGCTGGGCGACCCGAGCGATTTTTACCAGGCGCCCACGCTGAAGATTGAAACCGAAGACGGATTGGAAGTCATCCGGCTGGCCAATTGCGTCTCGGTGTCGCACGTGCTGGCCGCGGTTTGTCTGGAGATGGGCCGCGCCGGGCCGCCGCCGGAGATGGTTTTCGGCTGGTCGGTCGAAGCCCCCTTCGCCGCCAACCTGAACTTCCTGCTGCTGGGCGAAGGGAACATCCCCTGGATGGTCAAGGAGCTGGTCCGCCGGGCGATGCCCGACGCGGCCCGGCAGCCGCGAATCCTGATTGGGTGAAATCGATTCGCGCGCTAAAGGCGAAGGTTTCATTCGCGCTTCCTCTGGCGCTGGCGCTTTGCTTTCTACGCGAGCGCGGTAAAATTCTCGACGGAACAGCATTTCTTTTTCATCGCTCGATGAAGGACAGAGAGGAGGCCCGGCAATGCATGCGCAGATGGTTCGCTGCTGCGCGGTGGTCGCCGCCGCGCTGGTTGGGGCGGAGTTCAGCTGGACGGAGTGCCGTGTCTGGGGCGCGGTGGACGAGACTCCCGGTGCATCTGGGGGGATGGCCGCCCAGGGCCGCGAACTGTTCGAGCGCGTCTGGCAGCCGCAAGATCCGCGCTCGAGCGACGGCGACGGGTTGGGCCCGGTCTTCAACGACGTCTCGTGCGTGGCCTGCCACAGCCAAGGGGGCGTCGGCGGCGCCGGCTCTGCGGAGAAAAACGTCCAGATTGTCCTGCTCCGCCGCGAGCATGACTCTGTCAAAGGCCAGCAGATTCATCCGGGGCTGTCGGCCGAGGGGAGCGCCACCGTGCTGCACCGCCGGGGCGTCGCCGCCGGCTATGCCCCGTGGCGAGAGGCGCGATTGGGGCTCGCCGACGGCCAGATCGAGCCCCACTTGCTGGTCGCACTCTCTGCGGGCAGTCGCCCGAACGGCGACCCCGGCCGCCGGTTCGATGAGTTTGAGCGCGGCAAGGTTGCCCAGGCGTTGGAAGTGCAGCGTCAGCGATCGCTGCGATTGGACGACCTTTCGTTCTCGCGTCCGCCGCTGTTTCTGACCGAGCGCAACGCGCCGGCTTTGTTCGGCGCCGGCCTGATCGATTTGATCGGCGACGGCGCGATCTCGGCCGCGGCCAGCCGCCAGCGTCAGAACAAGCCGACCATTGCGGGGCGGCCAGGGCAGACACCCGGCGGACGGATCGGCCGTTTCGGTTGGCAGGCACAACAGGCCAGCTTGAGCGAATTCGTGTTGACCGCCTGCGCGGTCGAGCTGGGCTTGAACGTGCCGGGCCACCAACAAGCCGGCGACCCGCAGCGGCCTGACCAGCCGCCGCCCGGTTCGGACCTGGATGTCGAGCAGTGTGCGGCGCTGATCGCATTCGTCGCCGCTCTGCCGCGGCCGCACCAGCAGATACCGCCGGCCGATCGGGCGCTGATTGCCGAAGGCCATCGCACGTTTGCCAAGATCGGCTGCGTCGATTGCCACTTGTACGAGCTGGGAGGCGTCAAGGGAATCTACAGCGACCTGCTGCTGCACGAAATGGGCTATCAACTTGCCGGCTCGAGCCGCAATGGAGGCGGCTACGGCGCGTTCGTCGCCCCCATTGCGCAAGGGGAGCCGGGGTCCCCGACGTCCCCCGCCACATCCAAGCTGGCCGCTCTCCGGAACGAACGATCGCAGCGCCAAACCGGCGGCTGGGGCAAGGAATTCCGCAATGGGCCAGGCCCGTTCGAGTGTCGCACGCCGCCGCTGTGGGGCGTGGCCGCCAGCGCGCCCTACCTGCACGACGGCCGGGCAGCCACCTTGCGCGACGCGATCCTGATGCATGCCGGCCAGGGCGCGGCGGCCAAAGACGAATTCCAGAAACTCGACGAGCGCCAGAAGCAGCTCGTGCTGATTTTTCTCAATTCGCTCAAGGCCCCCGAGGTCCGCGCCATCGGGACGGAGGTCCCTCCGGCCAGCCAACGCGAGGCCCGGGAGGCGCCTAAAGTCAGGCGGCTCTAAACGCGGAGGGTCGAACACGTTGCGCGGCCGGCCCAAAACGTGACGACTGGTCGTTTCAAATCCCTTGCGGCTCCTTTTCTGCGAGGCAGCGATGAATGCACGCTCGCTGGCGGTGTGTCGGTTCGTTGGGTTGCTGCTCGTGACTTGCCCGTGCCTGGCTGCGGAAAAAACCAAACTCGTCCGGGCGCGCGAGCTTGATCGCGGCCGCGAGCTGTTCACCCGCGTCTGGCAGCCGCGCGATCCGCGCTCGCCGGACGGGGATGGGCTGGGCCCGATGTTCAACGACGTCTCGTGCGTCGCGTGCCATTTTCAAGGCGGGGTGGGGGGCGGCGGACCAGCCGAAAAGAATGCCCAAATCCTGGTCCTTCGAAAGCGGCACGGCCAGCTGGACGGCAGCAAACTGCACCCCGGCCTGTTGTTTGCCGGCGGTGCGACGGTGTTGCACCGCTCGAGCATCCGGCCTAGCTACGCGAAGTGGCGGGATGCCCGGCTGGCTCTGGCCGACGCCCGCGGCGAGCCTGAGTTGCAGTTACGGATGCTGGCGGCGGGGATGCGACAGGACGACCCCCAGCGGGTGCAGCTTGTTCGCGTGGCCGCCAATCTGGAACAGGAGCAGTCGCTGTCGATCGACCGCAAGCTGGAATTCGAGGGGGTCTGGTTTACCGAGCCGCCGCTGTTGCTGACCGAGCGCAACCCGCCGGCGCTGTTCGGGGCCAGCCTGCTCGACGCGATAGGCGACGAAGCAATCGCGGCGGCCGCCCGGCGGCAGCAGCACGAGTCGCCGCAGATTGCCGGCAAGGTGTCCCGCCGCGCGGCGGCCGCGTGGGCCGCTTCGGGTGGCAGGCTCAGAAGGCCAGCCTGGCGGATTTTACACTCACGGCCTGCGCCGTCGAGCTGGGACTCAACGTCACCAATCATGTGCAGGCCGCCGATCTGCAGTCTCCTGAGCGTGAACCGCCGGGCTTGGACCTGAAGCCATCCGAATGCGATGCGCTGGTCGACTTTGTGGCGGCGCTGCCGCCGCCGCGCGAGCAAGTGACGCGCAATAGCCTCGCCACCGTCGAAGTCGGGCGGCAGGTTTTCGATCGGATCGGCTGCGCCGCCTGCCATCTGCCAGAGCTCGACGGGGTGAAAGGCATCTACAGCGATTTGCTGCTGCACCCGATGGGCCACCAACTCGACGGACAAGCGAGCGGCGGCGGGTATGGAGCGTTCGTGGCCACAAAGAGCTCCGCGGAGCCGAAGTGCAATTTTGGATGCGGCTGTTTCGGGTTCGGCGACGAACCGTCGAGCGCGCTGCCGGCCTTCGAGTGCCGCACACCGCCGCTATGGGGCGTGGCGTCGAGCGCGCCGTATCTGCACGACGGCCGGGCAGCGACATTGAGTGATGCCATTTTGCTGCACGCCGGCCAAGGCGAAGCGGCGGCCAAGGCGTTTCGCGCGCTGGACGAAACGGCGAGACAATCCCTGCTCGCGTTTCTCGGTTCGCTCGTTGCGCCTCAGCCCGAGGATGTGATCGCGCCTGATGACCGGCCATCCAAGCGGCCGATCGCCGGTTCGGAGAGCCGCGACGACACGCTCGCCGGATCGTTCAAGCCGCGGCATCCGCCCGGCAAATCGCGGAAGTAGGCAGAGCGGTCGAGCAGCGGCTCGAATCGACGCGGCACAAGAACCAGGCCACCCGGGCCGCGCCTAAAGCAGCACCCGCCGGGTGGATGAATGACACTCGGCGGGCCGCGCGGCGTTTTTCGACCGATCGGGGCCCTGGCACTGGGCGCACCGCGAGGGTATAGGATAACTATCCTTCCTGTTTCGCCCCCTGCCGTCGCTGCCCGTGCTCCGATTCCTGTCCCCAGTCCGCTGGTCGCTTTTCGTCGCGCTCGCCTGCGCGGTTGTCGGCTGGCGCTGCATTGGAAGACTCGGTCGCTCGGTTCGATGCCCTGCGGCCCAAGTCGGTCGAGGCGCTGCTATCGATCGACCTTAAGCCGCTCGCGCCGGCGGCCGCGGCCGTCGATCAGGCCGGCGCCGACGTGGTCAACGACCAAGATCTCCGCCCCGACGCATTGCTGGCCAAGGCCGAACGCATTCTGGCGACCAAGGCCCAGCTCGACACGGGCCTGGAAGCGCTCTTGGAAATGCGCGCGGCCCTCGGTCGGCTCGAACCGGCCGAGAGCCAACGGGCAGCAATCCGCAATTGGCTGCAGGTCGTCTCGCGCTGGATCGACACGGCCGGCCGGCTGCGCTATATGGAGTATGACATCTTCAATACGGCCGCCGGTCAGTTGGCCGCCGTGGCCGACCGCCGGGAGCGATTCGTCGACCTGCTGATCCGCTACCGATCGTCGGTCGGAGCGATCGTGATGTGCGACGCGCTGTTCGATCCGCCGCCCGGCAGCCCGATTTACGGCCGACCAGTCAGCCCGGTGCTGCGGTCCAAGCTGCTCGATCTGGCCGCCGTGACGCATGAGACGGAGGTGCTCCCGAAGCTGGCCCAGTTCATCGTGCTGCGGGGCCTTGCACCCGACCTGGTTCTGAAGACAGCCGAAACCATCCGCCAGGTCGGGCTGTCGCAGCCGCCGCGGCCAGGGCAGGATCCAAAACTGCCCAAGCCCGACGTTCTGCCGACCGGCTTGCGGCAGATCGTCGCCGGGGTTCGCCTGCCGGCCGCAGCGAGCGAGCTGATTGGCCGCCGCGACGCCCTGCTGGCCTGGCTCGACGAGCGGATCAAGCAAGGGGCTAGCAGCGAGGGCTATCGCTGGGGCGCCGACGAGCTCAAGCCCGGCGATTGGCTGCTGATGCGCAATCCGTCCCCCTACAACTTGTTCACCGATCTCTCGCCGGGGCTGTTTACCCATGTGGGCGTCGTGGCCCTGGAGAAGGGAAGCGACGGCGTGCAGCGAATGGTGCTGGTCGATTTGCCCGAGCGCGGCGACCGGATGCCGGCCACGAATGTCGACGTGTTCGTGCAGCGGTCGCGGCATTATTTGTTCTTGCGGCATCCCGCTGCCGACGTAGCCCGGCAGATGGGCGAAACCGCGGCCCAATTGATCGGCAACGAGACGCAGTTCGATTTGAACTTCCGCACCGACCGGGTCCGCGAATTGCACGGCCAGCCGCTGCGCGGCAAAAAGATCGTCACCTACTGCGCCGGGCTGCTGCTGCTCTGTGCCCAGGAAACCGGCCGGCCGCGGGAAGAATTCTTTCCGGTCACCGAGCAGGCGGCCGGCGGTGAAGCGGCGGCCAACCTGGCCCAGCTGGGGCTCTCGATCGGCGCCGATTTCGTTTCGCCCACCGGCGGCCTGCTGTCGCCGGAGCTGACGATCGTCGGCCGGCGCGAGCCGACCTACGATCCGCGCCGCGAGGTGGAAGAGGCGATTTACGATCACTTCGCCCAGCAGCTGGTCGCCCGTAAGCTGCACACCTCGCCCGACCTGTTCCAGACGCTGCGGCAAAAAATGGCCGAAGCCGCCCGGCACGATCCGCTACTGGCCCAGGCGATCGCCAAGGCGGCGAACGTCAGCGCGGGCACCGATCTGGTCTCGGCCGCCAAGGCCGCCGCGGTGGTCGAAACCCTGGACGAGATCGCCTACGGCGCCAGCGGCCAGTACCTGCAAGCGCTCGACGCGATCCGCAATCCCACGCTCGATCGCTCCGCCAGTGCCGCCGAGCGCAAGGCCCAGCAAACCTACCGCCAGCGGCATGCCCGGCAATACCAGCTCTGGCAGCGGGGCCAAATCACGCGGCGGCAGCTGCGCATCGAGCTGGTGCAATACTACGTCGCCCAGGGGCGCCAGCAGCTCGACCGGCGGTTTTTCGGGCAGTAGCCTCTTGAACTGAGGTGAGCTAACTCGCGAGCATTGAGAAATGCCTGGGACTCGTTGAGTCCCGGCTACCAAACGTGATGCGACAAGAGTCGACACGCGCGACGCGAACCGTTGCCGCCGACATCGCTCTTCTGCGACTTACTTCCTGCCACCTAGCCCCTGCCGTTGGCCTAGGTCGGTTATCCTGGCCGCGATACAATCAGGCCTCTTGGTTGGGACCGCGAACCGGGGAGTCAGGAGCCACAAGGCCATGGTGGGCCGCTGCGATCTGTGCGCCGCGCTGGCGCTGGCGTTGGCCACCTGGGCCGCGGTTCCCCCTGCCGGAATCGCCCGGGCCGACGCGCCGCGCGATCCGCAGCTTGCCGATCCGCAGCAGAGCGATGCCCAGCTGTGCGACGTGACGTTCGTCGACGCCGAACGGGGCTGGGCCGTCGGCGATCGGGGCGTCATCTGGCACACGGCCGACAGCGGCCGCCGCTGGACCTTGCAAGCCTCGGGCGTCGACTGCCGGCTGACGGCGGTTCGTTTTCTGGACGAGCGGCATGGATTCGCCGTCGGCGGCCGGGTCAAGCCCTACTCCCAGACCACCGCCGGCGTGCTGCTCGAAACGCGCGACGGCGGCGAGCACTGGCAGCAAGACCGCAAGCTGCTGTTGCCGGCACTGCGAGATTTAAGATTCTTCGACGCCCGGCGGGGCTGCGCGGTCGGCGAGCGCTCGGCCCTGTTTCCCACCGGCGTGTTCACGACCGACGATGGCGGGCGGAGCTGGAGCGCTCTGGCGGCCGACAATGGTCAGTGTTGGCTGGCAGGGGATTTTTCGGCACCGTCGTCGGGCGTCGTCGTTGGGCGATGCGGCGCGCGCTGGGCACGGTGCGCGGGCGGCAGGTCGAGCCGCGCTCGGCCGATGTCGCCTGCCAGGCCTTGCACCGTGTTCGGCTGGCTGGCCCGCCGAGGCCTGGCTCGTCGGCGACGGTGGGCTGGTGCGCCATTCGGCAGATGGTGGCGAGACGTGGCAGCCGCCGCTGGGCGAGCTGCCCGCGCAAGCCCCGTCGATCGACTTTCTGGCCCTGGCGGTGCGCAGGGAGCACTGTTGGCTGGCCGGCAATCCCGGGACGCTGGTTTTTCATTCGGCCGACGCGGGGCATTCCTGGCAAGTTCGGCCGACGGGTCAGCCGCTGCCGATCCGGGCTCTGACGTTCATTGACGAGCAGCGCGGCTGGGCCGTCGGCGATCTGGGTATGATCCTGGCCACCCAAGATGGCGGCCAGACCTGGCAGCGGCAGCGCTCCGGCGGCAGCCGCGGCGGCCTTCGCATTTTGCAGCCGGGCGCGCGACGTTCCCCTGGAGCTGCTGGCCCGGCTGGCCGGTGATGAAGGCTATTTGAGCGTGGTCGAAGCCCTGAACCGGCAGGATCTCGACGCGCAGTGCGGAGAGCGGCTCGACCCGGCTGGCGCCTTGCACGACGCGGTGGTGCGGGTCGGTGGCAGCGGCGCCGAGGTGGCCTGGCAGTTTCCGGTTCGCGAAGCGCAGTTGAAATTGACGGCTTCGCAGCTCGTTGCCCCCTGGGATGCGCTCTGCGGCGGTCGAGGGGCTCGAGGCGCTTGACGAGCATCTGGTTCGCCAGCTGCGCGTCTGGCGGCCGAGCGTGGTGGTGGTTCCCGACACGGGCCCCGGGGCCGACGCCGCAGCGCTGCTGGTGGCCCAGGCAGTGCTGCAAGCGGTCGATCGCGCGGCCGAGCCCGAGCATTGGCCGGCCCAGATCGAAGCCGCTCGGGTTGCAACCGTGGAAAGTCGAAAAGGTCTTCGCAGCTCTGCCGCCCGGAGCCCCGGGCCCGGTCAGCCTGAGCACGGCGAGCTATCGCCTCGTTCGGGACGCTCGGTGGCCGAAATGGCCGCCGCGGCGCGGGGCCTGCTGTCGGACCGGTTCGCTCCGCCCCCGCCGACGCTCGGCTTTCGTCTGCTTGTCGATCGGTTGCCGCAAGAGCGGGGGACGCGCGATTTTTTTGCCGGCATCGTGTTGGCCGCTCGCAGCGATGCCCGCCGGGGGCTGGTCGCCATGTCGGACGCCAGTCTGGACCGCTTGCGACACACGACCGAAACGCGCCGCAACCTGCAAGCCATCTTGGGCCAGGCCAACCGGTCCGACGGCGAAGCGGGCCGTTGGTTGGCCGAGGTTGGCCAATTCACCCAATCGCTCGATGCGGCCAGCGCCAGCGAGCTGCTGTTTCAGCTGGCCTGGCGCTATTATCTCAGCGGGCGCTGGGATCTGGCCGCCGAAACGTTTGAGATGATCGCGACCCGCTATCCCGACAGCCCGCTCGCCGCGGCATCGCTGGTCTGGCTGGTCCAGTATTATTCCAGCAGCGAGGCCGCCTGGCGGATCACCAAGACACAGCAGATCGGCACCCGGCAGGTCACCGCCATCGAGCCGGTCGGACCCAAAGGCCGGCAAGTACAGCGGATCCCAACTTTGCCCCCCGGCCAGGTGATGCAACAAGGGGCCGGTTTGATCGCCAGTCCGGACGGGCCGCAAACCTGGCCGGCCCGGGCCGCGGCGCTGGCCGGGCAGCTGGAAAAGATCGATCCCGCGCTGCTGGCCGAGCCGCGCAGTCCGCTTTCCGCAAGCCGTCGCCGAGCGGCGGGGCGGCCAGGCCCGGCTGGCCGAAAAGTTCTACTCGGCGGCTCGCCGCGGCTCGACCGAAGATCCCTGGGCCCAGGCTGCGGCGCTCGAGGGGTGGCTCGAATCCCCTTCGGCCTCCCCGCCCAAACCAGTGATCCGCTGCGCCCGGCCCGGCACGAAGCCCAAGCTCGACGGCCGGCTCGACGATCCGCTCTGGCAACAGGCCGAGCGGCTGGAACTGCACAGCCCCTTGCGCGATGACGACGAGTGGCCGACCGTAATGATGCTCGCCTGCGACGACGAATATCTGTACTGGGCCGCCAGTTGCCGCCGCGTGGCGCCCGTTCGCGCCGCCGAGGTGTCCAAAGCGGTGCCGAAAGCCCGGCAGCGCGATGCCGATCTGACCGCGTCCGATCGGATCGAGCTCTGTCTCGACCTGGATCGCGACTGGACGACGTTTTACCGGCTGCAAGTCGACGCGCAGGGCCGCACGCACGAGTCGTGCTGGGGTGACGCCAGTTGGAATCCGCAGTGGTTCGTCGCCGCGCAGGCGACCGACGCGGCCTGGACCGTCGAAGCGGCCATTCCGCTGGTCGAGCTCGCCCGCGAGCACCCCGCCGCTGGCCAGGCCTGGGCGATCGGTCTCATGCGGATCGTCCCGGGCGCGGGCTTGCAAAGCTTCAGCAAGCCGGCCGCCGCCGAATCGATCGGAGCGGGGTTTGGGTGTTTGCTGTTCGAGTGAATCCCGGCGACAAGTTCGTCACCGGGGGGCAGATTCGTCATCTAGGAAATCTGGCGCGCGCGAACTCGATGCGTTGGCCGGCGGCGCTTCGGCAGTTTCAATAGTGGTACAAAGACTGCCGCCAAGGCAGTTGCCAGCACTGCCAGTGGGCCCCAGCGGTCCGGCGAAGCTCGCATCGCTGCCGCGACGACGGCAATCATCGCGGTTCCAATAAAGATGGCACGCAACGACAGCGACCATTCGCCGCGCAGCCGGGCACGCGCAGCCGCTCGATAATCGCGCCCGCGATAACCAACGCCGGGCCGGTGGCCCAAATTGGCAGCCCGAAAGTCAGACCATTGACGTATGCGACGCCTCCCAATGTTGCCATGGCCGTCAGGTAGCTCAACAACCCTGCAAGGATCAGTGCTCGCGGCACGGCCGTCTCCGGTCGCGTTCGGCCCAAGTCCACAAAGGGAATCCACATGGTGAAGACGGCCGTCAACCCGACCGACGCCATGGCCAAGCCACGCATGTCGCCCTCTTGGAAGACCATGTCCATTCCCTCCAGTAATCCCAAAAGACATGCCGCGATGCCAGGTAGTGAGCCCAGGTCGCCGAGCTTGACGACAGTGAGCGGCATGGAGAGCAGGAAAACCAACATGCCCGCGGTCTTGAGATTCCACCAATACGTACGCCGCTGGGAAGCGCAGCGGGTGAGACCTCGATCTCCCGGTGGTAGTCCGCCGCGCAACTGTCGGCGTCCATCATCAGGCCTTTTTTCCCATCGCGGCCATCGAGGCGGCGGTGATCCGGTCGACGAGCCAGGGAAACAGCTGCTTGCCCCAGCCGAGCGTTTTCGAGCGGGCCGACATCAGGACCAGCCGCTCGCGGCGGGCGATCGCCCGCTTGATCCGCGCGGCGGCCCGATCGGTGGCCATCATCGCTTTCTGTTCCAGTGGGCTGTGCCCGAGCGGCCGCCCCTGGGCATCGAGCGAGCGGTCGAGGATTTCCGATTGCACCCAGTCGGGCGCGATGATGGTCACGCTCACGCCCGACTCTGCCAGCTCGATCCGCAGCGACTCGAAAAACCCGATCACGGCGTGCTTGCTGGCCGAATAGCCGGTGAGCTGCGGCACCCCGGTCAGGCCGGCCACGCTGGCCATCGCCACCAGCCGGCCCTTGGCCGAGCGCAGGTGCGGCAGCGCGTAGAAGGTCGGATAGACGCTGCCCAGGTAATTGAGTCTCATCACGTCGGCGACCGGCTGGGGATCGGCCAGCTCGTCGAACCGCGACCACATCGCCCCGCCGGCATTGTTCACCAGCACGTCGATCCGGCCGAAACGCTCGACGGTTCGAGCGACGAGAGCCCGGCATTGGTCTTTGTCGGTCACGTCGGTCGGCACGACGAGCGTTTCGGCGCCGAGAGCGGCGCAGCGTTCAGCGACGTTGTTAAGGCGCTCGACATTCCGCGCGGCCAGCACAAGATGGGGCCGATCGGGGGCGAGCGCCAGGGCCAGCGCCTGACCGATGCCGGCCGAGGCGCCGGTGAGGATCACGGTTTGGGAAGCGAAGCTGGACACGGTGGAGCAGTCGGAAGTGAGCGTGTGATTGAAAACGCGGGCCGGGCCTGGGGCTCGTTGAGCCCCGGCTACGGGCTACGGGCGAACTTGAAGCGGGGTCGCGCGTTGGGTCGCGTCGGAAATCAGACTCGTTTGCCGAGGCGTTCGGCCAGACGCACGAGCGCGGTGCTGCAATCGCTTTGATCGATGTGGACCTGGATCAGGCTCATGCCCGAGCGGTCGGCCCAGGCTTTGGTCAACGCCTGGTCGAACTCGGCCTCGGTGCGCACCTCGTAGCCGGTCCCACCGCGGAGCACGAGCGGCAGCTTGCTGTAGTCCCAGGCGTGGATGTCGTTGAAGGAGTTGCCCGGGTGCAGAAACCGCTCGGTGCCGTAGCCCTTGTTGTCGAGCAGGATCACGATGGTCGGCAAGCCGCGGGCGACAATCGTCGACAGCTCCATGCCGGTCATCTGAAAGGCCCCGTCGCCGACGATCACCACCGCTCGCAATCCGGCGCGGCGATCTGGGCCCCGAAAGCGGCCGGCACGGAAAATCCCATCGACGTGTAATAGGCCGGGCTGATGAATTCGGTCCGGCCGCGGATGACCAGCTCGGTGGCGGCGAACAGCGAGTCGCCGATGTCGGCAATCACGATTGTCTCGTCGTCGAGCGATTGGTTGAGCCGGGCGATCAGCCGGCGAATCGAAACCGGTCGCTGAGGATCGAGCGTGTAGTCGTCGGCCGTGTCGCGCACCTGGGGAATCGCCCGCTTGGGCGGCTTGGGCCGGCGGGCCGCCAGGCCGCGGATGAAATCGGCCAGGAGCACGCCGTGGTAATGATGATGGCGGATCCGCAGCTGCTCGCTGGTGGCGTAGATACAGCGGCCCGGGTCGAGGTTGGCCGTATAGATGCCCAGGTTGATGTCGGTCATGAACGTGCCGAGCAGGATCACGCAGTCGCTTTCCTCGACGAAGCGGGTGACGGCCGAATTGCCCATCGCCCCTTCGTACAAGCCGACAAACAGCGGATGCACTTCCGGGATCACGCTCTTGCCGAGCATGGTGGTGGTGATGGCGATCCCGGAACCCTCGGCCAGCGACAGCAATTCGTCCTCGAGGCCGAACCGGTGGACTTCCACTCCGGCGATAATCACCGCCCGCTGACTGCTGGAGATCCAGCGTTCGGCCTCGGCCAGCGCTCGGCCAATGCCTCGGGATCGCTGGTGGCCGCCGAGTCCTTGAACTGGTGGGGCAGCTCGGGCACCACGCCCACCATGTCGCGCGGAATCTCGATGTACACCGGCCGCTTGTAGCTGGCCGCGGCGTGCAGCACGCGGTCGATCTCGTGGAAAGCCACCAGCGGATCGTCCAGCTCGGCACCGGCGACGCACAGCTTCTCGAACACGTCGTACTGGGTGTGAAAATCGCGCACCCGGTGGTGCAACAGCGGATTGTTGATCCGCTCCTTCAGTCCCGGCGAACCGGTGATCACGACCACGGGCGATTTTTCGGCGTAGGCCCCGGCGATCGAATTGCACAGGCTCAAGCCGCCCACGCAGTAGGTGACGCACACCGCGCTCATGCCATGAATTCGGGCGTAGGCGTCGGCCGCGAAGCCGGCGCAATCTTCGCGCGTGCAACCCACGATCTCCAGCGGGCTTTTCTCGAGCATCGAATAGAAGCCCAGGATGTAGTCGCCCGGGATGCCGAATACGTGTCCGATGCCGTAATCCTGCAAGCGGCGAATCAGATATTCGCCGATCGACAAGCCCGAGACGCTTTCGGCCGAGGGAGCGAGCCGCCGCTGGTTGGGCCCCGGTTGTTGGGGACGCTGCTGATCGGGTCGCAGCGGGACGGACGCGCTCATCAAGGCTTCTCCTGGCGATCGTCGGCGGCCTGCCGAATGTTGAGCATCAGCCACCAGAAACCGATGAAGCCGGCCGAACAGGCCACCACCACCACGGCCCGCCAGGGATTGCCGTTGAGCCCCCAGGCCCCCACGGCATGAAACACACCCCAGGCCAGCACCGCCAGCATGATGCCCCCGATCAGGTAGCGGTTTGAGGCGAGGCTGCCGGGCATAAACTGGGCAAGATTGAGGGGCGTTCGGCCGTCCGTTGCGGCCTTCCATTAAGAACGATACTCGCTGCCGCTGCTTGCGGCCAGGGGGGCAAGCGGCCGGCCCAAAGCCGCCGGGCGGGCTTGCTGAAGAGCGGCCTTCAACGCCGCTGCACGGCCGCGGCGGATTGAAAAAAACGCGCAGCGAGCGTGACCGGCCAAGCCGCCAGCAGTAAGATGGCCTGTCAGAGAAAAGAGCATTGGGGCGCGGCAAGCGGGCAT
Source organism: uncultured Planctomycetaceae bacterium (assembly GCA_963828155.1). Classification (GTDB taxonomy): domain Bacteria; phylum Planctomycetota; class Planctomycetia; order Pirellulales; family PALSA-1355; genus CAWCAX01. The sequence continues at coordinate 60,042 of CAWHDQ010000005.1, forward strand.
TCCTCGCAGGTGCGGTGGCCATGAGCCGGATGCGTCCTCGACAGGCGGCGTGGGTCGGTAAGCGCACTGTCGCTGCGCTCGCCTTCAGCGCCTGGCTGGCGGGGCCGGCTCTGATTTGTTTTGGGGCCGAAACGCCCTCGGCCCTGCGCTCGGCCGTCGAAGGCATCCTGGCCTGCGCGACCAAGCAGTCGCCCAAGCTCCTGGCCCAGGCCCGCGATCTGCACGAGCAAGCCCAGAAGCTCGCGCCCAGGACATCCGGGTCGACTACTCGTTCGCCCTGGTCCTGGCCCACTACAACCGCTACGAAGAAGCCCAGCAGCTGTTCGACCAGATCGCGGCCTCGGGCAAGGGCCAGACCCGGCGGCACGCGCGCCTGGCCCGGGCTTGGCTGCTAACGGCCGAAGCCCACGATCGGCCCGCGCTGTCGGAGCTGAATTCGCTGGCCGAGCTGCTCGCCGCCGACAAGCAGGATTCGGCCGAATACGTCGACGCCGGCCGGACCTGCGGCATCCTGCTCGGCTATCTGGAAGCGGCCGATCGCGAAAAGTTGACCGCCGGCGAAATTTCGGCGGCCAAGGACTGCTTTCGCCAGAGCCTGGCGACCAAAGCCGGCGCCGCCTTCGAAGAAGGACTGGCTCACGTAGCTCGCCGGCACAGCGAGCTGAAGCAATCGCTCGACGATCGCAAAGCCCGCGAGACCCAGGAGGTCGAAGCCAAGCGCAACAAAGAGGAGTCGGAACTCGGCGCGGCCAAGAAACAGGTCGACGACAGCCGCAAGGATCTCGATGCGGCCAAAGCCGAGCAAGACGACAAATACCGCAAGGACGTCAATCAGCTCGAAGCTTCGGCCGCCAAATGGCAAGTCGCCTATCAAACCAGCCTGAACGCGGCCAACCAGGTGCAGGCCCAACTTGCCAACTTGCAGGCCCAGCGGCCGAGCTGCTTCCGGCTCGTCGAAGACAAGAACGGCCGCCGCGAGGAGATCATCGACGTGGGCCGGCTGGCCACGATCGACGCCGGGATCAATCAGCTCTCGGCTCAGCTAGGTCCCCTGCAAGCCCGGGTGGCCCAGCTGTCGGCCGAAGGCCAAGTCTTAATGCAGCAGCGGCAAGCGGTCGAGGGGCGTGCCTTCGCCGAGGCCAGCCAGACCGCCCAGAAAGAGCATCGCCTGTCCGCCACGGAAGCCCGGATCGCCGGCCGCACCAAGGGGCTCGAGCACCTGCACGCCAGCAGCGCCGGCTCCGCGCGGCTCAAGACCGATCTGGCCGCGCTCAAGAGCTATCTCGAATTTCCCTATGACGCCGAAGTGGCCCGGCTGCGGAAGTCGCTGAAGTAGGGGCAGGCGACAGGCCTCAGGCAACAGGCTTCAGGCTCCAGGCTCCAGGCCGCAGGGAGGATAGTGTTCTGCCGTCCTCAAGCCTCAGGACTCTGGTCTCCAGCCTCCGCAGCAAACAGCGCTTCCAGAAACTCCGTCGCTTGGCGATGGACGCCCGGCGCTTCCGACTCGCGCGGGCCGGCGATGTTCAGATCGAGCGTCGCTTTGCCCGACCGAGGTGAGAGCGTCCTGAGCCATTCGCGCACCTGGTCGGTGGCGGCCGGGTCGGCCGGATCGACGACCAGACACGGCCGCTGAAATGTGTCCCGGGCCGCCTGTTCGGTCAGTTTCGTTCCCGCCGACCGTGCCGCCTTCGGGAGCAGGATCAACGTGGCATCGCTATCGCGCACGTTCCAGACAGTTCGCTCTGCCGGCTCGTCCGACGGCGTCTCGCGCAGCCTTGGGTACCTGGCCAGCAATCCCGGCGGCTCGGGCAAATCCTCGGCCCAGCCGCCCCGCGGGCACCAGCCCACATAGTCCCGTCCCTGTCTCACGGCAAAATCCACTGCCGCCCGATCCACGCCCGTCTGACCGCCCGAGCGAATGAGGATTGGCTGGCTCATTTTGCGTCTCCGCCTGCGTCCGAATTCGTCGGTGTCCGACCCCTCTTCGGTTCCGCCTGCAATCCCGGGCCCCGCGACGCTAGAATACAGCCTCATCATCATCCGGGCGCCCGTAGCTCAATTGGATAGAGCAGCGGACTTCTAATCCGCAGGTTGCTGGTTCGATTCCAGCCGGGCGTACTGTGTCCACGGCGATCGCCGCTTGCTCGTTTGGCGTCCAACGCCTAGCTTGGCCACCTAACGGACGATTTGCGGAGCTATCGCGATTCGACATGGCTCATCGATCAAAATTCGGAAATCTCGCCTTCAGCCGCTCAATCGTCGAACGCCACTTTGCTGTTGTGGGGCGGCATACGGAGTGCTGGATGCCGAAGAGGCCGATCTCTTTGAACGCTTGCTGCAGCGGAACCGTCTGTAGCCAGTGGATGGGCACGAACCATTCGCAGCGGTCCAGGTCGTCGACGTAGTGGCGGTGATAGTTTCCACCCGTCGCGACCGCGAGCACAGGCTTCTCACCGCCGGCTGTCGCAACCCGGAAGTCTTTGGCAGGTTGCGCGTTTCCTGTTACGCGGCCGACTCCGACATATCCAGTCTGCGGCACGTTGACCCAGACGCGGTCCCCCGGGTTTAGGAGCTGAAGCGTTTGGCTGTACCACGCGCCGCCGCCGGCGCAGATAAAGCCATACTGCACCGCGTCATCCCACGAACGCTCGTTCCCTTCGACGCCGAATGACGAGTAGAACTCGCCGTTCCACGGCTCCCTGGGGCCAGCCGTGGCGGACATCGCATTTGCCTGCGTGACGACTGGGTCAAGCAGCCAAGCCCGGCTTAGGAGCTGTTCTGTACCGTGGGCGAATACCTGAAAGAAAAGCACGTTGATTGCGATGTCGCGCTGGCTTAGGTATGTCACGATCCGCTCCGTACTGTCGTCGAGCGAACTCGCGACGATCACGATTTGATGACTCTGATTGAGGGATTCTTCATCTAGATCGTGTCCAAAATGCGCGCGAAATTCGTCGGTGAGGCTCTTGCCCGCTGAGAATCTTCGGTAGATGGCGTCAATATCCTCCGCGGAAAGCCTTTCGACCCAACCCGCGTAGTCCAGTGCTTGCGCGACGACGTCTCGCGGCGTGCGCTCTCGCTTTAGTTCAATGAGAACAAGGGTGCCGTCCGGGGCGACCGCAAGCAGATCAATTCGGCCGCCCACTCCAGTGTTTTCCTGGCGCCCGATCAGCATCCATTCGTCCGAGAGTATTTGGGGTGCTGCAAGAATCATCTTCTCTAGCAATTGTTCGTCCGCCAGACGCGATTCGGCAAGCATTTCTGGTTTCGGTGCGACTCTCCAGATGGCGGTGTGAATTGGCATTGGCAGCGGTTCTCCCGATTCGGATATTCTGTTAGATCTAGCCTGGGCGCACACTAGACGATTCTTGTAACCGATGGATTATCGGTCCGGCTGAGGGCAGGTTCAACGCCGACCCCGACGGGATCAGTGCGGCGCCCTTAGGGCAGCGAACGCGGGCAGGCCGCCCACGCGAAAATCTAAAGCACAAGAGCGCACTGTCGGGCCGCGGCCGGGGCTGAAGACTTGGCTGTTTTGGCTGGTCGGCGATTGTTGCGGGTCGACCTCAGATGCGGCCGGGATATTACGCGCATCGAACAGTTTCTGCGAAGCGGCGAAAGCTGCCGAAAGCCGACGCTGTTTGGCCGCCGGCCAAGACGTTTGATCGAGTCGACCAGACGCAACCTGCGGTTGAGCCCAATTCTTCTGACAGCGTCCCGCGGATGGCACGCAATTCACTCGCCCAACTGTCCATCACGGGAGACCCGGTGACCGATCTGACTCCCCTGCGGGGTATGAATCTATCGGAAATCATGTTGACGCCAAGCAACATCAAGCAAGGCATCAGCGAGCTCCGCAAGATGACCAATTTGAAGGTGATTGGCACATCGCAGGAAGAGAAAGATCATTTCTCCCCCGCCGAGTTCTGGCGGAAGTACGACGCCGGGGAATTCAACAAGTAGCCGCCTCGGGGCTCGCCTCACACATTATCCCCTTCGGTCGACGAGCTGCGGCGGGTGGCGGCTTCTTTCGCCCCATTTCCAGCCGCTGATCTCGGGCATGTCGTCGCCGTGCTCGGCGATGTACTGCTTGTGGTCGATCAGCCGGTCGTGGATCGCCTGCTTGAAGTAGGCCGCCCGGGCGCCCAGCTGCGGCAGCCGGTCGACCACGTCTTCGGCCAGATGGAAGCGGTCCAGGTCGTTCAGCACGACCATGTCGAACGGGGTCGTGGTGGTGCCCTCTTCCTTATAGCCGCGGACGTGCATGTTGGCATGGTTGGTCCGCCGGTAGGTCAGTCGATGGATCAGCCAGGGGTAACCGTGAAAGGCGAAGATCACCGGCTTGTTCTTGGTGAACAGGGCGTCGAAGTCCCGATCGGTCAGGCCGTGCGGATGCTCGCCGGCCGGTTGCAGCTTCATCAGGTTCACCACGTTGATCACGCGCACTTTGAGTGCCGGCAGATGCCTGCGGAGCAGGTCGACCGCGGCCAGGGTCTCCAGCGTGGGCACGTCGCCGCAGCAGGCCATGACCACGTCCGGCTCGCAATCGCGGTCGCTGCTGGCCCATTCCCAGATGCCGATCCCTTCGGTGCAGTGCCGCACGGCCTGGTCCATGGTCAGCCACTGGGGGGAGGGCTGCTTGCCGGCCACAATCACGTTGATGTAGTCGCGGCTCCGCAGGCAGTGGTCGGTGACCGAGAGCAGCGTGTTGGCGTCGGGCGGCAGATAGACGCGGATGATCTCGGCCTTCTTGTTGACCACGTGGTCGATGAAGCCCGGGTCCTGGTGGCTGAAGCCGTTGTGGTCTTGCCGCCAGACGTGCGAGCTGAGCAGATAGTTGAACGAAGCGATCGGCCGCCGCCAGGGAATGTCCCGGCAGACCTTGAGCCACTTGGCGTGCTGGTTGAACATCGAATCGACGATGTGGATGAATGCCTCGTAGCAGGAAAAGAATCCGTGCCGGCCGGTCAGCAGGTAGCCCTCGAGCCAGCCCTGGCATTGGTGCTCGCTGAGGACTTCCATCACCCGGCCGTCGGGGCTGAGCTTGTCGTCGTCGGAATAAATGTCGGCCATGTAGCAGCGCGTGGTGACATCGAGCACGTCCTGCCAGCGGTTGGAGTTGTTTTCGTCGGGGCTGAACAAGCGGAAGTTCTTGGCCGGCAGGTTGAGCTGCATCACGTCGCGCAGGAACTTGCCCATCTCGCGGGTCGCTTCGGCCGTGGTCGCGCCGGGGCTGGGCACCGCGACGGCATAGTCGCGAAAGTCGGGCATCCGCAAGTCGCGGAGCAGGAGGCCGCCGTTGGCGTGCGGATTGTCGCTCATTCGCCGGTGCCCCTTGGGCGCCAGCTCGGCCAGCTCGGCGTTGAACCGGCCGTCGGCGTCGAACAGCTCTTCGGGCCGGTAGCTCTTCATCCACTGCTCGAGAATCTTGACGTGCTCGGGCTTGTCCATGTCGGACATCGGCACCTGGTGACTCCGCCAATAGCCCTCGCACTTCTTGCCGTCGATCTCGGCCGGGCAAGTCCAACCCTTGGGCGTGCGGAGGACGATCATCGGCCATTGCGGGCGGCGGACATCCCCCTGCTTGCGGGCCGTCTGCCAAATGCCCTTGATCTCGCCCACGACTGTGTCGAGCACCTCGGCCAGTTGCTGATGCACGGCCAGTGGCTCGTGCCCTTCGACGAAATGGGGCTTGTAGCCCATGCCTTCGAAATACTTGGTCAATTCGTCATGGGGAATCCGGGCCAGGTAGCAGGGGTTGGCGATTTTGTAGCCGTTCAGGTGCAGGATCGGCAGCACGGCGCCGTCGCGGGCGGGGTTGAGGAACTTGTTGCCGTGCCAGCCGGCCGACAGCGGGCCGGTCTCGGCTTCGCCGTCGCCGACGACGCAGGCCACGATCAGGTCGGGGTTGTCGAAGGCGGCGCCAAAGGCATGGCTGACGCGCGTAGCCCAGTTCGCCCCCTTCGTGAATGCTGCCGGGCGTCTCCGGGGCGACGTGGCTGGGAATGCCGCCGGGAAAGCTGAACTGCTTGAACAACCGCTTCAGGCCCTCGGCGTCCTGGCTGATATCGGGATAGTGCTCGCTGTACGAACCTTCCAAGTACGAATGGGCGACCAGCGCCGGTCCGCCGTGGCCCGGGCCGATGATGTAGATCATGTCCAGGTCGTCGCGCTTGATGACCCGATTCAGGTGGACGCAAAGCAGGTTCAAGCCGGGCGTGGTGCCCCAGTGCCCGAGCAGCCGCGGCTTGATGTGCTTCCGCTCGAGCGGCCTGGTCAGCAGCGGATTGTCGAGCAAATAGATCTGCCCCACGGCCAGATAGTTCAGGCCCGCCAATAGGCGTCGATCTTCCGCAGCTCGTCGGCCGAGAGCGGGCCCGACTGGCCAGGTTTTTTCGACGCGCGGCTCGACTGGGATTTCGTGGCGGTGGACATGAGATCGGCCTTTCGGTAGGGCGCGCCTTGCGGAGCGCAACGACGACGGAAGCCTCGGACGACCGGCAGCGATCCGGGACCGCCGCGTGGCCGGACGCCCTGACGATCCGATGGTGGCAAAAAGCTCAGGTTCGGGCAATTATACCGCGCGGCTCTCGTTGTCGAGTCGCCGCATCGCAATGCGCTTCGCGAAAGCAGTTGGACTGGGCCAGACGAGTGCGGATCCGCACTGCAGCTTGCGAGGCTGCCAGCAGGGTCGACTTCTGGGCGAAGCGCTCCGGGGCGAGCGGAATTTGCATCAGTTGTCCCCTGAAAGCTGGGGCCATGTCCGTGACCGGTGCTCGATTTTCGCAGCCTTGCGGCCGGCACCAGGCGAGTTCCATTCCGCCAGCGCAACAAAAAACCGCCCGAGCGCGCGGCTCGAGCGGTTTGTGTATTTTCGCCTGGCAGTCAAGCTAGGCCTTGCGGCGGCGACTGCGCGGCGAGCAGCAGGCCCACGGCGCCCAGGCCCACGAGGATCAAGCTGCCCGGTTCGGGCGTGATGGTGACCGTGCCAGGCGTGCTGGTGAAGTTATAGGGTCCCGAGTTGTCTTGAAAAGTGCTCGACTCGCCGATCAGGCTGACGGTGAACGAGTTGCCGGTGACGGGTGGCACGTCCGTCGCCGTCGTGATGGGCAGGTATCCCAACAAGTATGTGCCGGTGGACACGACCGTGTTGGTGTAGTTGGGCGGGGCAGTAAAGTCGCCCCCGTAAAATGAGTCATTCGCATAGACCGTGTTGACCGCGAGCCCCAGCTGGCTGCCATAGAACACGTCGCCGCTGTTACCGGCAAACACATAATTTGCCGCGCTGAACGTGGGATCCGATCCGGGATCCGGCGAATTGGCAAACGCAAGCTGCGTCGCCCCGGCGGTGGTGATCTGAAACTCAAAGCTCGTGAGGTTGAGCGTTTGACCGGCAGTCGTGCCGGTGATGTAGACGGGCAGCTCTGCCGTGGTGCCGGGCAGCATCCTGACGTCGCCGGCGGAAATGATGAAATCGGCCGTGCCGGCGCGGCGCATGCCAGCACCACGACCAGCGAACCAAGCACGTATCGGGCAGCCTGCATTAGCGTTCCTCCAATTTCAAGGATCTCAAGAAGCAAATCAGGAAGTGACTTGAGTTGTCTCGCTGGGCATTTGCCGAGCATGGGGACTCCGGCGAACGCTGGCGGCCGTACGACCGCGATCAATCATCCAAGTGCAGGCCGGCCATCAGATAGCGTCCCACCGATCTGGCGGCCAGCGCTCGGTCGCTCGCGGTGACCGAGCCTTCGCCATTCACGTCGGCATTCACGTTGTGCGCCCTTCTGCCCCAGAGCATTGCCGATGGCAACCACGTCGGCGCCGGTGACGGCTCCTGGCCCGTTCGCTCCGCCAGTCGACGTGGCGCCGCCGGTGCCGATCACGTCGCCGAACAGCCGGTAGAAGTCTTCGGTGAATACGGCGCCGCCGGCGTTGATGCTCAGTTTGTAATAGCCGTCGGCGCTGATCAGGCTGGCCCAATTGTTGATGGCGTTAGGCCAGATTCTCGTTGCCGCCGATTCCGCCCGCGCCGAAGTCGAGCTCCATCACGTGATCCACCAGATGGAAGGCAACGCCGCTGAGGTTGACCGGCGTCGGGTTGGCGCCGTTGAGATCGTAATGGGTCAGGCTCACGGTCGAAGCATTGAGGGTCAGGTTGGCCACCGGCTCGTTGAACGTCACGTCCAGATAGCGAATGTACGAACGCTCGGCCAATCCCTTCTCAACGCTGAAGGTCGTGACTTGCGGAGTGACGTCGATCGTGACCGTGTCGCTCGTTGTCGCACCCAGCGTGGCATTCGTGGGCGTGCCCAGGCCGACGATCAAAGTCGTGTTCGGGTGGAACGATGCATCCTGAAGCGCGTTGAAGGTGATCGTGCCGCTGGTTTGGCCGGCCGGAATGACCAGCGGGCTGGCGGTGACCGCAGTGTAGTTGGTTCCGGCGACGGCCGTCCCGCCGAGTGTGAACGGAATCGTGACTGGCAGGTTCGACGCCGACGAGAGCTGGACCTGCACGCTGAACGTGCCCCCGACGTCGTTCACCGACTGGGCGCTCGCCGTCAAGGATACCGCCGGAAGCACGTCGACCGCCGTGGCTACCGAAACGGTCGGCGAGAAGGCAATGCCGGTAAGCTCGGCAGGGTCGCTGGTTGGATTGGTCGCCAGCGTGGTGAGCGTGTCGGTCGTATTGAGGAAATTGCCGGGGACCGTCAGCGCGGCCGGATCGGTGACTTCAATCACGCTTCCGCCCGGGTTGGGCTGGGCACCCGTGCCGAAGCCCGACACGGCAAACAGTTCAACCTGGCCATTGACCACGCGTCCGGTCAGCTCCCGCACTCCGCCGACTTTCGAGGGATCGGCATTGGGATTCGAGCTGGGAATCGGGTTGGTCGAGTCGAAAGCAGCTGTGGGCGTAATGTTCCCTTGGCTGTCGAGCGTGTAGACGCTGTCCTTGAATGAGCCGGTGCTGTCGATGTAGTAGCTGAAGTTCCACTGCGGAGCGGCCTGGCCGGCTGCCTGGTAGTAGTCGTACCGGGCGATGCCCATCTCGGCGTCGGCGATGTACGCGACGTTGACGCCGTTGATGGAATTCGGATTGTTCGGCAAGTCCGCCAGATAAAAGCCGAACGGGCTCATCGGCTTGCTGCTGGCCTCCAGATCGAGCGGATTGGACTGCGGAACCTGAATGAACAGGGACTCCGACGCGGTCCCGCTGGTCGGCAGGCCGGAGCCGATCTGGTAAATGCCCGCCGGCGCCGTGGCGCCCCCGACGCTCCGCACTCCTTCGTATAGCTGGCCGTTGAAGATTTCGACCGTGTTGATGTTTTCGGGATTGTCCGTGCGCTGTTGGCGCCCGTAATCGTGGTCGATGTCGTCGCGCCGAGCTGCGTGTAATGGACGTAGTCGTCACCGACGGAACCGGCGTGGCCAGCGGTCCAGAAGTTGGCTCCGTCGGTGCTGGCGACACCGCGGAAATTGTCGCCGCTGTAGGCGTCGGTCAGCGCCGTCGTGGTATTGACGTTGCCCTGACCGTCGACGGTGCCAATCACGCGATTGATCGCGGAGGCTGGCGAAAAAGTCTGTTGTGGAGCCCAGGCACTCACGGTGTCGTTGTAACCGCCCGTGACCAGGTACTGCCCATTGGTGGAGAGTGTCAGTTCCCCTTCGGACACCGAATAGCTGCTGTTGGTCAAGGCTTCGTTGCCCCCCGCGGTGGCCACGGTCGGCAGGCTGGTGGTGTACAAGGGGCTGGTCTGGTTGCTGGCGCCGATCGCGAATTGGTCGATGAAGTCGGCTGAGGGTGAATCGGTCAGATGATTGCCGTTTTCATCCCCGACGAGATTGAGGTTGGTTGGATCGCTGGAATCGATCCGCTCGACCGACACCGTCAGCGGGGTGAGCGCCACGGAAACGGAATAGGCGCCAGCCTGGGAATAGGCATGCGAACCGACGACGCTGAAGGTGTGGGTTGCAGAGCTGTAGGCGATGGTGCCGGCGCTGGACTGGCCGTCGCCCCAGTTGATGCTGGCCGAGAACTGAGTTGTCGGATCGGCGAGCCCCAATGCCACCAGCCCAGGATCGGTGAAAGTCGCGACCGTCTGGTTCGTGAAGCTTGCGCCGAAGGACGTGCTGAGCGTACCGGCGGCGGTCACCGCCAGCGGCGCGTAGGCGACTCGCGCCGTCGGCTCGACCGTGGCGGCATTGCCGTTCGGGTCGGTGATCGTGATGCTCAGCGGGTATGAGCCGGTGCTCGCATAAGTGTTCGACCCGGTCACCGTGAACGTGTTCACGCTGACGATCTGGCCGTTGATGTTGGTTTCGTTCTTGGTGCCGGCGAAAGCAATGGTACCGCTCGACGTATGGCCGTCGCCCCAGTTGATCGAGGCGGTAAAGCCAGTCGGAGTCGTGTAGGTTCCGTCCGAGAAAGTGGCCACGACTCCGCTGAACGATTGCCCGGCGACGGGGCTGACGTCGACGCCCGTCGCCTGAGGGGCGTTGATGGTGTAGGAAATCGGGTTGTCGGTCGGGTCGCCCGCCACGAGGTTCATGCTGGAGCCGCTGGCAATCAGGCCATTGCCCGAGGCCGGCGCGTATTGAGCGGTGATGTCGCTATGCACACCGGGGCGAGGTTGTTGACCGTAATGCTGGCCGTGCCGACGTTGGTCGCGCCGACCTGGGTGACGCCGCTTGAGCCGATCAGAGTGGCGCCGTCATAGAAGTTGACCGTGCCGCTGGAAAATTGCGTGCCGCTGGCCGGCGTGACCGTGGCGGTGAACGTCACATTCTGGTGTGGGCTTTGCCCCGCGGGGGGATTGGCCGTGATGGCGGTGCTGGTCATCGTGCCCGCCTGGAACGTCAAGTTGGCGAACCGCCAGTTTCCGGAGCTGTTGTTATAGGGAACGACGTCCCCCGCCGTACTGGCTGCGCTGGCGTATTCATTGCCCAGCGTGCCGGTCGAGTCGAAGGCGGACACGAGGCGAATGCCCAGGTCCGGATTGTTGTTTGCCGCGGCCACACCGCTGAGGTCGATGTGGATGGTCGGATTTACCGGACTGAGCACCGCGTTGTAATAGTCGTTTCCGCCGGTGACGAAGGTTCCGGTGGGGCTCGGGCCTTGGTAATTCACCCAGCCACTGCCGGTGTTGTACTGTACCTGCAAGTCGCGGATGCCCTGTGTCGTCGAATACCAGTCGAACGAAAAGACGATGTTGGAATAGCCGACGGTGCTGGTGTCGAGCTCGATGCCCTGCGAATATTGGGGGGCGCCGGCGCCGTTCTGGTAGGTGGCCCAGCCATTGTGCCCCGTGCCGCGGATGCGCCAGGTGTTCTCGGTGAAACCGGTGTTCGCCGTGCCGGAAGTGGAAATGACGTCGTCGCTCGCCGTATTTCCTCCGTTGTAGCCATTGGTCATGCCCAGGGTGGTGGCTGTGCCGGTGCCGTAGGTGGGCGCCGGGCTGTTGTCGCCCGCGCCCGCCAGGGCGGTGAAATCCCAGGCCGCGATGATCCCCGGCGCGGCGGTGCTGAAGCTGCTGACCGGTGTGTAGGTGGTGCCGATCGCGTTGGTCGCGAACACTTCGTACGAGTAGCTTGTCGACCCCGACAATCCACTGATCGGGACGTTGAACTGGCCGGTCGTGCCGCTCAGGGCAATCGCATGTTCGAGGGCGTTCTGGCTTAATGTTTGCTTCGTTCGTGAAGGAGTCAAGTCGGCCGCGGGGCGGCTGACGAAATCTCGGCATTTCACGGAGGGGCTATGGCAAGCGTTACAAAGCTGGTTGAAAGTTTTTCCGTCTTCGAACCGCTGGACGATCCACGCCGCACCCAACAGCTTGCACCCGCTGTTGTCGCTAATTGCGATTGCCGTCTGCGCCACCGTGGCGGGCTGCGACAGCTATGCCGACATCGAACGATTCGCCCACATCCGTCGGCGTTGGTTTGCCGAATTTCTCGATCTGCCGCACGGCACTCCGTCGCACGACACCTTCAGCCGGGTGTTCGCCCGGCTCGACACGGCCCAGTTCTTTCTCTGCGTCCAGCGCTGGCTGTCCGCGGTCGGCGAACCGCTGGCAGGCCAGACCGTGGCCATCGACGGCAAGACCTTGCGCGGCAGTTTCGACACGGCGGCCGGCCGCTCCCCGTTGCACCTGGTCAGCGCCTGGGCCTGTGGTCAGCGTCTGTCGCTGGGGCAAATCGCGGTGGACCACAAGTCGAACGAGATTACGGCTGTGCCCCAACTGCTGGAGTTGCTCGAACTGCAAGGCGCGGTTGTCACGCTCGATGCCATGCACTGTCAACGCGAGACGGCTCAGGCGATCGTCGCCCGCCAGGCCGACTATGTGATTACTTTGAAAGACAACCAGCCGACGTTGCTGGCGGACGTGAGCGCCCACTTCATCGATCTGGCCGAACGCGACTATGCGCCAGCCGAAGTCAAGCGTCACAAAACGGTGGAGCAGGGACACGGCCGCCTGGAGCGACGCGAGTATTACGTCTGCCCGTTGCCCGAATCGTTGCGGCGGAAACATCGTTGGCAGGGACTGCGGACGATCGGCATGGTGTATCGGGAACGGACGATCGGCCAGAAGTTGCAGACCGAGACCAGTTACTTCATCAGCAGCCTGCCGGCCCGCGTCCGCACGCTGGCCAAGCATGTTCGCGACCACTGGGGCATCGAGAACCGCTTGCACTGGACGTTGGATGTAACTTTTTCCGAAGACCGCTCGCGGATTCGCAAGGGCGACGGGCCGGAAATCGCCAGCACCCTCCGGCGACTGGCGCTGTCGATTTTGCAACAGGACACTACGCTCAAAGAGAGCCTGCGTGGCAAACGCCTGATGGCCGGCTGGAACGAGCAGGTGCTAGCCCGCATTCTCCTCGGGTTTGGACGCTAAAACACATGCGATTGCCCTGGGGGCCGGCGGCGTCCATTTCGGTAACGCCGGTGCCGCCGATTTGCGGATTGCCATTGACCGACGTCGGGGCGTAGACCACGCCCCGCGTGGTGACTGGGGAACCTCCGTCCGACGTGACGCTGCCGCCGAGCGTTGCCGAGGTGCCGGTGACCGCGGCGACCGTGGGCGAAGTCACGCTCGGCGCCGCCAGAGTCGTAAAGCTCGTGGCCGACGTGTAGGTGGTCCCCGAACCGTTGGTCGCGAACGCTTCGAATGTGTAATGTGCGCCGGGGGTCAAGCCGGCGACCGGCAGCGTGAAGGCCCCGCTGTTGACGGGGCTGCCGGTGTCGAGCTCAGTGACGCCAGTGCCGTTGAGCTGCGGGTTGCCATTGACGGATGTCAAGGCGTACACGATACCGGTTGCGGTGGTCTGGACCCCGGCCCCGCCGCTCGACTCCACCGTGCCGCCCAACACCGCACTGGTAGCGGTGATCGAAGCGTCGGTCGGGGTATCGATCGACGGAGGATTCGCGTTACTGGTGGTAAACGTGCCGTAGGAATAGCTGGTGCCGGCGGAATTGGTGGCGTAGGCCGCGTAGGAATAAGCCGTGTTGGCCTGCAGCCCGCTAGCGCTGACCGTGAAGGGGTTGAAGATCGCCGTTCCGCTGCCAGCGACCTGCACCACTCCAGTTCCGCCGATGATGGGAGTGCTGTTGACGGAAGTCGGCGAGTAAACGACTCCATAGCCGCTGACCGTGTCGCTGACAACGGCGGTCGATGTGGTTCCGGAGACGCCGCTGCCCGTTCGGGTCACCGTGCCGCCGAGCGTGGCGACGTTGATTCCAACGCTGGTGCTGGTGGGGCTGGCCACGGTCGGCGCCGTGGATGCGGCCGGGGCGAACGCGATCCCCTTCAGCGTGCTGGTCCCGGTTGCGGTATACAGGGTCGTACTGCCGGACAGCGTGAAGCCGGTCGTCGGGCTCGAATTATTGACCCAACCGGTGGTGTCGGTGAGCCGGACCACGCTGTTGTCGGCCGCTTGAGCGGTTGTGACGACGTACAAATAGGCTCCGCTGTTTCCGTCGTTCTCGGCGATCATGCTGGTGGCGTTGCCGGTGACGGTGTAACTTCCGTTGGCCACCCAGCTGCCGCCGACCAGGGAGAACTTGTTGATCGTGGCGTTCGTGGAACCCTGATCGAGCGTGTACAGCACGTCGAAGGTCGAGCCGTTGGAGCCGGATTGAATCAGGTAGAAGTCCTGGATCTTCGAGTCCGATGCCAAGCCGGGCAGCCCGCTCAGGCTGTGGGCCGTCGGACCGGACACAGTCGAGACCCCTGCGGCCGCCGAGGTGGAACTCACGTAAACGGTCCCGCCAAAACTCCGGGTGTCCAGAATGTTGGTCGTCAGCGATGCGGAGGTCGCGCCGTTCGTGTACAAACCCCCCTTGTCGCTGATGAACCAATTCGAGTTATCGAGGCTCGTCGCCGAGCGGGCCTGATTGCCACTCGTCCCCGTGTAATGGGTCTGGAGGACAAAATTGCCGCCAGCGTCGAGGGTCGCCACGGCACGGTCGCCGGCCGGATCGTTGGCCGTGACGGTCGCGAGGTTCGAGTCGGTAGTGTCCGAAGTGTTGTATGCCGCAAACGAGAGCTCCGAGCCGTCATTGGTGTCCGAGAGAAAACCGCTCGTCCCCGAATCGCTGAACCGGATCGCGTTGGTCCCGGTGGGGGAAATTGCGAAGCTCACCGGACTCGATTGGTTCGCGATCGAGGGACTGACATCCAGAACCGCCCCGGTGGTGTTGTTCGACGTGCTGGCGAGCTGCAAAACGGCCAGATCGCCCGCGGTGAAGCCGGTCAACATCTGGCGGGCTTCCAAGGTCTCATAGCGAAACGCACTGGCCGCCGGTTCGGTCGGGCGGCGGGTTTTCGAGTGGCGTCGGCCGCTGATTCCGTTCCGCTTTGAGAACCTTGTCATTAGCATTCCTTCGGTGATCGATGAGGCTCGAGGGGTATGGCCAGGCTACTCGGATATTCCACGCGCGCGGTCGAAGACCCGCTCGCTAGCGAGTCGAATGGGCCAAAACCTACCGGCAAATTGTTCCGATTGCTTTTGGGCCAGGTTAGAAGTGCGTTTTGTTGCCCGGCCGTGGGCCGCGCGCACCTCGCCAACACATGGCAACTTCGCGGGGGGTTGACAGACAGAACCAGTTGCGCAGTTCGTCGAACGACGGGCACCGAATTTTTACCAGCCAGCCGCTGGCCGCGCGGATCCGCGGCGCATCGGGCAACCGATCTGCCGGCCGCCAGCGCCTCACTCCGGCTGAGCGCCGCCGCTGTCGCGGTCGGCCGCCGTCGATGGCGATGCATTTCGCCAACTTCTGGCTGCGCCGAGCATTGCGCCGCTCGGCCCGGATCCACGCGACGCGGCGCTGCCGCTATTGGGGGCCGGGTCGATCTGTTACGATTGACCGGCGGCTGGGCCGTCCGCCCGGGGGACAGATTCAGATTTTCGCGAGGCCGGCCGGATGTGGGGTCCGCGGACGACTCCGAGAAATTACAGCTTGCGCAGCGCATGATGAAACTCCTGATCGTCGGCGGCGTGGCGGGCGGAGCTTCGGCTGCGGCGCGGGCCCGCCGATTGTCGGAAGACGCCCAGATCGTCGTTTTCGAGCGTGGGCCGGACGTCTCGTTTGCCAATTGCGGTTTGCCGTATTACGTCGGCGGTAAGATCGCCCAGCGCGAAAAGCTGCTCGTCACCACTCCGGAGCGGCTGCGGACGCGATTCAATCTGGATGTCCGCACCCGGCAGAGCGTCGAACGCATCGACCGGGCGGCCAAGAAAGTCGTGGTCCGCGACTTGGCAGCCGACCGCACCTACGAAGAATCGTACGATAAGCTGATCCTCGCGCCCGGAGCCGCTCCGCTACGTCCGCCGATCCCGGGCGTCGAGCTGGATGCGGTCCAGACGCTGCGAAACCTGCAGGACGTCGACCGGATCAAGCAGCGCGTCGATCAGGGCGTCAAAGAAGTCGTCGTCGTCGGCGCGGGCTTCATCGGGCTGGAACTGGTCGAAAACTTCGTCCGCCGCGGCGTGGCCACCACGGTGGTCGAGCTGCAAGATCAGGTCCTGCCGCCGTTCGACAAGGAAATGACGACCCCTATCCTGCAAACCCTGCGGGCTCACGGCGTGCAAGTCCTGCTCGGCCAATCGGCCGAGGCGTTCGAACCGGACGGCGCCGAGGTTGTGGTGCGGCTGAAGTCGGGCGAGCAGCTGCGGGCCGGGTTGGTGATTCTGGGCGTCGGCGTGCGACCGGAAAACAAATTGGCCGTCGACGCCGGCCTGGCGGTGGGCGCGCGAGGCGGCATCCAGGTCAACGCCCAGATGCAGACCAGCGACCCGGACGTTTACGCCGTCGGCGATGCGATCGAAGTCACCGACGTGGTCTCGGGCGCCGCGGTGCAAGTGCCGCTGGCCGGGCCCGCCAACCGGCAAGGCCGGATCGCGGCCGATCACATCTTCGGCCGCCCGGCCCAATACCGCGGCACGCAAGGCACGGCGATCGTTGGCGTCTTCGAGCGGACCGCCGCTCTGACCGGCGCCAGTGAAAAGGCCCTCCGCCGCGCGGGACGCAAGTTTCGCAAGGTCTATCTCCATCCGGCCCAGCACGCCGGCTACTATCCCGGCGCGGAACCAATGGCGCTGAAGGTCCTGTTCGACCCGGACTCGGGCCAATTGCTCGGGGCCCAGGCCGTGGGCGGCGAGGGGGTCGACAAGCGGATCGACGTGCTGGCCGTCGCGCTGCAAGCCGGCCTGACGGTGTTCGACCTGGAAGAAATGGAGCTGGCTTACGCCCCGCAATATGGTTCGGCCAAGGATCCGGTCAACATGGCGGGCTTCGTGGCCGCGGGCCTGGTGCGCGGCGACCATCCGCAGTTGGATGTCGACGAGTTTCTGGCTCCGCCGGCGGCCGAGCGAGGATTCCTGCTCGACGTCCGCACGCCGGAGGAATTTTCGGCCGGGCACATTCCCGGGGCGGTCAACATTCCGGTCGACGAGCTCCGCGCGCGGCTGGCGGAGCTGCCGCGCGAGCGGCCGATTGCGGCCTATTGCCAGGTCGGCCAGCGCGGTTACCTGGCCACGCGAATCTTGTTGCAACACGGATTCTCGGCGGCCAATCTCGGCGGCGGTTACAAAACGTATCGGTTGTTCCAGCCAGCTCCCTGATCCGCGGCCGGGTTCGAGCGCCGCAGGCAGCGCAACTTCTTCGCGAAGGCCCAGCCGTGCCGCAAACTCCCCACGTCGAGCAGCATTTCACTGCCTCGGAAACCGTTCGCGACGTCGTGATCGGCATGTCCGACGGCCTGACCGTGCCGTTCGCGCTGGCGGCCGGATTGTCGGGGGCCGTGGCGTCGAGCGGGATCATCGTCACGGCCGGCCTGGCTGAAGTGGCCGCCGGGGCGATCGCGATGGGTTTGGGCGGATACCTGGCCGCCCGCACCGATGCCGAACATTACGCCGCCGAGCGGGCCCGCGAAGAGCGCGAAGTCCGCACGGTTCCCGAGGTCGAAGCGGCCGAAGTCGCCGATGTCTTGCGCTCCTACGGCCTGGCCGACGACAAGGTGGCCGACGTCGTCACGGCGATCCGGGCCGACGACAAGCGGTGGGTCGACTTCATGATGCGGTTCGAGCTCGGGCTCGAAGAGCCCGACCCCCGCCGGGCCGGCCGCAGCGCGCTGACGATCGCACTGTCGTACGTCGCCGGCGGACTGGTGCCGCTGGCGCCGTACTTCTTTCTGCCGACGGTGCATCGGGCGCTGGTCGGCTCGGTGATCGTGACGCTCTTGGCCTTGCTCGTCTTCGGCTACGTCAAGGGACGCTTCACCACCGACAAGCCGCTTCGCAGCGCCTGGCAAACCGTGATCGTGGGCACGCTGGCGGCCACTGCGGCCTTCGTGATTGCCAAAGCCATCGGCTGACGGGTCCGCGCGGCGCAGTCGGCGAGATCGTCTCACCCGGCGCGAGTGCAGCGAGCATGGCACGCCCTGACGACCTGACCATGACGGTCTACGGCCCAATGGGCCGGCCGATCGGTTGGCCGACTCTTGTCGATTGTAAGGGGATGGTTGCGGTTCGGGGGCGACCGGCCTGGTCGGCCGATGGTCAACAAGCCGAATTTTCCGTCGCTGGCAGGCTCGCGGACATTTCTTGAACTAAGCTTCTGATGCTGGCGGAATTCCTGGCGGCCACGGGGCGGTGCCGCCCCCCTGTTTGCCGAACTCACGAGGAGCTTGCGGTGCAATTCATCTTGAAACGGCTGCGGACTTTGATCCGCGACGAAAGCGGGCCCACGGCCGTCGAGTATGCCGTGATGCTGGCCCTGATCGTCGTCGTTTCGCTGGCGGCGATTCGCACGATCGGCACGAATGCCAGCTCGACGTTCACGAAAGTGGCTAACTCGATCGCGGGCAGCTGACCCCGCCGCCGGCCGCTCGTGCGAGTTTCCCAGCGACGCGTCTTAAAGGCGGTTGCTTTGCTGCTTCGCCATTGCGGCGCCCGAAGTGCTTCCGCGCGGGAAGGCCGGCGCTGCCGCTGTCGGGCAATTCCGCTTGTGGGCAGCGTCGGTGTCCGGCCGTGCCTTTGCCTGCGCCGCTAGCGTCGGCCGGCCTGATTTCTCCCCGACTGGGCGAAAATCGCGGGCATTCTGATTTGCCGACCCCCCAAGGCGGCGGCTGCTGGTGCCGGCCGGAGGGCGCGTAAGATTTGCGAATCGGCGCGAATCTGAAACAATCATCCTGGGCGACAGGTACTACCCGGCGCTCCCCCCACTGGGATTCCGATCCATTTCCCGATTCGTGGAGAACCGACTCATGCGACGCAGCCTGGTCCTGGCATTTTCGGCCGTCTTGTTGCTGGCGGGCGGGCTGTCCGCCGCGCCGCTCGACTCCAAGCAGGTCGCCGCCGACGCCCAGTGGGTGGCCCACATCGACGTCGACGCGGTGCGGGCTTCGACCGTGGTGCAAAAGGCCTGGCACGAGGCCCTGGAGCGGCACAAGGACGCCCAGAACAAGATCAATTTCGTCACCGCGATGCTGGGCATGGATCCGACCAAGGACGTTCACGGCATCACCTTCTACGGCCGGAAGATCGGCAAGCCGGATGCCGTGACGATCGTCGCCGCCGCGTTCGATCCGGACCGGATCAAGGTCTTGACCGGAGCCCTGCCGGGCCGCGAGAGCAGCAAACACGGCGACTACGAAATCCTCAGCTGGAGCGGCAAGCATCGCGACCATAAGTGGAGCGTTTCCGCCACCTTTCACGGCCGCGATCAGCTCGTGCTGGCGCCCAGCGCCGACGATCTGAAGGGCGCGCTCGACGTGCTCGACGGCAAGGCCCCCGGTCTGGCCGCCGATGCCGCACTGGGCGGCAACATCCCGGCCGGCACTACCACGCTGCTGCGGTTGCAGGGAATCGCCGCGGCCGATCTGCACCATGCTCCGCCGGTCGCCAAGCACGTCGATTCGTTCCGCTTCGTGAGCGGCGAAAGCGAGGGCAAGTCGTTCTTCAAGGCCCGGGCCGTGCTGACCGACAAGGAGACCGCCGGCCAGGCGCTCGACCTGATCGAAGGTTGGAAGGCCCAGGCTCAGCTGTTCTGCCCCAACGAGCTGGGACGCAAGCTCACCGCCGCGCTCGACCCCAAGGTCGACGGGACCACGCTAACGATCCTCTGGAGCGCCTCGGCCGACGACGTGTGGACGGCCATAGGCGAAGTACGCAGGGCCATCGCCAAGCACATTGCCAAACATCATGCCCACGGCAAGCACGGCTGCCCGCTCTGCCGGATGTGCGGCGGCGACGGCAAGTGCCCGCTCTGCGAGGGGGGCGGCAAGGACTCGGGCACTCCGCACGGCGACAAGCAGCGCACCGCACCCGCGGACGATTTTTAACCTTCGGGCACCGGTGCTCGGGGGACATCTGAGTCGCAGAGAAGGCCAGCGAGCCGTGGGGCTTGTCCCCACGGTACGTCGCCAGACCCCGCCGCCCCCTGTCTATCGACAGCGTCTCGTAACGCCGGACGTGACACACCGTCGGGATAAACCCCACGGCTCGCTCAACGTGGCAACCGACGATGTCGTCGCGCCGCCCTAGCGATAGAAATACACCCGCTCGGCGGTGCCGGCGAGCAACTGCCGCCGATCGGCGGCCGAGACGAAATCGAGTTGATCGCGGACCAGTGCGATCGACGAGGTGTAATCGTTGCCGTTCTGCAGCTGATAGGGCGAGTCGCTGGCCCACATCAGCCGCTCCGGCCCGAACGTGTCGTACAGCCGCCGGATCATCGGCAGCAGATAATCGTAGGGCGGCTTTTTGTTGCCCAGCGCGTAGTAGGCCGAAAGCTTGACGGCCAGCTGCTTGTGCCGGCTCATCCGGCAGAGCCGGGCAATGTCGTCGTCGCGGATCGTGCCGTCGAAGCCGATCCGAGCAAAATGATCGATCACCACGGGCGTGTCGCCGTTGCGGTCGCACATCCGATCGACCGCAGCCAGATGTCGCATGTCGATCAGCGGGCACATCGCCTGTCGCGTGTCGGCGGCCGCACGCCACATCTGGCCCATGCCGGGCGAATCGAGCCAGCGGTCAGGCTCGACCTCGCGAATGAGCGGCGTGATGCGAAAGCCCGTCACTCCCAGCGGCAACAGCCGCCGCATTTCCTGCGCCGGGTCCGGCTGCAGATCGTCGACCATGCCGACGGCGCGGAACACCTCGGGTTGCCGCTTGACGGCGTCGAGCACGTACGAATTGTCGAACAGGTGAAAGATCGAGTGCTGGATCAGCACCACCCGGCGAACACCTTCCGGTTTGGCGAGCGCCAGCAAATCGTCGGCCGTGAAGCTGGGCGGATCTAGATCTTTGATCGTGAGCTTGCCGGTCAGGGGATAATGCTCGACGTCGGTTGACCAGATGTGCGCGTGGGCATCGATCCAGCCTTTGTCCGGCGCCGGCTCCGCGGCGGCGGATTGCCGCGCGGCCGGCCCGCTCGAGCGCGGCGCCGGCCAGCAGAACCGCTTGGGCCACGGCCTCGCGGCGGGTGATCGAAGGCGAATTGCTCGGTCGGTTGCTCATGATGCTTTAAAAAATAACTTGGTGTTGGGTCGGCTCAATCGAGTTCCGGCGGCACGTCGCCGTACGACCAGGCCTTGTCCTTGAATGGCTCGAGCGGGGGCGGCTGCGGCACCGGCCCAGGTTTCAAGCTCCCCGCTAACTCGATCAGCGCCTCGGCGATCTGCCGGCCCGCCGTCGGCTCGAGATTGCTATAGCCGGTCAGACGCGTTTCGTAGCCGCCGCCGTGCGGGCCCAGCGCCTCTTCGGTCGGCACGTAGCCGACGCAATCGTTGGCCAGCGACACGGGAAACGTGAACGGGAACGGGCTGCCGGCCTTGATGTCCAGCCCGTACTGGCAGAAGTATTCGGCCGGGCATGAGCAATACACGGCCGGCCCGACCTGAATCGCCTGCACTTCGACGTCGGCCACCGGTTCGCGCTTCAGTCGGGCATCGAGCAGGACGATCTCCTTGGCGAAGGCCCACTCGGTAGCGTCGACGGTTTGGGGGTCTTTCGCGGCCAGCTCGCGGCTGCGGGTCACGCGCACCGAGCTGGGTACCCGCCGCTTGATGGCGAGCGTCTTGCTGCGGGCGGCCAGCGGCATGTCGCTGCCGGCCGATTGCTCCAGGGCCAGCAGGACCTTGAGGGCTTCGGCCCCCACGCTGCCGCCCACATAGCGGGCCGAAATCTCGCCGAACTCCTTGAGCTTGAACTTGCTGCCGTTGTTCACCTGAGTGACATCGCCGTCCATCGCGGCCAGGAAAACGACCGGCACTTGTTGCCCCATCAGGCCGCGAATCGTCTTTTCGACATAAGCCACATAGTCGGCCGACACGCCCCCGACACCGGTCGTGGCGTGGCAGGCAAAGTTGACGACGCACCCCAGCAGCTGCCCGTTTTCGTCCCAAGCGGCCAGCACGCCGACGGTTGGATCGGCCGGGCCGGCGGGTTCGACGATGTCGGGATTGCCGGCCCGCGGATGCGTGACCGTCAGCCCGCTCTTCATGCGGAACCGGCGGTTGAAGGCCACCTGGGCCGTGCCGAGCCCGGCGGCGGCCCGGGCTGTGGCGCGGTGCTCGTTGGCGTCGCACACCGCTTCGGCGATCGCGGCCTCAACTTTTTTGAGGTATTCCGCGTCGGCGAGCGACGACATTTCGTAGGCCAGCTTGCGCGTCAATTCATCGGCATGATCGTATTCGCCCGGATAGATCATGCCCATCGGCCCGCCCGAGTGGGTGTGCGAGGCGGCGATCATGATGTTGCCCGCGGGGATGCCGCAGGCGGCCTCGATCCGCTTGCGGGCTTCGGCGACCGACGGCTGGCGAATGAACAGGGCGTCGATCCCGACCAGGGCGACCCGCTCGCGGCCGTCGTCGAACACCGCCGCCCGAACCTTGCACGGATCGTGGATCGAGCGGTTGAACGATTTGCCGTAGCCACCCGGCTGCTCGGCCCCGACGGCCGGGGTGATGTCGCGCTCGGCGAAGCCGGCCTTGAAGACCGGTGGCGCGGCTTTGGCCGCGTCGTCCGCGGCAAGCGGTTGAGCCGCCATGAGCGAAATGAGAGCGATTGCACCAAGGCTGGGAACAAACGTGCAGCTCAATGGTCGGCTCATACAGTTCACCTCGCTCGCTGGAAGCTCAAAGAGTGGTAATCGGCGCGTAACGAGCGCCAGGGCCTTCCGATCATTGGCCAAAGTGCGCATTAGGGGTGCCTAAGTGTTTCGGGTTTGATTGTTTGAACCCATTTGACGAGTGTGGCGACGGCGTCCTCGTCCTCGCCAGTGACCAGGACGTTGTACCCCTTGTCGGTGAAGAAGATCTCCTGGTGGACGAAGATTTCCTTGTCGCTGTCTCCCTCGCCCATCAGCTCGACAACCAGCGGCTTTTCGAAGGTGGCGCTCTCCACGTCTGGAATGTTCTCCTCGGCGAGTTTCATTTTGGCGGCGCTGATTACCTTTCGAGCGCCTTTGATATAACGGCGTGCTGCGTTGCGGCGGTTGTTGACGTTGTCGAAAAAGTCGCCGTACTCGAACTTGATCTCCGCCGTCGCACGGTTTCCCGGGCCGGCGAACATGAATCCCGCCGGGGCGCGGCGGTCCCCTTGGGTGAATTCGCCCCAGCCGACCACGCGAAAGCCCGCGGGCAGCGGCGACACAATCCAGCAGCCAAGGAACCCCCGCCGACTCATCGAGCGTGGGCAGCGGACCATCGGCGAGAGCAGCCCCAAGCCCGTCAAATCGTTGCCGCCGAGGCGCACGACGAGACCGATGGCCGGCCGACCATCCCCACCAAGGATCCGCGGCGCACCGCCCCCGGCTCCGCCGAGCCACTCGCTGGCGTAGACATCATTCACGTCGAGCCGGTCGCCCTCGATGCGCATGAAGTACAGCCCCAGCCCGTCGGTGGCGGTTCCCGCCTTGACGGCCATCGCGCCGACCGCATAGCCGGGCCGCGCTTTGACGACGACCACGCGTTTCTGTTTCTTGCCGAACGATCGGCCGAACGACTCTTTCTCGCCGACGCGGTAGATGGCTCGCGCCGAGCCGATTGCGTCGTTGCCGCCAGTCGTGGCCACACCAATCTTGAGTCCGACCAGCACACCGCCTTCTGGCGCCCGGTCGCGCACCGCTTCGTCGAACCATCCGCCCGGCGTGTCCGTTTCGTCGCCAAATGCCCGCACCTGTTTTGGCTGGAAGTTCGGCGGCAGCCCGGCCAATTGTGGGTTAGGAGTCGGCTCGGATGCGGCCGCCGCGAGAGGTTGCTCGGTCGAACCGGCTCGGGCCAGCACCTCGGGCTGCGGAGCGGCCCGGCGGCGGAGCTGCCGGCTGCGGGCCTGGCGGCGGAGCAAAAGGTTGCGGTGCGAAGGGCTGCGGCGCCCGCGGCGGAGGGAATTGAGCGACCTTTTTGTTTTGCCTCGTGTCTTCGGTCAAAGCGACCGCCACACAAATCGCCGTGACCAGTCCCACGCCGATCAGCAAGCCACAACGGTGCGAGTAGGGGATGGGATTGGTCGACAGATGTTCGGCCGGCACATCTTGCCTGGCTACTTCGCGCGTCGTCTGGCAGCGATTGCACACGGCAAAGTACTGCCTCCGGGTCACAACGCCGAAGACGCTGTAAAAATGAAAATATCGATACTCCAGCCAATAGCTATTCGGCGTCAGGGTGTGGCAGCGGTCGCAGAGCGTCGGATCGGCATTGGCGGCGAGCTGCTTGCGATCACCGCCGCTACCCCAATAGATATACATCCCGAGCTTCCTCCGGTCGGCCCCCGATTCGTATTAACTCTTCAGATGGCGCCGCGCGTCGAATCGTCGTCAGCATACCCGCGGCGGGGCCGCGCCCGCCAATAAGTTTTCCCTAACAGTTACCGGCTCAGCGATCGATCCGGCTGTGCCTCTGGCGGCTCGACCGCTGCGTCGCCGGCGCCCAGCCACTCGCCCTTCAGATAGGCCAGCAGGTCGGCGAATTCCTGTCGGGTGATCGTTTTTTCCAATCCCTCGGGCATGAGCGATTTCGGTGCTGGCCGAGCAGCTCTTCGACGTCCGCCTTGAGCAGAGTCTCTTCCTTGCCCAATGGCTGGCGGAGCGTGATGCTGGTCGGCGTTTCGGAGGTGACGAGGCCCGAGAGCGAGCGGCCGTCCTTGGTCAGCAGCGAGTAGGCGGTAAAGGCCGTGGTAATTTCGCGGTCAGGCACGAGGATGTGCAGCAGGATCGCTTCCTTGGGCTGATTGCGAATGCCAAACAGGTCCGGCCCGACCGATACCCCCTGCCTGTCCAGTCGATGACACTGGGCACAAGTTCGGCCAACACGCGCCAGCCGTTTTGCGGATCGGCCGGCAAGCTGGCGACCGATTTGTAATCCTCGTACACAGCCATGCGGTCGCCGCCGGGCAAGCCGCCCCAGAGCTGAACGGCCCGGGTGCGAATCGCCTCGTCGCGATGCTCGGTGAGCCGGCGGCGGAGCGAGAGATCCAAATCGGCCGGATTGACCGTGCCCGCTTCCACGCTGCCAGCAGCGCCGGTGCGTGGTGCGTGGCGGCGGCTAGGGCCGAGAGGACTTCCTCGCGGAGCCGCGGCCCGTAATGGCGGAGCCGGTCGCGGTTGAGCAGCGCCACGACGACCGCGTCGTCCTGCATGCCGACCAGCGCACGGACGGCGACGGCCTGCAGCACGGCGGGCTGACCTGGATCGACGAGCCCGAGCAGCATTTGGCGTGCATGTTCGAAATCGCTGTAACCTGCCAGGGCCGCGCTCCAGCGGCGCCGGTCGAGCGATTGCTCGGCGTCGGCCGCCGTTTGGGCGGAGTCGCTCGACGAGCGCCGCAATCGCTTGGCGTACGCTCGGCTCGCCCCGAGCAGCATCGCCCAGGGTGGCGGTAAGCAGATTGGTCGATTCGCGCTTTCGTGTCGCCGCAGGCTCTCGGCGATGCCGACCAGGAGCGGTATCTGCCGTTCGGGCGGCGCATCGGGCCAGCCGATCGTGATCCGGGTCAGATACTCCGGCCAGGCCTCGGCCGGCGCCGCGGCGCCCAGCACCCGGCCGAACTCGTAGAACAACTCGGCCTGACCTGGTTGCACCGGCCCGGGCGCCTTGGCGAGCGCCTCGAGAAACGCCCGCTCGCGGCCGGCGATTGAACTGAGCGCGCGCGGCCCGGGCCCAGCGATCCTCGGCATCCCGCAGCGCGATGCGGGCAATCGGCGCCGGATCGTGATCCGCCGGCGCTTTGCCCAACGCCAGGGCGGCGAAGAACCGGACTCGAGGATCGGGATCGTCGGCAGCCTGGATGACCAGCTCCTCGCCGGCCGGCCAGTCGCGCAAGCGTGAAGCGGCCAATTGAATCGCGTGCACCCGTACCGGCGTGGCTGGATGCAGGATCGCGGCGGAGATCGTCTCGCGATCAAGTTGGCCAGTCCTTTCCAGCAATCCAAGTGCATGGACAGTCGCCCCCGCGATGGGCGAATTTGCCGCAGGACCGCCCAACGCGAGACGCTTGAGCCAGGTTGTCGTGACCGGATCGGGCGTACTACGGAGTCGCTCGAGGAGCAACCGCTGGGCTGTATCCTGCTGCCAGCCTCCGAGCGCGGACAACAATAGGGACAGATCTAGGTTCGATGCCTCGTCCAAGCGTTCATCGCCGGGTAGGCTCGGCCGGCCGGCCGACCGAGCCTTATCGCGGTAGAGCCGATAGATCCGGCCCGTATTTCGGCCGCTGTCGAAATCCGTGTGCTTGCGGACCGCTTCGGGCAAGTAATCGGGATGCTCGATCGTTTTGCGGTGCATATCGCAAATCCACAGAGCCCCGTCGGGGCCATTGGCGAGAAAAACCGGCCGGAACCAATCGTCGGCGGTCGCCAGCACCTCGCGCCCTGCCTCAACCCGGCGAGCGGTGAATGTCGCCCCGCGGCTCCAGGCGGTCGAAGTGGATCAGGTTGGCCGTCGGATCGCAGGCAAACACGCCGCCGCGATACTCGGCTGGCAAGGCAGTGCCGCGATAGACTGTCACGCCGCAGGCCGCCGTGAACGTGCCGGCGTGCGAATCGGCTGTGGTCACGTTGTGGCTCAGCGGAAAGATCTGGGCCGCGCGGCCGTGCCCTTTGGCCGGCTCGGCGACCATTTCGGCAGGGCAGTTCTCCACCGTGTCGCTGAACGCCAGATGCGGATTGCGCCGCAGCCATTTCGACGAGAGCACCACGTGCTGGACGTGAACCCGGTTGTAGCAGATGAACCGCCGGCCGAAGTCGTCGAACGACAGGCCGAACTGCGAGCCGCCGTCGGCCGGCTCGACGATGCCCGTGTCGGGGTTGAATCGAATATCGGTTCGGCCCACCTCGACCGGCTGCTGGTCGGGCGCAACGGCGAGCTGATCTTGCCGCCCGTCAAGCCGCTGGTGATGTAAACCCAGTTGTCGATGCCCAGCGTCGGGTGGCTGCCGCGGAGCTGGGTGCTGCCGGCCGTGCTGAAACCCGTCAGCACGACGCGCCGCACGTCGGCCCGGCCGTCGCCATCGGTATCGGCCAGAAACAGCACCTCGGTGCGCGGAGGTCACGAGCAGTCCGTCGCGCCAGGGCATCAGGCCATTGGGAAAGGTCAGCCCGGTGGCGAAGTCGGTCCGGGCGTCGTAGCGGCCGTCGCCGTCGCGGTCCTCGAGCAGGGCGATCCGGCCCAGCGGCTCGCCGCCGTCTGGCGGCCCGGTGGGATAGCCGCGGTTCTCGGCCACGAACAACCGGCCCCGGGCGTCGAACGCCAACGCGCAGGGGCTTTCGACCAGCGGCTCGCTCGCCATCAGTTCCAGCCGCAACCCATCGGCGAGGACGAAGCCTTCGACGCCGGCCTGCCGCTCGGGTTCGGCCGCGTGGCCGATTGTTCCGGCCGCGGGGCACGCCACCAGTGCGATGCCAAGCGCCGCATAAACAAAGAGCTCGTTCAATGCCCGGCCCCCGCGGCACCACGGCGGGCCATCCAGGCGTGCAACGGCGGACAATTTGCCGTGCTTGGAGCGCGCTGATTGGACTCCGGACCGGGCGACGTGCAGTGCATGGCGGGCAGCCGGTCAGCTAAATTCCCAGTTTGGTAATCCGGGCCGCAATTCCCTCCGTTATTGTGAGCGCCGTCGTGACGGCCTGCAACTGGCGAGCCCGCGGCAATCGGTCGTCGGTTTTTTCCCAACGATGGAATGCCGCACCAGCGCAAAAACGAACCGCTCGAGCGCCGTGCTCGAGCGGTTTGAAGAAATCGCGGATTGACTCGCCTTAGGCTTTGCGATTCCGGCGGACGACCAGCGCCAGGCCCGCGGCGGCCAAGCCGGCCAGGACCAGCGACGACGGCTCGGGCGTTGCCGAAGAAATGATCTGCACTGCCGAGATGCCGTCGTTGTTGGTGCCGTTGACGCCTGCCAGACTGATGTTCAGCGTGTCGCCGTTGACGCCGGTGAAGACGGCGTAGTTCGACGGATTGGTGCCCGCCGACCACGGCAGATAGCTTGTGGCGACGTCGCTGGTATAGATCACCTTGGTGTCGCCATTGACCGTCAGATTGCTGTCCGAGCCGCTGATGAAGGCTTCGTTGTTGTTGTAGTAGACCACCACGGTGTAGCCGTCGGGCGTGAACGAATGAACTCCTGAGAAGCTGAGCGAGGGGTTATTGTCGGCGAAATCGCTGAGCAGCTTCGTATCGGGGGTGGTGTAGTTGCCGAGGCTCCAGGAGTTATCAGCACTGAGCGTGAACGTGTTGAGCGTGGCGCCCGTCGCGCCACCGGACGAATTCACGAGCGACTGCGGCGTGGGCGACACCCCCTGGCCGACGCCCAGGCCGTTGTTCCAGTTCGTCTGCACGTATCCCGGCGCACCGGCCGAATCGCTCGCGTTGAGCGCCGAAGCGTTTCCGGAGAAGCCGTTGGAAAAGTGCCAGCCAATGCTGTTAGCCATGGCGCTCGTGCAAGTCGACAGGACGATCAACGCGGCGGCGACAGCAAAATGCTTCTTCATGGTGGGCTTCCTCATAATGGATGCTGAACAGGATGTTTTTGGCGCAGAGGCTACAGAGGGTCTCAGGTCGAGGTGAGTGGAAGTGGCCCAAGTTCAGGCCCGTTGAACGGCGCCGCCGAATGATCACAGCGGCCAAAGGCACGAGTCCTTTGCAGTTGGCAACGGAGTTGAGCGGCTTCTTGTTGTTTTCAATATTTTTTACTTGATGTATTAATGGCGGTTCACATTACGCGTTTCTCTCCTGGACATCCTGGCTGGCGCTCCGCGCTCAGCCGTACTGAACTCGCAGCCTGTTTGCTGCGGCGGGCGACGAGCGATTCACCGCGCTCCACTCACGTTTGCTCGCGGGGTCTGCAGCACACGACAACACATGTGCCCGGTCAAACACCCACGGCGGGCGAGCGTGTCACCCAAAAAATGCTGGCCAGCAAGCCGCTCACCAGCACCGCTCGTTTGTTGTTGCAAATCTCAAGCCGCGATCGTCGTGAGAATCGATCATCGCGCGAGCGATCGCATGGCGAGTCTAGCCACAACGGACTGACGATACAAACATTTGAACCGTTTGCGTGCCCTTCGCAGCGCTACATTTTCTCAGCCCTCGACCGGGCGAAAAGTGCCTCGGCCAAAATCTAGGCTGCTGCACCGCGTAGCGGCTTGCCTAATTGCGCAGCCGCATCCGCCGCTGATGGGCGCAACTGCCCCAGCGAATAACGCTTTCCGCGCCGAACGCGGGGGGGGCCGGCCACGAACATGTCCAATTTTAGTGTCGAGCACGTCGGATCGCAGCCGCTAGAACTCTGGCGATTCGACGATTTTCCGTGTTTTTACGATATTATCGGCCATTTGAATTTGTTTTCGCGGCCGTCAGATAAAGTCGCACGACACGGGAACCAGCGGCTCGGCGACGATCCGCGGCACCAGAATTTCTCCAAACTCCGGCGCTTCTTCTGAGACAAGTCGGGCTCGATCGCTGTGACCTTTGCACACGGCGAGAATTTCCAATTCCGTTTTAGTCCGCGCGGACCTTGTCCGTGTCGATCTTCTGGCTGCGAGCTGTGTGCTTTGCGGAAGTCGCTCGGTCAGATTCGCAGAACCGGCGCCGGTTCGAGTTTCGTTTCCGCATCTGCCCGTGTTACCAAATCGTGAACGAAGCAGATGACTCACGACAAGGGTTGCAATCGTCGCCGTCGTCGACTGGCAATGCGTCTGCACCTTGAGCAAGGAGCCCATGCGAGATCGACGCCCGCCGTCGCACGCGGGGGTTCGTCGGGCGCAGGCGATGTCGCGGTTCCAGTACAGCGAACAGCTCCTGTGGCCGCGCTTGAGCCGTTTGACGAGACCTGCCGGCGGGGGCCGCCAATTGTCGCCGGGCGGCAAGCGATGACTCTCGATCGATCTCGTCAGCGCCGTGATTCCCGCCCGGTAAAACGTGGTTTTGTTGCCACTCGAAAGCCCCCCGGGTATGGTGATAGGAAGCTCCCAGCCAAGGTTCGACCGACGCCAGCTGTCCGGCCCGATTGCAAGGTCGTGCTTGTCGGCCGCCGGTCCCGCCCCAGCCGAAAAGTCATCGCATGATTGGCGTGCTGCTGTGGTCCATACTGGCGGCAGGCAATCCGGACGCTGCCCGCCTCGGATGCGTCGACTGTCAGCGCCTCCCACCGAAGAGCAGCTGCGTTCTTTGAAACCAGCGTCCGACCGGTCCTGGTCGAGCACTGTCACAAGTGCCACGGGCCGAAAAAACAGTGGGCCAACCTGCGGCTCGACTCGCGCGCGGGCGTGCTCCGCGGCGGCGATTCGGGACCGGCCGTGGTGCCGGGCAATCCGGCCGAAAGCCGCCTGATCCGTGCGGTGCAGCAGACGGATGACGAGCTGAAAATGCCCGAGGACGGCAAACTCTCCGCGGAGCAGATTGCCGCCCTCGTCCGCTGGGTGGAGCTGGGCGTACCCTATCCGGTCGCGGAGCCGGCCGGCCGGGTGCGCGATCCCAACCACTGGGCCTTTCACCCGCCTGGCGATCCGACGCCGCCGGAGGTGAGTGACAGCGCCTGGGTGCGGACGCCGATCGACCGCTTCGTGCTGGCCCGGCTTGAAGCGGCAGGCGCGCAAACCGGCGCCGCCGGCCGACAAGCCGACGCTGCTCCGCCGCTTGTCGTTCGACCTGACCGGGCTGCCTCCCACGCCGGCCGAATTGGCCGACTTCCTGGCCGACGAGCGGCCCGACGCCGTCGAGCGGTTGGTCGATCGGCTGTTGGCCTCGCCATCGTACGGCGAGCATTGGGGCCGGCATTGGTTGGATGTGGCCCGCTATGCCGATTCGAACGGCTTGGACGAAAACATCGCCTACGGCAACGCCTGGCGGTATCGCGATTACGTCGTCGCGGCACTGAACGCCGACAAGCCGTACGACCGTTTCCTGACCGAGCAGCTGGCCGGCGACCTGCTGCCCGCGGCGGGCGACCAACAGCGGCACGAGCAATTGATCGCCACCGGCCTGTTGTCGCTGGGGCCGAAGGTGCTGGCCGAAGTCGACGAAACCAAGATGCAGATGGACATCGTCGACGAGCAGATCGACACGATCGGCCGGGCCCTGCTGGCCCTGACGCTCGGTTGTGCGCGGTGCCACGATCACAAGTTCGATCCGATCGATACGGCCGACTATTACGGCCTGGCCGGCATCTTCAAAAGCACGCGGACGATGGAGTCGTTCAAGAAGATCGCCCGCTGGAACGAAAACCGGCTGACCACGCCCGAGATCGATCGCCAGCAAGCCGAATTCGAGGCCGACCTGGCGGCCCGCAAGAAAACCGTCGAGTTGCTCACGACCGCGGCCGATGCGCTGGTCCGCGCCCAGGCCTCGCCCGGCGCAACGCTGCCCGACAAGCTCGAGCCGCTCTACGACGGCGAGACGCTGGTCGCGCTGCAGGCGCTGCGCGACGAGCTGGCGCGGTTCGAAGCGGCGCGGCCCGAGGTGCCCTCGGCCATGGGCGTGACCGAGGACACGATCGCCGACACCGCAGTCTGCCTCCGCGGCAATCCGCAGAAGCTCGGCGCCGTCGTGCCGCGGCACGTGCCGCCGGTCATCCAGGGGGCGCCGATCCCGGCCTTTTCCGCCGGCGCGAGCGGGCGGCGGGAATTGGCGGCTTGGGTGGTCGATCCGGGCAATCCGCTTACGGCCCGGGTCATTGTCAATCGGGTCTGGCGGTGGCATTTCGGCCGCGGGCTGGTCGCCTCGGTCGACAATTTCGGCCTGTTGGGCGAGGCGCCTTCGCATCCCGAGTTGCTCGATTGGCTCGCCCGACGCTTTGTCGCCGATGGCTGGTCGCTCAAATCGCTGCACCGGCTGATCCTGAATTCGAGCACGTATTGTCAGAGCTGCACTGCCGACCCTGCGACCGCGCGGCTCGATCCGGAGAATCGCTTGCTGGGCCGGGCCCACGTCCAGCGGCTCTCGGCCGAGCAATTGCGCGACGCCTTGCTGAGCGTCAGCGGCCAGCTCGATGCAACCCGGGGCGGTTCGCTGCTGACGGTCAAAAACCGCGAGTTCTTCTTCGATCACACGTCGAAGGATTTGACCGATTATCACAGTCGCCGCCGTTCGCTTTATTTGCCGATCGTGCGGAACAACGTCTACGACGTGTTTCAGCTGCTCGACTATCCCGATGCGGCGGTGGCCAGCGGCGACCGGGCGACAACCACCGTCGCCCCGCAAGCGCTGCTAATGCTCAACGGCGAGCTGGTGGTCGAGTGCGCGGCGCATTTTGCCGAGCGGCTGATGACGCAGGGCGGCTCGGACGACGACCGTCTGCGGCAGATGTACCTCCGGGCCTATGGCCGCGCGGCCGACGAGGCCGAGCTGGCCGGCTCGCGCGCGTTTCTCGAGCGGGTCGAAGCGGCGCTGATCGCGAGTGTTTCCGATGCGGCCGCCCGGCGCCGGCAAGCCTGGCAGGTGCTGTGTCACTCGACGTTAGCCGCCAACGAGTTCATTTACGTTCGTTAGCGGTGCCATCGGCCGCGGAATGTTCCCTCATGTTCGACCCCGACACCTTTACTCGCCGGTACTTGCTCCGCTCGACGGCGGTCGGGTTCGGCTCGTTGGCGCTGGCAGCGCTGCTGGCCGAGGAGTCGCGCGGCGAAGCGACGAGCGAAGCCGGAGCCGCGACAGGAGCCCGGTTTCCGAGGGCCAATCCGCTGGCGGCCAAGTCGCCGCACTTTCCGGCTCGGGCCCGCCGGGTGATCTTTCTGTTCATGAAGGGGGGCCCGTCGCACGTCGACACGTTCGATCCCAAACCGCTGTTGGATCGCGACGACGGCCAGCCCGTGCCGTTCGAAAAGCCCCGCGTGCAATTCGCCGCCCACGGGCAACCTGCTCCGCTCGCCGTGGAAGTTTGCCCAGCACGGCCAGAGCGGGCTGTGGGCCAGCGAATTGTTTCCCTGCGTGGCCCAGCGGATCGACGATCTGTGCATGATCCACTCGCTGCATGGCACGAACGCCGCCCACGGCGGGGCCCTGCTCAAGCTGCACACCGGCAGCGACAATTTCGTGCGGCCGAGCATCGGCTCGTGGGTCAGCTACGGGCTGGGGACCGACAATGCCAATCTGCCGGCCTTCGTCACGATCTGCCCCACGCTGGCCCACGGCGGCATCAACAACTGGGGCGCCGCGTTTCTGCCGGCCGTCTATCAGGGCACGCCGCTGGGCAATGCCAGCGTGCCGTCCGATCAGGCCCGGGTGCGGTACATTACCCCTGCCCTGCCCCGCGAAATCCAGCGGTTGCAACTGGATCGGCTGGCCGAAGTGAATCGCGAACATCTGGCCCGCACGCCCGGCGAAGCGGCCCTCGAAGCCCGGATCGATTCGTTCGAGCTCGCCTTCCGGATGCAAAACGAGCTGCCGCAGGTCGAGGACCTGTCGGGCGAAACGCCGGAGACGCTCAAGCTTTACGGCATCGACGACCCCGTCACTGCCAACTTCGGCCGGATGTGCCTCAAGGCCCGGCGGTTCGCCGAGGCCGGCGTGCGATTCATCCAGGTCACGCACAGCGACAACAAGGTGCAGTGGGATCAGCACGGCGACTTGAAAAAAGGGCACGAAAAGAACGCCCGCGAGGTGGATCGGCCGATCGCCGGCCTGCTGGCCGATCTGAAGGCCCGGGGATTGCTCGAGGACACGCTCGTCTGGTGGGGCGGCGAGTTCGGCCGCACGCCCGTGGCTCAGGGGGGCAGCAACGGCCGCGACCACAATCCGGACGGGTTCACCATGTGGCTCGCCGGCGGCGGGGTAAACGGCGGCCTGCGCTACGGCAGCACCGACGACTACGGCTATTTCGCGGCCGAGAACAAAGTTCACATTCACGACCTGCACGCCACGATCTTGCACCTGCTGGGGCTGGACCACCAGCAACTGACCTACCGCTACGCCGGCCGCGATTTCCGCCTGACCGACGTCGAGGGGCGCGTGGTGCGGGAGATCTTTGCTTGACGGTTCAGCTTTCACGACGCCCATTACGATCGTTCATTGACCGCGGCAACGAATGATGTCTCGATACGTCGTCGGAGCCCTAGCCTTAGCTGCGGGACTGATCACGCAAAACGCCGCGCAGACGCCGCTGGCGCGGTTCGCTGGCAAGGCGTGAAAGTCATGCCCAAGGTCGACGCCCAAGCGAAGGTTGGAAACGTCGTCCTGGATTCAAGCAAATGGAGCATTCCCTTCGTCGTTCAGGCTGTGAGCGGCGACTGGTGGTACGTCGGCGACCATGAAAAGGGGTGGATCAAGCGCAGCCAACTCGTAACCCTTGATGAGGCGCCGGCCTACTACACATTGATTATCAAAGGCGGCAAGAAGAAAAAAGCGGCGTACAATCTGCGAGCGACTGCTTGGGTTGCAAAAGGCGAACTCGACCTTGCCATTGCCGATTTCAGCGAGTCTCTTCGGCTCGACTCCGATCCCATAAGCGATTGCGGCGAAGCACTGTCGTCCGCTCCGGATGCCGTTACCTACAACAACCGTGGCCTCACTTGGCAAATGAAGAGGGACTACGGCAAAGCGATTGCCGACTTCGATCAGGCGATCCGCCTCGAACCGACCTTTGCTGGCTCCTACAACAACCGTGGAGTCGCTTGGAAGGATAAAGAGGAATACGGCAAGGCGATTGCCGACTTCGACCAGGCGATCCAACTCAAGCCCACTTATTCAAGTCCGTACATCAACCGTGGCTTGGTCCGGTACCTCCAAAAGGACTATGACAAAGCGATAGCGGATTATGACCAAGCGATTCGACTTGATTCAAATCGTGCGGCAGCCTACTTCAATCGTGGCAATGCTTGGCGATACAATGGAGATTTCGACAAAGCAAACGCTGACTACACCG
Source organism: uncultured Planctomycetaceae bacterium (assembly GCA_963828155.1). Lineage (GTDB taxonomy): Bacteria > Planctomycetota > Planctomycetia > Pirellulales > PALSA-1355 > CAWCAX01. The sequence continues at coordinate 94,892 of CAWHDQ010000005.1, forward strand.
CGGGGATTCAACTCGACCCGGTGAACGCCGACGCCCACATTTCGCGTGGGTATTTGTCGCTGTCTCGGCAGCAACATGGAAAGGCGTTGGACGACTACGATCAAGCCATCCGGCTCGCGCAAAGAATCCGACGGCCTACATGATGTCCGCATGGATTCGAGCAACAAGTGCAGACGCTCGATTGCGAGACGGCCATCGAGCGGTCGAATTGGCGAAGAAAGCTGTCGAGTTGAGCGGACGTCCTAGTGCCGATGATCTTGGGACACTTGCCGCAGCGTACGCGGAGGCTGGGGATTTTGACTTGGCCATCCAGTTTCAGAACGAGGCCATCGCACTAGACCCCACAAACGCCAGCCGCCGCAGCGTTCTGGAGCTGTTCCGGGATCACCGCCCTATCGGTCGAGATTAGACCTCGGGCCGACGGGCCGCCCACACTGTCATCGCGTCCTTCGCGCGGCTCGACCCTTGCTCCAGGGATTCCAAGTCCGATGACGCTCGAATCGAACCCCGCCGCCGCGCCGCCCGCCGCCCAGCGCCGACAGCTGACCTTTCATTCGCTCGACGAGGTGCTGGCCGAGGCCGCCCGGCTGGTCGCCGCGCCCGATACGAAAATGCTGGGCCAATGGCCGCTGGAGCGGCTATTGGGCCATTTGGCGGCGATGATCAACGACTCGATCGACGGCGTTTCGATCCAGGCTCCGCTTGTGCTGCGGCTAGTCGGACCGCTGTTTCGGCCGTTTGTCGTGCGGAGCCGGATGCCGGCCGGGTTCAAGCTGCCGAGCGCCGCCGAAGCTACCGCTTACCCGCCGGTGGCGTCGCCCGAGGCTGGGCTGGAGATGCTCCGCGCGGCCGTCGGGCACTTGCAAACCGAGCGGATGACTTCCCGGCATCCGGTCCTGGGCCGGCTGACGCACGACCAGTGGTATCGAATCCACCTGCGGCACGCTGAGCTACATCTCGGCTTTGCCGTGCCGTGAGCAGGCAGCATCGCCCCTGCCGGTAGATGCGCTGTCGAATGTGTCAGTTCGACGGCTTGAGCACCGGCAGTTCCGCCGGGCTGTCGTTTGCCGGAAGCGACTGCGGCGGATTTCCGGGCGGCCGGATTTCGCTCTGCGGTGGGGCTTCACTTCGCAGCGGGGATTCCGGGCGAATAGGAGCGGGCGCCGCGGGTTCGGCGGCGATCGGCCGGCGGATGTACAAGGTGACGGTGCAGTCCGGCGGAATCTGGCCGAGCATGCCGATCAAGGCGTCGATCGATTCGACTTTTTGGCCGCTCAGCGATTCGATCGTATCGCCCGGCAGCAGTCCGGCCTCGGCGGCGGCACTGCCCGGCTCGATGGCCGTGAGAACTGCCCGGACCGAATGTTCATGATCCATCTGAATGCCCAGATGGCCGTGGCCGTCGGCCAGCGCCGCAGCCGGGCTGCGGTGATGAAATGGATCGAACGTCCCTCGGGCTGCTCGGCCGGGAGCGCGGCCTTGGGGCCCGTGGGGATTTCCTCCGCTTTACGAGCAGGCGGCGCCCAGTGCAGGCTGGCGGGCTTGCCGTCGCGTTCCAGGGTGATGATCACGTCCTGTCCCGCGGGCACCGCGTCGATCGCCCGCTGCCATTGGGCCGGCGAAGCCACGGCGGTGGCGCCCACACTCACGATGCGATCGCCCCCCAACAGGCCTGCCCGGGCCATTTCGCCGTCGGCAGTCAGGGCGGCGACAATCAAACGATCTTGGCCGTCGACCCAGCTGATGCCCAGCTCCTCGGGCGTGCGGCCGGTCGCGCGGCGGCGGTACCATTCGGCCAGATACGGTTCGCCGCTGGCCCCGCGGCCGCTGTCGGGCAAGCCGCCGGTCTGGGCCGGTTGCCGCGGATTGGCTTTGGGCAGGCGATTGCCGCGGGCGGAAAAATACTGTCCGTACGGTCCGTTCGGAAGATAGCCCGATCCTTGATCGCTGATGTTCGACTGGGTGCGATCGTTGGTCAGCTTGCCCGACATCTGGCTGGTCGTGTCTTGGTACTGCGCTCGGGCCGCAGACGCCGGAATCGCAGCCGCGAGAACGGCCATCGTCGCCGCCGCGACCAAGGGCAGGCCGCCGCGCACGGCGCCGATCGGCGCTCGCCAGCTCGCATTCGGTGGGTTGTCGGGCATGACGATGTTGCTCTGCGGAAAAATCGCAATCTGGGGCGCTGCGAACTTAGCGGGCCGGACTTGGTGACCGGCCTATGAAATTCTACCCGGCTCGGGTCGCCGCGGCGAATTTCCGTTCGGTTCCTTGTGGCGTCCTCGGTTCAGGGATCAACCGATTAGGGGATGATGTAGCTGAATTCGATCAGGTTCAAACCGATGTTGGCCGCCACTTCCCAGGGTTTCCAGAACACCAGGATCGTATCGCCGGGCTGGATCAGCACTTTTTCGCGCGGTTCGTTGATTGCCTTGCGCAGGTCGACGTGAATCTTGATCTGATTGCCGTCGGGACTCTTGCGAACGATGATGACCCGCGTCGGCGAGACGATATTGCCCGGACCGCTGCCGCTGCGCACCTGAGCGATCAGCGGGAAGCCCGCCGGGCCGTGCGGAGCGCCGCCCGCCAGCGAGATCGCGTTGACCACGTCGATGTCGTAATCGCGCGGCAGCAGGAACTGGCCGCCGGGGAGCAAGCCGCCAGTGTAGAAGCATTCGCTGCTGCGGAGCTGGACGAACAGCACGTCGCCATCGTGCAGAATGATGTCATCCGGTCCAAATGGCACGACTCCGCCCGGCACGACCGCCAGCGGAATGCGGATGATCGGGCCGCCGGCCTGCGCGGCCAGCAGGGCCGGATCGGTGCCGGCTTGCAACTGCTCGAGGGCCCCCGGGGTCATCACGCCCGAGCCACCGCGGAGGACCCAGACCTCGTTGTAGGCGTCTTCGCCCGGCAGACCGCCGGTCTGCGTCAGCGCGTGCAGCACGTCGTTCTCGAAGGACGGCAGCTCGATCGTGTTGGCCGTCCCCCGGCGGGCGATCAGCGTGCCGTCGCGCGGCTTGAGGATCGGCGGCACGGCGGCCGAATCTTCGCGCACGACGACGATCCGGTGCAGCCGTTTGCGGATCAAGGTCACGTTGACTTGTTCGCGGCCGGGCTGGAGCAGGTGATGATCGATCGTGTAGGCCCGGCGGATCAGCCCGTCGATTTGGGCAATGGTCAAGCCGGCCACCCGCAGCGGTGGAATCTGCGGCAGAATGATCGTGCCGTCTTCGCTCACGGTCACTGGGTTGCCGACCACCAGCGGCGGATCGGACGAACCCGGCGGAGTGACCAGCGTGAATACCGGCGGCGGATCTTCGCGGCGGCCGAGCACGTCCTGGATGTAAATTCCCAGGATGTCGCGCGGGCCGACGATGTAACCCGGCGGCGGCGGCTGCCGCAGCAACGTGAAATCGATCGGCACCTTGGGGCAGCGGGGCTGCGGGATCAGCTCCAGCGGCAACTGCTGTGCCGGGATAGCGCCGGTCATGATGGTCGAGCAGCCGCCGAGCGTCGCGATTGCGACCAGGCTCGCCAGCACCAACCAGAGTCCTTGGCTTCGATTGCCCTGCACATCCATGGCAAGACTTCTCCGGATGCTTCCCTGCTGCTATCGCCAGCGCGAGTCGGTTGCCGAACTATCCAGCCGGACCGCCGTCCGTTCCGGCTGGCGCGGCTGGCTGAACAACCGGCCGATCGGCGCGAGTGGTTCCTCGCTCCGGGGTCGCAGGGCCAACCGGGGCTGCTGCTGCCAGACGTTATCCGCCTCGTCGACCGCCGGCGTGGGTTGTGCCGCCCGGTCGCTGCCAGTCGCATTCGCCGCGCGGCCGGCCTGTGGTTTGGCCACCAGCCGCAGCGACGAATCCTGTTCCGCGGCCGGGCCGGCAACGCGAAGCGAGAAGTCGGACTTGGACCGCGGCTGACGCAGGGTCGTTGGGCGCTGCGTCGTCGACTCCTCCCGGGCGGTTTCGGCGGCGAACAGCTCCGTCGACTTCCGCACCCGCAGCGCCGTGGACGGGGCAGTCGGGCGCGTCAGCGCGGGGGACCGCCAGAGCGCTCGTCACCGCTTCCGGTTCGGGCGACGAATCGGCCGCCGCCGCCAGGCTGGAGCAGGACAACACCAGTGCCGAAACGATCCATCGCATATCGGTACCGCTCGCTTCGCTCGATTGATCTTGCCGCCGTGGGGCCCCCGCCGGCTGGCATTCCCTTTGCCAGGCCGGGCCTGAGGCCGCCAGCGCCCTACGACCGGCAAGGTTTTCCACCGCCCGGCGGTGGTTCTTGGCCGGCATTTCGGCGCAACTCGTACAGCGATATCGACCCGCATCTCGCGGCCAAGCAAACTTTTCGCAAGGATCGCGACGACCGGCATAACTGCCTCAACCTGCAAGCAAGCACGCCTCTCTCAATCGCGCTCATCGCTGCAGCTGGTCCTGCCGGCACGACCGGACCAGCCGGCAGTGGCACCCCGGCCGTCGGCATTGGCCAGCAGTGGTCGCCGGGCCACCTGTCATTTCTTGTCGCGGCGAACGACAATCAAACAACAGAGCGGTCGCCACTCGACCATTTCGTTAAATCACCGCCGCAAAGCACCGGTTGGAGCCCGCAATGCCACGAATGGGCCGGCGCCTCGTTTCGCGCTGCTTGCGGCCCCTCCTGCGGTACGCGGCCCGTTCGTACATCGCGGGCGAGCAGCTCGACGATGCACTCGCCGTGCGCGCTCGGCTGGCGGCCGACGGGCTCTCGGCCACGCTTGGCTATTGGGACTCGGACCTCGATCAGCCCGAGGGGACCGCGCCTGTACGTAGAGGCTCTGGCCGCGCTGGCCGGCAGCCAGGATTACCTGTCGATCAAGTTGCCGGCGCTGCGTTTCTCGTCGTCGCTGGTCGGCCAGGTAGCCGAGGCAGCTCGGGCCCGCGGCATCCCGCTGCACTGCGACTCGCACGGCATCGCCGATACGCCGGCCACGCAAGCCCGGGTCGACGAAATGCTGGCCGCAGGCACTCGGGTAAGCATCACCCTGCCAGGCCGCTGGCGGCGGAGCGTGGAGGATGCCGCCTGGGCGAGCAGCCGGGGCCTGGCCGTGCGCGTCGTCAAAGGGCAATGGCCCGACCCCGACGATCCGCGGCGCGACCTGCGGGCGGGGTTTTTGGACGTCATCGACCGCCTGGCCGGCAGCAGCGCGGCAGTCGCCGTCGCGACCCACGACGTGCCCTTGGCCGCCGAAGCGATGGGGTGGCTCGCCGCTGCGGGCACGCCGCATAGCTTGGAACTGCTGTTCGGTCTGCCGCGAACGGCTGCGCTCGAACTGGCGCGATCGCGGGGTGTGCCGGTGCGGGTATACGTGCCGTACGGGGCGGCGTACCTGCCTTATGCGCTCAGCCGGTTGCGGCAGAATCCGCGGATCGCCTGGTGGCTGCTCAAGGATTTGGTGGGCGCCGGCGGCTGAAGGGTGCGGCGCGAGGGATGACTGAGCAGAATTGCCGCGCGGCGCGGCAAACGGGCGAGCCCACCTCTCACGGTTGCAGCGTCTCGTCACGCTTCGGCGGCCCGTAAGTTGTCGAAATCGGCCGCGGTGGTCCGACGGTTGTGTTGCTTGACTCGATACATGGCCCGATCGGCGTGCGCGATTAGGGCTTCGAGTGTCCTGAGCTGCGGCGTCCGGCGGGCGATGCCCACGCTGGCCGAAATGGCGAGCGCCTGCCCATCGACCTCCAAGGGTTGTCGCAGGTTGCGGGTGATTCGTCGGGCCAGCCGTTTCAGGTCGCTTTGCCGTTCGAGCCCCTCGACGAGCACTACGAATTCATCGCCGCCGTAACGGACCAGCAGATCGGCTGGCCGGACGGAGACCGCGAGGCGTTCGGCGACGGGCGCAGGACGTGGTCGCCCGCGACGTGTCCGAGCGTGTCGTTGACTTGCTTGAACTCGTCCAGGTCGATGAAGAGCACGGCCGAGCCCGGCGGCAGTTCATGGTGACCGTCGGTCGTGGTGCGCTGGAATAGCGCTGCGCGATTGGCCAGGCCGGTGAGGGGGTCGACTGGCGCGGTGCGCCGCTCGGCGCCGTGGGGAGCCGGCGAATCGGCCAGCATCAGGAACAGCCGCTCGGTCAGTTCGAGATTGCGCCGCCGGGCTCCGGGCAGGCCCGACTCGATCTCGCTCCAATGCTTGGCCAGGAGTTTCTGGCGATCGGTCTGCAATTGGGCGCAGGCCGATTGATTGGCGTCGATGATCCGGCCATCGTGTCCATCGATCACGAAGGCCGCCTGATTGAACTCGTCGAACAGGGCGCGGTACAGGGCCAGGCAATCGCCGGGGCGGCCTGCCGGCTCGGAAAGCGCAGGGCGCCCACGCAAGCCCAGCGCGGTGGCCAAAGCCGTGGCCCCAGCGGCCAGCCGCTGCGCGGTCAGTTGCCGGGCCAGCTTGAACAGGAAAACCGTGTTGGTCACGAGGTAACGCTTCCAGAGCCGGCGCGGTTCCTGGCAGAGCCGGAAGAACCATTCCAGCCCGTTGCGCTGCATCCAGCCCGGGGCCGCGGACTTCGTGCCGGCCAAAAAGTCGAATGCCGCGCCAACGCACAGCTGCACCGCCCCGATGCGGTCGGCATGGGCGGCGGCGAAGCGATCTTGCTTCGGGCACCCCAGTCCAAGGAACATCAGGCCCGCGCCGCTGGCGTTGACCCGCTCGACCATCGCGGCGTCTTCCTCGGGCGAGAGTGGACGGAACGGCGGCGACTCGGCGCCGGCGATCTCCAGGTCGGGAAACTGCCGGCCTAGGCTGGCCACCAGCGCGGCGAGCGTTTCCGGCGAGCTGCCGTAGAGGTAGATCGACACTCCCTCTTCGGCGGCCAGCTCGCAGAGCCGTCGCATCAGGTCCGAGCCGCGGAGGCTGCGCTCGAGGCCCGCGGCGTGCAGCCAGTTGAGCGCCCAGCGCACCGGCTGGCCGTCGGGCGTGATGATCGCGAAGCGGTTGGCCTCGTCGCGCGAGGTGCGGCGGGACGCGGCTTCGACGAGCGCATGGACCGAAAAGGCCGACACGACTCCGCCGGCCCGGCGCTGGGCGGCGGGCAGAATCGCTCGGCAGGCCTCCTCGCAAGTGACGGGGCTGACGCCGACGCCAAACAGATCGCGCTTCTGCGGCCAGCGGATGACGGATTCAGAGGGTTGGATCATAGGACTGCTCGAATCTGGAATGCTTTCTGCGTCGTCGTCTGCGTCTCGAACCAAGCTCAGCGAAAAATCAACTCGTCGCGGACATGCCGGATCAGCCGCCAGGGCACGAGCATCGGCCCGCGCAGCCGCGACTCGCGGACCCAGTGATGGGCCTGGTGCCAGGTGCGGCGCATGGTCCGTGTGACCAGCCGGGTGTCGACCGAACCTTCGGCCAGCAGTCGCGTGTCGGTCATAAAGTGTCGCTTGTACGATTCGGGGCCCTTGCCCAGGTCGATGCGGCCCCCGCCCTGCGCGCTGAACGAACGGATCAATTCCAAGAGCAGCTGGGCCCCGGGCGAGAACTTGCCCAGCTCGGGGTCGTACGTCGGGAACCACCAGTGGACGACGCTCCCGCAGCGCAGGCCAAAGTGGGCAGCCGCCAGGGTGTCGCCGAAGTAGAGCGCCGAGAGGACGGGGGCAAACGTCCCGCCGGGGGGAAGAGCGAGCAGCTCGTCCAGCAGCGCACTCGTCCAGGCGAACGAGAACGGCGAGGTGACCTGCGTGGCGGCGTACTGGGCGGACTTCCACTCGATCAGTTGCGCAAGCACACTGCGGTCGGCGGTGTGCCACTCGAGCCGTACCGGTCCCAATTGCCGCACGGCTTTGGCTTGCTTGCTCTGGGCTTGCAGCACCGAGGTCGCGTCGGCCGCCCGCCGTCCGGCCAGGTAGGCGTCCAAACCCCCGGCCAGCTCGACGCAGGGCGAATCGGCCGCGGTCCAGTGATAGGGAATGAACTCGGTCTGGGCCGCGAGCAAGTGGTCGAAATGCCAGGCTGCCAACCCGCACGAGCGGAGCAATTGCCACGGATCAAGCCGCACACCGGCCCGGAGAATGACGCCCTGAAAATCGGTCAAACCCGAGCCGATCGGCCGGGCGACATCTCCCTGGCGGCGCTGGTACGGCCAGAAGCCGACCGGCTGGCCGTCTTCTTCGAGCACGGCGACTTCCACATCGTCGCGCACGCGGGCCACGGCCTGAGTGTATTCGGCCCGGAAGAAGGGACTGTCGAATTCACTGCGGGCCGACTGAATCGCATTCCAACGGGCGACCAGATCGGCCGAAAGCTCGCGCGCGGCAAGGCGGGTGATCTTCATCGGGCCACCGTGCAGCTGAGATCGGAAGCTTCGTCGGCCGGATCGGGGCCGGCGGCTGCGGCGCACCGGCGACACACTCGTCGGCGGCCGCCTGATTGCCGCGCTCGGCGAGGACTTCGGCGTAGATCGTCATCAGTCGCCGGTAATTGGCCTCGGCCGTGTAGCGGGCGACAAATTCTTCCCGCGCGGCGCGGCGCATCGCCGGCCAGCGCCTCGGCCTGAGCCCAGAACTCGCGGATCGTTTGGGCCAGGTCCGCACCGTCGCCCGGCGCGAACAGCAACCCCGTGCGTTCCGGCTCGACCAATTCGGCCAGCGCACCGTTGCCGGCAGCCAGGACGGGCGTTCCCTGGCAATAAGCCTCGACGAGCGTTTTGGGCAAACCCTCATAGCAGATCGACGGCAGCACCAGGCAAGCTGCGGACCCCAGAATCGCTTGCACTTCGGCCGGCCCGCGTTGGCCCAGCCACTGGATTGCTGGATTGGTCGCCGCGGCGGCACAGACCCGCTCGGCGAGCGGCCCGTCGCCAACGATCTTGAGCGGAATGTCGAGCCGACACTGCACCCAGGCGGCCAGGAGCGGCTCGATGCCCTTCTCTTCGGCCAGTCGGCCGACGTAAACCGCGTAGCCGCCCCGGCCGTTGCCCGGTCCGGTATCGGGCGCGACGAAGTTCGGCTTGACCGCCAGGCGCTCGGCGGGCAAACCGCCGGCGACGAACTTGCGCCGGGCGAACTCGGTTAGGACAATGTAGCGGTCGACGCGCCGCGTCCAGGTCCCACCGGCCCGGTGGGCCGCCACCATGCCGGCCACGATGGCGCTGGCGGAGCGGCTGTCGCGGTAGCAGCCGTGCTGGATCGCGGGCCACGCGAGCCGCTTGCCCAGGCAATCTTCGCAAATCCGGCCGTTGCGCAAGAAGAGCGCATTCGGGCAGAGCAAGCGATAGTTGTGCAGCGATTGGACCACAGGCACTTTGGCCGCGGCGGCGGCGTAGTAGACGGCCGGCGACATCAGCGGAAACGTGTTGGTGCAGTGCAGCAGGGCCGGCTGCTCACGCTTTAGCAGTGCCCCGAGCTCGGCGTGCGCGGCACCGTTCCAGAAGGAGCGGCCGGCCGCAGCCAGACGGCCCATGGTGTCCAGTTCTTCGTTGTGCAGCGTAAAACGGACGACTTCGTGCCCGCGCTCGGCCAATAGCGCCGCCTCGTCGGCAAAGACCGCGTCTTCGCCGCCGGGTCGCTGATAATGGCAATGCGCGAGGACGATCTTCATGGCTTGTCGATCTCCGCGGCCAACTCGCAAGTCGGCGCGGCACAGCGGCGGCCCCGGGGCGCGAGCGCGGAACAGGCGCGATAGGCCTGCGCGGCCCAGCCGTACCAGCCGCCGACCTTGGCGGCCAAGGTGGCGCCCGTATCCCAAGCAAAGGCGTTGAACCGGCCCCAGCTGAACGGGTCGGTCCGCACGTCCACCAGTTCGCTGTCGGTCGTCAGGGCGCAGGCCGCGTCGGTCAGTTTGGCTGCGGCCACCAGGTCGTCGCCGGCGAAGCCCAGCCGCGGACTGCCGAACGGATAGGCGAACGTCACGATCTTGCGGTCGAACAGCTCCCGGACCACTTCGACCGACCGTTGCAGATCGGCCCGGAAGGCCTCGGGTTGGCCGCGAAAATCGGCATGCGTGTGGGTATGGCATCCGATGTCGACGACCCCGCTGCGAAGCATCTCGCGGCACTGCCAGGTGGTCAGCGGACGAAACGAGTCGGGCGGGGCTAGGTGCTCGAAAGCCAGCCCCCAGGAGTCGAAGGGAAACGCCGTTTCCTCGTCGAGAAACGCGGTGCTGACGAAAATCGTGCCGGGCACGCCCAACGTCCGCATGATCGGCCAGGCGTGCTCGAAGACGCCGGCAAAGCCATCGTCGAACGTCAGCACCAGGCTGTTGGGCGAAGGCACTTCGCCCCGGGCCCGCATTTCCAGCACTTCGGTCAGCGGCCGGAACACGAAGCCCGCGGTCAGCAGCGTTTCCAGGTGCTCGCGGAAACGCTGCGGCGTCACGTTGCACAGCGGCGCCGGCAGGCCGGGCACGTGCGGCGACACGCGATGATACGTGAGGATGCCCAACCGCCCGCCGGCCCGGCTGCCCAGCGTGCGATGCAGCCCGACGGCGACCCGGCCGGCCAGGCGAATGCCGTAATTCTTCAGCACCATGCCGGTCGAGGGAGTCAGGTCTTCCACGTGCGGCGGCAGGGCAGTCCGTGGGATCGCACGATCGAGATCAGTGGTAATCATGGTTTACTCAATTCCGCTTTCCGCTGCCCCTTGCCTGGAACTCATTTGCTTCGAGGCGGCCGCTTGTGCGGCGCGCCCGTCAGCCCGCTCAATTGCTGCCTCGCTGCAGCTGCGCCACGATCTGGCGAACGCGGTCGACCACGGCCGCTATGGCCATCGGGAGTGCCGTTTGCCGGGCTGCCTCGCTGAGGGCCGGCTGTCGCTCGCGCGCTTCCCACGCCAGCTGGAGCTTGGCGGCCAGTTCGTCCCGATCGAGCGGATCGACGATCCAGCCGTTCTGTCCTTCGACGATCGCATCCGCGCTGCCCGAATTCTTCGAGCTGACCACCGGCAGGCCCGACGCCAGGGCCTCATTCACGACCAGCGGCCAGCAGTCCTCGAGCGTGGGCAGGACCAGCACGTCGCACGCCTGGTAGATCTCCGGCAACCGGTCGCGCTGCAAGTGGCCCAAGAAGCGGACGTTGGTCAGCCCGGCCGCGGACACGCGGCGCTCCAGCTCGGCCCGATCGGCACCGTCGCCCAGCAGCAGCAGCGTGACGTCGCCGGGCGCACTGCTCGCAGAACCGCTCCCAGCCGTCGAGCAGGCGGTGGCAGCCCTTGCGCGGGCTGAGGGCTCCGCAGCACAAGTAGACATGGCCGTGCAGCCCGAATTCGTCGCGAATCGTGGCCCGCCGCTCGGCGTCAATGCGTTCCTGAAACGGCTCGATGTCGATCGGCTGGCCGACTTCGAAGATCTTGCCGGGCGCCACGCCCAGTCCCTCGAGATAGGTCCGGCCCTGCCGGCCGTTGACGATGTAGGCATCGGCGGCCCGGTGCAGCATGCGCCGCACCCAGCGCTGGCCGGCAGTCAAATCGCGCTCGGTGTGGCAAGTCCCCTCGAACCAGACAATCAGTCGGCGGCGGAACAGCAGCACGTAGAGCGCCGCGATCAACGTCCGCGCGCCGAGCTCGGCCGAAATAATTACCCGCGGACTGAAGCGGATCAGGTCCCAGATCAATCCCAAGGGAAAGTGGACCTGCCGGCTGTCGTCGAATCGCTCGGCGCCGCCGTGCCGAATCCGCCGGATGTACGACAGCGACCAGCAGCGTCGCGTGGGAAACGAAAACTCTTGCTGCACGTTCCACAGTCGGCCGACTTCACGCTCGACGCAGGTAAACACTTGCAATTCCCAGCCCGGAGTGGCGTTCAACTCCTCGAACGCCGGCACGCGGTAGGGCGGGATTTCATTGGTCAGCATCGCGACCCGGGTGCGCACCGCCGGCCGGCCGGATTCGACTTCCGGCTGGCTGGCTGCGGCCAGGCGTCGGGCCGGCGCAGCGTCCGGCGGCGGACTGATCAAGGTTTCCATTCAAATCTCCCGAGCGAGCAGCGCCGGTTCCGTCGACCGAGTGCGGTCGATTTGCCCCCAGAACAAGGCGATCAGGAAAATCACGGTGTGCGAGCGCGGCATCGGTCCGAACAGCAGCGGCTCGGAAATCCCGGTCAGCGCGACCAGCACCAAGGCGATCGCCGGCACGACCGTCGGGCGGGCGATCTCGCTGCAAAGCAAGTGGGCCAGCATGGCCACGAACAACAGCGCCCCGACGAAGCCGGTGCAGAGCGTGATGTTCAGAAGCAGGTTGTGCGCGTGGTGCGGCGCAGGATTGAGCTTTTCGCTGTCCAGGGCGAACCGCGAGCAACCGTAGCCGCAGCCCATGACCGGCCAATCGCAGATCCGCTCCCAGGCCTCGGCCCAGATTACGTCGCGGCCGGTAAAGTTTTGAATCTCTTCGGCCTCGCCCGAGCGCGAAATGCTCTGCGCCAGCCGCTCGGCGTCGACGGAAAAGGCCCCCGTACCGAGCGCGAACAATCCGCCGGCGGCCAATAGCAGGCCCGCCGTGATGCTCAGCGCCCGCTGCCGGCCGTCGCAATACTCCCAGATCACCACACCCAACGTGGCGGCCGAGCCGAGCATGCCGGTCCGGCTTTGCGTCAAAGGCAAAGTCGCGAGCAGAAACAGGCTTGGCAGCAAGAACCGCCGCCAGGGCCGCGCGCCGGCCAGCGTGAGCAGGAGCAGGAATCCCAGGGCCCAGGCAATCTGCAAGCCGAGCTGCTGCGCGTCATTGCCAAAACGATAAATGATGTCGCCATTGGGCATCGCGAATTCCGATCGCCCCAGCGGTCCACCGACAAAATACAAAACCCAGTTCACCCCGACGTAGAGCAGCAGCCCGCTGAGCAGCGATTCCAGCGTTCGCCGCTGACCCAAGTGCTGCAACACGGCCGGCGCAAACAGGATGATGCACCAGGTCGAGACCGCGGCCACCAGGCCGTAGAGCGGCGCCAACCCGAGCGGCACTGTCAGCAGTGACCAGCCGCCGAAGATCGTCGCCCAAGCTCCCGGAAACTCCAGCAACTGCGGCCGCACCCGGTCGAAGTGCTGCAGACCGTACAAGCCGAGGACCAGACACATCGCCAGCCGAATCATCAGTTGCAAGCTGGCGCCGAATTGCTCTCCCTCGACCTCCGGACTCAGATTGAACGTGCTGACATTGACCGCCATGATGAGCAGCCCGCTGGCTACGCGCGGGCTGGCCCAGAACGAGTCCCAAGCGGCTCGCAAGTCGAGTGCATCGGGCGGCGCGGAGGCGGAAAGAATGCGCGACATCAGCCTGCTTCCTCCACCGTGGCAACCGCCGTGCGGCGGGCTTGCTCGCGCGCATCGGCCAGCACGAACCAGCCCAATGTCACCGCCACGAACCCGTGGGCCAGCGAAGCGGCCAGCGGGATCGACATTTCCTGAAGCCGCGGGAACGAGAACCAGACGACGGCCAACATCAAAGCCGCCGCCAGCAATCGAGCCCAAATGCCGACGCGCACCTGGCCGCGTCCGCGGAGGTGTCCTTCGGCCACTTTGGCCAGCCCTGCCGCGGCCGAAGCCGGCAACAGCGCCAGCGCGAAGGGAATCGCCCCGGCGAATCGCTCGCCGTAGACCAACTGGATCAGCGGGCCGATCACCAGTGCCAGGGCTCCGGCCATGAGCAGTTGGAAGACCGCGACCAGCGCCTTGCAGGGCGAGCCGCCGGACGCCTTCCGGAGCCGCATGGCCACTGGCCGCGCGGAAGCTGAACAGCGCGAGCGCGTCGGGTCCGACGGTCAACAGCGCGGCCGCCGGAACCGCCGCGGCATAGAGCCCCTGCGCGGCGAAGCTGGCCAGCCACAGAAACAGAAACGCGTCCAGCCGGCCGTATAAATCGCACACCGCTCCCGAAAGCAGGTACGGTCCGCCTTCCTTGAGCAGCGTGCCGGTCGGCGGCGACGCCGGGCCGACCAGGAGCGAGCGGAAGCCTTGCGAGCCGGCCCGCAGCGCGAGTCCGGCGGCCGGGGCCAACAGCGACAGCACCGCGACCGTGGCGACGCTGCAGCCGCCCAGCAACCAGGCCACCAACAAAGCCAGCGGAAATACGGCGCTCGTGGCCAGTTGCACCAGGTTGTAGCGGCGGAATTCGCCGCTTCCTTGATCGACAGCCAGGAGCAGCAAGCGGGTCTGTTCCAGCGGCAGCACAAGCGCGCACACCAGGCAGAGCGGGGCCAACAGCCGCTTTTCGGGAGGCAACGTGGTGAAGGCCAGCAGCCCCACCACGATCAGCGTGCAGACTCCGGTCAACAGTCCAAACCGCGCGGCCGCCCGCGACAATTCTGCGCGGCTGCCGGCGCCGGAGACGGCCCGCCGGGCGATCACGAACTGTCCGCCCAGCATGCCGACGAACGTCAAGGTTTGCGTGTAGAACACCGCGGTGCCGTACTCGCCGCGGGCCATCGGGCCGAGCAGCCGGGCCAGCAGCACTCCCTGCACCGCCGTCAGGCCAAAGATCGCGAAACTGGTGAATACCGTGAGCACGACCGACGGCTTCAGCGCCGCGCGGACCGCTGCCCAGCCACGGCGAAGCCCGCCCGCGTCCGCCGTGCGCGACGGACTCGGCCGGCCGGCAGCGGCGCGGGTTTCGGTTCGGGGTTCTTCGGTCGAAACGCTCATCGAGTTCTCTCCGGGTGTCGCCGTGGCTCACCCTGCAATTCCCAGCCAGACTCGGGCCGACAACATCCAACGGCGGACGCGCCGCACCGGTGCCCGTAGCCCACTGGCCCGCAGGCGGTCTTTGGCCCGGTACCAATGGCGGCCGAGGGCGGCGCCGGCGGCGTTTGCGGACACGGCCCCTTCGCCCACCGTGTCGCTGGCCGCGGTCACTTCGGCTTTGTATTGTTCGCCGCCTTTGCCAAGGTCGATCCGCGTGACGCCGTGTTCACTCGCGGCGCCCGAGGCGCTGCAGCAATTGGGCCCCGGGCGAGTACTTGGCCAATTCGGGGTCGTAACCGAAAATCAAACCGTGCACGTGGCCCCGCGAACGGAGTCCAAAGAACGCGGCCGCCAGCCGATCGCCGAAATAGAGCGAGAACATGCTCGCCGAGAACTCCTGCCCCCGCGCGGCCAACAGTCGCTCGAACAACCGCACGACCCAAGGCAGCCCGTAATTGCAGGGCACCTGCGTGCGGCGGCATTGCTCCATCTTCCAGTCGAGCAAGCTGCGCAAGGCGGCGGGCTGCGCGTCTTCCAACTCCAGCCGCAGCGGGCCAATCTCGCGGGCTGCTTTGCGGCCGCGGCGTTCCAGATCTTCCAGCCGGTGCGAGCGAGCCGGCCCGCGTCCTGCATTGGCCGCCGGCGTCGAAAGGTCGAGGTACGGCGAAGCGGCCACGACGTGCCGGAAGGGCTCGAACGCCAGCTGGCCTGGCGCCAGATGATCGAACCGCCAGCTACGCAGTCCGATCGCGACCAGCGCAGCCTGCGGCGACCAATCGACACCCGATTGCACGACGGCTCCCTGGCTTTCGTTGACGTGGCTGCCGACCGGCGCGGCGTGGCGGCGGGACCGTTCCAGCGGCAAGAAGCCGACCGGCTGGCCATGCTGCTCGAGCACCGCCACTTCCACGTCGTTCCGCTCGGCCGCGACCGCCTGGGTGAATTCCGGGCGGAAAAAGGGATTCGACAGTGCCGCTTGCGCGGTCTGCAGGCGCCGCCCAGGCGGCGGACAGCTCGGCCGGAAAATCGCGGGCGGGGATCGATCGAACCGAAATCATGGGACGGAAAAACGTCGCGGGAAGGACAAATCGCCAGCGGCCGAGCGGGTTGCAAGACCAGTTCAATAAACTCCGTCGCGGCGGATCACGGAGGGCACGGTCATGAATATCAGCCACAGGTCCTTCCACAGCGAACGCGAGCGTGCGTAGCGCAAGTCCATCCGCATCCATTCGCCGAAAGTCACTTTGGTCCCGCCATGCACCTGCCAGATGCAGGTCAGCCCCGGCGTCACTTCCAGCCGCCGCCGTTGCCAGGGCGTGCAGTGCCGAGCTTCCTTGCTGCACATCGGCCGCGGACCGACCAGCGACATGTCGCCCCGCAGCACGTTCCAGAGTTGCGGCAGCTCGTCGATGCAGGTGCGGCGGAGCAGGCGGCCGATCCGCGTAACGCGGGGGTCGTTTTTCAATTTGAAGGCCGGTCCGTCCTGCTCGCTACGGTGCCGCAACGCGGCC
Organism: uncultured Planctomycetaceae bacterium; assembly: GCA_963828155.1. Taxonomy (GTDB): domain Bacteria; phylum Planctomycetota; class Planctomycetia; order Pirellulales; family PALSA-1355; genus CAWCAX01. Next base: position 111,035 of record CAWHDQ010000005.1, read on the forward strand.
TTGGCGTCGTCGGCGCCGACGATCATCGTGCGGAATTTGTAAATCCGGAAGCTGCGGCCGCCCAGCCCGTCGCGCTCTTGGCCAAAGAAGATCGGCCCGCGGGACGTCAGCTTGACCGCGGCCGCCGCCACGAGCATCACGGGCGAGGCCAGCAGCAGGCCGAACGTGGCTCCCGCAATATCGATCGCCCGCTTGGCCCAGGGCAGCTTCTTTACGAACAGCGCATCGAGCGGCTGCACGACTCGCTCGGCGGCCGTCCGAGCAGCGGGCTCGGCCGGCAGCGCGTCGGCATCGTCCAGCGGGCTGGGATCGCCCCCCTCCAACGACGGATAGGCATAGACCTGAAACTGCACCCGCACTTGCCGCTCGTCCAAGCGGTCGTGCAGGTCCTCGGCCAGCCGCCAGGCCCCGGCCGGAGCCGTGTCGGGCAGGATGATTCCAATGACGCCCTGGGCAAACCAGCCGGCGATGTCCGACTCGCCGCACCCGGCGGTCGATCAGTTCGACCACGACGGCCAGGGTCTCGTCGGCGGTCGAGCGCTCGGCAGGCGCGAGCGTCAGCAGCGCGAAGCTGCTCGAGCTGCGGTCCGCCCGCGAGCGTTCGCGGCGGAGGGCCGCCTGGAATTGGGGCGGCGTCAACAGCAACTCCTCGGCGGCAGTCCGGGCGGTCGTGCACCAAAGAATCCCGAAAAGCGTCTGAGCTCCATGACTATCTCCGGCGTAGTATCAGGGGGGTGGCTTCGGTGTTGCGTCGATTGGCGGCAGGGAACAAGTTTCTGGCTAGTCGGATTACACGCGCGGTTGCGGATCGGAGTGGGCATTGCGCGGACAGCCGTTGACCACGGCGCCCAAGACTCGCACGCCGGCATCGCGCAACCACTGGGCCGCGGATCTGGTCCGTGTGCCGTCGGCATTCTGAGCCGGCACGATCAATAGCACTCCGTCGAGGTTGCCCGCCATCGCCCGGCAGCTCGACAGCTCGCTGACCGGCGGCAGATCGACCAGCACCAGGCCAAACTGGCGGCGCAACTCGGCCAACAGCGTTCGTACGCGGCTCAACGCCTGCGGGCCGGGCTCGGCCGTGTGTTCGGCGCCGACCGGCAACACGGTCAAATGCTCGAGCCAGGTGCCGCACAGGCAGTCGGCAAGCGACGCCGTACCGGCCAGATAGTCGCCCAGCCCCGGCGAGCGCGAAATGCCCATCGAATCGTCCAGTGACGGTCGCGAGGCATGGGCATCGAGCAGCGCGATCTCGACGTCGAGCAGTTGGGCCGCCACGGTGGCCAGATTGATCGCCACGGTGCTCACCCCTTCGCCCGGGCCGGCGATGGTCAGGCCGATCACCTGCAGCCGCCGCGGCGGCGTGTCGCGCGGCTCGACCAGCACCTGGATCAGCCGCTGGTAATAGACCCACAGCGGCGTGTCCTCGGCCGCGGCGCACGGTCCGGCCGCCGGTGGTGCGAGCGTATCGGGAATCAAGGGTGGCACGTCTTCCACGGGGAGCATCGGGTCGGGCGGCGGTCGGGGAGGTCGCAGGGGAGTTGGCGAGCGGAACGAGGCGGGGCCAGCGAGAGCGCGGGTTAGTTATTGACGAACACTTCCTGCCGGTTCGACCGGGGTATCGACCCCAGGACGGGCAATCCGTGCTCGCTCTCGAAGTCTTCGATCGGCCGGGGGGCCTGCGTGAGCAGCTCGGCGGCCAGCGCCAGCGCCAGCGCACCGCAGGCGGCGGCCAACAATCCCGCTGCCAGGACCAACGGCACCTTCGGACTGGCCGCCTTCTCGACCAGCGTGGGTGCCTGAACGACATTCAGATTCGAAATCCGATCGGCGTCGAGCCGCCCACGATCCGGGCTTGCCTCGAGATGCTCGGCGTAGGTGCGGTAGTTCGCCTCGGCCATCGCGACCTGTCGCTCCAGTTCGACGATCGGCAGTTCGTTGGTATTGAGTTCCCGCGTCCGCTCGCGGAGCGAGGCCAGCTGCTCGCGCAGGGCCCCGGACTTGGCCCGCAGCGACGCGACCAACGCCTCCTCGCGCCGCAAGTCCAGGTCCAGCGCCTGGCGGCCCGGATGCAGGCCCACGGTCGATTGGGTGCGATCGGGAACTGCCGCGTCGATCATCAGCTCGGCATGTTCCAACTGCTTGCGGGCGTCGAGGACGTCGGGGTGGGCCGGACCGAGCCGCGACTCCAGGTCGCGGAGTGCGAGCCGGAGCTTGAAGTACTCTTGCTGCATTGTGTCGGACGCTTGATTGGCGAATCCCGCGGTCTGCGTGGTCGGCACGTGCTGCGGCAGCTCGCCGATCACCCGGCGGAGGCTTTCGGCCGACGCCTCGGCTGAGGCCAGGGCCGCGTCGGCCGCCAAGGACGAGGTCTCCAGTTCGGTCAACTGGTCCTGGAGCGCCTTCTGCTGTTCGGGCAACGAAACCAGCCCCGAGCGGTTCTTGGCGTCGCGCAGCGCGGCCAGCGCCGTATCGAGTTGCTCCTTAAGGTGCGTCGTTTGCTGATTGAAAAAGTCGAGCGAGCCCGGGGTCCGATTCGCAACGGTATGCTGTTCCTGATAGGCCTCGAGAAACGCTTGCAGGATCTGCTGGGCCAGGTGCGGGTCGGCGGCCGAGCAGACGAATGCCAGCACGCTCGAATTCCGCCCGGACTTCACGTTGATCGCCTTGCTCAACGCTTCGACGGCAGCTTCCTCGGGACTGACCTGCGGCGTGAACGTGACCTGCTTGAGCAGCTGCTTGGCGCGGAGCACCCATTCGCGCGTCGGGCTGGCCGGCGCACCGTCGGCCGGCTTGCCGAGAATCGCCGCGGCGCCGACTTTCGCCACCACGCTTTCGAGCAACGTGCGGCTGGTGAGCATATCGCGGGCCGAATTGATCTGGTTCTCCCGAGTCTCCTGCACCGACATGGTCTGGCCGGTCGTGGCCGTCGGATCGAGCGTCACGCTCTCCCGGCCCAGCCGGACGAAGACCTTGGCCTCGGACTGGTAGGTCCGCGGCATGAGCGCCAAGGCCGCGTAGGTGCCGCCCAGCGCCAGCACGCACCAGACGACCATTTTCTTCTTGTGCCGCAGGGGAATACGCACCAGGTCGGAAAGCGAGGGCGGACGCCGAGAGCGCAGAGACATGGTTCGACTCAGCAGGCGGGGTGCAAAAGGAGGGAAAAGCGCGGACCAGTGCAAGTGACCAGCGCATCGTTCCCCGAATCTGATTGCCCCGGGGCCGAGCATCAACCTGCGGCGTGGTGGCGGCCTGGTTTCACCCTGGTTGTGCGCTCACGAAACACAAGCGCAACGATCGATACGCGCGGCAAATATTCTGCCCGCGGCAAGCGGAAGTGCACCAACGAGGTAGATTTATGAGCCGCGCGTTAGGCGAGACTGCTGGCCCATTGCGCGCGGCGCGGCGCGAGACCGCATGCAAACTGCCCGCGGAGCGCGGCGCGGTGAGCATCGGGGGAGATGTTCAACTCGACTTCAGCCAGGAGGCCTGCGGGCTGAGTTCCCAGCGGATGCCCTCGCCCCGTCCGTCCCCCAGGAAGCGGATGAAGGGGTGAATCTGATTGCGATTCAGGGCATTGATCGTGTTGTGCAGCCGCCGCTTGCGGTCCTGCTCGGGGTGACCGGGCAAGGGATCGTCGATCCGCGCCGGCCAATTTTCTTCTTCGAACGTAGACAATACCAGGCTTTGCGTGTTGGCCGGCGCCTTGAATCGCTTGATCAAGAACTGCGCCAGTCTCAGCTCCTGCCGCTCCTGGTCCCAGCGCGGCATCACCCGATCGATCGCCGGTTCGCCGGGCGTGGGCGCCGGTCCGCCGGGTGGCGGCAGCAGCCGCTCAAGCAGCCGGGCGCCGGCCGGTGTGAGCACGAAGCAACTCGTGGTGTCGAAGCGCCCGGTCCACCGGTGGTGAACCGCCGTCGTTCGCTGGAGTTTTGCGTCACTTCATGGGCATGGACGACCCAGCCCTTGAAGATCAACCAGCGAAGCTCGTTCGCCCGCAGGCCGCGCTGCTGCAGGCCCTCGATCTCGACGGCGAAATCCCAGACTTCGCGCCCGAGGCTGGAGGCGAATTCGTAGCCGTCGCGCAGGTCGGACAGCGCGATTTGAATCCGCTGCCACCGCTCGTGGCTTTCGCTGGGTAGTCCCAGCTCGGCCAGTTGCAGCTCCGGGGGAGTCGAATCGAGGGGGTAAGCGCCGTCCAGGGCCGACAGCCTGCGAGCTGCCGGCGCACGGTCCGGTTGCGACGAGGAGAGCGAGTTCATGGAGCGTTCTTCGTCCGCGGCGGCAGGGGATACCGTCCGTGGAGTGCAGCCAGCAAGGAAGGCAAAATCAGGTAGGCAGTTCAGGCACGCGTCAAAGTGACGGATGGCAATGGCAAATCACGTTCCAAGGTCCCCGAGGAATCGTCGTCGGTGGCGCTCCAATCGCGATAGTGCTCCGTGGTTTACGATCTTTTGCGGCCACCCGCAGAGCCAGGCTTCGGTTGGGCGCGATGCCTGTTTTGCCGGCAGCAAACCGGAGAACATGCACACGACTTGAACGATTGCGTAGCTTGGATCGAGTAGCCGCAGATTATGCGGCGAGCAAAGCCGAGCGTCAACTATTTGACGTGTTCGCTGCCCCTGCCGCCCCATCCCGGGCGCGGTGTCTAGGATACAAAGATTGATCCAGAAACGACTTATGTGTTGAGATCGGCTTGCTGCCGAGTCGCGGCTCGGCACGAGCCCCCTTGCGAGGGCGCCGCGCGAAACGGCGCCCAGGCAGGATAGCGTTGCGGCCCGGCTGCCTTCACTCCAGTTCGTGGATGTCGGCGAGCACGCCCCGCGGGATGCAGACCGTCAGCACGGTTAGCTTGCCGATCGCCTTGTGCCTGACGCCCCGGGGCACGTAAACCACGACCCCCGGATGCAGCTCGATTTGCTCGTCGTCCAACTGCATTCGGCCGTTGCCGCTGATGACGTAATAGAATTCGTCGGTTTGGGCGTGGTAGTGGAGCTTGGCATGGTCGATCTCGACGTGATGGACTTCGGCGGCCGCCCCGTCGCTCTCTTCGACCAGCGGACGAATCTGCCCGCAGGTTTCCGCCCAGGGGGTGACCTCGGCGGGATCGCGGCGGAGGAATTTGGTGGCGGTGCTCATGCCTGGCTCCGGGGGCTGCTGGTTCATTCGCCTTGGTAGCTCGCTCGACCGCGCTCACGGCAAGCGGTTGAGCTCGAAGCGGTGCTTTTGGGGTTGCGCGGCCGCGCGGATTTTTTCGTCCGCCTGCTCGACGGTGGGCAACTGGGCCGCGAGCTGGTCCTTCAGTTCCGGGGCGGCGCCGGCGGCATAGGCCTTTTGGGAGTTGGCCCGCCACTGGCCGACCAGATGTTCCTTGCCGGCCACGGCGTTCAGGATGGCCCGGCTCTGGGCCACGATCGGGTTGACCTGGTTCGGTTGGGGACCGGGGCCCAGGGCGGTCAGGTTGATGCCCGCGGCCAGCTCCGCCTCGCCCAACGTCGCCACCGGCACGCCATCGATCTTCAGTTCGTATTTGGCGGGCTTCAGTCCGGTGACCTTCAGCGTGTACTGGCTCAGTTCGAGCACGTCGGGCAAGAGCGTCATCGCGGCCCGGGCGTCGTCGGAAATCGGCAGCGGCAGACGCTCGTCGAGCCGGTCAAAGGCCAACGCGCCGTCGGCGGCGCGGACTTCGTCGATCGTGCAGCCTTTGGCCTGGGCAACCTTTCCGGACGCGTCGAGCTCGGCCGCGCTCACGAAGCCGTCGGCGCCGAGCAGCTTGAGCAGCGCGGCCGCCATCAGCAGTTGGCCGGGCGGACCAGGGTGCACCGGATCGCCTTGCAGCGAGACCGGCTTGCGCTCGCTCTGATCGAGCGCGGCCAGGAAGGCCCGCAGATGCTCGACGCCCGAGAGCGAGTCGTCCTCGGCCAGTTGTTTCAGGGCGCCGGTCGAATTAGCCAGTACTTCGCGCGACTTGTTTTTACCCCAGGCGTCGACGAGAGCGTGGAACTGATCGGCGTAGGGGATTTGCTCGCTGGAGCAGAGATTCTTCAGCGCCGTCGCGTAATCGGACAGCCGCTGATTGCCGCCCAGGTGGGCCAGCGTGTCGCCGTTGTTGATCGGGCTGGCCGACAGGATGACCGGCCGGGCCGAGACGCCACGGATCCGCTCGATCATCGCCTTCATGTTTTCGACGAACTTCTCGGTCGGCGTGCCCCCCTGGTCGTTCATGCCCAACTCGACCGAGATCACGGTCGGCTTCCAGGCCGCCACGTCGTAGTCGAATCGGGCCAGGGTGCTGGGAATGGTGTGGCCGCCGACGCCCGAATTGCGAAAGGCGAACTTAAGCTGCGGATAGCGGGCGAAGCAGAAGGCCTCGAAATAGTTCGAGTGCAAGTGCTGAGCCGTGATGCTGTCGCCGGCCATCACCCAGATGTCGCCATCCTTGAGCGGAAATTCGGCCGTCGCCGGTTGGGCGGCGAAGGTCGCGAGCAAGACCCACGAGACTAAGGCGGCGGTCAGTGGACGGCGCATCGTTGGTTCCTTGGGGGGTTGTGGTTGTTTGAAGCGGCGCTGTGCGCGGGGCAGCCCACGGGACGCCGCCCGTGGGCTTAACGGAGGTTGCGGCGCATGCGGTGAAGATCAGAGTTAACGAAGCGGAACGATCAACTCAAAATGTCGTGAATCACTTCGCCGTGGACGTCGGTCAGGCGGCGATTGGCTCCGTTGAAGCGGACCGTCAGCCGGGTGTGGTCGATTCCCAAGAGGTGCAGGATCGTGGCGTGCTGGTCGTAGCACCAGGTGGGTCGAATGGCTTTCCAGGCCCACTCGTCGCTCTGACCATAGGCGACGCCCGGCTTGAGTCCGGCCCCCGCCATCCAGGAGACGAACGTGCCGCCGTTGTGGTCGCGGCCGGCGGACCCCTGGCTGAACGGCATCCGGCCGAACTCGGTGGTCCAGATCAGCAGCGTGTCCTCGAACAAGCCACGCGCCTTCAAATCCTTGACCAAGGCGGCGCAGGGTTTGTCGGTGGCCAGGGCCATCGGCGTCAACTCGTTGGCGATGTTGCCGTGGTTGTCCCAATTGCCCGTCGGACCGGCGGCGCCGCTCCAGACCTGGACGAATCGCACGCCGCGTTCAATCAGACGCCGGGCGATCAGGCAGTTGCGGCCGAAGGCTTCGGTCGGCTTCTCGTCCAGGCCATACAGCTTGTGGGTTTCGGCCGTTTCGCGGGCCACGTCCAGGGCCTCGGGCGCGCTGAGCTGCATCCGCGCCGCCAACTCGTAGGAGGCGATCCGGGCCTCCAGCCGCGAATCGCCTGACCAGCTTTCCAGGTGGGCTCGATTCGCCTGGGCCAACAGGGCCTGGCCCTCGCGCTCGCTGTCGGGCGTGATCTCACTAGCCGACTTGGGCGGAAACAGATCGGCGATCGGATCGGCCAGGTGCGGACGGATGATCGTGCCCTGGTGCTTGACCGGCAGAAATGCCGCCGAAAAGTTGCCCTGGTTGTTGTAGGGCAGGCCCTTGGCGTCGGGCATGACGACGAACGTCGGCAGGTTGTCGCTCAGACTGCCCAGACCATAGCTGAGCCACGCCCCCAGGCAGGGAAAGCCCGGCAGCACAAAGCCGGTGTTCTGCATGTAGCTGGCCGGCCCGTGGACGTTGGTCTTCGAGGCCATCGACATCAGAAACGTCAGGTCGTCGACGCAGCTGGCCAGATGCGGAAACACGCTGCTGACCCAGCGTCCGCTTTGGCCGTATTGCTTGAATTCGAAGGGGCTCTTGAGCACTTTGAAGCCCGGTGAGCCGGTGACCGACTCGACTTTGGCTCCGCCGCCCGGATCGAATGTCTGGCCGTGCAGCTCGGCCAGTCGGGGCTTGTAGTCGAAGGTGTCCATTGGGCTCGCGCCGCCGTTCATGAACAGCTGGATCACCCGCTTCACTTTGGCCCGATGATGCAGCCCGCCGTTCAGGTCGGCGGCCGGTCGGCCGTCGTCGGCCCGCGCACTTTCGCTGCTCAGTAGATGGGCCAGGGCCAAGGTGCCGAAGCCGCCGCCGGCGCGGAGCAGCAACTCGCGGCGCGATAGCGGAGCGGGAGGATCGGGCCGATGGGTCATGATGACGGCGCCTGGAATGGGCAAATGGCGAGGAAAACTCAATGCACGAATACGAACTCGTTGGTGTTGAACATCAACCGGCAAGCATTGGCCAGGCCGTGCCGCGTGGCATAGGCTTGCCAGGTCTCCAGTTCGGCCGGCGCAGGCTCGCGCAACAGCGCCAGGCGGAACAACTCGACAATCTGCCCCGGACGCTCGCTGACCGCCTGTTCGAGCCGGGCCGCCGTGTGCTCGCTCTGCCGGACGATGAACCGGTCGTTCAGTCAGCGCCAGAGCCTGCAGCGCGGTCACGCTGGCCGCCCGCGTCGGGGCAAGCTGCGAACCGTCGGGACAATCGAGCGATTCCATGAACGGGTCGGGCAGCGTCCGGAACAGGAATCGGTAGATCGAGCGGCGGTGATTCGCCGGATCGTCGACGTTGAAGCTCATGTAGTCGACGTTCGGCGTGACGTGAATGCCTGGCGTCTGGATGAATTGCTTGACGCTCGGGCCCCCCATCGTCAGGTCGAGCTTGCCGCTGATCTGCAAGACCGCGTCGCGCAGCGATTCGGCGTCGAGCCGGGCGCGATTCATTCGCCACAGCAGCCGGTTGTCGGCGTCGACCTGGGCCCGCTCGGAATCGATCTGCGACGACTGCCGATACGTCGCACTCGTCACCATCAGGCGGTGCAGCTTCTTGAGCGAGCCGCCGCCGTCGCGGAGCTCGACGGCCAGCCAATCGATCAATTCGGGATGCGAGGGCTGGCCGCCCATCTTCCCCAGGTCGTTGGGCGTGTCGCACAGACCGCGGCCGAAATGGTAGTGCCAGACGCGATTGGCGATCGTCCGCCAGGTCAGCACGTTTTGCGGATCGGCCAGCCAGCGGGCCAAAGCCGCCCGGCGATTGGATTCGTTCTGCGGGTCGACGATGGGGAACCGCGACTCGAGGCCCTCGACGCAGGCCAGGGCCCCGGGCGCCGCCTCGGCCACCGGTTGAGTAATGTCGCCGCGGCGCAGTACGTGGACGGCACGCGGTTTGACCGCCGGCTTGAAGTTGCCGTCCTGCTTGAAATCGCTCGTGACGGCGTAAACCGTTTGCGGTGCCGGCAGTGTCGCCAGCTCGCGCTCGGCCCGCCACTGGAGCAGGAACTTGGCTAGTTCGAGTTGCTGCTCGGGCGTGCGCACCGCCGGATCGGTCGTCAGCAGGGCCGCGATCGCGGTCGGCAGGGTCTGCGCCGCGCCGGGATGAGGCGTCGTCGTGGCCGAAATCCGCGGCCGGCCGATCAAGTGTCCGCCGCCGTGTAATTGCTCGAGCACGACTTGCAGCCGGACCGGCCCGGCCAGGTCGAGCGGCTGGCGGAACACGAAGGTCACGGCGTGCGACTTGCCAACCTGGGGATAGATACCCCAGGCCGTGGCCGGCTTGCCGTCGATCGCCATCGCGGCGCCCCAGCCATCCTGATCGAAATCGGCCGCTGCCGAAGCGATCGCCACCGGCACGCTCTCGCCGCCCGCGAGCGGCGCGGCGGTGAGCTTGAATTCCGATAGATGCAGGTTGCCGTTGTCTTGCCGGCCGGGTCCCTCGTGCGGCAGGCTGGCGTCCTGGAGCACTTCCAGCTGGATGGCGGTGATCGCGCGCTGCTCAGAGTCGAGCGTGATCGTGTACGTGTCGCGCTCGGGTCGAACTCCGGCGAACAGGATCGAGCCGTCGGGCTGCGTCGTGCCCTGCGAACCGTTGGTCGTCGCCACGGCCACCGGCACCAGAACTTGCCAAACGTCGCGATTGGCGGCCAGCTCTTTTTCGAGCGCGGCCAGTTCGGTCCGCAGGGCGCTGTCGTCGGCCAGCTGCTGGGCGGTGAGCAATTCGCTCGCGCAGCTTTTGCTCGGCCAGCGCCCGGCGGCGGGCCGCAACCGTCGGATCGGCTTCATACGGCCGTTCGGCCCGATCGACGCCGGCGAACACGGCCTGCAGGCTGTAATAGTCGGCCTGACTGATCGGATCGAACTTGTGATTGTGGCAGCGGGCGCAATGCACGGTCGCTCCACAGAAGGCCGACAGCGCGGTGGCGATCATGTCGTCGCGGTCGAGCACCTGGGCGATCCGCTTGTCGACCGTGTCGTCGATGATGCCCATCTGGGAGCTTTCGTCCCAGGGTCCGCCGGCCAGAAAGCCGAGCGCAACGGTCCCATCGGGATCGGTCGGCCAGAGGGAGTCGCCCGCCACTTGCTCCTGCACGAAGCGGGCGTAGGGCTTGTCCGCGTTGAAGCTGCGAATCAGGTAATCGCGGTAGGGCCAGGCGTTGGGCCGGGGGCGATCTTCGTCGTTGCCATGCGTCTCGGCAAAGTGGGCCACGTCGATCCAGTGCCGGGCCCGGCGCTCGCCGTAGCGCGGGCTGGCCAGCAAGCGATCGACCACCTGCTCGTAGGCGGTCGGCGAAGTATCAGCCAAAAAGGCGTCCAGCTCGGCCGGCGTCGGCGGCAGGCCGGTCAGATCGAAAGTCACGCGCCGCAAGAGCGTTCGCCGGTCGGCGGCGGGCGACGGCGCGAGCCCACTGGCCGCCAGGCGCACGCCGAATGAAAGCGTCAATCGGGTTGGCGTCGGACGCCAGGCCCGGCACGACCGGAACGGCGGGCCGCACCAGCGGCCGCAGCGACCAGTGTTTCTCGCCGGATTGGGCAACCGGGTCGTCGGCCGGCCAACCGGCGCCTTGATCGATCCAAGCGCGAAACAAGGCCACGGTCTCGGCGGGGAGCAAGTCTCCTTTGGGCGGCATCCGCAGATCGGCGTCGGTGCCGGAAATCCGCACCACGAGCGGGCTCTTGCCGCTGTGGCCCGGCACGATCGCCACGCCCTCGGCCCCGCCCCGCAGGGCATCGTCGCGTCGGTCGAGCCGCAGATCGCTTTCCTGCCGCTCGGCGCCGTGGCAGGCGTAGCAGCGCTCGGCCAGCACCGGGCGAATGTCGCGCGCGAAATCAATCGGGCGGGTGGCGGCCGGCGCGTTTGGTTTGCCTGTGTCGACATCGTCCGCGCTGGAGAAGCTGACGAGTCCCGTCAACATCCAGGCGAAGCACAACGGCCGCAATAGCCGCAGGGTCGATCGAGCGAGCGCGAGACGGCCGGAAGGCATGCGACGCTCCGCGAGCTGGGCGGCGGTGGGTGGGTCGAGCGGCAGGTCTCAAACGCCCCGAGCGAGCCTCCGGCTGATGATCGGTCGGGGCGGGCTGTGCGACTCTCAGCTCCATTCAATCGTCGCCCAAAACCCGTGTCAAGCAGCCGGATCTCGTCCAGCGAATACCCAGGCTGCGGGTTCCGCCGGCGCAGGCTTGTCGCCTCCCCAGGGGGACGACACCGTCGAAGGGGCTGGATCTCCAGAAAGCGCGGGCCGTTTACCCGCGCAATAAATCTGGAGCAGCGTATCGCTCGGCAACCACGCGCTGAGGGCGCGCTGGCCGCCAACGCCAGCCAGCAAGCGGCGGAACTCCAAGCGGCTCGACGCGGATCCATTCGCAGCCGGGCCCACAGTCCGCGCAGTTGCCAGGCCGGCAGCGGCTGCGAAGCGAGCAGCTTGAAGCCCGCTCCGCTGACCAGGCGTGCCAGATTGCCCGCCTGGAAGTAATGCAGGTGCGGCGAAGGATACCCGCGCTGCCAGATCCGATCGAGCGGACCGCGAATCCCGCACCGCTTCAGGACGCGCACGGCGCGATACACCGCACCCGCGCTCGTCGGCAGGGCAATCGCCAGCAGCCCGCCGGCCGTGAGGTGTCGCCGAATCGCCGCCAGCATCCGCCGCGGCTCGGGCAAATGCTCGAACACGTCGCACAGCGTCACGATGTCGAATCGCTCGCCAGCAGACAGACAATCGGGAAACAGGCCGCAGCGCACTTGCCGGCCGTGGGCAATCGCCCGGGCCGCCACCGGCTCGTCGGGTTCGATGCCGCTGGCCCGGATGCCCAGCCGCTCGGCTTCGTCCAGCAGCCAGCCGTAACCGCAGCCTACGTCGCACAGCGTGGCGCCCGTTAACGGACCGAATCGTCCAAGCTCGCGCAGGATCGTGCCCGCGCCCTGGCGGCGAGAGCGCTTCGAGACCCTGGCGGCGCTGAGCTTCGTCCAATTCGACGGAGCACCCGTTCGGCTCAACGGCGAACGTCGAGGCCTGATAGCTGCATGCCCGACAGAGCCAGAGGTCGGGTTCAAGCCCCGGCTGCATCTCTTCGCCACAGACGACGCACGGGCCGAGCCGCTGCGACCGTTGCGGTCCACTCGATATGGATTCGCACGAGTCCTGCAACGACGGCGGCGGTGACGGCGAAAGCGAGAGCAGATTCATCGGGTCAGGCTCGCGGCGGCCGGGCGGCGGCGGGCGGGCCACAGCCGCTGCAGCGGCTGGCGGGGAACGTTGGCCACGTCCAAGTGTACGAAGCTCAGCAACGCCTGCCAGCCCAGCACGATCGGCAGGGCCGCCAGCATCACCGTGCCAGGTGAGGCCAGCACGTCGAGCTGGTATCCGCGAATCCAATGCACGCTGCCGTAAACAAAGCCGAACGTTACTAGCAGGAGGCCGATCAGCAGATTGACCGAGGCGATGTTGAAATCGCGCAAGAAGTAGTTGTAGAACAGCCGCTTGAGGTAATTGCGCAAGTGGCACAGCGGAAACCGCAGCAGCGAATCGGCCACGCTCAGTCCGCTTTGCTCGTCGCCATAGCGGGCCGCGATCGGCACGTCGGCCACCACCGCCCGAGCCGCGTTCAACCGGAAAAGCATGTCCGACTCGAAGAAATACCGCTCGGCCAGCTTGTCCAGCGGCAGGGCGGCCAGCGCGGTGGCGTGGATTGCGGTGAATCCGTTGGTCGGATCGAACAGGTTCCAGTAGCCGCACGACAGCTTGGCCAGCAGCGACAAGCCCGCGTTGCCCACCAGCCGGACCGCGGGCATCGATCGCAAATCCTCCAAACGGAAGAAGCGGTTTCCCTTGGCGTAGTCGGCCTCGCCGCGAACGATCGGATCGATCAGCTTGCCGATGTCCTCAGGGGCCATCTGGCCGTCGCCGTCGAGCTTGACGATCACGTCGGCGCCGTCGGCCAGTGCCCGGCGATAGCCGCTGATCACCGCCCCGCCCACGCCGCGATTGCACGGATGCAGGATCAGGCGAATCCGCGGATCGAACTCGGCCGCCGCTTGCACCACCCGCCAGCTGCCCTGCGGGCAAGCGTCGTCGACGCAGTAGATGGTCGCAACCTCGGGCCCGATCCGCGCGAGCAGATCACCCAGTTGCCGCAGCACGCGGTAACAGGGCACAACCACCGCGACGCGCAGCCGCACGCCGGAGTCGGGTTCAGGCTCGCCCTCGACTTCGCTGAGCATTGGCCAGTGCGCTGGGTCGCCCACGGACGCATCCTCGGGAGTGGGCGCACGCAACGGGCTCGCCGGGGCGAAGGCGCGTGCGCGGTTCGGGCAAGGGCGGAAATCGTATCAAACCGGGCAATTTCGAGCCAGGGAACTTCGGCCCGCCGCGTGCTAGCACCGCAACAGGCGGCTGCCGGGGCAATCCGCGATCGTCCGCCGGCAATTCCCGGATTGACGCGGCGATTTGCGGCGGCTAATTACTCGCGCGTGCGCAAACCCAAGCGGTCTCCAGCCAGTCCGAAACCCACGCCTTCACCGGCCGTCGCGGCGCCCTGCGCAGTCCGCGCCCGCGGGTGGCGCTGGGCGGCGCCGCTCGTGATCGTCGCCGCCGGTCTGGTCGCCTATTGCCACACGTTCGACGTGCCGCTGGTATTCGACGACCTGGAGCGAATCGAAAACAATCCGGCCGTGCGCACGCTGTGGCCGGTCTGGGCGCCGATGGCCGAAACCAACCGGCCGCTGGGGATGTTCACGTTTGCCGTCAACTATGCCCTGGACGGTTACCAGGTCTGGGGCTATCACGCCGTCAACCTGGCGATCCATTTGGCGGCCGGACTGCTGCTCTACGGTCTCGTTCGCCGGACGCTCGAGCTCAGTCCACGAACGGAGCGGTTCCGCCCCGCCGCCGCGCCCTTGGCCCTGGCGATCGCGCTGGCCTGGCTCATCCATCCGCTGCAGACCGAATCGGTGACCTACATCGTTCAGCGGCTCGAATCGCTAATGGGCGTTTGTTGTCTGGCCACCCTGTATGCGCTCGTCCGCGGAATTGGCAGTTCGCATCCGCGCCGCTGGCATGTACTGGCGGTGCTGGCCTGTGCGCTGGGCATGGGCTGCAAAGAGGTGATGGTCACGGCGGCCGCTCGTCGTGCTGCTGTTCGATCGATTGCTCTGGGCCGACAACTGGCGCGCGATCGTAGCCCAGCGGCGCCAGCTCTACCTCGGCCTGGCTGCAACCTGGGGCGTGCTGGCCTGGGCGATGTTGCGCTGGCGAGGCGATTACACCTCGGGGCTCGTCGGGTCGATCGAACAGTTGAGCCCGGGAGCGTACTTGCTCAACCAGGCCGGCGTGATCCTGCATTACCTGCGGCTGTGCGTTTGGCCGATCGGTCAGTGCCTCGACACCGCCTGGCCCGCGACGAGCAGCGTGTTGGCGCTTGTCCTGCCGGTCAGCTGCCTGGGCGGACTGTTGGCAGCCACACTCTGGGCGCTGCGCCGGCGGCCGGCCACGGGATTCCTGGGGGCGGCGTTCTTCGTCCTCCTTGCGCCGACATCGAGCATCGTGCCGATTCACGATCTGGCCGTCGAACACCGGATGTATTTGCCCTCGGCCGCGGTGATCGCCGCGCTCGTGCTGGGGATGTATGCCCTGGCTCAGCGGATCGCCCGGCAAGCGCCCCAATGGCAACAGGCGCTCCGCCTCTTGCAGCCAGCGCTAGCCACTGCCGCGATCCTGGCGCTCGCATCGCTCACCGCTTGGCGGAACGAAACCTACCGCAGCCCGCTGGCGCTCTGGGAAGACACGCTGGCCGCGGCGCCGCACAACGCCCGGGCCGGCTGCAACCTGGGCGAAGCGCTCTGCAAAGCGGGCCAACTCGAACGGGCGCTGGCGCTGTTCGAGCGGGCCGCCGAGCAACAGCCGCGTTACGCCCTGGCCCAGTACAATCTGGGAACGACCTACTACGTGCTCGGCCGGTACGACGAGGCGGTCGCGCCGCTGCTGACGGCCGTCGAGCTGAACCCCGACTACGCCGAAGCCCACAACAATCTGGGCCTGGTCTATTGCCAGCGGCAGCAAACCCTGGACGCGGTCGCGTATCTGTTCCGGGCGGTCGAGTTGAAACCCGACAACGCCAAGTTTCAGAACGCCCTCGGCACCGCGCTGTACGAATTGGGCGAGCAACCGGACGCGATCGAGCATTTGACCCGCTCGATCGAACTGGCCGAGAACGATCCCAGCGCCCATTACAACCTGGCCAATGCTCTCTTGGCCGACAAACAGCATGCGCGGGCCGCCGAGCACTTTCGCCGAGGGCTCGAGCTTGCGCCGATTATGAAATGGCTCCCTACGTCCATTTCGGCCTCGCCTGCGCGGCCGAAGCGCTCGGCCGGCCCGACGAAGCGGTAGGCGAATATCGCCAGACCCTGGCGCTGAAGAGCGATCACGTGGCGGCCCATTATCGCCTCGGCTGCCTGCTGGCCGCCGCAGGCAATGCCAACGCCGCCTGCGACGAGTTCCGCGCCGTGCTGGCGCTGGATCCGGCGCATGCCGGCGCCCGTCGCGAGCTAGGGCAGGTCGAAACGGCCGCCCGCGATCATGGCAATTCGCTGCGGTAAGCAGTGGGAATTCGCCCCGCCGGGCAGCAGGCAGTCCGTGCTTCGCAGCAGCGGGGCGCAGCAGCCGCTGGTTCGATCGCGGGGCAATGAGTTATAGTAGCGGCGTTCCGGCCGGCCCCCGATCGCGAGCGTTGCCTATGCCCTCGCGGCCCCGGTTCCGCACGAGCCCCCACCCTTACGGAGATATTGCCATGCTTACTCGCCGTGGAATGATCGCTTCGTCCGTTGCCGGTTTGGCCCTGGCCGATTCGCTGCTGGCGGCCGAGGGAGACAAGAAGCTCCCCCGCTGCTATTTCGACATCACGGCCGATGGCAAGAAGCTCGGCCGGATCGTGGTCGAGCTGCGAAGCGACGTGGTGCCCAAGACGGCCGAAAACTTTCGGCGCTGTGTACCGGCGAGAAGGGCTTTGGATTCAAGGGCTCGCCGTTCCACCGGGTCATTCCCGGCTTCATGTGCCAGGGGGGCGACTTCACCAACGAGAACGGCACCGGCGGCAAATCGATCTACGGCGAGAAGTTCAAGGACGAGAACTTCGAGCTGAAGCACACCGGCCCGGGAGTGCTGAGCATGGCCAATGCCGGCCCGAACACCAACGGCTCGCAGTTCTTCCTTTGCACCGCCAAGACCCCCTGGCTCGACGGCAAGCACGTCGTGTTCGGCTCGGTCGTCGAGGGAATGGACGTGGTTAAGAAGATCGAGAGCTACGGCTCGCAGAGCGGCAAGACCTCGGCCAAGATCGTGGTCGCCGACTGCGGCGAGCTGTGAGAATAGCGCCGGGGCGGTTTACTTCCCTTTTTTGTCATCGGAGAGGGCCTCTTCGATGATCGGGCCGATGTCGAACTCCCCGCTCGAGAGGTCCTCGAACAGCGACTCGCGATGGGTGTGGTCATCGTAGGTGTCGAGCGAGGCGACGATCTTGTCGATTTCGCCCGGCGAGTAGCCTTTCTCGAGCAGCCACTGCCGGATTTCGGGATGGTTTGACATCGGGGGAGCGCCAGAAAGTCGGGGATCGGATCAGAACGGGTGTCGAGTCTTGCGCCAGCCGCTCGCCAGCCGTTCGGCAGCCGCGGACCTTCTGATCGACTGTAGTCGCCCCGCCGGGCCGAAGCAATAAAAGCGCACTGGATGCCGCGAAGGGGTGCTGCAGATGTCCAAGCCGTCGCCGGCAGCTTACGATGCGCTCCGCTCGTGCGGACGCAACAGCGACATGATCTGGGCCAGCACGCTACCCCGGGGTGCGGCGGCCGGGGCATCGACACGCCTGCGCCGGTGCGGCCGGAGCGTTCGGGGCCCAAGGGGTCGGCCGCGGGATCGCCGGCGGAAACATGCTGGCGCACAAATGGCGGTCGTATTGCTCGCGGCTGTCGGCATCGGCGAGCACCTGCCGGGCCATTTCGATCTCGGCGATCAGGGCGGCGAGGGCCTCGTCGGGCATCGCGCCGGCCCAAGCCCGGACCCGGGCCGTTTGCCGATCGGCGGAAGCCCGCAGGGCATCGGGCGCCGCCTCGAACAGTTGCACGTCGAGCAGCCGGTAATGCGAGGGGGGCTGCCCGGCCGGTGCGATTCCCAGGCAGCGCTGGTACCAGGTCGCCGGGGCGCTCATGGTTTCTCTTTCGCGCCATCCGAGCTGGCCGATCCGGCGGCCAGCGAATCGGCTTTGGCCGCGTCGGCTGCGGCGTGGTCGTTGTCGCCCAGCTTCTGATAAGCCAGCGCGCGGTTGTGATAGGCCAGAGCGTCGCCAGGATCGAGCCGGATGGCGGCCGTGAAATCCTCGCTGGCCTTCTGGAATTGCCCTAGCCGGGCCAGGGCCGTGCCACGATTGTTGTAGGCCAGCGAGCGGGTTTCGTTCAGCCCGATCGACTTGGTGAAATCGGCCACTGCCGCGTCGAGCCGGCCGGCAGCCAGCTCGGCGCAACCGCGGTTGTAGTACAAGTCGGCATCGGGCGTGGCGACTTTGACCAGGCGGTCGTAATCGTGGACGGCCGCGTCGTACTGACCGTCGGCCAGATAGGCGTCGACGCGCTTGCGCAAGTAAACCGGATTGTCCGGCTCGTCCACCAGCAGATGCGAGTAGCGGTCGATCACCTGCGGGGCTTCGTCGCGCACCACGCGATCGACCGCCGGTCCCAGAAAATCGGTCGTCAGGTCGATGCCCGAAGCACGTCGCGATCGGTCACGTGATCGACGCCGGCCAGGGCCGTCAGCGGGGCGGTTACCTTGCCCCAACCGACGAGCGGTTCGCCCTGCGCCGCCCGGGCCGCCGGCTTGGTGACTTTGCCGCCGCCTGCGGCCGCTTCGGCCGGCGCGCCGTTGGGCACGGCGAAGTAGGTGTGCCGGCCGGCGCATAGCCGGCGGTGGAAACTTGCGTGACCCAGCCGTCGCTGCCGTCGGTGTCGCTGGCCAGCAGTTCGTCGGCGTCGGGATCGAATTTGCCGTTGCCGTTCTTGTCGTGGTAGAAATCGACGCTCGCGACCGGCACCCGCTCGCTGGTTTCCTCGGTCGCCGGCTCTTTGGCACCCGGCTTTGCGGCAGGGTTCTTCGCCGCCGTGTTTTTCGTAGTAGTGGCTTTCGGACTGCCGGCCGGCGGCATCGCTTCGGCCACGGCGTCGGGATTGGCTAGCAGCATGACCGGATCGCCCTGGGCGACGGCGCCCGGCGAGACGATCAGCGGCCGCTCGTGATGCACGACCGTCGTCGGGGGCGCGTTGATGTGCCGCCGGGCTCGAGCCAGGCCGTCGTGATAGACATGATGCACCCGGCGGCCGCCGTGGCCGTAGCCACCGTGGCCGTTGCCACCAGTCCCGTTTCCGCCGCCGCCGTTTCCACCGCCGCCGTTGCCGTTTCCATCACCGGCGCCTTTGCCTTTGCCCTTTCCGCCACCACCACCGCTGCCGTCACCTTCGCCCGGCGATCCGCTGCCGCTGCCCGCTCCTGAACCGCCGCCGGCTCCGCCGCCGGCGTCCGCTCGCCGCCGGCGCCGCCACCCGCACCGGCCCCACCCCCTGCTCCGCCTGCGCCCAGGCCGCCGGCACGGCCGGCGCCTTGGAGTTGTTCGAGCTGGTCGGCCTTGGCCAGATCGAGCTTGGCGGCTTCGGCCGGTCCGCCCATGGTTCCCTTGGTGGAGCGGATCGGCTGCCAGGGGGTCTTCTTGAGATTGTGATCGTAAACGGCGTCGTACTTCTCGCGGTACTTGCGCCAGGCGTCGGAGGCCATCGCCTTGCCGAAGGGGGTATTGGCCAGCTGGGACCAGTTGTCGCCGCGATGGCGATAGGCGGAAGCCAAATCGGGATCGAGTTCGATCGCCTTGTCGAAGTCTTCGTGGGCCCGAATGGCGTCTCCCTTTTCGGCGTAGGCCAGGCCGCGGCCGTCGTAGGCCCGGGCGTTCTTGGGATCGAGCTGCAGCGCGTGGTTGAAGTCGCCGATTGCCTCGTCGTGCTGGCCGTGCTCGGCGCGCCAGGCCGCGCTGGACGTAAGCATTCGCTTCGCGCGGGTGCTCCTTGACGAATTGGTCGAACCGGGCCAGTTCGGCCTGCTCGGCTTTGTCCAGCGGCGCTGGGGCGGCGGCCGGTTTCGGTGTTTTCGTGCCTGCCGATTCGGGCGAGTCGTTGAAGCGGCGGACGTAGGCCAGATCGTCGTCGCTGAGCAGATGCATCGGGATCGCGACGGCCTTGTCGCTCTTGTCGGTGCGGACCAGGACGCGGTCTTCCTGCACGGCGATGAACTCGCCCTCCAGCTTCTTGCCGGTTCCGCGTTCCGTCCAGACCCGGGCCGCCGCCGGGCCGGCCGTCAACGCCACGAGGCTCGCCGCCAGAATGACGCTCCGCATGATCGAGCTCCTCCCGCGCTGGTTCCCGGGTTCCGCCAACCTTTAGTCTAGCGCCCGTCGAGTGCGGCTCAACAAGTTTTTCCATCTGAAAGTTTTCCCGGCCTTGAACAGCCGCGGCCATCCTCTATGAAAGGCCCGCCGCCAGCAAAGGTTCCGCTGAGACCCCCGAGGTTTTGCTGGGAAACGTGGCAGCACGGCTCCGCCTGCGCCTGCGCAGAATTACGAATCGGAAAGGCAGTTGCCCGTCGAACGCCGCCCCCAGGAGGGCTTATTCCGTGCGATTAGCCGCCGTGGCCAGATACTTTGGCCAGCCGCCGCTGGCCAGGCCACGGGCCGTCGAGGCCAGGGCGACCAGCGTGCCGTCGTCCAGGCCGAAGACCACCCGGCCGCCGGTCGAGATGCAGCCGGCCGAGCGGACCGCCGCGCCGACGGGCTCCTTCCAGGCTGGGCGGCCGTCGCTGCGGATGGCGTGAACCACGCCCGCGTTGTCGCCGAAGTAAACCAGACCATCGTCGCCGAGCACGGGCGTCGATTCGACGGCCCCGTCGGCCGGATACTCCCAGCGCACCTGCCGCACGTCGTGGCTGACGCAAACCAGCCGGCCGCGCGGCTCGCGTCCGCGCTCGAGCAAGCTGATGCCCACGTAGATGTCGCCGGCCGAGTCGATCACCGGTGCGCCGAGCATCTGTCCGCGGATGTGGAGCCGGGCCAGCACCTGCCCCTCGGGGCCGAAGGCGTAGAGAAATTCATCGCGGCCGGCGACGATCAGCGCGCCCGTCGGGCTGCGGGCCGGGGCCGAATTGACGAACCATTCGGTCTTGCCGCGATCGTCGGCCGCCGACCAGCGGTTCTTGCCTTTGCCGCCGGTCAGGTCGATCGCCCGGACGAAGCCGTCCTCGCCGCCGACATACAGGACGCCGCGCTCGATCAGGCCCGTGCAGTCGAACCGCTGCCGCGAGCGAAAGTAGGGCGCACTGATCCCGCCGGCCCGGCCGTCGACCCGCAAGAGGCCGCCCGAATAGCTGCAGATCCAGGTCGTGCCCGAATTGTCGACCAGCGGCGTGGCCCAGCCGAGCGGCTCGCCGACCGGCACCGCGGGCCAGGCAGATTGTCCGTCCTGAGTGACGGTGTGCAACCGGCCGTCGCCGGCATGGACGCGCACCAGCAAGTCGGCCCCCAGCACGGGCGAGCCCGGAATATGGCCGCCGGTGGCGTAGCGCCAGACCTGGTGTACCGCGTCCTGCTCTTCGGCCAGCGCAACCAGATGCCGGCCGAGCGCCGCGTAGAGCTGCTTCTCGCTGCCCAGTGCCGGACAATTACGAAGCGGCAGATAGGAGTCGTCCTGCCCCGGCAATCGCTCGGGCCAGCGCCAGGCGATCGAGCCCGGCTCGCCGCGCGGGCGCTGCGAGACCGGAGCACGCGGGGGAGCGGTTCGCCGTGGTGCCGCGGGCGGCGCTTCGCGCGGTGCGCTTGGCGGCGTCGCCGCCGCGGCAACTTTTGGCCGCTCGGCCGGGCGCGGAGCCGGTTTCGCAGGCTCGCGGGCCGGAGCTGCGGTCGGACGACTCGGCGTGGGTTGCGGAGGGCTGGCCGGGCGCGGAGCCGGCTGAGTTGCGGGGGTTGCTTTTTCCGCGGGGCGCTGCGGGGGCAGCGGCGGAGGCGCCGCTGCGGGGGCCGCGGCCGTCGGCGCGGCGGCCGGTTGCAATTTGAACAAGCCGATCCGCTGCTGGCCGCAGGCCGGGCAGCGCAAGGGGAGCGTGGGCCGGGTTTGCACGGCGCCGCAGTTGGTGCAGACGTAGCTTTGCATGAACCGACTCGGCCCGGACGAACCGTTATTTGACCGACACGCTGGCCTTGGTATAGACCGAGCCATTCTCCCGCAAAACCACCCAGCCGTACACGGCCGAGACCTCGATGCCGCGGTCCCGGGTATTGTGCCGGGCCGAATCGTAGCGATCGCCCACGTGGACCAGCTCGATCCGGTTCGCGGCCCCGGCCATAGCGCAGGCCGCCTCGAGCATCTGAATCAGGCCTTCCAGGAGCGGATCGTCGGGGCTGCCCGCGGGGCGCCAGCGATACCAGGCTTCGCCCACGTCCTTGAGCAGGACCGGCAGCCGCTCGCTCGCCGCGGCCCGGAAAACGAGCATCTGGCCCACCAGGCCGAGCGCTGCCAGATCGCCGTCGCGGGCATCGTCGAGCAGTTGGCGGCCGTCGTCCGCCGCGCGCTCGTCGCCGGCCAGTTCCGAGCCCAGCAGCAGCTCGGACCAGGAGTCGCCCTCCGGGCCGGAATCCTTGCCGGTCGTCCGCGATTCGACGACTTCGGGGACCACCACCGCCCCAGGTCGCTCGAACGACACAGGTTGCTCGAGTGTGCTCGGCCGCAGAACCGTTGCGGGCGTCGAGCCCGGCGGCCCGAGCAAGCGTTCCGCCAGTCCGTCGAGCTGTTCGGTCAGGCCGGCCAAAGTCGCTTGCAGCGACTCGTGCTGCTCGGCGGCCGCCTGCTCCTGACGGGCAAGCGCCGCGCGAATCTCGGCCAGCGCCTGCGGCAAGTCTTCTGCCGGGCGGCCGGCGGCCGGCGATCGGTCTGGAGTTTTGGCGGTCATGTTCGACGTCCGGCGACTGGGCTACCGCGACAAGCCGCTTTGCTGCGAGGCGACTTCAATGTTGTCCAGTCCGCCGGTGTCCAGGTAATACCGCTCGTCGGCGAGGGTGCGCCACTTGAACTCAACATTTTCGCCGAGCACGGCCGGCTCGCCGGCCACCGTGCCCGAGATCGATTCCAGCTCCAGGTGCTCTTCCTGGCCGGCGGTTGCCGCGATTCGCCGCAGCCGCACGGTGACTTCGATGCCGCCCAGCCGGGCGCCGGCGTTCATCTTCAGCACGTAGATCGGCGTGGCCTGGGCCGACTCGTCTTCCTGCATCTTGCGGCCGATGACGATCCGCTGGGTAATCGTGGTGAACTCGGTCCACTCTTCCCGCGACGTGCCGGCCACCGGGCGGAACAAAATCCGCTCGGGGCGGATCGTGCTGGTGGCTTCGGTCATCACCCCCCAAAAGTACGTGTTCTCTTCATCCCGGTTCCGCATGCTGAATTTGAACTGCGGCAGCATGCCGTTGCGGGCCATGAACTCGATCGCCGCGCCGACGACCACTGCGCTCTTGGGGTCGACGATCACGCCCGGCGCGTGCCCCTTGGCGTCCTGATAGGGGTACCAGTTGCCGGCATAGTGATTGAACATCGGGATGATTCGCGAGGCGGGCAGCGCCACGTATTGCCGCACCAGCTCCTGGATCGCGGTCAGCTTGGTGGGCTGGCCGGCCAGCAGAATGACGTCGGCCTCGTGCTCGACGATCCGGCTGCAAAAATCGAACAAGAGGCCGGCAAACACCTCGTGAATCACTTCGGTCAGCCGGGCCGCTTCATAGACCAGCGGCAGCTCCTGCCGCAGGTTGTAGTAGCCCGGGCCGCGCAAGCGATTGCAAGCCTGCTCCAGCGATTCGACGACCGACGGCTCGACGCGCTCCGGATCGGTATGGGTGATCGTCGTGTTGGCATCGTCGTCGACAGCGGCTTGCAGATAGGCTTCGGCCAGCGGCACGAACAGCCGATTCATCCAGTTGATCCGTTGGGCCGTCCAGCCGCGATTTTTGGGCACCTCCGGTCCGAACAGGAGCTGAACGTCCTCCTCTTCGAGCCCGATGTGCTCGGCGAAGGCCGGCACGATCACCTTTTCCAGCAGCCGCTTGACCAGCTGATCGCCGGCGATCGAGATGCCGTCCTGGTGAATGACCTGACCCTGGATCGAGTCGTCGATGCCCGGCTGAAAGGTGTAGCGGGCGATCATCAGGTTGGTCGTCCCGCCTCCCATATCGATGCAGGCGATCCGTAATTGCCGCTCCGCCAATTGAGCGTCGGCGGCCGAATTGTCGGGCGCGGGACCGGCCAGCGCGCCGGGGCGAAGAATATTTTGGCGATTGCGCCGCCGGCCGGCGGGAACCGCGCCGTGCAGGTCGCCGGTGCCGGCCGAGTTGGCGGGGGCAGCGGCCGGTTTTTCCGCGACCGGCGCGTGGTTGCGGCTCAAGGCCGAGAACCACAGCCGCGGATCCTGCCCCAGCATCCGCAGCTCGCTCCAGATGTAAGTCAGGTGAACGGCGCTGGCCTCGTCGATGCTGAACGTCAAATCGGGCGGGCGATGCTGATGCCGGCCCAGCGTCAGGCCGAACAGCTTGATCGCTTTTTCGGCCTGGGCGGCGAACCGCTCCCGCTCGGGCTGGAACATGCCGCTGGGGTAGGTCATCGTCAGGCTGCGAATCTCGCGGCTGCGAGCCGGATCGCCCGACAGCCCGCGATAGCCGACCGAGTTGATGTACGAGTACGCCTGACACAGCAGCTCGTAAAGGGCCACGACCATCAGCGAGCGCGGGGCATGGCGCGGTTTGACCGGGGCCTGCGCGGCGCCCGGGCCGCTCGCGCCGTCTTCGCCGAGCAGCGAGTCGTTGTCGTCCTCGGGCAGGTAGCGGAGCAGGTTGCCTTGCAGCTTACCGCCGAACTGGCCGGTCTGCAGCCGATCATGCGGATCGGCCATGTACCAGAAACGCGCCCTCGAGCCAGCTTTCGTCGTCGGCCCAGAGGTAGCGCTTGGGCGAGCTCAGCTGAGTGCGGAAGTCGCCCTGGGCGTGCATCACCTGGGTGACGTCATCGGCCTCGCGCCCCATCCGGGCGAGCGACCAGTCGAGAAACAGCTCGGGCAGCACTTCGGTCTCGCGCTCGCGGGTGATCTGCCGCTTGCCCAGCAGTCGCTTGACTGTTTCGCGGTAGTACTCCTTCTTGAGCATCGGGGCCGGCGGCAGGTAGGGCGAATTGCACCAGGTGGTGCGCGACGAAAACCAGCGATTGGCCGGATGGCTGACCGCTTCGCCCGCTTCGTTCCAGGCGGCCAGGTTGTAGCGGTTGGCCAGCTCCAGCGGCATCATCTCGGCGGCCTGGCTGACCTCGCCCTGCATTTCGACCAGCAGCGCGCCGGTGCGGCTGTTGCCGAAATCGATCACTAGGTGGACCGGCTTGGACTCGCCGGCGGTGGCGGTGGCGGCCCGGAGGCAGAGCTCCACCTTGGGAATGCCGGCCAGCGGCTGGCCGGCGACGTCGAGCAGCCCTTCGAGGGTGACCCGGAAATCGCCCCCCAGGGCCGAGGCATCGCAAAAATAACCGACGGCGGGATCGCCCAAGCTGGTGTCGACGGCCAACAGCAGCCGGCTGGCCCGGGCCTGGATGATCTGCCACTGGATGTAGGGATAGCCGACGACCTGATCCTCGCCGCTCTCCGCATCGCGGCGGACGGTGTGGCAGTATTGCCAGCCGTAGCCGATCTGGGCGGTGGTGAAGCGGCGGGCCGAGGGGACGGGCACGCAGACGATCTGCACCCCGGTGTTGGCAAACAGAATGTGCATGCGCGTCACTCGCCCGGTTTGTCGAAGGTGCCCAGCAGGTCGGCCAGTTCGGCATTGCCGGGCGGAATGCGGATCTCCGCTCCGGCTCCCTGGGCCAGCGCCGCAGGCAGCTGGCTCCGCCAACGGCGAATCAGCGGGGCCATCAGGCCGAACTGAGCCTGGTCGTCGTCGCCCCCCGGCGCCAGGGCCGCGTCGCTCGGGCCAGGCGTAAGCAGAAAGTCGTTGAGCAGAATCCGCACGTAGCGCCGCCGAGCCCGGCGGCGGGCCGCCTCGTCGCGGAGCTTGAGCCCCACGACGCGCAGCAATTGATTGCAGATTTCCTCGAACACGCCCGGCGAGCAGAGATAGTCGCGCAAGTACCGCGTCAGTGCGGCGAAATCCTCGGGGCCCAGCCAGGGGCCGGCCGCCGTCCGACTGGCGACATAAGCGTCCCACTGTTTGGGCGCCGCGATCGTGGCCCATTCGTGCAGGAATTCCTGCAGATGCTGAGGGAATCGCCGCTCCAGCGAGTCGGGCCGCTCAGTCCGGATGTCGATCGGCAGATCGGCGAAGTCGGCCAGCCGCCACTGATCGCCGTCGTGCAGACCCAGCGCGCTTCTTGCAAACCGTGGACTCGCTCATAAACGGCGTACGAATCGGCCGTCAGCCAATCGAGCACGCGCTGGGCGACGGACAGCCGCCGCTCGCGCCTCCGTATTGGCGTCGGGATCGATCACCCAGCCGGAGGCCAGTTGCCACAGCCGGGAATAGACTTCGTCGATGCCCGCTTCGAGTTGATCCTGCTTCTTGCCGGCGGTGGTGACTTCGCGCCAGCCCTCGCTGATCAGCGACAATCCGCCGTCGTCGTCGCGGATGGCGGCTTGCCATTTGAGGTCGGCAGCGGCGACATACCGCTGGACCTGGCCGGAAGCCAGGAATGCCCGGCCGGCGTGTTCCCACTTGTCGGGTCCTTCTTTTTCGCGCTGCGGGCGGCTGGCGTCCCAGGTGCCGGGATAACGGATCGGATAGACGTTGGTGAAGTTTTTGTTCCGGCCGCCGAAGTCGTGCATGATCGAGGCCAGCGCGTCGACCAACTGGGTCAGCCGCGTCTCGTAGAGCATCGGGCCGGCCCATTCCGAGCGATTGCGGAATTCCTCGTCGATGCCCGTCAGGCCGATGAACAGTGCCGGCAGCTCGTCGTGCACGCGCAAGGTCCAGGCCTCGCCGTAGCGGGCCCGGCCCCAGCGCTCGACGTTGGCCTTCATCTGGGCCGTGACTTCCAGGTTGCCGCCGCGGGCCAAGAGCAGCAGCGTCTGGATTTGCAGTTCGTCGGTATAGCGGTCGAACAGGTAGGCCACCTTGCCGCGCTTGACGATTTCCATCTGCTCGTCGAGCGTGTCGGCGCTGGTCCGTTTGCCTTGCTCGGCCCCTTGCCGACCGGCACGAATGCCGGGCACGTCCAAAATGTCGATCTGCTCGACGACCTTCCGCCAGTCCTCGCTCAGCCGATGCGGCAGCACGGGAATGACAAGCTCCAGCATCGCGGCCTGGATCGTCTCCAGGGCCTCTTTGCCGCCGTGCCAGCCGGGCCGGTAATCGAGCACGGTCCAGCCGTCGCGGGTGACGAGCTCAAACTCGCTCCAGTCGACCTTGCTGAAGCAGGCGCGAGGTGCGCCGCTCGTGCGATTTCGAGCGCTGGCTGTCGAGCAGAAATCGCACGCCGGCCCAGTGCGTCAGAATCACCGGATCGCGATCGGCGGTCGTGATCTGCGACAGAAAGGCGTTGATCCGCAAGAACAAACCGGTCAGCGAAGCCCAATTGTTCCAGAACAGCCGAGCCGCCAGGGCCACGTAGCCAT
This sequence comes from uncultured Planctomycetaceae bacterium, assembly GCA_963828155.1. Classification (GTDB taxonomy): domain Bacteria; phylum Planctomycetota; class Planctomycetia; order Pirellulales; family PALSA-1355; genus CAWCAX01. Next base: position 137,973 of record CAWHDQ010000005.1, read on the forward strand.
CCTGGCTCAAGGGATAGCGCGACAAGAGCCCGTTGACCACCGTCTCGCCGGCCGGAAATCCGCGACGATCGCACGAGCGCATATAGGAATAGACGTCGAGCAGATCGAGCCGCCACTGCCGATCGAGCCGGTCGCCGGGGTAGCGGCGGCTGAGCTGCTCGAACAGCTCTTCGAGCACGTCCTGCGACCAGAGCTCGTCGGGCACGGCGCATTCGACTGAAAAGCCCCGCGCCAACACCCGCAGCCACTGGGCCCGGGTCAGGGCCCGAACCATCACCGGAAAGTCGGGCGCCCCGCTGACGGCGATCCGGTCCTTGGTCGTGAAGCGCGTGACCAAGGCCGTGGCTTCGTTCGAGCCGCTTTGCGGGTTCAGATCGGTGTCGAACGACAGATGCTGATAATAGGCCGGCTCGCCGCACTGCTCGTCGCGGCCCAGCGGGCTGTAATCCTCGGCGCTCGGCGCGAGCACCCGGCCCACGAACAGGCTCTTGCCGACTTGCGAGGGGCCGTAGACCGCGGCGGCCACCGGCACCTTAGCCGAGCTGTACAAGCCGGCCGCCCGGCGGCGGAGCTGGGTGAGCTCGAACTCCTCGCTCTCGGGAATCGGCAGCAGGTTCTGGCTTTGCCGCCGGCCGTTGTATTCGGCCACCCAGTTGGCCAGCGAAATGGCCAGCTCTTCGGTCCGTTCCGCCTTGCGAATCAGTTTACGGTCGCGATCGTCAGGAAAGCCCACGGTGTTTACGGTTTCTCCGCTTTGAGCCTGAAGGGGATTTGAAACCGCCGGGTTTGCCCGCCGATCTTCCGCTCGACGAACAACTCGTACTCATCGTCGGCCACGCGGGCGATCTTGCCCGCCGGCAGCAGAGCCGTGGCGCCGGCGTCCAGCTTCTGCCAATCGGACAGCGGCTTGCCCTGGGCGTCGCTGATACGATACTCGCCGCTTTCCCGCACTGCCAAGCGGAGTGCGGCGGCAAAATCTTTGGCCGAGACGTCGTTGAACTCGACACCCACCAGCTTGACGTCCTGGACCGCCTCGAACCGGTCGCCCAGCACCGCCTGCCCCGTCTTGCCGGCGGGCGTGCGGAAGGCCAACTCGTCGCCGGCGACCACCGGATGCGTGGCGAAATATTTGGCCAGCTCGTCGGGGGCGAGCCCTTCGAGCTTCGTGCCGTTGACGCCGGTGACCACGCTGCCCGGCGCGATGCCGGCCAAGGCCAGCGCCGAATCGGGAGCCGTGTCGCCGACCACCAGCTTGCCGTCGCGCAGGGCCACGCCCTTGCCCAGGTAGGGGCCGGTCGTCACGACTGGGCCGGGTGCGACCGTCGGCACGTCGCCCGTCGCGGGCACAGTTACGGCCGGCGGATCGTTGCCGGCCACCTTGGGTCCCACGACGGTGGGCGTGCCGGTCGTGTCGGTGCCGCTCGCTGCCGCATCGACCGTTTTGCCGCCCGTCACGATCGGCGGATGGGCCAGAAAATCGCCGGCCAACAGGACCCGCTTGGGATCGCCCTGGACTTTGACCCCGGCCTTGGCCGTGAGGTCCTTGTATTGCACTTCGAGCGGTTCGTCCTCGTCGGTCGGGGCCAGGCCGGTCACGAGCAGCGCCTGGCGATCGAAGCGGGCCTTGTCGGTCAAGGGTTGCTTGACCCAGGTGAGGCCGGCCGGATCGAGATCGATTTCGCGGCCCCCTTTGAGGGTGCCGATCACGCGAATCGGCGCGGTCGCGCCGACGTTGACCGTCAGCTCCGCCGGTCCGATCCGCAGCGACTCGACCGCGGCCGGCTCGACTTTGACCTTGACGACCTGCTCCTGCTTGCCCTGGGTGATCCGGACCTCGGTCGTGCCTTCCGCCTCGCCGAGCAGCTCGCCCGGGCTGGGTGTGCTGACGACCTTCGGATCGGCGCTCGTGGCGGCGAGCGGCTCGCTGCCCGGGGCCAGGATGTCGAGCTTCAAGCGTTCGCCGACGGCGAGTTTGGCTTCGAGCGGCTTGACGACCAGTTTGGTCGCACTCGGCGGTGCGCTGACCACCAGCGGCGCCGCGGCCTTGAGCGCCCGACCGTGGCTTGAATCTGGGCCTTGCCCGGCGCGAGGGCGACGGCGCCGTCGTCTTCGATCTTGGCGATCGAGGGCGGATCGACCGAGAGCGCCAATTGCGATGAGCCGTAGAACGAGTAGCGGGCCAGATCGGTATCGGCAAAAACTTCGACCCGGGCCCGCTGACCGACGGTCAGCTCGCTGGGCGCCAGCTTCAGCGACAGCGAAGAGAAATCGACTTTCTTGACCGACACCGCGGCTTGGGCCAAGAGCGGCCGTTCGCCTGCTTTGGGCGTATAGCTCACTTCGACGATCGTCTCTCCCTCGCCGGCCCCTTCGACCAGGCCCGGCCTGGCCAGCGCCACTTGCGGATCCTGCGATTGCCAGTTGACCGTGGCGGTCAGATCGTGCTCGCGGCCTGTGGAGTCCTTGGCCAGGGCCTTGAGCTCAGCGGTCGAGCCGCTGGCCAGATCGACGACGGCCGGCGAAATGCAAAAACCGGTCAAGCCGTCGGCCGGCACCGCCACGACCGGGACATCGGTCGACAAGTCGCCGTAGTGAAAGCTGACGCGGGTGCTGCCCGCTCCGGGGGCGAAGGCCACGCAGTCGTGCGGCTCGAAGCGGATGATCCGCGTGTCGTGGGCCAGCGGCGTGGTGCGAGCGGTGACGTCTTCTTCGTGCCAGAACCAACTCCGGTCGACCACCCGAAACGCGACCCGGCTGCCGATCGGACCTTCCCAATTGGCCGGCGTGACGACGAGCCGCGGTTGTCCGGCGATATAAACGCCGGCCAGCAGCGCGAGCAACAGGAGCAGTGCCGCGAGCATGATCCGCGAGCCGCGCCGCGCCTTGGCCACCTTGTGCGCCACCACGTCGGCGCAGCCCGGGCAGCGGCCGTCGCTACCGGGTCGGCGAAGAAACAGCTCCTGGCAATCGGGATTGGTGCAGATCACCGCCGGGGCGGGCTGGGTGTCGGCCCGCTGGTAGCCCCAGCACCAGACCAGCCGCCACGGCTCGCGCACTTGGCGGTATTTGAACAGGGCGAAGTCGGGCTCGCTGGCCTCGTTGTCGGTCGCCAGCTTGTCGGCCGAGCGGCGGAGCGTGTCGCGCAGGGCCCGTTCGCTCGACGTGGCCGGCTTGGCCTTGGCCAGCTTGGCGCCAAGGCGTTCCATTCTTCCTTAAGCGGGCCTTGCAGGTCGTCGCGCATGACCGGCGCGGCGGTGAACCGGCTGAGGCGGCCCGGGTCGTCTCCCTGAATGAAAAACGCAATCGAGCCGTCCGGCTGCCGCTGCGGTTCGGCCGCGAACCGGCCCAGCCACATCCGCACCAGGGCGTAGTTCGTGCCCCCCTGATCCAACAGCGGCAAACCCGGCTCGCTGGCCACGAAGCGAAAATCGGGCGCGGCGTCGGACAGATCGACTCGCAAGAGTCGTCCGGGGCTGCCGCCTTGGTTCGAAGTGCGCATGCATGTCCGACTTGCCTGGGGGACGAGCGGGGGCGGGTTGCTTGCCCCGCGCCACCCGATCCACACTTCATTCTAAATCGCTGCGCACCGCCAAGACAGGGTGCTTTTTCCGGCTGGGTTCTTCGGGGAGGGGCGGATTGGTCCGCGGCCGTCGGACCGCTTAAGAATTCGTTAGTTATCGGCGGCGGCACGACCCCGCTGTGCGGTCGGCATCTCCCGCAGCCGCAGCATGACCAGCGTGGCGTCGTCGTAGCGCATCTGCTGCTCGTCCCGGAGCCGGGCGATCCACTGCCGCCAGTCCGGCTCGGGCATGTTCCAGCAGGCCTCCCAGTCGGGCAGGTCATCTTGCTCGGAACGCCCCAGCAGCCAGGCCGCGACCGCGTCGGTGGCCAACAGGACAAAGTCCCCTGCACGACAGACGAGCGAAACCGACTCGAAGCTCGGGAGGGCCTCCCGGCGATCGGCGCGTCGAGAGCGCCGCGGGCGTGGCGCCAAACTCGCCGCTCGCGGCCAGTGGAAACGTCCCGCGATGCGATCGCCGGCAACGTGCAGCAGGCAACTATCGCCGATCGCGTGCGCCGAGAGGCGATACGTTCGGTCGCCGGCGGTATTTGCCGGGTCGTCGGCGGCCAGCTGCACCCAGAGCAGGGTCGCTGCGGCGCCGTCGGCCAGTTTGAGCCGCTGATGCCAGGGAAGCGCGTCGGGCTCGATCGGCCGCGACCATTGCTCGCGACAGGTAGCCAGCCAAGCGCCGACCGCGGCCGGATCGGCGACGCTGGGCGGCTGATCGACCGCGGCACGCACGAGCACGTCGGCCCAGCGGCCGGCGAACAAGCTGGCCGAAACACCGTCGGCAATCGCGGCCAGTCCGCGGGCCGGATCCACGGCGTACGCATCCTGGTAATCGTCCGCCTGCCGCGGATCCTTGGCCAGCCAGAATGCCCGATAGTCGAAGATCATGGGTCTGCGGCGCTGGTGCCGGTGCGGGTTGTTGCTCGTCGTCGGTCGAAGCGTCGCGAAGCGGCGCCACCACGGGCCGCCGCCCGTGGGCTTAACAGGAGTTGCACGCGTCGTATCTTGATTGCTCGTTAGCCGCGGCCGGCGGTGGCCCTGGTTCCCATATCCAAGAACTGCACGAGCACGGCCATGTCGGCATTGAACGCCATCCCCCGGGCCCCGGGTTCGATCGGCATCCCGGCCGCCGCCGCGGCCCGCTGGAACGGCTCGGGCAGCGGGCTCGAAAGGCGAAACAACTGCCGCGCCAGGTCGTCCGGCAAGCACGCTTCGCTGGCCGGAAACAGCACGGCCGGGGCGCTGGTCGACGACAGGTGGCAATTTAGCAGCAGCACGTTGCCGTCACTGGTGGCCAACTGTTTCAGCTCGTCGGCGTAGGAGGTTGGGTCACCGTCTTGCGACGCGCCGTCGGTAATGTGTACCACGAGCGGTGGAAAACTGTCGGCGTGGGCTTTGATCCAGTCTTCGAGAATTGCCCGGGCATAAATCAACACGTGCGACATGGGCGTGCTGCCGCTGGCCAGCGGATCGACCCAGACGGGGATGTCGGCCGGCACTTCGAGCCACTGGCCGGTTTCGTCGTCGCGCAGCTTTTGGGTGGTGGTTTCGATCCGGGCCGGATGGTTGGCCACCTCGACGATCGACACCAGCGAGCGGCCGGCCAGCGTGCCGGCCAAGGCGGGCGTGATCAGCGGCGTCAGGTTGTGGGTGCGATAGCCCAGCACGCCGACGTCCATCCAGTCGCGAATGCCATGATCGCCGCTGGCCCGAATCGACATGTTCAACAGCCAGCTGTTGACCGCGTCGGCCAGAGCCTGGCATTTGCTGCGGCCGGCATTGGCCAGCGGCTCGGACATCGACTGCGACTGATCCAGCAGGAACAGGATGCAGGCTTTGTTGGCCCGGCTGATTTCGCGTTGATAAGCGGCCAAGAGACTTCTCCGCGGGGATTATTTGTCGTGCTGAGCGAGCCAACGCAGCTCGGCCTCGCCCAGCGGGCGCAGCCGGCCATTGGCGGCCACCAGGGCCTGAAAGATATCATCGCCGGTCCGGGCGTGCGCCGCACCATTGGGCGCGGCGGGGGCGAGGCGTGCAGCCCGTCGCGCCTGGGCTGCTTGATATCGCGGCAGCCACGCCGCCGCGTCGCGGCTGCCGGCCAGCAGCCGCTCGTTCCAGATGCGCAGGATTCGCTCATCCAGGTCAGCCGCTGCCTCCGTTCCGCCCAGTTCTTCCGCCAGCGCTCGCAGGAGCGGCAGGCGGGCCAGCGCCAGGTCGATCCGGCCGGCGTGCTGCGGCGACACCAGTTCCTGCGTTGCGCGGCGCTCAGATCGCGCCAGGCCAGAGCAATCGCCACGTCGGAAGTCGGTTCGACCAGCGCGGAGGCCAGCCGGTCGATTGCCCGAGCCCGCCGCCGGGCCAGCTGAACGCGGCCCACCAGCCGAGCGTCGTACGACGCCGGCAGCAGACTGGCCAACCGCGCGATTTCGCGTTCCGTCTGGATCGTCGCCGGTCCGCGGGCGATTTGCTGCACGAGCCGGCGATGCAGTTCGACCCGCTCGCGCACCGCGGTCCAGAGCGGCCCATTGCGGGCCAATTCCGGGTCCGCCGCCGCCAGGACCGGGTTCCAGGCGGCCAGTAGCGCGTCGTCGTGCGCGAGCAGCGGTTCGGCCGTGCGCTGGCTGAGAATCGCTTCGAGCCGGCGCCGCGCCTGCTGATGGTCCAAGAGTGGCTCGAGCCGCGCCAGCAGGTCGGCCGCCGCGGCGTGCCCACCGAGTGACTGCAAGTGTTGCCAGGCGGTTTCCAGCGCGGCCGGGTCGGGCGGGACGCGCTCGATCAGCTCGGCCAGCGTCGCGACGGCGGCGAGCCGCGCGGCTTCCAGGCGAAAAGGCTCGGCCGCCGGCCGGGTCGCGAGTTCGGCGGAATGTCGTTTCCATAACTGGTCGAACTCGGGCCACCGCCCATCGGCGCGTAGCGCTTCGAGCTGCCTTAAGATCGGCACCAGTTCCAGCGCTCGCCGGGCTGGGGCGAGCAATGGGGCCGCATCGGGCAGATCGTCGATCAGTTCGGGCACATAATTGCGGGCAATTTCCCAATCGTCGTCCGCCGCGATCGCCGCATCGAGCAATCGCCGGCAAACCACTCGCCGGCAGGCTTCGGTCAACAGCGGCTGCAGGCCGTCGGGCACGGTTTCGGCGGGACCCAGCCGCAGCGCCAGTTGCACGGCTGCATGCCAATCGCGGGCGGTCAGCAGCTCCTCCAGACTCCGGCACCAAAGCCGCACTTCGCCCAGCGGCGGCACGGCGGCCAGTGTGCCACCGGCCAGCGCGAGCAAGTAATGTACCAGTCCGCGCAGCTCCGGGTCGCCAAGGCTCGTCAGCTCGGCTAGCAGCTGCGATTGTCCCGGCTCGGCGAAGTCGTGTTCATCAAACAACAGCTTGTCGTTGGCCCGCTGTTCGACGTGTCGATCCCAGAGTCGGGGTTCGAGGGCCAGGGCTCGCAGGGCCACGTAGATCACCAGGGCCGAGAAATTGTCCAGGCCGGGATAGATCAGCGTATCGGCGTCGCGCAGCGGATGTTGATATGGCGGCAGGCCAACCTCGGGATTGGTCTGGCCGAACAGGCTGGGCACCGCCATGCCGTCGTAATCGACCAGCCGGATGCGGCCCTGCGGCGAGACCATCACGTTTCCGTGCTGCAAGTCGCCATGCACGATGCCGGCCGCAGCCAATTGGCCGGTCAACTCCAGCCAGTCTTCGGCTGCCTGGTCGAGTGCCGCGGTATCGCCGGCGAGCGAGCGCTCGCGGGCCCAGTCGAACAGCGTCAGCCCGTCGACCCAGTCCATCGTCAACAGCGGATAGAGCTTGCCGTCCGAGCCCGAGCGGATCCCTCGTTCGTCGTACTCGAAGCGGACCACCGCTTCGGGCCGGTGCTGCTCCAGATCGGCGCTGATGGCCCGGTAGCGCTCGCGCCGTTCTTCGGCTCGGCGGTTGAAGACCTTGACGGCCAGGGCCGTGCCGTCGGGCAGATTGGCCCGGTAGACCGTGGCGAAGTTGCCGGAGCGTGGCCGCGGCTGGCCCAGTCGATCCATTTCGATGCGGCACTCCCGCAGCCGCAAATCGCGAAACGCGATCTGCGGATTCTGCAGCATTCGGCTGAAATCGGAGATCAAGGGCCAGGACATAAGCGGTCGGCGGCACAGGTGCTTCGCGGAGGACGCGCTTCGCGGCGGAGGGGCTTCGCGGAGCAGACACTCAGCGGACCGGCTCGGGCGTCAGGCTTTTGCGGTCCATCCTTTCAAAATAACGCTCCACCGCGCGGCTGTCGCCCGAAGAATCGCCCCCCACCGACCGTTCCAGCACGGTCGGATCGACTGGCCGGATGCCCACGCGGGGCTGATTGGCCACTTCTGCCGGCAAATCGGCAAAGGGCGTGGCGCCGAGATCCAGCGCCGACGTAGAGGGTTGGGGAGGTTTGGCGGAGCTGCCATGATCGGTGGCGGTTTGTGCCCGTCCAAAGGTTAAAGGCGCGGGCGGCCAAGCGGCATCGGCTGCCAGGGTCCCGAGCAGCGCAGTCAACAGAACGACACCCCGGCGGCTCATCCGGAGCGGGACGACCTGTCGAGCGTCGATTGCCTGTAAATGGTCGATCGCATCGGCCAGTTGGACCTCGGCGATCGCCGGCAGCCGGCCGTCGCGCCAGGCCGTGCAGATTGGCCAGGGCCGAAAGCGTCCGGTCGTCGAGTGAATAGCGGGCATCGATCGCTCGGGCGATATCCGCCGGTGCAATCGGCCGGGCCGCCGCCCAAGCGGCACCGATTGCCAAGGGCGCCAGGGCGGCCAAGGCAATCAACCAGACCGGGGGCGCACCGGTCGCACGTTGGCAAACGCCAAGCCCGATGGCGATCGCCACCCCTCCAACGAGTGCTCGGTCGAGCCCGGTCAGCGCATGACGGATTCGCATCCGGCGGCGCACCGGCTCCAGCCGGTGTGTTACTTCTGCGTTCCAATCGCGCTGGCCGCTGCTCATGCGAGACTCCCCGACCGGCGGCGGCAGAGGGCTTCGATCAGGAGTACCGCGCCGCCGGCCAACAGGAAATACGGCCACAGCGGCTGCAGTCGGCTGGCGGGGCTTTGGGCGGCCGACATAACGGCCTCGGGCGTCGGATCGAATTGCCCGCCGCTCAGTCGGGCAACCTCGCGCAGCAGCTCAGCTCCTCGCGTCGGATCGTCCAGGCCCGGCCGCAGTTCGTCCGGGTAGTCGATGACCAGCGCACGGCGCTCGACGTTGCCGGATTCTGCTCCTGCCGGGCGGATTTCGAATTCGTAATCGCCGACGCCAGCGAGTGCGAAATCCGCCCCGTAGCGGCCCGGCGCCACCAGCGGCAAGGGTTGCTCCGGCCGCGGGCCGCCCGGCGTGGTGACGCGCACCATCGGGGCCGCGTCGCTGCGATATTCGCCGCTGGGTGCGAGCGCATCGGCCGAGAGCCGAGCCCGATCGGCAGATCGGCTGAGCCGTACGTCAAGGCTGCCGCCCGCTGGCCGCGGCAGGGCCTGGCGGACGACGCGGCCCCAAAACCGGGCCTGTCGCTCGGGCAGGCCGCCAGCCGGCAAATCGCGCACGGCGAACTGAGCCGGATACGCCAGGGCAATCCCCGCGCCAAATCGCCACCAACAGAGCAGCGGATCGCCGCTGGCGGTGATCAACAGCACTTCGGCCTGTGGCTTGGCGGCCGTGGCCGCCACGCCGGACAGGGTGGGCGTGTCGGCCGCGTCGAGCCGTGGCAATTGATGCAACACCAGCGGACCGGCGTGGCTGGCGGTGGCGAGCGTCGCGGCCGACGCCTCGGCCACCACCACCCGGGGAATATCGGCCGGATCGGCGGAGTGGATAGGCCCGGCCGCCGGTCAAGCCCGCGATCTCGGCCAGCAGCTCCAGGTCGGCCTCGTTGCCGACGCCCACGGTCGAAACGATGATCCGGTCTCCGGCGAGCCGCTGGGCCAGGAGCTGAAAATCGCCCGGCACGGAAATGCCGTCGGTGAGCAGTATCATTTGCTTGTGATCGGCCACCGCTTCGTCCAGCGCGAGCGCGGCTTTCTGCATGGCCGGGTACATGTTCGTGCCGCCGCCGGCGCGCAGGCTTTCGATCCGCTTTTCCAACTCGGGCTTGTCGGTATCGAGCGCGATCGGCGTGACCCAGCTCGAATCGGTGGCAAACGCCAGCACGCCCAGCCGATCGTGGGGAGTGAGCAGATTGACCACCCGGCGGGCCGCCAGCTTGGCCAGTTCCAGCCGCTGGTCATCGCCCATCGAGCCCGACTTGTCGATCACCAGCACCAAGGCCAGGCTGGCCTGCCGCGGCGCCGGCTCGGCGACCGCGGAGACCGGCAGAATCTTCTCCATCGTCGTGCCGCGATAGTGGGCGGTTTCGAAGGTCGCGCCGCCGCCGATCGCCAGTAGACCCCCGCCAGCCCGCACGAACTCGGCTACCGTCCGCTGGGCGTCGGGCGTCAACTCCTTGAGCGGCACGTCCAGGAGCACCAGCACATTCGTTCCGGGAAGCCCCGGCGTGCCGGCGGCCCAATCGGACGGCGCAGCGACCCGGACCGCGAATCCCTCGCCGTCGAGCGCGGCGGCAAAGTGCTCGCCAGCTGGGCGATCGGCCGCCAGGGTCAAAACGCTCGGCCTTTGCAGGGCATTAACGAGCGCAGAGCGGCGGTTGTTCTCGGGCGAAGTGTCGGCAAAGTCGGCCAGCTCGGCGACCAGCCGCGCGCGATCGCCGGCCGGCATCACCGGCCGCAGCGGAATGACGTTGCGGCCGGCCGCCAGCTCGATCCGCCGCTCGACGATCTGCCGGTCGTCGAGTCGTACTCGGAGCGTGCCGGCTGTGGCGGCCGAGGAGTCGATGACCGCGTCGGCCTCGAAATCGTCGCTGGGGCGAGCGGCCGGCAGTGTGCCGCAGCTCGGCCAGACAAACTTCCGGCCCAGCCAGCGTACGGAGCGGCACGACCGAGATCGGCACTCCGGCCCCGACAGCGGCTTTTTGCAGGTCGCCCGTGGTTTGCAGGCCGTCGGAGATCAGGACGATCTGCGCCGCGCGGTCGGCCGGCAGTTGGGCCGCGGCAGCCAGTACGGCCCGGCCGGGATTGCTGGCCAATGGTTCCAGGTCGTTCGCGCTTTCGAGCACTTCCCGGTCGACCGCACCGGGTCGACCGGCAAACGGAAGTACCGCCACTTGGCCGGCGCCGGCCAGCTCGCGGCAGCGGGCGACAAACTGCGCTGCCCACTCGCGCTCGGGTCCGCGGATGCTCGCACTGCGGTCGACCAGCAGTAAAGTGAATCGCTCTGGCGTGTCGTAGCGGTAGCAAGGCTCGGCCAGGGCGCCGAACAGCAGTGCGGCAAGCAGCGTCAGGCCGGTCCAACGCAGCGGCCGGCCCGTTTGCCGTGCCTGCGGTCGAATGAACAGATAACCGATCGCTCCGATGAGCAGTCCGGCCAGGGCGACCAGCCAGCCGGGGTGCAGCCACTGCAAATCGGAGAGAACGTGCAACATCGACAGCCGTCCGCCACGGTTCAGGGTCGCTGGGGCCGCGGTGAGAAGTATGGGCGGCCCAGCTTTCATCCTGCACTACGGCGAGCCGGTTGGCCAGCGCGAAGGTGCATCGAGCTACGGACCGGGTTGGCTTTGCTTTTCGATCATCGTCCGCAGCGACTGCCAACCGGCGAGTTCGGCCGGCGAGTAAGTCGCCCCCCGACCGGTGCGGAGGCGATGTTCGGCAGCCCGCAGCCGGCGGCGCACGACCCGGGGCAATTGCGGATGGTCGTTGACGACCAGCCCGGTCACCACCTGCCGCTGATGCCGGCGGCGGATGCTCAGCTTCTTGCCCCGATGGAGCGTGTAGCCCTGGGCCTTGAGGATTCGCCGAGCCCGCTGGACGAGGCCGCGGATGCGGCGGGGGTAGTCCTTGGGAAACGAAAACGTGAGGTCGTCGGCATAGCGGGTGTAGCTGGCCTTGAACCTGGCGGCCATCTTCGCCAGCCGCACGTCCATCGTCCGGTTGACCAGGTTCGACAAGCGCGGGCTGGTCGGGGCTCCTTGGGGCAGCCCCCCTTCGTGAGTCGTGAGCCGCATCAGCAGAGCCGCGGCTTCGGCACCCCAGCCAATTTCGCGAAAGTAGGCTTCCAACCGGTCCGCGCGGGTGGCAGGAAAAAAGTCGACCACGTCCAGCCGGACGACGACCGCCTTGCCGGCGTGCGGCCGGGCGTTGTGGACGATCGAGCGGCCGCGCTCGAAACCACAGGCCGCGTCGTGGGCCCGCAGCCGGCCGAGCACCCGGCGGAGCAGAATCCGCTGAAAGGCCTTGGTCTGCTGGTCGGGTACGAGCAGCCGCCGCTGGCCCCCAGAGCGTTTGGGGATGAAGGCTTCGCGGTAAGCCGGCTGGAAGGCTTGCAGGGCTTCGACCGACAGCCCGAGTCGCTCGGCCAGTTCGTCGACCGAGCGCCCGCCGCGATTCGGCAGCAGCGTGCCCAGCAAGCGGTTGAACCAGCCCACGGCCGACCTCGCGGAAAAAAAGTGGCGGACGCTGGTGGCGTCCGCCCTGCCTTGCTTCGAGTGCTCCATGCGAGTGCATGAGAGTCACTCGAACTCGCGACTGTCGCAGGCCGCAGCGCGACCCGGCCGACGAAACATCGGCCTGTGCTTGCGCACCGCCAAGGCGCGGGTGAGTATCCTGCCTGGGCCGGCGGTTGTCAATTAGACGAACCGGCGCCCTACGGCTGACGCTCCAGCCAGATCAAGATTCCGGCCGTCGGTTGCGTGGTCGCGCCAGCCTGCGTGGGCGGGCTGCCGGCCGAATTTACCCGATAGCGGAGCAGTTCGACGCGGTCGGCCGGATCGAGCTTTTCCAGCGCGGGACTGCCGGCCCGGCGCTCCTCGGAAGAACGGGCCGCGAACCGCTCCTGGACCTCGGCTTCGCTGAGCTCAAAACTGGTCGTAGCGCCGCCGACCCGGAGCGAAAAACGCCGCTTGTCGTCGGCGTCGCGGGAGAGAAACGTTTCGAGCACGAACTCGCCCCGCACATCGCCCAGCGATCCGCCGGGCCCGCTGACTTCGTCGTAGCCCGAGGTGGGAATGTCCCGGGTCTTGCAGTGCAGACCCCAGCGCGAGTCGGGGGGTAAATAGATCTTCCACTTCATCGCGCCGGCGTCGTGGGTCGGCACGGAGAGCACCTGAATCTTGCTTGGATCCTCGACCGCGAAGTAGCCGACTTCCTCCCGCAGCTCTGCGAGTTCGCGCTGCTGCTCGACCAGCCGCCGCGAGAGGATGAAGTAGCCCACGCCGAGGCCGACCAGTAGCGTCAGCCAGAGCAGGGTTTGCAGGGTGTATTGCCGTCGGGGCGGGATCGTGTCGCCCGGAGTATCTGTCACGACGCTTTCTCGCGGTTTGATTGGAGGTGGCCGGCTGCCCGCAATGACCGGCGGGCTCAGCAACCATTGTGCGCTGCCGAAAGGCGAGATGGCGACCGCGCTGCAGAAAATGCCAGTATGGCTACGCGCAGCGGCGATCGGCCCGAGCGAGGATCTTGTCGCAGGCCGCGTTGACGCGCTCGACCGAGATGGCCCGCATCGAGTCGTTGTTGGCCCGGCGGCGCTCGCGGCTGGAGCCGGTCAGGCAGACTTCTTGCAGGGCGATGTGGCCTGGTCCGTAGGGACCGTTGCGCTCGGCCGGCATCGGGCCGAACAGGCCGACGCAGGGGGTGCCCACGGCGGCGGCCAGGTGGAGTGGACCCGTGTCCGAGCTGACAAACAGCCGTGCCCGCCGGGCCAGCGCGGCCAACTGACAGAGCGTTGTGGCCGGCGCCAGTTGGGCTCCGGCGCCGGCTTGGGCGACGATCCGTTCGGCCAGGGCCTGCTCATCCGTTCCAGCCCAAACGACGAGCGTCGGCACGCCGCGCACGGCGTGCAAATGTCGGGCTACCTCAGCAAATCGTTCGGCCGGCCAGAGCTTCGAGGGCCAACCGGCCCCTGGATTGACGATTGCCGGCGCTCGACCGCCAAATTGCTGATTCAGAATCTGCGCGGCCGCCAAAGCGTCCTCGGGCCGTTCAGCCAGGTTGAACCGCCCGCTCACGGGCCGAATGCCCAAGGGGGCGAGCAATTCCAGATTGCGATCGACGATGTGCGTTGCCGTCGGCAGCACCAGCCGATTGTTCAGCCAGGGGCTCAGCTCGCGGCCCGCCGGCCGGGCCAGACCGATCCGCAGTCGGGCGCCGCTGAGCCGGGCCGCGATCGCGCTCTTGAACAACCCCTGCACGTCGATCGAAACGTCGAACCGGCCGTACAGCCGACGCCGCAGCTTCGCGATTTCGCTTGGCCGCTTGAGCCAGCGTCGCGGCAACTCCACGAGCTCGTCCAAGGCCGGATGGCCGGTCAGCAGCTCGGCCGCGCGTCCCTCGACGACCCAGGCCAGATGCGCCGCGGGCAGCGCCGCCCGCAAGGCACACAGCACCGGCAGACTGTGCAGCACGTCGCCAATGGCGCTGAGCCGCACGATCAAAATCCGGGGGCGGTCGAGTTTGGGCATGCGCTGGCGGAATTGCTCGATTTGCCGGACTGGGGTGAATCCACTGCCAAGCGGCAGGGGGAAGCCGCGACATAATAGGTGCCGCCGCGGGTTTCGCCCAAGGGCAGTTTGCCAGCAGCCGTTCCACGGCCGGCCGGCAGGCAGAATGATAGCCACGAAAAACACGAAAAGGCGGGAAAAGAGGCGGCAGGCAGGTCAATCGCGTCGCGGCCGATTCGCCACTGCCCGATCGGAACGGCGGGAGAGTTGCAACGGCGATCCATGCCGCATTGCGTTCCTCGTAACCTTGCCGGTCCTCTCCGCGTCTGCGCCCTTCGGCTGCGCTCAGGACACGCGCCCGGCGGTTAGTAAGCGTTCTCGCGCTTGAGCACCGTGAAGATCGTGGCGAACAGGATTTTCAGATCGCCCAGCAGACTCCATTCGCGGATGTATTGGTGGTCGTACTCGATCCGCTTTTCCATCTTATAGAGCGTGTCGGTTTCGCCCCGCCAGCCGTTGACCTGGGCCAGGCCGGTGATGCCCGGCTTGACCTTGTGACGCAGCATGTAGCCCTGAATGCGGCTGCGGTACTGCTCGTTGTGGGCCGTGGCGTGGGGCCGCGGGCCGACCAGGCTCATGCTCCCGCCGAGTACGTTAAACAGCTGCGGCAATTCGTCGAGCGACGAGCGGCGGAGGAAACCACCGATCGGCGTTAGCCGGCTGTCGTTTCGCGTGGCCTGCCGGACCTGCGGCGCCATCCTCGGTCACCCGCATGCTGCGGAATTTCCAGACCTTGATTTCCCGGCCGTCCATGCCGTACCGCCGCTGGCGGAAGAACACGGGACCGGGCGACGTCAGCTTCACGGCCAGTGCGACGAGCGCCATCGGCACCGCAAGGATCACCAGCAGCAGACTGGCCAGAACCAAGTCCATCGAGCGCTTGAGCAAGCCGTCGGCCCCGTAGAACGGATGCTCGAACACGCTCACCGCCGGCAGCCCGCCGATGTCGGTCCAGCGCGAATGGAGCAACTCGAACACGAAGAAGTCGGGCACGATATGGACCGACGTCGTCGTGTCGGCTAGTTGGGCGAGCAGGCGCTTGATTCGTTCTTCGGCACGCATCGGGAATGTGATGTAGACCATCTCGATCTGACCATTGCGGGCCAGCTCGACCAGCTCGCCGACGCTGCCCAGCTTCTGACCGATCTCGGCCGGCACCTTGGGGATGCGGTGAGCCGGCCGGTCGTCGAAGAATCCGACCAGCTTCAGGCCGAGCTGAGGCATCTCGTCGATATTGCGGGCAAGCTGAAAGGCCAGATCGTTCACGCCGACAATCGCGAACCGCCGGGTGTTGAGTCCCTTGGTGTGCAGCAGCCGCTGCAATCCGCGGGTAGCCAGCCGCAGCCCGGCCAAGAGCGCGAATGCCAACAGATACCAGGCCAACAGAATCAGCGGATCGAATTGGGCATGGGGCTCGCCAAAATGGTCGCGCAGCCAGCGCAGCGCGACCACGGCCGGCAGCGTGAGCGTCCAGGTGCCCAGGGCGCACATGATCTCGCGCATCGTCGACACGCCCCGCCAGTTGCGGTACATGCCGCTGAACTCGGCGATCAGCCAAAACACGATCACGGCGGCCGTGCCCGAGAGCATCTTGGGCAGGCCGTCGTCGTCGGGCGCGAGCTTGCTGACGACGATCAGCGCCAGACGAGAGCCAGGCCGTCCAGCAGCCGGTGGAGCACGACCATCAGCGACGTCGTCGGGTGGATTTGCGTGGCAGTGGGTTTCACCGCGGGCCTCGGGCGAACGGACGTGGAACACCGGCTGCGTCGTGCGCAGCGGCGGCCTCGTTGCGCACCGCCGGCGCGTCTGGAAAACATAGGTTACGGCCGGCGAGCAGAGCGCGACTGTGCGCGGCATGAGGCCGCGGTTGCCGCCCCCCTTGCGATGCGCCCGGGCCTGCCGATCGGCTCAATCGGCCTTGCCCGCGGCCGAATGGGCAGCCGGGCTTTCGGCCGCGACGAACTCGCGATACTGGGCATCCAGCTCGCCG
Organism: uncultured Planctomycetaceae bacterium; assembly: GCA_963828155.1. Classification (GTDB taxonomy): domain Bacteria; phylum Planctomycetota; class Planctomycetia; order Pirellulales; family PALSA-1355; genus CAWCAX01. Next base: position 154,095 of record CAWHDQ010000005.1, read on the forward strand.
TACGAGCAGCCCGTCAGCCGGGCCAGCGTGTCACGATCGGCATGGCCGGTATAGACGGACTCCAGGTATCCGGTCGTGGCTGGCCCGTGCCGGGTGAGCAGTAAGGTGGCCAGCCCGGCCGACTGGCTGTAGAGCTTGGCGATGTCGCCGTGCTGCTGCAAATCCTGCTTGCCGAGCGTGACCAGCTCGGCCAGCGGCAGATAGAAGTGGTCCTTGAGCAGTCGATGCCGGGCTGCCGGCATCCGCCCGGCGTCAGCCCCACCGAGCGTCGCGTACGCCCGATGAAACTCCAGCGACTCCATGAAACAGGCCACCGCTTCGACGATCCAGAAATTGCCGCCGCTGCCTACGTCCTTGGCAGCATCGCGGCTTTCCTGGAACAACTGGTGCGTGGCCTCGTGAAAGAGCGTGCTGGGCTCCTGGTCGTCGTCGGCGAAGAAGTAGGCCGTGCGGCCCGAGTCGAAATAAATGCCCAGCGTCATCGCGATCTGCGGCTGGGCCGGACGCAATGCGTCGATGTATTCGCTCCGCGAGCGGAAATAAACCACGCGATGTTTCTCGCCGCCGGCCAGTGGCGCGGGCTCGCCCTTGGCCAGCCGCCGCGCCAGCTCCTCGCCGCCGGTCACATAGCCGGCAAACACCTGCTGCCAGACCGAGCACAGCCGTTCCAGCTCGCCGGCCAGGCGGACCCCTTCTTCCAGGCTGTGATTCGTCGTGACCAGATAATGATCGGTTTCGACCTGCCAACCATTGCGGATGTCGGCCCGCAGCTTCACCTCTTCGGCGGCCGGCATCCAGCGATTGCGGTAGAATCGCTCGCCCTCGTCGTAGCGGGCGACATGGCCCTCGGGCAGCCAGCCGAACCGCTCGTGCCAGACCCGGCCCTCGCTTAACTGCTTGATCTCGAACGGCGTCCGCCAGGCGCCGGCGCTTTTGAGATAACCCAACGCCCGCCAGGCCGGCTTGAAGTCCACGTCCTCGCGGGCCGCTTCGGTCGCCAGCTCGATCGCCAGAGCGGGCTGACCTTCGGCGGCCGCTCGCCGGGCCAGCTCGAACAGTCTTTGCGCCTGCTCGGCCCGCAGGGCCTGCCAACGGGTGCGCAGGCTCGCGCAGGTTGTCGCCCGCCAGTCCCGTGGGCGGCGCGGCGAACCGCACGCCATCGAGCAGGAACAAATACATCCGGTCCGGCGAGCGCAGCGGCAGCCAGGCCTTGAGCTGCCGGGCCTGATCGGGCAGCTTTTTCTCGCTGCACCACTCGGCCAACTCGTGGAGCTTGCGGCGGTAAGCGGCCTCGGCCGACGCGCGAGCGTCGGCCAGCGAAGGGGTTTCGTTCGCCTGGCAGGGACGGGCACTGCAGAGGCCAAACGCGGCAACCAGAAAGGCTGCGTGAATCGGATTGGCAAGGGGCGGCAAACGGCGGGGCATACGTTCTAGTTTAGCATCGGGCAGTACCGCTAACGCCTGTGCCGCCCGGTTTCTTGCCGGTACTCATTCCACAAAGTGTCCAGATCCTTGCCCGTTGTTTCCTGGAAGATCGCCTCGCGAAATTGCCCCTTGCGGAGGGCGCTGTCCAGGCGGTGGACGATCCGGTGGTCGTGCTTGTGGACCAGCCAGGCTAGAAAATCCCCGGTCGTGCCGTAGCCGTCGCGGTAGCTGGCCTGGGGGCCCGGCGGCGAGTGCGGCCGTTCCGGCTCGAACCGCCAGTAGCGGATGTAGTCGGCGATCCCCTCGACCAGCCAACCCGGCTTGTCGCCGCGGTTGGGATAGGCCTGCACCACGTGCGTCAGCTCGTGGATCACCAGGCCGAAATCGTCGGGATGCTCGGCCACCCACTTGGAGCTGACCTGAATCGTATCGCCCGACGTCACGCCCGGCGCGGCCAGCTCCTTTTTCATCACCAGCCGGATCGTGCGGGGCGGCGTCCAATCGTCGGTAGCCAACAGCCGGCAGAGAATCGGATACCAGGCCGCGGCCAGCCCTTCGGCATGCCGGCCCCAATCGCGGGCCTGGCCGTCGTCGCCCAATTCGGCCAGGTCCAGCTCGAACCTTGGCGGCTCGGCATGCGATGTCTTGGCCAGCGGATAAATCAGCCTGTCGAGCGGCTCGTCGGCGCAAGCGACACGAGCGACGATGAGAGTCACACAAAGCCCAAGCATAAAAGTTCGCTGCATCGTAATTCGTGGGAGTTGAGTTGGGCTGGGAATGACCGATTTGTGCCTGCCCGCCGGGCCAGGAGTGGCCATGATCTTCACGGGTTTGCGGGCGTGCGTTCGAGATTGCCCGTCGAGAGCGTTGCGGCTGCATCGGTGTCTACCGCGTCGAGGGCCGTTCGGGTTCGTTCTTCATTTATTCCGCGTTGGATTGCCCACAATGCCCTCCCCGCAGCTCTGGCACGAGCCGGGTCGCCACAATCGAGTTCTAGTTCGAGCAGCGGGATTGCCTCGGCGGCGCCGGCACCGAATTCTCGCAGTGCATGGATCGCGAGGCAACGGCCATCGGCTTCGGTTAATTCGAATGACCGCAGAATCGCTGGTACTGCCACGTCAGGCTGCGCTCCGATTACGCCGAGCGCAGCGATCACGGCAATTCGCAAGTCAGGATCGTCGCCCGGCAATAATGCTGCGAGCTCGGGCACTGCGTCGGAGGCCTTCAAGTCGCGCAGAGCAAAAATCGCCTCGAACCGCACGCCGCGATTGCTGTCGTGCAGCAGTAAAATCAATGGTGGGATTGCAGGTGCCGCAAGATCGCCGAGGTAGCTGAGGGCCCATGCCGCTTCTCAGCGCGTATTTGGGTCAGGCGAGGCGAGTTGTTCGCACAACTGCGGGACCGCGTCGGCGACTGGCGCGCCTAGCTCGTCGGCTAAAATGACGATATACGCGAGGTCCTTCACATTGCCGCGGCGCAAAAGTTCTACGAGTAGTCGGTCTCGCTCGTAGCGCAGCCCTCTGATGTCCCAGGCATTTGCGCCCCCGTGTCCGCGGAAGTCACTAAGCGCCTCCAATCGCAGGTTAGAGTCCGGACTTTGCAAGTCCGCAATTCGGCGCTGCAGCCGCCAATCGGGGGCGAGCACCCAGATGCCCCAGGCGGCGGTGATCGCGGCTGCACCGGCTAACCGCGCCCCTAAGCGAGCGTCGACCCCGCGCCGCTCGAGCCAAGAGCCGATCGCGCGCGCTCGTCGCGAAATTGGCCGCAGGCACGCGATAATCCACTGCTTGCGTGTGGCGCCCAAGTAAGCGCCAGCGGCAGCCGCCGATGACCGTCGCCGCCAGTACGCCGCAGCTGATGCGCTGGTTGGACGGGTCGCCCGCCGAGAAAACGAAAACGAGGGCCGCCGCGCGGATCCCGACCGCTCCGGCGATCCCACACAACGACACGATCAGCGACTCGGCGAATTGGCGTGAGTCGGTCATGGTTTCATCATAACTGCGCATCGCCGGGGCACACCGTTGACGCCCCGATGGACCCCTCCAACCCCCCAATCCCGAGCCCCCAGCCCCCAGTCCGACCCCAGCCCGGCCGCAAACTGCGATTGACCCGGGGCCGGCAGATGCTACCCTAGAGGTATTAACGAGGTGCGAGAGCGTCGCGAATGAGGGGCCGCCTGTGCGGCCGGCGACGCTGCTGATGAGCCTGCTTGCATGCGGTTTCTTTGCCTGATGAGCCTACACTTGGGCTCAACCCCAGCGGGTTCGGCAAGGTCTTCTGCCCGCAGCCGCCTTTCACGTGCTTGCCCCTTGGCGTTTGCGCTGGCTCGTATCGCTGGGCGCAGACGTGGGGATTGTCCCGGCCGAGCGACGCGCTTGAGCGCCTGACGGTCCGGCGATCCCGAGGAGGCTTTGGGCACTCCTTGGAAAATGGGTCTATCGCAGCACCTCCCACGGTGCGATCGGCGGCCCGGAGCCGGACGACCGTCCGTCGCCTTCCAAGCGTTTCCCGAAAGCGCCAGCCCGATTGGGTCGGATGCGGTCGCTCCGGTCGATGAGGGCTCACAATACATTTATTCACAACGCGACCGAACAAGGAATTCGATTTCATGAAGTTCGAAAATCTCGGCCTGGCCGAGGGGCTCGTGCGGGCCGTCCACGCCCAGGGCTATCACACTCCGACCAAGATTCAGGCCGCGGCCATCGCCCCCGTGCTGGAAGGCCGCGACGTGCTCGGCTGCGCCCAGACCGGCACCGGCAAGACCGCCGCGTTCGCCCTGCCCACGCTGCATCGCCTGGCCCAGGTGCCCTGCCGCGTCAACGGCCGCGGGCGCAAGATTCGGGCCCTGGTGCTCTGCCCAACGCGCGAGCTGGCGCTGCAAATCCACGAAAGCTTCGAGACGTACGGTCGGCACACCGGCCTGAAGCACACGGTGGTCTACGGCGGCGTGAATCAAAACCCGCAAACCCGGGCCCTGAATGCCGGCGTCGACATCCTGGTAGCCACTCCGGGCCGGCTGGTCGACTTGATGCAGCAGGGCTTCATCGAGCTGGCCAAGGTCGAAGTGTTGATTCTGGACGAGGCCGACCGGATGCTCGACATGGGCTTTCTGCCCGACCTGCGGCGAATCGTGAGCAAAGTGCCCAAAGAGCGGCAGACGCTGCTGTTTTCGGCGACGATGGCGCCCGAGGTGCGCAAGGTGGCCGATGCCTGGCTGAAGGATCCCGTGGTGGTCGAAGTGACACCGGCGGCCAGCACGGTCGACCTGATCGAGCAGTCGGTGGTGTACGTCGAGAAGCGGCAGAAGCTGGCCCTGCTCACCCACTGGCTGGGCGAAACGGCCTGGACGCGGACGCTGGTCTTCACCCGCACCAAGCACGGGGCCGACAAGGTGGCCCGGGGCCTGGCCAAGGCGGGCATTCCGGCCGACAGCATTCATGGCAACAAGACCCAGGCCGCCCGGCAACGGGCCGCTGGCCCGGTTCAAGCAGCCCAAGCCGCTGGTCCTGGTGGCGACCGACATCGCGGCCCGAGGCCTGGACATCGATCAGATTTCGCACGTCGTGAACTTCGACTTGCCCAACGATCCCGAGGCCTACGTCCACCGGATCGGCCGCACCGGCCGGGCAGGCGCGAGCGGCATGGCCATCTCGTTCTGCGCCGCCGACGAGCGTGATCAATTGCAAGCCATCCAGCGGCTCACGCGGCAGAAGCTCGCCGTGGGCGAGAAGCCGGCCAACTTGCCCGAGTCGACCGGCACTGAAGGCCGGCCGGAACGCGGCCCTCATTCGGACGGCGGAGGCAACCGGCAGCGCAGCCGCAATGGGCGTTCCGGCGGCGGCCCGGCGGCCCAGAGCTCATCCGGGCGTCGGTCTGGCCAAGCAAGTGCCCCGGGGACCGGGCGCAGGTCCAAGCGCCGCCGCCCTGACGGCAACTCGACTCTGCCTGCGGCCGAACAGCGGCGCAATGCGGAAGATGCCAAGGTGGCAGGAACCGCTGGTGCCGGCGGGCCACGGAAGCCGCGGCGGCGTTATCGGACGGCGCGTATAGACGAGCGTGTGTCGGGCGGATCGTCTGTCGGGGCGAGGCCTGGGGCTCGTTGAGCCCCGGCTAGACAACGAAGCGGCTGCGCGCGTTATTCGGCGCCCGGCCGAGGCGTGGTCTGCGGCTCGTAGGCGTGATCGCGCTTGCGGACGACCGTCGCCTTGACGATCGCGTCGGGCTGAACGTACGGATCGGGCTTCTCCGGATCGATCCGCTGCAGGCCGGCCAAAACGTCCATTCCCTGGATCACCCGGCCGAAAACGGTGTGTTTGCCGTTCAACCCGGGCGTGGGCATCAGCGTCAGAAAAAACTGCGAGCCGCCGGTATTGCGGCCGGCGTGGGCCATGCTCAGGCTGCCGGCAAAATGTTTGCGGGCATCGGGCCGGAAGCACTCGCACTCGATCGTATAGCCCGGCCCACCGGTGCCATCCCCTTTCGGATCGCCTCCCTGGGCCACGAAGTTGGCCAGCACGCGGTGGAACTTCAGCCCGTCGTAGAAGTGCTTCTCGACCAGGTTGATGAAGTTGGCCACCGAGTTGGGTGCTTCGTTCTCGAACAGCTCGAGGACGATGTCCCCCTTGGTCGTGGTCAGCTTGACGCGGGGCAGATCGTCGGCCTCGGCCTCGGCGGCGCGAATGGCTTGCTCGGCTTCCCACAGCGGCACGCAATCCTCGGCGAAGGGGACGCACTTCTCCTTGCCCACCTTATTGATGACATCCTCGTCGAGGGCCTTGCTCAAATCTTTGACCGAGGCGGCGAAGTCCTGATTGCCGAATTCGGCGATCCCGGCGTAGTTGTGAAAGCCCTTCTCGTGGTAGCCGCCGGCGGCCAGGATTTTGGCCAGCCAGGCACCGTCCCAGTGGCGATCCTGCTCGACCGCGTCGACCAGATTGACCATCAGGAAGTCGGCGGCGGTGCGGTTGGAGGGATCGGCCTCGTAGGCCCTAACCGCGGAGAACTGGAGCTGCGGCACGAGCGCCGCGCAGCGGGCCACGTAGCCGTTGAACTCTTCCAAGACCTTGGGTTGCGCGGTCGGGTCGGAAACCTGGAACTTCGATTGCAGGCTGCGAATCCGGGCCAGTAGCGTCTTGAATTCGGTGAAGGCCTTCTCGAAATCGGCCGCGGCGGCGGGATCGGCCGGCGCAGTTGCCGCCGGCGGGCTCCGCGTTGCCGCCGGCGGGCTCTGCCTTTTCGTCCGCGGTTTTCGCCGGGTCGGACGGCTTTTCGGCGGCTTCGGAGTTTGCCTGGTCGGCACGCAGCGCGGGCTCCGCGGGCAGGCTGCAAATCAAGACCGCCGTCAGCGCTGCGGCTATTGTTGCGCCTAGTCGGTCCCCGGCCGCCGTGTGGATCCTCATCGCAGGCCTCCCTTAGGGCCGCTGGTGCCGGGGCGACGCCCTTGGACTGGGAGCCTAGGCGAGCTTGCCCACCTTGGCCACCAGGTCGACGGTGCGGCAGCTGTAGCCCCACTCGTTATCATACCACGCCAGGGTTTTCAGCATGTTGCCGTCCATCACGTCGGTGAAGTCGGCCGCGAAGATCGAGCTATGCGGGTTGTCGATGATGTCGCTCGACACCAGCGGGTCTTCGGTATACTCGAGGATGCCGCGGAGCGGACCTTCGGCGGCGGCCTTGAGCGCCTGGTTGACCTCTTCCTTGGTGACGCTGCGGGCCATGAGCGTGGTCAGGTCGACCACGCTGCCGGTCGGCACCGGCACGCGGAGCGAGATGCCCGTCAGTTTGCCCTTCAACTCGGGAATAACCAGGCCCACGGCCTTGGCCGCGCCGGTGGTGGTGGGAATGATGTTCTGCGCGGCCGAGCGAGCCCGATACAGGTCGTCGTGCGGCATGTCCTGCACCCGCTGATCGTTGGTGTAGGCGTGGACGGTGGTCATCAGGCCTTTGACGATGCCGAACTTCTCGTGCAGCACCTTGGCCAAGGGGGCCAGGCAGTTGGTCGTGCAGCTGGCGTTCGAGATGCACTTCTGCGAGGCATTGAGCTTGTCGTCGTTGACGCCCAGGACGCAGGTCAGGTCGGCCCCGTCCTTGGCCGGCGCGCTGAGCACGACGCGCTTGGCGCCGGCCCGCAGGTGGGTGTCGTAGCCGGCTTTGAACTTGCCGTCCTTCTCGCCCTCGCGGGCGGTGAAAATGCCGGTGCATTCGACGACGACGTCCACTTTCAGCTCGCCCCAGGGGAGCTTGGTCGGGTCGCGTTCGGCCAGGGCCCGGACTTTCTTGTCGTCGACGTAGAGGTACTCGGCGTCGTGGCTGACCTTGCCGGGATAGCGGCGGTGGGTGCTGTCGTATTTGAGCAGCGTGGCCAGAGTTTCGTTGTCGGTCAGGTCGTTGACGGCGACGACGTCGAACTCCTTGCTGCGGGCCACGAGATTGCGGAACACCAATCGGCCGATGCGGCCGAAGCCATTGATCGCGACGCGGATTGCCACGGGACGTCTCCTTCAAGCCGGCGAAACTTCGGCACCCTCGGAGCCCCCCCGGACAACGCGGGTGCTTCGATGCCTGAGGCGCTTTGGGGGCTGATAAACTGCCCCAATTCTTGGAGTTTCGTAGGTCGAGGATTATACTGGCGCCCAAGCCGAGCGACTAGGGGCCCGCTCTCGCCTCTCGCGGTGACGGCCAGCGGGAGTTCCGGATCGCCCAGGCGGCACGCCGATTTGCCGCCGCGGCTTGCTCATCGAAGCTAAACCTTTTCCGTGCCCCGCTCCGCCCTCCTCGAACGATTGCCTGGTAATGGCCGAATCCGCCCGCCTCTCGCGACTGCTCGCTGAACTGCGCTCCCAGCTCGCCTTGAGCAAATCGCTCGACGCTGACGAACGCCGTCAGCTGGAAAGCACGATCGACGACGTCGAGCGCGTGCTCGCCGGCTCGGCGGCCCAGGGCCCGCGGGCCGAATCGCTCGCCGCCCGGCTGGGGGAAACGGCCACTGAGTTCGAAGCCAAGCACCCCACCCTGGCAGTGGCGCTCGAAGGCATCATCGACGCCCTCGGCAACCTCGGCATCTGAAGCGGGCTTGCGGTCCGGTTTACGAATGCCGCGCTACTCGCGCCGCCAGCTCGATCCGTTCCACCGCCACCACGCGCAGGTCGCAGACGTTCGTGTGTGTCGGGCCCGTCTTGAGCAAGCCGCCGGCCGACTCGAAGTAGCGGTAGGCGTCGTTGCGGACCAGGTAGTCGGCCGGGTCGAGCCCGAGCGCGGCGGCCCGGGCCAACACCGCGGCATTCAGGACTGCGCCGGCCGCGTCGGTCGGGCCATCCTCGCCGTCGGTGCCGCCGGAGAGCAGCGCGATTCCCTCGCGTGCCCCGCGTCGAGCAGCGCTGCGGCTGCCGCCAGAACCAATTGCTGGTTGCGGCCCCCTTTGCCGCGAACGTCGCTCGGCGCGAGCCGGACGACCGGCTCGCCGCCGCTGATCAAGCAGTCGGGTCCCGGGCCCCGCAGCATGTTCTGTCCCAATCGCGCCAGGTGCCGGCCCACTTCTTCGGCGGCTCCTTCAGGTGCCGGCGCCGCGGTCATCGCGTGCGAGTAGCCCAGCCGCTCGGCCTCGAGTCCCGCGGCGTCGACGGCCAGGGCGTTGTTGCCGATCACGACGTTCGTCACCGCGGCACGTCGGCCGCGGCTGGACCGGCGGCTGGCCGCGCAGAGTGCGCAGGACGGCAGCCGGCCAGGGTTCTCCCTGCGCAAAGCGCTCCAGCACGGCCAGCGCTTCGGCGGGTGTGGAGCGATCGATCACCGTCGGGCCGGAAGCGATCACGTCGAGGGGATCGCCGAGGACGTCGGAAATAATCAGCGTAAATAGCCGGCCGGCGCGGCAAGCTCGGGCCAGCCCACCCCCCTTGATCCGGCTAAGCCATTTGCGGACTGTGTTCAGCTCGGTGATATTGGCCCCCGCGGCACTCAAGCGCCGCGTGACCGTCAGCTTGTCGGCCAGCGTGATGCCGTCGGCCGGCGCAGGCAGCAGCGCCGAGCCGCCGCCGGACAGCAGCACGAAGCAAACGTCCTGCGGGGCGAGCGATTCGACCAGGCGGAGGATTTCGCCGGTTCCGTCGACGCCTTCGACCGTCGGCTCGTTGACGCCGGCCGGCCGGGCCGGGTGCAGATGAAGACGCTCCAGCGGACGCAGGCAATCGGCGGGCACGTTGATCCAGCCCGCGACTTGTTTGGTTGCCAACCACTGCCGCCCCAGCGCCTGCTCGAAACCCGCCGCCATGCCGGCGCCAGCTTTACCTGCTCCGACGACGACAATCCGCCCGAACGCGCGCCAGATCGAGCGGCTGGTCTTCGACCCAGAGCATCTGGCCGTCGACGCGCAGGCGCCTGCGACCAGCCGGTCGGAGCGGACGGCTTCGAGGCCGGCCCGCCAGATTCGCTCGACGTCGCGGCGGAGCTGATCGACCGAGCGTTTCACGCGTCCCTCTTGAGTCGCACCCGGAGCATGTCGAGCCATTGGCTGTCGCGCTCCACCGGAACGTGCCCCAGATTGTTCACGGCCGCCGCGCGGAGCACCAGCCCAGTCTGATACTTGCGGCCGTCGGCCGCGAATCGGCCGGCCATCGCGCACCAACAGCTGCCTTTGCCTTCGTCGCCGGGCAAGCGCACGCGGGAGAAGAACGCGTTGGCGAAGCCTTGCGAGCTAAGCTGTGGTGGCCAGGCGACAATCCGCGGCCGATGTGCCGCCAGCACCGCGGCCAGGCCGGGAACCAATTGATCGACGATCGCCGGCAGTTGGCTTGCGTCCGGCTCGTCGCCACCGCGTCCGGCCGGGCAGAGAACGACGACTGCCAGCCGCATCGGGATGTGATAAAGCTCGAGGCCCGGGCCGCTGGGGCTGGGGCCCGACTGGTCGAGCGCGGCGACGTCGATCGTCCCCTCCGGCTCGCGGCGTGTTGCAGCGGCCCGCGGCCTCCGCCGGCGCAACAGCCAGACGGCCACCAACAACAACACAGCCATCCCGGCGGCGGCAGCCACGGCCTGGTCCGCCGACAGGCCGAGTGCGTCGAGCAGTGGTTTGAGAGCCTGCATGCTGGTGGGCCTGTGAGCTGCGGGGTTTGGGTGGAAAAATCGGGCTGGCCGACCGGGCAAGCGGGTCGTGATTGGCTCGCGGGCGACGGCTCGGCACCGGTCGCTAACGCCATGCTAGCAAGACGTTGCGCCGCTGTCGAAATCAGGCTCGACTCGGTGCCCGCTAGCGGCCGATTTTTACGGAAGAGGGAGCGTTGCGTCCGAGTGGATGCGCACGGAGGCGGCAGCCGTATGAAGTCCAATCATAAAAGTCCGATCTGGCCCTACCTGGCCGTGCTGGCCTGCTTGTTTGCCGTGTGCGTGCTCGCACCCCGCGGCTGGCAGCGGCTGGCCCGGATCGAGTCGATCGATCGATTCGTCGCCGACAATACGCCGCGGCTCAGCGAGCGCGAGCGGCGGTGGCAACTGGCCGCCGGCGGCCACGCCGCCCCCGTCGAGCAGCCAGCGCCGTCGACAGCCGTTGCCGTGGTTGATGCGCCAGCGGGCGGAGCTGCGAGCAACGCGCCCGCCCAATTAACCTCGGTCGCCGGGGCCGGTCCGTCGACCGCGGGAGTAGCCGCAAGTGACGAGGTGCAACGCCTGGCCGCGGCAAATGCGCCGGCCCAGCGGTCGGGCGCCGAGCCGAGCGAAACGCCGGCCACGAAAAATCCCTGGTCGCTGTTCCGCACCGCCGCGACGCGGACCAGCGGTTCGCCCACACGGACCGTGTCGCAAACCGCGCCCGCGCCGACCGCTCCGCCGTCGCCGGCGGCGATTGCGACCGACGAACGTCGCGTGCCTCCCCCTGCGTCGGTACCCCCTGTCAAGCGACGCCCCACGGCCGCAGTAGCGCCCGTGGCGACCGAGACGGCCGGCCCACGATCGGCCGCGCGCGACCTGGGCGAGAAGATCGCCGAGCACGGCAATGAACCGGTCCGTTATCCGGCGCCCGAGGCACTGCTGGCCGAATTGAACTTCCTGGCCAGCGTGCCCGCCACCCGGCATTGGGCCGCGGACGCCAGATCGCTCTTGAACGAAGTCTCGGGTGACTCCGCCGGCGCGGGCCGCGCCGCGTCCGCGGTGTTTGCCGACTTGCGGCGGCATGCCGAACGCGGCGAGCAGATCGCCACGAGCTTGCCCGATCCGCAATTAGCCAGCCAGTTGCTCCGGGCTCAGTATGCCCTGGCCCGCCGGGTCGACGTTTGGGAGCATGTGAGCGGGATGTCGTCCCGCAAACCGGTCGATTCCGACGCGCTCGTCCTGCAGCGGATGCCCGGGGCCCTGGACGCCGTCGAATCGTTGACCCGGGCTCAGCAGGGCGGCACCGCCTGGCGCGAATATCTGCTCTTGCCGCGGCTGCGGCGGCTGGTCGGCCGCGAGGCGAACGCTTCTCCCGACGAGCGGCGCAAGATCGCCCGCCATGTGCTCACGCGGCTGAGCAACGTCAAGCTGTCGAGCGAGCAGCGAAAATTCGTCGACGATCGGGCGATGGCCGATTTCCGCGCCGAATTGCAGCATCTGGCCGCCGAACCCGTCAACCAGCAGGAAATGCTGATCGACTTGGAACGGTACGAGCGGACCGGCTCGGCCCTGGATGCCCATCGGCTGGCGGCCAATTGCCGCTGGCTTTGCTGGTCGGGTGATTCCGAGGATCAGCAGCTGGGGGCCCGGCTGGAAGAACATTACCGCAACGCCAACATCCGCCTGGCCGTTTCGCAATCGTTCCTGACCCGCTTTCTGCCGCAACCCGCCGCGACGGTCGCCCCGGTGCGCGACACGATCGCCGGCGCCGACGTCGAAGGTCAAAGCACCACCTATACGCAGCTGGGGCTGGTCTTGATTCCCGACGCGCAGCGGCTGCGGCTGGGCGTCGAAGCCCACGGCACCGTGCAGTCGAACACCGCCGCCACCAGCGGTCCGGCCACCTTCCACACCAGCGGCCAGTCGCAGTTCGTCGCCCGCAAGCTGGTGCTATTTGGGCCGCGGGGGATGACCCTGTTTCCCGCCATGTCCGAGGCCGAGAGCACCCGGCAGCAACTGGTTTCGCTGGAGACGAGCTTCGACCGAGTTCCGCTCCTCAACAGCGTGGTGCGGAACATCGCTCGCAACGAACACGATGCCAGCCAGGGCACGGCCACGAGCGAGGTCGAGCAGAAGGTGGCCAACCGAGCCCGCCTGCAGTTCGACAACGAGTTCGATCCCAAGGTCCGGACGGCCGTGCAGAAGTTCAACGACCGCGTCCGTTCGCCGCTCGACCGGCTGGGCCTGGAGCCGCAATTGTTGGCCGCTTCGACCAGCGAAGACCGGGCCGTGCTTCGGTTGCGGCTGGCCGGTCAGGATCAACTGGCGGCCTTCACGCCGCGTCCGCGGGCGCCCTCCGACAGTCTGGTTAGCTTGCAAATCCACCAGTCTGGCGCTCAACAACGCCTTGGAGAAGCTCGAACTCGACGGCCGGACGTTCACCCTACCGGAACTATTCGAACATCTGGCCCGCAAGCTGGAGCGCCCGCAGCCTACGCTGCCGGACGACTTGCCGAAGAATGTGACCGTGACGTTCGCCGCACACGACGCCGTGCGGGTCAACTGCGATGAGGGGCAAGTCGAACTGCGGATCTCGCTGGCCGAGCTGAGCGAGCGCAAGCGGCACTGGAAGAACTTCGCGGTGCGGACCTACTATCGGCCCGATCCCAACTCGCTGGAAACCCGGTTCGTCCGCTCCGGCGGCATCTTCCTGGAAGGGGACAGCCTGCGGGGCAAGACCGAGTTCGCCCTGCGGAGCGTGTTCAGTAAGGTCCTTTCGCCCAACCGCAGCTGGGGGCTGATCGACGCCAAGTACCTCACCGATCCCCGGGCGGCCGATCTGGAAATTACCCAGTTCGAAGTCGACAAGGGCTGGATCGGCATTGCCTACGCCCCCCGGCGGCAGCCGCTGCCGGTGGCCAGCCGGCCGAAGTAGGCGGTGATCGGTCGATTGGCAGTGGCCAGGCTCAAGCCGGCTGCGGCGGGCGCGAGTCCCCCTGCCCCCACCGGCCGCGAAACTCGTCGGCCGGGTACTTCTGGGCGTTCTTGACCATCTTGTTGCGGACCGCGGTCGACAGATCGAGTCCGAGGGTGCTGGCCAGGGCCAGGACGTAGCAGGTGACATCGGCCAGCTCGTCGGCCACGGTGCCCAGCTTGTCGGGCTGGCCGGCCAGAGCGGCCGACTCCTCAGGCGTGAGCCACTGGAAGTGCTCCATCAGCTCAGCCGCCTCGATCGCCAGCGCCATCGCCAGATTCTTGGGTGTGTGGAACGGCTGCCAGTTCCGCTCGGCGACGAACCGGTCAACCAATTGCCGCAAATCCGCCAGCGAAGTGTCCTTGTCCATCGGTCGGCTCATGGTTCAATGGGGGAAACGCTGTCGCAGTTTGGACGAGCCCTGAATATCCCGCAAATGTTTTCGCCCGACCAGTATCAACTCGTCGACTTCGGCGCCTGCCGCAAGCTAGAGCGGTTCGGGCCGTATTTGCTCGATCGGCCGGCTCCTGCGGCCGCCGGAGCGCCGCGCCAGGCGGAAGCTTGGCGCGAGGCTCACGCCCGCTACGAGCGCACCTCCGGCGAGCAAGGCGCCTGGTCGGGCCGGCTGCCCGAAACCTGGAACGTCCGCTGGCGCGAGATTGTGCTGGAACTGAAGCCGACCGATTTTGGTCATTTGGGACTGTTTCCCGAACACGCGGCCACTTGGCAATGGCTCGCCGAGCGGGCGCGGCGCTGGCCGGCCGCTCAAGATTCTCAGTTTGTTCGCCTACACGGGCGGAGCGACGCTGGCTCTGGCGGCAGCCGGGGCCCAGGTGACGCACGTCGACGCGGCGAGCTCCGCAGTGGCTTGGGCCCGCCGCAATGCCGAGCTGTCGGGCCTCGCCGGGGCGCCGGTTCGCTGGATCGTGGAGGACGCCCGGCGATACGTCGCCCGCGAATTGCGCCGCGGCAGCGCTTATGACGGGGTGGTGCTCGATCCACCCACCTACGGCCACGGGCCGCAGGGGCAGGCCTGGAAATTTGCCACCGACATCGAGCCACTGGTCGCCGATTGCGTGGCGCTGACCCGCGCCGCGCCGGCCGGCGAGCATGCCCGATTCTTGCTGCTGACCTGTCATACGCCGGGCGTCGACCGCGACGAAATCGAATCGATCCTGACTGCGGCCGGTGCAGTCGGCGGCCGGCTTTCGGTCGGGCCGCTGGAATTGATTTCGGCCGGCGGCGGCCGGCTCGCGTGCGGGATCGAAGCCCGCTGGACTATGGGCGCGAATTGACCGCCGCAGTTACGGCCGCAGTTCGATCTCGGCGACGGATACGTGCCCCTGCACGTCAAACGCGTTCAGCGTGCGGGCTTCGAGCCGGTTGGCGCCGGCGTGCAGTTGCCAATCGACTGCCGACCCGCAGGGCTTCCAAGGGCCGTCATCGGTTCGCACCTCGAACGTCTTGAAGTTGGGGGTCAGTGTCTTGAGATTCACGCGGACCTGTTCGCCCGCGGGCACCAGTTCCAGCGCCGCTTGCCCGAGCGGGAAATATGGTTCTTCGGCCGGCTTGGCCGGGTTGACCCGCTTGTGCCATTCGGTGCCGTCGCAGAGTTTGTCGCGAGTGATGAACATCTGGCCGTAGTCGGGCCCGGCGTCCATCAGGTCGGTGTTGGGCACGTAGCCGATGAAGGCGTAGACGTCGAGCGCGCCGTCGTCGAGCTTCAAATCGCCGAAGCCGGCAAACCGCTGGCGGAACAGCGGCAGGTCGGCCTTTTTGTACCGCTGGCGGTCCTTGCCCAGCACGAACGTCAGATCCTTGCCCTCGTTATAGAACCATTCCTGCCGCAGCTCGTAGGCATTGAGCGGCTGGCCATCCTTCTCGACGTACATGGCGAAGGTGGGATCGAACAGGATCCACTTGCCGAACTGGTTTGACCAGATTTCGGTCGACGAGTGCTCGCCGCTGCCGGTCTTGGCCGGCCGACGAAGGGCCAGCGTGCGGTCGATCCAGCCCAGGCTCGCCGCGGCCGAGGCCAGCACGTCGGCATAATGGGCGCAGAAGAAGGTGTGGCCGTCATCGATGTCGTGCAGAATTTCTAGCGCTCCGTGCGGCTTGGCGCTTGGCGTACCGAACTTCTTGAACCGGCGATTGACCCAATCCAGGAGCAGCACCTGGCGGTCGAATTCGTCCTTGCCCGGGGCCACGACTTCGTCGAGCTTGTTCTGCGCGCGGAGCTGGGCCAGCTTGGGATTACTGGCCGCGTCGAACTTGAACCGTCGGGAGTAATCGTTTTCGACCAGCGGCAGGAAGTCGAGTTTCCGCACGACGGCCTGCTTGCCGCCCAAGCTGAACGACTCACCGGCGTTAAGCGCTGCCGTCGGGTTGTCGGCGGCGGATGCAGCCGCCCCGAGCGCCATCAGTATCACGTTTGCGATCGAGCAGCGTGTGAAACGAGAATTCATCGCCGTGTGTTCACCGTTTTGGGGACGTGGCTTGCCCGTCGCTGAATAGTGGGTCTAGCGGTGTGCAGGGCGGGCAGAGGCATTTTATGCCCGCCAGGAGACTCGCCGCAATCAAATGTCGCTGCCGGCCTTGCTGGACATGGTGCCACTGACGCTACGCCCGGGCGGGTAGTCTCACTCGTTCAGCCATGTCAGAATGAAGCAATGGAACAGCCACTGCCTCCGCCCTGGATCGAGTTTCCGGACTTGCTGCGGGCCGCAAATCCACCCGAGACAGCGCTGCGGCAGTTCCGCGAGTGGATGTTATTCTACTGTGACATCTCTCCCGAGGAGTTGCGTCATTACGAGCTCGCTTATCCCGCGCCTTCGGAATGGGAACCTCTACGCCAAGCCCTGCGTAAGCAGCGCGAGCTACTTTGGGATCCTGGTGCCCGGGCAGAATTCGAGAGAACGGTCCTGAGGCGGACTGCAATGTCGGAGTTGATTGCAAAGCTTTGGCAAAGCACAACTCTGAAGTGACGGATTCGCGTCCGCCGATTCAAGTGTGGCCCCACGGCACGTGCCAAGGCGAAGCTTAAGATGACCGCGATGGAACGGATCACCAGCCTGCAAAACCCGCGCATCAAAGCGGCCGCGCACTTGCGCGAGAGACGGAGTCGGGACAAGCAGCAGCGATTCGTGATCGACGGCACGCGCGAGATTGCCCGGCGCTGGCCGGCGGCGTGCGGCTAATCGAAGTGTTTGCGGCCCGCGAATGGTGCGAGTCGCCCGAGTCGCGAGAGCTACTGGCTGAGCTGGCGCGAGGCCACGTTCCGCTCGTCGACGTATCGCCGGCTGTGTTCGAGCGGTTGGCCTACGGCGACCGCGGCCATGGGCTGGTGGCGGTGGCCGAACCGCCGCGCCGCACCCTGGCCGATCTGAAACTGCCGGCCGTGGCCTTGGTGGCCGTGCTGGCCGGGGTCGAGAAGCCGGGCAACGTCGGGGCGGTCTTGCGGAGCGCCGATGCGGCCGGTGCGAGCGCCGTGATCGCGGCCAGTCCCGGCACGGACCTGTACAATCCCAACTGCATCCGAGCCAGCCTGGGTACGGTGTTCACCCTGCCGGTCTGCGCGGCGAGCGAAGCCGACACGCTGGCCTATTTGCGCCGCGAGCGACTGACGATTTACGCTGCCCGGCTGGACGATGCGGCGGTCGACTATCGCCAGGTGAAGTTCGCCCCGCGGGCAGCGATCGTGCTGGGGAGCGAAGCGGCCGGCCTGTCCGACGCCTGGCGCGGCAGCGACATCCAGTCGATCCGGCTCCCGATGCTCGGCGTGGCCGACAGCTTGAATGTCTCTGCCACGGCGGCGGTGCTGCTGTATGAAGGGCTGCGCCAAAAGGCAGAAGGCAGAAGGCAGAAGGCAGAATGACGAAGAACGAAGAAGAACAAACTCCGTCCTAGCCGGGGTTCAACGAACCCCAGGCCTGGTCCCCGCAGCAGCACGTGCCTTCGCTTGCATGGCGCCCTGCTTCGCCGAAACACCCGCTTGATCTCTTCCAGCGCCCGGCCCAACTGATCCACCTCGGCCAGCGTGTTGTAGAAGTAGAAGCTGGCCCGGGCGCTGGCCCCCAGGCCCAGCCGCTTGTGCAGCGGCATCGCGCAGTGATGGCCGGCGCGGACAGCGATCCCCTGCCGATCGAGCAACTGGGCGATGTCGTGGGCGTGGATCTTGTCCAGTGTGAAGCTGACGATGCCCGCCTTCCGCTCGGGGGCGGCCCGAGAAAGTGGATCCCGCCCACGGCTTGCATCACGGAGTGAGCCCGAGCGGCCAGTGCCTGTTCATGGGCATGGATCGCCGGCATGCCGACCGCGTTCAGGTAATCGATTGCCGCGCCCAGGCCGATGGCGGGCACAATCGGCGGGGTGCCGGCTTCGAACTTCGCCGGCAGCTCGGCCGGCTCGAAGCCGTCGGTTCGCACGCGACGGATCATGCTGCCGCCGCCCAGGAACGGCGGCATGGCTTCGAGCAACTCGCGGCGGGCCCAGAGGATGCCGACGCCGCTGGGGCCGAGCATTTTGTGCCCGCTGAAGGCCAGGAAATCGGCCCCCAGCGCTTGCACGTCGGTCGACTTGGTGCGGCACGCTCTGAGCGGCGTCGACCAGCACCACGCGCCGGCCTCGTGCGCGCGGCGGACGATCTCGGCCACCGGATTGATCGTGCCCAGCACGTTGGAGACGGCCGTCACGGCGACCAGCCGGGTGCGCGGCGAGACGAGTGCGAATAGCTCGTCCAGGATCAGTTCCCCCTGGTCGGAGATCGGAGCCCAGCGCAACACGGCTCCGGTGCGCTCGGCCAGTTGCTGCCAGGGGACGATGTTGGCGTGGTGCTCCATTTCGGTGAGCACGATCTCGTCGCCGGCCCGGACGTTGGCATCGCCCCAGCTGCGGGCCACGAGGTTGATGCTTTCGGTCGCGCCGTGGGTGAAGATGATTTCCTCGGTCGCCGCGGCGCCGATGAACCGCTGGACCTTCGCCCGGGCGTCCTCGAACAGGTCGGTGCTCTGATCGCTCAGCCAGTGAATGCCGCGATGGACATTGGCATATTGCTTTTCGTAAACGTCGACCAGCGCCTGGATGACCTGCCGCGGCCGCTGCGTGGTGGCCGCGTTGTCGAAATAGATCAGCGGCACGCCGTCCGTTCCTGGACTGTTCTTGGCGTGCAGCCGCGTGGCCAAGATCGGAAAGTCGGCGCGCACTCGCTCGGCGATTTCGTCGCTGGCTGGGGCGGCGGTGGCGAGAGGATTGGTCAAGCGAGTTCTTGCTTGGGGCAGCGAAGGCGAGCGGCCCGCGGCGCGGCTGCCAGAGAAACTGCCCAAGGGCTCCGGGGAGACTAATTGCCCGCGGCGGTCACGGGCGAGTAAATCGCCGACTGCAGCACCCGCCAGCAGAGCAGGCAGCACTTCTGCCGATTGGGCGTCAACTTGGCGCCGAACAGTTCGAGCATCTGCTGGGCGGTCAGGCTCTTCACGTCATCGAGCGGGCGGCCCTGAATCCGCTCCATCAGGATCGAAGCAGCCGCCTGGCTGATGCAGCAGCCGTCGCCATCGAACCAGGCCTCGGCCACCTTGCCGCTGGGGTCGACCGCCAGCTCGACCCGCACGACGTCGCCGCAGAGCGGGTTGTCGTCCTCGTGCTGGTGCGTGGGGCGGGGGCAGCGTCCGCGGTGGAACGGCTCTTCGTAATGCTCCAGGATACGCTCCTGGTAAAGTTCGTCGTCGAGCGGCATAGGCCGGTGGATTTCGCGATCAAAAAATGGGGCCACGCGGGCGAAAAGGGGGCAAATCACCCCTCACAGGTCAGTCTAGGGGCGTTGTGTCCCAGTGACAAGGACGCACACCGGCCGGAGCGGCTGGTCGACGGCGCAAGCGTGCCCGGCGGCTTGAGGCCGCTGGGTTGCTTGCTGTTGAACTCCCCGCCTGCCGCTACTCGGGCAGGCGGTTGCGCTCGATCTGCGGGAATTCGCCGGTGCAGGCCTTCATGAACTCGACCAAGTCTTGCTTGTCTTGGTCGGTCAGGTCGAGCTTCTTGATCTTTGGGTCGAGGTGCGGATTGGCCAGTCCGCCCTTGGCGTACCACTCGACCACTTCTTCCAGCGTGCGATGGCTGCCGTCGTGCATGTACGGAGCCGACAGGGCCACGTTGCGGATCGTGGGGGTCTTGAAGGCCCCGGTATCCTTGTCCTCCATGCTGAACACGGCCCGGCCGCGGTCGATCTGGTCGTCGGGCTTGTCCATGCCGACCCCCAGGTTGTGGAATTTTTCGTCGCTCAAGTTCGGGCCGACGTGGCAGGCGGTGCAGCTTCCCTTGTCGCTGAAGAAGATCTCCCGGCCGCGCTGTGCGCTCTCCGACATCGGATGCTCCTCGACGCCCGCTTTGGCGGCGACGTACTTGGCGTACAGGGCCGGGTCGTCGTCCTTCAGGTCGTCGGGATCGAGCTTGGCCAGCGGGCGGAACTGCTCGGCATAGTCGAACGGCGAGGGCCCGCTCACCACGGCCCGCTCGAAGCTGGCGATCGCCTGGCCCACGGTTTCGATGGTCAGGTCGCCGAAGATTTTTTCGAACTGCAGCTTGTAGCCCGGAACGCCTTTGAGGCAGGCGACGCAGGCTTCGTGGGTGTGGCCCATCTCGATCGGATTGGCGATCGGGCCGATGGCCTGGGCTTCGAGCGACGGCGCCCGGCCGTCCCAGAATTGCGGTCCGCTGAGAATCCGGTTGTAGCTGACCGGCGAGTTGCGGCCGCCAAGCTGGCCGCGGATTCCTTCGCCGAAAGTGGTGTGCTTGGCAAAACCTTCCTTCGGATCGTGGCAGCTGGCGCAGGAGATGGTCTGGTCGGCCGAAAGCCGCGGATCGAAGTACAACTGCCGGCCCAGTTCGATCTTCGCCCGGGTGAGCGGGTTCTTGTCGATGCCTACCACCTGCGACCGGCCGGCCGCCAGGCCCAGCGGCAGATCGAAGTCCAGAACTTCGGTGTTCGCCGGATCGGCGTACCAGGCCTCGATCTCGTCTTGCTTCAGCGGCCCTTCGCCGGGAATGCCCGCGAACAAGGCCGACGTGCCGAGCATGACTTTGTCCGGTTTGTTCTCCGCGGCCGGCTTGGCGACATCGTCCGGCTTCGCCGTGTCGGCTGGTTTGGCGGTATCGACCGGCTTGGCACTGTCGTCGGGCTTCGCGGTGTCGTCGGGCTTCGCGGTGTCGTCGGTCTTCGCGGTATCGTCGGTCTTCGCGGTATCGTTGCTCTGGGCGGGTTCGTCGGCTGGCTTCTTGGCGGCTTCTTCCTCGGCGGCCTCTTCCGCGATGGCGGCAGCCGTTTCGGCGGAAGGCGACGTTTCGAGCGTCTTGTCTTCGGCGGCCGGTCCCTTCTTGTCGGCGCGGGGAGGCAACTTGGGACGTTCGCAGCCCGTCAGCGACAGGCCGCCGGCCAAAACCAGGGCCAGCGCGAGCCAGTAGTTCTTGTCCGTTCGCATGGTGGGTATTCTCCGCGATGGAGGGTGGATGGATTGCGGGCGAAAACGGCCGCACCGGCGCGGCGCAGGCCGGCCGCGAGACCCGCAAGTTTATCAATAATTATTATCGATTCCAGTCCCCTGGAGCAAAGCCCCTGCCGGCTGACGGCAAACGGCGCCGGCCGGCTGACGGTCGATTGGAGCGGGCCTGCGGCAGTGCCGGTTCAGATCAGTCCCGGCAGGACCAGCCAGCGGAGCTCGCCGTGGCCGGGCGTGATTTCGCCCTCGAACTCGAGGGCCGCGATCGCGCCCTTGGCGAACCGAAAGTTGCTGAAGCCCGAACCGATGAGGCCGGCCGTCAGGCGATCGACGTCGGGCGCATGGCCGACCCAGGCCACGTCCGACTCGCTCTGATCGCGGGTCCAGGAAACCAGGGCGGCCAGTTCGCCGCCCGGCGCCAGCTCGTTCAGTTCCAACAGCTTCGGCTGGCCGTCAAGCCGCTCGATGAGCACCTGGGCCGTTTGTCGGCAGCGAACCAGGGGGCTGGTCGCGACGAGCGTCGGGGCGAAGCCGCGGCGGACCAGCTTCTTGACCAGGCGGCTGAACCGCTTGCGTCCCTTGGGCGTCAGCGGGCGCAGCGAATCGTCAGGCCAGCGTGGATCGCCGTGCTGACCTGCCTCGGCATGTCGGACGATGTAGAGCAGCATCAGTCACCTGGTCTGACGGCAGAAGATAGCGACGAGAAACGAAGGCGGAGAAGATCGCCACGAGAAACACAAAAAGGCACGAAAAGGGGAGAGTGAGCCGCCCGGGTTTCGCCCTCGCGAGCCCATTAATGCTGGAGAACTCCATTTAACTCATGTGATGACGCAGTCATGTAACGATCTCGCCAATCATGCGGCGAGGTGACCCCTCTCCCTTTTCGTGTCTTTTTGTGTTTTTCGTGGCTATCTTCCCGGTACTCGTGGTCCGTCGTGGCTATCGCTCCCGCCAGAGTATGTTGTCGGCGATTTCGAGCTCGCTTTGCCGGGCAGCGATAGCCCGTTTGAACCGCCGCGAGTCCACCGGGTAGCCGGCCGTCGGTTTCAGGTCGGGAACGTGCCGGCACCAGAAGTCGTTGAACGCCCGCATCGCCAGCTCGCGGAGATACTTCGAGACCATCGAGGCCAGGGCCGCCGGCAGAAACGCCTCGCCGCCGGCGCGGAACTGGAACTCGATCCGCTGGGCGTTCGCGCCCCAGCGGTAGATGCTCTCGGGCGTGCTCTCGCAGCAGGTTTCGATCCAGGGGTCGGGAAACTGCATTTGCAACAGCCGCCCGTAGCGATTGCGTCCGCCATGCTTGTCGCAGACCACGAGAACCGGCTCGCCCTGGCAGGAGGGCAACACCTCGCCGACCAGTTCGAGCGTCAGGCGCGAGAGCGCTTCGGCCTTGTTGCCGCACTCGGCCGTCGCGGCGTTGAACCGGGCCGGAAAGACGGCCCGGCTGCGAATCGCCACCAGCTCGACTCCGGCCGCGGCCAGGCCGCTGCGCAAGCGGCGGCCGATGCGCACCAGGTCGTCCCGGTCGGCGGCGCACGGGAGTTGGGCCGCGAAGTCGACATGCCACGGCAGACCACGGAGGTACGAAGCCGCGTCGCGGTCGAGCAATTGCCAGATTTCGTGCCAGTCGCTCGGATAGCAGTCCAAGAGCCCCAGCACCGCCAGGACGCCGCGCTCGAGCAGGTCGATCCCCGCAGCCGGGTTGTACAGCAACTTCGAATCGGCAATCGCCAGACGCGATCCGCGCCCGTTGGCCGGGGGCTTGCGGCAAATGACGGCTTTCAGCAAGCGATAGAGATCGGCGGCCGGACTGGTTGCCTCGAGCGCATCGGCTTCCACACGCCAGGCCGTGGCTGTGATCAATAGTGGGCCGAGATTCGGGCCGTAGCCGGCTTCGTCCGTGCCGATCAGATAGGGCATGATCCTTGCCTCGCTGGAGTCGTCCGAGTTGACGGTCGGGCGGTGGCCCCGCAGTGGCCCCCGCGCTACGGGCGCGAGGAATGTCGATCTTCAGATCGACTCCGTTCGAATCGGCCGGCACGGTGACCTCGTAGTCGGCCGTCGGGCCGCGTTCGTATTGCTTGTCGACCCAGCTTCTGCCCGACCCGGGCGAGCTCATTTGCGGGGCGACTTCCCAGCATTCCACCCGCACGGTATAGACGCCGGGCACAAGCCCGTTGCGCTGGCCGGTCTTGGCCGTGAACTTGCCATCTTTGTCGAACGAGGCGAGCCCGGGCCGCAGAGGCAAATTGCCCCGCGGCGTCTGGGGCTGGAAGTAAAGCGTTCCCGCGGCAGGCCATTCACCCCCACCGTAGGTGATTTGCCCGCGGACGGGCACAATATCGAGGTTCGACCGGGTGCATCCGGCGACCAGCGGCCAGAGCAAGAGGACGATTTTGGCGACCGGCCGCAGCATGGTTGGAGCTCCCTGTGGGTGGTACCTGCGGATTGCCGCAAAGCGCCGCGGGATGACAGCCGGCCTAAGGTTTTTGGGCTCCCCGAGCGAGCGCCGGGGTCCCCCGCGCGGACCTTAATTTAACGCCTGAAAATGCGGTCCGCAAATCAACTCCTAATACTCCCCGCACTGGACCCTGAAGCGCAACCAACGGTAGGATGAAAAATCGAGGTTTCTCGGGCTGCCGTCGACGGCCGGCCCCGGCAAGGGAAAACGCATGGCGATCGAGCTGCACAGCCTGGTTTCGGAACTGGAAGCGAACATCGGGCAAGTCGTGCTCGGCAAGCCGGAGGTCGTGCGCTACTGCGTCCTGGCCCTGCTGGCCAACGAACATGTGCTGCTCGAAGACGTGCCCGGCGTGGGCAAGACGCTGATCGGCAAGGCTCTGGCCAAGAGCGTCAGCGGGCATTTCTCGCGCATTCAATTCACCGCCGATCTGCTGCCCAGCGACATCACGGGCAGCAGCGTTTTCAATCCGCAGACCGGCGAGTTCGTCTACAGCCGGGGGCCGATCTTCGGCAACATCGTGCTGGCCGACGAGATCAATCGCACTCCGCCCCGCACCCAAAGCGCCCTGCTCGAAGCGATGAGCGACGCGCAGGTGTCGGCCGACGGCCACACCTACCGGCTGCCGCATCCGTTCATGGTCATCGCCACGCAGAATCCGTTCGAGTTCGAGGGCACGTACCCGTTGCCCGAAAGTCAACTCGATCGCTTTCTGTTGAGAATTTCCGTCGGCTATCCCGACCGAGACGAAGAGCTGCAGGTGCTCTCCAGCCACCGTGCGGGCGAGCCGGTCGACCGGCTCGAACCGGTGCTCGATCCGCAGCAGATCGTCTCGCTGCAGGAGGCCGTGCGGCAGGTGACCGTGGAAGAGTCGATCAGCGAATACCTGCTCGAGATCGTGGCCGCGACCCGGCGGTCGAATGAATTGCACGTCGGCGTGAGCACCCGCGGCGCCGCTTTGCTTGTATCGCGCCAGCCAGGCGCTGGCGCTGATCGAGAACCGCGATTTCGTCGTGCCCGACGACGTCAAGCGGCTCAGCGTGCCGGTGCTGGCCCATCGGGTGATCTCCAAGGGGCTGATGCACGGCGGCCAGCGGGCCGCGGTCGAAGCCATCGTCCGTCGGCTGGTCGAGCAAGTGCCGGTGCCGAGCTGAGCCGCTGGTACGCCTGACACGAATCGCTTGTCGGCGGTCCCGCGCTCGTAACCTCGCGCGTGCTTATGCGCTCGGCGGGCCAAGATACGTGAGCAGCCACTCGATCATCCGCGCGGCGCTTTCGGGTGTGACGGCGTGGCCGGCCCGATGATTCAACAGGCCCAGTGCGGGCCGCGATTTGCCCGCCTGCTGGCTGGCGTATAGCTCGTAGACCGGCAAGGCCGCCGCGATGAACGGCCAGCTCCGCTTGCCGTCGGCCGAGTCGCCGCCGACGAGCAGAAAGGCCCGCCCAGCCGCCAGGGCCAGCAGTTCGTGATGCTCGTGGTCAAACGTCGGCTCGCGGATCGCGGCGGTCAGGTACCAGGGGGCATCCCAGTTCGAGTACCGGGTGCCGATGCCCCCCTCGCAACTGACCGCGGCCCGGACGCGCTCGTCGAACGCCGCCAGATAGAGTGCTTCCTTGGCTCCCAGCGAATGGCCAATCGTGCCCAGCCGCGCCGGATCGACATCGCCGCGGGCGGCCAGAATGTCGATCGCAACGATTCCGTCGGCGAGCATCTTGGCCATTCCCTTCGAGCCCGCGTGGGCCTCGCCCCAACGCCTGGCCTGAACGTCGGCCGCGAGCTCGTCGGTCTCGGGCCAGAGATAGTTCCGCGGACAAATTGTCACGCAACCCCGCCGTGCCAGTTCCAGGCCGAACGAGCGCTCCGGGCGACCTTCGAGTCCCGCGGGCTCGCGGATCGACTTGTCGACTGTGGGATGGAACACGACCAGGCCGGGGCGCTTGAGTGACTTGGACGATGGCTGGTCGACGGGCCGCAGCAGATACGCTTCGGTCGGTTCGCCCGGTGCGCTCTCGTAACGGATCCGCTCGCGCAGCACGTCGCCGTCGCGGTCCGCATCCAGCACCTCGACCGGGGGCGCTGCACGCCGCTCGCTTGCCACGGGCCCCAGGAAGTCGAGCCACCAGCGGCGCAGCTCCGCGCGACGCTTCTGCCAGCCATCCAGCGTGCCGATCGGGTTGCCATCGGCGTCGACTAGTAGCGGCGCGAGCTGCGGTGCGTCGGCAACCAGTTCGTCGGGGCCTGCTGTACTTCTGCCAGCCAGGGCACGTCGCGGCGGGCGGGTGCCGGAGCCTCGGCCCGAAGGAGCTTAGGCGCTAGCATGGCAGCCGCGATAGATACCAGCACATCGCGCCGTCGCATTTCGCAGGGGCCGCCTGTCATCGCCTTAACCCTTTACTGCTGGAAGCCGTCGCTGCGCTGAGCCCGCGCTCAATCTACCACGGCGCGCGGCCGCCCCAAGCGCCGACCGATCCGGCGCCCTGTCGTGGTTTGACGCCTCGCGGCCCAACGCCTATGCTGAAGCTCGCATCAAGAGTGCCCGATGCGAGTTGGGACTGACCGCTGCCTGGGGCCTGCCGGAGAGTCGCTGCCATGTTACGCGTGGAAGCGGAACGCACGGGTCGATACTGCGATGGCTTGAGCCGCCGCAGCTTCGTGCAGCTCGGGCTGGCCGGTGTCGGCTCGCTTGGCCTGGCCGATCTGCTCCGCGCCCGAGCATCCGCCGAGACGGCGAGCACCCAGAATAACGGGGGCCTGAGGCATTCCGGAAAGGACACGTCGGTCATTCTGATCTGGCTCGATGGAGGTCCCAGCCACATCGACCTGTACGACCTGAAGCCCGAGGCCCCGGCCGAATATCGCGGCATCTGGTCGCCGATCCACACGAACGTGCCGGGCATCGACATCAGCGAGATGTTTCCGCTGCAGGCCAAGGTGGCCGACAAGTTTTCGCTGATCCGCTCGCTGCATCACGACAACGGCGACCATTTCACGGCCGGCCACTGGATGCTCACCGGTCAGGGCGGCCCGAATGGCACGAACACGGCCGGCAAGGCCCCGTTCTTCGGCTCCCTGGCCACCAAGGTGACCGGGCCCCGGCAGCCCGGCATGCCCGCCTACGTGGCGGTGCCGCATGCGGCCAGCATCGGGCTGCGGCCGGGCTACTTTGGCGGCCATTACCTGGGGGCCGAGCACAACCCGTTCGAGACCGAGGGAGATCCGAACAACGCCGCGTTCGCCGTCAATAATCTCCGCCTGCCCGGCGGGCTGACGCTCGACCGCTTGCAGGACCGCCGTGGCCTGGTCGAGCACTTCGACCGCCTGCGGCGCGACGTCGACGCCCGGCGGGCGTTCGATGCGGTCGACCGCTTCCAGGCTCAGGCGTTCGAGCTGGTTGCCGGCAGCAAGGCGGCCACCGTGTTCGATTTGTCGCGCGAGGAAGACCGGACGCGCGATCGTTACGGCCGGACCAGTTGGGGGCAGAGCACGCTGCTGGCCCGGCGGCTGGTCGAGGCCGGCTGCACGCTGGTGACCGTACACTGCGGCGGCTGGGACCATCACTGGGACCTGCAGGCCGGCATGGATCGCTATTTGCCCGACGTCGACCGGCTGGTCTCGGCCCTGCTCGCCGATCTGCACGAGCGGAGCCTGTTGGAGAAAGTGCTGGTGCTGGTGTGCGGCGAGTTTGGCCGCACGCCCAAGATGAACGACGGCGGCAACGGCGGCCCCGCGGGCAGCAAGGGCACGCCCGGCCGCGACCACTGGGGCAACGCCCTCTGCTGCCTGATCGCCGGCGGCGGAGTGCGCGGCGGCCGGATCGTCGGTTCGACCAACTCCCGGGGCGAAGTGCCCAAGGACCGGCCGCTGACGCCGGGCGACCTGCACGCCACGGTGTTCCACGTGCTGGGCGTCGACCCCCACACGCAGAACCTCGATCACTCGGGGCGCCCCGTCACCGCGGTGCCGCAGGGCGAAGTGATCCGCGAGCTGTTCTGAGCGCGCTGGCGCTGGCCGCGCCGCCGCAGGCTATTTGCCTTCTTCGTGCGGTTCGTCGGTCGCTTCCTTCGAAGCTTCGTCGGTGGCCGAGTTCTTGTCCTGTTTGTCGGCCGGTTCGTCCGCGGGCCGTTTGGGCTCGGTCGGCGTCAGATCCGCCGGCAATGCCGCGCCCTTGGGATCGTACGGCGGCGCCGGGCCCGGCGTGTCGATTTCCTTGACGATCTTCTGACAGCCGGCCAGCCACAGGCTAGCCAGCACCAGGGCGAATGCCGCGAAACGCATCATGGGTTCTCCGCAGTTTGTTCGAACTCGATTCCCGCGGCTCAGTATACCAGCCCAGGTCAATGGCGGGCGTGTTTCTCCAGCCCTGACGCGGCTTGTGTCTCCCGACCAACTGGGGTCGCAAGCGGATCGGTTCCCGTTCGCCACCATGAGGCGGGTTTCCACTCGCGATCTATCGCCACATACCGCGGGGACAAGCCCCGCGGCTCGCTAGACTGTCCGACGCGCCGTCTCCCGTTTATCGTCCGTCATCTCCCTGATCCCCTGCCGCCATCCCCACTATCCCCTCCTTCTTCCTCGTTACTTCAAACAGATTCTCATTCCTCCGTCGACCGAAGCGTGATCCGCCGCAAGTCCATGACCGCCGGGCCCGGTTTGCTGCGAGCGTGAAGTTGCAACGTGTGATTGCCGGCTTCCAGCCGGACGATCCCGAGCGTTCGCGGGACGAAGCGCTGGAAGTGCCCCGTCTCGGCGACCTTCGTCCGCAGCGACTGCTGGCCGATCGTGATTTCGATCTCGGCGCCGCCCGAACCGGTGCCGCAGCCCTGCAGGATTTCGACGGCGAACGTGCCGGCACTGGGCGCCGCGAATTGCCACTCGGCCCAATCGTCGGCCTGAACCCAGTAGCCGAGCGTGTCCTTGTGCGGCTCGGGCTCGTAGTGCAGCTTGGGCTGCTCCGCGCCGCCGCGGACCTTGGCGTCGCGGGCGTGCAGCATCACCGCGCCGGCTCCGCCGGCCGGTTGTGCGCCGCCGGGGAGCACGCGGTTCATCAGCCCGCGCCAGTCGGCCAGCTCGGCGGCCAGCGTGGTGGCCTGCTCGGCCGGCTTCAATCGCGACACGTCGACCTGGCGGTAGAGCTTGTCCCATAAGTTGCTGCTGAAGTGCGGATTGGGCGTGCCGCTTTGGGCATCGACGGCACGCCGCCAGGCTTCGAGCTTGCCCCGCAGTTCGGCAACGCGCCCTGGCTCCTTCGCGGCCAGGTCTGTCGCTTCGCCCGGATCGGCGGCCAGATCGTACAGTTCCAGGCTGCCGTCTTCATACTGTTCGACGAGTTTCCAATTGCCTTCGCGCACGCGCGCCGTGAGGCCGGCTGCCTTGATTGGTGTAATGCGGGAAATGCCAATAGAGTACCCGGGGGGCCGGCGCCGCGCCGTCGATTAGCAGGCCCGACAGATCGACGCCGTCGAGCGGCCTGGCCGCGTTGAGCAGTGCGGCCGACAATTCTTCCGGGCCGGTTCCGGCCAGGGCGGCAGATCGTCGGCAGCCAATCGCTGCTAACGACGGGCGTGTCGATGGTTTTGCCGGCTGCCACGCGCCCTTTCCAGCGGACGATCAGCGGAATCCGCAGCCCGCCTTCGTAGCAGAATCCCTTGCCCGGCGGAAGGGCCGATTATGTGTCGCCGGCGTGTTCGGCCCCTCGGGCACGTGCAGCCCGCCGTTGTCGCTGGTGAAGATGACAATCGTCCGCTCGGCCAGCCCGAGCTCGTCGAGCTTGTCGATCACGCGCCCACCGACTCGTCGAGCGATTCGATCATCGCCGCGTAGACCGGGTTGAACGCGTCCTTGTGCTTGGCGATTAAGTCCTGGCGGGCAGCCAGCGGGATGTGCGGGCTGTTGTGAGCCAGATACAAGAAGAACGGCTCCTGGCGATGATCGGCGATGAACTGCGCGGCATGCTCGGCCAGGTCGAATTCGCCCTTGCCTCCTTCGCGCTCGCTGGGCGTGGTGTTGGCCGTGCCCGGGTAATACGCGTCGAAGCCTTGATCGGTCGGCAGAAAGCCCTGCCCGCCGAGGTGCCACTTGCCCAGGCAGGCCGCGGCGTAGCCCGCCGCCTTCAACCGTTCGGCCAGCGTGACTTCGGCCAGCGGCAGCTGCTGGTGGATCTCGGGATGCAGAAGCAACTGCGCCGGCGTATCGGGGCGGCCGGGCAGGAACGTCGTCAAATGCAGTCGGGCCGGCGCCCTGCCGGTCATGAGCGCCGCGCGCGTGGGCGAGCAGATCGGCTGCCCGCAATAGGCCGTGGTGAACCGCATGCCCTCGGCCGCCAGCCGATCGAGCCGCGGGGTCGCATGGTCCTGTCTACCGTAGCAGGCCAGGTCGCTGACACCCAAATCGTCTGCCAGGATCAGCACCACGTTGGGCGCTGATGCGCCATTGGCTTCCGCGGCTGCCGTGGCCTGAAATGATGCCATCATGAATGCGCAGCCAGCTGCGATGGAGAGCGGAGTGGCCAGCGATCGAAGCCACCGCCGCACGGGTTCGGAAAAACGTGTACGCCGCATCAACCGAGGCGCGTTGGACATGGGGGTTTCTCGCTGTCGCTCGGATGGAAGATCGGAGTCCCCGTCGGAACCGCCTGCAATATCAGCAGCAGCGGGACTTCCGTCAACCTGGCAGTTCGCCGCCTCGCCGCTGTCCCAGGCGGGTAGCAATCCGGCCGCCAACGGCGGACAATGGCGGGCGACACGCGCCCCCTTGCAATCCTTCACGACCATGAGGAGCGACGGCACATGCGGATCGGTCTGGCTGCGGATCATGGAGGCTTCGAGCTCAAAATGGAAATCGCCGCGGCGCTCAAGCAGGCTGGGCATGAAGTGGTCGACTTCGGCGCCCAGGCCCTGACGCCCGACGACGACTATCCCGATTTCGTCGGGCCGCTGGCCCAGGCGGTCGCGCGGCGGGAGGTCGAGCGCGGGCTCGCCTTCTGCGGCAGCGGCGTGGGAGCTTCGATCGCGGCCAACAAAGTCATCGGCGTCCGGGCCGGGTTGATCCACGACACGTTTTCGGCCCACCAGGGCGTCGAGGACGACAATATGAACCTGCTTTGCCTCGGCGGTCGCGTGATCGGGGCCTCGCTGGCCTGGGAACTGATCGAAGCCTTTCTGGCCGCCCGCTTCAGCGGCGCCGCGCGGCACGAGCGGCGATTGGCCAAGGTGGCGGCGCTCGAAGCGGGGCAGAAGTAGGCCCGCCGCTGCCCCCGCGATCGAGATGGCAAAGCGTCTTCGAGAACCTGTGGGAGGCGACTCCGATCGCCGATTCGTTGCACTGTTTCAAGGCAGTCGGCGATCGGAATCGCCTCCTACACGCGGTCGATGGATATGCGCATAAAATCCGCCGCCCGGCTGACCGGTCGCATTGCACTGCATCCAACGGGGTGGCGCGACCTCGACCTCGCCCGGGCGAAGGCCCTGCGCCGCCCGCGCCTGCCGTAATGCGGCCAGCAATTGCTCCACCTGCGCCTGCACTGCTCGCGTTTGCGTGAACACGATCGTGCCGCTGGCTGGTTCCTCGAACAGGGAAGCGGGACCATTTCCCTCAGACCAGGTCGTCGGGGCGATCGTGGCCGTGATCAGATCGACGAGCTGCTGATAGTTCTCCTTTTGATACGTCGCCGCCGATCCGGATTTGATTTTGACTGCAACCAGATCGCGCACCGGGTAGACCACGAGAATCAGCTCGTTGTCGGCCCGTTCGGGAGTCGAAATGACGATCGCATCGTCGTCCAGCACCCAGGCCAAATCGATCGGGCCCAGCAGCCGTCCGAGGCGCACTGCGGAGCGTGATGCCGCTCGCTTCGAGCGACACGGGAATCTTCTCGCTGATACCGGCGTCCTCCAGCGATTTGTGGTCGATCCGCAGGCGAACGCCCACTTGTCGCGTCAATGCTTCCGCCACTTCGCTGAGCGGCAGGTCGTGCAGCTCAAGCGTCACGCGCTGATCGAGTGCCCGCTCGAACCGTGCGTGGGCGGCCCGCACGTCCGGCCACGCCAATTCCTGGGCCGCGGGAAACGTCGGCTCCGGCCAGAGGCGTAGAGCGCCAAGCGAGCACCAACAAGACAAAGACCGCAGAAATCAAGGTATGGCCGCGCGACATTCGAACCTCAGCGTGGGGAGTTTGGCTGAACGGTGCCCGATGTCGGCCCGGGCGGCGCCACGCCGTTGACCGCCGCGGGCGGACTCGCTCCCGCCGCCAGAGGGGGGCTCTTTCGTCGGTGCAGGCTGCGGAGGACCGGTCGGGTTCGTCGAGCGGATTTGCCCGCTGGGAGTTACTTGATGATTCGGCGGATCAGGGCCTGCTTGCTGGGTATCGCGCGCCGTGCGGAGTGCGGCCAGCAGATCCGTGATCCATTCGTGGATGGGGCGGGTCTGCGAGACTACCAACGTACCGCTGGCCGAGTGCTCGCCGATCCAGCCTATTCCACCGTTGTTGCTCCACGATTCGGAAACAATCGTCGACTCGATCAGGTCGATCAGCCCCTGATAATTTTTGCCGTTGCGTGACCAGCCCGGGCGAGCCAGATCGTGAACCGGATAGACGAACACCGTCAGCGCCTTGGCCGCCTTTTCCACACTGGTCACCCGGAGCGCTTCGTTCTCCAGGACCCAGGCCAGGTCGAGCGGCCTGAGCAAGCGGTCGAGCGCCCGGCGGAGTCTGATGCCGCTGGCGTCGAGCGAGACGGGCGTCTCGACCGGTACCGAGATGTCCTCCAGCGCCTTGTGGTCGATCAGGATCTCGATTCCAGACTGCGCCGCAATCTGGCGGACTGCCTGGTCGAGCGGAACTTCGTGAAACTGGAGAGTAGTCTGCTTGTCGAGTGCCCGCTCGATCCGGGCAATGCTCGCTAGCTCGGCCGGCGTGCCCAACTCGTAGCCGACGGGCGCTTCGCCCGGCGAACGCCAAACGAGCAGCACCGCCAACAACAGCAGCAGCACGACGGCGTAGACAGCCCATTTGCCGAGCATGGGGGCCTCTTGCGATCGGCGCGGAAGTGCGCACGGGAATGCGCAGTGGCGCCAGGAATTCGTCAGACTGGGGCCGGCAACCTGTTCCGCACGCCACCGGCACCTTCAGGCTAACGCGAATCGAGCCGGGATGCAAAGCAATCTGGTGGCCACCGGCCCCGCTATTTCGCCGGTTCCGGCGGGGCCAGTTGCTCGATCAGCCAATCGGCCGCGGTGGCCGGATCGTCGTCG
Source organism: uncultured Planctomycetaceae bacterium (assembly GCA_963828155.1). Lineage (GTDB taxonomy): Bacteria > Planctomycetota > Planctomycetia > Pirellulales > PALSA-1355 > CAWCAX01. The sequence goes on from CAWHDQ010000005.1 coordinate 186,770, forward strand.
CCAGTGAGGACGAGCGTGGCCCCGGCCCCTCTGTCCTCGTAGGCGGATCGGACGTGCCTCCACGCGGCTTGCAGCGCGTCGGTGCCGAGTGGCCGGTTGCCGGCGTCGACCGGGTTCGCCATCCGCAGCGGCAGCGGCGCCAGGAAGGCGGCGATTCCTGCCATATCGCCTGAGTATGCCCAATCCCTCGTGATGGCATCGTGGGGCAGGTAGAACCGCGGCAAATCGAATACCCCGGCGTAAGCTGTCAGGCCGCGCTGGAGGTAGATTGCCTGAATGCTGCCGATCAAGCCGGCCCGCTCGGCAAGTTGCGGCTTATCGGTCCGGTTGACGAAAACCATTGTCATCAGCGCCACGAAGCTCGCCATCGGCTCCGCTTGCCCTGGCTGATCGTCGACGGCATGCGGCACAACCAGGTTGGCGTCAGGAGCATTCGTTTTGGCCAGCGAGTCGCCCCAGAGTGCAATCCGGCTGGCGTCGATATCCTTGCGCCGTGCAATCGCCCCGATCGCGGCCAGAAAATCCACGACCTGACCACCGCTCAGTTCGGGCCCCAACATTTGCATGCTCGACGAGAGCGACGTCGCATGGCTCGTCCGGTCGCGGCCTCCAGCCGGGGCTGTTTCACCCGTTCCGCGCACGTCGACGAGTCCCACCGCCACTCCGCTGGCGAGCAACTGCGTAACAAAATCCAACCGCTCGGACAGCAATTGGGCTTTCCCTTTGTCGGCAATGCCGACGACCAGCGGTACCTGCTTGCTCGCCATCGGCAGGAAAAGGATCAACGGCACAGGCACCTCATCGCCCAAACTGACCACCGCCCGCTCGATCCGGATTGGCCCGGCAGCTTGCGAATCGCCCCATGTCGCGGTGGGGGCCGACGTGCGACCGGACTTGCACGTCGTCGGATCTGGCGCCCTCGGACTGTCCGACACGCGCTTCGGCTGGCGTGTCGCCCTCTCGGCGCACAGCTCGCGCACCAGCTTGGGCTTGAGCTCGGCCCGCAATGCGTCGGTCCAGCAGAGCAATTCGGCGGCGGGACGCGTCTTGGTGTATTCCTCGACTTTTTCCGGCATGCCGAACCAGCGGGCCAGCGCCGGATAGATCATCCGGCGGTGTACCGCGCCGATGTTGTTGCAGTGCGTCGATTCGGGCGGCTGCCCTTTGACCGAGCCGCTGCCGTGCGTGAACGCCAGGTTTGCCGGGGCATCGTAGAAGGCGTAGATCGTGCCCAGCCGCTTCCAGACCGGATCGTGCTCCTGGTCCCAACTGAACTCGTGGGCGTAGATCAGTCTCCGCGGCGCGATCCCGCCCACGATTACCCAAGGCAGGAATCCACCGCAGGCCGAATCCCGCAGGTTGCGGGTCGACTCCCAGCTGCCGCTGCCGGCGTAGCCGAAGCGATCCTCGGGATTCTCCGGCAGCGGAAAGCGGGTCTCAGGCTGCGGTCCGCCAAAGTTGAACACGCAGGCCGCGGCGAAGCGTGGGTCGAGCGCCGCCGTGACCGCCGCCACGTCGCCCCCGCCGGCCACCGAGCCCAGGATGATCGTCCGCTCCGGATCGACCTCGGGATACGTGAGCAAAAGGTCCAGCCCGCGCATCAGATCCCAGGCCAGCCAGCCCATCAGGGTTTCGCCGATCAGTTCCAGGTGCGCATTGACGTCGTAGCGGAAATAATAGTCCTGGCGGCTGCGCTTGAACGGCGTCGGCCAATCGGCGTCGGCGGCAAAGGGATGCTGCCGGCGCTCGCCGTGGCCGAGCAGATCGGGCACGAGGACAAATGCTCCCTGGCGGGCCCAGGTCATGCCCATCGTTTGCAGCTCTCCCTCGGACTTGGGATTGTGATGGCTGTGGACCAGGATCATCGCGGGCCGCGATTTGTCGGCGGCCGGCTGGTCGGCGGGCGCGGGACGATACAGATTCGCACTGGCCCAGAGCCCCGGCCGGGTTTGATAGACGAGCTTGTCGATCACGAAGCCGTCGCCCGCTAGCGTGCCGGACGAGTGGACGTCGAGCGGCGTCTTTTCTTTCGGCCAGCGGCCGAGCGAGTTGCGCAAGGCGTCGATGCGCTGATCGCGGAACGATTGCCAGTCCTTGCGATACGAGCTTTCCTGGCCGTTGAGGATTGCCCGCCAGGCGTCCGTCGAGGTGCGATTGGCTTCGTGCAGCCGCCGGTCGATGTCGGCGGTGAGCGCCTCGCGGGCAGCAGCGCGCTCGTCGGGAGGAATCGCGCGCGTGTCGACATCGGCCAGCGCGGCACGAATCTGCTGCAGGCGATCGCTTGCGGCGGGTTCTTCCGAGCGTGCCGATTTCGTCCAGCAGGTCACGGCGACGTGAAACACCAGCAGCGTCGCCCAGCCCCAGCCAACGCGCGAACGATGAACTCCGCGCCAGGTCAGTGCACGCGCACTTACCGCCGCACCGCCACCTGGGCATCGCATGGGACATCTCCTCGCGCACGTGACTTGATTCTGGATGAACCCGCGTGCAACGATTCTGCCGCGCCCCCCTGCCCCACCGCCAGCAAATTCTTACGCACCGAAGCGCCGCGACGCCTCGAGTACCGCTTGACCTAATCGAACCGCCCGAACAATCCGCCGATGAATTCGCGGGTGTTGGTCGCGTCGCCGGCTTTGACCTCGTGAATGCCGGGCCGCAGCACGATCGGCCGGCGGAGGAGGTGAAAGCCGCCGAGGACGATGCCGGCCAGGCCGATGAGCGGTATGCCCACCGCCAGCAGCAGGCCCTTGGCGAAACCCGGCGGCAGGACCTGAGCGTTTTGCAGTTCGAGCCACAGGCCGACGGCGAATCCCATGCCGACCAGGACGGCGATCGTTCCCAGCCCGACCAGGGCCCAACACGTGCCCGGCGACAGTGGCAAGCCCGGCCAGTCCTTGGCGAGCGTCTGCTCGTGAACCAGCGCGCAGCACGTCGGCTTGAGCCCGATTGGCAGTGACGTCGAAGCAGGTGCCATCGACGGCCGCGAACTTGATCGTGAACTTGTTGACGATCGGCGTGCCTTCGGCTTTGAAGACCACGCGCCCGATGTCGTTCCAGGGCAGGCGGCGTTCGACCAGCCAGGTGGAGTAGTTGACGTCCGCCCCAAACTCGGCGCGGCCCGCCAAGCGCATGGCCGGGTAGGCAATCAACCAATACAGGACGCCGACGAAGAAGCCGCCGGCCAGCAGCAAAGTCAGCCAGCCTTGCCAGGAAGGCTGGCGAACAAGATCGTGCCAGAACGACCATTCCACGACCGCGGCGACGGCGATCCAGGCAACGGTCACGCCGCCAAAGGTCAGCGCATTGGTCCGCCGGCGATCGATGGAGACGCTGCTCATGTTCGTAAGTCGTTCGAGTGGAACGATTTTCGCGGGCCGCCCGGCCCCGCCGCGAGCAGGGCCCGGCCATGTTTATAGACAAGTTTGCGTCGGTCAGGCAAAACGTATAAGCTGTTCTTGATGAGTGTCAACTCCCGGCTCGCAGCTTCCCGATCCTGCCTTATATAGCCCGCCTGATTTGCCGTTAGGAGATGTCGCCATGCTCAGCATTCTGGGGCGTCCCGACCAAGATGCGCGGTTCTGCGACCGCTTGAGCCGCCGCAGCTTCTTGCAGATCGGCGGGGCCGCGATGGGTGGGCTGGCCCTGAACCAGATTCTGGCGATGGAAGCGGCCGCCGGCACCGGCCACTCGCACAACGCGATCATCAACGTCTATCTGCCCGGCGGCCCGCCGCACCTCGACATGTGGGACCTCAAGCCCGAGGCCCCGATGGAGATCCGCGGCGAGTTCAAGCCGATCAAGACCAACGTGCCGGGCATCGAAATCTGCGAGCTGTTTCCGCGGATGGCGGCGATGATGGACAAGTTCATCGTCGTCCGTTCGCTGGCCGACTCCGACGGCGGGCATGACGGCTATCAGTGCATGACCGGCCACAAGCGCGGCGACCGCGCTCCGGGCGGCGGCTTTCCCTCGGCCGGCTCGTGGGTCTCGCGGCTGGCGGGCTCGGTCGATCCGGCCATTCCGCCGAACCTGGCCCTGATGTATGCCACCGGCAATCGCACCTGGGGCGAGCCGGGCACCGGCGGCTTCTTGGGCCCGATCCACGATCCGTTCAACCTGGTGGGCAAGAAGGTCCACGAGAAGTCGGAAAGCATGGTGCTGCACGGCATCACGCTCGAGCGGCTCCAGGATCGCGAAGCTTTGCGGCACTCGTTCGATCGCTTCCGCCGCGAAGCCGACGTGGCCGCCCGGATGTCGAGCATCGACGCCTACATGGGCCAGGCCCTGGACATTCTGACCGATTCGAAGCTGGGCGACGCCCTCGACCTGTCGAAGGAAGACCCGCGAATCGTCGAGCGGTACGGCAAGAACGACGAGCAGTTCCAGCGCGACGGCTCGCCGCGGATGGTCGAGAATTTCTGCATCGCTCGGCGGCTGGTCGAAGCCGGGGCCCGGTATGTGTCGATGAACTTCAGCCGCTGGGACTGGCACGGGCCGGACGGCATGAATTACGTCCAGTCGCGGACCGACTTCCCGCTGCTCGACAGCGGCCTGGCGGCGCTGGTCACCGACTTGCACGAGCGGGGCCTGGACAAGCATGTGTCGGTGGTCGTCTGGGGCGAGTTCGGCCGCACGCCGCGGCTCAACAAGGACAACAGCCGCGACCACTGGCCCGCGGCGAACGCCTGCGTGCTGGCCGGCGGTGGCATGCGGACCGGCCAGGTGATCGGCTCGACCAATCGCTACGGCGAAGTGCCGCACAAGCGACCGGTCCTGTTCCAGGAAGTCTTCGCCACGCTCTACCGCAACATGGGCCTCGACGCCCACCGCGACCGCGTCTTCGACGGGTCGGGCGTGCCGCGCTACCCGGTCGACTCGGGCATCGAGCCGCTGCCGGAAGCGGTGTAGGGAAAGGCAGAAGGCAAAAGGCAGAAGGCAAAAGGCAGAAGGCATAATCCGGAGGCCGCTCTGCTCGCAACTTTCGTCTTAAGATTTTTGCCTTTTGCCTTTTGCCTTCTACCCTCATCCCGCCGGGTGCTTCCAGGGCGCGCGGTAGCGCGCTTGAGCAGCTTGTTCGCTTCGTCGTCGCCGGCGATGCGGCCGGTCGCGGGGTCCCAGGCGAGAGTGCGGCCGAGTTGCTGCGACAAGTTGGCCAGGATGCAGCTGGCGGTCGAGATGTAGCCCTGCTCGATATCGGCCACGGGCTTGGTGCGCGACTGGATCGCGGCCAGAAAGTCGCGCATGTGCTGCCGCAGGGCGGGAGCGACGTGCTTCTCGAGGTCTTTCTCGGTCTTGTCCTCGGGGTATTGCTCCAGCTCGTAGGCGACATCCTTGTGCACCGGCTCGCCGCCGCCCCAGGGGATGAAGTCGTAGCTCATCACGCTGGCCTTGAGCGTGCCCTTGTCGCCGTAGAACGTAGCGCCCCAGGGATACTTGGGGTCGGGCGTTTCGCCCCAGGTGCGATGCTGCCAGACGACTTGCAGATCGCCGTAATCGAACGTGACCTCTTGCGTGTCGGTGATGTTGGCCTTGCTGGCCTTGTCGACCAGGATCCCGCCGGCCGAGGCGATCCGCTGGGGCCAGCCCAGGTCCATCATCCAGCGGACCATGTCGAACATGTGGATGCACATGTCGCCGACGATCCCGTTGCCATACTCCATGAACGCCCGCCAGCCGCGCGGATGGACCAGCTTGTTGAACGGCCGCATCGGGGCCGGCCCGGTCCACATTTCGTAGTCGAGGTATTCGGGCGGGGCGATGTCGGGCGGATTCTCGCGGGCCCGCATGTGGTAGTAGCAGTAGATTTCGACCAGGGCGATCTTGCCGAGCTTTCCTTCGCCGAGGAACCGGTCGCGGGCTTCGGCCAGGTGCGGCGTGCTGCGGCGCTGCGTGCCCACCTGGACCACGCGGTTGTGCTTGCGGGCGGCGGCCAACATGGCCTGCCCTTCGGCCACGTCGACGCTGATCGGTTTCTGCACGTAGACGTCGGCCCCGGCCTCGACGGCGGCGATCATCGGCAGGGCGTGCCAGTGGTCGGGCGTGCCGACCAGGACGATGTCTAAATCCTTCTCGGCCAGCATCTGGCGGTAGTCGGCATAGGTCCGCGGCTTGGGCTTCGACGATTGCCGTTGGCCGATGATCTCGGCCGCTTCGGCCAGCATCTGCCGGTCGACGTCGCACAGCGAGACGACTTCGACCGGGGCCACCTGCATCAGCCGGATCAGGTCGCACTTGCCGTACCAGCCGCAGCCGATCAGGCCGACGCGGGGGGCCTTCTTGTCGGCGGCGATGGCGTGATAGCCGCCCAGGGCCGAAAGCGCCAAGCCGGCCGCGCCGGCCCCCAACAGTTTGCGACGATCCATGGCCGGTTTGCTCCGCAAGCGATGGGATGGGAGATGAGCTAAGCCAACTGTAACCGCCGGCTCGGGTGCCGGGCAAGCGACTTACCGGCCACACTCCGTCGCGCCGTCGCCCTTGGCGAGGGGCGCCGCGGTCTGCGACAATCCGGCGACCGCCTGTCGCCCGCTTGGCCCCGTTAAACCCGTTGGTAGCCGACCGATGCCCAAGTACCTGACCGCGCCCCTGCCTTCGACCCAAATGCCCCGCGGCATTCCGTACATCGTGGGCAACGAGGCGGCCGAGCGGTTCAGTTTTTATGGGATGAAGGCGATTCTTTCGATCTTCATGGCCGAGTATCTGCTCGATCGCAGCGGAGCCCCGGCGCCGATGAGCGAGGGCGAAGCCACGGTCTGCTTCCACTGGTTCGTTTCGGCGGTCTACTTCTTTCCGCTGGCCGGGGCTTTGCTGGCCGACGGCTGGTTGGGCAAGTACCGCACGATCATGAGCCTGTCGATCGTCTATTGCTTGGGCCATCTGGCCTTGGCCCTCGATGCCACGCGGCTGGGATTGTTCGCCGGGCTAGCCATGATCGCCATCGGCTCGGGCGGGATCAAACCCTGCGTGTCGGCCCACGTCGGCGATCAATTCGGCCAGACCAACCAGCATCTGCTGACCCGGGTGTTCGCCTGGTTCTATTTCGCAATCAACTTCGGATCGTTCTTTTCGTACCTGCTGATTCCGAAGTTTCTCGAATGGTATGGGCCCCACTTTGCGTTCGCCGTGCCGGGCGTCCTGATGCTCCTGGCGACACTCGTCTTCTGGGCCGGGCGAAACGAGTTCGTGCACATTCCCGCCGCGGGCGGAGCCGCGCTGTGCGGCACGTTCCAGCTCGAGGGGCTGCGCCCCGTGCTGAAGCTGGTGCCGATCTACCTGTTCGTGGTCGTGTTCTGGGCCCTGTTCGATCAGACCGGCTCTTCCTGGGTGTTCCAGGCCAAACGCATGAACCTGCACTGGCTGGGCATGGACTGGTTGCCGTCCCAACTCGGCCTGGTCAACCCGATCCTGGTGCTGGTGTACGTGCCGCTGTTTTCCTACGTCGTCTACCCGGCGATCGACCGGGTGTTTCCGCTCACGCCGCTGCGCAAGATCACGCTCGGCTTTTTTGTGGCGGCGCTGGCGTTCGTGGTGTCGGCCGGGATCGAGAACATGATTCAGGCCGGCCAGACCCCCTCGATCGCCTGGCAAATGCTAGCCTACGCCGTGCTGACAGCCGCCGAAGTTATGGTTTCGATCACGTGCCTCGAATTCTCGTACACTCAGGCCCCGCGGGAATTGAAGTCGTTCATCATGGCGCTCTATCTGCTGAGCGTTTCGGGCGGAAACATGCTGACCGCGAAGGTGAACGAAGCGATCCACAATGCCGACGGCACCAGCAAGCTGCCGGGATCGTCCTATTACTGGTTCTTTGCCGGCTTGATGGCCGCAACTGCCGTGCTGTTTATCTTCGTGGCGCTCTGCTATCGCGAGCACACGTATATTCAGGAGGAGCAACCGGCCGCAACGTAGCGGGCCCGCGCCGGCTGCTGGCTGAGCGGCGACCGGTGTGCCCGGGCGTCGGTGGCCAGGCTCTGCAAGCATTCCGCTCCCAGCCGGCGTTTTGACCCGGCCGTTTTGCCATTGCCCCGGTTTGCCGTGGGCCGCTAATATGCCGCCCCCCAAGGAGTGCCCGGGCCGGCGACGGCCGCCCCGGGCCGAGTGAAACCGCGGCCAGCAGGATCGCTGGCTCGGCACGGCCAGGGATGGAGCGACGGCGGGCATGGAATCTTCGACGGTCATCGCCTTTCGTGCGCTGGTGATGCTCGCCTGCCTGATTGTCGTGCCCCTGGCGGCGATTTTCGGCAGTCAATTTCCGGACGTGGTCAAGTCGGTTCTGATCGACCATATCTGGCCGCCGGGCGAGAAAGCGGCCACGCCCGTTTCGTTCAGCCAGGGGGACGCCCCGCCGTTTGCCCCCGGCTCGCCGCCGAACTGGCACACTGATCCGGCTCCGTCGGCAGCGGCTCCCGCTTTGTCGCCCTCGGCGGCGGGTCCCGGCTATGCGCCGCCCCCGGTCCGACCGCTGACCAGTTCGCCCGGAGCTGTCGAGCCAACTGGCGCTCGGGGCCCGGCGGGCGATGGCGCGGTGCGACACGCCCTGCACGAGGCTGCCGGTTCGCCGGCCGCCATGCCCGCGCGATCCGGCGCTCCCGGCATGTTGCCCCCCGGCGCGGCCGCCGCGCCCATGGCTCCGCCGGGCCAGACCGACCGCTTCACCTACATGGAATGCCGCCTGCGCGACTTTGGCGCCACCTATTATCTGCTCGAGCGGTTGGTCAACGGCGGCGAGCGGTACCGCTTCTTCTGCCAGCTTCCGCTGGCCGGCAATCCGGGTCCGACCCGGAATTTCGAGGCCACCGACACCGATCCCCTGCGGGCGATGGCCCGGGTGGTCGAGCAGGTCGAGGCCTGGCGCAGCGGCCGGACACCCTGACCGGGCGGATCCGCCGCCCGGTCCTCCGCCGCCCATCTCGCCCAAGGTGGGCCGACTTGGTAGATTGCGGAAACTCCAGTTCCGGCTGTTTCCTCGTTTCCCAGGCACCTTGCCCGTGCGCAACCGACGATCGCTTGCCGGCCGGTCCGGCTCCGCTGGCCGGCATCCGGCGACCGTAGGCTCGGGGCAGATCGGGCGGCGGAATCGCCGCCTCCGGCGGGGGCGGTTGGACGAGCCTAAAACGGCGCCGGACAACGAGTTTTGCCGCGACGCCGCGCTGGCCAAGGTCGAAGCCATCCTGCTTTTGGCGCGCGAACCCCTGGCAACGCGCAAGTTAGCCCAACTTGCCGGCTTGGCGGACGGCACCGAAGCGCGTACATTGATTCGCCGGCTGAATCGGCTGTACGACGGCTCGGGCAGTGCCTTTCGGGCGGAGGAGATTGGCGGTGGTTTCCAGTTGCTGACGCGGGCCCGATTTGGCTCCTGGCTGCGGCGTCTGTACCGCTCGCCGATCGAGAGCCGATTGTCGGCTCCGGCCCTGGAAAGTTTGGCGATTGTCGCGTATCGTCAACCGGTGTTGCGGTCGGAAGTTGACGCTCTGCGGGGCGTCGATTGCAGCGAAATCCTGCGGCAGTTGATGGAGCGAAACCTGGTGCGGATCTGCGGTCGCTCGGCGGAGTTGGGCCGGCCGTATTACTACGGAACCACGAAGCGATTCTTGCAGGTGTTCGGCTTGCGAAATCTCGACGACTTGCCCCGGGCCGCCGAACTGCGCCGGCAATCGACCGCAGCCAGCGGGCCGCAATCGCCTGATACCCCCATAGCGGGGGCCATCCACTCAACGCCCGGCAACACGCTGCCGAATAAGGCAATGTCGATGGACGCAGTGTCGATGGACGCAGTGTCGATGGACGCAGTGTCGATGGACGCAGTGCCCGAACCACGGTGAAACACGGCCAGTGGCTGGCCCGCAGGCGGAACGGCAAGCCGATTGCCGCCCGACCTGAGCGAACCGAAGAGCTCAGCACCCCTGTTGGACAACCCGGCCCGGCAGCCCGGCCGAAATCGATTACCTGTTACGCATAGAAGTTTTCGCATAGACCAGGAGGAGCCCGACGTGACCATCACCGCCCTGAGCGCATCTGACCTCGCCGAGAAGTGGATCGCCACTACCGTGTACGCATCCCTGGCATCGACGATCGAAGCTGCTCGCTCCAAGGACGAAGAAGACGACGACCTCGACGACGAAGACGACGAGGACGATGACGACGACGACGAAGAGGACGACGAAGAGGACCTCGAAGACGACGAGTGGGAAGAGGTCGATGACGAGGACGATGAAGAAGAAGAAGAGGACGAGGACGACGACTGGGACGACGAAGACGACGACTGGGACGACGAAGACGACGAAGAAGACGACGACGAGGAGGACGATGACGACGACGACTGGGAGGAAGAAGACGACGCCTGAGCGCTCGCGCAATCACTGAGCGCGGCGAAAACCCGGTCGGGTCAGTAGGGAGCGCGCGTCGCTCCCGCGCCACAATCAGAAGCCGCGGTCAGCGCGGTGCGCGACGAATCGGATACGCCGCGCTACTGGGAAAACCACTCCCAACCCAGCGGCGAGGCCAATTCACGATTGGCGATCTGGGCCCAGGGCGTGCCGGGGTGCTCGGTGGTCACCCGGGTCAGGTACTTCTTGGCCTGGTTGGCCAGCTTCTCCAGGGCCGAGTCCCCTTTGACGTCGTTCGTGGGCCGCAGAATCCAGGTGGTGTGATTGGGGTCGGGAAAGTTCTTGCCGGCCTTCAGCTGGGCCAGGGCCGAGTTGTAGCCCTCGATCCGCGAGCGCATCGCCGCGGCCCGTCCCATCGCCAGGTCGTACTCCACCTGCCAGCGGGCCCCGGTGAGCTTGGCCCGTTCCGACTCGCCGGCGGCCAGGGCCTTGTAGAACGGCGTCACCTTGGGCTCCAGCCGGGCCGAGGCCTGCTGCGATTTGTCGAGCTGCCGCTTCAGCGCCGCTTCGTCCTTCTGCTTGAAAAACCGCTGGTCGAAGCTGTGGGTCAGATCGGCGTGGGGCACCTTGGCCGCCTCGACCAGGGCCCGGCGAGCCGCGTTCGCATTGAGCAGCTTGTCGTAGGCCTCGCGCGAGACGTAGTCGGGCGCACACTGCGCCATCTGCTTGGGATCGTAGCTGCCGAACTGCCGCACCGGCATGTATCGGCCCCCCGACTCCAGCGCCAGCCGCGAGAGGGCAAACGGCCCGAAGCCCGAATCGATCGGCGGTTCCGGTCCCATCCAGCCGCTCATGTCGATCGCTTCGCACTCCCAGGACTCGGGGCCCTGCCGCACCGGCTTGCCCGACTCGGTCTTGAGCGTGCCGGTCAGCGACGACTTGAGCCCCAGCGGGGCCGGCACGCCGATCACATACAGCGGAATGGCGGCCTTCTTGAGCTTGGGAACCAGCTGATCGACCTTGGCTTCGTCGTCCCCCGCCTCGTCGCTGACCACCACCAGCATCATCAGCCGGTTTTCGGTGCGGCACAGTTTTTCGAACTGCTTGACCGCGATCTCAATGGCTTCGAACGGATGCTCTTCGTCGCTGCCGTCGTCGCGGATGCCCGAGGCCGATTGGAGCACCGCGCTGGGGCTGTCGCTGGCCTCGGTGGCCAATTCGACCGCCTTGCCAAACGAACCGACCGCCGAGAGCAGCCGGGGCTTCTTGTCGTCGGCGAAGGCCGGGTGCCCGTCGCTGCGCATCTTGTCGAACCGGTCGTAGATCGATTCCATCCGCCGGATCACTCGTTCGCGCTGGTCGGCGGCGCTGGCCGTGCAGTCGAACAGCCAGATCACCAAGGTCGGCCGGTCTTCGATGGCGTCGTAGATTTCGGCCGCCACGTAATCGGTGGCGTCCTCGAAGCTGGTCCAATGGTCGCGCGAGCCGGACCGGGCAAACGGATTGCCGCTGGAGTTGCTCCGGGCCGTGAGCGGGTTGTGGACTTCGCGCGGCATTTTGCCCGCATCGAAGTCGGTCATCGTGGTGAAGCCGCGCTTCGGCCCGTCGCCCCAGGTCTTGCGGCTGGTGAACCCGCCCCGCGAGCCGCCCACGGTGGAATCGCTCGCGCCAGAGTCGGTCGCGCTGCCGTCTTCTTCTTCGGCATCCTCTTCCTCTTCAACTGGGTTCTGGGCCACGGCCGAGGGGTCGCTGGCCGGAGAGCCTGCGTCGGACGTCGAGCGGACGATGTTGAACGTCAGCACGAACAGCACGATGCCCAGTCCCAGCACGCCAAACGTCATCAGCGGGGAAAACGTGTCTTTCATGATCCGACCGAGGGGTGTCCGGGCAGCGGGAAAAGGGGAGGCACAGCCGCTGTCGCCATTATAGACGACGGCCGGCCGGAAACGAAAAGCCCGGTCCCGCGTGGGCAGGAGGTTTGCCATTCCGCCGAGCGGCCAGGGCCAGACGGGGGAGCACGCGAATCCGACGCCGCCTTGGGGCGTGCCTGTGAGCTTCAGGCCGCGACCGGTGGGTAGGCCGGCGAACGGCTGCGGCCCGGGGCCCCGGCCGGCTCGCGGCGCGGGCCCGGCATGAGGTTCGCCTGGTCCCCCTGTTGGGCTGCGGTGGCGGGCTTGGCCAGCAGCCGCCAGCTCAGGATCGCGACCAGGCCCAGATAAACCAGATTCCGCCCGGCCAGCACCAGCCAGGCCGCATGACCCAGCTCCACGTCGAGCAGATCCTGGTAATGGTCGGGAAAAATCCAGGTCGTCGCGCGGCCCAACACGGTCAGGCCGATCACCAGCGGCCAGACGTATCTGGCCCGCGGCGGCAGCACCAGCGCTCCCAGCAGCAGTACCAGCGGCAGCGCCCAAAGGAAATACTGAGGTGAGAGTACCTTGGCCAGGATCACCGAGCCGCAGAGCGCCAGGCAGGCCGCGGCCAGGGCCCGCTCCCGGGTATAGCTGCGGCCTTGCAGCAGACACCACAGGCCCAGGCTGGCCAGCAGGGCCAACAGCAGCACGGTCGAGCCGGTCTTGAGCACGTCGGTCCAGGGGGTGTCGACGTTGACCGAGCCGAACGAAACCTCAAACGCCAGCGGCCGGCTCGTCGTCAGAGCCAGGAGCGCGGCATACAGCGATTCGATCTGAATGCCGCGCTGCCCGTGATAGGCAAAGATTCGCCCCAGGCCCGAACCGGCGCTGGCCAGGTGTACCACGAACGGCAGCATCGCCGTTGCGGCCAGCGCGGCGAGCGATTCGGCCGTTTGCCGCCAGGGGCGGCGGGAACGCAGCTCGGCCAGCAGCACGAACGGCGTCATCAGCAGCGGCACCAATTTGAAGCTGATGCCCAATCCCAACAGCGCGTAGGAGGCGATCCGAGCGCAGGCCGGCCGCCGGGTCACCTTCGCTGGACCGCAGCCAGAGCCAGGCCCAGCCGAGCAGGATCGCGGTCAGCGCGATGTCCAGCCGCAGGAACAGCACGGGGTAGAGAAACGACGTGGCGCCGAGGTAGCCGGCTCCCAGCGCCAACAATTGCCGCGGCCAGTAGCGCCGCGCAAGCTCAGCACCAGCAGCAGCGACGCCAGGTCGCAGACCAGCACCTGGGCCTGATAGAGATAGCCATAACGCAGGAAATCGGGCGAGTGGCGGAGCGGCGTTGTCGCCAGCACGCCGGGCGGCATCGGATGCGGGTCGATCCACCGCGGCAGGGCCATGAACCAGTACGCGACCGGCGGATACTCGACGTCGAAATCGCGATAGGGAACCTGGTGCTGGTCGACCCCCTGCACCGCGTAGCGAAAGTAGAGCTCGATGTCCGAGCGGCCCGGCCCTTCGGAGATCAGAATCGCGGCCCGGGAAATCAGCCAGCCGAGCGCGATCGCGGCCACGGCCAGCCGGCGATCGGCAAACCACGAGGGCAAGCGCATGCTCAGGCGTCCTTGTCGGTCGCTTCGCCACGGCGCGAACGGACGACGGTCCGCTCCCTGCTCCCAGCCGCGGCAAGGCGGGGCGAAACTATAAATCATGCTTCGGCCAGGGGCCAGAGCAACTGGCGGATGTGCTAGCTGCGACGCGCCGCCAGCGTGCGAAGCGTGCGCCCCCCCCACGGACGTGTGGATGCGTTAGTTGTCGACGTCCGGTATCCGAGCGACCTCGGCGCCAGCCCGGGTAATCAGCCGCAGATAGAGCGTCGGGTCGATGTCAGGCGTCACGGAGTGGACCGAAGCATCGGCGGCCAGGTGCATGACTACGCCCGCCGTGTGATCGCTGCTGGGCCCCCAGCAGACCGGTTGCGTTTGGGCCGGCGTGGTGCCGCGTGGCGCGAATAGCGCGCCGGGCCGGGTCGCTGGCCCGAAGTTCACTCCGCAGGCGTCGCGCGTGCCTTGCGGAAAGACCCACTCGCCGGACGCGTTGACTTGGCCATCCAGTCCGACCGCCGCTTTGCTCCGCGTCGGCTGCTGGCTGGCGCTCGGATTGGCTCCGACCGTCCAGCACACCGTACCGTCGTACCAGGAGTTGACCGCCGTCTCCTTCGTTTCGCAAAGCATCAAGGTTCTGGAACTGCCATCGCGAATGTCGCGCAACGTCGTGCGCCGCGGGCCGGGCACAAGCACGCCGTTGGGCGGCTCGGCCGCGTCGTCGCCCTCGTCGTCTGGGCCGAGCGCCAGGCAGGCCAGATGCGTCGCCGGCAGGGCTACATAATTCGAGATCACCACGCCGCTGGGCCGTCCGGGGATCGCGGTGTTGTAGAGGGCCGCATAACCGGGAATCGACACTGGCGGTTTGGCCGTGCCACTGGAGGCAGTCGAGATGTAGTCGCCCTGATACGCGGGGCACACGACTTCATCGAGCGGAACCGCGGCGAAGTGGAGCAGTCCGTTCCCGTACCTTATAGTCATGGGCGCTCCACCAGCACCGGTCGCAGAAAACGCTTCGTAATCGAAGCGGTCTGAGGCGTTCCGGATTGCCAGGTACAATTGGTTTTCTTCCACGTAGGGCAGGATCGTCACAATCCAGCTATACCCCGCCGCTCCGCCCGTGGTCGCGTCATATCCATTGGGCGCCGGCCGGCCGGGCGACACCACGGCCCCCGGCGCCGTTTGCCAGACGCCGGCCCAGCGCTCCTCGCCGGCCGGATTGGTCAGGGCGGGAAAACACTTGAAAACGTCGTAATAATTCATCAGGCCCAGGCCAAGCTGCTTGAGCTTGTTCGTGCACTGATTGCGGCGCGGCAATTCGCGACCCTGGTGTCCGATCAGTGGAATGAAGATCCCCAGCAGCACGGCGATGATTGCCGTCACCACGAGCAGATCTTTCAGAGTAAAGGTCGGTCGCCGGTCGGCATTCATCAGGCCACCAGGGCAAGGCCGGCGCGGAAAGCGGTGTGAGAGTCGAGAGGGGACGTGTGGCGTGAGCCGGCTGCCTGCAGTCTACGCCGGAAGCACGGTTCGTGCACGCCGCAAACCGGCCAGCCGGGCCAGCGCGGCGAGGGCCAACGGCAGGCGAATCGAAGTGCGGAACGGCCTGCGATCCCGCCGCTGGCTCAAGCCAGGCAGATTGTCCCGCGAAAGGAATCAGGGTCGTCGGGTCGATATTCGGCAGAGGGCGTAGACAGCAGCGTCGGCTGCCAGGTGCATGACTCGCCCTCGTGATCGCTGCTGGGTCCCCAAGAGACCGGCTGCGTCTGGGCCGGCGTTCTGCCTGAGGCGCGAACAGGGCGCCGGGCCGGGTCGCCGGTCCGAAGTTCACTCCGCAGGCGTGCGAGTGCCTTGAGGAAAGACCCACTCGCCGGACGCGTTCACTTCCGTCCAGTCCCACCGCCGTTTTGCTCCGCGTCGGCTGTTGGCTGGCGCTGGATTGGCCCCGACGTCCAGCACACCGTGCCGTCATACCAGGAGTTGACGGCCGGCTCTTTGGTTTCGCAGACCATGAGCGTGTGGGCTGCCTCGCGAACGTCGCGCAACGTAGTGCGCCTCGCGCCGGGCACCAGCACGCCGTTGGGCGGCTCGGCCGCATCGTCACCCTCGTCGTCCGGGCCGAGAGCCAGACAGGCCAGGTGCGTCGCCGGCAGGGCCACGTAATTGGTGATTGCCACGCCGAACGGCCCTCCAGATTTTGACGCGTCGTAAAGGGCAGCGTAGGCGGGAATCGATACCGGAGGCTTTGCCGTGCCGCTGGACGCGGTGGAAATGCTGCTGCCGCCGTATGACGGGCAAAGCACGTCGTCGAACGGAACGGTTGCGAAATGCGTCTGGGTGGTACCAATGGAGGTACTCATCCCCCACCCCTCACGACCGGCCGGCGAAAACGCTTCGTACGTGAACTTGCTCGTGCCGTTGCTGATGTTTTGCAAGGGATAATAACAGTCGCCGTCGAAGTACCACAGGATTTTCACGATCCAGCTATAGCCGGCCGCTCCGCCGTCGGGCTGGTCGTATCCGTTGGGCGCCGGCTGGCCGGGCGACACGACGGCCCCCGGGGCCGTGTGCCAGATGCTGGCCGATTGCCCCACGCCACCCACATTTGTCACGGCGGGAAATCGTTTGAACACTTGATGATGGTTTTGGGCGCGTGGCCGATATTCGCGAGTTTTTGCGTGCATTGGTCGCGGCGCGGCTCGCGAGCTTGCTGCGATCTGCCGGGACGAACACCGCCAAAAGCAGGACAATGATCGCGGCAATGACCAGGAGAGCGTGCAGCGTAAGTCGCCGTTTGGTATCCATTCTGACGGCCCTCGCGAGGTCGTCGCTGGGAAGGGGTGAATGCCGAGAGCGACGTTCGGCGCGAGCCGGCCACCTACACTCTACGCCTGCGGCACGGTTCGATGCACGCGGCAAAGCGGCCAGCGGGCCGCGAGAGGGCTAACGAGTGGCGAATCGAAGTGCGGAACGGCCTGCGACCGCCGCTGGCTCAAGCCAGGCAGATTGTCCCGCGAAAGCGAATCAGGGTGCCGGCTGGCCGGTCCCCGCCGGATCGCGGGCTTGCTTGGCCGCCGCTAGCCGTGCCTTGTGCCTGGCGATGTCGGCGTCGAGGCGGGCGAACTTCTCGGCCGACTCCTTTTGGACCGCTTCCAGCTCCCGCTGGAACTTGCCGATCTGCCGGCGGATCCGCTTGCTTTCTTCCTCGCCAGGATTAGTGCGGGCCTGCTTTTCCAGATCATCGAGCGTGATCTGGAACGGATTCTCGAGGGCCGCGGTCTGCTGTTCCAGCAGGTGCCGCTCGCCGGTCAGCGTGTCGAGGGCTTTTTCCTCGGCCGCACAGATCGCTTCGGCCTCGGCCGCCGTCAACTGCGGCTGCACGTCGGCCGCGACCAGGAACTGGCCCGCAAATACGACGGCCGCCAGCAGCGATAGGCCCAGGGCGAGCCACCGCCGCAGCAGCGATGAAAACACCAGCATCAGCCCGGCCGCGCCGGCAAAGTAATTGCCCAGCGGCTTGCTCACCACTTCGCCCACCAGCGGCAACCGCAGCGGCATGCGCAGCTTGGCGGCGCCGGCGCGCCGGCTGTGAGGGTGTCGCCTTCGGCGGGCGCGGTTCCCTCGGTGGACGCGGTCCCCTCGGTCGAGCCTCCCTTAGTGCCGGCCGCGGCCTGCACCTTGTCGGTCCATTGCTTGAGCTTCTGGTACGGTAGCAGACTGTTCTGGTGCATCCAGACGAGCGAGCAGATGATCAAGGCTCCGCCGGCAAACAGCCGCATCGGTGCCCAGCCGTTGGAATCGTCGTAGCGGAGGGCCGACTGGTCGACCTTCTTGTTGGCCTTGAGCATTAGGGCGGCGGCCGTTTCCAGGGCCTTCTTCTGGGCTTCCTGAGCGTTCATGCCGGCCGCTTCCAGGCCGCTCTGCTCGACCTTGACCAGGTGGTCGCGCTGCTTGCTGGTGCTCCGGGCTTGCAAACGGCGGTCGATCGAGCGGATCACCGGATCGCGCCAGCCGGCATGCTTGGGCCGGGCCTGGCCGTTTTCGCCTTTGCCCCACAGCTGCCGGGCCTCGAGCTTGGCCTCGTAGCCGAACAGCGCCTCGTACAGCGATTCCCATTTCGGCCCGCTGAACTTGGCCACGAACTGCCGCAGCGAATTCTCTTCCAGATTCTGCAATCGCAAATGCCGCAGCAATTGCTCCAGCTGCGCTCGCGGCTCGCGCCGCGCCCGGGCGATCGGCCGATCGACGCCGAAGTAGAATCCCGCGGCCAGCAGCGGCGCCACGATCACGACCGCCAGCGCCGCCAGCGACAGCCCGAGGAAATACGCCATCACCAGCGAGATCATCAGCATGCCGGCCCAACTGAGCCAATCCTTCAGCCGGGCGCCGAAGATCAACGCCCGGAACCGCGTGAACAGGTGCGTGCCGTCGAGCAGGCCGGAGAAGGCCAGGTACTCAAGCGGCGTCAGCAGTCCGACGCCGGCCATGCCGATCGCCCAGGTCCACCGGCCCACCAGCGCCGCCACCAGCGTGCCCAGCATCGTGACGGTCGCGAAGGCCACGATCAGACTCGGCCGGATTCTGGCCAGGCCAGCCGATTGAAATGCACCGGCCGCCGCTTCGAGCTGATCGACGTGCTCTTCGCGCGGCGAGAAGGGACGCGTGCTGTCGGTGCCCAGGAATTGCTCCAGCGCCCGGATGACTTCGGTCATCGTTTGGTACCGGGCCTCGGGCTGCTTGGCCACCATCTTCAGGATGATGTCGGAAAGCGTCTTGGGCACCCCCTTGACCCGATCCGGCGGCACGACCGGCTCGGTCGCATGCTTGGTGATTACCTCCAGCACGGTCTTGCCCTCGAACGGCGGCCGACCCGTGACCAGGGCATACAGCGTGCAGCCGAGCGAATAGATGTCTGCCCGGGGATCGACGCTGGCGGCGTCGCGGGCCTGCTCGGGCGACATGAAGGCCGGCGTGCCCAGCCCGATGCCGGCCTGCGTGGCATCGGCCGCGGCGGCGGCCGTCGCGGTTTTGGGACCGGGCTTGGCGGTGGGGGCAGCCGCGGTTGCCGCCGGCGCGGAGGCGTCTCCCTTCTTCACGATGCCCAGGTCGGCGATCTTGACGATTCCCTGGTTGTTGAGCAGCAGGTTGTCGGGCTTGATGTCGCGATGGACCATGCCCTTGTCGTGGGCCATCGCCAAGCCGCGGGCAGCCTGCAACACGTAGCCGGCCGCGACCTCGGCGCTGAGCTTGCCGCGGTCCTGGACCAGCTGGGCCAGCGACGTGCCGTCGACAAACTCCATGCTGAAGTAGTTGGTCTCGCGCTCGGCGCCAAAATCGTGAATCTGGACCACGTTGTGGTGGACCAGCTGCGCGGCCGAGAACGCCTCGCGGGTGAAGCGGGCCACGTAGACCGGATCGGCCGCCCATTCGGGCCGCATCGTCTTGACCGCCACGTTGCGGTCGAGCGACAGTTGCCGGGCCAGATAGACCTCGCCCATGCCGCCGCGGCCGAGTTGCTTGACCAGCTCGTATCCGCCGAGCCGGGCGGGCAGCTCGAGCGTCGGCGCTTGGATGCTCGCGGCCCCGCGAGCTTTGATCGACGAAGAGCCTCCCGACGCTGCCGAACCGAGCGAGAAATCGGCCGTGTCGCCGCCGGCCGCGGGCGCGGCGGTAGGCGCATCGGCCGAGCGGCGCGGAGCCGCGCCCGTTTGCGGCGGAGCAGTCTGCCGCGCCCGGTCTGTGGCGTGCCGTTGAATTCGGCCGTGCCGATCTCGGCGGCCGATTTCCCCGCGGCCGTGTTGCCGGCACCAGTCTTCGTGCGGATCGGAGTTTTGGTTCCGCCCGCGGCGCTCGCCGTGGCCGCTGTGCGGGCAGTCGCCGGAATGTGAACGGCCGTGGCGCCGTCGTTAGCCGCGGATTTGAACTCGGCCGTCGCAGCTTTCTTCGCGGCCGGTTGGCTAGCCGTTGCGGTCGCGGGGGCGGCGGCTTTGAACTCGGCGGTAATGTCGGCGCTCGACGCGGTGGCGGGCGGAGCCTTGGATGCCAGGGTCTGGGCCACCGCCGGTCCCGAACCGTCGAGCGATTGCACGACCGGCGCTTGGCCCGGATCGGCCGGCACGACAATCAACATGCCGCGAGCGCACTTGGGGCACTTGGGCGTATAGCGGCCAGGCTTGGGGGCCTTGAGCGACAGCGCGTGGCGGCAATGGGGACAGGCAAGTCCCATCGGCGATTGTCCCTGGCTGAGCGTTGGCCCTGTGCCGTCCGGGCGAAACTGCGCCGGCGCAAGCTCCGAATTGCGCCGATTCCAGCCCCGAAACTTAACACCGCTTTGCGAGGATTTTGCTAGCCGCGTGTTACCGCCCGGCGCGGATTGGATGAGACCGTCTCTTGCGGCAATCCGCACGCATGGCGCACAACGGCCCTGGGCCGCTTGCGCTTGGGCGATTAGCCCGCGACGGCCGCCTTGGGAAAGGCCGTGTAGCGCGGCTGCCGGACCAGATAGATCCAGAGCACCACCGCGCCGGCCAACAGCGCCAGGCTGATGTTCTGAGAGATGCTCCAGGGCGTCGAGAACACGGCCGACTCGTCGATCCGGATGATCTCGAGCAGGAACCGCGAGATCGGATGGAGCGTCAGCGTCAGCGCAAGGAGCTCCCCGTCGCGCGAGCGGAAGGGATAGTACGCCAGCAGGAACAGGCAGAGCAGCATCGCATCCAGGAAGCTGTAGAGCTGGGCCGGATGGACCGGCCGGCTGCGCGGCAGCGGGCCGTGGATCGTCCAGCTCTTCGGGCTCCCCTTCGCCGGCGACGCGAATGGCAATCCGCTGTCCTTCGCCGCTCAGCTCGAGCAGGATCAGTTGGGCCCGCTCGACCGAGTCGATCGGATGGCCGTTGATGCCGACCACCTGCTGGCCCGCGGCGAGCCCGGCTCGAGCGGCGGGCGAATCGGGCTCGACCCGCGCGATCTGCGGCAGGGCCTCGCCGGTGCCTTCGAACAGGATGCCGTGGATGTACAGGTCGCCGCTGAAGACCTGTTGCTGATGCGGCGGGCTGTGCCAGGGAAACGTCACGCTCCAGGGCAGCGACGAAGTGCCGCCGTAGCAGCAGCCATTCAGGAAGCAGCCGATCCGTCCGAGCGCCATGCCCAGCACGACGCTCGGCGCGATCAAGTCGGCCAGGGCCAGACCCGGCAGCCGGTGCTTGTAGACGAAGATCGTCAGGGCCAGGCCGCCGGCCAGCAGCGAGCCGTAGACCACCAGGCCGCCTTGGGCCACGTTGGCCATCATGGCCAGCGTCGCACCCAGCGTGGGCTGGCGGAACTTGTCCCAATACTCGATCACGTAGAACAGCCGCGCGCCGAGGATGCCGGACACGAATAGCCAGAAGGCGAGCGAGAGGATGATTTCAGGGTCCAGACCTTCGCGCTCCGCGCGATACACCGCCAGGCCCACCGCCGACGCGACGGCCACCAGCAGCATCACGCCATAGCCGCGGATCGGCAATCCGCCAACCTGCCCCGCCGCGGCCGCGTCACCGGTCGGATTCTCCGATCCGATCGCGGTCGCCGGCCCGCCGAAGGGGCTCGGTTCCTCGACCAGTCGCGGCAGCAGGAAGGCGATCGCCGCCGCCCCCAGCACGAGCGCCGGCAGGTAGCCGCGGGCTTCCGGGCCCCAGCCGTGCCGCGCCGTCTGCCAGCCGACGACGATCAGGCCGCACGCCACCCACACGCCGAGCAGCCAGCCCAGGCCGAAGACGGGAATCCCCCACAACTCGCCGGGGATCGTCAGGAGGGTTTGGCACATGGCGGTGGGCAGGGTGAGTGAAGTAGCGGTCGGACGGCAACCGGGCGGCGAATCGATATCGCCGAGCGGGCCGGACACACGCCGGGCCGGAGCCCGACTCTGAAGTCCGCCCGCACTGGGCCGCCCGATCGTCAGTTTACCCGATCAGCTCGTTGTCGATCAGACGAGTATCGCCCACGCGGGCCGCAATCAAGGCCACAACCGGCCGGTCGATCACGATCACGGATGCTAGCGTTTCCGGATCGGCCAGAGCCACGTAATCGATCTTCAGATCCTGGGCGTCGAGCTCGGCGCGCATCCGATCGACAATCGTCTGGGCGTCGCGCACTTGCCGGCCGACCAGCTCGGCGGCCAATCGTAGACTGCGCGAGATGGCCAGCGCTCGCTGCCGCTCGGCTGGCGACAGGTAGCGATTCCGCGAGCTGAGCGCCAGGCCGTCGGGTTCGCGGACGGTGGGACAAACGTGAATCCGCACGGGCACGTCCAAGTCGGCCACCATTCGCCGCACCACGAGCGCTTGCTGATAATCCTTGCGGCCGAAGTAGGCCGCGTCGGGCCGAATCAGGTTGAACAGCTTGAGCACGACCGTCGCCACGCCACGGAAGTGCCCCGGCCGGCACTTGCCCTCGAGCGGCTCGGCGGCCGCGGGCACTTCGACGTACGTGCTCGCGCCGGCCGGATACATCTCGCCCGGGTCGGGAGCGAACACGCAGCCGACACGCCGCTCGGCCAGCAAGGCCAGGTCGGCCGCGAGCGTCCGCGGGTAACGGCTGAAATCTTCGCCGGGGCCGAACTGGGTCGGATTGACAAAGATCGAGACCACCGTTTCGTCGCACTGGCTGGCGGCCGCGTCGACCAGGCTCAGGTGTCCGGCGTGCAGCGCCCCCATTGTCGGCACCAGGCCAATCGACCTGGCCGCGCGGCGGATCGGCGCCAGCAGCTGGCCCAGCTCCTCTCGGGTGGTGACGACTTTCGGTGGCATGAGCAGCTAGTTCATTGCCGTCAGTGCGGCCTCGGTTTCGGTGAGCACATTCTGGGCATCGTCGGTGGAGACTCGGAGCAGCGGGCCGATTCCCGGCCGCGAGGCAACTTCGATCAACTTCTCTTGCAGCCGCTTGGCTTCTGTCATTGCGCCCGGCAAGACGCTCGGATCGCTACTGGTCAGCAGCACCCGCAATCGCGGCGCGGCACGCGAAGCGGCCGACCGGCTGAACTCCGCCCGGAACGATTCGAGCTCGTCCGCCGGCAGCCGCAGCTCGGCATAGGCCAACGTCTGGTCGAGCCAGAAATCGCCGATCTCCCAGCCGGAAGCTGCCGATCCCACTGCCGCCGGAGTTCGTCCGGCGAGGTTGCGCAGGAATTCTATTTCTCCGGCCAGACTCGGGCTAGCCGCCGGCAGAGATTGGGCGGGGCGCAGAATCGCCCGGCCCCCGAAGCGGGCCGCCAGATGCTCGGCCAGGCGGGTTTTGCCGCTGCCCGGCACGCCGACGAGCGCGACGTAGGGCCGGCTCGCGTCGAGATGCCGCAGCAGCTCGTCGATCCGCCAGCCGAATAGCGGATGCACCAGGGCCGGCGCCACTTCCGCGGCCGGCTCCAGCACGAACCGGCGGAGTGCCATCCGCGGATGCGGCACCGTGAGCGCCGGCGTTGCCAGGATCAGATCGTCGTAGAGCAACAGGTCCAGGTCGAGCAGCCGGGCTTGCCACCGCGGGCCAGCTTCGTCGGGCGGTCGCTTGCGGCCGAGGCTGGCTTCGACTGCAGCCAACTGTTGCCGCAGCCGCTCGGGAGCCAGCGCCGTTTCCAGGAGCAACGCGCCGTTGAGAAACGCGCCTTGTCCGGCCGGCCCGCCGACGGGCGCCGTCTCGTGCCAGCGGCTGACGCCTACGACGCGCACGTCGCTCGATTGGCGCAGCGCGGCGACGGCGGCGTCGAGTTGTCGGCGTCGGTCGCCCAGATTGGAGCCGATGGCGACCAGTGCGCAAGCCATGTGCGAAGCAATCCCCGCCGATCCGGCCGGCGCGTCCGGTCGCGGCCAGGCTTGGACCGAGCAGCCGCTCGGCCGGCACATGCGGCCCGCGCGCCCCCGCGTGGGGGTCGTCGGCGGGCCGAACCGAGAGGCCGCCGCCGGGTTATCCTCGGCACGCTGTATAACCTAGGGGGGGCATCCGAGCCCCGACCGTGGCCGTCGACTTCAGCATCCTACAGTCGCCGCCCCCCAAGCTGAATACAGCGTTCAACCGATTCCGTTAGTTCATGCCCTCCGTGGCCCGCAGACCCTCCCTGAGGTGCAACTGCGGCCAACCGCGCCGGTAGCCGTGCCTCGGGTGCATGCCGACCTTCCCTCCGCGCCGGTTTCGTCGCGAGAAGGGACCGCTCATGGGCAATTGCCGGTCGCAAGCGCGCGGGGCGAGTTCGTTGCAATTCATGCTCAGACGGCACGTGGTCGCGCGGCTCTGCGGAATGGTGCCACGCATCTTGTTCACCAGGCACAGACGTTGGACGCCTGGGACCTGCTTTCTCAATCCAATCGCCGAACGTGGCTGGTTCGCTGCCGGATGGCGTTCTTGAGCTCGGCGCAGAGAGTCGCGCAAGCGCGGTGACCGTGCCAGCTCAAACGCTCCGCCTGTAGCGTACGGCCCGGCCTTAGCCGCCGGACCCTAGAACACCGAGAACTCGGTGGCAGTTCCCCAACTCACAGATCGCAACCCAAAATCTGATCCGAAAGTCTCCTGACTCGTTCGCAGCAACTCGGCGAGCCAGCTGAACACTGTCCTTCATCTGCCTGCGAAAGACAACCCAACTGGAACCGCCGACTCCGCTGCGACCAACAACTCGCCGCCGGGTGTGCGACTGGCCGCGAGTTGTGCCGCACGCGTTGCGACGCACGACACGACGACATTTTGCGAAACGAGCGCGAATTGTCAAGCAGCCAATTGGGCCGGAAATTTTCTCGCGCCGCGCGCTACTTGAAATTTCTTCCGTCGTTGGTCTCAGCGCCTCCGCGCCGCGATCCGCGCGCGCCACTTCCTATACTATTCGGGTGCACGAAATGGCGACTTTCCTCCGGACAATCGCGGCAATTATCCGCCATTGCAGCCGCGATCTGTCCGGTCGTCGCGCCGCTGCGGCGGAATCCGCCCGGCCGCGGCTGCGCACCGCCAACTTGCTAGCAAGTGGTCCAATCGTTCGGAACCAAATCTTTTCGCCGCCGCCCGATCGGCGCGTCGCCGCCGACTTGCTGCCCGTAGCCGGCGCCACGGCCACGCCGCTACACTGCTCACAGCCGCCGCCCAGCCGTCCGATTTTCTGCCGCGACGTCCCGGCTCGACCCGATTCGCCCCGCGCTGCGGCAGACCGCAACGAACGACATGGAGAATCTGCCCGACAGCTCGCCATCGCCACTGGGCCCCGCGGCACTCGACCGCGCTACGCTGCTGCCCGGCATGCGGCGCGGGGCGGGCAGCGCCGCGCTGGGCCAGATTGCCGGACAACTGGTATCGCTGGCCGTGCTCGGCGTGCTCTACCGTGCGATTTCGCCAGCCGACTTCGGCCTGCTCGGCATGGCGCTCACCTGGGTGATGCTGGTCCGACTGTTGGGCGCCCTGGGACTCGGCGTGGCCGTCATCCAGCGGCGGGATTTGGACGAAGCCCAGCTCTCGGCCTTGTTCTGGGTCAACCTGGCGATCGCCGCCGCCGTGTCGCTCGCCGGCGCGGCATTGGCCCCGCTGGTCGCCCGGTTTTACGGCGTGCCGGAGGTCGCCCCGGTGGCCGCCGTTCTGGTCGGCACAACGGCCGTGGGAGCGCTGGGGGCCTTGCATCAGGCGCTGCTCGAGCGGCGGCTGCGGCTGGTACGACTGGCCGTCCTTCGGCTGGCGGCCCAGGTGCTGGGCGGCGCGGCCGCCATCGCCGCCGCCCTGGCCGGCTGGGGCGTCTGGTCGCTGGTGGCCCAGCAGTACGCCGAATGGGGCGGACTGGCCGCGCTTTGCTGGCTGGCCGAGCCCTGGCGGCCGGCCCGATTCCGCCGCAGCGCGGTGTCGGGTGAAATGGTTCGCTTCGGCGGTTATTACACGGCGAGCGGCTTCATGAACTATCTGGCCATCAATGCCGACAAGATCGTGCTCGGCCAGTTGGGCGCGAGCGGCGAGCGGCAACTCGGTTTCTACTCGCAGGCCTTCGCCCTGATGATGCGGCCCGTCTACCTGGTCACCACTCCGCTGGCCGGCGTGCTGTTGGCGGTGCTGGCCCGGGCGGCCCACGATCCGGCCGAGTATCGCCGGCTGCTCGTCGAGTTTCTGCGGCTCGTCGGCTGGCTGTTGTTTCCAGCGGCGATCGGCATGTTTGTGGTCGGCCGCGATTTGGTGCTCGTCCTCGGCGGCGGCACTTGGCAACCGGCCGGCCAGCTGTTGACCGTGCTTGCGCCGGCGATGCTCGTGCAGGGGTTCTTCAACCTGCTGGCCAGCGTGCTGGCGTCGGCGGGCCGGGCTCGGGAATTGTTCTTTGCCTCGCTGGCGATCGCGCTGGTGCTCTGCCAGGCGTTCATCGTCGGGCGAATGCTGGGCGAGGAATTTGGGGCCGCCGACGGCGGCGCGCGCGCTGGGCGTGGCCTGGAGTTATTCGCTCACGCTGGTTGTCGTGCTGTTTGTGCCGACGATGTTCTATTGTCTGCGGACGCTGGGCTTGTCCCTGGGCGAACTGGCAGCGGCACTGCGGGCACCGCTGTTGGCGGCCGCCGCGATGGGCAGCGTGGTGGCGGTGGCCGATCGGGCTCTCCGTACCGATCCCAATCTTCCGCCAGCCGTCCGCCTGGCGGGCGAAGTCTCGCTGGGCGTGGCGATTTATCTGCTGCTGGCCCGCCGCGAAATCGCCCGCTGGCTCCGCCGGCCGCACGGCTTGGCCCCGGCGGATGAACACGCCACAATGTGAACGACCGGAGCCGGCCTCGGCCGCCGCGGTTCGGCCGCTGGCCGAGCGTGCTTGGAACGGGCAGCAACAGGGAGACCAGGCGTGATTGTCGGCATACCGAAGGAGATCAAACGCGACGAATACCGCGTCGCCGTTTTGCCCGTGGGCGTCGAGGAATTGACCCGGGCCGGCCACCGCGTGCTCGTCGAGGCCGGGGCGGGGCTCGGCTCCGGCTTGCCCGACGACGCTTATCGCCAGGCCGGCGCCGAGCTGGTCGGCAGCGCCGCCGAAGTCTTCGGCCGGGCCGACCTGATCCTCAAGGTCAAGGAGCCGCTCCCGGCCGAGTGGCCGCTGTTGCGATCCGGCCAGATCGTGTTCACCTATTTTCATTTCGCGGCCGATCGGGTGCTGACCGAGGCCGTGCTGGCCAGCGGGGCCACGGCCGCGGCCTACGAGACGCTGCGCGACGATCAGGGCCGGCTCCCGCTGCTGACCCCCATGAGCGAAGTCGCCGGCCGCATGAGCATTCAGGAAGGGGCCAAGTATCTCGAACGCCCGCAGATGGGCCGCGGCATCCTGCTGGGCGGCGTGCCGGGCGTGGCCCCGGCCCACATCACGATCCTCGGCGGCGGCATCGTCGGTGCCAACGCGGCCAAGGTGGCCGCCGGGTTCGGAGCCGACATCGTCCTGCTCGACATCAACATGGACCGGCTCCGCTACCTCGACGACATCATGCCGGCCAACGTCGACGTGCTGTTCAGCGACCGGCACATCATCCGCGAGCAACTCTCGCGGGCGGACCTGGTGATCGGCGCCGTGCTCATTCCGGGGGCCAAAGCCCCGCGGCTGATCCAGCGCGAGGATCTGAAAGTGATGAAGCCCGGCAGCGTGATCATCGACGTGGCGATCGACCAGGGAGGCTGCGTCGAGACGAGCCGCCCGACCACCCACAGCGAGCCGACCTACATCGTCGACGAAGTCCTGCACTACTGCGTGACCAACATGCCCGGCGCCGTCGGCCGCACCAGCACCTACGCCCTGTGCAACGTCACGCTCCCCTGGGCCCTGGCGATCGCCAACCGGGGCATCGAGCGGGCCGCGAACGAACTGAAGCCGGTGGCCCGGAGCATCAACATCATGGCCGGCGAAGTGACCAACGAGGCCGTCGCCCGCACGTTCGGGCTGCCCTTCAGCTGCGCTTCAGCCAATGAATGCGCTCCAGTTAAGTCCGCCGCGGGCAACCAGTGCCTCGCGCCGATAGCCGATCTCCCTCGTTCATCCCGCCGCCGCTTACGTTCGATGTCGAATCTCTCCGCCAATCCCGCAGCGCATGCCGTTCCCGTCTCGGTCCGCTGGGTCGGCGACGTCGACGGTCATCTGATGCTGCTCGACCAGACGCTCCTGCCGCGCGAGGTTCGCGAGATCGAATGTCGCGACGTGGCCACGGTCTGGGAAGCGATCAAGCAGCTCCGGGTGCGCGGGCGCCGGCCATCGGCGTGGCCGCGGCGTATGGAATCTGTCTGGCGGCCGCCGCCGCCGCACCGCGCGACGTAGCGACGATTCGCCAGAACGTCCGCCGCGCCGCCGAGTATCTGGCCGAGAGCCGGCCGACCGCTGTCAACCTGTTCTGGGCCCTGGAGCGGATGCAGCGCAGTCTGGCCGAAGTCGATTTGTCCGCCGCCGGCGAGTCGCTCTGCGCCGCCCTGCTGGCCGAAGCCCGGGCGATTCACGATGAAGACCGCCATCACTGCCACCGGATCGGCGAGATCGGTTCGGCCCTCCTGTCCGATGGTCAGGGCGTGCTCACTCACTGCAATGCCGGCGGACTGGCGACCAGCGAGTACGGCACGGCGCTCGCCCTGTTCTATGCGGCCCAGGCGGCCGGCAAGCGGCTGCACGTGTATGTCGACGAGACACGGCCGCTCTGGCAGGGCGCCCGGCTTACCGCCTGGGAGCTGCAGCAGAGCGGCATTCAGGCCACGCTGATCTGCGATTCGATGGCGGCCCAGGTGATGCGCGAAGGTCGCGTGCAGGCCGTGGTGACCGGCGCCGATCGGATCGCCGCCAATGGCGACTCGGCCAACAAGATCGGCACGTATGGCGTGGCGACGCTGGCTCGGGCGCACGGCATTCCGTTTTACATCGCGGCCCCCAGCACCACGTTCGACC
Source organism: uncultured Planctomycetaceae bacterium (assembly GCA_963828155.1). Taxonomy (GTDB): domain Bacteria; phylum Planctomycetota; class Planctomycetia; order Pirellulales; family PALSA-1355; genus CAWCAX01. The sequence continues at coordinate 215,427 of CAWHDQ010000005.1, forward strand.
TGGCGCTGGCGAGCGGGGCCGACATTCCGATCGAGCAGCGCGACCCGCGCGAGATCACGCATCCCTTCGGCCGGCCGCTGGCCCCCGAGGGAATCGCCGTCTACAACCCGGCCTTCGACGTGACGCCCGCCGAGTTGATCGCCGCGATCATCTGCGAGCGCGGTCTGATCCAGCCCGTCATGCCCGAGCGGATTCGCGCCGTGCTGGGCGGGTAACGCATCTTGCGACGCTGCGCAGCGTGAGATGCATCGTGTGGGAACGCCTCTGGTTAAGGCAGTGCGTCTCCAGATGTTCCCGATTGGCGTTTGCGTGCAGAACTCATCGAGATCTTTGAGTGGCAGCGAACCCGATAGCAAATCGCCGTGGCAAAGAGTCCCCGGGGAGAGCCGACTTTGGTTTTCGCGGCGGGCAATGGGAATCGAACCGCTTGCATTGGTGATGCCCAAGAGGATTCCATGGCGATGGCTGACGCGGATTTCAAACCTGCCTTTCAACAGCTCTTCCTCGTCCGCTTCGATCTGGTCGCCCGCCAAAAACAGCAGGCGTCCGCCGCCCAAGTCAAATAGAAAACACGGACCGCAGTCGTCCAGATCGTCGATAACCTCCACCGCATTCGCGTCGACTCTCAATACGTCAGCACGTCCGTCGGCAATTGCCTCGTGAGCGTACTTTGTGCATTCGGCGAGCTCTGCGCAATATCCGATGCTTCGAGACATAGATTCCGCTTGCCGCCAACCACGGCAAAGCGTTGACGATGCTGACCGGCCACTCGCGCGAGATCAGTCTGGCCGCGACCGCGGCTATCAGCGCAAGCGCCGCTGTCGCGTAGGCTCGCGACGCACAGGAATGGGTCCCGAAGCCCGGCGAGGGCCAAATGAGCACAAACTCGATGGCGGCAAAGAGCGGCGCTGGCAGCGTAGGCCAGACGCGGCGCATCGGCGCCGCGGGCGACCACATACAGGGCGGTGCCGACGCCAACAGTGACGACCGCAACGCCAACGGCATACAGCAGCCACGCAACATGCACGGGGGACGGAATCCGGCGCGACCCGGCGGCCGACAGCTCACCAATCTCGTCCGGAGTCAACCGTGAGGTCGTCAGCTCAAATGGCACACCCGCCCCCGCGGTTGTGGGACAATCAGATCACACCCCTGTCATCCGTCCGAGGGTCTGGCCGAACTCGCAACGACCCCAGAACGAGCGGCCGCGCTTTCAACGCCTTCCTCGTCCTCCCCCGTATCCCCTGCCGTATCCCCCTATCCCCTTCATCGTCCCGGCAAATCGCAATCGACATCAGTGCTTGTCGCGGCGAATCCGCGCAATCAGCTTGTCCACCACCGCCGAAAACTCCTTCCGGGCAGCAGCCAGGCCGGCCGGCGTCTTGCTGCCCGAGCCGTTGACGTAGTCGAGCACGATCTTTTCCGCGGCCACGAATTCCGGCGCCACTTCGGCCACTTCGACCGCGATGTCCAGCGGGATGTTCGTCACGCCGTTGGCGTCGCCATGCAACAAGTCGCCCGGGTTGACGACCAGCCCGCCCACGCGGACCGGCAGGCCCACGTGCAGGATGTGGCAGTAGGCGTGCGAGACGATCGTGCTGCCGGTGAACGTCGGGTAGTCGAGCGCCTTGACCTGTTGCAGGTCGCGTCCGCCGCCCGAGGTGATCAGGCCGGCCGAGCCAAAGCCTTTGTACGTGCTGCACATCACCTCGCCGAACGTCGCCCCGACCGGCGGATCGTCGAGATCCTGGAAGACCACGACCGCGGGGCCCGGCAACTGGGCGAACTGCTCCACCTGTCGCTCCATGCTGCCATAGGCGTCCCCCTTGGCCGGCGGCGCGCCAGAGCGGAACGCCGCGGTGGCCGCAAAGCCGACCATCGGAGCCAGCTCCGGAAAGTTGGCCACGATCGTGCGGTTCATGTAGCCGGTGTCGCGCGGCCGGACATGAAACAGCTCGATCACGTTGCAGATCGTGGGCGAATCGTAATGGGCCAGGCGTTTGAGCGTGGTGGGGGTGATGTGCATGGGAGAGCGGGGGCTGGGGATTAGGGACTGGGGATTAGGGACTGGGGATTAGGGACTGGGGATTAGGGACTGGGGATTAGGGACTGGGGATTAGGGACTGGGGATTAGGGACTGGGGATTAGGGACTGGGGATTAGGGACTGGGGATTAGGGACTGGGGATTAGGGACTGGGGATTAGGGACTGGGGATTAGGGACTGGGGATTAGGGACTGGGGATTAGGGACTGGGGATTAGGGACTGGGGATTAGGGACTGGGGATTAGGGACTGGGGATTAGGGACTGGGGATTAGGGACTGGGGATTAGGGACTGGGGATTAGGGACTGGGGATTAGGGATTGGGGATTAGGGACTGGGGATTAGGGACTGGGGATTAGGGACTGGGGATTAGGGACTGGGGATTAGGGACTGGGGATTAGGGACTGGGGATTAGGGACTGGGGATTAGGGACTGGGGATTAGGGACTGGGGATTAGGGACTGGGGATTAGGGACTGGGGATTAGGGACTGGGGATTAGGGACTGGGGATTAGGGACTGGGGATTAGGGACTGGGGATTAGGGACTGGGGATTAGGGACTGGGGATTAGGGACTGGGGATTAGGGACTGGGGATTAGGGACTGGGGATTAGGGACTGGGGATTAGGGACTGGGGATTAGGGACTGGGGATTAGGGGCTGGGGGCTGGGGGCTGGAGACAGCCCCGGCAACTTAGCATACTGTCGAAGCCGATGCCAAAGGCTCGACCACCCGCCGAGCCCGGGGCGGCTACCCTCGGACGGCAGGGATGCAGACGCTGGCCACCAAAAACGCGAGCAGTCCGAGCGAGACAAGTTGTAGCCAGCCAATCACGCCACCGCTGACCTGGGGCGAAACGAATCGATCTTCGCCAATGCTCACTACGGCGGCCAGCAGCGGCAGCGAAACCGGCGAACCAGAGCGCATTGTGGAACAACGCCAGCAGCCCAATGCATCCGAAGGCCGACCGCAAAGATATCTGCATACGCGACTCACACACGACTTGGTTTTCCGCTCCGCCCCCTCGCGCCTGAGTGTAGGCATGTCTCCGTGCGCATTCAAGCAACCAAATCGGCCCTGTCTTCCTCGGCTCGAATACCGCGGTGCGGAATTGCCCCGCGCATAATCGCCGGGTGAGGAACTTGCCGCGTCTTTCTCCGCGCCCAATTCGACCAAGGTTCACCGCAGAGTAAGCGGAGGATCGCGGAGGAGAACAATCTTTCCTGGCGTACCTCCGCGTCCTCTGCTTACTCTGCGACCGCGCCTGAATTCGCTGCGTCGGTCGCAAGGAAGGGCGGTTTGCTGAATTGCCGAGGCAATGAATTCTCTCTCTTCCTTGCCGGCGCGTCCTCTGCGATCTCTGCGGCTCTGCGGTTAAACCTCCTCGTATTGCCCGCGCGTGGACCCGCCCAGATCGAAATTTTCGATCAAAGAAAGGCAAGATGGCATGCCGCCGCTCGGCAGCGGGGGCCGCGGCTGGTTCTTGTTCACGCCGGCAGGAACTTGAGGTGGCCGGACTTCCATTCTTTGATGACCTACTCGGCGTCCAGGCTGACGACCGGAATTCCTGGCGTCTCGAGCTGTTCGAGCTTCGTCAGCGCCATTGCCTCGTCGAGTTCCAAGGTGTGGGCTGCTGCCCAGCATTGGACAGCCGGATTCGGATCGTCGTAGAGTGAGAGCAGTTCGCCCCTGTTTCCCTCGCCGCGCGAGCGCTGCAAATGCGTTGCACAAGCGGTCGTAAGAAATGTTGCCCGCGTCGGCATCGCCGGTCAGGGCCTGTAAACCATGGTCGGCTGCGTGTCGCCGGTATTCGTCCAGCATCGAACTCATTCGTCACCTGAGTTCTGGCGGAAGGTATTGCGACCCACCGAATGGTTTGATCGTCTTGATTCCCCAGTCACCTTGCTCTTTCAGCGATTGTTCGCTCAGAGCTGTGGAATCGAAGCGCGAGGTAGCGCGCCGAGCAGTCATGGTTGATCAGTCCGGCAGGAACGTCAGGTTCCCATTTTTCCATTCCTCGATCGTATAGTGTGCGTCGAGACTGATGTGTGGGATGCGCATCGCGACGAGCTCAGCCAGTTTCGACAAGGCCCTGTCTTCGTCCACCTCTAAAGTGTGCGCGGCGGCCCAGCATTGGACCGCTGGATCGGGGTCGTCGTACAACACGAACAATTCGTTTCGCCTGCCGGTCCGCGCAAGAGCGCCAAGGTGCGGTGCAGGCAGTCGTACGACTTGTTAATGGCGTCCGCATCGCCGGCGATGGTGTGACTGCCATGCTGAGCTGCCTGCGATCGATACTCGTCCAGCGGCGAGGTCATGCATCACCTCAATTCTTCCGGAAGGTATTGGGTTCCGCCGAATTCTTTTATTTTGTGAATTCCGAATTCAAACTGTTCTTTGAAAGATTTCTTGCTCAACCAAGCACGCACAGTCTGCCCGCCGGTAAACTGTATGTATCGAGCTATAGTAGCCCGAGATTCTTGCATGAATCGAACCCTTGCCATGCGGAAGCCGAAGAAGATTTGCCGGGTTATGCAGTATTTCCGCAGCAAACTTGCCCGAATTGATAGTCTGCTCGCGCTCCGCGGTGCGTCTCTTCGTCGTCCTCGCCTGTCGCCTGCAGCTTCCGCGCAGGGTGCCACTGCTGGCTTGCCCAGCAGTGGCTGTCCGCCGCTTACGTACTGTGAGCAGGCCGATGGCCACAGACAACACTGCTGGACAAGCCAGCAGTGGCCCCCGCCTATCTCCGCGTCCTCTGCGTACTCCCCGGTGCGTTTTTTCGTCGTCGTTGCCTGTTGCCTGTTGCCTGTCGCCTGTCGCCTGAAGCCTACGCGCGCGGACCCACCCAGATCGAAGCTTTCGATCAAAGAAAAGGCAAGATGGCGTGCCGCTGCGCGGCAGCGGGGGCCGCGGCTGTTCAAGTTTGAAAAAGAAAAAGCTCCGCGCCCGCCCGGTCGATGCCGGTGGCATCTGTATACCGGGCAGCGGCACGCCCTGGAGTGACAGTCCCGTTCGGGCCAGTGTCCCTACCACTTTGTTGCGCTCGCGGGCAAACATTACATTCGCCCGCGAGCGCCGCTGCGGAGCCTCCGAGCGTTCGTTTTTCGAATCGCTCGGCGGTAGTCCGGCCCTTGCGGTCTGCACTTCACCCGCATGCACCGCGAGACACTGACCTGGGCTTCCGGAAGGCACGCGCGTCGGTCTTGCCCCCACAAGGGGAGCAGCGGCTGAAGCTTCGCGCAGGCGTGGTAGTTGGCCCGGACGAGTTGCTTCAGTCGCTGCCAATGAGCCGGTCCGAGACGGTCGGGGACTGTCCCGATTTTGCGAATTGCAAAATGGGACTGTCCCCTTCTCCGAGACCGTTCTCGGATCGGCTCAAGCAGACGCGAGAGGGCTCGTCGATCCGCGGCTTATCGCACAGCGTCCGTCTTTGCCACGCTGCACGCCTCGCTTGGGATCGCTTGTCGCGCCGCTCCTAGTTCGGGCTTTACGGCTTCGTGTAAGGCCGGCTTACCACCGGAAGCGAAATCGACTTTCAGCAAGCCCGGCAAATGGGCCCGCCTCGATCGACATCGATTTCCGTTGGCTTGCCGACAATGCACGACTCCGCCTTGCCCGTTGCGGCCGGAATTCGCAGCCGCTGGCAAGGCTCGGTCGCCCCGCTTGGGAGCAAGTGCGCCAAGTTCGGCCGGGCACCGCGGGCCCAAGAACTAGCCCGCGGATTTGGGACAGGCCGTTTGCGTTCCTCACACCGGCGGCACGATCATAGCAACAAGGAATTCGCCTGTTACCTGCCGTGCTCACCGGCGCCCTGGAGCGCCTCCGATCCCGTCTTCTTGCCCGGCCGGCCCTCTGGCCAACTCGGCTGTGCGAATAATCGCAGAATCCCGCAAGATTTCAAGCGCGTTTCTAGGCCAGGGGACCTGCCTGTTACAATCGAGTCCGGCGCGCTTGGCACCGTCGACAGTCGGGCGTCGCCAAGCGACACCAGCGGCAGATCATGAAGCGGGAGTTGCAGCCGACTTTGATGCGCTACATTTGGGCCTTGATTGCCGCCCTGACGGCACTCGACCTGCGCTTGGTCTTGGACCCGGTGTTGGGAAAGTTATCGCCGTATTCGACTTTCTACGTTGCCATCCTGGTGACCGCGGCATTCTGTGGAACGGTGCCGGCAATGCTGGTGCTGCTGCTGGGAGCACTGGCCGGCGCCTATTACTTCATTCCGCCCCGGGGCAGTTTGCAGCTCGAGTCGGTCGAGTTTGTCGTCGGGATGGTGCTGTATTGGTTTGTCGGACTGACGGTCATCGTCCTTTACGGGCTCTTGCGTCAAGCTCAGAACCGCTTACTTGCCGAACACCGACAATTGCTGCTCGACGAAGAGCTCAGCCGGCACACGCTCGAGTTGCTGGAGCGGGAGCGAAAGCTCGTGGCCTACGAGATTCACGACGGAATGATTCAGTACGCGACGGCGGCCTCGATGTATACCGAAGCGGCCCGGGCGCAGCCGCAACTGGCCGGCGACGATGCGAATCTGGCTTTGGCCCACGCCCTGCTATGCCGCACGGTGCAGGAGGGGCGGCGGCTGATCAATGGGCTGCGGCCCGTGGTGCTCGATCAGTTTGGGCTGGTCGCCGCGGTCGAGGCCGCTGTGCCGAACAGCCCGCCGGGGGGCCGGAAATCGAGTTTGTCGCCGAGGGCGCTTGGCAAAGAATGCCGCCGCCGTTGGAGACGGCGTTGTTTCGGATCGTCCAAGAAGCCTTGAGCAATGCCCGCAAGCACAGCCAGAGTGACAAGGTGCGCGTCGTCCTGCGGCGGCAGGCAGACCGCATCGAACTGGAAGTCCAGGATTGGGGCCTGGGTTTCGAGCCGACCCCGCAAGCCAGCCGCATCCACGGCCTGAGTGGAATCCAGGAGCGGGTGCGGTTGCTGGGCGGGCAGTTTCGACTGGCAACCGCCCCCAACCAAGGAACCAGGTTGACCGTCGGATTTCCGCTGGCGGCGGAGGCGAATCCACCGGGGGCGAATCCACCGCAGGCGAACTGAGGACTCCTCAGCCGACGAGATAGCGTTTTCGCCCTGGAATGCCCGCCTCAGCAAACGCAAGCGAAAAGTTCCGCCGGACTTCGGCGAGTTCATGCGAGTTCCGGCGAGTCGAGTTCGCCGAAGTCTGCCGGCCCAAGAACTAGCCCGCGGATTTGTGCCAGGCCGTCCGCGCTTCTCACGCCGGCTTCGCCGTCATAGCGGCCAGGAATTCGCCGGTCGCCTGCTTTGCTCAGCGGAGCCCTCGAGAGCACGGCGATCTCGTCTTCTTGCGCAACGGCCCTCTGGCCAGCTCGGCTTTCCGAATAATCGCAGGATCGCGTCCGATTTCAATCGCGTTATTAGGCCACTGCAAGAGTCGCTTGCCAAGCGCACACATCGACCTGCGTGAGTCACCCGACGGACGCGGATGATCCTGGGTGCCACCGCTGGCTTGTCCAGCAGGGCCTGTCCGCCGCTGCTCCATGAGTCAGACCATCCAACGAGGAAACACTGCTGGACAAGCCAGCAGTGGCAATCGGCGTTACTCCTCATCCCACAGTTTGATGAATCTCAATCCTTTGAGGCCATGTTTTTCGACCAAGGGCTTGAAATCGTGGTTTGAATCGTCCGTCCCTTCGACGACCAAGAGTTCCCATGCGCACGTCTCGGGAATCTTGAACAGCGGGTACTCAAGCCGCTGAGGACGAAATACATATTGCTTGAACTCGCCGGGGCAATCGGCGTCGGCGATCGATAGTTTTTTATTCAGACAGTTCACCACATATGAGACGTTTAGAAACACAAGATGCTTTCCACCGACCTGCAGCGGCAGCTGTTCACCCGACTGGTCCAGAAACGTCTGCAAGACGCGGGTTGCACGGTGGCTAAAAGCGAAATTGTTTCCTCTGATCGCTGACCAGATGTCCGGCACCGCTTTCTCGGCATTTGCAACGCGGACTTGAGGCGTCCCCCAATCGTGAGCATTTATTTCGCTGCCGTCGAAGCGCCAAATCGAGTTTAGCCTTTCAGCGAGACCCTCGGCATCCACCGGCACCAGCGACTGGTAGTCGGGATCTGGCTCGACACGATAAACAGACAGCATAGATGACACCATGGTAAGTGCCGAAGTGGCGTCTCGACAATGATAGAATGCGAACAAATGACGGCTCCTTGCCCCCGACTGCAAGGCTGTAGGAGCCGTGAGTTCGATTCGTCGTCAGACCACAGTTTTTCGAAGTACAAACCTTTGAAGCCATGTTTCATGACGAGCGGCCTAAATTCCGTGTCGGGCGGATTGATGCCCTCGACGGTAAACAAGTCCCGCATCTTGAGCGCCGGAATCTTGAATAAAGACGGACCGAGGAGCTTCTTCTTGAAAGCGAACTTCGTGATGTCGAGTGGCAAGCCTGGCGTGTGTTCGCATTTTGCCCGATCCAAGCAATCGAGGCCGCGCGTTACGTTCAAGAATTCGAGGCGCCGTCCTTCATAATACAAGGGCAATAACTCGCCAGCTTCGACCAAGACGTCGTGCAAAACTTCCGCTGCACGTTGTTCGAACGCCAGATTCTCTCCAATGATCACTGACCAGATGTCCGGAATCTTCAGGTTTGGATACCGGACGAATAGTTCCGGCGGAGACCATCCGGCGGCAATCGGCCGGCCATCGAAGCTATAAATCGTGTTCGTCAACTCATCGGCCGCCTCGTCATCGTCCAATTCCAACGATTGAAACGTTGCCACTCGAATAACCCGATATACTGTAGTCATCTGTCAGCCGTCCTGGTCTGGGTTGGGAATGACACTCGTGTGTGCGGTCGATGCGGTTGGATCAATGTCTTCGAGAGCCGGCGTTTCGAGAAGGAGCTTCTCCATCGCTCGGCTTGTCCGGTCGTCATGTTCCCCACGGGACGGCGGCCGGGATGGATGCGTAGACTGGTCGGCCGTCGCGGAACACCGTCGGACGGCGGCTCGATGTACTGCTTGCCCATCGCAAATGCGCGCCGCCATTCGGTCTCTGGAATGCCCCTCTTGCGCGCGGTCAGGCGAACGTGATCGTCGGTCAGAAAATCGGCGATCAGCGGGTGAAATCCGGTCCAATTCTGAATCATGTTTGGGCCGCAAATCAGATCGGCATCGTACGCCGCGGTGCGCCGGTAGCAATTGACGGTCAAGAGCTTCATGCCAATCGCCAGCCGATATTGTTGGACGAGCTCGCCGGGAAACCGCAGGATTGCAACGCAATCGAGTTCGTCGGTGTACGCAGCGACCAGCAGCGGGGCGGTCGACATCACGACTGCTGCGCGGCTGTCCCCGCAGCGGAGTTGCTCTTCGATGTAGACGCGGTCCGGCCCCTCGCCGCTGAGCATCCCCAGCAGCGACTTGCAGAAGCCCGAAAAACCGTATAAATCCGGCCGAAGTTTTCGCAGCTTCTCGTGGCAGACCGCAATTTGGCCGGGGTCCGATGCGCGGGTCGAGTCGTCGAGCGTTCGAGTGCGCTGGCCTTCGCTCATAGTCTGGATCGAGGCTCCCGACTCGTCATTGGACGCATGCACAAAGGACGGGAGCCAACCGTGTTGACTCCCGCCCCGTTTCGTTCGTGCCGGATTGCTGGGCGGCAGCAGACCCTCACCCTGCCCTCTCCCTGAAGGGCGAGGGATTTGGCCAGCCGAGCGACTTGCGTCGCTCGTTTGGCGCCCGGCGTCTTCTGCCTTCTGCCTTTTGCCTTTTTAGATGTCGTAGTACAAGCAGAACTCGTACGGATGCGGCCGCAGCCTGAGCGCGTCGACCTCTTTCTCGTGCTTGTACCAGATCCAGGTGTCGATCACGTCGGGCGTGAAGACGTCGCCGCGGAGCAGGAACTCGTGGTCCTTGCGCAAGGCGCCGAGGGCTTCTTCCAGTGAGCCGGGAGTCTTGGGTACCGCGGCCAGTTCCTCGGGCGCCAGATCGTAAATGTCCTTGTCCAACGGATCGCCCGGGTGCAGCTTATTCTGGATGCCGTCGATCACCGCCATCAGCATGGCCGAAAAGGCCAGGTAGGGATTGCAGCTCGGGTCGGGGCAGCGGAACTCGACCCGCTTGGCCTTCGGGCTGGGGCTGTACATCGGAATCCGGCAACTGGCCGACCGATTGCGCTGCGAATAGGCCAGGTTGACCGGCGCCTCGTAGCCCGGCACCAGCCGCTTGTAGCTGTTGGTCGTCGGGTTGCTGAAGGCCAGGATCGACGGGGCATGCCGCAGCAGGCCGCCGATCGCGTACATCGCCATTTCCGACAGGCCGGCGTAGCCGCTGCCGGCGAACAGGGGATTGCCCCCCTTCCAGAGCGAGATGTGGGTGTGCATGCCCGAGCCGTTGTCGCCGTAAAGCGGCTTGGGCATGAACGTGACCGTCTTACCGTGCTTCAGGGCGACGTTCTTGATGATGTACTTGTAGATCATCATCTTGTCGGCCATGCGCACGAGGTCATCGAACCGCAGGTCGATTTCGCTCTGGCCGGCGGTGGCCACCTCGTGGTGCTGGGCTTCGACGTCCAGCCCCGAGTCGATCATCGTCTGCATCATCTCGTTGCGGATGTTCATCATCTGATCCGCCGGGGGCACCGGGAAGTAGCCCTCCTTGTAGCGGAGCTTGTAGCCCAGGTTGGGCTTCTCGTCGCGGCCGCGATTCCATTCCCCCTCGATGCTGTCGAGGTGGTAGTAGCCCTCGTGGCTGTTCTGGTCGAAGCGGACGTCGTCGAAGATGAAGAACTCGGCCTCGGGCCCGACGAAGCAGGTGTCGGCGATGCCGGTGCTCTTCAGATAATTGACCGCCTTGCGGGCGACGTTCCGCGGATCGCGCGAGTAATCCTCGCGGGTGATCGGGTCCTGGATGTTGCAGATCATCACCAGCGTGGGCAGCGTGGTGAACGGATCGAGAAAGGCCGTGGCCGGCTGCGGCACGACGAGCATGTCGCTCTCGTTGATCGCCTGCCAGCCGCGGATGCTCGATCCGTCGAAGCCGAGGCCATCCTCGAAGACGTCCTCGGTCAGCTTATTGACCGGGATGGTGAAGTGTTGCCACAGACCGGGAAAGTCCATGAACCGCAAATCGACACTCTTGACCTCCTTTTCGCGACACAGCGCCAGCACTTCCTTGGGCGTGATTTTGCTTGTCTTGTCCGCAGCCATCGTGAACGCTCCTCGCTACCGGGGGTGGAAGACGAAAGATCGCCGGAGAAACCGCCAGCCAGGGCGGCGCGAAACGCCGCCGCGACTTTTTCTGCCCGAAAGATGCGCGAAACAGCATCATAGGCTTTCCGCGGGGGCCGTTAAAGTAGCCGGGCAAACGGCGGGCTGGCTGGCTTCGAAGGGGAAAAAACGGCTGGAGATAAGGGGGATGCGGGCAGGGGATACGGGGGATGACGGCGGGAAAGACGGGGCGGCGCTGGGGCAGCAGCGACCCGCCCGGCCTCTCCGTGACGGGAGAGGAGTGGCGGAGGGCTCAGCGCCCGGCGGCCTCCGCCTGAAGGGAGAGGAGTGGCGGAGAGCTCAGCGCCCGGCGGCCTGGCAGGCGGGGCGGGAAAGCTCGAGCTGCTGGCGGATTTCTTCCTGCACGGCCGCCGCCGACTGGGTGCCGTCGACCCGGGCGATCAGCTCCTTGCGGCTGAACAGCTCGAGGATCGGTGCGGTCTTGGCGTGGTAATCGCGCAGACGAGTGCGGAGGGCCTCAGGCGTGTCGTCGCCACGAGCGACCAGCGGCCCGCCGCAGACGTCGCAGATGTCGTCGGCGACGGGCCGGTGAAAGATCAGGTTGTAGTCCAGGCCGCACTTGGGGCACAACCGGCGGTTGAGCACGCGTTGCATGACGACCTCGTCGGGCACGTCGATCTGAATGACCGCGTTGATGTCGTAGCTCTCCAGAAAGAACTCGGCCTGGCGGCGATTGCGGGGAAAGCCGTCGAGAATGAACCCGTAGTTCCAATCGTGCTGGTCGAGCCGGCCGCGGACGATTTCCTCGACGATCTCGTCGGGCACCAGCTCGCCGGCCGAAGTCAGCCGGCCGATCCGGGCGGCGAGCTTGGTGTGGCTCTGGAGGTGCCAGCGGAAAATGTCGCCGACCGAGATGTGCGTCAGGTCGAAGTCCTTGGCCAGCAGCTTGGCCTGCGTGCCTTTGCCGCAGCCCTGGACGCCCATGATGATGTATTTGCGCATTGGTGTTCCCCGGCACTCGGAAGTGCCCGCACTCCCAGCAATCGAAATGACCCCCGCAGTCGGCGGGCCCCCAGCAGTCGCGGTTCGCGCCGGCCGCTACCAGATTTCGGGGACGAAGGTTTGATCTTCGAGCGGCGGGCGGACGTAATTGGCCGGCATGGCCGGGCGCGGCGGCAGTTCCTCGGGGGTGGGCGTCAGGTCTTTGTAGGGAATCATGCTCAGCAAGTGGCTGATCACGTTGAGCCGGGCGCACTTCTTGTTGTCGGCCTTGACGACCCGCCAGGGCGACTGCTTGGTATCGCAGTGGGCGAACATGGTGTCCTTGGCGTGCGAGTATTCGACCCACTTGTTGCGCGATTCGATGTCCATCGGGCTGAGCTTCCAGCTGCGGGTGGGATCGTCCATCCGTTTCTGGAAGCGGCGTTCCTGCTCGGCGTCGCTGACCGAAAACCAGTACTTGATCAGGATGATGCCCGAGCGGATCAGCATCTGCTCGAACTCGGGGCAACTGCGGAGGAATTCCTGGTATTCGGCGTCGCTGCAGAAGCCCATCACGCGTTCCACGCCGGCCCGGTTGTACCAGCTGCGGTCGAACAGCACGATTTCGCCGGCGGTGGGCAGATGGGCCGCATAGCGCTGAAAATACCACTGCTTCTTTTCGCGCTCGGTGGGGGTGCCGAGGGCCACGACCCGGCAGATCCGCGGGTTGAGGCATTCGGTGATGCGTTTGATGGCCCCGCCCTTGCCGGCCGCGTCGCGTCCTTCGAACAGCACGACGACCTTGAGTCCCTCGTGCTTGACCCATTCCTGCAGCTTGACCAGCTCGATTTGCAGCCGGGCCAGTTCGGCCACGAACACCTTGTCGTCGATTTTGTGCCGCTTGGCCTTGAGGTCGCCGTGATGGATCGCGTGCGGTGCGCCGCCGTTCGCGCCCTCTCCCGACAGCGGTGCGTCGTGCCACTCGTTGCGATTGCGTTTCTTCTTTTTCTTTTTGACGGTTTCGGTGTCCATAGTGCGAGTCTCCACGACTGGGTCGCCGGCGGCGCGGCAGCAGGAACGGCAAATCCGTCCTCACGGGAAAAGCGGCGAGGGAGCAAACCTCATGCCCGCCGTGGTAATTCTACCACCCGGCGGCGGGCAACGCCCGCAAACCAATCCGATCGCGGAGAAAAATCTTCCGCCCGTCGCGGCGAACCGACGCGGCGCCCCGGCGGCGTCGTCGCGGCCGTGCGCTTGTTGAGCGTCGAATGCCAAATCGCAGCGCCAGGCGGCGCTGGCGGGCTGGCCAGGCGAGCGCAAAAAAACCCTGTCGGCGACGGGTCGTCGGCCGACAGGGCGTAAGACGCGGAGGATTCCGGAAGCAGGCTGACGGCCGGACCTACTTGATGAACAGCATCTCGCGATAGGTCGGTAGCGGCCACATGTCGTCGGCCACGATCGTTTCCAGCTCGTCGGCCACGTCACGGACGGACTTCATCGCGGGGAGCACCTCGGTACAGAAGTGCTTGGCATGCGAAAGCAGATCGCCGCTGGCCTCGTGCTCGATCGCCTTTTCCAGCTTCTCGATCTCGCCCTCGAACTTGGTCACCAGCGCGGTGAGCTTGTCGAGCGTATCGAGGTGCGGATCTTTGCCGACCGCCTTGAGCGAGGCGGCGATCTCGGCGTAGTTCGCGCTCGTAGCGGAAGGCGGCAGGCAGGATCATGGTCTTGGCCATGTTCAGGGCGCAGAGGCTCTCGGTATTGACGTCCTTGCAATAACGTTCGAGGTAAATGTCGTAGCGGCTGTGCAACTCGCGCGCGGTCAGCACGCCGTACTTCTCGAACATTTCGACGTTCGCCTTGGTGATCAAAGCCGGCAGTGCGGCAACCGTGTTCTTGGCATTGGGCAGCCCGCGCTTCTCGGCCTCGGCGTGCCAGGCTTCGGAGTAGCCGTCGCCGTTGAAAACGATGGCCTTGTGTTCCTTCCAGACTTGGCCGACGACCTTCTGGATGGCAGCCGGCAACTTCGACGGATCGTTGCCGACGAGCTTTTCCAACTCGGTAGCAATGACGTCGCAGCTCTCCGACATGATCGTATTGAGGGCCACGAGTGCGCCGGCCACCGACTGGCTGGAACCCACCGCGCGGAACTCGAAGCGGTTGCCGGTAAAGGCGAACGGGCTGGTCCGGTTGCGGTCGGTGGTGTGCTTGGAGATCTTGGGCAGCAGATCCACGCCGATGCTCATTGCCATCGTCTTCTTGGGCGGATGTTCGCCGCCGCCGCTGATCGTGTCGAAAATGTCGGACAACTGGTCGCCGAGGAAGATCGAGATGATCGCCGGCGGCGCCTCGTTGGCCCCCAACCGGTGATCGTTCGGGGCGAACGCCACCACGGCCCGCAACAGATCGCCGTGCAGGTGTACGGCTCGAATCACCGCGGCGCAGAAGATCAGAAACTGGGCATTGTCTTGCGGGCTTTCGCCGGGGTCGAGCAGGTTGCCCAGACTGCAGCCGAACGACCAGTTGACGTGCTTGCCCGAGCCGTTGACGCCGGCGAACGGCTTCTCGTGCAGCAGGCAGGCCATACCGTACTTTTGGGCCGTCTTTTGCAGCAGCAGCATCGCGGTCTGCTGGTGGTCGGTGGCCAGATTGGCGTTCTCGAACAGCGGAGCCAGCTCGTGCTGCGAGGGGGCAACCTCGTTATGCCGAGTCTTGGCGGGGACGCCCAGCTTGAACAGCTCCTGCTCGGTTTCGAGCATGAAGTTCAACACGCGATCCGGGATCACGCCGAAATAGTGATCCTCGAACTCCTGGCCCTTGGGCGGCTTGGCCCCGTACAAGGTGCGGCCGCAGGCCACGAGGTCGGGACGGGCGAAATAGAAGTTGCGGTCGATCAAGAAATATTCCTGCTCGGGGCCGCAAGAGGCCACGACCGGATCCGGCACATCGTGACCCATGAGCTTCAGAATCCGGTGGGCCTGCTTGCTCAAGGCCTGCATCGAACGCAACAGCGGGGTCTTCTTGTCCAAGGCTTCGCCGGTCCACGAACAGTAAGCCGTGGGAATGCAGAGGGTGCAGCCGTTGGCGATTTCGAGCACGTAGGCCGGGCTGGTCGGATCCCAGGCGGTGTAGCCGCGGGCCTCGAACGTCGAACGGATGCCGCCCGAGGGAAAGCTCGAAGCGTCGGGCTCGCCCTGGATCAGCTCTTTACCGCCGAACTCGGCGATGGCCCGGCCGTCGCCCGTCGGAGACAGGAAACTATCGTGCTTTTCGGCGGTCACGCCGGTGAGCGGATGGAAGATGTGGGCGTAGTGAGTGGCCCCCTTCTCGATCGCCCAATCCTTCATGGCCGTGGCGACGGCGTCGGCAATCGCAGGATCGAGCTTTTCGCCGAACTTGATCGTCTTCTGAAGAGCCTTGTAGACCGGTTTGGCCAGCCGGTCCCGCATGACCTTGTCGGTGAAGACGTGGTTGCCGAACATCTCTCCGGCCGTCTTGTCTTTGGTCAGAACCGCTCCGTTCGACTTATAGTTGGTCGCCGCCGCAATCGCCGCCTGACGTGCGCTACTCAAGGTCTGGACTCCTCATGAAAAAAGTGAATTCGCCGCCGCGCGGTGGGTCGCGAGCGCGGAGCGGAACGTGCGCTCGGAAGCAAATCGTATGCCTGATGTCGGCGCGGGCGCGATGGGGTCGTGGATCGGCTGGTTCAAAACCAAGCTTGACAATGATTTGCGTGCAAAGGGGCAGTGCTGGGCAAGGCGCGCTTCTCACATTAGCTGCCGCTTGTCAGGGCAGCGACTCCCGCACGGCCGCCCAGCCTTTGAGCAAGGCCCGCTTCAATGTACCGATCCCACCAGCGGGCGATAGACCCCCGGCCCGGTCCGCCGTTCGGATAACCGCACTGCCGCATCCCAGGGCGGCGGAAGTTTCCCCCTTTGGGCCGCCGGGCCGTTGCGACTTCCGCCCGACGGCGGCCGAATCGAGGGGGAGACCGAAGCTCAGTCGGACCGGCCCGGGGGCGAATTGGCCTGGGCGGCGACCCGGCCCGGGGGGGCCGCATGCACGAAAATCCTAGGGGGACGAGTTCCCCCGTCGGGCAACGGTCCGTGCGGCTATAATTCGAACGTGGGATTGATTATCCCGATCGAACAGCGGGTGACCAAATGTCCAGAGACCAACTTCAAGAGTTCCTCCACCAGAAGAAGGCGTCGCACCAACCGCCGGAGACCGATTGGGCGGCCAGACGGGACCAGTGGGTCGCGGCGCTGGCCGGTCTTTTCAACAGGATCGAAAAAGACTTCCTGGGCGAGTCGGGGGGCGACGTGGAGATCGTGCGCGACCGGGTCAGCATCACCGAATCATTCATCGGAACTTACGAAGTTCCGAGCCTTTCGTTGCGTGTCGGCGACGAGTCGGTAACTTTCGCCCCCAAAGGGGTGAACATTGTCGGCGCCCAAGGGCGAGTCGACGTGCGGGGCGAGCGCGGCGATCGGACCCTTATTTGGAGGGGGGGCAATCGCTGGGAGTTCGTGCTATCTCGGTCCCCCCAGCTCCGCTGCGAGGAACTTTCGACGGCTTCATTGACCGAAGTGCTCCGAGCCATCATGCGGCCGTAACGGAGCTTGCCGTTGAGCGCGGCCCTCGACCTGGACGACATCTGGCGGTGGTACGAGTTCCAGCAAGCCTTGCTCGCGGAGAGTGTGCGCGGGTCAACGAGTCGCTCGTGAGCGGGGGAGCCACCGCGCCGCGGTATGTCGGCATGGCCCCCGATGAGTTGGACGGGCTGTTCGACTTCCACGGCGGCGAGCTCGAGGAAGCCGCGATATTGGGGCTGTTTGCCGCCACCGAGGCTGCGTTGCGAATCGATTTCAACGAGCGTGTGCGGCAGCGCTGGAAGGAGCCGGTTTCCAGGCACTTCCGCGACCTCGACCGCAAATTCTCAGGCAGAGTGCCGCTCGAAGAAATCCTCAACGGCTGGCGAGACCAGGCGCTTGCACAGCGCGTAAAAACCGCAGTCGGCGATTTCAAGGGCGCGTTCAAATTGCGCGACTGGCTTGCCCACGGCAGGTACTGGAAACCCAAATTGGGCCTGTGCGCAGGGGTACCTGCCGGGCGACGTCCTGGATATCTGCCGTGCGATCCTGACAGAAACGGACGTGCGATAACGAAGCGTCACGGCTGAACGGCCATCCAGGGGGATTCGTCGGCCGCCGTGCCGGCCGGCACCGTGGGCACGCCCCGGCCGCGGGGCCGATCGACCAGGGCCAGAAAGGCCGGCACGAGGATCGGCCGGACGACGCAGGTGTCGAGCATCACGCCGGCCGAGAGGGCAAAGCCCAGCTCGTGCATCGCCCGCAGGCTGCCGGTCATCATCGAAACGAAAGTGCCGGCCATGATCAGCCCGCAGCTGGTGATGATCCCGCCGGTCCGCGCAACCGCGATCCGCAGGCCGGCGATCGGGCCGTGGCGGCGCCGTTCCTCGTTCACCCGAGTCACGAGGTAGATGTTGTAGTCCTCGCCG
Organism: uncultured Planctomycetaceae bacterium; assembly: GCA_963828155.1. Taxonomy (GTDB): domain Bacteria; phylum Planctomycetota; class Planctomycetia; order Pirellulales; family PALSA-1355; genus CAWCAX01. The sequence continues at coordinate 233,173 of CAWHDQ010000005.1, forward strand.
ACCGCGATCAGGATCACGAACAGGAATAGCGGCACCTTCCAGTCCAGCCCGTCGTAGCTGGGCCCGTACAACCAGGAGAAGAGCAGGTCGGTGCAGCCGATCGTCACGTAGTAACTGGCCAGGACCGAGAGGATCAGGTACACGCAGACCAGTGGCCGCCGCAGGATGACGATCAGCACTGCGAGCACGGCCAACACGGTGAGTTGCTGGATCAGCCGCTGATCGCTTTCGGTCACTTGCTTCAGGTCGCGGATGCCGGCCGTTGGACCGGCGAGCTCGAACCGGGCCAGGTACCAGTCGCCGTCGCGGTCGTCGGCCAGAGCATTGAGCTGCTCGTCGAGCCGGTCGACGGTGCGGACCGCTTCCAGCGAGAACGGCTGATTCTTGAGCAGCACGTCGAACCGGGCAACCTTGCCGGCCAGGTCGGGCTCCTGGGTCAGGTAGTTGGCCTTGGTCCGCTTGTGGTGCTGGGCGGCCAGCTTGCGGCGGCCGTCGCCGCTGAACGGGTTGAACAGTCCCGGCCGGTCCCCCAGCGGCTCGGCCATGCTCCGCACGCCGGCCACGCCCTCGACGTCGTATAGCCATTTGGTCAGCCGGGCAATCCGCTTGGCTCCCTCGGGCTGGTTGAACTGGCCATCCTGTTTGCGAACGAGCACCGTGACGGGGCTCAAGTCGCCGGCCGAGAAATGCCGCCCGGCCATGTGCGTGCCGATGACGCTGGGGCAGTCGCCGCGCAGCTCGCTGAGCAGATCGTACGTCACCGGCACGTCGAGCCCGGCGTAGGCCAGCGGCGCGAGCAGCAGAATGCTGATCGCCAGAATCCACCCCGGCCGGGCGACGATCGTGCGGCTGGCCCAATCCCAAAAGCCGCTCGCCGCAGTCGCCGCCGGCTGCGCGACGATGTTCACGCGCCGGGGCCAGAACACATGCCGGCCGCAGGCTCGCAACAGCGCCGGGGCAAACGTGATGCAGGCGGCCAGCGTGATCAGCAGGCACAGGGCAATCGCCGGGCCGCTATTGCGAAACTTGCCGAAGTCGGCGAAGTACATCATTCCCAGTCCGCACACGGTCGTCAGCGCGCTGCCGACCAGGGCATGCCCCACCGCTCCCACCGCCCGGGTCAGGGCCGCGTCGGTTTCGGCGCCCTGCTCCAGCTCTTCGCGAAATCGCGAGATCAGAAACAGGCAGAAGTCCGTCCCGGCCCCGAACAGGATCACGACGATGAAAATCTTGGTCGTGGTAAAGACCTTGAAGTGCCACCAGTCGAACCCCTCGATCCTCCGCACTTGCGTGAGCAGCGCCAGAACGTCGATCGAGAGGATGAACGACAATCCGATCGAGACGAGCGGAATCAGCACCAGCACCGGCGCGCGATACACCACTAGCAGAATCAGGATCACCAGCCCGATCGTGGCCCACTCGGTGTTGCGGATGCTTTCGGCCGCCGAGCGGAGCATGTCGCCTCCCAGGGCCGCCGAGCCGGTCACCCCCAATTCGAGTCCGGCCGGAAAATCGTCGGCCGTGCGGGCGGAATTCAATTCCTCCAGCACGCGATTGAGCACCCGCATGTTGTCGGTGGCCATGAACTCGTTCGTCAGCCGCAGGACGACCAGCGTGGCCTGCCCCTCGGGCGTGACGCGGCTGGTCAGCTTGTCGCCCACGATTTCGCTCTGCCGGCTCCAGACGTCGGCGATCGGCAGCTCCTCGCGGAGCTCGTCGAACCGCTCGGCCAATTGGCCGGCGACGCGCAAATCGTCGGGCTGGAGCGGGCCGCCGCTCCGCTCGATGACCAGCGCGAGCTGGCTTTTTTCTTTGCGCCCGGAAACGCCGCGGCCAGAAGCCGCTCGCCTTGGACGCTGGGCATCAGCTCCGGCAAGTAGGCCAGGTCGCCGTCGTGAGCGACGTCTTTCCAGCGCGGCGCGACCAGGTGCAGCCCGGCCGCCAGCGCAATCCAGCCGGCGATTACGGCCAGCGGATGTCGGGCGACGAATTTTCCGATCCGGTCGAACATGATCGGGGCGGTAAAAGACGCAGGAACGCGGTGAACGCGGCGGGTGCCAGCAGGTGCGCGAGGCGGTAGCACGGTGCGCCTCAAAGCCAATCCTATCGCTTGGCCGCGGCGAGAGCTATCGCGGTCGCCGCGAGGCTTCACTGGGGAAATAGCCGACCCGCCGTGGCCGTTACCCAAGTCGCCGACCGTTTCACCTTGCGCAAGCAGCAAGCACAACTATTTGCCGCCCCAAAGCGTGCGCGATAGCGACGGCGAACCGCCATTGGCGCAGCTGGCGGCGGCAGCGACAATCCGCGATCCCCACTTGGGCGGAATCGTACGTTGCACTTGGAGAACGGGCCGCATGAGCCTGCGACGGATCGCACTGGGCATCGGATGCTTGGCGGCCGCGGGCTATGTCGGCCTCGTGGTGCTCGATCGGCTTGTGCCCGACGACACGGCCGGACAGGTCGCCCTGGCCCAGAACCTGCTCGGGCTAGACGCCTTTCAGGAATTGGTCCGGCAAGTGGTGCTCGAGGAGCTCAAGCCCGAGTACACCAGCCAGCACGACTGGGGGAAGCAAAAGGAAGTCGGCGGCGTCAAGCTCCGCGGCAAGTGGTATGCGCCTCGGCTGGAAAAAACCGAAAAGGCCGAGAACGACGGCCTCTGGCAGCGAATGGTCGTGACGCTGGTCGAGCCCGACGAGAATCTGTCCATGCGGGTCGAGCAGGCGGGCGCCGCGCCCGACGGCCGAGTGGCGCTGGTGCTCACCGTGCAGGCCCGGCTTAGCGGCAAGGGGCAATTCGAGCGCTGGCAGCGGGGCGTCAAGCTGTTCGACGTCAGTGCCGAGTCCGAGTCGACCGTGCTGGCCCGGATCGAGTGCGAGCTGGGCATCCACCGCGAGCCCGGCACCCTGGTCGACGACATCGTGCTCGACCCGGTCGTCACGGCGATCCACCTGCAACTGGTCGATCTCGACGTGCGGCGGGTGGGCAAGCTGGGGCACGACGTCGCGCGCGAGCTGGGCAATGCCCTCCGCCCGACGATCGCCCACGAGCTGGCCCGCCGCGAGCCCAAGATCGTGGCCAAGGCCAACGCTTCGATCGACAAGCGCCGCGCGCATCTGCGGTTCTCGCCCGAGCAGTTTCTGGCCTCGGGCTGGGCGAAGTTCGAGCGGGCCGTGCTCGGCGCCCAGCCGGCCGAGGGCGTTCGCCGCTAGCACTGGCGGGGCGTCAGATCTTGTGCCCGCGGTAGCTTTGTTCGGCGCGATTGGCCGAGCGGAGCGAGATCATCTCCATCTGGTCGGCGTGGCCGACCAGCAAAATCGTGTCCCCGATCTCGACGTGCAAGTCGTCGTCGTGGCGGTGTGGGAGCGTGGCCCCGCCGCGCTGAATGCCGATCACGATGAAGCCGCCATGCCCGGAGCCCTCGAGCCGACTCAATTGCGAGCCGACCAGCGAGCTGGTGGGCCCGACGGTGACTTCCTTGATGATCAGCCCGATCAGGTCGAGCTGTTCGTCGAGCCGCTGGCGGCCGGCTTCGTCGGCCATCAGGTTTTCGGCGGCGGGCCGGGCGATCAGGTTGGCGATTTTGGTCGCGCCGATCGCCGTGGGCAGCACGACGCGATTGGCCCCCGAGCGGAGCAGCTTTTTTTCGGTGGCCGGCGATTCGGCCCGGGCGATGATCCGGACCGTGGGATTGAGCTCCCGAGCCGTGAGCGTCAGGAAGACGTTGGCCGCGTCGTCCGAGAGCACGCTGGCGACGGTCCCGGCTCGTTCGATGCCACCGGTGCGGAGCACCTCTTCCTCGGTGCAGTCGCCGACCAGGACCAGGCAGCCGGCTTCCTCGGCTTCGCGGAGCCGCTCGAGGTTCGAGTCGATGATCACGAACGGTAGCTTCGCGGCTTGCAGTTCTTTGGCCAGTTGCTGGCCGACGCGGCCGTAGCCGCAGAGCAGTGTATGGTTGACGAGTTGTCCGATGCCCTTGGTCATGCGACGCGCTCCCAGCACCCGGTTGATCTGGCCTTCGGCCAGCATTTGCACGAAGCCGCCGATGACGTAGGCGGTGGACGAACAGCCGGCGACGATCACGAACATCGTGAAGACCCGCAGCTTGGGGTCTTCCATCGGCCGGACTTCGCCGTAGCCAACGCCGAAGATCGTGATCGTCGTCATATAGATGGCGTCGAGCAGGCCCCAGCCGGCCCACCAGTAGCCCGTGATGGCAATGGCCCAAGTCAGGCAGAAGAACGTCAGACCGCGAAGGATCGTCTTGAGCGAGGCTTGCATGGCAGGCGGTGCGGCGGAGGACGCGGTGCCGCGAACAGGGAATCACGGCTTGCGCCGTGGCGGCGCGGCGGCTCGCCGCCGGCCGACCGCCCTGGGGGGCGGCCGGCGCGGAGCGAGCGGCGCACGATCACTGCGTTTCCAGGAACAAGTAACCCTCTTCGCCGTGCTGGGTGTAGTCGAGGCCTTGGGATTCTTCCTCCAGGCTGACCCGGAGCCCGACGACCGCGTCGACCACCTTCAAGAGCACGATCGTCAGCACGCCGGCATAGATCCAAGTCACGCCGGCGGCGACGATCTGCGGCACCAGCAGCTTGCCCCCTTCCAGCAGGCCGAGGACTTCGCCCTTGGAGACGGCCACATCGGTGACGGCCCGGGTGGCGAACACTCCGGTCAGCGCGGCGCCGAGCGTGCCCCCCACGCCGTGGACGCCGAAGGCGTCGAGCGAATCGTCGTAGCCGAAGCGGCGCTTCATTTCCGTGGCGGTCCAGAAGCAGACCACCCCGGCTAGCGCGCCCATGAACAACGCAGCCATCGGGCCGACATAGCCCGAGGCGGGCGTAATGCAGACCAGCCCGGCCACGGCGCCCGACGCGGCGCCGAGCATCGTGGGCTTGCCGCGCAAGACCCATTCCGCGGCGGGCCAGGCCAGCGCTCCGGCGGCGGCGGCGAAATGCGTGGCGCAAAACGCGCTGGCGGCCAGGCCCGAGGCATTGAGCGCGCTGCCGGCGTTGAAGCCGAACCAGCCGACCCAGAGCAGCGCGGCCCCGATCACGGTGTAGGTCAGGTTATGCGGCGGCATCGGCTCGTGGCCGTATCCGCGGCGCTGCCCCAGGACGATGGCGCAAACCAGAGCCGAAACGCCCGAGCTGATGTGTACCACCGTGCCGCCGGCGAAGTCGAGCGCTCCGCCCATCCAGGCTCCCGCGCGCCGAAGGCGAGGATGCCCGAGTCCCAGACCCAGTGGCAGAGCGGGCAGTAAACGATCGTGCCCCACAGCAGCGAGAACAGCAGCATGGCGCTGAACTTCATCCGCTCGGCGAAGGCGCCGCAAATCAGACCGGGCGTGATGATGAAAAACATCCCCTGAAACAGCATGTGCGTCAGCCGCGAGATCGTGCCCTCGAGCGGCGTGACGACCTCGCCGTTCTCCCACCGCGGTTCGACGTTCCGCATGAACAGATAGTCGGTGTTGCCGATCCAGGGGCTGAAGCTGGACGCCTCGTCGGGGCTGCCGCCGAACGAGAGCGAATAGCCGTACAGGGCCCAGATGACGGTCATCAGACCCATCAGGGCCATGCACTGCATCATCACGCTGAGCACGTTCTTTTTGCGCACCAGCCCGCAATAGAACAGGGCCAGCCCCGGCGCGGTCATCATCAGCACCAGCGCCGACGAGACGAGCATCCAGGCCTGGTCCCCCTTGTCGAGTGCCGGACCCGGGGCCGGCGCTGCGATTCGGCCGCGGCCAGATTGCCCGGCGATTCCTCGGCACCTCGGGCCGCGGCGGCAATCAGAAGCAGGGGCAGGGCGATCCAGAGCGACAGCAGCAGTTTCCCGGCGGACATCGACGTGTGCTCCCACGTAGCAAGTTCGGAGCCGATGCGCGCTGGTGCTCGCGGCGGGCAACAAAAACAGGCGCACGGCGGCGAAGCACCGAATTGCCTGGAGGCCGAAAGAAGCTCCGGAGCGCCGCAGTCGGGCCGCGTGAAACCCGTCAGTCGGGTTTCGCCAAGAACCGGCCCGAACCACCCCAGGCTATGCTCAGCCTTACGAGTACTTCACCGCTAAGACTAACGCCGCCGCCGGCATTCGTAAAGTATCCGGTCGCAACTTTTCTCAGCCACAGCGCGCAGCGCGCGGAAAAACAAAATCGCAATCGGCGCGCACGGCGAGCCCGCGCCGCCGTGCTGCCTTCGCGCGACGGTCGTCCCGCTGGATCACGCCTCCGCTCCGTTACATGAACAGCCACAGGTTCAGTGCCAGAATCGGCAACAGGACGGTGAAGCTGTAGAGCATGTAAGCGAAGAAGCTGGGCATCTTCACGCCCGACTTCTCGGCGATCGTCTTGACCATGAAGTTCGGCCCGTTGCCGATGTAGGTCATTGCCCCCATCGTCACCGAGCCCAGGCTCACGCCCACGAGCAGCGGAACCGCGACGCCGGCCATCTGGGCCACGCCCCCCCAGTTCTTGGCCGTTTCGCCTTGCGCCGCTTCGAAAAACACCAGATACGTCGGGGCATTGTCGAGCACCGAGGAGAGCGAGCCCGAGGCCCAGAAATATTTGGCCGGGGAATTGAGCCCGAACTCGGCCCCTCGCAGCCGCAGCAGATCGAGCGCCGGCCGCATGCTGATGAAAATGCCGACAAACAGCACGGCCACTTCGGTGATCGCCAGGTAATCGAAGCTGTTGGCCCGGCGGACGTGGTGCGGGCCGATCGTCAGCGAAGCCAGCGCCAGGGCCAGCATCGCCACTTCGCGCAAATAAAACCAGGGATGCCAACTCGTGCCGGGAAACGGCTTGCCCGGGTCGAGCAGAGCCACGGCCAGGATCACACCCACCAGCAGCGGAGCATTGGGCCAGACGCCGGCAAATCGCAGAGCATGGACCCGGGTTTCGTCTTTGACCACGTCTTTGGCCGTTTCGCGGGGATAGGCGAACCAGCGGTCCCAAACGAAGTAGATCGCCAGCAGCAGCCCGTTGATGAACAGCCAGCTCTTCCAGAGCTGCAAGGTCCAGAGGAAATCGACCCCGTTCAAATAGCCCAGAAACAGCGGCGGATCGCCCAAGGGCAGCAGCAGCCCGCCGCAATTGCAGACGATGAAGATGAAAAACACCATCGTGTGGGCGACGTGCTTTCGCTCGCGGTTGGTCTCCAGCAGCGGGCGGACCAGCAGCATCGCGGCACCGGTCGTGCCGATGAAGCTGGCCAGCAAGGCCCCCACGCTCATGAAGGCCAGGTTCGTGAGCGGGTGGGCCGGCAAGTCGCCGGCGATCCGGATGCCCCCCGAGATCGTGTACAGGCTGAACAGCAGGATGATGAACGGAATGTACTCGGCGACGATCGTGTGCAGCAGCGTGTGCGTCGCCAGCCCCAGGCTGGCCGAGGGATGCAGAAAGGCCAGGTACACCAGCGTGATCAGGGCCAGATTGGCGGCGACGTAGAACTTGTTCAGGTTGCGTTCCCACCAGTGGGCCGCCCCTTCGAGCAGCGGCAGGATCGCGATCGAGGCCAACAGGCCCGTAAACGGCAACACGGCCCAGAGGTGCGGAGTCTCGTCGGTCTCGGCCTCGGCCATTTCCAAGGCACCGATCCAGCCGAAAGCGACCGCGGCCACATACAGCGCGATCAGCACCGCCAACGCGATGATGACCGGCTTGTCGGAGTGCGAATGTTCCATGCGAGTCTCAGGCCCGGGGTGAGTCGCCGCCCGAGTGCGGCGCAAGGATTGTAGAACAAATGCCCGGTCGTGTACGCCGCGGCTCGCGCCGCGGACGGGCACGGCGGGTGACGCGGCCGGCCGAGCGAAGCAGTTCAAGCGTCTGGACCGAGCGGCGGGCGACCGGTCGGCCGGTAAGGACTAAAACCTCCGACTTGAGCGAAGACGAGCCCCGCCCAAGCCGGAGGCGTCCTTCTGGCTTGCGGAAGCCAGAGTCGCATGCGAGCCGCGCGGAGCGCGAGCGTGGCGGATGGTTGATTCCGCGGTGGTCTTGCGCGACCAAGCGGTGCGGCGTCGCTCCGGCTCGTGCCGTTTGCTCGGTCGGCGGAGCGGATCGCCGGCGGTTGCCTGCTCCCGTGACAGGCCCTTTCCGGCAGCGGCGGCTGCCGGAAAGGGTGGCTGTCCAAAGAGACCCAGACATTGCGTACTGCCTGGCGCGGGCCCCCGCGGACCCGCACCGGCAGATCAAGCGTCGAGCGAAGTGCCCTTGAGTTCGAAATCGGGATAACCCAGGGCACCCATTTCCGGTCCGTCGAGGCCTTCCAGCTCGATTTCGCGGCTCACCCGAATCGGGGCGATGACCGCGCTGAGCTTGAAGCAGATGAACGAGACCACCGCGCCCACGGCGATCACCGCAGCGCAACTGATGAGCTGCGCTACCAATTGCCCCGAGTCGCCGTAGAACAAGCCGCGAACACCGTCGGCACCGTACTTGGTGACGAATTCTTCGCGGGGATTGACGCCGTTCCAGCCGGCGCCGTATTCGCCCGTCGAGAACAGACCGAGCGAGATGACGCCCCACAGGCCGTTGACGCCGTGGACCGAGATGGCACCCACCACGTCGTCGACGCCGGCCCGATCCCAGAAAAATACCGATTCGACGACCAGCACGCCGGCGACGGCGCCAATGATGGCGGCCCCGGTCGTGTTGACGAAGGCACTGGGGGCCGTGATGGCCACCAGGCCGGCCAACATGCCGTTGCACATCATCGTCGGATCGGGCTTGAGACCCCGCACGAACATCAGCCAGAACATGCAAGCCAGGGCCGCGGTGGTGCCGGCCAACATCGTGTTCACGACGACGAACGAAATCCGCAAGTCGGTGCCGGCCAGGGTCGAGCCCGGATTGAAGCCGAACCAACCGAAGGCCAGGATGAACGTGCCCACGCAGACCATCGGCACGCTGTGGCCGGGGATGGCCCGGGGCTTGCCGTTGACGTACTTGCCGATCCGCGGACCGACGACGATGCCGCCGATCAAGGCGATGACGCCGCCCATCGCGTGCACCACGCCGGAACCGGCGAAGTCGACGCCGCCGTGGCCCAAGCCCTTCATCACGCCGAGTTGAGCCAGCCAGCCGCCGCCCCAGACCCAGTTGGCGTAGATGCAGTATGGCAGGGCAATCCAGAGGCCGTAGATGCAGAAGTTCTTCCAGGACCAGCGCTCGGCCATCGTGCCGGTCGGAATCGTGGCTGTCGTGTCGAAGAACACCATCATGAAGAAGAACAGGGCCATGCAGCTGACGTCGTTGACGCCCAGCAGGAAAAAGCCCTTGGTGCCCAAGATACCCCAAGCGGCGTCGGCGCCCGCCAGGTTCTTGGCCGCGATCGTGATGCCGCCGTTGAGGTTCGTCAGGCCGGCGCCGAGCGTGGCGACATAGCCGTCGGGCACCGGACCCGCCCACCAGTTACCCCAGCCGATCGCAAAGCCATAGGCATAAAACGCGAAGCAGCCGAGCGGATAGATCATCAGATTCATCGCGAACGTGTGCGAGGCGTTCTTGGCCCGGCACAAGCCCGTCTCGACGCAGGCAAAACCGGCCTGCATGAACATCACCAGGAAGCCCGTGATCAAGGTCCAGACGAAGTTGATCGAGAAGTAGTTGTGGGTGATCCGCATCCACAAGTCGGGGATCGTCATCTTGGCCGGATCGTCGCCCTTGCCGTCCGGGGCCGGGACGACGGCAGCGCCCATGTTGCTGCCCGTCGGGTCTTCAACCGGCTTGGCGCCTTCGCCCACTTTATCCATGCCCGTCAAAGCGATGGGCATGGAGTTCTCGGCGGCTGGTGCCGCGGCGTCGCCCGCCGCGGGCGTCTCGGCGGCGGGAGTTTCCGCGGCCGGAGTTTCGGCCTTTTCCGTGGCCGCCGGCTCTTCGGCCGGCTTGTCATCATCCTGGGCCCGCAACTGCGGGGCCCCCACGAGCAGCAACAGGGCCGCCAGGGATCCGGCCACGAGGCCGAGACGACAACGCCAGCGTTGCCGTGAGCAGTGCCAGTGCGCACCGCGAGACAGACTTCTCATTTTGACACTCCGCTTGCTAGAAGGACTGAAATCCGCCGCATCGTTGCGGCACCATGCAAACTGGCAACGGCGACCCGCCGGCCGGGTTGCAATTTGCACGCTGTCCGCGGTAGCAAAGGGCGTGCCTTTTTCGCACACCTGATCGCGGGATTGAACTCCAAGCAGTTTCGGTAAAAGCGCTTAGAGATAGCTTACTTTGCCGAAATGTGGCTCAGGCCGGTGGCAATTCCCGGAGAGTGCGCAGAATGAGGGCAACATTAGGCGAATTACCCGGCACCCCCAAAAGCTCGCCTCCGGTCGGCTTGCGGGGATCGCCTCGTCCGTCCCGGATCCCCCCCTGCCACGTCGGCGAGATGACGACGGTGCCAGGAATTGCCCCCGAAATCAAAGACCGCCCCGGCGGATTGGCGGCGTATGCGCGCCATCTTCGCGAGGCCCTGCCGCGCTGGCCGGCTAGCTGCGCCGCCCGTTACTTGCGGAAGAACAGGCCCGACTTTTTGAAGCCTTCCATGGCCGCGGGGGCGTCGGGATAGATTTGCAGGACTTTGTCGAGCCGCGTGATCTTGAAGACTTCCATGATGTCGCGGTGAATGCTGCAGAGTTTCAGGTTGATCTTGAACTCCTTGCACTTCTTGTTGACCTTGACCAGCATGCCCAAGGCCGACGACGACAGAAACCGCACCTGGCTGAAATCGATCAGCACGTTGGGCTGCTCGGTCTTGCCGATCAGGTCCAGGATCGCGGTCGAAACCTGCTGGATGACCACCTCGTCGAGGATTTTGGCCTCGGTCAGATAGATGGTCAGGATTTCGCCGGTCGACTCGCTGCGGACATAGGGCGGCATGGGGTGCTCTCGGGACGAAGGTCTTGGGCCGGCTGCGGGGCCGGGTGGCCGCGGCTCAGGCAGCCGCGGGCTGGGCGGCTGCCCGGCGGAACCGGACGTGCCGGCCACGGGCCGCACCAGTAGACCAGCCCGCGCGGCCCAAGCAACTCGACGGGCGTACATTGGCCACGCCGGGCTCCTGCCAATCCCGGGGCGGCGGTGAGCCGATGGGGCCAAAATCGAGTAGCATACAAACTGGAACCTGACTCCGGTTTGTCCCCCCGTCTGCGAACACCCGACGAGGACCTGCCCATGAAAACCGCCCTCTGCTACTGCCTGCTGGCCGCCGGTTTGGCCGCCGTATGCCTGAACCCGGCCGGCTGGCCGCTCGAGCTCCGCGGCGAGGAGCCGGCCAGGCCCGCGCCGAGCGGCCCCAGACCGCAAGCAAACCCACTGCCCGCAAAGCCAAGGACAAGAAAATGGTCTCCGTCAAAGTGTTCGACGCCGACGGCAACCTGGTCGGCCCGCTCGACGCGCCGCAGGTGGTCCATAGCGACGAGGAGTGGAAAAAGCTGCTGACCCCCGAGCAGTACAAGATCGTCCGGGCCAAGGGAACCGAACGCGCCTTCTGCGGCACGCTGCTCGACAACAAGCTCGAGGGGGTCTACAGCTGCGTCGGCTGCGGGCTGCCGCTGTTCTCGTCCGACTCGAAGTTCCATTCCGGCACCGGCTGGCCGAGCTTCTTTCAGCCGATCGCCAAGGAAAACGTGGCCGAGCACATCGACCGCAGTCACGGCATGCTACGGCAGGAGATTCTCTGCGCCCGTTGCGGCGGGCACCTGGGACACGTCTTCGACGACGGGCCCGAACCGACCAAACTGCGCTATTGCCTGAACTCCGAGTCGCTCAAATTCACCAAGAGCGACGAGCTGGCCAAGCTGGCCGACCCGATCGCCGGCGAAAAGAGCGACTCGGCTGACGAGCGAAAAAGCGTGAAATGATTCGATCGTTCTCATCGGCGTTCAACCGATCGGCATGGCAATTCGTTGACATCGGCCGTCAAAACGCGGACCGCACTACCCAGCCTGAAACATCCCTTATTCTTATCTGCGGCCATCTGCGTACATCCACGTTCATCTGCGTTAAGCCAATCGGCGTGGCAATGCGTCGCAGGTCGCCGTCCAACGGCCAGCGCGAACCAGTCTCTGGCAATAACTTGACATGCTCGCTCGCTTGACGGCCATGATTTCGCGGCAAGTGATGCGTCTGGTGCGGTTTTCGCGCCGGCTGACGCTCAGCCGCGTCGGCGCCTATTACCTGTTCATCGTGCTCTGCGTCTACACGGGGACGGTGGTTCGCGATTCGAACCCGATGCTGCTCCTGGCGGCCATGCTCACCGGCCCCTTGGTGATCGGACTGTGGTTCGTGCTCCGCGGCTTGCGGCGGGTGGAAGTGCGCCGTGAGCTGCCGGGCAGCATTTGCGCCGGCGAGCGGCTGATTGTCGAAGTCACCTGTACGAATCCTCGCCGCCGGCTGACCAGTTGGGCCCTGGTCGTCGAAGATGCGTTTCAATATTTGGGTCCGCTTGCCCTCCGCCGGCCCGTCCCGGCCCGGGTGCTGTTTCCCTATCTGCCGCCGGGAGCGACCTGCCGGGCCAGTTACGAGGGCGTGCCGCCGCTGCGGGGGCAATACCGCTTCGGACCGCTGCGGTTGGTGACCCGGTACCCGCTCGGTCTGTGGCGCTACCAAAAGGTGTTCGACCAGTCCGCGGTGCTGACGGTCTGGCCGCGGTTGGGCCAACTGGCGCCCGGCGGGCTGAAGCTCGAAGAGCACGGCGAGCTGGGGTTGCACCGGGCCGAACGCCGCAAGGCCCGGCTCGAGGCCGATTTCTACGGCCTCCGCGATTGGCGGCACCGGCGACGCGCGGCGCTGGATTCACTGGCGGTCGAGCGCCCGGCGGGGCCAGATCGTGGTTCGTCAGTTCGATCAGCCGCGCAATCAGGACCTCGGCATCTTCCTCGACCTGTTCCAGCCCGACGGCGGTGGACCGGCCGCCGGCCAGCATCTGGAAACGGCGATCAGCCTGGCCGCCAGCCTGGTGGCCGATGCCTGCCGCCGCGGCGGCTGCCGGCTGAGTCTGGAAGTTTCCGGGGCCGAGCCGTTTCGCCCGGGGCTGGGCCTCGCAGGCCTTGATGACCGAGATGCTCGACGCCCTGGCGATTGCCCGGCCGCGCCCCTCGGCACTGCTGCCGGTCGAATTCTGTCGCCAGCTGGCCGACGTTCGGCCGCCGCTGTCGGCCCTGCTGATCAGCACGCGAACGCTCGACCTGGCCGCCGCCTGTGCGACAGCGGGCGTGGCCTGGGCTACAATCGCCGACGAATCGATCACCCAGATCGACGTCGCCAGCCCCGATCTGTCGCGGTACTTCGAACCGGCCGTTTGAGGCGTCGCGGCGGCCCGACCTCGCGCTCGGCCACGGCCGATCGTTTTCTACTTCGAGTTGAACGCGGAAGGGGCGCTTGAAGACTCTGCTCACCCGCGAACAAATTGCGCCGGAGTCAACCTCCTGGCCGAGCGGATCGCGGCCGACTACCGCGGCCAGGAGCCGGTCGTAATCGGCGTGCTGACCGGCAGCATCGTGCTCTTGGCCGATGTGATCCGGCAGATCGACTTGCCCTTGCAGGTGGGCCTGGTTCAGGCCCGCAGCTACCGCGGCATGCGACCGTGCCGGGCCAGTTGGAGATCCACGCCGAGCTGTTGCCCGACGTTCGCGGCCGCGACGTGCTGCTGGTCGACGACATTTTCGACACCGGCCGGACCCTGGCGGCCCTGGTTGGCCAGATCGCGGCCCTGGGGCCCGGCTCGCTCCGCTCGGCCGTGCTGCTGCGGAAGCGCGCCCGGCAGGAAGTGCAGCTGGAGCCCGACTATTTCGTGTTCGACATTCCTAACGTGTTCGTGGTCGGCTACGGGCTCGATTATCGCGATTCGTACCGCCATCTGCCGTATTTGGCTCAGCTCGACGAGACCGAGCTCGGGCCGGGTGGCTGAAAAAAAGCCGCCCGCGGACTGCCCCGCCCCCCTGCCCTGGCCGGCACGCCCGCGACATAATCGCCAGCGCCGCGGTGCCCGCGGCGGCCGCCATTCCGCGCGGCGGCCGGCACTTAACTGTTCGTGGTTGTTACGCTCGTTACGACTGCCATGCCCCAGCGCATCGTCCACGTGATTCCGTCGCTCGATCGCTCGGGCGCCGAAAAGCAGCTGGTGCTGCTCGCGGGGGACTCGCGCGACGAATTCGACGTGCATGTGCTGGCCCTGACGCGGGGCGGCCCGCTGGAGGAAGAGCTCGAGCGGCAGCAGATTCCCACCACAGTGATCGGCAAGCGGTGGCAGATCGACCCCGTCGCCTATGCCCGGCTCGAGCAACAGCTCCGCCGGCTCAGGCCCGACCTGGTCCACACCTGGCTGTTTGCCGGCAACGCTTACGGCCGGGCCGCGGCGCTGCGGGCCGGCGTGCCGCACCTGGTGGCCGGCGAGCGCTCGGTCGATCCCTGGAAAAAATGGCACCAGTTCCAGATCGATCGGCTGCTGGCCCGCCGCACCCGGGCGATCGTTTGCAACTCGCCGGGCGTGCGGGACTTCAACGTCAGCCACGGCATCCCAGCCGAAAAGTTCGTCGTCATTCCCAATGGCATCGAGCCCGCCCCGCCGAGCACGACCAGCCGCGAGCAGCTATTGGCCGAGCTGCAGCTGCCGCCGGCCAGCCGGTTGATTGGCACGATCGGCCGGCTCTGGCCGCAGAAGCGAATGCGGGACGTGATCTTCGCCCTCGACCTGATTCGCGTGATGCGCAAGGACATGCACCTGCTGGTGCTGGGCGACGGTCCGGAGCGGGCCCAGCTGGAGCGGTTCGCCCGCCTGGTCACTTGCGACGCGCACGTCCATTTCCTCGGTCTGCGGCACGATGTGCCGCGGATTCTGCCCCACCTGGATTTCATCTGGCACGCCAGCGGCTACGAGGGCTTGCCCAACGCGATCATGGAGGCGATGGCGGCCGGCATTCCGGTGGTGGCCACCGACATCCCGGGCAATCGCGATCTGGTGGTCCACGGCGAGACGGGCTTCCTGGCGCCGCTGGGCGACCGGGCAGCCCTGGGCCGGTTCGGCTACAAGCTGCTGGAAGACGCTCCGCTCCGCGCCGGCTTGGTCAGGCCGCCCGCGCACGGATCGCCGAGTTCAGCGTCCCGCGAATGGTCGCCGCCCACGCCGATCTGTATCGAGAGATTCTGGCCGAATAGCAGCCGCGAAAATACGAAGACACGGAAGATAGCCACGAAAAGCACAAAAAGGCACGAAGAAGGGGGCAGAGGGTAGGGGTTAGGGAGCAGGGAGACGAACGAAGAAGGGGGCAGAGGGTAGGGGTTAGGGAGCAGGGAGACGAACAACGATGGCCACGAAAACCACAAAGAGGTACGAAGAGACCGAGGCAAAACGTTGATGAACTGGTCGGCGATGTTGAGCTGCTGAATTGAGCAACTACCCCATCGACTCTAATGGGTTCGCCGAGCAACCGCTCGGCACCGCGACTCGTAGCCGCGCACCCACTTTTTGTGCCTTTTTGTGTTTTTCGTGGCCATCCTTCTTCGTAGGCTCTCTTCGTATCCCTAACCCCTAACCCCTAACCTCTAACCTCTGCCCCCTTCTTCGTGCCTTCTCGCGTTTTTCGTGGCTATCTTTCCTCCGTTTTCTGCCCTCTGCCTTCTGCCTTCTGCTTTTCGCCATGTGCGGCATCGTCGGTGCAATCTGGTCCGATCTGCGGCTGGCTGTCGACGAGCCCACGCTCGCCGCGATGGCCGAGCGCTTGCGGCATCGCGGGCCTGACGATGGCGGCACCTACCAGACCGGCATGTGCGCCCGGCCCGGCCGGCCCGATCAACCGGCCGTGGCTCTGGCCCAGCGCCGGCTGTCGATCATCGACGTCGCCGGTGGCCACCAGCCGATGGCCAACGAAGACGGCTCGATCTGGCTGGTGTTCAACGGCGAGATCTACAACTTCCGCGATCTGCGCCGCCGGCTGGAGGGCGCGGGCCACCAGTTTCGCTCGAATTGCGACACCGAAGTCCTGGTCCACCTCTACGAGGACGAGGGGCTCGATTTCCTCCAGCATCTCAACGGAATGTTCGCCCTGGCCATCTGGGACCAGCCCCGGGCTCGGCTGGTGCTGGCTCGCGACCGGCTGGGCAAGAAACCGCTCGTCTATCGCCACGAGCCCGGGCGGCTGCTGTTCGCCAGCGAGCTGAAGAGCCTGCTCGCCGTGCCGGGCATCCCGCGCGAGGTCGATCCCCAGGCGCTCGACGAATATCTGACGTATCAATACGTCCCGCATCCGCACAGCATTCTCCGCGGATTCGCCAAGCTGCCGCCGGCGCACTATGCGGTCTTCGAGGACGGCCGGCTGGCGGTCCGCCGCTACTGGCAGCTCGACGGACGCCGCGAAGTGGTCCGGCCGCTGGCCGACGACGTGGCCGAATTGCGCGAGCTATTGGCCGACGCGGTCCGCCTGCGGATGCAGAGCGACGTGCCCTGGGGCGCGTTTCTGTCGGGCGGGATCGACTCGTCGCTCATCGTCGGCCTGATGCAGCGGCTGTCGGGCGCGCCGGTCAAAACTTTTTCGATCGGCTTCGCTCAGCCGGAGTACGACGAAAGCCGATACGCCCGGCAAGTGGCCGAGCGATTGGGGACCGAGCATCACGAGCTGCGAGTCGACGCCGCCCAGCTCGACATCCTGCCGAAATTGGCCTGGTGCTTCGACGAGCCGCTGGCCGACAGCTCGGCGGTGGCGACCTATCACGTGGCCGCCCTGGCCCGCGAGCATGTGAAAGTGGCCCTGACCGGCGATGGCGGCGACGAGCTGTTTGCCGGCTACCCGCGGTATCAGGCCAATCGGTTGGCCGGCTGGCTGGACCGTTGGCCGCGCCCCTGCGGCGGCTGGCCGGCGCCCACTTTTGGCAGCACCTGGCGCGGAACCGGCCACAGCGCTCGACGCTACGGCGAGCCGTGCGGTTCGGCGAGTCGCTGGCCCTGGCTCCACCCCGGCGGCATGCCGAATGGATCGCGATCTTCGGCGAAGGTCGGCGCGGGGCCCTGTACAGCGAGGATTTTCTCGCCGCGCTGCCCGACGCCGACCCGGTCGACTTCGTGGCCGAGGCTTTCGCCCATTCGGCCGGCCGCGACCCGATCACCCGGGCCAGCCTGGCCGACCTGGAGACCTACTTGCCCTGCGACCTGATGACCAAGGTGGACATGACTTCGATGGCGGTCAGCCTGGAGTGCCGGCAGCCGTTTTTGGATTATCGGGTGGTGGAGCTGGCAGCTCGGATGCCGGTCGCGCACAAGTTCGGCTGGCGGCGCGGCAAGCGGATTCTGCGGGCGGCGTTCGGCGAGCTGATGCCGCCCGACCGTCCGAAGATGGGCTTTGGCGTGCCGCTCGACCATTGGTTTCGGGGGCCGCTGAAGAATACCGTCCGCGAAGTGTTGCTCGATGGGCGTTCGTTAGACCGCGGTTATTTTCGCCCCGCAGCCATTGAGCGGCTGATCAGCGAGCACGAGACTCGGCACTTCGATCACAGCCATCGGCTTTGGGCTTTGCTGGTGCTGGAGTGGTGGCACCGGCAATGGATCGACGGCTGACCGTCGCCAGGGCAGCCCCCCGGCGGTGGTGCTCCGGCCCCTTTAGCTGACCCGGTTTAGGCGATAAGATGCGACGGCGGGCAGCCCTGTGGCGGCGAGCGGCACGCTTCGGGCCTGGTTTCGCGGCGGGTCGGTGTCGGAGCAACGGTGTCGGAGCAACGGGTATGAACAGTGTTCTGGCAGTCGTGCTGGCCGGCGGCAAGGGTTCGCGGCTCGAGCCCCTGACCCGCGATCGGGCCAAGCCGGCCGTGCCCTTCGGCGGGCTGTACCGGATCATCGACTTTGCCCTCTCGAACTGCCTGAACAGCGGCATCCGCAAGATGCTGGTGCTGACGCAGTACAAGGCGATGAGCCTCGACCGGCACATCAACCTCGGCTGGCGGCGGTTCCTCTGCCGTGAGCTGGGCGAATTCATCGACGTCGTGCCGCCCCAGCAGCGGATCGACGAGCACTGGTACCAGGGCACGGCCGACGCGGTCTATCAGAACATCTACACGCTCGAAAAGGAGCGCCCCGAGTACGTCGTGATCCTGGCCGGCGATCACATCTACAAGATGGATTACTTCAACCTGGTCGAGTACCACAAAAGCAACGAGGCCGATCTGACCGTGGCCGCCCTGCGGGTGCCGGCCCACGAATCGAAGCACTTCGGCGTGGTCGAAACGGCCGACGATCAGCGGATCGTCGGGTTCGAGGAGAAGCCGCCGGTCGGCAAGACGATTCCGGGCGACCCGGAGCATATCTTCGCCTCGATGGGCATCTACGTCTTTACGGCCCGGTTCCTGTTCGAGCAGCTCTGCATCGACGCCACCCGGCCGGGCAGCGTGCACGACTTCGGTCGCGACATTATCCCCTCGATCATCCACACCCATCGGGTGTTTGCGTTCCCCTTCCGCGACGAAAATCGCAAGCAGGACGCCTACTGGCGCGACGTCGGCACGCTCGACGCCTACTACGAAGCCAACATGGACCTGGTGGCCGTCGATCCGCTCTTGAATATGTACGACGATCGCTGGCCGATCCGCACGTATCATCCCAATTATCCGCCGCCGAAGTTCGTGTTTGCCGAAGAAGGCACCGGCGGACGGCGCGGCGAGGCGGTCGACAGCATCGTCTGCACCGGCTCGATCCTCTCGGGCGGACAGGTCGAGCGACTCGATCCTGGGCCCCGGCGTGCGGGTGAACAGCTACGCCCACGTCCAGGACTCGATTCTCTTGGAACGGGTCGACATCGGTCGCCGAGCCCGGATTCGCCGGGCGATCATCGACAAGGGCGTGCGGATTCCGGCCGGCACCGAAGTGGGCTACGACCTGGAACACGACCGGGCCCGCGGCTTCACCGTCAGCGAGAACGGCGTCGTCGTGATCGCCAAGGCCGACGGCATCGATCATTTTCTGGATTCGTAGCCGCGTGAGGCTCAGGCTGGGCAGTGCGAGCCAAGCTCGGACCGCTGGCATCGGTCCGTTGCGAGGCCCGTCGATCGAACGCAGATGAACGGGGATACGCACCGAAGAACGCAGATGAAATGCCTTGAAAGAAGCACTCCACCGGCTCGGCGGAGTTTGAGAGACACAGCACGTTCAGAACTGGATGTTCAAGGAGGACCGATCTGCGCGTATCCGCGTCTATCGGCGTTCATCTGCGTTTTCGGTTCGGCATGGTTTCAATCAGGTTAGTGCGGTCCAAGTTCGGACGGCGGGCGTTCCGACGATCGTCCGCCCCATTCAAAGGAACTTAACATGCGTTATCTCCCGATCATTTCTTCGGTAGCGGTTGTTTTCGCCGCGGTCGCAGCTCGGGCGGAAGACGATTTCCCCCGCGAGAAATTCGACGACGCCGGCTACGTTCTGATCTTCGACGGCAAGACGCTCGACGGCTGGCACGTGAGCGCCAAGACCGGCCACAGCGGCACGAGCGGCAACAAGACCGGCGGACGCTGGGTCGTCGAAGACGGCGCGATCACCGGCAGCCAGGACATTCCCGGCAACGGCGGGCTGATCATCACCGACAAGGCCTACGGCGATTTCGAAGTCGTCCTCGAGATGAACAACGACTTCGGGCCCGACAGCGGGCTGTTCCTCCGCAGCACCGAGCAGGGCAACGCCTATCAGTACATGGTCGATTACCACGGCGGCGGCAACCTGGCCGGCATCTACGGCGAGGGGCTCTCGGGCGGCATCCACCTGCGGAACTTCAACTTCCTCGATTCGGTCGAAAAGATTCAAAAGCAGGACGCCCCGTTCCCGCTGCCGATCAAGGTCGAAGACTGGCCCAAGTTCTGGAAGGCCGGCCAGTGGAACGAGCTGCGGGCCCGGATCACCGCGAACCCGCCCAAGATCGTCACCTGGATCAACGGCGTGCGGTTCATGGAATTCGAAGACCAGGAAAAGCGGCTCGGCGACACCGGCGGCATCGCCCTGCAAGTCCACGGCGGCGGCGACTTCACCCGGCAGTTCGTCCGCTACCGCAAGGTCCGGGTGAAGGAGATCAAGTAGGGCAGAAGGCAAAAGGCAGAAGGCAGAAGGCAAAAGGCAGAAGGCAGAAGGCAGAAGGCAGAAGGCAAAAGGCAAAAGGCAGAAGGCAAAAGGCAGAAGGCAGAAGGCAAAAGGCAAAAGGCGGTTGGAACAAGGCGAAAGGCGAACGCCGACCACCTTGGCCTTAGCTCGCCGCCAGTTCTTCGAGGCGACCGAGCATTGCGACGAGCTGGGCCTGCATGTCCAGCGCCGCATAGCGCTCGGCAAATTGCCGGGCCGCGGCCGTATACTTCGACTCGCCGAGCAGCGCCGCAAGCCGCTGGGCGATGGGGTCGGTGCCCGTCGGCGATGCCCCCAGGCCGCAGCCTTCGCGCACGACGGCTTGCATCACGAGCGCCTGGTCCAAGTAGATCGGAATCTGCAGTCCCGGTTTGCCTGCCCGGAGCAGTGCCGACACGGTACCGTGGTTGCCGTTGAGCACGGCCAGGTCGCACTCGGCCGCGACCTGGGCCACATCCAGCGGCTTATCGCTGATCTTAATTCGCGAACTGGCGAAGCGGCGGCGGAGCTTTTCGCCGAATCCATCCCCACAAGCCAACACCCGCGCGTCGAGTTGGACGAGCGCTTGAAACAGTGGGTCTAGCGCGGCGCACGGCTTGAGATAGGCGAAGATTTTCGGGCCGGCCCCGCGCGGCCAGTCGGCGGCTGCCCCGCCTGCTTCGGTAAATACGCCCCAATATTTGCCGCTGGCGCGATCCGGGTAAGGATCGAGTTCGCGGAACGTCAGCAGCAGATTCTCGTCGACTTGCTGGTAGAGCTGCGAAACTCGCCCCAGCCCGGGCTGGCCTGCCGCCGCCAAGACGGCATTCAGATGAGCCAGGACCTGCGCTTCGTCCCGGGCCAGTTCCGCGGGATCGGGCGAAAGCCAGTTCCGCAGGTTGGGCAGCGGCGTCACGTCGGCCGGGCAAAAGAAACCGGCGCCGACGAGGGCGCGCTGCGCGGGCAGGCCACGCGCCGCCAAGAGCGCGGTCGGGCTGTGATCGAATACGATCAGGTCGGGCTGCACCGCGGCGTAGATGTTGCGCCAGGCCTCGACCAGCGCCGCCAACTCGTCGGCGGCGCCGAAACCCACGTGGGCGAGCAGTTGGGCAAACGTGCAGGGTTCTCCCCCCAGGTTGGGGTTCCAAGTCTTGTGCGGAGCTTGGAGCAGCGCGGCCTTCGAGTCGGGAATGATCCAGCGAACTCGCGACAAGTCCCGCAGCGCCAGCACCACGCGGTGCCGGCGTTCAAGCAGACCGGCCACCAGCGGGCGCAGGTTCACCAGATGGCCCAGGCCGGCGCCCAACTCCCAGGCAAATAGCACGGTGGCCATCGTAAGAGTGAGGGGGGCTTGCGTTTTGACAGTTGATCGGTGCGAGGCCTAAAATAGCGTGTCGTGCTACGTTCCGCCAACGACCCCCTTCCCTCGCCGCATTCGTCCGGTACCTCGCCATGCACGACCGACCGAGACGATTCCGCGGTCGGCCGACGCTTCGTGCGCCGCTCGGGCGCCGCCTGGCGCTGGAACCGCTGGAATCGCGCGAACTGCTCTCGGCCGGTTCGTTGGACCCGAGCTTCGCCGGCACCGGGTATGCCCAGTATTATTTTTCGGCCGGTTTCGACCAGCGGGCCGCAGTAGCCATTCAACCGGACTCGAAGGTCGTCGCGGCCGGAACCGCGTTTACGGTCTACAAGGACGGATCCTACCCGGGCGAAGTGGAGGTGAGCCGATACAACCCAGACGGTTCGCTCGACACGAGCTTCGGTAACGGGGGCGTTGCCGATGCGCTCTTTGGCGGGGGATCGAAGTTCAGCATTCAAGTGGGGCTCGAACCTGACGGCAAGATCGTGGTTTTGGGCCAAATAGGCTTACCCAATCCGGGAGAGGTTTACGGTGGATTTTTGGCTCGCTTCAACGCGGACGGCACCGTGGACACCAGCTTCGGCAACGGCGGCCTGGTCGCGGTCAATAACACCAGTGGCTCGAGTGTCTGCGTCGCGGGCCTCGCGATTCAACCGGACGGAAAGATCCTGGTCGCCGATGCTGTTTCCGGCAAGGTCGACAGGTTCAACGTCAACGGGAGCTTGGACGGTTCGTTCGCCTCGCCGAATTTGCCGGCCGGCAGCGGAACCCCGAGCGGATTGGCGCTGGAGGCAAACGGAGATGTCGTGCTTTACGACAGCAGCCAGTCAGGGCCGCAAGTCGTGCTCTACAATCCGTCGGGAACGATTCTCGCCTCCGCCAGCGTGCCTATCGCCGGCGCTGAACGCGCTGTCGAGCGTCGCCGTCGACGAATATGGCAACATCGTCCTTTCGGTCGCCACTGCGGTCGCTTCCGACGGCGGGACCGAGGAACTTCCGTTCGTCGCCCGGCTGACCGCCAATCTCGAATTGGATTCCACGTTCGGTCAGGGCGGGATCGCGCAAATCGACCAGCCAGTCAGCTTCTACAACGTCAATCAGAGCCTCGCGGTGCAGCCCAACGGGCAGTACGTGCTGACGTTCGTCGGGCTGGTTCCCGGCGGCACGAGCACGGTCGACGAGTTGGGGCTAGCACGCCTCAATTTCAATGGCAGTCTCGACGCGACATTCGGCAACCAGGGACTCGTCCTTAGTTCCATCGCATCCGGGCCAGGCGGTATCGCCGTGCAGCCGGACGGAAATCTGGTCGTGGCGGCCAACGGCACCGACGGGGCGGGAATCGTGGCGCGATTCTTGGGCAACCCGCAGGCAGCAGCCCCCGTGGCGACGTTCACCAAGGGACCCGATCAGAGCGTGCCGCAGGGTGCCGAAGCGCAGTCCGTCGCCAACTGGGCCACCGCGATCGACGCGGGGCCTACGCCGACCTTCGTCGTGCAGACCACGAACCCGTCGCTCTTCGCGGTGCCGCCGGCGATCACGCCGACCGGCACGCTTACTTACACGCCCGCGTACGGCGCGGCCGGCGGAGCCGTCGTCACGGTCACGCTGCACGGCGACGGCGTGTCGACTCCGCAGACCTTCATCATCAACGTCGGCTCGAACACGCCCTGGCAAAACCCGATCACGGCCGATGACGTGGACGGCAACGGCGCCGTGACGCCGCTCGACGCGCTGGTGATCATCAACGAGCTCAATGCCAACGGAAATCACGCATTGGGTCAACTCGCCAATCCGCCGAGCGGGCCGGCCGATTACCTCGACGTCAACGGTGACGGCCAGGTAACGCCGCTCGATGCCTTGACGGTGATCAACTTTCTCAACGCCCCAAGCCTGGCCGCCAATTCGTCCGCGGCAGCGATCGGCCAGGTAACCGCCGCTGCTGCCGCTGCGCCGCTGGTTGCCGGCAGTGGACCGAGTCCGCCGACAACGGCGGTTTCGTCGCTCGCTTCAGCCGCAGCCACCGCTTCGGGATCGGGCGTAGCGGCGGGCAGCAGTATTTCGGCCAATTCCTGGACCGCGCCGCAAGGCTCGACCGCAGGGCCAGCGCCGCCCAATCAACTGCCAGCGAGTTCCTCGCCCGCAGCATTCGGTCCAGGGCAGCAGCGCTACGTCGTTCGAGCGCCCGTCTCGCTCGACTCGGAGCAAAGCGAGAACTGATCGCAGATTCTGCGAGATCGCGGGTCTTTCTCCGTCCGTCCTCGTCCCGGCTGGGATCTGCGTCCATCCCGTTCAGCTGCGTTCCTCGGCAGAGCTTGGCTTCGATTCAATCGGGTCCCAGGGGTCCGCGTGCGGACGGCAGCTCCTTTCAAGTCCCCGGGCGGAATTGTCGATCCCGCTGGCGCAAAAAAAAACGGGCGGGTCCCGAAGGACCCGCCCGCTGACACGCCTCTCGGCCGGAGCGACCCGCCGCCTCCCCGACGGCCGGCCGCAAGCCGAGTATTGGTCGTTGTCGGTTAACCTTGCTCCTTGTCGGCACTCTTCCAGGCCGTGAACGGCCGGAACCGCCGCGGCTGCCGCTCGGCCGAAGGGCCAGGCGGCTGAGGGGCCGGCTGAATGCTTTCGGGGCCCGGCGTGGGCGCGAGCATCGGGCCGTTCGACCCGCCGTCGATCACTTCGCCGCCGCCGTAAGAGCCTGCGCCGCACGCGGCCGTCTCGCCGTCGCAGCAAACCGCCTTGCGCTTGCAGTGGCCGAACAACGGGCAGTGATGCCGCTTGCAGGGATTGCAGGTCGCCACCGGAGCACAGCCGCAGCCCAAGGCGCCGGTCACGATCGGACCGCCGCCCCAGCCGCCGCCGCAGCCACCCCAACCATGCCGGCAACCACACAGTCCACCGAGGCCGCCGCACTTGTCGCAGCCGCCGCTGGCACATCCACCACTAGCGCAGCCGCCGGCATTGCAGCCGCCGGCTCCGGAACCATCATCCGCAAAGTGCCGGTGCAGCCCGCAGGGTCGGGCTTGATAGCCGTTCCAGATACCGGCGCAGCCAGTGGGCGAAGCCACCTCGGCGTTGTTGCAGCCGCAGCCGCTGGCCGGAGCGTAACCGCCCAGGCTATACATCGTACCGGCCGGTGGGCCCCAGATGTTCCGCAAGTTGGCCAACCGCGCCGGAGTCGCGCTGCCCCCATTGGGGTCGACCCCGTCGCCTGCCACGGCGCTCGCGCAACAGCGCCCCGAAACCAGGGCGATCACCGCCAGACAAACCACGAGCCAGAGATTTCGCACCATCCGTTTGCTCCTTTCTCCATCATGTCCCGTCGCGCCTTGCGGGCGCCGGACGAAATTGCGGCGTCGCCGGTTGTAACCCTGGAAGTGAAACGTGATCACATTGCACGTGGGTTGGTTGCCACGGCGGGTACCGGCGGAGCGCCACCTAAGGAAACATGCCTCGCGGTTCGCGGTTGAGCAAATGCAACCGTTACCTTTTCGCCACGTTTCCGCGCCGGCACGGACCGCACAACCCGACCCTGGTCGGCGATCGACCGGAGCAAGCGGTGTGTCCGCCGGGCTTTGCGAGTAGAATCAGTCGCCAGCGGGACACGTTGATTTCTGGCCACCTGCCGAGCCGCGCGAGTCGATCTTGCCGAGTGTGACGATTCTTTTGGCGCAAGTGGCCGGCGAGCCCGCCGCGGCTGCGCGAGCACTGATCTGCGGCGCGGTGGGCCTGGCGATCCTGCTCGCCCGCCGCGGTCGGCTGCGCGGCACGACGCTGGTGGCCGCCTGGTACTGGGCCTTCGGTTCGCTGGCGCTGCTCTCGCTCGTGATCCCGGCGCTCGCCGCCACGGTCGACGATCCGCACAGCAAGAGCGCCCAGGCGATCTACTTCGCGGCGGCGATGACCACGTTCTGTCCGCTGATGGCGCTGTTCGGCGCGCAAGCGCCCCCAACACCGGGCCTGGCAATGGGTGGTGCTGGCCCTGTGGGTCGTGCTCGCCTTGCCCAGCGGCGAGTGGCTGCTGTTTCACCGCGGGGGCGGGATGCATCCGGCCCGGAGCTGGTTTCTGGTGGTGCTGATCGGGATCGGCACGTTCAACTACGTGGCGACGCGGTTCTGCCTGGCGGCGCTGCTCTACGCCGCGGCCGAGGTGGCCCTCTTGGCCCGGTTTCTGCCCGGTGCGGCCGGGATCGACCCCTTCGCGCCGCACATGGCGCTGGCCCTGTTCGGGGCGGCGCTGGCGGCGGCGGCCTGGCTGTCGGGCAAGCCGGCCCGCGACGAGGACCCGCTGACGCGTCTCTGGCGGGACTTTTGCAACTTGTTCGGCGCGGTTTGGGCTTTGCGCATCGCGGAGCGACTGAGCGCTCTGGCGGCGCAAGATCGGCGCCCCTTTCGCTGGACTTGGGGCGGCCTGCAAGGCGCGGAGGGCGATCCGCCGCCCCTCGACGATGAAAACCGCCGCTGGCTCGCCAAAAACCTCCGCAGCCTGCTCCTGCCGTTCGTTTCGGCCGAGTGGATCGCCCAGCGGCTGAGCGATCCGACCGAGCGCAAGAATCTGATGTAAATCGTTGGAATCCCAGGCCGGACCGGGCATAATGCGGCGCCGCTCGGCCAGCGATCCCTAGGGCTCGTCCGCCCCAGGGGCGGCTAGCGCATTGGTGTTCATCAATCCCAGGAGTCACAACATGAGACGAGTGATTGCGGTCGCAGTGCTGGCGGCCCTCGGCGCGGGCCTGACTATCGTCCGCGCCGCGGACGAGGAAAAGCCCAAGCACACGATCAAGGAAGTGATGAAGAAAGCCCACACCCCGGACGGCGGGCTGCTGAAGAAGATCGTCTCGGGCGCTGGCACCAAGGAAGACGCCGAGCAACTGGTCGAGCTCTACACCGCGCTGGGCCAGAACAAGCCGCCCAAGGGCGAGCCCGGCAGCTGGCAGGAAAAGACCGGCGCGCTGCTCAAGGCGGCCAAGGACGTCGTGGCCGACAAGGAAGGGTCCAAGGCCGAGTTGGAAAAAGCCGCCAACTGTGCCAACTGCCACAAAGAGCACAAGCCGCCGTCCTGATCGGCGGGCGGAGAGTTCAAGTCGCTGCAGCTCGCTCGTCGGCCGGGCAATGTCCCCGGCCGGCGAGCGATTTTTTGCGCGGGTCGAAGCGGACGCCGAGCAGATCGACGACTTGCTGCTCTCCGAGCCCGGCGAGCCGGCGGGCAAGTAGCCTTCCGCGGCGGTAGGATCCTAAATCCGTTTTGTCGGCGGATGCCGAGCCTTTTTGCGCCGCTTCACGCGAGCGATCCCGCCGTGGTTAATCATCAGCCAATGGTAGCCCATCTTTCCGGTCCGGTCTCGGAACCGGAATTCGATCCACGGATAACCGTACTCGTCCACTTCGACGACCCTGACGGGCGACCGCCGATTCAGCAGGTATCGGTAAGCCTCACGCGTCTCCCGATGGAGCTTGGACCATACGAAGAAATCTTTCGGAAGGCGAGTGAGCCGAACCAAGTCTCCCACTCGAAGGCACTGCCATAACTTTGGGTCTTCGGCCATGCGGTTCATCCTACCGCGGACGAGAGGCACCGCCGAGCGGGCGCAGGCCGGATGATTTTTCGAAGCCTCGGCGGCGGTCTGTGGTCGCCCGCAAACGACCGCGGGCGGACCGACTGGTCCGCCCGCGGGGCTGTGATTCCGAGTTCTCTGCTGCGCGGTGGGCGGCTACTGCTGCTCGATGGCCGGTTCGCTGAACATCTTCTTGCGGGCGCAGGCCGGTCTTGGCGACCGTCCATTCTTTGGTCAGCGATTCGAACACGTCGGGCGACTCGTAGCGGATGATGTTCTTGCCTTCGGGCATGGGGCCGATCAGACCCCGGAAAACCGGCAGCGCGCGCAAGCCCAGGTCGGTGCTGCAATCGTCGATGCCGATCTGCGTGTGCTGCTTTTGCAGCGCCTCGGGCTTGTTGTAGTCGCGGATGTGGAGCGTGCCGTCGGTTCCCCGGGTGACGACCCGGAACGTGTCTTTGGCCATCTCTTTCGGACCTCGTGGTGTCTGCGGGAGGACGAGACAACGACCCTGGCGGGCGCAGATGGCTCTGGCGGGCACAGGGGCAATCTCTGGTATCGGCCGGGGTTTGCGTCGGGGCGAAGGCATTCTCCCGGCCCCCACACGCCGCGGCCAATCGCCCCGCCCGGCATAGCCAGGCGCGCCGGCCGCCGGCCCTACCGTCGCCGCCCCGCAGCTCGCGCCGCTGCCGGCCGTGCCGATTGTGCGGGCCATTCCCGGAGTCCGGTGGCAGCGCGACAGGAGGACGCCGCTCGGGAGTCGATACCGAACGCGGGTCGACGGCAGGTCTGGCGCACCGGGACATGGTCGATCGCTGGCTCGCGGCCCAATCGCGACCACGGCACCATCAGGCCGCCCGCGGCATGGCAACGCATGCCCCGGCCTGCCGGGCCGTTGCCCGGGCAACCCTGGCACGCGGCCCAGTCGAGCGATGAATTGACGCCTGCCGGCACATTCCGAAAACTCGGTTAGTCGGAATCGTTTTGGACGCGATTCCCGTATAATGGTGGTTGCGATTCCCGATGGCACAAACGAGCGGGCGCCGGAGTGACCGATCATGACGACGATTACGAAGCAACAGGCAATCGATCGGCTCGCAGAAGCCGTCAAGAAGGCCCATCGCGACGATCTGGTCGAGATCCACAACGAACTTTTTCCGGAGCATCCAGTCATTGAGGACGCGGGCAAAGAAAGTGACTCAGCTCTCGTCGCGAAAATCGTCGCCCACATTGACGGCGGCCTCGAAGTCGAGGAAATTCTCGATCTCTGGAACGTCGTCTTCCCATTCCACCGCAGGGTCGGGTTCGACGAAGACGAGAATCTGATCCATTACGATGAGCAGGGCGATCCAGTGACTCAGGCGGATTAGGCCCGAGGATTCGACCGTGCCCGCCACGGCCTTAAACCACTTCGAGCAGGATGTCGCCCGGGCGCGTGCCATTGTCGCCCACGCAGATATGCTCCCCCGCAATAACCCAGCGGAGCAGATGCTCCGCTCCGACCTTCTGCGGAGTGCTTGGATGTTCGCGGTCGGGGCAATCGACGCATATTTTTGTGACGCGTACACGGACATCGTGGCGGCTGCGTTAATCTCGAAGAGCCGCCACCAAGCGGCCATCCTTCCCGAGTTCTTTTACGATATCCGCTTTCCGATCCGGGCCATCCTCGAGCCGTATACGAACAACGAGAACTGGCGGTGGCGAATGGCCGCTCGGAAAATGATGGTGCGGGAAAATGTCCTCAGCCTGTCTGCCATCCAGGGGCTCTTTAACAAATTTTTCCGCAAGGGACACAGGTTCTTTCAAGACAGGATGGCCGACTGGATCGTCCACCCTGACGCGAAGAAACGCCTATTTGGAGTCACCCACACCGCGTTCATCGCGCGTCGCCGCAAATCAAAAGGGCAAGGCGATCGAGGACGCCAGGGAACAGATGGAGGAGCGATTCCGCGACATTTTCCAGCGGCGCCATGACTGTATTCATAATTGCGATCGCCCCAAGGTCTCGCCCCAATCGCTCCAGCTCGGCGGGACCGTCTTCAAGGTGATTCAAGACGCTGAATTCCTCGTTCGGCGTTGCGACGAACACATCGTCGCCGAATTCCGTGAGTTCCTGCTGGGCATCGGTTGCCCTCCCGCGATCGCCGCTCAGGCCGGTTACTGATTCAGCGGCCGCGCCCTCCGGCAGACTCGCGAACCGCGGCCCTCAATCCTTCAGCTGGAACAGCCGCTTCAGGGCGTCGAGCAGGCCGTGCGGCGTCCCGTCGCGGGCTTCGCTGCGGAGCGATTCCAGGGGCGGGTGGAGCAATTTGTTGACCAGCCGGTCGAAGGCCTGGCGGATTTCGTCCTGCTCGCGTTCGGTCAGCTCGGGCAGCTTGTTGAACAGCCGCCGCAGCTCGTCCTCTTTCGGCTGGTGCCAGCCTTCGCGGAGCCGCTTGATGATCGGGGCCGTTGCCCGGTGGTGCAACTCGGTGATGAAGCGGTTGGTTTCCTGCTCGATGATGGCGATCGCCCCCGGCAGTTCCTTGTCGCGCTGCTGGCGATTCTGCCGGCAAACTTTCTCCAGGTCGTCCAGCGAGTACAGGTAAACGCCCAAGGAGTCGTTGATCGCCGGGTCGAAATCGCGCGGCACGGCCAGGTCGAGGATCATCATCGGCCGCTGGTCGCGGACCGCCTCGACGGTCCGGAAATCGGCCCGGCTGACGATCGGTTGGCTCGCTCCGGTCGTGCTGACCACCAGGTCGGCCTC
Source organism: uncultured Planctomycetaceae bacterium (assembly GCA_963828155.1). Classification (GTDB taxonomy): domain Bacteria; phylum Planctomycetota; class Planctomycetia; order Pirellulales; family PALSA-1355; genus CAWCAX01. The sequence goes on from CAWHDQ010000005.1 coordinate 262,876, forward strand.
GCCCAACAGCGGCACGAGCCGGCTCCAGGGCTCGGCCCGGCCTTGCCAGCGCTCGGCCAGTTGCTCGGCCCGGCCCAAGTCGCGGTTGACGATGACGATCCGGTGGGCCCCCTCGTCCTGCAGGTAGCGGAGGGTCTCTTCGGCCATTTCGCCGGCCCCGATGACCAGCACCTGCTTGTCGGCGAAGCTCTCGAACAGCTCGCTGGCGAACTGGCCCACCGCCACGCTGGCCACGCTCACCCGGCGGCGATGAATTGTGGTTTCGTCGGTCACCCGCCGGGCTACCCGCACCGCGGCCTGGAAGACGCTGTGGGTCAAGGGGCCCGTGCTCTGGCAGGAGTTGGCCAGTTCGTACGCGGCTTTGACCTGAGCCAGGATTTGCGGCTCGCCGACGACCATGCTGTCCATGCTGGCCGCCACGGTGAACAGGTGCCGCACCGCGTCCTCGCCCGAGCGCTCGAACAGGTCGTCGAAGATCTCGTAGACCGGCAGGCCGTGGAAGTCGGCCATGAACTGGGCCACGTCCTGGTGGCTGGGCACGCCGGCGGGATCTTCGCAGGCCGTATACAGCTCGACGCGGTTACAGGTCGACAGCAGCACGGCTTCGGCCTGGGGAAAGCTGCTTCCGCATCTGGTCGAGCGCAGCGCCGGCCTGCGAAGAGCTGAAAGCCAGCCGCTCGCGCATTTCGATGGCCGTGCGATGATGGCTGCAGCCGACCATGAGCAGTTTCATGCCCGGCCTCCCGCCGCTTGGGCGGCGTGCCCGCCCGAGGCCCGGCCGCCGTGGCCGGTATCGACCAACAGCAGCGTGGCCAGGGCCAGAGCCAGAAAGCCGAAGCTGGCGATCGTCAGGTAAGCCACCTTGCGGCCGTGGCGGGCCGGGCGGTAGGCGGCGTTGAACAGCGAGGCCGCCACCAGCCAGGCGAGCATCGTGGCGGATGTCCAGATGACCGGGTCGTTCCACGAGAGCTCGGCATCGCCGCGGCAAGGACAGGTTCAGGACGACCCCGGCCAGAAATCCGATCGCCACGAAGATCGTCGAAACGATCAGCGAGCGGCGCTGGCGCGTTCGAGCCATTCCAGGCTGAGGAATTTCAATCCCGCCGGCGGCGGCAGCTTGCGCTTCAGCCGGGCTGCCTGGATCAGGTACATCACCCCGGCGGCAAAGCCGATCAGCACGGCCACGGTGCCCAAGAGCAGGAAGATGCCGTGAATCATGCCCCACAGCTGCGAGGCGCCGGCCCGGGCCAGCGGCTCACGATCGGCCAGGCCGGCCGCCGCGCCGATCAGCAGCAGCGCCAGCGGCAGAACGACCAGCCCGATGCCTGCCCGAGGATGATAGTACGTCGCATAGAAGTAACCGGCCACCAGCAGCCAGGCGGCCAGCAGGCACCAGTCGAAGCTGCTGGCCAGGGCGCGGCGGTATCGCTGGCGGCCCGGCAACCGAGGTAGAGCGTCTGGGCCAAGAAACCGGCGGCCGCGAAGCCGACCATCACGGCCCCGCGTACTCCGCTGCGAAACAGCAGGCGCGAGCCTTCGAGCAGCCAGGCGATGGCGTAGCTCGAGGCAAAGCAAGTGATGCTGATGCCGGAAATCAGGGACGACATGCGGGCGCGGGTGCGAGCGATGAACGGGGGGCGAGGCAAAGCGGCTTCGGGCCGGCCGGCAGTCCGCGGCAGGATCCTGCCCGGGCGGCGGAAACAGGGCTGGCGAGCGGCACCACCCCTCTATGATACCACGGCCCGGGGCCCGTGGTCGCCCGGTCGGATGGCGGCCCCTGAGGCCTGCCGAGCCTGGAAAGTCGGACCCGGGGGCAAGGTGGATTGGCTGCACTCCGCGCGGGCCTTGCGGCCCGGCGGAATCGTCACGCCGGCGCGGGCGTCACGGCCCGGCGGAGTCCTCACCCTCGGTCGGCTTCTTCTTGGGTGTCTCCGGCTGCGAGGGATCGCCGGTCACGTCCTTGGACGGATTGTCGGCCGGGGCCGGGGTGGCCTGAGGCTGCTCGATCAGGAACTTGAGCACGAAGTCCTCGGGCAGTTTCAGGTCGAGCTGGTCGAGCACTTTGCGATACTGGTCGACCACGTCCTTCAAGTCGCCGACGAACGTGCTCTCGTCCTTGAAGCGGGGGAAGGCTTCGAGGACGGCGGCCCACTTCTGAAACGATTCTTCGTACTTGGCGCGGGCCAGCGGCAGATTGCTGGCTTTGAACGCGGTCTCCGCCTCGAACGTCAGCTTGTGGGCGTCCAACGCGTCGCGCGCGTCTGCTCCAGTTCGCAGCGCCGCCGCCAGTATTCGAAATTGACGATGTCGCGGTACCGGGAGATGATCTGGGCCTGGTTGGCGGCATTGGCGGCCAGGTCGGCCAGCCGCATCGCTTCGGCCTTGTGGGCCGCATCGGCTCCGGACGCGACGTCGAAGAACGACGGCTTGACCTTGCTCTCGGCGTTGGCGGCCCGCAGGTTTTCGGCCATGGTCCGTTTGTCGGCCGGAATGTCGAGCGCCTCGCGCTCGTCGTCGGAGAGCGTGGGCAGTTTCTTGGCCCGCAGCTCCGCGCTGACGCCGGGCACCAGCTTGTCGAGCTCTTCGTCGGCGGCCAGGGCTTTTTCTTCGAAGCGTTCCTGATCGTTGAGGTGGATGGTGACGTTGAACGTGGTCGGCATGTCGCGGTCGCCGAACTGCTGCCAGCCCTCGGCCGCTTTGCGCCAGGCGTTCTTGGCCACCTCGCCGAACACGCCTTCCTCTTCGATCGCTTCGGCGTAGTTGATCAGGCCCATTCCGGGATACGAGTGGAAGACCAGCGGCGTGATCCCCTTGACCGGGATGCCGAGCTTGTCGACCACGTCCTGGGCCGTCAGATACCAGCGGCGGCCGACGAGCCAGTTGTCCCGCTCGGCGGGCGGAATGTTCTCGATGTCGCCGCTGCGGAAGTGCTCGTCGAAGAAGTCGTTGTCCTGCTTGAACAGTTTGCGGTACTGGACGTGCTCGTCGGCCCGGCCGATCTTCTGCGAGATGTCCCAACCCACGTCGTACAGCAAGCGGGGCTCGTTCTTGTTGACCTTGGTGCCGTCGATGATGAAGTTGATGCCTTTGACCACCCAGTAGTAGCGGTCGCGGTAGTCGTCGAACTCGACGGAGATGTTGTAGGCCAGGTTCCAGCCCTGGAATCGCCAGACGGCGATGAAGTTGGGCTGCAGGCGGATGATCTGCTCCAGGGCGGCGGAAAAGGCCGTCCAGTTCTCGGTCTTCTTGTACTCGTTGGCCTGCATCCACATGATGTCGGCCGCGATCCCGCGCATGCCGAGCGTGGCCAGCTTGATCGCTTCGCTGGTCGGATCGATCTCGCCCAGGTCGGCCTGGCTCAGGTTGTACTCGTCGCGCAACTGGGCCAGCTTGCCGCCCCGCCGGGGGCCGCCCTCCGAATCGCGGGTCGCGGGCTGGCTCAGATACGAGAGCGGCAAGAGCAGCAGCAGAATGGCTGAAGCGTAGCCCACCTTGTTCCAGACGGCGCGGCGCTGGTTCATTTGGCCACCTCGCGCGTTTTCAAGAAGAAGTATCCCACCACGAACACTACGCACAGGTACGCCAACCCGCGCACCGCCCAGATCCCCACCGCGTCGTTCGAAATGTCGAAGCCCTTGGCCACCGGCGTGATGAAGGCCTCGTTGAACTTGCTCAAGTCGGGCAGCATCAGGGCGATCCCCTCCATGACCTTCAGCAGCACCCAGTCGACCGACTGGACCACGGTCCGGGTCAGCCCCTCGTCCATTTCCAGGGTCATGTTCTGCTGCTTGACGATCCGGATGATCGATTCGAACAACCCGCCGCCCACCTGGATGCCGTGGGCCAGCTCCAAGATGTTCTGCGTGAACAGCCCGATGATCAGCACCGCCACCGTCGCCATCATCGCCACCGGACCGCTGAGGAACGTGCTGAACATCACGGCAAAGCTGATCACGAAGACCATCGTCAGCCAGATCCCGAAGAACGCTTTCACCAGGTTCAGCTCGAACGAAGCGTCCTGGGCCCGCAAATACAAGTCGGGCATCGCCATCCCGAAATATTGTCCCGGCTCGATGCACTTGATCTCGATCTGCACGGCGCCGTCGGCCGTCAGATCCTTGAACAGATCGAGCGGTTCGCCCTGGCTGTCGCTCAGCTTGATCGGAATGTCCTGCCGGTCGATGATCGCGTCTTTGGCCTGGAACTGGATTTCGCGTGTCGCGCGGCCGGTTTGCGGATTGCGGACCGTCAGGCTGCCGTAAATCCCCCGATCGATTTTCCCCTTGTGGCTGCGGAACACGCGGATCGTCATTTCGACCGGCAGGCCGTCGGGGAACCGCTCGGGCGTGATGTTCTGGAAGGTCCAGATGGCGGCGGCGACCGTGCCCCCCTCGATGAAGCTGCGGTAGGTCCATTCCTTGCCCACGCTGATTCCGCGCGCGGTGCCCTTGCCGCTGCGGTCCTTGAACGTCAGCTCACCCCACACCGGCACCCGGGCCATGAACGCCCCTTCGGGGCCGGATACCGTTAGGGCCTCGGCCCGATTCGGCACGAAGTCGATCGTCAGGCCCGCCTCGGGCGGATCCGCCTGGACGTGCTCGGCGATCAACTTGCGAACTTCCGCGATCGGCTTGCCGCCGACCTGGAGCTGCCCGAATACGCCCAGATCGACCGTGCCGTCGGCCGCCACCTTGCGGGCGGGCTGCGCAGGCGGATCGTTCTTCTTGACCGGCGGGAGCGGCTTGGCCGGCTTCGGCTTGCTCTCGGCCGGAGCGGGTTTTTCGTCGGCCGGCTTTTCAGCCGCGGGCGTTGCGTCTTCGGCCGGCTTTTCTGCCGCGGCCTTTTCGCCGTCGGCCGACGGTTCTGCCGATTCGGTGTTTGCGTCGGTCTTTGGGGTTTCGCCGTCGGCCGGTTTGGCCTCCGCCGCGCGGCGCCCGTCGACTCGCCGGCGGGCTTGTTGTTTTCGCCCGACTCCGTTTCGCCTTGGCGATTGCCCTCGGGCTGGGTTGGCGGCGCGGGAGTGTTGTTCGGCTCGGGCGATTCGGTTTTCGAGGGGGTCTCCGGTTGCGGCTTTTGATCCCCCGCGGGTTGGTCCCCCGCGGGCCCCGGGGCCTGCGGTTGGTCCGCAGCCGGGGGCGGAGTTTCGAAGTACAGCTTCGCGGCCCGGCTCTTGGGCGTGATGACCAGCAGGTCGCCCGGGCCGGACCGTTTCGTCGACGTTCAAATTGTGCCAATGGCTGTTGCGCAGGTCGGTCGTTGTGCGGCCATCGCGAAAGGTCACCGTGTGGCGATGCCCGTGGGCCAGCGAGGTGCGGGCCGTGGTTTCGGCGCCGGAGCCCTTGACTGTCGTTTCCACCGTGCTCAGGTCGACTTCGTGGCTATGGCTGAGCAGCCGCATGGCGAAGATATAGCTCGCCAGCCCCATCACCACCAGCATGACGGTGCCGATGATCGTGAATCCCAAGATTCGCCCGAGCACGATCTCGCCCGACCGGACCGGCTTGGTCACGATCGTGTAGATCGTGTGGGTTTTGAAATCGCTGGGCAGGCTGAACGCGCTGAGGAACACCGCCATGGCCCAAGACAGCCAGGTGATGCCGGTCAGCACGAAGGTCATCAGCAGCACGCTGGGGTCGTTCGACGTAGTGTCGAGAAACCAGCCGCCGAACAGCAGCAGCACTAAGAACACGCCCAGCGCGACCAGCACGTTGCGGCGGAGCGATTCCTGGATCGCCAGCCGGGCCAGAGCCCACACCGCGCCGCGGCGAAGTCTGGGCCAGTTCGACCACGGCCGTCTTGGCCGCCTGGTATGTCCGATCGCCACCTTCGGTCGGTCCATAGCGAAATGCCATGACCAGGAAGGCACCCGCCAGCAGTGCGGCGAGCAGCCCTCCGCCTAAGCTGAAGAAATAGAGGATCGCGCCCGGCAACCACTGGGCAAAATGGTAAAACTCGGTCTGAACCATACCAGGGCGATTCGAATCGTGAAGGCGAGGGGCTTGTTCGGAACTCTCAGGCAGCGTGGCCGCCAGGGCGGCGCCGAAACATTGACCGGGGCTGACGGGAATCGGGCTAGGAACTGCCGCGGCCGTCGGGCGGCCGGTCCGCTTCGACCTTGGCCCGGCGGCCCGGCCGGGCTTCGCTGTCGCGGACGATCGACAGAAACAGCTCTTCCAGCGTGGTCGTCGGGTTTTCCATTCCCTTCAGGTCGCCGTTGTGCCGCTGGATCACCTGGCGGATTTCTTCCTTGGCGGCGTCGCTCAGGCCCGAGGCGCGAATCTGCGTCACGTCCCGCACGGTCAGCAGCGCGTCGACCCGGCCCAGCTCTTTCAGCTCGCCCTGGTGCAGAATCGCGATCCGATCGCAGACGTCCTGCACGTCGGCCAACAGGTGGCTGCTCATGACCACCGTCTTGCCCTGGCTCTTGAGCTTCAGGATCAGGTCCTTCATCTTCCGCGTGCCGATCGGGTCCAGGCCGCTGGTCGGCTCGTCGAGCAGAATCAGCTCGGGGTCGTTGATCAGGGCCTGGGCCAGGCCGATCCGGCGGGTCATGCCCTTGGAATACTCGCGCAGCTGCCGCCGCTTGGCCTGATTCAACTCGACCATGTCGATCAGCTCGGCGGTCCGCTGCCGGCGGACCGAGGCCGGCATATCGAACAGCCGGCCGTAGAAGTCGAGCGTCTCTTCGGCGTTGAGGAAGCGGTAGAGGTACGATTCCTCGGGCAGGTAGCCCAGCCGCTCGTTCTTCGAAACGTCGGTCGCGTCGCGGCCGAAGACCAGGGCTTGCCCGCTGGTGGGAAACAGCAGCCCCAACAGCAATTTGATGGTCGTGGTTTTGCCCGAGCCGTTGGGGCCGAGCAGGCCGAAGATTTCGCCGCGGCGAATTTCCAAGTCCAGGGCCTTCAGGGCCCGGACCTTCTGGCGGCCCCAAAAATCGCGATAAACCTTCGACAGGTTCCGCGTTTCGATCACAACGTCCGACATGCGACCTCCGTCCTTTGCGGCTGCCCGGTGTGGCGGCCCAGCTTGGCAGATCAGTCTGGCCGCCGAATTGCGGCTGCGCTTCGCCGCTGCGTCGAGCCGGTCGCCCCGCTTCGCGTCAGCGAGCGCCGCGCTCGAATGCGGCGGCAGGGGGCAAGCTCGGTCGATACGCCTAGCGCGGCGATTTGCTAATGGATACGCTCGGATCTCCGCCGGGGTTCGACGAGGAGCGGATAAAAATGCTCAGCCCGGCACCCGCCAACAGGAATCAAGTCCGTCACTATACGTGCCCGCTGCGCGGCCTTTCAAGCGGCCTAGCCGAAATTGAACGAAGGCCTGCCGCGGGGTGCCGCAGGTGCCTTGCGGTGGCAGGGTTTTACTCGCCCTTCGACGTCCGTCGACCGCCTGGCGGACGAGCAATCGCCCGGCTCCAAGACCTGCCCGGGCGAGTGCGGATCGGCCGGCACGCAGCGCATCGGCGGGTACGCAGACATCCACAGTGTTCAGGCCCCTGAGCCGAACGCGGGGCGAGAAAATCTTCGGCATGTGGCTTGACGTGTCGGGTGGGTCGGTTAGAATCCGCGGTATTGATACTGAGTCTCAATTACAGAAGTGGCCGCCGCTACAACAACTCCTCGCCAAGGAATTCAGAACATGCGTCCCGCATCTCGCCGGCGCTCTGGTTTCACCCTGATTGAGCTGCTCGTGGTCATCGCCATCATCGGCGTCCTGGTGGCGCTGTTGTTGCCGGCCATCCAGGCCGCCCGCGAGGCCGCCCGCCGAGCCCAGTGTACCAACAACCTGAAGCAGGTCGGCTTGGCGATGCTGGAGCACGAATCCGCCCGCAAGTGTTTTCCTTATTCCCGCTATTGGAGCGGAATCGCCGGCGACAAAACCAACGACATGTCGGCCCAGACCCGAATTCTGCCCTATGTCGAAGAGACCGTGCTGTCGTCCTACTTCACGGCCGCCAACATCGCCACGGTCAACGAAGACACGACCATGCCCGACGGCGTCACTCCGATCATGTCGGTCCGGATTTCCACCTACGTCTGCCCGTCGGAGGCCAACGATATGGTCAAGATCACGGCCGCGACCGGCATCGCCAACGGCTACCTCACGAATTACGGGGTGAATCAAGGCATCTGGATGATCTTCGATGCCAGCGGAAAGACTCCGCCCGTCGGGGCCTTCTCGCCGAACGTCCAGCTGAAAACGCGCCAATTTACCGATGGCCTGAGCAAGACCTTGATGGCCGCCGAGGTCAAGGGCTGGACCGCCGGCTTCTCGGGCGGCACCGCCACGGCGAACCTCCCGGCCGATGCCAGCGCCGTGGCCTCCTTCGGCGGCACCACCAAAGCGACCGCCGCGCTCAAGACCCACACCAGCCATACCGAGTGGGCCGACGGCAAATGCGCCCAGACGGGTTTCACGACGGCGTTTACCCCCAACTACAACATGACCATGACCTATTCGGACGGCACCACGGGGCCGGCCGACTACGTGTTTCAGGCCGAGGGCTCGGTCGCGGCCAACAGCGGGAACCCCTACACCTACGCCGCCGTGACCGCCCGCAGTTACCATCCCGGGGGCGTCAACGTGACGCTGATGGACGGCTCGGTGCGGATGATCAACGACGATGTCAGCCCGCCGCTCTGGCAGGCTCTGTCGACCCGGGCCGGGGGCGAAGTCGTCGGGTTCGACGACTGATCGCAGCTTCTGGCGGCGGGCGGCGCGCCGGGCCCCTAATGGCTCGGGTCCACTTTCGCGCGGTTGAGCCGTCCGCCCAGCCCGCTGTCGCCAGTCCGGCAGCCCCGGTCTGCGGCTGGAATCCAACGCCTCAGCCGGCGCGCACAGCGGGTGCCGAATTCATTGACAGTCGTCGCCGCAGCAAGTTAGCATGCCCAAGGCGGTTTCGGCCGTTCTCGGCTACGGCGGGGTGAGCGGATTGCCCCCGTCGATCCTTTCTTAGTTGGCCTTTCTCATTGGTTCGATCTGGAGCCAGGGGGTTGCGCGAAGATGATCGTGCCCCGCTGCATGCAGAACGATCGTCGGCGCTGGCGGCCGGTTGGGTCCTTGGGCCCGGCGAGCACTCTTGGCCCTCGTTCTGCCCTGGGCGTCTGGCTCAGTCCGGCCCTGGCGGTGACGCCCGACAGCCCCGAGGTCAAGGCCGTCATCAAGAAGGCGATCAAGTACCTGGAAACGGCCCCGCCGCACGGCGAGCTGGGGGGCAAGTGCCTGGTCGGGCTCGTGTTCGTCAAAGCGGGCGAAGGCGAAGACCATCCTCAGGTCAAGCTGGCCATCGACGCCTGCAAGCAAGTCACCGCCGGCGATGCCAAGGCGATCCGCGACAGCATCTATAGCACCGGCATCGCGATCATCTTTCTCTGCAATCTGAATCCCAGCAAGTACCAGGGCGAGATCCGCAAGTTGATGGATTCGCTCGACGTGCGGCAGAAGCCGGTCGGCGGCTGGGGCTACCCAACCGACAATAAGGACTTCGGCAAGACCGGCGACACCTCGATGACTCAGTACGGCGTGCTGAGCAATTGGGAAGTCTCGAAGCTCGGGCTGCGGATGTCGCTCGACTCGGTCGAACAAGTCACCAACTGGCTCCTGCGGACCCAGGATCCCGACGGCAACTTCGGCTACCAGGGCCGCGAAGGCGAAAACGGCAAACTCGTCAAGCAAGACTCCGCCCGCAACGGTTTGAGCGCCGCGGGTATGGGCAGCCTCTATCTCTGCGCCGACATGCTGCACTTGATCGAAGCCGGGCCAGAGCTCGATCCCAACCTGCCCGCCGCCCTCAAGCCGGTCCGCAAGGCGGGCAAGGTCAAGCCGCTCACCAACAAGGTCGATCCGAAAGCGATGCGCCGGGCCCTGGAGCGCGGCAACAGCTGGATGCGGAAGAACTACAAGATCGATCCCGACGGCTTCACTCATTACTACCTTTACGCCCTGGAACGCTACGAGAGCATCCTCGAAAGCGTCGAGGGCAAGGTCGTCAAGGAACCCAAGTGGTACAACGACGGCTTCGCCTATCTGCGCAAGACCCAGGCCAAGGATGGTAGCTGGAAGAGCGGGGCGGGCGAAGTGCCCGACACCGCGTTCGGCATCTTGTTCTTGCTCCGCTCGATGAAAAAGAGCATCGAACGAGCCAAAACCTACGGCGAAGGCACGCTGGCCGTCGGCCGCGGGTTGCCCTCGAACGTCCAGGAAGTCGAGCTCCGCGGCGCGCAGATCGTCGGCAAGCTCGGGGGCCTGACCGCCGAACAAATGCTGCGGGTTCTGGAGCAGCCGGACGAGCCGGGACATGCGGCGCTGGCCGCCAACCCGGACGAACTGGTCCGCGTGCTCAAGTCGGCCGACACGGGCGAGCGAGCCGAACCGATCGCCCGGCTCCGCGCGCTGGCCGGGGCCGGCGGGCCGGAAGCCCGGGCCGCCGCGGTCCACGTGCTGGGGCGGCTCCGCGACTTGGACAGCGTGCCGACGCTGATCTACGCCCTCGACGATCCCGATCCGCGGGTGGTGCGCGAGGCCGACGGCGCGCTGGTCCTGGCCAGCCGGCGGCTGGCCGGCGAGCGCTTGCCCGACGTGCCCAGCCGGGCGGCCCGCCAGGCGGCGGTCGAGCGTTGGAAGCGGTGGTATCTGGCGGTGCGGCCCGACGCCCAGTTCAAGAACTGATCGACGCCTCATGCAATCGCCCGCCAAGTCTGCCCTTCCGACCGCGCTGGAGAACGTCGCGGTCGAGCCTGCCCCGTTCGACGCCCTCCAGCCCGCGGTCGTCGGCGCGCCGGTCGGCAAAGCGGTCGGCAAGCCGGTCAAGTCCCGGCGCGGCGGTCGGCGGCTGGGCTTGCTCCTGCTGCTGATGGTGTTGCTCGCGGCCGGCGCCGCGGGCAGCTGGCTGGCTTGGAACCGGATGAACGCGCGAGGCAGCGCGCGGCGCGGATCTGGGCACCTTCGTCGCGCCGCTCGCTCCGCCGCCGGCGGTCGAAATGGCGCTCGAAACGTCCGTTGGCCGAATCCGGGGCCGGCGGCGCTTCCGGATTGGGCGAGCGATTGGATCGCGTCTCGGGCCTGGCTGCCGAGATGGCCGCCGAAGCTGCCAAGCCGGTCGAGAGCCTGATCGTGCTTCCCGGCCGTCAGGCCAAGTCGCAGTCCGAAAGCGACGTGCGGCACGAACGCTGGGAAATCCGCCTGCCCCCCGACGTCACGCTGGAAAGCTACGCCCGGCAGCTCGATTTCTTCGGAATCGAACTGGGGCTGTTGGGCGGCACCGACGAAGTGACTTACCTTTCGCACCTGGCCGATCCGCAACCGACGGTCCGCACCGGCACGGCCAGTCGCGAAGCCCGGTTGTACTTGACCTGGCAGCGGGGCGGGTTGGCCGAGGCCGATCGCAAGATCGCCGCCCACGCCAAGCTCGATCCCCGCGGCAAGTTGCTGGCCATGTTCTGTCCGCCGCGGGTGGAGAAGGAGCTGGCCGAACTGGAGCAGGCAGCGGCCAAGAGCAAGAAGATCGCCGTGGTGCAAAAAACGGTCTTCGGCATCGTGCCCGACGGCCAGGGTTACAAGTTCCACGTCATTCAGCAACAAGCCGGCGACGAGGCCGGTCGTAATTCCAATTGAGTGCGAGGTCGCCACGGGGCCGTAGGGCGACCCAGGGTGTCCGAGAAACCAGGCATTTGAGATGCTGCGGCGAGCCGATTTCCAAACGAGTCATCTCTAAGTATCCGCGGCAAGCGCCCGGCGGGAGGCCGGCTGACGGTCGCCAGAAAGCGCCACGAGTCCGGCCATGAACGCCGACGAGTTGCTGAATATTCTCGAGCAGCGCGACCTGGTGTCGGCCGGCATGCTGGCGACGCTCCGTAAGCAGGTCGCCGCGGCGCCGCGGCCCATCGCGCCGGCCAGCGTCATCAAGGTGCTGGTCGACAAACAGGAGCTGACCGCGCGGCAGGCCGAGCAATTGCTCCGCGCGGTGGCCGGCAACGCGGCACCAGCCGCCAAGCCCGCGGCGGCCGCTTCGCCGAAACCGGCAGTCAAACCGGCCTCGAGCCTGTCGCTGGAAGAAGAACTGGGTCTGGCGCCCAGCAAGTCGTCCAATCCTGCGGGAATACCCGCAGTCAAGCCAGCCTCGGCTCGACCGGTTTCGCCTCAGCAGGTTGCAGTGCAGCCCGTCAAGGTAGCTCCCCAGCCAAGTTCGTTGGCCGGGTCGAGCCTGTCGCTCGAAGAAGAGCTCGGTCTAGCGCCGAGCAAATCAACGAACCCGTCGGGGATTCCCGCGGTCAAACCGGCAACGGTTCAGCCGGCCGCCGTGCAACCGGTCAAGGCGGTGCCACAATCGAGTGCCAAGCCCGCTTCGAGCGTGTCGCTGGAAGATGAGCTGGGCCTCTCGCCGAGCCAATCGACGGGCCCAGCCGGCATCCCGGCGGTCAAGCCGGCAGCGGCGAAACCCGTGGCAGCCGTCGCGAAACCGGCGGCGAAGCCGGCGCCCGCGGCGACGTCGGGCACGGCCGACCTGGGGCTGGATGATCTGCTCAGCGACGATGGCGGCCTGGGCGGTGGACTGTTCGACGAAGGCTTGCTGGGCGCCATGGCCGAGGAAACGTCGGCTGCTGCTCCGGCCGCAGCGGGCGATCCGTTCGGCGCAGCCGTGGCCACCGCGCCGGTCGCCGTAGCCGCGCCGGTGGCCGCCGCGCCCCGCCCCAGCCGGCCGAGCCGCACGAAGAACGTGCTCGGCATCGTGGCCGGCACGATCGGCGGCTTGGCGCTGGTTGCCGGAGTGGTCGCGGCGATCGTCTTGCGCGGCACGGGCGATCCCGAGTTTCAGGCCGCCGAGGGCGATTATCGCGCCGGTAACTGGGCCAGCGCGGCGACCAAGTACGACGACCTGCTGCGGAGCTATCCCAACCAGCTGCATGCCAGCGCGGCGCGCGTGCATCGCGGGCTGGCCCGAATTCGCAGCCACCTCGGCGAGCGTCCCGACTGGCCCAAGGCGCTCGACGCGGCCGACGCGGCGCTGCCGGAGATCTCCATCGAGCCGGAGTACGGCGAGCTGCATGCCGATCTGGCCGCGATCCTGACCGAAATGTCCGAAGTGCTCACCCGCAGCGCCGACGAAGCCAACGAGCCGGGTGAAGTCGAACGGCGGCTGGGTCTCGCCCGCCGCGCGCACGCCTTGGCCACCAACGACAAGTACCTGCCGCCCGTCAGCCGACCCTGGCAGAAGCTGCAGGACGTCGACGATCGGCTGGCCGTGCTCGCGCGAAGTCGAGCGGCCCAAGGCCCTGGCCCGCACGCTCGATGAACTGAAACAGGCCGCGACGGGGCCCGATCTGGCGGCCGGCCGGGCCAGCCGCGACAAACTCGTCGAGCAGTTCCCTGAGCTGGCGGCCAACCCCTCGCTGCGGGAAAAACTCGCGGCCCTGACCGCCGCCGAAGCCGCCTTGGTCAAGCCGAGCGGCGAGAAAGCCCGCGCTGCCGAGCGCGAAGAACGGCCCTCGGCCATTCACGGCTGGACGGCACTGGTCGGGCGGCTGGCCGAGCCGGCGACGCGCGCCTCGGGCACGCCCGCCTGGGCATACGTCGACGGCGCGCTGTGGGCCCTCGATAGCGCCAGCGGCAAGGTGCTTTGGCGGCGATACGTGGGCACTGGCCCGCCTGCCATGCAGGTGCAACCGCTGGCGGGCGAGGGGAAAGAGTCCGATTGGCTCGCGGTCGATTCGCGCTATCCCGATTTGTTGTGCCTCCGCGCCGCCAGCGGCAAGCTGAAATGGCGGCAGCCGCTGGCCGCGCCGCTGGTGGCCGCGCCGGCCGTGACGCCCACGGCCGCGTACGCGGGCACGTCGGCGGCGACGCTCGAGCGGATCGAGCTGACCAGTGGCCAGCGCACCCACCAGGTCGCGTTGCCCTCGCCGCCGGTCGGTTCGCCCGTGGCGAGCGCCGACGGCAAATTCGTCTATCAACTCGGGGCGCGGGGCGAATTGTTCGCCCTCGATGCCGGCGACCTGACTTGCAAGGCGGTCCTGTACGTGGGAGCCGAGCGCGGCGGGCTGGCCTATTCGCCGGTACTGGCCGGGCAATACGTGGCGATCGTCGACCACGCCGGGCTCGACGAATCGAGCTTGCGCGTCGTCGCCCTCGACGCCAAGGGACTGCCGGCCGACGTGGCCGCGGTCGTCCCCCTCCCCCGCCGGATCGCTGCCCAACCGGTGGTGGTGAGCAACCATCTGATCGTCGTCGACGAGTCGGGCAGCGTGACTGCCTTGGCGATCAGCGGCAACCGCGATGCTCCGCTCAAAACCGCCGGCCAGGTGCCCGGCGGATCGACGACCGGCGAATGGTTCATCGTCGCGGCCGAAGGGCAATTCTGGGTGGCCGGCGCCGGTTGTCGGGCGTTCGAGATCAAAAAGGGCCGGCTGGCCGCGCGCGGCAAGCGCGGCCTCGACGCGGTTTTCGATGCGCCACCCATGCCGGTGGGCGATGGCATCGTTGCCGCCTGTCGACCCGCAGGCGCCGGCAGTGCCGTTGCGCTGGCCCTTTCGGCCGCCGCCGCGCGGACCTGGGAAGTGGCGCTCGGCGACGTGGCCAACGAGCTGGCCGACGACGGTTCGACCGACTGGCCCGGCTCGTTGCGGTTGGCCAGCGTCTCGAATGGGGGCGCGGAAAAACCGCTCGACTGGAAGCAGCCCGCCGCCTGGAAGACGCTCCAGAGTTTCGCCCGCGGAGTGCGGTTGAGCCCCCAGCGCTGGCTGTGGCTGGGCGCCGGCGCTGGACCGCAACAGCCGTGCTCTGGGATGCCAAGAGCGGAGCTGCCCGCGCGGAGCTGCCGCCGGGCATCGTGGCCGCGCCGCTGGCGCTGGGCGGCGGATTGCTCGTGCCGCTGGCCGACGGAGGCGCTGGCGCTGGTCGACCCGGCCAGCGGCAAGTCGCTGGCCGCGGCGCTGCGGCCCAACGTTCACCCCGGCCAGTTGGTCGGCTGGACCGCCCCCGCCCTGGTGCCCGGCGGCAACGAAGCGGTCGTGGCTGACGATCATCCGACCTTGTACCTGGTCGCCTTGCGCAAGGAGCCGCAGCCGCAGCTGGTCAAGGTGGCCGGCGCGGCCCTCGATGCGCCGGTCGTGGCCGGGCCGGTGGTGGCCGGATCGAATGTGTTTGTCGTGACCCGCGATGGAATGTTGCCGCGCCTTCGAGCTCAAAGGACTCAAGCCGGCCGGCGAGCACAAGCTGCCCAGCCGCCTGGTCAGCTGGATCGGCGCCGCGGGCGACACGGCCCTGGTCGCCAGCGGCGACGAATTGGTCGGCTGCGTGGCCGGCAAGAAGACAACCTTCTCGATTCCTTGCGCCGGCACGACCCCCTGCGGCACGCCCCTGGCCGGCGACAAGGGCATCCTCGTGGCCACGCGCTCGGGCCGCGTGCTGCGCATCGATCCGGCCGCGGGCAAGCTGGCCGCGAAGGTCGAGCTCGACGAGCCGCTCGCCGCCGGGCCTGCCACTGGACCGACCGCCGCCGGCGAAGGCCAATGCACGGTTTTGACGGCCGACGGCTGCCTGTTGGACATCGCGATACCCTGAAGATGAAACGCCACACGCAATCGCCGTTCACCCATCGCGGGGCCGCCTTGGCCGCCGGGTTGCTTTGCGCGCTGGCGCTGGCCGGTCGCGCCGGCGCCGACGATCCGCCCGGCGCCGAGCAGCCCGCAGGGGGCAAAGCAGCGGCCGAGAAGCCGGCCGCGGAAAAACCGGCCGCCCCCGAGCCGCAGTCGCTGCTCTACGTCGATCCGTTCGACGAAGTGACGCTCGACGCCGACAACAACAACGCGGTGCTCAAGGTCTTTCCGATCGAACTGCCCAACCGCCGCCTGCCCAAGGCGCCGCAGCCGACCGACACGATCGAAGTCCGGCTCAAGGAGCATCCCGACCAGACGTTCGAGATCGCCTGGAAATCGATCAAGCGAGTCAAGCTGTTCGAGCAGATGCTCCTGGACGCCGCGGCCGACCTGGCGGCAGGCGGCCGGTATGACGAGGCCTACGAGTATTACGAGCTCTTGGAGCAGAAATATCCGCAGACGGCCGGCGTGAAGCAGGCCATCGACGAATATCTCTGGACCGACGCGCTCGACGCCGTCACCCGGGGTCACTTCGAGCAAGCCTTGGCCCTGCTGGTCGAGCTCGATCGCCGCGGCTCGAAGCACGAGGGCCTGGCCGACCTGTATGCCAAGACGACCTCCCGCCTGGTCGAGCAAGCGATCAAGCAGAAGAACTACCGGGCGGTGCGCGGCTGGCTGAAAAACCTGGCCGAGCGCTATCCCGACGATTCTGCCGCCACGGTCAAGAAGTACGAAACCCAACTCAGCGAACGGGCCGCGGCCCTCAAGGCCAAGGCCGAGTCGCAATGGAAGGCCAAGCAGGTGGCCCCGGCCTGGCGTCGGCCGCCGCGATGCTCGACGTCTGGCCCGGCATTCCCGGCGGCCTCGAGCTGGCCAAGGAAATTCAGGCCGAGCATCCCACGGTCGTGGTCGGCGTGTCCGGCTTCGCCGGCCTGGCGGAAACACTGCGGGGGCCAATGGTGCGCCGGCATGGCGCAGCGGGTAGCAGCAAATCGCAAGCCGGCCGGGTCAGCCGCGACGACTGACCGGCCGCAGCGCGCTGGTGCTCGACGATTGGGCCGCGCGGCGCGAGCGGCGGCTGCTGCAGCGGCAGCTGGTCGAGGTCCAGGGGCCCGGTCCGACCGGCGCCAGTTGATCTTGCGCCGCTGGCCTCGATCGAGCGCCGGCCGCAGTTGGCATTCCGCTTGCGCAGCGTGACGCCCGGCGTCCGCAGCCTGACCGCGCCGGACGTGGCCGATTGCCTGATGCGGCTGGCCGCGCCGGGTTCGCCTACGTTCGATCCGGCCTGGGCCGCACTGTTCGAGGGAGCCAAGATCGAAGGGATCGACACGCTGGTCGTCGAGCTCCGCGGCTCGCAGACCGCGGCCGAGGGCTGGCTGACCGGGGTCCTGGCGGCCCAGCCGGCCGCGGATCCGCTCGTCAATGTCGCGCCGTTCACCGTCACGGGACGCTCGGCCGGCGAAGTCCATTACACGGCCAATCCGAAATACGCGCTGGCCGAGCCGGGGGGCCCGCGCGAAATCGTCGAGCGGACGTTTGACGACAGCACCGCCGCGCTGGCCGCCCTGCGGAGCGGCCAGATTTCCGTCATCGGGCGGCTCAGCCCCTGGGATGTCGCCGGTCGCCCGAGCGGCCGAAGACCTCGCGATCGAAGCCTATGCCTTTCCCACGGTCCACCTGCTCGTGCCCAATCGCCGCAAGCCGCTGTTGGCCAATCGCACGTTCCGCCGGGCGCTCGAATATGCAATCGATCGCGGGGCCATCCTGAATCGCGCCGCTCTTGGCCGGCCGCACCGTCTCTGGATCGCAGCAGATCAGCGGGCCGTTCCCGCACGCGGCCGACAAAGACCCGCACGGCTACGCCTACGACTCGAAAGTCGTTGCGCGTCCCTACGACCCGCAATCTCGCCCGGCTGCTCGTCGCCACGGCGCACTGGCCGAGGGCGGCTCCAAGCCGGCCAAGAATGCCGCCGGCTATCTGGTCGGTCCACTGGTGCTGGTCCATCCGCCCGAGGCCGCGGCGCTGGTTGCCGCCCAGTCGATCCGCCGGCAATTGCAGGCCGTGGGCGTCGACGTGACCCTCCGCACGGCGGCGCCCGACGATCCGCTGGGCGACTTCGACCTGGCCTACGTCGAACTGGCGATGCAGGAGCCGGTGGTCGACGTCTGGCGCTTGCTCGGGCCCGGCGGGCTGGGCGGACTGCCGAGCGCGTACTTGGAACAGGCGCTCGCCGAGCTGCTCGCCGCCAGCGATTGGACGCAGGCCTGCACGCGGCTCAAGGCGATCCACCGGCTGGTGGCCGATGAGGTCGACGTGATTCCGCTTTGGCAATTGGTCGAGCACCTGGCCCATTCGTCGGGCGTGGCGAATCTAGGCGAGCGGCCGGTGACGCTCTACGACCACGTGGAAAACTGGCAAGTCGAGCTGAAGGTGCCGTCGCAATGATTGGTTCCCGGAAACGCTCCGCAATTCGCGACGCGGCGGCGGCGGCTTTGCTGCTGGCGGCGGTTGCGTCGCCGCGCGCGCGGGCGCCGAGGGGCAAGCGGCCTGGGAGCTGCGGCCCTATGCCATTCAGCTCTATGTCGCCGCCGCGGAGGGAGCCGGGCCCAGCGGAATGGCCGGCGCCGTGCCCGATACGCAGCGGGCCGCCGCCCTAGCCGAGTATCTGGCCGATCGAGTCCGGGCCGTGGTCGGGGGCAGTTGGCAACTGGAAGCGGCGGCCGCGCCCCCGGCTCTGGCCCGGGCGATGCTCGCGGATGTCACCGCGGTTATTGCGGCCGATTTGCCCCCCGAGGCGGTCAAGAAGGACAAAGTCATGCTGCTCGTCGTGGCGGGCGGCACCGGTCACACCGCGGTGGCCGGCGCGAGTACGACGTCGCCACCACGGCCTGGAACTCGACCGTCCGCCGCACGGTGGAGCAGGCGTCCGCCCTGCGGCGGGCCGCGATGCGGACCCTGCTCGCCGCGTTCGCTCCGCTGGGCCGGATCGAGCGCGTGGAAAACGGCCAAGTGATCGTCCGCATCCGGGCCGGCTCGATTCCGCGCCGCGACCCGACGTTGCCCTTGCTGCACAGCGGCACGGTGTTTCGGCCGGTGCTCGTTGCCGGTGCGGCGGGCCGCGACGTCACGCCAATCGCTTGGACCTGGCTGGTGCCGGGCAAAGTCGACGGACCGGTCGTCGAATGCCAGCTCGAAAGTGGGCTCAAGGCTCCGGCCATTCCCGACTTTCACCCCTTGCGCGAGCGGCTCGCGCTGGGAGTGACCGCCGTGCCCGAGGAAGTGCGATTGACGATCCACGGCGCCGGTACTCCGCCGGCCGGCGTGGCCGGGCTCGACGTGGTCGCCACCACCCCGGGCAGCCCGGAGCAGCAATTCGTCGGCCGGACCGATCGCGCCGGCCTGGTCGTGATTCCGCCGAGCGACAAGCCGCTCCGCATCCTGCTGGTCAGCGAAGGAGAGCATCGCCTGGCCCGGCTGCCGCTGGTGGCGGGGTCGCAGGCGCGAGCTGTCGGTTGCGGTGACGCCCGACCCGGGCCGCCTGGCGGCCGAGCGATTTCTGCTGGCCACGCGCGACACGCTGATTGACGCCTCGGCCCGGCGGGAACTGCTGATCGCGCGGATTCGCAATCACCTCGATCGCGACGAGGGGGCCAAGGGCCGCAAGCTGCTGGCCGAGGTCAAATCGCTGCCGAGCGAAGAGGAGCTCACCGCCCAGATCGAGGTCGAAGAGCGCCGCCTGTGGCCCAAGGGCCGGCCGGCATCCGGCCCGCTGGTGGCCGAATTCAGCGAGCTGCGCGAGCAAGTGAAAAAGCACCTCGGCAAAGGCCCGATCGAGGAGCTGGATAGCGAGCTGGCGGAGTGAGGGGGGACGGGAAACGTCGGCGTTGGCTCCGCCCGTCAATCCGCAGAAGAGCACCCGCGCGAAGCAGGCAGACCCTCACCCTGCCCTCTCCCTGCAGGGAGAGGGATTGATGCGCCGCATCCTCTCGCGCAGCGCTCCGACGGCTTACGCCAAGAGCGCTTCCACCGCGCGGCCTTTGCCGTCCTTGGTCACGTAGAAGGGGCGCGATTCGGTCACGTAGCCGTGGTCGGGGGCGATGCCCAAGGCCCGGTAGAGCGTGGCGTGGAAGTCGGTCACGCTGACCGGGTTTTCGATCGGCACCATCGGGTGCTCGTCGGCCGTGCGGCCGTAGACCAGGCCCGGCTTGAAGCCGCCGCCAAACATCAGGGCGCAGTTGGCGCTGCTGAAGTGGCCGTGGAAGCCGTACATGCTTTCGCTGGCGATCGTCAGCTCGGCCCCGGTTTGCGTTTCGGCGAAGCCGATCGGCTCGACGCCCGCCTTAGGCTGGTTGGCGATCGTGCGGCCGAACTCGCTGGCCACGACCACCAGAGTCCGCTTCAAGAGGCCCCGCTCGTTCAGATCGCGAATGAGCTGCGCGATCGGGCCGTCGATCTGCTTTTTCATCTCGGCCAGGCGGACGCGGCCGTTCTCGTGGGTGTCGAAGCCGCGGAACGCGCCGTACTGGTATTCGACCTGCACGAACCGGGCGCCGGCTTCGACCAGCCGCCGGGCCATCAGCAGCCCGTGGCCGAATCGCTTGCCATAATAGTAATTCTTGTCGAGCAGGTCGGCCTGGGCGATTTGCGGCTCGTAGGCCGCGATCGTGGCCGGCTTCTCTTCGCCCGCGTAGTTGAACGCCCGCTTGACCGGCGAATCCATCATCGCCCGGGCCTGGTCGATCATGTTCAAGTAGTTGGCCGTCTTGTCGCTCGCGCGGAGGCTTTCGGCCGACAGGCGGTGGACGCCTTGGAGATACTTGATCCGCCGGTCGAGCCTGGCGCTATCGATGCCGGCGGCGGCGTGCAGCGTGGCCAGGCCGGCCGTCGGGTCGGGAATCATGAACGGCGCGTGCGGCACGCCATAGAAGCCCGGGCCGATGTACTCGTGGATGAATTGCTTCTCGGTGTCGCTGGTGTCGATGTCGCGGCCGATGTAGATGTAGGGCGGCACGTTGGCGTCGCGCGGGCCGAGCGTCCGGGCGACCGCCGCGCCCAAGCTGGGGGCCTTCACCCCGACCGGAAACAAATAGCCCGTCATCAGGTAGTACTGGGCCTTGAGGTGCACGGCGCCGAACTTGGTCTCGCTCGTCAGGCTCCGCACGAGCGTGCCGTGCTTCATCACCGAAGCGATCTGCTCCAAACCCTCGCCGAATTGCAGCCCGTCGACCGAGGTGGGAATCAGCGGGCAAGTGCCCAGGATCTCGTTGCCCTTCATGCCGGGCGTGTAGGGCGTGTGCTGCTTCACGTCCCAGGTTTCGTTTTGCGAGACGCCGCCGGGCAGCCAGATGAAGATCACCGCATCGGCCGCAGCCCGCAGCTTCTTGGCCGCTTCGGCCGCGCAGCCCGCGCCGCAAAGCCGCCGGGCGCAGCCGCCGCGAGCGCGGCGCCGGCGGCGGTGCGGAGAAACTGGCGGCGATCGAAGTTCGAATCCATCATGCGCGGGGCATCACTTGATGTACTGGAATTCCGGGCTGACCAAGAGCGCCCAATACATGTCGGCCAGTCCGTCGGCAAGCTCGGGCGAACCCGACAGCAGCGCCTGGCCCAGCCGTTTTTCGTCGTTGGTGGGCGGCCGGCTGAGCACGCTGCGATAGATCTTGTCGGTCAGTTTCTTCAGATCGGGCTGGCGCGGCGGCCGGGCCACGCTCGGGCTGGCCGCGATCAGCTCGTGAATCTCCTTGCCGTTGAGCAGCTCGAGCGCCTGCACTACCGACACGTCCTCGCCGCGGCCCGTGCTGATCTCGCCTCGCGAGGCCGGCTTGCCCAATGCCTGGGCCAGGGCCGTGATCCGGGAGTCGAGAAACGCCCGTTCGCCCGCGCCCAGTTCGCCTGCGGTCGCCATCCGCAGGCTGTCGAGCACCTGCTCGGCCGTCAGCCGCCGCAGGGCCGGCGAACGAAAATAGCGGGCCTGCGCCGGGATCGGTCGGATCGAAACGGTCGGCCAGGCGGGCGTCGAACGGCAATTGATACGTGCGGCTGGTCAGGATCAGCCGGATCGTGTGCTTCAGGTCACAGTCGTGCGCCAAAAAATCGCGGGCCAGCCAGTCGAGCAGCTCGGGCTGCGCCACCCCGCGCTCGGGCCGGTAATCGTCGACCGGCTCGAACAGGCCTAGCCCGAGGTAGCGCTTCCAGAGCCGATTGACGATCGACCGGGCAAACCGCTCGTTGGCCGGATCGGTGATCAGCCGGGCCGCCAGGTGCAGCCGGCCGGTGATCTTGTTGGGCACGGCCGTCGGCGCGCCGGGCAGCTCGTAGGGGAACCGGGCCGGCACGTACTGGCCGCTATGCACGTCGCAGCGAATCCGTTCCAGATCATTCGGCGCAAACAGGCCGGCAAAGCCCAGAAACCGCTCCTGCGTCCACTCGGGATTCTCGAAATGGTCGTGGCAACTGGCGCACTTCATCGACGCCGACAGGAACACCTGGCCCACGTTGGCCGCTGTCTGCAGCGTGACCGTGTGGTCCTCGTTGCGGATGTACTCGACCTGGTAGCGGGTGCCGAAAATGTCTTCGACGTTGGCCGGTTTGTGGCCCGGCATGCTCGGATCGATCAGCTCGGCAACCAGCACGTCGTACGGCTTGTTGGCCGCGAAGCTGTCCAACAGCCACTGGCGATAATTGCCGTGCGTGGGAATTCCCCCCTGGGCCAGCACCGTCTGGCTGGCCAGGGCGTCTTCCCAGAACGGCGTCCAGTGGGCGGCGTAGTCCGCCTTGCGGGCCAAAAGCTGCTCGACGAGCTTCGGCGCTTCTGCGGCGAGGAGTCGACCAGGAAATGATTCAGCTCCGTGAGCGAGGGAATCACGCCGATCAGATCGAGATACACCCGGCGGGCAAACGTGGCCTGATCGCACACGTCGCTCGGCCGCTCGGCCGCGGGAAAACGGGCCCAGCCGGCGACAATGAATTGATCGATCGGGTTGAACGTGGGACCCTCGACCTGGGGCGGCTCGGCCGCCGGCGGGAGCGTTTTGAGCCGCTCGGCCCGGCGCTCGATCAGGAGGGTTTCGCTATTGGCCTTGCGCGGGGCGTTCGATGCCGCGGTGTCGCCGGCGGCAGTGGCTTTGACGGGCCGATCGGTGCGCTCGGCGGCGCAGTGGCAGCGTCGCGGCGAACAGGGTCGCCGCCAGAAGTGCGGCCGGCAGGAAA
Source organism: uncultured Planctomycetaceae bacterium (assembly GCA_963828155.1). GTDB lineage: Bacteria > Planctomycetota > Planctomycetia > Pirellulales > PALSA-1355 > CAWCAX01. Next base: position 285,673 of record CAWHDQ010000005.1, read on the forward strand.
CGCAAAGCGTGAAGTGTCATGACGCGGGACGAGAGGAAACGCGGGAGGCAATGGGACGCGGCGCGGCAGCCGAGTGGGTTTCGTAGGGCAGCGCCCGGTTGCGGGGCGGCCCACGGGACGCCGCCCGTGGGCTTAACGGGTTGGGACAGCGCTGGTTGTCGCGTCCGGCGCGTGCTGTTTTCTTCCCAGCCCCCAGCCCCAAATCCCCAGCCCCTCCCCTACTTCGTCGAATTGTACGACGGTCCGTTGATGTCGGAGTCGGCCAGAATCTCGAAGATCACTTCCAGCTTGCCGGGCACGCCGTTGCCTACCCGCAGCGTGTGGGGCGAGTAGCGGACGTATTCCTTGTGGAACGGGTCGTAGAAGCGATCCCCCTTCTGGAAGATCGGCCGGTACTCGGCCATCTCGCCGAACCAGGCTGGCCCGACCACCTGAGCCGGAATCCAGTGCCCCGTCCCCTTCTTGTCGATCAGGTAGAACTCGGGATAGTTGTGGCCGGCCGCGGTGCCGTCGACCCAAACGGTCCGGGCGCCGATGTTGTTGATCCGGCACATGCTGACGAACAGCGCGCTCAGCTCTTCGCAGTCGCCGATGCGGTTTTCGACGGCGAACAGGCGCCGCGGAAGTCGCCCCGCTCGAACTTCACGTTGTCGCGCGTCCACTGCCAGAACGAGCGGACCTCCTGCCAGGCGCCGTCCTCGGCGTTTTCCTTGCGGAGCGATTCGGCCAGCGAGACGATCTTCGGGTGCTTGGTCTCCAGGCCCGGCGTGCTGCCGCTGATCTGATCGCGAATTTCCGGCGGGGCCTGCTTGGGCAGACTCAGCTCTTCCGGCGGCAGGACGAACGCCATCCGATAGCGGGTGACTTCGTACAACCGCTCGACGAAGGCCGATTCGTCCTGCGCGATCTGGGCCGCCTGCAGCTTGAGCATCGCCCGTTGGCCGGGAAACACGCTCTGGCTGATCTTGGCCCCGGGGCTGACCTTCTCGCTCAGCAGGCGGACTTCCTGCTCGGGCCAGTCCATCGGGATCGGGCCGATCGCCGACACGTTCGTCAGCTTGCCGGTCGACGCCAGGACGCGGAACCCAACCTTCACCCGATAGGTCCGCGGATCGGTGTACTGCAGGGCCGGGTCGCGGACCACCTTCTGCGTGGCCGTCTTCAGCCGGGCCGTGGTCTTGCCACCCGCGTCGGTCTTGGCCGACTCGGCGATCGCCTGCGATTCGGCCAGCTCCAGATCGACCACCTCCACCTCGTCGTCGGCCATTTTTTCAGCCGCGGCGGGTTGCTTGCCGGGAGCGTCGCTCGTGTTCTTGCCGACCTTCGGCCCTTGGGCAGCCGCGGGCTTGAGATTCGTTACCAACACGACGGCGGCAACGGCGACCAGGACCATCGAACCGACGATGGGTTTGCGGAGCGCGTTTTTCATCCGGCTGCCTGTCCTGAGCCTGTCGAAGGACCTTCTGCCTTAATCTGGGCAATATGGCCAGTATGTTGCGACTGGCCAGAATTGTCAAAAACTTCAGTGACGTTGGCGCATGGCGTAACCATAGCCGGCGGTCAACGACCGCCAGGCGCGAACATTTGTCCGCTTGTGCCGCTTATAGGGGGGACTTCACCGCACGGCCGCCCACGTCCAGTGGCGGTCGCTGGTCAATTGGACCGTTTCGGGGGCGAAGCCCAGCGACTCGACCAGCGACCGGATTTCGTCCAAATCGAGCGCGGCGTGCAGCGAATCGGCAAACATCTGCCGCTGGTGGGCGTTGGTGCCCGCGGCGTAGGTGTCGACCAACTGCTCGAGCGTCGGCTGGTCCGCCGGCCGGGCCAAATCGCGAAAGAACAGCCGCCCGCCGGGCCGGCAGACGCGGACCGCTTCGGCCAGCACGCTGTGCGGGTCGGGAATGTGGTGCACAATGCTGTTGGACATCACCACCGCAAACGCGCCATCGGCATACGGCAGCCGCTTGCCGTCGACCAGCTCGGTGCGGATCTGCTCGGCCAGCCCAGACCGGCGAATGTTCTCCTCGGCCAGCTGGAGCATATGCCGGGCCAGATCGATCGCCAGCACCCGGGCCCCGGGCGCTTGCCGGCAGAGCTCGATCGGAATCTGCGCCGTTCCGGTCCCCAAGTCGAGAACCTCGCCAACCAAGTCGCCACTCAGCGGCCCGGCGGCCAGCAGATCGGCCACGAACCGCCGATTGACCTCCGCGTGATCCATCGCGTCGTAGTCGCGGGCTTCGGCCGGCGAGTCCATGACCTCGGGTTCCAGGATCCGCTTCAGCATGGTGCCCTACCCTAGAAGCACTGGTAGTCGGTAATGACCGCCGAGAAATCAGATACATCTCGGTGCGCTGCGGACATCCAGAAGTAGAGGTAGCCGCCGTCACCCCAGCACATGGACGTATGGTCGTCCGATGCGAGCTGGAATAGCAAGGAGTGGTCACCCTGTGGGACGAAGTCTGGAATGTCCTGCACGTAGTCGGCGTAGCCGAGGAGTTGGTGCTTGGCCGGATAGCCCAGAACGTACGCCTGGACCTCGTCAAAGGTGTCGACCAATGTTTTCATCGAGGCAATTTGGTCTCCCGTCAATTCCCGTTCGAGCAGCGGACGGCATCCGGGTTCGTGAGGATGGTTGGGCAACGTCAGCACCCGCTGAAACTCAATCGACGCGGGCGGAAACGAGTTCACGCCGGCTGGTGTTTCGCGCGGCGCGAGTCCGTCCGCGTTCGAATGATAAACGATCCTCGTCCAATCGGGCCTTTCCGTTCCGGGCGGTACTTGCGGGTCAGTCGAATCTTCATCCTGCCAGCCATAGACCGAGAAGAACTGCAGGATGCCCTCGCTCGGCAGGGAGGCATCGCCATACATCGAGCGAGCATTTGACAGATTCAACTGTGCCAGAAATGCCAGCGGCTTGCCCGATGAGTGGCAGGGCCACGGGGCGTCTGGCGGTAGGTCTGGATAGCCGCCGATTCTCGACGAGCCGACGCCAAGCGGCGCGGCTTCGACTAGCCCGGTGCGCAGCAGTAGCGCATCCCGAGCCACGGCCTGAATGGTTTTGGCCAATTCATCCAGCTCCAAGCGAGAAACCAGGGCGGCCAGCATGCTCTGCCGGTGAGGTTCTTTCCCACGAATTCCAGCGGCAGCTGCTGTTCGTCGCCCATTCCTGCAACGAGAATTCGGTGTGATGCATCAATCAACTCAACCAACGTCGTAGCAGGCACGGAACCGTCGGTCGGCACGTCCGTCCAGGTCCAGCTGGTTGTGTTCCACCGCATTCGCTCCGATTTGCAAATCGCCGGATAAAGTGCGCAGAGTCGATTTCGGTCGCCGTCGCTCACCCGTAGCAGGAGCACGCTGGTCGGCTCATCATCGATGAAGACAGCGAAGAAGTTCAGCGACCCACGGAAAACATAGAATTTGCCCGTGCGGACTCGACCGCACCTAACTTTGCACGGCAGTGCGATTGCAGTTGATCGATTAGGGACTGCATCGGATTTGTTTGCCTGTTCACCCTGTTTCGACCGGATCCACGTTGTCGCTCTGGTGGACGCCAGCTTTTGATTGCCCACAGGCGCCATAAAACGAGCATTGCTGCCGCGGCCGCGTAAGCGGTGGCCATCACGTAGGGGGACGGGCCGAACTCCACCGGCGGCAGATTCCACGGCAGGCCCATCGGCGTGCCCGGCTGCACGCTGTGAATCACGCCGAAAAAGCTGGCCACGCCCGCCGCCGCGAGAAAACCGGCGGCTGTGGCCAGCTTGCGGTCGACCAGGGCGGCGAGCGTCGAGCCCCAGAGCAGGCTAGTGATGATGAACCCGCCGCCCAGGAGCCGCAGCGTCGTGATTCGCTCGGCCAGATGCGCACTGAACGACGTCAATTCGGAATGGGTTTCGGCCAGCACGCTGTCGACGAAGATCATCACCAGATAAGCCATCGCCGGCACGCAGGCCAGGGCCACGGCCGGGTAATGCCGCTGGGGCGTGGCGGCAAAGCTCTGGGCCGTGATTTCCAGGCCGATGAACAGCAGAATCGGATACACCGCGGCGGCCGGCAACCAGTCGTAGATCGTGGCGAAGTAGCCGACGACGCCTGCCGAGCCGACGAACAGAGCGGTGGCCAGCGTGTAGGCCGAGCGGCCGCCCATCGCCTTGTAGGCCGGATGGCCGATGTAGGGCGTGGTCTGGATCACGCCGCCGCACAAGGCCGCGACCAGCGTGGCCACCCCCTCAATGGCGATCACCGCCCGGGTGTCGTAGTCGTCGCCGGCCGCGGCGGCGCTTTCGCTACAGTCGATGCCGCCGACCACCGTCGCCAGCGCGAACGGAATCGCCACCGGCAAGTAGCCCAGCGACGCGCCGAACGCCGCGAGCCAACTGCCCGACAGGGCGCCGAGCCACTCGGTCGGAAACCAGACCGCGGCCACCGGCGGGCGCTCGACCACGTGCCCCGTCAGATGCATCAAGTAATACATCGCGCCGCCGACCACCAGCGCGCCGAGCGCCGGGTATCCGCAGTGGCAGCTCGACCCGGGCAATCAGCGTGGTCAGGATGATCGCCAGGGCCACGAGGCCCACGATCGGATCGTGCAGGATGTCCAACAGCGGAATGAAGCTGATCAGCACCAGCGCCACCGCGGCCAGTGAGCCGAGCAAGCCCGCCCGCGGAAACAGCCGCCGGACCCAGCCGGCCCCCAGTGCAGAACGAGCTTGAACACGCCGCTGACCAGCAGCGTGCAGATGCCGATCTGCCAGGTGAAGTGGGCCGCGGCGTTGACGTCGAGCCCCGACCGCCGGGCTTGCTGAAAGGCGGTGGAGCACGAACAGCGCGATCCCGAACGTGCCGGGCGTGTCCAGCCCCAGCGGCATCGCCGTAACGTCGCTGCGGCCGGTGCGGCGGGCCAGCCGCAGGGCCAAGAGCGTGTAGAGCACGTCGCCCACCAGCACGCCCACCGCGGTGCCGGGAATCATGTAGCGGAGCGAAAAGTCGGTTGGCAGCCCCCCGAGCGAAAGCAACGACACCAGCAGGACCAGGGCAGCGATGTTGTCGAGCATCAGCCCGAAAAAGGCGTTGATGTCGCCCCGGCCAGCCCATTGGATGCGGGGTGCGGCGGCGTCGGTCGCGGGGCGGTTCATCTCAGGTTGGCCGCTGCCGGGGGACACGGGAGACTTGGGCGCAAAACTCGGAGCCAAGTGCCGCGATGATAGCGGCTGCTCGCGCCGGCGAAAAGCACCGGCCGCTCGTCGCCGGGCGAATGCTGGGGATGCCTGAAGCGGAGCTGCACCCCCCTGGGGTGGAAGGACGAAATCGGCGCCGGTCGTGCGCAAGCCAATTCCACCGGACCGAAATCGTGCTGGCTAGCGTCAAAATAGGTGGCCTGGCCGAGCCCCGCTGACTCGTCGGAGTGGCAGCCCGACGGGCCGGACTGGCGCAAAAACGCCCGTTCGCGGGGAGGGGGGCGACAGCCCGGGCGGTGTGCTATAATCCCACCGCGGAACGGTTTAGAACGGTTCGCCCCCCGCGGCCTGGGCATTTTCGCTCGGCTGCATTGGGCGAAGTCGCCTGGCGGTGCCCCCGGCACGGCCGAAGCGGCACCGCGCGGCGGAGCCGAACCCGCGAGTTTTTCAGCTACTTTTTCTTCCGGGCGGCAGAACCGCTCTGCGGCGTATCGCGTAGGATCAAATGGGTAAGGCAATCGATAACCCGCGGTCCGAGACGCATTCCGTCGGCGAGCTGGCAGGCCTGTCCGACGAGGAATTGCTCGGCCGATACCGCAAGCAGGGAGACCGGCAGGCTTTTGCGGTTTTGGTCCATCGGTACGAGAGGGAACTGTATAGCTACCTAAGCGCGATACCTGGGGGATGCCACCCTCGCCGAGGACGCGTTTCAGGCGACCTTTTTGCAGGTCCACCTGAAGTGCGACCAGTTCGAGGAAGGGTGGAATTCCGTCCCTGGGTTTATACCATCGCTACCAATCAGGCGATCAATGGCGCAGTGCCGCAACAAGCGGCACCGCAACGTCAGCCTGGATCGCCATACGAAATCCGATTCGCAAGAAGACGTAGGTTCGCTGATCGACTTGTTGGTCAGCAAAGAGCCGAATCCCGAGTTGCGGCTGGACTCCGCCCAGTGCCGCGACTGGATTCGCCAGGCCGTGGACGATCTGCCCGATCAGCTCCGCGGCGCGGTCGAATTGGTGTATTACCAAGGAATGAAGTATCGCGAGGCGGCCGACATCCTGAAGATCCCCGTCGGGACGATCAAGAGCCGGCTGCACTCGGCGATTTTGAAACTCAACGAAGCCTGGAACGACGACCAACCCTCCTGAAGTTCTGAGCGGCGCGTGGGCAGAACAACCGCCGGCTGAGAGCTTTTATTGCCTCGTGTTTCGTAGCCCCCCAAGCTGAAAACCGTTCGTAAGTCCAGCCATGCGAGAAGAACTCGTTGGATACCTGATCGGCGCCTTGAGCCGCATGAAGTCGCGGCAGTCGAAGTGCAGTTGAGCCACGACGAAGCGCTCCGGCGCGATTTGAAGTGCGCTCCGCCGCAGCCTGTCGATCTTGGAATCGAGCCGCGAGCATCTCGAGTCCGCCGCCGGGCCTTGCCTCGCGGACGTGCCAGTTCGTCAGCCAGCAGGTCCACACCACCTTGGCCCCCCGACCGGCCGCCAGCCGTTGGCGGCTGGCGGATTTCGTGGTGGCGGCGGGCATTTTCATCGCGGCTTCGATGCTGTTCTTTCCGGCGATCTATCACAGCCGCTATTCGGCTCAGATCGCCAACTGCGAAAACAACCTCCGCCGCATCGGCCAGGCCCTGGCCGCCTATAGCGGCCTGCATCACGGCGATTTTCCCGGCCTGTCGACGGCCGGGCCGCAGTCGGCCGCCGGCGTCTACGCAGTCAAGCTGATGGACGACGGCCTGGTCCATGAGCCGCAGTGGTTCGTCTGCCCCTCGTCGCCGCTGGCCGAGAAGATCGACCAGTTCCACGTTCCCTCGCTCGACGAATTGGAGCACGTGCCCCGCGAGAAGCTAACCGAGCTGGAACGGCTGATGGGCGGCAGCTACGGCTACAACCTGGGCTACATCGGCGAGGACCGACGGTACCATTCGACCCGCAACCTGCACCGCAAGAATTTCGCCATCCTGGCCGACGTGCCGGTCGCGACCGAAGGCTCGAAACCCTACAGCCTGAATCACGGCGGCTGGGGCCACAACGTGCTGTTCGAAGACGGGCACGTCGACTACCTGAAAGCCTGCACCGCCGCCGGCTGTAAGGACAACATCTTCCTGAATGACGACGGACAGCTGGCCCCGGGCATCCACCGCGACGACGCGGTGATTGGCCCGAGCGCCATCCATCCGCTGATCACGCCGGTAAGCAACCGCGGCCGGTAACGGTCGGGCATCGCCCCCGAGCTTCGTCATTGCCGTCACAACCGAACCACGCGCTCAAGCGGCGGCGTGGTTTTTTTTCATCGTGCGGCGGCGGGTCGGCAGCGCTAGCGGCGCGTGGCATCGCTTCGCGAATGAGTTCTGCCGCGCGGACAAACGCTTGTCGGGCCGGGAGTTGAGCGCGCCGGCTTCGGCAAAGACGCCACAGCCCGCCGGCTTGGCACCGGCTTTGCTTTGCTCTCGATCCGATCTTGGCCTGCCAATCCGGGCCTGCCAGCCCGGGCGTGCCGACCGCGGCGCGATGCACCGCGTGGGCCAGGCGGGAGAGCCTTCGTCCCCTCGGGCTTTCCCGCCGGTCGCACTGGCTGTTGTCGACATCCGCCGCTCTTCTCCCCCTGCCACCCCCTCTCAGAGCTCCGCATGCATTGTCGCGAATTGGTTGAAGTGGCCGCGCTGGTGGCCGCCCATGGCCCGGTGCTGGTCGAAGGATCGGGCCGGATTTCTCTTCGGCCCTGCATCAATTTTGGGCCGCCTCGAAATGCCGCCTCGATCGCTGGCTCCGGGCCGTCAAGGGATTCACGGCGCTGGAGCATCAGCCCGCCGCCGACACGACCGGCGTGGCCGGCGAGATTCGCCAACTGGTCGAGGAGATTCTGTTGGCCGAGCTGGCCCTGCGGACCTGGACCGCCGTGCTCTACGCCTACGACCGCAAGCGTAACAGCGACGAGGCCGAGCCGATCGCCCGCAGCATTCTGCTGGGACATCTCGACATCCGGCAGCGGGCCCTGGCCCTGATCATCCACTCGCCGTTTATCGCCGCCAGCGAAGCGGTCGAACTGAACCGGCTCCGCCGCCGGACCGAGCGCTGGACCGACCTGCTCTTGGGCTACCTCGGCCAGCACTATCCGGTTCGCGAGCTGGCGTTCGACGCCGATCGGGCCAGCGAGTTCGCCGCCGACCTGCATCAGCAGCAGCGCAAAGCGGCGGGGGACCAATCCTGGAAGCTGACGCTGGCCTCGCTGCGGATGGCATTCGGCGCCGTGCCGGCCGAGCCGGGCCGGGTCGCCGAAACCAATCTCGACATTGCCGGCAGCATTCTGGCTTGTTTCCCTTCCGAGCTGTTCAGCGCCACCGGCGAGCTGCAAACCCTCTGGCTGGTGCGGCTCAACCACGCGGTGAGCGACGCCCAGGGCCTGGTCGACCAGCTCCTGTGCGGCGAGCCCGCCTCCCGCATGCTCGACGGCGGCTTGCCCTTCGTGCCCGCCGCGGGGACGCATCGCCCGCGACGGTTTTGAAGCGAGCCTGCGCCCTGCGCGGCCGGCACTGCCGTGGGCCCCGGCTCGGTTATACTAGGGGCATGCAGTTCAGTATGCGGGCACTTCTTGTTGCGACGGCCTTCGCAGCAACGACCGTGGGGTCGTTTGCGGCATACATCGCAATCATGGACCTGGCGACGGGCGGATCCCACGACCGCGCGAACTGGATTCGCAGTTTGGCCTTGACCACGATCCAGGTTTCTCCGTGTTGGGCGCCAGTCGCGATCGCCTGCTACGCACTCGGGCGACGATCGCTCAGTTGGGGCATGCTCGCGCTGCTCTGTGGCGCCGAGGCGTCAACCCTCGCCATGCTGGCTTTGTGGCTGGTGCTTGCGACGCCCTGAGGCGTCCGCCGCGACGTCCGCAGCATTCGGCCATCGAAAAGGCGGCTTGCCACGCGCGTGCCCGGAAATGCTTTGCTTAAGCCGCTCGAAAGCGGTAGGCTGAAGGCCTCGCGCTGGGCAATCCGGAACTTGCCCGGCGGTAATCTTCATCCCGCGGCCCCCTCGCGCTTGCGCCTGCGCGGCCGGCAAAACCGAGCAGAGGTGCAGCATGGTGCGCTGGTTGCAGCGGCTGGGCGCGGTCTGGGTGCGGTCATCGTTTTGGCGGGCTTCTCATCCGCTGCTCCCGCCTGGGCCCAGCGGCCGCGCGGCGTCCAGAGCGAGGCCGAGGAAGCGGCCGAAGCCCGAGCGATCGAGCGGCTCGATCGTCCCGTCAGCGGGCAATTCGCCGAACAACCGCTGCAAACGGTCCTCGAGGAATGGGCGCGGGCGGCGGACGTGACGATCCAGCTCGACGTCCGGGCCCTGGAAGACGCGTCGATCGCGCCCGATGCGCCGGTCACGTTCAAGGCCGATAAGTTGCCGCTGCAAAGCGGCGCTGCGGACGATCCTGGGCCGTCTCGACCTCACTTGGACGCCCGTCCACGGCGTCGTGATGGTCACGACGCCGGAAAGGGCCGGTAACACCCTGGTCACGAAGATCTACCCGGTCTACGACCTCGTCTCGGCCGATCGGCCCAACTTTCGCCCCGGTGGCTACCAGAATCTGATCGATCTGATTACCGCGGAGTTTGCCCCCACGACCTGGGATCAGGTCGGCGGACCCGGTGCGATCCGCGCCTATCGTCCGGCGGGCGCCCTAATCGTCTCGCAGACGTTCGAAGTTCGACCAGCAGATCGAGCCGCTCTTGAACACGCTCCGCCGCGTGCGCGACGATCAGCATATCCCGCATGAAAAGCAGCCGGCCGCGGCGCCACCGCCACCGCCGAAAGGCGAGTGGGTTCGCCGGGCGCCGCCTGCCGCAGCCGGACCCGCCCTCGGCGACCGTGCTGTTGGCCCCGCACGTCTACGACTAGCGCAATCGGGTTACTTCCGCAGCGACGGTGCGGCCCGCGGCCGGGAAATCGTCGGGAATCTTCGTTTGGATCACTTTGCCGGTGGCGGCCCATTCGGTGCCGCGCTGCAGCGTGGTGATGAAGCCGACGCACTGCATCGCATGCGGGCTGTGCCCCATCGGCGTGTGGAACACGCGGCCCTTGCCGTAGTCGAGCACCATGATCATCGGATTGTGCTCGCCGTCGCCCCCCTGGTTCTTCTCGGCGTAGGCCGTGGCCAGCACCTTCATGTTTTCGGCCGGCCCGCGCAGCCGGTCGTAGAGTTCGTCGCTGGCGTGCATCCACAAGGGGGGCAGGCCGGCGGTGATCGGGTGATTCGGATCGCGCACGGTGATCTGAAAATCGTGCTGGGCCCCATGGCTGCCGCCGCCGCCGGGCTGCGTGTCGCGGACGAACTGGCCGTCGCGAAAGCGGATGTAGGGACCCGACTTCTCGTTCCGCCCGCCCCAGCCCCCCAGTCCGATCATCTCGTTGTACTCTTTCCAATTCGGAAACGAGTTGTTGGCCGCGTGAACGATCACCAGCCCACCGCCATTGCGGACGAAATCGACCAGGGCCTGCTGGGTGTCGGCCGGCCAGTCGGCGCCGTTGTAGTTCGAGAGCACGACCTGGTACTTGGCGAACTCGGGTTTGAAGCCGGTCGTGTCCTGCGGCGGCGACGTGGCCACGTCGACCTGGCAGAGACCGTTTTCCTCCAGCGCCTTCTTGAGCAGTGGCGTGGTCGCCCGCCAGTCGTGGTTGTTTTGCCCGTCGACGATCAGCACCTTGATCGGGTCGGCCGAGGCAAGCGAGACGAGACCCAGGAGGATGGTGGCCGCCAACAAGAGGATTCGCTGCATGGTGAGGACCTCACAAGCTTGGAGATTACGAACGGGTGAGCACGGGCACGCCGCCGGCGCGTTGGGCCGGCGATTAGTAGTGTAGGACCGGCGAGCATCGCGTGCCACCGGCGCGGGCCGGCTTTGTGCGCTGGCTTTGTGCGCCGGTTGCGCGGTTTCGCTCAAGGCAGCCGCTGCCAGGCCGTTTCGGCCTCGACGCTGCGCCGCGCGGCGCACCGCTCGGGATGCAACACGTGGGCCAGAATCTCGAGGCTGTCGACCAGTCGCGGGCCGGGACGATTGAAATAAGCGTTGCCGTCGATCGCGAGTGCGTGACCTGTGCGCACAGCGCGGAGCTCAGCCCAGTTAGGATCGGCACGCAAAGCCTGCCACTCGGTCAGCGTCCGGCGCAGGTCGAACCCGCACGGCACGAGCACCACCACGTCGGGGTCGTACGCCGCCAGCTCGGCCCAAGACACTTGTGGACTGTAGCGGCCTGCTTGGGTCAGATCGTGACGGCCGCCGGCCAGCTCGACCAGCTCGGGCACCCAGTTGCCCGAGAGCATCAGCGGCTCGAGCCACTCGACCAGCGCCGTCCGCAGACGGCGGTCGAGCGGAATGCCGGCCGTGGCTGCGCGGACGCGTTCGATGCGACGGGACAGTTCGCGTCGCAGCTCAACGCCCCGCGCGGGCTCGCCGGCTGCCGCGGCCACGCGCTCGACGTCGCCCAGCACGTCGGCCAGCGACTGGGGATTGATGCGCCACGACCTGGGCTTCCCGCAACTCGGGCCGGCTCTCGACCGCGGCCAGCACGTCGGCGTGGCGGATCGCGCAGACGTCGCACTGGGCCTGGGTGAGGATCAGGTCGGGTCGCAGCCCGGCCAACCGCTCGACGTCCAGTTCGTACAGCGGGGCAGCGCTTGCGACCAGGCCGCGGACTTGCTCGTCGATCTGCCGGCTGGAATCCGTCGAGCGGACGTGCGACCGCGTGACGCGGGGCAGTGCGCCCACAATGGCAGGAGGGTAGTCGCACTCGTGGCTCACGGCAACAAGCCGCGACTGGAAGCCAAGCGCGGCACACCATCTCGGTCGCGCTGGCAATCAGGCTGGCGATGCGCATCCTTGCTTTGCCGCCGCCGAACTCAACGCTGCGGGCGGCGACGCGCGACGCCAATCAAACCGAGCAGGCTGATGCCGCACAATGCCAGCGACGCCGGCTCGGGAACGAACTGGGCGCTGAATTGGCCGGTCGAAGAGGTCGAGAAGCTGGGCTTCACATTGCTCCCGGTGAAGCTGGCCAAATAACCCGTATTGGGGTCGATGCCAAACAGTCCATTGCCGATCAGCGAGAGCGAGAACGACGACGAGCCGTTGTTGAGGCCGCCGTTTGCCACCAGCGAGGCGTAAATCGAGCCGCCGGTGTAGGTGACGTTCTCGCTCAAAATCGAGGCGGCCGGCGAACCAGGGATGGCATAGATGTCGGCACTGCCAACCGTTCCCGACAACAGCAAAGTGCCCAGCGTGGGATAAGCGGCCGTTGAGTAGATGTCGAAAGTGCCGCCAGTCAAGGGTTGCGTGATGTTACCGTTGTTCGACGCGAGGCCGCTGGCCGAAAAGCCGGTCATCACCAGCGTCGCGTCGTAGAACGTGCTCGAGCCGCCGTTGTTCACCTGGCCAATGCCCGCGGTATAGGGGACGACAAACGTCGTGTTCAGCTCCAGTCCGCCGGGCGTCTGCGAGGTCGCGGGCAGATTGCCATCGCCGTTGCCATGCGCACCTGCACCGACGGTCAGCTGCGGGACAGGCGAACCGCCCCATTTGAACTCGGGAAAGGCAGGGCTCGTCGTATACGGGACGGGGCTATAGCTGAGGAACGAGTCGGCGTGCGCGGCGCTGGCCAGGCACGCGAACAAGCAGGTCGTGGCCAGGGCGAGTTGGCCCAGGCGGGAAGTCAGGCAGCGGCTGATGAGCGTCATAAGGTGTCCAATCTGGATCGAATCGATTCGCAGATCGGCAACCATCCGCCGGAACGCCGTCCCGCCGGGCGCAGCAGTGTGCGCGGCGAAACATTCCAGAATCAGCCGGAAAGGCCCACGCCCTGAAAAACAAGAACCGCTTCAGGGCTACCGCGTGAAAATCAACTGGGGCCTAGGCGTGCTGCAAGGTCGCACGAGCTACGAAAAGATTCAGTAGCGGGCCCAGTGATTCGGAAAACGCGGGATAAATCGAGATATTGGGAGCGACTCGCCCCCCATGATTACTGCCTAAATTAACTTGAGGCCGGGTCGATTGCAATAGCCAGAGAAATTTTTCTGGGAAAATCTCTCCGGCAGCCGCCCCGCCTCTCAGTCCGGCGAGCGGTGCCCCAGCTTTTCCCGCTTCGTGGCGATATACCGGGCGTTGTGCTCGTTGACCGGTGGCACGATCGGCACCTGGTCGACCACTTCCAGGTCGAAACCGCTGAAAGCGTGGATCTTTTTGGGGTTGTTCGTGAGCAGGCGGATCCGGCTCAGGCCCAGGTCCTTGAGCAGTTGGATGCCAATCCCGTAATCGCGGATATCGGCCTGATAGCCCAGGGCCAGGTTGGCCTCGACCGTGTCGAGCCCCTGGTCCTGGAGGGCATAGGCTTTGATCTTTTCGATCAGGCCGATTCCCCGCCCTTCCTGGGGCAGATAGACCAGCACTCCGGCCCCGGCCTGGCCGATCATCTCCAGCGCCATGTCGAGCTGATCGCCGCAGTCGCAGCGGAGCGACGCCAGCACGTCGCCGGTAAAGCAAGCCGAATGCACCCGGACCAGCGGCACGGGCACGCTCTCCACGTCCCCCAGCACCAGCACGAACGGGTTTTGCGATTCGTACTTCACGCCGTAGAAGATCAGCTTGAACTGGCCGTGCCGGGTCGGGAGCTTGGCTTCGGCCACGCGGTAGACCAGCTTTTCGCGAATCCGGCGATAGCGGATCAATTCGTCGATCGAGATGATCTCCAGCCCGTGCTCGGCGGCCAGGGCGAACAGCAAGTCGCGGTCGGCCCGGTCCCCGCTGGGACCGAGAATCTCGCACAGCACGCCGGCCGGCGCCAGCCCGGCCAGCCGGGCCAGATCGACGGCGCTTTCGGTGTGTCCGGCCCGGCGAAGCACGCCCCCCTCTTTCGCCTGCAAGGGAAACAGGTGGCCGGGCCGCACGAAATCGCTGGCCTTGCTCGTCGGGTCGACGATCGCCTGAATCGTCATCGCCCGTTCCTGGGCCGTGATTCCCGTGCGGCACTGGCGGTGGTCGATCGGCACGGTGAACGAGGTTCCCAAGGGGGCCGTGTTCGCTTCGACCATCGGATTAAGCTTGAGCCGCTCGCAGACATCGGGCAAGAGCGGCATGCAGAGCTGGCCGCGGCCGTGGGTGATCATGAAATTGACGATCTCGGGCGTGACCTTTTCGGCCGCGCAGATGAAATCGCCTTCGTTTTCCCGGTCTTCGGCGTCGACGACGATGACGATCTCGCCGCGGGCAATCGCCTCGACCGCGGCATCGATAGTGGAGAATTCGGGCATCCGCTTGGGTCTTTCGCTCTCTTGGCAGCGGCTCGGCCGCCACCGGGGGGCAGCACGTGCCGCGCAGGTGGTGCCAGCCAGTCGGGCTGTTACTGCGGGGGGATTTGCTATTTATTATAGGTGCGCGACCAGGGGTCGCCAGCCGCGACCCTGCGCTGGCCGCGTCCGCACCAGGGAAACCGCAAACGCCCCGGGCGGATTCACGCGCTCCCGGGAGAAAAATATGCCCAGCGCACGATTGGCACGCTGTCTCGCCGCCGCAATCCTGCTAGCCGCCAGCGGCAGCCTGGCCGCCGCCGAAACAGACACGGCCGAGACTGGCAAGCCCGAAACAGGCAAGCCCGAAACTGGCAAGATCGTCGAGCACCGCGACGTGACGTACGTCGAGCGTGACGGCGGCCCGCTTTTGGCCGACGTGCTGGTGCCGCCGGGCGAAGGACCGTTTCCGGCCGTGTTGGTCGTGCATGGCGGAGCCTGGATGACCGGCAACAAGTCGAAGATGGCGCCGGTCGGGCGGCTGTTGGCCGAGCACGGCTACGTCGCCTGCACGATCAACTATCGCCTGGCGCCCAAGAACCCGTTCCCGGCGCAGATCGAAGATTGCAAAGCCGCGGTCCGTTTCCTCCGCAGTCATGCGGCCGAGTATCACCTCGATCCGCAGCGGATCGGCGCGTTCGGCTACTCGGCCGGCGGACACCTGGTGGCCCTGCTCGGCACGACCGACCCGGCCAGTGGGCTCGAGGGCTCGGACGCTCCGGCCGACGGCCCCAGCACACGGATTCAGTGCGTGGTGGCGGGGGGCGCGCCGTGCGACTTTCGCGCGATGCCGCCCGGCAATCAGCGGCTGGCCTACTGGCTGGGCGGCACCCGGGCCGAAAAGCCGGACGCCTATGAGCTGGCCTCGCCGACAAAATTCGTCAGCAAGGACGATCCGCCGGTCTTCTTCTATCACGGCGAGGCCGACAGCCTGGTTCCGCCCGACAGCCCGCGCGGCATGCACGCCGAGCTGAAAACCGCCGGCGTCCCCAGCGAGCTGTTCACCGTGCCCAAGGCCGGCCACGTCGAAGCCGTCCGCGACCCCGCCGCGCTGGCCGCGGCGCTCGAGTTCCTTGATAAGCACTTGAAGGGAGCTGGGGGCTAGGGACGTGGGGGAGGGGGAAGAGTCGCACGCCCTGCCGACGTTGCTCGCCGAACCAAGGAACAAACGTAATGCCGCGGCTCCGGTTCACGTTGCGGACGCTGCTGGTCGCGGTGACGTTCGCTGGCTGCTTGATGGGTTGGGCAGCATATCAGCTCAACTGGATTCGCGAGCGGCGCGAAGCCCTCTCTCACAACTGGCACACTTCCCCCCGATACGGGCTCGGTTTTACGTTTAGCGGAAATGTGGACGCGCCACTGACACTGCGAGTATTTGGCGAAGTGGGCGCCAAACGCATCTATCTCCCGGACGATACCGCCGATGAGGAAATAGAAAGAATCCGGCGCCTGTTTCCGGAGTGCCGTGTTGTGCTGCCCGCAGAACCAGCTGCTCAGGACGGTCTGCCCTGAACCACAACCGCCACCCATGTCCTGATCGCACCGCCCTGATCGCGCCCTGCTCCTCCCCAGTCCCCAACCCCAAGTCCCCAGCCCCCTGCCATGCCGCTGGACCGCGAAGAATACGTCGAACAGGCCCACTTCTTCGCGGCGCTGAAGCTGCGCATCGAAGAGGGCATCCCGACGCAGGACTTGCTCGGCAGCGTGCGCGAGGAGGTGCTGGCGACGACCAAGCTGCCGATGGCCATCGATTACATGGCCGGCGATCTGCGGCTGCACGGCGTGTTCGCCACGGCGATGGGCAAGCTGGCCCATTACTTCGCCCCGTTTCAGACGTTCGTCGTCGGCGAGGCGGAAAACGATCGCAGCCGGTTCGATCTGCCGCTGGCGCTCGACATTCTGGCTCGCGAGGCCGCCTATCGCGGGTCCGGCGCTTCGCCCCAGGGACTGTTTCTGTATCAGTTCGAATCGATCGCCCGCAACCGGCTGGGCTACGATCGCGGGCTCGAGGCGATCGCCGCCGACCCGGTCTACGATGCGGCCTGGCGTGACTGGATTCTGATGGTCCGCCGCCAGGTTGGGCTGGTCGACGTTGCCGATCTGATCTACGTGCGGAGCGATTACTACGTCCAGCAGCAAGCCCGGCTGGGCCGCGAGCCCGAAGACCCGCCCCGGGCGGTGCTGTTCGGCGAGCGCGAGGGGCGGATCGCGCTGGCCAACCGGCAGAAGGACCCGCTGCTGCTGTTCGCCGCCCTGCACCGCCAGTTGGGCTATCCCGAGGTGCCGGTCCGCAAGCCGATCGATCAGACGCCCCACATCCTGCCGCAGCTGATGCGGCGCGTCGAGCGGATGGAGGCCCGGCTCAAGCTGCTCGAAGAGGAACAGCACGGCGGGATCGACATCACGAAGTTCTACGGGCCGCCCGGCGAGCAGTAGCGCGGCCGCCTCATGGCTCTCGGCCGAAGCGTGCTGGCCCGCCGCCGACCGCGAATGAGCCGGGTTTCCACCACGTTTTCGCCATCGGGCAAACTTACGAACTCGACAGTTTGGGGCCCCCGTTGCGACAGCGCCGGGCCGGGCGGCGACGTCCGGCAGCGGCCCATTCGGACCGCGCGCGTTGCCGTGCGAACCCGGAAAACTCGCGGCGATTCGGCTCGATTCGTCGGTCGCAGGCGGCACGGGCGGCAAAAGCCCGTCGCGGACTGGCCAGGCCTTGGTCCGGCGGTATCGGTTGGGCCGATCATTCTGGCGAGTGTCGAAAGAACAACGTATAATTCGACAGTAGCCCGCTCGACGCCAGCCCGGACGTCGTGTTCGCCAGGTCAGGCCCAGCCCGGCCGTGGTTCCCAGAATCGGCAGCGGGCGCTGTTCGAACGGCTACTGTTCGAACGGCTACTGGTCGAACGGCTACTGGTCGAGCCAGGCGAGTCGGCTCACCTGGACAGACTGAGGCGCGTCGCTGGAAAGTTGACTGTCGGTCATGCCTGCCGCTTGCGCGAGCGATCCTGCACACCCTGCCTCGCCCTCGGACGTTGAGATGCCTTCCTGCGCGCCCGAGCCGGGCGCGATTCCCGCGTGCCGCCGCTTGTGGCTGTGCGCCTGTTCGAGCTCCGCTTGAGTCGCTTTGCTTTTGCGTTCGTGACCCACCAGTACCCACCCCACCCCCACCACGAGTTCCATGGCAACGATTACCAGCAGCAAGCCGCTGCATGCAGTCGAGTCGGCGACCGTCCGGTTTTGCGGTGACTCGGGCGATGGCATGCAGTTGGCCGGCACGCAGTTGACCAACACGTCGGCCTTGGCCGGCAACGACGTGGCGACCTTTCCCGACTTTCCGGCCGAGATTCGCGCCCCGCGCGGCACGAAAGCCGGCGTGAGCGGATTTCAGATCCGCTTTTCGAGCACCGAGATCTTCACGCCGGGCGATCAGGTCGACGCTCTGGTGGCGATGAACCCGGCGGCCCTGATCACCAACCTCATGGACCTGGTGAACGGCGGCATCCTGATCGTCAACAAAGATTCGTTCGACGAGAAGGGAATGCAGCAGGCCGGCTACAAGACCAATCCGTTGGAAGACGGCAGCCTCGACGGCTACCAGCTCTTCCCGGTCGAAATGACCCGGCTCACGCGGCTGGCCGTGGCGGGCTTGGGCCTCAGTCAGAAGGAAGCCGACCGCTGCAAGAACTTCTACGCAATGGGGCTGTCGTTCTGGCTCTACGATCGCTCGCTCGAGCCCACGCTCCGCTATATCGCCGACAAGTTCGGCAAGAGCCCTTCGGTGGCCGAGGCCAACCGCCGGGCCCTGCACGCCGGCTACAACTACGGCGAAACCACCGACGCCATGGCCAGCCACTATTCGGTGGCCAAGGCCGAGCTGCCGCCGGGCAAGTACCGCAACATCACCGGCAATCAGGCCGTGGCCTGGGGGCTGGTCGCGGCCGCGAACCGGAGCGGCACCGAGATCTTCTACGGCAGTTACCCGATCACGCCGGCCAGCGACATCCTGCACGAGCTGGTCAAGTTCAAGAACTTCGGCGTTCGCACCTTTCAGGCCGAGGATGAAATCGCGGCCGTCACCTCCGCCATCGGCGCCGCGTTCGGCGGGGCGATGGGCGTGACGGCTTCCAGCGGGCCGGGCATCGCGCTGAAGACCGAGGCCATCGGCCTGGCCGTGATGACCGAGCTGCCGCTGGTGATCGTCAATGTCCAGCGCGGCGGCCCGAGCACCGGCCTGCCCACCAAGACCGAGCAGGCCGACCTGTTCCAGGCCATGTTTGGCCGCAACGGCGAGTGCCCGGTGCCGGTGCTGGCGGCCCGCAGCCCGGCCGACTGCTTCACGATGGCTCAGGAAGCCTGGCGGATCGCCACGCGGTTCATGACGCCGGTCATGCTGCTGACCGACGGCTACATCGCCAACGGCGCCGAGCCCTGGAAGATTCCCAAGGCCGAGGATTTGCCGTTCCACCCGATCAAGCATCCCACGGGCCCGAGCGGCGACACGCCTTTCCAGCCCTACGCGCGCGACGAGCGGTTGGCCCGGCCCTGGGCGATTCCCGGCACGCCGGGGCTGATGCACCGCATCGGCGGCCTGGAAAAGCAGGACATCACCGGCAACGTCAGCTACGACCCCAAGAACCATGAGCACATGGTCAACCTGCGGGCCCGCAAGATCGCCGGCATCGCCAAGGACATTCCGCCGCAGGAAGTGCTCGGCCCCGACCGCGGCAAGGTGCTGGTCGTCAGCTGGGGCGGCACGCTACGGCGCCTGTGCCACGGCCGTCCACGACCTGCTCAAGCAGGGCCAGCCGGTCGCCCACGCTCACCTGCGGTACTTGAATCCGCTGCCGGCCAACCTGGGCGAGATCCTCTCGCGGTACGACAGCGTGCTGGTGCCCGAGCTCAATCGCGGCCAGCTGCGGTTCCTGCTGCGGGGCGAGTTCCTGGTCGACGCGATCGGATTGAACAAAATTCAAGGCAAGCCGTTTGCCGTGCGGGAAGTGGTCCAAAAGATTCGCGAACTCTTGAAATAAGCTGGAGGAACAGTGCCATGAGCACGCAGGCGGCTTTGAACGTCCTTACGCCCGGTGACTTCGCCAGCGATCAAGAAGTTCGCTGGTGCCCGGGCTGCGGCGATTATTCGATTCTGGCGCAGATGAAGAAGGTGCTGCCCACGCTTGGGCGTCGCGCCGGAAAAGACCGTGTTCGTCTCGGGCATCGGCTGCTCCAGCCGCTTCCCGTATTACATGAACACCTACGGCATCCACTCGATCCACGGCCGGGCTCCCGCGGTGGCCACCGGCGTGAAAGCCAGCCGCCCCGAGCTGTCGGTCTGGGTCATCACCGGCGACGGCGACGCGCTGTCGATCGGCGGCAACCACCTGATGCACTGCATCCGCCGCAATCTGGACCTGAACATCGTCCTGTTCAACAACCGGATTTACGGGCTGACCAAGGGGCAGTACTCCCCCACCTCGCCGCTGGGCCAGGTGACCAAGAGCACGCCGGGCGGGGCGATCGACAACCCGCTCCACCCGCTCTCGATCGCCATCGGCTGCGAAGCCACCTTCGTCGCCCGCTCGATCGACGTCAACATCAAGCACCTGACCGCGATCCTCAAGCGGGCGGCCGAGCACAAGGGCACCTCGTTCGTCGAGGTCTACCAAAACTGCAACGTGTTCAACGACGGGGCGTTCGACTACGCCACCGACAAGGAAACCAAGAACGACACCGTGGTCGAGATCGAGCACGGCAAGCCGCTGCTCTTCGGCAAGGATCGCAACAAGGGCATCCGCCTCAACGGCACCCACCCCGAGATCGTCGAGCTGGGCAAGGGCATCACCGAAGACGACCTCTTGTTCCACGACGAGCGGACGCCCGAGCCGAGCCTGGCCTACCTGCTCAGCCGGATGCGCAATCCCGAGTTCCCCGAGCCGATCGGCGTCTTCCGGGCCGTCGAAGCACCGTGCTACGAAGACCTGATGGAATCGCAGATCGCCTCCGCCCGCAAGGCCCGCGGCCCCGGCGACCTCAACGCGCTGTTCAACAGCGGCGAAACCTGGACGGTGGAATAGGGGAGGCTTGAGTCCTGAGGCTCGAGGCCTGAGGAAGAAGTCATAGCCGGCGGTCAACGACCGCCCGGCCCGCCCCCTTCACGCATACTCCTGCAGCGTCGGTTTGATGATCAGCTCGGCCACGTGGGCCCGCGGCGGAAGCTGAGCCACCATCAGCACGGCCTGGGCCACGTCCTCGGGCTTGAGCATCTTGGCCCGGTGCGCGGCGTCGGGCACGACCGGCCGGCCCTCCAGGATCGGCGTGTCGACTTCGCCCGGCAGGATGTTGGTCACCCGGATGCCGTGCTTGCCTTCCTCCAGGGCCACGGCGGTGGCCACCGCGCAGGCGGCAAATTTCGAGGCGCAGTAGGCCACGCCCCCCAGCATCGACGAGCGCTTGCCCGAGACCGACGAGACGATCACGATCAGCCCGTCGCGGCGGGCCCGCATCTGCGGCAGCACGGCCCGGCAGCAGTTGTAGACGCCGGTGGCGTTGATGTTCATCGTCTGGTCCCAGGTCTCGGGAGCCATGTCGGCCATCGTCCGCTTGGGAAAGTTCACGCCGGCGCTGGCGACCAGGATGTCGATCCGGCCCAGCTCCTTGTCGGTCCAGGCGAACAGCTTCTCGACGCTGGCCCGATCGGCCACGTCGGCGGCAAAGGTGAGCGGCTTGGCCCCGCCCTTCCACTGGGCGACCGCTTCTTGCAGCTTGCTTTCTCTTCGGCCGCTGATCGCCACCCGGCGCCGGCCTGGGACAGACTTTCGGCAATCGCCAGGCCAATGCCCGTGGCTCCGCCAGTAACGAGAACGGTTTTATCTTTCATGGGGGGCTGGGGCTTGGGGACTGGAGGTTGGGGGAGGCGGATGCGGAGAACGGATCGACATTTTGCAGCGTTGTTGCTGCGAACGCCAGTCCCTTATCCCGAGTCCCCAGTCCCTCCGCCCCCAACCCCCCTCCCCCAGCGTGCATCCCCGCCGCGGATGCGCCATAATGATCGCCTGCCGCCGCCAGAGTCGGCCGCGCGGACTTCGCCTGTCAGGGGGAAACGCAATCATGGCCCGTCACGTACTACCGGCGCTTTCGATTCTCGCCGCGATCGGATTGCTCGCTGCCCAGGGAGCCGCCACGGCGCGCGCGACCGAAGAGGCCGACGCCGTCGCCGCGCTCAATGCCAAGGGCATCCGCAAGGGCAATTCGCTCTACCTGGCCGGCGAAACCGAGCTCAAGAAAAAGCTGGGCGAGGAGATCAAGCTCAAGAAAGCCCTGCAGGCGGCCAACGCCACGCTCGACGAGGCCACCCAGGCCACCGACGCCAACGAACAAGCGATTCGCAACCTGGAGGCTCAGCTGATCATCGCCAACCAGGCCGGCAACGCCCAGGCCAACAACGCGATCATCGGCGAGCTGAAGCTCCGCGAGCGGCAGGAGAAGGACCTGGAAAAGGCCGAGAGCGAAGCCCGGGCGAAGGCCCACGAAGCCCGCGAGGAGTACGTGGCCTTTCTGGTCGACTCGCGCAAACTGGCCGACCAGCTCGACGAGCAGTACAAGTCGCTGCCCGAGGATGCCGAGGTGAAGTCCGCCATCGAGGACCTGAACAAGGCCACCAGCAAGACCTGGACCCTTGGCCCCACCGGCGGCCTGAAGAGCAGCCTCGCGCAGCTCAAGAAATACGAAACGGCGATGACGCTCGAATCGATTCCGCTCCGCCGCGAGGACAACACCCTTTGGGCCCATGTCGCGGTCAACGGCAAGAAGACGCTGGAGATGGTCGTCGACTCCGGCTCCAGCTTATTGCTGCTGCCGGCCAAGACGGCCGCGTCGCTGAACATCTCGACGCCCGCCGATGCTCAGCCGGTCAAGCTGACGCTGGCCGACGGCCGGTCGATCGACGGCAAGCGGTTCAAGCTGTCCAGCGTCCGGGTCGGCAAGTTCGAGCTGGAGCAGGTCGAGTGCGCGGTGATCGGCTCGGAGTTCCCGGGCGCCGAACCGCTCTTGGGCATGTCGTTCCTGAGCGAGTTCATCTTCAAGATCGACGCCGATCAGGCCACGCTCACGCTGACCAAAGTCGGCGACCAGGCGAAGCCCGGCGACAAGAACAAGAAAAACCGCAAGCCGAAGGCCAAGCGGTGATGTGCTGAGAAAGAAGTGCGCTGAGCTCGCCGTCTGCCGGGCACTCGTTGAGTGCCGGCGGTTTGGTTGAGTTCGTCCGCTTTCTGCCTGGCACTCGTTGAGTGCCGGCTATCAAGGACACTCGCTGATTCCGCCCCCTGCGTCTTCTCCCAGCCCCCAGCCCCAAACCTCCAGCCCCCTCCTTCTCCCCCTACCCCCTATCCCCACCCCCTGCCCCCTAGATGTAATACATATTCTCCCCCTGCGTCTTGATCCGCTCGACCAGGTCGCCGAAGGTGATCGCCTGCAGCATCTCGCGCTCGGCCTGGGCGATCTGGGTCCAGGTTTTCTTGAGCACCCGGGCCGTCGTCGAGCGGGCGTGGGCCAGGCTCGAAACCGAATCGTTCTCTCCCTCGATCACCGCCATCACCTGGCCGAGCGAGATTTCGTGCGGCGGCTTGATCAGTTGATAGCCGCCGGCCGCGCCCGGGTGCTGGCCACCAGGCCCGCCCCCTTGAGCTGCAACAGAATCTGCACCAGAAATCGCGAGGGAATGCCGTGCTCGTCGGCAATCGTGCGAATGCGAACCGGCTCGCCCGTGCCCGGAGCGGGCGGCCAGCTCGAGCATGGCCAGACAAGCGTATTCGGTCTTGGCGGAAATTCGCACGAGTGATCTGCGCGGTTAAATGCGTGACGAAGCGAAACGGCCCGAGTGCGTCGGCGCCCGCGGTGCGTCGCTCAAGCGGGACGCAACCGCCGGGCCCAAAAAATTCTCCGTCGTAAGACGAACCAGCGCGACGGGCGGGTCAGGCTGACCGGGATGCAGCCGCAGCGCCCGGCGACCGACGAAGAACGGCGGACGAAGAACCCTCACCCTGCCCTCTCCCTGGCAGGGAGAGGGGTTTGCGGGGCGACCCACCACCAATCGTTCGACCGTCGGGCCGTGGCGTTGCGGGAGCCAGCGATTCACTTGTCGTCGGACGTGTGCAGGCCGCACTCGGTCTTGGCAAAACCGCTCCAGCGGCCGGCCCGCTCGTCTTCGCCGAACAGCACCGCCCGGGTGCAGGGCCAGCAGCCGATGCTCGTATAGCCCTGGTCGTGCAGCGGGTTGTACGGAATGTCTTGTTCGGTGATCAGCGACCAGACTTCTTTCTTGGTCCAGTTGGCCAGCGGGCTGATCTTCACCAGGCCGAACTTTTTGTCCCAGCCCACGATCGGGGCCTTTGCCCGGTCGGGGCTCTGGTCGCGGCGAATCCCGCTCATCCAGGCGCTATCCCGATCGCCGCCTGCTTCAGGACCGCCACCTTGCGGTCGGCGCAGCACTGGTCGGGCTGGGTTTTGTAGAGCGGGCCGCCGTGCAGGGCCTCGTACTGGGCGACCGTCGTGGCCGGCTGCTTCAGCTCGACCTCGATGCCGTAGCGCTTGGCGATCCGGTCGCGCAGCTCCAGCGTCTCGGCAAACTGATAGCCCGTGTCCAGGTTGAAGACCGGCGTCCGCCGCTCGATCTCGCTCAGCATGTGAATGATCACCAGCCCCTCGGGGCCAAAGGCCGTGGCCATCGTCAGCTTGGGAAAGTACTGCTCGACCGCCCAGCGGATGATCTCCTGCGGCGTGGCCGTTTCCAGCTTCGGCGCTGTGTTCGCGCAGCTCTTCCAGCAATTCAGGGCTGGCCACCGGCGGGGTGTAGGGCTCGCGCGCGGCGGGCGCGGCAGTCGCAACAGCGGCGGGGCTCGGCGCTGCGGTCGGAAAGGTCATCAGCGAAACCGGCTCCGTGCAAGTGACCGTGGCCACGGTGATTTGCTCCGAATCATACGAATGTTGCTAAAGAAAGTCAACAATGCTGGACACCATCGATTATCGTCCAGCCAACCGGAAAATCTTAACCCCCGGGCGCCGACAGCCAGCCTTGCTAGCGAAGACGAACCGCAACACGCAAACCACTACCCGCCAAGTGCTTGACGCCGCTCGCCGGGACCGTCATCGTGGAACGCCTGGCAAGCGACTCGTGGGGGAGGCAAATCCGATGGCGAAAAAGGTTTACCTGGCGGTCGACTTGGGGGCCTCCAGCGGGCGGCACGTCGCCGGCCTGTTCGACGGCCGGCGGCTGGAGCTGGCCGAGGGCTACCGTTTCGACAACGGCCCGGTGGCGGCGGCCGGGCGGCTGTACTGGGACATACTTCACCAATGGCAGCAGGTTTGCCGCGGCCTGCGCAAGATGGCCGACGCCTACGGGCCCGAGATCGGCACGATCGGCCTCGATACCTGGGGGGTCGACTTCGGCCTGGTCGGCCGCGGCGACGAGCTGCTCGGCAATCCCTATCACTATCGCGACGCCCGGACGCGGGGGATGTTCGAGCGGGCGTTTGCCCTGATGCCGCGCGAAGAAATCTTCGCCGCCACCGGCATCCAGTTCATGGAGATCAACACGCTGTTTCAACTGCTCGCCTTGCGCGTGAACAACTCGCCGCTGTTGGACGAGGCCGAGTCGCTGCTGATGATTCCCGACTTGTTCAACTGGCTGCTGACCGGCGTCAAGGTGAACGAGCTGACCGACGCCACCACCTCGCAGTGCTTCGATCCGCGCAAGCGGACCTGGGCCTTCGCGATGCTCGAGCGGCTCGGCATCCCGACCAGGATTTTCGGCCGGCTGGCCCAGCCGGGCGAAACCGTCGGCCCGTTGCGGCAGAGCCTGGCCGAAGAGCTGGGCCTGACCAATGCCAAGGTCGTGCTCCCCGGCACGCACGATACGGCCAGCGCGGTGGTCTCGGTGCCGGCCGCGGGCGGCGTGCAGGCGCGGCCGACGTGGTGCTACATCAGCTCGGGCACGTGGTCGCTGATGGGCGTCGAGATTCCCGCCCCGATCCTCGACGAGCGCTGCCTGGCCCGCAACTTCACCAACGAAGGGGGCGTCGGCGGCACGACCCGGCTGCTCAAGAACATCGGCGGGCTTGTGGCTGGTGCAGGAATGCCGCCGCGTCTGGAACGAGCGCGGAGCCAACCACAATTGGGAAGACCTGAACCGCATGGCGGCCGCCGCCCCGCCGCTGGTCTCCTCGGTCGACGTCGACGATCCGGCCTTTCTCGCGCCGGCCGACATGCCGGCCGCGATCCGCGACTATTGCCGCCGCACGGGCCAGACCATTCCGGCCGACGAAGGGGCGGTGCTCCGCACGGCGATCGAAAGCCTGGCGCTGCGCTACCGCCAGGCCCTGGGCTGGCTGGAAGAACTGGTCGGCGGGCGGATCGAGACCATCCACATCGTCGGCGGCGGCTCGCAGAATCGCCAGCTCTGTCAGGCCACGGCCGATGCCTGCGATCGCCGCGTAGTGGCCGGCCCGGTCGAGGCCACGGCGATCGGCAACTTGCTGATGCAGGCCGTGGCCGCGGGCGACATTTCGGGCGTGGCCGACGCCCGCTCGATCGTTCGCGACAGCTTCGCCGTCGAAGAATATCAGCCCCACGACCGCAGCGGCTGGGACGAGGCCTACGGCCGATTCGTCAAGCACGCGGGGCTCAAGGGGTGAAGGTTCGACACGAGAAGGTCGGCCGCGCGTTGGCGACTCACGACCCCCGCTCGCCCGGGATGATCCAGCACGATTCGTGCCGCGTCAGGCCGATGTGCGGGTAGTACTGCTGGGCTTTGGGGGCCGAGAGCAGAATCAGCGTCGTCTGCCGGCCGGCCGCTTCGTGGGTGCGGCGGATCAGCTCGCGGCCGATCCCCTGCCGCTGATACGGCCTCGTCCACCGCCAGATCCGACAAGTACGTGCAGTAGGCGAAATCGCTGATCGCCCGCGACACGCCGACCAGCCGGCCCGCGCACTGCGCGGTGAGAATGATGTCGGCATGTTCGAGCATCCCGCGAATGGTCGCTGCGTCGTGCACCGGCCGCCGCTCGGCCAGCGTGCTGCGGACCAGCAGGTCGACGAACTCCTCAGCCGTCAGCCGCGGCTCTAATTGGTAATCGATCTTCACAGGGCGATCGTCCCAGTCATCGCCGCAATATAGAGCACAGCTCGACCGAGGCGACTCCGACTCGGTCTTACGCCGCACGGCGGCGACGGGCGGCAAGCAGCAATCCGATGGCGCCCAAACCGCAGAGCAGGCAGCTGCTCGGCTCAGGCGTGATTGCGATGACA
This sequence comes from uncultured Planctomycetaceae bacterium, assembly GCA_963828155.1. Classification (GTDB taxonomy): domain Bacteria; phylum Planctomycetota; class Planctomycetia; order Pirellulales; family PALSA-1355; genus CAWCAX01. Next base: position 312,474 of record CAWHDQ010000005.1, read on the forward strand.
TTGACCCCGTCGATCGTCGGGCCGAAGGCGTTGGTGTGCCACTCGTTCGAGGCGAAACGGATGGTCGTCTCGGTCGAAGTGGCCGTAAAATCCAGACTGGTTGTGAACCAGGGTTGCTGGACACCGAACCCGCGGTCGGCAACGGTCTCGGACTGGCTGGCGATGGGTGTCTGGCTGGCATCGTTGTAGGCGACCGAGCCATTGTAGACGAGCGCGGAAAACGCGGTCGGAGTACCGTCGGCGGGTGACAGATAGTTGTAGGCGTACGACAGGTTATAGACGATGCCCGGCGTGGTATTGATTACCTGCTGCCAGCCGCCTTCGCCCGTGCCGGCCCCGCCGAAGTTGTTCAGCTCGCCATAGTACGTGGCGCCGTTGTAGGCGGCGCCGAACTGCGAGTAGGTGGCCCCGCCGGCGAAATTGACCGCGGTGCCCAGGGCTTGCCAGCCGACTCGAGCCCACCAGGTACACGCCCGGGTCTTCGTGGGTTTCAGCGCCGGCACCCGGCTGGTCGAAATTCGGATTGCTGACCAGGTTCGCCGCCGCCATTGCCGGGAAGCAGCCGATCGCGATCGCCAGAAGTGTGATTCGTGCCAACATTTTTCCGCCTCTTGGATGGTGAGATCGATTGCCGGAGAAAAAAACAGCCCAGGTGGCAACCGGCCACCGGGCTTCCTCCAGAATACGCTGGCAAGTTTTCGCGGTCAAATTTCTGTCGCTCGTTTGGGGGATAGGGTCTGATGCGCGTTGGCGTCCCGCGGTCCAGCCTGGCGCTGGAGCTTGTGGGAAGCGCCGCCGCAGGCTCGTGGCGCAACGGACGATCCCGCCCAGAAAACCACCGCCATACGAGGCGCAGTGCCGCAGGCCGCGTCAGCCAGGAAAGCGACCTGCTTGTCCGCGGGAATCGGCGATGCGAGCGGCTCGACCGAAGCAACTCGGCCGGCCGCAGCCAACAGCGGACCGGCAATCCCGCTCAGCACAGCGCCAACCGCCGTCTCCGCGCATAACCAGCCGGCCCGCGCAAGCGCGCGGTGAGGATGATATCGGCCTGCTGGAGCATCCCACGAATCGTCGCCGCGTCGTGGACCGGCCGCCGCTCGGCCAACGTGCTGCGGACGAGCACGTCGACGAACTCCTCGGCCGTCAGCTGCGGCTCCAACTGGTAGTCGAACGTCATGGGGCCACGCTTCCGCGATTCTCGCGGTTGGGCACAGCAGGCGGTCGTTGCCTGGCTTCGAGCAAGAACAAATCGCCGTCCCCCGCTTCCACGCGGAAGCTCTGGCCGGTCATGTGGGTCGCGGCCGAAGTGTGGGGCGCTGCGAAATCGACTTCGACACTCCGGTTGCCCGGCGGGTTGTAGACGACGAGCCCGCCGTCAAACTCGCGCCGCGTGCTGCCGTCGGGCTGGCGCTCTCCCTTGGACTTGGGCCGGCCCAGGCTTTTGTTCCAGAACTCGTACCAGTTGTGCAAGTGGTCGGGAGTCGGCAGGGGATTGGGATCGGAAAACAAGCAATATCCGTCCGACAACGTCAGCGACAGCGCGGTGGTCGCGCGCATCAGCGGGAGGTCGTTGCGCGATCCGTGAAACCACGTTTCCAGGCAGTTGATGCGCGGCTGCCGGAGATTTTTTTCGGCCCATTCGAGGGTCTCGGCGATCCGCTGCCAATCCGCTGCGGTCTGGGACCGATAGCACTCCATGAAGTAGCCATTGACCAGGGCGGCGGTGCGCGGAGTCGTGCGGTCGTTCGCGTTCACCAAGAGGAGCGCCTGCTCACCGATCGCGCTGCGGAGGTCCTTGGCCAGCGCGAGGCGATCGTCGTCGTCCTCCCACCAATCGAGCATGAGGCCGTCGAAGAATCCCGAATCGAGGATGGCCTTGGCTTGCCGCGCCAGGTGGTTGCGAAAGGCCGGGTTTGCGAAGTCCAACTGCAGGTATCCGCCCTCTTCCCAGCCCGGCACGATTTTGCCTTCCCGGCGTTTCCACCAGGCATGATCCGCCGGCAGAAACGAGCGGTGAGCATCACGGTAGCGCAGCTCGGCCAGGAGAATGAGGTGCGGATTGGCCTGCAGCAATTGCCTGCGCAAGTTTGCCGCCGCCGCGAGGCTCTCGGGCGTGAACGACGTGGCCAGCCCGTGGAAGCTGCCGGCCCATTTCAACCCGAAAAAGTCGGGAGCGTGAAATGCCAGATCGTGTCGGGCCAACGTTGTCCAGCGGTCCTCGTCCGGCAGGTTGTCCGCCGGGTTCCAGGCCTGAAAAACTGACGGGAAACCACGACCGGAGATTCGCGCGGCGGGCGTCTCGGCCGGAATCGCGTCGTCGGCCCGAACGTCGACCGCCAGCAGCAGCCCCAGCAGTTGCCAGACGAGCAGACGACGAATCATTTCCCGGCGTCCCAGATTGCTTTGAGTCCGTCCCGATGATCTACCCGATTGACTCGGCCGCTCGTCGATCGCCGCAGCGGCGCATGCGGCAGCAATTCTGCGGCCAGCTATTTGGAGTGCAGCGCTTCGTTGAGATGTTCTTGGAATTCGATCGCATGGCCGACGTCGGGGAATTCTTCCTTCGTGCCGCCCGTACCGGTGATGACCAGCGTGCCCGAGCCCCAGATCAGCCGGTCCGACAGGGTTTGATTCACGGCGATGCTTTCGATCTTTTCCAGAATCATCTCGTAGGAGGTTCGGGTCAGGAATCCGTGCCGAATGACCACGCGCTGGTTGGTGAGCACGAAGTGCGAGAGGAAGTATTTCGTGAAGGGCGCGATAAAGAGCAAACCGGCCACGGCCAGGCACGGCCATAAGACGTATGCGGGATGCTCGGGCACCAGCTGCTTGGAGAACCAGGCCACGCTCAGCAGCAAGATCGCCAGGATCACCGGCCGCACGAAGAGCCGCTTGGAAAACCGGGTCGAATAAATCTCATGCTCTTCGCTGCTCAGACTCATCCGATCCTCCGAAAATCACCGCCCGATTCGCCCGCGGCGGCCACTTCGCGCCAATCTCGGGCCGCCAGGGCATGCCGGTGCGCACCAGTCGCCGAAAGCTGCCCGCCATTCGCAACCATCCTACGATGGGCTCCGTGAACCGGCAATCAACAGCCAAGCCTACGGAAAAAGCAGAATCATGCTTCTCGTCGGCATCGCCGGAATCGGCTTTCTGGGCATGACTCTTCGCCCGGCCTGGCAACGGGTCCAAGGGGCCAAGGTGACCCGCGCTCGACCCGCAGAGCCGGCGAGTCGGTGCCGACGGTCGATGTGAGGATCGCCGCGGATGGCCTACTGGGCGGGCGGCTTCCTGGGCGGACTGGCGGAGGCGTCACGCTTTCGACGGCCCGACCCGCTTGAACAGTTCGAGCAACTTGTCGAGCGGCACCGGCTTGACGAAGTAGTGGTCGAACCCCGTCTCTTGCTGTTTCTGGCGGTCGGCTTCGCTGGGCGTAAAGCCGGTTAACGCGCACAACATCACGTCCTTGAAATCCGGCCTTTCGCGGAGTCGCTTCGCAACCTGATAGCCGTCCATGCCCGGCAGGCCGATGTCCAGCAGCACCACGTCGGGCCGGGACGCGGCTGCCATTTCCAGGGCGGTAGGGCCGTTGCGCGCCACCTCGACCTGGTGCCCGTAGAGCCGCAATAACATGCTTTGAGTGTCGCCGGCATCGACATTGTCTTCGACGACCAGAATCCGCAACGATCGGCCCGTACTTGGTCCCGGCTCGAAGCGAACATTGGTTTCGCGCACCGAGGGATTCAACAGCACCGGCAGCTTCATGCTGAATTCGCACCCTAGTCCCAGCCCGGCACTGAACGCTTGCAGCCTGCCTTCGTGCATTTCCACCAGGCTGCGGGCGAGCGCGAGGCCAACCCCCAATCCGCCGTAGGAACGGCCGAGCGTGCCATCGACCTGAGTGAACAGCTCGAACACGTGCGGCAGCACGTCCGGGGCGATGCCGACGCCATTGTCCCGGACTCGCACCACGGCGTCGTCCCCCTCTCGAGCGGCAGTCATCCGAATCAGTCCGCCCGTGTCGGTGTACTTGGCCGCATTGTTGAGCAGATTGACGATCACCTGCTCCAAGCGAGCGGGGTCGGCCTCGACCCAAATCGGTTCCGTGGGAAGCGACACCGAGAAATCGTGCTTGCGCGCGTCCATCAACAGGCGGACGCTCTCGGCGGCATGATTGACCACGACCCGCAGCTCGACCTGCTCTTTGGTCAGCCGCAGTTTGCCTTTGGTGATCCTGGTGATGTCCAGCAGGTCGTCGACCAGTCGCACCATGACCCCCACCTGGCGGTCGATGATGTTGCCGGACTGTTCGATAATCGGGTCGTTGGTCTTCATCTGCCGCAGGATTTGCACGGCATTGAGGATCGGCGAGAGCGGGCTGCGCAGTTCGTGCGAAAGCAAGGCCATGAATTCTTCCTTGCTGCGATTGGCCTCGGCCAGGCCGTCGGCCCGCTTCCGCTGGGCCTGCATGCCCTCGCTTTCGCTGAGGTCGTGCATGACTCGGGCGAAGGACCGAATCTGCTTGTTCTCGCTCAGCACCGGCGTCACGTTGGCCCGGCACCAAAACCGCGAGCCGTCCTTCCGAACCTGCCAGCAATCGCTGTCGGCACGCCCATCGGCCAATGCCGTCTGGAGTTCGTGCTCGGGCTGGCCGGTGAGAATGTCTTCGGGTGCAAAGAAGATCGAAAAGTGCTTCCCCAGCACTTCATCGGATCGGTAGCCGAAGATGCACTCGGCCCCGGTGTTCCAGCAAAGCAGGTGTCCATCCAGCCCGACCAGGAACAGGGCGTACTCCTTGGCATCGCGAGCCAACAGCTCAAATCGCGCGCCCAACTCTTGCGACGAAAGTCGCATTTCATCATCGGGGGACATGGAAGAAACCTTTCTGCAATGGATCCCGCTCTCTCGTGTGCGAGGAGAGCATCCGCACAACGGATGGGGGGGCAGATTGGTTTAGTGGCCGTCGCCTTGCCTGGGGGCGGTCAGAAAAGAAAAGAGGGCCATCCGGCCAGCTTTAGGAAGTTCATCCTACGCGGTTAGCGGGCGAAAAGCCAGCTGCCCAGTCGAGAACAACCGGTTCAACGAGCCGCGGCGAACGAGATGAACCCAATCGAGTGCTAATAATTGCCTCGTTCTGGCAACGCCATACAATCGGCGCAAGGGCAACCGCCGAGCGCAATTCCTCGCTTGCTGGTCGCCTTGGGTGCCTTTGAACGGCATCGTCACGCAGAAAGTCCGTGATGGACCCCAGGCGGGCATTCTGCTCGCAACCTAGCGGACTGCTTCTTTTGAGGAGATTTCGGATGGCAGACAAGAAAAAGCACGCGTCCAGCGAGCATCATCATGCCGCTGCGGCGCATCACCACGCTGCGGCCCACCATCACTTGGAAGCTGCCCATCATCACGACGAGGGCAGTCACGACGAAGCCAAGAAGCACGCAACCTCGGCCCACGAACATAGCGAACACGCCGACAAGCACACGAAGACCGCACACAACCACTCCCACAAATAAGACCGCCCTTGCGCTCCGCAAGTGTGAAAAAAGGCTCCTGGACTCGTCCAGGAGCCTTTTGCATTGATGGGGTCGACCCCTCCAGCCCACGTCCGACAGGCAGCTTTCCCGCTGTCCCGCCGTGCGCCTCCCCCCAATAGTCGGCGCCCCAGTGCTATCGTCGGCATTCGTTGACATTTATTATGGGCCCTGTCCCATTATTGGCACTGTCCAGTCGGCCCTGCCGACGATCGCCACGCTGATCGCAAATTGGGCCACGAACTCGACCGACAGGCTGGACGTCGCGCACTGGGCGCGAAGCGGCGGAAACTCACAAATCGCACTTTGAACAGGATGGATGCAAATGCTTCGTGTCGGCATCGCCGGAATTGGCTTCATGGGCATGATCCATTACGGACTTCCGTAGAACCCCATAAACTCTGGGTTTTCCTGCACATCTTGCCGATTTCATTGCGCCATGATACCTTGTCTGCGCAAAGAATGGCGCAAAGAATTGGTTTAGGCCAAGAACATCAAGCACGGGCAGGGCATCGAGATGGCAGGCCGAACACCGCAACTGAATTGGACCAAGAGCCGGAGCCAGTACACGACGACTGTTGACGGAGTGTTCCGGCACCCACTGCTGATTTGCAAAGTCCTCGACCATTTCCGGGAGGTTCAGCGTGGTGCGACCTTCTGATGCTACGGCGAATATGGGCAGACACTTCTCAGGCTTCAAGCAATAGTTGTCCGGCCAAGTAGTTCGGCTATCTTACCCTTTGGAATGCCCCACGCCAGTCAGCGGGTGGCCGTAAGGAATTAAGGCGACTCAGGACTCCCAGGACCAGTCTGGTACGAGGGGATATGCTGGAGGAGGCGTTGAAGGGGATTGAGTGAGAGTGATTGCTCTCCAAGAGTTCGTCGGCGTATCCAGGTCGAGATCGACGTTCAAAAGGAGCTTCTTGATGATTCGTTGTGCAACTGTACTGGCCGTATTCCTAGCCGTCTGCGTGACTGCGTTCGCCCAGGACAAGAAAGGGTCGCTTGCCGATCTGCGGAGTAAGCCTGGAGCGCACGTCGAGAAAATCAAGGTATTGGGCGACAACGAATGGCTGGAGCTAGGCGTTCCTGCCGCCGACTCGAAGTGGGGCAAGGCACGGGGTAGTTCGTGGGCGCTGAAAGCCCTGATCCTGGTACCTGACAAGCGTGGGGCTTTCCTATTCGGAGAAGGCGTACACGCCTATGTGAAGCCCGATGGACACATCATGGACGATTTGTGGTTCTACGACATCAACGCTCACGCCTGGACTTGCCTCTATCCCGGCATGAACACGAAATCCTTCACCGAGCGAGTCAAAGACAAGGAACTGCTGCTCGATGAGAACGGGCAGTTGATCGACAACGACAAACAGCCCATTCCACTGCACACACTGGTTCATGCCTGGGGCTATCTCACCTACGATTCCGACCGAAAGAAATTCGCCTTCTTTAGCTGGAACGGCATGGGCAACAAAATCCCCCGGTACTTCCTGGGCGGTGAGAAGCAAATGGACGAGGGGCTAAAGCTGCTGGAAGAACAACTGAAAGGAAAAAAAGAATTGGTCTATTCTCCGTGGTTCTACGATGTGGCGTTGGGCAAATTCGAGCGATCTGTGGCAGACAATTCGATGACGATCAACGCCGGAGGTTTTCCGCAGTTCCACTATCTACCTTCAAAGAAACAATTCTTTGCCGTAGGTTCCAATACCGTGGCGATTTTCGATCCGGCCAAGAACCAGTGGACGGATGCCAAACCGAAAGGCCCATCCCCCAAGGGTTACGACGCCTGCGGTTGCTACGATTCCAAACGGAACCGGGTCTACCGAAATGATGGTGACGGCTCAGAAGGGGAGGGACTCATGGCCTACGACATCGAGAACAATTCCTGGAGCCACTTGAAACCCACGGGGTCTACGCCAGCGCCAGCGAACACCAACGCTGCGTTCTACGAGTATGATTCTCGCCTCGACATCGTTGTGGCGATCCACTTCAAGGGAGAGACGCCCGGCATTCATGTGTACAACCCCGAGACGAATTCATGGGCAGCCCCGATTCCCTTTCCGGCAAATGGTCCCAAGTTTCACTTCGCTGCCAACACCTTCTTCGACCGGGAGTTGAATGCCTACTTTTGCCATGTCGCCGGCGACAGCAGCGATGACGGCGTAATGTGGGTGTATCGGTACAAGATGTGAGGCAAGGGTAATTTGTTTTTGGGACCCAAGACCGTTGAAATGCTCGTATAGAAAATCGAGGACGGCATTGCAGCGGTCATCATAAAGTTAGGCCTCATCCCAGCCGGAAGGTCCAGGTAATGACCAAGCCGGTAATGTTCGCCATTCTTCTTTTGGCTCTCGCCTCATCAGGCCATGCCGCCGACAAGTCGCCCAAACAAATTCTCGGCGGCAAACCAGCGGCTTCGAGCAACGGTTCATCCAGCTTCTATGACGGCCACGGAGCCTATTCAGGTCGGAGTAGCACGAGCGGGAACAATACGATCCTCTACGATGGCAACGGGCGATACGCCGGACGAGTAGATCGGTCCAAGGATTCCGGGCGCCAGTACGACGGGCGAGGAGCCTACGCCGGTCGCAGTTCGACATCGGGCAACTCCACGAACTTCTACGATTCGACGGGACGGTACTCGGGTCGAACCAGCACGTCCGGGAACTCTGCGAGCTTCTACGACAGCCACGGAGCTTATTCTGGTCGATCCTCAACCTCGGGCAACAGCACGAGTTTCTATGACCGCAATGGGCGATACGTTGGAAGACGGAGTAGGTAGGTACTTATCTCGACCGCATGGCGTCGCCGACCAAGGAACCACAACGCAAAAGGCCGTCCACTTTGAAAAGATGGACGGCCTTTTCGATTAAGTCAGAAGGATCGTCATGGTGTTCGTCTAGTACCCGTAGCCGTATCCGTAGCTCTGGGCATAACCAGGGGCCACGCCGTAGCCGTTCCCGCAGCCACCGTATCCAGCATAGCCATAGTTCGCCACTCCGTAGCCAGGGTAGCCGGCGTTGTAATTGCCGTAGCCTGCGCCGTATGCCGGATACGCAGAAGAGTAGTAGGGGCTGACGCCGACTCCAATCGCCAAACCGCCACCGTAGCCGCCGTACCCGTAACCGCTATAGCCACCACGGTAGCCGCCGCCATAGCCGTAACCGCCACCGTGCCGACCATACCCACCATGCCCGTGACCATGTGCATCAGCAGTCGCAGCAAATCCCGTCATCGCAAGCATCGCCACCAAGGCCAAAAGAATCGTTCTCATTTCAGTCCCTTCCACACAAGCCGACTTTGATTCGTGGTGGCCGAAGCTAACCAGTCCTCTGCAAGATTGGTCATCATGCCATGATCTAAACGGATTGCAGAAGGGATGCCGAACGTCGAAGCTGTCGTTTAATTCAGGTAAGCACCTGAATCGCTCGGTATTCCACGATCCAGGCGTGACCGAAGGACGTTCGCTTGTGATCGAAAGGACGGCAGGCGAATCAATTTTCGCAGCAGTTGCGACTAAGGCTGACTCTTCTAGCGGCTTCTTGAACACGCCCGGATTCCGTACAATCCCTCTGTTGCGCCGTGATCGCCACGATTGACCACAAGCAACTCAGGAAACGCTCAAATGGCCGAAGGCACGATCAAGAAATTGACGGACAAGGGATTCGGGTTCATCAAGGTGGGCGACGGGAAAGACCTGTTCTTCCACTCTAAGAGCCTTCAGGGCGTCGAATTCGACGACCTACAGGAAGGCCAGAAGGTGTCGTTCACCGAGGGCAAGGGGCCGAAAGGTCCATCGCCGAGAACGTCAGGCCAGTTTAGTGTTGACGTCGGGCGGATCAAAGGTCGGCTGGACGATTTGCTCCAAACCAAGGACCGGGCGTCTTGTCGGGAACATCTTTGGGAGATGTTTCCGTTTTTACGACCCGAAATCCTCGTGCCTGATAGTTTCTTAGTGCTTGAGGGTGATCGAATGACGACGTATGCACCCAAACCCGACTAGGTTGCCTCTCCCACGCCCGGTTAATCGCAACAGTCAGCAGGTATCCGCCAAGCCCTCGTCCAGTGAACTGCGGCAGGACACCGAAGTAGGCGAGTTCGATGTCGCCGCCCGATTCCCCGTCCAACTCGAAGTAACCGACTGGATTGCCTTTCAGGTATGCCACCCACGTTTCGTGGCCGGGCCGGGTGATTGAAGCCATCCATTGTTCATAGGTCCACGAGAGCCGGTCGATCCAATACCAGTCACCGCCGATGGCAGTGTAGAAAAACCGATTGAGTTCCGGGCTGGCACCTTCAGCCTGTTTTACGTCGATCTCCACCGAAGGAGTCTTGGCCGGAACTAACTCCGAGCGGTCGGTCATCTCAAGATACGTCGTTGTTTCTTCAAGCCGCATTAATGCACCGTTGCCGTCATTTGCCGAATCACTTGCCCGCCCGCTCCACCGTGATGGGTCGGACCTCATCTTGAACGGCCCGGCCTATTGTCAGGGCTAGAGCATTACCGCTGAATCTTTGCCAGAATCTTTTTTGCTTCAGCTTCCGACAGGTTCTTGTCCTGACTGCGAAGTGCGGCGACGGTGGGAAAAACCCAAGGAAATGTCTCGCCTTTGATCGTTAGGTAGCCGCTTGCCACGAGCTTCCGAAGGGTCGTCATGAAGCGGCCAGGGGTGCGTTTGAACTTCGCAGCCATGTCGTCCACAGAACAACAATCGGCATAGTTCTCGAAGGCGATGCTGTTCATCACATACGTCATGACCTCTTGCTGTACGCCGTTCAGTGGAGGCAAGGTGGCCGACTTCTTGGATTGCTTGGTTGCCGCTTTCTTGGGCATCTTATTCTCGTTATTCGGATCGCTCGTTGCCTGCGGTCACCGGCGCTGGTTAGCTTTGATCGGAGGAAGCATGGCTAGCCTAGGTTCGTCGGCGAGGGCGCTCGATTATCGCTCCGTCCTGCCGGTTAACAACTTGAGCCCAACGAGCGAGCCTACGAACCAACAGCGTCCTTCTGCAAAACGTCACGAACCCTTAACGTCATGTCCAATATAATGCCCACCCTCACCGCCTACCACGAATGCGGCCACGCTCTGATGGCCGTGCTGCTCGGCGGCGAAGTCCAGCAAGTCACCATCGAGCCGGACAACGATGACGGCCCGCAACGATTCGGTGACACCCAAATTCTTTGGAGTCGAGATGCAGGCGACTCGAAGGAGTTCGCCAAGAAGGCCGTCCAGGTCTGTTTGGCCGGGCCGGTCGCTGAGATGGTGTACTCAGGCGATCCGTGGCACCCTGGTTTGGTCGCCGAGTGGGCTCAAGATTGGCAGCAAGCCTGGGATGTCGCTGCTGCTTTGCACGCTGATGAAAGAAAACGGTTGGCGTTCCTGGAGCAAGTCTCGGTCGAGCTTCACCGGCTGCTTCAGCGGGACGACGTGTGGGCGGCACTTGCTGCCCTGGCCGATCACCTGCTGGCCCACGAGACGATGGAGGGCGAGGAGGTCGTGGAGATTGTCGGACAGTGGATGGGGTAGATCGCCGACAAACTGTTGGCTCGCTGATCGAGTCGATAGTGCCTGTTTCGGCGGGGCGTGCAGGCAGGGGGCGAAGGCTTCTGGCGTCTGTCATCGAGGCGCACGACCACGTAAGATAGGACGCAGTATTGCGTCGAGATTACAGCCATTGCGACCTTACTTCAGCGCAAAGAATGGCGCAAAGAATAGGGTCAAATTGGTGCAAAACAGGCAACTCATGAAAAACATGAAAAGTCGTAAGTCGCTTATTTAGGAGGCTTTGCAAGAATGCTCCGAGTCGGCATCGCAGGGGTCGGATTTATGGGCATGATTCATTATCTGGCCTGGCAACGGGTCAAAGGGGCCAAGGTCACGGCGCTCTCGACCCGCGATCCGGCGCGGCTGGCCGGCGATTGGCGAACGATCAAGGGCAACTTCGGCCCGCCCGGCGAGCAGATGGATCTGTCGGCCTACAAGAAATACGCCCAGCTTGACGAGCTGCTGGCCGATCCGGCGATCGACCTGATCGACGTCTGCCTGCCGCCCAACCTGCACAGCCAGGTCACGCTCGCGGCGCTCAAGGCGGGCAAGCACGTCCTGTGCGAAAAGCCGATCGCCCTCTCGGCCCGCGAGGGACAGCGGATGGTCAAAGCGGCTGAAGCGGCCGGCAAGCAACTGCTCATCGGTCACGTGCTGCCGTTCGTCGGCGAGTATGCGTTCGCCTACAAGGCGGCTAGCGGCGGCAAGTATGGCAAGCTGCTGGGCGGACATTTCAAGCGGATCATCTCCGATCCCTTATGGCTGAAGAACTTTTACGAGCCCGACCAGGTCGGCGGGCCGATGCTCGACCTGCACGTCCACGACGCCCATTTCATTCGCCTGCTGTTCGGCCGGCCCAAGAGCGTTTTCACCAGCGGGCGGATGCGGGGCAAGGTGGCCGAGTTCTTCACCTCGCAGTTCGCGTTCGACGACGCCGATCTGGCCGTCACCGCGACCAGCGGCGTGATTCGCCAGCAAGGCCGGGCATTCACCCACGGCTACGAGATTCATTTCGAGCGGGCGACGCTGCTGTTCGACTTCGCCGTGGTCGACGGCCAGCCGGTGGTCAACATTCCGCTGACCGTGCTCATCCGCGATGGCAAGGTGCAGCGGCCGGAACCGACCGCCGGCGACCCGATCGCCGATTTCACGGCCGAGCTGACCGAAACGGTCAAAGCCATCAAGAGCGGCCGCCCCTCGCCGATCCTCGACGGCCGCCTGGCCAGCGACGCGGTCACGCTCTGCGAAGCCCAGACGCGGTCACTGGTCGGGAAGAAGATCGTCAAGGTTTGACGTTGCTTGTGCAGCCGCCTTTCATAGAGGGAGATACGGGGGATGCGGCAGGGGATACGGGGGATGGACGAAGGACGAATGTGACGGATGAAGAAAAAGGAGTGCCACGCCACCAGAGCCCCCACCGCAGTCACGCGCACCGCACCATTCATCCTTTTGTCCTCTGCCTTCTGCCTTTTGCCTTCTGCCTTCCGTCATCTCCCGTATCCCCTGCCGCATCCCCCGATCCCCTTCCCCATGAGCCATCGCCTTGAGCGAGGTACGAAGTGTGCCGCGGCGATAGGTGGCGGCGGCAACTCCGGGGCCGGCCCACGGGACGCCGCCCGTGGGCTTAACAGAAGTGGAGGCCCCTGACCTGATCCGCCACGCCCCAGCCCAATCCCCAGCCCCCCGCCGCCGTGTGAAACTCTGCGGCGGGTGAGGGGTGGAAGGCGGATGCCGGCTGTGCGCGGCGGCCGCAGAATTGCTGTCGACGCGCCTGGCCGGCACGTGCGGCGCGAGGGGCGAAAGTGATTTTTCGCGCAGCCTTTGGCCAGTTGCTACAGAGGTGCATGCTGGCGCCGGCTGTAGCGATTGTGCCAGCGGCTGGCAGGAATTTGCCGCGCTAAGCTTTTTGACGCGCGCCATTTCGTGGCCTATATTGATCGTGGCCTCGAGGTCTTGACCCAATCGCGGGGCCACGCATTACGACCTCCCCGAATTCAGCGTCCCAGGCTGTCCATGGCAGCCGGCCCCCAGGCCGGCGGCTTTCGTCGGATGGCAGCTTCAAGGGGCGGCTTTGGCCGCTCATTGAAGACGCTCTTCGCTCCCTAGCAGAGAAAGAGCCATGCGACGAAAGACCCTGCCCCGCTTCGGGGCACTGTTGGCCGCGGTCATTTCTTGCGTTGCCTTGGGCGAAGCTTCCGCCCAGTTACGGTTTGCTCCGGGTCCCCCGGCGGCGACCGGCCCGCGGTCCCAGCAGCCTGCGGCCCGTCCCGCCGCGCCTGCGGCCAATTACACCGCTCCTGCGGCCAAATACACGGCTCCTGCGGCCAACTACGCCGGTGCTGCAGCCAATCAGCCCGGCCCGGCCTTCGTTCCGCCGCCAGCCCAGCCCTCTTCGCCCGAGGTGGAAGATCTGCTCCGCCGCGGCCAGAAGCTGGAGACCGAGCGCCGCTGGGGTGAAGCGGTCGCCCTGTACGAAGAGGCCCTCCGCGAGAATCCGAACGACGTCAGCCTGAGCCACCATCACGACCTGGCCAAGATTCATTACGATCTGGGCCGCCGGTACAACGACGCCAGCTACGTCCGCAGCCTGGGCACGCTCGACGAGCGGGCCGCCTTGGCGCTGTATTCCGAAGTGCTCAACAAAATCCAATCGCACTACGTCAGCGAGCCCGACTGGGCCGGTCTGGTCCGCCGCGGCACCGCCGGCCTGGAAGTGGCCTTGGGCGAGCCGGCGTTCATCAGCAAGACGTCGCTGGTGGCCGGCCGGCCGCAGATCGACGCCTTTCGCCAGCAGCTGGTCCGCGACATGGCGGCCCGCCCGCTGACCGGCAGGCAACAAGCGATCGACAGCGTGATCGCCGCCGCTCGGCTGGCCCAGCAGCAACTGCGGCTCTCGCCCGCCGTCGTGATCCTGGAATACGCCTGCGGCGCCACCGCGGCCCTGGACGAATACTCGTCCTTCCTGACCAGCGACCAGCTGAACGACGTCTACTCGCAAATCGAGGGCAACTTCGTCGGGCTGGGCATCGAGCTGAAGGCCAGCGAAGGCTCGCTGCTGATCGTCAAAGTCATTACCGGCAGCCCGGCCGAACGGGCGGGCCTCAAGGCCCAGGACCGGATCGTGGCCGTCGGCTCGCGCTCGACCGCCGAGCTGAACACCGATCAGGCCGCCGATCTGCTGCAAGGCGTCGAAGGCACCGAGGTCGACGTGACGATCCAGACGGCCGGCAACGAACCGCGGCAACTGCGGATTCGCCGCGAGCACGTCGAGGTGCCCAGCGTCGACGACGTGAAGATCGTCGACGCCGACTACGGCATCGGCTACGTCAAGCTGAGCTGCTTCCAGAAGACGACCAGCCGCGACCTGGACGCCGCCCTCTGGAAGCTGCACCGCGAGGGGATGCGGAGCCTGGTGATGGACTTGCGCGGCAACCCGGGCGGCCTGCTGACCGCCTCGGTCGAAGTGGTCGACAAGTTCGTCGACGACGGGATCATCGTTTCGACCCGGGGCCGCAGCTCGCTCGAAGATTACAACTACACGGCCCACAAGGCCGGCACCTGGCGGGTGCCGCTGGTGGTGCTGATCGACGGCGACAGCGCCAGCGCCAGCGAGATTCTGGCCGGGGCCATTCGCGATCATCGCCGCGGCACGATCATCGGCCAGCGGAGCTATGGCAAGGGCTCGGTCCAGGGCATCTTCCCGCTGGCCACGGCCGGCGCGGGAGTGCGGCTGACCACGGCCAAGTTCTACTCGCCCAGCGGCAAGCCGATCAGCAAGGTGGGTGTCCAACCCGACGTGCTCGTGCGCCGGGCCGCCAAGCCGGTCGCCGGCCAACAAGTGGCCTCGACCGAAGACGAAGTCCTGGCCGCCGGTCTGCAATCGGCCCGCCGCCAAACGGCCAAGCGAAACTAACGCGGCCCGCCGGCGCGATTCAAAAAACCGACTCCGAGGCGCGGGGAGCAAGACGTGCCCCGCGCCTTTTTTGTTGCGCTGGGGTGGGGGCGAACGTTCGAAAAAGCGTCCACTCCGGGGCTGGCCCACGGGACGCCGCCCGTGGGCTTAACGGGAAGTGGCCGCCCGCGCTCGGATTGGGCCCGCCGTTTTTCTGCCTTCATCCTTCTGCCTTCTACCTTACCGCGTACCCTGCGCGCGGAGCATGGGAATGAGCTGCGCGCCACTCGGGCTCGAGCGGCAGGACGGGCGGGGCCGGGTCGCCGACCGGCGGGCCGATCAGGTTGAGCGTGGCCTTCATCACGCTGAACCAGTGGGCCCCGTCGCCGCGGCCCAAGTAGGCGCTGAATTGCAGCCGCATCAGCGGAGCCAGCTTGGACCATTGCTCGCGGGCGGCCGGCAGGTCGCTGGCCTGGATGGCGTCGTACAGCACCCGGGCGGCGCGAGGCACCATGCTCGGAATGCCCGAGATCCAGCCGTGGGCCCCATGGCACAGACCCTCGAACGCCACGTTGTCGAGCCCGCAGTAGACCTTCAGCTTGCCGGCGGTGTCGGACAGCAACTGGCAGATCCGGTCGGGCTCGGGATTCGACATCTTCACGCCGCCGATCGCCCGCTCCTCGAACAGCTTCACGAGGTGCGGCGTGCGCAGGTCGATGTTCGTCAGCGGGATGTTGTGATAGAGCACGATCGGAATGTCGACCGCTTCCGCCACCCGGCGGTAGTGATCCATCGTCTGGCTGATCGTGGGGCTCATGTAGAACGGCGGCACAATCAAGAGCGCGTCGGCCCCGGCCTGCTGGGCGTGCTGCGACAGCTCGATCGTGTGCCGCGTCGAATAGCAATGCGTGCCGGCCAGCACGGGCACCCGGCCGGCGTTGGCCGTCAGCACGGCCTCGAGCACCCGTTTGCGCTCGGCCAGCTCCATCACCGGAAACTCGCCCGAGCTGCCCAGCGGGCTCAGCGCGTTGGCCCCCTCGGCGATGATCCAGTCGATGTGCGGGGGAATCTGGTCGTAGCGGACGCTGCCGTCGGCGTTGAACGGCGTGCTCGTCGAGGCAAGCACGCCTTGGGGTAGCGGTTTTCGCATCGAGGAGGAGGAAGGGGTTAGAGGGTAGAGATTAGGGAGCAGGGAACGTCGTGGCATTCAGGACGCGGGCTGCAAGCCCCCGTTAAGCCCACCGGCGGCGTCCGGTGGGCAGGCCCCGAAGTTCGCGCCGCCAACGTACCATCGCGGCCAGCGCCACGGCTCGCCGCGAATCGACAACTCACACGCTTCGATCATCAGACCTCCATCATCTCCCGTATCTCCTGCCGCATCCCCCGTGTCTCCTCAAAAAAAGTCTCACTGTGGGGGCTGCGCTCATCCTGGCAAGCACCGCCGCGGGTCGCAAATGGCGCCCTCCCCGGGGCCTGCCCACCGGACGCCGCCGGTGGGCTTAACGGATTATTTTTCCGCGAATGCCGCGTCGAAGGCGACGTTGCTGGGGACAAAGTCGAGGTTGCGGACGAACTCGCAGGCCTCGCGGGCGCCGGCTTCGCGGTCCATGCCCACGTCTTCCCATTCGACCGACAAGGGCCCGTCGTACTTGATCTGGTTCAGCGTGCGGATGATCTCCTCGAAGTCGACGCCGCCCCGGCCCGGCGAGCGGAAATCCCAGCCGCGGCGCGGATCGCCAAAGTTCAGATGGCTGCCCAGCACGCCCGTGCGGCCGTTGAGCGTGACGATCGCATCCTTGATGTGGACGTGATAAATCCGGTCGGGAAACGCCCGCAGGAACTCGACCGGATCGACTCCCTGCCAGAGCAGATGGCTCGGATCGAAGTTAAAGCCGAACTCCTCGCGGCGATCCAGGGCTTCCAGGGCCCGCTGGGCCGTGTACAGGTCGAAGGCGATTTCGGTCGGATGGACTTCGAGCGCAAACTTCACCCCGCACTCGCCGAACACGTCGAGGATCGGGTTGAACCGCTCGGCCAACAGGTCGAAGCCCGCGTCGATCATCGCCGGCGGCACCGGCGGAAACGAATACAAGAGGTGCCAGATGCTCGACCCGGTGAATCCGTTGACCACGCCGACGCCCAGCTTCTGCGCGGCCCGGGCCGTGTTCTTCAGTTCTTCGATCGCCCGGGCGTTGACCCCCGCCGGCTTGCCGTCGCCCCAGACGTGCGGCGGCAGGATCGCCTTGTGCCGCTGGTCGATCAGGTCGAGCACGGCCTGGCCGACCAGGTGGGTGCTGATCGCGTGGACCTGCAAGTCGTGGCGGTCGAGCAGGTCGCGGCGGCCGGCGCAGTAGCCGTCTTCGGTCATCGCCCGGCCGACGTCGAAGTGATCGCCCCAGCAGGCCAGTTCCAGCCCCTGGTAGCCGAAATCGCTGGCCTTGCGGGCCATGTCCTCGAGCGACAGATCGGCCCACTGGCCGGTAAACAACGTGATCGGGCGAGGCATGGGCGTGCTCCAGCAGTTTTGGTCGAAGGGAATGCGAGCCGCCATTTTGCCGAGCGGCGCGTCGACGTGCAAATGAAAGGCAAAAGGCAGAAGGCAGAAGGCAGAAGGCAAAAGGCAAAAGGCAAAAGGACGGCGGAATGCAACCAGTACGTCGGCGTTTGCGTCTCGTTAAGCCCACGGGCGGCGTCCCGTGGGACCGCCCCGGAGTTGCCACCCGCCCCCTCAAACCCGCCGCCTGCCTTAAACCAAGAACGCGCAATGCAGCGGCACGTCGTTGTTGATCGCTTCGTTCAACTGCTGCTCGCCGCACAGCCGCGGGGCGGGCGACGGGGCGACCAGCAGGAGCCACCGGGTGGCACGCTTGGCCTTTCCCCCTGGGCACTCTGGTAGCACTCCACGCGAAAATCCCCGCAAAAACAGCGATCCGCGGCTAACGGGGGGCCTCCTTCCTCTTGTGACAAAAGCCCTAAATCCGTAGGCTCGTGACTCTTGGAAACCAAACCCCGGTCTCCGCAGAGGCCGAAGTTTTCGGCCCCCCGCGCGAACCGACTCGCTACCGACAGCCCAGCCAGCCGCCGCATGCCCGCGATCAAGCCTCATCCCGCCGGCCGACCCGTCCGCATTGCCATCATCGGCGCCGGCGCCGTCAGCGACTATCACCACGTGCCGGGCATTCGCCTCGACAAGCGCACCAGTTGGTCGCCGCTTGCGACACCAATGCCCAACTGGTCGAGCAGCGCCGCACGGAGTGGAACGTCGCCAAGGTGACGACCGACCCCCTGGCCCTCTGCGCCGATCCGGACGTCGACGCGGTGATCATCGCCACGCCCAACTTCACCCATCGCGAGATCGCGGTGGCCGCCGCCCGCGCACGGCAAGCACATCATGTGCGAGAAGCCGCTGGGCCTGAATGCCGGCGAGGTGCGCGAGATGTACCATGCGGCCCGCGATGCGGGCGTGGTCCATATGACGGCGTTCACCTACCGCTTCGCCCCCTCGATGCGGTACCTGAAGCACCTGGTCGCCACCGGCGCGCTGGGCCAGCCGCGGCACTTCCGCAGCCAGCGGTTTTTGGACTGGCCCGAGACGAGTTGGGGCTGGCGCCAATATAAGGACAAGGCCGGCGCCGGCGACCTGTTCGACATGACGATCCACCGGATCGACTTTGCCCAGGACCTGCTGGGCCCGATCCGCACGCTCTCGGGCGCCGTGGCCCGGTTCGCCGAGCGGACCGTCACGGCCGACGGCAAGACCTGCCCCCCGTCCGATGTCGACGACTGGTCGAGCTTTTTGGGCGAGTTCGCCTCGGGCGCGACTGGCGTTTGGGAGGGTACCACGCTGGCCAAAGGCTACGGCCGCGACGGCTTCGGCCACGAATGGGCCGAGATCAACGGCTCGCAGGCTTCGGCCGTCTACCGCTTGCACGAGCCGAATACGATCCTCTTGGGCAAGACCGGCCAGGACCTGGCCCCCGTCGCCGTGCCGGCCGAGTTTCTCAAGCCGGCCGCCAGCCCGCGCAATCCGGCCGAAGGCAAGCCGGCGACGGTGTTTCGCTACGATCTGGTGTGGGAAATGGTTTCGGCGATCGTCGAGGGGCGGCAGGCGGTGCCCAGCTTCTACGACGGGCTGTCGGCCCAGATCGTGGCCGACTCGGTACTGAATTCATACGCCCAGCGGCGCTGGGTCGATATTGCCCCGGAGCCCAAGTAAGATACGCGGAACTCGAAACTTGCAACAATTTCGGCATCCAAGGGGACTGTAGGAGGCAACTCCGATTGCCGACTGCCTCAAGTTGAAGTGACGTGTCGGCGATCTCCAGTCGCCTCCAACAGTCGCATGTAACTCCGAACCGTTTACGACAACTACCCTCGCTTAGCGGGGTGTTCGGCCAGGCGGGCCAGCTACTTTTCCAGGTGCGCTTGTGTCCCACGGCCCTGCCTCGAATGGCTCCGAAAAAGTCGATCGCTCGACCGGCGGCAAGCTCTCGCCGCTGCGGTCGCTGACCGGCGTCCAGATTCTGGCCACCGGCGCCTACGTGCCCGACGTCGTGGTCCGGAACGAGGACCTGGCCCGGCTGGGCTACGACGCCGACTGGATCCTGCAGCGGACCGGCATTCGCGAGCGGCGCTGCGCCCCGCCCGAGATGGCGACCAGCGACATGGCCCTGCTAGCGGCCGAGCGGTGCATCGTCAAAGCCGGGGTCTCGCCCGCCGACATCGACCTGGTGATCGTCGCCACGTTCACGCCCGACGTGCCCGTGCCGGCTACGGCCTGCCTGGTGCAGGACCGGCTGGGGCTCAACTGCGCGGCGATGGATGTGCAAAACGCCTGCGCGGGCTTTTTGTATGCCCTGGTCACCGGCTTTCAGTACGTCGCCACCGGCTGCAGCCGGCTGGCGCTGGTGATCGGTTCGGACTGCAATTCGCGGATCGTCGATCCGCGCGACATGAAGATTTTTCCGCTGTTCGGCGACGGCGCCGGCGCGGTGCTGCTCAGCCGGGGCAATGCCGACCAGGGATTCATGTCCTACACGCTGGGGGCCGACGGCTCGGGCGCCGAGATGCTCTACCGTCCGATGGGCGGCTCGCGGATCCTGCCCAGCGCCGAAGGCTTCGCCGCCAACCTCCACTACCTGCGGATGGACGGCCGCGGCGTGTTCAAATGGGCGATCCGCCTGCTCGATGAAACGATCCGCGGCGTCACCGCCCACGCCGGCCTGACGATCGCCGACCTGGATCTGATCGTCCTCCACCAGGCCAACGTGCGGATTCTCGACGCGGCGGCGGAACTGCTGGGCCTCGACCGCTCGAAGATGTTCATCAATCTCGACCGCTACGGCAACACGTCCGCCGCCAGCGTGCCCCTGGCCCTCGACGAGGCGATCTCCACCGGCCGTCTGCACCGGGGCGACCGCGTCCTGGTCAGCGGCTTCGGCGCCGGCCTGGCCTGGGGCACGGGAATCCTGCGCTGGTGAGCAGCAGCTGACCGCGGCGTTGAACACCGACCAACATCGGTACGGCCGATGAAGCGGTCCGGGCCCGGACGGCGACCTCGCGTGATTGGCCGAGCCGATCGATTGAACGCAGATGGACACGGATGGACGCAGATCGGAAGAATGCGGGCAGAAAGTACGCTCGGCTGATTCGTCTGACTTTGCATCGGCGCGTATCCGCGTCCATCCCATTCATCTGCGTTCTCGAATGGACGTTGATTCAAGCGGATTGAAGCCGTCTGCGTTCGGACGGCAGCTTCCGCAAATCGGCCTCCGCCGCTTGGAACGCGAATCCGCCCGCCCCACTTCCCGATCCGGCCCCTAGCTGCCAAGCTATGGCTTTCCCCGTCACCCACTCGCGTCGAGCCGTCCATGATTTCCGCCGTCAAGAAAAGCCGAAAACTCCCCAGCCGCGATCAGGTCAAGCCGGCCGATACCTGGAACCTGGACAGCTTGTTTCCCGACGACAAAGCCTGGGAAACCGCGTTCACCAGGTGGGAAGCCGAGATCGACGGCTACGAGCAATTTCGCGGGAAGCTCGAGGATGTGAAGGCGCTGGCCGCCTGCCTGCGGTTCGATACCGATTTCGACCGCCGCGGCGAGCGATTGGGCACGTACGCCTTTCTGAAGACGGCCGAAGACGCGGCCAACAGCGACTACCAGCGGATGATCGGCCGCTATCGCCATGCGGCCAGCCGGGCCGGCCAGGCCGCCAGCTATATCCGGCCCGAGATCATGGCCATCAAGTCGGCCACGCTCGACAAGCTGCTCAAGGCCCCCGAGCTGGCCGAGTTTCACCTGGCGCTGGAGCGGATGCTCCGCTACAAGCCGCACACGCTCGGCCGCAAGGAAGAAAAACTGCTCGCCATGCAGAGCGAGATGTCGGAAGCCTCGAACCAGATCTTCCGCCAGCTGGCCGACGCCGATTTGAAATGGGGCTCGATCAAGAACGAGCAGGGTGAGCTCGTCGAGCTGTCCAATGCTTCGCTCTCCAGCTTCCTCCAGTCCCCCAAGCGGAGCGTCCGCAAAACGGCCTTCCACAAATACTACGAGCAGTACCAGGCCCACGAGAATTCGCTGGCCGCGACGCTCGGCGGCTCGGTCCAGCGCGACGTGTACTATGCCAAAGCCCGGGGGTACTCCAGCGCCCTGGAAGCCTCGCTGTTTCACGACAAGATGCCGCTGGCCGTGTACGACAATCTGATCGCCTCGGTCCATCGCCATCTGCCGGCCGTCTATCGCTACTACGAGCTGCGCCGCCGGGCGATGAAACTGCCCGACATCCACCACTACGACACCTACGTGCCGATCCTCAGCGAGCTGACCACCAAGCATCCCTGGAATCAGGCGGTCAAGCAGGTGATCGCGGCCCTCCAGCCCTTGGGCGACGAATACTGCCGCGTGCTCGAAGGGGGCCTCAGCGGACGCTGGTGCGACCGCTACCCGAACCAGGGCAAGCAAAGCGGGGCGTTCAGTTGCGGCTCGTACGACGGCGAGCCGTACATCCTGATGAACTATCAGCCCGACGTGCTCGATCACGTCTTCACGCTGGCCCACGAGGCCGGCCACTCGATGCACAGCTACTACTCGGCCAAGCACCAGCCGTATCAATACTACAGCTACGCGATCTTCGTGGCCGAGGTGGCCAGCACGTTCAACGAGCAGATGCTCTCCAAGCACCTGATGCGCCGGGCCAAGAGCGACCGCGACCGGGCGTTCCTGATCAATCGCGAGATCGACGCCATCCGCGGCACGATCGTCCGCCAAACCATGTTCGCCGAGTTCGAGCGCATCACCCACGCCCTGGTCGAGGCCGGCGAGCCGCTCACGGTCGAGCGGACCAAGAAGGAATACCGCCTGCTCCTGAACCTCTACTTCGGGCCGAAGTTCGCGATCGACTCCGAGCTGGAGATCGAGTGCCTGCGGATTCCGCACTTCTATCGGGCGTTCTACGTCTACAAATATGCCACCGGCCTCTCGGCCGCGATCGCCCTGGCCGAACGCGTGGCCAGCGGCGGCCCGCGCGAGCTGGCCGATTACCTGGGCTTTCTCAAAGGGGGCTCGTCGAAGTACCCGCTCGAACTGCTGCGCGACGCGGGCGTCGACATGGAGCAGCCCGGCCCGGTCGACACGGCGCTGGAACACTTCAGCCGGCTGGTCGAGGAACTGGATTCTCTGCTTTGAAAAGTGATCAACAACCCGGGCCGCAAACGGACGGCATTGCTCTGCGCGAGGCGGAATCCGTTCTTGGAACACAGATGAATGGGATGGACGCGGATGACCGCAGATCAGCAGGAAGATTCGCGGGAACGAAGAGTCGGGTGATCCGCAGAATTCACAGATTTCGCAGATTGAGTTGCTCGAAGCAGGCACCCGGTTGAACTGCCTTCGTCCTCGTAAAATCTGCGCAATCTGTGAAATCTGCGGATCATTCTTTCTCTCCCTTTCCGTCTAACGCGGCTGCGATTCATCGGTGGGTTCGTCCTGACCACCCTCATCCGCGCGTATCCGCGTCCATCCCGTTCATCTGCGTTCGCCTGACGGACGTGGATTCAATTCGCCTGAGGCGGTCCGAGTTCGGTCGGCGACTTCCAGCACCTGGCGTCGTTCCATGGAACGCAGATGAACGCCGATTTTAAGGATGATTGCCGGGAAAGAGCCCGGAAACAGCGGCTCTCCGGGACATGCTAGAATTTCCTGTGCGAGTTGAACTTGCCCAGGCCCTGTAGAAGATTGCCCGATGCCAGCCGAGTCCGCTCCCAATCCTGTCGCCGCGCAGGCTGCGGACCACCAATCCGCAGTCGACCCACTGGCGGTTGTGGGGGCCGTATCTGGCCGAGCGGCAGTGGGGCACCGTCCGCGAAGACTATCGCGCCGATGGCGACGCCTGGAACTACCTGACCCACGAACAGTCCCGCAGCCGGGCCTATCGCTGGGGCGAGGACGGCCTGGCCGGAATCTGCGACGAGCACTGCCGGCTCAGCCTGGCGCTGGCTCTCTGGAACGGCCGCGACCCGATCCTCAAGGAGCGGCTATTCGGCCTGACCAACGCCGAAGGCAATCACGGCGAAGACGTCAAGGAGTGCTACTACTACCAGGACGCCACGCCCACGCACTGCTACTTGAAGGCGCTCTACAAGTATCCGCAGGGCGAATTTCCCTACGCCCGGCTGGTCGAGGAGAATCGCCGCCGCGGCAAGCAGGATCCCGAGTTCGAGCTGATCGACACCGGCATTTTCGACGACGATCGCTACTTCGACGTCACCGTCGAATATGCCAAGGCGGCCTTCGACGACATCCTGATGCTGGTCTCGGTCACTAACCGCGGGCCCGAGGCCGCCACGCTGCACGTGCTGCCCCAGCTTTGGCTGAGCAATACCTGGACCTGGCGGCGGGCTGGAGCATCGGCCCCGGCTGCACGCCGAGTCGGCAGACCGGGTGCTGGCCCAACACACCCGGCTGGGCGAGTACCACTGGTATGCCGACGCCCCGCGCGAGCTGATCTTCTGCGAGAACGAGACCAACCCCCGGCTGTTCGGCAAGGCCGCCCCAGGGCATTTCAAAGACGCCTTTCACGACTATCTGGTCGGCGGCCGGGCCGACGCGATCAGTCCCCAGCCCCAGGGCACCAAGGCAGCCGCCCACTGGGTGCTCAAGGTCGCGCCCGGCGAAACGCGTTCGGTCCGATTGCGGCTCAGCCGGCCGCTGCACGACAAGCCGTTTGCCGACTTCGACGCGATCGTGGGCGACCGGCGGCGCGACGCCGACACGTTCTACTCCCAGCTCCAGGCCGAGATTCCCGACCTCGACGCCCGGCAAGTCCAGCGGCAGGCCCTGGCCGGCTTGATCTGGAGCAAGCAGTTCTACTATTACGACGTCCCCGAGTGGCTCAAGGGAGATTCGGCCGAGCCCAAGCCGCCGGCCCAGCGGCGGCAGGGCCGCAACAGCGGCTGGACGCACGTCAACACGGCCGACGTACTCTTGATGCCCGACAAGTGGGAGTATCCCTGGTTCGCGGCCTGGGACCTGGCCTTTCATTGTCTGGCCCTGGCGCCGGTCGATCCGGCCTTCGCCAAGGAGCAACTCGTGCTGCTGACCCGCGAGTGGTACATGCGGCCCAGCGGGCAGTTGCCGGCCTACGAGTGGAACTTCGGCGACGTGAATCCGCCGGTCCACGCCTGGGCCGCGTGGCGGGTATTTCAAATCGACCGCAAGCACCACGGCGGCGACGGCGACCTCGACTTTCTCGAGCGGATCCTGCACAAGCTGCTCTTGAACTTCACCTGGTGGGTCAACCGCAAGGACGTCCACGGGGCCGACATTTTTCAAGGCGGCTTTCTTGGCCTGGACAACATCGGCGTGTTCGACCGCAGCCAGCCGATCCCGGGCGACGGCTACCTGAGCCAGGCCGACGCCACCAGTTGGATGGCGATGTACGCCCTGAACCTGATGCGGATCTCGCTGGAGCTGGCCCAGCACAACCACGTGTACGAGGACATCGCCACCAAGTTCTTCGAGCACTTCCTGCAGATTGCCGGCGCGATCAACAACGTCCACGGCGACGGCCGCGGCCTGTGGGACACCGAGGACGAGTTCTACTACGACAAGATCCACTTGCCCGACGGCCGCTCGCACGTGATGCGGATTCGCTCGATCGTGGGGCTGATCCCGCTATTCGCCGTCGAGACGCTGGAGCCGGAGCTATTGGCCAAGGTGCCCGACTTCAACCGCCGGCTGAAGTGGTACCTCAAGTACCGCAAGGACCTGGCCGAGCAGGTCTCGCGCTGGGAGGATCCGGGCCGCGGCGAACGGCGCTTGCTATCGCTGTTGCGCGGGCACCGGATGAAGTGCCTGCTGCGGCGGGCCCTGGACACGACCGAGTTTCTCTCCGACTACGGCATCCGCTCGCTCTCGAAGTATCACGAGCAGCATCCGTTCGAGATCCACTGCGACGGCACGGCCCTGCGGGCCGAGTACGAGCCGGGCGAGCCGCGGACCAGCATGTTCGGCGGCAACTCGAACTGGCGCGGGCCGGTCTGGTTTCCGATCAACTACCTGCTGATCGAGTCGCTGCAAAAGTTCCACCATTACTATGGCGACGATTTCAGGGTCGAATGCCCGGTCGGCTCGGGCAAGATGCTGACCGTCGCCGAAGTGGCCACCGAGCTGGGGCGGCGACTGGCCGCGCTCTTCCTGCGCAACGCGGCCGGCGAGCGGCCCGCCCTGGCCAACTCGGCCAAGCAGCTCCGCGACCCGCACTTCCGCGATCAGCTGCTATTCTACGAATTCTTCCACGGCGACACCGGCCGCGGACTGGGCGCCGAGCATCAAACCGGCTGGACCGCCCTGATCGCCAAGCTCCTGCAGCCCCGCCGAGCTGAGCATTAGGGCGGGCCGCCAGCAGGCAGCGGTGCCGTGCGCCCGGTGGCGGGGGAAGTCGGCCTGACCGCCGAGAATCGCTCGCGGGCGACGGGGGTGGCCGCAGTCAAGCGGGCTCGCCCTCCGCTGTCATGAAAATGACCCCCGTCACGGATGGCGCTTCGCGAGCGACTAACTCGGTGCGGTCGAATGAAATAGACGCGACGCCGTCCCTACACAGGCGAGGGTTCTCTGTCATAACCCGATAGAAATGTCCCCCCTTCTCCCCGATAGAAATGTCCCCATGCTGCAGCCTCTAGGAGGCTGCTATGGAGACACTTACGATGAGTCGCGGGGAGCGGAAGCGGTTGGAGGTTTTCGGCCGCGTGAGGCGGGGGGAGATCACGCTGGTCAAGGCCGCCGAGTTGGTCGGCGTGAGCTATCGGCAGGTGAAGCGGGCGTATGCCCGCTTTCGTGACGAAGGAGATCGCGGCTTGGTGCATCGGCTGCGTGGTCGGGCCTCGAACCGGGGCAGCGATTCGACACGGCGGGAACGAGTGCTGGAGCTGTATCGCCAGCGGTACGCCGACTTTGGGCCGACCCTGGCGGCGGAGTACCTGGCTCGCGAGCACCAGATCGTCCTGGGCGTCGAGACGCTGCGACAGTGGTTGATGAGCGCGGGCCTGTGGCAAGCGAAGCGGAAGCGTGGCAAGCACCGTCGCTGGCGACCACGGAAGGAGCACGCTGGCGAGCTGGTGCAGATGGACGGCTCGGAGCACGACTGGTTCGAGGGCCGCCGTCCAAAGGCTTCGCTGATGGTGATGATCGACGACGCTACGAACTGGACGTATGCCCGGTTCTTCGAGTCGGAGACGACCGTGGCAGCGATGACGTCGTTCTGGGAATACGTCAAGCTGCGTCGGCTGCCGCGCGCATTGTACGTCGACCGCGATAGTATTTACGAGACAACCCGGGACGCCACAACCGACGAAGAATTGCGAGAAACCGGGGCTTTAACGCAATTTGGTCGGGCGATGCAGGAATTGGACGTCGAGCTCATCCTTGCGCACAGCCCGCAGGCCAAGGGCCGCGTCGAGCGTCGGCACGCGGTGTTTCAGGACCGGCTGATCAAAGCCCTGCGGCTGGCGGGCATCAGTGATCTGGCGAGCGCGAATCGATTCTTGGAGGAGCAGTTCTTGCCGGACTTGCAGCGGCGGTTCGTCGTGGCCGCCGCGTCCAAGGTCGATCTGCACCGTCGCGTCCCGCGCGGCGTCCATTTGGAGCGAGTCCTGGCATTCCACGAGAGCCGCGTGGTACAAAACGATTGGACGGTCCAGTGGCGCGGGCGTTGGTTCCAGATCGGCGAGCATGAACGATCGGCCGGCCTGGCTCGAAAGCGAGTGTTGGTGGTCGAGCAACTGGACGGTCGCATCGAGCTTGTGCATCGCGGTCGGAGCTTGAGCTGGCAAGAGCTACCCGAGCGACCCCGTCGCGAGAAGCAACCGGCCGGCGGGCCATATAGCTTCAACGGGTTGGGACACAAGCCGCCACAGAACCACCCGTGGCGGGCCCCCGCCGCGGCCGCGTCGCCCCGCCCCTGCTCGCCAGGCTCCGCTTCTGCACTAGTTCCACCCCCGCTGCGCCTGGCGAGCAGGGGCGGGGCGAAGAAGACGAAGAACGAGTTGATTCCCATCTAAACCGAAGGGGACATTTCTATCGGGTTCACAAGGGGGACATTTCTATCGGGGCCTAACACACAGGCGAGGGGTTCTCGAGACAAATCGTCAAGGCGGGCAGTCTCGGTTTTTATTGACCGAGAGAGTCAGGAGGGTCGCATTCATTAACGAAAACACGGACCCGGCGACTGACAACGCTGGCCGAGATTTGAAGAGCATTCTGCTCGGCGGACGGCTCAAACTTCCATTCGCGATCTTGGATGGGACTAAACGTACCGAGCTTGTCCGCGTGCAACCTGAGCACTGACATCCCCGAGGCCAAATCGCGGATACGCAGGGAGTTTAACTCGAATTCGTCGACGTTGCCGTCGGCTCTATATAAGTAAAAACGAAGGTCATATGCCTCAGTGTCAGGGAGCGGAAGAAGCAGCTGGATCAAAACGGACTTCGGCTTTGCTTGTGGAACTTCGACTGGCGTCGACCATGTCGGTGAGCCACTGGCTCGTGTCCGCAGTAACATCCTTTTGCAACTATTGTTGCATACGTACAACTCCTCGTCGGCGCATAAGCGATCCGCGCCGATGGCGGTGCAAAGAAGTATTACCACCAACAGCGAAAACTGCCTCAGCCGGGACGGTGCGCGGGCGGCGATGCACAATTGAATTGTTGCCATTACCCGCAGATTAGCATCTGCTGCCGCGTCCACAAACCCCGTTTGGTTCGGTTTGCCGCGCAAGCCGCACTCACCCGCTCGCTTTAGCGTGCTCTTTTGAAGTCCTGACAAACGCTCACGGCCGCCTATTTTGCCAGACTTTCCCCGGGGCTGTCAGTGGCTCTTACAGGCTGCCAAAAAACCGGCGTAAATAAAAGTCAGTACTCTGCGAGCCTACGAGACGGTTTCCGTGAGGATGTGTAAGCAGATGACGGCCGCGGCGATACTCGTCCAGGCGTCAATTGAAGTATCTGATCGATCGTAGCGGACTCGCATGCGGCGTAGACCTTTGACCCAACTGATGGTGCGTTCCACGACCCAGCGTACGCGACCGAGATGACTGCCGTGATCCCCTGTGCGATGTCGAATGTGCGGTTCAATGCCCAGCCAGCGGAGCACGATCCGCGTGGCTTCGCAGTCATATCCCGCGTCGGCGTACAACTTCTGGGGATGGTTTCGCGGCCGCCCACGCTTGCCGCCGATCTCCGGGAAGTCGACCACGGCCGGCAGGATCTCGCAATGGTCGCTGGAGTTGGCCGGAGCCGCACGAATCACCAGCGGCACGCCGTCGCGATCGACCAGCAGCGTGAATTTCGTCCCTTTTTTCCGGCGATCGACAGGACTTGGGCCCGTGGCATCTCCTCCACCGAACGCACGCACCTGAGTCGAGTCGATGACGGCCGTCTCCAAGTGCAGTTGCTTTTCGTGATTCAACATGGTCAAGAACAAGTGATGCAGCTGATTCCAAATCCCTGCGCGCTCCCAAGCTTGCAACCGGGTGCGTGCGGTTTCGCCACAGCAGCCCATCTCCTGGGGCACCTCCTTCCAACGACAGCCTGTGACAAGCACGAACCAAATGACCTTCAGCACGGTGCGATGCCCGGTCGGTGGCCGGCCCCCCTTCGGGGCCGATCTCCTTCTCAGCAGGCAACATCGGACGTGCCAACTCATAAAACTTCTCCGGCATACAAGCGTCCGCCATGACAGTTCTCCTTGTGAAACGGACAAGGGGGCTGTTATGGCCGGGCGCAAATTCTATGCCAATTCAGTCGTGTTCTGATTTGCGGTTTTTTGGCAGCCTCTTAGGTGCCTCTATCACGGCGGGGCGACTTCAGGACGCCCTTCTTTCTGCAATAATCTGGCAATCGAACAGAGTGCGGCGGAATTTCGGTAGGTATCAAGGGAGTGGGGTATCCCCCCGTGGGATCCTTCTTCGGCCCAATGCTCTCATCGGGACCGCCCAGTTGCGGGGGCCGCCAGCGGAGCGGCGGCTTGCTGTCATTTGGCGATGGTCGGTTCGGGCCCCATTGCGGCCTGTCGTCACGCGTCGGCGTTCTTGGAAGCTTCGGCGGATCATCATAAAACGGATCGTCATAGAATGGGTCGCTGTTATCGGGTCCAGGAATGATTCGTGGCGGCCGCCAACGGAGCGGCGGCTTGCTCCCGTCGCCCGGCGCGGGCGGAGCACCCGGAATTGCTGGCGGACGCCATTGGAGCGGCTGCGCATCCTGTAGCCCGGTGGGGTCGACGATGTTTGCCGGGTTGTTGCTCGCGTAGCCGTACGTGTTCTGCATTAAGGTCAGCCAATCCCCGATTTCATTGTTGTCGTACAAAATGCTTGGGTCAGCAGTAAGCGGGTCTTCCGACAAGAACCGTCCCAGTTGCGATGCATACATGGCGTAATTCCTTCTACCAGGGGGAGAATTGGTTCAGGGTTCGGGTCCGGCAACCTGCGCATCCGCAGCCGGCGGGATGGCCGGGCATCGGCGAACATTGTGCCGATTCGCGCGCTGGCGGCACGGGAGGCACTGGCAGGCGCCGCCGTGCGACATGCCGCTGCCTCGTGCGACACGTGCGGGAGTGTCCTCGAATTGATGGGCTCGCCGCTCAAGCCGCATTCGATCCTGCTCGAGCATCCGCCGCTCGGCTTCCAGCGCCTGACGCTGGGCTTCGAGCGCCTCGAGCCCCCCTTCATAGCTCTGCTTGAGCAGCTTCGTGAACTCGGAGTGGTAACGAAGGTCATCGGGAACAAGCTTGATGGCCCAAGCGAATGCTTGCAGTGCTTCCTCGGTCCGGCCATTATCCTGCAAGCACGAGCCCCGAGTCCCAAGAAAGCTGCCAGCTCTTCGGCGGGCGAGAGCGACTTCAGATACCACCCGCTCGCCTCGTCGATCGGCCGCCATTTCCGGCGTCCGTTGCGATAGTGCTCGTCGGGGTAGAAAGAGATGCCGTATCCAGTCCCTTCCACATTGAAGATTTCGGGCACGTTGAATGAGCGTCCCTCGGGATCGTCCCAGCGGCAGAACAAATGCCCCGGCGCCTCGACCAGCTTGAGCGGGTAACCCAGCCGGCGCCCGACCGCCACATACAGGACGGGCATCGAGGCGCAGGTGCCGCCCGGCCCGCCCATCATCCCGTGGATGAACAAGTCGCTGGCATCGCTAAAGTCCGCGTCCGGTGATTCCGGGTCCTGAAATTTCTCGTCCGCCGCCCGGGCCGGGTTGTAGCGGACGCCGAGCAGCTCCTGGAGCGTGCGCAGCAGGTAATGGCAGCAAAAGCGGCCGAGCGAATTTTCGAAAGCGGCCGGATTCTCGATGAAATTCGCCAGCCGGGCCCGGGTCTGCAAATCGACCTGACACGCCGCGTCGTCCAACCAAGTGAGCAGTGTGGCGATGTCCAGCTCTTCGGCGCCCGGCAAGCCGGCGGCGCACATCAGATTGAGTACGCCAACATCCAGCTTGCCCAAGAAATCGTCTGGCGATTGGCAGACGTCGACTAATGCCGGCAGCGAAACCACCGCTACAACCGGCGGCGGCTGCAGCGAATCCAGGCAGGCGATCGGATCGGCCACGGTCGTGCCTCCCGAGTGAGTTGACAGCGGCATTGTCGTGTCTTGCGGCCGAGCCTTCAAGATTCAGAATTAGGCCACTGGACCAGTTCGCAACCATGCGCGAATCCATTTCCACCGGCCGCTTGCAATGGCGCTGGGCTGAGCATTAATGTCTAGGCGGCCCATACATGCTGCCAGGGCCATGTAGGCCCCTCGCCCGCCAGCCCAGGAGTCCCGCCCATGCCGGCACGATTCGTCGGTGTATTGTTGTTGTTTCTCGCTTCGGGAGTCGCCATGTTTGCCAGTCAACCGCCCGATGCGGGCGCCGCCGAGAAGCCCGGCGTGAAGCCAACAGCCGGCAAGAAGCCGCAAGTGCTCAAGCACATCGTGCTCTACAAGTTCAAGGACGATCAGACGCCCCAGCAGGTGCAGGAAGTCGTCGACGCGTTCGCCGCCCTGCCGGGCAAGATCGACACCGTGGCCGGCCTGCAGTACGGCACCAACGTCAGCGAGGAGAACAAGTCCGAAGGGCTGACGCACTGCTTTCTGGTGACGTTTCGCGATGCGGCCGGCCGCGATGCCTACATCAAACACCCGGCCCACCAGGAATACGTCAACCTGGTGAAGGACCGCCGCGAGAAAGTCGTCGTGTTCGACTTCTGGGCCGATGAATGAAAGGGCGACTGGCTGAGCTCAAGCGGCTGCTGGATGTCGAAGCCGCGGCCGAAGCCGAGCAGCTCGTCGCCCGGCTGGGCCGAATGTCGGCCGCCGATGCCGAAGCGTCGGGCCTGGCGCTGGTCGGCCTGGTGATCCGCGACGAAACGCCCGGGCTGGGCGGCCGCACGCTCGTGACGCTGGCCAAGCGCAACCAGAGCCAGCCGCTCCCCTGGCATCGCCTGCGCAGCGGCAGCCCGGTGCTGCTGGTCGAGCAAGGGGCCGATGCGGGCGGCCTGCGCGGCGTGGTGACCGGCCGCGGCGAGTATGAAATCGAAGTCGCCTTCAGCCGGTCGCCCGAGCCGACCAGCGAGCGGGCCACCTTTAGGCTCGATCTGGCCAGTGACGAAATCTCCCGGGCCCGGCAGCGGGCTGCGCTCGACGAGGCCCGGCGTGCCGAACGCGGTCGGCTGGCTCAGCTGCGCGACGTGCTGTTGGGCGAAACCGCTCCGGCTTTCGACAAGCCCAAGCCGCTGGCCGAGCCGGTGGCCGGCCTCAACGCTTCGCAGCGGGCTGCCGTCGAATTTGCCCTGTCGGCCCGCGACGTGGCGCTGATTCACGGTCCGCCCGGCACGGGCAAGACCACGACGGTGGTCGAGCTGATCCGGCAGGCCGTCCTGCGGAGCGAAAAAGTTCTCGCCACCGCGGCCAGCAATCTGGCGGTCGATAACCTGGTCGAGCGGCTGGTGGCGGCGGGCGTGCGGACGGTGCGGCTCGGGCATCCGGCCCGGGTGCTGCCCGAGCTGCGGGCCCACACGCTCGATCTGCTCGTGGCGGCCCATCCCGATCTGCGGGTGGCCCGGCAATTGATCCGCGACGCCAGTGTGCTCCGCAACCAGGCGGCGCGGTTCACCCGGGCCAAACCCAAGCCCGGGGCCAAGCAGGAAATGCGGGCCGAAGCTCGCGAGCTGGTGGCCGATGCCCGGCGGCTGGAAGAG
The DNA here is from genome assembly GCA_963828155.1 of uncultured Planctomycetaceae bacterium. Lineage (GTDB taxonomy): Bacteria > Planctomycetota > Planctomycetia > Pirellulales > PALSA-1355 > CAWCAX01. Next base: position 345,168 of record CAWHDQ010000005.1, read on the forward strand.
CAGATCGTGGCCGGGCTGTTGGACGATGCCCAGGTGCTGTGCGGCACGCTGACCGGCGTGGATGCGGAACTCTTGGGCGAGCGGCGGTTCGACCTGGTCGTGATCGACGAGGCGGCCCAGGCGATCGAGCCGGCCTGCTGGATTCCGCTCGCCCGCACCACTCGGCTGGTCCTGGCGGGCGATCATTGCCAGTTGCCGCCGACCGTGCTTTCGCAGGAAGCCGCTCGCGCCGGCCTGGCTCAGAGTTTGCCCGAGCGACTGCTGGCCGCGCACGGTCCCGACATTGCCCGGCGGCTGACGGTGCAGTACCGGATGCACGAGGCCATCATGGGTTTTTCGTCGGGCGAGTTTTACGAGTCGTCGCTCGTGGCCGATGCCGCGGTTGCCGGGCATCGACTGGTCGACCTGCCGGGCGTGGCGGCGAGCCCGCTGACAGAAGGGCCGCTGGAGTTCATCGACACGGCCGGGGCGGGCTACGACGAAGAGCTGGAGCCCGACGGCGAAAGCCGCCGCAACCCGCTCGAAGCGGCGCTGGTCGTGAAGAAAGTTCGCGAGCTGCTGGCCGCCGGCGTGCCTCCGTCGGACATCGCGGTGATCGCCCCCTATTCGGCCCAGGTGAGGCTGATTCGCGAGCAGTTGGGCTCAACCGCTGCGTCAAGATCGGCCGACGCGGAGGCGATCGAAGGGGTCGAGGTCGACTCGGTCGACGGCTTTCAGGGGCGGGAGAAAGAGGCCGTCGTCATTTCGCTGGTTCGCTCGAACCGCGACGGCGAGATCGGCTTTCTGGCCGACACCCGGCGGATGAACGTGGCCCTGACCCGGGCCCGGCGGAAGCTGCTGGTGATCGGCGACAGCGCGACGATCGGCGGCCAGGCGTTCTATCGTCGCTGGCTGGAATACTGCGAAGCCTTTGGCAGCTACCGCAGCGTGTGGGACGAAGCCTGAACGTGCGGCGGTCGCGGCGCGGCGGGGGCATCGGTCCGGCGCTCGTCCCGCTGGCGCTCGCTGCAGTGTTGTCGCTGGCGTTCGCTGCAGTGTTGTCGCTGGCGCTCGCTGTCGGCTCGTCGTGATTGCTTCGCAGCTGCCGCCGGAGCAGCACGACCAGGTAGGCCACGATCGCCACGTTCACCGCCAGCAGGACCACGCGAGTGCCCGTCGTCCGGCGGTAGACCTCGTACAGCTCCAGCGGAATCAGCGAGGCGGTCATGCCCACGGTGAAGAACTCGGCCCAGCGCTGCGCAGGCACAGGCCGACGCCCTCGACGAGCAGCAAGGCCGCGTAGAAAAACGAGCCGAAACCGATTTCGCGCAGTCGATGGTCGTCGAGCACGCCGAGCTTCTGGATCGCGGCGTAGAGATAGCGGTTGTGCGGATCGACGCGAATCTCGGAAATCCAGGCCGACAATTGCTCGGCCACGTCGCGATGCAACAGCCGCAGTGCGCCGACGCCCAGGGCCAACAGCAGCGTGGCTTTCAGCAGCTTGAACGCGCCGATCACCAGCAGGGCGTACCGGCCGCTGGGATGGGGTCGGGTTTCGGACATCGCTTGGCGTTTCGCTGGAAGTCTCGGGCGAGTTGCCACCATCTCGGGCCGGCCGGCGCTGCGGCGTCTTCGTTTTGAGGCTGGCAGTCCTCTCTATAGCAGAACATGCAGGGCCTGCCGCCGCCAGTTTCTGCACGGCTGGCGGGAATCAGCGCGAAATTCCGGTGATTCGGGGCCATTGATAGCACGCCGCCGACGCCCGGCGGCGCGACGGGTGGCCGCATTGGCCTTGTTCGATTCGTGGGCCGGCGATACGGTTTCGCTCCCCCCGCGGATCGGCATTCCTTCCGGACGGCCCTGCCGGACTTCGAAATTCTCTCGGGAGAACTCCAGCCGTGAATCCTTTTCCCGCCCGCTCGGTCGGCCGCCATCGGTTCGAGCAACTGTCCCCATGCACCAGGCTCGCCATCGTCCTGACCGCGCTGCTCGCCGCGAGCGCCTGCTGCCGGGCCCGCCGGCGAAGGCCGACACTCCCGCCGCGCCCAGCGCCGGCGACGGTCTGGCGGCCAAGCGGAGCAAGCTGGCCGAGCGGATTGCCAAGCTCGCGCCGGCCGATGCCGCGGACGCCACCGATCCGGGTCACAAAGGCGCCGCCAGCACCGAAGCAGCCGACGAGCTGGACCTGCTTCGCTCGCTCGACCTGGTTTACGTCGAGCACCAGGCGGCGCTCGCCGACCAGACGGCGCTGGCAGCGGACAAGAAGCGGCTGGCCGACGAAGTCGACGCACTGCACAACTTTGGCCCGGCCGAGCCCAAGCCGTATTCGTTTCTACTCTGGGAAGACGTCCGCGACCAGGTGAGCGGCGAAGAGGAACGGATCGCGGCCCTGGCCAGCGATCTGGCGGCGGCCAAGCAGTTGCTCGGGGCCGAGCGGCAGACGCTGGACGATTGCGAGCAGGCCCGGCGCCACGCGCATGAGGCAGCCAGCGAAAACAAGGACCCGGCCCAGCAGATGCTCTGGACGGCGAGCTGCGGCTGGCCGAATTGGCCAGCACGATCGCCCAGGAAACGATCGATCTGCGGCGGCTGGAAATCGACGTCAAGACGGCCCGGCACGAGCTGGCCACCAACCGCCTGGCGTTCTTGCGCGAGAAGGCCGAGCGGATCGGCAAGGAAGTTCACTACAGCGAGCGCGACTACCAGGCTCGGTTGACCGAAGTGACCAAGCGCGGCGAGCGGCTCCGCGAAGGGCTGGCAGCCGCCCAGCAGCGGTTGCACCAGCACGAGAGCCAGCAGGCCGAGACGCTGGCCCGGCTGACCCGCGACAAGGCCGAAGCGGCGACCGTGACCGCCGCCACGGAAGCGTATCAACTGGCCCGGCACGTCGATTGCGAGGAAATCACGCTGATCAATCAGCGGCTCGACGAGCTGGCGCACTTCAAGCATTTCATCACCTGCCGCTACGAGTTTCTCAATCACCGCAGCACGCCGGCGGACCTGGCCGACTGGAAGACCGAGCTGGGCGAACTGCTGGAGCGGCTGGTGGCGACCGAGCATGCGTTGAGCTTGCGGATCGACGAGATTCGCGTCGACCAGGCCACGCTGCTGGAACACGCCGACGATGCGGCGGCCCGGGATCCGGCCGTCAAGCCGTACCTCGATTTGCAGCTCGAAGAGCTGCGGCACCTGGCCGAGCGGTGCGAAGGGGGCCTGCTGCACCTCAAGGCCCGCCGCCGTTCGCTGGAGCGGTTTCACGCCGAACTGACCGCCGCCACCAAGGTCGACGCCGGCTCGCATCCGCTGGCGGCCCTCGGCCAGTCGCTGGCCGGCTGCTGGAACTACGAACTGGCCAACGTGGGCGACGACCCGATCACGCTGGGCAAGATCGTCAGTGGGCTGTTCTACCTGCTGGTGGGCGTCCTGGTGGCCCGGCTGATTAGCGGTGTGGTCGGCCGCCGGGTGCTGATCCGGTTCGGGCTGAACGAAGGCGCGGTCCACGCCATCCAGGCGATCACGTTTTACTCGCTGTGCGTGCTGTTCAGCTTCGAGATTCTCAAGCTGATCCACGTGCCGTTCGCGTCGTTCACGTTCCTGGGCGGGGCCGTGGCCATCGCCGTCGGCTTCGGCTGCCAGAACATTTTGAACAACTTCATCAGCGGCCTGATCCTGCTGGCCGAGCAGCCGATCCGCGTCGGCGACCACGTCGAGATCGACGGCACCCGGGGCATGGTCGAGGCGATCGGGGCCCGCAGCACCCGGGTCCGCACGATCGCCAATCACGAGCTGATCGTGCCCAACAGCAAAATCCTGGAGGACAAGGTGACGAACCTGACTTTGTCCGACAACCTGATCCGCACGGTGATTGCCGTTAGCCTGGCCCGGACGCTCACGGTCGAGGAAGTCCGCTGGCGGCTGGTGCAGGCCGCGTTTTCGCACGACCAGGTGTTGGCCGAGCCCAAGCCCGAGGCCCTGCTGGTCACGTTCAGCAAGACGGACTTTTCGTTCGAGCTGCACTTCTGGCTGAAGATGAACGATCTGATGGACTGCCGTGTGGTCGAAAGCGACGTGCGGCAAGCGGTGAGCAATTTGCTTTGCGACAGCGACGTGGTCACGACCAGCCCGGCGTCGCCGGCTGCCGTGCCGCCGGCGGTGGTGACGCCTGCCACGGCGACTCCCGCAAAGGCGTCGTCAGGCGCCCTGACACCGCCGGTCGTGCCGGCGCCCCACTTCGACGCTGCCGCTTCGGTTCGGATGCCCACCGCCGGTCCCGACGGCCGCGACACCCGCAAGGCGGGCTGATCGGAACGAACTCGTTCCGAGGAAGACGGGATGAAGATGTCACGACACACCGGACTCGGCTTCGCCATCCTTATCTTCGCCGTGACGGGCTGCACGAAACCGCGGCAAGTGCTCGAGGTTGTCGTCAACTGCCCACATACGACCACGTTTCAAGCTGAGGGGGTGGCTATCGCCTTCGAGGTGGCGCTGGCCGGTATGCCCAGCTGTATGAACGTCGACTCGATCTCGACGCCCGGCCAGGCGCGGATCATCTTGTCTATGCCACGCGGCCGGGTGCCGATCATTCGTCCGAACTCATCGGGCGCTTCGATTCGATGACCGGTGTCACCGTAAATGGCAGCGACCTGGCTTATGAAAAGCCAGTGGTGCGGGAGATCGCCGATCTGCCGCACCTCGTTACCGGCCCGCCGAGGCAGATGTTGGAAGTCGTACCGAGTGCCGCCGCACTGGCCGAGCGCGGCGTTTCTGCTGTGCAATTCTGGACTGCCCTGGCTGAGCTGAAAACACCAGACGAGCGCCCCGACGCAAGCTGGTTGCTCAACCAATCGCTCCGGCTCAACGGCCAGGAGGTTCAACTAGCGGATGTTGCGTCGCTAAACCGGACAACCCAACCGGCGCAAATTGCGGCAGCATTGGATTTCGCCTGGACGAAAGCGGCGAGGTTCCACAACTGAAACGAAAACCCTAGGCCTGCCGGTCTACTTGAGCGGAGTGCCCGCAATCGGCTGGCCGTTGGTCGTGAGCACCTGGATGCCATGCACCCGGTGCGGGCCGTCGTACTTCCAGACCAGCTTCTTGTCGCGGGTCACTTCGAAGGCCTTGATCCCCTGCCCCGCCCCGTAACTGGCGATCACCGTGTTGCCATTGGGCAGACGCTGGCAGCCGCACGGATCGACGAACGGTTTTTCGGCCAGATCGTCGTTGCTGACTTGCCAGACGACTTTGCCGGCCGGATCGAACTCGACCACTTTGTTGCCGTGCGTCAGGTCGACCAGCGTGTTGCCATTGGCCAGGCGGATCGCCGTGAACGGCCAGTTCTCGGCCCCCCGCCCGCCGAGCTCGGCCAGATCGGTGGCCAGCTCGCCCGCCACTTTGCCCTCCGGCGTGTACTCTTTGACCTTGAAGGCCAGCAGGTGCGGGGCCAGATAGTTGCCACTGGCCAGCTTACGGGCCATCCGGGTCTGCATGTGGGCGTTGTCGGTCTCGGGCTGTAGCGGCACCTCGGCGACGATCTTGCCGGCCGCGTCCAGCTCCAACAGCCGCGGCTTGCGGCCCAGCTCGGAAACCAGCGTGCGGCCGTCGGCCAACCGCTCGACGCAGCCGATCTCGGCGTTGTCCGGACTCTTGGCATAATGGAACACGACCTTCTTGTCGGGCGTGAGCTCTTTCACCTCGTTGTCCCAGGCCACGAGCACGTTGCCGTTCGGGAGCACGAATCCGTCCCGCGCCCGGCCGGCCCGCGTCCCAGGCTTCGCCGCCCGCTTCATCCAGAATGCCGGTGAACGTCGGCCCGGCGACGAAGAAGGAATGCCGAGTTTCTTGGGCGAGGATTTCGCCGCCCAGCGCGGCGAAGCGACAGAGCGCGAGCGACAGTAGCAGTCGCCGGATCGTGAGCGGGTGCATCGGGTGCCTTTGCGCAAAGACCAATCGGAACTGGCGCCCATTGTGGGCGTCCGGACTCCTTTCAGCAATGGCCGCCGGGCCGACTCGCCGCCACCGGCACGCCTGGAACGAACCCGAGGAGCCCGGCAGCTCCAGCGCGATCAGCGGCATGAGCGTCGCCCCGCCGAGGAAGAGCGGCCGGCCGAAGGGTGACGTCAGAGCGGTCCACCGACGCGATCGGCCGCCAAAGCGGCCTGTTCGCCCTGCAAGGTGCGGGCGACATGCTTGAACACGGCTTCGTGGGCGGTTCCCGCGATCGCACCCGGCCCCGCCTCAATGAAATGCCATGTGCCCACCCGATCGCGAATGAAATCGGCGACGATCAGCTTGGCCTGGAAGGGCCCGGCGATCTTGGCCGATAACTCCGCCAGCAGGGCCAGTTCGTCGCTGTTGGGCGGAAACCCCTTCGGTTCCCGGATGGCATGCAGATAGTGGAACGACCAGGCAACCGGGGCATGATCGACGACCCAAACGCGGACCTCCTGCGGCGCGTCGCCAAAGGTCCATTTGCCTGCCGTCGCGATGTTGATCCATTTCCGGGCCAGAATCGGCGTATCCCAGCCGAAGGCGCGGCGGAGCAGTTCCATCTCGTCCTGGAGCTGCTTGAGGTTGTTGCGCGCGATTGCGAGCCGCCCCGCTTCCAGGACGATTTCGGCGTCCGCACAAACAGGGGGAATTCGAGATCGGCCGGTGGGCCATCATCCACGCCGATCGTCCAAGTCTTCGGCGTGGGAACTTCGACGCCATGCTTGGCCAATTTGGCCAGCACAGTGTCGAGTCGCAGCAACTCGTGCCGATGCTCCGGGCGATCGAGCACGTTGGGGCGACCGCTTAAGAGCTCCTCGTAATGTGCCTCGCCATGCTGATAGCCGAATAGAAAACCCGACTCGCCCGGGTCCGCGGACGAAACGCGCGGGCCTCCAGTTCAGCCAGCCAGGCGAACCTGCCGTCGCGCATTTTCGCGCATGGACCAGATCGCTTTCGTCATACAGAAGTTGCATCCTGCGCGCCCGGCTTACCTTCGGGTTTGGGGTGTCTGATTCACTGCGATCCGTGCGCGATCAATGTCTCGCCGCGGCCAAGGTTAGCTGACAGACACCGAGCGGCAACGTTCGCCGGAGCCGCCAGATTGCCGACCCGGCGAGTTGCGGACCGCGCGGCTGACGCATAAACTGGCGCTGATTAGTCCCGCCCCTCACTATACCCCGCGACCCACCTGCGCAAGGAGCCCCTGCCGTGAAGCATTTCCATCTGCGGACCGGGCAACTCGTTTCTCTGGCGGCGGCCGTCGTGACTGGAATCGGCTGGGCCGGCGGAGTAATGGGTGATGATGCGCCCGGCCCTGCCGCCACTCGTCCGCTCGGCCACCAGCGGCCCCTGGTCGGCCGGGGCGACGTGGGAAGGCGGCCGCGCACCGCGGGCGGGCGAGCGGGTGCAGGTCCGGCCCGGACATCGGGTGGTTTATGACGTGGCGGCGGACGGAGTGATTCGCTCGTTGCACGTTGCCGGCACGCTCCACTTTGCCGAAGACAAAGACACCCGGCTCGACGTGGGCCTGCTCAAGATTCAGCCCGGCGACGATCCGAGCGAGAACGGCTTCGACTGCGAGGCCCATTTGGAGCCGCTCGCCGAAGGCGAGGTCCGCCCGGCCCTCGAAGTGGGCACGCCCGAGCGGCCGATCGATCGGGCCCACACGGCCCTGATTCGCCTGACCTACGTCGAAGGGCTCGACAAGCAGTCTTGCCCGGCGATCGTCAATTGCGTCGGCCGAATGGATTTCCACGGCGCGCCGCTGAGTGCGCACCTGGCTCAAGCTGGCCGAGACCGCAGCGCCCGGCGCGAGCGAAATCGTGGTCGAGCAGCCGGTCAGCGACTGGCGAGTGGGCGACCACGTGGTCGTCACGGCCACCAGCCGCAAGGAACGCGACGGCGTGCAAAGCGAAGAGCGGCACATCCGGGCGGTCGACGGCAACAAGCTGACGCTCGACAAGCCGCTGCAGTTCGAGCACCTGGGCGCAGGCGATTACCACGGCGAAGTGGCCAATCTGACGCGCAACGTCGTCGTCGAATCGGCCGACCCGGCCGGCCAGCGCGGCCACACGATGTATCACCTCGATTCGGCCGGGGCGATCAGCTATGCCGAGTTCCGCCACCTGGGCAAGCCCGGCGTGCTGGGCCGCTACAGCCTGCACTACCACCTGGTCGGCAACTCGATGCGCGGCAGCTACGTGATCGGGGCCTCGATCTGGGATAGCGGCAACCGCTGGCTCACGATCCACGGCACGAACTATCTGGTCGTCCGCGACTGCGTCGGCTTCGGCAGCCTGGGCCACGGGTTCTTCCTGGAAGACGGGACCGAAGTGTTCAACGTGCTCGATCGCAACCTGGCGATCGGCGCCAAGCACACCCGGCCGCTCCCCAAGCAGGTGCTGCCCTTCGACGGCAACGAAGGGGCCGGCTTCTGGTGGGCCAATAGCTTGAACACGTTCACCCGCAACGTCGCGGCCGAGAACGACCAGTACGGCTTCCGCTTCGAGGCCACCAGCGGCTCGTCGTTCGCCGTCAAATTTCCGATCCTCCAGCCCGACGGCAGTTACGAGACGATCGACGTCCGCACCCTGCCCTTCGTGCGGTTCGACGACAACGAAGTCCACAGCTCGGCCGGGCTGTACGGCGTCAACCTGGGCGAAGGGGTCAATCGCGTCGGGCCCGACAGCCGGCATCCGTTCGTCGTGCGGAACCTGAACATCTGGGACGTCCACTACGGCCTGCGTCCGCAGGTGCCGTCGCTGTCGGTCGATGGGCTGCGGATTCAATCGGCCTACGGCGTGTATCACCCGAACTTCGACAACCACGTCTACCGCAACGTGCTGATCCGCAGCACCAATACCGAGCCGTTCAATCGCGGCCACGACGATCTGAGCGCCCAATACGGCTCGCTCACCGTCGATGGGCTGACGTTCGACAATTGCCGCTCCGGCGGCATGCCGCTGATTCAGATCAGCGACGACAACATGTCGGGCACGGCCGAGTCGCACTTCCGCAATGTGCAGCTGGTCAATTGGGCCGGCGATCGCGAGCGGGCGCTGGTCAATCGCGGCGGCGGCCCACGGCCCACGCCCAAGACCCCCACCGGCGTGCCGATCTACGTGCACGATTGGTTCGGGCCCGGCCGGACCGCGAAGGTCGTCAGCACCAAGGCCAACGATTTCGGCGCCGATGGCCTCACCTATCGTCAGGAGCCTCCGTTGACCGGCGACGAATCGCGGGTGGCCGAAGTGTTGGGCGTCGCGTTCCCGGCGCTGCTCGACCCGGTCGACGATCTGCCGCCGGCCACCGTCATCACCCACGTCGCCCGGCTGGCCGATGGCCGGCTGCAAGTTCGCGGCACGGCCAGCGACAACGGCACGATCGCCAAAGTGGAGGTCAACGGCCAGCCGGCCAAGCCGCTCGCCGACAACTTTGCCGAGTGGGAAGTCGTGTTGGCGGGCGTGAAAAGCGGGCCGCAGCAGCTTGAAGCCCGTTCCAGCGACGCGGCCGGCAACGTCGAGAAACTGCCGCACAGGCTGACGGTCGAGCGGTAAATAATTCGCGGCGACTTAACTCCGCGATCGACCGATGCGAGTGGTACGGAGCATCGTGGCTTTGCTGGCTGGCTGTCTGGCAGCCGGAGTGCTCACGGCAGTTCTGCGAATCGCTGGGGCACCTCCTGTTTCCGCCGCCGCCGGGCATCGACATGTCGAGCCACGAGGCGATTGCCCGGAATATGGACAAGCTCCCGCAGCCCGCCCTGGCCGCGGTGTTGGTCGGCTGGGCGATTGGCACGTGCGCGGGATCGGCGGTGGCGGCTCGCTTGGCGCCCCATGCACCCCGCGTCCACGGGCTGGTGGTCGGCCTGGTGATGCTCGGCCTCGGTTTGTTTACGATGATCGTCATCCCGCACCCGCTCTGGTTCTGGGTAGCGGCACTTGTCTTGACTCCGCGGCCGCCTGGCTGGGCCGAGGCTGGGGGCGACCAAGAATCGTGGTCCGGCGGCGAAGTAGAATTGGGAATCGGGAGTGGCGGACGGCTCGAGTGGGCTGCGAAGCACTCCGGCCCCTGGAACCTGGAAAACCTTGCTCATGGCGACTGTCCTGCCTCCCGGCAACACCCATTCGGTGGTGATCGGCTACGTGCTCTGGATTTTCGGCTTCACGGGGAGCCATCGGTTCTACTACGGCAAGCCGATTACCGGCACGATTTGGTTTTTTACGCTGGGCCTGTTCGGCATCGGCTGGCTCATCGACCTGTTTCTGATTCCCGGGATGGACCGGCGGGCCGACAACCGCTACGTGCCGGGCCCGTTCGACTACAACCTGGCCTGGCTCCTGTTGGTCTTTCTCGGCGCGTTCGGCATTCACCGCTTCTATCTGGGCAAGATCGTCACCGGCATTATTTACCTGCTCACCGGCGGGCTTTTTCTGATGGGCGTGCTCTACGACTTCTGGACCCTCAACGGCCAGGTCAGCGAAGCCAATCAGCAGGCAGCGCTGCACGTCTAAACACAGCGGGCTACGACGGACAATTCATCCACAGATTTCGCAGATTGCACAGATTTTAGGAAGAAAAAGGCAGCTCAACAGTTCCTTAGCTTCGAGCAACTCAATCTGCGTAATCTGTGAAATCTGTGGATCATCTGCCTTCCATTCCTCCTGATTTTCATCCGCGTTCATCTGTGCCCATCCGCGTTCATCTGCGTTCCCTGGATCGGCTTGGCACTCGCGTGAGCTGGCCGTCCGCACGCGGACCGATTCCCTTTTCTTGAATTCGGAACTTTCAAGAGAACGCAGATGAACCGGATGAACGCGGATACGCGCAGATCGGGAGTAGGTAAGGAGCGTGGGGCTCGCATTTCGACCGGCGCACGATTAGGCTTGCGACGAACAACTCTGCCGCCGCTGCGCCCCGTCTCGTCCCCATCATGGCCGTTCCGCCGACGTTTTCGCTCGTGGCCAAGACGTTCAGCGGGTTGGAAGAGGTGTTGGCCGCCGAGCTGACTGCCCTGGGTGGCGCAGGACGTCGCGGCCGGCCGGCGGATGGTCGCTTTCACGGGCGATCGGGAGTTGCTCTACCGGGCCAATCTTGGCTGCCGCTGCGCGGTGCGGATTCTGCAGCCGATCGCCACGTTCGAGCTCGATCCGGCTTTGGACGCGGCCAAGGCGCTCTACGCCGGCCTGAGCGAGCTCGATTGGGCTGCGCGGCTGCGGGCCGAAGGCACGCTGGCGATCGATCCGGTCGTGCACAACTCGCCGTTTGCCAATTCGCTCTACGCGGCCCAAGTGGCCAAGGACGCGATTGCCGATTGGTTTCGCCAGCGCACCGGCCGCCGGCCGAGCGTCGCCAAGCGTGGGCCCGACCTGCGAATCAACCTGCACATCGATGCCCGGCGGGTGACGGTCTACCTCGATTCGTCCGACGATTCGCTCCACAAGCGCGGCTATCGCGGCCAGACCGGCGAAGCCCCGCTCAACGAAGTCCTGGCCGCCGGCATTTTGCGGCTGACCGGCTGGGGTGGTGCCCCCACCGGCGAAGACACGCGACCGCTGGTCGATTTCATGTGCGGCTCGGGCACGCTGCCGATCGAGGCGGCCTTGATGCTCGGCAACATCGCGCCGGGACTGGTCCGTAAAGAATTCGGCTATCTCCGCTGGCCCGACGTAGATCGGACGCTGCACGAGCGGCTGCTGGACGAAGCCCGAGCGGCGCAGCGGCCGATTCCGCCGGGCCTGATCTTCGGCTCCGACATCGACGAGCAGGCGATCGCCGCGGCCCGGCAGGGGGCGACCCGGGCAGGCGTGGCGGGGGCAATCCGCTATTCGGTGGCCAATTTCGAGGCGGCCGTGCCGCCGGGGCCGAGCGGCACGCTGGTCTTCAATCCGCCCTACGACGAGCGGCTGAAGGTCGACCGCATCGCGGCGCTCTATCGCCGGATCGGCGACGTGCTGAAGCGCGGCTGGAGCGGCTACACGGCCTGGATGTTCACCGGCAACCTGGAAGCGGCCAGGCAGATCGGTCTTCGCTCGGCCGCTCGGATTCGACTGTTCAATGGCCCGATCGAATGCCGGCTGCTCAAGTTTCCGCTGTTCACCGGCGCAGGCGGGCCGCCGCGCGAAACTCCGCCCGCGGCGGAGCTGCCGATTGCCGACGACGTTTCGCAATCGGCCGACGCCGACGAGGTGACAGACGACGAGGCAGAGGATTTGGAATCACCAGCGCCCGCCCGTCCGGCGCCCGCTGCCGACCAGACGCTGGCCGAGTTTCGCAATCGCCTCAAGCGAATGGGCAAGCACTGGAGCCGCTGGGCTCGGCGGCAGGGGATCGAATGTTACCGTGTTTACGATCGCGACATTCCGGAAGTGCCGCTCACCATCGATCGCTACGGCCGCTGGCTGCACGTGGTCGAGCATGCCCGACCGCACGGCCGGACGCCGATCGAGCACCGCCAGTTTTTCGAGCGGCTGATCGCGGCGGCGGGCGAAGAACTGGGCGTGCGGCCCGAGGATGTTTTTGCCTACCCCCGCGACGCTGTTGCGCGTGGACGCGATGTGGCCGAGCGCCTCCGACCGCGTGCGGGGCCGGCAGATTGTCAGCGAGTCCGGGCGGCAGTTGCAGATCAATCTGGCCAATCGCGGCGAGACTGGCCTCGCGCTGGCCGAGCGCGAGCTGCGCCGCTGGATCGCGGCCGAAGCACCGGGCAAGCTGTTCTGGAACGTGTTTGGCCGGGGCGGTGCGGCCAGCGTGGTTGCCGCCGCCGCGGGCGCCGCCGCCAGCCTGACGACCGAAGGCACGCCGAGCCTGGCCGACTGGTCGCGCGAGAATCTCGTACTGGCCAGCTCCGATCCGGCCCAGCACGTCGTCGTGGCGGGCGAGGCGGTCGAGCTGGCCGCGCAGTTCGTGGCCGAGGCGCGCCGCCGTTCGACCTGGTGCTGGCCGCGCCGCCGGCCGGTTACCACCGCCGCGCCGAGCACGCCGGCTGGGACCCCAAGCCCGAGCTGCTGGCCCTGCTGCGGGCAATCCTGCCGCTCGTCGTCCACGGCGGCAAAATCTATTTCGTCACCGCCGCCAAGCGGTTCCGCCTGGAGCCGGGCGACCTGCCGCTGGTTTCCATTCGCGATCTGACCCGCCGCAGCATCCCGCCCGACTTTCAAGCCCGGCCGCCGCATCGCTGCTGGGCGATCGTAAAGGAGTAATCGCCGGGCTCGGCTCGGCGGTCGTTGACCGCCGGCTATAATCGTCGTGTTGCGTAATCCGCCGTCTCGCGCGTGTGACCAATGGCCGAACTTGCACCCAAGCCGCGTCAGCCGATAAACAATCCGCCCCGGGTTTGGCCGCTGGCTGTGCATTTAGCTTGCGGGCACTGTTCGTCGCGACACTTCTGTTGGCGTGCTCTGCGGCTGGGTCGCGAAGCGGATGGCGCTGCGCGATCGGGAAGAGGCGGCGATCCGGAGCTTCGGCGACAAGATCGCGGTTTACAGAGTCCACGCGGCGCGCACGCCGGGCCGAACAATTCTCCGCCCGAATCACCAGGACCACACTGGTTGCGAAAGTTGCTGGGTGAGACTTTTTTCAACGACATCGAGAGCATTCATCTTCGGGAGGTCTGCGACGATGAGCTAGTTGAATTGTCCGATTTGTCCCACGTTCCGGTGTTGTGGATCTGCAGCCCTAACGACGTCGGCCTGCATCTTCCGCCTGAGGGTAGAGAAATCACCGACGCGGGGCTGGCAGAAATCGCCGCGTTCAAGGATCTGCGCAACTAGCAATCGGCAGTCACCAGATTACTGGCTGGGATTATCGCATCTTGGGGATTTCGGCATGAGTTGCGGACCTTTTTGCTGGCCGGTGCGCGATTGACAGATGCCGGCCTCGCAAATCTCGCCGGGCTCAAAAAGCTGGAAATTCTTGAAGCCGACCTGCAAGAGATCTCGGACGAAGGACTTGCGTCCCTGGGCCAGCTAACGCAGCTCGAGGTCGTGCACTTGCGAAACAGTCGAGTGACGGACGAGGGAGTCCGAAAGCTCGCGACGCTCACTCGCCTCCGATCGCTCACGCTGGCGTGCGACCGAGTCACGGACGACGGGCTGTCGATTCTTGCTGATATGTCGCAGCTAGAGGACCTCGGGCTTTACGGCGGAAAATTGAGCGGTCAGGGGCTGGCGCATGCCGCCGCCCTCCCCCGCCTGCAGCGGCTCGGTTTTTTCAGCGACGCGGTGACAGGGTCGGGCTTCGCCCAGCTTGCGAAGCTTCGAGAGCTACAGGCGATCTCGCTTAGTGGTCCGGGTATTGGAGACGAGGAGATCGCGAGTCTCAAGGGTATGCCTCGCCTGACTCGGCTGCTGCTGCACGACACAAGTCTTTCCGACGTGGGATTCGAAGCAATCGGAACGCTGCCGCAGCTCGATTTCTTTATGCTCGACCAGCGGACGTCTCTGAACGACGCTGCGCCGGAACATCTGCGCGGGTGTACAGAGCTTCGCCAGCTCCGCTTGAACTGTCCCGGAATCAGTGGTCACGGGGTCGAGTACCTTAGGTTGTTGCCCAAGCTCGAAGTCCTGGAGATTGAGCTGTCGCTCTTAAGCGATGACGACTTGGACCCACTGAAAACGCTGACCGGATTAAAAAGGCTCAGCGTGGAAGTGTCGAACCCAGAGTCTTGCGGCGTGACCCAAGCGGGGATCGATGCGCTGAAGCGGGCATTGCCGAACTGCCAGGTATCACCATAGGTCCGCCATTGCAAACGGCGTCACCGTCTTGCGGGGGGCGACCGCCGCAACCGGCGGTCGTTGACCGCCGGCTATGAAGGAAGGAGGCAGGAGCACTCGGCGCAACACGCTGCGCTGCTGTGTCCCCCTACACCAGCCCCCACTTTTTTCGCAGCAGCCAGTCGAGCGAGAGCACGCCGACGAGCAGGGCGAAGAACGGCCAGCTGTCCCAGGGGGTGTCTTTCACCTCGCGGCTCACTTCGCGCTCCAGGGGCTGGCTCTTGATCTGGTCGATCAGGGCCGGCAGGTCTTCGGGCTGCAGGAGCCGGCCGCCCGACTGCTCGCTCACCTTGGCCAGGCTGGCCAGCAGGCTGGGATCGGCCGCGGCGTTGTCCAGCTCCAGGTCCTGCTCGTAGACCAGGAACCGGGCCTTGGCCGTGCCCAGGTCTTCGCCCGCGCGGACGGCATTGACCACCACCGTGTAGTCGCCCGCCTGATGGGTGTCGGCGAAAGATGCCCGCCAGCTCGTCGCCGGCGTGCGAGAGATGGACCGTGCGCCGAGTCGTGCCGTCGGGCAGGATGACTTCGGCGGTCAGCTCGGCGTCGGAATAGACGTCTCCCTGGGGCGATTTGGCGCCGGCGGTCAGCTCCACTCGGCCGCCGGGCGCCGCGCGGCGCTGGCCCAGCTTGACCCAGACGTTGCCTTCCGACTGTTCGTCCTTGCGGGCGAGCCACAGAATCACCTGCCGCCAGAACCGCTTGTGCTCGGTGGCGAATCCGGCCAGCCACCACCGCCAGGTGGAATCGACGGCCAGGGCCAGCACTCGGCCGCCGGCCTCGCCCGCGACCATCAGCGGCTTGCCGTCGGGGGTTTCGGCCAGCACCTGGGCGCTGGGCTTGAGCCGGTCGAACTTGTTGGCCCCTTCCAGCGGCGGCAGCTTTTGCCAGACGGCCGCGTTGGCCTGGGGCGGGCCGAGCTGCAGCGTGAAGTGTTTGGTGCCCAGCCGGCGGTTGGGCAGCATCTGCACCGGGCCGGCGATGTGCAGTTGCGGCAGGATCGCCTCGCCCTGCGGCTGGCGGTCGAACTCGTTCATCACGATCGGCAGCAGCTCGGCCAGCGGCGGCACCTCGAAGTAGCCCCCGGGGGCAAAAGTGTGCAGCCCGCCGAGCATACACAGGCCGGCCCCCTGATGGACCACGTTGGCCAGGGCCGCCAGCTCGCCGTCGCGAAACCAGGTATGGTCGATGTCGCCCAGGATGTAGACGTCGTACTTGCCCCGGGCGAACAGCGGCACGAGGTCCAGCGTCCGCGGCTTTTGCTTGTCGGGGGCGGTCAGGCGGACGTAATCCACCTTGATGTCGGCCGAGGCGTCGAGCGAGCGGCGGAGGAATTTTTGCTCCACGCGCAGGGCCCCTTCGATGTAGAGCACGTTCAGCCCGCCCTTGAGCACGGTGACGAACGTGCTCAGCTCGTTGTTGGTGGTCACGACCTCGCCCGGCTGCTTTTCGGCCCGGACCGTGAGCTTGTACTCGCCGGGCACGGTCGGGACGTAGCTCATTTCGACGCCCAGCGAGGCCCCGTCCTTGGCCGGGTGCAGCTCCTGGGTGGCCACGGTCTGCATCTTGCCGCCGGGCCCCTCGAACAAGAGCTGCAACGGAATGTCCTGATTCACGAGGCCGTCGACGCGGACGTTGGCTTCGACCGACAGCTCGTTCTTCACATAGACCGTGGGATTGACGATCAGGTCCTTGACCGCCACGTCGCGGACCTGGCCCAGCCCGCGCCCCTGGCCGAAGGACAAGGCAAACAGCGGCGCGCCGCGATCGGCCAGCCGCCGGGCCGGCATCTGCGGCGCCAGGTCGTGCGGGGCGTACGCCCGCTGGGCTCCGTCGGACAGCAGGATCACGCCCAGCAGCCGCTTGCTGGCCTCGCGCTCGCGCCGCAGCACGTCGTCCAGGGCTGCGCCGATGGCGGTCTGATCGCCGGTCGGTTCGTCGGGCAGTTCCAGCTTGCCGTCTTGCCAACGTGAGGGTGCGGGTGTCGGCATCGAAGGCATAGGCCACAATTTCGACGTCCTCTTCCCGCAGGCCGTCGAACGCCGGCATCGCGTCGGTCAATGTGTCGCGCAGGGCCTGCCAGCGGGTCTTGCCGCCGAAGGCGTCGGCCACGCCCATGCTCCGCGACGAGTCGATCAGGATCACCAGCGAAGCCGGCTTGCGGCGGGTCTCGGTGTGCATCAGCGTCGGCCGCCAAAGGGCGAAGATCGCCAGCAGCGCCGCGATCAGCCGCAGGGCCGTGAGCGCGAGCCGGCGCGGAGCGGTCAGCCGATCGCGCGGAATGCCCGCCAGGCTGACCAGCACCAGCAGCGCCACCGCCAACACGCCGGCCCAGACGGGTCCGCCCACCGGATCGAGCTGCCACTCGTGGCTCATGGCAGCACCGCGGTCTCAGGGGGCGGCTCGGCGGCCGCCGTGGGCAGCGGCGGCGGAGTCGGCTGGGTCGAGCCGGTTGGGCCGGAATCCGCGGTCGTGCGCCGGGTGTCGTCCCGCTCGCGGGCAAACTGGGCCGCGGCCGACGCGGTCCGCCGGTCGCCGGGACGATAAAACCGATTGGCCAGGAGCTGTTCCAGCGCCATGACCGCGATCAAGATCACGATCAGCGGCGGATACAGCTCGCGGCCCACGCGGCCAAAGTTCACGTCCCGCACAATGTCGGCCCGATCGCGGGCCACGCGATACGGCACGTCGCCGAACACGGCCTTGAGCTCGTCGGCGCCGATGCGGTCGAGCTGGCTGACGTCGGCCGGCAGGTTGACGCTGAAACCAAGGTGAGTGCCCTGCTCCGCGCCGCCGGCGCTCAAGCGGTAATGGCCGATCTCGTCGGTGCCGGTCACCGTGATCGCGTTGTCGCGCTCGTTCACCGCCTGGCGGATCGGATCGCCGACCGGCGGCAGCAGCGAAAAAATCGTGTGATGCTGATCGGCCGGCATCCGCACCAGCGCCGTATCGCCGGCCAGGTAGTTGAGCTTCGAGCTGCCGGTCAGGTAGTGCAGCATCTCATTGCTGAGCATGACGAACGGCCAGGGCTCGTCGCCCGTGGGCAGCATGTTCCAGGGGTCGCGCTGGCTGGCGGCGTCGGAGACGGGCGTGGTGAGCACGAGCGCGTGTCCGCGGCCGAGCGGGCGGTCGAGCAGGGCCGGATCGGTATCGGCATAGGGAATCACCACGTTGGCCCCCTCGGCCAGCGGGCCGAGCATCCAGTGGCGATAGACGGGAAAGCCGTCCCAGGGAATCGAGCTTTCCAGCGGGCGGAACTTGGCGAGCAATTCATGTTCGAGCTGCTCGGGCGCAGGAACGTCTCGTCCCGCGATTGCCGCAGCAGCTTGCCGGCCAGCACCCGCTGGGCCGAGGGCCCGTTGAACGATTCGACCGGCTGGGCGTTGCGCCCCAGGAACACGGCCAGCCCGCCGCCGGCTTCGACGTAATCGCCCAGTTGCCGCCAGACGTCCTCGGCCAGCGGCTGCGGGTCGAGCAGGCAGACGGCGGCGTACTCGCTGAGTGGTTTCTTGAGCAAGGCGGTCTGCGGCACCGTCTCGCACTGGAAGGCCGCGGCCCCCTTGATCCGCAAGGCGTAGGGGGCGATCGCTTCGCTGAGGAACAGCGTGTACTGCGGCACGGGCTGCGGCGCCGCGAGCAGGACTTTCCAGGCCGGCTTCACTTCGACGGTGAAAAAGCGAACGTCGTCGGCCGCCAGGGCGTCTTCGCCGGCGATTTTGACGTGCCCCTGGTGCAGTCCCGGCGCGAGGCCGCCCAGGCGAAATTCGGCCCGGCCGCCCGAGTCGGCGGCGAACTGGACCGTGGTTTCGCTCCGCTTGGCGGGCTGGCGATTTTCGTCGAGCAGATACAGCTCGATGGTCCGCTCGCCGGCCGGCCCGGTGTGAGCCAGTTCGGCGTCGATCGTCAGCGTGGCCCCCTTTGAGACCGATTCGCTCGACAGATGCACGTCGACAATGCCGTAGTTCTGCGGCTCGTCGACGCCGACGTCGATCAGATACAGTCCCAGGCCCGTCTGCTGGGCCAGCCGGCTGTGCAACTGCTCGGTGGCCGCGGGCGACCAATTGGCCTTTGACAGATCGGTGAAGACGTACAGTTCCTTCCGCGGCTTGTCCGACTGCCTAAGCAGTTCGAGCGCATCGCCGATCGTCAGGGCCAGCGGCACGCTGGCGGCGCTCGGCTTGAGCAGCTTGATCCGCCGCTTGGCATCGGCAATGTCGAAGGCCGCGACCTCGGCCCGGTAATGCGAGTCGAGCACGGCCACCTCGCTGTCGCGAGGCAATTGGGGCAGCAGCCACTGGGCCGTGTCTTGGGAGGCTTCGAGCCGGGTCGTGTTGTGGTTTCGATACTCCATCCGCGGATGGGTGTCGATCACCAGAGCCGCGGCCACCGGCGCCTCCTGATCGCCGAGCCAGCCCGAGCCTTGCAAGCTCGGCCGGGCGAGGGCCGCCGCCAACAGCAGGATGAAGGCCATCCGCAGGGCCAACAGCAGCAGGTGTCGCAGCTTCAGCTGGCGGCGATTGGCGCTCTCGCGCTGGCGAATGAACCGCAGCGCCGGAAACTCGAGGTGCCGCGGCTGGCGGCGCATCATCAGGTGCAGCGCCAGCGGCACTCCGACCGCCAGGCCGCCCCACAAGAACGCGCCATGCAAGAGCGACAATTGCCACATGATCTTTGGTTCCGCGGGTGGCCCGGGCTGTTTCGAATCGCCAGGGCGGCGCGGCTTTGCTTTTTTCTTCCGCTTGGGCGTCTATTTGAGAACGTGTAGGAGGCGACTCCGATCGCCGACTGCCTCTGATTTGACGCAAAAAATCGGCGATCGGAGTCGCCTCCTACAGTCCGCTTTCGTTTGGTCCCACGGTTGAATCGCTAATACCTTGCCCGGCGGCTGGCCAGGTAGCCGGTCAGGGCCCGATCGAACTGCATGCTGGTGTCGACGCCGACATAATCGACGCCGCATTGAAAACATTCGCGGCGGTAACGATCGCAAAACGCCTGAACTTCGGCCAGGTAGTCGGGACGAAAGCCGCTGGCGTCGATCTGCAGCTTGTCTTGGGTTTCGGGATCTTCGAACTCGCACATGCCGTCGAACGGGAAGTGCACCTCCGCCTCGTCGAGCACGTGAAACAAAATGACGTCGTGCCCCCGGTGCCGCAGCCGGTGCAGGGCCTGAAACACCGGCTCGGGATCGACCAAAAGGTCGCTGAACAGCATCACCAGGCTGCGGTGGCGAAGCATCGCGGCGATCTGGGTCAGGCTCTTGGCGACGTCGGTCCGGCCCGCCGGACGCAGGTTGGCCAACAGCGACAGCACGCGGCCGAGCTGGGTCCGCTTCGAGCGCGGCGGCAGGCTATGGCGAATCCGCTCGTCGAAGGCGATCAGCCCGACGGGGTCCTGCTGATGGATCATCAGGTAGCACAGCGCCGCGGCCAGGCAGATCGAGTATTCGAACTTGGCCAGGTTCTGGCGATAGGTGTAGCCCATCGAGCGGCTCAGATCCATCACCAGGTAGCCGGTGATGTTGGTCTCGGCCTCGAACTTCTTGATGTAGTACTTGTCGGTCTTGGCGTAGACCAGCCAGTCGATGTCCTGCGGATCGTCGCCGGGCGTGTATTTGCGGTGCTCGCTGAACTCGACCGAAAACCCGTGGAACGGGCTGGCGTGCAACCCTTGCATAAAGCCCTTGACGATGAACTGGGCGCGCAGGTCGAGCCGGCTGATCTGGCGGATCACTTCCGGCCGGAGGTATTGTTCAACCGCTGGCATGGGGGATCGTTAACCGCAAAGACGCAAAGGCGCAGAGAGGACAGCGGAGAAGAAGACGAAGAAGGAGGTAACGGAGCAGGCAAAGGCCGCAAAGAACGAGGAAGAAAGGACGGCGTGGAAACAAGGAACAACAGAAGAAACAAAGTCGGTAATGGATGCGGAAAAGGATTAGCCGCGGGCCGGAAGATTAGCGCAGGTTGTGGACGATGCGTTTGATGCCGTCTTTGAGCAAGGGCACGTTGAAGTTGATGAGCAGGCCGAGGGTGCAGCCTGACAATTTTAGATACGTCAGCAGTTGGGCTTCGTGGACGGGCGATATTTGGTCGACCGTTTTCAGCTCGACGATCACGCGGTTGGCGACGAGCAGATCGATCTGGTAATCGCAATCGAGCAGGACGTTTTTGTATTTGAGGGGCAACGCGACTTGGCGGCGAAACGGAATCGCCAGCTGCGTCAGCTCGTGACACAAAGCTCGCTCGTAGGCCGACTCGAGCAACCCCGGCCCCAGCTCGCGATGCACTTCGATTGCCGCGCCGATAATCGCGTGGCTGAGCTCGTTCTCACTCCACACCCGCTCGCTGGCCGCGCGGCTCGCCTCAGCTACCTTCGCCCGCGCCTCAGCCCGCGCGGTCGTCATCTGCTTCGGCGTGCTCACGTCACTCCTTCCACCCCATGAGTTCCTGTCCGCCCGCTCCCCGAACCGTTCGTCGATCGCCTCCGCCCCATTCCTTCCTTCGCGTCCTCTGCTCCCTTTGCTTCCTCCATCTTCCTTCCTTCTTCTTCATTGCTTCTTCTTCTTTGCCTCTTCTTTGTTGCTTCTCTGCGTCTTTCGCGCCTTTGCGGTTTTCTTCCCCTTCCCCTTCCCCTAACCCGAAAACTTCGGGATCTCCGGCGTCGGCAATTCGCGCATGAGCCGCTCGATGACGTCTTCGGTCGTCAGCCCCTCGGCCTGGGCCTGGAAGTTCGTGCTCACCCGATGCCGCAGCACCGGCACGGCCACCTTGCGAATGTCGTCGATCGAAACCGAGAACCGGCCGTCCATCGCGGCCAGGGCCTTGCCGCCGTGGATCAGGAATTGCCCGGCCCGGGGCCCGGCCCCCCAGTCGACCAGCTCCTTGACGAAGGCCGGCGCGGCCGCGTCCTTGGGCCGGGTCGAGCGGACCAGGGTCGCGACGTATTTGATGATGTATTCGCTGACGGCCACCTTGCCGACCAGGCTTTGCAGGTTCAGGATCGCCCGGCCGGAGAGCACCTTGCGGATCTCGGGCTTCTCGTTGCGCGTGGTCGAGGCCAGGATCCGCTCCTCCTCGGCCGCGGTCGGGTAGTCGACCTTGATATTGAACATGAAGCGGTCGAGCTGGGCTTCGGGCAAGGGGTACGTCCCTTCTTGCTCGATCGGGTTCTGCGTGGCGATCGTGAAGAACGGCTCGGGCAGCGTGTACGTGGTCTGTCCGACCGTTACTTCCCGCTCCTGCATCGCTTGCAGCAGCGCGGCCTGGGTCTTCGGCGGGGTGCGATTGATTTCGTCGGCCAGCAGGATGTTGGTGAAGATCGGCCCCTCGACGAACCGGAACTGCCGCCGCCCGTGCTCGTCTTCCTCCAGCACGTTCGTGCCGGTGATGTCCGAGGGCATCAGGTCGGGGGTGAACTGAATGCGCTTGAAGCCGATGTCCAGAATCCGGGCCAGGGTGCTGACCATCAGCGTCTTGGCCAGGCCGGGCACGCCCACCAGCAGGCAGTGCCCGCGGGTGAAAATGGCGGCAAAGATCTGCTCGATGACGTCACTCTGGCCGACGATCACCTTCTGCAGCTCTTCCTGCATGAGCTGCCGGTGCTGGCTGAATTCCTGGAGGATGTCGCCGAGACTGCGGGGCTTGGTCGTCAACGCGGGTGTCCTTACGCCGAAAGATGATGCGCTCTGGGGGCAGACCCTTATTTTACCCCTAGGGGGCCTGGAACACCAAATGGCGACCGACTGACGGCGCACGCGCCGAGGCAAGCAAAACTCGCCGCTTTCGGCCGCGGGACCGCCCGAACCAGTGCGCGGCAGCCGGTCGCGCCGCGCAGCTTCGTGCCGATTGGGCCGAACATACCGGCGGCATGTCCAGCGCCAGGTGGGGCACGGGCTGATTGCCGCCTCCGCGGCCAAGTGCCGAACAGCCTGTTGAAGGATTCAACAGGCTGCGAGATCGCATGGATGCGATCCCAGAATGACGACGCAAGTCGTTATTCTGCGAGCCGGGCGGAGCTTTGCTCTGCCCTGGGCGAGGTTGAAAAATGCCAGGATGGCATTTTTCAACGGGCTGCTAAGATACAGGGGTCGGAGTCCCCTCATCCCCGCGCCCTCGGAGTGAGCGCATGCCAGCCCCCTCGACCCATCTGCTGCTGGGGATGCTGATTCTGGCTTTACTTGTCCGCCCGCTGCCGGCCGACGAGCCCGCGGGAATCACCGCCGAGCAGGTCGCCAAGGCGATCGAGCGCGGGGTCAAGTTTCTCAAAGAGAAACAGGCCAAGAGCGGCCGCGACAGCGGCAGCTGGGCCGACAACCCGACGATCTATCACGGCGGCCTGACGCCGCTCTGCACGCTGGCCCTCTTGAGCTGCGGCTGCGGCCCCGACGACGAGGCCGTCAAGCGCTCGCTCAATTACCTGCGCAACTTCCGGGCGACCACGACCTACTCGGTCGCGCTGCAGACGATGGTCTTTTGCGCCGCCGATCCCAAGGGAAGCAATCTCCTCATCAAAAAGAACGTCGAGTGGCTGGAAAGCACTCAGGTGAAGGACGGCGATCGCAAGGGTTCCTGGTCCTACCCTAATCCCGGCACCACCCGCGGCGACAACTCGAATACCCAGTTCGCCATGCTGGCCCTCTACGAGGCCGAAAAGGTGGGCGTGCCGGTCAACGACGCGGTCTGGGCCCGGGCCCTGGAACACTGGCGGTCGCAGCAGAATCCTGACGGCTCGTGGGGCTACGAGGCCGGCTACCAGGGGACCGGCAGCATGACCAACGCGGGCATCGCCTCGATGATCATCGCCCTGAGCGAGACCAATCCCGGCGACGCCAAGGTCCAGGGCGATCAATTGCTCTGCTGCGGCCAGCAGCAATCGAACCAGCCGGTCGAAGACGGCTTGAACTGGCTGGCCCGGAATTTTTCGGTCTATCGCAATCCCGGCCCGGGCAGCGTTTGGCTGTTTTATTATCTGTACGGCCTGGAGCGGACCGGGCGAATGACGGCCCGGCGGTTCATCGGCCAGCACGATTGGTACCGCGAAGGGGCCAAGATGCTGGTCAAGGAACAGATGCTCACCGGCGCCTGGCCCGAAAGCAAGGGCGAGCCCGACCCGCTGCTCTCGACCAGCTTCGCACTGCTGTTTCTGTCGAAGGGGCAGCGGCCAGTCGTGCTGGCCCATCTGCGGCACGGGCCCGAGGAGGATTGGGTCCATCACCGCGGCGCGCTGTTCAACCTGGTCAGCTACGTCGAGCGGGTCTGGCGGAAGGATTTGACCTATCAGGTGATCGACCCCAGCAAGGCCTCGGTCGAGGACTTGCTGGAGACGCCGGTCCTGTTCATCTCGGGCAGCGAGGCGCCGCAGTTCTCGGCCGACGAGAAACTGCGGCTGCGACAATACGTCGATCGGGGCGGCTTCATCTTTGCCGAGCAATGCTGCGGCGGCAGCGGCTTCGACACTGGCTTCCGCAAGCTGATGAAAGAGGTCTTTCCCGAGCCCGAGTTGAACCTGCATCCACTGCCGATCGAGCATCCGATCTGGTACGCCGAAGAGCGGATCGATCCCAACCACATGCCCGAGCTGTACGGCATCGACGTCGGCTGCCGGACCAGTGTGGTCTACAGCAATTACGACCTGTCGTGCCGCTGGGAAGTGGGCCGCGTGGGGCGCGAGGCCCAGTTGCAGGAGAACGTGCAGGCCCAGGTCGCGCTCGGCCCGGAGCGTGGGGATCAACGTCCTGGCCTACGCGACCAATCGCGAGGTGGCGCCGAAGGATCCCCAGTTCCACACGCCCGAGGCGGCCGTGAAGAAGGATCCCTTCGAGCGCGGGATGCTGTACGTGGCCAACGTCAAGCATCCGGGCGGTTGCGACGCGGCGCCGGGCGCCCTGGCCAACCTGATGCGCGTCGCCGCCGACAAGCTGGAGGTCCGGGCGAGCGTCGAGCAGCGCGAGGTCCGGCTTACCGACCCGCAGCTATTTCAGTATCACCTGGTGTTCTTCCACGGCCGGACCAGCTTCCATCTGACGCCGGCCGAGCGGAAACAATTGCGGGCCTACATCGATCGGGGGGGCATGATCTTTGCCGACGCAATCTGCTCGAGCAAGGCCTTTACCGAGTCGTTCCGCCGCGAAATGAAAACCATCTTTCCCGAGCAGCCGCTGGAGCGGATCGGCGTCAAGCACCCGCTGGTGACCGGCGAGCTGGGCGGCAGCGACATCTCGAGCGTCTCGCGGCGGCAGCCCGAAAGCGGCAAGGCCGGCGAACCGCTCAAATCGGCCGTCCGCAAGACCGAGCCGTATCTGGAAGGGCTGCAAATCGGCGACCGGCTGGCGGTGGTGTTTTCGCCGTACGACATCAGCTGCGCGCTCGAAAGCCACGAGTCGCTGGAATGCGAGGGCTACACCCGCCAGGATGCCGCCCGCATCGGCATCAACGTTTTGATATACTCGCTGCATCAGTGAGGGGGGACTGGAGGCTGGGGGCTGGGGGCTTGTTAAGCCCACCGGCGGCGTCCGGTGGGCCGGCCCCGGAGTCGACCCCCTTACATCCAACCGCGAGAACGCGCGCCATGCGAATAGTGCTCGTGACGATATCTGCGCTGGCATTGTCGCTGCTTGCCGCGCCCGCCGCGGCCGAGGACTGCTGGCCGCAATTTCGCGGGCCCAACGCCGCCGGCGTGGCCGCCGCCGGCTCGAAGTATCCCGCCGAGATTGGGCCTAAGCAAAACGTGCGCTGGTGTACCGCGCTCCCGCCGGGCCACTCTTCGCCGGTGGTCTGCGGCGGCCGGGTCTTTCTGACCGCGGTCCGCGACAAGACATTGCTCACCATCGCGCTCGACGCGGCCGACGGCAAAATCCTCTGGGAGCGAACCGCGCCCTACGAGCGCCTGGAAGACGTCCACCAGATCGGCAATCGGGCCCAATGCAGCCCCATGACCGACGGCAGCCTGGTGATCAGCTTCTTCGGTTCGTGTGGGCTGTTCGCCTACGATGCCGAAGGCAAGCCGCTGTGGCACGTGCCCATGGGTCCCTTCAAGAACGATTTCGGAGCCGGCAGCAGCCCCACGCTGGTCGGCGACCGGCTGATCTTGAATCAGGATCACGACACCGACTCGGCCCTGATGTGCTTCGACAAGCACGACGGCCGATTGGTTTGGAAGACCGACCGCAGCGAATTTCCGCGCAGCTATGCCTCGCCGATCGTCTGGCGCGTCGGCGGTCAGACGCAGATCGTCGTGCCGGGCACGCTCCGCGTCGTGGGCTACGACCTGGAGTCGGGCAGCGAGCTCTGGACCGTGACCGGCCTGTCGCGGCTGGTCAACATGACCCCGGTCGTCGGCGCCGACAACACGCTGTACGTCGCCGGCTGGGCGGCCGGCGGCGATGCCGAAGAGCGCATCCGGCCCGATCCGTTCGCCGACTTTGCGGCCAAACAGGACGCCGACCGGAGCGGCACGATCGAGTTCGCCGAGATTCCCGAGGGGCCGTTCCAGTCGCGATTTCCGCAAATCGACCGCGACAAGGACGGCCATATCACGGAGCTCGAGTGGGAAACGATGCGCTCGATTTTCGAGCGAGCCCAGAATGCGATCGTGGCGATCCGGCCGGGGGGCGCAGGGGGACATCACTGCCTCGCACGTCGCTTGGAAGCAGCACAAGTTTCTGCCCTACATTCCTTCGCCGCTGTATTACCGCGATGTGCTCTTTCTGGTCAAGGATGGCGGTATCCTGTCGACCCTGGACGTTGCCAGCGGCGCGCCGCTCAAGCAGGGCCGCATTTCCGGCGGCGAGTATTATGCCTCGCCCGTCGCGGCCGACGGCAAGGTGTACCTGGTCAGCGAGGCCGGCGTGCTGACGGTGGTCTCGGCCGAGGGCAAGTGGCAGGAGCTCGCCACCGCCCCCTTCGAGGAGGAAGTTCACGCGACGCCCGCCTTCGCCGGCGGCCACATTTTCCTGCGCACGGCCGGCCATCTGTACTGCTTCGGGGTCTCCGCCCCATGAGCGGGCCGGCCGAGACGATCGCGGTCCGCGCGGCGGCCCAAGCCGACGTGCCGCTGGTGCTTCAGCTGATTCGCGAGCTGGCCGAGTTCGAAAACCGCGCGGACGAGGTGGTGCTGCAAGCCAGCGCCCTCGACGCCGCGCTGTTCGGCCCCGAGCGACGGATCGAAACGGTGATCGCCGAGCAAGCCGGCGAGCCGGCCGGCTTCGCCCTCTATCTGTACACGTTCTCGACGTTTCGCGGCCTGCCGAACCTGTACATCGAAGACCTGTTCGTGCGGACCGCCCATCGCCGGGCCGGGGTCGGCCAGGCGATTCTGCAACGGCTGGCGCAGATCGCCGGCGAGCGCGGCTGCGGCCGGCTGGAGTGGAGCGTGCTGACCTGGAACCGCGGCGCGATCGAGTTCTATCGGCAGCTCGGCGCCGAGCCAGTCACCGATTGGGCCGTTTATGAACTCAGCGGTCCGGCGCTGGCCCGACTGGCGAGCGGCCGCAAACTGCCCGGTCCAAAGCAATTTAAGGCTGAGCGGCGATACGGCATCGCACTGGCCGAATGCCTCCCCTGTTTTCGGGTGGCTGGGTGGAAGCCAGCGTTTACCCGGCGGGATCGCCGGCTGGCTAAGCCTGGGCTGGCAAAACAAATTGCAGCGGCCAAATTGGTTGACAGGCCGCGTTTTGCGATTTACCGTCACGCCTGGAGGCGACTGCTCCGAGGACCTTTTCCTCTTACGGCTGAATCAGTTGGCCGGGCGCGGGCAAAGGCGGCTATCGTTTTGGTTCGGACGGCATCCTGTGCGTTTGTTTCGGAATAGCGGTTGTGCGTTGCGGTCAGAGTTGCACCTGGAAGAGGAACGGTCCCTGAGAAAAGGAGAGGCCTAATGCTGTCGAAGCTTCTTGAGAGGGCTAGTGCATCCCTTGGGGCGCTGCGTGGCCGTTGCCATCGCGCTGTCACTGGCCGCGACGGCAGGGGCCTACCAGCCGTATCAATACGGGTTTGAATCGACGAGCCCGCCCGCGCCGCTGGATTGGACGCCCTATATTGGCAATCCGGCGCCCACACAATCCGGTGGCGGAGTTCTCGGTTTGACCGCACCGCAGGGCAATTACTACTACGAGAGCGTCAACCAGCACGACGCGGCGTTTGGCGGTTACGGCGCCAGCGGATACAGTTCGTTCGGCATTCCCAACACAGACGGCGATCCCAACTACACCGCCGGCTATGCGCAGTCGATTCAGATCTACATCGACCCGACTAACTGGGCTCCTGGGCAAGGTTTCGCGGTCGACGGTTCGCCCGGGTTGGCTGGTGCCTTCGTGCCGACGCTGGGCAATGTGGCCACGAACTACCAAGGCTACGAGTACAACGACGAAACGCAGATTCAGATCAGCGTGCCCCATGCGGGATTGGTTTCGGTGGACGCGAGCCCAGGCGGACACATCGCAAACATCACCTCGCCCGGCTGGTACACGTTCGTCACCGAGTTCGAAAAAAGCGCCGGCGGTCCGACGGCCCAGGTCGAGAACAATTTCGGCGTTCTCGATCCGAGCGGGCACATCATCGGGTCGGTGCTGGGCGTCGCTCCGATCGACAATCAGCCTGCCGTCGCGCCCTACCCTGCTCAATTCCAGAACCAAATGCTGGGCGGCGCGAACTATATCTGGCTCGTCGACTGGCAAAACGGCTTTGCGAACGACGTCATCGGCATCGATAACATCAAGGTCGGCCCCGCGTTTAACTTGTACACACCCGAGCCCTCTAGCTTCGTTCTGCTCGGCATCGCCCTGGCCAGCTGCGGCGCAGCGGCCTGGCGCCGGCGGAAAGCATAGGCGTGACCGCTCTTTTGCAGACGCTCCCAACCCCCGGTATCTTGATGCCGGGGGTTTTTCGTTTTCTGGATGCCTTCTTCTGGAGAATCTGGCCATGCGGTGCTTTGCAACTTTGCGTGATTGGGCAGTCGGATCGCTGGCCGTGCTGTTCCTGGCGGCACTCGCCGCCGCCGACGAACCGGCTAAACCCGTCGCCACGATCGACGGCACCGGCCCCGGCTGGCAGGAAATGACCGAGGCCGACTTCGTGGGCGTCAACGGCGATGCCGACACCTGGACCTGGAAAGACGGCCTGCTGCACTGCACCGGCAACCCGGTCGGCGTGATCCGCTTGCAGAAGGTCTACACCAATTTCGAGCTGGTGGTCGAGTGGCGGCATCTCCGCTCGGGGGGCAACTCGGGCGTGTTCGTCTGGGTCCCCGAGAAGGCGCTCGAAGGACTAGCCAAAGGGAGCCTGCCCCGGGGTATCGAGGTGCAGGTGCTCGATCACGGCTACGCCGTGCAGTACGAGAAGAGCACCGGCAAGAAACCCGAGTGGTTCACGACCAACGGCGACGTGTTCGCCGTGGGCGTGAAAATGACCCCCTTCCCTCCCTTGTCGCCCGACGGCAGCCGCAGCTTTCCGCGGAAGCAGCTGAGCAAGGGGATCGACCAGTGGAACCACTACTACGTTCGGGCGATCAACGGCGAGGTGCGGCTCTGGGTCAACGGCGAGGAAGTCTCGGGCGGCAACAACTGCGACCCGCGCTCGGGCTACCTCTGTCTGGAGTCGGAAGGCTCGCCGATCGACTTCCGTAATCTGCGAATTCGCGAGCTGCCGTGAGCGCACTATGGCCGCGGTGACGTCTCGGGCGGGGAGACGGATCCGCGGCGCGGGCGAATGCCGGCTTTGAGCAAACTGATCAGGGCGGCCAATACGAAGAACGCCACGCCCCAAGCGAGTTGGCTCAAGCCGACGACTTGCAGCCGCAGCTGCGCGTAGGCGCGGCCCGAGTACGTCAGCGTCCAGGCCGTGCTGGCCAGCGCGCCGGCGGCGTACAGCTCGCGCTGGCCCGCCAGGTAGCCCCAGGCCGCCAGTCCGATCGCCACGACCGGTGGATAGAGCAGGACGGCCCAGCCGGGCACGTCGGCAAACCGTTCGGGATCGCCCCCCACCAGCAGCGCCGCCACGATCAGCAGCGCCACGCCGGCATGTCGCGCCAGGCGACCGAGCGCGTCGTTGAACGACAGCCCGATGACCAGCAGCGCGGCCGCGCTGAGGTGCCAGGGTAGCGCCCCGTGCCAGGCCGTATACCACGTCCCGCGGAATTCCAGGCACGCGGCGGCCAGCAGGGCGCCGCAGCCCGTCAGCAAGTTCCCCGCGGCCCGACGCCGCAGGCCCACGGCCAATTGGCAGCAGCCGGCCAGCGCCAGCGGCCAGGCCTGGGCGCCACCCATTGGTCGAGCGACCGCGTCGCGGGGCTGACGACCACCAAAGCAGCGAACGCGGCTGAGAGCGCATCGGCGCCCCAGGCCACCCCACGGATCGTCGCCAGGGCGTAGAACCCGGCAACCAGTAGCAGCGTCCAGAACAGCGGCGTGCCGCCGAGCGCATGCACGAAGGCTACGAGGAATTGGTCGTACACGGCGTCGCCACGGCGGTCGATCGCGGCCAGGGCGATCATCACCAGCGGCAGCAGGGCCGCCGCCTGCAGTGCCCGTCGCGCCGGTGACCAGCGCCGCCTCGAGCGAGAGCACGGCCGCGGCGAGCACGAGCGGCACCAGAAAATAGCCGCCGAAAATGCTGTTGGCGTAGCCCACGAAGTGCAGCGACAGGCACAAGTAGTATGCCCGCAGCCCCGCGCACAGCCCGAGGATGCCCAGCAGCGCCCAGGGGAACCAAGGCCAGCGCCACGGGCTGCCGTTGGCATCGACATACTCGGGCCCGCGGCGCACGGCCGGCAGCAGGCCCAGCAGCATCAGCGCCGCCAGCGGCGCAAAACCGAACAACTGCCACTCGAGCCGCAGGCTATCCGGCGTGTTGACCCACGGTCCCAGGCTGACGGGATAAAGGAAGAACAGCGCCACCAGCGCGTGATACGGCAGGCGGTACAGCAACGGCAGGCGCAACCGCAAGCCGGCCAGCAGCGCTTCGCTGACCACGATCGAAAAAACCCAGCCCCCCAGGTAATACCAACTGCCGCGGGCCGGGTTGTCGGCCAGCAGGCCGTCGAACGAAACCGAAATTCCCAGGAACATCAGCACGACCAGCAGCAGCAAGCTGCGGGCGTCGTCCCAAACCCGGCCAACGCGGATCACCACCAGCGCGGTCGCGGCCAACAGGAGCGTGTAGCCGGCCAGGCCCGCCGCCAGCGCCCAGGCGTGCGCGGACCCCTGGCTGACGTCGAACGAAACGCGCAGGCCCCAGAACACCAACGCGGCGCTCG
This sequence comes from uncultured Planctomycetaceae bacterium, assembly GCA_963828155.1. Classification (GTDB taxonomy): domain Bacteria; phylum Planctomycetota; class Planctomycetia; order Pirellulales; family PALSA-1355; genus CAWCAX01. Next base: position 376,154 of record CAWHDQ010000005.1, read on the forward strand.
CGGCATAGAACGGGTTGTGCGTGTAGAGCGCGTGAACGATGCGGTCGAGCGGCCTGTCGGGGCCGCGCCGCGCGCCTCGCTTGGGGCGAGGTTGCCGACCGTAGCCGAGTCCCGCTTCGCCGCTTCCCACGAGTGATGGAGCGGTAGATTGAGTCGCCGGTTCACGATCGGGCTGATCCATGCGTCACCTCCGGGGCAATTGGAACAGGCGCCCTGCATGTTGTGCCGCGCGTCGGAAGTGCCAGATCACCAGCGGGGATGTCGTTGCATCCCGCGCCAACCGCCCTGCGACGGCCGGCGACCTGCCAACCTCACGCGGCTTCGAACCGAATTTCCACGAACGTGGTTTTAGACGAGACGTGCGGACTCGCCCTGGAGTCCGTCTTCATTTTGCCCCCGGCCGCCGGCCGTGGCAAGTTTGCCGTCCCAGCTCGGGCAGAATCCGGCGGCTCGCTCGGGTGGAGAATCGGCGGCTTGAGGCCCGCCCGGCGGCCCACGCTCTGATCTGGCCGCCTTCTATCGCTGGCCTCAGAACGTCTTGTTCGTGTCGACCAGGAAGGTGCCGTCGGTGGCCACGGGCATGTAGGGCATCCAGCAGTCGCCGGCGACGTTGGCGGCCCGGGAGTTGGCCCAGGGATAGAAGCTCAGGCCGAGCGAGATGAAGAACGTCTCTTCGATCGCGCCGGCGGCCCCGCTCCGCGAGCTGGGGGCCATGTACTGCATCGAGGTGTAAGCCGCAAACCGCGGCGAAAGGGGCGCCGTGAGCGTCCCGCCGAACGTGTATTCGCCCAGGCTGCCCGAGCCGCCAAGCTTGGTATGGTCGGGCAGACCGAACCAGGTGACGCCGTCGGCGCCGAACACGAACCGGTGGTGGTAATACAACGTGAATTGATCGACGCCTCGGTAGGCCAACTGCTGGCCGGCGGCCTCGGCCGTGGCGGTGTTTGTACGGATCGCCGCCCAAAAGCCGATCTCGTGCTGCGGATTCAGAGCGTAGCCGATCTGCGCCCGGACCTGGCTCAGGTACGGCGAGACGGCGTACTGGCCGAAGTTCGTGTTCCACATCGCGTCGTAGACCACACCGAAGCTGAAATTGGTGTAGCGGTCGGAGGGCCGGAAAAACCCGACCGTGAGGAAGCCCTGCTGCTGGATTTCCTTGTCGCGAAAGCCCGACGAACGGCCGTTCAAGTCGTACAGACCATAGCTGCCGCCGATCTGGAAGCCGATGCCCGTAATGTCGCTGAAGGCGCCGAGCTTCGTGCCGTAATTGATGCCGTAGGACAGACCGTTGTTGTTCGAGCCCGTGCCTTCGGAAATGCCCCGCCACGAACTGTAGTTGTGAAACAGCACCATGCCGTTGGTGCGGCAATCGCGGCATTGGGCCGGGCCGAGCTGCCAGGGCGGGATGAAGCTCGGATCGGAGACGAACCAGGTGTCGGGATCGAAGACGTCGAGCGGAATCGGCGCGCCACTGCCGGGGGCGTTACTGCCGGGGGCGTTACTGCCGGGGGCGTTACTGCCGAGGGCGTTACTGCCGAGGGCGTCACTGCCCGGCGCATTGCCTTGCATGCCCGGCATGCCGATCGCCTGCTGGTCGATCGTCGTGCTATGGACCATTCCTGGCGCATAGGCTGCGCTGCCGTAGGTGGTGACGGGCGCGTCGGTTTCGATGATCGGCGGCAGCGGCGTGCCCACCAGGTCCGGCTCGGGGCCGGGTGGGCTGCCGGGATACGCGGCGACCGAGGGCGCGGCCGGGGCCTGCAGTGCCTGGAAGAACGGCACGTCGGCGCCGCGCGCGACCAGCGGACCGGCGCAGGACGCCACAAGCACGGCGAGCGTGAGCAATCGACCAGACACGAGTACGTTCCGAATGGCTTGGGCCGAGCGGCGCAAAGCGAAGTGAGGGGCTGCCCGCTAGCACGGGCGACGATTTGCTACCTAAGAGTCGGCGGAATGATCGTCGCCGCACGTCTCCCCGTCAATATCAGTCGGCCAGTGGGCAAGGGCGGAACGCGGGCGTTTTGCCAGAAATCTTTCCCCAGGCTAACCAAGCCGTAATCGTCAGCTAACCGGCCGGTGATAGCTTGCGTCATTCGGGCTGGTCCCGTTTTACGCCCTCGGGAAACGGTGGTCCCACGGCGGGGTGCTGCCGTGGCGGGTTTGTGCCATGAATATCTCCCTCGTTGCCGATCTGAATGCCGACTCGACGCTGGCAGACTTGCCGACGCACGATTTTGCCGTCAGTCCGCAGACCCCCGGGCATGAGGTCGCCGCCCGCTTCAAGCAGGAGTCCGATCTGGCCGGCGTGCTGATCCTGGAGGGATCGAAGCTCGTCGGCATGGTCTCGCGGGAGAACTTCCTCGAAGTGCTCAGCCGGCCGTTCGGCAATGAGCTGTTCATGAAGCGGCCGATCAGCAATCTGCTCGGTGGCGCTGGAGGTGCCGCACCTGGAATTGTCCGGGACGCTGGGCATCCAGGCCGCGGCCGAGGTGGCCCTGAACCGGCCGGTCGAGCGGGTCTTCGAGCCGCTGGTCGTCCGACTGGCCGACGGCCAGGTACACCTGTTGGGCATCTATACGCTGCTGCTGGCGCAGTCGCAGCTGGCGGCGCTGGCAAATCAGACCATCCGCGAGCAGAAGGACGCCGCCGAGGCTGCCAGCAAGGCCAAGAGCGCATTCCTGGCCAACATGAGCCATGAAATCCGCACGCCGATGAACGGCGTGATCGGCATGACCGACCTTCTGCTGGACACCGAGCTCTCGGCCCAGCAGCGCGAGTACGTCGAGCTGGCCAAGCAGTCGGCCGAGTTTCTGCTCTCGCTGATCAACGACATCCTCGACTTTTCCAAGGTCGAAGCCGGCAAGCTCGACCTGGAGCAAGTCGACTTCGAGCTGCGCGGGATGCTGGCCGACACGATCAAGACGCTCACTCCGCGGGCCGGGCAAAAGGGCCTGGAGCTCGAGTGCCAGGTCGAGCGCGAGGTGCCCGAGGTGCTCGTCGGCGATCCCGGCCGGCTGCGGCAGGTGATCGTCAACCTGATCGGCAACGCGATCAAGTTCACCGATGCCGGCAAAGTATCGGTGCACGTGGGGCTCGACTCGCGCGGCGCGGGAGACGTGCTGCTGCGGTTTGCCGTCCGCGACAGCGGAATCGGCATTCCCCGGGACAAACAGCAATCGATCTTCGAGGCCTTCGAGCAGGCCGACGGCTCGACCACGCGTAAGTTTGGCGGCACCGGCCTGGGCCTGGCAATCTCGGCGAATCTGGTGCAGCTGATGGGCGGGCGGATCTGGGTCGACAGCGAACCGGGCAAAGGCAGCACGTTTTTCTTCCTCGGCCGCTTCGCCGTGTCGCAAGCCGTTCCAGAGCGCGGCGCCAAGGTCCGCTCCGCGGCTCCGGTTCCGGCGGCACCGGCAGCCACCGGGCTGAATATCCTGCTGGCCGAAGACAATCTGATCAATCAAAAAGTGGCCTGCGGCATGCTCCAGGCCGACGGGCACCGCGTCACCGTCGCCGGCAATGGCGGCGAGGCCCTGGCCGCGGCCGAGCGCGAGCGGTTCGACGTCGTGCTGATGGACATCCAGATGCCCGACATGGACGGCTTCGAGGCCACGGCCCTGCTCCGCGAGCGCGAGCAATCGACCGGCGGCCGGGTACCGATCATTGCCATGACGGCCCATGCCATGAAGGGCTACCGCGAGCGCTGCCTGGAAGCGGGCATGGACGGCTACCTGTCGAAGCCCGTCCGGCGCGAGGAGCTCAAGGCGCCTGTTGGCCGAGATCGCGGTTGCCCGTACGGACCGCGCTGCAACGGTTTCGTCGGCCGTCGCATCCCCGCCGGCAGTGAGTAAATCCACCGCTCCGGCAGGGGGCAAGCCCGCGGCTGAAGCACATTCGGCGGCCGCTGGGGCCGCCGCCGCCAACGGGGTGCTCGACTGGAGTGTGGCACAGGCGAGCGTCCGCGGCGACGAAGTGCTGCTGCAAGAGATCGTGACGATATTTCTCGATGAGTGCCCCGCGATGCTCGACACGGTCCACGCCGCGCTGGCCGCCGGCGACGTGGAGCGATTGCGGATCGGGGCCCACACGCTCAAGGGCGCGGTCGTCCATTTCGGCGCCAGCGCCGCGGTGGCCGCCGCGGCCGGAATCGAAGCCGCGGCCCGGCAGTCCGACTTGCAATCCGCCGCCGGGCTGTGCCAGACCCTCGCGGCCGAACTCGATCGCCTGACCCCGCATCTGGCCGATTACCTGCACTCCGCCCGTAACACCCAAGGGCCGTTGTATGCCGTCAGTCCTGGTCGTTGACGATTCGCCGGTCGATCGCCGGCTGGCCATGTCGCTGCTGGAAAAGCAGGACGATTTGACCGTCGGCACCGCGACGCACGGGGCCGAAGCGCTGGCCCTGGTGGCCGATCAGGCCCCCGATATCGTCGTGACCGACCTCCAGATGCCGGGCATGGACGGGCTGGAGCTGGTCCGGACTTTGCGGGGGCGGTTTCCGCTGGTGCCGGTCGTGCTGATGACGGCCCACGGCAGCGAGGAGATCGCCGTGCAGGCCCTGGAGCAAGGCGCGGCCAGCTACGTGCCCAAGGCCCGGTTGGCCGAAAACCTGGCCGACACCGTCCAGCACGTGCTCGCCATGGCGCATGCCAACCGGCGGCACGATCGGCTGCTGCACCGGCTGCACCGCTCGACCTGGACCTTCGTGCTCGACAACGATCCGGCGCTGATCTGCCCGCTGGTCGATTACTTGCAGCAACAGGTGGCGCTGCTCAACTTTTGCGACGAGCCGGGGCGGGTGCGGTTGGGCATCGCCTTGCAGGAGGCCCTGATCAACGCCCTGGTCCACGGCAATCTCCAGCTCACCAGCGAGCAATTGCACTGCGCCCAGAACGACGATCCGGAACTGGTGGGCCGCCGAGCCGACGAAGCCCCCTACCGCGACCGCAAGATTCGCGTGTTCGCCGAGTTCTCGGCCGACACGGCCCAATTCATCATTCGCGACGACGGACCGGGCTTCGACCACCAGCGCCTGTTGAGCCAGGTTGCCGCGCTCGATTCGGAAGGCGGCCGCGGGTTGGTGCTGATGCGGGCGTTCATGGACGAGGTGGCGTTCAATGCGGCCGGAAACGAAGTCACGATGACCAGGTTTTGCGATCAGGAAGATCAACCAGATCAGCCAGCGCTGGAGCGCGCCGGACACCGACCCCGCGCGGGCCGGGGCAATCGGAAGTGGCGATATGATCGAAATCCGCAACAAAGCCACCCACGCCGTCATGCTCCGCGCCGCCGTCGATACGCTCAACGGCAAGAACTTGACCGGGCTCAACCTCGCGCAGGCCGATCTGTCCGGCACGAGCATGACCTATGCCTGCTTCTGCAAGGCGATCCTCCGCCTGGCCGATCTGCACGGGGCCCTGCTGGCCAACGCGATGCTCGACGCGGCCAACCTGGAATTGGCCAATCTCAGCGGCGCCGATCTATCGTCGGCGACGCTCTTGGGCACGCGGCTCCGCGGCGCGAACCTGTCGAGTGCCATTCTCCGCTATGCCCAACTCGCCGGCGCCGATCTGCAAGACGCCAATCTGGAAAAAGCCGACCTCAGCATGGCCGACCTGCGGGCCAACTTCCGCGATGCCAACCTGACCGGCGCCGACCTCCGCGGCGCCAACCTGGCCGGCGCCAATCTGCAATACGCCAACCTGAACTACGCCGACCTGACCACCGCCAATCTCGAAGGGGCCAAGCTACTCGGCGCCAAACTCCAGGGCACCAAAATGGACCGCAGCATGGAAGCCTCGGCCCGGGCCGTGCTGACCGCCCCTACTATGCTCCAGCGCAAGACCGAACCGCGGCCCGCGCGCCCCGCTCTGACCGTCGACTTCAACAAGTTCGGCCTGGGCGATGCAATCAAGCCGGCCGAATCCGGCAGCCGCCGCGCGAGCCTGCCGCCCCCCGGCGGCGGATCGGGCGATCCGTTGGCCCGCTGGCGGAATTGCCTGCGGGTGCGGTTCCTGGGGGCGCTCGCGGCGATGGGCTGGCCATTGCCGCCGGAGCGGAAGGCGTGGTGCTCGAGTTTTGCGGACCCTTGGGCGACGACTACTGGCAAGTCCAGTTCGGCACTCAGGGCAATTTCTATATCCACCGCGACGAAGTCGAGGTCCTCGATCGCGACTTTCTCGCCGATGCCGCTCGGCAGGAGGACGTGGACGACGACGGCCTGCTCAAAGGCGCCAAGGAGACGGTGCTCTATTCGACCAACGGCGGCAAGTTCAAGAGCCTGATTATCTGGTACAGCGAAAGCCGGTATCTGGCCGTGGAAGAATATCGCAAGGCGGAAAAGCTGATCCGCCTCTGCAAGCAGCGGCGGATTCGCGTCAGCCGCGACCGCTGGTTCAACTGATCCGGCCCGCCCCTCGGCGGGTGATGGACGTTGGGCGACCACCCTCCGGCCGGTCTGGGTCGGCCGGTACCCGCTCCTCTTATTTCCAGAGAAAGTTTGAGTCATGCCCACGGTTCTGGTGGTGGACGATTCGCCAATCGATCGCAAGCTGGCCGTCGGCATCCTGCAAAAACAGGCCGATCTGACGGTCGACTCGGCGGCCCACGGCGCCGCGGCGCTGCAGCGGGCGGCGCACCAGGTGCCGGACGTCGTGGTCACGGACCTGCAGATGCCCGAGATGAGCGGGCTGGAGTTGGTCCGCGCGATGCGGGGGCGGTTTCCGCAGGTGCCCGTGGTGTTGATGACGGCGCACGGCAGCGAGGAGATCGCCGTGCAAGCACTCGAGCAAGGCGCCGCCAGCTACGTGGCCAAGGCAAAGCTGGCCGACGAATTGGCCGAGACCGTGCACAACGTGCTGGCCGCCGCGCGGGCCGGCCGGCGGCACGAGCGCTTGCTCGATTGCTTGCGGCAGACGAGCTTGGACTTCGTGCTCGACAACGACCCGCGGGCTGATTTTTCCCTTGGTCGATTATTTGCAGCAGCAGATCGTTCGGTTAGGAATCTATGATGAAATGACCCGCGTCCGCGTGAGCATTGCCCTGCAAGAGGGGCTGAACAATGCGCCGTTTCATGGTAACTTGGGGCTCACCGCGGCGCAGCTCAAATCGGAACAATCGATCGCTCAGTCGTTGATCGAACGCCGCCGCGGCGAAGCTCCCTATGCCGCGCGCAAGGTGCACGTCCGGGCGGAACTGGCGGCCGATGCCGCTAGCTTCACCATCCGCGACGAAGGCGCAGGATTCGCGCACGCCGAGCTGGAAGCTAAACTAGTGGCGGAACAAACGCGCGATGCCGGGCGCGGGCTGGTGCTGATTCGCACCTTCATGGACGATGTCTCGTTCAATGCCGCCGGCAATCAACTGACCATGACCAAACGCCGCGATTGCTGAAATGGCATTTGCGCTCACGCTCAAAATCCTCACCGGCCGCCACGTCGGCCGCGAGCTGGTCATCAACCGTCCGCGGTTCGTGATCGGCCGGGCCGATGAATGCGATCTGCGGCCGGCCAGTCCTGCCGTCAGCCGCCGCCACTGCGCTTCCTGCTCGACGAGAGCGGCGCCCGCGTGCAAGACCTGGGCGGCACCAACGGGACGCTCGTCAATGGGCGCACGGGTTCAGGGCGAGCAACAGCTGGCCAACGGCGATCGGATCCAGGTCGGGCCGCTCGAATTCGAAGTGCGGCTGCAGACGGCCGCCGAGCCGCGCTCGCCTCAGAGCAAGGCCCCCAAATCCGGCGATACCGGCCAGCTGAGCGACACGGCTCAGGTCGGCAATCCGCCACGGCCCGCCGAAAAGTCGACACCCGACGGCCCGCGTCCGCCCCACAGCCCCGCCCCGGCGAGCGGCAAGAAACCACCGGCCGTCGGCGAACGAGCCGCCCAGCCGACGGGCAGCGAAGACGAAATCATGCAGTGGCTGAACAACGCGCCCAGCGGGCCCAAGTCGATTTACCTCGAGCTCGAGCCGCCGTCCTCCGCGGCCGCCTCTGCCGATACCGGCGAGGTGAGCCTTGACGGGACCCAGCCGCTCGACTGGCCCGACAGCGCGCGGCCGCTCCCACCATGTCCCCCTCGGCGCTGCCCCCTGTGGCGTCCCAAAGCGAGTTTCAACGGGCATTGAAATCGGGGACGAAACAGCCCGATCCCAATGCTGCCGGCAGTACCCGCGACGCGGCCAAGGCCGCGATCGACATGTTCCGCAATCGCGACAAATAGCGATTCCGCGCGTCGCTCCAGCGGAAAGTCAAGTCGGGTCCGGGCGTTGCATCGCCGCGGGCTGCTGGCCAGAATGACTTATGTGCCAGATTGCCCCAATCGCGCACCGTCCGGCCTGCGCGGCTGCGGCGGTCTGGTCGGCCCCGCCCCCAGTGTCCTGCCTGCCGCGCGGGCGATTTTCTCCCGCCCCCTTTTTGCCCTCAAGGAGCGTGCCCATGAGCATCCGTTGGAAGAGTCTGCACATCGCGAGTTGGTCGGCCGCCCTGGGCTTGCTGGTCGGCGTCGGTCTGGCCCGCGGCGCGGAGGTCAAGCCGATCAAGGCCCTGCTGGTGACCGGCGGCTGCTGCCACGATTACGACGCGCAGAAGAAGATTCTCAGCGAGGGCATCTCGGCCCGGGCACCCGTGGAATGGACGATCGTCCAGCAAGGCGGCACGGCCACCAATTCGAAGATTCCGCTCTACGAGAATCCCGACTGGGCCAAGGGCTACGACGTGGTCGTACACAACGAATGCTTCGCCGACATCCCCGATCCGGAGTGGACCGAGCGCGTGCTCAAGCCGCATCGCGAGGGCGTGCCCGCGGTGGTGATCCACTGCGCCATGCACTGCTACCGCGACAAGACCGACGAGTGGTTCAAGTTTCTCGGCGTCACGTCGCGCGGGCACGGGGGCAATTACCCGTTCGAGGTGATCAATCTGGACAAAGAAAACCCGATCATGAAAGGCTTCGGCGACAAATGGCAGACGCCCGCCGGCGAGCTGTACTTGATCGAAAAGATGTGGCCCGACGCCAAGCCGCTCGGCCACGCCATGAGCACCGACACCAAGAAGTTCGAGACCTGCATCTGGACCAATGTCTATAACGGCAAGACCCGGGTCTTCGGCACCACGATCGGCCATCACAACTCGGAGATGTCCGATCCGGTGTTCTTGAATTACGTCACCCGGGGCCTGCTGTGGGCCGTCGACAAGCTGGACGACCAGCACTTCAAGGCCGTCGATCCCAACGCCAAGTCCACGAGCGCCCTGCCCCCGGGCAAGCAGCCCACGCCCGCGCTGGTGCCGATCGACCTGGCATTGGGCAAGCCGGCCACGGCCTCCAGCGTGCAGGATGATCCCCGTTCGGCGGAAAAAGCCGTCGACGGCGACCCGCAGACCCGTTGGTCCCCCTCGGGTGCTTCGGCGCCGCAGTGGCTGCGGATCGATCTGGGCAAGCCCGAGGAGCTGACCGGCTGCCGCATCCTGTGGGAGTTCGACGACAAGCCGTATCAGTATCTGATCGAAGGCTCGGCCGACGGGCAGAGCTGGAAGACACTGGTCGACGAGCGGGCGGGCGACCAGCGCACCCAGTGGCAGGAGCACAAGTTTCAGGCCCAGGATGTCCGCTATGTGCGGCTGACCGTGACCGGCCTGGCACCCGGTTGCTGGGCCAGTTTGTTCGCCTTCGAGGTGTTCGGGCGCGAGCTGGTGCCGCCGCGGGCCGGCTCGACGTCGCTCGTGCCGCGGCCGGCCGCCCGCACGGGCTTGCTCGCCGGGGTGAAAGTGCCGCCGGGCTTCGAAGCGACGCTCTTTGCCGCCCCGCCCGAGATCAATTATCCGACCTGTCTGGCGGCCGCGCCGGGCGGCGAGCTGTACGTGGGCGTCGACCTGAATGGCTCGCTCGACGCCAGGCCCGACCGCGGCAGCGTGGTCCGCTGCGTCGACGAGGATGGCGACGGCCGGGCCGACCGGTTCAACGTGTTTGCCCGGATGGACAGTCCCCGCGGCGTGCATTTCGACGCCGGCACGCTGTACGTGCTGCATCCGCCGCGGCTGACGGCTTTTGTCGACGAGAACGCTGATGGCGTGGCCGATCGCGAAGAGGTGCTGGTCGACGGAATCGGGTTCGACCTCAAGTTTCGCGGCGCCGACCACACCACCAACGGTCTCCGCCTGGGCATCGACGGCTGGATCTACATCGCGGTCGGCGACTACGGCTTCGTTGCGGCCAAGGGGCGCGACGGGCGGCAAGTGCAGCTGCATGGCGGCGGCGTGGTCCGGGTGCGGACCGACGGCAGCGGACTGGAAATCGTTTCCCGCGGCCAGCGGAACATCTACGACGTGGCGGTCGACTCGCTGCTCAACGCCTTCACCCGTGACAACACCAACGACGGCGGCGGCTGGGACGTGCGGCTGAGCCACGTGGTCCGCGGCGGACAGTACGGTTATCCGTCGCTGTTCGTCAACTTTCCCGACGAGATCATTCAGCCGCTGGCCGATTACGGCGGCGGGTCTCCCTGCGGCTCGCTGGCGATCGACGAGGGCATCCTGCCGGAGCCGTACGGCCGAGCGCTGTACACCTGCGATTGGGGGCGGAGCATCGTCTATCGCCATCCGCTGACGGCGAAAGGGGCCGGCTTCGCGGCCGGTCAGGAAGTGTTCGTCGAGGTGCCCCGCCCCACCGACATGGACGTCGACGGTCAGGGCCGGCTGTACATTTCCAGTTGGCGGGACGGTGGATTCAACTACAGCGGGCCCAACGTGGGCTACGTCGTCGAGCTGCGGCCCGCGGGCGTGAGCTTCCCGGCGCCTCCCGACGTGAAAAAAGCGACCGATGCCCAGCTGCTCGCCGAGTTGGCCTCCGCCAGCCACGTGCGGCGCCTGGCCGCCCAGCGCGAAATCCTCCGCCGCGGCGATCGGCCGGCGGTCGCGGCCGAGATCGAAAAGCTATGCACCGCCGGCAGCGACTTGCCGGTCCGCGTGGCGGCGATCTTCACGCTCAAGCAGCTCCGCGGCGCGGCCGCCAACCCGGCGCTGGTTGAGCTGGCAAAAACGCCCGAGCTGCGCGAATATGCCCTTCGGGCTTTGGCCGACGACAGCACCCAGCTGGCCGGCGTGCCGGCGCAGCTGTTCGTCGAGGCGCCTCGGCGATGCCGACCCGCGGGTGCGGCTCGAAGCGGTGACCGGGCTGGCCCGGCTGGGCAAACCGGAAACGGCGAGCGCGATCGTGCCCCTGCTGGCCGACGCCGATCCGCTGGTGGCGCATCTGGCGGTGGGCACGCTCGTCGGCCTGGATGCGTCGCGGCCCTGCTTCGCGGCGCTCGACGCCGGCGACGTGCGGCTCGCGCCCGGCTGCATCCGCGTCCTTTCGGCGCTGCACGAGCCGGCCGTCGTCGAGGGATTGATCGAGCGACTCGCCCGCGCCAAAAGCGATGATCAACAGGCGCTCCTGATCAAAGCCCTCTGCCGGCTTTATTACCGCGAGGGGGAGTGGAAGGGGGATTGGTGGGGCACCCGACCCGACACCAGCGGGCCGTATTACAACCGGGCCAAGTGGGACGAGTCCGACCGGATCGCCGGCGAACTGCTGAAAGCCCTGAGCGCCGCCACCCCGCAGTTGGCCGGCGCGATCTCGAAGCAGATGGCCCTGCACCACATCGACGCCGCGATCCGGCAGCCCGGCTTCGCGCAGCAAGCCCTCCGCGATCCCGAGCTGGCTCGCGTGGCGCTGCCGCTCCTGGAGAGCGCGGCCAATTGCCCGATGAAGTCATTCCGCTGCTCGAATCGGTAGCCGTCGCGGAGAATCAACCGGTGGCCGCCCGGGCATCCGCCCTGCGCACGCTGGCGCGGATTTCCGATCGGCCGAGCGGGCTGGAAGTAGCAGTGCGGGCCCTGGGCGGGCTCGGCAAGCAGCCCCCAGGCGATCTGGCGCAAGTCCGCGAGCAGTTTGCCCGCGATGGCCGCCGGGCCGGGCAGGTCGAGCAATTCGCCAAATGGTTTGCCGCGGACGACGCAGCCCGGCGCGAAACCGCGGCCTTGGTGCTGGTGAGCCTGGCGGCGGGAACGGGTGGAGATCAGGCTGCCCGGGCTGCGGCCTTGCGGGCGCTCGATGCCGGCTGGACGCGGTCGGATACGGCCGCGATTCTGCTGCGGGCGATCGCCGAGCTGCGGGCCGAGGCGTTCGTGTTTCAGGTGCGTGCCCGGCTGAAGGACCCCAGCGACGAGGTGCGCAGCGAGGCCGAGCGGGCCGCCGCCCAGTTGGGCCTGAACGACAATCAAGCCGGTCAAGGCCCGAAGATTGCCGAGCTGAAGTTCGACGACGTGTTGGCCCAGGCCGCGAAAACGTCGGGCGACGCCAACCGCGGCGCTCAGCTGTTTGCCCGGCAAGGTTGCATCGCCTGTCACACGGTTTCCAGCGGCGAAGCGCTCAAGGGTCCGCTGCTGGCCGGCATCGCCGCCCGCTACAGCCGGCCCGAGCTGATCGAATCGATCCTCAAGCCGAGTGCCAAGATCGCCCAGGGTTTCGAGACGCAGTTCTTCGTGCTCGACGACGGCAAGGTGGTCGACGGGTTCGTGGTCCGCGAGTCGGGGGACGAGGTCGAAGTCCGCTCGGCCAACGCCCAGACGACGCTCGTGGCCAAGGACCGGATCGACGAGCGCGGGCGGCGCGAGCTGTCGATCATGCCCACCGGGCTGGTCGATCCGCTGACGCCGGCCGACCTCGCCTCGCTGTTGGCTTACCTCGAATCGCTCAAGACGAAGTAGCCGGCCCGCCGGCGACGCGGGGGTGAACGATCTGGCCGTCGCGGGTGACCAGGGTTTCGCGAACGATCTCGTCGCTGGTGTCGAGCTGCAGCTTGCCGTCCTTGACCAGATAGGCCAGCAGCGTGGCCACGTTCTTGGCGAACATCAGACTGGCGTGGTTGGGAATGTCGGCGGGCAGGTTCGCCGGCCCCAGGATCGTCACGCCGCCGCTCACCACCGTTTCGCCGGGCCGGGTGAGCTCGCAATTGCCGCCCCGCTCGGCGGCCAGGTCGACCAGGACCGAGCCGGGGGCCATGCCGGCGACCATCTCGGCCGTGACCAGCGTCGGCGCTTTCTTGCCGGGAATGGCGGCCGTGGTGATGACCACGTCGTTCTCGGCCACCACGCGCTTCATCATCTCGCGCTGCCGGCGATAGAACTCTTCGTCCATCGCTTTGGCGTAGCCGCCGGCCGCCTGAGCGCCGCCGGTGTCGAGCTCCATCTCGACGAACTTCGCGCCCAGGCTTTGCACCTGCTCTTTGACCGCGGGCCGCACGTCGTAGGCCGAGACCACGGCCCCCAGCCGCCGGCGCTGGCAATCGCCTGCAACCCGGCCACGCCGGCCCCGACGATAAAGACCTTGGCCGGCGTCAGAGTGCCGGCCGCCGTCGTGAGCATTGGAAACATCTTGGGCAGCGTCGTGGCCGCCAGCAGCACGGCCCGATAGCCGGCGATCGTGGCCATCGAGCTGAGCACGTCCATGCTCTGGGCCTTGGTCGTGCGCGGAATCAACTCCAGGGCAAACAGCGTCACGCCGCGCTCCGCCAGAGCTCGGGCCTGGTCGGGCATCGCCAGCGGATCGGCCATGCCGATCACCGTTTGCCCGGCGTGCAAGTGCGGCAAGTCGGCCAGACCGGCTTCGGGATTGGCGCCCAGCGAGCGAACTTGCACCAGACAGTCGGCGGCCAAGGCTTCCGCCCGGCTGTCGGCGACCTTGGCCCCTTTTTCCACATACTGGGCATCGGAAAAGCCGGCCGCCTCGCCGGCTCCCGATTCAATCACGACTTCGATGCCCGACTTGGCCAGGCTGGGAAGGACCGCGGGAACCAGGGCCACCCGGCGGCTCGCCGGGAAACGTTTCTTTGACGACGGCGACGATCATCGACCCACGAACTGGCTAAAGGTTTCGGGAACTCGGAGTGCCGCGTGGGCGACCTTGGCGGCGGGGTTATCGGTTGCTGGGCGGTGGCTACGGCGCGCCCGGCGTGCCGCCGCAGCGGCGGTTTTTCCGATCGGTCGATTGTGTCAGATGCGCGGCCCCAGGGGAACAGGCTGCCCTGGCGGAGGAGTGCGTTTTTTCGACCGCCGGACGGGCGACCGTGGGCGGATTGGCACATGACCGTGCATTCCGTTAGCAGTGTGCGACCGTGCTCCGGGCTGGCGGAAATGCGCCGATCCGATACGAGACCCCCCTAGCTGGCCGGAAGCAATGGCGGGCAGCTACAATAGGACGCACGGAACCAGAATCCGCGGAGGGTCGAGGGCAGTGCGCTCTGGGACCGGGGCGATCCGCGGCGCGAGGCATCGCTGGCAGGCTCGAAGAGACGTCATGATCGATCGATTCATGCGGGCACTCCTGTGCGCCATTTTGCTGGCGGCGCTTGCGCCCCGGCTCGGGCCCAGTGGCCCCAGTGGCGCGGAGCGAATCGCGACGGCGTCGCGAGCGATTTCAAGCCGCCCGCCACCTGGCCCGACGCGCTCGAGCTACTCTGGCAAATCGACGTCGGGCTGGGGCACGCGGCGCCCGTCGGCAACGGCGACCGGGTGTTCAGCTTCACGCGGCAAGACGAGCAGGAAGTCGTCCGCGCGATCAAGCTGGCCGACGGTAAGGAGCTGTGGAAGGTCGGCTACTCGGCCCCGTTCGAAGTTCATCCGCTCGCGGCCGGCCACGGCAAGGGGCCCAAGAGCACACCGCTCTATGCCGACGGCCGGCTCTACACGCTGGGCATCGGCGGAATCCTCTCCTGCTGGAATGCCGACAATGGCGAGCTGGTCTGGCGGCGCAAGTTCTCGCAGCGGTTCAAGCAAACCGCACCGCTCTACGGCACCGCCATGTCGCCGCTGATCGACTCCGGCAAGCTGATCGTTCACCTGGGCGGCGACGATCAGGGCGAATTGATGGCGCTCGATCCGGCCACCGGCGACGTCGAGTGGAGCTGGGACGGCGACGGTCCGAGTTACGCCTCGCCGGTCGTGGCCCAGTGGTCGGGCACGCGGCAAGTGGTCGCCCAGACGCAAACCGCCGTGGTCGGCGTCGACCTGGCCGACGGCAAGCTGCTCTGGAGGATGCCGTTCAAAACCGACTTCGACCAGAAAGCGGTCACGCCGGTCGTGTCCGGCGAATCGGTGATCCTGTCGGGCTACAACAAGGGGGTCTACCGCTTCCGGCTCGACAAGCAGGGAGACGACTGGAACACCGACGAGGTCTGGGAGAACAAGGAAGTCTCGCTCTACATGAGCTCGCCGGTGATCGACGGCGAGCGGCTGTACGGATTTTCCAGCCGGCAGAAGGGGCAGCTGTTTGCGATCGACATCACCACCGGCCAGACCCTGTGGACCAGCGACGGACGGATCGCCGACAACGGATCGTTGGTCCGCACCGGCAACGTCATCTGGGCCCTGCTGACGACCGGCGAGTTGCTGATCTTCCGCGACAGCGCCAAGCAGTTCGACCTGGTCATTCGCTACCGCGTGGCCGACACGCCCACCTGGGCCTACCCGGCGATCCTGGCCGGCTCGCTCCTGATCAAGGACGAGAGCAAGCTCACGCGCTGGAAGCTGCCCGCCCCGCCGGCCAACACCGTGGCTCCCGACCGCGACAAGCTCTCGCGCAGCAAGAGCGGGTAGTGGCGGCGTCAGCTGGTCGAGTTCTCGTGATGCCGGCTTCGATCCGCGAGCCGGGTTGACGCACAATCGAGTTTCTCGACGGATGTCGCGGTCGTCGCCCGGGAAGGGCGAAATTCAGTAGGCGGGGCATCGCCCCCGGCACGCTGGCAGCGTCACGCCCGCGACTGGAAGCCGCGTCATCCAACGACCCGGGGCGACTGGACGCCGTTAGAACTTTTTCTGGCCCGGGCCCGGGGATGGGAAATAGGGTTCCGTCGGCAAATTTCCTCAGCCGCACTGAAAGATCAACCAAGCATTATCAAATGTCAGCGACCCTAAGTCCTGTGCCCTGAGCCAGAAATATAGTCGCCCTACATCCCCCCACATCCACCCTGGCCCTTCTTCGTCCGTGTCGATTTGCAAGAGAAGCCGCCAGTCAGCAGCACCCTGTTCCAGGAGCTTGGCTCGGTCACTCCGGTAGCCTTCTGAGTTCCCGCAATACACGCCATTCGACGCAAGCTGGCACTCAAGCTCCATGGGATTCTGAATTAGCTGAGGGTACCCGAGCAAGTGGTGGTGCGTTGAACTGCCACCTTCAGTTAGTTCATCGCGCGAGCCGTCTATACGCCTCGTATGCATCAGTGCCATATTTGACTTCGTGCAGGTCGTCGGGCAGAGTTAACTCAGGCCAGGCTTCCAAAATACAAGAGTGCGCCATGTGCTCCGGATTAGCGTCGCCTGGCGGCGTCACCCTCTCTAGGGTTGATCGATCACAGTTTTCGTAGATGACGCGACAGCAGCCGCGGTCAGCCGGATCAAATCCCCAAGGTTCGCAGTATCGATCATAGAAGAAGTAGAGCCATCCCGAGTCTGGCAACGTGTTGTCGATTCTCGGAACATTGCCAAGATCGATCTGGGCGATAAAACCCAGCGGGGCGGGTCTATCCGGGTTCCACCGTTGACCGAACTTGTCGTCTCGTTGTTTTGGCGGCGACCACCGCGGCCATTGAAAGCCCGGCACGACATCCGGGGTGCCGCCAATTCGAGACTGTCCCGTCCCTATCCGACCGTGTGGCACCCGTTGCGTTACCAGACGCACCGAAGGCCGGGCAATTTCGGGTAAATTGAGATCGGCAAGAATCGGGTTGCGCTCGATGCGTGCGCATCAAATCGCCGAAGAGTGCTTCACGATACGTATCCATGCCGCTAGTGTAATGCGAAGGTCAAACATCGGCAATCAAATCGGGGCGACAAGACACCACTAGAACTGTTTCTTGCAGGATGCGTGGAACCTGCGAGCCTCAGCAGTGTGCTCGCCGTGGCTCACATGCTTGCAAGTGTTGTCGGAAAGTCGCCGTAGTAGCCGCATAGCACGGGAAATGGATCGTCTGGAAATCCCGAAGACGCCAAACCAAACGTTCCCCGCCTCTCGTTGAAGATGATTTTGTAGCCGTCCTTCTCGACTGGTCGCTCTTCGAGCACGAGCCAGACCGTCTCAGTTGAGTCCTGAATCTTGCCCTTTGTTACTCTACGATGAGTGACCTTGATAACGGTCGGCGTCGTAAGGCATCGGCGAAGGTCAATGCCGTGCAAGTTAGGCAGAGACTCGCGGCCCCCAATCTGCTCTGTGATTACTCGAGAAACGTCAACTGCGTTCATGCACGTCACCATCGAGCTGATGATTGCCTTAAAAGACCTGGTGGATCATAGAAAGCCGGCGACGGCTCATCAATCGCCGAAGTCCGCATCCGTCAGCAACATGGTGAAATCAGCTCGCCATCGAGCTTGCGATCTACAGGTTTCGATCCGCAAGTATGCCCACGGACAGTTTCGGCAACTTCGTATTCCGAGAAGCCGGCACAGGGAAGCGGGTAGATGGGGGTCCAGGGGGAAGAGGGGCCTGGTCTTCCCCCTGGTGCCCCGGCTAGCGGATAGCATGCCGTAACACGCTTTTCCGCGCTTGGCTCGCCAGGCCGCCACCTTGTACAAGACTCCTCCTGCGATACAGTTGTCCACTTAATGGAGGGGCGGACGTGCGAGCGCTCGAGGCCTGGGCAGAGGGCCGATTCAAGCCAGTGGCCATGATCGCCCAGATTGTGGCGGCGAGTGCGGAGCCTTGCCACGCCGTTCTTCTCGCAGCACGGACGAATGCGCTGACTGGAAATCGTCTGTTTGAAATGGAATCTCGACCGCGTAACTCTCGTCCCAGAAATGAGAAAGCCCTTCGACTTGCTCGTCAAAGGGCTCCTTGTCTCATCAAGTCGAGCCCGCAGGATTTGAGCCGAGGCGCAACCGCCACACCGCGCGACCCCCTGCAGGGTCGGAAAAACAATCCAGGCGCCCCGTTTTCTCGTGGGCGCTGCCCACGGCTATTGAAGAGAACCCCTCCGGGGTTCGATCGGACAAGCCGCGCCCATCACCCGATCGGTTTGCGGGCGATCAGCCACATGTTGTCGCCGGTCGGCAGGCGATCGGTCGCGCGGAAGCGGGCAATCTCGAAGCCCTGCGACTTCAGCAACCCGAGGAGCGAGCCGGGCGTGAAGTAATTCACGTGGTCGGGATGGCGGAATCCGCACCAGCGGTCGCGGCGAATGAAGCGGCGATTCCAGCAATCGTAGTTCGGCACCTTGACGATCAGCACGCCGCCCGGCCGCAGAATGCGCCGCGAGACGCGGAGCACCTTGACCGCTTCCGGTTCGTGCTCCAAGTAGCTCCGCATCACGATGCCGGCGAAGAAGTCGCCCGAGAAAAGCGACAGCGCCGTGGCCGCCGGCCCTTCGATCACGTAGCCGCCCCGCGCGACGGCCAGCCGATTCGATTGGGCCGCCAGCTGGGAGGAGACCTCGACTCCGTACGGAACGATTTCGTGCGGCAGGACGTTCAAGAGCAAGCCGTGGCCGCAGCCGACGTCCAGCAGCCGGCCGCTGCCCACGTAGCGCTCGATCCAGCGAATCATCTTGCCGCCGCGGCGCCAGGCAACGAGGTGCCCCGCGGCCCAGACGCGCAACCGGTTCAGGGCCGCCAGCAGCGGCTCGCGCCGGCTACGCCGCTCGCGCTCCTGGGCATGCGTCCGCTCCCAGGCGAACTCGGCGGCCAGGTCCCCCGCGGCCGGCGGGTTTTCCAGATACACAAACCGGCAGCGGCCGCACTGCTTCAGCAGCCAAGGGGGCTGCGAAGCGGACAGCGGCGTCCGCGTGGTATTGTCCCTGCCGCAGATCGGGCATAGCCGGAGCGGGGCTGCCCCGGTGGGCGAACCAACCGCCGGCAAAGTGGTGACCGCTGCCGCCGCGCGCGACTCGAGCGGCTGCGATCCAAGAGTCTGCTGGGCACCATGCATCGCCGATCCTCCTTGATGAGCGATTGTTGAGCGCGCTTGCGGCGCTATGTCCGCCGCCGGCGCCCGCTCCAAGCCAGCGCCAGGCACACCGCCAGGCAAGCGCCGGCCGGCCAGTCGCCGATCACCAGGTACGGACTGCGGCGATCGTCGAGCTGCGTATGGGCGATGATGATGTCGCTGGCCCGCCGTGGGCCCTGATCGAGCACGCGGCCGCTCGAATCGATCGCCGCCGAGATGCCGGTGTTGGCCGCAATCAACAGCGGCTTGCGGCACTCCACTGCCCGGAACACGCCGCAGGACAGATGCATTTCCAATTCGCTGGAGCCCCAGAACCAGCCGTCGTTGGTCAGATTGACCAGCACGTCGGGCTCCGCGCCGTCGGCCCGCAGGGCGTTGACCTGGCCGCGGATCAGCGGCGAGACGCAGCTCTCGAAGCAGATGTTGGGGGCATAGCGGACCGAGCCGACCTTGATCGCCACCGGACCCGCGCCTTGCGTCAGCCCACCGGGTAGCGGCGTCAGCCGGTAAAGCCAGGGAAACCAATCGGCAAACGGCACATACTCGCCGAACATCACCCGGTGGACTTTGTCGTACCGCTGGTTGGCGACGGCCACTCCCTGATCGACCAGCAGGGCCGAGTTGTAATGCTGGTTGGCGTGGGTCGAGTAATGAGCCGTGTCGATCCCGAGCAGAACCGGCACGTCGCACCAGCCGGTCCAGAACTTGATCTTCTCGGCGCTGAACGCCTGGGCCTGGGCCGCCGTCCAGTCCTCGCCCGGCGGCGATTCGAAATCGTCGCTGAACGTGAGCCAGGGATAGCGGAACATCGTCTCCGGCCAGACGATCAGGTCGAGCTGGTTTTCCTTTTCCAGGGCCTGGTTCATCAACCGCGCATACTGCTCGGTGATCGAGTCGATCTGCTCGCGATCCATCTTCATCGTGATGTCGATCGAGCCCTGCAGCAGGGCCACCGTGGGACCGGGCTGCTGGGCGTCCTGCGCCTGGCGAAACGTGCCGTAACCCAGCGCCAGCGCGAACGCCGCGCCCAGCGGCAGCGCCGGCCAAAGGGTTAGCCGGCGCCCGGCGATCGGGAGCATCCGGGCCAGGCAAGCCCCGACAAACACGACCAGCGCGCTGACGCCGTTGACTCCGGCCAGGTCGGCCAGCTGGATCAGCGTGGTCCAGCGGTATTGCGAGTGGCCGAGGCCGGTCATCATGAATCCGGTCAGCAGGCGGTCTTGCGCCAGTTGCAGCCCCAGATAAATGACGGGCGCGGCGATCAGCAGGCTCCATTTCCAGCGGTGGATCGCCACCCGGGTGAGGCCGATAAAGACCGGCCAGTAGAACGCCAGATAGAAGCTCAGCGCCAGCCAGCCGATCGCGGTCGCCGGATGCGGCAGCGTGAGCCAGTAGATCGAAGCCAGCCAAAAGGCGAAGCCGCCCAGCCAGATTTGCAAATACGGCCGGCGGCCAGGCAGCTGTTCCAACTGGGCCAACACCAGCCACGGCACGGGCGCCAGCCACGCCAGCGGCCAGAGATTCGCCGGCGGCAGCGCGGCCCAGAGCAACAGCGCCGCCAGCAGGCTCAGGCCGAGCGGCAGGTAGACGCGCCAGTCCGTGCTCGCGGCGGCTGCGTCTGGCTGCTGGGAAACCGAGGGTGGGTCAGCCACGGCGGTGGGGGAACTCATACCGCTAGATTAGGACGGCTGGGCGATTTTGCCCAGACGAGTTCGCCACCCAAGGCGAACTCGCAACCTGCTATCACTCGTTGGCAAACTCGCCGGGCGACATGTCCAGATCGACGATGCTGCAGGCTTCGATCACGTTAAGGCCGAGCTCGCGGGCTTTGGCCAGCACCGCTTCGTCGGCCGTGCCGGGATTGAGCCACAGCTCGTCGCAGCCGCGGGCGGCGATCGCATCGAGCGCCGTCAGCGTGGCCGGCGGCGGCAGATAGACGCTGATCCGATCGAGTCGACCGCCCGGCACGTCGGCCAGGCTGGCGTAGGCGGGCAGTCCTTCGATCTGGCCCCCTTTGGGATTGATCGGCAGCACGTCGTAGCCGGCGCGCAGGTGCGCCCGGAGCGACTTGTTGCCGAACTTGCGGCGGTCGGCGCTGGCCCCGAGGATGGCGACGGTCGGTTTGGGCATGGGCGCGGATCGGCGAGTTGACGTGGATTTGCTGGAGCGTGAATGTCTGGCCGGAATACAGCAGCGACGCACATTCCGCGGGAATAAATCCCGCGGCTCGCTAGGAACGGAGGTGCGACTGGCAGCGGTCAGCAGCGAATGTCTCTCGTGCCGCACATCTCCCGTATCCCCTGCCGCATCCCCCCAATCTCCATCCAACGGTCCGCTGTCACATACCGCGGGGATAAACCCCGCGGCTCGCTGGTTGGATGCGGCACCGGGTCGCCGGCCACGCCGCGCGACGAAAGAAGTCGGCCTAATCGCGGCGGGCGTCGAGCGAGGTCGGGCTCTTCTGGCTGGCGTACCAGTATTTCCAGGCCGGCACGTCGTAGTCGAAGTTCACCCCGGTCAGGGCCACCAGCGTCCGCAGCACTTCGGTGTTCTGGTGTTTTTGCTCGACGGTGACCGGCTGCGGCTGACCGAAGCTGAAGCCGGGCGCTCCGCCGCCGGCGCCGCCGCCGAAGGTGCTCGAAATCTGCCCCGGCTGCCCGCCCGGCTGGATCGTGTACTTGTGCTTGGTCACCAGGCTGTCGATCAGCGAGGGGACGGCCGAGCTGTCTTTCATGTAGCCCAGTCCGACCGCGGCCTGATTGACCATCGCGTTGTCCTTGCTCTTGAGCGACTGGACGTAGCGGCGGACGGCGAGCTTGTAGCGGGCCGAGGCCAGTTTTTCCATGCAGGCGATGCGGACCTCTTCGTCGACCTGATTGAGCGAGGCCCCGATCAGCGAATCCATCGCGCCGACGCGGGCCAGCGCGTCGACCCACATCATCTTCAACTGGCGATCGGTTTCGGTGTCGAGGAAGTGCTCGAGCGCCTTGGCGGCAAAGGGGTCGTTGATCGCGGCGATCTTTTCGCGGCCTGCGTCGGATCGGCCCTTGTCGATCCAGCCGCGGTACCGCTTGATGTCCTGGAACCATTTCTTTTCGGCCAGCACGGCCTTGCGCTTGGCTTCGCGGAGGTCGATCTCCTGCTGCATCAGCCACTCGCCGTTGTGGAGCTTGCGGCCCTCGGCATCCATGCCCTCGGCCCGGGTGATCCACTTGCCCTTGACGTGGGTGTAGCCCAGGGCGTGCCGGGCTTCGGCATGATCGGGCTCGAGCTCGATCACCCGCTCCAGATGCTGAGTGCGGAGCTCGCTCAGCTTGTTCTCGCGGCAGAACTCGGCCAGCTCCCAGTTGCCCTTGTCCGTGTCGGGCGTGGCGACCTTGAGGCGGTCGTACTTGATTTCGGCGGGCGACTGGTGATCGATCGACTCGACCTGGTCGGCGGCGAGCGTGACCTGGCCGCCGGAGGCCGTCTTGATGACGTAGTTTTCCCGCGGGTCTTCGTTCTTGTTGCTGATCTCGCCGCGGACGATGCCGCCGCTGACGAGGTGAAACACCTCGCCCCGGGCCGCCAGTGGCGCGAGAACGATCGACAGTCCGACGGCGCACCAGCGGATCACGGACGTCACCTCGCGGGATCGAACCAAATCACAGCACCGGCAACGGCCGCGCGGCCGATGAACCCCCTTATTATAGTTGGCCTGCGGCGGCCGGGGCAACGCGGCGGCCCGCCGTGCCGCCGCCGGGTGGGGCGCAAAAACGGCAAAACCGGCACGCCTAGGGCCGTTAAGCCCGCGGGCGGCGTCCCGCGGGACCAGCCCCGGAGTCCGGGCCGAATCGAGTCCGCGAGCGGTGCGGCCTCGGTCTATGGGAGGCGAGCCGCAAGTTCAACCGAGGGGGGCTTGTTTGGGCCGCGTCAACTCCGGGGCCGGCCCACGCGACGCCGCGCGTGGGCTTAACGGCGGATGCCGCCCGCCTGCTGATTGTGCCCGGCGTTTTTCGGTTCGACTGAGTCCACCGAAGTCTGTCTTCATCCTGCGGAGTTCTTTTCCGGCCAATGCTGCTCGATCTTGCCGCGGAGGAAGGTCACGCTTTCGCGGAGCTGCTCCATGCCGTCGACGCCGTCTTCGATGCTGATCCAGCCGTCGAAGCCGACGCCGGCCAGGGTCGAGAAGATCGCGTCGTAATCGTTCATGCCGCGGCCGATCGTGCCGTGCCGCAGCCGCTTGGCGTAGCCGACGCTGTCCTCCTCGCGGCGGAGGTCTTCGATCGTGCCTTCCGACAGGTAGCGGTCGCTGGCGTGCATCGTGACCACGCGTCGCTTGACCCGCTGGAGCAGCTCGAGCGGATCTTCGCCCGCCAGGATCGTGTTGCTGGGGTCGTAGTTCACGCCGAACTGGGGCGAGTGGATCCGCTCGACCAGCTCACAGAAGACGTCCATCTTCTGGGCGAACTCGGGGTACTGCCAGTAGTTGTCCTTGTAGTGGTTCTCGATGATGAGCGTCACGCCGGCCGCCTTGGCGTGCGGCAGGCAGGCTTCGATCGACTCGGCGGCGTACCGCAGGCCGTCGGCCCGCGAGACCTCGGGCCGCCGCTGTCCCGAAAGCACCCGGCAATACTGCCCGCCCAGCTCGGCCGCCATGTCGATCCAGCCCTTTTGACGCGCGATCTGGTCGGCCCGAAAAGCCGGATCGGGATGGGTGAAGTCGGGCGAGGCGCACAGCATCGGAATCCGCAGGCCGACGTCCTCGACGATCCGCCGGGCCCGGTGCCAGTTGGCCCGGTCCTTGAATTCCAGAAAGCCGGTGTAGAACTCCAGCCCGTCGATATCGAGCGTGGCGGCCAGTTCGACCCATTGCCGGACGGTCATCGAGCCGTCGACGCAAAGCTGGTCCATGAACGCCTTGGGAAACGCGGCAAGTCGAGGCATGGCGGAGAATCGTTTAGAGAGGAATCAGGGCGTCCAGGTCCGACGCGTTGCCGTGGACGAACCAACGCCCAAGGGTAGGAAAAGAGGCCGCCAGCGGCAAGCGTGCCCGGCTGGCACTGGGGGCCGGAAAAACTCGGCGGCGGCCGATTGCACACTTGGGGTGCTGCCGGCCGCCGCCTGGGAGGGCTGCGATCTGTCGAGACGGCGCCTTACGGCAGCGGCTTGACCTCGATCTTGCGGTAGCGGACCGTGCTGCCCGGGTCATGGGCTTGCAGGGCAAACGTCCCCTTGTCGAGCTTGGGGAACGGCCGGTCGAGAGTGTCCGGCTCGGTGTAGTCGACGATCACCTTGCCGTCGACCTTGGTGATGATGTGCTTGCCCTCGACGATGATCTCTTCGGTGAACCACTCGTTGTCCTTCGACGGGGGGGTGAAGTTCTTGACCACGTTGTACAGGCTGGCCGTCTTCACCGGGTCGCCGTGCGAGGTGTTGACCTGGGCCTCGTAGCCCGTATTGGGCCAGCCGTCGTTTTGCCACTTGGTGTGGAAGTAAATGCCCGAGTTGGCCTTGGGCTCGGTCATCAGCTCCGCCTTGAAGTGGAAGTTTTTGAACTCGGGCGGGTTGTTCGGATCGCTGCCCACATAGAACAAGTGGCTGCGGTCGCCGTGGGCGACAATCGCGCCGTCTTCGACCTTCCACTGCTCGGGCTTTTCGTTGGCTTTCCAGCCGGTCAGGTCCTTGCCGTTGAACAGGCTGATCCAGCCATCGGCTGTTTCGTCTTTAGCGCGGGCAACCGCGGCCAGCAGGGCCAGCGTTGCCAGGGCACAGGCCAGGCGTTTCATCGCTTGAATGCTCCAGAGGGATGCCGGGGAGGGAAATGACGTCCCCTAGTGTGCCCGCCGCGCCAGGGCCTGTAAACCGTCCCGCCGCCGACGAAGCCCGGAAAAATGCGGCCCTCATCGTGTTAGCCGACGGCTTGGGGGTAGCTAACCTGCCCGGTCTCATGCCGAGCGCCCTACGAAGCGCAGGTGCCGGCACGGCAGGAGCTTATGCATCGGGCGGCGTGGGGTTCGGTAATGATGGTTAGGGTGCTAATTTGGGTTGCTTATTACGAATGAGTTAATTGAAATGACCAGCAATTCTGGGTAGTTGACACAGCATAGGAGGTGGTTATTATGGACCTCACTGCAGTGAAGCTCGCCGCGCCGGATTGCAACCGCCGTGGCACCCCCCCCGGTTTCCGATTCACTTACTTGGAGAATGGTACATGAAATCGACTGCCTTTGTTGCCGCTCTGCTCGTGGCCATCGCCGCCAGCAACGCGTTCGCCGGCGAGCCCTCGAAGAGCTCGCTGAGCAAGATGGGTCTGGCCGGCGTCAGCAAGATGACCGATGCCCAGGGCCAGCAGGTCCGCGGTACCGGCTCGAGCGCCTCGGTCGGTGGCTACAGCTATTCGACGCTGTTCTCGACCGGCACCTACAACAGCTACTCGGCCTCGGCCGCCCATAACCACAGCTCGTCGACCGCCGCTGGCGCTTCGCTGAGCGTGTCGGGTGGCGCTCTGATCACTCCGTTCGGTTCGGGCGCTGTGATCCTGGGTTCGGCTGGCGGTGCCGTCGCCTACGCCAAGTAGTTCGTCGACGGCCGGCCCCTAGCGGCCGGCCCGGCAAACTCGCTCGTTTAACGAAGATGCTCTGCCCCAGAACCTATCTGGGCGGAGCATTTTTCGTTTGACAAGCCATCGCGCCCGACAAGCGCTGGCTCCGCGCCCTGGCAATGCAGCGGCCGAAGGGCGGATTGCCGAATGGGCAGCTGGGCCGGGGGACCTTTCAGCGGAAGCCCGGCATCGGAGGCGTGGCGGCCTGCCGGGTCAGCGCTTTGCGGGCCTCCAGATAGTTCAGAGTGCCCTTGTAGATTTCGTTGCGCGTCACGGTCAGGGGCGAAGATTTACGCGGGTCGGTATCGGGCTTGGCCACGATCAGCACGGCATTTTTCTGCCACTGCTGGATGAATTCCGGCCCCGTGACGCGGATGTTGCCGCGGATCGGATCGGCCAGGTAGACCCACCAGCCGTCGAACCCGCGGTAGACGACAAAGTGGCGGAATTCGCTCTGGTCGAAGCCGACCCGGATGGTCAAACCTACGA
Source organism: uncultured Planctomycetaceae bacterium (assembly GCA_963828155.1). Taxonomy (GTDB): domain Bacteria; phylum Planctomycetota; class Planctomycetia; order Pirellulales; family PALSA-1355; genus CAWCAX01. The sequence goes on from CAWHDQ010000005.1 coordinate 402,189, forward strand.
TGACCGGCACCTTGGATTCGATCAGCTGCTCGAACCGCACGGTCCCGACGAGGGCGTCGTAGCCGGCTCCTTCGGCCGCTTTTTTCAAGTCGGTCATGGTCAGGCCGTTTTCGAGCCGGTCCTTGATCTCCGCTTTCGTCGTGAGGACCTTGTCCACTTCGTCGAGAAACAACTTCTCCGACGTGTTGTCACCCCAGTAGTAGCGGGTGAGCGTGGCGAGGGCCGCCGCACCGCAAGAGTAGTCGCGCTCTTGCATGACGACGTTGCGAACCTGAAGCTCCTTCCAGCTGCGGGGATAGACGCGAACGATGTGTTCATCGTCGCGGGCCGGTGCCCGCTCCTGGGCCAGACGCCGATCCGGCCGAAAACGCCCAGGCCGCCAGCGCCAGTAGCCCCAGCAGACTCGATTGCCACGTCGCCGACCGCATGTTCCGGCATTCCTTTGGCCCGCAGGCGGCTAAAACGTCCAAGTGATTCCGACCCGCGAGGTCGGGCTGTAGACGGTCATGCCGACTTCGGCGAACGGTTCGACGATCCGCCCGGCTTTGACCATGGTGATCGAGAACCGCATCCGCTGAATTTCCAGCGTGCTGCCGTAGATCGGCTGATTGTTCAATTGCCACTGGGTGATGTAGGCCCCCAGGAAGCTGCTGCTGACCGTGCAGGTCGGGTTCACCGCGAACCCGACGCCGAACTGGTAGTCGAACTCTTCGCCGGCCTGATAGTAGTTGCCCGCGATATCGGCCCCGAAGCGGTGGACGTAGCCGGCGCCGTAGAAGATGACCAAGGGATCGTAGGTGTGGACGAACAGCAGGCTGCTTTGGAACTGCCAGAAGCCCTGCCCCAACCGGTTGCCGGTGTTGATGCCCGTCAGCAGCGGGTTGCCGGGATTGCCCGTCGGCGCCACGCCGGCCAGCGTCAGGATCACGTCGGGCGAGTCGCCGCCGCAGCCCTGGCGGATCAGGGAGCTGAATCCAGCTCGCACGTCGCCCAGGCCCACGATGTCGCTGTGGTTCTGGCCGATCTGATAAGCCGACTCGGAATCGGCCCAGCCGACGGGCACGTCCAGGAACGCCTGGGTGCGTTCGGTCACCCCGTAGCGCAGCTCGGTCGGAATCAGCAGGATCCGCTGGCGAATCCGCTCGCGGGCCACTGCGACAATCGGTCCGCCCGGGGTGTTGACGACCGGCAGCGGGTAGTCGTTGTTGTAGAGCGAATACGAAATGCCGATGTCGAATTGATGCTGGCCCGGGGCGAGCAGCACGGTCTGCCGCCGCAGGAACTGTAGCGTGTTGCTCGCCGGAGCCTTCCCCAGCGAGTCGGGGCCTTCCGCCTTGGTGCCGCCGGCCGTGGCGGCCGCTTCGCGGTTGGCGTCCTGGACGAAATTGGTCAGCGCTACGCCGCGGCCGAAGTTCCAGCTCGGGCTGGCCGGCAGCACGCCGGCCGCCGACGGCGAATCGAGCGGGTCGATCGGCGGCAGCCGCAGGAGATCGTCTTCCTCGCCCAGAGCCGGGAGCGGCTCGGGGCGGCCAGCAGCGAGCCGCCCACGGGCGCACCCGACATCAGCGGCGGCCAGAGCATGAAGGGCTCAGCCGGGGCGGCATATTCCGAGGCCGCGTAGTCCTGAGCCGCGTAGTCCTGAGCCGCGGCGGGCCCGGCCGCCCAGAGGCCAATCGGCGCGAGCGCCACGATCAGCGCGGCGACCAGCGCGGCGGCTAGCGCAGCCGCTCGGCCGAAACGCCTCTCACGCGCCGGCCGCAGCTGCGCCGACGCCCAAGCCGCGGGTCGCGACATCCATGTCCCGCTCCGTGATGAAATTCGACTTCCCTGTCGCCGGGGGCGGCCCAGACTCGCATCCTTGGAGTTGGTGGCCGACCCCGCGTTGTGCTTCCTTGCACCGTGCCGGCCCTCGAGCCGGCCGCTGCTGCCGGCACGCGTCACGCGGCTGGCAGAATCCATAGCGGCCTCTCGGCGGGAACAGACCGGATTGCCGGCACCATCCCGCCAGGCTTGGCAGCGGTTAAATCGACGTCGCACCGGCCGTTTTTCCATGCAGACTGCTGAACCCGTTACAGCCGGATCAATCGCCACCGGCCGCACAAGTAGAGTGCTTGGCCCCCGGTCGGGCGGCAACCACGGTACAGCCGGAATAACCGGTCCCCGCCCGGCAAAAACCGGCCTATTCACCCCGCATGTCGCTCGCCGTCGCCCCGGCGGCGGGGTGCGGTTGTAGCGGGCCTGCCGCCTGGAATGGTCGCGCGGCGGCCGGCTGCGGGTTGTAGCGGAGTGCGCTGCTGCCCGGGTCGTTCGGCCTGTGCGTCTGGTAACGGTTCATCTTGAATTCTTGGCCGCTCCGAAAAATCGGGTCGATCATTCAGGCTGTGATGCCGCAGCGGCGGCCGATCGCAGTTCGTTTTCTGCGATCGGCTTCGCGCCGCCCGCGTGCTTCATGGGGAGCCACATGCTCCTCGCGACCACGTCGACAAACGCCTCAGGATGGTCCAGGCGAACGTATTAGTCTCCCCAGGGATGGAGCGACCCGAACATGTTTGGAAAATGGAGTTTCCCGTGGTTGGCGGTGTTGCTGCTCGGCGGACTGGCGGCGACGGCCCGAGCCGACGAATGGCTCGAACCCATCGCGCAAGATGACGACTACGCGGAGGAACTGGTCGAGCCGCAGGAGGCCCCGTCGCGGGCAGCCCGGCTGCGGGCCCAGATGGTCAGCGACGGCGGCCAGGCACCGGCCTCGGTCATTCCCGACGTCCAGCCCTGTGCCTGGGCCGAGGACGACGGCGGCGTCGGCTCCAAGCTCCGCTGGCTGCACATTCCGCTGCCGATTCCGGCCGACACCTCCTGCTGGCGGTGGGTGGCGGGCACCGAAGTGACCTTCCTCGCGCCCAGCTACCGCGGCACGCGCGTCAACTCGAATATTACTGACGGTGCGGGCACGAACATCAACAATGCCAACACCAACTCGTTCAACGCCTTTACCTATGCCCCGCGGATCTGGATCGGCAAGCAGGGCGAGTGCTGGGGCGTGATGGCCCGGTTCTGGTACCTGAGCGATTACAGCTCGGTGATCAATCCGATCATCGCCAACGGCCAGACCCAGGGCGGCGGCGCGATGAACGGCGTCAAGGCCTACACGATCGACCTGGAAGCCCTGCGGATGTTCACCAAGTGCGACGGCAGCCGCTGCTGGCTGACGCTCGGTGCCCGCTACGCTTCGATGTCGTCCGACAGCATTTTGAACTCGATGGCGGTCCTGGGCGGGCCCGACTTCACGACCGCCTACGCGGCCACCAGCTCGCGGTTCAACGGCGTCGGTTTGACGACCGCCTTTTACGGCTACAAGCCGATCGGCTGCTCGGATTTCAGCTTGTTCTACTCGGTCCGCAACTCGATCATCTTCGGCAACAACGAGTCGCAGGCCGCCACGGCCACCGGCATCCAGGCGGGCGGAGCGGGCACCGGCACCGCGAACTCGGCGATCGCCAGTGCCGGCAGCACGCTGTACATCGGCGAGATCCAGCTGGGTGCCCAGTGGAACCACCAGTTCAAGTGCATCCCGATGAACGGCTTCTTCCGGCTCGCCGGCGAATACCAGTTCTGGGGCTCGAGCAACTCGATCAGCGAAGTCATCTCGACCTCGGCCCTGGGCACCAACAGCGCCACCGCCGGCGCCTATGCTGGCAAGGCCGACCTGTCGTTCGTCGGCTTCGCGATCGCCACCGGCTGCACGTTCTAGTCCGATCGAACGTGCTGCCAACAGCGGGCAGTAACCATCGGCATGGCCGCGATCCCTGGCGGCCATGCCGATTTTCGTTGGAAGTGAGAATCCGTCGCTAGCCGGCATTCAACGAATGCCCGCCGGCTCCCGGTGCTGGCATGGCCGCCGTCTGCGGCCTCAAAGCCTCGAGCCTCAGGTCTAGAGCCTCAGGTCTCCAAGTTGCCGTTTGAGCCTGGGGGCAAAGTGGATAGCATGGCGGCCGGTTTTTTGGCCCCTCAGCCGGGAGCACGCTAGCGATGCGCCGCCTCAGCGTTCTCGTCGCCATTCTGATCGTCCAGTGTTGTGCCGCCGCCCGGGCTGCCGATCCCTGGATCGGCCAGGTCGTGTTCCTCAAGAACCGGGCCCATCCCAAGGTCGGCGATCAACCGGTCGACCCCAGCCAGATCGCCTTTCCGGCCACGGTCGAAATGGTCAAGGGCAACTGGCTCTGGCTCGGCCGGGCCTGGGTGCCCAAGGACGATGTGCTGACCTGCCGCCAGGCGCTCGAATACTACTCCGAGGAAGTCCGCCGCAACCCGGGCGCCGAATCCGCCTGGATCAAGCGCGGCAAGGCCTGGACCCAGCTCGGCGAGCACGATAAGGCGATCCGCGATTTTACCGAGGCCCTCCGCCTGGCGCCCGACGACGCCCTGGTCTACGACTCGCGCGGCAATGCCTGGGCCGCCGCGGCGACTTCGAGCGGGCAATCCAGGACCACAGCGAGGCGATCCGGCTCGACCCGGAAAACCCGGTCTCGTTCAACAATCGCGGTTCGGCCTACTACGAGCGCGGCGAGTACGATGTCGCGGTGGGCGACTTTACCGATTCGATCGCCCTGGATTCCTCACAGCGCCACGGTCTACTACAACCGCGGGCTGGCCCTGGCCGCCCAGCAAATGTACGACGAGGCCATCGCCGACTACACCACGGCCATGGAGCTCGACCCGCAACTGGCCGGCGCCTATTACGACCGCGGCAATGCCTGGGTCCACAAAGACCAGGCCGACAACGCGATCAAGGACTTCGCCGAAGCCCTGCGGCGCAATCCGCGCCTGGCCAAGGCCTACGTCGGCCGGGCCCTGCTCTGGCACCAGAAACACGAATACGAAAACGCCATTAAGGATTTCAGCGAGGCCCTCCGGCTCGAGCCGCTCTCGGCCGCGACCTACAACCATCGCGGGGCCTCCTTCAGCAAACGCGGCGATTACGAAAACGCACTGAAGGATTTTGCCGAAGCCGTCCGGCTCGATCCGCAGTTGGCCGGGGCCTACAACAACGCTGCCTGGATTCACGCCACCTGCCCCGACCCGCGGTTCCGCAACGGCAAGGCCGCCGTGGCCGAAGCGTCCAAGGCGGTCGAGCTGAGCGGCAACAAATGGCAATGCCTGGCCACGCTGGCGGCGGCCTACGCCGACCGGGGCGATTTCAAGAAAGCCCAGAAGGTGCAGGAGAAGGTCGTCGAACTGGCCCCCACCGATCGCGAAAAGCGCGAACTCGATGCCCGGCTCGATCGCTACCGGGCCAAGAAACCCTATCGCGACACCGTCCGTCGGTGACGGTTGCCAACCGCGAATCGGCTGACGGCGCGCCCGCCCGGCGGTACGATGTCGGGCATGCCCGACACACCGAATCCCTACCAGGCGTCCTTTGCCCCGCAGGCTGATGCGGGGTCGATCAACGAGCGGCTGCTGCGGCTCGTGCTCACGCGGCTCGACGAGGCCCGGGTCCGCCCGCCGACCGTCTTCCGTCACGTCATGCAATGGCGCAAGCGTGCCGCTGCAGCTGGCCACGGGAGCCTTGACGAGCGGGCTCTTCTATTCTTTGGGGCTCTCGAACGAATGGGTTGTCGGTGCGGCGGCACTGTACCTGGGCGTCGTTTTGCGCGACTTCGGTTATGCTCGCCTGATTGCCCGGTCTTGGCCGGTGCAGCGCGATCTGTTCGACTGGCTCAAGATCGACGCCATGCTCAAAGAGCGCGGCCTGCCCTCGCACGGGGCGTAGTCGGTCGTGATTGCCGCAAAGTGAGCGGAGCTGCTTGGGGCAAGTGAGCGATGCCGCCCGCCGAAATTGCGCGGTTTGCAAACCGCGGGCCCGTGCATTATATCTGGCGGTTTGACCCATTCGCCGCGAGGATGCCCATGTCGCTCAACAAATTCAGCCGCCACGTCACCCAGCCCAAGTCGCAGGGCGCCAGCCAGGCCATGCTCTATGCCACCGGCCTGAGCGAAGCCGATATGCACAAGCCGCAGGTCGGCATCGCCAGCGTCTGGTACGAGGGCAACCCCTGCAACATGCACCTCAACACGCTGTCCGCCCGGGTGCGCGAGGGAGTGATCGCGGCCGGCATGATCGGCATGCGGTTCAACACGATCGGCGTGAGCGACGGCATCTCGATGGGCACCGACGGCATGAGCTACTCGCTCCCCTCGCGCGACGTGATCGCCGATTCGATCGAGACCGTCATGGGCGGCCAGTGGTACGACGCCAACATTTCGCTCCCCGGCTGCGACAAGAACATGCCCGGCTGCCTGATCGCCATGGGCCGCATCAATCGCCCGTCGCTGATGGTCTACGGCGGCACGATCCGGGCCGGCCACCGGCACTGCGCCGGCGGCGGCGACGAAAAGCTGGACATCGTCTCGGCCTTTCAGTCGTTCGGCCAGTACATCACGGGCAAGATCGACGAGACCACCCGGCAGGACATCGTCCGGCATAGCTGCCCCGGGGCCGGCGCCTGCGGCGGGATGTACACGGCCAACACGATGGCCTCGGCCATCGAGGCGATGGGCATGGCCCTGCCCTACAGCAGCTCGATCCCGGCCGAAGATCCGGCCAAGCTCGACGAATGCTTTCGGGCCGGGGCCGCGATCCACAACCTGCTCAAGCACGACATCAAGCCCCGCGACATCATGACCCGCCGAGCGTTCGAGAACGCGATGGTCGTGATCATGGCCCTGGGCGGTTCGACCAACGCGGTCCTGCACCTGGTCGCCATGGCCCGGGCCGTCGAGGTGCCGCTGACGATCGACGATTTCCAGAAGATCAGCGACAAAGTGCCCTACCTGGCCGACCTCAAGCCCAGCGGCAAGTACGTGCAGGAAGACCTGCACCGCGTCGGCGGCACGCCGGCCGTGATGAAATACCTGCTGGAAAACGGCCTGATCGACGGCGAGCCGCTGACCGTCACCGGCAAGACCATCGCCGAAAACCTGGCCGACTTGCCGGGCCTGACCGCCGGGCAGGACGTGGTCCATCCGATCTCGCATCCGATCAAGGCCACCGGGCACATCCAGATTCTCCGCGGCAATCTGGCGCCGGGCAGCGCCGTGGCCAAGATCACGGGCAAGGAGGGCACGCGGTTCAGCGGCCCGGCCAAGGTCTACGATTCGGAAGAGGACATGCTCGCGGCCCTGGAGCACAAAAAGATCGTCAAGGGAGACGTGGTCATCATCCGCTACGAGGGGCCCAAGGGCGGACCGGGCATGCCCGAGATGCTCACGCCCACTTCGGCCATCATGGGCGCCGGGCTGGGCTCGGACGTGGCCCTGATCACCGACGGCCGGTTCTCGGGCGGATCGCACGGCTTCATCGTCGGGCACGTCACGCCCGAGGCGCAGGAAGGCGGCCCGATCGCGCTGGTGCGCGACGGCGACCGGATCACGCTCGACGCGGCCCAGAACGAGATCAGCGTGGCCCTCTCGGCCGCCGAGCTGGCCGAGCGCCGCAAGCATTGGCAGGCTCCGGCCTACAAATTCACCCGCGGCGTGCTGGCCAAGTACATCCGCTCGGTCAAAAGCGCCGCCGAAGGCTGCGTGACGGACGAGTGAGGCGCGCGGCGAGTCATCTTTGCCGCAACGCGGCGATGCGAAGTCCTGGCGAGCCGCGGGGTTTATCCCCGCGGTATGTGAACCGACCGATTCCCTGCAGGAGATAGGGGCATGCGGCAGGGGATACGGGAGATGGACGGCAGGAGAGACGTTGACTGCCGACCGCAGCGACTTGCGCCATTCCTAGCGAGCCGCGGGGTTTTTCCCCGCGGTGAGCGCATCGGATCGGCGTTGCTCTGCACTCAATCCTCCAGCACGCGCGGCTCTGCCGCAACAAACCCCGGAGGGGTTGTATTCAGTAGCCGGGGGTGAAACCCCCGGTCGACCACAGCAAGAGCTATTCATCCATCGACCCCGGGAGGGGTCGCACCAAGTCCGGATTAGTTCTCGCGCGGTCGCGCTGTCGGCGGACGCGATTGGTTATTGACCCGCGATGTTCGACCCCTGCGGGGTCGGATGGGCCTAGATGGTTCCTTGTGCCTTTCCGAGGGCGTTGCCCCCGGCTACTGAATTGTGCCCCTGGCGGGGCGGACGATTTGGTGCGGCCACGATCGCCGAAAACGTCTACGCTGTACTCGCTCCCCGCACCGCTTTCGCTTCGCACCCGCGGGCGATAAACCACCAGACGAGGGCCCAGGCCAGGCCGGCGGTCCAGCCGCCGAGCACGTCGGAGGGGTAGTGTACGCCGAGGTACACCCGGCTCAGGCCCACGAGCGTGGTGAGCAGCACGGCGACGGTGATGAAGTAAATCTTGATTGCTCGGCGGCTCTCGGCCCGGGCCAGGAGCGTGCCCAGCACCAGGTAGACCACGGCCGAGAGCATCGAGTGGCCGCTGGGAAAGCTGGAGGTAAAGACCTGCACCAGGTCCGATCCGCCCGCGGGCCGCGGACGCTCGAAGGCCCACTTGAGCAGCGTGGAGACCACCGAGCCGGACGCGACGGCCAGCAGCACCAGCCACATTGCCCCGCGGCGGCCGGACAGGCCGAGATAACCGGCGACCGCCAGGGTCATCAGCGCCAGCACGGTCACTCCGCCGAGGGCCGAGACATCGCGCCCCGCCTCGACCAGCCAACCGGGCCCCAGCGGCAAGCGGTGATTCTCCGGATTGCGCCAGAGCTGGACGATGCCGCTCGTCGAAGTCTTGCGTGGCCCCGGCGTGGACCAGGCCCGCCAGTTCGACGAACCCCCACGTCAGGCCGCACAGCGCCAGAGCGCGACCAGCACCGGCAATTCGGGGCGACGGCGAAGCCAGGCCGGCAGCCGCGGCTTTTGTGAACTATGCTTGTCTGTCATTTTGACCCATGCGCGCACAGTGCGCGCGTGGCTTTTCGGCAACGTTCGTGTTGCGTCGGCGAAACATCCTGCTGCCCTGAGCCGGACCCACTAGGTCTCAGCCCCGGGCGGTAACTCCGCTGGCCGGCAGGGAATTCTCCCATTGTCGGCACCTCGGCGGCCTGGATGCGGTCCGACGATTGCAACGAGGCTTGAGGCTTGAGTCCTGAGGCTTGAGGGGGCGATCCGACCCTGCGCTGGGTCGTGTCCACTTCTCACCTCAAGTCCCCAGTCCCAAGCCCCAGTCCCAAACCCCCAGTTCTCAGCCTCCTCCATGTTCACTCGCATTCTCTCGCCGCTCGCGGCCGAGCCGAACCTGGCGCTCAACCGGGCTTACGTCCGGCGGACGCCGCTGGCCCGGCTGTCGATCGTCTATCAGATCGACCCGCAGTGCGTCGGCGGCGGCCGGGCCTGCTCCCCTTGCTGCGGCACGCGGCTGCCGCAGAACAACGCGATCGCCTATTCGGAATTGCTGAACATGAGCTGGGCCCACGCCCAGCTGCAGCTGACCCGCAACCTTGGCGAGGCGCTGTACCTGGATAGTATTATCATGGGCGGCGTGAATGGCGAGAATTTGCCAGTGTCGCTCGATTGCGCCGACGAGACCGAAATCGCGGTCCACATGCCCGGCGGCCTGCTGGACGTGACGGGCTGAGGCTGCCGCGCTGCGGTCGCCGCATTATGATCGGGCGGCCGTCCTCCGAGTTTTTGATCCCAGAACCGATGAAAGACCTCGCGATGAATAAGTCGGCTCTTGGCCGCTGGATGTTGCTGGCCTTGCTGGGCTTGTCCTTGGGCGGTTGCGGTGGGGGTGATCCAACGCCCCATCGCGTGGCCACGCCTGAGCCTGAAGGCGACAAGTCCGGAACCGACCTCGGCAGGCCGTTCGAGGATCTGAGCGATCGCATGTTGTTTCGCGAGCGGTCCGCCGAACAGACGACGATCGACGCTCTGGCCAGCATCGGCGAGCCGGCGGTGCCGGCGCTGGTGGCCGTGCTCAAGGATCCCGATCCGCTCTTGCGGCAGAACGCGGCCCGGGCGCTCGCCCGGATGGGCCCGGCCGCCGAGCCGGCGATGAGCGAGTTGATCGCCGCCCTCCAGGACAACGATGCCGGCGTGCGGAAGTTTGCCACCCGGGCGTTAGGCGAGATCGGCCCACCAGCCAGCAAAGCCGTGCCGGCGCTGGTCAAAGAGCTGCGGCTGAACGCCACCGACACCGAGCGCGCGGCCAAAGCGGCCGCCACTCATAAGTCAGAATCAACCGGAGCCCCGCCGAGCAACAGGTAATCGCCGCCCTCTTTGATCCAGCAATGATGAGAGGGAGATCGGGGGGATGCGGCAGGGGATACGGGAGATGCGGAGCAAAAGCAGAAGGTCGAAGGATGAAGGCGGAAAGAATACTGGCCGCGCGGTCGTGCTGAACCGCACGGCAACGCACATACCGCGACAATAAATCCCGCGGCTGGCTTTTTATTTCTCTCCGACCATCCCTCGTATCCCCTGCCGCATCCCCCGTATCTCCTTTCCTTTTTGTCTGCTTCGCCTTCACCCGCTGGGATTGGACCCCAAGAGCGACGGCCGGATCGGCACGTCAAACAGTTGCGGGCGGTCGCCGCGGAGCGATGCGCGGACGCGCTCGGCCAACTCGTCCGGATCGTCGATCCGCTCGGCCGCCACGCCGAACGACCGGGCCAGACCGACCATGTCGATCGCCGGCTCGGTCAGGTCCATGCCTACGAATTTCTCTTTCGCCGCGGCGGGCAAACCGAGCATCCGGGCGCCGCTTTTGAGAATCTGATACTGCCGGTTGTTGCAGACCACGAAGGTGACCGGCAGCCGGTAGTGGGCCGCCGACCAAAGGCCCTGAATGCCGTACAGTGCGGCTCCGTCGCCGAGCATGGCCAGCACGGGCCGTTCGGGCCAGGCCAGCTTCACACCGAGAGCACAGCCCAGCCCCCAGCCCAGGGCCCAGCCGCGATGGGCGAAATAGCCGCTCGTGTTGCGGAGCGCGCCCAGGCGATGAAACAGCGTGCTGGTCGTGGTGACGGCTTCTTCGATCACGGCCACATTGTCGGGCAGCACCCGGGCCAGCGCGCCCATCAAGGTGAGCGGCGTCATCGGCCGGATGCTCCGCTCGGATTCGACTTTGGCTGCCAGCTCGGCGCGACGCTGGCGATGCTGCTGACCCGCAGCCGCAGCGCGCTCGGTAGCCCGGCGACAATCATCGGCCGACATCTGTTCGGCGAGAACCGCATCCAGACTGGCCAGCGCCATCTTGGCATCGCCCAGCACGCCAACGTCGACCGGGTAAGTTCCGCCCGATCACTTCCGGGCTTTCGTCGATGTGGACCAGCCGCGTTCCCTCGGGAATCGGCCGGCTCGGCTCGTGATAGACGTACTGCCGCACCAGGTCCATGCCCACGACAAGCAGCGCGTCGAAGGGAGTGAGCCGCTCGCGGATCTGCGGCGACCAGTGGGGCACGATCTGGCCGTACAGCGGATGATCGCAGGGAAAGCTGAGCCGGCCGTTGGTGTGGCCGGGCTCGCTCATCACCACAGCGCCCAGCCGCTCGGCCACCGCGACCAGCTCCTGCACCGCGTCGCGCTCGACCACCCGGCTGCCGACCAGGATCGCCGGATTGCGGGCCGCCAGCAGGAGCTTTGCCGCCGCGTGGATCGCGGCCTGCGGCGGGCTCACCCGGGCGTCGACCGGCTTGGGGGGCGTCAGATCGAGCTCGGCGCTGGCCAGTTGCACGTCGAGTGGCAGCGCCAGAAACACCGGCCCGGTCGGCGGAGTCAAAGCAATCTGCACGGCCCGGCGAACGGCGTTGGGCAAGTCGCCGATCCGCTCGACTTCGGCGGCGTACTTGGTCCACGGTTTGGCCGTGCCGACCATGTCGCCCCAGAGGATCGGCTCTTCGAACTTCAGGCGGCAGTCCTGCTGGCCGGCGGTGACCAATAGCGGCGTGCCCTCGCGATGGGCGTTGTAGAGCATGCCCATCGCGTTGCCCAGGCCGCAGCAGGCATGCAGGTTCACCACGCCCAACGAACGGGAGGCCATCGCGAAGCCGTCGGCCATCGACATCACCGGCACTTCCTGCAAGCCGAGGATGTACTCCATTCGTCGATCATCGACCAGCAAGTCGCACAGCGGCAGCTCGGTCGTGCCCGGATTGCCGAACACGTACCGCACGCCGCAGCCGGCCAGCAGTTCGACGAAAGCTTGGATGCCGGTGCGAGCATAGGGCGTGGGGAGCGGGATGTAGGGGGCTGGGGAGACGAAGACGCTTCGCGTCTGATTTCCGAATTCCTTCATAGCCGGCAGTCAACGACTGCCGGACGCGCTATACGCGACTTCGCATCAAATCCGTCAACGACTGCCGGATGCGCTCCACGCGACGTCACTTCAAAGCGATCGGCGACTGCCGGTCGCTTCACTCACATCGCCGCATCAAACTAGCGAGCCGCGGGGCTCGTCGCTCCGCGGTGTGTGCGTTGCACTCCACTCGACGTTCGCGCCTGTCAATGCTCTTCCCGTCAATCATCGGCGCTCAACGGCTGCCGGTCGATTCGCTAATCACATTGGCCGCATCGATCGCCGCCGGCGCCGCCTGCAACCTTCGCAACTGCCCGCAGGCGGCGTTGATCTTGTCTCCCTTGCGCTCGCGGATCTGCACGTTCAGCCCGGCCTGACGGAGAATCTCGACGAACCGGGCGACCGCCTTCGCGCTCGGCGTGCCATAGGGCAAGCCGGCCACCGGATTGTACGGGATCAGGTTGACCAGCGCCAGCCGCCCGCGGAGCAGAGCCGCCAGCTTGTGGGCGTGGGCCGGCTCGTCGTTCACGCCGGCCAAGAGCACGTATTCGAAAGTCAGCCGCCGGCCCGAGGCCTCGAAGTAGCCGTCCGCCGCGGCGACGATCTCGGCCAGCCCCGTGCTTTTGTTCACGGGCACCAGCCGGTTGCGCAGCTCGTCGTCGGGAGCGTGCAGCGAAACGGCCAGATTGTAGCGGCACTGCTCGGCGGCCAGGCGGTCGATCACCTTTGGCAGGCCGACCGTCGAAATCGTGATTCGCCGGGCGCTGATCCCCAAGCCCGCCGCGTCGGTTGCCGCGCCCAAGGCCGGCAGCAGGCGATCGATATTGGCCAGCGGCTCGCCCATGCCCATCACGACGATGTGGCTCAGCCGCTCCCCCTCGGGCAGCAGGCGATCGAGCAGCAGCATTTGCTCGACGATTTCGCCGGCCGACAAATTGCGCACCACGCCATCCAGGCCGCTGGCGCAAAAGACGCAGCCCATCGCACAGCCGACCTGGGTGCTGATGCAGATCGTCCGCCGCACACCGTCGCGCAGCAGGACGCATTCGATCTCCTGGCCGTCCGCCAGCCGCACGAGCAGCTTTTCCGTGCCGTCGTCGGTCTGGTTGTGGCGCACGACCTGGCTCGTCCAGATTTGAAAATCGCGGGCCAGCTCCTCGCGCAGCTTCGCGGGCAAATCCGTCATGTCGGCGATCGAGCGGGCCCGGCCGCCGTACAGCCAGCGGCGCACCTGCGCACGCGCGATACGCCGGCTGACCGTGTTCGGCCAGCCAAGCGGCAAGCGGTTCGGCGTCGGGTTCGAGCAGGTGGTGCATAATGCGCGGAATTCAGGTCGCGAGCTCAGCCTGCATTTTGGTGTGGTTGTGCAAACGGGGCAAGGTTCCTCGTCGGGTGCTCGATGCGGATGGATCGGCCGCTCGTGGCCCTCCGGACCCAGCGGAGGCTCGCCGAGAGCGGTCCGTGTTTCAACTTCTTGTCTGTAATACCATGCCGTGGTAGGCTCGAAATCATGAACAAAGAGTTCTCACCGCAGGTCGAGCAATTCCTCTCCAGCGTGGTCGCCGGCGGCCTGTTTCCATCGCAAGAGGCTGCGCTGGAGGCGGCGATCGATGCCCTGCGAGAAAAGATCGAGCCGATCCCCCTGGCGCCGGATGAGCACATGGAGGGGCTGGAACGAGCGATCGAGTCGGCAAACGCCGTCAACACAAAACGCCTCACTCCCGAATATTGGGAGAACCTGCGGCAGATCGTGCGCGATGAAGTTGGCGAGAACCGCTAAGACGATTCGCCTACTCCCCCAAATACGCGTCCTGCACGCGCGGGTCGTTCAGTAGCGCGCGTCGGCCCGGTCGCTCATGGTGATCCGGCCGGTTTCGAGCACGTAGCCGCGCTGGGCCAGCTTGAGCGCCATCCGTGCGGCTTGCTCCACCAGCAGCACGGCCATTCCTTGAAGGTTCACTTCGCGAATCACTTCGAAAATTTTCAGCACGATCAGCGGGGCCAAGCCCAAGGAGGGCTCGTCGAGCAGCAGCAGCTTGGGCCGGCCCATCAGCGCTCGGCCGACGGCCAGCATCTGCTGCTCGCCGCCCGAGAGCGTGCCGCCGGTCTGGGACTGCCGCTCGCGGAGGATCGGAAACATGCCGAACACGCGCTCGAGGTCTTGCTGAATACCCGGCTTGTCGCGGCGGGTGAAGGCACCCAGCGCGAGGTTCTCCATCACTGTCAGGCGAGGAAAAATCTTCCGTCCCTCGGGCGACTGGCAAAGTCCGGCCCGGACGATGTCGTGCGGCGGCAGGTTGGCGATCTCGCGGCCTTCCAGCAGAATCCGGCCTTGGTGGGCGCAGACGCAGCCCGAGATGCTCATCAGCGTGGTTGTCTTGCCCGCGCCGTTGGCGCCGATCAGGGCCACGATCTCGCCGGGCTCGACGCGGAGCGAAATGCCGCTCAGCACCTCGATCGGGCCGTAGCCGGCATGCAGGTTTTCGACTTCGAGCAGAGCCGGCATCAGCCCACCTCCTCGCTACCGAGATAGGCTTTGATGACCGCGGGATTTGCCCGCACTTCGGCCGGAGTGCCTTCGGCGATCTTGCTGCCGTATTCGAGCACGGCGATCCGGTCGGAAATGCCCATCACGACCCGCATGTGGTGCTCGATCAGCAGGACCGAAAAGCCGCGATTGCGGATCGCGTCGATCAACTTGGCCAGCTCGGCCGACTCGGCCGGATTCATGCCGGCGGCCGGCTCGTCGAGCAAAATGACCTGCGGCCCAGTGGCCAGCGCTCGGGCGATCTCCAGCCGCCGCTGCTGGCCGTAAGCCAGATTCTTGGCCAACATGCCGGCCCGATCCTCCAGGCCGACGAACCGCAGCCACTCGGCGGCCTGCTGGCGGCAAGCAGCCTCCTCGCGCCGGGCGGCCGGCGTGCGCAGCGCCAGCCGCACGAAGCCGGCGTGAAAGCTGCGGTCCATCGCCGTCAGCACGTTTTCCAGCACGGTCATGTTATGAAACAACCGGATATTCTGGAACGTCCGGGCAATGCCGCTGCGGGTGATGAAGTCGGGCGTGCGCCGCGCTCGATTCCAAACCGCAAACGTGCCGGCCACGCCGACAGCCAAGCCGAGCACCAGGCCCGCCAGCCCGTTGCGCCGCAGGGCGGCCGCGTCGCGCTGGATCGCAATCAGCGATTGGACGACCGGTCGCGTCAGGCCCTCGGGCGGAGCCGCCGGATCAAGCGGCCCGGCGGCCAGTTGCCCCAAGTGCGCGAGCAGCTGTTCGGCCTCGTCGCGATCGGCGGCAAAACCCAGCGTCCGGCGGCCGTCGGCCGAAACGACGGCCCAGCGTCCGCCCGACAGCCGGGCCAGCTCCAGCCGCCCGGCCAGATAATCCCGGGCGCTTTGCCAGGCAGCCCGGTAGGAAAAAGTCTGTCCCGCGCCGGCGTAGTTTCGCTTGATCGTGGCCAGCCAGAGCCGATCGACATTGACCAGCGCCAGCGCGGCAAACAGCGACGTACACAGGCCGATCACGATCGCCGCGACGGTCACCCGCCAATTCATCGGCCGAACGAGCGGCTGGCCGGCAAACTCGATCGAGCCGCTCGTCGGGCGCAAATGCCGGTGATCGCGTTGAAGACGGTAGTCTTGCCGGCACCGTTGGGCCCGATGATCGAGACGATCTTGTGTTCGTCGAGCGCAGTCGACCGCGCTGACGGCCGTCAGGCCGCCGAAGCGGACGGTCAGGTTTTTCAGAGCCAGGATCGGCATCGCGGGTTCGGCAAAAGCAAGCTTTGCAACAAGTCTCACGTGCGAACGGCAGTTATCCCGTTTCTTGAGCGGCAGCGGTTTTCTCGGCGGCCTGCTTGAGCCGGCGGCCATATGCGACGGCCCCGGCGGCGGCGAGCGTGCCAAACGCAAAGACAACGACCGACGCCATTTCGCCCAGCGGCGAGTTCTCGAGGAGGATCGAGAGGATCGTCGTCAGGCCACCGAGGGCAACACCCGCGGCCATAAAAGTCTGCCCCAACTTGTAATTCGGGCCCAGCGCCGCGGCCCGGCGACGCGAGCGGCTCGCGGTCCGAGCGCCCCCCACCGGAAAGCGGTATTGCAGGAAACCGCCGACCCAGCCGCAGCCGATACAAAGCCAGAGGAAGAACAAGTCGCCGGGATCGTAATCGGTCAGCCCGTGAATCAGCATCGCCACGAGGAGCGCGCCGTGCCGCCGGCGTAAAACAGCCAGCCCAGCAGCTCCGACTTGAGCTGGGTCTGCAGCACCCAGACGTCGGTTTCCTGCGGATTGCGCCCGGCCGCGGCCCGGCGGCGACGGGGTTCGGAGCTCGATTCGTACGGATCGAACGGCAACTGCGTCATCCGGCCCCCTCGTGCAATTCGCGCTCGATGCGGACCGACGGCAGCAGCCCCTCGGGCCGGAACCGCATCATCAGGATCAGGGCCAGACCGAAGATCATCAGCTTCCAACTGCTGAACTTGAACCAGGTCGCATAGTCGGGAAACGTGGCTGCGAGATTGCTCTTCTGCAGCACGCCGTCCATCAGCGGCGAAACGACGTTGTCGAAGCCGACCAAAAGCAGCACGCCGAGCAGCGTGCCGCGCAGGCTGCCCAGCCCGCCGATGATGATCGCGGCCAGGATCATGATCGAGCGGGCAAAATCGAACGCGTCCGGCCCGGCCGTGCTGCCGAGCGTGGTGGCGTACAGCCCGCCGGCTAGCCCCGCCAAGGCCGAGCCCAGGGCAAAGGCCGACAGCTTGACTCGCACCACGCGCACGCCCATGCAACTGGCGGCCAGCTGGTCTTCGCGCACGGCGACCCAGGAGCGGCCGAGCCGGGATTTTTCCAGGTTATGTACCAGCCAGATCGAGCCCAGCAGCGCGGCCAGCGTCAGATAGTAGAACAACCGGTAATCGAGGGCGAAGTCGGGCGTGATGCCCACCAGCCGGCAGAGCGCCGCCAGGAATCCCGGCACGGCAGGGGGCGGGACGGGGTTCAGTCCGCGCGTGCCGGCCGTGATTTCTTCCAGGTTGCGCAAGGTGAATCGCACGACTTCGCCGAAGCCGAGCGTGACGATCGCCAGGTAATCGCCGCGGAGCCGCAAGGTCGGCGCGCCGAGCACCAGCCCGCACAGTGCGGCCCCGGCAGCGGCCACGAGCATCGCGGGCAGGAAGCCGATCTGGAACGGATACGCGCCGACGGTCAGGATGCCGGCCAGATAGGCGCCGATGCCGAAGAACGCCGCGATGCCCAGGTGCAGCAGGCCTGTGTCGCCGACGACCACGTTCAGCCCCAGGGCCAAAATCGCGTAGATGAAGATGTAGATCAGCTGCATGCCGAGCGAAATCTCGGTATAGCTGAAGATCAGATTCTCCAGCGGCACGAGCAGCGGGTAGACCAGGACCAGCAGCAGGCAGGGCATCCAAACGGTGTTGGCCAGCTCGGCGAGGCGGCTTTTGGCGGCGGGGGCGCTCATACTTTTTCGCTCGCGCGGCTCCCCAGCAGGCCCGACGGGCGGAACACCAGGATGGCGATCAAGATGCCGAAGATCAGCGGGCCGGTCCAGCGTTCGCCGACGTAGCCGCTGCCCAGCGAGCGGACCAGGCCGATCACCAGCCCGCCGAGCACGGCGCCGGGAATGTTGCCGATGCCGCCGAGCACGGCGGCGGTAAAGGCATACAGCCCGTTTTGAAAGCCCATCTGGTAGCCGATCGTGTGGATGTAGAGGCCGTTGATCACGCTGGCGGCGCCGGCCAGGGCTCCGCCGATGACGAACGTGGCTCCGATCACGCGGTCGACGTCGATGCCCATCAGTCGCGCGGCGGTGGCATCCTGGGCGGTGGCCCGCATGGCTTTGCCCAGCGTGGTGTATTTCACGAGCACGGTCAGGCCGATCATGATCGGCACGGTCACGAGCACGACCATCAGGTCTTCGCCGCTGAACCGCAGGCCCGAGTCCGCGCCGAGCAGGTTGGTTTGCGGCACCAGGGCCGGAAAGTCCAGATCGGCCGCTCCCTTCCACAATAGGCCGATGTTCATCAGCACGAACGACACGCCGATGGCCGAGACCAGCGGGGCGAGCTTCGGCGCCCGGCGGAGCGGTTTGTAGACCAGCCGGTCGATCGACAGGTTGACGACCGCGCAGAACAGCGGCACCAGCACGAGCACCACGGCCAGGCCGCCGCAGAAGCCGAGCGTGCCCGCCTCCTGCAGCCCCAACGCCCCCACCAGCGTGAACGCGAGGAACGAGCCGAGCATGAAGACGTCGCCGTGGGCGAAGTTGATCAGCTCGATGATCCCGTAGACCATCGTGTAGCCCAGCGCGATCAGCGCGATCAGCGAGCCGTTGGTCAGCCCGTCCAGGCAATATTGCAGAAACAATGGCCAGGCGCCGGACGCTTCGACCGCGGCCAGCAAGGGGAACGTCATCCGGCGTTCTCCTGTGGCGATCGGAGCGAGGGAATGGCGTCGCGGTGGGCGGCGGCGCCATCAGCCGCGTAGTTACTGATCGAGTCGTTTGACGAACTCGAACTTGGCGCCCGGCGGCTTGGCCGACTTGCGGACCGCGCTGCCGCTGATCGTCTTGATCGAGGTATCGCCATTAGCGTCGAACGACCAAGGTCCGAGTGCTCCGCCCTGGAAATCGCGGATGGCCAGGGCCGCTTCGACGATCGCCTTGCGGTCCTTGCGGCCGGCCCGCTCGATGGCGGCCAGGGCCACTTTGGCCGCTTCGTAGCCGTAGATGGCGTAGCTTTCCGGTTCACGACCATAGCGGGCTTTGTACTTGTCGACGAACTCGCGGCCGGCGCCGGTGAGTTTCTCGGGCGGCA
The DNA here is from genome assembly GCA_963828155.1 of uncultured Planctomycetaceae bacterium. Lineage (GTDB taxonomy): Bacteria > Planctomycetota > Planctomycetia > Pirellulales > PALSA-1355 > CAWCAX01. The sequence goes on from CAWHDQ010000005.1 coordinate 421,264, forward strand.
TCCCGCCAAACGTAATAAAGCAGCGATCGATCAGGTTGTTGGGCCCGGCCGCGGTGAGGAATGCGTCCTCGTAGCAGGCGTCGGGCACCATGAGTTTACACGCCAGTCCGGCGGCCACCATATCCTTGGCGATCTGGCCCCCTTTGGTCTGCGTCGTGCCGCCGAAGTAGATCAAATCGGGATTCAGCCCCTTGATCGTGGTCATCAGGGCTTTGAATTCCTGGGCCTTGTCGTCGATGCTCTCCTGGCCCAAGACCTCGATGCCCAGGTCCTGGCAGGCCGCGACGAAGAACCGGGCAATCCCCTTGCCGTAGACCTGGTTGTCGTCGAGCACATAAACCCGCTTGACGCCCAACTCCTGGGCCCAGCGGGCTCAAGGGACCCTGCAGATCGTCGGCCGGCACGACCCGGACATAGTTGATTTCGCCCGTCGGGCGATACATTTCCGGCTCGCCGGGGTCTCCCTTGCCGGGCTTGGTCAGGCCGGGAGCCGTGTTGGCCGGGCTGACCATCAGTAGTTCGGCCCGATTGAGGATCGGCATCGACATCTTGGCCGCGCCCGAGTTGTACGTGCCGATGTAGACCATCACGTCCGGATCGCGCACTGCGCGGCGGGCATTGGCCGTTTCGGCCTCGGCGGTCCATTGGCCAGCCGAGGCGGTGGCATCGTCCCAGTCGGAGTAGACGACTTCAAACGGGCCCGCCTTGCCGCCTGCTTCGTCGAGCGCGATCTGAATGCCGTTGACGATCGTGTCGGTCTGGGCCTTGGCGCTGCCGGTCCGCGGCAGACTGGAGACGATCTTGACCACGTTCGGGTTGCCGGCCGGGCCCGAGCGTCCGCTGGCCAGCAGCGATCCGACGATAATCAGTCCGACGGCGATCCAGGCAATGCGAGGGGCGGTTTGCATAGCTGAAAAGTGGCTGTTGGGGCCGCCCAGAAGGTTGCGGTTGGTGGATTGTAGAGCCGTAAGTGACTTGGTTGAAGCAGCCCGGGAGCTGTTAACGTTGTTTTTCCTCAAACCGCTTGGTGGGAATGACTTGTGGACGGTCGCGATCACCTGCCTCGATTTTTAGCATAATCGATTGCCAAAATTCACCCAGCCGTTATGATGACGTTGGAAGTGGGCAAATTGGGCATAAACCGATGCCGCTGAAAACCGAAACCTCCGACGGCGCGATCCTCAACTTGTTGGGGCAATCGGGGGCGATGCGCATTGCGCAGCTGGCTACGGCCACCCATGTTACGCCGACGGCGGTCCGCCAACGATTGGGCCGGCTGATGCAACAGGGCCTGATCCAGCGGCGACCGACCCGGGCCGGGCGCGGGCGGCCGAGTCATGCCTATTCCCTTACGGATTTGGGGCAGCGTCGGGCCGGGCACAATTTTGTCGATCTGGCGCTGGTGCTGTGGCGCGAAGTCCGGGCCATTCCCGACCCGGAGATCCGCCGTGGCCTCCTCACGCGAATCGCCAGTCAGATGGCTGGGCTGTACGCCGAGCGGCTGCACGGCCTGGGCACCGCCGACCGGATGCGGGCCGTGGCCGACATTTTTGCCGAGCGCGACGTGCCGTTCGTGGTCGAGACGCTTGAAAAGAACAATCTCGCGGGTGGGAGCGATGCCGCCGGGGGTTCGGATAACGATCGCGCCGCGGCCGAGAATGCCCTGCCGGTCCTCACCGCCTTGGCATGCCCCTATCCGCAGTTAGCGGAAGAAGATCGCGGCATCTGTGCATTAGAGCGAATGATGCTGGCCGAACTGGTCGGCCAGAACCTGAAACTTGCGGCTTGCCGGTTGGATGGCGACAGCTGTTGCCGGTTTCAAACGAACTGAAGAGTGGGTAAATTGGCTAGCTTCGGCACTGCGTAGCCTCGGAATTGGCGAGGGCCCTTTGGGCGGCCACGAGCGGCTGCAGTGACCAGCGCGGCGAACCAGCGTTCCCCACTAGCATGCGAGTAGGCGATACATGACCCAACCTTGGATTGAAGGCCGCTTCGAAGAGAACGTGATCGTCACGACGATCGAGCAGGCGATCAATTGGGCCCGCGAGTCGAGCCTCTGGCCGATGACCTTCGGCCTGGCTTGCTGTGCGATCGAAATGATGGCCGCCGGCGCCAGCCGCTACGACATGGACCGCTTCGGGGCCGGCGCCTTTCGGGCCAGCCCGCGGCAAGCCGACCTGATGATCGTGGCCGGCACGGTGACCTACAAAATGGCCAGCCGGGTGCGACGGCTCTACAACTTGATGCCGGATCCGAAGTTCGTCATCGCGATGGGCGCCTGCACGGTCGGCGGCGGACCGTACTTCAAGTACGGCTACCACGTCGTGAAGGGGGTCGATCTGGTCGTGCCGGTCGACGTGTACGTGCCCGGCTGCCCCCCGCGGCCGGAAGCGCTGCTGGAAGGTTTGATGCGGATTCAGGACAAGATCAAGGGTCAGCGGCTGGCCAGGCCGGTCGGCGCCCCGGTCGGCACGACGCTCGAGGACGAGCTGCCGGTGCCGCACCACTCGGGCTACGTGAATGCCCCGGCGGACGGCAAGCCGCTGTTCGATCATCAAAAGATTACCGGTTGAAGCGCGATCGCTCGACGCTTCCATAGCTAGCGAGAAGACAGTCGTTCATGAGCGAAGTGTTGAAAATCGTCGACCTGCACGTGTCGGTCGAAGGCAAGCCGATCTTGCGGGGCGTGAATCTCGAGATCAAGCGGGGCGAAGTCCACGCCCTGATGGGTCCCAACGGCTCGGGCAAGAGCACGCTGGGCTACGCCATCATGGGGCATCCCGGCTATGAAGTCACCGCGGGCAGCATCACGCTCGACGGGTCCGACGTCCTGGCGATGGAGCCCGATCAGCGGGCCCGGGCCGGAATCTTTCTGGCCTTTCAGCGGCCGATGTCGATCCCTGGGGTGAAGATGGCCGACTTTCTGCGCCACGCCACGACCAACGTTCGCCGCCCCGACCGCAAGGAGGGGGAAGAGCTGATTCCGATGCGCGAGTTCCGCAAGGAACTGACCACCAAGATGGAACAGCTGCGGATGGACACCGAATTTGCCCGCCGCTATGTGAACGAGGGTTTTTCGGGCGGCGAGATGAAGCGGGCCGAGATTTTGCAATTGGCCATGCTGCGGCCGAAATTCGCCATCCTCGACGAGACCGACAGCGGTCTGGACGTCGACGCGGTGCGGCTGGCCAGCCAGAGCATCGCCGAGATCGGCGGCCGCGAGATGGGCATCCTGATCATCACCCACCACGAACAACTGCTCGAGCACAACCGGCCCGACTTCACCCACGTGATGCTCGGCGGGCGGATCGTCGAGACCGGCGGGCCCGAGCTGGCGATGGAGCTGCACAAGCGCGGTTACGACCGCATTCGCAACGCCTATCCCGACGCGGCCGCCGACGAGGCCGCGATGCAACAAGCCACCAAGGAAGCCGCCCCGGCCCTGGCGACCTGACCGTTTGCTCGCCCGCCCGAACGGCAACGCAGCAACTCAGTAATTCAGCAACCAAGCCAAGTCAGAACCATTCCCGAGCCGTTGCTTCGCAGAAGATGCCCGTCAGGCAATTCCGCGTAGCCGGCTCTAGTGATCGAGGTAACCGAAGCATGGCCACCGACGTCCATCCGCAGGCCGGCGCCATCGGCGAAATCAACAAGTACGATTTTCGCACCGAGTCGAAATTCGTCTTCAAAGCCCGCAAGGGCATCGATCCGTCGATCGTCCGCCAGATTTCCGAGATGAAGGGGGAGCCCGACTGGATGCGGGATTTCCGGCTCAAGAGCCTGGAGATCTTCAACTCCAAGCCGATGCCCCACTGGGGCGGCGACATCGGCGTCGACTTCCAGGATATCTACTACTACCTCAAGCCGGCCGACCACCAGGGCAAGACCTGGGACGACGTGCCCGAGGAAATCAAGCGCACGTTCGACAGGCTGGGCATTCCCGAGGCCGAGAAGAAATTCCTGGCCGGCGTGAAGGCCCAGTTCGAGAGCGAAGTGGTCTACGGCTCGCTGCAGGAAGAGCTGGGCCGGCAGGGCGTGATCTTCACCGACACCGATACCGCCCTCCGCGAGCATCCCGAGCTGCTGCGGGACTACTTCGCCAAGATCATCCCGCCGACGGACAACAAGTTCGCCGCCCTGAACTCGGCCGTCTGGTCGGGCGGCTCGTTCATCTATGTGCCCAAGGGAGTGAAGATCGAGTTTCCGCTCCAGGCCTATTTCCGGATCAACGCCGAGAACATGGGCCAGTTCGAGCGGACGCTGATCATCGTCGACGAGGGGGCCGAAGTCCACTACGTCGAGGGCTGCACCGCCCCGATGTACTCGACCGAGAGCCTGCACTCGGCGGTGGTCGAGATCGTCGTCAAAAAGCACGCCCGCTGCCGCTACACCACGATCCAGAACTGGGCCAACAACATCTACAACCTGGTCACCAAGCGGGCCATGGCCTACGAAGGCGCTGATGGAGTGGATCGACGGCAACCTGGGCAGCCGCCTGACGATGAAGTACCCGGCCGTCTACATGATGGAGCCGGGCGCTCGCGGCGAAGTGCTTTCGATCGCGTTTGCCTCGGCCGGCCAGCACCAGGACGCCGGGGCCAAGATGGTCCACTGCGCCTCCGCACACCTCGAGCCGGATCATCTCCAAGTCGATCTCGAAGAACGGCGGACGCTCGAGCTACCGCGGGCTGGTCAAGATTCAGCCGGGGGCTCGCAAGTCGAAGTCGAACGTGGTGTGCGACGCATTGATTCTCGACCCGCAGAGCCGCAGCGACACGTATCCCTACATCGAGATCGAGGAGCAGGACGTGGCGGTCGGCCACGAGGCCAGCGTCTCGCGGATCGGCGAAGAGCAACTGTTTTATCTGATGAGCCGCGGCCTGTCGGAGCCGGAAGCCAGCACGATGATCGTCAACGGGTTCATCGAGCCGTTGGTCAAAGAGCTGCCGATGGAATACGCGGTCGAAATGAACCGGCTGATCGAGCTGCAGATGGAAGGCACGGTTGGTTAGCCGGGCGTTCCCTAACTTCGCCCGGCGTTCACGCGCCGGTCTCAATCCTATCCGCGGCCGTGAGCCGCCTGTCCCGCCAGCGCGGCCGCGATTGCCGGCCGCATTCTGTTTGATGAGCCAAACCACCACTGCCCTGGGTTTCACCCAAGAAGCGTTCGACGCGTTCCTTTCCTCGCGCAGCGAGCCCGACTGGGTCCGCGCACTGCGGCTGGCTGCCTGGCAGAAGTTCAACGAACTGCCGCTGCCCAGCCGGCGCGAAGAAGAGTGGATGCGGACCGACATCCGCTTGTTTCGTCTCGATCGGTTCGGCTACTTGCCCGAGCCGCCCGCCGGCGTGGCGCTGCCCGAGGGATTGCTCACGCGGGGCGTCGATCTGGCCGGCCAGACCGCGGCGCTCGACAGTCATTCGGTGGCGCGCGGCTGGACGAGCGGCTGGCGCGGCAGGGCGTGATCTTCGACAGCCTGGAAAATGCGCTCGCCGAACATGGCGACCGGCTGCGGCCCTTCCTCGAAGCCCGAGTCGTCGATCCGGCGGCCGACAAGTTCGCCGCCCTGCACGCAGCCTGGTGGTCGGGCGGCACGGTGTTGTACGTGCCGCGGGGCGTCACGATCGACCGGCCGCTGCACATGCTCTCGGCCCTGACGCCCGGCGCCACCGACCTGGGGCATGCCCTGGTCGTGCTGGAGGAGGGGAGCGAGGCCACGCTGCTCGCCGAAACCGCCAGCACCGAGCACGACGCGCCGGGCTTGCATCTGGGAGCGATCGAGCTGGTCGTCCAGGCCGGCGCCGGCTCCGCTACGTCAACCTGCAAAACTGGTCGACCGGTGTCTGGCATTTTGCCCATCAGTGCGGCGTGGTCGAGCGCGATGCCCGATTGCAATGGACCATCGCGGCACTCGGCAGCCGATTGGCCAAGGTCAACCAGCACGTCGCCTTGACCGGCCCGGGCGCCGACACGCAGGTCAACGGCGCGATGTTCACCGAGGGCAAGCAGCACCTGTCGTATCACACGCTGCAGCACCATCGGGCACCGCACTGCCATAGCGATCTGCTGTACAAAGCGGCCCTGCAAGACGCCTCGCACACCGTCTGGCGGGGAATGATCAAGGTCGATCCGGCGCCCAAAAGACCGACGGCTATCAGCGCAATGACAACCTGATCCTCAGCCAGCAAGCCCGCAGCGATTCGATTCCCGGCTTGGAGATCCAGGCCGACGACGTCCGCTGCACGCACGGCTCGACCGCCGGCCGCGTCGACGACGAGATGCTGTTTTACTGCCAGACCCGGGGCCTGACCCGCAAAGAAGCCATCCGCACGATCGTGGCCGGCTTCTTCCAGCGGGTGTTCGACCGGATCACGATCGACAGCGTCCGCGAAGCCCTCGGCCAGGCCATCGGCCGCCGAATCCGCGAATACGAGTGAAGGGGGGAGAGGATAGGGGGTAGGGAGTCGGGAGTGGGGGGTGGAGATATCCGTTAAGCCCACGGGCGGCGTCCCGTGGGCAGGCCCCGGAGTTGACACTCCCCCTGACTTAACGCCGCCCCGACCCCGCGTCTGACTCCGCGCTCCCGATTGCGGTCCGACTCGCCTCGTCCACATATCGCACCGCCGCCGCATACATCCATCCGCCCCAGAGTCAAACGTCAGCCAATCGTGAACGCATCCCCCGCCAAGTCCGAAAACCCGTTCGTCACCGTTTGCCGGGCGGCCGATGTTCCGGACCCGGGCCGGCTGCTGGTCGAGGTCGACGAGCGGCTGGTGGTGGTCTTCCATGCGGCGGGGCATTTTTACGCCCTCGACGACGTTTGCACGCACGACGGCGGCCCGCTCGGCGAAGGAGAGCTGGAAGGATTCAGCGTCGCCTGCCCGCGGCATGGGGCCAAATTCGACATCCGCGATGGCCGTGTGCTCTCGATGCCGGCCACCCAGCCGACGGTGGCCCACGAGGTGCGGGTGGTGGGCGATGAAGTGCAAGTCAAACTGAACGAAGCCTAGCCCCAAGCTGCCGTCGCGCACAACGCGAACGGCGGCCAGCGACGCGGGAGGAAGCGAACATGGCCATCAGCGAAGACGCGGTCCGCGAAGCCCTCAAGCAGGTGATCGACCCTGAGCTGTTCATCAACATCGTCGATCTGGGCCTGATCTATCTGGTGACGATCGACGAGGCCGAGGACAAGTCGAACATCAAGGTCGAGATGACGATGACCAGTCCGGCCTGCCCCGCCGGCCCGCAACTGCTGTCGCAATCGAAGATGGTCTTGAGCGCGCTGGCCGGGGTGGGCAATGTCGAGATCAAGCTGGTGATGGTCCCGCCCTGGACGCCGGACCGGATGACCGAAGACGCCCGAGATCAGCTGGGGATTTTTTAAGGGGCGAGGTCGGCGAACGGAACCGGCCGGCCAGTTGATGGGACGGAGTCAACTCCGGGGCCCCCACCGGCCGCTGCCGGTGGGCTTAACGGGTGACGCTTCGATTTCCCGATTGCCCTTCTGCCGTCGCTGCCCCCTCACCCCGACCCTCTATCCCCTCTCAATCATCCGCATCGATCTCCGCGGCGAGGGCTTCCAAGATCAGGTCGTTCTCGTGCGACTCGTGCTCGACCAGGCGGCTGTGGAAAGTGCGAAAGCCGGCCGCGATCTGACGCAGGAGATGGGCCGGCGGTTCGTGATAGAGCCAGCGCTCGGCCAGTTCTTCCAGCCGACAGAGATCGAGGAACAGATCGGAGTGCTCGGCTCGCAGCGACTCGGCCCGATGGCTGACCTCGGGCTCGACCGCCACGGCGTCCTCGAAATAGCCGTAGGCTTCTTCCACGGCGAAGTGCAGGGCCAGCTGGTCGCGGAGCTCGGCTAACAGCTCGACCAGTTGCCGCCGGGCCACGTGCGGATGCGCGGCCACGAGCAGCTCGTGGGCCTCGGCCAGCAAGCGGCGGAAGTCCTGCGAGTCTTCCTTGATCTCCTGCAGGAAGGCGACGTTGACGGTGATGTTCCTGGTGACGATTGCCATCGGACTCTCCTTGCCGGCCGCCCGCCGGACTGATGCGCGCGATACGAACTTTGCTGCCCCGTCGGCGGCGGTAGGGCGCACAGGCGCGATCCCGTGCCGATTGTCTGAAACGAAACAAGCCAGCGGGTCCTGCGGTCCCCGGAGTCGTCGGGACGGCAGCCATTGCCGTGGCACTCGCCGAGCGAGCACCGCCGGGCCGAGCTGGAAATGCGCGAGTGGAAGTGGGCGTCCCGCCGGGCAGCCAGCGCCGCGGTGGGACGCCCGTTAGCTTACTCCCGCCGCGGGCAAATTCAAAGCAGTCCGGAGCGGAGAGCGAAATGCCAAACTGGCAATCTGCCCGCCGCGCAACAAAAAGGTCCTCGGCGACCGGGGGGGAAGGTCGCCGAGGACCGTGGCGTGTCGGCCAATCGCGAAAGGACCTGTCAGAAGGTGAAAGCAACTCCGGCAAATCCGCCGGTTAGGATCAGGTCTCCGTTGGCCTTGACGGTGCCATAGCCGGCCGTGTCGGCCAGATAGGGCAGGAACTGGTTGTCACCCAATGCGAGATTGGAGACACCGAGCACGCGCCAGCCGGCAAAAATCTGGCAATTCGGAGTCAGCCAGTAGTAAGTGCCGATGTCGAGTTCCGCCAGCAGCGAAAAAGCGGTCTTGTAGCTTTGGATGTCGAACTGCGAAAAGCCATCGCCGGTGTAGAGTTGGTTGCGAACCGTGATGCTGTTGGCGAAGGCACCGACCTTGGGCTGCAGGTAGAAGCCCCAGGTGGGCGACAGGGCGAAGTTGGTCAGCATGCCGATCTGGCCGCCGAACAAGTTGTTGGTGCATTGCGAGCGGAGATAGGCTTCGTCGGCGCCGCCGTTCTGGCCGAAGCTGTCGCCGAAGGCCACCGAGCCGAACGTCAGCGCTTCTTGGAAGCGGAAGTAGCGGAACCCGGCCAGGAAGGTCATCGTGCAGAAGTTCGGCGTGGCGTACATCTGCTGTTCGAGGAAGTTGATTTCCAGGTTCACGACGTTATCGGTCCGCCAGATGCGGTGTTCCGGCGAGTTGTCGAAGAACTGTCCGGCCGGGAAGGTGCCGGCGCCGGAGGTGATGTTCACGCCGCCCAGGTCGATCGGCGTGCTGAGGTTGTTGGTCGCGGAGGTGATGTTCGAGTAGCCGCCCATCCCCCAGATCTGCCAGTAGACGAACTGCACGCCCAGCCCGGTGTTGCAGCAGCACCACCAGCGGCCGAAGGTGACTTGTCCGCCGCCACCCCAGTTGCCGCCGGCTTGCTGGGTTTCCATCAGCTGGTTGGAGTTGACGTTGGTCTGATAGGTGGTCCAAAAGGCATTGGGCGCATTGCGGGTCATCGCCAGGCCGCCGATCGAGCCGAACCAGCGGGCTCCGCAGCAGGTCGGGATGCAGCAGCCGCAGCTGTTGCCGCACTGGCCGTCGGCGCAGCCGCCGGGCGTGCTGGAGGGAAACATATTCGTGCTCGAGTCGAGCCGCCGTACAGGGCGGCGCCCGTGGTGGTCGGCGGGGGCGGCACCGGAGGATCGACCGGCGTGATCGTCGACTCGCCGGCCGAGAGCGGGTCAACGTTGCTGGCCACCAGGCTGGGACCGAAGTCCGACGCCACGAGCGGGCCCGCCGCCGCGGTCCGGTAGCCGTAAGGCGGCACCGCGCGGTTCTGGGGCATGGGCAGTAGCGAGGGGGAACCGTAAGTGCCGGTCTGGGCACCGGCAGTGCCCGCCGCGGCCATCCAAGCCAGCGCGAGCAGCGCACCACATCTGCGGACGGATTTCATCGCTCGAGACTCCTTTCGGTCAGTCGGTCGCCAGCCGCGCGGGGGCGCGGGAAAGGGGCGCCCGAGGCGGAATCCGTTGGGGTCCAGTCGGGAAGGCGAACCTTCCCGCGGCGTGGAAATCCATTCCACAAACGAACACTCCCTTGCACTCCGTAGACGAAAATCGTCCGGCGGCGGAGCGAAGGTGTGGCGTTTTGCGAGGGCCGAGAGGAATCTTTCAAGGCCCGCGCCAATCGTCCGGCGCTTTCCTTGCGACCCGCATGCCGACGCGCGATCACGTGGTCGGAACCGTTGCTACACCCGGCACTTCCGGCGCGCAGTCGCGGCCCTAACACCCGCAAATCAGGAGTCCCGGGCAGCATCCCACCCGCAGCCGTGGCCAGAGGAGCGCGGGGCGGGAGTGTAGATCACGAACCGCCGGGCGGCAAATCGTCGCCGCGCCGCAAGCGGTCGCTTCGTGCCGGACTTGCGGCCTGTAGGGCCCTCCCGCCGCGCCGTGAGCACGCGGTGTGACGATCGCAGCAGGCCGCGGCCGACCGGCGATCAGCCCGACGAGCAGACGTCGGCCGGGCAGCCGGCGAGCACCTCGCGGGCGAGCTGGGTATAGTCGTCCGCGCCGTGCGAGTCGGGGGCGTAGGCGAAGATCGACTGCCCGAAGCTCGGCGCCTCGGCCAGGCGAATGTTGCGGCGAATCCGGGTCTGAAACATCTGGGCCCCGGTCCAGGGTCGGTTCGGCTGCCGGGCTTCGTCGAAGTAACGATCGACGTCGCTGGTCACCTCGGCGGCCAGCCGCGTGCCCGACTCGTACAGGCAATAGATCACGCCCGACAGCCGCAGCCGCTCGTTGAGCCGCCGGGCCACCAGGTCGATCGTGCCCAGCAGCTTGCTCAAACCGTGCAGGGCCAGGAAATGCGGCTGCAGCGGCAGGAAGACCTCATCGACCGCGGTCAGGGCGTTGATCGTCAGCACGCCGAGCGACGGCGGGCAATCGACGAACAGGAAGTCGAAGCGGTCTTCCAATCCCGCCAGCTTGTCGCGGAGGATCAGCTCCCGCCCGACCACGCCGGCCAGCTCGACTTCGGCCGCCGCCAGATCGAGGTGCGAGCCGGCCACCCACAGGTGCTCGCCGGCTTGGATCAGCGCCTCGGCAATCGAAACGTCGGACGTAAGTACGTCGTAGGTCGAGAATTGATGCTCCCCGGGCGCCAGCCCGAAATGGAGCGTGGCATGGGCCTGCGGGTCCAGGTCCACCAGGCAAACCCGCTGTCCCGTGGCCGCCAGTGCGGCGCTCAGGTTGACGGCGGTGGTTGTCTTGCCTACGCCACCCTTTTGGTTGATGATGGCAATCGAGCGCATGAACGACTCCCTGTGCGATCCGTCGCTGCCTGGCCACTCGCTGCGGCCGTGGGCGGGGCCGGATTATAGGCGACGGCGGCGGGGCGCGGAACGCGAACTTCCCCGCCACGCAGCCGAAAGGCGCGCCAGCCCGCCGGTTCCGCGGCACCCGCCGCGGGAGTTGATAGCATGCATTCACGCCCCCCGTGCCACGTGAGCCTGCTTGCGATAGTCCTGCCGCCGGAGTTTCCCCGCGATGCGAGTGATCGTCCAGTCCGATGCCGCCGAAGTCAGCCGCACGGCGGCCCAGTTTCTGGCCGCCGTCGTGCGCCGCAAGCCGACCTGCGTGCTCGGGTTGGCCACGGGCGGCACGCCGCTGGGCATGTATCGCGAGCTGATTCGGATGCACCGCGACGAAGGGCTCGATTTCTCGCGCGTGGTGACGTTCAACCTGGACGAATACGTCGGCTTGAGCGGCACGCACCCGCAAAGCTACCGCCATTTCATGCAGCACAACTTTTTCGAGCACATCAATATCGACCAGCGGAACACCCACGTTCCCGACGGCCGGGCGCTCGATTTCGAAGTCTCCTGCCAGCAGTACGAAAAGCGGATCGCCGATGAAGGGGGCATCGATCTGCAAGTGCTGGGCATCGGCAGCGACGGGCACATTGCCTTCAACGAGCCGGGCTCTTCGCTCGGCAGCCGGACGCGGCTCAAAACGCTGACGGCCGAGACGGTCCGCGACAATGCCCGCTTCTTCGGCAGCGAACAGGAAGTGCCGCGATTGGCGGTCACGATGGGAGTCGGCACGATCCTCGAATCGCGGGAGTGCCTGCTGTTGGCCGTGGGTGACTCGAAAGCCCGGGCCATTCGCGACACGATCGAAGGTCCGATCACGGCTCAGGTCACCGCCTCGGCCTTGCAATTGCATCGCGAGGTAATCGCCGTCATCGACGAGGAGGCGGGCCGGCTGCTCGAGCGGCGGAGCTATTACCGCGAAATGGAGCAGGCCCAGGCCCGGCTCAAGTCGGGCTCGCTAGCAGGCTTGCTGTCGCCGGGCGGGGGTTAGCAGCCTGTTGAAGAATTCAACAGGCTGCGCGATCGCAGGGATGCGATCCCAAAAGGACGACGCAAGTCGTCGTTTTGCGAGCCGGGCGGAGCTTCGCTCTGCCCTTGGCGAGGTTGAAATATGCCAGGAAGGCATTTTTCAACAGTCGGTACGCCCATCTTCTGGGCGGTAGGGTTCCCCGCGAGTGTGGTGCCCAGCGGCGCGGCCAGAACGTTTTGGCGCCTGCAGCAGTGGCCCGGGCAGCCGTGGGTTTTCGTAACCGCTTCCCAGCGCATAGGTTGGGATGAATCTTCGGCTTGACCCTGCAAACCGCCAGTTGTAGAACTAGCGACGCTCCCATCCCTGCAGGAACCTGTTTATGCTGCGGCCGATTCGGTCCATGGAAACGATCGTCAAACCGGTGCAGACGCGGCGCGAGCGGAAAGCCTTCCTCGAGCTCCCCTGGCAGTTGTACAAGGACGATCCGATCTGGGTCCCGCCCTTGCGGCAGAATCAAAAAGCCCTGGTCGGCTACGCCCGGCATCCGTTTCACGAAGTCGCCCAGATGCAGACGTTCCTGGCCTATGCCGACGGCCAGCCCTGCGGACGGATTGCGGCCATCGTGAACCCGGCCTTCACCCAGTACCACAACGAAGAGCTGGGCTTCTGGGGCTTCTTCGAGTCGATCGACAACCAGGAGGTCGCCACCAAGCTGTTCGATGCGGCCCGTGCGTGGTTGGCCGAACGGGGCATCCAGCGGATGCGCGGGCCCTTGAACCCTTCGCTCAATTACGAGTGCGCCCTCTTGATCAAGGGCTTCACCACGCCGCCGACGTTCATGATGACGTACAACCCTCCCTACTACGAGAAGCTGGTCGAGGGGTACGGCTTTCGCGGCGTGCAGGATCTGTTTTCGTATTGGGGTCCGGTCGAGATGGTCTACAAGCTCGACAAGAAGCTCGCCTTTATCGCCGACGAGGCCCAGCAGCGGTTCGGGATCCACGTCCGGCCGATCGACAAGTCGCGCTTCAAGCAAGAGATCCGGCTGTTCCTGGACATCTACAACCAGTCGCTCGGCGGCACCTGGGGCTTCACGCCGCTCTCGAAGCACGAAATCGAGCACATGAGCAGCGAGATGAAGCACCTGATCATTCCCGAGCTGGCACTGTTCGCCACGGTCGAGGGCAAGACGATCGGGGCGGTGTTCGGCCTGCCCGACTACAATCCCCGGATCAAGGAGATCGACGGCCGGCTGCTTCCGTTCGGGTTTCTCAAGCTGCTCAACAAGCGGAAACCGTTCAAGCGATTCCGGGCGATCGCCACGGCCGTGATCCCCGAGTTCCAGAAATGGGGCGTGGGCCTGGTGCTGCTCAAGTCGCTGATTCCCAAGGTCTTTTCCTCCGGCCTGCAAGAGGCCGAGTTCTCCTGGGTGCTGGAGTCGAACCACCTCTCGCGCAAATCCCTGGAAAAAGGGGGCGCGATCCTGGAAAAGACCTACCGGATCTACGACTATCCGCCGCCCGAACCGGCCGGCCAGGCGCCTTCGGCCTGAGGCCCCCACGCGTCAGGACAGCTGGCCGTCGCGCCGGCCCAGTCCCAGGGGGCCCGTCAGCGGCCCAGTCAATCGGCCCTGGCCGGGTCGCGCCGCTTCGCTGGCACGCCGGCCGGCGCCGCGCGACAGTCGCCAGAGCTCGCCCAGGGCGGCCGGCAGGCTGGGGCAATTAGTCGCCCGGTAGGGCGAATCGGCCGGCAGCTCGGCCATCAGGCGGTTATGGGCTCGCTCCAGATTGTGATACGGGAGCGAGGGAAACAGGTGGTGCAGGGCGTGGTACCGCAGGCCCAGCGGCGCCCAAAAAATCCCCGAGATCCACGAATTCGGAAAGTTCACCGAATCGAGCAATTGCTCGGCGAAGGTCATTTCGCCCGCCGCGTTGGTATAGCGGTGCGCGGCGAGCGTGCGCAGATGATTCAGGTACAGGATCGCCACGGCGGTCGCATAGGCCTGATACACGAAGGCGATCGGCAGCCGCCCGCGCACCAGCAGCAGCGTGGCTCCCAGGCAGACCAGGAAGCAGCCGACTTCCTGCAGCCGGAAGATCCGCAGACTTTGCCGGCCCGGCAGCGGCCGCACGTAGGAAGGATCCATCACCAGCGACGAGGCGTGCTGATGCAGCCAGCGCCGGAGCGGCGGGCAAATCCAGCCCAGCGGCGAGAGCACCAGAAACCGCAGCACGCCCAGCACCGGAATCACCAGCGGCTGGCACAGATAGAGCACGATCTGCCAGGGGCCGGTCGTGCCCAGGGGCAAGTATTCGCCGTCGTCGTCGGTGCCGTAATGCTTCCGCATGTGGTGATCGACGTGCGAGTAGTAGGTGAACGACGGCGTCAAGAACGGAATTCCGCAGAGCAGGTTCCACACAATCCGGAACATCCGGAATTGCTTGTCGCGGAAGTGCGACATCTCATGCAGGAACAACGCCGAGCGATAGTACAGCGTCACGGAAATGGCAAAGGCCAGCGCCTGCTGCGGGCTCCAAGGCGTCACGCGGCGGACCAGGGCATAGCCGATCGTCCCGACGACCAGCGACGCCAGGAAATCGCACCAGTAGATCGCCGGGTTCGGCTGGAACAGATCTTTGACGATCGCCCGGGCCTGGCCGATCGAAAAGCTTGCGGATGGGGTATTCGGCTGGAGCATGGCGGGGGACCTTTGCCAAACGGCGCGCGGCTCGCGCGCGACCGGTGGGGTGGTGGGCAGCGTGGCGCTCGCGCCATCGGCCGCCCGGCGGATTCATCCCTGGGAAAAATCGATCGCCTGGAACCGGTCCTCCGCCCTGGGGTGCCGGCCCCTCCCTGCTCGTTCTTGGATCAAATCGGCGTGGCGGCGGAAAAATTTCGGGCGCCGGCGGCAGAATTCCTGCTGTAGCGACCACGGGCCCTTTAACGCTTGTTCGCCCGCGGGCGGCCGATTACGATGAACCCCGCCCGGCGTAAACGGGGCACGCACGATGTCGCCTGAATTCGGCCCGGCCGTCGCCTGACCCTGCACGACCGCGTGCGCCGCAGCCGCCTCCCGCTCGTCCCCGGCCCATTTCTGCCGCTCGCAGCGGTTCCGTTCCTTCCCCCCAACTCCCACCCGGACGGGCAGACTTCGGTTCATGGTCCCAGCCCACGAAGTCGTGATCACGGGCTTGGGAGTCGTCAGCCCGATCGGGCTGGGCCGCGAGGCCTTCTGGCAATCGCTCCTGGCCGGCCGGAGCGGGGTCACCCAGCTGGAGGAGTTCGCCGTCGGCTCGGCCCGCTCGCCGTTCGGCGGCGCGGTGCGGGACTTCGATCCCAAGCTCTACGTCACGCCCCGCAAAAGTCTGAAAGTGATGTCGCGCGACATCCAGTTGGGCTTTGCGGCTGCCCGGCTGGCCCTGGAAGACGCGGTCCTGGCGGCCGGCTCGGCCGATCCCGAACGGTTCGGCGTGGTGTTCGGCGGCGACATGATCTACTGCGATCCGGCCGAGCTCGAGCCGGCGTACCGGGCCTGTCTGGCGACCGGCCAGGTCGACACGGCGCACTGGGGCGCCCGGGCATTCAGCGAAATGTATCCGCTCTGGATGCTCAAGTACCTGCCCAACATGCCGGCCTGCCACATCGCCATTGCCAACGATGCCCGGGGGCCGAACAACACGGTGGTCTTGGGCGAAGTCTCCAGTCTGTTGGCCATGGCCGAAGCGGTTCGCCTGATCGAGCGGTCCCTGGCCGACGTCGTCATCGCCGGCGGCGCCGGGTCGCGGATTCATCCGATGTACTGGATTTGCCGGGACGAGCAACTGATGTCGCAGCGGCAGGACGATCCCGCGAGCGCCTTGCGGCCGTTCGACGCCACCCGCGACGGTACGGTGTATGGCGAGGGAGCCGCGGCGCTGGTGCTCGAGAGCCGGCAGCACGCGACCGCCCGGGGACGAACGATCCTGGCCCAGGTGGTCGACTACGCCAGCGGCTTCGAGCCGCCGCGGCCCGGTGCGGCGCCGACGGGCTCGGCCATTCGCGCGACGATCCGGCAGCTGCTGGACCGGGCCAAACTCACCCCGGCCGATATCGACCACGTGAACGCTCACGGATTGGGCACCGTCGCCGCCGATCGGGCCGAGGCTCAGGCGATTCGCGCCGAACTGGGAGACGTGCCGGTGACGGCGCCCAAAAGCTTTTTCGGCAATTTGGGCGCGGCGGCCGGTGCCGTCGAAGCGGTCGCCAGCGTGCTGGCTTTGACTGCGGGGCAGATTCCGCCCACGCTCAATTACCGGCAGCCCGATCCGGATTGCCCCGTGCAGGTCGTGCATGGCGGACCCGGCCGCGGGCAAAGGCCGCTACGCGCTATTGCTCAATCAGGCGGTCGCCGGGCAGGCCGTCGCGGTCTTGATCGCTCGGCCCGAGTAGCCGTAGCATCAGGTTTTGCCCCGCGGCGTGGGCGGACGCCGGGCAGCGACGCCGCCAAGGATGGAGCCGATGAGCGCAGCGCACCACCAGGCCGTTCCGCCGGCACTCGGCGCTCGCGCACCGCGGCGCGCTGGGCGCTCGTGCTTCGCTTTGCCTGCTTGCTGTCGACCCTGGCTGCGACCGGGCCCCACGCAGCTCCCGGGGCGGAGATTTCCGCGCCGGAAGTCGTCGAAGACGATTCGCCCCCCGAGCGCCCGATCCTGGCCCTCGACACCGGCGGACACACCAACTCGATCTACAAGCTGCTCACCACCCGCTACGGCGATCAATTGATCTCCGTCGGGCTGGACAAGACGATTCGCTTCTGGGACTTGGCCAGCGGCGAGCCGGTGCGGGTGCTGCGTCCGCCGATTGCCCGCGGCATCCTGGGGTACTTGTTTACGGCGGCCATTTCGCCGGACGGCAAGTTGCTGGCCGTCGCCGGGTATCGGGCCCTTACGCCGGAACTCGATCATCGGATTCATTTGATCGCCCTGCCCGAGGGGCAAATCGTCCACAGCCTCCAGGGGCATCCGTACGCGATTTTCGATCTGGCGTTTTCCAGCGATGGCCGGCAACTCGCTTCGGCCAGCCACGACGGCACGCTGCGAATTTGGGACACCGCGACGGGCCAGACGACCAAGGTGCTCGCAGGGCACACGGCCGTGGTCCAGGCCGTGGCCTGGAGCCCCGACGACAAGTACCTGCTGAGCGGCTCGATCGACAAGACTGCTCGCATCTGGTCCCCGGCCAGCGGGGCCACGGTCGCCCAGCTGCGTCCGCAGGCGGGCGAGGTGCTGACGGTCGCCTGGAGTCCGGACGGCCGCTCGATCGCCACCGGCGGGAGCGATAAATCGATCCGCTTGTTCGAGCCGAGCGGCAAGTTCCGCTATGCCTGGTCGAATCTGCCCAACGAAGTGACGAGCGTGGCCTTTTCGCCCGACTCGAAGCGGCTGCTGTATACCTACGGCAGCAATTCGCTGCCGCCGGTTGGCGCCGCCGTGCTCGACATGGTCGACGGCCATGAGCACGCGCACTATCCAGGGCATGCCAATAGCGTCCTGTGCGGCACTTTTCTGGCGGACGGCAAACTCGCGGCCACCGGCGACTCGGTGAGCGCCATCCGGCTGTGGGACACATCCACCGGCAAAACCGTGCGCAAGCTCGAGGGGCAAGGCCAAAGCGTGATCTCGGTCGGCTGGAGTCCCGACGGCCAGGCGGTCGCTTGGGGGCACAGCACCAAAGGCGCCACGGTCGACAACGGCGGTCCGCTGGAGCGGACGTTTTGCTTCGGCCAGTTGGAATTCGGGCCGCCGCCTGACAAGACATTTCTCCGGGCCCGGCCGCAATTGGGCGAGCTGCGGATGGCCCTCGGCATCGAGGGCGGCCGGCAGAACCGCAGCAAAGTGGGCATCGCCCGCGGGGGCACCACGCTCTCGATGTTCCGCCTGCCCCAATCCTACGATCAGATCCGCTGCTTCAGCTTGCTCTCGCCCGCGCGGGCGGTCGTCGGCGCCAGCGGCGGAGTCTACATCCTTCGGACCGACAACGCCCAGATTCAGCAGCAGCTGATGGGCCGCGGCGAGGATATCTGGAGCCTGGCCCCCTCGCCCGACTTTCGCTACCTGCTCACCGCCGGCAACGACCAGATCGTCAAACTCTGGCACCTCGAAAAGGGGACGCAGCTCGTTTCGCTGTTTGCCGCCGGCAACCAGTGGATTGCTTGGACGCCGCAGGGCTACTATGCCGCCTCGCTGGCGGGCGAAAGCCTGATGGGCTGGCACGTCAACCAGGGGCCCGACCAGATGGCCGCCTACTATCCCGCCTCGCAGTTCCACAAATCGCTCTATCGTCCCGACGTGATCCGCCGGCTGCTGGCCACGGGCGATGCGTATCAGGCTCTCGATCTGGCCGACCGGGAGCAAACGATCCAGACGCGCAAGCTGGTGGTGGCCGATGTCCTGCCGCCGCAAATCAAGTTCGACGAGCCGGAGGCCAGGCGAGATCGACCTGGACGCCGCCGATCTGCACGTCGCGGCGACGGCCCAGCCGGCCGGTGAGGATCCGATCACCGCCCTGCGGCTGATCGTCGATGGCCGCCCGCACGGCCCGCCGCAGCCGGTTGAACCCGCTCCCAATCAGGCGAGCGCACGGCGCGAGTGGACGCTACGGTTGCCCCCCGGGAAACATCAGGTGATCGTCAAGGCCGAAACGGCCGAGAGCTACGGCCTGAGCCGGCCGCTGGAAGTCACGCAGCGCGCGGCGGGCGATCAGCTTGCCGCAGAGACTCCAGCCGACGCGACCCACACCGCCGAGCCGTCGGCCGGCAAACTGTACGTGCTGGCGATCGGCGCCGGGCCCGAGCCCGCGGCGGATAAACCATCCGTCTTAGCCCAGGATGCCCAGCGCCTGGCCGCGGCGCTGCGGGCGTCCGGGGCCCGGCATTTCGATGCCGTCGTCGCGCGCACGCTGGCCGACGGCGACGTCAACCGGCAGGCGATCCTCGACGCGCTCGATCAGTTGGGCCAGGAAATGACGCTGGCCGACACGGCCGTGATCTACTACGCCGGCGCCGATTCGACCGACGCCACCGGCCATTATCAACTCGGCGCCAGCTTGCGGCCCGGCCCGGCCGAGAGCTCGGGCGCGATTCCCGCGGCGGATTTCGCTGCCCGCCTGGCGGCCATCGCGGGGCATCTGTTGCTGGTCCTCGATTTGGACCACACGGCCGAGCCGGCCCACCGCGAGGCCGGCGGCGGCTTTTGTTCGGCTGCTCAGCGGCAGGATGGGGCCAAACGCCTGGAACTGGCGGCCGGTGAGTGGATTCGCGAGATCTTGACCGAGGATTACGGCGTCGTCGTGGTCGGTGGTAGCCGTCGCTCGGTCATCGAGAAAGCTGCGAACGAAAAACACGCGCCGGCGAGAGCGCGCTCGTCGCCGCGCTCGTTTGGGCGCTGCAAGGCGCCGAGGGCAAACTCGCCGACGACCAGGGCCGGCGGACGATCCAGCTCGGCGAGCTGGGAACAATGCTCGACCAGCGCGCTCGACAGTTGAGCGGGAGCCAGCTGCCGATCGTCGTCGAGCGCCCGCACGGCGTCCGCTGGTTCCCGCTGGGCAAAGCCGCGTCGCCGAGCGAGGAACCGCTGCCGCCGCCGAAGTGAGCTCCGGCCGCTGCGGCCGCCGGTTAGCCGGTCGAACTGCCGGTCAGGCCCAGCTCGTCGGTGATTTCGGCCATCGCGTCGATGACGAACTGGATATGCTCGTCGAGCGGCACGCCCAGGTCGGCGGCGCCGCGGAGGATGTCCTCGCGGCTGACGCTCTGGGCGAAGCTCTTCTGCTTGAGCTTCTTTTGCACGCTCGCGGCTTGCATCCCGCGAATGCCCTCGGGCCGCAGCCGGGCCACCGCGGTGACGAAGCCGGCCAGCTCGTCGCAGGCGTAGAGCGTCTTGTCGAGCGGCGACACGCGCGGGCAATCGGTCAGATAGTCGGCGTGCGACTTGATGGCATAGATCACTTCGGCCGGACAGCCCAACTCGGTCAGAATCCGGGCACCCTCCAGCGGATGGTCGGGCGGATCGGGCCAGCGCTCGTAATCGAAATCGTGCAGCAGGCCGACGATGCCCCAGGTTTCTTCGTCACCGCCGAGCTTGCGGGCGTAGGCCCGGACGGCCGCTTCGACCGCCAGCATGTGCTTGCGGAGGCTATCGCTCTGGGTGTACTGACAGACCAGCTGCCAGGCCTGCTCGCGGTTCACGGGTGGCCAGCGCCTTTCGAAGGACCGGAGGACGCGACTGGGCCAGGGCTGCCACTTTTAGCGGCGGGCCGGCTTGCGCGGGACGTCGGCCTTGTCGAGCGACGATTCGGCGGGGGCCGCGTCGTCGGCCGTGCTCGATGTGTCGTTGCCCGGCTTGTCGGTCGCGTCTTGGGCCGATTCGTCCGCGTCGTCGTCATCCGGCTCGACGGCCAGGTTGGGCGGAGTTTCTTCGCGCCACGGCTTGCGTTGCTTGTAGCTGTCCAGCTCCTTGGCGAGCTGCTCTTTCATGGCCGGCGTGCCGCCCAGGTCGACCGCCTTGCGCGACCGCGCATCGCGGTCTCGAAATCGCCCGACTCGGCGTAGCCGGCGGCCAGCGTGCTGAGGATGTGGGCCTGCTTGTATTCAGTCAATTTGCAGGCCTCGGTGGCCAGCTCGATCGCCCGCTTGCCATTGCGGACCTGCTCGACGGTCGAGGTGCCCAGGAGCCAGGCCAGGTTGTTGAGGATGCCGGAATCGTCGGGCCGGAGCTTGAGCGCGGCTTCATAATCGGCCAAGGCGTCCAACTGCTTGCCGAGCGAGAGGTAGGCGTCGGCCCGGCCGCGATAGGCCATCCAGTTCTTGGGATCCTTGGCGATCACCTCGCCGTAGGTGTCGACCGCTTTTTGCGGCTGCTTGTCGGCGGCGTAGAACAGCGCCAACTGCAACATCAACTCGGCGTCGTTGGGCGTCTCGATGTTCAGCTCTTCCAGATCGCTGATTGCCTGGTCGATGCGGCCCGAACCGGCCGCCAGCAAGGCGTGCAGCTTGATGGCTTCTTCCAGCCCGGGGCTGAGGCGGAGCACCTGGTTGACGTCGATCAGGCCCTTGTCGTACTTGCGGGCTTGCTGATTGATGCGAGCCCGGAGCATCAGAAAATCGATCGCCCGGGGCTGCAATTCGATGGCCTTGTTCATTTCGACCAGGGCCTTGTCGTTGTCGCCGCGGATGGCGTAGATCCGGGCTCGGTGCGAGTAGGTCAGGGCCGAGTCGGGATCCAGCTCGACCGCCTTGTCCAGCGTCTTGAGCGCGGCGTCGTAATCCTTCATCAGAAACTCGACGATGCCCCGGCCCTCGTAATTGTCGGCGTTCTTCGGATCGAGCTCGATGGCCAGGTTCAAATCGGCCAGGGCCGTGTCGAACTGGTCCTTCGACATGTAGTACAGCCCGCGGGCACGGACCGCGTCGGCATTGTGGGGAGCCAGCTTGACCGCGTCGTTGTAGTCGGCCAGCCGCTGGTCGTCTTCTTCCTGCAGCGTCGCCCGGATGAGCAGGGCCTTGCTGCGGGTTTGCGGCTCCTTTTCGGTCAGCTTCACCGCGGCGTTAAGCGCCTTGAGGGCGTCGTCGCGGTCGCCGCCGGGCAGCGCATTGAGCCGGCCGACCATGTACTGGGCGTCCGCCTGCTTGCCATTGAGCTCAAGCGATTCTTCCAGATCGGACAGGGCCAGCCGCCGCAGCTCGGGCCAGCGAGGCGTGGGCGTCGGGCGATCGAAAATCTCGCTGCACACGATCTCGGCCCGCTGGGTCAAACTGCCGGCCAGCATTTCCGAGGCGAACACCTTGTTCTTCTCGTCCAGGCCCCGCCGCAAAGCGCTGCGGCACAGCCGGATCACCTCGCTCAGATCGTCGAGCCCTTCGACCGACAGCTTGGCCTCGATGGCCTGGTCGAGGGCCGCCTGGCCATCGCCTTCGGCCCGGGCCGTTCGGGGGCCAAACGGGGCAGCCAGCGACAGCAGCAAACACGAAATCGCCAGCCGACCGGCGAAATGGCGCGACATGGAAAGCTCCTTTGCGATCCCGGGCAAAACCAGCGGCGGCGGGCCGGGCAAACTGGGCGCCGCTGCTCAGACATGACTGCATTATGCCGCGCTTCGCCAAACGATGCCATGCGAGTTCCGCGGCCCGCGCGGATCGAGGTCGTCGAACCCCCCGACATGCGTGCCAGCATTGCATGGCGGGAACAATTCTGAAGTTTCGCGGAAAACGGGCGCATCCGCTTTCGCTATCCGCGACATGGTTAATCCGCGCACCAGTTTCGCGGTTAGTTGAGCGCGGAGCGGCTTTGCGGCCCAGCTCAGCGATTTGGTTCCTTTGAAGAACGTCGGGTGGTCAGCATGCAATCTGCAACGGCCAGCACGGCCCCATGGTTAAAACACTCGACAAGCGTTGCCGGGCGCGCGCGACTGGAAACAGCCCGCGATCCATAGTCGCCTGGTTGCCGCTGCCGCTCCTGACCGGCGCAGGCCGCGATGTTGTCGATGAACTGGGCCGCCTGGCAGCGGATGTTGGCGCTCGCACTCGCGCTGTTGGCCGGCTTGAAATGGCTGTCCTGGCGGTTGGCGGTAGGACAAGGCAGCGCGGCCGGCGCAGGGCGGACGCTGGGCTATCTGCTCGCCTGGCCGGGAATGGATGCGAAGGCGTTTCTGGATCGGGGCAAGAGGGTCAACGCGCCGGCCCGCACCCAGTGGGCCAGAGCCGCCTTGCGGATTCTGGCCGGCGTGGCGGTGATCGCAGTTGTAGCGAGGTGGGTCCCAACGATGACTCCGCTCGTTGCCGGCTGGCTCGGCATCGCGGGGTTGCTGCTGCTGTTCCACTTCGGCCTGTTCGATCTCGTGTCGCTCGCCTGGCGGACCGCAGGGGTCGATGCGGCTCCGATCATGCGCCGGCCCTGGGCCGCCCGCACGCTGGGCGAATTCTGGGGTCAGCGCTGGAACCTGGCTTTCCGCCAGGTGGCGTACGATGCCGTGTATCGACCGCTGGTCGGAAGGATCGGGGCTCGCTGGGCGCTCGTGGCCGTGTTTGTCTTTTCGGCCCTGCTGCACGAGCTGGCGATTTCGCTGCCGGCCCGCGGCGGCTGGGGACTGCCCAGCGGCTATTTCTTGCTGCAAGCGGCGGGCGTGTTGGCAGCCGGCTCGCGGCTGGGTCGGCGACTGGGCATTCAACGCGGGCGGCGGGCCCGGTTGTTTGCCTGGCTGCTGGTCGTGGGGCCCGCGCCGCTGTTGTTTCATCCGCCGTTTGCGATTCGGGTGATCGGCGGCTTGCTCCGGGCCATCGGAGCCAGCTGAGGGAAAGGAAGGCGTGCGATGAACCGCATCGAGCTCTGCATGCGTGCGGCGGGCATTGTGCAGTTGGGCATCCTCACGGCCAGTTTTCTGACGCCCCGGGTGCTCGACTGGCGCCGCTCGCTGCAGTCGCTGCCCAAGCTGCTGCGCGAACTGATCTGGGTCCACGGGGCATTCGTGGTACTGGTGATCGCCGGCTTCGGCCTGCTGACTTTATTGCAGGCCCCGAGTCTGGCGGCGGGCACGCCGCTGGCCCGCGCCGTATGCGGGCTGATCGGCCTGTTCTGGTCGGCCCGCTTGGGCGTGCAGTTTTTCGTGTTCGACGCCCGGCCGTTTCTGACCAACCGGCTGCTGCGCTGGGGCTATCACGGCCTGACCGTGGCGTTTGCCTATCTGTCGGTCGTGTTCTGCTGGGCGGCGTTGGGGTAGCAAATCTCCGTCCGGCTCTGCTCGCGCTGCTCGGCATCCGGCGCAGAAACGCGTCCAGCCCCTGCGGGTCGTCGTCCCAGGCGCCGGCAGACTGGCGGATGCCTTCACCTCGCTGCCGCATTGATCCGGCCTCGGCGGGTGACAGCACGCTCACGACGACCTCCTGACCGTCGGGCAACCCTGCGTCTCGATCGAGTTCGATGGTGCGACCGTGAACAACCCCACGGTGGATTTGTCCTTCGCCAGCCATGCTTGAACCCTCTGAAGAACCAGCCCTACACGCAAGATTCGCCACGGACGCCTTGATCACGTTCTATCATAATCCATCCGAGCGTCCGATGCGGTCGTGATTGCAGCAGCCGTCGTTGACGATTGGGGGCCAAATCGCTTTGCGGGTTGCCGCAATTCGCGACTCCGATCGCGCATCAAACGCGCTTGATTTTTTGCTCGCGGCTGGCCGGTTGCGGTATGATGTGCGCTGGCTCATCTCGTGTGCGACGTTCGTCGCCCCAGCGGAAAAAACGCGCATGTCCCGCTCCGAACCGAATTCGGTTTCGCGCACCACTGCTGCCGCCGAGCACGGCATTCGCCGGTTCACCTTGCGCGATCTGTTTGCCTTGACCGCGATCTGCGGACTGCTTTCTGCCCTCGCGGCGCCCGCCGTCCAAGTGGCCAGGGAGAGGTCTCGCCGGGACGCGTGCGCGGCGAACTTCAAGAACCTCGGCTTTGCCCTGCAGAATCATCACGACGTGTTCAAACGCTTCCCGCCCCTTTCATACCAGGGGAATGCGGACGGCCAGGCCAACGTCGGCCTGATGCCGGGCAGCGGCACGTCGGGCACGTCGGCCGGGTATCTGACCACGCCGGGGACCGCGTCGGGCTATAGCTGGATCGTCATGATTCTCACCTATCTCAATCGGACCGAGCCGAACACGTCGATCGTGCGCACGACGGACGATTATCGACGCGAAGCGTGGAGCAACTCGGTCGAATACCAGATCGATTTCGACGGCGCTCTGGGTCACTTTTCCACTCTGCCGCTCGACGAAGTGATCTGCCCCGCCTACGGCGGCCCGCGCATTTCCACGGCGTGTAGCGGCCTGGGCAACATCTCAGTTTCGGGCTACTCGCTGCCGGCCACCGGCTATCGGCCGTTTTACGATGCGACCAGGTCGGCGCCGCGCGGCGTGCAGATCACCAATTACGTGGCCCTGTCGGCGACGACTTCGCGGTTCATGCCCGACCCCCAGTCCGCCGATGGCACGCTCATTCCCGGCCGGGGCTTGAACATGAAAACGCTTCTCGATGGAACCTCCAAGACGCTCGTCGCCTGCGAAACCAAGGAGCCGGCATTCAACTCGTGGTACGACGGCACCACGGCCTGGACCACGGGAATGCCGGCCGGCAGCAAGGTGCCTCGGGGCGAGGCCCCGCCACTTCAAGGGTTCTTGCGCGTTCCGCCGGGCGAGGTCTCGGCGCTCGAGTGCGGCCCCACCTGCCTGCAGCCCGACGGTACGCCGCGGCTCTACGCTCCCGCCGGTTACACGACGACTGGTTTCAGGGGCCAGTCCGGCTCGATCGCCTTCGGCCCCAGCAGCGATCATGCCGGCGGCGTGGTCATGCACCTCGCGGCCGACGCCAGCGCCCACACAGTGACGACTGACATCGATCCAAATCTGTATCTCCAGTTGATCACGCGGGCCGGCGGAGAACCCGTTTTGGCGTGCTGCGACGACAGGGATGGATCGGACGCGCGGGAACGTTAGCTTAATGGTTCAAGGTCGAAGTTTGGCCCAACACGCCGCGGAAGGTGGGCGAAACAATACGATGAACGAAATCGAGCGTCCCCCTTTCCGTTTTTCGCTCCGCGACCTGCTCGTGCTGACGGCGATTTGCGGCGTGCTGCTGGCCCTCGCGACGCCGTATATCCAACAGGCCCGCGAGGAGGCTCGCATGAACCAGTGTTCGTGCCATCTGAAGATCATTGGCCTGGCCCTGCAGAACCATCACGACGTCTATCGCTGCTTCCCCGCCGTTTCTTATCAGGCGAACACCGCTGGCGAGGCGAATGTCGGCGTGCTGCCCGGCAGCGGTGGCTCGGCGTCGGCGGCTGGCTTTTTGACCACTCCCGGCACGGCGTCGGGGTACAGCTGGATCGTGATGATTCTGCCCTACATGGAAGTGACCGGTCTCTACAGTTCGATCGAGAATGCATCGCAATCGTTCACGCTCGACGGCTGGAGCAACTCCGCGGCGTTCCGATTTCCGTCTGCGAGCGGAGAGCATTTCGCGACC
Organism: uncultured Planctomycetaceae bacterium; assembly: GCA_963828155.1. Taxonomy (GTDB): domain Bacteria; phylum Planctomycetota; class Planctomycetia; order Pirellulales; family PALSA-1355; genus CAWCAX01. Next base: position 447,492 of record CAWHDQ010000005.1, read on the forward strand.
GTGCCGCTCGACGAAGTGATTTGCCCCAGTTACGCGGGCCCGACCGTCTCGTCAACGTGCAGCGGAATCTCGAGCATCCCGGCCTCCGTCGCCGGCTACAGCTTGCCGGCGACCGGCTATCGACCGTTCCACGACGGCACTTCGCGGCCGCGCCGCGGCGTGCAGGTGACCAATTACGTCGCGTTGGCGGCGACCACATCGCTGCACATGCCCGATCCGAGCACGGCCGACGGGGTCATTACCCCGGGCAAGGGGCGGAAAATCTTTAGCCTGTTCGATGGCACTTCGAAGACGCTGATGATCGCCGAAACTAAGGAACCTGCCTTCAACTCCTGGTATGACGGCACGACCGCTTGGACCACGGGAAGTCCGGCCGGGACGGTGCTGACCAGGAGCACGACCGCACCAACGAGGGGGTTCCTATTCATGTCCGAGGGAGAAGTTTCCGCGCTCCAGTGCGGGCCGGACTGCCTGCGGTCCGACGGCACTCCGCGGCTTTACGCCCCGAATGGTTACACGACGGCCGGCTTTTTCGGCCAATCCGGCTCCATCGCCTATGGGCCGAGCAGCGATCACGCCGGCGGCGTGGTGCTGCATAGCGCAGCCGATGCGAGCGTCCATTTGATTACGCGCGACATCGACCCCACGCTTTATATCCACCTGATCACCCGGGCCGACGCAGAACCCGTCGTGATCCCGAACGCCAACAATTAATTGCCGCCGGAGCGGACGACTCTGCTCACTCGACGATTCGGTCGAAATCGAGGGCCATCGTGTGCCGGGTGAAGAGGACGCCGGCGTCGCGCTCGCTGAGCTGGCCGAATAGCCGCTCGCGAAGGCGGAACTCGTCGCGCGCGCCGTCCTCGAACTCGAACGTGGCGTAGTAGCTGGTCGAGGCCGACGAGTTTTGCCCTCCGCCCGAGACCGCGGTTCGCTTGCCGACCACGATCGCGGCGTGACCGACGATTGGCGCGCGAAGGGCTTTGCTCAGTTCGCGGAGCATCAAGACCAGCACTACGCCGCCAAAAGCCGCCATTCCGAGCGGCACGAGCGCGATCCAGCTGGGCGGGCTCGAAGGAAAGGGGCCCGCACGGCCGATCGAAAAAAACGTGCCGGTAATGACCAGGGCCGCCACCAGCCACAGGCTCACGAACCCGATCGGAAACAGATGTTCGACCAGGCCCCGGCTGGCCAGCTGGCTCAATCGCCGCTGCGAACGGCGCCGGGCGTACGCCTGCGAAGCCTTGATCCGCTCGAAGATCTCGGCCCGGGCCGGCGGCCGATCGGGCTGTGGCTCGTCAGACTCAAGGCGCTCCGGCGGATCGACCCTCGTGCGGCAATACTCGCACACGGTCGCATCGGGCGGGATTTCGGCACCGCAACTGCCGCATTTCATGGCTGGCTTTTTCCGACCGTGCGTCTGCCGTGCCCCCGACGGATGCGCCGCATTGTAATCAACCCCCAAAAGCCGGGAGCCTATCAGCCGCCTGCCGCCAAGGCTATTTCGTCGGCGGCGGGCGAATCTTGCCACGCTTCGGCGGCACAGAAATCACGGCCTGAGTACCCGGTTTCCCCCCAACCGGCGGACGAGGCGGCGCATTTCCAGCACGCTCAAGGTCGACAGGACTTGCTGGATCGGCAGCCCGCTGGCGGCCACGACCGCGTCGATCGACGTGGCTTCGATCGGCACCGCGGCCAGGACCTGCTGCTCCAACTCGTTCAGGGCGAGCTCGGCCGGATGATGGATCGTTCGGCCGTCGGCTTGGATGGCCGGCGCGACGAGGGGGCCCAACTCTTCCAGCACGTCGTTGGCCGATTCGACCAGCCGGGCCCCGTCGCGGATCAGCCGGTGGCAGCCCTCAGCCAGGCGATTGTCGACCCGGCCGGGCACGGCAAAGACTTCCCGCCCTTGCTCCATCGCATGCCGGGCCGAGATCAGCGCGCCGAGCGCATCGAGGCCTCGACCACGATCACGCCCAGCGATAGGCCGCTGATGATCCGGTTGCGCTGCGGAAACGCGCCAGCCAGCGGCGGGCTGTGTGGCGGGGCTTCGCTGATCAGCGCCCCCTTGGCCGCGACGGCATCGCCCAACTCGACGTGCTCCGGCGGATAGATATTCAACAGCCCGCTGCCGAGCACCGCGAGCGTCCGGCCGCCCGCGGCCAGCGCCCCGCGATGCGCGGCGGCGTCGATACCCCGGGCCAGCCCGCTGACGATCGTCAGCCCGGCCCGGGCGAGGCTGCCGGCCAGCCGCTCGGCCTGGGCCAGGCCGTAGTGCGTGGCATGTCGGGAGCCGACAATGGCGATCGACAATGCGTCGACCGGCAAGATCGATCCGCGGACGAACAGCACGCCGGGCGGATCGTGAATCTCGCTCAAGACCCGCGGGTAGGCGGGATCGGTGTCGGCCAGGATCTGGATGCCGTGCGTTTGGCAGTCGGCCACCACGCGCCCGGCGTCGATCTCGTCCCGAGCGGCAGCCAGCCGCTGGGCCAGCTTGGGTCCGATGCCCGGCACGGCCCGCAGCTCGCTGGGCGCCGCGGCCAGCACGGCGGCCGGATCGCCGAATGCTTCGAGCAGCGCCTTGCGCAAGCGCGGACCGACTCCGCTGACCAGCGCCAATTGCAGGGAGCTGGTCAGGCGCTCGGCGGCGGCGTGTTGGTCGGCGGCGGCTGGCGGCTGGTCGTTCACGGGCCCGATTATCGGGCGCCGCCGGGCGCAGAAAAGAGCCGGACGGGCAGAAGCGCGGGCCGGGCGGATTGGGGCCGCGGCGGCTTCAGGTCTTCGGCTGCAACTGTTCGCGCGGGGCGGCCTGGCTGCCGGCCTGCGCGGCGATGTACCGCTGGAAGGCCCAGATCCGCTCTTCGCGGGTGCCCAGGCAGCCGGTATGGGGCGAGGCTTCCACCCCGCGCTGCAGGGCCGGAAACACGGCCGCGTCCTCGAGCTGGATCATCGCGTTCGATTGCCGCCCGCTTCGGGCGACCATCCAGGCTAGCAGCCGGTGCCAGGGGTCGCGTTTGACGCCGTGGAAGCTGTACATCCGCACGATCGCCCGGGAAGTGGTCGGCGTGACCGGCAGATAAACGTGGATGTGGTTGTACAGGTCGCTGGTCGTGAAGACCAGGTGCGGATACATCAGGTAATGGGTATAGATGTCGGTCGACGTACCGCCCAGCCAGCGGACGAAGCGACGCTGCAGCTTCGTGACCTGGGGCGACTCGCGCAGGTCGTAGCGCAGCACGCTCCCCCGCCCCTCCAGCTCGTGGACCTGGGCCTCTTCGCTGGGGTAGATGCCGGAGAACGTTTTCTTGTGCACCTGGGGCAGGTGGTAGGTCTCGACCGTGTTTTCGATGCCCAGCTTCCAGTTGCAGGGGTATTCGTGCTCCCAGCTCCAGATGCACTTCCAGGGCCCGCTCGTGCCGCCGGCCAGAACGCCGTAGCACTCGCCCAGGAAGCTTTCGAGCGAGGGCCCCTCCTCGGCCAGCGAGACGAAGATCAGGTCGCCGCACTCGGCCAGCCGCAGCGGGTGCAGATGGGCCGACTCGCGGTCGAAGGGGCGGAAGCAGCCGGCGTCGGGAATCTTCCGCGTGTAGCCGTCCGGTCCGTATTCCCAGCCGTGGTATTGGCAGGTCAGGGTCGCCTGCCGGCCGCAAGCCAGGTCGGTCAGCCGGCAGTGGCGATGGGCGCAGACGTTCAAAAAGGCTTTGAGTTGGCCCTGGAAATTGTGGATCACGATCGGCTGGCCGAGCAACTCGCGAGAGACGAAGTGGCCGTCGCCCGGCAGGTCGCCCCGGCTGGCCACCAGATGCCAGGCGGGCAGCATCAGACGTTCCAACTCGCGGCGGTGCTGGGCCGGAGCGGTGTAGTCGGCCGGCACCAATTGATAGGCCAATTGGCTCTGATGGACGAACATGGTCAGGCTCGAACGGGCAGTGCGAAGGGGGACGAATCGGCAGGGCGAGTCGGTCGCAGCGGGCCACGCGCCTCCGTCACGGCGCGGCTACTTTTAGTCTAGTTAGGGCCCCAGAGTGAATCAAAGCTGGGCGGCGCCGCTCACCGGCTGCTAACGCCGCGTCCGACCCCTGCCGCGACCCGCACGACCGGCACTTTCCGGCGTCGACGCGCCCGGCCCCTTGCGGTAGCATTGGAAGTCTGTCGCCGCCCGAGCGCGGCGCTTTGCGTCCCGGAGAATTGCCGCACATGCTCGAACAAGAAGTCCGCCGCTGGACGGCCGTGGATGCCGCCGAACTGTACGACATCCGCCGCTGGGGCAAGGGCTACTTCTCCGTGTCCGAGGCCGGGCACGTCCTGGTCCATCCGAACAAGGATCCCAACCGCTTCATCGATCTCAAGCAGCTCGTCGACGGCTTGCAGCTCCGCGGCATCGATCTGCCGATCCTGATCCGCTTCGCCGGCATTCTCAAGCACCGCCTGGGCGAGATCCACGACGCCTTCGCCGCCTCGATCGCCGAACACAAGTACACCGGCCGCTACTGCTGCGTCTATCCGGTCAAAGTCAACCAGCAGCGGCAAGTGGTCGAAGAAGTGCTGCGGTTCGGCACGCCCTACGGGTTCGGCATGGAGGCGGGCAGCAAGCCCGAGCTGCTGGCCGTGATCGCGATGACCGGCAACGACACGCCGATCATCTGCAACGGCTTCAAGGACGCCGAGTTCATCGAGATGGCGATGCTGGCCCACAAGATCGGCCGCAAGATCATCCCGGTGGTCGAAAAGTACACCGAGCTGGAACTGATCCTCAAGTTCGCCGAGAAGATCGGCGTGCGCCCGACCTTCGGCATGCGGATCAAGCTGGCCGCCCGCGGCTCGGGGCGTTGGCAATCGTCGGGCGGCTACCGCTCCAAGTTCGGCCTCACGACCAGCGAAGTCCTGCGGGCGCTCAATGAGCTCAAGCAGCGGGGGATGCAAGACTGCTTCAAGCTGCTGCACTTCCACCTCGGTAGCCAAATCACCAACATCCGCCAGATCAAGGGCGCGCTGAACGAAGCGGTCCGGGTGTACGTCGAGCTGCACAAGCAGGGCGCGGGGCTGGAGTATCTCGACGTCGGCGGCGGGCTGGGCGTCGATTACGACGGCTCGCAAACCAATTTCGAGTCGAGCGCCAACTACACCCTGCAGGAATACGCCAACGACGTCGTCTATCACGTTCAGAGCGTCTGCGACGAAGCCGGCGTGCCGCACCCCACGATCATTTCCGAGAGCGGCCGGGCCGTGGTGGCCTATCACAGCGCATTGATCTTCGGCGTGCTGGGCGTGGCCGGGCTGGGCGAAAACGACATTCCCAAGCAATTGAGCGACGACGTCGAGCAGCCGCTGCACGACCTGCTCGACGCCTACAACCAGATCACCTCGCGCAACGTGCTGGAGATCTACCACGACGCCCAGCAGTCGCTCGACATGGCCCTGAACCTGTTCAATGCCGGCTACCTGCCCCTGGTCCAACGGAGCATGGCCGAAAACCTGTTCTGGGCGATCGGGCACAAGATCCAGCGGCTGACCAAGCAGATGGAGTTCGTGCCCGAGGAGCTGGAAGGGCTCGACGCATTGCTCTCGGACACGTACTTCTGCAACTTCTCGCTGTTCCAGTCGATGCCCGACAGCTGGGCCGTCAAGCAGTTGTTTCCCGTGCTGCCGATCCACCGGCTGAACGAGCGGCCCACGCGGCACGCGGTGCTGGGTGACATCACCTGCGACTCGGACGGCAAGATGGAACAGTTTATTGATCGCCGCGACGTCAAGCGCACCCTGCCGCTGCACACCTTCACCGGCGAGCCGTATTACCTGGGCGCATTTCTGCTCGGGGCCTATCAGGAAATCCTGGGCGACATGCACAACTTGTTCGGCGATACCAACGCCGTCCACGTCAGCATGGGGGACGAGGGCGAAGTGGTGCTCGAAACGGTGATCAAGGGGGACACGGTCCGCGAAGTGCTCGACTACGTCGAGTTCAACGTCGAAAGCCTGATGCGGCAGCTCCGCAGCTCGATCGAAGTCGCGGTCCGCGAGCAGCGAATCGGCTTCGAAGAGGCCGGCCGCTTCCTCCGCTTCTATGAAGACGGCCTGCAGGGGTACACCTATCTCGAAGAGCCCACCGAACGGTGAGGGCGGGGGGCTGGGGACTGGGGGCTGGGGACTTGAAATGTTAAGCCCACCGGCGGCGTCCGGTGGGCCGCCCCGGAGTCGACGCCTCCCTCGCGCCGACGTCTCCCTCGAGTCGACGCCTCCCTCGAACCAACGCACTCCAGCGAGCCGTGGGGCTTGTCCCCACGGTATGTGCGTTTTCGCGTCGACTCAGCGACTGGCCGGGTGCGCAAGCCATTTCGGCTCCGCGGCAACTGAGCAAACGACGCGAGCCTGCGCCGCCTTGACTGCGCAGGCCTCTCTGCCGTAGCGGCTTGATCGACGCCCAGTTGGAGGGCCGGCCCACGGGACGCCGCCCGTGGGCTTAACGGCAGGCGCGACCGTCGATCCGATTGCGCCGCCCGCGTCGCCGTCGTCGTTGCGCCGGCACTGCCGCCATAGCCGTTATGACCGAGCGCTCGTGCGCCTTTCTGGCGCGAGCATTCCACATGCGCCGGCATCAGGCTTTCGCTGATACGCAAATTCTACGTGTTGCGTTTGCACATCACGCCGCGTGTGGCAGAGTTGCATAACGAAAACATAGCCGGCGGCGCAAACCTTGCCGTTGCCGCTCCCCGATCAAGAAAACCTCCCCCGCCCGACAACCTCCCCCGCCTCGTCGAGGCACCGTCATGCGAAAAACACTGCTCACGCTAACCGCTCTCGTCCTGGTTTCGCAGGCTGCCGGCTGCAGCTGCTGCCGGGCCATCATGGATTGCGAACGGGCCAAGAACCAATGGCTCAAAGACCACTGTTGCGGTTGGCTGCACCACAATCAGCCGGCCGCGGTGGCTCCGCTGGCCGCGGTGCCGGCACCGATTCCGGTCATGACCGCGCCGCCGACGCCGGTGGTCGTGGCTCCGCCGCAGCAACCGATCTACGTCACTCCGTCGCAGCCGCCGATGATCGCGGCCCCGCGCGAGGCTCCGGCCGTTTGCCCGCCGGTGGCCGTGGCTCCGCCGATGCAGATGGCTCCGCAAACCCAGATTTGCCAGCCGGTGCAGGTCTGCCCGCCCGTTCAGTGCCAGCCGGTGGAGCAGTACTGCCCGCAATACTGCGACGACCCGTGCAGCACGGTTTGCGAGCCGATGTGGTGCCCGTAGGGAAAGTCGGAATTCGGAATGCGGAAGTCGGAATGCGGAACGTGGGAGGCCAAGCCGTTTCCTCATTCCCTAACTGAACTGGGACCGGCCCCGGACTGATCGAGGCAAGGGTGCCTGGTGTCCCGGCGAGCGCGCCGCGACCTTCGGCGGCATTGTGCCGTCTGTCTGGAGCGCCCACCAAACGTGGGGAATGCCAGCCGCTGCCTTCTCCGTGCTTTCTCTTCCTTCTTCGTGCGTCCTCTTTGCGCCCTTAGCTTCCTCCGCTTCCTCATTTCTTCGTCTGTCCTCTCTGCGTCTTTGCGGCTTTGCGGTTTTCCCTGCCGTGTTGTTTCAAGCCGGTCTTGCCCCAATCGCCCGGGCTCGCTACAAGTTCCCGCCTTGAAATCCCCACGCGCACCGATTCCCCGCGGGAGTAAACCGTGGCACGCGAGGCTTGGCCGGGACTGCTCGCCGCACTGGGACTGCTCGCCGCGTTGGGGCTGACCACGGCCGCGGCGGCGGCGGAGAACACCGACGCGACGGTCCGCTCGGCCAGCAAGGTGCTGCAAGAGGTTCGCAGCACACCCGGCAAGCAGATTCCGACCGACGTATTGGCCAAGGCCCAGGCCGTGGTCATTGTGCCCGACGCGATGAAGCTGGGTCTGATCGGCGGGGTCCGCACCGGTCACGGGGTGGCGCTGGTCCGCCAGCTCGACGGCCAGTGGACCTATCCGCAGCCGGTCTCGCTGAGCGGCGGGAGCATCGGCCTGCAGGTCGGTGTCGAGGACGTCGACATGGTGCTGGTGTTCCTGAGCCAGCGCAGCGCCGAGGCGCTCTCCAGCGGCAAGTTCACGATTGGCACCGACGCCGCCGCCTCCGCCGGACCCGTCGGGCGCGACGCTACCGCGATGGGCGACGGCTACAAGCTGGGCGAGGTGCTGTCGTACACCCGCAACCGCGGGCTGTTCGTCGGCGCGTTGATCGACGGGGCCAGGCTGGTGATCGATCACAAGGCGGTCCGAGCCTACTACGGCGTGGCTCCGCCGCAGGCTGCCGCTCCGCACGCCGGAGCCGGCGGCGCTGCTCAGGACACAGTTGATCGCCGCGACCAAGGGTCAGCCCGACCCGGCCCCGGCCGGCCCGCGCTATGAGCAACCGGCGCAGTGCACAAATCGAAGCCCTATCGCCGGATGATGACCGGCATGGGCGTGGGCGGCGGCAATGGCGGGGCGGGCACGTAGCCGCACGCCACTTTTGCCGCGTTTGCGGCCCGCTCCCTTTTGCCCGACGCGGTCCTGCTCAGGGCCAGTCTCTAGTCGATAATGATGTCGAGCATCGCCTTGTAATCCTTGTCGCCGGTCAACGGGCAGACCTTCATCTCCTCGAGCGAGGGGATCACCGGCAGCGGATACTTGGCGTCCGGGAAGCGATAGAGCGGAATGGTTTCGCCCGTGCGATGGTCCCAGATCTGCATGGCCGGGGCCGGCCTGGCGTCGCTCCGCTTCCAGCTCAGGTAGACGAACTTCTTGGTTTCGGGGTCGAAGGCGGTCAGTTGATCGTTCAGCTTGCCGCCGCCGAAGCGGACTTCGTAGCTGACCCGCTTGTCGCCTTGGCGGCTCGTGACCTGGTAGACGTTGCCGGCCAGAGCGGGCAGCGTGATGCAGGCTAGACCGATCAGAGCCAATAGCAGAGCGCGAGCGTTCATTGGATGCTCCCGGATCGACAGGGCCAGAGCGCAACCGCGATTTTGCGGCCGGCTCGTGTCCAGTATAGACGCTCCTGCCGGCGTGCCGGGTTCCCGCCGATTACACGCTGAAGCGGATGTTCAGGATGTCGCCGTCCTGAATGACGTAGTCCTTGGGCTCTTGCCGCACCAGGCCCGCGGCCTTGATCTCGCGTTCGCTGCCCAGCCGGATCAAGTCGGCGCACTGCATCGTTTCGGCCCGGATGAAGCCGCGGGCCAGGTCGGTGTGGATGTTGCCCGCCGCTTCCAAGGCGGTGCCCCCTTTGCGGAGCATCCAGGTGCGGACCTCTTTTTCGCCGGCGGTGAAGTAGAGCATCTGGCCCGAGACGTCGAGAATGGTCCGCAGCAGGCTGTCGCGATCGAACAGCTCGATGCCCAGCTCCTGGCGAAAGGCTTCCCGGTCGGCCGGCTCCATGCGCTGCAGCTCCAGCTCCAGCCCGATCGGCACGGCCACGGCCTTGTCCGGGCCGGTGAGCTTCTCTAGAAAGCGCTCGGGGTGCTCTTCGTCGTCGGCCGTGTTGAGGATGATCAGCCGGGGCTTTTCGGTGAGCAGGCGGAACGAGCGAGTGGCCTTGACCTGGTCGTCCGACATTTCGTCGATCTTGAGCGGGGTGCCCGCTTCGAGCTGCGCGGCCAGCGGCTCGAGGGCCGCCAGTTCGGCCAGTTCCTGGTCGCGATTGGGCCGGGGCTTTTTGGTGCTTTCGCGCAATCGCTCGACCCGGCCGACGACGATCTGCATGTCGGCCAGGAGCGCATCTTCGTCCAGGCGGCGCAGGTCGGCCACGGGATCGGCCGAGCGGTCGAACGCCGCGACCACCACGACGACGGCCCCGGCCTCGCGGATCAGGCTTAGCCGGGTGGCATTGCCCTCGTGCGTGCGGTTCAGCCCGGCCGTGTCGACCAATTCCAGCGAGGCGAGCGTGATCTTCTTGGGATGATAGACGTCGCAGAGCGGGGCCACGCGCTCGTCGGGCACGGGGGCCATCGCACTTTGCGAGGCGTGGGCCAAGGCCGGATCGGCCTTGATTCCGGTAAGCCACTCGAACAACGAGCTCTTGCCCGATCCTTGATAGCCGACTAATCCAATCTTCATCGCGAGAAAAATCCTCTGCGGGGCCAGGGCTCAACCGCGCCGCGGCCGGCCGGGGCAACAAACGCCTCACGCAACCGGCGATCGCGGGAAGAACGAGCGAAGCCAGGGCCGCAGCCGACATCGGTCGCCGCCGGCTGGGAGCGCCGCTAGAGCTTCGCCTCCAACGTGCGGAGAGCATGTTCTACCGCTTTGGCTTCGGAGTTGTCCAGCGGCCGGGCGCCGAAGCGGACGCGGTAGAAAGCCTCGACCACGCCGCGGCAGCGACGAGAGCGATAGCAGCTCGACGTTCTCGGCCAGCTCGCCGCCGGCAACCACGGCAAACTCGAACGGCGTCTGACCCGCCAAGCGCACCAATCCGCGCCGGGCGAGACAGGTCTCGAGCCGGCGGAGCGTCTCGCTTTGCGAGCGGCGGGCCAGGCCCACCGCGGCCGCCAGCTGCCGCGGCCGCGGCGTGCCACCAGGCGCGTCAGGGTCGGCCGGCCGCGATAGACCAGGAAGCTGGCCAGTCCCAGCATGCCGGTCAAAAAGATGCCGGGCAGAGTCCGCCAGTTCGCCTTGTACCACTCGAACGGCCAGGTAATGGTCATGGCCAACCACCACGCGGCGGCGGACCACGATTGAAAATTGAACACCACTCCAAACGCGGCGCGGAACCATTCGCCCAGCGGCTTGTAGATCGACTCCTTCTGGGCGTTGGCGTCGAGCGCCGCGGCGTACTTGCTCCATAGCACCTGCAAGTAGTCGAAGTACATGCCGGCCCGGGTCCAGAGGCTGGGATTGGCGCACGTCCACCGCGCTGCCCTCGCCGGCCGGCGTCGGATCGAGCACCAGCCAGCCGCCGCTGGCGTAGCGCATGGCGGGGCTGAGCTCCTGGTCGGCGTAATGCTCGGGCTCGAGCAGGGCTTCAACCCAGGTGTGGGCGTGCAGCTGGCGGACCTGGTAGTAGCCGCCGGCCGAGTTCCATTCGCCGCAGCGGAAACCGATCGCAATCCGGGCCGGGATGCCCTGGCTGCGGAGCATCAGGGCCAGGGCCCCGGCAAAGTACTCGCAATGCCCGCGGCGATGCTCGACCACGAAATCCTCGATCGGGTCGAGCAAGGGATTGCGCTTTCTGCCCTTCGAGCGTGTACTGGAATTGGCCCGAGTCGCAAGTGCCGCTCCAGCGTCCGGGCCAGAGCGAGCCGGTTGTTGGGTTCGATGCCGGCCTGCGCCGAACCCGTTCGGCCGCGGCCCGCAGACCGGCGAGCGGGTCGGGCACGTCGGGCTGGTTGGGGCCGGCGTCGGGCATTTTCAGCAGCTCTTCTTCGTCGATGCTGGACCATCGATATAAGGGCCCGATCGCCGACTGCTTGCGCTGATAGATGCCGGTCGTCGCCAGATCGAACTCCATCCGCTGCGATTTGACGCTGGTGGGGCGAAAGATCTCGCTGCCCGTGTTATCGACCCGCAGCCGCTCGTCGTCGTCGACCCGGTAGGCCGGCACGATCGAGAACAAGGTCGTTTCGTTGAGCTTCTCGATCGTGATGTGCTGCCGCGTGTATCGATCGACGCGGATCGGCTCCAGCGGCCGGGGATAGGTCGAGCGAACGCGCGAATTCGTCCAGGTGCCGAGCGAGTAGCGGCTAGCCACCGAGCCGCGAAACAGCGGCTCGCCGGTCAGTTGAAACGGCGTGCCCGACGGCTCGTCGAACAACTGCACCCGCATGACCACGTCGGGGTTGAGCGTGGCCTCGCCGGCCTGCTCGCCGAGCGTGACCTCCTTCGAGTAGCCGACGCTGCGGATTTCCTCCTCGAAGTATTCCCGATCCCGCTCGACGCGGGGAAACAGCAGATAGACCGGGCAAGCCAAGAACAACGAGCCCAGGACGATCCCCGCCGTCTGGTGGGCCAGCGTGCGGCGATAGTCGACCTGCGGCAACTCGGCCGCCGCGCCGACGAACTGCAATGCCGGCCGGGCCGCGGTCGCGGGCAAGAGGGCCCGCAGGCCGGTGACGGCGGCTGCGGGCGCCGCCGCAGTCGAACGATCGAACCGGGCTAGCTCGCGATGCATCAACAGCAATGCCAGGGCCACGATCCCCAGCATCAAGTAGCCCGAGAGCAGGACGGCAAACAGCAGCCCTTGTCCCAGGGCCGAGGCCACCGCCGCCTGAGCCACGTTAAGCACCAGCAATTGCCAGTAAATCCGCTCTCCCTTGGCCTGAAAGAACAGGACCAACTGCAGGAAGAGCAGCACGTACGTCACGGCGATCAGCTGGGTCTCGCCGGTCAGGGTCATGGTTTTGGCCAGCCAGATCGAGACCGCGACGATCGACATCGCGTTGGCCCAACTCCGGGGCAGCTGAAACCGGCCGGTGATCTCGACGAAATAGATCGCCGCCACGGCCAGGATCGCCACCGACCAGATCAGCCAGGCGCGCGGTGCCCACGCCGAACAGCATGGTCGCCACGACCATCTGTCCGGCCAGCACGATCTGCAGCAATCGCTCCAAGCTGACTTGCTTTGGGCCCATATCTTAGGTGTACCGCAGCCGCCGGGCCCTGCCAAGCTTGGTGCGCGGCCGCGGCCTATTGTCGCGGGGGCCCTTGTCGCACAGGCCGGACCCGCGAAACAATGGGGCGGTGGCCCAGCGAGCCTTTTTTTCCTCGTGCGGAGCGTTTCTAGCGTGACCCTTGCCGGAACCTGGACCGAGACCGAGCTGGCCGGCCACACCTGCGACGTGTTCGAGCCCGAGCGGCCCCATCCGCAGGGCTTCGTGGCGATCTATCTGCACGGGGTCCACTTGAACCGGCTGGTCGAGCAGCCGGCCTTTGGGGCCGAGTTTGCCCGGCATGGGCTGCGGGTGGTTTGCCCGCGCACGGCACGGAGCTGGTGGACCGATCGGATCTGCCCCGAGTTCGACGCCACGATCACGGCCGAGCGGTACGTGCTCGACCGGGTGCTACCGTTCGTTGCCCAGCGGTGGGGCGTGCAGCCGCCGGCGGTCGGCCTGCTGGGCACGAGCATGGGGGGCCAGGGTGCGCTGCGAATGTCGTTCAAGCATCCGCGGGTGTTTCCGGTCTGCGCGGCCATTTCGCCGGCGATCGACTATTATCTGCGCTGGAACGAGGGAGACGAAACGCTGCCCGAGATGTACTCCGACGCCGAGGCCGCCCGGCAGGACTCGGCCACGCTGCACGTGCATCCGCTCAACTGGCCGCGGAACATGTGGTTCTGCTGCGACCCGGCCGACTATCGCTGGCATTCGAGCGCGGACAAGCTGCGAATGAAGCTGGCCGCCCTGGGCATCCCGCACGAGTGCGACCTCGAAACCAGCGGCGGCGGCCACGGTTTTGCCTACTACGGCCGGATGGTCCCCGCGGCGCTGGAGTTCCTCGTCCAGCGGCTGGAGCAGGAAAGCCGGCGGGTTTGAGCGGGGGCGGCCGCGATCCGTGGCGGTCAGCTGTCCGGGTCCGAACCGCGTTACGGCACGGCTGGCAACATCTCAACGGCGATGTCTGGAAAGCCGGCAAGTCGTGCGTCGTTTGTGAGGATCAGATCACAGTTGCCGATGATCGCTGCCGCCAAGTGCAGCGAATCTAACACACTGAAATTGCGGTCGGCCCGAATCTGCGCCGCGCGGTCGTATGCCAACGCTGGAAGGGGCAAGAGCGCGGTGTTTCCCAAGAACTGCCGATCATTCGCCTCCAAGGCGAGATCGCGATTACGAAACGGGTAGACCAGACATTCCAGTCGGGTCAAATCGCTCGTGGCAATGTCGTCGGCTGCCGCAGCGGCCACACCCAGGCGGTGCATGGCGCGAGCCTGAAACTCGGGGGCGCCCTCAATCGCGTAGCTGACAATCGCAGTATCGAGATAGATCAGCATCAACCGTCCTGGCTGGCTCGATTCGTATTGCGCCGGATTTCCTCCATCCGCTTTTCATAACTCTCATCGCTTCGGTCGATTTTCGTGATGGTGCCGACGAAGCCACGACTTGCCTGGTCGGCCAAGACCTCGTTGAGCGCCTTCCACCAGTCCCGGTCTTGGCTCGACCGCTGGCGGATGTAGACATCGACGGGCCCCGGAGGCAGTGTGGGTTGCTGCTCCAGTTCGAGCGTGCCATCAGGGCGCAGGTTGCCCCTCACGGAAGATGCAAAGAAAAAATAGAATAGCAGCATAGAGGTCTCCTGTGGGCGCCTTAGTACCATTGTACGGGCGCGCCAAGTGCCGATCAAAGAACACTAGCCAATTGAGCCCCCTTGGGCCAGTTCCAGCCGAATGGTGCCCGCGGTACTAGAGTATGTCGTGCAGCGGCTGGAGCAGGAAAGCCGCAATGTGCTGTCGTGATTCCTCGCACGGGCTGAGCTTGCGAAGCGAGGCGGGTGGGGAAACTCGCAGAGATCACCGGTTGCCATGCTGGTCCCGCGCCGCACATACCGCGGGAATAAATCCCGCGGCTCGCTGGGCTGAGCGACGCCGGTTGAGGGGACACGCGACGCGGCGGTTAGATACCCAACTCCGCCAGCGCCACCGCCCGATGCTCGCGGGCCGAGAGGTAACAGGCGTCGACCAGGGCCATCGTGGCCAGGTTGTCGCGGCCGCTGGTGGCGGGCTCGGTGCCGGTCTCGAGAGCGCAGAGCAACTCGGCCATCGGGCCCACGAACGCGTCGGGAAACCAGACTTCCGGCCAGCGGGGCTGAATCCACTCGGGGCCCAAGCGGCAGGTAGTGTAGTCGAGCGTGCTGGGCGTCGGTTTGGGATACTCGGGCCAGCCGATCGTGCCCCGGGCCATGCCGGTCGTGCCTTCGACCCGCCAGCGAATGCCGATGTCGGCCGCCGCTCCCTCGCGGGCCGGCCCGGCCCAGACGTCGTCCCACGAGGCAGCCCGCAAGCCGTCGGCATATTCCAGGATGTAGAGGCAGATGCCATCCTCGTGGGCGAACTTCTGGCTGGTTCGCGGATCGGGGCGGATGCTGGCGAATACTCGTTCGGGCGTGCCGAACCAGAAGCGGAACGTGTCGAGATGGTGGATGCTCATGATCCGCAGCGTGACCCAGCCCAGCCGCTGCTGCCAGGGCATCCAATGGGGGATTGCCCGCATGTCGATCGAGGCAAACACCGGCTGCCCCAACTGGCCGCCGGCCAGCAGCGAGCGACACGCCCGGATCGATTGGTCGTAGCGCATGTTCTGGTTGACGGCCAGCGTGATGCCGGCTTGGCGGCAGAGATCGACGATTCGCCGGGCTTCGGCCAGATCCATCCCGAGCGGCTTTTGCACAGAATGCCGCGGATGTGGTCGGCATGCCGCACGACGTGCTCGATCACCTCGCACTGCTTGTCCGGCGGCACGGCCACGTCGACGACTTCGATCTCGCGATCGGCCAGCAGCAGCTCGTAGTCGGCATAGACGCGCGGAATTTGATGTCGCGCGGCGACCTCGCGGGCGTGCTCGACCCGGGCCGACGCAATCGCCACCGGATTGAAGCCTGCGGTGCGATAGGCCACTAGATGACAGTCGGCCATGATGAAGCCGGCGCCGATGCAGCCGATCGGCACTTGCTTGTTGACGGGCAGGCGGGGCAGATAGTCGAGGGTCAGGGACATGCGTGAGCGAGAGTGCGTTGGAGCAATGATTTGGAGTCGAGTCAGTTGAACAAAGAACGAACGACGTCAGGTCCCCTCTCCCTGAAAGGGAGAGGGATTTGTCCGTGCCCCCTCTCCCTTTCAGGGAGAGGGTTGGGGTGAGGGTGCTGCACCTCGAATGATCATCTTTGTTTCACGTCGGTTTCGACGACCGCTGCCCCGGGCTCAAGCCGCCTTACATGCCGCGTCGCCGCGGCAAACAACCCTCACCCTAACCTCTCCCTGGAAGGGAGAGGGATTTGTCCGTACCCCCTCTCCCTTTCAGGGAGAGGGCTGGGTTGAGGGTGCTGCACCTCGAATGATCATCATTGTTTCACGTCGGTTTCGACGACCGCTGCCGTGCGCTCAAGCCGCCTTACATGCCGCGTCGCCGCGGCAAACAACCCTCACCCTGCCCTCTCCCTGGCAGGGAGAGGGATTTGTCCGTGCCCCCTCTCCCTTTCAGGGAGAGGGTTGGGTTGAGGGTGCTGCACCTCGAATGCTCATCTTTGTTTCACGTTGGTTTCGACGACCGCTGCCCCGGGCTCAAGCCGCCTTACATGCCGCGTCACCGCGGCAAACAACCCTCACCCTGCCCTCTCCCTGGCAACCCTGGCAGGGAGAGGGATTTGTCCGTACCCCCTCTCCCTTTCAGGGAGAGGGCTGGGGTGAGGGTGCTGCACCTCGAATGCTCATCTTTGTTTCACGTTGGTTTCGACGACCGCTGCCGTGCGCCTCAAGCCGCCTTACATGCCGCGTCGCCGCGGCAAACAACCCTCACCCTGCCCTCTCCCTGGCAGGGAGAGGGATTTGTCCGTGCCCCCTCTCCCTTTCAGGGAGAGGGTTGGGGTGAGGGTGCTGCACACCGAATGATTATCATTGTTTCACGTCGGTTTCGACGACCGCTGCCGTGCGCTCAAGCCGCCTTACATGCCGCGTCGCCGCGGCAAACAACCCTCACCCTGCCCTCTCCCTGGCAGGGAGAGGGATTTGTCCGTACCCCCTCTCCCTTTCAGGGAGAGGGTTGGGTTGAGGGTGCTGCACACCGAATGCTCATCTTTGTTTCGCGTTGGTTTCGACGACCGCTGCCGTGCGCTCAAGCCGCCTTACATGCCGCGTCGCCGCGGCAAACAACCCTCACCCTGCCCTCTCCCTGGAAGGGAGAGGAGTTCACGCGCCGAGCCCGCAACCCTGAGCCCTCACGACTCAAGCCTCACTCCTCACGCCTCCGCGTTTGCCGGCGCCGGTCGTGCGATCGACGGCCGGATCGAGAAAGGCTTTGCTCGACTCGCTGCCCTTGGCACCGATGGCACGGATGGCCGCATCGGGCACTTTTTCCAGCGGCGTGTAGTGCGGGTGGTGCGAGTCTTTGTAGGGATCGTTGTGCCGGGTGTTGTAGCAGCAGAGCAGGCCCCAGCGCGGCTTGTCGCTCAGGTTGGCCGCCGAGGCGTGCAGCAGGTTCGAGTGAAAGAACAAGCCCGTGCCGGGCTGCATCTCGCAGTACACCAACTCCATTCGTTCGAGACAGGCCTGAACCCGCTCGGGATCGGCCCCGGTCTGGTCGCCGAAGCGGCCGTGCTCGATGCGGCCGACGTGGTGCGAGCCGCGAATGACTTGCAGGCAGCCGTTCTCCCGGGTGGCGGCGTCGAGGGCGATGTAGACGCTGGCCATCTCGGGCCAGAGGCAGCCGTTCTGATACCAGTAGCCATAGTCCTGGTGCCACTCCCAGGCTCCGCCGATCTTCGGCTCTTTGGCGCTGAGCTTGGAATGATAGTGATAGACTTCGCCGCCCAAGAGCTTTTCCATCGCGCCGACGACGCGGTACGACCGGGCGACCATTCCGTAGACGTCGTCCCCCGGATCGTTCCACAGCGAGAGATTCGTCGAGCGGCCCTTGGTATCGGCGATGTGCATGGCGTGAGCCCGCATTTTGGCGTCCGAGCGGGCCGCCTGGAGCACCAGCTCGGTTTCGACCGAATCGAGCAGGCCGGGCACGAACAAATAGCCGTCGCGCTGGAACGTGGCGACTTGCTCGGAAGTGAGCGGCGGCGGGACCATCGGAATGCTCCTCGTGCGATGCGGGGCCTGGTCAGGGGCACCGTATCGTAGCATTCGCCCGGGCCGATTCCAAAAGGACGGGCGAGGGCAGCCCGGCGGGGCGTGGTGAGGCAAGCAGGCCGGCCTTAGTCGACCGGCGGCAAGCGTTCGACCAGCGGCAGAGGCGACTGCTCGAGAGGCGCCGTGTACAGCGCCGGCGCGACGGGCGACGCCGCAGCCGATGGCTGGCTCAGAGGACTTGGCGCCACGGGCGTTTGGGCCGCGGCCAACTGCACCGCCGAGTTCTCGCCGGCCGGAGATGTCGCCGCCGGCAGCGGCTCGCGGTGCGAAACGAGCTTGCCTTTCTTGCGCACGCGGAGGACGAGCGCATTGAGTTCCGGCACGGCCGGCCAGGTTTTCGAGAAGGGGACGCCGTTGATCCGGGCGTTCAGTTCCAAGCCGTTCGGCGGTCGCCGCGTGGACGAAAAGTAGCCTTGTTGGTCGAGGCGGTGGATGATCTGGTCGATCTCGTCGATCGGCACATCGAGTGCCCAGGCCGATTCGATGCCCTCGGCATAGGTCAGGCCCGGCAACTGGTCGAGTGTGCCGCGGCGCATCCGGCTCAGCCAGCCGTCTGATTTCTTCTCGCCGTCGGCAGCCGCGTCGCGGGCGACGATCACCTCGCACAGCGCCTGGCCCGAGTGCCCGGCGGGGTGCGGATATTCGATGGCCAGATATTGCGTCGGACCGGGCGCCGGCTGCGAGTAGCCCACGGTTTGAATCTCGCCGCTCGGTCGGACCGGGCTGGACAGGCGGTAGCTGATCGCCGCGGAGTCGTAGGAGCGGGCCTTGCCGCTGACCGGGCGGAGCTGTGTCTCGCCCGAGCGGAAGGCCGCACAGCCCGCGAGCACCGTGCAGCCGAGGGCGGCGGCCGCCAGGGCCAGCAGGAGAAACCGGCGGCGGTGAAGGGACGCATGCATGGCGGTGCGGCGCTGCCGCCGGACCCGGCTTGGAAAAATGCGGGTGCGGCGCCGCGCGTGCGGCCGACCCCCCTCCAATCGTTATCGTCTGCCGATCCGCTACCGCTTAACGCTCCGGCCGTGCTGGCACGCCGCTGGGGGGCTGCAATCTTTGCCCGACCGGTAAGCTGGGCCGGCAGCTGGGAAGGCTGGGAAATCTGCTCCTGTTCTTCGGGTTGTTCTGGTCAATCCGCGCCGAATGAACGTTGCCGGTAATTCCGTCGATGACGGTAGTGCGTGAAGTTCGGTTTGAATCAATCGCGACGGTAATTCCTGAGATACCGGAGGGACAAGATGCTCGCGTACAAACGGCTATTCGGCAGTTGTGTGGCGGCGCTGCTGGCGCTGCCCGTTTGCTACCGGGGGGTGATGGCGGCCGACTATTCCTCGGCGGACAGTCCGGCTCCGGTCACTTCGTTGCTGCAGCCCGCCTCGGCGACAAGCTTGTCGCCCGCCCCCTCGGACGACGAATTGCTCAGCACCCAGCTGGCCCGCCGCGGTCGGGTCACAGTGATCAACGGCGATGGCGGCGTGCTGAACCCCGAGTCGTTGACGACACCCAGTTCGGTCATTCCCGCTTCGGCCCAGTGCGGCGCCGTTGGCGGCTGTGCCAACGGCGCGTGTGCCAACGGCGGCTGTGCGAGTGGCGCCTGTTGCTCGCAGTGCCAGCAGAATCCGTGTTGCTGCACGCCGGAGCCCGAGTTCTGGCAACATCGCAGCGGCGTGTGGGGCGAGTACCTCTATATCAAGTCGTATGGCCCCGACTTCGTCCATGCCAGCCAGTATCAGACGGCCAATCCGGCCAACCCGCCGAATACGCCGGGCAACGCCCCCTTGGGCACGGCCCAAAACCTGATTCAGCCCTGGAATAGCGCGTTTCGGCTGGGCGGCAGCGTGGCCTTGAGCTGCACGTCGTCGATCACGGTGGCCTACACCCAGTTCCAGAGCCACACGACCGAGTCGCTGCTGGCTCCCAACGGCGGAGCCGTGCCGACCAGCGTGATCTCGTCGGTGCTCGTGCCCGGCACGACCAACGCCAGCACGGTGTTCTCGGGGATCACCGGCACCAGCGGGATCGCCTTCAAGACGGGCGACGTGATGTACAGCCGGTTGCTCGCGGGCGGCGACAACTATTATGTCAACTACGACATCGGTGCCCGCTACGCCCACCTCGACCAGGGCTTCTCGCAAGAGGCCCAGTTCGCTCAGGCCGGCGGCCCAATGTTCACCAACACCAAGATTCGCTACGACGGCGTCGGTCTGCGGACCGGCTTCGACGGCCGGCACCGGATCTGTTGCTCGGGCTTCTCGGCCTATGGCAATGCGTTCTTGAGCGTGCTGTTCGGCGACTTCAACTCGAACTACCTGCAGACCAACCCGCTGGCCTCGGTTAACCCGCTGGCCGCCAACAACTGGGAAAGCGCCCGGGTGATGCCGATCCTGGAGTACGAAGCCGGTCTGTCGTGGACCAGCTGCAATGGCTGCTGGCGGGTCGGGGCCGGTTACTACACGGCCTTCTGGTTCAACGCGGTGACCAATCCGCAGTACATCCAGGCCGTGCAGACCAACAACTTCGTGAAGCTGGGCGAGACGATCGCCTTCACCGGATTGGTCGCCCATGCGGAGGTTCGGTTCTAAGGGCCGATCCGCGAACCGACGGGGACTGTCCCCTTCTTCAAGGCGGTTCTCGGATCGGCACGAAGGCGGGCGAAATGGCCCGGTTCGACGGGCTGGCCGGCTGCGGCCTGGCGAGCGAGCGAAGGGACCGGGAGCCCGCGGAGCGCGGAAACATTTAGCACACAAACGATTCACCTCACCAAGCCCGCCTGAACCGTCCCACCCGTTGCGTGAAGGCCGGTCCTGCTTCCTCAGCAGGACCGGCCTTTTTTCGTTTCCGGTAAAATGCTGCCGATTTGGGGCCGCATTGGTTGACTTATCCCTATAGTCGGCATACCCTAACCACCTAGATTTACCAGCTTCTCAAATCCGGCGGTATTTGCCTCGCGATGCCGGAATCGGCCGGCGGCGCGTTTTTCCTGCGGCGGAAAACTCAGCATTTCGTTACGGGCCGGCGCCGTGCGCGCCGGGGCCCACTGCACCTGGGAGCGACATCCATGAAGAAGGGCAACTCCTCGCAACACGGTCGTTCGTTGCCGCGGCTCGGGTCTGGCCGCGGCCGGCGCGGTTCGACGCGGACCAGCCAGCGGCCGCTCCTGGAACGGCTGGAAGAGCGGGCGATGCTTGCCGGCTGGACGACCCTGTCCGCGTCCGGCTCCGGTCCTTCGGCCGGACAGACCATGCAGTTGCTCTCCAACGGCACGGTGATGGTCGAGTCGGCCAGTCCCCAGGTGAACCAGAACTGGTACGCCCTGACGCCGGGGCAGACCGGCAATTCGTTCCCGGACAACGGCCAGCCGACCGGCAATTACGCCAACGGTTCGTGGTCGTCGCTGGCTTCGATGAACGAGGGGCGGGCGTTTTTTCCGGCCGCCGTGTTGCCCAACGGCGAGGACTACGTGCTGGGCGGCGAGTACTCCAGCCCCGACCCGTTCACCAATACGGCCGAGACCTACAATCCCGACACGAACACTTGGAGCTCCGTCGCTTCGGCCCCCACGCCCGCGACCAACGTCGGCCTGAACGCCAAGATCACCGGCGCCAGCAACACGTCGCCGATCACGATCACGACCACCAACACCGGCGTGCTCAGCGCCGGCGAACAGGTGACCATTTCGGGAGTCGGGGGCAATACGGCGGCCAACGGCACCTTCACCATCTCGAACATTACGGGCACATCCTTCGACTTGAACGGTACGACCGGCAACGGCGCGTACACTTCGGGTGGTTCGTGGAGCGCTTTCAAATCCCAGTACGGCGACGATCCGATCGAAGTGCTGGGCAACGGCGACGTGTTGGCCGGCTACTTCAATTCGCCGACGACCTATCTCTATAACCCGACCACGAACACCTGGACCACGACCGCCAATACCAAGCTACACAACGACCGCAGCGACGAGGAAACGTGGCTCAAGCTGGCCGACGGCAGCATCCTGTCGTACGACATCTATGCCAGCTCCAGCGGCACCTTCCAGGCCCAGCGGTACGTGCCCTCGACCGGCTTGTGGACCGACGCCAGCGGCATCGATGGGGCCAACCCGCCGAGCATTCTGAGCGACCCCGGTTCGGCGCCCAACGGCGGCGAAGGGGCCGAACTTGGGCCGGCCTTCCTGCTGCCCAACGGCAATGCGATCTTCTTCGGCGCCAATGGCAACACCGCGATCTACAACCCCACGACCAATCAATGGTCGGCCGGGCCGGCCGAACCGAGCAAGAACTTCAGCGGCTCGATCACCGGCGCCAGCAATGCCGGACCGATCACGATCACGACGGGCAGCACCGCGGGCCTGCAAAACGGCGAAGCGGTCACCATCTCGGGCGTGGGCGGCAATACCGCGGCCAACGGCACCTGGGTCATCACGAATCTGACCGGCACGTCGTTCCAGTTGCTCAATTCCAACGGCAACGGCGCCTACACCAGCGGCGGCACCTGGAGCGTGGGTCAGTTGGTCATGGCCGACGCACCGGGGGCCATGATGCCCAACGGCGACATCCTGCTGGTCATGTCCCCGCTCGGCGGCATCGGGGCCAACGGCAACTACACCTTCCCCAAGACCGCGTACGCCTACGAATTCAATCCCACGACGGGCGTCTATACCGAGGTCACACCCAGCGGCGGACTACCCAGCAACAGCAACTTCTACTACATGGTCAACCTGCCGTCCGGCCAGATCCTGATGGACGGCAACGACGGCTTTGCCGGCGTGTACACGCCCGCGGCGGGGCCGCAGGACAGCTGGCGGCCGGTGATCACGGGCATCCAGAACAACAACGACGGCACGTTCACGCTGCACGGCACGCAGCTGACCGGAATTTCGGAAGGGTCGAGCTTCGGCGACGACTACGAGTCGGCCACGAATTACCCGATCGTGCAATTGACCGACTTTGCCGGCAACGTCTACTACGCCAAGACGTACAACTGGAGCACGACCAACGTCCAGACCGGCTCGACGCCCGAGACCGCCACTTTCACGCTGCCGGCCGGGAAGAGCATCAGCGACTTCGCCACGGCCACCGTGGTGTCCAACGGCATCGAGTCGCAAGCCGCCAACCTGCTCGATCTGGACTCGAGCGACGAGAACCTGATCATTCGGGTCAACCCAACCGACTCGAACGACATTCAGGTGCTCATCGACGGCACTCAGGACGTGATTGCCGACTACCCCAACAATTCGGCGAACCCGATCAACGTGTTCGGCGACGGCAACAACAATCGCCTGGTGATTGACGAGGAATACGGCAAAGTCAATGTGCCGATCAACTTCGACGGCGGCGGGTCGCCGGGCGCCCCGGGCGATCAGATGCTGGTCACCGGTTCCAGCGGCAACGACCAGCTCGTGCTGACACCGCAAACGCCGACCAGTTCGACCATGTCGTTCAACGGCTCGGCCTTGTATTCGTTCACCAATATCCAGCAGTTCTCGTTCTGGGGGACCGGCGGCAACGACAACCTGACGATCGACACCAGCCAGTCGCTCTCGTCGACGCCGATCTTCTACGACGGCGACAACAGCTTCTCGGAAAGCGACGAAGTGTTCCTCGGCGGCGGAGTGCAATCGGCCAGCCAGGCCGGCGGCAACGGCTTCAACACGCTGACCTTGATGCAGACCGGCGGCTCGGCGCAGACCAGCGACGTGTACAGCGTCGGCCCGAACAACGGCGAAGGATCGGACGTGATCACCGGCGGCGGCGTCACCCAGAGCGTCCAGTTCGAGAACCTGGCCCCGGTCATCGACACCGTGCCGGCGGCGACCCAGACGGTCAACGCGACGCCGTCGAGCAACGCGATCAATTACACGGTCGGGCCGAACAGCGGCAGCGTCTCGCCGCCGATCAGCGGCGCCGCGACCGGCCAGATCACGATCGACAATCAGGAGTCGATCGAATTCGCCAACAAAGCCAATTTGACCATCAACTCCGAAGCCGGCAACGACTCGATCAATATCGCGAACACGACGGTGCCAACCGGCCTGACGTCGATTACTGTCAACGGCAATGATCCGGGCGGCACGGGCGGCACCAGCGGCGATAACCTGATCTTCACCGGCACCGACGAGGCGAACCAATTCGTGTACCTCCCGGCGAGCAGCTCGAGCGGCGCCGTGAACTGGGTCGCCGGGAGCACCGTCCTGCCTAGCGTCACGTTTAACACGGTCGAGGGTCTCACGATTGACGGTGGAGCGACCCTCTCCAACGATTCTCTGACAGTCCGCACCCCCGACGCTTCCGACGTGCTCACGCTGACGCCCGGGGCTCAATTCGACTCGGGAACCATCACCGACAGTGGAACTGCTTCGCCCACCAACTTCACTCCGCTCACATTCCTGAATCTGGGCCAGGGGGGCTCGGTCAATCTGGTCGACAACGCCCTGGGCCACGCCGGCACTCTGGACTACTTGGGCACCAACTCCAGCGACGTCTTTAGCGTCGATTCATCGGGCAGCGTGCATCTGAACAACCAGATCCTGGTCACGACCCAAAATATCGCCAACTTGGTGCTGAGCGGCCTCTCAGGCGACGATCAATTCGCGCTGACCGGGCCCAGTCCGTTCACGTCGGTCACGCTCGATGGCGGCGATCCTTCGGCCAGCGACATCGCCACGCTCACGGGCGCCACTGGCCCGGTGACCGTGAATCTGGCCAACAGCTCGGCAATCCCGCCGACCAACACCAGCATCACCGGTTATGGTGGAACGGTGAATCTGACCGGCGTCGAGGGCGTGAATCTCAATGCCAACAGCCAGCCGCTGACGTTCGTCGGCACTTCGCCCACCAACACGATCACCTACACGCCCACCGGGGCCGCCGCCGGCACGGTGACCGCCGCGGGCGTCAACACGACCTTCAACTTCACGGGCGTGGCAGGCGGTTTCACGATCAACGCCGCCGCGGCCGGCGCCAACCAGGTGATTGTCAACGGCACGCCGCTGAACGACCAGGTCCTGGTCGACGAGCCCAGCCGCACGGTGACGGTCAACGCCCTGCAATCGGTCACGCTGGGGGCCAACATCGCCTCGCTGTCGCTTTCGGGCCTGGCGGGCGACGACACGTTCACGGTCAATCCCGCCCCGACGCCCAACGGGCTGCCGGTCAACATCGACGGCGGCGACCCGGAAGCCAGCGACGCCCTGATCGTCAATGCCACGGCCGCCAACCAATTCACCGTGGTCAACCAGGGGCGCAGCCCCAACAGCGGCACCGTCCGCGTCTACGAAATCGCCGTGGCCGATCCCGACATCAGCTACAAGAACGTCGAAATCGTCGATCCCAACACGTTCATTCCGCCCGGCTCGCTCAATGCCCCGAATTTGCTGGTCCTGGGCCCGGACAACTACGAAGCCAATAACTATCTGAACAACGCCTCCTTCCTCGGCTCGGGCTCGACGCTGCAGATCCAGCACGCGTCGATCTTTCCGAATGCCAGCGAAAACGGCAACAACCCGGGCCTGCCCGCCGATCAGGACTTCTACCAGGTCGTGGCTCAGACGACCGGCACGCTTGACTTCCAAGTCTACTTCAACCTGTTTTCGACGACGCTGCTGCCGGGCGGCGGCAACCTGAGCGTCCGGGTGTACGATGCCGCGGGTCAGCTGTTGGGCAGCTCGACCGGCGCGTTCGGGGCCGACAGCACGCTGGCCTCGCCGGCCCCGACCGGCGCCCGCGTGCGGATCCCGGTGGTGGCCGGACAGAGCTACTACCTGCGGGTCACGGGCGGCTTGAACGCCGACGGCAGCATCAACGCCGCGATCGTCAACGGCTACAACGCCACGATCATCGACACCCCGGCTCCGGTGCCCTACGACGTCGAGCTGTCGCGGAGCGTCGCCGCCGGCATCGCCGGCTCGCCCGATACGGGCGATCTGCCGCCCAATGCCCCGGCCGACGATACCGGCCGCTCGCAGTTCGACAACGTCACGAACGTCAACACTCCGACGATCTACGTTCGCGTGGCCGACGGCATCCTGCTCAACGATCTCCCCGGCAACGGCACGCCCGACAATCCGCCCGTCGGCGAGATTCCGATTCCGTTCAGCAATACGAGCCAGACGACGCCGGGTTACAACGTCGCCATTTTCGATGGCAACAACACCCAGACGCCGGTCGGCTATGCCACGCAGGTTCCCGGTTTCCCGGGCCTGTACACGTATACTTTCACCACTCCGCTGGTCGACGGCGTCCACAACATCGTGGCCGCGGTCGAAATGGTCGATCCGCAGAATCCGGAGGAGACGGGCTTCGGCGTCTACAGCACGTCGCTGGCGATCACGATCGACACGGTCGCACCGCCGGTGCAGTTCGGCATCACTTCGGCCAGCGGCACGACCACGGGACTCGACGGGGCCAGCGACTCGGGGGCCCTGGGCGCGACCGACTCGTTCACGCTCTCCGACAAAATCACCAACGTCAAAGAGCCGACCTTCTACGGCACGGCCGAAGCCAACGCGATCGTCAAGTTGTATGCGATCGACAAGTTCGGCAACCCGCTGCTTCTGGGCCAGACGACCGCCACCCCGCTCGACGGCACCAACGCCGATCCGAACGGCCAGTGGACGATCACCTCGACGGTCGACCTGAACGATCCCAACTTCTTCAACTACGACGGCGTGCGGCACCTGTACGTCACGGCCGAGGACCTGGCGGGCAACGTCAACAACAACGGCGCCGGCCCCGGCCCGAACGCCCAACAGATCGTGATCTTCCTCGACACGCAGGGACCGCAGATCGCCGGCGTGAACATCACCAACGACCCGAACTACAACCTCTGGGGCATCAAGGCCCAGATCGGCACCAATCAGGGCGATGCCCAGGCCAATCAAGGGCCCACTCCGCTGGTCTACAGCCTGACGATCCAGGTCACGGACAATCCGAACCGCGATCCGGCCGACTTCCCCAACGATCCCGCGATTCTGGCCGACATCGCTTCGACTCCCGGCCAGTACGAGCTGGTGGGCGACGCCAACGGCATCATCGCCATCAGCCAGATCATCGTGACCAACAATCCGATCGTCGCCGGCCAGCCGGCCACGGCCACGGTCCAGCTGGTCTTCGCCCAGCCGCTGCCCGACGACCGCTACACGCTGACGATCAAAGACACCGGCCTGATCGATCCGGCCGGCAACGATCTGGACGGCGAGAGCAACGCCGACGAGCCCAACGGCGGTCCGACGTTCCCCTCGGGCGACGGCCAGCCGGGCGGCAATTTCGTCGGCCGGTTCACGGTCGACAGCCGGCCGGAGCTCGGCACCTATGCGGCCAGCACCGCCTGGATCGACATCAACGGCAACATGGTCTGGGACCCGAACAATACCGACGCCACCAACCGCGACCTGATCTTCTCGCTGGGGCTGAATGCCGCCATCCAGGGTCAGTTCTCGCCGTTCGGCATCCACAACGCGCTGACCTCGGGCGACTACCTGAACGCCTACACCATCGGCGTCAATGCCGGCCCGCCGTCGGCCACGCCGTTGCCCGGCCAGCAGAAGATCGGCTACGACAAGCTGGCCGCCTACGGCTACGATCCCTTGGCTAACGGCGGCAAGGGCGGGTTCCGCTGGTTGATCGACACCAACAGCGACGGCGTGATCAACACCTCGCCCTACAACCCGGTGACCAATCCGACCGGCGGCGACTACGCTTTCGCGATGGCGGCGGGCTCGCAGATCAACGGCGTGCCGGTCTCGGGCGACTTTGCCCTCGATCCGGCGGCCGGCGACCAGATCGGCCTGTTCACCGGCACGACCTGGTATCTGGACACTTCGACCGATCTGACCAGCTTTGCCAATGCGGCGGCCCCCGGCGGGTCGCTGCAGTTCTCGACCCCGTTCCTGGCCGGGTCGCCGGTGGTGGGCGACTTCAACGGCGCGGTCACTCCGAGCGGGGCCCAGATTCCCGACCTGGCAACCTACCAGAACGGCGTGTTCCACATCGTGTTCGGCCAGTACAACCCGATCACCAACTCGGTGTTCTACGTGGCCGACGCGGCCCATGAGGACACGGTCAATTTCTCGTTCGCCGGCGTCGGCGGTATTCCGGTCGCGGCCGACATGAACCAGGACGGCATCACCGACTTGGGCGTCTACGAGCCGCCGACCACCGGCACCACGCCGCAGACCGGCACCTGGTACTGGCTGGTCTCGAACGCCGCGGCCAATCCCAACAACCTGCCCAATGCCTCGGCCCTGAACCATCCGTTCAGCCCGGCCCCGCTGGGTAACGACATCTTCGCCGACTTCGGCCAGCAATCGGCGCTGCCGATCGTGGGCAATTTCGACCCGCCGGTCACGCCGGCCGCCGGCCCGGCAGCCACCGCGCTCGGAGTGCTGCCCAATACCGATGCGGTCACCGGGCAGTCCGTCTCGGGGACCAGCTGGTACAGCTTTACTCCCCAGAACAGCGGGACGATGACCATTACGGCCAGCGGCGGCTCGAGCAGCGTCGAACTGGCCCTGTACGACGCCAACCAGAATTTGATCGCCTCCGGCAATACCCAGGTGATCAACGCCGTCAGCAGCGGCACGCAGTATCTGGTCCGGGTCACGGGCTCGGCCACGGGCATCACGCTCAATTTCTCGAACAGCGTGAGCACCGCCGCCAGCTACGCCCCCCTGGACGTCAACCACGATGGTGTGGTCTCGCCGCTCGACGCCCTGGCGATCATCAACGACCTGAACCAGTTCGGCACCCATCCGCTGGCCGCGACGGCGAACAATCCCGAATCGCCCTACGACGTGAACGGCGACGGCATCATCTCGCCGCTGGACGCCTTGGCGATCATCAACGACCTGAACGCCGTGGCCCTGGCCGCGGCCCAGGGTTCCTCGGCCCAGGGTTCGTCGGCGGCAGTGGCAGCGGTGGCGGCTCCGGCGGTCGCGTCGGCGGGCAGCGGCAGTTCGTCGTCGGCGTCGGCGGCGTCTCCGGCGATCGCCACGAGCGGCTCCGGTCCCGTCAGCGCGGGCGTTGCGACCAACGTGCTGGCGATCGACGCGGTGTTTGCCGGCCTGGCGTCGAGCAGCGACTCGACCTCGAGCAACCTGCAGTCGAAGGCCGGCACGTCGACGCTGGCCAGCACGACGCCGGTCCGCAAGACGAGCCTCGCCGCCGGCACCGGCGAGTAGGGACGTCGGGTTTGCACATCCGCCCCGCCAGGGGCAGCATTTAGTAGCCGGTGGCAACGCCACCGGTTGTGGGCAGCGACAGAGTCCCGCGCAGGTTTCCAGATTGCCGGCCGCGCGGCCCTGACCCGCCAGCGCACTGCTCCAGGTCGGCGATCAGGTCGTCGGCGTCTTCCACGCCGACCGACAGCCGCACCAGTCCGTCGGCGATGCCGATCTCGGCCCGCTGGGCGGCCGGGATTGAGGCGTGCGTCATCAGGGCCGGATGCTCGATCAGGCTTTCGACGCCCCCCAGGCTTTCGGCCAGGGCAAACAGCCGGCAGCGCTCCAGGAATCGCCGCGAGCGGGCCAGGCCCCCGGCGAGCACGGCCGAGATCATCCCCCCGAACGCCCGCATCTGCCTGCGAGCCAGCGAGTGCTGCGGATGACTGAGCAGACCCGGATAGCGGACCAGTTCGACGTCGGCTCGCGCCGCCAGCCACTCGGCGATCCGCTGGGCGTTGGCGCAGTGCCGTTCCATCCGCAGGGCCAGCGTCTTCAGTCCGCGCAAGGCGAGGAAGCTGTCGAACGGCCCGCTGATGCCCCCGACCGCGTTCTGCAGGAATCCGAGCCGCTCGGCCAGCTCGGGCCGGTCGCCGACCACCGCGATGCCGCCGATCATGTCGCTGTGGCCGTTGAGGTACTTGGTCACGGAGTGAACCACGATGTCGAAGCCCAGCTCGAGCGGACGCTGCACGTAGGGCGTGGCGAACGTATTGTCGGCCACGGCGATCAGATGGTGTCGGCGGGCCAGCTCGGCCAGGGCCGCCAAATCGGCCAGCTTGAGCAGCGGGTTCGACGGCGTCTCGATCCACAGCATTCGCGTGTTGGGTCGGACCGCGGCTGCCAGCGCGGCGAGGTTGGCCGGGTCGAAATAGCTGAAGTCCAAGTTGGCGCATGCGGCGGCGGACCCGCTCGAACAGCCGATACGAGCCGCCGTACAAGTCGTCGCAGACCAGCACATGGCTGCCGTGATCCAAGAGCTCCAGCACGGTTGCGGCCGCGGCCAGGCCCGAGGCAAAGGCGAAGCCCGCGGTGCCCGATTCCAAGTCGGCGACGCAGCGTTCCAGGGCGAATCGGGTCGGATTGTGGCTCCGGCCGTAATCGAAGCCCTTGTGGACGCCCGGCGATTGCTGGACGTACGTGCTCGTGGCGTAGATCGGCGTCATCACGGCCCCGGTCGTCGGGTCGGGCACCTGGCCGGCGTGGATCGCCCGAGTCGAGAAGCCTGCCCGCCGCGCCAGGCGCCGCCGACGCTGGCGCAGTTCGCGTCGCGGCGCGCGCGACGGCACACCCAGCGATACGTGGCCCAGCCCGGCCGGCGAGCCCAAGGAAGTGGAATCGGTGGGCAATAGATCCACGGTAGCAGTCCCTTTCCTGGCCCGTGCGGCGGCCGAATGCGTCAGGCCGCCAACTGCCGGCGGCGGAGATGATTGAGCACGTCGACGCGGGTAATCAGTCCGTAAAACCCGCCGGCATCGGCCACGATGGCCACCCGGCCGGCTTCGAAGATCGGTTGCAGCTCTTCCAGCCGAGCCGTGCGGGGCACCGTTTGCAGATTGGCGGTCATCGCGCTGCGGACACTGCGCGAAAAACCCTCGGGCCGGTCCGACACCGCCAAGAGCAAGTCCGATTCGTCGATGATCCCGACGATCTGTTGTCTCTCGACCACCGGCAGCTGCGAGACGTCGTACAGCCGCATCCGCCGGTAGGCCAGCGCCAGCGGCTCGTCGGCGCGGCGCTGACCACCGCTCCGTCGGCAAAGCGGCGCAGGATCAGGTCGCGCAGATCGCCGAACGTCTGGCTGCGGCGGAGGCCCTGATCGGCCATCCAATAGTCGTTGTACATCTTCGAGAGGTACTTGTTGCCCGAGTCGCAGACGAGCGTTACGACCCGCTTGGGTTCGGTCTGAGCCCGGCAGTAACGCAGCGCCGCGGCCACCAGCGTGCCCGACGACGAGCCGGCCAGGATGCCCTCTTTGCGCAACAGGTCCCGGGCCGTGTTCAGGCTCTCGGCATCGCTGATCGAGAAGGCCACCCGCACGCGCGACAGGTCGGCGATCGGCGGAATGAAATCTTCGCCAATCCCCTCGACGAGCCATGAACCCGCTTCGCCGAGCTGACCGGTGTGTACATAGCCGGCCAGGATCGAGCCGACCGGGTCGGCCAGCACGATCTCGACGTGCGGCGCCACCCGGGCAAAGTACCGGCTGAGCCCGGTCAGCGTGCCCCCGAACCGACCCCCACCACGACGGCGTCGACTCGCTCGCCCGCCTGAGCCCAGATCTCGGGGCCGGTCGTGGCTTCGTGGGCCAGGGGATTGGCCGGGTTGCCGAACTGGTTGATGTAGTAGCGCCGGGCGTCTCGCGGCTGATCCGCTCGGCCAGGTCCTGATAATAGGCGGGATGTCCGCACCACGTCGCTGCGGGTCATGACCACTTCGGCGCCCAGGGCCTTGAGGTGGAAGACCTTCTCCTGGCTCATCTTGTCGGGGATCACCAGGATCAGGCGGTAGCCCTTCTGGGCCGCGACCAGGGCCAGGCCGAGGCCCGTGTTGCCGGCGGTGGCTTCGACCAGGGTCGAGCCGGGGCCGATCGCGCCGGCCCGCTCCGCGGCTTCGATCATCGAGCGGCCGATGCGATCTTTGATCGAGCCCCCCGGATTATGGTTCTCCAGCTTGACCAGCAGCTCGCAGCAGCCGGCATCCATCCGCCCCAGGCTCACCAGCGGAGTATTGCCGATCAGTTGCAGGATGTCGCAGGGATTGGTCATCACGCATCGACCTCCGGGCGGAGGGTTTCCGCGGTGTCGTTCCGCCCAGCCAAGAAGTCGTGGGCGCCGTTTGCGAAGTGCCGCCAGCCTTACGGCCGGCAGAATCGGTCTATCTTTTGTATTCGACCGTTGCAGCCTGCGGTCATGAGCCGTCCCGGCTCGGGAGCCGGAGGCCGCGAAAGAGAAGCGGCGGCGGACGCAAAGTGGCGTCCGCTAGCGAGACGATTTGCTACCGCCCGCGCACTGCCAGCTGAGCACGATCCCGACGACGACGGCCGCCGCGATCGAACCCAAGAAAAACCGGGTCCAGAAAGGGCTGCCCGTGCCGACGATCCGCGAATCGTAGCCTTCGTCGCCGAAATACTCGATCGGCACGCTCTGGCCGACCTGGTACTTGTCGCCGTCCTCCAGGTCGACGGCCGAGTAGAATGTGACGTGCTTGTGCGAGTTTTCGTTCTTGAAGCCGTAGGTGACGTGCAGGTCGACCACCTCGCCGCGGTGCTGGTTTTCGGCGATCTTGGTGACGTTGCCCGTGGTCGTCTTGCCGACGAGACGATACTGCAGGTCGGTGCAGGATTTGAACGCCGAAACCAGGAACAAACAGCCCACGGCAACGCAGGCCTTGATCAGACGCGGATGTTCGCTCTCCAAGACGGCGGTCTCCGTTTGTTACTTGGATACTGGCAGCCGGACGCCCGACTAGCACGGAATCTACGCGCGGAATGCGGTGACTTCAAGCAATTCGGCGGCAACCAACTCTGACGCGACAGGATCCGGTCACTGCGCTGCGCCGCGGCAGGCGTGCACCTGTGCTTAAGGGCTCCTGGCCACACGTGTTGCGGCGATCGGTAGCGGCGGGCGGCGATTGGGGCATACGTCGTGTCATTTTCGTGACCCGGTGCCAAGCCACTGCTTGCAAAGCTGGGTAAAGTGCGTATCCTTCAGGGTGCGCGATTGCCGGCAGAAAAAGGCCGGACGTTCGCACTGGGGTTTGAACCGTCGGCAGGGAGAGCCGCCTGGCGCACCATTCGCGCCCGAGCGGAGCGGAATGAGCGAGATTCTGTTCCAATATCACAAAGTCAACCCGACGACTTGGGTTTATCTGTCGTCGTTGTTGATCATCGGGCTGTTCTTCAAGTTCAGCCGGCTGTTGAGCGTGCGCAATCTCGACCTGATCGGGCTGATTCTGCTCGCGCCGGACTGCTGATGGTCGAATACGGCGTTGCCCGGGCCGCCATCGATGCCCAGCGGGCCGCCTCGATCGAGCAGGTCGGCTATATCTGGCTGTTCGTGATGGGCTTTTTGTTCATCATCCGGCTGCTGCTCGATCCCCTGATGGTCAGGCGCCCGCTGTTGGAGCCCAACCTGTCGGTGGGCGGGATGACGTTCATCGGCACGGCACTATTAGTGTTTCTGATGGCCAACGTCATCAATGGCGAGCTCACGGCCGATGACCTGGCCGGGGCCAAAAAAGCCCAGCAGGTGACCCAGCTGCAATCTTCGTCGCCCGAAGACACCAGTCTGGCCAAGCACGGGCCGGGCTACCCCCTGCTGCACCTGCTGCCGGTGATTTCCACGCAGATTCTGTTCGAGGAGACGACCCCCAAGCAGACGCCGCAGGAGCGCGACGCCCGGCGCACCGCCGTGCAGAGCGTGGTCCAGATGGCCACGGCCCGCACGATGGCGATCCTGGGGCACATGGCCGTGGTGATCGGGATGGTGGTGATTGGTTTCCGGCATTTCGACAACACCAAGACGGGGATCGCGGCCGCCACGCTGTATTTGATGCTCCCCTACACGGCCCAGATGACCGGCCGGGTCGACCACGTGCTGCCGGCCGCCCTGCTGATTTGGGCGGTCGAGACCTATCGCCGGCCGCTGGTGGCGGGGGCCCTGATGGGGCTGGCGATCAGCGTCAACTATTACCCGGTGTTCCTGCTGCCCCTCTGGCTCAGCTTTTACTGGCACCGGGGTTTGCTCCGGTTTACCGGCGGCGTGCTGGTGATGGTGGCCGTGATGGTGGCCACGCTGGTCTTCACGTCGCACGATACGCAGCAATTCCTGGAGCAACTGCGGCAAATGGTCAATTGGCGGATGCCGGGCTCGGCCCCGGTCGACGGTTTTTGGAGCTTCGACCAGATCTCGTCCTACCGCATTCCGGTGTTCGTGGCGTTCCTGGTGCTGTCGATCAGCTTCGCATTCTGGCCGGCCCAGAAGAATTTGGGTACGCTGCTAAGTTGTTCGGCGGCCGTGATGCTGGGGACGCAGTTCTGGCAGGCCCAGGGGGGCGGGCTGCACATGGCCTGGTATCTGCCACTGGCGCTCTTGACCATTTTCCGACCCAACCTGGAGGACCGCGTCGCGCTGTCGGTGCTGGGCGAAGGCTGGCGGATCAAGTGGCGGCCGAATCTGGCCTGGACCCAACGGGCCGCTTGAGCTGGGCCAGGCCGCTCGCACGCCGCCGCCGCGCGGAAAAAAACTCGTTCGCTCGACGGTAGCGAACGTTTCTTCTCACCCCAATGGCCCGCGCCGCGCATGTTTCCCCGCGCCAGCCGGCGACCACCCCACCGCGCCGCAGGATACCCGCGCCATGCAGGCCCCTTATCTGATCTCTCGCCGCAGCGTGTTGCAGTCGGGCGCGATCGGCTACCTGGGGCTCTGTCTGCCGCGCTTGCTGCGGGCCGAGCAGTCTGCGGCCCAGCGCGGCCGCGGGGCCAGTGCGGATGCGGCGATCCTGATTTTTCTCAACGGCGGTCCCAGCCACCTCGACATGTGGGACATGAAGCCCAACGCGCCGGTCGAGCTGCGGGGTGAATTTCAGCCGATCTCCACGACCGTGCCGGGCGTCCAACTCTGCGAGCATCTGCCGCGCATGGCCCGGCTGGTCCACCACACGACCATCCTGCGGTCGGTACATCACAGCGTGAACAACTCGCATGCCGCCGCCGTTTACGCGGCCCTGACCGGCCACGACCGGGGCGAGAAAGGGGGCGGGGCCCGGCCGACCGACAATCCGGCGATCGGCTCGGTGGTGGGCAAGCTGTTTCCGCCCGCCGCGCCGATGTTGCCCTACGTCGCGATGCCGTTCGTGACCAAGGAAGGCGCGGGCGGGCCGCCGCAGCCCGGCTTTTTCGGCGGCTGGCTGGGCCGGACTCACGATCCGTACTTCGTGCTCCGCGATCCGAACCAGCCCGGCTTCCGCGTCGAGGACCTTTCGCCACCCGAGGGCGTGAGCAACGAGCGGTTCGCCGAGCGGCAACAATTGCTCCACGGTCTGGCCGCCCAACGGGCGCTGGACGCCGAGCGCGACGCTGCTCAACTGGGACGAATTCCAGGACAAGGCGTTCGAGCTGCTGACTTCGCCGGCCACCCAGCGAGCGTTCGACATCGAGGCCGAGCCGCCCGCGCTCCGCGAGTCGTACGGCCGCAACATCTATGGCCAGAGCACGCTCCTGGCCCGGCGGCTGATCGAGGCCGGCACCCGCGTGGCCTGCATCTCCTGGGCGCCCGACGCCAACGCCACCTGGGACACGCACGGCAACAATTTCGGCAAGCTGAAGACCGAGCTCTTGCCCCAGCTCGACATGGCCGTTTCCGCGCTGCTCGGCGATCTGCTCTCGCGCGGCATGCTCGAGCGGACGTTGGTGGTAATCATGGGCGAGTTCGGCCGCACCCCGCGAATCAACAATAACAATGGCGGCCGCGACCACTGGAACTCCTGCTATGGCCTGATGCTGGCCGGCGGCGGTATCAAAGGCGGCTACGTGTTCGGCGAGAGCGACCGGACCGGCAGCGTGCCCCTCAGCCGCGCGGTCACGCCAGCCGACGTCGTGGCCACGATCTACCACCAGCTGGGCATCTCGAAGGACCACGAGTTGCACGACAACCTGGGCCGCCCGTTCCCCGTCGTGCCGGCCGGCGACGTGATCGGCGACATCCTGACCGCCGGCCCGCCCACGATCGGCCGGTCTTGACGATGCCGCTGGCCGAGCGCGATCTGCAGCCCGAGTTGATGGACGCCCCGGACCTCGATCCGGCCGGCCATGCGGCGGCGCTGGCGGCTTTACGGCGGATCAACGTGCTGAGCCATACCGCGGGCGGCCTCTGGCCGGCCCTGCGCGGCGGCGCGGCGACAGCCCGATCGCTCATTGCGGGTGCTGGACGTGGCTTGCGGCGGCGGCGACGTGGCGCTGGGCTTGTGGCGTCGGGCACAGCGGGCAGGCCTGCGCTTGGAAGTCGTGGGCTTGGATCGCAGCCCGGTGGCGGTCGAACATGCCCGAGCCCAGGCCACGGCCGAAAGGGCCGCGGTCGAGTTTCGCGTGGCCGATGTGGTGGCCGAGCCGCTGCCGGCCGGTTTCGACGCGATCGTCTCGTCGCTGTTCTTGCATCACCTGGCGTGGGCCGACGCGGCGCGATTGCTCGCGGCGATGAAGCAAGCCGCCGGGCAACTCGTCGTGGTGAGCGATTTGCGGCGCAGCACGATCGGCTACCTGATCGCCCAAGGAATTTGCCGGCTCGTGACCCGCTCGCCGATCGTCCACGTCGACGGCCCGCGCTCAGTGGCCGGGGCCTTCACGCTGGCCGAAGTCCGCGAGCTGTGCCTTGAGGCCGATCTGGCGCCGGTGCGGCTGAAGCGATCGTGGCCCTGGCGGTATTTGCTCAGTTGGGAGCGAGAGTGAGGCAACAGGCGGAAACACCTCGGCAGACTTCTCCTGGCGAGCCGTGGGGCTTGTCCCCACGGTATATACTGATCGCTCGGCTGTGACCGCCGAACCGTCGATCCAATCCCCCGGTAACCGAAAGTCCCCAGCGTGCCGCCGCGACGATCCATTCGCGCTGTTCCTGACTTGGACCACCTACGGCAGTTGGTTGCCGGGCGACGCACGCGGCCACGCCTCGCCGGTCTTTGAGCGGCGTGCCGGATACCAAAAGCGACTCGCGACACCCACTACCCCGCTCGCGGGTTTCTCTCCGCTAACCGCGGAACTGGCCCGCTCCCATCAACAGCAGC
The DNA here is from genome assembly GCA_963828155.1 of uncultured Planctomycetaceae bacterium. GTDB lineage: Bacteria > Planctomycetota > Planctomycetia > Pirellulales > PALSA-1355 > CAWCAX01. The sequence continues at coordinate 484,257 of CAWHDQ010000005.1, forward strand.
CTACGGTCCGCCTGTCGAAGCAGCAGGCGCTGACCGCCGCTGCTGCCCTCGCGGAGGCGGCGGCGAGCAGGTCGTGGCGAGTCCTGCGCGGCGCGGTGCTGTCCAACCACGTCCATTTGGTCGTCAGCGATTGCCCGGACAGGGCGGGCGAACTACGCCGCGTGCTCAAGGGCGTGAGCCAGGCCGCGCTCAGTCGTGCGGCCGGCCGATCCCGACGCTGGTGGACACGCACGGCAGCGATCGATATCTGCATGACGATGACTCGATTGCCGCCGCGGTGCGCTGCGTGGCCGAGCAAACCCGGCCGCTGGCCATGATCTGCGGCGGCAGAGTTATTTGAGCCGAGGGTGGTCGCTTTCACCGACGACATCTGTCTGAGCTTGTGCGACGTGTGTACCGTGGGGGCAAGCCCCACGGCTCGCTGGCTTGATGCGTGCCGAAATGTGATTCCTTCCGATCCGCCATCCCGCGTATCCCCAGTCATCCCCCGTATCCCCAGTTATCCCCCGTATCTCCTTCTTCCCTGCCATTGCCACAAAACCGTGGGGACAAGCCCCATGGCTCGCTGGCTTGATGCGTGGCGAAATCTGATTGCTTCCGGTCCTTCATCTCCCGTATCTCCAGTTATCCCCCGGATCTCCGTCTCTCCGTCGTCGGAGCATACCGTGGGGGCAAGCCCCACGGCTCGCTGGCTTGATGCGTGGCGAAATCTGATTGCTTCCGGTCCGTCATCTCCCGTATCTCCAGTTATCCCCCGTATCTCCCTCCTCTCCGTCGTCGCCACAAAACCGTGGGGGCAAGCCCCACGGCTCGCTGAGTGATCCGGCGTCGGCTCGAATCACCCCGCGTCGCTCCGCTCCGCCGAGCGGCGCTGGCGGTAGTACTTCAGGCCGGGGATGAAGAACGAGAGCGCCGCGACGACGCCGAAGAGCGTGATGCCGTATGGAATGCCCTGGCGTTCCAGGTACGCCATGGCAAGGGCGGTGGCGAATAGGGCCGCGGCCTGGGCGTAGAACTTGCCGGTCAGAATGCCGGCCTTGGCCACGAAGACCATGCTGCTGGTTAGGGCGATGATCGGCGAAAGGGTCAGGACCTGCATGCCCATCACGATCTCGACGCAGAACAGCCCGGCGATGCTGATCACGCTGGCCGCCCAGACGTGGGCGATCTGCCGCTCGACGAACGTGACCGGCCCGGCCCGGCGGCGCAAGAACCAGAAGATGCCGGCCCAAGTGCCCAAGCCCGCCACCCACAGGCCCAGGTAGGGCCAGGGCGATAGCTCACCGCGAAGCTGCAGCCAGTTGGTCGCGAGCGAGAGCACCAGCAGCACCAGGCTGTGCCACATCCAGAGCACGCCCCAGTTCTCCAGGACCGTGGCGTGATGCGTTTCGCGAAACCAGCGGGCCAGCACCTGGCTGAACAAGCCCGAGCGGGCGGCGATCGGCTCGTCGGCCAGATAGGACCGCAAGTCGGCGGCCAGCGCGGCGGCCGTGGCGTAGCGTAGCTCGGGGGGCTTTTGCAGGCACTTGAGCGCGATCATTTCCAGCTCGCGGTCGGCTCGGGGGTTGAGCAGGCGCGGCGGGAGGGGTTCTTGTTCCAAGAGCAACAGCACGGTGTCGACCGGTGACGCGGCCTGGAACGGCGGGCGGCCGGTGAGCATCTGATACAGGATCGTGCCCAGGCTGTAGACGTCGCTGGCCGGCCCGACTTGCCCGCGGCGGCCGGCGGCCTGCTCGGGCGCCATGTGTGCGGGAGTGCCGAGGATTGCGCCGGTGGTCGTGAGCCGGGCGTCGGTTTCGATTTGCTTGGCCAGGCCGAAATCGGTGACCAGGGCCCGGCCGTCGCGATCGATCAGGATGTTCGAGGGCTTGAGATCGCGGTGCAGGATTCCGCGCTGGTGGGCGTAGTCGATCGCTTCGCAGACCGGCGCGAGCAGCTCTGCCGCTTCGGTGGCGCCGATCGGCCCTTCGGCCAGCCGCCGGGCGAGCGTGGTGCCCGAGACGTATTTCATCGTGAAATAGGCTTGCCCCTCGTGCTCGCCGACTTCATAGATCGGCACGATGTGCGGATGATCGAGCCGGGCGACGGACTGGGCCTCGGCCTGGAAGCGGGCCAGCTCGGCCGGCGAAGCCAGTTCGCCGCGCAAGATCATCTTCAGGGCCACGGTCCGGCCCAGGCTGAGCTGCCGGGCTTTGTAGACCACGCCCATCCCGCCACGGCCCAACTCGGCCAGCAGCTCGTAATCGCCGAAGCGGCGGGGAAACTGGTTGCGGCGCTCCCCGCGCGACGCACCGCCCTCCGAGCCGCCCGAATCGGGCGACAGCGCGGCCGGATCGAGCGTGGGCTCGAAGCCCGGTGATTCGCCGGGCGCTGCATCGCGCGCCGGTTCCACAATACCGTTGTCCGAGCGGCTGGCGCTGGCGGCCGCCGCGGCGACGAACATCGCGCCCCACAGCTCGCGCAGCTCTGCGGCCAGGTCGGGCTGAGCCCGGGCGGCGGCTTCGATGTCGGCCGGGTGGCCGGCGGCCGCGTCGTCGGCCAGTTGCGAGAGGATCGCGGCCAGCCGCTCGTCGCGCGTGGCGGCGGTGCCAGCCGCTGCGATCGTTTCTGCCCAAGAGCGGTTCATCGTCACTCGCCCACCGAGCTGTCGCCCTGGTCGAGGATCGCCCGCAGCCGGCGGATTGCCCGCAGGTAGCGCATCCCGGCGGCCGGCTCGCTCAGCGCGAGCGTCTGGGCGACTTCCTGGTTGGTCAGTTCCTCGAAGTGCCGCATCAGGATCACTTCGCGATCGGTTTCGTCGAGCTGGTCGATTGCGGCCCGGAACCGCTCGTGCAGCTCGCGGCGCGTGGCGGCGGTGGCCGGCGTCAGCTCGCGGTCGTGGAGCATGGCGGCCAGGTCGAGCGCCGAGCGGTCCGACATTTCCGGGGCCGTCAGCGGACGCTCGCGATCGATGCTCCGCCGGGCAGCCCCGCGATGGCGGCGATGGGCGTCGATCATCCGGTCCTGGGCAATCTGCCGCAGCCAGAGATGGAACGGCAGCTTCCGCTCCCGCAGATAATCGTCCAACCGGCGATTGGCCTCGACCAGCACGTCCTGGACGATGTCGCTGGCGTCGACCCGCCGGGCGACGGCCCGATCGAGCCGCAGGGCCACGAGCCGAACCAGGGCCTCGCGATGCCGGGCGAGCAGTCCTTCGACGGCCTGGCGGTCGCCCCCCTGGGCGTGCTGGAGCAGCTCTTGCGTTTCGGACGAATCAGGCCACATGCGGTGGTTCCGCGTTTGTCGGCAGGTCGGGAGGTCGGCAGCCGGCAGGTCGGCAGCCGGCCGCAGGCCGGGTTTCACGTATTATGGAAGCCGCCGGGGGCCATCGGAAGGGACATCCGGCGAGCGACTTGCGGCGGGCGAGCCCCCAGTGCGGCCCGCCGGGCAGTTTTCTCTGCAATAATCGGGGCTCGGATGCGTTTTTATAGTGCAGCGAGCGAGTCGAACCGCGAGACCCAGCCGTGCAGCACGCCGATCGCCTGACGCAGTGGGTCGCCGACCACTCGGCGGCGGTTTACGGCTTTCTGCTGGGCACGACCGGCGACCGCACTGCAGCCGAGGACCTGCTGCAGGAGACTTTCTGTCGTGCCTGGTCGGCTCGGCAAGCCTACTGCGAGCAGGGACAAGCCCGGGCGTACCTGTTGCAGATCGCCCAGCGCGTGGCCTTCGATCGCGGCCGCCGGCAGCGACAGGAACGAACCAATACGACCGGCCAATGGCAGGACCTAGAGCCGGCGGATGTCCGGCTGCCCGCCGACGAGTTGGACCGAGTGGAAAACGAGCGCCGTTTGCTGGCCGCGCTAGAGTCGCTTTCGCCGCCGCAGCGGCGGACGATCCTGCTGCGGTATTACGGCGGGCTGAGTTTCGAACAAATCGCCGCGACGATGCAGGCTCCGCTGGGCACCGTGCTGAGCCATTGCCGCCGCGGACTGGCGGCCCTGCGCCGCTTGCTGGTGACGGAGAGCTAAAACCATGACCGACGAACCGATCCAACCCGCCGACGAGGCCGCCTGGAACTCGAAGCTGACGCGGGCGACCGAATCGGCGGCCGGCTTCGACCCCCAAGCTTCGAGCGACGACGCCGAGCTGCGGCTCGCCTGGCAGGCGCTGGCCGAAGCGGCGGCCGGCGTGCGTGCGCCGATCGGGCCGGAGCAGCTAGCGGCAAGAATTCTCGGCCGCCAGCGGGTTCGTCGCCGTCGCTGGGCGACTGGCGCTGGCGGCAATGGCGGCGGTGGCGGGTGCGATCTGGTTCGGCGGGTCGGTCGACAAACCCGCACCGGTTGCGCCGCCCAACCCCGCCGCGAGCCCGCCAACCGCGAGCCGGCCGGTCGCGGCTGCGACCGCCGCCGCGGCGCCTGTGACGCTCGCGGCAGCGGAAGCGGGCTGGGATGACGGCTTGGGCAAGAGCGTGGGGCAGATTCGTCGCAGCCTGGCCCGGCCGTTGCCGGCGGTGGCCCATCGCGGCCGCGCGGCCGACGGCCTCGAGCGGCGGATTCAGTCGCTCGAGCTGCGGTGGTCGCGCGACAAGTTCTAGCGATTCTTCCAGCGATTCCTGTTTCGGCACCCGGTCGCGAAGCGCATCGCGCAGGCGATCGGGCTGCGCTCGTCCGGCGTTCTCCATCTGATCTCTTGCGGAGGTGTGCGATGCGAATGACTGCCAAATACGGTTTGTGCCTGGCCGGCTTGCTGGTGTTGCCGTTGGTGGCGGCCCGCTTCGGCGGCGGCGATTTTCTGACGGCCCGGGCCGCGGCCGAAGAAGCCGAGGTAGCCGCGGAAGAAGCCGGCGAGGGGGAAGGCGGCGAGGAAAAGCCGGCTGAACCTGCCGCCGAAGAACCGGCCGGCGACGAAGATCCCGAGATGTCGATGCTCGACGAATCGGACGCGGCCCTCGAACAACGCACGGCCGAAGTGGTCGAGCGCTATCAGAATGCCGAGAACGACGAGCAGCGCAAGGAGATCAAGGCCGAGTTGGTCAAAGTGGTCAACGCCCATTTCGAGATCCGTCAGCGAAAGCGGGCCCTCGAAATCGAGCGGCTGGAAAAACAGCTCGAAGAACTGCGGGCCGTGGTCGAGCGGCGCAACGCCAATCGGGCCGCGATCATCGCCCGGCACTTCGACGATCTGTTGGGCGGCGACGACCTGAGCTTCTGAGCGCTTGCGGTCGGCACTCGCGCGGCGGCCGGGGATAAGAACCGGTTTCAAAACCTGGTCGGAGAAGGGGACAGTCCCATTGTGCTGCGCCAGCTCCGCAAAATTGGGACAGTCCCCGCAGGTTTTGAAACCGGTTCTAGAACGTCAATTCCCGGCCGTCGCGCCAGACGCGCAGCACGTGCAGCTGGCGGTCGAGGAGCAGCAGGTCGGCCCGCTTGCCGACTGCCAGGCTGCCGATCTCCTGGTCCCAGCCGGCGATTCGGGCCGGGGTCAGCGAGGCCATCCGCACCACTTCGTGCAGCGGCCGGCCGGTCAGGGCCAGGAACGTGCGGACCATGTGGTCCATCCCCACGACGCTCGAGGCCAGGGCCTTGCCGTCGGGCATCAGGCCCACGCCGTCGCGCTTGATCAGCGGCTCGCCGCCCTCCAGCGGGCCGAGCACGTAATGGCCGTCGGGCATGTCGAGGGCCCGATTGCAATCGGTGACTAGAGCCAGCCGGTCGGGCCCTTTGATCTTCAGGGCCAACAGCAGCAGATCGGCCGAGAGGTGTTTGCCGTCGGCAATGACTTCGGTCGTCAGCTCGTCGTAATAGAGCGTGGCTTCGAGCACGCCTCCTTGCATCGGATAGAGCTGAAACTGGCGGAGCTTGCTCTTATCCGACATGGCACAGAACAAGTGATCGACGTGCCGCACGCCCCACCGCACGGCCGCGGTCATCTGGTCGAACGTGGCCCAGGAGTGGCCGGCGTTGGTCCGCACGCCCCGGGCCGTGCAGGCCGCGACGAATTGCTCGGCGCCCGGCAGCTCGGGCGCCACGGTGCACGTTGCGAGCGAATCGGCATAGTCGAGGTACTGCTCGTATTCGGCGGCCCGAGGGGCGCGGATCGCCGCGGCCGGATGGGCCCCGCGGGCTTCGGCCCGAAAGTAGGGACCGTAGAAATGGGCCCCCAGCACCCGGGCCCCGTGGATGGCCGGCTGGCTGCGCCAGCGGCGGGTGGCCTCGAGCACGGTCATGATCTGCTCGTGCGTGGCCACCGTGGTGGTCGGCGTCAGGCTGGTGGTGCCGTGCCGGGCGTGGGCGTTGAGGATGGCGGCGAATGCCGCGTCGGTGCCGTCCATGAAGTCGGCCCCGCCGCCGCCGTGGACGTGCAAATCGACAAAGCCGGGCACGACGTAGCCGTCGCCCGCGTCGATCCATTCGCCCGAATGGGGGGCCGGCGCCGCGCTACCAACGGCCGGTTCGTCGACTTCGACGATCCGATCTCCCTGGATGCGGACCGTGCCGCCGGCCAGCACCCGATCGGCGAGGACGAGGTTGCCGCGAAAGGTAGTCGTCATGGACACGAGGGTTGGGACTGCTGGTTGCGAAGCGATCGGTGCGCGGCGCGATGAGCGGGCGCGACCAAAATGACCGGCCCAGCGCGGCGCGTGAGGTCGCTCGGGCATTTTGGCCCAATTCGCGGCAGGCTGCCAGAGTGGCCGGGCGAGCTATAATTCATTGCGGCCGTCGAAGCGCTGGCTGCCCCCCGAGGCGGCGCTGGTTCATCCCACGGCGCATCTGCCCTTCCAGCGCGGCGAGAGGCCTCATGGATCCGCTCACGTTCGAACCGTATTTACGGCCGCAGGTCTGGGGCGGCCGCCGGCTGGCCGAGTTGGGCAAGGCCCTGCCGCCCGGCACGTTCGGCGAGGCCTGGGAAATCAGCGCCCATCCGCACCACGTCAGCCTGGTGGCCGAAGGCCCGCTGCGGGGCCGGTCGCTGGCCGAGCTCTGGGCCGCCATGCCGCGAGCGCTGTATGGCTCGCATCGGACGCCGCCAACCCGGTTTCCGCTGTTGGTCAAGTTTCTCGACTGCGAGCAGTTGCTTTCGGTCCAGGTGCATCCGACCGACGAGCTGGCCCGAGAGCTCGCAGTGGACGAAGCGGGCAAGACCGAAGCTTGGATCGTGCTGGCCGCCGGGCCCGAGGCCCGGATCTACGCCGGGCTGAAGCCGGGAGTCTCGCGGCAGCAGTTGGTCGAGCAGCTGCGCGACGTGGGCATTGCCGACTGCCTGCACTCGTTCAGGCCCAAGGCCGGCGATTGCCTGTTCCTGCCGGCCGGCACGGTTCACGCGGTGGGGGGCGGCGTGCTGATGGCCGAGATTCAGCAGTCGAGCGACGCGACGTTTCGGCTATTCGACTGGAACCGCAGCGGTGCCGACGGCCGAGCCCGCCCATTGCACGTCGAACAAGCCTTGCTGGCGATCGATTGGCAAATCGGCCCCGTGAATCCGCTCGAGCCGCAGCCGCTGGCCGGGCTGCCGGCGGGCGTCGAGGGGGAAGAGCTGCTCCGCTGCCGGCACTTCGAGCTGGACCGCTATCGGCCGAGTGCGGCCTTTCGTCAGCCGCTGGCTGGGCAATTGTCGCTGTGGCTGGTGCTGGAGGGAAGCGCGCATTTGTCGTGCGACGCAACCGGCTACGGCCGCACGTTTCAGCGCGGCGAGAGCCTTTTGATTCCGGCCGACGCGGCGCCGCTCGACTGGGAGCCGATGCCCGGCCGCCCGGCCCCGACGCTGTTGGCCGTGCGGGTGCCGTAAGCCGCCTCGTGCCAACGACGCACTGGCTGCCGACATCCGAAGCCCGAAGGGCTTCTGGACTCGAGCCGAGGGCGAGCGGAGCGACGCCCCGGTGTACGATGATTCCGGCAAAGATTCGTTCGCCCTTTAGGGGCGATGGAAAGCTCGGGCCTGTCGCCATTCCGCGGCTCAACGCGTCGTCGGTGGCGGCCGTTCCGCCACCCTTTCAGGGTGGATGCCGCGGAGTGGCGGCGTCCGATCACCCAGGGTTTCGCCGCGGACGGCTCAACCCTGGGCTGGGTTCCGCGGGCCCTTCGGGCGCAGAGCGATGATGCGGCGCGTCCTCGGTTGCATCGGTTTCGCCGTCCTTACAGGGCGTGCCGGCTGACACGTGCGCCTTGTTGGGCCGGCCGCGACAACGGCACCGGACGGACGTTATTCCAAGAACCGCGCGAGTCGGGCGTGCGTCTCGGGCCTGGCCAGCTCCAGCTTGCCGAACCCGGGCTCCGCGCCGGCCGCCACCGCCTCGGCTTGATGCTCGGGATAATTGGTCACCAGCATGCAGGGCACCGCCGCCAGCCGCGGATCGGCCTTGATCCGGCGGATCACGTCCAGGCCGTCGCTATAGTCGATGTCGAGCTTGCGGTTGACCAGCACCAGGTCGAACGGGCCGCCGGCGAGCGCGGCCAGAGCCTCGTTGCCCGTATCGACCGAGACCAGCTGGGCCGGAAAGCTCGATTCGATGAGCCGGCGCAGCGGCCCCGTATCGGGACCGCATTGCCCCACGCTGAGCACGCGTTTGGACATGGCCGGGCTTATTTCTGCGGACGCCTCGATCGCAAACAAGTGGTCCTTGTTGGCGATATACAGCACGCCGTTGGCGACGATCGGCGTCGTGTAGACCGAGCTGCCCATGTTGACTTCTGAAATCAAGTTGAGCGTCGGGGACAATTCGAACACGCAGATGTCGCCGTCCTCGTCGCCGATGTAGACCTTGCCGTCGACGATCAGCGGCGAGGCCCAACTGGCGGCCAGCATGTCGTGCGTCCAGTGCGGTACGCCGGTCGTTGCGTCGAGGCAGTGCACCAGGCCGCTGAAGTCGGCCACGAACAGCAGGTTGTCTTTAATGGCCGCGGTGCCGCAAGTGCGGTGCATCGTCTCTTCGAATTCTTCCTTGCCGTTCTTGTTGGCGTCGAAGAAGGTGTAATGCCAGTTGGCGGCCGAGTTGGGATTGGGCCGGGCCACCTCGCCTTCCTCCTTGATGACCGCCTGATTGCGGCGGTGCGGGATGGGATGCTCGGTGTCGGGCAACTTGAACGCCAACTCCAGGCTGATGTCGCCGCGCTTGGTCGGATCGATCGAGTAGAAGTGGCCGACGCCTTCGCCGTGCTCGGGGTCTTCGCCCACGCCGATGAACACCCGGCCGCCGTTGATGACCGGCGTGCCGATCAGGTGATTGCGGTTGGCCCGGCCGCCGAGGACGTATTTCGATTCCTTGGGATTGCAATCGAACTTCCAGAGCAGCTCGCTCTTGCCGTCTTTGCCTTGGGGATTGAAGCTGTAGAGCCAGCCGTCACCGGCGCCGAACAGCACCTGCGGCACGCCGCCCAGCACGCCGTAGGCCGGGCTCGACCACTGGCCGTGCAGCACGTTGGTGCCGGGCGAGTTGTCGGTCCAGATCACCTTGCCGGTGTTCTTGTCCAGGGCCGCGAAGCTCGGGGCCGTGGGAGCCGGCAGGTTGATGTGCCCCTCGTCGACGCCGTTGGAAGTGTTGACGAACAGCAGATCGCCCGCGGCGGTCACCGAGCAGCTGCACATGTTGTGCTGCGAGACGCCGAGCTGCTTCATCATGTTGACCCGCCAGATCACGTCGGCCTCGTCGGTGTCTTCGATGCCGATGACCTTGTAGCCGACGAGCTTGGGGCCCTCCATCTTCAGCTCGGCCGTGCGCGGGCCTTTCTTGCCGGCAAACGCGAGCTTGAAACCGGTCTTGGTGGCTTCGAGCTTGGCGTCGGCGGGCAGCGGCAGGCCGGCGGTCTTGAATTCGTCGACCAGGCCCGAGGGAATCTTGCCGGCTTTCAGCTGCTCAACGTAGGGAGCGACTTTGTCCTTCGTCGGATCGTCGTTCTTGGCGATCTCGAACAGCTTGCCCAGCTCGTCCTTGACCGGCCCGTTGTCCTCGCCGTCGTAGAAGCCTTCGGTGTCGAGGCACAGGACTTCGCCCCGGTTGGACACGTACCAGAGCCGCTTGCCCTCGACCAGCGGGGCGGCGCAGACCCCCTGCATCGGCCAGTCGTGGACGCGGCCGGTGGGCAGTTTTTCGTTCGAGTGCTGCCAGAGGAACTTGCCGTCCTTCTCGTCGAAGCAGAGCAGCACGCCCAGGTCGATGCTGGCCGGGTAGCGGGCCAGGTAGCCGGCCCCGTTATTGCTGCCCACGTAGCAATGGCCATTGGCTACGACCGGATTGCCGTAGGTTTGCGAACCGAGCCGCGAGACCCACTTGATGTTCTTGGCTTTGTCCTTTTTCCACTGCGCCCGTCTTGTCGTCGAAGCCGCCGACGTTCCACTGGCTGGGAATGTCCTTGGCAACCGGCGTGTTGTTGCGGTGCGACGAGCCGCCCCATTGGCCCCAGTCGCCCGGTCCGATTCCGATCGGCGGATTCGAATCGTCGCCCGTCGGGTCGGTTGGCTTGGGAGTCTCGCTCTTGACCGCGACCTTGCTCGCGGGGGCGTTGGTGGCGGGGGTGGCTTTGGCGACAGGGTTCTTCGGAGCTGCCGGCGCATGCAGCGTCCAGCAGCTCGCCAGCAGCAACAGGACTCCGATCGCTCCGAAGCGAATGAAGGTGTTCATCGCGGGGATTAACTCCGACAATTGGGGTGCGGGAAATCTGAGGGATGGTGCCGCCGGACAAGCCAGCGGCCAACAGGCAGCGGGCCGCAAGCATGGCGCTGCGTGACTGTCCGGCCGAGGCCGCGCCGGGACGCCGTTGGGGGTGACCAGGATGTTGTCGTACAGGATCTCGGCTTCGTTCGCATTGCCGAACAGGCCGGGGCTGCCGCTCATGTTGCCCGTCTCGTCGACCCCTTCGATCGTCCAGGCGTCGGGCTCTTTCTCATCGCGGGGCCAGACCTTGCCCTTGAGCAGCGTGGTGCTGCCGGCGGTCACGGCCTGGAACTTGAGCGTGTACCACTTGTTGGGAACCCAGGCGAAGGGCACGCTCTTGGAAAACCGCGTCGCGACTTGCGAGGTCCAGGAGCGAATCTGAACTTGCTGGCTGGCGCCCATCAGGTCGAGCGTATACCGCTGAGCGATCAGGCCCGCGTCGGCCAGCTTGACCACGTCGCTGCCCGGCGCCTGGGCCGGCACGCCCAGCACGTCGGCCTGGATCGTATAGTCGTGCAGATCGGTCGGGCCCATCCACGACTGGCTCCGCGTGCCCTTGGGAATAGTCGTCACCTTGACCATCACCTTATTGCCGTCGACCTCGCGCGTCTGGTGGCGATAGCGGGCGCCGATCCAAGTGGGCGGCACTTGCCCGTCGGCAAAGTCGAATTTCCAGGGCAAGGGCGGCACGACCCGGATGCGGGCTTGCCCGGCCAGTTCGCCGACCTTGGCCGTGACGATCGTGCCGGTGTGCGCTTCGCCGGCGGCGGCCTGGTACTTGCCCGCCGCGTCGATCTCGCCCGGCCCGTCGAGCGTGAACTTGGCGGGAGCGGTTTTGAGCAATTGCCCTCGGGCATTGTAGAGCCGGACGCTGAATTGTTGGCTGTCGCCCGGCTTGAGCAATATGTCGCACGGTGTGACCTGGACCTGGGCCGGCTTGTCGTCGGCGCCGGCGGGAGTCTCGGCCGGCGGCGTGGGCTGCGGATCGGCCGAGGGCTTCTGGTCGCGGCTGCCCAGGCAATACATCTGCGCGCCGGTCGGCAGATAAATCCGGCCGTGCGAAATGGCCGGCGAGCCGGAGACTTCATCGTCTTCGCTCAGCCGCAGCTTGTGGATCAGCTTCACGCCGTCCTTGGTCGGCTGGAAGATGTGCCAGGCGCTGGTCGTGCAGATATAGATCTTGCCGTCGCCGTAGACCGGGCTGCTCCGCACGATCGTGCCGATGAGCTTGGCGGGCTTGCAGATCTCGGCCCCGGTCTGGGCGTCGAGCACGTACATCTTGCCGCCGTCGTCGCAGGCGTACAGCCGGCCGTCGACCAGTAGCGGCGAGCTCTTGCCGTCCATGCCCGCGGGCGCCCAGTCTTCGGCCGTCTTGGTGACGTCGCCCGAGCCGGTGCCGTCGATGCGGACGATCGCGCCCTGGGTGACGTTGTCCATGTTCTCTTCGGCGTGGGTCATGTAGACCTTGTCGTGCTCGACGACCGGCGAGACATTCAGCCCGCGGCGGGAGAGCGAGAACCACCAGATCGGCTTGCCGGTCCGCGGCTGAAAGGCCCAGACGCCGCCGTCGCCCGAGCCGAAGGTCGAGCGCGGCCTGGCCTTTGAGAGGCTGAACGAACGGCGTGCTGTAGGTCGTGTCCTCCGGCGCCAGCTTGGTGCCGTTAAGCCAGAGGGCTTCGCCGGTGTTTTTGTCGAGCGCGACGAACCGATGGGCCGGGCCGGGCCAGTTCGCCCCAGTTGGTCATGACCGCGCTGATGTAAACCTTGTCCTCGAACACGACCGGCACGTTGGTCCGGCCGCCGTAGGTGCTCAAGAGTCCGAACTCCTCGCTGAGCGAACGGCTCCAGATGGTCTTGCCGGTCTCGCCGTCGAGGCATTGAAACAGGCCGCACACGCCCAGGGCAAAGACCCGCCCGGTGGCCGGATCGCCCACGCAGCTCGACCAGCCGACGCGCTCGGCCGGCACATCGGAGAGGTAGACGTTGAACCGATTCTCCCAGATCTTTTCGCCCGTCTCCGCGTTGACGCAAACGACCTTCTCTTGTTCGCGCTGGGTGCCGGGCTCATGCCGGGCCAGGGTATAAAGCTTGCCGTTCATCACGATCGGGCTGGAGATCGTGGCCAGCTCGGGATTCTTCCAAAGCACATTGCCCGACTGCTCGTCATTGAAGTCCCAGCGGTCGATCAGATTCTTTTCGGCGAGATGCCGTTCTGCTCCGGCCCGCGCCAATGGGGCCAATCCAACGGATCGATCACCCGCGTGGCCGCGACCGAGATGGTGGCCTGGATTTGAACCTGGCCGGGGACGGGATTCGCGGGGGCGGGTTTCGCCGCCGGCACTTCCTTCGTCGGCACTCCCTTGGCGGGCGCTGCGTGGCTGGGCACCAGGGCGAGCGCTGAAAGTCCGAGAGCCAACGGCAGGGCGAGCATGCACAGGACGCGGAGCGAGGGGCGGGATCGCATGACGGGAGCTTCCAGTGGGGTGGAGAGTGGCCGATGCGGGAATGGGCGGCGGTAGTTGTTCAAACAGGTTTTGATCCGAACGACCCCACGGATTCGACTTTTCCAGGAGCCGCCAGGCGGCGTTCGTTCGACGCAGCGCTGCCGGCGGCAATCGTGGCGCTCCGGACGGTCGGCCTGCGGGTGTTCGGGCCAGTGCCGGCGACCGCGCGCGTCTGCCGGCGAGAGCACAGACATATTGTAGGTGGGGTCAGCCAGCCGTTCAGCTTACGACACCCGGCGGCGCCGGGCAAGGATTCTGCGCCTTGGCGACCCTGCCTGGTCAAGCGGGCCGGCCGCGCGGCCTGGACATAAACGGCCGGCGATTTTGGGCCACTGGACACAGGTAGCGAGAGGCCGGATCGCGCGGCTCCCCTGTTTCCTGGCGGGATCACTGCGTGGGTGCCGGTGTCTGGCCCGAGCGGAGGGGAGATTGCCGGTTCGGCAAACTGCGGCGGAGTTATGGCGTGCGGACCCGGACGGCGGGAGCCGCGGGCGGGCGGGAGCCGTTAGAGCTTGCCCAACGAGATCGGCTCGGGCCGCTATCGACGGCGCTGCCGCAGGGGGTACATCCGGCAAGGTTTGGCTGTCTTACGGTGCCGTCAAGGTTTGCGCAGCGGTTGATGTAAACCACTTGGAGAAAATTACTTCCGCCGGTCTCAAGGGTCCCAAGACAGCAAGCCGATACGGTAGGTGTTACCACCCCGAGGATCGCGTGCCGCCAGGCACGTCAAAGGGCGCGTCAGGGCAACCGGATCGGACTTTTCGAGTCAAGGATTGGCTCGACCGGTCCTGGCGCAACAAACCGTGTGAACTGCTGGTTCCGACCCACCTTCCCCCACCTGGCTTAAAGCCAGCGTACCCGCCAACGAGTCAGCCGGTTTGACGCCGGCCGCACCCGCCTGGACCGGAAGTCACGCCCGGGCCGCTTTTCGGAGCGAGCCAGGCGCAACGCGCTCGCCTTACGGCCGAAGTGGGAGCCGCTATCTGCAGTTCCATCGTAAAGGAGACGTTGCTCGATGAAATGGAACATGGTTTTTGGAGCGCTCGTGGTCAGCGTTGGCCTTTGCGGACGGGGCTTCGGTTTCGAGCTCCTGGAACGCATGCTGGGCCTGAATGACTGCGGCTGCACCTCCTGCGGCGCTGCCGCGGAGCCGTCGTGCGGCTGTGACAAGGGTTGTGAACCGTCGTGCTGCGCCGCTGCCGCTGCTGAACCCAGCTGCTGCGCCGCTCCGGCCTGCGAACCGGCCTGTGCCGCTGCTCCCAGCTGCGGTGCGGCTCCGGCTTGCGGCAGCTGCTGTGCCAAGAAGCACTGCTGCCACAAGGGCCTGCTGTCGGGTCTGTTGGCCCACCACCACTGCTGCAAGAAGAGCTGCTGCAAGTCGTCTTGCGGTTGCGGTGCGGCTCCCTCGTGCGGTTGCGCTGCCCCGGCCTGTGAGCCGGCCTGTGCCGCCGCCCCGGCTTGCGAGCCGGCCTGTGCCGCTGCTCCCGCTTGCGATGCCGCTCCCAGCTGTGGCTGTGCGGCTCCCAGCTGCGGTGGCTGCAAGAAGAAGTGCTGCCACAAGGGCCTGCTGAACTCGCTGTTCGCCGGTCACCACTGCTGCAAGAAGAGCTGCTGTGCGGCTCCCTCGTGCGGCTGTGGCGCGTGCCCCCAGCTGCGGCTGTGCCGCCGCTGCCCCGGCTTGCGGTTGCGGTTGCGGTTCGTCGGCTCCGGCCGCCACGGCCGCTCCGGACGCTGCCCCGATGCCGCCGGCTCCGACTGCCGATCCCTCGGCTTCGATTCAGAGCCGCCGTCGGGTTGTGACCGCCAGCAAGGTCGTTCACCGCGACTAAGCTCAAGCGGGTTCGAGTCTGAAGATCAGGTCTGCCCGGAAGGAAACTTCCGGGCAGACTTTTTTTATTGAATCAACGCGGGTAAGCGAACCGCAAAGCCCGCGGACAAAAGAGGCACGCATAGCTGAGCCGCAGATCCCCCAAGTCTCAGGGACAAGGCACCGGCTCCGCAATTAACCCCCACCCCCACCCCCAGCACAGGCCTGAGAGCGAGAATCGAACAACCTCCCGGCCGGTCCAGCAAGCCACGTATTTTCAGCTTCTTCCCTCACCGCCGCCAACGGTGCCGGCACAGATGATCTCGCGCCAGTGCGTACAGGCCGCCGCGGGTGGACGATAGCGGCTGGGAACATGTCGATAATTGACCAACCGGTCCCACGAAGCGGATCCGTACACTCGTAGCGTTTGCCGAGCTTGCGCTTCGCCATTTCAGCGCGAGGGTGGCGGCGGGACACGCAAACGCGGTCCAGCCTGTAGCATTTATTGAAAATGGTGGGACTCGCCGACCTCGCTTCGCGATGTGCCCGTCGGCCTACCCTACTCGCTACTCTTCCTCTTTGAACGGCATACGTTCCAGCATTTCCCCGCTAGTCCGCGGCGCTGGAATGGAGTAAACTTACCGCAAAGCAATTGCGATTCTGTTTACCGAGGCGTTATGCCAGCCAATCTCACTCAACAGTATCTGAAGGCCGAGGCAGAATACCGCCGGGCCACGACGCGCGAGGAAGAACTAGCCTGTCTCCAGGTCATGCTCAAGGAGATCCCCAAACACAAGGGGACCGACCACCTCCAGGCCGACCTGAAGACCAAGATCGCCAAGCTCAAGAAGGATCTGGTCGCCGAGAAAAGCGGCAAGAAGAGCGGCCGTGGTCTGCGCATTCCACGGCAAGGGGCCGGCACAGCGATCCTTCTCGGTGGTCCCAACGCCGGCAAAAGCCAGTTGATTTGCAGCCTCACGCGAGCTACGCCGGAGGTCGCCCCGTATCCTTTCACCACCCAGACGCCCGCCCCGGCGATGATGCCCTTCGAGGACGTGACGGTCCAACTGATCGACACGCCGCCGGTCACCAAGGATTTCATGGACCCGCACATCTACGGCCTGGTCCGTTCGGCCGACCTGGTCCTGTTGATGGTCGATCTGGGCAGCGACGACGGCATGGAGCAGTGCCAGGAGGTGCTCGACCGGCTGAGCGGCGACCAAAACCCGCCTGGCGGCCAATCGTACCTTGACGAAAACGACGTGGGCCTCTCCTACACCCGCACTTTCGCCGTGCCCAACAAGATCGACCTGCCCGAGGCGGCCGGCCGGCTGGAATTGTTCCACGAGCTCTGCCCGCTGGATTTCACCGAGTATCCGATCTCGGCCACGCGGGCACCGGCCTGGAGACGCTCCGCGAGGCGATCTATCGCTCGTTCGACGTGATCCGCGTCTACAGCAAGCTGCCGACGGCCAAGGAACCCGACCGCGACCGGCCTTTCACGGTGCCGTCGCGGCAGCCAGTTGCTCGACATGGCCGGCCAGGTGCACAAGGATTTCTCAGGGTCTGAAGTTTGCCCGCGTCTGGGGCGAGGCCGTTCACGACGGCACGGTCGTCAAGGGCGACTACGTGCTGCACGACAAGGACATCGTCGAATTGCACATGTGAAGGGTTCGCCATGCTCATGACCAACGCCGAAATCGCCGACGCCTTCGATTCGAGGTCGCCGACATCCTGGAATTCCAGGGGGCGAACCCGTTCCGCGTCCGCGCCTATCGCAACGCGGCCCGCACGATCCGCGACCTGCCCGAATCGATGGCGGAAATCGCCGCCGATTCCAGCCGCAAGCTGACCGACATCGAAGGCATCGGCAAGGACCTGGCCGAGAAGATCGCCGCCCTGCTGACGACCGGCAAGTTGGAAATGCTGGAGGAGCTGCAAGCAGCAGGTGCCGGAATCGGTGCTGGCGATGATGCGCGTGCCGGGCCTGGGGCCGAAACGGGCCGCCATGCTCTTCCGCGAACTGAAGGTCACATCGCTCGACGAGCTGCGCGCGGCCTGCGAGGCCCACAAGGTCCGCGAACTGAAAGGCTTCGGCGCGAAGACCGAAGAGTCGATCCTGGCAGGCCTGCAATTCGCCGCCGAGGCCGACAAGCGGATGCTCTGGGCCGAGGCCGACGAACTCGTGCAGGAGATCCTGGCCCACATGCCGGCTTGCCCGGCCGTCGAGCAGATCGAGGCGGCCGGCAGCTATCGCCGCGGCCGCGAGACCGTCGGCGACCTCGATTTTCTGGCCGTTGCCGGCGACGCCGCGGCCGTGATGGACCATCTGGCCGCCTACCCGGGCCTGGCCGAAGTGCTAGGCCCGCGGCGAGACGAAGCTCACCGCGCGGTTGCGGAGCGGCCTGCAGGTCGACCTCCGCGTCGTGCCGGCCGAGTCGTTCGGCGCGGCGATGCAGTACTTCACCGGCTCGAAGGCCCACAACGTCGTCGTTCGCGGCCTGGCCAAGGACCGCGGCCTGAAGGTCAACGAATACGGCGTCTTCCGCGGCGACGAGCAGATCGCCGGCCGCGACCGAGGAGGAAGTTTACGCCGCGCTCGATCTGCCCTGCTTTCCGCCCGAGATGCGCGAGGCCCGCCGCGAGTTCGAGTGGGCCGCGGAGGGCAAGCTGCCCCAACTGATCGAACTGGACGACATCCGCGGCGACCTGCACATGCACAGCACCTGGACCGACGGCCTGGCCACGATCGAGGAAATGGCCCTGGCCGCCAAGGCCCGCGGGCTGAAGTACATCGCCATGACCGATCACTCCAAGCGGGTGACGATGGTCAACGGGCTGGACGAGACCCGCATTCGCCAGCAGTGGGAGGAGATCGACCGGCTCAACGAGCGGCTCAACGGCATCACGGTTCTCAAGGGCGTCGAGGTCGATATCCTCGAACGCGGCGGCCTGGACCTCGGCGACGACGTGTTGAAGGAGGCCGACTGGGTCAACGCCAGCATCCACTACGGCCAGAACCAGTCGCGCGAGCAGATCACCCGCCGCGTGGTCGATGCCTTGCAGAACCCCTACGTCCGCGCCTTTGCGCATCCGACCGGCCGCATGCTCACGCAAGCGCAAGCCCTACGAGATCGATCTTTCCGCCGTGATCGCGTCGGCCCGGGAGCATGGCAAGGTGCTGGAATTGAACGCCCATCCGTTGCGGCTGGACCTGGACGACGTGGCCTGTGCCGAGGCGAAGAGCTACGGCGTGCCGGTGGTGATTTCCACCGATTCGCACCGCGTCGAGGGGCTTGCCGCCATGCGTTACGGCATCTTGCAGGCCCGCCGCGGCGGCTTGACGAAGGACGACGTGGTCAACACGCGCACTTGGGCGCAGGTGAAGAAGCTGCTGG
>CAWHDQ010000006.1:0-478418 GCA_963828155.1 uncultured Planctomycetaceae bacterium
GAACAGATAGACAGTTCCCGGGAATTGCTGATTTCTCGGGGGTTTTCAAGGTCGGCGGGTAGGTTGTTCATTACCTTGCACTCGTCCGCACCGGCTTGCTTCGCCGCGATTCTGCGCCGCCTGCTGCGCCGCGCTCGTAATGCTCGTCGGTCACTTGCAGGTAGTGCTTCACCGCGACCGGCTGGCTGTTTCCGATCCACTCGCAGACCACGTGCATCGGGAACGATTCTGCAAGTTCGGTCTCTCGGGTGCTCCGCAGGTTCTGGAATAGCTTCGGCCAGGGCTTCAATCCGGCCCGTTTGATGATCTTCTCGAACCGCGTCCGCAGGTTGGTCGAAGCATCCCGCCGCAGCGTAATCACGAATTCAGACCGGTCAGGTGCTGCCTCAAAGGCTTGCTCCAGGTGGGGCCGGAGTTCTGGGAACAGGGGAATCAGCCGGCTTTCGCCCCCTTCGTGGTGGGCTGTCTTGGGGCTCGTCACGCGAATTCTGCCGCGTTCCCAGTCGATGTCCCCCCACCGCAAGGCAAGGTGCTCCGATGGGCAACGTAAGCCACCGTAGCGGCTCAGGGTGAACAGCAATCGCCATTGCAGGTCCGGGCAGGCTTCCAGCACCTTGTCGGCCTCTTGCTGGGTGACGAAATAGAACCGGCTCGGGTTCGACCGGACGCTGGCCTTGAGTTCCGTAAACGGGTTGCTGTCGATCAACCGCCGCCGCACCGCAGCATTGAAAAACTGCTTGGCAATCCCGCAACGCCGGCGTACCGTGTTGTCGGCCAGCTCTTGCTCCAGCAGATTAAGCCGCCATTCGTCGGCATCCCCCGGCGTAATTTCCGCTAGCGGCTTGTCGGCCCCGAAGAATTTCAATAGGCACCGCTTGGTGTGTCCGTAGACCGTCGCCGTCGACGGCTTCACGTCCGACCGCTTGGCGATGTAGCTGTCCAGGAACGCCCCCAGCGTTGCTTGCTGTGCCTCTGCCGGCTTGGGAATCAGGCCGGCGACCACTAATTTTTCGGCCAAAACTTTGTCGAGGCTGGCCACCCAACGGGCCGTTTCCGCATCGACGGCGTGGCCTGTGATGCTAGCCGCGACGAGCCTTTCGACGCGGATTTTGACCGATAGCGCCGCCTCTTGTGACACCTTGCCCAACCGGATCGGATGGCGCTTGCCATCCGCCCCAAAAAACAGGATTCGTCGCCTGCCGCCCGGGTCTTTGGAAATGCTCGCCATTCTCGGTCTACCTTTCAATTGGCCGCTAGGCCGTACAGGACCATCTAGGAACGCTTCGAGCGCCGCTGGACGACTTCCAGCTCCAAGAACTCGCCGATGCGGTCCAGGGCCTTACCTGACAGGCCGCGCTCACCTGAAAGAAATCGACTCAACGCCGTTTCGCTTACCCCGGTCTGCTTGGAAATCGCGTAGCAGCTCCAACCACAGTCCCGCACGAGCCGCCGCAATTGATCGCTGACTTTTTCACGTGATTGCTTCTTCGCCATGCCAGCATTATTGGCGTGGGTTGCCAAAGCGGCAAGTATCTTCGCGCAATCATAACGGCCCCAGGTAGCGGTATCGGTTGGCTTTGCGTTCGGCCTGACTTCCACTGGTCACCAACGCCAGCACTTCATCGTGACACAGCCCAGTCAGCCAGCGCCAGGCCGTCGTGTATTCCACTTCGAGCAGACGGCCGGCTGTCCGTGCGGCCAGGTAGAACGGACCGTCGCCCGCCGCCCGCTGTAACTCACGACATAGCGCGACCAGCAGCCGGACCTTGCCCGACTCGTACCCCAAAGCCAGTTCCGGCAGTTTGGCCGCTTTGGCGGTCTTGAACAACATCGCTATCGGCTCCTGTCCTTTCGGACATTTGATCTTCGCCCAACCCCGGCAGAAGTCGAACCATGTGTCGTCGAATGGCTTCGTGCCGATTACCGGTAGCGCTGCCTGATGCCATTGCCTGACGATGGGTTTCAGTTCTCTCAGCGGTGCGTCTGACAGATCGGGCAACGCCTTCAATTCTCTCGCAAACTCGAACAGCATAGTATTCCGCTGCGAGAGACTGGCCGGCAGAGTGCGTGCGATTGCCAGATCGACAGCTCGATGCAACATAGAGGACGGAGACGACAGAGAGGACTTAGGAGCACAGAGAGGACTGATGTCATGTACTGTGTTCACTCCGTCCTCTATGTTGCATGGCAGCCAGCCGGTAGATTCAAGATCGACCAGCGGCAATTCGTCAGGGAGTGGTATAGACCAGCGGTAGATCGACCCAGCTGGATGCAGGGACGGGGGCAGCAAGGTGTAGCAGCCCGACTGCAACCTCAACTCGCCATCACCCAGCGAGATTGCCCCGCCTCCATCTGGTCGGTGGCGTCGAATCTGATCCACATTGACCTGGGCGTACACGTGCCTGCCAGGGCGTCCAGTCTCGACCGTTGGCAAACTGCTGGCGAGGTCGGGGTGCTCGGCGGCCCACCGCTCGTAGGCCGGCATCTCGTCAAAGTCACGGCAGACCAAACCGCCCGAAACCGGCCCCAGCACGACCGCAATTCCCCGCTGGTCATCGTCGCCAAACCAGCTCCGCAACTGCGATTCGTCAGGCCTATTGGATTGGAATGGCTTCCAGGGAGTCGCCGGCTTTTTCCAGTTTTTATTGCTCCCCGTTGCTCGGATTGGCAGAACGCACCAACCCCGGTCGTGATAGCCAAGGGCGTCGTGCAGGGTGACGGTCATTGCCGGTCCCCTTTTGCTGCTTCCCAGGCGGCTCGGTCGGGGCGCCGGCTTGCAGCCAGTCGCGCAGCTCGGCGGTGCTCCAGCGGACTGCCTTGCCCAGCCGGATCGGCGCCGGCAGCCGGCCGGTGGCGTTCAGCGTCCAGAGATGCCGCTCGCTGATGCCCAGCAGCGTGGCCACGTCGGCAACGCTGAGTGTCCAACGGAACGGTTCATCGAGGCGCGGTAGGCCGGGCCGTTTGTTCGACGTGCCGGCGGCTGCTTGCCCGGATGGGCCGTGATGGGGTAAACTCATGTAGTTCGCTCCTTTGCCCGGACTCGGCCTGCCAGCCACCGGGCTTTTTTCGTTTAGTCGGGCAGTCAGCTTTCGCCCCGATGGCCTCGCTGCGCGTCGATCGTGTTCAGCTCATGGCGCAACATCGCCAGGGCACGGCGATCGAAGAGGCGTAGGGTGCCTGCTCGCGCCGCCGGCCGAATATGCGGCCGGGTGCGTAGCAGATACTGCACGCGATGCAGGGGCACGCCCAGCACCGTGGCGAGACGGCCCGGGGTGTTCAGCTTGATCTCCACGACGCCAGCCTCCGACTGTGTTCAACATGACACGATGTCACGCCCGTACACATATCGCGGCGCTCAGCCCGAAAACGCAGAAAGCCCGGAATTACCGGGCTTTTTTGGAAGAAGGCGCTCACAAATGGGCCGTGAGCGCTCACGGTTTCGGAGTCTAACGTCGGTTCGCCGAACGCCGTCGGCCGTTCGATTGACTCAGCTCCTCAAGCTGCTGGCCTACCAATTCGTGCAATTTGGCGTCACGATCGCCGGCAATGTCGCCCAGCTCGGCAGCCGCAACAATTTCAGCTGGATCGTTGGCCCGGTGGTCGGCGCGAGCCGCCGCGACCTTCCCGAATTCAACTCGCGATTCCCGAACGCTGCGACAGCCCTTTTTGCTCTTAGGCGGATTGGCTTCCAGGTAGGCCCGCCAAGCGGGCAACTTGCATATTAGCCCGTTTGCGCAGCTTGACCCGGTTACGCGGCGGATCGCCTTGGCCAGCTCACGAACTGACCATCTGCCGCCGCCCTTTGGCTTGCCCTTCAGCACTTCGCGGGCAATCTGGTTCGCTTCCTCTGCGGAAATTCTAGGTCTGGGCTTTTTCTTGATCTTGTACGTGTAGGTGTGGACCACTTCGGGCTGCATGAATAGCGGGCTTGGCGCGGGGGCAGTGCTGTCACAGCGGGAATCCAGTTTCTGTCTGCTTTCCCGGGCCATAGACCGTCTCCACCACGCAAGGCTTCGTCGACACCTGCGCCATTTTACCGCCCCAACTTGAGCCTACCAGAAGCAACTAGTGGGGCTTGAGCAAGCCACTCTTTCTCCCTGGCCCAGTCAAGCCGGGCCGGTGAGCGCGAGCACCTACGCATGGCGACCGGGAATGTCGCCTCTGCCACGCCCTAGGGCTTGAAAATTTGATCGCGGTGATAGGTCAAGAAATCGGCCGTGCGCTCCGAGACAGCTGCCGAAAGTGCTTTCCCTTCGAGATCGAAGATTCGTCGCTCCGAAGCACTCAGTGCAGAAGACACTCGCATGCTTCCGTTGGGATCGAACGAAATCAGACCGGCGTCAAACAAAGCATCGAGACTTGCGACCAATGGGAGCCCGTTCATTGGATCGAGTCGCTCGATGTTCGATGAGACTCGCCAGGGCTTGATGTGCGATGCTCGAATGGCTTGCCGCATTCTTGAGCCTGTCACGCAGCAGCGGTGATCCCAGATATTCAGAACGCCGGCGCGAAAAATGCCCTGACCAATCCGGGCATCCACAAGGCATTCTTTCGTGGTCGGGTCCAACTCGTCGTTTTGAAGGATGCCTTCGAGATCAGCGGCCAGTCCACTGGTGGGCTCTGAAAGGTGATGCAGTTCGCTGACGGGGAAGCGACCGGTGATCTTCGCATACAACGTCGTCCCCTTCTTGGTCAAATCCCCTAGTCGCAGTAGTTCAATTTCGTCAAACGTGTCGATTTCACGCACTCCGACCGAGTCTGGGTCGACCGCGCGACACACCACACCATATCCCCGGACCCCATGCTCCAAGAGTTCGATGTGGCTCCGGCGCTCTTCGTAGGTGTTTTTGTGAGAATCCAAACGCGCGTGGTCCCAAAATACTTCGACTTCACCCGAATTCCCGTCGGCACTCGTCCGAGTTTGATCTGCCCACACCTGAAGAAACACGCGTCTTTTCTTTGGGTCAAAAGCGCCCCACGAGTACGGGGTCTTCTTTGACACTCCCAGGATTTCCTCAAAAAATTTCTTCGGGCTCATGGAAGATGCCTGAATTTGAAAGGACCTGTGTGCATCCGCGAGTGCAGGGGCCATCATCCCTTCACCTTCTCCGCGATCGCCGTGAACTGTGGCCCACCGATAATGTTTGCCGAGTTTTAGACGTTTAGTGGTGGAGCAACGGACCTCCCGGTGAACTTCAACAAGCCGCACTCGACGAGAGCACGACGGATGGCCGTCCGGTCCCATGAGGCACGAGTGGCCGGGCTCACTGCCTCGCCTCTAGTATACCCGCTGTCTCGCATGATGCTGTCGCGATGACGCTCGACGGCCGCGATAAACGCGTCACGCTCCTCGTCAGTGATCGGTTGCCGAGCATGCCAGACTTCGGCAGGCGTGGCTGCCATCGGCCCGTAGGGCCGATGTAGTTCGTTGCCTATGCAGCGTGCCGCTTCGGCGTCGTCCGCGGTCCACCAGCCCGGGTGGCCCGCCAGGGCCGCCTGTTCATGTGTCCGTGTCTTCAGTCCGCCGATGCCGGCCTCGCACGCGCCGTTGTACTCCGGCGTGTACGGAGGCGAGAGCAAGTGAACCACGCGTCGGTCGGCTAGCAGCTGCGCCGTCTCATCGGCAATGAACGCCGGGCCGTTGTCACTCTTGATGACCAGTGGCGGCCCATGTTCGAGGAACAGGGCTTCCAACGCCGCACAGGTCGTTTCGGCGTTGGCCGCGGACACCGGCAGCCAGCCCAATTGGCAATGGCTCGCCAGATCGCGAACGGCCAGTAGGCAAGTGTACCGCTCGTCGATCATCTGGGGTGGTTCGGCATGGTCGATGGCCCAGACAGTGCCTGGTTGCTGCCAATGCAGGCGACGCAAGAACCGATATTCACGCTTGTGATACACGCGGCGGAAGCGACGCTGCAGATTCACGATTTCGCCGCGGGGCATGTTGCGGAAGTGAGCCTTGATCGTGGGTAGCCCAAGACTGGGACCGGCGGTCGCCATCAGTTCAATGACCGCATTGCGGCATTCGCGATCGGATCGGCGGCAGGGACGGCCACGACCCCGCAGGGCCAATCGATCATGCTTCCAGCGGTGATCCCAATGGGCCAGCGTACGCGGGGCTACGCCTACCCTCTCGGCCGACTCCACCAACGACAACCCACGGCTCCGCAGCCAGCGGTGGCAGGCCACTGCCATGGTCCGCGCGTCCCGTTCAGCCGCGCGGCGCTCACGCTGCACGGGCAGACCGCGTTGGAACTTGTTGTCAGCCTTGGGATTCATCGTGGCTTGCCAACCTCGTTTGAGCTAATCGAGATGTCGAGTCTCTCTTCGTCTGCTGATTGATTCCGCCGCTGGCCGGGCGCTGTCCACGCTGGCTGTTCGCTCAGGTTCGGTAGGTATGGAGTTTTTTTTATCGGCGGGCGGACCGCCGCCGGCATGATCTGGGCCAATTCTTCCCGTACTTGCGAGGTCAGTAACTCGGTCCGCAGCTCTTCAACCTCTTGTTCCAGGGCATCGACCTGTTGCGTCTCAGCCGTAATTGCACGCCGCGGTCGGCCGAGCGGACGTGGCTCCAGACGGTCGAGGCGCCGTCTGGAGCACCTCGGCCCGTAAACGATGGAACATCGAATCGCTAATCCCCAGGATCTCGCAAGCCTCGGGAATCGAACGGGTGCCCGCCAGCGTTTCCAGCATGACCTGTAAACGCAGCTTGGCACGCTCCGAGCCTTCCAACCGTTCCACTAACTGTGGCCCCATGGGTTTGCGTCCTGGGCGAGACATCGTCCGTTTCCCCCTATCCAGTTCATCCGTGAACAGCGACCGCATCCAAACGACCGCCACCTGCCATTGGTTGTAATTCTGGCGTCGGCACAGCTCCAGACGAGTCGGCCGCCGCCCGCAACACCTTCGCCGCCCGTAACGCGCGAACGGTCGGCCGCCGCTGGCAGGTCTTTTTGCCGGGCGTCTTGGCCACCGATTTTGCGGCCGGCGCAGCCAAGCCAATCGTCCGCTGCGCCGCCCGTACCAACGCCTGCTGCCGGGCCGACTCCTGCTGCCAGCGCTGGACCTCCTTTTCCAGCGCGGTGACCCGACTCTCTGAGGTTTGCATCCGGCCCTTACGCCGCGGCTCGCAAGCCTCGATCAGGCCCTCCAAGGCCCGCTGCTCCAACTGGTAGTAACGGGGCACCGAGATGACCAACGCCTGCGCAGCGTCGGTGGGAGTACGCACCCCAGCCAGCACCTCCAGGATCGCAGCCGCCACGCGATTGGCGTCGCGACTGCCCAGCGGCGTCCGGCCCCGATCGGCCGACGACTTGGTGACCTCCCGCTTCGAGCCCTGTGTCGCCGCACGCTTCATGAAGCACCTCCCGCTGGATCGGGGAAGGTGTTCCCGACGTCGAA
Source organism: uncultured Planctomycetaceae bacterium (assembly GCA_963828155.1). Classification (GTDB taxonomy): domain Bacteria; phylum Planctomycetota; class Planctomycetia; order Pirellulales; family PALSA-1355; genus CAWCAX01. Next base: position 7,402 of record CAWHDQ010000006.1, read on the forward strand.
CGATGCCCCGTCGAGCGGCGACGTTCCCGGGGGGATTTCCGGCTCATGCCCCTCGTAAGGCATGCCACACTGAGGCGATCCATCGGGACACACCGGCAAGGGCACCTCGCTGGCCACCGCAGTGCTCACCGCAGGCCCGACTGTGGGCGCGACCAGATCCACCTCCTGCCGGGCTTCCCCGGCCCGAGTCAGGATCATGCGCTCCCCCTCGGCATGCACGCTGAACGGCTTGCCGCCACTTGGCCCGTCACATAGAACGGCGGTTTCGCCGCACCCTGCGCGGGCCAACTCCAACGCGTTGGCCGCCACGCGCTCCTGCAGCGTCCTCTTCACTTCCGGTGCCGCGCCGAAGAACCGATCCGCCGGCGTCGAGCCGCTCGATTCCTTGATGAGGACGTTGGAAGTTGTAATGGTCAATGAACAGACCAATCCGCCGCCGGGCATCCTCCAGGTCGAGGAACACCGCGGTCTCGATGCACTCCCGCCACAAGGTTCCCCAGAAGCGCTCGATCTTGCCCAGCGTCTGCGGCCGACGCGGCTCGGCCACCACTTGCTGGATGCCGCGTTTTTCCAACTCCTTGGTGAACGCACTCTTGCCACGCCAGGTCACGTACTGACAGCCGTTGTCGGTCAGGATCTCCGCGGGCGATGCCGTAGGAGGTGATCCCCGGCCCGCAACACCTCCAGCACCAAGGCCGACGACTGACTCGCGTGCAATCCGTAGCTCACGATGAAGCGGCTGTGATCGTCCATGAACGCGACCAGATACACCCGCCGATTTTGCCGTTTCAGCACGAACGTGAACAGGTCAGTTTGCCAAAGTTGGTTCGGCTTGGCCCGCTCGAACGAAGCGGACCTTGTCCGGATGCGGCCGGGTCGGCGATTCTTCCATCTGGTAGCCCGCCTCGTGCAGCACCTGACGCCACCGCCGACGCGCTGGCCGGTAACGCCGGCCCGCGCAGTCAACATGTCGCTGATGCGCTGGCAGCCCCACTCGGGGTTCGGCTGCTTCAGCATCAGGATGGTGCGCTTGGTCAACTCCGGCAACCGGCTGCCGGCGGCTTCACCCCGGGCTGGTCCATCAATCCCGCCGGGCCTTGGTGTCGAACTCTTTTTCCAGGCATACAGGGTGTGCTTGGAGACGCTGACCAGCGCCAGCGAAGTCACCCGCAGGCAAGCCGCTGCGCCGCCAGGTGTCGAGCAAGAGCAGCCGCTGTTCGGGCCGATGTTGAGCTTGGCGGCCGCCGCACCCTCGGGCTTCACCAGCCGCCGCCCGCCTCGGGTGCCGCCGAGACGCGGGATCGAGGTGACACGTTCTTCAGCGAAGGAGTGTTCTTCGTCAGCGTCCACGATGGCGTCACTCGCGAGGTCCTCGCTCAGTGACGCCATGACGTCGTCAGCAATTCGACCCCGCCCCTCCCCATCGCCCGCTGGCGCGCCAGCGTGCTGGCTGCTAGCGAAGGGGGAGGGGTACCCCTCCCCCTTTCCTCCCTGAGTCTGTTCGTACTCCTGACCGTACTCTTCAGGCATGACCAACTCCTTCCTGCGTGGTTACTCCACGCTCTGGAGGAGGCCATTACTCCACCCCATTCACTCCTAATTCAGGCAACCATTTCGGGAAGGGCGACACCGGCCGGATCGGATTTCAAGATTGCGGGGGCAGCCATTAGCGAGCGAATGATTTGCTGGTTCTCGGGGCGGGCAGCAAGAATCTACAGCGCCGCACAGCGTGCGACAATCAACGGGCCAGGAAGGCGAAAGAATGCCTGATTGGTGCGGTCCCCCCGGGCTGCTTGGGGGCCGGCGGCCCGTAGTTTTTTGCCCCCGAATTGTCGCTTACAATGCGAGTCGCGCCAGAGTCACCGGGGCGAAGCGCATGTCCACCGTCGGCTATCTTTGCGAGTTGCCGAGCGGGGTCATCGAGCTACGTCGTTGCGCAATGCCCCCGCTCCAAGGCGGCACGATCTTTGACGTGCGTCCAGGCGAAGGCCTACGGTATGACTTACGATCAACTCAAGGCGCTGTGCAGTGGGAAGCACGAGCTTGGCGGCGGCGGAACGGCGGAAACAGATGATGGTTCGTGAGAGTGCGAGTCGACGAGTCACCAACTTGCCCAACCGAGCATTAAGATTTGACTGCTGAGACAACTCCCGTGGTTGTTCAAGGGGCGTAGAGGACCTGAAATGTCGCTCATCATCGAGTGTCCCAGTTGTCACAAGCAGCAAACTCTTTCCGACGATAAAGCACGCCAGTTTTCGGGCCGGCGAGCCAAGTGTGGCAAGTGTGGTGGCGTAGTCGCAGTGCCAATCCATCCAGCACCAGAAATCCGAGCCGTCGCCCCGTGGCCAGCTCCGAGCATTAGGAGTGGTGTTGACGAATACGCCATGCCGCCGGCAAACGGCCCAGCACAGTGGACTCGCCCGGTTGAGCCAAACGGATTGAACAGTATGGACTCTAGTGCTACGTACGCACCGGAGTCGGTTGAGCCAATGGCGGCATTGGGCGAGCCGCCGATCTATGGCTCGACGCCCGCGACTCAGATACCGGTCGGCATACCAGCCGAACCGCGATATGAGCCGTGGATGCCAGAGGAACAGGCCGATCGAGCTTCGTTGGCGTCAATCGCCAGCCAACACCCTTTGCCCACCTTTTCGGCGTTCCTAAACGCGGTTGCTGGACAGCTCGGCAAAGCAACTGTGATGTTTTGCGCCTGGTTCGCGTTGCTTGGGATCGTCTGGGTCCTTGGGTTTGTCTTCGGTATTCCGGGCTTCGCGGCCGTGTCCCACTTCGTCAGTCCGCGTTGGGAGTACAAGATTGTCTCACCGAGCGACAGTCAGTTCATAGAAGACAGCAACGCACTGGGGAACGCTGGATGGGAAGTGATCTCGGCGGCGCCGAGCAACCGGGACATACGACAGAGTGAGTTATGAGTTGATCCTTAAGCGGCGAAGGTAAATGGCGGCACTCGTAGCAAGAAGGCCGTCTTCCATGCTCGGTCGCGAGACGAGTGGTCCCTCAGGATATGCTGGCAGTGGCGGCGGCAATCCGGATAACTGGTTCTTCGGTCGAACCGCCAAACGCAGATCGTCCTGAGTCGGCCCAACTTCGGAGCAAGCCGTACAGACTATGATTACTTTTGCTTGCCATCGTTGCGGTAAAGTATTCCAGACCGTCGACCAATCAGCGGGCAAATCGGGCAAATGCTCAAACTGTGGCGAGTCAATCCAGGTACCGGCTGCGCCCGTCCGGCAAATGGCAACGGCTCCGCCTATCGTGATGCCTAGCGCGGCCGGCCGATCGGATGCAGATCGGTCTCCACCGATGCTGCCGCCTTACGTTCTTCAGGCCACTCCGATAGCCCAGCCCACAGTCGTTCAGGCCCCACCCATAGCCCACCCCATTGTGGGGCAAAGGGCACCTTCGCACGCCGACCAAGAGTGGCTCGATAGCCGCCAAGAGATCGTCGATATCGGGAAATGGAAGTCGGAATTCGCTTCGGTTCGCTGGCGCACTCTGTTTCCGATACGCGCGTGGTTGGACGATCGACCCTGGAACTTGCTTTGGGTCCAGTTCTTAGCTTTTGCCTTTTGTTTTCCCCTGGCACTTATTCATTTTTATCAAGGTGAAAAAGTTCCGCTAACTGAGGCTGCTTGGGCTTTTAGCCTCTATTTTGCAATCATTTGGGCCGCGTTTCTTCACCGTTGTATGCGGCCCGAGTCGCTGAGCAAGAAACTGGTGATCGGCACCTGGTTTTTTACGTCGTTTCTGGGGGTGCTGGCCGTTGCCCTCACGACACTCTTGGGGAATTATCTCCCTGGAGTTCGACATATATTTGCGGCCAGCGAGTCGGCAAATATCTTTGGAAGACTTGTCGGGTTCACACTTGCCGTCGGATTGGTCGAAGAAGTGGCCAAAGCAATCCCGATCTTTTGGTTCGCGCGGAAATCTTCGGGCAAGAGACGCCCTTCCACTACGGCCTACGTTGGCGTGATTAGCGGGCTTGCGTTTGGTGCGACCGAAGCAATCGTCTATTCCGTGCAATATGCCGCAGGTCATGCCGCCGCCCGAATGACGTACGGGGACTACCTGGTCGTTCAGGTGCTTCGGCTCGTGAGCCTTCCATTTCTCCACGCAATTTGGTCAGGCATTCTCGGCTATCTTATCGGACTTGCAATGCTCGCCGGACACTCCAGCCGTGCCATCTGTCTTGTGGGTATCGCTTTGGTTTCCGTCCTTCACGGCGGATATGATACGTTCGCAAATAATTGGCTCGGATTTGTTATTGCACTTGTCTCGCTGTTCTTGTTCATCGGTTACATCCGCGTGGAGTCCACGCTAGCCACTTCGGTCCAAGATGCGAACGTCGCGTCCTGACTGGTGCTTCAGAAATCGCAGCGGCCGGCAACGGGGCCGCCGGCGCGCCCGGATTGCGAGTTGCTCGATGCACTGCCATGAGGCCGGCGGGCGGGGGGCACGGCGGCCACGTGGGCGACGATGCCAGAAGTGGCTACCCGCCCACCGTTGGGCTGCCAGTTCGGCTCACCCAACTGCCCGACATGCGGAAGCCCGGGTGCCCCCCGAAGCAATTCAGTATTCACCCCCCATTTGGGATGCTTATAGTCCGTGGACCGTTAGTCTGCTAAGCGACTACCGTCACGGGCATGGGGAGGCGTCAAGAAACCACCGCTCGATTCCGGCTCCGCGTCAGGGACCTGCGGAAAGAATTGGGTTTTTCGCAGGAAGCCTTCGCCGACCGCTGCGGGCTGGATCGCACCTATGTCGGCGGCATCGAGCGGGGCGAAAGGAATGTCGCCCTTCGCAATATCGAGCGGATCGCCATCGCGCTGGGCGTTTCGATTTCCGAATTGCGGCCGGACTCTGGCCCTGCGGCCCTTCTGCCAATTGGCAAGATCATTAGCTTGCTCGCAGTCTCGCCTGGATCGATCCACCGGCCTGGAAGCGTTCCTCGACGCATTTGGCGAGACGCCCCGTCGTTTCTTGGACATGGCTTGTCGCATACAATGCGACTTGTAGCGATCGAGTCGCTGGAGCTGATGGCCCGGCTTCGCCACCAAAGGATTTGAGTCAGAGGAGAATTAAATGCACGCCATCCTCTTGCTGCTGGCTCTGGCCGCCGAACCAGCAACTGACTGGAAGGTCTTCAAGCAAACGGCCGACTCGACCGAATGGCGAGACGCAACCGGCAGATACGCGATCATCAAAGGCGAGTCCGGACTCTATCACAACGTCTTGATAGTCGATGGCCTTCGCCGAGACCTTTCGGAAGGCGTCCACTTCGACACATTTGACGAAGCTGCCGACGACGCCAAGGCACACGTGCGCGGCCAAGCACGAACTATCAACGCAGTGAAGGGCATCCTCGACGGTTCGGCTTTTAATAATGGTAGGTCGAATTTACGGCCACAGAAGCACGGAATCCCCAGTCGGTGGCAGTCCGTACAGGGGAGCGACAAGACGGCTACCCAAACCCTTATGAGCACCAGCGGAGACTACAAAGTCGTCCGCAAGAAACAGGCTTACACCTTGTCAGCCCGGGATGGCAATGGATTCAAACCATTGGACAATCCACCCGAAGAATACGCCACGATGCAGGCGGCCGTCGACCGAGCCGTGCTCGACTGGCGGAAAAAACAAGAGGACGCCGATGGGCTAAAGCAGTCAGCCGACGAACCATCACAGCGCCCCCAGAAAGCAATGAATGACGAAGCAATATCCGAAGAGAAACCAGCACCGCAAGACGCGAAGCGCACGCTTGTACTTGAACACAAGGAGGGAAAGAGCGAGCGGATACCTACTGGTCGGGTGAATGCTGGTCAGGTGAATGCTCTTCAGCGAAAGCACTACGAGCAACTCAAGAATGGCGGTCACACGTTTCAAGTAGACGACCATTGGGAACTTGAGTGGGATGCACCTGGTGGCTTGGAGCGCATTTACCTAAAGCCATCAGGCGGATCACCGATAAGTCTTGGGACCCGTCGGGAGCCACTAAAGTCGAGGGGAACTCGCTACTTCAAGAAAGGGGGCACGTTTAGCGTCACGGTATCGAACAGCGATCCCTGGACAATTCGAGTGTACCAATTGAACGAAGGACCAGTTGCCGAGAAAGAACAAGGCTCAGAGCACACGGCCGATTCAAGCGGCACTTCGCAACCAAGAGCCTCCGTCGAGCAAGCTGAAGACGCACCGAAGATCAAGGTACACGACGGAAAAAAGGTTCCTGTGCGGGACAATGCGCAGGCCCGGGCGAGTACCAAGTCAAAGCCCAAGGTGATGACCTGTGAGGCGTTCGTGGATGATCTGCTCAACCCCTTTATCGAATCATGGGCCGACTTGAGGAAGGAGGGCACGACGGAGCAGTTGAAGGTCGCCAAGGCGTCGCTGCTAAAGAGCACTAATGACTCGTTCAAGAAAAGATCGGTCGCGGTTTGGTTCACCGTGCGAGACGTTGCCGCTGAATCAGACACGGTCTCATATCGGATTATTTGCTCCAACGTAGAGGGCGTTGACAATTTGCTGAAATACAACAAGCGAGCGCAGCACTACAGTTTTCTCTGGCACCCGAAGAACCGCGCCGAAATGCTCGCCGTGATGCCCGGGGATTTTGTTGAGATCGTTGGTACTCCTACGATCGAAGTACAGCAACGAGCCGGTGGTCCAGGCCCCAAGTCCACCCTCTTTGCGACACTTCCAGCGGGGGCGCTATACATCGACAATTACAGCCTTTCGATCATTCCGAAAAACAAAAGGATAGATGGGGCTGCCAACGACGAATGACCTGGTATTGCGGCCTCTAGGGCTGACGACGGACAGGACCAAAACCACTGCGCAGCCGGCCTCCAGTCGCCCAGGGAGCGAATGTCGTGCCCCACCGAACCTGGCGATTCATTTGCGGCTGCCAACCGTTGGGCTCGCAGTACGGCTCACCCAACTGCCCGACATGTGGATGTCCGGGTGAGTTCGCGGGCTGGGGACATACTGGCATCGAAGCCATGTACCACAGCCAGCTCTTCTACGGGCTGAAGCCGATGGGTCCGCATCGCGCGCTTGTGGCCAAGCTGTTCGCCACGGCCGTAGAATCTTGCCCGGCCTGCGACGGTGACGGAGCGATAACTTTGGGCGAAGACGATCCGTACACGCCCTGCCGGTGGTGTGCCGGAACTGGCAGGATGGCGACTCGCAGCCCCGAAGAGTTTGAGGCCCTCCGGCAGCGGGTGCTCAAGGAGTTCCCAGATGCCGGCGTCGACCCCGAGAACCGGTGATGGCGTGAAGCTATCGGCTACCCCAGCAGATGATCCGCGATTAAGACCGCCGTTGCGCCGCAGATCGAAGGCCGACGATTCGACCGATGGGCCACGACGCACTGAGCTAGTCGCCCGCCGGTTTCCCCTGCACTAGAATGACGAACATGTTCATCATTCGTCGCCACAGCCCAAGGTCAGTCCAATTTTCCTTGCGGTTGCTCTTCACCGTTATGACCGCGATCTCGATCATTGTTGCGGTGGCTGCATGGAAATGGCGACTACAGAACAACGCGGGAAAACGCCGGGGAGTCCAAGATGTGCTATCCCATCCGATTGAGTTCGTGCCGAAGACGCCGCTTTTTGCGTGACCCGGAAGCAAGAGTTTAGACCCTTCAAAGTAGCGACGCTTCAATGCGCGGCCCCCGACTCCCGGCCACGCAGCTCGGCGACGACGCCAATCAACCCGCCGCCAAACCGCACTGCGTCGGCGGTCGACCGGGGGTGTCCCATAAAAGTTTGGGCACTTGCTTGACATGCCACGCGGTCGAACTATCATCAAGTTCATGGCCCCGAAAACGGGCTGATTTCGCGGCAAATTACGGCTAGAACGCTACTGCGATTGAAAAAAGTTGCTCGGAGTTTCTGCGGTCACCGCAGAGGCACTGAGCAACTTTTTTCGTTTTTGCGGCAGTTCAAAGAATCGAGTTGTCGGCCAGGGCGAAAAGGTCCAGGTTCACCGGCGCTAAGAGGGGTAAATGGGGCGGGGCGGGGGATAAGACAACAGGTCGCGGTGCGACGACGCGACCCGGCAGGCGGCGACGCGTTGGTTAAAGAAACGACTTTCCCAGGCGGATCAGCTCAATCAGCTTCGCGGTGGATCAGCGCCCATTTGATGTAAATGCAAAAATTATGTTTATTGCAATAATTATCGAGTCGGTGCAATCCAGTCGGAAATTCCGGCCCGAATCGACCATCGGCCTCTCGGATGCGTCTGGTTTCAGCCCACCCTGCGGCCGCAGGGCAAGCGGTTGGTCGGCCAGGGCACGCGGGGCACCGCCCGGCGGGAGGCTCGGCAAGAAGTTTCTCGCGACGTTCGTTACCGCGACCTGAGTTCTGTGACCTGAAGCGACTTTTTCAGAAAACCAACCGTCTGACACCCACGACTGGAGACCAAATCATGAACGCTTCGACCCATCGCTTCGCCAATCTGTCCCGGATGTTCGCATTCGCCGCCGCCGTGCTCGCCTCCACCGCGTATTCGACACTGGCTGCGACCATTTCATGGAACGCCCCTCAGCCGATCAGCGGGGACAGCGACGTGAGCAATGCCGGAACGACGTTCATGGCGGTCACCTATTCGGGGACCCCGGTCACAATTAACGGCGTCACGTTCCAAGACCGATCCACTTACCCCAACTACGGGGAAGGGGCGTTGACCGGCAGTACGTTTGGTGGTGACGGCAGCCCTTATGGAAGCGGTAATGCTCCGTTCGCGGCGTTGAGCCCCGCGTATCAGACACTCTTGGCCGGTGGAAGTTACAATGATGGGCCGCAAGCCGTCGACATCAACATTTCGGGCCTGACGGCCGGCCACAACTACCAGATGGAATGGTGGGTGAATGATTCGCGCAACTGTTGCGGTAACAACGGCCGGTTTGAAGGCGCGTCCAGCAGCCTGGCCAATGTCGACCAGTCTACGCCCATGAACTACAACCAGTCTGGCAACGACGGCGACTTGGGGCACTTTGTGATCGGCAACTTCGTCGCGGATGGAACCGGACTTCAGAACTTCGTCTTCACATCGCCTACGCAAAATGAACAGATCAACGCCTTCCAGATACGCGACCTGACAGCGCCGACCCCCGAGCCGTCGTCCCTCGTCCTCTGCGGACTGGGCGCGGCCGGTTTGATCCTGGTGGCCCGTCGCCGCCGCAAGGCCTAGTGCGACCGGCTTGAAAGACGCAAAACCGCTCGGGCAATGTGCTCGGGCGGTTTTTTGTTGCGCTGGACGGGTTCCGAAGCGATCAACTCAATCATCACCCAACACCCTGGGGCATGAGTTGGTTACGCGGCGAGCCAGAATGATGCGTTGCCCGACGATCAGGGCCTGGGCACCCAGTCGGGCCGCCATCGTCAGTTGCGCGACCTGCCGTCGTAGGCATCGGCTAGCGCCTTGCGCCGCGCTGACGATTCCAGCACAAAGGCGATTCGCTCGGTCAACTCTTGGTCGATGTCCTCCCGAGTCTTGCCGGCCACCCGGATGTCGCCGCCCTGGTTGATCTGGAGGCGCTGGGCGGCATAGTGGCCTTTGATCTTGCAGCGCTCTTGGACCGCCCACTGAATCACCCCCATCCAGCCCAGGATGCCGCCTGAGCGGTTGCCCCGGGTCGTCGCCCGCTCGACAGTCTTCAGGTACTCGACAACCTGCCCGTCGACCGTTTCCTTGGCCAGCACGTCCTTGACGGTCTCCGTCTGGTCGTTTTCGGCCGACTCTAGGCGCTCCCAGGCGATCCGCTCGATCATGTCGATCCGGGCCAGCTCCTCTTCGGCCAGCCGCTCGATGCCGTAATGCCAGATCGGCTTGACCGACGTGTCCAGGTGATGCCGGATCGTGCTCGGGCTGACCCCCAGCTTGACCGCCATCTGGTCGATCGAGACGTGCTGGAGCTGCATCCGGGCGATCTGATCCAGCTCCAGCGGGCCAATTAGGCGCTTGCCCGGCGGGTTGCCCTTCCTCCTGCCGCTCCGGGGGCTTTTCTTATGCTTCGCCATCCCAAAACCCACTATTGGGCGCTATTCCTTAGCCTGCCTGGGCGGCCCCTGGGGAGCCCGATTTGAGCGGTCAAGGCAAGGCGACACCACGACTGCTGCCGGCCCCGGCCGTCGCCATCGTACCGCTCCAGGCTGCTTGGCGCAATCCTATTTGGGTCGTGACGAGCCCTTCTTCAGATCGCTCGAATCGGCGGCCTTGACCATCGCCAGGATGCCGGCCTTGGTTGCATCGGGCAGTGCAGGCCAAGCGTTGACGATCAGGGCCAGATAAGGGTCGGCGGTTGCAGTTCCCCGATTGACTGCGCCGGATTTTGCGCCGCTTTGGACCGGCCCCCCTGTTTTTCCCGCCGAAAACGTGGTCTGTTCGAGTCCTGTGCCGCCCACTGATACCGAAGTCTCGCCGCAGTCCGCGTTTGGATTGCGTGCCGGGGGTCGGCAGTGCGGCCCGTTTCGTCCGAGCTAAAACGGCGAGTGTCCGTTTGGCCGGCGATGAAGGGAAATCCCGCACGTGGCCGAATTCATTCGCCTTATCCCCAGATTCTCCTGCGCGATCTGCGGCCAGGCCTTCGAGCCGCTCGGCAGCGTCGACGAAGCTCTGGGGCCTTCGCCTTCCGAAGTCCGGCGATCCCTCCATCCTGAGCGAGAACTCATGCTGATCCAAGTCGGATGCCAAATCGAGTTTGCCTTTCCGGAACCGACGGCCTTGATCCTGATGCTCAGTTTGCATCCCTCGCGTGCCCCTACCATTCGCACGCACGAGCGATTGCAAGTCGACCCGGCGGTTCCGATTGCCGAGTACTTCGACCAGTACGGCAATCGTTGCGGCCGCGCGGTCGTTCCGTCGGGCGCGGTCACGTTCAGCAATAGCGCGGTTGTCGAGGACTGTGGGCTGCCCGACTTGCAGGTCTGGGACGCGCCGCAAGTCAATGTCCAGGACCTGCCGCAGGAGGCATTGCAGTTTCTGCTCGCCAGTCGCTACTGCGAAGTCGATAGCGAGCTGAAAGAAATTGCCTGGCGGCTGTTCTCGCAGACCAGGCCAGGCTGGGCGCGCGTGCAGGCGGTGTGCGATTTCGTTCACGAGCACATTCGTTTCGACTACCAACAGGCCCGAGCCAATCGAACTGCGCAAGACGTCTTTCGCGAGCGGGCCGGCGTTTGTCGCGACTACATGCACCTGGCGATCACTTTTTGCCGGTGCCTGAACGTGCCGGCGCGGTACTGCACCGGATACCTGGGCGACATCGGCGTGCCCGAGGCGCCTTATCCGATGGACTTCAGCGCCTGGTTCGAAGCGTTCTTGGGCGGGCAGTGGTACGCATTTGATGCCCGCAACAACGTCCCCCGAATCGGCCGCGTGCTGATGGCTCGCGGGCGCGACGCGGCCGACGTGGCGCTGACCACGACGTTCGGCGTCAATCAGCTCAAATCGTTCCAGGTGTGGACGCACGAGGTCGCGGCGATTTCGAATTGACGGGCCCGCCGCGGCCGATTTCGTGGAGCGCGGCAAGCGCCGAAAGGGAACCGCTTGGACTCGTGGTATTTTGCCTACGGCAGCAATCTCTCGGGCGCACAAATGCTCGCCCGACTCGGCAACTTTGACTCCGGGAACCATTTGCCCAGAGTTGCTACGCTGGCAAATTACCGACTCGTGTTTCAAGCGTTGACGCCCGGCGGACCGGCGTTTGCCAACGTGCTCTCGCCCGGCGATGGCGTACACGGAGTGGCGTATCGGCTCAGTGCGGCCGCGCTGCAACGGTTGGACGCCTATGAACAGGGGTATCAGCGGCAGTCCGTCGAGGTGACCGATTGCCGAGGCGAGGTATTGTCGGCCGAAGTCTACATCATGTCGCCCGCCGCGGCAGCAGTCGCAGGACGGCCTAGCGCCGCCTACTTGGAAACGATCGTTGCCGGGGCGAGACAGCACGGATTGCCTGAGTCCTACATCCGTCAGATCTTGGCAACCGCCGCCACAGGGCTCGCTCGATCGCAAAGTTGAATTGCGAGACGAGAACGGACTGGGAGACGGGAGAGTCCCCGAAGCGTTCTCGGATGGCGCCGTCCAGGCCGCTTGGTCCGAACCGATCGCGGCCGATTGGCCAGGACCTGTTGAGCCTTCCGCTGACTCTCGCCCTTGGACCGGCTTGCGCCGAAAGTGCGGGCGAGCCGGGCGCAACGCGACTATGGAATCCCGCCAGTGACATACATATGTCACCAGTTCAGGATTCCGGGCGAGCTAGCTGTTTGCGGGCAGAAATGCACATTATCTTGCAACACTCAGCCACGGCGAACCTGGCCAGGAATGATCATGTCGCGCAGCAGAAGAGATGACGACGCCACGCCCCTGGCGATCATCAACGCTTTGAACCAGTTGCCGGTTTGGGTCGGTCCGATCGTGGCGGCCTTGGTGTTTGCGGTACTGCGTGGGCGCTTCCATTTCTGATGCTACGTGACGCCGCGGCCGCGCTGCGGGAGGGGGGGCCGATGAACGCAATGACGCCCCCGATTCTGAGCGGCTTCGCAGGCGCAAGCCGGGCGGCCGCGCCGTACGCGGCCCTATTCTTGATCGTATTGTGGATCGTTGCCGAGCTACGAAAGCGAATCGTCACGAAGCCGTCCCCGAGCTTGGCCCCTGCGTGCCCGAGTTGCAACTCCCCGATGGTCGTGCGGATCGCCAAGAAAGGGCCGAACCGCGGGACGCACTTCTGGGGCTGCAGCCGCTGGCCGGATTGCCACGCCACGCTGGAAATCGCCAGCGAGTGACTCGCCAGGTACGTGCCAGCTGACAAGCATTTTGTTGCGCTCTGCATCGCAACCGCGACCAGCGCATCAGTGCCGGGTTGCACCTGGCGCGCCGGCCGCTTGGACCGGCCGCGCCGGAACCGCACTTCGGTAGACCGACGGACCTGTCGGCGGCGGCGGGGGAAAGGGCTCCGGTGCGGCCAGCTCCGGCAGCGGCCCGCCGACGGCCCGTTCGAGCTCGGCCAGCCGACTATGGAGACCGGCCAGGGCCAGCTGGTATTGCTCCCGCTGCATGAGCAACTGCTGCTGCGCACTGAGCAGGTTGAGAAACGTGGTGGTCGATTCCCGGAGCTGGAATTGGCGTTGCACACGGCCCGGCTCCACGCCCACTGGCAGGCCTGAGGCGAGCTGGCCGGGGCGGGTAGTTGATTCGCACGCTGTGGGCTCGCGCCGCGTCAATCCGGATGGTCGCGAATTGGGAAGCTCCCCATGCTGGCAGTGGGGTGACAGCACTGGGCTGGGCTAAGAGCCTGGTCCAGGCCGTTTGTCGCGTTTTTTGCGGCTTGAAAACGATTTATTCGCACGCGGGCGGACCGCTCCAGCCGATCCTTGCCAGGTAGCCCACCTCGCGCGCCCCTTCCCGGAGTGTTCCCCGCATGCTTCCTTTCCTGCGCCCCTTCCCGGTCTCGAGAGCCAGCCAGCACAAGTCCGGACATCGGCCGCTCGGCGTTCAATTGCTCGAAGACCGCCGCGTGCTGAGCTCGCTGAGCGTCGTGAATTTGAACGATAGCGGCGCCGGCTCGCTCCGCCAGGCTTTGCTGACCGCCAATGCCGCGCCGGGCGCCGATACGATCAACTTTCAGGTTGCCGGGACGATTCACCTGACCAGCGGTGCGCTGCCGGCGATCACCAGCCCGGTGACGATCGACGGCACCTCGGCCCCCGGCTATTCGGCGGCGCCGGTGGTGGAGATCGATTTCAATCACTTCGCCGGGCTGCAACTGAGCGCCGGTTCCGGCGGATCGACAGTCCGCGCGCTGGCGATCGACAATGCCTTGTCCGCCGGCATCACGCTCAACAGCAGCGGCGACACGATCGCCGGAAATTACATCGGGCTGGGCCTCGACGGCTCGACCGTCGCCGCGAACGGCGGCGATGGGGTCGCGCTGGTCGGCTCGTCGATGGATACGATCGGCGGCACAGGCGCCCACGACGGCAATATCATCTCGGGCAACAGCGGAAATGGTATCTTCCTCAGCGGCGCCGCCAAGAATCAGATTCAGGGCAACTACATCGGCACCGACGCCACCGGGACTCTGGCCCGGGGCAATGCGCAAAACGGCATCCTGCTCTCGACCGCCTCGCCGACAAACGTGATCGGTGGCTCGGCGACGAATGTCATCTCCAGCAACGGCGCGAACGGCATCGAGTTCTCCGGCGCGTCGGGCAACCAGGTGATGACCGACAACATCGGCACCGACGTGACCGGCACCGTGGCCCTGGGCAATGCCCAAAACGGCATTTTGATCACGGCCGGCGCCGCCCAAAACACGATCGGGGGCACCGCCACCGGCGGCAACGACCCGACCGGCGGCACGTTCGTCCGTCCGCCCCAGGGTAACCTGATCTCGGGCAACCAGGCCAACGGCGTGCTGATCAACGGGGGCGCCACGCAAAACACGCTCAGTGGCAATTACATCGGCACCACCGCCACCGGTTCGACCGCCCTGGGTAACACGCTCGACGGCGTGGCGATCGTCGGCGCCAACAACAATTCGCTGCTCGGCTGCACGATTCAGACTCAGCCATTCGTCTTTTACAACGTCATCAGCGGCAACGGCGGCAACGGCATTCGCGTGACCAACTCGAACGGCACCACGATCCAGGCCAATTTCATCGGCATCGGCGCGGACAATCAGACCGCCCTGGGCAACGCTCTGAACGGCGTGCTCGTCGAGGGCACGTCCGCCAATACCACGATGGGCGGACCGATCCCGCTGGGCAACGTCGACGCTGCCAACGGTGAAAACGGGATTCTCGTCCAGGGCACCGCCAGTTTCTTCACCAGCTACAACACCTTTTGCGGGCTGGCCGCGTTCCAAACCTACACGTACCTGGGCAACCACGGCGACGGGATGCTGATCACCTCCACCGGCGGCAATATTTTGATCCGTACCAACGTCGTCACCGAAAACGGCAACGACGGCATCGAGATCGGCGGCGCCGCCAGCGGAGTCCGCGTGGCCGGCAACATTGTCGGGCTCGACACCTCGGGTAATGGCGCGATGGGCAATGTGAAGAACGGCATCGAAGTCGACGGCACCGCCCACGACGACATCATCGGCGGGCCCCAGGCCACGTTCAACATCATTCCGCAGAACGCGATCTCCGCCAACGGAGCCAATGGGGTGGCCATCACCAGCGGCGCCCACAACATCCTCGTCAACCATAGCTACATCGGCACCGATCTGACCGGCAGCATGTTGGGCACCGGTGGCACTGGCGAGGACGACTTCGGCAACGCCCAGGACGGCATTTACGTCGGCCCCGGTACGTACGGCAATACCATCGGCGCGACCGATTCCAGCCTGCTCACGATCATCAGCGGCAATCAGGGAGATGGCGTAGCGCTCAGCGGCACGCATGATAACCGCATCATCGGCAGCTACATCGGCACTGACGTGACAGGCGCGGTCGCCCTGGGCAATGTCGGCAATGGTGTGAGCATCACCAATAGCTCGAATAACGTCATCGGCAATGCCGGCGTCGTGGGCGTGCGCAGCTTGCTGACGCCCACGAGCAGCACCGCCAACATCATCGCCAATAGCGGCGGCGACGGCGTGCTGGTCGCCTCGGGCAGCGGCAACTCGATTCGCGACAATGCGATCCATGACAATGCCCTGCTGGGCATCATGCTCGACTCGGGGGCCAACCAGAATCAGGCCGCGCCGGTGCTCGCCCCCGTGCAGACCCTGGCCAGCAGCATCAAGGTCTCCGGCACGCTGCAGAGCACGGCCAATACGACTTTCTTGATCGACTTCTACGCGAGCAGCTCGAGCAATGCTTCGGGCAAGACGCTGCTGGGCGTGATCGGCGTGACGACCAACGCCTTGGGACTGGCCACGTTCACCTTCGCCAGCCCCAAGCCGCCGACGGGTTCGCCCTTCATCACCGCCACGGCGACCAGCTCGAGCGGCAACACGTCGGAATTCTCGGCTGCCGTTTCGTAGCCTGCTTGCGGACAGCTGAATCGGCGCGCCGAGCGGGCGACTTGCGCCGCTCGGCGCGCCGGCCGCCAGGCTCAGTGGGCGTGTTCCGACAGGTTCATTTCGCAGCCGCGACCGTCGGACAAGATCAGCCGGTTCTCGCGGGTGCAAATCCGCGCCTCGTCGATCGCGAAGTCGCTTGAAAGCAGATAGACGATCAAGCTGCCCGAGCGGATCGGCATGATCTTCGTCCGTTCGTCGTCTTTGCGCAGGTAGTCGCCATCGACGTGGTCGTGGACGAAGGTATACCCACTGACGCTGGCGACGCCGTCTTCGTAGGCATTGACCGTGCCCAGGAAGTACCGGGTGCGGTCCGCCTCGAACAGTCGCCGGTGGACGATCAGCAGCTTGTTGCCCGATTGCAGAATCATCGCCGTCCGTCCGCCTGGTTGCTGGGAGCATCTGGCTGCATTTTAGCCGATCGGCCGGCCGAATGCCCCCAGTGCCCGACCGGCCGATCGCCGCCGCCCGCCGGTACAAAACGTAGGGCCGTTACCCCAGGCAAGGGCAATTCAAACGGCACGACCAGCGAAAGTGGCGGTCGGTGGATCGCCGTCGTGGGGCTTCTGCCCGTCGCGGGCCGCCCGCGCTGCCGGTCCGAGCCGTTTCGCTCGGCAGCATCGGCAGGAGGCGCAAAACCCCCAGCACAGGCACCGCTAGTCGTGGGCGGTTGGAACCGAACCCGGCGAGAAATGCGAATTTTCCCGCGGCCGCGCTTCCGATTTATCTGGCAGCGCGATCCGCTGTGGATCGCCATAGCGCAAGGTGACGGGCATGCTCGCCAGCGACATCTCGACCGAAGACGTGTTTGCGGATCTCCAGACCCGCTTCGGCGATTGCTACACGCGCGAAGTTTTCGTCCACGAGGTGGCCCTGTATCAGGAACGGGTCATCTGCCGCTTCATCTCGCCGGCTTTGGTCCGCGATGCTCAAGTGGCGGCCCTGGCCCGCATCCACGAGAACCAGGAAAACTGAACCGCTCTCCGTGTCGGCCTACTGGTTCGAGCGACCGGCAAATGCCTGGCGCTCTGCGGCTTTCCCGCCCCGTCGGAGCTTGCTACCTTATGGGGCAATTCCGGCAAGATGCGTCGGTTGGCAGTTGACTTGACCCATGCGTCGACGCTCATTCAGCCACACGTTCGGCGCGGAACGCATGGATGGCGCCGGACTCCGGGGCTGGCGGCTCTGGGAGGCGTCGGTCTGCTGTGGCTTGCTCGCCGGCGCCAAGATCGACAACGGGAGCGCAAAAGAAAAAGCCCCGGCCACAGGTACCGGGACTTTCTTCGGGCCTTTCAGCCATTCGGTTCCAGGCCCGTCAATGTGCCGGTGCTCGAGCCAAACGAACTGGCCTCGATGCCCAGCCGCTGCAACATGCTGACGTACAGATTCGCCAGCGGCGGACCGTTCTGCGGATCGAAGGCCAGATGCTGCCCATGCCGGAATCCGCCGCCGGCCAGCAGCACGGGCATGTTGCGCGAGGAGTGATTGCTGGCGTTGCCCAGGTTGCTGCCGAAATAGACCATCGTCCGGTCGAGCAGCGTGGCGTCCTGCTCCCGAGTGGCCTTGAGCTTGGTGAGCAGTTCGGCCACGGTCTTCATCTTTTCCAGCTCGATCTTGCGCAGCTGCTCGATCTTTTGCGGGTCCTGCCCATGGTGCGAAAGGTCGTGGTGGCCCTGCGACACGCCGTCGATCGGCGGCACCAGGCTCGTGCCGAGCAGCAAGATCGTGATCAGTCGAGTCGAATCGGTTTGCAGGGCCAGATGAACCAGGTCGAACAATAGCCGGTTCTTGCCGATCAGGTCGGCCGGATTGCTGTTGTTCTGCGGCGGCGGGACATCCACTTGGGGCTTGGGCTTCTGAGCCCACTGGTAGCTGGTGGCCATCCGCCGTTCGAGCTCGCGGACGCTCGTGAAATACTCGTCCAGTTTTTCACGATCGCGCACCGCCAAGTCCGGCTGCATCCGCCGGGCCTGCCCGCCGACCGCGTCCAGAATGCTCCGGCCGTCCTGCAGCCGCCGCTCCTGATCGGCCACTTCGTCGGGCCGGCCGGCCAAAAATAGCCGAGCGAAGACGCCCGCCGGATACATCTCGCTGGGCACGAGGGCCCCCGAGCGCGTCCAGGATAATCCAAACCCTTCGGACGCGAGCGGCAAGCTCTCGAACCGCGTCGCTCCGCCGATCTCCTCGGCTGCCAGCTGATCGAGCGAGATCGTATTGCGAAAGCCGGCCCGCAACTCCGGATGCGGAGCGCAAGTCAAATAGCTGTAGATCGAATCGTGGCTCGAGCCGACATCGGGGTGCGACAGGCCCGAGATCACGCTGAAGTCGCCGCGGAGGTCCTTGAGCACGTCGAGGTACGGCGTGCTGGTGTAGTCTCGACCCGCGTCGGTCGGAAAAAAGTTCGGCGGATGCACGCCCAGCGGGGTGCAGATGCAGACCATGCGGCGGACCGGCGGGCTGGCTTCTGCCGCTCGGGCCCGGGGCTGCAAGCTGTCTAGCAGCGGCAAGGCCAGCGTCACCCCGGCCGCCCGGAGAAATCTTCGCCGGGCTTGCCGCCGAGCGTCGCTCGGCGGGAGCGGGCAGTGCGCGTTCGCGGCAGCGTCGTGCTCGTGCGTGTTCATGGCCGGTCCTGCGGTGGTTGGGTGGTCTTGATCGCTTGCTGGGTTAACAGGTCGCTTGTCGCGGTGTGAACGGTAACGTCATTTCGAGCGGAACAGCGGGCTTTGGACGATTGCGTGTACGAGCGATCGCAGACCGTAATTCTCGCCCCGCACGCGCTCGACAATCGCGTCGATCTGCGGCCGATCCGCCGCTTCGGGCGGGGTGCCGGTGGCGTACGTCAGCAAGCGAATGGCGAGGGCCCGGGCGATTTGATCGCGGTCGGCCAACAGCAGAGCCTTGAGCTGGTCGATGTTTTCGAACGCGCGGCCGTCGGCCAGCGCGCCGGTCGGGTCGACGGGCGGACCTTCGAGATACGGCATCCGCCGGCCCCCGAGGGTCACTTCCTTGCCGTTGCCGGTGACGCGGTAATACTGCCGCCAGCCGCCGATCACGTCGAAGCTTTCCAGGGCGAAGCCGGCCGGATCGATCTGGGCATGGCAACTGGCGCAGGTCGGAATTGCGCGGTGCTTGGCCAGTTGCTCGCGGATGGTGGTGGCCCCGCGGGTGTCCGGCTCGAGGGCGGCCACGTTCTCCGGCGGCTTGGGGGGCGGTGTGCCGAGAATGCGGTCGAGGACCCAGGCCCCGCGCGTGACCGGCGAAGTATTCGTACCGTTGGCCGTGACCTTGAGCACACTGGCCATCGTCAACAGGCCACCGCGATGACTGTCGGCCGGGAGCGGCACCTTGTGGAATTCGTAGCCGTCGACGCCCGGGATGCCGTAATGCTGGGCCAGCCGGCCGTTGAGCATCGTAAAGTCCGAGGCGACGAAGTTCGTCAGACTCAGATTGCTCCGCAACAGCTCGGTAAAGAATAGCTCGGTCTCGCGCTGCATCGAGACGCGGAGCAGATCGTCATATTCCGGATACAGGAGCTGGCTGGGGAGCGTGAAGTCGAGGTCGCGGAGGCCCAGCCACTGCCCGACGAAGTTTTCGACCAGCGCCCCCGAGCGATCGTCGCTGAGCATCCGCTCGACCTGGGCGTGCAGCACGTCCGGCTGGCTCAGGCGGCCGGCCGCGGCCAACTCGTCCAATTCGGCGTCGGGCAGCGTGCTCCAGAGGAAGTACGACAGCCGGCCGGCCAGGGCAAAGTCGTCGAGCGGCCCCGGCTTCTCGTCGAGGAACAAGAACTCGGGCGCCACCAGCACGGCGGTCAGCCCCACCCGCACCGCCTGCTCAAATGAGCGACCCTCGCCCAGCTTTGTCCGGACCAGGTCGAGAATCGTTTCGATCCGCTCGTCGCTGACCGGCCGGCGGAAGGCGCGATGTGCAAACGTGCGGACGATTCGCTCGGCGTCGGCCTGCGGCTGGTCGCTGGCGACTTCCACTCGGTCGCCCTGGCGTGGCGTGGGGGCCGGCACCTGTTTCAAGTCGCCGAAAATCCGCCGATGACTCGTCGGCGGCCAGCTGTCGTGCAAGGGGCCTTCGACCTCGATCGGACCGATCGCCAGGCCCGGCCCTGCGTACGCGTCGGCCCCGATCTTGTCGACCGTTTGGGCGTTGGCCAGCCCGTAGGGAATGATGCGGATCGTGTTGGTCGGCTCGAATCGGTCGACTAGCTCGATCGTCGTGGTTTTGTCGGCCGGCGCATCGTAGTATCCGGCCAAATGGTTCTTTTCGCCCATCAGCATCGAGCCCGCGTCGATCCGAAAGGTGACCGGCTTGCCGCCGCTCTGCACGCCGCGGACCGGAATCCGCAGGCGGTACCGCCCGCGCTCCGAGGGATAGAACTGCCACAGGATCACCGCGTTCCAGTGCGACGAGCTGAACGTGATCAGCTCATTGTCGGGAAAGCGGAAGACCCGTTCGGTCGAGTTCTTGATGCCGTGCTCCTGCCGCGTGTCGTAGCGTTTGGTCGTCGCGGGGGGCTGAGGCCGATTGGCGATCGCCGTATTCAGGGCCTTGTCGGCGGCGTCCAGGTAACGATCCATCAGAAACGACGAGACGTGCAGCGCTTCGCCGATGTTGTCGAATCCGTTAGCCGCGGTGTCCAAAGGGAGCAGTTCCCTCAGATCGCTGTCGATCGCCAGCAGATCGCGGACCGTGTTTTCGTATTCCACCCGGTTGAGCCGCCGCAATACGACCCGGCCTTCGCGAGCCCGCGCTCGGCCGCCGCGGCCGCCAGGCCCGTGCCGATCCAATCGCCCAGCTGCTTCGACTCGGCCTCGGTCAGGCGTGGTTTTTCTTCGGGGGGCATTTCGCCGGCCCGGATGCGTTCGAGGACCTGGCCCCAGGTTTTGCCCGCGGCGGAATCGGAAACGTCCCCCGGGAGCTTGTCGAGATTCAGATCCCCTTTGGGCTTTTCGCCGGAGTGACATTCCAGGCAGTGCTCGACGAGGATCGGGCGAATCCGGGCCGCGAAGGCGGCAGCGGCCGGTGGCCCGGGTTCGGCGGCGGAGACCGACCAGCAAACGCCGCCGGCCAGGAGCGCGGTCAGGCCGATCGCTGGGGCGAACCCCGCGAGCTGGCTGCGGCGCGGGGCGGGGGTGGAATTGCGCCCCGCAGTCGCCGGCATCGATGGGCCGAAATCCGCCTTTGCCACGCTTCCGGTCCTCGCGGGAGTGCAAGTTGGCCCTGGGTGATGGCCGTGGCCGCAAGCCCTGATTATCGACCACCCGGGCGGCCGCGCTAGAATCGCGCGCGCCGCGGGTGGCAGTTCCTTTTCCCGAACCGAAGGGCGGGACATGCGCGATAATCGACTCGGTACCGCTGTCCACGTGACGCTCTGGGCGGCAGCGATGTTGATCGCGGCCCGGGTTTCCGGCTCCGCCATCGGTGCCGAGCCGCGCAGCGAGCGCGATATCGCCTATGTGCCGGGCGGCGTGGCGGCCCAGCGGCTGGATGTCTACGCTCCCGCCGAGGGTAAAGACCGGCCGATCTTGTTCTGGATTCATGGCGGCGGTTGGCAACACGGCGACAAGAGCGAGGCCGGGCACAAGCCCCGGGCTTGGACCGACCGCGGCTGGGTCTTCGTCTCCACTAATTACCGTTTCACGCCCGAGGCATCGATTCGCGAGCTGACCGGCGACGTCGCCCAGGCCATCCGCTGGACGATCGACCATGCCGGCGACTACGGCGGCGACACCAAGCAGCTATTCATCATGGGGCACTCGGCGGGGGCCCAGCTGGCAGCCCTGCTGTGTACCGACGAGCGATTTTTGAAGGCCCAGGGGGTGCCGCTGTCGGCCATCCGGGGCTGCATTCCGGTTGATGGCGACACCTACGACCTGGTCGACCACGTGGCGAAGGTCGAGCAGAAGCGAGCCGATTTCTTTCGCCGGCACTTCGGCGACGAGGCGAGCCAGAAGGAGCTGTCAGCGGTCAGCTACGCTACGGCCGGCAAGCAGATTCCGCCGTTCCTCATTCTGCACGTCGCCGGCCACCCGGAGACCGGCGACCAGTCGCGCCGGCTGGCCGCGGCCCTCGCTGCAGCCAAGGTGCCGGTCGAGGTCTTTGCGGCCGAGGATACGGATCACGTCGCGCTCGACGCCAACCTGGGCAAGGAGGGCGATCGTCCAACTCGCGAGGTGTGGAAGTTTTTGGACGGAATCCTGAAGCAGAAGTAAGCCTCGGGCTCGCAAACTCCTCTCCCTTTCAGGGAGAGGCCGGGGTGAGGGTTGTTCGTGCCGGCCGTGGTCATGAATTGGGAGCTGGGATCGTCTTGGCTCAACCGGATAAATGAGGATCGGAGCACGAACTGAGGCCTACAGACCCTCACCCCAACCCTCTCCCCGAAGGGAGAGGGAGACCCGCGGGCCGAACATGACTCGCGATCCAAGCATGACTTGAAGGCGCGGCAGGCGTATAATTCTCTGAGCGCTGGTCAACCGGCCGGCGAGCACGAGCAATGGGGGGCAGCCATGGCGAAATCTCTGGCGTTCTGTTTGGCGCTGGCGATCGTTACGAGCGCGGAGCGCCCGCGGCTCATGCCCAGTTCTGGCCGCAGTACGGGGCCATGAATGGCTTCGGCGGTTTCCCAAGCTACGGCTTCGGCGGCTATCCGTATGGCGGCTTCGGCCTGGGAGGATCCGGGCTGTATGGCGGAGCCGGCTTGGGCTACGGTTTCGGCCCGATCCGGTTCGGCCAGGGGCTCTATCAGCAGCAAGCCGCCCTGACCCAACAGATCTACATGCAGCAGCAAGCCGGGCTGCTCGGCCAAGTTCGCGAGCGACAGGACACCGTCGCCCGACTCGACGCCACGCGTCAGCAAATGTTCGAGCAGTATCGGAATTTGAGCGACTCGGACCAGGCGACCGTCCGCGCGGGCTTGATGAGCGATTATCTGAGCCTCGATGCCCACGGCCGGGCCGCCTGGCAGCGCGACGCGGTGGTCCAAATCATCCTCGGCAAGGATCTGGCGCGGTTGGACGCCGCGGCCCAGGTCGACCAGCTCGATCCGGCCGATCAGAGCCGACTGCGCACCGCCCTGGTCGACAAATACCGCTCGCTCGCCGCCGCCGAGCGATTGGCCTGGCAGAAAGACCCCGTCGTGCTGCGGATTCTGGGAAAGGATTGGTGGCAGAAATGAACCGAGCTGCCGGCTGGGGAATCTGCGTTTTGCTGGTCCTGTGTTGCGCTTCCGCCCGGGCCCAGCAGGTCGTCTATCCAGCGTACGCGACGCCGGCACCCAGCGGCTTTCCCGCGTACAGCTACGGCGACCTCGGCTACGGCGGAGGCGGCTCCGCTCTGGGATACGGTGGTTTAGGCTACGGCGGATTCGGTTATGGCGGATTCGGTTATGGCGGATTCGGTTATGGCGGATTCGGTTATGGCGGCGTCGGCGTTGGCGGATGGGGCTTCGGTGGGCCTGGCTTTGGCGGCTGGGGCTTTGGCGCGCGGGGTTATTATCCGCCCAATCCGTACGGCAACATGAACTGGCTGCCGCCCAATCCGCCGTCGCCGTATTACGTGACGCCCCGTCCCTGGCAGTACCTGGAGCAGGTCCGCCGCGCCGATCAGTCGCGCTACTCCGAGATCATGCTCCGCCAAGGAATTCGGCAATAGCGCGCAGTGCGCACTGTGCGGCGCTGCCCCCGTTAAGCCCTGGGGCGGCGTCCCCCGGGCAAAGCGGGGGGTCGCCATTTAGGAGCGCGGCGCCGCACTCGGTCGCCCCCGGGGGGGTGCCACCCCCGGGCTTAACGGGGTGGCGCTAGGGCGACGGCGCACTTGCGGCGCTGCATACCGTCGGCGCTGCTCCTCACTTTGCCGCTTCGACAATCACTTCCACGATGTGGACGTACGGATTGGCGCTGTTCTTGAGCATGTTGATCCGCACGTAGCGGGCGTCGGTCTTGGGGAACCGGGCCGGATAGCCCTTGGGCGTGGCGACGGCCTTGTTCTCGGCGAAGTCGGCCACCTTGGTCCAGTTCTGGCCGTCGGCCGACGCTTCGACGGTGAACTGATAGTACCGGCCGCCGTCGTGATAGGTGATCACGTTCACGGCGTCGATCGGCTGCACCTTCTCCAGGTCGATCGTCAACGCTTGGGGCGCCGGATGCTCCGAGGCCCAGTGGGCATTCACATCGTCGGCCCGGCCATCGACGGCGACCTTGGCCGCCCAAGCGTCGGTGCGATCCGGGCCCGGGCTCACCTTAACCGGCTTGCCGGTCGCCAGATTCGATTTGACGGCCTGGATCCGGCGAAACCAGCTGCCGACCAGCGGACCCTGTTGCCGCCCCTGGTCGTCGAACAGGCCTGCCCGCAGGTGGGCCGTGTCGTCGAGCGTCAGCGGCCCGGCATACTTCAGCCACTTGTCGTTGGGGAGCGAGTTGTCGAGCGTGTAGCGGATCGACAGGCCCGGCGCGGGCGATTAGGAACCAGTGCCACTTCGATCGGCTCGACGAACGAGTTTTCATCCCGGGTAAAATCGGCCGGCGAGCCGTGAATCTCGATTCGCAGCGGATCGACCAGTCGCTCCAAGGCCGCATCGGTGGCGGTCAATCGCTGCTTGAAACCGGCGAAGTCATCATTCCCTTCGCCCGAGTTCCAGGTTCGCTCGGCGACCGCGGCCAGTCGGTCGCGCATGCTCTGGATTTCGATCGACTCGGAGTTTTCCCACGAGCAGAGCTGGGCCCCGCGCAGTCGGCTGGGGTCCTTGAGCAGCGTGTACTCGTTCGAGCCCTCGCGACCGAACAGCTTGGGGTTCCAGCGAAACAGTTGTTCCAGCGATTTCTTGTTGTCCCGCACGATGTACAGCGGCGTCCAGGTCGCGTTGACTACGTCGTAGCCGGCGGCCACGACGTCGTTCGGGTTGCGCCCTTGCGACCAGACCATCACCAGCACGTCCTTGGGCAGCGGGAACGGACCGCCGGCCTCCCAGGCTTCTTCCCAGACGACCGCCTTCTTTCCCGCGCTCGGCCACGGTGCGGCAGAGCTCGATCACGAACTTGCGATACAGGTCGTGCGAGCTGGTGATCTTGGGATCCTGCCGCCGGGCCTCGGCATATTCGGGCGTTTGCTCCAATCCGCCCAACCCGACCTCGTCGGCCCCCAGATGGACGTAGGGCGTGCTGGCGAAAATGTCCATCACCTCGCCCAGCAGGGCTTTGACCGCCGCGATCGTCTTGGGGCTGGCGATGTTCACCGTGTTGCCGTTGCCTGCAAAGGCGAACGTCTCGGGCACGTCCCCCACCAACCGGCCCGAGTGGCCGGGCAGGTCGAGCTCCGGAATCAGGTGTACGCCGCGCTGGCTGGCGTAGCGCTCGAGCCGGACCAGTATCTTCGCGCTGCGTAGGGGGCAATCTTCGGTGCCGACGGCGGCTCGAACCGGGCGAACTCGTGATTGCCCTGGCCGGCCTGCGGAAACTTCTGCGAGGGGAACATGAACAACTGGTCGTCGGTCAGGTGCAGGTGCAAGTAGCGAATCTTGTAGAACCGACAGAGGTCGATCACCTGCTCGATGCCGCCGGGCGTGTGATACTTGCGGGCCAGGTCGATCAGGGCCGCGCGGAACGGATAGCTCGGCTCGTCGGCGATGCTCAGCCGCGGGACGGTCAGCCCGGCATCGGTGCGGCGGAGCGCTTGCAGCAAGCTGGCGGTGCCGGTAGCGACGGCGTCGTAATTGCCGCCACGGACCAGCGCGCGATCGGTCACTTCGAGCCGGTACGCTTCGCCCTGGAGCTGGCCGTCGAGCGTCAGCACGATGTCGCCCGCGGCGGGCTCTTTGGCAGTGGTCAGCTTGTGTCCGGCCAGGCGCTCGATCTCGCCGGCCAGCACTTCGGCCAGCGGCTGCAGGCTGGCGTCGGTGGCGACGATGCGTCCGCGGACGCCGATCTCCAGAGTGCCGCTACCCGGGGTGAGCTGCTTGGGCTGCGGAATCAGGGCCGGTGCCGGCTCGGAGGCGCCTGCTCGCGCAACCGCCGCCAGGCACATCGTCAGGGCCCATAGCCGCGAATGGACAAAACTGCTCCGCATCGCCTGAGGTTCCTTTGGCTGGGCAGTCCGGCGACGGGCCGGACCGCAACAAGAATTCGCGCTCGGCGATTGCCGCGCTCGCGAAGCGCGGCTCAATGGGCCGGCACGTCGAAATTGAACTCGTTGGCAGCGCCGGCCGCGACGGTCACTTCCAGCTCGGTTTCCACATTGACCTGCGGCGGCAGCCGTTCGATCGCCGGCCGCTGGCCGCCGGGCGCGACACCCTCGGGCAGCGGGCTGGTGTCCTCGCGGCTGGAGAAGATTCGCACTTCGTACGTGCCGGGCGGCAAGCCCCGCTTGGCTTCGATCTGGTAGCGTCCTGCGGAGATCGTCGCGCCGCTGGCGACACCGCGACCACCCTTGGCGGGGCGGAAGTCGATCGTGCCCTTGTCGAGCGGCACGCCGCCGAAGTTGACCTGGCCCGACACCGCCAACCGCCCGAGCGGATTGTCGTTGCAGCCGGCCAGTGCCAGGCAAGCGGCGACGGGCAACCAGACGAGCCGCCCGCGAACTTTCGCGGCGCTATCCCACGGCGTGCGAACACACGCGCGCGGCCGGGCCGCGTTCCCTGCGGCTCTGCGGCGCAGTTGAAAGCGCATGCGTGGTCAAAGACTGGTCCAATCGATCACTTCGGCCCCCTTGGTCGATCCGAGAGCCTGCCAGAGGTAGATCGCGATGTCGTCGCTGTAAAACCGCACCGCCCCGTCGCAGTGTACCGCCTGCACGCCGCCCGGGTGCCGGCTGCGGGCGGCAAACGTCATCGGCTGGGCCGCGGAGTGCGAGGTGGGCGAGCAGGGCATCGTCGGATCGGTCTGCGAGCAGTAGCCCGCATTCTGAGCCACGTCGGGTTGGTTCGAATTGGGACCGAGGTAAGTCATGAAGAACGCGCCCGGCCCCCACCAGACCATGCCCCGATAATCCGACGATCCGTTGGCCCCCTGCCGGATTTCGGCGACCAGCAGCGTGTTGGCCAGGCCGTCGCTGATCTCGCGATACTTGACGGCGATGGCCGCCATCATGATCGCCGGCTCGCCCAGGTTGCTGTCTCCGCCCGACATGATCAGCGGAGCGCCGTTGTACGGCGTGCCGGCATAGGTTGCCACCGGCGGCGTGGTGTTCCAGCCCACCGGCGTGTTCACGTAGCCGGTGCTGCCGCTGTTGCCGCCGTAATTGTGTTCGACGATCCCCAGGTTGTTCGTGCAGGGCAAGTCGGTCGGGCAGGTGAACTCGGGAAAGCGGTTGTGCGTGGCGATCTGGTTCTGCGAAACGGCGTAGCGGCTGGCTGTGATGTACTTGCGGTAGTCGTAGCCGTCCGACCAGTCGTGCAGCTCGATGAAGGGCATGATGCCCACGACCCAGGTGCCCCAGCAGCAGTTGTAAGCTCCAACCGGCAGAACGTTGTTGGCCGCGTGGTAATTCTGCATCGCCAGGCCGATTTGCTTGAGGTTGTTGGCGCACTGCATCCGCCGGGCGGCCTCGCGGGCGGCTTGCACCGCGGGCAACAGCAGGGCGATCAAGAGGCCAATGATCGCGATCACCACCAGCAACTCGACCAGGGTGAACGCGGCTGCCCGGCGGATTGGGCGGATCTCGGGCATCCGCGCCCTGCCCTCTTCCTGAAGGGAGAGGGATTCTGCCGCGGCTCCTCTCCCTTTCAGGGAGCGGGATTCTGCTGCGGCTCCTCTCCCTTTCAGGGAGAGGCCGGGTGAGGGTTGTTCGTTTTGCCCGGCGCAAAACTCGCGGCATTCTCTGCGTCGGCGGGCCATTGCCG
Source organism: uncultured Planctomycetaceae bacterium (assembly GCA_963828155.1). Taxonomy (GTDB): domain Bacteria; phylum Planctomycetota; class Planctomycetia; order Pirellulales; family PALSA-1355; genus CAWCAX01. Next base: position 35,283 of record CAWHDQ010000006.1, read on the forward strand.
TAGCAGCGACTGACAGCCCAGGACAGGTGCAGAACCGCTGCCAGTCGCAGCGCACAGTCTGTCGCAGCAGTTGCACAAGTTCCGAGGCGACGCACCCTCACCCTGCCCTCTCCCTGAAGGGAGAGGGGTTCTGCTGCAACTCCTCTCCCTTTCAGGGAGCGGGATTCTGCTGCGGCTCCTCTCCCTTTCAGGGAGCGGCTGGGTGAGGGTTGTTCGTTTTGCCCGGGCGCGAAAACTCGCGGCATTCTCTGCGTCGGCGGGCCATTGCCGTAGCAGCGACTGACAGCCCAGGACAGGTGCAGAACCCCTGCCAGTCGCAGCGCACAGTCTGTCGCGCGCTCGCCAAGTTCCGGGGCGACGCACCCTCACCCTGCCCTCTCCCTGAGGGGAGAGGGATTCTGCTGCGGCTCCTCTCCCTTTCAGGGAGAGGCCGGGTGAGGGTTGTTCGTTTTGCCCGGCACGAAAACTCGCGGCATTCTCTGCGTCGGCGGGCCATTGCCGTAGCAGCGACTGACAGCCCAGGACAGGTGCAGAACCGCTGCCAGTCGCAGCGCACAGTCTGTCGCAGCGCTTCGCCAAGTTCCGGGCCGACGCACCCTCACCCTGCCCTCTCCCTGAAGGGGAGAGGGGATTCTGCTGCGGCTCCTCTCCCTTTCAGGGAGAGGCCGGGTGAGGGTTGTTCGTTTTGCCCGGGCGAAAACTCGCGGCATTCTCTGCGTCGGCGGGCCATTGCCGTAGCAGCGACTGACAGCCCAGGACAGGTGCAGAACCCCTGCCAGTCGCAGCGCACAGTCTGTCGCAGCGCTGCGCCAAGTTCCGGGGCGACGCACCCGCGCCCTGCCCTCTCCCTGAAGGGAGAGGGATTCTGCTGCGGCTCCTCTCCCTTTCAGGGAGAGGCCGGGTGAGGGTTGTTCGTTTTGCCCGGGCACAAAACTCGCGGCATTCTCTGCGTCGGCGGGCCATTGCCGTAGCAGCGACTGACAGCCCAGGACAGGTGCAGAACCGCTGCCAGTCGTAGCGCACGGTCTGTTGCAGCGCATTCGCCAGGTTCCGGGGCGACGCACCCTCACCCTGCCCTCTCCCTGAAGGGAGAGGGATTGAAGTGGCGGCGGGGAGCAGGGCGACTTGCCGCGGCGGGCCACGGCAGGAGAAAAGCGATCGGATTGGCGACGCGCGATTCGCGGCTCGGTTCGATGTCTTCATGTCATCGCCCTGGGGCACCCTTGACCCTCGCCTGGCCACGACGCGCATCGCCAATCCTCACGCTGTACTTCACTTCACGAATGCGGTCCGGCCTTAAGCTGCGCGCCGCTTGCGCACCGCGGCAACCAGCCCGACGCCGGCCAGTCCCAGCAGCACAAATGACGACGGCTCGGGCGTGCCTTGGGCGGGCCAAAACACCTGGATCGAAAACGTAACATCAAGTGCCGCGACGTTGAACTGGTCGATCTGACCGGATGGTTAAGTAATCGAAGATGGCCGCGTTCGCTGCGAACCAGGCGGTGCTTGAACACCTCAAACTTGGAGCCGTACCGATCGTAACCGGTCCTGAACCGCAGGAAAGGTCCAGTCGGGAACGGTGAAACCGCCCGAAAAACCGTGCGCATCGGTAATTGCGGCGGCATTGCTGCCATCCGGTGCTTTTTCGACGTAGAGCGGGATACCCGTGGCGCCCGCATCGCTCCAGCCGGCAACGCTACCGCTCAGCAAGTTTGTTCCGATCGGGTAGCTGAAATTCTGGTCCGCCGACGCGATCGGGTTGCCGTTGGCATCGGACATCGAGAAATTCATGTCGCGAACGTAAATCGGTGCGCCAAAAGGCACGTCAAGTCCATTGACCCCTTGTCCAAACACCAAGAACATGTCGGTGGGCAGGCTTACCGGCAAATTGTAACTGCTCGTCGCTGGTGCGCATGCCTTGGATCGAAACTGTGATCGTCGGGCTCTCGGATTGAATATTGTTGACCGTGTAGCTTAACGTCTGCCAATGACCCGCCTGGATGGGGCCTCCACCAGAGTAGACGTTTTCTTGATATCCCCCAGAGTCCGAGTATCCAGTCATAAACGGCCCGGACGGGTCGGCTGCGCCAAATCCCCACCCCATTGATCCGACGGTGGGCGTCGCCTGGGCAGGCGCCGCGGCTGCGCACACGCAGCGAAGGGTGCACACAATAGAAACCATTTCACTCTCATGGGCAAACTCCTGCGAAACATGGATGTCGAAACTCGGAATCAAAAAACGCTCCGCCCACAAGTCCACAGCTGTTTGCCTGCTCCTCGTCGCCGTGACTCAATGCCTGAATCCCTCCGCTCCTTTCTCCTATGCCTCCGCTGCGCTCTTCTCTTTCCTCCCCCGTCTTCGTCTCCTCAGCCGCGCCGAACTCCGCGCGGCGTGATGTCGCCTTCAACTCCCTCTCTTGCTTCGACCCAGCCCCCCGCACTTGGCTGGCGTCGAACTCGAGCCCGCTTGTCGTTCACACGCTGCGCTTGCACCGGCGGGCGAATGTCGCGATACTGCGCTCGCGTCTGAGTACCACCTTAAACCAGTGCGGAAAACTTGCTTCGCAATTCGACTTGGTAATGTCGCAAATCCCGTCGCTATCTGTTCCCACTCACGTCGCAATTCCAGCCATGAACGATTCCTCGTCCGAGCCGCCGATCGAGGGCTCCGTGATTCGCAGCATCGTGCTGGTCGACCAGGTGACCCGTCCGACGGCCAATTTATTTCAGTCGACCAGCCCCCCCGGCCACTTACTGCACCTGATGCTGGCCGGCGAAGTCGAGCAGGAAGTCAGCGGGCAAATCCAGCGGCTGCGGCCGGGGCTGGGCGCGTGGTATTTCGAGAATGAACCGGTCCGGGGAAAAATCGTGCAAGCCCCGTGGACTTTCCTGACCGTGAATTTCTTGCGCCGCGGTTGCCTCCCCCGGCCTACGACGCCCGCGTGTGGAAGGCCAGCAGCCGAGCCGCCGAGCTGTTTCAGGAACTGCTGGCCACGTGGCGGACCGGCACGCCGCCGGTGATGCGGCATTTGCTGACTTTCGCCCGGCTGCATGAGCTCGTGGCCGAAATCCTGCCGCGGCAGAGCCACGAGCATCGCAGCGATATTTCGACCCAGCCCTGGTGGGACATCGAATCGAAGCTCCGCGAAGACCTCAGCCAGCCGATCGATCTGGCCCGGCTGCAGGCCCTGGGCAAGCGGAGCCAGCGCTCGATCGTCCGGGCGTGCGAGATGGCCACCGGCACCTCGCCGATGAAGCGGGTCAAGGAATTGCGGATGAGCTACGCCCGGGGGCTGGTGCTCTATTCGCAAATGTCGATGACCGAAATTGCTTTGCGCGTCGGCTACGGCCGGGTGCAAGAACTGTCGCGCGACTATCATCGCCGCTTCGGCCGCACGCCGCGCGAAGACCGTCGGGCCGGGCCCGACTATCAGCATCTGGAATCGCCGCGGCGATAGTCCCGCGTCCCACCGATCGTCCAGCGTTCCGCTGGGCGACCTGCACCCCCCGTAAGGTCGTGCGCAGGCCCTCGGGGCGAACTGCGACATTGTTTTGCCCAAACGGCGAAACAATTCCCCCCTTTCGGGTACACAATAAGAGCACAAACCCCCGCCGCGACTCGCGCGTGATCCGAGTCTCACCTGTCCTTCCATTCCGGTTTTGACCCAAGGAGAACTACGATGACTCGCAACCGCATCCGCTTCGCGCTCGCTCTGACCGCCGCCACGTTCGCCGCTGTCGCGCAGGCGCACGCTTCGAACGTGATCAGCGCCGACTTCGTCTACAGCGACACGGGCGTCGGGCCGATCAGCGGCGACACCACGCTCACGCCGGGCACGCAGTCGAACACAGACGGCTTGATCTTCACGGGACAAAGCGGTGCCTGGAACTCGGTCGTGACGGGAACCAACAACGGCAACAACACCTTTGCCTCGGCCGGCCCGCTGCTCGATGGCAACGGTAATCCCACCACGGTCAACTTCACGATGACGGCCGACGGCTCCTGGCGCAGGTAATTACACCACGACCACCGTTCCGTTGCTGCGTGCCGACACGCCGACCGACAGCAATCCGAATCCCTATCCCGAATCGGCCTATCTCTATAACGGCGTGCTAACCGGCGATCACCTGAATTGGCAGCTCTCGGTCTGGCGACCAACGGCAACTACAACCTGGTGATGTTCGGCGACGGCAGCGTGCCGGACGGCACGACTCACACCGCCAACGGCGTCTCGGCCGTGCTCGACAGCGAAGGGGACTGGAACTGGTCGAACCTTCACGCCGACGGCTCGGGCAACATTCTGGGCCTGTTTACCGATCCCAATCCGACCTCGGGCCTGGTCGGCTTCCAGCTGCAGCAGGTCACCAGCACGCCGGAGCCGGGCTCGCTAGTGCTCGCGGCGATCGGCCTGGTGGGCGTTGCGCTGGCGGTCCGCCGGCAGCGGCGCGCGGCCTAGGCCTGGTGTTTGAGAATCGGCGGCGACTGTCCCGCACGGCACTAAGTCCGGGACGGCGCCGGCCACCCCTTGCAACGTGCAAAACCGCATTGCCGCATCGTGACCGCTGCCACGACATCTTGCCTGTGGAACGGGCTGGCCTGGTGCCTTTCCGGGCCTGAGCGGCACGGCGCGTAGCCGCCGGTGCGTCTGGGTACCGAGGTTATTTTCGGTACCGTTCGTGCCGGCGGTTTGCGGTTGGCGGGCTCGGTCCGATTCCGCCCCGGATCGAACCGGCGGCTGGCGCCTTGCCGCTCCGTTCGGCGCCCGGTTGGATTTCAAAACCAGCCCCGGCAGCATGGATCGCCGGGGGAACTTGCGCCGGAGAAGCTGCACCGCGCCCACTCGCCGTGCAGCAGCCAGCGGAGCGGCGGCCAACCAGAACCGGGCGTAATGATCCCAGTAGACGAAGTTGCAGCCCCAGTGCGGCGCCGGATCGGACGTATAGGCCAGCACGCGCCCGCGGCCGAACGAGCCGCCGGCCAGCATCGGGTCGCCGTAGGGCTTCCAGCGTGCGATCACCGGGCAGCCCGGCGCATCGCGGACGATGTTGTAGCCCAGGATCGGCGGCAGGCTCGACAGATCGACGCCATTCAAGAGCGGGTGGCCGGTCGGCTCGGCCGAGAATCCTTCGGTGCTTTCGCGCAGGTCGTCGTGTTGCAGGCATTCGACGGGCAGGATCTCGCTGAGCTGGGTGCGGCCCCAGCCGCCTTTGCCCAGCTCGCCGTTGAAGCTGAGCCAGCCGCCCAGGAACATCATGTGCGTGCCGGAGCGCACGGCCTCGGCGGTCAGCCGCACGCGATCGGGAAACGTCAGCGGCTGCTTGCCAAACCGGCTGCGGTCGAAGAACGAGGGATCGAGCTGAAAGTTCTTCGACTCGACGTCCGAGAAGATCACGACCTGGTAGTCGCGGAGGATCTGTTCATACCGCCCCGGCGGATTGCGGTAGAAATCCCACGTCGGGACGCTGTCGACCTGATGCTCGCCGGTCGACTCAGAGCCGACTTGAGCCACTGGCCGTAGTTGAAGATCTCGGTTCCCTTCGCGGCGTAGTTGAAGGGAGTCTCGGCGAATACGGGGCCGAGCATGACGGCCCAATCGCCCACGTAATAGATTTTGGCCACGCCTGGAAAACCGCCGGAGAAAGTGTCGAAAGAATCGTAAAGGGCCTGGAGAGGCCACGACCGATTGTGACTGGGCGCGGGGTGCCGTCAAAGGGTGCGGTGCAATCGCGGGGAGCGGTTGTCGCCGCCTTCGCCGCGCCTTGTCGCAAAAATACTCCGCCGCCGATCGGGGCTCCTTTGGCCACCCCAACCTGGGCGTGCCGGATCGATTGACGCACTGCTCAGCCTTACGTTACCGTCACGCAGCCGCGCGGGTACCGCGTCCGGATCCGGGGCTCCCGCGGCTCGAAATTCGCCTCCTCACCGCCGGTCCGCTCGTCCCCTTGCTTGCCATGACCCAATTCTCCTGGCCCATCGACGGCAGCATCGTGGGCCTGTATGTGCTGGCCACGATGGTGGCCGGACTGATGGTCCGCCGCTACGTGGGCCGGGTCGAGGACTTTCTGGTCGCGGGCCGGGAGATGAATCTGCACCTGGGCATTGCCTCGCTGGCGGCGACCGAGTTCGGCATCGTCACCTGCATGTACACCGCCCAGAACGGCTACAAGTACGGCTTCGCCGGCACCGCGCCAGGCATCCTGATGTTTCTGGCGATGCTCGGCGTCGGGCTGAGCGGGTTTTGCATCCGGCCGCTCCGCGAGAGCGGCGTGCTGACGATCCCCGAGTTGTTCGAGAAGCGGTTCGGCCCGCGCGTGCGGTGGGCCTCGGGTCTGGTGATCGTGCTCGGCGGCCTGCTCAACATGGGCGTGTTCCTCCGCACCGGCGGCGAATTTCTGGTCACGGTTTGCGGCCTGGCCCCGCAGTATCTCGAGATTACTATGACCGTGCTCTTGGTGGCCGTGGCCATCTACACGATCCTGGGCGGGATGATCTCGGTGCTGGTGACCGATTATCTGCAGTTCATCGTCATGACGCCGGGCTGCTGATCGTGACGGTGCTGATTCTGGTTCGGCCGGGCTGGGCGGCGCTGTCGGCCGCCGTCGAAGCCCATCACGGCGCCGGCGGCTTCAATCCTTGGGCCAATCCCGAGTTGGGCTGGCCGTATTTGATCTTCAATGCGCTATTGAATCTGGCCGTGGTGCTCACCTGGCAAACCACGGTGCAGCGCGTGCTGGCCGCCCGCGATGTGGCCACGGCCAAGTCGGTGTACGTGCGGACGAGCTTCTTTTTCGTCTGCCGGTTTTTGATTCCCGGCGTGTGGGGGATCGCGGCCCTGGCGACGCTCTCGCCCGCCGAGTTCGGCGGCGACACGCTGCAGGCGATGCCCCGCTACCTGAGCATGGCCGTGCCGGTCGGGCTGATGGGCATTCTGGTGGCCGCGATGCTGGCCGCCGATATGTCGACCGATTCGGCCTACATGCTCACCTGGGGCGGGATCATCTACAACGACCTGTTGGCCCCGATTCGCCGCGGCTGGACCGAACGCCGCAGCCTGGTGGTCAGTCGTTCGATCGTGGCCCTGATCGGCGTGTTCCTGCTGTTCTACGGACTCTGGTATCCGCTGCGGGGCGACCTGTGGACCTATCTGGGCGTGACCGGCACGATTTACCTCTCCAGCATGTCGACCCTGCTGGTCGCCTGTTGTTACTGGAAACCGGCTAACAACTGGGTGCCGGCGCGGCGATCGCCGTCGGCGCGATCGTGCCCGTGAGCTATCTGATCCTCGAGCAGTTGCCCGCCACCAAGGACCTGGCCGCGACGATCGGCCCCTATTGGTCGGGCATCGCCAGCTATGTGCTGTCGGCCCTGGCGATGGTAGCCGGGTCGCTGCTCAAGCCGGATTCGAACGTCCCTGCCACCGCGAGTGCCGCGCCATGACCTGGTCCAACTTCTGGCTGCTCATGACGCTGGCCTGCGTCGTTTGGTATTCGACCATCACGCTGCACATCGCTTGGCGCGGCGCGATCGATATCCGTGAGATGCTTCACCGGCTGTCGAGCCCGGACAACGACCCGTCCAACCCGCGCTGAGTGTCCCGAGCGGCGGCTTTCAACCCGTGGCGGGGCAGGCTATTCTGGCGGGCCTGCCAACCGCACGCCCTCGGACCGCCCGACGATGGACGCCAATCCTGCCCTAGGAATGCTCAGTTGGCATCCTTCGTTCTGCTCGACGGCTGGAGGGGAAGTCGGGCAGCATCCGCGAATTCAACATGCAGGTCGCAGTTGCCGGCCCGCCCCCGGATGGGCGCAATTCTGGAACCGGGCCACCGCTCACACCGGGGCGCAGTCCGATTCTTGGAGCGAAGGACCCTCGCCCGGCCTCTCCCTGGCTGGGTGAGGAGTCGGAGGACCGCTCTAACTCCGACTCCCGCTCGCCGCCTCTTCGCGCAACGCGAGCGCGAAGCAGGCCCCGGAATCGGCACCGGAATCAAGCGAGAGCTCGCCGCCCATGTCCCGGGCGAGCCGGCGGCTGAGGGCCAGGCCGAGACCCACGCCGGGGGCCGAATGGGCCGCATCGCGAGCCGATTTGCGGAACGGCTGGAACAACCGCTTCCGCTCGTTGTCGGCCACGCCCGGCCCGTGATCGGCCAGTTCGAATCGCACGAAGCCGCGGTCCAGGCGTGCCCGCAATTCGAGCCCGCGATCCGCGCCGCCGCGGGCGTACTTGCAGGCATTGTCGACCAGGTTGAACAGAATCTGCTCGACCGCCATCGGATCGGCCACGACGATCCGCCGCGAACGGCCGGCTCAGCGTCGATCGTCAGCTCGAAGTCGGCTTCGGTCGCGCGGGCTGCCAGCCGCGGTCCGGCCCGGTCGAGCAAATCGCCGACCGGCACCGGCCCGATCCGCGGCCGGGCCCGCCGCGTTCCAGCCGGGCGTAGGCCAACACGTTTTCGACCAGGTGGGTCAAGCGGTCGGCTTCGGTCCGCAACGTTTGCAGATAGCGCTGCCGGCTCGCTTGGTCGGGCACCATGTTCTCGGCCAGCATTTCGGCGTACATCCGAAACGTGGTCAGCGGCGTGCGGAGCTCGTGCGTGACAGCCGATACGAATGCCGCCCGCCGCTCGCTCAGCGCGAGCACTCCGCAAAGCAACAACCCCACGGCCAGAGCGGCCAGCAGCAGGGAACCCCAAGTGGCCAGCAGCGAAAGACGGATCGGGGAGAGCCCGCTAGTTATGGCAGCCGGCACTTCGCCGGCCAGCAGCTCAACCGGCAGCGCCGCCATCCGGTGGGCGGGCCCTTCGCCAGCGGCCGGATTGGCCGGTAGCAGCTCGGCGCTCGGCAGCAGGTCGCGGACGCCGGCCAGCAAATCGTCGCGGAGCCGCGGCCAATCGACCCAGCAGCCCTGCACCAAGTCATCGCCCCCGCGCTCGACGGACCGGACCAGCAGCAGTTCGTCGCCGAACCAGAGCGGCGTCATCACGCCCACGCGGGCGTTGTCGGCCGGTGCGGGATTGGCCGCCACCGGCTGCTGCGGTACCAGGGCGTTGTTGGCCAGCGCCTGCGAGCGGGCCTGGTATTCGAAATTGCCCCGGGCCAGTTGCACGGCCGCTTGCTGATTGGGATCGGACCGCTGCTGGAGGTAGGGACTTTGTGGCAGCGAGGCGCGATCGGGCGCACTGTTACCCGCAAACTGCTGCGGCGCTGGATTGGCGTTTGCCTGGCCGACATAGGGCGAGTTGGCCCCCGCCGAATTCAGGGCCGCAGGATTCGCGGCCTGCTGGCTGGGCAGCGATGAGTTGGCCGCCTGCTGGCTCGCGGGCGACAGGCTTGGCGGCGGCACATTATCGGGCGGCAAGGGGACGGGCGAGCCCTCGGGCAACGCCGCGACTTCGAGCATCGGCGGACCGATTTGAGCTAGAATTTGCTCGGCCCCGGCGAACCGCTCCAACTCCGCCAGCCGCTCGCGGTCGCGGGCAACGTGTTCGGGACTCAGGAACTGCGGCACCACACGGGCCAGCTGTGCCGGCAGCGGAACCGTGGGCGAGCGCAGCGTGCCGTCTGGTACCAGCTCGAAGTGCAGCTTGATCGCAGGATGGTCGTCGGCCAACAGCGGCGAGGGCACGGGCGGAACGGCTGACAGCTTGGTCGTGACTTTGCCGGTCGGCGGATCGGGCGAAAGCAGCGAGCGATATGCAGTCCACGGCCGGGCGTTTTCGCGGGCAATCAGCGCAGCCGCCTGCGAATCGATACGCCACAGGGCCAGCCGGGCGTTCTCTTCCAGGTCGGCCCGGGCTGGCCAACAGTTCCGCCCGTTCGGCCTCCAGCACGCGGTGGCTGAGCCACAGCACGGCCGCCACCGCCAACAGGCGCACGCGGCAAAGACCGACCAGACTTGCCAGGGCCGGTTCATGCTTCGCTCCGCGGGCTGGCGGTTCGACGCGGCGCGGTGCCCGACGAACCTGGGCCGCCGGCCGGCGCTTCGGCAACAGTTGCCGGCCGGGCGAACATGTAGCCCTTGCCGCGCACGGTGAGGATTACTTGCGGTTGGGCCGGGTCGTCACGCAGTTTTTCCCTCAGGCGGGTCACGTGCATATCGATCGTCCGGGTCGGCAGCCCACGAGGATTGATCTGCCAGACGCGCAGCAGCAACTCATCGCGCGAGACGGCCCGACCGCTGTTGCCGGCGAGGTAGCGGAGCAGCTCCACCTCTTTTTCCGACAACTCTTGCCGCGTGCCGTCGGCAAAGCGGACTTCGGCCCGGGCCAGATCGGCGACGCCCTGCGGCAGCACGATCTCGCTGAGATCTTGCGGACGCTCGGGAGAGCGGCGCAGCACGGCCTCAACCCTTGCCAGCAGTTCCTTGACGCTGAACGGCTTGACGACGTAATCGTCGGCCCCCAGCCGCAGGCCGGCCACGCGATCGTCCTCTTCGCCGCGGGCCGACAGGATAATGACCGGCTGCGTGGGACGCAGGGCCCGGACATCGCGCAGAATATCCAGCCCGCCGCAGCCCGGCAGGACCAGATCCAGCAGCACCAGATCGTACGAGCGACCAGTCGCCAGCGCCAGTCCCTCATCGCCGGTGGCGGCCTCGAATGGGCTGTAGCCGGCGAAGCGGAGCGCATCGACGATGCCGCGGCGGATGGCCGCATCGTCCTCGACGGTCAGGATCTGCGGACGCTGCATGGTGCGCTGCGAGTTGGTTGCCGAACTGGCGAGCAGGATCAAGTCTGACACGATCTAGAATCCTATTCTACCGTCGATCGCGGTTCGCTGATCCCGCAATTCTCCAGGGCCGTATACGTGTCGGGCGGGACCAGGCCCAGCCAGGGGTCGGAGGCGGGCGTGAGGAAAAGCTCGGCGTAGACCCGGGCGTTGAGTGCTTCCAAGTCGGCCGGCGAGTTGGTCGCGAACCACTCGTGGATCTGCCGGTGGAGCAGGTATTCGTTTCGCACCGTGTCCAGGGCAATCGCCTGCTGGAAATTGCGCAACATCCGCACCAGCGGTGTCTCGACCACGCGCTTGGTGATCGTCCGCGGTTCGGCTTCAGCGGCGGTCGGATGCTCGCGGACGATCAAACGCACGCTGGCCTGATCGAGCCGGGCGTCGCCGGCGTGCAGCTGGGCAATTGCGGCCCACTCGGCTTCGCCAGTCGTGCTAACCAGCGAATCGAGCGAAACATTCAGTGCCGCCGCCAGCACTGGGGCTTCGGCCGCATGCTTGGGCAGTGCGGCGACCGATGCTTTCACCGCCCGCGGCGCGGCCGCGACTTTCGCCACGGGAATCCCCACCGCGCTCGTGCCGGGCGGCGGCACGGGCGCCGCAGCCGACTGGGGCAAGGCACCTTGATTGGCGACGGGCAGGCCCCGCCCCGGCTGCGCCACCCGGCATGGCCGCGATGCTTGGCAGTGCGGCCGTGGGGTATCCCTGCTGGACCATCGGCTTGACGCTGCCCGCCTTGCCGAGGGCAAACAGATCGGCAGCCCACCGCTCGCGGAGCTGGTCGAGTTGTTGGCGATGCCAGGTAGCCAGTGCCTGAGCCCGGTTAAAGTTGTCCTTCGACAGACCGCGGGCAATCTGCTCCGCCGGGGCGATGCCCGCAGGAAGGCATCGGGCCCATACAGGCCGGGCAGCGCGTCGACCGGGTGGCCGTCGGCGTCGAGCACGTAGTGCACGCTGTTGCCGGTGACGGTCCGCTGCAGCTTGCGGCCGTCGCCAAAATCGATCGTCACCACCGGCACCGGCCGTTCCGACTGCCAATGGAGCACGAAGTGGCTGCGGAGGTAATGGCTGACGGTCTCGTTCGAGTAGAGCGTGCTCCGGAAGAACCGGCTGTTGGCGCAACTGTACTCGTCGGTCAGGCGGCCCAGCAGCCGCAGCGAGAGGATCGGCTTGCCGAGCTGCCGGGCAGCGGCAGTCGCCTCGCCCAGGTCGGTGTACCAATAGAGGTGCGAGGCGGCACAGTCGCGCTGCTGGCCCACCGCGTCGAGCGCCTGGCGAACCCGCTGCCACGTCGGATCGACCGGCTGCTCAACTCCGCTGGGGATTCGGGCCAGTTCTGCAGAAATCGCGGCCTGATGCACGTCGAAGAGCATGTCAAGCCCCTGCGGTCCCGCGGCACGCAACTCGGCGATGGCCAGGCTGCGCGCGATTTCGTCGTCGGCGACCGCTTGCTGGGCCGCGGTCCGCAAACAGTCCACCTTGGACCGGCATCCGGCCGGCAGCGGCGCGGCACCTAACGTCAGGATCACCACGCCCAAGGCCGACAAAATTGCACTGCGCATGACCAGTGCTCCTTGCTGGCAAGAGTTGCACCATTCGCTCGATCGCCCCCTATTGGGTGATCGACCGAATTGTAGCCATGCGCGGAGCGCGAGCGTGTAAAGGGTTTGTAACTGGGGGCGGGGGCTGGAGACTCGAGAATGGGGGCTGGAGACAAAACAAGCGCTGCGACCATCTCCCGTCCCCAATCCTCCCTAGCCCCCAGCACGCCCCTCGCGTCCAAACGCGACCAGGCATATATCGTCCGCCTGGGGGCGGCCGCCGACAAAGCGATCAACGCTGGCGAGAATCGCGCCGGCCACGGCTTCGACTTCGGCCGGCCCGTCGGCCAACAGGCGGCAAATTCGCTGCGTGCCGTAGATCGTGTCGGCCGGGCTGCGGGCTTCGCTCACGCCGTCGGTATAAAGAACGATCGTGTCGACTTCTTCCAGCGGAGTGATGAACGACGCGTAGTGCTGATCGGGATCGTATCCCAGCGGCGGCCCGGCTTCGGCCAAGCCCAGCTTGGTGACCGTGCCGGCCCGACGGCGCAAGGGGGGCAAATGGCCGGCGTTGACGATCTCGAGTGAGTGCTGCTGGGGATCGAGGACGCACATCAAGAACGTCACGAAGCGGTCGTTGAGCGTGGCCCCGGCCAGCTCGCGATTGAGCCGCTCGATCGCTTCGACCGGCGTGTTCGAGACGGCCAGGCAATAGCGCACTTCGGAGCAGAGCCGGGCCATGAGCAGGGCCGCAGGCACGCCCTTGCCCGACACATCGCCCAGAGCAATCGCCAATCGCCCGTCCGCGAGCGGAATATAGCCGAAGTAGTCGCCGCCGACGTCTTCGGCCGCTTCGTAATAGTCGAAGAAGCGGAAGCCCGGTAATACCGGCCGGCAGTGCGGCAGAAAGTGCAGTTGCAGCTCGCGGGCCGTGGCCAGATCGCGCTCGCGGCGATCGTTCAGCAGGGTGGCCTGGTGCATTCGGGCGAACTCGACGGCCTGCCCCACGACCGTGCCCACGCTGAGCAGCACTTCCAGGTCCTCGCGCAAGAGCGCTTGGACGGATTTTCACATTCGACGTGCAGGATCCCCAGCGGCTTGCGCGACGGGCCCATTAGCGGCACCGTCATCGTCGACGAGCCGCTGGACAGAATGCTTCCCTCGGGCGCGTCGTCGTCGCTGCTCAAGATGGCTTCGCCGTCCGTCATTACGCGGTTGGCCACGGTGCGGCTGATCGGCCCCATCGTGGCCGAGCTGCCGGTCTCGCCGCGACGGGCTTTCATCGCCTGGGGAATCAGGTGGCCGTCGCCAGGATCGGCCAGCAGGATGTAGCCCCGATCGGCCTGGGGAAAGATCTCGAACAGGCTGTCGAGCACGTTGGGCAGAAAGATGTCGACCTCGAGCGTCTCGCCGAGCCCCCGGATCATTTCCATGATCGCTTGCAGCTTGGCTCGGCGCCAAACTCGAAGGCCAGCTCGGCGTTTCCCTCGAGTGAGCCGGCAATTGTAGTGCGAATCCGCGGTGGACCTTCGCCGGCGTCGCGGAGGTCGAGCGGGTTGAGTCGCTGGCTTGGGCCGGTCTTCGGCTCCCGCCGCGCCTTCGTAAAAAGCCAGCATGATTTCGTAAAGCTGGATCTGATCGCGATTGCGCAGCTGCGTCCGGCCGGCAATCCGCTGGCCGTTGACATACGTGCCATTCAGGCTGTGCATGTCCTCGACGAAAAAATGCTCGCCCTCGCTGAGGATCCGGGCATGCTGCCGCGAGATGCTGCGGACTGGCAGCACCACGTCGCAGAAGGGGTCGCGCCCAGCAGCGTCTGCCCGCGGAGCAACTCGTAGCATTGGCCGGCGCCGACACCGCTGAGTATCTCGAGAGTAGCCACGCGCTAGTTCGCTTCAGGAGGGGATCGGGCTGGAGAAATGGAGGGGCGTTAGCCGGAAGCGCAGGTGCCGCGAACAATGGCAGAAGCAGAGGGTAAAGTGCCGGACTCTCGCCAGGTGGCACTGCTGCCATTATCCACAATTCTGATCCAATGCGAAGCATTTTTGCCTTTTCGCCCGGCGTTGCCGGAGGACGGTAGGAATCGGGCATTGCGGCTTCCCGCCATCGCCGCTGGCCTCACCCTTTGCATTCCAAGTCGGCCAGCCGGCAACGGAAAGCCAATTGCCATTCGCAGTTCGCCCTGGCCACGCTATTCTGGCCGCCCGACAGGCACTTCAAGCAGCACCAAGCAGTTTGCCACCGTGACGAATATCTGCCAGCCACTCCACGCACCGGTAGACCGAATAAGCTGGCGGCTGCCCGTCGTTTTGGCCGGGGTCGCTGCGCTGGCGCTAACGTTCGATCTGCCGGTGGAACGCTGGATCCTGGCCGGCGGACTCCCCAAAGGGCTGGTAAAGATTTGCTCGCTAAGTGAGATTTTCGCCCACGGGTTTGGCGTGCTGCTGGTAGCGGCGATCGTCTGGACGCTCGACCGCGACCGCCGGGCGGCCGTGCCGCGGGTGCTGGCCGCGGCCTTCGGAGCCGGGCTGTGCGCCAACGTGATCAAGCTGCTCGTGACCCGCTCGCGTCCGAACCATTTCGACTTTGCCGGCGGCGTGCTCGATACCTTTGGACCGCTCGTGCCGCTGGGCCAAGGCGGCCACGCAGTGCAAGGGTTTCCCTCGTCGCACGCGGCGACAGCGGCGGGACTGGCCGTGGCGCTGGCCTGGCTTTATCCGCACGCGGCCCGGCTGTTTGCTGTTTTAGTTGCCCTGGCTTGCCTGCAACGGCTGGCCGCGGGGGCGCATTTTCCGAGCGACGTGCTGGCGGGCTCGGCTTTGGGAATAACCTTCGGGCGGCTGTGCGTCGATCGCGGAGCATTGGCACGGTGGTTTGATCGTCTCGAAGCCCGGTGGGCCACCCATTCCGTGCCCGGGCGGGATCAGCCCGCAGGCGAGATGTCCACCAGGACGGCAGCATAGCGCCGTCTACACATCCACGAGCCTCACGTGGCCGGCGGCCGAGCGGCGATCTCCAGCAGCGCCGCGAGCGGGATCGGCACCCAACTCGGCCGGTTGTTGAGCTCATACTTCAATTCGTAAACTGCCTTTTCGACCAACAAGGCGTCGAGCAGCATCTCCAACTCGCCGTGCGATTGCGCCAGCACTGGGCTCGCGGCCACGGTCTGGCGATAGGCCCGCAAGAACGATGCGCTGATCCAGGCGTTCCATACCTGGCCCCAGGCGGCCGCGGACTTTGCGCGTGCTGCCGCCCTGCCGCTTGGCGAGTTCGGCCAGGGCCGAATGGACCGCGTAGTCGAACGAGCGAATCATGCCCGCCACGTCGCGCAGCGGCGAGGTCTTGATCCTGCGCTCGGCGAGCGGCCGGGCCGGTTCGCCCTCGAAATCGATGATCACGAAATCGTCGCCGGTGAACAGCACCTGGCCGAGATGATAGTCACCGTGAATCCGAACGCGCCGACCGGTAAGGCGGCCCTGAGCCAGCGCCGCGAAACGGTCGAGGATGTTGCATTCCAACTTCAGCAGCCGATCGGCCTGCTCGCGCGTTTCAAGCGGCAGTTGGGCCAGCCCGGCCGCCAGCAGCGTGAACGTGTCGCGGGTCAGACTGCTGGCTGCAGCTTGCAATTCTTGCTGAAAGGCGGGAGTAAATGGCTCGGGCGAAAAGCCGGGATCGGTGGTCGGGGTCGCCAGAGCCAGGTGCATTTCGCCGGTCCGCCGGCCGAGAAGCTCAGCGTCGTGCAAGAACGTCCCGATCGCGTCGCGGGCCGCGGCTGGCACGGCCCACTCGGAGCGCTCGACGAGCGTCGCCGTGGGAATCGTCGCTGGATCGCTCGCGATCGTAGCCGGCATGGCGCACGTGCGATCGAAGTACCGCCCCAATTCGGCCAACGTATATTCCCAAGCCACGCCGCGGTTGGCCACGAACCCTTGCAGCACGGCCAGCGAGCGCGGCGGTTCGCCGGAGCGGCAGTAATCGATCGTGCCCGCCAGCGGCGGGACGTGCCGAAAGCCCGCTTTTTCGGCCAGATAGCCGGTCACCTCGACATCGGGATTGATGCCCCGCTCGGGCCGGCGGAACAGCTTGAGGATCAGCCGCTCGCCGTAAATCACCGACGTATTGCTTTGCTCGCTACTGACGACCTTGCCCGGCAGAGCAGCTTCAGCCGGGCCGAGGAGTTGAGGAAACTCCTGACCCTGATGGCCCCCAACGGTGCCCTGCTCGCCGGCGAGCTCCCGGTCGAAGGCAATTAGCTCGAGCCAGGCGGCGGCGACGTCCGGCTCGGCCGTCGCGTCGTAGAGCACCGCCGGCAGCGCGGTGCCGGTCAACGTGACTCGCACGATCACCGCGGTGGGCGTTTCGGCCATAAGTCGCTCTGCGGCCGTGCCGGTTGCCAGCCCCAGCGGCAGGAGGTATTCCTCCGCCTCGCCCTGGCGATATTCAACTCGAACCAGGAGCAGCAGCCGACCGGCCGCGAGCGGTACCGCGTCGAACAGCGAGACTTTTTCGATTACTCGCGCCTTACCGCCAAACCAGCGACGGCCGACGATCCACTCGGCCAGTGCTCGCTCGAAAGGTGCCGCGCACGCCGGGCTCCCAGACTTGCCCGATGTCCGTCAGCGGCCAATTGCAACGATTCCGACATGATCGGTCCTTCGACGACGATTCCGCTCGGCTCCGCCGGGTAGCCGTTTGTTTGCCGCGGGCCGCTACTGCTCGATGCGAAACAGGTGAGCCGGCGTCTGCTCGGGATGCAGCTCGACGTAATTGCGGTCTCCTTGCCACTGGAACGATGCCCCGGTGAGCAGATCGTGCACCTGGTAGGGGCGGCCGCCATCGAGCCCCAGCTCGCCCAAGGCGAGCGTCAGCCAGCCTTGCTGCGTGTTGTGAAAGTCGAGATTCACAACCGCCAGAATGCGATTGCCGCTCCGGGCTGCGCTTGGTGTAGCAGAGCAGTTGCTCGTTGGAGATCGGCTGGAACCGCAGGCTGTCATTGTTTTGCAGCGCCGGAGTTCTCGCGCCGAGCCCGGTTCACCCTGCTGATGAATTCGCGCAGGCTGTCGGGCCGGTCGAGGTCCCAATTGCGGATCTCGTACTTTTCCGAGTTCAGGTATTCTTCGCTGCCCGGCTTGAGCGGCTCGTGCTCCATCAGCTCGAAGGCCGGCCCATAGATGCCATAGTTCGAGCTCAGCGTGGCGGCCAGAACCAGCCGGGCCTGAAACGCCGTCCGCCCGCCCTGCTGCAAGTGCTCGGGCAAAATGTCGGGGGTGTTCGGCCAGAGGTTGGGTCGGAAATACTCGCAAACCTCGGTCTGGGTCAGCTCGGTCAGATACTCGATGAATTCCCGCTTGCCATAGCGCCAGGTGAAGTAGGTGTACGACTGGCTGAAGCCGAGCTTGGCCAGCCGGTACATCAGCTTCGGCCGGGTGAACGCCTCCGACAGAAACAGTACGTCGGGAAATTCCCGCTTGATCGTGGGAATGGCCCACTCCCAGAACGGAAATGCCTTGGTGTGCGGATTGTCGACGCGAAAGATTCGCACGCCCCGCCGGGCCCAGAACAGAAACACGTCCTTCAATTCTTCCCACAGCGAGCGCCAATCGGACGACTCGAAATCGAACGGGTAGATGTCCTGGTATTTCTTGGGCGGGTTCTCGGCGTATTGAATCGTGCCGTCGGGCCGGTGCTTGAACCACTCGGGATGCTCGGTGACGTAGGGATGATCGGGCGAGCACTGAAAGGCGATGTCGAGCGCGATCTCGATTCCCCGGCCGGCGGCCGCTTTGATTAGCCGGTCGAAGTCGGCCAGCGTGCCCAGCTCGGGCAATATCGCGGTGTGTCCGCCCTCGGCCCCGCCGATCGCCCAGGGGCTGCCCGGCTCGCCGGCGGCCGCGGTCAGCGCGTTGTTCCGCCCTTTGCGAAACGTGCGGCCCACCGGATGGATCGGCGGCAAGTACAGCACGTCGAACCCCAGCTCGGCCACATAGGGCAAGCGGCGAATGCAGTCGTCGAACGTGCCGTGCCGGCCAGTCGTACCGGTCGAGCGCGGGAACAACTCGTACCAAGCGCTGAACCGGGCCCGCGGGCGATCCACGACGATTCTTAGCTCCGGCTCATAGCGGGTGGCGAACCGCAAGTCGGGCCAGCGGTCCATGAGGACGGCTAGCGCGTCGAGATCTTCAATCCGCCAGCCGCCTCCGGCACTGGCTGCCCGCAACCGAGCCGCCCAAGCGGAAAGGGCGGCCCGATCCGGCCCCGCGGCGCGGTCGGTGGCTTCTTCCACCAGCCGGGCGCCAATCTCCAGTTCCTGGGCGACATTCTGCCCGGCCTCGACCCGTTTCTTCAGATCTCGATGCCAGGAAAGGAAATGATCGACCCAGGCCTCGATCGTGTAGCGATACTCGCCGAGCTCGGTCAGGTCCAGCGACGTTCCCCAGCGATCGTTGTTCCAAAAGTGGAGCGGCACGCGCCGCCAGTCGGCAGTTGCGGGCTCGGCAACGACGGGCGAAGGGGGCTGGGGCGGCAGGTAGACGAGCGAGCACTTGACCGCATCGTGGCCATCGCCGAACACATCGGCCTGGACGATGATTTGCTGGCCGGCGATCCGCTTGAGCGGAAACCGGCCACCGTCCAACTGCGGCTCAACGGCTTCGACGACGGCCCGGCGACCGTCCGTCAACAATCTCTGGTTCCGGCATGCGATTGGGCTTTGCGAACACGGGGTAGCACGAATCGCCCCTATCGTAGCAACTGCCAGAGTGCGTTCGTAGCCCTGCGAACCGGCTTGCATCCCGGCCACCCTGGCGGCCTCTTGGCCAGAATGCTGGCCGTTTGACGGCCGTAGCCCAACCGCCAGGCGAGACGCGCGTGGGGCCAGGCGTTCAGCCGTGCCGCTTGAAATACTGCACTTCGCGCTCGTGCTGCTCGGCGGCGGCCCGGGTGCCGAACGTGCCCAGGTTGCGGTGCTTGTGTGTTACCGGATCGACCTTCCGCGAGTACAGCCGAAACTCCCCCGATTTGAGCCTGCGAATCATGACGCACCTCCAGGATGAGTGGCCGGCGGGAGAAAAATGCCCGGCGGACACTTGGCGACAGTGCAGTTCGCGTGCCGTACGGGGATTCTGGGCGAGTGCGAACGTTGCCAACCTCACCGTGCGAGCCCGGATGCGTCGGCAGCGCTCGCGGAGTCGCCCGTTGTTCCTGCCGGCTTTGACCGATCGGCGTGCGTCACGTCGATGGCCAGTCGCTCGTCGGAGCCGCGGCGAACGAGAAATCGATCGCCGGTCACTGGCAGCCAAGCGATGGGGCGCTCGCTGCTGTCGGTCGAGCCGGCGATCTCGAGCCGCGGTGGCAGCGACCGCTTGTGAATCCGGCGGAAGCGCGCCTCCAACGAAAACGGCCGACCATCGATCAGGTAGCGCAGCGGCTCGTCGGTGGCGTTGCCGATTTCGAAGTCGATCCGCTCGCTGAGCGGCCGGCCGAACTCCTGCACGGCGTAGTAGCGGCCGGTCTTCGGGCTGCGAGCTATGGCCACGCCGATCTGGCCCAGGTGCGGATTGAGCAAGTTCCGCCGATGCTCGGGGCTGGCCTCCCAATCGTCCATCAGCTGCCGGGCCAATCCCGCCGACGTGAAGCCCCGGGTTTGCACCAGCCAGGCGATGTTCTCTTCGACCAGGCAGTATTCGTAGCCGGCTGCTTCGATTCGCTCGGCCGGCCTGCGGCCGTCGGCCGTGTGGCCGTACTTGTCATCGGTTGCCATGAAATGGGCAAAGCTGGCCGCCGCCTTCGCCAATGTGGGCTCGACCTCCAGCGGCCGGATGCCGTCCCGGTGGCGCAGCTCGTTGGTCAACTCCACGATTAACTCGGCCACACGATCCGGCTCGGCCTCTGTCGTCTTGCCCCCCGGTTCGACGCGTTCCGCAGGCGGCACCGGACGCAAACGAATCTGCGGATGCTGGGCCGCCGCCCCGGTGGCCAGCGCCAGCACGACCGTCAGTGCGCGAAGAGCACCCGACATCGAAGCCCTTCCCTTATCGAGTTGCCGCCGGTTCACTCGAACTCGTGAATCCGGATGTTGCGGTAATCGAGCCGCGTGCCGTGGTTCTGCAGGCCGATGAAACCGGTCTTCCGCAGCAGGCCCGGATGGCTGGCTTCCTTGTCCTTATGCTCGTCCAGGTTCGCGTCGACGATCACCATGCCGTTCAGGGTGATCTTCACGTGCCGGCCATTGCAGAGGATGTGGTACTTCTGCCATTCGCCGGGCTTCTTGACGGCGCCTTCCTTGGCCGCGACCACGCCGTAGATGCTGCCGCAATGCTGCCAGGGCTGGATGCCGGGATGGCCTTCGTCGTCGAGCACCTGGATTTCCATGCCGGTGTAGGCCCCATCCCCTTCCTTTGGGCCCGGAGGAACACGCCGCTGTTGCCGTGGGCCGGCAGGCGGAATTCGAGCTCCAGCTCGAAGTTGGCGTATTCCTTGTCGGTCGACAGCCAGCCGCCGCCACCCCCGCTGCAATAGAGCATTCCGTCTTCCACGTGCCAGGAATCCTTCGAGCCCCCCTCGGGCTGCCAGCCGGTCAGGTCCTTGCCGTTGAACAGCGGCTTCCACTCGACGTCGGCAGCGGTCAGCGGCCCAACCAGCGTGACAAACAGCAGCAGACAGGCGGGACGCAAGAACGCACGGATCATGGCGGGGTACCTCGATGATTGGGGGTGCGAGATGTTCGGACGCGGGAAGGCCGGAGCCGCCATCTTAATCGGCCCCCAGGGCACCGGGCAACCGGCGGGCAAAGATGCGAAACGCGTTACCCGTTCCCGCGACGTTTGGGATTCACGGCGGGTTAGGAGCAGCGGGAGCCGGCTCGCTCGCGGCGAGTTCGCGCAGGCCATATCGGAAGAACCAGACAGTGCTCCAAAGCGCAAACAGGCGCACGATGAAGTGCCGGAAGACGCCGTCCTGCAAAGCCATCATCACACGCGTCTTGCGCACTGGATAACCGTTAATATGGCCATGAATGCAGAAACGGCCAGGGCGGCTTGCCCGACTCGCCGCCGCCTCGGCTTGGTCGGCGCGGCGGTCGGTGGGCTCACTCCTGGCGATCGATACGGGTTCGCCTCTACTTCGCTCATAGGGAATTCATTCCCTGCCCGGTAGATGAGTCATCCGTCTGCCAGATGCCCAGCTGGCCGAAGCATTCGTCGACTTCGATCCGCGTCGACCCGGGACGCTGGACGCCGCGGGCCGCAAGCCGTTCCAACAGCCGCTGGCCGATCCAGCGGGCAAGCATTTCGGCCGTGGTGTTGGGCACCGGCAGCAGCACGCAATCGCCGCGGGGAAAGACCCAGCGGCGGTCGCGGAACGTGGCTTCGACCTCGCGCTCGCCGGCCACGACCCGGATTTGTTCGTGCTGGGTCGGCAGCAGCATGTAGTGGTCCAGCTCGTCGAGGATGCCGCGCAACACGTCGCGCAGCAGGATGAAATCCACCACGTAGTAGTTTTCGTCGAGCGGGCCGGCCACTTCGGCGGCCACGCGGTAGTTATGCCCGTGCAGCCGTTCGCAGACGTCGCCGGCAAAAGTAATGAAGTGCCCCGCGCTGAAAACGAGGTACTCCTTGCTGATCCGGACGTGAAAGCATCAGTCACTGGAAAAACTTTCCGCTGGCGAAACGAAGACTTCAACTCATTATGGCCCGAAAAGCATGGATGGACAAACTCGGACGGGCCGAGCGAGGAAGCTAACCGCAAATCGCAAAAACGCAGAGAGAATCAAGACCAAGGAAGAAGAAAGAAGGCAGATAAAGGGCGACAAGGAAGGAGGAGGACGCAAAGTTAGTTCGTGGCATTCCCCACGTTTTGTGGCCGCTCTGCGTCTTTGCGCCTTGCGGTTAATTCCTGCGTCATCTGCGCGTATCTTTTTCATCCGCGTTCATCTGCGTTCTCTTAATCGATTCCGCTTCAAGCCAAAGCCAGCCCTCCAAGCGGAATCATTCGTCCGAGTCCAAGAAGGCGGTCCCGCCGGCGGGGGTGAAGAGCGGCGGGCGGAGAAGGCCGTCGCGGAGGAGCGCAAACAGGCCGGCGGCGAGCAGATCGGCCGTGGTGCCCGGGTTGCGGCGGTGGCCGTCGGAGCGAAGCCAGAAATCGAAATCGCCCAGCAGCTGGTAGTACGGCTCGCTGCCCGGGGGGCCGCTGTTGAGCACTTGCCCGGCCCAGGCCGCGCTGCGCATCGCGACTTCCGGCCCACACTTGCGGGCGATCAGGCTGTCGGGAAAGGCCTGCATCACACGCAACTGGGCATGGACAATCGCCGTTTCGACGCTGCCCAGCTCCGCCACCGCCGCGGTGAGCGCGGGAATGACGAACTCGAATATTTGCCGAAAATTCTCGGCGTACTGCCGAGCGACTAAATCGCGCTCGGCGGCCAACCGCATCGCGGCCAAGAGGTCGGCGGGGACTTCGCTGGCGTGAACGTCCCCCTGATCGACCCGTCCGAGGCCGCCCGGCTTGGCCAGACGGATCGCCTCGTAAAAGTCCCGGGCATCGTCGGCCGTCAGCCGGGACAGCACATCGCACACGCCGGCGGCGAGCGGCGCTCGCGCGGGACGGCCGCCAACGGAGCCAAGAGCAGGATCGTGCCGAGATGAGTATTGGTCGGCGAGATGGTCCGCGCGGCCCGGACCGCAGCGAGCACAGTCTGGCCCAAAGGCTTGCCGACAGCCCGTTCCATCACCGGCGCGATCGCGATTCCGCTGGCGACGAACTCGGGATAGGTGACGTCTTCGAAATCGGCGCCGCGGTGGACGTTGCCCGGCTTGGGGGCCGTCGCTTCGAGCAAGCAGGCCAAGGCTGCACACTGGCCGATCGACCAAAGCGGCGCGGTCGCGTCCGGAGCATTGGTTTCGTTTTCACCGCCGGCCATAAGGTTCACCCGTCACCTCGATCCGGCCGCGCCGGCTGGTCGCAGCGGATGGGCCGCCAGAAACTGTTCGACCAGCGGCCCGAATTGCTCGTGGGCGTCTTCGACCACATAGTGGCCGGCATCCTCCAGCCGGTGAACCTCGGCCTGGGGGAAGAACTCCAGAAAACGATCCAGGAAGGCCGGCGTGAAGCACCAGTCGCGCATGCCCCAGATGAACTGCCAGGGGCAGCGGGCCAGCTGCGGCAAGCGGGCTTCGATCGCCCGCAGGGTTTCGTAACTTGCGTCGCGGGGCGAGAGCGGAATGTCCTCGACGAATTTCTGAATCGCTCGGCGGTGCGACCAAGAGTCGTACGGCGCGAGTAACCCCGCCCGAACCGCCGGCGTCATGCGCTCGGGCTTATTGACGGCCATCCGAAGCGCGGCCCGCGCGAACGCATTCAAACCCTGGACGGCCAGCGGACCGAGGATCGGCGTGCGGCAGATGCGAATCCGCAGCGGAATGGCCGTCGAGCGAAAGGCGGCCGTGTTTGCCAGCACGAAGCGGACGAAACGGTCGGGCTCGGCCAGGGCCGCGCCCACGCCGATCGCCCCGCCCCAATCGTGGGCCACCAGCGTCACGCCGCCCAGGTTCAGCTCCCGGACCAGGACTGCCAGGTTCTGCACGTGCTGGGCCAGGCGATAGGGATAGTGCCGCGGCTTGTCGCTCAGGCCGCAGCCGATGTGGTCGACTGCGATCACGCGATACTTGCTCCGCCAACGCTGGATCAACTCGCGCCAGTAGAACGACCAGGTCGGGTTGCCGTGGACCAACAGCAAGACGTCCCCCTGCCCTTCGTCGACGTAGTGGTAGCGCAGGCCGTCGAGCCGCAGCTCGTGCGAGGCGAAGGGGTAGAGGCCGCGCCAAGATTCGGCTGGAGACATGCGGCGGGCGGCAAATGCCAATTGTTTGCGGTTTGTTTGGAAGGGCTGCGTCCGCGAGCGGCAATCTGCTGGCATCCGCTCGCGGGGGAACAGGCGAGTATAGTCTTGCCGGCCCCGGGGCGCACAGCGGGCCGGCCGCACGGCAGTTCGGGGGTCTGGCCGTCGCGGCTCGGGCCGTCTTGGTTCGGGCCGTCGCCTTTCCGCGCCGTGGCGCATGACTTAAGATGAAGTCGGAACGGGGCGGCAATACTTCAAACTCCGGACGAACGGAAGTCTGGAGGAGGCGACTCCGAATGCCGACAAGCCGCACTATTCTGAGGCAGTCGGCAATCGGGGTCGCCTCCTACAGGCCTAAGCCGCCGTTGGAGTCGCGCGAGTCGCACAATTTCTCTGCCAACAGGACGCTCTCACCGTGGTCGAGCATAGTTTTCAGGCCGAGCATTTCATCAATCGCGAACTGGCCTGGCTGGAGTTCAACCAGCGCGTGCTGGAAGAAGCCCAGGACACGGGCAACCCACTCTTGGAGCGGGTCAAGTTCCTCTCGATCTTCAGCTCGAACCTGGACGAGTTCTTCATGGTCCGCGTGGCGGGCTTGCGCGAACAGGCCTTCGGCAACGGCGCCCCGCAGGACTACACGCCCGACGGGCTGCGGGCGGTCAGCCAGTTGCAGAAGATCGCCAGTCGTACCCAGGAGTTGGTGGCCGCCCAGTATCAATGCTGGAACGAATCGGTGCTGCCGCACTTGCACAGCGAGGGAATCCGGCTGGTCAGCCACGATCAGCTCAGCCCGCCCCAGCGCGAGCAGCTCGATCGGTTCTTCCACGAACGGGCGTACCCGATTCTCACGCCGATGGCGATCGACCCCAGCCATCCCACGCCGCACTTCCACAATCGCCAGCTCTACCTGGGGGCGATGCTGCAGCGGCACAGCGGGCTGGGGCCCAAGCAGCTGTTTGCCGTGGTCCAGTTGCCGCAGGTGTTGCCGCGGCTGGTCGAGGTGGGCCATGACGACGGACTCGATTACATTCTGCTCGAACAGGCGGTGGCGGCCCGGCTGCCCGAGCTGTTCGGCGGCTTCGACGTGCTGCACTGGACGACCTTCCGCATCACCCGCGATAGCGACATCGAGCTCTTGGAGCAAGAGTCGGACGATATGCTCCGGCTGATCGAAGAGCGGCTCAAGACCCGGCAGCGGGGCGAGGCCGTGCGGCTGGAAGTCGCGATTGCGGCTCATAACGATCTGGTCGAGCGGATTATCGAGGAGGAAGGCTTGCGCGTCTCGAACCGCAAAGACGGCGACTCGTATGACGAGGTCTATCACATTCCTGGCCCGCTCGACCTGACGGCCCTGATGGAGCTGGTGCAGGTGCCGGACCGCGACTTTCTGCGGGCGCCGGCCTTTACGCCGCAACCGCCGCGCGGCATTCGCTGGCGGCGGGGCGACGAGTTGTTCAGCGCGATCGCCCGACGCGACATCCTGCTGCATCACCCGTTCGACTCGTTCGATCCGGTGGTCGATTTCATCAACACCGCCGCCAGCGACCCCAAGGTGCTGGCCATCAAGCAGACGCTGTACCGTACCAGCGGCGACTCGCCGATCACCCGGGCTCTGATGAAAGCCGCCGAAAACGGCAAGAACGTCACCGCCCTGGTCGAGCTGAAAGCCCGCTTCGACGAAGAACGGAACGTGACCTGGGCCCGGCAGATGGAACGCTCGGGCGTACACGTGGTGTTCGGCTTTTTGGACCTCAAGACCCACTGCAAGGTCTCACTCGTCGTGCGGCAGGACGGCGACACGCTGCGGCGCTACGTCCACCTGGGGACGGGCAACTACAATCCGACCACGGCTCTGGCCTACACCGACCTCGGCTTGTTCACCGCCCAGGATGACATCGCCGAAGATGCCTCGGCGCTGTTCAACCTGCTGACCGGCTACTCGCAAGGGCATCACTGGCGAAAGCTGGTCGTCGCGCCCGAGGACCTGCAGCGTCGCACGCTGGAGCTGATCGAAGAGCAGATCGAACGAGCCCAGAGCGGCCGCACATCGCGAATCTTCGCCAAGCTCAACGCCCTGGTCGATTTTCGCGTGATCGAAGCGCTGTACCGGGCCAGCCAGGCCGGCGTGCCGATCGAGCTGATCGTTCGCGGCATCTGCTGCCTGCGGCCGGGCTTGCCGGGCATTTCGGAAAACATCCGCGTCACCAGCATCGTCGATCGGTTTCTGGAGCACAGCCGGATTTACGTGTTCAGCCCCGACGACGAGGCCAAGGTGTTCCTCTCCAGCGCCGACTGGATGCCGCGCAATTTCCATCGCCGGGTGGAAGTCATGTTTCCGGTCGAAGCGCCCGAGCAGCGAGCGCGGATTCTGCAGGAGATCATCCCCAGCTATCTGAGCGACAATGTCCGAGCCCGGCTGTTGCGGCCCGACGGCACTTACGAGCGGATCACGCCCCAGCCGGGCGAAAAGCCCTGGCGGGTGCAGGCCGAGCTCTTGCAACTCCGTTCGGGCGTGGGCTTGCCCGACAGGCTGCCCAGCGAGACGAACGGAGCCGGCGGCCAGCCCGGGGCGAATTCGGTTCATCAAACGGGCATCCTCGCCCGCGGCGAAACGCACCATTAGCGCGGTGTTTCGCTCGCTCGGATGGGGTGATGCCGCCGCGCTCTGTATTCGGCCCTTCCAACGCGTAGCTTGACTGGCGCGGCGGCATTAAGATAGCCGGCATGGAACGCCGCCAGCTGCATCCCTTCCTCGTCTGGATGATCGTCGCCAGTCTGATTGGCTACGTCATGAGCCGCGTTGGCGTGGCGATGGGGTCACGACTCGTATCCGACGGCTCGCTGCTCTGTCCGCTGCTGGCCGCGCTGACTTACGGCGTATGGGCGGCACAAAGCTGGTATCGAGGGGGACACCGCCCTTGGGTTCAGCGCGATTGGCGGCGTGCAATTCGTAGTTCTACTGCTCGCTGCTTCAGGGGCGTGGTTGGCCGCGTGGCTCAGCGTCGAATACTGGCAGCTATACCGCGCCGATGCGCGTGTCATAGCGCTGGCGGATGAGCATGAGTGGGAAATCTACGCGGATCGACTGCACCCATTCAACGATTATCCACCGCCGCTCAAGTTCGTTACGTTTCGGTCCGTGCGCCAGCTGAAACTCCCCGGCGAAGATTTCCTGACCTTCGCGGCGGACATCGAAGCACTCCCTGGGCTGGAGCAACTAATTTTCGCGGGAGGCACCATTGATGCAACGGCCATTCAAAGACTGGGGAAACTAGATCGTTGCCCGGAGTTGAGTCGCCGTTATCTTTCAGAACTCGACGATTCGCAGCGCATCTTTCGAGCCACTCGCCGACCTTCCGCATGTCACCGTCCTGGGCATCGAAAATTGCCAGCTTCAAGTCCCGCAGGCACCTCTGATCATGTCGCTTGAGGCCCTGCCAACCCTCGAATGGGTGAGCCTGGACGGCACCATCCTCGACGACGACGGGGCCCGGGCTTTGGGCGATGTCGGGCAAATCCGCGGCCTGTCGCTGGCCGGCACGGGAATCGGCGATGCGGCCGTCGACTGCCTGATTGCCATCGAGTCACTCGACGGGCTGGACATCTCCCACACGAAAATCACTGCGGTGGGGTTCACCCGATTGGCCAAGCATCCCAAGCTCAGCAAACTCGTAGCGCAGGGCATTCCGCTGGATATGACGACGCTCGATGCGAGTTTTTCCGGGCCGCCCAAGGTGGAGATCTGGTCGGAGCATTTCGACGCGCTATCCAAAGCGGCCCGGCTGATGCATTCCGCCCAAGCCTGGGCGGCCCGCCCAGCACACCGCCGATCCCCACGATTTTGCCCTTGCCCACGACGCCCTCAGCCGGGCCATCCGAATCGACCCCACGTATGCCTGGTTCTTCGTGCAGCGGGGCGAGTTGTTGGAACAGCGCGGGCTTCTGGCCGAGGCAGAGCGGGATTTCACCGCCGCCATTGAGGCCGAGCCGCAAAATGCGGCTCTGCTGGAACTATCGAGCCGGCTTCCACTTTGAGCACGGCAATCCGAGCTCCGCCGTTGACGACGCCGGTCGGGCCATCGCCTTGGATCCGAAATTCGTCGAAGCCTACTCGCTTCGCGCGAGCGCCTGGCTCCGCCTGGGCCAACCCCTGGGCGCGATCGAAGATTACACCTACACCTTGGGACTGCGGCCCACGTGGCCGGAGAACCGCTACTGGCGGGCGCTCGCCTACACGGCCATCGACGATTGGCAGGGTGCCATCCGGGACCTGGCCGACGTCGTGGCCCAAGAGCCGAAAGCGAAGGAAGCGTTTGCCCTCCGCGCCGCCGCCTACGACCGCATCGGCCGGCACGACCTGGCCGCCGCTGATCGAGAAGCGGCACAGCGAATCCCAATCGAACCCGCGCCGCCGATCGACGACGAGCCCGTGCCCCCGGAGCCGGACCTGGAATAGGCTGGTTACTCCGTTCGGTCGACGGCCGACTCGACCAGTTGCGCAAGATTGGGCAGCGCCCGCAGGTCCGCCGCGACGCGGGCGGTGGCGAAAATCCGGACCCGTTTGACATAGTCGTCGAACTGCCGCTTGGCCAGGGTCTGCACGACCGGCGACACTTCGCCCAGCGGACGATAGCGGCCGTCCTTGAGCGACATCACGTCAATGTTGAATTCCACCTCGCGCTGCACGGGCGGCGCGTCGAATAGCACCTCGTCGGGCGCGACGATCCGCCCCAAGGCGGTGCTGGCCAGCGTGGCGAACTGCTGGGCACAGGCCACCAGCCAGGGATACGGCCGCCGAGCCAGTCGCTCGTAGAGCGGCCGATCTTCGAAGTAGCTGTACTGGGCTACCCGCTTGTACAGATCACGGGTCGACCCGAACAAGCCGGCCAGCAGCTCCCGGGCCGGGCCGGCGCCGGCCGCCCGCTCCAGGGTGGCGATCATATCACTTTCGCTCAAGCGTAACAGCGCATCCAGTTCCAAGCTGCCGTGCAGCAAGAAGAACGCACGCTGGAGCATCGCCGTGGCCGCGCGGACGCTGTGATGCCAATAGACTTCGCTAAACATCACATACCGGGCAAAGACCATCATCTCGGCCGCGGTCTTGCCCTTTTCGGTGATCGCCAGCACGTCGCCAGCCGCATTCAGGCATAGGCTGCCGACTAATCGGCTCTGGTCGAAATTGCGGCCGTAGGGAACGCCGGCGTGCAGACTGTCGCGGGCCAGGTAGTCCATCTTGTCGATGTCGATCGGGCCCGAGAGGATGCTGGTCAGAATCCGCGTGGCCGTGCGGCGGGGCTTGTTCGAGAGCAGGTCGACCACGTCGCGGGGATTGATCTGCCAGTGCTGGCGCAGCGCGTCGGCAATGTCCCCCTCGAGCAGGAAGCTGTTGGCAAACAGCTCGTGGTTGGGCACGCCTGGCAGCCGCATGTCTTCGATCGGATGGCAGAACGGCCAATGCCCCAGGTCGTGCAGCAAGGCGGAGACAATCAGCAGCTCCGCATCGGCGGGGGTGATCGCGGCGGCGAACCGTTCGTCGTGGCTCAAATGCCGCAGGCAGAGTCAGCGCCAGGCGGTACACGCCCAGCGAATGCTCGAACCGGGTGTGGTGTGCTGCCGGATAGACGAGGGCCACGAGCCCCAACTGGCTGATCCGGGCCAGCCGGCGGAACTCCGCCGCGTCGATCAGCGCCCGAACCCGGGGCGTGAGCGGCACGTCCAGTTCGGGCGGAATCCGCAGCAGGCCGTGGCGGCCGTCGAGGGCCACCAGCTCAGGAATGTCGCGCAGCGCGCTCATGGTCGCTGGCCGGCAAAATGTCGAGAGGCCAATGGTTGGCTGGCAAATTGCTGGCTGGCAAATTGCAGCCCGGCCGCCGCCGCGGTCCGGGGCCCAAACAGTTCCAGCACGGCCTCGGCCACCGGCTCGACGCTGCGATCGGAGCCCAGTGCGTCGAGCGCTTGCCAAAGCCGCTCGCCGGCCTCGACCGTTTCGTGCAAATGTCGGGAACACGAAATGGCGGCGTCGGCCGCCAGTTCCGCCGCGGCGATCCGTTCCTCCAGGGCCTCGGGCAGCCGCTCCAGCACATCGACCGTGCGAAAGTCGGCCGGCCCGACGACCAGCGGATTGTCGCGGCCGGCGAACGTGCTCCGGGCGTCTTCTTTGAACAGCACGACTGGTTTATCAAGCATCCAAGCGATCGTGGCCTCGGCTACGGCCCCCTCGTCGGGCACGCGGCCGTTCATGTTGAAGACCAGCGCCCCGCAGCCGACAGCGACCTGATAGGTGTCCAGCGCGAAGATGGCCCGGTGCAGCAGCTCGCCGGCCGCAATCGGGTCGAACCCGCGCTCGATCAGCCAGGGCCGCACCAGGGCGAACTCCATTCCGTCGGCATGGGGCAGAAAGGTGTCGAAACCGGCCCCATTCAAAACGGCGGCGATCTCGACCATTTCGCGCCGCTCGGCGGCGTTGAACAGCGGCCCAGCGCAGTAGACGCGGCGCTGGTAGTGGTACGGAATGATCGTCGGCATGGCTCCATCCTGTCGCAACGAGCAATCGGCCGGCGGCGGCCCCAAACAAATCCGCGGTCCCCAATCGGCTGCGAGGCTCAACCTACCCCGCTGGGCTTCGCGCCGCAACCGCAAGCGGCTCGCACGCGCCCGCGCTTAGCTGGCCGCGACGGACCAGATCGGCGGCATCGCGATGGCGGCGCGGAGGATCAGCGTCACCAGCAGGAAGAAGCAGTAGTGCAGCGCGCCGGAGCCGAAGTCCAGATCGAAGGTCGAAAAGGCCGCGCCTGCCCCCAGGCCGATAAATACCGGGGCCACGAACAGCCATTGGTACGGCTCGCCGGTCAGCAGCCCACTCATCCGCAGCGGAATGTACAGCGCCCAGAGCAGCGCATAGACGGCGCCGCAGATCGCTGCCCGCACCCACAACTCGCGGCCCGTATACGAACCCAACTCCTGATCGCGGAGGACCGAGTAACCCGCCACGGCCAAGGGCGGGGAGATCACCAGCAAGCCGATCGCGGCGAACGGCGTTTTTTCCGAAACGCCGCGGAGGGCGAAACAGAGCAGCAGCACGACGGCCGCGGCGCCCAGAATGGCGGCCAGCATTTTCGGCTTGAACTTGGCTTCCTGTCGGGCGATCGGCTTGAGGACCGGCCGCCCCTTTTTGTCCTTGCCACCCGCGGCGAATTCCTCGGGGGCGTGGACCTTGATCTCTTCCTTCGGCAGGGCCGGCACGGAGATGATCGTCTTGCACTTCGGGCAAGGACCCTTTTTGCCGGCGAACTTGTCGCTGACGTTGAAGCGGTTTTTGCAACCCGGGCAAACGACGGAAATCGGCATCGAATGGCTCAAGAAATGACGCGACAGACTGCCCGGGCTCAAACCTAGTTTGGCACAGCAGCAAGGCAAGTCAAGACGCGCCTGGGCGACGCGTTGTTTCAAGCCCGGCCTTGGTTTAGGATTGATGAGAGACCGGCACGATGCCCCCGGACGGCCCGTCGCGCTCGCGGCGCAAGTCGCCGGGCCGCTCCTCCGCGGATCGCGCGGTGCCCGGCGTAACTGAATCCGAATCATGACCGAAGCCGAATGATGGTCATCGAATTCCGCTGCCCTAACGGTCATAAGCTGAATTGCGCCGACGACCGGGCCGGCATGACCGGCAAGTGTCCCAAGTGCAAGGCCGTGTTTCGCGTGCCGGTGCCGGCCGGCGTCGAGGCCCCGGCCACCGACACGCCAATCTCCGATTCGTCGGTCAGCGAACCGGAGCTGGCGCCGCCCTCGGGCGAAGGGAGCGGCAGCGGCATGCGGGACCAAGGCGAGAGCTATCCCGACCTGACCGGGGAATCCACGGGCGAAGAGGGCGGCGAGTCCGCCGCCCGATGCGGACGAAACTTCCGAACCGGCCCCGGGCGAGGCGCCGCAGGCCGCGGCCAGCGAAGAGCGGATCGTCTTTCTATGCCCCAACGGGCACAAGTTGAACTGCCCGGCCAGCATGCAAGGTCGGCCCGGCAAATGCCCGCACTGCGGCGCGACCTTCCTGGTGCCGCAGTACGAGGAAGAGCAAGGCGGAGACGAGGACGACCAATACGAACTCGGCGAAGAAATCGCCGCCGATTCGGACTCGGAGACCGCCAGCGACGAGGCCGCCGAGCCGGCGCCCGAGGAACAAGAAATCGAAGGCTTCAACGGCACGGCCTACGAGAGCGATCCGTTCGCGTTCGACTTCGCCAGCATCACGTCCGAGTCGGCGGGCGGCGGCGGAGTCGGCGGCAATCCGATGGCTGGAGTGTTTCAGCGGCTCTGGGCCCACAAGCGGACTGGCGGGATCGTCGAGCTGTATCTCAAAGGGGGCGAGGTGATCGCCCCGAGTGGTTCTCGCCGCGTCAATCGCACGAGGCCTACGGCATGTTTGCCTTCGCCGAGCGCGACGGCAGCTTTACAATGACCGCGGTCCATTGGGACGCGATCGAGCGGATCGCCGTCCGCCGGGTCGACGCCTTGCCGGAAGGCATGTTCGACGAAGAGGGTTGAATTGGCGCGGACTGCAAGCGCCCATCCCCCATCGCCCCCGCTCTGTGTCTCTGCCCTGCCCCTCAGCTTCTCGGTCGGCCGGGCCCGCCCGGCGGGCGTCCGCCGCCGGGAAACCCACGGCTGCCGCGCTCCGGCTTGCCAATTCCGCCGGGAGTGTCAGGGTCGGCCGGTGTGACGCCGAGCACGATCTCGAAATTCGCCGCCAATTCGTTGATCCGCGACGAGGGCACCGGCACGAAATCGACCGCCACCCGGGCCTGCTCGGCCGGGCTGCCGATATTTCGGTACAGATGGTCCTGATCGTTGTCGGGATGCCCCTTGATGAACATCTGCGTGGTATAAATCCGTTTGCCGGCCTGGCTGATGCCGAAATGGATGTGCGGGCAGCGGCCCGGATACGAAACCGGCTTGACCGTGCGGAAGAAGTAGCGTCCCTCGGCGTCGGTAAGGAACCGGCCGTATCCCTGGAAATTGCGATCGCGATTGTCGGCGTTGGCCGTGCCGGAGTGCAGGTAGGCCCCGTGACTGTCGACTTGCCAGATCTCGACGAAGGCGTTGCGGACCGGCGTGCCGCTGGGCCCCAGGATGCGGCCAGACAGCAGCGTGATCTCGCCCACGGCCGGCGTAATCGAGTCGTTGATGATCAAGAGGTCGTTATCCGTGTCGAGCGGCATCTTGTCGGGATAGAATGGCCCCTCATCGACTCGAGGCGTCACGGCCAGTTCTTCGGCCAACACGGTCCGAGCCCAGGATGCGGCGGCTCCCAGCGACAATGCCGCCAATACGTGCCGGCGGCTGCAAACGAGGTCGAGCGCTTTCATCGGTTTTCCTTCCCCCAGATGCTGGTAACACTTCGGTACTGGTAACCGGCGGATATCCGCAACCGCCGCGCTGAAATCGATCGCAGGCCGGCGGCCGTCATTGAGACGAGCGGAGCCTCACGACTGTGGGAGCCACCGCTGGATTATACCCGACTGCCGTCTCGTCGGAGGCGCGCTTCCGCCCTAAGGCGCCGCTGCTGGCTTGCCCGGCCGATTCGCCCGCAGTCATTGTGGCCGGACGCAAATTTGATAGGTTATGCGCACTACGCCGCCGGCCGCTTTATTTTGCCTGCGGAAACCCGCCTGGAGAGACAACGCCGATGGCCAAGAACCGCAAAGCAGAAGTCGAAGCGGCTACCAAGGACCTGGACTTCAAAACCAAGAAGTATCAGCTCGTGTTGGATACCTCGCTGGGTCCGATCACGCTCGATTTGCATCCCGAGACGGCCCCCGGCCACGTCCGCAATCTGCTCGGCCTGGCCAAGATCGGCTTCTACGACGGCGTGGTCTTCCATCGCGTGATTAGCGGCTTCATGATCCAGGGCGGTTGCCCCGAGGGCCGCGGCACGGGCGGGCCGGGCTACACGATTCCCGCGGAGTTCAACGCCACCAGGCACGAGCCGGGCGTGCTCTCGATGGCCCGGACGAGCGATCCCAACTCGGCCGGCTCACAGTTCTTCATCTGCCTGGAAAAGGTGCCGCACCTGGACCGGCAGTACACGGCCTTCGGCAAGACGGCCGACGCCGCCAGCCTGGAAGTGGTGAAAAAGATCGGCGAGGCGCAAACTGGCGCTCAGGATCGGCCGGTCAAACCCGTAACCATCAACAAGGTGACGATCATCGAGAAGTAACGGGGGCGGCGGGAACGGGGGCGAGGCGGGAACGGGGGCTTGGGTCGAATCCACGAGTCGACGCCCGTCCCAATTTTGGGCAAGCCTACCGCTTGGCCTCGATCCGGTCCTTGCCCATCCAGGTGCGGAGCACCTCGGGCACGACGATCGAGCCGTCAGCCTGCTGGTAGTTCTCCAGCACGGCGATGATCGCCCGGCTGATGGCGATGGCCGTGCCGTTGAGCGTGTGGACCAGGGCGGTCCCTTTCTCGCCCTTGTTGCGAAAGCGGATGCCCAACCGCCGAGCCTGATAGTCCGTGCAGTTGGAAGTGCTGGTCACTTCGCCGTATTCGCCCTGCTCGCCGCGGCCGGGCATCCAGGCCTCAAGGTCGTACTTGCGATATGCCGGCCCGCCAAGGTCGCCCGTGGCCGTATCGATCACGCGGTAGGCCAGGCCCAGGCCGTCGAAGATCCGGCATTCGAGGTCGCGGAAGTATTCGAGCATCGCATTGCTCTGATCGGGCCGTGTGAAGGCGAACATCTCGACCTTGGAGAACTGGTGTACGCGGTACAGCCCCCGCGTCGTGCGGCCGTGGGCGCCCGCCTCGGTGCGGAAGCAGTGGCTGATGCCGCAGACCTTGATTGGCAACTGCTCGGCTTCGAGCACCTCATCGGCCAACAAACCGCCGAGCGTGATCTCGGCCGTGGCAATCAGGCTCAGGTCGCTGTCGGCGATGCTGTAAATCTGGGTTTCCGGCCCCCGGGGAATGTAACCCGTGCCGTGCAGTATCTCATTGCGGGCCAGGTCGGGCGTCATCGTGGGCGTAAAGCCCTCGGCCATCAGCACGTCGAGCGCGTACCGCTCCAGGGCCAAGTCCAACAATACGGCGTCGTTCTTGAGGAAGTAAAAGCCGTGGCCGGCCACTTTCGACCCGCCCTCGAAATCGAACAGGCCCAATCGCTCGCCCAGCTCGACGTGGTCGAGCGGCTTGAAGTCGAATTTCGGCGGGGCGTGCTGGCCGCGGCGGACTTCCGTATTGGCCGAATCGTCGGCTCCGCGTGGTGCGTCGGGGTGCGACAGGTTGGGGATCGCCTTGAGGATGTCGTCGGCCTCGCCGGCCAGGGCGTCGATTTCGGCAGTCAGCCGGGCGGCCGATTCGCGGAGTTGCCGGCCCTGGTCCTTGAGCATATCGCGCTCGGCGGCGTCCTTGGCCTTGCCGATCGACTTGCTGACGTCGTTGGCTGAGCGGTTGACGTTTTCCAACTCGGTTTGCTTCACTTTGCGCTGGGTTTCCAGCTCGATGAAGCGGCCAACGTCGGCCCGACTGTTGCGCTCGGCGCAGCTCCGCCGCACCAGATCGGGGTTTTCCAGGACAAAGCGGCGATCGAGCATGGGAGGGTCGAGGGAGTCGAGGAGAAGTGGGAAGGAAATCGATTCTGTGACGCGATCGATGGGGACCGTGGGACCCAATGAGAAATAAACACCCTCGCCCTGAAGGGAGAGGGTTTGAGGCGGAAGCCGGACGGTCCTTGCAGGTTCAGGCGGAAGCCGTGCGGGCCAATTCCTCCCACAGGTAGGCGCTCGAGCGGATGCCGCGTTGGAAATCGGCCAACGAGAATTTTTCGTTGGGGCTGTGCGTATTGTCGTCGTCCAGCCCCCAGCCCAACAGTAAGGTATCGACTCCCAGCAAATCGTGGAAGGTCGCCACCACCGGGATGGAGCCTCCTTCGCGCATGAAGACCGGCCGGCGGCCGAAGCCGCGCTCGATCGCCCGCTCGGCCGCGGCGATGTAAGGACTGTCGAGCGGCACGACCACGCCCGGCGCTCCGTGCATGTCGACCAGCTCGTAGCGAATTCCCGGCGGGCACAGCGCCCGAATCCGCCGCTCCAGCGCGGCGCTGATCTTGGCCGGATCCTGCCGCGGCACGAGCCGAAAGCTGAATTTCGCGCCGGCTTGCGCGGGGAGCACCGTCTTGGCCCCTTCACCCTGGTAGCCGCTCCACAGGCCGTTGATGTCGAACGTGGGCCGGGCCCAGCGCCGCTCCAGCGTCGTAAAGCCGGCTTCGCCCCCCAGCGCGTCGACACCAATCTGAGCCTTGAACTTCGCCTCGTCGAACGGCAGGGCCGCAAACTGCTGCCGCTCGACCTGCGAGAGCGGGTCGACTTCGTCGTAAAACCCTTCGATCGCGACCTGCCCCTGGTCGTTCCGCAGGGCGGCCAGAATCGCGCACAGTGCGCCGGCCGGATTGACGACCGCTCCGCCAAACGTGCCCGAGTGCAAGTCCTGCTTCGGCCCAGTCAGCCGCAGCTCGTAATAGGCGATCCCGCGCAGGCCGTAGGTGATGGCCGGCTGGCCGGGGGCGAATTGCGAGGTGTCGCTGATCACGGCCACGTCGCAGGCCAGCTCGCGCTTGTGGTCGGCGAGAAACTTGTCCAGGTTCCGGCTGCCGACTTCCTCTTCGCCCTCAATGACGAACTTCAGCTGAACCGGCAGCTTGCCCACCGTGGCCAGCCAGGCCTGAGTGCTCAGTACATGAGTCAACATCTGCCCTTTGTCGTCGGTGGCGCCCCGAGCGTAGACGTTGCCGTCACGGACCGTGGGCTCGAACGGAGGCGAAATCCACAGGTCCAACGGATCGGGCGGCTGGACGTCGTAGTGGCCGTAAACCAGCACTGTCGGCGCGCCGGGCACGGCGGGCGACTGGGCAAACACGATCGGATGGCCGGCCGTCTCGATCCGCCGGGTTTCGAGCCCCAGCGATTTCAGGCGATAGGCGACCCAATCGGCGGCCCGGCCCACGTCGTGCCGCCGGGCGCTGTCGGCACTAATGCTCGGAATGCGCAACAATTCGAATAAATGGTCTTTGAATTCGCCGGCATGGGCCGTCAGGTATTCGTCGAGAACTTGCATCGTGCCGGCGGTTTCCCGCGCTTGGGTTGTGGGCCGCAGGCGGATTTGCCTGCTGGCAAAATGTTTTCTGCGCTCGTGGCGGCGTGCAATATAATAGTTATGCGTGTGATTTTGAAAGCCGCCCGGTGGCCAGAGCCTGGGCGCGGGGGAAAATGCGGCGAGATTCGCCACAGCAAAATCAGGTCGAGCGATGCGAGAAGAAGCGCACAGCGCGGTGGCCGAACCGGTCGAACGTACCGAGCGAAAGCGGCGGACCAAAAAGGCTCAAAAGCCCAAGCGGCAGCCGCGGTACAACGTCGTTCTCTGGGACGACCAGAGCCACACCCACGCCTACGTCATCTTGATGCTGCAGCAGCTGTTCGGCCACGCCCCGACCAAGGGCTTCCAGCTGGCCGACGAGGTGGATCGCCGCGGCCGGGCGATCGTGCTGACCACCACGCTGGAGCACGCCGAGCTGAAGCGGGACCAGATTCGGGCCTACGGCAAGGACCGCCTGGTGGCCGACTCGACCGGCTCGATGTTCGCCTCGATCGAGCCGGTCGAATAGGTCGACCGGCCGTCTCATTACTCTAAGTATGCTCGCGTTGCGACAGCAGTTGCTGGCGTGGCACGTCGGTTATCTCACCGCGAGTACGCCGGGGACGCGGAAGCGCAAACGGGCAGATCAGGCCGTGGCCTGACCGGGATCGCCGAGTGGTCAGGCCAAGGCCCGGACCTGCGATCTGCATTAATCCTCCGCGTTCTCGGCGGCCTCGGCCGTACGAATTCCGGCCCGTTGCTAGCAACGGCGTGCCGACCCGGCCGACAGTCGTCTGGTCTGGCCGGGACGGTTTTGCTAAATTCCGCCCCGCTTTTCTCCGACAGCCGGTTCGTCCTGGCCGCCGCGCCTGCGTTCGCAGCACGGCGCTTGCCGCACGAAGGCGACCGGCGTTCCTTTTGTCCCTTGAAGCACGAGGATCCCATCGGATGAACGTCCGCCGACTCTCCCTGCGCCTGGCGCCGGCCGTGCTGGTGATTTGCGTTGCGACCGCGGTCCAAGCTGCTCCCTGGAGCAAGATCACCACGCGCAAGAAGCCCGAGCCGGCGGCCGCGGCGCCGAGCAAGTACGCCGTGACCGAGAACAACGGCCCCTGGATGATCCTGGCCGCGTCGTTCTCGGGCGAGGGGGCCGAGAAGCAAGCTCAGGAGCTGGTCGAAGAACTGCGGACGAAGTTCAAGCTGCCGGCCTACTCGTTCCAGAAGGAATTCGACTACTCCAAATCGGTGCAAGGCCGCGGCGTCGACCGCTACGGCGGTCCGCAATCAATGCGCGATCGGCGGAGCGACGACATCGTCGAGATCGCGGTGCTGGTGGGCGACTATCAGAATGTCGACGACCCGCAGGCCCAGAAGGCGCTCGAAGCGGGTCAAAGCCATCAAGCCCGTGGCGCTGGACGTCGAGAAGCGCGGCTCGAGCGCCCAGGTGCTCGGCGCCCTGCGCAAGATGCAGGCCGATTCGCACAAAGAGGCCGACGACAAGAACAAGGGCCCGATGCGCAACGCCTTCATCACCACCAATCCGCTGTTGCCGCCCGACTATTACACGCCCAAGGGGGTGGACAAATTCGTTCTGGAAATGAATAAAGGGGTCAAGTACAGCCTGCTCGATTGCCCCGGCAAGTACACGGTCAAAGTGGCCACGTTCACCGGCGGCGTGACGATCGACCAGGGGGTGATCCAGAAAATCGAACAGGGCAAGCAGTTCAAGAGCCGGCTGGCCGAAGCGGCCGATCGGGCCCACCGCCTGACCGCGGCCCTGCGGGCCAAGGGCGTGCCGGCCTACGAATTTCACGACCGCTATCAGAGCATCGTGACGGTCGGCAGCTTCCAAGCGTCGGCTCGCGAAATGCCGAGGGGCAGATCGACCTCGATCCGGCGGTCTACACGATCATGCAGAAATACGGTGCCGAGAAGAAGATCCTGCCCGGCCAGGCCGCGCCGCAGGTCGGCACGCCCAAGAGCGAAGCCAACATCGCCTTCGACGTCCAGCCAATGCCGGTCGAAGTGCCCAAGCGGTCGATCGCGGCCGATTACGCCCGGGCGTCGCGCGACTAGCCGAAAGCAATGGAATGAGACGCGCCAGGGGGCAAACCGGGACCGCAATTGGTCAACTCAAGGATTACCGGTCCTCTGGTCATCGGGACGCACAATCGGAAAAAAGGCCTCGAGCTAGTCGAGCTGCTCGCGCCGCTCGGCCTGGAAATCCAGACGCTCGCCGATTTTCCCCAGGCCATTTCCGTCGAAGAGACGGGCGACACCTTTGCGGCCAATGCCCGATTGAAAGCCACCCAGCAGGCAATGCGCCTCAAGCGCTGGGTGCTGGGCGAGGACAGCGGAATCGCGGTCGACGCGCTCGGCGGCCGGCCAGGCGTCTATTCGGCCCGCTACGCCGGCCCTCAGGCGACGGACGACGACAACAACCGCCTGCTGCTATCGGAGTTGGAACAGGTGCCTATCGAACGGCGGACGGCGCACTACGTCTGCCATGTCACGCTGGCCGATCCTCTGGGACAAATCGTGGCCGAGAGCGAAGCCACCTGCCGCGGCCGCATTCGCCGCGAGCCGGTCGGCACGGCCGGCTTCGGCTACGATCCGCTATTCGAGATCGTGGAGTACCACCGCACGTTCGCCCAGCTAGGGCAAGCGGTCAAGCGGGTGCTCAGCCATCGCTCGCGGGCGGTCCGGAATTTGGTCGAGTTGCTGCAGACGCGCTGAAGCCCGACCTTGGACATGTCCAGCCGCCGGTCTGTAGGAGGCAACTCCGATTGCCGACTGCCTCAAGCTGAACGCCAAGAAGCGGCGACGGCAGCGACTTCCTGCACCTCGGCCCGAACGCTTTGCGGGTGCTCACTCCCTCGACGAGGTGAGAATCAGCACCAGCCGCAGCACGTACCAGAACAGCAGCGCCACCGACGCGAACAGCGCCAGCGCGGCGGCCACGTGCTGATCGGTGCGATAGTGATGCAGGACGTTGCTGGTGTCGTACAGAATGTACGCCGCGGCGAAGAAGATCAGAGCCCCGGTGAACAGCAAGCCACCCAGATTGACGTTGAACAGCAAGCTGGCGACGATCACGCCCATGATCGCGAGGCCGGCTAGCTTCAGACCCGTGCCTAGGAACGAGAAGTCGGCCCCCGAGAGCATCACGATGCCGGTCAAGCTGCCGAAGATGAACAGCGTGATGAATCCGGCCATCGGAATCACTTCCGCAGCACCGAACTTCGCGGCAATGTACATGATCGGCACGAAGATCAGCGCCTCGGCCACCACGTACAGTGCCAAGCCTGCGTACTGAAGTCCCGGGCTGGTCGCCGATTGGGCCCAAGCTTGGGCCAGGTAGCTGGCGCCCATGAAGGCGGCCATCACGATCAGCCAGCTGTAGCGTCCGCCGAGCATGGACTGAATCAGGGCCGGAGTCTGCGGCAGGCTGAGCAGAAATGCCTCCAGCCCCAGGAACGCCAAAACCGCTCCGGCTAGATGCAAATACGTCCGCCGGATGAAGCTGGCCCGCGCATCGAACTTCGGCATTGGCCGCGACCGTGCCCCAAGCCTGGTACGGGTTCATTTGATCGTTCATCCGGAGACTCCTTGACTGAAAAAGTTGCTTCGACGGCGTGCGGGCGGGCAAAGCCTGCCGGGCCACGACATTCCGCTATCTGACTCTACTTGATGCGGGGGGCCTGTCAAGCCGCAGCGGCGGCCGGCCGTTGGACGCAAGTGACCGCTGCCCAGCGGGTTCGGGCGACCATCGCCCGGCGGGATCGGCTGGTTGCGAGACTCACCCGCCGCTGTACAATCGCGACTGTACAATTCGGTTGAGCCGACTACGCCGCGTGGATCGGCCGGCACGGCGAACGCACATGCGTTTCCGACGCTTGCCACTTCAACGCACGCCACTTCAACGTTTGCCGCATCAGGAGTCCCCGTCATGGTCCTTACGCCCAGCACGATGTTGCCGCTCGGGACGCAGGCGCCCGATTTTTCGTTGCCGAACGTCGATGGGCAGGAAGTCGCACTGGCCGACTTTGCCGCGGCTCCGGCCCTGCTGGTGGTGTTCATGTGCAACCACTGCCCGTACGTCAAGCATATCGCACCGGGCCTGGCCGCAACTCGCCCGCGATTATCAGGCGAAGGGCGTGGCGGTCGTCGGCATCAACTCGAACGACACGGCCAAGTATCCGGCCGACTCGCCCGAGCAGATGGTGCTCGAGGCCGAGAACCGCGGCTACACCTTTCCCTACCTGTACGACGAGACGCAGGAAGTGGCCAAAGCCTACCGCGCGGCCTGCACGCCCGACTTTTATGTCTTCGACCGCCAGCACAAGCTCGCGTATCGTGGACAAATGGACGCCAGCCGGCCGGACAGCGGTATTCCGGTGACGGGCGCCGACCTGCGGGCCGCGCTCGACGCCGTGCTGGCCGGCAAGCCGGTCAATCCCGAACAGCGGCCGAGCATCGGCTGCAACATCAAATGGCAGCCGGGCCGGCAGCCGGAATATGCCTGAGCGGCTCACGCCCGAACGAGGACGGCGAATGCAATTAAGCAAGCGGGTGCTGGTGACCGGCGGAGCCGG
The DNA here is from genome assembly GCA_963828155.1 of uncultured Planctomycetaceae bacterium. Lineage (GTDB taxonomy): Bacteria > Planctomycetota > Planctomycetia > Pirellulales > PALSA-1355 > CAWCAX01. The sequence goes on from CAWHDQ010000006.1 coordinate 77,096, forward strand.
GTTTCTCGGCTCGTACCTCTGCGAACGCCTGGTCGACGAAGGGCACGACGTGATCTGCGTCGACAACTTCTTCACCAGCCAGAAGACCAACATCGCCCACCTGCTCGGGCGGCCCAACTTCGAGCTGGTCCGGCACGACGTCGTCCACCCGCTGTGGCTGGAGGTCGACGAAATCTACAACCTGGCCTGCCCCGCGGCGCCGGGGCATTACCAGTTCAACCCGATCAAGACGACCAAGACCTCGGTCATCGGCGCGATCAACATCCTGGGCATGGCCAAGCGCTGCAAGGCCAAGGTGCTGCAAGCCTCGACCAGCGAAGTCTACGGCGATCCCGAGGTCCATCCGCAGACCGAGAGCTATCGCGGCAGCGTCAACCCGATCGGGCCCCGGGCCTGCTACGACGAAGGCAAACGGGCCGCCGAGACTCTGTTCATGGATTACCACCGCATGAACAAGGTCAACATCCGGATCGTGCGGATCTTCAATACCTACGGCCCGCGGATGCACCCGTTCGACGGCCGCGTGGTCTCGAACTTCATTCGCCAGGCCCTGCGTGGCGAGGACCTGACGATCTTCGGCGATGGCAGCCAGACCCGATCGTTCTGCTACCGCGACGACCTGGTCGACGGCATCCTGCGGATGATGCGCGCTCCGGACGACTTCATCGGCCCGGTCAACCTGGGCAATCCCGACGAATTCACGATTCGCGAATTGGCCGAGCAAGTGCTCGAACTAACCGGCTCGAAATCGAAGCTCGACAATCGCCCCCTCCCGGCCGACGATCCTACCCGGCGGCGGCCCGACATTTCGCTGGCCAAGAGCCGGCTCGGCTGGCAGCCCACCGTCAAGCTGCGCTCCGGCCTGGAACGGACGATCGAATGGTTCCGCTCGATCGACGTCGAGAAGTACCGCCCGCCGACGCCGAACTATTGAAGCACGCCTACCCGGTCGGTGGTCTCACAGCGAGTTGTGGCTCGAGCCGATCGGTCCGAACCGTCGGAGGCCGTCGCGCGATGCAGCGGACGTCGATCCGTCCCTGGAAGCCCACCAAAGCCGAGATCCTTGCGGCGCGCGACAAGTTCGTCCCGGATCTCGCGGCCAAGGATCTCATCGTCCTGTTCGCAGGCATTAACCCCGGCCTCTATACCGCCGCCATCGGCCATCACTTCGGCCGCCCCGGCAATCGTTTTTGGCCCGCTCTTTACGGCGGCGGCTTCACTCCGCGCCTCTTCTCCCCGTTCGAAGAATCTCTGCTGCTGGACCTCAAGCTCGGAATCACCAACGTCGTCGAGCGGGCAACCGCCCGCGCAGATGAACTCACCGACGACGAACTTCGCGCCGGCGGCCGGCGTCTCGAAGCCAAAGTTCGGCGCTGGCGCCCGACCGTGGTCGCGTTCGTGGGCATTCACCCCTACCGGGTCGTCTCCGGCCTCAAAAAGGCCCACATCGGCCTGCAATCCCCCCTGTTTGGCGGCAGCCACGCCTGGGTTCTTCCCAATCCCAGTGGCCTCAATGCCCACTACCCGCCCGCGACTCTTGCGCAACTCTTCGGAGATCTCCGCGTTTGGGCTATTGCAGAGCAGCGGCGCCGCCAAAAGCGATGCAAAGATCGCGGGACACGTTGATTCGTGCCGAATCCGAGAGTGTCGTAGGTTCCCATCCCAGAACCGATCCAGTGCGGTTAATGGATCCCCCACACCGAGGTGCTCTTGGCTTGCCTTGCGCAATCCTCATGCGATCGACCGGCCTGGATGTTCGCAGCAGTCCGAAGATATCCAAGGCAGAAACTTGATTCAGCAGCTACAGCGGCTATCATCTGGAAGCGCGCTCGCAGGGCATTCGCGGCCCGACGGTCGTCCTCAACCTTGTCGCTGTTAGCGGGAGGACGCGTGCGTCGAATGAAGCTCGGTTGGCGTGACTTACCTAGGGAGAGCCTCGGCTAGGAATTCACCACCGCGAAGGTGCACGCTTCACAAGTGGGCGTTTCACAAGGAAGAAGCCCATGGACCCGCGACGACTGGGCACGCAGGGTTTGACTGTCTCCCCGCTGGGACTCGGTTGCATGGGCATGAGCGATGCCTACGGTCCCGCCGACGAGGTCGAGTCGGTCGCGACTATCCATCGGGCCTTGGAACTGGGGATCAATCTTCTCGACACGTCGGACGCCTACGGCCCGTTCATCAATGAGGAGTTGGTCGGCAAGGCGATCCGTGGCCGGCGCGACGAAGTGAGGGTGGCCACCAAGTTCGGCTTCGTAGGTGGCACCGACGGCAAGGGGGGAGGGAGCCTCGATGGCCGGCCAGAGCATGTGCGCGCGGCCTGCGACGGCTCGCTCCGGCGGTTGGGGGTCGATCATATCGACCTCTATTACCAGCACCGCGTCGATCCGGCCGTCCCCATCGAAGAGACCGTCGGCGCGATGGCGGCACTGGTGCAGCAGGGAAAGGTGCGTTACCTCGGCCTCTGCGAGGCGGCCCCTCTGACCATCCGGCGGGCGCATGCCATCCACCCGATTTCCGCGCTGCAGACCGAGTATTCGCTGTGGAGTCGCGACCCCGAGGACGAGGTCATTCCCACCGTCCGGGAATTGGGCATCGGCTACGTCGCGTACAGCCCGCTTGGTCGTGGCTTCCTCACCGGTCAGTTGCGACGCTTCGAAGATCTGCCGCCCGACGACTGGCGTCGGCACAGGCCGCGATTCCAGGGAGAGAACTTCCAGAAGAACCTGCAACTCGTGGATCGGGTCAAGGAGATCGCCGCCACGAAGCAGGTGACTCCGGCCCAGTTGGCTCTGGCTTGGCTCCTGGCCCAGGGGGTTGTTCCCATTCCTGGCACCAAGCGCCGCAAGAACCTGGAGGAGAACGTGGCCGCGCTCGAGATCGCCCTGACGCTCGAGGACCTGGAACGCATCAACGAGGCAGCACCGAAGGGCGCGGCCAGCGGGGAACGCTACGAGGACATGAGCGTCGTGGGGCGCTGAACCGCATGAGCACCATCGCCGCCGCTGATCGGTCGTCGCCAGCATCCAAGCTCTCGGCTCGCGCGCTGAATCTGATCGGCGGTTCCTGGGTCGAGGGTCGCGGAGACACCAACCGCGACATCTGTAATCCGGCCGACTCGGCCGAGGTGCTGGCGCCGGTGCGCGAGGCGGCGCCGGACCAGGTTGACGAGGCCTGCGCCGCCGCCGCCCGCGCCTTCCCGGGCTGGCGCGCCACTCCGCCGCCGGATCGGGCTCACGTTCTGTTCAAGTTCCGGCACCTGCTGGAACAAAACCTCTCGGAACTGGCAACGAGCATTGTCCGCGAAAACGGCAAGCTGCTCAGCGAGGCCCACGGTTCCCTCCGGCGCGGGCTGGACGTCGTTGAATATGCCTGCGGCATTCCTTCTCAACTGATGGGCCAGTCGCTGACCGACATTTCGCGGGAGGCCGACTGTCAAGCCATCCGCGAACCGCTGGGGCTGGTCGTCGGCATTCCGCCGTTCAATTTCCCGGCCTTGATTCCGCTGTGGATGATGTCGGTCGCGGTCGCTTGCGGGAATACGTTCATCCTCAAGCCCGCCGAGAAAGCGCCGCTCACCGGTACCCGGCTCAGCGAGTTGTTCGCCGCCGCCGGCCTGCCGCCGGGTGTCGTTGGCGTAGTGCAGGGCAGTCAGGAAGTCAGCCAGCGGCTGATCACCAATCCGCACGTTCAGGCCGTTTCCTTCGTCGGCACGTCGGCGGTTGCGGAGTCGATCTACCGTACCGCGGGAGCTTACGGCAAGCGCGTGCAAGCACATGGCGGAGCGAAGAACCATCTGATCGTCCTGCCCGATGCCGACCTGGAACGCAGCCTGCCCGCCCTGATCGCATCCTGCTTCGGCTCTGCGGGCCAGCGCTGCCTGGCCGGCAGCGTGCTGGTGGCGGTCGGCGATCGAGCGCAACAGGACGCCCTGGTCGAGGAGTTCATCCGCCTAGCCGGCGAACTCAAGCTGGGCGACGGCCTGGACGAGACCGCGACGCTCGGCCCCGTCGTGAACCCCGTGGAAGAAAAGCGGATCCGCTCGGTGATCGAGCGCGGCGTGGCGGAAGGAGCCCGACTGCGACTCGATGGCCGCTGCTCAATGGTGGCCGACAGGCCGCGCGGCTGCTTCCTTGGGCCGACGGTCTTCGACGAGGTGACGCCCGAGATGTTCATCTGCCGGGAAGAGATTTTTGGCCCGGTTGTCAGCGTGATGCGCGCCCCGACCTGGACGCGGCGATCACCCTGACCAACCACAGCCGATACGGCAACACGGCATCGCTCTTCACGCAATCTGGCGCTGCGGCCCGCATCTTTCGCGAACGGATCCAGGCCGGCATGCTCGGCATCAATCTCGGCGTGCCGGCGCCGATGGGGTTCTTTCCGTTCGGCGGCTGGAAACGTTCGTTTTACGGTGATCTCTATGCGCAGGGTGCCGACGCCGTTGCTTTTTATACGCGCAAGAAAGTGATCGCCGAGCGCTGGTTCGGTGCCGAGGTTCCGGAGGTTGGCTGGGCTTGATCGAACCGGCTCGACTCCGCTCAACGAGGAGGTACGGACGATGGAAGAGATGGACAACCTTCGCTTTGCCAGGCTAAAGCTCAAGCATGGGTCGGGCGCCATCCCTGCCCTCGGCTTTGGCACGCTGATTCCCGATCCCGTGGCAACCAAAATTGCGACCAAAGCGGCACTGGAAACCGGATTTCGAGCACTCGACACGGCCGAACGCTACCGAACGGAACGGGAGGTCGGCGAAGCAATGCGGGAGGTCTTCGCCGGGGGGAAGGTCCAGCGCAAAGACGTGTTTGTCATCACCAAGCTTTGGAACACGAATCATCGCCCCGAGCGAGTCAAACCGGCCTTCGAGGCCAGTCTCAGGAAACTCCAACTCGACTACGTCGATCTCTACCTCATCCACACTCCTTTCGCTTTCCAACCTGGAGACGAGCAAGACCCGCGGGACGCCAGTGGAAATGTGATTTATGACCAGGGGGTCACGTTGCTAGAGACATGGCAGGCGCTGGAGGGCCTGATGGACGAGGGCAGGTGCAAGGCCATCGGATTGTCCGACGTAAGCCTAGGCCAGGTGAAAGAGATCGTCGCAGGGCGCGGATCAAGCCGGCCGTGGTCCATGTCGAATCTCATCCGTATCTTCCGCAATGGGACCTGTTGGACTATTGCCGCAACCATGGCATCGTGCTCCAGGCCTTCGCCCCGCTGGGGCATAATAGCGAGCCCAAGTTGCTGGACGATCCTGTCATTGCCGCGATCGCCACGCGAGTCGGCAAGACCCCGGCGCAGGTCTTGCTCGCTTGGGCGATTCAGCGCGGGACCGCACTCCTGACCACTTCGAAGAATCCCAGCCGCATCAAGGAGAACTTCGAAGTCTCGGCCATTCCGGAGGAAGCCGTGCAAGAAATCAGCGAAGGAATCAAGTTGCAGGTCCGGTATAATTCCGTTGTCGAAACCGGCGTTCCCGGGTTCATTCCGAGAGCAAGCAAAGCTTGAATCGGAACTACCGTGCGGGGATCTTGCTGCCCTCTTGCGTGGCATGCTTATCAATTAACCGCGAGGGCGATCGACCGCGAGGGCCACTGACGGCCCAGTCTCGGCGCGCCGCGGTAATTACCCCGCGCGGCGGCGAAGCGCGGCGAGCTGCTGACGACGACGACTGGCCGCGTAGCCTACGACCGCGGCGGTGGCCATCAGGCCGCCAACCAAGTCGGCGCACCAGTCCCAGAGTTCGCAGTCGCGGCCGACCAGCGGCTGCGTAATTTCGTCGAGCGCACCGGCCACCGCAATCACGACCACGATCCGGATGGCCAGCTGGAGCGATGCCGGTCGCCGAGTCACGCAGACGGCCGACAGCAGCACGCCCAGGCCCAGGTAGGCGCCCAGGTGCATCCACTTGTCGAAGCCATCAGCCTCGGTGACCCGCGGCGGATGGGGAATGTGGGTGCCGGTTACCAGCGCCCCCCAGTAGACCACGAGTGCCGCCACGAGCAGCCGTCGCCAGGGAATCCTGCGCCGGATCGGCGGCCGGGCGGGAAACTGCAAGATCGGGGGGTCGGCCGTCACGGTGGGTTCGCCAGCGAAGCGCATGATCGGGGAAGCTCCGACCGATTGTACGTCGTGTAGGGGTTGTAATCGACGCCCGGCGACTGGCCCCCGGCAAAGGTCGCGCGGAACTGCGGCGCGGGCCGCTAAGGTTTATCGGCAAACGGACGGCCCGAATCGCAATCGGCTCGGCCGCTACTTTTCTCACCGGCGCCGCGCCCCGCGTCCGCGATGGAAGTTGCAGCCCCGCTCATGGCCGGTATCATCAACACCGTGAGCCCAGGCCCGGCCCGCCACTTAGCGGTCGTGTACTCGGCTTCGCCCGGCCCATTGTCCCCCAGGTGCCCGCCGCTATGAAGCTCGGTCTGATCAATTCCGCCTGGGTCCAGGCCCAGCAGCCGACCGTGTTCGGCTTGCGCAAGACGAAGGAGATCGGTTTCGACACGGTCGACATCTTCGTCGATCCCTTGGATATCGACATCCGCGAACGGCGGCTGATCAAGGACGAGTGCGACCGGCTGGACTTGCCGATCGTCTCGATTGCCTGCGTCGCCGTCGGCTTGATTGATTTCAATCCCAGCGTGCGCCGGTTTCATCTGGAGCGCGTTCGGGCGTACCTCGACCTGTGCTACGAATACCAGGCCCGGAACCTGCTGCTCGTGATCGGCGAATACATCTGGAACCGCGAGGTCATACCACCGGCCGAGCAGTGGCGGACCGCGGTCGAGACGGTGCGCGAGTTGGGCCAGCGGGCGGGCGAGCTGGGCTTGGAGATCGCCATCGAGCTCGAGCCGTTTCCGCTCTCGCTGGTCAATTCGGTCGAGACGATGGTCCGGTTGCTCGACGATGTGGGCCTGGCCAGCGTCAAAGCCAATATCGACATCTCGCATCTGGTCTTGTCGAAGGTCCAGCCCGAGGAGTTGCGGCGGCTCAAGGGCCGGGCGGCGCATGTCCACATCTCCGATTGCGACGGCAAGGTCCACGGCGATCTGCCGCCGGGCCGCGGTGTGGTGCCGTTTGCCCCCTACCTGCGCGAGATCAAGAGCCTGGACATCGACGGCGCGATTTCGATCGAGCTGGAATACTCGCCCGAGCCGGCCAAGATCGTCGAGTGGGTCGAAGAAGCCTACCGCGAAACCGACAAACTCATGCAGGCGGCGGGCTTGCGAGGGTAAACCAGGACCACGGCTGCGGCCAAGTTTTCTACGGATCACCGAATGATTGCGGAAGTCATCTCCATCGGCGACGAGCTGACCAGCGGCCAGCGGCTGGATACGAATAGCCAGTGGCTCAGCCGGCAACTGGGCGACTTGGGCATCCGCGTGCTCTATCACACGACCGTGGCCGACGATCTCGCGGCCAATGCGGAAGTCTTTCGTCTGGCGATCGAGCGGGCCGATTTCGTCGTCGCGACCGGCGGACTGGGACCCACGGCCGACGACCTGACGCGCGACGCCCTGGCGGCGGCGACGGGCGTCGAGCTGGTGCTGGACGAGGCGTCGCTCGAGCACATCCGCGGCTTGTTCGCCCGGCACAATCGTGACATGCCCGAGCGAAATCGGTTGCAAGCGATGTTCCCCGCGGGCAGCCGACCGATCTTCAATCCGCGTGGGACGGCCCCGGGCATCTGGCTGGAATGCGCTCGGCCCGGTGGGCGCACTTGCCGGCTGTTCGCCCTGCCCGGCGTGCCGGCCGAGATGTTCGAGATGTTCCACCAGACGGTCGGACCGGCCATTGCCGCGGCCCTCCCCGAGCGAAAGGTGATCCGTCATCGGCGGATCAAATGCTTCGGGGCAGGCGAAAGCCACGTCGAGCAGATGCTGCCCGACCTGATCCGCCGCGGCCGCGAGCCCCAAGTGGGCATCACCGTTCACGAAGCCACGATCACGCTGCGGATCACCGCCACCGGTGCCACCGAGGACGAATGTCAGCGCGGAATCGCCGACACCGAGCAAACGATTCGCGCGGCGCTGGGCAACCTGGTCTTCGGCGAAGAAGACGACGAGCTGGAAGACGTGGTCTTGCGGATGCTCGCCGAGCGAGGCCGATCGCTCGCCACGGTCGAGTCGGGCACCCGGGGGCTCTTGGCTCACTGGCTCACCGCGGCCAAAGCCGAGCAGACCCCGTTTCGCGGCGGCGTCGTACTCCCCGGCGCGAACGAGATTGCCGCGTGGCTCGCCGCGGCGGCAGAACCGGGCGCGGAGGCAGCCGGCGGAACGATTGCCGAGCGGCTGGCCGCGGCAGCCCGGCAGCGATTTGCCGCCGATTACGCCTTGGCGATCGGCGAGTTTCCGACCGAGGTGGCCGGACAAAAGAGCAACGCGGGCGCACCCGCGCCGGAATACTTCTTCGCACTCGTCACGCCGAGCAAAGTAACGGTTCGTTCTTCGTCGCTGGCGAGCCATCCGTCGATCTGGCGCCCCCGGGCAGCCAAGCAAGCGCTGAATCTGCTGCGATTGCAGTTCGTGGAACGCGGCTGAGCGAGCTAAGTGGGCGAACGTCAGCCGACGAGCCACTTCGTCCAGCGCGAGCGGGCGAGCAGCCAACTCAAGAACGTGCTGCCCAGGGCAGCCAGCGTAAAAATTCCCGCGACCAGCGGCAGTGTCTCGGCCAGGTGCAGCTTGCTGGCGACCGCTTGCAAGGCTTTGATGAACAGCAGGTGCGAAAGATAAATGCCGTACGCCAGCCCGCCTAGCCGGGCGATGCGCGTCAGGTGCGGCAGCCGACAATCGGCCAGGGCGAACACCAGCACGGCCAGACCGGCCAGATTCTCGACCGGCCGGCTGCGCAGCAGCACAACGTTCAGCGCCACCAGAGCCACGGCGATCACGAACGCCGCGAGCCCGACCGCCGACCGGCGAAGTGCCGGTCCCGCGCCCTTTTGCCAGGCAATCGCCAAAGCCACACCCCACAAGGCGGCGGGCAGCGCGTCGACCGCCAGCTGGGCAAAGCCGACGGTCGCGCTCGATCGATCGGCTGGCAGCCACGCGATGATCCAACCGGCTAGCGCGCAGGCGATGAGTGTGATTGTCTCGCGCACCGGCCGGCCGACAATCGCCCGGCCAGCAAAGAACACGGCGAGTGTCGTGGCCAGGATGAACGGCATGAACCACAAGTGATAGAACGAGCCGAGCCACAGCACCTCGAAGCCCGGAAAGTCGTTCGGCTGGTCGGGCAGCAGCCGGGCTTTGACCACCTTGAACGCCAGATAGATCGCGCTCCAAGCCAGAAACGGCACGTAAATTCTCAGCAATCGGCCGCGGGTGTATTGCCCTCCGCTGCGAGCCGGCTGGCGAACCAATCCCTCCCAAGTCAGAAAGACGGCCGCGGCCGTAAAGAAAGGCACGGCGAACCGACCAAGCGCCGTCGCCGCAGCGTAGTCGGGCGACTGCGGCGTGTGCAGCCAGACGATCGCGTAGGCGGCCAAGAGCCGCACGACGTCAAGCATCGTCCGCCGGCTTGCGGCAGTTGCGGCGGCGATCGGGGCGGCGGAGGATCGTTCAGCGACTGCGGTGGCCATGCTCGATGTGTCCGAAACGCGAATTGCTTTGCTCAGGCTGCGCCGCCGGCACGCAGCGATCCCGGGTGCAAGACCGGCAATGGGGCGGCGACCGTCCGGGGCCAAACCAAGAGCCCGACGTCCAGCATCAGCCCGGCGAAAAACAATAGCAGCATGTTGATCATCGGGATGATCAGCACGTCCTGAAACATCGCGTTGGGAAACCAGACGCCGACGAACGCCAGAAACAACAGCCCGCACTGGCGATAGGCCAGCGGCGCCCGCGCTCGTGCCACAGCCGCCAGGCCGCGCGGAGCCACAGACCCAGGGCCGTGGCGAACAGGCCCATGCCCACGAGGCCCGTCTCGGCCAGCAGGGCCAAGAGGGCATTGTGCTGCACGTAAGGCCGGGCTTTTTCCAGCGGCAAGTCGGTCGAGCGGTCGGACAGGTATTGCAGGCTTTCCACCCGGTACTGGCCGAATCCGCAGCCCAACAGCGGGCGATCACGAAACATGTTCCAGGCCACGGCGGCCAAAATCGGTCGCAGTCGGGCCGACTCGGCCGCTTCCTCGGCGCTGAGCGATTTGTCGCGTTTGAAGACGAGCAAGTGATCCCACAACAGAGCGGCGCTGGGAACCGCCAGCAGCAGGCAGCTCGCCACAACGGGTAACCGCCAGGAGCGCGGCAGCGTCAGGCCCAAGATCACTAACATGCCCAAGGCGGCTCCCAGCCACGCGCTGCGGGTGAGCGTGCAGTAAATGCCCCAGGCCAAGAGCGGCAGCAACGCGAGCAGCAGAAACTGCCCCCGGCGACTCAAGCGGGGCCAGAGCAGCAGCGTGGCCGAGAGACACAATCCCTGCAGAATGCCCGAGCCGGCCGGATTCAAAAGCGGGCCGCGGCCGCGGCCGAGAAATTCGACAAACTCGGGCGAGCCGATATAGCGCGGCCAGACCAGGAACCACCACTGGTGCGTTTCGGCGATGGCCGTCACGGCCAGATAGACGCCGAACACCGCCAGCGCTACAAACATCCCGGTGATTGCCCGCTCGCTGACCGGTACCTGCCGCGCGATCCAGTACAGCGCCAGCGGCAAGCAGTACAGGAATAGCAGATTGGCCAGCGGCAGCGATTTGTAAATGTGCCAGTCGTGGGTCGCCATGCTGGCGGCTAGCACGCCGAACAGTGCTACCAATGCCACGTCAGCCCGGGTCCAGCGCAGCGGCTGCGTCCAACCGCAGGCCCGCCAAACGATCGTCAGCGCAAACAGCCCGGCCAACAGGATTCGATCCAGCGTGACCGGCAGCGGGCCGACCGAGATATTGAAGTACGGATGGCCGAAACAGATCCCGGCCAGCAGCACGACCAGACTGCCCGCGAGCAAACCGCCCTGGCGCAGCAACAAGATCGCCCAAACCAGCAAGGCTAAGCCGAACAGCAGAACTAAAAAGTCCATCCGCCGTGTCCCTTTCCAGCGCGCGGCCGCCCTTGGGGCCCGATTGCCGCGCCCAAGTCAGCCTTAGAAACATAGGCCGCGCGGCCTGCTGCCCGGGACGGCCGGCAACGGTCGAGTGACCGCGTCGGGCGGGGCCGGATGAGCGTCGCAGCGGTTATGCCGGCGACGGCGGGCGGCAGCACGGGCGGCTTTACCCATCTTGACTTGCCGCAAGGATTTACCGTATCTTCGCTTCCCGTTTTCGCCTTTCTATCTCGGGTCTGTTCGCATGACGTCGCCCTCGCCATTTAGCACGCGCGCCCGCTGGGCCGCCGGGCAGCCAATTAGCCGGCTGATGCACATGGCTTTGGCCAATCCCGGGCTGATCTCGCTGGCGGCCGGCTTCGTGGATCAGGCCAGCTTGCCGGTCGATGCCACGCGGCAAGCGGTCGAACGGGTCCTGGCCGAGCCGAGCTACGCCCGGGCGTCGCTGCAGTACGGCACGACGGCGGGCGATGCCCGCTTGCGCCAGCTGGTACTCGACCGCTTTCGCCAGTGCGATGGTCAGCCACCGTCCGAGCGCGAGCTTTCGATCGACCAGGTGCTGCTCACGGCCGGCAGCAATCAGTTGCTGCATCTGGTGGCAGAAGTGCTGCTCAATCCGGGCGACATCGTGCTGACCGCGGCGCCGACCTATTTCGTTTTCCTGGGAATCCTCGGCAACCTCGGGGCGCGTACCATCGGCGTGGCCAGCGATCGCGACGGGCTGATTCCCGCCGCACTCGAAGACCGCCTGCGCAACCTCGACCGCCAAGGGAAGCTGGGCCGGGTCAAAGCGATCTACGTCACCAGCTATTACGACAATCCGACCAGTGTCACGCTCGCGGCCGAGCGCCGACCCGAGCTGGTCGAAATAGCCCGCCGCTGGTCTCGCGAGCACAAGATCTACGTTATCGAAGACGCCGCCTACCGGGAACTGCGCTACACGGCCGCCGACCTTGCCAGCGTGCGCAGCTACGATGCGGCAGACGAGCGAGTGATCGTTGCCGAGACATTTTCCAAGTCCTTCTCGCCGGGGGTGCGTGTGGGCTGGGGTATCCTGCCCCGGGAGCTGGTCGAACCGGTGGCCGACCTGAAGGGCAACATCGACTTCGGCTCGCCGCATTTCGCCCAGCGGGTGATGACCGCGGCCCTGGAGCTCGACTTGTTCGAGCCGCACGTGGCCAGCCTGCGGGAGCAGTACCGCGTCAAATTGGCGGCAATGCTCGCGGCGGCCGACGAGTTTCTGGCGCCGATCCCAGGGGTCTCCTGGGAGCGGCCCGCCGGCGGATTGTATGTCTGGCTCAAACTGCCGGCGGGAATCGAAGCGGGAACCGACGGTCGGCTGTTCGCCGCGGCCCTGGGCGAGGGAGTGCTGTACGTGCCGGGAGACTACTGCTTTCCCGGCGAAGGCGAAGCGGTGCAGCCCAATACGATGCGGCTGAGTTTCGGCGTTCAGGGACCGGCCGAGATCCGCCGCGGCATCGAGGCTCTGTCCCGAGCAATCCGCCAGACTCTGAACTAAGCAACGAATTGAAGGAACGAACGGTCCCGCGGTGCCGTGCTGCGGTCCTCGGAACCTGCCCGCATGCGAATCATCGACTCCTACCTGCTGAACCAGTTCCTCCGGACGTTTCTGATCTGCTTTTGCAGTCTGACGGGCCTGTACATCGTCATCGACGGTTTCAGCAACCTTGATGATTTCATGATCTACGCCGAAAAGCACGGCAATCTGCTGGCCGTGATGGGCGAATATTACGCCTATCGCTCGATGTCGTTTTTCGACCGCACCAGCGGGATCCTGACGCTGATCGCCGCGATGTTCACCGTCACGGCTTTTCAGAGCCACCAGGAGCTCACGGCGCTCGAGGCGGCCGGCTTGTCCAAGGGCCGGGTGGTCAAGCCGGTCATCGTGGCGGTGATCGCGATCAGCCTGCTGGCAGCGCTGAACCGCGAGCTGGTCATTCCGCGAATTCGCGGCCAACTGAGCCACAACGCCCAAAATCTGAACGGCCGCAAGGCCCAGACGCTGCAACCCCGCTACGACAACGAAACCGAAGTCCTGTTCGGCGGGGCCGAAACGAGCGCCGAAGACCAGTCGATCATCTCGCCGAACTTCTTTCTGCTCAAGCCGCTCGACAAGTACGGCAAACACCTGGTCGCTCCCAAGGCCTACTACAAACCGCCGGAAGGGGACCGGCCCGGCGGCTACCTGTTCGACGAGGTCGACCAGCCCAAGCGACTCGATGAGCTTGCCTCGCTCGAGCGCAACGGCAAGCGCGTGATCTACACACCACTGGACACCCCCTGGCTGAAACCGGGACAATGCTTCGTGGCCAGCGGCGTCAGCTTCGAGCAGCTCGAAGGGGGCACCGCCTGGCGTCAGTTTTCCTCACTCGCCGAACTGATCACCGGCCTGCGCAACCGCAGCCTCGATTTCGGCGCCGATGTCCGGGTAGCGATCCACAGCCGTTTGCTGCAACCGCTGCTCGACGTGACGCTGCTGTTCCTCGGTTTGCCGCTGGTCCTGTCGCGCAAGAACCGCAATATCTTCCTCGCCATCGGCCTGAGCATGGTGTTGGTCATCGGGTTCATGGGCGTGGTGCTTGCCTGCCAGTACTGTGGCACGTCGTATCTGATCAGTCCCGCGCTGGCGGCCTGGCTGCCGCTCATGCTGTTCGTCCCCTGGGCCGTGTTCAGCGCCGAACCGCTGCGTGAGTAAAAAAGGCACGGCCGTCATGTCCGCAGCTTCCCCCGAACGCCAGCAGTCTGCCGATCGCGAATCGGCCGTGCCCTGGGTCGCCGGCTTGACCCTGCCACAGGTTCTGCGCGAAACGGCGCGGCTGCACGATGCCCACGACGCCCTGGTTTTTCCCGGGCTCGACTTGCGGATGAGCTACGCCGAGTTCGCGGCCGAGGTCGACCTGGCCGCCCGAGGCCTGCTGGCGCTCGGCATTCAGCCGGGCGAGCACGTCGCGATCTGGGCCACGAATGTGCCGGAGTGGGTCGTGCTGCAGTTTGCGACTGCCCGGATGGGCGCCGTGCTGGTGAACATTAATCCCGCCTACCGGCCCTTCGAACTGAAATACGTGCTCCAGCAAAGCGACGCCGTGGCGCTGGTGCTGGTGGGCCGATTCAAGACCTCCGACTATTTCGCGATGCTGGCCGAGATCTATCCCGAGTTGGCCACCGGCGAGCCGGGCTCATCTCACAGCGATCAGTTCCCTCGCCTGCGCTGGGTGGTGGCACTGGAGCCCGAAGCGCCCCCAGGGGCGATCACCTGGAGCGAGCTGCGCCGCCGGGCGGATGCGGTACGACCGGAGCGGCTCGACGAGATCGAGCGCCGGCAAAATGCCGATCAGCCGGTCAACATCCAGTACACTTCCGGCACGACCGGCTTTCCCAAAGCGGCGATGCTCAGCCATCGCAACCTGCTGCTCAACGCGTTCTACGTCGGCCAGTGCCAGAACTTCAGCGACGCCGACCGGATCTGCATCCCGGTGCCGTTCTATCACTGCTTCGGCTGCGTGTTGGGCACGCTGTGCGCCGTCGTCTACGGGGCGGCCATGGTCGTTCCGGCCGCGTCGTTTAATCCCCGGGCCACGCTCGACGCCATCGAGCGGGAGCACGCCACGGCCGTCTACGGCGTACCGACGATGTACATCGCCCAGCTGAACGAGCCCACGTTCGATGCCCATGACTTGGCCTCGCTGCGGACCGGCATCATGTCGGGCAGCCCCTGCCCAATCGAGATCATGAAACAGGTCGTCGATCGGATGGGCGTGCGGCAGATTACGATCGCCTACGGTCAGACCGAAGCCTCGCCGGTGATTACCCAGACCCGGGCCGACGATCCCCTGGAACTGCGGGTCGAAACCGTCGGCCGGCCGCTGCCGGGCGTGGAAGTGAAAGTCGTCGATCCGGCCAGTGGGGCGACGCTTTCGGACAATCAGCCGGGCGAGCTCTGCACCCGGGGCCACGTCGTGATGCTCGGCTATTACCACAATCCCGAGGCCACCGCCGCGGCCATCGACGCCGAGGGCTGGCTGCACACGGGCGATCTGGCCCTGCGGCTGCCCAACGGGTATTACCGGATTACCGGCCGGATCAAGGACATGGTCATCCGCGGCGGCGAGAACATTTATCCCCGCGAGATCGAGGAATTCCTGTTTACCCACCCGGCGATCGAGCAGGTGTCGGTCGTGGGTGTGCCCGACCCGAAATTCGTCGAGGAGCTGTGCGCCTGGGTCAAGCTGAAGCCGGGCGCCGCGCTCACGGCCGACGAGGTGCGACACTACTGCCGCAGCCAGTTGGCCCATTATAAGGTGCCCCGGCACGTGAAATTCGTCGAGGCGTTTCCGCAAACCGTGACCGGCAAGATCCAGAAGTTCAAGATTCGCGAGCAGATGATCGGCGAGCTGGGGCTGGCGGAACAGGAAACGGCCTGACGGCGGACGGACGGCCCTTCACTTCTTCCAGGCCACGCTCTTGGCGATGTTCACGGCCCAGACCGACAGACCGCAGCCCCAGAGGAAAATCTCGAAGCAGCGAAACGCCAGGTGGTATGCGGCCGTGACGTTGGCAGGCTTGTTGTTGAACAGGACGACGAGTGCGCTGTTGGGCAAGAAGTCGGTGACGAACACCGCCACCGCCACCGAGCCGACCGCTGCCACGCCAAATGTATAGCGCACCATCCAGCACCGCGCCCCGGGCTCGCTGCAACTGAAGGTCATCGCTAGCGGGATTGCCAGGGCCGCGGACATTCCGGCCAGCAGCAGGGCGACGAAATTGCCCGTCGCCAGTTTCACGCCCAGAAAGACGATTCCCAAACCCAGCGTGCCGCCCACCCAGTTCGAGGCCTTCCGCTCGTCGGGCGACAGCGCCAATCGGCCCAGCGGATGCAGCCGCAAACACAGATTCGAGAGCGGCGTGGCAAACCAGCTGATCACCACGCCGGCGACGTAGAGGCCCACCAGCGGCCAGAGGATCAGGCCCCACTGCGGATGGTCTTGGGCCAGGCTCAGCGCCACGCGATAGCCGACGTACGCCCCGACGATCAAATACCACCTGCCGGCGGTCGTCCGCCGGCTGAGCCAGAAGAAGCCTTGGAGAATCAGGCGGTAGAAGCGGTTCTTGGCCTTGATCGCCTCGACGATTCCCTGGCGGGCGACCTCCAAGTCGGGGTCAAGCCGCAAGGCTTCGCGGAAATGCTGTTCGGCCTCGTCCTGCTTGCCCTGCTGCAAGGCCGTCCAACCCAGGTTGGCGTGGGTCCAGGCCTCGTGCGGATTCTGGGCCAGGGCGTCGTGCAGCGAGCCCCGCGCATCGCCCGAGCGGCCCAGTTGGCGGAGTGCCGCCGCCTGCAGATTGAGCGCATCGACGTCGTGCGGATCGAGCTCCAGGGCCGCTTCGGCAGCCACCAGTGCCTCGGGCCAGCGCTCGGCCCGAAACAGCACACGGGCCAACATCGACTGCCAGTTCGACTCGAACGGATTAAGCGCGATCGCGGCCCGAGCCGCCTCTTCGGCCTGTTTGAGGTAGTTCCGCCCCAGCCAGACTTGAGCCCCCGCTCCGTGGGCCAGGGCGTTGTCCGGATTGTTGCGGATTGCCTCGGCGGCATGTTCGCTGGCGGCCTCGTATTTGTCTTGCCCCAGCAGCGCAATTGCCAGCAGCGCATGCGCCGTGGCGTTATGGGCGTCTTCGAGCAGTAGCCGCCCCAGCTCTTGCTCGGCCTGGGCATAGCGCTGCTGTCCCAACAGCAATCGCGCGCGTTCGAGAAGAACCGACATACAACCTGGCCGCGCGATTACATCTTGAGGTACTTGGCCACGTCGTCGTACAGCCCGCCCTGATTGGCATACAGGGCGTAATTGCGGGCGGTAGCGAACCACTCCCGCGTGGTCGGCTTATGTCGCTTGGCCGCCGCCGCCAGGTCTTTGGTCGTGAGCGGCTGCAAGGAGCCGGCTTTGAGGGCTTCGCGCAGCTTGCCTTCGACCGCCACGTCGACCACGCCCTTCAGATCGGCGCCTGAAAATCCGTCGGTTAGCTTCGCCAGCTGGTCGAAATCGACCCGATCGAGCGGTTTGCCCGCGAGCTGCAGCCGCAAGATCGACGCCCGGGCGGACCCGTCCGGCGGCGGCACGAACAGAATCCGATCGAAGCGCCCCGGTCGGCGAAACGCCGCATCCACGTGCCAGGGCGCGTTGGTGGCGGCCAGGATCAAAACGCCTTCGTTGTTCGACGAGACGCCGTCGAGCTCGGCTAGGAACTGATTGATCAGTTGCCGGGCGGTGCCGCTGTTCATGTCGGCCCGTTTGCCGCCCAGGGCGTCGACTTCGTCGAAAAACAGGACGCAGGGCCGATTGTAGCGGGCTTGCTCGAACAACCCCCGTAGATTGCGCTCGCTGGAACCGATCCACATGTCCAAAACGTCGCTGATCCCCACCGAAATGAACGAGGCGTCGATTTCGCCGGCCGTGGCCCGGGCCAGATAGGTCTTACCGCAGCCGGGCGGGCCGTACATCAAGATGCCGCCGCCGGCCGCCTTGCCGTACGCGGCGAACATTTCCGGGTGTTTGATCGGCAACAAAATCTTCATGCCGATCTCTTCTTTGACCGAATCCATTCCGCCGACGTCGGCAAAGCGGATCGTCGGGCGCTCGACGTCGGCCGCAGCTTCCTGCGCATCGCCCTCGTACGAGGCTCGCACCCGGCCCTCGACCAGTTCGCCCGTCTGCTCGGCAACGTCGGCCGCCGAAATCCCCAACCGGCCGGCCAGCTCGGAATCGCCGGCCTGCGGATCGCGCTCCAGCCCGAGCTTGTACTGGGCCACGGCCCGCGCGGCGTCGCCGGTCGCCAAGAGCAGCCGGGCGTACAGCACGTGGACGGCGCCGGCGGCGTCGGGAGCGCGAACCAAGTCTTCGACGATCACTAGCGACTGACTGGTCTTGCCTTGCTGACTGTAGATTTCGGCCAGGTCGAATTTGACCTGCCGATCGCTCGCGGCGCGGGCCAGCGCGGCCCGGCACTCGCGTTCAGCTTCATCCCACCGACCCAGTCCGACCAGAAGTGCGCACCAGATGGCGACGCAAGGGAATATTGTCGGGCGACAATTGAACCGCTTCGAACAAACCGCCAACGGGATCGTGAGCCATGAATACAGCCTGGAATACCGCCGCCCCGGCCATGCGATACCGCCGCGGGCTAGCATGCCGACGAAATTCGATTCCCCGCCAGTAGAGCGAATCGCCCAGCGCCGGGCAACCGACGGCCCGGGGCAGCCGGCGTCGCTCGGGGCCGTCGGCCGCGGCTGTTGATCTGGCCGCCAATCCGCTCGGACCACTATACTTCGCGGCCCGCCCCCCCCGACTTTGTCCAACTGCGCGGCACCGCCGAGCAACGCCGATGCGACTGACGCCCATGCCCCGCATACGACCCTTGTTGCTAGTCCTGTTGCTGGTCGCCGGCCGCGGGCATGCGGCGGGCAGCGCCCGGGCCGCCGAGGTGGCGTGGCCTGTGACCACGCCGGCCGCCGCGCTCGACGTCGAACCGTTTCAGGAACTGGTGCGGCAGATCATCCTCGACGAGCTCAAGCCTCAGTATGAGGACAACAAGCACTGGGGTCAGAAGGGGCGGATCCTGGCCGGCGTCAAAGTCACCGGAAAGTGGTTCGATCCCAAGATCGAAAAACGAACCAAAGAGGTCAACGACGGGCTCTGGCAGCGCTACGTCGTCACCCTGATCGAGCCGGAGAAGAACCTGCACGTCCGGTTCGATCGGGCCCGGAGCGTCGACTCGAACCGGTTCGCCTTCTCGCTGACCCTCGAATCGCTGCTGCACGGCGAAGCTCACATCGAGCGCTGGCGCAAAGGGGTGAAGATGCTCAACACCAGCGCCCAGGGCGACATGACCGTCCGAGCGCGGCTCGATTTCGACCTCGCAATCCGCCTCGAACCCGGCAAGCTGCTGACCGACGTGGTGCTTGACCCGCGCGTGACGGGGGTCGATCTGGAGCTGGTGGATCTGGATTTGCGGCGGGTGGGCATTCTGGGACACGACGTGGCCCGCGAGCTGGGCGACTCGCTGCGACCGCTGATCGCCCAGCAGCTGAACGAGCGCGAGCCCAAGATCGTGGCCAAGGCCAATGCCGCGATCGAAAAGCGCCGCGACCGGCTGCGGTTTTCGCCCGAGCAGTTCCTCAAGTCGGGATGGTCGAAGTTTCAGGCCAATCTGGCAAAACCTCTGCCCGGCGGTGGCAGCCCGCCGCGGTAGGACGCGACGTGAGCCGGCCCTCGTACGCGGCTCGATTCGCTGACCGGGGAATAGCCAAAATCGGCCCGCGGCGGCTATAATCGGTTTTGTCCGCTCTTCTCCTCATGCTTTTCCGCCGGGTGCATTGATGCGCCGCCGACTGTCCCGGGGGTTTACGCTGGTCGAGCTATTGGTCGTGATTGCGATCATCGGCATCCTGATCGCGCTGCTGTTGCCGGCCGTGCAAGCCGCCCGCGAAGCGGCCCGCCGCAGCCAGTGTACCAATAATCTGAAGCAGTGGGGCCTGGCCGTGCAGATGTACGAATCGGCCAACACCTGGCTGCCGTTCGGTTCACACCAGGCTCCCCGCCGCAGTTGGCCGCCAAATCTTTGGCCCTTCGTCGAGGAAAACGAGCTGGCCGTGCAGTTTCAATACGGGGTCGATTTCTGGCTGCCCCCCAACCTGGCGCTGTGTGCCTTTCAGCTGCCGCTCAATTTCTGCCCCAGCGATCGCTGGGCCATGTGGTACGGCGATCCGTACACGCGCGCTCGCGGGGCAACTACGTGATCAACTTCAGCAACGGCTCGTACAACAACACGGCCGTGGCCGGGGCCGGCACTTTCCTCAGTGGGCCGTTCTACTTGAACAAGCAGTATCGGCTCAAGAACATCACCGACGGCACGGCCAACACGATGTTCATGTCCGAAATCATTATCGCACTGCAGGACAATTTCTTCGATACGCGGGGCGACATGCTCAACGACGACTCGGGCTGCGCCGAATACATGACGATCAACACGCCCAACGCGGGCGTCGACTACATGCTCTGCGCCGAGAATCAGAGCCAACCCAGTCCATGCGCCAACGTGTTTTCGGGATCGAGCTACCAGTCTGCCCGCAGCCGGCACCCGGCCGGAGTCAATGTGGCCTTCGGCGACGCTTCGGTCCACTTCATCGCCGATGAAATCGACATCACCACCTGGCGGGCCCTGGGAACGATGGCCGGCGGCGAGGTGCTGGGGTCGACCGTCACCTACTCGTCGCGGAGCTGCCATTGGCCCCCTTGCGAATTCGCTTGCCGCTTGCGCGCTGCTTAGCCGTCGCCGTGCTGGGACTGTCGAGTGGCGGCTGCGCGGCGCGAGATGGTCGAACTGTCCGGCAACGTCACGCTTGACGGCGCTCCGCTGGCGGACGGGGTTATCCGCTTCGAGCCGACCGGCAACGCGGGTCCGGCGCCGGCGCGGTGATTCGCGCCGGAGCCTATCAGTTGCTGCTACGGCCCGGAAGCAAGGTCGTCCGCATCGAGGGCTTCAAGACTGTCGGCGAGCGCACCGTTCAATCCGGGCGATCCCAACAGCGCGATGATCCCGACCAAAGAATCGATCGTACCCGATCGTTACAACGGCGAGTCGACCCTCCGCTGCGAGATCGGCCCCGCAGGTGGCCGGCAGGATTTCGAGCTCACGACGGGCAATTGATGTCGCGGGCTCGGGCGCGTGCAGCAGAAACCGCGCACAAATCGGGCTCGCATGCACGGCCGAGGGGGGAGAAGCAGGCTTAGGCTGACGCGGCCTGGCGGGCAAAATCGGCGGCCTGGCGGCGGAACTTAGCGGCCTCGCGCATGTAGCGCTGCTTCCGCGGCTTGCTCTTGATGCTCTTGATCAGCCGGTCATATTTCTCGGCCAGCATCGTTTTTTGCGCGGCCAGATTGGTGGCCATCGTTTGTTTGCTCATCGCCGAATCTCCCAGAAAACTCTCGTTCAGAAGGCAACCACGATCCGCGCCAGCAGGTTGCGAACGCCCAGTCTCGATCGGCCCGAGCGAATTGGTCGGACAAATTTAGGCGAGCGAAACAACTCCGAAACGTCCCGGGCAACCGAGACGGCAACGGACGGTTTTGCGGTTCGTAAGGGCCCCATTCTACCGGTCGAGCGTCGGCGGCGAAAGACAGGAGCCGTGGCGAGGGGGGCCCGCCTTTCGGCCCAAACCCGGAATAACCGCGCCAACGTGCTCACGCCGAGGACCTCCCCTGCCAAAGGAAGGGAGGCCGGGGCCGGGATTCGAGATGATTTTCGCCTGTTTGGGGAGCGACACGAACTAGGATTTTGGCGTGTCACAATTCGCCCGCTCGCTGCACCGGAAGGCCATGCCGTGAAAGTCTTTTTGCAGAAATTCCGCCGCTTCCTGACAGCCGACGAGGGGCCGACGGCCGTCGAATACGCGGTGATGTTGGCCCTGATCGTCGTGGTCAGTCTGGCCGCGATTCGCACCATCGGCACCAACGCCAAGACCACGTTCACCAACGTGGCCAATTCGATTGCCGGCAGCTGATCGGCTCGGGATAGCCCAACCCCTGGCGGGCACGACGGGCGTTCGAGCCGCCAGCGGACCGATGCGCAGGACCTGCGCTAGCGAACGCCGGGCGAAAGTTGCCGATGGGCCGCTGATTTCAGGAATTCTTTCCCACGCCGCACCACCTGTCTAACCCGCAGGGTCCTCGGGGGCCGATAAACCCCAGCGGCATACTGCCGGCACGGGGCTGGCAGTTTGGCGCCTCAGACCGGCCCACTCCCTTTCGGCACGGAAGTCGATCATGGACACGCGTCTGCTGCCCACGATGTTGCTCTTGGCCGGTTGCTGCATGTGCGGCGGCTGCGCGACGATCAAGGAATCGGACACGGCCCGCACCGGGGTCGAGCAACTGCTGATTTCCAGCGCCGTCGATCGCTCGCTGGACAAGATCGACTTGCGTCCGATTGCCCGGGCGAAAGTGTACGTCGAAGAGAAGTATCTCGACTGCACCGACAAGAACTACGTCCTGATCGCCCTGCACCAGCGGCTGTTGCAGCAGAACTGCACGCTGGTGGGCAAGGCTGAAGATTCGGACATCACGCTGGAGATTGCCAGCGGCGCGGTCGGCACCGATCGCCATGACCTGTTCATGGGCGTGCCGCAGATTCCGCTCGCGCCGCCGTCGCCGATCTCGGTTCCCAAGATGACCCTGTACGAGCGGTCCAAGGCGATGGGCACGGCCAAGTTGGTCGTCGTGGCTTACGACAGCAAGAGCCGGCAGTCGGTCATCAACTCGGGCGTGGCCTTGGCCCGGTCCGATTACAAGAACTACACGCTTCTGGGAACGCCTGGCCTGGAAACCGGCAGCGTCGAGAAGCAAATCGTAGCCGCCACCGGCGAGCGCGATTCGGTGATCGGCATGCCCAGCGCGATCGCCAACGGGCCCAAGGCCGTCATGCGCTAGACGCTTCGGACCCCTGGCCGGTTCCCACCGGCGGCTCGTACCATTTGATGGCGAAGAAGCTCCGCCATGAGTATTCCCGCAGCGGTCGCTCACGCTGCCAGGGCACGGCCCGGTACGTGCCGAACACGCGGTCCCAGACGTCGACCGCGATGCCGTAATTGTGCCGCCACATCTTCCGCGTGTGGTGCAAGTGGTGCACGGGACGCGGCATCCAGAAGAGCAGGTCGGGACGCTCGTGGCTCAACTGGTGCGAATACGCGGCAAACAGAGTGTAGAACAACCAGCCCAGCATTCCGCCGATTCCCAGCGGCACCGAGTGCAAAAAACCGAGCCACATGAATGGGATCATGGGCCTGGCATAGTCGCGAAATTCGCCGTATACGCCCTGCCCGTCGCCCCGCTGATGATGCTCGGCGTGGCCGTGCCCCAGCCCCTGCGGATGGGCGTGCAGGAAGCGATGCGCAAGATATTCCACGAGCGATCCGAGCACGAGCGCAATGGCGAATCCAGCCAAGCCCCAACAGACACTGGCCATGGTCCCCTCCATGGAAGTCGCAATTACCGAGCCCGCGATTCCCGGCGGCCGGGAGCGGTGCAATTCGCGAGCCGGCAAAAAACCTAACCGATGGCAGCCGACCCGGGCAAGATTAATCGGGCTGCCGCCGGCCGAGTGCGTTCGCCGGCAGGGTGAAGGGCGCGGGCAAGGCGTTGCCGCGCCGCGGCTGGCTGCGGCCGGTACCAGGATCGCCGCGGGCGGCCGAGGAGTCTGCTGAAGAATGCCATTCCGGCATTTTTCAACAGCGAGAAGGGCAGAGCAAAGCTCCGCCTGGCTCGCAACAGAACAACTTGCATTGTTATTCTGTCATCGCATCAATGCGACGTCGCAGCCCGTTGACTTCTTCAACAGGCTCCTAAGCCACCTGGTTGACGACCGAGCCCGGCGGAAAGTTCTGGAAGGCGGATGCCGCGTCGAACTGGCCGCCGCTCGAGTTCTGCACCGCCGCCAGCAGATCCTGCTGGAACTGACTGGCATCGACTCCGTTCTGAGACAGGAGCTGAGAGAAGGCTTGAAAGCTGGATTGCCCCGTTGTGGACGAACTGCTCTGGTCGCTGCCGGTGGTGGCGGCACTGCTCTGACCGTCGCCGCTGGCATCCGTGGAGCCGGTCGAGGAACCGGTGCCGTTCTGGCCCAGCACGCTTTCGATCGCGTTTTGAATCACCTGATTCGGATCGAACGACGAGCCGCTGGAATCGGCCAACGAGACGCCGAACTGACGGCTTGCGCGATTTGCGAAAGCAATCCCCCGGCATTGCCGCCACCACCGTGATGGTGGCGGCCGCTTGCGGACGGCAAGGTCAACGCGCCATTGGCCGTGGTGTCGGTCGACAGGCTGGAAGATGTCGCGGAAGTGGACGAGCTTGTCGCGCTCGTCGAACTGCTGGCCGACGATGAGCCACTCGACGACGAGCAGCTCGCGCCGACGAATCCTGCAGCTGCATGTTCCGCAACACGCTCTGATAGTATTGGTACAACCCCTGACTGGCCGAGTTTCCGCTAACGGCTGCGGTAGACATGGTACGACTCGTCGCTGAACCTGATTTGCGAACCGGCGCTGCGCTGGCCGGCCCCTGTATTGCACAGCATCGGCTCGTGCGCGACCAGCACGAATTAATTTTTTCACATCGTGCGCGAGCGGTGAAAACTTCGCGCAAATACCGCAATTTGAAGCCGCTATGCGGCGCCCCCTCTGGAGCGGGTTGTGGGAAACGCCCGTCTGCAGGCCGCCCAGCGGTCGAATCGTTCCTTCGCAGCTCCGGCTCCACGCCCGGCGCGGCATCCACGCCACCGTCGAGCCGCGGACTGCTGGCACTCATCGCTGGGGCCGCCGTGCTCGTTCCAGCCGCGGTCGCGCCCGTGCGCTGCGGCACCGGGGCGTCAAATCGCGCCCCACATCGTCGCGCACGCGCGTGAGTCGCTCGAAAGCGCCGGGCCTAGCGTGCGTGGCGCTAACCGAACGAGGCCCACCGTCTGCCCCGCTGCAATGCGTGCGGGCGCACGAAAAACGGCGGCCAGCCGCCAAGCAGCCGGTCCGCCGAGTGCATCGAAATGAGCCGCGGTAAAGCCGAGCGCCGTTATTTCACCGGCAGCTTGCCTTCCTTGAGCAAGTCGCCAAACGTGGGCGAGTCGTCCTTGCCGGGCACGCTGTGTTCGTCCGCAACCTTGTCCAATGCCGCATCGATCGCACTGGCATTCTTCTCGTTCTTGCCGACCGCCTTTTGGAGCGCGGCGCCGTAGGCATTGCGCTCTTTCTTGTTCGCGCCCTTGTCGCCCGCGTGGCACACACCGCACTTGACCGCCTTGACCTCGGCGTCGAGGGCCTTCTGGGCCGGCGTGCTCGGATCTTCGGTGACGTACTTCTTGATGAATTCGTCGCTGTACTGCTTGCGGGCCTGGGCCGTGCCGACATTCAGCCAGGCAATCGACGCGACTGCAACAACCGCCGTCAAAACGAACCAGCAGACGCTCTTCATACGGGGGGTCTCCAAATGACGGATGTTCGGGCCGCCGCCGGCAGACATGCGCCTGCCGGCCCATTGACGGCCGGGAATCGGGGAACACGAGGAAGGATTCGAGGCGGGAACGCAACGAATCGGGCCCCAGGTCGTGCGCTTGCCACTACCACGGCCCGCTGGCCACTCAGTAGAATCCGCGTGTTGCGGACTGTCAAGACAAATGCCGCCCGCGTTGCGGCGCGAGTCAATCGCGACGCTTGTCAGGGCCGGATGGTGCGTCGGCCCCGGCTCATTCGTCGGCCGGTTCGGTAGTGGGCAGTGGCAGCCGGTCGAAACTGCATCCCTCGATTCCGGCATCGCTTCCCTCGACGGCTACCAGTGGCCGCAAGGCCATGCCCAGCGTGAGTGGCGACACGGCGCTGGCCCGGTCCTGCGCGCTGGGACGCGGCAGGTCGACCTCGCCCACATGGCGGCAATCGCGCTCACGGCTGGCTCCCCAGAACGATTTCCAAGCGGCGAAGTCGAGCCGTGTTGTTTGCCCCGCCTGCAGCGTGGAAATTCGCCAGAAGGCGTCGTTGCCAACGAACAGCACGCGGGCCGCCGACCACTCGATCAACTCCTGGAAGCGCTCGACGCTGTCGATGCCTCGCTGGTCGATCCAGGCGGCCTCGGCCGCCGTGATCAGCAGCGAATTGTCGACATGGATCGTCGTGGGCAGCAAGTGCGACGAGCTTTCGTCGTCCGACATGCGCACCAGCCCGCCGTAAACCAGGGCCGTCACGGCATCTAATTCGATTCGCGTTTGCGAGCCGGGGCGGATCTGGGCATTGGCCCCGCGGGCCAAGAGCAGCGTTTCCGTCGAGGCGATCAGGCTCTGCGTCACGCTCAGCCGCACCGGTTCCAACTCGTCGCAGCGAAGGATCGTCGCTTCGCCCCGGACGAGGGAGTCGGTCAGATCGATCGCGCCGGTCGGCAGCGGGCCGGTTTTCATCGCCATCGAATCGCTGCCCGGCGGACTTTTCACGTCGAAGAAAGCCACCGCCGGATGAAACGCGCTGCCGCTGGCCGAAGCATTTCGAATGGTCAGCACCGTTCGATCCAAACGCACCGCTTCGGCGCGGCGAGTTTCGAACAGCGTCCAGGCATCGGCGGAGATCAGCCGCGGCACGTCCAGCTCCCACTGCACGCCGCTGGTCCGCAGCACGCCGCCGGCCACTGTAATCATGCTCCGCGGATAGCCGACCGGATCGGCGTCGGCCGGGCGGAAGGTGATCACCGGGCGGCGGCCTTCGGCGGCGCGGATCTCGAGGGTGATGTTCGACAGCGTCAACGGCCGTTCTTCGCGGCGGCCGTCGAAGTCCAATTCGATCACGTCGCCCGTCTTGGCCGCGCCCACCGCCGCGAGCAGGCTGGCAAAAACGCCTGGTGCCGGCCGATCGGGCGCGACGACCAGCACGCCAGGCCGAGCCGCGAGTGGCTTGCCGCCGGCGGCCGGCGGCGTTTCGGGCGAGTCTGGTGCGCCCGGCTCCGGACCGGCGAACCAGCGTTTCATGCGGTCCAAGCCACGCTCACCGCGGCCCAGGGCCACGCCCAGCCAGCTGGCAAAACTGTCGTGGGGGGACTCAGCCGCCGGGCTCGCATCGCCGGAAAGCGGGCCGCTGGGGCGAGCGCCGGCGCAGCCAGCGCGGGCATTGCTGCTTCGCCAGTCGACTGCGGCGGGCTGCCGGAGTTGCTGCTCGTGCGGGCCGCGGGCGCGTCCGATTTCGCCGGTAGTGCGTCGGCCGGACGCCGGGCGACCACACGCCGCGTGGGGGACGTCGGCCGCTCGCGCCCGCCCGATGTGCCCGGGGCCGTGGGCGCCGCCGGCGCTCCGCCCGAGGGAGGCGCTGGAGATTCGCTCTCGCTGCTGCCCGACCACACGTAGTCCAACGCCAGCACGATCAACACCAGCGCCACCAGTGGAACGGCCCAGGGCAGATGCTTCGCAAAGCGCGTCAGGTGCTTTCGCCGCGCCAGCGGACGGTAATGGATCGTGAACGCCGTCGACGGCAGGCCGGCCCGCTCGCCGACGACGCTCAATTCGGCGATCAGCTCGGCCGGCTGCTGGTAGCGCCGACTGGGGTTCTTGGCCAGGAGCCGGGCCAGGATCGTCGTCACTTCGGCCGGCAACTCGGGGCGAAAATTGCGCGGGTCGGGCGGATCGTCTCCCTGATGCTGGAGCAGCTTCTGCAGCACCGTCCCCTCCGGAAACGGCGGCCGGCCCGTCAACATGAAGTAAAACGAACAGCCCAGCGAGTACAGGTCGCTGCGCACGTCGGCGCTGCGCGGGTCGCGGGCTTGCTCCGGCGAGATGTAGTCGAACGTGCCTAGCGTCACGCCGCTGGCCGTAAGCTCATGGTCGGCGTGCTCGACCTGCAGCAGCCGGGCCAGCCCCATATCGACTAGCTTGGCCTTGCCATCGGGCGTGATTAGCACGTTCGAGGGCTTGATGTCGCGATGGATCACGTCGCGCTGGCTGGCGTGGGCCAGCGCCTCGGCCACCTGCAGCGTGTAGCTGACCGCGTCGGCCAAGGGCAGGGGGCCGTTTTGCTGCACCAGATCGCGAATGTTGATGCCTTCGATGAACTCGAAGACGATGTAGTGCACCCCCCGATCCTGGCCGACGTAGTACACCCGGGCGATGTTGCCGTGATCGAGCCGGGCCGCCGACTGGGCCTCGTTCTGGAAGCGGCGGAGCGTTTCCTCGTCCTGCGACTGGCTGCGTGCCAGCACCTTGACGGCGACCTCGCGGTTGAGCGTCGTGTCCAGGGCCTTGAACACTACCCCCATTCCGCCGCCGCCGACGTATTTCTGCAGGACGAACTGCCCCAGCCGCTCCCCTTCGAGCATCTTGCCGACTTCGAGCGGTTCGACCCCGGCCGGGTCCAGTTCGGTGATCGGACCACGGGACGAGATCACCGTCAGGTCGTCGTCCAGGCTCGGGCCCGCCGTGGCCCCCGCATCGACGCCCTGCGGCGCAGACGCAGCCTCCCGGCGCGACGAATTGCCGGATGGCGGGCGCACCTGGCTCGAGCGTGAGTCGGGCATCAACAGAATCTCTGAGTTTGCCTGCGCGTGGCGGCAGCGCGGGCGGACCGGCCAGGGGATGTGTACTTCCAGTCTAAACCCTGGGCGCGACAAAAGTCAATAACATCAAGCGACGAATCGACTTAAGTCATTCTCCGGCAACTCCCCTCAATCTGTCACGGCCGGAATCGCCGGTGGCGGCAATTAGCCGGCTCCGCCAAGCGGCTCGCAACGAGCGATGAATCTCAATGTCAGCCTGCATTCTGGCCCTTAAGGCGGCTCGCTGGTCGTCGCTGGCGGCGGCTAGCAGTTCGCTCTCCATGAGCGGCTGGCCGATGGATTCGTGCTTCCCGGCGACTACCTCGGCCCAGAAGTAGATCCGGTCGCCGGCGTCATAGCGCTCGACGACTCGGCAGTCCAGCCAACCCAGGCATCCAGGAAGTTTGGGTGAACCAGTCTGAGTGGGTAGATTTGGCAGGCCAGCAAACTTGTCGGAGTGGCGGCCACTGCCGATGCCGAACCGCCAGGCTAAATCAATCCGGTCGCTAGCAATCAGGTGCAAGCAGAAAGCATTGCTAGCAGCTACCAACTCGGTGGTGTAGTGGTTCGGTGCTAGCCCGGCGAGTGCTAGCGGGGTGGCGGTATCGAGCGAGGACTGACTTACCCAAGTTGCCACGAGTCCGCCGCGTTTTTTTTCGTGCGCGGAGGTCACGATCCATAAAGGCCGATCCACGAGGCGAAAAACGGCGTCAATCGCGGCAAAATCGGGCTCGGACATGAGAAGATTTCCTCAGGAAATCGAGACCAGGACAAACTGGACACTTGGTATTTGTGAAAATAGTGCCTGCCCACTTATTAGGCAATGAGGCCAGTGCCCTGATTTCGGGCACGGCTGCCCGTCACTTGGGCAGGCACTCTGCATTCCTCGCAACTGCAAGCAGCATAATGCTATCCGGCGTTAGCTTGACAGCACTCTACGATTCGGCAACCGGGGACAACGGAATCCCGGAATTCACCGTTTCATTGGTTTCGAGGAGAGTACGGATGAACGAAAAGCGACAAGAGGTCTTTCGAGTGGCCACGGAGATGTTCAACCAGAACCCCGACTGGGTGACCTTTTTCCGGGAGATCCTGGGATTGGACGGCGTCGTGCGCCGAGCCTACCCAGATCCTGCCTCACTTGCTCAGTTTGAGCAGTCCACCGAGTACCAGCAAATTCAACAAATGCTGGCTAAGCTCCGCGAAACCACGTCGGACCAGACCGCTAACAGCAAGGAGCCCCAGCGGGTCATCACGGTCCGTCTGCCCAAGAGCATGCACGAAGCCCTCAAGGACGAGGCCAAGCAGCATGGAACCAGCATGAACAAGCTGTGTATTTCCAAGCTGCTGCAAGTGGTCGATGACGAGTTGGTGCCGACCGAATCGTCGCCGGCACCGGCCGCCGTGGCCGCCTCGTGACGGCGCGAGCCGTTTCCGGCGGCGGGGCCGCCGGCCAATTCATGGTCTTTCGAGTCGCTCTGGCCGAAAGGGGCGGCGCCCCCCTGGACGCCGGGCGGACTTTTCGTCCCAAAAAACTTGATCCGCAGCGATCGGCCAACCAGCGATGCTAGCGGAAATGGTACCCGGCCGCAAAGATAAGGTCGGAGTGGGCCTGGTAAGCCGGGTTCTGTTCCCCGACGCGATTCCGCGCCGGAGGACGGCCATTTCTCTAGGAAGCCGATTGCTCGGCTCCTCCAGCAACCTACCCGAAAGTGGTGGCGGACCGGACCGATCCGCGCAGCGGCCGGCGCATGCGCCGGCCGTGCTCCTTCCTGCTTGGTCTTGCTCCCAGCGGGGTTTGCCTAGCCAGGCTGGTCGCCCAGCCTGCTGGTGAGCTCTTACCTCACCGTTTCACCCTTACCGCCGCGCCGGCAAGCGGCGCGGTTTGGCGGTTTGCTTTCTGCTGCACTTTCCCTGGCCTCACGGTCGGTGGGCGTTACCCACCGCTGTGCCCTCTGGAGCCCGGACTTTCCTCCCGCCCGCCGCCCAAGATCGCTCCCGGGCACCGAGCCAGCGGCCGTCCGGCCCACTCCGACTCATTCCACCATAAGCCGCGCGGCGCGGAGCGTAAAGCGGCCCTGCGTACGTCTGCTAGCAAGGCCGCGCCTAACTCGTGCCAGCAGGAATTCTTACTATGGGCCTAGAATTGCACGATCGCGTCGAGCCCCAACAGCAGCTGGTACGTTTTCGTGCCGTCATCGAACGGCTTGGCCGAACCGCTGTACGTATCCCAGCGAAGCTCGGGTCGCAGGACCACGTTGGTGGTGGGGGACCAATTGGCGCCGATCGTCCAGGAAAAGTAGTTGCCCGGCAGCGGAGCCTGGTTCGGGTTCGACGGTTCGGTCAGGCCGACACGGGTGCCGTCCTCGTCGCGGAACCACTCGAACCGGGTGCCGACCCGCCAGCGGTCATTCAGCCGGTAATACAGGTACTGGTCGATGCCGTACCACATGGCGGTGCCGCCGCCCGGTTCGCCCTGCGATTGCGAGCCCAACCATTGGTGGAAGACGTACTCCGCTCGGCACCCGATCTGCTTGCTGATGATGAAGCTATACCGGGTGCGGTTGGCGTTGGCCGGCACGACGTTGGGCAGATTGGCCGGATTGTTCGGCTGCTCGCCGGTGATGATAGCAAACGACGACCACCACGATTGGTCGTCGCTGGTGTACTTGATGCTGCCCAGGAAATTCGCCCGATTGGGTGGGCCGTTGAGCGTGTTCCAGCCGTTGACCAGCCCGCCTTGGACTTGCCAATTGGCGCTGGGCTGCCAGTTGGCCAGGCCACCCCATTGGGTAAAGGGGCCGGCGAATTGATAGCTGTAAGCATGCGAGTAAAAGAAGTTGTTGGCTGACTGCACGCTTTCATAGCCCACGATCGTGTAGAAGTGACCGAGCTTGACCGAAGCACTGGTCCGGCCCACTTCAAGGTACGCTTGCGGCAACGCCAGACCGTAATACTGGCTGCTGTTCCATCGCGGCGTGCCGTTATCGTGCCGCTCCAGTCCGTTCGACTGGGCCACGTAGTAGTCGGCGCCGTAGAGCATGTCGAACCGGCCGCCGACGCCGAATTCGCCGTCGGGATCGAGTGCATGATCCATGATCAGATAGGCCTGATTGAACTGGCCGTTGTCGACCTGCTGCGAGTTGTACGGTCCGTTGAAATGGCTGGCCGGATTGGACGTATTGCCCAGGATGCCCGCGTCGAGCCAACCGCGAACCCGCAGAAAACCATCCTGTGGGAAATGGCGGCAGTACGGGTCGACCGGCACTGGCGGCAGATAGTGATCGCAACAGCAGTCGGGCGAGTAGGAGCCCTGGCAGGCAGCGGTGGCATTGATACAGCCGTCCACGGTGCCGATGATCGAATTCGGTTCAGCCGGTTTGGCCGGGGCCGTGGCATCGGCTGGCGATATCTGAGCCGGTTCGCTAGCAGGCGCGTCCGGATGCGGGTCGTCCTTGCTGAACGGGTCCGACGGCAGGGCCGCCGGCTCGTCAACGGCGTCGTACGCGTCGTCCAACGAGTCGGACGCCCGCGCGGCCTGCCGACCGCCGCCAAACAGGAAAACGGCAAACAAAATCGCGAGTGGACCGACAAACAGCCGGACTGGCGCATGGACTGGCCTCGTGTGCAAGGAATCTGCCTGGGAGACAACGAAGGGGGGAATCGACGGGTGGGAAAACGCTCGAACGCGGAACGACGGGCGGGGCGGAAACGCTGGCGAACGGGCCTCCGCAAGGCTCGCGGACCGAGCTGCCGGGGGCGGATACGAGGTGGGATGATGACGACCGCAAGGGTCGTGCTCAGGGTTCCTTTTCGGCCTGTAAGTCAGGCCAGGTATAGCCTGGTCGCGGTAGAACCAGAATATTCCTTGCCAGCGGAGGCGGCCGAATCGGCACAGGCGGAACGGATTCGACGGCTTACGCAGCTTGCCGGACGAGCCCCCAAGCGGCCGAGTAGGGGCCGCGCCGCCTCCCTGCCCATCCGGTCTGCTGGCAGCGGGCAGACTATACTAAAGAACTCACCCCGCCCCGGGGTGGCCGCTCGAATGGATCCGATTTTGCTACCGGCGGCGAGAATGCCATGAGCACCGCGGTTGTGCCAAACCGTTCGCCGGGCGCCGCCAGCGCGCGAGCATCGTCGGTGCGCGCTTGGATCATCTCGCCGTTTTGGGATCTGGCGCTGCTGATCGCCGCACCGCTGGCGATTGTGCCCCTCGTCACGCTCTCGGTCGGGCATCTGATCGATGCCGAAGAGCTGTCGCTGGTCGTGATTTCATTCGCCACGCTCGGGCATCACTTGCCCGGCTTTCTGCGGGCGTACGGCGACCGCGAGCTGTTTGCCCGCTACCGGCTGCGATTCGTGCTGGCCCCGCCGATCGTGCTGGGCATCGCCCTGGTCGCGGCCGCCCTCAGCTTGCACGGCCTGTCGCTGATTCTGCTCATTTGGGCCACTTGGCACGGCCTGATGCAGACGTACGGCTTCATGCGGATTTACGACCTGAAACAAGGCACCGGCGAGCGGTCGGGCGCCCGGCTCGACTTGGCGCTCTGTCTGGTGATCTTCACCGCCGGACTGGTGATGAGCGACGCCCGGGTGTACGGCATCGCCGACGTGATCGCCAAGACCGGATTGCCGCTGCCCGGTCCGGCGGCGCTCAGCGCCGCGCGGTGGGCCTTGGGCATCGCGGCGGCAGTGGTGATCGCCGCGTATGTCTACCATCTGGCGGGACGATTCCGCCGCCGGGCGCCGCTGGCCTGGCCCCGGGTGGCGCTAGCCCTGTCGACCGGCTGGCTCTATTGGTTGGGGGGCGTGCTGGCCACCGACCTGCTGATCGGCATCGCCACGTTCGAAATCTTTCACGCCTTGCAATATCACGCGATCGTCTGGTCGTACAATCGCGGGCGGCGCAAGAGCGATGCCCTGGCCCGGCCCCTGGCCGCGCTTTTGCGGCAGGACCGCTGGGCCAGCCTGCTGCTCTACGTGGCGATCGTCGCCGCGTTCGGCTCGATTCGGCTGCTGGGCGAGATCGCCGGCGACAGTTGGCCGCAGCGGGTGCTGATGGCGCTGCTGACGATGTCGACCTTCCTGCACTTCTACTTCGACGGCTTCATCTGGAAAGTCAGCGACCGCAAAATGCAGGCCGGCCTGGCGATTGCCGATCGTCCGGCCAGCGGCGTGTTAACCGCGACGACTGCGCCCGCGCCGGAAGCACGCTGGTGCCGCCGGCATGCCGTGCTCTGCACCGGACTGGGCGTGCTGGCCGTTGGGCTGATGACCTGCGAGTTGGTGCGACCCTTGGGCGCCGCGAGCGAGCAAGAGTCGCTGGCCCAGTTGGCAGCCTTGATGCCGAAGCTGCCCGAGTTGCAATGGCGGATCAGCGACGAAGCCCTCAAGCGCGGCGACGCGACCCGGGCCTTCGAAGCCGCTGAGGCTGCCGTGGCGCTGCGGCCCTACTCGCAACAGGCCTTCGCCCGATTGGGCACCGCCGCCCTGGCCGCCGACCGCCAGCCCGAGGCCGCCGCCGCCCTGCGCGAAGCCGTGCGGCTGGGTCCCCGCCGCTGGAACAACCACTGTAACCTGGGCATCGCGCTGGGCAATCTCGGCGAGTGGGACGAAGCCAATCGGGCCTTCGAACAGGCCGATCGGCTCGAGCCCCGCAATGCGAGCATTCATGCCGCTTGGGCACGAATGTGCGAGCGCCGTCGCGACGACGGTCGAGCAGTCGAGCATTATCGGGCCGCGCTGGCCGCCGATCCGGCCGATGCCGAATCTCGGGCCGCGCTAGTGCTGCTCTTGTCGCGTGGGGGAGACCACGACGAGGCCGTGGACCTGGCCCGTGCGGGCAGCGAGCGCGACCCGGCGTCACCCGATGCCCAACTCAGTTTGGGAAAGGCGCTGGTTGCCGCCGGCCGCTTCGAGCAGGCAATCTCGACTCTCCAGCCACTTGCCGAATTAGCGAGCCAGCCGCCGACGGCCACAGTCGGCACCGCGATGGCCGGGCCGGCCGCCAGCATGGCGAAAGTCGGCCGTGCGGCGGGCCGCACCGACATTGCCCGCTCGGCCGGCTACGAATTGGCGGTGGCCCAGTTACAGCTGGGCCGATTGGACGACGCCGAGCAAAATCTCTTGTGCGTGCTGAAGCTCGATCCGCAAATGGGTTTGGCCCATTTTCAGCTGGGCAATTTGCGTCATGCCCGGGGCGATTTGCCCGCGCGCTCGCGGCTTATCGTGAAGCGCTCGACACCAACCCCGACTTTGCACCAGCGCTATGCAATCTGGCCACCGTGCTGATGCAAATGGGCGACACCGGCCGAGCACGGAAAGCCTACGAGCGGGCGCTGGTCCTGGCTCCGGACGACGGCAGCACGCACTACAACCTGGGCCTGCTGCTGCTCTCGGCCGGGCAGACAGCCGAAGCGGTCGGTCATCTGCGGCGCACCCGAGAGCTGGGCATCGCCTTGCCTGTCCAGCTCGAGGCCCAACTGCGGGCCGCCGCCGGGGCGGTGCCGATTCCCGCGGCTGAACCGACGGATTCGTAAGTCGCTTCCGCCGCCGAAGCCGGCGGGTTACCAGCGGTAACCGCCGTAGTAACCGCGGTAGCCACCCCCCCACCCGCCTCGAACACCCCCCGGGGGGCCACCCCAGCCGCCTCCGTAATAGCCGCCATAGCCCGACATATCTTCGGCGGCCCGATTCAGCGCGGCCTCGCGATCCTGATTGTCCTGCTTGGCCTGCTCGTTCATCGCCTTGATGCGGAACTGGCGATCGTTGTCGAAGGCCGTCTGAGCCTGCTCGGTTTGCTTTCGCCGCTGCTCGATTTCCAGCAGCCGCTGCTCGACCTGGGCTGCCGTCATGTTGGCAATATCGGACCGCTGCAACTTGAGATCCTCGGGCGACAGCTTCACTTCCACCGCCATCCGCTGTGCCAGCCAGAGCCGCGCGTCCTCGGCTTGCTTGCTGAGCAAGATCTTGACCTTCTCGTTGGCGTCGTCGAGAAAGTTTTGCAATTGGGGTGCCGTCATCTTGGCGATCTTGGCCCGCGTCTCGGCCTTCAATTCCTGGACTTCCTCGGGCGTGTAGATCTTCTGGATGCTCAGCCATTCGTTGTAGGCCTGCTGCGTCTGCCGCCATTCGGCGCTGTTGAGGATCTGCTCCTTGGCCATGCTGTCGACGCCGGGCGAAGGCTGCGTCGGCGGATTGCCGTTCGGCGGCGGATTGCGCGTGCCAGGTGTGTTGCCGCCGTTGGGCGAACCGCCATTGCCGCCACTGGGCGGCGGATTGGCCGTGAGCGGCGAATCGACACTGGCCACTGATTTCTCCATCGACGTATCGCGGGTGAACTTCAGCTTCAGGCCGTTGACCGCCGTGTTGCCCAGCCGGGCATCGCTCGAATCGACCGTGAATGAATCGGGCTTGATGTCGGAGTAGAAATTGTGGGCGCTGGTAATCGTTCCATTGGCCGAAGCCCCGCGCGTGGCCACGACCCAGCGATCGCCCATCTTCTCCCAATAGGCTTCGGCCAGTCCGCCGTCCGAGTCGAAGCTCCAGCTTTTCAGGTTCGGGCTGAGCGGATCGAGTCCGATCCGCTGCGTGACGCTGTGCCGGACCAGCCCGTCGCGCATCACGGTGATGTCGCGCATGATGTACACCCGATTCGGCGTCCAATGGACGTCGATGTAGATGTCGTCGCCGTCGTTTTCGGCGGCCCAGTGACCGACCAGCCATTCCAAGTCCGTGAGCGGATAGGTGTGGTCCATGCCCGTGTCGCTCATTTGCCGCAGCGCCTTGAGCAACCACTTGTTCTGCTGCTTGACCCAAAGGGCGTTGAACTTGCCCCGCGGATGCGCCGTGCCGTCGGCCGCCGTGGCCTGCACGTTGCCCTCTTCCTGAGCAATGTCGGGTGTAATCAGCTGGATCGACTTCAGGTCGACGGAAAGCTGGGGGCGCTTGCCGTCGGCATATTTTTTGGGCAGTACCTCACTGACGAGCGTGCGGCCTGGCGTGCTGCGGCCCGACGAATCGGTAAACTGTCCATCGGCCGCCCAGAGTGCCGCGGCCGCTTTGAAGTCGCCGGCGTTGAGCGCCGCAAGATAGGTCTGGCTCGCTTTGCGCACCTCGTCCTTCGGTCCGGGCGCCGGCTTGTCGGCGGCGGGCTTGTCGCCGCCGTTCTTGTCGCCGCCGTTCTTGTCGGCAGTGGGCTTGGCCGCGGGCTGACTGCCGGTCGGCGCTTTGGCCGGAGCGGCGGGTTTCTTGGGAACCGAAGGCGTCTGGGCCAGAACCCAAGTGGCCGAGAGGACCGCCGCAGCGGCAAGCAGCGAAAGGATTCGCATGGTGCAAGGTGTCCTGCTGGAGAATGAATTCCCGCGGACGCGAGGCCGACCGCAGGCTGGAATGGTCGCTTGGAATGGGTTTCGCCGTGAGATCGCGCTCTGGGCCGATTGGCTCCCAGGCCGCGCGGTCAAGTCGCACCGCAACACGGACCAGGCTGCACCAGATTCGTCCGGCACGCGGCCCGGCCATTCTCAGTATAAGCGAGCGCGCGGGGATCGCCCAATGGCGCGGGCCGTCGCAGCCACGGGGTGACGTTCAAAACCAGTCCCGCGCCGCTTGAGACGGGGGTGCTGTCCGGAGATAATCCGGCTGCCCGGTCAGGCGGCGCTCCGCGGCCCAGGCGTCGCTGCATGGACGCGACGTCGCTTGCTGTTCGGAAATCAAACGCAAAGGAACCCATCGTGCAAACCACGTCGGCGGCAGGCAGACTTTTGTGCTCCGGATACCTGGTGGCGATTGCGTGGGGCGCGGCGAGCCTGGGGCTGGCCCTGATTGGCGTTGCGCCCGCGCGGCGACGAGCCCAGCGCGGCTGCGGCCAAATCGGCTTCGGGCGCCATGCCCGACCTGAAAATCTTTAGCGGCGAAAAACGCCTATTCGGCAGCTATGGCCCCTCGACGTCGGTCGGCTATCCGGCCCGGCTGCAGCGGAAGTTCTATCGCTATACCGGCAAGGTCGGGCCCGACTGCCCGCTGCAAATCCACAATTTTTCGATCGGCGGCGCCCAGTGGCGGATGCCGGGCTGGATCAACTGCAAGCCCTCGGCTAATGACCCCAACCAGTGGGAAGCCACACGCAGCGAACGCTACCAGAATACGATCCAAAAGCTGATCGCCGACAATCCGGGCACGCCGGTGATCATCATGGCGATGAACAACACCGGCTATGCCTGCATCCCGGAAAACCGCATCCAAGGGCCGGACGACAAACTGCACATCGAGATGGCGCGGAATTTCTTGCGGACTCACATCCAGACCATTTTCGCCGATGGGGCCGCTCTGTACTTCCTCTCACCCAAGAAATACTGGCGCGACTTGGACGATCCGCACGAGTGGAACCGCAACGAAGAGACCTTCGCCGTCGCCCAGATCGCCCAGGAAAAGATTCCCGGCTTCGTCTGGGTGAAGGGCGTCTGGGAAGACACCGCCAAATACAAGGAAACTGCCCTCGTCGCCGACGGGCATCACCCCACGGAACTGGGAGACGAGATCATCGCCAGCAAGTTCTTTCGCGCGATGCTGGAGCACGACGGCCTGCCTATCCCCGACTGGGACCAGGCAGAAGTCGACGCCGTGCGCAAGGACCTCAAGGCCGTGCCATGGAAGCCATAAGCGGCCAACAGCCTCCGGCTGGTCGGATCCGCCCCCTAGCTGCAGCACCGCCACTCGGCTTGCGGCCAGTCGCCAGCGGCCTACCCAATGGGCGGCGATTTGCTACAATCGGGCGTTTGCGACTTTGCACCCCTAGCTCAATTGGATAGAGCATCGGTCTACGGAACCGAAGGTTAGAGGTTCGAGCCCTCTGGGGTGTACTTCCCGAAATGTCTCGGAGATCAAAGCGCTCGGGCTCTTTCTTGCGGCCGCAGATCGTCGCGTGGCGATTGACCCCGGCGCCGCGCTGAGCGCCCCAAGCCCTTCACAATGGGCTGCTGACGGGGATAGGGACCAACCGGCGGTCACGACAACCGAGACTCTGCGCTGCCCACTGCGCCGTCACCGCGCCTCCCTGTAGCAGCCGGGTCAAATTGAGTTTGCTCCCACGAAGATCCGCAGGCCAGCGGAGTTTACTGGTTGCGGAACCACTTGGCGCCCGGTCCCACCAGCCGGAGATGCGAGTCGCGTGCTGTTGTGCATCCGCTTCGGAGGGCTTGCCTTTTTCGAGCTCGGCAGTGAGCTCGCGGATTTCCTTGTGGAGGGCCGCGACTTCCTTGCTACGGGTTTCGCCGCTCTGCTTTTCGTATTTCTCGAGCTCGTCGACGGCCGCATGCAGGGCCGCTTTGGCGGCGTCGTAGCGGCCAAACTTCATTTCGGCTTCGGCCAATTTAAGATTGTCGGCAGCTTGCGCAAGCGGCATGTCGATTTCGTCGTATTCCAGCAGCACGGCGGCCGACTGGAGCAAGGCCAATGCCCGATCGGCTTGCTTGGGATCGTTCTGGCCAAGCGATTGACCGGCCTCGCGTAGCAGTCGCCGGCTGAAATCCACGTCCAGTTTGATGGCCGTATAGTCGACATCCGACTGGCTGACGTAAACTGCGCCCTACTCTCGTCTTGAGCTGCCGGCTGCGGCCCGGATTTTGGAGCGGCATCGGCTTTCGCCCGAAGGATGGGCGAAACGATATCTCGTCGTTCCAATTCCTCGAAGACGGTGATGAACTCCGGGGTAAATTCATCCTCGTCCGAATACAACAGGTCACCCGAGTGGATCGTGGTCTTCATCTTGTAGCGCGGCAGAACGCCGTCGATGATCTGCATCAGCTTCACGGCCTGATCAACATCCTTGGTCGCCCGATCGGTCTTGTTTTCCGCGATCGCGGTGCGCGCCTGCGCGACGTGTTTGAGCAAGCGACCAGCGGCGAACGACAACTCGCGATTCTCCTTGTCGGTGAGAGTCGTGGCGGGCTGGACCTGCACCTGCGAGGAAATTCGGGCCGATTTAGCCGGCTCCTTCGACTCGGGCGTCACAGGCTTGGCCCCCGGCGCCGGCTTGACAGGATCGGCCGCCAGACACTCTGTGACGCACCCCAGCACCACCACCAGCGAAAACAGTTCACCGCGGGTCATGATCGCTCCCTCGCTGCAAAGATTCGTTTGCCACAATGACAGGTGCAAAAGCGCAGATCGTAGTTCTGCAACTGGTGTGCCGGCATTTGAGGCTGCATCCTTCGCAGGTGGAAACGCTCGCCGCAGTTGATCGAATCCCCACGTGCGATCGAGGGCAACCCTTCCCGAGAGCGAGCCAAACCGCACGCCGACTGTGCGACCTGTGGCGCGCCGCGGAAGACTCGCCGAAAACGCGGCGGGACGGCCAACGCGTAACCGGCGTTGGCACAGCGAACAATCGTGCTCGCTGGACACTCGTAGCCAGCATGACAGGTTGCTGCGCTATGGTGCTTTCGCCCGCGATTTTTGGCGAGCAGCAAAACTCGGCTTGTGCGACGACGCGTGGCTTGCGTGCCGCCAGGCCGGGCCTGGCGTGCCGGACCAAATCTGGGCTTGCCGTGGGGACTGCTGTTCTCGTATCCCTCTGTCGAACTCGTTCCGGTCACCCGAATCAGGCAAACGAATCATGACCAGGGTACATTTTCTCGGCGGGCCAAAACACGGCGAACAGCAGAACTTCAGCGGCAAACTGCGGCCACTGATTTCAGTGCATGATGGCACACAGCGAGGTCGACTGGCCTGCTACGTCTACTACTCGCCGACGGCCAGCTACGTCATCGCTGCCTATTCAGCGGGCGGCAAGATCGGGGCCTGACCATCTCCGCCCTACAGTCACCTGCGGCACCGCATAGGGCCCGGAAACGACCGGGAAACCCGCCCTGAAGACGACTCGATGCTTCCCCTGTCGTCGTCGCAACTTGCGAACAGGCGAGAAGGTGAAGTACCACCCAGATGAAGGCCGTGAATGCCGCCTGCGAGGCGCGGTCCGAAGTTCGTTTGCGTATTCCCAGCACAATCGAGGGTGGCTTAGCGATGGATGCACGGATTCTCAAGTTTCCGCCGGACTCGCGGCAGCTGAAATGCCCGGTCGCACTACGGTTGCTGGAATTGATCTCGCAGTTTGCATCCTGGGTCGACGACGTCGCACGTCCAGGAATCGATACCGAGTGGCAACAAGAACGAACGCATCAGATCGCCGAATTGCTGGTGCAGGTTGGGCGCATCGAGCAACTTTCGGCACCCGCGCGTCTATCGGCTTGAGGACGCGATGCTGACCCAAGATGCCAATGATTGCGACACGGCAGCTCCTGTCGCTGCAAACAGATGCTTGCCGGGCCGAATGCCCCAACGATCAGTTCGAACACGACCGGGTATTTCCAGTCGGGACCCCCGCCCCGACTAGCAGGTCCGACACGGGCATGCGATGCTGATTGGGCCAGAATCTCGCGCGAGCGACCTGCAGCCAGCGATCGTCTGATCGGTGATTGGTTGCGAACGGATTTGATCTCGCCTCGCCCGCACACCCCGCTGCGCCGTCGGCCTATGCCACTCGTTCCCACCAAGACCACCTACTTGGAAATGCTCGTCCCGCCCGCCTGCGAGGTGGCTCCGCCACGTGCCGCTGTGGAAATTCGACGGATCCATCGTCCGACGAACGAATTCTATCGGCAACTGTATCGGTCGGTCGGAGCCGGACTGTGCTGGGTGGATCGAATCGTCATGCCTGACGAGCAACTGCAAGCAATCTTGCGCGATGACCGGGTCGAGGTTTTCGTCCTGAGTGTCGCGGGAGAGCTGGCCGGCTATTCCGAATTGGACCGGCGTGTGGAGAGTGATATCGAATTGGCCTACTTTGGGCTCTTTCCCAACTTCATCGGGCAGGGGCTTGGTCGCTTCCTGCTCGATTGGACGCTGCGCACCGCTTGGTCGCGGCGCCCGCGGCGGGTTTGGGTCCACACGTGCGACCTCGATCACCCGGCCGCATTGCCGACCTATCTGAAGGCAGGGTTCCGTGCCTATGACGAACAAATCATCGAGCAGTTCGTGCCCGGAGAACACAACGGCTAGCGAACCGAGCAGGGAAGTCCATGCGGACCCGTTGTGCTTACCTGAGCGTGTCGGCTCAACCCCAGACTACTTTGCTTCAAACGCTGCCCGCGACGCCAACGGCGGTCGAGTTCGGGCTATGTCGGTCGCAACCCCGCCGCCCCCTACCCGTACCCGCAAGGCCCCTGCACAAACTCGGGCAGCCCCACCAACAACGCCGACTACGTTGTGTTGACCGGCCTGACGGACGGCGGCTTCATCTACTCGGCGACCATTCCAGGCTACCCGTATATCAACGGGGTCCAGATCGTGGTCACGACGTTCACGCCGGAGCCTTCGAGCTTCGTGCTGGCCGGCATGGCCCTGGTCGGATTGGCCGCCTGCGGCTGGCGTCATCGCCGCCGCAGCGTGTAGGTTCGGCAGCGGCGATCGGCCAAGAGCAGTTGCAGACAGGTAAACGGGCCTGAGGTTGGCAAGCCCCTCGGCCCGTTCTGTTGCGCGTGGGCTGAGCGACGTCAGACCGCAGGAAAAATCACGCGCTATCGCTGCGGACTAGCCGGCGGAGCGGGTTGCGGCGGGACCGGCACCGGCTGACCCGGCGCGGATTGAACGGGGGCCGCTGGCGGGGGAGCTTTGGCGGGCGCGCTCTCGTCGATGAAGCGATTCAGAATGCCCAGGTAACCTTGCAGGGCCGACGTCGCTTCGGGGCCGAGTTCGTTGGAAAGATCCTTGATCTGGTCGCGCGCCTGAATTGCCTCGCGGCGCAAATCGCCCACCCCGAACGTGCCGCTCATCAGGCCCCCGAGCATCCGCGTGAACTCCTTCTGGGCCTCGGGAGCGGCAATCAGCGGAAAAGCCTTCTGCACGTCCTGCAAGTCCTTCGCGTCGATCCCACCGACCTGCAATTGCTTGACGATCTCCTCGACCGACTGCGTCGCCGCCTGGGGCCGAGCGCCGGGAGTGAAGGGATTGGCCGCCGGTCCAGGACCCCCTGGCAGAGCGGGCGCCGCCGCGGTGAGCACCGGATGATCGCCCAGGCCGATGGCGGCAATCTTGTCGCGCTTGATCCGCAGCGCGCCGTGAATCTCGCTGGTCAGTTGCAAGCTGTTTTCGTTCAGCCAGTCGACCGTGCCGTGCAGCACGTCGCCATTGGTCAGTTGCACCATGTCGGCCCGACCGCAGGAAACCTGGATCGGCGACCAAGGGCCGGTCGTGGCCAGAACTGCAAATACGACGAAGGTCGAGAATTGAATTCGCTTCATGACCACCCTCCTGGATTCCAATGCGATGCCGTGCGGCGCTACGGAGTGCAATCCGATCCGGGCTGCACATGTCCATTTTATTCGGCACCCGCAATTGCGTCGAGTTTTGTCGACGAGGCGGCCGGCAAGTGTCCGCGGAGAATCGGTCCACTTCCTCCCAGCAAGTGGCCTATTACTGTCAGCCTAACGGCGGCCTCATAATTACGTGGAGGGCAACCGATGTCGGCCCAGGGCGCGGCCACGCTGGGCGTTTTGTCCCGCGCAGCACGCTTGTCGAACCCAATCCGTCTCATCACCGGAGAGCGTCGGATGGCAAACACCACCGCGCCGGGGCGTCGCGTCGCCGGCTTCTTCTTCCGTCGGCATCGCCGAGCCGCGGCTTACTTTTTGGCCGCGCTCGCCGTATGGCGGCTTGTGCCATGACTCGCTGA
Organism: uncultured Planctomycetaceae bacterium; assembly: GCA_963828155.1. Classification (GTDB taxonomy): domain Bacteria; phylum Planctomycetota; class Planctomycetia; order Pirellulales; family PALSA-1355; genus CAWCAX01. The sequence continues at coordinate 119,974 of CAWHDQ010000006.1, forward strand.
ATCGGCGGCACCGACACGCCACGATCAACTGCTGCCTTCCGCCACGCGGACGTCGAACCACGTCTCCAGCGACCCGCTCGGCGCCAGGCTGAGCAAGTGCGGGGAGACACCGCGGGCCAACAGTGCGAACGCGTCGGGTACAGTCGTGTAGGGCTCGATGCAGATCGCCTCGCGATGCGGCGGGTTGAACACCACGCAATGGCGAAATAGCCCACCGTAACGAACCGTCAGCTTGCGGCGGTTGGCCGGGTCGACCAAGGTGCTTGTGCAGACTTCCTCGCGGCCAGCCGGCGCATCGAACCGCGAGTCGAACACGTCGTCCAACTTCGTCCGGCCGAACGGCACGCCGGAGGTGAGTTGCGTGCCGGCTTCGCTCGGCGCATGGCGGCCCGAGGGAAGCATGCCGGTCAGGTCCCAGCGATCACCCACCGGCACGCGGACCAGGCAATCGGCGGCCGAACCTGGCGCGCCAGCGGCAGACGAAAGTAACCGTGCAGTCCCAACCCACAGGGGAGTTCACGGCTGTCGGGATTGCGGATCACGAGCCGGGCGTGGAGCGTGCCGGGCGAGACGCGATACGTGACGCGCAGACAAAAGTCGGCCGGCCAATGCTCGATGATCGCCGGATCGTCGACGGAAGCCTGGAATTCGCCGGTCAGGCTGTCGGCCGTTTGTTCGACGACGCGCCACGGGCGATGCACGACGAAGCCGTGGATGGCATTGCCCAGCTCGTCGCTCGGGGTGAGCTGATAGTCGTGGCCGGCGTGGCGGTACTTAGCCCCGCCGATTCGGCCGGCGAAGGGAAACAAGATCGGGATCCCGCTACGGGTCGGTCGCTTCTCGCCGCCCGCAAACTCCGGATCGGCCCAAAGCGCTTCGACCGGCTCGCCGCCGAGCGTCACCCGAAAGCTGTAGCAGTTCAGCCCCAAGGCAGGCATGATTCGGGCCTCGGTGCCACCCGTGGAATCTTGCAGAACGATGGTTTCAGGCGCTCATGGTTGCTCGCGGTTCAGGGCGATTCTTCGAGGCTCACGGATCCCAAGTACGATTTTGGCGCGTGCGTTTGCCGTGCGGGTCGTGCTCGGCCGCCGGGCGATTCCAGACGAAACGTGACCGCGCCGGCCGGTTCGGCCGACGGCTCTCGGGTGCGATCAAGCGCGGCAGTCATCAGCAGCACCACTCCGAAAACCAGCGCGACCGCGCGGCAAATCTGGCCGGGCGCCGTGTCGCCGAAGGCCGCGGCCCCCAGATGGTGCAGCAGGCCAAACGTGCCCACGATCGCCAGCACGAATAGGAGCGATCCCGCCACGTCGCCCCCCATCAAAGCTTCGCGGCTGCGGCCCGGAACGGTCAGCAGTAGCCAAATGCCGACGGGCAACTGGGCCAGCGACGCAGCCAGAGCCCAGCGGGCGGCCAGCTTCACGTGTTCCGCCGCGGCCGCCGGTTCATCGCCGGGGCGAACGCGGGCGGCCATCCGCATTGTCATGATTCCAGTCACGGCGATCGCTGCCAGCCAGACGTGGGCGCTCATTGCCAACACCTGCGGATCGAGCATCAAGCTGCGATAGAGCGAGCTGGACAGAGTCTGCCCGGCCAGATCGGCCCGGCGGTCGAGCACCGTCAGAATCGTGAACAGCGGCGGGAAGTGATACATGAGGTCCGTGGCCGCCAGCAGTGCCAATAGTCCTGCCACGAGCGGAATCCGTCGCGGCGCACGGCGGACCAGTATATAGGCTGCCATGCAGCCGAAATAAAAGATGATCTCGGCCAGAGCGAACCAAAGCCGCGAGGCCGGCACGGTGCGACCAGCGCGGCGAAGAATTGCTGCCGCCCCATCAGCCACAGCAAGCCGATCTGCAGGCCGCCCAGCGCGGCGCCGGCCAGCATCGCCAGCATCGAGTGCCGAGCGATGCGAATCTCAAGCCGCCCGGCTTGGACGTCGCCAAGCCGTCGGCGCGCTGGCCCAACACGAGGCACGCCAGCGGTCCGGCCATCGCCAGATCGACCGCGATTAGATGAATGCCCAGCACAAGGTTCGACAGGATCGCGATCAAGCACTGGTCCGTTGGGGGGAAAGCGTGTCGGGCGGCAAAGCGACCGCGGCGCAGACGCCGGCCGCGGAGCGAAGGTCGGCCGCCATTATAGGCTGGTCGCTGGCACCGTCCACGGCGAAGCCCCGGGCGCAGTTTGAACGCGAGCGCCGGCCTGCGCCGCGCTTGACGCCCGGGCAGGAAAGCCCACAATGACCGGCGTGCTCACAACGCAACGCTAGCGCCCTCGGAGCCCCCGCGGTGGCGAAATTCGCAGTCGTCGTGGCGGCCGCCGGCAAGAGCAGCCGGTTCCACGACAAGAACTACAAGAAGCCGTACGCGCCCCTGGCTGGCAAAGCGGTCTGGCTGCACTCGGCCGAGCGATTTCTGGCTCGGCAGGACGTCAAGCAATTCCTCGTGGTGATCTCTCCCGAGGACCACGAGTATTTTCATTTCAAGTTCGGGGCCAACGTCGCGATCATGGGCATTGACGTGGTGGAAGGCGGAGCGGAGCGGAGCGATTCGATCGCCAAGGCCCTGGCCCGGGTGAAGGCCGACATCGACTTCGTCTGCGTCCACGATGCCGCCCGGCCGTGCCTGGCCGACGAATGGATCGAACGGGTGTTCGCCGCCGCCGAAAAGACCGACGCCGCAATCCTGGCCATTCCGGTGGCCAGCACGCTCAAGCGGGTCCGCGGCGATCATACCATCGAAGAAACCGTCTCGCGGGCCAACCTCTGGGAAGCCCAGACACCGCAGGTCTTCCGGCGCACGCTGTTGATGGAGGCCCACGCCAAGCGGGGCCATCTGGCCGCCACCGACGATGCCCAACTGGTCGAGCAAATCGGGCACGCCGTGACCGTCGTCACCGGCTCGCCCGTGAATTTCAAGATCACTACTCGCGAGGACCTACGACTGGCCGAGCAAGCCCTCAAGGCCCTGCCCAAGCCGAAGCTCACCGGCCCGGCCCATCCCTTCGCCGACGACGATATGTGGCGGTAGCGGGGGTAGGGGCTGGGGAGTGGGGATTGGGGGTTGGAGACTGGGGAACTTGCGAGCTTCGCTCGGAACCCAAGCCCGGCGAACCTTCTCGGGCGGGTGATGTTTAAACCAAAATGACATCGAGTGACACCGCCCCAATACCTATGTACGGATCGCGTTTTGCCGACTCTATCCCTAGCCCCCAATCCCCAGCCCCCCTCCCGATGTCCCTCTTCGACGACCTGACCTGGCGCGGGCTGATCCATCAGTCGACCGATGAGGCCAATCTGGCCGCGTGGTTGGCCGCCGGCAGCCGCACGCTCTATGCCGGCTTCGATCCCACGGCCGACAGCATGCACGTCGGCCACCTGATGGCCGTAATGATCCTGCGGCGGTTTCAGCGGGCCGGACATCGGCCAATCGCGCTGGTCGGCGGGGCCACGGGCATGATCGGCGATCCCAGCGGCAAGAGCGAAGAGCGCAAGCTGCTCGACCGCGACACACTGGCCGCGAATGTCCAGGCCCTGGAAACCCAGATGCGACGGTTCCTGCAGTTCGACGGCCCGCACCCGGCCGTCCTGGTGAACAATTACGACTGGATGAGCCGGTTCGGCTTTCTCGATTTCTTGCGCGACATTGGCAAGAACTTTCCGGTCAACGTCATGCTGGCCAAGGACTCGGTCAAAAGCCGGCTGGAGCGGACCGACAGCGGCCTGAGCTACACCGAATTCAGTTACATGCTGCTGCAAGCCTACGACTTCGTTTATCTGAACGAGCACTACGGCTGTCAGCTGCAAGTCGGCGGAAGCGACCAGTGGGGCAACATCACGGCGGGCATCGACCTGGGCCGGCGGATGCGAGCGGCCCGGCTCGGCGGAGTGACCGGCGACGCCAGTGTGATCGAACCGTTGCGCAAGGAGCTGCGCGACGAGTCGCTGTTCGGCATCACCGTGCCGCTGCTGACTAAGAGCGACGGCGGCAAGATGGGCAAAACCGAAAGCGGGGCCATCTGGCTCTCCGCCCAGCGGACGAGCCCCTATCAGTTCTATCAATACTGGATCAACGTCGACGATGCCGACGCGGGCAAGTGCCTGCGGTTCCTCACGGAACTTCCGCGCGAAGAAATCGAGTCGCTCGATCATTCGCGCGCCGCGGCGCCGCAAGAACGCCAGAGCCAGAAACGGCTGGCCGAATCGCTGACCGAGCTGGTTCACGGGCGCTGCCGGGCTGGCAGCGGCCCGGCGGGCGACCGAGATCTTCTTCGGGGCCGAAATCGCGGAGCTGTCCGACGACCAGCTCGGCGAAATCTTTGCCGACGTGCCCAGTCAAAAGCTTGCCCGCGCGGCTGGAAGGGACGGGGCTGAACATCGTCGACGCCCTGGTTGAGGCCGGACTTGCCAAATCGAAGGGCGAAGCCCGGCGCACGGTCGAGCAGGGCGGCGCGTACGTCAACAATCGTCGGATCGAGGGAATCGCCACCCAGCTCGGCACTGAGCATCTGGCCAGCGAATCGGTGATGGTGCTCCGCAGCGGGCGGAAGAAATACGCCCTTCTGCGGTTCGAGTGAGCGACGAGTCCGATCGTGCATTTGCAGTAACGGAGCCCAGACCTTGCGGACCTGGATTTGGACCACGCTACTTGCGGTGTTGCTATTTGCGCAGCCGCTGACCGGTAGTCGATTGCCCGCCGCCGAGCGGCCGAATGTGCTGTTCATTCTCTGCGACGATTTGCGACCCGACGCGCTGGGTTGCTACGGCTCGCCGCACGTGCGGACACCGAATGTCGATCGGCTGGCGGCCGAGGGGGTGCGGTTTCAAAACGCGTTCTGCACCACGTCGCTCTGCTCGCCCAGCCGGGCATCGATCTTGAGTGGCCTGTACGCACACCGGCATGGCGTGGTGAACAACTTCACCGAGTACCCGGCGGACTTGCCGAGCTTTCCCCGGCAATTGCAAGGGGCCGGCTACGCCACGGCCTACATCGGCAAGTGGCATATGGGCGAGGAGAACGACGAGAAGCGGCCCGGCTTCGATTACTTCGTGACGCACAAAGGGCAGGGTAAGTATTTCGACACCGAGTTCAACCTCGACGGCCGCGAGCGGAAGGTGCTACCCGGCTATTACACCCACGTGGTAACGGAGTTGGCGCTCGACTGGCTCAAAAATCGACCGGCCGACAAGCCCTGGCTGCTTTGCCTGGGGCACAAAGCTCCGCATAGTTATTACACGCCCGAGCCAAAGTACGCTCATGCCTTCGACAATGTCGAAGTGCGCTACCCGGCCAGCGCCTTCGAGCTGGACGACAAGCCCAAGTGGATTACCGAGCGGCTCGGCACCTGGCACGGGCTGTACGGCCCGTTGTTCGAATTTCGCAAGAAGTATCCCGACCCGCGGCCCGAGGCGGTCAAGGATTTCGAAAACATGACCCACGCCTATTGGGCCACGATGCTGTCGGTCGACGACAGCGTGGGCCGGCTAGTTGAAGCCTTGAAAGCCCGGGGTGAGCTCGAGCGAACGTTGATCGTGTTCATGGGCGACAACGGCCTCTTGGCCGGCGAACACGGCATGGTCGACAAGCGGACGATGCACGATCCAAGCATCCGGATTCCGATCGTCGCTCGCTATCCCGAGCTGGTCGTGGGCCCCAAGGTAATCGACCAGCAAGTGCTGACGATCGACATGGCGCCGAGCATCCTGGAACTGTGCGCCGCTCCGCCGCTGCCGAAGATCGACGGCCGCTCCTGGGTGAAGCTGGTCCGCTCCGGCGATCCCGATTGGCGCACCAGCTGGTTCTACGAGTACAACTACGAGCAGCAGTTTCCCTACACGCCGAACGTCCGCGGCGTGCGGACCGACAGCTGGAAGTACATCCATTATCCGCACGGCGACGGCTCGGCAGACCGGCACCTTGCCGAGCTGTACGATTTGAAATCCGACCCGGACGAGCGGAAGAACCTGATCGACGATCCCGCCCAGGCGCCACGGCTAGCAAAGCTAAAGGCCGAACTCGAGCGGCTGATGCGCGCAACCGACCTGACGCCTGAGACCGACCAGATGCCACTCGACGAAGGAATCAAGCAGGTTCTACCCGACCTGAACACGCGCTGAAGGCCGCTTCTGCCTGTGCAGCTGTGTCGCGCAACGACGGAATCATCCACAGATTGCGCTGATTTCGCAGAAAAGGGATGAATCTGACGTCACCGAAGCGTCGCGTGCGGAATCGGTGAAATCTGCGAAATCTGTGGATGAACCTCGTCCGGCCGCGTGTCATAAGCCAGCACCCGGACTTTTCAAGCGGCGAAAACAGCCGCAACAGGTTGCCTGGAAACGGCTTGCCAGCAGTGGGCACCTTTCGCTAAAATGCGAGTTTTCGCGATCCTGGGCTCGGCCCGCCTGCCGAGCCCCTCTCCGCCGGCGCAAGAGCGTGCCGGGCGGCCTGAGATGCATTTGGCCTCCTGGCGATTGCCAGGCCGGGCCGGCGGCAACTTCGTCGAGACGATCGATCATGTTCGAATCCCTGCAACAAGGCATCGCCGGCGCGCTCAAGACCCTGAGCGGCAAGGGGAAGCTCACCGAATCGAACATGCGCGACGCGATGGGCCTGGTGCAGACTGCCCTGCTCGAGGCCGACGTCAGCTACGGCGTGGTCAAGGACTTCGTCGCCCACGTGACCGAGCAAGCGGTCGGCGAACGGGTGTTGGCCTCCCTCAATCCGGGCCAGCAGGTCGTCGGGTTCGTACACCAGGAACTCATCAATATGATGGGCCCGGTGGACAACTCGCTGCACCTCAAGCCGGACCTGACCGTGCTGATGATGTGCGGCCTGCAGGGCTCGGGCAAGACGACCACCTGCGGCAAGCTGGCCCGGTTGATCCGCGAACGGGGGCGGCAGCCGCTGCTGGTGGCGGCCGACTTGCAGCGTCCCGCGGCCATCCACCAGTTGCATGTGCTGGGCGAGCAATTGGGCGTGCCGGTCTACAGCGAGCCGGGTTCGACCAATCCGGTCACCGTCTGTCAGAACGCGGTCAAGCAGGCCAAGCAGCTCGGGCGTCAGGTCGTCATTCTGGACACGGCCGGCCGGCTGCACATCGACGACGAGCTGATGAATCAGCTCCGCGACATCGATCGCCGCATCAGCCCGCAGCAAGTTTACCTGGTGGTCGACGGCATGACCGGCCAGGACGCGGTCAACAGCGCCAAGGCATTCAACGAGGCCTTAGAGCTGGACGGCGTGATCCTCACGAAGCTCGACGGCGACGCCCGCGGCGGCGCCGTCCTGTCGGTCAAGGCCGTAACCGGCGTGCCGATCAAGTTCATCGGCACCGGCGAGCATCTCGACGCGCTGCAGGAATTCCATCCCGAGCGGATGGCCCAGCGCATCCTGGGCATGGGCGACGTGCTGACGCTGTTCGAGCAGGCCCAGCAGAAGCTCGACCAGGACGAGATGGCCAAGGCCGATGAGCGGATGCGCAAGGGCGAATTCACGCTCGACGACTTCAAAAACATGATCGGCCAGACCCGCAAGCTGGGCCCGATCAACAAGCTGATGAGCATGCTGCCCGGCATGGGCAACATGTCCCAGATGATGGAGGGGATGGACGCCGAAGGCGACATGAAGCAGCTCTGCGGCATCATCGACTCGATGACGCCCGCCGAGCGCCGCAATCCCTCCAAGCTGATCGATCAAAGCCGCCGCCGCCGGATCGCCGCCGGGGCCGGCGTCGAGCCGCACCAGGTCAATGAGCTGGTCAAGCAGTTCGACGGCATGGCCGACCTGATGAAACGGATGTCGAGCATGGGCATTCGCGAACGGTTCAAAGCGATGCAGGACCTGCAAAAGGGCGGGGCCTTCGACCCGGCGCCAAAATGGGTAAACCCAAGGGGGGCACCGGCAAACGCTTGACCGCCGACGAACGCTCCAAACTGCGTAAACAACGGGAAAAAGACCTGCGAAAGAAGAAGCGCGACGCCAAGCGGGGCAAAGACTGAGCCCCCGGCCGATTCGGCCCCAGGCCTTGCCCGTTGGGCGACGAAATAAGATATTCGTATGTTTGCCGCCAAGGCGGCCCCAAACCGAACCACGACCCGAACATAGACCCTCCCCGACCAATCGACCGGATCACCCGTAGGAGAACCCAGTGGCAGTCAAGATTCGCATGAAAATGATGGGCCGCAAGCACCGTCCGTTCTTTCGGATTTGTGCCGTCGACGGCCGCAACCCGCGCGACGGACGCGTGCTGGAGGAACTGGGCACGTACGACCCCATGGTTCCCGACACCGACGCCCGAGCGCTGCTCAAGACCGAACGGATTCAGTATTGGCTCGGTGTCGGCGCGCAGCCGTCGGACCGGGTGAAGACGTTGATCAAGAAGTACGGTACGGGCGGCACGCACGTGACCCAGCAGGCGCAGGCCCGCGAGCGGTTGGCCCTGCCGCGAGTGGTGCCCGACGCGGGCGAGCCGGCATTCATTCCGACCGCTCCGGGCAGCGAGCCGGCTGGCGGCGAGGAGCCGGCCCACGCCGAGGCCCAGGAGCAATCGGCAGCCGCCGCTGAGTAAGGTCCATGCGGTTTGATGTGCTGACCCTGTTTCCGGAAGTGTTTGCCGGTTATCTCGGTCAGAGCCTGCTGCGGCGGGCCATCGAGCGGCAGTTGGTTCAGGTCGAGCTGCACAATTTTCGGGAGTTTGCCAAAGACAAGCACCACAGCGTGGACGATCGCCCCTTTGGCGGCGGCCCGGGGATGGTGCTGAAGGCCGAACCGGTCGTCGAGTGCGCCGAGCACGTGCGAGTCGCTCGCGGCCGAGCCCGGCCTGCTGGTCATGCTGACGCCGCAGGGGCGGCGACTCGACCAGCGGATCGTGGAACGACTGGCCGCCGAGCCGCGGCTGATCCTGCTCTGCGGACGATATGAAGGTTTTGACGAACGAATCCGGCAGATCCTTGAGCCCGAGGAAATTTCGATCGGCGACTTTATCCTCGGCGGGGGCGAGCTGGCGGCAATGGTCGTGATCGACGCGGTCGCTCGCCTGGTGCCCGGCGTGCTGGGCGACGAGGAGAGCAATCGGCAGGATTCGTTTTCGGGGCAAGAGCGGTTGTTGGAATTTGGACAATACACGCGTCCGCGGGAGTACCGTGGGCTGGAAGTGCCGGCCGTACTGCTGAGCGGAGACCACGACGAGATCGAACGCTGGCGCAAGGCCGAAAGCCTCCGCCGCACGCGGGAAAACCGCTCCGACTTGCTCGGCCCGGAGTCGTAAGCGACGACCTCGCTCCAGCAAGATCGACTCTGCAATATCACCGGGCGCCGCCTGCGGCAGCCCGACAAACGCAAACCAACCCGAACACACGATAGCTAGAAAGGTTCCCCCCATGAGCGAGCGACTTTTGCAGCTCGTCGAGAAGAGCAGCCTGAGGGCCGAAGTTCCCGACTTCAAGATCGGCGACACGGTCGATGTCCACACCCGGATTCTCGAAGGCGAGAAAGAGCGGATTCAGATTTTCAACGGCGTGGTGATCGCCCGGGCCGGCTCGGGCAGCCGCGAGACGTTCACCGTCCGCCGGATCGTGGCCGGCGAAGGCGTCGAGCGCAAGTTTCCGCTGCACTCGCCCAAGGTGGCCAAGATCGAGGTCAAGCGCTCCGGCATCGTCCGCCGCGCCAAGCTCTATTACCTGCGCGACCGGGTGGGCAAGGCCGTCCGCTTGCGCGAGCGGCGCGACGACACGCCCAAGGAAGTTGCCGCGGGGGCCGACGGCAAAGCCAAAGCCGGCAAGGGCAAGAAGGCCAAGCTGGCCGCCACGTAGTGCCGCCGGGCCGATGACGGCATCGGGGCATTCGCCGCGCCGGCGGCCAAGGTGACCGCCGCAGGGGCGTTTTAGCCAGTCAACCGGCCCAGTAGGGTGCGGTCATGTGGCAGCGGTTGCGGGAATGGTTGGGACTGGTGACGCCAGCCCGCTCGCTGGGCGAACGGGGCGAACGCGCGGCCGCCCGGTACCTACGCAAGCTCGGCTACAAAATCGTCGCCGCGGGTGACCGCACGGCGCTCGGCGAATTGGACCTGGTGGCCGTCGACGGCCGAACCGTGGTCTTCGTCGAGGTAAAAACTCGCGAGTCGCACGAGGCCGGCCATCCGCTCGAAGCGGTCGACGCGGCCAAGCAAGCCCGGCTGTCGCGGTTGGCGCTGGCCTACCTCAAGCGGCACGATTTGCTCGATTGCGCCGCCCGGTTCGACGTCGTCGCGATCACCTGGCCGGCGGAAAGTCGCGAGCCGCAAGTCGAGCATTTCCGCAATGCTTTCGAGGCGGTCGGCCGGGGGCAGATGTTTCGCTAGCGCGGAAGCGGGTCGCCGGCCAGCCGGCCGCGGGATAGGATAAGGATCGGAAGTTCTGATTGGCGACCGCTTTTTTTGACGGACGGCCTGTGGACCACCTGAACGTAATCGAAAAAGACGCTGAACCGTCCGCCAGTCCGGCGACTGCGTCCTTGGCCAAGGGCACCTACTCCTTCGTCAAGTTGCAGACGTTTGCAGCCAAGAATGGCAGCACAAAACAGGGTCCATGAATATGATGACGTCCAGGAAAGTGCTCGATTACCTGTCCGCCGAGCCGTTTAGACCGTTCCGAATCAAGATGGCGAGCGGTCATTCGTTCGAGATTCGTCACCCAGAAATGATTCTGGTGGGACGCTCCTCGGTCCGAGTTCACACCGTCACAGGTGATGCACAGCAGGAAAGCTGGCACGATGTTTCATTAATGCTCATGAAAACACTTGAGCCGATCGAGTCGACCACAGACGTCGCTCGTTAACCTCCGATCCAACAGGGGGCCCTTGCCCAGATGGCATCTTTGCCGATCATTCAAGCTCCGCCGAAGGCTGGTGTTCAGCCCGATGCACCAGATTCCGGGCATAAAGGCACCTACTCTTTCGTCAGCCTGGGCTGCCCGAAAAACCTGGTCGACAGCGAGCGGATGCTGGGCCTGCTGCAACTCGACGGTTACCAGTTGGTGGCCGACCCGCAAGGGACCGACTTCGTCGTCGTCAACACCTGCGGGTTCATCGAACGCGCTCGGGAAGAATCGTTCGCCACGATCCGCGAGATGCTCGAGCTCAAGCGGCAAGGCGGCACGCGCGGCGTGATCGTATCGGGCTGCCTGGCCGAGCGCGAGAAAGCCGCCCTGCTGGAAACCTGCCCCGAGATCGACCAACTGGTCGGCGTGTTTGGCCGCGAGCAGGTGACCAAAGTGGCCGACCGCCTGATCGGCCGGCTGCAAGAGCAGCGGACCGTATTCCAGCCGGCGCCATCGCGGCCGCTGTCGGACCGGGCCCGACTGCGGATCACGCCCCGGCACTTCGCTTATCTGAAAATCTCCGAGGGCTGTGACCGGCTGTGCACTTCTGCGCAATTCCCAAGATGCGCGGCAAGCACGCCACCAAGCCGATGGAAGAAGTCCTGGCCGAAGCGGCCGAACTGGCCGCCGACGGCGTGCGCGAACTGGTGATCGTCGCCCAGGACACCACCTACTACGGCATGGACCTGTACGGCGAGCCGCGGCTGGCCGAGCTGCTCGGCAAGCTGGAAGAAGTGCCGGGCATCGAGTGGGTCCGGCTGATGTACCTGTATCCGATGTATTTCGGCGACGACCTGATCGAGCGGATCGCCACCAGCCGGAAGATCGTCCCCTATCTCGATCTGCCGCTCCAGCACATCAACGACACGATGCTCCGCCGCATGCAGCGCCGCGTCGATCAAGCATCCACCGATCGAGTTGCTCGGCCAAACTCGCCGCGCGGATCCAAAACCTCGTGATGCGGACGACGTTCATCACCGGCTTTCCCGGCGAGACCGAAGAGCAGTTCGCCGAGCTGGTCGAGTTCGCCCGGCGGCAACGGTTCGAGCGGATGGGCGTGTTCACGTATTCGCTGGAGCCCGACACGCCGGCGGCGCGGCTGCCCGACCACTTGGACGAGGGGACGAAGGAGTCGCGCCGCGGCGAGCTGATGGCCGTGCAGCAGGAGATCGCCTTCGCCTGGAACGAGCGCGCGAATCGGCCGCCGGCTGGACGTGATTCTGGATCGGCCGGTGCCGGGCGAGAAAAATGCTTGGATCGGCCGCAGTTACGCCGATGCGCCGGATGTGGATTCAGTGACGTATGTTACGGGCCGCAAGCTGGCCGCGGGCCGGATTGTCCCCTGTGAAATCGTGGCCACGAGCGAGTATGATTTGGTGGGCGTCGCCGTCGGCCAACCCCGCTGAACACGTCCCGCCGAACCTGCGTCCCTAAACTTGCCCCGCCGAACGGGGCCCCGCTGAGCTGGGCCCCGTCGAACTTGAAAGTCCACGCGTGTCGGTTGCCACCACACCGCCGGCCAGCCAGCCGATCTTCAACGTTCCCAACCAGCTGACCACGGCCCGGCTGGTGCTTGGCGGTGGTGCTGTTCGTGCTGTTGCCGCTGGAGTATTATCTGGCGGCCCTGATGGTGTTTCTGATCGCCGCCTCGACCGACTGGGTCGACGGCTATTACGCCCGCCGCTATGGCCAGGTGACCACGCTCGGGCGGATTCTCGACCCGTTCGTGGATAAGATCATCGTCTGCGGCTCGTTCATCTACCTGGCCGCGGTCCGGCCCGAGGCCACGCTGGGTCAAAGCTCGGGCATCGCCGCCTGGATGGCCGTGGTGGTCGTCGGGCGGGAATTGCTGGTCACGGCCCTGCGAACCTTTCTGGAGGGCGAGGGGGCCGATTTTTCGGCCGTTCTGTCGGGCAAACTGAAGATGGTTCTCCAGTGCGGTGCCGTGGCGGCCAGCCTGTATGCGTTGACCTACGGCGAAGCGCCGCAGCCCGAGTGGCTCCGGGTTTGGGCTCTGCCGATCACGGTCTGGGCGGCCGTGCTGCTGACGATCTACTCCGGGCTGGAATACGTCCGCCGGGCGATGCTGTTGCTGCGACGGTAGCGGTCCGCCATGTGTCTTGGCGATGCGGCTCTTCCGGTCGGCTTTCTCCACCTGCCCGGCTCCCGCCTCATGGATCCAGCCCAGCTGCTTGCCGAGATCGCCGCCGGGCAAGCCGCCGACGTGCCCCCCGGCAGCGCGGCGCTCGGCTCGACGCTCTTGGTTTTGCTTTCGGTGGCCGCTCCGGCCTGGATTTGGGCCGGGCGGCGACTGAGCGCAGGCTGCCAGCCAATCGAGTACGAGCCGCGCGAGGAAGTGCCCTGGACCGGCGGCGATGTGCTGGCAGTCTGCGGTCTGACGTTCTTGTTGCAATATGCCGCCGCTGGTCGCCCTCCAGATTCGCGGCCTCCCGCTGCCCGCCGACGGCGAGCTTAATCTGGAAACCGGCCTGACTTTTCTGCTCGCGCAGACCGCGGTGGGAATCGTGTCGTTCGCGGGCAGCGCGCTGTGGCTCGCCCTGGTGGCCGGGGCGGGCAGCGCAGCGCTCGGCTGGCGCATTGCCGATCTGCGCCGCGACGTCGGTCGAGGGCTGACAGCCGCGGCGTTCATCATTCCGCCGGTGCTCGCCCTTCAAGCCGCTGCTCTCGGCATTTTTCCCGTCGGAGCATCCGCTGATCACGCTCGTCAAGCAAAACAAGACGCTGCTACCGCTCGTGGGCATCTTGGCGGTCGTGATTGCCCCGCTCAGCGAAGAATTCTTGTTTCGCGTCGTGCTGCAAGGCTGGCTGGAAAAGATCGAGCCGGCACTGCGCCGCCGCATGGGCGATCGGATTCGCTGGCCCGAGGGCGTGCTGCCGGTACTGGCCAGCTCGCTGATCTTCGCGGCGCGCGCACTTCGGCCATGGGGCCGATCCACTGCCGCTATTCCTGCTGGCCCTGGCACTGGGCTATCTCTACCACCAGACACACCGGCTCTGGCCGCCGCTGGTGCTGCACATGACGCTCAATGCCCTGACCACCGGGCTGTTGTGGCACGCAGTATCGCAATAACCACCGCGGCAGCGACTGCCGCGGAGCAATCCGCTACTCGACCTTGTGCTTCAGCTCGACCGACTCGGCCGCGGCGCCGGCGGCCAGCTTTGACCGGCACGGTCCAGACGACGCTGCCCGTCTTGCACAGGCCCTCTTTGCCGTCCTGGCAGTAGTAGTAGCCGAGCGACACTTTGAGCACGTCTTCGCCGCTCGTTTGAGCCAGCGGCACGCGGATGTCGAACTCGGCCGCCGGCGGGTCGGGCTGCTGGCCCTTGCCCAGGGCTTCGCGATCCACGGGTCCGGCCGCCTTGTCGGCGTCGACGTAGTAACGCATCGGCGCCAGCGGGTTGATCTTGTAGCCGGCCGGCAAGTCGAGCTTGACGTGCAGTTGCAGCTGGTTGTCGACCGGCTTGACCGACGCGATGGCGACTTTCTCCTGCGGTGCCCCCTTAAAGCTGGGTTTCGGCTCGCCCTTGACCGGGCTCGGCGGCGCGAGGCCCTGGATGGTCAGGGTCGAGACGCGTGCCGGTGGCCAGATCGATCGACCCGAATCGCGTGATTGTTCGTGTCGGCTACATAGAGCTTGTCGCCGGCGATGCTCAGCCCCTCGGGCTCGTCGAACTGCGGCGGGTTGTCGCTGCGGCCCGGCTTGAAGCGTGCCGGCCAGCGTGCGGACGCTGTGGTCGGCCTGCTTGATGGCCTTGATCTTGTTGTTGTAGGTATCGGCCACGTAGATCGTGCCGTCGCGATAGGCCACGTCCAGCGGATGCTGCAGGCGGACCTTCGAGCCTTGCCCGTCGACGTCGCCGAACGTGAACAGCCGGCCGTAGGGCTGGCCGGCGGTGCCGACGATCGTGCGGACTTCGTGGCTCGGAGTTGAACGGCACGGCCCGGATCGAGCTGCCTTCGCTGTCGGCGACGTAGATCCACTCGTCATCGGCGGCCAGGCCACTGGGCTGAGCGAACGACGCATAGCCTTCTTCGTAGGGCGTGTTGGGCTTGAGCGGCCCATCGGCAATGTCTTCGCGGCCGTTGCCGGCATAGGGACCGATGTCGCCGTGCGGCAGCGGCCATCTTCCAGATCTGGTGCGGACCGGCCATGGCGATGAACAGGTCCTTGCCGTGAACGAGCAGGGCCCAGGGGCTGTTCAGAGCCGTTTTGGCGCCGGCCGCGTGGGCCCGCTGCGGTCCCCGGGCTTGCTTGCCGGTGCCGGCGATCGTGGCGACGTGCTGCTTTTTCAGATCGACCTTGCGGAGCAGGTGATTCTCGGTATCGGCGACGTAGAGCGTTTCGCCGTCGAGCGCCAGCCCTGGGGATGATTGAAACTGGCCGCGCGATAGTCGCCGTCGGCCCGACCGATCTCGCCGGAGCCGATCGTGTCGATCAGCTTGCCGTCGAGTCCCGCCACGACGATCCGATTGTGGTTGCTGTCGGCGATGAACAACCGGTCGCTCTTGGCGTCCGCCAGCAGCTTGCCGGGAAATCGCAGCGGGGTATCGCTGGCCCGCTGGGCCGCGGTGTCGAAATGGACCGGCTGCTCGTCGAGCAGTCCTTTGCGGCGGTAATAGGAAATGCCTTTTTTGAGAATCTGGTCGAGCGTTTCGAAATCGATCTCGCCGCTGTGCTCGCCGACAATGTACCCTTCGGGATCGATCAGGATCAGGCTGGGCCAGCTGTTGATGCGGAATTTGTCCCAGACCGCATGCTGATTGTCGTTAATCACCGGATGCTCGACTTCGTAGCGGAGCACGGCGTCGGTGATGTTCTTGGCAGTCGCGCTCGGTTTCGAATTTGGCCGAGTGTACGCCGATGACCACCAGATTGTTCGGATACGCATGCTCCAGTTTCTTCAGCACCGGCAGAATGTGCATGCAGTTGATGCAGCAGTAGGTCCAGAAATCGAGCAGCACGAACTTTCCCCGCAGCTGCTTGAGTTCAATCGGACCGGCGACGTTGATCCAGGCTGTCCCACCATCGAGCGAGGGAGCCTTCCGCCGCGCCTTGAAAGGATTGCCGATCGCCGTCTCGGGCTCACCTTCGTCCGGGCCATCGGCCTCGGCCAAGGCTGCGGCAACCGCCCGAATCTTCTTGTTGCCGGGTTGTTGGCCTGCCGCTGGCCGGGCATCGAGGGTGCCCAGCATCAGGACCGCGACGAATGCCCCCAGCAGGCTGATCGTCAGCGACCGACGCTGGAACCAGCAACCAGGATTGGACGGGCTCGTTGCAAGCAGCATCGCGGCGGGCTCCCGGGGTGGGGCAGGCGGGGGAAATATTCGCGGCCCAGGGAACGCCATCCCCGGCCAGCGTTCATGGTAACGCAAGCATCCTGGGCCTTGAAGCTTTTGCCAGCCACACCAAGATGCATGTTCTCGTCCCAGCCGTTGCCAGCTGGCCGAGCGGGTCGACCCCCGTGCCGGGTGGTCGCGCTGAACCGATCCACAGGGGGCGGAGGCACCGTCGGGCCTTGGAACAAGTATGGAATCGCCCGCAAATTTGCCTTAGCTGCCCCAGTCTTCCAGAGGTCGCCGACGGATGAAAAATTGTTTGGGCAAGCTGGCCCGACAGGCCGAATAATCGTTACATCCTGGCCGCGACCGAGCCGGGTTCGACGTTGACACATTTTGACCGAAACCATAGAGTGGGCACGACTTGCCACCGATTGAGCTCGCCCGCCTTGGCCCTCCGGTCCCGGACCGATACGACGGATCGAAAAACTGACGGGCCTTGCCCAGCTTCACAGCTCGCCACGGCCCGGCGGCACTTTTTGCGGCCCGCGCGAGCCACCTGTCCGATAGGGATTGGACGAGTGGCTTGCCGGATGGCGCCGGTTCGGCGGATTTCTATCCGCTGCGACGCGCCGCCCACGGCCTGCAAACCTGCGAAGTACCTGAGCGGAGACGCCTCTGTGTTACGCAACTTGCTGGCTGCCTGCGTTCTGGGTGCGGTTTTGGCTTCCGCCGCCGCGGCCCAGGAGTGGGCCACGAAGATGTTCACCACCACCAGCCACGACTTCCGCTCGGTGGCGGCCGGGGCGAAAGCGGAGTTCCGCTTCCAGCTCAAGAACCTCTACGAAGAGGACGTCCACATCAAGAGCGTGCGATCGAGTTGCGGCTGCACGCACCCGGTGATCACCAAGAGCGACCTGAAGACCTTCGAGTCCGGCGAGATCGTCGCCGAGTTCAATACCCGAATGGACACGGGCGGCCAGAAATCGGCCACGATTACGGTCGTGTTCGACAAGCCGTTCTACGCCGAAGTGCAACTGCAGGTCTCGGGCTTCATTCGGAGCGACGTGGTGCTGCAACCCGGGCTGATCGACTTCGGCACGGTGGACGTCGGCGCGGCCGTCGAAAAGCGGGCCGTGCTGAACTACGCCGGCCGCAACAACTGGAGCATCGTCAAGGCCAAGGTTCCCGCCGGCCTGGAAACCGAGATTTTCGAAACGGCCCGCGGACAGGGGCAGATTTCTTACGAGCTCGTCGTGCGGCTGACCAAGACCGCCGCCCCGGGTTACATCCAGGATCAGATTCTGCTGGTGACCAACGATAAGGGGAACCGCGAAATTCCGGTCGACGTCGAAGCCCACGTCGTCTCGGAAATCTCGGTCAGCCCGCTGTCGCTGTTCATGGGCGTGGTCCAGCCGGGCCAGCAAGTGACCAAGCAACTGATCGTCCGCGGCAAGCGGCCGTTCAAGATCGTCGGCGTAAAGTGCGACGACGCCTCGTTCGACGTGATGGCTGACGGCCAGGCCCGCGCGATCCATCGCGTGCCGATCGTGTTCACGGCCGGCGAAAAGCAGGGCAAGATCACCCAGCAGATCGCCATCGAGACCGACCAGGGGGCCACGCCCACACTGACCGCCTACGCTCAGGTGGTCGGCACCCGGCAGCCGGTCGTGGCCCGCACGCCGCAGGGTGCCAAGCACGCCGATCCGCCGGCCAACGAGGAACCCGAGCAGGAAGAAGTCGACGAGTAATCGTCACGGTCGCGCCTCGGCCCGTTTGCCGACCGGCGGGAACAACTGGCTCAGTTCCTCGGCACTCGGCCGCCGGCCGTACTCGCAGACTTCGAACGCTTCGGCATAGCGGACTTGCTTGCCCGGCTCGGTGCCGTAGCGCGCGACGAGTTGGTCGCGACAGCGCGTCGCCAGATCGGCATGTCGCCGCACCCAGCGCGACTCGATCAGCCACTGCTTCCGCCCGGCCGGATCGCTCGCCGGCGGCACGGAGCGGACCCACTCGGGGCTGCCGCTAGCGCCGCCTTCATAGAATTGCGACGCCAACTCGTGCAACGCGGCGAGCTTGGTGTCGAGCACGTCGTCGATCGCTACGACGACGTCGGGCCGAAACGGCGCCGGCTTCTGAAAGTCGTCGCTGAGGTACAGAAACACCGGGTTTTGTTTCAAAGCCGGAGTCTCGGGGCAGAAAAACGGCACCGTCACCATGAACGCCGCGTCCTGCACCAGCACGCCGACATAGCGATGGTCGGGATGATAATCCCAAGGGCGGTGACAGAGCACAATGTCGGCCTGCCACTCGCGGATCAGACGGGTGATCGTGCGGCGGTTCTCTAACGTCGGCTCGAGCTCGCCGTCGTGGATCGGCAGGACCTCGGTCTCGACGCCCAGTATCTTGTCGGCCGCTTGAACTTCGGCCAGCCGCCGCCGAGCCAACTCCTCGCCCTGGATTTGCCAATGGCCGATGTCGCCGTTGGTCACTGAAACCAGCTTTACCTTGTGTCCCGCCCGGGCCCACTGGATGGCGGTGCCGCCGACCTTCAGCTCGGCGTCGTCGGGATGCGCGCAAAGGCAATGATCCGCAGGTTTTTCACCGCACCGCCCGCGGGGGGATCTGCCGATTGAGCCGCGGCGCGATGGACGCTAACGCCGAGCGTGCAAACCATCAGCAAAGATACGCTAACGCAACGGGAAATAGGGTGCGATTGCATCGGATCGATCGCTCCTGTGAGACGGTGTGCGATCAGCGGCGCATCCAGAAACGAATTCGCCGACCAATCGGCGGCAGCAACTTCTCTTGAGCGCCGCCAATCCTAACACATTACTCGCCATCCAGCGCCCCGCCAGACGCCGGCGGATGTTATAAAGGCGAGGCCGCCGGCCGGCGGTGCCGCGGGACGCGCGCGATGGGAGTCCAAATATGCTGTTGCGACAAATCACCGACGAGGGCGAATTGCGGGACGGTCGCACCTACCTCTGCTGCCGGCGTTCCCGTCAAGGTAACGCGATCTGGGAGACGTTGGAGGCACAACAGCATTTCTTGCTGTACGGCGGCATGAAAATGCGATTCACGATGTACAACAAGGTCTACGATCTGCCCAGGACAATGGCGGACATCGACACTGATAGAGCCGTCCCGATTCCCGAACGCTAGTCTCAGTCGGCTGGGATCTACGAAACCCTCACCCTGCCCTCTCCCTAAAGGGAGAGGGATTTATTGGCAAGACCCTTTGCGGATGATCGGACCGCGATGAACCACCAGCTGGAGTGCATGGAAATTGTCGGCAGCAATGCGGCCGTTCGCCGGACGGTTGCGGCGCCGGGCCTCGATGTCTGGATCGACAGCCGGCCGCTGGAGCGCGGCGCGGGGGGCGGCGACATTCATTACCTGTCGAGTTGTGGCAGCGGACAGGTGATTCGCCTGGCGCTGGCCGACGTGTCAGGGCATGGCGCGATCGTGGACGGCGCGGCCCGGACCCTGCGCGACCTGATTCGCAAATACATTAACACGCTCGATCAAACCCGTTTCGCTCAGGCGCTCAACACACAATTTGCGATCCTGTCGCCCGACGAGCGATTCGCCACCGCGCTGA
Source organism: uncultured Planctomycetaceae bacterium (assembly GCA_963828155.1). Classification (GTDB taxonomy): domain Bacteria; phylum Planctomycetota; class Planctomycetia; order Pirellulales; family PALSA-1355; genus CAWCAX01. The sequence continues at coordinate 139,732 of CAWHDQ010000006.1, forward strand.
TTCTGACGTACTTCGCGCCGACCCGGCATCTGATCATCTGCAACGCCGGGCATTGCCGCCCGCTCTGGTATTGCGCGGCCACCGGCCGCTGGCAGGCACTCGACGCCGAGTCGGTCGGCGAATGCCAGTCGCTCGCGCGTCGACGGCCCGGTATCACTTCCGCCGCGTGGCCAACCTGCCGCTGGGCATCCTGGAACCAACCGATTATGTGCAGTTCGCCATCCAGCTAGCCCCAGGCGACCTCGTGGTGTTGTATACGGACGGCGTCAGCGAAAGCGAGGATGCCGGTGGCACACAACTGGGTGAAGCGGGGTTACTCAGCCTGCTGGCCAAACCGCCCGCCGACGCGGCCGAGCGGGTCGGAACGGCGGCGCTCGCCGCCATCGACGCCCGTCGGGCCGGACGCGATTGGACCGATGATCGCAGCTTGATGGTCGTAGGGCACAATGGCAGCGGCCCGCCCCGGTTGAGCGTAAGCCGCAGCGTCCGGACCTTGGCCAAGATGCTCGGGCTGAGCCGCGTTTAGGGGTCGTCCGGCTACATCTGCTGGCGAATAAATCGCTCTCGTCAGGCCGAATTGGCGGTAGCGGGAAACTTTCGGCCCCGGCCAGTCATCTAACAGCGCTGGGACCGGAACCGCGCCAAGGCGGCAAAGTTCAGCGAAATCGGCCCCGAAGCGCCGGTTTTTTTGCTGGCTGGGGCTTCCGTCCTCGCACCGTTGGTAGAGTTGAGTACGGGCGGCAGCCCGACCGCAGCGGCGGCGGGTCCCATCGCGCCGTCGGCGGTTTTCTTTTCGCCAAATCACGATCGAGGCATGTATGAACGGGCGCATCCCGCGACGGGCCGTCTCTCCCAAGGTTCTGCTGCTGGCCGGGCTTCTTGGCAGCGTGATCGGTCCGGCCGCGGTGCAGGCCGGCGAAGTCGGCTGGATCGAAAGCTTTTCGCTGGCGACCGATCGCGACTTTCCGCTTGGGCAGTTGATTCCTGGCACGGAGGACTATTACTACTATCACGCCCTGCACTACCAGAACACCGAGCAGTGGGAAAAAGTCGACGCTCTGCTCAAGCCCTGGGTCGAGCGCTTTCAATGGACCGAGCGGGCGATCGAAATCCAGAATCGTCAGGCCCTGCTCACCTACGACAAGAACCCACAGCGAACGCTGGCCCTGCTGCGCGAACGGCTGAACCTGCAATTCCAGCATCAGCGCGACGAGCTGAACCAGAAGCCCAACTTGCCGACCCAACTCGATCCGGCGCTCGTGGCCCCGGCCCGGCTCGACAAGCAGGCTCTGGCGCAGTTTCCCAATACGCTGCAAGGCTTCGAAGACGCGGCCCTGGAACGCCTGTTCAACTCGAACCTGAATCCCGATCAGCAGCGGCAACTCCTGTCGCGGCTCCAGCGGCCCGACCATCCGGGCTTGGTCAAGCTGATCGTCGCCCAGCTCAAACGCGAAGGGAGCGGCGGCTTTGGCGAATTCGAAATTCATCACCGCTTGCTGTTGGCCCAGTACAACGAGCTGCTCGTACAGAAGCCCGACCTGCGCAACCAGGCGGCCTTCGTCAACGACTACTTGCAGCGGCTTTGGCCCTCGGACGACGTGAACTGGCGGCAAGACCCGGCCGCGGAACTGGCCTATCTGGAGCGGCTGTGGACGTTCGTAAAAACGCTCGAGCCGGTACACAACTCGCTCAAAGCCCACGTGCTGTATCACCGGCTGGTGCTCGATCCGCGCAAGACAAGTACGACCGCGAGCGATTCCTCGAGTATCTCAAGCTGCCCAAGCACGCAGGCTACGTCGAGCCGAAGTTCATGGAGCCGATCGAACAGCAGCAACGGGCGGCAAACCTGCAGCAGGACTTCCGCGGGGCCACGCAGTTGCCGCCGATCGGCGACGACGAACCCCTGGTGCGGAGCTACCTGGCCCAGTTCTTCCTCACGGCTGAGGATTACAAGGCATTCACCCCGTATGTCAACGACCAGTATCTGAAGCAACTGTTTGCCGAGACCAAGATCGTCAACGGCCTGGGCGACGCCGAGCGGTGGTACGCGCTGATGCCGCCGGCCGCCTACCAACAGCTCAAGGAACGAATCGATCTCGATTTCGCCTTCACGAACAAGACCGAATGGCTGCCCGACGATCCGGTGGGCCTGGACTTGTTTGTTAAAAACGTCGAGACGTTGATCGTCAAGGTTTACGAGATCAACACCGAGAACGTCCACCGCACGACGCTGCGGCCGGTGGGCATCGACATCAACCTCGACGGCCTGGTGGCCAACCAGCAGCAGACGTTCAAGTACGACCAGCCGCCCTTGCGCCGCGTGCGACGGCATTTCGAGTTTCCGGCCCTCGACCACCGGGGGGCGTACGTCATCGACTTCATCGGCAATGGCAAGTCGAGCCGCGTGCTCGTGCGGAAGGGCCGGCTGAAATACCTGGTGCGCAGCGGCGTGGCCGGGCAGGTATTCACGGTCTTCGACGAGCAGAACCGGCCCCAGCCCCGGGCAACGCTCTGGATGTCGGGGCGGCTGTTCACGCCCGACAAGGATGGCACGATTACCGCCCCCTTCTCCAATGCCCCCGGCAAGCAGCCGATCGTGCTCTCGCTCGACGGCTTCTCGTCGCTCGACGACCTGACGCTGGAGGCCGAGGATTACAAGCTGGCGGCGGGCATCTACGTCGATCGCGAGGAACTGATCCAGCGGCGTAAGGCGACGGTCATCCTCCGGCCGCAACTGACGATCGGCCAGACGCCGGTCACGCTGAAAGTGCTTGAGGACGTGCGGCTGTCGATTGTCTCGACCGACCTGGAAGGAGTCGAGACGAGCAAGGAAGTGCCCGACTTCAGGCTGCTGGAAGATCGCGAAAGCACGTACGAATTTCAGGTGCCCCAGCGGCTGGCGCAGATTCGCTTTCAGCTCCGGGCCAAAGTCCAGAATTACAGCCAGAACAAGAAGATCGACCTGGCAGCCGAGCAGAAGTTCTCGCTCTCGGGCATCGACCGCACCGACAAGACCGAGGATCTGCTGTTTGCTCGCGTGGGCGAGGATTATGTGATCGACCTGTTGGGCCGCACGGGCGAGTCGAAGGCCAACCGGCCGCTGCAAGTCTCGCTCAAGCTCCGCGATTACACGCAGCCGGTCAACGTGACCCTGCAGTCAGACGCCCGCGGCCGGACCGTGCTGGGCCCGCTCAGCGGAGTCGAATCGGTCACGGCCAGCGGTCCGCAGGGCACCAGCCACACCTGGCGAATCCGAAGCGATTGGCACACCTATCCGGCCACGATCAATGCCGACGGCCGCGAGCCGCTCCAAATCCCGCTGATGAGCGCGGGCGAGGCCGTCGATCGGGCAGACGTTTCGCTGATCGAGCTGCGCGGCAGCCACAACACGGTCGATCGCTTCGCGAACATGGCGCTCGATGGGGCCCTGATGCGGATCGAAAAACTGCCGCCGGGCAACTACTCGCTGCTGCTCAAGCGGATCGGCCAAATGATTCACCTGCACGTCACCGAGGGGGCCGAGCTGGCCGGCTACGTGATGGGCGACTATCGCAAGCTGGAGCTGAACAACCGCCGCCCGCTGCAACTCAAGCCGATCGAGGTGGGCGACAAGACGCTGCGGGTCGCCCTGCAGAACGCTTCGCCCCTGGCCCGGGTTCACGTGCTGGCCACGCGGTTCTGGCCCGACTATTCGGCCTACGGCCAGTTGGCCAAGATCCTGCCCCGCGAGCCGCGTCAGTTGACCACTCCCCGGGTCGAGACCCATTACGCCGGCGGGCGCAACATCGGCGACGAATACCGCTACATCATCGATCGCAAGTTCGCCAAGAAGTTTCCCGGCAACATGCTGGAGCGCCCCAGCCTGCTGCTCAATCCCTGGGCCGTGCGGAGCAGCGAAACGGGCGAACAACTGAGCCTGGAAGGCACCGACATTGCCGGGCACGGCTCGATGCTTGGCGGTTATGGAGGCGTCTCCAAGCCGTTCTACGCCCCACCGCCCGACAACGAGGCCAATTTCGCCGACCTCAATTTCCTGGCGGAAAGCTCGCTCGTGCTGACCAATCTGGTCGTCGACGAAGATGGAACGATCGAGATCAAGCGCGCCGACCTGGGCCCCCACCAGCAATTGCTCGTGGTGGCCGTCGACGCGCATAGCACCGTCAGCCGGCACGTGGCCTTGCCCGACGCAAAGGACGATTTCCTCGATCTGCGGCTGGCCAAAACGCTCGACCCCAAGCAGCATTTCACCCAGCAGAAGCAAATCTCGGTGCTCAAGGCCGGCGGCAAGCTGGAACTGGCCGACATCACCAGCGCCCGGCTCGAAGTCTACGACAGCGTCGCCCGGGTGCATGGGCTGTACTGGACGTTGACCGGCGATCCGAAGCTGGCCGAGTTCTCGTTCGTCGGCAACTGGCCGAACCTGAAGGACGAGCAGAAGCGCGAGCTGTATCGCAAGTTCGCCAGCCACGAACTGCACTTCTTCCTCATGCGGCGCGACCCCGACTTCTTCCGCCAGGCGATCCTGCCCTACCTGGCCAATAAGAAGGAAAAACAATTCGTCGACCGCTGGCTGCTGGCCGCCGATCTGGCTGGCTACGCCCGGCCGTGGGACTTTGCCCAGCTCAACACGTTCGAGCAAATTTTGCTGGGCCGTTCGATCGCCGCCCAGCGGGCGAGCGTCGCGACGCTGGTCAAAGATAAGGTCGACGTGCTGCCGCCCGACCCGGCGCGGTGGCGCGGCTGTTCGAAACGGCGATCAAGGGGAGCGCGCTGGACACGGGCAACGCGCTGGGCGTTGAAGCGGCCACGGCGGCATTCGATGCGCCCATGTTCAGGCGCCCTCCGGGACGCCGACCAAAATGGCGTGGCAGTGGGCATGAACCCACCCCAGGCCCCTGCTCCAGCTCCGGCGGAAGACGCGCCCGCCGGCGTGATTCGTGCGCGCGAGCTGCAATCGGCCAGGGGAGGCAAGGACAAATTGCGAGAGGAATTGAAACACAAGAACCAAAAGGAATTGCCGGCTCTCGCCAAGAAACTCGACGATCAAATCGGATATGAAGCCGACGTCAAGAGCGCCGACGCGGAGTGGGGCGCGGTCGACGCTTTCGCCGATGAGCGCGAGAAGCTTGGCGAGATGCAGCAGTATTACCGCCAACTCGACAAGACGATGGAGTGGGTCGAGAGCAACTACTATCAGTTGCCGCTCGAGCAGCAGAAGGCCGAGCTGATCGCGGCCAACGCTTTCTGGAACGAGTATGCCGCCGCCGACCCGGCCGCGGCGTTCCTGCCCCGCAACCTGGCCGATCCAACGCACGGCTTCGCCGAAATGCTAATGGCCCTGTCGCTGGTCGATCTGCCGTTTGCCGCGGGCGAGCACAAGACCGCGTTCGACGGCACCAAGATGACCCTCGCGGCGGCCAGCCCGATGATCGTCTACCACGAGGAAATCCGCCCCGCCCTGCACGTGGCCGAGAACTCGCCAGTGCTGGTGAGCGAGAATTTCTTCCGCCAGGGAGACCGCTACCGCCAAGTCGGCGGCGAACAGGTCGACAACTTCGTCAGCGGCGAATTCCTGGTCGACACGGTCTATGGCTGCCAAGTGGTCGTGACCAACCCGACCTCCGCCAAGCAGAAGGTCGACGTCTTGCTGCAAATTCCCTCGGGCGCCATTCCAGTGCAGTCGGGCTACGTCACGCGGAGCATCCACCTCGACCTGGAGCCGTACCATACCGAATCGCGGGAATACTTTTTCTACTTCCCGGCGGTCGGCGACTTTGCTCATTACGGCGTGCAGGTGGCCACCGCCGGCGACGTGCTGGCCTCGCTCGGGGCGACCGAATTGCACGTGGTGGCCCGACTGACCAACATCGACAAGCAATCCTGGGAGTACGTCTCGCAGCAAGGATCGGAAGCGGACGTCATCGAGTTCCTCAAGTCCCAGAACCTGGAGCGGGTCGATCTCGAGCGGATCGCGTGGCGGATGCAGGAAGAGAAGTTTTTCCGCCGGGCGATTTCCCTGCTCGCAACCCGGCACGTCTACAATCACACGCTCTGGTCGTACGCTGTCAAGCACAACGACGCGGCGGCGCTGCGGCAGTTTCTGCAATTTGCCGACGATTTCGTCCGCCGCTGCGGCGACTGGCTCGACAGCCCGCTGCTCGTGATCGATCCGGTGGTCCGCAAGACGTACGAACAGATGGATTACCGGCCGCTGGTGAATGCCCGGAGCGGCCAATTGGGGCGGGCCCGACAGATCCTCAACGACCGCTTCCTGACCCAGTACCAGCACCTGCTCAAGATTCTCAGCTACCGCCGTCAGCTGGACGATAGCGAGCTAATGGCGGTCACGTATTACTTGCTGCTCCAGGACCGAGTGGACAAGGCGCTGGACCTGTTCGCCCGGGTGAACGCCGAACGGCTGGACACGCGGCTGCAATACGACTATTTCGCCGCGTACTTGGATTTTTCCAAATCGCAGCCCAAGCAGGCCCGGCAGATCGCCGCCAAATATGCCGAGTATCCGGTCGACGCCTGGCGACTGGCCTTTGCCAACGTCGTCAACCAGGCCGATGAGATCGGCAAGGACGATGCCCTGGTGGCCGATGCTCAGGACCGCTCACAGGTCCAGACCGGAGCCGCGGCCAATTCGCCGGCGCTCGACTTTGCCATCGAGGGACGCACGGTCCGCTTGGATTACCAGCGGCTTACGAGTGTTCGGGTGAACTACTACCTGATGGATATCGAGCTGCTGTTCAGCCGCAATCCTTTCGTCCAGGGGGATGCCAGTCAGTTCTCCTCTATCCTGCCGAACGTGACGCAAGCGACTCGATCTGCCGGCCAAGCAAGCGCATTTGGATTTCGACCTGCCCGACGAGTTGGCCAACGCCAACGTTCTGGTCGAGATCGAGGGCCAGGGCGTCCACCGTTCCCAGATTCACTATTCCAACGCGCTGGCGGTCGAAATGGCGGAGAACTACGGCCAGATTCGCGTCACCCAGCCCGACAAACAGACGCCGCTCTCGAAGGTGTACGTCAAGGTTTACGCCCGGCTGAAAGGGGGCCAGGTCAAGTTCTACAAGGACGGCTACACCGACCTCCGCGGCCGGTTTGACTACACGTCGTTGAGCACCAACGAGCTGGACGTGGTCGACCGGTTCGCCCTGTTGATTCTGAGCGACGACCGCGGGGCCGTGGTCCGCGAGGCCCGGCCGCCGCAGCGGTGAAATCCTTGCTCAATTTGAAAACGGCGCACGGTCGATGCCCCGTCGCCAGTCAACGGTTGGCAGGCCGGGTCGCGCGCACGACCAGGCATTCGTGAATGGCGAACAGCCCAATCGCGAGCACCGGCCAGGCGAACCAGGGCCAGAATGCCTGCCAGCGGGCGGCGGATCCCGACACGTAGACGGCGAACGGTCCGGCCACTGCTTCCGGACCGCTGCCTGCCGAACTATTCTGTCCCGCTCCGGGACCAAGCGCCTTCAACTCGCCTTCCCACCAGCCTACCGGCGACAAGTCGAGATCCGCCACTTGAAACAGTCCGGCAGCCGCGGGCCGCTGGAATTCAACCGCGCGAATTTCCGTCGGGTTGTCTCCCGACCAGAGTCTTAGCTCGAACGGCGCCTCGGGCGACCAAATCGCCGTTAGCTGCACCTTGAACCAGCAGTTGAAACTCGCAGCGGCCATTGCTCGCCGCAAACGCCGATTGATACAGGGCCACGCGGTACCGACCGATCGTGCCGGTGTAGCACAACGTGCCGACGTCCGCCCTGGCGGAGCTCGGCAGGGCCGAAATCCCGAGTAGCAGCGCCAGCAGGCGGAACGCGAATCGGGCAGTGGTGATTCTTGCAGCGTGCGGCATGATCACAGCCCTCCGCCTTGGCGGACGGCGCCCGCCATTGGGGTCGCGTCAGCGGGCTCGAGCGTGCCCCGCATCTGCATCGGCTGGAGGACGATCCACACGCCGGCGGCAAAGAGCAGCGCCGTCAACACGGCCCAGGGCCCGAGTGCGCGAACGGCGGCGAACCGTCCCGGCGTCACACCCCGAGCAATCCTGTAGCCGCTGTAGAGCGAAGCGAGCAAACCAACGTCGAGAAGCAGGATCTCCAGCTTGGGGAGCCAGTCGCCGACCGCCCGGCAACAGGCGACGGGGACAAAGGCACCAGTGCCCAGCGGCAGGCCGACCTCCGCCGCCAGTCGGCCGGCCGCAGGAAAAACAGCGGTCCAGCTGGTCGCCAGGTGAAAGCCGAAATGAGCCACCCACATCGCGGCTCCCAGGGGCACTAGGGCAAAGGCAAACCGGGCCGCGATGGGTCGACCGCGATCAGTCAATCCCGCGAGGTGCCGGCTGGCCAGTGCGCATCCGGCCGCAGCCAAGAGCGGCGCAAACACCAGCGTCCCAACCGCCAGCGCCGTCGTCAGCCAAAATGGCGAATCCCAGCCGAGTCGGGCCTGCCAGCGGTCCTGCCAGGCGACGATCGGACCGACCATGCCTGCCGCATTGGCAAACGCTGCAAACACCAGCACCAGCACCAGTGCCGCCAAATCGATCCGGCGACTGAAGCGACCGATGCCCGAGCGCCGTCGATCGCTCGCTAAATCGCTCAGCGGGACGACTGCAAACAGTCCCACGTTGTCGTGGGGACACGCCCGCGCGCAATCGAGGCAGAACGTGCAATTCATGTTGCCCGACTTGGCCGGCAGAAACAAATCGAGTTGGCAGCCAGGCAACCGATCGCTTCCGGCCAGGCATTCGTGCGTGCGACAAGCGGAACAGGCGGCGGGAGAGCGGATCGCAACCGTCAGCGGCGAAACGAGCGACTGGACGAAATTGAATTGCCCAATCGGACAGACGTATCTGCAAAACGCCGCGCCGCGAAACCAGCCGTCGATCACAAACGCCAGGGAGAAATAGCCGATCACAATCCAGGCCGTCAGCCAGGGACTGTCCCAGAGGGCGAACACTTCGTACGCCCAAAAGAACAGCCCCAGCAGCGCGATCGCCGGCCACTTATTCTGCAGCGCGGGCGGCCACGCCCGTCCGCCGGCCAGCAGTCGCCGGGCGAGCCATCGGGGCAACGTGAAGGGACAGGCCCAGCAAAACCAGTTGCCCGCCGCAATCAGTCCGATCACCAGCAGCCCCCGCCAGTGAATCCAGGGAAGCGTTCCCGCCAGATTGAGCGGCGCCGCCTGCGGTCCCTGCAACCCGTCCCAGACAACAACCGCCGCCAGCCCTGCAAGCAGGCATTGCACGCCGGGGCGCGAAAACCGCCCGGCAAGCACGCGCCCCAGCGGCGTTCCCAACAGGTCGAAACGCTGGGCGGCGTCGACCCGCAGCGCCGCGCTGGGAGGCGAAAGAATCGGCAACGGCACGAACCGATCAAGACGGCGTGGGTCCCTGGTGCCCATGGACCCTGCCCCTCCCTTCAACAACGCGCACGCCGATCACCAGCAACGGCACGAGAAACGCCACCGAGCCCGGCACCCACATCAACACGCCGGCCAATCGCTGATCGTCGAGAACCGACAGCCCGCCCAAGCCGCGGCACATCCGCATAGTGCCGGTACAGCGGGCGATCGGCGAACACGAAAATTGCCGACAGCACCGTATTCTGCACGTCGGCCAGGATCAAATACGGCACGAGCAGCCACCGGGACCAGGCGGGCCGGCTGGGATAGGGCCGCACGACGGGATACCAGAACAGCATGGCGGCCAGCAGGAACGACGCGTGCTCGGCATAATGCCAGGCAGGCGAGCGCAACGCCAACTGAAACATCCAGGGGACGTGCCAGAGCCAGGTCACCGCGACGTACAGCAGCAAGGCCGCGACCGGATGCGACAACCGTCCAAACGCCTCGCGCAGCGGTCGCCAGGCCAATAGCGGGCCAACCCAATACCGGCGGATCGGCCGCGGCAGACCGCGGACCAAGGGCAGCAGCGGATCGGCCAGCCAAACCAGCGGCGGGGCCAGCATCATCAGCAACAGATGCTGGGCCATGTGGACGCCAAACAGCAAACTCGAGAGCGATTCGAGCGGCGAAGCCAGGGCCAGCCAGATTGCCAGCTCCCCGGCGAGCATTGCCGCCGGCTGGTGCCGCGTCCAACGGGCCACGTTGCCGCCGCCGAAGCACTCGCCAGCCGCGGACATAGACCGCGGCCACGAGCGCGAGCGTCACCAGCAAACCTGGTTCCCAGGGCCACGCACGCAAGCAGGCCGATAGCGTCGGATTCATACGGAGGCCGGGCAGGGCTCGAGCAATCGCCGGCGGAACGAGCGGCAACGCGCCCCCGCATGCTAATGCGCCGCTGGCAAGGGTTCAAACGACGTGCAGCCTGCGGAAAATGCGCCGCTTTGGGCTTGGCACGCCGGATCGGCCTTGACGCGGCCGCAAATCGGGTGGTACAAGCCCGGCCTATTCTCGTCTCCAGCGTTCGGCTGCTCATCGGTTCGCACGTCTCATCTCGCAGGACAATCTCATGCCGTTCCGCGCCCTGTCTGCCGCTGCATTGCGCTTTGCGGCTCGCTCTTGGTTCTTCCCTTGTGGGCCGACGAATCGGTCGACACCGCTGCGGATGCGCCCGCGGCCGACGCCGCCATGCCCGAGCCGGGACGTCCGGCGGAGAAGGTCGGCTGGCTGCGGCCGAACAACACCCACCGCAGCGTCGACGCGCCGTATGCGATCGTCGACAATTCGGGTCGGATTCGCTGCTTCGTCCGCGCGGGCGACGGCATCGAGCTGTCCCAATACTCCCACCACAAAGTGCGGGTCCGCGGCGAAACCCTGACGCCGCAAGGCGACATCAACCCGGTCGTCGAGGTGATGGAAATCGGTCCGCCCAACGCGGCGGCCTTTGCCCGCAACGCCCGCCGGGCCAATCCCGCGCCGCGGCAGCAGGGCATCCAACAGGTCCAGTATCAACAGCTCACGCCGCGGCCCGTGGCCGAAGAACTCCCGCCGGCCGGCGACGCGCCGAAGCCGACGCCTTAGGACCGATGTCGGTTCCGGCTGAAGCAATGCCAGGCAATATGGTCCCCGGCTCAGTTGGCCCCGGTGGCACGCCGGGCGAATCGATGTGGGACGCCGGCTACGACGTCGATGGCTGGGGCACGACCTACGGCCCCAGGGCCTTGGGCGGGACGCCCTGCCCGAGCTGCGGCTCGTGTGGTTCCTGCGGTTCATGCGGCCGTGCTGCGGTCGCTGGTGCGGCCCGCCCGGTATGACCTGGGTCCGGGGTGAATACCTGCTCTGGTCGACGCAGGGCATGAACGTGCCGCCGCTCGTCACGACCGGCCCCAACGCCTCGAACCCCGGCTATCTCGACACCCAGGGCACGACGATCCTCTACGGCGGAAACCAGATCGACGGTTACCTGCGATCCGGTTTCCGGCTGACGGCCGGCACCTGGCTCAATCAATGCCAGACCGTGGGAATCGAAGCCGACTACTTTCAGCTGGCGACGGCCACGTCCAATTACAACGCCAGCGGCAGCGGCAACGACATCCTCTCGCGGCCATTCTTCGACACCCGGCCCAGCCTCTCGGACCAGAACGTCGAGCAGGTCGCGTTTCCCAATAGCGTCGAAGGCTCGGTGGCCGTCAACGCCTACACCACGTTTCTCGGCGCGGGTCTGCGGGGCCGTTTCAACATCTGCTGCTCGCAGGGCTGCTTCGGCAACCAGTGCCTGCCGGGCATGAACGGACCCGGTGGCTATCGGGTCGATTTCCTGCTCGGCTATCGCTATTTGCGGTTGGGCGACGGCGTGACGGTGACCGAAAACTTGACTTCGCTGCAAACCAGCTTGCCCGGCACGTTCTACATCGTCGACAGCTTCAAGACGACCAATCAGTTCAACGGCATCGACTTCGGCGCGCTCGCCCAGTTCTACCGCGGCCGCTGGGGGCTGGAGTTCATCTATCGCCTTGCGCTCGGCAATACCAACCAGCTGGTCAATATCAGTGGCTCGACGACCACGACTCAGAACGGCAGCAGCACGACCGTGCCGGGCGGCCTGCTGACGCAAACCACCAACATCGGCCACTACGAACGCGACGTGTTCGGCGTGGTCCCGGAGTTGGACTTCAATCTGACCTACGCTCTGACGCAGCGACTGCGGCTGGTCGTCGGCTATACGTTCATCTACTGGAACAACGTGGCTCGGGCCGGCGACCAGATCAATCTGAACGTCAATAGCACGCTGCTCCCTAACAGCCCCAATGCGCCGGCGGGCAATTTGAGCCAACCTTCCTTCGCCTACCACTCGAATACGTTTTGGGCCGAGGGCCTGAGCGCGGGCCTGGACTACCGCTGGTAGTCGTGGCCCTTACCGGCGGCGCAGGTCGGCGACGCGGCAGATCGCCGCGCACCGCGAGACAAGCGGTTGTTCGCGCTTTCTGCGGGGTGGCGACCCGCGCCTAACGGCCTGCGCCCCAGGGCGGTGCTGCCCTCTCGACATTCAGATGTCGATCGCGCGTGCTGCTGCAGGCATGCATGCCGCTTGCTGGCACCGCGGTTTGCGCATCTGACTGCTATCGGCCGCGATTCACCGTCGCCCTGGGCCTCTGGGGCGACTTTGCCGATCGGGCCGGAAAGGGTGGTAGTGCCGGACGATCGTGCCGATGAAGTCGCTAGACGCCGCCCGAACCGGGCGGCGTTTACACATTCGACCGAGCGCGCCAGAATTGCCGTTCCGAATCAGGGAGCGGCCGACGCCTGTCTGGCCGCGCGGCACGACACCACAGCCTGAGAGCAGACACATGTCCCGCAAATCGCCGGCTCGCGCTCCGTTGTCGATCCTGGGCTCCCTCGCCGATTGGTTCGCCCGGCCGCACTCGCAGACGCCGGCCAAGCCCGCTCATCGGGCCCGGCGGCGGCTGGGCTACGAATCGCTCGAAGGGCGAGTGGTCCTGTCGAGCGTGCCGCTGGCGACCATCCAGGGCACGATCACCAATTCGGCTACGAGTGCCGGCCAATCCGGCGTGGCAGTCCTCCTGACGCCCACGAACCCGGCCGGGTCGACCCAGTCGACCACGACCAATGCCTCGGGCAACTACAGCTTCACCGGACTGGCGGCCGGCACCTATACGGTGCAAGAGACGCCACCGACCGGCTTCACGGCCCCTTCGCCCAATCCGCAGACGGTCGTGATCTCGTCGTCCAACACGGTGGCGGGCAACATCGACACGTTCAACACGCCCCAAACCGTCGCCGCCTCGAGCGCGGGTCCCACGTCCAACGCCAGCTCGATTGCGGCATCCGAAGCGCTCGGCGGCAATCGCGACATCACGTCGCAGGTCATCTCGGGCAACGGCACGTTTACGGTCGCTGCGAACGAATTCGGCACCGCCGGGCTGCAATTCAATTCGACCGTGGCCGCCGAAGGCAGCGGAACGGTCGCTTGGGACGGCCCGAACAGCGGCAACCCGTCGGTGCTCAACCCGACGGGTCTCGACCACGCCGACCTGACCGTCGGCGGCAAGGCGACGGGCATCCTGATCGACATCGGCGGCGATCATCCGAACAGCTCGATCACCGTCAACGTCTATACCGACGCCGGCGACTGGTCGACCGCCAGCGACGCCATTCCGAACACGGGCGGCGGCACCACCCAGGCTACGTTCATCCCCTTCTCGGCGTTCACGACGGCGCCGGCGCCGGCGCCACGTTCAGCAACGTGGGCGCGGTGCAGATCCAGATTTCCGGTGGTGTGATCGCAGCCAACGGCCAGATCTCGCTCGTGGCCGAAGACGGCCCGACCGTCGAGGTGGCCAGCTTCGCCAACACGCCGCAGGCCGATCTGCAAATCACCAAGGTCGACAACGTCGGCGGCTCGAGCATCACCGCCACGCAAGGCACGGCCACGCCGGGGAGCACGATCCAGTACACGATCGTGGTCACCAACGCCGGTCCGGGCGCCGCCAACGGGGCCGCCATCACCGATCCGTTCCCCAGCAGCCTGACCAGCGTCACCTGGACCGCCTCGGCCACCGCTGGCTCGCCCACGGGTTTCAGCACCAGCGGCACCGGCAATATCGACGACACCAACGTCGACATGCCGGCCGGCAGCCAGATCACTTACACCGTCCAAGCGACGATCAATCCGGCAGCCACCGGGCAATTGGAAAACATTGCGGCCGTGGCGCCGCCCGAGGGCGAGACCGATCCCACGCCCGGCAACAACTCGGCCACCGACATCGACAATCTGTCGCCGCAGGCCGACCTGCAGATCACCAAGGTGGACAACGTCGGCGGCTCGAGCATCACCAGTTCCCAGGGCAGCATCGCGCCGGGCGGGGCGCTGACCTATACGATCAACGTCCACAACGGCGGGCCGAGCAACGTAACCGGCGCCACCGTGGCCGATCCGTTCCCATCGAGCCTGACCGGAATCAGTTGGACCGCCTCGGCCACGGCCGGTTCGCCGACCGGTTTCTCGACCAGCGGAAGCGGCAACATCGACGACACCAGCGTCAACATGCCGATCGGCAGCACGATCACCTACACCGTTCACGCCACGCTCGCTTCGACCGCCACCGGCACCCTGACCAACGTGGCGACGGTGACCGTTCCGGAAGGCACCACCGATCCGACCCCCACCAACAACACCGCCACCGACGTCGACTCGATCGTGCCGGAAGCCGATTTGTCGGTGACCAAGGTCGACAACGTCGGCGGCTCGAGCATCACCAGCACCCACGGCACGGCCGTGCCCGGCAATACGCTGACCTACACGATCGTCGTCAATAATTCCGGCCCCGGCACCGCCAACGGGGCGACCGTGTCCGATCCGTTCCCCAGCACGCTCAGCGGCATCACCTGGACCGCTTCGGCCACCGCCGGCTCGCCGACCGGATTCACCAGCAGCGGCTCGGGCAACATCGACGACACGGCGGTCGTGATGCCCTCGGGCAGCCAGATCACCTACACCGTTCACGCCACGATCAGCCCCACGGCCACCGGCACCCTGACCAACGTGGTCACGGTGACCGACCCTTCCGGCACGACCGATCCAACGCCGGCCAACAACACGGCGACCGACATCGACAACTTGTCGCCCCAGGCCGATCTGTCGATCACGAAGGTCGACAACGTCGGCGGCTCGAGCGTCACCGGGGCCCACGGCAGCGTTTCGCCCGGCGGTTCGTTGACCTACACCATCACCGTGACCAACTCGGGCCCCAGCGCCGTCAGCGGGGCCACCATTTCCGATCCGTTCCCCTCGAGCCTGACCGGCGTCACCTGGACCGCCTCGGCCACAACCGGCTCGCCGAGCGGCTTTTCGACCAGCGGCTCCGGCAATATCAATGACACCAACGTGACGATGCCCGTGGGCAGCGTAATCACGTACACCGTACACGCCATGCTCACTACCTCGGCGACCGGCACGCTGACCAACGTCGCCACCGTCGCCGATCCGTCCGGCACGACCGATCCCACGCCGAGCAACAACACGGCCACCGACGTCGACGCGATCGAAGCCTCGGCCGACCTCCAAATCACTAAGACCGACAGCGGCGGTGGCTCGAGCATCACTTCGAAGACCGGCTACGCCTACAAGGGGAGCACCCTTGTCTACACGGTCACGGTGACCAACGCCGGCCCCAGCGCCGTCAGCGGCGCGACCATCGCCGATACGCTGCCCAGCGCCCTGTCCAGCGTCACGTACACGGCCAGCCAGACGGGCGGCGCCAGCGGCTTCACGGCCAACGGCAGCGGCAACATCGACGACACCAACGTCAGCATGCCGTCGGGCAGCAAGATCACCTACACGATTGATACCAAGGTCAGCTCTTCCGCCAGCGGCACGATCAGCAATACGGCCACGGTCACGGCGCCGAGCAGCGTTACCGACCCGACGCCCTCGAATAACAGTGCGACCGACACCGACACCGTCGCGACGCGGTTGTCGAAGGCGTACTTCCTGGGTCGCTAACGCAAGATCGACCCGAGCTTGCACCGCGGGCGGTTGCCGGCGGAGCTGGCGGCCGCCGGTGGTCAATATCTCTCCCGCTGCGTATGATGACGCGTGCCGCGCCACGGTATGGTGCGGCATTCCAGGCGGGGGGAGACTCGACGATGGTTTGCCACGGACGGTTGCTGAGCGGCTTTTGTCTGCGGCCCAAGCTAGCCGCTCTACTCTTACTCGCGGCCGGCATTTTGGCCGCGGCGCCGCTGGACGGCCGAGTCGCCCGGGCGGCCGATCCGTTCGCCTTCGAGCCGGCCGAGCATGGCGCCGGTTCGCTCCGCCGGATCAATTCGGTGCCCGTGCTGATCGTGGGCGGCACGCCCGACGAAATCGGCGAGCAATTGGGCGCGCTCTTGGCGCCGGCGCTGGCGCAATTGGCGTCCCGGCAGGCCGACCTGATCCGCGGCTTCGGCCTGCAAACGGCCCCCGCCTTCTTGGTCAAACTCAGCACGCTGATGGCCGAGCGGTTTCCACCCGACCACCTGACCGAGCTCAAGGCCGCAGCCAACGCCGCCAAGCTGAACTCCGATTTCCTGCTGCTGGGCAACGTCATCTACGACGTCTCGAAGCTCGGCGGCTGCTCGGTGCTGATGGTCGACCGCGACCACTCGGCGACCGGCGAGATGCTGTTCGGCCGTAACATGGACTTCCCTACCTTTGGCTTTCTCGATCGCTGCAGCCTGCTGGTCGTCTGCCGGCCCGAGGGGAAGCACGCCTTCGCCTCGGTCACGTTTCCCGGTTTTTTTGGCTGCATCTCGGGCATGAACGACGCGGGGCTGGCCGTGGCCCAGCTGGAGGTCAACCAGTCCAAGGATGGCTCGCCGCGATTCACGCCGGTCGGGACGCCGCTGGCCCTCTGTTTTCGCCGTGTGTTGGAGGAGTGCGCGACAGTCGACGAGGCGGAAAAACTGCTCAAGGATATGCGCCGCACGTCGATGTCCAATCTCGCGGTCTGCGATCGCCGCGAATCGGCCGTATTCGAGATCACGACCAGCTCGGTCGAGCGCCGCCAGGCCGAGGGCGGGTTTTGTGCCTGCACCAATCATTTCCGCACTGCGGCCCTGGCGACCGACACCCGCTGCGAGCGCTACGACACGCTGGCCTCGATCTTCGATCGGCCCAAGCTCTCGCTGGCCGATGTGGCCCGCAAGCTGCACGAGGTGAATCAGGGTCAGATGACGATCCATACGATGATCTTCGAGCCCGCCAGTTTGCGGCTCCATCTGGCGATAGGCCCGGGACCGGTGTCGGCCAGACCGCTCAAGCCAATCGAACTGGGACCGCTGTTTGCCGCGGAAAAGCCTGCCGCGAAACCAGCGGACAAGTAAGCTTAACGCCCGCAGATTCAACTCCGCCGCGGCTTGTCTTGGCCGCGCCACCCGGCTAGCTTGAGGGGCACTCTCTACCCCCCAGGCAATCCCCGTTGTCGATTGGGAGCATCCCATGCCGCGCGCTCACGTCGGTCGTCACAACCTTCGCTGCACCACTGCTCCCTCGTGCCGCTCGCAACGTGGCAGTACCGGCCTTCGCCGCGCTCGCACTGGCGGCGCTTGTTGGCCCGGCCGCCGCCGCCGATCTGCCCGACGCGGCCAAGCTCACGCCGGTCAAGTTCCTCGAGGTCGATCATTACTGCGAAGGGGTCTGCTTCGATTACGACGGCAACGGTTACATCTCGGAAGGGGCCCAGCTGATCCAGTTCCAGCTCGACGGCACGCAGAAGGTCTGGGCCACGACCGGCGCCCCCAACGGACACAAGGTGCTCGCCGACGGCACGCACCTGGTTTGCGACGGCAGCCGGCACGCCGTGCTGCACATGACGGCCGATGGCAAGTTGCTCGACCCGGCCAGCGATCAATGCGGCGGCAAGCCCCTGCGGGCGCCCAACGATCTGTCGCTCGATACCCCCAACGGCGGATTCTACTTCAGCGATCCAGGCGAATCGGGGATCGACAATCTGATCGGCACCGTACACTATGTCGACCGCAGCGGCGCGACCAGCAAGCTGGACGACGGGCTGGCGTTTCCCAACGGCATCGTGCTGACGCCGGACGGCAAGCGACTTTATCTGGCCGAAAGCCAGAAGAACCGGGTCCTGGTCTACGAAGTGACCGGGCCGGGAAAGCTCGGCGAGCGGAAACTGCTGGCCGACCTGCCGGCCAAGGACACCTCAACGGGCCAGATCGACAACCAGCCCGACGGCATGTGCCTGGACGCGGCCGGCAACCTGTACGTAGCCCACTATGGGATGCGGCAAGTGCAGGTGCTCAGCCCCGAGGGCACACTGCTGGCCCGCTACCCCGGCGGCAATATCACGACCAGCAACGTGGCCTTTGGCGGCCCGAAAATGGACCAGCTGTTCGTCACGGGTGGGCTGGGCGACGAAAAAGGGCGCGGCGGCTTGTTCCGGCTTGACCTGGGGGTGAAGGGGCTCGTCGTGCTCCCCCCCAAGAAATAACGCCGCAGGGGGCCCGTCGTCGGCTGCCGACGGCGGCCCGACGAACTTTACCGGCCTGGACCGGCCGTGATACGATTGAGCCAAGCGATCCGCGGGCGAAAAAAACGCGTTGCCGGCGCAGCGTCATTCGCTGAACGTAATCACGCCGCCTCAAGTTCGATTTGCTGCCGGGCCCAAAACCTCAAGTGCAAGCCGCCGTGAGCGAGCCGTTTGATCCTTACGTCGAGTGGCTCGGCCTGCGGGCGACCAACCGCCCGCTGAATTATTATCAATTGTTCGAGCTGGACGACGGCGAGACCAATGCCGTCCGGATCGCGGTCGCGGCCGATGCGGCGCGTCGCGCGCGTTCGCGGCGTGCGGCCGGGCAACCACCGCAAGGCCTGGCAGCAATTGCTCGACGAATTGCTGCTGGCCAAAGTCTGCCTGGCCGACCCGTCGCGCAAGCTACAATACGATCGGCAGATAAACGCAACAGCTTCGGCCCCGCCGCCGCCGACAACCAACACCGGCCGGCCGGTCGCCGAATCCGCGCGACCGAATCGTGATCTATTTCCGCCAGGCATGGGCCGTCCGTCGGTCGATTTACCGGCGCCGATTTACCGCCGGCCGGCCCCCCTGCAACGCGCTTAACGGAAATGCCGTCGGCTGTCGCACCGGGGCTCATCGTGCCGCCGGCGGTAAGCGTCCCGCCGGCCGCGCCTCAGTTCCCGCCCCCGCCGGGAAATCTTCCCTTCGCACCGCAAACGGTTGCCGCGGCGCCGCCATCGAACGTACCGCCGTCGTATGCGCCGGCGTATGCCCTGCCGCCCGGATTTGGCGCGCCGACCGGGCCCATGCTGCCACCCGCCGGACCGCCGCCCGCTGCTCCGTACTTTCCAGCAAGCGCAGGTCCTATGCCGTCCGGTGGGTTTGCGCCATCGACAACAGGGCCGGCGATACCGCCGGCCGGGCCCTTCATTCCACCCGGTGACGCGCTGCCGCCGGTCGTCGCCGCTGCTCCTGCTCCCCCGGCCGGGTTCCCCGCACCGCCGCGAGCCCAACCGATGCCGCCAGGCGGCGCTCCGGTTGCCGGATCAGCCTTTCCGAACACGCCGGGCACAGGAACTTCCACGGGTCCGCCCGGTTGGGCCGGCTGGTCGATGCCGACCGCGGGACTGGCTCCAATCCCGGGTGGCGCAGCGGGCGGCACTAGCACCTCCGAGTGGCATCGCGCCGACGCTTGGAACCGCGGTGCCAATGAGCGCAGGCGCCAATTGCGCGGGCGGCCGACACTGCGCCTCGCGTTTCCAATCCGGCGGCACCTGCAGCATCGAGCGCACGGCGCCGCGCGCGGCGATCAAATCGCGCCCGCCTGCCGCGCCCGCCGCGGCCACGTTCGGAGATCCGGAGGTGGATGACCCCCGCGCCGCAACCTCGCCGCAGCGCGACACGGAGGATCACAGCCCGGCAAACTCGAACATGGTCGCCCCGCGCGTGGCCCCCGCGTGGCGGCCGGCCCCGCAAACCGCCGTCGGGGCCGGGCGGCAACAAGGTCTGCCGACGGGCTGGATGATCGGCGGGGGTGTCGTGGTGCTGTTATTGCTGGCGGCGTTGATCCTTAAACCGCCATCGGAGGGCGGCGATGACGTTGCCAAGCCAGTGCCCGTCGCGACCAATGCTCCCGCGCCACCTCCGCGCAAATCCGCGCCGCCGGTCGAGCCGAAATCCGATGACAACGAATTCTACGAGCCGGGCGGCCCGCCGGAGACCGCCGAGCCGAGCAAGCCGCCGGTCAAGCCCGAGCGTCCCAAGCCGCGGCCGAAGCCGGTGCCACGTCCGGCTCCAAGCGACGATCCGGTAATGGTGGCCCAGCGTCCGCCGGAGAACGACAATCCTTCGAATGTCGATCCGGCGAAGAGCGCCGCGTTTCGCCAGGCGATGGCCCAAGTCCGCGGCCTGTTGGGGGCCCGAGAAGTCGAAGAGGCCAAGAAGAAGCTCGCCGCCTCGAAGCCCCTCGTCGCCTCGGATGACAATGCGACCGAACTGGCCCGCACCGAACTGCTCGCCGATTATGTCGGCAAATTCTGGGACGGCGTACGCGAAAGCCTGAAGAGCCTGCAAGTCACCGACGAGCTCCGCTACGGCGGCATGGTGGCCGCGGTCGTTGCCAGCGACACCAGCGGCATCACGCTGCACACGCCGGGCAAGAACCACGAATTCACGCTCAAGAACATGCCCGTCGCGTTGGCCATGACGCTAGCCCAGCGGTGGTTCGATCAAAGCCCGGCGAACAAGTTGATGCTGGGGGCATTCCAGGCGGTCGATCCGCAAGGCAGCCGGGAGGAAGCCCGGCAGTTTTGGGAATCGGCCACGGCCGGTGGCGCATCGGCCGAAGATTTGATGCCGCTCTTGTCTGGAACGGCTATCCAGCCGGGCGGCAGCAAGGCGGCCACCCCCGCTCTGAACGAGCGGCAGCAGGCCGTAGCGCTCAAACAAATCAAAGCCACGTTCCAGGGCGAGTATAAGGCGGCGCAGACTCCCGAGCTGAAGGCCGACCTGGGCAAGAAAATGCTCAATCTGGCCGCCGAGAGCGAGGACTCGGCCGAGCGGTTCGCCCTGCTCCGCGAAGCGCTCGAACTGGCGGCGGCCGGCGGCAGCCCGCTATTGATCGGCGAAGCGGCCGACCAGCTGGCGAGCAACTTTCAGGTCGATTCGCTGGAGCTGAAGGCCGACGGGCTCTCGCGTGCCGCGAATGCGACGAACAACGCGGGGGCCGCCCGCGAAATCGCCCGCTCAGCTCTGGCCCTACTCGACGGCGCCTTGCAGGAGAAGCGGGCCAAGCCCGCCGGCAAGCTCGGTCAGGCCGCGCTCAATGCGGCCCGGAAAGCCAAAGATGCCGAGCTGGTCAAGGCCGCCAACGCCGGCAACCAAAAGGCCCAAGAGCTCACCAAGTAACTGCTGCGGGGAGATCCGCTGGAGCAGTTGCCGCGACGATTCACGACGCGACTTTCGCGCTTCTTTGGTCCAACCACCGCCCTGCGGCCAACCAGGAGCAGCAACATGATTCGGACGTTTTCGGGCCTGTGCCTGGCGATGTTGACTGGCGCCGTCCTCAGCAGTCCGGCGGCGGCGGGCGATGTCGTGTTCGCCGACTTCGAAGCGGCCGATTATGGCGGTTGGAAAATGACCGGCACCGCGTTCGGCGCCGGACCGGCGGCCGGCACGCTTCCCAATCAGATGCAGGTCAGTGGCTTCGAGGGCCAGCGGCTGGTTAATACCTACTTAGGCGGCGACGACAGCCTGGGCACGCTGACTTCGCCCGAGTTCAAAATCGATCACAATTACATTGCCTTCTTGATCGGCGGCGGCGGCTATGCCGGCAAGACCTGCATCAATCTGGTGATCGATGACCGGGTGGTCCGCACGGCCACCGGGCCCAATACGAAGCCCGGCGGGAGCGAAGCCCTGGAGCGGGCCGGCTGGGACGTCCGCGACCTCGCGGGCAAAACGGCCCGGATCGAGATCGTCGATGCAGCCACGGGCGGCTGGGGGCACATCAACATCGACCAGATCGTATTCACCGATTCCCGGCCGGCGGTCGATCAACCGAGCGCTGCCCGCGAGCTGACCGCCGAGCGGCGGTATCTGCACTTTCCGGTCAAAAACGGTGCTCGCAAGCGGCAGGTGAGCGTCGCAGTCGACGGCCAGCCCCAGCGCAACTTCGAGATCGAGCTGGCCGACGGCCCGCCCGACTGGTGGGCACCCTTGGAAATCGCTGCCTGGCGCGGCAAGCCGCTGCGGGTTGTAGTCGATCGGCTGCCGGCCCACTCGCAGGCGCTGGCGCAAATCGACCAAAGCGATTCGTTCCGGGCGCCGACGATTTGTATCGCGAATCCCTGCGACCGCAGTTTCACTTTTCGGCCCGCCGCGGCTGGCTCAACGATCCCAACGGGCTGGTGTTCGCCGGCGGAAACTATCACCTCTTTTTCCAGCACAATCCCTACGGTGCCGAGTGGGGCAACATGCACTGGGGCCACGCGACCAGCAAGGACCTGGTCCACTGGCGCGAAGGGAGCGAAGCACTTTATCCCGACGAGCTGGGCCCAATGTTCTCCGGCAGCGCGGTGGTCGACCGCCACAACACCAGCGGGCTGGGCAGCCCCGACGCGCCGCCGCTGGTGCTGATCTACACCGCGGCCGGCAATCCCAGCGTGCAATGCCTGGCCTCGTCGACCGACGGCGGGAAGACATTCACCAAGTTCGCCGGCAACCCGATCCTGCGGCAAATCACGCCCGGCAACCGCGACCCCAAGGTGCTTTGGCACGAACCGACCGCCCAATGGGTGATGTCGCTCTACGTAGAGCAAGCGGGCCAGCACACGATCCAGTTCCTCACCTCGCCGAATCTCAAGGAGTGGACGCCCCAGGGCACTGCCGAGCCGTTCTTCGAGTGCCCCGATTTGTTCGCTTTGCCTCTCGATGAACAGCCGGGCAATGTGAAATGGGTGCTCACCGCCGCCAGCAGCGAGTATCAGGTGGGCACGTTCGACGGGCGAAACTTCCATGCCGAGACACCCAAGCTCCCCGGCCACCGCGGGGCTGGGTTCTACGCCGCCCAGACCTTCAGCACGCTCGGGCCGGACGACCATCGGCAGATTCAGATCGGCTGGCTGCAAGCGCCAGCGCCCGGCATGCCCTTCAATCAGTGCCTGAGCGTGCCCCTGGAACTACGGCTCCGCGGCACGTCCGACGGCCCGCGTTTGACCTGGCGGCCGGTCAAGGAATTGGAGACGCTGCGATCCAAGTCGCACCGCGTCGAGCCCGGCCTGCTTCCCGTCGGCAAAAACGCACTGGATGGCATCTCAGGCGAGCTCGTTGAATTGCAATGCGAGTTTGTGCCCGCCGCGGCGGGGCGCGTCGTGCTGGAAGTGCGCGGCCACCGGATCGTGCTCGATGGCGCCACGGGCGAGATCGAAATTGGCGGCAAACGCGCGCCGGCGCCGCTGGTCGATGGTCGGCAGCGGCTCACCGTGCTGTTGGACCGGACAACGCTCGAAGTTTTTGCGGGCGACGGCTTAACCTACCTGCCATTGCCGGCAATCTCGGCTGCGGACAATCACAAGCTGTCGCTCGCAGCGGAAGGGGCCCCGATCGAGCTCATGCGACTCGAAGTTCACGAATTGAAGTCAATCTGGCCCGACTCGAAATCCGCCGCGGAGGCGGTGCAGTAGCGTCCCGCGCGCCTGCATTCCGGGTGACCCACGTCTCGACAGTTCGTCCATGAAAGCGTTCGCACCGATCGCCGATCAGCTCGCAGCACTGGCTCCAGCCGATCCGCAATACGCCACTCAGTTCGTTGGAGCGGTGCTGGCTGCCGCCCGCGCCGCCGGCGCCAGCGACTTGCACTTGCAGCCCACGCCGGCCGGGATGGAACTGAAATGGCGGCTCGACGGCGTGCTCGCGGGGCTGGGCACCTTTCCCGACGGTTCCAGCGCGAGCATCATTTCCAGACTCAAGGTGCTCGCTGATTTGCTCACCTATCGTAGCGACGTGCCGCAGGAAGGTCGAATCCGCTCGCCCGACACGGCGCTCGAGATGCGCGTCAGCACGTTTCCCACGCTCCACGGCGAGAAGGCGGTAGTGCGGCTGTTCAGCTCCGGGACGCGGTTCCTGCGGCTCGCCGACCTGGGCCTGGCCGACGACGTGACCGCGGCTGTTGGCAGGCTGCTCCACGAAACCTCGGGCGCGATCCTCGTCACCGGTCCCGCCGGCAGCGGCAAGACGACCACGCTGTACGCGGCCTTGCGCGAGATCGTGGCCGACTCGACAGGCGGACGCAGCATTGCCAGCCTGGAAGATCCGATCGAAGTGGCCGTCGACGGTGTCGCTCAGTCGCAGGTCAACCTGCCGACCGGCTTCGACCTGGCGGCCGGGCTGCGCTCGATCATGCGGCAAGATCCCGAAGTCATCCTGCTGGGTGAGATTCGCGACCGCGAGACAGCCCAGATTGCGCTCGAAGCGGCCCTGACGGGCCAACTGCTGCTCAGTTCGTTTCATGCTCCCAGCGCGGCGGGCGCCATTAGCCGCCTGGCGGAAATGGGTCTCGAACCCTATGTGATCCGTAGCGGGCTGTTGGCGGTGGTGTCGCAGCGGCTGGTGCGCAAATTGTGCGACTGTGCCCGGCCTACCCAGCGGCAGGAAGACCTGCTCGGGCTCGGCGTGACCAATGCCCGGCTGGCCGTGGGCTGCTCCCGCTGCGGCAAACCGGTTACGCCGGCCGGTTGCGCTGGCCGAGATGCTCCCGATTGAAGCCGGTCCGGTCAGCGAGGCGATCTTGGCCCGCAGCGACGCAGCCACCATCGACCGTTTGGCTCGCGCGAGCGGGATGGTTGATCTTTGGCAACGGGCCCGGCGTGCCGTCGAGGCAGGCCTGACCAGCCCGGCCGAAGTTCGCCGCGTGCTCGGACTGGCCGGCAGCAACTGAGTGGCTGCGCCATGAAGGCACTCAGCTTTCCTCAGATTGGCTGCGCGTGAATCGCCGCGGCCGCGGGCAGCCGCTATACTGCCCGACGTCAACGGGCGGGCCCCTCGGGCCGGCAGCCGGTTTCGGATATTGCGTGCCGCTCGGGCGGGCAGTCGTTTCCGGCCAGATCTTCAAGGCAGCAACCTTTCATGTCGCAGGAGCCGGAGCCATTCGCCGACGCGGCGTCCCGCCCCGGACGCGCTACTGCGACCGTCCAGATCACGCTCGATGATCTGATCGCGCTGAACGACGAAATGGCGGCGCTAGTGCGGGCGGGCGTCCCGCTGGAGCGCGGTCTGGCCGGCCTGGCGGGCGAACTGCCCGGCCGCCTGGCGGTTATCAGCCGGACTCTTGCCACTCGCCTTTCCCAAGGCCAGAGCTTGCCGGACGCGCTGACGGCCGAACGGCAGGCCTTTCCGCCGGCTTACGCCGCCCTGGTCGCGGCGGGCCTCCGCTCGGGGCGACTCGCCGCGGCGCTCGAAGGACTCTCGGCCGCGGCGGTCAGGCTGCGCGACGTGCGGCAAACCATGCTCTTCGCCTTGGCCTATCCGCTCGCCATGGCGATCCTGGCCTGCGGGCTGCTGGTGTTGCTGGTTTGCTACGTCGAGCCCCGGATGGAACTGCTCTACGATCGGCACGTGCCGGCCCGGCTGCGGGCACTCGCGCTGGTCGGCGATTATGCCGCCGTCTGGGGTGTGCTGGTGCCGGTGGGATTGGCCCTGCTCTTTGCCGTTTGGTGGTATCGTTCCAACCGAGCACTGGTGCTGCAGGCCGGCGAGAGCCGGCGCGTGCTCGGCTGGCTGCCGGGCGTAGGCAGGCTGATCGCCACGGCCCAGGCCGCGGCCCTGGCCGAAATCCTGGCCCTGCTGCTGGAACACGATGTGCCGCTGGCCGAGGCGGTCGTCCTGGCGGCCGAAGCGGTCGGCGACCGGGCAACCCGAGGAGCCGCCGCGGCGCTCGCCGCCGCGATCCAACAAGGAACCGCTCCGCCCCCGCCGGGCGCCGCTGCCGGCGGACTGGCGCCGCTGGTGCGCTGGCTGATCTGCGCGGCCAGAGCGAGCGAATGCTCGTGCCGCTGGTACGCCATGCGGCCGCGACCTACCGGCAGCGCGCCCTGCGGCAAACCGACTGGCTGCGGTTTTATTTGCCGGCCCTGTTGACCGCGGGGATCGGCGGCTCGGCCACGCTTCTGTACGGCCTCTCGCTGTTCGTTCCTCTGACGGATTTGTACCGACATTTGATCGATTGACGGAACGGCGGGATACGTTCATGCCCAGGTTCGCTTATCGTGCTCGACGCGACGACGGCACCGCCGCCGCGGGCACGCTCGCCGCACCCGATTCGCGCACTGCCCGGATCGAGCTGGAAGCAGCTGGCCTGCGTGTGCTGGAGTTGCAATCCGATCCGACGACGGTTCCCAGCGACCGGCCCCCGTTGCTGTCGGGCGGCGATGCGTTGGAACTCGCGGTGCAAATCGCCGAGTTGGCCAAGGCCGGGCTGCCGCTGGCGGCGGGGTTGGCGCGATGCAGGCCGAATTGCCGCGCGGCCGGTTTCGCCGCGCCGTCGACGTGCTCGCCGCGCGGCTCGAATGCGGCACGCCGCCCGACAAGGTGTTGGCGGCCGCGGCCGCACGCCTGCCGGCACACGTCCGCGGCATGCTCGCCGCCGGCGCCGGCTCGGGACGTCTGTTCGAAGTGCTGCAAGAATGTCTGGAACTCGAACAATTGCAAAGCGATATCCGACGGCGGATTCTTTCGGCCCTGGCCTATCCGCTGGTCGTGCTGTCGCTGGCCGCAGCGTGGGTGGCGTTTGTATTGGGTTGGGTCGTCCCGACCATGGTGACGATCTATACGGACTTCGAGATCGAGTTGCCGCACATGACGCAGGCCTTGATTCGGCTTGCCCGGCCGGGCGTCGTTGTCGCCCTGCTGTCGGGCCTGACGCTGCTGATCGCGACTCTGTCTGCGGGGCTGATTTGGCGCAGCGCGGCCGTCGGCCGGTTGATCGGGCTGCTGCCGCTGATCGGGCCGCTCTGGCGGGCGGGGCATCTGGCCGCCTTTTGCCGCCTCCTGGCCACGATGCTCGATCAATCGCTGCCCCTGCCGGCCGCGCTGCGGCTGACGGCCGAGGGAGTTGCCGATGCCGATATCAAGGCCGTCTGCCGCCGCGCCGCCCGGGGAGTTGAATCGGGCCGGGCGCTCTCCGCATGCCTCGTCCGCGAGCGGGCGATGCCGCCGACCCTGGCCCTGATCCTCCGCTGGGGCGAGCGACTCAGCGCCGACAGCGAGGCCCTGCGGGCCGCCGCCGAGCTGTTTCGCGCGGATGGAAATGCGGGCCGATCTGCTGGTCGCCGTGGCGCCGCCGATCGTGTTTCTGGCCGTCGCAATCACGACCGGCTGGGTCGCAATGGCGATGTTCATTCCGCTGGTCAGACTGATTTCCTCTTTGACCTGAAAGGCCGCGACGTGATCGACCTCGATCCCACCGGGCTGGCCAATTTGTTCGTCTTCGGACTGACGATCTGGATCGCGACCCGGCTGGTGTTTGGCCCTGATCCGGGCACCGGCGGTTCGGTCGAGCTGCTGCTGCGGCTGACCGTTGTCATCGCCCTGGTCGTGAGCTGGTTCGGTTTGCTGTTTCTGTTCATGTCCGCGGGAGCCGTGGTCTTGTTTCTGGCCAGCTGCATCGTGGCTGCCATGACCGTGGTGCAAATCAACGTTCAGCGGCGTCGGGCGCTGGCGGAACTGTTGGCCCTGGCGGTCGAGAAGCGAATGCCGCTGTCGGCGGTGGTCCGTGCGTTTGGCGCCGAACAGCCGCTGACCCGGCGGTATCGCTGGGAGCGGTTCGCCCTGGAGTTGCAGTCGGGCGCAGACCTTGCCCCAGGCGCTCGAGCATCATCGCCGGCTCGTGCCGCCGCAGGTGCTGGTCGCGGCGAGAATCGCGGATTCGGCCGGCTCGCTTGAAGCCGGCCTGCGCTCCGCCGCCGATCCTGCGGCCTCGAGTTTGCCGCTCCGCCAGGCTTTGGCGGCGCGGACGTACTATCTGGCCTGGATGTTGTTCGCGGGCCCGATGATTATCACGTTCGTGGCCATCAAGATCATGCCGGCATTCCTCAAGATCTTCGAGGATTTCGAGGTTGAGCTCCCCGCTCAGACGATCCTGCTGGCCAAGCTGGTTGCCACTCCTTTCTTCCGGGTGATTGGCGGCCTCGCGCCACTGATCGGATCCGCGCTGTTTCTCTATGTGCTGGCCTGGAACTTCGGGCTGGCGCCCGCGCCGACATTCGGGCTCCGCCGACGGGTGGAACGCGGCAATATTCTCCGGGCGCTGGCCCTGGCGGTCGAATCCGGCCGGCCGCTTGGGGAGATGCTTGCCAAACTGAGCAACAGCTATCCCTCCAAGGCGGTTGCCGTCCGACTGCAGAGCGCATCGGCCGACGTGTCGGCCGGGGGCGATTGGACCGAAAGTCTGGTAAAATATAACCTGATCGGCCGGAGCGACGCGGACGCCCTCCGGGCGGCCCAGCGGGTGGGCAACCTGGCCTGGGTTTTGCGGCAGTTGGGCGACGCAAGCGACCGGCGCTTGCTATATCGCTTGCAGGCGGCGCTGAACGTAATTTCGCCGCTGATTATCCTGGCTTTGGCGGCCGTCGTATTCGTATTTGTGGTTTGCTGTTTCATTCCCCTGGTGGCCCTGATCCAGTCGCAAGTGTGACGCGTCCCATTTACCGCGGATATTTGCTGCTGGAAGTTTCCGTCGCGGCCCTGGTCGTGGCGGTCACGGCCGGACTGGTTGCCCAGTCGTTGCTCGCCCGGGCCCGGCAGCAACGCGCGGTCGGCCTCCGCGAGGCGGCGACGATTGCGGCTGGCAATCTGATGGATCGGGCCAGCGCGATTCCGGACAGCCAGCTCAGCCAGGCGGCGCTCGACGGGCTCGCGCCCGACGAAAGCTTCCACCAGCGCGCCCGACGGCAACGCTTGCCTGGCACCTCGAGCCGGCGGCCGGAACACCGCCGGGCCAGCGAGTCGCCCTGGAAATCCAACTGTCGGGCGAAGCCGCAGCGCCGCCGCGGAGCATCCGGCTGACCGCCTGGCGCGTACGGCTCCCCGGCGGGCCAAGTCCCTTGAGGCGGCCAGCTGGCATTCACCCCGATGTACGTGCAACCTGGATCTGCTGAAAACGAACTGAGCCGATGGTGATTGATCCGCATTCGCATCCCGTTCACCCGGCCCCGGCCCGGCGCCTGCCGGTCACGGCTGGGGCGCCCCGCCGCGGCTGGACGCTGCTCGAAGCCGTGCTCGCGATCACGATTTGCACCACGCTGGTCGGTTTGGTCTGCGGCCTGCTATGGAGCATGCTCCGCAGCCAGGGACAATCTCGCGATCAGATCGTGCGGCAGGGCATCCATAGTCGATTGGCGGAAGCATTCCGGGCCGACGTCGCGGCCGCCAAGAGCT
This sequence comes from uncultured Planctomycetaceae bacterium, assembly GCA_963828155.1. Classification (GTDB taxonomy): domain Bacteria; phylum Planctomycetota; class Planctomycetia; order Pirellulales; family PALSA-1355; genus CAWCAX01. The sequence continues at coordinate 169,107 of CAWHDQ010000006.1, forward strand.
GCCAGCCGCTTGACGAGCAACGGCCGGAGCTGGGCATCGTGTTGGCCGGGCCCGGCGAGAGTCGCGTCGAGTATCGGGCCGAGGACCGGCGGGTGGCGCGAACCGCCTCAACCGGTGAAAAGATTACCGGTCGGGAAAGTTATCAACTGGGAGACGCGCAGCAGGCGAAGTTCAATATTTCCAACGGAGACCCGATGGTCATCAGCTGCATCCTGATCGAGGCGGCCAAGGATCCTCAGGCTCCGGATGCCGCGGTCCAGCGGACCACGATTCTGGCGACGCTCGGCCGCGACTCGCGGCGCGAGCATTCTGGAACCATCGTGATCCGAGAGCCGAATGCCACGATCACGCTGGAGAGCAGCCCCGGAGCAGCCGATCGACGAAAAGGGTCCTCCGCCTTCCGGTGGCTCTACGCCGGAGCCCTCCGCGCCGACCGAGGAAAAACTGCCCGCCGCAGGTGACTCCTCCGCTGCACCGTTGCCCAAGCAGCAGGAACGCTAAGATGCAGCGACGCGGGGGACGAAATCGGCGAGCGGGCCTGGCGCTGGTGATTGCACTGGTGGCGCTCACCGTGATTATGGTGCTGATCGTCGGTTGGGCTCAGCTGGCGCTGGTCCAAGCCCGGGAAGCCCAGGTCGCCCTCGACCGGCTGCAAGCCGGCTGGCTGGCGGAATCGGCCATTAATCGAGCCGCGGCGCGGCTGCAGAGCGAGCCCGACTATGGGGGCGAAACCTGGCAAATCGCGAGCACAGAATTCGGACGGCCGGCCGTGGACGGAGATGCGCCGCTGGGCGTGGTCGAGATTGCCGTCGAGCCGCTCGCCGGACGGCCGGAGGCCCTGCAAATCAGCGTTCGAGCCGATTTCCCGGCCGGTGGCCGCCGGCCCCGCGCATAAGCAGGCAAGCCACCGTCGCGAGGTCCCCGGGAGGAAGCACGCCATGAAAACCAGCGGGAATGGCTCGCGCTACGGTTTTACGCTCATTGAGCTGCTGGTCGTGATCGCCATCATCGCTGTTTTCATGGCGACTCTATTGCCGGCCGTGCAGGCCGCTCGCGAGGCGGGACGCCGGGCCACCTGCCAGTCCCGGGCCCAGCAGCTGATCATCGGCCTGGCCCATTACCACTCGGCCCAGGAGTCGCTTCCCGCAGGCACGGTGAATGCCGCGGGGCCGATCCGCAATGAGCCTATCGGCTACCACCACAATTGGATCGGCGCCATCCTCCCGTATCTCGACGAAGCGACGGTCCAATCCCACATCGATTTTTCGGCAGGGGTCTACGAGGAAGCAAACTCGCAGGTGCGCGGGCTGCAGCTGGCCGCGCTGGTGTGCCCCTCGCATCACGACACGACAACGGCCACGAGCCATTACGCCGGCTGCCACCATGACCTCGAGGCCCCGATCGACGCCGACAATCACGGCGTGCTGATTCTGAATCGCCGGATTTCGGAGCGGGATATCACCGACGGGCTGGCCCACACAATCTTTCTGGGCGAAAAAATCTGCGATCCGGACGACCTGGGCTGGATGTCGGGCACCCGGGCCACGCTCCGCAATACGGGCCTGGCGATTGCCAACCCGCGGACGCTGCCGCCGCCGGCCACGGCGCCGGGCGATCCGGCCGAACTTTTGCAACGGGTCGGCGGGTTTGGCAGTTACCACCCTGGTGCGGCCATTTTTGCCTTTGGGGATGGCAGCGTGCTGGTTGTGGCCGATACGATCGACATGCAGCTCTATCGGCAATTGGCAGATCGGGCCGACGGCCAATTGACCGACGACGCTTCACTCCACTGAATCAAGAGGATGGCATGGGAAACCCACGCGGAACACCGCTGGCCGGGTTGCTGCTCTTGGTAGGCGCCGGAGCCTTGGCATCGGGAATGGCCCGCGCGGTGGCAAGTACCCCGTATGAAATTCCCGAGCGGCGATCGATCGGCCTGTCCAAGCCTGCTTCGCCCTGGCACAACAGCGCGGTCGCCGGCTTCGTCATCAGCTTCAGTGGGTTCATCGGGCTGGGCTGCGGAATCGCGCCTGGCCGCGCTCCGCCGGACCGGCTTTTGGCGATTGCTTGGCATCGCGGTGGTCGGTTGCTGCCTGGGTACACTGGCCGGCATTCAACTGGTCGCAAACGGCAACTTGCTGATGGCGCTGATGGGTTCGCTGGCGCTGATCGGATTCGCCGCGGTGATCCACTGGACCGCAGGTCTGGACCAGCGCAGCGAGGAGGATCTCGCTTGGTTGGGCGGCGACGAACCGCTGCCGGCAGTGGCACCGACCGCATCTCCACCGCCAACGTCCCACGACAACACCGCCGCCACCTGAGTACCCTATGTCTCTCGTGCGCGTGCTGCTCGGCCGAAGACTGGCTTCGAGCGAAGAAGCCCAGGAAAAAATCGGCGTCGGAACCGGACTGGCCGCGGTCGGCCTCGACGGCCTCTCGTCGGCCGCTTACGGCCCGGAAGCGGCGCTGATGATCCTGCTGCCCGTCGGGGCCGCGGGACTCGTCTACATCTGGCCGATCACGCTGACAATCCTGCTGCTGCTGGGGCTGCTGTACCTCTCCTATTGTCAGACGATCGCCGCCTATCCGGTCAACGGCGGCTCGTACACCGTGGCCAAGGAGAACCTCGGCACCTGGGCCAGCCTGCTGGCCGCGGCCTCGCTGCTGGTCGATTACATCCTGAATGTGGCGGTGGGCATCTCGGCCGGAATCGGGGCCCTGGTGTCGGCGGTCCCCGCACTGCACCCCTATACGCTGGCCCTGTGCCTGGGCGTACTGGGGCTGGTGACCGTGATGAACCTCCGCGGCACGAAGGAGGCCGGCTGGGCCTTCGCTCTGCCGACGTATTTGTTTCTCGGCAGCCTGGGGACCGTGCTCGCGCTGGGAATCGCCAAGTCGCTGGCCAGCGGCGGACACCCCACCCCCGTCGAAGCGCTGCCCGCGCTGCCGCCGGCCGCCGAGTCGCTGGGCATCTGGCTGCTGCTGCGGGCGTTTGCCACCGGCTGCACGGCGATGACCGGCGTCGAGGCGGTGAGCAACGGCGTCAGCGCGTTTCACGAGCCGACGGTCCGGACTGCCCGCCGCACGTTGACCGCGATCGTGGCGGCACTGGCCGTGCTGTTGGCCGGTATCGCGATGGTTGCCCGGGCGTATGAGATCGGCGCGATGCCGCAGGACCAGCCGGGCTATCAAAGCGTGCTCTCGCAATTGACGGCCGCAGTGGTCGGGCGGAACTGGTTTTATTACGTCACGATCGGCAGTGTGCTGGCGATCGTTTCGCTTTCGGCCAACACCAGCTTTGTCGATTTTCCGCGGCTCTGCCGGTTGATCGCGGCCGACGACTTTTTGCCGCGCTCGTTTGCGATCGTCGGCCGCCGGCTGGTGGCGACCGTCGGAGTGCTGTTCCTGGCCGCCGCGGCCGGCGGACTGCTGATCGCATTCGACGGTGTCACCGACCGGCTGATTCCGCTGTTCGCGGTCGGCGCAGTTCGGAGCCTTCACCCTGTCGCAAGCCGGGATGGTCGTGCATTGGCGCAAAGAGCTCGCCCGAGACGTGCCCGCCGCGGCCGATGGCGCGGCCGCGCCCGGAACCGGAAGCCGGCTCCATACCTGGCTGCGGCTGGCCTGCAATGCCCTGGGCACCGTCGCCACGGCCGTGGCCCTGACGATCATCCTGAGCACGAAGCTCGTCGAAGGGGCCTGGATCTCGCTCCTGGCCATCGGCGGGTTGCTCCTGCTGTTCAAGCTGATCGAGCGGCAATATCGCAAGCTGGCCCGGCAGTTGGCAGCCTATTGCCCGCATTTGCTCGCGCACGACGGCGCACCGGTCGTGCTGCTGCCGTTTCGCTGCTGGGACAAGCCGACCGAAAAATCGCTCCGCTTCGCACTCTGGTTGTCGAGCGACATCTTTGCCGTGCATATCCTGAACGTCGACGGTGCAGGGGACGAGTCGGAGGAGCCCAAAGTTCGGCGGATCTGGCGGGACAACGTCGAAGTGCCGGTCCGCAATGCCGGCGGAGCGGTCCCGCAATTGGTCGTCCGCTCTTCGAAGTACCGCGATTTCGCCGGCCCGATGCTGGCCGAGATCGATCGGATCCACGCCGAGTTCCCGGACCGGCCCATCACCGTAATCATTCCCGAGGTGGTCAGCCGCCATTGGTGGGAAAAACTGCTCCACGCCAACCACGCCGGACAGCTCCCACGGCCCTCCGCAACCGGGGCCAGCGGCGGGTGGTGGTCCTCAGCCTGCCCTGGTATTTGAAGGACTCAGCGCGGCGTGTCGCCTGTCGCCCGCTGCCCTTACAACTGGCACCGGCATACCAATCGGCCTTCTACCCCAGGCCCAAATCCGGGCGGAATCTCCTGCACTGTGGGGACTTAAATCAAATCTGGCCGTCTGGCGATTTGCCTTCGGGCCCGAATTGAACTACGTTTCACTTTGCCCATCTGATGCGTTGCTGCCGGACCCTTCAGGTCCGTGTCAGGCGGCGTGATTCACATCTTGATTTGCACCTGTTGGAGTCGCCGTATGATTGCCCGTCGGGCTCTTGCACCCTCGTGTTGTTGGCGTCGGCCGCCGCTATCCAGGCCAATGCCGCCCAAGCCGACGCGATCGCGACCCTGTCGCGCTCGGAAATGAAGCCTCGGCAGATTTATGAATTCCGGACCACCGGCCGGACCTATCGGGCCGAAGTGGTCGACCCGCGGGCCGGCGAATGTCTGGTTAGCGCTCTGCGCGACGGCGTCGCGTACAGCGCACCGCGAAAGGCCTACTTGCTCGGCGCGACGCGGGGCCCCGAGTCGGGCATGTCCTTCGTCATCATGGGACAGGTCAAAGTTGGGTTGGGCATCGAGCTGGCCCTCGAGGATCACGCCCAGGCCAACCGCTTCCTGACGCCCGACGTCACCGCGATTACGCTGCTCGACCAATAGCAGCCGTCCGGCCAGGTTCGGCAATCCCGCGCAGGCCCTGCCGCGCCCGTTCGCTACCGCAGGTCCACCGGGCGTGCCTCCCGGCGGAATGCCTCGTTCGGCAAAGTGACCGAATTCCGGCGCGAACACTCTTGACAAGATTCCGGCTCCCCAGTCACGATTGCTGGGGATGCCGGCTTGTCTCTTCTTCCTGCAAGCGGGCACGATTCTTCACCGGAGCCCACGAGACGGCGAGTGATCCTCAGCCAGTCCGAGGAGCTCCCCGCGGGCAGGATTGCCATGCACGGGTGCAAACGCACAGCCTTTACGCTCGTCGAATTGTTTGGTGGTGATCGCCATCATCGGCATTCTGATCGCGCCTCTTGCTGCCCGCAGTGCAGGCGGCCCGCGAGGCCGCCCGGCGGGTGCAGTGCAACAACAATCTCAAGCAACTGGCGGTACGGCTGCTTGACCTATCACGACGTCCGCAAAATGTTTCCGCCGGCGTGCAACTATCCGCCGGGCGACGATCCGGAGACCAGCACGAATTACGGCATCAACTGGGTCATCGCCATCCTGCCGCTGATCGAGGAAGAAAATCTCTACACGCAGTTCAATCTCAAGGCGCTGATCTCCGATCCCTCGAATCGCACGCCGCGCGGCGTGCAAGTCTCGACGATGCTTTGCCCGTCGGACGTGGGCGCCGAAGTCCCCTTCAGTCGGGCGGGCGAGGGGGACAACTGGGCCCGGGGCAACTACGGCGCCAACGGCTCGCTGGGCTTTTTGTCGAACGACTTCCGTCCGGCCAATGGCCCCACCTCGCAATACTGGCAGAGCAATTGGACCCGGGGCGTGATGGGCGGGGAGACCGCCGTCAACATCCGCCAAATCACGGACGGCACCAGCAGCACGATCATGCTCGCCGAATTGCGGATCGGGCTGTCGGCCGCCGATCGCCGCGGCGTCTGGGCCCTGGGCACCGTCGGCGCCAGCAGCATCTGGGGACACGGCACCGACGACGACTCGGGGCCGAATAACTGCACGTCTTCGGCCGACAACATCCTCGGCTGCTCCGACATCATCGCGCAGGTCGGGGGACTGCAGATCCTGCAGGCCCAGTGCATGGGTTGCTGCAACGGCTGCACCAGCGACCAGGCCACGACCCGCAGCCAGCATGCCGGCGGCGTCTTCGTGGCCTTTTGTGACGGCAGCGTGCATTTCATTGCCGACACGATCGAATCGGGCGATCCCTGGCAGTTCGACCTGACGAATATGGACCTGTCCACGTTCCTGACCTGGCAGCGGCTGAACGCTTCGGCCGACGCCCAGCAAATCGATCCGAATAATTACTGGGCGAACCGCCTGAAGCCTGCCGCCTGCTGTCGCATGTCCACCCTCGGCGATCCCCTGGGCCCTCTGCGGCTCTGCGGTTAATGTCCTTGCGATGGGTCTAAATCCCTCGCCTTCAGGCGAAGCCTTTTAGGTTGTCCGCTATGATTTGGGGATGGAAAAGTACCGCACGGGTTCCCACAGCCGTTTTGACCTGAAGTACCATTTTGTCTGGATCACCAAATATCGAAAGCCGATTTTGGTCGACGCGGTTGGAATGCGGCTTCGGGAACTGGTGCGAGAGGTATGTCGGACGAACGAGATTGAGATCCTGGAAGGCTCGGTTTCTCGGGACCATGTTCACGTGTTGCTGTCTTGCCCGCCGAATCTGTCACCGAGCAAGATTATGCAGTACATCAAGGGCAAAAGTTCGCGGAAGCTGCTGATGGAGTTCAAGCATCTGCAAAAAACGTTCTGGGGCCGACACTTGTGGGCTCGCGGCTATTTCGTGGCGTCGAGCGGCAACGTGACCGACGAGGTGATTCAGGAGTACATCCGCCAGCAGGCAGGCACGGAGCCCGATGATGGCGGCGACAACTTCCGCATTACCAAATCGTGAGCGAAGGACTTCAGTCCGGAGCAACGATTTTCCTCCAACCTACCGGCTTCAGCCGGTAGTAGTTCAGTGCTCCTGCATGTTGCTGGCACCGCTTCGCCAACAAAAATGCTTCTCTGCCTTGGCGTAGCGTCCTCGGCGATCTCTGCCTACTCCGCCCCTCACTTGCCGATGTCTGCCCAGATTCCATTCGTACGCACACAGGCACCGCGGAATTCCGGATGCAATAATCTCGCCCTCTTCCTTGCCGGCGCGTCCTCTGCGACCTCTGCGGCTCTGCGGTTGATTCTCCTCGTATTGCCCCGCGCAGCCCCGCCAACAAAAATCCTTCTGTGCCTTGGCGTAGCGTCCTCCGCGATCTCTGCCTGCTCCGCGCCCTCGCTTGCCGATGTCTGCCACGATTCCATTCGCACGCACACAGCGCCCGCTGAATTCCGGATGCAATAATCTCGCCCTCTTCCTTGCCGGCGCGTCCTCTGCGCCCTCTGCGGCTCTGCGGTTCATCCTCCTCGTATTGCCCGCGCAGCCCCGCCCAGATCGCATGCGCCAATCAAAGAAAGGCAAGATGGCGTGCCGCTGCTCGGCAGCGGGGGCCGCGGCTGTTCAAGTTTGAAAGAAAAAACTCTCCGCGCCCCGCCCGGTCGATGCCGGAGGCATCTGTATACCGGGCAGCGGCACGCCCTGGAGTGACAGTCCCGTAGGGGCCAGTGTCCCTACCACTTGTTTGCGCTCGCAAGCGAACATTACATTCGCCCGCAAGCGCCGCTGCGGAGCCTCCGGGCGTTCGTTTTCGAATCGCGCGGCGGTAGTCCGGCCCTTGCGGTCTGCACTTCACCCGCATGCACCGCGAGACACTGGCCTGGGCTTCCGGAAGGCACACGCGTCGGTCTTGCCGCCTGTCCTGAGCCGTCGAAGGGCATGCCCGCGACTTGACTCAGCCCAAGCAAGCAGCGGCTGAAGTTCCGCGCGGGCGTGGTAGTTGGCCCGGACGAGTTGTTTCAGTCACTGCCAAAGCAGACGCGAGAGGGTTGGTCGATCCGCGGCTTATCGCACAGCGTCCGTCTTTGCCACGCTGCACGCATCGCCTTGAATCGCTTGTCGTTCCGCTCCTAGTTCGGGCTTTACGGCTTCGTGTAAGGCCGGCTCACCACCGGAAACGATCTCGACTTTCGGCCAGGCCCGGCAAATGGGCCCGCCTCGGCCGCTCTCGATACCCGTTGGCTCACCGACGATGCACGACTCCGCCTTGCCCGTTGCGGCCGGAATTCGCAGCCGCTGGCAAGGCTCGGTCGCCCCGCTTGGGAGCAAGTGCCACAAGTTCGGCCGGACACCGCCGGCCCAAGAACTAGCCAGCGGATTTGGGACAGGCCTTCCGCGCTTCCTCGCACCGGCTGCAAAGTCATAGCGGCCAGGAATTCGCTGGCCACCTGCCGTGCTCACCGGCGCCCTGGAGCGCCTCCGAACACCGTCTTCTCGCCCGACCGGCCCTCTGGCCAACTCGGCTGTGCGAATAATCGCAGAATCCCACGAGATTTCAAGCGCGTTTGTGAGCCACTCGCCCCTTTGGTAGGTCAGGCTCTTGGCCTGACGAGCCTTACCCGTCTTTCATCGGCCACGCTCTTGGCCTGGGGGTCCTTGTGATCGATGCCACGAAAAGTCGTTGTAGCGACCTCGAGGCCAACCCTAGAATGCGCGGATGTCGGAATGTAAACGCTACTTCGTCGCCGGCGGCACGTACTTTTTTACCGTCGTGACTGAGCGGCGTCGCGGCTCTTCGAGACGGATCAGGCCCGGCGTTTGCTCGGCAGCGTGCTCAGGCGCTGCATGCTTCGCCGTCGATCTGGGGGCGCATGCCGATTACATGCACTATAACCCCGTCCGGCACAAACTGGTGGTTCGGCCGCGTGATTGGCTGTGGTCGAGTTTTCACCACTGGGTAAGGCTGGGGCCTTGTGCTCTGGATTGGGGCGGTGGCGATCAGGCAAGCTCCCCGATGACCGTGCGGAGAGAGTGACACTGCTCCGCCCGCTGAACTGCCGCGGTTGCGGGATTTCAACCGACGGCAGAGCGACGCTGACGAAATACTGGTTCGAGCGATCCGGCCGGAGCGGTCCAATCAGGCACCGCTTGCGTCCCCGCGGTAAGCGGGGCATCATGGACGCTCGGCGCTTCGTAGCAGTCGCTGCACGAACGCCGCCGACACATCCAGCAAGTCGACATACGTTTGATGGAGTTCACCATGCTTCACGTTATTCGGCTCGCAGTCACCGCCGCGCCCGCCGTTCTACTATTTGCCATCCTCCAGGCCGACGAGCCGACCGTTCCGAAGGTTTCGCAATTCGCTCCGCCCGAGGACTTGAAGTCTCAGGTCAATTATTATCTCGGCCGGCTCGACGAAGCCCTCGCCGATCCCAACGATTACGACGAAGCCAAGCAAAGCCGGGTGGCCAAGGATTCCGCCGCCCTGGCCGCGCTGGGCCTGTCTCTGGCAATGCACGACCAGGATTCGCATTTTCGCTCGGGCGCCCTGGTGAAGGCCGCCGAACGGCTCGGCGAGTCGGGCAGCGAACATGCAAAAGCCTCGGCAGCCGCGGCCGAAGTGAAGAAGGCCGCCGCCGGCTCCGACGATCCGGCAGGCGCTGTTCAGTGGGGCAAAGTCGCCTCCATCGCCGAGTTGATGAAGCAGGTGCCGATCGTCAACAACGGACTGAAACGCGGGCTCGAACCGGCCCGGTTTCAAAAGCAGGCGACCCAGTCGGCTGGGCAGGCTGCAACGCTGGCCGCAATCGCCCAGGCCGCGATGTTCGACGAGGAATATGTCGGCGATGCGGCCGACGCCGCCCGGCTGGCGCGAGCTCTGTGCCCAGATGCGGGATGCCGCGGGCGAGGTCAACGCCGCGATCCATGCCGGCCAGCCCGACACAGCCGCCGCGGCCATGAAACGGCTGGCTCAGAACTGCGATGCCTGCCACGCCAAGTTTCGCGAGGGCAAGTAATTGCCGCCAGCCTAGCGCGCGACCTTGGGGCACGCGACCCTGCGGATTTCCCCAGCGCTGCCGAGCTTTCCGCTTGACGGGGACCGCCGCTGGCAAACTTTTCCGCCTGGCGAAAAACGGTTGCCCCCCGGGGCGGAATGTTGATTAGAATCACCGGCGGGCGATAAACTCCCCGATGCCGAGCGGATCCTGCCAGGCGGCAATTCCGGTGCGGTGCGCCCGCCGAAAATCGCTTTGCTCTCTGCCTCGCTCCATGCGCTGCGCCAGGGTAGTGGTATGTTTGCTTCGACGTGGATCGAAGGAACGTAGCCCCGACCCCTGAGTGCTTCGCTTATGCTTATGTTGCACCGGCATCCCGCACTGCAATTCAGTCATCCGCTGCCGTACGGCGCGATCCTGCACGACAACGGCGTGCAGTTCGTCGTGTTCAGCCGCTCGGCGACCGCGATGCGGGTTTTGCTGTACGACAAAGTGACCGACCGAGAACCCGGCGAGATCATCGTTTTCAATCGTGAGACCGACCGCTGGGGAGACATCTGGAGCGTGTTCGTGCCCGGCTTGCAGGCCGGGCAGCTTTATCACTTGCAGGCCGACGGCCCGTACGATCCGGCCCGCGGCCACCGCTTCGACCGCACCGCGCGGCTGATCGATCCGTATGCCCGGGCGCTGGCCGGCGAGTTCATGACATCGGACGACGGGATCATCCGGCCGCCCAAGTGCGTCGTGGTCGACGAGCAGTTCGACTGGCAGGGAGATCGGCACCTGCGCCGCGACTTGTCGGAGACCGTGATCTACGAGATGCACGTCCGCGGCTTCACCCGTTCGCCGTCGAGCGAGGTCGAGCACCCGGGCAGCTACTTGGGCGTGATCGAGAAGATTCCCTATCTGAAGTCGCTGGGCGTGACCGCCGTCGAGTTGATGCCGGTCCACGAGTTCCCGACCAATGGTTTCTGGGGTGAAAAGTCCTGGCGGACCAACTACTGGGGTTACGACTCGCTGGCGTTTTTCTCCCCCACCGCGGCTACCAGGCCGGCGACGAGCCCGGCGGGCAAGTCCGCGAGTTCAAGGAAATGGTCCGCGCCCTGCACGCTGCCGACATCGAAGTGATCCTCGACGTGGTGTTCAATCACACGGCCGAGGGCAACGAGTACGGCCCGACGCTCAGCTTCAAGGGGCTGGAAAACCAGGTCTACTACATGCTGGCCAATGGCGGCATGTCGTACCGCAATTACTCAGGCTGCGGCAACACGGTCAACGGCAATCACCCAATCGTCCGCGAAATGATCTTCCTTTGCCTGCGGCATTGGGTGCACAACTACCACGTCGACGGCTTCCGCTTCGACCTGGCCTCGATCCTCAGCCGCGACCGGAGCGGCGAACTGGTGCCCAATCCGCCGCTGGTCGAGGCCATCGCCGAAGATCCGCTGCTGGCCGACAGCAAGATCATCGCCGAGGCCTGGGACGCGGCCGGCGCCTACCAGGTGGGTTCGTTCGGCCAGTTGCGATGGGCCGAATGGAACGGCCGCTACCGCGACGACGTGCGCCGCTACTGGCGGGGCGACGAGGCGATGACCGGCCCGATGGCCACCCGGCTGTCCGGCTCGAGCGACCTGTACCAGGCCGGCGGCCGGCAACCGTATCACAGCATCAACTTCGTCACCTCGCACGACGGATTTCCGCTGAACGACCTGGTCTCGTACGCGGTCAAGCACAACGAAGAAAACGGCGAAGACAACCGCGACGGCGACAACAACAGCTACAGCTCGAACTACGGGGCCGAAGGCCCGACCCGCAAGCGCGAGATCGAGCAGCTCCGGCTTCGCCAGATCAAGAACATGCTGGCCACGCTGCTGCTCAGCCAGGGCGTGCCGATGCTTCTGGCCGGCGACGAGTGCCGCCGCACGCAGCGCGGCAATAACAACGCCTACTGCCAGGACAATCCGATCAGTTGGTTCGACTGGAAACTGGTCGACAAGAATGAAGACCTGGTCCGGTTCTGCCGAGCCTTGATCCATTTCCGCCGGCAGCAGCCGACCGTGCGGCGAACCGACTTCCTGCGCGGCGAGCCCGACCTGCCCGGCTCGCTGCCGGACGTCAGCTGGTTCGGCCCCGAAGGGGAGCCGATGACCTGGAACGGCGAAGGGCCGGCCCTGATCTGCCTGTTCGGGGCCCCGGCCGAGGCCGACGTGCAGCGCACCAAGCGGCACGTGCTGCTGATGTTCAACGCCGGCCCCGCGGGCCGGGAGTTCACGCTCCCGCGGCTGCCCGGGGCGATTCGGTGGCGACTGTTCCTGGATACGCAGCAGGAATCGCCGAGCGACATTTATCCCGATTTGGATGGGCCGGCACCACCCGCCAACGGGAAGTTCTGGCTCGACCACCACTCGCTGGTCTGCCTGGTTTCGTCCGACGCATTGACTTAACAGGCGCAGTTTTCCTACGCGGCTTCGGCAGTCGGCGCCGAGCCCATGCAGCACAATCGCTGCCACGAGCGGCCGCCCGGCGAAATCTCGCAGGGCGGCCGTTTTCTGTTTCGCGATTCTCGCTCTCCGCGGCCGATTCTCATTTCCGGCCCGGACCGCGACGGAGCGCTTAGGAGCCGTCGGCGATGTGACCACCCGGCACAGTGGACGAACCACTGCCACTGATGAGGTGCAATTTGCCAAGCCCTACCCCCCGATCTAGCTGGCCCGCCGCGCCGTTGGTCGCCATTGCTTCGATTTGCCTCAACGTACTCCCAGCCGGCGCCGCCGAACCGGCGACCATCGCCTGGCATAGCGACATGACGAAGGCCTGGAAGGCCACCCAGGAGCAGGGCCGCCCGCTCTTGGTCTTCGTTACGGCCAAGCAATGCGCCTACTGCGTTAAAATGAAGCAGGCGACCTTTGCCGATCCCAATGTGGCCGCGACGATCAACGGCTCGTTCGTGCCGCTGGTGATCGACGGCGGGGGCAATTCACCCCTGCTGAAGGAACTGGGCGTAACGGCTTTTCCGGCGACGTTCGTCATTTCCGGCAATGCCGAAGTGCTCGACCGGGTCAACGGATTCGTCACCGCCGACGTGCTCGTCAAGCGCCTGGCCCCCTATCAGTCGACGACCCAGGTCAATTGGCGGGCTGCCAGCCGCGGCCGGGAATTTTAGTCCTCGCCTCCAGAACCGCCGGATTGCCGGCGGCTCCCCCCTGCGGGCGCCTTCGATTCCCGCCCTAGTCGCGGGCCCATCCCCCCTCGATAATTGGGGCTGGAGGGGCGGTTCGAGTTTTTCCTGTCAGGGGACACGCGCATGAAATCGGCTCCAGGGTCCGTTGTCGCGGCGGACATCATGACCCGCTCGCTCGTCACCACCCGGCCCGACGAAGACCTGAAAGACGCGGAAGATCTGCTGATCGAGCATCGCGTGTCGGGCCTGCCGGTGGTCGACGAGGGCAAGCTGGTGGGCGTGCTCAGCCGCAGCGACATCGCCCGGATCGAAGTGCTAATGAAATCGCTCGACGGCCTGGTCTGGGATCGCCTGAACTGGGAAATTCAGGCCGACGGCTTCCGCCATACGCCGGGTCCCGAGTTCGAGGGATTCCGCGGCCGGATCGGCAAGCTGAAGGTCCGCGATGCGATGAGCGATCAGCTCGTCACCTGCTCGCCCCAGACGCCAATCCGCGAGATCGCGGCCGAAATGTGGCGCCGCCACGTTCACCGGATCATCGTCGTCGAGGGGAGCAAGCCGCTGGGCATCGTCAGCAGCCTCGATCTGGCCCGGCTAGTCGGCGAGCGCGGCGTGGGCGAGGCGGCGGGGTGAGTCGCGCCGCGGCCGGCGCGCCGTCCTTCATTCGCCGCTGCTGCTGACGCTCGCTCGGCCGCGGCGATCGAAATCGATCGTGATCACATTGGGGTGGCAGCAGACCGGGCAATCCTCGACGTATTGCTGGTGCCGGCCGGCCGAGGGATCGAGCGGGATCACGATCTCTTCGCCGCATGACTCGCAGACGTAAGATCCTTCGTCCTGCATGGCTCGACCCCTGGTCTTACGTGCCGCCGGCGGTCGTTGCTATGCGCCGCCGGCGGCCATTGCTAGGCGCCGCGGGCGGTCATTGCTAGGCGCCGCGGGCGGTCAATTCTAGGCGCCGCGAGCGGCGATGGCTTTCATCTTTTCGAGCCCGGTCCGGGCCACCAGGGCCGGATCCTGCAGATAGTATTCGCGATTGAACACTTCCAATGACAGGGCACACGTCGCGCCCGAGGCCCGCAGCTGCTCGAAGATGCTCGCCAGCGGGGCCACGCCGTCGCCCGGATACACTCGGGCCGCGTCGGTGATCTCGGCCCGCGGCGGCGTGGCGGGATAATCGTTCATGTGAAAGGTGGTCAGTGCCTGGCAGCTTGGCAGCCGAATGGCGGCGAAATCGGAGCCGCCTTTGTACAGGTGATACACGTCCAGCAGGATGCAGGCTTGCGGATGCTGGGCCTCGGCCGCCGCCAGCAGCACGTCTCCCAGTCGGCCGAGCGACTTGGAGAAGCCCCACAGACTCGAGCTGGGGTACGACTCCGACCGAATCGCCGATCTCCAGCAGCGCCCGATAGCGCGGGGCGATCGCCACCGGATCGATCCGCTCATTCGTCGCCCCGGACGGCGGCGCGGCAATCCGCTGTCCGCCGATGTCGGCCACGAGCTGCATTGTGCGGCGGGCCTCTTCGAGGCCCTTGGCCCGGCGCTCGGGATCGTCGACGACCCATTCGGCGAAACCGATGGCGCTGGCCACGGTCAGACCCAGGTCGCGAATCAACTTACCCAGGTCGTTGAGCGAATGCCCGTCCTTGACGTGCTGATCGAGCTCGTCGATCCAAGGCTCGATCGAGTCGTAGCCGGCCCGGGCCGCGATCGTCACGACCTGGGCGATGGGCAACTTCTGTCCACGGATCGTGGCCGTGTTGAAGCAGTAGCGAAAGCCAGGCTTTGCCGCGGGCGGCGCGGCCTCGGCCGCAGTCGGCCCAAATGAGAGGGCCGCTCCTGCAGCCATGCCTGTGGCCAGCACGTCGCGGCGATTGAGGGGAGTCGTCATCGGGGTCAATCTGCTAGAGAAACAAAAGATTAAACCACCACTTACGAGGGCTGGGGCCGCTCGACTTCGATCTCGCCGCTCAAGTGGCTGTGCAGCGATTGGGCGGCCAGGGCCTCGGGCGTGCCCGGAAGGACCGGCTGGCCCTCGCGTTGCCAGGCAAGGATGAAGTGAATCTGCTCGTGCCGGGCTTCCTGTTCGGCCGCGGTTACGTATTTGTCGAGCAAAGTCCAGCCCAAGGCCAGGTGCTCATTCACGGCCGCGGTGTCGTCGAGCGTGATGAGCTGGGTCGTGTCTTCGATCCGGCGAACCGAGGCCAGGACATATTTCACCCGGGCCGGGATATCGAGCGTCCCATCGATCACATGCTGATTGAGCAGCTTCCAGCCGAAGCGAAGGTATTGATTGACGACGTCGGCGTCGGTGGTTTCCATCAGGCGCCGCGCCGGAAAGTTGAGCGTCCATGTTGCTGGGGGGTGGTAGGCTAGGGATTGGGGACTGGAGGGATTGGGGACTGGGGATTGGGGAACTGGGGATTGGGGAAGAACGGAGTGGGGCATCTAGCAGGACAATCTTTTCGGCTTTGGCAATCGGATTGGGTGCCCGGTGGCCGCGGCGGCCGTTTTCTCTTGTAAAAGATTGTGGCGCCAAATCGAGGGATACAATAAGGTTGAATCAAGATTCTGGTCAGCGTCCGGCATGAGCCATGTCGCGGCGCCGCGTTTTCGGCTCGACCCGTTCGGAAGGAGCCACGCATGTCCTCGTCTTGTGGGTGTCTGTCTCGTTGGGTTTGGTCTCGAAATTGGTTTCGCTTGAGCTTGCTGGCAGCCGGCGCCACGGTGTTGGCTGGCTGCGTCGAGCGTCCCGCGGCCGCACCGTCCGCTGCATCGGCGGCAGCCCGGTCGGACACGAACGTTGCAGAGGATGACGCTGCCAACGCCCCGATTACCTACGTTCTGGCCACAGGCACCGTTTATTACAACGGCGATCCGCAGCACGGCCACAAGACCGACGGCACGCTGCGCCGCGGCACCAAAGTGACGCTGGTGCATCGCTCCGGCAACTATTCGCTGGTCCGCAGCGAAGACGGCATCCAGGGCTACGTCCCCACTCATATCCTGGAACCGCTGGCAATGCAATGAAGGTGCGGCCGGTTTCGCTGGAATGGCCTGCGGCGCAGACACCTGAGAACGGCACTCAACGAGGAGCGCAAACGATGGATCACCAAGCCATTTCCCAACAGATGCTGATCGAGTACGACCTGCTGGCCCACTTGCAGAGCGCACTGCGCAACATTCTGCAGTGGGCTTCCCACGGCCAGGACCTGCCCCGCAAGCTCTCCAGCCTGCGGTTCATGACGCAGGCCTTCCAGCGGCACCTGGAGCGGCTGATGACGCTCGAGGAGCACGACGGCTACATGGAGGTGGTCAAGGAATCGCGGCCGACCTTCAGCCCTCAGGTCGACGCCCTGCGGGCCGAGCACGACAGTTTCCGCCGCGAACTGCGCCGGGTGACGGCCCGGCTCGAGCGGTTGACACCCGAGGAGCCGCAGCCCATCTCGCAAGTTTCCACCGAGCTCGAATCGCTGCTCAGCCGTGTGGAAGTCCACGGCCGCAAGGAAGTCGATCTGCTCCAGGAGTCGCTCGTGCAAGAGGACGGCGGGCACGATTGAGCCGCCCGCGTCAATCTGACCGGCGGCGGCAGGCGCGGCGATCCATCTTTGCCGGCCTCGTTAGTTCTTCATTCAGCTCTGGCTGCGGCAGTGGACATTGGCGCCGTTTTCCGTCAGATTTGACGTGCTATGCTAAGGCAGGGATGGGCTCGCCGGGAAAGGGATTCCCACTACAACCCTTTCACTCCGGGAATCTGCTCCATGCGGTGCAATCGATCGCTCAGGATCGTTTTGGGGGCCTTGTTGGCAGGCTCCGTGGCCATTGGCTCGCTCCACGCTGAACCCCCCGCGGCCGAAGCCGCTGCCGAGGCGGCGATTCGGGCGTCGTCCGCGGCCTTCTCCAAGGCGTTTGACGCCGGCGATGCCCAAGCCGTGGCCGCCCTCTGGGCGGCCCCAGGGCGAATACATCGACGAGGCCGGACAGCGATTCGTCGGCCGCGCGAAGATCCAGCAGGAATACGCCGCCTTCTTCGCGGCCTACCCCGGCGCGGCGATCAAGGTGACGATCGATTCGATCCGAATCGTGGCCGACAACGTCGCCATCGAAGACGGACATTGCAGCCTTTACCCGCCGCCGGCCGGTGCGCCCACCAGCAGCCGCTACACGGCCGTGCACGTCAAGTCGGGCGACCAGTGGCTGTTGGCCTCGGTCCGTGACATCCGAGTCGAGCATCTGTCAACCTACGGCCACTTGCGCGACTTCGAGTGGATGATCGGCACCTGGTCGTCGATCGAACAGGGCAATTGGAATGTCGGCAACGTGGTGACGATCAACGTCCAGTGGGGTCCGAACAAGAGCAGCATCGAGTTGACCTACCGCATCAACGGCGGCGGCGGCGATGAAGTGGCCACCGGCCGGCAGATCATCGCTTGGGACCCCGCCACGCGGCGGGTCCAGTCCTACGCCTTTGGCGGCGACGGCAGCCGCTCGATCGGCATCTGGACCGAGCGCAACGGCGGCTGGACGGTCGCCTCGGCCGGCGTGCTGCCCGACGGCACCAAGACTTCGTCGCTCAACGCCTTCACTCGCACCGGCGAAGGGGGCAACGCCATGATCTGGCAGTCGAGCCAGCGGGTCGTCGGCGAGACCACGCTCCCCGACACCGATGAAGTCATCCTGGAGCGGACCGGCGGCGCCAGTAAGTAACGTCCGAACGGCGCCGCGGCGAGCCCATTCCGTTCATCGATTCTTCTCGCACATTGTTTGATTGGAAACCAATTCCCATGCAACGCTCGCTCGTTCGATTGGTCGCTGGCTCTGCCGGTTTGTTCGCGCTCGTGCTGACTGTGGCGGCTCTGCTGCTGGCGGGTCGTGAAGCCCAGGCCCGGGGCTTCGGCGGGTTCCACGGCGGCGGCGGCTTCGATCGAGGCGGGTTTGGCGGCGGTGGCTTTGATCGCGGTGGCTTCGATCGCGGTGGATTCGAGCGGCGGTGGGTTTGACCGCGGCGGCTTCGATCGTGGCGGCTTCGGCGAAGGGGGCTTCGATCGCGGCGGCTTCGACCGGGGGGATTTGGCGAGGGTGGCTTCGATCGCGGTTTCGGCGGCGATCATCCCAACACATTCGCGGGTGGGGAAGGTTTCGACCGTTCGCCCAGCCGCGATCAGCTCAACAGTTTTCTTGGCATGCCCTCGGGCGCCACGACGCACACCGCCGGGTACGGCTCGGGGGCGTTTGACGTGCAGCGCGGCGCGGTCGAAGGCCCGCGCGGCGGATATGCCGCCGGCACGACGGTGACCGGCCCGCGCGGTAATGAAGCAGGCCGCGGCGTGGCGGTCGGCCCCAATGGCGGCGTGGCCGCCGGCCGGGGCGTGGCCGGCGCCAATGGCGGCGGGGCGGTGCAGGGCGTGGCTCGCGGACCAGACGGACGCGTCGCCGGTGGCTCGGCCGTGCGCGGACCCAATGGCGGCGAGGCGGCCCGCGGTTTCGCCGCGGGACCCAACGGCATCGCCGCGGGCTACGCCCGGGTGAGCCCGTCGGGCCGCTATTCTTCGGCCGGGGCCTGGCGCAGCAATTTCAATAATTGGGGCATGTACGGCCGCGGCTGGTACGGCGCCATCCGGGCCTGGTACGCCGCGGGCTGGGGCGCCGGCGCCGCCTGGACCGCCGCCAGCTGGACCTCGCTCGGCTCATGGCTCGGCTACGGAGTCGGGGTGCCGATGTACAACTACAATTACGGCGGCAACATCACCTACGACGATGGCAACGTCTACATTGGCAGCCAACCCGCCGGCACCGGCGAGGAATACTACGACCAGGCCAACGCCCTGGCCGCCGCGGGCAATCAACCCGACCCCAGCGACGCCGACTGGATGCCCTTGGGCGTCTTTGCTTTTGCCCCGGCCGGACAGAAGCAATCCAACGTCACCGTGCAGTTGGCCGTCGACAAGCAGGGCCTGATCCGCGGCAACTACACCGACAACTTCTCGGGCCAGCCGGTCCAGATTCAGGGCATGGTCGACAAGGACACCCAACGGGTGTGCTTTACCGTCGGCCAGAACAAAACGACGTCTTCGAGTGCGGCCTGTACAACCTGACCAAACCTGAAACGCCGGTCCTGGTCCACTTCGGCAAGACCCGCACCGAGCAGTGGCTGCTCGTCCGGCTGCAACAGCCGGCCCCCAGCGACGCCGACGGCCCGAGCACTCCGCCGGCGCAGTGATCCCGCCGAAGTTCTTGGGCAGCCGTACCTTCCCTCAGGGCGACCATTTTTTCGGCCGCATTGTGCCGCGCAACTTCTCCGCCCGCCTCCAGGATCGGGTACCTTAGCGGTCCCGCCGGGTGCCTAGGGGGCCGCACGGACCGCCGTGTTGCCATCTGTGGTGCCGGCCGGCACCTTTCGCCAGGCCGGTGCTCGATCCTCGAGGGATCGGTCACCGCACCTCCTAATCGGCGACTGGGGCAACGATTCGAGCACGGATGCCTGCCGGGCTGCGATTCAACGCAACCCGGCGAGTCTTGCGATCTGACGTTCGTGCGTCGACTGACTCCGGCCAGATCCTCAGCCGAGCAATCCGATGTCCAAACGCAGTGTCTTCGCGAAATGGCTGGCGGCCCCCGATCCGGCATCCAGCGGTCGAATCGCCGCCAACCGTCGCCAATTTTCCCGTGCTTGTGGTCGGCCGGGACCGGCCGGGCTCGCCGGCATGGACGCGCTGGCGAAGAACGGGATCGACTTCGTCGGCATCGACAGCCACCGCCAGGTGGGTGGCATGTGGGACATTTCGAACCCGATCAGTTCGGCGCTACGAGGGGCTGTGTACGGTCACTTCGCGGTTCACGACCTACTTGGGCACGCAATGCCCAACGACTGGCCGAATTTCGTTCCGCATGAGATGGCCCTGGGCCACCTCGCGGGTTTTGCCAGTCCCGCGGCTTAACGGACAAAATAAAGTTCGGAACGACTTTCGTCGATGCGCGCAAATCGCCGGCGGGCACCTGGATGGCGAAATTGCGCTCGACCGATCCGGCGCAGGAGTACGAGCAAGAGTTTCGCGGGATCGTGTTTGCAACCGGAGCGCACAACAAGCAGCAGAGCTACCTTCCGCCAGAATTGAGTTCGCAAGCGCCAGTCCGCGGGGCTCGACGTGCTGCACTCGTCGGAATTCCGCAGCCCGGCGCGTTTTGCCGGCCAGCGCGTCCTGATCGTTGGCCTGGGCGACTCGCGGCTCGACATTGCTCCGAAGATCTGCACCACCGCCAGGCGTACGTTGCTTTCGGTGCGGACCCCGCCCTGGCTAATTCCGCAAGTCGCGATGGGCCTGCCGGTCGACCAACTGGGCGTTGACACACCTGACTGGATGCCCTGGTGGTTTCGCAAGAGTTCTTTCCGCCTGATTCGCTGGGGCCAACTCGGCGGGTATCGCCCACTGGGTTTGCCAAAGCCGAAGCATGGGCTGCACGACAAGATGACGATCATCGACCGCGGCATCGTCGGAGCGATCCGCTCGGGCCGCGTCGCGACGCGCTCGCACGTCGTCAGCCTGACCGGCGGCACGGCGACTTTCTCTGATCCCCGCCACGAGCCGGAGCAGATCGACGCGGTGCTGTTTGCGACCGGCTTTGGGCGTTCCTATCCTCTGCTCTGCCGTCCTGGTGCCGCCGTCGACGAAGTCGCCAGCGCCCTCAGTTTCCGCATCTTTCACCCCAGCGAGCCGGGCCTGTTTTACCTCGCGGAAACCGTCGGGTTGCGTTGCTGCTGGCCGATTTTTTCCGAACAGGCCGGCACGATTGCCAGCTACTTCGCCAGCGAACAGCGCAGGCACGAAAAACGTCCGCCGGTTCAACACACGCCGCACGGTAGCTACTCCCAATCTGAAGGGCGCGATCTTTCGTCTGGCCGACCTGTTTCATCTCGACTACGAGGTCTACACCCATTCGTTGCGGGACCTCTCGGCATGGATGGGGGAGTAGCGGGACCGTGCCGGCCGAAGTTTCAGCGGGCCGCATCGCCGCGGGCTCGCGCCATTGCCCGCGGGCCGCATGGCCCTCCCGGCAAGTAGTTCGTGACGGGTCTGAAACCTACCTGGAAATTGTATGGGCTTCTTCTCACGTCGTCCGCCCGAGGCGGCGTGATGCACGACGGGCCGCTTTGGGGGCGGTCGGACTTCGCGGTGGAATACTCGGCCCAAGTGGGCAAGGATTCCCCCGACTTTCAGCCGATGCTCGGACTACCTTTGCAGCCAGATCGATCCCGCGGCACCCGCCAACGTGCTGGAGATCGGGCCCGGGCCAGGCTGGATCGGCATCCGCCTGGCCCAACTGCGGCCCGCCGTTCGCGTGACGGGCCTCGACGTCTCGCCGGCATTCATTACCGTCGCCGAGCAAAACAGCCGCCAGGAAGGCGTCGCCGACCGCGTCACCTTCACCTTGGGTGACGCCACGGAAATGAAAGGCATCACCGACCGCTCGTTCGACGTCGTCTTCTCGTTCCAAAGCCTGCACTACTGGGAACCGGCGGAGCGGGCCTTCGATCAGATCGCCCGAGTGCTCAAACCCGACGGCGTGCTGTGCATCATCGAGGATCGCCGGGACATGACCTGGCGGGGCAAATTGCAGGTGTTCGTGTCGCGCCGTTTTCTTTCACCGCGCGTCGGATCGGTCTGGGCCCGCTCGATCGATGGCTGCCTCACCACGGCCGAAGCCGAAAATGCCCTGCAGCGCTCGAGCCTCGCGATCGCTGGCAGATCACGACCCGGCCGCGCTCGATGATGATCACGAGCAAAGGGCGGGGATGAGCTGCTTCGTCGGCCCGGGATGGATTGGGGCGGCAGGCAGTTCCGCCGGGCCGGCATCGGCGTCGCTCTCCAGGTCTACAGCCCACGGGCCTCGACCGCCCCGGCGATCCGCGTTGTCGCGGCCGTACCTCCTAAGCCTCCAACACACCGCTCCGGCAACTGCTACAATACTGGTCTATACCATTTGGCCCCCCAGTCCGCCCCCGGGCAGGCGACTCGCAATGAAACAACTCCCCCTCCTGCTGGCCGGACTGGCACTCGCTTCGTTCGGGATCACATTCGGCCTGACCCGGCTGAGCCAGAAAAACTCCGCGCCGCAGGCACCGCCCGGGATGGTCTGGATTCCCGGCGGCGAGTTTGCGATGGGCAGCGAATTGGGCGATGCCCGGCCGAGCAAAGCGCCGGTCCATCGGGTTCGCGTGTCGGGCTTCTGGATGGACGTGACCGAAGTGACCAATGCCCAGTTCCGCCAGTTCGTAGACGCGACCGGCTACGTCACGACGGCCGAGCGGCCGCCCGATGTCGACGAGCTGCTCAGCCAACTTCCGCCTGGCACGCCCGCCCCCGACCCCGCCCTGGTGGTCCCCGGGGGCCTGGTGTTTCATAAGACCGATAAGCCCGTCGCGGCTCGACGACATCCGACAATGGTGGAGCTGGACGCCCGGGGCCGACTGGCGGCATCCCGAAGGGCCGGATTCGAGCCTCGACGGCCGCGACGATCATCCCGTGGTTCAGGTCTCGTGGGACGATGCAGTGGCCTACGCCCGCTGGGCCGGCAAGCGGCTGCCGACTGAAGCGGAGTGGGAATTTGCCGCCCGGGGTGGGCTGGCCGGCAAACATTTCATCTGGGGCGATGAGCCGCTCTCCGACGATCGGCCCCAGGCCAACGTTTGGCAGGGGACGTTTCCCTACCAGAATCGAACAACCGACGGCTACGAGCGGACTGCGCCGGTCAAATCGTTTCCGGCCAACGGCTACGGCCTGTACGACATGGCCGGCAACGTTTGGGAATGGTGCAGCGATTGGTTCGCCACGGACGCCTACCAGCAGAGCGCGACCGACCAGGTCCTCGACAATCCCCGCGGACCCGCCGAGAGCTACGATCCGCTGCAGCCCAACATGCCGCAGCGGGTGCAGCGCGGCGGCTCGTATCTCTGCAATCCGACCTACTGTGCGAGCTACCGGCCCAGCGCCCGGATGGGCTGCAGCCCCGACACGGGAATGTCGCACCTCGGCTTTCGCTGCGTCAAAGATGCGGAATCGGCCGCCCGCTAAGCGCACCGGCGGGTGGTTTGAGGTCGTTGACAGCCGCTCAGGCGGGCGCTACGATCTAGCCTCTTGCGGGTCCGCACGCCGCGTCGGCATCTCTGCCCAGACAAGCGGCGTAGTTCGGCCAAGCAATCTTTCCGGATACCTCCGCTTCCAAGGCAATCAGAGGTTCAGCCATGCTCAAGTCCGCTCGATTCCAGGCCGGTGCGCTCGTGGCACTAGGCGCACTGTTGGGCTATGCGGCCGCCAACTTCAACGTGGGGAGCGGCCAATTGGCGAGCGCGGACCGACCGGCCCGCAATTGACCGAGCGGTCCCAATTAACGGCCCGGACCGAAACGTCAGCAAATCCCGCGGAATCGGCCGCTTGCCCGCACGGCGTCTGCTGCCGGCCGGCCGGGACCGCGGACTTGCTGCTGGCATCCGGCAATGCGAAGCCTGAGGCGCACGCCGCCGGCGACGGCGAACTGCTCTTGGCCCAGGCGCCCGCGAAGCCGGCCGCGCCCAAAGCGCCCGCCGCTCCGGCGCCCAAGGACTCGGCGGCGCCGGCCAATGGCGGCGGCAAGAAGCCGAACATCATCTGCATCATGGGCGACGACATCGGCTGGTTCAACATCGGTGCCTATCACCGCGGCATCATGGCGGGCCGGACTCCCAATCTCGACAAGCTGGCCGCCGAGGGCATGCTGTTCACCGATTATTATGCCGAGGCCAGCTGCACCGCGGGCCGGGCCAACTTCATCACCGGCGAGTTGCCGATCCGCACCGGGCTAACGACGGTTGGCCAGGCGGGGGCGACGCTTGGGATGCCCGACGAGGCGCCGACGATCGCCAACGTGCTCAAGGAAATGGGCTACGCCACCGGCCAGTTCGGCAAGAACCACCTGGGGGACCTGAACCGCTTCCTGCCCACGGTCCATGGGTTCGACGAATTCTTCGGCTACCTCTACCACCTCGACGCGATGGAAGACCCCTCGCACCGCAATTATCCGCCGGCCCTGAAGGACAAGATTGGCCCGCGCAACATGCTCCACTGCTGGGCCACCGACAAGGACGATCCGACCGTCCAGCCGCGGTGGGGCAAGATCGGCAAGCAAAAAATCGAGGATGCCGGCGAGCTGTATCCCAAGCGGATGGAAACCGTCGATGACGAGATCCTCGACTTCACGCTCAAGTTCATCGACAAAGCCCAAAAGGACAAAAAACCCTTCTTCGTCTGGCTCAATCCGACCCGGATGCACGTCATTACGCACCTCTCGGAAAAGTACGAGAACCTGCGGACCCCCGAGAACAGCTGGTCGATCGAGGAAGCCGGCATGGCCCAGCTCGACGACGTCGTCGGCTCGGTGATGAAGCATCTCAAGGACAACGGCCTGGATGACGACACGATTGTCATTTTTACGACTGACAACGGGACCGAGAACTTCACCTGGCCCGACGGCGGCCAGACGCCGTTCGCCGGCGGCAAGGGCACGGCTCTCGAGGGAGGCTTCCGCGTGCCCTGTATGATTCGCTGGCCGGGCAAGGTCCCGGCTGGCAAAGTCGAGAATGGAATCGTCTCCGGACTGGACTGGTTTCCAACGCTCGTGGCGGCCGCCGGCAACCCGAACATCACGAGCGAACTCGTCCAGGGCAAGCAACTGGGCGACCGCAAATACAAGGTCCATTTGGACGGTTATAATCAGCTGGACCTGATCACCGGCAAAGGCCCGTCGCAGCGGCAAGAGATCCTGTACTTTACCGAGAGCACGTTGAGTGCGGCCCGACTGAAGGACTACAAGTACCGCTTCACCGACCAGCCCAACGGCTGGCTCGGCGCGACCGAGAAGGTCGACTGGCCGATTCTGGTCAACCTGCGGCTCGATCCTTTCGAGCGCACGGGAATGTTCAACGGCAAGACAAACGGCTCGCTGGCCTATTACAACTGGTTCGTGATCGAATTCTGGCGATTCACGTTCGTCCAGCAGGAGATCGCCAAAGCGGCTCAGTCATTCATTGAATTTCCGCCGATGCAAAAAGGCGCGTCCTTCAACATGGAAAACGTCAAGGCCCAGATCGAAGCGATGATCCGGGCGCAGCACAGCAAATAGCCGCAATGAGTCCCGCGCAGCGGCCAGCGCATCGCCTCGGCAGGCGGGTCACTCAAGCGCGGCCCGCCAGAATCTGCTCGCACTGAGCATGGAATTGCCCGCGCGAGAGCACCCGGTCGCAGCCGGCATCGGCTGCGGCTTGCAGGCGGGCTTCGTGTACGTGCGGGCCAAAGGCCAAAATGGTCGGCCGCGGCATCAGGGCCGCCAATTGCGGCACGAGCGAGGCCGGATCAACGCCCGGCGTCGTCAGGTCGAGAATGAGCAAGATCGGCTGCTGCTGATTCGCCAGCTCTTGGGTTGCCACGGCGAGCAACTGAGCCGAATTGGCCACGGTCTTGAGCAGGCAGCCGGCCCGGGCGGCGGCGCCCTGGGCCTGCGAAGCGGTCATCAGATCGGCGGACAGGAGGATGGCGAACATCGTCGAGGGATCGTTGGCCGGCACTTCACTTGAATGGCCCGACACCGCCTCGGCACCGAGGCAATGCATCACGAATGCACCGTGGGGACAAGCCCGAATGGCACACGGTTAAGGAATGCCGCTAGTGACTAGCCCCGATCCCTACTCCGCCGATGGCTTCTTTCCGGTCTTGGCGGCCCAAGCGCGCACTATCGCCACAACTGACTTTGGTGATGATGCGGACGCCCTTCAGTCCGCCGTCCAGGACCTTGCCGCGATTGTGGCCCAACTGATTGAGCCAAGCACTACGTGGAAGCGGCCCGCTTCGCGGCGGCACTTGCCGCCGCCTGCCCAGATTCCTTCATGCGATCCCCCTCAATAGCGACGATTGCCCGTGCGAGCATCTTGACTGCCTTGTTTAGTTCGTGCGGCCCGAGTGCGTCTGAACCACCGGCGATAGCTTCAATCTCTTTCATCAGTGCGGCGGAGAGCATGTCGGCATCCTTTGCAATGAGGGCTGCGGCGGCAAGGTGGACTGAACCGGAACCGGCGGGGAGCGGTCATGGCGTGGAACCGCGATGCGGCGCGGCGCATCCCGCTTTCCTTCATTCGCCAATCCGCGCCATTCGCGATCATGAGATAGGTAGCGAAGATGGCGATGAAAAAAAAGCAGGCGCTAAAGAACACACAAACACCAAGGTGCACCCAGAATTTTCGAGGGGTTCGGTCTCTACAAATCAAGCCGCGGAAGAAGGTTCCGGTACGGAAGAATGTTCCGGTATGGTATCCGTCGAAGGTTGCGAAGGCCAACGCCGGGACGATCATCCAAATGGCGATCAGTAGCGGCCAAACTAACTTCGCCGCAGCGCCGAGTACCACTAGTACGACGGCCCCGATAATTAGCTGCCAGAACCTCCACGGAGCCTTTTGGTTCCATCGCCGTAACTCGCGACGTGCTCTGATCACGGCCCTCCCTCGCAATACCGATACCGAGCGGCTTTGCTCGTATGTCCATCAGTCTACCCGAGCGGCGGGGCCGGGATCGGCCCCCAGTCTCGCAGAGCGGGGAGGAGCACAGGTGGTCCGTCAAGTTGGCCGTTCCGGCCAGGAGAAATCCGACTGGAACCTGCTAAGCTATGGGCGATTCGGAGGTGGCTGGGTGGGGTTGCCGCCACGCGAACCACTGCCCGGACGGCTCCGTAGAGGCTAGGTAGAGTGGTGCTTATAGGAATCAGAAATGGGCGGCAACGTGCCCTGGAACCACAGTCAGGGCAAGGACTTGTGGTTTCTAGCTAGCACGCTAGCTGCGTCAATGGCAATCTTTGGGTGTCTGTGCAAGTCGGGTTGGAAGTTATTGCAGCCTAACGGTTTATGGCACAAAAAAAGCTGTTGACAATCCCCCAGAATGACGAATAATAGGAGCAGCTCATCCACCATGCGTGGAAGGAGATACGACGCCGGCCCGAAAGGGCGCGGCGTTCGTCGTTTATGGAGCGTTTTTTCTGCGCCATTCGTCGCGCTGCTTCCGCTTCTCTTCCTTTGAGCGGGGCCAATTGGTGACAAACGTCGTCACGAACTGATGGTAGGCCCCGCGCTTCGCCAGAACGACAAGGAATTCTTCATTGTACCAAAGGTGCTTCCGAAGCTCGCCCTTGGTAAATACCTCGAAATAATCGATCGATGGGTGCCCGTCGGCTTCAATGATCGCGCGAATCCACCGAATTCGTTCGCAACGAAGCATGTCCAGTTCTCTTGCGTTGGAATCGCCGGCGGTAATGCAGTGCTTAAAGCCCTCCTCGTATTTATTTCGCCATGTCGGCTGAAGCAAGATTCGGACATATTGGCCTCGCCACTTTGGGAGGGCCACTAGAAGCTCCTGATAGAAGACCTCGTATGCAGTCTGGATTATCTTGTCTTCGTCGCCGTCGCAGTTCGCGAACGATACCAGCGGCGGCATTTGCAGCGGCAAGTGGTGCATCAAGATGCTCAGGACAACCTTGGATTCCACTTGAGAATATTGAACTTCGGCTCTCGCTGCCAAGTTGTATCTTCGAGTGACTTGTGCGATCGTTGCCGAATGCGATTCACTAGTCTCAGCTTCCCAGCATTTCTATTATTGGCAGCTGCAAGATCACCGCATTTGACACGGTTGTGAAAGACAACTGCTCCAAGCAAGAGGTCTGCGAGTTGCAGCAGTTCGGATTCGTGGGATCGTATTTGCTGGACGCGCTCGATTATCGGACCCGATCGGTCCCGTCGGCCGGTCCTGAGCACCTCTTCTAGCTTTGCCCGCTTGCACTCGCTCTTAGTGTCCTTGATGTCAAGGTAGATTCGATATTTGTTCGGTGGCACGATAAGCTGCTCAAGAAGCACGAACATCATTCGGTAATACCAGTCGTCGTGCGTTTGCTGGAATTTCTCGTGATCGATTAGCTTTTTATCAATCAGCACCGTCCGAAAGTGGAGATCGTCGTCGTCGAAGAAGTAGTTGACTAGCGAAAGATAAAAGTCCACCTTCGCCAAAGACACTTTTGTCCACTTGGTTTCAAAAACCGGGCCGGTGCCGCGCGATATCTGATCGCGTCGGAATAGGCCAAAGTTCTCTTTCAACTCACGCAGCCTATCCGCAATTGGCTTTACTTGGTCGGTTTTGCACCAGACGGCGCCGAGCGCCATAAATCGCACGCCATCTCGCTCAAGATGGCAACTCTCGTCGCAGTAAATGCTAAATTTTTCGCTCATGCACTGCCTTAGTCATCGAACCATTTTCTGTAGCGTCTGTCACTATATGCAATCGCTAAGTCGCCGCCTATCTGTATTGGAGAGCGGCCCGCGTCTTGGCGGCGCAGCGGTCTTATAAACCGCGTTAGGGAGCAGCACCGGCGCTGCCTGGGTTCGATTCCCCCTCTTTCCGCTAGCGCTTCTTAAAGCGCTTTCGTAGCGGCTTTGGACAGGCAATCCCTGATCCACCCCGATAGAGTCTGCCCCGCGTTGGCGGCGGCCTGCTCGAATTGCGACCGTTCGGCCGTGGTCATGCGCACCGGCACCATTTCGGATGCGCGTTTGGCTGGGTCGATTGGGGGTCTGCCGCGTTTGGTCGCCATGCCCATATCGTAATACAAAAATCTTTTCCGGCAAGCCCGATTCCCTATTGCATTACCGTAATACGGTATTGCAATAAAGACGTTGAAAGCAAGGGAATCAGGACCAGCATCATGCCCCGCCGAGACTTCTCCCGCGTCCGCGACAAGTTTGCCCGAGAAAACGGCCTCCCCTTCGGTCGGCTGCTTACCCGCGAGTACGTGCTGAGCGTGCTGGAATCGGTCGGCCACAAGTACCGCAGCCGGGTTTTCTGCCCGCTGGTGACTCTGTGGGGCTGGCTGAGCCAGTGTCTCTCGCAAGACAAGTCGCTGAATGAAGCGGTTTCCCGCATCCTGGCCCACCGGGTTTCAACCGGCTTGCCGGCGTGTGCCGCTACGTCGTCGGCCTACAGCGAAGCCCGCATCCGGTTCCCGTTGCAGGCGATGGAACGCATGGCCAAAGAAATCGGCGACCGCGTTCACGATTCGGGCAACGGCGATTGGGACTGGCACGGCCGCAAGGTTTTCCTGGCCGATGGAACGTCGTTCACGATGGCCGACACGCGCGAGAACCAATTGGCCTATCCGCAGCCGACCAGCCAGAAGCCCGGACTAGGCTTTCCGATCATGCGGTCGGTAGCCCTGATTTCGCTCGCGACCGGGGCGGTGGTCGATCTTGCCTTCGGCCCAGAGCGGGGCAACGGAACGGGCGAATCGGCGTTGCTCCGCAAGCTGCTGGATAGCCTCACCTGGGGCAGCGTGCTGGTTGCCGACCGCTTTTATCCCTCATATTTCACGGTCGTCATGCTCGCCAATCGCGGGATCGACATGGTTTCGATCAGCCATCGCTCGCGGCCGGTCGACTTTCAGGATGGCCACAAGCTAGGCGAGCGCGATCATATCGTCGCGTGGCACAAGCCGGTCAAGCCGAAGTGGATGAGCAGGGCGCTTTACAACGAAATGCCCGACACCATCGAAGTGCGGGAATTCGAGATAGACATAGAGAACCGCAAGGGCGGCGGCGAAAAGGCCATCGTTGTGACGACGATTACCGATCCGACAGTACCCCAGAAAGAGCTATCCGACCTCTACTGGCAGCGGTGGAACTGCGAACTCGACTTTCGCTCCATCAAACACAGCATGCACATGGATACGCTGCGGGCCAAGTCGCCGGAAATGGTCAAAAAGGAAATCTGGTGCCACGTACTGGCCTGGAATCTGCTCCGGGGGGTTATGGTAGAATCCGCCAAGCGAAACGACGTGCTGCCGCGACAACTGAGCGTCAAAGGGACCATGCAGGCGGTGGAGAGCTTCACGCCCGCGATGATGGCGATAGACGGCAACGAAGCGATCTACCACGCAATGCTGGCCACAGTTTCCGCCCATCGGGTCGGGAACCGCCCCGGCCGGCAGGAACCGCGGTTGAAGAAAGCCCGTCCGATTTGGACGGCCTACCTAACCGTTCACCGAAACCAGACCCACCGCCGACTTGCGAAGCGGGCTTAGTTCCTTATCCGTGTGCCATTCGGGACAAGCCCCACGGCTCGCTCGCGAAGCAATCTTGGCCCGCGGGGCTCGGGCGCTAAACGGCTTCCGGCCCGCGCACGTCGCGGCCGATCTCGATCGCTTCGGCTGCCGGCAGGACGAAGATCTTGCCGTCGCCGATGTTGCCGTCGGGGCTGGTTCGGGCGATGTTTTGCAGCGTCTCGATCGTGCGGTCGAGGAAGTCTTCGTTGACCACGATCTCCAGGGCCACCTTCCGCAGCAAGCTGGTCTTGTACTCGTTGCCGCGGTACGACTCGGTCTTGCCTCGCTGCCGGGCGTAGCCCTGGGCATCGCAAACGGTCATCCGCGTGACGCCGATCTTGGCCAGCGCCTCGCGTACGGCGCTGAACCGGGTCGGCTGAATGACGGCCACCACCATCCGCATCGCGGCGAACTCCCCTCTGTGGAAAACGAATGCCGTGCCTTTAGCATAGCGGCACGATGTAGCGACGAAAAGCAGGGGTCGTTCGCCAAGCGCCGTTCAAGGCAGGAGATACGGGGGATGCGGCAGGGGATACGGGGGATGAAGGCGAACGCAAGGAAAAAAGAGAAGACGCCGACAGCGCAAGTCCCTAGCCGGCGGCCAATGGCCGCCCGACATTGCCACTCGTCCTCGCGCGATTCAATGACGACGCGCAAAAAAACTCCTCGCGCCCGAAAGACGCGAGGAGATTCTGTTTGCACTTGCCGCTCGCCGCCTTACGGCTTGCTGAGCTGCAATCGGGCGTCGACCACCTTGTGAATCCGGCTGGCAGTTTCATCGAGGTGGGCCCGGCTATAATCGTCGAGCTTGGGATTGGCCTTGAGCAAATTGCCGATCCTACTTTCCAGCCCGGTCAGCTCGGCGTAGGCCAGCGTCTGGCAATCCTGCGGGGCGCCGCTATCGCTAATGGCCAAGGCCGCCAGCCGCTTGAGATAGATCCGCTGCAGATTGCGCCGCAGGCTGCTGATCGCCGGCTTGCGGTTGGTGAACTCCCCCTCGGGCAGCTTGTCCACTTCGGCGTAGATCGCCTTGGTCAGCCGCGAGAGCAGTTCGGCCGTGGTCAGGGCATCTTGATCGGCGGGCACCTTCAGCTCCGAGTCGTGCAACCGTTCCAGCGTCAGCGGCGAAAGCAACTGGCTCAGGATTCGCTCCTGCCACAGCGCGATCACCTCGTGTACCGGATAGTCGGTCCGCAGCGGCACGTCGGTGCCCCAGTGATTCCAGCGCGACGCGGCCAGGTGGTTGTACAAAGCCGGCGGAAACTGGAACGGTTTGTCGCTAAACACCTGCTCTTCGACCAACCCCAGGGCCTCGCGCTGCTTGGCGGCGTCGACCACAACGAACGGCGGCTGGCCATTGGCGTCGCCCTTGTGCGAGCGGGTGACATACAGACCGCCGACGAACCGCGAGGCAAAGAACATCGCCGTGCCGTGGTTGCCCAGCATGATGCCGAACGCCCGGCGGGCTTGCTGGTAGCCGTCGCCCTCCTTGGTCACGTCTTCGATCACCTTGGGCCAGAGCTCGCCGATCAGCTGAGCCCGGAGCTTGGCATAGGCGACGGGATCTTTGCCCATGTCGAAGCGGTTGGAAAGCGGGTCGGGATCGATCCCGCGGGTGTCCTCGTCGGTGGCGTAGGCCAAGGCCGGCTCGCCGCTGCGGGCGGCGATTTTCTTGAGCTCGGCGGTTTCGCCTTCGGTGCCGCCGCCGAGCGGCTTGTAGCCGTACTCGATCGCCCACAGGTCGTAGGGGCCGATCGTGGACGAGAAGTAGTCGCCCTGGTTGCCAGCTTTGAGCGCCAGGTTGGTCGGGCAGTAGTCCATCACCGACGACGACAGGCCGGTGTCGCGCGTTTTTTGCGGGTCGTGCAGCTCGTCGAGCGTGTAGAGCGTGCTGGCCTTGAAGTTGTGCCGCAGGCCGAGCGTGTGCCCGATCTCGTGCATGGTCACTTCCTTCAGACCCTGCGTGATCATCTTTTCCCGCTCGGCGGGACTGCTGCTCCGGGCGGCGACGACGGCGGCGCCGAAAGCCAGCTCCCGCGACATGCCGTGGAACAACTCGCAGCCCATGCTGTGGTCGTGCGCGGGCCGCTTGAGCAGCTCGGCCTTGTAGCCGGCCAGGTCCAGTGGGCCGCCGGTCAGCTCGGCGATGCCGGCTGGGGTGAATGTCTCGTACTCTTCCTTCCAGAAGCGGAGGAAATCGGCATCGAAAATCACGTCGGCGTCGAGAATCTGACCGGTGTTCTGGTTGACCCGCGAGGGGCCCATCGCAAAGCCGGCCCCGGCCGTGATCCAGCGGAACGTGTTGTAGTTGATGTCCTCGGGATCCCAATCGGCATTGTCGGGCTGCTGGCGGACTTCGATCGCGTTGGCGAAGCCGGCCTTCTCGAAGGCCTTGTTCCATTCCAGGATGCCGTCGCGGATCGGCTTGCGGTAGACGAACGGAATCGTTTTTTCCAGCCAGAAAATGATCGGCTTGACCGGCGGCGACAGCTCGGCCGCCGGGATCGGCCTTGCGGAGGTCCCAGCGATTGATGTAGCGCACGAAGCGGTCGTCGACTCCCTTGCGCGAATAGTCCTTCACCACGGTGAGAAAGTAGCCGACGCGATCGTCGGCCAGCCGGGGCTGGTAGCCGGTGTTCGGCAGCAGGCTGATCGAGTAGTGGACGTTGATCGTCGCTCCCCGGCTGTCGGCCACGGAGTCGATGTCCTGGGTGCCACTCGAGGCGTACGTGGCGGCGACCTCGAGCTCGACGTTGTCCTTGAAGCCTTTGATTCGGGCCCAGCTCGACTTGGCTTCCGAGAAGCTGAATCCCGGCAGCACGCTGGAAATCTGCGGCAGGTCGCCCATGAAGATCGGGGTCAGCTCGACGACGTAGGCCCCGCTGGGGCTCGTCGTCACGATGGGCAAGCTGAACAGGACACTATCGGTATAGGCGAAATTGACGGCCTTTTCCTCGGGGCTCCCCTTGGCGGCCGTGAAGCGGACGTTCTTGCGAACGACGTGAATGCGGTCGTCGACTTTGCGGAATTGCCAAATCCAATCGTCGCCGAAACCCCAGCTCATGCCCCCTAAAATCGCCCCTTTGCCGATCCCCCGGGCGATCGAGATCAGAACGATAAAATCGCGGTCCAAGTGATTGGCCCCAAGCTCGGCATATAGCCGAGTTCCCTTATGGTGCAGCTTGATCAAGCCGTCGACCGCCTCGGCGTCCTTGACCACGTCGGCGAAGGGGGGGTACTTCGGCGCCGGAGTCGCTGCCGCGGGCGTGGCTGCGGCCGGCGTGCCCGCGGGGGCCTGAGCGACTTCGCTATTTGCAGCCGGCGCGTTCGCGGCCGGTGCATCGGCCCAAGCGGCCGGGGCGCCAGCGACTAGCAGGCAGCCGGTCAAGGCGACACAAAACGAGCGCAGCGATCGAATATTCATGGGTGTCTCTGGGGAGGGCGAAGAACCGCGGGGGGCGACACGGAAAGATTACCGGCACAGTCGCAACCGTTAAATATAGCCTAATTTAGCGCGCGCAGAAATAGCCGGACCGGGCCGAAACAGCGGCGAATTCAGGATCCTTCGCGGCCAAGTCGCCGGGCCCGACCGAACCAGCCACGATGGCCCTCAGGCCGGCCTCAGAAGCTTCTCCGCCGTCAGGGTGACTTTCCAGGCACCAATCGCGTCGAATTCGCCTGATCGGCCGGTAAAGCTTTCTATGAGACTGCGGATGCGGGCCTGGGATTCGTTACGCAGCCCGTCGGTGGAAAGTGCGGTCGAGACGGACGTAAAAGTGGAGCAAGTCGACACAACCGCTGCCGGATCATGGGGCTGCCGCACAATGCGGCGTTAGAATCGGAAAGGACGTTCCAGGTGTTGCGGATGACCAGCCCCGCCGATCTCGCCCCAGTCCTGGCCGCTTACCCGGCCGACTGCCAGCCCAGCCGCGTCGAGTCGCTGGGCTCGGCCGGGGGCTTCAGCGGGGCCAGCTTCTGGCGACTGAGCACGCCCCGGGGGCTGCTCTGCCTTCGCCGCTGGCCCAGCGGCTATCCAACCACCGAGCGGCTGCAATTCATCCAGGCCGTGCTGTGGCACGTGGATCGCGAGGGCTTCACGCAGATTCCGTTGCCTTTGGAAGCGATCAATCACGCGGGTTACGTGACTCACGACGGGTCGTTCTGGGAGCTCGCCCCCTGGATGCCCGGCGTCGCCGACTATCACACCACGCCCAACGACGCCAAGTTGGTCGCCGCGCTGGTGGCGCTGGCCCGCTTCCACGTCGCGGCCGCGAGCTTCCCCTTGGCCGATATCGGTCCCAGCCCGTCGCCCGGCCTGGTGCGCCGCGAGGAGCGCTTCCGCCAGTCTGCGCACTGGCGGTATCCGGCAACTGGCCGATGCCATTCGCGTCGGCAACTGGCCCGAGTTGGCTCGAGCGCGGTCGGCGGTTGGTGGCCTTGTTCGGCCAGGCCGCGGAGCGCTGCGCTCGGCCCATCGAGCGGGCCTTGCGGTGGCGGGTGGCCCTCGAGCCGTGCATTCGCGATATCTGGCACGACCATGTGCTGTTCAGCGGCGAACGGGTAACGGGGCTGGTCGACTTCGGAGCGATGCAGCCCGACAATGTAGCGACCGACATTGCCCGCCTGCTGGGCTCGCTGGTCGCCGACGATCGCTCGGCCTGGGAACTAGGACTGGCGGCATACGAATCGGTGCGGCCCTTGTCGCACGACGAGCTGCAGTTGGTCGAAGTGTTCGACCGGACGACCGTTTTGATGGGCGGCTTGCAGTGGCTCGAGTGGATTTACCTGGAGCAAAAGGTGCTGGCGGAGCGACGCATCGTCGAGGAGCGGCTGGACCAGGCCATCCGGCGGGCTGCGGTGCTCGCCGGCGATTGACCGTGGCACATCGCAAACTCCCATTGCGCCGGGGATTGCGGCCAGCATTCCGCCGCGGCCTGCCACGTCTTTCCTTGCCCAGTGATTGCGATTGCCGCTTCGCCTAAGGTCAATGAACATTGACCGTTGTGCGCGGTTTTCAGTAAAATTCAAGGTCGCATTGCGCCGGCCCGTGGGGGCCCGGAACGAAGGAAGGGCCGACATGGATTGCCGGAACGCAGGTTGCCAGATTGCCGGTTACCAGAATGCTGGTGATCGCGCCGCCGGTCGCCAGCTTAGCAGTCGCCCAGGGCTGTCGCCGGTTGCGGCCCTGTTGGCGGCGCTGCTTGCGTTTTGCGTTGCCAATCCAGCCGCCGCACAGCTGAACGACATTCTCAGCGGCAAACGGCTGCAGCCGGCTGGCGGGTCGCTGCTCGGCGGCGAGAAGGATGGGCCCAAGTTCGCCGCCCGGGCCGACATCCTGCCGGCCGAGGCGGGCCAGAAGCCGCGGCTGGCAATCACCGTCGAGATCGAGCCCGGCTGGCACACCTATTCGATCCATCAAGCTCCCGGCGGTCCGCTGCCCACCAAGCTGAATCTCGATCCGTCGAACGATTACCGCCTCGCCGGTCCGTTCGTCGCCACGCCGCCGGCTCAGAAGCACAGCTATCCGGACATCTGGCCGCGGGTCACGGTCGAAGAGCACAGCGGCCGGGTCACGTGGCAGGCCCCGCTCGATCTGGCCCCGGGCGTCGAGCTCAGCCAGTTGCAGATTCGCGGCACGGTCAGCGCCCAAACCTGCGACGCCGACACTTGCTTGCCACCGGCCAGCCAGAATTTCACCGCGGCTTTGGCCCGTCCGCGGACGTCCGCCCCGCCGAACTCGCGTCCGACGGCGGGCGGCGATGCGGCTCTCCTCGATCCCTTGGCGGACGAGTTTCCGCAGGCCGCCACGCCCAACTACCGCCGAGGTCACGCGACGGTTCGCGGACAGCTCGATCCGGTAAGCGTGGCGCTCGGGGGCAAGACGCGGCTCATCTTGTCGGCGACGCCCGACATTGCCTGGCATGTTTACGCGCTTGCCGATCGCGATGCGTCCGAGGGATCCAAGCCCACCTTGATCCAGTTTGCCCCGGTTGACGGGTTGAAATTCGGCCGGGCCCAGGCCTCGCAAGAGCCGACCGTCGGCCCGGCCGAGGATGGCAAGATCGGTTACTTCGAGCGTGAGGTTCGCTGGACGATCGAAATCGACATTTCTCGCGAGGCCACGCCCGGCGACTACCCCCTCACGGGTTTGATCGGATTTCAGACCTGCAAGAAGGGGAGTTGCGACCCGCCGGCCGGTGCGCGGTTTGGCGTCACGCTCCACGTCGGCGCGGCCAAAGCAGGCGAGGCGGCGATCACGTTCATCCCGGCAAAGTATGAAGAAGTTGCTCGCATCGCGGCCACCGCGCTCCCCCCGGGCGGCTATCAGGTGGCCAATTCTGGGGCGAGCCTGGCGAGCCTGCCGCTAATGATCCTGTTCAGCCTGGTGGGCGGATTGCTGCTGAACCTGATGCCCTGCGTTTTGCCGGTCATCGGCCTGAAAGTGCTGGCCTTTGTCGAGCAGGCCGGTCAGAACCGTCGCCGAGTCTTGCTGCTCAATCTGTGGTACGTTGCCGGCATGCTGGCGGTGTTCATGGCCTTGGCCACGCTGGCCGTCACGTTGAATTTTGGCTGGGGCGAGCAATTCGGCTCGACCGGTTTCACCATCACCATGTGCGCCCTGGTGTTTGCCATGGCCTTGAGCTTTTTGGGTGTCTGGGAAATCCCGATTCCCGGCTTCGTCGGTTCGGGCAGCGCGGCCAACCTGACGGCGCGGCAGGGGGCGACCGGGGCGTTCGCCAAGGGCGTCTTCACCACCGTGCTGGCCACGCCCTGCAGCGGGCCTTTTTTGGGCTCGGTCTTCGGGTTCACGCTCCAGCAACCGCCCTTTGTGACCTACCTGATCTTTATGTCGATCGGCTTGGGCATGGCCTCGCCTTACATCTTGATCGGAGCCTATCCGCATCTGGTGAGTTTCCTGCCCAAGCCTGGCGCCTGGATGGAGACATTCAAGCAGACCATGGCGTTCCTGCTGTTGGGCACGGTCGTGTTCATGTTCAGCTTCATGGACAGCACGTATGTAGTGCCGACGTTTGCACTGCTGATCGGGATTTGGGCAGCCTGCTGGTGGATTGGCCGGGTGCCGTTTACGGTCTCGACCAAGCGCGCGGGCGCTTGCTTGGCTCGAGGGGGCCGCCACGGCCGCGGTGGTCGGCTCGTTCGCCTTTACGTACCTGGTTCCGCACGGTTCATTGCTGCAGTGGACGCCCTACTCGCAGCAGACGCTGCAGAGCCTGACCTCGCAGGGCAAGACCGTGATGGTCGAGTTCACGGCCAAGTGGTGCTTCAATTGCCACTTGAACATGCGGACTGCCATCGACACTAAGGGCGTGGCCCGGGTCGTCGAGTCGAACCACGTCGTCCCGCTGCTAGCCGACTGGACTCAGCGGTCCCCCGAGGTGACGGAAATGCTCAATTCGCTGGGAGGCAACTCCATTCCGTTCCTGGCGATCTTCCCGGCCGAGCGATCCCCAGCATCCCATCATCCTCAAGGACGTGATCACCCAAGGGCAATTGCTCGAAGCCTTGAAGCAGGCCGGTCCCTCGCACGATGTGGCCGCGAGCAAAACCGCCACAGCACCGCGGCCCGGCCCGCTAAAGCCGGCCATGGCGGGACAGCAACCCCTGGGATCAGCAGGCGCCCAGGCCGCCGGGCGCGAAATCTCGCGCAACTGAGCCGCGGCGCGATCTCGCCACGATCGCCGGTCCGGCCCGCTGCATCTGGCTGCCCGTCCCCCGCCGCTACCAGGCGACGCCCTTGACGGCATACAGGGCCAAGAAGCACGCGGCCCCCAGGAAGGCCCCGGCCACGGCTTGGGCCGGGGTGTGCCGCCGCAAATAGATCCGGGCCCAGGCGACCAGCGGCACCAGGGCAATCGACCAGGCCGCCGGCGGCCCGAAGGCCAGACAGGCAAACATGACCAATCCGGACGTCGTGGCCGTGTGCACGCTGACCTGCCAGGCCAGCGAGATCAAGAACAGCAGCAGGATCACGGCCAACAGCGGCCGCCACCGGCCCCAGCAGCGACGAGGGGGCGCCCAACGCGGCGGCCAACGCGAATCCGGCCCCACCGCATCCTAGGCTGACCAGGAATGGGCCCCGCCGCTCGCGACGGTCGGCCAGGTGAAAATCGCTGATTCGCCCCGTCTTCAGAGCCCAGAGCACGTATAGGACGGGCAGCAGCACCGCGACCAGCAGATACACCAAGGCGTAGCGGTAGGTGCCGTCCTGCGGACTGGCGGCCACGCCCAACAGCAACCCCGGCACCGCCAGTGCCGGCGGGCTGAATAGGTCCGAAACCACTCGGGCCAAATAGCTAGCCAAAGTCGGGCGTAGTACGATCGCACTTTCCATCCGTGGCGGTCTCCAGTTCGACAAACAACTGCGGATCAGGCGGGTAGCTCGGCGGGCCCACCAGGCTGCCTGGCCAGGACGCGTCCGCGTTGCGCGTCCCGAAGGCCGGGGATGACGGCCGCCTGGGTGAGTTCATGGTCCCCCGCAGGGTCCGGCTTTGTCAAGTAGCCGCTAGCGACCAGCCCCCCGCGAGGGGATCGCTATTTGGCCCAAGTTACCGGGAAAAGCAGGCAAAACCCCAAGCGGGGGGAGCGAATGTAGCGATGTGACGACCGTGCCGCGTGGGCTCCCGAGCTGCTACGCAGGCCACCAATCGGCAAGTGCGGAATCGAACCAACGCCTGACCGCGAATAACGAATAGACGAACGCGTAAGCGTGGGCTTAGTTTGTGAACCGTTTCACAAGTTCCGAAAACCAAAACTCTTTCGATCCAAGCCGACGCTACCTGCGTAATAGGAATTACCCAAGCCGGAAGAAGGTCGTCTCCTCTTTCTGCCGCCAGCGGTCCTCGGCGGCAACTTTTTGGCCGGCGGGGAGTTGAGAAAGGCAAGACATATGGTCCGCAAGCCCCGCAACGAAGGGCGACATCTGTCCAACCCCTCTCCCGCCGAAATTCGTCGGCGCACTGAGGACATTCGCCGCCGGTGGAGCGAGCAGGAGCTGACGCGCCGCTCGTCCGTCAGGCCGATTTCCTGGTTACCGCCGATCCTGCCTGCCACGGAGTTTCCGGAGCTCACTTCGGATCTCGATGCGGGGGCCCTAGGCTAACGGGCCCGCGGAACGCGGAGGCTCGCCTCCGGCATCGCTCGTCGCCGCCGGCAGAACCCCTGCCGGCCGCGCTGATGCCGCGCAAGCTCGAAGCGGCCTGCTGGTCCGAGTGCTGCCTGCATCGACCGTGAGAGCCGCAGCCACAGGTCATCCCCGGGCCTGTCCTGGCTGCGGCCTTTTTTATGCGCGCAACCGCAGCGCAATGTCCGAGCGCGATGGCAACCCGCAAAGAGTGCGCAGGAGTAAAAGTGGCGCTGCGCCGCAAGCAATTGCTCAGCCGCCGGAGTGCCCGAATCGGCGCCGCCGAGCGCGGCCTGATCCGGCGCGACCAGCCGACCGAGCGGCGGCGGTGGTTCGACGGGCGTCTCGGCGACGGGGGCATGCGGCACCTGAGCGTCGGTCGCCGGGCCGCTTGGGGTCGCGGGCACTTCGTGCGCGGCGACCGCGATTTCGCCTTCGGCCGCGCCGGACGAATCGGTCTCGTCTTCCTCTTCGCCGGGAGGTTCAGTGCCCAGCGACCAGTCGCGCCGCTGTCGCGAGCTGGGAATGTTCATCGACTTGCGATACTTGGTCACGGTGCGGCGGGCGACGGTCAGGCCGGCCTTGCCGAGTTCCTTGACCAGCTCGTCGTCGGAGAGCGGGTTCTGCTTGTTCTCGTGATCGATGATTTCTTGCAGCTTGCGGCGGACATTGTCCCAGGCGACTTCTTCGCCCTGGGCGCTGACCGTGCCGCCGCAGAAGAACCGCTTGAGCGGAAAGATGCCCCGCGGGGTCTGAATCCACTTGTCGTCGACCGCCCGGCTGACCGTCGTGACGTGCACGTGGACCTTGTCGGCGATCTGCTGCATCTTGAGCGGCTCGATGAATTCCGGGCCCGTTCTTGAGGAACTCGGTCTGGTGATCGACGATCGCCTGGGCGACCCGGGTGAGCGTGTTGCGGCGCTGCTCGATCGACTCGATCAGCCACTGCGCGGAATTGATCTTCCGCTTGATGAATTCCCGGGTTTGCGCGTCGGCCGCGCCGCTGGTCAGAATCTGCCGGCAATAGGCGCTGATGTAGAGCTTGGGCGTACGGCCGTCCTCAAGCCGGACCTTGTACTTGCCGTCGTCGTCCAGCTCGACGAACACGTCGGGCGTGACGTTGGGCACAAAGACCTCGCCGAAATTCGCGCCCGGCTTGGGATTCAGCTTGCGCAGCTCGACCAGCGCTTGCTGGATCAGGGCAATCGAGAACCCGGTCCGGCGCTCGATGACCGGCAGGCGATTGTGCTCGATGTCCTCGAGGTGCGAAGTGATCAGCGTCTTAAGCTGCTCGTAATAGGGAATGCCCGGCTTGAGTTGCAACAGCAGGCACTCGCGCAGGTCGCGGGCGGCAACGCCCGGCGGATCGAGCCGCTGGACCACGGCCAGGGCCTCGCCGGCCAGGGCCAACTGCTCGGGCCGCGCGTCGGATCGATCAGGTCTTCCAGCCGGCCCTGCAGATAGCCGTTGGCGTCGAGGTTGTAGATGATCCGGTCGCACATCTGCCCGCAATTCGGCCCCGACTTCGAACCAGCTCAGCTGGTCGTGCAAGTAATCCTGCAGCGACTGCGGGCGGGCAACCATGTTGGCCATCGCGTCGTGCGCCCGCTGGCCTTCTTCTTCCAGCCGGGTGCTCGACGGCTTGGACCGCTCCTCGAAGTGGTCGGGCCACTCCTCGTCCATGTTGAGCAGGCGCTCGAAATCTTCCTCGTTGTTCTTGTTCTCGTCGACGACCAGCTCACGCTCTTCTTCCGACGGTGCGTCGGGATTCACCGCCTCGGCCGGCTCCTCAGGCAGATCGAGGTCCTCTTCTTGCAGCTCGAGGGCGGGATTCTCCTGCATCTCCTGTTCGATGCGTTCCTGCAGCGCCATGATCGGCAGCTGCAGAATCTCCATCGATTGGATCATGCGGGGTGCCAGCACTTGCTTTTGCACCATCCGCAGTTCTTGTCCGAAAGAAAGTCGCATGCTCGATCGCTTCAGTAGGTGGCTGCCGGCCGCAAGGCCTCAGACGTGCCAGTTTGCAATTGATCGGTGTATTCGTGGGTTCGGCAGGCTCGATCGCCGCCGCTCGCCCGAAGGGTTGGACGTCAAAATTTCTGGCGGCCCGGCCAGGGCATCGGCCAGGATTTCCTTGTTAGCAAATTCTAGCACGCTGCCGCTGGTAATGCCCCGGGCCAGCCGCGTGATCGTCGATTGGTAAGTCGGTCAAGAGATTGGAGATATACAGCGCCGTTCCGTCCCCTTCCAGCGTCGGATTGGTGCCCATGATCACCTCGCGAAATCTCGCCCGCAGCGGACCCGCTCGACGAGCGGTTCGATCGTCAACTGATCCGGCCCGACGCCTTCGAGCGGCGCCAGCCGGCCTAGCAGCACGTGGTACAGCCCGCGATAGGTGGCGGCCTGCTCCAGGGCGATCAAGTCACGCGGCTGCTCGACCACGCAGAGCAGGCTGCGGTCGCGCTTCGCGTCGCGGCAGATCGCGCACACTTCGCCCTCGGCCAGGTTGAAGCAGATCGGGCAGTAGCCGGACGTTCTCCTTGACGCTGCGAATCGCGTCGGCCAGGGCCAGG
The DNA here is from genome assembly GCA_963828155.1 of uncultured Planctomycetaceae bacterium. Classification (GTDB taxonomy): domain Bacteria; phylum Planctomycetota; class Planctomycetia; order Pirellulales; family PALSA-1355; genus CAWCAX01. Next base: position 210,991 of record CAWHDQ010000006.1, read on the forward strand.
GCTTCGCTCTTGTGGATCCGCAGCACGTGATAGGCCAGCCGCTCGGCCGATTTGCGGCCGATGCCCGGCAGCTTGGCAAATTCGTCGACGAGTCTGGTGACCGATTCGCTCAAACGCCCACGCTGTACCCGCCGCACCCGGGCGGCCCGAAACCTGTCGCCACCAGACAGGATGTTTTGATTTTCATTTATGCACCGCCCGGTCGGGTGGCGCCGGTTCCCCCGGCGGCCCGACCGGTGCGCCCGGCGGGCCAAACTGCGACAACATGTCTGCCAGGCCGGGCAATTCCATGCCGTCGGCGAGCGACTTCATCGCCTCGGCGTGCAACTGACGGGCCTTGGCCAAGTGCCTGATTGACAGCCGCGGGCACCAGGTCCTCGATCAATTCACGGTCGCCGACGATCGACGGATCGATGCGGCAGGCCAGCACTTCGCCGGCTCCGTTGACATCGACCGAGACCATGCCCGCCCCCGGCGCTGCCGGTCGCACGCCGGGTTTTCAGCTCCTCGCCGAGGGCCTGCATCCGGCTGCCCATCTGCTGGGCCTGCTTGAGAATACCGGCCAGATTGCCTAATCCTTTGAACATGACGGTTGCGGCCGAGGGTGGCCGCTCTGTATTCCTTCCGTTGCAGGGCGAGGCGGTTTGCCGCCGAATCTCAGGCCTTTTGGCTCACGTCTCTTCAGGATCGGCGACACCGGTAATTTGGGCGGAAAACAGCTCGATGCCGCGGCGGACCAGGGGATTATCGGCCACTTCCTGTTGGCGTTTGCGAGGCGTGCCGGACCGGCTGCGGTGTGGCGGGGGCCGCCTCCGGAGGACCCAGGCGAAACTCCACGCGGACTGGCCGGCCGACCAATCCCGCGAGCGTTGCCTCGAACCGGGCGAGGTTCTGCGGCCGCTCGCAGGTGGACTTGTGGAAATTATAGTGGGCCGGAAAAGTGACGACCAGCCGATCTGGCGCAGAAATTGCTACATCCCGGAAAACCCCGCCTTGATCGGCCAGCATTCCGCCCAGTTCGGCCAGGGCCGCCCGCCAAATCGGCTCGGCGTCGGCAGGCGACAATTCGCGAGCCGGGGCTGTCCGGTCGCCCGGATGATCTGTCCCGCGGCTGGCCTCCGCGGGGATTTCGTCGCCGCGCGCGGGCGAATTGCTCGCTGGACTCTTCGTCGCCGGGCTCTTTCGCCGCGAGGTCAGCTTTTTTTTTTGCTGCCGTCGGGCCAGCCAGTCCGGGCGACGAAGCCAGTGGGGTCGGCCGGCCGGAATCGCCGCGGCCGGCGACAGTCCCCGGTTGACCGCGCAGCTCGGCGGCAAGTGCCGCCAGATCGTCGAGATTCTCCAAACTGGCCGCCCGCACCAGGGCAATCTCCGCCAGCGTCCGGCCCTGGGTGGTGTAGCGCAACCGGCCGAGCGCTTGTTCGAGAATCTGGGCGATGGCCAGCACCGTTTCCAGGCCAAGTTGTCGCCCGCTGGCGATCACCTGCTGTTGCTCGCTGCCGCCCGTGTAGAGTGCCGCGTCGGGACTGCAGCCGACGAGTGCCGTCATCATGTCGCGAAAGTAGCCCAACAGCTGCTCGAGCAACTGACCGACTTCGACCCCTTCGGCCAGCGCCGCGTCGAGTTCGGCCAGGGCGCCGGCCGCGTTGCGTTCGGCCAGGCCCGCGACGATCGCCGCCAGCCGCGCGTCGGCCGCGGTGCCCAGCAGGGCGTGCACGTCCGCAGCCGTGATCCGCCGCGAGCCAAACGACAGCAATTGCTCGACCAAAGACTGGCTGTCGCGCATCGAACCGTTGGCCCGGCGGGCGAGCAGGGCCAGGGCCTCGGCGTCGGCCTCGACCCCTTCGGCCTGAACGATCTGGGCCAGCCGCTCCTGGATCGAGGCCGGGCGGATGCCGGCGAAGTCGAACCGCTGGCAGCGCGACAGGATCGTGATCGGAATCTTGTTCGCCTCGGTCGTGCAGAAGATGAACTTCACGTGCTCGGGCGGCTCTTCCAAGGTCTTGAGCAAGGCATTGAATGCCTCCTTGGTGAGCATGTGGACTTCGTCGATGATGTAAATCTTGAACCGGGCCCGGCTGGGACGCACGTTGACGTTCTGCCGCAGCTGGCGGATTTCATCGATCCCGCGATTGCTCGCTCCGTCGATCTCGAGCACGTCGATGTCCGAGCCGCGGACAATGCTCTGGCAGATTTCGCATTGATTGCAGGGCTTGGGCGTGGGCCCGTGCTCGCAATCGAGAGCCTTGGCCAGGATCCGCGCCGCCGAGGTCTTGCCGACGCCCCGGGCGCCGGTGAACAGATACGCGTGCCCGACGCGATTGGTGGCGATCGCCCCGGCCAGTGCTTTGGCCACCTGCTCCTGGCCGATCAGCTCTTCGAACGACTGGGGCCGATAGCGACGGGCCACCACTACGTATTCGCCGCCGCTGGATGCGTCGGCCGCAGGGCCAACGGAATCGGGATTCGCGGGCCCGGATTCAAGACCGACTCCTGCCGGGCCGGGCCGGGCAGCATGGGGGCCGAAGGGGATCTGCCGAACGCCTGCGATATTGCCCAGGGGGACCGGGCAGTGCCGCGAGGGACGGCCGCCGATGAGAGGCCCACCGCACAAGAAGATGACTGTTTATGGCTGCTGACTTTCGTCCCTGACCAGGTTCACAGGTCTCCATTGCGGGGACCTCTCAGCGGAGGCCGTCGCGACAGCACCAGAGATTAGTTGTATGAACGCCGGGGCCGGTCGTCAAACGGCCGAGTCCAGCGAAGCATGGCGGATTGCGTAGCCCGCGCCACGAACCGAAAAAGTCGTCCCGATCGCTCGGCGACCAGCCTTTGGATCCACCCCGACGTCGGAAGTGGCCCCTCACAAAGCGCCGACACTCCGCGGCAATCCTGCCGTCCCGATGGCAATCTGACGAGAAAGCCAAATTCCTGGCGAATTTGTCATCTGGCCTCGATTCACAAGGGCCCGGAAAGCGTAGAATGAAGGGAAGAATTTCCAACGTGCCGGCGCGGGACCGTCCGGTTCGATTCGGCGCATTGCCGTGCGTCCTAGCAACCGATCTGGCCACGCAATCATTTCTGCTGGCCGAGTGTCGGTTCATCTCTCGCGAAAGGGGGCCGATATGCGATGGCGATCTTTGGGCTTTAGCCTCACTCTGCTGGCTACCATGATGGCGCCCGCAATGGCACATGCTCATGGTGGCGGCGGTGGTGGTGGCGGAGGTGGCGGGCATGGCGGCGGTGGGGGCTTCGGTGGTGGCGGACATGGCGGCGGTGGCTGGGGTGGTGGTGGCGGTTGGGGCGGAGGCGGTCGCAGCTACGGCGGCATGTCGGGCGGCGGCATGTCGGGCGGGAGCATGGCCCGCGGTTCGTCCGGCGCAACCCACACGCCGACCTTCACCCAGCGCAATTTTGGTTCGTCAACCGCGCGGGCGTCCGGCGCGAATCGTTCGTTCAGCAACGCCAATTTGCACAGCGGCATCACGAATCCGAATTCGACGTTTCTGGGTCACAACAACGTCTTCGGCAACGGCGCCCACACCGCGGCGTGTGAAGGGGAACAACTGGGGCTGGGGCAACAACTGGAATGGCCACCATCACCCCGGCGGCGGAGGCGGCGGCGGTGGATACGGCGGCTACGGCTTCGGCTTCTTCCCGTTCTTCGGCTATGGCTTGGGCTGGGGACTGTTTGGCTGGCCGTACTACGGTTACGGCTATGGATATGGCGGCTACGGTTACGGTGGCTACGGCAACTACGGCTATGTCGCGGTCGACAACGCCGCGGCCAATCCGGCCGGCGTCGACTTCGGCACCTTGGGCGAAGAAGCGTTCCGGGCCGGCAAGTTTCAGGAAGCCGCCAACGATTTCCGCCATGCTCTGGTCGACGACCCGACCAACGGCGGGCTGATCATGTTGCTGGGCCAAGCGCTGTTTCAGACCGGCAACTACAACGAAGCGGCCGGCGCCACCGAGACGGCAATGAACCTGCTGCCGGTCGAAAAATCGGGCGCCGCGGTCGAGAATTACAAGCAGCTCTACGGCAACATCCAGGACTACACCAATCAGCTGAAGACGCTGGAGAAAGCCCGCGACGCCAAGCCCGACGACGCGGCGGTCCGCTTCCTGCTCGGCTTCCACTTCGGCTACTTGGGCTATCCCAAGCAGGCCGTCCGCGAGCTGGACAAGGCCGTCGAGCTGCAGCCGCGCGATCCGGCAGCCCGCAAGCTGCACGATATCTTCGCGGCCAAGATCGATGCTCCGCTGGTCGGCCCACCGCCGGCCGACGCGCAAGGCGGCGCTCCGAATCTGCCGGGTCCGGCCAGTCCGGCCCCGCCCGAGGAAAACAAGAGCACCGAGAAATCGGCGGACGCGACGATCAAGTCCAGCTAAGCCTGGAGTGATCGCGAACCAAAGCTGACAGAAAGTCAGAACAGCCCCGCGGCGATTGTCGCCCCCAGCGCTCCAGAAATGGCCGGCGCGGACGGCGGCAGTCGCCGCATTTTTTTCCGGCGAGCCGTGGACCTTGCCCCACGGTATGTGGCGGCTCTGTTGCGACAGCGCCGCCCTCAAGAATTCTCCGGCGAACTGACTAGCAGCTTCTCGGCGGCCTGACGGCCGAGCGTCGTGTGAGCGCCGGAGATCTGCACGGTGACGATCCCCGCGGCCGGCTCGTTGGCCGTGACCGAGCCCGCGGCCCCCAGCACGAGGCCGGAGTTGGTCAAATACCGCAGGAACTCGGGCGATTGGTCGACGACCCGTGACACGCGGAATTTGTCCCCCACATCGCAGGCCGCCAAGGTGCGGGTGACCGGGCTGGCGATCGTGCCGTCGGGCTTGGGAATCGGGTCGCCGTGCGGATCGGTCTCCGGATGGCCGAGGAAGGTGTCGATCCGATCGATCAACCGATCGCTCACCGCGTGCTCCATGTGCTCGGCCTCTTCGTGTACCTCATCCCAAGTCAGGTCGAGCGTTTTCACCAGAAACAGCTCGATCAACCGGTGCCGCCGGACCACGCGCAGGGCCAGCGCCGTGCCGGCCGCCGTCAGCCGCACGCCTTCGTAGGGCGTGTAGGTGGCCAGGCTGCTCTCGCTGAGCGTCTTGAGCATGCTGGTCACGGTCCCCGGCGACACGGACAGGGCCGCGGCCAATTGCCCGGTCGCGGCCGGCTCGCCGCTGGCAGCGCAGATCTGAAAGATCGTCTTGACGTAGTTTTCGACAGTGAGGCTGGGCAACGGGGGTGCTCCCGGTTTGTCGAAGCGCTGGGGGATCGCTCGGCAGTCCATCCGGCAATAATTCCGCGGAGCTTGCCATTGTAACTCGCCGCCGCCGCACCGGGTATGGGCGGCGCCGACCTGCGGTTGCATCGCCGCGTCCGGCAGCTCAAACTGATGCGGCGCCGCCTCGAATCCAATCGAACCCTAACGCGCAACGCATTCTGCCGATGCTCAACGCCGCCGCCTGGCAACTCTGCGACCGAATCGAACGCGACGCCGCGCTGCTGCGCATCGCAGTCGAACGGAGCCGCGGTCGGCACGCGTCTGATCGACTGCGGTGCCGGTGCGCCGGGCGGTTTGCAAGCTGGCCTGCGGCTCGCCGAGATTTGCCTGGCCGGCTTGGGCTGCGTGTCCTTGGCGCCGCCGGCGGCGCTCGGTCCCTGGCCGCTGGTGTCGATCGTCACCGATCACCCCCTGGCCGCGTGCATGCGCTCGCAATACGCCGGTTGGCAGATCGCCGCGGGCAAGTATTTCGCGATGGGCTCGGGGCCAATGCGGGCGGCGGCCGGCAAAGAGGCCCTGTTCGACGCCATCGGCGGCCGTGAATCGCCGGCGGTCGCGGTCGGCGTGCTCGAAGCCCGCGCGTTTCCGCCCGCCGAATTGCAGGCCCAACTCGCGGCCCAGTGCCGGGTCGCGCCGGACCAATTGACGCTGCTGATGGCGCCGACGGCGAGCCTGGCAGGGACGGTCCAAGTGATTGCCCGAAGCGTCGAGACGGCGCTGCACAAGCTGCACGAGCTGGGTTTTCCGCTGGATCGGGTCCGGAGCGGAATGGGCTCCGCCCCGCTGGCTCCGGTGGCGGCCAGCGACCTGGCCGCGATCGGCCGGACCAACGACGCGATCCTTTACGGCGGCGAAGTGACGCTCTGGGTCGACGCGCGCCGACGCGGACATTGAAGCCGCTCGGCCCGCGCAGGTGCCGAGCAGTGCCTCAGCCGATCATGGGCGGCCGTTTGCCGAAATCTTCGAGGCGCTCTGGGCGAGATTTTTACCGCATCGATCCGCACCTGTTCAGCCCCGCCGTAATAACGTTCAACAATCTCGCCAGCGGCCAGTCGCTCAGGTTCGGCGAGTTCGCGCCGAAGTGTTGCGCGAGTCGTTCACCGCCTGACCTGCCGACCTGCGCGGCCCTGTGCCGCCTTCCTGGAGCCACACGACCGATGCGACTGGCCGTGCTCTGCTCGCCCGCGAGCTGGTATCTCGCCGACCTGGTACGCGCGGCCGGGGCCGACCACGAGGTCCTGCCACTCGCATTTCGCGAGCTGGCTTCGGCGCTAACGCCCGAGGGCCTTAGCGCCACGTGCGGCGGAGTCGATTCTCGCCGGGTCGACGCGGTTCTGGTACGAACGATGCCCCCCGGCTCGCTCGAACAGGTCGTGTTTCGGATGGATCTGCTCGCCCGCCTGGAAGCGGCCGGCGTGCCGGTGATCAATCCTCCCAAGGCGATCGAGACCGCTGTGGACAAGTACCTGACCACCGCCCGGCTACAAGCGGCAGGGCTGACCGTGCCCCGAACGCTTGTCTGTCAGACAGTCGACGAGGGCCTGGCGGCGCTGGCGACCTTGGGCGGCGACGCGGTCGTCAAGCCGCTGTTCGGGGGCGAGGGGCGGGATTGCCCGCATCCGTGACGAGGCGACGGCGCAACATGCCTTCGGCTTGCTCGTGCAGGCCGGCGCGGTGTTGTATTTGCAAGAATTCATTCCGCACGAGGGCAGCGATCTGCGAGTGCTGCTCGTCGGTCGCCGCGCCTGGGCCATGCGGCGCACCAACCCGCTCGACTGGCGGACCAACGTCAGTCGCGTGCGCCACGCCCGAGCCTGCCGAGCTCACGCCGCAGCTGGAGGAGCTGGCCCGGCGGGCCGCGGCCGCGGTCGGCGCTCCGCTGGCCGGCGTCGATCTGCTGGCCGGGCGCGACGGCCGGCTCTATGCCATCGAGGTGAATGCCGTACCCGGCTGGCGTGCGCTGGGGCAGACGCTGGGCGTCGACATCGCCCGCGTCGTGCTCGACTTCGTGGCCGACGAGTGCCAGGCCAACCGCGAGCGCCGCGTGCCGGGAGGCTGCTGAGCCGCCGACCGTCGCAGACTCGTTCGCTAGCGAGCCGGAATCGAGCCGCCCGTCGCATCGCGGGCGGCGCCCTTGCGCTCGCCTGCTCCAGATCACGGCGGCGCGCCTCCTGGGCGAGTCGGCCGGCTTTGGGCTATAGTGACTCGAGCCCAGCGGTCGATGTGGCCCGAAGCGAACCGGAAAGCCCGACGATGAAATGTCCCCAATGCGGCGCGGATAACGATCGGGTGATCGACTCCCGGGCCAGCCACGACGGCTACGCGATTCGCCGCCGCCGCGAGTGCCTGGCCTGCCAAGGACGCTACAACACGTTCGAGCGGGTCGACGACCCGATGCGCTGCCCCTTCTGCCACGAGGATAGCAATCGGGTGCTCGAAGCGACCGGCGGCGAAGGGGGTTTTTCGATCCGCCGCCGCCGCGAGTGTCTGGTCTGCCGCCGGCAGTACACCACGTTCGAGCGGAGCGAAGAGCGGCTCGATCCGGGTGATCAAGAAAGGGGCGCCCGGGTCCCGTTTGACCGGCAGAAGATCAAGCAGGGCTTGGAAAAGGCCTGCTGGAAGCGGCCGATCAGCGACGAGCAAATCGACGAGATCGTTTCGGCCATCGAAGCCGAGGTGCATGCCAAGTTCGACGCCGAGGTCGAGACCGCCACGCTCGGCGAGCTGGTGATGCAGCACCTGCGGACCCTCGACCAGGTGGCCTACGTCCGCTTCGCCAGCGTTTACCGGCAATTCAAGGACGTGCATGACTTTGTCGACGAGCTGCAGCCGATGCTCGCGGAAGAACGCGAGATCAAAGAACACTTGCCGGTCGACGACTCACCGTGAGTTCGCGCCTCGATAACACGAATGGCCACGAACGAAAGGCAAGACGGATGGCCACGAAAAACACAAAAAGGCACAAAAACGATTAGGGGAGGGAAAGCCACTTGCTTCGTGGTCGACAGAGCCGCTCTCCAAAGATCTGTTTGCCAAATTGGCGACTCATAAGCGTCGCTATGAGCGGCTGAGCTTCCACTCTCCCTTTTCGTGGCTTTTTGTGTTTTTCGTGGCCATTTCTTGCGTCGTCCCGTGGTCCGAGCCGCGAGATATCTACTCCCGGCGACTCACGACCAGCCGTGTGAGCAATTCGAGCACGTCGCGGGCCGGGCTCGCCGGCAGCGAACGAACTTCTTCGAGGGCCTGATCGGCGTACCAGGTCGCCCGGGCCCGGGCGTAGTCGAGAGCACCGGCGGCCTCGAGCCGCTCGCGCAAGGCGGCGCGGCCCTCGCTGCCCGAGCGGAGCAGCCGCAGGATGTCGCCCCGCTGCCGCTCGTCGGCCTGGGCCAACAGGCGGATCACCGGCAGCGTGAGCTTTTGCTTGTCGAGGTCAGTGCCCAGTGATTTGCCGGCCTGGGCCTCGTCGCCCACGACGTCGAGCAGATCGTCGGCAATTTGAAAGGCAATGCCCAGGTTGCGGCCGAAGCGGTCGAACGATTCTTCGACCTCGGCCGAGGCGTGGGCGTAGTGGGCGCCCAGCCGGCAGCAGCAGGCGCAGAGCTCGGCCGTTTTGTCCTCGATGATGTCCAGGTACTCGGCCTCGGACAGGGCGAAATTGCCCCGGCTATGGATCTGCCGCAGCTCGCCGGCACAGACGATATTCGTTGCCCGGCCGATCGTCTGACAGGCGAATGTCGTTTGCAGCGAGCTGGCCAGGGCAAAGGCGTGGGTGAATAGAAAGTCGCCGACCAGCACGCTGGCTTCGTTGTCGTTGCGGGCGTTGATGGTCTCGCGATGCCGGCGGATCGTGGCCTCGTCCAGGACATCGTCGTGGACCAGGGTGGCGGTGTGGATCATCTCGACCACGGCCGCCAGGGTGATGTGCTCGCGCTCGATGCCGCCCAGGGCCTTGGCCGGCAGCAGGACCAAAGCTGGCCGGAGCCGCTTACCCCCCAGCCGGAACGCATGCTTGACCAGGGTGTCGACGAACGGATCGTCGCTCCGCAGCTCGCGGCGGAGCAAGTCCTCGCACTGTTCGAGCTCGGCCGCGATCGGCCCGTACAGCGTCTTCCAGCGGCGCAGCCCAGTCTCGGCTGGGGCAACCCGACTCGTCATGGGATTCCTTCTCCGGTGTTTCTGGCCGCCCGGCCGCGCGCCAGGGGCGCCCGGCCAAGCCTGAAGTGTAACCTTCCGGCCGGTCGCCGGTTAGGGGGGCAGGGCAATCGCCCCCCCCGGCAGCGAATTTTGGCCCTGTGCCGTGGCGGCGCATTGCCAAACCGGCCGCTCGCCACACTGCTGACCGCAGAGGCAGGGTCCGGGTTAACGCCGCGGCGGAACTCCGGCCTGCCGTGCAAGCGGCTTGCCTGCAGCGAGAGGCCGCGAACGGCGAGGCATCCTACGCGGCAGCCCCGGTGGGCTGAGGCTCGCGGCGGCCGCAGCGGCACCATCCACCGGCAGCGTCCCCGCGTCGGGCTGTAAGCTGGCCGCAGCCAGACCGCGCAGGGCGATGCACCCGGCAGACGTCGTGGGGAGAGAAAGGACTCCCGTCCTGGGAGTCGTCGGCGGCAGGAATGAGCCACCCGGGCCGGGTGGCCGGTTCGAACCGGGGCGAGCGGCTCGAACCTTCCGAAGGCGGGAAAATTATCCGTCGCGGGGGTCTATCCGCGACGGGTTGAGCGGAAGCGGCGAAGCACAAGTCGTTGCAGCCAGCCGGACACCCAAGTTGCTCGGTTTTAGACGAGTTCCTTGCGGGCACCGATCAGCGTGCGAAGACGTTCGGCCAGCAGGGCGGCGTCGAACGGCTTCTTGAACGTTTCATTGATGCTCGAACGGTCGAAGCTGGTCGAGCTGCCGTCGTCGGGCAGCAGAGCGATCAGAATCGTGTCGGCGTATTCCGCGTTGCGGCGCAGATTCTGGGAAATCTGCAGGGCCTCGACGCGACCGATCGAGAAGTCAATGATGATGCAGTCGGGATGGAAGCTCTCGGCTTGAATCCCCGCCTCGAAACCGCTGGCAGCCACGGCCACTTTGAACGAGCGGTCGATCGGCAGTTCGCGCTTGAGGTTCTCGATCAGGACCTGGTCCTGGCCGACGATCAGCACCTTGGCCATGGCCTCGTCTTCGAGGTCGCCGAGGGGCATGCCGTGTTCCTTGAGGAACCGGATCAAATACTCACGCGGAATGCGGCGGTCCTGGGAGCCCGGAATGCGGTACCCTTTCAGCCGACCCGAATCGAACCACTTGCTGACAGTGCGCGGGGCCACTTTACAGATCTTAGCGACCTGACCCGTTGTGAAGACCTTCATCGCAGGCTCTCCAATGTACTCTCGCTGGTTTGGGAACTCCGCTCCCCTCGGAGGCAAATCCGACGGGAGACAAACGCCCCTTGTTCGTGGCTAACGGCCGCTGGTCCGGTCCTTCGGGCCGGCTGTGGGGCAACCGGCCGCCCACAAACATCTGGGTCGGGGCCTTACGCTATCGCATCGCCTTGGCGCTGGTTCAGGTCCTTCTGATCCCTTGCCGTAGTTGGACATCGACAGACTGCGCATCGGGGTCGCGAGGAGACTCCCGCCACACGACTGGTCGATCGACAAGCGATCCGACCCGCGTGCGCTGGATCTTCTTTGCAGCCTCGAATGAAAACAGCCTGACGAATGACTTTTCGTCGGAGAGAACGCGCGGGCAGCCCGCCGGCCTTGCGGCCGACCAGCTGTGGTCAAGGTATGTCCCTTGCGGCAGGTTCCCCCCTGCGGTCGGCTCGTTCCCCGTTGCTTGGCCGTCGGTCCCTCGTAAGGTCCCGGTGGCAAGCTCCGCGGAACTAACCTTCCGAAGATAGTTTCGATTCGCCGGGGGGGCGACTTTAGAAAGTTTCTCCAGTCGTAACGAGCGGCCCGGTCTTGGCGCGGTTGACGAGAACGCCAAAGCGCCCGGTCCGGCAAGCCCTGCCGGCAACAATCCCCGACAGCCATTGGCTTTAGCCGGGCCGGTTACGACCGTTGTGCCGGCCACGACCGCAGCCGGCGACTGGCGAAAGGAAATGCCTCTTAACAGCCGGGCCGGCTGTGGCGAATGCACCGCCGGACCCCCGTCGTATCAATTATAGGCCCTATGCCAGCGGAGAAAATGGCCGCCCCGGCACCATCCGGCCCGGCCGAAGACATTCGCCGGCCCACGCGCTAGCAAGCGGCCAGCAAACGGAACCGGCCGGGAACGCCCGCGCCGCCGCCGAAGAAACGGCCAGCCACTAGAGAAGCAGTCGCCCCGCTAGCCCTGCACGACGGAATTGACCAGCGTGCCGATGCCGTCGATGGCAATTTCGATCCGGTCGCCGGCCACCAGCGTGAATTCGCTCGACGGCACGATGCCGGTGCCCGTCAATAAGAAGGCGCCCTGCGGAAACGAATTGTCGCGCCCCAGCCAGCCAATCAGGTCGGCGAAGGTGCGAGCCATCTGGCCAACGGACGTGGCGTCGGCAAAGACCGATTCCCCGGCCCGGACAATATTCAGCCGGATACCGATTTCGGCCGGTGCCGGCATGTCGGCTGCCAGCGTGATCCACGGCCCCAGCCCGCAGCAAGCATCGTAGAGCTTGGCTTGCGGCAGGTAGAGCGGATTTTCGCCCTCGATATCGCGCGAGCTCATGTCGTTGCCCACGGTGTAGCCCACCAGTTGGAGGCGCGAGCCGAGCACCAGGGCCAGCTCCGGCTCGGGCACGTTCCACTGGGCATCGCGGCGAATCCGCACCGCGCCCCCCGGCCCGACCACGCGATGCGGCGTGGCCTTGAAGAACAGCTCGGGCCGGTCGGCCGTGTAGACCCGATCGTAGACCGACGCGCTGGTCTCCGACTCTTCCATTCGCGCGACCTGGCTGCGGCGATAGGTCACGCCCGCCGCCCAGACCTCCTGCCGATCGATCGGCGCGAGCAGCTCCACCTTCGTCAGCGCCAAGCCGCTGGCAGCCCGATCGACCAATTCGTTGACCGCATCGGCCGGGCTGGCCGATTCGAGGATCGCCGCCAGGCCGGGCAGCGCCTCGTTGAGCCGCAGCGGCTGCAGCCGCGGGCCTTCAACGAGTCCGACGCCCACGCTGCCATTCGTGCGGCGATATCGGGCCAATTGCATGGTCGCTCCTGCCTGTCGTACGTGTTCGTGGGGGAAATCCGAGACCGGCATTCTAAAGCCACGTCGCGGCGAGAAACAGTCTGGCAATCTGCGCGAGGTGCGCTGAGGACCGGCGCATCGGCGTGCGCGTTTTAAATTCATACTGCGAACTTCCATCCCCCGTGGCCTGTCAGTCTGCTACGATGCGCATCCTTCCCGCGCGGCCGGGCCCCCAGCCACCCTTGCGCGGCGCCGAGAGCCCCCTGCCCGTACGCCCCGCCATGCCCAACGCCAGCCATCCCGATCCCGGCCACGACGATGCCGAAGTGCGCCGGCGGGCTGGCCTTCGGCATCGCCGCCTATGGCCTGTGGGGGCTGATCCCGCTGTACTTCAAAACGATCGTCCACGTCGGTCCGTGGGAAGTGCTGGCCCAGCGGGTGCTCTGGTCGGGCCTGCTCTTGGCCGCGATTGTGCTCCTGGTCGGCCGCGGCCGCGAGTTGATTGCCCTCGCGAAAAACGGCCACCTGATGCGCCGCCTGGCCGTCAGCACTCTGTTGATCGCCGCCAACTGGTTGACCTACATTTACGCCGTGTCGTCAGGCCAGGTGTTGGAGGCCAGCCTGGGCTACTTCGTCACGCCGCTGGTCAACGTGCTCTTGGGCTGCCTGGTGCTCGGCGAGCGGCTGCGAAGGTTGCAGCTCGCGGGCCTGGCGATCGCCGCCTGCGGAGTGGCCGCCATGATGGCGCTGGGGGCGCCGTGCCCTGGATTGCCTTGTCGCTCGCCGGAAGTTTTGCCCTATACGGACTCGTTCGCAAGACTTTGCCGGTCGATGGACTGTTGGCCCTGGCGACCGAAACGCTGCTGCTCTTGCCTGCCGCGGCCGGCTTCATCGCCTACGATTATCTCTGGGCCGAGGGCGCCTGGGGCCGGTTCGGACTGAACACCGATTTGCTCTTGGCCCTGAGCGGGCCGGTGACGGCGGTGCCGCTGCTCTGTTTCGGCGCCGCGGCCCGGCGGCTGCGGATGACGACGCTCGGCTTTCTGCAATATCTTGCGCCGACGATCCAGTTGCTCTTGGCCGTAGTTCTGTTCGGCGAAGCGTTCCGGCTGGTCCAGATGGTCGGCTTCGGCTGCGCCTGGATTGCCGTGGCAATCTACACCGTCGATTCGCTGGCCATGCTGCACAAGCAGCACAGCCAAGTCGAAGAGCTCGCCGCCGAACCCGCGGCCGAGCCGAGTTGAGAGGAGTCGCCCGCGACGCTTCGCCGTCGAAGCACGTTCCTAGCGAGCCGTGGGGCTTGCCCCCACAGAATGCGCGTTGCCGCGTTCACGACGGCGATCAAGTGAAGGAGATACGGGGGCTGCGGCCGGAGATACGGGAGATGAAAGACAAGAACAACCTCGGCGGTAAAATACGGTTCAAGCAGGAACCTGAAGTGAGAGCGACAGACCGTGGGGACAAGCCCCACGGCTCGCTAGGTTGCGATGAGACTCCGCATCGGGACGCAACGCCTCCTTACGCCAAAATCGCCTTGACCACTTCGCCGCTGACGTCGGTCAGGCGGAAGTCGCGGCCCTGGAAGCGATAGGTCAGCTTGAGGTGGTCGATTCCGAGCAGATACAGCAGCGTGGCGTGGACATCGTTCACCGAGACCACGTTTTCGACGGCCCGGTAGCCGAAATCGTCGGTCGCGCCGTAGCTCATGCCCGGCTTGATGCCGCCGCCCGCGAACCACATCGTGAAGCCGGCGATGTGATGATCGCGGCCGTCCCCCTGAGCCATCGGCGTGCGGCCGAACTCGCTGCCGAACACGATCAACGTGTCGTCGAGCATGCCCCGCTGCTTGAGGTCGCTCACCAGGGCCGCCGCGCCCTGATCGACCTCGGCCGCGGTGCCGGCCGAATGGGCCTTGACCGAGCCGTGATGGTCCCAATCGCGGTGATAGAGCTGGATGAACCGCACGCCCCGCTCCGCCAGCCGCCGGGCCAAGAGGCAATTGCTGGCGAACGTGCCGTCGCCCCCCTTGGTGCCATACAGGTCCAGCACGTGCTGCGGCTCGTCATGGACATCCATCAAGCCCGGCACGCTCGATTGCATCCGGAAGGCCATTTCGTACTGACTGATCCGGGTGGCAATCTCGGGATCGTCGACCGCTTCGTTCTCGATCCGGTTAAGCTTCTGCACGGCGTCGACCACGTCGCGCTGCCGGGCGACGTCGACCCCGGCGGGTTGCCGACGTACAGCACCGGATCGCCCGTGCTGCGAAACTCGACCCCCTGAAACCGGCTGGGCAAAAAGCCGGAGTGCCACTGCCGGGCAGCGATCGGCTGCTTCTGGCCGAACTTGCCCGTCGAGACCATGACGACGAAGCCCGGCAGTTCTTCGGTTTCGCTCCCCAGGCCGTACAGCAGCCAGCTGCCGGCGGCGGGCCGGCCGGAGATCATCGAGCCCGTGTTCATAAAGGTGTGGGCCGGGTCGTGATTGATCGCCTCGGTGTGCAGCGAACGGACGATGCACATCTGGTCGGCCACTTGCTCGCCCAGCAGCGGAAAGATGCTGCTGATCTGCTGGCCGCTCTGGCCGTACTGCTTGAACTCGTGCTGCGGCCCGAAGCAATTGAGCTGCTGTCCCTGGAGCTGAGCGATCTGCTGCCCCTTGGTGATCGACTCGGGCATCGGCTTGCCGTGCAGCTCGGCCAGCTTGGGCTTGTAGTCGAACGTTTCCAGGTGCGACATGCCGCCGGCCATATAGAGCCAGATCACCCGCTTGGCCTTGGGCGGAAAGTGCAAGGGCGAGACCACGCCGGTCCAGCCCCGGCGTGGCTGGGGCCGAACCCGCGTCGGTGGCGGCAGCGCGGGCGAAGTTGCCCGAACCGAGCAGGCTCGACAATGCCAAGGGACCCAGGCCCGGGCCGAGCGGCCCAAAAGCGCACGGCGGGTCAGCGAGTTGGTCGGGTCGAAGAAGTGCGGCATGGCTTAGTTTCTGGTGATAGTGGCGTGCAGGTTCAAAATCGCGCGGGCCACGCTGGTCCAGGCGGCCAATTCCACCGGGTCGAGATCTGATGCCCGGGGCCGGGCGCCGACGGCAAGCAGCTCGTCGGCCGCGGTCGGATTCTGCTTGTAGTAGTCTTGCTGTTTGGCCAACAGCTCGCCGAGCGTTTCGACCTCGGCCGGCCGTGGCGTGCGCGACAGGGCCCGGCGGATCGCGTAATCGATCCGGCCCGTCGGCGCCGAGCCTCCCTGCCGCACGATCAGCTCGGCAAACACCCGGGCCGCTTCGACGAACGTGGGATCGTTGAGCAGCACCAGTGATTGGAGCGGCGTGTTCGAGCGGGGCCGGTCGGCGGTACACTCCTCGCGGCTGGGGGCATCGAACGCCAGCAGGCTGGGATGCAGGTACTGCCGCTGCCAGTGCGTGTAGAGGCCGCGGCGATACAGATCGTCACCGCTGCCGTTTTGCCATTCCCGCTCGGGAAAGTTCAGATACGCCCAGTACCGCGGCGGCTGATAGGGCTTGACGCTCGGCCCGCCAAGTCGCTCGACGAGCAAGCCGCTGATCCAGAGCGCGTTGTCGCGGACCATTTCGGCATCCAGGCGGAAACGAGCCTGCCGGGCCAGGTAGCGATTGTACGGATTGCGCGGTGGGCCAGCGGCGTGACCAGCGAGCTCTGCCGGTACGTGTTCGACATGACGAGCTGCTTGAGCGATCGCTTCAGGTTCCAGCCATTGTCGACCAGATCGGCGGCCAGATAGTCGAGCAGCCTCGGGTGCGCTGGGCCACTGCCCCGCGCACCGAGGTCGTCGAGCTTGGTCGACAATCCGGCCCCGAAGCAGATTTTCCAAAGCCGGTTGGCCAGCACCCGGGCCGTCAGCGGATTGTCGCGAGCCACGAGCCACTGGGCCAGATCGAGTCGGTTGAAGCGGCCCTCTTTGGCGGCCGGCTGGGGCAGAAAGGCCGGACGCCCGGCTGAAACCTCTTCGCCCGAGTCGTCCATCCAGTTGCCGCGGGGCAGCACGCGAATCATCCGGGGCGACAGCCACGGTCATCAATGACGTGGGGATTTGCTTGCTGATCTCGTCGCGCGAGTGCTTGGCCGCTGCCAGCTGTCTCGCGCACCGGCTGCAGGACCGGGGTGATCGAGCGATAGTGAGCCGCGAGCTTGTTTCGCTGGTCGTCGCTGCGTTGGGCCGGTTCGATGGCCACGATCGCCTGAATCTCCGGCGGCAAGCCCCCGCCGACGGCACTGGCTTGGCTGCCGTGGTGGCCGCCAGTCGCAAGCGGCCGATGGCGTGGTGCTGCCGTAGTTGAAATCCAACGTGATCGTCAGCGTTGCGGGGGCGGCCAGCGGCTGCTTGACTTCGAACATCGCGATGTGCCCCTTGCCGGCCTGGGGCAGGATGGCCCAGCCGGTGTCGGGTTTGCCGTCGATCGCCGCGGTTATGTTGTAGTCCGATTGCGAATGGTCGGCCGACGCATTTTCCAGCACCACGGGCTGAGCGGCGGCAAGCGGATCGTTCTTGGGCGCCGCGGCGATGCGCAACTCGCTGAGCACGAAGTTGCCGTTGTCGGCCCGGCCGGGCCCCTGGCTCGGCAGGCTCGGGTCGGGCAGCACTTCCAGCCGCAACGCGGTGACGCCCGTCAGCTCGACATCCGCAGTAAGCGTATAGCTATCGGCCGCGACGACTTTTTTCTCGCCGGCCAAGATCGAGCCATCCTCGAGAACGGTGAGCGTGGCTCCTTCTTTTGACGCGGAGCTCGTGGGCCGCAGGACGATCCACTCGCCAGGCCCGCCGGCCAGCGTCCGCTCCCAATCGGCCTGAGCCTTCTCCAGCTCGGGCGTGGCGGTGGCCAGTTGGGTTTCGATCGTCGCGATTTCGCCATTCAGCCGGGCCAGCTCACCGGCCTGGTCGGGGGTGGGAATCTGAACGAGCGGGCTGAAATCGTCGCCGCCGTAGAGCCCTTTTTCCTGGATGTCGGCGAAGATCGCTTCAAAGCGATAAAAGTCCTTGGTCGTAAGCGGATCGAACTTGTGGTCGTGGCATTCGGCACAGCCAAGCGTCAGGCCCAGCCAGGTGCCGCTGGCATTGCGGACCCGCTCCGCGATGTACTTCGCCAGGTACTCCTTGGGCTGCACGCCCCCTTCTTCGCTCATCATGCCCAGTCGGTTGTAGCCCGCGGCCACTTTGTTCTCGAGCGTGGCCTCGGGCAGCAGGTCGCCGCCGAGCTGCTCGATGGTGAACTGGTCGAACGGCTTGTTGTCGTTTAGCGCCCGGACCACGTATTCGCGAAACGGAAACACACTGACCGGCTGATCGCCGTGATAGCCGACGCTGTCGGCATAGCGCACCAGGTCGAGCCACCACATGGCCATCCTTTCGCCGTAGCGCGGCGAGGCCAACAGCTCGTCGACCAGCCGTTCGTAGCCCGTATTGCTGGGATCGGCCACCAGGCGTGCGACTTGCTCCGGCGTGGGGGGAAGCCCGGTCAGGTCGAATGCCACACGGCGGGCCAGCGTCACCGGATCGGCCTGCGCGGAAGAGGTCAGGCCATGCGCGCCGAGTTCAGCGCGGACGAACCGATCGATCGGGCTCCCCTGGGCGGCTTCGCCCGGCGGCGGCCGGCGCTCGAGCGGCAGGAACGACCAATGCCCTTCATAGGCGCTCCGGCCGCGATCCAGCGCCGCAAGAGGTCGATCTGTTCGGGCGTGAGCTGCTTGTTCGAGTCGGCCGGCGGCATCCGCTCGTCGGCGTCAGCCGTCGTGATCCGACGGACCAGCTCGCTCTGGTCCGGCTTGCCGGGCACGATCGCGATCTTGCCGGAGCCGAGCGTCGAAGTGGCCTCGTTCGGCCGGTCGAGCCGCAGCCCGGCCTCGCGCTTGCGGGCGTCAGGCCCGTGGCAGGCGGAGCAATTCTCCGACAGGATGGGTCGGATGTCGCGGTTGAACTCGATCGCCGGCTCGGCGGCGGTGGCCACAGCGGGCGACAGCCCTGATCGAGAAGCCGGCCGCGACACCAATCCAGCCACCGCCACCGCCCAAATTGCAGAGCCCCGCGGTATCGCTCGCAGCATCAATGAGTCTCCGATCGATCCAATACAATTCCGGGCGCGATTTGCCGTTACGAACGTTATTTTAGTGCGGATGCCGGGCGATCTGCAAATATAAACGGTCGTACATGCCGGCGGCGAGATTCAGGTCGAGAAAGACCAGGCAGGCCTCGGGCAATGTCCCAACTGATCGAAGCTCGCTGGTTCAGCGTTGCGATGCTGGCGGTGCCACCGCGAAGAGGCCGGCCAGCCAATGCTGCCGAGGATGAACGTCGAGGTCTTTGCGTGGGCTTAATTGTTTGGAACGTGGTTGAACGTGGCAATCGCCATCGCCGGGCCTGCCCGACGGAATCGCGATCGTGAAGTCAGGGGCTGCTGTGCAGATTGCTGATTCCTTAGTTGTGTTCGCGTTCGTTCGTCGTCATACTACGCTGGGTTGCCCTGAGTAGGTGTAGCCGGGGCTGCCGGGGACGGGTGACGGCGCTCTTAGGCAACGGTGCTCGGTTTGGGAGCGGCGAGATTTCGAGCACGGTCCCCTTCCCTGCGCGGTCAGTTCTACGGTCATTTCGTAACCGATCATGTACGTCCCGTAGGGCACGTCCTTGACGGTGAACGTGTACTGGCGCTGGCGGTACCATTGAGCAAGACCGCTGTTGAGGATTTGATCGGTGTTCGCGCCTGGCCCGCCGTTGCTGTAGTTGGTGCTGGTGCCACCGGTCAGCGTAGCAGTGGTCGCGTTGCCGTTACTGTCATTCAGGCTCTGGGCGGAAAAGGTGGTCGCGGTAAACGAATTATAGTTGGCCTGCGGTACGACACCTGCGCTTTGCGCCGGCGGTGAGCTGAGTTCCACCGGCGGCGAACTGCACGCCGATGCCGGTCGGCAGCGAGTTAGCCGAGGCAAGCGAGGCAAAAACCAGCGTGAGCGAAAGAGCCGAGAGGGCGAGCAGGTGGCGACGAAGGTTGAGTGCGTTTGATGATGGACCTTTCCAATTTCACGCCCCGGGGGGCAGTTACATCACGCCCCCACTGGGGCTGGTAAGAAGTGATTGACGGCGGTAAGCACTGAGCATCAAGACAGTCGAACGGAGCAACATTAAGTATTTTCTGGGTAGCACATTAAGCACCCGACAGTCGCATAAGTTAGTGTGAATCAATAAATTTTGTGTTTACATAGTCCGCCGCACAATCCCACGGCAGCGGAGCCGGTCTGCTATTGCTCAACCTGCAGTTGGTTGTCAGATCCTTCAGACGTCGGCTCTTGCCGACTCGGATCCTGCTCGGCGATCCCTTTCGCCTACGATTGGTCTGTCGCCATGTGGCCCGCTCGCATTGAGTCGCCGCCGCACGCAACAAGTATCCGGCAGCTTTTGCCCGCCTACTGTTTCCGGCCGCCCACGACAAACGCGAGCAAGCCGGCGGAGCCAAAAAAATGCCGAATCGACCCAAAGCGTTTGCGGTCGAGTTTCTCGAGATTTGGCAGATTCGCTGCGGTGTTTGTGGCCGGGAGTTGCAGTTTGACGCGGACCTCAATCCAAACTCCCGCGGACGCATCTCCATCGACGCAACGGCCGTGACGCACGTCGTGGCCTTGACCAATTTCGCAATGGCTCCTATACTCGCGGTTTGGCCGCATTTTGCCGATACTTGCCGTCGGCCGAATTGGGCCGCCCCTCCCTCCGGCAAGCTCGAGCGACGGACCGTATGAAAACCGAGCGACGACACCAGCTGGAAACCAACGAGTTGGCCGATTCGCTGGCTCATTGGGTCGAATCGGCCCGCCCTTATTTCCGCACCGTGGTCGGTTTGCTGATCGCCGTCGTCGCGCTGGTGTTCTTGTATGCCTTGGTCAGCCGGCACTCGGCCGCCAAAACGCAAGAGGCCTGGGACGACTACTTCCAGGCGTCGAACGAGTATTTCATGGGGATGAATCCGGCCAGCGAGGAGAAGCTGGACGATCTGGCCGACAAGTATCCCGGCACGTCGGCTGCCTGGTGGGCCCGCACGGCCATCGGCGATATGAAACTCATCGAAGGCGCGAACCTGCTCTATCGCGACCGGACCCTGGCCCGCGAGCGGCTCAATTCCGCCGTAGAGCAATACGAAACCGTGCTCAAAGAAGCCAAGGAATCCGCCGTGCTGGTCCGAGCGACCTACGGCTTGGCCCGGGCTCAGGAAAGCCTGGGCGACGTCAAGCTGGCCCGCGAGTCGTATGCAACCATCGTTACCCGCTGGCCGACCAACGCTCTGGCCGACGTGGCGCAGACTCGGGTCAAGGACCTGGAAAAAACCGAGACGCAGGAATTCTACGACTGGTTCAAGCAGCAGAACCCGGGTAAATCGCTGCTCGACGTGCCGGGCAAGCCGGGCGAGAAGCCGGACTTCGATCTCAACACGCTCGGACCGGACAGCAAGTCCATCTTCCCGGGTCAGCCCCAGGACGGTGGTCCTGCTCTGCCGGACGAGGAAAGCGGAACCGACTCTGGCCCGACTCCGGACGCGGGCACCGATTCCGGTGCTGATACCAAGCCGGAAGAGGGCGCGGGGGACAAGCCCGAGACCGGCTCGACTCCGGTCGAGGGTGCCGATTCCGGTGACGCCGCACCGACCGACAAGTAAATCTTCCGCGCGGGCACGCGCTCGCCGCTCGATCCGCCGGCCGTCGTCCTTCTGCGGAAATATGTGACCGCATGTCCGCCGACGAGCTTTCGCGAGAGCCGACCGAATTGGTCGTGCCCGCCGATCAGGAAGGCACGCGGCTGGACGTCTTTCTGGCCGCGCAGTTTCCGACGTACAGCCGCGTACACCTGCGCAAGGTGATCAACGCGGCGGGCGTCCAGGTCGAGGGCAAACGGACCAAGGCCGCGCATCGCTTGCGGGCGGGCGAGCGGGTGCGAATCGTGCTGCCCGAGCTCCCGCGCAGGTCCGATCCCCGAGGACATTCCGCTCCGCGTGCTGTACGAGGACGACCAGCTTGCCGTGGTCGACAAGCCGCCGGGAATGGTCGTTCACCCGGCCCGGGGCCACTGGTCGGGCACGCTGACCAGCGCGCTGGCGTTTCACTTCGAGCAGCTCAGCACGGCCAGGGGCGCCGGGCGGCCGGGAATCGTGCATCGATTGGACCGCGATACCAGCGGCGTGCTGGTGGTGGCCAAGAACGACCGAGCCCACATGCAGCTGGCCGAGCAGTTCGAGCAGCGGACGACCGAGAAGGAGTATTTCGCCATCGTCGCGGGTGGGCCGCGCTGGGATCGGGACCTGATCGACGAGCCGATCGGGCCGCATCCGTATCATCGCGAGAAGATGGCCATCCGCCGCGATCATCCGGCCAGCCGCGAGGCGCAGACATTTTATGAAGTGCTCGAGCGGTTTCGAGGATACACGGCGCTGCGGGTTTTGCCCAAGACCGGCCGCACCCATCAGATCCGGCTGCATTTGGGGCACCTCGGCTGTCCGGTCTTGTGCGACCGGCTGTACGGCGGCCGGGCCCAAATCACGCGCGGCGAGCTGTCGGGCAATCCGGCCGAGACCGAGGTGCTTTTGGATCGCCAGGCGCTGCACGCCCGGCGGCTGAAGATCGCGGCGCCACTGACGGGCGAACCGCTGGAATTCGAAGCACCGATTCCAGCCGACTTGGATCGCGTCATGGCGGCGCTACGCGGTCGGGCAGAGGGGCGGTGAGTGGGCCGGCAGCCAGAGTGGCACGCCCCTTCAATTCGCCTTCGTGTCGCGCGGCGCAGGCGCGAGCTGTAGAGGACAACCTCCTCGCCGCGGACGCGGAGCTGGCATTCTCCGCGGACGCGCACCCGCCGGCCGACCGTAAGTCCCGCCAACGTACCCCAGTCTGCGGGCGCGAAACGGCAGTACACGCGCAAGGGGTGTTCTTCGTTTTCGAAGCAGCCGGCCAACGTTATGCCTGTCACCTGCTCCGGCATATCCTCGTCATCGTGCTGGAATTCGGCGATCACCCCGTCGAGCGTCACCTCTTTCCAGGCATACCTCTTGTCGGCGGCGCTTCGTCACCCCGATACTCGGCGGTAAGCTGTTCGGCCGAGAGCGTGAACGCCGGCGAGCCGATATCGCGTGGCCCGCGAGCACCAGGGCGCCCTCCTCGGGCGGCGTCGGCGCCCCCACGGGCGGGCGCCGTGAACAACTGACGGCCGCAAACAAACCGGTTGCGAGCAGCAATAGCAGGGGTGGCCTGCACCCGGCCGGGGACAAGGTATTCACCAGCTTGCCCTCCACAAGTGTTTGTTCTGGCTTGCTACCGCACGTCGGGTTTGCGCGGTTCGTCGGCCGGCGTCAGGCCGAATAGGAAGTGCATCAGGTCGCGCGTGCCCAAGGTGCGCGGCGTGGCGAACAGCTCTCCGGCCGAATAGCCAGCCGCGGTGCCCTGATACAGCGCGGCCGCCCGAACCCGGTCGAAGACGTGCTCCTTGGCCGGCGGAAACTGGGTGGCATAGCAGCGGATCGCCGCGAGCTTGGCCTCGAGCGTATTGCCGATGTCGACCACCAAATGCCCGGCCGCGGAGGGCAACTCGAGCGACGAAAACGACAGCGGGAAATAAAGCTGGGCTGAAATGGTATGGACCGGCAAGTGGTCGAAGTATTCGTCCCACTTGGTCAGCCGGGCGTAAAACACGGCCGCGTCGGTGATCTGCATCGCTTGCCAATGGTCGGGCGATGCCAGCGGCGTCTTGTCGCCGAAACCCAGCACGAGCTTGGGGCGATACTTCCGCAGCTCCTTGCCGAGCGCCACCCGGGCCTCGAACGTGTCGAACAGGCGGCGATTGGGCAGGTCCAGATTGACCCGGACGTGCACGCCCAGGGCCTCGGCTGCCCGGCGAGCCTCTTCCAACCGGACCTCGGGGCCGGGCGACGCCGGCGTCGGTTCGCCATCGGTCAGATCGATGATCCCGACGCGGTAACCTTGGCGCACGAGCTTGGCCAGCGTGCCGCCGCAAGCGATCTCGACGTCGTCGGGATGGGCACCAACCGCGATGACGTCAAGCTGCTGTTGATCGGCCATGAGGTCGGACATCCCGCTGCGGATGAGTTTAGGGCCTGGCGCTCGCGGGCTTTTTGACGGCCAAGAGGAACGTGGGATTGAGCGCCTCGAACCGCAGCCGCTCGAGCTGGTAGTTGCCCCGGGCCAGATTGATCATCCAGATTTTCACGTCGCCGGCGTGCCGCTGCAGCGCCTCGTGTACGCCGTGGAACGAATCCAGGCTGGCCACGTGGGCCACCAGCCGCCCCCCGGGACGCAGCCGCTCGTAGGCCAGCTCGGCGATCCGGCTGACCTCGCGTCCCGTGCCGCCGACGAACACCGCGTCGGGATCGGGCAGGGCCGACCAGGCTTCCGGGGCACGGCCCAGCACGGGCACCAGGTTCCGCACGCCGAAGTGCTGCGAGTTGGCCAGGATCAGGGCGTGGTCGTCGGGATCCATCTCAATCGCGTAGGTTTTTCCGTCCGCGGCGATCTGAGCCGCTTCGATCGACACCGAGCCGCTGCCGGCGCCAATATCCCAGACGATGCTCGCCGGCCCCAGGTCCATCTGAGCCAGCGCCATCGCCCGGACCTCGCAGGGTGTCAGCAGCCCCTGCTTGGGCTTCGACTGCAAAAAGACCTCGTCCGGATTGCCGAACAACCGCCGGCCAATCGATTCGCTGGGCCGGTCGGGCACGTTCGGCTTGCGGATCAGGATCATCACGTTGAGCGGCGAGAATCGCTCGGCCGCGATGTCGGCCAATTCGCCCTGCGTGACCCGCTCGTCGGGCGAACCCAAGTTCTCGCAGACATAGGCCGAGAAGTAATCGATCCGCCGGGCCAACAGGGCCGCGGCGACCGCGCCGGGTGGATGCTGCTCGCTGGTGAACAGGCCGACTTTGCTGGCCCCGCGGACCCGCTCCAGCACCTCCTCGAGAGCGTGGTTTGCCAGATTGGTCAGATAGGCGTCCTCCCAGCTCTCCTTCACCCGGGCAAAGGCCAACTGCATGCTGCTCACGTGCGGAACGACTTCGAACCGATCCTTGCCCAGCTTGTCGCACAGGTACCGAGCCACGCCGTAGAACAGCGGATCGCCCGACGCCAGCACCACGGTCCGCCGCTCGCCGACGGCCGAGAGACGCGTGACGGCCTCATCGAGATTGCTGGAGAGCACCAGCCGCTCGGCCCGACCCTTGGGCACCTGGACCAGCGTGTGCTCGGCGCCGACCAGCAGATCGGCATTTTCAATCAACTGGCGGCCGGCCGCGGTGAGTCCGTCCAGCCCGTCGTCGCCGATGCCGATGATGTGAATCCGACCGTTTGCCGCCAACACGAACGCTCCCGAGAGTGGCCCGCCATATGCCACGCGACTCCGGCGGAGCAGCTTTCCAGGCATCGTTACGGGTGCTCGAATTCTAAAGCATCGGCCGGGCCAGTCCAAGCCGGGGGGAAAGGCCCGGGAGTACTCGGAGCGCGAGTCGCAGGGCACGACATCGTCAAGCGTTAGCCGGCCCGCGGCGGCGAAACTGGACCAAGCCAGGCTGCTCGGTTGGGAACGGCCCCGCTGGGCCGCGATCCCCCAGTACGTCAGATTGACTTTGCCATACCCGGCAGTTAGAGTCTGGCGCAGTCCGTCGTAAGGCTTGGCCTGGCGGGCGGGAAACTCTCTGGGCAGGAGAACCACTGGCCCGCGGGACGAACCGGATTTCAGCGCAGCCAGATCGTGGCGAACGCTTCTTGCGGCGGCGACTGGCGGCTCTGGCTTTCGTGCATGTCCGGCGTGAGGCGGAAAAAATGCAGACCAATCCGTAACGAATCGGAGCCGGCCTGATGAGATCGCGACATCGCGGGTGCCCGTGGGACCTCGTCGGTGCCGGTCCTCGCCACGGTGAGCTTGTCCCCCTCATCGCCGGCAATGCTCGGCGCCTCCTCCGCGAACCCGTCCGGCTTGGGCTTGCTGGGTGCTCGCGCTGAGCCTGTTGGTCGGGTGCACCAAACCTGACCCCTGGGGCCGGGTCGCGCTCAAAGGCAACGTGACGACGACCGAGATCGGCAATCCCGACGAAATCAATGGCCGCATCACGATCGTGCCGGCAGCGGGCAATCGGGGGCCATCGGCCGTCGCCGCGATCAAGGCCGGCAAGTACGAATACACGGCCGAGACCGGGCCGGTCTCGGGATCCTGCAGGGCCGTGATCGAGTTGCTCGAACCGCAGCCCTTCGATCCCAAGGCCGAACCGGGCCGCCAAGCCGGTGCGGGCCAAGCCAATGCCCGGCGCAACCGGCTCCAAACCGAAATCCTGGTACCTGCCGAAAAAAGAAAAGCTGGTTGAGATCCCCGCCGAGAAAGTCGCCGTATTGAATTTAGATCTTTGAGCGCCGGCCGGAGCGGGGGATGCCGATCTCCACTGCCGGGGTGCAATACCCGGGCCGGCAGGGTTGTGTGGTTTCGCAGCCGCGACCACTGAACCGCGATCATCCCGCCCGATTAGGGGGTGGGCGGGTGGGGGGCTCGGAAATTGTCCCTGGGCGGCGGAAATACCGCTAGAATCCTGCTCGCCAGGCCCCCTCCTTGCGGAAGTCTGGGGACAAACCTTTCAAGTCACCAGCCGGTCCGGAAGGGGCCAAACACTGGACAAGAATTTCTTGCGTTTTTTTGTCGGCGGGTGGTAGATTTGTCGGGATCGGACCAGGCGGCGGAGCTGGCTCAATGGGGGGCGGGCGAAAGCCGGCCGCGACACCAGGCCAGTCGGCGGAGCGTGGCGGAGCGGCCGCTGAACGTCGCGATCGACGGAACGCAGTTGGAGCAGAGGGCCCAGATGACAAGCAGGCGCAAGCGGCGCGGCTTCACACTCGTCGAGCTGCTGGTCGTCATTGCCATCATCGGTCTGCTCGTCGCGCTACTGCTCCCCGCCATTCAAGCCGCCCGCGAATCGGCCCGTCGCATGCAATGCGGGTCCAATCTCAAGCAGTGGGCCCTGGCGTCGCACAACTATCACGACGTCAACAAATGCCTGCCGATGGGCGCGGTGCCCAACATCTGGTGGCTCTGGCGGGCGCCGCTCTTGCCATTCATCGAGGAAAACCAGGTCTACAGCCTGATCGACTATACATTCCCGGGAAACTGCTTCGGCTTCAATTCCAGCCAATCGGCCAACAATTACCTGGGCACGCCCTGTAACAAGTTCGTGATGACGGCCGTTTGCCCGAGTGATGTGAATTCGCTCCAGGTCTACATGGATGGCACCGGCCCCTACGCCGTGTCCAACTACTTCGGCAACGAAGGCTCGTTTCAGCCGTCCTCGTTCGTGCCGTCGGCTTATAACGGGGTGCTGTTCTACGGCGGCAACGTGCGGTTCAAGGACGTCAGCGACGGCACGGCCACCACGCTTCTGGCCGGCGAACGCGGCACTCCGAACGACCAGTACTGGGGCTGGACCCTCTGCGGCTACGGCAACGGCGATTCGACGGGCGACGCCCTGCTCGCGAGCTTCGGCTACGCCCAGGGTTCCCCCATCGGCGACACCGACGATTACCACTACTGGAGCTACCACCTGGGCGGCTGTCAGTTCGTTTTCGTCGATGGCTCCGTGCGTTTTATCGACTATGCCGTCGATGCCAACGTATTGAACACGCTGGCCACGCGGGCCGGCGGAGAAGTCGTCGACCAGTCGACCTATTGACCGGCGTGCTCGGCTTGACCAGCGTGCTCAGCGCATGCCCGGCTCAGGGCGAGGGCGACTGACTCCGTTGCGAGACGATGTGTCGGCCGGATCAGCTGCGAAATCGGATTGGGTTCCAGGCCAGCGGAGCGGGGCCCTCGCTCAGCCAGGCGGAAAGCGTGCTTATGAAGGCCACGCCGGCAGACTGCGGTCGCGGGTGCGGCCGATCACTTGGCACCAGGCCCGCGCACTGCTGGCGACGACGCGGTTTTACGCTGGTCGAATTGCTGGTCGTCATCGCCATCATCGGCATTCTGATCGCGCTATTGCTCCCGGCCATTCAGGCCGCGCGAAGCGGCCCGCCGCATGCAATGCGGCAACGGCCAGCGCCGTACCGCCGGGCGACGTCAGCCGACCAGCTTTTTCATTTCCCGCACGGCTTGCTCGAAGCCGACCATGATCGCCCGGGCGACAATGCTGTGGCCGATGTTCAACTCGACCATCTGCGGAATCGCCGCGATCGGCTGCACGTTGCGATAGGTCAGGCCATGACCGGCATGGAGCGTCATCCCGGCCGCGACGACCGCCGCGCCGGCCGTGGTCAGTCGGGTCAATTCGGCGGCTTGGCGGGCACTACTGGCGGCCAGGGCATATTCGCCGGTGTGCAACTCGACGGCGTCGACCTCGAGGGCGGCCGCGGCTTCAATCGCCGCCAGATCGGGATCGAGAAACAAGCTAACCTTGATCCCGGCATCTTGCAGGCGGCGGACCGCCTCGGCCAACTTGTCGCGGCCCGCCGACAGGTCGAGCCCCCCTTCGGTGGTTACCTCTTCGCGCTTCTCAGGCACCAGCGTCGCCTGGTCGGGCCGGGTCTGGCAGGCGATCTCCAGCACGTCGGGATTCGCGGCCAGCTCCAGATTGAGCTTTACCGTCACCGTTTCCCGCAGAATCCGCAAGTCGCGATCCTGAATGTGCCGCCGATCCTCGCGCAGATGGAGCGTGATGCCGTCGGCGCCCCCTAGTTGGGCCAGCGTGGCCGCCCAGACCGGGTCGGGCTCGTTGGTCCGCCGGGCTTGCCGGACGGTGGCCACGTGATCGATGTTGACGCCGAGTTCGACCATGAATTTGCAGCTGAGGCCAGAGGGACGGGGGCGAGTGTATCGAGCGCCGGGACACTTCGCCGATTGTGGACGCACCGGCCGAAGGTTGTCAATCGACGCCGCTTTACGGTGCCTTTTGCGCCAGCAGCCAGTCTTCCAGGATCACATGCTCGACCAGTGGAGCCCGCAGCAAAGCGGTGCGCGAGGGGAGCAGGGCCGTCAACCAGGGCCGCTTGACGGCCTGCGAGATCGCCCGCATGCCCAGCGAATTGAGCGAGCGACCGCTCAGCTGAGCCGAGACGTTGTCCCGCAGCCGCTGGAAGGTGGCCGGAATCAAGTTCGGGTCGGGACCGACGTGAATGACCGTCTTCACGCCCGAGGCCAACGTCTCGTAGACGGCGTCCCACAGCCGCTGTGGGTGGTCGATCCAGCGACAGATGATGTCCCGGGCGTTGAAATCGTTGTAGCTCAGCTTGCCCGTCACCAGTGAAAGGAGGGGCGGCACCGGCTTCTTGAACCCGCCGGGCAGGGTCTGCATCATCACGGCCACGCGATTGGGCATGTTCCGCTGCCAGACGATCGGCGTGTGCAAGGGGGGCCATTGTTCCTTGTTCTTGCGCAGATAAACCCGGGCCGGAAAGGCGTCGTGCATCGCCGCCGCAAAACGATCGAGTGTGTCTCCCTGCCCGAGCAACAGCACGGTATTGGGGGCCAGGATCGACGACATGCCGATGACTCCCTGGCCCGTCAGATTGATTTCCAGGCAGAGCCGCTGAACCTGATCGATATCCAGCAGCGGCCCGCGCAGAACAGCACCCCCAGCGTCACTCCTTCGGTCAGGGCCACCGCGTCGGTGGCCACCGAGAGCGGCAGCCGCAGTGCATCTTGCATGGCGAACAGGCCGCTGGCGACCACCGCGGTCAACTCGCCCAAGCTGTAGCCGTAGGCCAGTTTGGCCTTGGCGTATTGGACGCCGAAAAACTGGTCCAACAGTTCGATCTGAGCCAGTTCGACGGCCACTATCAGCGCGATCGCCTCGTCGTAGCTGGCCAGCGAGGTTTCCTCGCGGCGGCGGACCCGGCCGACCAGGTCGACGTGCCGGCAGACGACGTCGCTGGTCACCGCCGCGGCTTCGTTCAAATGCCGCTCGACGACCGGACCAAAAGCCGGATGCGCCAGCAACTCGGGCGTCCGGCCCAGGTTCGTCGTGTTGTAACCGCGAAAGGCAAAGGCCGCCGTGGTCAGCCGCTGGGCAAGGTGGTTTGCCATGCGGTAGGAATTTTCGAGGAGAGGAAATGCGCGGTGTGCAACGCTCGGCCGCCAAACAGGACCGGATTTACCCCGCTCCGGCCGCCTATAATGATTTTAGTCGTCCGGTTGCCGGTCGGCTGCGCGTGTTTGCCGCTCGCTGCCCGCCGCTTGCTTGCCGCGCCCGGTATGGCGACTACAACCGAAGCAATCGTTCCCCTTTTCGCCGAAAACGCCCGTGATGTCCGCTGCAATCGAACCGACTCGACTTGACCACCTGACCGCCGTGGTGACAGGCTCGTCCAGCGGCATCGGTCGGGCGATCGCACTGCGGCTGGCCCGCGCCGGGGCCGACGTCGTAATTCATGCCCGAGCCAATCGGGGCGGGGTCGATGCGGTGGCCGCCGAAATCCGGGCGCTCGGGCGGCAAGCGCATGTGCTCTTGGCCGATCTGGCCGAGCCGACCACGCACGAGCCGCTGGTCGAAGCGGCCTGGGATTGGCACGGCCACGTCGACCTCTGGGTCAACAACGCCGGCGCGGACACGTTGACCGGCGACGCGGCCCACTGGCCGTTCGAGAAAAAACTGGCCACGCTGTGGCGCGTGGACGTCGAGGGCACTATCCTGCTCGGCCGGCTGATCGGCGCCCGGATGCACCGCCGCGGCCAGGGAGCGATCGTCAACATCGGTTGGGATCAAGCCGAGCATGGCATGGGGGGCGCCAGCGGCGAGATGTTCGCCGCCACCAAGGGAGCGATCATGGCATTCAGCAAGAGCCTGGCCCGCTCGCTCGCTCCGGCGGTCCGGGTCAATTGCGTGGCCCCAGGCTGGATCAAGACGGCCTGGGGCCAGGATGCCTCACAATACTGGCAGGAACGGGCCCGCGACGAATCGCTGCTGGGCCGCTGGGGCACGCCGGAGGACGTGGCCGAGGCCGTCGCCTTTTTGGGTTCGCCGGCGGCCGGCTTCATCACCGGGCATGTCTTGCCGGTCAACGGCGGTCTGGTGCAGCAAAAGTGAACGGCCCGCGTATCCATTTCGTCACCGGCCGCCTGGCCGAACATGCGCTCGCCGCCGAGCTGGCCCGGCTGGCCCCGCGAGCCGGCTTTCAATACACGCTCCAAGTGCTGCCGATCACCGTCGCCGCCCTGATGACGACCGAATGGGTCCGGCGGCGGATCGAGATTCCCCCCGGCACGGAGCGGGTGATTCTGCCCGGCTATTGCGGTGGCGAGCTCGCCGAACTGACCGCGCAGGCCGGAGTGCCGGTCGAGCGCGGGCCGCACGATTTGCGGCGATTGGGCGAATTCTTCGGCCATGCGGCCGGCGGGCCGGGCGAGTACGGGGCCTTCGACATCGAGATTTTGGCCGAGATCAACCATGCCCCGCGCTTGCCGCTGAGCGAGATCCTCGCTCAGGCGGCCGCGCTGCAAGCCGACGGTGCCGATTGGATTGACCTGGGCTGCGATCCGGGCGACGCCTGGAGCGGAGTCGGCGAGACGGTGCGGGCCTTGGTCGAGCAGGGGCACCGCGTATCGATTGACAGCCTGAACGTCGCGGAAATCGCCGCCGCCACACGAGCGGGGGCCGGCCTGGTGCTGAGCGTCAATAGTTCGAACCGCGCTGCCGCGTCCGACTGGGGCGTGCCCGTCGTCGCCATTCCGGACGTTCCCAACGCGCTGGCCGAGCTTGACGCCACGATCGAGCATCTGGCTCTGGCCAGCGTGCCGCTGCGGATCGACCCGATTTTGGAGCCGATCGGCTGCGGTTTTGCCGCCAGCCTGGGGCGCTGTCTCGACATCCGCCGCCGCTATCCTGATGCCGAGATGCTAATGGGCATCGGCAACCTCACCGAGCTGACCGATGCCGATTCGGCGGCGATCAATGTGCTCCTCTTGGGCTTCTGTCAGGAGCAGGGCATCCGCAGCGTGTTGACCACGCAAGTCATCAATTGGGCTCGCTCGTGCGTCCGGGAGTGCGACCGGGCCCGGCGGCTAGTTCACTACGCGGTGGGGCAGCACGTGCCTCCCAAGCACGTCGACGAGCAATTGGTACTGTTGCGCGATCCGGCCGTGCCGCAATACGGTGCCGAGCGTCTGGATGAGCTGGCCAGCCAGATCCGTGATTCGAATTACCGCATCTTCGCCGAGGGCGAACAAATTCACGCGATCTCCGCCAGCCTCCATTTGGCCGACCGCGATCCGTTCGCGCTGTTCGAGCGGCTGCTGGCCGCAGCCCCCAAGCTGCTCGACGCCGGGCACGCCTTTTACTTAGGCTACGAAATGGCCAAGGCCGCCACCGCCCTGACCTTGGCCAAGGACTACCGTCAGGACGAAGCCCTCGATTGGGGTTTCTTGACCGAACCCGAGCGGCATCATCGGCTGAAGCGGGGTCCCGCGGCGGAGAAGGCCGAATGACGCTCGCGGATGGTCCGAGCTCGTCGATCGACGTCGGCACATTGCCGCTGGTCGTGCCGCTGGCCGCCGGCACGGGCGCCGAGCAGGCTTTCCGCCGCCTCGCCGCGCAACCCTGGTGCCTGTTTCTCGACAGTGCCCGGCGCGATCCCGTGTTGGGGCGTTACTCGTTTGTGACCGCCGACCCGTTCGAGACGTTGCTGGTCCCAGCGGACGGCACCGACGCGCTGACTCAGCTGGCGCAACGATTGAACAGGTATCGCGCCGAGCCGGTTGCCGGTTTGCCGCCGTTCCAGGGCGGAGCAGCCGGCGTTTGGGCGTACGATCTACACCGCTCGCTGGAGCAGATCGAGCCGGCCCGCTGGGACGAGTTTGCCCTGCCGGCCCTGGCCATCGGGTTGTACGACGTCGTCGTGGCCTTCGATCATGCCAGCAGTGAAGCATGGATCATTTCGCAGGGGTTCCCCGAGCTGGAACCGACTGCCCGTCGCCGGCGCACGGCCGAGCGGATCGCCCAGTTTCAGAGTTGGCTGGCCGCCCCGCCGCCGGTGCTGGATGCGATCCGGGTGCAGGAAACGATTCCCCTGGAGAGGTTGGCCCCGCAAACGGCGGTCGAGGGCCCCGCGGGGCTCACGAGCAATTTCTCCCGCGCCGCATACTTAGCAGCCGTCGAGCGGGCGATCGAATACATCCGGGCGGGCGACATTTTTCAAGTCAACCTGGCTCAGCGGCTGCTGTATCCTGCGGCCGGCAGCACGGCCGATTTGTACCTGCGGCTGCGGAATCGCAATCCGGCCCCATTCGCGGCCTATTTCGATTGCGGCTGCTATCAATTGGCCAGTGCCTCGCCCGAGCGGTATTTGCAGTTGGCCGACGGTGAAGTGGAAACTCGGCCAATTAAAGGCACGCGGCAGCGCACCCGCCGACCCGAAGCCGATTTATTTGCCGGCGACGAGCTGGAGCAGAGCGAAAAAGACCGGGCCGAAAACGTGATGATCGTCGACCTGCTGCGCAACGATCTGGCCCGCGTCTGCCGGCCCGACAGTGTTCAAGTCACGCAGCTCTGCCGGTTGGAATCGTACGAGCTGGTGCAGCATCTGGTCTCCGCCGTGTGTGGCACGTTGCGCCCGGGCGTCGGTCCGCTTGACTTGTTACGGGCGACCTTTCCCGGCGGCTCGATCACTGGCGCGCCGAAAGTCCGGGCGATGGAGATTATCGCCGAGCTGGAACCAACCGCCCGCGGGCCGTACTGCGGAGGCGCTGGGTTACATCGGCTTCGACGGCACGCTCGATACCAACCTGCTGATCCGCACGATCATCGCCAGCGGCGGCTGGTGGCAGGCCCCGGTCGGCGGCGGCATCGTGGCTCAGTCGGTGCCCGAGCGGGAATACGAAGAAACCTGGCACAAGGCGGCCGGATTGCTCCGGGCATTACGATAGAATTTGAGCACATCGACAACCGCGTCAGCCGTGTTCCGTGCAGGCCAATCTCGCTCCATGATTCTGCTGATCGATAACTACGACAGCTTCGTCTTCAACCTGGCCCGCTACTTCGAGCGGCTCGGCCAGCCGACGCAGGTGGTGCGCAACGACCGGATCACGGTGGACGAAATCCGCCGAATGCGGCCGGGCGCGGTCGTCATCTCGCCCGGCCCGGCCACGCCGGCCAAAGCCGGAGTGACGCTCGAAGTGGTTCACCAGCTGCACCGGGAATTGCCGATTCTGGGCGTTTGCCTGGGGCATCAGGCGATCGGCGAGGCTTTGGGCGGACGCTGCATCCGGGCGGATCAGCCGGTCCACGGCCGGGCCTGGCCGATCCAGCACGCCGGCCGGGGAGTGATGACCGGCTTGCCCAATCCGCTAACCGGTTGCCGCTACCATTCGCTGATCGTCGAGCAGCAGTTCGCTGCCCGATTGCCTGGAGATCACGGCCTGGACCGCGGAAGGCACGATCATGGCGATCGAGCATCGCGAGCTGCCTGTTGTGGGCATTCAGTTCCATCCCGAGTCGATCTTGACTGATTGCGGCTACGAATTGCTGGCAGCGTTTTTGCAGCGGGCCGGATTGCCCCTGCAGTCTGAGCTGCCCAATCGAGCCAGCGAACTCGCCGAGCCGGCTCCGCCGCCACGGCTGGTGCCCAGCCAGCCGGTCACTTTTTGATTGGGGTCGCGGGCATGATCCTCGAAGGAATCATCACCACGCTCAATCCGGACGGCTCGGTGAATATCTCGCCGATGGGGCCGGAAGCCGAGCCCGCGATCGAGCATCTCGTCCTCAAGCCATTCCGCTCGTCGACCACCTACGCGAATATGAAGCGGACTGGCCAGGGAGTGTTTCACGTCACCGACGACGTTGAGCTAATGGCCCAGGCCGCTGTCGGCACGCCCGACCCGCTGCCGCCGACGATCGCTTGCGACCAAATCGAGGGCCGCATCCTGACCGGCGCTTGCCGCTGGTACGCCCTCCGCGTCACCACGCTCGACGACAACCAGGAGCGGACCCGGATCGAAACGCGGATCGTTGCGAGCGGCCGGCTGCGCGATTTTTTCGGCTTCAACCGGGCGAAGCACGCCGTGCTCGAAGCGGCCATCTTGGCGACCCGGACCGGCTTGTTGCCTGCCGCCGACATCTTTGCTCAACTTGAGCGCTGGCGACCGCTGGTGGACAAGACCGGCGGCGACGCCGAACGGCGCGCCTGGGCCATGTTGGAACAAACCATCGCCGAGCGCTGCCGCCAGGCGTAGTTTCCTCGCCAGTCGAAGCGCCTTACCGAGCCGGGGCCTGCCGCCGAACCGATGGACCCGTTCATGCCGAGCGTCGTGCGAGTCTGGGCGCCGAGCCGATTGCACTTCGGCCTCTTGTCGCTGGGCCAACCGGCCGAGCGGCAATACGGCGGGGCCGGCGTGATGATCGATGCGCCCGGCTTGCAACTTATTATTCGACGAGCCGAGCGGCTCGCGGCCGCGGGACCGCTGGCCGAACGGGTCATCGCCTTGGCACGCCGCTATGCCGACCAAACCCAATTGGCGGGCGAGACGGCCTGCCAAATCGACGTCGAATCAGCCGCTCCCGAGCACGCCGGCCTGGGAACCGGCACGCAGCTGGCCCTGGCCCTCGCCGCCGGTCTCGATCGCCTGGCTGGGCGGAGTGAGCCGGACGTCGCGCGCTGGGCCCGGCTGATGGGCCGCGGCGAACGCTCAGCCGTCGGCACGCATGGCTTTGCGCTGGGAGGGCTATTGGTCGAAGGGGGCAAGTTGGCCGGCGAAGCGGTGTCGCCGCTCGTCAGCCGGATCGAACTGCCCGCAACGTGGCGGTTCGTGCTGGCCATCGATCGCGGGCAGCGCGGGCTGTCGGGCGATGCCGAGCGTCGGGCATTCGCCGCACTGCCTTCTCCGCCGGCCAGCGCCACCGCCGAACTGACCCGCGAGCTGCTCGCCCATCTGGCGCCAGGAGCTGCCAGCGGCAACTTTGCCGAGTTCGGCGAAAGCCTGTACCGCTATGGCTATCAAGCCGGCTTGCTATTCGCCAAGAGCCAGGGAGGCGCTTATGCCGGCCGGCTCGCCACGCGACTGGTCGAGTGGACTCGCGCGCAAGGCATCGCCGGGGTGGGGCAAAGCTCCTGGGGGCCGACGATTTTCGCCTTGCTCCCCGATCCGGCAAGCGCAGCCGATTTTGCCACCCGGCTGCGCCGGCAATTTGCCGCCGAAGCGCTGGAATTGGTCATTGCCGCGCCGGCCAATCGCGGAGCCCGGATCGAATGTGAGTAATGGGCCGCAGCACACGTCCGTTCACACGTCGCGCTCGTCAATACATCCCGAACTCGCATCGCAGCCCGTTTGAGGTACACCGATGAACCGCTTCGCTCTGCGTACCACCATCTGGCTGGCGATCTTCGCGTCCGCGGTATCCACGGTGCGGGCGCAAGCTCTGGGCGAGCCCGACCGCGGCCAACCCGGCGACGAAATGATCCAAAAGTATCTGACGGCCCAGGCCCTGCGGCTGGACGGGAGTTTTCTAAATGGCATCCAGACCCAAGCCGACTGGGAGCAGCAGCGCGGGCGGTTGAAGCAAGAATACTTCACGATGCTCGGTCTCTGGCCGCTGCCCGAACGTACGCCGTTGGCTCCCAAAATCACGGGCAAAGTCGCGGGCGAAGGCTTCGAGGTCGACCTGATTCATTTTCAAAGCCGGCCCCAGCTCTATGTGACCGGCAACCTATATCGACCGGCCCAGCAGCAGCCCGGCGAGCGACTGCCGGCGGTGCTCTACGTGTGCGGGCATTGGAATCAGGGACGCAACGGCAACAAGACGGCCTGCCAGTCGTTTGGCATCTGGCTGGCCCGGCACGGCTACATTTGCCTGATCATCGACTCGTTGCAGCTGGGCGAAATCGCCGCCACGCACCACGGCACGTATAAGTTCGACCGCTGGTGGTGGCATTCGCGTGGGTACACGCCGGCCGGCGTGGAATGCTGGAACGGAATCCGGGCAATCGATTACCTCGCCAGCCGGGACGATGTCGACCCGGAGCGGATCGCCGTGACCGGCATCAGCGGCGGCGGAGCGGCCACGTTCTGGATTGCCGCGGCCGACGAGCGGGTGAAAGTGGCGATTCCGACCAGCGGCATGGCCGACCTGGAGTCGTACGTCGGCAACCGCGTGATCAATGGCCACTGCGACTGCATGTTCCTGTACAACTCGTACGAGTGGCCCTGGACGCAAATCGCCGCCCTGATCGCGCCCCGGGCGATGCTGTTCGTCAATTCCGATCAGGACGGCATCTTTCCGATGGACGCCAACGGCCGAATCACCAACCGCCTCGAGCGGATGTACAGTCTTTACGGCGCGGGCGATCAGTTCGACACGCTGGTCAGCATCGGCGGCCATGCCTACCGGGCCGACATCCGCCAGGGAACCTATCGCTACTTCAACATCGTGCTCAAGGACGACCCACGGCATGTGACCGACTTCCAAGTGGACGCCTGGGTGCCTGAGGACCGACCGGCGAAAGCCCCGATTCCGGTCGAGCAGTTGCGGGTATTCCCGTCGGATGCGGACATTCCGGCCAATCAGCTCAACACCACGATCGACGAGCATTTCGTGCCACGGGCGAAAGTGAACCCGCCGGCACCGGGCGATTTCGCCGGCTGGAAAAACGATCTTCTGGGTCAGCTGCGCCGGCTGCCGCTACGCACCCTGCCAGAGCGCGTGCCGCCTGCCCGGCTGATCGACGAGTCGAATGGCGTGTACCACTTGGCTACCGAAGACGGCATCGAAGTTTATCTGGAGCGGTTGGCCGGTCCGCCGCTTGCGGAAGCGGAACGAATTCTGCTGGTCGTCGGCAGCGAGGAACCGCGTGGCGCCGACGCCCTTTGGCCAGGCCAGATGGCCGCCGATGCGGTGTACCTCTTGCAGCCGCGCGGGATCGGCCGGACGCGCTGGACCGAGAAAGATCCGCCGAACTACGTCCGCCGCTCGCTCGTGCTGGTTGGCCGCACGCTCGAGACGAGTCGGGTGTGGGATACCGTGGCCGCGGCCCGATATTTGGAAAGTCAGGCCCCACGCAAGGGCCGAGTCCAAGTATGCGGCTCCGGCAACTCGGCAGCCCTGGCCGCTTACGCGGCGCTGTTGGAGCCGGAGATCGCCGGCACCATGCTGGATCACCCGCTGTTGACGCACGAGAATGCCAAAGCGCCGCAGTTCTTGAGCGTGCTGCGGGTGTGCGATATCCCACAGGTGCTGGGGATGCTCGCTCCCAAGCCGCTGACGATCGTGGCCGAGCCGTCCGGCGAGCTGGATGCCGTGCGGGCCGTGTACGAAGCGGCCGGCGCGGCGGCGGTGCTGAAGATCGAAAAAATGCCCTGAGCCGCCGGCAGACGCGCCGCTCAGCGGCAGGCCGCGACGCAGATTTCCTGCCGATTGTGCGACAGCTGTCGGGCCGCCACGTGCGAGTAGCCCCAGGAGCGGATCTGGTCGAGATATGCCGGCACTTCGGCGGCCAATTTCCACTCAAGCAGCTTGAGCGTGAGCAGCATGCCGGAAACGTGGACGGCTGAATGACTCACGATGTCGCCGACGGTCGCCAGCGTGTAGTTGGGCGCCACGTTCATGTCGGCGACCAGCCAGCGCACGTCGCGTAACTCGCGACGGCGCACCTCCGACCCGCGCTTGCGGAGGTGTCTGAAATGGCGGTCGGCCAGGAGCCGCGGATCGACTTCGGCCGGGTCGACTCCGATCACTTTCATTCCGCGGGCCAGCAGAGCCTGACTGGCACCGCCCTGTGCAGCCAATCTCGACCACTTCGTCGCCCCGCTTGAGCGGCAGGCCCGACCAAGCCAGGGCTTCTTCGATTTTCAGATAAGCCCGCGAGATGGCGTCCTCGGGCAACGGCCGATCGAAGATCCCACCCGGCCAGCAAGAACAGGTCTCGCGGGCAACGTGCCAACCGATCCACCACTGGTCCGGCTCGACCAGCACGACATCAAGGACGCTGTCGCCGGGCGGGGCCGGCAGGTTGGCCGCCAGCGGTGGTCGGCCGCCGCGGTTGGGCTGTGCGGCTGTAATCGCC
This sequence comes from uncultured Planctomycetaceae bacterium, assembly GCA_963828155.1. Lineage (GTDB taxonomy): Bacteria > Planctomycetota > Planctomycetia > Pirellulales > PALSA-1355 > CAWCAX01. The sequence goes on from CAWHDQ010000006.1 coordinate 249,433, forward strand.
TCGGCGGCGGCGCGGGCCAAATCGTTCAGGCCGGGCTCGTAGCCGTGTTCTCCCGGTTCATACAAGTCGCGCTGCCAGACGTGTAGCGCGTCGGCCGCGACTCTGTCGCTCAGTCGCCAAACTTGCGATGGATGCTCGGCCACATCGGCAGTGACCGCCTTGCCGAGCGAAAAGCCCCAGGCCCGGGCAAACACCGAGCCCAGCTCGAACGATTCCAGTCGACCGAACTCGGCGGGCAATTTGAACGTGAGAAAGCCGGGCCGCGAATAGGCGAAGCGGAAGTCGGGCCACCGCCGGGCCAGTTCCCCTTTGAGCGCCGCTTCGGCCCCGACCTGGCAAGTGGCGAACAAAAAACTCGCCGGCGGATGGCGCTCGGGCGAGTCGCCCCCGGCAGCGTGCACTACTTGCCCCCCACTAGCTGCGTTTGAGCCTTTGATCCCGGCACATCGAGCAATTCGATCCGCAGCGGCTCGGTCCAGGTGTGCAGGAGCAGCGTGACGGTGTGCGATCCGGCGGTCAAATCGAGTTCGACAATGCCGGCGGGTTTCTGTTGCTGCTCGTCGACCCAGAGTTGGCTGATCATTTCGCTGGGCATCTTCAGCGCGACCTTGCCCGGAGTGGTCACATCGAGCTCGAAGCGCAAGGCATACGTTGCCGCCGCTTGCTTGTCGGGGGGCAAACTCGCCACGTCGCGGGCCGTCAGCACCCCCGATACCCGGCTATAGCAGGGCACCCAATGAATGGAGTTGCTTGAGGTCAGCCCGGCGAGTTCTTTCGGACCGAGGACGACTTCCGCGCCAGGGCTGCTGACGGCCATCTGCCAACGCCGCACGACCCGCTCGCGATCAACGGAATACGCGGGGGATTTGCCGAGCTCGGAGAGAAACCGCACGAGGTCCGCCAGCTGGGCTCGCGTCAGATTGTCGCCCAGGCCGACGGGCATCAGCGAGCCGCCCGGCTTGTGCTCTTCGATCGATGCAGCCGAATCGTGACGAGCCGGTCTTCGGCGTCACGCAGCGTGAAGGAGTCGGCGGTTTGTTTGACTTTAATGCCGCTGTAAACGTGTCCGTCGTCGGTGGCGATGAGCTGGGCCTCGTAGTTTTCCTTGATCTTGGCCCCGGGCTTGAGAATGGATTGCAAAATGTAATCGGGCTGGGCACTCGCCCCCAGGCTGGCCAGATCGGGCCCGACGCTGCCGCCGGCGCCGCCGATGGCGTGACACTTCAGACAGCCTAGGTCGGCGCGGCGGAAGATGGTCTCGCCCCGTTCCGCGCTCCCCTGGTCGGCCGCCTCGGCCAGAATCTGCCGAACGTCGTCGGGCGAGAATTGGCGGGGTCCCGCAGGAAGCTTGCCTGCGGTCACGATTGCGGCGGCCAACTGCGGCTGCTCGACGGGCCCCTGGCGAACGGCCGCCAACAGCTGCCGGGCCGTTTGCTCCGGGATCGTCTTGCCGGCCAGGGCTGCGGCCAAAGCTTCGGCCCCCCCTTGCGGGCCGTAAATGCCGCGACAAGCTGCGCCAGGCCAGCCTCGTTCGGTCGCTCGCCGAGCAGATCGACGGCGAGCCGGGCCGCTTCGGCGGGATCGAGCGCCGCCAGGGCACTGACGGCATCAAGGCGCCGCCCGGCCCGGTGGCCCAGGCAATGAGCTTTGCCGGGCCGCGGGGGTGCCTATGGCCGCGATTGCTCTGAAGGCCATGTAGTGTTCTTGGGGCGCGACGTCGGCGAAGGAAGGTAGTTTGTCCAGTCGATCCAAGAGCTGCTTCAACCTGCCAGAGCCCGGCCAATTCGATCGCGTCCAGACGCTCTGCCTCATTCAGCGAATCCATCGGGTGCCGCAGCTCCTCGAGCTGGCCCACCGGCTTGACCTTTCGCTCTCGTGCGGCTTCGAGCAGCGCAGTGCAACAGCCGACCCTGCTGATCCACCCGCGCCGCGGGCTCAACGGCCTGCTCGAAAACAAGCGCCAAGTCCTTTGGTCCACCAAACTTTGCCAGTAACAGCAGGGCTCCCGTGCGGCCGTTGGGGCGGAAGCTTGCCCGAGTTGAGCAAATTCAAGAGCGGGCCGACCGCCTGATTCGAATCGAACACCACCATCGCTGCCGCCAATTTCCGCGGGTCGGCGGCGAAGTCGGTGCCCCCTTTTTCCAGCACCGGCAGCCAGACTGGCTGCAACTGCTTGAGCGTCAAGTACAGGGCATGATCCAAAAAGCGATCCATCGGCTGGTCGAGCACACGCATTGCCGCCTGGGCCGCCTCGAGCGAATTCAAACCGGCCAAGGCACGCACCGCTTCTAGCCGCACCGGGGCCGATTCGTCCGCGACCGCCTCGGCCAGTTGCTCGAGCGGACTGGGCAGCCGGCCCTGCCAGGAAGCCAACACCCGCACCGCGGCCGCCCGCGCTCGGCTGTCGCGAGCAGCCAGCACGCGGTCCAACAGCGCGGAGTCGACGATGTTCAGGGCCTGGCAGGTCCAAAGCGCCTCAAGCAGATAGTGCTCATAGTCCGGATGGCCTTGCGGCAGATCGGTCACGAAGGTGGCCAATTGCGGGGCGACGTCAGCCCCGCGCTGCTTGAGCAACTGACGGGCCGCCCGCGCGCGTCCAGGGCTCCGGCGACTTGAGCGCGGCCAATTGCTCTTCGACCGTGGCGTCGGCCAGCTTCGGTCGCTCGACCAAGGGGCGGCCTTTGGCCGTCACCCGCCAAATGTGACCGTGGGTGCGATCGCGGCGGGGATCGCGAAAATCGACCTCGCCGTGCTGGATGATCGGGTTGTACCAGTCGGCAATATAGATCGCGCCATCGGGCCCCTGCTTCACGTCGACCGGGCGAAACGCCGGATGCGTCGACTTGATCAGTTCGGGCTGCTCGCGCGAAGCAAACCCGGCCCCGTCGGGCGTCACGACGAACCGGCAGACCCGGTGCGCCCGAAAGTCGTTCGTGACGAGCGACCCCTGCCAATCGTCGGGCAAGTGTCGCCCGCCGACGATCTCCAGCCCGCAATATTTCGGGCTGCCGGGATTCAGCCCCGGCAGATAGTGACTGTACCCTGGCGAGGGCTCGAACGTGGCCCCGGGAAAAGCATACAAAATGCCCTGCGTGCCGGCCCCGTCGGTGACGAACGAGCGGCCCCAATCGTCCCAAGCGTGGCCCCAGGGATTCCACGCCCCACGGGCGAACACGTCCAGCTCGGCCGCTTCCGGCCGAAACTGCCAGATTCCGCCGCCGGCCAACCGCCGGACTCCCCAGGGGGTCTCGACGTGACTGTGGATGTAGACCGACTGGTTGAAATACAGCTCGCCGTCGGGTCCCCAGCGGAGCGTGTGGATCATGTGATGCGTGTCTTCGGTGCCGAAGCCCGAGAGCGCGACGCGATACTGGTCGGCTTTGCCGTCGTCGTTGGTGTCGCGAAGGTGGACGAGCTCGGTGCTATTGGCCACGTACACTCCGCCGTCGCCAGGCGCCAGGCCGGTCGGGATCAATAGCCCGCTGGCAAATACGGTTGTCTTGTCGGCCCGGCCGTCGCCGTCGGCATCTTCGAGGACCAGGATCTTGTCTTCAGCCTGCTGGCCCGGCTTGATCTGCGGGTAGACCTCGCTGCTGGCGACCCACAGCCGGCCCTGAGGGTCGAATGCGATCTCGATCGGCTTGGCCAGCTGCGGATCGGATGCAAACAGATTGACCTCGAATCCATCGGCCAGCTGAAACGTCGCCCGCTCGACTTCCGGATCGGCCTCGGCCGCGGCCTTGGCATCGCCCTGGGCATAGCAGAGACTGACACCGGCCCAAGAGGTCAGCAGAAACGCCAACTGCGCGGACCGGCGCATGCCCGCCGCCAGCAGATCCGAAATTTCACGTCCGTCGTCGGCCGGTTGGCTCATTGCTCGATCAATTCGTAGACGTGGGCGACGGGAACGGTGAGCTGGCTGATTCGCTCGTCTTTCGAAGCGATGATCGGGTCGAATTTCGGCAGCTCGATCGCGTTCTTGCCTTGCTCGCTCTGGCGGAAGCCGAACAGATAGGTCTCGTTCTGCGGCCGAAAGCGATGCAGGCAGAGCTCGTTCTTGGCTACGATCTGCCGCCTGAGCCGCTCCGACTGATCGGTCTCCGGCGGATCGATGCCGACAATGCCTTGCGACCATTCTTCCGCGTCGAACGCATCGATCCGCTTCCCGTCGATCCGCAGCTGATAGCGGGCCGTCAGGCCGCGAATGCGCAGCGTGTGCTGGCCAGCCCGGTTCGTGAGCACCAGCTCGCTGGTGCCCGCGGGCGCCGGCGGCTGCGGCACCCACTCGTCGGTCACGCGGAACTTCACTCCGGTCGCCGTCTGCTCAACACCCGTCACTTTGGTCCGGCTGGTGGTCAGGACCTTCGTGCCGTCGATATCGACCAGCCAGGGAGCCTCGGGCAGTCCCAGGGCCGCGAGAATTTTTGGGGCTGCGCGCCAGTAGCCGCTGGCGGTCAGGTGCATGCCGTTGTCGGTGAGCCTAAGCGCGGGCGAGGTGTCCCCCCGGCTCAGCGTGCGGAGGATATCGCAGAATCGCAGCCCCCGTTCGGCGGCGATCCGAGCAATCGCGTCGCTGTATAGCTTAACATTGCCGTTGTACGCGGTCGGATCGGCAAAGGGGGGCCCGAGGTTCTCGTGTTCCAGCGGAGAGAACAGCACCACTCGGGCGCCGGTCGGGGCCAAGGCGTCGAGCAGCGACTTCATGCCGGCCGCAAAAGCGTCGAGCCCCGCCGGCCCGGCAAATGCCTCGTTGTTGCCGTAGGCGATCAGGATGACAGTCGGTTTGAGCTGGCTGACCAGTTCGACGAGCCGTCGGAAGCCGTCGGCCGCCGAGCCGAACCCTGCCCGGGAGTCGCACCAGACCGTATCACCGCTCCAGCCCAGGTTGCGGACGACGATTTTTTGGCCGGGAAAGCGGCTCAAGAGTGCCGCTTCGAGATAGCCATACTCCTGGTCGCGTTCGATGAACGTACCGCCCAGCAGCACGACCCGATCACCGCTCTTGAGCCCGACGGCCCGAAGTCCTTCGCGGCCGCGACCGGTACGGCAGGAGGATCGGCCGCGATTGTCGGCGCAGACCAGAAACAAGCGGCGGCCAGGGTCTGCCAGACGACCGCCGAGGACCGACTGCAAGCGAGGAACGAACGCATGGGCACGAATTCTCGCAACAGTGCGACGAGGGTGGGACCGGCCCCGCGGTCAGACATTCTACTCGGAGGGGTGGGGGCCGGCTTCCCTCGATTTTAGCGCACCGGCCTGCCCGCCGCCAGCGGCGCACCGCTTGGCGGCGCATGCCCGGCCGGCCGCGCCAAGCATCTGCACAGTGCAGAAATGGCGCCACATCGATGTGAGAAATTGATGAGCCGCGTCCTCGCCGCTCTACGTCACGGCTGCGGGCGCCTTGGGTTGAGTCAGCAGCGAAACCACGACCAGCGTCAAATAGCCGAGCGGAATCGTCACGATGCCGGGCTGGCTGAACGGCACGGGAGCCGCTGCGCGATCCCAGCCATAAACGTCGCCGTAGGCTTCGGTGCTGGCCAGGATCCAGGCCAGCGAGCTGAGCATGCCCACGATCACCGCGGCGGTGATGCCCTGCTTGGTCGTGCCACGCCAGAAGAGCAGCATCGTCAACGCCGGCAGGTTGGCCGAAGCGGCGACGTTGAACGCCCAGCCGACCAGAAAACTGACGTTCATATTGGCGAACAGGATGCCCAGCCCGATCGCAACCAGGCCCACCACCACGGCCACAATCCGCCCGATCCGCACTTTGGCCATGTCGGTCAGACCAAGCCGCAGGGCTCCGCCCAACAAGTCGTGGACCACGGCTCCGCTGGCCGCGACGATCAGTCCGCTAACGGTGCCCAGCACGGTCGTAAACGCAATCGCCGAAATCAAAGCGAACAGCAATTGGCCGAAACTCCGGGCCAACAGCGGCGCGGCCATGTTGCTGTCCGTCGGATCGATCGCTCCACTGGTCATGGCACCCAAGCCCATGAATAGCGTCAGCACGTAAAAGCAGCCGATGCTGGCGATGCCGACCACCGTGCTCTTGCGGGCGGCGGCCTGGTCCTTGACCGTGTAGTAACGAATCAGGATGTGCGGCAGCGAGGCCGTGCCGCCGAACAAGGCCAGCATCAGCGACAGGAAATTCAGCTTGGTCGACAGCTTGTTGCTCCGCAGGCCCTCGAACATGCCGCCGCCGGGGAGCAGAATCTCGGCCCCGGGCGTGGGCTTGGGAAAGTAAACCGTCGTCGAGGAGCCGTCCGGCTCGGCGATCTTCTCCTTGCCCCACAGCTCGACCTGGCTCTTTTCGAGCACGCTGAAGAACTCGAGCGGGCCCAAGGGGCCGGTCGACTCTTTGCCCTCCGGCAACCGCAGGATGCGGCCCACGGGGTAATAGTCGGCTTCGCCGCTGCCGGTGCCGCGTGGCAACCCGCCGACCAGCTTCTTGCCGTCGGCCAGCACCGTGCCGATCTGGCCCGAGCGATAAATGGCCCGCGACGGCGTGCGGTCGATCCGCCAGACTTCCAGGGCCCCGTTCGCGGGATTCCGCAGCCGCAGAAACGGCTTTTCCTTCCAGGGGCCATCGGCAGGTACGATCTCGGCGGCCGGCTCGGCCCCGAGCGCTGCTTTCAAATCGGTGTCGCTGATCGGCACTTCGACGATCACCTCGCGCGACTGCCGCTCGGGCGCGCCGGCGTCGGTCGAAAACCCGCGACCCAGGATCATTCCGGTCAGAATCGTGCTGAAGATGACAAGCAGCGCCCCTTTGAGAAACTGCACGTACGTCGTCGAGACCATGCCGGCCGTGACGACGATCAGCACGACCACGGCTCCGACGATCATCACGCCCTGGGCATGGGTGAATCCCAGGAGCGGCTTGATGAGCACCCCCGCTCCGACCATCTGCGGAATCAAATACAGAATGCTCACAACCAGCGCGCTAATGCCCGCGGCCAGTTTGATCCAGGGAGATTGGAAACGGCTATCGAGCGCGTCGGCAAACGTGTAGCGCCCCAGCCGCTTGAGCGGCTCGGCAATTACGAACAAGGCGACGACCCAGCCGGCCAGAAACCCGATCGAGTACAAGAATCCGTCGTAGCCCGAGAACGCGATCATCCCGCAGATGCCCAGGAACGACGCGGCCGACAGATAATCGCCGGCGAAGGCGATCCCATTGACGAACCAATGGATGTTGCCACCGGCCGCGAAATAGCCGGCCGCCGATTTGGTCCGGCCGGCGAAGTAAAAGCTCAAGACCAGCGTGAACGCGACGAAGGCCACGAACACCGCGACGGCAAGGTGCGAGGGATTGTAGATCACGGTCGCTCCTCGCCACGTTGCACCGGAGCCGGCGTGCGGCAGAGCCAGCCATAGAGCAAGGCCAGCACGATCGCCGCAGCGATCAGGCCGAAGCCGTAGACCAGCGCCAGGTTCACCCCGCCGATCACGCTCGCGGCCAGCCGCGACAGATCGAACGCGGCCAGCAGGATGAAGACGATGTAGAGCGCGAAGTAGACGCCGAACAACACAAGACCCAGCCGGGCGTGCCAGGCTTGCAACTCGGGACTCCGCTCTTCGGCCGATTCCGCCGGCCCGTGATCCATGCCGACCATCTGCTGTTTCCCGTCAAGTTGGGCCCTGGAAGACTTGTCCCGCGGCGACGACGGCTCGTCGGGCGCCAGGCGGAGCACAGCACAATTACCAGGAATGCAGAACGGCCGCAACCAGCCGGAAATCCGCAGCGGAAATCCGCGGCGGCGGTCGCCCTCGCCCTGGCCGGCTCGCCAAAATTCAGGGGCGCGCTTGACAGCCACCAGGAGCGGCGGCCACAACAGCGGGATTGTCCCGTCCGGTCGCCTCGCACCCCCGGTGATCCCGTGCCCCTTTCGAAAATGCGGCCCGCTGGGCCGGCTGCCCGTTGGCGCTTGCACCGTGTTTTTCGGTCGGTCGGCTCGCCGCTGGCTGCCTCGTTCTGACTGCGACGCTCCTCTGGCCGCAGGCGGCAAACGCCCAGTGGCGGCGGCGGCCGATGGCCCAACCCGCGCCGGCCCGCACGCAGCCGAATCCCGCCGCTCAACCCACTGTCGCGGCCCAGCCGACGCCGGCCGCCCGGATCGACGAGTCGCCGCTGCCGGTGGTGCCCGTTCGGGCGTTCCCCAACTTGAAGTTCAATCGGCCGCTGCTGTTGACCCACGCCGGCGACGGCAGCGATCGGGTGTTCGTGGCCTCGCAGCTGGGCGCGATTCACGTTTTTCCGAACGATCCGGAGGTGACCGACACCAAGATCTTCCTCGACCTTACGGACAAGACTTTCTATCAGGACAAGGAATTCGAGACCGGGGTCTTGGGTCTCGCGTTTCACCCGCAGTACAAGTCAAACGGCCAGTTGTTCGTCTTCTATTCCTCGTCGAACAACCCCTACACGAACGTCGTGGCGCGGTTCCGCGTCAGCTCCGACGATCCCGACCGGGTCGACCCGCAGAGCGAGGAAATCCTGCTGACGATCGAAAAGCCATTCTGGAACCACAACGCCGGCACGATCGCCTTCGGACCCGACGGCTTTCTGTATATCTCGATCGGCGACGGCGGCAGCGGCAACGATCCGTTCGGCAATGGCCAGAATATGCAAACCCTGTTGGGAAAAATTCTGCGGATCGACGTCGACCACACCGGCTCGCTGATGCGGGTCGACCCGCTCAAGCCGGCCCCGCCCAAGATTTGCCCCTACGCGATTCCCAAGGACAATCCCTTCATCGGGAAGCGGCTGCAGGCTCGGCCGGAGATTTGGGCTTATGGCTTGCGCAACGTCTGGCGGATGGCGTTCGACAGCCAAACGGGCGAGCTGTGGGCCGGCGACGTCGGTCAGGACCTGTGGGAAGAGGTCGACATCATCGTCCGCGGCGGCAATTACGGTTGGAACCTGCGCGAGGGCAAGCACGAGTTCGGACCCGATGGAGCCTTGCCCCGGCCCGATCTGGTCGAGCCGATCTTCGAGTATCCGCATTCGGTCGGCAAATCGATCACCGGCGGCCTGGTGTATCGCGGCAAAGCAGTCCCGCAGCTGGCGGGCGGCTATCTGTACGGCGACTTCGTCAGCGGCAAACTTTGGGCCCTGTGGTACGACGCCAAGAGCAAGCGCGTCACCGCCAATCGCCCGATCCTGGGCAATCAAATGCCCGTCATGTCGTTCGGGGCCGACCAGTCGGACGAAGCCTATTTCACGCTCGATACGGGCCAGATCTATCGCTTCGCCCCGCAAGGCCAATAGGCGCTCGCGGCAAGATTCCGCCGTGGCCGACGAATCAACAGCGGTGCATGCACGCAGTCGCGTTGCGCTGGGCGTGGTGCGAGCCGAGATTGACAAATCCTGCCACGCCGCATTAATGAACGGATGCCGCGCGTTGCAGCACGCAAGCATTATTCTTTCCCCATCCTGGGTGGCGGAGCCGCCCAAATTGCCGTCTCGATCTCTTAGCCACGGAGTGCAGCCATGAGCGGTCCCATTTCACCGACCAACGATACGCCGTCGGCGGTTCCATTTCCCGAGCGCCGGCTACGGCTGTGGCCGGGCGTGATGATCCTGGCCCTGATGTGGCTGGTGCGCGGGCTGGGCCCACTCTGGGCCGTCAACGGCAAGCAATTTTTCATGATCTACATGTTCACGCCGCTGATCGCACTCGGACTGACGCTGCTGTGGTGGGTGTTCGCCAGCCGGATCCGCTGGAGCGAGCGGTTCTTGGTCTTGGGAGCGCTGGTCGTCGCGGCCGGGACGACCCTGGTCGCCGCCAAACACACTTTTCCCCCGATGACGCTAATCATCTATGTGGTGCCGATCCTGCTGTCGGTTTGGATCGGTTGGCTGCTGATTTCGTTCGCGTTGGGTTGGCCGGTGCGACGCAATGGGCTGGTAGCCCTCATGGTCCTCGTCTGCCTGGTGTGCAACACGCTCCGCGTCGACGGCATGGACGGCTCGTTCGCCACGAAGTTCAGCTGGCGTTGGCAGCCCACGCCCGAGCAATTGCTTATGAAGGAATTGGCCACTGCCTCTAAAGCTGCCGCGCCGGGGGAGGAGTCGCCCGCCGCCGAACCCACGGCCGAATCGCTCGAGCTGCAGCCCGGCGATTGGCCCGCCTTCCGCGGTCCGCAGCGCGACGGGCGGCTGACCGGCATCGAGATCAACACCGACTGGGAGCACTCGCCGCCCAAGCTGCTGTGGAAGCACCGGATCGGCCCCGGCTGGTCGTCGATGAGCGTGGTCGGCAACCGGGTATTCACTCAGGAACAGCGCAATAAAGAGGAATTGGTCATCTGCTACGACCTCGAGACGGGCAAGGAACTTTGGTCTCACAAGGATCAGGCTCGCTTCACCGAAGTGGTGGCTGGCCCCGGCCCGCGCGGCACGCCCACCTTTGCCGACGGCAAGATCTACGCCCAGGCGCCAGCGGCTTGCTCAACTGCCTGGACGCCGTCAGCGGCAAGCAACTCTGGCAGCGGGATGTGGCGAAGGACTCGGGCGCCGAAACGCCCGCTTGGGGGTTCTCCAGCTCGCCGCTGGTCTGGCATGGCGTCGTCTCGGTCTTTACCGGCGGACCGAACGGCAAGAGCGTGCTTGGCTACAAGGCCGACGACGGCGAGCTGGCCTGGTCGGGCGGCGAAGGCAAGCTCGGCTACTGCTCCCCCCAGCCGGCCCGCTTGGGCGGCATCGACCAGGTGCTCGTGCCCACCGACGCCGGCCTGACGGCTTTCGAGCCCCAGAGCGGCAAGATTCTCTGGAAGCACGACTGGCCCAGCCAGGACGTGCCGCGGATCGTGCAGCCCACGCTGATCGGTGAGACCGACGTGCTGATCGGCACCGGCATGGGCGTCGGCACGCGGCGGCTGAGCGTCGAGCACGGCAGCGACTCCTGGCCGATCAAGGAACAATGGACCAGCACGCAGTTCAAGCCCTACTACAACGATCAGGTCGTTTCCGGCGAGTATCTGTATGGCTACGACGGGGCACTGTTCCTCTGCCTGAGCCTGGAAGACGGCAGCATCCGCTGGAAAAAGCGCGGTTACGGCAACGGGCAAGTGCTGCTCCTGGCCGATCAGAATCTGCTGTTGATCCAGGCCGAGGACGGCGACGTGGCCCTGGTCGAAGCCTCGCCCAAGGCCCACAAGGAGATTGCCCGGTTCAAAGCCATCGAGGGCAAGACGTGGAACCATCCGGTGATCGCTCACGGCAAGCTGCTGGTCCGCAACGGCGAGGAGATCGCCTGCTTTGCCCTGCAACCGCTGGAGGGGGAAAAGGCCCAGGCCAAAGTCGACGCCGACGCCGACGAGGCCAAACGGCCGCTGTGAGCGGAATACGCCGGCCCAGCGCCGACTGGGCTGTCGGCGTCCGCTCGGTGAGCGTGACCTGCGCCGCCCGGCAGGGTAGCATTGGGCAGGATGACAGTGAGTGGGTCGGAGCTGACTGATGCACCAGATTCAACTGAGCAACGACCTGTTCGAGGGCGCACAGCGACGGGCGACCGAAGCCGGATTCTCGAGCGTTGACGATTTCGTTGCCGAAGTCCTGCGTCATGAGCTTGCCGACGAAGCGGTCGACTTTGACCGTTTGTTTACGCCCGAGCGTCTGGCGCGACATCTGACCGCGCGGCCGCCGAGATCGACGCTGGGCAGGGCCTGACGCTCGAACAGGCGAAAGCAGCGCTTGCCAAACGCAGGGCAGAATGTCTGCGGCAGATGCCCCGCTAACGGTTGTTGTTTCTCCGACGGCCATTGAAGAACTCCACGGCATCTGGCGTTGGAATGCCGAGCAATACAGCAGCATCCACGCCGAGCTGTACCTCGAGCACCTGGAACGACACGTCGCGAGCCTGGCCAATCTGCATGCGCGAGGCCATGCGGTCGCCGGCCGAAGAGATTTGCGCTATCTCGTCGTGCGACGAAAGTCGCGCGGGCATGGGCATGTCATTGTGTACCGTACCGGTGAGACACAGGTCGACGTGCTGCATGTTTTCCACTCGGCACAGAACTGGCAAGGGCAGCTGGCAAGCGACACGCCCAGCGGTTGACCTTGGCTCCAGATTCCGACGTCTCGTGGGCGAAATGGATTGGGCCAAAGCGGAGGCCGACTCGTACCAAGCCAAATGGCCGCTGTGAGCCGGTCCTCCTGGGCGGCCCCGCCAATTGCCACCCGGCGGCGGCTGTCATAAGATGCGGAAGCGGCGCCGTGGTGGGGCAGCGCTGGCCGAGGACGATTCGGCCGATCGCGGGCACCCTCACCCGGCCCTCTCCCTGAAGGGAGAGGGATCGAAGCGGCGCCTCGATGGCTTGGACCTCTGGGCAACGGTGGCGAGAATCATGAAAACCAAGGGCGAAGCCTTTGCCGGGCTGTCGGTCGCGCTGACCACCCCCTTCCGCGGCGGCGAGATCGATTACCCCCTGCTCCGCAAGCAGGTCGAGTTCCAGATCGAGGCGGGCACCGTCTGCGTCTGCCCGGTGGGCACGACCGGCGAGTCGCCCACCTTGTCGCACGAAGAGCACGAACGGGTGATCGGGGCCGTCGTCGAGTACGCCGGCGGCCGGATCAAGGTCATGCCCGGCACCGGCTCCAACAGCACGTCCGAGGCCCTGCGGCTGACCCAGTTCGCCAAGCGGGCGGGCGCCGACGCGGCCTTGGTCGTGGCGCCGTATTACAACAAGCCCACGCAGGAAGGGTTCTACCAGCACTTCCGCGCCCTGGCTGAAAAGTGCGACTTGCCAATTTGCGTCTACAACATCCCGGGCCGGACCGGCAAGAACATCGAGCCGGAAACCATTGCCCGGATGGCCGAATTGCCGAACATCACGATGGTCAAGGAAGCGACCGGCTCGATGGATCAGGCTTCGCAGATTCTGGCCCTGACCAACCTGACCGTGCTCAGCGGCGACGACAGCCTGACGTTGCCGCTGCTGGCGATCGGCGGCCGGGGCGTCATTTCGGTGGCCGGCAACATCGTGCCCCGCGACGTGATCGCGCTCTGCAAGGCCCACGACAACGGCGACCTGCTGGGGCCCGCGAGTGGCATCGCAAGCTATTTCCGCTCTGCCGCGACATGCTCGGGCTGTCGACCAATCCGATCCCGATCAAGTGCGCGATGAAGCTGCTGGGCCGCGATTCGGGCGAGCTGCGGATGCCGATGACCCCGCTCGACGAGGCCTCCGAGGCCAGACTCAAAGGCACGCTCAGCCGCTACGGGCTGCTTTAGGCCCGCCGCGAGCCGGACAGTATTTGGCTGTTGGCGGAGCGATTTCGATGAACCCGCCGCGATTCAGCCTCCGTCGCCTGCTGGGCGCCATGACGTGCTTTTGCCTGACGTTGGCCTGCTGGGCGGCGACTGGCGCGATGAACCCCCCCGAGCCGAACGCGCTGGCAGCCGGACTGGTGGTGGGCGCATCGTTCGCCCTACTTGGTGGTGGGATGGGCCTGTTGGTCCATCACGGCGCCGCCGGAACCCTCATCGGCAGCCTGCTCGGCCTGCCGACGGGGCTCTTGGCATTCGTGGCGTTCGCCACCGCCGGTTGTTAGCCGGCTGCCCCCGCACAGTCCATCCGGTTCCCGCCGTTCCGCCTGCTTGCTATGCTGGGATCGTCCAGGCAAGACGCGGTTTCGCTGCGCCGGCGTTCGGCGCCTGCTGACGCCGGCGCATCGGCAAGCGCGAAGGGCGGCCGACCAACGGGGAGAATCGACGGGATGGCCACGCAAGCCTGGACTTCTTACAAGGAAAAAGTGCGCCTGCTTTCGGGACGGCTGGTCGAAGCCCAGCGCCCGATCCGGATTCGCGAAGCGATCAAGTGGGACGACCAGGTCGAGCAGCAGTTCCTCGCCGCCCGCTCGAAACAGTTGCCGCCGATCACGCCCGAGTATTACCAGAAGCGGCAACTGCCCTTCGACCCCGAGGTCAAAAAGCAGGAATTCCGCGACATCGAGCGGGATGTCGAGCAATCGCTCGGAGCCGATGACCCGATCGGGGCGATCTTGCTGCGCAACGCCGGCGAGTACAGGCTGTGCGTCGAGATGCTCCAGGCCCGGGGCACGCCGCGGTTCTACGAAATCTCGCGCCGCTCTACGGCAGCCCCAAGGATCAGTTTGCGGGCGACAACACCACGATCCGCGAGCTGGGACTGACGCTGTACGACATCCTGTCCGGTATCGGCGAGACCGGAATGGGCGTCGCGTATCCCAAGATTCTCTCGGCCGACGAGGCGGTCGAGCGGCTCAACTCGCGGTTCGGCCCCTACTTCGCCGACCATCAGGTTCACGTCAAGCTCGACGACGGCATCCTTTCGGACGCCGCCGCCGGCGCCGACTATGTGAAGATCAAGCGCGGGGCGATGTTCTCCGAGCGCGAGGTCGACCTGCTCGAAGTCCACGAGGGCTGGGTCCACATGGGCACCAGTCTCAACGGCGCCCGGCAGCGGGTGGCCACCTGGCTGGCCAAAGGGCCCCCCTGCACCCTGGCCATCCAGGAAGGGCTGGCGGCCCTGGTCGAAGTGATTACGTTCAACGCCACGCCCCGCCGCACCAAGACGCTGGTCGATCGGATCCTGGCCTGCGACAAGGCCGAGGACGGGGCCAATTTCCTCGAAATCTGCGAGTTTTATCGGACCGAAGGTTTTAACGAAAAAGAGTGCTACCAGTATGCCCAGCGGGTGTTCCGCGGCGGCGTGATCGGCGGCGGACGCGCCGTTCACCAAGGACATCTGCTACTGCAAGGGCTTCGTGATGACGTACAACTTCCTGCGGACCGCGATCCGCTTCGGCCGGCCCGAGCTGATTCCGCTGTTGTTCGCCGGCAAGCTCACGCTGGACGACATCCCGGTGCTGTACCGCAAGGTGCGCGACGGCGTGGTCGACCCGCCCCGCTACCTGCCGCCGCAATTCGCCGACTTGAACGGCCTGGCGATGTGGATGGCCTACTCGAACTTCTTCAACCGCGTCAACCTGTCCAGCATCCAAGACCACTACCGCAGTCAGATGGCGCATTAAAAGGCAGAAGGCAAAAGGCAGAAGGCAAAAAGGTGCTCGCCCCTCGCGCTGCCATTTCCATTTTGCCTTTTGCCTTTTGCCTTCTGCCTTTCCCAATGCCCCTCACCCTCGCCGATATCGAAGCGGCCCGCGGCCGGATTGCCGGCGGCGTTTGCGTCTCGCCGTGCCCCGAGTCGATCACGCTGGCCGAGATCGCCGGCACGCGGGTTTTCTGCAAGCTCGAATATTTGCAGCGGACCGGCAGCTTCAAGGAGCGCGGGGCCCGCAATGCGCTGGAGCTGCTCGCGCCCGACGAGCGGAAGCGCGGCGTGGTGGCCGCTTCGGCCGGCAATCATGCCCTGGGACTGGCCTATCACGGCAGCTTGCTGTCGATCGGCGTGACGGTGGTCATGCCGAAGTTCGCCCCGCTGATCAAGATCACGACCTGCCGCCGGCTGGGGGCCAACGTCATCCTGCACGGCGATCGCTACGGCGAAGCCCGGGACGAAGCCAAACGCCTGGCCGACGCCCAGGGCCTGACTTACATCCACGGCTTCGACAATCCGGCCATCATCGCCGGCCAAGGTACGTTGGGACTGGAGATTCTGGAGCAGGTGCCCGACGTCGAGGCGATTGTGGTGCCGGTCGGCGGCGGCGGGCTAATCGCCGGGCTGGCCCTGGCGGTCAAAACGCTTCGGCCCGACGTGCTGGTGCTGGGCGTCGAGCCAGCCCGGGCGGCCAGCCTGACCGCGGCCCTGGCCGCCGGGCACCCCGTCGACGTGCCGGTCGGCGCCACGCTGGCCGACGGCCTGGCCGTGGGCCGGATCGGCGATCTGCCGTTCGAGATCGCCACGGGCCGGGTCGACAAGGTCGTTTCGGTCAGCGAAGACGAATTGTCGCTGGCGGTGCTCCGGCTCTTGGAGTTGGAAAAGAGCGTGGTCGAAGGCGCCGGCGCGCGCCGCTCGCCGCCTGCATGGCCGGCAAGCTGCCCGAGGTGGCCGGCCGCCGCACGGTGCTGATCCTGTCGGGCGGCAATATCGACCCGGTCATTTTGGGTCGGGTCATCGACAAGGGGCTCGTGGCCGATGGCCGGCTGTGCCGCTTCACGGCCGCGATCAGCGACCGGCCAGGCGGGCTGGCCCGGCTCACGCAGCTCATCGCGCAAACCGGCGCAAGCATCAAGGACATCGCCCACGATCGGGCATTTTCGGGCTCCGACGTGACCGCCGTGCACGTGCTGTGCACCGTCGAAACGGCCGATCGCGACCACATCCGGCGGCTGTTCGAGCTGCTCGCCCGCGAGGGAATTCCGCTCGTGCCGGCGGGCGCTGCCGCTCCTATCGCGCGATGAGGTTTCTCACACGTCGCACAGCCGCACGGCCTGTTGCAAGCCGGCCAGCGGGGCCCGGGTGGGAATGAACTCCTGCCCGACGTAGCCCGTGTAGCCGATGTCGATCAGTTTCCGCATGATCGGCGGATAGTTGATCTCCTGCGAGTCGTCCAGCTCGCCGCGGCCGGGATTGCCGGCGGTGTGGATGTGGCCGATCACGTCCTTGTGCTGGTCGAGGCGGCGAATGACGTCGCCGTTCATGATCTGCACATGGTAGATGTCGAACAGCATCTTCATCCGCGGCGAGCCGACCTTGCGGCAGATCTCGGCCACGTAGTCGACGTCGTCCCCCTGATAGCCCGGGTGCCCCTTCATCGGGTGCGAGCCGTCGCGGCTGTTGAGGTGCTCGATGCAGATGGTGATGCCCTTCTTCTCAGCGTAGGGCATGAGCTTTTTAAAGCCCTTGACGCAATTGTCAAAACCCTCTTCGCGCGAGATTTCGCCGCTCTTGGGATCTTCGGCGTCGCGCCACTTGTAGCCGGTAAATGCGATCACGGCCGGATAGCCGGCGTCGACGCAGGCGTCGATCATCTTGGTCGTGGCGGCGATCACCTCGTCGTGGTACTTGGGATTGTTGAATCCCTTGACGAACGGAGCGCCGGGCATGCCGTTCGGCGCGATCGCGCAGGTGATGCCGTGCTTTTTGAGCGTGGGCCAGTGCTCGGTGCCCAACAGCTCGATCGACGTGACGCCCAGTTGCTTGGCGACCTGGCAGGTGCGCTCCGCATCCCACATCTCGCCGCCGACATTGAAACACCAGAACACGATCGACTGTTTGATCCGGCCGTTGGTCACCGCCTTTTCGTCGGCCGCCAGTGCCGGCGAGCTGGCCACGGTCGAGCCCGCCGCCGCGGCGCCGGCCAGAGCCGTGGCCTGCCCCAAAAAGTGTCGCCGGCCGATGGCCGAAGTGTCCGCCGCGGATTGATCGTCGCTCATGGCTCTCGTTTCCTTCTGGTCTGGGGATCGGTTGGTGTGCGTCTCATCATACCCGACGGTTCTCGTTTTGCAGCGGGCTGCGGTCCAGCCCCGACGATCCAGGGCGGCCTGGCGGCAGGTGTCTGCTCCCAAGCAGGGAACTGCCCCAACTGGAGCCGGCCCGCGAAACTTGCGAGAGATTCGACCTCTTGACTCGGCCGTTTGTTGCGTATACAAATAAATACCCGAGGAGGCGGTATGTCGAAACCCAGCACCACGCTTGAAACGATCGCCACGTCCTGCATTGCCGGACGGCTGCGGTTGCTCAATCGGGTTGTGACGAATCTTTACGACGATGCCCTGCGGCCGCTGGGCGTCAAGCTCAGCCAGGGAAACGTCCTGGCCGTCACCGCCAGGCTGGGCGTGGCCCGGCCGACCGAAGTCTGCGACTTGCTCCAGCTCGATACGTCCACGCTCAGCCGGACCGTCGACCGAATGGTGACGAACGGCTGGCTCGAAATCCTGCCGGACGAGGACGGGCGCTCCCATCCGTTTCGTCTTACCGAGCAAGGAAAGCGGCTGATGGAAAAGTCGATTCCGGCTTGGGAAAAAGCCCAGGCCGAGGCCAAAAAGCTTCTCGGCGACGACGGCTTGCGCTTGCTCGATGCCGCAATCAAGCGAATCAAGTCGACGGGGCCCCAGTGATTTTTTTGCCTAAATAGTTGCATATACAACAACAGGAGCTTGAGATGCAAGCAACGTCCCCAGTCGACCTCAAACATTCCGGATCGCCACCGTTGATCGACGCCGAGCGACTGCGGCAGCTGGCCCGGCAGTGCGGGGCTGACGATGCCGGTCTGGTCGAGATCGGGCATCCGGGCCTGGACGAACAGCGGGCCGACATTCTGAAGTTCTACCCGCGAACGAAGGCTCTCCTGGCCGTCGTTTGCCGCATGAATCGAGAACCGGTTCGCAATCCGGCCCGGTCGGTGGCGAACCTCGAGTTTCACACGGTCGGCGACGAAGTGAACGACGTGTGCCGGGCCATCGTCGCGGCGCTGGAGCGGGAAGGCATCCCGGCCGTCAACCCGCCGATGGCCTTCCCGATGGAGGCCGACCGCTGGCCCGAAAAAATGTGGGTTGTCTCGCACAAGCCCGTGGCGGTCGCGGCCGGACTGGGCATGATGGGCATCCACCGCAACGTCATCCACCCCAAGTTCGGCAACTTCATTCTGCTGGGAACCGTGCTGATCGGCGCCGCAGCGACCGAGTACGACCAGCCGATCGAATACAACCCGTGTCTCTCCTGCAAACTCTGCGTGGCGGCCTGTCCGGTCGGAGCCATCGCGCCGGACGGCCAATTCGACCTCGCCTCGTGCTACACGCACAACTATCGGGAATTCATGGGCGGTTTCGGCGACTGGGTGGAGCACATCGCCGACGCCAAGAACGGCCTCGGCCTGCGCAAACAGGTCGCTCGGCAGGAAACCGTCTCGATGTGGCAGAGCCTCGCCTTCGGCCCAAATTACAAGGCGGCCTACTGCCTGTCGGTCTGCCCCGCGGGCGAGGATGTGATTGGGCCCTTTCAGGCCGACCGCAAGGGCTTCTTGCACGAATTCGTCAAACCGCTTCAGGACAAAGAGGAGACGATCTACGTCGTCCCCAAGTCCGATGCGGAAGATCACGTTCGCAACCGGTTCCCGCACAAGACGGTCAAGCGCGTTCGCGGCAGTTTGATTCCGCGCACGATTGCCGGGTTCCTCGGCGGAATGCCCCACACGTTTCAACGCGGGCAATCCGTGGGGCTCAGCGCCGTCTATCAGTTCACATTCACGGGCAAAGAGCCCCGCACGGCGACGGTCGTCATTCGGGACAAAACCCTTCGCGTTGTGGATGGGCACGAGGGAACCCCAGACCTCCGGATCACCGCTGACAGCCAGACCTGGCTGGGCTTCCTGGCCAAAGAGCGGAGCTTGCTTTGGGCCCTGCTGCGGCGGAAGATTCGGATCCAGGGGCCGCCTCGGCTGCTGATTGCCTTCGGCAAGTGCTTCCCGTCCTGACGCCGGCAACTACCCGCGCTACCCCGGAGGGAAAACGGCTTGGTCCAAGGCCGCGACACTGCATCAAACCGCGACGTCGGGATCAATCGTGCCGCGTTCAGCCGCTTCAAGCGCGTCCCAGGTATCGGGGGCCGTTTCTGCCGAGCGGGCTGTTTCGGACTTCTGTTGCTGTTCGGCTCGCCACATCCCGTAGAAGAAAAATGGCAGCACCGGCACTAGCACAACAAGTCCAACGGTGCAGGCGTCTTCCGCTTGGAGATCCTGCCAGCGGGCCACCATCATCGCGCAGCTGCTTGCCATGATGGCCATCCATGCCAATAAGATCGACCGTCCGCCGGGCATCGCCAAGAGCCGCGCGTGCCGTTCCCCTGCGGGGCGCACCTGAAATCGCATGAAGAGCCACATCGCGACCAAAAACAATGGCAAGTTGAGCGCGATACGCAAACCGTGCTCCCCGCCGACCGCAGCTCCCACAAGCGGCGACGCGGGAATGATCACCGCGGCCAGCCGGTCGTAGCGCCGCCGCGTGACCAATATCTCGCCGGGCTGGAGCGGTTCGGCCAGGATTTCCGCCGGCGGCCGGCACCGTTTGTGCAAAGGCAAGGCAACCTTTTGGCAAAACAGCGGCCAGTCATTTTGGCGGTCGGCTGGAACTAGTTGACGGAACAGTCGGATCAGTTCCAGTCGATCCGCTCGCGCATATCCCTCGAAGCCGAGCCTGGTTTTCTGCCCCGAGGCCCACAGGACGATCCCGCCGGCGCCGGGCGCCGGCGTCCACTGGAGCGTTTCGACGTCGTTCGCGTCGAAGTTGCGATCTTGAAAAACGGATCGCACGCGGACTCGGGTACCTGTGACTGATACACGTTCGACGGAATAGGCCGCAAGCATGTAAACACCGAGCGACAGCATCGTGCCACAGACGGGCACTGCCAGAATGGCGAGACCTAAGGGCGAGGCCGGCGGCCCGAACCCGAACTGCTCGGGATTGTCTGAAAGGGGATTTGCGATGCACGCGGCAAGCAGCACGGCGAAAATGATACTGCCAACGACACCCTGGACCAGAATCCCCTTCCGCAGCCGAAACATGACGTTCACTGCTGGCTCCCGCGGCTGACCGGCCGCTCTTGTCGCCGCCATTTTACAGCGCCGCGGCCGCAGGCCGTCCAGCGCCGGATTGAGACGCGTCGCAAAACGCCCTAGAATAGCGACTTACGCGTCCCGGTAGCTCAGCTGGATAGAGCAGCAGTTTCCTAAACTGCAGGTCACAGGTTCAAATCCTGTTCGGGACAGTTGGGGGAAAGGCAGAAGGCAAAAGGCAGAAGGATGAAAAACGAGGAAGGCGAGACGCGATTCCGGCGCCCGGTCGGAGTGGGAGTCCGACTGTGGCGGCGCGGCGTGGGGTGAAGAAACGGGTTCTTGAGCAGGCCGGGTGGCTCCGGATTAGACTCAGGAATGCTGCCGTTTTTCGCCTCCGAGAGAAACCGCGATGAAGCCTGCCCTGCTCGCGACGACGATTCTGCTGCTTGCCATCCCGGCGCGGCGCCGAACCTATCCCGGGTCCTGCGGCGGGACAGTCAGCCCGCCCTGCTCCGTCCGAAGGGGCGGCTCCGTCGGAAACCGCTGCCCTCTCGGCCGCTGGGCCCTTTGCCGGCAGCATTCTGCTGGTCTACACCGACCCGGAAGAGACCCGGCCGACCCATGCCCTGAAGGACGCGACGCTGCAGTCGGTCGGGGGCAAGCAGATGCTGGTCGGCATCGCGGTCGCGGCCGACGTGGCCGGTCCCTGGCGGCCGGGCGTCAAGATCTCGCTCCCCTGGGACGACGTTCTCACTTACCAGGAGCTGACGCCGGACCAGTTCGGCCAATCCGCCGCCGGGTCGCAGCGTGCGCCGGCTGCCGGTGGCGAGACCAATTCCGGGCCGGATCGCTCCCGCCTCGACCTGCGCAGCAGCGGTGATCGCGACGGGCGCGAGAACCGAAATGATCTGCGCGACGATCGTCGCGGTCGTGGCGCGCGCGCGGTGCCGCGGCGGAGGAACGCGACGACCGCCGCAATCCGAGCGACCGCTGGGACCGCGGGCAACGAGGCGGATGGACCTACGTCGACGAGCGCGGCGAGCAAACCGTTCGCCCAGGCCGCGGCGACGGCAATCGCCGCACCCGTCGGGAGGGGGACGCCTTCGATCCGGACCAAGCTAAACGGTGGAAGCGTCAGCGCAGGCGCCGCGCGACAGTCCGGTGTCACGGGAGGATGCGGCGCCCGCGGACCGAAAGCCCGCCTCCCAGGAGGAAAGCGCGGCCGCATCGCCCGATAATACGCTGCCCCCGCCGCCGAACCTGGAGTCGCCCGCTACGGATTCCGCGCCGCGTGCTGGGGACACCCCGGATCTGCCGACCCCTAAGCGACGCAAGGTCCGCGAGAACAGCTGGGACAAGTGGAACTGGCGAAGTTACTAAGCCCGGGCAGCCGAGCGGTCGATTCAGCGCTCTCGCGTCTCGGCGTCTTTCCGTCGCCGAAACCGCGGATCAGCTGCTGGGCATCGTTCACGAAGCCGGCCGGCTACCGCGGATCGGCGCTCGAAAGCGCGGTCGGTCGCGGGCCTGATTGCCCATTAGGAGACGCGGGGCTCCCCGCGAGCGCAGACTCGGGTAGGGAGCCGATTTGAATGACGCCCGGGGGAGCGCTGCGGGAATGCATCGTCAGCTTGGCTCGCGCCAAGCATAGACGGACCTTGAGATTCCAGGGACGTGCCCCAGCGGCGCGACGCAAGTAATCGATTGCCGCCGGATTGCCCTGCTCGAGCAACATCCGGCCGATGAAGTAGTCGCCATCGGCACAACTGCGTTCCGATGCCGTTCGCGCAGCGCGGCATAGCGCCGCCGCTTGCTCGAGAAACGGGCCCTCGTCCCCCCCGCGGGCCCGAGCTTCGCGGCAGGCCACGATGATGCCGGTCAGCTGGCGCTGGGTTGCCGCGTGGGTCATGCTGATCGAGTCGCTCGTGAAGCGGGCGCAATACAGAACCTCGGGCAGGAAGGCCAGCCGCTCCTGATCGGTGAGCCGGGTCCACAGGTCAACGTCCTGCGCCTGACGAAATGCGCGGCGGTATCCACCGACCGCGTCGTACCGGTCGCGGCGGAACATCACCGATCCGTGACCGAACGGGCCCCGAAGCTGAGCCGCATCGGTCACGCGCAGCCTGGCCGTCGCGACCGGGGGCGAATCGTGCGTGGTTAAGGTGTACAGCAACTCTTCTTTCGGACCGATAAAATGCGTGCCGCAGGCCACGAGCGCGACCTCGGGATGGGATTCGAGGTAGGCCAGTTGCCTCGACAGCCGGCCTGGCAGGGAGATGTCATCCGAGTCGTGCCGAGCGATGTACCGGCCCCCCGCCAGCCGGCAGCCGTGAATCAAGGCCGCCGTCAAGCCCGAATTCTCCTGATCGACGACGCGCACCCGCGGGTCCCGCCGGGCGTAGTCGGACAGCACGCGCGACGAATTGTCGGTCGATCCGTCGTTGACGACGATCAGCTCGAAATCGACGCCGGTTTGCGTCAGGATGCTGTCGAGTGCTCGGGGCAAATACTGCGCGTCGTTGTAAACGCTCATCACGACCGAAACGACCGGCGCAGAGACGGTCGCCGGCGGCGGTTGGGTGCCGCTGCTCGCGGTCAGGCATTCGGCCGCCCGTGGGGGGCCGCTCTGGGCGAGTCGCATTCCGCCAGGCGGCGCCGGCCTCAGTAAGTGGCGGCGGAGAATATCCAGCCGGTGCTCGGCGTCGAAGCGCGGAATCGACGCCAGCTGCGTTGCGTTGGTCACGCGGCACGCGGCAGACGTCAAGGCAAAATCGTAGCCCGCGGCGCCCAGCAGACGGTCTGCACCGGACGACGATCGTCCATGCGGAAACACGAATCCACGCGGGACGATCCCCAGGTTCTGCTGGAACACTCGGCGCGGCTCCGCAAATTTGTGCCGCAAGTCCGCCTCCGAGAGTCCGGTGAATGCCGGCAGATGCCGCCAGCCATGCGCGAGCAGCTCGACGCCGCGCGATCCCGCCTCGCGCAACTGGCTCCACGAGGCAAGCCTGAACCGGGCGTCGGCCGCCAGCCGCTCACGGAAACGGTCGTTGCCATATTCCTGCTTGCGGGCTTCTACGTCAGCGCCAGCCCAGGTCCGCCGCGTGCGGTTCGAACGCCGCGGCGCGAATCCGGCTCAAGGCAGACTCGCGCTGCTGGTCCAACTCCGTAGCCAAGCTCTGGCTCGGGTCCAGCGGGTCAGGAATCGAGGCCCGCTCCCAGTACCGCAGCACGAGAAGTGCGAGCTCGTAAGTCCAAATCGAGCCGCTCGTGCCAATCAATCCCGCCGGCACGGCCAACGACCAGGGTACCTTGCTGTCGGCCAGAATTTCCGCACCCAGAGTGAGCTGGTTTTCCAGCGCGTCGTCGAAAGTCAGGGCGACCCAGCGCGGCGGAATCGCCGAGCCGTCGGCGAGCGCAGCGACGATCTGAGCGAGCGGTACGACCTCGTAGCGGCGGCGCAAGAATGCCAGATGTTCGCGCAGCGTCGGAACATCGACGAAATGCCCTTCGAGGTTGGGGTCGCAGCACCGCTCCGCGATGCCGTGGTAGCACAGTATCGCCGCGCCCGTCGCGCGCGATTCGAGAATGCGCTGCCAGCCGGTGGCAATTCGCAACCGGGCCGCGATGCGCGAACGAAGTCGTGCAGTGTGCATTCGACCATCCCAATGCCCCCTCTTCCGATCGCACAACGAACCCCCCGTTATAGCGATCTCCTTGATGCTAGGTTGGCCGCGAGGATGCTGCAAGAGTTCGTCAACTGCATTCGGTTAAATTACGAATTTTCAGCCAAGACTATTCGCACGCTAACATTCCAGGGGGGGCAAAAGTGAACGGGACCACGCTGAATGCTCTCGTCCAGACGCGGCATCGGCGCCCGCGACGAAATGCCGCTGCGCGGAACGATTGAGACAGTCGCGACGAACCGACCTCTTCGCCGCGCGGGCTCACGCCATCGACGGCCCGTGCCCACTCCTGAGGATGGCAACGATGTGCCGCTACTTCGGCTCGGCCGTCGGCAACGGCACGTCGCGAAAGACAAGTTCCAGCGCACGTCGAGCACGGAGCCGCGGATAGGCCATCCGCAAGAGTGCCGGGTCGCCGCCCGGCCAGTCGCTGACGAATTGCAACCGGATTTGCACCCCCCGATCCACCAGCTGGTGCGAGTGGTTCTGCAGTCGCAAGGCGCGGCCCGAGCCGTCGAACAGCTCGACTTCGTTTTCCTGGAACTGCACTTCAGGCGGCTCGGGCGTGGCCCGATCGCGCGCGACGACGAGGACCAGCTCGTAGCGGCCGCCCGACTGTTTTTCCAACGACTCGACCGAGAGGGCCAGATCGTCCTGCTGCAGGCTGCGGCCCGCGGCGGGCTCGGGCAGGACGACCGACTGCCGATCCCCCACCGCAAACAAGGGCCAGCGGAGCTTGAGCACGGCGAGCTTGCTGGCCCCGGCCGGAGGCGGGCTAAGCCGCAGCGTGGCGTTAACGTGCCGAGACTTGGGCGTCACCGTGTTCCAACTGCCCGTCGAGGGCTGCACGGAAGACAGCAACTTGTCATTGTCGGTCCGGGCTTCGACCAGCTCGGGCTGGGTGGTGTAGGCCAACAGCCGAAATCGCTCTTCCCAGGTCATTTGCAGACCAAGCTGAAACGTGTGCGTCACCTCGGAAGCGGTTTCGCTGTAGTCCAGCTCTTGCACGAAGACCCGCCGGGCGCTGGTGATCTGCGCCCGCAGAGGACCCGCGTACGCCGCCGGATACTGACCGGGCGGACCGCCGCAGACCACGAGGCCCCCAGCCCGCAGATCATAATGGGGACGCAGATGATTTCGCGTCGCCCGGCAAACTTCGTCGACGGCGGGCCAGAACGCCATCCGCCGGCCGCCGCCCGCAAAGGGAATCTCGTTGAACGCACCATATTGATCGCCCACCAAGAGCACGTTGCCGGTCTGGGCGACGATCGAGGCCAGCACGCTGGTGGCCAGCAAATTGTCTTGCGGCAGCTGAACTTCGCTGGCCTGCCAGAGGGCCTCGGTCAGGTATTCGTCGAGTAGCGCCCGAGCCCGGAGGCGGACTTCGGGGTCGTCGTCGACCAGGGCCTGTTCGAGCCGGGCGCGTCGAGGCGGAGCCCAGCTCAAGCAGCGTGTCGTGGGCCGCCTCGCGGGCCTCGGCCTCGGCCGCGCCCAGCTGGCGGACCAAGCGGGCGACCCGCACTTCGTCGGCCGAGGATTGCTTGCCCGGCGTCGGCGGGGCGGGTTTCTTTGCGCTTTGGGCCGCCAGCGGCGTGGCCAGCAAGAGCAGCCACGCGAAGGCCGCGACTCTCATCGACGGCGGGACACTCGACGACAGCGGCGGGACGGGTCGCATAGGCACAGCCTCCCCAAGCATCCTGCTTGCAGTTGGCGTTTGGCGGCGCGATGGGTTGCTGCGCGGCGGTCCATATTGCCCGGGGGCCGACTTCCTGTCGACCGCCGCCGGATTCGATTCATCCGGCAGACATCCGCACGAAACCAACGAGTCGCACCGCGGGAAAAAACTGTCGGACGATAGCGGCAGGGCCTTGGGGGGTCAAGGCCGGTTTGTGGGCCGCCGCGACGGTGCTGGCATCTCGCAGTCAGCAGAACCGGCGGTCGTTGACCGCCGGCTCGAAAAGAGAGGTCTGCAATGGCGAGTCGATGTGAGGCTATCGCCCGTGGAGGTGGCAAGTGCCTTCGTCGCACTCGACGCGGCCGAAGCGGTAGCGGCGTTTGGCTACCTGGCTGTAGAGCCATTGCCAGATCGGCAGCGTGCCCGGCAGGTGCAGCAGCGGCACGAGCGGCCAGAGCCGCGGAATCTCGCGGCTGAGGACTCGCAGTCCCGCGGCGCCGACATTGCGCCGGCCGGCCCGATCGACCACGACCATGTTCTGCATCAAAGCGTCGTGGGTCAGCTCGGGGTAGCGGCGGTAGACCTCCGGGTCGTGGAGCGACAGATAGCTCAACTGCTCGCGCGAATCCCAGCGCGCGAGCCGCTCGATCTGGCCGGTACACATTCGGCACTGCCCATCGAAAATGACGACCACGCCCGCCGGCCGTTCCTCCGGCCGGGGCAAACGGGTCGCACTGGTTGCGGCTTGCGCGGCCATATTGCTCTCAAATCCTCCGTTCCAATTCTACGTCACAACCCGATCGTGCGGGGACTGACCTGCTAACAGGCAAACCGCAGTTGCGGACGGTCGGATAACCGAAGGGCTCAAATGACCGGACAAAACCTGCTTCGCCGAACGACAGGAGGGAACTCGGGAGTTTGGACGCCGCAGGCAGTATTTGCAGGCAGCCGCCGCCTCCTTGCCCCAAACGGTCTCTCGCCTTAACCTTATGACTTCCCGCGCCAAGGAAATTTGCGGAACGAACCGCGATCCGACCGGCCGCTCGTCGTTCCCCACCCAGAAGTAAATTATGTTGCATCGCCTTTCTTTTGCTGCCTTGACCGTCGCCACGACGTTCGTGGTCTTCTGCGTTCCCCAGATCGCCAAGGGACAATCGCAGCCCAACATCGTCTTCATTCTGGCGGATGATCTGGGCAATGCCGACCTGGGCTATCGCGGCAGCAATATCAAGACGCCGAATATCGACGCGCTGGCCAAAGGCGGCGTGCGCTGCGAGTCGTTTTACGGCATGCCGGTCTGCACGCCCTCGCGCACTCGCTGATGACGGGCCGATACACGATCCGTTATGGCCTGCAGACGCTGGTGATCTTCCCCAGCCATACCTATGGGCTCGCGACGGACGAACGGACCCTGCCGCAGGCGCTCAAAGAGGCGGGCTACAAGACGCTGATGACCGGCAAATGGCACCTGGGCCATGCCGACCGAAAGTATTGGCCGCAAAATCGTGGTTTCGATCACTTCTACGGCAATCTGGTCGGCGAAGTCGATTATTTCACCAAAGATCGCGGTGGATTGAACGATTGGCAGCGAAACGGAAAGTTCTTCAAGGAAGAGGGCTACTATACGACCCTGATCGGCAACGAGGCCGTGAAACTCATCGAAAGCCAGAGCGCCGGTCAGCCGTTCTTTCTCTACTTCGCTTCGCTCGCGCCGCACGCGCCCTACCAGGCGCCCCAGGAATACCTCGATCGCTATAAGTCGATCCCGGATGACAAACGGCGCGCCTATGCAGCCATGATTACGGCGCTCGACGACCAGGTGGGCCGGATCGTGGCGGCGCTGGAAGCGAAGCAGCTCCGCGAAAACACACTCATCATCTTCAGCAGCGACAATGGCGGGGCCACGAACGCCCTGTTCGCCACCGGGGCCCGGTCCGAGGAAGAACGCGCCGAAAGCGGGGGTGTCGCTCTCGGCGCCAAACCGCCGGCTTCGAATGGCCGCCTGCGCGGGGGCAAGGGCTCGCTGCACGAAGGCGGCGTTTCGGTGCCGACGATCTTCAATTGGCCCGGCAAGCTGGAGCCGCACGTCGTCCGGGAGCCGATGCACATGGTGGACGTCATGCCCACGTTGCTGGCACTCGCCGGCGCCAAAGGGAGCCCCGACCATCCCTTCGACGGCAAGGACATCTGGCCAACCCTGTCCGCGGGGAAGCCATCCCCGCACGACGACATCCTGATCAACGTCGAAGCCATCCGCGGGGCAATTCGCAAGGGGAATTGGAAGCTGGTGCGAATCGCGACCCTGCCCGGCAAAACCGAGCTGTTTGATCTCAGCCAGGATCCGGGCGAAAAAGACAACGTGGCCGCCGACCACCCGGAGATCGTCAAGGAGCTCGAAGCCCGCCTGCTCGACTATGCCCGGCAGCAAAAGCCGGCCGAATGGATTCGTGCCGCAGCCGCAATTCTTGGGTGCGCAGGGCAAAACCGTGTTCGATCCGGACTTCGACATCGACGACGCCGGTCTGCCGCACGAAAAACCAGCGCTGCCCAAGAATTGAAGCAGTGGCGAATGCTGCGACATCGTGCTGGGGTTGGGCGGCAGATGAAGGGTCTTGAACGCACTCGCTCGACGCAGACGCAGCCGACTTGTGCAGCGCAATGGCATCAACGCACTCGTGGCAGGACGAATTTGGACCCGGTCTCGCGGGCATGAGCGATGGAAAGGAAATGAGAATGGCGAAGATTAGCCGCGGCCCCAAGACGGCAGCGAAAAAGGCGGCAGCCAAGAAACCGGTTGCGACGAAGGCGGCTGCGGCGTCCCGTCGCGCGGGCCGGCAAGGTCGACGGCGAAAGCGGCGTGCTGGCCAACATTGCCGCGATGCCCGAGGCGGACCGGGTGCTGGCCGAGCGGCTGCACGCGCTGGTCAAAACCACAGCCCCGGGCCTGGCGCCGCGGCTGTGGTACGGGATGCCCGCCTATTCCAAAGACGGCAAGATCGTCTGCTTCTTTCAGAGCGCACGGAAGTTCAAGACCCGCTACGCCACGTTCGGCTTCATGCACGAAGCCCAGCTCGACGACGGCGGCATGTGGCCCACCGCCTTCGCGATCGTGAAGCTGACGCCCGCCGAAGAGGCGAAGATCGCCAGCCTGTTGAAGAGAGCGCTGGGCTGACAGAACGGCCTTTTCTAGCGGCCGAGATACCTATCGCCGCCTGCATTGCCATAACACGACAACCGGCGCCCGGGCGCCGGCAATGGCGACTGGCCTATTTCCGCGAGTGAAATCGGCAGGCAGAGACGGTAGACTCTGGCGAGCGACTCACCCAATGGGTCAGCCGCTCTGAGCAACCTGTATCCAGACGAGCTCGCGCATGTTCGCGAGTATCTACAGAGCCTGGCATCCACCGGGTCCGCTAAAGGGCCCGCGGATGGCGGGCTTTTTTCGTTTTTCAATGGTCGCAATGACCCCAAGTGCCTGAGCGACCGATCCCGTGCAGCGAGCCGCAAGGAGGTTTCCGTGCACCGCTACCAACTACGCTCTCCGGGCGACGGTGCTGACGGCTTGGCTCCCAGCGAATCCTGGCTCTTGGCGCAGCTGCTCAAGGGGAATCCGCTTCCAACGATCGTTACGCCTGAAGCTCGAGCCGCGGCCGAGCGGGCGGAGTTCGAGCGCAGAGCGCCATCCTCATCGTTTCATGCCGAAGCACTGCGTAGGCTCGACACCGCCGAGGCGAACGCCCGGCGTGAACGTGAACAGCTCAAATGGGAAGCAATCATCTTCGACCGCGCGGCCGAGTATCTGCGCAATTTGGAGAATAAGGAGGCAGAGGAACGCGAAGCCTGGCGGCGAGCTATCGCCTTTGTTGAACGTCATGGTGCCCAGGGGAATCCGGCGGGCGATTTGCACTCTCCTCGCACGGGCGTCAGTGGTCGCCAGGAATTCGATATTCTCGAATTCGATCCGGATGAGCCTCGTGTCGCCAGCGGAAACCCGGACGGGGGAGAATGGACTTCCGGCGGCGCGTCGCACGGCGGACCTGCGCCCTACGAACCGCCGCGGGTCAAGAACGCGATCCGCTCACGTAGCGGCAAGAACTGGACCGGCAGCGGCGTGCTCGATGCGGTGGGCGTGCTTGCGCCGAAGTGGGTCGAGTTCGTCAAACAGCATGTGGTCGTCGCCCCCACACCCAAAAATGCTGCCGTCACCATGCGGTCGGGCGAGAGTGGACCGCCAGTCGGTGCGGGGGCTGACAAGACGCCGCGCGGATTCAAGACGCTGCATTTCGACATTCCCAACGACTGGACGGACGCGGAAGCGGCGGCGTACATCCTGAAACAATTCGCCGATGACCTGAATGCCCACAGCCTGGCAATCGAATGGTCGGCGCAGGACCCGAAACTCTTCCGTGAACTCCGCGAAGAGCGGTTTCGCAACGGGCTGGAAACGGTCGCGGAGCTCGCCAAAACCTATTACTTGGCGATTGCCGGCTTGTCGTCGGGCGGCCAGGCGGCGGTGGCGGTTTGGAACATTTCACAAGGGGATAAGCTTGCCGCGGCGATCGACGTCGCCTGCCTGATGCCGATCGGCGAAATTGCGAAGGCTGCGTTGGAAAAAGCCGGTGGCC
Source organism: uncultured Planctomycetaceae bacterium (assembly GCA_963828155.1). GTDB lineage: Bacteria > Planctomycetota > Planctomycetia > Pirellulales > PALSA-1355 > CAWCAX01. Next base: position 279,856 of record CAWHDQ010000006.1, read on the forward strand.
TATCAATCGAGGCGGGCGGCAAGGTAATAGCGCTCTTGCCTGCAAAGGCGGTCGGGAGGCTGCAAGAACTGACTCCGGCGCAGAAAGCCCTCTTGCACACGCGATTGCTAGCGGCGAAAACGGAACGGGAAGCCGTCGAGATCACCGAAAAATTCCTCGCGCTGCCGTTCGACGGACACCATCCATTGCCGAAATTCCTCGGCGGCGACACGAAGCAACTGCTACACGAGTTGCCTAGAGAATTGCATAAGGAGTTTCACGCCGAGCTGCGCAAAGCGCTCAAACGGGCGGGCTTTGATCGCCCGATTGGGGGGATCGGTGGCAGCACGAAGGACTGGCTCGCATCGTTTCAAGGACAGGAGGCGGCCCAGACCAAAGCTCTCAACGCGGTCCTGGAAACGTCGCGGATCATCGACAAGAAAAACGGCACCTCGCTGACGCAGAGGGTCTGGCAAAACCTAGCCGGCCGCAATATTCGGTTTATCCAATGAACCCGTGCAAGTTGTATGAGTTGGTAGCCTTGACGAGGCATCCATGCTCCCTGGAGCATCCAGCCCGGCGCGAGGCCGACCAGACTTGGATTTGTCCCGGTTGCGGTAGTCCAAAACCGGGGACGCTTTCGGTCAATGCCTGGATTCAGGACCGCACACCTCGCGGCAGACCTCTGAATATCATGTGGGACGGTGGAATCGGTCTGGTTCACACGTCGCTGATCGAATGCATTGGCCCGGCCGTTGCGCAGCGGGATTTGTACCTGGGCAAAGTCATTGGTACCTGCGGCGACGAGCTTAAAGATTGGTTTACGTTTCGCGGCCGTCGGTCCGTCATTGTCCGTGGAACCAAGAAGTGTGGATTCCGAGTCTGCGACGTGTGCCGCCAAACTCTGTATTCCTCAATGGGAAAAAAATATCTGTTTCCTGCGCCTCCGGAAGACGCCACGATTTTCGAGGCCCGGCCGGGCGGCTTAATCGTGCCCGACGACATTTGCCAGCGAGTGAGTGCAAGGAAGTGGGGTTCGATCGGAATCGTCGAATTGCCCGTGTTAGACGAGCCGCTTGATGGGCTGGGAGTGCTGCCGCAGGGGCCAGGTTGACCCCGGCGCAGCAGGGCTGCCGGCGGTGCCATTCGGCGCAGGTGCTTTACCAGTTTGGCTCTAGCAGTGGACTGGCATCGTCCCGAGAAAGCACGCCGCAGCGGCGATGCTCGTCGCTGACATCTAGCAGTTGTGAACGTCGGAAAGATATTCCACCGGAATCCACTGGATGTCGGTACTCCCGTCGGAGTAGCGGGCATAGCAGCCGCACTGCTCCAAGAATCTCGGTGGATCGTCGACGATCATTCGCAAGAAAGAATCAAATGAATCGGCGATCGGTTCTGCGTTGAAGTCGTCGTGGTCGCAATAGAAGATCTGGCCAGCCCCCTCGCCTGTCGGCTGGATCACGAAATAGTTTGACGAGCACGGAATTTCCCCAAAAACGGTGCCGGATTGAAACCAGTCCGGCAATTCATCCGGTTCAAGGCCCATAGCCGCCAGCCCTTCGCGCATTTCCAGTGTCCGCGATTCCCAGTCCTCGGCGGGAAAGACTTCGATGCCCGCGTCGTCGGAGTTCTTGTCTCGATACAGGACGACACCGTCGTGCAGTTCGACGAAGCGTCTGAGAGCGGACAAGTCGGACCCGCACAGTTCTGAAACGAAGGCAATCGCATCCGACGAGCCCGGCTCTCCGATTTCATGCTCGATACTGGCGACGAAGGTCGGCTTCTTGGCGCGGTCGCGGCAGTCATAACAGCGAAAGCCCGGAGCGGGGTCACGAAGGTGGATCTCAAATTCGTCGAGCGACATGGATCACCCGTGCGGAACTGCTTCACACTTGCGATTCATCGGGTGCTACGGATTGAGGGTGACCACGACCTAGACCAAGCGATCCGATCCCGCGGCTTCAGAATCTCCAGGCAGAAAAGCAGGACACTTTCTGACGCCTCCTATTCGTCCTGATCCAGATCGCCTTCGGTGATCATCGTGAAACCCTTAGCGCCCAGGGTTTCCATGCCCATCTCGATGTTGTCGACCATCAGGGCCACGGCCGCCTTGCCGCGGGGACGGACCAGCAAGGGATAGGCTTGCACGATGTTGACTTCGGCTTGCAGCAGCGCCGTGCAAACCTGCAGCAGCGGCTGATGCCCCTCGGGCAGCTCGACGCCGATCAGGTCGCTTTCGATCAGGGCCAGGCCGGCCCGCTCGAGAATCTCGCGGCCTTGCTCGGGGTGGCTGAGCAGAAACCGGACGAAGGCGCACTCGGACGAATCGTTGATCGAGAGGGCCACGATCTTGACCTTGCTCCCCTCGAACCGCCGAATGACCTCCAGCAGCTGGCCCACCTTGTTTTCCAGAAACACGGTGAACTGCCGGATCGACGGATAATTGCGGCCGCGCATCGTCGAGTAGCCGGTACCCGTTCCCTCGCCGATGCTCATCGGATAGCCGCTCCGAAATCAGTCTGATTTGCCCCGCGCGGGGCGGGTCCTCCGGCCCCGGCGCTCGCGCCACTATAAAGAATCGGTTAAGCCACCGTCAAACCGGCTGCCCGCGGAGCGGCCGATGGCGGCTATCGCGGCCCCGAGAGAGCCAAGGGACGAAATCGGCAAATTTGTGGCTCTTTTTTTCGCTGTTTTCCCTGGGGCAGCAGGTCATAATGGAGCGACTCGGGCAATAGCTGCGGAGAGTCGGCGTGACGCGCACTACGGGGATGATGGCTCTGTGGACCCTTGCGGCCGGCGGCCTGCTGGCCGCCATGCAATGGGGGCTGTGCGCCGATCCGCCACCCAACTCGCGGCCCACGAGACCGGCGGCGGTCGAGGAAGTTCGTCCCGAGCCGGCCCGTTCCGCTCATGATCAGGCCGCCAGCGCCAGCTAGCCATCCGCGACAAGTCCACCGTCGGCGAAACCAGCTCGGCGGACGACGGGCCCCAGCGGGCGGCCGAAGAGTCGTTGTGCCGGCAGCTGGCCGGGCAGGTGACGATCTATCGCGATTCGTACGGCACACCGCACGTCGATGGGCAAAACGACGAGGCCGCGATCTTTGGCTTCGCCTACGCCCAGGCCGAAGATTACTTCTGGCAAATCGAGGACAACTACATCCTGGCCCTCGGCCGCTATGCCGAAGTGCACGGCACGCGGGGGCTGAACTCCGATCTGCTCAACCGGGCCTTCGAGCTGGTGCCCCGGGCCAAGGCCATGTTCCCGGTGCTCGACACTGAGCTGCGCTCGATCTGCACGGCATTTGCCGCGGGGCTGAACTATTACCTGGCGACGCATCCCGAAGTGCAGCCAAGGCTGATCCGCCACTTCGAGCCCTGGCACGTGCTGGCCTTCGGGCGGCACATCGCGCTCGAGCTCTGCTTCCGCCGGACCGGACTTTCGAGCACGTACTTGCCGCGGGCCCACGACCGCATCTGGGCCGCCAGCGGGTCGAACGGCTGGGCGATCGCGCCGGCCCGCTCGCGCTCGGGAAATGCGCTGCTGCTGGTCAATCCGCATCTGCCCTGGTTCGGCTTCTCGCAATTGTTCGAAGCCCACGTCCGCAGCGCGAGCGGCTGGAACTTCAGCGGAGCCACCAGCTACGGCAGCCCGGTAATGATCCTGGGGCACAACGACCACCTGGGCTGGACCCTCACGACCAACGAGCCCGACATTGCCGACGTCTGGCGGCTGGACTTCGACGATCCCAAGCATCCGCTCCACTACCGCTACGGCGACGAATATCGCACCGCGGTCGAATGGCGCGAAACGATCGGCGTGATGACTCCGGCCGGCCTGCACGAGCGGGGCTACACGCTCCGCAAGACGCATTACGGACCGGTCGTGGCCCGCGAGGACGACCGCCATTTCCTGGCCGCCCGGATTGCCGGGCTGGACAACACGCTGATGCTTCGGCAATCGCTGAAGATGATGCGGGCCCGGTCGTTTGAGGAGTTCCGCCAGGCCCTCGACTTGCAGCAATTCTCGCTGATGAACATCGTCTACGCCGATCAGACCGGCAACATCTTTTACCTCTACAATGGGCTGATCCCCCGCCGCGACGATTCGTTCGATCGCCGCCAGCCGCTCGACGGCGCCGACCCGCGCACCGAATGGAGCGGCCTGCACGCCGTCGACGAGTTGCCGCAGGTGCTCAACCCGGCGTGCGGCTACGTGCAAAACTGCAATTCCAGCCCGTTCACGACGTGCAGCGCGGGCAATCCCGAGCGGGACAAGTTCCCCCGCTACCTGGCCGAAGACGCCGACGACGACAAGCGCCGTGCCCAGCGCTCCAGGCAGGTCCTCGACGCCCTGCATGACGCGACTCTGGAAGACATCGAGCGGGCGGCGTTCGACACCACGGTCTACTGGGCCCAGCAGGAGCTGCCCAAACATGCCGAACAATTCAAGCAGCTGAAGACGACCGATCCGGCCCTCGCTGCCGAAGTGCAGCCCTACCTAGATCACTTGCTGGCCTGGGATTGCCGAATCACCGCCGACTCGACCGCCGCCACGCTCTGCGACGCCTGGTATACCGAGTTGTACGGCCACGAATATCCCGGCGAAACACTCCGCCGCCGCTACGCCAAGGACCCCGAGCGGCAACTGCGGGCCCTGGTCAAGGCAGCCGGCGGCCTGCAATCGGTACACGGCAAATGGCGCGTCCCCTGGGGCGAAGTGTTCCGCCTGCAGCGCGGCACCCAAGTCGCCGACGCCGTCGAACTGCCGTTCGACGATCACGATCCGAGCCTGCCCTGCGTGGCCGGGCCGGGCCCCTTGGGCGTGATCTTCACGCAGTATTATTCGCCCAGCCTGCGGATCCCGTTCTACAAGACGCTCCGCAATCGCTACGGCATCATCGGGCCCAGTTACTTGGCCGTGTATGAGTTCGGCCCGCAGGTGCGTGGCGCAGGCGCCGTTTACTTCGGCTCGAGTGGCGATCCGCAGTCGCCACACTTCGAGGATCAGGCCGGGCTGATCTCGCGGCAAAAGCTGAAGCGCGAGCTGTTCGACTGGCGCGAGATCGAAGAGCAGGCCAGCGCCCACTACCATCCGGGCGAGCGGCGGCCGTAATCGCGGCACTTTCGCTGCCGCACGTGCCGATCGGCGTTCAAGCTGCGGCGCACGCCGCCTCCGCCGGATTGGCGCGTTTGCTTAGCCGCAAATCGCCTAGACGCCGGAACTTGCGCCGCTTGACGACGCGCCGGCCCATTGTTAAATTGTGCCGTTTACCCTGCGGCGGGGCATTTGGACCTCCAGCCGGCCCGCGAAATCCTGTTCGACCGACTGGCTGCGGGTCGTTCGTCGACCGCCGGGCAGCTCAACATCGCCGATCATTCGTCCCCAGGCGCGCATCGAGCACGGCAGACCACGCCTGCTTGAGCCGGCGGGCGCACCACGACTACGAGGAACTCGATTTATGGCTAAGGCAGAGAAATACGTCTACTCGTTCGGCCGCGGCGGCTCGGACGGCGATGCGTCGATGCGAGCCCTGCTCGGCGGCAAAGGGGCCAATCTGGCCGAGATGACCAACCTGGGCCTGCCGGTGCCGGCCGGCTTTACGATCGGCACCAACGTCTGCACGTATTACTACGCCCACGACAAGTCCTACCCGCCCAAGCTCCATAAAATGGTCGATCAGGCCATGGCCAAGATCGAGAAGGAGATGGGCGCCAAGTTTGGTTCCAACACCAATCCGCTCTTGGTCTCCTGCCGCTCGGGCGCTCGCGACTCGATGCCCGGCATGATGGACACCGTGCTCAACATCGGCCTGAACGACCAGACGGTCGAGGCTCTGGCCAAGCAGTCGGGCAACGAGCGCTTCGCCTGGGACAGCTATCGCCGGTTCGTGCAAATGTACGGCGACGTGGTGCTCGACCTGAAGCCCAAGAGCAAGCACGATCCCGACCCGTTCGAGGAATTGCTCGAAGCCAAGAAGCACAAGGCCCACGTCAAGCTCGACAACGAATTGACGGCCGAGCAGCTCAAGGAGTTGGTCGCCGAGTTCAAGCACGCGATCAAGGAGCGGACCGGTCACGACTTTCCCAACGATCCGATGGACCAGGTCTGGGGGGCGATCGGCGCCGTGTTCGGCAGCTGGATGAACGACCGGGCGATCGTCTATCGCCGCACCTACGGCATTCCGCACGAGTGGGGCACCGCGGTCAACGTGCAGGCGATGGTCTTCGGCAACCTGGGCGACGACTGCGCCACCGGCGTGGCCATGACCCGCGACGTGGCCCTGGGCCTGCCGGGCCTCAACGGCGACTACCTGATCAATGCCCAGGGCGAAGACGTGGTCGCCGGCATTCGCACTCCCGAGCGGATCGAAGAAACGCTGGCCACGGCGATGCCCGACGCCCACAAACAGCTCGTCGATATCGGCAAGCGGCTCGAAAAACACTACCGCGATGTGCAGGACGTCGAATTCACGGTCCAGCGCGGCAAGGTCTGGATGCTGCAAACCCGCAACGCCAAGCGGACCGGCTTCGCCGCGGTGCGGATCGCGGTCGATCTGGTCAACGAGGGCTTGATCGCCCAGACCGACGCCTTGAGCGCCAAACGGATTCCGGCCGACGACCTCAATCAGCTCCTGCAGCCGATCAACGATCCGGAGTCGAAACGGGCCGCCGTCAGCGCCGGCCGCTTTTTGGCCAAGGGGATCAATGCCGGCCCCGGCGCCGCCTCAGGCCAGATCTGCTTCCACGCGTCCGACGCCGAGGCTGCCTGGCTGAAGGACAACAAGGTCAAACTGATCCTGGTCCGCCGCGAGACCAGCCCCGAGGACCTGCGCGGCATGAAGATCGCCCAGGGCATCCTCACCGCCTTCGGCGGAGCCAGCTCGCACGCGGCCCTGGTCAGCCGCCAGATGGGCAAGGCCTGCATCGTCGGCTGCGGCGAATTGAACATCGATTACTCGGCCGCCACCGTCACCGTCAAAGGCAAGGTGCTCAAGGCCGGCGACACAATCTCGATCGATGGCTTCACCGGCGAGGTCTTCGAGGGCGCGGTCGAGACCCGGCCCAGCGAAATCCTCCAGGTGCTGATCAGCAAGACGCTTAGCCCCGAGCACGCCGAAACCTACAAGCGCTACGAGCAGCTCATGAGCTGGGTCGACAAGCACCGCCGGCTCAAGGTGCGGACCAATGCCGACGAGCCCAAGCAAGCTCTGGAGGCGATCGCGTTCGGCGCCGAGGGGATCGGCCTGTGCCGCACCGAGCACATGTTCTTCGACCGGATCGACGACTTCCGCGAAATGATCCTGGCCACCAACCTGCCCGATCGGGAAAAGGCCTTGGCCAAGCTGCTGCCGCACCAGCGGGGCGACTTCGACGGCATCTTCCGGGCAATGGAGGGCCGGCCGGTCACGATTCGCCTGTTGGACCCGCCGCTGCACGAATTCCTGCCGCACAGCCACGAAGAGCAGCAGGCCCTGGCCAAGAAGATCGGCCACTCGGCCGAATCGATTGCCCGCCGTGTGCACGAGCTGCACGAGTTCAATCCGATGCTCGGTCACCGCGGCTGCCGCCTGGGCATCGTCTATCCCGAGATCACTCGGATGCAAGCCCGGGCGATCATCGAAGCCGCTTGCGACGTCAAAAAGGCGGGCATCGACGTCCATCCCGAGATCATGATCCCCCTGGCCGGCTTCGCCACCGAGTTCCGCAACCAGGAAAAGATCGTCCGCGAAACGGCCGACAAGGTGTTTGCCGAGAAGGGCGTGAAGGTCCCGTACCTGGTGGGCACGATGGTCGAGCTGCCCCGGGCCGCTATCTGCGCCGATCAGATCGCCGACCACGCCGAGTTCTTCAGCTTCGGCACGAACGACCTGACGCAAACGACGCTCGGCATGAGCCGCGACGATTACGCCAGCTACATCAACAACTACCGCGAGCAGGATATCGTTCCCAACGATCCGTTCCAGACGATCGACCGCGACGGCGTCGGCGGGCTGATGCGGATCGCGGTCGAGAAGGGCCGCGGCGTACGCCCGAACTTGAAGTTGGGCATCTGCGGCGAGCACGGCGGCGACCCGAACAGCGTGATCTTCTGCGACGAGATCGGGCTGGACTACGTCAGCTGCTCGCCGTTCCGGGTGCCGATCGCCCGGCTGGCCGCTGCGCAGGCCGCCGTGGCCGCCAAGGCCGCGAAAGCCGGCGACAAGAAGAAAGCCGGCAAGAAGAAGTCCGCCAAGAAAAAGCAGCCGGCCAAGAGCGCGTCGTAGCGCCCGGCTGGGGTTCGTGGATTAACAGTTAAGCCCGCCGGCGGCGTCCGGCGGGTTTTTGTTGCGCCGCCGTTGTTATCAGGCGCGGCTCCGACTCGCGCGTTTCCCGCCGCTTACCACCGGCGGGCTTAACGGAGAAACATCGCTGACGCCGCCGTCAGGTCTGGTCGGCCGGGACGGTCTTTTCCGCGGGCCGCTCGACCTCATCGCGCTGATCGCCCTGCTGCCGCTTGCGGAGGTAGAGCTTGATCGGCACTTCCGAGAACGGCAGCCGAGCCCGAAACACGCCTAACAGATAACGGCGGTACGGCTCGCTGAGCATCAACGGGTCGCTACAGAACAGCACAATCGTCGGCGGCTGGACGCTGACCTGCGTGGCGTAAAAAACCTTGGGCCGGTGATTGTGATGCAAGGGCGGGGGGTTGCGCTCCAGCGCTTCGCGAACCACGCGGTTCAGCTCGGCCGTGGCCACCCGCTGCCGGGCCTGCTTGAACAGCATCTGACCGTGGTTGATCAGGGCTTTGACGTTCTTGCCCGTCTGGCCGGTGATGAAGGCGATCGGCGTATAGCGCATCGTACGGAACGTGTCGTGCAGGTAGCTGACCCACTTGTCGGTCAGCACGCTGTCGCAGACCAGGTCCCACTTGTTGACCACGAACACGCAGGGCTTGTAATTCTCGGCGATATATTCGCAGAGCTGCTTGTCGACCTTGGCGATCCGCTGCGTCGGATCGAAAAACATGAACACCAGGTCGGCCCGGCGGATGCTCCGCTGAGCGCGGTGCGTGCTGTAGAAGTCGATGTCGGTGGCGATGCTCTTGGTCCGCCGCAGCCCGGGCGTGTCGATCGCCATGAATGACTTGCCGTCGAGTTCGAACCGCACGTCGACGCTGTCCCGGGTGGTGCCCGGCAACTCGCTGACGATCACCCGCTCGGCCTGGGCCAGCGTGTTGACGAACGTGCTCTTGCCCACATTCCGCCGGCCGACGATCGCGACCTTCATGACCGGCTCGGTCACATCCTCGGGCTGCTCCATATCGGGCTTGGGCAACCGATCGGCAATCATGTCGAGCAGGGTGAAGCGGCCCCGGTTCTGGATCGTGCTGACGCGAACCAGCTTGCCGCGGCCGAGCTTGTAGAACTCGTCGGCCTGCGGGTCGAACGAGACGTCGTCGGTCTTGTTGGCCACGCAGATGATCGGCGTCTCGACGTACCGTAGCCGGCGGACCACTTCCAGATCCTGGGCGGTGATGCCGGTCCGGGTGTCGACGACGAACAGGATCACGTCGGCCGATTCGATGCCGGCCGAAATCTGGTCGTCGATCTTGGCGGTAAGATTGTCGGGATCGACAAAGCCGATGCCGCCGGTGTCGACCAGGTCGAAAAACCGGTCGCGGTGGCAGACGAGATAGCTCAGCCGGTCGCGGGTAACGCCTTCAGTGTCGTCGACAATTGCCAAACGCTTCTGCGCAAGCCAGTTGAAAACACTGGACTTGCCCACGTTGGGCCGGCCGACGATGACGACTTGAGGAACACCCATAACCGATTGAGCCGCCGGCCGATCATTGCCAGCGAGTGCGAGAGCAGCGCGCAAAAACCAGTTCTCATCATAGTCGAACGACCGGTCGCGACAACGGCGCGAGCCAGCGCGAGACCAAGTGTCTCATTCTACCGTCCCGCGGCCGGTGGCGGACCACTGCCAAGCGGCATATGCGACGGCAAAAAAACGGAACGTCGGGCCCCACCCCCTTTAACCCCGCCTGGCGGCAATGTCTGCGCGATCGCGGACCCCTACCGCCCCGCGACCGGTTGCCTATACTTTGGACGGCTTTCCCTAGGTAAAGTTCGCGCTCTGCGGGAAACCGCAAGCCGTTGTCGACGCCGCCGCGTGCATGCTTTCGGAAGTGCGCCCGTTACGCCTCGAGAAGTTGCCAGAACAGGAATCTTTTGCATGGCAGTAAGCGGTGGGGGTGCGGAAAAACGTGGCAATCGCCGGGCAGCCGCGCAACAGCTGGAAAGCCTGGCTCGAGCCGGCGTGACCAATTTGCCCCGGCACGACGCCGTTCGGCCACCACAGCGTCTCCGGTCGAGGCGGTCCGGCCCGGGACCGAGGGAAGCCAGCAGGCTCAACGCGGCCCAACGCCCCAACCTCGCCTCGCCACTGCGGCACAACCCGCCCCGGTTGCGGCATCCCCGGCAAAGCCAGTTCCCGCCAAATCGGCCGCCGGGGATCGATCGGACCACTTCGCCCGGTTGCAGGTCCTTCGCCAGGAAGTGGCGAGCTGCGTGCGCTGCGCTGAGCTCGCCAGCACGCGTACCCAAACCGTTTTCGGCGTCGGCAATCCGCAGGCCCGGCTCTGCTTCCTAGGCGAGGCGCCGGGGGCCGACGAAGACAAGCAGGGCGAGCCGTTCGTGGGCCGCGCAGGCCAGTTGCTCACCAAGATCATCGAAGCCTGCCAGATGAAGCGCGAGGATGTCTACATCCTCAACGTGCTCAAGTGCCGCCCGCCGGGCAATCGCACGCCCGCCCCGGACGAAGTCGAGAACTGCCGCGGTTATCTCGACCGGCAGTTGGAGATCATCCGGCCCGAATTCCTGTGCTGCCTGGGCTCGGTGGCTGCCCAGCGGCTATTGGACACGACCGAGTCGATCGGCCGGCTGCGCGGTCGGTTCCACGAGCGCAACGGCATCCGCATCGTTTGCACGTATCATCCGGCCTACCTGCTCCGCAATCCCGCCGCCAAGCGCGACGTCTGGGAAGACATGAAAATGCTGCTGCGGGAGATGGGCGTCAACCTGGATCAGTAATGTTTTTGGAGATGGGGGGATGCGGCAGGGGATACGGGAGATGACGAGGGAGAAGCGACGGAAGACTTCGGATTGGCCGCAGAAACCCGAGGAGTGAACCCGACCGGCGGAGTTTCGCGAATCAGTCGGTTTGATCTTCGCCCTCAAGATTGGGACCCCGAACTCGCCCACTCGTCTCTCGATTCCTTTCCTTCGTCCCCCGTATCCCCTACCGCGTCCCCCTTATCCCCTCTCCTTCAATGCCGGAACTTCGCGAGCTATCGCGCACCCGAGTCGTCATCGAGCAAGGCATCGCGGCAGGGCTGCATACGGGGGTCCAGGTTTTCGCGTCGATCGGCGGTGAGGCCGTGGCGGAATTGGCGATCGGCGAGCGGCGGCCGGGCCTGCCGATGCAGGCCGATTCGCTGGTGCTGTGGCTTTCGTCGACCAAACCGATCGTCGCCGCAGCCGTGATGCAACAGGTCGAGCGTGGACAGTTGGCGCTCGACGAGCCGGTCGCCCGCTACTTGCCGGCCTTCGCCGCCGAGGGCAAACAGTTGGTCACGCTCCGGCAACTGCTCACGCACACCGCGGGTTTCCGCTTCGTCGAGCTGAATTGGCCTGAATCGGATTGGGATGAGATCATTGCCCGGCTCTGCCGCGCTCGCCTGGAACGAGGCTGGGTGCCGGGCGAAAAAGCCGGCTATCACCCGTTCACCAGTTGGTACATCCTGGGCGAGCTGGTCCAGCGGGCCGCCGGGCGCCCTTAAGCGAATACGTGCGGAGCAAAATCTTCGAGCCCCTGGGCATGCGCAACTGCTGGCTCGGAATGCCGCACGAGCGATACCGCGAGTACGGCGATCGGATCGCGATCCTGCCCGACACGGAAAAGCCAAATCGCGCGGCCCATCGCTATAGCAGCGAGCGCGGAGCGACCGATTGCATTCCCGGCGCCGGCGGGCTGGGCCCGATGCGCGAGCTGGCGATGTTCTACGAAATGCTGCTCGGCGGGGGCCAACGCAGCGGCGTGCGAGTGCTTGCGGCGGAATCGGTAGCGCAAATGACCCGCCGGCAGCGCGAAGGGATGTACGACGAGACGTTCAAGCACCGCATCGATTGGGGCCTGGGCCTGATCCTCGATTCAAAGCGCTATGGCGAACTGAACGTGCCGTACGGTTATGGGCCATTTGCCTCAGATGGCGCTTTCGGGCACAGCGGCAGCCAATCGTCGGTCGGGTTTGCCGATCCGGCTCATCGCCTGGCCGTGGGCTGCTACCTGGGCGGCACGCCGGGCGAAATAAAACATCAGTCCCGGATTCGGGCCGTGCTCGCCGCCCTGTATCAGGACCTGGGGCTGGCGGAACGTTAGCTGGCCGTAACTAGCGCGCCGCCGCTTCCAATACAGCGGCGGCTTCATTGCACAGCTGCAGAGCCTCGGCCGCGGTGGGCGCTTCGGCGATTGCCCGGACGATCGGTTCGGTGTTGCTCGCCCGCACGAGCAGCCATTTGCCGGGCCAATCGAGCCGCACGCCGTCGAGCTGATCGGCCGTGGCCGTGGGAAAATGCCTGGCAAGCGCGGCTAGCGCCGGCGCGATCCGCTCGCGCGGGAGAACGATCTTGGTTTTGACGATTTCGTACCGCGGTAGCTCGTTTGCCAGCTTGCCGACGGCCAGACCGCGAGCCGCCATCGCATCGAGCACCAGCGCCATCCCGACAAAACTGTCGCGCACGAGCACCACCCGCGGATCGATGACGCCGCCGTTTCCCTCGCCGCCCAGCACCGCCTGTCGAGCCAGCATCATGTCGACGACATTGGCCTCGCCCACCGCCGAGCGAAAGAACGGCACGCCGTAGCGAGCGGCCAGGTCTTCGGTCATGCGGCTGGTCGAGCAGTTCGTCACGACCGGCCCCGGCGTGCGGCGTAGCTGATGGTCGGCACAGAGGGCCAGCGTGTATTCCTCGCCCAGGTATCGGCCGCGCTCGTCGATCACGGCCAGGCGATCCGCATCCGGATCCTGGCAGAAGCCGACGTCGAGCCCCGCCTTTGCGACCCGATCGAGCACGCCGGCCAGATTCTCGGCGGTCGGCTCGGGTGGATGGGCGAAGCTGCCATCGGGCGTGCCGCCGAGCAGCGGTGAGCTGGCAGCCCGAGCGCTTCGAGCAGCCGGGTGCCCAGCACGCTACCCGAGCCATGATTGGCATCGAGCAGCACGCGAAAGTTGCGGCGGCGGATCGCCGGCACGTTGACCAGAGACAGAATCAGGCCGAGATGGGCGGTCGTGGTGTCGACGACCGCGGCCTGCCTGCCCACGCGGTCGAAAGCGGCCCACTGGCAGGCGGATTGCTCGTAACGATTGAGAACCAGCTTGCCGGCGATTGCCGGCAGCACGCGGCCGGCGGCCGAGAAGAGTTTGAGCCCGTTGTATTCCGGCGGGTTGTGGCTGGCCGAAATCTGGATGCCGCCCGCCGCCTTGACGCTGCGGACCAGCACGCCCACCGTGGGCGTGGAGGCCACGCCCGCGTCGAGCACGTCGCGGCCGGCCGCCGTCAGGCCGGCGGAAAGCGCGGCGGCCAGCATTGGGCCAGTTGAGCGGCCATCGCGGCCGATCACGATCGGACCGGGCGGCAAGTCGGCAACAAAAGCCGCGACGTAGCGAATCGCTTCCAGCGGCGAGAGGCTTTCGCCCACGACGCCCCGCAGACCCGACACGCTGATAATCAATTGGCTCACGAATTCCCGCTCCGTGGGAACAACCGGTGATGCGCAACGCGCCAGCAATGGACCGCGAGACCCAACGGCCGGCAAGCGGCAGTATAGATTCACGCCGCCGCCTGGGAAGCGGGCCGCGCAAACCATTTTCCACGAGTTCGCTCGCTGCCGGTTGCCAATCGCGGCGGCCACTGGCCCGGCCCGGGCAAATCGGGCACAATTGAGCCGGCTTTCTGGCGAACCGCTTCCGCAAAACCGACCAACCAATCGTTATGGCACTCGATCGCACTTCGGCCGCCGGCTACGACCAGGCCGCAGCCTTGGCCCAGCTGGACGCCGCCGCCAAGAATCAACAACTTTCGCCCGGTGCAGTGACCAACCTCCGCGCCTGGCTGTCCGAACCCCGCTACCGCGAATACGCCCCGCAGGTGGTCGAACACATGCAGGCCGGCCGCTGGAAGGACCTGGACGACGTCTTCTGGACAGTCATTCCCTTCGGCACCGGCGGCAGACGGGGCAAGATGTACCCCATCGGCTCCAATGCGATTAACGACCGCACGATCGGCGAAAGCGCCCAGGGCCTGGCCGACTACGTGAAAGGCGTCCTGCCGGGCGGCAGCTTGTCGTGTGCGATCGCCTACGACACCCGGCATCAATCGCGACATTTTGCCGAGCTGTGCTCCGAGATCATGACCGCGGCCGGCTTCAAAGTCTTTTTCCTCGACGGTTACCGCAGCACGCCCGAGCTGTCGTTCGCCGTGCGGATGCACAAGTGCAGCTGCGGGATCATGGTCACGGCCAGCCACAATCCACCCAGTGACAATGCCGTGAAGGCCTATTGGTCGACCGGCGGGCAACTGCTCCCGCCCCACGACCAGGGCGTGATCGACCGCGTCATGAGTTGCAACACGATCGAGCGGCTTCCATTTGCCGAGGGGGTCGCCGCCGGAAAGATCGTCCTTTGCCAGCAGGAGACCGACGCGGCGTATATCGCCAACGTCGCGGCTCAGGCCTGGCCCGGACCACGGCAACTCAAGATCGTTTATTCCCCGCTGCACGGCGTGGGAGCAATCGCGGTGCTGCCGGCACTGGCCGCCGACGGATTCAAGGACGTCGAGCTGTTCGGCCCGCACGCCCAACCCGACGGCGATTTTCCGAACGTGCCGGGTCACGTTTCCAATCCGGAAAATCCGCGGGTCTTCGACATCATCATCGAGCGGGCCCGCCAGACCGGCGCCGACCTGGTGCTGGCCAGCGATCCCGACTGCGACCGGATCGGCCTGGCCGCTCCCCTGCTGCCGCAAGCCGGCAGCGACTGGGCCACGATGACGGGCAATCAGATCGCGGCCCTGCTGGCCGAGTATTTGCTCGAGCGCCGCCAGGCCGCCGGCCGGTTAGCCCCGCAGGGCTATGTGGTCAAAACGCTCGTCACGACCGAGATGGTCCGCCGGATTGCCGACGCCTACGGCGTGCGGACGTTGGGCGATCTGCAGGTTGGCTTCAAGTACATCGGCGGAACGATGGACGAGGCCGGACCGGAGAATTTCATCTTCGGCTGCGAGGAATCGCACGGCTACCTGGTGGGCTCCTATGCCCGGGACAAGGACGCGGCCGTGGCGGCGATGCTGCTGGCCGAGCTGGCCGCCCAGGTGAAAGCGGCCGGCCAGACGCTGCACCAGAAGCTCGATGCCCTGTATTGGCAATACGGTTGCCACGCCGAGCGGCAGGTTTCGATCGCGATGCCGGGTTCGGAAGGAATGGCCCGCATCGAGGCCCTGATGGCGCTGCTACGCAAGGAGCCCCCCCAGCAACTGGCCGGTTTGCGAGTGCGCCGAGTGCGCGATTATCTGAACCTGCGCGAACTGACTCCCGGCACCGCCTGGACCGCGTTCGCCGGTCCCAAGGGGGACATGGTGATGATCGACCTCGACGCACCCGGCACGTACGTGGCCGTGCGTCCCTCGGGCACGGAGCCCAAGGTGAAGTTTTACATGTTCGATTTCGAGCCGGCCGAGCAGATCCACGATTTGGCGGCAGTCAAGCAGCAGCTGTCCGATCGGCTCGACCGTCTGGCGGCCGACCTGGCCGCGTGCTCGAAGACGTCGTAGCGGACGTGTCCGGCGCAGAGCCGCCGGCGAAAAACGCGCGGGGGATAGACACCGAGCGAGGTGCGCCATGGTCGACGCAGTGCCGCCAAACCAGAGCAATCCCTACGCCGCGCCCCTGGCGATCGACGGACAGACTGCCGGGGACGACGACCCCGACTCGCACGCGGCACTGTTACGGGCCGCCGTGGGCCGCAATGCGGATTATTACCTCAAACACTGGCGCAACGGACGCGCGACAATCCATGAAGTCACAGGCTTCAATTGGGCGGCCTTTCTGCTGAGCGGTCTGTGGCTTCCCTACCGCAAGCTGTATCTGGCCACGCTCGTCCTGTATGGGGCGTTTCTCGCGATCATCGTGGCAGAGGGTGTGTTCGAGGCCCTGACGGAGACGGAGGTGCCCGCCCTGGTCGATCGGGGGATGTCGCTGGGCACCTGGATCCTCTGCGGCATCCTGGCCAATCGACTGTACTTGTGGCACGTCAACAAGCTGATTGCGAAATCCCGCCAACTCGGGCTCGCCGGCGAACCGTTGCGTGCCGAAGTCGCCCGCCGCGGCGGCACGAACATCTTGGCGTCGATCCTGGCGCTCGGCCTGTTTTTCGCCGTCCTCTTCGCCTTGGGGGGCCTGCTGGAGAACGTACCGCCCGAGGACGCAGAGTTGGAGCCGCTGCTGGTGCCAATGGAGGAAGCCGAGCCCTAATCCGTCATACTTTCAGCGGGCTTTGTTGAGAACCCGCTCGCCGTCCATTATTCTGAGGCCCTGCCAAAGCGGGGCCGCGCTCGGCGGCTGAATCGCGTGAACATCTTTTGAAAGGACCAACCATGAGGCGGATCGGATTGGGCGTGATTCTGATGGCGACTTGCTCGTTGACCGCGTTTTCGCTGGCGTCGGCCGCCGACAACACGCCGCCCGAGGGCTTCGTGGCCCTGTTCAATGGCAAAGACCTGACCGGCTGGAAAGGCCTGGTCGCCGATCCGCCGAAGCGGGCTCAAATGTCGCCCGAGCAGCTGGCCGAGGCCCAGACCAAGGCCGACGCGGACATGAACGCCCACTGGAAGGCCGACGGGGGCGTGCTGGTCTTCGATGGTAAGGGACAAAATATTTGTACGGCCAAGGATTACGGCGACTTCGAATTGCTGCTCGATTGGAAAATCGAAAAGGACGGCGACTCGGGAATTTACCTCCGCGGAACGCCCCAAGTGCAGATTTGGGATCCAGATTGCAAGCCGGCCGGAGGGATCGGATCGGGCGGCCTGTACAACAACCAGAAGAACCCGTCCAAGCCGACCGCCAAGGCCGACAAACCGGTCGGTGAGTGGAACACGTTCAAGATCAAGATGGTCGGCGACAAGGTGACCGTGTACCTGAACGATCAGCTCGTGGTCGACAACGTCCCGCTCGAAAACTACTGGGAGCGCGACAAGCCGCTCTACCCGACCGGCCAGATCGAACTCCAGAATCACGGCAACACGCTCTATTTCAAGAACATCTACCTGAAGGAGTTGCCGCGTTAGCCGCCTGTTGATGAATTCAACAGGCGGCGCGATCGCAGGGATGCGATCCCAAAACGACAACGCAAGTCGTCGTTTTGCGAGCCGGGCGGAGCTTTGCTCTGCCCTTGGCGAGATTGAAAAATGCCAGGAGGGCATTTTTCAACAGGCTGCAGCCACCACGCGCGGCCGATTGCCGACCTATAGTTGCACTGCCGGGTGAATCCCCACCGACGCGCGGCAGGCGCCATAATCCATGCAATCGGCCCAATTCCAACTCCACGCCGAGATCGAGCTGCGGCACTGGTGGTTCGTTGCCCGGCGGGAGATACTTCGTCGGGTGATTGGGGCCGTGGCGCCGCCAGGCTGCGGCCAGCTGGTGGTCGACGTCGGCTGCGGCACCGGAGCCAACCTCGGGGCCCTGGCCGGCGATTACGAGACGTTGGGCATCGATACCTCGGCCGAGGCGATCGACTTGGCCCGGCGGCGGTTTCCCCAGGTCGAGTTCCGCCAGGGCTTCGCTCCGGACGACGTCCGGGATGGCCTGGCGCGAGCGAGCGTCGTCGTGCTCTCGGACGTCCTGGAACACGTGCCCGACGATTTTGCGCTGCTTCTCGTCGATCCTGGCGGCCCTGCGGCCGGGTGCCTGTCTGCTGCTGACCGTGCCGGCCCATTTGGCCCTCTGGAGCCAGCACGACGAGAGTTTCGGCCACTATCGCCGCTACGACCAGCGGCGGTTCGAGCAGTTGTGGCAGGGGCTGCCCGCCCGGGCAGAAATGGTGTCCTACTATAACAGCCACTTATACGGCATCGTGAAGCTGGTCCGCGGTTGGAATCGCTGGACGGGCAAAGCCAGCGGCCACGCCGGCACCGATTTTCGCGTGCCGCCGCCGCCGCTGAACCAGCTGCTCCGCTGGACGATGACCCGCGAGAGCCGACGCTTGCTGCGGCTCGTTCGCGGCGAGCGGGCCACGCCGTTTCGCAGCGGGGTCAGCCTGATGGCCCTGGTGCGGCGCGAGCCGGGGGCATGCGTCGTGCGGGGCAAACCGGCCGGCACAGCCGCGGATTACTTCGATCCGCAAGGGCAACGGGCGTCGGCGCTGAGTCGCCCCTCGAAACTCGCAAGTCTCGATTGCCCGAGCCCCGCTTTTCGCCTTGGGGCGCCGCCAGTCGCCACCCGCTGGGCACTCGCTAGCAATCACGCTACAATGAGCGTCGTCGCGGCAGCGAGGCGGCTTAAGTCTGACCGCGCCAGAAAACGCCTGTTGGCGACCGCAAATTTGGGTACCCGACGATTCCCGGATCCAGCCAGCGGTTTGCCCGTCGGCGCAAAAAAATAGAGGGTCCTTGCTCGCCGGGGCAAGAACCCTCTTACTTGGCTGTCTGAACTTCACAATTTTGGGTTTGTGTTGTCCAGAGACCCACAGCCGTACAGACCCTATCGGGCCAGCCCGCCGGGGAACTTTAGCTTGCTAGCCGCAAACTGCCTGCCTGGCCGCCGGCCGGACCGTTCGACCCGCACCTTCCCCACCGTTTGACCCCGCACTGGGCTTGCGCCATGACCAAACCCGCCAAACTGGCTCTGGAAGACGGTACCGTTTTCACGGGAATTTCCTGCGGTGCCGAAGGAGAGGTCGACGGCGAGGTGTGCTTCAACACCTCGATGACCGGTTACCAGGAAATCCTCACCGATCCGAGCTATCGCGGCCAGATCGTGGCGATGACCTATCCGGAAATCGGCAACTACGGGGTGAACGAGGAAGACCTCGAAAGCGAGCGTCCCCAGGTCGCCGGCTTCATCGTCCGCAATCCCAGCAGCATCGCCAGCAATTTCCGCTCGCAACAGCGGCTGACCGAGTATCTCGAGCGGAGCGGGATCGTGGCGATCGCGGGCATCGACACCCGGGCCCTGGTTCGCCGGCTGCGGCAATTCGGGGCGCTCAAGGGCGTGCTGTCGACCGTTGACTCGGACGACGCCAGCTTGGCGAATAAGGCCAGGCAAAGCCCCGGCCTGGTCGGCCGCGACCTGGTCCGCGAGGTGGTCCCGCCATCGGCCCGCGAGTGGCACGAGCGGCTCAGCCCCTGGGCCCGCGACGCGGCGGGGGTCCGCGAGCCCGCGGCACAGGTGGCTGCCGAGCGTCCGCACGTGGTGGCGCTGGACTTCGGCATGAAGTGGAACATTCCCCGGCATCTGCACGAACGGGGTTGCCGCGTCACGGTGCTGCCGGGAACCGCCTCGGCCGCCGAAGTGCTCGAGCACAAGCCCGACGGCATTTTCCTCTCCAATGGGCCCGGCGATCCCGAACCACTGCAATATGCCGTGGAAACGATCCGCGGCGTGCTGGGCAAGGCGCCGGTGTTCGGAATTTGCCTGGGGCACCAGCTCTTGTCGCTGGCCTGCGGGGCGCGGACGTTCAAGCTCAAGTTCGGCCATCGCGGCTCGAACCAGCCAGTGCAGAATCGAGAAACGGGCAAAGTCGAGATCACCTGCCAGAACCACGGCTTCGCAGTGGCTAGCGAGGATTTGCCTGCCGCCCTCGAAGTGACGCACATCAACCTGAACGATCGCACGATTGAAGGCGTGCGGCACCTCGAGCTGCCGGCCTTCAGCGTGCAGTATCATCCCGAGGCATCAGCCGGCCCGCACGACAGCAACTACCTGTTCCGGCAGTTCTACGAGTCGATGGTCAAGGCGTAGGCCGGGCGGGTTGCTGATGCCGGTCCGCCGGCCGCCGGGAAGGATTGCCGCCACCGGCCGGGTTTTCCCCCTCAGGAAACAGCAGGCACAGCACGTCGAGGGCCGCGGCCGACCGCTCCGCACTGCCCTCGGCCGCCGGCTCGGCCCGATTCCAGACATCCAGCGCCCGCCGCAAATACTGCTCGCGGGCTTCGGCGAGCACCGCCGGTGCCAACTGCTCGGCCGCCCGCGGCCAACATTCGCCCAGCCGGGCCAAGGCCGCCGCGTCGCCGGCAATTGCCTCGAATACCAGATCGTCGAGTTCTTCAACCAGCTCCAGCGCCTCGTGATTCCGGCAACGTGAGCTGGTGACTCGCGTGGTCGCTGCCGGTGTTTGCGAGGCCACTGCCGCGGCAGGCCGTTTGGATTGAGATTCGGACGCAGCCGGATGCGCGGCGGAGACACGGCCCTCCCAGCCCAGGGTGGCCACTTCGCCCAGGCTGGGCTGCCCGGTGGCGGCGGCAACCGGGACGGGTGTGCCGCGGCGTACAATTTCGGCCGCCAACTGGCTGAAGCGGAAGTCCTTCAAGGCCGAGCGGACCGTTTCGGCCCAGGAATCTTGGGGCACCTGGGCCGCGCAAATCGTCGAGCACGACGACCTCGGCCCCGAGCGATCGCGCCTGGCGGCGCAGCTCGGCGCTGTCGGCAGGCACGGTCGAGACGCGAAACGGCCGTCGCGGCGACAGCTTCAGTCCGGTCGAAAACGAAACTCCCTCGCGCCGTTCCAGCGGCAAGCAACTGATCAGTCCGGCCAAGACCTGCTCACCGGCCGGCGTCACGACAACCAGCCGCCGACTGGAGAGAACCAGGTCGACCAAAGCCGCCATCGCCTGCGGCCCCGGATCGAGGGACGACTGGGCCAACAGCATGTGATCGACCGCCGGCGCACTGCCGACCAGCCGCAGGGCCGCCAGGCGGCCGCCGTTGGCGGCCAAGGCGTCGGGGTCGCCCGCGGGCAACTGACCACAGGCTGCGGCCGCGCCAAACCGCGAACGAATTACCGGCGAGCCGGCTCAACACGGCGGGCGGCACGACCAGGCACCAGGTCTGTACCTGGGCCCCGCCGCGGCCGCTGTATTCGGCGCCGGCGTTGCGGGTTTGGGCGATGCAATAAGCCCCGCTTTGCAGCGGAAAGAAGTTGTAGCTGACGGCTTGCGGATCGCCCGCGGCGAGCGAGTCGTGCGTCGGTCCCCAGTGGCTCAAATCGCACGCATCCGACTCGCTGAGCCCGGCCGAGCGCTCGATCAGATGATACCCCTCGGCGTGCCCGCGGCGGGCGGACGCGAATATCGCCTGTTCCACAAGCATGGTGACCTGTCTTGTTCAGAAGTTGCGTTGCAGAGCTGGCCGACGGAACGGAATTCGAAGTCGGATCGTGCAAACGGCACGCGTGAGATCGGGTCCACGCGACTCGGCTTCCGCGAGGAAGAACACCTCCCTCCTGCGGCGCCCAGTCGCCCGCTCAGGCTTTGAGCCGGCCGAGCAGCCACTCGAACGGCTCGATGATGCCCCGCGGCTCGATCCGCAGGGGCACACGTTTGGTCTCGCCGCGGACCACGCGCTGGGCGCAGGCACCGGCCAGTCCGGCGGCGAAGAAGCGATAATCGCGGAACAATCGGTGGCAATGCTCCCAGAGCCGCGGTGCCCGGCGCTGGGCAAACAACTCCGGATCGTCGAAGCATTCGTCGGCTTCGTCGGCCTTGCTGAAAATGATCGCCAGCGGGCGGTTGCGCCAGCCGGTCTTCGGGTTGCGGTCCAATTCGCTCAAGTAGCTGAGCAGTTTGAGCGTGAAATAGTCCTGATCGGGCGAGCCTTCCTGCAATCGCACGGCGTCGACCAGCACCAGCACGCCAGCCGCGCGCGAGAGTAGCGGACGAACGACGCGATACGTGCCCGGGTGGTCGAACTCCTCGCACAGCGCTTCGCCGGCCAAGTCGGGCATCATCAGCTCGCTGGGCCGCTTCTGCTTGGGCCGCTGCACCTGGCAATGAATCCAATTCCAGCGGTCGGGCTCGCCCGGCGTCTTGGTCGGAAACTCGCAACGGGCCATGGCGGCGATCGCGGTTTGCTGGAGCGTGATCGAGAACGCGCCGCGGGCCATGATCTGCAGCCGCTCGGGCTGCCGGGCCAGCATGTCGAGCAGCATCCCCAGGTAAACCGTCTTGCCCACGCCGCTGGCCCCCAGCGCGGCCAGCAGGCGCGGCGCCGTAGCTTGGCTGGCGGCCTGGTGGGCCAAGCGCCATCGGCGCGAAGCAATGCCGGCACAGCTCGGCGTCGCGCAGGTTGCCTTCGCCACAGATGTGGCATGCGACTTGCGACCGCGTACTGGGCCAGACGATACGAATCGAGTTCGATGGCGACGGCCCGGTTCATTGCACGACCTCCTCGACCAAAGCGGCCAGTGCCACGTCCGCCGAACACAAAGCCGCAGCCAGCTCGGACTCGAATTCGACGGCGGCTGCGACGGTGTCCGGCGGCGGGGCCGGCTCCGCGTCGCGATCGGCCGACTCGGGGGCGCCGCCGGCTCGAGGTCGCAGGTGCCCAGCGCAGCGAAAGCCGATATTGTGCTTGCGGGCCAGCGGATGGTCGCCACTTTGAAACTGGCAGGTTGCCTGGACGTCGAAATACGTGTCGAAGGCCCCACCGCGGAGCGATTTGCGGGCGGTCGAGCGGAGCGAGCCCTCGGGCGACAGGCTGGCTTCGCACTGGGCGTCGAAATCGCCGCTGGTCCATTCCCAAGTATTGCCGACCATTTGCCGGATGCCGCCGGCGCTATCCCCCTGCGGCAAAGCGTCGACGGGCAGCGTGCCGCCCGGGCCGGCGCCCCACAGATTGGCTCGGGTCCGCTCGGGCTTGTCGCCCCAGGGAAAGCGGCGTTGCCGCAGCTCGCCGCCGGGTAGCAGAATCGGTGCGGACGCCGCCCGGACCCATTCACAGTCGGTCGGGAGCCGCTTGCCGAGCCAGCGGGCAAAAGCGGCGGCTTCATACCAACTGACGCCCACGACCGGGTGATTCTCCAGGTGCGATTCGTAGCGGCCATGCGACCAGAACCGCGGCCCCGGGGCGCCGGTACGATCGACGAACTCGGCTACAACCGGCCAGACCTCTGCATCCCAGATCGATGCCTCTTCATAGCCACCGGCGTCGACGAACTGGCGAAATTCGCGATTGGTGACCGGATGGCGATCGAGAAAGAACGAGTCGACCAGCACGGCTTCCGCCGACGACGGCGGCGGCGTCAGACCGTCGCTGTCGAGATCGGCCAATGCATCGGCCACGCCCAGCACAACCACCGGCCCCGACTTGATCAGCGCCAGCCGGGCCGTCAGGTCGGCCACTGCCCGCGCGCGCTGGTCGGCATTCAGATTGCCGATCAATTGCGGACGCAGAAGCAACGAGGAACGTCCCTGCGAGAGCATCACCTCGACCAGCACTCCCGGTTTGTCGGGCAAGGCGGGGCGCGATTTGCGCGCGGGCGTGCAGGCCGCCGCGCTCGCGGCCACCGGCGGACGCCGGCCGCGAGCCAGGTTCAGCCCCTGGTGCAACCGGCGGCTGGCAGCGCGCAATGCGGCGCGGAGCCGGCCGGCATAGCTCAGTCCGGTGCGTGCGGTCATCGACAAATCCCCCTGCGGTCGTCCACTTGCGATTCGAGTGGTCGGCAATTCGGCTGGCCGGTGGTTAGTGCCCGTCGGCCGCGGAGCGGTGCCCCGCGTCCGGCCCGTCGTGGTGCAGCCCTTCGAACTGGGCCAGCACGGAGCCGAGTACCGGATCGGACTGAGTCGCGGGCCGCAGCGGACGCTTGGCGGCGAGCCCGCCGGGCGACTGCGAGTGGCTGGCGGCCAGCACGGCGGCCTGCTTTTCGAACAGCAGCCGCCACTGCTTCAGTTCGTTATTCCAGGTGGAGCGTTCCTGCGCCGACTGCCGCTTCTGGGCGGCCAGTTCCTCACCCAACTCGGCGGCCCGCCGGCGGAGGATGTCGAGTTCTGATTCCAGGCTGCGGCGCTCCAGTTCGGCCTCGTGCAGCGCGTCGCGCTGGGCCTGCTCGTTGCTGGCCGCGGCCATGAGCTGATCGCGCAGCCGGCCGGCCTTGGCCCGGGCGTCGGCCAGCTCAACGCGTACGCTCGCCAATTCGACGGCCGTGCCCGACAGTTGGGTGATCTCCTGCCGGGCCGCGTCGAGTTCGCTCTCCAGGCTCAGCCGGTCGGCCGAGAGTTCCTCGATTTGGCGACGGAGCAGGTCTTCGCTGACCGCGTCGCTTCGCTCGCCATGCTCCAAGTCCTGGAACAACTGTTCCAGGAACTGCCGCAGCGCGTCTTGCGAAGCGCAGCAGCTGCCCCAGCGATCCCTGCAGGGGGGACCAGGAACTGGGAGCGGCGGTAGCGTCGGGCGCAATAGGCACGGCGAGCTGGCAATACTGCGACGCGCGCTCGTCCGAGGACGGTCAGGCGCGTCTGGTGTCGAGTCAAATGCGTGCAGAACTCAAGTGCCGCCAGGGCTTTGCTGCCGGCACGGCGCTAGCCATCCCCGCGCCAGACCCGCAGCCACGCTGCTCGTTCGCCAAGACAAGTCGCCTGGGACCTGCCGCGCGTGAACTGGGATCTGACGGGGAATTCGTACTCAGATGAGGTTGCAATCGCCCGCAGACGGGAATTTCGGGCCTTGCATCGCAACTCTAGGTCGCTGCCGCGCGGGCGGCAAATCGGCGGTGAAAAATGCCGCCCCACGGCGTTGCGGGCCGGTTGTCCGGCCGGCAGGCGGCGGACGCTTGCGATGAATGTTCCGATTGCGACGCGGATTTTTTCACCGGCAGCGGTTCGCGTTGCCTAAAAACACCTCGCCGGCTGTTCATCACCCTAAACTTGCGCGTGGCCTGCTGACGCAGATATGCCAGTTGTGCCTAGGGAGCCGAGACACGTTCCCCTCGGCCCCGCGCTTCACAAAGGAGGAATCGATCATGAAAACGTTCTTCAGTCTGGCCGCTTTGGCCCTGGTCGCTGGCTCAGCGGTCGCGGCCCAACCGGCAATTGGCGAGAACCCGTTGCCGAACGGGATGCCCGGAAGGTACGAGCCGCTGGACCCCGTGCCGCAGAATGCATTCCAGCCAAATGCCTACCTGCCAAGTGCGTACGGGCCAAATGCGTATGGTCCCAATGCTTTCCAGCCGGCGGCGCTGCAGCCACCCGCTTATCCGCCCGCATATCCGTCACCGGCATTCGGGACTCCTGGCTTCCCGCCGGGATATGCGCCGGCCGGATTCGCGGCGCCCGCTCTCTTGCCGCCCGTCGCACCCGCGATCAAGTACGTGCATCATGGTCGCGTGCCGGAATGTGCCCGCTGCTTGACGCCGATCGAGACGGTCCTGGAGGTGAAAGTGCCTTGCGGCTGCACGACGACGACCGTGCCGGTTCCGGTTTGCCTGCCCGCTTGCTGCACCGACGCCCCGCAAGTGACCTGGCGTGACGGGCTGTCGGGCCGGGAAGTGGTCCGCTACGATTATTGCTGCGGCGTGAGCGTGAAGATCGTGGTCCGTCCGTCGGGCGGCATCGTCGTACACTACATCCACGCCTGATGGGCTAGCCCCGCTCGCCGAGCGGCGTGCCGCAGCCCGCTTGAGACGACTGGCGGCAGGCCGATCGCGTGAAGCAGTCGAAGAAGTTGAAGGCCCAGCCCGAGCTGCGGGCGGAAAGCCGCGCCGCCGAAGCCGCCACCGCGGCCTGGATGCTGTCGGTGCTGGTCGTGCTGGGCTGCGAATTGGGGTTCGCCGGGCTGCGCGGTTGGCTGGCCCTGCAGCCCGATCAGGCCCTGGCCGCCGCCGGGGCGGAGCTGCTTTTATTCAGCGCCCTGGTGATCGGCCTGGTGGCCTTGCTGCTGACGCCGGTCGTGCTTCGCTCACGCCGCGTGCTGCCGCCGCGGGGACTCACGATCTTCGCCGTGGTCGTCGCCGCCGCTCCTCTGCTGGCCCTGCTCGTGCGGCTCGTTCGCTGAACCGACCCGCGGCACGGAGCCGAGATCCGTCCCGGCGGAATTGCTCGCCTGGCGTGATCGCGACGCGCCGAATCCCAACCACTCCAGCGCCGGCCAGAACGACGCCGCATTCGTGGCCAACCAGCGCGAGCGAAAGTAATATCGCACGAACGCCCGCGCGTGCAGTTCGGCCACTTGCCCGGGCGTGAGGTGCCGGTACTTCAGCACGGGTTCGTAGACGCTGTACCGCGAATAGTCGAAATCGGCAATCTGGTCCTTGATCTGGGCAAAGAACTCGGTGCCGGGGTACGGCGTCACGATATTGAAATTGGCGAACGTCGGGTTCAGCGTCCGGGCATAATCGAGCACGCCTTCGATCTGCTCGGCGGTGTCGTCGGGAAAACCCAGCATGAAGCCCGCCACCGTGCGGATGCCGAGCCGTCGGCAGAGCTCGATGAACTGCCGTTGGCGGTCGTCGCGAATCGGTGCGCGGCGATAGCGGCGGAGCCTGGCCTCGTCGGGCGTCTCGATGCCGAAGGTGATGCTAGTGAGTCCGGCCGCGCGGAGCGTCCGCAGCGTGTCCTCGCGAAGCACGTCGATCCGGCTCTCGATCGAAAACTGGATCGGCCGCCGCAGCCGGGCCAACCGTCCGGCCAGTTCCTGCGTCGCGGCTCGATCGACCCCGAATAGCGGATCGCGAAATTTGAACGAGCGGAAGCCGTAGCGCTCCGCCCCGGCGGCGATCTCGGCAACGACCCTTTCCGGCGACCGCTGGCGGACTTTGTTCTCCACCACGATGTAGGGGCAATAATTGCACGCGAGCGTACAGCCGCGGCTGGACTGCACCAGCCCGGTCGGAAACCGCGAAAAATCGTAAGACACCCGAAATCGCCGCGGACCAAACAGCGACCAGTCGGGCAGCGGCAGCTCGTCCAGATCGGCAACACGCCCTAAATCGACAATCGGCCGGCTGTCGGCCAGCACCGCCTCGAATTTCCAGAACAGTTGCTCGCACTCGCCCCGCAGCACGGTAACTCCCGGCAAGGCGAACGATTCGCCCAGCGTGTGGGCCACCAATCCCACGACCAGCACGCGGCAGCCGGGGGACGCCGCTTGGGCCTGGCGGATCGCCCGCCGCTCGAGCGGCAGCGTGATGAGCGAGGGATGGAAAACGTAGACGTCCGCGCCGGGCGGGACTCGATCTTCGGCATATTCGACCGTGTGCCCGAGCGCGCGGAAGATTGCGGCCAGATAGGCGTATGCCAAGGCCACCGGCCGCCGATCGCGGGTGAAGGCCCAGCGGATGAATCGGCCGGCCAGCCCGCCGCGACCGGGAAACTGCCCGACGCCGAAACCGCCGGCAAAATCCTTGGTCACGCCGCCTTGCCGGGTGTCCCAGAGCACAATGTGCATCGGTGTGATTCCTTCTCGGACTGTCTGACTCGCGTCCGCGAGCTTGTGGCGCGTCGCGAAGGGCTGAAGCTCAAGCGGCGTGTTGCAAGAGATCCTGCTCCGGCGCCGTGGCCACCGGGCCGCGGACCACGTTCACTTGCCCGCCGGACTGCAGTTCGTACCGAATGCCGCGCCAGGCGATCTGCCGGCCGGCGAGCGCCGCCAAAAGTCCCCAGCACTGCAGCAGGCCGACAAGCGGCCCGGCCCAAACCGCGATCCTCCGCGCCGCTGCCGTTTGGACAGCCACCTCGGGCAGTAAGCGCCGGCCCGCGTCTTCGCGCAGCCAGCCACGAACCATTTGCAGCAGATATATGCCCAGGCTGGCAGCCACCGCCACGACCGGCCAGCCGCCGCTGCGCCAAGCGGAGGGCGCCAGTGTGATGCCAATCCAGAACACCGCTTGCTGCAGACAAGCAGCCACCGTCGAGATGCTCCAAAACGCCGGGACGTAGAAACGGCCCATCGTCAGTTGGCGGCGCACGAACTCGAACATGCCGCGGCGATCGAAATCGATGCCGCTGGGCACCACCGCCGTGGGCTCGAATTCCACCCGGCCGTGCCGGCCTAGCACGCGGCTGGCCACCAGGTCGTCGCTGAGCGTGCCCTGCCACTGCTCGCGCAAGCCAGCGGACTCGAACACGTCGCGCCGCACGACCCACGAACCGCCCCACACCAGCCGATGCCGCGACGGGCCCACGAGGGATGCCACGGCCGCGTCGAGCGCGTGGACCACCGAGTTCGCCAGATTCGGCCGAGCCGGCACCAGCCAACGGTACGCCGTCGCGGCGACGACGCCCGGCAAATCGAGCCGCTGAACGAGTTGCCGCAGCCAATCCGGTCGAGTTCGGGCGTCGGAATCGACGAAGGCCAGATAGCGAACGTCGGCCGGCAAGTCAGCCGTCGCGGCGAGCAGATTGTGAACTTTCTGTCCCGAGTGGCTCGCTTTTCCGGCGACGATCAGCCGGGCGGCGATTTGTCGGTTTTCGGCCAACAGCCGCCTGATCGGCAGACAAGCGGGGTCACGGACATCGTCGACGACCAGGGCCAGCCGATAATCGCCATGATCCTGCTGGAATAGCGAGCGGAGGTTTTCTTCCAAATCCGGCTCAGCCCCGCGGCAAGGACAAACAACCAGCACTGCGCCGCCCGGGGGCCGGGCATCGCGATGCCGAGCGCGCGCAGCGCGCAAAGCGGCGGAACTCATACGCCTGCAGCGTCAGCAGCGCCGAGCAAACGAGGGCCAGCCGGCCAGCGTCAGATACCCAAGCACGGCAGGGGGCATGACCTTCTGGGCCCTCGGGGCCAAACTCAAATCGGGGTGCCAGGCGGGACTCGGCCGACGCAAATCCTCGGCCGCGGGCGGGCCAGTTCGCGGGGGCGGGAACGATAGCAGGCGCACCGAACGGGGTCAAGGTCGGGCGCCGCTGACACTGCCAGCCTACTGCTGGCAGCTGACTTGCCGCCGCACAAAACGCCTGCCAAACTGGGCGGGCTATGAATCGCTTGTTCGTTTACGGCACGTTGCGTCCGGCGGTCGATCTGCCGCGGATCCGGCACCTCGTCGCCCGACTGAGGCTGATCGGCACCGGCCGATTGCCCGGGCGGCTCGTCTACCTGGGCAGCTACCCCGGCGCAGTGGTCGCGACAACCGAGGCTGACACCACGTTCATTGTCGGCGAAATCCTCGAATTGACCGACGAAACGATTCTGGCCGATATCGACGACTACGAAGGCTTTGATCCCCAGCGGCCCCAGGCCGGCGAGTATGTACGCGGCATGCGTGAAGTCGAACTGGCCGACGGCACGCGATTCGAGTGCTGGGTCTACGAACTGCGCGAGGTGCCGCCGCATGCCGTACCGATCGCGGGCGGCGACTACCTCGCCTGGCTGGCGGCGCGGCCCACCGGGTCACCGTGACCCGGCCGAAGCGCCGTAGGCAAGCGAGACCCATTCACGCCCGGGCGTGGGGTGCCTCTTGCACAGGCCCTGCAAGTCTGGCAAGGTGAAGCAAATCGGCCGTTCGTGGCGGTGGATTCCAGGCAACGATCAGCGAGGTCCCCGATGCACCGTGGTTGGATGGCGATTGCCGTTTCGATTCTGATTTGCGGCTGCAGCGGCCGGCCTGACGGTAATCCGTCAGCCGCGGCCTCGAACGACCCAAACGGCAATCCGGCTCCCGACGGGACGGCCGAAATCGCTTCGCCGGCCGGGGCCGTGGAGATCGCGATTCTGGATTACGACGGCATCGAGCAGCTCGTCGGCAGCCACCTGGGTCAGGTGGTCGTGATGGACGCCTGGAGCACTTCCTGCGTGCCCTGCGTTAAGGAGTTCCCCAAGCTCGTGGCCTTGTCGAAGCGTTACGAGCCCGAGCAGGTGGCCTGCATCTCGCTCAGCTTCGACTACGAGGGGATCGGCAAGCCCGAGGAGCAGCTACCCGCGTGCGCAAGTTTCTGGAGCGGCAGGGGGCCACGTTCGAGAACGTGCTGGCGGGTGAAGAGTCGGACGCGCTCTACCGCAAGTTCCATCTGGCGTCGGTGCCGGCGGTGTTCGTCTACGATCGCAGCGGCAAATTGCGCAAGCGGTTCGACAACGAGCAGGCCGCCGGCGACGCCGACGTGTTCACCTACGAACAGGTGGACCACTTCGTGGCGCAGTTGCTGGCCGAACCGGCCGAAACTCCGCAGGAAGACGCCGCACAGCAAGGCACAGCGCAGGACGCACCGTCGTCCGAATAGCTTCGCCGAATGCGGCCGACTCAGGCCGGGGCCAGGCTGAGGACGTAATCTTCGAACCGCACCCGGCGATTTCCCTCGGGCATCGTCGCAAAGAAGACGTCGAGCAGGCGGGTGAAGCGGTCGGTCTGCAGGTAGTAGAAGTTGTGCTTGCCTTCGCGGCGGCGGTCGATCAGGCCGGCCACCCGCATCAGGGCCAGGTGGTGGCTCACGGCCGGCTGGCTCTCGCCCAACAGCTCGCACAGGGCCCGCACGTGCAGCTCGTGCGATTGAGTCAGGTAGTAGAGAATCCGCATCCGGGTTTCGTCGGCCAGCAGCTTGCAGAGCTTGACGACGTCTTTGATCAAAGCTTCGGGCACCGCCACCGGCTTGGTCTCGCTGCGTTGATCGTACGAGCTTGCTGCTGGGCCAGGGGTCGGATGGAGAAGTTTGACCATGGAAACCTCGACTAAAGAAAAGAGTAGCCCCAACCCGGCGCCATCACGTGTGCGCTGCGGCCAGGATCGATCGAAACCTTACACCCTCCGTGGCAACCCGGGCAGCGGCCAACGATCCGGCACCGAAGGCCAAGACGCTGCGGGTCGACTATGCACACCGTCAGATCGACAATCGAGATGAGCTTGCGAAAAACGCCAGGCTGCTCTCGGCACGCCACAGAACGTGGCGACGGGTTGCCGGCGGAGCGCTTCGCCTGACCCAATTCTGCCGCCATTGTAGCCCGAGTCGGGCGAAAATGGAAACCGCGCGCGAAAAAACTCAAGCCCCATTCTCCACTCGCTTGCTGGCATGGCTGCGGCGCTCCGGCCTGCCGGCCCAAGTCCCCCGCGGCGTACCCACTGCCGCCTGCCAAAACCCAAAAACTTCAATTCCGCTCCGTTTTTTCCAGGCCGCGCTCCGCTAAGGCTGAGCCCGGGGACAGGACCCGCCGGCAATGGATTGCCAAAAAGGGGCGGTCGGTCGCGGAACAATACGCAGCATCGGCTGTGCCGGCCAGGGCCAGAAGAATGCGCCACGGGCGAGGCTGCGGCCCCAAGTCGCCTGCTCGCAAGCCAGATGCGCCGTTTCGACCGACAGCGGGCAATGGCAGTTGGACAGCTTCGGCCGGAGGGTGCCGTGGAGTCCCTCGGAGCTGACCGCGACCGAACTTTCCCCCCAAATTGGCCGGCGGTAAACGTTACGGCCCCGTTAGCCGCTCCAACCGCTCGCTGCGGTTGCCACCAGTCGCGGCTGGGTTAATCGCAACCTATGGTTGCCCAGCGGGAGTGCGGAGCAAAGGGTGGTGGCAGCGAACATTCCCTAAAGATCGGGTTGAAGAGGACATGTCGGTCAAGGAACGAAACTCGGCGCTGGCCAAGTGGATGCTGCTGGGCAAGCTCGGCGACGCGGGACCGCTGCAGAAGTGGCCGGTCGAGCCGTTGCCTTTTCAGGTCGGCCGCGCGCCGGCGCCGCGCTCTGCCTGCCGGTGCCGCAAATCTCGAAGCTGCACGCCGAGATCTTCGAGCAGTGCGGCACGCTCTGGGTCCGCGACAACAACAGCACCAACGGCACTTACGTCAACGGCCGCCGCGTGGTTGGCGAAGCCCGGCTCAACGACGGCGACATGATCCAGTTCGCCTCGCAAGTCTTCCGCGTGCAGTTCGACAGCGCCGGCTCGGTGGCCGCGACGATCGGCACCGCCCACTGCGATCGGGCGATGCTGCTGTTGCAGCTCGACCGGCTGCTGGTCGATCGCGAAGTCGTTCCCCATTTCCAGCCGATCGTGACCCTGGCCGACGAATCGATCTTCGGTTTCGAGGTGCTGGGCCGGAGCCGGCTGTTCGGCCTGCAGAATCCGAAGGCCATCTTCGACGTCGCCGGGATGTTCGACCTCGAACAGGATGTGAGCGAGTTGTTCCGCTCGGCCGGCGCCGGCTTGGGAGCCCAACTGCCGGGCACCCCCAACTTGTTCCTCAACACACATCCCACGGAGCTCGGCACGCCGCAGCTGGTCAACTCGATCCGCGGCCTGCGCGACCTGCACCCCGAGGCCAGATTCACTTTGGAGATCCACGAAGCTGCGGTCACCAGCCCCACGGCCATCGCCGAACTGCGGGCCAGGTTGCTGGAGCTGCAAGTCGGGATTGCCTACGACGACTTTGGCGCCGGACAGTCGCGGCTACTCGAGCTGGTCGAGGTGCCGCCCGACTTCATCAAGTTCGACATGGCCTTCATCAAAGGTATCGATCGGGCTCCGGCCAGCCGGCAAACGCTGGTCGAATCGCTGGTCCGGGTGGTCCGCTCGCTGGGCATCGTCTCGGTGGCCGAAGGCATCGAAACGGCGGGCGAGGCAGCGGTTTGCCGCGAGCTGGGCTTCGAGCTGGCGCAGGGTTTCCACTACGGCCGGCCGGAACAAATCGGACATCACTTGGACGCCGTGCTCGGCGCCGCCGGGGACACCCAGGCTGCTGCACCGCTCGCCCCGCCCACCCTGCCAGGAAACTTGTCATGAGCAGCAGCTGTTCCACCAGTTGGTCGCACGAAGAGGGGGGCGTATTGGCCGCCCTGCTGGCCAACGATTCGTACGTGCCGCGCGTGCCTGAGCGGATCGAGGACACCGGCTTGTCGATCGCTCAGCTCGAAGCGCTGATCTGCAAGCAGATCGCCACCGTCGGAGCCAGCTCGGGACACCAGGTTGCCCGCCAGCTCGGACTGTCGTTGGGTGTGTTGCAACCGGTGTTCGACGCGCTGCGCACCCGGCAGGTGTTGGTTCACGTCGGCTCGGCCCCGCTGAGCGACTACATCTACCGCCTGACCGAGCAAGGTCGGGCCCACACCCATGCCTTGCAGCAGGCCTGCTCCTACGTCGGACCGGCTCCGGTGCCCCTGGCCGACTACGTGCTCTCCTGCGAAGCCCAGTCGATCCGCGGCGAAACACCCAAGCGGCGCGACCTGGAGCGGGCGTTCGCCGACGTCTCGGTGCCGCACGGCATGCTCGACGCGCTCGGCCCGGCGATCAACAGCGGGGCCGGCTTGTTCCTCTACGGCTCTCCGGGCAACGGCAAATCGACGCTTGCCCGCTGCATGACTGCCTGCTTCGGCCAGAACATCTGGATTCCGCACTGCATCATCGAGGACGGGCAGATCATCCGCCTGTTCGACCCCGCCTACCACGACGCGGTCGATGCCCAGGCCGGCAGCGAAAAGACGGCCATTTCGCACGACCGCCGCTGGGTACGGATCCGCCGGCCGACGGTGATCGTCGGCGGCGAGATGACGATGGACAGCCTGGAAATCCGTCACGACGCCCAGTTCCACGTCAGCGAGGCGCCACTGCAACTGAAGAGCAATTGCGGTTGCCTGCTGATCGATGATTTCGGCCGCCAGCGGATCGAGCCGCACGAGTTGCTCAATCGCTGGATCATCCCGCTGGAAAACCGTCACGACTTCCTGACGCTGGCCAACGGCAAGCGGATCAAGGTGCCGTTCGAGCAGCTGATCATCTTCTCGACGAATATCGAGCCCTCGGAGTTGGCCGACGAAGCTTTTCTGCGGCGGATTCCTTATAAGATCCACGTCGAAGACCCGCACGAGGACGAATTTCACCGGCTGTTCGCCCAGTATGCGGCGGCAGTCAACGTCGAGTATCGCCGCCAGGCGGTCGAGCACCTGCTCGAGGCGCATTATCGCGCCGCCGGCCGCTCGCTGCGGCGCTGCCATCCTCGCGATCTGCTGTTCCAGCTGCGCAATTACTGCGCGTTTCGCGAGGTGCCGCTGGAAATGACCAACGATTATTTCGATCTGGCCGTCCGCAGTTACTTCACCGCGGTCGAAGCCCGCAAGTAAGTCGACCCGGGGCGGGCCCAACCAGACCGGCCCGCCGCGAGCTACCCGTTGCACGTCGTCGAGGTCTAAGTCATGCCTTCCACCGTTGCCGCAGCAGGCCTCAGCTCATCGCCGGTTATGTGCTGCTCGAGCGCATCGGCGCGGGAGCCTATGGCGAGGTCTGGCGGGCCGAAGCGCCCGGCGGGCTGACCAAGGCCGTGAAGATCGTTTATGGCTTCCACAACGAAATCCGGGCTTCGCGCGAGCTGAAGGCCCTGGAGCAGATCAAGCAGCTGCGGCACCCGTTCTTGCTGTCGCTCGAGCGGATCGAAATCGTCAGCGGTCGGTTGATCATCGTGACCGAGCTGGCCGACATGTCGCTCAAGCAGCGATTCGTCAACTGTCAGGCTGAAGGACATCCCGGCATCTCCCGCGACGAGCTGATCAGCCATCTCCGCGACGCGGCCGACGCGCTCGATTACCTGAACACCAGCCAGTCGCTCCAGCACCTGGACGTGAAGGCCGAGAACCTGCTTTTGGTCGGCGGCCGGCTGAAGCTCGGCGATTTCGGCCTGGTGCGCAACCTGGCACAGTGCGATGGCTCGGTGCTCGAAGGCATGACGCCGCGCTATGCCGCTCCGGAAGTGTTCGAGGGCCGGCCCACCCGATTCAGCGACCAGTTCAGCCTGGCGGTCGTCTACGCCGAGTTGCTGACAGGCCAGCCGCCGTTCGAAGCCAAAAGCCCGGCCCAGTGCGCGCGCAGCATCTGCTGGGCGCCAAGCCGAAGCTCGAATTGCTCGATCCGGCCGATCAGGCCGTCGTCGGCCGAGCGCTTTCGCGGCAGCCTGCAGAACGCTTTCCCTGCTGCCGCGCGTTTGTCGACAGTCTGGTGAGCGGAAATGTCGGGCAGGCGTCCGCTCCGGCGGAGTCAAGTCGCCGCGAAGCCGACCAGCCCGCGGTCGCGCGTTCGCCCTTCGCCGTCGTGGCGACGCCCGGCGCTGGTACAGGGACGCTGGCAAACCCGCGCCCAGCCGGGCCGCCTGCGGGTCGGCCGATTTCGCCGCCGGCGACCGAAGACGCGACCCTCGTCCTGACGAGCGGTCCGGCGTTCGAGCACTCCCCGCTGGGCACTGCGGCGCCGCTGGTGGCCAATCGTCTGCCGGCCTTCGAATACGACGAGCTCAGGTGGCAGCCCCGGCCGACCTTTTTCGTAGCGCTGGGCGGGGCCGCGGCGCACGTCGTCCGCCGACTGGAGCAGCGCCTCTCCGAGCGATTTGCCGCGCCGCTGGCGGTGCCGGCCTGGGCCACGCTGGCGATCGACACCGACCCGGCAAAGTGGCACCGCGAGGACGGAACGTCCATTCTCGGCGGCGCCGCGGCCGAGGGCACGCTGCTGGTCCCACTGCGGACGACGCAAGACTATCGCACCGAATCGCCGCAAGTGCTCAAGTGGCTCAGCCGCCGCTGGCTGTACAACATTCCCCGCGTGCCGCGCACCTCAGGCTGCCGCCCGCTGGGACGCCTTGCCCTGATCGACCACGCGCCGCAAGTGCTCGAGCGGCTGCGCCACGAGCTACAGACCTTTGCCGCACCCGACGCCTTAGCCGCGAGCGCCCCGGTCCTTGGCGTTCCGCTCGTAAACCGGCCGGTGATCGTGCTCGTCGCCTCGATCAGCGGCGGCACGGGTAGCGGCATGGTGCTCGATTTGGCGTACGCCGTGCGGAAGCTGGCCGCTGAGATCGGGCTGGCCCAGTACGAGCTCCGGGGTCTGCTATTGCACGCCACCGAAGGCGATGGCCCGGCGCGGGATCTGGCGCTCGCCAACGCGGTGGCCTGTCTGACGGAGCTGGCCCACTTCAATCGCCCTGGCGGCGGTTACCCGGGCGAAGAAGCCCTCGGGATCGCGCCGGTTCCGAGCATTCTGCCGACGTTCGACGAAACCCTGATCGCGCACCTGGGCGACGGCCTCGACAACGTCGGCTTCCAGAATCGCTCGCACTCGGTCGCCGATTATCTGTATCACCGGCTGGCGACTCAGGCCGGAACGCTGCTGGACCGGGTCCATGCCTGGCCGGCGGCCGACGGAGTCGCCCTGTCCGGCGACGCACGGCTGCGTACGTTCGGCCTGTATACGGCCGACAACCTGCCCGCGGAGGTGGTCGACGGCTACATTGCCCGGCTCTGCCAGGCGGTGGCCGACCGCTGGCTGGGCACCGCCCGAACGATGCCCTTGGAGCGCGGCCCGGTTGGCGGCTACCCCGACGAACTGGCGGAAAAGATCAAACGGCTGGTCGAGCTGGCCCTGGGCCCCCCCGCCGATCGCCGCTTCGTGCGCGACATTGCCACGGCCCTGGCCGAGAGCGTCGCCGGCGGGGGCTCGCGGCAACCTGGATCAAATTTTGAACGCTTGCAGCAGCGAGTTGGGTCGGCTGGCCGCGTCGCTGCGGACGCTCCGCGACAGCCTCCCGCGATTGGCGAATTGCAGGAGCGGCTGGGAGAAGGCTCGATCCACGAGGCCCCGCTCCTGCCGCTGCACTCGGCGGTTCAATCGTATCTGCAGCAACGCATCGCCGAGCTTGCGGTGCCGCTGGCCAACGATTTTGCCAGCACATTCTTTGCCCGGCAGCGTCCAGCGGGTGAACCGGCGGAGTCGGGCGGCCAGATCCTGGCTGGCTTGACCCGGCAGCTGCGGCTCACCGCCCAGGCCGAAGTGCTCAAGTCGCTCCAGCAAATCGACGTGACGCGGCTATTGCTCGATCTGGCCGGCAAGTCGGCGGCGGCCCACGACCCGCTCCGCGGCATGTTGGCGGCCGCCGCGCCGTTGCTCTCGGGCGAGGGCGCCGAGGAACGGCTGTTCGTCTTCAGCCCCGGCTATGCCGATGCGGGAGTCCTGCGGCGCCTCATGGCCGACGAGCTCAAGCAGCCTGCCACGATCGTGCCGACGATCGATTCGCGGCTGTCGATTTGTTTCGAGCGCGACAAGCTGCCGCTGCGGGACGTGGCGGCCGCGCTGATCGACGGCCAGAACAGATTCCTGGAGCTTGCCGCGCGGCTGCACACCCGGGTCGACGTCAACTGGTCGCCGCTGCGGCTGAGCTGACGGTTGCCGGCTTCCCAGCGTCGCCGACATCGCCCCGCCGCGTCCCAGGTCGTCGGCTACGGCGTCCAGGGTTTCCGCTTCTGAATCCGCGGCGGCTTGCGGCCGGGGCCGAATGCTCCCCGCACGGCGATGACCAACGCGGCAGACAGCAGAGAACCGAAGATGATCGCCGCCCCGAGCATCGTGCCGAAGTAATGCGCGAGCAGGACCAGCGTCGGCGGCTCGGCGCTGCGC
The DNA here is from genome assembly GCA_963828155.1 of uncultured Planctomycetaceae bacterium. GTDB lineage: Bacteria > Planctomycetota > Planctomycetia > Pirellulales > PALSA-1355 > CAWCAX01. The sequence continues at coordinate 317,215 of CAWHDQ010000006.1, forward strand.
GTCTTGGCCCGGCGAACTGGCCCGCTCTGCGACTGCTCGTCGGCGGTTTTTCGCCAAGCGTCCCAATCTTCCTGGGCCTGGGCGGTGCCCAGTTGCTCGACCAATCGGCCGCGGAGCTGGAACATCAGCGCGACGATCGCGAGCACCAATGCGACCCACGCCGCCAGCCAGATAGCCGCGGCCCGGCCGATCCGCCGCGGGGGCCGGTCTTCCTCGAACGCGGATCGCCGTACACTGTCGCCGCTCACTTCGATTTGCCCGCGGGGGGAAGCAGTTCGAGCGCCGCGGCCGCCATTGCTGCCACACTGGTCGCCAGTGTCAGATCGGCATCGGGATAGTAGCCGGCCGAATGCAGCGAGGGAGCGTCCATTCCGCCGCGAGTCAGGCCGGCCAGCCGTGTCGGCTCGATCGATCCCACGCGGAACATCAGCACCGCCGCGCCGGCTTTCTGATAGAAGCTGAAATCCTCACTTCCCATCGTCGGGTCTTTCTGAATCACGTTTTCTGCGCCGAGCAGCTTCTGCCAGACCGGCACGAGCCGCTCGACCAGCTGCTCATCGTTGAAGACGGCGGGAGTGAAATCGCCCAGCAAGGTCACCTCCGGCTCGGCGCCAGCCGGCGCTGGCGGCCACGGCCTTGGCCTTGCGGCGGATGCCGTCGAGCAGATGCTCGCGAACCTTGTCGGAGTAGCTCCGCACGGTTAGCTGCAGTTTGCAGTCCTCAGGAATGATGTTGTGCTTGGTGCCGGCGTGGATCGAGCCCACCGTGACGACGGCCGGTTCGATCGGATTGGTTTCGCGGCTGACCAGCGTTTGCAAGTCGAGGATCAGCTTGGCTGCCATCACCACGGGGTCGACCGTGGTGTGCGGCGCGGCGCCGTGTCCGCCGCGACCGTGCAAGGTGATGTCGACGCTATCGACGTTGGCCTGGGCAAACCCGGCCCGATAGCCCACCTTGCCTGTCGCCAAGCTGCCGTCGACGTGCAGGGCCACGGCATAGTCGGGCTTGGGAAACTTTTCGAATAGCCCGTCGTCGAGCATCTTTTTGGCCCCGTTGCCCACCTCTTCGGCCGGCTGGCCGATCAACATCAGCGTGCCCGACCAGCGGTCGCGATTAGCGGCCAGGTAGCGGGCGACGCCGATCAAGTTCGTGATGTGAATATCGTGGCCACAGGCGTGCATCACGCCCGTCTCGGTGCCGCTGGGCTGCTTGACTTTGACCTTCGAGCTGTAGGCCAGGTTCGTGCTCTCGGTGACGGGCAGAGCATCCAAATCGGTGCGGAGCATGAGCGTCGGCCCCGGCCCGTTCTTCAACAGGCCTACCACGCCGGTACCGCCGACACCGGTGGTCACGTCATAGCCGGCCGATTTCAGCTCCTGAGCCAGCCGGGCTGCGGTTTCCTTTTCCTGGAACGACAGCTCCGGATGCTGGTGAAAATGCCGATACAGCTGAACCAGCTCCTCGTTGTGGTCGTGGGCCCATTGGGCCGGCTCGTCGGCCCGAAGGGGGGCGGCAGCCAGGGCGCCGATCGTCAAGAATGCGAACATCCGAAGCATCGACCGAGTCTTTCGTGTAAGAGGACGCACCGGCGGCGGGTAGTCGAAAGCGGGGACCGTAGCTGGCGGCATCCTTATTGTAGGGAAGTGGCCGTTAGCGGTGGAGGACCCGGATTGGATCCCACAACCCGGCGTGGCGTTTGTAGTTGCGGCTGAAGGGTGCTACTGGGGGCGAGTGACACCATCCGTCGGCATCTGTGTGAGGGAGCGTCTCCGCGTAAAGGATTGAGGGACCCAATCCGCCGGAGGGCTGTCTCGCATCTGCTGGCCTGCTGATTCGACCCGCTCATCGCCGTTGACCCATTTTTCAGTTTGCAGGATACTTGGCAGAGGCGACCCGCCGCGAATGCGGCGAACCCACCCGACCGACTAAGTCCTTTTTTACCTTCGCCTTGCGACTAATCTGATGGCCGTTGCCGAGTCCCGTAGTTCTGCTGCTCAGCAGCCCGACCTGGGGGCTTATTGCCTGGAAGTGGCCCAGCGCCCGCCGGGCGTCGGCCGCTTTGGCCGTGGCGGGGGGCGAGTGCAAGAACGCCTGGCTCCGGGCTGCGGCCCGGCTGCTGCGGGAAAACGAAGCCCGGCTGCAGGAAGCGAACGCCCAAGACGTGGCCGCTGCCCCGCAGTTTGGCCTGAGTCCGGCCGAGATCGACCGGCTGCGGCTGACGCCCAAGGTGATCGAGTCGATGGCTGCGTCGCTCGAAGCGGTGGCCGCCCAGGCCGATCCGATCGGCGAGGTGATCGATTCGTCGATCCGCCCCAACGGCCTGGAAGTCCGCAAGATTCGCGTCCCTCTGGGCGTGGTGTTTTTCATCTACGAGTCGCGGCCGAACGTCACTTCCGACGCGGCGGCAATTGCCGTCAAGAGCGGCAATGCGATCATCCTCCGCGGCGGCAAAGAGGCTGCGCACTCGAATCGGGCCGTGGGCGAGCTGTTGGCCGCGGCCGCCCGCGAAGTCGGCCTGCCCGAGGATGCCGTGCAACTGGTGAGCACGACCGATCGCGAGGCGGTGGGCAAGTTTCTGGCCCTGTCCGATTACATCGATGTGGCGATCCCCCGCGGCGGCGAGGGGCTGATCCGCCGCGTCGTGGCCGAAGCCCGGATGCCTGTCATCAAGCACTACACGGGCAATTGCCACGTCTATGTCGATCGGTCGGCCGACCTGGAGATGGCCGAGCGAATCACGATTAATTCCAAGTGCCAGCGGATGGGCGTCTGCAACGCGGCCGAGTCGCTGGTCGTACATCGCGACGTGGCGCAGACGTTTCTGCCTCGGATCGGCCAAGCTCTGATCGAACGCGGGATCGAAATTCGCGGCGACGACGAGACCCGGCGCTACGTGCCGCAGGCTAAACCGGCCACGGAAGACGACTTTTCCACGGAGTACCTGGGCCCGGTGATTTCGGCCTGCGTGGTTGCTTCGCTGGACGAGGCGATCGAGCACATCAATCACTTCAGCTCGCATCACACCGAGGCGATCATCACCACCGATTTGGACGCGGCCCGGCGGTTTACGGCCCGGATCGACAGCTCGGCGGTGATGGTCAACGCCAGCACGCGGTTCAACGACGGGGGCGAGTTCGGGCTGGGAGCCGAGATCGGCATCAGCACTGACAAGTTCCACGCCCGCGGACCATGCGGCGCCAGCGAGCTGACCAGCTATAAGTACGTGGTCTACGGAGAGGGCCAGATTCGTCAATGACACGCGCCCCGGGCGCGGCAGGGAGGCCAACGTGGCTGGAGACGTACTGAGTCAGGCCGAAGTCGAAAGTTTGCTGAGCGCCATGGAATCGGGCGCGATGGCCGAGCCGCGGACTGATTTCTTGGGCACCGCGCCGCGCCGCCCAGCCCCCACCGCGCCCGCCCGGCCGCGGGAAAAGGTCATCGCCTACGACTTCAAGCGGCCCCGAGCGGGTCGGCAAAGAGCAGATGCGGGCCCTGCAAACCCTGCACGAAGGCTTCGGCCGCAACTTCGGCGCCGCGCTCTCGGCCCTGCTCCGCAGCATCGTCGAAGTGAAGCTGACCAGCGTCGATCAGCTCACCTACAGCGAGTTCGTCTTCAGCCTGGAAAATCCCACCTGCTTCAACCTGCTGCGGGCAGCTCCGCTCGAAGGCAACTTGATCCTGGACATCAATCCCTCGATCCTCTACCCGATCATCGATCGGCTGCTGGGCGGCGGACGCGAAAGCGCTCCCTTGGCTCGGCGGCCGCTGACTGAGATCGAACTGCGGCTGGTCTCGCGGATCACCCACCTGTTCCTGCAGGAGATGCACCACGCCTGGCAGAATGTGATCGAATTGGACCTGAAGGTCGAGCGGGTCGAGAGCAACCCGCAACTGGTCCAGATCGTGCCGCCCAACGAAGTGGTCGTGCTGATCAGCTTCGAGCTGACGATCGGCGACCTGCGGGGAATGATGAACCTGTGCATTCCGTTCAACTCGATCGAACGGATCGGCGGCAAGCTCTCGTCGAACAGCTGGATCAGCTACGGCAAGCGGCAATCGTCGCCCGAGACGATCAAGCAGATCAGCACCAATTTGAAAGGGGCCGTCGTCGAGCTGGTGGCCCAGTTGGCCGACACCAAGATCACGACCGGCGACCTGATCGGGCTGCGCGTCGGCGACGTGATCACGACCGACAAGGACATCAACAGTCCGGTGGCGATTAGCCTCGAAGGGGTCGTCAAATATCTGGCCCGGCCCGGCGCCTTTAAAGGCCGCAAAGCGGTGCAGGTCGAGGCGGAAGTCGCGCCGACGCCCAATCCGCCGCCGGCGAAGAAGTAGGGTTGGCGAAGGCGGCGGACTTGTTGCCGAATGGGGGCCACGCCGGGGGCAAAGGGGGAAGTTTCACCGCAGAGTGCGCGGAGGACGCGGAGGGCACGTGCGAGCGCAGGGGAACGGGCGCCGGTGTGAACGACAGCCAACGAAATAGCTTAGACGTTCAAACGTTCTACCACGAACCGCGGGTACCGGCGCCGGACGAGATCCTCGATGCGGGCGGCCTCGCGGCTATCAACTTCGCCGCCCAAGTGCGGCGGGCCGCCGTACCAGCGCGGTGCGGTGGCGCAGAGCGCATCCCCGACCGACCAAGGGGTAACGAGCGGGTGACGCAAGCCAAACGAAAATACGACAAATACGCTGCCTGTGGCGACGTCGTTGATCTCAAGCAGCACGCCCGGCAGCGTCGTTAGGTGGCAGTAGTAGCATTGTCGCTGGTGCGTGGTTCCGTCCTCGTTCAGCTCTAGCTCAACGCTCGTGTCGGCGCCGTCAACGTGGAGAATGACGCGTTGCGCTCGACGCGTTCTGACGCATAGCACGTCGAGTTTGTCGTGGCGCGACGAGCCGCCCCCGGGGCACAGGACCAGTGCATGCTGCACCTCGGGCATCATCCCTTGAATGATCCACGGCGGGTCGCCGATGCTGCCTGAGTAGACCGCGAGGCGTGCCTGCCGCTTCAACAATCGGTCGCGAATCCGGCGGGCCAATCGCAACTCGCCGGAAGTAAGGTCGAAGCGCCATGATCCCCCGCAATCCAGTAGGTCAGGCCGCTGGCCTGACGGGCGCTCCGCGATGGTTGCCGAAATCCAGCGAATCACGATGACGCTATTCTCGCTCGGTGCCCCGCGGCGCCGTCGGGGGCCAATCCAATCGCCAAGCGTTTGACGTGGGTCACGCAAACAGACACGTGTACCGTGTGGCTCGGCAAGTTAAACCAGGTCAGTTTGGTCACGAGCGCCATGAATATTACGGACGACGCCGATGCCGTCGGCCAGCGCGACGTAGTATATCAAGTAGCTGCCCACGACATGCCGGCGGAGACTGCCCAAACGAAGCGATTCGACCCGTTCGCCACACTCCGGCTGGGATGGCAATAAGTCACAGGCGGCGGCAATCTGATCGATCAGGCGGAGCGCGGCATCGACGTTGTCGCGGGCAATGTATTCAGTGATTTGATCGAGGTCACGCTCGGCCTCCGACGAATAGATCACGCCGGGCATTAGCGGCCGCCGTGCTGGGCACCCGCGGCCACGTCGCGGGCCAACTGACGTAGCCGGTCCCAGTCCTGAGCAACAAAAGGCCGGCAGCGGCCGGCTCGCAGAGAGTTCAATCCCTGTTCGACCGTTTCTTCGTGCTCAGGCGGGACAGACGAATGGGGTTCGAGCTTTTCTCGCAGCGCAACGATCGCCGCTTCCAATGCTGCCTCTTGCGAAGGAAATAAGCCGCCCGCAACAACACTAGCCAGGTAGTGCTCGACGTCGGGTGAGAGTTCTTTGACCATAGGATCACACTATGCCGATTCAAACTCACGAGCAAGAGTCCGCACGACCCGCGCTCGGAGGCGAACGCGCCTTACGCAAACAACTCTCCGATCGGCTTGCCGCCGTCGACGAGCTTCATGGGACGCTGGAGCGGGGTCCAGACTTCCTTGTTGGGGTCGATGCCCAGAGCGTGGCAGACCGTGGCGTGCAGGTCCGGCACTTGGACGGGCCGATCGGCCGGCTCGGCCCCGTCCTTGTCGGACGCGCCAATGACGGCTCCGCCCTTGAGCCCGCCGCCGGCCAGTAGGGCCGTGAAGCACGTGGCGTGGTGGTCGCGGCCAGCGTCCTTGTTGATTCGCGGAGTGCGGCCGAACTCGCTGAGCATCACGACCAGCGTTTTGGAGAGCATTCCGCTGGCGGCCAGGTCTTCGATCAGGGCGGCCAGGGCCGGGTCCATCACTTCGCCGTGATCTTCCATCGCCGGGAAGTTGCGGGTGTGGGTGTCGAAGCCGCCCCGATTGACCTGCACGAAGCGAACGCCCTTCTCGACCAGCCGCCGGGCCAAGACGCCCCGCGGCCGAACGTGGTGTCGCCGTAGCGGTCGCGCACGGCCGGTTTCACTTCGTCCAGCTCGAAGGCCGCGAGGGCCGGGCTGCGCATCAGTTTGACGGCTTCTTCGGTGGCCGTGGCGGTCGCGTCGAACTGGGTGTCGGGCGAGCCCTCGGCAAAGCGGCGGTTGATTTTGGCCAGAGCCTCGAGCCGCTTGTTGCCGCGAACCTCCGTGATCTGGGCGGGGAACGCCAGATACGGGTCTTTCTGGCCGGGCTGGCCGATGAAATAGGCCTCGCACTTCTGGCCGAGGTAGCCGGCCCGCGGGGCCTCGCCGCTGATCGTGATGTAGGCCGGCAGATCGCCGATCGGCTGGCACTCGTGAACCACGACCGAGCCCAAGCCCGGGTGGCGGAGGTTCGAGCTCTGGTTGTAGCTGGTCTGCAGCTGATAGGTTGCCCGGCCGTGGTCCCCCTGCGTGCCCGCAATCGAGCGGACCAGGGCCACGTGGTGCATCTGCTTGGCGAGCTGCGGAAAGATTTCGGAGATGGTCAGGCCGGGGACCGATGTCTTGATCGGCTCGAATTCGCCCTGCGTCGGCCGGCCCGGCTTGGGATCGAACGTGTCGATGTGGCTCATCCCGCCGCCGTTCCAGAACAGGATCACATGCTCGGCGGTCGGGGCATGGTCGGTGCCGGCCAGGGCCACGAGCTGGCGAAGATTCAGCCCGAGGAACGTCCCGCCCGCGGCCCCCAGCATCGCCCGGCGACTGAAGCGGTATCCGGCACATTCCATGACTTGAGCTCCTGGCAAAGCGGAGGGATGAATTTCGTTGGCTTGGCGAAGCAGGACGGACTGTCGAAGACGCTTGGTCCCCGTCAGGGCAGATAGCGGAATTCGTGACAGTTGAACAGCAGCCAACGCAGGTCGGCCAGGCCGTCGAGCGGCGTGGCGCCGGCGGCGACCAGCTCGCGGCCTTCGGCTAGTTCTTCGGCCGATGGCTCGCGGGTGAGGATTTCGCGATAGGCAAAGCGGACCGCCTTGGCCGGATCGGCCTTGGGCCCGGCGATCAGGGCGTAGATCGGCTCGAGCTTGCCGACGCGCGAGGCTTCGTGCGTCAGCCGGCCGTTGAGCATCATCAGGGCCTGCCGCATCGAGGGGCCATGTTCGCGAAACTCGCCCAGGGCGTCACGCGACGTCTGGCCGAAGATCCGTAAAAAGTGCGGCGGCGCGGCGGGCGAGGCCATTCGCATGGCGACTGCGTGAATTTCGGGTTGTCGTCGATCTTGGCGGTCACCTTCCGCTCGACGTAGCGGACCCGGGCATTCATCATCTGGACCTCTTCCAGATCCTCGGTTTTGACCTTCTCCATCGCCTCCATCGCCGGAGAGTCCTTGGCGTCGGCCAGGACCGAATCGAAATCCACCTCGATGGCTGATTCCAGGTCGTAGCCGCCGGGAATTCTTTCGCTGCGGCCAGCCATCGACATCTTGCCGGCTTCTCCCTTGGCACCGGGCTTGAGCGGGGCCACGCCCTCGCGGGGAACCGCCTCGCGGATATAGCTCGTTACTTCGCGGATGTTTTCACCGGCCTCGTGCTTCGGTTCAAACAGGTGGCCGGCCAGCACGATGCTGTCGAACAGCGATTCGCTTAGCATCCGGCGGCGGGGCTGGGCCACGAACGCCCGCTCGGCCGCCTCACGCTCGGGAACCGAACCGGCCGCATGGCCCCGGGCGTAGGCCTGGCTACCAACGATCAGACGGATGGGCACCCGTAGATCGAAGCCGCTGGCCACGAACTCGTCGGCCAGATAGTCGAGCGTTTGCTCATGGCTGGCCGGGTTCTGGGCATTGAAATCGTCGACCGGCTCGACGAACCCGCGGCCCAGCAGTTCGGCCCAGAGGCGATTCACCAGGCGCGGGAAAAGTACCGATTGTCCGGGCTGGTCACCAGCTCGGCCAGTTGCTTGCGAAGCTCGCTCTCGCGGTTCAGGTCGCGCTCGACTTCCAGCGCCTGGGCAGCCCGCTGCGATTCGCCGCCCACGTCGGCCAAGACGGCCGAGCCGGAAGGATTCGTCCCTGTGCCGGCCTTGGCGCTGGCTTCGGCCAAGAGGTCGTCGATGCTGGGGCCGGCAGGCTTGCGCGCTTCACGACCTTGTCCGCTTCAGTCTCGCGGAGGGTCTTCAGCCGTTTGGCGGCCGAGGTGGTAGTGCTGGCCAGCTGGAAGGGGAACTTGGGTTCCATCGGCTTACGCGGGTTGCCCCGGGCAACGTCCTCGGGCGGCCAGAGAACGGCGGTCTCGTCCATCTCCGTGGTGTAGATCGCCTTGGTCAGCCGGCTCTCGATGCGCTTGGTGCGGCCGAAGTAGGCGGCCAGCCCATAGAATTGCTCGCGCGTCCAGACGTCGAACGGATGGTCGTGGCACTGGGCACAGGAAACGCGAATGCCCATGAACACCTGGGCCGTCACGCCGGCCATCGCGAGCGGGTCGGCATTGTCGCCGAGGATGAAACCCACCTGCGGCGACTTGCCCGCCTTGCCGTTGGCCGAGATCAATTGCTTGCAGAGCACGTCGTAGGGCATGTGATCGGCCAGGGCCTGATGGACGAAGGCCATCAGCGTGTCGCCGCCAGGCGAATCGGAACGGATCCGCAACAGGTCGGCGAAGAACACCGTCCAGCGGTCGGCAAACCGGTCGTCGGCCAAGAGCCGGTCGATCAGCTTCGCTCGACGCTCGGCGCCCGGGGTGGCCAGATATTGCCGCAACTCGGGCTCGGTCGGAATCCGCCCGACGAGGTCGACCGACACGCGGCGCAAGAAAGCCTGATCGCCGATCGGATCCGCCGGCTGAGGCTTAGTGGCGGTGCTGTCTTTAGCCGGGCTATCCTTGGCCGCTTCTTCTTTGGCGGTTTTTTCGCGAGCCGCGTTGTCGGCGGCGAGCAGTTGATCGACTTGGTTGCGGGCGGGGTCGGCAGCCCGGGCCGGCGCGGCAAACACCGCTACGGCCACTGGCGCGGACGTCGCGAAGAGGGTCGGGAGCGGTCGCAGGCGGTCGAGTTTCACGGCGGCACACTTCCTGTTGATGTCGGGAAACCTGGCGGACTGGTCGCAGCATCCACGGGCCTGCCGGTCCGGGCCGAATGCTCGATGGGGCCCACGTCGGCTAGGAATGGCCCGATCGGATCAACGGTTACGCGTCGTTGGGCAGGGTTCGGGGCGGGCCGGTCGAGGCGGTCGCTCCACAACATACCCGGCCGGGGGGGTAATTGCGAGAAAAATTGCTTACCGCCCGCATTCCGGGGCGACTTTGACCGCCTGGGTGAGCGAGCTGTTGGGCACCAGGCAGAGAAATTTGAGCGGGGTCGCCCCGGTGTTGCGGAACTGGTGGATTTCGTCGGGCACCACGAAGACCACGTCGCCCGGCCGCAACGGGTGTTCTTCGTTCCCCTCGATCACAACCCCCTCCCCTTCCAGGACGAACACCTCGTGTTCGTAGGGGTGGCTGTGCCGGGGCGTAAAACCGCCCGGAGCGACCTCGAACTGCCGCATGGCAAAGTTGGGCGTCCCCTGCTCCGGTCCCAACAGCCAGCGGACCTGGCAACCGGAGGACCCTTCCATATGCACGGGAGCCTGAGACGTTTGTTCGAAGTGCTTGACGTTCATCGCGGGGGCCCTAGGGTTGGACTTCTGAATGTTGGGCTGTCATGCGCCCCGGCTCGTGTCGTCCGGCGGCGGAGGATCGGCACCGCGCCGCGACCAGTAGCCGTCGGTGGCCATCGCCAGCACGCAGGTCACGCCCAGCAGGGCCAACTCTCCGCCCAGCAGCAGCATGCCGTGCTGATCGAGAAACACCATCAGCGGGTGCTTTTCGTCGGCCACGTCGGGCGACATCGCCTTGAGCGCCATCACGCCGTAAGCGCAGGCCGTCAGCGCGAACGCGACCCCGGCCAGCACCAGCAGCGGGTAAAACGGATTGATGCGTTCTTTGCACTGCGCCACGATCTTCCTCGCTGGAGCAAACCGCCCCCAGTCGCCATCCGCCGGGTAAATTGTACCACGATACCAAGTGCCCGGCCCGTCTGTCGTGACCAAAGGGTGCCGCACTACCGGCCCGCCGCGGCGGCCAGCTCGCGAAAGACGTCGGCCCGGTGCTCGAAATCGCGGAATTGGTCCAGGCTGCGCAGGCCGGCGAGAGCAGGATCGTGTCGCCCGGCGCGGAGTGTGCCCAGCACCAGGCGAAGGCGGTCGCGAGATCCGGCACTGTGCAGCAGGCAAACTCGGGACGCCGGGCGGCCAGCAGATCACGCAGCCGCCGACCGGTCGCGCCGTAGCAAGCGGCTCCGGCGGCCTGGCGGACGACCTCGTCGGCCAGGGGGCCGAAATCGGCGCCTTTGTCGAGCCCGCCCAATAGCAGCCACGTCCGGCCCGGGGTGGCGGCCAAGGCGGCGAGCGTTGCCTCGGGCGTGGTCGATTTCGAATCGTCGACGATCTTCCGGCCGCCGATTGTGCCGACGAGTTGGCAGCGATGGTCGAGGCCCGTGAACTGGGCCAACGCGGATTGAATTCGCGGTTCGGCGATACCCAAATGCTCGGCGGCGGCGGCCGCCAAGGCCGCATTGCGGCGATTGTGCTCGCCCGGCACGGCCAGCGGACCGACACGATCGACCGGCCACGCCGGCACAAGCTGCGCTCGCTTGCCCACGGTCCAAGACCGCAACAGCGCGTCGGCCGGGTCGATCACGACGAATCCGCCCGCGGGCAGCATTTCGACCAACCGGCGTTTGGCCGCCACGTACGCTTCCCAACTGCCGTGCCAATCGAGATGGTTGGGCGTGCAGCCGGTGATCACGGCGCCCAGCGGCGGGCGAACGCGATCGCTCAGATGCGCGAGCTGAAAACTACTCACTTCGAGGACCACCCGGTGGTCGGGTTCGATCTGGGGCAGCTTGTCGAGCAGGCTGACGCCGATGTTGCCGCCCAGCCAGGTAGTACCACCGCCCGCCGCCAGGCATGCCGCGAGCATGGTGGCCGTTGTGCTCTTGCCGTTGGAGCCGGTCACCGCGACGACCGGGGCCGGACAGCGGTCGAGGAACAGCTCGGTCTCGGAGGTCATCGCGATGCCGCGATTGCGTGCCAGGGCGAGCAACGTGCTCTCGGGCCGCACGGCCGGATTAACCACAATCGCATCAGCGTCGGCAAAATCGGACTCGTCGTGCCGGCCGAGCGTCCAGCGGTCAATCGACACATCGGCCAGGGCCGCGATCGATTCACGCAAGTCGTCGGCCGAGGCCAGATCGGTCACCGTGACCAGGGCCCCTTGCCGGGCCAGCCAGCGGGCGGCCGCCACGCCGCCTCCATGCCGGCCCAGGCCCATCACGGTCACGCGCTGGCCGGAGAAATCCATTTGCTCGCTCCCGCGCGAGAAAACGCGCTGCGGTCGGCCTGACTTCCGGCGACCGCAGCGCGCTGGATGCTTTCGACTCTCAGCCCGGCGCGCCGGCCGCGCAGCGGTCAATCCGTCATTGAGCCGCCTTCGCGCTTCGATTGCCATACGGACCAGAGCAATCCCAGGACGCAAACGGCCACCGCCCCCCAATAGAAGTTATTGAGCGGCTCTTCGACCAGACCGGTGACGCCGATGCTCTTGAGCTTGTCGACGACCGCATGATCGAACGGCAGGATCAAGGGAATGATCAGCAGGCTGACCATGTTCATCACCTTGATCAGCGGGTTGATCGCCGGACCGGCAGTGTCCTTGAGCGGGTCGCCCACGGTGTCGCCGGTCACAGCGGCCTTGTGCTTCTCGCTACCCTTGCCGGTATTGGCTTCCAGGTCGCGGGGTTCGTCCTCGACCATCTTCTTGGCGTTGTCCCAGGCGCCACCGGCATTGGCCATGAACACGGCCAGCAACTGGCCGCTGACGATCATGCCGGCCAGGAACCCGGCCAGGGCGATGATGCCCATCCCGAAGCCGACCAGGATCGGCACCAGAATCGCGAGCAGCGCCGGACCGACCAACTCCTTCTGCGCCGAGCCGGTGCAGATGGCCACGACGCGGCCGTAGTCGGGTTTCTTGGTGCCGGCCCAGATTTCCTTGTCGCGGAACTGGATTCGGCATTCCTTGACGATCAGAAACGCGGCCCGGCCCACGGCCCGAATGGTCATCGAGCTGAACAGGAACGGCACGCTGGCCCCGATCAAGAGGCCGACGAACAAGCTGGGATTGGAGACCGTGATCATGGCCGCCACGGCATCGTAGACGTCGCGACTGACGTTGGCCTTTTCGCCCTGGCCGCCGGAGCCGACCGAGACGATGAAGCTGTTGAACAGCGACACGGCCGCGATCACGGCCGAGCCGATCGCGATGCCCTTGGTGATGGCCTTGGTGGTGTTGCCCACCGCGTCCAGGTCGGCCAGGGTCTGGCGGGCTTCCTTGTACTTGGCATCGCCCATCGCCTGGCGGTCGTAGCCCATTTCGCCGATGCCGTTGGCGTTGTCGGCGACCGGCCCGAACACGTCCATCGAGATCGTGTTGCCGGTGAGCGTGAGCATGCCGATGCCGCACATCGCCACGCCGTAGGCGACAAACGTGGCATTGGTGCCGGAATAGACAAACACGCTCGCCATGATGGCCGCGGAAATGATGAGCACGGCGGCCACCGTGCTTTCGTAACCCACGGCAAAGCCTTGAATGATGTTCGTCGCGTGGCCGGTACTACAGTTCTTGGCCAGGCTCTTGACCGGCTCGTACTCGGTGCCGGTGTAGTATTCGGTACACTTGTTGAGGAGCACGGCCAGGATGATGCCGATCAGGCAGGTCCAGGCGGGGCGCATGTCCAGGCCGGGCATGTTGAAATTGACCCACTGCGGCAGGCCGGCCGTGGTGTTTTCGATCGTGTGACCGGGGAAGCCAGCGGCGGCTTGCGGGTACTCCTGCAGGTAGTGATCGTCGAACCGCAGATAACCCAGGCCCAGGAGCACGAAGCCCACGATCGACAGCATCGAGCCGATCACGAAGCCCTTGTTGACGCTCTTCATGGCCTCAGAGGCCGTGCCCTTGTCGCCAGCCCGGACGCTGTAGGTGCTGATGATGCTGGCCACGACGCCGATGGCCCGGACCAAGAGCGGGAAGATCACGCCCTTGTGGCCGAAGCTGGCAATGCCCAGGATCATGGCGGCCACGATGGTCACTTCGTAGCTTTCGAAGATGTCGGCCGCCATGCCGGCGCAGTCGCCGACGTTGTCGCCGACGTTGTCGGCGATGGTGGCGGCGTTGCGGGGGTCGTCCTCGGGAATGCCGGCCTCGACCTTGCCGACCAGGTCGGCGCCGACGTCGGCCGCCTTGGTATAGATGCCGCCGCCGACCCGCATGAACAGGGCCAACAGCGTGCCGCCAAAGCCGAAGCCCAACAAAGCTTCATAGGCCTCTTCGCCGTAAATCAAAAAGATAATCGAGCCGCCCAAGAGGCCCAGGCCGTCGGTCAACATGCCGGTGATCGTGCCGGTCCGGTAGCCAAGCTGGAGGGCCTTGCCGAAGCTATCCTGGGCCGCCGCGGCGACGCGCAGGTTGCCGACCGTGGCCAGCCGCATGCCGACGAAGCCGACCGTTGCCGAGAAAATCGAGCCGATCAGAAACGAAATCGCCCGGCCGATGGCGATTTCCTGCGGCGCGGGTGGCTCCTGTTTGGTGGCCGCCAGGTACAGGCCGATCGTAATCACGACGATCAGGACGGCCACGACCCGGAACTGCTTATAGAGATACGCGTTGGCCCCTTCGCGGATGGCCTGGGCGATCTCTTGCATCCGGGGCGTGCCCTGCGGAGCATTTTGCACCTGACCGACCAGCATCAGCGCATACGCCAGGCCGGCGATGGCCACGAGCACGTTGGCGATCAAGGCGATCTTCTCGACCTGGTTGTACTTGTCGCTGGTCAGAGGCTCCCAGAGCGGAATGTGGCTGACCACGGTCTCGCCCGCGGCGCCGATCACCAGCGCCGGCCGCATTTGGAGCCAACTGGCCGCTCCCAACAGCACCACCGCCAGGACGGCTAGGGCCGGAACAACAGCTCGCTTCATGATCACCTCGAATGCGTTTGCGGGAATTGTCGTCGAAACGAAACTTCACGCGGCCTGGGCGCCGCCACGCTCGACCCGATCTCGTCCGGCGGAAGGAGCCGCGACCATGTCTGGCCGACGACCCGCCCTTGCCGGCGGCGCGCCCTGCGCCGACGAGCCAGATGGACGCGGCGCCCCGTGGGTGACGCGTAAAAAAACCGATTTGCCTGGGCCCTTCCAGAGCGGTCGGGCGGGACCGCATTGGCCTCCGCCGCGGCGTCCGAAAAGCTGAAGATACCGTCTGGGGGTTTGCTTCCTAACCCCAAATTCTGCGATTGTCCCGGCTTTTTGGCGGCGCCTCCCGCCGCCAGGAAGCCGCGAGTTTACCCCGTGTTTCCCTACGGGGCAAGTTGGCGCCACGTGGTATTATTGAGCGGTCTCACGAAGCCCCCGCGGACGGCGCTGGCCGACGGCTTGCCGGCCCGGACGACCGTCCGATTCCGGAGGCGACAAGGTGAGCGTTTTTCCGTCCCTCGCCGCTGCCCGGAGCCAAATCGTCCCATGACGCTGCTTTCGATCGTGCTGGTCTCGGCCGTGATCCTGTCGGTGGCCTATCTGACCTACGGCCGGCTGCTGAGCCGGCTCTTGCAGCTGGATCCTACGGCCCAGACGCCGGCCGTGGAGCTGCGGGACGACGTCGATTACGTGCCGATCGAGCCCAAGTTCCTGCTGTCGCAGCATTTTTCGGCGATTGCGGCGGCCGGACCGATCGTCGGGCCGATCGTGGCCGGCGTGGCCTTTGGCTGGCTGCCCGCCCTACTATGGATTTTGATCGGGTCGATTTTCATCGGCGGGGTACACGATATCACCACGCTGGTGGCCTCGATCCGGCATAAAGCCCGCTCGATTGCCGAAGTCGTCCGCGACCACATGAGCGGCCGGGCCTATATGCTGTTTCTGGCTTTCGTCTGGCTGAGCCTGGTGTACATCATCGTGGCGTTCACCGATGTGACGGCCGGCGCCTTCCTGGGCCAGGTCGAGCTGGAAAGCGGGGAGAAAACGACCATCCTCGGCGGCGGCATCGCCACCAGTTCGCTGCTTTACCTGGCCCTGCCGATCATCATGGGCCTGCTGCTGCGGTACACCAAGCTGAGCCTGGGCTGGGCGACGCTGATCTTCGTGCCGCTGGTGGGCGTGGCGATCTGGGCCGGCCAGCTGATGCCGTTCGACATCCAGCAGCAGTTCGATCTCAGTCCGGCCAACGCCAAGCGCTGCTGGAACACGGCCCTGCTGGCCTATTGCTTCGTCGCCTCGCTGATCCCGATGTGGCTGCTGCTCCAGCCCCGCGGCCATTTGGGTGGCTACTTTCTGTATCTGGCCCTGGGCGGCGGAATGCTGGGCGTGATCGTGGGCGGGATTCGCGGGGTTGACCAGATTCAGTATCCGGCCTTCAACGGCTGGGAAACGCCCCTCGGCGCGCTGATCCCGATGCTGTTCGTGACCATCGCTTGCGGCGCCTGCTCGGGCTTTCACTCGATCATCGCCTCGGGCACCACCTCCAAGCAGCTCCGCCGCGAGACCGACGCCCGGGTGATTGGCTACGGGGCCATGCTGCTCGAAGCGATGGTCGCCATCATTTCGCTCTGCTGCGTGATGAAACTGGCCAAGGGCAGCAGCGGGGCCAAGCTCGACCCCAATCATCTGTACGCGGTCGGCGTGGGCGATTTTCTCAAGGTGCTGGGCATTCCCCACGAATTCGCCGTTTCGTTCGCCCTGATGGCGTTCACGACGTTCGTCTACGACACGCTCGACGTCTGCACCCGACTGGGCCGCTACATCCTGCAAGAACTGTTCGGCCGCCACGATCGCGCTAGCGGCTGGATCGCCACCGGCATCACCGCCGTGGTGCCGCTGGTGCTGCTGTGGATGCCGCCGACGGTCGACGCGGCCGGCCGGCCGATTCCCGCCTGGCGGATTTACTGGAACCTGTTCGGGGCAAGCAACCAGCTGTTGGCGGCCCTGGCCCTGATTGGCGTGACCGTCTGGCTCTGGCAGACTCGCCGGGCCTGGTGGGTGTGGGTCGTGACGGGCATTCCCGCCGCCTTGATGTATACGATGAGCACCTGGGCCCTGGTGTCGCTCATTCAGAGCAAGTTCGCCGCCGGTTTGACCTACGACCCGGTCCCCTGGGTCGGCATCGTGCTGATCGGGCTGGCCATTCTGATGCTGGCCGAGGCGGCTTGGGTGATCGCCGGACCCAAACAAAAAACCGCCAGGGCCGAAGCCCTGGCGGTTGTGGATTGAACTTATTCGGATCTCAATACCCCACGCCCGAAGCCGTGGGCTCGGCACTCACTGACCACAGGCCGGAGCGCAGCCGCCGGCCGCAGCACAACCACCGGCCACCGGCACCTGGCAGGTCACGGTCTTGGGGACCATCTTGCAAACCTGAACCTGGACTTCCTTCTGCACGGTGTAGGGCACCTGGACCGTGACGGTCGACTTCACCTCTTCGGCCACGCAGCGGTAGGTGGTCACGTTACGCGTGCCGGTGCGGGTTTCCGGCTCGCAGTAGTTCTCGGTCACTTCGCGGGTGGCCGGCTCACTGACCATCTTGCAGACCTGGACCTGCTTGGTCCGGGTTTCCGGATGGCACTCGGTGTACTGAACCTCGCGAGTCGCCGGCTCATTCACCATCTTGCAGACCTGAACCTGCTTGGTCCGCGTCTCCGCGTGGCACTCGGTGTACTGAACCTCGCGAGTCGCCGGCTCATTGACCATCTTGCAGACCTGAACCTGCTTGGTCCGGGTCTCCGCGTGGCACTCGATGTACTGAACCTCGCGAGTCGCCGGCTCATTGACCATCTTGCAGACCTGAACCTGCTTGGTTTGCACTTCCGGCTTGCAGAGCGTCACCTGGTACTCGAACGAAACGTTCTCAATCTGCTGCTGCATGCAAGTGACGGGCACCTGCTTGCTGACGATGTTCGGCACCCAGCGGCGCTGCGTCGTCGCACATCCGCTTGGGGCACATCCGCTTGGGGCACAGCCACTCGGAGCGGCACAGCCACCCGAATTGCAAGCCGGAGCACAGCCGCTCGGCGCACACCCGCCGCCGCCGCCGCGGTGATGGCGGAAGCCGATCGTCTGAATCGAGTTGGCGGCCGTCTTAGCCGTCTTAGCCGCCGCGGGCGCGGCCGAGGCACCATTCGACGCACAGGCAGGCGCACCACAACCGGGCGCCGCAGCCGGAGCACAGTTGACCGGCACATCTTCCCAGTGGCCTTGATCCTCGCAAACGGTCTTCATGACGGTCACGGGAACGAGCTTGCAAACCGGGCGGCGTGCCTTGCCGCGTTTCGGTGTAAGGCACCATCACGGTCACCTGCTGGTCAACCGTTTCCATCACCGGCTTGCAGACCGTGTAATTGACGGTCCGGGTCTTCGTCTCGGGGACCATCACCGTGTATTGCTGTTCGACCGTCTCCATCACCGGCTTGCAGACGGTGTAGTTGATCGTCCGGGTCTTCGTCTCGGGGACCATCACCGTGTACTGCTGTTCGACCGTCTCCATCACCGGCTTGCAAACCGTGTAGTTGATCGTCCGGGTCTTCGTCTCGGGGACCATCACCGTGTACTGCTGTTCGACCGTCTCCATCACCGGCTTGCAGACCGTGTAGTTGACGGTCCGGGTGCGAGTCTTGGGCACCATCACGGTGTATTGATAGCAGACCTGGCGGGTCTCGGGCACGTTGCGATAGACGGTGCGAGTGACTTCACGCTGCTCGGCGCGGCACTCGGTAACGTTGACCGTGCGGGTTTCCGTGACCATCGTCGGCACCATGATCGTGCGCTCGACGGTCTGATAGGCCGGCGCACAGGCCGGCGCCTGCAGCCTGGCAGGCACCGCCCGCCTGGCAAGGAGCCGCGGCTTGGCAAGGCGAATTGTTGCAGCCCGAATCGCAACAGCCGCCGCCGCGTCGCCAATGTCCTCCGGCCTCCGCCACCGAAACTCCGGCCGCGAGAACTGCCAAAACTGCCCACCAACACTCACGCTGAATCTTCATGATGTTTCTCCTGGTCCATGACGAGTTGCCGATCGCGCTGTACAAGCCGGCCTGGAAGATAATCCCCTCCCTCGCCGGTGTCAATCATTGACGCTCGTTTGTGGATGAGGCGAGTAGACAATTAAAATGCTCACGCGGCGCTCATCTCGCCATCGCGACGTTTCGGCCAGCCGCTTCAGGATGGTTGTGCAACAACCGGCCGCTCCGGCATCGATTCGGCGGCCATGTGGGACGACGAATGGAACGGGTGTCAGTGCGTTCCTGCGCGCTGTCACGCGCGCGATGGTCTGCCACAATGGAGCGCGCTTGAGATGGGCGGGTAGGGGTCGTCTGCGGTTCCGGCACGCCATTTTCGGCGCTGGCCTCGGCCCAGCGCGCCCCCGTCGAACCCGGAATGCTACCGCGGGCTGCTTGCCTTCGAGCGCAAGCCGCAGTTAGCATGATGGAAGTGGCCGTGGCGGCATGACTTGCCGCGCGGGCATCCCTCGCGTTCGGGTCGCCGCCCGTCCGCTGTGTCCCCCGAAAGCGGACCGGCAAGTTGACCCCGTAGCCGGACCCGCAAGCCGCCATTTCCCTACATCCACTACGCGAATAGAAAATCCGATGCAGAGTTTTTGGTCGCGGCTGTGCGTGATTGCTTTACTGGCCGCCGTACTAGGTTTGGCGATCGAAGCCACCCGTTCGGACCGGGGCGGTTCGCAATCTGGCCCGGCGGCGCCAACCGAGCTGCGCCAAGGCAGAATCTTCACCAGTTGGCACCGCGATTGCTCCGGACGGCAAATCCACAGCCGCAAGCCCGTCACCGGGTAGCCGGGCGGCCGCCGAACCGCCGGGCGAACTGCTGGCGATCGCTTCGCCACCGGACATCGAGCGGTCCGAGCCGCACTTCGGCATCACCGAGCGGACGCCCTGGACCACGTCGCACATCCAGGGCACGCCCGAGCCTCCGCCCCCTTACCAGACGCGGCAGCTCTACCCGCACCTGCATTTCAAGGAGCCGGTGGCGATCGTCGCGGCGCCGACGATAAATCGATACTTCCTCTGCGAGCACGAGGGGAAGATTTATTCGTTCTCGTTCGATCCCCAAGTCGAGCAAGCCCAGTTGGCCATTGACCTGCGGAAGCAAGTGCAAACGGTCCACTTGTGCAAAGACGCCGCCAAGGTGACCGAGCTCTACGGAATGGCGCGTGCACCCCAAGTTCGCCGAGAACCGGTACTGCTACGTCTGCTACAAGATGGATCCCAACTACTGGGGTCAAATCGAAAATGGGACGCGCGTTTCACGGTTCACCGTCACCGAGAGCGATCCGCCCAAGCTCGACCCGGCCAGCGAGCAGATCGTCATCAGCTGGCTCGGTGGCGGACATAACGGCGGCTGCCTCGAGTTCGGTCCCGACGGCTGCCTGTACATTTCCAGCGGCGACGGCGGTTTTCCGAATCCACCCGATCCGCACCATACCGGCCAGGATGTCGGCGATCTGCTGAGCTCGGTGCTGCGGATCGACGTCGATCACGAGCAGCAGGATTCCTCCGGCGCAACCCGGCCGTACACGATTCCGGCCGATAATCCGTTCGTCGGCCAGAGCGGCGTCCGGGGCGAAATCTGGGCCTACGGATTTCGCAATCCCTGGAAGATGAGCTTCGATCGGGCCACCGGAGACCTGTGGGTCGGCGACGTGGGTTGGGAACTGTGGGAGCTGGCCGATCGCGTCGTCCGCGGAGGCAATTACGGCTGGAGCGTCGTCGAAGGTCAGCAACCGGTCTACCCCGATGCGAAGCGCGGTCCGACGCCCATTCTGCCTCCAACAATCGCCGTACCGCACACCGATGGCGCTTCGATTACCGGCGGCTACGTCTATCGCGGCAAGCGCCTGCCCGATCTGGTCGGCACGTATGTCTTTGGCGATTGGGAATCGCGCCGCATCTGGGCGCGCGCGCGTCCAGGGCGACAAGGTCGAACCCTACGTCGAGATCTCGTTGCCCGGCCCGCGGATCGTGGCCTTCGGCGAAGATCCGGAGGGCGAACTGCTCGTCCTCGACTTCGATCACGGCACGATCCACGAGCTGGTGCCCAACCCCCGGGCAGGCTCAGTCGATACCTTTCCCACCAAGCTAAGCGAGACCGGACTGTTCGCGAACGTGGCCGAGCAGCGGCCGGCGCCGGGCGTGATCGACTTTTCGATCCAGGCCCCGGCCTGGGCCGATTATGCCACGGCCCAGCGTTGGGTAGCCCTGCCCGACCGTTCGACGGCCACGATCCACGCCGAGCCGGTCGAAGTACACGAATCGATGTTCCGGGAGCTCGTCACGTTTCCTGCCGACGGCGTGCTGGCCAAGACGATCTCGCTGGAGATGAGGCAAGGCGACCCGGCGACGGCCCGGCGTCTGGAAACGCAGATCCTGCACTACGACGGCCGCTATTGGCGAGGGTACACCTACGCCTGGAACGACGAGCAGACCGAGGCCACGCTGGTCGAAGCCGCGGGCCGCAATCGCACCTTTGACATCGAAGATCCGCAGGCTCCCGGCGGCCATCGCAAGCAGATTTGGCACTTTGCCAGCCGCAACGAGTGCCTGCAGTGCCACAATCCCTGGGCGGGTTTCCGCCTGGCCTTCACCGCGCCGCAGCTCAATCGCGACCACTGCTACGGCGAGCGCACCGACAACCAGTTGCGGACCCTGGAGCACATCGGCTTGATCCGCTTCGAGCCGCCGCTGCCTTCGATCGACGAGCCCGAAGTGACTCCGGAGTTGAAACCGCCGGGCCGCCTCGCCAATCCGTACGACGAGCATGCCGAGCTGGATCCCCGAGCCCGGGCCTGGCTGCACGTCAATTGCTCGCATTGTCATCAGTTCGGCGCCGGCGGCACGGCCGACATCGAGCTCCGCGAGGAATACCCGGTCACGGCCACGAAGGCGCTCGAAGCCCCCCCGCGGCAAGGCAGTTTCGGGATCGCCCGCGGGCAATTGCTCGCGCCGGGAGATCCATACCGCTCGATCCTCTACTACCGCATTGCCAAGATGGGCCGCGGCCGGATGCCCCACATCGGATCCGACCTGGTCGATGTGCCTGGAACGAAGTTGATCCACGACTGGATCCGGCAACTGCCGGTCCATAAAGACGAATTTGCGGCGGTCGAGAGGCTGCGGGCGCTGGATGAGCAAACCAACCTGGACCGCGAAGCTCGGGAAAACCGCCGCCGTCTGCGGCAATTGGCCCGCGACATCGCCCGCGAAAGCGAGCGGCTCGAGCCCACCGACGAAGACCGGGCCCAGGCCCCCAAACGCCGCGAGCGCGAGTTGGCCGACGCGGCCAAGAATCGAGCGACCGACCGGATCAACACGATCAATCAGCTGCTGTCGGCGCCGGCATCCGCCCTGGTCCTGGCGCGTTCGATGGATACGAAGCCCTTGCCGCCGGTGATCGAACAGCAGACGCTGGCCGCTGTCGCAGCCCTGACCGACAGCCAGGTGCGCGATCTGTTCGAGCGGTTCCTGCCGCCCGAGCAGCGGTTCGAGCGATTGGGCACCGCTTTCGACGCCGCGGCGCTACTGGCCAGGCCCGGTGACTCCGAGCGCGGCAAGGCAATCTTCTTTCAACTCTCGGGCGTCCAGTGCAAGAATTGCCACCGGATCGGCGAGACAGGGGGCTCCATCGGCCCCGAATTGGACCACGTCGGCAAAAAGCTCAATCGGGCCCAGCTGCTCGAAAGCCTGGTCGAGCCGTCCAAAACGATCGATCCCAAGTTTACCGTCTACCTCGTCGAGACGACCGCCGGTCAGACCTACAGCGGCCAGCTCGTCGAACGGACGGCCGAGCAAATCGTGCTCAAGGACGCCGAAGGCAAAATCATCCCCGTGCCGGCGGGCGAAGTGGAAAAGGTTTCGCAGCTGACCAAGTCGCTGATGCCCGACCAATTGCTCCGCGACCTCAGCCCAGCAGGCCGCCGACCTGCTCGAATACTTGGAATCGCTGAAGTAGGACGAGTGCCGCTTCGAGTCCGGTCGAACCGATGACGAACGGCGGCACCGCGCAGCGAGCCGTGGGGCTCGTCCCCACGGTATGCCCGGCGCCGAAATCGGCGCTGCGCCAATCGGGAGCGTGGCGTCAATCTGCCTGGCACGCCCTACCGCCCTGCCAGTTCTTGCCGCAAGGCGACCAACAAGTCGGGCCGATTCGTGATGATGCCGCTCACGCCCCAGGCGGCCAGCGTGCGCATTTGCTCCGGTTCGTCGACAGTCCAGGCCCAGCAGCCCAGCCCCCGGCGCGAATTTGGCCGACCAAATTGGCGGAGAGTTGCTCGTGGTCCCAGGCGAGCAGAGGCAGTTGTCGCCGCTCGATTTCGTCGAGTCGCTCTGAGGTAAGCTCATCCTCGCCCAGGGCCGCCAGAACCAATTCGGGCGCGAGCCGCCGACAAGCCGACAGAAACTCCCAATCAAATGCCTGAACCACAACCCGGTCTAGTGCGTTCAAACGTCCGAGCAGTTCGAGGCACCGCTCGGCCGGCCCCGCCTTGCGCTCGATGAGCACGAGCGCGCGGGGAACAATCAGCTCCACGGCCGCGGCGAGCGTGGGAATCCGGCGCCGGCGAATGCGGGCTGGAAACAACCGCCGGCATCCAGGGCGGACAACTGCTCGGCCGTCCAGTGATCCAGTCGATCGCTGGGCGCCAGCGCCGCATGCCGCCGCCAGTCGGTGGTGCGGTCGAGCCGCTCGTCGTGAAACACCAGCGGCACGCCGTCGGCCGATTCGCGGCAGTCGAGCTCGACCAGATCGACGCGGTCGGATCCATCGGCGGCGCCGCCGATTTGGAGCGCCGCTTGAAACGCCGGCAGCGTATTCTCCGGGGCGACGGCGCTCGCCCCGCGATGGGCAATCGCCAATAGCCGGCCGGACTCGATCAACTGGCGGGCCGTCGGACGAGCGGGGGAAAGGTCGGCGGTTCCACTCATCGCCAGGCGCTGATCGCGATCCTCAGGACTATTTCTTTTTTTCGACAGCGGGCTTTTCGTCTCGCGTGCTGGAATACAGATGCAACGCTTCGCCCGTGGCAAACCGAAACACCAGCCGCCCGCTCGGCGGCAACAGCTTGATTGCCGCGGGGGTGAGGAAGTCGATGGCGCAATCGCTGCCGTCGAGGTCGACGCTCACGCCCTTGACCTGCATCAGGTTGATGTAGGTATTGCCGCGGCGCTGCTTGACGGCGGGAAAATATCGCACCGTGTCCCACTTCTTGGCCCCCTTGACCAGGATCCGCACGTGGCGGAATTCGGTATCGTCCCAATCGAAGTCGACCGTAAACTGATCGTCCAGGGGTTTGAGGACGACGAGGAATTCCTTTCCCTTGTCGGTAATCTCCTGGCGAACGATCTCGACGTGCTTGCCCTGGTACGTGTCGATCTTGGCCACTTCGACTGGCGCGCTGGGGTCGTACGTCAAGGTCGCCAGCAGCAGGACCAGAGATTGCATGACCGGGACCGTCGCGTGGGGATGACCGTGGGGCGGGAACGACGCTCAGCCCAAAAAAACAGGGCCGCAGCGGCGGCCCTATTGTACCATGCCCGGAAGCGCGACGGCGCACGTCATTCCGGGAACAGTTTGGTCGACAGGTAGCGCTCGCCCAGGTCGGGCAGCACGGCCACGATCAGCTTGCCGGAGTTTTCCGGTCGCTTGCCCAGCTCCAGGGCGGCCCAAGCGGCCGCGCCGCAGCTGATCCCGCACATGAAGCCCTCTTGCTTGGCCAGCTGCCGCGAGGTTTCCATGGCGTCCTCGTCCTGCACGGTGACGACGTCGTCGAGGATGTCGACGTTCAGGATGTCGGGAATGAAGCCGGCCCCGATCCCCTGGATCGTGTGCTTGCCGGGCTTGAGGTCCTGGCCGGCCCGCCGCTGGGTGATGACCGGGCTGTTGGCCGGTTCGACCGCCACGATCTTCACGCCCGGCTTGCGCAACTTGAGCACTTCGCCCACGCCGGTGATCGTGCCGCCGGTGCCCACGCCGGCCACGAAGATGTCGATCTGGCCGTCGGTGTCGCGCCAGATTTCCTCAGCCGTGGTCTTGCGATGGATCTCGGGGTTGGCCGGATTCTTGAACTGCTGCGGCATGAAGTAGTTCTTGTTCTCCCGCACCAGCTCCTCGGCCCGCCGCACGGCGCCCGGCATGCCTTCGGCCGCGGGCGTGAGGATGATTTCCACACCGAACGCCTTGAGTAGCCGCCGCCGCTCGAGGCTCATGCTCTCGGGCATCGTGACCTTGAGCTTGTACCCGCGGGCGGCCGCCACATAGGCCAGGGCGATGCCCGTGTTGCCGCTGGTGGGTTCGATGATGACCGTGTCCGGCTTGAGCATGCCGTCGCGCTCGGCGGCATCGATCATCGCCCGGCCGATGCGGTCCTTGACGCTCCACAGCGGGTTGAAGTTTTCCAGCTTGCCGACCACGGTCGCCACGCAGCCCTGGCTGATATGGTTGAGCTTCACCAGCGGGGTATTGCCAATGCAGCGCGTGATGTCTTCGCGAATGCCCTTGGGCAGGGTTGCCGTGGCCATGGGTGTCCTTTCGTCGAATGCTCGAAAAATGCCGGCTTCCGCGGTCGGGCCCCGCTTCTGCGACCTTGCAGTGCCGATTTGCCCGGGATTATAGCGGTCCGTGCGCAGAGCGGTCAACGCTGCGGCGCGCTCCCGCCCAGCAACCGGCGCGCTCGAGGTCGAAGACGCCCGGGCGAATTGTTAAAGGCGTGTAAAAAAACCGCCAGCGTGCGCCCGGCTCACGGCAGCTTCTGCTCGAACATCCAGGGGAGTACGCCTTCGGGGTCGGTGTAGGCCTTCGTCCAGCTGTCGTGGCCCACGCCCTTGAGCTCGGTGTACTTGGGCTTGCCGCCGGCCGCCTCGATGGCGGCGATCATCTTCCGCGAGCGCTCGACCGGCACGGCGCCGTCGGCATCGCCATGCCACGCCCAGACCGGAACCTTGACCAGCCGATTGGCCAACCGCTCATCGCCGCCGCCGCAGATCGGGGCCACGGCGGCGAACCGCTCGGGCATCCGCTCGGCGAGGTCCCAGCTGCCGTAGCCGCCCATCGACAGCCCGGTCAGATAGATCCGTTGCTTGTCGATCGGCTCGGTCTTAAGCAGTTCGTCCAGCATGGCGACCGCGGCTTTCATCGACCCGGTCAGTTCAACCTGCTCGATAGGGCCCTTCGAGGCCCAGTCGACATCGGACCACTTTTTGCCGTTGGGACATTGCGGAGCGATCACAAAACAAGGGTACTTGGCCCGGTTCTCCGCGCTGGCGAGCCACTCGGGAAGATAGGCCAGCTGGGCCTTGTTGTCATTGCCGCGCTCGCCCGCGCCGTGCAGAAACAGCACCACCGGATACTTCTTGCCCGGCTCGATCTTTTCGGGCTTGAGCAAGCGGTAGGGATAGGCCTGGGTGCCGTCGGGCGTGGCCAGTTCCAACGTCCGGGCTTCGTACAGGGCAACCGTCTCAGCCGTCGGCATGGCGCTCAGCTCCAAGGCCACCAAGGCCGCCAGGGTGGTAATCATGGCAGGGTCGTCTCCAGGGTGAGGGTGGAGGTAAAGCATGCCCGAGCGTCTGCGGGAAATCAAGTCAACCGCCGATGCCCCAGCCTGCATTCGAGGCCGGGGAGCGATGGCAGGCCAGGCCGCGGGCGGGGGCCGTTTTTGCCGCGCTGATTGGATTGATCGAGACTGCGTGCTAGGTCAAGATAAGAGACCAGCTTTTCGCTCGCTGTTCTCGTCCCGGCCACTCCTCTGGCACTCGACAGGCAGTGGAATATGCCCATCGAAAACTTTTGCGATTCGTGCGGCAAGCTGCTGCGAGTGCCCGATCAATTTGCGGGCAAGCGTGTGAAGTGCCCCAGCTGCGGCGGGGCGGTCTCGATGCCGGCAGCCGGCCAGGTTGTCGTCAAGGTCGCGCCCGTTGACCAGCCGCAAGCTCGCGCCCAACCCAAAGTCGCCCGGCCAAAGCGCGCGAATCCAGAAAGCGCCGGCCCAACCCAAGCCCGCCACCAGTGCGGCGGAGCCCCAGTCCCCCGTCCCACGGGTGACGGCCCGACCCGTGAAGGTCGTCCCGATTCAGCCGGAAAGCCTGCCGGAACCGAACGGGCTCGGCGCCAACCTGGACGAATTCGGCGAGCTGATGCAGTCGGGCGGCGAGCTGGCTGCGGCCGGCGCTGTTTTCGGCACCGCTGCCGGCGCGGCGCCGCCCGACGCCCTGGCTGAAGATCGGCGGCGCGGCACTCGCCGGGGTGGCGGCCCTGGTGGGCGTGGTCTCGGCGATTGTCTCACTCAACGGCAATTCGGGGGACGCGCCGGCCCCGCATCCAGTGGCCGCGAACTCCAGTGGGCCATTGCCAGTCGCGCCCATTGCCGGAGGCATTCCGTCCGCGGAAGCAGGATCGTTGCCAGCGACGGGCTCGGCACCAACCGCCGCTGGACTGACGCCGGTTTGGGTCAAGAAAGGGGACCTCGAACAAGCCGATCTGCAACTGGCGGGCACGCCGGGGCAACCAGGGGGCGGCATGAAGCTATATCTCTACCGCCCCGCGGGTCAGATCGAGCCGCACACCTTGCCCTGCATTTTCATGGCTCCAGCCGGGGCCACGGTCCTTTCGGGCATGTCGCTAGGAGAAGGAGATCGGACCGAGCATTATCCCTGGGCTCTGGCGGGCTACTTTGTCGTTAGCTATGAGATCGACGGCGACGTCGGCGACCTGGCCAAATCGACGGTTGCCGATTTGCAAGTGGCCTTCCGCAAATTCGCCGCGGCCGAGGCCGGGCTCACCAATGCCCGCCTGGCCATGCGAACCGCGCTGGCAAGTTGTCCGGAAATCGATCCGCAGCAATTGTTCGTCGTCGGGCACAGTTCGGCCGCGACGTTGGCCTTGATCCTCGCCGAGAACGAGCCGAACTTGCGCGGCTGCGTAGCATTTGCCCCCGTTTCAAACATGGTCGAGCGGGCGTCCGACGGTGGCGGCGATTTGTTCCGCCTGGTGCCGGGATCCGAGGCCTTCGTCCAGAAATACTCGCCGCACTTACACGTGCAATCGTTCGGCTGCCCGCTGTACTTGTTTCATGCTCAGGACGACGACAACGTTCCTTTTCAGCAAAGCCAGACCTTTGCGAACCTGCTCCGCGGGCAGGGAAAGGAAGTCCACTTGGCCCAAACCAACGTTGGCGGGCATTACGAATCGATGGTGAAGTCTGGCATTCCGTTGGCCATCGACTGGCTGGCCAAACAGCGCGGCATCGACCCGCGCCGCCCGGCGGCGAAGACGCCCCCTGCGAAGACGCCGCCCGCCCAGCCTGATTCGCCCGCTGAAACACCGGTCGCCGGCCCGCCGCCGATTCCCATGCTGCCGGGGTTCCCGGGCCGACCGGAAACGCCGAAAGCCAAGCTCGCTCCTGGCTCACCCCCCGCGCAGTGGCAAGTCGAATCTGATGGAGTCGAGCTGACCGCGGGCGAGTGGAGCAAGCGCCGGCGCCGTGCCGGTGGATGGAGCGTACGATCACAAATCGGTCGGATTGCCAGCCTACGCCAGTCCGCTGGTAGCGGTCCGTGATCCACAGCACACGATCGGCATCTGGAACCTCGCCACAGCCAAACGCGTGGAACAGATCAAGGCCCGGGGCATCGACCAACTGCAGTCGCTGGCGCTGAGCCCCGACGCAAAATATCTGGCAGGGCGCAATTGGAATTCGCTCGAAGTCTGGGATTGCAGCTCGGGGCGCCGGATCGTCAAAACGGAGGTCCAATTGCATGGTGACCACTCTATCCAATTCGCCGGTCTCGAACGGTTGATTTGCGTCGAGCAGCGCAACGGCAAGGCAACCGCGTCGGTCTTTGGGCTGCCCAAGGGTCAGCTGGAACATCAGATCGAGCTGGGGGAATGGACCTTTAACACCGCTCAGCTCGCCATGAGCCCCGGCGGACGCTATCTGGCGATCTGCGGCAAGACTCTGCGGCTGGTCTCTGTGGCTGATGGCGAAACGGCCGGCGAGGTCGCCTGGCCCAAGGCCCAGCAGGCCGGTCACCCGGTCGAGCTCGCCCCCTCGGCCGCGGCGTTTTCGCTCGACGGTACGCGACTCGTCACACTCTGCCGCGCCGGCGCCGACACGTTGGCGATCGTCTGGAACGTCGCCACCGGCGAGGTTGTGCAGCATGTATCAATCGCCGACCGCGGGTTCGGCTTTGGCTGGCGCGGGCAGCGGGCGATTCAGTGGTCGCCCGATCAAAAACACTGGCTGCTCTACGAACGGGCCCTCGCTGCGGCCGAAACCGGCGAGATCGTCTGGCCTCCCAACGCCACGCCCCGGCACGATGCCCCGGCGGTAGCCTGCTACGTCGATAACGATCGGGTGCTGATGATTAGCGGCTCGGGCTTCAGTTACAACGCGACGGTCGAATCCCTCTCGGCCGAGCAGTTGGCCAAAGCGGCCGAGGTTGCCCAGGCAGGTGGCCAGGCGATCGACAGCGTGCTGCCCGACTTGACCAAAGCAAACACCTCGCAAGCCGCGGTCCGTCAGCCGTTTGCCAAGCCAACGGCTTGGACCGCAGCGCCCGATGCGGCCTCGCCCGGCAAGTTGGGCAAGCTGCCGCTGGAGTTGAAATCCAAAGGCGAGAACATCCGCCGCGTTATTCTATCGTCCCCCGCGGCGGCCAAGGCGATCGTGCTGGTCGCCGCCGGCTCGGCGGATGGTTCCGACCCGAGCGCGAAGGCCCGGCTGGAACGCTACGATCTGGCCGCCAGAGTATTCCAGAATGCCTGCGAGCTGCCGGCCGTCGGCAAACTGTCGTCGGTCAGTGCCGACGGTTCTGTGGCCGTTACGACGCTCGCCAATCGCGTTGACGTCTGGTCGCTCGACGAAGGGAAACCGGTCGCCAGTTGGCGTTTGCCCGACCCGCGCGGCTTGCAAAACATGCCGATCCCCGGCATCAACGATGAGGCAAAGTGGACCGGCATCCTCGACAATCAGCACGTGGCGACGTTGGGGGTCGCCGGGCAACTGGTGGTCTGGAAATTGCCCGAGTGCACCGCCGTGTACAGCGTCGACGGCGTCGGCGCGGCCGAATTGTCGCCGGGGCGGAGCCAATTGTTTGTGCTGGCCGTTAAAGGGCGCCCGGCCGGTGCTGTGCTGGATGCGCTCACCGGCGAGTGCCAGGGGACCCTCGAAGATCCCTCGGTGCACGCGACCTTCAACCCACAGGAGAGCGTTTGTTCGGCCGATGGGTCGCGACTGGCGGCGTGCGACTTTCGCAGCGTCGTTTGCTGGGACCTCCAGACCGGCAAGATTCTCAGCCAGCTTGCCCAGCCGCTGCTGCAAGGCCTGCGGTTCGCCGGCAACGATCACGTGCTGGGCCGAACTCGATTGGTCGATTTGCGGCTGCACTGTGTCGCGGCCGAAGCAGTTGGCCCGTACCGCGATTTGATGCTTGATAAAGTGAGCGGCGCCGCCGATGGCCAGATTTGGACGATCGCTCAATCCAATCGCGGCAAACGAGCCTGGCTGGCCAACGTACGCCTCCCCGCGCGGGGACTGGCCAGCGAGCTGGCAGCTCGACCAGAACCGCAGCCGGTGCTGACGCCTGGCTCGGAGGTCGCGATCGAATTTCAATCCGCTGGCCTGCCGCAACAAACGCTGCAATCGGCGATCGAGAACTGCACCCGGCAACTCGAGGCGGGGGGCATAAAGGTGGTCGCCGGTGCCCCGCTCAAGTTCGTGGGCGAAGTCCGGGTGATCAAGCAAATCGACGTGCAACTCCAATTCACTCCGTTCGGCCGAGCGGCCTTCGGCCAAGAACCCCAAACCATCACACTGCCGCTCAAGCAAGAAGAACTGCGGATCAAACTGGTCGACACGGCCGGAACCGAATACTGGAACCTGACCAGTACGGCATCCAGCGGCCTGCCGCGCGGCATGATCAAGGTTCCGGCCGGCCAAACGCCGGACGGTTACGTGCAAAAATTGTCGGCTGACAATCTGGAACGCTCGCTCACGGAATTCTTTTCCCATCCGTCGCTCCCGTGCCTGGTCTTTCCGCAGCCGGAAAAGATTTCCCGGGTCGCGATTTCCGACAAAACGCTGCTCGATTCGTCGCCCAATCCGCGCACCGCGCAAGCAAACAAGACGAGGACGACCCGGAGCCGCCGCCGAAGCTCGCCGCCAAGGGTGGCTCGCCTGAAGAAATCCCCACGCAGGAGTTGGAGCCCGACCGCCCGACCAAACCGCAAATGCCCGTCCGACCGGGCCGGCGCATCCGTCGACCGGTGGTTCAGAAGGCGCCCCGCCGAAGTCCGACGGCGCACGCGCCGCAATGTCCGCGAGCGCTACGTCGACCTGCTGGCGGGTCCGCCGGAGGAGTTCCTCAAGCAGGTCCGGTGGCTCCCGGCCACGAAGCGGCCCAGCATCGGCAGCCGCTGGGGGCTGGCGCTGAGCACGCCAGGCGGGGTCCGCGCCGACAGCGAACGGGCGATCGTCAAACTTACCGGCCCGGCCGGGCAGGACCTGATCGATGCGCTCAACGAGCTCATCGGCCGCGGCGATTTCGGCGATTGGGCCCAGTTCGACGACAACGATGCCCAGCGGCTCACAATCGTCACCGGCGAGGGCCGAACCGAATGGATGTCGTCAGCCCGCGATGTCGGTTTGCAGTTTGTTTTGCTGCTCACGATCCGCTTGCAGCCGGGACCGAGCAAAAACAAGCCGATCGCCACGCTCGATGCCCGCGTGCTCGACGTCGGCGGCGCCTCGAACCCCCCGCCTTCGGCCGCCCTGACCAACGAAGGCTCCGTGTTCGGACGTCGAGAAAGCCGCGGCCGCCTGGGCCGAAACGCTGGTCGGCGAGCTCGAAGAAGGCTACAAGCTGCAGCCGCTACCGGAGCTGGACGCCAGGCAAGCCGCCGCCCGCATCCAAGAACTGAGCAAGAAGAAGCCGCTCGATGTCTGGTCGGCGCTCGTCGAAGTGCGCTGCTATCAGCTCAAGCAATGCATCGATCAGGAGCAGGCCGCCGACGCGTTCGCCAAGCTGCTGGGCGAGTCGGGCAGGGATTTGGCAGGCGACGACGCGGCGGCCCGGCGTGCCGCGCTCGAGAAGCTGGCCGAGAAACCTTAAGCAGCGGTTCGCCCCGCCGCGACTCCGCATGGGGGTCGCCGGCCTACTCGCTCGTCCGCGTGGCCGAACCGCCCTTGGCTGACTGGAATGTCACGGTGTAGGGCCCCGCTCCCTCGACCAGCCAGCGAGCGTAAACGGCCTTCATGCCGGGAATCGTGTCGAGCTTGAGCGATTCGGGCCGCAGCTTCTGTTCGCTGGGGTTTTCGAAGAGCAGATTGTCGGCCGTCAGCCCGGCCACCACCTTGACGTTCTGGCCCGCGAGCGTCGCACGATTGGGGGGCGTGAGCTTGTTCTTCACGTCGGCCGCCGAACGGGTGGGAATCAGCTTCCGATTGACGATCGTGGCCGTTACTTCCACGAGCCCGCCGGAAAGCGGCTTGACCGTCACGGCGTCGATCGCCACCTGGGGCATTTCGTCGGCGTGGTAAAGCGTGAAGGCCATGTTGCGGTGGCATTCCTGCCTCGAGCATGAAGGATGGCGGCTGCCGGACCCAGCTCTTCTTGGCTCCGCCGACTTCGATCTTGCCGAACTGCGGATGGTCGACCTCGTGCCAGGGCACGGTCCCCTCGGACAGTAGCAGATACTTGTCGAACTGCCGCAGATCTTCGGCCTTGCCGAAGAAGCCGCCTTCGCTTTTGCGGTGAAACAGGTCGGACGAGGTGAACAGCTCGTTGGTAAAGGCGAAGATGCCCTGCATGTTGTGCAGCCAGTCGAGCTCGCCGCCGAACACTTCGTACAGTTCGGTGCTGGTCTCCATGTACTTGTAGCCGGGGAGCATCATTTCGCCTTTGTGCCCCAGCTCGTTGTAAACGGCCAGATCACGGCCGTCGTAGTGCTCGGTCTTGACGCCCGGCCCGCGGAGGATCATGCCGCCGGCGTTGTGATACGACTGGGCCCCGGCGATGTTCGGATGGGCCATGATGAACTCGGCCACCATCCTGTCCTCGGCTACCGAGAACGGGTAGCGGTCGGCCCCGTGCTGCACGTAATTGGGCTGCCAACTCCAGGGCCAGTTGCGGTTGGGGTCGTAATAGCCGTCGCCGTCTTCGTCGACCTTGCCGTCGCCGTCGTTGTCGATGCCTTCGGTGTCGAGCAGTGTGTATTGGCCACGTTCGTCCGGCTTGCAGGCGATCATCAATTCCGGGTATTCCGGGTGCGGTTTGAAGCGGCCGTTGGGATCGCGAATCCGCATCTGGGTGATGTGGCCGTCGCCGTCCAGATCGTCGGGCTTGTCCTCGTCGACCAGCCCGTCGCGGTCGTCGTCGACTGGCCGCTGGCCCCCGCGGGGCGAATGCGTGCTATTGGGCTGGTACATGTGGGCGTCGCGCGAGTCGGGGCTCATCATCGGCATGATGTAAAACGTCCGCTCGTCGAGCAGCCGCGTCGCCAAAGCATGCCGGCCGTACGATTCGGCCAGGAACCAGGCCGTGTACAGGGCGACTTCGGTCCCCTGGATTTCGTTGGCGTGAATGCCGCCATCGATCCAGAAGGCCGGCTTCTCGCCCGCTGCCGGACCCTTGCGGCTGGTGAGCGTCAGGACCCACATCTCGCGCTTGCCGTACGAGCTGCCCAGGTTTTCCAGATGGCACAACTCGGGGAAAGCCTTCACCAACTGCTGCAGCAGCTCAGTGGCCTGGGCAAAATCGTGGTAGCGATTCCACTGGGCCGGCACGCGCGGATTGACCGGCGCCCGAGCGACTGGTAAACCACTTCCTTCTCCGCAGCGGCGCTTGAGGAGAATGTGCCGCTCGTGAGACAGACGGTGACGAAGAGGGGGATAAGGGGATAGGAGGAGATACGGGGGATGAAGGCAGAAAGGGATGGGACGAAGAACACGGAGCTCGCGGCGAAGCGAAGCCGGCGTGCACCGCTCCCCGGTTGGGCGTCGACCCGCGCTCGGCTTCGTGCCGCTCCCACTTTTCGTCCGTCATCCCCCGTATCTCCAGTCATCCCCCGTATCTCCCTCTTTGAGTTTTTCCACCCGGCAGGTCGCAATGCTTCGCATCGCGACTACTTCAAGTCGACCGTCCGCGCGTCGCTGCCAACCGACGGGCTCCAGACTTTCAGCTCGATCGACTTGGCGGCCGGCTTCTCGACCCGCACCAGCCAAGTCCGCTCGACGCGTCCGCCGCTGCCGGCCAAAGGATCGATTTGCCTTCGGCGGTGCCCGGTGACGAGCTTGGCCCCCTCGGGCAGCACGATCTCGACTTGCAGCGGATGCGGCTGGCCCGACGTCTGGCCCATCGCCGGCATCGTGGGCAAATAACCGTGATTGGCCACGGCCGCCGAGACGCGAAATACGCCGCCCCCCAGCGGCTCGACCTTGATGTCCTCCAGGGCCACGCGGGGCATCAACTCGCCCAGCTTGGCCAGAAACTTCAAATGCTTGTCGGCGAGGCCCTCGAGCTCCTTGGCCGGCGGATTCAGGCGCAGAAATGGCCGGAAGCCGCCGACTTCGACCTTCTTGCCGGGAAAATCGGGATGCTCGATGGCTTGCCAATCGGCGAAGCCGTCGATCCCCTCTTGGGCAAACCAGGCCAGGGCGCTGATGTCGTCGGCCCCGCGCTTCTCGTCGCTCGCTTTGGGCGCCGGCTTTTCGACTGCTTTTTCGGCTGGCTTTTCGCCGCCGGCTTCCCCCTCGGTTTTGGGAGCGTCGGGTTTGGCTGGCTCGTCTTTGGGAGGCTCGGGCTTGGGGGCGGTTTTCGGAATCCACCACGCCCGGGCCGCCAGCGACCAGCGGCCGAATTGAAAATAGGCCCACTGGGGCAGCGAGCCTTCGCCGCTGGCCGGTCCCGGCGCATCCTTGCCGCCATGGATCGTGCGGTAGTGCTGGGCCAGGTGATTGAAATAGCCCGAGTCGGCGGTGAGCAGCGAGGTCTTGATCCGCGCGCCGTCATCCCCCGGCTTCCAGGGGTCGAACAAATTGTCCTCGGGCGTGAACGTGAGCACCGCGGCGATGTTTGGATGATCGAAGGCGAAATCGGCAATCGCCCGGCTTTCGACCTCCGACACCTGGTGCGGCCCGGCCCCGGCACGAAGAACGGATAGCGGAACGGGAAATTGCGGTTGGGCGAGACGCCGCCCGGCCCGTCCTCGTTGAACGCCTCGTCGTGGTCGTCGTCGATGCCCTCGGACAATACCCGGTACTTGCCCGACTCATTGCTCTTGCCGTCGACTTCGATGAGCACCCGCCCGTCGCCCGGATGGGCCATCAGCGGGCCGCTGGTGTCCTCGACTCGCAGCTGGGTGATCCAGCCGTCGCCGTTGAGATCTTGCGTGGGATCTTCGTCGACCGCGCCGTCGCGATCGTCGTCGGTGGGCCGGTCATTGGTGGCCCGTTCGGCGTAGGGCTTGGTGAAAAATGCCTGGCTGGCGTCGGGATTGGGCCGAGGGATGATGTAGAACGCAAAGCGTTCTAAAAGCGGCCCAGCGCCCGTTTCGGCTTTGCCGGCGGCCAACAGTTGAGCCAGCCGTACGGCGAGCTCCGAGCCAACCAGGTGCGGCGCGTGGACGTTGCCCACGATCAAGATGGCCGGCTTGTCGGCCGCTTTGCCTTTGGCGATTTCGACCAGCCAGATTTCCCGGCCGCCCAGCGTGCGGCCGAGCGAGGCCAGGCCCACGTGCGGCCGATCGGCGGCTTCTCCCGCGGCGGGCGCGGCTTCGGCCAACGCCTTCAGACTGGCGGTCAACGCCGGATAATCGGCATAACCGGCGATCACCCCCTGAGCGGCGGCCAGTCGGGCGAGCAGCGCAAACAGCAGGGCACTCAGGCCCCAGCGCAGGACGGTACGGGGGCAAAACGCGGATTCTCGTGGCATGCAGTCCTGCGGGAGGGGAGTCGAGACGTGCGGGAGGCTTGGCCGGGCCGGCTGGCTGTCTTCAGCCTAAATGCCCCGCCTAACTGGGGCAAGGCAGCCACAGCGCAATGCACCTTTGCTGCGAACGGCATAACCGGCTCAATGCCCCCGCCAAGGTGCGGAAATCCGCCGCAACGCCTCAAGGCCGATTGCTCGTTCCCCAGCCGACTTGGCCCGCTGGCCTACACTCGCATAGCAGAGAACCGCCCGATGCTCATTGCCCTCACCACCCCCGACTGGCTCATCACAACCGGCTTGGCGCTCAGCGCCCTGACCTGGTGGGTGGCGTTTCGCATGGCGCGATAGGCAGTTGGGAAAGCAAGCTGTCGCGGCGTATCCGCCCCGTTGGATTCCCAACGCCGTCAAGCACCGTCCAGCGTCCACGGTTCGTGGGTAACACCGGTGGCTATGACCACCGTGGGCAAGGGGACGCGAAACACTTCCCAAAATCGCCTGCGTCTTTCACGCAAACGACGTGGAATGGCGGATTACGCGCTGAGGCGGCTACAATGCGTGAATGACGGCACCTGCCCCGAAGCACCATCGCCGTTTCTTGCGATTCCGCATTCCTACGCTAGTGCTTCTGGTGGCGGTTGTCGCCTTGCTGCCGACCCGGCAAAGTCGAAGCGATGAACCGCTACCGGCGGACGCGGGACAGCGGCCCATCGGCTGGGACGGAATCGTGCGTGATGTCCACGGCCACGGCATCCGCGGCGCCAGGGTGTTTGTCTTAGCCGGGTACCATCATCACGTCCGGTCGTTTGACAGTGACCAGCGGGGCCATTTGCTTCATGCGCAGAGCGACGAACGGGGCAATTGGAACTGTTCCCTGGACGTCCCGCCCGGCGCGGTCTGGCGCTCATACTGCGAGCAGGCCACGCTGATCGTTTACGCACGTGGGCACGCCCCCATCTTCCTGCGATTGAATCATCCGAGCGACGAGGACAATCGTCCTGCAGGCCGGACAAGTACGCGCAATATCGCCCTGGTGTTGCCAGCGGTCGGAGCCTCGCTGACCGTCACGGCAATCGGTGACTGGGGACCGCTGTCCGGCGGTACGGTTCGCATCGCAAATGAGCAATGGCCGAGCCTGTACCTCCATCATTACCAAGGGTCGGAAGACGCCGAGGAACGTCAGCTTCTCGAAAGGATTCTCCGCCCCGTTGGACTGGCCGACGCGGAGGGTGTGGCGCGCTTCGACGATCTTCGCCGGGAACCTATCGCATCGTCGCGGCACGCCGCGACAATGATCACGTTCGTTACCAGCAGGCCGACTCCCAGCAGCCGGAAACTTTCGTGGTTCATCGCGGCGTGAGCGTTCATGCCAGCGGCGACCACGGCTTCAGAGGATACTTTTACGAGCAATCGAACGCGGCCAAGCTGCGGATCGTTCAAGCCGATGCTCGACCAGCAAGTTGGGAACGGACCGTTTTTCGCTATCGAAACGCGGAGAAAACCACCGGTGCCTCGGGAAGCGGAGGCTGGATCGACAACCACGGCGCAGCCGACTTCTCGTTTGTCAGGCCCGGGCTATGGCAAATGCAGGCCCGCTACACCGAGGCCAAGGTTACCACCACGATCATCGATGCGCCGTGTTACGAGGCTGCCGGCTGCATCGCCGCATCGGTGCTATTGCGCGATGGCCCGCCATCCGTTTTGACGGTGCGCTGGATAGCGCATGACGACCTGTCGCGACCTCCATCCACGAAGGAAGAATATACCCAGAACTTGCCCAAAATCTTCGGCCGGGTTGTGCTTGCCGATGGCGAGACTCCCGCGTTCTTCGCCGAGCTGTTCGCGGTTGCTCCGCAATGCCGCCGGGCAGTTGCTTATGCACTGGCAGACGCGTTGGGAAACTTTCACGCGCATCGACCTTCGCCTGCCCACTCCCCGTTGCTGGACAGTGGCCAAAACGATGAACCCCCGGAGCCGGCACTCGTGGCGCGGTTGCCCGGTGAGTGCGGTGCGACGGTCGTACTGCTTGCGTCGCTCGATCCCTTGCAACCCTGTACGGTCAAATTGCCGCCAGCGGTCGAGTTAGGCGGCAAAGTGCGCATCGGCGGCCAGAGTGCCCTGGCTTGGCGGAACGAAGTCCGCGTATTGGCCGAGCACAGAGGCTGCGGCCCGCTCGATGCCCTGATGAACGTCGAGACGAGTGCGGAAGCAGACGGCAGTTTTAAGTTGTCTGGTCTGACGCCGGGCGATTACCAGATCCAAGCAGCGCTGGACGGCATCTGGCTCTCGGGGAGCGTCGAACTCAAAGTGAATGCCGACGGGGCACAACCCGCTCCGATTGTATTAGACATCGGCGAACCTGGTGGACGGAGCCTGATCCAGTGTGTGGACGCCGCCGGCAAGCCGCGAGTCGGCATCGCGGCGCGTCTTGATCGGCCTGCCGGCCCCCTGTGCGACCGGCTGTGGCCGACAACTTTTGTTTCTGACGGCGCCGGCTTGATCAATCTGCCACCGCTAGAAACCGGCCGTCACGTCGTGCATGTCCAGGGCGCGACGAAAGCCGAAGAGCTGGTGATTGACTCGGTCAAGGCCACCGGGCACCGTCCGCTGGAAGCCCGGGTCGTCGTGGAGTGAGGCTACTCCGACGTGCAGGATTTCCGAAAGTGCTTTGGCACGGTTCCTCCCTGCGTTTCGCCGCTTTGCTACTTTGCGGTTAAATCCCCCCTCGCAGGTCTCAGAACTCCGCGTTGCCCGGCGTGCGGGGGAAGGGGATCACGTCGCGGATGTTCTGCATCCCGCTGATGAACTGGATCGCCCGTTCCAGCCCCAGGCCGAAGCCCGAGTGGGGGACCGTGCCGTAGCGGCGGAGGTCGAGGTACCACCAGTACGGCTCGGGATCGAGGTGCTGCTCCTGCATCCGCTGCTGGAGCACGTCGAGCCGCTCTTCGCGCTGACTGCCGCCGACGATTTCGCCGATGCCCGGCACCAGGATGTCCATCGCCCGAACGGTGCGGCCGTCGTCATTGACCCGCATGTAAAAGGGTTTGATCGAGCGCGGATAGTCGAACAGGATGACCGGCCGCTGGAAGTGCGTTTCGGTCAGGTAGCGTTCGTGCTCGGCCTGCAGGTCGCTCCCCCACGAGATCGGGTAGTCGAACTTCTGCCCCGACTTTTCCAGGACCGCGACCGCCTCGGTGTAGCTCAGGCGGACGAACTCCTGACTGACGACTTTTTCGAGCGTGGCCAGGAGGTTGGTGTCGACGTGCGTGCTGAAGAACTGCATGTCCTCGGCCAGGCGATCGAGC
Organism: uncultured Planctomycetaceae bacterium; assembly: GCA_963828155.1. GTDB lineage: Bacteria > Planctomycetota > Planctomycetia > Pirellulales > PALSA-1355 > CAWCAX01. The sequence goes on from CAWHDQ010000006.1 coordinate 355,947, forward strand.
GCATCGCGGACGATCCGCTTGAGAAAAGCTTCGGCCAGGTCCATGTTGTCCGCCAGCTCATAGAACGCCATCTCCGGCTCGACCATCCAGAACTCGGCCAGGTGCCGCGAGGTGTTGGAGTTTTCGGCCCGGAACGTCGGCCCGAATGTGTAGACCTTCCCCAGCGCGCAGGCGAAAATCTCCGCCTCCAACTGGCCGCTGACGGTCAGGAACGCGGGCCGGGCGAAAAAATCCTGGGCGTAGTCGATCGCGCCGTTGGGCCGGGGGACCTTGCCCAGGTCGAGCGTCGTGACCTTGAACATCTCGCCCGCCCCCTCGCAATCGCTGGCCGTGATGATCGGGGCGTGGATGTAGAGGAAGTCCTGCTCCTGGAAGAACTCGTGGATCGAGCGGCTGACGCAGTTCCGCAGCCGGGCAATCGCCCCGAAAGTGTTGGTCCGCGGCCGCAGGTGGGCGATTGTCCGCAAATACTCGAACGAGTGCCGCTTTTTCTGGAGGACGTAGCTTTCCGGATCGGCCAGACCGTGAACCACGATCGATTCGGCCTGAACTTCGGTCGCCTGCCCTTTGGCCGGCGAGGCCCGCAGTTCTCCCTCGACGGTGACCGAGCAACCGGCCCCCAGGTGCTTCACCTGGCTTTCGTAGTTGGCCAGCTGGGCGTCGGCGATGATCTGGATGTTGGCCTGGCAGGAGCCGTCGTTGAGCTCGAGGAAGCTGAAACCTCCCTTCGAGTCGCGGCGCGTGCGAATCCAGCCGCGGAGGCGGATCTTCTGGCCGACCGCCTCGGGCAGCCGGGCCTGGCGAACGCTGAGGGTTTTCATGCTGGCAATTGCTCCGTCATGTTGCCAAGGTTGCCGATCGACCGTGCGCTGTTGCGCTTGCCGCACGGCAAAGTCTTTGCTCTACAACACCACCCCGGCTCTCAGTGGCCCGCGTGGGCCAGCCAGCGCTCGGCGTCGAGCGCGGCGGCGCAGCCCGATCCGGCCGCGGTGATCGCCTGTTTGTAATAGTCGTCGGCCACATCGCCGGCCGCAAAGACGCCCTCGACGCTGGTGTTGGTGCGGAACGGCACGGTCCACTGGATGTAGTTCTTCTCGGTCAGTTTCACCTGCCCGCCCAGGAAGGCGGTGTTGGGCGTGTGGCCGATCGCCAGGAACAAGCCGGCCGCGGTCAGCTCTTTGTCGCCTTCGCCCTTGGTGCTGGCCACCCGGACGCCGGTGACCCCCTGCTTGTCGTCGCCCAGCACTTCTTTGAGCTCGTGGTTCCAGACCATTTCGATCTTGGGGTTCGCGAGGGCCCGCTCGGCCATGATCTTGCTTGCCCGGAGCTGGCCGCGGCGATGGACGATCCGCACGCAACTGGCGAACTTGGTCAGGTACGTGGCTTCTTCGACGGCCGAGTCGCCGCCGCCGATCACCACCAGCTCGCGATTGCGAAACCTGGGCAGGGCCCCGTCGCAGACCGCGCACGCGCTGACGCCGCGATTCTTGAAGGCCTCTTCGGAGGGCAAGCCCAGGTAGTTGGCCCGGGCGCCGGTGGCCACGATCACGGCCTGGGCCTCGATCGGCTTGCCGGCCGAGGGATTGAGGACCAGCGGCCGGCGGGAAAAATCGACCGAGACGATATCGTCGGTCACGATCCGGGTACCGAAATTCTTGGCCTGCTGCCGCATCAGCTCCATCAGCTCGGGCCCGCTCACGCCTTCGCGCTGGTGGGGGGCCATCATCATCCGCACGTCGGGCGGAAAGGCGTCGTCGAGGTAGCCTTCCAGATTTCCGGCCGGAAAGCCGGGGTAGTTCTCCACTTCGGTCGTCAGGCTCAGCTGGCCTAAGGGGAGCGTGCCGGCCAGGCGGTTTTCCTCAGTCACGGCCCCCTGGAAGACCAGCGGCTGGAGCTCCGCCCGGGCAGCATAGATGGCGGCGGTCCAGGCAGCCGGTCCGCTGCCGACGATCACGACTTTTTCCGTAGCCAAGAGCACTTTCCTTCGAGCTGCGACGATCGATCCAGCCGCACTTAAAGGCGGCCGATGAAGGGAGAATTATAGGGCTCCCTGGTAGCCCGTCCATGCCTCGGGCATTTGCCGGACGACCGGGCAGATGAAGCTGCCTTTGACGCCCGGCACTCCGACTGTGAGACGCCGGGCGACGGTTCTCCGGACAGCGATCGCGTGTCGCGGGTACCGGTCGCGAAGCATCTCGGACGTGAGGAATGATCGAGGCGGCATCTCGCGCGTGCCAAAATAGCCAGACGACCAACTGGCCATCGTTTTGTCGCCCCCCACCCGAAGTAACGATTCGGGCCGTTCTCGCACTTCTACGTAGCCGTTCGACTGGCCGGCGGTACGCGCCGGGCGGGGGACGGACCTCCCGAATCGGGACTAAATCCTGCCGCCCCAAAGCTTTGTACCTGGCCCGCGGCCCAAGTATTATGGAAGTTTTGCCCACGGCGGCGACGCTTCTGCCCCTCCTGAGCGCCTGAGAGACCCCAGCGTATGAAAATCTCGGCTTTTGCATCCCTAATTCTGGCGATCGCGGGCCTGGGGGCCGGCAGTCGCCTGGTAGCGCAAACACCGGCCGGAGGCGAGACCCAGCCCGCCGGCGGCGAAAAGCAGCCTGTCCGAGGCTCGCTGGTCGAAGATCGGGCAGCCCGTAAGCTGCTCGAAGCCGGCGACGCTCGGTACGACTCGGACGAGCACGCCAAGGCGGTCGAGGTCTGGCAGTCGGTCATCGAGCGCTATCCGCGGAGCAAGGTGCGGTTCGACGCCCACATGCGGCTGGGGAATTACCTTTTGGACCGCGAGCGGGCCTACGATCGGGCTCGAACCCACTTCGAAGCCACGGCCTCCGAGGACAACAAGGACGAGGCCCAGCGCTCGCAGGCGACCCTCAAGATGGGCGTCTGCTTCTACGAAGCCCGCAATTACGGCAAGTGCTTTAAGGTCATGCGGGACGTGATCGAGAAGTTCCCCACCAGCCCCGAAGTGAACCAGGCCTATTACTACATCGGGCTGGGGCACTTTCAGCTCGGGCACTACAGCCGGGCGATCTCGGCTCTGGAAAAGGTCGGCACCGCCCTGGTGACCGACATCGGCAAGCTCGATAAGGTCGAGGCCGGCAAGCGGCTGTTCGTCAAGATCGAGGACGCCGATCTGGCCGCCTTGGCCAATGGCCAGGTGGTCAAGGTCCGCTGCCAGACGACCCAGGGCGATACCGAAACCGTCAACTGCCTGCCCGTCGGGCATAACGTCCGCGTGGTGTTGGGCTCAATCCTGACCACGCTTGGCAAGCCCGTGCCTAATAACGGCCTGCTCGAGGTCCGCGGCGACGACAAGGTGCAGGTCACCTACGTCGACCAGCACACGGCCGACCGTAGCTTCGACCGGCCCGTGCTGAAAGAAATCCAGGTCGTCGGCGACGGGCTGGTCGACATCATGGACGGGGCCTTTAGCGAATCGCTTCGCGGCGTGGTGCTGGGCCGCCCGATCAACCTGCAAGTGACCGACGCCGACCACGACACGACCGACAATGCCGACACCCTGAAGGCCGTGATCGAGGTCTTCCGCGAGAAATCGGGGGAAGAACTCGAAGCCGAGCAGGCTGCCCTGGCCACCAAAGCCGAAGCCGCGGCCCCGGCCGGCACGCCCGTGCCCGGCGTGGAAGAGGTGCTGGACCAGCCGAAGGTCGATCCGCTCAAGTCGATCGACCGGGTCGAGCTGGTCCTGACCGAAGTCAAGCTCTCGCATGCCGCACCGACCGCCGACAAGCAGCCGAGCGGCGAAGGTGATGTGGCCGAAGAAGCCAAATCGCGCGAAAAGAAGCCAGCCACTCCGGCCAGCAAGGATCCGGCGGCCAAGGAAGGCGACACGAAAGAACCTGCGGCCAAGCAACCCGGCACCAAGTCGCCGGCCCCGAAGAAACCGGCCGCCAAAGAAGCCGGCGGCAAGGAAAAGTCCGCCGACTCGGCCGCCAAGACCCGGGTGCAAACCGTCGCTGCCGACGCCGCCGCGACCGTCACCAAGTCCGCCAAGCCCGACGATTCCGACCCCGCGGTCGAGGACGTGCCGCCGGCCGCGCCGGCGATCGTCGACGACGGCTCGATCCACTCGGGCGTGTTCCGCACGTCGGTCTCGCTGGTCAAGGCGGAAACGCCAGTGGCCGGCAACGACGTGCTCGAAGCCTTGCCCAACGACGTGATCCGGATCACGTACATCGACGACCGCAACTCGGGCGATGGCCCGCGCACGCTGCGGTCGTCGGCCCGGGCGGTCGAAGGCAACCTGGGGGGCGTCCGGGTCACCCGGGCCCAGATTTCCGATCAAGAGCTGCGGATTCAAACCCAGCTCAAGACGGCCAGCGCGCTGACGAACATCGGCAACCGCTACAAGGAATTCGGCCTGAAGAAGAATGCCGACGCCAAGTACGGCCAGGCTCTGAAGGTCTGCGAAGAGATCACCGAAGACGCGATGAAGCTCGGCGGCCGACTGCTGGAAGAGACCTACGTCCAGCTCTGGCAGATTTACTACGAGATGGACCAGCTTGAGCTGGCCGCCGCGATGTGCCAGCGGCTGCAGCGCGAATTTCCTTCGAGCGGCTTCGTCGACGACGCACTGCTGCAGTTGGCCAACGTGGTCCGCAAGCAGGGGGACCTGGGCCGGGCGATCGGCATTTACGGTCGGCTGGTCGAAATGCCGACCAGCCAGCTGCGGGGCGAGGCCCAGTTCGGCATCGCCGAGTGCTATGAAGAAATGGCCAAGAAGACCCAGGGGCCGGGCTCGACCCAGCTCTTCGACCGCTCATTCCAGGAATACAAGAAGGTCTTCGATAGCTTTCCGGAGAGCGGCCGGGTGGGCGAGGCCGTCTCGAAGATGGCCAACTACTACTACCAGCAGAAGGATTACGCCCGGGCGATCGACATCTTCGAAAACGTGCTCAATCAGCACCAGGACGCGAAGTTCCTGGACGTGATCCTGTTCAACTATGGCCGCTGCCTGTACCGGCTGGACCGCAAGGCGGACGCCCGGCGGCAGTTCGACCAATTGATCGCCGACTTCCCCGAAAGCCCGCTGGCGGCCGACGCCAAGCGGATCTCCGAAGCCTTGGCCAAGGCCTCGGCCCAGTAAGTTTGTCCCCGTATGCGGGCGGCACGACCGCCTGCCCGGCACCGGCGGCCGACAGCACCCGCAGGCCGAATTTCCTCCGTCCCAGACAGTATTACTACCGCCGTCAGGAAACGAACGCATCATGCGAAAAGTGTTTTGGCCGCTCTTGGCGATCTGCACCCTGGCCCTGCCGCTGGCCGCCTGGGCCGATGAGCCGCTGGACGACGTCAGCGCCAAGGCGGCGCAGCTCGAATCGTCGTTGGGCAAGGTGCGCGACACCAGCCCCGAGGCGGCCGATTTGCTCATTCAGCTCGCCAATCTGTACCAGGCCGACGGCCGAGTCTTCGGCTTGATCCGCGTCACCGAGACGTTCGTGACCAAGCACTCGGGCCGAGCCGAGCATCGGGAGATGATGCTCAAGCTGATCGACGGCCTGCTGGCCATGTCGCGCAACAAGGAGCTTGTCGCCACCTGCCGGCAATACCTGGGCCGCTACCCGAACGACCCGCTGTGCGCCCGACTGGAAAAGCTGGTCGCCACGGCCTTGGAGCAGCTGGGCGACCGGCAGCACGCGGCGGAAACGTGCGTCAGCGTCTGGCAGCGGCAGAAGGACACGCCCGAGGGCCGCGGCTACGGAGCCAAGGCAATCGGGCTGTACATTTCGCTCAACACGAACGAGGGCTTTGCCAAGGCGGGTGAAACGGCCGAGGCCCTGCTCGATACGCTGCCAGCCGGCGAATTTGCCAATGAAGTCGGCTACCAGGGGGTTCACCAGTGGCGGCGGGTCGGCAATTGGGCCAAGAGCAACGTGATCGCCAACAAACTGCTGGCCAAGAACGTGCCGATGACCCCCGGCGAGCTCCGCGACCTGCACTACACGATTTCCGAAAACTACGGCAACCAGAATCAGCTGGCCAACGCGATCGATAGTCTGCGGAAGGCCCGGGCCCTGGGCGACCGGCCGGAATGGCTGGCGCGGATGATCAGCTGGATGCACGCGGCCAATGCACTGCCGCCCGAAATGGAGCCGGCCGTCAACGAGTACGTGCAGAAGTATCCCGACCGGCCCGACCGCTACGTGATCCGAACGTACCTGGCCCATGCCTACATGCGGGCAATGAACAAGCCGCAATTTCTCGCGATCCTGGCCGAGGTCATGCCGGTCGACGCGGCGGCCAATGCCAGCGCCCAGCATTACGTCCAGCAGAACGGCAACGAGCCGGCCCAACTGGCCCAGAGCGAGCAAGTGCTCCGGGCTGCCCTGGCAGCCAATCCCAAACAGGCCGCGTACCTGCGCTGGATCCTGGGTTCGGAGTTGTACCGCGACCGGATTAAAGACCCCGCCAAGACCCGGCAGACGTTCCTGGAACTGATCCTGCAAACGCCGGCCAACGACGGATCGACCCCGTCGGCGCTCGGCTGGCTGCTGGAGAATGCGGCCGACGACGCTGATTTCCAGAACATCGTCGGGCAGTACCTGAAGGCCCGGCCGCAGCATTACGAGTGGCCCGCGTATCGCAACGCGCTGGCCGGCTGGATCCAGGCTGCGATGCAAAACAAGGACCTGCAAGCCCGGGCTACCTGGGCCAAGGCTCAGCTCGACGCGGCCGACCAGGATCCAGCGATCAAGGATTGGCAGTTGGTTGATAGTCCGGACGGCAATCAGGCCAACCAGGCCCGGGCGCGCCTCGTGGCCCCTGATCGCTTCAAGACGCTCAGCGACTCGCAGGCCCAGGCGGTGGCGTACTATGCGATGGAGTATTACCGCAACACCGGCGACGCCAGCTTCCGAGCTCGCAGCGCCGAAGTCGCCGGCTTGATGGCCACCCGGTTTTCCAAGGACCTGGCCTGGGCCAATTTCTGGATGAGCACGTCGTTCGACCACAGCCTGAACGAACCCGCCAAGGCGGCCACGCAGCATCTGCTCACGTTCGACACTCCGCCGAACAACAGCGACATCTGGCGGCGGATGTATGGCACGGCCGACCGCTTGAACGACATGGAGCTGGTCAAGCAAATCTATCCCTGGACGCAGAAATCCATCGCCAAATTCGGCTTCGACTACGGCTATGCCGACTCGATCGGCGACGCCCTGGACAAGGCCGGCCTGAAAGCCGAGGCCGAAGCCCTGTGGAATCGCACGCTGACCGAAGGGGACCCGAACAGCAATTACTACATGCAGAGCGCGATCCGCCTGCTGCAGCGGCGACAGGGCACGCCGCAGTGGAACGCGCTGATCACCCAGATCTTGGCCAAGCCCGGCGACTATCACGGTCAGTTCTCGGTGGTATTGGCCGGCGCCCAATTGCAGGCCAAGGACCTGGACAACTTCGAAAAGACGCTCGCCGCCACGCGAACGCTGCAGAACGAGCGACCGTTCCGTGCTTGGGGCATCGACCCGAACACACCGCAGAGCTGGGTCGACATTTATCGCGGCAACAAGGAAGCCACGCCCGTCGAAAAGCGCCGCGTGTACACGGCGGTCCGCAAGTTGGGCCTCGGCCATTCGGCCCCCGCCGCGGAGCTCGCCTTGCTCGAGCTCGACGGCGGCAAAGACGCTGCGGGCAAAGATCTCAAGCCGCTGGACCGGCTGCTGGCCTATCAGGCCGTCACCACCGAAGCGGCCGACGACACGATCAGCTGGGATCGGCTGACCGCTTTCGTCCAGGCGGCGATGGCCCGCAAGGATTATGCCGCCGCGGCCACGTTGGCCACGGGCATGCTGGCCAATGTGACCAACGTCGACCCGCCGCGGTTGCAGGCCGCCCGCGATATGGTCGGTCAGAGCTACGCCCGGATGGGTGGCGTGGGCCTGACGATCGACGAATCGAGCCCGATCGCGCCCTTATTGCAAGCGGCTCTTTACCTGCGGCTAGGGGACGAGCGGCTGGCCTTCGAAACCTATAACGCCAACAAGGCGCTGTTCGATGCCCACCGCACCGAAATGCCGGTCGATCTGATCCTGTTCGTGGGCGAAAGCCTGGTAGCCGCTGCCGGTGACGAGAACCTGGATCGGGCCGAGGACATTCTCCGCGGCTGGCTGGTCAAGAACAGCGAAGTGGCCGAAATCGAACCGGCAATCAAGGCCGCCGTGCAGTTGCTGCTGGCCCGAACATATTTCAAGGCCCAGCGCTACGACGTCGCCCGGAGCGAGTTCAGCACGGTCATCAACCGCTATCCCAAGACGGCGCAAGCCACCGAGGCCGAGTTCGGCATCGGCGAGAGCTTCATGGCCCAGAAGGTCTACGATCAGGCCGCGGCCGCTTTCGAGAAGCTGGCCGGCAGTCAGGATCGCGACGTCGTGATCCGGGCCGAGTTCCTCCGGGGCGTGCTGGCCAATCGCCGCGGCGATCGCGACGAAGCCCGCGACATCTTCCGGGCCGTGCTCGACCGGGTTCCGAATGTCGAGCTGGCCAACCAGGCTCTGTTCAACCTGGCCGAAGTCTACGGGGCCGAGGAACGCTACATCGATCAATTGGAATTGCTGCGCACGGTTGGACGTCTGGGCCGGGCCAGCAAGCGCTGGCACACGCCTGGTACGGCCCTGTCGATCGTCGTTCAGGACAGCGACCTGGGTATCAGCCGCGGGCATGCCCGAATTCCCGTCCGCGTGACCACCGAGCCGGGCGGCGACGAAGAGCTGATTTATTTGTACAGCGGCGGCGCCGGCAAGGGCTTATTCCGGGCCGATCTCGATACCCGGCTGGGCCAGGTCACCAAGAACGACAAAGTGCTGGAATTGACCGGCCGCGACGTGATCAAGTGCGACTACCCGGCCGAGTTCAAGGCCGAGTTCCGCAGCGTGCCCCTCTCCGACGCCGAGATTCGCGTGGCCGCCAACGCCAAGCTGGAATTCTCGGGCAGCAAGATCGTGGACCTGGATACCGAAAGCTTCAGCCAGCGGCTGGAGCGCGAAGCCCGCGAGCAGGAAGCCCAGGACCAGCGGCTCTCGCAGCATCGGCCGGCCAACCAGATCAAGCCGGGCAATCAGGTCTACCTGCGGATCCAAGACGCCGATCGCGACCTGTCCGACGAGCCCGACAAGATCACTGCCAAGATCGTCGCCACCAGCGGCGACCAGGTGCAGGTCCCGCTCGTGGAAACGGGCGACCACACGGGAGTTTTCGAGGCCACCGCCTCCACCGGCGAATTGCCGGCCGGCGCATTGGCCAGCGACACGGCGATCGACCACAGCCCGCTGATGGCGATCGATCAGGACAAGGACACCTTCTGGCTCTGCGAGCCGGACGGCGCCACGCCCAAGTGGCTGTCGGTCGACATGAAGGATCTCAAGCCGGTCAGCCGGGTGACGATCTCAAGCCCCGACTCGACGAAGCAAATTCCCGTCCGCGGTCAACTGCGCGGCAGCCACGACGGCAAGTTCTGGTTCCACATCGCCAGCCAGCCGGCCATGCCGCAAGTCGAGAACGTCGCCGGCGAATTCGGTGCGATGACCCAGCGGGTTTACGCCGGCAACTATCTGAACCTGACCGACTGGAAGCAGATCGTCGAGCTGACGAAGAACACCAAGCCCGCCGAGGAAGGCCCCGTCGAGCAGCTCAACTGGAAACGGACGGCCGACGCCCCGGACGTGCTGCAGCCGTTTGCCGTGGTGTGGCAAGGGAAGTTGGTTCAAAGCCGGGCCGGGGCCGCCCGGATCGGCGTGAACGGCAATCGCACGGCACTGGTGCTCGACGGCGGTCTGGAGCTGCCGCTGGGCGACGGCAATCGCACGGTCGACGTGTGGTTGGACAAAGGTCCGCACGACCTGACGATCTTCTCGGCCATCGGCCAGGGGGGCAGCGGAGCCTCGGCCGCCTGGATTCGGGCGGAAGCGGCCACCAGCAATCAAGTGGTGCTCCAGCCGTTCCGGGCAATCGACTTCGATCTGGATCGGGCTGAGGCCAAAATCGAGCCGGCCAAAGTCGCCGCCCCGGATCCGCAGCGGGACGTGGTCCTTTCGGCCGAGGCCGCCAAGCTCAACAAGAAGACCGAGCAGTTCGGCCTGTCGGACGACCACGGCGGGCGCCATTTGGGTAACTGGAAATCAGCCGAAGACAGCGCTCAGTGGGATTTCGAGGTCGCCGAGCCGGGGGTCTACGACGTACTGGTCACCTGGTCGCACCAGGGAGACGCCGGTCAATTCCTGCTCGAGCTGGGCAAGCAAAGCATCCAGGGCACGGTGCCTAATACCGGCACCTGGGATAAATATGTTCAAACCAGCGTCGGCTCGGTCCTCATTCCCAAGGCCGGCAGCTTCCTCCTGGTGCTCAAGGCGTTGGAGGTCAAGGGCGAGTCGGCCCTCGATCTGACCGAAGTCCGCCTGCGGCCGGCGATCGGCTCGCGGGTGATCGTGGCCGGGGGAACCTGGGCCTTCCGCTTTCCGCCCCGCGACCTGCGGCACGTCAAGTTCGTGGTCGACGAATATCGCGGCGAAGCCGTGGCGATCAATCGCCTGGAAATCGGTGGCGAAAAGCCCGGCGACGTTTACATTCCGACCAAGACCGACGTCCTGTCGCTGGCCGGCAACGATGCGCTGGAAATCGCCGCCGGCGACACCCTGACGGCAACTTACACCGACGAGTTCACCCAGACGGCCGGCGACCGCTCGCAGCTGCTCACCTCGACGCTCTCGGCCACCTACTTCGACGGCTCGGTCCGCTCGATCGCCTACGACTTCGTCCGCCGGCCCAACGGCCAGGTCGATACGGTTACTAAGCAGTTGATGCGGATCGATCCGGGCGAACGGGTGGTGTTCGAAATCACGGATTACGACCGCGACGTGAGCGGCTCGCCCGACCAGGTGAAGTTCGAAGTGGTCGTCAACGACGGCGATCCGATCGAGCTGACCGCCCAGGAGACCAAGCCCTACTCGGGCGTGTTCACCAAGGAAATCGACACGGCCAGCGCGCACCGAGGGACAAAAGCTCGTCGTCAAGGCGGGCGACCGGATCGTCTGCCGCTACCTGGACGAACAAAACACGTTCCCCGGCCATGCGGTGAATCGCGAGACCGTGGTCTACGTGAACCGGCCGACGACCGGCAAGCTGCGGATCGTCGAGACGCGATACGTGCGCCCGCCACAAGGCAGCACCGCCTCGCCGCAGACGGTCTATCTGCCCGACGCCAAGACCAAGGGCACCAGCAACGTGGCCTTCGAGGCGCCGCTGACGATCGAGGTGATCGATCGCGACGCGGCCAAGACCAGCCGCAGCCAGGTCGTGGCCCAGCTGGAAACGACCAGCGGGGCAAAGATCGACGTCCGCTGCGTGATTGCTCCCGATCCGGGCAGCGGCAACTACCTGACGCCCGACCAATTGAACGTGGCCTTGGAAGAAGGGCGATTCATCGGCCAGGTGGTCCTGCAGCTGGGCAGCAAGGATAGCCCCGACCTGGTGCCGATCACGGCCAGCATGCCCCGCTCGCTGTTGGGCGGCGGCGTGCTCAGCGAAGAGGAAAGCACCGCCAGCGGCGAAATGTTGGTGACCCGGGTCCTGAACCTGTCGGGCAAGGACCAGATCACCGCCACCTACCACGACGAGCTGCGTCCCAAGGGCAAGGCGGCCGATCTGAAGGCCCAGGCCCGGCTGATCGCCAACGGCACGCTGGCCTGTACCGATCGCGACTACGAGCGGCCGGTCACGCAGCTGCACGTGGGCGAGAAGCTGTTCCTGATCGTGCAGGACGCCGATCTGGACGTTTCCGACGAGCGCGACAAGGCATTGGTCGAGATCGTGAGCGAGCGGGGCGAGCATGAGGTCTTCGCCCTGGAAGAAACCCTGTCGCACAGCGGCGTGTTCAGCGGCTCGATCCAGCTCAAGCCGAGCGAGAAGCCCACGCCCGACAATCTCGACCCGGCCGATCCGGCGATCGAGACCTATTTCGGCGACGAGCTGAAGGTCTCCTACGCCGACGAGCACGCCAGCACCGAAAGCGGCAAGCTGGTCGCGGCGATCGAGGTGCCGGTCGTGGTGGGCACCGACGGCCTGGTGGCGGCCTTCAGCAAGGTGTTCGACGACGAGGCCCTGGCCGTGGAAACCCAATTCCACATCGCCGAGAGTTGCTTCGAGCTGTTCAAGAGCCACAAGAACCTGGGCCGCAAGGACGAGCAGCGGGCCGACCTGGAAGCCGGCCGCCGCGTGCTCCGCGAGGTCATCGAGGATTATCCCAATCCGAAATACGCCCCGCGGATCGCCTACCTGCTCGGCCAGTTCTCGCAAGAGCTGGGCAACTGGGACGAGGCGATCTCGAGCTACCAGCTGATCGTCCGGCAGTATCCCGACAGCACCCTGGCGGCCGACGCCCAATACAAGCTGGCCCAGTGCTACGAAGAGTCGGGCGACTTTGAAAATGCCCTGGAGGCCTACGTCACGCTGGCCGCGACGTATCCCAAGAGCCCGCTGATCGCCAACGTGATGGTGCGGATCAGCGACCACTTTTACAAGAAGGAAAACTACGAGGTCTCGGCCCAGGTGGGCGAGAAGTTCCTCGAACGGTTCGAGGGGCACGAGTGGGCCCCGCGGATGGCTTTCCGCATCGGCCAGTGCTATTACAAGGGCAAGCAGTACCCGAAGGCTTCGACGGCGTTCGATAAGTTCGCCAAGGTCTTCCCGGACGACGCCCTGTGTGCCGACGCCCTGTTCTGGTCGGGCGAAAGCTACCGGATGGCCAACAACACCAAGGAGGCCTTCCGCAGCTACAACCTGTGCCGCTGGAAGCATCCGGCCAGCGAGGCGGCCAAGTACGCCCGGGGGCGCTTGGCCCTGCCCGAAATGTTGCAGCAGTTCGAGGCCGAAGCGACGACCGACGAATGACCACCGCCCGCCGCCGGGTGGCCGCGAGCGTCCCGACAAACTGAATTTTTTCCCGCGCTTGGCAAGGTTTCCCATGAGCGTTTTAGTTTCGCAAGTCGTCGAAGCGGCCGGCCGTTTGGCCATTGCGGCCGCTGAAAAAGCCGCCACCGACGCGGGCCCGGCCAGAAACGCCGCCGCCGATCCGGCCGCCAAAGCAGCCGCGGCCCCCGGCGACAAGCCGGTCGCCGAAGCCCCGGCCAGCGCACCGCCGCTCCGACCGAAACGGCCAGCACCGCCGCGGCCGACGAGCACCACTGGTGGAACGCCGGTGCGATGGGCTACATGATCGACGGCGGTCTGTTCATGTGGCCGATTCTGCTGATGGGCATTCTGGCCGCGGGCGTGAGCATCGAGCGCTGGCGGAGCCTGAAGCTGCTCGACGTCGACACTTCGCCGCTCAAGCACAAGGTGCTCGAGTTGCTGCAAGCCGATCGCGGCGAAGAGGCGCTGGAGCTCTGCCTGAGCCAGCAGGGGCCGGTGCCTGCGGTGCTGGCCGCCGGCATCCGTAAATTTCTGCTGCTCAAGCGGCTGGACTACGACCCGGGCCAGATCGAAACCCAGGTCGACAAGGCGATGGAAGACTACAGCGTGCACATCGTGGCGGCGCTGGAAAAGAACCTGCCGATCCTGGCCACGATTTCGAGCGTGGCGCCGATGGTCGGCTCGGTCGGCACGGTGTTGGGCATGATCATTCTGTTCGGCGACATCGTGGCCAAGTACGGCGCGATCGACATCATTCTCGCCGCCGCGGCCGGCATCAAGCTCAAGCTGCTGGTCACGGTCTGGGGATTGATCGTCGGCATTCCCGCCTACGTGGCCTACAACTATTTCACCACCGTGATCAACGGCTACGTGCTGAGCGTCGAGGAATCGGCCACGGCCCTGATGGAAGCGGTCACGCTGCAGCTATCGCTGCGCGAGCGGACCGGCTCGGCCGGCAGCAACGGGGGTCAACCGGCCGGATCGGTTCAGGCCGCCGTTGCCCGCAGCCACTAGAGGACGAGCTCGCGATGAAAGTTCCTCGCGGCCACATCCAACCGCACAACGAGCCGCCAGCGGTGCTGCTGGTCGACATCGCGTTCAATTTGCTGATTTTCTTCGTGGTCTGCGCCTCGACCCAGCCAACCAGCGGGCGGAAGCAAGACATCCCCGGCAGCGAAAAGACGGCCGCGGCCGTGCAGCAAAAGGTGGAGAACGTCGATGTTTCGCTGACTCGGACCACGACCACGATCAACGGCGACCGGGTCAAGCCGGCCGAATTCGTTCATCGGCTGCGCGAGCTGCTCAAGGGCCACAACCGGCCGGAAGATCGGATCGTGGTGGTCAAGAGCAGCCCCGACACGCCCTACGCCCATTGGATCGACGTGACCGGCTGGATCGAGGAGGCCGGCGGCGTGATCACGCTGCAGATCGAAGAGGCGCACGAGGTGCGTGTGCAGTGATTATGCAGGACGGCGCGGGATCGCAATCGAACATGGGTAAAGACCCGAAACAATGCCGACGAGTGCTCACCCCGCCCTCTCCCAAAGGGACAGGGATTGAAACGCCGCGCACCTGCCGGGCGGAGTGCGCACGATGAAGATCAAAAGGCGAGCGATGGTGCCCGGCGTGCCGGCGGTGGCGATGGCCGACATCGCGTTCAACCTGGTGTTGTTTTTCATCATGCTCGCCCGGACGCAGGACGACAGCCGGCTGCGCTGGTCGCCGGCCTCCACGCCGGCCGTGCAGAAAGCCCCAATTTCCAAGGTCAGCGTGGTCATCGACAGCGACCGTAAGCTGTTTTACAACGGCCAGCAGATCGGCATTTCACAGTTGCGGGACGCGGTCGAAGAAGGGCTGAAGGACGCCCCGGCCGGCAAGCGGGCCGTGCTGCTGAAGATCGACAAGGACACTCCGGCCCAGGTCTTCGAGCCGGTGGTCGAAGCCGTCAGCCAGGCTGGCGGCGAATTGATGCACATTTTGGAAAAGAAACGCTCGTAAGTTCAACAGCCCCGGCCGCAAGGCTGCACGGCGGCGATCCGCGAAAGGACCTGTGTATGGAATCCAGTGCGAAGCAATCGGGCCTGGCCGCCGGGCGCCGCCCGCGAAACTCATCGCCCGCCGAGCTGGCCGAGTATCTCGACAACCTGAATGGCAAAGATCTGAGCCAACTGATGGACTCCGTCGGTCGCGGCAATTTGGTCCAGGGCCTGGTGCTGGCCACGATCGCCACCGTCGTGCTGCTCTTGGCTTGCACGCTCGTGCCCTATGCCATGGAAGGCAAATCGGCACCGCCCAAGGCCGCTTCGCCGCCAGCCGCCGAAACGCAGGCCGCGGCCGCCCCCGCCGACTCGCAGACCCCGTCGCCCGCGACCGGCAAGCCGGCCGAATCGCCGCTCGCCGGTCAGCCCGCCGTGAGCAAAAAGGTGCTCGGCGGTGTGGACGAGGTGAAGCAGAGCGATCCGGGCTCCAACCCGTTGGAGAACAAGCTCGACGACCTGTTTGACAAAACCCGCTAGGTGATGCCCTCGGATAGATATAGCCCGCTTACTCGCAGCGACACCCCGAGGCGTTTCGCCCCGTCGCTGCCCCGGTTCAAGATTCGCCATGTCGCAAGACGTTTCTCCGAGCTGGCTCCACCGAGCCGGCCTGCTGCTGCTGGCCTGGGAGCTGGTCGCGATCGACCAGGTTGAGCCCTCGCTCCTGCCGGCCGGGGTGCGCGCGGGCTTGCTGCTGGTCCTGTTGGCGGTGTCGCTGTTGGCCCTGTGGCGCTGGTGGCGAGTGTCGCTGCCGGCGCGGTATGCGGCGGCGAGCCTGGTTTATTTGTGCGGTTGGCAACTCTTGGTCGCGACGGCGGCTGCACGCTCGGCCCACGGCGCGGCCCGGGCGTTCAGTGGCTACGGCGCCGGCGGATTGTTCCTGATCGGGCTCGTTTGGCTGGTCTGGCTGGTCGAGCGCGAGGGGCGTCGCTACGAAGCCGCGCGGCGCACTGCGGCCGGCCACGACCCGGCCGGTCTGGCCTCCGCCGGTAGCTGGCAACCGCTCGACCCGGCGGCCTGGTACTACGGCCGGCAGCGGCCGAAGGTCAACCAGTCGATCCTGCTGCTGACGCTCTACAGTCTCGTGTTCGTACTGATCAACGTGGCCTCGAACTTGTCGGGCGCGACGGACTCTTACGAATTGCCCGGCGGAGGGGGCGGCGGCGGGAGTGGAGGCGGTCCGCAGACCGCAATGGCTCAGGCCGTGCGGGTGCAAAAGGTCGTCAAGCGCAAGTTCGTCATCAACCCCTACAGCCTGATCAAAATTCCGGGGGCCGACGCGCTCGACAACGTCAAGCTCCAGCTGGTCCAGTCGACCGAGCACCTGTACACCGTCGGACAGGGCCAGGGAGGCGCCGGGTCGGGCGCGGCAAAGGCTTTGGCTATGGCGACGGCGACGGTTCGGGATTCGCCGGCGGCACGGGCGACGGCAAGATCCGCTTCATTCGGCTGGAATACCCGGGCGGCGACTGGAATCAGGATTTCGGGATTGGGGCCGACCAGAACCTGCTGATCGAGTACGGCGTGCGGACCGGCCAGAAGGTGGCCGAGCATACCGAGTCGCGAACCGTGGCCCAGCTGGGCGGTTTCCCGATCGAAAAGAGCCCCCCGCTGATCTACCTGACCGGCCAGGGGAGCATTTCGCTTTCCAAAAGCGAGGTCAAGACCCTGCGCGAATATTTGCTCGACAAGCACGGCATGCTGTTCGGCGACAACGGCGGCAGCCAGCACTTTCACAATCAATTCTTCGCGATGATGCGGCAGGTGCTGCCCAATGTCGACCCGGTCCGCGTGCCGATCGACGACGAGCTGTACCGAATGCCGTTTCTGGTGCCCTCGCTCCCCTACGTGGCGCCGCACGGCGGACGCGATGCCTGGGGCTGGAAGGTCGATGGCCGCTGGGTTTGCTATTATCATCCGGGCGACATCGGCGACGCCTGGAGCGACGGCCACTCCGGCGTTCCCCGCGAAGTCTGGGACGCCTGCTATCGGCTGGGCATCAACGTCATCTTTTACGCCCACGTGGAGTACAGCAAATGGCTGCTAGCGCGGCACAAGCATTGATCCGACACGGACGACGGGACGGTGCGAGCGCCCGGCTGAGCCCGACTACCTGGCTGAATGGGGCCGCCTGGCTAAATCTGGCTGCCTGGCTGTTTGGGGCCGCGGGCCTGCTGCTCGTGCTGGCCGGGCCGGCCCGGGCCGCCAAATACGACGAGCTGGCGCTCGAGCGCTGGGCCAAGTTGGGCGAGGCCGACCGCTATCAACTCAACATCGCCGAAAAATACTACCGCGAGCAGAACTGGAAGGCCGCGCTCACCGAGTACGAAAAGTTCCTCGCGCTCTACGAGAAGAGCGAAGGTTCCGCGTTCGCCCAGCTCAAGTGGAGCATCTGCCAGGTCAATTTGCGCAAGTCCAACACCGCCATCAAGGATGGCTTCCAGTCGGTCGTCGACTATTGGCCCGACTCGCCCGAAGCGGTGATTGCCGGCTATCTGATCGGCAAAACCTACAAGGACATGGGCGAGACCAAGCAGGCCAAGAAGTTCTACGGCAAGGTCCTGGCCGAGCATCCCGAGGGCCTGATGGCCCTCTTGGCCAAGATCGATCTGGCCGACCTCGCCCGGGCCGAAGGAGATGAGAAACGCCGGCTGGCCCTGTGGAACGAGGTCGTGTTCCGCTCGGATCGCAAGGGGGAAGCGGGGCCCTATTGCGCCGACATTTCCAATCAGCTCGCGACCCACTGGTTTTCGCACGGCGACTTTGCCGAGGGGCTGAAGGCCCTCGCGACGACGTATCTGGAGCCCCAGGTCCCGACGTATGTCCATTACTACATCCGCGCCCCGCTGGCCCAGCTGGTCGCGCAGCCCGACTCCAAGGCCCGGGGCCTGAAAATGGCCGACGCGGCCGTGGCCTTCGTGAAGAGCAAGATTCCTGCTGCCCCGAAGGACGACGGCGAGAAAACCTACCTTCGCCAACAGTGGTACTATATCGCCGAGATCGAGCAGCACGCCGGCCGGGCCCCCGAAGCTCTGGCCGCGTACGACGCGGTCGTCTCGGCCCTCGGCGCCGACGACGACACGCTGGCCCGCAAAGCCGGACTGCTCAAGGCGCTCGGCCGCCGCGATGACGCTCGGGCGCTCTATGCCCGGATGCAGAACCAGGCTGAGGGCCAGTACCAGGCTTCCTACAGCTATCGCGAAGAACAGAAGTGGGACCAGGCCATCGCAATCCTGCAGGGCCTGGTCAACAGCGACCCCAAAAATGGCAGCCGCTGGAACTGGGAGCTCGCCAGCACCTATCGGGACGCTGGCCGCTTCAAGGAAGCGATCGGCATATTTCGGCTGTGCGACAACTTTCCCGAGGATCTGAAACAAATCGCCGCCTGCCATCGCCGCTTGGGCGAAACCAAAGAAGCCCTGGTGCTCTATCAGCAGGTGATGGCCCACGCCCCGTCGGCCCCCGGCGCGTTGCTGGAGATCGCCCGGACCTACGAGGAAGCCAATCAAAAGGAAGCCGCGATCAAGGCCATGCAGCAGGTCTGCAAGCGGTTCCCCCAGTCGGGCGAAGCCAGCGCGGCGCACGCTGCGCCTGCAGGACGTCTACAAGATCAACGTCACGCTCGGCGGTGCTGCCGCAGAGTGACGGCCCCCCAGCGGGTGCCCTACGGCGGTCCCTTTCTGCATTTGTCGCGGGCAAAATCTCGAAAACCGGCGCCGGACAGTTGCGGATTCGGGTTGTCGTGATTAAACCAGAAGGAACCGACGTAACGATTGCGCCGTCTGAAGATGATCGCGCGATCGCCATGGCGGGGGCAGCAACTTCTAGAGCGACACGTGTTCTTCGCACGCGACGCGTCGGTGTAGCGAAATCCCCATTTGTTAAGCTGGATAATTCCGGCAATTTGGGAATTGCGTTCGCTTTTTGCCTCAATGATAATCCGTATTTGGCAGATCAACCGTCGCATTCCGACCTGACCGCCGTCTCGACAGCTTCAAAGGATTTTCTCTCATGGCATATTGGCGGAACGGCTCGCCTCGACGCAGCAAGCGTGCTGCGCGCGAAGATAAGAACGCGATTCGAGCGGAAAAGAACCGCTTGAGTCGTCGGACGATGGCCGTCGAGCCGTTCGAGCCGCGGTTGATGTTGGCCAGCGATCCGCTGGTGCTGATTTCGGTGATTCCCAATCAGGGCGCGGTGATCACCAGCGGCCAGACGCTGAACGTCGCGCCGACGCAGATCACGCTCAATTTCCCGGTTGGCGAATCGATCGATTCGACGACCCTGAGCGCGATCACCATCACTCGGGCCGGCGGCGACAATACGATCGGCAACGGCAACGACATTGCGATCACCTCGGCCGTCGTCCCCAACGCGAGCGACTCGACCGGTTACCGGGGCGTGGGCCAGGGCACCGCGACGAACGAAGTCATCATCCGCTTCGACAAGGACCTGCCTTCCGACCTGTACGACATCCACATTGCGGGAACCGGCACCACCCCGCTCAAGGACACGAGCGGCAACGTCTTCAATGGCGGCGCGGACCAGGACATCAAGTTCACCCTCGATCTGGGCGCTCAGGTCGCATCGGTCGTGCCGCAGCCGGTGACTCACAACGCCAATGGCTCGCTGACCCAGAACCTCAACGAGGTCGACGTCTACTTCAGCACCAACACGTTGACAACCGCTTCGTGCAGAACGTCGCCAATTACGAGTTGATCAACACTCAGAACACGGCCACCAACGCCGACGATTCGTTCGTCAACCCAACCTCGGCCGTCTACAACTCGACCACCAACATGGTCAAGCTGACTTTTGCCGCCGGGCAGGTCAGCAGTGCCGGCACGTACCGCCTGCGGGTCGGCAACAACGACCCGCTGCCGGTCACGCCGACGTCGATCAACGTGGCCAGCAACCCCGCGACCTACCCGGGCGACACGCTCTCGACGTCCTACAACCTGGGCAATTTCGGCAGCGGCGTCGCGACCGGCACGCAGCAAAGCCTGGTCGTCACGGGGGCCGAGATCACCAACCAAAGCGCGACGGGCATCAACAACCTGGGCAACGTGCTCGATCCCGGGCACCGCGACATCCCACTGGCCATCGAGGACAGCGTGCCCGCCGGCTCCGGCGGCGGGTCGATCGCGGTGGTCACCTACGCGTTCCCGACGGTCTACGGCAACGATCCGATCAGCGGCAGCCCGCTCTACAACCAGATCACGGCCCAGCAGGAGGAGGACGCGGAGGCGATCTTCGCCTTGTACTCCAAGTATCTGGGCGTGCAGTTCGAGCTGGTGTCCTCGGGCGCCGACATCAACGTGGTGACCGGCGACCCGCGGGTGCTGGCCCCGACGCTGACTCCCAGCGCCGTGGGCGGGATCGAGGCAGGCGGCCTGGCAATCGTTAACGCGTTCGACGATTGGAGCGGCACCAAGAGCGAATATGGCGGCGCGTGGATGACGACCGCCATGCACGAGATCGGGCACGCACTGGGCTACCTGCACGACGACGCCTCGCCGCCGCTGACGATCATGAACGGCGGCGCCGAAGGCCCCAGCGGCAACGGCGGGATTACCACAGTCCCAGGCCTGCCGGCCGCCGAGCCGGTCTTCCCCGGGGATATCGACATCGCCAACGGCCAGTACATCATTCAGCCGAACGCGAACGACATCAACATGTACCAGTTCAATCTGACGCAGTCCGGCACGGTGTCGCTGCAGACGATTGCCCAGCGGCTGTCCAGCGCCAGCCTGCTCGACTCGGTGCTGACGGTTTTCGACTCGAGCGGCAACAAGATCGCGTCGAACGACAATTACTACGGGTCCGATTCGTTCCTCCAGCTCGACCTGCCGGCCGGCACCTACTACATCGGCGTGACCAGCGTCGGCAACACGAACTACAACCCGCTGGTACCCGAAAGCGGCTCGGGCGGCACCAGCCAGGGCGCTTACGACTTGCAGATGACCTTTCAGCCCGACGCCGTCTCGGGGCTGGTCAGCGCCTCCTCGTCGGCCTATCCCAACGGCGTCCCGTTCGACGGCCAGTCGAACGGCCAGCCGGGAAGCGGGGCCTACAACTTCTGGTTCCAGGTGCAGACCGCCGCCAATACCGTGTACGTCGACAAGGCCAACGGCCAGTCGTACACCGGCACCGGATCGCTCGGCTCGATCACGAATCCCTACAACAACATCGCCACCGCCTTGGCGGCCACCACGGCCGGCGACGTCGTGCGGATCGTGGGCAATTCCAAGGCCCAGACCAACGACGCCTATGCCTACAACATCGGCTACAACGTGCTCAACCAGACGCTCTCCGACGGCTCGACCATGGCGGTGCCCAAGGGCGTCACCGTGATGATCGACAACGGCGGCACCGGCAGCACCGCGGTCTTCAAGCTGGCCAAGGCCAATATTTCGGTCGGTTCGATCTCGCAGGGGATCAATCTGGCCAACGGCGCCTTGCAGGTGCTGGGCACGCCGTCGCAAAACGTCATCTTCACCTCCTACAACGATCAATCGGTCGCCCCGGTCACGAACCCGCTGGTCACCACCCCCAGCGCCGGGGGACTGGGGCGGCATCGTTTACGAGGCCGACGCCGACTACGCAGCCAACGGCGTCTTCCTGGACAGCATCGCGGAAGCCACGCTCAAGTACGGCGGCGGCCAGGTCGTGGTGAATTCGACCGAACAGGTGTTCGATCCCATTCACCTGGTCGATTCGCAGCCCTCGATCCAGTTCAATACGATCCTCGACAGCGCCGACGCCGCAATGTCGGCCGACCCGAACAGCTTCGCCGATCTGCAATACTATGCCCTGCCGAATTTGCCGACCAATCCCGACTACAACGCCAGCGCCCCGACCGGACCCGGCTACACGGCCGATTACGGCCGCACGGGCCCGTCGATCCATGGCAACATCCTGCAAGGCAATTCGATCAACGGCATGTTCGTGCGGATTCGCACCCAGGCCGGGGCGAGCCTCGACCAGTTGACCGTGCCGGCCACCTTCGCCGACACGGACATTACCTACGTGCTGACCGAAAACCTGGAAATCGCCGCGCCGCAAATCACGTCGACCGTCGGGGGGGCCAAGGTTCAGATCAGCGGCGGGCCGCGGGTGGTCAACGGCGTGGGCGTGGTCGCCGGCAGCCTGGTGATCAATCCCGGCGTGGTGGTCAAGCTGGGCGGCGCGGATCGAAACCACGACCGCCAGCGGCTCGCAACTCATCGCCGAAGGCACGGCCGCCAACCCGATCGTGATGACTTCGCTCTTGGACACCAGCTATGGCGCCGGCGGCACGTTCGCCACGACCAACAACCCGAGCCAGACCCCCAAGGCCGGCGATTGGGCCGGAATCTACTTCGGTCCCGGCACCAGCGGCAGCCTCGATTACGTGATCCTGCAGTATGCCGGCGGCGAGAGCACGATCGAAGGCGGCTCGGAAGACTCCTGGAATCCGATCGAGATCTATCAGGCCAACGTGCGGATCGCGGACAGCACCTTCCAGAACAACGCCGGCGGCGGCGGCGGCGACCGCAACGGCCGGCAGTCCAGCCAGGCGGCCGTGATTTACGTCATCGGGGCCCAGCCGGTGATCGTGAATAACATCATTCAGAACAATGGCGGGCCGGCGATCAACATCAACGTGAACGCCCTGAACAACAATGTCGTTCCCGACTGGGGCCGCGAAACGGGTCTGTCCCTCAGTTCGGCGCTGACTGCCAATTATACGCAGGTTGCCAGCAACTACGGTCCCCTCTATACCCAGTTCTTCAACAATTACGGCCCGCTGGTGCGGCTCAATGAGCTGGCCAACAACACGATCAACGGCATGGTCGTCCGCGGCGGGGCCCTGACCACCCAGTCGATCTGGGACGATACCGACATCGTACACGTCGTCGAAAGCGCGATCGAAGTCGGCAATCAGCAGACCGAAAGCGGCCTGCGGCTGCAAAGCAGCTCGACCCAGAGCCTGGTGGTCAAGCTGCTCGGCCAGTACGCGGGCTTCACCGCCGACGGCACGCCGCTCGACATCAGCGACCGCATCGGCGGCTCGATGCAGATCATCGGCCAGCCGGGGCACCCGGTCATCCTGACCTCCCTGAACGACAGCACCGTCGGCGCGGGGTTCGATCCCAGCGGCAACCCGGACAACGCCACCAACAACAATCCCAACAGCACGGGCAAGCCCGGCGATTGGCAAAGCGTGACGATCGGCGAGTACTCGAACGACACCAACATGGCCGAGATCAACGAGCAGGAGTTGGCCTGGGTCAACGGCAAGGACACCAACAACACGCCGCAGACCGCCCAGTACCTGGGTGCCCTGGCGCCCAATCAGGCCAGCGGCAACGATACGCAGCGGCTCGGCTACCAGGTCAATGGCGCGATTTCGCAGTCGTCCGATGTCGACGTGTACAGCTTCTCCGGCCAGGCCGGCAGCGAAGTCTGGATGCAGCTCGACCGCACGTCGGCCCAACTGAACTCGGTGATCGAATTGGTCGACAGCAACGGTGCCGTGATCGCCTCGGAATCGACCGACGCGAGCGGCAACCCGATTTACACCGGCACGGCCCTGCCGATGTCGCAGGGGCAACTGGGTCCGGCGATTACCGATCCCTATTCGACCAACCAGCACGACGCGGCGATGCGGGTGATCCTGCCCGGCACGAGCGGCAGCACGAATACCTATTACGTCCGCATCCGCAGCGATTCTTCCAACCTGTCGAATCTGACCGGCGGTCAGTCCGAGGGACTGTATACCCTGCAGATCCGCTTGCAGCAGCAAGTGCAGTTTCCCGGCTGCGTCGTGCAGTATGCCAGCCTCGACTACGCGACCACGGGCGTCCAGGTGCTGGGGCAGCCCAACCTGTCGCCGCTCTTGGGCGAAACCGAATCGAACACCGCCAACAACTCGTTTGCCACGGCCCAGGACCTGGGTAACCTGCTGTCCAGCAATCAGGCCACCGTCGCCGTCGGCGGTTCGCTGAATTCGTCGACGCAGGTCGATTGGTACAAGCTGACGATCAATTACGATTTGATCCAGCGGATTGCCGGGGCGAGCGCCGACAAGACCTGGCCCACGATGTTCGACATGGATTATGCCGATGGCCTGACCCGGGCCGATACCACGATGGGCATCTACGATTCGAGCGGCAATCTGATCCTGATCGGCCGCGATTCGCAGGTCACCGACGACCAGCCCTCGCCCAATTCCGGGGCCGACACGCAGAACCTGGGCGCCGGCTCCGAAGGCTCGCTCGACCCGTTCATCGGCACGCAGCAGATGCCGGTCGGCGCCTCGCGGACCTATTACATCGCGGTCACGTCGGCCGCCCAGCTGCCGCAGCAACTCGATCAGACATACACCGCGACGGCTACCAATCCGCTGATCCGGCTGGAGCCGATCGACTCGGTCAATCGCGTGGTCGAAGACCATTTCACGGTCACCTCCGGCACCTCGAGCTCGACCGCGGCGCCGCCCTCGGGAACGGCCCAGGCCGCGAACACGATTTTCGGCACGTCGGCCTCGGCCGTCGACTCTCACGACGTGGCATACACGCTGGGCAACGTCGTCCTGTACGTCACGGGCCCCAACGGCAGCTCGAGCGAACTGTACACCACCAACCCCTCGACCGGCGGCAAAGTGACCGACCAGGGGACGTTGGCCAGCTCGGTCGGCGACCTCGCGATGCGCAACGACGGCGAGCTGTACGACCTGTCGCTGGGCACGACCGACGCCAACTCGGGCAACTACACCCAGGTCAACACCGGCACGGCCGCCTCGATCAGCAGTCAGAACGACGGCATTCAGACCTATCAGATCGACATCAACAATCCGACCAATCCGACCACCGGCCAGCCGAACTACGTCGCCTACAACAAGGGCGTGCAGTTCACGGCCATGGCGTATCAGCAGAGCGGCACGAACCGGGTCCTGTACGCCGTCGGCCAGATTCCGGCCGGCGCTTACTATGGCGGCGCCACGGGCGACCTGACGACCAACTTGATCTACGAGCTGGATCCCAACACCGGACAGGTGCTCAACAATCCGGGGCAGGCAGCCCTGCCAACCAACGCCACCACGACCGGGCTGTTGCCGGGCGTCAATCTGCTGGTGCCCGATGCCACCGGCCCCAGCGGCTCGCCGGAAGTCAATGCCGGTGAAACGGTGACGATTCCCGGCGGGTCCTCGACGGTGACCTTCGAGTTCATCAGCGGGCCCTCGGCGGTCATCGACTATCCGGCGGGCGGGCAGGATATCCGCGACGGGCAGAAATTCACGGTCGACGGCAAGACCTACGAGTTCGACGAAGGCAAGGTGTTCAACATCACCGGCCCCGGCACCTCGTTCAACAACCACGACACGTTTACCGTCACCAATTCGGGCGGGACCACGTACACGTTCGAGTTCCTCACCCCAGGCAGCGTGATTACCAATCCGGGGAATATCGGCGTGGCCTTCGGTCCGGCGTTCTCGGCCACGCAAATGGCCTCGGCCATGGCCACCGCGATCAATACGGCCGGCATCGGCGTCACGGCCACGCTCGCCGGCGGCACCGCGCCGACGCGAATCAACCTGACCGGCGATACCGGCATCTCCTCCGGCTCGGCCGGGATCACGATCGACGGCAACTTCGGCGTCGGCGCGGGCAACATCGCCATTCCGTTCAACGAAGCCCAGACCACCGCCCAGATCGGCGCCAGCATCCAGTCGTTCGTCACGGCCAACGATTCGTCGGTGCAAGTCGGCTTCGCCTACGACCGGATCAATTTCTACGGGGCCAATCCCGCGACGACCAACCTGACGCTGACGGCGCCCGCCGTGCCCACGGGCGGGCCGGGCATGACCCAGCAGGCCCTGGTGACCCTGACGCCGGGCGATATCGCGGTGCCGTATCTGTTCAGCGATACCGGCTCGCAACTGGCCGCCAAGCTGGCCGCCGCCGTCAATAGCGCGGTGACGACCTATCCGGGCTATGCCGTCACGGCCACCGCCAACGGCGCCGACGTGTCGCTCACCGGCACCACCGGAACCATCACCACCACCTCGCCGATCACCATCAGCGGCACCGGCGGCGGCGGCGGTTTGATCACCGGCATGGCCTTCATCGGCAACACGCTGTACGCGGTCAGCAGCGGCGGCGGTTTGTTCATCATCAACAATCCCGGTGGGAGCGCCAGCCTGACGTTCGTCGCGAATCCGACCTTGTCGGGCGGCGCGGCGATCTCGTTCTCGGGCCTGACGGCTGGCCCGCCCGACGTGAGCGGCGGCATTTACGCCAACGACCTGTTCGCCACCGACTCCGCTGGCAACCTGTACGCCTTCACTACCAGCGGCGTGATGCAAAAGATCTTCGACAACAACACGGCCTACACCGTGTCGACCGGGGTGGCGGGCGCCACCGGCCTGGCATTCTCGACTCTGGATTACAACCTCTGGCACGTGACCAATTACCAGGCCAGCGCCCGGTCACGGCATCAACGCGGCTCCCGATGAATCGCGGACGGTCACGGTCTCCGGCGGATCGAGCCTGTATTTCGGGCTCGATTCCGGGGCCGGCGCAGCCCAGCCCGGGGTCGGCAATTACGCCACCAATTCCTCGCTCTACAACACCTACGCCCTGCCGGGCGGCGCGATGGGCGAAACGATCTCCGATTCGTTCAGCCTGGCCGGCTACTCGCCCTACGACAAGCCGACGCTGTACTTCACCTATTTGCTCAACGACCGGGCATCGGCCGGCATCGACTCGATGCGGGTTTACGTCGGCGTGACCACCGCCGGCAAGACCACCTGGACCGAGGTGGCCACGAACCAGACGGCCGAGCTACCCAACTACAATGGAACAACCTACCTCACCAGCGACGGCGGCGGCGTGAGCTCCTACCGGCCGAACGACGCGTCGAACCAGTTGGTGCAGCAGTTGTTCGACAACACCTCCACCTGGCGGCAGGCCCGCGTCGACCTGGGGGATTTCGCCGGCGACTCCAACCTCAAGCTGATGTTCTCGTTCAGCACCGCCGCCGTGTCCGAAATTCACGCTGCGGGCGGCAAGGCATTGCCCGGCGATGCGAATGGAAGCCTGAACAATGCTGCCCGCGGGCAGGCTACTCCGCCACTGCAGGGCGCGTATATCGACGATATCATCGTGGGCTTTGCCGGCCGGGGCGAAATGGTCACGGGGGCCACGTCGGACACCGCGATGTACACGGTGCCCGTCAATCCCAACCCGAATGCGCCCAAGCAATCGCTGGTCGGGGCCTACGAGTTCGAGGTTCGCCGTGGCACGGTCTATGGCGTGAATGTCTCGAACAGCAGTTCCGCCATTGCCCTGACCCAAAGCTTCGACATCAACGACCGCCTGGATCAATCGATCTCGCTGCTCGCTCCCTCAGGTTCGCAGATCGTCGACGGTTCGACATTCACGATCAGCGACGGAGTCAATTCCCAGACCTACGAGTTCGTCACCGCGGGGCAAGTCGTAACGAGCGGTTTCGTGGGCGTGACCTATTCGGCCAGCATGAGCGCGGTCTCGGTGGCCAATGCCATGGTCACGGCGATCAACGGTCAGACGACGACCAGCGTCACGGCGGCCAATGCCGATCCGACGCAATCTCGACCAGCACTCGCGTCAACTTGTTCGGCGCCCAGAGCGTCAGCGGGGCCAGCGCAGCTACGACCGGCGCGATGACCGAGAACAACGATTCGATCGACAACGCGGTGCAGACCGGCCTGAGCTCCACCAGTCCCGGCACCTGGACGGCCACCGGCACGATCGGCGACAACCCGAACCTGACCGCCGCCAATCAGAACTACGACGTCGATCTGGCCCAGTTCCAGATGAATGGCAACGCCACGGTCACGATCAGCTTGACGGCCAGTGCCAGCGGTGGGGCCAACACCCTGGTGCAGCTGTTCAACGGCGCCGGCGTGGTCGTGGCCTCGACCAGCACCAGCAGCGACAGCAATCCGCTCGATCGCACGATCACGTATACCGCGCCGGCCGGCGGCACCGGCGACTACTACATCGGCATCAGCGGCTACGCCAACAATACGTACGACATCACCGACCCGTACCCCGACACGGGCACCGATGGCAAGAGCCTGGGAACCTACTGCCTTGAGCGTACAGCTCGGCGCGGCAGCGGCAGTCCAGGAAATCGTGTTCAACAACATGGGCGACACGAATACACCGCGGCTGCAGGGCTATACGCTGGTTGTCGACGACACGGTCAATAACGCCAGCCAGAACGGCATCCTGGTTTCCTCCGGGGCCCGCACCGCCAACGGCGACCCGGTGCCCGGTTCGCCCAAGGTGCTGCCGGTGCTCAACAACTCTGACTTGGTGCCGGGCGTAGCCGTCGAGAACGACGTCGTCGCCAACAGCGGCCAGGTCGGCATCAACCTGGTCGGCGACAACGGCAACAGTTCGACCGGCATGCCGGGCGCCCCTCACTGTTCTCGCGGATCGTCAATAACACGATCTATGGCGGCACGCAGCCCACGGGTGTCGGGATCGCGGTTTCGCTGGGTGCCGCGCCGACGCTGATGAACAACATCATCGCCAACACCGCGACCGCGGTCACCGTGGACGCGGTCTCCAGCTCCAAGACGGTTCTGGAAGCCAATCTGTACCAGAACAACACCTCGAACGGGGCCGGCGGCAGCGAGCAGTTCGCCATTCAATTGCAGCCGACCGACCCGTTGTTCGTCGACGCGGCCAACAACGACTTCTACCTGGCCGAGGGCTCGAAGGCGATCGACAGCTCGCTCAATTCGCTCCAAGACCGCCCAGCCATGGTGCAGGTCGACGCGCCGCTTGGCATCCCGGCCGAGCCGATCATCGCTCCGGCGTACGACGAGTTGGGCCAACTCCGGGTCGACGACCCGAGCGTTTCGTCCCCGCCGGGCCTGGGTCAAAACGTCTACATCGATCGGGGCGCGCTTGATCGGGCCGACTTCGT
Source organism: uncultured Planctomycetaceae bacterium (assembly GCA_963828155.1). Classification (GTDB taxonomy): domain Bacteria; phylum Planctomycetota; class Planctomycetia; order Pirellulales; family PALSA-1355; genus CAWCAX01. The sequence continues at coordinate 384,881 of CAWHDQ010000006.1, forward strand.
CGATCCCACGGCCGTGCTTTACAATCCCGCGCCGAACAATTCCGCGACGCCGAACGTGGCGACGGTCATCGGCCAGTTCCCGTCGCAGTTCCAGTTGCAGTTCCAGGACGGCACGGGCACGGGGGTCGACCCGGGCACGGTATCGATCGGGCAGTTCACGCTGACCGGTCCCGACCCGAACAATCCGAGCAACACGATCACCCTGCAGCCGACGCTGAACTACCTGTTCAGCTACGACGCGACCAACCACATCGTCCGGTTTACGGCCGCGGCCGGCGTCTGGACGCCTGGCACCTACACGATCACGGTCAACAACAAGGCCGTCGGCGGCGTCGCCGACCTGGCCGGCAATCCGCTGGCGCCGAACAACTCCACCGGCACGACCACCTTTACGATTACCGTGGCCGCCGCCGGCACGTCCCCCTGGCAGAATCCGGTCAACAGCTTGGACGTGAATGGCGACGGGTCGGTCTCGGCGATCGACGCGTTGGTCGATATCAATGCGCTCAATCAAAACCTGTTCCCGGGCGGTGTCCTGCCGCTGCCGGCCACGGCGCCGCCGTACTACGACGTGAACGGCGACGGCTTGCTCACGCCGCTCGACGTGTTGACCATCATCAATTACCTCAACAGTCACTCCACCGTCACGGCAGTGGCCAGCCCGACCAGTTCCCCGGCAACCGCCAGCACCAGTTCGTCGGCGGACGTGTCGACGCCGACCGCTGCGCTGTCGGCCGCAGTTGAAACGGGGCTGGCTGTCGGCACCGTATCGGCTGCCACAACAACTGTGGCACCTGCGGTGAGTCCGGCGCTCGCGACCGCCGTTCCCAGTTCGACCGGGGCGGCGACGACCGAAATCGGTTTTGGCTTGGCGGCAAACCGATCGACCGCCACGAACGCCGCCGTGGTCGCGGCGGGCTCGTCCTCCGGGGGGGCCAACTCCGCCACAAACTCCGGCGATTTCGGCGGCAGTACCGCTTCGGACGTTGGCCAGGGCGCCGCGACCGCGGTGTCCGCAGTGGCCGACCCGGCGACTCACGACTCGGTCTTGGGTACCCGTTGGGACGACGACGAACTTGATCTCGAAATGGCCCTGTCCGATCTCACTTCCAACGCCAATCGGGTTTCCGCTCAGGCTTGGTCGGATGAATCCGACAACTGGACTTGACGCATTTCTCTGACGCTTTTGGCGGGAAAGACAATTCGCCGATGAAATCACCACGCAACAGGCGGGCTCGGGAGGCTGCGAGTTTGCCCCGACGGACTCGCAGGCACGCATGGACGAAGGCTGGCATGTTCGAAGCCCTCGAAATGCGCGCCATGTCGAGCTCGTCGCCGAACGATCCTGAGGTGTGGCGCAATCCGACCAATCCCCTGGACGTAAGATTTGGGGGACAGGTCACGCCGCTCGACGCTTTGGACGTGATCAACTACATCAACGCCCAGGACCAGGCCGCTGCCGGTGGAGTTCAATCCGCTGCCCAACCCGCCGGCAGCTCGCAATTGCTGGCTCTGGACGTCAACGGAACCGGCCAGATTACACCGCTTGACGCCTTGCGGATCATCAACGCGCTGAACTCCAACGATCAGGTTCAGGTCACCTTGGTCGCCACCGATATGAACGGCAATCCGATCTCATCGGTGCCGGTCGGCTCGACCTTCGAACTCGAAGCGCTGGTATCGGACGTTACCGGCACGGCCACTCCGGTCATCGGCACGGCACAGGCGACCGGCGGCGTATATGAGGCCGAAATCAACGCTACCTACGACAGCAGCCTGGCCACGATCAGCTCTCAGCGCCACCGTCACCTTCGGAGCCGACTACGGCAACGGGCACAAGTCGAATCTGTCGACGCCCGGTCAGATCGTCGGCACCGGGGCATTTGGCTCCAGCCTTACTCCGCTCGGCCCGGGCCAATTCGAGTTATGGAGCATCCCCGTCAAGGCGACCGCGACGGGCACCGAAGTCTTCACGCCCAGTTATGGAACCGGCACCGGCAACGAGATTTTGATTTATGGCAGCGACAACATCGTTCCGGCCAGCGAGGTCGACTTCGAGCCGGCGACGGTCACGGTCGTGCCCGCGGCGCAGCCGTTGATCTCCATTGCCCCCGCGACGATCGCTCGCCCCACGTCCGGAACGGTCGACGAGACTTTCACGGTGAGCCTGGCCAATCCCAGCTCCACGCAAACGACGACGGTCAATTTTTCGACGGAAAACGGGACTCCAGTCCCGGGCCCAGGGTACGAAAACGGCAACGCCGTGGCCGGAACGGACTACACCGCCACCAGCGGCACGCTGACCTTTCTTCCCGGTCAAACGACTCAACAGATCACGGTCCAGGTGATCGGCAGCCCGGCGTACAATCCAAGTTCCTCCTACACGGTGAACTTGAGCAACCCCTCGGCCAACGCTTCGATCGGCACCTCGCAGGTGTCCGGCACGATCACCAGCACCAATGCTGCGCCGGTCTTGAGCATCGCCAATCCTTCGCCGGTCGCGCGGCCCACCACGGGCACGACCGACGACGTGTTTACCGTCACGCTCACGGGCCCGACAGAGCTGTACACGGCAGTCAATTACTCGACCTCCGACGGGACCGCCGCCGCCGGCACCGATTACACGGCGACCAAGGGACAGTTGGTCATTCCAGCCGGGAGTACCAGCGGCCAAATCACCGTGCCGATCCTGGGCAATACGACCACCACCGGCACCGTCAATTTCACGCTCAATCTGGCGACGCCGACGAATGCGACCATTCAAACCGGCGCCGACTCGGCCACCGGATCGATCATCGACAGCGCCGCGGCCCAAGCCTATTCGGTCAACGACGTCAGCGTGCCGGAGGTTTTTCCCGCCTCGGCCACGACCACTGCCGTGTTCACCGTCACGCTCGGCTCGCCGCTGGCCGTGCAGTCGACCGTGGCGTTTGCCACCGCCGACGGCACGGCGACCGCCGCGTCGGGGGCCTATGTATCGACGAGCGGCACACTGACCTTCCCGGCCGGGACCGTCACGGAAAACGTCACGGTCACCGTCAACGGCAATACGTCGCCGCAACCGGCTTCGACCTTCTACTTGAACTTGTCGAATCCGACGGGCGGAGCGTCGATCCTCGACGGACAGGGTATTGCCACCATCGCGCCGCCGGCGCATCACCATCAACGACGTGAGCCAGGTGATCGGCACATCCGGAATTACAGATTTCGTCTTCACCGTGATGTTGACCGGCACCGCGCCAATCAGGTGACCGTGGGTTATGCCACGGCCGACCAGTCGGCCGTCGCCGGAGTCGATTACGTGCCGCAATCGGGCAACTTGACATTCCCCGCGGGTACGACCTCGGAAACGGTCACCGTGCCGGTCTACGGTCAGCCGGTTTACGCTCCGAACAAGACTTTTCTCGTCAATTTGTCGAGCCCGACCGGTGGGGTCGGCATTTCCCGCGGCCAGGGCATCGGCACGATCGAAAACTCCAACGTCAACGGTCTGACGTTCAACCCGGACAGCATCGTGGTCGCGCAGCCGGCCACCGGCCAGACCGACGCGGTCTTTACTGTGGTCCTGCCGGTCGCCAGCGCCCAACAGGTAACTGTGCAATACGCCACGGCCAACGGGACGGCCTCGGCGCCGACCGACTACGAGGCCACCAGCGGGACGCTCACTTTCCCGGCCGGGGCGACGAGCGAGAACGTCACGGTGCTGGTCAATGGCAATGCGACGCCCCATGCCGATCAGACGTTCTTCTTGAATTTGAGCAATCCGGTGAACTCGATCATCGCCACCAGCCAGGCGACGGCTACCATCGAGAACTCCGGCAGCACGGCCAACGACCTGGCCTCGATCAGCCTGGAAATCGTCGACCCGGTCACGCTGCAGCCGATTACGACTCCGCTCGCGGCGGGCCAGGCCTTCGACGTCGAGGCGTTCGTCGAAGACCTGCGGACGAACGTTCCGGCGGCGGACATGGGCGTGGCCGCGGCATATTTGAACGTCACGTACCCGTCCAACCTGGCCACGCCGACCGGCTCGATCGTCTTCTCGTCGAACTACAGCAATATCACCTCGGGAGATATTTCTCAGCCTGGCTCGTTCAGCGAGATCGGGGCCTTCGAGTCGACGCCGGGCAATACCCCGATCGGACCCGGCGAGCAATTGCTGTTTACGGTGCCGATGGTGGCCAGCGGCACCGGCGTGCTGCAATTCACGGCCTTGCCCGCGACGCAGCATCCGCAGCACGACGTGCTGCTGTTCAACCAGAACACTCCGGTGCCGATCACCCAGGTCGAATACGTCGACAGCAACGTCGTCGACGTGGGCCACAATTCGATTTCGATCAACAATGTGACCCAGACGGATACCCCCACCGGCACGACCTTCGTCTTCACGGTCACCCGGATCGTTCCCGACGGCACCCAGGCCACGGTCCAGTTCTCGACCCAGGACGGCACGGCCATTGCCGGTCAGGACTACACGGCCACGAGCGGCACGTTGACCTTCCCGGCCGGCGTCACGACGACTCAAACCGCCAACATCACCGTGCAGGTGTTGGGTTCGACGAAGGACCAACCGAGCAAGACGTTCCTGGTGAATTTGACCAATCCGGTCAGCGCGACGATCGGCACCAGCCCGGGCACGGGCACGATCCAGTACAACAATCCGGCCCCGACCGCCACGATCGCCAATGCCACGGCGCCCGAAGGCTCGCCGGTTCAGTTCACCGTCACGCTTTCGCAGGCCAGCGGATACCCGATCACGATCAACTACGCGACGTCCGACGGCACCGCCGTGGCCGGCACCAACTACACGGCCACCACCGGCGTGCTCACGATTCCGGCCGGCCAGACGTCGGGCACCATCTCGGTTCCCACGATCGCCACGCTCTCGCAGGTGGGCAGCCTGAACTTCACGGTCACGCTCAGCAATCCCAGCAATGTCACGCTGACCAACACGGCCGCCACCGGCACGATCACCTTCGTGCAGCCGTCGGGCGTGGCCGGCTACGTCTACGTCGATACCAACGGCAACGGGATCAAGGACTCGGGCGAGCTCGGCATTCAGGGCGTGATGATCACGGTCAACAGCACGACGCTCAATGCCAGCGGCAAACCGGTCTACACCGCCTCGACGCTGACGGCCGCCGACGGCTCCTATTCGTTCCTCGGTTTGCCCGTCGGAACCTACAACGTCATCGAGACCCAGCCCGGCTTCTTCGTCACCGGCACCCCGACGAGCAACCAATACTCCAACGAGACGCTCGCGGCCGGTCAGGCGATCACGAACCTGAATTTCGCCGAACTGGGACTGCGGGCTCAGTTCGTGGCCGCCTTCCAGAACCGCCGTACGTTCCTGGCCTCGACGGAGACGACCGGTTTCATTGGCCTGCCGCAAGGCACGCAGAACATGAACCTGCCGCAGGGCGCGGTCTGGGTTTCGTTCGACAACGGCTGGCAAGGCGCCCGCAAGTTCGAAGCCCTGTTCGACAGCACCCAGGGCACCGCCACGATGACGTTGTACGACAACAACCTGAACGTCATCGGCACGTCCAGCCCGGAGACGGGCGGCGCCGTGCTGATCGCCAACGGCACGGTTGGCACCCCCTACTTCCTCGAGATCACCGGCTCGAACCCCGACGCCTCGCTGAAGATCACCGAATCGGTCTCGACCAGCAATGCTTCGGCTACCTTGAGCGGCACCACGATCGTCCCAATGGTATTTACCGTCAGCCTGTCGGCGCCGGTGACGACGCCGTCACGGTGGCCTATGCCACGGTCGATGGCACCGCCGTTGCCGGCACCAACTATACGGCCGTCAGTGGCACGCTGACGTTTGCCCCCGGCGTGACCTCGCTGCCTGTCACCGTGCCGGTGCTGCCCAGCACGATGTACGGGCCGAGCGAGACATTCACGCTGAAATTGAGCAACCCGACCAATGCGTTCGTCAGCACCCCAACCTTCGGCACGGGCACCATCCTGAATGCCAACCCGCCGCCGAACATGACGATCGGCAACACGACCGTGCTTTCGCCGGCTTCCGGCACCGTGAATGCGGTCTTCCCGGTCACGCTGGCAGCCGCCAGCGGTCTGCCGGCGACGGTCCAGTACACGACGGCCGCCGGGACCTTGCCGACGAACGATTTCGTGCCGACCAGCGGCACCCTGACCTTCCTGGCCGGCACGACGACCGAATTCATCACCGTGGCGGTCCGGGCCGACAGTTCGCTCACGCAGTCGGCCACTTTCCAGGTCAAGCTGTCGAACCCGGTTGCGCAATACTTGTGGTCAACACGGCGACGGCGACGGTCATTCCCAGCACCAGTTCGGGTGTCGTGTCGGCTCTGGCCACTCCGCTGCCGACGACCAACCCCGCGCCGGCCGTCAGTTCGGCACTGTTCACCGCCGCACCGTCAACGACGGCGGCCAGCGCGTCGACGACGAGCAACGGCACGCTGGGCCGCGGAGCCCTGTTTGCCAGTTCGACGCAGAGCAGCGGACAATCCGGCGCCACCGACCTGGCGCTGGCAGATGACGAAACCTGGGCCCTGGCCGGCCTGGTCATCTGAGTGGCAGCGGGCAGCACGCCGCGGCAAACCTGACCATGCCCTGTGGGCTCCGCTCTGGCCGGAGCCGGTGGCTCTCCCGCTCCCAGCGTGCTGCGTGGTCACGTCCTTGCCGTTGCAGCCGGCCCTGGGCTATGATCGCTTGAGGCGGCTAGTTTCCGGTCTGCCCGCCGAACGTCGCCCCGCCGAAACGTCCCCCCCGGTTCCACTTGCATGTCTCCTTCCAAGCCGTCGCAGCAAGATTTCGGCAGTCTGGCCGGCGAGGCCGACGCCCCGGCGGTTCCGGGCGCATCGCCCGTCGATCTGCCGCGAATCGAGCGGGCCGTGCGCGAGATCCTGGCCGCCGTGGGGGAAGATCCGGACCGCGAAGGGCTTGGCGAGACCCCCGCCCGGGTCGCCCGGATGTATGCCGAGCTGTTCAGCGGGCTGAGCGAGGATCCGCGGCTTCATTTACGCAAGTTCTTCACCGAGAAGTACGATGAGGTCGTGCTGGTCCGCGACATCAGCTTCAACAGCATGTGCGAACATCATATGCTCCCTTTCATGGGCGTGGCCCATATCGGTTATGTCCCCAACGGCCGCGTCCTGGGGTTGAGCAAATTGGCCCGGGTGGTCGACGTCGTCGCCCGGCGGCCACAGGTCCAGGAGCGCATGACCGAGACCATTGCCAATCTGCTCGAAGAGGAGCTGGAAGCCAAAGGCGTGGCGGTGATTATCGAAGCCACGCACACCTGCATGACCATCCGCGGTATCCGCAAGCCCGGCAGCTTGTGCGTCACTTCCGCGATGAAGGGCCTGTTCCGCGCCAACCTCTCCAGCCGGTCGGAAATCATGAACCTGATTTATGGCGGGCGACGGTGACCGGCGTCGCGCTGCTCCTTCAGTTCATCTACCGGATGTCGTTCGGGCTGGCGCTGGGCATGGCTCTGACGTCGCCGCGGCAGGTCACCAGCGGTTACTATCGCAATCACCTGTACGTGCTGCTGGGGCTCAACGTGCTGGCGGCCCTGGCGACCGCGGGCTCGGCCGATCGCGTCGCACTGGCCTTGCCGGTGGCCGCCGCGGTGCTGAGCTACGTGGGCGCCGTATGCTGGCTGTACGAGCAACCCCGGCTGGGAGTGCCGGCCCTGGGCCTGCTCGCCGCGCTCGAGCTCGCCGGCGCTCTGGACGACATCGATCCCGCAGGATGCGGGCTCGGCGACGTGCGTTCTGGCCTGGCTCACCCCGCCCACGAGCGGGTTGGTGCTGGGCCTGACCATTGCGGCAATGTTCCTGGGCCATTGGTATCTCAACACGCCGACGATGGCCCTGGCTCCGCTCGAGCTCCTGTTGCGGTTCACCGGGGCCGCGATCGGGCTACGGGCCGTCGTGGCGGCGGCCGGGCTGGCGCTCGACATTCACGCCAGCGGTTGGCCCGGCATGGAGCAATCGCTGTTTCTGGCCTTGCGCTGGTTGTCGGGATTGATTGGCGCGGCGATTCTGATCGTCATGGCGGCCAAGACGCTGCGAATCCCCAATACTCAAAGCGCCACCGGAATCCTGTACGTGGCCGTCATCGCCACGTTTCTCGGGGAACTGACTTCGCTCTTGATCTCCAGCCAACTGGCCAATCCGGTCTGAGATTTCACGGGCGCGGCCGGCTTGTACGATCGAGGTCGACTCCGCAGAATGAGATCCGGGCAAAACTCACTCCAGCGTGCTGCTAGCCAGCCTGGCCTATGTCGCTCGCCGCTATCGCCGAACCGCCGGTCCGCCTAGCGCCTCTGCGCATTGGCCCGCTCCTGGTCGATCCGCCGGTGCTGCAGGCGCCGATGGCGGGGTTTACGAATTTTGCCTTTCGCCAGATCGTGCGACAGTTCGGCGGGGCCGGCCTGCAAGCCACCGAGATGGTTCACGCCAAGGGCTTTCTGTGGCTCGATCAGGTCGAACACGAGTTGCCCGATCGGCTCTGGGGCGTCAAGGAAGAGCCGCGGCCGCTGGCGGTCCAAATCTGGGACAACGACCCGGCCACGCTAGCAGCCGTCGGGGCCCGGCTGGCACACGAGTTTCACGTGAGCGTGGTCGACATCAATTTCGGCTGCCCCGTCAAAGACGTCGTCGAAAAGGCCCACAGCGGGTCGTACTTGCTCCGCTATCCCGAGCGGATGCGGGCGATCATCGAGCGGGTCGTCGCGGCTTGTGCCCCCGTGCCGGTGACGGCCAAGATCCGCCTGGGCTGCTCACGCAGCTCGATCAATGCGATCGAAGTGGCGCAGGTGGTCGAGGCGGCGGGCGCCTCGGCGCTGACGGTCCACGGTCGCACGGCCCAGGATTTCTTCAAAGGCTCGGCCGATTGGGAGCGGATCGCCGAGATCAAGCCGCACTTGAAGCGGATTCCGCTGATCGGCAACGGCGATTTGGATTCGCCGGCCGCCGTGGTCGAGGCCTTCCGCCGCTACCCGGTCGATGGCGTAATGATTGCCCGGGCGGCGCTGAACAAGCCCTGGCTCTTCCGGCAGTCTCAGGCAGCGCTGGCTGGCGAGCCGATTCCGCCCGACCCGACGCTGGCCGAGGAGCGGGCCTTGCTCGTGCGCCACTACGACCTGGTCTGCCAGCGGTTCGGCGAGGCCAAGGGCACGGTGCTGATGCGCAAGTACGCTTGCTGCTATGCCCAAGGCCGGCACGGCGCCCGGGAATTTCGGACGCACGTGTCCCGGGTGCAGACGGGGGCAGACTTCGCCGCGATCGTCGAGCGGTACTTCCCCCGCGACTAGCTGGCGCCCTGCTGCCAGCGGCCGAGTTGCTGGCAGGCGGTGGCGATGGCACGTCAATGCTGTCAGGCGGCGACCAGCACGGCCACCCGGGCCGCGTCCTCATCGTCCGACAGACGCGGCAAGCTGGGCCGACTCTGCCGACCGCTGGCCCCGGCAAAGTCTGCCCAAACTTCTTCCCGGCGGCCAGTTTACCGGCATGATCGGCACAATCGGTTTACCTGTAAAAGCAGGCATCTCCGGCAACTTCGTTTCAACTGGTACTTCCGATCTTACCGACAAAACACACAGAGCCGGATGGGGGCTCGCGGGTTGACATTTGCCGGCTCCGGCCGGCAGCTGCGGCTTGCATACGAATTTCCTGGGGGGGAAAGGATCATGCAGCGTTACGGCTACTTCGTCGCCATTTTGCTTGTCTGCGCCGGTAGCGGCGATCGCCGACGAGTCGAGCTACTTCGGCCCGCTGGGGCGGATGGGCTACCAGGCCGCCGCCTCCGACGGGGCGGATGACCCGGACTCGCCGGTCGAGTCGAATGCTGCGGACAATCCGAACGTGCCCGGCGCCTCTGGGGGAATGGCCGGGTGCGCCACCTGCGGCGACCAGCGCGGGCTCCTCGACGACTCGTGCTTCGCGGGCTGCTGCGTGCGGCCGAATGCATTCTGGGGCCGGGTCGAAGCGGTCGGCTTCTGGATTCGCGGCTCGCAAGCCCCGCCGCTCTTGACGACCAGCCCGAGCGGCACGCCCACCAGCACCGCCGGCGTTCTGCCCGCGGCCACCGTGCTCTATCCGACCAGCGACGTGAACGGCGGAGCCCGGCCCGGCGGACGGTTCACCTTCGGCTACTGGTGCGACGATTGCCAGTCGACCGGGTTCGACGCCAGCTTCTTCATTCTGACCACACCGTATCACAATTACACCGCCACCAGCTCGGCGACGGGTTCGCCGATTCTGGCCCGGCCCTTTTACAACACGGCGTTGCCGGGCGAAGACGCGGCCTTGATCGCTTACCCGGGCCAGTACTCCGGCAGCGCTTCGATCACGACCATGTTCAAGCTGTCCGGCGGCGACGTCAACTTCCGCAAGCTGATGGCAAAGACTCGCTACAGCAGCGTCTACTTTCTGATGGGTTATCGCTACCTGACGTTCGACGACTCGCTGATCATGAACACCAGCTCGACGGCGCTGACGGGCACGATCGTGCCGGTCGGCACCAATTTCGCCGTCAACGACACCTTCGGCACCAAGAACCACTTCAATGGCGGCCAGATCGGCCTGAACTGGCAGCGGAACAACGGACCCTTCGGATTCGACATCACCACCAAGTTCGCGATGGGTGGCCTGAATGAAAGCGTCACGGTCCGCGGAACCACCTACGTCTCCGAGCCAAACACTCCGAAGGTGACCGAAACGGGCGGCTTCCTGGCCTTGGGCTCCAACAGCGGCAGCTATGGACGCACCGTGTTCAGCATGATTCCCGAGCTGAACGCCAACCTGAACTATCAGGTCAATCCCGGCTGGCGGCTCAAGGCGGGATACACGTTGATGTGGGTCACCCAGGTCCTCCGGGCCAGCGACCAGATCGACCGCAACCTGAATCCGGCCCAGTTCCCGCCACCGGGGACGGGCACGAACAACACCTCGCCAAACCCGGGGCACAACCTGTTCTCCAGCGACATGTGGATTCAGGGGCTCAGCCTGGGAGCCGAGTGCCGGTTCTAAGCGGCCTCGGCCGAAGGTCCTGCAAGCGACCAGCCACTCGACGGGTCGCCCAGCAAGCAACCTAGGCCAGTCACTGGCGGGGTCTAGAAATGCTGCCGGCCTTTGCCAAGCGTTGAGCCCAAGCGCGGCGACTCACCCGGCCAGGCCCTACCGGGCCAGCATCCAGACGCTACGACCGTAGACTGCGTCGACGGCCGAAGCCGACGTCGTGGTCGTCGAGGCGAAGCCCAGCTCGTCGGTGCTCAACTCTGAGCTGGTCAGCTGCGGATCGGCGAACGCAGCATCGACGCTCGCGGCGCTCGTCGAACTCGAAGTCTTTGAGCTCGACGTGCTCGCGCTGGCCACCGCGGGGCTGGCCACCGCAGCACTGACGGCCGGCGACGCCGAGGACGTGCTCGCTGCGACCGCCGGACTGGCCACGGCCGGACTGGCCACCGCGGCAGTGACCACCGCAGAACTAGCCGTTCCCGAGCCGGCCGGGAAGAGCGTCGTGTCGTTAAGATTGACGGTGCCGTTGAGGTTCTTCGACGCCAGGAAGATGCGTTCCGAGACGGCGGCGATCGAGAAGCCGCTTTCGGTGAAATTGTTGCCCGTGCCGGTCACGCCGCCGCTGCTGCCGATCGTCAGATTGATTGCGTTGGTGCCGCTGGCGGTGCCCCCTTCGGTGCCCACGACGGCGCTGAGCGCGGTCAGATACGAGCTCTGAATCGCAGTGATCGTGTAGGTGCCGGGAGTCAGGTTCGAGAAGCTGTACGATCCGTTGGCGGCGGTCGAGGTCGTGATGCTGACCGAGTTGTTCAGCACATCGGTGCCGGTCAGCTTGATCGTCGCGTTCTGGATCGCCAGTTCGCCGCTGTCCAACGAGCCGTTGCTGTTGGCGTCGATGAACTCGGCGCCCGACAGGGTGGAAACCTGATAGTTTCCATTCATCGTGCCGACGCCTTGGGACGTGGACAGCGTGCCATTGCTGGGATTCGAGAGGTTCACGTAGAAGTTCAGCGACGTCGAGCCGCTCGAATACCCGTAGGCGGCCACGGTGATGTTTTCGCTGGTCGTGCCCGGGCTGAACGTGAGCGTGCCGCTGGTCGCGGCGTAATTGTTGTTGGCCACGGTAGCGGTGCCGTCGGCCGTGGCGAATTGCACGGTGACCGTGGCGGTGGTCGACGACGACAGGCTGACCGTGAACACGAAGTTGGTGGCGGTGATCGGCGACGTGCCGACATAGTGCGTGACGCTATTGATCGAGATCGCCGGCACCACGGGGGGGCTGACGATCGTGCCCGTCGCCGAGGCGGTCGTGATCGTGGAATTCGTGGGATTGGAGAGGACGACGCTGAACGTCTCGTTCGGGTTGACCGTCGAATTGCCGTTCACCGCCACCGTGATATTCTCGCTGGTCACACCCTGGGCGAAAGTCAGGGTGCCGCTGTTGGCGGTGTAGTCGCCCGGGGCATGGGCCGTGCCGTCCTGAGTGGCGAAGTGGACGGTGGAAGTCTGGGTGGTGTTGCCCGTCAGGGTGACCGTGAACACCGCGTCGATCGTACCCGAGGTCGGCTTGGTGACCGTCGGATCGGAGATCGCGAAGGTCGGCGCGGCCACCGCGCTGGTGATCGTGCCCGTACCCTGCACGCTGGCCGGCTGGGCGTTCGTCGGATTCGAAAGGTTGAGGAAGTAGGTCTGACTTCCCGTATAGCTCGTGCTCGGCAGGACCTGCACGGTGACGTTCAAAGAGGTCGTGCCGGGATTGAAGGTCAGTGTGCCGTTGGCGCTGGTGTAATCGACGCCCTGAACCGCGGTGTTGTCGGCCGTGGCGTATTGCACCGTGGCCGGCAAGGCCGTCGCCCCGGTGAGCGTGACCGTGAACACTTCATTGACGTTGCCTGAGGTGAGCCGGGCAATCGTGGGACTGCTGACTGAGAGGGTCGGCGCCGAGGCCACGTTGGTGATCGTGCCGGTGCCTTGGGCGGTGGTGATCGTCGAATTGGTCGGGCTCGACAGATTGACCGTGTAGGTCAAGTTGTTGTTGAACGCGGCGCTGCCAATCACCGGCACCGTGATGTTTTCGGTCGTGGTGCCCGCCGGGAAGGTCAGGGTGCCGCTGGCCGACGTATAGTCGGTGCCGTGTACCGCCGTGCCGTCGGCCGTGGCGTACTGCACCGTGGCCGCCAGTTCGGTTGCCCCGCTGAGCGTGACGGTGAACACTTCATTCGCCGTGTTGCCATTGGCGGGCCGGTTGATCGAAACGCTGTTGATCGCCAGCGTCGGGGCCGGATTGCTGCTGTTGATCGTGCCCGTGCCGGTGCCGGTGGAGATCGTCGCGTTGCTCGGGCTCGACAGGTTGACCGTGAAGCTCGAGCTGGGATTGTAAGCGTTGCTGCCGATGATCGGCACGGTGATCACTTCGCTGGTCGTGCCCGCGGGGAAGGTGAGCGTGCCGCTGGTCGATTGATAATCGATGTTATGAACGGCCGTGCCGTCCGCAGTCGCAAAAGCAACCGTGGCCTGCGCCTTGGTCGCGCCGCTGAGCGTGACGGTGAAGTAGGCGTCGGCCGTGTTGCCGGCCGAAGGCCGCGTGACCGGCGAGGGGCTGCTGATCGCCAGGGTCGGAGCCGGATTGGTCGACAGGATCGTGCCCGTGCCCGTGCCCGTGCTGATTGTTCCATTCGTCGGGCTCGACAGGTTCACGCTGAAGGTCGTGGTCGGGCTGTAGGAGTTGCTGCCGATCACCGGCACGGTGATTTGGAGGCTGGTCGTGCCGGGAGCGAACGTCAACGTGCCGCTGGTCGGCTGATAGTCGATGCCTTGAACGGCCGTGCCGTCGGCCGTGGCGTAGTTGACCGTCGTGGTCAGCGTGCTGCTCGGGTTGGCCAGCGTAACCGTGAAGTAGGCGTCGGCCGTGTTGCCGACCGAAGGCTTGGTCACGGCGGCCGCGTTGTTGATCGAAAGCGTGGGGCCGGTCGGCGTGACGATCGTGCCGGTAGCCTGCGCCGTGGTGATGGTCGAATTGGTCGGGCTCGACAGATTCACCGTGAAGTTCACGCTACCGGCAGGCGTGGAGAACCCGATGACCGGCACCGTAATTTGTTCGGTCGTGATGCCCGCCGGGAAGGTGAGCACGCCTGTGGTCTGCTGATAATCGGTCCCTGCGTGTGCTGTGCCGTCGGCCGTTGCGTAGTTGACCGTCGCCGGCAGCTCCGTCGCGCCCGTCAGGGTGACCGTGAACACGTAATTCGAGGTGCCGCTCGAGGGCCGGGTGAGCGACGACGGCGTCGCGATCGCCAGCGTCGGAGCCGGATTGCTGCTGATAATCGTGCCGGTCGCGACGGCAGTGCCCAGCTCGGCCCCGGTCGACGGACTGGACAGCGTTACCGTGAACGAGCTGCTGGGATTGTAAGCCGTGCTGCCGATGATCGGCACGGTGATTTGTTCGGTCGTGGTGTTGGCCGGGAACGTCAGCGTGCCATTGGTCTGCTGATAATCTTTGCCCGCGGCCGCCGTGCCGTCGGATGTGGCGAAGTTGACCGTCGTGGCCTGGGTTGTGCTCGGGTTTGCGAGCGTGACGGTGAAGACGTAAGGCTGCGTGCCGGTGCTGGGCCGCGTGATGGAGGCGGGCGTGGCGATCGAGAACGTGGGGCTCACGATCGTACCCGTGGCGAACCCGGTGCCGCCGACGGTTGCGTTGGTCGGGGTTTGAAGATTCAGCGTGAAGTCCACGCTGCCCGTCGTGGTGGTGTTGCCCAGAATCGGCACAGTGATCTGGGCGGTGTTGGTGCCCGGCTGAAGGACCAACTGGCCGGTGGTCGACGTGTAGTCGGTGCCGGCGAAGGCTGTGTCGTCGCTGGTGTAGTAGTTTACCGCGGAATAGAGCTCGGTCGGGCCGCTCAAGGTCACCGTGAAAACATCATCGACCGTGCCACTGGTCGGCCGGGAAACCGGAGTCGGATTGGAGATGGTGAATACCGGCGCAGGATTGCTGCTGGTGATCGTGCCGGTTCCCTGCTCCTCGGCGATCGAGGCGTTAACAGGGTTGCTCAGGTTGACCGTGTACGTCGAGCTGGGATTGTAGGCCGTGCTGCCGATAATGGGCACGGTGATGGTTAGCGTCGTCTGGCCGGGCAGGAACGTGAGCGTGCCGCTGGCCGTTTGGTAGTCCGTGCCGGCGACGGCGTTGCCATTGGAGTAGTTTGGCCCGGCCACCGGCTGGCCGTCTTGCGTCGTGTAAGCGACGGTCGTCGATTGGGTCGTGCTGCCGTTCGCCAGGGTAACGGTGAACGTCTCGTTTTGCGTGCCCGACGTGGGTCGGGAAATCGTCGCGGAACTGATCGACAGCAGGGGAGAGTTGGCCGCCACGATGTTGATCGTCGCCGGAACGAAATCGACCTGGCTGGACGGAATCGGGTTGTCGTTGCCGTACACCGCGAACTCGTCGGTCGAGCCGGCCGACGGCGTGAACGTCTCCACCCCGGCGGCCTTCGCGGTCACCGGAATGCTCCACAGCAGAATCTGGCCCGGTCCCAGGGCATCCGTTCCGCCAAACGCGCCGGTCCCGACGATCTGACCGGCGGTCGACAAATTAGAGCGGTGGCCGTTCGGATAATCGGTACCGAACGTCACGGAGGCGCTCGTCGAGATGCTCGCCAGCGAACTGTTGTACGTGGCGTCGAGTTCCGTCTCGAATACGCCGCCCTGGGCGACCGCGGTTCCCCCTTGGGCCACCGGCGTGCCGACATAGGGCGTCGCGTTGCCGCTGACGTCCGAGACGAAGGCCTCAA
This sequence comes from uncultured Planctomycetaceae bacterium, assembly GCA_963828155.1. Taxonomy (GTDB): domain Bacteria; phylum Planctomycetota; class Planctomycetia; order Pirellulales; family PALSA-1355; genus CAWCAX01. Next base: position 400,683 of record CAWHDQ010000006.1, read on the forward strand.
GCTCGAACTTCGTGCCCACCGCCACCGAGGACAGCGGGACGCCGTTCATGTCGGCCGCCACGAGCGTGACTTGAATCTGATCGCCGTTGCCATTGAGCGCATCGATCACCTTCAAGGCGTCGAGCGGCGAGACCATTCCGTCGCCGTTGACGTCCAAGTACAAAGGCGTCGTCGAGCTCGTGGCCTGGGGCGACACGGAGCTGCTGCTGGAGTAGTCGCTGGCCAGGGGCGTCAGGGCGTGCGTGCCGTTCTGGTTCAGGTCGTTGATGATCGCCAGGGCGTCGAGCGGAGTCGGTTTGCCGCTCCCGCCGAGCACGTCGAGCGCGTTGGCCGGATTCTGCCACGGATCGGCCGAGAGCATGGCCCGGGGCTCGAGTTGCTCCAGCGCGCTCCATTTCGGACGGCGGCTGGTGGGCCGATCGGCGAAGCGAGGAGCATGGTTTTTGACTACCGGCCTCTGCGCGCTACTCCGGTGGCGGTGCATCGTTCTGAGTCTCGATTCTGTTTCCAAAAGGGTCCGTGCCGCGGTCAAGCAAGTCCGAATCAAGCGAGGTCGTTGCGGACGCGAATCCCTGCGATCGCACCCGACCCTGACGGCGGCTGACCGCCGGCTGCAAAGGCCGCGCGGACACCGCTTTAGGCTCGGTCGGCTGCGAAATGTTCCGGGTGAGGATCCTGCAGGCGGCAGGCGGGCGAACGCGTCAATGCGGACGACCGGGTCTGCGCCTCTGGCGAGAAGAAAGAGTGGATACTGCCCCTTGAGTTTTCAGCCTAATCCAACCGCCCTGACATTTCAACCAGCCAATACGACCCCTTTTTCAGCCGTAATACCCGCTGAAACGCCCGGGTGCGACGCGCGGGTTTCGACCTCGCCGGGGCCCGGCAACACGGCGGCCCGATTCGCGCCCGCTCTGACCCGGCCTGACCAATCTCGGCCTTGCCGGGGATCCCGTCGGGAGGCGCGCCGCCCGGTCCCTGCCCCCATTCTCGACATGCGCCCGGGTAGGGGCTGTGACATTTATGCCGTTCGACGCGGGCAATCGTGCCGAAGTTTCACGCGGCAATCGCTAGATCGAGCAAATCCGGCATAATCCTCCCAACCGGACCGGGCAGAATACCCCGCCAGGCGGGAGGCGCGCGGACCGCGCAACCTGAAGCGGGGCGGGGTGGGCCCCTGCCGTCCCAGGGCGCAGGGCATGTGCCGACTGTGGTCGTCGAGGAACCAGGGGAGGCTGGGAAAGGAAATCAGCCGCCGGAGTGCCAGCGGTGGCGGCACTCAGGCGGCTGCATTCGTGCTGGCGTGCTAGCAGTCATCGCCCGGGATGGCGGCGCTGCGACTAGCGGCTCGCGGCGGGAGCCCGCAAGACGCCGGGGCGAACCCGCTTCTGAACGTCGGTTTCCAGGACGCCGAACGCGGCTTCGTGGCGCTGCAGCGACATCTGGAGGGCTGCCAGCAACCGCTTGGCGGTGAAGAAATTGATCACGATCCGCTGCGAAATCTCGATCGGCTCGGTCGGCACACCCATCGACTGCGAATTCAGACCGAAGTCGATGATCAGTTCTTCCGGAGTCCCGGTGACCCGGCAGAAATTCAAATACGCGGCCTGAGCTTTCGACGTGTCGACGACCAGCTGTGGTGCTGGCTGCTGCTGAATCGGCGGCGCGGCCGCAGCGGGGGCCGGAGCGGGGCGCATCGGCTTCTTCCGGCTTGTCAACGGTTTTGGCCACTCGAAGAGCTCCTTTGCTTGCGGAATGCGGGGAAACGCGAAATGGCCAGCCGGGCCGACAGGCCCGTGCGAATTGCCGGCGTTCTGTTTTCACTCTACCGCGCACAGCCCGCGATTCAATCGAGCGGTCGCTTGTGCAGCGGGGCAGCGGCGCCTGCCAGCATGGCCCCAGATTCAGCCTGGGCAAAATGCAGCGAGCTGGCGACTTGCGCCGACCTTGCAGGTTGATCTGGTTTGTTTGGAATTAGCGGTTGAATCGGTCGAATCGATAAACATACCCAAAGCGGTACATTCCGTACCTTCGTAATAGCCAAACGGTGCCTGAAAGTGGGGGGACAACCGTGAGACTCGTCGGAGCATTCTCAATCGCTGTGGCGTTGCTGGCGGGCGACGCGTGCCGCGGCTGGTGCCAGATTGTGGTTCCCGGCCCGGGCATTCCGCCGGCGGCGCCGATCACCCTCGCCCCAGCTGCCGGTCCCAAGCCGATCGCCGACCGCCAGGTTCGCCCGGCCGCGGCGACCGCGGGTGTGCCGAGCGTGGAAGGCACGTGGGTCGACGACTCAGCCGCCACCGCCCCGGCGGCCAGCCCGATCGCGGCCTTTCCGCAACCGGGAGCGGTGCCCTACGCCGCCTACCAACTACCGGTCGCCAACCCTTACGGCGATCCGTCGCTGATGCAGCAGGCCCCGCCCGGCGTCATGCTGGCCCAGGGCTTTGGGGGTTATGCGCCGAACACGGCTGCGCCCATGGGATACGATCCCCAGGCGGGAGCCGCGGACCCGTCCGCCGCCGGCGCGGACCAGTCCGTATTCAATGGCGACGGCTGCGACGACGACTGCCCCTGGGATGTGCACTTGCTGCGCAAGTTCTGCGGTCCGGTGAATACCGATCTGTGGTGTGACGTTCACGCGCACCACCGCTTCTATGGCAGTGTCGACGCCCTGGTCTGGTGGACCCGCGGCAATCCGGTTCCGCCGCTGGTGACGACCAGTCCGGCGGGCACCGCCCAGTCCGCGGCCGGCGTGCTCGGCCAGCCGAATACCACGGTTCTGTTCGGCAATCAGGAGATCGACACCTTTGCTCGCGGGGGTGCCAGGATCAACATCGGCTACAACCTGGTCGACGGCGAATTCTGGGCCGTGGAAGGCCACTACCTGGCCCTGGGTCAAGGCGGGACCGACTATACGGCCAACTCGAATTTCACCAACAATTCCAATGCCACGATCCTGGCTCGGCCGTTTTTCAATACGCAGACCGCCGCCCAGGACATGCGCCTGGTGGCCTTTCCGAACTACAACCTCAACGGCACGCTGGTCAATCTGAACGGCAGCGTCGACGTCCACAGCACGGCCAACTTGCAGTCGTCCGGCGTCCTGCTGAAGCATCTGCTCTGGGTCGATTTCACGTCGCAGTGGCGGCTCGATCTGGTCGGCGGCTACCGCTTCTTCCGCGTCGATGACAGCGTCACGATCAACGATGCCTTCACGACGCAGGGTGGTCTGTTGGCTCCCACGACGTTCACCAGCCAGGACGTGTACGGAGCCCGGAACATCTTCAACGGCGGCGAGTTCGGCATCTCGATCCAGAAGAAGCTGTACAACCGGCTGTCGGTCTCGAGCTTGTGGAAAGTCGCCTTCGGTAACGTGAATGAACGGGTGACGATCAACGGCATCAACACGATCAGCACGCTGGGCACGTCGGTCACGACGCCCGGCGGTTTCCTGACCCAGCCGTCGAACATCGGCACCTACACGCAAAACAGGTTCGCCGTGTTGCCCGAAATGCAGTTCAACCTGCGTTACGATCTGACGCCAAATTGGCGGCTGGTGACGGGCTACACGTTCATCTGGCTCGACCACGTGCAGCGTTCGGTGCGCCGCGATCGACACCACGCTCAACCCGACGCAGCTCAACGGCGGCACGTTGGTGGGCACGCCGCGGCCGACGTTCGGCTGGATCGATTCGAGCTACTGGGCCCAGGGCCTGAACTTCGGTCTCGAATATCGCTGGTAAATCGCCCGCGAGCGCACTCAACAGGCAGTGGCACTTGCCCGACACGACTTACCCAGGGGGAGCCGGTTCAGACTTCGGTCTGGATCGGCTCCCACTTTTTTTGTCGGCGCAATGCTTCTGCGCCTTGCCCTCGCGCCGCGAGGTCGTAGACGGAAAAGGCTCGGATGGGGGGGCGGCAGGTCGGGATTTTCCCGGCGTTTCTTGCTTCAACGGGTGACTGTAGTTAGCATGAATCTAGATTGAAGAACTTCTATTCTCGGAGATTTATGTCCATGCGGCGAAATCGCTTGGGCGGGGCAGGATCTCTCTTCACGGCCAGCCTGGCCGGCGGGGGAACCAGCAGCGGTGCCGAACGGTCGCTGCGGTTGGAACCGCTCGAAGACCGCGCGATGCTCGACGGAACCGTGTCGGTCCACAAGGACGACGGCTCGATCACGCTCGCCACCGATACGACGTCGGTCCTGACTTCCGGTCAGACTGTGACCGCCAATTCGAACATTGGCACGGGCCCCCACGCCACCACGAGCGGCGATTTCGACTTTTACAAGGTCTTCATCCACGCCGATCAACTGCTGACCATCGACATCAATGCCGAGAGCATGGGCAGCGGTCTGGATTCGATCGTGGGCGTGTTCGACGCCAACGGCAATTACCTGGACGGCGACGACGACAGCCCGTACAACAGCCCGTACACGCTCGACAGCTACCTACAGTTCACCCCCACGACCGGCGGCTACTACTACGTGGCCGTGGGGCAGTTCCTCCAAGGCGAAGTCGTCGCCGGTCCGGCCGGAGCGTCGGCATTCCCCTCGAATCCGTTCGATTCGTCGACCGGCCCGGGCTCGGACCAGTCGACCCAGGGTCCGTACAAGCTCACCATGACCCTGGCGGCGTACACGCCCACCAAGCCGGTGGCCTCGGACATCACGGCCACGACCAATGAAGGCTCGGCGGTCCAGGTTCCGGTGCTCGACTACATCACGGACGACGGCATCATCCTGCCCAACACGGTGGCCGTGCAGACGCAGCCCACCAACGGCAAGGCGTCGGTCAACAAGACGACGGGGGTCATCACCTACACGCCCAATCCGAAGTTCTTCGGCGTCGACACGTTCACCTACAAGGCCACCGACTACGACGGCCTGACCTCGAACATCGCCACGGTCACCGTGGACGTCAACCAGGTGATCACCCCGCCGGTGGCAGTGAACGACACGTTCAACGTCAACGAGAACACGCCGACGGTGCTCAACATCCTGGCCAACGACACGGACCAGAACGACACGATCGTGCCGACGAGCGTCGTGATCACCACGCAGCCGACCCACGGCTCGATCAACATCAATTCCACGACCGGCGCCGTCACCTACACGCCGACCAATGGCTACCTGGTGCGCCGACAGCTTCCAGTACACGGTGGCCGACAATTACGGCGCGGTTTCGAACATCGCCACGGTGACGTTGCACGTCGTGCCGGCCCCGCCGGTCGCCAACAACGATACGGTAACGACGCCCGAGAACACGCCCGTCACGATCGACGAGTTGGCCAACGACACGGCCACCGCGGCGACGCTGGTTCCGAGCACGGTTTCGATCGTCACGCAGCCGAGCAACGGCACGGCCACGATCAACACCACGACCGGCGCTATCACTTATACGCCGAATCAAAACTACGTCGGCCCCGACACGATCCAGTACACGGTTCGCGACAGCAACGGCACCGTCTCGAACGTCGGCACGATCTCGATCACCGTCACCTTCGTCGATTATCCGCCGGTGGCCAACAACGACTCGGCCCAGACCAACCCGAACACTCCGGTCAACATCAACGTCCTGGCCAACGACACCGACAAGAACAACGACATTGCCCCGGGAACGGTCACGATTCAGGGTGGCCCCGCCAACGGCACGGCGGTCGTGAATCCGTCGACGGGCGTGGTGACCTATACGCCCAACAGCGGCTTCTCGGGCACGGACACGTTTACCTACACCGTGGCCACGACCTACGGCGCGGTCTCGAACGTGGCGACCGTCACGATCAAGGTCCACGAGCCGCCGATCGCCAACCCCGATTCGGCCACCACGGCCGAAGAAACCCCGGTGACGATCGACGTCTTGGCCAACGACACCGATCCCTCGGGCGCCACGATCATCCCCTCGTCGGTGACGATCACTACCCAGCCGGCCCACGGCACGGTGAGCGTCGACCCCTCGACCGGCAACGTGCTTTATTCGCCGGCGTTCAATTACTCGGGCACCGATACCTTCAAGTACACCATCACCGATACCAACGGCGTCACCTCGGCGCCAGGCTTGGTGACGATCACGATCACCTTCGTGCCCAAGGCACCGGTCGCCGCCAACGACGTCGCTGGAACCGCCGTGAACACGCCGGTCACGGTCAACGTGCTGGCCAACGACATCGATTACGATTCGACGTTGGTCCCCAGCTCGGTGACCATTACCACCGCTCCGCTCAATGGGACCGCCGTGGTGAACGCCAATGGGACGATCACCTACACGCCCAACGCCGGCTTCACCGGCGCCGACGAATTGTCCTACACGGTCAAGGACGCCCTCGGTCTGACGTCGAACGTGGCCACGCTCGAGCTCCGCGTCGGTGCGCCCGTCAGTTTCGCCGGCGTCGTTTACGTCGACAGCAACAACAATGGCATCCAGGATTCGGGCGAGGTCGGCATCCCGGGCGTGACGATCACCCTTACCAAGACCGACGGGCCCGTGACCTTCTCGCTGACCACTACGACCGGCTCCGACGGCAGCTACAGCTTCAGCGAGCAGGTGGGCAAGACGATCCTGCCCGCCGGAACCTACACGCTGACCGAGTCGCCGACAATCTACTTTGTCGACGGCAAGGACACTCCCGGCAATGTGCCGGCCACGGTCACGCAGGATCAGTTCTCGAACATCAACCTGGCGGCGGGCCAGGCGGCCACGGGCTTCAACTTCGGCGAGCAGGGGCTCAAGGCCCAGTACGTGGCCGCGTATTACGGCCGGCGGGCGTTCTTCGCCTCGTCGACCCCGCAAGTGATCAGCCTGAACATGGCCAACGGCCCGGTCTACTTCGCCCTCAGCGGCGCCAGCTCGGGGACGTTCACCGCCACGGCTGCGAGTTCGGGCCAGGGGACGACCACCCTGACGCTCTACAACTCCGCGAACCAGGCTCTGGCGACGGCGACAATTCCCGCCGGACAAACGTCGGCCAGTCTGAGCTACGATTTGAGCCAGGGTCCGGCCGACCTGCTGGTCGTCACCGGCACCGATCCGAACGTGAGCGTGTCCACGGCCACGGTCAGTGCCGCGGCGGCGCCGGCGGCCACGCCGGTGGTTAGCTGGCACAACTCCTCGAATCCGCTCGACGTAAACGGCGACGGATCGGTCACGGCCCTCGACGCGCTGATCGTGATCAACGCCCTGAATTCGCAGGGGCCGACGGCGCTCGGCACTCCGCCGACCACCGCCCACAACTATCTCGATGTGACCGGCACCGGGGTCCTCTCGCCGATCGACGCCCTGGATATCATCAACGAGCTCAATGCCCAGGCCAGCGCGGCCGTCGCGTCACCGGCAGTGGCGTCACCGGCAGTCGCCAGCGCGGCGACAACCGCTTCGCCGGCCGTTGCGGCTCCCGCGGCAACCAGTAGCGGTGCGACGGCGGATCCGACGACGGCCAGCCCGGTCGACACCAGCCCGGTGGCCTTTACGCTGGCCTCCACTCCCACTGCGACGGCTACCAGTTCCGCGGCGGGCTCGGCCTCGTCCGGCAGTGCGCCGGCCACGACAGTCGCAGTGGTCGCCGCGACTACCGATCAAACGATGTCTGACACCAGCCTTTCCGGCTCGACGCCCAATCGACTGCGGCAGGCGCAAGCTACCGATGCGGTGATCGGCAGCTGGGACGACTGAGTGCAATCTGCCGCACTTCGAGTTCCGGCCGCGGTGAGCGCCGGCCGGTGCGGCGCGGTTAATTCGCGCTGAAGTCGGGCGGGAAGGGCGTCCGCTCCCCGGGGCGACACTGCGCCAGCCGGGCCAAGAGCAACCGGGCCCGCGCATCGACGTCAGGCTCCGCGAGCAGCTGTTGCTTCAGCTCGACGTCCAGGTCGAGCGTGTAGGCGATCACGTCGGTCAGCAAGCCCAGCGAAATGTCTTCGGCCAACAGTTCTTGCAGCGGCTCGCTCGATGCGCCGAGCGCGGGCAGGAGCTTGCGAAAGATCTCGACCAGGTCGCGGATCAGAGCCGGTCGCGCGGCGACCGCGGCTACCGGAAGTGCATCCTCGACAACGCGGACCTTTGCCTCGCGAAACAGCCGGCGCGGCGGGAGTTCCGCGACGATTTCGACCCGGCGGACGCCGAATACCAGAATGTTGAACCGCCCGTCTGCGAGCGGCTGGCAACTGGCGAATGCGCGTCAAACAGGCGGTCGAATGGATCGGCGGCCGGCCGTCGTAGTCCTGTTCCCAGCCGGGGGCCAGCAGGGCCATGGCGATCAAGCGGTCGCCGGCCAGCGCCTCTTGAACCAACTGGCGATAGCGCGGCTCGAACACGTGCAGCGGCTGCATCACGTGCGGAAACATCACCAGATTGGGCAGCGGAAACAGCCTGGCGACGCCCGAGAATTGCTCGGGCGAAAACGTCAAATCGCCCAAATCGCTCATCACGCGGTTTCGCCGATGTGGGGTGGATCGAGATGGATTTCAGGAATTCGCTCGGGATCGATTTCGATGCGGGGGAATTCCTCGGTGCTGGCCAGGACCTCGGCGAAACAATCGGCCATCTGAGCCAGCAAACGTTCCAGGTCGAGCCCCTCGTGCCGCGGCAGATAGGGTTCGAGGTAAGCCCGGCTGCTGTGGTACAGCTTCTTGGCGCCGCGGATGTTGCCGTTGCCGAAATGGTGCAGCGCGACGGCCGTCTGGATCAAGCCTTGATAAAACTTGCGCGAGGGGCCTTGATAGTCGGCCCACAACTCTTCCCAGACCTCGTGACTTTCGAAAAAGTCGCAGGAGTTGAAGTATTCGATGCCTTGCAGGTAGAGCGGCGAGTAGTCTGCGGTTTCCATCGGGGCTTGGTCCGTCCGGCTGAAGGTCGATCGGCCCGCTGACCTGGCCGGGCCCCGTTCCCATTGTATGCCCGCGCGGCGCCGGCGAATGCGTCGAGCCGGACTTTTTTCGGCCGCTCACCCGAATCCGCCGGCCGCCTCGAACAGCAGCAGCGCCTGGCGAACGGCGGCCACGTCGTGCACCCGCAGGATCTGGACGCCCTGCACGGCCAGCGCCAGCGCCGTGCCGATGCCGCCGGCCGTGCGATCGGCGTACTTGTCGCCGATGACTTTACCGATGAATCCCTTACGTGAATGCCCGACCACCAGCGGCGCAGCCCAAGCGATGCAGCCGGCCGCAGGCGGCCAGCAAGGCCAGATTGTGCTCGTGCGTCTTGCCGAATCCGATTCCCGGATCGAGTGCGATCCGCTCGGGTGCGATTCCGGCCGCCACGCAGCGCCGCACGCCGCCGGGCGAGGTACTCGGTCACTTCGGCGACGACGTCGTGGTAGCGGGGCTCGTCCTGCATCGTCTGCGGCGTCCCGTGCATGTGCATGACGCAGACTCCGGCGGCCGACTCGGCCGCCAAGGGGAGCATCGCAGCGTCCGCTGCCAGGCCGGAGATATCGTTGATGATCTCGGCGCCGGCGGCCAATGCCGCGCGAGCCACGACCGCCTTGGTGGTGTCGATCGACAGCGGAACTTCCAGCGTCGTTCCGAGCGCCTCGCAGACCCGCATGACCCGCGCCAATTCGCTGGCCGCGTCCACCGGCTCGGAATAGGGCCGCGTGCTTTCGCCGCCGACGTCGATCAGGTCGGCCCCTTCGTCGACCAGCCGCCGGGCCTGATCGATCGCGGCCTGGGCGGACAGGAACTTGCCGCCGTCGGAAAAGCTATCGGGCGTCACGTTGACGATGCCCATCAGCAACGGCCGACGCGGCAACGGCAGCGTGCGGGTCCGCAGCCGCCAGTGGCTGACCCGCCCGGGAAAATGTTCGTCCGGCTTGTCGTCCGCGGGACCATTCATCCGGGCAGCTTACCACGGAATGTTCATCAGTCCCACGATCTGCCGGCCGAGCCGCTGGAGAGCTTCTTGCTGCTGCGTGGCGGTGGACTGGCCGAATTCCGGAATCAGTTCGGCCCCCTGGCTCAATTCGACCAATTGGGCCGGAACCGGCAAGTCACCGGCCTGCGAGACCAGGTCGCCCTTGCGGTCGACCCAACCGACCCGGACGATGAAGTTCAATTGGGTGAGTCGCGGCTGGTCGTAGCGATCTTCGGCCACAACGCGTTTGGTGTCGTTGATGATCTTGCCGGTCAGCACGCTGTCGGCATCGGGCGTGCTGACGACCTTATAGGGCGTCTGGGTTTCGATTTCCTTGATGACGATCTCGGTCAGCCGTTCGGCCAGGCCGCGGCGAAAGCTATCCGACTCGAAGACCGGGACATACACGGTCTCGATATCGGGCGGAAACTGTGCGGCCACGCCCATGCGATAGCCGGCACAACCGGAGATGGCCCCCAAGCCGGCCAGCGCCACAGCGCGGCCCGCCGGGTCAAGCCGACCGCTGCAACACCCGCTCGCCGCGACTGGACGTCGTGGTCGGCCCGGCACATGGCTAGGTACCTCCACCCATCGAACCGGCGCCGATGGCCGGCATGCCGCCGCCCATGCCGCCCAGCGTGCCGATGCCGGCCGGGGCGGCCCCCATTCCGGTAGGCAGTCCGGACGTGGCCAGACCGGTGGTTCCGAAGCCGTTTCCGGCGGGGGCAATGACCTTGTCGAGCCAGGCAAACGGCTTGTTGGGGGCCGGCGGCTTGTCTTTGACCTCTTCGATCCGGTCGCGGGCGGCCTGGGCCAACCGAGTGTCCGGATAGGTATCGGCCACCTCGGTGTAGTAGAGCTTCGAGGCCGCGTAGTACTTGCTGTGGAAGTAATACTCGGCGATCTGGAACTCGCGTTGAGCCTTGGCGGCCCGAATCCACGCCCGGGCTTCGACGCAGCGTTCCTGCTCGTCGCCCAGCTCGCGCGAGAACTGGGCCAGGAGTTGGGCCGCGACTTCGTCGGCCTCGTCGAGGGGCTGCAGGTCGTAATCCGGGCCCTGATAGCGGCGGAGTTTGGATTGCAGGCCCAGCACGTGAGCCACGAACTGGTGCTCGCTCTTGGGATACTCGTGCCGCAAGAGCGTGTAGAAATAATCCGCGTCCTCGTAGTGTGAGAGCCGGAAGTGCAGATTGGCGCTGGCCATCACGCTGTCGTCGGCCAAGGGGCCGGTCGGATCGTCGAGCCGCACTTTGTCGTACACCCGCAGGGCGTGGCCCCGCGTGTCGAACATGGGCCGGGTCTTGTCGGCAAAGTTCGGCGTCAGGGCGTAGTGATGCTTGGCCATGTCGCATTGTTCCCAGTAGCGGGCAATCGCGAACCGCCGAGCCACGACCCGGTCGAGATACTGACTGGTGGCGTACTTCTTCACCAGCCGGGCGTAGCCGTCGTCGGCCTTGGAATACAAGTCGGCGAAGAAATAACTCTCGGCCGCTTTGAACAGGGCGTCTTCTTCCTGCGCCAGGTCCGGCCCGCGCTCGTAGGCGGTCTTGAACTTGGCGGCGGCGTCCTTGTACTTGGCCTGGCGGAACAGCGCCTCGCCTTCGGCGTACGAGGCCTTCGCAATGGTCTCGTTGGGGCCTTTGCCAATCATCTTTTTGAACTTCTCGTTGAACTGTTTCGGGGCCATGTGGTACCAGCTCGATTCCGGATCGTCCGATTCCTTGACCGGCCTGGCCTGGGCGTACAGCGCCGGATTAATCGGCCGCCCCTGATCGTCGTAATAGCCTTCCGCGCCCGGAACCTGGTACCCCCGGCCCGGCACATAGTGGGCCTGATCGCGGTTGGCGTCGAACCAGGCTTGCTGCTCGGGCGTGGCGGCCGGCTGGGGCGGCGGGCCCTGCGGCTTATTGCGCAGCGAGGCACAGCCGGCCACCGTGCCCCCGAGGCACAACAGCAGGATCCATCCCGCGCGGCGGCGAAACGTGGTGCCAGGCATCAGCCGGTGGTCGCTCCCAAGTAGTGGTGCATTTTCGGCGGAAAACCGAGCAGATGTGTCAAATAGTGGTTCCAAACGCCGCGGAGCTCGCCGTGGACGGCCGGCTCGAGCGGGGTGTTGGCCGCTTGCTCCGCCGAGGCGGCGGCAAACTTCCGCAATGTCTCCAGCACCGCCGCGCTCACCGAAACAACCTGTTGCTTGCCGGCCCGGCAAGGGGCGCACAGGGTGCCGCCCGAAAGCAACCCGAACGGCACCCGGCCCGAGCGGGCGATCTCGCCTCCGCACTCGGCGCAGGCGTCGAGTGCGGGCAAGTGCCCCAGCAGGCGCAGGGCGGCCAGCTCGAACCAGAGCACGATCGGCCGCGCCGCCGCGCCCTGGCGCAGCGCGCGCCAGCGCGTGATCGGCCGCGTCGAACAGCTCCGGATGAGGGTCGCCGACGTCGGTCAATTCGTTCAGTAACTCAGCCACGTAGTAACCCGCGTACAGCGCAGCAAGGTTCCCCGGTGGCGGCCGGAATCGCCGCTCCAATTTGGCTTCGGTCAACAAGTCCAGGGAATCGGATGATTTGCGGAGGAACACTATGCGACATACGGCAAGCAGGTCAAGGGCAGACTCGAAGGGGCTTTTGGGCCGCCGCGCCCCCTTGGCCAGACCGCGCACCTTGCCGAATTCGCGGGTAAACAGCGTAACGATGCTGCTCGTCTCGCTGAATTCGATCGCCCGCAGCACGATGGCGCTAGCTTTCTCGCTCGACATGGCACGCTCGGCCCGGCGGTTCGGGCAAAAAGGCAAACCCTGGCGGCCGCATGCCTGCGGCTGGGTGCTCGTATCGCGGCTGGGCTAGTATCGCGGCTGAAGGCCGAATTGGCTCAGGTAGCCGCGCTCGGCCTGGCGCATTTCGGCCAGCGGCTCGGGGGCCAGATCGTCGTAGCCGACCAGATGCAGCGTGCCGTGAATGACGTACAGCAGCAGCTCGTCGGCAGGCTGCCAACCGAAGCGCCCGGCCGAGGCGATGGCCGTATCGGCGCTGGCGATGACTTCGCCTTCCAGCCGGTCGCCCTCGCGCTCCAGCACGAAGCTCAGCACGTCGGTCGGATAATCGTGCGCCAGGAATTCGCGGTTCAAACGGTGGATCGTCGGATCGTCGACGATTGCCAGGCTGATTTCCGCCTGGCGGATGCCGGCATCCTGGAGGATCCGCTCGACGACCGACTGGATCCGCTCGGGATCGATCGCCAGCGACGTTTGCTCGTCGGAGAGGTGCACTTCGATCATGGCCGGCTGCCGTCCCCTTCGCTAGGCCGAGCGCTGGTCGGGATACTTGACGCGGCCGTGGTAGACGGCGGTCAGGCTCTTGACCAGGCTGTCCTCGATCATGGCCAGTTCGCGCAAGGTCAGGCCGCACTCGTCGAACTGGCCGTCGAGCAGCCGCTTGAGGGCGATTTCGTGAACCAGACTCTCGATCCGGGCCGGGGTCGGCTCGACCAGCGCCCGGCTGGCCCCTTCCACCGCGTCGGCCAGCATCAGCACGGCGGCTTCCTTCGACTGCGGTTTGGGGCCCGGATAGCGGAAGGCGCTCTCGTCGACGGTGCCCGAGTCCGGATCGGCCTCGCACCGCTCGCTGGCCCGATGGAAGAAGTATTCGACGAGCGTGGTGCCGTGGTGCTGCTGGATAAAATCCAGGATCGACTCGGGCAAATGATGCTGCCGGGCCAGGTCGGCCCCGTCCTTGATGTGGGCGATGATGATCAGCGTGCTCATCGCCGGCAGGAGCGAATCGTGACGGCTGCCATCTTGCCCCTGGTTTTCGACGAAGTATCCTGGCTTGAGCATCTTGCCGATGTCGTGAAAATAAGCCCCTACGCGAACCAGCAGCCCGCGCGCACCGATGCTTTCGGCCGCGGCTTCGGCGATGGAGGCCACGTTGATCGAGTGGTTGTAGGTGCCTGGCGCCCGGCGCACCAGCTCCTGCAACAATGGATGCGAGACGTCGGCCAGCTCCAGCAGGCTCAGATCGGTCTGGACGCCGAACAGCCGCTCGATGCAGGGGAGCAAGCCGCCCGACATCAGGATGGCCGCGAACAGCGACCACAGCCCAAACCGCAGGGCATCGCGGAGCGTGACGGTGTAGAACGGCTGCTCGGCCAGCGTGTCGACGCCGATCGTGGTCAGCAGCGCCACCACGCCCACGCACACGCCGACGTAGATCAATTTCCACCGGCTGCGGATCGGCCCGACCAGCAGGATCGCGGTAGCCACGGCCGCCGTCAAAATGATGAACTCACTCAATCCCTGGCCGATCGCCACAACCACGACCAGTGCCAGCGCGGCCGAGAACAGCAGCGCCGACTCCTGGTGATAGGCGATCGAAATCGTCATGCCGAACAGCAAGAGCGGGATCAGCTCAGCCCGCAGGTTATCCGCCGCGGCAAACTTGGCCAGGGCCACTGCGACGATCACCAGGACCAGGAAGGTCACGTACTGCCGCATGTTGTCGATCAGCCGCCGCTCGTAGCAGAGCACGTAGACGCCGCACAGCGTCGACAAAGCCACGAACATGCCCAGCGTGGCCAGCGAGTAGCACAGCCGCTGAACCCAGGACAGGTTGCTGACCATCGATTCGTGCTCCAGCCGGAGCACTTGCAGAGCATCGTCGCCCAAGGGCTGACCGGCCCGGGCAATCAGGTCGCCGGGGGCGAAGTTGGTGTAGACTTCCTCGACGCGATTTTCAGCCTCGTCGCGGCGGCGGCGGGTCTCTTCGTTGTTGAGCGACAACGTGGGAATCAACTGCGGCTTCAGCCAGTCGAACACCCGGGCCGCGACTTCCTCCGAGGGGATCGCCGCCCGCAGCCGGCGGCGGAGCGTTTCGGCGTCCTTGATCAGCACGTCCCGAACTTCGTACGGATGCTGCTCGGCGGGCGAGCCCTTGGGGTAGACGAAAATTTCTTTTTGATTGCGATCCTTCAGCTCCTGGGGTAATTCCTTGAGCAGCCCATGCTGCTCGAACGGAAGCATCGCGTCGGCGACGGCCTTTTCCAGGCTCTTGAGCGCCCCGGGGGCCGATAGATCCTCGTGAAATCTCTGGAAGTGCTGCTCTTCGTCGTCGCGCGCGCGGCCGCCGTCGTCGGGCTTGGAGTTGATGAAGAATTCCCGCCAGACGCCGTCTTCCAGCTCGGCCAAATTCTGAACCTTGAGCACCCGCTCGACCTGGTTCTGCAAGCCGGCGCGGAGCTGGACCAGCGGCCCCTTGTCCTGCTCGAACACCGAGCGGGCTTCGCGGCGGGCCCGTTCCTTGGCTTCGCTGGTCCGCTGCGGGTCGGGCTTTTTGAACGGAACCCGGGCCACGATGTTCCGCAGCGGCGTGAAATCGCTGCGATAGGCCAGCGGCGGGGCCCAGCCGCCGGTGATCACCCACAGGGCCAGCGCCGTCAGCACCAGCAGCACCAGCCGGACCAGCACGTCGGCCCTTTGCAGGTATTCCCAGGTCCGTTCTACCAGGCCTGGCGGCAGGTCCAGCGCGGCGACGCGCTCTGACCGGGTCCGACGACGAACGGAAGTGCTCATGGCCTGCTCTGGGCGACGCCTGGTGTTCCCCGTGCTGCGCGGCGCCCGCCCTGTCTGGCGGACCCGGCGGCACTAGCGGCGCCGCTTCGGCTCCTCTTCGTAGGCGCGGACGATCTCCTGCACCAGCCGATGACGCACAATGTCCGAGTTGTTGAGCGTCACCTGACAAAACCCTTCGATCCCCTGCAGCCGCGTGATCGCGTCGATCAGCCCGCTGCGGGCATGGGAAGGCAAGTCGATCTGCGTCGTGTCCCCGGACACGACCATCTTCGTGCCCAGGCCCATGCGGGTCAGAAACATCTTCATCTGCGCGACCGTCGTGTTCTGGGCTTCGTCCAGAATCACGAAGGCCTCGTTCAGCGTGCGGCCGCGCATATAGGCCAGCGGAATCATCTCGATCAGATCCTGCTCCGTGTAACGCTTGATCTGATCGTAGTCCATCATCTCGCGGAGTGCGTCGAGCAAGGGCCGCAGGTAAGGATTGATCTTGGCCTGCAAGTCGCCGGGCAGAAAGCCCAGGCTCTCGCCCGCCTCGACCGCCGGTCGCACCAGCACGATCTTGCGAATCACTTCCTGCTTCATCGCCTGGACGGCCATCGCCACGGCGAGGTACGTCTTGCCCGTGCCGGCCGGGCCGGTGCAAAACACCAGGTCGTGGCGGTGGATCGCTTCGACGAACCGGGCTTGTCCCGCCGTGCGAGGGCGAATCGAGCGGCCGGCGTGATGCAGCTCCATGATCGGAGCCTGGTCGAACGTCGGCTGGCCGGTGACGCCGTTGATGGCGTCGGTCACCTGGTCGGGCGTGATCGCTTCCTGCCGGCCGGCCAGAGCCTGGAGCTGGCCGAACACTTCCGTCGCTTGGCGGACCGAGTCCTCGTCGCCCGCGATCAGGATGCGGTTGTCGCGACTGGAAATCGAAACGCCGAGCGATTGCCGAATCTGGCGCAGATGCTGGTCCCGGGTTCCAAACAGCGTGAGCAGCGTTTTGGAATCGGGGACCGGAAGAGTGGATTCGGACATCAAAATGCGGCCGCGTTCCCCACGGTCGCCGGGATCGGAAATGGTCAGAATTAAATATACCCGATGACTTGGCAGGCGCAGAGCGGGTGCTAGACATGCCCCTGCAACTACCGTCGCCAGAAGTGCTTACGCCGGATCATTCGCGGCACTAATGTGGGTCGACCCAGCCGAATATCCAGAATGCATACGCCACCGGCGCCGCCCAGAGGACCGAGTCGACAATGTCGAGCACGCCGCCGAAACCCGGCAGCCAAGTGCTCGAATCCTTGCGGCCCAAGTCGCGTTTGAGCAGCGACTCGGCCAAATCGCCGAATATCCCGCTGGCGCCGATGACCACGCCAAACGCGAGCCAGCGGCCGGTCGATACGTGCCCGCCAGCCAGCCACGGCAGCAGCCAATCGAAAGCCAGCCAGGCTCCGAGCAGAGCGAACACGATCCCGCCGACGGCGCCTTCGATCGTTTTGCCCGGGCTTAGGTACGGCGCCATTTTGTGCCGACCAACAAGCCGGCCGACCGTGTACGCGCCGATGTCGCACATCTTCACCACGATCACTAGCGACACGAGCGCCACCAGGCCCTTGGCCCCGACCGGCGGAAGCAGCCGCAGCAAAATCCAAAAGCTGGCCAGCAGTCCCACGTACGCCAACGCGAACAGCGTGGCCGCCAGCCGGGCCGTGATTCCGCCGGGCTTGCGGTATGCAATGCACTCGACCGCCAATGCCACCAGCAGCCAGAAGACGAACACCAGCGCCACGCCGGCCAGACCGCCCGGCCAGCTCGGCAAGGCAAACCACTGCGGCAGCCAAGCGCTGGCGATCAGCGATAGATTGCCGGCGTAGACCACGCTCGGCCGGACGGCGATCCCCGCTGAGCGCAGCAGCCAGATGATTTCGCCCGAGGCCAGCAGCACGACCACGAGCGACAGCGGGGCCAGCACCAGCCCGGTCGAATGCAGATCGAGCCAACAGCCGGCGGCCAAGGCCGCGATCAGCGCCGCTCCCAGTATCAGCCGCCAGCGGAGCAAGTCGGTCTCCTACTGGCTCAAGCCGCCGAACCGGCGGTCGCGGGTCGAGTAATCGCGGATGGCCTGCTGCAGGTCGGCTTCGTTGAATTCGGGCCACAGGTGGCCGGTGACCCAAATTTCGGCGTAGCTGATCTGCCAGAGCAGGAAATTGCTCAGCCGCATCTCGCCGGCCGTGCGAATCAACAGGTCCGGGTCGGGCATTCCGGCCGTATAGAGCGAATCGCTCAGCACCTGTTCGCTGATGTCTTCCGGGTCCAGTTCGCCGGCCCGCACCTGCTGGGCGATCCGCCGCACGCCGTCGACCAGCTCGCCGCGTCCGCCGTAGTTGATCGCCAGGCAGAGCCGCATGCCGCTGTTGGCAGCGCTCAGGTCGATCGTCTTGTTCATCTCCCGCTGGACCGCCTCGGGAATGTCGTCGCGGCGACCAATGACGTTCACGGCGATGTTCTGCCGCATGATCGTGGTTCGTTCTTCGATCATGTACTGCTCGAGCAGGTGCATCAGAAAGTCAAGCTCGTGCCGAGGCCGCTTCCAGTTCTCGCTCGACAGGCAATAGAGCGTCAGTTGCTGGATGTCGAGCCGGGCGCATTCCTCGGTCGTCCGGCGGACGCTGGCCACCCCGCGGCGATGCCCCTCGATCCGCGGCAAGCCCTGGCGCTGGGCCCAGCGGCCGTTGCCGTCCATGATGATCGCGATGTGCCGCGGCCGGGCCGCCAGCGGCACGTCGAAGCTCTCCGAATAGCTGGGCGCCTGGGCCGGTTCCGCCAGCGGCCCGACGGCCGTCTCGGCTGGCTTATCGCCCGATTTGGCGGTGGCGCTTTTGGCACCCAGGGCGGTTTTGGCCACGGCGGTTTGCTCCGCGCTGTTGCTGCGACGCGATTGATAAGACTTGACTGCGCTCTAGCTGGCCTGGACTGCCGACATCCAGCGGCTATCGGGCGCAAACATCGTCTGGGCCCGATCCGGCCCGACCGAAACCACCTCGACCGGCAGGCCGATCAGCTGACTCAGCCGGTCCAGATACGCCCGGGCCGCGGCCGGCAGATCGGCCATTTGGCGCACGCCCGTCAGGTCTTTTTTCCAGCCCGGCAGCGTTTCCAGCACCGGCCTGGCCCGGCGGAGGTCTTCGGAGTGGCTGGGGAACTGGGTCACCCGCCGACCGTCAATCTCGTAGGCCGTGCAGATGCTGATCTGGTCCATCTCGTCCAGCACGTCGAGCAGCATCACGGCCAGCGAATCGACGCCGCTCAGCCGGGCCGTGTAACGAACCGCCACCGCGTCGAACCAGCCGCACCGCCGCGGCCGCCGCGTGACGGTGCCGTATTCGTTGCCCCGGTCGCGGATGTGCTGGCCGATGGCGTTGTCCAGCTCGGTCGGAAACGGCCCGCCGCCCACCCGGGTCGAATACGCCTTGATCACGCCGATCATCCGGGTGATCCACCGCCCGGGCACGCCCGAGCCGCTCGATACGCCGGCGCCCGAGCTGTTGCTGCTGGTGACGAACGGGAACGTGCCGTGATCGATGTCGAGCAGGGCCCCCTGGGCTCCCTCGAAGAGCAGCCGGCGACCGCTCTCGACCGCATCGAGCAGGTAGGCCGTCGTATCGGTGACGTAGGGCCGGAGCCGCTCGGCGTAGCCTGTGTATTCGTCGAACACCGCTTGCGGGTCGAGGGCCGTATGGTCGGCCTTGCCGTTGAGGCTGGCCAGCGAGCGGTTCTTGGCCGCGACGATGAGCTCGATCCGCTGGCGGAAATCGTCGCGGAGCATGTCGCCCAGCCGTACGGCCAGCGACCGGCCGACCTTGTCGCTATAGCAGGGGCCGATCCCGCGCATCGTGGTGCCGATGTTCTCGCCGCTGGAGCAGCTCTTGTCGAGCGCCCGATCCTCGGCGATGTGCCAAGGGAAAATCACGTGGGCCCGATCGCTGAGCAGCAGTTGCGAAGAAACCTCGATGCCGCGGCCGGCCAGCATGTCGATCTCTTGCAGGATGCTGGCCGGGTTGATCACCACCCCGCCGGTCACGACGCACTGGACGCCCGGCGTGAGGATGCCGCTGGGAATCAGCGACAGCTTGAAGGTCTGGCCGTCGCGGACCACGGTGTGGCCGGCGTTGCTGCCCCCCTGGTAGCGCACGACGATATCGTGCCGTTCGGTGAGGAGGTCGACGAGCTTGCCTTTGGCCTCGTCACCCCATTGCAAACCGATCACACAAGTCACGGGCACCGCAGAAATCCTCGTACAAGAAGCTCAAAACAGCCGACGCGGCCGGCCCGGCACGAAAGGCCGCGGTAGAACGACCGCCGCCGCACCCCGGCGCCAGTCGGCTCGCCAGGTTTTGGCCCTAAAACGCAAGGGGCCAACGACTTTGGCATCCGGCAAACCAACCAGTTTAGGCACGCCCCGGCGGAACGGTCAAGCGGCCCGCCGAACAGGTAGTGCCTTGACTTCGTGTACAGCTTTTAGCCAGACCGGCTACGGCCAGCGCCGGCGGGAAGCGGTCATGGGAAGCTCAGGCACTTTCAATGGGCGAGATGTATCTGGGGAGCACGATGAAGGCTGCACCCCAAGCGGCCATTAGGGTCGCGATAAACCAGCGTTGCATAAAGTTATTGATTTTGGCGTCGTGAACGTCTGCGCGACTATAGAGCACCGCAACTTTGTCCCCTCTTGCGGGGCCGGGAGACGCGGCGACGCCATGAAACCGGACTACCTGCCCGTCGTAGGCCACGAACTCGACCACCGGAATGCCAGGCGATTCGGCCTGATACACCAATTCAATCACGGTGCCGACTGCCGACATCGCCGAACTCCCAAAAAACATTTGACGAGCGAACAAAACGAGGCCTGCCATGAGCAGGGCAACCCCCATGCAAACGATCAGCCCTGGAATCCATTTGCCGTTGATGGCAACGGTTCTTGCGCGGCCTGCGGGCAATCCGCTTGGGGATGAAGATCCTTCAACGAACATTTGCATGCTCCCATCTTATCCGACAGATGGGGCAGCCACGAGGACGCCGTCGCGCGGCGGGCCGCTGTCCCGGTTCAGGCTTAACGATTTGCCGGAGGCCAGTTAGGATAGAGTGGGTTGCGGCCGAATCCCGCTGCTTACGTGGCAAGGAACCCGTCATGCATACGCTCGCGCTAGTCATCGCCCTGTCGGCCCTGGGAGTCGAGTCGGGCTACGAGCCCTCGGCCGATGGGCAGCTGGAATACATCGTCCAGATCGACCCCAAGCAGGTCCCCCAGCTGGCCAAAGGGCAGGACGTCACCAGCGAGCTGCCGCGGGGGCTGGTCATCCGCCACTACCGCGTCACGGTCGGCATCGGCAGGCTACCGCGGGTCGGCCTGGAAGACCGCCAAACCCGCAACCGGATGCCCCAGGGCGGACCGGCCGTCATGGGGGGCGACATTCAGCCGGTCGGCCTGGAAACCGAGGAAGTCCACACCGGCTTTCAGCCGCTCGCTCAGGGGGGCGGCGAATTCGTCGTCGAGATCACGCCCACGGGCCTGGGCGATCTGGACCATCACGACCTGACGGGCGATATTCCGGCCGGGCTGGAGATCACCCGGATGCGAATATCGACCCAGCCCGGCATGCCCCGGTGACGCCCGCCGTGGCCAAGGTGCCGTTCGAGGCGCCGGTCAGCGGCGTGCCCACGCCTGCCACGCCCCCGGGCGTGGCCGCCCCGCCCAACGTGCCGCCGCTGCGCAGCGACGTCGGCCAGCCAACCCCGGCCACGCCGCCGGGAAGTGGCGAGCCCACGCCGGCCGCGCCGCTGGAGCCGCTGTCGCCAATCGAGCAGGGCGAGCTGGCCCACCCGGACGCCAACGATCCCCGCTTCCAGTATCCCGACGATCCGGTGGCCGTGCCGATGAAGTCGCAGCTCCCCGGCCGCAGCGCCGCCGACACGCGCCGGCACTGGGCAATCCTTCAGCCGATGAACCCACGGGCGATAGCCGACGTGGTGGCTCGGGCAATCGCCGAGCGCCGGGCACGCTGGCCGCCGATCCGCACAGCGTGCCGTTGGGCGGCGGCTCCAAAGTGACCTACAGCACCAACGAGGCCGAGCAACCGACCACCGAGCACCGCACGCAAAAGCCCTCGCAGGCCGCCCGGCCGGGAAGCGGGCTCGCCAAGAAGGCCGAAGCCGAATTGGAAGAGGCCGAGGACGCAATGGTCGAAAAAACCAAGGGCTGGCACTGGTTCCCGCTGTTCGTCACCTTGGCCCTGTTTCTGTCGATCGGGGCCAACCTGTACATGGCCTGGGTGGCCTGGGACGCCCGGACCCGCAGCCGCGAGCTATTGGCCCGCTTCCGGGCCGGCGAAGTGACGCTGACCTGAGCGGGTTAACGCACGGGCACATCCAACATTCAACGCGGACGACTCGGGGCGACAGGACGCCGTTAGAACTTTTTGCCGCTGGTATTCGGGGTTGGGAAAATGGGATGTGTCGAGATCTTCGCTAGGTCGTACCGCTAAGCGCCGCCCAGTCCGCCTGCAATTCCCTAACCAGGACGGCAAGGCGGTCAAAGGCGGCGGGTAGGTCGGCACTCGGCAATCCATGAACTACCCGGTTACGAACGTCCTGGCATGCGAGCGCGATGTCGAACTGTTCTATCGTCAGTTCTCCCACGGAGTACAGCTGACGAATGACGATCGATGGTGATAGGCGCTCAATCGGGAGGTTTATCCGCGTTGCCTGTAGACGAAGCATCCGCTCAAACGCGATCCAGGTGAGCATGTACGCCGCCTCCTGGTCGCCCTGGGCCAAAAGAGAGCGGGCATGCTCCACGCGACTAGCAATCTCAGTCCACGTGTCGCGATAATGCTCATTCACCAGCAAGTCGTTGTCTGAGATGTCGTCCGACGTCACCAGCAGAAAACGCCATCCCGGATGACGCTTTACCTCTTCAGCCACCGACCTCAGCGTGTCGAAGGAGAGACGGGAGGCCCGAACTTTAACTTCGAGCACCAGTCCGTCTTGGTCTCGTCGGGCAAGGAGATCGGGCTTGTACCCTCCTAAATCAAAGGGCAAATCCGCAGGGCGCGGCTCCAGAATCACGTCATATCCTTCACGACGCAACCGCTCAGCTATCTCCCGAATCCGAGCGTCATGCTGAGCATGGATCGAACTGGTCATAGGTAGGTCTCCAACGATTTCGAGTCGGCCACCCTGACGTACACGCACTCTTTCTGTGACGCAATACCGCTCAATAGAAGCTGCGGAAGTGACGTAAGGTCAAGCGTGTCGTCGAGAAATCTTCGGTGGCTCTCCACATCTGCGATCTGCGAATCATCATCGAACACCAGACCAACCAGCGCGTTTTGAATTGGCTTGATAATGTTGTCGACGTCGGGTGGCGATTCGTCGCAGAGATATACCAGGGTAAGGTGGAGGTTGTCGGTTTGTAGGGGGCTTCCGGTCCACACTTTTGTCGCTTCTTGCCGCACAAATGCTTTCCAGCTCTGTAAACTCTTACTTTTCGCTTGGAGCGAGAGAGGCCTACGAGGAATGAGGAACTCAAAGTGCGTCATTTGGTACTGGTGCGAAACGACCGCGACGACCCAACCATCATGAACTCAGCGAATAATTCCCCCGCACGAGGTGTGGTCGATTGCTTGCTCACATCGTACGGTGCATCCGCAAGCTATGACTCCACTACAGCTTGCGCAAATGGTACGCTCCGTCAGAATCGTCGTCAAACGCTTGTTTTTTTGCGGCGGAGTTCTTCATAAGAGCGAAGACAAGTGAAATAGACGAACCCACCGAGCATTTCCTCGGGCAACTCAGTTTACGCTGAAATCAAAACTCCCTGAAAATCAGCGGTTAATCAGGTGCAGCGCCTAATTCAGAGTGGCCTTGCTGGTGCTCGATGAAGCCGGCGGCACTCTTGCGGACACTTGGCAGACACTGCTCGTCTGCCGCGACGCACTGGAGCAACTCCAGCAGTTCCACATCGCCGACGCGGCGGACTCCGGCGTTGAGCAACCGGTGGAGCATCATGACTGGGAATTGGGATGGCCGCCGGCGCACCGACTCGACTACAAGTCCGTTGTACTCGGAATAGGTCTCGATCTTATGGAGGATGAACCAGAACACTCCCAAGCCGTCGTCCTCAGGGAAACGTTCGTACAGCCGGAACCAAACGCCAAGGTGGTCGGCCGCGTCGGGGGCGGCGAAATAGCGGTCGGCGAGGGTTTGCAACCGCGACAGGTGGTCCGCAGTGTCCACAGATGGAAGGGCGTCGATCTCGGCTATCAGCGCCTCGATGCCTTCGTCCACGGCAAAGCCTCCAGCTCGCTCCTGAGGATAGTCAATAAACGAGAATCGGAAAGTTGGGGCATGGTGGTCGCAGGGGGAAGAGGGGCCCCCGGCTTCCGACTCGGTGCGCCGGAAAGCGGACGACGTACCGTAACTCGCGCCTATCCTGCCCCTGGCTTGCGGGTAAATCGAGGCAATTGGAGCTGCATCAGAACTGGACGCAGCGGTCTCAAAACAAGGCCGATTGGCAGTCCGCGGACCGCTTCGCGGGCCGCACGTCGCTGAAGCGTAATTCGAGTCCGACCTCGTATGCAGCTGTAGAGGCTACTGGCAATGGGCGGTCCCCCGTGCGAAGCAACGTGTCGGCGATCGGAGTCGCCTCCTTCAGCCCGTGTAAATGCCTCGCCCGCATCGGAGCTGAGCACAACCGCACTTACCGCACGCTGCCGTTGCGGCGATGCAGGTGGGGTTGCTCGTCGAACTCGACGTCGAGCGGTTCGTCGTCCTGGGCCCGGGCTGACGATTCCTGACCGCGGCTGGCCTGTGCCGGCTCTTCGACATAGTCGACGATCGGCTGGCTGCGGCGGACGCGGTCGGCCAGCTCGCCGTCGAACTCTTCGGCCGACCAGGGCACGTTGTCGACCCATTGCTCGCGGCGGACGCGCTGCCGGACCGGAGCCGGCTGCGGCGCGGGGCGAGTCCGCCTTGGCCGACGCGTCGGGCGCGGCGCCTGCCGCACCACTTCGATCGGCACCGCCTGCACCTCCACGGGCTCGCTGATGAACGGTTCGGGTGCGACCGGTTCGCGGAACAGCGGCTCGTGCGGCAGCGGCTCCAGCGGAGCCGAGCGGACTGGCGGCTCTTCGTCCAGGTCGGCCAGGGTCAAATCGTCGTCGTCCTGAGGCGGGGTGTAAATCGGCAGCGGCAGGAAATGTGGCGCCGGCACCACGCGCGGAGCGGGCGGCTCCGGCTCGGGCCGTTCTTCCAGCCGCAGCTCGTTGCCGGGCAGCACGTTTCCAGGCAGTGCCCGCACGTCGACGCCCGAATGGCGGAACAGGCTGGCGATGTGCTCGTGGCAGGTGAACAGCAGAATCTGATGCCCGGCGCGGACGAAATCGCGGAGCACGTCGACCGCGGCCCTCACCCGGCCGGCGTCGAAATTCACCAAGACGTCGTCCATCACGACCGGCAGCCGCACGCCGCGGCGGGCGTAGGCGCTGACCAGGGCCAGCCGCAAGCTGAGGAACAGTTGCTCGCGGGTGCCGCGGCTCAAACGCTCGACGGCCAGCGATTTGCCCTGGGCGTCGTCGACCCACAGCACGCGGTGCCCCAGCGACGACCAGGCCCGGGTGTAGCGCCCGCCGGTCAGTCGGGCGAACAGTTCGGAGGCTTCGCGCAAGACCTCGGGCTGCCGCTGCCGCTCGTAGACTTCGCGCACGCGGTCGAGCGCTGCCGAGCAAGTGCCCAGCACCTGCCAGTGGCCGATCGCCCGCCGCAGACTACGCTGGACCTGCGATAGCTCGAGCCGCTTGCCGGCCAGCCGGCGGTCGGCGGCCAGCGACTTGATTTGTTCCAAGAGCGCTCCACGCTCCTCCCAGACGTGCCCCAGCCGCTCGCGGAGCGCATGCTTCTCGCTGCTGGCCGCGTCGGCCAGGGAACGCAGATCGTGATCGCCGGCGGTCGAGCCGTCGAGCAGCGCCGCGACTTCGTCGTGCTGCTCGTGATCGGTCAGGACGGGGCTGATCTCGTCGTCAACTCCCTGGCGGGCAGCCTGCAGCCGCCGGGCCTCGTCCTGGATGCCGATCCGGCGGCGCAGATCGTCCTCGTCGCGGGCGCCGTGGGCGTGGACCAGCTCGGTCACGCGCTCCTGCACGGTGGCCAACTGCCGGGAAAGCTTGCGGCGCACCCGGCGGAGCCGGACGAGGCTGGCCTTGAGCTGGTCGCGGGCGTGAACGCGGAGCTGCTCGTCTTGCAATCGGCGGACCAGTTCGCGGAGCAGGGCCAGCGGATCGGACTCGTCCAGCTCGAGCCGCGAATCGACCGCCACTTGCAGAATTCGCTCGGCCAGAATCTCGTGCTGGCGACGGCAATCGACCAGTTGGGCCCGGCGTTCTTCGATCTTGCGGCCGAGGGCTTGCAACTGCTGGCCGCGCTCGATCGCGGTCCGGAGCTGGCGTGGCGTCAGGTCGCCGGACAACCCGGCCTGGATCAGGGCCGCCCGCCAGCGGCGACGGGCTTTCTTGTATTCGCCTAGGGCCGAGCGATGCTCGTCGCGGGCCGCCTTGTAGGTGCGCACTGTATGCTGATGCTGCGAGTGCTGCGGGACCAGCTCTTCCAGCCGGGCCTGCTCGGCTTCGGCGGCCTGGAGCCGGGCCACGAGCGGCCCGCCTCCCTTGGGGAGCTGCTTGTCGAGCTCGTCGCGCTCCTTCTCGGCGGCGGCCTGCTGCTCCTTGAGTTGATCGAGCCGGGTCGTGCAGTCCTCGAATTGCTGGCCGGCCATGTGGTGCGAGGCGTAGGTCATCGCCCAGCCAACGCCGGCCGAAATCAAGCCCAGAAAACCGATCACCATGCCGTAACCGTGCAGCATCGTCGAAGGCAGGAAGATGCTCGCCAGGAGCAGCGCGATCCCGACCATGAAGAACACGCCATGACTCAAAATCTGCCAAGCCGGCGGAACTTGCCGATCGAGCGAATCGTGCGTCTTTTCTTCCAACTCGTGACGGCGGCGGTCCAGCTGATCGAGCCGCTCGTCGATCTGCACCCGGCGGCGCAATTGCGAGACGAGCGTGCCGGATCGCTCCAGGCTGGTCGAGATCGGCTCGTCGCCCGCCTCGTCGCTGCGGCCGGTGGAAATCTGCTGCTTGACGCTCTGGGCCGTCTGGCGGGCCGAGGCTTTGTCTCCCTTGGCCTTGCCGAGCCGCTGCCGCAATTGACGCAGGGCCTTGCCCTGCGAGCGGAGCGCCGCAATCGTGTGTGGCGTGAGCGGAGCCAGTGGCACGGACTCCTGCGACCGATCGTGCGTTCGAGCCGATTCTGACGCGTGGTGCGACGAATGACTGTCGTGGGCCTGTGCGTGACCGCCATGTCCCGCCCGTTCGTGTCCCGCCCGTTCGTGATTCGATTGCCGGCTTTGGGCGCCGTGGCGATCGGGCTTGCCACCGCGTTCGCCCTGGGCTCCTTCGCGACCGCCTCGCGATTCGTGCGGCTGGCCGTGCTGGTGGCTCGAGTGGCCTGCGGCGTGATGTTCGTGAGCGGCTCGCGGCGCGTGAGCGTGGCCGGTCTGGGCCGTCATTTCGGCCAGTTCGGCTTCGAGCTGCCGGGCCTGGGCATCGAGCGCGCCGATCCAGGTCTGCTGCTCTGCCAGGGCCTCAATTCGCGGGGCCTGCCGGCAGAGCGCGTCGTTGATCCGCATCCGGCCCATTTCGCCGATCAGTTCTTTCCGCCGCTCGAAAACTTTTTGGGCCCGATCGCGGCGCGTGGCGGCCCGGGCCTTCAGGTCTTCGAGCTTGGGCAGGCAGTCGTCCGCAATATGGGCAATCGTGCCCAGAGCGTCGAGCTGACGTTCGAGTTGCTGCCGGTGTCGCCAGCGGGGCTCGATCTGCTGGGCCAGGGCCAATTGCTGCAACCGCAGGTCGAGCGCCGATTCTTGCGACTCCAGCTCGCCGGCCGCCCGATCCAATTCCTGCCGCGAGCGGACCAACTCCAGAAATCGCGGCGTGGCGGCCTTGAGCTCGCGGATTTCGCCCCGCAGTTGCTCGCGGCGCTCGATAAGCTCGGCGATCTGGCCCGAGCCGTCGCTTTCGGTCAGCAGGCGGCGGCGGGCGCCGTCCAACTCGTGGACCACGTCGGCCAATGACACGCGATCCAGCCCCAGCGTCAGCTCGTACAGCAAATCGGCGGCGGCGCTGTCGGTCAGCGTTGCCAGGTGCTGGATTTCGCCGAGGCCGAAGGCAAACACATTATTGAAAATGCTTTCGTCGACGCCATCGAGCAGCAGGGCCAGCGGACGTCCTTCGCGACGAATGCCCTGCTCGTCGGTCACGTCGAGCTGGTCTTCTTCGACGTGCCGCGAGGCGTGCCGCTGGATGTGGTAGCTCTGGCCCGCGTCATCGGCGCGGAGCGAGCCGCCCGCGCCCGCCATGCACGGGGGGCAGGTAGCGCTTCCGCCGCTCGGGCGAAAAGCCGTAGAGCATCGCCCGGACGAACTGCATCAAGGTGGTCTTGCCGGCTTCGTTCTCGCCGTAGAACACGACCAGCGGCTGAGCGAGGCGGTCCAGTTCCAGATCCGTCCAGATCCCGAACCCGTCGACATGGAGCTGTCTGATTCTCACGCGTGCGGTTCCTCCCCGCTGAGCAAGTCGGCGCCCAGGGCCGTGGCTTGGGCCAGCACGCGGCGGCGGACCGCGGCATCCTCGAACAGCGCCGGCGGCGGCCACGCTGTCGGCGGTTGCCCGGCTGGCAAATAGGGTTGCAGGTCGGGCGGCGCGGCGTCGTGGGCGGTGTAGTTGCGCATCGCCCGAACGAACTCGCCGCGGAGCGTCTCTTCGTTGTACCACTCGGGCGCCACGGATTGGGCGCCGACGGCCTCGACCGACCAACTCCACAACCCCAAACGGTGCGAACTCAAGTGATTGCGAGCCGGGCCAGCAAATCGGCCGCCAGCTTGCCGCGCCGCAACTCGGCCGCCAACCGCGGCGGCGCTTGCACTTTCCAGCGGACGATCCATTGCCGGTCGGGCGCCGTCGTGACCAGGGCCCGGGCCCGGCTCTCGATCTGCCGCTCCAGGCTGCCGGCCGTGGCGGTGGCGTCGAGCTGGATGTGCTCGTCGTGCCAGCGCACCGCGTCGCAGACGATTTGCCGGGTGCGAATCTGGTGATGTTCGTCGACCTGGACCAGCGTGGCCCCGTGCGGGCCATGCTCGCGCGGAGTGCGGCCTTGCGGGCTGCCCGGATAATGCACGACCGGCAGATGCGTGCTCCGCACCCGGCGGCGATGCTCACCCCCCAGGGCCCAGTAATGCACGCCCGAGGCCGTGCTGGCCGGCGTCTCCAAGCGGCCATAGGTCAGGGCCACCGTCAGATGTCCGTGCGCCGCGCGAAATTCGCCGGGCCGCACGAGGCCATCGACGTGGGCGCCGGCCCCCAGGATGTCGGCCCGCAAGCGGCCGTCGCGCTCGAAGGCGGCCCGCCGGACTTGCGGTCCGCTGAAGACGTGCACGTTTGGCGGCAGATGCAGCACTTCGGTCCAGCGCGTGGCCGCGTCGGCCCGGCCGGTGGCCCAGTAGACGGGCACGTCGCGTTCGTTGAGCCGCTCGAATTGTTCGACCAAAAACACCAGCGCCCGAGGTCCGGCCGCCATCGGCCGCAGCAGGTCGCCTGCCAGCAGCACGAAATCGACCTGTTCGCGGACGGCCGCTTCGAACACCCGCTCGGCCGCGCGCAGCGGCGCTTCGACTGCCAGCTGCGCGAGTGCGTCGGGCAGATCATCCGCTCCGCGCAAGGGTCGTTCGAGATGAAAGTCGCTGGTGTGTATGAAGCGCAAGTTCGTGTGTGCCATCATGGCTCCCCCTCGCGGCAGTGCCCCTCGCGGCAGTGGTTGTGCCCGCCTCGTTACAACCAAGTGCATTCCGGCCGGGCTGCGTGCGCAGCGGCCAGCAACCGGGCAGTTTACCGAAGAGAGAAAAATCGGACTATCTGGATTTGATAAGCACGGCCAAGCAATCGCAGATGGCGCGGCTTGGCGAAAATGGGGGATATCAGCCTTGCTTCGGCCCGGGACGCTTGCCAGAGCGCGTGGCGGCCCGGCGGCGGGCTTGGCCGGGGCCGGACGGGGGGCCTTTTTCGCCGGCCGTTTGGCTTTGGTCGGTCGACTGGGGGCATGCAGCTCGTGCGGCCGCAGGTTGCCGCGGGAAATGGCGGCCGCTTTCTCGGCGTCGCCGCTGATTTCGAACAGAAACCGGCTAGGCATCGTCGGTCGCGGCTTGCCCCACTTCATCCGGGCCAGGGCCAGGCTGAGCGTCAACCGATCCTGGGCCCGGGTGACGCCCACGTAGCACAACCGCCGCTCCTCGTCGATCGCCGGACCGTCGGCATCGACCGAGCGCTGGTGGGGCAACAGGCCCTCTTCCAGCCCGACCAGGTAAACGTGCGGAAATTCCAGCCCCTTGGCGCTGTGCAGCGTCATCAGGGCGATCGCATTGCGGGCCAGTTGCGATTCTTTGTCCTGGTCGTTGTCGCGGCCACCCAGGGCCACGTCGTCCAAAAAACCGGCGAGCGTCGGCCGCTTGGAGCGCTGCTGGTAAATGCCCAGGGCGTTAATCACTTCTTCCACGGCCTGCCAGCGGGCTTGCTGTTCGGCGGGTTCCTTGTAAAGCCGGGCGAGCTCGTCGGCGTAGCGGATCTCCTCGACCAGTGCCTTGGCCATCTCGACCAGCGACTCGCGCTCGGCAGAGCGCTGGAAACGTTCGACCAGGCCGACCAATTTACTGACGCCCTCGACCGCAGTCGGCGCCAGCTGCGCGTCGCCGGGCGCGACGCCTTTGAGCACTTGCCAGAGCGGCGCCCGCTGCTCGACCGCCCGCTCCATCAGGGCCGCGGCGCTGGCCTGGCCCACGCCGCGCGGCGGCACGTTGATCACCCGCAGCAGCGAAACTTCGTCCGGCTCTTTGACCAGCAATTTGAGGTAGGCCAGGATGTCGCGGACTTCTTTGCGATCGTAGAACGACATCCCGCCGACCAGCACGTACGGCAATTTCGCCTGACGCAATTCGATCTCAAACGCCCGGGGTTGCTCGTTGGTGCGAAACAAGATCGCCACGTCGCGCGGCTCGACGTCGGCGGCCAGTCGCGCGGATGTCGTTGACCACCGTCTGGGCTTCGGCCGTTTCGTCGGGGCACTGCAGTATCTTGGGCTTTTCACCCCCCGGCCGGGCGGCGCGGAGCACCTTGCCGTGCCGCTGGCTGTTGAACGCGATCAAGCGGTTGGCCAGGGTCAGGATCGCGTCGGTCGAGCGGTAGTTGTCTTCCAGCCGCACGATCTTGGCCTCGGGCCAATCCTGCTGAAATCGCAAGATGTGGGAAACGTCGGCCCCCCGCCAGCCGTAGATCGATTGATCGTCATCCCCCACGACGCACAGGTTGCGGTGGCCGGCGGCCAAAGCCCGAACGATGCGGTACTGGCTGCCGTTAGTGTCCTGGTACTCGTCGATCAGCAGGTGGCTGAACCGGCCGGCTTCGGCCCGGCGAACTTCGGCGAATCGCTCAAAGAGGTCTTCGGTACAGAGCAGCAGATCGTCGAAATCGACCGCTCCGGCCGCCTTGAGCGCGGCCTGATAACGGCGATAGGCCATCGCCGCCAGATGTTCTTTGTCGGTCGCGGCGAGGCCGGCGGCGGCCTCTGGGCGGACCGATTGGCATTTCCAGCGGCTGATGATCGCCAGCAGGTCGCCGGTCCGCAGCACGGCGTCGGGCACCTGAATCTCGCGCAGCGCCTGCCGGGCCACGCCTTCCTGATCGCCCCGGTCGTAGATCGCGAACTTTTCCGGGTAGCCCAGCCGCCGGGCATGGCGCCGCAACACGCGCACGCACAGGCTGTGAAACGTCGAAATTTCGGGCTTGGTCGGCCGCCGCTTGCCGAGCAGCGCCGCCGAGCGCGATTGCATTTCGGCCGCCGCCTTGTTGGTGAAGGTGACCGCCAGAATTCGCTCGGGCGCGACGCCGCTGCGAATCAACTCGGCGATGCGATAGGTCACGACCCGGGTTTTGCCCGTGCCGGCGCCGGCCAACACTAACAATGGCCCCTGCAAGGTGCCGACGGCGGCGCGCTGGGCCGGATTCAAGTCGTGGGGCATGGGCCAGAGCGCGGGCGGAAGCGTGGTGGCGGGGTGCGCACCGCTCGCGCTCCCTTCGAGCAAGTCCGGCACGGTGATTTCTCGCGCAGGCAGCACGGTTTTCGCGCTGGCCGCGGCCGGCAAAGACGCTTGATCGTAGCCGCCCACCCCGCCGCGCCAAGGGGCCGGCATGGGCCCGGTGATGAAGCGATTGCCCGGCGGGCTTATTTGTCGCCGCTGGCCGCGAGCTGTGCCAGGCGGCGCGACAGTCCATCGAAGCGGGCTGCCCGCGGATCGTGCCCCTCGGTCGGTTGATCGCCATGCTGGCCAAGCACTGCGACTCGGGCCGCCGAAATGCGGGCGGAAAGAAGCGAGATCGCCGCGGCCGGCGAATCGAGCACGCCCACGGCCACCCGTTGTTCGTCGCCGATCAGATCCCAATAGAGCGTCAGATCGCCGCGGCGGGCCGACAGGTCTTCCAGCTCGCCGACGGCCGTGGTCAGGGCCTCGAACTGCCAGACGCCGCCGGCTTGCAACCGTCCGGCCAGGCGGGCCAGCGCCAGATTGTGCCCCGAGATGCGGACCGAAAGCTCGTCGAGGTCGATCCGCCCCGCCTGCGGCTCCAGCGCGTCGGGCACGGCCGCGACGCCCGCCCGG
Source organism: uncultured Planctomycetaceae bacterium (assembly GCA_963828155.1). GTDB lineage: Bacteria > Planctomycetota > Planctomycetia > Pirellulales > PALSA-1355 > CAWCAX01. Next base: position 432,874 of record CAWHDQ010000006.1, read on the forward strand.
GCGGGCTTGAGCGCGATCCGCACTTCGCGCGATTGCCTGACCAGCGGTGGATCGGCGAGCGAGCGGGGCATCGGCGGCGTCGATGTGCGCCGTCGCCGGCGAATGCGCGTGCTCGGCCGAACGCGTGGCAAGGCCCGTCGTCGGCGGCACCGTGCTGGAAGCCGCCAGATCCGGGTGGACGATGTCCGGCAGTTGGCCGGCGGCGTGTTGCCGGCCGATGGCGGCCCGGGACGGCTCGAGCTGGGGTAATTCGTGCGGCACCGGTCCGGCGCAGGTCGGCCAGCCGGGGTGGCGCCGGCGGCGGCGTGAGACCGGGCTCGGCGGCAACCTGAACCGGGAACTTGGGCACCGGCGGCAACTGGGCCAAAGCGTCGGCTCGCAGGCGGTCGGTCGCCGCGCGGAGCCAATCGATCAGCAGTCGCTGCTGATCCGGCACTTTGCCGGCCGCCTGCCAGGCCGCTTCGACCTTCTTCCAGGCGGCGATGTGGGCGTCGTACTGAGTGCGCTGGCTGTGAAACAGGCTGTAGACCTCGACGCGGTAGGAGCGCGACAACTTATCGACCGCCGCTTCCTCCAGCCGGTCGAGCTTGCGGAGGAGCTTGACCAGGCCGCGCGGGGAAATCGTGCGACCCTCTTGAAGCCGGCTGAGAATCTCGCCGTCGACTTCGCGCTCGTGGGCCAGAGCCCGGTCGTCGAGCGTTATTTGGGCGGCTTCCTGCAACCGGCCGACGATCAACCGCTCGACGTACTGCTGCCGCTCCTCAGGCGAGAGCCGCTCATAGGCCGCGATGGCCGGGCGGTAATCGTGGTCGGGGGCCGCTTTGACTGACGCGACGGCCGGTTTTGCGGCGCACGGCGCGCCGGGCGGTATCGGTTCGGCAGCCGCGCTCGGGCGAATGCCGATCGCACTCGCCAGGGCGAGCGGCAGCAACCAAGCCAGGATTCGCACCGCCGGGGATTGCACGATCGAACAGACTCTAGACAGAATGAAAGAACGACCGGCGGAGACGCCGCACCGCGCACCACCCTGGCACGCCGCTCTGGCACGCCATCCCTGGCACGCCGACGGTGGCGAAAAAGCGGATCGTTTGGTTCGGCTACGAATAAAACGCCCCGCCAAGGCTACGGCGCGGCAAGTTCAAGTCAATCGGCAGGATACTCGCGCGGATGCATCGCATTGCCCGGCCGCTGGCCATCGTCGTTCTACGCGCTACTCGTGCCGATTGTGCCGTTTGTGCTGTGCGGGGATCGGCTCGAGTCCTGGGCCGCGGCGTGGGTCGAAACGGCGCCATCACCGTGGCTACTGGCCGGCATGACCGCCGCCCTGCTCGCCAGCGATATTTTTTTGCCGGTGCCTTCCAGTCTAGTTAGCACGCTGGCCGGCGCCCAATTGGGCCTGGTGCCGGCGGCGCTGGCCTCGTGGATCGGTCTAACGATCGGCGGCGTGGCCGGTTTTGGGCTGGCCCGGGGGTGCGGGCGCCCGCTCGTCCGCCGACTGTCGGCCCCTGAGGATCTGGCGGCGATGGATCGCACGGGCCGGCAACTGGGCGTCTGGCTGTTGGCGGCGACTCGACCGCTGCCCGTGCTGGCCGAGGCCATGGTGCTGCTCGCGGGAACCACGGATATGCCGTGGCGGACGTTTCTGCCCGTGCTGGCCATTGGCAACCTGGCGGTCGCGACGGCGTATTCGGCCTTGGGAAGCTTTGCCTGGCAGCAAAACGCCTTGCCCGTCGCACTGGGGGCGTCGGTCGCGCTCCCGGTGGCGGCGACGGCGGTGGTCCGCTGGCAATGGCTGCGGCGGCGGGGACAGGAAGCCGACGCCACGCTCCCGGTCTCCGACGCCGCGAATTAATCACCACGCCCGCGCTTTTTCAACTATCCCATCGCAGGAAGCGAGTCGCCGTCCAATGCCCGCCGCTTCGCTGCTCGACGAACTCTTGGCCGGCGACCCGGCGCTGTATCAGGTCACCACCACGGCGGCCGGGCCGGCAGGCGCGCTGCCGCTGACCGACGAGATGCTCCGCAATCTGCCGAGCGGCGACTTGTTCGGCCTGACGCAAAACGCCGGAATGGGTTGGCCGCCGGCCGAAATGGTCGGGCCCGAGTTTCTGATCCTCAGCACGCAAGGGGGCGTGCGGGCACCCGACGGCACGCCGATCGCGCTCGGCCTGCACACCGGCCACTGGGAGGTCGGGCTGTTGGTTCAGACCGCGGCCCGGGAACTCAAGCGGCTGGGCGGCGTGCCGTTTGCCGGCTACTGCACCGATCCCTGCGACGGCCGCACCCAGGGCACGCCGGGCATGTTCGACAGCCTGCCCTATCGCAACGACGCGGCGATCGTGCTGCGGCGGTTGATCCGCTCGCTGCCCACGCGGCGCGGCGTGCTGGGCGTGGCCACCTGCGACAAGGGACTGCCGGCCATGATGCTGGCCCTGGCCGGCATGAGCGATTTGCCGAGCGTGCTGGTGCCGGGCGGAGTGACCTTGCCGCCGAGCCTCGGCGAAAACGCGGGGCAGATCCAATCGATCGGGGCCCGCTACGCCCACGGCGAGATCACGCTCGAAGCCGCCGCCGAGCTGGGTTGCCGGGCCTGCGCCAGTCCGGGCGGCGGCTGCCAGTTCCTCGGCACGGCCGCCACGAGCCAGGTGGTGGGCGAAGCCTTGGGCATGTCGCTGCCCCACTCGGCCCTCGCACCGAGCGGTCAGCCAATCTGGCTCGACCTGGCCCGCACGAGCGCCCAGGCCCTGGCCGCCCTGGCCGAGCACCGCGTGCCCTTGGCCGAAATCCTGACCGACGCGTCGATTCGCAACGCCTTGGCCGTGCATGCCGCCTGCGGCGGCTCGACCAATCTGCTGCTGCACGTACCCGCGATTGCCCATGCCGCCGGGTTGCGGCGGCCGACCATCGAAGACTGGCACGCCGTGAATTGCCGGGTGCCGCGGCTGGTCGACGCTCTGCCCAACGGCCCGGTCGGACATCCCACGGTCCGGGTGTTTCTGGCGGGCGGCGTGCCTGAGCTGATGCTCCATCTGCGTGAGGCCGGCTTGCTGGATCTCTCCGTCCGGACCGTCGCCGGTTGCACGCTGGGCGAAGTGCTCGAGCGTTGGCAGTCGAGCGCCCGCCGCCGCGCTTTGCGGGAGCGATTGCGGGCCTGCGACGGAGTCGAACCCGACGACGTGATCATGAGCCCCCAGCGGGCCCGCGAACGTGGGCTCACCAGCACGGTCTGCTTTCCGCGCGGCAACCTGGCGCCGGAAGGCTCGGTCATCAAAAGCACGGCGATCGATCCGCAGATGCTCGACTCCGCCGGCGTCTATCGCAAGACGGGCCCGGCCCGGGTCTTTACCCGCGAGCGAGATGCCGTGGCCGCGATCAAAGGCCGGGGCGAACACCCGGTCCGCCCGGGCGACGTCGTCGTGCTGGCCGGGCGCGGGCCACTCGGCTCGGGCATGGAAGAAACGTATCAAGTGACATCGGCGCTACGGTATCTCGACTGGGGCCGCGAGGTGGCGGTGGTAACCGATGCCCGGTTCTCGGGCGTGAGCACTGGCGCCTGCATCGGCCACGTCGGGCCCGAAGCTTTGGCGGGCGGCCCGTTGGGCCGGGTGTACGACGGCGATCGGATCCGCATTGTCGTCGATACACGGCAATTGACCGGCTCGGTCGATCTGGTGGGCGATGCCCAGGGCGAGCTCGATCCGGAGAAGTGTGCCCGGCTGCTGGCCGAGCGCGCGCGGTGCCGGGGCTGGCGCCCGATCCGGCCCTGCCGGCCGACACCCGGCTGTGGGCGGCGCTGCAGCGGGCCAGCGGCGGAACCTGGGGCGGCGCGGTCTACGATGTCGAGGCGATCATCCGGCTGCTCGCAGCAGGCGAAGCGGCCGAGCGGGGGGGATGACGGTTTCACCGGCCCAGCGCCCGGCATTCGCCGGCGGAATCGCAGGGGGCAACCAGCCTGTACGGTCGCGCCGTCTGCCGTGGAAAGGGTGCGCCATGCTTGCCCGAACTGCGGACCCAAAAGCAAAAGAATCAAAAAATGCGTCGCCGATTGCTTGAGTTTCAGTCGCCACTGAGTAGACTAGGTTGCGCCAGCCGAATCCGTATTGCTTCCCCCGACTGATTTGCTCGAAAGGGTCGAGCCGGGGAGCGACGAGGTTCAGCTGCACTTGCCGAGTGCATGCTCAGCAGATTCGTCCGCGCGCTCCGGCTGGTTTGGCGGAGCGCTTTCGGACCGTTTTTGGGACGGCTACTCGCCCGCAATTGTGGGCGCTGACACACGCAACAGGGCGTTCTGATTGAACATGCCGAATCGCTCTGGGAGTTTGAACGATAATATGTCAATTAAAATGTATTGTTTTCTTCATGTTTCACAAACGTGCGTATCAGCAGTGACCCTTTTCAAAGCCATCGATTGAGCCCTTGGAGATCCATCATGTTTCGTAATTTGGGCCAGCTGTGGGGCCGGTTTTCGTCGACAAAGCTGTATTGCTTGGCCGCCTTGCTGTCGTTCATGGCCACAAGCGAAACCCTCGCCGCCAATCTGGTGGCCGAATGGCGGTTCCTGCCAGCGAATCCCGCGGCCGACTCTTCCGGCTATGGCAACTCGCTGACCAGTCTGGGGGGCGTCACGTCGTACGGCGCCGGACCCAACGGCTACGTGGCAGCCAACATCAACAACACGGCAACCACGGTCGCCGATACCACCGGCCTGAACGGTTACACCGGCCTGAATGCGGTCTCGATATCCGCCTGGGCCGACCTGACGAACCCGGCCAACGGCAGCTATCAGGGCATCGTCAGCCAGGATGCCGGTGGCTGCTGTGGCCAGCGGATCCTGGTCGATCCGAGCGGCAACATCTTCGTCGACACCGGGACGCACGCGGACATCAATACGGGCGTCCAGTTCGGATCTGGTTGGCATCAGGTCGTGATGACGGTCGCCAATGACGGGACCGGCGGACGCGATGTGTCGGTTTATCTCGACGGCACACTGAAATACAGCGCCGATCAAACGGGAGTCGGCTCGCTGCCCAATGCCAGCACCTGGTCGACCTGGCTGGGCGCCGGCGAAGGGGGCGGCTCGTGGCGGCTGACCAGCGGCGCGCTGGCCGACGTGCGCGTTTACCAGGGCGCATTGACGGCCAATCAAGTTAGCAGCCTATTCCAGCAGGTCGTGCCCGAGCCGTCCTCCCTGGTGCTGTGCGGTCTGGGTGCCGTCGGGCTGCTGCTCGCCGCCCGTCGCCGTCGAAGCGTCTAGGTCCAGCTGGGTTGCAAAGCGGGACTGGCCCAGAACCTTGGCAGCTGGAGCCCGCGTGGGCACCGCTCGGCTGCTGCATGAAACAAACTGCCTCTTGTGAGTTTCGTTACCGTGATTTGCGGCTAGTAAGCTGAGTCGACTTTTTCAAAAACCAACAATCTGACACCTTCAACTGGGGATTAAGACATGCACGCCGCGACCAATCGCTTCGCCAACCTGTCCCGCCTGTTTGCCGTCGCTGGCTGTGGCGTGGTTCTGGGCGCGGTCGCATCGGCGCGTGTCGGACAGGCTGGGCCAGTGGTGCAGAACGCAAGTTTTGAGTTGCCGTTTGAGAACGGCGGTTACACGACATCGGCAACCGACTGGACCATCACCGGGTACAGCGGAAACTTTCAGGGCGTTGATAGCAAGTCGGGAGCCGGGCTGTCCGGCGCAAATGGCCCGCAGTACTTCTTCGGCGACGGCGCCACGTCGTCGAACCTGGTGTCACAGGATCTCGGTGTCGGCTTTGCCCCCTACACCACGTATACCGTCGACCTTTCGTCGGCCGTTCGGACCAGTTGCTGTGGCGGTCAGGACCTAACCTTCGGACTGGCCAGCTCGACCGCGGCTCCGCTGCCCGGGGCTGTCACCGGCTATATTTCCGTAGCGGACATCGTCGCCGGAGTTGGTTACAATAAGTTCGTCGACGCCGCGACCGCCGGCCCCAACAGTCATGAATTCACCTTCACGACCGGCGCCACCGTTCCGAGTGGCGACATCGTCGCCTACTTTTCCGGCGCCGGTAATGCCAGCACCTACGGCAACCGCGTCACCGCCGACGACTTTACCCTGACGGTGGTTCCCGAGCCGTCCAGCTGCATGCTCTTCGGCCTGGGTGCCGTCGGCCTGTTGCTGGCCGCCCGTCGCCGCCGCAAGGCCTAGTGCCACCGGCTTGCAAAACCCAGAACCGCTCGGGCAAAGTGCTCGGGCGGTTTTTTGTTGCGCTGAGGCCCGGGGGAAACCGCAATGCGTTGGCGGTCGACCGGGGGTGTGCTGCATAAAAATTTGCACACTTGCTTGACAATTCACGCGGTCAAAAACTATCATCAAGTGCAAAGCCCGGCAAACGGGCTGATTTCGCGGCAAAATCACGGTTGGCACGCTACTGCGATTGAAAAAAGTTGCTCGGAGTTTCTGCGGTCACCGCAGAGGCACTGAGCAACTTTTTTCGTTTTCAGGGCAGCTCGGTAAATCGAGTTGCGGGAGCGAGCGGGGAGGGCCCGGGTTCACGAGGGCTATGAAAAGTGAACCGGGCAGTGGCAAGGTAAGTCACACGTCCGCGGCGCGGTCACGCGACGCAGCCCGCTCGGTCGGTTTCAAGAATCGACGTTCTTGATGGAGTTAGAGCAAGTAGTTTCGCGGTGAATTAGCGTCCGTTTGCCAGTAAAGAAAAAACTGTGAAATTGTACACTATATTCCACGACCTACGCGCAATCTCTGCGGAGATGCTGGCCTGAATCGACGCTCGCCCGCTGGGATGCGTCAAGTTCCGCCCCCCTCCCTGCGGCCACGTGGCGCGTTGTTGGTCCGCCGCGACGAAGGGGGCACGGCCCGGCCCGCAGGCTGAGCCAGATTGTTTGACGCGAAGTTCGTTTTGGTGATTTGTCGCTGCGTGGCCTGACTCGAATTCCTGGAAACAACCGACCCAACACCTTCTGTCTGGAGACACATCCATGAACGCTTCGAACCATTCCCGCTTCGCAACCCTGTCTCGGATGTTCGCCTTTGTCGCCGCCTCCATCTTGGTCTCGCTGACATTCGATTCGCTCGCGTCGGCGACTCTCGTCGACGCCTTCAATGGGCCACCGTCGGGTGGCGACCTCCGCACCGATGCCTTCCCTCAAGCGGGATACGGTTTCTACGCGACGACGGCCGGAACGAAGCAGGTGAACGAACTCGGGTATTGGGTCGCACCGGCGGTCACGGGTGGCCCGGGAGTGCTGGCCGTCTCGCATGAGGTTGCGCTCTACCAGTACAACGGAACCAACTACACGGTTATCGCCGAAGGGACCGTGCCAGCCGGGTCGGTGGCCGACGCCAATGGCTATGCGTGGGTGAGCGTTCCGACCGTCACCCTGACCAACAATGGCCAACAAGCGGATTATTATCTGGTTGAGGCAGCCCAGGGGGTTGACACCTGGACGCCCAATACCGGCAGCATCAGCCACCCGGTGCTCGATTCGAGTTTCGGGACGCTGACCGGCCATGGTGCCTTTATCTCCGCACCCATCCCGGGCGTCGGCGGCTCCGTCGGCAGCGCCGTGCTCCCTTGGAACTTCTTGGCGAACGGAGGCTACGTCGGGGGCAATATCGGGTTTGTGGCGACCCCCGAGCCGTCCTCCTGCGTCCTCTGCGGCCTGGGCGCTGCCGGCCTGCTGCTGGCCACCCGTCGCCGTCGCAAGGCCTAGATCGATCGGTGTGCAAGCTGGCCAGTGGCTCGATACCTGGTCGGCCGGAAAATGCGGGGCACCGCCTGACACCGCTAGGACGAATCGCCCGATGTGATGCTCACGACAGTTACCTGCGTTTTGGGGCCTGAATCAAAAACTTTCCGAATCCAACAACCTGACACCATCCAGTCGAGGCACGATCATGAACTTCCTGCACAGCCGCTTCGCCAACCCGTTCCGCCCGTTGACGCTGGTCGCGTGCGTCGGAGCCCTGGCACTCGCGGCGACAGCCCGGGCCAACAATCTTGCGAACGGCAACTTCTCTGCCAATGCCGCGGCCTACATCAATTTTCCGGGGTACAACCAATCGGGCGGCCCGAACTCAAACCCGGTCGCGCCCACGGACTGGACCCCGTATAGCAGCCCGTACCAGGGGTTGAACGGCACCGACACCAGCAGCAATCCCTTTGGCCCCACGAATCAATCCGTCGACGATCACGGCAACGCGATCCACGACTACCTGTTCCTGCAGAACTACTCCGGTGCCGGGACGTCCGCATACGAACAGCAAGTCGTGGGTTTCCAGTCGAATACGACGTACACACTGACGTTCGACGCTGCGTCACGCTCCGGGTACCCAATCGGAAATCTGGCGGTCATCGTCAACGATGGGTCGGGAACGGGCGGCCCCGAGGGGAACGGGAACATCTACGACGGCCGCAACAATGGCGGAATTTCGCCCAGCAACAGCGAGTTCCAACTCGAAAGCATTACCTTTACCACCGGCACCGTGGTGGGCCCAGGCAGTGTGATCTTCTTCAACAATAGCCCCACGAATGGCGACATTACCGTGAGTGTCACGAACGCGGTTCTGACCCCCGAGCCCGCTTCGCTCGTCCTGGCGGGCCTGGGCGCCGTCGGCCTGCTGCTGGCCGCACGTCGCCGCCGGAAAGCCTAGTTCGACCGGCTTGCCAAACCCAGAACCGCTCGCGCAGAGTGCCCGGGCGGTTTTTTTGTTGCCCTCGAGTCAGCCCCGTCGCGGAACGGCAATTTCCGTTGTGCCAAGCCTGAGTTGACAAGGGGGAGTCGCTCGGAAGCGGCGAGATCGCCAGCCAAGGGCACGGACGGCAAGAAGTGGAGCCAGCTGCGGCAGGCGGGGAAAAGCAGGAATATGCCCGACAGGATTTGAACCTGTAACCTTCGGCTTCGGAGGCCGACGCTCTATCCAGTTGAGCTACGGGCACGTGCGATCCCGCATTTTATGGGGCCGGGCCGGGCTGTCAACAAACGATTGCCAGCACCCAGGCTGACCGGGGCGCGAAGCACGTCGGCGGCCGGCCTTTGCAGCCCGGTAAGCCGACCTTGACGGCTCGCGCGGGTTTCCTTTACCGTTCCCCCCGCGCCGCGGTCCGGCAAGGATGCCCCGACACGCGCGCCAGGCCCCCCGCTGCGCGGGTCTGCCAACTATCGCACGGAAGCCCAAACACCGATGACTGCTCCCCATCTGCCGGCCGGCGGTGCCGACGAGCGTTCCGCTTCTGGACATTCAGCGTCAGCATGCCCCTTTGCGAGCGCAGCTCGATGCGGCGATTGCCCGCGTGATCGATTCGGGCCGGTTCGTGCTGGGGCCCGAGTGCGAACAGCTCGAGGCGGCCGTCGCCGCTTACTGCCACGCGCCACATGGCGTGGGCTGTGCCTCCGGAAGCGACGCGTTGCTCTTGGCCCTGATGGCCGGCGGAATCGGGCCCGGTCACGAGGTGCTGCTGCCCAGTTACACCTTTTTCGCGACGGCCTCGGCCGTTTGGCGGTTGGGGGCCCGGCCGGTATTCGTCGACATCGACCCGGTGTCGTTCAATCTCGATCCGGCCGACGCCGCCCGCAAAGTCACGCCGGCCACCAAGGCGATCATCCCCGTCCACCTGTTCGGCCAGTGCGCCGACATGGACCAGGTCGCCGAGCTGGCCGCGCGGCACGAGTTGCTGGTGATCGAGGACGCGGCTCAGGCCATCGGGGCCGAGTTTGACGGACGGCGGGCCGGCTCGCTGGGCGACCTGGGCTGCATTAGCTTTTACCCGACCAAGAATCTGGGCGGCGCCGGCGACGCCGGAATGCTCACGGCGCGGGCACCGCAATTGGCCGAGCGGCTGCGGCTGCTCCGCGGTCACGGAATGCAACCGCGCTACTATCACAAGCTGGTCGGCATCAACAGCCGGCTCGACACGCTCCAGGCCGCGATCCTGCTGGTCAAGCTGGCCCATTTGGATCGCTGGAGCGACCTGCGGGCGGCCAATGCCCAGCGCTACGGCCGATTGTTCGCCGCGTCCGGGCTCGACGGCATTCTGCGGCTGCCGCAAACGCTTGCCCGCCGGCGGCACGTCTGGAACCAGTACGTCATCCGCGTGCCGGAGGGCCGTCGCGACGCGCTGCGCGGCGCACTTGCAGCAGAGCGGCATCGGCACGGAGATCTATTACCCCGTGCCGCTGCATCGGCAGGAGTGTTTCCAATCGCTCGGCTACGCCGAGGGAAGCTTGCCCGAATCGGAACGTGCCGCCCGGGAAACGCTCGCGACTGCCGATCTTCCCGGAGCTGACGCTGGCCGAGCAGCAGGCCGTGGTCGAGCGGATCGGCCAGTTCTTCGGCCGTACGGCGGGACCCGTTGTGCCCGGGCCGCTGGGCGTGCAAACAGGCAGCAGCACCCAGGGCGCACGCCAGTCCCGCGGGGCACTAACCGCGGCACGCCGGCCACTTCCGCCCGCGATGGTCACCGTTACCCAGTCCTCGCTTGCGCTCGGGCATGGTCCGCGCGATCAAGAATCTTCCTTGACGTTGCGCTTCGGCTCGTCGGCGCGTTTGACGGGGCGGAGGACAACGATCATCCCCAGCGCCACGCCCAGAATCGTCAGGGCGTAGGGCAGCACGTAGGACTTGACCGCCACTTCGGGCGCGGCGGGCTTCTTACCCTTGGCCCAGGCCACGTTGCCGACCGTCAGGCCTTGCAACCCGGCGAGAGCCACGATCAGTACCGCTCGGCGGGCAATCCGCTTCATTCTGCCAGACATGCTTGGGCCTCGCGTTTCAGGTACCAGTCGAAGGGAGCCGCCAACTCGCGGAACTCGGCCGCCGGCATCGCCAGCGTGTCCCAGCGGGGCGAGATCGGCCGCGCCCAGCGGGCGTAGTCGGCCAGCCGCACTCCGACAAAGGCGTACAGCCCGCCGCGGAATTCGAACAACTCGCCGCCGGGGGCCCGCTCGCCCACGACATTATAAGCAAACACGAACAGGCCGCCAAACGTCGGGCCAAACAGCCGCTCCCACTGGGCCAGGCTGGTCAAATCGTCGCGCGTCGACCAGTTCTTAAAATACTGCTTCTGCTCGTCGCCGGAGGGGAATCGCCGCCCCTTGACGTCGACCAGCCAGCTCGGCCCACCGACCGGCGAAACAATGAAATCCAGGCTCTTGATCGACGTGCCGGCCAGCAGGCTGCGGCGGGCTTCGTCCACCGCGACGTACGGCACGCCCGCGCGGCGGAGATATTCCTCGAAGGCCGCTTCGTAGTGGTTATCGCGATTGGCCATAACGAGCGGTCCCGTGATGCTCTGGCCGGCGTGCCGGCAGGAACCGACTTAGCCCGGCGGGGTGGCCCGCAGCTGGCGGTGGATTTCTGCCATCAGGGCCGGGCTGTCCTCGGCCGTCGAAACGACGATCTTCTCGCCGCTGGCCAAGACCTTGATCTGGCATTCGCTGGCGGCAAACTCGCTTTCGCCCACGACCAAGGCCAGGCGGAAACCGCGCTGGCTGGCGTACTTGAGCTGGGTGCCCAGTTTTTTCGGCTCGGGATAAAACTCGACGCCCACGCCCTGGCTGCCGAATGCGAGTGGCCAGCCGCAGATAGTCGTGCAGCCGCGAGCGATCGAAGTAGGCCAGAAAGACCGGGGCCGGCGTCGAGACTTTTTCCACCAGGCCCAGCTTTTCCAGCGCCGCGAGGAGCCGATCGAGCCCCAGCGAGGCCCCGACGCCCGGCAGCTCCTGGTTGGTATACAGCTGGGCGAGATTGTCGTAACGGCCGCCCGAGCAGACGCTGCCGATCTTCGGCAGCTTGTCGAGGAACGTTTCGTAGATTGTGCCCGTGTAATAGTCGAGCCCGCGGGCGATGGCCGGCGCGATTCGCAGCCGCTCGGGCGCACGCCGGACGCTTCGACAGCCGAAAGCAACTCGGCCAGCCGGGCGGTCCCTTCCTGGGCCAGCGGACTGCCGACCGAGAGCCGATCGAGCTGCTCCAGGATCAGGGCGTTCGGGCCGTGCAGCTCGACCAGGGCCAGCACCTGCTGGGCCGCCTCGGCGCAACGCCGGCCGATTCGATCAGCTCGGCGGCCACTTGCTCGCGGCCGATCTTGGCCAGCTTGTCGATCGAACGCAGGATGGCGGTCGTCTTGTCGGCCAAACCGTATCGCTCCAGCAAGCCGCTGAGCACCATCCGGTTGTTGATGTGGATCGCGAATTCGTCGATACCGAGGGCGCGGAACAGGTCGTGAATGACCAGGGCCGTCTCGATATCGGCCGCGGGCGAGAGCGTGCCGATCGTGTCGAAATCGCACTGCATGAACTCGCGATACCGGCCGTCCTGCGGCTTCTCGCCGCGCCAAACGGTGCCGATGTGGTACCGCTTGAACGGAATACCCAACTGGCCGATATGCTGCGCCGAGAACCGAGCCAAGGGCACGGTCAGGTCGAACCGCAGGCCGACGCTGCGTCCGCCGTTGTCGACGAACCGGTAAAGCTGCTTGTCGGTTTCGTCGCTCCCCTTGCCGAGCAGGATTTCGAGGTACTCGAGGGCCGGCGTGTCGATCGGGCTGAAACCGTAGGAGCGATAAACGCACTTGGCCGTGTCGATCAGCCATTCGCGCGGGATCATCATCTCGGGCAGGTAATCCCGAAATCCGCCCAGCGTGCGCGGTTCGATGCGTGCGTTGTCGGTCAAGGCCATCTCGCCAGGATACGGAACTCGAAAGGAGCGCGGTTCAAAGGATCGGCAACAGCTCCGGCTTTGGGCTGCGCATTGCCGGGCCGCCGCTGGGAGCCAGGATCGCCTCGGCGTATTCCCAAGCCTGCTCGGCCGTCTCGAGGTATTGCTCGTATAACCAGTCGTCTTCGTATTCGCAGCTGTCGGTCGAGTATTCGCGGCAGATCTGCGGCCGGGTGGTGTAAATCCCGCACCGCTGATCGCTGCCCAAGTGCTTGCAGACCGCGTGGACCAGCAGGTACCACTGATCGTCTTCCTTGAAAACCGTGGCCCCTTCGTGGAGCAGGTACCAGCGAACGAACTCCCAGTCGTTGAACGTGTCGGGGGAGTCGATCGGCAGGGCGAAATACCGGCAGCACTTGGCCGTGCAGTGCTGACACAGCACTTCGCCGGCGGCCAGGTCCTCGCGGCGGATTTTCGGAGCGCGGGCAGTCGTCATAGGAGCGTTCTCAGCTTGAAGCACGCAAACATTGCGAAATGGGTGCGATACGCGGTCGCGACCGCACCTGGCGACTGACTCTAGCAAACGCCCTGGCAAAAGCAAAGCGGCTGGCAGCGCTCGCTTGCTGCGCAAGACCGGCAATCGCGTGCCCGAGGCATTCTCATAAGGGCCTATCCTACCGGGGCGGTAAATCCCCGCCACGCGGCCCCGAACTGGCTTGTGCGCGGCATTCGCTCCTGGCGGCCAAAGTGATTCAGGCGCCGCCGCCGCACGTTGCCCGCGGCAAATCCGGACGCCCGCTCAAGCCCGGCAATCTGGCGGCCGATGGCAGTTCAAGATGCCCAGTCGTCGCGATGCGACGCGCCGGAAAGCGGCGCACAATCCGACGGTCGGCCAGGTGCCGCTGTTTCCAACCGGTCCTTCCCTCGCGAGGAATTCATGCTCGCCCGGCTGCCGCTTCTGCCACGTCGTTCGCTGCGTGCTTTGCTGGTTCTGGCCGCACTGGCCACGGCCGGTTCGGCCCGCTCGGCTCAGGCGGTCGATTTGTCGGGCTGTTGGCAAGGACACTGGGAGAGCTGCAGCACCGGCCACAGCGGGCCACTGAACGCGACGTTCTGCCGGATCGACGCCACGCGTTACAGCGTCCGCTTCTCGGGCCGGTTCTTCAAAGTGGTGCCGTTCCGCTATAGCGTCACGCTGACGGTGGTGGCCGATCACGGCGACAGCGTCACGCTGGCCGGCAGCTCGTACCTGGGCCGCCTGGTGGGCACGTTCCACTACCAAGCCAATGCCACCAACTGCTCGTTCGTGGCGAATTACAATTCGTGCGAAGACCAGGGCAAATTTGTCCTGTCCCGCTGACGGCAGTGGCCAATTGCGCAGTTCTAGAAACCGACTGCGCTCAAGGCGCAGCACGATCGAATGCTGACGTCCGTCAGCTGCCCTGCGCGGGCTCGGCTTCTTCGTCGGCCGGTTCGGAATCGGCCGCCAGATCGGCCACAATCCAGGCGGCGGCACTGCGACTGTCGTCGTCGAGCCAGCCCAGGTGATCAGCCGCCACGAGAGCCCGCTGCATCCACTGGGCGTCGTGCGCTGGCGAGGCCGGCCCATTCTCGCCACTCGGGGCCGCGGCCACCGTGCGCGCGGCGTTCTGCCGCTCGTTGCGGACCATCTCGGTGAGCGAATAGCCGGCCAGGGCCGCGCCCGTCACCAGGACCAGCAAGCTGGCCGCAATCGCCAGCGGGCGCCGCAGCCGCGTGGTCCAGGGCAGGACCGGAAGCATTTCGCTCGAGTCGATCGCTGCCAGAATCCGCTCGTGCAACTCGGGCGAGAACTGCGGCCTGCTCGCGGCGGCCGCGGCGCGGAGGCGGTTATCGAGATCATTCAGCGGATCGAAATGCCGGTCAACCATCGTACAACTCCGCCGCCAGTCGAGGCGGCAACAATTTGAACAAGGATGCGTCGACGCTTGCCGCGCCGTCGGCCGATTGGTCTCGATCGAGCCGGATCACCGTCGCTCCAGCCTCCGCGCTCTCCAGCGCTTGGGCCAGCTTCCGCCGGCCGCGGAACAGCAATCCCTTGGCCGCTCCCGACGAGCGACCCAGCACCCGGGCAATGTCGTCCAGCGGCATCTCTTCGACGTAGAACAGCCACAGCGACGTGAGCTGCTCGACGGTCAGCACGGCCGCGGCGGTGCGCCACAGGCGGCTCGATTCTTCTTCGCTGGCCAGGGTGTCGTCGGGCGGCGCACCAGCCGCGGTCGCAAACTCCAAGCCGCGCCGATCGACCGGCGGCCGCCAGCGGCGGCGGGCGTTCAGGCTCAGGCGATGAGCGATCGTGTACAGCCAGGTGGAGAACCGCCACTTGGGCTCGTATCGCTGCAGGCTCCGGAAGGCGCGGACGAAAACGTCCTGCGTCAGATCCTCGGCATCGTGGAGGCCACCTGTTCGCTGCCGCAAGAAGTGCAACAGCGGCACCTGGAAGCGGGCTACCAGCTCGGCAAAGCTCACGCGGCAGCCGGCCTGGGCTTGCAGGGCCAGCTGCTCGTTGGTCGGGCTATCCAGGATCGTCAGCTCGCCCATCCGACCGGCTCGCTTCACTTTGTTCGGCCACGCTTTGTTCGGCCAAAGGCCAAGCGGTCCGTCGATCGTGGCGATCGCGGAATCCTCAGGCATTCTAAACCAAACCAACTCGCAGGACATCCGCAGCCAGATCCTTTTTCTGCCGTCGACTGGCCGCGTTGCTTGCGCCGGCGGTCGGGCAGGTTTGCCACCCACCCCGCTCCGGGGGGCTGCCCCCGAAGGCAGCCCAATGTCGCGGTCCACTCGATTGATACCCGGCTGGGCCGGTCGAGGTTCTGCGCCCGAGTCGACAAACGCGGTGCCGGCCGGCCGCACCCTGGATCTGGCATATCGGGCACGCCGCCGGCTGCCGATTTAGTTGCGAACGCGGGGCGAAATCCGCCACATTGGGCCACGGTCCGACCCGCAGGCCAACCGTCAGCGGAAATGGCCGAACAGGTCGATCTCGGGCCAATCCTTGATCTGGTTGGCCGGCTCGTGGAGCAGGGGATCGATCAGCCCGGCGAATTCTTTACCGTCGCGCGTGGCATCGCTGTTGAATAGGGCGGCCCAGTTGATGCCGTCATCGCGGCAGACCAACAGCGTCGAGCTGCCGGCGACCAGGCCCGCGTGCCATTTGGTGTATTTGCCGGCGCCTCCCGCGGACCCGGGCGCGGGCGGACCTCCCAGCCGCAGCCGTAATACTGCGGCTTGGGCTTGCCCTGGGGGCCGTGGCCGACCGGACCCGGCGGCGGGGCCAGCATGGCTTCGATGGTGCCGGGCTGAGCAGCGGCGAATGCCCCGGATCGTCCAGGCTGACGGCGAACCGCATCAGGTCGACCGCCGAGGCGATCCAGCCGCCGTTGGCGTCCATCGTCTCGATGCACTCGACGCCGTAGGGCAGCGGCGCCTCTTTGCCGATGTGCGGGCCGGAGATCGCCCGCGAAGTGCGGTGTTTGCTGTCGTAATACTTCACTTCGCGCGGCGCCCGGTCGCGAAGCAGGTTCTTACCCAATCGCATGTGCTGAATGCCGACGGGCTGCAGGACTTGCCGCGTCACGACCTCTTCGTAGGCCTTGCCGGCCACCGCTTCGATCACCCGACCGAGCACGCAGTAGCCGAAATTCGAATAGGCATAGGCCGTGCCGGGGGCGAAATCGAGCGGCTTGCCGAGCGAGTAGCGGATGATCTGACGGGGGTGAATCGGCAACGCGACCTTGAGCGCCTCGGGCAACTTCTTCGGCCGTGCCGGCGCTCATCGGGTCGAACGACTTGTCGCGATCCCAGCCGGCCGTGTGCTGCAGGCAATGGATGCACGCGGATTTCGTGAATCCGGGGGTCGAGATGCCTGCCTTGCTCCAGGTGCGGTTCGAGTTTGAGCAGCGGGAAGACTTTTTCCTCCAGCTTCAGTCGCCCCTCTTGGACCAGTCGCATCACGGTCGCCGAAGTAAACGGCTTGCTGACGCTGGCCAGGCGAAAGAGCGAAGTCGGCTCGACGGGCTGATTGGCCTCGACGTCGGCGTGGCCGAAGCCCCGGGCATAGACGAGCCGCCCATGGTAGGTCACCGCCAGGCTGGCGCCAGGCGGTTTGTGCTCGCGCATGAAGCGGGCCATTAGCTCGTCGTAGGCGGCGAGCTTGGGAATCTCTTGACCCGTGACGAGGCCGTGCTTCGCCGCTGCCGGCCCAGCCGGCCGCCGCCAAGGCGGCGGTTATCAAAAACCCGCGGCGGGTTTGGCCGCCGGCACGGGCGGGATTGGTTTTCCTGTGGCGGAGCATGGCATTCAGCGGTGGCCCGGGGTCAGGTTGGAACACGCGATCCGCCGTAAAAGTGGCGCGGGCCTTATCGGAGCATACACGTTGGCAAATTCCAGCCTATGGCCGGGCCGTTCAGGAGTCGATTTTGGGGACGTTGGACGCCTTGTCGGCCCGGCTTCAAGTCGCTAAATTGGCAGTTTCTCGCGCCGGCGGCCGGCCCTCCCTGAAAGGGCCCGAGCCCGGCAACCCGCTCGCAGCAACTACGGTGGACGACGATGAAAACGTTTATGGCCAAGGCCGGCGAAATCGAAGCCAAGTGGTGGCTCGTCGACGCCCGGGAAAAGGTGGTCGGCCGATTGGCCAGCGATATCGCCATGGTCCTGATGGGCAAGCATCGCCCCGACTATACGCCCCATGTCGACACGGGCGATTTCGTGGTCGTGATCAATGCCGACAAGGTCGTGCTGACCGGCAAGAAGTGGCAGCAGAAGCGGTACACCTGGACGACGTACTACCCGGGCTTGCGGAGCGAGACGGCCGAGCAGCGGTTTGCCCGCGAGCCGGAATCGATCCTGGTCGAAGCCGTCCGGCGGATGCTGCCCAAGAACAAGCTCTCGTACAAGCGGCTGGCCAAGCTCAAGGTCTACGCCGGCGACGCCCACCCGCACCAGGCCCAGCAGCCTCAGCCCAAAGAACTAGGAATCAAGTAGTCATGGTCGTCAAAGAAGCCAAGGTCAGCGGGGCGGGGGACACCCTGGGCACGGGTCGGCGGAAGACGTCGGTGGCCCGGGTGCGGATTCGGGCCGGCCAGGGGAACGTGCTGATCAACAACCGCTCGCTGGAAGACTACTTCCCGAATCTCCAGGATCGCAATCACGTCCTGGAGCCGCTCGTCAAAACGGGCAAGACCAAGGACGTGGACATCTCGATTCGGGTGGTCGGCGGCGGGCCCTCGGGCCAGTCGGGCGCCTGCATGCTGGGCGTGGCCCGGCGCTGAAGAAGTTCGACACCGGCACGGAAGAAGTGCTGCGGCAAAACAGCCTGCTGACGCGCGACAGCCGGATGAAAGAACGCAAGCATTACGGCCTCCGCGGCGCACGGCGCGGGACCCAGTTCTCGAAGCGCTAATATCGACCCAGCGCTCGATCGTTTGCCACCTCAGGATCGTGCTGCGCGCGCCCCGGAATGCGCAGCTGCTTTCCTGCCTGCGGCAACCGTGTCCGGCAGGGACAACGAGCCGCACGGGCCTTGCGATCGGATTTGCCCGTTCAAACGCCCAAAGGGCGTGAATTGCCTGTCGCACCGGAGCTTTGTCGTCTCGATCTGGCCGGCGCGGGAAAAATTCGGGAAACCCGACCCCGTCCGCGTTACGTCTTAACTGACGAGTCAGGTTGCTGTCCGAGTGGAGGCTGCCTGGCAAGCCAGGTTCCCTGGCGAAACCGTGCAGGGCGGCGCGGTGTTTCAAGAAAAATGCGCCAAGAGAGTGGTCTAGTTGAGCCGGTCGGTCGCGGCGCCCATAATGGACGCAGGCGGACTCGCTGCCGCTCCCTCGCCCGAGGCTGTCATGGCCGAACCATTCGACCCCTATCGTAAGTGGCTCGGCATCCCTCCCGAGGAGCAGCCCCCCAATCATTACCGGTTGTTGGGGATCGGCTTGTATGAGTTGGACGCCGACGTCATCGAGGGGGCGGCCGATCGCCAAATGGCCCACGTCCAGCGGCATGCCCTGGGGCAGTTCGCGCCCTTGTCGCAGAAGCTGCTCAACGAGCTCTCGGCGGCCAAGCTCTGCCTGCTGGTTGACGAGCGGCGAGGGGAGTATGACCGCGATCTGCGGAAAAAACTGGCAGCCAAGGAAAAGCCGGTTGCCCCGCCCCCCGCGGCACCGCCAGCCGTCGAGCCGCCAGCGGCCCCACCAGCCGCCGCTGCGCCGCCGCCGTTATCGGCTCCACCTGCGACTCCGGCTGGCCATGCCTCAAGCTGCGCCCCGCCCCGCCCCGTCGCGGCCGGCTGCCGCCAAACCGGTTGCGGCCAGGCCCGCGCCTCGTCCGGCGGACGCAGTCTTTGCCCCCGAACCCGACCTCAACGGGGACGCCGACGACGAATTGACCGGCCAGCTGCCGGCGACCGCCGGCCGGCGCGGGACGGCCACTCGGCGGACCGCGGGACACAAGCCCGGCGGAGCCAAACGGGTGCCAAGTCGTCTAACAATCAGCCGCTGCTGATCGGCGGCGGGGTTGCCGCCGCGGTCGCCTTGGTCGCGATCGTCGCCTTCGTCGCGTCGCGAGATTCGGCGCCGCCGCCCAAGACGGCTCATGCGCCGACGGAACCGTCCGGCCCTGCTACCAAGGGCTCAGGCACTTCGCATCCAGAGCCAGCCGCCGTCAAACCGCCACCGTCGGAGCCGGCTCCGTCGACTCCCCCAGTAACGCCGCCGGCCGTCGGACCGCCCCCGGCCAAACCGGCCGACCCACCCGCCGATCCACCGGCTTTGGCCGCGACCAGCGTCACCGACTTGTTGCCGCTGGTGAAGATCGGCGGCAAAACGGCGGTGGGCAAATGGCAGAAGACGCCGAGCGGGTTAGTGCTGCTGGCCTCGAAAGTCGCGGCGCCGAGAATCGTGGTGCCGTACTGCGCCGCCGAACGAGTATCAGCTCGAATTGGTGGTCGAGCCGCAGCCGGGCGCCGAATTGATCCTGGGCGTCGTGGCCGGCGGGCACCGCGTGGCGGCAGTCGTCGACGGCTGGGGCGGCCAGACGAGCGGACTGGACGAAATCTCCGGAGAGTCGGGCGAGTCGAACGCATCGACGCATTCCGGGATTGCCTTGACGCCCCGCAAACCGAACTTGATTGTCGTGACCGTCCGCGGCGATTCGATTAGCCTGAACTGTGACGGCAAAACGATCATCGACTGGCAGGGGCCGTTCGACCGGTTGAACCCCTCCGCGCGGGATGCGGCGGCCGATCGTCGCGCGCTGTTCATCGCGGGGGGCGGCAACTCGGCCTTTCGGATTCGGAAGTTGCGGCTGGCCACGCTGTCCGGATCGGGACGCGTCATCGGCGATCCGGCGATCGCAGCGCCCGATTTGGCTCGGGTCGAGCCGCCGCTCGAAATGCCGGACGAAACGCCCCCCGGCGGATCGACTCCAAGCGATCCGCCGCCGGACTCATCGTCGCAGCCCGAGACACCGGCCGAACCGCCCGTCCGGCGCCCACCAGACAAACCTCGGGAGCCCGCGGAGCCCGTCCAAGCGCGTGCGGCGGTGCCGGCCAAGGCCGAAATCGACGAGGCGAGCAAGCTGGTGCGCGAGGTGTTTGCCGACGATTTCAAGCAGGCCAAAAAATCCGCGGAAAAAATCGCCCTGGCCGAAAAACTGGTCAAGCAATCCGGCGACAGCCAGACCGATACCGAGCGGTTTGCCCTGCTGAGCGAAGCCCGAGTCTTGGCCCTCGGCGGCGGCAATCCCGTGCTGGCGATCGAAGTGGTGCAGGAAACGGCCGCGCGGTTCGAGATCGACGGACCGCGCGAGATCGCCGAACTGGCCGAGCAATTGGGCAAGGACACGCTTCCGCCCGCAATGCGGAAGGAGCTGGCCGAGGCACTGCTGCCGTTGGCCGACGGGGCGTGGCGGGGGGCGATTTCGAGAGTGCGCGGCGACTGCTGGCCGTGGCCTCGCAATCGGCCCGGCGGGCCAGCGATCCGGCCCTGATGAAGCAAGTGACCGCGCGGTCGCAGGACGTCGCCGAAGCCCGCAAGCTGCACGACGCTTATCGCAAAGCGCTGGAAAAGCTCGACGGAGCCCCCGACGATATGCAGGCCCATTTGGCGGCCGGGAAATACTTGTGCTTCAGCCGCCACGATTGGGATCAGGGCCTGCCCCATTTGGCGCAGGGCAGCGACGAGACGCTCCGCCAGGCGGCCACGCTGGAGCTCGAGTCGCCCACCGTCAGCGAAGACCAGGTCAAACTCGGCGATCTGTGGTGGGGGCTGGCCGAGCAGGCCAAGGGGCCCGAAAAGAGCGAGTATGCCGCCCGCTGCGAGAAGTGGTACAGCGCGGCCCTGCCAGGACTCAAAGGGCTGACGCAAACAAAGGTCTCGAAACGGATCGAAGAGCTCGCGGCCAGCGGCAAACACCCTGCCACCGCGGCCGGCCCAAGCGGCGGCGATCCGCCGGGTGCCGGAGACGTGATCCCCGCGGCGGCCATGACGAAAATCGCGCTCAAAATCAAGCAAGCCATTCGCAAAGATCAGCTGATCCGCAGTCCGCCGGTCGCGGGCCGAACCGGCAGCCCGTTCGCGGAAATCCCGCCGATGCGGCGCCGTGCTCGTCGGCTTCAACTACACGATGAGCGCCGAAGGCGGAGCCGGCCAGGTGACCACGCTGCAGCCGATCTACGCCACGCCCAAGGGCACGGCGCACCGGCAATCGCTGGGGCGCCGACGTGGCCGGTGGCAAAACGATCGTCGCCAAAAAGGGCTACGCCGTCGCCGGGCTGCGAGTCGGCAGCTTCGGCACGGACCTCCGCTGGTTCGACGTTATCTTCGCCAAGGTCGGCGCGGACGGACTGGACATGTCCGACAAATACACCACCGCCTGGACCGGGCAAAAATTCGGCACCGTCGCGATGACCGGCGACAACGGCCAGCTGGTCGTCGGCATCTACGGAACCGCTTCGCCCACGCTTCTCACCGGCCTGGGCCTGGTACTGCTGCCCGAGAAATGAGCCGGCGCGATCGCGGGTCGTTAGCGCGGGATTGCTCGGCCGTAGCGCGGCTTTTCCGGCCCGTCATCAGTACCGCGGCGGAATGATCAGCGGCGTGAAGCAGAACACCGGGATCAAGAGCGAGATGAGGCCGATCGTCCAGCGGACCGGGCCCAGCGGCACCGAATCGTCGCTCGTCGGCGGATGGTCGACCCCCAATAGCAGCACGACCACGAGCATCACAATCCAGTTGTATTGCTCGGTCACGATGATGAACAGAATCGCCGCGATCACGAAGGCCCGGGCGATCCAGCGGGATCCGCGGCCGAACAGGCCGTAGATCACGTGCCCGCCGTCGAGCTGACTGACCGGCAGCATGTTCAGCCCGGTGACGAGCATGCCGACCCAGCCGGCCATGAACAATGGGTTGCGCTTCAAGGCGCCACTGGCCAGATCGGGCCACTCGTAGGCCGTGATCAACTTGAAGATCAGCGGAGTGCCCAGCGGAAACTCGGTCGCCGTCGGGTCGGGTTCGGCCGTGTGAATGCCGAGCCAGATGAGCGGCACGGCCAGCAGCAGCCCCGCCCACGGGCCCCAAAGCCCGATGTCGAACAACTGCTTGCGGTTGGCGCGAAGCGTCCATGACGATCACGGCCCCCATCGTGCCCATCATCACCGGCAGCGGCAGAAACCAGGGCAAGCTGGCCGGTACGCGGTACCGCAGCGTCTGAATGAAGTGCCCCATCTCGTGGCAGAGCAGGATGCCCATCACCGCCGCCATATAGACCAGTCCATCGCGCCAATTCGCCTGGACCACGGCCTTGGCCTGGGGCCAGCTTTCCCACTCGAAGCCTGCGCTCCAGTGCGTGGCGCCGGCCCAAAAGGTCGAGACGGCCGTGGCGGCGAACAGCAGTGCCGAGGTCCGCCAGCGATACAGGCTCAGCGGACGCCGCCATGGCATCGGGGCCAAACGGGCGGCCGCCGAGGGAACTGAAACGTCCAGGTGCAGCCCCCGGGCGTCTCGCCCGGCCGGAGCGGGCCGATGTTGACGCTCTGCTTCGACAGATTGGCGCTCTGCGTCACCAGGGCGGGGCGGTAGGACAAAGGGCTGGCGGCCCTCGTCGGCGGGTTGGGAAGGATCCATTCGTTCAGAATAGCAATCCGCGGCGGCAGGCAGAAGGCGGCGATTGAGGGGCGCAGTGTTTCTCGCGCATCCCCAGGCCGCCGGCCCTCCGCGTGGCTCGCGTCGCGGTCTATAATCGGACGGCACAGTGCTCCAAATCGGGCCAACTCACCGGCTCCGCTCGCGCAAGTTCCCCCGGAAAGCCATCCATGCACATCGTCATCACCGCCGTCGGCCCCGACAATCGTGGGCTGGCCGATCCGATCATTCACCACGTGACCGGCCAGGGGGCGAACATCGCTGAGATTCAGATGTACGATCACGACGAGCAGGGGCTGTTCGCCATGCTGCTGCGGATCGATTTGCCGAGCGAGCAATACGCCGGGCTGGGAGACGCTTTGGACCAGATCGGTCGCTCGAAGGGGCTGTCCGTGCGGGTCTGGTCGCCCGACCGCCACGCGCCGCGGCCCCGGCTGGCGATCGCCACCACGATTCGACCCGAGCCGGCGCTGGCCCTGCTGCGGGCAATTCGCGACGGCAACATCCGGGCCGAGGCGGCCGTGATGCTCGGCAATCGGCCCAATTGCCGCTCGATCGCCGAGCAGTTCGGCGTCCCCTGGGAGTCGATCGGCGACGCTCAGGGCAACCCCGACGACGAGCGAATGATGGCCCTCTGCGACCAATACGACGTCGACTACCTGATCCTGGCCCGCTACATGCGCATCCTGCCGCCCGCCAGCTGCTGGAAATACGCCGGCGGCCGGATCATCAACCTGCACCACGGGCTGCTGCCCAGCTTTCCCGGCATGCGGCCCTATCAGGAAGCGTTTGCCAGCCGGATGCTCACCTACGGGGCCACCTGCCACTTCATCGTGCCCGAGCTGGACGCCGGCAATCAGATCATCAACCAATCGACGTTCACCACCGCGCCCGGCGTGAAGCTCGACGACATCATCCGCCGCGGGCAAGAGGACAACGAGCCCCACTGCCTCGTCGAAGGGGTCCGCCGCGTGGTCGATCGCGAAGTGCAATTGCACTTTCACCGCGTCGTCACGGGACCGGGAAGGAAAGGATGAAGGCAGAAGGCAGAAGGCAGAAGGCAGAAGGCAGAAAAACGAGGAGGGCCGGCAAAGTCAGTGCGCCGTTGGGCCTGCCTCCACGATCTGTGAATTGACCGCGACGCTGCCGTTCGGAATGGAGATCGGGGGATGCGGCAGGGGATAAGGGGGATGAAAGGAGAAAGGCCAGAAACCAACACGGACGGGATCGCCGGCGCGCCGTGGGGTCTTGTCTCGACGGATTCTGCTACTCAGGCGAAGCGTCGTGTGGGCAGCGACGCTGCAATCGAGCCTCGCAATAAAAAAGGCAGAAGGACGCGGCTCGGGCTTGCGCCCGAATCGCGTCCCTCTGCCTTTTGCCTTTTGCCTTCTGCCTTTTTCGGCTCAGTCCCACCACCACTGACCGGCGGCCAGGGCCTTGAGGTCGAGCGATTCGCGGAGCTCGCCGACCTTGCCGTCTTCGTCCGGCAGCAGGTTGGGCGAATCGAGGGCCTTGGTCGGATAGATCGTCACGCCGCCGCCGACGGGAGTCATCAGCGTGCCCCCCTTCCAAACGCTCGTGCAAACCGTTTCGACCTGGCTGGGCACGTTGAGCGTTTCGACCGGGCAGGCCTTTTCGTCGCCGAAAATGGTCATGTTCCAGCCCGCTTTTTCGTAGTAGCGGTGTTCCTGGATGAACGCCGCGGAAACGGCCAGGTCGATGCAGTTGCGGAGCTGGGCGTAGACCGGCACCTTCTTCGAAAGCTCGGGATACTTCTTGGTGAATCCGGTCACGAAGTCGTGGCTCGCCTTGTCCGACTTGCCGGACACGCGGCGGCTGCCGTCGGCATTGACCACCTGGTCTTCGCTGACCAGCTTGACGCCGTTGCCGACCAGTTCCATGCCCAGCTCATCGGCCGCCAGGCGGACCGATTGATAGTCGGGCATGAAGAACCACCGCTGCAGGGCCTTGCCGTTGCCGCTGCGGGGAGTGGCCCGGTCGACGTAGCTGGCCATCTTGACAGCCGGTTTTTCCAGACCGATGCCGATCAATTTCATCCGGTAATCGGCCTCGATCAGCACCTGGGCGAAGTGCGTGCTCGGTGGCACCCCCTCAATGCGAATGGTTTGCAGCCCCAGATTCGAACGCAACCCGTCGACGATGAACTGCTCGTCAGAGGGGGACGGATTGATCGAGCTCAAGAACCGCTGCATCGCAGCCAGACCCTCGGGCGTGGGATCGATCGAGACCATGATCATCCGGGTCTTCTTGCCGCTCGGCGGGAACGCCCGCAGGGCGACAATCAGGTCCTGCAATTCGAGGGTGGCCATGCCGGAGTCGATGCCCCGCGTGCGGCCGGCCAGGTCGGTTGCCCAACCTTCCGCCGGTCCGGCGAGGACGATGTCTTTGCTGTCGGGCAAGAAAAAGACGTACCGCACCCGGGTCAGACCGGCCAGGTACTTCATCTCTTCGGTCCAGGGTTGCTGCTTGTCGCTGGCGTCTTTGATCGCCGCTTCGAGCCGGTTGAGCGAAATCTTGCGGAGCTTGCTGGCGGTGGTCACCTTGACGCCCAACTGGGCTTTGGCCGCTTGCCGCGCCGCGCCAGACTTCGCCGCCGGTCGGGTCCTGCTTCTCCAGATTGTGCAGCACGCCCTGCGCATCGACGATTACGCCGTTGGCACCGCTGACGCCCGAGCAGCCGCCGCTCTTGGGAATGACCGCCGCGGGCTGCGCCGTAACCAGCCGCCGACGACGAGGGCCATGAACGACGCATACCCGATTTTGTGCCAAACCATCTCTCGGCTCCCTGATCCTCTAGTAGGCCGTCGCGCACGCGGCGCGGTTTTGTTCCGGATACGCCTCCACCCCCTCGCCTCGAGTCGTGGAGGTGGAAGCGTCAAGTTGGGCAGATCCAAGCGAGACAAGCACCACCAGCGCAGGGCCGGCAGCAGTTCCTTTGATCTTAATTGGGCAAGCTGGGCAAATCAAGGAACCCGGCCCCTTCGTAAGGGCCCTCCGCCCGTGCCCCGCCGGCCCGCCCCGAATGTGCCCAATGGCCCCTCATAGCCGTTCCAGCCGGACTTTTAGCCGTAGGCCATTTCCCGCGGCCGGCCACCCTGCCGCGGGCGGTTTGAGGGGGGGGGCGGGGCGGCGATCAGCCGGACATTGCCGGGGCCGAGCAGGGCCTCGACCCGCTCTTGAATTTCGGGATTCCAATCGACCCGGATGCGGTCGCTCTTGAGCGTCACCCGGGTGCCATCGGCTAGCGACAGGACGAGCTGCAGCTCGCACTTGCCGGGGTAGCCCCGGACGATCTCGTGGAGCGACTCCAGGGCGGCGGTGCCGTGAACGGGTTCGGAAACGCGGACGACCAGCCCCCGGGTGAAGCGGCCGGCGACCTGGTCGAGCGGGATCAATTCGTTGACGATCAGGTTGGCTTCTTCGCTACCGGGCCGGCGATCGACGGCCCCGCGAATGACCAGAATCGCGTCGCCGCTGAGCAAGTGGCCGAATTCGGCATACTGTTCCGACCAGAGGATGCAGCGGAGGATGCCCCCCATGTCCTCGAGGTCGAACATGGCGTACTTGCCGTTGGCATCGCCGGGCCGCGAACCTTTCTTTTGGGCGACTTTGACCGACGAGACCATCCCGCCCAGCACGACGTCGGTGCGATGCTTCTCGCTGGCCGCTTCGAGCGTGCTGTGCGAGCAGTACGTTTTGAGCATCGTGGCGTGTTCGGCCAAGGGATGGCTGGTGAGGTAATAGCCGAGCACTTCTTTTTCGGCGGCCAGCTGGGTGCGCGAGTCCCACTCGGGCACGTCGGGCAGACCGCTGGCGGCCGCGACCGTTTGGGGCTCGTCGTCCAGGGCGTCGAAGAAGCTCTTCTGGCCCGAGCGGCGATCGGCATGGACCGCGGCGCCGGCCTGGACCGCTTTTTCCACGACGGCCATGAGCTGCGCACGGCGGGCTCCGCAAGAGTCGAAGGCCCCGGCCTTGACGAGCGACTCGATCGTGGCCCTGCCGACTTGCTGGGCGTCGACCCGTTCGCAGAAATCGTACAGGCTGCGGAATTCGCCCCCTTTTTCGCGGGCGGCGACGATCGCTGCGGCAGCCGCTTCGCCGCAGCCTTTGATCGCGCACATCCCGACGTGAATCCGGTTTTCCCGGACCGTGAAGTCGCCGTGCGAGCGATTGACGTCGGGCCCGGCCACCTCGATGTTCATCCGTCGGCAATCTTCGAGGTGCTCGACGAGCGGGTCTTTCTTCTTGAAGTTCCGGGCCGCGATGTCGCCCGAGAGCAAGGCCGCCATGAATTCGACCGGCCAATGCGCCTTGAGATAGGCCGTCATGTAGGCGATCAGGGCATAAGCCGTCGAGTGGCTCTTGTTGAAGCCGTAGCCGGCGAATTTCTCGATCATGCCGAACAGGTCTTCGGACTGGCGGCGATCGAGTCCCTGCTCTACGGCCCCGGCGACGAATTGCTCGCGGTATTTGGCGATCAGCGGCAACTTCTTTTTGCTGATCGCCTTGATGCAGCTGTAGGCGTTCGACAGCTCGATGCCGCCCAGGCGGTTGATGATTCGCATCACTTGCTCTTGGTAGACCATCACGCCGTGGGTCTCTTCGAGCACGTCCTTCATCACCGGGTGCGGATACTCGGCCGCCTTGCGGCCGTGCTTCACCTGGACGTAGTCGTCAACCATGCCCCCTTCGAGCGGAGCCGGGCCGATAGAGGGCATTGGTGGCGATGATGTCGCGGAAATGGTCGGGCTTCATCTTCTGCAGCAGGTCGCGGATGCCGCCGCTTTCGAGCTGGAAGATTCCCTTGGTCTCGCCCCGGCAGAGCAGCGCGAACGTCTCGCGGTCGTCGAGCGGAAACTTGTACGGGTCGATCACCTGGCCGGTGGTCCGCTCGATCAGCTCGACCGCCTTGGACAGGATCGTCAAGTTGCGCAGACCAAGGAAATCCATCTTCAACAGGCCGGCGGCTTCGACGTCACCCATGGCCCACTGGGTGATGACTTCCTCCTTGCCCGCCACCGTGCCCAAGGGCACGTACTCGACCAGCGGCTGATCGGCGATCACTACGGCCGCGGCGTGCGTGCCGACGTTGCGGGCCAGTCCTTCGATCTTTTTGCGCCAGGTCGATCAGCTCGCGGATTTCGGCGTCGGCCTCGTAGGCCTTTTTCAGGTCCGCGCTTTCGGCCAGGGCCTTTTCGAGCGTGATGTGCAGTTCCTCGGGCACCAGGGCCACGACGGAATCGACCCGGGGAATCGGCATGCCCAAGGCCCGACCCACGTCGCGAATGGCCGCCCGGGCCGCCAGCGTGCCGAATGTGCCGATCTGGGCTACGTTCTCGGCCCCGTACTTCTGCTTGACGTACTGGATCACCTCGCCGCGGCGATCCTTGCAGAAGTCGATATCGATATCCGGCGCCTCCAGCCGGCTCTCGTCCAGGAACCGCTCGAACAGCAGGTCGTATTGGAGCGGGCAAACGTGACTCAAATATAGCGCGTAGCTGACGATCGAGCCGACGCCCGATCCGCGGGCCGTGGCCGGAATGCCCTTTTCGCGCGAATAGCGGACGAAGTCCCAAACGATCAGAAAGTAATTCGGGAACCCCAACTTGTTGATGCACGACAGCTCGCGGGTGAGCCGGTCGGTGACAATCGGCAGCAACTCGCCCGCGGGACTGATCCGCTCGGGGTCGCCGGCGTAGCGCTCCTTGAGTCCGGCGATGCAGAGCCGTTCCAGATATTGCTGGGGTGTGAGCTCGTCGGGCGGCGTGAAGCTGGGGAAGTGCCGCTTGCCCAGATCGAGCTCGATGTTGACGCTGTCGGCGATCGCCTGGCTTTGCCGGAGCGCATCTTCATAATCCGGGCAGCGCCGCGTACATTTCTTCCTGGCTGCGGAGGAAGAATTGATCTCCCTCCATCCGCATCCGGTTCTTGTCGGTGCGGAACTTGCCCGTGTTGATGCACAGCAGCACGTCCTGGGCTTCGGCATCTTCGCGGTTGACGTAGTGGGCGTCGCTGGTGGCCACCAGCGGCAACCCCATCCGCCGGGCAATCTCGACGCTCCGCTCCAGCGCCAGCCGCTGAATCTCCAAGCCGTTGTTCTGAATCTCGATGAAATAGCGTTCGCCGAACAGCTTCTGGAACCAGCCGGCCAGCTCCATGGCCTGCTGCCAGCGGGGCGAGCCCTGATCCTCGGCCAGGAGCGTGCGGCTGAGCTCGCCCGAGACGCAGCCGCTCAGGCAGATCAGCCCCTCGCTGTGCGCGGCGAGCAGTTCCTTGTCGATCCGCGGCTTGAAATAGAAACCTTGCAAGAAGGCCTGCGAGGCCAGCTTGATCAGGTTCTTGAAACCTGTCCGGTTCTGGGCCAGCAGGGTCAGATGGTAGCTGGCCTCTTTCATGCCGCCGGCTTCCTTGTGGAAGCGGCTGCCCGGGGCGATGTAGGCTTCGTAACCCAGAATCGGGTTGATGCCCACGGCCTTGGCCTTTTTGTAGAACTCCAGCGCCCCGTACAGATTGCCGTGATCGGTCAGGGCCAGGCCCGACATGCCCAGCGATTGAGCCCGGGTGACCAGCCCATCGATCGGGCTGGCTCCGTCCAGCAGGCTGAAATGGCTGTGGCAGTGGAGATGAACGAAAGGCGTGCTGCTCATCGCGCAGGTTCTCGCAGGCGTACGTCCGTGTGGCGGCGAGCCCGCATTCTAGCAGGCGGATAAGGCAAAAGGCAGAAGGCAGAAGGCAGAAGGCAGGAGGACCGAAACCGCGCCGACCTTCGCCGGTCGGCTTCTTTGTTTTTTGCCTTTTGCCTTTTGCCTTTTGCCTTCTGCCTTTTGCCTTCTGCCTTTCTTCACCCCCCCTCGCCGTCTTCCCCTTGGCCGATCGACCGCAGGTAGCCGGCGACGCGCGATTGCAGATCGAGCAGATTCTGCCACTGCCGGGCTTCGAGCGTGACCCGCTCGGCATCGGACTTGATCTTGACCGAGTTGAGCAGATCGCGAATCCGCACGTGCAGGTATTCGAGAATCTCGGCCAGCTGGGCCGCCTGGCCCGGACTCAAGCGGTCGGGCAGTTCCGGCGGGAGTAGCGTGTGCAGCGTGCTCTGCACGTCGGGATCGTCGCTCCAATTGAGCTCGAAATCGAGCGAGGAGCCGCCGTTGGCCTTTTCCCAATCTTCGGGAGCCATCGTGCCAGTGGGCGGCTGCTCGCCCCGCAGTGCGGCCAAGCGCCGGGCAATCTGCTCGCGCGAGCCGATCAGCAGCACGGTGCGGCCCAGGCTGATCATGTCGCCAAAGCGGAGGATGCGGAGCTGGATGTCCTCGCCGTTGACCTTGGTGCCGTTGGTGCTTTCCAGATCGGTCAGGACGATCTTGTCTTGATCGGCCTGGATCTTGACGTGGAACCGGCTGACCCGCTCGTCGTTGAGCTGGATCGAATTGCCTTCCTCACGGCCGATGGTGATCGGCGTGTCGAGGTTTTCGAAGACGCGGCCCCGGTCGGCACCGTCCAGGACACGCAGGGTGATCGCAGCCATAAGCAAGCAGGGCACGCCGAGATGCGCGCTGGCGTCACCGATTCGAGGGGCGAACGCGGCCGTCCGAGCACCGGCCGAGCCGCACCTCGCGCTTATAGCATGCCGCCAAAAGCAGGGTCAAGCTGCGGCGAAAATCCCGCGGAAAAATCGCGGAAAATGGAGCGGCGGCGGCAGAAGGGCGGCTTGAGCGGGCGCGGTCATGCCCACCCACGTGTTCCACGCCCGTGACAACCCCGCCGCCTGCGGGCGCGGATCGCACCCGGCGTCCGCCGCTTGGCCCGTTTCGAACTCGTGCCGCATACGGGCCACCAAAATGAAAAAACCGCCCGGGCAAGGGTGCCCGGGCGGTTGCGGGTTCCGAGTAGCGAGATCGAACTAGGCCTTGCGGCGGCGAGCGGCGACCATCAGGCCGACGGCGCCCAGTCCGCAGAGGATCAGCGAGGAGGGCTCGGGGGTCACGGTGAGCTTGTCGATGAACGACGTGCTGTCCGTGGGACCGGTGGAGGTGAGCAGCAGCGTCTCGCTTGTTGACGTCGCGATGAACGGCGATGTGGCAAATACGTTGTACGAACTGGAGCTTGCTGGACTCTCGGTGCCTACCACGACGCCGCCGACCGTGACGCTGAACGCGGCGACTTCCCACTTGGCCGGAACGAGCCGCCTCTAGACCGTAGAGCGTGTAGGTGTCCCCGACCGTCATGCCGTCAATCGAGCCGGTGATCAACCCGTTCGTGCTGCCGTTGTAGTGTCCGTCGCCCGTATTCGTCTGCAGAAAACCGACCTGCACACCCTGGGGTGCCGCGGCGGCGCCGAAGGCGCTGGGAGGGTTGATGATTCCCGACGTTGAGGTGAATGCTAACGTCGGGTTGTAAGTGTACGAGTTCGTCGACTCGGCGGGGGTCTCGAATGTCGGGTCAAACCCAGAAATAGACGCAGCGTGCGAGTGCGCGGCCGACATGAGGAGGCAGGCGGCGAAGGTGGCAAACAGGCTGACGCGGCGAGTTGTGCGGTTCATGGTCGTAGTCCTTGTCAGAGTGGTCTTGATAGATCGTGTTGATGGCGAGATTGAAAAAAAGTTTCAGGTCACAACGTTTTGCCGTTTTCCTCCAGCGGTGCCCCGGATGTTCTGGCGACCCAGCGACTTGCCATGCGGCCGCATGACGGGCCGGAACCAGACACATCCTCAAGGGCGATGATCGATGCAGGCCGGAATTCCCGCATGGATTGCATCGGCTCTGTGAATGCGTTGTCTAATTTCGTGTTTTTCATTTACATCGATCGGTGCGCTGTTTCCCTGCGAAGTTGATTGCTCTGATCGCCCCCGCGAAGGTCGGTTCCTTAGACCTACGCTGCTTGACAGGTCGTATCACCGAAGCACGACCTGATGCCTCACCCCCGCCCCGTCCGATTCACCCCTGTTATGGCCTGTGAACCTGAACCTTTTCGCTTCGCCTCACAACCCGACCCATCGAGCTGCCGTAAAACGAAAAAAAGTTGCTCAGGGCCTCTGCGTCGCACGCAGAAACTCCGAGCAATTTTTTTTCGTGTCAGTAGCGATTCCGCCGAGATTCGTCAGGTCATCAAGCAAACATACCGCTAACAACCCTCACTTTAATAGCGACGCGTGAGTTGTCAAGGCACGCATGCAGATTTTTCTGGCAACCGTTCTCAGCGATCGACGTAAACGCAAACGTCCAGGACCGCAACGGCATTTTGCTCGTGCCGCCTGAATGCCTCGGCAGATGGTCATGCCGGACCCAACAAAAAACCGCCCGGGCACGTTTGCCCGAGCGGTTATGGGTTCTGAGTAACGACTGACCTAGGCCTTGCGACGGCGACGGGCGGCGACCAGCAGGCCGACGGCGCCCAGTCCGCAGAGGATCAGTGATGAGGGCTCGGGCGAAGAAATTGTGAAGTTGTCGACCCGGCCGAAGAAACCCGCGTTGTTGGCGGTGCTTCCGTAGAAGCCCGCGTACAATTTGCCACCGCTGGGCAGGAAGCCGGGTGTCAGCACGCTGCTCGTTCCACCGGCCAAGGCGGCGGTGTCGTCGTGGCCGTTGAAGATGACGTTGCTGATCACGCCGGTCACCGTGTTGACGTTGTACGACAGATGGTAGAACGACGAATCGCTAAACCCATTG
Organism: uncultured Planctomycetaceae bacterium; assembly: GCA_963828155.1. Taxonomy (GTDB): domain Bacteria; phylum Planctomycetota; class Planctomycetia; order Pirellulales; family PALSA-1355; genus CAWCAX01. The sequence continues at coordinate 465,388 of CAWHDQ010000006.1, forward strand.
AAGGGAGCGGCGAAGTAGGTCAGCGACGCGTTGGCACCAGCTGTGCCTGCGGCGACGAGTCGCAATGTACCGTCAGGATTCACGACCAGACCAGTGAACGTCGAACTGGCCTCACCACCGGTTGGTGTGCCGCTGTAGAAACCAAGCCCCACGCCGCGAGGGTAAGCTGCCCCGTCCAACCCGCTGATGATGCTGTTGACTTGGACGTCGCCGCTGATGGTGATCTCGCTGGGCAGATGATACGCGCTGCACTACCGATGTTGAGGTAAGTGGCGTTGTTGAATCCGGTGGTGCCCGACGGAGAGGGGACGCCCGTGCTCGTATCAATGACCGGCTGAGCGCAACACGCGGCGTTCTGCCAACCCACATACGACGTACCGGGCACGTCAACCGTATCGGGGGTTCGCCCTACCAAGCTCGCGCCATTGGTTCCACCAAAAGAATCCTCAACGATGACGTACGGGGCAGCTGACAGGGATGCAGCACCGATGAGCATTCCGATCAGGCAAATCGAGAGGCGAAAGAATTTCTGGGCGTTCATGGTGACCTCGGGTGATTAAGCGTGGCTCGATGTTGACTGGTAAAGGCTCGTGATTCGGTTGGGTTCGGTCACAACTCGGTTGGATTCGTCTTAGGCCTTGCGGCGGCGGCGGGCGGCGACCAGCAGGCCGACGGCGCCCAGACCGCAGAGAATCAGCGAGGAGGGTTCGGGGGTCACTTGCACGGCAAACCCATACGTCCGGCCAAGGTCAGCGTTGCTCCAGCCCGGGACGATGCCACCGACCGAGGGAGCGAAGCTGCCGCCGCCGCCCGGACCACCCGAGTTATTGTGGTTGTCGGCTCCGCCACCGGCGAAACCCACGGCGCTGCTGATCGACGATTGCGTCGGGTCGTCGGTGACACCGGCGTAGAGCGTCGTCGTCGTCGCCAGCGTAAAGGTGTTCTGTCCGCCGAACGTGAATGTGGACGTGTTAAGGCCGGCACCCACGGCATCCGAATTCCCGTAGGCCAGCACCTCGAACTGATCGTTGCTATGTCCCGGCGTCAGCGACGGGCCAGTGAATTCTGCCAGGAAAGGGATCACGGCGCCGCTAGTCGTCGTGGTCACGTCGAACAACTTCGCCTCGTACGTGCCCGGGCCGAGCGTCAGAGTGTGGTTCAGATCGATGTTGGTTCGGCCACCGCCACCATCGGCGTTGTAGTAAGTGGCAGAGCTTGCGCCAGGGCCCACGGTCAGGAGGCCGGCATTTGTGGATGCGGGCAATGCGGTGGAGACGAGCGCTGCAAACATCGAGAGTCGGAAGAAGTTCTTGGCGTTCATGGTCGTAGTCCTTGTCAAAGTGGTCTTGGAAGTTCGTGTTGATGGCGAGTTGGAAAAAAGTTTCAGGTCACAAGTTCTTGCTGTTGTCGTCCGGGCGGTGCCCCGCGTGTCCTGGCGAACCAGCCGCTTGCCGTGCGGCCGCACGGCGGGCTGGAACTAGGCACATTCTTGGGTGCGATCGTCGATTCGGGCCGGAATTCCCGAAGGAACTGCAATGGATCTGAATGCATATTTCCGAATGACATGTTTTTTTCTTTACATCAAATGAAGCGCTAGTTCACCGCGAAGACGCTTGGCTAATCCCACCCTGCAACATCAGGTCTTTGGAAGTGTCCTACGAGCGTGTGCGACCCCCGGATCGGGGCAGTCGGCCAGAGTGGCCAGAGAGAATTGCCGGCCCCCGGAAAGGGGGCGGCGATGAGTAGTGTTCTTAGGTTAGCTGCACTGACGATCTCAGTACATCTTGTTACCTTCGTCGGCCCAAGTCAGGTCTCGCGTGCCGAATTTGCCGCCCCACAGGAAGCGGAATTCTGTCGTTCTGTTGCCTTCAAACACGTCCACATATTCGATGGCCCCGCCAATGTCGATGGCAAGTTTCTCCTGATCGATTCTCGCCCGGTCTTGGGCAGTGATCGTAAACGTCGTCTTGTAAACCGTGACGCCGCCGGCCCCCAGGGCAATCGCATGTGTTTTAGCGTCCAAACCCGAGGAGAATGCGGGCTAGCACCTGCTCGTTCCAGCCGGCCATCAGGCGTTTGCCACGCAGGCTCTCTTTGAGCGTAGTGTCCTGTTGCAAAATCGACAGCGCCAGTCGCCGGAGGGTGCTGGCGATTTCCGGCCCGTCGCCCTTGCGAATCCGCGAGCGGTCTTCGGAAAAAGTTACATCCAACGTCCAGTGCAAGCGGTTCTCGATGCCCCAGTGGTCGCGAACATGCTTGGCCAGCGTGCGGACGCGGGCCGGCAGGCTGCTGATGAAGTAACTGGTCTCGGTCTGCAACTTCTGGCCGATCGTCCGTTCCCGATACACCATGCCGATCGTCCGCAGTCCCTGCCAACGATGTTTCCGCCGCAACGATTCGGGCAACGGGCAGACGTAATACTCGCGTCGCTCCAGGCGGCCGTGTCCCTGCTCCACCGTTTTGTGACGCTTGACTTCGGCTGGCGCATAGTCGCGTTCGGCCAGATCGATGAAGTGGGCGCTCACGTCCGCCAGCAACGTCGGCTGGTTGTCTTTCAAAGTAATCACATAGTCGGCCTGGCGGGCGACGATCGCCTGAGCCGTCTCGCGTTGACAGTGCATGGCATCGAGCGTGACAACCGCGCCTTGCAGTTCGAGCAACTCCAGCAGTTGGGGCACAGCCGTAATCTCGTTCGACTTGTGGTCCACCGCGATTTGCCCCAGCGACAGACGCTGACCACAGGCCCAGGCGCTGACCAGGTGCAACGGGGAGCGGCCGGCCGCCGTGTCGAAACTGCCGCGCAAGGTCTTGCCGTCGATGGCCACGGTCTGGCCTGCCAGCGGTTCGCCGACCGCGGACAGCCAGCGCTGGACGCAGAGAAAGAACTGGGCCGTGTCGAGCCGGGCGAACACCCGGCTGAAGGTGTCGTGCGACGGAGTGCCGTGCGGCAGATCGAGAAATTCGGCAAACCAACGCCGACGGATGTGGGCGAATCGTTCGATGTCGGCATAGCTGTCGCAGCCCGCCACGGTGGCGCAGACGGCAATCGCAATTAGCGACAACAGCGGGTGCAAGCTGTTGGGTGCGCGTGGATCGTCCAGCGGTTCGAAGACGGAAAAACTTTCAACCAGCTTTGTAACGCTTGCCATAGCCCCTCCGTGAAATGCCGAGATTTCGTCAGCCGCCCCGCGGCCGACTTGACTCCTTCACGAACGAAGCAAACATTAAGCCAGAACGCCCTCGAACATGCGATTGCCCTGCGCCGGCCCCGACGGCAGTCTTGCTAAAGCCCGGCCTGGCTTCGGCCTGCGGCGCCGGCTTTTGCGTGAATGGCGGCTCAAGACGCGTGAAGGATATTGCATTCATCCGTATGTCGGACGCTGGAGTCTGGCCGGAGTTCTTTACCCTCAACTCCAGGGTGTATGTGCTGTTGGCTGGCGCTTTCGTAAATGTTGCCGCATCGATTCCGAGCCATGCTCGCAGTTGCGCTTCGGCAGTCTTGCCGGCAATCTCGTTCGATTTGGTCGCTGCCTCGGCGGCTGTTGTGGCGACTTCGTTTGCGCCGTTGGAAATCTTGATTTGCCGTTCAATAGCGCAAAGTTGCCAAGCCCCAATGACAAGCCCGAGGACGCCAACCGTAGCCAGGATGCCGTTGAACCACATCTGTTTTTTCTCGATCGAATCGCGCGACTTATTTTTTGCATCCTTTGCATCATCGGGGTTTGGGTTTGCGTTCATGTTGCTTTGAACATCAGCTATCGGACCTGGGATTGTGGGTTGACTTGGCGGCGGCAGATTGCGGGCAATGCGGCCGTTTTATCTTTAATTGGACTCGGCTTGGTGTTGTCGTCGTGCCTTCTGTTTTGTCTTTTTGGTCCTCCTTAGCCGTGGATTTTCACCAATGTTGAACAATCAGCGGCGAATACTCCCTTCAACAGGAGGGCGGCCCGCGTCTTGGTGGCGCAATCGCCTTATAAGCGAACGTAGGGAGCAGCGATGCTGCCTGGGTTCGATTCCCCCGGCCCTCCGCTCAGCGGCTATTGACCCGCTTGGCGGCTCTCAGAAGGCAATCTCGGACCCACTCCGAAGTGGTGACGCCACTGGCTTGCGCCGCAGCCTCTACTGCGGCCCATCCTTCGTCGTCCATGCGGAAGATGCGCTTCGGGGTATGTCCGGTGGCTGGCCGTCCCGGTTTGCGCGTAGCCGGTTGTGTGGTTTTCATGCCCACAGTATAGCTGCCTTCGCCATGTTCGCGGCGTATTACAACTTCTGCTGGCAGACCCGCAAGCCGGGCACGTCTGGGGCCAAGAGAGATACTGCCGCGATGATGGCGGGACTGGCCCAGCACGTCTGGAGTTTCGACGAGCTTTTCGCGGCGGCCCTGAAGCCCCGCACACAAAGTTAGGACACCACCAGGTCTTTGAACCAACCAAACTGGCCACGCTGCATCACAGCGCCACAGCCGAATTTCTCACCCTAACACTGAGTCGTTCACCCGTCTCATTTCAGGTGAACTAAGGTCTTTCGACCAATCTTCCCGGCCGATTCGCGTGACCGCGTCACGGCCAAGTGTCTCACCCGAATAAAGTCCCGTTCACCTTCCTGTTCGTCGGTGAACCTGGGCTCTTCGAGACTCGCCAACAACTCGATCAACCGAGCTGCGACGAGACGAAAAAAGTCGCCGAGCGCCCCGCCCAATCAAGGCAGGGATGCTGGGCGACTCTTTACGGCGTCGTGGTGTGATTCCGACTCACGAGCGTTCCCATCAAAAAAGCCCGTAAAAAGGCCGAAGGGTACGACCGCTTGCGAAGCTGCTCCCATACTGACCAGGAAAACTGGCAATGTCAACCGCCGCCACGTAAACCTCAGGAAATTTCTGGCGGGGGTTCCGCTCGAACTGCCGGCGTGGAGGCACTGCCCTTGGTCAACATTGCCGTTACGGAAGGGACACCGCGAGTTTCACTCTCATTCAGCCTTCGTTCAGCCGGGTCAGGACGCGGCGCGTCATGCCTGATGCAACAATAAAAAGGCCTCCGGCCCGCGGGGGGCCGGAGGCTATTGAAACAGGACCTTCGCAGGCCGGCGAATCTCTCGAGATTTCGCCGGGCACTCGGCCCCAGCCGACAACGGCCCGCCGGCTAAGGATTTACGACCGCCGCGCGGTCCTTACTCAGATCGCACCGCTCAAACCGCGGCCAGCTCGGCCAATTCCTTGGCCAACCGCTTCCGGGCCACGTGCAGCCGGCGCTTGATCGTGCCGACCGGCGAGGCGAAATGATCGCTCATCTCGACCAGCGACTGGCCCTCGACGTAGAACGCCGTGAGCGTATCGCGATCCATCCGGCCCAGCCGGCGCAGGCCGGCCCGGACCCTCGTCCGCTGTTCGCGGGCCAGGGCGGCCGTTAGGGGCGTTTCGCTCTCGACGCAGACGCTGGCCATGCTCTGCGGTTCGACGTCGACCGCCGGAGCCTTGCGCAGCCGCCCGGTTGATGGCCATCCGCCCGGTCATCGAGCGGAGCCAGCCGCCGAAGCACTCCGGCGCACGGAGCTGGCCGATCTTCTCCATCGCCTTGACGAAGACTTCCTGGCAGACTTCCTGCGCCTCGGCGTGGTTGCTCAGCCGGCGATAAGCGGTGGCGTAAACGCTCCGCTCGTACCGCTCGACCAATTGGCCGAATGCCTGGCGGTCGCCCTGCTGCGCCGCCAGCACCAGGCTGATATCCGGGTCTTGCTCGATTATTTGCTGGTTGCTCATGGGTTCTCTCCTGACCAAAAAGCCTGGCGACAAACCACGGCCTTTGCGCGAGACCGTGGAGCCGAGAGGCGTGGCGATTGAGCGGCCCGGACTGGCCCCAGAGCGCGAAGCGCAAAGCTTCGCGCGGAAGGACGATCCTGGGAGGCCGCCGACTCGTGCGCACCGGATGAACGGGTTGCTAAGCTCGTGGCGTCGTGATTTGCGACGCCGGGCGAACTAGCCGTTCAAGTTCCGGAACGGGAGCCCGTTTCCGCCGCGAAGCGAAAACGCTGTCGACCCGCCGGACCGCGAGGCCCCGGCTGCCGGCGCTGGACACAAGGCCGGCGCGGCCTGGGCTGCGGCGAATGCCCGGCGAAGCGCAGAGGCGCTTCTTCCAGGCGATACCGGAGTCGACTGGCATGCCACATCGCGCGATGCAGCGCAGCATGTACCCGGCGCATACCACGCACCTTCACGACGTCGCAGTCTTGGTTGATACCAAAGACGTTGATCTTCGTGTTGGGCTTGATGGTCGTACGCATGGGATACTCCCTGGCGCTGGCCGCGCGGTTGGAGAGAAAAAGAAACGATCCGAGCGAACAAGTATACGCGTTATCGACGAAAAGTCACTCGCCGGACCAACCTGACTAGACTCGCAAGCGAGCTTTTCCCAGTCAAGGTTCGTCCGGTCAAGATCGACGTCGGCTGGGAATGAACCTTTCGGGCATTGCGAGTGCCCGGCGGTTTCCCGGCGACGTCGTGTTAGACACGCCGGTCCGCCGAAGGTTCACCCCCCGGGCTGGAATTTCGCGAAAAACCTCGCTCGGTTGCCCACCAGGCGTTACGCTGAGCCGCTAAAGCTCCTGCCGGCAATGCTTTAACCATCACAATCAGCGACTGCTGGCTGGGTGCCGCGAGAGGGTCGTGGATTGCAGGCAGCCCCCCACCCAAGTGAGGATAACACCGCCATGCCCGGATTCTTCAAGTCGCTGCTGGCAACCGACCGCCTGGTGCGGGTTTTCTGCACGGGCCGGCTGGTCCACCCGGTGACCATCCAGATGTTCGGTCTGGCGGGCGGGTTCGACGGCTTCTGGCTCGACCAGGAACACGCGGGCATTTCGATCGAGCAGATCACGGTCTCCGCGCTGGCCGGCCGGGCCAGCGGGATGGGCTCGTTCGTCCGGATGCCGCTGACCGGTTACGCGGCGGTGACGCAAAGCCTGGAGTCGGGCGTCGACGGCGTGATGGCCGCCCAGGTGGCCGGATCGGCCGAAGCCGAGCAGTTCGTCCGCTGGGCGACGTTCGCCCCCCGCGGGGTGCGCGGCGTGAACACGCAAGGGGCCGACGCCCACTTCACAGGCAAGAGCTCCGCCGAGCTGGCGCGCGACGCCAACCGCGATCACTTCGTGGCGATTCAGATCGAAACCCTGGGAGCCCTCGATCAGGTCGACCAGATCGCCCAGATCGAGGGCGTCGACTTGCTCTTCATCGGGCCGCAGGATCTGGCCGCCTCGCTGGGTGTGCTCGGTCAACTCGGTCATGCCCGGGTCTGGGAAGCGATCGAACGAATCGCTGCGGCCTGCCGCAACCGAGGGAAGGCCTGGGGTATCGTCCCGTGGGAACCGGCGGCGGCTCAGCGGGTGGTCGAGCTGGGCTGCCGGATGCTGAGCATCACCAGCGACGTGCAGGCCCTGCGGCTGGGCATCGAAACGGTTCAGGCGCGGTTCGCCGCAGTTAATGACTAACCGGCGACGGGCATTGGGCGACGGCTACTACGTCCACTGATCGACATCGAGGGCCAGGTTCTCGCGCTCGCGGCGGGCGATCTCGCGAATGTCGGCGCGGGCCCGGAAGAACGCCTCGATCACCTGGGCATCCCACTGCTGACCGGCGCCCTTGCGGAGGATGTAGTCCAGCTCCTCCTCGGGCATTCCCTTGCGATAGGGCCGATCGCTGCCCATCGCGTCGAAGGCATCGGCCACGGCGCAGATCCGGGCCATCAGGGGAATCGACTCGCCCGCGAGGCGGTGCGGGTAGCCGCGCCCATCCCACTGCTCGTGGTGGTGCAGCACGACGGGCAATACCTCGTCGAGCTTCTTGACCTCGGCCAGAATCCGGTGGCCGACTTCGGCGTGGGTTTTGATGTGCTCATACTCTTCGGGGGTCAGGGCCCCCGGCTTGCGAGAAATGGAATCGTCGATCCCGATCTTGCCGATGTCGTGCAGCAAGCCCGAGAGGTAGATCGTGTTGACCTGCTGGGGCGTCATGCCCAGCTCCTGAGCCAGGCGGACCGAAACGCGGGCCACGCGATTGCTGTGACCGCAGGTGTAGGGATCCTTGGCATCGATGGCCGAGGTCAGGGCCCGGACCACGTCGGAAAAAAACTCGGCCTGCTCGCGATAGAGCTCGGCATTGCCGCTATGGATGCCCAGGATCGCCGCCACCGAGGTCAGCAAACTGGCCTCGACGCTGCCCAGTTCCAGTCCGCGGGCGTGGTTGAAGGCCGCCAGCCAACCGAAAACCTTGTTCCCCTCGACCAGCGGCACGACGATCAATTCGCGGATGGCCGGATACGCCCAGTCGGCCGCTGACGTCGTCGTGCGATTGAGAACTAGCGGGCGCTGCTGGCCGGGCTCGAACAACTCGACCAGCTTGCCCATGTCGGCCACGTCGACCGGGCAGAGACCGAGGGCCAAGAGCGACGGCTCGGTCCGCGCGCCGTGCGTGGCCGTGCCGGCGGACAGCGGCACCAAAAATCAGCGCCAGCGACTCGACCGGCAGCACCGCGGCCAGCCCGTCGAGCACCTTGCGGCCGAACTCTTCGTCGCTGTTGGAGAGCTTCAGGTTCTGAGTGAGTTGATAGAGCAGGCTGATTTCTTCGTAGGTCGAAGACAGGTTGCCCGACAGGCTGGCGATTTCCCGGGCCCGCTCGGCCGATTGCCGCTCGGCGGCGAGTTTGCCCGCGAGCAGTCGCGCGATCCGCACGAGCTGTTCCGGCTGCCAGGGGCATTGGCGGGCAAGCCAGGCGGCCAACTGCGGACCGCCGCAGCCCAGCGAGCGCGCTCCAGTCCTGCCGGCGACTCGTCCGCGGTAACCGGACGCGTCAGAAACGTGCCCACGGCCACGAACGTCGCCCCGTCGGCTGCCGCGAGCGGCAGGGCCAGGATCGCGAGTGGATCATCGTCTTCGATCACCTCGGCGCTGCCGCGGCGGGCAACTTCGCGGCACAGTTCGCCGCGCAGCGTCCAATCGAGCCGGGCATGATCGGCGGCCAGCTGCAGGACTTCGCCCGAGTTGCCGTCGAGCAAGCTGAACTCGACGCCGAACGCCGCTTGCGCGGCGGTCAGCAGTTCGGCAAAAGTCGCTTCCCGCGATGTCTTGTCGCAGGCCGCTGCCAATTGCAGTGCCGGCGAAGACGCAACCTTGGTGGTCATGGATCGCGAATCCCCCTAGGACGATTTCGACGCGGCCCGCGGTCGGACCGGCGCATAGCGATTGCCCCCAGGAAACTCTACGCCCCAAACGACCGGGATGGCTTGAATCGGCGGTCGGGGGCGGTCAGGCCAGACACCCCCACAGCGGGAGGGCTCATTGCCGGTGGCAGCGATTGCGCGGATTGGATCGCCTGCCCGGCGAATGGCAATTCGTCGGGCGATTGACGAGGCCGGCCGTCAGCTGCGCTGCCGATTGCGATAGCGGGCGCTAACCCGCTCCAGCAGCGCCCGGTCCTTGGCCGAGAGGCCCGCCATGCCAGTCTCGTGCAGCCGAGCGAGGATTTCGTCGACGCGGCGTTCTTCTTCCTGCTCGACGAACATCTGCTTTTGCTGCCGCACCCGCTCGCGCTCGGCGAGCCAGCGACGGAGCGGATTGGCGGCGGGGACGGCGACTCGAAGTGCCGATCGAGGCTCGTATAGCCCTGTGAAAAATCGTAGCTGAACCTCCTCGTCCAGTTCCTGCTCCTCGAGCTGGGCCATCTCCTGCTTGGCGCTGAAGAACAAGAACATGGCCAGCAGCAACAGCGCCACCCACGAGGGGACGAGCGAGTTCGACTCGCCCCACTTGAACCAGGCCCAGACACACACGCCGCGGCCAGGAACTTGGCCCCCCAAGTGACCACCAGCACCGCAGTGCGATAATCGAACCAGCGCCACAAAATCGACCGCAGCACGCGGCCGCCGTCGAGCGGAAAGGCCGGCAGCAGGTTGACCAGCACCAGCATCCAGTTGATCCAGAGCGTCAGCTTGAGCAGGACCAGCCAGGGGCCGCCGTCGATCAAGCCACGGGGGTTCAGGGGGCTCAGCAAACCGCCCAGGTCTTGATGCGTGGCCCAGACCAAAGGGGCCACGAACATGCAGATCAGCAGGTTCACCAGCGGACCGGCCACGGCCGTAATCAGCTCGTGCTGATACTCATGCGGGACGTGCGGCTGGGCCAGCCCGCCGAACGGCCAGATCACGATCTGGTCCGCCCCGCCGCCGACGCGGAAGGCGGCCAGCGCGTGGGCCACTTCGTGAGCCAGCACGCTCAAGAACAGGATGCCCAGCAGCATCAGGCCGTAGAGGACGCTCTGGCCCGGATCTTCGGCCAGAGCCGGCGCCTTGGCCGTCATCAGGTAGAGCGTGCAGACGGCGAACAGCAGAAAGAAGGCGTGCAGCCGGACGTGGACGCCGTACCACTTGCCGAGGTTCAGGCTCCAGCTGGAAAAATTGCGCATGGCTGGACAAGACTTGGTCGCGGCCCAGCCTACCGGCTCGGATGCGCCCGGCACCGTTTCAATTCGCCTGGCCCGGTCGAACCCCGCCCGCCAGTGCTGCCTTGCCGTCGACACTCGCTCACCCGCAGGTGCGCGAGATGTCCGCCGGACTGCAAACACCGCGTCGCTTTCGCGAAGTCTTGCGTCGCAAACGGTGCGCCGCAGGCCACGCTTGGAGCCAAGCTCGCGAAGAGCTATCTTAACATCCCCATTCTGGCGAAGCAAATACCAGCATCTGCAGGGTGCGCCGCATGAACGATCAGCGCGAAGTGCTCCTGACCGCCAAACGTTTCCAAGTCGTCAGGCAAGCCGCGAACTGCCCGCGACGGCAGCATCCACTGGCGCAACCGTGAGCATCCCGGCTCGGTGGCCATTGTGCCGCTGGTCGACGCCGGACACGTCGTGCTGATCCGCAATTTCCGGATCGCCGTCGGCCGTACGCTGTGGGAGATTCCGGCCGGCACGCTCGATCACGACGAGCCCCCCCGGGCGACGGCCGGCGCGAGCTGATCGAAGAAACCGGCTATCGCGCCGGACGGATCGAGCTGTTGACCGAGCTAGCCATGTCGCCCGGCATCCTCAATGAGCGGATGCACGTCTACGTTGCCACCGAGCTCACGCCGGGCCCGACGGCCCTCGAGCCGGGCGAAGACATCGCCACCAGCGTGCTGGCATGGCCCGACGCGCTGGCGATGATCGAGCGAGGCGAAATCCACGACGCCAAGACGGTCGCCGGCCTGCTGTTTTACGATCGGTTTCGGCGGGGGTTGCCGCCGCAGTCCATCAACCAAGGCCCGGGTCGTGACCCTTCACCGGACCTACCAAATTGGCTGGCGAGTTTGAACCCGATGTCGATACGCCAAGATTATGTTCGCGAGGTCGAGGGGCTCCGCGTTGAGGCGGCGCAGCTTACCGCCCAGGGAAAATCACTCGAAGAAGTCGCCCGAATCCTGCACCAGAAGCGCCGTGACCTTGGTGTGAAGTACAAGAGTTTAAGTTCGCCGGAGGATTTGGCCCGAATCCATGCCCGGAACTTGGAGAAGTACGGTGATCTTCTTGGGCCGTCAATTGACTTTCTACGCGCGCAAGGGAAAGACTTGGGAAGAGATCATGGAGAGCGCATCGCGGACAGGTGGGCAAGACCTGGGTCTGAAATGAGCCGAGGGGGTAGAGCATGATTTTGCAGTCTCACGAGTCCTTTGACACCTTGGCCGATTTCGATGCTGCATCAGGTGGAGCTGTCGACCTATTCAAAGGCGACGCGTGCCGCACATGACCCCCGAACCGTCTGCGGGGCTTTCGGCCAGATAGGCCCAGACCTCGTCGTGCTGTATCGGAGCGGTGAACTCTCTTTCTGCCGCGCAAGGCAGACGCCATCCTTTGGACGCGCTCTCTGTCGAGTTGCAGGCGACTGGGCAGGGTCGCACATTCAAGGTGCGCAAAGGCTCCACCGTGATTTGGCTCATCCCTGAACAACCACGGAAACTCCCGCTTTTCACCGACGACGTTACGCCATTCATTGAAAGCGAGGATTTTGACTACGGCCTGTTTCTGGCAAACCTGGCCCACAGCGCGCGGAGCGTCAAGCGCGCATGTTCCCGGTGAAAGCCGCCGAGGGGCAAGCTGCAGTTCGTTGACTTTGCCGACCCGCGTAAGCGGAGGCAAATCGGTCAGCATTCCCGGCCCGCCGGAGCCCACCGAGCGCGGATCTCAGCTGCCGCCGCCGATGCCGACGGCCTGCATGCTGGTGTTGTTCTGCTGCCAGACCTGCTTGGTGTCTTGTCCCAGGATGGCAATCGAGCCGAATACGACTCCCAGAATCAGCGCCAGCATGACGGCGTATTCGACCGTCGTGGCAGCCGTCTCTTCGCGCAACAGGCGAGTCAGGAAATCTCGCATCCGGTCCTGCCGATCTTGATGGACATGCGCTGGATCGGGCCAGCCGCCGGGACCTTGGAGTTTCCGAGAATATGCAAGGCCTGGATAGAAACGGTAGGTCAATTCGGCCGCTTGTCAAACCTGCCGGCCGGCAAATCGTCGCCGATGCCCGGGGGGGCGGCCGATTGTAGCGGAACTTGCCACCGCACCCACGAAGCCACCGCATCGGTTGGATCGGTGCCGGCAAACTGCACCCGGCTGCGAACCAGGCCGGCCACGGCCAACTGCTCGTCGGCCAGCAATTCCAGCTGCCCGTCGGGCGTCCGCCAGGCGGCAACCGGTACTTCGTCGGTCACGAGCGAGCCCTGTCCCTGCCATTCGATCCGCTCGGCGAGCGATGCCTTTGGCCGCTCGCAATCGACGACGAACAGCGGCGTCGCGTCGCGGGGCAAACGTGCCTTCGACCGCGGCGACGCTCACCAGGCCTCCTTCGGCCGCCGACTCGCCATCGAGCCAAACAACCGGCCCCGTGCGCGGGCGGTGACGTGCTCCAGCAGCACTTCGCCGTCGATTTGGCCGCCGCGGCCCACGCGGACGACGGCGGCGAAGTCGCCGAACAGCGAATTGACCAGCGACAGCGAGAACCGGGCCGTGCCGGCGACCTCC
>CAWHDQ010000007.1:0-371067 GCA_963828155.1 uncultured Planctomycetaceae bacterium
GCCGATGCTGAAATCCTATGCACTGGCATTGGGACCCTCTTCGCGATTCGAATGCGGGCGGAATGGGTGAGCTCGCGGAAGCGGTCCAGAATCGCGTCGCTCCCTTTCTCGGGTTCTGCGGTGGTGCCCAGATCCTGGCCTTGCTCGAGAGTCGGCGCCCGGGCGCGTCTTCCGCGTCGAAGACCTGTCGACGATCGATCGTGTCCTGCAGCGCACGAGCGGTCGTCCGATCCGCGGCTTTGCGCCGACCACCGATTTGGACCGGGCCTGGCCTACGGACCCCCACCCGACGCGCGCGAAGAATCTTTTCCAGGCGGACGATCCCCTGTTTCAAGATTCGCGGGACTCTACCGACGCTCGACGACGCGCGCGATGCCCGAGTGGCACACGGACGCCATCCGGCCCGACGCGTTCCTGCCGGGCGGCCCCCTCGACCGCTTCGACCTCGTCGCGACCAGCGCCTTCTGTGCACCTTACGTTGTGCACCGCGGCCCGCCCGACAACGTATTCTCGACCCTGCGGGCGCAAGCTGGTGTGCAACCGTCCCGGAAGCCTTTCACTCCCGAGACCGAGCGTGGCCAATCATCGGGGCCCAGTTTCACGCCGACAAGCGTGACTTCTCCACACCCGCGCCCGACGATCCGCCCGAGTCCGTAGCCGATGCCCGATTGTTCCTCGCGGCCGCCAGCGGACGCTTTCCTGGGGACGTAGCTCAATTGGGAAAGAACCTAGCTTTGCAACAGGGGGTTGAGGGTTCGATCCCCTCGTCCTCCACTCGCTCATAATAAACACAGCCGAAATCTCGCGTTTAGATTACCTGCCGGCGGTCGGCAGTGCGGCCCGTTTTCCCTCGATGTCCAAAGCGGTACATACCGTTTTGGGGTTCTCAGCAGAAGGGGGTCGGCACGATGCCGAACCTCACCAAGGTCTTTGCTGGCATACCGGCCCACAAAGCCTTCTGGCCAGGCAATCGTCACGCTCAACGGCTCACGATTGTTTATCTTGGGCTCGCACGGTAACCGCGGGCGAGCACGGTCAAAGGTACAATCCGCGTCAACGTGTAGTGGCTCGCCGCAGGCCGGCAGCGGCCGGCAGCTCGGCGGGACAGTCGGCGACCTCTTCGATCACGAGGAACCATGCCGCCTTCTCTATTGGCGATTCTGGTCTAGGATCACTACCGAGCGAACGGCCAAACGAACGATCGAATACGAGGAGACTGGACAACATCCGCTATGCCGTGCGGCCGTTGAAGCTGCTTTACGGGCAAGCGGCGGTCAAAGACTTCGGCCCGCTGGCCTTCAAAGCCTTGCAGCATCAGATGGTTGAAAGCGGCCTCTGCCGCACGGTCGTCAACTCCCGCGTCGGGAAGATCAAGCGGGGTTTCGCTGGGCCGTGTCAGAGCAGCTCTGCCCGCCGGCCGTGCTCCAGGGCCTGCAATCAGTGATGGGCCTACAACGCGGGCGGACCGAGGCTGCCGAGCGGCCACCAGTCGAACCCGTCGATGAAGCGACCATCGAGGCGACGCTTCGGCACCTGCCCAGCGTCGTGGCCGACATGGTTCGCTTGCAGCGGCTGACGGGCTGCCGCCCTGGCGAAATCTGCGGCCTGCGGCCGTGCGACATCGACCAGACCGGCCCCATTTGGGTTTACCGACCGGCCTGGCACAAGACGCAGCACCGTGGCCATAGCCGGCAAGTGTTCGTCGGCCCGAAGGCCAGGAGATTTTGCGACGCTACCTCAAACGAAGGGCTGACGCATTCTGCTTCTCGCCGGCGGAGAGCGAGCGGAGCCGCAAGCGAGACTTGCGAGCACGTCGCCAAACGAAAGTGCAGCCGTCGCAGCTCGATCGACGAAAGAAGCGGCCGCGGCTCAAGCCCGGTGAGCGATACTGGAAAAACTCCTACTGCCGGGCGATTCACCAGGCGTGCCGGAAGGCGTTCCCAGCCCCCGAGGGCCTCTCGCCCGAGGCGGATCGAGCCTGGCACAAAGCGGCACCGCTGGTCGCCCAACCAGCTTCGCCATGCCGCGGCGACCGAGATTCGCCGGCGGTACGGCTTGGAGGCCGCACAGGTGATCCTCGGCCACAGCCGGGCCGACGTGACGCAGCTGTACGCCGAGCGGGATCAAGGGCTGGCGGTGGAGGTGATGGCGAAGATCGGGTAACACGTTCCGCCATGGGTCGTCGTGCCCCTTTTTGTGCCCGGCCCGGGCGACCACTACGCTACGGCCCGATCGAATTGCAACCGTTGCAGATCGCCCCCGGCCCGGTTTTGAATCCGGCTGCTGGCGTCGGCCCGCGGGCCACGGTAGGCTGGCGACGCCAGAAAATGTCGCCCAGGAATCTCGAACATGGACCAGAGCTTTACCGACGAGTTCTTTTGCCAACTGTACAAATGGGAATGGGAGCGGAGGGACAAGCAAGACTCTGCGGATAGCTTTCTGCTCGCGTCGACGGCGCTTCTCGGCGGTGTGGGCGCCTACTACGCCAAACTGTTCCCGTCGCCACCGGCCGACGCCTTCGGCTGGTGGTTTGCGGCTGGCTGTATCGTCTTTTGGCCTGCTATTCGCGCTTGCGGTCGTCTGCCTAACGATTACTGTCTGGCCAAGAGTCGTCGATCATCTGGCGCATCCAGTGGATTATCATGCGTTTGCTGAAGGATTGCGGGCCTTCTATGGCTTTGCTCCGAATGAGGAGCACCTCCTGCGGGATGCGGTAGACGCGGAAATGCTGGCACACGCCAGGTCGCAATTCGTGGCTCTCGCTGGCAGCTTGCGTGATGCAAACCTCACGAAAATGGCATGGCACAGTCGATGCAAGAACTGTCTAGTTATGGCAGTTGTGGCCGTGCTGCTGAACGCCCCGGCGACTTTCGTGATGCAGCGGTCACACAACAATTGCCAGGATGTTAGAATCAAAGAGTGGGGGTCAACGTCCCCCGTACACGTGAAAGCCTCGACCGATGACGACCTATCCAACCCAATCAACGTCGAACGGGGCCGGTTGCCAAAAGGCGAATGAGCCTCGACCGCAGAAGCCGACGCCTCCGCCGGTTGTCACGCTGCGCGAAACTCAGTTGCCGCCTAAGCGATAACCGAGCCGTCGCTTGGCCGAAGGATTGAACGAATGACGAACGACCAGTCACCCTCAGGGAACAACGAATCCATTGTTCCACAAGCATCGTCAGCGCCAGGCCCGCCAAACCGCAAGGTCCAGCTCCGGTTTCCATCAAGCTGAATTACAAGTCGGCCGGCGATACGGTACACGGATCGGAAATCGCAAGCGAGCCGCCAAAGAGCAGCCCTCCGATACGTCCCCGCAAGGGCAACTAGCGGCCGGCTTGGTGCCGAACGCTCATCTCTGGCAGCGCGACGACTCTCGCGCAGTCGCCTGCGCGACGTGCCCCTTTTGTGCGCCGCCCCCTCGTCCGCTACCCTGCGGCGATGGACTCCGCCGACCTCACCCCCGAGCAGCTCGAATCGATCAAGGCTCGCGTCGATGAGCAGCGGGCCTACTTCCGCCGACTGGTGGCTCGGATGGAGCAGCGGAGATTCCGTCACGACGATGGCTACTCGTGGAAGCCCGCGGCGTGCTTGACCGGCTCGACGGGCTGTGGGTCCGCATCCACTACATGACGTGCGAGGGCTCGACTGGCCGGCCCCGCTGGTCGCGGTAGGTCATCCCGCCCTTGGTCCCGGCGGAGCCGCTCGGGAAATTGAAATCGGCCGTCAGCCCCAGCGGTGCCATTCGTGCGCTAACTGAATTAATTGCGATTTTCCAGTTAGGCTTGTATCGCAGCTAGCACGGGTAGCCTATAGTCGCCCCGTCGGGGTTGGGGGCTCCCCGGACGAGGGGCTTCATCACCGTTTCTCATGGGAGTTTGCTAATGCGATGGCAGAGTTTTGTTTTCAGCCTTGGCTCTAATGCTTTGGAGCGCGGCGCAGGCGAATGCGACGGTCATCAACTTCGTGTACACCGGTGCCCAACAGAGTTGGCTGGTGCCGAACGGAGTCCTAAGCGTTCACATTGACGCCTGGGGTGCACAGGGATACAGCACTGAAGGCAACAGCGGGGGACTTGGCGGCTACGCGAACGGTAATCTAGCAGTCACGCCCGGCGAGATTCTTGCTCTCTACGTAGGGGGACAGGGCACGGAGGCGAACATAGTCGACACGCTGGAGGGCGGTGGCTTCAATGGCGGTGGGAACGGGTCCATTTGGGGCGGCGGCAGTGGCCTTGCCGGTGGTGGGGGCGGTGCTTCGGATGTGCGAGTAGGAGGCAACTCACTCTCCGACCGTGTCATCGTTGCTGGCGGCGGCGGCGGTGCTACTGCAAACGGCGGGGCGGTCGGTGGAGCTGGCGGCGGTCTCGCCGGAGCAGCGGGCGGCGCCAGCCCGGATACTTCGGGGGCGCGGGGGGTACCCAGACCCAAGGCGGTAGCGTCAACGGTGCATTCGGTCTGGGCGGCAACGCAATAGCCCGCTGTATGACGGCGAGACGATGATGGCCCGGCTGTTGGCCCATCGCGAGCAGCCGATTCCACGGCTGGCGAGCCGCTCGGCGCCGTGCCGGAAGAACTCCAATTGATCTTCGAGCGGATGGTGGCCAAACATTCGACCGAGCGCTATCAGTCGATGATTGAGGTGGTGGCCGCTCTGGAAGCCTGCAAGGTCCACTTGCGAGCGCCGAGCATTTACGAGCAGCAGGCCACGAGCGGTTCCTGGTCGAATAGTGCACTGGAGTTCTTGCGTAGCGTGCCACTCGTTTCGCACCGCGATTTGTCCATGAACAAGCCGCGGCCGAAACGCGGCGCCGAAAAGGCCGCCGCTAGCAATCTCCCTGCCGATCAGGTCGCCTCCGACGCACCGGCCGGCGGTAATGGCAAATGGCGTCTCGTGATCGTCGCGACCGCGGCGACGCTTGCCATCATTGCCGGTGGCTTGCGCTTCTCGCTCCGGCCCAAAGCGTCTTTCCCACCGGGAGAAGGTGAACGCAGGCCCGGTGAGGGTACGACTGCTAATCCAGTTGCCATTGCACCTCAATCTGATCCACCGCCGCCGGCTGTTGCGCCGTTCGACGCCAAGCAAGCGCGAGCCCATCAGGAAGCTTGGGCCAAATACCTCGGCACTGAAGTCGATACGACCAACTCGATCGGCATGAAGCTGGTGCTAATCCCGCCCGGTGAATTCATGATGGGGAGTACCTCCGAAGGAGTCAGGCAATTTCTGGACGGCAAGACTGAGCAATGGATTATCGATCAAGTACGATCGGAAACGCCACCCAGCGCCAGGTCGTCGACGTGCCGTTCTACTGCGGCGTGGCGGAAGTGACGATCGCCCAGTTCCGCCAGTTCGCCAGTAGCCAAAACTACGTCACCGACGCCGAGCGGAGCGGCGGCGGTTGGCGCTGGTCGCCGACGAAACACGGCTTCGGGCAAGTGGCCGGACTGAGTTGGAAGGAACCCGGCGACGCCATCGTCGATTCGTCGCCGGTCACTCAGGTGACCTTCGACGACGCATGCGAATTCTGCGATTGGCTGAGCCGGCAGGAAGGCCTACTGCCGGCGTATGCCGGCATGCGGGTTGCAGGGCCGCGGAGCAAGGGCTATCGGCTGCCGGATGAAGCAACCTGGGAGTTTGCCTGCCGGGCCGGGACGTCGGGGCCACAGTTCTTTGGCGATCCGGCCGGGGCACTCGACGACTTTGCCTGGAATGCGCACAACAGCTCGAACGTCTCGCATCCGGTGATGACCCGGCGGCCGAATCCGTTCGGCTTGTACGACGTCTTGGGCAATGTCGCCGAGGTCTGCGAGGAGGAAGTGGCCGCCGGTTCGTTCGCCGACAATGGGCTGCCGCTGGCCCCGCGCCCGGGCATGGCCGTGCTTCAGCCGCACATCAGCCGCGGCGGCAGTTCCGATTTCGACGGCGGGGTTTGCCGCAGCGCCCGGCGCTCTGCTCAGTTTTGTCCGGCCTCAGCCCGCGACGGATTTCGCATCGTGCGGCGGCTCGACATTACCCCGCGTGCGGACGTGACGAACCATCTCGACCAGAAGCAGTCCGGTTCCCGTCCGGAAAAAGCCGCGGCATCCGGCAAGAAATAGCCAAGCTTCCTATACGCGTCGCATTGGAACAATTCGTCAGGCAGCTCGCTGACTTCGCCCGTTTCGCGGCCAAAGAGGCTTTGATCTCCTAAGCCGGGAGCAATCCAAGGATAGCTGCCTGCTTGGTCAGAGGATTTTTGCGGCCAAGAGCCACCACGTCGACGACTGACGGCTTATCGGCGGTCAGCATCAGTTGGCTATTAGCGTCGAGCCGCGACTCGAAATCGCGCCGGGCGGCTCATCGTCCGGCCCCCGGCCTTCAAAGCCGTGCTAGCGACCCGGCAAATCCGGCTCGTGGCCCGCATGGAGGCCCGCAAGTTCCTGCCGGACGACCGACTGCTAGATGCTTCTCAGGCAGGTGTGACGTTGTAGCCGCAGTGTCGTAGATAGTTTGTGCATTCTTCGGGACGGAATGCGGGAACGAGTTCACCCACCAGCTCCCAGAGACGCTCGACCGTGCGGGCCTGGGCACTGCGCAGCAGCCATTTGAGCTTCGCGAAGACGAGTTCAATCGGATTGTAGTCCGGACTGTAGGGGGGCAGATAAACGGCGCGTGCACCGGCACGCTCGATCGCGGCGGCGCACCCCAGCCACCTTATGGGCAGCCAGGTTGTCCATGATCACGATGTCGTCGGGCTTAAGCGTTGGCACCAATTGCTGTTCAACGTAGGCGGAATAATGCACCGTCGATGGCCCCATCGATGACAGTGGGAGCCGTCAGGCCCGTTTTGCGCAGGGCGGCCACAAACGTCGTCGTCTTCCAATGGCCATGTGGCACTTTGGCAACCAAACGCTTGCCGCGTGGACTGCGGCCGCGGAGGCGAGTGAAGTTTGTCTTGGCCCAGGTCTCGTCAATGAATACAAGCCGGTCCGGATCGAGGCCGATCATCTCGATCTGCCACTGAGAACGCCGCAGCTGGACATCTGGGCGATCCTGCTCGGAAGCGTGAAGGACTTTTTTTTGAAAGTCATATGCAGTGCCGAAGCACCCGCGAAATAGTGGACACGCTCACCTCCACCCCCAACTGCTCGCGCAGCTCGGCAAGCGTGGAATCAGGCTTCTGCTGGATGAGTTGCTCTAACCGAGGCAATTCACTGTCTAATTTGGTGGCATGCGACACGCGTTGGGTACGCCGCCGCAAAGCTGCCAGTTTCACGGCGAAGTCGTTTGAGCTTGCGAATCCAACCTGCGCTGACGGAATACTTTTTCGCGACGGCATTGGTCCGCATCTGACTGTCGATGTCGGCCATGACCCGCACACGCAGGTCCATCGAATAGGCTTCCATGGCAAAGTCTCCGGAGTTTGAAATCACCCCAGAATTTTGCACAAAACCAGCCAGCCGCCAAAAAAACTGCTGTGCGCTCCAGCTAGCTGAGAAGCGCTCTAGTCGAGGCTCGCGACGTGCTGGACCGCTTGAATGTACTGTCGATGCGCCTGCACTATCTCGGCTGTGCCGGTCAGACTGGCGGACGGCGGCGAGGCCGCTGATTGCCGGAACGCTAAAGGGTCAGACCCCGGCGATGGCGGCTGGGATGGCAGAGAGGGTCTGGACGGTCGAAGAACTCATTATTCGGGCGGTTGCTGATTAGGCTCCCGCTCGATTTCTTCGATGATTATGGATTCAGCGATATATTTTTTGCCTCCCGCCTTTCGCTTTCCAGACACGGCAACGGCAGAATGCGACTCAAGAGAATTGCATGCAAGGCGCCATAGGTAGTCGTCACCGTCCGGAATCTCAAAACGGATTTCTTCACCGTCCGCCCTATTGTCTAGGACAAACCAGAGGGGCTTTCGACTGCGCCGCAACCCGAACATGGCCGTGGAACCGAAACAATGTATTCGGGTCCGGGTCCGTTAATATCTTTAGCGCCTTCGTTGCATTCTTGTGGGTCCGCGGGCCCACAACAATCGGCTTTGAGTTTGGCGGCCCAACAAGACTGCCGGAGATTTCTATTGAGTCGATTGTGCTTTTGCCAGAGGGCGAGAATTTCCGGGCAGCATCCAGGACTATACGCTGATGCTCGGCAATGTCGTGATCCAATGGAAGCGTATAGTCCTCTTCCTGGGCCAACTGAAGACCGGACCGCAGGAGTTCTGAGATGCGCCGAAAAAGTTCGGCAGGATCATCGCGGACGATCCCCTCAGAGTCCAATAATTGGATGTCCACGTCTGGAAGGCGAAATGCAATTTCAAAACTGCGAAACGCGAATCGCTGCGTCGGCAAATCGTAGAGCGCTTTTGCGTCTCGCAGTGTCACCCGAAGTGTCTTGCACGCAAAGTCCACAAGTGCCTTTAGCCCGGACTCCGCTCGTTCGACTGTTTCCTTGACCACGCTGGCATGAATTGCAGTGCTGGCAATTGCCTTTCCGAGCGCCCGAAAGCTCACGAAGGGTACCAAGTGAGGCCGACAACATTGCCCCCGGTGTCGGAAGATTGTCGAATGGCACGTCATCCAGTTTGATGCGACGGAGCGCAGTTACGGCCCATTCGTTGGATACATCTGCGAGCCACACATTGGGCTGCTCAAGCGCCTCGCGCACCGTAATGGCGCCCGTGGTCAGCTGAATCTCTAATCGCGCGTCAAATGGAACCAGCAGGAACCGAGACAATGACGCCCGTTCGTCACACTGATAGGCCAATAGAAGGTCGCCAACATTGTCGTGACAAATGAAGATTCGTGGTCCGTCAAATTCATAAAGAACGCGAAGCGGCTTGAGGTCTGTCAAGTCCTCCTTCACGGGCACACCGATGTTTGGCCATGCAGCTGGTTCAGGCATGTTGCACAAATGGCGCGGACCTGTTGAATCCAGACGGGGGCCACCATGTCCAGTGGTCTGGCTGTTTGATCGCCGGAGTTGGCTTTGCTTTGCCCGCGCTCGCGTCCAGGTACGCGTGAACGATCACGGGGCGCCACCGAAATAGATTTTTGGCATGAAGCGCCGCGTCCAAGGAAGGCAAAACCGACAGGCCGCATCGCTTGCACGGGCATCCATGCGGATACTTGCCCAGCTCGGCCATGCTTTTGAACTCGTCTTCCTCTGGGGGAAATGATGCGACGTTTCGGAAGAGGTGATGCGGTCCTAGCTGTGCGTCGGCTGGTGGGCAGCCTTCCGGCCAGTCTTGAGGGAACGTCATGTCCTCGCTCATCATCGGTTCGGTTATGAGAAAGAATTGAAGCGACGGGGATCACGATAGCAGTCATAGTCGCCCCGTGAAACCGGAGCCGCAAAAACGGAATAACCGAAATCATTAGCATGCAAAGTAACCCCGGGGCATGTATCGATTGTGCGGCCGGCAGAGGTAGTGGTCTGCCCCCAGTTTTTGGTCCACTGGTTATGAGAGTACGGGTTTGGGTTGGACTTGCCCCCAAGTTTGGTCCACTTGGGATGCTAGAGAAACAACGAATTTACGGGGGGCTAGCCCCCCGTAAATTTTTCGCGAACTCGGTCGGGGTCTCGTAGCCTAAGCTGCTGTGCGGCCGCTCGTGGTTGTGCTCCTCGACGCGCCGACAGGCGAACCATCGAGCTTCCGCCAGGTTCGCGAACTCTTCGCAATTCACTAGCAACTTCTTTGGGAAAATAACCTCGACCGCAAACGTGGAGTGATCCGTCGCCATTATCTGTTTCCTTGTGGCTCAGCTCAGCAACTCTTCAACGAGTGCCTCCACGTCACGGCCCGCCTCACTCTCAGCGATAAACTTGCGGATGTCTCGCCGGACGGCGGCGAAGTGCCGGTGAGGATCGAGCATTAGTTGCCCGATGGCTACCTCTAATTCGGCTCCCCGGGCGGAGAGGCGGCTATGGAGATCGTCGGTCGGGTCATGCAGCGGAATCGGCAGCTGCCAAATATGCTTATCGAAATCTCTTTCGTCCTTTCCGTAGCTCATGAACGGGCGCACGAGTTCAGTGATTGTCGCGGAGTTCAGAATGGCACAGAGATACTGTGCCTCAGCCGTAGTCGCTGCGGTTGCCCAATAAAGCTTGTGGTCAATGACCGCCCGACGATTTTCGATTCGTGCGGCCACAAGATGCATTCCGGACTTGTTGTATACGATGCGCTCCGGCTGAATCGGGAACTGGTGTTCCAAGGTGCGCTGGAAGTCGAGCCGCTCGATCAGAGTCATTCGCTCGCTGGAGCGATGCCTATCCCAAATTTCTTCTGCACGACGCCACCAAGACGCTAGGCCCTCGTGAGCATCCAGCCGGTCTGACTGGCCATCCATAAGCCCATCCCGGTCGCGAGGAATAACCGCCTCGAAGATGGTCGCAATACGAAATGGAAGGACGCTTTCGCCGAGTACGCGCTGGTCGAAGGAATTCTGTCTCGACAACACCTTCCAAGGCTGGCAGGTCTTTCCAAGGCTTCTTGTCGTTAGCTCGTTGAAGCGAGCGCACACTTGCGTTACCTGCCGAAAGCCCGAGCGGGCCAGCCGCCTGTCGCTCCACAAAAAACAGGAACCGAGGAACAATCGTCGCCCCTTGCCGAAATCGCTCCGCCCAGGGCGATGTTGGATCATCGTTCGTCGGATGCGATACTCCCGCCGATTGCGTGAGGCCGCCCTCAACCATTTCCCAGCTCGCGTTCTGTTCTGGCACCCGGCCCGCCCAGACCACGATCTCCAACGGTAGCGGCCTTGGCTCATCTGTCCGTGTGCCGAACAGCACGGCTGCTCCTCGCGGAAAGAAGTGCGGACGGATTCGACGAAGGTCCCATGCGGGGTCAAACGCGATCGCCACGGGATTCTGGGAAGTAGAGCGTTTGTAGCTTCCAGTGCGGAGCCCTTTGAATTGCCCCCGATCGACAGCTGCGTTCGGCACAACGAACGAGAATCGACCGCCAATCTTCAAGTACCGCTCGACGGCACGGACCAGGAACAGCCCGGATAAGTCCTGATGGGTGGCCACCTTCGCACCCTGCCACAACCCTCGTTCATCGCTGTATTCCCTGAACGCGTCCTGCATGCCGGGGGTCATGAACCGATAGGCCAGCCAGGGCGGGTTCCCGACCAGCACATCGACGCGATTTTGCGGAAGAGCGAGCCACCACGGTCGAGCTAGATTGCGGACGTAGTAACTCCAAATGTGATCGCGGCCTTCGTCGTGGAGGTCGCAGAGAGTTTGGAAAGTCGCGGCCAACGTTTTCCGGGCAGAGGGAGAAACCGCATAGCGCTGGTAGAGCCCTGACAGCTTCGGCACGGCACTGCCGGGTTTCCGATTGCCCGCCAGTTTTGTCAGCGACTCGACGATCTGATTGAACCGCCCCGGGTCTTCGAGCAACTCTTCTGGGAATTGGAGTTCCGATTCAAATAGCTGCTTCTGGTCGTCCGTTTCGATGACTAGGCTGCCGTTGGAGAAGAGATCGTCGGCCTCCCGCTTCCACTGAACCGAGTCGCCGAGGTAGACCGGCACTTGGATTGGGCCGCGATCTGGGTGAGTGAGGCGATCGCGGCCGATGGCCAACAGATACGTTACCCGGGCTAGAGTTACGGCTACTGGGTGCAGGTCGATGCCAAGTACATGCCGCGTCAGTCCCGAAAGCGCCGACTCGACAGACAGTCCCTTATCCTCAGCCGCGGCGAGGTAAAGGCGGGCGGAATGAAAGAGGAAAGTTCCGGAACCGCATGACGGATCGAGGACTCGGGTCGTTAGCGGGTTCTCAATCGTGGCCGCGACGATCCGCTGGGCGAGCCAGTCGGGCGTGTAATATTCGCCGAGACGCTTTCGGGTCGCGGCCGCGATGACCGATTCGTAGAGCACTTTTAATACGTCGCCACCGACTTCCTGCCAGTGGAAACGGCCCACACGTCGAGTCAGCGAGCGGACAAACGGTTCGCCACCTGGAACGTGGACGACCCAGTCGAAGAAGTCGGCTTCTACAACGCCGGCGATGCCGCTTTCTTCAAATTTGCTGCCGCTCAGCAATGACGAGGGAGCGATCGAGTTGAGATCGAAGCCGACCAGCGCATGAGCGATGACCTCTGCCGTATTCACCAGGTAGGTATGCTCGACAAATAGTTCATCGCTGTCCTCGAATTGAGTGCCGAGTGCGGTCGTAAGCAACCTCGCCCAGAGACGGCACTTCATTAGGACGGCGGGATGGTCGTGATGCTGTCTGAAGAGATCGAGCAGCGTAACGCGGTCTAACTCGTATGAGGAACTGCCTGCGCCCAACCGCCGCCGGATTTCTCGCGGCGTCGCCGGAATGTCCCGGGCCGTGGCTAGCACGCCCTCCAGCCAGATCAGAAACGGCTCGGGGTCCGGCTTTGTCGGCGATAGCTTGTGGGCGGAAACTTGAAGCGGTGGCCCCGCCTCCGCCGGCAGGCAGACACAACGCCAATCGGCTCCATCAGTCAGAACTCCGACGTATCGGCAACCTGTTTCGTTCTGCCGCGTCAATAAGTAACCGGCCAGCTGGTCGATTGCATCAGACAGCACATTACCCACCATGAGGTCCCGTTTGACCTCGATTAGGCAGCTGCCAACCTCAATATCGATCCTCCGGCGGATACCGACTGGGGTTTCAAGGTCGACGTTGACGACGTTCTCGGCCGATAGGTTCAGCGGCGCCATCAGCACAAGTTGTCTGATGTCTGCCTGTAGGGTTGCCTCAGACCGCGTGTTGTCCCGCCGAGCGATCTGCGCGAGGAGTTCGACCAGTGTCATCAAAGGGGCCAATGTTGCCGGAGGTCGGGGAAATGCTTAACCAGCCAGGAAGTGAGCAGCATACCTGACCCAGTCCGTCGTTGGCCAGATATTGCCCATTTGCGTGTCGTGAGTTACCGCAGATGCCGCAGACATTCGGCAAATGCTCGATCGCTGCGATCACCCAAACGGCCTGAACCAGATCGGGTTCGCCCGTCGCTCGGGCTTCACGACGGGAAGCAACCGCTCGGGCGCCCGCAGCCACCATTCGCTCTCGTCGTCGTCTTCGCCCCCCTCGTGGCATTCCCACAGCTCAACCGTGCCGACCAGCACGCCGCGCGGCAGGCCGTCGATGTCGAGCCCGTACTTGGCGGCCCACGCGACCTCTTCCGCCCGCGGGTAACGCCCCAGGCTGGCGTAGACGAAGATTCGGCCGCGAACCCGCGTGAGCCGCGAGCGGTACTCGATCGTCTTGACGCCCCGCATGATGAGTTCCGCCCAGGGCTGCCGCACCAATAGCGCGAGCCGCGGGCGTCCCGTTTTCGGTGGTTCCAGCAACTGCCTGGCCTTTGGTCGCGCCATTGCTTACCCCGCCCCCGTAAACGGCCGGCCAGCGAAAAGACGAAGTGTTCTTTCCCCGCCGGCGCATTTGCTTCGTGCAGTAGCTTCGCCGCATGAAGGCTGTGAGTGTATCGTGGAACGAAATACCGTCAAGCGGCGTGTCAAGAACTGCGATTTGCCCACTATATAGCACGACGATATACTCAGCCGGCAGAGGCACTTATGGCGACGAAGAAAAATTCAATGAAGGTCAAGCGAACGGGTGGCCCAATTTCGCGGCCGCTCAATTCTGCCGAACGGCAGTTTGTCGAGTCGCTGGGGGCAAGAGTCAAGCAGCTTCGCAGTGAGCGCGACATAACGGCCCAGGCGCTGAGCGAGGCGGTGGGCATTAAGACCGTGGGGCAGTTCAATCGCGAAGCCGGGCGGGCGGTAATGCCTGTCGTGGACCTCTACCGTTACGCGGTCGCGCTCGGAATTCCCGCTGCCGACCTCCTGCCGGTGGAGGCCAGTCAGAAGTCTCGGCAGAAAGCCAAGGCGCCGGAGTCTCGATCGTCGGACGCCAAAGGCGGCCAGCGCGCTGATATTGGCGTGGATGCCAATCGGTCGGCGTCGATCCGCAATGTGCTACTTTGTTTCGGTCGCTGACATTCTGCTGGCGGAGGGCACCGCCACTCGCGCTGGCGAAAAGCAGAGGCCGCGGAACTCGCCGCAGAAGGAAGCTAAGCGGACCGCCGGGGGCTAGAGCGACATCCGAAGGTTTTGCCTGCGGGATGGTGGGCTAGCCGGCATGGGAAGGTCGCCGCACCGATCCGCCAGCTTGGCTTGCCCAACAATTTGGACCAACTAGCTTTTACGGCGTCAGAATCCCGATACACTGCTTTCATTACCAGAATCGGGAGCAAACCGGGCCGCAGTTGACCAAAGGCGAGGAATTGTGATGAAAACTGCCGCGATCGCTGCGGCTGATTCTCATAGCCGAGCCGTTTCTTGGCGCGGCCGCTGCCGACGACTCTCAGGCACTCAGTCAGATCACCCTGAAGGACGCGGACCTTCGGAAGGCTGCGGCCAGGGAGGTACTGGATGGCGAGAAAGAACTAGGCAAAGATGCCGTTCAGTCGGTGGCAGAATTCATCGAGCTTTGCGCTGCCGATCCGCCACCAGCGTCGACAAGGGCACCGGCGCTTGATGGAGCGGTGAAGGCTGTTCCGCTTCAAGGTGACGAAACGCCAATGACTCTCGTAAAGGCGGCGCCACGGGAATGGATCGACAGGCCAATCACCATTACGTGCGTTGCATCGGTCGACGACTATTACAACTTCGGTTACAGGAAGGCCGAGAAATCACATGCCAGTCTTCGGTGTTTTTCTCTGGACGCTGAAGCGCGCCCGAAAGGTGACCGCTTGTCAGTTTATGTACCACGGTCGGTCGGCAGGGAGTTATTGGAGTCCATTGCAGCCAGGCAAGAACAGGGGTTTTCTGGGCTGCTCTGCCGCTTTAAGGTGACGCTCAAAAGCGAGCGTCATGCACAGGGGAAACCGGCTTGGCTTGGCACATGATGGAGCTGCTAAGTTGGCAATACCTCAACTCTGACAAAAAAACATGGGGTGAATGGCAGCCGCCACCGACACCAGCGTCGAACGACCTGGCTGACTCCTTAGTCGCAAAGCTCTCGTCCGCCGCCTTGCGCGAGTCTGTTAGCTACATTCTCGATCATCCTGAGTCGCCAGCCACCGCGTCATTTTTGCAGCGGCTGCTTTCGGAAGACCGCCAAGTCAAGAAATCGGCCGCCGAGCGTGCTCAGTTTCTGGGGACGAAAGCCAAAGATGCGGCCTACCGCACCAGGGCAAAGGCGTTGGTGACGACGTTGGTCCCAAAAGATTCCAGACCCGCACCTAAGACAAAGAAGAAATCCTAGGCCGCATGGGACTTTCTTCATTCAATCAGGGATTCGATGCCGGCTGCGGGGCAGCTTTCGGATGCCTGTTTGCGCTGATCCTTTTGCCGTTTCTGCTGATGGGCGGCCGAAACCGCCACGACTTCACCCCCGCGGATGCCATCGAGCTGATGACCCGCTTGCTTCACGAGCCCAATGAACCCGCGGATGCCGGCGGAGATACCCGACGCGGCCATGATGCCGGCGGCGGTGCTGGCCATGTGAGTGACGGCGGAGCGGAACATGGATAAGGCGCCGCGCAGCTCCGTATTGAGCCGCTGGCGGTCAATTCTCACGCGAACATACGCCTGCGCAGAGTCGGCTCCCCCCGCCGCCGCCAGTTGCCATCATCATCATTGCCGTGTCCCTTTATGCGCCAGTGCGTGCTGCCGGCTTTGGCCGGCCGTAGCCTCGATCTTCTCCCGAATCGTTGCAATGATCGGCCCCAGATCGACCGCCAACTCCGCCCCGCTGGCGCCCATCGCCGGCCGATTCTCCGGATGAACGATCTTCGCCCACTTGCCGGCGGAGACGAGCAGTGTGCGGCCGATGCTTTCGTACTTGAGCAGCCTCCAAACTTCGACGTGACAAAGCCAACAGGTAATCGGCGAGATCGCTGCCCGCGAAACCCCGCGCCGCCGCAGTTCAGCGATCACCGCGATGACGACTAGCCCAACGAAATCGACTCGCCGCCATGCCCGGCGGCCTTCGCCGCCGTTGCAGCAGAGAAACAGTATCCAGCGGTGCCACTCTGCGACGCACTGCCGCCCGACACCGTTAATGGCCGCGGCGTGGCCGAGCGTCCATCGTCTGTCAGCAATTCGCATTTGTGCCTCCCAAACGAAAAAAGCCCGAGCGTGCCCGGCGCCAGTGAAGGCGTGGGCTCGCTCGGGCCGTTTTATCGTGCTCCGAGTTATGTAGGTCGAGAATTCAGGTTACGAACAATATCGACACAACGCAACGCCGTTTCGTGACATTTCTTGGGGCACTCCAGGTCAGCGGCCGGCGGGGAGATCGTGGCCTTTCGCCCAGCATCTTGATCGTCGATTTTCGGGCTGCTACGCTTTGGCCATTTCTATCAGAAGCAAGGAGTTCAGGTGTGGCCAGCCGCCGAAACCGCCACGACTTCACCCCCGCGGATGCCATCGAGCTGATGACCCGCTTTCCCGCCTGGGTCGGTCCCCTGCTCATCGCCGTGGTGTTCGTCGCGATGCGATGGCTGATTCCGTGGTGCCTGGTCGACGAGCACCTGAAAGAGACGCTCAGCAGTAGGCCACCGTCGGGGATGTTCTGGCCGGTCTATTTCGGCGCGGCCGGGTCTGCGAGCCAGTTTCTTGCGCCGTACGCCGCGGCGCTGATCGGCGGCTTGTGGGTCGCCGCTGAGGCGATGAAGTGGTGGAGTCGCAGGCGACTCCAGCCGGCGGGCGACCGAACCATCCCCGCCGGCCACGGGGCGCAATCCGCCGGCCCCGTGGGGTTGAAGCCTGCCTGTCCGCTCTGCAACTCGGAAATGGTGCTGCGGACGGCGGGGAAAGGCCCGAATAAAGGGTCTCAGTTTTGGGGCTGCTCGGGATACCCAAGCTGCAAGGGGACGCGGCCGGCGGGGAGCAGTGTCGCGTCACGACAAAGGCAGACGTAGCACGCGGAGCAGAAAGAGGCGGCAGCCGGCATCGGCCGCGGGGGCCCGGGCGGCTTCACCGTCTCACTGCTGATCGTGGTCCGAATGGCAGTGCATCCAGAATTGCGCCGCCAGGGTAAGATGTAGGCCGCGTTCAGAGCTTTGCGGACCATTGGAGAAACAAGGATGGCTGACCTAACAGCGGACCAAATCAGGAAGATCGTCGATGAACTTGCTGAACTCCGCACAAAACTGCGCGACAATGGGGCGACCGCCTTGTCTCCGACTCCGGAATGGAAGGCGCTGCGAAAGGAAATCGCACTGCTCAACAAGAAGCTGAATGCGGACACGGCGGCAAAAGAGAAAGCCCGCCAGGCCGCCGAGGTTGACGACGACCTCGAACTTCCGCCCACTACTCCGGCGGACCGACCCGAGTGAACCGCGGTCAGGGTAGTCGCCAGTCCCTCGCGAAACTGCAATGCATTGACGGTCGAGCGGGGCGGCCGAAGGCCGCCCGCTCTGACAGTGCATTCCATTCGGCGTTCCCCCGCTTTCCAACGAATCCCGGCCATTCGCGTGCTAATGGAAAAAACCTGTGATTTTCACGTTAGGGCAATTGCGTAGCTAGCATGGGGGGCTAACATCGGCGTTGCGTGATGGGTTTCGCGGCTTCGCCCGCAAACATTCTTTTCCTGCATCAGTCCGCTAATGCAGCACGCGTAGCTCGATCAACTTTCGGAAAGTTAGTGCAATTCTTTGCAGCGGACATACCCGCGTTCCTTCTTGTTGGTTGCACCTTTCTGCCGTATGGCCCGGGCGTGGAACAAACCACAGGCAAGGCGTCGAGAGACCTCTGGCCCAGCACAGATTTACTACAGTGTTTCCAATTTCCACTCAACCATAATGCGACTTATGAAAATCAAGAACATGACGTACGCAACTTCGATGCTTGGGGCTGTGACTCTGCTGCTCGGCAGCGCAGGGCACGCTAGGGCGAACGGGCTGGCACTGGAGTTAACTTCGGGAACCGTTCAAACGGCAAACGCAAACGCCTCGGCGGGTTGGTCCTTCACCACGAGCCAGGCGATCGCCGTCAATGCGCTCGACGCGTTCGACGTGCCCGCTGTGGGCAGCGAAGTGCGACTCTACGACAGCTCGGGCAACACGCTCGCGTCGGCCACCGAAATCGACGCGAAATGGTGTCCGCGCGGTGCCGGCGGGGCGTGACCGTGATTGGAGTCTGCAACCTATCGTTGGAGCCTCTATTTGGGTGGTCGTGACGAGGCCTTCCACCGACCGCGGCGCATCAAAGGAATAGGTCATTGGCAGGCTAATTGATTCCGCCGCCAAAACAGATTGGTTGATGCATCAAGTCCGAACAGCGGCATGAAAACAAGCTCTTTCGCTCGGATCGAAGATAGACTGTGACAGCGTCCGCGAGAAGGGGCCCAGTCCCCGAGGAACCGCAGTTAAGACGGGCTAAGAACTCACAATACTGAATGAGGACTCAAGGCATGTTACTCGGTCACGCAGGTCCGATTCACTCGATAGCACTGAAATGCCCGGTTAATAAACTCTTTGTTTGTGCAGATGCCAATACAGAGAAAACCGGACTATACGCGAACCGCGAACGGCATAGCGGATGGGAAAGGTTTGAGGTTCGTGAATTAGGCGATGGCGATGTCGTCTTTTATTCTCCGGTGCACCAACGGTTTGTTTCTGCTGACCTAGATTACAAAGCGAACCTCGTTGCTAATCGCCTCGGATTCGATACCTGGGAAAAATTTGTGATTCGAGAGGTGAACGACAAACAAATTCAGATTCAAGCCCGGGCCAATAGTAACTGGGTGTGCTGTCAGCTAGACAGTGACGCCTCCCTTAAGAGGCTGCCAAAAAACCGCAAATCAGAACACGACTGAATTGGCATAGAATTTGCGCCCGGCCATAACAGCCCCCTTGTCCGTTTCACAAGGAGAACTGTCATGGCGGACGCTTGTATGCCGGAGAAGTTTTATGAGTTGGCACGTCCGATGTTGCCTGCTGAGAAGGAGATCGGCCCCAAGGGGGGCCGGCCACCGACCGGGCATCGCACCGTGCTGAAGGTCATTTGGTTCGTGCTTGTCACAGGCTGTCGTTGGAAGGAGGTGCCCCAGGAGATGGGCTGCTGTGGCGAAACCGCACGCACCCGGTTGCAAGCTTGGGAGCGCGCAGGGATTTGGAATCAGCTGCATCACTTGTTCTTGACCATGTTGAATCACGAAAAGCAACTGCACTTGGAGACGGCCGTCATCGACTCGACTCAGGTGCGTGCGTTCGGTGGAGGAGATGCCACGGGCCCAAGTCCTGTCGATCGCCGGAAAAAAGGGACGAAATTCACGCTGCTGGTCGATCGCGACGGCGTGCCGCTGGTGATTCGTGCGGCTCCGGCCAACTCCAGCGACCATTGCGAGATCCTGCCGGCCGTGGTCGACTTCCCGGAGATCGGCGGCAAGCGTGGGCGGCCGCGAAACCATCCCCAGAAGTTGTACGCCGACGCGGGATATGACTGCGAAGCCACGCGGATCGTGCTCCGCTGGCTGGGCATTGAACCGCACATTCGACATCGCACAGGGGATCACGGCAGTCATCTCGGTCGCGTACGCTGGGTCGTGGAACGCACCATCAGTTGGGTCAAAGGTCTACGCCGCATGCGAGTCCGCTACGATCGATCAGATACTTCAATTGACGCCTGGACGAGTATCGCCGCGGCCGTCATCTGCTTACACATCCTCACGGAAACCGTCTCGTAGGCTCGCAGAGTACTGACTTTTATTTACGCCGGTTTTTTGGCAGCCTGTAAGGCAAACCGTCCAGCGCCGGACTTATGGGAGACATTCGATGTAGTGTTTGTTAAGGAAGACGAGTCTGTGCCCCCTCGACCAGAATACCCAGAATTTAAACAGTTCATAAATGTTGGAGACTGGGTTGACTTAGGTGCGACTCTTAGTGCTGACGACAGAGTTGAGTTTAAGCAGCCAGCCGGTGCCAGAGTCCGAGTGAAATATGGTCCGCTGCCGTTTGACGAACAGGAACTGGATGGGGTGCACACTGTTGTTCTAAAAATCGATGGGCGGGCCGTGCTGAATGCAACTGCTCAGATTAGGGTTCCAGTACCTATGTACGTTTCATATTTTGTTTACAGAGGCAATATCCCTTCGTAGAGCAGCGGTGTAAGTGTTGGATGAATGTCCACGAGCCATCACGTTCCTGACGACCTTTTTCTGGTGGGCTGCATGGAGCCTTCATGTTGTGAGCCGAGCACGGTGCTAAATCGGCAATACATCACTCCCCGTCGCTGCGGCCAACAATCCGACTGTCGGCGTGGGATCGCGATTGGCCTCGCTCCCGACTGCCTCCGTCGCGGGTGCCGGACTCATCATTACGTTCTATTTCTTGCAGCAACGACGACCCAATGACGGGACCACCGTCACAACCCTGGCCCGAACGCCAAGACCGCGCCAATCTTACACGAGTTCACGACCAACGTAGGCCCGCAGCCGATCGCTGGGTATCGATGCCGGAAACTGCCGCGGTGATTACTGATTGAGTCGCGGCAAAGCGACTAAGACCGCTTCCCGGGCGGCCAGCGGCGGAAGGCAGCATTCACCGGCCCACACGCCGCCTCAAGTCCCCGGCGATCTCGGCCAGGTCGTCGTCCCTAATCGCCGCAACCAAGCTGTAGCCCAACACCGCCCTGAACGCAGCCCGGGCGACGACGCCTTCCATCGAGTCATCCTCGTCGCGCGGGAACGCGACTCCAGGGGGGGGGGGGTCGCCGGCCGGCAGCGGCGGCGCAGCGGGCAGGAGGGGATCGTAGTTCATCGGCAGAAAGTTCGGCGCGGAATACGACCTGGTTGGAATCCAAATCCAGCCGGGTCGTTTAATGCGCTGCGAGCGGGGGGACCGGCGGGGAAAGCGGTTGCGACCGAGAAGCCATGTCACGGCCCCCCTGTCAGGGCAGGCTGCCGTCTCCCGGCGTCATTCGCACACAAAAACTGCCGACCTGGTTTCCAGATGCGACATACGCGAGCCGATCGTGCTCGATCCATCGCAGCCGAGTCATCTATGAGCTTATGCGGCGTACATGGGGTATTGCTCGTGCATGAGATATTGCGCCTTGCACAGGATGTCCGTCAAAGCAGCTCGCCTTAGCGGCTTCGACGCCGCCAGCATTGACATCCGGGAAAATAATAATTCTGTCCCGAGTATTTTCGGCATCGACTCAAACCTTTTTTTCCTAGTGGCCACACCGACCGGCCCCCGGCTGCTGGAAGAATGTTTTTACCAGACGGCATTTTTTTCAGCGGGCTGCGGCGAAAGATTTTTCTTCGATGGGACAATCCCAATTCGGTTCGGTCAGTTGGACACACGCGGCCACGCAGGTCATCTAATCAACGTTCCTGTGGCCCAGACAAGGCCGCTGACGACATCGGGTGTGGTCATCGACTCCGAAGTCGCCGGCGCGGCTCCGCGGCCGTCCTGGCTCAAATGGTGCAGCCGGCCGCCGGTGTGTGAATTGCAGGCGGCGAACAGACCTACACGCAACCATTGCTTCCACGCCAAAAAAACTTCGGCGTCATGGCCACGATATTGTTCTGGCCAGGAAATTTATTTTCGGCCATCAGTTCATCGACGCCATCACTGGGAGCCAGCCGCCACGTCGACCCACCCGGCGGACCAACCCGCGTGCCTCTAGGCTCCCCAGGAGTTCTCGGGCGCGTTTCTCGCTGAGCTTTGCTACAGCAGCCACTGCTGCCGTTTTAACGGCGGAGTTTCCTAAATAGATTCTTTTAGGAAACTCCGCCGATGCGCCCGCTGGACCCCGCCGAACCACGAACCCCTTTAGGAAACTCCGCCGATAACTTGGTCAGCGCATTCAGCACCAGCGTCTCACCTGGAGAAAGCCCGAACCGATCAGGGCAGTCCGCTAGCGTTAGCCCAAGTGGTTCCGTGGAGATTACTACCACTCGAATCCCCTTGTTGGAGACCGACCGGCCTCGGCCAATTGCCTGAATCAGCTCCGCGTGGACGATCTTCCGCTGCACGTCGTGCCATTCAGGGTCACGGTAGCCGCGGCATCGAACGGTTTGCCTTTCGCCGGTCGTCGTCAAGCCAGACCAGTAATCCGGGCCCCATCCTGGATCACGCTGCGCCGCCCGCCACCGGCCGCCCTGGATGAGCCGAGCTTTGATAGCGTGCGGAGGAACGCGCGGAGTACCGGCAACGATCAGCAGGTCACACTCGTCAATCCATGCATTCGAGCCACGGCTCTCCCCGAACGGAAGTGGCAAGTTCTCGCGATTCGTTCTAGCTCAGCCGGCAAAAGCCCCTCGTGTTTTCTGGCGGTCCCAGTGAACAGGGGCAGATGAATCCTATCGGCGATAATGCCGACTCGACGACTCTCCGAAAACATTGCGAGCACTGCCCGCACCCGCGACACCACACGACTGGGCACAGTGCCTTTCGTGATGTCGACAGGGACCTGGATGACGCTGTGCTGTGCGGCTAGCTCGCCCGGTGGAGTGGCATCCTTCACTGGCCGGCCGACGAGGAATTCAATCTCGTCCCTTGTCGACGTAGCATCGCAAATCCAGACGACGGACTTTTCCGGAATTGTCGACCGCCACACTGCGTTAATCGATCGCCGCTCATTTGGTGCCCCCTGCTGGCTCAAGAATCGATCAACCCGCACGACCAACTCGTGCAATTCGCCAGCGGCAATAGCCCGGCAGACACGAATTGCATCGGCAGACGGCCTGAGTCCTGATTCCTGAATGGCTTGATACAGATTCGAGTCGCAGGTCAATGGCTTTGAGGCAGCGGATGGCATGTTGAGTTGGATCGTCGTGCTGGCGACCAACAACTGCTCAGCCAAGAAAACCGCAGCCTCCTGCATTGCCCAAAAGAAATGATATTCAGCCATGTCGCCTCGACCAAACATCACATGGCTTGCCAAATGCGCGACTCTGCGTACGGCGTCCAGGTCGCGATGCACTTCTGCTGTTGGTCGCAGCAATGCCACGGGGTCTTCATGGATCGAAATATAGGACTTGCCTTCGGCGAGTGATGGCATCGTCAATGCTGCCCGCTGATGCGTCGCGATCACGTGCTTGGCTTTCTTCGCTGCCTCTATTCCTTGCAGGTACGGACATTCATTCGCGAAGGGACATTTTTGATGGCACAGCGCCGCCGGGACGCTTAGACCGAACGACAGAACTTCCGTGGCTTCCTCATGCCTTTTGCAGGTATCGGAAGTCAGTTGCGGATACGCGACCGCATTCACGCCGCGCCGCTGCATGGCCAATTCGGTCTCCTGACAGTTCTTGTGCGTCGGAAGGACTGTAAGGCTGCTGGCGGTGTGCTGTATTGCATTGATGTCGGCCGTGCTCTTACCTGCGCCGACAGAGGAACGATCGAGGTAAACCGCCGGCTCACTCGCGATTGACGCGATACGCTGCGCCTGCATTTCTTTTCGATAGTCGTCCAGCGACCGCGGGTTCGCCTTTCGGTTTACTTGGGTATAGATGAAGTCGTAAAGCACTTCCTCACCGTGTGCCACCAAGAAGTCGTCGATGCCCATTTTCCCCGGCAGGCCATCCTTCCCGGACGGCCCCGCCGGCAAGTCGACCAAGGACACCTCTGCCCCGCGATTGTGCAGAAGCCGAGCGAGTTCGGCGCGAGCGTGATTGACTTGTGGATTCCGACGAGAGTCGGTGTCGAAGGCTATCCACACAGGCCGGCCATCAAAGTCGATCACAGAGAGTGATTCTTGTAGCTCGCGATCATCCTCTTCGCTCCTCTTCTTGGCAAAGAGCCAAATGCCGGGGATCGCGATGCAGGGCAATCCGGACTGATCTGCAGCGAGCGACTTTTTCTCACCCTCGGTAAATCCAAGGAGCCGGCGCGGTTCCAGAATCGCAAGCGATGCGTTTGGGCAAAAGTACGGCAGGACTGGAACGTCCTTCGGCTGCTCGTACTTTACCGGCTTGCCCTCGGTGTCTGTTCGCGGCCGGTCCGGCCGAAGTCTTACGCCCGGCCCAAGCGTGCCGTCCGCCGATCTGTTGGGAATGACTAAGCAATCACCCAGATTTGGTAGAGTTGACCACCGCAGGAATTTCTTGATTTGCAGCGGATCGCGGACGGAGCAGCAGCCGGCAACTGAAATCGTTTCGTCTGTAAGTCCACTCTCGTGGAGGTGGTCGCGGTGGTGCTGAAAGAGGGTCGTCGGCAGCGCAGCCGACGAACGCTGCACCGCCGGCTGAGGCGACAAACCGCCTTGGCGATCACCAGGAAATTCACTAACAGGCTGCCAAAAAACCGGCGTAAATAAAAGTCAGTACTCTGCGAGCCTACGAGACGGTTTCCGTGAGGATGTGTAAGCAGATGACGGCCGCGGCGATACTCGTCCAGGCGTCAATTGAAGTATCTGATCGATCGTAGCGGACTCGCATGCGGCGTAGACCTTTGACCCAACTGATGGTGCGTTCCACGACCCAGCGTACGCGACCGAGATGACTGCCGTGATCCCCTGTGCGATGTCGAATGTGCGGTTCAATGCCCAGCCAGCGGAGCACGATCCGCGTGGCTTCGCAGTCATATCCCGCGTCGGCGTACAACTTCTGGGGATGGTTTCGCGGCCGCCCACGCTTGCCGCCGATCTCCGGGAAGTCGACCACGGCCGGCAGGATCTCGCAATGGTCGCTGGAGTTGGCCGGAGCCGCACGAATCACCAGCGGCACGCCGTCGCGATCGACCAGCAGCGTGAATTTCGTCCCTTTTTTCCGGCGATCGACAGGACTTGGGCCCGTGGCATCTCCTCCACCGAACGCACGCACCTGAGTCGAGTCGATGACGGCCGTCTCCAAGTGCAGTTGCTTTTCGTGATTCAACATGGTCAAGAACAAGTGATGCAACTGATTCCAAATCCCTGGCGCTCCCAAGCTTGCAACCGGGTGCGTGCGGTTTCGCCACAGCAGCCCATCTCCTGGGGCACCTCCTTCCAACGACAGCCTGTGACAAGCACGAACCAAATGACCTTCAGCACGGTGCGATGCCCGGTCGGTGGCCGGCCCCCCTTGGGGCCGATCTCCTTCTCAGCAGGCAACATCGGACGTGCCAACTCATAAAACTTCTCCGGCATACAAGCGTCCGCCATGACAGTTCTCCTTGTGAAACGGACAAGGGGGCTGTTATGGCCGGGCGCAAATTCTATGCCAATTCAGTCGTGTTCTGATTTGCGGTTTTTTGGCAGCCTCTAAGATTAGCCGATACGATCACGATGCCGCTCGCGTCCATGCCGTGGCATTACGACGGGCCGAGGTTCGCCTCTCGGCCCGTCGCTTTTTTCGTACACTCTTTCGACCGTTAGGCGGACTCCGCCGCCTGCATACGCCCCATGTCGGCCACCTTCACGCTCACCCGCCCGGCCGCGACCGACTCCCGCACGACGGCCTCGATCGGCCGGGCCGGGCTGCCGCTGGCCACCATCGCAAAGTCGTCAGTTTTCCACCACCACATTCTCCGCCAGTAACCGCCGGCCGCGGCATCCCTCGCGCGTCCGATCGCAGCACAGACCACCCAAGCACGACTGCACGGTCATGCATCGAAATCGGGCTGTGTCGATCCCGGCACAGAACGACGCTTTCGCGCACGAAGTCCATGCCGACTTCCTCGCGGGTTCGTGGGCCGCTGATCCAGGCGATTGCTTCCTCGCTTCGGATTGCTTCTGCGAGTCTCCGGTCGGGTATAGTTGCGTTGCCCATTTCCGGCATCCGTTGAAGTGTTATGGAAACGACTTCCGCGGCGCGTGCCCCCGGCTTTTGGTCCCTCACTTCGCCGCTACCGCAGGCTTGCGCCCGCGAGCCCGCGGCTGCTTGAAGTGTCGACGGAGTGCAGCCATATCGGACTTCGCAAAGTCAAATTCCAGCGACGACGTGAGCGCCGGCCGTGGTACGTAGCCGGCGCGGATCGCCGCGTAAATCTGCCAGCGCGACACAATGACGCCCCCGCTCGCGAGCGTCGCGATCACTTCGGCAATTCTCATGCTCGTGCTCCCGTAAAGAACCGTTCTGCTCCCACAGCCATGCAGGTTAAGCACAGACTTCGCAATATCCCAATGGTGATTTGCTAGCAAATTCCGGCGGGGGCTCGGTCGCCCCATCGACGCACCGGCGCAATGCGCGGGACGACGTTAGATTCCGGCCTTCCGCAGCTCGCGTTCGGCCGCGGCGACTCGTCGAGCGCGGTTCGAGTCGATCCGCGGAGAGGGTGGCGGGCCTGGCGGGATCGGTTCGTTGCCGGCGAGGCGGTCGAAGAAACGGCCCAGGGCCTCGACCGACGTAGTGCGCGTGCTGCCGACTTGAATGAACTCCAGCCGAACACCACGGATGCCACGCGACGCCCACCGATGAACCGTGCTCACATGGCACGATTTGCCGCCCTGGCGATCGCGGAGCTTGCGGCTGACGAACTTCGCAGCCTGCGGGAAAGAAAGGATCGTCTCACTGCGGAGATCGATTGAATTGGCTTGCGGATTTGCACTGACCACGAGGATTTTCTCCCTGGCAACATGCCATGAAAGCGTACAGCGAAACGGCGGTAACACCGACTGCGAACACTCGCGAATTAGTCGATTGCCCTTTCGGTTGCACGCTCAATGGCGTTGCCTGACGGAGAAAACCTCCTTTTGCGTCAGTCGGCAACATGGCCACAAGCGGGTGGTCACTGGTGATCCCAGCGAGCCGGGGCATAGGATAAGAACAGCGGCCGCATTGCGTCAAGAGGCCACGGCGTGCGAATTCAGATTTCGCAGCCATAGCACATCGGCGCGGCGAAGCCGTCGGTCGACAACGATTGACGGACGCTGTTTTGAGAGCGAAAAAATTTTCTCCGCGCGTTTTTTCGCGCTGCGAGAAAATAAAAAAGTCGCCGGCCAGCGGTGGTCAGGAAATCCAAGACGGTACATACCGTCTTGGCTCCACGTGATACCGCTTTCGCCGGCCAGTTCGTGCCTGCTGGTGCGTGTCGGTGCAATGCTATTGAAACGGCAGGCGACGACGTTAAACTACCAATGACATTCGAGACTTGCGGGCGATTTCGGCTTGCTTTCTAGGTTTCTTTGCAAGCTAGGGGTTGAGGGTTCGATCCCCTTCGTCTCCACTTTTCTTGATGCCTGCCTGGCGAGAGAATCGGCCCCGCTACCGCTTGTCACGCTCCAAGCTGTATCACGGGCTTATTTCAAAAAGGGCCATCGAACGTCGTGCTCACTCCCTTTTTCGAGGCTGGACGAGTGGTCACGGCGTTCAACGGCTAGCCGGCACTCGGACGCCCACGATCAAGCCTCACCCATATCCCGCAGCCGCTCGTCGTTTGGATTGCGACCACTGCTCGCGCTGTTCTTGCTCGCCGGACCGGCAGCGGTGGCAGTCAAAACTGCGGTCGGCGTGGGTCGCCAGTGGCAGGGCGATCGGCAGGCCCGGCAGTTCGAGCAGCTGCTTCGGGGGCTCGCTGCGGCCAGCTCTCCCTTCCCAACGATGTGCCGGTCGTGTATCCCGACGCGCGGGGTTACGAAATGCTTGTCGCCGCAATCCAGACCCTGCCCGCCGATCGGGCGGACCAGCCCTAAATTTCTCCCCAGCGTCCGGCACATGAAATACGGTCAAATGCATGTGCAGCCGAGCCAACTGCCACTGCCAGTGGTATCCGTTCTCGATTCCGAGTGGCTGATGTTGGCCGGCATGATCGGTTTCCGCCGGCTGGCGGGTGCGGTCGACTTAAACAGAGATCCGCTCGCCGTCAGCCCGTCACAAAAGCCGCGCCGGCGATCGATGCCGATAGGTCTGCCGGGAATTACGCCAGGCGTCATTCTCGCTGCCGATGATTCGCTGCCGAACTAATTAGTTTCTTTACTCTCGGCGTACAAAATCGAGCAAATTCCGTTGCAATCACGTTAGTCCGATGTGTGGGGTTCGCGTTGTTTGCATTTTGTTTCCGGCCTATTGGCGCGCCTCGCGCGGCGTTCCCCTGAAACGCCGTCGGCTGCTTGTATCTTCGCGGTCCGAAGGTTAGAGTACTCCCCATGTGTCGTTGGCCAGCGTGTGGTTGGCGATCCACAACCGCTCCGGAAATCCGCTAATCTGTCGACATAAAACGGCCCGGCCTCTCTGCTCAAAGCGAGCGGATAGGATCGGGCTTTTTTTGTTTCTCTAGCATCCCGAGGTGAACGATGTTCCTGCGAAACACTGCGTTGCTTCTTGCGGTCTTTTTTCTGAGCGCAGGCGTCGGCGGCGCGCACGGCGGTGATCTTCAGCTTCGAACAGGTCGGCAGCGACCTCGTCGGAACCGCGTCCGGTTCGCTCGACCTGACCGGCGCAAACCTGATAGGCAGCACGCCCAGCTACGGCCCGTATCTTGGCGCCGAGTTCGGCCAGGTGATCGCGACCCCGGGGCAGTTCGACAACGGGTTGACCGGCGCGGCCTACGACGCGACCGGCCCGGCTTCGTTCGGGACCGCTTTTGCGAACGGAACCGCCACGGGCGGCGTGTTTGAAGTGTCGTCCAACGACGTGGTCGTGCCGATGGACTATGCCGGCGGGGCGATTACCAATACGCTGACGATCCCGAATGCGTCGCTCGCCAGCCTGGGCATTACGCCGGGCGATTATGTCTACACGATCACCGGGTCGGGCGACACGGTGACGTTGCACTTCGCGGCCGTCCCGGAGCCCGCTTCCCTCGGCATGTTCGTGCTCGGCTGCCTGGGCCTGCTAGTCCGCCGCCGACAGAACTAGCGCGCCCTCCGCCGCAAGGCCTCGCTCGACTGCACCGCAAACCTCAGAACCGCCCCGGCGAAGCCTGGGCGGTTTTTTGCTTCGACGATCCCGAGTTCCGGCGCGGCAGCTGGCACTCAGTCGTCGGCAGCCGTAGGCGGGCGGCCACTTATACCCGCCGCCGCCGACGACGGCCAAGAACCCGCCGGCCGCCGCGGCGCTCAACGTCCACGAACTGGCCCTGCCCGCCAATGTCACGAACGTGGAGTACAAGGCGCTGGTCGAACAACTGGGCTTCAAAAGCCCCGCCAAGGTGCAGTCCCTGGCGAGCGAGCTGACGAAGAAACTGGCCGCCCAGGGCTGGACCGCCAAAGACGACGACGACCTGATCACGCCCAATTCAGCGATCCTCAATCGGGCCCGCGGCAAGGCGACATTGACCATCATGCTCAAGCCGGCCGACGGCGGCAGCCAGGCAACGATGTTTACCGAAGGGCTGGACTGGAGCGACAAGTAGCCGCTCCCGTTACGTTTCCTGCGATTGCTCGGCCGTCGGCGGGTTCGGTCCTGGCTCGCGCCGCAGGGGGCCGGTGATCAACCTAGCGCCGCGATCGTAGGTGACGAACGACCAGGCCCACTGCGTGACCACCAGCACGCGATTGCGGAATTCGATCAAGAACATCACGTGGATGGTCAGCCAGGCCAGCCAGGCGAGTGGGCCCGACAGCCGGAACTTCCCGATCTGCGCCACGGCCGACCAGCGGCCGATCGTGGCCAGCGAGCCCTTGTCGCGATAGCGGAACGGCACGGACGAGTCGCCGCGGAGTCGTCGGCGGATGGTAGCGGCGACGTGGGCTCCTTCCTGAATTGCCGCCGGGGCCACGCCGGGTATCGCCGCGCCGTCCTGCAACAGGCTGGCCAAATCGCCCACGACAAACGCCTCGGGGTGACCCGGCATGCTCAGGTCGGGCTGGACCAACACCCGGCCGGCCCGATCGAGTGGCACGTCGAAAGTCTGCGCCAGCCGCGAGGCCTTCACCCCCGCCGCCCATAGCACTGTTCGGGCGGGAATGTGGCTGTCGCCCACCGTCACCCCGTCGCCATCGATCGCCGTGACCATTTGGCCGCTGCGCACGTCCACGCCCAGGCGGACCAGCTGCCGCCGGGCTTTTTCCGACAGCTCGGAAACGTAACTGGGCAGCACGCGCTCGGTCCCTTCGAGCAGGATTACCCGGGCTTTGGTC
The DNA here is from genome assembly GCA_963828155.1 of uncultured Planctomycetaceae bacterium. GTDB lineage: Bacteria > Planctomycetota > Planctomycetia > Pirellulales > PALSA-1355 > CAWCAX01. Next base: position 29,905 of record CAWHDQ010000007.1, read on the forward strand.
GGATCGATGCGGCGAAAGTCGCGGGCCAGCGCATGCCGGGCAATCTCGGTCAGCGCGCCGGCCAGCTCGACGCCCGTCGGCCCGCCGCCGACAATCACGAACGTCAGCCAGGCCTGTTGTCGCTCGGGGCTGTCGTCGCGCTCGGCCAACTCAAAGGCCGAGAGCACGCGGCGGCGAATTTCCAGCGCATCCGCGATGCTCTTGAGCCCCGGGGCAAACGGCACCCAGTCGTCGTGCCCGAAGTAGGCATGCCGCGCCCGGTGGCCACCACCAGATAGTCGTATTGCAGCGAGCCTTCGTCTAAGGCGACCGTGCGGGCAGCCAGATCGATCGAGCGGGCTTCGGCCAGAATCACCTCGGCATTCTTCTGGTAGCGAAGAATCCTGCGGATCGGCGAAGCGATGTCGCTCGGGCTGAGGCCCGCCATCGCCACCTGATAGAGCAGCGGCTGAAATAGGTGGTGATTCCGCCGATCGACCAGCGTTACCCGGACTGCTGCCCTGGCCAGCTTGCGGGCCGCGCTCAACCCGCCGAAGCCACCTCCGATAATCACGACCCGCGGCAGGTTGTCGGGCATGGATCCGAGACCTTGGACGACCCTGGATGCGGGCCCAGCGCGGTCGTGAAGCGAGCCAAACGGACAGGATGGGTGGTCACATCCGACGTCTATGGCCTCAAAGACGTCGCGAGAACCTTTCCAAGCTGCTCGCCTGACAAGTCACGACTGGGATACATCAGGCTTGATTCAAAGATATCCAATCTGTTCTCAAGGACGCGGAATCCAGACGCCGCGACGCGATAGTCAACGCCCCCCGATACCAGGCGATAGACGTCAACCCCACCGGCAGGGCGGGCCGGCCAGCGGCGGCTGTTTCCAAAGTCGTCGTCCGCCGCCCGACTGAGACTAAGCCCATCCAAGGAAGAGCTGATGTCAATAAAGGTAACGCCCCAGAAAGCAACGTCTATGTTTGTAAATATCTCGGGTGTCTGTGGGCTTCGCAAAAGCAGTTGACGATGCGAAACATTGTAGTCCCAAATCTGAAACGATCTGTCTGATGAGAAGTGCATGGGGTCCTTTGCGAGAGATTCGCTCGCCGTCATGCCCCCGAAATTTCATTTGGGCGGCTGCCTGTGCGACGTGCATATGCAGCGTCGTTGGATTCGTCCGAGCCCGGATGGTCGCGTCGTGGCAACGTCGAATTCATCGCGGCAGTAAAACCTACTTCTCCTCATACTCTTCCTTGTCGTCCGGCGGGGGTGGAGGGAGCCAGCGGGCGGCCCGGCGCTCGGCGTCGCGCTGCCTGGCCTCGACGGAGCGGTCGATCCGCTCGCGAATCTTGCGCTCCTCTTCCTCCTCGCGCGCGGCGGCCGCCGCCCGCTGCTGTTCCAACCGGGCCTGCCGATCGAGCGGCTTGGATCCCGTGGACTCGGTCGCTTGCGGCTCGGCCGCGGCCTGATCGCCGACGGCCTCATGACCCGGCCCCTGAACCAGCAGAAAGCCCAGACAACTGAGCAGTCCGACGGCGGCGAGGACCGGCAGCCCCACGGCCAGCGCAATCAGCCAGTTGGTGCGGCGGTGGGCAGCCAACTCGCGATCCAGCTCGCGGCGGTGGGCCGCCGGCAGCGAATCGGCGGGATCAGGGCCATCGAAATCGTTCATCGCCGGTACTCTCTGCCCTTGAACCAAGACGGCTCACAACTTGGGAAACACGATTGGCGGCTCGGGCGTCCGCGGAGGACTGGGGGGCGAGGGCTGCGGCGGCGGCACGACGATCTGCTGGATTTCGATGCCGAGCTCGTGGTCCAGCTCCCACTGGGCCAGCATCGCCCAAGGGGTGCCGGCGTCCTTCTCCACGCACCGCTTGAGCAGCCGAAAGGCCTCACGGGCGCGGGGCTCGATGGTCGAGCCGGCCAGGTACTTGCTCGAGGGCTTGAGCACGAGGTGGTTGGTCTCGGGCTTGAGGAAGCCAGGCTTGAACACCTGCTCGCAGGCCAGCACGTACTCGAGCTGCCGCACGCTCATCGCCAGCAGCCGGCCGCGGTTCAGGTCGTACCAGGCCTTCCAACGGAGCGAATGCTCGGCGTGATACTCCGACTCCATCCCTTCCTTGGGAAAATGGCTCAGGGCCATTTCGACCACGCGGTTCGTGTCCTTGGCGAAGTTCTGCTGCTGCGGAATCGCCTGAAATAGCAGCTCGCGGAATTGCTCGGGCGTGTAATACGGCGCATAAATCGAGTACGGATACCACTCCGAGCGATGCAGCACGTACGCGGTCGTCGGCGGCACCAGATTGGTGTACTGATACGTCGCCAGCGCGGCGGCCGAGACCGCCTTCCGCAACGGGCGCGAGTTGACCAGGGCGACGTAATCGTTCACCGAGCCATAGTCGGGGAGGTACTTTTTCATCACGTCCCACTGGAACGGTCCGCGGTCCTCTTTGCGGTCGAGCAGCGTGAACGTGCCGCCGGTCTCCAGCGCCAGCCGGGTGAGTGCGAACGGTCCCACGCCCGAGAGCAGCCCCTCGCGGTGCGGGCCGCCGTACCAGGGAGTGCCGCGGGCCACCATCACGTCGTCGCGGCTCCAGGGGGCGAGCGGCGAATCGTGCCAGTAGGGCAGGAACAACCGCTCGGGGAGCGAGGTGTCGGGCCCGCGCTTGATCGGGATCAAAAAGGCAAAGCCCGTCCCTTTGTCGACGTAGTAATGCCGGCCCTGCTCGCTGCCGAGCACGGCGGTGGGGCCGACGACCGAGACGATCACGCCTCGCCGCTTGCACTTGGCGATCGTGGTTTCCAGCTCCAGGATGTCGTCGCCCGATTCGTCGGTCCAGACGACGATGATGATGCTTCCCTTCCACCGCCGGCCGTACTGCTCGATGCAGGTATTGACCGCCAACATGACGTTTTCGATGCCACTGGTGGCCAGCGGCAGATTGCGGATCGCCTGGGCGATCTGCGAGCTGAAGTCGGTGGGCTTCAGCACTTCCCAAGTCGTGTCGCTGAAGGCTACGACCGAGTTGACCAGCTTGTGCGATTTCTTCTTGTCCTGGGCTTCGATCTCGCGGAAAAACGGCTCGACCCGTTCGGCGATCTGCTGCCGGTCGTCGGCCAGGCTGATCGAGGCGTCGATCAGCCAACAAACCAGGACGTCGTTATTTACTAGCTCGCTACGGATTCCTTGCAGCACGCCATCGACCGCCTGCTGGACCCCTTCGGCCGCAACGACGCCGCCGGCCGCCGCCCGCCGTCGGGCGATGCTGCCGCTGCCCGCCAGGCCGTGAGCACCGCCTGACTTCTTCAAAGCGTCGCGCATGCCTGCGATGTCGAAGCCGGCCAAGGCCCCGGTATTGCTTCCGCTGCCGAGTCCGCCGCTGCCACTGCCGCCGGCCGAGCCGGCGCCGAACTCGCCGGACGAGGGAAGCCCGGCGACGCCATCACGGGGGCGACCGGCCATCGCGGCCGATGCGGCGCCACCTTCGCCCTCGAGCCCGCCGCCGTCGGTCGTCAGCTCGCCGCCGAAACCGCCGACCTCGACCGGCTCGGCCCCAAGTTGGAACCGCTGGATCTCGGGCTCGTCCCCTTCCATCTCGGCGCTGAATGCGGCTTCGAACGACGGGGCGTCCGACTCGAAGACGGGATTCAAGATCACCTTGCCCAACACGAGCAATGTGACCAGCAGAACCACCGCGTGGGCCATACCGCTAATCAGCCACCACACGCCGGTCAGCATGACCCAGTCCCAGATGCCTGAGAATCGTTGGGCCCAAGGGCCGGGAGGCGGCTGGGTGACGGCCAGCGCCGTTTCGGCAGGCGGAGCCGCGATAGCCGCCGGCAATTCAATCGGTGGAGCCGACAACGCGACGGGTGAAACAAGTGGCGGAGCCGCAATCCCGCCCAGCGCATTCATAGGCGGCGGAGCCTGGGCGCTGAGAATCTCGCCGGCCAGAATGTCGGCCAGGTTCGGGAGAGACTGCGAGTCGACCTCGGCCGGCGGGTCGTAGGCACCCGAACTGTCGGCGACATCACGGAAATGCGGGGATCCCGATGAGTCGGTGGCCGGAATCTCGGCCCAAGGGGACGGTGCGGTTGGCGAATTGGCCGCTCTGACCGGGATCGCCGCCTCGGAAGCTACCGCCGGCGGTGCGGCTGGAGCCGGCTCGGGGCCAGCTGGGGCGAGCATTGGTTCGGCCGCCGGCTCGGTGAGCGAGATTCGGGCGGGCAAGGGTGGCGGCCCGGAACCGGAACGGGGCGGCGGCGTTGCCGGGATGCCGGCCACGAGATCGGAAACGACGAGGCTGTCGCTTTCCATATTTGCCCATCCGCCTGGTGACAAGCGGCATCCTCCGCCCGCCTCTTTCCCTACGCATCATGCTAAAGCGCCCCGGCGGTCAAAGCAATTCGAGCCAAACGGCCCGAGCCGGTCGCTCATTCGTGCGCTAACGCGGTTCTGATAGGTCAGGCCCGCTCCATTCCGAGTTTTCCGCCGCCTTTATCTAGCCGGTCGGCCAGGGCAAAAGCGGCGGTAAGGTCTCGCGTCATCGCGCGGGCGGTGGCGGACCGCTGGCCGAGGGTGCCAAAGCGGGCCAGAGCCCCGGCCCGCCAGGTGGCCGTTTCCTGGACCGGACCGAAAGCGTAGCGGACCCGATCGAGCCGCGGAACTTCATGCGTCAAATCCAGGTCGCGGGTGACCGGCAAGGTGCAGCCTTCGATCCGGGCGAAGAGCAGGTAGTCGAAGTGCTTCAGATAGCTATCGGTTTCGTCGATGGCCTGAAGCGTGGCGGGATCGTCCGTGCGTCGGCGTGTCGCCGCCGGAAACAGGCCGAAGATTCGGCCGCTATGCCGCAACCCGCGAATCGCTCGATGGGCCGCCAGATTGAGCCGATAGGCCGTGCGCAACTCACGATCCGTGTGAACCGCATCGAGCCACGAGCGCGGGCTGACGACGACACGATTGAACCCGCTGGCCAGCAGGCTCGTCAGCCCGGCGTCCTCCTCCAGCTTCCGGCCGGCGATCCAGACGATTCGCTCGAACAACTCCGGGCAAGCGGCGTCCTCAAGCAGCGCGGCCAGCGTCGGCACGTCAAGGTTCGACTGATGGTTGAGGCACAGAATGCACGCCCGGCCCGCGCGAGCCAGATCGGCCAGTGCCTGCAATTGGTCAACCCCTTCAATGCCGCTGCCGGGCAGCAGCAATCGTCGCGAGGCTTGAGTCAGGCAGGCTTGAAACGGCGGGCGCCCCCAGTGCAACACCTGAGCCGGGTCGAGCGAGCCGGGGCGGCCGGATTCCGCCGGGCGGACCGTCTCACCAACCGGAAGCGAGCCGAGCAGGTCGGCAAAGACCCGCGTGAAGTCTCCATCCGCCAGGGGAGATTCGTTGGCTTCGTACATGGCCGACTCGCGATGAGCGGCAAGCGATCGGGTGGTTAGTTGCCGGGGCCGCTCTGGTCCAGAGCGGCATTGTATTGCCCGCGCCGCGCGGCGCCGTTGCAGCGCGCTCGATGGGCCAGTGCCTGCTGAGCCTCGCGCGTGCGTGCATCCTCGCCGCGCCAGATTTCCATCGCCGGCTGCTGAATCGCCCGGGCGTACGAAAACGACAATCCCCAGGGCACCCGGCCGGCAAAGCGGACATTCATCGCATTCAAACGGGCCGAGGCCAGCTCGCTCGACTGGCCGCCCGAGAGGAACGTGATGCCGGGCACCGCCCCCGGCACCGTCCGCAGCAGGCAGGCGACCGTGGCATCGGCCACTTCCTCGACTCCGGCCTGGGTGAGGCAGCCCAGCGCGGGCACGACCATGTTGGGCTTGAGCAACATACCTTCGAGCAGCACACGCTGCTGGCGGAGCTGGTCGAACACGGCATGCAGCACCTCCTCGGTGACTTCGCCGCAGCGAGCCAAAGTGTGCTCGCCATCCATCAATACTTCGGGTTCGACGACGGGCACCAGGCCCGCTTCCTGCGCGAGCGCCGCGTAGCGGGCCAGGGCATGGGCATTGGCAGCGATGCAGCCGCGGCTAGGAATATTGGGCCCGATCGTGATAACTGCCCGCCATTTGGCGAATCGGGCTCCTAAAGCTCGGTAGTCGGCCAGCCGCTCGCGGAGGCCGTCGAGCCCTTCGCAGATCTTTTCGTTGGGAAAACCGGCCAGCGGCTTAACCCCCGCGTCGACCTTGATTCCGGGCACAATTCCGGCCCTGACGACCGCCTGGGCGAACGGAGTTCCATCCTGCAGTTGCTGGCGGATCGTCTCGTCGCACAGGATCGCGCCGCTGATCGCCTGCCCTAGTTCGGGCGTGGTGATGATTAACTCGCGGTAAGCTCGGCGCAGCTCGACCGTTTGCGGAATTCCCAGCTTCGCGAAGCGCTTGTTGCAGGTAGGAGTGCTCTCATCCATCGCCAACAGGCCCTTGGCGTGGGCGACCAGCGACCGGGCAAGTTCCACTAGCGGCCGGCTGTCCATGACGATGCTCCTGCTGCGAGAGAGATTCGTGCGAATGCAATTTCGACGAAAGCTGTAGACACTTTCCAAGCGCCGCGGGGTTCAAGCGCGCTTCCCGACGCCGCCTAGAGGGTGCAGCTGTCGTGCCGGTCGGCACCCGCGGACGAGAATTCCAGGTCATCGGTCGGCAGATGCTCGAGATGCGGCCTAAGTTCAGAGGTTCTCACCTTTGGCGTTCCGTGCGGGCTGGGTTTGCCGGAGGCTCGCGGCATTTCGGAATGGGCCACTTGAGCGGGCGTTTCCGCACAGCGGATGCGATGCCCGCTCGCTGACGGCCGAGTGCGGTCCGGGAATTCCAACGACATCCAGCTCCATCCGGCAAACTTAGTCGCTGCACAACCCGGCATTTGATTTGCAAAACCCGACGTGAGGAGCGACGTTTGGAGAAATAACCGTGTCCTGTTGTTCTCCTTAGTTCCCTAACCGCCCAAAAGCAGAAGCGATTCAGCGCCGTAATGCCATCTGCTCATGCCGACGACGCGGAAGCAGACGACCAGGCCGGTGGCCGCCTGGACGAGACGATCGCGCTGGCCGCGCTCGTCGCGATCACCGTGCACTTGACGCTTCGTTGGACCGGCCACGGCGGCGCGGCTCGCGACTGGCCGCTCGTGGGCCTGTTGGCCACAGGCGGACTGGCGCAGGTCGCTGCGCCTGGCCGGCAACCTGCTGCGGCGCGAATTCGGCTCGGACCTATTAGCCGGCATCTCGATCGTCTGCTCGGCCTTGCTGGAGGAGTATCTGGCCGGTTCGATCGTGGTGCTGATGCTTTCCGGCGGGGCAGTGCTGGAAAAGCTTGCCACGCGGCGGGCGGCCAGTGTGCTGCGATTGCTCGCCCGGCGGATGCCCTCGATCGCCCATCGCCGGGGCGCCTCTGGTCCGCACGACGTGCCCACTGCGCAGGTGCAGATCGGCGACGTGCTCTGTTTGTACCCCTTCGAGATTTGCCCCGTCGATGGCGTGGTCACCGCGGGCCACGGTCGGATGAACGAAGCGTATTTGACCGGGGAACCGTATGAACTGAATAAAGCACCAGGGTCCGCAGTCCTCTCAGGAGCGATCAACGGGCCGACCCTGCTCACGATTCGGGCCGCGCGGCGGGCCAGCGATTCACGCTACGCCCAGATCATGCAGGTAATGCGGCAATCGCAGCAGCGGCGGCCGCGGTTGCGGCGGCTGGGCGACCGGCTGGGCGCCGCCTACGTGCCGCTAGCGCGCTGGCGCTCGCCGTGGGGGCCTGGATCGCCAGCGGCGATCCATTGCGATTTCTGGCGGTGGTCGTCGTGGCGACGCCCTGCCCGCTGCTGATCGGCATTCCGGTGGCGATCCTAGGGGCGATTTCGCTGGCGGCCAAGCGCGGCATCATCGTGAAGGACCCGGCCCTGCTGGAACAGGTTGACGAGTGCCGCACCGCCATCTTCGACAAGACCGGCACGCTGACCTACGGCGAGCCGGCGCTGATCGCAGAGGATTTGTCCGAGGGAGTGTCCGCGAGCGACGTACTCCGCCTGGCCGCCAGCTTGGAGGTGTATTCCCGGCACCCACTGGCTCAGCCCATTCTGAAGGCGGCGGCCGCGACGCGCCTGGAATTGTGGCCCGTGATTCAGGTGAGCGAGCCGCCGGGCCAAGGGCTTTGCGGAACGATTGACGGACATCTGGTCGAAATCACCGGCCGGCGCCGCTCCTCGCATCGCGACCGGAGTTGGCAACCGAGCTGCCCCCCCGGGCAGCCGGCATGGAATGCCTGGTGCTCGTCGACGGCCGCCTGGCGGCTCGCTACCGGTTCCGCGATGTGGCCCGGCAGGACAGTTCGCCCTTCATCGGGCACCTGGGCTCGAACCACCGCTTCGCGCGAGTGCTGCTGGTTTCCGGCGATCAGGACGCAGAAGTCCGGCACCTGGCTGACGAGGTCGGCATCGAGCAAGTGTTCGCGGGTCAGAGCCCCGAGGACAAGGTGCGCTTGGTGGAAGCCGAAACGGCCCAGGCGAAGACGCTGTTCGTGGGCGACGGGATCAACGATGCCCCGGCTCTGACGGCGGCAACCGTGGGAATCGCCTTCGGCAATGCCAGCGACATCACGGCGGCCGCCGCCGGGGCCGTCGTGCTGGAAAGCTCGATCCGCAAGCTTGACGAGTTCTTTCACATCAGCCGCCGGCTGCGGCGGATCGCGCTCCAGTCGGCCATCGGCGGCATGGTGGCAAGCATCGCCTGCATGCTCCTGGCGGCTGCCGGGGGCCTGACGCCCGTGGCCGGCGCCATCGCCCAAGAGGTGATCGACGTGGTCGCCGTGCTCAACGCCCTCCGGGCAGCGCGGTCGCCGCGGATCCTGTCGGATTTCCCGACGCCGACAACCGCATACGAGCAAAGCTGAGCGGCGGGGGCTTCGGGGCAATCCGCGGGCTTATTGGCGCTTGCCGCCCAGCAGCTTTTGCACTTCGGGCCAGGGCCGAGTGTTGACCACATCGGCGGCGGTCAGGCCGGCACGCCGGGCTTGCAGGATGCCGTAGCGCAACACGCCGAATCCCTCGATGCTGTGCGAATCGCTGGAGATGACGATCGGAATGCCCTGGGCCTTTGCCGCGGCGCAGGCCAGGTCGTCCAGGTCGAGCCGGGCCGGGTTGGCATTCAGCTCCAAGATCTTGCGGTTGTCGACCGCGGCGCGGAATACCCGCTCCAGGTCGACATCGTACGGCTTGCGGCGATTGATCAGCCGGCCCGTGGGATGGGCAATCGCCGAGACGTGGGGATTGGTCAGGGCGTCGAGCATTCGACCGGTGATCTGGTCGCGGGGTTGATTCTGGCCGTAGTGAATGCTGGCCACGACCCAATCGGCCTGAGCCAGGCAATCGTCGGCGATGTCGAGCCCGTCGCGTTCGAGGATGTCGACCTCGACCCCCTTCAGTACGCGAATGCCGCGGAGCGTAGCATTCAGCCGGTCGATCTCGGCCCACTGGGCCAATAGCCGCTGTTCGTTCAGACCATTGGCCATGCTGACTCGCTGCGAATGGTCGGTGATCGCGATGTACTTCAGCCCTCGGGCCTGGGCGGCGGCCACCATTTCCTCGAGCGACGCGGTGCCGTCGGTGGCCGTGGTGTGCATGTGCAAATCGCCGACCAAATCGCCCAGCTCGACCAGCCGCGGCAGCGGGCCGGCGGCGGCCCATTGAAACTCGAACCGGCCTTCGCGAATCTCGGGTGGAAAGACGGGCAAATCGAGCGTGGCGTAGACATCGGCCTCGGTCCGGCCTGCGATGTATGTTTCCTTCTCGCCCTCAATTCGGTAGACGCCGTACTCGTTGATCTTCAGGCCGCGGTTCTTGGCCAGGCCGCGGAGCATCACGTTGTGCTCTTTCGAGCCGGTGAAATACTGCAGCGCCGCGCCGAACGACTCGGGCGGCACCACGCGCAAATCGACCTGCAAGCCGGCCGCGATCCGGACCGACATTTTGGTTTCGCCCCGGCCGATCAATTCGGCCGAGTCGTACGCGGCCAGGCGGTCCATCACGGCGGCGGCGTTTTTCGAATCGACCAGGATATCCAGATCGCCGACCGTCTCCTTGCCGCGGCGATAGCTGCCGGCGACCGCGATCTGGGCCACGCCCGGCACGGGGCTGAGAAATTCGAGCAGCGATTGGGCGTGCTGATCGGCTTCGGCCCAGTAGAGCCGCTGGGTGCTGGTGGCCGCTAGGTCGATGCCGGCCAGGATCGTGGCTTCGGTCTTGGCACCAAAGCCCTTGAGCCCGCGCACCTGCTGGGCTTCGCAGGCGACCTTGAGCTGGTCGAGCGTGGTGATGCCCAATTCTTTGAACAGCGCTGCGGCTTTCTTGGGCCCTACGCCCGGAATCCGGGCCAACAGCAGCACGCTGGCGGGAATCTCAGACCGCAGCTGCTCCAGGAGCGGCAGGCTGCCGGTCGCCACCAGCGTCGCGATCTTATCGGCCAGGTCCTTGCCGATGCCGGCAATGTCCAGCAGCCGGGCCGGCTCGTTCTGGGCGATCGGGGCCAGCGATTCGTGCCAGTCGCGCACCGCGCGGGCGCCGCTGCGATACGCCCGAACGCGAAACGGATTGGCGGCTTGAAACTCCAGCAGATCGGCAATCTGATCGAGCGCGTCGGCGATTTCCGCGTTGTTCATGCGGACATGATACCGCACGGCGGCCGGGAAAAAAACGCACCCGTCGCCTGCGCTTCATGCGCGGGCGACGGGTGGCTGTGGGTCCCCGGTTCACACCGAGTACGGGTTGTCGAGCAGCTCCCGCGTGGTTAGCGGGCGGCGTGCCACTCGACTTGTTCCACCGGCGCTTCGGCCGGCAGAGCGACCTTCAGCGAGGCGGGCTGGTAATTCACATTCGGCATGACGGGTCGGGCCGTAAACCGGTCCTCACGCGGACGAGCGGTCTGCCGATCGGTCGGAGTGGTCGATGGGGGAGCGACCGAGTTCGGGCTGACCGTGCTCGGCACGCCGGTGTCCGGAATCGGGCGATTCAGCGGAGCCACGTCGGCCGCGGCGCTCGGACGGAACGTCGAAGGAGCGCCGAGCGAGCTCGAGTAGTTCGGCTGCGGAACCGGCGTGGTCGGCGACAGGCTCGGAGCAACCGTCGCGCCGGCAGACGGCGGAGCATAGGTCGCGCCACTCGTGCAGCTGGAGCATCCCGGAGCGGCCGGAGCCCCCGAATAAATCGGAGCGGCCGAGTAGCTCGGCGTGTAGTAGGTCGTGGCAGGCGCGGCAGCGCCGCAAGCGCCGGTGGCACAGGCCGGAGCCCCGCAGGCCCCCGTCGGGCAAGCCGGAGCCGCGTAGTACGCAACCACCGGGCGGTAGGTCGTTACCGGCACGACCGACGGCTGGAGGCGGTAGGTCGTGATCGGCTGGACCACCGTCTGCGGGCAGCCGGTGCAGGGATTGATCGTAGTGATCGGGCGATAGGTCGTGACCGGCACGCTGGTGTACACGCTGCGGTAGCTCACTTGCGGAGCGTAATTGCAGGTATTGCAGGTGCCGCAGGCCGGAGCGGCGGCGACCGGCGGATAATAGGCGGTGGTGCTCCTGTTGAACAAGCAGCAGGCAAGGCTTTCGCCCGCGGCGGCGGCCAACGTGGCCGTAACTGCCAGCGCCACCAGGACGCGACGGACAAGGCGGCTTTTCATGGGCAGGCTCCCGGAAAAAAGTGACGAACGACCCTGATTCAGTTAAAGTCTTTGCCGCCCGGCGCGTCAACGGACAAACCGCCCGCGCCGCGCGTTTGGCGAGACTTTACTTGTACGTAGTGTGTATAGGTTGTAACGACGATGCCGCGGAGGCAAACCTTGCGGCTTCGTGCCGAGAGCGGTCCGAATGGCGGCCGCGCGTCATGTGCGGCCAGAAGAGTCGTGCCTTTTGCCCCTGCGATACTCTAGACCACGATTCGCAGCGGCAGGGCAAAATTCGGACGAGATTTGTTTCAGTTTTCCGCAGCCCCAGCCGGCCGCAGCGGTCGCGGGCCACACCGAAGCTGGGCAAGCGCTGCCGGTCAGGTCGGGTGTGCCGTCCCGCCGTCACAGCACGGCGCCGCGGAGGGCGATCCAGAACCCATGCAAGTCGCGGGCCGCCGTGCCACAGATGCGGACCAGTGTGGCTTAAGGGCCGAAATCCCCGCTGCCAGCACGCTGCCGGGAAGCCCCGCGATCGCCAGAGGTTGTAAGTCTTACAACCCTTGCTTCCCTACCGCCGGGAAACAGGCGGCGGCAAAGAACCAGTCCGCCGCGATTCGTAGAGATCGTACAGATCGAACAGCACTTCACGCAGGTTTCCAGCACGGGCAGCAAAACGATCCTGCACATCCTGAGGCGTGATCGGGGTTGGGGCGTGGAACTCGCCGGCGGCAAGCAGTCGCTCGACAATCGCCTGAGCCAGCTCAGGCGTGGCGGCGGCCTGGGCCACCAGCGGCAAGCCGACCGATTGATGGGCCGTGACTAATAAGCCCCAGCCCCGCGAATTGCAAAGGCGATTCAGCTTCCGCCGGGCCCAAAACCCAAGCTGTTCGTAGCCGTCGACGATGAGCAGCCCGGCCGGCGGCAGTTTTTCCCAATCGAACCGACCTAGCGGCAAGTGGCGCTCACCATCGTGCAGCGTGACCAGCAAGTACGGCCGCCCGTCGGACTCGAGTTGCTCGACCAGTGCTGCCAGCAGCGTCGACTTGCCACTGCCGTGCGGCCCGACGATGGCGCCTCGCCCGCCGCATTCCGCCAGCCGGACCAGAATCCCCGCAGCCGACTCGCCCGGCGAAAACTGATACGCCAGAGCGCCCGGCCGGACCCGGCTGGCCGAGAACGGGTTGCGGAAGGGATCGGCGGCGCCAGACATCTTCAAGTATCGACCTCGTGGGCGGCGGGCACGTGCCCCAGCTCGAATGGCAGCTCGGCGAACAAGTCTTTGCCGTGGGCCAGGAACACCCGCACGCGGATGCACCACCGCAGCTTGAGAATGACGCCGGCGTAACTGAGCGGGCTCTGCGGCAGCCGGGTCGTGAATGCCCGCGGCAGGGCCAGGTCGACCAGCGACGCGGTCGGATCGAGCCGATCGAAAAAATGCACCGCCAGATCCTCTTCCCCTTTGCCGTCGGTGTACCACAGCACCGACAGCTCGACCGCCTTGACGTCGCGCGCCGCGACGTTTTCCAGCGTGTAGCTGCCGGCCAACGTGTCGCCCGGCTCGTACTGGAGGCGCTGGCCGTCGAGCGCGATCGTGACGCGCGGCAGGGGCGGCGAGGAGTCGGTCATGCCGGGCGGCTCTCCCACTCCGCGGGTGCACGATGACGGGAAACGCCCGCTGGTAGTCGCGGCCGCGGGCGTCGTCGGCCCGGACCAGCAGCTTCCAGCCGATCTGGTTGTGGTCGGACTTGAACGAGTGCATCGCGCACTCGGGAATCCGCACGCGGCATTGGCTCTCGAACGGTTTGGCCGGCAGGATCTCGAAATCGTGCTCGGCGAGCACCGGACTCTCCAGCACGCAGCGGGTCTCGGTCCGGGTGTCGGTGCCCTGGCGATAAGTGGCCTGCTCTTCGCACCGCAGGACCACCTCCAGCGATTTCATGGTCAGGTGCCCGGCCTGCGAGACAAACAGGTCGTACTCGCCGCCCGGGTAGAGCGGATGGTGCGATATCTCGACCCGGGTCGAACCAATCCGTGTCATCAACCGGAATTGCCGATAGAGAAAATAGAACAGCACCGTCCCGATCACGACAAACGGCAGGCTGAGCAGGGTCATCAGCCAGTCGGGCTCGTGCCGCAGGTGCGTCCGGACCGCCATCACCACGAAGACCGACGCCACGCCGTTCCAGAGCAGGCAGGCGGCCAGCAGAGCCGACAGCATCCACTGCGGCGCGGCGTCGATCGGCAGCCGATAGGCCAGACGGGTGCCGGGGCTGTTTGTCCAGTTCGTGTCCGACGGCACCGTGGGCAGCAGATTCTGGTGCCGGCCCTCGAACAGGTCGAACTCGGCGGCCCGCTGGGCCATCGCCGCGCGGCGTTCGGTCGACGTGTCCCAGTTGAGCCACAGCAGCACCAGCCGCCGGGTCGAAATGGCGATGAACGACACCGGCACCAGCAGCACCAGGTAGAGCCAGCCGCTGTAGCCGCGGACGAGGACCACGCGGTCGGGGTCCATCGGATCGTACCAGCAAGGGTACGGCTGACCCAACTCGAACAAGTCGAGCTTGGCCTGAACCTGCTCGCGGGTGGCCGAAGGAATGTGGGCGATGTCGTAGGTCAGGTGATGATAGGTGCGGCCGTCGACCTGGTACTCGACGTCGATCTCGGGCCAGTAGCGCACGCCGTCGCCGTCGTCGGCCTCGCGGACGTGCCTGGCCCGCACCACGCCCGTGGTTTCGATAAATTGACGATTGGCCCGCCACTCGGGCACGATCAGCAGGCCCAGCATGGCCCACAGCGCCGCCGCCCCGACCAATAAAAAGAAGCCGAAGAACAGGGCCTCGCCCATGCTGCCCAGTCGCTGCGGCACGGTGCGGCGATGCCCGCGCTTCTTCTCGTAAAACCGAAACCGGCGCGACAAACGGTGGCTCCCCTCGGGCAAACGCAGTACGATACGCTTGGCGCCGCGGGCCTGCCGCAAGGACACCCCCGCTGGCCGCCGCGGACCGCGCGTATTCCATTGTAATCGTGTGGCCGCGCGCCGGCAGTCGCGCTGCCGGCGGCATTTTTTCCGGGCGAAAAAACAGCGGCGCTGAGCCAAGCGGAGCAAGCGGATGGACCAGGTTCGGGCGAACGGGCGCGGTGATCTTCCACGGCGCGGGTCCAAGAGCGGGGCGGCCCCGTCGAGCCGGGCGATCCTGACACTGGCCGTCGCCTGGGGCCTCGCGGTTCAGGCCGTGGCCGGCGAATGGCCGCAAATCCTCGGCCCCACGCGCAACGGCATCGCCGCGGACGAGCGTCTGGCGGACCAATGGCCGGCCAGCGGGCCGGCGGTCGTTTGGAGCCGCCCGGTCGGGCATGGCTATGCCGGCGTCGCCGTGGCCAGCGGCCGGGTGGTGCTGTTTCATCGCCTGGGCGATGAAGCCCTGGTCGAAGCCATGGACGCGGCGAGCGGCAAGCCGCTTTGGAAGCAAGGCTTTCCGACCAACTATCAATCCTCGATCGCGCCGGATGACGGCCCGCTCTGCGTTCCACTGGTGCATGCAGGCCGGGTGTATGTCTTCGGCGCCGAGGGAGACTTGCACTGCTTGCGGCTCGACACCGGCGCGGTCGAGTGGTCGCGCGATGCCGACCGGCAATACAAGGCCCCGCTGGGCTACTTCGGCGCCGGCAGCTCGCCGATCGTTGAGTCGGGCAAACTGCTGGTCGAGGTCGGCGCCGCCGGGGGCCGGCATCGTCGCCTTCGGATTGTCTGATGGCAAGACGCTGTGGACGGCAACCAAGGAGCTGGCCAGCTATTCGTCCCCCACTGCCGCCACGATCGGCGGCAAGCGGCAAGTGATCTTCGTCACCCGGCTCAACGTCGTCGGGCTCGATCCCGAGCAGGGTGAAGTGCTGTTCGAGTTTCCCTTCGGCATGCGCGGACCGACGGTCAACGCAGCCACGCCGCTGGTGCTGGGCGAGGAGCTGTTCGTCTCGGCCAGCTACGGCGTCGGCGCCCGGCTGGTGCGCTGGCCGGTGGCAAGCCCGAGGAAATCTGGGCGGACGACAACCTCATGTCGAGCCAGTACACCACCTGCGTCGCCGCGGCCGGCACGCTGTTTGGGATTCATGGCCGGCAAGACCAGGGACTGGCCATGCTCCGGGCCTTCGATCCCCAGACCCGCAAGATCCATTGGACCCAGGAAAACTTCGGCACCGGCAACTTGATCCTGGCCGACGGCAAACTGATCATCATGAAGACCGACGGCGAACTGGTGCTGGCCGCCGCCGTGCCGCAGGCCTATCGCCCGCTGGGCGCGGCAAAAATCTTTGACGGCGTCGTCCAGCCGCTGCCGGCGCTGGCCGGCGGCCTGCTCTATGTCCGCGACGCCAAGACGCTCAAGTGTCTCGATCTACGCCCGACGAAGGGCAAATGATCGGCGCCGCGCGCGGAGAAAACGAACAAGCCCAGGACCATCTTCGGCCTGGGCTTATTCGGAGCAGTTCTGGTGTTAATGGTGCGCGCCGATCGGACCGGCGCAGGCTGGGTAAACCCAGCCGGATCATCTACCCCGCTCAGGCGGCGCCGGCCGTCTGCACCCGGCGGGTGCGGCGGTAGAAGCCGACGCCCTCGAGCGCCTTGTAGACTTCTTCCAGCGTCTTTTCGCCGAAGTTCGAGATGCTGAGCAGGTCTTCGCGGGTGCAGTGGAGCAGATCGTGGACGGTGAAAATCCGCGCTCCTCCAGGCAATTGGTGGTCCGCACCGACAACCCGATCTCGGCCGTGCTCATCTCCAGACGGTGCGTGAGGCTTTCGGCCTGATCGTCGATCCGGGGCAACGGAATGCGCAGTCATAGGGTTCCCTCCCTCGTTGGGTAGAAGCTGGTGTGCCGGGCAACGGCCCCTTCGTGGCGCTGCCTCACCGGTCGGCACGTCCTTGATTGCCAACGGCTGCCAATATACCGTTTGCGGCCGATTTGTGAACCGTTTCACGAGATTTTTTCAGGTTCCGGCAATGCGCGGTGCTAGCACGCCCCGCGCGCCCCTCTGCCGCCGGGCATCGCTCCGTATACTGCAAGCAGGCAGCCGCGCGATCCAGCCGGCGCCGCCCATAAGGAGCCGCTTGACCTCGTTTTTGTTCGAATCATTGACGCCCCCGCAGCGCGAAGCGGTCGAACATCGCGAATGGCCCGCTGCTCATCCTGGCCGGCCCGGGCAGCGGCAAGACCCGGGTCATCACGCATCGGATCGCCAACCTGCTCGCATCATGGCGTACCGGCCCGGCAAATCCTGGCCCTGACGTTCACCAACAAAGCCGCCGAAGAGATGCGAGCCGGCTGGAGCGACTCGCCCCGGCGAGCCGGTCTGGATGAGCACGTTTCACCGCTTCTGCGCCCGGCTGCTGCGACAGTATGCGGCCCAGGCCGGGCTGGCCGAAAACTACACCATCTACGATACGTCCGACAGCCGGCAGATGCTCAAGCGGGCGATCGCGCAGCTGGATATCGACACCACGCAGTACACGCCGGATCGGATCGCCCATGCGATCAGTTGGGCCAAGAACAACCTGATCTGGCCGGCCGACTACACGTCCCGGCCGGGCATCCCGTGGGGGTGATCGTCCAGCGGGTCTATCCGGCTCTACCAGCACTTGCTGCTGACGGCCAACGCGGTCGACTTCGACGATCTGCTGCTGCACGTCGCCAGCCTGCTCCGCGGCAGCCCGGAAACCCGCGGCGTGCTCGACGCCCGCTACCGCTACATCCTGGTCGACGAATATCAGGACACGAACCTGGCCCAGTATTCGATCGTTCGGGCGCTGTCGATCGACCATCCGAACCTGGCGGTGACCGGCGACCCGGACCAGTCGATCTACGGCTGGCGGGGGGCCAATCTGCAAAACATCCTCGACTTCGAGCAGGATTATCCCGGGGTGCGGGTGGTCAAGCTGGAGCAAAATTTCCGTAGCACCAGAGCATGTCTCCGGGCGGCCAACGCGCTGATCCACCACAACCGCCGCCGCAAGCCCAAAGGTGCTGACGACCGCAAACGCCGAGGGCCGCCCAGTGACGCGATCGCCTACACCAATCAGATCGCCGAGGCCGAACTGATCGCCGGCCGGATCGTCGACGACGTGCGGCGCGGGCCGCCGCCGGCCGCGCGATTTCGCGATTTTTTACCGCGTCAACGCGCTCAGCCGCACGCTGGAGCACGCCTTACGCGAGCACGGCGTTCCCTACCAAATGGTCAACGGGCTGGAGTTCTACCAGCGCAAGGAAATCAAGGACGTCATGGCTTACCTGCGACTGCTCAACAATCCGCAGGACGACATCGCCCTGCTGCGGATCATCAACGAGCCGGCCCGAGGCATCGGCAAGGGAACCATCGAACGGCTGACGCGGATCATGCCGACCGGCCAGCAGCTCAGCCTGCTCGAGGCGGCCCGCGAGTCGGGCCTGGTCGAGTCGACTCCCAAGCGAGCTGCCGTGGCCGTCGCCAAGTTCGTGGCTCTGATCGATCGGCTGATGCTGGACGCGGGCAGGCCGGTCGAGGAATTGCTCAAGCACGTCCTGATCGAAACCGGCTACGGCCAGTCGCTCGAGTGTCGGAAGATGAGGAAGACCAGGAGCGGCTCGCGAACATCCAGGAGCTGCTCACCGCCGCCCGGCAGTTCGACGAACGCAATCCGGGCGAAGACGGGCTGGAAGGCTTCCTCGAAGAATCGTCGCTGGTGAGCGACGTCGATGCCTGGAACTCGGAAACCGACCGCGTCACGCTCATGACCCTGCACGCGGCCAAAGGGCTCGAGTTTCCGGTCGTGTTCATCGTGGCCCTGGAGGAGGGGATCATCCCGCACGAGCGCAGCCGCCACGAAGACGATATGCTCGAGGAAGAACGGCGGCTGCTGTTCGTCGGTATGACCCGAGCCCAGGAGGAACTTCAGCTCAGCCGGGCCATGTTTCGCGAGTTCCGCGGCCAGCGGCGAATGACCATCCCCAGCCCGTTCTTGGGCGAATTGCCCCGGCACGAGATGCGGATCATCGAGCCGATCCGTCCGGCCCGCAGCTGGGACCAGCCGGCGCCGGAGGAAGAAGTCTGGCAAGACCCGCACGGCGGAGCAGTCGAACAAACCGCGCCGGCCGGCGAGCTGGTCGGGGCCGATCTGGCTGGCGACGAGGCGGCGACCGACAGCGCGATTTCGTTCGACCCAAACGAGTTGGGAAAGCTGCCCGTGGCGGCCCTGCTCACCGCCGCGGAACTCGAGCGGGCCAGCGCGACCGCCGCGGCCTTGGCCGAGATTGCCCGGGGAGGCTCACCGCAATCGCACCTCGCGACGCCGGCCGGGACCGAGTTTCCCCCGGAGGTTTTTACCCAAGGGATGCTCGTGCGGCATCCCCAGTACGGGCTGGGCAAGATCGTGGCCCTGAGCGGCAGGGGGGTCAAGCGGGCTGCAACCATCGATTTCGCTTCGGCGGCCGGCCAAAAGAAATTCAACCTGGCCAGCAGCCCGCTCCGCCCCGCCAAATCAATTTGACTTGCCCGAAAACCCTCTCCCCTTTTGGGGAGAGGGCAGGGTGAGGGGCCGTCTGCTGCTTGCTCGGTTGTTCCTACTCCGCGTTTCCCGCTCGACGAATCGCGGCCATTGCATCCGATATTCGTTCGTCGCTGGCGTGGCGTCTCAGCGCATTCATAAAATCCTGCCAGTCGAGCGCGGCTCGGCCTTTCTGCAATGTTCGCATTCCCCCCTTGCCCTGGAGACGTTCCCATGAAATTCGCCTGTTGCACCGCCGCCGTTCTGTTTGCCGCCCTGGTCGCGGGGCTCGCCCGCGCTGAAGAAGCCGGCGAGTTCGCCAGCCCGACGATCGACCTGGGTGTGGTGGTGAGCGACGTGGCCAAGAGCGTGAAGTTTTACACCGAGGCCGTCGGCTTCACCGAGCAGCAGGGCTTCAAAGTCGACGGGCCCTACACCGTGACGGTCGGCCTGACCGAAGACGGCGAAGACCTCGACATCCACGTGCTCACGCTGGGCGAAGGCCCCGGTGCCACCAAGCTCAAGCTGATGCAATTCAAAAAGACGCCCAAGGCCGACGACAACAAGGCGATCAACTCGCAGCTCGGCTTTCGCTACCTGACGATCTTCGTCAGCGACACCAATGCCGCCCTGGCCCGGCTGAAGAAAGCCGGCGTGTCCACCGTGGCCAAGAGCCCGCAGACGCTCCCCAAGGGCCTGCCCCAAGACGTCTATCTGACGCTGGTCCGCGATCCCGACGGCAACATCGTCGAGCTGGTTGGGCCGAAGAAATAAGGGAGCGAGAAAAGCAGCTCAGCTTGCGCAGCGCGGCTGAAGATCGACGTGAAGCATGGCCTCGCTGCCGTCGCCACTCGAATCAAATGACAATCAGGCCACGGATTGACGTGGCTGGCCGCCAGGAAAGGGACACTTATGCTCAGACCAGTAATGGTAACCTGCGTCCTCGCGCTCGCGGCCGGATGCGAGGACGCTCCGCCCCAGCGTCCCCGCAATTTCAACACCGGAGCTCCGATTGGTTCGTCGAATGCCGAAGAGCTCAAGGCCTGGGTGTCGAACAGTTTGAAGCTCACGAACGTCACGCTCACCAACGTGGGCGGCAACGATTTCGAGGGAACTGGCCAGAACGCCAAAGGCGAGACTTGCCAGCTGAAGATCACGCAAACGCCCGGCAACATCGCCTGCGACTACAGCAGCCCAAGCGGCAAGAAAATGACCATGTCCGCCAGCAGCAGCAATACGGGCAGTTAGCCGCCGCCGGGCAGCGGGGTTCGCCCGCCGGGGAGAGCGTCGAGCGGCAACCCTCTCCCCTCCAGGGAGAGGGCCGGATGAGGTCACTGCGCGTCTCGCGACTCCCTTCAAGCAAAGCGCTCCGGTTGTCGCCCGAGCCCAGTCGCAATCGATTGCGGCGGCTGAATTTCGACGGTTTCGAGCGCCACCCGGCTCAACTCGCGCGTCTCAGTGCAGCAGCGGTTCCGGCATTGCGGTCTGGCGAACCCGTTTCGCGGGACGCAATGGCTTGGGAACCTGCGGGATTGCCGGGGCCTTGAAAATGTCGTGAGCCGCCAAACTCGGCCGCGGCGGAAACAGCAGCCCGGCGGCCTGCTGCAGGGCCCAGGCGAGCATCGGCCCCACGCCCCGGGCATAGACATCGAGCGGCGCGCCGGAACAACCGAGCAGGCTCTTGAATTCGTCCGCCGTTTGGCCCAGCTGCAAGGTTCTCGCGCCAGACTGGAAGGCGTTATTCATCGCCTCGTAAACCAGATTGAAGTACAGATCGGTCTCGGTGCTCTGACGGTAATCCACGCCCATGAACAGGCAACGATAGACAGACTGATCGATCAGTTCCCAGGTGAAGCCGATCAGTTGATCTTCCCGATAGGCCAGCGTCAGGGCGAGCCGGCCGGTCCACTGGGCCGCCAATTCGAGAAAGCAGGCGTGCGACAGGATTTCGAGTCGGGTTTCCGAGTTCAGCGCGACCGCTTCGTACAGCCGGTGGACCTCGGGCGTGTAGGCGCGCTCGATATCGGCCAGTTGGGTCAGGCGCACGAATCGGCAGCCGGCGGCGGCGAACTTCCGCTTGGCCCGTTTGATATTGGTGCGGTAATGGGCCTTTAAGGCCGCGCTGTATTCGGCGAAGTCGGCGAACGGCTTTTGCATTTCGTAGGTCGCGGGAGAATCGCCGCGGACGTAGCCTCAGCTCGAGCAGGCCGGCCAGGTCGCCGCGATCCTCCGGCCCGAACTCCTTGAACACGACGAGTCGGGCGCCTTCACGCCGGGCCAGTTGCTGCAGAACCAGATCGAGCTGTTCCAGGACGCGCGCCCGGTCTGCTCCCGGCGCAAAGACAAGATGGCTTTGCCCGGCCGAAAAAGGGAGGCCACACATCAGGATCTTGAGCTGCGTCAGTCGGGGAAACAGTCTGTGCAACCAGGCGAGCCTACTGCGCAGATTGCGGCTGGCCAACGTCAGCAGGTCGACCGGGAACAGGCACAAGCTCGCGCAGGCGACCGGCCGGCCGTCGGGCGTGCGAACCAGCGCGTGATAGATCCGGGCGTCCGCCGGCAGCGTCCGCTCCAGGGCGCGGAGGAACGCCGGCCGCATGAAGCAATTGGCGGTCGGTGCGCAGTCAGCTCACTCCACTCATGCGGGGGGACCGAGTCGATCGAGTCGTAGAGGGTTACGTTCGTTTTCATCGCTTTGATGCCCCGTTTTTGTCCGACCGCTTGAGCATCCTTGCGCAAGCAGGTGGGGAATTTACGTCAACGCGCCGAAATAACCTAGACCAGTCTGATGCTAGCTGCCGTTTGATGGCGCCGCGGCGGCAATGGCGGCGGGTTGAACGAAATCTGCTGACTCAAAGCCGCCAGGATTGCCGAAGTGCGCTTTCACAACATTGCCTCAGTCGTTGTGTCCCGATGAACGCGGCACCGCGGTGAGCGGCAACGCGCTAGCCGCCGGTTCGACGACGGGTAACCTCGGACCGGGCGTGCCACGAGCAAAAACATCGGCCCCAGCGGTACCGAATAACGGCCCAGGCAGCCAACCCACCTTCGGCTAGCGTCTCTGCCGCTCACGCTCGGAAAGCGCCGGGCCGCTTCCCCTGTGACCGTCCGCAAGCGAAACTATCCGGATGCTCGCGCAGGCGCGCCTCCCGTCCAGTCCCCGCATCCGGAGATTTCCGCCGTGAAACCTTTCGCCCAGATCACCGCCGTGGCAGCGCTGGCTTGCCTGCTAGCGCCGCCGGTGGCAGCGGCGGAAAAGGTCGAGAGCCGCACCCAAACGAACGTGCCGGTGGAAATCCAGTTCGACGCAGCCCGCAGGTACGCCGATCCGTTCCACGACGTGAAGCTGGACCTCGTGGCCACCGAGCCCAACGGCACCGAGCGCCGCGTGCCGGCCTTTTGGGCCGGCGGCTCGACCTGGAAAGCCCGCTACGCGTCGCCGAATTTTGGCCTGCATCGCTGGCGGAGCGAATCGAACCAGGCCGACGATGCCGGCCTGACGGGCCGCTCGGGCACAATCCAGATCCGCACCTACGAAGGCACCAACGAGCTGCTGCTGCACGGGCCGATTCGCGTGGCGGCCGACCACCGCCACTTCGAGCACGCCGACGGAACGCCGCTGTTCTGGCTCGGCGACACCTGGTGGATGGGGCTGTGCCAACGCCTGCGCTGGCCGGAAGATTTTCAGCGGCTCGCGGCCGATCGGAAGGCCAAGGGATTCAACGTAGTGCAGATCGTGGCCGGGCTGTATCCCGACATGCATCCCTTCGATGAGCGCGGGGCGAACGAAGCCGGCTTTCCCTGGGAGAAGGATTACACCCGGATTCGCCCGGAATATTTCGACCGGGCCGACGAGCGGCTCTGGCACCTGGTCGACCAGGGGATCACGCCCTGCCTGGTCGGAGCCTGGGGATATTTCATGCCCTGGATGGGCGTCGAGAAGCTCGATGCCCATTGGCGGTACCTGATTGCCCGCTATGGCAGTTGGCCCGTCGTCTGGTGCGCCGCGGGCGAGGCGAACCTCAATTGGTATCAGGCGGCCGGCTTTCCCCGGGACGATCGGGAGCAAGTGCATGGCTGGACCGACGTGCTGCGTTCGATTCGCCAGACCGATCCCTGGCGGCGTCCGCTGACAATTCATCCCACGGCGATCAACAAGTACACCTCCCGCCACGCGACCGACGATCCGGCCCTGCTCGACTTCGACATGCTCCAAACCCCGCACGGGCAGGGCGAGGCGGTGTCGATCACCATCCAAGCTATGCGGGAGTCGTACGCGGCCCAGCCGACGATGCCGGTCATCAACGGCGAGGCGGCCTACGAAAAGCTCGGCGACAGCCTGCCGACCGAGTGGACGCGGACGATGTTCTGGCTCTGCATGACCGGCGGGGCGGCCGGCCACACCTACGGGGCCAACGGCATCTGGCAGGTCAATCGCAAGGGGCAGCCGCATGGCAATTCGCCCACCGGCGGCAATTACGGCCAGATCGCCTGGGACGAGGCGATGAACCTGCCCGGCTCGACGCAAATGGCCATCGGCAAAAAGTTTTTCGAGTCACTTCCCTGGACCGAGCTGGTACCGATGCCCGAGAGCGTCCGCTGGTCCGGATCGCAGGGCGAGCTGGCCAACTGGATCTGGTATCCCGAGGGGGAACCGAAGCGCAACGCGCCCCTGGAGACGCGGTATTTTCGCCGGGTGTTTGATCTCGATGGCTTCCTGCAACCCGAACAAGCGGAGCTGGCGATCACGGCCGACGACAAATACACGGTCTGGCTCAACGGTGAACTGGTCGGCCAAGGCGGCCGACTGGCAGAAGCCGCGGACGTACGACGTACGCAAACTGCTCCGCGCGCATGGCAACGTGCTGGCCGTCGCCGCGACCAATCTCAAAACGCCGGTCGAGTTGAATCCGGCCGGGTTCAATGCCCGATTGACGCTGGACGGCCTGACGATCGGCACCGACGCGAGCTGGCGCTGTTCGCGGCAAGAAGCCGAAGGCTGGCGCGACGCCAATTTCGACGACTCCAAGTGGCTCGCCGCTCTCGTGCTGGCCAAGTCCGGCGACGCCCCCTGGGGGCCATTGACCGCCGCCGCTGCCAAGTTTCCGCCGCAGGCCTGTGGAATCGGCGACCGGCTGCGAGTGATTTACGCCATCGGGCCCGGTGTGATCGAGCTGGCCGACCTGCGCCCCGAGGCCAACTACCGCCGCACGATTATGGACCCGGCGAGCGGTGAGCGTGAGCCAGGGCCCGATGTCCGCGCATCAGCCGCCGGCAAAGCCCAGGTCCTGCCGCTGGATCACCGGCACGACTCGGTGATTCTGCTGGAACTGCGGTCCGCCAAGTAGTGCGAACATCGAGACGCCTGGACCGCGGCCGCAGATTCGATAACGGCGTCCGCACCGGGGCTAACCCGCGGGACACCGCCCGCGGGCTTAACAATCTTCACCGGCCGAATGCTGATTCTCCGCCAATTCGTGTTCCGAAATCCCTACCCCCTGCATCCTATCCTCTATCCCCTCAGCCTACGGCAACTCCCCCTTGTCCTTTACGGCCCACAGATTGCGCTGCGAGGCTACGAA
The DNA here is from genome assembly GCA_963828155.1 of uncultured Planctomycetaceae bacterium. GTDB lineage: Bacteria > Planctomycetota > Planctomycetia > Pirellulales > PALSA-1355 > CAWCAX01. Next base: position 54,618 of record CAWHDQ010000007.1, read on the forward strand.
GAGCATGCCGCCGGCGGCGGTGGGAGCGGACCAGACAGCCGAACCGAGCCGGATGTCGGCCAGGCGGTGCTCCTGGCGGGTGGCCGAGAGGACCACCAGTCCCCGGCGGGTGCCGACGTACAATTTGCCGTCGGCGGCCAGGCTGCTCGACCAGATTTCTTCGCCCGTGTTGTGGACCCATTGAACTTCGCCGCTGCGCGCGTCGAGACAGTGGACCTTGCCGGCATGTTCGGCCGCGAACACCAGTCCGCCGGTGCAGGCCACGGTCGACATGCTGCGCCCAATGTCCGTGTATTGCCAGGCGGAGTGGCTGCGAGTCACGTCGCCCGAGCCGTCGGGCACGATGCACGACAGGGCTCCCGCGCCGGGCCCGTGGACGGGATCTTGTCCGATGGTGACGTAGATTCGCCCATCGTAGACCGCGGGCGTGCCGATGATCTCGCTCGGGCTGACCAGCCGGCCGCCGTCGAGAAACTCGCGGGCCCCGCCCCGCACCAGGGCCCAGTAATCGATCGGCCGGCCGTTCCGCTCGCGATAGCCGGGCGGATTGCAGTCGAACCGCCACAGGCATTCCAATCCCGTCGGTAGCGAGCTGGTCGGCCGAGATCGGGCGGAAGCCGTAGCACCAGCCGTCGCCGCCGCCGAAGACGATCATTTCCCGCCCGCCGACATGGGCGAGCGACGGCGACGACCACTGCCCATGAAACACGTTGGCACTGATCCGGCCGTCGTCCTTGGCCACCAGCTTGCCGGTCCGCCGGTCGAGCACGATCAGCGAGGGGGCCTGCGGCAGCACAACTTTGCCGTCATACACTCCGTTGGCCGTGCCGGCATACACAAAATCGCCATGCACCAGCACGGACGAATTGGCCGCGTCGTGCGGAAAGACCGGCAGATCGCGGAGCATGTCGAACCGCCAGAGGATGTCGGCATCGGTCGGCCGCAGCTCCAGCGGCGCCGCTCCCTCGGGCACGGGGAAGTGGGCTTCGTCGCGGAACGGGCCGTCGTTGCCATTGGCCAGGCCGTCGAGATCGAGGCAAAGCACCTCGCAGCGATTGGTCACGAGATAGACCCGGTTGTCTTTGACAGTCGCCGTCGAGCAGATGCCCAGGTTCATGTCGTCGAAATCTTGGCTCACCTTGGAGCGATCGATCTCGAGCTTGGGCACGACCAGCCGCCAGAGCAGCTTGCCGGTCCACTGGTCCAGGCAGAGCAGCACGCCGCCCCGAGTGGGCCGCAAGCGCGAGTCGTCCAGATCCTCGTCGTTGGTGCCGATCAGCACCCGGCCGGCGGCAATCACGGGGGCGGAATAGTTCTCGCTCCCGAGCCGCGCGACCCAGTGGACGTTTTTCATCGTCGCCGGGTCGACGCCCAGACGATCTCGGCGCCGCTTGCCGGGCTCGAACCGGGCCGGCAACCCGGTCTCGGCCGAGGCCATCGTCCGCTGGTCGCTGCCGCCCCACTGGGGCCAATCGGCCGCGCGGGCCTGGCTCATTGCCCCGCTGAGAAGAAAAACCGCCGCCAAGGAGCGGGCCCAGTGAAGAAGAACGCCCTGCATCGATCGATCCTCTGCGACGCGAAAAACTGACTTGGCAACGGAGCCGACTTGCCCGCGCTGGTGGACTTTCGAGCCGCGCTGGAATGCGCAGGTGGGCACGGCCAAGATGGGCGCGGTTGGGTGCAATCGTCGTGCCGGCCGGGCAAATGGGGCCTATTTGCCGGCAAACTGGCCCGCCAACCGTCAGAGCCTCGCATGGTCGGCGCCGCGATTGCGCAACAAGGTGTCGCTGTTTGCCCGAGCTTTTAGCGGGTGCGGGGGCCCGAACGGTGCCACGCGCACAGCTGCCCGCCGCCCGGCCGGCAGCGTTGGCCGCTCGGTCTCTTACCGCGAAAAATACCGCACCAGCCACAGAATGCCGCTGAGCACGGCGCTGACCAGAATGCAGGTGGCCAGCGGAAAGTAGAAGTGGAAATTGCCCCGCTCGACCGCGATGTCGCCGGGCAATTTGCCCAGCCAGGGCACGGCCGGCAGCAGTAGCCAGACGACGCCAATCGTCAAAACCAGCCCGCCGACCAACACCAAGATCCAGGCCGGGTGTTGCATGGCTCACCCCGCCGCCGCCAAAGGTTCCACGCACCCGGCCACGTCATTGCCCGGATTGTTGACCAGCGTCGACACCGGAAAGGTCTGAAACTGGTCGGCCGGGGCAGGCACCAGCAACTGCTCCAATCGGGGGACGTCTTCGTTGGCCGGGTCGAGCCAGGATTCGAAATCGCGCGGGTCGAGGATCACCGGCATCCGATCGTGGATCGTGCCGATGAGCTCATTGGGCGTCGTGACGATGATCGAGCAGGATTCGATTGCCAGGTCGTCCCGCTTCCAGCGTTCCCATAGGCCGGCCAGGGCGAATGGCCCGCCGTCGCGCCGCTGGATGAGAAAGGGCTGCTTCTTGCTCCCCGACTTCTGCCATTCGTAAAAGCCGTCGGCCACGATCAAGCAGCGCCGCTTCTTGAACGGCCCACGATAGGTGGGCTTGGTGGCGACCGTTTCGGCCCGGGCGTTGATCGTGCTATAGCCGATCTTGGGGTCGTCGGCCCAGGGAGGAATCAGGCCCCAGTGGAGCATGACCAGTTCCCGCTGCCGCATGCCCGGCTGCCGCCGCACCGCCGCCACCGACTGCGTGGGTGCGATGTTGTACCGCGGCGTCAAATCGGGCACTTCGTCCAGCTCGAAGAGCGTGGCGACGTCCTTGGCAGGCGTTCGGAGGGTGTAGCGACCGCACATGGAAGGGGAGTGGGGGCTGGGGGTTGGGGACTGGCGAAGTCGGAAGTCGGAATGGGAAACGGCGGAAAAACAGCACTGGGCCGGTGATTACCGTTAAGCCCGCGGGCGGCGTCCCGCGGGTAGGCGCCGGAACGGATGCCGACATAAAAACGGCGAAGTGGAAATTCGGAAGTGGGAATGTGGAACTGGAGCCCGAAGCCTGATCCCCTGGAAACTGAAGCCTGCCGCCTGCAGCCTGCCCGCCTGGGCTACTTCGCTTCCAGCGGCCCACTGGCGGCTTGCCAGGCATCGAGGCCGCCGTGCAGCACGTAGGCCCGGCCGAAGCCCTGCTCGCGGAGCCAGCCGGCGACATCGGCCGCTTCGGCATCGTGCGGGCAGGCACAATAAACCACGATCATTTCATCCTTCGACCAGGAGGGGTCGACCTCCAGCCGGTCGCGATCGATCCGCACGTCGCCGTGAATGTGCTGAGTGCTCGCCGCCCAGCTTTCGGGCGAGCGGGCGTCGAGCACCACCAGTGGCTCGCCCGCCTCCATCTGCGTGAGCAGCACCATCGGCTCGATCCGCGGCGCCGCCACCGTCGCCCGGCAGTGCTGGCTCCCCTCGGGCTGGCCGAACCACTGATCGTGGCAAGCGATGCCGCGAATCTCCGACTGCACCTTCCGGGCGTACTGGTCGTCGTGAAACGATTCGAGGTAGCGGAGCGTCTTGGCCAGCGCGGCCGACGGGCCGCCCTCGCTGACGGCGTGGAACCGCTCTGCCACTTCCCACACGCCGGAGTGATTGGCCGCCAGCACGGTGATGATCGCCACGCCGCCGTCGGGCGTCACGCCGGGCCCGGCCACCAGCCGGTAGCAAATGTACAGCCGGGGCGTGCCGTTCTCGGTCGCGTCGCCGCTGAAATAATTGACCAGGCAGTCCAGCATCTCGGCCATGGAGAGCGATCCTCAAGGTGGCGCCCAGGGCTCCGGCGACCGGGCCCCGCCATTCTACGGTTCGCCGAGCAGAGGCCCAAGCGGCAGGGTCGAGAGCGTGTGCCGGGTGGCTTTTTGTGCCTAGCCCATCAGCTCGACGATTGGCTGGCCGTCTTCGAGCGATTTGACCAGACCGCGGGGCAGTTCCGACCGGAGCCGCACCTGGCCCACGTCGAGCACGGTGCGGAGGATCGTGTTCATCAGATGGGCGGCCGTATAGGGCGTGGTGATCGGCCGGGCCGCCTGATGATCGCTCTGGCCGACGATGCTGCCCATTCGCAGACCGCCGCCGGCCACGAGCAGCGGCGTCAGCTCGCCGTAGTGGTCGCGGCCGCCGTCGCCGATTGATCCGCGGCGAGCGACCCATCTCGCCGGTCACGACCAGCAGAATCTTGTCCGACAGGCCGCGCTCGTGGACGTCGTCCAAGAACGCGCTGACGGCGTGGTCGACCTGCCGGCTCATCGGCCAGACCCCGGCCATGCCTTTGGGGCTGTTGCCATTGGCGTGCATGTCCCAGCCGCAGTCCGAGACGGTGACGAAGCCGCAGCCCGCCTCGCACAGCCGCCGGGCGAGTAACATCTGGTGCCCCAGCAAGTTGGTGACCCGTCGCATGTCGTAGTAGCGCTGCAGATCGGCCATCCGGAACAAGTGGCTGGTGTCGTACCGCTCGCGGGTCCGAGAATCTTCCTTCGTCAGATCGAACGCCGTGGCGATCCCCCGCGTGATCACGTCGAAAGCTTGCTGCTGGTAGCGATCGACGCCACTGAGCAGGTTGCTCGACTCGACCTGGCGCCGCATCCGGTCCAAATCCGTGAGCAGCGTCCGGCGATCGGCTAGCCGCTCGGCGCGATCCGCAGTTGCATGTTCTTCTGCAAGTCGCCGCCACCGTTGGGGCTGAAGGCGGCGTAGGCCGGGCCCAATTCGCCCGGCGTCGTGACGGTCGAAAGGGCTCCCGTCTCGAAATTGCCTTCGAGCTTCAGACCTTCCTGAATCGCCTCGGGCAGCACCAGCACGTTGCTGGGCATGCCTGTCCGCGGGTCGTTGCTGCCGGCCACCCGGGCGTAGATGGCGCTGGCGGCCGCCTTGACTGAGTTGCCCGCGGCGACGACTGGGTCGTACTTGTGGTCGGCATTCTTCGAGCCGTACGAGCGGACGATCGTGAACCGGTCGGTCCGCTGGGCGAGCTGCTCGAATGTGCCGCCGAAGGTGACGCCCGGGTGCCGCGTGGCCGTCTCGCCGGTGATGCTGCGAAACTCGGCCGGGGCCGACATCTTGGGATCGAAGAATTCGATGTGCGGCGGACCGCCATGCAAGAACAGCAGGACCACCGACTTGCCGGTCGTCAGGCTCGCGGCCGACCCGCTGCCAGTCGTCTGGGCGCCGGCCCGGGCCGCCAGCAGATCGGCCAGGGCGAAGCCGCCGCAGCCCAGGGCCCCGATCCGCAGGAAATCGCGGCGGCTTGGGCCCTGGCAATTACGCCCCGTTCGCGGATCGGAAAGTGCAAGCACCGTTGTCCCGCCCCGTTTGGGGCGGCCTCCGCGGGCGATCGGTCAGGACCCAAAGGTCGCGCCGTTACTGTAGCACAGAAGCGGCAATCCATCAATGTTTGTCGATGGATTCTGGCTGTTCGCGACGCTGTTTGCGATGGATTCGCCACCAGGCCAGCAGGGCCAGGGCGTCGAGCAGCAGGACCTCGGCGGCGGGCAGGCCCCAGATCGCGGGCTCGCCCCAAGCGCCGTGCCGCGACGAGCCGACGTATTGCGCCAGCCCGACCGAGCACACGAGCACTACGAAGAACAGCAGCCGCAGGCTGATTCGCATGGGAGCGGTTTTGGCGGAGCTGCGTTGAGCGCGGCGGTCGTTTGATTGAGTGCGTGCGCTCCGGGGCAAACCCGCCGGACGCCGCCGGCGGGCTTAACGGTAGTGACCGGCCGGTCGCTGATTCCGTCCCACGTGACGCATTCCGAATTCCAGACCTCGCTACGCCCCCGCGCTCGGCCGAAAGTCCTCGCTGCCCTCCAACCTTAGCGCGAACTCGGCCAAGAGATCCGCGGCTCGATCGATGTCGTCCAGAGAGATCATCTCGACGGGGCTGTGCATGTAGCGATTCGGGATGCTCACCAGCGAGGCCGCCACTCCCGCGCGGGCGAGCTGAATGGCATTGGCGTCGGTGTAGCTGGCCCGGCCGAGCGAGCCCGGCTGGTAGGGGATCTCGCGGTCCTTCGCCGCCGCGACGAGCCGTTCGACCACGCGGGGGTTCATGTTCGGACCGCGATAAATCACCGGGCCCTTGCCCAGGGCGACGTCGCCTTCGGTCTTCTTGTCGATCGTCGGGCAATCGGTGGCGTGCGTCACGTCGATGGCGATGCCTACCTGTGGGTCGATGCCGAAGGCGCTGGTCGTCGCCCCGCGCATACCGATCTCTTCCTGCACCGTTGAGACGGCGAACAGAGCGCAGTTGAGCTTCTTGCCCTTGGTGCGCCGCAGGGCCTCGATCGCCACCCAGAGGCCGGTCTTGTCGTCCATCGCCGGGGCGGTGGCCTGGTTGTTGAGCATCGGGCGAAAGCCCAGCTCCAGCGTCACCGGATCGCCCACGGCCACCAGCGAGGCGGCCTGCTCCTTGTCCTTGGCACCGATGTCGAGCCACAGGTCCTTGAGCTTCGGCACTTGCTTCCGCTCTTCGTCGGTGAGCAGGTGGATCGGCTTGCGGGCGACCACGCCGGGAATCGGGTCTCCCTTGGGCCAGACGGTCATCTTCTGGCCGATCAGCACCTGGGCATCCCAGCCGCCCACCGGCTGAATCCAGAGGAAGCCGTCGCTGTCGATGTACTGCACCAGAAAGCCGATCTGGTCGCAGTGCCCGGCCAGCATCACCCGCAGTCCGGCCGTCGGATTGCGGACGGCCATCAGGTTGCCGTGCAAGTCGGTCCGGACTTCGTCGGCAAAGTCGGCGACGTATTCGCGAACCACTTTCTGGATCCGCTCCTCATAGCCCGACGGGCTGGGCGTTTCCAACAAGCGCTTGAGAAAATCGAGGGCGGTGGTTTCCATGAGGTGTGCAATCGTTCCAGAGGTGGGAGATTCTGCGGCGGGCCGTCAGGGTCGCTTGCAATGTAGACGCACCGCGGCGGCGTGGCAACGGCAATTGGGTGGTGAGCGGTACGACAATTCAACGGCAGGGCTGCCCAAGCTCCAGCTTGACCGGGCTGAAAGTGGAGCGGCATCTGTTCGATATTGAATGATGTGTGCCGCTCAATGCGACGGGCGCGATCACGTCTCGGCGTAAGGCCGGTAACTGTCCGGATTGCGAAAGCCGGCGGTCCAGGCGACGGCTTGCTGGCAGGAGTACATTTCGGGCGGCACGCGGAGCAAGTAGATTTTGCCGGTCGAAGGGCAGGTGACCTGCACGCAGACGATGTCTTCGCCGCCGTCAACGGCGATTCGCAACAGCCGTCGCTCGCCACCGGCGTCGCGATCGCGGTCGATGACTGCTGCATCGGCTTCGCGCACGAATCGCTCCAGCCCGACCCGCTCCAGCATTACTTGCCGCAGGGCCGCGTTCGCCTCACCCAGGATCTCAGCCGCGGTGATGCTCTCGGGGGCAAAGGCAATGTCGGGCGTCACCGGCACGCCCCGCCACAGTATCCGCGCGGAGCGTAGCGACCAGGGGAGCCCCCGCAATCCGGAGCCGGCCACCTCGATTGAGCCCCGTAGTCGCATGCCCAGTGGCAACTCGGTCAGCCGTACGCAGCCAGCGATGTTCAGCCATTGCAAGCGACCGAACCGCTCGGGCAGCACGGTCAGGCTGCTGCACCCGCTCAGGTCGAGCGCTGTCGCCCCGGCCGCGAGCGACTCGGGCAAGATTTCCAGCCGGTGGCAGCGGCCCAGATCGACGTGTCGCGCGACCAGACCCTCCGGCAACGTACGCAGGCGAACGCAGCCGCGCAGCACCAGCCGCTCGAGGCGCAGCGCCGGCAGCATTTGCAGTCGCTGGCAGCTGGCCGCCGTCAGGGACGCGTCGACTTGCAGATCGTCGGGCAGCTTGTCGATGCCGGTCCGGCTGACGTCGAGTTCGCGGCAGCGCAGTCCGGCCGGCAGCTCCCGGAGGCGCGGGCAATCGGCCACATCGATCGAATCGGCCGCCAGGTTGGCCGGCAGCGACGCGAGCGTTTTCGAGCCCGCCAGGCCGAGTGCGCCGGCGACCCGTCGTCCGCGGGGCGCGGCCCGCCAGGATCTGTTGCCGGGCCCGCTTGGGCGAGCAGCGGAACAAGGTGTGGAAGGGCCACATGGGCGGCACCGCCGGCTAATCGCGGCACGTTGAGCGAACCGCGGGCGATGGCCGGGCTGTACTCGCGTTGCCGCCAGACTCGGTACGCCCCGCGATCGAGATCGATCGGACCGTGCTCGTCGTGGACGATCCGGGCCTGCGGCGCGACAATATTGAGCAATATTTGCCCGTTGCAAGCGAATAGCTGGGCGGTGCGCTCGTCCTCAATGCGATGGGCGTGGCCGGTCAGCTCTCCCTCCGCCAGTACGCCGCCCGCCAGCGGGACGGCTCCCTCGGGAATCGTGCGAATCGTTTCGATCAGCAGGTCGCCTTGTCGCCAGTGCATAGACGCCTCCGAAATGAAGCGGCACAGCGGATTATGGAAATGAAAAGATAATGAACGACCGCTGCTCGGTACAGCCTAGCACTTTTGGGCGAAATCAGGCAAATCGCGGCCGGCCGTGTTGAGGGCCGCCAGGTCCGCCGCAGACGCCACGAACGACCGCCCGGACCCGCCAATTCTAGTTCGCCTTGGCCTTCCTCCGCGTCCTCGGCGTACTCCGCGGCGAACCTTCTTCGCGTTTGACCAGCTCCAGGCTCCGCCAGCAATACCAACTGGCCACGGTCGCGTAGGGACGCCAGGGCTCGGCCACGCGGTGGCAGGTGTGCCGGTCGGGCAGCTCGGCCAGGCCGTACAGATTGCGGATCGCCGAGCGGATGCCCAGGTCGTCGTGCGGAAAGACGTCGGGCCGGCCGAGCGAAAAGACGAGGTACATCTGGGCCGTCCAGCGGCCGACGCCCTTGAGGGCCGTCAGGTGCTCGATCAATTGCTCGTCGTGCATCCGCGCGGCCCGATCGAGCCGGATCGTCCGCTCGCTGACCGCGGCGGCCAGGCCGTGCAGGTATTCGCCCTTCTGCCGCGACAATCCGACCGACCGCAATTGCTCGCGGCTCAGCTGGGCAATGTTGGCGGCGGTGAAACGGCCGGGCTTGAGCTGCTCTTCCAGCCGCCCCCGAATCGTGCGGGCGGCAGCCGTGGAAATCTGCTGCGAGATGATCGAAATCGCCAGCATCCGGAAACCGTTCCGCTGCGGCTTGAGCCCGAACGGGCCCACGCGGCGGATGACCTCCTTCATCACCGGATCGGCGGCGCGGAGATGCTTGATCGCGGCCTGGCTGTAGGGCAGCACGGGGAGAATTCTACTGCGATTTGAGGATGGCGGACGGAAGCAGGCGAAGAGTGGCTGACGCCTGAATTGTCCTGGATTCGGTTGGGAGTTGTCGAGTCAAATCGCGAGAAGTAACCGGACTCGGACCGCCGGACCTTTCCTGAAGTACGCTCCCCTGAAGAACGCAGATGAACGGGATGGGCACGGATGAACGCAGATGGACGAAGGTGTGGCAGTGTGCCAAGAGGGGAGTTTATCCACAGATCTCGCAGATTCCGCGGAGTCGGTTCCCTCGGACAGACCTGGCTAACAGATTCCGCTCTCTTTAAATCTGCGTAATCGGTGAAATCTGCGGATCACTCTCCCGCCGATCTTTCCGCCCTTTTATCCCCTTCCTCTGGCTTCATCCGCGTTCATCTGTGTTCCCTGGACGGGCTTGCCCTGCGCTGGAGCTTATCGTCCAATCGCGGGCTGGCTCCAATGCCTGACGCTTGGCGTCTGTCCCCGTTGACCCACTCAGGATTATATCTGCTTCAGCCGCAGGGCCGACCAGTCGACATTGAGGGCGATGATCGACACGGCTTCCAGGCCGATAGTGGCGGCATGGTCGCGGATGGAATCGCGATTGATGTCGCCCTTCTGCTTGGAGGTTCCTTTGACGTAGGCCACCCACAGTGCGCCGCCGTCGGCCAGGCGTGATTTGGCCCGCGGCATGTGAGCTTCCAATTCCTTCTGGTTGCGGGCAAACAGGATCACCGTGTCGGCCGGCGATTTCCGGTCCTTCGGGCCGATCAGGTCCGACGGCACCTTGCCCAGCAACGTTTGCCAATCGTCCGGCGGCTGCAGCACGACCAGAGATTTGCCCGCCTTGAGAAACATCTTTTGGGCGATTGATTTTTCGGGCATGGGGCGGCAGTCGGTAATGGGATCACTTGGGGCAGGTCACGAGGCCAATTGACCTGCTTTCTTCCCCGCGGGAAGTGAGATTTTGCGGTGCGCCCCCTCGCGCGGTCGTCATCCTTCTGCCTTGCGACCGCGGCGGCTACGCCGCTTGCTCGTCGGCCGACGGGACGTCTTCGTAGTGCTTGAATTCGCCGGTCTCGGTCACGTCTTCGAAGCGGACGGCCACGCGCTTCGAGATGCCCGACTCTTGCATCGTGATGCCGTAGAGCGTATTGGCGCAGGTCATCGTCTTCTTGGAATGGGTGACGACGATGAACTGGGTCCAGGCCAGGAATTCTTTCAGCACGCCGACGAAGCGCTCGATGTTGGCCTCGTCCAGAGCCGCGTCGACTTCGTCGAGCACGCAGAACGGGCTCGGCCGGCTGCGGAAGATGGCCAGCAGCAGGGCCACGCAGGTGAGTGTCTTTTCGCCGCCCGACAGGAGCGAAATGTTGCGCGGCTCCTTGCCCGGGGGCCGGGCGAGAATCTCGATCCCGCTCTCCAGCACGTCGACCCCTTCTTCCAGCACGATCTCGGCCTGACCGCCGCCGAACAGCTTGCGGAATAGCGACTGGAAGTGTTCCCGCACGGAGTCGAGCATTTCGCTGAACAGCCGGCGGCTGTCGGCATTGATCTTGTCGATGATGTCGTCGAGCGAGGCCTTGGCAGATGACAGGTCGGCGTGCTGGCTGGACAGGTTGCCGAACCGGGCTTCGAGCTCTTCGAGCTCGGTCAGAGCGTCGAGGTTCACGCCGCCGATGCTGTTGATCTTGGATCGCAGGTCGGCGATCTCGGCGTCGATCGTCGTCCGGGCGGCCAGTTCGTCGGGCGTCAGCTCGCGCTGGATTGTGGCCAGGTCGATGCCATAATCCTCGCGCAGGCGGTCGGCCAGCGTCGTGCGCTCGTGCCGCAGCTCGCCCGCAGCCAACTGTTTGGCGTGCAGCCGGGCTTCGACTTTGCGAATCCGTGCCCGAGCCCGCTGGGCTTCCTGGGCGAAATCGTTTTTCTGGGTACGGCGCTCTTCGCGGAGGTTGATTCGCTCGACGTTAGCGGTCAGCAGCGCCTCTTGCGCAGAAACAGTTCGGCCACGGCCGACTCTGCGGTGAGGATGTTCCGCTCGGCCTGACGGGCCCGCTCGGCGGCGGTGGCCAGTTGGGCCCGGCTGTCTTCGAGGGCCTTGCCCCGTTCCTGTTGATCGCGCTGCAGCTGGCTTTGCTGGGTCCGCAGGTGCTCGACCTGCTGCTCGATCTTGGCCAGGTCGACGCGGGCGGCATTCGTCTCACGGCTGGCCCGCTGGCGGTGCTGCTCTAGCTCGCCGATCCGGGCGTCGGCCGCTTGCAGCCGGGCTTCCAGTTCGGTCACAGCCTGGGCGGTGGCCTGCTGCCGATCTCGCGCGGCCGTCAGAGTTGTCGTGGCGGTGGAATGTTCGGCCGCGGCGTCGGTCAATTCGGCTTCGACCGCGGCGGCCTGGCGTTCGAGCTGCACGTGCCGCTCTTCGGCGGCGCCGGAGGCCAAACGCTGCTCGGCCAGTCGCTGGGCCAGCTCCCGGGCTTCGGCCGCCAGCCGGCTGGCTTGCTTGTCGCTGCTGGCGATATCGTCGGCCAGGGCCGCCACTTCGCCGCCGCGGCGCTCGATCTTGGCGGCCAGGTCGGCCACTTGCTGGCGGAGCGAACGGAGCTCGCTGCGGCGCGAGATCAGGCCGGTGGCCGCCTGCCGCGGGCCGACCAACAGTGTGCCGTCGGCCCCGACCACGTCGCAGGTCCGGCTGACGAACGTCAGGCCGCGGCCGACGGTTTCGGCGATAGCCAAACCATCGGCCAGGGTTTCCACGATCCAGGTTTTTCCCAAGAGGCGTTTGGCGAGCACGGCAAACTCGGGCGCCGTTTCGACGAATTGATCGGCGCGGCCCACCACGCCCGGCTGGTCGGTCAGATCGATCGCTTCGGCCCCGGTCACGGGCGGTAGCACATCGAGCCGGACGAAGCCGACGCGGCCGGCCGGGCGGCCTGACTCGCGCTGCAACTCCTCGACCAACTCCTTCGAGCCGGCTAGCACGACATACTGGGCCGCCTCGCCCAGGGCCGCTTCGACGAGCGCGGCGGTGTCGAGATGCACGTTGAGCAGATCGGCCACGAGGCCGCGAATCTGCCGGTAAGGCCCAGCCGATGACTGCCGGGCTTTGACCAGCATCTCTTTGACGCCCGAACTGACGCCCTCGAGCCGGCGTTCCAGTTCGTCGAGCAAGGCAGCCCGTTCGCTGGCCCCGCTGTGCTTTTCGCGAAGCGTCGATAGTTCCTGCTGCACCCGAGCATATTCTTGCCGGCGCTCGGCCAGGCGAGCTCGCAAGCGCGTCGAGCGCCTGTTCGCGCTCCTGGCTTTGGCGCGCCAGCTCGGCGAGTTGCGCGCTGTTGGGCCAGCTCGCCTTGCAGGCGGGTTCGCAGCTCGGCCAGTTCGGCCCGACGGGCATCGCCCCGCTGACAGATCGTGGCGGCCGCCGCGACTGCGCGATTCCAGCACGCTAATCTGATTGCCCAGGGCCGCGGCCGCGCGGAGCTGCTCCAGGTGGCGCGGCGCGACGCTGCTGGTTTTCGTTCCGCAGGGCGTCGAGTTCGCCGGTCGATTCGGGTGAGTCCGCGTTCCTGTTCGCCCACGCGGCCGGCGACGGCGCGATGTTCGCCGTCGATCGCGGCCAGGGCCACGGTCGTCTCGCGGAGCTGATCGTCGAGGTTGCCTGCCCGCAGCCGCATGGCAGTGAGCTGGCGGCGGGCCCGGGCAATTTCTTGCTCCAGGTCGTGACTCAGCCGGCGCTCGTGGTCGATCGCGGCTTCGTAGGCCGCGATCCGTTCGCGGTTCTGGGCACTGCGCGATTCGTTCGAGCGAATGGCCTCTTCCGACTGGACGATCTCCAGTTCCATCGCCAGGGCCTGGGCTTCGAGCTTCTCGGCCAGGGCGGCGCTGCTGGCGGCCTCGTCGCGTCAGCTGGGCGACTTCGGCTTCGATCGCTTCGAGCCTCTCGGTCAGAGCCCGCCAGTCGGCCAGGCCCACCTGGGTGCGCAGCTCTTGTAACCGGTCGGCATATTCCTTGTAGCGGCGGGCCTTGGCGGCCTGGGTCCGCACGGTGCGGAGCCGATTGTCGACTTCCTCGACGATGTCCGAGAGCCGCAGCAGGTTCTGCTCGACGCGTTCCAGCCGCCGCTGGGCTTCGAGCTTCTTGGCCTTGAAGCGGCTGATGCCGGCGGCCTCTTCGAAGATCAATCGGCGGTCGCGGGGCGAGGCCTGGAGCAGAACGTCGACCTTGCCCTGCTCGATGATGCTGTAGGCTTCGGTCGCCATGCCGGTGCCGGCCAGCAGGTCGCGAATGTCGCGCAACCGAGCCGGCTGGCGGTTGATCAGGTATTCGCCCTCGCCGCTGCGGTAAACCCGGCGGGTGATGTGCACCTCGGGCGTGTCGATGGCCAGCCGCCGCTGGGAATTGTCGAAAGTGAGCGTGGATTCGGCAGCGTTGAGGGCCCGGCGGTTGGCGGAACCGTTGAAGATGACGTCGGCCATCTCCTTGCCCCGCAAGCTCTTGACGCTTTGCTCGCCCAGCACCCATTTGATCGCGTCGACGATGTTCGACTTGCCCGAGCCGTTGGGGCCGACGACCACGGTGATGCCGCGGGGAAACTCCAGCCGCGTCTTGTCGGCGAAGCTCTTGAAGCCGACGAGTTCCAGCGCGCTGAGCATGGGCAAGGATAAACTGCGACAGGGGCGGGCAGGGCGATCGCGGCGGGGCGTGGCCAGCGAGATGATCCCGCGGCCGCGCGACCCGCGATCCAGGTCCTATCCTACCAGACGGCGGACAGCTCGGCTGGGGTGAAATCGCGCGAATTCGCCCTGTTTTTGCCCGCGTTTTGGCCCGCACTGCCGGCAAGCTTTGCCGGGCTTGCCGGGGCGAGAGGCTTGAGGCTTGCGTCCTGAGGGAGGGCCTGAGGCCTGCGGCTTGATACTTCGAGGCGAGAGTCAGGAAAACCACGGTTGCTTTGCGGACAACGCCGCAAGCGTTGTTCCGAACCTCAAGTCTCAAGCCTCCGGTCTCAAGCCTCTCTCACTTCCTCGTCCGGCGGCCCTGGAAGAGCTCGGGCAGCGGATTGGCCACTTCGATCCGGTCGCTGGCCGAATGATCGTCGCCGTCGCCATCGCCCGAGCCTTCCTTCTGGCGGTACGAGCGGCCTGTGTCGGGCAGGGCGTCGACCTCGAACCGGCCGGGCAGAACGTGGCTGGCCTTGGCCTGTTGCAGGGCCAGCACCACGTCGGGATAGGCACCGCCCAGCTCGACGATCGCCCGGATCACGTCGTCAACTTTGTCGCTCACGATCCGTTTCTGGTCGGCCTCGCCGACGGCGAACCGGCTGACCGTGATTTTGCCGCTCTGCTCGCCGTTGACCAGGATGTCCTTGCCGGCCTCGAGCACCAGCGGCGTGACGAACCGCTGATCGTGGCCGAACAGCACGATCTCGGGACGCAGGCTGCGAGTGACGTGGATCATCGGCTGACCGCTGGTGCCCAGCAGGTGATAGCCGAACTCGCCGCCGAGATCTTCGCCCTTGACCAGCGGATCTTCTGCGTTCATTGCCCAGAGAGCGCGGAACGCGCCGTAGCGGGTCTCGGCGCTGGGCACTTCCAGCAGAGCGCATAGTTCGTCATAGGCGGCCACGTCCTGCATGGCGCTGAGCGCGGCCAGGGCGTAGGCGCGGAAGGCAGGTTCGTCGCGGGTGGCCTTGGCCAGTGGGGCCGCGGCCTTGGGGTCATCGAGATAGGCCAACGCTTCGGCCGAGTAGAACCGCACCTCGGGATCCTTGGCTTCGATGCCCTTGAGCAGCACGGGCGCGGCGTCTTTGCCGATCGCCTCCAACCGCAGGGCGGCCGTGGCCGCGGAAAACGGATCGAGCAATTGCCGCTCGAGCTGGACGAGCCGGGCAGCTTGTTCTTCCGGCGACTCCTTGATCGGGACGGCCCGGACCACGCGCAGGTAGCGGCTCACGTTGTCGCGATAGCGCGGATGGACGGCCAATTCGACGAATTCGGGTCGCAGCGGCTTGGCCACGCCCACTTTTTCGCCGTGCTTGAACATGTGGAAGCGGCGATTGAGCGAATCGCCAATCTGCACGCTCAGCCGGATCGACGCCACGGCCTTGGTGCGGTCGTCGGGATTGATGACCAGGCCGAGCGAACGCGACTTGTGCGCCGTGCCGCCGCCCAGGACGCGTCCGCGGAGCAGCTGCGTCTTGTTCTCGCCGTTGGCCGAGGGATCGACCAGGATCGGGCCCTTGCCCTTGGCCAGTTCGTGGCCGCTGCGGATCATGTCGCCCAGCACGGCCAGTTCGGTGAGCTGACACTCCATCAGATATCCGCCGCGGAGGCTGGTGGTGGCGCTACGTGGCGGCGTTTGGACTTCCAGGTCGAATTTGTCGCCCTTCTGCACGCCCGGCGGCATGAAACCGCGGACGACGACCAGCGTGTTGTTTGGTGAGGCGAGCACTTTGCTCGGATGCGGCACGCCCTGGGCCTGCATCTCGTGAATCAGTTGATTTCGCAGCGGCGAGGGGGCCGGATCTTCGCCGGTGCCCGCCAGGCCGGTGACCAGGCGCCACCGACTCGACCTTCACGTAATTGTTGCCGTAGGGCCGGGCGACTTCGCCGACCAGGTGGGTGGTCGATTCGACTTCTTCGTCGAGGTTTTCCGGACTTTGCGAACGGAGAGCCGGACCGGCGCAACCGATCAGCGCCGCCAATCCCACGGCAGCCAAGCACTCGCGACGGATGAACCCGTAGCGGTCGAACCACGCCCGGCCAGGCTTCATGCCTTGTTCCCTGCGCACCAGATCCACGTCCCCGCGGCCGGCGACAAGCATCCATGCGTGCCGCCCGGGGAGAGATAAGAGGCGGGAAAAGTAGTGAAAGGGCGGCGCGGCGTCAAGTTCGGTTGGGGGGCACGCAGTGCCAGAACGCCGGTTGGCGTTGGCATGGCCAGGACACCTCGGCCGGCTGGGCCGAGTGAGCAGGTGCTAGAATGCTGGCACCGCCTCGAAGCGGGACGCCGGTGGCGGGGGAGCGAACCCCATGCAGTTTGGCCTGAAGCGGCTGTTCATGCTGACCGCCGCGGTGGGGGTATTATTGGGACTGCTACGGATCGGTCCAGCGGCCACATTCACCACGCTGATGACCGTAATTTGTTTCGCGTCGGCCCGCTGGGCCGCGCGCGCCGCCCGACCGGACACGCCGCCAACGCGTTATGGCTGCCTGACCCTGATTGCCGTGGCAATGAGCGTTGCGTGCGTATTGATCGGATTCGTGGGCTTGGCATTTTGGCTCCGGGTTATAGCAGACCTGCTGGCATCCGGCCGTGGGGGCGCGCGGTGAGTGCGGCCGTATATCGCATTTCGGCAAAACATATGCATTCCATACTTGCGTTCCTGACCGCCGTCGAGCGGTGCGAATGAGGGATTGATATTGCCCGATCATGCCCCAGGAACCGACCCAGCCGTCGCAAAAGTCGCCCGGCCGCCCGATAGCAAGCCCAGTCCGGGCCAGTTTGGACTCCAGCGGTTGTTCATACTGACCGCGGCGGTTGGAGTCATTTTGGCCTTCCTCCGTGCAGCCCCGGCGTGGACTTGTATGGCACTCGTGGCGAGCGTCATTTCGCCGCTCTGTTTGAGGGTCGCTCGCCGCGCTGGTCGCGACAGTATGCTGACTGAGAGGTCGCTGCCAGCCTTCGGCTGCTTGAGTTTGATCACGATGTTCACCGGGCTGGTCGGAATCTGGTTTGGCATGGCGGCCTTGGGGGCTTGGTTGCGGGTCCTCATGACGCTCGCTACCGGCGACGATGGGTTCGGGCGGTGAGTTCGATGTTCGCGCACCGCGCAATCGCCCAGAACCCGTAAGCCGCCATTTATGGATTTAAGTTGTTGACCTGCATAGCCAAACCGCGAGTCCGCAGCAAAAAGTAACCAATCCAGATAATTGCATTTGTTCGCCGTGCGCGGCATAATCGCTGCGCAGTCTACGGAGGGATCTCGAGTTAGCGAGCTTTCCGCGGCGGTGGCCAGCCCCTTGGAGTGGGCACAAGATCGATTGGACGAGGCAGCCATGCGGCAGACGACAAACGCGGTGCGGTGGGCGGCGATTCTGTTGTGCGGGGGACTGGTGAGCACGGTTGCCCCCCGGCCGCTGGCGGCGGCCGATGCCGCGGCCAATCCCGGCCAGCTCGACGTGCCCGGGCTGGGCGACCCGGGCCAACTGAAGTCGATCGCCATCCGGCCCGGTGCGACGGTTATCTCGGGCATCGACGGCCGGCGGCAATTGCTGGTCGACGGCAATTATTCCAGTGGCCAGCAGCGCGACCTGACCAGCCAGGTCAGCTATCAGGCCGCCCCAGCCGGCATCGTGGCCATCGGAGCGGACGGGCTAGTCGTGCCCCGGCACGACGGCGAAGTGACGATCACGGCCACGGCTCCCGGCGGCGTCAAGACCCAGACCACCCTCCGGGTCGATGGGTTGGCTTCGCCCAAGCCGATCGACTTCACCAACCAGATCGTCCCGATCTTCACCAAGGCCGGCTGCAATTCGGGCGGCTGCCACGGCAAGATGAGCGGCCAGAACGGCTTCCGCCTGTCGCTGTTGGGCTTTTATCCCCGCGACGATTTCGACTATCTGGTCAAAGAGGACCGCGGCCGGCGGCTCTCGCCCGCGCTGCCCGAGCGGAGCCTGCTGCTCAAGAAAGCGACCAGCCAGTTCCCGCACGGTGGCGGGCAGCGGATCAGCCCCGGCTCGCTCGATTATCAACTTTTGGCCAGTTGGATCGGACAGGGGATGCCGTTCGGCACTTCCGACGACGCGGTCATCGAGCGGATCGAGGTTTCGCCGCCGGCTCGGCTGCTCGACCGCAACAGCAATCAGCAATTGGCCGTCACGGCCTACTACAGCGACGGCTCGACCAAGGACGTGACGATCCTGGCCCAGTACGAGCCCAACTCGGCGGAAATGGCCGAAGTCTCGCCGACCGGGCTGGTTCACACCCTGGGCTTGTCGGGCGAGACGGCCGTAATGGTCCGCTTTTTAGGCCAGGTCGACGTTTTTCGGGCGACGATTCCGCTCGGGGTGAAGGTCGAAAGCACGCCGCCGGCCCACAACTTCATCGACCAGATCGTGCTGGCCAAGCTAAAGACGCTCGGCATGCCCCCTTCGGCCGTGTGCGACGACGCGACGTTTCTCCGCCGGGCCGCGCTCGACATTGCCGGCCGGCTGCCGACAATCGACGAAGTCCGGGCGTTCCTCGCCGACAAGGATCCGGCCAAGCGAGACAAGTGGATCGACCGGCTGCTCGACTCGGGCGAGTACGCCGACTATTTCGCGGCCAAGTGGAACAGCGTGCTTCGCAATCACCGCACCAACGAGCGGCATACGCGGGGCAATTTCGCCTTTCACGAATGGATTCGCGAGAGCATGCGGCAAAACAAGCCCTACGATCAGTTCGTCCGCGAGTTGATCACCGCCACGGGCGACATGCTGCAGAATCCGCCCGTGGCCTGGTATCGCTCGGTTCCCACGACCGAGGCGCAGGTCGAGGACAGCGCCAGTTGTTCCTCGGCATGCGGATCCAGTGCGCCGCGCTGCCACCACCATCCGTATGAGAAGTGGAGCCAGCAGGACTACTACGGCATGGCGGCCTTTTTCTCGCAGGTCGGCCGCAAGAACGGCATCGAGTACAAGCAGGACGAAGGCCGGATCTACCACAAGCGGGGCCTGGCCAAAGCCACCAATCCCCGCAGCGGCGCGGCCCTCAAGCCCACGGGCCTGGACGGCGAGCCCCTGACGATCTCGGCCGATGAAGACCCGCGGGGCCCTGGTCGACTGGATGGTCGACCGCCAGAACCCCTACTTCGCCAAGGCGCTGGTCAATCGCTACTGGAAACATTTTTTCGGCCGCGGGATTGTCGATCCGGAAGACGACATGCGGGTAACCAATCCGGCGACCAACCCCGAACTGCTCGACGCCCTGGCCCAGAATTTCCTCGACAGTCGCTTCGACTTGAAACAACTGGTGCGAACGATTTGCCGCTCGCAGGTCTACCAACTGAGCGCCGAGCCGAACCGCTACAACGCGGCCGACAAGCAGAATTTCTCGCGCTATTATCCCAAGCGGCTCTCGGCCGAAGTGCTGTACGACGCACTCGACCAGGCCACCGGCACCGTCACCCGGTTCAAGGATCTGCCGGCCGGCATGCACGCGGTGCAGCTGCCCGACAACGGCTACGACAATTACTTCCTGGCCGTGTTCGGCAAGCCGCAAAACCAGACCGCTTGCGAGTGCGAGCGGTCGGGCGAGGCCACGCTGGCCCAGACGCTGCATCTGCTCAACTCGCGCGAGGTGCAGGCGAAACTGACCGAGACGACCGGCCGCGCCGTCCAGTTGGCAGCCGACGTCAACCGCGACGATGCCGACAAGCTTGACGAGCTGTACCTGGCCGTCTTTGCCCGGCATCCGTCGGCTGAGGAAACCAGGTACAGCCTGGAGCATCTGGCCCGGCCGGAGTTCAAGGACCGCAAGCAGCCGGGTTGGGAAGACATCCTCTGGGCGCTGGTCAACTCGAAGGAATTCTTGTTCAACCACTGAGGAGGCTTCAGGCTTCAGGCCGCAGACTTGAGGTGGGACAGTGGCGTTGGGACCGCTGACGGCATGTGCCATGCGCTCGCGAGAGTCCCGGCCTGCCGCTTACCACAACGGTTCCGGGACCGAGACGAAGGAGTTGACCCGAGCGCCTGGAGGCATTCGCCAGGGGCTTGGAGTATAATGGGACCACTTGCCGGCCAGAGCTCCCAGCGCCCCGCTGGCGGCGATTGACACACCTACCATCCGCCGCGCTCCCCCAGTCGCGGCGGCCCCGCCTGCCCTCCCTGACGCGAAAGGTTTCCATGCTGCCGAACCTTTTTTTCCGCAATCGCACGCGCGTAGGCAAATTGGCAATCGCACTCCTGGCGCTGGGCGAGGCGCTGCCCCATGCGGCTCGCGGGCAGAACACCAGCCTGCCGGCGGCCCGGCTGTTCGCCATCTTTCCGGCCGGCGGCAAGCAGGGGAGCACGTTCGACGTGACGGTCGTCGGCGCAGATCTGGACGATGCCAAATCGCTCCACTTCGCCGAGCCGGGCATCACCGGCGAGCCGAAGATGGGCGAGCCCGGCCTGGGGCAGACCGGCCCGCAGCCGCTGGCCGGCCAGTTCACCGTCACGATCAAGCCCGACGTCAAGCCGGGTATCTACGAAGCCCGCGTGGTGGGCAAGTACGGCATCTCGAATCCCCGGGCGTTCGTCGTCGGCACCCAGCCGGAGATCACCGAGGTCGAGCCGAACAATGCCCAGAAGTCCGCCACCGAAGTCCCGCTGGGCACGATCGTCAATGGCCGCTCGGACGCCGCCGCCGATCTGGATATGTTCAAGTTCTCGGCCAAGGCCGGCCAGCGGGTGATCGTCGACGTCTGGGCTTTCCGGATCGACTCGCGGATGGATGCCACGCTCGTGCTTTACGACGCCGCCGGCACCGAACTGGCCCGCAACCGCGATACCAACCGCCGCGATGCCTTGCTCGATTTCACGGTGCCCAAAGACGGCGACTACTTCGTCGAGTTGCACGACTTTCTGTACGGCGGATCGAACGAACACTTCTACCGCCTGTCGATCGGCGTGGGGCCATACCTGGATTTCGTTTTCCCGCCGTCCGGACCGGCCGGATCGCAAAACCAATACACCGTTTACGGCCGCAACCTGCCCGGTGGCCAGCCGGCCAAAGACGTGGCGGTGGACGGCAAGCCGCTAGAAATGCTGACCGTGGCGATTCCGCTCCCCGCCGACAAGGCTCAGGACCTGGTCTGGGGCTCGATGGTCGAGCCGGCCGAATCGGGAATCGATGCGATCGAGTACCGGCTCGCCGGGCCCCAAGGAATTTCCAATCCGCTGCTGGTGAGCGTTGCCGGCGCCGGTCGTGGTGGAGAAGGAGCCGAATGACGACCCGGCCAAGGCCCAGGCCCTGACGCTGCCATGCGAAGTCGACGGCCAGTTCTATCCCCGCAACGACCAGGACTGGTTCAGCTTCCAGGCCAAGCAGGGGGAAGTGTACTGGATCGAGGTCTATTCGCAGCGGTTGGGCTTGCCGACCGACCCCGTGCTGCTGGTCCAGCAGGTGAAGAAGGACGACAAGGGCGTGGAAACCGCCACCGACCTGCAAAGCAGCGACGACGGCCCGCCCAATATCGGCGGCACCTTCTTCGACACGACCTGCGACGACCCGGTCTACAAGTTCGTCGCCCCCGCCGAGGGCACGTACCGCGTGATGGTCCGCGATCTGTACAGCGCTTCGCGGTCCGACCCGCGGTATGTCTATCGGCTCTCGATCCGGCCGCCACAGCCCGACTTCCGCCTGGTGGCGGTGCCGCGGTTCCCGCCCAACAACGCCGACCCGAATCAGACTCAGCCGAGCATCTGGAATCCGCTGTTGCGCAAGGGGGGAACGGAAATCATCGAGGTGCTGGCTTTCCGCCGCGACGGTTTCGACGACGAGATCACCGTTACGGCCGAGAATCTGCCGGCCGGCGTCACCGCCGCGCCGATCACGCTCGGCCCGGGCCAGAGCACGAGCTTGCTGGTGCTGTCGGCGGCCGATGGGGCGGCCGAGGCCACCAGCCTGGTCAAGGTGACCGGCAAAGCCAAAATCGGCCCAGGCGAGGTCAGCCGCGTCGCCCGCACCGCATCACTGGTTTGGGGCGGCGTTCAGAATCAGACCGCGGCCCGCGCAGGATCAGCCGCAATCTGGCCCTGGCGGTGAGTGCCGCCGAGACGGCCCCTTATGCCGTCGACCCGGGCAACAACCTGGTCGTCGAGATGGCCCGGATGGGCACGATCAAGTTCCCGGTGAAGGTCGTCCGCCGCGGCGAGTTCAAGGGTGCGGTGTCGCTGTCGGCCTTCGGCTTGCCGGCCAACATCCAGCCCAAGAACAACACCAACGTCGCCGCGGATGCCGCTCAGGCCGAGTTCGAGATCAAGCTGGCCAACAACTCGCCCTTGGGTTCATACTCGTTCTGCCTCTTGGGTATCAGCGACGTGCCGTACGCCCGCAATCCCGAGGCGCTCAAGGCGGCCCTGGATCGCAAGGCGGCGCTGGAAAAACTCTCGGCCGACGACACGGCCGCGGCCAAGGCCGCCACCGAAGCCAAGGCCGCCGCCGATAAGAAGCTGGCCGAAACGACCGCCGCCAACCAGAAAGCGGTCGAAGCGGCCAAGGCCGCGGAAAAAGCCGCCACCGACGCGACTGCCGCCCAGACCGCCGCGGCGGCCAAGCTGACCGAAGCCCAGGCCGCGCTCGACAAGGATGCCGCCAACCAGGCCTTGATCGATGCCAAGGCGGCCGCCGCCAAGGCCAACGACGACGCGACGGCCAACGTCAAGACCACGGCCGAGGCCAAGGCCGCGGCCGACAAAGCCGTCGCCGATGCCGCTGCCCTGCTCAAGACCGACACCGACGCCAAAGCCGCCGCCGACAAGGCTGCCGCCGACGCCGACGCCAAGGCCAAGCAGACCGCTGCCTTCCTCACCACCTTCAATCAGCAGGTCACCGATCTGCAGAACAAGTCCAAGCCGAACAACGTCAAGGTCGGCACGCCGTCGGTCAACATCACGCTGAAGATCACTGCCTCGCCGGTCACGGTCGAGGTAACTCCGCCCGGCGGTCCGCTGAAGCAAGGCGCCAAACTCGACGTGCCGGTGAATATCAAGCGGCTTTACGAATTCGCCGACGCGGTCCCGCTGAAGCTGGTGCTGCCCGCCGGCGTGGCCGGCATCACCGCGCCGGGCAACCCCATGATCGCGCAAGGCCAGCCCCAGGGCATGCTCACGCTCGAGGCCGGCAAAGACGCCACCCCCGGCACGCACAAGCTCACGGTCCAGGCGATTCCCAAGTTCGCCGGCACCGATCTGCCCGTCGCCGCCGAATTCATGCTGACCATCGAAAAGGTGGAGCCGGCCAAATAGGGGGCGGAGCAGGGGTTAGAGGGCAGAGATTAGGGGGCAGGGGACGCACGAAGATCGCCGCGATCAGCAGCCGGGTACCGACACTCGTTAAGCCCACCGGCGGCGTCCGGTGGGCCGGCCCCGGGGTTCGCTCTGTCATTGATGGAATACGCGCCGCCCGTCCCCCAGCCGAGCCGCAGGCAAGTCGCTCGGTCTGTCCTCCGTCCGCCAATTTGAGCGAGCCAAATTGGGGCCGTGCGGGAATCTTGGCGAGACGGCTTTTTCATTGCGCCGCTGGCGTCAGGCCACAATGCGGTGATGAAAACACCTTGGCTCGCCATTGGGACGCTAACTGGCGCTGCCCTCGGGTTGCTCTTCGCCCCGGTGGTCATGGGAAATGCCGCTCACGAGCCCAGGTTCTGGGACTACTGCGGCTGGCCGTTTACGGGAGTGCTCGTCGGCCTGATGTTCGGGCTCGTGGCAGACGCTCGCCAGTGGAAGTGACGCGCCGCCGCCCGCATTCGGTCGCCGCTTGCACTTCAGCATGCGGGAGTGCGGACGGCGGCGCCGTTCAATTCAGTGATTGCGCAATCGCCGGGGCGGGCCCACCGGACGCCGCCGGTGGGCTTAACCGTTGTGGCCAAGCATGCGCGGTTCGCGCTGCCCCGTAACCGCGTCCCTGGCCCCTAATCTCTACCCTCTACCCCCTTTTTCACCCCTCACTTGACCGTGATCAGCTTGTCCTCGGGAAACGTGGTCAGCACTAGATTCTTGAAGTGAATCTCCTGCGGCTCGTTGTTCGAGTGGAGCTGCAGTCCCAGCGGGCCGTCCTTGATGCGATCCGGCTCCGGCTCGCGCCAGTCGGCCACCAGCGTGCCGTTGACCACCAGGCGGACGCGGTTGCCCTGGGCGAGGATCTCCAGGTCGTTCCAGTCGTGCTGCTTGCCGACCTTTTTGGCCGGCTCGCCGTCGACCGGCAGTCCGCCCCGGCCGTACAGGTCGTAGAAGCTCCAGCCCGAGGGAAACATCACGAGCAACCCAGCGTAGGTGAACTCGTCCTTCTGCTCTGGGGCGAGGCGGCCCCACATGGCGATGCCCGAGTGCATCTCGCTGGTCACCAGCTTGACCGTGGCCAGCAGGCGGAAATCGGTGAACGTGCGATCGGTTACCAGGTAGGTGCTGACCGGCACGGGCTCGGTGTTCTTGCCGACGATCACGCCGTCGACGACCGACCAGTATTTTTCGTGTCCCTTCCAGCCGTCCAGATTCTTGCCGTTGAACAGTTTGATCGTCTCGGAGTTGCCGGTGCGCGGCGGCACGACCGGCGGCTCGGCGGCCGCGACGGACGCGGCCAAACCCACAGCGAAAAAAGCGGACGCAATTGCAGCGATTCCGAAAACGTGGTGCAGCTGGTTCATGATAGATTTCCTTCCGCGCGATGTGTGGGGCGGGTGAGTCGCGCCGCTCATCGTAATGGTGCGAATGGCGAGCGGCAAGGAAGGGGCGAAGTCGGAAGTGGGAATGCGGAAGTCGGAACGCGGAGGCCGGGCGATCAGGCTGGATTGCCCGGAGTTTGTCGAGCGGCGGCGATCCAATTGCGGCGGAAGTCGAGATAGGCCTCCCACAGCCGCAGCATTTCCAGCACGTCGTCGGTCATTTCGACGACTTCGTCGTTGCCGTATTCTCGGGCTGCGGCGGCGCATTCGTACATCATGCTGGTCATGTGGGGCAATGCCTCGACGGCGCAGCGCTCTGACTCGGTCAGGCACTTGGCATTCTGCAGGAACCCGTCGAGCTCGATGTCGAACGACAGGCATTCGTACGCGAAGCTTGAGAAAGTTCGCGTGCGGTCGTCGACAGCGGATCGCCATTGCTGGTCGACGCCGCCGCCCTGGCCCCAGTCGATTTCTCGCCCGACGCAGTTCCCTCGGCAATCCATGAAGGCGTTAAGGAACCGTTTGGCGGGATGCGAATCGTCCAACCCCAGCACGGGGCGATTCATTCGTTCGATATGTTGGTGCTTTTCCATCATCCGGCTATTGCTGATCGGACATGGACGCGCTGACGCCGAAGTGGGTTACGTGGCCCCGAGTGTGCGGCCGCCGCTGCGGGCGATCATCTCCCGGCGGAAATCGAGGTAAGCCTCCCACAGCCGGAGCATTTCAAGCACCTTATCCGTCATTTCGACGACTTGATGATTGCGGCACTGCCTGGCGGCGCCGGCGCACTCATGGATTCGCTCACGCAGCCAGGGAATTCGCGCTGCTGCCCAAGCCTCGTTGGGCGTCAAGGCTAGTTTGCCCTCGAGAAACCCATCGAGAGCGATGTCGTAAGAGAGGTGTTCGTAGACGAAGTCCGAGAATCGACACGTCTTTCCATCCGCGGAGGAAAACCATTCTTGGTCGACTGGCACGTTGTTGCCGAAATCGATCTCGCGACAAGCGCAATTAGCGAGACAGTCGAGAAAGGATTCGAGAAACCGTCTGGCTGGGTGGTTCCCGTCCAATTCGAAAATGGGCGCAGTTCAGTTCTTCGGTGTTCATAGGGCGTTCCCAAGAATTGGCGCGGCGCACGCAGGCTTTACGGCACATCGAGAATCAGGTTGATGAGCCAACGGTCGAACGAGGGCGCCACGTCCTCCGGAGTCTGATCCGATTCATCCGGGTGCTCATGATCCCAGAAAACCACCGGGCACTCCCCGTCCCGCAGCCTAGCAGTATCCAGGCAGTAGTGGTTTCCGGCCCCATCATTCATGACAGGGATTAGCGGCAGCGGAATCAGGGGATATGCCTCGTGGCGTTCCAATTGCGTGCTTAAGACAAGCTCATATTCGCGCGGCACGCTGGAGCCCACTCCATAGACAGGATCGTAATGAATTCGTGCCCAACCGAACTTGGCCAGGAAAGCCTTGTAACTTGCCGGCAAGTGAACACCAAGCGCCTGCTCCGCCGCGGCAACCTCCGTCCCCGTCGCCCCGCGGCCGCATTCCTTGTCAGGCAGTGCGTCGACTAAGTCGATCATTCGGCTAATGCTCATCATTTGAACCCCCGATGGAGTTTCGGATGCTTGACTTTGAAGTTTGGCACTCGGCGGTGAGCCGTGTGCGTCAAGAACTCGAAGTTCTCCCATAAGTTCGCCCCGCCTTGGCTCAGCGGCGTGCGATGATGAATTTCCATTGGCTTTCCATCGCGTCCTGTCGGCACTCGCCGCGCCGCATTTGATCTAACTGGCGTTTTGTGTATTTGCTGGGGTTTCGGCGGGCCTCTTCCTTCCACAGCGAAGGCGACATCCGCTTGAATTCACGCCGGGCCTCCGCCAACGCTTTACCCGTAACTCGCTTGGGTGCGGATTCTCCGCCTTTGGCATCCGCGGTGTCGGCTGATTTCTTTCGGCCAAAGTATACCGCCTCCGCCTGGGCGAGAAAATTCATGATCGAGGTGTGAACGGCTTGCATCGTGGTGCCGGTCGGCTTGAAATTCTGCGCCTCGGCACCCAGTATCGCGGTCTGGAGGATTCCGATGGCATCTTCAGGCGTCAGCCGCCCAGCCTTGACACGCTTGTCGAGGTCGTAAACCCAATACTCGGGCATGACCTGGGTCGCCGGCACGCGAGCCCAGTAGGCGCCCATGCTGGCGTTTTTCAGCCCGGACAACAGGCCGGCAGCGGCGACGCCCGCCGCGGTGCCGACGCCGGCCGCAGCACCAAGGCCGGGCTTGGGCACTGGCGACGTCAAAGGCACTGGGAGCGGCCAAGTGCTGCTTCCGGTCGCGGCCAGCCTCACGACGGCGGAGGATTTCCGAAAACCCGCGGTGTGAAACGGAGTACCGGTCGCGGCTCGCAGCACCGGACTTGCTTGTCCGTGCGTCGGCGAAAACCAGCCGCGATTCTGCGGAAACGCTCCCCGCGGGTGTTTGCTCGGGTCCCACGTCGTCTCCCGCAAGAATTCGGCGTATTCCGCGGCGCGACGCCAGGCCTCCTTCTCGGCGGCCTCGTCCCGTTTCAGAACCCGCAAGCGTTCCGCAGCTTTCTCGGAAATTTGCGCCGCCCATTCCAGCAGCTCGCGGTCGCGCCGGGCCGCTTCATCGGCGGCGTCGAGCCGCCGCAATTCGTCCGTGTGGCGGGCGGAGCACGTTGCCAAACAAGTAAGCTCTTCACGAAGCAGGCGGCGCTTCGTTTCCGGATCGACGATCTCGGGTATCGGTTTGCCTTGGATGGCTTGCGGAACAGCCAAGATTCGCTCGGCGCCGAGCCGTCGGAGCCGTCGCCCGGACGGTGGAGATAAGACTGGTTCATGAGCATTGGCCTCAGATAAATGGCGTCTTTTCCCGCCGTGCTTGACATGTGCTTGTTGGGCGCAGGTTGAGGCACGACCGGGCAGCGACCGACGGAGCGATATTCCGCCGGCGCAAAAAGAAAAGCCTCCCGTTGCCGTGTGCCCAGATGAACACACGTTGCCGGCAGGCTCTGGCGATACTCGCGAAGTCGCAAGCTCGCCGCGATACGAGGCTGGACCGAGAGGCTGGCGGTCCGATCAGCAGGCCGAAAGTATACCGCCGCGGCTTACGATGTTAAGTCTGAAAAGTGAGCCAGCCGCGCGCCATGGCGGCACAATTCCTGCCCAGTGCCCGCCACGCTCAGCGATGGTCGGTTGGCGGGCGGCACGCGCGCCGATCATACCATTTCGTGCTTGCTCTTCTTTTTTTCCGAACCCCCAATCCCCAGTCCCCAACCCCTAGCCCCGCTCCTCCGCCGTCCGCTACGATAAAACCACGATGGGCGGCTTCCTTACCGATCAGCGCGTGTTCTGGCGTGAGTTTCGCCAGAACTTTCAGACCACCGGGGCGGTGCTGCCCAGTGGCAGGGCTTTGGCCCGCGCGCTGGCCCGGTTCGTCGCCGTGCCGACTGCCGCGCCGCGGCGGATTCTGGAAGTCGGGCCGGGCACCGGGGCAGTCACCCGGGTGCTGGTCGAGCGGTTGGGCCCGCAGGACCGGCTCGACTTGGTCGAGCTGAATGAGCGGTTCGTCGAGCGGCTGGGCGAGCGGTTTGCCAGCGAGCCCGCCTTTGCGGCCGTGGGCGAGCGCTGCCGCGTGCTGCACCAGGACGTCGAGCGGCTGCCGGCTGACGAGCCGTACGACCTGGTGATCTCGGGCTTGCCGCTTAACAACTTCGACGTCGAGCTGGTCGAACGCCTGCTGGCAACTTTTGGCAGATTGCTCAAGCCGGGCGGAACGCTCTCGTTCTTTCAGTACATCGCGGTCCGGCCGGCCCGGGCGGTAGTCAGCGGCCCGGCCGAACGGGCCCGGCTCCGCGGCATCAGCCAGGCGCTGGCCCGGCTGCTCGCGTCGGGCGAAATCCGCCGCGACTGGATCTGGCCGAACGTGCCGCCGGCTTGGGTCCACCACGTCCGGCTGCCGGGCCACGACTAGCACCGTCGTGTTGCCCCGCTTGTCCGGCCACGCTATACTAAGGTTAAGTGCGGAACTGAGCGGAGGTTATGGCGCTCGATCCTCTGGGCAGTTTTGTGCGACCCGCCCGCGGCACGACGACCGCCGTCGCCCCGGGGGCGATCCGTTGCTCAACGTGTCCCTCGTCCGACCCGGAGGTCCGTTCCATGCTGGTCCGCCACTGGCTTTTGTCCTGTCTGGTCGTTGGCTCGTTGGTTTGCAGCGCCCGGGCCGATGAGCCCGCCACCGAGCCGAAGCCGCCGGCCGCCAAGGAGGCCGCTGAAGGGGCCGCCGATGCCAAGCCCGACGCTGCGGCCGCGGAGGCCGCGAAGCGCGACGACGATTATTACGAGCTGTACCAGGTGTTTGCCGACACGCTCGACCAGGTCGAGCGCAACTACGTCAAGCCGGTCAACCGCCGCGAGCTGATGGAGGCCGCCATCGCCGGCGTCCTGGGCAAGCTCGATCCGTACTCGAACTACATCAATCGCGACGACCTGGGCCGCTTCAAGAGCACGGTCGAAAGCCAGTTCGGCGGGATCGGCATCCAGATCACAATCGACCACGACCAACTGAAGATACTCAGCCCGCTGGTTGGCACGCCCGCCTATCGGGCCGGGTTGCAGGCCGGCGACAACATCCTGGAAATCGAGGGCAAGACGACCGACGGCGTCTCGATCGAAGAGGCCGTCAAGCGGCTCAAGGGTGAGGCCGGCACCTCGGTCACGCTAACCGTGGCCCACGTGGGCTCGAGCAAGCGGGAAACAGTCACCGTGACCCGGGAGCTGATCCACGTCGAGACGGTGCTGGGCGACCATCGCCGCGGCGACGACAGTTGGGACTTCATGCTCGACGGCGACAAGCACATCGGCTACATCCGGGTGACCGGTTTCAGCCGCGATACGGCGGCCGACCTGAAGAAGGCCCTCGACACCCTCAAGGCGGCCGACCTCAAGGGCCTGATCCTCGACCTGCGGTTCAACCCCGGCGGGCTGCTCACCTCGGCCATCGAGATCAGCGATTTGTTCATTGGGGACGGGCGGATCGTGAGCACGCAGGGCCGCAACACGCCCAAGCGCACTTGGGACGCCCAGCAGGAAGGCACCTTCGAGGGCTTTCCGATCGCGGTGCTGGTGAATCGCTATAGCGCCAGCGCCAGCGAGATCGTTTCGGCCTGCCTGCAGGACCACAAGCGGGCCGTCATCATCGGCGAGCGGACCTGGGGCAAGGGGAGCGTCCAGAACGTGATCGAGCTGGAAGGGGGCCGCAGCGCCCTGAAGCTCACCACGGCCAGCTACAAACGGCCCAGCGGCAAGAACATCCACCGGTTTCCCGACGCCAAGGATACGGACGAATGGGGCGTCGTGCCCGACGCCAACTACGAGCTCAAGCTCAGCGATAGCGAAATGAGCGACTTGATCCGCTATCGCCGCGAGCGCGACATCGTGGCCATTCACGGGCCCAAGGCCGACGCCGACAAGACCCCCGAAGCCGAAAAACCGGCCGCCGAGAAACCGGCCGACCCCGAAACGCCGGCGGAGAAACCGGCGGACCGGCCGGGCTTCGTCGATCGGCAGTTGCAGAAGGCCGTCGACTACCTGTCTCAGGAAATGGCCCGCGCCCAGGTGCCCCGCGGTAGAGATTGCCAACCGGCGCATGTAGCAGGCGACTCCGATCACCGATTCGTCGCTGCACCTCGAGGCAGTCGGCGATCGGAGTCGCCTCCTCCAGGCCCGCATGAATCTTCCGTTAGCATCATCCGCTACCCGCCTCGAGCGCCCGCCCGTGAAGATTCTGACCCTCGAAACCACCTGCGACGAAACGGCCGCTGCCGTTGTCACTGACCAGCTGGAAGTATTGGGCGCGGTGGTGGCCTCGCAGGATCAGCTCCATCGTCGGTTTGGCGGCGTCGTGCCCGAGATCGCCTCCCGGGCCCATGTCGAGCGGATTCTGCCGGTCATCGACGAGGCGCTCCGCCGGGCCAGCGTCACGGGCAACGACCTGGCCGCGGTCGCCGTGGCCAATACTCCCGGCCTGGCCGGCTCGCTGCTGGTGGGCCTGGCCGCGGCCAAGGGGCTGGCCCTGGGCTGGGGCATTCCGCTGGTCGCGATCAATCACTTGCAGGCCCACATCTATGCCTGCCGTTTGGCCGCCGGCAGGGACGTGTTTCCCTGCATCGGGCTGATCGCCAGCGGCGGACATTCGAGCCTGTACCGCTGCCGCACCCCGCTCGAGTTCGACCTGCTCGGCGGCACGATCGACGACGCGGCCGGCGAAGCCTTCGACAAGGTGGCGAGCGTGCTGGGGCTGGGGTTTCCCGGCGGACCGGCCATCGAGCGGGCGGCCAAAGCCGGCAATCCCCGGGCCTACGCCTTGCCGCGCCCGCTGCTGAACGACGACTCGCTCGATTTCAGCTTCAGCGGACTGAAAACGGCGGTCCGCTACAAGATCGCGGGCCCAGCCGAAGCCATGCCCGACCCGGCCGGCCTCGATCCGCAGCTCGTGGCCGACCTGGCCGCCAGCTTTCAAGAAGCCGCGGTCGATTGCCTGGTGGGCAAGTCGCTGTTGGCCCTCAAGCGAAAGGGGCTGGCCACGCTGTGCGTGGGCGGGGGCGTGGCGGCCAACGGAGCCTTGCGGGCCCGACTGGAGCGCGAAACGGCCGAGCGCGGCATCGAGCTGCACATTCCGCCGCTACGGCTCTGCACCGACAACGCCGTGATGGGCGCGATCGCTCTGGAGCGGCTCAGGGCCGGCCAGGTCGAATCGCTCGACCTGGATGTCTACCCGGGCCTGATCCGCGGCTCGGGCTAGCATGGCTGTGCGGCCGGTGGGGCGCACACTCGACAACGCCGCCTTATGCAGCCGGCCGCGCTTCGGTTGCTGCTCGTCGAATAGCCATCAACTACTGCTACCCGTGCTCGGCGGCGGGAAGCCGTTGGTGCCGCCGCTCACGCCACCACCACCCGGCGGCGGAGTCGGCGAGGAGCCGACCGCACCGCTGGAGATGTTGAACGTGGTGACCATGCCGATCTGCGAGAACAAGGGCAGCGAGGTGATCCGCACGTAGCGGCGGTCGGCCGAGATCACGCCCGTGGCGGCGAAGTTGGCACCGGCCGGGAGCACGATGATCACCGGCTGGTAACCAACGGCCTGCTGAATGAGCGGGAAGGCCCCGAACACGCCGCCCCGCGAGACCAGCAGGTTGTTGTTGGTCGCGGTGCTGTTGGCCGTGTTGAGCTGCTGGTTGAGGATTGCCTGGTTGAGCGCGACTTGCCCGATCGCGGCGTTGGCCACCTGCTGCTCGCCGAGCGATTCCTGCCGGCGGCCGTCGGCCAGGTCGAACGTAGCGATCGTGTCCTGATCGCTCACGGGAATCTGCGTGTGGTAGTTGCGAACCTGGCGAGTGCCGTAGTGGGTGTACACGTCCACCGTTACCTTGCCGGCGGTGATCTTGCCCCAGACGCGCCGCAGCAGAACCTTATAGGTGCCGCTGAAGGCCTGCGGGCAGACGTACATTTCGCTCGAGGTGCCGGCCGGGAGCGAGCCGTCGCTGGAGGCGATGTCGCCGGCCATGATGCCACCCGAGGTCGACCGCGGATTGCGGAACGAGCAGATCGTGCCCGAGGGCTCTTCGACGAACACGTCGACGTCGGCGTCGCCGGTCCAGCTGACCACGACGCGGACGTCGCGAATCAGGGCCTTGTCGAGCTTGGCCTTGAAGGCGGCGGCTTCCTTGGTGCGCTTCTCCTCCAGCAGTTGGGAGCAAACGGCCTTGGCGGCCAGTATGGCGTTCTTTTCGACGTCGGCTTTGTCGCGCGGCCAGCCCTGGCTGAGGATGCCCAGCACGGACCATTGGATGCCGTCGAGGTCGTTCAGCCGTTGGGCCAACTGGAGGCCGTGCGTGAACGGCTCCGGCCGAGTCGGGTCGAGCGCCGGCCTGGCGGAAGATCGCCAGGGCGCGTTCATCCAAGCCGCGCTTGGCCATCGCCTGAGCCAGGAACATCAGCTCGTCGATGTTTTCGCTGAAGTCGGCGGCCGACATCAAGGTGCGTTCCAGGTCGCTCTTGGGTGCGCCGCTGATCTGCTGGGCCAGCGAGAGCGCTTCATACATCCAAGGCTGAACCTGCCCGTTGAGCAGGGCGGCCTGGATCAGGGCCGACACCTGATCCCACTGGCGGTGGTCGTTCAATTGGCGCACCGTTTCGCGTACGTCGGCGCGCTGCAATTCCACTTCCTCAGGCTTATCTGACGTTTCCGGATGCTCGGCAAAATACTTGTTCCAGGCCGGCCGCGAGTCCTGGCCCTTGACCAACTTCAGATCGATGAATTTCGGCGGACGGGCCGGCGTTTTCGGCGCCTTGGACGTGGCCTGGGATTGAGCCGGGGCTGCCTTCGGGGCGGGCGCCGCATTGCCGGACGAAGTATCGGCCGTCTTCTTCTTGCTCGGACCGAGCTTCAGATCGTCGGCCACGGCGAACACGCCCGCGGCCTTCTTCTCGGCAGGGGCAGCCGCGGCCGGATTGCCGGTCGCGGGCTTGGCGGCAGCCGGTTTCGCCGCGGCCGGCTTGCCAGCGCCTGACTTGGCAGCAGCCGGGCTGTTCTTGGGCTTCGCATTATTCTGCTCGACGGCGGGCTTCTCTTCGGCGGCTGGCGCGGCTTCGCCGGCCTTGAGCTTGTCGAGCTGTTTCTTGACGGCCAGGGCGTTCGGATCGTTGGGATCGTGCCGCAGGGCCTCGGCATTGAGCCGTTCGGCATTTTCGAGGTTGCCGGTCGAAACCGCCTGGCCGCTCAGCCGGGCCAGACCTTCGGCATCGGAAGCCACCATCCGGCCGATTTCCTGCAAACCGGCCGTGCCGAGGATCGGCAGGGCGGTGCCGCCGTTCTTGGCAGCCCCGTCGACCAGCACGGTCAGATATGAATAGTCGTCATTTGAACGACCGGCCGCGACGGTCCAGTTCTGCTCGATCGTTTTGCCGGCGGCGGTGCCCGACAGCGAAACTTCGACGCTGCCGGAAATCTTGCCAGTGCCGATCAGCACCGTGTCGCGATCGGTCCGCAGCGGCGGAGTCGTTTGCGGGTAAATGGCGGTGAAGACCTTGGGCCAACTGGCCGAGGTGGGCCAGAGCACCTGCTCGTGCGCCGAGCGGCCGAGGAACACGCCGGCTTCCTTCGGTGCGATCCGCTCGCCGTCGATCACCAACATGCCGCCGGTGTGGTTGGCCAGCGAAGCCAGTAGCGGGCCATCGCAGCGCGGGCCGACCGCATAACCGCTCACCGGCACCTGGACCCCGACCGACTCCTCGCACAGGGCCACAAACTGTTCCGGCACGATCACGTTGGCCGCGCTCACGCCGTCGCCAAAGTAAACGATGCTCTTGGCGGCCGCACTGCCGGCCGAAAACCGGGCCAGAGCGCTCCGCAGGGCCAACGGCAGGTCGGTCGCGCCCAGCGGCACCCGGCTCTGCAAAGCGAGCACCGCATCCTGCCAGGCCTGGCTATCGGCGGCGACGAACGATTCGGTTAGCGGAACGGACGTCAGGTCGACGGCGACCAATTGCAGGCGGTCACTCGGCTTGCACTCGGCGGCAAAAGCTCGCAGGGCCGCCAGACCCCGCTCTCGGAAGATGCCCAATTGGCTGGCCGACGTGT
The DNA here is from genome assembly GCA_963828155.1 of uncultured Planctomycetaceae bacterium. GTDB lineage: Bacteria > Planctomycetota > Planctomycetia > Pirellulales > PALSA-1355 > CAWCAX01. Next base: position 88,887 of record CAWHDQ010000007.1, read on the forward strand.
CGAACAGCACCACGATCTCGCCGGAGTCGGCCGCGGGCAGGCTCTGCGTCGGCGACAGGCTGAGGGCAAAGTAGCCCGTGCCGTCGGCTTTGACATAGGTGTCCAGCCGGGCCGAATCGCTGAGCGACTTGCTGGCCGCCTGCGGGGCGGTCGTTGTCGTGGCCGTGGGCTTCGCGGCTACCGTCGCGGCGGCTTTAGCCGTGGCGGAGTTCGGGCCGGTGGGGGCCGAGTTCGGTTTGGCGGCCAACAGCGCGGACAGGGCCGAGAGCGATACCAGTGCGCAAACCCCGGCGATCCAATAACGCTTGGACATGCGAGCGTACTCCAAATAGCACAAATGCCAGCGCCCAACCACCGTGTTCCGTTGCGGTGGACGGCAGGCGCGAAGAATGGCAGCGGATTGGGGAGCCTCCGGGCGTAGTCCCAGCCCGGTTGCTTGGCTCTATTCTATTCCTGAGCCGGGGTCAACGCTATCAAAAAACGACCAGAAAAACTCCACGTTTGCCGGTTGTGCGGCCCCTCAGGCAGCCGGCCGCCACGCAATCGGTCTACAGCGATTTTCCTGCGGCGCAGTAGAATGCTCCCCGCGCCGCCCGGGCGTTGCCGGGGCGCCCCCGCCGGACGAACCATCTCCCAGGGCCGGCCCGCGGCGGCGGCTGGAATGCCGTGCATGCCGCGGGAAGAAAACCGGACCGGGAAGCTCGGTCCAGCCTGCCAACGGCGGAAAACCGCATGAAACGCTACGCTTTGCCTTGTGCGGCTGTCGGCCTTGGCCGGGGCCCTGCTGTCGGCGTGGCTCACTTCGCCCGCCGGCCTGCGCCCCGCCGCGGCCCAGGAACGCCAGCGCTTCGGGCGCCCCCGCCGCAGCCCGGGCCCCGATCGATCGGGCCCCGATCGACCGAGGCGAGCCGTTCCCGCGCCTGCCCGATGCCCCGCTGCCGGCCGAAGACGGTGAATTGACGCCCGAGGAACGGGTGAACGTCGCCGTCTACGAGGCCGTCAACCGGGGCGTGGTGAACATCAATACCAAGAGTGTCCGCGAGACGTTCTCGTTCTTCGAAGTCCCCTCCGAGGGGGCCGGCTCCGGCTCGGTGCTCGATACTCAGGGCCACATTTTGACCAATTACCACGTCGTCGAGGGGGCCCGGGAAATCCAGGTCACACTGCACGACGGCCAGAGCTACGAGGCCCGGCTGGTGGGCAAGGACGCCGCCAACGACGTCGCCGTGCTGCAGATCGACGCCCCGGCCGGGTCGCTCGTGCCAGTGCCGCTGGGCGAATCGCGGACGCTCAAAGTCGGCCAGCGGGTATTCGCGATCGGCAATCCGTTTGGCCTGGAGCGGACCCTGACGACCGGGATCATCTCGAGTTTGAACCGCACGCTGCCGGCCCGCAACCATCGCAGCATCCGCTCGATCATCCAGATTGACGCGGCGATCAACCCCGGCAATTCGGGCGGGCCGCTGCTCGACACTCACGGCCGATTGATCGGCATGAACACGGCCATCGCCTCGAGCACCGGTCAGAGCGCGGGCGTCGGCTTTGCCATCCCCGCCTCGAACATCGCCCGGGTCGTGCCGCAACTGATCGCTCACGGCAAGGTAATCCGGCCCGATGCTGGCATTACCCGCGTCCTGCAGACGGAAAAGGGACTCCTGGTCGCCACGATGTCCCCCGGCGGGCCGGCCGAGCGGGCCGGGCTGCGCGGCTTTCGGATCACGCGGCAGCGGCACAAGCAGGGCATCTTCAACTACGAAACGCAGTCCATCGATCGTAATGCCGCCGACCTGATCGTCTCGGTCGACGGCGAAAAGGTACTCACCGCCGACGATTTTCTGGCGGCGGTCGAAGCCCACCAGCCGGGCGAGGAAGTGATCGTGACCGTCCTGCGCGAAGGACGCGAAGTGCAGACCCGTTTGCGGTTGGCGGCGATCGACTGATTGACATTATTCGCAATTCGTTTTTCCGACAGGACGACACGGATGTCTCAACCTGCTCTCTCGGCCCGCGACAGCGCGGTGCCGCCTGCCCCGCGCTGGCACCGCTGGTTTCTAGCCGGCCTGGCGGGGCTGGTGTTCTTCGTCAACTTGGGTCGAGCCCGGCTGTGGGACATCGACGAGACGATCTTCGCCCAGACGGCGGCCGAAATGAGCGAGCGCGGTGACTGGGTCGTGCCGTATTTCAATCATCAGCTGTTTCCCGACAAGCCGCCCCTGATGTACTGGGGCATGATCTCGGCCTACAAAGTCTTTGGCGTGGGCGAGCTGGCGGCCCGGTTCTGGTCGGCGCTATTCGGCCTGGGGACGGTCCTGCTGACCTATGAGATCGGCCGGCGGCTGTTTTCGCCCTGCGTCGGTTTCTGGGCCGGATTGGTGCTGGCCACGAACCTGAATTTTGGCTTCATCGCTCGGGCCGCCACGCCCGATGCGATGCTGACATTCTTCAGCACGCTGGCCTTGTGGATCTTTGTCGTCGGTTCCCAGCGGCGTGCGCGCCCGGCGCCTCAAGCGAATCCGCCGGTGGTGCGCTGTAGAATCCACCCGCAGTGAGCTTGTTGAACCAGGCTGGACGACCTACGCATTGGCCTATGCCGCAATGGGCGCCGCCGTGCTGGTCAAAGGGCCAATCGGCGTCGTGCTGCCGACTGCGGTGATTGGACTGATGCTGTTACTCACGCGTGGCCCGAATGCGCTCGATCGGCTACCGGTCGAATCGCCCGGCGGCGGACGCTGGACCTGGCTGCGGCGGCTGCTTGATTTTTCGGTCCGCACATTCTCGCCGGCCCATTTCGCCCGCACCGTGTGGGGCATGCGGCCGATCCTGGCGCTGGCCATGGTGCTGCTTGTGGCCGGGCCGTGGTACGTCTGGGTGGGGCTGCGGACCGATTGGCGCTGGCCCGCGCAGTTTTTCGGCGAACAGAACGTCGGCCGGTTCTTGAGCGCGATGGACGGCCACCGCGGGCCGATCGTCTATTACCTGGCGCGATCCTGGTGCTGTTCTTCCCCTGGTCGGTCGTGTTGCTGGGGAGCATGCTGGAACTGGCCGGCCGCAGCCGCCGCACGAGCCAGTACCGGGCCGGCGCGGTGCTGGTGGCCGCGTGGCTGGCCGTGTACCTGGGCTTCTTCTCTTTGGCCAGCACGAAGCTGCCGAACTACATTATTCCGTGCTATCCGGCGCTGGCGCTGATGACTGCCTTGCTGGTGGAGGCGCTGGATCGAGCGCCCGGCGAGCGTGCCGCGCCCCTGGCCCTGGATTGGATTCGCCTGCCTGGGCGTGGCGGGAGCCGGCATTGCCATAGCCGCTCCGATCGCGGCCCGAATGCTGGCCGAGCCCGACCCGACGATCGGGCTGGTGGGCTTGGTGCCGTTCGTCGGTGCGCTGGTCGGATTGGTTTTCATCTGGCTGGGTCAGTTGCCCCGGGCCGTGACCACGCTGGGCGCGACGGCAGCGGTGTTCGTCCTTTGGATGTTCGCGATCACGGTTCCGCAAGCCGACCGCTTTCAGAACTCGCAGGCGTTCATCGCCGTGATCGAGCGGCTCAGCCAGGGGCCGGCCAACGTGTCGTCGTTCCGCTACTTCCGGCCGAGCATGGTCTTCTACGGCCATCAGCCGGTCAGCAAGCTCTGGAACGAGCAGGAAGTCGCCGACTTTTTCGACCAGCATCCCAAAGACGCGTTCCTCTACACAATGGAGGAGCAGATGTCACTGCTCGCGCCCTGTTTGCCGCGCGACGTGGCGGTGGTCGAGTCCCATCGCCGGCTGGTCAAAGGGGGCAAGGTGCTGCTCCTCGGCCGCCCCTCCGACGAGCCCCGCTGGCAAGCCGGCGGCGCTCGCTCGCCCCGGCTGGGGCGAACAAGCAACGCGACGAATGAGTCGTCGCGCTGACGGTTGTCATGGTAGCGGCCTGTGGGAGGCGACTGGTGATCGCCGACGCGCTGCTTCAGGTCGAGGCGGTCGGCGATCACCAGTCGCCTCTCTACGCTCGGCGGTGGTCGACGTCGCCGCTGTGATCAGCCCTATAGCGGCCGCCGCGGCAACTCGCGGGGGAAGGGCGGATCTTCATGATCGGGCAGCGGGCCCGGCAGATCGGCGGCCCAGGTCTCGCGCTCTTCCAGCGTGGCGTAATAGCGGAGCCAGATCTCCGGGTCGCCACCCACGTCGGCGCAATCCCAGTGCAGGAAGTTGTCGGCCGCGTCGATCTTCTTTTCCGGCGACGGCAGAATGTCGCGAAAGATCAACGTGTACAGATCCCGATCCGACAAATGATCGGTGAAGTCGAGCACGATCCGGGCCGCGAACAATTGGTGGATCGTCTGCCAGAGCCGCTCGTGCAACTCGGCGGGCGTCAGCGTGTCGGGGTGTGGCAATCGCAGTTCGGGATTGAACCATTGGCCGATCGGCAGGATCGGCGCCCGCTCCCAGGCCAGCATCGAGGCCAAAAATTCGTTCTCGATCGGCGTGGGCAATTCCTGCACGTTGACCCGGCAGATCGATTCGTCGAGAAAGGGCTCGAGCTCGATTGCGCGAGCTGCGCGTTGCGCAGCAGGTGCTCGACTTCTTCCGGTTGAGGACGGCGGGTGTTCATCGATCCAGACCTTCCCGTTGCGTTTGGCCGCTTTGAGTTCTTCCGCGAGTCGACCGTCCGCGCTCGTCCTGCCGCGCGGCACGGGAGGTACGCCCGGCCCTTCCTGGCGTTGTTTGGCCGGCTCACACGCGCGACGGATTGGGAAGCGCGGTTTGCGGCTCAAACCTTGACTCTAGCAACAACCACGGGGGCTTCAAGTATAATCAGCCCCTTGTTCTGCCCACGGCCGACGCGGCCGCAAGCCACCATCGTTACGATGATGAATGTCAACGCCACACAACCGGCAGATCCGCTAAACTCGCTCAAACGGCGGCTGCAAGGTGACGTACACGTCGACGAGTATTACCGCTCGCTCTACAGCACCGATGCTAGCGTCTACCAGATTCAGCCCCGCGCCGTGGTCCTGCCGCGCTCGCGCGAAGACGTCGCGGCCACGCTCGACTGGGCCCGCGCCGAGGGCTGGGCGGTCATTCCCCGCGGCGGCGGCACGAGCCTGTCGGGCCAGTCGATCGGGCCCGGCGTGATCCTCGACTTCAGCCGCTATATGAACCGGATCGTCGAACTCGATCCCGAACGGCAAACCGCGCGGATCGAGCCCGGGGTGGTGCTCGATGTTTTGAACGCGGCGGCGGCAAAGCACCGCCTGCAATTCGCGCCCGACGTGGCGACCAGCAGCCGGGCGAACATCGGCGGGATGATCGGGAACAACTCGGCCGGCGCCCGGAGCATCTGGCACGGCAAGACCGTCGATCACGTGATCGAGCTCGACGCGATTCTGTACGACGGCGCCGAGCACACGCTCAAGCCGCTGGATGCGCAGGAGCTGGCCGCGGTCGAAACCCGCACTGATCGCTGGGGAAACATCTATCGCCAGGTGCGCGAGACGGTGGCCCGCGAGCGCGAGGAAATCGTGGCCCGGTTCCCGCATATTCTGCGCCGAGTGAGCGGCTACAACCTGGACGAATTCGTGCCCGAGTTTCGCCGGCTTGTGCCTGAGCCGCGGCTGGTCGCCGCGGTTCGCGAGCGCGAGGCCGAGCGCTATCCGGGCGCCCAGTTCAACCTGGCCAAGCTGCTCGTTGGGGCTGAAGGTTCGCTGGCCACGATCACCGGCGCTCTCGTGCATCTGGTACCGCTGCCGGCGGCCCGCGGCGTGGTGGTGCTCCACTTCAGTTCGCTGGCCGCGGCAGTTGGTTCGGTCAACCGGATTCTCGAATCCGACCCTTCGGCGGCCGAGCTGTTCGACGGTCAGATTCTGCGACTGGCCGAGAAAAGCCTGGAGTATCGCAATTATTTGGACTTCGTCGTGGGGCGGCCCGAGTCGCTGGTGCTGGTCGAGTTCAGCGCTGCCACGTTCGACGAAGTGCGGGCGAAGGCCGAGGCCCTGATCGAGCGGCTCCGCGGCCAGCCGGGCTTGGAGAACGTGCTGCCGGCGATCGAGCCCGACGTGTACGCCCACGTTTGGGCCTGCCGCAAGGCGGCGCTGCCGCTGCTGCAGAGCGTGGCCTCGGCCCGCAAGCCGGTGGCCTTCGTCGAGGACGCCGCGGTCGACCCGCTGAAGCTCAGCCAGTTTGTAGAGAAGTTCCGCGAGATATTGGCCCGGCACGGCACCGACGGAGCGTTCTACGGCCACGCATCGGTTGGCTGCCTGCACATCCGGCCGATGCTCGATCTGAGCCAGCAGGACGACATCCAGCGGTTCGAGCAGATCTCGCGCGAGGTTTGCCAGTTGGTGCTCGACTCGGGCGGCTCGATGAGCGGCGAACACGGCGACGGCCTGGCCCGCAGCTACTTGAACGAGCCGCTGTTCGGCCCGCGGCTCTATCGGGCGTTTCAGGAAGTGAAAACAGCCTTCGATCCCGAGCGGCGGATGAATCCCGGCAAGGTGGTCGACGGGCCCGACCCGACGCAAAACCTGCGGCTGGGCGCTGATTACCACACGCTGCCGATCGCCACCACATTCAGCTACCGCGAGGGCTCGCTCGCCCGGGCGGCCGAAATGTGCAACGGGGCCGGCGTGTGCCGCAAGACGCAAACGGGCACGATGTGCCCTTCGTTCATGGCCACCGGCGACGAAGAGCACAGCACCCGCGGCCGGGCGAACGCCCTGCGACTGGCCCTCTCAGGGAAACTGCCTGAGTCCGAGTTGACCGGCCGGCGAATGTTCGAGACCTACGACCTTTGCCTGCAGTGCAAGGGCTGCAAGGCCGAGTGCCCGTCGAACGTCGACGTGGCCAAGCTGAAGATGGAGTTCTTGCAGCATTACTACCGGCGCAACGGCGCTCCCTTGGGCGTGCGGTTGATGGCCCACGCGGCAGCGCTCAACCGCCTGGGTTCGGCACTGGCGCCGCTGTCGAACGTGATGGCCCGGCTGCCGGGCGCCGGTTGGCTGGCCGAAAAAATCTTAGGCGTCGATCGCCGCCGGCCGCTGCCCACGTTCGAGCACGAACATTTTGGCAAATGGTTCGGCCGGCGCCCGGAGCGCAAAGCTCCCGCGCCGCGCGGGCCGATCGTGCTCTTGGACGACTGCCTGACCAGCTACTGCGAGCCGGGCGTCAACCGCGCCGCGGTGCAGGTCCTCGAGGCCGCCGGCTACGAGGTTCACCTGGCCGGGCTCGGCTGCTGCGGCCGGACGCATGCCTCGAAGGGTTTCTTGACGGTTGCCCAGCAGATGGCCCGCGACAACATTCGCCGCTTGCTTCCTTGGGCGCAAAAGGGCGTGCCGATCGTGGGGAGCGAGCCCAGCTGCGTGGCAATGCTGATCGACGACTATCTCGATCTGGTGCCGGGTGACGAAGCCCAGATCGTCGCCCGGCAAACCGCGCTTGTCGATGCCCACGTCGCGGCCGTCGCACCCGAACTGAATCTCAAACCGCTCGACGCCCGGGTGTTGGTCCACGGCCATTGCCACCAGAAGGCGCTGGTCGGCGTGGCCGGGACGCGGGCGGCGCTCACGATGATCCCCGGTGCGCAAGTCCAGGTGGTCGATTCGGGCTGCTGCGGCATGGCCGGCTCGTTCGGCTACGAGCACTACGAGCTGAGCCAGAAGATCGGCGAGCGGGTGCTCTTGCCCGCCGTCCGGGCGCACGAGGGCCCCGTCGTCGCGCCTGGTTTCTCCTGCCGCCATCAGATCGCCCACGGCACTGGCCGTCAGGCCGTGCATCCGATCGAGCTGATTGCGGGGCAATTGGCAGGCGGCGACATGTCGTAGTTGAAGCCCTCGCCCGACGAGTGCCTATGCAAATCGCCACTTAGGAGCAAGCCGATCGAGATCGGAGGTCTGCGAGTGAATCCAGTCACTGAGGCGATCGCACGGCTGACTGACGTGCCGTGGTTCTGCGCGTCGGGAAAGCGGATGCGGTCGATGCGCCCTTCATTATTAGGCGCGTCTCATGCTGGAGTGATGCGTTAACTTTGCGCGGTCGCGAAGGAACCGCCGACGCCTTCCTGGAGGCTCGAAGTATGCTTACTCGCGAACTGAGCTCATCCTTCCGGCGAGACTACCGGATGTGGAACGTGATTGCGGGAGAGGTGCGCGAGGTGCTTGAGACGCGGGTTTGCTGTGCGATTGACGCAACCATCGATTCACTTGCCGAGGTGAAGGGAATCGACGCGGGAGCCGAAGTACTACGACGTTCGGCCCGCTGGGATGCCATGCACTTTGTCATGGAAGGCGTATACGCACACCTCGTGCCTCCACGATTCTACACGGCCGCCTTTCAAATATACGCCGCTGGACACGTACCATGTGGCTGGGACACGGTCTGGCCAAACGGGCAGCTCGATATCTATTGAGCGACCGCCGGCGGAGTAGTCGCCAAGATGCGGCAGCAACACGCAGTCCATTGAATGTCCGCAAGGCGCCGCAGTTGTCCTTAAACCGCCCTAGCTCGGCTTCGCCCAGCCCGCTTCCAGGCCGGAGATTTTTTCGACTCTCCGGGCGTGGCGGCCCCCTTCGAACTCGGTCTTGAGCCAGATGTCGATCATCCGATCGATCAGCTTCTCGCCCAGCATGTCGGCCGACAGGCAGAGGACGTTCAGGTCGTTGTGCCGGCGGCTCATCTCGGCGGTGAGGTCGTCGTGGCAGGGTGCGGCCCGGACGCCGGTCACCTTGTTGGCGGCGATGCACATGCCGATGCCGGTCCCGCAGATCAGGATGCCGCGGTCCACTTCGCCCAGGCCGACCTTGTGGGCTACGATCGCGGCGATGTCGGGATAGTCGACGCTCGAGGCGTCGTTCGGTCCGACGTCGATGACTTCGTGCCCCAGTTTGCGGACCAGCTCGACGACCTTGAGCTTGATCTGATACCCGCGATGGTCGCTGCCGATGGCGATGCGCATAAGTGGCTTTCTTTCGGATACAAGACCCGTCACCGAGACGGGTCGCGGTCACACGTCGAGATCGGCGATCCGCGCGGCGAGCTCGGCCTTGATCTGAGCGGCGCAGCGTTCGTAGAACTCGACCGGTCCGCCGATCGGATCGGCGATGTCGGACTCGTCGCGGCTGAGCACGTGGACTCGGCCCGCCGCTTCCGGCCATTGGGCCACGATCGCCTGCCGATGCGAGCGGGTCATCGTCCAAACGATGTCGGCCTGCCGGACCAGGTTGGCCGTGAGCGGCTGCGATTCGTGGTCGGCCAGATTGAGGCCCATCCGGCCCAGCACTTCGACCGCCTCGGGGCTGGGGCGGCTGCCCATCATGGCCGAAATGCCGGCCGATTGCACGAGCAGGCCCTGGTCGGCCAAGGCGGCCGGCGAGCAGCCGAGCTTGTCGGCCAGCATCTTGCGGCAGAGTACCTCGGCCATCGGGCTGCGGCAGGTGTTGCCCGTGCAGACCAGCAGCACCATCAGGCTGGACAGCCGCTTGAGCGTCGGCTCACTGACCACGCCGGCCCGCAGGACTTGCAACCCGTTATCCCCGATTTTCACGACGGTCGAGGCCTGGCCCAGCCGGCTGCGGCCGTCGTTGAGGATGAGTTGGACCCGGTCGCCGAGCGAGTTGAGCACTTCTTCAGCGGTGAGCGATTCGGGCAGGCCGCTGCGGTTGGCACTGGTCAAGACCAGCGGCCCGACCATGATCCGCATGATATCCAGCACCACCGGGTGGTGCGGCACCCGCAGGCCGAGCGATCCGTTCGGCGAGACTGCCGACCGGGCCGACTTGGGCAACTGATAGAGCAGGCTATCGGGCGAGACCTTGTCGACCACAATCGTCACCGGGCCGGGCCAGCAGCGGCGCGCCAGCCGGCGGCCGAGCGGGCTGAGGTTCGGCACGTAGTCGAGGGCGTCGTCGGCGCTTTTGACCGCCAGCGTCAGGGCCTGGCCGGCTGGGCGTTCTTTGGCCGCGCAGAGCCGCTCGACCGCGGCTTCGTCCAGGGCGCTGGCTGCCAGGCCGTAGACGGTTTCGGTCGGCAGGGCCACGAGCTTGCCCTCGGCCAGGGCCTGCACCGCCCGATGCACGACATCACGCGAGTCTTCGGCGCTGCGGATATCGATGACCAGAGGAGCAACCATGCAAGCTCGATCGAGCACGTGACCGGCGCAAAATCGGGACGATCGCCGGCGGCGAACCCTTCGCCACCCGACAAGCCGCAGGCAAAGCGAGCGCCGCCGGAGGGAAGTTTTACCGCGGCTGCCATCGACCGGACGTCATCCGGGCGATACGGCTTCGCGGCGCAGTCTGCCCCAGCGTCGCGCTTCGACCGCAACCGTCCCAGCGAGGTTCGTCCTCGCGGGATTGGATTTTGAGGAGCCGCAAGCGGCCGGCCTCAAGCGCAAACACCTAGCGTATCACCCTTTGGGGACTCGTCAAGCTGCCCCAAGCGATTTGCCAGAGCAAGCCTGCAAGACGATGTACGTAGCCGATTTGGGCCCGAGAAAGCCGCCGACGGGCTCAGGGTGACGGCTCCCGCCAGAACCGGCGCACGCCGGGCCGCCGTTTCCCGCCCGACCTTGCGCGGCAATAATTCCGCACGCGATTGGCCTGCCGAACTTTCCGCTTTGCCCGCGTTCCTGGACTGTGCCTGAGGATTGGCCCGATGCTACCCGCCGTTATGCAATTTACGTCGTCGACGGCTGTGCGGATTTACCGGCTCAGTTGCGAAGCCTTTCCCGATTTGGTCACGCACGCCTATCTGCTGCTGGAGGCTGGGCCACCGACCTTGGTCGACACCGGCAGCGGCTACGGCGAGTCGAACGAACAGCTCGAAGCGGCACTCGCGGCGGTCCGCGGCGATTTTGGCGAAGCGGTTTCGCTGGCCGACATTCGCCGGATCATCATCACGCACGGCCACATCGACCACTTCGGCGGGCTGCCACACTTTATCGCCCGGACTGGGGTGGCCCAGACCGGCCGAGGTCGCAGTTCACGAGCTCGACCGGCGAATTCTCACGGCGTACGAAGAGCGGGTCGTGGTGGCCACCGCGGCCCTGCGGCGATTCTTGCAGCAGGCTGGAGTTCGGGCCGGTTTGCAGTCGGCCTTTCTCGAGATGTACGGTTTCTCCAAGCGGCACGTCAGCAGCGTGCCCGTCGCAATCACGCTGGCCGACGGCATGGAACTGGACGGGATGCGATTCATCCACGTGCCGGGCCACTGCCCGGGCCAGGTTTGCATCGCGCTGGGCAATATCCTGATCTCGGCCGATCACATCCTGCCGACGATCACGCCGCACCAGGGGCCCGAGAGCATCACGCCCAGCACAGGGCTGGGCCACTATCTGGACTCACTCACGAAGATCGAGCGGCTAGGCGAGTTCGATCTGGCCCTCGGTGGGCACGAAGAGCCGATCCGCAATGTCCGCCGCCGGATCGCGGAGATCCGTGCCAGCCACGAGCGGAAGCTGGACAAGATTCTGGAGATCGTGGCCACCGCCGACGAGCCACTGGCGATCAACGAAATCTCCAAGCGGCTCTATCGCCGCGTACAGGGCTTTCACATCCTGCTGGCCCTGGAGGAGGTCGGGGCCCACGTCGAGTACCTCTACAACCACGGGCGGCTGGCGATCGCCAACCTGGACGCGATCGAGCGCGAGGAGAACCCGGCGATCTTGTATCGACCGGCCTCGTGAATCGTGCGAACGAGCCAATCCAAGGGCGGGCGACGAGGCGGCAGAAAACTTTTTCCGTGCCGGCGGCGACTGAATCAGGTCGGAGTGCCGGCCCGCGGTTTTGGCCCTGTTTTCGCAGTACCGGGCCAGCTTGGCCCGGTATTAGGCGGGTCGAGTTTCGTTGAGGATCGCCTGCCCCGCGGCGTCTGGGACGTTATCATAAGTGGGTTGCCGACAGGGCTCGCGGCCCAATGCTTGGACCGGTGATCCGGGTGGCTTTTGCGCAAGTCACTATGCCAAAACAGCTTTCGCGGCGAGTCGAGTGGCTGGGCGTGCTGGCAGGGGGGATGCGGTCACTGGGAAACCCGTGGCTCAGGCTGTCTGCGGCGGAACTTTGGCGGCCTCACTAGCGTCCGATTCGTGGAGCGGCTGTGAGAGACGACAGTCAGTTGATCGACGCCGCATTGACCGGCGACACCGCGGCCTTTGGCCAGTTGGTCGTGAAGTATCAGGACCGACTGTATAACACGATTGCGCACGTAATCGGTTCGGCGGACGAGGCCTACGACGTCGTCCAGGATGCCCTGGTGCAGGCGTTCGTCAAGTTGGAGTCGTTTCAGCGCGAGTCGGCTTTTATACCTGGCTGTATCGCATCGCGTTCAACGTGGCGATCAGCCGCAGCCGGCGCCGCAAGCCGATGCTGTCGGTGGACCAGTCGCGGGAGATGAGCGGCGAAGAACCCGCCGGCCGGGGCGAAGCCCCCAGCGACCGGCTCGAGGAACAGGAACGGGTTGGTCAGGTGCAAGCGGCCCTGGCCAGCTTGAGCGAAGAGCATCGCACGATTCTGGTCTTGCGCGAAATGGACGGTTGCTGCTATGAGACCATCGGCGAAATGCTCGACCTGCCGGTCGGCACGGTTCGCAGCCGGTTGCATCGGGCTCGGTTGCAGTTGAGGGAACACTTGAAAGGGGTCTTGCAAGAAGACCTGAAATGAACCAGGAGCCTGGATATTCCCCGCACGCCGCCTGGCTGTCATAGTTTGGCGGGCCGCCAGGTAGTGGCCGGGCGTGGAGAGTTCCCGAAAGCATGGACATCGATCCCCGCGAAGAACTGATCAGCGCCTACCTCGACGGTGAATTGACCGCCGAGGAGAAGCACCGCGTCGAGCGGCTGCTGACCGAGAGCGCCGAACATCGCCAGCTCTATGAAGAGTTGCGGGCGCTGCGGGGCACGTTCGCGCAGCTGCCGCGCTACCGTCTGCCCGAGGATCTCAGCCAGCGGGTTCTGCGCCGCGCCGAGCAGGAGCTGCTCCGCCGTCCGGTGGCGGACGCCAAGGGCGGCAGCGGCTCCAGTGGCAAGAGCGCCGCCAAGGCCGTCGAGGACCCAGCATTGGCCGGGGAGCGCCCGCAGGTCGAACGGGAAGTTCCGGACGATCGACCCACCCTGCGCCGCGCACCTGGCGGGCCGTGTTCTGGCCGGCGATGATCGCGGCGGCCGCCATTGCGATGATGATCGCGGGGCCCAAGCAGCAGGGTCGCGATCAGCAGCTTGCCCGGGCCCCGGAGGAAGCGGCTCGCGGAGGCAAGGATTTTCCGGCCGAGCCGCAGGGACGGATGGAAATCGGGCGCGGTGCCGAGCGACGCTGCGCGTTGCCGCTACCGGCGACCGCGCTGCTGCCGGCGATCGCGCCGCTGAAAAATGGGCTGCCAAAAATGGACCCGCCGACGATCAAATCGACGGCCAGCTGGCGGGCGATGCGGGCCAGCATGGCAACTCCCTCGATGGAAAGCTCGCCGCCAAGCGCGCCCATTAGCCGGCGAACGCGATCAACTGACCACCGACAAACTTGGCGAAGCGCCCGACGGGCGGGGCATTCGGGATCGGTTTGCCAAGTCGCTCCGGGGCGATGCGCAGTCGAGCGATTCCGATGGTGCGGGTTTGGGCGCGGCGGCCAAGTTGCCGGCTGGTCCACCGCAGTCCCCAGCGCCATTTTCGCCCGCCCAACAGAACGCGACACAGCAGAACGCCGTTCCCCAAACGGCAGGTCGCGTGGAAGCCTCCGCTGCCGAACGGCCGGCCCTCGCCAAGCCGGTGAGCAAGTCGGCCGGCGAGCCCGTGCCCGGGCTGGTGGCCAGCGGCAAATCGGGCGTTGCCGAGGGCCAGGCCGAAAACCAGCAAGTAGCCAACGGCAAGGTCGCGGTGAATGTCGGCCCCGATTTCGATGCGGATGTGTACTTGATCGACGTCCGCGTGACGCCCGAGGCGGCCCACGAGCACGCCTTCGAAAAGCTGCTGGCCCGGAATCAGTTGGTTTTGGCGCCGGCGGATGGGGTCGAAAAGGAAGCCCTGGCGCGCTGCGCCGCAAAGGCACCCGACCGGCCCGAGCGCCTGCGGCCGATGCCGCCGCGCGCGACGAGTTGTCGTTTCAGGCGGAGCGGTCTGCGGCGGCAGAAGTTACCGTGCTGGCAACGCCCGACCAGTTTGTGGCCACGCTCCGCGACTTGCGACAGCATTCGGCCCAGTTTTTCGTCGCCCCGGTCGAACTGGCGGGCGTGCCGGGAGAGGATTTCAAGCAGCTGGCGCAGCCGCAATTCGGCGACGTGCAACCTGGCGGGGTTGGCGGCGGGCAGCCCGGCGGCGGGCAGTCGGCCGAGTCGGGCCAGCGGGCGCAGGAATCGCTCGAATTGAAAACCGCCGAACCGCACGAGCGCCTCGCTTCAGGACGTAAACCAGCGCAAGACCGCTCCGCCATCGGCGCTGGGTCGCAAACCCGCCGGCGAACAGGCCGGCGCGGCGCCGGGCGGAAATGCCAATCAGTTCGGCTACCGAGGGGCAGACTCCGGCCGCGAATCGCTCACCGATAACGAAGTGGCGGACGAGACTGCGGCGGACGAAAAAGCCGCTGGCGAAAACTCAACCCTCGACTCGGCTGAAAAACATTCCGCGAAGAAAGAATCGGCCAATCGCACCAGCTCGGCCGACGAAGCCGCGGTTGGCAAGGGGTCAAGCCGCACCCGCGCCGAAAACAACTTCCGCAAGGATCTTGATCGCAAGCGGCAGGATCGTGCGAAGGCCGGCCCCGCCGTCACCGACGGCAATCAACCGGATGCGGTGGATTCGCCCCCGGCCGAGCAGGGTAACTCAACGGGCTCCGCGAAACCGGCCCCGCAGCCGTCCGAGCACGATGCGCAAAGCCGGGGCATCGCCGGCCAAGATGCGCCGGTCACGGGACCGCCAGCCGCAGCCCAGTCTGCCGCGCGCCCTCCCCGGGCGCACTGTCCGCCGCGCCCCGAAATTTGGGCCGGCAGTCGCCGGGCATGCAGGCTCAATCGGCCAAACCAGGCTCGTCCGCGCGGGCAGGGCAAGCGCGTGGCCCGAGCGCTGGCGGCGGCGAGGGCGTCGAATTGCGGAGCAACTCGGGGGGACTTCAATTGAAACTGGGCACCGCCAAAGGTGCCAGCGAAGCTCCTCCGGCCAATGCCGTATCGGGCAGCGCAGCTGGCAACACGGCCGGTTCTGCCGACGGGCTTCGCGGTGGCGATGCGGGCCGCCGAGCCGGACAAGGCCACGGCGGAGTGGCTGGAACGCCCCCTGAGTTTGGCGCGCCCAGTGCCGTGCCGCCCGGCGGTGCGCCGCGCGGCACCAACCACGCGGGCGCCGAGCGCCGGTTGTCGCGAGCGGACTTGGAGCATCCGGTTCGCTGGAGGCCGCTCAGGGGGCCCCCGCTGCCGCGCCGCGCGTGCGGCTGATTTTCCGCGTCCACGTCGCCGAGCCACCCGCGATCCCCGCCCCCGCGGCCGAACCTCGGGCTGCCGAGCCTGCCGCCCAGGGCACTTCCGAGCCCGCTCCCGCTGAGCGTGACTGAGCGGCTCCGACTTGCAGTCTCCGACGCCCGCCACGGTAGATTTCCGCGCTCGATGGGTCGGCGGCCGACTTACGTTAGCCACCAGGCGGGCCGCAACGTGGGTTTGCACGGGCGCAGGCGACAAGTTTTCCCCATCTGTGGGGCATCGCTGGCGCCGCGCCGCCAGCCGCCGCAAACGCCAGCGGGCATCAGTCTTTGCGCGCTGCGGCCCGAACTGGTCGCGCGCTGGGCTGCGTGGGGCGTGTCGCCGACAGAGCGGTCGGGCTTGCTAGAATCGGCCCGCCGGGGTTGAACATGCCCAGGGGCCACATTGGAATTGGTCCCTTCGCTCCCGGCGGTGGTGGCAGGAACCCCCCCGAATTCACGGCGGAATAGCGCATGGACTCAGCGATTCTGGACTCGACCAGCCAGCAGTATCTCGGCCAGTGGCAGCGGCTGGTCAGCACGACCAATTGGGAGAAGGGCCGGATCATCCACTCCTGGCGCGAAGCCTTGCGCGCGGCCGATCTTCCCGCTGCGGCCTGGTCGGACGACACCTGGAGCACCCAGGTCGGCAGCGTCACGCCGCAGCATGTCGGCCGGCTGCGCCGCGTCTACGAACGTTTCGGCGAGGTGCATGACAGCTACCAGGGCTTGTACTGGAGCCACTTTCAGGCGGCTCTCGACTGGGACGACGCCGAGATGTGGCTGGAAGGGGCCGTCCAGAACGAATGGTCGATCGCCCAGATGCGCCGCACCCGCTGGGAAACGCTCGGCGCTCCGGCCGAGCTGCAGCCGCGCGACGAGGATGTCGTTGCCAGCGACTGGGACGAGGACGCCGAGGCAGCGGATGCTTCTGCCGACGAACCCCTTGCGGGCCACGTCGCGGCGGTGCGGGCAGCCCATGACGCGGGGGCGGACGAAGCCCGCTTCGACGAGACCGGCTGCGACGAGCCCGAATCTGAGGTCGGCTCGGCCACGGACGAGGATTCGCTCACCGCCGAGGGCGATACAGCGGCCGAGCCGGTTCGGCCGTTCGCTCATCTGGCGTCGTTGCCGGCCGATCTCAGCGAGGCCTTCGAAGCCTTCAAGCTCGGCATTCTCCGGCACAAGCTGGCCGACTGGGCCGAGGTTTCCCGTGGCGACGTGTTGGCCGCGCTCGACGCGCTCAAAGAGCTGGCCCTGGCCCGCGGGGGGGTAGGGGACGTTTGGACGGAGTACGGGGCCAGTTTACTCCCTATCCCTCGTCGGTCGCCTCAACACGTTGCGAATGGGCCCGCAGAAATTCGGCAATCGCAGGTTTGCCGGTCTCGCCGCAGGCGACGGAAAGTACCAGGTCCGCGTAGGCGTGTTCTTCGGCGGTCAGTCGCAGGCCGTTGAAGGACAGGAACACATCGGCTGCCACAGCACCCACCCGCTTGTTGCCGTCAACAAACGGATGGTTTTGCACGACGTGAAAAAGGTACGCGGCCGCCATTTCCACGATGCCGGGGTGCAAGTAGGCACCCTCGAAAGTCGCGGCGGGCATGGCGATCGCGGACTGCAGAAGTCCCCAATCGCGGATCAGGGGCGAGCCCCATACCGATTGACCTGATCTGCGTGAATGGCGAGAAGTTCGTCCAGGCTGAGGAACTCGACCTCCATCAGGCTATTCCGCCAGCCGCTTCAGGGCCTTGCCGTAGCGATCGTTGGTGCTCTTGAGGGCCTGCTCGAACCGCTGGCGGCGCTTATTGTCCCGGACCGGGGCAACGACGAGCGATTGGCCGTCGGTCGTGATTTCGAGCGCGGTGCTCTCGTCGATTTTCAGCAGGTCGAGAACTGCCCGGTCGATCACGAGCGCCAAGCTGTTGCCGTGCCGACTTAGTTTCTTGATCACGCTGATCCCTCCAAAAGCCCGCCGGTTCGACTCCGCACGGACAAGTATACCATTGTACTGAACTACTACCGGCTGAAGCCGGTAGGTTGGAGGACAAATCGTTGCTCCGGACTGAAGTCCTGCGCTCACGATTTTGTAATTCGGAAATTGTCGCCGCCATCATCGGGCTCGGTGCCCTCTTGCTGGCGGATGTATTCTTGGATCACCTCGTCGGTCACGTTGCCACTCGACGCCACGAAATACCCGCGGGACCACAGGTGCCGGCCCCAGAACGCCTTTTGCAGATGCCTGAACTCCATCAGCAGCTTCCGCGAACTCTTGCCCTTGATGTACTGCATGATCTTGCTCGGCGACAGGTTAGGCGGGCACGACAGCAGCACATGCACGTGGTCGCGGGAAACCGAGCCCTCCAGGATCTCAATTTCGTTGGTTCGACAGACCTCTCGCACCAGTTCCCGCAACCGCATTCCAACCGCATCGACCAGAACCGGCTTTCGGTATTTTGTGATCCAAACGAAGTGGTACTTCAGGTCAAAACGGCTGTGCGAACCCGTCCGGTATTTTTCCATCCCCCAATTTTAGCAAAGCGGACAACCTAAAAGGCTTCGCCTAAAGGCGAGGGATTTTGACCCATCGCAAGGACATTAACAATTGTACACTGCGGAGGCGCGGAACCGCCGTTTGGCAAGGAGCTGACTCTGCCACGGCCGAGGCCCGCTTGCGGTGCCGCGCGCGGCGGCAGGGCCGGAGGAATCTCGCGCTCCCGTGCGCAAGCGCGACTGCACGGCGCGAACCGAGGTGCAACCAAGCGGCCCGTCTAGAGGCCTGTTGAAGAATTCAACTGGCTGCGCGATCGCAGGGATGCGATCCCAGAATGACGACGCAAGTCGTCGTTTTGCGAGCCGGGCGGAGCTTTGCTCTGCCCTTGGCGAGCTTGAAAAATGCCAGGAAGGCATTTTTCAACAGACTGCTAGTGGCCGTCTGGCACGGCGAAGAATCCGCCGCCCATGCCACCCATTCCGCCCATTCCCATCCCGCCCATTCCCATTCCGCCCATGCCACCTCCCATGCCACCTCCCATGCCGCCCCGGCCCCCCATGCCGCCTCCCATCCCGCCCCCCATGCCGAATCCGCCCATGCCGCCGCCCATTCGCATGACCTGGATCGGAATCACCAGATCGGCCACCGGATAGACCTTGGTCACCAGCTCGTTGCCGGCCTTTTCCGGGGTGGTGATCATCAGGACTTCGTCTTTGATGATGTAGGTCAGGTCCATTGCGCCCAGCATCAGCCGCAAGGCGCTCTTGAGCGTGATGCCCTTGAGGGTCCGAGTGACCGGCGTGTCGGTGCCGATGCTGGCGTCCTCCAGGGCCTTGGTGTCGATCTGGATCTCGATGTTGTGCAGATCCTTGAGGTAGTCGACCACGTCTTGCAACGGGGCCTCGACAAAGTCGATGCTCGTCGGGTCGTCGAGGGCCTTGCGAATCCGGGCCGCGGCCCCCTTCTGATCCTTGATGTCGGCCGAGGCGAAGTCCTTCCACTTCTTCCGCCGCAGCGACAGCTCTTCCCAGACCTGCGCATCGGGATACACGATCGGCTGGTCGTCCGGGAAGGGAATGTGCGCATATTCGACTTGGGCCAGCGAGTCGACCACCGCCTTGCGGCGAGTGGTGTTGGTCACGTGGGCCTGGGACACATAGCGCGTGGTCCGGGCGTCGAGCACCGCCGCCACCGACACCGGATTGTCCGGATCCATCGCTTGCACTTCGTCGGCTGCGGCTTCTTCGGCCAGCAGGTAGCGGCCTTCGGACATCAGCGAGTTGAAGCGATCCATCAATTGCTTGATTTTTTCCTGCTTGCGGTCGAGCGACTGGGTGATCCGGATCCGTTCTTCGGCGGCAGCCCGGGCTTGCTCGATTTCGATGTCCTGTTGTTCCTTCTCGGCGGCCCGGCGGTCGGCCTCGCGCAAGGCGGCCGACAGCCTGCTCCGCAGCTGGGCCCGGAGTTCGCTCCCCAGCTCGTCTGCCCGCAGCACGCGGCCGAGCATGATTTTCAGCTCCTTCTCCACCCCGACCGGATTGCTGGCCATTTGCGATTGAGCGTCGCGGAGCTCTTTTTCCACGTCGGATTTGATCATCGCCGCCACCAGGCGATCCTGGGCTTCGGTCTGGTCCAACAACGACGCATTCTGGTCGCCAGCCGCCGGGGCCGCCGGCGGCGGCTGGGTCGAGCTGCCGTGATCCGCCGCCGGTGCGGAAGCCATGGTTGCGATGGCGAGCAGGCCGGCGGCCGTCGTCGCAAGAGTGGAGCTGGCAAGAGTTCGGGTCGTCATGCTGAACCTCGCGAATGAAAGAATCACAACGCTGTGGGGCGATCGTTTCCGTGCTGGCAATGGTCAATGTCGGGTCAGTCGACCGGCTCGGAGCCGATGCGCTCTCGTGCCGAACGCCGCGGGAGTGGCGTTGATATTCGCGGGATTGCGGTCAGCAATCTCCGAATCGGCCTGCACGAGCATGTCGTGCCAGCCGCGTCCGAGCGCCAGCAGCCCAAACAGCAGTGCGAACGTGGCGAGCCAGCGGCCGATCGCGCCGGCATTTTGTCGGGAGGTCGCACAGGAGAGGGTCGAGGATTCGGGTTGCATGCGAGGTTTCCCGTGCCGCTGGGACGATCATTCACTGCGGCGAGCTGCCGCCGGCGGACCGCGGGGGCCGGGCCGCGGGTATAATTCTGAGGAGCGCCCTGCGGTCGCCCAACGTGTCCGAGGCGAACTTGCATAGCGTACTATGAACATGCGGTCGCGTCAATATGCGCCGCGCACCCAGCTAATCGGCCTGATTTTCAGTAGTTTTGTGTTCCTTGGGCCTTCCGGAGCGGAAAAACAGGCCCTAAATCAGCATTCTGTACGAACTTACCGGGCCAGCGGGGCCCTAGAGCTTTTCAGCCATGCTTTCGCTCGAAGATCAAATCGTGCTCGCCCTCCGGCGGATCAGTCAGGCCATTGATGTCTGGTCCCGGCAGTTGTGGCAGGACTACGGACTGACCTCGCCGCAACTGGCGACGCTGCGGGAGATACTGGCCGGCCAGAACGTCACGCCGATGACGTTGGCCGCGGCGTTGCACATTTCGCAGCCAACCGTGACCGGCATTCTGGGCCGGCTGGAGCAGCGCGGCCTGATTCGCCGAGAGGCCTCGACGACCGACCGCCGCAGCATCCTGGCGGTGGTCACCGACGCGGGCAATCAACTGGCCGAGCAGGCCCCGCCGCTGTTGCGCGATCGCTTCCGCCAGGAGCTCGAAAAAACACCCGAGTGGCAACGGACCGAGATCCTGGCCGTGCTGCAGCGCGTGGCCACCATGATGCACGCGCCCGAGGTCGCCGACACGCCCTTTTTATTCAACGACAGCAACGCCGGCGGACGTAGCCGAAAATCCAGTCCCGCCGCGCTGCTGGCCGGCTACCGCCGCCGGCGATGGAGAGCGCCGCGAGCGCGACTGCCCGCGCAGAGGCGAAACCGGGCCGAACGCGGAAGAAGAAAAAGCCGGTGTGAGTGGCCTGCGGCTGGTTGCGGTCAAACGGCGGCTACGGCTGCAGATAATTCAGCGTGTAAAACGCTTCGCTGTGCAGCAGCGGCAAGCCGGCCGCCGAGCGCACGCCGTCCAGGTGCAGCTCGTGGCAGTGCCCTTCCGCCAATTGGCTGACGTGCAGCCGCACCTGGCGATTGCCGCCACCGACTTCGACCTTGCCGATCGTGGGCGTGGTCTGATCGACCTCGGGGCTGCCGTAGGTCGATTGGTAGATCCAGGTGTACGTCGACAGGCTGTACGACTTGGGGTCGGCGGCCTTGACCGGGTCGACCGGCTCGGTGAACTCCAGCTCGAAGCCGTCCTTGGTCAGCCGCATGTGCTCGACCTCGAACGGCGTCTGGCCGGTCCACTGGACGCGTTCGAGCGAAAACGGCTTGCTGCCGCGCGAGCCCCAGCCGCGGCTCGTGCCCCCCACGAACAGAGTTCCCGGCGGCGTCATCAGCAGCGACAGGCAGCCGCACTGAAAGCCCTCACGGAAGCGGAAGCAAGCGCCCTGGTAATGGCCTTGCACCTTCTCCAGATCGACTCGCATCACCGTGCTGTGCGACTGATCGCCGACGAACAGCTGATTCTGGAACGGGCCGAATTTGCCCCCGGTGGTGTCGCAGGCAATGCCGGCCGCCGACTGACCCATCTTGGGATAGGGGAAATAGCAGGCCGGCGGCTCGAGCTCGGGAATTCGCTTGGCCTCGACCATCATCCGGCTGCCGCTCTTGGGCTCGACCGGCGCGGGCCCGAGCTTCTCCGGCTCGAACCAGCGGTTTCCGCCCGGATGGCCGACGAACTTGCCCGGCAACAAGTGCTTCAGGCTGCACGCCCCATTCCAGGGGCCTTGGTTGTCGGTATAGAACATATCGCCGGCCGCGTTCATGCCGATGCCCCCCGGCGAGCGGACGCCGCTGCAAGTGGGAATCATCTTGCCGTCGGGCGTGATTCGCACGCACCAGCCGCGGTAGCGGACGTTGCTGTCGAACGAGCCGGTCAGGCAGAGCACGATCCACAGGTTGCCCTGGGCGTCGAACTTCGAGCCGAAGGCATACTCGTGATAGTCGCCCGAGATGTCCCAGCCGTCGCTCACCGTTTCGAACAGATCGGCTTTGCCGTCGCCGTCGGTGTCCTTCATCCGGGTGAGCTCGCATCGCTGCGTGGCGTAGAGCCAGCCGTCGCGATAGGCCAGGCCGAGCACCTCGTGCAGTCCGTGGGCGAAACGGTGGAACTTGATCTGGCTGGGATCGTCGGAGTAGGGATTGTCGATCAGGTAGATCTCGCCCCGCCGGCTCGCCGCGGCCAGCCGGCCATCGGGCAATAGCTCGCACGAGCCGGCCTCGAGCACGATGCCCTCGGGAATCTCGAAGGAGACGAGCTTGTAGTAATCGGCCTCGGTCGGCGGTTTGTCGGCGGCGACCGCCCCCGCCACGGATGCGAGCGTGGGGGCCAGACATAGAAACAGCATTTGGGTCGAGCAGAGCACGCGGTTCACCATGAGTAATCCTGCCGCAGAACTTTGAAAGTGCCGCCGGTCAACTCGATCGGCAGCAGCAATTCGGTTTGACCTTCGGACTGGCGCAAGACCGGCTTGGCGTCGCTCTCGAGTCGAGTTTTCCACCCGCCCGCTTCGTACCAGCCATCGGCGGTCGGCTCGATCTTCTTGGCCACCGCCGCGCGGTACCAGAGCCCGGCAACCGGCTTTTGGCTGCCGATCAACAGCTTACGCCGCAGAGTCGGCGGTTCGCCCGCGACCGCATTCGGAAAGTCTTCGACGTGGGCCGGTCCCAGGTCGTAGAGAAACGTCGGCCGATCGTCCTTTGTCAGGCGGTAGCCGCGAAATTGATATCCGAGCTGCTTGTCGGCCGCCTTGGGCCAGACGGCCGCGGCGCTGTCGAGCACCGCAAGGCTCGGGCCCTTGGCCAGCGCGAGCACGTTGTCGCCTAAGGGGGGCTGCGAGCCGCCGCCGCGATCGGTCCAGTGCCGGGCGGCGTCGATGAACGCGCCTTGCCAGATCAGGGCCAGCCGCAGGTCGTTGGCGTCGAAGGCCAGATTGGCGTGCTCGGGATAGCCCACGCCGATCGGCCGGGTGCCCGCCCCTTCGATGAAGTTGCGGTAGATGATTGCTTCTTTCTCCGGCACCAGCTCGATCGGTCCGCGAGCCAGGCCGAGGGGAACCATCGCCTTGTCGCCATCGGCCAGATATTGCCAGACCGCTTCGATCTGGGTTTCGGCCGTGCCGTCGAGCGTCTTGCGAAGGAACGACTGGCCGTTGGGCCACGCGGCCGGCATCCGAGTGCCCGGGCGGAACTCCTGCGGGTTGAGCACGTAGCGGCGGAACCAATCGTGCTTCAGCCGCTGCGGCATCAGCGTCAGACTCATGGCCTGGATGCCGGTCGAGGGAATGTCGCGGAAGTTGTGGCACTTCACGCAGCCCAGCCCGCCCTTGTCGCCGACGATTTGCCGGCCCGCGGCTTTGACTTGTCGCTCGGGGACCGAGAACTCGATCGTCTTCACTGGGGCGATTTTGTCGAGCGTGTCTAGCGCCACGGCCACGCCGGCGGTTCCCGCTTCGCCGAACCGCGGCATCCGTGTGAGCATATAGGGGCGATCCTTCGAGCCGGTGGCGAAGATGTGCATCAGCCAGCCGGTTTGCAGCTTGGCTCCCACCCCGTCGAGCGGCGGCGGGAGGCGGCCCTCGTCCCCCATTTCTTTCTGCGTGGTTTCGAAGTACGGGTCGCGGGCTTCTTCGACCCCGCCCAGCCCGCCGCGCACGTGGCACGCATAGCAGTTGTTGGCCAACATGGTTTGCTGGACGAGCTGTGCCGGCTCGGCGGCCCCGGTCAGCCATTTGGCAGGCGCCTTGAGCGCCGCGGCCAGCGCTGTGCGCTGAGCCGCCGACAGCGCGTAGCGCAGCGCACCCTTGGGCACCGCCGCCGCCAGGCAGCCGCGATCGGGCTTGAGCTGGGCCAAGCTCGGCGGCGCGGCCAGATCGTCTTCCGGCGGCTTGGCCTTGCTCATCTCGTGGCACGCTGCACAACCCAGCGCGATGAAGGCGTCGCGGCCCTTGGCGGCTAGATCGCCGTCGAACAAAAACGGACCCTCGTCGCCCGCGACCGGCTTCGGTTTGGCCGGCGGCTCGCGGGTTAGCGAAAGCAGCGGCAGGACCGATTGACGAGCCAGATTGGCGCCTTCCAGCTCGACATCCAGCTCGACGCCGCCGCCCGCATTGAACACGCCTGCGACCAACTCGTGGACGCCTGCGTCGAGCTTGATCGGCTTGCCCGGCTCGCTGCGGGGCGCGTGAATGCCGTCGTTGTCGGCGGCCAGCTTGCCGTCGATCCACAGCCGGCTGCCGTCATCGCTATGGAGATGAAACGTGTACTCGCCCGTCGCGGGCAGCCGTAGAAATCCGGTGAACCGCAGAGCCATATCATTCGACCGCGGGGCCACTTCGCAGTCGAAGCTGCTGGCCGTGCCGCTGGCCTTCGGCTGCAGTTGCGAAAAGTCGGGCACTTTTTCCCATTTGCCCTCGTAATAGTTCCAGTTGAGCCGCGCTTCGCCCGGCGATATTTGCACGCCCTCGAGCAAATAACTGGCCAAGTGCAGGGCTTCCTCCTGGCTCAGGTTGAACGAAGGCATCCGGCCGGACGGACGGACCTTGATCGGATCGACCAGGAACGACGCCAGGCCCGGCACGCTGTACTTGGCGACCAGGTTGCCCAGCGGCACGCGTGGTCGGCAGGGCGGCCGTGGCCCGAGCCGGCGCATCGGTGCCGCGGGCGCCGTGGCAAGCGACGCAGCCGACGCGCTCGTAAATCTGCTTGCCGCTCGGGAATCTGCTTCTTGTCGGGATTGCGATCCAGGATATTGCCCGTCGACGCCAGGAAGTGGACCAGCGACTCGATCGTCGCCTTGCGCTGGGCCTCGGGCAGTCCGGCCAGCACGTTGGGCATGGTCGTGCCGGGCTTCATCGCGGCGGGGTCGGCCAGGAATTGCCGGATCCAGGGCGGCCGCACTCGCGTGCCAACGGCATCCAGCACCGGGGCCTGCTTGCGCAAGATCGCCTTGGCGGCGGGATCGCTCGGCTTGTGGCACGAGGTGCAATTGAGCGCGCCCAACAGCAGCTGCCCGCCGTGCTCGGCGTCGAGCTTGCCGGCGAACCGCTCGAAGGCCGGCACGATTGCATGATCGACGGCCGGGGCTTCGCCGGTCGTGCCGCTGGCGGCGGCAGTTCCCTCGGCCGCTTCTTTGCCGCTCGCCGTTGCGACGGGCACGCTCCCCAGGAGCAAGGCCACTGCGAGCCAGGCCCGGAGGCGCGGGCAATTCGAATATCGTAGCGCACGAATCCTGCTCACGCGGGGGGCTCCTGGCAAGGCGGGAAGACAACGGGGGGGAAACCGGGCGGGACGCATCCTTCATCTTGCCAAGCCGGCGAGCGCGAAACAAGCCGCGGAGCTCGGCAAGCAAGGTCTGCTTGACAATTTGGAGCCTTTCCGAGAACGGTCGGGGACTGTCCCAATTTTGCGCAGCATGCGGAGCAAAATGGGACTGTCCCCTTCTCCGAGACGCTTCTCGGATAGGCTCTTACAGGGGCACGACCTGCCTTGGTCTGTACCAAGTCTCGGGACGGACGCGAATCTAACAACCAATGACCAATGCCGGGCGTCGGTTACGCCCCCAGCGGGGCCGCCAAAAGCTTGTACCGTGACTGGCGGCGGCCGATAATTTCGTCCCGGCATGCACCATCCGTCGAAAGGAGGCTCGTCATGATCGCGGCAGGACGACAACCGATTCGCTGGGGCAGCGGAGGCGCGCTGGTCGGCGGAGTGCTGGCGGCGGTGGCGATCTTGGGGGGCGATCGCAGTCCGAGCGCGCGGTTGGTCGCCGCGCCGGTCGTCGCAGGGAGTTCAGCCGCCGCCGGGCTTCGAAATGTCGGCCGAGGCCAAGACGGCCGTCGAGCGCGGGCTCAAGCAGCTGGCCGAAAGGCAATTGGAAAACGGCTCGCTGGGGGGCGAGGAAATCGGTGCCGACGCGGCGATCGCCGGCCTGGCCGGCCTGGCGTTCCTGCTGGCCGACGACCGCACCGAAGGGGGCCCCTACAGCGAAAAACTCGGCCGCTGCCAGAAGTTCGTGCTGGGGCAGGCCCGCGACGACGGGTTTATCGGGAAGTCGAGCATGTACGGCCATGCGATCGCCACGCGGTTTCTGGTCGAATGGCAGCGTCGCCGGCCGAGCGACGAACTGAAGACCCGCATCGAGAAGGCCGTGGCCCTTTGCGAGCGCTGCCAGAACGGCGCGGGCGGCTGGCGCTATCAGCCCGTCAAGACCGACGGCGACACTTCAGTCACGGCTTGCGTGCTCTTGACCCTGGCGGCGGCGGAGCGCGGCAAGTTCGACGTCGGCCGCGACACGCTCGCCAACGGCGGCAAGTATCTACTCGCCTGCCAGAACGAAGACGGCGGATTCAGTTACACCACGCCGGGGCAGGCGAGCGCTCCCGGGCGCAGCGCCGCGGTGGCCGCGGCCTTGGCCGCCCTGCACGCCGACGCCGAGAAGATCGACGCCGCCTTGGGCTATTTGCAGCAAAACTTCGATGCGGTCCAGGCTGGCCCGGCCTGGCACAACGCGTACGCGTTCTACGCCTTCAGCCAGGCCTTTGCCGAGCGGCCCAACCTGGCCGAGAAGTGGTACGCCCTGGCCGCCCCGCGACTAATCAAGTCCCAGCGCGACGACGGCTCGTGGCAGGACCAGGCGAACAGCGGCTTCGCGACAGCCACGGCCTGCGTGGTGCTGCAATTGCCACGCTGGGCAGGTAAATGAAGGATGCAAGATGAAGGACGAAGGATGAAAACGAAGGCGCGCCAGCGCGACGTTGGCGTTGCCCTTGGTTAAGCCCAGCGGCGGCGGCCAGGCCCGCCGGCCGATGGGAAGCAGCTGGTGGCCTCGGGACACACGCTGTTCAGCGAGGTGGACGGTTCCGGGTGGGCGCGGTCGCGCGAGGCGGACGCCGGGGGCGGACGCGGTCGCGGGGCGCGGCGCACGGCGTGGCCCGGATTCCCGTGGGACGCCGCCCACGGGCTTAACGGTGGTCGCCGGCGCGTGTTCGAATTCGTCTCCCCCCTGCCCCCTAATCCTCTACCCCCTACTTCTTCCCCGGATCGGGGGCGTCGATGCCCAGGGCGGTGGCCAGGTCGACCAGGTGCTCTTGCTCCTGGACGATGATCTCGCGGAGGACTTCGCTCAGGGCGTACTCGCCCAGGGCGTCGGCCTGGAGGATGCGGGTGCGGTAGTTGGCGATCGTTTCTTTTTCGTTGTCCAGGTCGAAGCGGAGCATGTCCTCGGCCTTGTCCGAGGTCTTCACCGGCTTGGGTGTCACGGTCGGCATGCCGCCCAGATAATCGATCTGATTGGCGATCTTCAGGGCATGGGCCAGCTCCTCGCCGGCGTGCTTCTCCAACTCCTTGGCGATGTTCATATACTGGGCGCCCTTGAGCACCTGGCTGTACACCACATAGGCGATGATCGCCTGATACTCGCGCGACAGGTCCTCGTTCAAGAGCTCGATCAGTTTTGCCCGGTCGACTTTTTCCGTTTGTGTCATGCGTCGTTCTCCGCGGGGGAATAGACATTCGGGATTCAGGCGGCGGCGACTTCCGCCGCGTGCTTCGATTATACGAGCCAGCTGCGGGCTGGCCATTTTCTGCTGCGCGCGGCGGTTATGACGCCCGCTCGGTTCGCGGTTTGCAATGCGGGCTCGCAGGAGATCGTTCGTCGCATCGGCCTGATTCCGGTTCCAGTGGAACGTGGCCACTGCAGCAGTCTGAAGGCGACTCGTGACCCGCGCTGCGAGAATTGCCGTCGCGGCCCACCCTCACCCTGCCCTCTCCCTGGAAGGGCGAGGGGTTGGATGCCGCCGCCTCTCGCCGGGCGAACGCTCGCCACCGCTCCCAATCCCTTTCAGGGAGAGGGTTGGGGTGAGGGTGCGTCCTCTCGGATTTCGCCGAGCGCGTCGTAGAGACATCCGCCTCGATGGCCGGGAGGTTTCTATACCGCTCCCTCTCCCTTTCAGGGAGAGGGTTGGGGTGAGGGTGCGTCCTCTCGGATTTCGCCGAGCGCGTCGTAGAGACATCCGCCTCGATGGCCGGGAGGTTTCTATACCGCTCCCTCTCCCTTTCAGGGAGAGGGTTGGGGTGAGGGTGCGTCCTCGCGGATTTCGCCGAGCGCGTCGTAGAGACATCCGCCTCGATGGCCGGTAGGTTTCTATACCGCTCCCTCTCCCTTTCAGGGAGAGGGTTGGGGTGAGGGTGCGTCCTCTCGGATTTCGCCGAGCGCGTCGTAGAGACATCCGCCTCGATGGCCGGTAGGTTTCTATGAGGCGATCGAGCGGAGCCCGTACAGGCGCAACAAGCAGTTCGACGCGACGGAGAAACCGATGTCAATCGCCGAGCAGACACAACCGGCCGTGCCCCGTCACAGGCCGCTGGGCTATCAATCGTGGCGGGATTTGCTGCTGGTCCACTGGCGGGTGCCCGTCGAGCGGCTGGCGGCGCTCGTGCCGCCGGGCTTGGAGATCGACACCTGGCAGGGGCACGCATACGTCGGCATCGTGGCGTTTCGGATGCACGGGGTGCGGCCCTGGTAGTTTCCGCCGGTGTGGCCATTTTCGGCTTTTCCGGAAACCAACGTCCGCACGTACGTGCGGCTCGAGCCTGGCGGAGATCGGTCGGGGACTGTCCCAATTTTGCGAAGCAAAATGGGACTGTCCCCTTCTCCCAGACCGAGCTCGGATCGGCTCGGCGCCGGCCACGAGCCGGGCATCTGGTTCTTCAGCCTCGATGCGGCCCGGCTGGCGGCGGTGGTGGCCGCCCGCGTCGGATGGGGCTTGAACTACCGCTGGGCCCGGATGAGCGTTCGCCGCGCGGGCCGGCAAATCACGTACGCCAGCCGCCGGATCGTCCCGACAGCGGTCGGGGACTGTCCCGATTTTGCGAAGCCAAATGGGACTGTCCCCCTCTCCCAGACGCTCCGAGAACGGTCGGCGACACTCCCGATGCTGGGGAGCCTGCGGAGTCAATGGCCTTTCCCGACTGGCCCCTGCTCCCAGACCGCGGCGGGCCGCGAACGGTCGGGGACTGTCCCGATTTTGCGGAGCCCGCGAAGCAAAATGGGACTGTCCCCCTCTCCCAGACAGTTCACGGCCAGGGCCTAAGAATCGCGGCCGAGCTGCCCTTGGAAAGCGAACTGCGGCCGGCCGAGCCGGGCACGCTGGAGCACTTTCTGGTCGAGCGGTACGTGTTCTACAACCAGTCGCGGAGTGGCCAGTGGCAGCAAGGCCGGGTACGACACCCGCCCTACCGAATCGCGCCGGCCCGACTGGTCGAGTGCCAGGAGACGCTGCTGGCGGCCGGCGGGATCGCGGTCGACGAGCCCCCCTGCCACGTCGTCTTCAGCCCCGGCGTGGACGTGGAAATCGTGTCGCTCGGCCCGCCGGGATAGCAAAGTCCGCGCATAGCCCGAGCCGAACCCGTCGCTCACTCCGGCACGAAGCTCTGCTGGACCGTCACCTGGCGGACCTGGCGGCTATCGGGCTCGTAAACGCGAATGGTGATCTGCACTCCCCGAAGGCGTAGGGGAACGGTGCCATGGTTTCGGCTTCGCCTGGACTGCGGCGTTGTCAGCCAACAGCGTTTTGTCCGCCGACCGGGGCATCATCAACGATGCCATTGACCGCGAGCGACGCGCTCGCGTCGTCGAGCCCGTCCATGCCCGTGTCGGCGACGCCGTTTTGGTCCTCATCGTAGCCGTTTTGCTCGTAGTGCGTGGACCAGGTGTCGTACGTGGCGGCTGGGTACACCGGCGTCGACTTATACAGCTGAGAATATCCGAGCCCGCCGCATGTCGGCGGCCGGTAGCTGAACTGGCTCAGCTGCACCGTACCGTACCAAAACAGTCCACGATTACCGCCGGTCTGCGCATTAATTCAAATCGACATATGCCCCGAGCGTCCCGCCTTCTTTGCTGTACGCAGTGGCGGGAGTTGCTTGCGGCTTCGGGTAATATAGGTCGCTTGGCGTGAGCTGCACGGAGGGGGCAGCCTTGCTGTCGGGCAACATCTGGGCCAGCGGGTCGAACACGCGCAGGTCAAAGGCCAGGACGTTGTCCAAGATCACGTCTTCGCCCAGCCGGCTGCCGGTCAGAATCATGTTAGCGGCCATGAACGCAGGCGTGGTATTGAGCTGGAACGGAAAGTTTGCGGGAATGTTGTTGCCCGGCGTTCCGTGGAAAAAGCGATTTTCACGCTTGGTGAGATCGCCCAACGTGTTCGCGATGGTAGCACCCGGCGCAATTGGATCGGACGGCGGCAGTGTGCGCGGACAGATCGTATTTGGCGTACATCGCGCCTCCGGCGACGGTTTGTCCCGCGGGAACTTTGTAACCGGGCAGCACCAGCAGCACACGGCGGTAAAGCGTGTATAGCTGAGTTGGGATCGTGTCGCCGCTTGTGAACGAGCTGCCAGATAAGAATGTGCGACCGTTGGGGAGCGCGGAACCAGATCACTTCGGCCGTTTGCGACTCGACCATCACGCCGTTGAGATACCCGGTGAACGGCGCCGGAGCTGCGCACCGTGAGGTGGATAATATCATCAGCGTCTCCCAAGACGGAGGCGCCGGAGGGGTACGGGGGCGGGGCGGACGTCCACCACTGTAGAATTGAAGGTTCGAAGCCACAACCGCTCCGAAGTCAAAGCTGTTGAGCCCTTCGATCAGCTCAATGAACCCCGCGTCGTCCGAGGGCGAAATGGGGGGTTTTGCGGCGCTGTGTGGCCAGCCAAATCTAACTGCAATGTATCGCGAGCGTTCGCGGGCGCTCCGACATGTTGATGACAGCCCGGCTGTCGGTGACGCTTGAGGTCATGTTCGCAAACAGCGTCACGACCGCGCCCATCATGATCAACGTGATGGCCAGCGAGATCATCAGCTCAATAAGCGTAACGCCGTGGCGACGCATGGCGGGCCTCCGATTTCCGTAGTCTTCCGCACCAAAGGCGCGGTGCCGGGTTTCGTGCTCGGATTATCTTGGCGTGCCGCTGGGGGCAAGCTCGCCGGAAGTTGGCTCGGTGGTAGTGGGGCTCCGCCGCCCGCTAGTTTGGCGAATACGCGCCGCCCAATTCTTCCAGCTCGATCGTGCGCGATAAGCGCCGATGGCACCGTCGAAAATCGATGCATAGGCGGTGATGGCCGGGTTCCAGTCGGGCCCCGCCAGCGTGACAAGCCGCGACCACGTCGTGCCGTTCGACGTGGGATCGCTCGTCGCAACCACCCGATACCAGCGCCAAAGCCCGGCCTGTCCCGCGTTTGGCGTTTGGCTCAGAAGAATCCACTGGTTGGGCCGGACCTTGATGTAGTCGGACGTAAGCGCCGCGGGGCAGGAGAGCAGGACGTCGCCG
The DNA here is from genome assembly GCA_963828155.1 of uncultured Planctomycetaceae bacterium. Taxonomy (GTDB): domain Bacteria; phylum Planctomycetota; class Planctomycetia; order Pirellulales; family PALSA-1355; genus CAWCAX01. The sequence goes on from CAWHDQ010000007.1 coordinate 120,258, forward strand.
CCTCCCAGCCCCGTCGAGCCGGCGGCCGGTGAAAGATTGACCATGCGTTCGGGCGGGGCGGACGTCCCGGTTGCCCCCTGGAGCAGGAGGTAGCGCTTGTAGAACACGACGACTGTCACCACAACGGACTTGGAGTCGAAAACCGGTGTCGTCGCGACGGACATCGGCGATGCGGAGCTCGGCACGATGGTCGCCAGCCAGGAATAATCTCCGGTCGATTGCCGCCGCACTGCGGTTGCGCGGTAGTAAGCGTACCTTTGCGTCGGCGGGAGGTTGCCGACCGGCGTGAAAAGCTCGAGGTCGTCTTGGGCGCGGAACACGGCGTCCGCCATTTGTTGCGTCATGACAGGCACGGCGGCCGTGCCAAAGTTGCTTCCCGGGCCGGCCCGTAGCGATAGCCGGTACATCGGGGTCGCTGGCGCCGGGGCGGTATACGGCGAGAGCGCTCGCGGCGAGCGCGAAATACGCGGGGAACTGGGCCGACACGCCGGGATTGCTCAGATTGGCGGCGACGCCAAGCGGGTCGAGCGCCATATGCCACCGACCCCGCCCAAAGGGCGTCGGTGCGGCGTTCGTGCCATGCGGCCACGCCGACGGCGGCGTGGCCGCAGGCCCCCACGGATAGGCGAAAGCCCCCGCGGCGGTCGGCGGCGGTAGGATCCAGTTAGGGACAATCTGGAATTGCGGGGCCGACCCGCCTGGGTTGGGACTCGCGTTTGCGGGAGCCCAGATCGCAGTGACGTCGTACGAGAGCGGTTTCAAAAAACCGCGTGTCGGCGTGTCCTACTGCGCGTGCACAGCGACATAGCCCGATCGGCTTTCGCGCCTTCGAGCATCTCGAAGCGGCCAAGCGTGATCAGCGAGAACGCGCTGAATACGCCCACGAGCAGGACAAACATCGAAATCGCCACTTCGAGCAACGTGATCCCGCGGCGGTGCATGGTCGCCTCCAGAAAAAGCCAATCCCCAGCAGGCTGGTCACGCTGTGCTGGCGGTCGCTCGCTGCAATTTCGCACGGGCCAGGGAATTACCTGGCTATGAAACGGCGGCCCAAGGCGCAAACGATCGATCTGTTCCGCGGCGCGGTGACGAGAATTGAGCTGCGCTGCCTCTAACCTACCGGCAGCGAGGGCCCGCGTCAAGAATCCGCACTGTGAAAAGCGAAGCCCATGCCCGTCCGACCCAAGCGGATGCGAGTTTCCGGAGGGCGTCGCCGCAACTCGACATGCGGGCTTTGGCGTCCGCCGGACGATCAGCTGCTGCGGCCGCGGCGCCGGCGAGCGAAGCCGAAGAGTGCCGCAGCACCCAATCCCATCAGAAGCACACTTGAGGGCTCGGGCGTGCCGGGGGGCGGCCCCGAGCCGCCATTATAAGTCGTGTAAAGGCTGATGCCGTCGATCGGGGAGGACAAATTGTTCACGTCTTGATTGGCAAGGATTGTCAGTCCGGTGGTGCCTTGCGGCATGTGGAAATAAATGACGTTGCCCTGCGTTGTCGGCGTCGCGATCGTCCAGTTGCCCTGCGGGTCGCCGGCGCCGTTTGCACGCCCAGGGCACTCAAGGTACCGCTGTGGGCACCCGTGTATGTAACGGTATAGTCTGACAATAAATTTGCATTACCGGCGACATTTCCTGCGGTATAAACGGCAAGGGTGAAGCCGCTCGGGTCGGAGCCGTTAGGACCCGTGGTACCCTGGTAGTTGGCTAGGCTAGGGGAAATGTTGGAGACCATGACTGTCGCCGGCACGCACTCTGGCTTTCCGAAGGAGTGGCACCCTCAATGTAATTGCTCAGCATCATCTGCGTGCCGCTTGGGCTTGGCACAGCATTGTTCGCGATCGAGTCGCTGTATGTGCGCGGCGCGCTGAACGATATCGTCGTGGGCTCCTGCGTCGGCGTACCCGAGATGCTCTCAAACAAATAGCTCTGGGCTGTCGCGACGCCAGTGTTCACGAACCCGCTACCGCTCGGCGCAACCCCGGCATAGAGCTGTCCCGTCAGCGGCGAAACCGCCGTGCCGCTATTACCGGCGCCCAGCGTGACCGGATTTGAATTGAACGTACCCGAGGTGTTGCCCGTGACGTTGTTCCAAACCCACCCATTGGTGTTTTGCTGTGGGCCGATTGGCCAGCAGCAAGATTGCCAACGACGAGCGAGTTCGACGGCGGGGGCTGCAGCCAGTTCGCCGGATCCCAATTTGAGATGCTAGAATTCGCGTCGCCGACACTGCCGGCGAAGTTGATATTGAGTGCATCAGCCCAGGCGTGCGAAGCACACGCGGATGCAACGACGGTCGCGAAGAGTGCGACGAGCGAAACCCGCAAGACGGGAAATCATAGATGTTATTCCAACAGAAGCCGCCGGATCGATCGTTAGATTAGCGTCTCTCCAAAAGTCTCAAATGTGCGGAATGGATTTTCCGCCTGATACGTTGGTGCCGATTATGCCTGCGGCTGATAGCACTGTCAACTAGCGCCCCAAAAATTTTTCCGAACTTTTTTGGCCCCCTTGGGAGCCCACCTGAAAAGGGTCTCGGAGAGGGGGGAACGGTCCCCGCCCGTTCTCGGACAGGCCCTTTTTAGGCCCTGACCACCGGCCCGGCCGGCCAGTCGATCAGGAACACCTGACTTTCTTGCATTTTCCGCCGCCGGCGGGCCCACAGGGCCAAGCCCAAGCCGCACGCCGCGGCCAGCAACAGGCCGAACGGCAGCACCATCGAGCTGGCCGGATCCGCGTTCTGAAGGGACGCACCGGATGAGCGCGGGAGATCGAGTCCGCGTAAGCTGGAGCGGACGAAACTGCGGCGAGGCGCGCCGCACAGATTGCAATTCGAAGCGCAACGTGCTGGATCGTTTCACGAGCGTTCCCCCCAACAAAACGTGACGTATTTGCCCGTCTAATTGAGCGAGCCGAGCACCAAGATACTCACCCCCCACAGTGCGGTCAAGCAGTTTGGCCGCGCGGAAAGAAATATTTTTTCCCGCACTGCGGGAAACCGCAAAAACAGGCCCGCGGGAGTTGCCTTTCGCCGTCTCGCCGCTGAACGCGCATCCGAGAACCGATCTCGGATCGGCCCTGCATCGAGTGGAGTTCCCCGCCGGAACTGTGGGGCGAAGTTTTCGGCCGGGCGCTGCACGGCATGGCATGTCGGTTCCCCGAAAAATGGACCACACCCGGGGCAAATTTGCCCAGCTCTCAGAATTGAGAAAGTTGCCGGCTTTCGCGGGTCAATTTGCACCGGGCCGCCGGTGCCGCGGGCTGCCCGCATCGGGCCGTTTGGCTATGCTCAGGGGGACGCATTGCCGCGGCCGGTCCGCCGGGCGATCGTTCCGTCCCAGACCCGAGGTCCTTTGATGCCCGTCGGAAAGCAGGAATTTCGTGCCGCCCTGGGCCATTTCGCCAGCGCGGTCACCGTGATCACCACCCGCTGCGAGGATGGCCGCCTGGCCGGGATCACGGTCACGGCGTTTACTTCGCTGTCGCTCGAGCCGCCGCTGGTGCTGATCGCGATCGGCCAGCGGGCATTTCTACACAGCCATCTGAAAGTCGGCGGCGCGATGGCCGTCAACATCCTGGCGGAAAACCAGGAAGTCGTCAGTCGGCGGTTTGCGTCCAGCGATCCCGATCAGTTCCGCGGCATCGGCTATACCGAAGGCACGGGCGGCGTGCCGCTGATCGACGACGTGCTGGCCGTGGTCGAATGCCGGATCGTCGCGGCGCACGAGGCGGCGACCACACGATCTTCGTCGGCCAGGTCGAAGCGACCCGCGTCACCGAAGGCAAGCCGCTGATGTACTATCGAGGCGGATATTCGCGGCTGCGGATGAACCAACCCGCCGGACGCGTGGGCCGAGCAGTCACGCCCGTTTTGCCAACCGAGGAGCGGATCGATGCGGACGATCGACGGAGTGACTCAGCTCAGCACGGGCGCGGGGCGGACGTAGATCTTGCTGTTTTTCGCGGTTCTGCTGATGCTCGCCGCTGCGCGCAGTGGGCCGGCGCCGTGCGTGCGGAAGATCCGGCCACGGCGGCCGGCGACGATGAGGCCTTGCCCGCGCCGCTGACGCATTATCAGGGGCGCGAGATCGCGGTGACGATGCACTACGAGGGCGCGCCGTGGCTGACCCGCGAGTCGCGGCAGCGCAAGGAAGATTGCGCGACGCTGCTCAAGGCGCTGCAAGCTGCAGCCGGGGCAAACCGTGTGCGACCTGGGCTGCGGCAACGGCTTCTACACGCTGATGATGGCCCGTCGCGTCGGCAGCAAGGGCGTGGTCTATGCCGTCGATATTCAGAACGAAATGCTGCACCTGCTCAGTCAGCGGGCCAAAGCGGCCGAGCTGGCGAACATCAAGACGGTTCTGGGCACCCGGGTCGATCCGATGCTGCCCGAGCACGCGATCGATCTGGTGCTGCTGGTCGACGTGTACCACGAGCTGTCGAACCCGGAGGAGATGCTCAAGGCGATCCGCCGCAGCCTGAAGCCGCACGGGCGGTTGGTGCTGGGCGAGTTCCGCCTGGAAGATCCCGACGGTGCCGATCAAGCTGCTGCACAAGATGAGCAAGGAGCAGATTTTGAAGGAAATCCCACCTGCGGGCTTCAAGTTGGTCGAGGAGTTCGATAAATTGCCGTGGCAGCACTTGATGTTTTTCGAGCCGGCCGGCGAGTGACGGCAAACGATCCAGAAGGCCACTTATGCAAAGGGTTGGGATTGTCGAGCGGCTGTGTCAGTTATTGCCGACACAAAAACCTGCGTTTATGCAAAAACTTGCCAACATTTGCCGGCGGTTATTAGAATGAGACCCGAGTGCCAAGAATGGCATTCGGGCTGGAGGCAGAAATGGATGACCCCACCCATCAGGCACTGAGAACTGGCCAGTCGCTAATGAATGCATCCTAAAGACGAGTCGGCTCTCGAAGAGGGAGGCCCTGGTCGATCGAGCGATCGCTGACTACACCTTTCGGGGGGGGCCGGGCATCTTCGGCTCCGGTATCCTCGCGGCAAGGCTCGGCCGTGGCGTAGGCGGCGTGCGTGATCGCTTAGAATTGAACTAGCATGTCAAATTTATCCGAGGCCGCGTCGGCGAGCGTGAGCGGGAAGTCCCGTTCACCTTACGACCAGTGGTTGCTGGGACGGACCGGCGCGATTCGCAAGATTGCCCGGCATGTCGAGCGCGCGGCCGAAGTGCAGTGTTCGGTGCTGATCGTCGGCGAGACGGGCACCGGCAAAGAATTGTTCGCCCGGCTGCTGCACAGCACGGGCCCGCGCGTCGATCGGCCGTTCGTGCCGGTCAACTGCGCCGCGCTGACGGCCACGCTGGCCGAAAGCCAGCTCTTCGGTCACGAGCGGGGAGCGTTCACCGGCGCCGAGGCGCATCGCTGGGCGTGTTCGCGCCGCCGAGGGGGGCATCGTCTTCCTCGACGAAATCGGCGAAATGCCGCTCGAATTGCAGCCCAAGCTGCTCCGCGTGCTGCAAGAGCGCGAGGTCGTTCCGGTCGGTGCGGCGCAGCCGGTGATCGTCGACGTGCAGGTGATCGCCGCGACGAATCGCAACCTGGAGGCCGAAGTGGCGGCCGGCCGATTCCGCGAGGACCTGTACTATCGGCTCAACATGGTCGAGCTGCACGTGCCGGCGCTGCGCGAGCGGCGGGAGGACATTCCCGACTTCGTCGACTTTTTCGCCGAGAAGTTCGCCCAGCGTTACGACCGCCCGCGGTGGCAGCCCGACGCAGAAACGCTGCACCAGTTTTGCGAGTTTGCCTGGCCGGGCAACATTCGCCAGCTCTCGCAAGTGATCGAGCAAGGCTACGTGCTCGATCGCCCGCCGGCCCTGCCGCGGCCGGCCGGCACGCACGAAGAAGTTCAGGATCTGCCGTTCACGGACCTCAATCGGCTGCGCTACGTGGCGGTGCATCAGGCCCTGAAGACGACCCGGGGCCACAAGGGACGCGCGGCCCGCATGCTGGGCGTGCACCCCAACACGCTGACCCGGATTCTGGCCCAGATGTCGCGCGACGGCGAATGGACTGAGGGAGAGGCGTCGTAGCGCCGGCGTTTTCTGGGGGCTGCCGGTTTTTCCCTGTGGGTTCGGCACATCCCCCTGCGTTTCGCATCCAGACCGGCTGCCCCCCGCGAAAGCTCGCCGGATCGTCGGTTCCCCCCGGGCGGCACGGCACCGCGGCCAATCGTTGTCGCGAGTCGGCCGATTATCAGCTAAGCTTGAGGTGGCACGTCGAGCGTGGGGAGCGGTGGCCCCAGCCGGTGGGGCAATTCTCTGCCCGGTTGCCGGTCGGGCATTTCCGCCTAGCGGGCGGTGCGGGCATTTCCGCCCAGAGGGCGACGGACTCATGGCGGACCAACGGAGCGCTTCGATGAAAACGATCGACTATATCTATCGATTCGATCCTCAGAATCCCAGCGCGAAGACGACTCCACCCGACGCGGACGCGGCCAAGCGGACGCTCGAGTCGGGCAACAAGATGTTCGCCCGCTGGATGCAGAGTTGCCAGACCAGCAGCCTGACGGCCGGCTCCGAGGCCCAGTACGTTGTGCCTTGCAATGGCCTGGAGGTGGGCATGGTCCGCACGGGCGGCCAGATGCCCAAGCAGGCGCCGTTCGCCGTGGTGGTGGGCTGCTCCGACGCGCGGGTGCCGACCGAAATGATTTTCGGCCAGGGCTTCAACGACCTGTTCGTGATCCGCGTGGCCGGCAACGTGCTCGGCGACGTCTGCCTGGGGAGCATCGATTTTGCGCTCAACGCGCTGAGCGAGAGCGTCAAGACGGTGGTCCTGCTAGGACATAGCGGCTGCGGCGCGGTGACCGGCGCGGTCGACTCGTATCTGATGCCGCTGAAGTTCTGGTCGAAGTCGACGCCGCCGCCGTTGCGCTCGATCTTGCAGAAGATCTTCGTGGCCGTGCGCGAATCGGCCAATGGCATTCAAGAGGTCTGGGGGCCCAACGCGGCCACGATGCCCAACTACCGCGAAGCGCTGATCGAAACGGCCGTCGCGCTCAACGCGGCCCAGGCCGCCTTCGACCTGCGGCAGACGGTCGAGACCGCCGGCAAGTGGGAGATCGACGTCCTGTACGCGGTCTACAACACGTACAACCACCAGGTCGGGCTGGGCGATAATCCCCGGGCGGCACCGTCGGAAACGAGCATCCGCTTGTCGCACGCGCCGTCGAACCCGCGCGAGTTCAAAGAGCTGGCCCTGCAACTGGCCACGGTTCTCAAGGAGCCGGCGCTCCATGATCCGCCGGCCGTCGGCGACGTGGCGCACGTCGCCGCGAACGGCAATGGAGCCCAGGCTGGGGGGCCGCAGTTAGCCCCGCGCGATGCGGCGGGCTGAGCGAACGAGCGTCGCGAAAACGCCCCGTCGTGCTCAGCCGCGCTTTTCGATCGGCACGAACGCGCGCTCGGTGGCGCCGGTGTAGATCTGCCGCGGGCGGGCAATCCGCTTGGTCGGCGATTCGTGCATCTCGATCCAGTGAGCGATCCAGCCGGGCAGCCGGCCGATGGCGAACATCGGCGTGAACATCTGGACCGGAATGCCCATCGCCCGATAGACCACGCCCGAGTAGAAATCGACGTTCGGATACAGCTTCCGCTCGATGAAATACGGGTCCGAGAGGGCGACTTCCTCGAGCTTCTGGGCGATCTCGAAGATCGGGTCGGTGATGTGCAGCTTGGCCAGTAGCTTGTCGCACATCCGCTTGATGATCGTCGCCCGGGGGTCGAAGTTCTTGTAGACCCGGTGGCCGAAGCCCATCAGGCGGAAGCCGCTGTTCTTGTTCTTGGCGAGGTCGACGTACTTGGCCACGTTGCCGCCGTCGCTGCGGATCTGCTCGAGCATCTCGACGCAGGCCTGATTGGCGCCGCCGTGCAGCGGACCCCACAGGCGCAGATGCCGGCCGAGATCGAGGCGAACAGGTTGGCATCGCTCGACCCGACCATCCGCACCGTCGAGGTGCTGCAGTTCTGCTCGTGATCGGCATGGACGATCAAGAGCGCGTTGAGCGCCTCGACATGATCGGGATCGATTACGTACTCGGTGCTCGGCACCGCGAACATCATGTGCAGAAAGTTCTGGCAGTAGTCCAGGCGGTTCTGCGGATAGACGAACGGCTGGCCGATCGACTTCTTGTAGGCATAGGCCGCGATCGTCGGCAACTTGGCCATCAGCCGGTGCACGCAGATCTCGACCTGCTGAGCATCGCGCGGGTTGAGCGAGTCTTGATAGAAGGTCGACAAAGCGCCGACCACCGAGCTGATCACACCCATCGGATGCGCGTTGCGGGGAAACCCGCTGTAGAACGAGCCGCATGTCCTCGTGGATCATCGTGTGGCGGCGGAGCGAATCGCGGAACGATTGCAGTTGCTCGGCCGTGGGCAGCTCGCCATGAATCAAGAGCCAGGCCACCTCGACAAAAGCGCAGCGCTGGGCCAGATCTTCGATCGGGTAGCCGCGATAGCGGAGGATGCCCTGCTCGCCGTCGAGGTAGGTGATCGCGCTGGTCGTGGCCCCAGTGTTACCGTAGCTGTCGTCGAGCGTGATGTAGCCGGTCTGAGCCCGGAGCTTCGAAATGTCGACGGCGTGCTCGTTTTCGGTTCCCACGACCACGGGCAAGTCGATCTGCTGTTCTCCGACGCGCAACTTGGCGACAACGCCGGCGGCGGCGGTCTGGCGATCAACGGACGTACTCATCGACGCGGGTCCTCGCTGGAAACTTGCGCGGCAAACGGCACGCTGAGTGTAGCGGTTGCTCGCCCGACGAACAATTGTACAAGCCCGGGGCGAGCGCGACTCGCTGCGCCCGGCGGAATTGAACGGGACGTCAAGCGTTTTTTCGCCTGCGTGGGCGTGGTGGCGCGGACGAACCGGAGGGTAGCGGTGGCGCGGACGATGCGGAATCGCGCGAGCGGATACGCGCCGCCGATCGCAGCTCAGGTCGCGGCGCGGGGAATTGCCACCGCGGCTAAAGTCCTCGATACGGACTGACGAGCTAGTCGCGGCCCTGCGAATTCTGGGCGTCCGCATCCGGGGCGGAGCACGATCGACCGGCGGATGAATCTTGGAGCTGGGCCCGGCGTTCTGCCTTGATAAGCTGGATAAACCCGATCGCCTGCAAGGCATTTGATCGCCAGGCAGCTGCGAGTCGATTTCAGGATGCCAGCGCGCCGATCCGAGACCAGCGAGCGGCGGCGATTTTTAAGAGCGGTTGAACCGGGCTGTGCCGGTCTGCGTATGTTCTGTTGGGCCGGAGCCGCCCGGCAAATTGAGGACGGCGACCTGCTCGGCGGCGGTGGATTTGGCCCGTGTTTTTGCGGGCCAAAATCGCGGATTCCGGGCGTCGAGCCGGCGGAGAAAAAATTTCCGCCAGGCGTGTTGACACGGACCGCCGCATCCATAGAATTGACGATCCCTGGAAGGCACTGCCTTTGGGCAGAAATGCAGCCGGGGGTTTTTGTTCTTTGACAATTTGGTAGTGACCTCTGAAATTTTTTGCCAGCACAAGACTGTGCGAAGCTGGCCGGGGTGTTTTTGCGCTGCGGGCGATGAGCTCGGGGCGTGGGGATGCGTCGGCCAAACCGAACGAACCGTCAAGCGAGTGGCTAACCAACCGCCGATCGCCTGCGAAGGGCTTTGTCCCGGAGCGGGTGGGCGGCGGAGATGCTTACATCAATTGAAGGGTTTGATTCTGGCTCAGAATGAACGTTGGCGGCGTGGATTAGGCATGCGAGTCGCGCGAGAACCAGCAATGGGGACAGCGGCGAAAGGGACAGTAATGTGTAGATCATCTGCCCTCAGGTCCGGGATAGCTGCGGGAAACTGCAGGTAATACCGGATAACATCTCCGGATCAAAGGTGTGATTCCGCCTGAGGATGAGTCTGCATCCTATTAGCTAGTTGGCAGGGTAACGGCCTACCAAGGCAATGATGGGTAGCGGGTGTGAGAGCACGACCCGCGTCACTGGGACTGAGACACTGCCCAGACACCTACGGGTGGCTGCAGTCGAGAATCTTCGGCAATGGACGAAAGTCTGACCGAGCGACGCCGCGTGTGGGATGAAGGCCTTCGGGTTGTAAACCACTGTCAGAGGGGATGAAATGCGGGTGGGTTCTCCCATTCGTTTGACATATCCTCAGAGGAAGGACGGGCTAAGTTCGTGCCAGCAGCCGCGGTAAGACGAACCGTCCAAACGTTATTCGGAATTACTGGGCTTAAAGGGTGCGTAGGCGGCGCGGAAAGTAGGGTGTGAAATCCCTCGGCTCAACCGAGGAACTGCGCCCTAAACTACCGTGCTCGAGGGAGATAGAGGTGAGCGGAACTTAGGGTGGAGCGGTGAAATGCGTTGATATCCTAAGGAACACCGGTGGCGAAAGCGGCTCACTGGATCTCTTCTGACGCTGAGGCACGAAAGCTAGGGTAGCGAACGGGATTAGATACCCCGGTAGTCCTAGCCGTAAACGATGAGCACTGGATTGGAGGGCCCTCCATAGCCTTCCAGTCGCAGCGAAAGTGTTAAGTGCTCCGCCTGGGGAGTATGGTCGCAAGGCTGAAACTCAAAGAAATTGACGGGGGCTCACACAAGCGGTGGAGGATGTGGCTTAATTCGAGGCTACGCGAAGAACCTTATCCTAGTCTTGACATGCACGGATTAACTCCTGGAAACAGGAGCCAGGCCTTCGGGTACAACGTGCACAGGTGCTGCATGGCTGTCGTCAGCTCGTGTCGTGAGATGTCGGGTTAAGTCCCTTAACGAGCGAAACCCTTGTCACTAGTTGCCAGCGCGTCATGGCGGGGACTCTAGTGAGACTGCCGGTGTTAAACCGGAGGAAGGTGGGGATGACGTCAAGTCCTCATGGCCTTTATGATTAGGGCTGCACACGTCCTACAATGGCATGCACAAAGGGAAGCAAACTCGCGAGAGTAAGCAAATCTCAAAAAACATGCCCCAGTTCGGATTGCAGGCTGCAACTCGCCTGCATGAAGCCGGAATCGCTAGTAATCGCGGGTCAGCATACCGCGGTGAATGTGTTCCTGAGCCTTGTACACACCGCCCGTCAAGCCACGAAAGTGGGGGGCATCCGAAATCACTGAGGCAACCGCAAGGAGCCAGGTGCCTAAGATGAACTCCGCGATTGGGACTAAGTCGTAACAAGGTAGCCGTAGGGGAACCTGCGGCTGGATCACCTCCTTTCTAAAGGATTCCTGTCGGTCGCGCGGCGACGCACGACCAGACAACATGTGGAGACAGTTCTTGTGTCAGCCAGAGGTCCGGCCCGTTAGCCGTGAATCGCAAGATTCATTGCTGCCAGGCCAGCTACCATTTTGAAGAAGATTGACCCGCAGCGGGGCTAGCCAAACCTGCTGCGGGTCTTTTTTTGCGCAACCAGCCTTTTCACCGCTGCACCCCGCGCCGGCCAGATTCCCGCCGCAATCCCCGGCGTGGTAGAATTGGGCCAGTTGCCCCCTCAGAACCGCGAGATGCTCCGATGAAAGCCGTGCTGGTCCAAGTGCCCGATCATCTGCTCGCCCAGCGCAAGCTGACCGGCGCCGATCAATGGGACGAAATGTGGGACGGAGTGTTGCACATGGGACCCTCGCCGAATCGCACGCACCAGGAACTTGAAGGCGTCCTGGAGACTTGGTTCCGATTGCACTGGGCACCAACCTGCGGCGGCAAGGTCTACCACCAGATCAACCTGGCCCGGGACCGTAACTGGACCTCGAATTATCGCATTCCCGACCTGGTCCTGCTGACGCCGGATCGATTCGACATCGACCACGACGAGTATTTCGAGGGGGCACCGAGCGCTGTGGTCGAGATCCGCAGCCCCGGCGACGAATCCTACGAAAAGCTCCCCTTCTATGCCCAACTCGGCGTGCCCGAGGTGTGGATCTTCGACCGTGACACCCGGTCCCCGGAGCTGCATCAACTGACGGCCGCCCAATACGAAACTCAAACGCCCGATGGCGACGGCTGGTTCACCAGCCGGCTGGGAGTTCAGTTCCGGGGCCACTCTCGGGGGGTGTTGTGGATGCGGCTGATCGGAACACCCGGCGACCCGTCGGTCCTGGCCGACATCTGACGGGGGGGGCCAGGCTTGCACGCCAGCGACGGTTGGCACGGCTGGCCCGGTTGCCCCGAATGTGGCGGCAATCCGACTCGTCGCGTCCGCCCACCGCGCCGCCGGAGTTGCCCGCCGTGCGTTGTATTTCCGCCGGCTGGCGATTAGTCTGAAAACTGTGCGCAAGAGCACTGGGCGCACTGGTTTCCACCGGCCGGAAAGGCGCGCGGAGAGCGATTGCTCCCCGCGGGTTTTACTCCTTACCGGCGGCTCGGGCGGGGCTTTCGCAACCTGTTCTGCGGAACCCGGCTGAACCGACTCCTCCGCCGCAGGGCGGGCCAAGGCTGGAATCCATCGATCGCATTGACTGCGAGCCAAGCGTCCATCCCTATCTTCGAAGTGGGCAGGCAGTGCATTTTTCCGGCGATGGGTCGCTCGATCCGCATTGGACGCACCCGCTGCGTGCGAAGCCGCTCGCTCCGCGCAAGGCGCGTTTGGCCGACAGCGGCCGAAAGAAACGCAGACGGCACGCCGCCTTCGAATCGCTCGAAGTTCGGCTGGCGCTGTCGGCCTCCCCGACCGTCGTCGATTCGCCGGGCGACGTGATCCAAAGCGGCTCGGCCTCGCCGACCGGCGTCGGCTTTACTCCCGCCCAGATCCGCACCGCCTACGGGCTCAATTCGTTGCCGGCGGCTGCCGGCGGCGCGACGCTCGACGGCACCGGCCAGACCGTGGCGATCGTCGATGCCTACAACGACCCGAACCTTTTCAGCGACCTGGACGCCTTCGATCAGCAGTTCGGCGCGACTTCCGCGGGGCAGACGTTCTATGCCCAGTACGGCGCCGCCTCATCGTTTCTGACCGTGCTGAACCAGAACGGCAAGACGAGCTCCCTGCCCGCCACCGACCCGGGCGGCCCCAGTAGCTCGTCCTGGGAATTGGAAGAGACTCTCGACGTGGAATGGCTGCACGCAATCGCACCGGGCGCCAAAATCGTGCTGGTCGAAGCCAACTCCACCAGTTGGAGCGATCTGACGACGGCCGTTCTCACCGCCGGTGAAGTGAGCGGCGTCAGCGTGGTCTCGATGAGCTGGGGCGCCGAACGAGTCTGGCTCGATCACGGCCGGCCAGGCCCATGCCCTCGACTCGACGATGGCGGCCCTGTCCGGCGTCAGTTGGGTGGCGGCCACCGGCGATTCGGGCGGGCAATCGCTGTTTCCGGCCACCTCGCCGAACGTGCTCGGCGTCGGCGGCACGAGCTTGAAGCTCAACTCCGACAATTCGATTCAAAGCGAAACGGCCTGGGCCAACAGCTCGGGCGGCAATAGCGCCCTCGAGTCGAAGCCGGCCTACCAGGACTCGGTGCTGCTCTCCAGCGCCACGCAGCGCTCGGCCCCCGACGTGGCCTTCGACGGCAACCCGAATACGGGCGTCGTCGTTTACGATTCCTACGACAATGGGTCATCCACTCCCTGGAGCGAAGAAGGCGGCACCAGCCTGGGCACGCCCGCTTGGGCTGGGCTGGTCGCGATCGCCGACCAGGGGCGCGTCGCCGCGGGTCAGGCGAAGCTCAACACGGCCAGCTCGACCGAGCTGCTGACCGCGATCTACAGCCTGGCCAAGAGCGATTTTCACGACATTACCGTCGGCTCCAACAAGAGCTATGCCGCCACGGCCGGCTACGACCAGGTGACCGGACTCGGTACGCCGGTGGCCAACCTGCTCGTGCCCGATCTGATCGCCTACGGCGGCAATGTAGCGCTCTCGCCCGGTGCTGTCGCCGCCGGCACCGTGGGCTCGGCCTACTCGCAGTCGATCACCGCCTCGGGCGGCGACGGCATCAAGACCATGACCTATTCGATCTTGTCGGGCTCGTTGCCGGCGGGATTGGCGATTAGCACCAGCACCAGCGAACTCGACATCACCGGCGCACCGCAAGCGGTCGGCAGCGTCACGTTCAAAGTCACCGCGACCGACGCCAACGGCAGTGCCACTTCGCAGACCTATACGCTCAATGTCACCAGCACGCTGCCATCGATTACCGGCGTGGCTCCGGCGGCCGGTCCCTTGGCCGGCGGCACAACGGTGACCATCAGCGGCACGAACCTGGCGGGCGCGACCGCGGTCAAGTTCGGCTCGGCGCTGGCGGTGATCAACAACGATTCGGCCAACCAGATCACGGTCACCAGCCCGACGGGGCTGGCGGGGACGGTCGACATCACGGTGACGACGCCTCAGGGCACGTCGACCCTTACTGCGGCAGATCAATTCAGCTACGTTGCTCCGCCGGCGGTCTCGAGCGTCAGCCCGTCGTCGGAATCATCGCCGGGCGGCCTGGTGACGATTTTCGGCAGCAATCTGGCCAGCGCTACCCAAGTGCTGTTCGGCACCACGCCAGCCACGATCGAAAGCGACGTCGCGGGCCAGATTGTGGTCGTCGTGCCGAATGTCAGCGGCACGGTGGACGTGACGGTGACGACGGCCGGCGGCACTTCGGCCAGCACGTCGGCCGACCAATTCTCGATCGTCGTTTCCGCCCCTACGGTGGCCTTCAGCCAGACTCCGCCGGCCAACACCAATCAGAACTCGGCCACGTTCGCCTTTACCGGCACGGGCGACCAGAGCACCACGGCCGGCGAACTGTCGTACGAAGTCAGCCTCGACGGGGCGGCGTTTCCGCCGGCCACCAACCCGGTGACCTTGCAGAACCTGGCCAACGGCACGCACACGCTGCAGGTCGAGGCGGTCGACCTGGACAACGTGGCCAGCACTCCGGCATCGTACACATGGTCGGTCAACACGGTCGCGCCGACCAGCCAAGTGAGCGCGCTGCCCTACGCGACCTCGCAAACTTCGTTTGCCGTCAGCTGGTCGGGCAGCGACGGCGTCGGCACCGGAATAGCCGCGTACAACGTCTACGTCTCGACCGATGGCGGCGCCTTTGCCCCCTGGATCACGGCTACCACGCAGACCTCGGCCACGTTCAGCGGCCAACTGGGCCACATTTACTCCTTCAACTCCACGGCCACGGACTTTGCGGGCAATACCGAGGCGGCGCATGGCACGGCCGACGCGACGATCGCCCTCACGGCCACGCCCTGGCGAAACTCGTCCAACGACTTGGACGTCAACGGCGACGGCACGGTCACGGCAATCGACGCGCTGGCGATCATCAACTACCTGAACGCCCAAAATCCCGCGACGCTGCCGGCCACCAACACCAGCGGCAAACCGTTCCTGGACGTCAACGGCGACAACAGCGTGACCGCGCTCGACGCGCTGTGGATCATCAACTACCTGAATTCGCAGCCCGCCGTGTCGAGCGGTCTGGCCAGTGGCGGAACGACCCCGAGTGGCGGAGTCGCCGCCGGCGAGGCCGGGGCTGCCGACGCCCCGTCCGCAGCAGGGGGCGATGGCACTTCAGCGCCGGTCTCGACGACCATGGTCCAGACGCCTATTCAGGCACCGTTGTCCGCAAGCGTCAGCGTGCTCGCGATCAACAGTCCCGCCGCGCCCGCCATCCCTGCGACGAATAACGATGCCGCGGCGAGCGATACCCCCACCGGCCCGGCATCCCAAAGCACTACCGCAAGTCTCGGCGGGTCCACCGCGGCACCAGCGGTAGCCGTCAGTTCGCCAGGCAGCGTGTCCGGAATGCTCGGCGCCGGCCTGGCCCCTTCGAACGGCAGCGGAGCCATCGGCCCGGCCGCCAGCGAGGATCCGGCTGAGGCGCCCCCGGCGAGCGGATCGGCGTCCACGGTCTCGGCTGCCGTCGCGACCTCGTCCACGTCGGGGCGGCTGTTTTTCGCTTCGCGGTTGGGCCGCGAAGCGGACGCCTCACGGTCGCTGAGCCCCGCGGCCATCGATGCCGTCCTCAACGCCTGGCCATTGGACGGTTAGCCGCCCGGCGAAATTGCGGGGGCAATTGATCCGTGCGGCCTAGGCGCTGAGCGTCGGCTGTGGGGCCTCGTCGACCAGCTGATAGAAGACGTTCCGCCGCCGGGGCGTGTAGCCCAGCTCGCGGATGGCGCCGCGAATCTGCTCCAGCGTCAAAAAGTGAACGGTGCCGGCGGCGGCGACGACGTTCTCCTCGATCATCAGGCTGCCCATGTCGTTGGCGCCAAACTGCAGGGCAATCTGTCCGATCTTCAGGCCCTGGGTGACCCAGCTCGACTGGATGTTGGGAAAGTTATCGAGATACAGCCGGCTGACCGCCTGCGTCTTCAGGTACTCGAACGAGCCGGCCGGCGGGACGTGGGCCATATCGGTGTGGTCGGGCTGGAACGTCCAGCAGATGTAGGCCGTGAAGCCGCCGGTCTCGTCCTGCAGTTGCCGGAGCCGTTCCAGATGCTCGATCCGCTCGGCGAGCGTCTCGATTTGGCCGAACATCATCGTGGCGGTGCCGCGGCCCCCCAGCTCGTGCCAGACCCGACAGACATTGAGCCAATCGTCGGTCATGACCTTGCCCCGGGTGATCTCGCGGCGGACGCGATCGACCAGAATCTCGGCTCCGCCGCCCGGCAGGCTGCCCAATCCCGCGGCCTGGAGCCGCTCCAGCACGGTCCGCAGCGGCAGCTTGGCCACCTTGGTGAAGTGGTGGATTTCCGGCGGGCTGAAGCCGTGGACGTTGACTTGCGGAAAGCGGATCTTGATTTCGCGGAGCAGCTCTTCGTACCACTCGAGCGGCAACTCGGGGTGCAGCCCGCCCTGCATCAAGATCTGGTCGCCCCCCAGGTCGACGGTTTCCTGGATCTTCTGCATCAGGACGTCGCGGTCCAGCACATACCCTTCGGGATGCTTGGGGCGGCGATAGAACGCGCAAAAATCGCAGACCGCGGCGCAGACGTTGGTGTAGTTGACGTTGCGGTCGATGTTGTAGGTCCGATAGCTCTCCGGGTGCAGCCGGCGCGTGACCGCGTCGGCGGCCCGGCCGAGCGCGGCCAGATCGCGCGACTCGAGCAGCCGCAGGCCCTCGTCGGGCGTCGAGCCGCAGGCCGCTGACGGCCTTATCCAGCAGTGGGGCAATGGCCCAGTCCAAGATCGACTCCCGCGGCTGCCAGTCCCAGCCGGACGGCACGCGTATAGAACAATTCCAGACCGCTTTGTTCGCGCGGTCCGAGGTAAAAATACAAATTGTCGCGGAGGTACGCCAGACACTGGGGCACCGTCAGGCCGAGGGCCGGCGCCTCCCGGCGGGCAATCTCGTCCAGGTGAGACAGCCCCGCGTCCCGGGCTTGCCCCAATCCGGCCGCCAGATCGTCCAGGTCGCTGCCGGCGCGGGCCGTCCACATCGCAAACACGAACGGCAACTGGGCCCAGCGGCACCACTCGTCGCCCAAATCCCAGACGAAGGCAAATGTCCCCCGGGGCGAGTGCATTGCCCGATCGCCGATCAAGAGCACGGCATCGGCCGCGGTGTCGTCGAGCGCCGCGTCGACCGCCAACGGTTCCAGCCGCGGCGCCAGACCATACCGCTCGGCCAGCAGAATCCGCACCAGGGCCACGCTGGTCCGCGAGCCGGCGTCGAGTGCGAGCGTGCGGATTTGCTCGATCGGCTTGCGGCCGAACAGCTTCACGCTCAGCACCGGACCGCGGCAGGCGATGCAGGCATCGGACACGGCCACGTAATCCGGTGACTGGAAAAACTCGATCGACGGGATCAGGGCCACGTCCAGGTTGCCGCGGGCCAGGTCGTCGGCCAGGCGGCTCGGATAGTCGAGCACGAGCTCCGCCTGAGGCGCGAAGCGGGCCAGGTCGTGAATCAGCGGCTTGGTATTCAGGTAGTTGACCGCACCCAGGCGGATTTTGCGTCTCATACCGCTTGTCCTGCTCGTCCGCGCAGGGCCCGATGGCCTCCGCGGAAATCGTCCGAAAAGTGCGTCCTGCATTCGCCCGCCTGCGCCGGGCAAAGCGATTATAAAGGCCCATTCCGCTCGGACCAGCCGAACCGCGATGCCGCGGGGGCGTTGGGCACCCGGGCGGCCCTCGGGACAGGGGGCTCGCTGCCATCGCTTTAACCGTGCCGCCAGGGCCTCTGATAACCGCGCGCCACGGGATCTCGAATGAGCAGGATCCCCGAGCGGCTCTGTCGCGGCGGAGGACTTTGACGGTTGTAACGATTTTGCGGCCGGCGCCCAGGCAATCGCGGCCCAGCCCTCAGGCCACGCCAAAACCTAACGCACTACTGCAACACGAGTTATGCCTACCGTCCGTCGCTGGCAGACTCCGCCGGATTTGCTCATTGCAGCGGTTGGCGCGAGCCGTTGTATGTCACAGATACACACCGCGGGTCGCCGGGGCATTTCCGGCGCAGGTTCCGTACCAGCAGTGGATAAAACTAGCGGGAGCATGGTCTCATGCGCCGAACACTACTTGTGATGTCGATCCTTTTGGGCCTTGTCATCGGGACGCAAACCCGCGCCGTTCAAGCCGGCTGCCGCCCCAAGCCCCACGGTCCCTACGGCGGAGCCTGCTACGCCTGCGGCGGCCCCGGTTTCGCCCGCGGCTATCCGGTCGGGTACTACAGCTTTGGCAGTTGGGGCTACGGGCCGGGGTACGCGCTGGGCAACTACGGCTACGGGCCGGGCTTCGGCCAGTCGCCCGAGTACAGCACCCAGCCGAGCCATCCCGAGGTGTACGCAGGTCCCGGCTATTTGCCCGGTTATGCCTCGGGCCGCAACTACAAACTCGTGGCCTACTACTACGGCAGCGGCGGATACCTCTGCCGCCCCGTGCTGCCGCGCGACTATGGCGGCGAATATGGCGGCATTCTATCGCCCGCTGTCAACGCGGCGGATGTTCCGCCGGCACCGCAGGATCGTTAGGCGTTGCTGTCCGCCCAGCAGTGCTCACGGCGTGAAGCCACGCCGGACTCAACTCGTGACGGCAGACTGGCCGGCGGGATCGGTTGACGTTTCTTCGCTGCGGCCACCGGCCGGGCAGCCTTGCGGGCAACCGCAGCCACGGCGCCGTCAACTGGATTTCGCCAGCTTCGTTTCGTATCATCGACGCGGCCGACACATTCGAGCGATTCGCACAAGCGGAAATACCTGATGCCCCTGGCGCCGCGGCAATCGACGATCGTTAGAGCCGTGCGCCGCGTGTTTCCCGCCGTACTTCGGCCGGCCGTCGTCACCTGCCTGGCAGTCCTCATCGGCGTGGCGGTTGGACCGCTCGTCACCACGGCCCGAGCGGGCGGCGGCCCCGAGAACGTGCTGCTGGTCGTCAACTCTTCCAGCTGGGCGTCGCTCACCGTGGCCAACGAGTACGTCCGGCTGCGGCAGATCCCGCCCAACAATCTGCTGTATATCGACTGGGATACCGGCTTCGAGCAAATCGACGTCCAGCATTTTCGCAGCGACTTGCTCGGCCGGGTGCTGCGGACGATCGACGAGCGCTTGCTTTCCAACCAGATTGATTACGTCGTCTACTCCAGCGACTTCCCGTTCGCGATCAATCTGGAAGGGGACATCAGCGGCAAGGCGCCCCCCAAGCAATTGGCGCCGTTGGGCTCGCTCAACTCGCTGACCTATTTGTGGCCGCTGGTAATGTCCAAGAACCAGAACGTGATGAGCTTGCGCAACAACCAATACATGCGTTCGACCACCGACCGGGCCGCGGATCCGCCCGTCCACGGATTCCACTCCTGGTACGGCTGGGGGCCCGACGGTCAATTGCTCGATGCCGGCGGTGGCCGGTACCTGCTCTCGACCGTCCTGGCCGAAACGAGCGGCCGAGGCAATTCGGTCCCCGAGACGCTCGAGTATCTCCGCCGCTCCGTGGCCGCCGACGGCACCCAGCCCGAGGGCACGATCTACTTCATGCAAAACGACAACGAGCGCTCTAAGCCCCGGCACGGGGCGTTCGCCGACGCGGCGGCCGAGCTGCAGAAGCTAGGGGTCAAGGCGGTCGTCGAGCAGGGAACGCTCCCGTCGGCGCGGCCCGACGTGCAGGGGGCGATGATCGGCGCCTCCGATTTCGATTGGGCCGCCAGCGGCAGCACGATTCTGCCCGGGGCGATTTGCGAGCACCTGACCAGCCTGGGCGGAATCCTGCACGATACGGCGGGCCAAACTCCGCTCACCGAGTTTCTCCGGTTTGGCGCGGCCGGGGCCAGCGGCACCGTGATCGAGCCATTTGCGATTGCCGACAAATTTCCCGTGGCCGGCGTGCAGGTGCGCTACGCCGAGGGCTGCAGCCTGGCCGAGGCCTTTTACCAGTCGGTGTTCGGCCCGTATCAACTGCTGATCGTCGGCGATGCGCTCTGCCGTCCCTGGGCCAACATTCCCCAGGTCGAGGCCGGTCAGATCGAGGCCGACGCCAAATTGAGCGGCGTGGTCGAGATCGTGCCCCATGCCGAATTCTCGCAACAAATTCGGGCGGGGGGCGACCGGGTCGGCCGCGTCGACCGGTTCGAGCTGATGATCGACGGCCGCCGCACGCTGCGAGTCCGGCCCCCCGGACATTTCCGGCTCGACACCACCGAATTGGCCGACGGCTACCACACCCTGCACCTGGTGGCGGTTGAAGCGGGGCCGATCGAAACCCAGGGCCGGACGATCGTACCGGTCTGGGTCGACAACCGGGAACACACTATCGAATTCGCGGCCACGCCGGCCGACCGCGTCCGCTGGGATCAAAAGCTGGTGCTCAAGGCCAATGCCCCGGGCATGCAGGCTGTGGCCTTCTTTCACAACGCCCGGCTAATCGGCAAGCTCGACCAGGCCGAGGGGCAGATCGAGGTCGACCCGCGCATTTTCGGCAGCGGTCCGGTGACGCTGCGGGCGGTCGGCCTGTCGCGCTCCGGGTCCAGCGATTTCGTCCACTCCCGGCCGATCGAGCTGCGGGTCGAGCCCGCCCGGCCACTCGCGGCGCTCAAAAAACCCGAAGCCAGCAAACAGCAGCCCGGCCTGCTGCTCAAATTGGCCAATGGCCGCACGGTGCAGGTGCAAGACACCAGCAAGACCGACTGGCTCGGCAAGGCCGGCGTCAAGCCGGGCGAAACCTTCGAGTTTCAAGCCTACTTCACCGTGCCCAAAGAAGATGTCTACCAGTTTCAAACGTTCACCGCCGGCGAAGTGCGGCTGACCGTAGATGGCACGGCACTGGTCCAGGCGCCGGCGGGCAAGTATCGGGGCCGCTTCGCGCCGGTCGCGCTCGCGGCCGGGCAGCACTCCGTCAAGGTCAGCGGCCGGGCGGCCGACCCCGCGGTGCTGCGGGTTCTGTTCGGCGGGCGGGGAACCAAGAGCCTCGACGGAGCCCGATTCTCGCACGTCGGCGGCTGAGGCCGATTCCGGCTCCCAATCCGAGATACCGGGTGCCACTGCTGGCTCGTCCAGCACTGCATGTGCAGGCTCCCACTGCCGGAAATGTCCTGCCGCGAATGTCCGCCAGCCCTGTTCCCACAACCGGCGGTCGGCAACGGGAAGCACTGTGGGACGAGCCAGCAGTGGCACCCGGCAAGCCAGCATTGGCACACCCGGACCTCCGCGGAACGTTATGGTCTCACGGCGCGCCTGGGGCAGACTCGTCCGGCGCGGTCGCTTTGACGGGGTTGGCGGCATCGTCCTGGCCGGCTTGCATGGCCTGCTGGGCCTGCCACGCGGCCTGAGCTTTTTGCAGCAAGGCGTAGGCCTGGAAGTGGCCGGGGGCCAGCTCGATCGCCCGCAGGCAATCGGACATCGACGGAGCATATTGCCCGGCCCTGAAAAGCAACAGTCCGCGATTGTAGTACGAGTCGGCGTCGCGCGGTGCCAGGCGAATCGCCATATTGAAATCGTCGAGCGCCTCGGCCGACTTGCCGAGTTCTTCGCGCAGAGCCCCGCGGCGGAACCACAGTCCGGCCCTGTCGGGCATCAAGCTCACCGCCCGATCGAGCTCGGCCTCGGTGCCGGGCAGGTCCCCCTCGGCCTGCAGCGCCAGGGAGAGGCTCAAATGGGCCCGCCAGTAGAGCGGCCGCACGGCGCAGTCGTGGGCGAACAGAGTTCGGGCCGAGCGGTAGTCGGCATTCCGCGCGATCGTCAGGCTGCCCAGCACCAGCACCGCCGTCGTGACGGCCAGTGGCCGCAGGTATTTCAGTCGGCGGTGCCAGACCGCGGCAGGACCAAGCCGCTCGGTTGCGCGCCGCGTTAGCCGATAGCCGGCCAACACGACCAGCGTCACGACCGCCGCCAGCGGCAGGTACATGCGATGCTCGAACATCACGTCCCGGATCGGAATGATGCTCGAGGAGGGCGCCAGTATAAGGAAGAATGTCCCGGCCAGAAACGCGGCGGCGGGCAGCGAAACACTCCCCAGATCGTTGCGGCCAGCAGTAGCCCCGCCACCGCCAACGGCGGGCCGATCTGCGCCGCGCCGCTGGCCAGCGGCCAGCCGTAATCGAGCACCAGCGGAGACGGCCAAAAGCAGAGCCGCAGGTAGTGCAAGATGGCCCCCGGCTGCGAGAGCAGGTAGGCGAGCGGCGTCATGCCGGCGACCACGAGCGCATCGCCGCCGTAGGGACTGGCACTGGTCGCAGCGGCGTCCGAAGCGGGAGCTGCCGCGACCCCCGAGACGAGAGCCTGGGCAACCGTCCACAGCGGTGTTCCGGCCAGCAGCAGCGTGATCGCTACGAGCGCCAGGTAGAGCCATTTGCGGCCCCAGACCTCGCGCCAACTGGCGGCGATCAAGGCCCGATCGTACCAGAGCAGCACGAATGGAAAGGTGATCATCGTTTCCTTCGACCGCAGCCCAAGGGCGTAGGCAAGCGCGACGATTCCGAGCCAGCCGCGCTCGGCGCGGGATTCGGTCCCGCGGCAGAAGGCGTATAGCCCGAACAGATAGAACAGCGCGGCGAGCGATTCGAACCGCTGGCAGACGTAGGTCACGGCCGAAGTGGCCAGCGGATGAACCACCCACAAAAGCGCCACGCTCAGGGCCAGCGGGTCGGCCACGGCCGCGAACCGCGGCGCGAGCTTGGGGCGCGTGAGGGTCCGGCGGAGCAGGCCGAACAGCGTCAGGCCGGCGAGCGCATGAATCCCGACGTTGGCCAGGTGATAGCCGAGCGGTTCAAGCTCGCCAAGCAAGTAATTGACGGCCAGAGTCCAGATCGTCAGGCCGCGGGGATTGTCGAGCCGGATGCCATCGACCAGCGTGCGAATCGCCTGGTTGTCGACGATCGCGATCTGATCGTCGAAGACGAAGGGTCCGCGGAGGCTATTCGCGTAGCAGACCGCAGTGGCCGCCAGGAGCAGGACGCAGCAGGCGCGAGGAGCGGCCAGCCGCCGCAGCGGAGGAGCGGGCGTCCACCTGGCACCAACGGTGGTCATAGGCGCGGCTGGGGCCCGGCGGTACACCGGGCGCAGAAAAATGGCCTCGCGCCGCATGCGACGGCGCGAGGCCAAAAGTCATCTCGCAAAGCCAAGCTCTGAACGACTAGAACGCGTTCTCGTTCAGCGGGGGAAGTTGATCAGTATCGCCGGTGCTGGCGCCCCACGGCGACATCAGTTGCTTGTAGACGTAGTAGGCGATGTCTTCAGCGATGAACCGCACGTTGCCGCCACAGAAGCTCACGACCACGCCGCCCGGATGGTTGCTGGCCGGACGTGCGAAGTTTTGGAGATTGGTGGTGGGCGATGTGCCCTTATTGCCGTTGATGCGGTAGTAGCCCGACGGAGCGGAGGGGCTCATGCTGGGCGAAGACGATGCAACCCACTGAAAGGTCAGGAAGTACTTCATCGAGTTACCGCCCGATGTCAGCTGTGCGCCCGTGTTAATGAGCGTTGACGGCAACCACACTTGATTCGCGATGTTGTCGTTCTCGGAACTCAGGAGGGTGAAGTTCGATCCATCGTGCGAGACGACGTAATCCTGGCTGACCTTGATATTCGTCGCATTCGCCGGCGTGCTGCAGCCGCCGCCGGCTGTGTTTGGCGTGTTCACGTAACTCTGATCGTACGAGATACCCGACGACGCGGCCTGAGTGAACTGGGTCGTTGTCAGCGCCGTCGAGCATGCCGACGCCGGCGGCAGGTCCGTTCCATTGCTTTGAACTTGCCCGCCATTAATCACGTAGGCCAGCGGCGTAGCCACGCCGCTGCTCGAGACCGGCGGGTTGCTCGGGCAGATCAGCACGTTCATGTAGACCAAGCCGTTGGCCTGCGTCGCGCTATTCGTCAGGGCGTTATAGATGTCGTTCTTTTCCATGTAAGGCAGAATCGGCACGACCCAGCTACCCGTCAGCATGCTTGCGGTGCCATTGACGTTGGTCACGACGTTGTTGTCCCAGCCGGGATAGTACTTCTTGGCTTCAGCGAACTGAATCAGCGCCAAGGAGACGTTGTGCTGGTTGCTCTGGCAGGTGTTGCGGCGGCCCGTCTCGCGGGCGTTTTGAACCGCCGGCAAGAGCAAGGCCATCAGCATGCCGATGATGCTGATTACGACCAGAAGTTCGACGAGCGTAAAACCACGCGCGGTGCCCCTGTGCCTGTTCATCTCTTTGTTCTCCGTCGAAGCGAGATTTGGCGAACGCCAATGCCTGGGAATGAGCCCGAGCGTATTGTCACACATCGGGCCAAAATAGTCCAGCGGTTTCAGCCGCTTTCCCAGCGGCCTCGGCCGCCCGGCCGGCCCAGCCCCCGCGGGCGGCCAAGAAGCGGCTGAAAGCGGGCCCCCCCCAGGCCGCTGCAGAGGGCCGGAAAACCCGTTCAAACGATCCCAAGCGAAACCTGGCTGGGCAAAACATTGCCGGCCGGACAAGTCCGCAATTATAATGGCTCCGTGTGGAGTCACGTCCGACTGTCCACCTGTTGCGGGGGAATACGACCATGATCCGGCGCGCCCTGTTCTTGACCGTCGTTGGTGTCGCGGCTCTGGCCTTCAGTTTGCGCGAGGCTTCGGCCCAATTCGGGTTTGTCGGCGGCTACGGCGTCAATTATGGCGACATGGTCAGCCCCTACCTGAACCTGCTCTCGCAGAATAGCAGCGGCGGCTACGGCACTTATCAAAATCTGGTGCAATCGTTCCAAAACGACCGCCTCTTCAACGAGCGCGCGGCGGGCAACATCAATCAGCTGCAAAACCAGATCAACGGCAACCCGTACGGCGGCGCTGGCGGCGGGCGTCGCGGCACGACCAGCAAGTACTTCCTCAACTATTCGCACTACTACCTCGGCATTCGCCACTGAGCTGCTATTCCTGGCCGGTAAACCGCGATTCCGCCCCCGGAGAGCCGCAACTCTCGCCCTGAGCCGCGATTTCCTGCCGAACCGCGATTCCCTGCTGGACTCCCACCTCGCTGCCGGGCCTGCGCTCTGCCACTCATCCTCTCCCTGTCGGACGCATCGGCCCCCAGGCGCGCGGTTGAAACCCGCCTGGCGGAGTTGCTCGCCCCATCGGCCGCCGGAGTGCGCACGATGAAGCTGATCGTGCAGATCCCCTGCCTCAACGAGGAGGAGACGCTAGCGGCCACGATCCGTGACATCCCCCGTCAGGTCGCGGGCGTCGAGCGGGTCGAGATTCTCGTCATTGACGACGGCTGCACCGATCGCACGGTCGAGGTCGCCCGGCAGTGCGGCGTCGAGCACGTGCTGAGCTTCACGGGCAACCGCGGCCTGGGACAGGCTTTTGCCGCCGGGCTGGAGCGCCGCGCTGGCCCTGGGGGCCGACGTGATCGTCAACACCGACGGCGACAACCAATACTTCGGCGGCGACATTCCCCGGCTGATCGAGCCGATCCTTGCGCACCGGGCCGACATCGTCGTCGGCGACCGCCAGACCGACACGATCGCCCATTTCTCCTGGCTCAAGCGGCAACTGGAAAAGCTGGGCAGCCGGGTCGTCAGCCGATTGGCCGGCGTCGAGATACCGGATGTGGCCAGCGGCTTCCGGGCCTACAGCCGCGAGGCCGCCCTGAAGCTGACCGGCTCGGCCGACTTCGATCACACCGTCGACCACGCCATTCAGGCTGGCCGGCGGAAGTTTGCGATCCGCTCGGTGCCGATCCGCACCAACGACAAACTGCGCGAGTCGCGGCTGGCGGCCAATCCGCTGGTGTTCGTGCTCCGCTCGTTGGCGATCATGGTCCGGGTGTATTCCTCGTACGGGGCGATGCGGGTCCTGGCCGCGTGCGGCTCGCTGTCGGTGTTGTTCGGGGTGCTGATCGGGCTGCGGTTCCTGTACATCTTTTTCTTTCGCCCCGAAACTCGCGACCTGCACGTGCAGTCGCTGATCCTGGCCGCAATCCTGCTGATCGCCGGCGTGCAGATGATCCTGACCGGCGTGCTGGCCGATCTGGTCAATTCGAGCCGCAGTTTACTGGAGGATGTCTACTACCGGGTGCGGCGGATCGAGATCGATCAGGCTGCCGCGACACAGCCGGAAAACACCGCCGCGGAAAACCGCGCCGACGACGCCACGCCCCCGCAGCCACCCCCGGACAAGGCAAGCTGATCGCCTCGATCATCCTTGACCCAGCCGACGGGGCAGCGCCGGGCCGGCCTGCGCTTCGCACCACCCGCCTTTTCTGCTAAGAACAGGGCGCTAGCGAATGGGCGGGCCGGGGCATTCCCGTACCCCGCCCCCCGGCCGAGCGATTCGACCGCCGCAAAAAATCGAAGTTATGCCGATCCTGCCTGCCCAGCCCGACGTCTTTCCGCCCACGCTGCTGGACGACGCGGCGGCCGGGCCGACCTGGTGGGCCCTGTACACGCTAGCCAGGCGGGAAAAGGAATTGATGCGGCGGCTGCGGGCTCTCGAGGTGCCGTTCTACGCCCCGCTGGTCAAGCAGCGGAGCCGCTCGCCGGCCGGCCGGACGCGCGAGAGCTATTTACCCCTGTTTCCCAGCTACGTGTTCGTGTGCGGCGACGAGCTGGCCCGGCAGGCCGCGCTGACCACCAACTGTGTTTCGCGCTGGCTGCCGGTGCCCGACGGCGCCGGCTTGGTGCGCGATCTGCGACAGATCAAGCGGATGATCGCCTGCGATGCGCCGTCGGCGCCCGAGTCGCGGATCGAGGTCGGCCGCCGGGTGCGGGTGCGGTCGGGCTCGATGCAGGGGCTCGAAGGCGTCGTGGTCCGCCGCCGCGGCAAGGACTGGCTGCTGGTTGTGGTCGAGTTTCTGCAGCAGGGGGTGTCGATGTTGCTCGAGGATTTCCAGGTCGAGGCGATTTGACGGCAGGCCGCCGCTCCAGGCAGATTCGTTTCAGGAGGACGCATGTCGCTGTTGGTCACCGGAGGCGCGGGCTTCATCGGCAGCCATTTCATCGAATGGCTGCTCCGCACGGGCGACGGGCCGATCGTCTGCCTCGACAATTACAACGACTACTACGATCCGGCGCTGAAGCGGGAAAATGTCCGCGGCTTCGCGGCTGATCCCCGGGTGACGATGGTCGAGGCGTCGTTTCTGGACGCGTCGGCCATGCAGGAGCTGTTTGCCCGGCGTGCGATCCGGCAGGTGATGCACTTCGGCGCGTACGCCGGGGTGCGGCCGAGCATCGAACGACCGCTGATCTACGAAGAAGCCAACGTCCGCGGCACGCTGATGCTGCTGGAAGCCGCCCGGATTCACTCCGTCGAGCGGTTTGTGCTGGCTTCGTCGTCGACGGTGTATGGCCGCGGGGCAAAGGCTCCGTTCCAGGAAGACCAGCCGCTGGGCGTGCCGCTGAGCCCCTACGGTGCCAGCAAGCGGGCGGCCGAGCTACTCACGTTGATCTATCACGACCTGCATCGCGTGCCGGCGGTGATCCTGCGGCCGTTCAGCGTTTACGGTCCGCGGCTACGGCCCGACCTGGCGCTGTCGGTGTTCGCCGCGGCCATTCTCCAGGGCAAACCCTTGCCGCTGTTGGGCGATGGCACGATCCGCCGCGACTTCACGCACATCAGCGATATCTGCGCGGGGCTGGGGGCGTCGCTCACCGCCGCCGGGGCCGTGGGCGAGGCGATCAACCTGGGGCACGATTCGCCGGTCGAAATCCGACGATTGATCGAGCTATTGGAACAGGCGCTGGGCCGCAAAGCCCAAATCGAGCGCCGCCCGCAGGCGGCCGGCGACATGCCCGTCACGCACGCCGACCTGACCAAAGCCCGGCGGCTCCTGAACTACGCTCCGCAAGTGCCGACTCGAGCAGGGCGTGGCCGAGTTCGCGGCGTGGACGCTGCAAAGGCAAAAGGCGGATTGAGCCTGCGTCGTTATCTTCTGCCTTCTGCCTGTTCCTCATTCCACGGTCACGCTCTTGGCCAGGTTCCGCGGCTTGTCGACGTCGCAGCCGCGGAGCACGGCCATGTGATAGGCCAGGAGCTGAAGCGGCACGACCGTGACGATCGGCTGGAGGAAGTCCTCGACGTCGGGCACCTCGATCACGTCGTCCGCCAGATCGGCCACCCGGGTGTCGCCTTCGCACACGACGGCGATCACCGGACCGCCGCGGGCTTTGATCTCTTCCAGGTTGGCCATCACCTTGTCGTAGACCGCGCCGTGCGGAATGACGATCACGCTCGGCGTGTTCGCGTCGACCAGGGCGATCGGGCCGTGCTTCATTTCGGCCGCCGGATAGCCTTCGGCATGGATGTAGCTGATTTCCTTGAGCTTGAGGGCTCCTTCGAGCGCCGTGGGGAAATTGTAGTTCCGCCCCAGGTAGAGGAAGTTGTGGCAGTGGGCGTATTTCTCGGCGATCTGCCGGCATTTGGCGTCGGTCTGGAGCACGCGCCGCACTTGCTCGGGCAGCTCCTGCAACCGCTCGATCAGCCGCATCCCGGCGTCGAAGCTCAGATTGCGTAGACGACCGAAATACAAGGCCAGCATTGCCAGCACCGTACACTGCGAGGTGAAGGCCTTGGTCGAGGCCACGCCGATCTCGGGCCCGGCGTGCAGATAGATGCCGCCGTCGGCCGCCTGGGCGATCGAGCTGCCCACCACATTGCAGATCGCCAGCGTCGGATGCCCTTTGCGCTTCATCTCCTTGAGCGCGGCCAGCGTGTCGGCCGTCTCGCCGCTTTGGGTGATCGCGAACAGCAGCGTGCCGTTGTCGAGCGGAGCGTTGCGATAGCGGAGCTCGCTGGCGTATTCGACCTCGACCGGGATCTGAGCCAGGTCCTCGATCAGATATTCGCCCACCAGGGCCGCATGCCAACTGGTGCCACAGGCCGTCAGCACGATCCGATTGACGCTCCGCAGTTGCTGCGGGGTGAGGTTCAAGCCGCCGAACACGGCCGTGGCTTCGTCGAGGCTGAGCCGGCCCCGCATTGCATTGCGGATGGTTTCGGGCTGCTCGTAGATTTCCTTGAGCATGTAGTGCGGAAAGCCGTCGAGCTGCACGTCGTCGGCCGCCAGCTCCAGCACGTGGACGTCGTGATCGACGGGGCGCTGCTCGCGGTCGATCACCCGCAGGTCGCCCGCCGTGACGACCGCCAACTGGTGATCGGCCAGGTAGACGATCCGGTCGGTATGGCCGGCCAGGGGCGAGGCGTCGCTGGCCAGAAAATGCTCGCCCTTGCCGACGCCGACCACGAGCGGGCTCCCCTGCCGGGCCGCAATGATCAGGTCCGGATGGTCGCGGAACAGGATCGCCAGACCGTAGGTTCCCTGCAGCTGAGCCAGGGCAGCGATCACGGACCGGATGAGCGGTTCGTGACGGCCTTCGACCCGGCCGGCCGGGACCGGGGCTAGTTCGGCCTGGCGTTCCAGACAGCTGGCGATCAGATGGGCGATCACCTCGGTGTCGGTCGCCGAGCGGAAGCGGTAGCCCTCGCCTTCGAGCCGCTGCTTGAGGTGGCGGTAATTCTCGATCACGCCGTTGTGAACGACGGCCACGACGCCATCGCCGCCCAAATGGGGATGTGCGTTGGCGTCGGTCGCGGGACCGTGTGTGGCCCAGCGGGTGTGGCCGATGCCGGTCGTGGCGGACACGAGATCTGGCTCGGACGCGTGCGCAATCCGCTCGACCAGGGCATCGATCCGGCCGGCACTTTTAACGACGGCGAGCCGGCCCCCGATGGCGGTGGCGACGCCGGCGCTGTCGTAACCCCGATATTCGAGCCGGCGGAGCCCCTCGATCAGAAAATCGAGCGTCTGACGCGGGCCCACATAACCGACAATGCCGCACATGCGTGACATCTCCCCCTGACGCGCGCCGAAGCGCGGTGTTTTTCTTTAAATGAAAGCCTAGCATGGGCTTCGGCTAGCGCATCGTAGCAAAAATACCGGTTGTGCCGAAGCCGTGCCGGTCGAACTGGGCTTGGCCGGCAGGCCGCCTTGCGAGGATAAAAGGGCCAATATCGATGGTGAAGCGCCAAGGACGATCCTCGCACGAACGGAGCGGCGGAATGATGCAGGACGCGATTGGGAAACGAGCCCCTCAGAAATGCCAGATCGTGATTCCCGCCCGGCTGGCGTCGACCCGGCTGCCGCGGAAACTGCTTCTGGACGAGACCGGCAAGCCATTGATCCAGCACACCTACGAAGCGGCCCAGCGGGCGCGAAAGCCGGCCGGCGTGTGCGTGGCGGCCGATCACGAGGAAATCGCCGCCGCGGTCCGCCGGTTCGGGGGCGAGGTGCGGATGACCAGCCCCAATTGCGCCAGCGGCACCGATCGGGTGGCCGAAATCGCCCGGCAAATGCCCGAGGCGGAACTGCTGGTCAACGTCCAGGGGGACGAGCCGGAACTGTCGGGCCCGGCCATCGACCTGGTGATCGATTTGCTCTCCGGCGATCCACAAGCCGTCATGGCGACGCTGGCGACGCCGATCCGCCGCCGCGCGCAGCTCGACGACCCGGCCTGCGTCAAGGTGGTGTTCGACGCCCGGGGCCGGGCGCTGTACTTCAGTCGCAGCCCGATCCCGCACGCCCGAGAGTGGCGCGACGAGCTGCTCACGGCCGAGCCGGCCGTGTTTTACCAGCACGTCGGGCTGTATGCCTATCGCCGCGATTTCCTGCTGCAGATCGCGGAGCTGCCACGGACGCCGCTGGAGAAGCTGGAAAATCTCGAGCAACTCCGGGTGCTCGAATCGGGCCACCAGATCGCCGTCGGCGTGATCGACGAACCGACGGTCGGCATCGACACACCGGCCGACTATCGGGCGTTCGTCGAGCGGTTCCGCACGAAGAACCAGCGTGCGGCGTGAGCGGCTAACGACCTCGTCTCTCTGCTGCCTATCTCCCGTATCTCCTGCCGCATCCCCCGTACTTTCCTGCACTTTTTTTCGTCGCGTTTGAATCGCGTACGAAGCACGGATGGGGTTGCGCGGACTCGCGGGGCCAACTCGCCGGCCGCCGCCGGCGGGCTTAACGGGTGATGCGGCGAGTGGTTGTGCGATGGCACGTTTTTCTGCTTTTTGCCCTCTGCCTTTTGCCTTTTTTCGGCGTCCTTCTGCCCTCCTGCTAGCTGTGGTAAACTGGGATGGAAGCCAGGGCTTTCGGCCCGGTCCCTCCCTCAGCCAGGATGGTGAAACAGCCCGCATGACTAAATACATCTTCGTCACCGGCGGCGTCGTCAGCTCGCTGGGCAAAGGCCTGACCAGCGCCTCGGTCGGCATGCTGCTCGAACAGCGCGGCCTGCGGGTGCGGATGCAAAAGCTCGATCCGTACATCAACGTCGACCCGGGCACGATGAGCCCCTATCAGCACGGCGAAGTCTACGTGCTGGACGACGGCAGCGAGACCGACCTCGACCTGGGGCATTACGAACGCTTCACTCACAGCCGGCTGACTCGGGATTCGAACTACACCACCGGCCAGATCTACCAGTCGGTGATCAACAAGGAGCGGCGCGGCGAGTTCTTGGGCAAAACCGTCCAGGTGATCCCGCACATCACCAACGAGATCAAGGACTGCATCCGCAAGCTGGCCGACGAAGAAACCGACGTCGTCATTACCGAGATCGGCGGCACGGTCGGCGACATCGAGAGCCAGCCGTTCCTCGAAGCGATCCGGCAGTTTGCCCTCGACGTGGGCAAGCGGAATTGCCTGTACATCCATCTGACGCTGGTGCCCTATCTGAAGGCGGCCGGCGAGGCCAAGACCAAGCCCACCCAGCATTCGGTCGGCCAAATGCGGCAGATCGGCATTCAGCCCGACGTGCTGATCTGCCGCACCGAGCGGCCGATGAGCCGCGACGACCGGGAGAAGGTGGCCCTGTTCTGCAACGTTCCGATCGAGGCCGTCATCGAAGAGCGGGACAAGGATTTTTCGATCTACGAAGTGCCGCTGAGCCTGGTCGAAAACCGGCTGGACGAGATCATCGTCGAGAATCTGAATCTGCCGGCCGGCACCTTGGACCTCGAACAGTGGCGCGAGCTGTTGCACGATCTACGCAATCCGGAGCACGAAATCTCGATCGCGGTGGTGGGCAAATACGCCGAGCATCGCGACGCCTACAAATCGATCTATGAAGCCCTCGACCACGCCGGCATCGCCCATCGGGCCCAGATTCGCATCCAGCGAATTCAGGCCGAGTTGGTCGAAACCGAGGGGCCCGAGCGGCTATTGACCGGCTACGACGGCCTGCTGGTGCCGGGCGGCTTCGGCGAACGGGGGATCGAGGGCAAGGTCGAGGCGATCCGGTTTGCCCGGGAGCGGCAGATGCCGTTTTTCGGCATTTGCCTGGGCATGCAGTGTGCCGTGATCGAGTTCGGCCGCAACGTGATCGGCCTCGAGGGGGCCCACTCGACCGAATTCAGCAAGGATACTCCGCACCCCGTCATCTGTCTGCTCGACGAACAGCGCTCGATCACCGACAAGGGGGGCACGATGCGGCTGGGGGCTCAGACGGCCCTGCTCGATCCTTCCAGCCGGGCCGCGGCCTGCTACGGCAGCCAGCGGATCAGCGAGCGGCATCGCCATCGCTATGAGTTCAACAACCAGTATCGCCAGCAGTTCGCGGCCAACGGCATGCTGATCGCCGGGACCAGCCCGGACGGAGCTCTGGTCGAGGTGGTCGAGCTGCCCGACCATCCCTGGTTCGTGGCGGTCCAGTTCCACCCCGAGTTCAAGAGCAAGCCGACGGCCGCGCATGCGCTGTTCAGCGGCTTCATCGGAGCCGCCGTCGAGCGGCGCTTGGCCAAGGGGAGCAGCGGGCAGCGGGTGGGGTAGCCGTTCGCTCCGGGTTGCGCACGCGGGGGGTTGAGGCAGCCGACGACAATCCAGTCGACTGCGCAGCCGAGGCTGTTGTGTGGGCGACCCGCTCACATTGGCCGCTTGGCACCGATCCGGAGCACCCCCAGCGGCGATCCGCTCCAGGCGTACCCGGCGGCCCGGCCGATCGATTTCAGGCAGTTCCCCCAGCGGCGGATGCCGTGCTGTCGGGGCCGGATGCCCACGTCGACGCTCCACAGCGGTTCCAGCGCGGAGAAACCGCCGGCCTCGAGCATCCTGTCCAATGTGGAGGCGCGGAAGTAGTTCAAGTGCTCCCACGGGATTGACATCCCGCTCGGACAATTCTCCGCGTCCCACTTGAACTCGCAAGGACTCCAGCCGGCGGATCGGGAAATCGGGTACGGAAACGCAAACGAAACCGGCGGGAACCAGCAGCTCGCTACAGAGTTCGAGTATCTCGAGCGGGCGGGCGACGTGCTCGAGGACGTCGACCAGCGTTATCGCGTCAAATCGGGGCAGCGACTTGAGCTCGTCGATGGACGCTGCGGCGTCGAGGCCGCGATCTTTCAATTGAACGCAGCGGGCGGCGCTGTTCTCGAAACCCGTCGCCTGGATGCGGCCGCCATGCAGGATCTTGAGCAAGGTGCCGTAGCCGCAGCCGAAATCGAGCACGCGATAGGTTGGCCGGCCGGGCGCAATCGCCTGCAACTCCTGGCAAACGGCCTGGGCGACACGGCACTGTGCGGTGATCCGGGCCGGCGACTCCGATTCGAACTTGGCTTGCGCTTGGTCGATGACGGTATCGTAAACCGCGCCCAAGGTGGCCTCGGGGGGCAACTGGAGGCGCGTAAACAAACCCACATTTCAAGCATTTCGCGATGCCGAACCGGTCGTCCTCGCTAATCTGCAGGATGTCCGCGAAATCGCGGCGATACGTCGAATTGATCGAGCAGAATTGCCGGGCCGACAGCTCGAACAAGACCTTGCCCGGAGAAGCCCCGCAAAGTGGACAATCGCGCCGCGGCCAACTGGCAGACGGGATGAGATTCATGACTTTGGCTAACTGGGAAATGAGGGGTCCGGTTGAGAAACGGCAGGACCTGGAAGCGGCGAAAAAGTGCCGCGACATGAATCGTCGCGGCGGGCCCTCGGACTCAGCCCTCTTCGGCACGCTGTGCGCATGGCCGCAGGTTCGCTGCGGACGGCGATTCGACAACCGCATTCGGACCCACGAGGGCGCCGAAGTCTCGCTGTCTGAGCTCGGCAATTCGCTGCTTGGGCGGCACGCGCATCCGGGCCTCGAAGTACGGCGTATTGGCGTTGGCAGTGACTTTGCCCGGCTGCGGTCCGTGCCACAAATGGACCAACGGCAAGTAGGCGGACTCGCAGAGCCGGATCGTGCGCAGCCGGTCGAACAGTTCGTTATCCTCGCTACCCCAACCGACAAAGGCCTCGTCGTGGCCGCCGATGTCGAAATAGGCTTGCCGCTCGCAGGCCAGCGTGCCCCCCTGGCAGTTCTGGCGACAAAGCTCGGGCACCCATGAACTGCGGATGCGGCCATCGCCGAAGAAGCCCTCGGTATCCGCCTGCGACAGGTAAAACACCAGGCGGTGCAGCCGGGCGGCTTGATAACCGCGGGCCAAGGTGGCGACGATTTCGCGCCCATAATTCTCGGGCACGAGCAGGTCGTTGTCGTGGAAGACGAGGATGTCGCCCGCAGCTGCCCGGGCACCAACGTTAAATGCCCAGGACCGCGAGTACGGCATGTCGGGCCACGGGGGCCGGGCGTGAACGTGCCGAATGCCCGCCGGCAGCCGGCTCGGCAGGATCGCTTCGCTCGCCTGTTCGACGACGATGCACTCGACGCGCACGTCGTGCTGGCCGAGGATCGAGCGGAGCGTGGCCAGCAGGTGGGGCAAGCGTTCCAAGCCGCGATGGCCGATGATGAACGACACCAGCGGACCACCGGCCGGCTGCGGCGCCAGGCGATCGGTCAAACGAATCGGCCACTGATCCAGGGCCGCGCCCAGTAATCGCCGGCTGACGCCCGGCAACAGCCGCCCCACGGTCAGGTCGGACGACCAGGCCCATTGGCAAACAACGCCAGGCAGCTCCCGCGAATGCAAAATCTGCTCGCCCCGATTGTGAAAATCGACCCACGAGCGACCCAGCCAGCGGGCCAGCCGGGGAAAGCCGAGCACCCACGCAAATCGTGGCTGGTCGAACAGCAGAGTGCCGATCTTGCTCCGCAAGCTGATGGTCATGGGGCGGCTCCGTTCGGGCCGGCGGCACTGTTCGGGCCGGCGGCAATGCCAGTGGGCAAGCCGCTGTTAGCGTGCGGCCACTCGCCCCCCGAATCGTTGTGGATCATCCCCTGGCCCACGAGACCGCGGATCGTCTCGGCCAGGCCAATGCCAAACAGCCGGTCGAGCCGGCCAGCGGCCTCGGCTGGGCGCGGGGGGGGCACTTCCAGTGCCAGCGGCGCGGCGAGGCAGGTCTGAAACGCGAGGTGCCAGCCATGCACGCTGGCTTCGATGCTCGAGCGTTCGTTGGCCGTGCGATACGCTTCCCGGCGCAAGCGGTACGTGAGGGCCGGATCCGCGGCCAATCGCTCGATGTTGGCGGCCAACGCCACGGCATCGCCCACGGGCGAGACCAGGGCGTTTCTTTCGGCAATCAGAATCTGCTCCAGCGTCAGCCCGCGATAGTCGGTCGTAACGACCGTGGCCCCGTGCCGCATCGCCTCCCAGGCCACGATCGGACCGGTTTCCCAATCCGACAACAGCACGAGCGCCGTCAGGCTGGGATAGATGCTCTGAAAAAGTTGCTCCGCCGAGCAGAAGCCATGAAAGGTGGCCCGGCCGGCCGCGACCTGCGGTTGGAGCTGCTCGCGCAGCCAGGGCTCTTCGGATCCCGTGCCGGCAATGTCCAGGTGATAGCGAACGTTGCGGCGATCCAGCTCGCGACAGATGGCGGGCAGGTCGCGGATGCGTTTTTGCTCCTCCACCAGGCGGCCCACGTAGGCCAATCGCAGCACCGGTGAAACACAGTCGAACGTCGGCTCGTGATGCGGCGGGGGATGCGCCATAGGCCACGTGTGCCGTACGCTCCGCAGGCAAGCCCCCGGCGGTCTTGAGCTGACCGAGTCCCTGGCGATTGGTCGCGACGGCCAGATCGATGATTCCCTGGAAGTAAGCAACATCGGCCAGGTAGTCCGGCAGATCGCCGTGCAACGGGTAAACGATCCGCACTTGTTCGCCGGCTTCTTTGAGCTGCCGGACCGCTTCGAGCGTGTCGCCCAGGTTGACCGGCACCACGATGTCGGGCCGGGTCTGGCGGATCGCCCGGACGAGGGCCCGTTCGCGGCCCGCGCGGGTTCCGGTCAGGGCCGGAACTTCCACCGTCACCGGATAGGGATGAATTTTCAGATAGCCGGCCGGATCGTGAAATCGCCGGCCGCGAGCCAACCCGACCGTCACTTGCCAACCGAGCTCGGTCAGGCCGGGCACCAGATAGGCCAGCCAATTCTCGACCCCACCCCAGGGGTGGGCCGTCTGCGTCAGAAACAGGATGTGACCGAGGTTGGGCACGCTGGCAGAGCCTGGCAGGTTTTGGACAAAGGAACGAGGGGCCTTGGATCCGGCAGACTTGCGCATCCGAGGCGGCAGCTCAGGCAGGGGCGACTGCCGTGCCCGGACGCTAAAACCTAGATTTTAATATACTATCTAGGGTCGATCACCGGCGGCCCCTGCAATCGTTACGCTCGACACGAGCTAGCGCGATCGGGCTGCCGGCCGGCACCTGGACGACCGGGCGGGGTTGAATGGAAGGCGGGATTCCGCAGTGCAGCGCCGCGACCGGTTGCGCTAGGCCGCGTTCACCAGGGAATCGGGATATGTCCGTGCGCGAGCGAACCTGCTATCTGACCGCGGCTGGGATGTTGGTTCTGCTCCTTGCGCCGCACCAGGCCCAGGCGGCGAAACAGAAACGCCAGAACCCCGCCCAAGTGCGCGAAAATGCCAAGGAAGAGGCCATCGACCGCCTGGCCGAGGATGTTTTCAAGCAGGCCGACGGCAACCACAACCACGTCCTGAGCAAGAGCGAGCAGGCCCGAGCCGAAGAGCTGCTGCAAGCGGGGCTGATGGGCCTCGTCGAGCAAGGCATCCTGGGTATGCCGGTCCAGCAGAAAAAAGGCAAGAACGGCAAGCGTCCGGTGCAGGTCGAAGCTCCCAACGGCGCGGCGGTGTTTGGCCCACCGCCGTCGAGCGAGACGAAGAAGGGTAAGGGCCTGCCGCTCGACGATTTCAAGGCGTACGTGCACACCGAAGCCCAAAAGGTCGACGCCGAGGTGGCTCAAAACCGGGCCAGCCAGATGCAGCAGCAGGGCAAGGGGCGTCGCCGGCCGAACGCGGGTTTGCCGCCGCCGGCCGTGCAATAGCGGCCGCTCCCGCTGCCGATCTTCTGCGGCATCATCGTTCTGCGGCATAATAGTCGGCTGCGTTCTCCTTCGCCGCTTTTGCCCGCCACCGCGATCCTCCGCGCTCATGCCGCGTTTTACCCATCAGCGACACAAGCCGCCGGCTGAATTGGACCGCGAGCGCGAGATCGTCGTCGCCTGCGCCGCTGCGGAGCAACATCAATCTCTCGCGGATTGTCCGCGTGGCTGCCTGCTGCGGAATTCGCCGGGTCGTGGCCTGCGGCAACGCGAAAGTGATCGCCAAGATCGCCCGGGACGGCGGCCAAGTCATCGACGTCGACGTGCATCGCACCCTGCCCCCCGTGCTGCGCGAGTTGAAGCAGGTCGGCTATCGATTGGTGGGCCTGGAGCAAACCACCGGCTCGGTCAATTTGCATGACTTTGCGTTCGAGCGCCGAACGGTGCTCGTGGTCGGCAACGAACGGCTCGGCCTGGAGGACGACGTGCTCGAGCTGGTCGACGACGTGGTCGAAATTCCGGTCTGGGGACTGCCCTACAGTTACAACGTAGCCACCGCGGCGACGATGGCCTTGTACGAATATTGCCGGCAGTTCCCCCGCGGCTGAGCTAGATTTTTGATGGCCAGTTTGGAAATGAGCTCGCGACACAACCTCAAATGCCCCGTTTTTCGGGCTCCCGTTGGTCGCCTTGCGGCGCATTTGCACCCGGGGACTCCATAGCACGGCACTCCGCCTTGTGCCACACCCTCTGGGCCGGCAGAATCACGGCTTCGTCCCGCCGCCCCCGGCCGACGCCCATTCCCCCTCAGCGGTGATGCCGCAGCGACCCTACCCCGATGCTCGATCGCGCACGACTCACCAAATGGCTCAAAGCCCTGGCCAAGCTGGCGATCCTGGCGCTGTTGGCCTGGATGATCCGCGGGACGCTGCAATCTGCGTTTGCCCAGCTCGAGAACCACACCTGGCACATCGCCTGGCCGTGGCTGCTGGTCGCCGCCGGACTGTATCTGGCCGGCATCGTGCCCAACGCCCTGTTCTGGGCCCAGGTGATCGCCGCCACCGATCACCCGGTCGGCATTTACGGCCCGGTCCGGGCGTTCTTCGTCTCGGCGATCGGCAAATACATGCCGGGCAAGGCAATGGTTTTGATAATCCGCGCTTCGCTGATGCGGCACTTGGGGGTATCGGGCACGATTGTGACCGTGGCGGTCTTCTACGAGACGCTCAACAACATGGCGGTCGGGGCGGCGGTCGCACTGTGCATTTTGCTACCGCACATGTTGACGCCCGACCTGTGGAATCCCACGGCCTGGGCAATGCCGCAGTGGATGACCGTGTCGGCACTCGGAATGCTGCTAGTGACCGGCCTGCCGATTGTCCCGCCGGTGTTCAAGCTGGCCCTGCGCTATTCGGGGCTGAAGCGCTTCGACCCAACGGCCGTCGCGAAACTCCATTTGATCGGGCCCCGGGTGCTGCTGGTCGGCTGGGCGATCCTGGTTGTCGGCTGGTGGATTCAGGGGCTGAGCCTGTGGGCCGTGCTGCACGCCCTGGATGAGCCGACGGCCGGGCTGGCGCATTGGCCCGGCTACACGGCGGTGATGGCGATGGCGGTCGTGGCCGGCTTTCTGGCGCTGCTGCCGGCCGGCGTCGGGGCCCGCGAATTCGTTACGATCGAATTGCTCAAAATGTCCGGCGCCAGCGACACGTCCGCGGTGGTGGCGGCGATCGTCTTGCGGCTGGTCTCCGTGGTGGCGGACGTGGGCGTATCGAGTATTCTGTACTTGATCCCCCCTGCGGACGCTGCGGCGGGCGAATTGCCAAGTCCGTCCGACGGCGCGGATCGGGCGTGACGCAAGTCCCGCGACTGACGGACCGCTGCCGACGAATCCTCCAATGCCCACGGGCCGATTTTGAGTCTTTCCGACGGCGCACCGCACCTGCTCTCGACCGTGGTCCCGGTCTATAACGAGGTCGAGAGCCTCGCCGCGCTGCACGCCGAGCTTTCGGCGGTTGCACAAGAGAATGGCTACCAGCTCGACATCGTGCTGGTCGACGACGGCTCGAGCGACGGCTCGTGGCAGGAAATCTGCCGGCTGGCGCAGGCCGATCCGGCGGTGCGCGGGATTCGGCTGCGGCGCAATTTCGGCAAGGCCGCGGCGCTGTCCGCGGGTTTCAACGCCGCCCGCGGCGAGCTGGTAATGACGCTCGATGCGGATTTGCAGGACGACCCGCATGAGATTCCGCGGTTTCTGGCGGCGATGTCCAACCAGCTCGACGTGGTTAGCGGCTGGAAGCAGGTCCGCTACGATCCCTGGCACAAGGTGCTCCCCTCGCGGGTGTTCAACTGGATAGTGAGCCGACTGACTCGCGTTCATTTGCACGACCACAATTGCGGTATGAAGTGCTACCGCCGCGAGGTGTTTCGCGAGGTGCGGCTGTATGGCGAGCTGCACCGCTTCGTGCCGGTGTTGGCGGCGGCGCGGGGCTTTCGCGTCGGCGAGATCGCGATCCAGCATCGGCCGCGACGGTACGGCACGTCGAAGTACGGCCCGCGCCGGTTCGTCAAAGGCTTTCTCGATCTGCTCACGGTCAAGTTCCTCACCGGCTTCGGTCAGCGTCCGCAGCACCTGCTGGGCACGATCGGGCTGGGCTGCTTCTTTCTGGGCTTTCTGGGGCTGGCCTATCTGACCGGTTACTGGATCGTCAGTCAGCTGCGGCCCGACTGGCATCTGACCCCCTTGCACCAGCGACCGGCCATGCTCTACTCGTTGGGGGCTTTGCTCCTCGGCGGGCAGTTGATGTCGATCGGCTTTCTGGCAGAGCTGATCACCGCCTATCAGGGACGCGACTCCGACACCTACTCGATCGCCGAGCAGACGCCGCAGCCCGCGGAGGCGGCCGAGCCGGCCGACCCGATTCCTCCGGCCAAGTGATGAGCGAAGGCGAAACCCGTGGTCCACGTGACAGTCAACCGGCTGCCGCTGGTTCGTCCCAGCGCAGCAATCATCCCGCTGCCGCATCACGTGGCGGCCGGCCCGACGCGGCTCCGCTCCGCTGGAGCATCTACCTGCTGCTGATCACGATCGCCACCGGGTCCATGCTGGGCCGGATATTGGCGGTCGACTCGATCAACGCGCACGGCTTGGAAAAGTTTCTCAAGGCCCAAGGCCGGCCCGACTGGCAGAAATCGCGCCCGTTCTTGAGTGCCAACGACCGCAGCCGCTGGGACACGGTCCGGGCTTTGGTCGAGCACGGCACCTACGCCATCGACGACGTGATCCGCGAGCCCGGCTGGGACACGATCGACATGGTCAAGCACCCCGGCGCGACGGCCAGGACCATCTCTATTCGAGCAAGCCGCCGCTCTTGGCCACGCTGATGGCCGGTCCCTACTGGCTGGTCTACAAAACGACCGGAGCCACGCTCGGCACGCAGCCTTACGTCATTGGCCGGAGCATGCTGATTCTGTGGACCGTGCTGCCGCTGGTGATTTACTTTCTGGCGCTGGCCAGCCTCGCCGAGCGTTTCGGCACGACCGATTGGGGCCGGCTGTTCATGATGGCCGGCACCGCGTTCGGCACGTTTTTGACCACGTATGCCGTGTCGATCAACAACCACGTGCTGGGCGCCGCCAGCGCAGCGGTCGCCCTGTGGGCGTACGTGCAGATCGTCGATGGCCGGCGCAAGCTGCGCTATTTCGTGCTGGCCGGGCTGGCTGGTGCGTTCACTGCGGCCAACGAGCTGCCGGCCTTGGCGTTTTTGGCTCTGTTGGCCGCCGCCCTGCTGTACCTGGCACCGAAGCCGACGCTGGCCGCATTTCTGCCCGCGGCTCTGGTGATCGTGGCGGCCCATTTCGGCACGAACTACCTGGCCCACGGCACCCTCCGCGAGCCCTACTCGCACTGGAACGACTGGTACATGTACTCGTACGAGATCAACGGCAAGGTCCGCGAGAGCTATTGGAAAAACCCGCAGGGCATTGACGCGGGCGAGCCCGACCTGGGCAAATACGTCCTGCACACGACCGTCGGGCACCACGGCATCTTTTCGCTCACCCCGCTCTGGCTGTTATCGCTGGCGGGATTGGGCATGTGGCTCGCCCGGCCCGATCGCCGCTGGCTTGCGGCGGGCATCGCGATGCTTGTCGATCGTCGTCTACACGTTCTATCTCATGCAGCCGCCAATCCATCGCAATTACGGCGGCATGACCAGTGGGCTGCGGTGGATGTTCTGGTTTGCCCCGCTCTGGCTCGTCGTGCTGCTGCCCGCGGCCGACTGGTGCTCGAAAGCCCGCTGGCGGCGCGGCCTGGCGCTGGTGCTGATCGGCCTGTCGGTCCTGTCGGCCAGCTATCCGACCTGGAATCCCTGGACGCATCCGTGGATTCTCAACTTCCTGCTGGATCGCGGCTGGGTGTCGCTGTAGACGGCGCCGATGACTCCGCGACGTGCAAGCCCAAGGCTTCCCACGCCGGCGGCAGCGGGGCTTCAACCGTCACGGGCTCGCGGGTCATCGGGATGGGCAAAGCCCAGCCGCCGGGCATGCAGGGCGATCGCCCGGAGCCGCTCGTCGGCGTGCTGTTCGCCGAAAGGGAGCTGCGAGCCGTAATGGGCGTCGCCGAGGATCGCGTGCCCGCGCGAGGCGGCCTGGACGCGAATCTGATGGGTCCGGCCGGTTTCGAGCCGAATTTCCAGCCACGAGCCCTGCGGATGTTGGCCCAGCGTGCGGTAGTGCAGCACGGCTTCCTGCCCGCCGGGATGGGAGGGGTCGACGACTAAAGCCCGCGGCTGGCCGTGGATTTTCCAGAGCGTGTCGCGCCAGGTTCCCTCGGGCGGGTCGATCTGGCCTTCGACCAGCGCCCAATAGACTTTTTCCACCTCGCGCCGCTCGAGCTGCTTGGCGATCCGCTGCGCCGCCCGGACATTCCGGGCCAGCATCGAGGCACCCGACGCCGGCCGGTCGAGCCGGTGACAGACCACGAGATAGAAATTGCCGGTCCGCGCTTCGCGCTCGCGCAAGAACGCCCGGACGCGCACTTCCAGGCTGTCGATCCCCGGCGGGGCCTGCGTCAGCAAGCCGGGCGGCTTATTGACGACCAGCACCGGGCCATCTTCGTAGAGAATCTCAAAGCCTTGGGAATGCATTTTTCAAGACCGCCGCGAGCCACCCGGGCCCACGAGCCGGCCGGGGGGGCGGCCGACGAGGACGCCGCACATGCCGCCGCGCATAGCGACGTTGACGACCTGCTTCTGCGAGGCCCGGCCCATGATGCCCAGGCCGTACTTGGTCGGGGCAAAGCCCATCACCGTGTAGAACGGCTCGATGTGCACGCCGCCGTCCCGGTCGACGACCGGAAACTCGTTGACCGGCAGGCTGGCCAGCCGCTGGACGACCCAGGGATCCTTGTCGGCCAGGGCCCGATCGATCTCGCTGTTCCACTCGATCGCGTCGACGGCCGCCCCGAGGACCACCCGATCGCCGCCGTAGGAGCGATTCGGCTTGAGGACGAGAATCTCGTGGTGGTCGCGGGCGAACTGCGACCAGATCGTCCGTTTCGCCGTCGGGGAGCGTGGTTTCGCGGGGTCAGCAGCCGGGTCCAGAGCACGTGGCGGCGGAAAATCTGCCGCTCTTCGGCCGTGAAATATTTTTGCGTGAATTGCGAGTCGGTGAGCAGCTCGAGCGACGACTTGTGGTCGAACTCGCCGGCCAGCGACGAGACGATCCGGTTCTGGCGGAACAGCAGCCGCACGGCGTCGAGC
Organism: uncultured Planctomycetaceae bacterium; assembly: GCA_963828155.1. Classification (GTDB taxonomy): domain Bacteria; phylum Planctomycetota; class Planctomycetia; order Pirellulales; family PALSA-1355; genus CAWCAX01. The sequence continues at coordinate 163,585 of CAWHDQ010000007.1, forward strand.
GTGACGCCCTTCTCGACTTCGAGCTGGATCAGGTCGCGAACTTCGTAATCGCGATAGGCGACGTCGACCTGCACGTCCTCGTAGTAGACTTCGTCGCCTTTGACGTACAGCTCGGTCGGGTCGGCATGGACGATCGTCAGCCCGTGCCGGGCGCGGTAGTATTCGGCCAGCACTTCCTGCTCGTCGGGGCCCTGGTCGCTGTACTTGGGCTCGACGAAGCAGACATTCCGGCCCGCCCGGCCAAGCGACTGGGCGTGATCGAGCAGCTCCTGCATGAACAGCTCGCGGAAGTCCTGGCCCACCTCCATGTCTAGCTCGGGGTCGAACTTCTGGGCGACCGGCAGCACCACGTCGGCCAGCAACTGCTCGCAGGCCGGGCCGAGGTGAACCCCGCCGATGCCGCACAGGTTGACTTCCAACAGCTTGAGATTGTCCTTCCAGAACGGGCTGGTGAACTCCACGACCGCATCGAGCCGGCCGAGCACGGGATTCAGCTCGCGATGGCCCGGCCCCCAGCTCTCCCAGAGCCATTTTTCCTCGGGGGGCGTGAGCCGGACGATCGAGCGGACGTTGAAATCCTGCAGGTACAGGTCGGGCAGCCGCTTGAGCGCGTTGAGGATCGTGAGCGAGGCGAAATGCAGGTAGGCCAACTGATCGGGCATCACGCCGATCGGCCGGAGCATGATCGGAATCGTCTCCATCACCCCTTCGCGGTAGTACACCAGGTTGCGGGCCGCTGCCTCGGTGTTCATCCGCTCGGCTAGCTCGACGATCGTGGCGGCCGGCATGCCGTAGAACGTCTTCCGCACGCGGCTGTCGAGGCTCAGGCCGCTGAGGCCCAGTTCTTCGGCCGGGGTCAGAATGACCATGGATCGTGCATCCTGTTCTGGCCGGCTCGGCCGGCGGTCGAAGTCAACGTCGCCAGGAAGTCATCCGGGTTTGCCAAAGCCGCCGGTCGGCTATTCATGCAGATCGTGCGGGGCGGGCGGATCGGCATGGGGCGGCATGCCGTCGGGCTCGGCGCCCTGCCGCTGGGCATTCTCGGCCGCTTCTTCCTCGTAAAGCAACTTGGACAGCCACCAGCCCCAGACCACATAGTGCAAAGCGGCCAGGCCAAACACGCCGCCGGCCACCACCACGACCAGCGCCAAAAACCCGCCGGTCAAGAAGGCCAGCGCCGTAAAGATGATCAGGCCCGCGCCCAGAGCCAAGAGCAACCCCAGCCAGTTGCCCTTGGCTGGCGGCGGTGGATTGGGGCGCGGCGGCAATTCGAGGGGGGGCATGCTTGCGCTGTTCGCTTTCCACCGCCGGACCCATCCCTGCGCAAACCCCGACGTGCCAGTCCCGAGGCGCCCTTGCCGAGGATTCCGCCGGGCGCTAACCCGTCGCCTCTCCGTCGGACACGAACTCGGGTTCAATCAGGCGGGGAATCACGCCGGCGGCGTGGCCCCGGGCCAGGAGCTGCTGCACGGCCTTCCGCCCGCGAGGGCCGAAATCGAGCGTCCAATCGTTGACGTACATGCCCACGAAGCGGTCGGCCCGGCTGTGGTCCAGATCGCGGCCGTACTGCAAGGCGTACTGCAGGGCCTCGTCGCGATGGGCCAGGCCATATTCGATGCTCTGGCGGAGCAAGCGATTGACGTCCTGGATAACTGCTTCGCCCAGGTCCTTACGGATGGCATTGGCGCCCAACGGGAGCGGCAGGCCGGTGGTTTCGAGCCACCATTTGCCCAGGTCGACGACCAGCGACAGCCCGCGATCGCCGTAGGTCAATTGGCCCTCGTGGATGATCAGGCCGGCTTCGATCGGCTGGCCGGCAAACTCGCCCCGCTCCACGGCTTCGATAATCTGGTCGAACGGCACGACCACATGGCGGAAATCGTTCCCCAGGCAAAGTCGCAGGGCCAGGTAGGCGGTGGTCAGCGTGCCGGGCACCGCGATCGACCGGGTGCGGACCTCGTCGAGCATGGCCGGGCCGCGGGTGATGACCATCGGGCCGTAACCGTCTCCCATGCTTGCGCCGCACGGGCAAAGCAAATACAAGTCGCTCAGATGGGCGTAGGCGTGCAGGCTAACGGCGGTCAATTCCAGCTCGCCCGAGAAGGCCCGGCGGTTGAGCGTCTCGATGTCGACCAGCTCGTGGTGGAACTCGTACGGCCCGGTGTCGATTTTGCCGTTGGCCAGGGCATGGAACATGAAGGCGTCGTCCGGATCGGGGCTATGACCGACGCGGATCGATTGCTTGACGATTGCCAAAACGGGGGCTCCTCTCAGGCGGGCGGGGATTCGTGCCGTCCATGATAGAGCCAGCGGCCGGCACTGACGAGGGGCCGCGCCGCCAGGGCCCCCGCTGTAGGGACCGCAAGCGCCGCCCGGCGCTAACCGCCCGCCCGAGCCCCGGCACGCCAAGCCGGGATTCCGGGGGCCCAGCGCGCTCGGAGCGTTGAGACTTTGCGGCTCCGACCAACGCGGCGCCCTTGGACGCCGGAGGTTCGAGCCACGCCAGCTGGTCCGCTTACCAGTAGTAGCCGCCGCGACGCCACGCGCCGCGGTAAGCCGGCCCATAACCGTAGTAGCTGCGGTAGTACGGGGCATAGCCCCCGTAGTAGCCGCCGTAATACGGAGCGTAGCCGGCGGAGTAACCGCCGCCATAGTAGGGAGCGTAACCGGCGTAGTACGGCGAGGAAGCGTATCCGCCGTAATAGCCGCCGTAGGAGTAGGGCCGATAGGCGTACCCGCCGTAGTAGGCCCGACGTCGCCAGCCCACGGTCTGGACCGGACACGACACCGCTCGTGGTGCTGGCGACCACGGTCGCGGGCTGGACCGGGACCGCAACGGGCGTCTGGGCCGCGGCATGATGTACGCTCGCCGCCACGACCCCGAGCGCGAACGTCGCGGCAATCAGATGCGTTCGCATGATACGATCTCCTTTTCTGACGGATCTGCCAGCGGGCTTGGCGGCCGGGCGCGACCGCACGCGGAAGGTTGTCCGCTCGCTAAGCGCATTCTTCGCGGCGGCCAGGGATGAGGCAAATGGCGAATGTGCGACCAGTCTGGTAAGTGGATGACCACGACTTTGGGCACTGCGCAGCCACCTTCGCGTGCCGCGTACGTCAGGCTTGCGAATTCGTCAGCATTCGGCCTAGCGGCGGCCCTGCACCGCGGGCTCTTGCTTCGCCCGAACGTCGAGATAGCATGAGCGCATCCGCAGAACTATCGATCGCAAATCCTTCTAGTGCTGGAACGGCCCCGTGAGCTTCACCGAGCTAGGAACTGAGGAAATCGCGCGGCGGCTGTTCCGCTTCGAGCGCGTGTTTCAGCCGCTGGCTTCGCCGGCCGAGTTTGGTCCCGAACACCTCGATGCCTTTCGGTGCGACGGCTTTGTGGCTATCGAGGGAATGTTCTCGGCCGACGAGGTGCGGGCTGCGCAGCTGGCAATTCGTCGCTTGATTGTCGCGGGCGGCCCCGAGCAACTCGCCACGCCGCAGCCGGCTGCCAAGCCGCACATCTATCTCGAATCGAGCGCGCCCGCCCGTGAGCTGGCCCCGAGCGAGCGTGAGCCTTTCGTCCGCAAATTGCAGCATTTCGTCGCAGCCGACGCGTGCCTGGCCGGCTTTGCCGAGCAGCCGCTGTTCCGCCGGATCGTCGAGCAACTGGTCGGGCGCCAACCCGGTTGATCCAGGACATGGCGCTGCTCAAGCCGCCGCACATCGGCCGCGAGAAGCCCTGGCATCAGGACGCGGCCTATTTCAATTGGGAACCGCTCGAGGGCGTGCTCGGCACCTGGATCGCGCTCGATCCGGCCACGCCCGAGAACGGCTGCATGCACGTGCTGCCCGGCAGTCATCGGGACGGACCGCGGCCGCACTACCACGATCGCGATTGCCAGCTGGCCGACGAGGACGTCGCGGTGGAGCGCGACCTGATGGTGCCCCTGGCACCGGGCGGGGCCCTGTTCTTCAGCGGGCTCCTGCATCACGCCACGCCGCCGAATTTTTCGCCCGAGCCGCGGCGGGCACTGCAGTTTCACTACGCCGCGACCCATTGCCGCCCCATCGACGGCGGGCGGCACGGCGAGCTGTTTCGCGACCGGTTGGGCTATGCCGGCTGCGGCCGGCTGCACACGGGTCTGGCCGATCGTCCGATCGCGACCAGGCCGCAGTGAGCCGGGCCGAATCGTCGCGGGAAAGCCGCTAGAGGAAAAAAATCAGCGGCCCGGTCCACTGTGGACCGGGCCGCCGTTTGTCGACCAGACTTTCCTCTGAACTCCGTCAGAAGAAGACACTACTCACGCTTCAGGCTAGTTGGCGCAACCGCACGAGGGTTCGGCCGGGCAGCAAGGCACCGGGCAGCAAACCTGCACGGGCACCTCTTTGCAGACCACGCGCGGCACGCAGCGGGTCACCGTGTAAGCGACCTGCTTGGGCACACAACGCTGGACCGAGATGGTCTTGGTCGTGTGGACCGGCTTGCAGATCGTGTACGGAACCTGCTTCGAGCACTTCTCGGCCACCAGATGGCAGACCTGATAGGTGCAGGTCTTGACGCGTTGCTCGGGCACCATCTTGCACACGGTGTAGTTGCAGGTCTTGACCCGCTGTTCCGGCACCATGTGGCAGACCGTATAGGTGCAAGTCTTGACGCGCTGCTCCGGAACCAGGTGGCAGACCTGATAGGTGCAGGTCTTCACCCGTTGCTCGGGCACCATCTTGCAGACCGTGTAGCAGCAGGTCTTGACCCGCTGCTCGGGCACCATCCGGCAGGTCGTGTAGCAGCAGGTCTTGACCCGCTGTTCCGGAACCATCCGGCAGACCTGATACGTGCAGGTCTTCACGCACTGCTCGGGAACCATCTTGCAAACCGTGTAGGTGCAGGTCTTGACCCGCTGCTCGGGCACCATCTTGCAGGTGGTGTAGCAGCAAGTCTTGACCCGTTGCTCGGGCACCATCTTGCAGACCGTGTAGCAGCAGGTCTTGACCCGCTGTTCCGGCACCATCCGGCAGACCGTGTAGGTGCAGGTCTTGACGCGTTGCTCGGGCACCATCTTGCAGACCGTGTAGCAGCAGGTCTTGACCCGCTGTTCCGGCACCATCCGGCAGGTGGTGTAGGTGCAGGTCTTGACCCGCTGTTCCGGCACCATCTTGCAGGTGGTGTAGCAGCAAGTCTTGACCCGCTGCTCGGGCACCATCCGGCAAACCGTGTAGCAGCAAGTCTTGACCCGCTGCTCCGGCACCATCTTGCAGACGGTGTAGGTGCAGGTCTTCACCCGCTGCTCGGCGACCATCTTGCAGGTCGTGTAGCAGCAAGTCTTGACCCGCTGTTCCGGCACCATCCGGCAGACGGTGTAGCTGCAGGTCTTGACCCGCTGCTCGGGCACCATCCGGCAAACCGTGTAGGTGCAAGTCTTGACCCGCTGCTCCGGCACCATCTTGCAGACGGTGTAGGTGCAGGTCTTGGTCTGCATCTCACGCACGTACTTCACGCAGTCGATCGTCCGCTCGCGGACTTCCGGCACCCAGACCTTCTTGCAGATCTTGGTGGGCGGGCACTGAACCTGGACCGTGTGGCAGCAGCCGGGGTGATACACGCAGCGGCAGCAGCACGGATCCCACGACCAGCAACCCGGGTCCTGGACGCACTTGTTGATCACCGGGCCCGGGCATTCGCTGACCTGGGTGTCCCAGTGGCCGCAGCATTCCTTGACCACGCGCGTTTCGTGGACCGGCTTGCAGACGGCATAGCAGATCTGCTTTTCGCAGGTCTCGTAGACCGGCTTGCAGACCGTGTAGCAGATGTTACGGGTCTTGGTCTCGTAGACCGGCTTGCAGACCGTGTAGCAGATGTTCTGCGTCTTGGTCTCATAGACGGGCTTGCAGACCGTGTAGCAGATGTTCTTCGTGTGCTGCTCGTAGACCGGCTTGCAGACCGTATAGCAGATGTTCTGCGTGCGGGTCTCGTAGACGGGCTTGCAGACCGTGTAGCAGATATTCTTGGTCTTGGTCTCGTAGACCGGCTTGCAGACCGTATAGCAGATGTTCTTCGTGTGGGTCTCGTAGACCGGCTTGCACACGGTGTAGCAGATGTTCTTCGTGTGCTGCTCGTAGACCGGCTTGCAGACCGTGTAGCAGATGTTCTGCGTGCGGGTCTCGTAGACGGGCTTGCAGACCGTGTAGCAAATGTTCTTGGTCCGGGTCTCGTAGACCGGCTTGCAGACCGTGTAGCAGATGTTCTTGGTCCGAGTCTCGTAGACCGGCTTGCAGACCGTGTAGCAGATGTTCTTCGTGTGGGTCTCGTAGACCGGCTTGCACACGGTATAGCAGATGTTCTGCGTGCGGGTCTCGTAGACCGGCTTGCAGACCGTGTAGCAGATGTTCTTGGTCCGGGTCTCGTAGACCGGCTTGCAGACCGTGTAGCAGATGTTCTTCGTGTGGGTCTCGTAGACCGGCTTGCACACGGTATAGCAGATGTTCTGCGTCCGGGTCTCGTAGACCGGCTTGCACACGGTGTAGCAGATGTTCTTGGTCTTGGTTTCCCAGACCGGCTTGCAGACCGTGTAGCAGATGTTCTTGGTCTTGGTCTCGTAGACCGGCTTGCACACGGTGTAGCAGATGTTCTGCGTGCGGGTCTCGTAGACCGGCTTGCAGACCGTGTAGCAGATGTTCCGGGTCTTGGTTTCCCAGACCGGCTTGCAGACCGTGTACTCGCAGGTGCGGTAAGCGGTCTCAGCCACGTAGCTCACGCAATCGACGGTCCGCTGTTCGCAGACCGGCTCGTAGACCGTCTTGTAGCAGGTGTAGTTCTGCTGCTCGTAGACGACCTCGCGGCAGGTTTTCATCACGGTGTGGCACTGTTGCTTGACGGCGGCGTATCCGCACGTGTCGCAACAAGTCGCGCAGCACCGGTACCGCGCACCGCCGCACCATCCGGCACTGGCTGTGTCGACCGACACAGCCGCCAGGATGAGCGCGAGCAGCGGTACACCCAACAGCTTGTTCATGTTTCTGCCTCCTTGTGGACGGCTCAGGGGGGTGGGGGTCTGGTCGAGGGCGCGAAAGGAGACGCGCCCTATAAGTTCTCTTCGGCTAGCACAGTCAGCGTGCATTAGCTAACCGCCGCAAACGGCGTTATTTACCGCTACGCGCTGCCCTGCGTAGGACGCTTAGCTACTCGTTTTTTGTCTGTGAAGCCCCCATTTCATCGTCAACCTGGAGACTTTGGCTGAAACATTCAGACTGCGTAGTTCGAGTGTTTTCTTTATGTCGCTCGGCCTCCGCAGGCCTTGCCGCTAGCAACGCCTGCAGCCGATATCCGCGTTCCGCGGTTGGCGACCGGCGGTAGCGGACGCCGCGGTTCCTGGCGCCGAGGCAGCAGAGACCCTACGGCGAGAGCCCGGCAAATGGCCCTGGAGCGCCACCTGACAACCCTTCCCACGCCCAGCATGGTCATTTAGAGTGGGAAAACCGCCTTGGCCGCCTTCCCCCCGGGCTAGCGGCTGCCAGAACGAGCCTGCGCGACCCGACCTGCCCGATGAACGCATCGCCCGACAAAAGCCCTGCGCCCGATCCGGAAGTCCCGGTGCCCAAAGCGGTTGTCAGCCGCTTGAGCCTCTACTTGCGCGAGCTGCAGCACCTGGTCCGCGACGGTCATGAGACGACCAGCTCCAGTCAGCTGGGCTCGCTGCTGGGCTTTAGCGATGCTCAGGTTCGCAAGGACCTGGCCTATTTCGGGCATTTTGGCCACCCGGGCATCGGATACCGGGCGGCCGAGCTGATTACGGCCATCCGCAAGATTCTGGGGACCGATCGGGACTGGCCGGTCGTGATCGTCGGCACCGGCAACCTGGGCCGGGCCTTGCTCGGCTACAAGGGCTTTCACAACCAGGGATTCCGGATCGTGGCCGCCTTCGACGTCGACCAGGGCAAGATCGGCACCTCGATCGACGGCGTGCGGATCCATCACCTGGATGAACTGCCGCAAGTGGTCGGCGATCACCGGGTCAAACTGGGGATCATCGCCGTGCCGGCCGGCAGTGCCCAGGGCGTGGCCGATCGCCTGACGGCGGCCGGAGTCGAAGGGGTCGTGAATTTCGCCCCCGTCACGCTCTCGCTTCCGGCCGGAATCAGCCTGGTGGGCGTCGACCTGGCGATCGAGCTGGAGCAGCTGTCGTTCGCCGTGGCCAATCGGCTGGCGAATGGTTGAGTGCTGACCCTAAGCCGATCAAGGCTCGGGGATTTCGAGATCGCGGCAAATCTTGCGGGCCAGAAAGTCGCTGTGCTGCATGAAGTCGCGGCGTTTCATGGTGCCGGCACGACGAGCGGCTCCTTGGTGAACTCCTGGCCGGCCAGCGCGTCCGCGGCCAGTTCGCGGTTCGTCGCCAGGACGAGTTCAACCGCCTCGCGCAGATTCTCCCGCGCTTCGTCGAGGGTTGCCCCTTGCGTGTTTGCGCCGGGCAATTCCTCGACAAACGCTACGTATCCCTCGGGCACGGCAACATAAACGGCGGTCAGTTGCATGCCAATCATTCCGATCATGGGGGACAGCTGGCGCCAAGGGGCCCATCAGCCCGACGCCAAGTGCAGTGTACCACCCACGGTGTGCCACCGCCCGTTGCAAGGCCGCCGGGCAAACGCTACAACGCACAAGCGACCCACTACCCGGTGGTGTAATGGTAACACTAGGGATTTTGGCTCCCTCATTCTAGGTTCGAGTCCTAGCCGGGTAGCTCCTTCTGTCCAGCTCGGCCGCGCTATGGCGGGAGCCCCCCGCGGTATCGACCGCCCCGGCATTCACAGGCTGCTCGGTGCCCCGTCACTGCCCTGGTGCGACGAACGGTCGCTGGCGGCGGAATGCATAGGCCGCGGTCTCGGCCCCGCCCCAATCGCCGGTTTTTGCCTGCTCGACGAGGGCCTGAATGGCCGCACGATCGGCCTCGTCCAGCTCGCCGGCGGCGTGCCGCTGAGCGACCCGCGCGGCGGCGGCATCCAGCAGCCGCTCGTTGCGAAGCGTGATCGCGGTCAGCACTTCCTCAAGCACGCGGCGGTTGTCCCGATCCGCCTGGGTCGGCCGGCTGCAGCCCGCGAGCGACAGGAACGCGGCGATCAGCAATGCGAACCATGTGATCGGCTTCATGGTTCGAGCGGCCTGTCGGAAAGGGTCGCAATGCCCGTGGCCTGATCCGCCGCAAGCGAGGCGACTTCCGAGAGCAAGGCCAGGTTGTCGCCAAACGGGGCATCGCCCAAGTATGCCCAGCGGACGCGGCCCGCGGCATCCAGCACGAAGACCGCGTGCAACGGCTCGGCTGAACCGGTGTCGTCGTGGCGAACGGCGCCATACTGCCGGGCGACCCCGTTTTCCCGATCGGAAAGCAGGGGAAAGTCGAGCCGGCCAAACCGCTGGCAAAACTGTCGCGGTTGACTCAGGCGGGTCGCCGCTGATTGCGACGACCTGAGCATTCCAACGACCAAACCGCGGCAAATCGGCGTTCAGTTCGTACAAATGGTGCAAACATGCCGAACAGGAATTGCCCAGGTAGAAAACCAGCACCGTGGGCCCCTGCCCTGCCCGACTGCCGAGCCGCCAGGGTTTGCCGCTCTCGCCGAACAACGTGAAATCCGGCGCCGATTGCCCGAGCAGCGATGTCGCGCAGGTTGGCACGCGATGCCCCTTTGCCGGGTCGTGCAGCTCGGCCAGCCAGCGGTCCTCGAGGTCGCTCCGCCGGTCGTTGGCCAGCAGCCCGGCCAGGAGGTCGAAATGGACGACACGCGCGGCGTGGGAACGCTCCGCCGCGGTGGGCTCGCTCGAGTCCAACCGCCCGAAGCCGCGGTCCGTGGCGGCAGCGGACGGTCGAATTGGCGTCGTCCGGTGCTGAGCGGTCGTGGCGAGAACCGCAGCACAAGCGAGCGTCACCAGCGCCGCCGCAAACAACAGCCGCGCGGCGTTATGGACCGACACACTACTCCCAGCCATCGGTCACCTCGCCGCCGTTGCGGCTGACCAAGGCGACCCACAGCGAGAGCGGGGCTTCGTCGCTGTAAAAGGTGACCGAGCCGTCGCCAAGCAGGATGTTGGCCCCGCCCGGATGGAGCGATTGCATCTGGTCGCTGTGGCCGTACGGGCTGTTCGGCGGGTGAATCACCACCGGATCTTCGTAGGGACACGGCCCGCCGTGGGCACCAACATAGGCGCCTGGCCCGTCGTAGTTGGTGCCGAAGCCGCCGCTGCCGACGCTGGCGAACGGCGGATAGGCAAAGTGCCCCGAGCCGGGTACCACGCCCGGCCAGACCGAGTCGGCCAGGTTGCTCGAGCGCTCGCCGGCAAAAACCGTTTTGCTCAGCCCGTCGGTCACGTCCGCCGCGCGCATGGCGCTGTCGCGATACATGGCACCGTTGGGCTGAATCGTCACCGGCCAGCTGCACCAGAGCGTGCTGCTGCCGACGCTCGACACGTAGTTCGCCCGGCCCAGCACGATGCCCAGCGGCTGCTGACTGGTGTCGGTCACGTTCACGGTGGCGTCGGGGTTTGGGTTCTGCCCCAGCCAATCCGACGGGCAGCGAAACAGCGGCACCGGCAGCGCCGACGCCTGCGGCGTTGGCCGGATCCCAGCACTTGAGCCGCATGTCCAGCCGGCCCGCGGCCGTGCCTTCCTCGCTGTACGAGAGGACCAGCGCCAGCCAACCCCAGCCGGGTCCCGCGTCGTTGAAATTGGGATCGGCTGGCCCCATCGCCGGATCGGTGGGATGCGAGACATAGCCGGGCGGAAACACCCGGCGGGCCGACTCGAAATGGTGCAGTGCCAGTCCGAGTTGCTTCAGGTTGTTGGTGCATTGCGTCCGCCGGGCACTCTCGCGGGCAGCCTGAACCGCCGGCAACAACAGGCCGACCAACAAGCCCACGATCGCGACGACGACCAGCAATTCGACCAGCGTAAAACCAGTTCGGGTGGGTATGCGGTGCATGGCCGGAGTCGATCGGTTTGGGCTGGCAAATCGGATATTTTGTCAATGTACACAAATTATTATGTTCGTCAATAATCATTATTTCTACTAATCGAAATACCTGCTGCGCGGCCCTAAACCGGCCCAAGCACTGCAACGTGTGCCCAGTCGCATTCCTTGCAACCGTGCCAGTTTTCAGTCCAATGGGTATCCATCGGAAAACCCCAATCAATACTCTCCGAGCCCAACCTGGGCGAACGGCATTCATGCGATTCCGCCTCCTGAAACCGCTGGCATTTGTCTCCCTGTTGCTCCTTGCCACCTGGGCCCCGGCCGCGGTCGACCTGCCCAAAGCCGTCGATGACCGGCTGGTCATCGAGCTGTTTGTCGCCGAGCCGGACATCGTCACGCCCACGGGCATTGCCGTCGACGAGACGGGCGCGGTGATCTTGATCGAGAGCAACACCCACTTTCCGCCGCAGAACTACCCGGGCCGAAAGTCGGATCGCATCGTGCGGTTCGAGGACACCGACGGCGACGGCCGTGCCGACCGCTCGACCACGCTACTGGAAGGCACCGCTGGACGATGAACCTGGCCCTCGACGACCAGGGCCGGCTGTATGTCGCCACGCGGGATGAGATTTTTCGCCTGCCGTCGACGACCTCGGCTGAACCGCGGACGTCGATCGTGCGGATGGAGTCGAAGGGCAATTACCCGCACAACGGCCTGTCGGGCTTCGCGTTCGACGCCCAAGGGAACGTCTACTTCGGGATGGGCGAAAACCTGGGCGTGCCCTACAAGTTGATCGGTTCCGACGGCAGCAGCCACAGCGGCTCCGAAGGGGGGCACATCTTCCGCTGCTCGGCCGACGGTGCGCATCTCGAGCGTTGGGCTACCGGGTTTTGGAATCCGTTCCATCTGGCGTTCGACTCGCTGGAACGGCTGTTTGCCGTCGACAACGATCCCGACTCGCGGCCCCCCTGCCGGCTGCTGCACATCGTCGAAGGCGGCAACTACGGCTACAAATTTCGCAATGGCCGCAGCGGGCTGCATCCCTTCACGGCCTGGAACGGCGAACACCCCGGCACGCTGCCGATGGTAGCCGGCACGGGCGAAGCCCCCTCGGGCATCGTGGCGTACCAGGGTGGCAATCTGCCGGCCGATTATCTGAACCAGCTTCTCGTTACCTCCTGGGGCGATCATCGACTGGACCGGTTCGAGTTGGAGACGCAGGGGGCGTCGTTCCGTTCGGTCGCCAAGCCGCTGGTCACTGGAAGCGACAATTTTCGCCCAGTCGGCATTGCGGTGGCGCCCGATGGTTCGCTCTATGTGAGCGACTGGGTCGACCGTTCATACGAAGTTCACGGCAAGGGTCGCATCTGGCACATCCGGGCGAAACAGCCGGCCAAGCGGATACCCGAGCAGCCTCCGTCGCCGGACGGGCTGCGCGCCGCGCTCAAAGAATCCGCCGCCGAGCCCTGGGTGACGGCACTGGCCATCAAGCGGCTGCCAGCACTCGAAACAGATTCCGCCCTGGGCTTCATTGAGCCCAAGAACCCGGCGCCGGTTCGGGCAGCGGCGTTGCGTCGCGTTACCGATCAGGCGAATTTGCCCGGCTCTGGGACGCCTGCGGCGACGCCGATCCGTTTATTCAGCAGGCGGCGCGGCTCGCGATTGGGCGAATGAAGGTAGTCACCGGTGAGTTCGATACCAAATCGCTGAATCCCGACGCCCGACTCGGAGCCCTGCTGGTGCTGCGAGAAACAGATCAGCCGCCCGGCGAATTACTCCGCAAATCGCTGACCGATCCCGACCCGCGGGTGCGATTCGTCGCCGTGCAGTGGGTCGGCGAGGAGAAGCTGAGCGACTACCGCACAGAACTCGACAGCGTGCTTAAGGCTGGCCCAGTCTCGGAGCAGTTGTTCGGAGCCTATCTGGCGGCGCTTGAGAAGCTGGAAGGTCCGGCCAGCCACAAGGACGAGTGGAGCGGCCAGCAGTACATGGCCCGGGCACTGACCGACCCCAAGGCACCGTTAGCCGTTCGGGTGTCGGCCCTGCGGGCGCTCGACCCGAGCCATCCGACATTGACGGCGGCTTTCCTCGAAGGCTTGATCGCCGACAAAGATCCGGCCTTGCGGCGTGAGGCCATTCGCACGCTCCGTACCAGTCCCCACGCCGAGCGGTCCGCAATCTTGCAACGACTGGCGGGCGATCCAAACTCGGACTCTGCTTTGCGTGCGGAAGCAATCATCGGACTGGACGCAACAACACCTGATTCGCGGGCACTGCTGGTCAAAATGGCGACCGGCGACAATGCCTTGCTTCGGCACGAAGCGCTCCGCTCGCTGACGGGCGCAGCGAGTCGAGCCGGCGGAGAAGGAATCGATTGCCGCTGTCGGGAAGAAGTATTCCGACTCGACTGACCTGGCCGCCCGGGTAGTCGATCCCAAGCATTCGCCCGATCGCCCTGCGGCGACCGCCACGGACGACTGGCTCAAGCTGCTCGAGGGCCCCGCCGATCCGGTCGCGGGCGAGCGAATCTTCTTCCACAGTCGCACCGCGGCTTGCGCCCGCTGTCATGCAATCGACGGCCGGGGCGGGCGAACTGGGCCCGACTTGTTGGCCGCCGGCCGCACGCTCGATCGCCGGCGGCTGGTCGAGTCGATCCTCCAGCCCTCGCGCGAGGTGGCCCCGCAGTTCGTCACCTGGCAGATCGAAACGCAGGACGGCCGCAACCTGTCGGGCATGTTGCTGCGCGAAGCGGTCGACGGCACGCAGACATTCGTCGATCAGCAGGGTCAGACGTTCGCCCTGCATCCGCGACATTGCCGAGCGAAAAGCCCAGAACCGCTCGGTGATGCCCGACGGCCTGGAGAAGCTGCTCACCGTGCAGGAGTTTCGCGATTTGGTGGCGTTCTTGCAGCAGCGATGAGGGACATGGCGGGGCCGCTCGCGGGGCATCCCGTGGGACGCCGCCCACGGGCTTAACGGGTGAAGCGGCCCCCGATTGGGGCAAAGGGGGGCTCGGCGCCAGCATTGACCCCCTTTTGGAGAGCCGGTAAATTGATTGGCTCGCCACTTTGAACGGTCCAAAGGCGGCGGAAGTCTTTATCCTGACCGAGGTTTTCGCCCCAACGCCGGACGCCCGTTGCCCGCTGCATCGCGCAGCGGCCGGGACCTTTGCCGGTGTGCCTGTCACTGTCGAGGAGCAAACGTGCCGCCAGTCCTAGTCAAGGAGTTGATCGAAGCGGGGGTTCACTTTGGCCATCGGGCCAGCCGCTGGAACCCCAAGATGCGCCCGTACATCTACGCCCGGCAGAATCTGATCCACATCATCGACGTTCGCGAAACGGTTCGCGGACTGCTCCGGGCCCGCAAATATCTGAAGCAGGTCTCGGCCGGCGGGGGGATCATCCTGTTCGTCGGCACCAAGCGGCAGGCGACCGAAACGATCGAGCGCGAAGCCTCGCGTTGCAGTCAGCCGTTCGTCAGCGATCGCTGGCTGGGCGGCACGCTCACCAACTTCCGCACGATCCGCAACCGGCTGGCCCGGCTCGAAGAGCTGGAGACCCTGCGGAGCGGCGAAGAGCTGGCCACCTATTCGAAAAAGATGCAATCGGCCCTGGCCCGCGAATATCGCAAGATGTTCCGCAACCTGAACGGCATCCGCACGATGAGCCGGCTGCCCGAGTGCCTGGTCGTGATCGATCCCAAGAAGGAAAAGAACGCGGTCAAGGAAGCCCAGAAGATGGGCATCGCCACCGTGGCTCTGATCGATACCGACAGCGATCCAGACACGGTCGACCTGCCGATCCCGGGCAACGACGACAGCATTCGTTCGATCGAGCTGATCGTGCAGCAACTGGCCGACGCGGTGCTCGAAGGCAAGACCAGCGTCACCAACGGCGCCCAGCAAAAGGCCCTGGCCGAGTAGGCTGGCTGATCGTCTCGGGTGTTGGAACGGCGCTGTTACCGCCGCTGCACCGCGGCCGCGGCGGAGTGCAGCCGCAGCGACCCGATTCATCGCCGGCGACTTCCCGGACTTCCCACAGACATACCGAACATATTTCGTCAGGAGATATCCGCAATGGCTGACATCACGGCCGCAATGGTCAAGCAGCTCCGCGAGCGCACGGGGCTGCCGATGATGGACTGCAAGAAGGCCCTGGAAACCACCGGCGGCGACCTGGAAAAGGCCGTCGTTCACCTCCGCGAGCAGGGCACCAAGATCAAGGAAACTCGCTTGGGCCGCGAAACGGCGGCCGGCCGGATCGCCGTCTACAGCGACTTCGCCGGGAAGGTCGGCACGATGATCGAGATCCAGTGCGAAAGCGCTCCGGTCGCGGGCAGCCCCGAGTTCCGCGAATACGCGGCCGCCCTGGCCAAGCAGCTGGCGACCGGCCCGGGCGCCAAGACGCCCGACGAGTTGCTCAAGCAGCCCTCGCCGATGAAGCCGGGCGTGACCCTGGGCGAGCAGAAGGACGATATGTTCAACCGCATCCGCGAGGTGTTCAACCTGGCCCGGATCCTGCGGTTCGACGGTCCCTGCGGGGCGTACGCCCATCACGACGGCAGCTCGGGCGCCCTGGTCGAGGTCTCGGGCGGCAACGCCGAGGCGGCCAAGGACGTGGCGATGCACATCACCCCGCAGAAGCCGAGCGTGGTCGCGAAAGAAGACCTCGACGCGGCCGAAATCGCCAAGGAGCGCGAGATCCTGTCCGAAGCGGCCCGCAAGGAAGGCAAGCCCGAGAACATCATCCCCAAGATGATCGAGGGCCGGCTCAAGCAGTTCTTCGCCGAGAAGGTGCTACTCGAGCAGCCGTTCATCAAGGACGACAAGCAGACCGTGGGCCAGATGGCCAACGCGGCCAAGATGAAAGTCCTCCGGTTCGAGCGGTGGGAGACGGGCAAGTAGGCTTTCGCAGCAGCGGAAGACATTGTCCGGCGATATTGGCAGTCAACCAGGTCGATTGCAGGAATGCAGCACATGGCCGACGGTAGTTCCCCCCTGGGCAATGGTCGCTATAAGCGCGTGGTGCTCAAGCTGTCGGGCGAGAGCTTCGCCCCGCGCGGCGAGCGCGGCATCAGCATGGAAGACGTCACGCTGATCGCCGCCCAGACGGTCCGGGCCGCCAAGTCCGGCGTGCAGATCGCCATCGTCATCGGCGGGGGCAACATTCTGCGCGGGGCCCAGTTCACCGCCGGCAATACGACCATCCAGGAAGCCACGGCCCACTACATGGGCATGTTGGCCACGGTCATCAACGGCCTGGCCCTGCAAGACGGCTTGGAATCGCTGGGCTGCGAAACGCGGCTGCTGACGGCCATCCACATGGCCGGCGTGGCCGAGCCCTACATCCGTCGCCGAGCCCGGCGGCACCTGGAAAAGGGGCGGATCGTCATTCTGGCCGCCGGCACCGGCAGCCCGTTCGTCACCACCGACACGGCAGCCGCCCAGCGAGCCCTGGAGCTCGAGGCCGACATCCTGCTCAAAGCCACCCGGGTGGACGGCGTCTACAGCGACGATCCGGAAAAGAACCCGCACGCGGTGTTCTACAGCGAGCTGAGCTATCACTCGGTGCGCGAGCAGAATCTGCGCGTGATGGATCCCACGGCCATCGCCCAGTGCATGGAGCACGACATGCCGATCCTGGTGTTCAACTTCCGCAAGGAAGGCAACATCGAACGGGCCGTCCGCGGCGACCGGATCGGCACGCTGATCAGCAGCCAGGTGGCGGTCACGAAGTAGGCAGGCTGAAGAGAGCCACGAAGAGGGAAAGTCACGAAGAAAGATAGCCACGAAAAACACAAAAAGGCACGAAAAGCAGAAAGGGAATGACGGTCTGCCGGGCTTGCTGAACAGAGGTTTTGCTGGAACGAAGCCGGTCGAAACTGGAGTCTGGCAAACCCGCCGTCCGCCGAATCGTGGTTTGAGTAGGTGAAGAGCGAATTGTCGCAGCAGCGATTTCCCTGTTCCTTTTTTTGTGCCTTTTCGTGTTTTTTGTGGCCATCTGCCTTCGTCATTTTTCGTGGCCATCTGCGTGAAGCGACGGAAGGAAGGAAGATAGCCACGAAAAACACAAAAAGCCACGAAAAGCAGAATGGGAATGACGATTTGCTGGGTTTGCTGAACAGAGGTTTTGCTGGAACGAAGCCGGTCGAAATTTTAGAGTCTGGCAAACCGACCGTCCGCCAATCGTGGTTTGCGTAGGTAAAGATCGAATTTCGCAGCAGCGATTTCCCTGTTCCTTTTTTTGTGCCTTTTCGTGTTTTTTGTGGCCATCTGCCTTCGTCATTTTTCGTGGCCGTCTGCTTTCGTCCCCGGCCAGTTGTAATCAGGTGACTTGATGAACGCCGACGAAATCCTGCTCGACACCGAAGAACGAATGGAAAAGGCGATCGGCGTGCTGCGGCACGCTTTGACCGGCATCCGCACCGGCCGGGCCAATCCGGGCCTGGTCGATTCGCTCAAGGTCGACGTCTACGGCTCGCCCCAGCCGATCAAGGCCATCGCCAGCGTCGGCACGCAGGAAACCCAGATCGTGGTCCGGCCGTTCGACCCGGGCACGCTCAAGGACATCGAAAAGACGATCCAGGCCAGCGGGCTGGGCCTCAACCCGCAGAGCGACGGCCGGATCCTGCGAATCTCCGTGCCGCCGCTATCGACCGAAGTCCGCCGCAAGCTCGTCACCCGGATCAAGGAGCTGGCCGAAGAGGCCAAGGTCGCGATCCGCAATGTCCGCCGCGACGGCAACAAGGCCGCCGATCAAGGGGAGAAGGACGGCGAGCTGACCGAGGACGACTGCAAGAAGGTGAAGGAAGAGATCCAAGAACTGACTAAGAAGTATGAGGGCGAAGCAGCCAGTGCGGCCACGGCCAAAGAAACGGAAGTGATGGAGAACTGATCGCGAGACGAACCGGCGGTCGTTGACCGCCGGCTATTACTCCTCGTGTTTCAGCGTTCTCACTTACTCGTCATCACTGCGGAGCTTCGCCAGCACGCTGTAGTCCTCCAGCGTGCTCGTGTCGCCGACGGTGGCCTTGCCGGCGGCAATGTCCTTGAGCAAGCGGCGCATGATTTTGCCGCTGCGGGTCTTGGGCAGAGAGCCGGTAAACCGCACGTCGTCGGGCTGGGCCAGGGCGCCGATTTCCTTGCGGACGTGGGCTTTCAGCTCCTTGCGCAGCTCTTCGGTCGGCTCGCCCCCTTTGAGCGTGACGAACACGGCCACGGCTTCGCCCTTGATGTCGTCGGGCCGGCCGACCGCCGCGGCCTCGGCCACGCGGGGATGGCTGACCAGGGCGATTTCGATCTCGATCGTGCTCAGCCGGTGTCCGGCCACGTTCAGCACGTCGTCGATCCGGCCCATGATCCAGTAATAGCCGTCGGCGTCGCAACGGGCATTGTCGCCGGCTAGGTAGCGGTGCGGCACCTTGCTCCAGTACTGATCGCGGTAGCGGGCCTCGTCGCCCCAGATGCCGCGCAGCATGCCGGGCCAGGGCTTGGTGATGACCAGCCACCCCCCCTGCCCTGGCGGCACCGGCTGGCCATGCGAATCGACGATGGCCGGCACAATGCCCGGCAGCGGCTTGGTGCAACTGCCCGGCTTGGTGGGAATGGCGCCGGGCAGGGGCGACATCATGATGCCGCCGGTCTCGGTCTGCCACCAGGTATCGACGATCGGACAGCGCTCGCGGCCGATCTTGCGGTGATACCACATCCAGGCTTCGGGATTGATCCCTTCGCCCACGGTGCCCAACAGCCGGAGGCTGGACAGATCGTGCTTGTCGACCCAGTGGTCGCCCCACTTGATGAACGCCCGGATCGCCGTGGGGGCGGTGTAGAAAATGCTGACCTTGAATTTCTCGATCAGTTGCCAGAAGCGGCCTTCGTCGGGCCAGTTCGGGGCGCCTTCGTACATCACCACGCTGGCCCCGGCCGAAAGCGGCCCGTAGACGATGTAGCTGTGACCCGTGACCCAGCCGCAGTCGGCCGTGCACCAAAAGATGTCCTCGGGCCGGTGATCGAACACCCATTCGAAGGTTTTCTTGGCGAACAGATTGTAGCCGGCCGTGGTGTGGCGAATGCCCTTGGGTTTGCCGGTCGAGCCGCTGGTGTAGAGGATGAACAGCGGGGCCTCGCTGTCGAGCGGCGTGGCCGGGCAATCGGCCGAGGCGCTGGCCATGAGCTCGTGCCACCACAAGTCGCGGCCCGGCTTCATCTCGACGGATCCGCCGGTGCGGCGGAGCACGATGCAATGCTCGACGCTGGGCGATTTGTCGAGGGCAGCGTCCACGTTCTTCTTCAGCGGCAGGGCCTGTCCGCGCCGCCAACCGTAATCGGCCGTGATCTGCAGCTTGGCCTGGGCGTCGTTGTTGCGGTCGGCGATCGCCTCGCTGGAGAAGCCGGCAAAGATCACGCTATGCACCGCCCCGATCCGGCGCAAGCCAGCATCGCCACGGCCAGCTCGGGCACCATCGGCATGTAGATCGAAACCCGGTCGCCGGGCTGAATGCCCAGGGACTTCAGCACATTGGCAAACTTGCAAACCTCGGCGTGCAACTGGGCGTAGGTCAGCGTGCGGGTGTCGCCGGGCTCGCCCTCCCAGATCAGGGCCAATTTATCCTTCGCCGGCGTCGAGAGGTGCTTGTCGAGGCAGTTGTACGAGACGTTAGTCTGGCCGCCGACGAACCAGCTGGCCACCGGCTCTTGCCAGTCGAGCACCTTGTCGAAGGGCTTGAACCAGTGCAGCTCGCCGGCCAACTGCCCCCAGAATTTTTCGGTGTCCGCGGCCGCTTCTTGCCAAAGCGCTTCGTAGGCCGCCAGCGAGCCGATCCGGGCCCGCCGGGCGAACTCCGCCGGCGGCGGGAACATCCGCGACTCCTGCATCACCGTCTGAACCTGGCCCGTCGTACTGTCTGCCATCGCTGCACCGCCGGAAGGAAGGGAATTGGAGGAAAGAGCATCTAACATAGTTTTCGCCACTGGGGATGGAAAGCCGCCGCGGGGAGCGATTCGCGTGGGCCGCCTGGACGGCGCCGGATAGAATACAGGCGTGAAACCCGACGCCGAAAAACCCGCCGATCGCGATCCGCTTGTCGGCGCCTCCTCCGCCGAGGGGCCGTCGGACGATGCCGCGGCCGAATTGCCGCCGGACGATGTACCGGCCGAGGAGGGCGGCGGCCAGGCCGAATTCGGCTTCCGCCGGGCCGCGGCCAAGGTGCGCGAGTTTCCGCAAGGGCCCGGCGTCTATCTGATGAAGGACGCCGCCGGCCGGGTGATCTACATCGGCAAGGCCAAGAACCTCCGGGCTCGAGCCGCGAGCTATTTCCTCCGGGCAGCCGCCGAAGATCGCCGGACGGCCGACCTGGTCCGGGAAATCTGCGACATCGACTTCGTGGCCGCCGAGAGCGAGGTCGATGCCCTGCTGGCTGAGGCCCGGCTGATCAAGGACGTCCAGCCGAAGTACAACCAGGACCTCAAAGACGACAAGACGTTTCCGTATCTGGAGATCACCACTCGGGAGGATTTTCCCCGGGTCGAGTTCACCCGCGAGCCGAGCGAGCGGGGCACGAAGCTGTACGGTCCCTTTGCCAGCGCCAGCAGCCTGCGGGGCGCGATCCAGGTGCTGCAGCGGATCTTCAAGTTCCGCACTTGCACGCTGGACATCGACGAAGGGGACGAAAAGTGGCGCTGGTTCCGGCCCTGCCTGTTGGCCTCGATCGATCAGTGTACGGCCCCCTGCAACCTGCGGATCTCGAAGGAAGATTACCGCCGTGACATCCAGCGGCTGCGAATGTTCCTGGACGGCAACAAACACACCCTGTTGAAGGAAATGCAGGCCGAAATGCGCGAGGCGGCCGCCGCCCTTAAGTTCGAGAAGGCGGCCCGGCTGCGGGACGAAATCCGGATGCTGGAAACGCTCGACGATCGCGGCGAGTTGGAAACCCACGTTCAGCCCGAGGTGTTTTTCGTCGACCCCAAGAAGGGCTTAGCCGGTTTGCAAAAAGTGCTCAAGCTGGCCGAGCCGCCGCGAACGATCGAAGGGGTCGACATCGCCCACCTGGGCGGCGAGGACACGGTGGCCAGCCTGGTCCAGTTCATCGACGGATTGCCGTTCAAGCCGCATTACCGCCGGTTCAAGATTCGCGGCGTGCCAGGCATCGACGACTTTGCCAGCATCCACGAGGTGATTGCCCGGCGGTTTCAGCGAAAGCACGACGAGGGCGAGATCTTTCCCGACATCCTGCTGATCGACGGCGGCAAAGGACAGCTCTCGGCCGGGATGGCGGCCTTCGAGCAATTGGGCATCGAGCCGCCGACGGTCATCTCGCTGGCCAAGCGGGAGGAAGAAATCTTCCTGCCCGGCGAGAGCGAGCCGCTGCGATTGGGGCGGCATTCGTACGCGCTACGCCTGCTGCAATACGTGCGCGACGAAGCCCACCGGTTTGCGCAACATTATCACCACATGCTGCGGCGCAAGTCGATGCTGGGGGATTAACCGACCGGTGCGGGGCCGATTCGGCTAAACGTCGGGTATGCAGAGGAACGAAAACGAAGACAAAAACGAAAACAAGATAGCCACGAAAAACACAAAAACGATTCTCCGCGCTCTCTGCTTCCTCCGCGTCCTCTGACTTTGTCGGCCTGCTCTGCCTTCGTTTTCTTTGCGCCTTTGCGTCTTTGCGGTTAACTTCCCCTCCGCAGTTAGCCTCGCCGACTTCGCCTCACGTCTCGGTGCTGCCGTCCGGGGCGGCGTCGGGCTTTTCGGGCTTCTTTTCCGGCTCGGGGGCCGGCTTCGCCCCGCCGTCGACCTTGTTGGCAAATTCGTCGCGGAGCTTGCGAGCCAGCTCGTCCTTGGGCGCCAGCTCGATGGTCTTGTCGAACTCTTTGACCGCGTGCTTGGCGAAGCCCAGGTAGCCGAAATGATAGCCCAGCAGAAAATGGATTGCCGGATCGTCGGGCTTCGCATCCCGGGCTTTTTCGGCCGCCCGAATCTGGTCGGTGTAATCCTGGATGTTCGGATACAGCTCCTTGTAGTGGACCACGACCGTGCCCCACTTGTCGGGCGGCAGCATCCGCAGAGCGGCTTGCGTGGCGCCCGCCGCTTCGTCCCATTGGCCGGCGGCGAACAGTGCCTGGCTCATCAGCAGTACGATGGCGCCATTGGTCGGATCGTCGACCAGGGCGTGCCGCCAACTGCGGATGGCGGCGGTGTACTTGCCTTGCTTGAATTCGAGCTCACCCTTGCCGGCGTAGTCGAGCGAATCTTGCAGCTGATCGGCCGGCGGAGCGTTGGGGTCCTGCATCGCGACGGTCGCGGCGCCGCCTCCGCCGCCGAGATTCCCATACCCGCCGTAGGCATAGACCGGCTGATAGGCGAAGTAGTACGGATAGCCGTAGCCTAGTCCGTAGAAGCCGCCGTAGCCGAACCCATATCCGAACCCAAACAGGCCGTAGCCGAAGAACGGGTAATAGCCGAAGCGATTGCCGTAACCGTAGCCCCACCAGGGATAGCCGAGGTATGAGCCGAACGGCGAGCCGCCGCCGAAAAAGTACGAGCGGTTGTGCCAGTAAGAGTAGTTGTGATGGTTGGCGTTGCCGCCATTCCAGTTGCCGTTGAAGCTGCCACTGTGATGGGCAGTGTGGCCGCCGCCATATTGATTCACGAAGCTGGGCGTGTGATGGCCTTGCACGCCGTTCTGGCCGAGGGCCCCCTGATGCAGCGCCCCCGAGCCGAGCGTGTGACCGCCCAAGGAATTGCCCAGCGAGGGGCTCAAGCCCGGGCTCGAGTGCAGGCCGCCCGTGGACAGGCCGGACGCCCCGCCCAGCGAATTGCCGCCGAGCGTGCCGCTGTGGTAGTGGCCGCTGTAGCCGCCCAGACCGCTGCCATAGGCCCCCATGCCGCCGCTGTAGCCGCCAAGTCCGGAGCCGTAACCGCCGCCCAACCCGCCGCCCATGCCACCCCAGCCGCCGTGGCCGCCGCCGTGACCGCCAAAGCCGCCGCCACCGAATCCCCCGCCGCCAAAGCCGCCCCCGCCGTGACCACCGCCGCCACCATGACCGCCGCCCCCGCCGCCATGTGCCAGGGCGCTGCTGGCCGGCAAAACCAAGAGGGTGAACGCGGCAATCGAGACCAGGCATCCGCGGCGCATGAAACGACCTCGTAGCAATGTGGACGGGGGTCGCCCGACACCGGGACAAACCACCCCTCAATTGTGCGCCCTGGCCCGGCCGGCAACAACAATCTTACAAGAATTTCAGCCTGGCTCGGTGCGGCGCGGCACGCGCCAGCGCGGCCGGGCGGGACGCAGGCGCGCCAAGCGATCCTGCCGGCACGCCCGCGCGGAGGGAGCGCGGCGGCCGGCAGGGGCAGAGAGTTTTGCGGCTGGAACTCGAGCAGGCCGAGGGCCCGCGCGTTACGGCGTCGACAGCACCGGGGCAGCCGGCGCGATCTCTTTGACGCCTCGCCGAGCGTGAGCCCGGCGAACCGTGTTGCCGTAGAAGTGACCCGGCGCGAGGGACGCTGCGTAATCGGCATCGACCGGATGTCCTGCCGGGACAACTCGCGGGTCGTGGCGGCCAGGGTCGGCGGCGTCAGCATGAGGGCCAGCAGAGAACCAACCAACAGTTTGCGAGGGATGTTCATGGCAATCTCCAGCAATCGGCGTGTCGGGCGGAGTCAGGATCGCTCCGAATTGGACGCTGCTTTCGGTTATCGGCCGGCGGCGGGCTGGGAAATCGAGTCGAATCGTTCGCTTAGCCGGCGAATGAAGCGGCGGCGTGCGGGCCGCGCGCATCGTGCAAAGCGTGCATGTTCTGCCGAACGGAGGGGCGGGTTCGCGTTTGCCGGCCTGGCTCGGGTTGTCGGCCGCCGAGCCCCGCCGCAGGCGTAAAACTCCCGTTTGAATCCAGGGAGATTTCTTGTATCGTGGCCGCTAATTCTCCCCCGGGGAGCCGATCCGCCGGAGGTCGGACCGACTCTGCCCAGCTCTGATCCTCGCCAGGAGATAACTTCCATGCCTCGCAGGACTTTCCGCCGACTGTTGGTGGCCTTGGGCAGCGCGGTTCTGCTTGGTCCGTTGGCCGCGAACGTGGCCCTGGGTGAACCGGTTGTGCCTGGCTCGGGCCAGAAATCCGACAAAGTCGGCGACGACTTCGAGGATGAGAAGTGGTCGTACAACTTCAACAACCCCAAGAGCAGCCACGAACAGGACGAGCAGATTCGCTATCCGGCCGGCAGTTCGACTAACGGCCGCTGGAGCGAAAGCGCGAAGCGCGGCCACCCCGACGTGATCCAGCGCGTGCCCACCCCGCCGGACGGCTTGCCGGGCAGCACGGGCGCTCTGCGGCTGCGGACCCTGCGCTCGGGCATCCCCAACCAGATCAGCGGCCAGAACATGCAGGACGACCTGATCGTCAACGTGTCGAGCCGGCTGAACGGCTTTTTGCCGGCGTCGTCCAGCCCGAGCGTGGTGGTCCGGGTGTTTTTGCCGCCGTTCGACGAATGGGAGCAGCGGACCGGCAACTCGTTCGGCATGCGGATGAGCATTGACGGCTACCGCCCCAGCGACGGCAAGCGCGAGACCTATTGGCCCGGCATGTTCCTGCATTTGAACTGCAAGCGCGACTCGAAGGTCAAGGAAAGCTACGCCCAGATTCTGATGCGGGGCGGTCCGCGGGGTCATGACTTCTGGGGCCCGCAAATCACCGAGACCGGCTGGTGGACGCTCGGCATGTCGATTTCGCCCGACGGCGCGGTGCATTATTACGCCCACCGCGGGATCGAGGATCTGACGTCGGCCGATTTGCTCTCGTCGCAGTACCCCTACGGCTATCGGGCCGAGAAACTGCAAACATTTTTCTTCGACCTGGTGAATCGCGACGATGGCCGGAGCTGGTCGACCGAATGGATCATCGACGATCCCTCGCTGTACTACATCCAGCGCCCGACCGCTTATCAGCAGGCACCCAACTTTGGCGGGCGGCGGCGCTAAGCTGGTGCGGCCCACCGCTTCGCCTGCCAACTATCGCGGCGGACGAGTTCCGCCTCGACCGCGGCCCGAACGCCCGGCTTGTCCAGGCACCAGTCCGGCGCCAGGAAGTAATCGGGGGGCGCATCGCCGCTGATTCGCTCGACCACGGTCGTGGGCGGGAGCAGCTCGAGAAAATCGACCAGCGTCTCGATGTACTCGGCCCGGTCCATCAACTGCACCTGGCCGGAG
This sequence comes from uncultured Planctomycetaceae bacterium, assembly GCA_963828155.1. GTDB lineage: Bacteria > Planctomycetota > Planctomycetia > Pirellulales > PALSA-1355 > CAWCAX01. Next base: position 188,744 of record CAWHDQ010000007.1, read on the forward strand.
GTCACCTGGTCGGCCAACGGCGTGCCGCGGACGGCGTACAAGTTGTGGATCTTGACGGCATCGATCCGCAACCGGGCCACCTCACGGGCGGTGGCCAGCATGTCGGCGTGCGATTCGCCGGGCAAGCCGAGCATGACGTGGGCGCAGACTTCGAAACCGCGCCCGCGGCTCCGCTCGACCGCGTCGTAAAACGCGGCCACGCCATGCCCGCGGTTCATCCACTCGAGCGAGCGATCGTGAATCGTTTGCAATCCATACTCGACCGAGAGATAGGTTTCGCCGGCCAGCGCCGCTAGCAGGTCGAGCACATCGGCGGGCACGCAGTCGGGCCGCGTGCCGACCGCCAAGCCCACCACCTGCGGATGTTCGAGCGCCTGACAGTAGACGCTGCGCAGCCGCTGGACCGGGGCGTAGGTATTTGTGGCCGGCTGAAAGTAGGCCAGGTACCGGCGGGCCCGATAACGGCGGTTCACCCGCCGAATTCCCTCGTCGAGCTGCTCGAGAATCGTCTGTCGCGGCAGCCGGCGGCTGGGGCTGAAGCTGCGATTGTCGCAGAAGGTGCAGCCCCCCAGCGCGACCGTGCCGTCGACGTTGGGACAGGTGAAGCCGGCATCGACGCTGATCTTGTGAATCCGCTCGCCAAACTTCCGCTGCAGGAAAAAATTGTACTGATAGAAGCGCAGCCCCGCCGCGCGCCAAGCGACTGCATGCGAGGGTGGGGCGGCGGCGTCGAACATTTTTCCAACACCGGAAGACAGCACCGGCGGCGATTCAGGTTACAACTTACGACGGGGGCCTTGGCCGGCCAACCCGAGACATGCGGCCCAGCGACCAAGCGGCTCGAGCCCCTCTGCGGGTGGGAAAACCGGTCGGACCCTCACAAGTGTACCGACTGGGTAGCTTATCGCGGCCAGCGGATCCGGCAAATGGGGGAGCGAGGCCCGTTGGGCGGGTTCCAAAACCGTTGACGCTCGCAGGTGCCCTACCTAGACTGAAATTGGCGGTTTGGATGCGAGTGTTGTTCTTTTTTCGCGCCTTGGCGACCGTCGGCGGAGCCGCCAGAAACAGCCCCTGCGAGACAGTCTGAAATGTACGGCGAACTCGTGCCCGTCGGCGGTGGCGACCCCATTCCTCTGCTGAAAAAGAGCTTGCTCGTCGGCCGGCGGGAAAGCTGCGACATCGTGCTGCGGTTTTCCAACGTCTCGGCCCATCACTGCCAGCTGACGCTCAACGGCGGCTACTGGTACGTGAAAGACATGAACAGCCGCAACGGTCTGAAGGTCAACGGAACCGCGCGTGACCGAGAAGCGGCTCAACCCGGGCGACGAACTCGCGATCGCCAAGCACACCTACGACGTGCAGTATTCGCCGATCGACCTGGGGGCCGTTGGTCCGCCGCCATCCGAGGATCTGCCCAACGATTTTATGAAGCAATCCTTGCTGGAGCGGGCCGGGTTGAACCTGCGCAAAGCAGCGCCTGCTTCGTCGCCGTCGCCGGCCCGTGATTCGGATGCCCCGCGGCAGCGGTTCGACGTTCTGAGCGACACGCCTGGCCAGATTCGCGATCCCAACAAGCCGGTGTAAACGCGCGTGCCCGACGCCAGACAGGCTCGATCGAGGCTGAATTGCGGTGGGGCCCCCCTCGGGGCGGCCCGTCTCGCACCGCAGAATTCCAGCGCCCGGGCTCCGGGCGCAACCGGCCGACTGGCTCTGCTGGTCGCCAGCTTCGCCTGCAGCCGGATTTGTCCGTTCCCACCTTCGCGCTCCCCGCGCGCGGCAATTCCACGGGCAGTCCTTGGCGAAAGATAAAAAGAAGATCCGCGCCGAGTTTCGCAAGAATCGCGCCGAGCGTGCTCGAGCCGGCGATTGGACCCGGCGATTCGTCGGGCCGCCGGACGACCAGCAACAGGACGAGCTGATTCGCGAAGAACGGATCAGCGGCAAGGGCGAGCTCAACCGCAAGCGGACCATCGTCGGCGAGTTTGCCGCGGCCGACGAGTCCGGGCTGGCGGTCATGCCGGGCGTCGACGAATCGGTTTGCCGCCGGGGCCGCGTGCTGCGGGTGCATGGTCTGACAAGCACGGTCGATGCCGGGGGCGGCGAACTATTCCGCTGCACCACCCGGCGGCTGCTGAAGACCCTCTCGACCGACCAGCGGCACGTCGTCGCCGCCGGTGATCTGGTTTATTTCCGACCGGCAGGCCCCGACGAGGGGCTGATCGAGCGCATCGAGCCGCGGCGGGGAATCGTCGCCCGCCAAAGCCGGGGTCGGCGGCAGATTCTGGTCGCCAACGTCGATCAGTTGGTCATCGTGGCCAGCGCCGCCGAGCCGAATCTCAAGCCGCATCTGATCGACCGGTTCCTGGTCGGTGCGCATGCGGCGCTGCTCCGGCCCTTGGTGGTCATCAATAAAATCGATCTGGTCGATCCGGCCGAAATGCAGCCCCTGGTCGGCGTTTACGCCCAAATGGGTTACCTCGTACTACTCGTTTCGGCTAGCACCGGTCAGGGCATCGACCGCCTGCGCCTCGAGTTGACGGGCAAGGCCAGCGCCGTGGCGGGGCAAAGCGGTGTCGGCAAATCGTCGCTGCTCAATGCGATCGATCCCACTCTCCAGCTGCGCATCGGCGCGGTGAGCGAGGAAAACCAGAAGGGCAAACACACCACCACCACCGCCCAGCTTTGGCCGATCTCCGGCGGCGGCTACGTCGTCGACACCCCGGGCATCCGCCAATTCCAGCTGTGGGACGTGATTGCGGCCGAAGTCGCGGCCGGCTACCGAGATCTGCGGCCGTTCGCCAATCACTGCCGCTTCCCCAATTGCACGCACATTCACGAAGTGCAGTGCGCCGTCAAGAATGCCGTGGCCGACGGCCGCCTCGACGTCCGCCGTTACGAAAGCTACTGTCAACTGTTCGAAGGAGAGCCCACCTGAGCCGGGCCGAACTGCCAGCTAGCGGGTTACCAGGGGCGAACAACGGGCCGTTCGCCGGTGTCCTTGGACCAGTGTCGGGATCGCCACCAAACGCATAAACAGGAGAGGTCGTGAGTCAGACCAATCGCACCGAGAGCGTCCTTCGCGAAGCGGCCATTCTGGTCGGCGTGCTGCTGCCCGAGCGCGGCGGCGAGGAAGACCCCCTGGAAGAACTGGTCGGCCTGGCCGAAACGGCGGGAGCCCGGGTCGTGGGCGAGATGTGCCAACGGCGCAAAGCGCCCGACGTGACCACCTATCTGGGCAAGGGCAAGGTCACTGAGCTGAAGCTGCTGGCCGAAGCCCGCGATGCGGACGTGATCCTGTTCGACAACGACCTCAGCCCGGCCCAGACCCGCAACCTGGAGCAGGCCACGGGCGTCAAGGTGCTCGACCGCACCGAGCTGATCCTGGACATCTTCGCCAGCCGAGCCCGGACGGTCGAAGCCCGTTTGGCCGTCGAGCTGGCCCAGCTGCAGTATTCGCTGCCGCGGCTGAAGCGGATGTGGACCCACCTGTCGCGGTTGAAGATGGGCATCGGCATGCGTGGGCCGGGCGAAAAGCAATTGGAGGTCGACCGCCGGCTGGTCGAAAAGCGGATCGCGGACCTGCGGCAGGAGCTCCACGCGATCGAGCGCCGCAAGCAGCGCGAAGTTGCCGCCCGCAGCGAGCGGATGACGGTCTCGCTGGTCGGCTATACCAATGCCGGCAAGAGCACGCTGATGAACCTGCTCACCGGGGCCGGCGTGCTGGCCGAAGACAAGCTGTTCGCCACGCTCGATACCCGCACCCGCCGCTGGCAACTCACCGGCTGGGGGCCGGTGCTGCTGAGCGACACGGTCGGATTCATTCGCGACCTGCCCCACCATTTGATCGCCAGCTTCAAGGCCACGCTCGAAGAATCGCGGCAGGCCGATTTGCTGCTGCACGTGGCCGACGTCAGCAATCCGGCCGCGCCGAGCAGATCAGCGCCGTATACAAGGTGCTCGAAGACCTTGGCATCGAAGCCAAGGACACGTTGCTGGTGCTCAACAAGGCCGACGCCGCCGACCGCGGCCAGTTGGCCAGCGTTTTGGCCCGCTATCCGAACGCCGTGGCCATCAGCGCCCGGACCGGCCAGGGAATCGACCGGCTGACCCAGGCGGTCAGCGAGACGCTGACACACAACTTTCTCGACCTCGACGTGGAAACCGGCGTCGACAACGGCCGCTTGCTGGCCCAGTTGGCGGCCTACGGCGAGATTTTGTCGCAACAATTCAGCGACACTCGGGTGGTGGTGCATTGCCGGATTCCGCGGCGGGCCTTGGCCCATCTGCAAGGGACCGACGTCACGATCCGCCCGCGCACCGCACCCGTGGCCGAAGGGGCGAGCGGCCTGAACGGCCACCCGGGTCCGCTCGATTGGCCGCTGGATGGCTCGCTTGCGGCCCGAGCCAGCCAGAACGGCACCCGGCATTAGTGCCTGGCCTGCCCGTCAGTCACCAATCGGAGATAGGACCCATCCGCGCATGGCACGCCGCTCGCTCCGCGACTTGCGCGGCATTTTGACCGGGGCGTCCAGCGGAATCGGCGCCGCTTTGGCCCGCGAGCTGGTGCGCCGCGGCGTGCGGTTGGTGCTGGTCGCTCGGCGCCGGGCCGAGCTCGAGGCACTGGCCGACTCGCTGGCCGCCGGCCCAGGCGCGGTCGAGATTGTCTGCGGCGACATCACCGATCCGGCCGTCCGGCAAGCGGCGCTGGCAGCGGCCGAACGCCGCTGGGGCGGGTTGGACCTGGTGATCAACAACGCCGGAATCGGCGCGCTGGGCCGGTTCGCCGAATCGAACCCCGAGCGGTTGCGGCAGATCATGGAGGTCAATTTTTTCGCCGCGGCCGAGCTGGTCCGCGCGGCGCTGCCGGCCTTGCGAAGTGGAAAAACGCCAATCATTGTCAACGTCGGCTCGATTCTCGGCCATCGCGGCATCCCCCGCTCGGGCGAGTATTGCGCCAGCAAGTTCGCCCTGCGGGGCTGGACCGAGTCGCTCCGGGCCGAGCTGGCCCCGCTGGGAATCGACGTCTTGCTCGTCAGCCCCGGCACCACCCTGACCGAATTCTTCGATCATGCCCTGGCTCATGAGCCGGTTCCCTGGAGCGGGCAAAAGGGGGTCAGCCCCGAGACGGTTGCCCGGCGAACGGCTCGGGCAATGGAGCGGGGCCGGCATGAAGTGCTGATCAATTGGCGCGGCATGACGCTGGTTTGGCTGAATCGGCTGCTTCCCGGGCTGGTCGACCGGATCCTGGCCCGGCTCGGCTGAATTCGCCGTTTCGCGGATTGCGCTCTTACTGTCGAGACTGGCAACGGCCAGTTTTTCCGTTATCCTGGAATTGCTGCTCGATCCCGCGGTGTGTCCACTCCTGCCGACCCAGCCCGCCCCAAGGAGCCCGCCATGACGACCCGATCTCGCCGACAGTTCCTGGAAGATTCGCTGCTGGCCACGGCGGCGGCGCTGGCCGCCACGGCGCGCCCGTTGGCGGCGGCCGAGGAAAAGGACGAGAGCAAGCAATCGTCCAGCCCGGCCGAGAAGCTGGGAGTGGCGGTCGTCGGCGTGCGCGGACGCGGCGGCGAACACATCAATGCCTATACCGGCCGCAAGGATACCGAGATCCTGTGGATCGCCGATGTCGACAGCAACGTCGGCAACGCCCGGGCCGACGAAATCGCCAAGCGTCAGGGGCGCCGCCCGCAGGTGACGCAAGACATGCGCGAGGCGTTTGCCGACAAGTCGGTCGACATCGTCTCGACCGCGACACCCAACCATTGGCACGCCCTGGTCAGCATCTGGGCGATCCAGCACGGCAAGGACGTCTACGTCGAGAAACCCGTCAGCCACAACGTGAGCGAAGGCCGGCGGATCGTGCAGGCCGCGCGCAAGCACGGCAAGATCTGCCAGACCGGCACCCAGTGCCGGGCGATGAAGGGCACGCGCGACGCGATCGAGTTCGTCCATTCCGGTGGCGCTGGGTCCCGTGACCGTTGCCCGCGGCTTGTGCTACAAGCGGCGGCCGTCGATCGGGCCGCGCGGCCAATATCACGTGCCGCCGAGCGTCAATTACGACCTCTGGCTGGGTCCAGCCCCACTGGCCGAGCTCACGCGGCCGCAGTTCCATTACGACTGGCACTGGCAGTGGCCTTACGGCAACGGGGACCTGGGCAACCAGGGCATCCATCAGATGGATTTGGCCCGCTGGGGTTTGGGCGTCTCGACGCTGTCGAACGCGGTGCTCAGCTACGGCGGCCGGCTGGGCTACCAAGACGCCGGCGACACGGCCAACACCCAAGTCGTCGTTCACGACTACGGCGACAAATCGCTGATCTTCGAAGTCCGTGGCCTGGAGACCAAGCCCTACAAGGGCGCCGGCGTGGGCGTGATCTTCGAAATGCCCGAGGGGTATGTCGCGCTGTCCAGCTACGATGCGGGCACGGCCTTCGACAAGGCGGGCAACGTCGTCAAGCAGTTCTCCGGCGGCGGAGACCACTTCGACAACTTTGTCAAAGCGGTCCGCTCGCGCAACAGCGCCGAGTTGAACGCCGACATCGAGCAGGGGCACTTGTCGAGCGCCTTGTGTCACTTGGGCAACATTTCGTACCGCCTCGGCGCGCCGGTCAGCGTGGCCGAGGCCAAAGAACGGGTCGCGGCCCTGAAGATCAAGGACGACGCCCGGGATACGTTCGACCGCACGGTCCAGCACCTGGCCGACAACCAGATCGACCTGGCCCAGGCCCGTTTGCAGCTGGGTCCCTGGCTGGCGATCGATCCCAGCTTGGAGAAATTCGTCGACAATTCGGCCGCCGACGCCCTGTTGACCCGCGAATACCGGGCCCCGTTCGTGGTGCCTGCGGCCGATCAGATTTGAGGCGATGCCCCCTCCAGACGCCCCACTGGCGCTGCGGCGGCTCGCTGGCCCTATCTCATTCAGGTAAATGGCCGATGACGATCTCGAGACGGCGCAGCGTGCGCCGTGGCACTTGCTTGTACCTGTTGGCTGGCCGGCTGCGACCAAGGGCCCTATAAGATGGCTCCGGTCTCGGGCAAGGTCACCTACGAAGACGGCACGCCGATCGCCGCCAAACGGGTGCGGGTGCAGTTCGTCCCGCAAGTCCCGCCGGTCAATCCCAAGCAGCATCCGCACGCGGGCAGCGCCGAGCTGACGGCGGACGGCTCGTTCGCCAACGTCACGACCTGGAAGTACGCCGACGGGGTGATCGTCGGCCCGCAGAAGGTCATGATCCAGCCGCTCGACGCACGGGAGCGCCTGACCGGGGCGGTCGATCCGGAATACACCAATAACCAGACGCCGCTGACGCTCGAAGTGACGCCCGGCATGGCCCCGATCGATATCAAAGTGCCGAAGCCCAAAACCGCAGTCGGCAGTTGATCCGGCGAGGGAGCGAGCCGGCCGTCAGGCCTTGCGGATTTTCTCGCGTCCGACGGTTACGTTGCGCGTCGCGTTCCGCGTGTCGATCACCAGCCGCGCGTGGCGGACGATGAAATCGTAGTCGAAGGCCGAATGATCGGTGGCAATCAGGATGCAGTCCTGAGCTGCGAGAAAGTCGGCGGTCAGCGGCTGGCTGTCGAGCGGCTGCAGACCGTGGCGCCGCATTCGGGGCAACTTTGGAACGTGCGGGTCGCTGTAGCTGACGATGGCGTGGCCGGCCCGCAGCAATTCCATCAGCTCGAACGACGGGCTTTCGCGCGGGTCGTCGACGTCGCGCTTGTAGGCCACGCCCAACAGGCAAATCCGGCTGCCATTGAGCGGCCGGCCGTGGTCGTTGAGCGCCTCGATCAGCCGCTGGACGACGTACTTCGGCATGCCGGTGTTGATTTCGCCGGCCAACTCGATGAACCGCGTCGGCAGACCGTGCTTGCGGGCGACCCAACTGAGGTAGAACGGATCGATCGGGATGCAGTGCCCGCCCAGGCCCGGGCCCGGATAAAACGCCTGAAAGCCGAACGGCTTGGTCTTGGCCGCGGCGATGACTTCCCAGACGTCGATGCCGATCCGGTCGAAGAGCATCTTCAGCTCGTTGACCATCGCGATGTTCACCGAGCGGTAGGTGTTTTCGAGGATCTTGCAGGCCTCGGCGACTTCGCAGTTCGAGACGGGCACGACGTCGACCACGGCCGCTGCCGTACAGCGCCTGGGCCAACTCGGCGCTGGCCGGATCGATCGCGCCGACCACCTTGGGAATGGCACCGGCCGAGTAGTTCGGATTGCCCGGGTCTTCGCGTTCGGGGCTATAGGCCAGAAAGAAATCGCGGCCCACGGCCAGGCCGCCCGCGGCCAGAATGGGCAGGACCACGTCGCGCGTCGTGCCGGGATAGGTCGTGCTTTCGAGCACGACTAGTTGTCCGGGCCGCAGCGCCGCCGCGATCTGCCGGGCTGTCGCTTCGACATACGCCAGGTCCGGATCGCGGCTCTCGGAAAGGGGCGTGGGGACGCAAATCAGCAGCGCGTCGGGCTCGGCCAGCCGGCGCAGATCGGCCGTGGGGGTGAACTTGCCCCCCTGGACGCATTCGCGAATCCAGGCCGAGGGAATGTGGCCGATGTAGCTCTCACCCCCAACAGGCGGCCGACTTTCGTCGCGATCGACATCGAAGCCCATGGTGCGAAAGCCCGCCGCGACGAAGGCCCGAATCAGCGGCAGCCCGACGTATCCCAGCCCAATGACGCCAACCAGGGCGGATTTGTCGCGGATCGTCTGCAGCAGGGGTGCGGTCATGACGCCCCAGTCCTGGCCATTTCTTGCGGAAAACCACAGGCCAATTCGTAGCCCTACAGCTTAAACAGCACGGCTTTGCCACCCAACTATAGCCGGAAAATTGCCTGGCCGGCACGATCCATCGAGCCCGCTTCGGACTCAGTGCCGCCACTTCAATCGCCTTCCCGCATGAGTGGGCCTTTGGCCGCTATCTCGCTGCCGCGGCTGGCCTGCCGCGACTTGTCATTTCAGACCGGCAGGAATATCGTGTAAGCTGAATGGTCGGCAGCTGCCGGGGTTAGCGGCGCGAGATCGGGCGGTTAGCCCGGCCAACGCACGCGGGGCATTGACCGCCGCGGTTCTTGTCGGCCACTCCAAGTCGGTGGCGGCTGTTTGATCCGCGGCAGTCGGAACATGAGGAGTCCAATCGTGACCAACCAATTCTTCGCCGGCCGGCTCGTGACCCGATTGATACCCGGCGCCCGCCCTTCAGGTCACGCGCGGATCGTGCGCCTGCGAGGCTTTACGCTCGTCGAACTGCTGGTCGTGATTGCAATCATTGGCGTCCTGGTCGCCCTGCTGCTGCCGGCCGTGCAAGCCGCCCGCGAGGCGATGCGGCGGGCCAGCTTCGCCAACAATCTGAAGCAGATCGGCCTGGCCTTGCTGCAGCACGAGACGCAGTTCGGCGCCTTCCCGCCGGGACTTCCCAATTGCACCGAGACGATGCGCAAATACGATGACCATCGAGGGCGGCAGCGCCAGCTCGGTGATCAACGGCAGCGGCTCGGGCGGAACGTGCCAGGGTCCGAACTGGGCCGTGGCGATTCTGGCCTATTTGGAACGGGCCAATCTCGCTTCCAGCGTGGCCAATTGCCTGGCCAGCTCGAGCCCCATTTGCAACAACGTCTGCAGCGATTGCTCCAACCCCAGCTTGACGTTCGGTCAACGTCAACGGCAGCTCGATCAGCGTGCTAACGGTCGGCAACGTGACGCCGACGATGTTCCTTTGCCCGAGCGCCGCCGACACGCTGCAGAACTGGACCAGCTCGACCTACGGCCAAAACAATCCGCTCTCGAAAGGCAATTACGCGGCCTGCTTCGGGGTGGGCAACATGGGAACCACGGCCCAAAACGATTTTTACATTACCACCGGCAATGGCAACAAGCAGTATCTGGTCGGCGCATTTCAGATCGTCGACGTCACCAGCCAGACCACGCAGCAGCTCAGCCAGGGAACACCCAGCTCGCTGGTCGGCAAGTGGAAGATCGGCTCGAAGCTGGGCACCCGGATGGCCGATATCCGTGACGGAACGTCCAAGACGTTCATGGCGGGGGAAATCCTGGGTGTGGAGGATCCCAACGACGGCCGCGGCGTTTGGGCCTGGCCGGCCATGGGCGGTTCGGTCTTCAGCGCTCAATATCGGCCCGAACTCGGCCACCGTCGACACCGGGCCGGGTTGCGATACCACCCTCAAGACGAGCAACCCGCTCATGAATTGCACGACTGCCGACACGTCGATCAATGCTTATGCCGCGGCCCGGAGCATGCACACCGGCGGCGTGAACATGATCATGTGCGACGGCTCCGGCCAGTTCGTCACCGACAGCATCGACATCGGGCTCTACCAGGCACTGTCGACCCGCTACGGTTCGATGAATCTCAATTCGAGCGAGGCCGGGCGCAAGTCCCCTAAAGATCGCGGGTGCCGGATGCGGCACCGTCACTCCAGCGAGGCAATTTCTTGGCGGCAGCGTGCGGGTCTCCTGCACTTCGCGCACTGCTCCCCGCTCGCCGGCATTCTGCGGTTTACACTCCGCCCGGGTTTCGCTACCCTTCGCCGCCGCGCGGAGGATGCCGCGACACGCACCTGCCGCGATAAGCCACGCCTGGAGAACCCACCCATGTACGCCTCCCGCTCGCTTCGTGCTACTTGCTGGCTGCTGGCATTGCTGGCGCGACCGCTCTCGGGCTGTGCTCGGCGCAGGCCGAAGACTTCCACATCGAGAGCAGCATCTATAGCGGCAAGGAAACCAAGCCGATCAGCCAGAACACGACGATCTTTCGCGCGGGGATCGTGTTCGACTACCTGTCGGACAAGACGGCCGCGGTGTTCGACAAGCCCCGCGATCGCATCCTGCTGCTCGACCCCAAGCGGAAGGTGAAGGCCGAAGTCAAAATCGAAGAACTCAAACGGTTCTGCGACGATCTGCAGGAAAAGGCCGCCAAGGAAGGCAACGCCTACGTGAAGTTCCTGGCCAATCCGCAGTTCGACATCAGCCTGGACGACAAGACCGCCGAGCTGGTCTTCAAGAGCCCGTACCTGACGTATCGCATCAGCACGATCAAGGCCGAGAGCGAAGAGGCGGCCCTGCAGTACCGCGAGTTTTCCGATTGGTACGCCCGGCTCAACGCGATGACCAATCACATGCCGCCGTTCGCCCGACTGGCGGTCAACGAGGAGCTGTATCGCCGGGGCCTGGTCGCCACGCAGGTCCAGCTGAACATTCCGCAGCAAATTCTGCGGCAGCGGCCACGCCGTCTCGCTGCGCAGCGAACATCAGATCAAGTGGAAGCTGCTCAAGCTCGACTTGGACCTGGTGACCGAGACCCAAGGCCAGCTCGGCACCTTCACGCCGGTCAGCCTGGAAAAATTCCAGGAAGTGACCGTTTCAAAGCGGTAACCGTTTCGAAGCGGTAGTGGCTCGGGATTAGGCGGTCTCCAACGCGAACCCGCCGGGACGCTGCCGCCGGGCTTAACCGACGAAGCGGCGCCGCGGCGCATTCGCTTCTCGACTTGGCGGGAAAACGCTCCCCACGGCCGCGTGGCACTGCTACCATGAATGGCATCCCGCCCCACCGGTTCGGAGATGTCGCATGCCCCAGGTCAAACTCTCGATTTTGGCCTCGCTGCTGTATCAGCGCTCAGCAGCATCTCAGCGGTCGCTGCCGAGTGGACGGTCGAGCGCGGCGACAAGGGCCTGACCGTCAAGCTGGACGGCCAACTGGTCACGGAGTACCTGATCCGTTCGGGGGCCAAGCCGATCCTGTGGCCGATCATCGGCCCCACCGGGCAGCCGGTCACCCGCGCCTATCCCATGCTGGAAGTGGCCGGCGAGCAGCACGACCACGTCCATCAGCGGTCCTGCTGGCTGACGCACGGCAGCGTCAACGGCATCGACTTTTGGAGCGAGGACGAAACCAAGGGGCACGGCACCATCGTTCACCGCGGCTTCGACCAGGCCGAGGGGGGTAGCCAGGTCCGGATCACCACGCACAACGATTGGCTCGCGCCCGACGGCAAGCGGCAGTGCGAGGATATCCGGCGGATCACGCTCTCGGCCGATGCCACGCGGCGGTACCTCGACTTCGACTTCACGCTCAAGGCCAGCGACGGCCCGGTCGTGTTCGGCGACACCAAGGAAGGGAGCTTCGGCGTGCGCGTGGCCTCGAGCATGCGGGCCGAGAACAACCTGCCCGGCCGGATCGTCAACAGCGAAGGGCAAACGGGGGACGCCGCTTGGGGCAAACGAGCGGCCTGGGTCGACTACTCGGGCCCGGTCGACGGCCGGACCGTGGGCATCGCCATCCTCAACCACCCGAGCAGCTTCCGCTTTCCGACCTGGTGGCACGTCCGCGGCTACGGCCTGTTCGCGGCGAACGTGTTCGGCCTCCACGATTTCGCCGGCGAGGGAGATGGCTCCTACACGCTGCCGGCGGGCGAGTCGCTGCGGCTGAAGTATCGCATCGTGCTGCACGCGGGCGACGAGGCGGCCGGGGACATTGCCGGCGTCTATCGGGCCTATGCCAAAGACGAGCCCTGACGGCCGGCCGACCGGCAGCACGCCGCTTGAAGTTAGTGCGCCTACCCCGCCTGGCTGCGAACCTGGGGTTCGCAAAGCTGATCGTGCAGCCGTTCGAACTCGGCCGGGCTGGCGAAGTGGACGACGATCTTGCCCCGCCCGCTGGCTGTCTGCCGCACCTCGACCTTGGTGCCCAGGGCGGTCCGCAGCCCTTGCTCCAGCGCCGCGAGTTGGCTGGTCCGGGTGCGTCCCTTGGGGGCCGGCTTGGCAGGGCCGGCTGCCGGAGCGGCCCCCGGCGAATCTTCCTGCCGGATCAGATCGGCCACGTGATCTTCGGTCGCCCGGACCGACCACGACTCTGCCTGGATGCGGGCAGAAGTCGGCCTGCCGCTGCTCGTCGCCGAGCGGCAACAGTGCCCGGGCGTGGCCGGCGGTGATTGCCTCGCGGCGCACGGCATCCTGGACCTTCTCGGGCAATTCGAGCAGGCGGATCAGGTTGGCAATCGTCGAGCGATCGATCCGCAGCCGGCCGGCCAGATCGTCCTGCGTGCAGCCGTAGCGCTCGAGGTAGTCGTGGAACGAAGCCGCCTTTTCCAGCGGGTTGAGATCCTTGCGCTGCAAGTTCTCGACGATCGCGATCTCGGCCATCTGCCGATCGTCGGCCTCGCGAACCTGGCAGGGCACTTCGGACCAGCCGGCTTTGATCGCCGCCCGCAGTCGCCGCTCGCCGGCCACGAGCTGCCAGCGGCCACCGGGCCGACGGACGACCAGCGGCTGGAGCATGCCGTGGGTCTTGATGCTCTCGCAGAGCTCGGCGATCGCCGCCTCGTCAAAATCGCGCCGCGGCTGGAACGGATTGCTCTCGATCTCGTAGACGTTGATCCGCGTCAGTTGCTCGCCGCGGGCCGCCTCGGCTCCTTCGGCGTGGCCGGCGAACGCCGGCGGATCCCAAGCCGGTTCGGTGCTAGCACCAGCTGCTAGCGGGCGGCCCAGCAGAGCCTCCAAGCCACGTCCCAATCGCCGTTCTTTAGTCACGTTCGAGTACCTCCATGCAGAGTTCGACATAGGCTCGGGTGCCGCGCGAACGCGGCGCATAATCGATTACGGATTGCCCGTGGCTGGGCGCCTCGGACACGCTCACGTCGCGGGGGATCACGGTTCGGAACACGATCTCGCCGAAGAAGTCGCGGACTTCGGCGTCGACCTCGTGCGTCAGCTCGAGCGAACCGTCGTACATCGTCAGCAGGATGCCGCCGAATTGCAGCCGGCTCGGCTGGCGGTCCATCACCTGGCGGATCACGTCGATCATCTGGGCCAGCCCTTCCATGGCGAAGTATTCGCACTGGATCGGCATCAGCACCTCGGTCGAGCTGGCCAGGGCCGTTTGCGTCAGCCGCCCCAGCGACGGCGGGCAATCGATCAGCACGAAATCGTACTGGCTCAGCCCGCTGGCCAGGTGCTGGCTCAACGTGGCCGAATGGCTCTCATTGGCCGTGGCCAGGGCTTCGACGTCCTGGAAGTTGCGGCTGCCCGGCAACAGCTCCAAGAGCGGGTTGGCCGTGGTGCACAACGATTCGCGCAAGGGCGCTGCGAAACCAGCGGGTGGCTGTCGGTGGGTCGTGGCCCAGGCCGCTGGTGGCATTGCACTGCGGATCGAGGTCGACGAGCAGGGTCCGACTGCCGGACTTCGCCAGTCCGTCGGCCAGGTTGACCGCGGTGGTCGTCTTGCCGACGCCCCCCTTCTGATTGGCCACGCACAGAATCCGCCCCACGTCGGCATCGCCTCCCGATTGATCGATTGGCCCAGGGCGCGGAAGCGCGCCGGGGGCGGAGGCGGATTGTACCCAGCGGCGAATTCGCCAGGGAATGTCAGTTCAACCCGGATTGGGTGCTAGCACCGAGCTCCGGCGGGGGCGGCCCGGCACCGCAACCACCCCGTTTCACGTGAAACGCAAAGTCGCGCGGCGGGGCGCTCGCCAGGCAATGCGGCCGCAGAGAGTCCTGCGCGGGGCTGTTCCACGTGGAACGGCCGCCCCAAGCGCTGGCTATTGCAGCGGGCTATTGCAGCGGGCTATTCCAGCGGGTTGATGACCAGCCCGCTGAGCAGCTTGGGATAGAAGTAGGTGCTCTTGGCGGGCATCCGCTCGCTGTGCTCGCTGATCGTGCGGATGTGTTCGACCGTGGCCGGCATCACCAGGGCGGCTAGCGGGAACTCGCCCGAGTCGAGCCCTTCGACCACTTCCTCGACCTGGTGAACATAACGCGGCTTGGGCAGGTCCTTGCCCTCGAGCAGATTCTCGATCAGCAGGCGATGCAGAATGCTCACGCCCAGGCCCTGCCAGTCGCCGCTGTGCTCGCTGGCCACCTGGGCCATCCGGGCCTTGCCCTCGGGAGTGAGCGTGGCCAACTGCCAACGTTCGTCCGGGCGGGTGTAGAGGCCGAGCGTGCCCTGGTCGCCGGCCAGCTCGATATCCTCCCAAACCCGGTGAGCCAGGTCGGCCCCTTCGCCCACGACCTTGGTGGTGAAGCATTTGCCCAGCCGGGCCGCCAGCGCCGCCGAGTCCAGGTCGGGCAGCCCGCGAAACAAGCGGTGCGTGGGGAGCACCAGTAGGCCGGGATCGTTCATCCCGATGAACATCATCAAGACGTAATTGGCCGGATGGTTGGGCTTCAGCCCGCCGGTCTTGGCGGCTAGCTCGTCGCGATAGTTGCAGGCGGTCTCGTAGCGATGATGGCCGTCGGCGATGAACACCGGCTTGGCCGTGAGCATCGATTCGACCATGCCGATCGTGGCCAGATCGGTCACCGGCCACATCCGGTGGAGGACGCCCAAGTGATCGGTCGCTTCCAGCGGAGCGACGCCCGAGACGGCCCGCTCCAGAACGTTCTGGGCGTCGGCGGCCGGGTCGGGATAGAGGCCAAAAATCTGGCTCAGGTTTGCCTTGCAGGCCCGGGTGAGCAGCAGCCGGTCCTGCTTCGGCCCGGCCATCGTCTCTTCGTGGGGGTAGATGTTCCCCTCGCCGAACCGCGAGAGCCGGCAGCGGGCCATGAAGCCGCGGCGGACGAACGTCTGCCCGCCGGTCGTGAACTGCTGGTGGTAGACGTAAACGGCCGGATGCGACTCGGGGAACAGCACGCCCTCGCTGCGCCAGTTCTTGAGGAACTGAGCCGCCGGCTGTAGCGATTGTTGGTCGCGTCGTCGCCCGGCTCATCGCGATTGAGGATCAGCCGGATGACGTTCGCCGGGTGCCGCTTGTAGAGCTGATCCTGCAGCTCGGGACCGATCACGTCGTAGGGCGGAGCGATCACGTCGCTCAGGTTGCCGACGTGCCCCAGATCGTACCGCAGTCCGCAAAAGGGTTGAATCTCGGGCATGGCGGATGGCTTTGGGAAAGGGGATCGCCGGCAACGCCACCACCGGCCAGCTCGCGGGTCGGCGAGAATCGGCCTCAGGGGTTGCGCGGGCCGGCCGGCCGGATTAATAACGGTAGTTGTCGGGCTTGTACGGACCCGCGACCGGCACGCCCAAGTAGTCGGCCTGCTCGGCGGTGAGCTTGGTCAGCTTGACGCCCAGCTTGTCGAGGTGCAGCCGGGCGACTTCCTCGTCCAGCGACTTCGGCAGCACGTGGACGCCGATCGGGAATTTGTCGGGGTTGTTCCACAGCTCGAGCTGGGCCAGGACCTGGTTGGTGAACGAGGTCGACATGACGAACGAGGGGTGCCCGGTGGCGCAGCCCAGGTTGACCAGCCGCCCTTCGGCCAGCACCAGGATCGAGCGGCCGTTGGGGAAGGTGTAGCGGTCGAACTGGGGCTTGATCTCGACCCGCTTGACCCCCTTCTGGCCGTTCAGCCAGGCCATGTCGATCTCCAGATCGAAGTGGCCGATGTTGCAGACGATCGCGTCGTTGGGCATGACCTTGATGTGCTCGCCGCGGATGATGTCGCGGTTGCCGGTGGCCGTCACGAAGATCTGTCCGCGGGCGCGGCCTCTTCCATCGTGGTGACCTCGAAGCCCTCCATGGCGGCCTGCAGGGCGTTGATCGGATCGATCTCGGTCACCAGCACCCGGGCGCCGAGCGAGCGGAGGCGAGTGGGCGCAGCCCTTGCCGACGTCGCCATAGCCGGCTACCACGGCCACCTTGCCGGCCACCATGATGTCGGTGGCCCGCTTGATGCCGTCGGCCAGCGATTCGCGGCAGCCGTACAGATTGTCGAATTTGCTCTTGGTGACCGAATCGTTGACGTTGATCGCCGGCACCTTGAGCTCGCCATTGGCGTGCATCTTCCAGCTCTTTGACGCCCGTGGTCGTCTCTTCCGACAGGCCGCGGATGTCGCCCAGCAGCTCCGGGATAGCGCTTGTGGACCATCGCGGTCAGGTCGCCGCCGTCGTCCAGGATCATGTTCAGCGGCTGGCCGTCGGGGAAGAACAGCGTCTGCTCGATGCACCAATCGAACTCTTCGTTGGTCTCACCCTTCCAGGCATAGACCGGGATGTTCGCCCGGGCGATGGCGGCGGCGGCATGATCCTGAGTCGAGAAGATATTGCAGCTGCTCCAGGTGACTTGGGCGCCCAGCTCGGTGAGCGTCTCGATCAGCACGGCCGTCTGAATGGTCATGTGCAAGCAGCCGGCAATGCGGGCGCCAGCAAGCGGTTTTGATTTGCCGTACTTGGCTCGCAGGGCCATCAAACCGGGCATTTCCTGCTCGGCCAGCGTGATTTCCTTGCGGCCCCACTCCGCCAGGCTGATGTCGGCCACTTTGAACGGGAGTCGGTTTTGAACCTGGGCCACGGATCACTCCTTCGCTGGAAGGACAACGGTCGAGGGAACTTATGTGCTATGCCCCGGCTCCGCGGGCAAAACCGCTCGCGCTGGCGGCCGGATGAGTAAAGATCATAGGTTGACCGCTGCCAAGTGGCAAGGGGCGGGAGGCACGGCCGACCCAACCTAATGCGCGGCGACCCGGCGGTCGAACGCGGCGTGCGCGGCCGCGACGAACGCCCGGACCTGCTGCGGCGATTTCTTGCCCGGGGCAAGCTCGACCCCGCTGGCCACGTCAACCGCCTCGGGACCCACGGCCGCGATGCCGTCGGCGACATTTGCGGGCGTCAGGCCGCCGGCCAAGACCAGGGGCAACCCCCTAAAGTGGGCTCGCGCTGCGGCCAGGGCCGGCCAATCGGCCACAGCGCCGGTGCCGCCGAACTGACCAGGCCGCAGCGCATCCACCAGAACGGCCGCGGGCAGGCATCCCAGCCGGCGACACTCGGTCAGGTAATCGAGCACGCCTTGCACATCGTTGCCGACTCGCAGGGCCCGAATCGTGGCCAGCCCGGCGAGTTCGGCCAGATAGCTCGGCGGTTCGTCGCCATGGATCTGGACGTAGTCGAGCTTGAGCCGCCCGGCGAGGGTCCGCACCTCAGCGGCCGGCGAATTGACGAACACGCCTACCAAGGCGACGCCGGGCGCGAGGGCGTGCGGCGATCGGCTCGGCTTGCGGCTCCGCCACATACCGTGGGCTGAGCGGATAGAAGTTCAGCCCGATCGCATCGGCCTGGGCATCGGCCGCCGCCTGGGCGTCGGCGGGCGAGGTGATTCCACAGATTTTGACGCGAAACATACAATAAACCCGCGATTCCCGCCCATTAGTCGATGGGCTGCCAGGCCGACTGTAGCAGTGCGTCCTGCTGGCCCATTATACGCGCCAGCAGCCAGGCAGGCTTGCATTCAAGCTGACAGCTCGGCGGCGTCGATGACACCAGAGGCGGCGTGCCTGGCGCAGATCCTGCGCCCGGGCCCGTGGAATGGTTTGTCGCCACCCGCCCGTGGGCCAGTTGGAACTGGTCCGTCTCCCCGCGTGCAACACGACACGGAAGTCGGAATGCCCAGCAGTCGCCTCCGGCAATTCGCTGCAAATCAAGCCCGGCCCGTCTGGTTGGCCGCGGCGTTGGTGCTGGCGCTCGCGGCGATCGGTCGGTCTGCCGTCGGCGATGACGACCCCGACCGCGACGGCGACTCAGCGCCGTCAGGCCGCCGCCGACCGGGCCGAATTGCAGCAGGCCACCGAGCACGTGGGGCTGGTCCGCGGTCGGCTGACGGAAGCCCGGCTGCGGCTCGACCAATTCGTCCGCAGCCAATACGCGGCCTTGCAGGACGCTAGCGTCTCGGCGCCGCTCGTGGCTGCCCGCGCCTGCGGCCGGAGCCCAAAGGAGAGCCGGCCGTACCCACGCCGGAGGACCTCGAACGGCAGCGATTGGCCGGCCGCCTGGCCGAGTTGAACGACGAGCACAGCGGCTGCGGCTGCGGCTGACGGATGAGCATCCGCTGGTGCGAGACGTGGAAACGCAGATCGGTGAACTCGGCCGGGCACTCGCGGCGATGCCGGCCAACGAACCCACGCCGGCGGAAACCACGCCTGGCCCTGGACATGACACGTGGCGTTGGCAGCAGCGGCAGCAGAAATGGCAATCGCTGGTGGCCGAATCGGCCGCCGGCACCGAGCAGCTCGAAGCGGACTGCCGCGCGATCGAGCGCGAGCTCGCCGACGCCGAGGCGGCACGGATCCGGGCTGAAACAGAATACCTGCGCAGCTCGGCCGCGCTCGCGGCCCGCATGGACTCGACCCACGAGGCCACTGCCGAGCCCGACCCGCTGGGCGGCAGTGGCGCTTGGCGGGCATTTGCGGGCTGTGCCTGACGGTCATCGCATTGCGCCGCCTGGGCCGGGCGATCGCCCAGCGCGATTGCACGCTCCGCACCGCAGCAGACATCGAGCGGCTGTTTCACCTTCCGGTCGCAGGCACGATCACGGCTGCGGCGCAAGCGGTTCGCTGGCAGTGGGACGCCCGGGCCGGGCACTGCCACTCGTCGTGCAACTGCTCGTGGCCGTGGTGGTTTATTTTCTCGTGGCGACGGCGATCGAGGACCCGGTCTGGCTGAGCATGCTGGTCCTCCATCCAAACGAAACGCTCAGCCAGGTGCTGGGCAACCTAGGGGGACGTTGACGCCCCGAGGGGGGATGAAACCGGCAACCCGGAGGGTCGGCGAAAGGAGGCAAGCTCGGCGAAAAGTAGCCGTTGTGCCGGCCCGAGGTAGAGCCTCGCGCCGGCCAGCCGAACCTATCAAGGATGCAGCATCGCGCAGGCGGCGTCGCGAATCGGGCGAGGCAACTCCCCCGCACGCGACCGGCAACCCGCGGCGACCCATGAATCGATCGATCCCGGGGCAAGTGCGGCGGCGGACCGGCAAGCTCGAACTCAACGCACCGTCGGCCTTGCGGCTGGCGGGCGCACCGCGGTCCGCGCGAGCGGGCCGGACTCGCCTGAGAGGAATCTGCCAGCATGTATGAAGCGTATTTTCAACTTCGCGAGCGGCCCTTCGCCGCGACGCCGCAAGCCGCTCGTTTTTTCGCCGGCAACGGAATCGAGAACGCCCGCCAAACGCTCGCGCGAACGATCGCCCGAGCCGAAGGAGCGGGCCTGATCATCGGGCCTTCGGGCACCGGTAAATCGCTCCTCTGCCAGCTGCTGGTCGCCCAGTTCGGCAGCCAGCTTTCGGTGGCGCTGCTGTCCAGCGGCCGGATCTGCACCCGCAGGGCGCTGCTCCAGGCGATCCTGTTCGAGCTGCGCTTGCCGTACCGCGGCATGGAAGAGGGCGAGCTGCGGCTGTCGCTGATCGATCATCTGACGCCCGGCCACTCGACGGCAGGACCGGCCGACAATTCCGGTTTGCTGCTGCTGGTGGACGAAGCCCACACGCTGCCGATCCGGTTGCTGGAAGAGCTGCGGATGATCACGAATCTGGTCCGCGACGGCCAGCCCCGGGTGCGGCTAGTGCTGGCCGGCAGCCCGGCGCTGGAAGAGCGGTTCGCGAGTCCGAAGCTGGACTCGTTCAGCCAGCGGCTGGCGGCCCGCTGTTATCTGGCGGCCTTCAATCGCGAAGAGACTGCCGGCTATGCCCGCTACCAGATCAGCGCAGTCGGCGGCGACCCCGACCGGGTATTCGACGGCGCGGCCTACGAGGCCATTTATCGGGCGACCGACGGCATCCCGCGGTTGATCAACCAGGTCTGCGATCATGCCCTGATTCTGACGGCGCTCGGCCAATGCCCGCGAGTTACCGCGGCGGCAATCGAAGAAGCCTGGAGCGACTTGCAGCAACTTCCGACCCCGTGGCAAGCCGGCGCCAGCGCGAGCGAAGAACGTCCGGCCGTGGTCGAATTCGCCCCGCTCGACGATCTGCCGGACGAGACGGCGGCGATTCCCTTCCCCGCCCGGCGGGCTCCCCACATGGCGGCAGCGCCAGACGAGCAACTTGACCGGATCGAGCGGCAACTGGCCGCCATCGACGAAGATTTCCAGCCAGCGGGCTCGATTGGCCCGCAGGTGGAATTGGTTTTCAGTCAATCGCTGGATCCGTTCGGCGAAGCCTTCGACGAGGAAGAGGTCGTGATCGACCGCTACGCCTCGCTGGAAGCCAACGTGTTCGCCCAGCGGCCGATGGTCCGCAGCCAGGAAGGTCACGATTTGGGCCAACTGCTCGCGCCCTGGATGACTTCGACCGGGTTGTCGGCCAGCTTCGACTCCTCCGCGCCGAAGCCCGCTGCCGAGGAACGCAGTGGAAACGCGCTTGGCGGAGCCCGCGGCTCAAGATCGCCCCGCAGCCGTCGGAGGCGAAGCGGCGGCCGCCCGGCTGGCGGTCGAGGCCGGTGAGGACGACGATCTGATCATCATCGAGGACGAAGTCGCCGGCCGAGCGGCAGACGCCGGCGCCGGCCTTGGTGCGGCGGCAGGAATATCGCCAATTGTTCACCCGGCTCCGCCGCGGCTGATTTCTCACTCGTCTGCGGAAGTCGCCATGAATCGCCTGCTCTCGGCGCTACGTTCGATCGAACGCCGGGCCGATCCGCCGCCGGAGGGCGCCGCAGCCGGCGCTTCGGCGCCGGCCGCCGTCGAAGCCGCACAACTTGTGGCGTTCGCCGCAGGCGAGCCGGCGGACGTCCACGACTCTCGAAGAAGACGCTGCCGCGACCGTCGATCGAATCGATGCGGATGTCGCCCGAGCGACGAATCTGGTCGAAGAATTGCTCGCCGACGAAGCGGTGGAAAGCAGTGCTCCGTTCCAGGTGACGCTCGCCGCCCCCCCGCGATTGCCGGCCCAGGCACCCGAGCAAACGGCCGCGATCCGCGACGCCTGGCCCGCCAATTTATCCACCCGCGGCACGCCCACCCTCCGACCGCCGGCAGCCGTGTACTTGCCTGCCGGGAAACCGTGGCCCGAATACCGCAAATTGGCCTGGCGAATCGCGCTCGATGCCGGCGGCCGAGACCGCCGCTGGCCGATCCTGCTCGTGTCCGCGGGTGAACAAACGCTGGAGCGCTTCGACCTGGCTGCGTTCGGCCGCGGCACTGGCCGACGGCACGGACGAAGTGATTTTGATCGACGGCCGGGACGGGGCGCAGCCCGCCCGAGGGCGCCACGGGGCAGGTTGGTCTGGCACAACTGATCGCCGGCAGCGCGGGCTGGCCCGAGGTGATCGCGGCGAGCAATTTGCCCGGCGTGTACTTCGTGGCCGGGGGCAGTCCGGAGCCGCGTCGGCCGGGTTGGGATGCCGCGGCCGGCCGTATCTGGCGGCAGCTGCCGCATCTGGATCGGCACGTCTTGGTCGCGGGCGCGCCGCCGGCAGCCCCTTGGCATTGGCCTTGGCCGGCTGTTCGCAGTCGACGTACCTGGTTGTCGCCCTGGGCGAGGATCAAACGAGCGACTTGCGGAGCATTTTGGCCGAGCTGCGTGTGGCCGGGGCCAACCTGCGGGGTGCCATTGCCCTGGCATCCCGGGGACCGTTGGCGGCCTGATTTCCGCCCCAAATTGCTGCGGAACTGGGCCCGGAACGGCCCGCGCCGGAGCGGACTTGGGAGGCGACATTCGCCCCTCCGCTGCTTGACTTTCCGGCGAAAGTGGTAAGAATAGACCACTTATTCGTATCGTGTGAGTTGCCCGCCTTGATTTTGCTGATCGGCTCCCCGACGAACGCGTCCCTACGGCTGCTCGCCAGTGGCCGGGGTTTTGAGCCGGTTTCGCCTGCCAGTCTCGAAAGAAACGGACGCTCTTGGCCGTGCATTTAGCGCGGCCAGCTTTTTTGGCTGGAGCCTTGTCGACTGGGTCTTTGTGGATTGGGGGCTGTTTCGACTGCGGCGCGGCAGCACATGATTTGTTTCGCGTGGGATCGATTTTTGTGGAGGGCTGAAGTAATGCGGCAGATGCGGAATGTGTTCGAGGCGATTTTGAAGTACGGTCACGACGAGGATTTCGTCCCCGATACCAGCGGCGAATTCCAGCCCACGGAAGCCCCCGCCGGCTCGAGGAAAAAGCTGGATATTCTGGCCGAGCGTGTGGAACGCGGTGTCCCGCTCTGGCACCCGGAAGACCGCCCCGATTACAGCGGCCTGACCGGCGCCGTCCGCCCCCGCGAATAAACGCCCGAATTGCCCGCGAACGCGGGCGATTCGATTCAAACCAGCGCGTAACGCACACGTCGCCCTCGCGCCCTGCAAGTTCAGGGCATGGCGACGTGTGCGTTTTTTTGTCTCTCGATATTCGCTCGCGCAGCAGCACCGCGGGAGCCCAAAGAAAAAGGCGGCCGACTTCGGCCGCCTTGATCGGGTGATTTCGTCGGCTTGCAGGCCGAACCGAGCTTGTGTGGGCATGAGCCTGTGCGATGGACCGGGCTGCCCCCCGGCCAGGCTGCTCCCGCAATTGGCCCGGCTCAACCGGCGGCGCGAATCGGCCGCGGTTCGACCGCCGGTGCGGCGGCATTCCGCCCATCGACCAGCGGATCCAGTTCGTCGCGGAGCACCAGCACGTCGGAGGGCGCTTCGATGCCCAAGCGAACGCGATCCCCCGACAGGCGAACAACGGTGACGACGATCGAGTCGCCCAGCCGGATGCGCTCCTTCTCCCGCCGCGACAAAACAAGCATGGTACCCTCCGTGTATGATAAATGTACGAATGAACAGTGGTGTTATGTATACCCGGTGGCGCAGGGGCGTCAAGCCGGGTTTCTCACGGTCGCACGATCAACCGGTTTCAGGCGGCGGCGACTTCCAGTCGCGGCGCCTCGACCAGCTGGATCTTGCAAAACCGCTCGCCCGTTGAACCGTAAAAGAGAATCCGGTTGCACTGGGTTTCCCAGATTGCCGAGAGCTTCACCGAGCGGGGACCATGCAGGCAGAAATAAATTCCGCAGCACTTGCCCCCCCGGACGAGGATCCGCTCCGTCAATGGGAATGCACCCCGTTCAAGTTCGTTCTGTTGGCACAGGATCTCGTTTACAAATTCCCGCAGGTCACTCAAGCTCTGCATCTTGTGGGGACGTGTCAACATCGAACAAAACGCCTCCTGCTAAGCACGCACTAGTTTGCGAGTAGATAGTGCGTGCAGGATGGAACGTCTGGGGTGACTGCCGACAATGGATGCTATCGGCACTTTATGACGTCGCACTTCTGGCAGGATATGAGGATTTCGTGAACTGGCGAGTCCTGTGCGACCGTATAACCGGGAACCGCTTCGATCTTCAGGAAAATTCCTGCCTACCACGTGAGAAAACGCGGCGGCAGCGCGGCAAAATCCGAAGCGGCGCGGCGTCAATCGGCACTTTGGCCCGCGGCCGTCATCGTCTACGATTTGCCAACGACTGGGCGAGCGGCGGACGAAACTGCATTCGTTCGGCTCGCCGCAGGGACAGGGCACCGGGGATGGGCAAACATGAATCGAACGCTGATCACCCTGGCGACCTACAACGAGCTGGAGAATCTGCCGGACCTGGTCGACGAAATCCTGCGGATCGTCCCCGGCGTCGACATCCTGGTGATCGACGACAATTCGCCCGACGGCACCGGCCGCTGGTGCGACGATATGCAGCAGCGCGAGCCGCGACTCCACTGTCTGCACCGCCCGGGCAAGCTCGGCCTGGGCACCGCCACGATCGCCGGGATGCGCTACGCGCTCGACCAGGGCTACGAGCAAGTGCTCAACATGGATGCCGACTTCAGCCATCATCCCCGGCATCTACCGGCGATCCTGGCGGGCATGGACGAAGCCGTGGGCGGCATTCCAACCGACGTGATGATCGGATCGCGGTACACGCCGGGCGGCCGGATCGAGGGCTGGCCCTGGCGGCGGCATTTCATGAGCCGGTCGGTGAACGCCTACGCCCGAACGATGCTCGGCTTGCGGTGCCGCGACTGCAGCGGGTCTTACCGCTGTTACCGCACGGCAGTGCTGCGGCGGCTGGACTTTGCCGCGATTCGCTCGCGGGGCTACTCGTTTCAGGAGGAAATCCTGTTCCTGCTGCAACAAGCGGGGGCCACGATTCGGGAAACCCCGATCACTTTTGCCGATCGGACCCGGGGCAGCTCGAAGATCGACTCCCGCGAAGCGGTCGCGGCACTGCGGGTGATTCTGGCGCTGGGCATCGGCCGGTTGTTCGGCCGCCGCAAGTCCACGCCCGAGCACGCCGGCACGTTGGCCTGAGGCCCAGCCGGCCAAACGCGACTTCGACGAGCGTCCGGGTTAGCGCTAGTGCGGCAAGCTTGGCTTGACCGAACAGGCGTCGCCGGCGGAGCGCGAATCACCACCCAGGCAGCGCGTAATCTGCCGCACGGCCTGTCGCAGGCGGTTTTCGTTCTCGACCAGGGCCAGCCGCAGATAACCTTCGCCGGCAGGGCCGAAACCGCTGCCCGGGCTGACCGCCACGTCGCCTTCTTCCAGCAGTTTGGTGGCGAAGGTCATGGTGTCCATCTGGTCCATCCAGACCTGGGGAATCTTGGCCCAGACGAACATCCCGGCCCGGGGCGGGGTCACGTCCCAGCCGGCGCGGCGGAGGCCGTCGCAGAGCACGTCGCGGCGGCGCTGATAGAGGCGGCTCTGGGCTTCGACGGCCGCGTCGGTGTGCCGCAGGGCCATGATCGCGGCGATCTGGATCGGGTTGAACATGCCGTAATCGTAATAGGTCTTGATCGTGCCCAGGCGCGGACCATCTCCGCATTGCCCGAGCAGAAGCCGACCCGCCACCCGGCCATGTTGTAGCCCTTGCTCATCGTCGTGAACTCGACGCCGACGTCGATCGCGCCGGGAGCCGCCAGAAAGCTGGGGGGCTGATAACCTTCGAAGGCGACGTCGGCGTAAGCGAAGTCGCTGATCACCATGAACCCGTAGCGGCGGGCCAGCTTGACCACGTCGACAAAGAACTCGGGCTCGACCGTCACCGACGAGGGATTGTGCGGATAGTTGAGGATCAGCAGCTTCGGCCGCGGGTGCATCTGCTGACAGGTGTAGGCGATGTTCGAAAGGAACTTGTCGCTGTCGGCAACTTCCAGCGAGATGCAATTCGCCGCCGCGAGAAACACCGCGTAAACATGCACCGGAAAGTACGGGGCCGGCACGATCGCCGTGTCGCCGGGCCCGACCAGCGCCAGGCACATGTGACTGAAACCTTCCTTCGAGCCGAGGCAGACGATCGTCTGGCTGTCGGGATCGAGCCGCACGCCGTACTTGCGCTGGTACTTGCTGGCGACTTCGCGGCGCAGGTTGGCGATGCCGAGGGCTTTGCTGTAGCCGTGATTGCGCGGATCGCGGGCGGCCTCGGCCAGCTTTTCGATCACCAGGTCCTCGGGCGGATCCGACGGATTGCCCATGCCCAGGTCGATCACGTCGTCGCCGGCCCGGCGCTTCTGATACTTGAGAGCGTTGATCCGGGCGAACAGATACGGGGGGAGCCGCTTAACCCGTTCGGCGACTTCGATCTTGAACGGCGCGAGAATGTCGGCCGGATTGTGTTCTTCGTTTTCGTGACTCATCCGTCGATCGCCTGGAGGGGGCTGGCAGCAGCGGGGCCAGGGGCGGCGCGGCTCGATTCAGGATACCTGCCCGGCCGCGGCCCGCCAACGGCCACGCCGGCTCCGAATCCGGCCGACAACCGCCGGCAGCCGAGAGGACAGCGCCGCGGCACCGGCGGTTCGCCGATCGCCGAGAAGGTCAAATCCAGCCCCGAGCTTGGGCCGCCGGTGCATCAGCGGCGCTTGGCCTGGCCCTGGTTGTAAAGCCGTTCGGCGGATTGGCTGTAGGCCGCGTCGGTGTCGGGCGGCGGCGCCTTGCCGTCGGCCTTGACCTTGGGATGGTGGAAGGTCCCGGCCAGGACGTTGTCGACTTCGCTCTGTTCCTGAAGCCGCTCGAATTCCTTGGCCATGGCCATTCGCAGTTTCTTTTCGTGCAGGTCCTCGTAGATGTATTTGCGGGCTTCCTTGATGTCCATCTTGATCGGCTCGGTGAAGCCCTCGCAGAGCAGAATCACGAAGTTCTCGCCCACCTGAATCACGCCGGACAACTCACCCGGCTTCAGCTGGAAGGCCTCGCGTTCCAGGATCGGCTGGCCGGCGTAGCGGGCGATCGGGGGCACCTCGCCGCCCAAGGAGGCGCTCGCCGAATCGACGGAGTAGTCCTTGGCCAGCTTGGCGAAGTTCTCCTTACTCGGATTGTCACGGGCCTTGTCCCAGACCTCCTGGGCCTTCCGCTGGCTGGAGAGGATGATCGCCCGGCAGCGGGCCCGCTTGCCGTAGTTGGCCTCGTAGCCCTTCTTGAGATCCTCTTCGCTGATTTCGATCTTGTCTCCGACGATCTTCTTCAAGGCGACCGAGGGCCAGACGGCGTCGTTGCGGTAAATTTCCAGCGAGACCTTGTCTTGCTTGACGACCATCGCCAGCCAGGCCTGCACGTCGGGTTCGCCGTTGGGTTTCTTCTGGCCCATAGCGAGGGCGGCTCGGGCAATCTCAGCGTCGACGTCGGCCTCGGTGACGCTCAGCTTCCGCTTCCGCAGCGTCTGCTCGAGCAACCGGCGGTCGAGGAGCTTTTCCAGCACTTCGCTGCCGTGGCGGTCGATGCAGGCCTCGCTCAAGTCGCGGCGCACGATCCGGCGGCCGTTGAGCTCGGCGACGACGCCGGGCTTCTGCTTTTCCTTGCCTGGATCTCCGAAGACGATTTCGACGGTCGACTTCTTTTCCAGCTCGTCGAACTTTTCCTTGGCGATCTTGCGGAGCTTGCGCTCCTTCGAGCGCTTCGACGATCTGCGCGTCGGCGTACTTGCGGTCGATCTTTTCGGCCGGGAGCCGCCCTTCGCACTTCAAAACCACGAACTGCTTGCCGACCGGCACGACCGGCGAAATCTCGTCGACCTTCAGGTTGAACGCCGCCTTCTCGAAGCCCGCATCACCCATGAAGTGCCGGATCGGCGGCATCAGGCCGCCCGAGCTGGCGCTGGCCGAGTCCTCGGAATACTTGCGGGCCAGGGCCGGAAACTTGTCCGGCGCGGCGAGGGCTTCGGCCCGCACCTTGGCGGCATCCTTGGCGTTGCCGCAAACGATGATCCGGGCTTTGACCGCGGGACCGAACTGGCTCTCGAAGGCCTCGTCCAGCTCCTGCTGGCTGATCGTCAGATCGGTGGCCGAGAGTTTGCGCAAGGCCAGCGTGGGCCAGATGATTTCCTTGGCATATTGACGGGGCTTGATGCCCCGTTCTTTCTCGAGCAATCGCAGCCATTGATCCTTGGGCAGCTTGAACTGTTTGGCCATCCGCTCGATCTCGTCGTCGATCTCCTTCTCGGTCACGACCACGTTATTCGCGCGGCAATAGTCGAGGATCATTTCGCGATGGACCAGACTGTCGAGCACTTCGTCGCCGTAGCGCTTCAGGCATTCCTTGCCCAATTCGTCGCGCTTGATCTCCTCGCCGTTGATGATGGCCAGCACTTCCGGCTTTTGGGGCTCGGCATGGAGGGGGGCACCGGAAGCCCCGGCAGCCTGGCCGCCCGCCGGAGCGGACGCGGCGGACTTCTTCGCCGGCGGGGCCGGTTTGTCGGCCCCTGACAAAACTGCCAACGGGCCACTGAGCGCCGCGAGCAGCCCAAGCGGCAGGGCAACCCGGAGGATGCAAGGCACGGGGCGGCCGGAATGGGAACGAGGCAGAAAGTCGCGGCACATTTCGCTACTCCATCGGTCGGTGTGCAACGAGCGCGGATTTCGCGTCTCCGGGCCCTGCTGGCCCGATTGGGGAGCGGGACTATAGAGAAGCCGCCCAGAGCGGGTCAAGACGGATGATCCGCTAGGTGGGCGATTAGCCGGCCCGGCCGCTGGGTGCGTGAGCCGGGCTCAGCGCCGCCGATCGGTCCGTCCCAGACGCGCCGGGGGCCGTATTGTGCGTGGCGGCGCGATTGCGCAGCGAAGGGGGGTTCGGAATGCACGCGTTGCAGGGCTTGGGCCGCCGCCGGGGAACGGCTGTAGCTAGCGAGGAGAAGATTTTCCGTCCCTCAACTGGACTTGGACTGAAGTTGACCTACGGTTGTCTTAGAACACGCTGAGCGGCGCCGGGCGTGGCTGGTTCTCACATCGTTACCGGATAGCTTGTTGCTAGTTCGAGACCCGTTCCGGCGGGACTGACAGTCATTTAGATTTGCAATTGGAGGATTCTGTGAAGAATCTGGCCCTGAAGATGCGCCAGTTCCTGACGTCGGAAGACGGCCCTACCGCGGTCGAATACGCCGTCATGCTGGCCCTGATCGTGATCGTGTGCTTGACCGCCATCCAGACGGTCGGCACCAATGCCAAGACGACGTTTACGAACATTGGCAACTCGTTGGCGAGCGGCGGCGGCAGCTGACGGCTGGCGTCCGACCCGACTCAATTCCCAAACGTTTGGCTGCGTATAACGGGCCGCCGAGGCCATGCTTCGGCGGCCCGCTTCGTTTTTTGGCCCCGCTCGCCGGGCCCCTCGGGCGGACGCCCTTGGCCGGTTATGTCCGTTGGGAGAGCTATTCTGCCCCCGGGCGGTGGCGGAGTTGAACGGTTGGTCGAGTACCGCGGGTTGTTCCAGGCCCGGACTGCCAATTCGCGCCAGCGAAGGCAGTCGAAACTCTTGACAGTCCTCCGCCGTGCCGGGAGGATAATACTTGCTGTTGTCCCCAACCGCCGCAGGGGCCCCGCGAGACGGGTGCAGTCACATCAAAGGCGTTTGCCGGCAGCAGGTTATGGCGGCGAGGCGGGACTTGCCTCGCGTCGGGGGGAAGACGATCCCGAACCCGACGAACGAGTCGTGCGGCGACCCCAGGTGGCCGTAGTTGCAATCGCTCTGCGAATCGCGGAATCCCGTTTTGGACTCGCGCCCAAATGGCTGATTCGCAGCCATCCCTTCCGAGAAATCCCGGGCCCGCGCGCCCACGTTGACGACCCCCGGTTGTCACCGACGAGAACGGAGTGCGCGCCGCTCCGGCCAGACTGCCGGTTCAGGGTTCATTCCCGGCATCTTGGCGAATCGCTGTTCGAGCACGACAATAAACCATTAGTTCCCTTCTCGCCGGCGTCGGGCGTTCGACCGTCGATGTATCCACACGATAAAGCTCTCACGCTCGAAGTGCCGCATCAGCGCCCGGGCGGCGAGGGGCACGCATCCGCGCAGTCTCGCCGCGCATAACGACCTGCGCACCGCCGAGCAGGCGACTGGCTTGACGATCGACGCGCGGCGCCCGCCGGCGCGGTTGGTCAAGGCATTGCTAAATTCGGCGTCCGGGCTGCTGGCCGGCACATGGCTCTCGTGCTTCGTCGCGCCGATCGTCGCGGTGGCGAGCCACTGGTATTTCGATCCGAGTTCCCGGGGCATGTTCGCGGTGCCGCTGCTCGCGGCCTGGCTGCTCTGGCGGCGCCGCGGAGTGCCCCCGCGAATGGTCCGGAACCTGGTGGGGGTTGGTGCCCGTTTTGGGGGCGGCACTGTGCGTGCTCGTGGCCGACTGGAGCTATTTGTCTTGGCTCCGCCCGTTGGCGGCTTTGCTGAGTCTGTCGGGCATTTGCTTGCTGGCCGGCGGGTGGCCCCTGGGGCGGTGGATTTGGCCGGCGCTGGCGGTGATGTTGTTGGCCGTGCCGCTCGCGCCCGCGACCGCCGCGGCCGGCGACTGGGTGGCGGGCCGGCTGTGCGTTGCGACCGCGGCCTACGCACTGGTCGTGTGCGGCATTCAGGCTCTGGCCAGCGAGGGCCTGTTGATCTTGAACGTCGGTCGACTGGCCGCAGTCGATGCGGGGATCGGCTGGGCCTTGGTGCCCGTGAGCCTGGCGGTCGGCGGGACGTTCGCACTTTCGGGACAGGCGCCGCGGACCGAACGGATTCTGTTGGCAGCCAGCGCGCTGCCGCTGGCGCTGCTGCTGGCGGCGGGTTATCTGGCAATCGAGGCGGGTAGCCTGGCGGCAAGCCAGCTTGCGTCCGGTCCGGTTGGCGACGGCGATCTTTTGCCGGAACCGCACTGGATCCGCGGCGTTTGGCTGATCGTCGTGCTGCTATGGCCCGCCCTTTGGTTGGAACGACAATTCCTGGATCGGGTCTGGCGGTCGGTCGGCGGCCCGGCGGCGGCTGCAGGCGGACGACAAGTCCAGCGGTTGCAAAGATCTGGGCACGCGAAGAGCGTTGATCGAAGCGGAATCTTTCCGACGGCACCAGCAGACAGCGAAGGCGAGCGAGCAATGATGGCTGACCAACGTCCCGGCTCCGATACTTCCCCGGCGTCCCGCCGGCGCTGACCGTTTCGCCGCAGCACAGTCTGGTCGACGGCCACGGGCGGCCCGGCTGGGCCGATCTGGATGGCGATGCGGGCCGGCGGCGGCACCGCCCAAGCCACGAGCCTGACGATGCTGCTGCATGGGTTGCGGCGGCACTGGGTGCTGGCCGCGGTCTCGGCCACGCTGACGTCGGCGGCGTTCGCCGCGGCGGCCTGGGTCTGGTTCACGCCCGAGTATTCGGCCTTTGCGCTGCTGCGAATCCGGAGCCAGGAGCCGACCTTGCTCGACGATTCGTCGACTCAGGGGCGGCAGGATTTCCTGATCTACAAGAACACCCAAAAGCAGCTCATCGTCGGACCCTGGGTGCTCCGGGCCGCGTTGCGCTCGCCCGACGTCGAGCGTCTGCCCGCCGTCCGCGAAGAGGACGATCCGGTGGCCTGGCTGGAAAAACGGATCTACGTGGAGTTCCCCGGCGAGGCGGAGATCATGAAGGTCTCGTTCAGTCATGCCGACGCCAACACGGCCGCCGCGATCACCAACGCCGTCACCAAGGCGTACATGCGCGAAGTCGTCGATCGCGAGCGCATCATGCGGATGGACCGGCTCAGCAGCCTGGAAAAGGTATTCAATGAAGCCGAGCAGAAGATGCGGACCAAGCAGACGGACCTGAAGCGGCTGGCCGAAAGTTTGGGCACCGGCGACGGCAATGCGCTGTCTTCCAAGCAGCAGATTACACTGCAACATTTTGCCACTTTGCGCAACGAACATACGCGAATGCAATTCGAATTGATGCGGGCCAAGATCAATCTGACCGCCGCCGAGGAGGAAGCGGTGAACGCCGGCCATGCCGACAGCGAGGCCGAGATGGACGAAGAGACTTTGGCGAGCTATGTCGATCAGGCGCCCGAATTGCTGGCGATGAAAAGGCGGATGGATGAAATGACCCGGGTCATCGATCACAACGAAGGGGTAATGGCCAATGGCAGGCATCCGCGGCTGGTCAAGCAGCGCGAAGTGCTCGCCGAGGCGCAGGAAGATTACACGAAGCGCCGGGAGCTGATCAAAACGCATGTGCAAAAGGAGATGAAGCGCCACGGAATTCAGAGCAACGACCCCCGTGCGCAATTGAAACGGCAAGTGGCCATCTTGAGGGAACAGGAATCCCAGCTCGCCAAAGACGTCGAAAAGTATGCCCACGAGGCCGAATCGATCGGCCGGTCCTCGATCGACGTCGAAATGATGCGGCTGGAACTGAAGCAAATCGAGGACATGTCGGCCCACCTCGGCAAGGAAATCGACGAGCTCCGCGTCGAAATCCGTTCGCCGTCGCGGATCACCGAATTGTCGACCGCCGAAGTCCCCAAGACGCGCGATACGGTCGGCCACATCCGCACGACGAGCATCGTCGCTCTGCTGGGATTCCTGCTGCCGTTCGTGGCCATTTCGCTGTGGGATGCCCGCTCCAAACGGGTCAACACGGCCCTGGAGATTGCCGACGGGCTGGGCATGCGGATCGTGGCCGCTCTGCCATCCTTGCCGGCCAGCGCACAAGCAGACTCGCGAAGGACAGCCGCTGGTGCCCCGACTGCAATCGTTGTTGCGGGAATCGTTCGATGCCCTGCGCACCACGCTGATCCGCGGCGCCGACGGTCAATCGCACCGGGTCGTGCTGGTCACGAGCGCTTTGAGCGGCGAGGGCAAAACGACGCTCGCTACTCAGCTGGCCCACAGCTTCGCCCGCGGCGGGCAGCGGACCCTGCTGGTCGACGGCGATTTGCGGCGGCCGACCGTCCACCGCATTTTCGGCATGCCGCGCGAGGGCGGATTGTGCGAAGTCCTCCGCTCCGAAATCCCGCTCTCCGACGCGATTCGCCCGTCGGTGACCCCCAACCTGTGGGTCCTGACTGCCGGCCGCAACGATCAGCAGTCGCTCACGGCGCTGGCCCAGCGGCAGATGTTCCTGGGCGAGTGCTTCCAGAAGATGCGCGAAGATTTCGACTTCGTGATCGTCGATTGCTGCCCCGTGTTGCCCGTCGTCGATAGCATGCTGATCGGCCAGCACGTCGACATCGCGGTGTTGTCGGTCCTCCGCGACGTGAGCCAGGTTCCGCGCGTGGACGAAGCCAATCGCCGGCTGACGTCGCTCGGCATTCGGGTGTTCGGCGCCGTGGTCACGGGGGCTGCCGACGCCGCGTACTATCACCAGGAATATCACGAAGAGGTCGGCGTCTAACGGCGGCCGCGGGGACAAGTCCCCCTGGCCGCCCCGGCGAAACACGATTGCCGCCTGAGAGCATTCCCCATTCGATCCGGCACCCGCGATTGACACCATGCTCAGCACCCTGATCGTTGCCACTTTGATTGCTGCCGCGATTAGCGCGGGAGTGACTCCCTGGGTCCGGCGGACCGCCACCCGCTATGACCTGGTCGACCGGCCGGATGCCCACCGCAAGCTCCACAAACAGCCCATTCCGCTGGGGGGCGGCGTTTCGATCCTGATCGGAATGCTCACCGCGCTGTTGCTGGTGGCCCTCTTCACCGACGCCGTCGACTCGACGCTGATCCCGCCGCTGGGCCGAATCGTTTCCTTCGCCGCGGCCGGCATTTGCATCGTGGCGGTCGGGCTGCTCGACGACCGATTTCACTTGCGCGGTCGGCAGAAGCTGATCGGTCAGTTCGTGGCCGTGGGAGCGCTCGTGGCCGGGGGACTGGTCGTCCGCAGCATCCACTTGTTTTCGTTCGACGTGGAGCTGGGCGTCTTCGCGATCCCCTTTACGCTGTTCTGGCTGTTGGGCGCCATCAATGCCTTGAACTTGATCGACGGCATCGACGGACTGGCCACCTGCGTGGGCATCGTGCTCAGCGTGACGATCGGCGTGATGGCCTGGATGAACGGGCACTTCTACGCGGCCCTGGTCGTGGCCTGCATGGGCGGAGCGCTGGCCGGGTTCTTGAAGTTCAATTTTCCGCCGGCGACGATTTTTCTCGGCGATTCGGGGAGCATGCTGATCGGTCTGACGCTCGGTGCCATGGCCATCCGCAGTTCGATCAAGGGCCCCGCCACCGTCGCCATGGCCGCGCCGGTCGCCGTCTGGGCGATTCCGATCCTCGACTCGCTGGCCGCCATCGTCCGCCGCAAGCTGACCGGCCGCAGCGTCTACGCCACGGACCGCGGACACTTGCACCACTGCCTGATGGAGAAGTTCGGCAGCAATCGGCGGACGCTCGTGTGGATCGTCTCCTGCTGCGTCGTCACCTCGGCCGGGGCTTTGGCCACCGTCCAAGGCAATAGCGATTTGTACGCCCTGCTCAGCATCGCCGCGGTCAGCGGCGTGCTGGTCGCCACGCGGCTCTTCGGCTACGTCGAGGCGCGGCTGGTCGCCAACTCGATCAAGTCGTCGGGCATCGCGGCGCTGCTCGGCGCGGCGGCGGTCCTCGTCGCCCGGCGATTCGATCCGCTGGCAAGGGTCGGCCGACTGGGATCTGCTGATGAACTCTCTGGTCGAAATGGCAGACCGGTTCAACCTGAACCGGGTCTGGCTCGACGTGCACATGCCGGCCGAGAAGGAAGGCTATCGCGGCTCGTGGCAGCGACCGACCGTGGCCCGGCACGACGAACTATGGCGGGTCGATATGCCGCTGTTTTGCGGGGCGCGGATGGTCGGCCGGCTGTCGATCGAAGGCGAGCATGGCGGCCTGTCCGTCTGCCAACTGATCGAACTCCTGATGGGCGTCGTCCAGCCGTTCGAGGAGCGTCTGGCCGCGATCGCCAGCAAGACGTCCCCGGGCGGCCCGGTCGCCGCCGTAGAATCCAGCAATGTGGCCTCCGGCAGTGCGGCCTCGGCCGAGCCGGACGCGGATCCGACCCAAGTCGTCGCGCCGGTTTGAACGGCCGATCCAGCGGCGGCCGCCGCCTCGGCTCGACCTCAACCAGAATCGAACTCGCTGCAAAGGAGCACTTCGTGGGCAACTCGATGCGGATGTTGCTGGCGGCGCTATTGATCGGGGGAGCCCAAGCCGGCGTCTGGCTGATCGATCGCGAATGGACGCCGGCCCCGGCCAGTCTGCCCGACTTCGATCCCGAAGCCTGGCCGCTGGAATTGGGCCGCTGGCAGGGGAAGACGATCGTGCCCGAGCAGACGGGCGGAGCCGCGGTCTGCGGCAACTGGGCCTACGTGGATCCGTCGGGCGCCCAGCTCAGCCTGCTGGTCGGCGTCTGGACCGAATACACGGTCGTGGTGCCGCACTCGCCTGAATCGTGCTACGCGGCCGTCGGTTGGTGCGCGGCCCAAATCAAGGACGTCGAGGTCCCGGTACCCGGCGGCGCTCCGCTCACCGCCGAATCGTGTTTTATGAACAAAACACCGAGCGGTGGCCGTGATGTTCTGGTACCAGTTCGGCGACACGATTCTGCGGGAGAACGAAGAATTGCGGCGCCTGCAGCAAACCTTGCGGAGCAGATCCAGCCAATTGCCGCCGGCCGTCAAAGTGATGATCCACACCAGCGCCTTCGACGCGGACGCCGTCGAGGGTCGGTTGAAGGAATTCGCCAGCCTGGTGGCCGCCGAGACGGCGAAGATTCATTGAACCCCGCGTCCCGCGTCCTCCGCCCGTCGACCGTTCCCGCCCCCGGCCTGCCCCGTCTTCTCCGGCCAGCAATGCCTCATCGATCGACTGCTGCGTCAGGCCCGGATGCGACCGGCGATGAACGACCGCGTGTTGTTCATCAATCGTTCCTATTGGCCCGACGCCGAAGCGACCGGCCAATTGCTGACCGAGCTCTGCCAGGACTTGGCGGAGGATTTCGCCGTCTCGGTGCTGGCCGGGCAGCCGAATCAGAATCCCGACCGGGTCGCTTTCCGCCGCCAGGGCCGCGAGCTGCGGGCGGGGGTCGAAATTCGCCGGGTGCGGCATACGCAATTTCGCAAGACCTCGCTCGTCGGCCGGACGCTGAATATTCTGAGCTACCTGTTCATGACGACGCTGTCGGCGCTCTGCGGGCCGCGTCCCGACGTCGTCGTCGTCGAGACCGACCCCCCGCTCCTGTGCCTGCTCGGCTGGATCCTGCGGCTGCGATTCGGCTGCCCCCTGGTCGTCTATCTGCAAGATCTGTATCCCGATCTGGCCGTGGCCTTGGGCCGAGTCCGTTCGAACTGGGCCATCCGGCTGCTGCGACGGATGATGTTCGGCGTCTATCGCCGCGCCGACCGGGTCGTCGTCTTGAGCCGCGACATGCGGCAGGTGCTGATCGATTCGGGCGTACCCGCCGAGCGAATCGCCTGCATTCCCAATTGGGTCGACACCAGCCTGATCCGCCCGCTCAAGCAGGATAATCCGCTTCGCCGGCAGTGGAATCCCGACGAGCGGTTTCTCGTGGTCTACTCGGGCAATATGGGGCTGTGCCAGGGGTTGGAGGACGTCGTCCGGGCGGCGGAGTTGCTGGCGGGGGAATCCCGCATTCTGTTTCTGCTGATCGGCGATGGGGCCAGCCGGCCGCGATTGGAGGAGCAGGTCCGGACGCAGGGGCTGAAAAACCTGCAATTCCTGCCTTATCAAAGCAAAAGCGAGCTGGCCGCCAGCCTCAGCGCGGCCGACGTCCATTTGGTGCCCGTCGACTCCCGAGTTTATAACTACTTGATGCCCAGCAAGTTGTATGGCGTGCTGGCTTCGGGGACTCCCCTGGTCGCGGTGACCCCGGCCCCCAGCGAATTGGCCGACCTGACCGCAGAGGCGGAGGTAGGATTGGTGGTGGCGCCGGGCGACCCTCCGGCCCTGGCCGAGGCGGTCCGCTGGTGCGCCGACCATCCGACCGCGCTGGCCGCGATGGGGGTCCGCGCCCGACGGCTGGCCGAAAACCACTACGACCGTCACCAAATCACCCGCCAGTTCGCCGGGCTATTAGCCACCCTCACCGGTCGTCCGGTCGCGGCGGCTGTCCCCTGCGTCGCACACCCAACCCTGCCGTAGCACGTTCCCGCCGAGAATCGCACGATGAGTTTTTTGAAGGACAAACGGGTCTTGGTGACCGGCGGGGCCGGGTTTCTGGGCCGGCCGCTGTGCCGGGCCCTGGCCCGTTTCAACCCCGCCGAGATCGTGGCGCCGCGCATCGCGCGAATTCGACTTGCGGTTGCAGCCCGACGTCCGGCGCCTCCTGGAGACCGTGCGACCGCAGGTCGTGATTCATCTGGCGGCCGTCGTGGGCGGCATCGGGGCCAATCGGGCGAATCCGGGCCGGTATTTCTACGAAAACGCGATCATGGGCATCCAGCTCATGGAGGAGGCCCGCCTGGCCGGCGTGGAGAAATTCGTCGGCCTGGGCAGCATCTGCTCGTACCCAAAGCACACGCCCGTCCCGTTTCGAGAGGCGGACCTCTGGAACGGCTACCCCGAAGAGACCAATGCTCCCTACGGGCTGGCCAAGAAGATGCTCCTGGTTCAGGCGCAGGCCTATCGCCAGCAATACGGTTTTGGGGCGATTACCCTGCTGCCGGTGAACTTGTACGGGCCCGGCGACAATTTCGATCTCGAGTCGGGGCACGTCATCCCGGCCCTGATTCGCAAGGCGATCGACGCCCGCGATTCGGCCCGCGACCAGATCGAGGTCTGGGGCACCGGCAGCGCCTCGCGCGAGTTCTTGTTCGTCCGCGACGCCGCCCGGGGCATTGCCCTGGCCGCCGATCAGTACGACTCGCCGGAACCGGTCAACCTGGGATCCGGACAGGAAATCACGATTCGGGAATTGGCCGGCCTGATTTGCGAGCTGTGCGCCTTCCGCGGCGAGATCCGCTGGGACGCCAGCCGGCCCGACGGCCAGCCAAGGCGCTGTCTGGACACGACCCGGGCCGCCGAGTCGTTCGGCTTTCGCGCGGGAACCAGCCTCCGCGACGGTCTGGCCGAGACGATCGCCTGGTACGAGAAATATCGGGCCGAACCGGCCCCGGACCGCGCCCCGGCCGCCACCAGACGCGGTTCGTCCGGCGCAGGTCGGCAATTTGAGTTGAACCAGATCGGACCGACGCCGGGCGGAAGCGGCGCTACCCACTACCTAGGATGAGAGACCACTCGATGCAGTCCTCCCCACCACGGGCGCTGATCACCGGTGTGACGGGCCAAGACGGATCGTACTTGACCGAGCTTTTGCTGGCCAAGGGCTACGAAGTGCACGGCATCGTCCGCCGGGCAAGCACCTTCAACACGGGCCGCATCGCGCATCTGTATGCCGATCCGCACGAGAAGCCCCGGCTGATCCTGCACTACGGCGATCTGACCGACGACAGCCGGTTGACCAGTCTGGTGCTCGACATTCGGCCGAGCGAGATCTACAACCTCGGCGCCCAAAGCCATGTCCGAGTCTCGTTCGACGAGCCGATCCATACGGTCGACGTCGGACGCGCTGGGCACCCTCCGCCTGCTGGAGGCGGCCCGCCAGCTGCAGCAGCATGTGCCGGTTCGCTTCTATCAGGCTTCGTCCAGCGAAATGTACGGCGGCGGCTATCAGGTTCCGCAGAACGAGAGCACTCCGTTCCACCCCCGCAGTCCCTACGCCTGCGGCAAGGTGTTTTCGTTTCATCAAGTGGTCAATTACCGCGAGGCCTACGGGCTGTTCGCCTGCAACGGCATCTTGTTCAATCACGAATCGCCGCGGCGGGGCGAGACCTTTGTGACGCGCAAGATCACCCGCGCGGCGGCCCGCATCGCGCTGGGGCTGGAAAAGAAGTTGTACCTGGGCAATCTCGACGCCAAGCGCGACTGGGGCTTCGCCGGCGACTACGTCGAAGCCATGTGGATGATGCTCCAGCACGACCAGCCCGGCGACTACGTGATCGCCACCGGCACCAGCCACTCGGTCCGGGAGTTCCTCGATCTGGCGTTCGACCGCGTCGGCCTCGATTGGCAGGATCATGTCGAAATCGATCCGCGCTATTTCCGCCCGGCCGAGGTCGACCATTTGCTGGGAGATGCCAGCAAGGCCGCGGCCCAGTTGGGCTGGCGGCCGACCACCTCGTTCGAGGAACTGGTGGTCCTGATGGTCGACGCCGATCTGGAAACCGAGGCCCGACTGGCCAATCTGCCTTCGCCGTTTGCCAAAGCCGCTGCCAACGGCACAGGCGAGGTCGACGGGCACGCCCGGCGGCCGAAGCTCGCGCGCGCTAGTCCGACGTCGGCCGTGGCTAGGCGATTGGTTTTGCTTTGCGTCGCCGGATTGGCGGAAACGGACAAGAGGGCCGAGCAAAAGATCACAGATGTGAGGGGCCCCTGTCAACGCTGATGAACAACACGCAGTTTGATCCGGAAGCAATGACCCGAACGGCCGACTGGATTGCCGCCCAAACGGAAACAGCTGACAGCCCCGTCAAGCTGCAGACGGTCATTGAACCGCCGCATGGCTGGCCGACACTCGAATTATCGACACTGTGGCGCTATCGTGACTTGCTTGCGATTTTGGTTTGGCGCGATTTTTCGGTCCGCTATCGACAGAGCGTCCTAGGGTCCGCCTGGGCAGTCATTCGTCCAACACTTTCGGTGCTGGTGTTCACGCTGGTCTTTGGCGTAGTGGCCCACCTGCCGTCGGATGGAATTCCATACCCTCTGTTCAGCCTTGCCGCCATGTTGCCCTGGCTTTACTTCTCGACGGCCTTAACCAACGCCACCAACAGCGTGATCGGCAGCGGCGCCCTGCTGACGAAGGTGTATTTTCCTCGACTGATCCTGCCCATCGCGAGCGTCGTGGTCGGACTCGCCGACGTCGCGATCCAGTTCGTTTTGTTGATCGGACTAATGTTCTGGTTCGGAGTTGTTCCAGGGTTCCAGATTATGCTGATGCCGCTGTTTTTGGCCGAGTGCGTTTTGGCAGCACTCGCCTGTGGGCTTTGGCTGACTGCGCTCAACGTGAAATATCGCGATGTGGGTCAGGCAGTTCCGTTCTTGATCCAGACGTCAATGTACCTCACTCCCGTGGTGTACCCCACCAGCTTGGTGCCCGAGCGGTATCGGACACTTTACAGTTTGAACCCGATGGTGGGAATCATTGACGGTTTTCGCTGGTCGCTTCTTGGTTCGAGGGCACCCGACTTCGCGTTGCATTCCGCGGGGATGATGGTCCTTTTGTTCCTGTTCGTCACCGGACTGTACCACTTCCGCAAACTCGAACGGTCCTTTGCAGACGTAATTTGAGTGATCGGGCGGGGCGAGAACGTTTCCGTTGTGAGACCATGAATGCAGCCGGCAATACGTGTTACCGACCTGAGCAAGCGATACAAACTTGGGCAGACGCATGCGACTTCTGTCCGTGAAATTGCGGTGCGCCTGACGGACCGGCTGCTCGGGCGTAAGCATGCTCTCCCGACTAATGCCCGCAGCGCGGTCGACGCGAGCGTCGACGACGACGGCTTTTTTTGGGCGCTCCGGGATGTGTCGTTCGACGTCCAGCCGGGCGAGGTCGCCGGGATTATTGGCCGGAACGGGGCCGGCAAGAGCACGCTGCTCAAGGTGCTGAGTCGTATC
Organism: uncultured Planctomycetaceae bacterium; assembly: GCA_963828155.1. Taxonomy (GTDB): domain Bacteria; phylum Planctomycetota; class Planctomycetia; order Pirellulales; family PALSA-1355; genus CAWCAX01. Next base: position 229,343 of record CAWHDQ010000007.1, read on the forward strand.
ACGTCGCCGACCACGGGACGGGTCGAAATCAACGGCCGGGTCGCCAGCCTTTTGGAGGTCGGCACCGGCTTTCATCCAGAATTGACCGGTCGCGAGAATGTTTTTCTCAACGGTGCCATTTTAGGCATGACCCGGTCGGAAATCCGGCGCAAGTTCGACGAGATCGTCGGCTTTGCGGAGATCGAAACGCTCATTGACACTCCGGTCAAGCGCTACTCAAGCGGGATGTACGTTCGCTTGGCGTTTGCCGTCGCCGCCCACCTCGAACCCGAGATTCTAATCATCGACGAAGTGCTGGCAGTCGGCGACTCGCACTTCCAGCAACGGTGTTTAGGGAAAATGGGAGAGGTCGCTCGAGGTGGCCGTACCGTTCTCTTCGTCAGCCATAATATGGCCGCAGTCGATTCTCTCTGCACCACGGCTCACGTGTTTCGCCGAGGTCGGCTGGCGTACAGCGGCGAAACGACGGATGCGATCGCTAACTACTGTGGCGACATGTCGAGCGCGACGCCCGCCTCCAGGATCGTTTTTCCAGAAGGCCGGCACGACGGGACCAGGATGCTGTCGGCCTCGCTGCGATCCAACGGCATCGAGACGACGACACTCCGCGCCGGCGACCCGCTGGAAGTTGTCGTACGATTCTCCTGCGATACGCCGATCCGCCGTCCAGGCATCGGCCTGACCATTGCAAACACGGCTGGGACCAACGTGCTCGCCTGGAACAATTACACGGGCAAGGGTGCAATTCTCGACGCGCCGATCAGCGGCGGCACGATCGTCTGCCGGCTGGGAAGCATTCCCTTGGTCCCCAAGCGCTATTCGATCACGCTGTATTTCGGCAACGCCGCCTTGCATTCGCACATCGAACCGGATGCATTCCTGTTTGACGTGCTGCCGGCGAACGACCCCTCAGAAAGCTGCCTGCTACCGCCGCCTCAATACAACATGTGGTGGCCGGTCGATTACGACTTGATCCCCGACCATGAGAGCCGCGGCGCTCCGCCTCAGGAAGATGTTCGCAACGTCCACTCCGTCTAATTTGGCGATGCAGATTCAGTATCGGTGCCTCATGCTTGACTTGCTTACGATCTCCGACGACGAATGGTTGATGTTTCACGGCGAGCGGTTGGCGCTCGCCGGACTGCTGAGTCAGTTACGCCCTGCGGTGGCCATCGAGGTCGGAGTGTTCCACGGTGCTGCGACCCGTCTGCTGGCAAACTATGCTCGGCAGGTCTATGCCCTCGATATCGATCCCTCCGTTCGCGACCATTTGGCTCGGCACAACTTGAAGAACGTTGAGTGCATTATCGGCGATTCGGGGCAAACCATCCCAGCCCTCTTGGATCGACTCGAACACAGCGGTCAGGGCTGGGATTTTGTACTGATCGACGCGAGCCACGAGACCGATTCGGTCCGTCGCGATTGCCAGTCGTTTCTACGGCGGCCTCCCGGCGATTGCTACCTACTCGCGCACGACAGCTTCAATCCGGATTGTCGCCGCGGCATCGCCACGGCAGGGTGGTTGGACTTCGAGTATTGCCATTATTTCGACATTGACCTGCTCAACGGAATACTCGGTCGGCGGCCGCGGTTTTACCGGCAAATGTGGGGCGGGTTTGCCCTGGCGGTCCTGCGCCACGAAAAGCGGACCGGACCGCTGCAGATCAGTGATGATCATTTGGGGGTATTCCAATACACCCAAGCAGGTTCCTTGCAGCGCGAGCGGGCCGCGTTGCGTCGCATTCACGGGAGCGTCGGGCGCCTCGCGGTTCGGACTCGGATGGCAGTCGGTCGGTGGAGACGCAGTTTGGCGCGCGCAGTTGGACTGATGCCACCTTTGAATAATCGCCTGCCCGGCGATGGCGCCACGCCGGTAAACCTGGACCGCGGCGAGCCATCGGCCGCCGTCCATAACCCTAGCACGGGATCCGCCGCAGTGGTGTGCAGTCCGATTACCGGGATGACCGACGTAACGCTGCTCCGTTCGATTCCAGCGGCGGAAATCATCGAGATTTGGCAGCGGAACGCTGGCCTCGATGTGACCCGGGATCTCAAGGGGCATCCACGAATCGATTTGTACCGCTGCAATTTAACCGGCGTCAAGTTCTTTCAACCCGGGGACATCTTTGGGTCGGATAGTCTTTACGAACGCCTCAGCCGGAGCAGCGACGAGTACTATCAGCAGTCATCCTGGGAGCACCGGGCCGCGCTCGAGGACCTGGCCGATTGCAAGCGAGTGCTCGAAGTTGGATGCGGTTTCGGCTCGTTCATGAAACTGCTGCGCAACGAAGCCGGCATTGCTTCCGAGGGCATCGAGATCAACTCGGTCGCTGTTCAAGCCGCGCAAGCCGAGGGGCTGCGCGTCGAGCAGGTCGCCTTGCATGACTTTGCCCAGCGTCACGCCGGGGAGTTCGACGGATTGTGCGCATTCCAAGTACTCGAGCACGTGCCAGACCTGCGCGAGTTCCTGGTCGACTGCGCTCGATTATTGAAGCCGGGCGGGAAACTGGTCATTGCCGTTCCGAACGACGATTCGTTCATTGGCGAATCTACCGAGAACGCGGCGTAATTATCCCCCGCACCACATGACTCGTTGGAGTCTGGCGGCCATGCGCACCGTTGCTGGATTATGCGGCTTCCAAGTCCTTCGCCTGTGCGGCGAGCCTCTGTGCCGGAGCACATTGAGTATTATGCACGCGTCAAAGTTGCCACGGGTCCTCAAGCGCGGATTCCTCGTGGCTTGAATTTCCGCTTCGGTGCGCCGAGTGTTGATGCCAATCCTCGAGCGATCTCAGTTCGCCCGCGACCGGATCGCAGGGCACACGCTATACGCTTCCCTGTCGAAATGCTTGCCCTAGGACCCGCGCTGAAAATCGAATGAGGTGCCGAGTGACCGACAAGCCGCGAGTTTTCATCGTCTACCAATCCTCGCTGGCTGCCTGCGGCGTGGGAACCTTTGTCGAGCTCGTGTCCTCCGAGCTGGAAAAGGCAGGCTGGGACGTTACCGTCGGGCTGGCCTGGGGTGCGAAATTCCACGATCCGCGCCGCGTGGAAGCATTTCGCCCCACCCTCAAGACCGTCTGGATGGACGGACGCTCCGGAAGTCCCGAGGGACGCATCCGGGGCGTCGAACGGGCCATTCGCAGCGTTCAGCCCGACGTCGTGATCCTGACCTTGCTGGATGCCGCGTTTGAAGCCGTGCGACGGCTACGCTATCAAGGATCCGCCGTCCGTCTGGTGGGCTGTAATCAGAACAACTTTCCCGAGCACGCTGCCTGCTTTCTCCAAAATCGCGACGTGCTCGACGGGGTCGTCTGCGTCGGTCGCCTGTCTGCCATGGCCTTGGCCGACCAATCTAACGGTTTTGCGTCCGACCGCGTCTTCCACATTCCCAATGGAATTCGGGTTCCAACCGCGCCGCGACCGTCTCGAGGGTTGGCCAACCGGATTGGTTACGTTGCGCGGCTTGGCACCGATCCGATAAAGAATGCGAAAGATGTTTTTCCGTTCTTTCAGGCCCTCGCGCAACTGCACGATACGGCCGAACTCTGGGTGGCCGGGGACGGCGAGCTTGCCGACCAGCTGCGCCAATTGGTTGCTGATCATCCGACTCGGGTCCGCTACTTTGGCCGACTGACGCAGGACGAGCTATACAAATCGTTCTTCCCGCACATCGACATTTTCATGAACTTCGCCCCCTACGAGGGCTGGCCACAAGCCATCGCCGAAGCGATGAGCCACGGAGCGGTGCCGGTTATCGCCGAGTATTGTGGCGTGCACGCCGAACAGGTCGTGCGGGAGGATGTCACAGGCAAGATATTTCCCGTTTTCGATACGGATCGTGCCGCAGAAATTGCCGCCGAGTTGCTCTGCGATCCAGCGCGGCTGAAACGAATGGGCGCAACCGCCTCGGAATTCGTCTGTCGGGAGTTCTCGAGCGAGATGCTCGGCCAGCGTTGGGATGCAGCTTTGCGGCGAGTTCTCAACTTAGCCGAATTACCTCCGCCTGCGCGACCGGAGTCGCTCGACCGGCGCGGTCGGTGCCACCTCAGAGAGACACATTTGGAGAGTTTGCGGCGCGCGCTTGGGCGGCGGTTCATTCACCGATCTCCCGGCGAAGAATGGCCGAATTTTTCCTGCCATGACCCGCGGCTGGTCACTACTGTCAAGTCGGTGATGGACGATCGCGAGCACCTGGCCGCGTCGCAAGGCGTCTAAAGGGCGTTGCAGGCTGAACACTTGGGAAACGGCGCCGAATCGGGCCTGCTTGCAAATCGTCGCTGGACTGACCTTGTCCGACCCGCCATGGTCTCTACCGGTCGCCGGTCGCCCCATAGCTCAAGCCGTGGATAATTGATCATGCCTCGCATTAGCGTCATCCTGCCCGTCTACAATCGTCCGACCATGCTGGTCGAGTCGGTCGGATCGGTGCTGGCCCAGACGTTTACCGACTGGGAAATCATCATCGTCGACGACGGTTCGACGGACGACACGCCCGCGGTCGCGGCACGACTGGTCGCGGAGCATCGCCCGCGCATCCAGTATTTGCGGCAGGCCAATGCCGGGCCGGGCGCTGCTCGCAATACGGGGTTGGAAGCCGCCCGCGGCGAATTCATCCAATTCCTGGATTCGGACGACTTGCTCGCGCCGGAAAAATTCGCCCGCCAAGTCGCGCTGTTGGACGCCCACCCCGAGCGCGGCGTCTGCTACTGCACGACGCTGCGTTTCCGGCCGACGAAGGGGACCCTCGCCCTGGGCCCGCAGTGGCGAGACGTTTGACTCGGATCCTGCCCGATTGCCTGTTCCAGCGGGGCTGGGCCACGATGTCCCCCCTCTGGCGGCGAACCGCCTGCGCCGCGGCGGGCCACTTCGCCCCATGGCGGATGATGGAAGACTGGGAGTTCGACTGCCGGGCGGGCTGGCCGGCGTGCGGCCGATCCATTGTCCCGAGGTGCTGGCCTTTATGCGAGACCATGCCGGCGAGCGGGCTGGACGGAGGTTTACTTGACATGGTGGGCCGGTACGCGCTGGATTATTTCGATGCGCATCGCGCCGTCGCACTGCGGGTGCTGGATGGACCACTGGTCGATCAGCCGGCCGGGCACGGTTCGCCCGGACGTTGTTTTTTCTTTCGCGCGTTCTGCGCCACCCGGGGCATGGCGGCCGAGGCCCAGGAGGCGAGCGATCTGGCGCTGCAGATAATACCGCCGGGAGCATGGGCCCTCGACCAGCGGTTGGTTCGTTGCTCTGGCCCGCTGTATCGGCTGGCGGTCGGCAGCCGGTCGTGGCGGCGAGCACTTCGGCGATGCGCTCGGCGAAGTGCGGCGGACGGTCCGATTGCCGGGCAGCGCTGCCCGTCCGAGCACGGCCGATCTGCGCGGTCCGGCGACCGACGGCCGCGCCGGCGGAGGTTCGCAATGATGCCGCCGATTCGCAGCCGCCCCGCGTCTCGGTCGTCATGAGCGTCTATAACGACGCCGACTATCTGGCGGCCGCGCTCGACGGCATCCTGCGCAAACCGGAGTCGATTTCGAGCTGCTTGCGATCAATGACGGCTCGAACGACGGTTCGTTGGCCATTCTGAAGAACTACGCCGCTCGCGACGAGCGGATTCGAATCCTCGATCAGCCGAATGCCGGCTTGACCGCCGCGCCATGCGCGGCTGTCGGGAAGCCCGGGGCGAATTCATCGCCCGACACGATTCGGACGACATTTCGCTGCCCGGCCGATTGGCGGCCCAGGTTGCGTTCCTCGATACCCATCCCACGGCGGGCATGGTCGCGGGGGCGACGTTGTACATGGGCCCCGGCGAGGAACCGCTGTTCCTCGAATCCGGCCCGCCGACGCTCGAAGCGGCCACAGCCCGCGTCCGGGCCTCGACACCGGAGCATATTCGCGTGCCCACGCATGGTTCGGTCATGTTCCGCCGGACGAGCTATGAGCGGGCCGGCGGTTACCGGAGCCAGTTTCGCTATGCCCAGGACGTCGATCTCTGGATGCGGATCACCGACCACGAGTTGTTGGGGTATCTGCCGGACATGCAATACTGCTTCCGCGTCCGCCCGAATTCGATCAGCATGACGGTGCCGGGGGCACAGCGGGAATTGCTCTCCGTGATCGTCGCCTGCCGCGAGGCAAGAGCTGGCGGCGGGGACGAAGGGCCGCTGTTGGCGCGCGCCGCCGAAATCTGCGGCGCCGCCAAGAAGCCGACGGGCGGCAGCACTTTCGCCGGCAACTACTTTCTCGGCCGTTTGTTGCAGGACCGCAAGAATCCGGCCGCGACCGGCTATTTGCGGCGCGCGGTCCGGGATCAGCCGACGAATTTGAAAGCTCTGCTGGCCTTGGCCCGCGCTCAGTGGACGACGCTGCGCGGCGGTTGGAACGCACCCGAAGCTGGGGTGCCGCAGAACCCAGCGGCGCGGCAGCCGCTGGCCGCCGTCCCGAACACCGCGGCCGAATTACCTGGCATTTCGGTGGCGATTCCCACCTATGGACGCGAGCAGGTTCTGGTCGAAACGATCGCAGCCATTCTGGCGCTCGATCCGCCGCCGGACGAGCTGTTGGTGGTCGACCAGACACCCGAGCACGAGTCGGCCACCACAGCCGCCCTTGCGGCCTGGAGCGAAAACCAAGCCATCCGCTGGATCCGGCTGGAACGGCCTTCGATCGCCGCCGCGATGAATCAGACGCTGCTGCTGGCGACGCAACAGGTCGTGTTGTTCCTGGATGACGACATCATTCCCAGCCGACAATTGATTGCCGCCCATCGTGCGGCGCACGCGACTCACGACACCTGGGCGGTCGTCGGCCAGATCTTGCAGCCCGGCCAGCAATCGGCGACGGTCGCCTGGCTGCCGAGCGGCGAGCGGTTGCGGAGCGACCTCGAGTTTCCGTTCCATTCGGATCGGCCGCAAGCGGTTTACAATTGCATGGCCGGCAATCTGTCGGTGCGGCGCGAGCAGATTTTGGCCCTGGGCGGATTCGACGAGAATTTCGTCGGCGCCGCCTATCGCTTCGAAACCGAATTCGCCCGGCGGATTTGGCGCTCGGGGGGCAGGATCTGGTTCGAACCGGCGGCCAGCATTCGGCATTTGCAGGCAGCCCGCGGTGGGACCCGCGTCTACGGCAGCCACTTCCGCTCGCCGCGGCCGGAACATTCCGTCGGCGAATATTATTACTTGCTTTCGGGCGGCGTTTCGCCGGCCAGCATCGGCGGTTGCCTGAAGCGGCTGGTCCGGTCGACGGCGACCCGGTTTCACTTGGCGCACCCGTGGTGGATCGGGCCCAAATTGATCGGCGAGCTGCGCGGGCTGGCCTGGGCGGTGCGGCTGGCCGCGGCGGGGCCCCGCCTGGTCCAGCGGCCGATCCCTGCCGAGGCCCCGCCGTCCACGATCGCCCCCAGGAGCGAACCGGCGTGGTGCGGGCAGGAGCCGCGGCCATGAGCTTCCGCCTGGCGATCGTGATTTCGCATCCGATACAGTACTACGCCCCGATTTATCGCGAATTGGCGAAGCTGCCCGGGCTGGAGCTGAAAGTCTTCTTCGCGTGCGATTGGGGCGTGCAGCCGTCGCTCGATCCCGGGTTCGGCCAGACGTTCGCCTGGGACGTGCCGCTGCTCGAAGGCTACGCGCACGAGTTTCTGCCGATCGCGCCGGCCGACACAGATGTCCTTCCGGCAGATCGACAACCCGGCCTTGCCCGACTACCTCGATCGTTTCGCGCCGCACGCGGTCTGGATTCACGGTTACGGCTTTCGGACGAACTGGCGCGCGTTGGCTTGGGCCCAGCCGGCAGCGGGAACGCGTGGCCGGCGGGCGGCGGTGCTGTATACGAGCGATTCGGAGCTGCTCCATCCCCGGGGCATCGCGTCGCGGCTGTTCAAGGCGCTGCCGGTGCGGTACTTCTTCCGCGGCTGCGACCGATTCATCACGATCGGCGACAATAACGCGGCCTACTATCGACATTATGGCGTGCCGGCAGAGAAACTCGTGGCCGGTGCCCTGCCGATCGACCTGGCACGGTTTCGCCGAGCACTCGCCGATCCCGCCCGGCCCAGTCGGGCCGAAATGCGGGCCCGCTGGAACATTCCACCCGACGCATTGGTCGTCGCTTTGGCGGGCAAGCTGATCCCGATCAAACGCCCGGGCGATCTGATCGAAGCGATCGCACTGCTCCGCCAGCGGAACGTGCCCCTGCAGGCCCTGCTGATCGGCGATGGTCCTCTGCCCGGAACTCGAACAGCGCAGTCCGCGCGACGGGTGTTGGCGATTGGGTTCATTTCAGCGGCTTCGTCAATCAGCGCGAGATACCGCTGGTTCTGGATTGCGCCGACATTCTGGCCATGTGCTCCGACGTCGAACCGCATGGCCAGGCCGTGGCCGAATCGATGGCCGTGGGCAGCGCGATCGTGGTCAGCGACCGGGTCGGCTGCGTTGGCCCGAATGACAGCGCTCGAGCGGGGCAGAACGCCGTGGTCTATCCCGCGGGCGACGTGCCGGCGCTGGCGGCGGTGCTCGAGCGACTTAGCCGCGACCCGGCCGAACTCGAGCGGCTCAAGGCCGAGTCTTGGCGATTGGCCTCCACGCAGGACATTCCGGTGATGGTCGCCGCGACTGCTGGGCAGCCTCAGCTCGCTCACGGCATCCTACGCCGTCCGTTGGAACGCGGCCGGGGGCGATCCCTTGGCCGGCTTGAGCCAGGCCCATTTGGCCGCTCGTCGGTTGATGCAGGATGGCGCTGAGGCGGCCGACCTGCGGCTGAGCGAGCAGCGATCGGGGGGCGGGCGATGATTCCGGCAATGATCTACCACATCTGCACCGGCCTGGCCACGCTGGTCGCATTGGTCGACTGGCGGATCGGCCTGATTCTGTGCATTCTGTTCGACGGCATCCGCGACCCCATTCGCAAGATCACGCCGAACTACCCGCTCGTTATCACCTTGACGATCGTCGGCTTGTGGTTCGCAACCTTCCTCGGCGCGTGGCTCAAAGGGTCGCAACGGTTGCGACTGGCTCGGGAGTATTATCCGCAGTACCGCCTCGTGGCCTGGGGAATGGTGCTGGGCATGTTGCCGGCCGCGGCGGTGAGCCTGGTCAGTTACCGCGATGGCTGGATCTTCGCTGCGATCGGATTTGTTTCCTACACCTTCCCGATCGTCGGAATCACCGTCGGCCTGGTGTATCTGCGGACGGCTCGGGACGTGCTGCGACCCGATGGTGTGGTATTGCCTGGCCAATGGTGCGATCATGAGCGGCGTCTATCTGGAGTACAAGCACACGCCGCTGCTCGGCCTGGGCGGGATGGGCGTTCGCTGGGTCCGCCATCAAACGGGCTACATGATCGAGCTGATCTGCGGATTCTACCGCAGCCCGGACTTGCTGGGGTTGCACGCGTCGCACGTATTCATGTTCACCGCGATCCTGCTGATGCGATCGCGTTCCAAATTGCGCTGGATTTGGATCCCACTGACACTCTATGCCGCCTGGTGCTTGTTGATATGCGGTCGGCGAAAAATGATCGTGATGCCGTTCGTGTTTCTGCTGTTCGTTTTGTTTCGTGGTTTGAAAGAAGGGCGGGGAATGTTCGCTCTCAAAGCCGGAGCCGTGCTCACAGCGGGTGCGCTGCTGGCGGTGGCTTTCTTTCCCGCCAATACCTTCAAGAATTACCTGCGCTACGCCGAAACATCTCGCACCGAAAGCTACAATCGCCTTTCGCGCGGGGGGTCGGCGGGTTCATCGAATCCATCCGGCAGGCTGGCGTGTTCGGAAACGGTTTAGGGACATCCACCCAGGGCGGCAGACAGATTGGCAAACACACGGCCCGCAATTGGCAGGAGGACGGAATCAGCCGGCTGGGCGCCGAGTTCGGCGTGCCCGGCTCGCTGTGCATGCTGGCCGCGCTGTTCGGCTTTGGGCAGTGCCTGTGGAAAGCCCTCCGCGCGTTGCCGTCGGGTACGCGGGCCTCGGCCTTGCAGGGCGACTTGCTCGGCGTCGTCGCGGCCAACGCGGCGTCGTTCATCATTTCGCACCAGGCTTATAGCGGCGATCCCTCGGCGATCGCGATCGTCTCGCTGATCCTGGGCTTCGTGTTCGCCATTCCGTTGCTCGGCGAGGAAGCGAAAGCAGAGGCCGAATGGCGTGCCCGCTCCAATGCCGCACAGCGAATTGCCCCCCTGCCCGCGAGCAATCTTGTTGCCGGTTCGCCCCAAATCGGGCCAACCGCATGAACGGGCTCCGTTTGACATGGCGCTGCTAGCGCGCTGGGCTGTCTCAGTACCCGCCCCTCGGCCGGTAAGGACCTCCTGATGGAATACATGACCAAACGGGACGATCAACTGTCCCCTGCCGAGGTGCAGCAAGGAAACCGCGCGTGGTGGACGCGCAATCCCATGGCTTACGACTGGAAACGAAGGGTAACATTCGAGACGTTTTCCCGGGAATGGTTCGACGCCATTGACGAACGCTTCGTGTACGGATCTCGGCTGTTCGCGACGGAGACGGAGCCCTTCGACAAAATGATTCCGTTCGCAGCCCTGACCGGAGCTCGTGTGCTGGAAATCGGCTGCGGAATGGGCTTGCACACGGAACTCATGGCTCGCTCCGGCGCGAAAGTCACCGCACTTGATCTCTCGGACACGTCGGTCCAAGCGACGTCGCGTCGGCTTGAACTCAAAGGACTGTCGGCCGACGTCATGCAGGGGGACGCCGAGAACCTGCCATTCGGCGCCGGTGATTTCGATTTCGTCTGGTCTTGGGGCGTGATTCACCACTCTTCCAGAACCGCCAAGATCGTTCGAGAGATTGCCCGGGTGCTCACACCGACGGGCGAGTGTCGAGTGATGGTTTACAACCGTCTGGGAGCCGCCGCCAAGATCGCCTTTTTTCGCGACTATCTGTTCAAGGGAGGGTTCTTGCACCGCAGCTTTGAGGAAACGCTGTATCGTTCGACCGACGGATTCTCGGCGCGGTTCTACATCCCCGAGCATTTCGAAGATCTGTTTCGGGCTTTCTTTCAGGACGTGCGGTCGGAAATCTGCGGTTTGGATTCCGATGCCATTCCGCTGCCCGGTCGTCTGCGTCGAATCGCACTCAAATTCTCATCTGAGCCAGGGCTCAGGCGTCGCCAGGCCAAATATGGTTCGTTTATTTTCCTGACTGCGGCACGTCCGTGTTGAGGCACGGTGGCTGGGTCCTCGCACCCGTTCGCACGTTGCTTCCGACCAACAACCGATCATCTCGTCGACTCGACTGGGCTCTTGAGCCCGGCTATCGGCTTGCCCCAGATTGGGCCCCATGAACTTGTTCCATTCCAGCCCACCGGGCAGCTTTGTCAACCGGGCGGCAGCCGCGGATGAAGGCTCGGTCGCGAGTCGTCGGCCGCGAGTGCTGCTGGTTGTCGCCGGGCTGGATCCGTCCCGCGGCGGAATCGCCGGCGTCGGTCACAGCATCTGCGCACTGTTGCAGGACAAGGCGGCCCGGGGAGAGTTGGAGTACCGCGTCCTCGATCTCTATGGCGACCCGTCGCAGACAGTCTCACCCGACCCGCCCGGGGTGTCTTGCATTCGGGCGTTTGGCTCTGCGCAGTTGGCGGTTTTCTCTGGCCGTGCTCAAAACCATGACCGGCTGGGCGGATCTCGTCATTTTCATGCACGTCGGCCCGGCATCCCTGCTGGCCCTGGTGCCGCGTCGATGGCGGCCGCGCTCCGTGGTGTTTTTGCACGGCATCGAGGTCTGGACACGGCTCAGCTACCGCAAGCGATTGGCGGTCGAGCAGGCGAATTTGCTCATTTCGAACACCCAGTTCACCGCCGATCGCGCGCGCCTGTACAACCCGAGTTTGGGACCCATCCGCCCTTGCCACCTGGGCATTGCCGATCAGCCCGACGTCGCAACGAAAAACCCCGCGGATTCGGCCACGGGGCGGCACGACATCCTGATCGTGGGGCGCATGTCGCAATTTGAGCGCTATAAGGGACATGCCGAGTTGATCGCGGCAGTGCCGGAAGTATTGCGACACGTGCCGACGGCGCGACTGATCGTGGCCGGTGCCGGCGACGACCAGCCCCGCTATGCGGCCCAGGCGGCCGCGGCAGGCATCGCCGATCGGGTGATCTTCACCGGCCTTGTGCCGGCCGAGGATCTCTGGCAACTCTATCGCCGTGCGGCTCTGCTGGCCATGCCCAGCCGCGGCGAAGGCTTCGGTCTGGTCTACCTGGAAGCCATGCGGGCGGGTTTGCCGTGCGTCGCGTCAACGGTCGATGCGGCCAGCGTCATCGTGCAGCACGAGCAAACGGGGTTGTTGGTCGACCCCGACAATACAGGCCAATTGGCGGCCGCTCTGACGCGACTGCTCCTCGACCCGAACTTGCGAGAACGCTTCGCGCGGCCGGCCGGCAGCGTTTCGAACAGCATTTTACCGAAGCGCACTTCCACGAGCGGTTCTGGGCGCTGATCGAGTCGGCGTTGCCCCAGCATCGCCAGGCACACTAACTTCCGCCGAGTCGATCGTTCATGTGCGGCATTGCCGGAATCCTGACGCGTTCCCTGGAAGACCGCGAGTTGCTCGCTGCGGTCGGCCGCATGACCGCAGCCATCCAGCATCGTGGGCCGGACGCCGGCGGTGCCGAAGTGATCGCGCTTCCCGGCGATTCGAAATTAGCGCTGGGCCACCGCCGGCTGGCGATCCTCGACTTGAGCGACCGTGGCCGGCAACCGATGGGGCATCCAGAGTCCGGAAGTTGGGTCTCCTTCAACGGTGAGATCTATAACCACCAATCCCTCCGCGGGCGTTTGCCCGACGAGCCTTTCCAGTCCAGTACCGACACCGAGACACTGCTCCGCGGCTGGGTGCGTCACGGATCCGATTGGCTCGACCAGCAGCGAGGGATTTTCGCCTTCGGGTTGTACGATGGCCGACGGCGGGAACTCTGGCTGGTCCGCGACCGGTTGGGGGTCAAGCCGCTCTACGTTTGTCGACCGACCCCCGAGATGTGGTTGTTCGCTTCCGAAGTGCGGGCCTTGCTGGCCTCGGGCCTGGTCGAACGTCGGGTATCGCAGGCGGGCCTGGCCAGCTACCTCCGATTTGGCGCGGTGCAGTCCCCGCTGACGTTGGTCGAAGGCGTGCACTCGCTGCTGCCGGCCGAGTGCTGGCGATTCGATCTGAGCCTGGGCAACGCCTGGCTCGAACCACAGCGGCGGCGCTATTGGACCCCGAGCTTTGAGCCGCGCGTCGGCCAACCCGGCCCGGCCGACTTCGAGCGGTTGAGCGCCACCTGGCAGGAATCGGCCGAAATCGAATTGCTGTCTGACGTGCCCGTGGGGGTGTTTCTCTCGGGCGGGATCGATTCCAGCGCGGTCGTAGCCACGCTGGCCCGCGCCGGCCACGTGCCGCAGACCTTCAGCGTCGCTTTTCCCAATACCGATTTGGACGAGTCGGAGCATGCCCGAGCGGTCGCTCAGGCCTGCGGCGCCGAACACCATGAGCTCCGGCTCGCAGGCCGCGACGTGCTTGAGGGTTGGGATGCGATGCTCGAGGCCTACGATCAACCATCGGTGGACGGAATCAACACGTATTTGATCTCGCGTGCGGTCCGGGCTGCGGGCATCAAGGTCGCGCTGTCGGGGTTGGGCGGCGACGAGGCCTTCGCCGGCTACGGCCTGCACCGCCAATTCGCCTGGTTCGATCGCCTCCGCCGCTGGCAGCCGCGGTGGGCCGGCGCGTTGGCGGCGGCCGGCATGCGGCAATTCGCGGGCGCCGCGGGGCGGCACGGCAAACTCACGCAATTGGCCGCGGGCCGGCTCGCACGGTGGCAAATTTATGCGGTCTTGCGCGAGCAATTGCCGCCCAAATGGCGCCAGGCCTTGCTACCGCACGCCACCGCGGCCGAGCAGGCAGGCATTTGTCCCGTTCTGGCCGGTGACCTGTCGCGGCAGGTCGAATCGCTCGACCCGGTCAACGCGGCTCTGTGGCTCGACGCTTCGCTGTACATGCAGAACACCCTGCTCCGCGACGCCGATCAAATGTCGATGGCCCATGCCCTGGAAGTCCGCGTCCCCCTGTTGGACCACGTCCTGTGGGAAGAGCTCATTCGTTGGCCGGGTCAGGTCAAGCTCGCGCAGCGCGGGACAGCCCAACAAGTGGCTGCTGGTGAACTTGGCGGGCGAACGGTTGCCGCGGCGGGCGGTGCGACGGGCCAAGATGGGGTTCGTGTTTCCCTGGGAGCGCTGGCTCCGCGACGAACTGCGCGAATCGGTCGAGTCGACGCTGGGCGAGGCCGCGGCCGTGGCCGAATGCGGGCTGGAGCCGGCGCCCACCGCGGCGATTTGGCGCCAATTCCAGGCCGGTCAAGGCGGCTTCCGTTACTCCGACGTGCTGGCCCTGGTGCACTTGGTGCGCTGGATCCGCGCATCGCCTGAGTGTAGCCGGCCCGCGAAACGCGGAGACATGCGCAGAAAGTGGCTGTTCATGACCAAGAACATTCTCATTTTCAACGCTGTCCCTGGACTAGGTGGACTGCCGTCGATGACGCTGTCGATCGCCAAGGGACTTTCGGCGCTTGGCCATCACATTACTCTGCGCACCCTGAACGTTCAGCCGCCTTGCGGATCGTGCCGCGGCCGACGACGGTCGCCGGATTCCCTGCCGTGTCGCTGCCGTCATTTCGATCCCGTTTCATTCTTTTGCACACTTGGAACTGGGGGACCGCCTGGCGGCACTTTCTGACCACTTTCGACGCGGCAGTCGTCGTGACGGGAAGCCCGTATATCGCCATCCCCTTTCTGGATGCGTCGATTCCGGTTTACGTCTGGTCGGCGGTCACGATGCGCGAGGACCTCAAAGGGCGATTCGAGACGTTTTCCGCGCTCAAGAAGCTGGCCTACAACCTGGCTTTGCCGGTGGTCTACGGCAACGAGCGGCGTGTACTGGAACGGTGTGCGCACTGCTGGGCCTTGAGCGCCAGAACCCTCGACGATCTGCAGCTGGAATTGGGGAAGCTGCCTCCCCGGGCTTCCGTCTTGCTGCCGCCGATCGATTGCAACCTGTATCACCCCGCCGCGCCGCCGTGCTCCGACCCGAACATCGTTTTTGCCGCGCGTACGACGACGCCCGCAAGAACGTCAGGTTGCTGCTCCGCGCCCTGCGCCGCGTGCGTCAGACCATCCCCGCCGCGACTTTGACCCTGATCGGCACGCGGCGCGTGCCGGAGGGGCTGCGCAACCTGGCGGCGGAACTGGGCATTGCGGACGCGGTCACGTTTCTGGAAGAGTTGGACCAGGAAACGTGAGCCTCGCCTATCGCTCGGCCCAGGTCTTCGCCTTGCCGTCGTGGCAGGAAGGATTATGCATCGCGGCGCTGGAAGGAATGGCCTCCGGGCTACCCGTCGTGAGCATGCGCTGCGGCGGACCGGAAACGTTCGTCACGGACGACGAAACTGGCTACCTGGTGCCCTTGGACGACGACGAAGCGATGGCCCGACGATTGGCGCAATTGCTCGGCGATGCGCCGCTGCGCCAGCGCCTGGCAGTCCATGCCAGGCAGTTCGTGGAAACGCATTGCGGCATGCAGTCCTTCGTCGGCGAGCTTGAGGCCCGGCTGAACGAACGCCACGCTTAGCTGCTCGACGATGGGCCTGGTCCCGCGTGGCCCCGCCCCGAATCTAAACCGCAAACAGTCTCCACTCCGCAGCCCGAGGAAGAAACGCTCGACATGGCACGTTTTCTGATTACCGGCGGCTGCGGCTTCGTGGGCTGCAATCTGGCCGATCAGCTCCTTCGCGACGGCGAACAAATTGTCATCTTCGACAACCTTTCACGGAAAGGTACGGAGAACAACCTGAAATGGCTCCAGAGCGAACATCCGGGCCGTTTCGCGTTCGTCCAAGGCGACGTCAGAGACTACCCGGCGCTGCGTAAGGTCGTGGCCGAGGGGTTCGACGCGATCTATCACACCGCGGGCCAGGTCGCCGTGACCACGTCCGTCGCCCAGCCTGCGCGAAGACTTCGAGATCAACGCCCTGGGCACCTTCAATGTCCTGGAAGCGATTCGTGAATCCCGGATCGATCCGGTGCTGATCTTCACCTCGACCAACAAGGTCTACGGGGGGATCGATCACGCCTTGGTCGTCGAAGCGGACGGCCGCTACGCCTACCAGGACTACCCGCAAGGCATGGATGAGTCGTGCCCGCTCGACTTTCATTCCCCCTACGGTTGCTCGAAGGGCACGGCCGATCAATACGTGCGCGACTACGCGCGGATTTACGGTATCCGGACGGTCGTCTTCCGCATGTCCTGCCAGTATGGCGTCCGCCAATTTGGCAATGAGGACCAGGGGTGGGTCGTGCATTTCGTGATCGCGGCCCATTTCGGCCGAGCGATCAACGTCTACGGCGACGGGAAGCAAGTTCGCGACATCCTGTTCATCGACGATTTGGTTCGCGCCTTCCGCCTGGCGACCGAGCACATCGACCATACCCAGGGCCGGGTCTTCAATATCGGCGGCGGCCCGAGCAACGTCATGTCGCTGTTGGAGTTGATCGATCTGCTCCGCCAGATGACGGGCCGGCCCCAGCAACTGCGGTTCAGCGATTGGCGCCCCGGCGATCAGAAGGTCTATGTCAGCAACGTCGTGCAGGCGAAGCAAGCCTTCGGCTGGGAGCCAACCATTTCCAAGACCGAGGGCGTGAAAAAACTCTACGATTGGGTTGCCCGTAACGAGGCGCTGTTTCAGAGCTAGCCGGCGTTTCCGCTTGATGTGTGAAATCGAAACCAAGTCGCCTCCCGCGCCAGCAGCCGCTCCCCGGCTGCGGCGGTGCTGCACGTCATCCCGGCCATCGCCCGCCGTTACGGCGGTCCGAGCCAGGCCGTGCTCGGGATGTGCCGCGCTGGTCGAGCACGCCGGTTTGTCGGTCGACCTGGCAACGACCGACGCCGACGGTCCGGCGGGCCGGCTGCGATTCGAAGAACCCGGTTACGAGCAGATCAACTTCCATATTTTTCCCCGCACCTGCAGTGAAATGTGGAAGTACTCGCGGCAAATGGGGGCCTGGCTGCGCCGCGAAGTCGGCGGCTTCGACATCGTTCACGTCCACGGGCTGTTTTCCTATGCCACGACCGCAGCCTGCCGGAGGCGCCCGGCGGCAGGGGGTGCCTGTCGTCCTGCGTCCGTGCGGAATGCTGGCGGCGTATTCGCGCAGCCGCTCGGCGTGGAAGAAAAAACTGTATTGGCGGCTCAACGAGGAGCGGAACGTCCGCGGCGCGGACTGGCTGCACGCCACAACCGACGAAGAGCGCGACGAACTGGCGGAGCTCGTGCCCGGCTGCCGCCCGCTTTCGATTCCGCTGGGGGTCGAAGAACAGGCCTGGCAAGTTCCGCGGTCGGAAGGCGCTTTTCGCCGCCAGCATGGATTGCCGACCGACGTCCCGCTCGTCCTGTTTCTTTCGCCTGCACCGCAAAAAGGGGCTCGCCGACCTGCTGATTCCGGCGCTGGCCCGGTTGCCCGGCGACGTCCACCTGGCCGTGGTCGGCGACGTCGACACGCACGATCCGGGGTACTTGGAGCAAGTGCACGCCGCCTGCCGGCAGTGGGGGCTCGGCCCGCGAGTGCACTTCATCGGCCCGCTGTACGACGCCGACAAGTGGGCCGCCTACGATGACGCCACCGTCTATGCCTTGCCCAGCTACCATGAGAATTTTGGGGCCACGGTCGTCGAGGCGATGGCCCGCGGCACTCCGGTGGTCTCCAGCCGCGAAGTGCAAGCCAGTGGATTCGTCGAGCGGGCGGGCGCGGGGCGGGTCGTGCCGCTCGAGGTGGATGCCTTGAGCACGCGGCGCTCGCGGACATTTTGACGCTGCCGGCGGCCCAGCGGATCGCGATCGGCCGTCAGGGACACGATTTCGCGCGCAAATTGAGCTGGGCCGGGGCCGCCCGGCGGCTCGCCGACGCCTACGCCAAGACATGTGCGACACGCAGAGGTGGCGGCGGCAGTCATCGGGTGCAGAACCATTTTGTCGGAGCCGACAGCAATGCCTAGAACTTTGCGGCATTGGACCCCACGATACCTCTGGAACCGCATGGGATTGATGCTGTACCAACGGCGGAATCCGCAAACGCCGTGGTTGACGCAAACCGCGATCGGCCTGTTGGAAGACTGGCTGAAACCAACCGATAACGGCTTAGAGTGGGGCGCAGGACGTTCGACTTGTTGGTTCGCGAGGCGCATTGGGCACCTGGTAAGCGTTGAATCCGATCGACAATGGTTCGCGAGGGTCGAGCTGCAGTTGTTGGCTGAAGAATTTAAAAATGTCACCCTCTGTTATGCGGCCGCTGACTACACTCTGGAATCGCGTGCCGATCAGCCGACTACTGTGCAGATCGCGGCTGATTTGGCTGACTCTAGCTTGGATTTCGTCCTCGTCGACGGCACACTCCGCGAATACTGCGTAGTCAAGTTGCACTGGCCAAGCTCAAACCGGGTGGATTGCTGATCATCGACAATGCCAATTGGTATTTGTCGCATCCGACGCATTCACCGGCCTCGGTCTACCCGCGGCACGGCGGATCGAACGCAGTTTGGCAGGATCTTGCAGAGAAATTGAAATCCTGGAGGACGATTTGGACGTCCAACGGGGTCACGGACACAGCGTTTTTCGTCAAGCCGCCCGGAAAGTCCAGTTGGGCCAACATCGGCCGCAAGCCCCTCGTGCAGGGCCCAATGAGTCGTATGGAAAGCCAGCATCCAAATAAGCCCATCACCGTGGGGCCGCGGGATTGCCCCAGTCCGCACGGATGGGGAAACAAGCTGGGCCGCGTGGCCTGGGCCGCAGCCTGGCTGCTGCTGTTTCGCCCGTCGCCGCGGATTCTGCACGGCTGGCGGCGAATGCTGCTGCGGGCCTTTGTGCCGGATCGGCCGGGGCTGCAAAACGGCACCCTCGACCCGGATTTGGGCACCCTGGAACCTGACGATGGGCGACTATAGCTCCCTGGGCTACGACGTCGACTGTTATTGCGTCGCACCAGTCACGGTGGGGGCCCACGCCACTGTGTCGCAGTACAGCTTCCTGTGCACTGCGTCGCATGACATCCGCGACCGCCACATGCGGCTCACCTCGGCTCCGATCGAGATCGGCGAAGCCGCATGGATCTGTGCCGGCGTGTTCGTGGCGCCGGGCGTCAACGTCGGGCCGGGCGCTGTGGCCGGAGCGCGGGCGGTGGTCGTCCGCGACGTTGCCGCTTGGATGGTCGTGGCCGGCAATCCCGCCGTGGAAATCAAACGCCGCGAGCTGGCGGATGGGCCGTGCTCGCCGGAGGCCTGCGCGATGAGCCAATCGCCCGCAACACCCGGCAGCAACGATGGCGGCCTGCTCTCCGCCGCAGCCGCCCGCTGCTACGTCGCGCTATCCAAAGCGCTTGCACCCCTGCCGAATTTTCGCGGCAAAGTCCGGGCCGGCCTGGCCGTTGCATCGTTGGCTGGGACTGCAGGGGCGTCATATTTTCACCGAGGCCGCTTTTTGCCGGCCCTTGAAATACCGGATGCTGCTCGACCTTCAATGCTGGCACGAACGCATCGGGTTGCTGATGGGCGGCTTCAATACGAAATTCCCGAGTTCCTGGCCCGCCTGCATCCGGGGCGCGGGTATACACTCGACATTGGCGCCAGTATCGGCCTGATCGGCGTTCCGCTGGCAATGGTGCTGCGGCGCGCGCGGCTCCCAGGTCGACGGGCGCGTCTGGTGCGTCGAACCGATTGCGAGCAATTGCCGGTCACTGCGGCGCAACATCGAGTTGAATCAGCTTGAATCGTCTGTGTCGCTCCTCGAATGCTGCCTGGGCGACAGCGAAGGTCCCGCCGACATCCACGTCGCGGGCAATCTCCGCAGCGGAGAAGGCACGGGCAACGCCAATGTGTTGCCGACTGGCTCGACGTACGTCTGCGAACGGATTCCAGTGGCACTTACCACGCTTGACGCTCTGTTCGCCGCGGGACGGCTGCCCCCCGACTGTGCGTTGATCAAGATCGATGCCGAAGGCTACGAACTGAATATTTTGCGGGGCGCCAGAACTTTTTTGGCCGCGAGCCGACCGATCATTTTTGGCGAATTCATGCGGCACTGCCTCGCTTGGCACGGACAGACCCAGGCGGATGTCGTACGCTTCATCGGCGACTTCGACTACCGAGCCTACCGCAAGCTCGCCGGCAAGACACCGCGGTTCGTGCCGTACGATCCCGCCGACAAGTTCGAGCAAGACATGCTCTTGGTTCCCCGGGAGTCGGTCTCACGGCTCGCGTGGTGCCTGGAAGAGCGGACGCGGGTCGGGGACTGAGCGAGTCCGACGGCGATTACGATGCCGTAAGGTTTCCGGCGACCAAAGTTGCTACGATCGGATCGGAATTTTTCAACCAGACGCGACGTTGCCGGGGGCCATTCCGCGCAAATCCGTACGCAGAACGTTTCGGTCGTCATTCCCGCCAAGAACGAAACTGGTAGTACCGCGGGTTCCACGGGGGTTTTGCCGATCCGCCCGCGGTTGCCATCGTCGGCACGCAGCCAATTCACGACAGGATTCCACCGATGAAGGCGCGCGACCAGCCAGGGGAGACTGGATTGGCGGCCCCTATTGACCTTGCAAGGCAAGCGGCCACATCGCGCCTGTGGGCGCGCCAGGCGAACTCCATGCGCCTCGCTACCAGATGCTCGATGCCTGGCGCGGCATTGCGGCCCTGGCCGTGGTCATTGACCACACCAGCGGAATACCGCTCGGCCCTTCGGCGGTGATGCTGTTTTTCGTCGTCAGCGGTTATTGCATCACCGCGGCGGCCGAGGCCTGTACGGTGCGAGGACTCGGATTCAAGGGTTTCATGCGGCGGCGGATCCATCGGATCTATCCGCCCTATTTGTGCGCCCGTGATTTGGTTTGTCACGGGGCGCCTTCCTCAAGATTGCGGGCGGGGGAGAGAATCAATTACTTAGGCCGGTCGGGGTCTGGATCTAGAATCTGACCCTCACGCAGTGGTTCACGCTCACGACTTCACCGGAAAAATCGCCGGCCATCAATCCAACGAACTTCGTGACGGCTTTCTGGTCATTGAATTATGAGGAGCAATTCTATCTGGCGATGGCGTTGCTGCTGTTGGTTCCGAGCCGGCGGTGGCGGTTGGCCTGGATGCTCGGACTGATGCCCCTCAGCTTGCTTTGGCGAGTCCAACAGCCGTTTTTGTACCGGGGCATCTTTGTCGAATACTGGCTTTATTTCGGCCTGGGCGGCGTGGTGTTTTGGCGGCTGTGTCGGGTGCGACGACGAACTGCGCAGCTGGCCGTCGACCTGACGATCTTTGCCGCTGCGATGACCAGCACTTACCTTTATCTACGACACTCCGAATCGGCGCCAATGCCCTTGCTCTTGCAGGAACTGCCGGTCGTCACTTGGTTCGCCGTGCTATTGATCTACCTGCGTCCATTCGATCGTCAGTTTGCCGCAAGCGCCCTTGCACGTCCGTTCATGGCGCTGGGTTTAGTCAGCTACAGCCTTTACTTGATTCACCAAAGCAATCTGACGCTCTGCAAGACGTTGGCAGGACATCTTATTTCACCCCATTGGCTCGTGTTCAACGCGGCCATGCAACTTATACTGCAGGTTGGATTGGCGGCGATCTTTTGGCATTTTTGTGAACGCCCATTCATGAATCCGCGGCTCAGCGTCTCGACGACGCCGGCGGCCACAAACGAGAACATCCGCCGACGACCGCTGTGACGCGTGATTGGCCATCGGGCAATCGCTCGGTGGACCGCGGACCATTTCCCTCGACGTCGTGCGTGCCGCTTTCCCGGGTGGAACACAAACAAGTTTGGACGATGAACGTTTCCGTAGTCATCTTGACAAAGAACGAAGCGTGCAATATCCAGCGCTGCCTGGAGGCTCTGACGACGTTCGACGACGTCGTCGTCGTCGATAGCGGTTCGACGGACGCAACTCGCCGGATTGCCGCGGGGTTGGGAGCTCGCATCCTCTGCCACCCTTTTGAGAGTTTTGCCCAGCAGCGCAATTGGGCTTTGGAGCACGGGGATCTGCGACATCCCTGGGCCTTGATGCTCGACGCCGACGAGGTGGTCACTCCCGAGTTTTGCCACCAACTCGACCGGAATTTGCGGTTGGCCACGAACGAGACCGCCGGTTTCATGATTTGCCGCAAAACGATATTTCTCGGCCGTTGGTTGCGGCACTCCGATGCGTTTCCGGTATGGATTACCCGAGTTGTCCGCCGCGGACAGGCAACGTTTGTCGACGCGGGCCACGGCGAGAAGGCGGTCGCAATGGAGGGCCAGGCGTTCGTTCGAATCGACCAGCCGATTCTGCACTATTCGTTCAGCAAAGGGATCAGTGACTGGGTGGATCGGCACAATCGCTATTCCTCGCAGGAGGCCCGGACCGAATTGCACGCGGCCGGCGTCGCGCGGCGCGGAGGCGGGAATTGTTCTCGTCCGATCCGTTCCGCCGCCGCCAGGCGCTGCTCGCGGTACGCCGCCAACTTCCCGGCCGGCCGGTCTGGCGATTTTTGTATCAGTACTTCTGGAAGCGGGGCATCTTGGAAGGCAGCACCGGCCTGTCCTATTGCATGCTGATGTCCTTTTTCGAAGCCCTCATCGTCATCAAGCGACGCGAGTTGACGTTGCAGGAGGGTGAAGTCGCTCCGCCCCCGCCCCACGCCGAAGAATCGACCATGCCTGCGCTCGCGCCGACGAACCCGGCCGCACGGATTGATGTTCGTTCGGATCTCCGGCGTATCGCGCCGGGCCCTCGACACTATGACCCAGACCTCGATCGGGCACATTGCACGACAACGATATGGCCATCCAAACTGAAACGGCACCCGAAGCAACAGTGCCGACGCCCGCCGCAACGGCCGGAAGGCGGCGCATACCCAGCCTCGACGGAATGCGCGCATATCGATTATCCTGGTCCTGGCGGCCCACGGTAGTTATTCGTACGTCGATTGGCTGCGGTCAGACTGGACCGCCATCAATTATCTGGTCCAGTGCCTGCACCACAATGGAAATCTGGGGGTGCTGACCTTTTTCGTAATCAGCGGGTATTTGATCACGCATCTGCTGCGACGCGAACGTGAACGCACTGGCAGCATCAACCTGCGACAGTTCTACTATCGCCGCGTGTGTCGAATCTTCCCGGCGTTTTACTGCTATTTAGCGGTGATTGCCCTGCTGACGGTTGCCGGCATCCTGCATTTGATGCCGGCCAACTGCTGACGGCGGCGCTGTTTTCGATCAACAACGGCGTATTCTGGCTGCACTACGACGACGCGTTTTGGTTTGTTGCCCATTTTTGGACGCTCTCGCTCGAGGAACAATTCTACCTGCTCTGGCCCCTGACGCTTGTACTGGCCGGGGCAAGATGGGCTCCCGCGTTGCCGCGGCGTTGATTGTCGCCATGCCGCCGTTACGAGTGATCGTCTACTTCTTGTTTCCCTCGGTCCGCGGATATCTGACGATGATGCTGCCAACCGCTCGATCCGATCATGCTAGGCTGCTTGATCGCGCTCGTCGAAGGCTCGCCGCGGTTCGAGCAGCTGGTCAAACCGCTGTTGAGCGGTCGCGCAGGTGCTCGTGGCGGCGACGTTCCTGCTCTTCGTCACGCCCTTTCTGTCGCTGCATTTCCGCGGTTCATACAACGTAGTATTCGGCGTGACATTCAGCAGCGTGGCCGTTGCAATCCTGATGTTGTGGCTGATTCGCCAGCCGCAGACTGCGGTGGGGCGGGGCTCAATTGCGCCCGCTGGTGCATTTGGGTGTCTTGTCGTACAGCCTATACCTTTGGCAGCAACTCTTTCTGACGCCGATGAATACCACGATCACCGGTGTTTTTCCCTGGAACTTTCTGACGGCATATCTCGCTGCCGCCGCGTCCTATTATTTGATAGAGCGGCCATTCTTGGCGCTCCGCCAGTCGCCTGCGCCAGGCTGCTGAAGCGAATTCGAGAACCGCCTCGGAAAGGGCTGCGCATATTTGGCTCCCGGGGCACAGCAAAATAGACCCGCCCTCGGCGGTTTTCGGATGGCCTCGCAGGCTCTCAAGGATCGGGCAGCCGATCGGCCCGGAGGCCGAAAAACGTGGCCGACGGCCGCCAGCTGCCCAGGGCCGGGCCGGGACGGATCCCCCGGGCACCGTCACCGATCACGAGCGTGCTGGAGTCGCCGCCATCCAGACGAATCGCGTCCTGAACGCCATGCCGTGCGAGGATCTCCGCGGCGGCGTTGCTCGAAGCCCGATCGAATGCCGCCAGCCACAAGAGGCGTTTTTCCGAATCGATCCCGAGCATCGTCTGCCGATCGACGATCTGGTCACCCTGGCGTGTCGGCTTGCCCTGCTTGAGAACCAAGACCTGCCCCGCGATGCCCCAGCGTGCAGCGCGGAGCGATTCGTCGCGCGGCACGCGGGTGGGTTCGACGTGCGGAGTCAACTCTCGATCGAACCACACCAGGAAATTGAGTCGGTCGACCTGGCTTGCCGTGCCGTCGGCAATGACCAGTTCCGACCCGCGGGCCAACTGCCCGCTACGGCGGAGCCAGCGCGAAGGACTGCTGAACAGAACGCCGTTGATGCACACCGCAAGCCGTTCGCGGCGGGTCACGCTTTCGGCGGTCTCCAGCTTATAGTGGTGGCCCTCGGCCACGGCCTCGGCGTCGAGGGGGGTGGCATACAACTCGATTCCGGCGGTCCGCAGATCGACCTGCACGAGGTAGCACAGGCCACTGGCGTCCGGCTGACCTTCGATCCGCTCGCAGGTATACGTGACACCGGAAAAGATTTCGACGGGTCCGATCGGTTGACGCCCGTAGATCCAGCGTTCGGTCAGGGCCAGCACGCCGGCGAGCAGCATCGCACCGCCGAGCAGTTTCAACCAGCGGCGCGGCCGGCGCGAACGCGATCGGGCGAGGAGCCAAATTCATCGACACTCGTCCTTCCCGGGCGTTTGGGGCGTGCCCGGGTCAACCCGAGCTGTATCGATTCTATTTCGGCCGAGGGCTGGAACAAAGCCGGGTCGCACTTCAGGACCAACCAGCCCCCTGGCGGTCGAGCGAACCACCCTGTTTCGCGGACGTAGACCGAATAAGCCGTCGGGCATGACGCACCGCCGCCTTGGTCATGTGTGTTGTCGCCGACCGCCCACGATGCCGTATCAAACAGAATATTATCTGGCAGTTGATCGATCGCGATGAGACGACGGGTTGATTTGAGGCTGATCGCCGTGGCCGGCGCCGCGGTTTTGCTGGCGGGCGCGGCGGCCCGGGTTCTGGCACGACCGCCAGGCCGAGCGTCTGGCCGCCGAGCTGCGCAGGGCGGCGGCCGACCTTGAATCGCGCGAACGGTTCGGCGAAGCGGCGCTGGTCCTGGAGCGGTACTTGCCTGCCATGCCACGCGACGCGGCCGCGTGGGCCAAGCTGGGCGCGCTTCGCTTGCGGATTCCTGGAGAAGCGGCGGCAGCCTTCACCGCTTGCGACACCGCACTGCGTCTCGACCCGGAGCACAGCGAGGCACGCCGCGACTTGATTCGCGCCGCGCTGGCGACCCGGCGGTTTGCCGCCGCGCGACAGGAACTCGAACGCCTGGAGCGCCAGTCGCCGCACGATTCGGAGTTGGCGATTCTGTGGGCCGAGTGTCAGGCCGGCGAAGGCGATTCGTCCACCGCCGAACAGACGCTCCGGCAGGCGATCGATCGAGAACCCGGTCGAATTGCTGTACGATCGCCTCGCCGGCTTGCTCGGCAAGGAGCCCGGCCCATCTGCGGCGGGCGCGGCGTGCCTCGACGCGATGATCGCAGCGAACCCCGCATCGGCCGAGGCGTACCGCGTCCGCGGCCAGTGGGCCTTACGGCGCGGCGACTTGACGGCAGCCGAGTCGGATCTGCGATCGCGCCGACGGCTTGCTCCCCAAGAAGCCCCGACCTGGTTGCTGGCCGCCCAAGTGGCACAGAGTCTGGGCGACATGGACGAGGCCCGCCGCCGGCTCGAGGAAGCCGTGCGCACGGCCCCGCGGGATTCCGCCCTGCGGCTGGCCAGGGTCGGGTTGGAACTCTCGGCCGGCGATCCGCGCGCGGCACTCGCGCAGGTGGACGAAGGGCTCGCGGCCTTGCCCGCGCATCCGGAGCTGCATTGGACCCGGGCCGAGGTGCTCGTCGAGTTGGCCGACGCGGCGCAAGCAGCGGCTGCCCTGGCAGCATTGCAACGCGCGGCGTATCCGGTGGGGCGACTGGCGTATCTGGAAGTGCGCCTGCTGATGCTGGGGCATCAATGGCCGGACGCGGCCGACCGATTCGCGCTGGCCCGCCAAGCCCCCGCTCTCACGCCCGAAATGGTTCGCCACTGCGACCTTTGGATCGGGCGCTGCCACGAAATGTCGGGGCAGACCGACCGAGCCCTGGCCGAGTTTCGGCAGCTGGCCGAACGTCACCCCGAGTGGGGCGCGGCGATTGAAACTCTGGCCCGAAGCGCTCGTTTCGGCCGGTCGCTGGGACGAGGCCCTGGAGCGATACCGACGGATTTGGCATACCGGCCAGGCCGGCCCGCGCGTCGCCGTCATCCTGGCTCAGCTAGCGCTGCGTCAGAATTTCGCCCTGCCGGCTGCGTTTCGCGATTGGAGGGACCTCGAGCCACTCTTGACCGACGCGCCTGGCGACTTTGCCGCCTTGCCGGAGCGGACCATTTTGCGCTCGGAAATGCTGCTTGCCCAAGAGCGGGCCCAGGAGGCGGTCGCCGTGCTGGCCGCGGCGCGCGATTCTCTGCCGGGCTCAGTCGAGCTCTGGCAGGCCTCGATCGAATTGGCCGTGCGGCTGGCCGACTGGGAATCCGCCGAAGCGTTGCTGACTTCTGGTCGTCAGGTGTGTGGCGACTGCGTTGCATTGCGACTCGCCCGCGGGCGGCTGCTGGCGGAACGCGACGGGCTGGCTGCCGAGGCGGCGCTGCTCGACTTGGAAAACGATTCGGCAGCATTCGCTCCCGCGGATCGGTTCGACCTCGCGAGGGGCTTGGAACAACTTCACGAGTCGATCGGCAGCCGCGCCAGCGCCAGCGGCGGCAGGCCGAGATGCTTGCCTGGCAGCCGCGGAACTTGCCCGCGCGCTGGCTGCAGCTCACAACCGCCGACGATGCGGAGCGTTCGGAAATCGTCGGGCGAGTGCTGAACGAGGTCGACGCCCGAGAGAGCAATGACGCGAGCCTGCTCTGCATTTTTGCTCAGGCCCTACAGCAGATCGAACAAGCACAGCGGGGCGACAAGGGCAGGCTCGCCGCAGCCCGCCAATCGATCGGCACTGCCCGAGTCCGACGGCCGGACTGCAGCCACTTTCCTCGCTGGGAGGCCAAGATCGACTTGCTGGAAGGAGATCCCGCCGGCGCGATCGGACATTTGCGGCAGGCGATCGAGCTGGGCGACGGCGCACCCGCGGTCTTGGAACAAGCCCTGGAGCTGCTCCAACAAGAGAACCGGTTTGCGGAAGCGGACGACCTGTTGCGATCGTACGACGAGCGGCAGGTTCCCTATTCTTCGTATCTGACGCGTCAGATTGGCCAGACTTCGCTGGGGGGCCAGAGCGCGGCAGGCTCGTCGAACTGGTCCGCAGCGCGGCCGAGAACGCCCACGAGGCGGCTGACTTCGTCTGGCTCGGCCTGCTCTGGGCTCATGTGCATCGTCCAGCCGATGCCGAGCATGCCCTGCGGAGCGCGATCGGGCTCGACCATCAGTGCGAGGCGGCCTGGGTCGCCCTGGCCAGACTGATGGCGACGAGTGGCCAGAGCGACCGCATTGAAGCATTGTTGGCCGAGGTCGCGCGCAGTGTCCCGGCAGCGCGGCGGCTGCAGACCGTGGCCAGGTGCTGGGAGGCAGCCGCCCAGCCCGACAAGGCCCAACGCCACTATGAGCTGGCGGCACAACCCGGTGCGGCTGAGCCTGGCTCATTGGCGGCACTCGCGGGTTTCTACCTGCGGAGCGGACACTCGGCGCGGGCCGCTGCGGCCCTGCGACGCCTGCTGAAGGCCGCCGACGCCGATCCGGCCAGTTTGATCTGGGTGCGTCGCAATCTCGCGACGATCCTGGCCGCCCAGGGCGATTACCCGAGATATCGCCAGGCGCTGGAGTTGCTCGACGCGAACCTGCAGCTGCCCGACGCGGCCGACGAAGACCGGCGAGTCAAAGCGCGGATCCTTGCGGCCCGCGGCGGCCGGCGGGCCCGCGGCGAAGCCCTCGAGATTCTCGCCGGATTGAGGCGCGCGGCGCCGAAGCGGCCGACGACCGGCTCCTGCTGGCCGAACTCTACACGAGTCAAGGCGACAGGCCGCGAGCCCGACACGAGATGGAGC
The DNA here is from genome assembly GCA_963828155.1 of uncultured Planctomycetaceae bacterium. Lineage (GTDB taxonomy): Bacteria > Planctomycetota > Planctomycetia > Pirellulales > PALSA-1355 > CAWCAX01. The sequence goes on from CAWHDQ010000007.1 coordinate 257,709, forward strand.
TGTTGCTTTCCGGACAAACGTCGGCGTCGCTGCTGGCCGCCTTTGCGGACGGGCTGTTGGCCGACGGCGACCCGGCCGAATCGGCCATTTGGCTCCGCCGCTTGGAAAAACTGGAGCCCGAATCGCCGCGAACCTTGCGGTTACGAGTGCTGCTGCGACTGACCCTGGGCAAGAACGGGGAAGCCACGGACGCGCTGGACCGCTACGTATTCGAGGCCCGCGACTCGGCCGACCGGCAGCAACGACTGGCGGCGGCCACGGAAATCGCCGACGAAGCGAGCCGCAGAGCCGGCCTGCCGGCACCGGTCGCGACCTTGCTGGCAAACAAAGCCGAAGGGATGCTTCGGGATTGGGCGGTGGTCAACCCAGCAGCCGGCTTGCGGTTGGCGAAGCTGCTTGCCCGGCGGGGGCAGATCGACGATGCCATCGATCAATTCGAGCCGGCCCCGGTCGGTGCCGAACTGCAGACGCTCGCCGCCACGGCCGATGCCCTGGCGGGCGCCTCGCGATTGACGCTGCCGCAAGTTGCGCACATTCGTGCCCTCCTCGAAGCCGCGAAACAGCAATCGGACAGCCCCCTGGGACAGCCCCGCAATGCACAGCACCGGGCAGGAATTGCGGCGGTCTGGGTCAGCGAAGCCCAGCTCGACACCCTCGGCGGAGATTACCGGCGAGCAGAGTCCGATTGTCGCCAAGCACTGGAAATCGTGCCCACGCAGGTTTCCGCGGCTGGCGACGGAACTGGCGCATCCGATCGCTCGACGGGGGGCAGCATGCAGAAGCCTTGCAGCTGATTGAGCAGGCATTCGAGGTCGCCGGCCCGACGTGGGAGCTGCTTGATTTGCGGGCGTGTGTGGAATTGGCCGCCGGCGAGCTGCAGGCGGCGGAGCACGATCTGGCCGAATCGCTGGCCGAATGCCCGAGTGGGATTGCCTATTTTCATCTGGCTCAACTGGCGGCGCATCGGGGCGATGCCGGGCGAACCCAGGCCGCCCTCCGGCGGGGTCACGAGCTCGGCCTGACCTTGCACCAAGTGCATCCGCTTGAGCAGCGCAGGTACCAAGATCTGGCACTGCAATTGGACCAACCGCCGCCGTCCGCGGCACATCCCCGACAATTAGAAAGACCGGCAAAGCCGTGACAATTTTCTTGGCCACCTAAGCTGAGGCCAATTCTCACGATTCGGCCCGGACTGCAAGTGCGTTTCGGCCTTGGCAGACAGGACGCCAAGGGCCTTTGGGTACTTTTCCACCACGGTTTTCAATATATACTGAAGTTCCTGCGTCGGCTGGCCCAGGATTCGATCAGAGCACGTCTTCGCTCGGCGGCATTCGGCCATCGCAGAGGTGGCACCGGGCCATCGCAGAGCAATTCTTCCTTTGTCCGACCGCATCCAGTTCATGCTCTCGACTGCCTCGACCAGCGACGTGCCGAAAACCGACCTGGTCGCCGATACCGCTGCGCCCGGTGCCGCGGCAAGCGACTTGTCGCCGGCCCAAGCCGAGGGCACTCCGGTCTCCGGAGCTGTCAACCCAGCGGAAGGGCAATCGCCGCCGACCCCGGCCGTGGGGACCGATTGGTCGCTCTGGCGGCCGTCCAACGAGCGAATGGCGGTCTTGGGTGGCATCGCCGCGATAACGCTCTGGTCGTATTGGACGACGCTCGAGCGGCTGGAAGCACGCTGGTCGGCCGAGGCGGAGCATTCGCACGGTTACATCGTGCCGGTGATTTCGCTGTTCCTGCTCTATCTGCGGAGCGAGAATTTCGACCCACGGAAATGGAAGGGCAGCGGCTGGGGCTTGCCGCTGATTGGGCTGGCGCTGGTCATGCGGTTGGTGGGCGAGCGGTACTTGATCCTGGGTCTGCACCCGCTGTCGCTGATTCCCTGCCTGGCCGGAATATTTCTGACGCTGGGCGGATTGGGAGCGCTGCAGTGGGCGGGGCCCTCGATCTTCTTTCTGTTGTTCATGATCCCGCTGCCCAACTCGATCGAACAGTTGCTCAGCGTGCCGCTCAAGGGGTACTCGGCGGTGCTGGCCTCCTGGATCCTACAGATCATCGGCTTTCCGGCGGTCACGCAGGGCACGACGCTCAAAATCGACGACGTTCGGCTGGAGATCGTCGATGCCTGCAGCGGGATGAATCTGCTGATGACAATGTCGGCCACGGTCGTGGCCTACACGCTGATCGTGCAGCGCCCGCTGATCCACAAGCTGCTGCTGCTGGCCGCGGTGCTGCCGATTGCGGTGATTTCCAACGCGTTCCGGATCGCGGCCACGGGCATTCTGATGAAGCTCACCACGAGCGAAGAGGCGCACAAATTGGCCCACGACTGGGCCGGCTACGTCATTCAAATGCCGTTGGCCCTGATCATGATCGCCTTGTTCTCGGCGTACTTGAGCCGCGTGCTGAGCACGAACCCCGCCCCTGCTGAGGATTCGTCCGACACTTGATTCGTCACCTCACTGGCTTACCAGACCATCGGATTTGATAGCGCCATGTCAACGACGCAAAGTCCTGCCCCGGGCTCGACCCCGGCCGCGAAGTCCAAGCCGTCCCGTCCTCGCCGCGAGAGCCGCTGGAGCCGGATGCCGGTCAACGTGCGCTGGATGCTGGGCACGGTGATCGTGCTCGTCGTGCTGGCCGTCGGCGGCTACGCGGCGCGGACCTGGAATCTGGCCCGCAATGCGAAGAAATACCTGGCCAAGGCGGACGCCGCGGAGAAGGAAGAGAACTGGGCCGAGATGGCCGAGAACCTGACGCTGTTCCTGGTCCTGAACCCTAAGGACGCCGACGCCCACGTGCGCCAGGCTAAGGCCTTCGACAAGGTTGCCGCGACCCCCGGCGATAAGGTGTACTTGCTGTCGCTGTACGACCAGGCGGCGATCCTGGCTCCCGAGCGGACCGATCTGCTCGATCGACGCTTGGAGCTGTTGGTCGAATTGGGGCGATTCAAGGAGACCGAGGCCCTGGCTCGTAAATTGATTGAAATGCACGAAGGCGGCGCCAAAGCGTCCTGGGCGTTGGCGCTGGCGCTCGCCAGGCAGCTGGGTCCCGACAATCGCGTAACGGCGGAAGAAGTAGTCGATGCGTGCAAAGCCGCGCTCGAGCAGAATCCGGGCGATATCAAGCTCTCCTCCGCGCTGGCGTTGACCTACCGTGAACATTTCGGCAAACCGGTCAAACCCGAGCATGCCGCGGCGGCCGATGCCGTGATCGACCAGATGGTGACCCTCGCGCCGCAGAATCCCGACGCGATGTTAGCCCGCAATGAGTACAACTCCATTTACCGCACCGAACAGGCGCAGGAGCAACTGGATGACGCTTTGAAGAGCTTGCCACAGAACTTCCAGCTGCTCGTGTCGGCCGGTTCGGCGGCACTGGTGAAAAAAGACCCGCAGGAGGCGATTGGTTACTTCCGCCAGGCGATCGACGCATCGCCGACCAGTTCACTCGGCTACGTCGGCTTGGGCCTGGCCTACGACGAAGCGGGCGAAAAAGAAAAAGCTCTCGTTGCCTGGAATGAAGGCCTGCAAAAGGCCGAGAATGCGACCATCCCGCTCAACCGGCAGATCGCCCGGGCGATGCTCAAATGGGGACGGCCGGAAGATGCCCAAAAACCGCTCGAGATTCTGGAAGGCGAGATTTCGTCCAGCAAGGTGGCGGGAGCGGCATCCGGCCCGCTGGCCAACGAGTTGCGCCTGCTGCGCTGCCAGTGGCACCTGATGCGGCGCGAATTCGCCCAGGCCCTGAACGTGCTCAAGTCGGTCAACCTGAACGGCGCGTTCAATGCCAACATGCAGGCTGATCTGGAATACAATCGCGGCCGCTGCTATCTCGGTCTGATGCAATGGGACCAGGCGGCTACGGCCTTCGACGCGGCCGCGAAGACCGACAATGCGCCACTGCGGGACTGGCTGGCGGCGGCCGACGCCTGGGAGCAGGCGGGACAGATCGATCTGGCGGTGCTCCGCTACGCGAAGGTCAATCAAGACCCCAACTCTCCGCCGCAATTCAAGGTGAACTACGCCCGGGCACTGATGAACCAGCAAGTCGAGCTCCCCGCCGCCGAGCGCAACTGGGGACAGCTCGACCAGGCCCTGGCCGAGTGCCGGACGGCGCTGCCCGATTCGGTCGCGGTCAAAGTTCTGGCATCGCAAATTGCCAAGGCCAAGGGCGACTCGGCTGGCGCCCTGCGGATTCTGCAGGATGCGGCGGCCGCCGAACCTGCCAGCGGGCAGACCGAAACCGCTTACGGCGCGTTGCGCGCTCGCCTATCAGCAGGCCGGCCAAGCGGACAAGGCGATCCAGGCCGCCGAGAGGTACCGCCAGATCGTCGGCGACATCTGGCCAGCCGTACGGCTGCAAGTCGACTTGCTCGCGCACCGCGGGGAATTCTCGCAGGCTGTGAAGGAGTTGCAAGCGCAGCTCGAAAGCGCCTGCGCAGCGCGATGCGAAGCGCGAACTGGCTGAAGTGCTGGAACGTCTCGTTCCGCTGCTCAAGCAAATGAAAGATCGCCAGGCCGGCTACGAAGAACTGTCAAGCTTGGCGAGCCGGTACCCCAACGACGTCCAATACACCTGGCATTTGCTGAACTTTGCGTTCGAGCTGGGCAATAAGGAAGATGCCCTGAAATACGAAAAGCAACTGCGCGAGCTCGAAGGTCCGGACGGCTCGCTATGGCGGTTTGCCCAGGCCCGGCGACTCGCCATCGAATCGCGCGACGTGCATGACGACTCGTTCGTGAAAGCGACCCAGTTGCTCAGCCAGTTACAGGGCCTGCGTCCGACCTGGATCCAGGTGTACATGCTGGGAGCCGACATTGCCCAGCGGAAAGGCGACTCGCGGCAGGCGGCCCGCGATCTGACCAAGGCGGTCGAGTTGGGAGCGCGGCAGCCGACCATCATTCAGGTCTTGGTTTCGATGCTCTACCAGCAGGGCCGGATGGCCGACGCCGAACAATTATTGGGCCGGCTGGGTGAACTGGGCAACACATCCGGCGGGACCGATTTGTCCGGCACGGTGATCGAGCTGTCGTTGAAGGACCGCGACTACGAGCGGGCTCTGCGGCTGGCCGAGGACGGGGTCAAAGCGCGGCCCGACGACGCGACGGCCTATTTGTGGCTGGGCCGGGCGATGCTGGCGGCCAATCGGCCGAAAGACGCCGAAGCGGCCTTCAAGAACGCGGTTCGCAAGGGCCCTCAGGAGGTCCGCTCCTGGCTGACCCTGATCAGCTTCTACAGCCAGCTCAGCGAGGTCGACAAGGCCCGGGCGACGGTCAAACGAATGGAGCAGTTCCTCAAGCTGAGCGGCGCCCAGCAATCGATCGTTTGGGCCCAGGCGCATGAAATCGCCGGCGACATCCCCGGTGCAGCGAAAAATTTCCTCGAGGCGGCCGAGGCGGCCAGCGACGACACCAGCATTCAGAAACGGGTGGCGCAGTTCTTCGAAACCCGCGATCCGGCCATCGCCGAGAAATGCTTGCGGCGCATGCTGGAGGTCGATCCCAAGGACCAGAATGCTCGCTATGCCCTGGCCCTGATCCTGGCCGGCATGGGGGAGGCCCGCTGGAAAGATGCCTGGGAGTTGGTTTCGACGGCGCCGGGCAGCGGCGCACCGACGGCGGCGGATCGGCGGATTCAGATTCGCATGCTGTTCCGCAACGGCGGCAAGGAGCAGCGGACCCAGGCTCGCAAACTGCTCGAAGAGCTGGCGGCCGATCCCAAGCAAGGCACGCCGGACGATCTGCTGACGCTGGCCCAACTCAACGAGGGCGAGAAGAATCTGCCCGCCACCAAAGAGTTGCTGGTGCGGCTCGCCAGCCGAGAAAAGACCGACCCGGCGAGCATCGCCCGGCTGGTGGATTTTTTGCTCCGCAACGGCGAGCTGGACGACGCCGAAACCTGGTTGAGCCGGCTGGAATCGGCGGCCCCGGACAATTTCACCGTCCTGCAGCTCCGGACCCAATGGCTCAAACTGAAGAATCGCGGCGACGAAATCGTCCCGCTCGTCGACGCCTTCAAGCAGAAGCAGCTGACGACGCTGCCCTCGCCCAATCAGCGCAACGGCATTCTGCAAAGCTCGCCGCGCTGTATGCCGCGACGGGCAACATCACGGAGGCCGGAGCGACCTACCGCGAGCTGTACGCCGCAGATCCGCAATACTACGTGGTGCTGGCGGATTGGCTGTTCAGCCAGAAGAAAACCCGCGAAGCCGTCGAGCTGTTCACCGCGGCGGCGGCGAAGGATACGACTCCGCAGCCTGCCATTCAGCTCGCCCGGCTGATGATGAAGTACGACGCCACCAAGCAACCCGCCCCGGCCGCGGAAAAAGTGCTCAGCACGGCCCTCGATGCCCACGGCGACGATCAAGGTTTGCTGTTCGTACTGGCACAGCTGCGCAAAATGCAAGGGCGCCGCGACGACGCCGAGCGCCACTATCGGCGGATGCTGGAATTGAACCCCGACCATGCCATCGCCGCCAACAACCTGGCCTGGATGCTCTCGGAGCGGCCGGAAAGCTGCGACGAAGCGCTCAAGTTGATCGACAAAGCCATTGCGCAGTTGGGCCGCAATCCCGAAGTGCTCGACACCAAGGGCGTGATCTTGTACCAGCAGCACAATTTCGACCAGGCGGTCGACACGCTGAAGCAGGCCACCAAATCGCCCGGCGTCAACCCGACGACCTTTCTCCACCTCTCGCTGGCCTATCGCGACGCCGGCAACAAGGCCCAGGCCCGGGAGCAGCTGCAAACCTTCCGCAAATTGCGCCCCGACGCCAGCCGCTTGAGCGAAGAAGAAAAGCGGCAATTGGCCGATCTCGATTCGACGCTGGCCCAGTAGAGGTGGGCCCAGTGACGCTGGCCCAGTGACGCTGGCCCAGTGACGCTGGCCCAGTGACGCGACTTCCGCCCTGAAAGCGGTGCCGGCCCCATTGTCGCCCGCCGGCGGGGGCTGGGCAGCGAACAAAGTGGCACGGCTCCCCACGCCCGTGGCGGGCACATTTCGCACATTCTGCCTGACCCCGCCGACGGCCCCGTCTCAACTGGGCGGCGGGACGGCGGGGGCCAGACGCGTGACGGGCCAGACGCGTGATCCGCCTCACCGCTGGCAGCGCTCGCCAGCTCAATTGGCCGGGATCGGCGTGTTGAACGCCGGCTTATTCAACTCGGGGCGCTGCAGGAAATACTCGGGCACTCCGAAATCCATCGCGTCGAGCCGGGCTTGCACCGCCTTGATCGGTTCCAGGACGTCGGCCGCTCCGAGGTAAAAAACCGCGGCCCGACTGGGAGCCACCTCGAAGCGGAATTTTCCCGGCCCGGCTTGCGCGAGCGGTTTGGACCGCAGCAGGTCCCAGGCCACGGCATTCGCCGCCATCGATTTCGTCCGCAGGCTCGCCGGGTCGACCGTCACGTCGTAGCTGGCCCGGGTCTGATCGTGATTGACGAGCACGACGAGCATGTTGCCCTTGCGGTCGATCCGCGGCAAGACCTCCAGGTTGCAGGGGATCTCGCCCTTGAGCCGAGCCGTCACCAGGGGTCGGACGCCGGCCCGGCGGGCGGCATAGGCCACCAGGTCGACGTAGCCCTTGTGCGTCGCGTAGTCGTTGGACACCGTCGCCAGAAACGGGTTGCAGGGCTCGGTGGTCTGCGAGAGCGACATCCGCTGGGCCAGGGCGTGCAGGCTCATACCCGGTCGGGTGCCCAGCCACACGGTCCGCTCCGTTTCGATGCCGCAGACGTTCTTCTGGTACCAGGCGATCGCTTTGCCTTTGGTCACCTTCGCGGTCACGATTTCGTGGTGCGAGGCCAAGGGCTGCGGGGCCACGCGGCGGTCGTAGTCGATCTGGGGAAGCTTCCGCAAATCGAGCCCGGACTGCGGCAGATCGCCGCGCCCTTTGCGTGGCACGTGAGCCAGCAGGGCGTCGATTTTCTTCCACGACTCCTCGTTGGGCACCGGCTGGCCTGCTTTTTCCTGCCACAAGGCGGAATAGACGTGCGGCTTGTGGACGTCGTTATTCTGGAAGTTCAGCGGCGATCCGCTACCCGACACTTCCGCCGACCAGGCCTCCTCCTCCGGAGTTTCGACGCTGGGATAGAACGGCACCTTGTATTTGTGGTCGAGCGCCGCACCGAACGTCTCGGCCAGGAAATCGGTCCGCTTGCCGCTGGCCAGATCGAGCGACAGCGAATCGGCATTGGCGCAGACGTGCCCGCCGGCAGCGATGAATTTTTCGATCCGCCGGCGGATCGTGGGCGTGGTCCACTCGCTACCGACGACGTACAGGATCTTGAACCGGTTGAGGACATTTTCCTCGAGTTCCAGTTCTTCTTCGGCCAGAATCTCGAACGGAATCTGGGCCTCGCACAGCGCCGCGGCCGTGTAGGCATAATCCATCTTGGGATAGTTCCAGATGCGGTAGAAATATCCCGACCAGTCGGGCAGCAGCAGAGCCACTTCGGCCTGGGGCGGGGCCGAGCGCGCAGGAACGTCGAATAGTGGCTCGCCAGGAAGTTATGCCAATAAGCCAGTTGGGTCCGCTGCTTCAGGTGCCGGCTGCGGTAGAGCGGCGAATAGAGCCAGTGGTGAATGCCGTCGGCGGTGTGCCCCATCATGCGGGCCAATGCCCGCTCGATATCCCCGTCGCCGTCGTACATCTCGCCGGCCTGGTCGCCGAACATGAACCAGCTCCACCCCATGACCACGTTCTTGAATTTACGGGCCAAGTGGTCCCCCTGGGCATAGGCCAGGGCCATCGGCGGGGCGTCGGGCCAGCACTGCTCGACAGTCACGATCGGGTTCAGCCGCGCGTTCCAGTAGCAGCTGAGCCCGAGAAAGGCATCCATTCCCGGCCACATGATGAACGCGATCGGGAAGGGGTAGCACTCGACCCGCTTGCCGCCGCGCTCGCTGGCCGAGTCGCTGACCCGGCGAAAGAACTCAAAGGTGAAATAGCGGTGGAAATCGATCCACAGCTTGAACGCGCCGGGGTGCTGCCATTTCTCCTTGCCGGGAGGCAGATCGTCGTAAAACCGTGGCGTCAGGTTGGGCGGCACGACGTCGCTCCACTGGCTGAGGTTTTCGCCCGTGAAAGCGTTGTAGGTGCGGCCGTCGCCGTTGGTGTCGCGGCCCGGCGCTTCATCGCCGAACCAGACATCCTGAAGAAAGCGGCGATATTCCTCGATCGCTTGCGGGCGGTAGTCGATCATTTTGCGCGTCCGCATACCGACCTCGTCCCAGCTCGACGTCACGTATACTTCGCCGACTTTGAGCATGTCGGACTCGCCGAAATTCCGGGCGTAATTGCTGAGCAGCTTGACGCCGGTCTCGAAATTCTCGGGCACGAAGAAGCTGCCGCACGACTCGGTCTGTGGCGGCCCGGGCTTCCCGTCGAACGACAGCGGCGGCTCGCTCCGTGTCGCCCAAACCGTCTGATCGATGGCTCCCAGCATGCCATGCTGCTTGAGCCAGCGCCCCGAGCGAAAGGTAAACGCATTGCCCTTGTAGGCGGTGTTGTAGCCCATGCGGTGCCAATCTTCGAGCACCGCCGCTTCGAAGGCGTGATTGATCGGACGCCGGTCGTGCTCGGGATGGTACGTCCCTTCGCGCTGCCAGTCGTACCATTCCTTGTCGTTTGCCGGACCGATGAACGCCCGAGCTTCGGCCCCGAACGGCCCGGAGTAGGGCGTGATTGGCGGCTGTTTCAGCAAGTGCCAGTCGACGAACAGCTTCTCCCGCCACGCTTCGGGCGAGCGGGTCTGGCCGGCCGCGGGAACCGCCGTTGCCAGCGGCAAGCCAAGGAGCACGACTCTCGCCAGAATCCGTAGCATTCCGCCCCTCCTGCTCGCGGTGTGGATCGCCGACCGGTCAAGGTTGCGCCGACCGGTCCAACCCCCAGTATATCAGCCTCGCGACCCGCGGGGTGCGAAGCGAACGGACCTCGAACCCCGCGGCGGTGCTGCGGGACCGGCGAGCCAGCGGCTCAATACGGCGTGCGGCAAGCGGTCTCGTCGTCGGTTTCGATCTGCAACGTGGTGTGATCCAGGCCGAACCGCTCGTGCAGCAACTGCGACAACGTCCGGAGCGAGTCCTGCGGCGATTTGATCGCCCGCGACGATGACGTGGGCCGAGAGCGACACCCGGCCGCTGGTGATCGTCCAGATGTGCAGGTCGTGAACGCTGCGCACGCCCGGCGCCGCGGCGATGGCGTCGCGGATCGCATCGACGTCGAGGTGCTTGGGCGTGCTTTCCATCAGAATGGCGATCGCCTCTTTGAGCAGACCCCAGGAGGAATAGATCACCAGCACGCCGATCAGAATCGACGCGACCGGATCGACCCAGTGCCAGCCGCGGGCCCAGATCAGCAATCCGGCGAGGATGGCGGTGACGCTGCCCAAAGCGTCGGTCAGCAGGTGCAACCACGCGCCCCGCAAATTCAGGTTCTCCGAACGGCCGCCGTGCAGGATCGCGAGTCCGACCACATTCACCGCCAGCCCGCCGCCGGCGATCGCCATCATCCACTGGCCTTCGACGTCGTGGGGCCGGGCCAGTCGGCTGATCGCCTCGTAGAAGATCACGAGCGACACGGCAATCAGCGTCGCGCCGTTGGCTAGGGCGGCCAGAATCTCCGCCCGGTAATAGCCGTAGCTGTGCTGGGGCGTGGGCGGGCGGTGGGCAATCCAGGCCGCGAACAGGCTCAGCCCGAGCGCGGCCGCGTCGGACAGCATGTGCCCCGCGTCGGCCAGCAGGGCCAGCGAGTCGGCCAGCCAGCCGCCAATCGCCTCGGCCAACATGTAGGTCAGCGTGAGGACGAGAACGCCGGCCAAGCGGCGGGTGTTCTGGCGGCGCGCCGCGTCCGACGGGCAAGCCCCGGCATGCACCTGATCGTGTCCGTGATGATGATGCCCCATCGCCCGCTCGCCCAACGTCAGACTGCCAAGGTTTGCCGCCGTATGTAAGCCGCCGGCTCGCTGGCTGTCAAAAACCGCCGGGCCGGTGAAGATTCGGCGGCTCAGGGTTTGCTCTCAGCCGGCAAGAATTGCACGTCGAATGCCGCCCGCGGATTGACCTTGCCCGCGGCCAACTGTTTGGACTCGGTCAATTGTTCGGCCAGCGCCGCCAGCGGTCCAGCGACATCTGGCCGATCGTCGCCCCGGGATCGTCGGCGGGCCGCACGAGCGGCGCAATCGTCGTGGCCCCATACTCCAGCGCGCCCAATTCCATGGCCGGGTTCTTCTCGTGGATGTAGGCGTTCGTCGGTCCGGGATCGGCCAGATAGTCTTCCCAGCCGTGGACGCTCGCGGCCACCATTCGCCGGACTAAATCGGGTCGCGCGCCGACTTCTTTTTCGCTGGTCAGGAGCAGGCTGGTGTAGGGATTGAAGCCCAAGTCGGCCAGCATCAGCACCCGGGGGTCGCCCCCCTTCTGCCGGGCAACATGCGGCTCGCTGAACACATAGCCTTGCTGGGCGTACTTCGGGTTGCGGAGAAACGCTTCGAGGTTCGTGTAGGGGACGAATTGCACGTTGTCGAGCGGCAGTTTGGCTTTCAGGTAAGCGACAAACGCCGCGCCCTGCGTCACCGCAATCGTCAGATCGTGCAAGTCAGTGAAGTCCTTGATACCGCTGGCTTCGTGAACGATCAGGCAGCGGGGACTGATTTGCAGCGGCGCCATCAGCGCCACGACGGGCGCTGCTGCGCCCGGGCCAGGAGCACCTTGTCGGCGTTGTCGACGCCAAACGTCACCTGCTCGCGGGCGACCTCCTGGATGACCGGCGTGTTGGGCACGCCGGCCAGGATTTCGACGTCCAGTCCGGCTTCGCGGTAGTAGCCGCGAACCAGAGCCGCGTAGTACCCGCCGTGCTCGGCTTCGGGATACCAGTTGAGTAGCAGCTTGACCTTATCGGCCGGTCGAACCGCGGCGGTACTTTCGGCGGTAGAGGGTGACTCGACCGTCGCCGCAGACCCGCTGGCCGGCTGCCGAGGCGACTGCTCGGCGGCGGCGCGCACCCGAGGAACGCAACCACCACGATCGCGAGCAAGCACCGTCGACGATTCAAGTCACACCTCACGGCGGCAACGAAGTTGAACTTCAACGCACGAGCGGCGACCCGCCCGCGTCTCCCGGGGCATGCCACCAACGCAAGATCGCTTCGCCGGCCAGGCTGACGGCGGCAAAGATTCCCACGCCCAGCAGCATCGCCGCCAGCACCGCGGCGAACAAGTAGTCGGTGGCCAATTGAGTCGAATTGACCGTGATCAAATAGCCCAAGCCGAACCGCTCGCTGCCGTACCCGGCGAAAATTTCACCGACGATCGCCCCGATGACCGACATGCCGCAGGCGATCTTGGCCCCCGTGACGAGATACGGAATCGAGTTGGGCAGCCGCAGCTTCCACAGCACTTGCCACCGCGAGGCATTGGACATCTCGAACAGCTCGAGCAGGTTGCGGTCGACGGCGAGCAAGCCGGCCGTGCTGTTAGTGATGATCGGAAACAAGCTGATGATGAAGGCCACGACCACGACGCTTGCCAATCCGTGGCCGAACCACAGGATGACCAGCGGCGCCAGGGCCACGCTGGGCACCGTCTGCAGCAGGATCGCATACGGATAGCAGCTGCGGCGAACGATGCCCGACTGCGAGAACACGATGCCGATCAGCGTGCCGGCGATCAGGCTCAAGCCCAGGCCGCAGAGCGCGGCCGACCCGGTTCGGCCGGTGGCCGCGAGCAATTCACCTCCGTGCTGCCGGGCGGCCTCGAGCACGCTGCTCGGCGCCGGCACCAGGTACGGCGGCACGCCGGCTTTGATCACGACGATCTGCCAGATCACCAGCAACAGCAGGAACAACGTCACGGGCGGCAGCCACGCGACCGCAATCCAGCGCAAGGGCGCTCTCACCGGGCACCTCCGCGGAGGGCCAGCGCCACTTCGCCGGTCAGCCGGGCGAACTCGCCGGTCGCCCGCAGTTCGTCGGTCCGTGGCAGCGGAAGCTCGATCGGAATATCGGCCACGATCCGCCCCGGTCGGGCCGACATCACCAGCACCCGCTGGCTGAGGAAGACCGCCTCGCCGATGTTGTGGGTCACGAACAGCGCGGTCCAGCGGTGCTGCTGCCACAACGCGAGCAACTCTTCGTTGAGCTTGTGCCGGGTCAGATCGTCCAGGGCCCCGAACGGCTCGTCAAGCAGCAGAAGTTCCGGCTCGGTGGCCAAGGCCCGGGCCAGCGAAACCCGCATTCGCATGCCACCGGAAAGCTGACCCGGGTAACGGTGAGCGAATTCGCTCAAGCCCACCAGCTCGATGGCTTGCCGCGCTCGCTCACGGCAGAGGGCCGCGGGCTGGGCGGCAATCTCGAGCGGCAGGGCGGCATTTAGGGCGACGCTCCGCCAGGGGAGCAGCGTGGCATCCTGGAAAACGAACGACATTCGAGTCGATTGGCGGCGGGCGATGCGAGGAGTCTGGCCGGCCACGGTCAAACGACCGCTGGTGGGAGCGATCAAGCCGGCCACAACCCGCAGCAGGGTCGATTTGCCACAGCCGCTAGGGCCCACCAAGGCCACGAATTCGCCCCGGTCGGCTCGAAAACTGACCTCGGTGAGCGCTTGAACCGATTCCGCGTACAGAACTTCGAGCCGATCGGCCCGAACCAGCGGATCGTTTGTATGGACGACCATCGATCGGTTCCGAAACCCGCCAGCCGGGGCCGGCCCATCCCGGACGGCACATTCGTTTCAAGCCGACTGGCCTCCCGAGTATACGGCTCATGGCCGATCCTGGCGACCGCACGCGGGGGGTGGCGGGCCCGGGCGGCCACATTGCCGGTGACCCAGGGCAGGTTACAATGAAATCGTGCGGCGCGAGCCACAAGCCGACGCAGGTTTTTCGGCCCGCCAACGAGTGCGGGTCTGCATTCATCGAGGCGGCACCATGACGACTTACCCGGGCACGCGGAAAGCGGTGATCTGCCGCAGTCTGGCGATCTGCGGAGTGCTACTCGTCGCTGGCTGTCAGGGTCCCTCGGCCGCGACGACGTACGAGGAAGCCCGGGCAAAGTTCGCCGCCGGGCAGTGGGCCGAATGCGTCCTGCGCTGCACCGATGCCATCTCTCAAAAGCCGGACGATATCCGGGCCTACGTGCTCCGCGGCCGGGCGTATTGCCGCCTGGGCCAATTCGAGCCCGCGATCACCGATTTCTCGATCGCAATCAAGCTCAACCCGAACAATCCGGAATATTACTATCTCCGGGCGGACGCCCATAAAGACCGCGGCGACATTGAGCTGGCCGATGCCGACAACAAAGCCGGTCACGCCCACGATCCGTCGTACCAAAGCGCGTACCTGTATGCCCCGCGCGACGCCAGAGATACCCTGACGCCCACGGCCGCCGAACTGAGCCGGAAGGTCAACGAACTCGGCCGCGACGCGTCGGACGACGCGCTGGATGTTCTGAGCCAGTCGCGGCGCAATGCCCCGCGACCCGGGAAAGCTTCCCCGCCGAGCACGAATTGTTGACGGCCGACGACCTGATCGAAGGCGATCCGGCCGAGGTCGACGCCCAGCTGGATGGCCCGGTGGTCCAAGACGCCTACGGCTTGCCCGTTGCGACGGGCCTGTATCTGCCGGATAGTGGACCTCTGGCTCGAGAGGTGCTTGAGGGGGATCAAGGGGCCGAGAGCGCACCGCGGTCGCGGTCGGAGCTGCAACACGGGGCGGCCCGCCGGCCGCTGAATCCCGACCTCGATCGACCCGCGCTGGGCGCTCACGACCCCAGTCCGCGCGGCGGTCAGCGCACCCCGCCGCAGGAGCGCGACTCGGGTCACGCTCCGGAATACTACCCGCCGCCGCGGGCGTTGCATCCCTTCGGCTCCTCGGCGATGCGCCCGACCGGCATCAGTTCGGGCCCGACGGAAGAAGATCTGCTGGCCGACGGAGAGGGCTTCAGCGAGGCCCCGCGGAGCGGCTCGCGGCACGGCGGCGGACAATTTGGCGGCGGGCAAACGGGCCTGGGTCATTTCGGCGGCGGCGACTTTGGCGGCGGATTCGGCGACGGCCGCGGGATGGCGCCACCGGTGATCGACCCCTACGGCGGCTACAGTCGCAGCTCACGGCCGATCGGCGGCATGCAAGCCAGCCCCTATGGCGCCGCATCGCCGTATGGCGGGGCAGGTTCCGCTGGCGCTCGCAGACGCCCCGCTGGGCCAGGCACTTCTCCGGCTGGTGGCCAGGGCGCCCACAAGGCGCGCCGACCAATCCTTTCGGGCCGCTGCCACCAGCGCCGGTCCAGAATCTGGAACCGCCGGGACTGCGGTACGACCAGTAGGCGCAGCGCAGCGGGCGAGCGCGACGTCACTCGGCGAGCAGCCGTTCGAAGGCGGCTTCGTCGAGGATCTTGATGCCCAGCTGCTGTGCCTTTTCGAGCTTGCTGCCGGCCTTCTCGCCGGCGACGACGTAGTCGGTGCTTTTCGACACGCTGGAGGTTGCCCGGCCGCCGTGCCGGGCGATCAGCTCCTGGGCTTGGTCGCGCGAGTAGCGCTCGAGCGTGCCGGTCACGACGAAGATCTTGCCGGCCAGCTTGCCGCCCGCCGCGGGCCGGGCGATCTTGGGGGCGGTCATCTGCACGCCCAGCGATTTCAGGTCGTCGATGGTTTGCCGGCCCGATTCGCCCGCCAGAAAGGCGTGCACGCTCTGAGCGATGATCGGGCCAATTTCGGCGCACTCGGCCAACTGGTCGACCGACGCCTGCCGGAGCGCGTCGATGTCGCCAAAATGCTCGGCGAGCACGGCCGCAACCCGAGTGCCCACGTGGCGGATCGACAGGGCGTTGAGCAGCCGGGCCAGGCCCCGGCTCTTGGCCGCTTCGATTGAGGCCAACAGGTTCTCGGAGCTCTTGCGGCCCATCCGTTCCAGGTCGACCAGCGTCTCGAGCTTCAGCCGGAACAGGTCGCCCACGCGGCGAACGGCTCCGGTCTCGACCAGCTGATCGACCAGCTTGTCGCCGAGCCCTTCGATGTCCATCGCATTGCGGCCGGCGAAATAGCGAATCCGCTCCTTGACCTGGGCCGGGCAATCGAAGTTCGGGCAGCGGATGTAGACCCCGCCTTCGTCTTTCACCAGTTTGGAGTCGCACTCGGGGCAGCGGGTCGGGAACGGAAACTCCGCGAGATCGCTTTTCCGCTCGTGCTTCTCGACCCGCACGATGTGCGGAATGATCTTGCCCGCCTTTTCCACGACCACCACGTCGCCGATCCGGACGTCCTTGCGGGCGATCTCGTCGGCATTGTGCAGGCTGGCCCGGCTGACGATCGTGCCGGCCAGCTCGACCGGTTCCAAGTCGGCCACCGGGGTGATGGCCCCCGTCTTGCCAATCTGGACGCGAATGTCGCGCACCCGGGTGGTGGCTTCGTATTTTTCGAACTTGTAGGCCACGACCCAGCGTGGGCTTTTGCTCGTGCTGCCCAGCCGCTCGCGCTGGTCGAAGCGGTTGACCTTGAGGACCAGTCCGTCGACTTCGAAGTCCAGCTCGTGGAGCCGCTCGACCAACTCCTCGCAGTGGGCTACGGCGGCGTCGAACGTCGGGAAGCACTCGACGTGCGGCGTGGCGACCAGGCCGTAGCAGCCCAGCTCGGCCAGAAAATCCATGTGATTGTCGGCCTTGAGGCCGACGGCATGCCCCACGCCGTGGCAGAATAGGTGCAAATGCCGCTCGGCACACAGCCGGGGGTCGAGCAGGCGGATGCTGCCGGCGGCGCAGATTGCGCGGATTGGCGTAGGGGGGCTCGCCCCGCTCGCGTTGCAGCTCATTGAGCCGCACCAGGCCGGAATTCGTCAGGTAGACCTCGCCGCGGACTTCGACGAGCGGCGGAAAATCGCTACCCGACAGCCGCAGCGGCACGTCCTCGAGCGTCCGGATGTTGTGGGTGACATCGTCCCCCACCCGGCCGTTGCCGCGGGTCGCTCCCCGCACCAGCAAGCCATTTTCGTAAGTGACGCCCACGGCCACGCCGTCGATCTTCAGCTCGACCACCCACTCGATCGTTTCGCCGGGGAGCAGCTTGGCCACCCGGGCGCCGAACTTTTGCAGCTCGGCGACGTTGTAGGTGTTTTCGATCGAGAGCATCGGCACCTGATGCTCGATCTGCGGCAGCTCGCCTACTGGCTCGCCGCCAACCCGCTGGGTCGGGCTGTCGGGCGCGATCAGCTCGGGATGGGCCGCTTCGAGCCGCTTGAGCTCGTCCAGCAGCCGATCGTACTCGAGATCGCTGATCTGCGGGTCGTTGAGAACGTAATACTGGCGATCGTGAAAGCGAATCTCGTCGCGCAGCTTCTCGATCCGCTGTTGCGCAGTGGGGCTCATGCAGTGCGGCAGTCCGGCCGGGCGGACCGTCTGGAGATGGGTGCTTCGCGGCGGACCGCTTTCCGCCGCCGGGGCTGATTGTAGCAGCCCGGTGGCCCGGCGGCTGCCGGGGGCGTGATCGGCATTCCGGCGGCCGGCTCAGCTCAAATCGAGCTTGCCGTCGCTGTCCCCCAGCTTGTCGATGGGCGCGCCCATCCGGTCGAGCATCGCCAGGTAGAGATTGCTGATCGGCGTCTCGCGATCGTAGCGCACGTGGCGGCCGGTGCGGATCGTGCCGCCGCCGCGGCCGGCCACGACGATCGGCAGGTCGTCGTGGTTGTGCCGGTCGCCGTCGGAGATGCCGCTGCCGTAGACGATCATCGAATTGTCCAGCAGCGACCGCTCCCCCTCGCGGACGGAATTCAGCTTCTCCAGCAGGTAAGCCAGCTGGGTGACGTGGAAGCGATTGATCTCGCGAATCTTGCGCTGTTTGTCGGCATTGCGGCCGTGGTGCGACAGGTCGTGATGCCCCTCGGGCACGTCCATAAAGGCGTAGCTGCGGTTGCTTCCCTCGTTGGCCAACACGAACGTGGCCACCCGGGTCAGATCGGCCTGGAAGGCCAGCGTCAGCAAGTCGGCCATCAGGCGAATGTGCTGACCGTAATCGCCGGGAATGCCCGCCGGCTTGGTCAGGCTCGGCGCAAGCTCCGCCGCCTGCTGCTCGCTGCGCGCGATCCGGGCTTCGACGTCGCGAACGGACGACAGGTACTCGTCCAGCTTGCGACGGTCCTTGGCCCCCAGCCGCCGCTGCAAATCGCCGGCGTCTTCCAGGACGAAGTCGAGCACGCTCTTGCGATCGGCCACCCGTTGGGCCCGGGCCTGGGGCGACTCGTTCTCCGGGCCGTCGGAAAACAGCCGCTCGAACACCAGCCGGGGATTGATTTCCTTGGCATTGGGGGTCGATTCGCTCCGCCAAGAGACGTTGGCCGAATAGGCGCAGCTATATCCCGAGTCGCAGTTGCCGGCTTGCGGTCCGGCTTCGCAGCCCACCTCCAACGAGGCGAACTTGGTCCGCTCGCCGATCCGCTGGGCCGCGACCTGATCGGCCGAGACGCCGACCTTGATGTCGGCCCCGTGGGTTTTCTTGGCCTGCGAGCCGGTCAGAAACGCCGCCAGCGAGCGGGCATGGTCGCCGCCGCCATCGCCGTGGGGCCGGGCCTTGTCGCAAGCCAGGCCCGTGTGGACCACCAGTTGCGATTTGAAAGCCGCCAGCGGCTCGAGGATGTACGGCAGCTCGAAGCCGTCGCCAACCGCCTGCGGCGTCCAGTCGGCCATATGGGCGCCGTTGGGCACGTAGAGAAACGCCATCCGCACGGGAGCCTGCGGCTGCGGGCCGGCGGCCCAGGCCACGGCCGGGCTCATGGCCTCGAGGTATGGCAAGGCGAGCGAAGTGCCGAGCCCCCGCAACAGCGTCCGCCGCGAAATGCGCCACGAGCCGCTCATGGTGTGTCTCCGCTTGTTCGGCGTTTGAGGAAAGGCTCGGACTGGATCACCGCCGCCACGAGGGCGGAAAACTTGTACTGCTCGGGGCCGCTGGCCTCCACGATATCCGAAACGCTGGCCCGATCATACGATTCCAGCCCCCGCCCCAGGCCGTAAGTAAGCAGCTTTTCGGCCAGACAGCGGACGAATTGTTTTTGTTTGGTCTTGAGCAACTGCTTCAGCTCGGCCGGCCCATTGAACGACTTGCCGCCGGGCAGCGTGCCCGAGGCGTCGATCGCGAACTGGCCGTCCTGGGTCCGCCAGCCGCCAATGGCGTTGTAGTTTTCCAGCCCGAAGCCAAGCGGGTCCATCCGGCTGTGGCAGGCCGCGCACTCGGCCTTGGCCCGGTGCTGCTCCATCCGGGCCCGCAATGAGCCTTCGGCCGGCGTGGCCGGATCGTCCTTCAGCTCGGGCACGTTCGGCGGAGGCGGAGGGGGCGGAGCGCCGAGCAGATTTTCGAGGACCCATTTGCCCCGCTTGACCGGCGAAGTCCGGGTGGGATTCGACGTGACCGACAGCACGCTCGCCTGCGACAGGACGCCCCCGCGCTGGCCGCCCGAGAGCTGCACGCGGCGGAACTCGTCCCCGTGGACGCCGCCGATGCCGTAATGCCGGGCCAGCCGCTCGTTGACGAACGTATAGTCCGAGTCGAGGAAGTCGAGCACGCTGCGATCCTCGCGAATCACCGCCGCCACGAATTGCTCGGTCTCTGCCCGCATTGCCGCACGGAGGGGTTCGTCGAATTCGGGAAATCGCTGCTTGTCGGGCGCGAAGTTTTTCAGGTTCCGCAGCTGCAACCACTGCCCGGCAAAATTCTCTACTAGGGACCGGGATTTCGGATCGGCCAGCATCCGCCGACTTGCGCCACCAGCACGGCCGGCTCGTGCAGGTTGCCCGTCTGGGCCGCGGCAAACAACTCGTCGTCCGGCATGCTGCTCCAGAGGAAATACGACAGCCGCGACGCCAGCTCGTAATCGTTCAGCGCCCGCACCGTGCCGGCGGGCAGCGATGGCGGATCGCTTTCGACGCGGAACAGGAAATGGGGCGAAACCAGAATGGCCTGCAGCGCCAGCTGGATTCCGTCCGCGAAATTATGCTCCCGGTTTTCGGCCGCGTCGAACAATTTCAGCAGCCGCTCGACTTCGGCGGGTGTGGCCGGCCGGCGGAACGCCCGGCTGGCTAGCCGGGTGAGAATCTCGGCCGCGTATTGACGCCGCCCGTCGGCGGGCGGCTCGTGCGGAATGACCAGGCGGTGCGGTGCCGGCAAATCTTGCCCGACGGTTTCCAGCGGCCCCACTACCTCGATCTGGTTGACCACCATGTTGCGGTCGCGATTGGCCGGGTTCGGATCCTTCGGGTTGTAGTAGTCGTTGACGAAGGCGACGGTAAAGCGATGGTCGCCGGCGGTCAGCTTCGTTTCCAACTGGTACGTCTCGCGGCGCCGCCTCGACCGCCGGCACGTCGACCAGGCCGATCTGGTTGCCGTCGACTCGCAGGGCCATGCGGGCCGGCTCGTCGCCCGCTTGCTGGCCGAACGCGGTCACCTTGAAGCGGTAGGTTCCCTCGGCGGGGGCGGACGCGTTGGCCCAGAGCTCGCCGTTCGAGGGGAATTGCCAGGCCCGGTTGCTGAATGGCTGGCCGCCCGAGTGGCCGGGGGCCTGCTACGCGTCGACTTTGACCAGCGTCTTAGGCTGCGGATCGAGTGACGATCGTGCGGCCGGCGATTGTCTGGGCCGCGGCCAGATACTTTTCCAAGAGCAGCGGCGGCAGCGAGAGCACGTCGCCAATGTTGTCGAACCCGTAGCCGACGTCGTCGGAGGGGAAATCGTCGGCCCCGTGGAAATCGAGGCCCAACAGGTCGCGGATCGTATTGGTGTATTCCACCCGATTGAGCCGGCGGAGCGTGACTCGGCCGGGCTCGCGTGGGGCCTTGCGTTCGGCCCCGGCCAGCTCGCGGTCGATCCAGCCGAGCAGGCGGCGGGCCTCGGCGGCCGTGAGCTGCGGTTCGTCCTCGGGGGGCATTTCGGCATCGCGCAGCCGCTGGGCCACCGCCAGCCAGGTCTTGCCGGCCTGGGCGTCGGCGACGTTGCCCGGCAGTTCGTCGAGCTTCAGGTCCCCCTTGGGCTCGCTCCCGCTATGGCAGTCGAAGCAGTATTTCGCCAAGAGCGGCTTCACCTGGGCGGCAAAGGCGTCCTTACCACTCGCTTTGCCCCCCTCGTCGGCCCGGGCCGCCGGGCGCAGAGCAAGCCGGCGCAAATCGACCAGGCGGCAAGGGGCGAAGCGACGCGCATCGCGGCAAGCCTTAGCTATCGGGACTGGAGGGTTTTCGGGTCGGGCAGTGCGGGTCGGCTGGCCAAGAGGGCCTGGGCTGGCAAGCCGGGCGGGACTGCTTCCCATTGTATCCAAGCCGATTGATGGAACCAAGCGCGATGAGGGGCCGAGGCCGCAGCCGTCAAGCGTGTCCAGAGGGTCGAGGCTGGTCAGCCCGAACTATCTTGCTGCCGGCCGAGGCGGCGGCGTGCCTGACTCCTGGACAGAATCCAATGTCCAACTGCGAGCGAAGCCAGGGGCAGAACCACCCAGGCACAAAGGGCCACTCGCGACCCACTTGCAAAGGCCATGACGGAAGCGATCACGGTCACGACCGCAAACAAAGCAATCAGGCTGAAGGACCGGCGACGGGGACGGACGGCTCGCGCGGTCATCCACTCGAGTCCTAGCGAATTCTCCATTGGCCGACGATTTGGTAGCCGCCCAGTAGTCACAGGAAGTCGCGGCATGTAGACCAAGAGTCGCACCGATGAGGCGCATACGAGAGGGTCCCCCAATCCAAGCAGGAGGCCCAGGCCTGCGCCGCAGGCAGGCCCAATAGCACGATCCGCGAATCCCGGACTCGCTTCCACCCCATGCCGGCTCTCATTCTTGGAATGATACCAGTTTATCGGGCAGCCCGGCCGCCGAACCGGACCACGGAGGCAGGTAATGGAGCATCGGCAAACATGGCTAGATGCCGCACGCGTCGCAATTTCGCGTCCTCACTCGCTCGCCTCCCCAGAATGCCTTCGTGAACAGCCCGGCATCCTCCGGCATGTATGCCAAAGCAAAGAACAGCGGCTGGGTCAGAGCACAACGCGGCCGGTAGTGGACTCCTTTCCGCCGCACATTGGGCGCGAAATGGGAGTGTTCGATTCTTGATCTTGGTCATCGTGTTGTAATCTACCCGATCGTTGGCGTGGCAAGTGCGACGCTAGGCTTCAGTTCCGAATCCCTGGAGAGCCGTGCAACTCCGTGCAGAAGTTCGTCGCGGGCAATTCTCTCGCGCTCGCCGCGGGCGCCCTCTCCCGCTCTGATAGAATGGGTGCATGAAACGCGGACGTCAATTGTCGCGGAGGGTCGCATACCTCATCGCCTATTCGTTAGCCATCTTCTTCGCGTCTTCGTCAGTTGGGGGTTTTCTGTCGCTGGTCGCAGATTGGACGGAGACGAAGGGGCAACACTCTTACTGCGATAGCGCCTGGTTGCAAATCGCAGGCTCCTTAGTTGGCGCAGCGGTCGCAATAATGTACTGGACCACTGGCAGCCGACTACGCAGCAGCGAACCATGACCGCCCCCGCTCCGCCGCTCGGGTAAAGTCCAACTCATGAACGATCGCGATGCTGTCAGAACAGCCGTCGTCTTGAGCGCGGTGCTCACCGCTCTTACTTGGACAGCGGCGTCGCAATCTAGTCAAGAGACAGTCGGGCTGCTGCTATTCGCGCTTGGCGTTGTGCCGGGGGTGGGCGCGACTATCGGCAGCTACTTCAATCGGCCCTGGATCTGCGCTGCAGTGGGTGTCGCTGTGGGTCTCCTGGTTTTGCCTCTCCTTTTCCTGCTGCGAGATTCCGGCAACGTCTAACGTGATCCCCATGACTAGTTCCCGGTTCCAGTTCAAGCTGCGGACGCTCTTGGTCGGCGCGACCCTGGCCGCCATCGTCGCCGGCGAAGAGGCTCGCATGGCCTTACTACGGGCGAAGTGTGACCGTCTACAGAAAGCGGCCGAACACTGGTACTGGGAAGCGATCGTCAGCGGGCAAGGGCTGGTCGATGAGATTCAGGGGCTGGTGGACAAGGGATTGCTTCCAGAATCCGAATTGGACAGGGTAACCGGCCGATTGGACGACGCCCAAGCTGCGCCGGTCGACGCCCCGCGATCGAAAGACAATCGCGAGCCGCACGAAGGGACCTAGGCGCTCCGTCATTTAACACCGCGCGTCCCTCCTAGGCTTTGCCGCTCGCTGGGTCGAAGCGGCTCACCCTTTCATCCTGCCTGAGTCTGCATTCTTGCTTTTCCGGCCGGCATCCCCCGTATCTCCAGTTATCCCCTGTATCCCCTTCATGCCTGCCGTCGACGCATACCGTGGGGGCAAGCCCCACGGCTCGCTAAGCACGAAGAACCCAGACGTCTCGTCGCAGCAGAACGTCCGTCGCTCCTTTGCCCGCCCGCATCCCCCGTATCTCCAGTTATCCCTTGTATCCCCTTCATGCCTGCCGTCGACGCATACCGTGGGGGCAAGCCCCACGGCTCGCTAAGCACGAAGAGCCCAGACGTCTCGTCGCAGCAGAACGTCCGTCGCTCCTTTGCCCGCCGGCATCCCCCGTATCTCCAGTTATCCCCTGTATCCCCTTCATGCCTGCCGTCGACGCATACCGTGGGGGCAAGCCCCACGGCTCGCTGGCTTGATGCGGCCATGGGAGCAAATCAGAACACGCGTCGTTCTCAGGGACCGTACTTTTCCAGATACCGAGCGACGGACAGCTTCCGGGCGGTGTTCTCGGAGGTCATGTAGCGGATCTTGCCGAAGATCGGCCGCTCGGGGCCCCAGGGACGATCGTAGCGGCCCAAGACCCAGAAGATGCCCGAGTAGGAATTCGGGTCGCGGCCGTCGACGGCGTAGCGATTGTTCAGTTCGATCATCGCGTCGAGCGATTCGCGGGGCGAGGCGCGTCCACTCGAGGATCTTCTTGCCCCAGAGCATCCGCAGGTAGTTGTGCAACCGGCCCTCGTGCGTCAATTGTCGCTGGGCGGCGTTCCAGAGCGGGTCGTGCGTGGCCGAGCCGCTCAGCTCGTCGAGCGTGTAGCGGTACGGCCGCTTGTCCCGGGCGTGCTCGGCCAGGGTCTTTTGAGCCCAGTCGGGAAGCGATTCGTAGCGATCGTAATCCGGTCGCAAGGACGTCATGTTGAAGCCCAGCTCGCGCCACGTGACGAGCTGATCGAGAAACGCCTCCGCCGCCGGGCCCACGCCCCACCAGCCCACGCGGCGGCCGGTGGCATTTTGCCCCAGCCGGGCCGGCTGCCACTGCTCTTGCTGCAACAGGGCATGAAACGCTTCGTGGGCCGACAGATGGCCGAAGTGCAGATAAGGGGACAACCCGCTGCTGGCGTCCAGGTCGGGCTCGTTGCGATCTTCGACGTAGCCGGCCAGCCGAGCGCGGAGAAACTCGCGCCAGAGTCGCTGGGCGGCGGACGTGCCGCCGGTCATCGCCGCCGGCCCGACCGCATGATCGATCGGCAGCCGGCCCAGCTCCTTCGTTCCAGCGGCCAGCAATGCCGCGGTGGCCGGGGGCCAGCGCTTGGTGATCTCGGCCGGCAGTTTTGCCAGCCGGGGCGAATCGAGCCGGGCCAGCGGCCGAGCCTGCGGCGCGTCGGGCAGGTAATCGGGCAGCGTGCGCTGCAGGAAGCGGCGAAAGGCATAGGCGGTGGGAAACACTTCGCCAGTCGCCCGGAGCGGCAACAGGCCGTTCGAATCGACCGTTTCGGCCAGCACCGGCAATTTGGCCGCGGCCGCGCGGACCATCCGCGGCAGAAAGAAGCACGGATAATCGTCGGTGACTACCACGGCCGCCCGGCGGGCCAGGGCCGCGAGCAATCCCTTGTCGGCGTCGGGGGACGGCTCCACATACGGGTAGTACAGCACCGGCGCTTTGGCACACTGGGCCGCGTTGTCGCGCATCCCCTCAAGCACGAAGCGATGGAGCCGGTCGCTGGCCCAGGGATAGCCCACCCGGAGCGGCTCGAAAATCAGCAGCGGCCGGCCCAGCCGCCGGGCCCACTCGATCGCCCGATCGAGGGCAAAGTTCCAGCCCACGCGCCGCTGGGCGATCATCCAGTAGACGACGTACTCGCCATCGGGACGGACCGGCTCGGCATTGGCGGCGGCGATACGCAGGGCGGGGACTGGGGACTGGGCCATGCCGGCGAGGATCTCGAAAAAATGCGATTTCAGGCGGCCGTTATCTTACCGGACCGAGCTGCGCTGCAGCGCTTTGACAAGGCATTGGAGCAGCGATAGCCTTTTAAGGGTGCTCCGGTCGAGCCAGCCGCGCGGTGCTACGGCTTACCGCCGCCCAACCGCAAGCAGGTCGCGGCGGTTAACACTCCCGACAGTGTCCCACCCCACTCGCCTTCCCAGGAGATCGCCATGGACAAGCTCGTCGCGCTCGTTTCATTCGGATTGTTGGTCGCTGCGATCAACGTGGCCCGGGCCGAAGATGCCAAGAGCCCGCTCGACTTCAAGGTCAACGGCATCGACGGCAAGCCGGTCGAGCTGGCCGGTTACAAGGGCAAGGTCGCCTTGGTCGTCAACGTGGCCAGCAAGTGCGGCAACACTCCGCAGTACAAGGGCCTGGAAGAGCTGTTCAAGAAGTACCAGGACAAGGGGTTTGTCGTGCTCGGCTTCCCGGCCAACGAGTTCGGCGGCCAGGAGCCCGGCAGCAACGCCGAGATCGCCGAATTCTGCAAGTCGACCTACAGCGTCGATTTTCCGATGTTCTCGAAAGTGGTCGTCAAAGGCGAAGGCATCACTCCGCTGTACGACTATCTGACCTCGCCCAAGACCGATCCGCAGTTCGCCGGCCCGATCAAATGGAACTTCGAGAAGTTCCTGATCGGCCGCAACGGGCAGGTTGTGGCCCGCTTCGATCCCAAGACCAAGCCCGAGGCGGCCGGAAGTCGTGCAGGCGATCGAGAACGAGCTGGCCAAGAAGTAGAGCCAGGTTCGCCGAACGCGCAACCTCATGAAACAGCACCGCCCGGCAATTGCCGGGCGGTGTTTTTTTCGCGTGTGATCGACACGAGCTGCGGCGTTAGCCGCGTCGGCCGTTGGCCGGGGCCCAGAGGCTTCGCGCCCGAGCGGACCTGCGGCTGGGCCTGGGGCTTTTCGGGCAGGGTCACGATCTCGCCGGTGCCGCCTTCCATTTCGGTCGAGCGGGCGACCTTGCCGTCCTGGTTCCACCAGGTCCAGCGGCCCACCGGGTGGCCCTTGCTGTACTCACCCTGGATCGACTTCTGGCCGTTCTCGTGCCACCAGACCCACTTGCCCTCTTGCTCGCCGTCGCTGTAGCCGCCTTGGATCGATTTCTGGCCGTTGGCGTACCACCAGGTGAACTTGCCGACCTGCACGTCGTTGCGGTATTCGCCTTCGGACTGCTTCTGGCCGCGGGTGTACCAAGTGACGAACGGGCCGTGCTTCTCGTCCTTGCCCTGCTTGGTGTAGGTGGCCAGCTTCAGGTTCCACCAGTCGTCGGGGGTCTTTTCGACCTCGCGGGCGAACAGGTAAATGCCCTCGGACTTCTTGACGCCCGCCTTGTCCTTCTCGGTGTGGGCGGCCAGCTTGCGGCCGTGCTCGTAGGTATCTTTGGTCAGCAGCTTGCCGTCGATGGCCCATTCCAGGTACTGGCCGTCGATTTCGCCCTGGCGGTATTCGATCTCGCGCATCTTGCGGCCGTTGGGAAACCACCACGTCATCCGGCCGTCGCGTTGGCCGTCGACGTAGTCGAACTGGCTGATCTTGTGCTGCCGGCCGTCGTAGATCGTCCAGGCGCCGTCGAGCTTGTCGTTGACGAACGTGGCCTGCGAAACGAAGGGGCCGGCGAAGCTGTTGTAGGGCAGCTTGGTGAGCAGCTCGGCATCGGCCGGGCGGACCCAGCGGTTCCAAACTCCCTCGCGGCGGCCGTGGTGGTAGGTGCCTTCGAGCAGCGGCCCGCCGTGCTGGTCCCACATCCGGAACCGGCCTTCGTTGACGTAGTTGCCGTCGGCGTCCTGGGTGACGGTCCGCTCGATCTTGATCGCGCCGTTGGGATGGCGCTCGCGGATGACCTCGAGTTCCGGCCCGTCTTCGGTCGCGGCGTCGAGCTCGTCGGCCGATTTAGCGGCCGGCGAGATCGGGTTGGGTTCGCCCAGTTCGGCCGGGCTCGCCTCGTCGCCGGCGGTCGAATCGTCGCGGGTTGCGGGAGTGGGCTGGGCATCCTCATCGGTGGCGTAGTCCGCATCGTCGGTCGCGGGCAACGCCGGGATGGGCCCGCGCACGGGTTGGCCTCTTCGATGTATTCCGCGGGAGTCGTTTCCGCCGCCGCTGTTTCCGCGGCAGTGGATTCCACAGCAGTATCCTCCGCCGCGAGAGTAAACCGTTCCGCACTCCAGACGCCTAGCACCGCCGCCATCATCGACGCGGGTATCAACAGGCGAGCCATGACATGCTCCTGATCCTTGGATGCTCTGCACCAACCCGGCTTCCTGCCGGGCTGCCCGTCGCAAACGGAGTAAACCGCACAGACCCA
Organism: uncultured Planctomycetaceae bacterium; assembly: GCA_963828155.1. Lineage (GTDB taxonomy): Bacteria > Planctomycetota > Planctomycetia > Pirellulales > PALSA-1355 > CAWCAX01. Next base: position 285,182 of record CAWHDQ010000007.1, read on the forward strand.
CTCTTTAGTGTCGACATGCCGGAAAGGTCGACTTGATGCGCACGGCGGACAAAAGGCGAATTTTCGCCGCCCCCCTGCCGATAACCGATCGCCCGACAATCAGGCCGACCGAAAACGATCCGGGGTTCGATCGACCAGCCCCAAGCCACTCGGGCCGCGGCGGTTGCGCGACCAGAGCAGCGACTGCGTGGAGGCGAAGGCCGGTGCTAGCAGTGCGTTGCTGGCAGGCCCAAGCCGCCCTGTGGCGAAGGTGAGTGAATCGGGAACATACGAGGCAGGACCCAGCGGCCCTGCTATTCCTGCAGCCGGGCGGCATGCAGCGTGTTGAAAAGCAACATGCTGACGGTCAGCGGGCCGACGCCCCCGGGAACCGGCGTAATGTGCCCCGCGACCTCGCGAACCCCCTCGAAATCGACATCGCCGACCAGCTTGCCATCGATCCGGTGAATGCCGACGTCGACGACCGTCGCGCCCGGCTTGACCATGTCGGCCGTGATGAACTGGGGCTGCCGCATCGCCACCACCAGGATGTCGGCTTGCCGCGTGACTTCCGCCAGATCGGGCGTGCGGCTGTGGCAAACCGTCACCGTGGCGTCCGCGGCGGCCCCGCGCTGCATCAGCATGATCGCCAGCGGCTTGCCCACGCTATCGCTGCGTCCGACCACGACCACGCGGCGGCCGGAGATCGGAATCTCGTACCGCACGAGCAATTGCTGAATGCCCAGGGGCGTGCAGGGGTGAAAGCGGGGCGTCCCCTGGACCAGCCGGCCGACGTTCTCGGCATGAAAGCCGTCGACATCCTTGAGTGGGCTAATCGCCTGCAGCACGCGGTGCGTGTCGATGTGCGCCGGCAGCGGCAACTGCACCAGGATGCCGTGTACCGGCTCGTCCTTGGCCTTATTCAGCCGCGTGATCAGGGCCAGCAGGTCGTCCTCGGGCACGTCGGCGGGCAACCGCCACAAGCGGCTCTCGATGCCGGCCCGTTCGCAGGCCGCCCGCTTGTTGCGGATGTAGACCTCGCTAGCGGGGTCATCCCCCACCAGGACGGCCGACAGGCTGGGCGTAACGCCATTGTTCTCAATGAACTCGGCGGCCTGCTCGGTCAGCTCGGCTTGGATCTGTTGGGCAACTTTCTTGCCGTCGAGCAATACAGCCGTCACGTCCTGTGGCCTCGCAATGTCCGCAGCTGGCATGGAGCCCCCAACCGAAGTTGAGCATTCTAAAGCATTCAGCTGGCGGCTGATACTGGCGCACAACAGCGTCAGCTCGCCTCACTCGCCGTCGCTCGAACCATTCGCCGGAGTTGCTGAGTGCTGGATGGCCGTTCCAACCTCCGCCGCGACCAAGCAGCATAGGCGGGACGTGCCCAGCGACGGTTATCATTTCAGTTTGACATTCCGCGGCTAGAATGTCGACAATGTTAGTAATCATAGTGATGATTCGACACATGCCACCGCGGAAACGTCCAACCGACGCTGGCCCAGACCGCCCACAGCGCCCCATGACGAACGAACCCAAGCTCAGCCCGGTCGAGACCTTCAAGAGCGAAAGCCACTATCTGGCCGGCGAAATCGGCAGCGAATTGCTCGACGGCAACGACCACTTCGGCAAGGCCAGCATCCAACTGCTCAAGCACCACGGCACGTACCAGCAGGACGACCGCGACGCGCGGGCCGGCGGCCGGGCCGAAGGGCACAAGGGCAAGTCGCCCAAAGCCTATTCGTTCATGGTCCGGACCCGGGTTCCCGGCGGCAAGTTGACCAGCGCCCAGCTCTTGGCCGAGCTCGACTTGTGCGACGAGGTCGGCAACGCCACGCTCCGCGCGACGAGCCGCCAGGGCCTGCAATTGCACGGTGTGCTGAAGCAGGATCTGTGGAAAACGATCCACCGGATCAACGAAATCCAGCTCACCACGCTGGCGGCGTGCGGCGACGTCGAGCGCAACATCATGTGCTGCCCGGCCCCGCACAAGCAGTCGCCCGTGCGGGCCGAGATGCAGGCCCTGACCGACCGGCTGGCCGAACACTTGGCTCCGCGCACCCGGGCCTATCACGAAATCTGGCTGACCGATCCCGACAATGGCGAACAGCGGCTGGTCGGCGGCGGGCGCCCGCCCCGGACGTCGAGCCGATCTACGGCCCGACCTACCTGCCGCGCAAGTTCAAGACGGCGATCGGCCTGCCCGAGGACAATTGCGTCGACCTGTATGCCAACGACCTGGGCCTGCTGACGATCGTCGAGAACGAGCGGATCGTGGGCTATAACCTGCTGGTCGGCGGCGGAATGGGCGTGACGCCGAGCGCCGAGAAGACGTTTCCCGCGCTGGGCAAGCGGATGGCGTTCGTCACTCCGGACCGGATTGTTGAGGCCGTGACGGCGGTGATCATGGTGCAGCGCGATTTCGGCAATCGGGCCGATCGCAAAGTCGCGCGGCTGAAGTACCTGATCGCCAACCGCGGGCTGGACTGGTTCAAGGCGAAGGTCGAGGAGTATTGCGGCCACGCGCTGGCCGACCCGCACCCGGCCGACGTCCGCGGGTTCGACGATCATATCGGCTGGCACGAGCAGGGGGACGGCCGACTGTTTTACGGTTTGAACATCGAGAACGGCCGGATCCAGGACGAAGGCGATTTGCGGCTGAAAACGGCCCTGCGGAAGATCGCCACGCAGTACCAACCGAGCCTGCGGCTGACGGCCCACCAGAGCATCCTGCTGTGCGACTTGAACCCGGCCGACCGCGCGGCGATCGAAGATCTGCTGAGCGATCACGGCGTCAAGCTGCACACCGAAATCTCGAACGTCCGCCGCTGGTCGATGGCGTGCGTGGCCTGGCCGACCTGCGGCTTGTCGATCACCGAGGCCGAACGGGCTCTGCCCGGCATGATCGACGGGCTCGAGATCGAGCTGGCCCGGCTGGGCCTGTCGAACGAGACCTTCACCGTGCGGATGACCGGCTGCCCCAACGGCTGCGCACGGCCGTACAATTCGGACATCGGCCTGGTGGGCAAGGCGGCCGGCAAGTACACGATCTTTGTCGGCGGCCGGGTGCTGGGCGACCGGCTGAACTTCGTCTACAAGGACATGGTGCCGGCGGCCGAAGTGGTGCCGACGCTGGTGCCACTGCTCGTGTTTTTCAAGCACGCCCGCCAGGGGAGCGAGTCGCTCGGCGAATTCTGCCACCGCCAAGGGGCCGAGAATCTGCTGGCTTGGACGGATCAGTACGCCGCTGAAACGGGCACCGAGCAGCAGGTATAGGGCTCAACTCAACGGCCGACGATCTGCCAGCCCGAACCGAATCATCGAGGCCGCCGGTGGACCCAGCGCGGACGGATGCACCAGGGAGCGCGGACCGTGCGGCCGACCGCGCCGAGCCGCGCTGCTCCCCTGGATGCTGTGGCTGCTGCGGTTCGCCGGCTGCTATAACCTGCTGGTCGGGTTGAACCTCGTGCTGTTCTATCACGAGCTGTTCAAGACGCTGCACCTGGCCAAGCCCAGCCCGGTGATGTTCGTGCAGTTGGTTGGCCTATTGGTCGGGCTGTTCGGCGTTGGCTACTTGCTGGTGGCCCGCAAGCCGATCGCCAATCGCAACTTGCTCTGGCTGGGTCTGTGGAGCAAGGCGACTGGGCTGCGTGCTCAGCTTCTACCACGTGGCACTGGGCAACCTGCCGCCGCTGTACGTGCCGATCGTGGTGTTCTCCGACCTCGTCTATCTGCCGCCGTTCTATCTGATTGCCCGGCGGTTGAATCGACTTGCGTTGCCTGCGTCGGGCGAGCCGAATTGATCTGCCGCGGTGGGCGGCGGTGTGCGGCGGGGCACGCAGCCCGATCGGCTCTGCAGCCATGCGGCGACGGACCCATCCGGCGACGACACCGCCGGGCAACCTAAACTGGTGCGGGAAGCCGCTGGAGTGTTTATAATCGGAGGTGGCGCGGCACGCCCCGCCCTCAGCCCGCCGGCATCCGGTGAGCGGCTGGTGCCCGAGCGGCTCGTTTCCTGCCCCGAAAAGCCCCGGGCCGCTGCTGCGACCCCGCCTGTTTCCGTCCGCCGAATCTCAGGAACCCGTGGCGCTATGCAGATTCCGCAAATCGCAAAGTTTCCCGCCCCAGCGCTGCCAGCTCTGGTAATCCTTCTGCTGCTGGCCGGCCAGGCCATCGCCGAGACGCCGGCCCCGGACGAAGCCGCTAGCCGTAAGCTGTTCGACACTCAGGTCGCCGGGCTGCTCAAGCAGCACTGCGTCAAATGCCACGGCGGCGACAAGACAGAGGGGCAGTTCGACCTGACCAGCCGCGAGGCCCTGCTCAAGGGCGGCGAGCATGGCAAGGTGATCGTGCCCGGCGATGCTCGGACAAGCAAGCTCTACCGGCTGATCACCCATGCCGAAGAGCCGAACATGCCGGAGGAGGCGGACAAGCTGCCCGACGAGGCGATCGCGGCGATCGGCCAGTGGATCGACGCCGGGGCTGCGTATTCCAGCCCGCTGGTGGAAAACGGCGACCTCCCGGTCGGTAAACGGGTGATCACCGCGGCGGACCGCCAGTTCTGGTCGTTCCGCCCGCTGGCGGCACCGCCGGTGCCGGCCTGCCGCAACGAGGCCTGGTGCCGCACGCCGATCGACCGCTTCATCGAACATTCGCTCGAAACGGCCGGCATCGCTCCGAACGAGGCCTGCACGCGGCGGGTCTGGATTCGCCGGGCCAGCTTCGACCTCGTCGGCCTGCCGCCGACAGCCGAAGAAGTGGCCGCCTTCGAGGCCGACACGTCGCCGGACGCCTACGACAAAGTGATCGACCGCCTGCTGGCCAGCCCGCACTATGGCGAGCGGTGGGGCCGGCACTGGCTCGATCTGGCCCGTTTTGCCGAGAGTCACGGCTACGAGCACGATTACGACCGGCCGTTCGCGTATTACTATCGCGACTTCGTTATCCGGGCATTGAACGCCGACATGCCGTTCAATCAGTTCGTCCAGTGGCAGATCGCCGGCGACGAGCTGGCCCCGGACAATCCGCTGGCCCTGATGGCCACAGGCTTTCTCGGCGCCGGCATGCACGCCACGCAGATCACGGCCAACCAGGTCGAAAAGGAGCGCTACGACGAGCTGGACGACATGGCGAACACGGTCGGCACGGCCATGCTGGGGCTGACGGTCGGCTGCGCTCGCTGCCACGATCACAAGTTCGACCCGATTCCGCAGGCCGATTACTACCGGCTGATTTCCACGTTCACGACCACGGTCCGCTGCGAGGTGGACGTCGACTTGGATCCGCAGGGCAATCGCCAGCGGCGGGACAACTTCGAGCGCGAGCACGCGGCGTACGCCGAAGCGCTGGCTCGCTATGAGAAGGAACATCTGACCGCGGCCTTCGATGCCTGGCTGGCCGCAGGCGGACAATTGCCCGACCCGGGCTGGCTGGTGCTCGAAGCCCAGTCGCTCAAGAGCGAGGCCGGCGCCACCTTCGCGCCGCAGGCCGACGGCTCGTACCTGGCCGGCGGCACCAACGGCCGGCGCGACCTGTATACGTTCGTCGCCACGGCGAAGCTGCCGGAAATCACCGCGATCCGGCTGGATGCCCTGGCCGATCCCTCGATGGTCAAAGGGGGCCCCGGCCGCGCGGAAAACGGCAACTTTGCCCTCTCGGATTTGAAGCTCTCCGTCACCGCGACCGGCGGCCAGCCGGTCGAAGTCAAGATTGCCACGGCCAAGGCCACGTTCAATCAAAGCGACAGCCTGAACGTGGCCGCCGTGATCGACGGCGACAAGACCTCGGCCTGGGCCGTCGATCCGCAGTTCGGCCGCGACCATTCGGCCGTGTTCGAGTTGGCAACGCCCATTCGCGACGCCGCCGGCCAGACGCTGACCTTCGCGCTTTCGTTCGCCAACAACGCCGGGCACAACATCGGCCGGCTGCGGCTGAGCCTGACCGGCGCACCGCTGCCCGTGCCGATCGAAGGGGAATTGGGGCCGCAATCGCTGGCCGAGGCGCAAGGCCTTGGCGACTCCGGCGGACAAACGGACGCCGGCCGAGAAAGCCGCCCTGCTCGCGACCTTTGCCACGACCGACCCGCAATGGCGCGAGCTGTCGCGGGCCGAGCGCGAGCACGCCCGGATGGCTCCCCAGCCCACGCTGGCGAAAGTGATGGTCGTCACCGAGGGGCTGCCCGCGATTCGCAATCACTCGCAGGGCGCCGACTTCCTGGAAAAGACTTTCTACCTGAAGCGCGGCGACCTGACCCAGAAAGTCGGCGAGGCGCCGGCCGGCTACCTGCAAGTGCTGACCAGCGCGACCGACGGCGACCGCCACTGGCAAACGGCTCCGCCCGAAAAGTGGCAGACCAGCTACCGCCGCCGGGGCCTGGCCGCCTGGATCACTGACGAGCAGCAGGGCGCCGGCAGCCTGCTCGCCCGAGTCATCGTCAACCGGCTCTGGCAGCACCACTTTGGCCGGGGGATCGTGGCCACGCCCAGCGATTTCGGCGCCCAGGGCCAACGGCCGACGCATCCCGAGCTGCTCGACTGGCTGGCCGGCGAACTGATTCGCAATGGCTGGCAGCTCAAGCCGATTCACAAGCTGATCCTGCAAAGCGCCGTCTATCGCGAGAACGACGATTTCGACGAGCGCCGGGCGGCCGTCGATCCCGACAATAAGCTTTGCTGGCGGCATGGGCGGACCCGGCTCGAGGCCGAAGTGCTCCGCGATGCCCTGCTGGCCGCCAGCGGTTCGCTGGATGAGACGATGTACGGCCAGGGGACGCTCGACGAATCGCACCGCCGCCGCAGCATTTACTTCACGGTCAAGCGGAGCCAGCTGACGCCGCTGATGGTGCTGTTCGATGCTCCCGAGCCGCTGCTGGGCGTGGCCGATCGGCCCTCGACGACCGTGGCCCCGCAGGCCCTGGCACTGCTCAACAATGGGCAGATTCGCCAGTACTCGCGCAGCGCTGGCCGCGCGGATCTCGGCGGGGCCCGACAACTCGCCCGAAGCCCGGGTGCGGAGCGGCTACTTGCGAACCCTGCTCCGCCAGCCCGACGCGCAGGAATTGGCCGACGGCGTGGCATTCGTGCAGAGCCAGAGCGATTCGTACGCGGCCCAGGGCAAGCCCGACGCCGGCATGCTCGGCCTGACCGACTTTTGCCAGGTATTGCTGACGCTCAACGAATTCGTATTCGTGGAATAACGCGGAGTGCTCCGATGACCAATCCATACGCCGACCGCATTGCCTCCACTCAGCGTGCGCCGCTGCTGCTGCCCCGGCGGCAATTCCTCAGCCAGGCCGGGGCCGGCGCGGGCTTGCTGGGCCTCGCCTGTTTGCTCCAGGAGCAGGGGCTGCTGGGCCATGCGGCGGCAGCGGGACTGACGGCACCCAATCCGCTCGCGCCGAAGCCGAGTCATTTTCCGGCCAAGGCTAAGAGCGTGATCTGGCTGTTCATGAACGGCGGGCCAAGCCAGGTCGACACCTGGGATTACAAGCCCGAGCTGGCCAAGCGCGACGGCCAGGCCCTGGAAGGCTTCGATCCCAATACCGGCTTCTTCACCGACCAGGTCGGGCCGCTGATGAAGTCGCCGTTCACGTTTGGCCAACACGGCCAGTCGGGCACCTGGGTCTCGGAAATTTTCCCCGAGATGGCCAAGCACGTCGACGACATGGCCTTTCTGTATTCCTGCTTCACGCACACCAACAACCACTCGCCGGCGCTGTTCGAGATCAACACGGGCTTCAGCCGGATGGGTTTTCCCTGCCTGGGGGCCTGGGTCACCTACGGCCTGGGCACTGAGAATCAGAACCTGCCCGCCTTCATCGCCATGGCCGACACGCTCGGCCGGGGGCTGCCCAAGGGGCACGCCCAGAACTGGGGCGCGGGCTTTCTGCCCAGCGTGTTCCAGGCCACGGCCCTCAACTCGCAGGGCGCGCCGATCAACAATCTGTATCGCAGCGGCGACATGTCGCCCGACCAGCAGCGCTCGCAGCTCGACCTGATCAATCGGCTCAATCGCCGCCACCTGGAGCAGGAGCGTCCGCACGAAGCCGACCTGGCCGCCCGGATCGAGAGCTTCGAGCTGGCCTACCGGATGCAAGTCGCGGCCCCCGAGGCGCTGGACTACACCCAGGAGCCCGAGGCGATCCAGAAGCTCTACGGCATCGACAATCCCAAGTGTACCCACTTCGCCAAGCAGGTGCTGATGGCCCGGCGGTTGGTCGAGCGCGGCGTCCGCTTCGTGCAGATTTACTCCGGCGGCATGGAGAACGAGCGGAGCTGGGACGGGCACACCAACATCGCCGACAACCATCGCCAGTTCGCCGGCGAGACCGACATCCCGATCGGCGGGCTCTTGACCGATCTGAAGCAGCGCGGGCTGCTCGACTCGACGCTGGTCATTTGGTGCGGCGAGTTCGGCCGATTGCCGATCGTGCAAAAAGGCAGCACCGGCCGCGATCACAATCCGCACGCTTTCACTACCTGGCTGGCCGGCGGCGGCGCCAAGGGGGGCACGCACCACGGCGCCACCGACGAGATCGGCTTCAAGGCGGCCGACGACCGGGTCAGCATTAACGACCTGCACGCGACGATCCTGCACCTGTTGGGCATGGACCACGAGAAGCTGACCTACCGCTACAACGGCCGCGATTTCCGCCTGACCGACGTCGCCGGCAACGTGGTCAAGAACGTCGTGGCCTGATTGACCGCAGCAGCGCGTCGAGCCGCCCCAAGTCGCACCCATGCCTTCGGTCGAGCAGCTCCTGACGCACGATTGGTGGCGCTGGGAGCCCCCGGGCGACGGCTTTTCGCTGGCCTATCGCGGACTGAACCTCATCGAGGGCTGCGTCTGGCTGGTATTCGCCGGGCAGGTGCTGGCCCGGTATCTGCGTCACCGGCATTCGCCGCTCGAGCTGCTCTACGCCCTGGCGTTTGCACTGTTTGGAGCCAGCGACTTTCGCGAGGCCTGCGCCCTGCAGGGCTGGCTGATCGTGGCGAAAGGCCTGAACCTGGCGCTGCTCGTCTGGCTCCGGCAGATCGTCATCCGTCGCTACTATCCGGCCAGTCGGGTGTACTGATTATTTCGCCGTAGCCCGCCTGTCACGGATCACTTCGCCTGTTCGTCGGCCAGCACGCAGCGGAGGCCGACGGCGTCGTCCTGGAGTTGGCGGTCGGCGGGGCGGCGAAAGGTCGAGGTGAGCTTGTCGGCCGGGTCTTTCCAACTGCCGCTGCGGAGGACGCGCTGGTCGGCATCGCCACCGGTCCATGGGCTGCCATCGGCCGGGGCGCCGGTGTAATCGGCGTGCCAGGTGTCGGCGCACCATTCCCAGAGGTAGCCGTGGACGTCGTACAGCTTCCAGGCGTTGGGTTGCTTGGCACCCACGGGCGGGTCGTTGCCCGCGGCGTTGCCGTGATGCCAGCCGAAATCGTCGAGCTTGGCGGGGTCGTCGCCGAACGAATACAGCGTGTCGGTGCCGGCCCGGGCGGCGTACTCCCACTCGGCCTCGGAGGGGAGCCGAATTTGCTGGCCGGATTCGATCAGTTTGGCGGCCCGCATTAGCTCGGTGGCGCGGCGGCAGAATTTCTCCGCATCGTCGAACGAGAGCATCTCGACCGAGTTGCGTTTACCCTGCCAGCGGCTGGGATTGGAGCCCATGACCGCTTGCCAGAGATTTTGCGGCACTTCGTAGCGGGCGATGGCAAAGGGGCGCAGCTTGACCCGATGGGCCGGTTTTTCGGCGGCGGGGCCGTCGTCGCGACCCATCCGAAAATCGGCGCCAAATGGCTCTTTGCCCGGCTCGAGCGGCACGAACTCTTCGCGAAACGTGCGGAGCAAGGCAATCTGCTCGGCCGTCGGATCGTCGGCCCGCGCGGCGGCGGTCGCCAGAAGCATGCCCGCCATGACGGAAAACACGGCGAGCCACGGGGCACGGCCCAGCCGGGAAGCACGTGAGAAACGGGAGGGAGAGTTCATCGCGCCAGCCTCAAGGCGCTCTTGCCCGGCGTCCCGTTCGCAGCCGGATTGCCGGAGTTGATCGTGCCGGCTCGGAAGGCGGCGGCCATGGCCAGCGGCACCTGGGCCTCGGCCAATACGACCCGGGCCCGGTTTTCGGTGGTCCGGGCTTTCATTTCCTGTTCCAGGGCGATGGCAAATGCCCGCCGCTCTTCGGCCCGGGCGCGGGCCACGCGGGTGTCGGCTTCGGCCTGATCGGCCTGCAGCCGGGCGCCGATGTTGGCCCCGACGTCGATATCGGCGATGTCGATCGACACGATCTCGAACGCGGTATGGGCATCCAGGCCGCGGTCGAGCACGGCCTTCGAGATGCGGTCGGGATTCTCCATCACGATCAGGTGACTGGGCGAGGAGCCGATCGAGGTGATGATGCCCTCGCCCACCCGGGCGATGATTGTTTCTTCCGTCGCGCCGCCGATCAACTGCGAGAGGTTGGTCCGCACGGTCACGCGGGCCCGGATTTTCAGCTCGACGCCGTTCTTGGCGATCGCACTGAGCGTGGTCTTCTTCGAGGCGGACGGGTCGGGGCAGTCGATCACTTTTGGATTGACGCTGGTGCGGACCGCGTCGAGCACGTCGCGGCCGGCCAGATCGATGGCCGCGGCCCGGTCGAAGTCCAGATCGATGTCGGCCCGGTGGGCGGCGATGATCGCGCTGATCACGTTCAGCACTCGGCCGCCGGCCAGATAATGGGCCTCCAGCCGCCGGGTGGTGATGCCCGTCTCGGGATCGGTCCCGATGCCGGCTTGCATGGCCATGATCTTGGCCTGCACGATCTCCAGGCGGTTGACCTGGCGGAGGCTCATGCCGATCAGGCTGAACATCGTCACCTGGGCGTTCGACATGTAAGCCTGGAACCACAGCTTGCCGAACGCCAGGATGGCAACGAACATGAACAACAAAAAGACCAGCACCACGATCGCGGCGAGGATCAACCAGATGGTCGATGAATCGATCCGCGGCGGGCGGCCCTGCTGGGCAAGCAGCCAAATTCCCTGGGCAAGCATGGGCAACCTTTGGGCTCAATCCACGTCGACGCGCGCGGTCGGCGCAGTCCGTCGATCAGCATACCCGACCCGGTGGGGGTTCGAAAGCGGCCCGCGGCTAGGGTGCCAGGCTAGGATTTCGCTTCCGGCGGCGGCACGCGAACCCGGTCGGTCGACAGGGCCAGGGCGATTCCCTCGCCCGCCAGCCGGCGGAGGATTTCCAGGTTGACGTGCTCGTTGAAGGCCACGAACCGCCACCAATCGTTGGCCGGCGCGTACCAATAAGCGACCGAAAGGTTGACGCTTTGCGGCGTGATGTCGGCCAGAAAGACCCGGGGCGGGTCGCTGGGCTGGAAACCTTCGTGCTGGTCGAGAATCTCGCGGACGATGGCGATCGCCCGCTCGATCCGCTCGGGCGGCAGATCGGCCGCCAGGGCCAGGTTGAACTGCCGGCCCAGCTTGCTCCGCTTGCTGATGTTGATGATCGTTTTGCTGGCCAGGTCGCCGTTGGGCATCGTGACCAGGTAACCGTCGGCGGTGCGAAATCGAGTGGAGCGGAAGCCGACGGCCTCGACCGTGCCGCCGACGTCGCCGACTTTGATTTCCTCGCCCAGCTCGAACGGCCGGTCGCTGAAGATCATCAGCGAGCCGAAGAAGTTCTTGATCGTGTCCTGGGCCGCCAGGCCGATCGCCAGGCCGCCGACCCCGAGCCCGGCGATCACGCTCGTGACCGGTTTGTCGCTGAGGATCGTGGCCACTTGCACCAGTACCAGCACAGCCACGGTCACGCGCAGGCTGGTCGTGACGATCGGCACCAGCATTTCGTCGAGCTTGCTGGAACGGCCGGCCGACAGCCGCCGCAGCCATTGATCGGCCACGTCGACCAGCGCGTAGGCCATGTAACCCACGGCGACGGTCAGCAAGACGCTGCCGGTCGTGTTGGCCAAAGAACGAACGGTCGCGTTGAGCAGCAGGAATTGCACGCCGACGTCCAGTCCCAGCGCCAGCGTGGCGAACCGCATCGTTCGGGCGAGCGCCGCGGAGGCGACGGCGCCCATGGTGCGTCCCGTGGCGGCCAGGCGGCGGCTGGCGGCGTTGAGCCCGGCGCGCAGCAGCCAGCCCAGGACGAGCGACAGCAGGATGCTGATCGCCAGGGCCGCGATCCGCCAGACGTTGTTGCCGGCAATCGAATACTCGACCAGCCAGCTCCAGCGCGCCGGCAGGCTGCGCTCGACTTCTTCGACGGCTTTTTCGGCGGGCAAGTTGAGGGGCATGGCGATATTCGTGGCCCGCGACTAAGCCGTCGGCTTCGGAGCTTTGAGCACCCGCTCGGCGTGGCGGCGGATGTCGGCCTGGACCAGGTCGATCGGCCGGGCGGCGTCGACGAGCACGATCACGTCGGGCCGGCGGGCCGCTTCGGCCAGAAAGCCCTCGCGCAGGCGGAGCTGAAAATCGGCGCTTTGCAATTCCATTCGATCGAGCGGGCGGCCAATCCGAGCCCGCGCCGCCTCGGGCGCGATATCGAGCACAAACGTCAAGTCGGGCCGAATGCCGGCCGTGGCCACCTGGCCGATTCGCCAGATTTCGTCGACGTCGAGCCCACCCGCGTAGCCCTGGTAAACCACGTTGGCCAACAAGTACCGATCCGAAACCACGACCCGGCCCGCGGCCAGATTCGGGCGAATGATCTCGGCCACCAATTGGGCCCGGGCGGCCATGAACAGCAGCATTTCGCTGCGGCGGTCGATGGCCAGGTTGCCGCGCTCCAGCAGGATTTTGCGGATCGTCTCGCCGAGCGGCGTGCTGCCCGGGTCGTAGCAGGTGACCAACTCGTGTCCGGCCGCGCGGAGCCAGGCGACGAACTGCTCGAGCTGGGTCGTCTTGCCGACGCCGTCCAGGCCATCGAAGGAGAAAAACATGCGGCAATTCGCGGGCGAAGCTGCTGGGCCGGCCGAACCGCGGCGCGGCGGCGAAACGGGTTGAACCAAGGGTCCCAATTCACCTCGGGCCGGTCAAGGGGCGAACCGACGCCCCGCCTGGCCGCACGGGCGTGCGGCCCACCAGCCGGGCCCGGAGCCTGGCCGCCCGTCAGCCGGTCGGTGTCCCGGCGGCGTCGTCCTGCTGATATCTGGCCAATAGCCGAGTCGCGCTCGGCGACGAGCTTGCGGAGCGCCGGCGGCGAGAGGACTTCGGCCTGGTCGCCGTAGCCCAGGATCCACCAGGAAATCTCGTTCAGCCCGGCCACGGTGACGTGAAAGTCGATCCGGCCGTCGGCCAAGGGGACGATTCGCTGGGTCTTGTGCCAGTGGATTTCGGCGACGTTGCGGGCGACCAGCTTTTCGAAGCGGATGACGACCGGCTCGTCGGTCGCTTCGCGAATCAGCGACCAGGCGTTGCCCAGGTAGCCCTCGAGGCTGAAGCGGCGGGGCACTTCGAACGTCTCGGCCAGCAACTCGAGCTTCTCGATCCGGCCGACGTTGAACGTCCGCACCTCGCGGTGCAGCGACGAGCGGCCGATGACGTACCAGCTGTGCCGATTGAATAGCAGCCGGTACGGGGACAGCCGCGTGGCGATCCGCTGCGCTTCGCTGAAGCTGTCGTACTCGATCCGCACCACCCGCCGCCGCCCGGTCGCGGCCAAGAGCTGCTGGTAGACCGGCAGATGCGCCGTGAGCCGATTGATCGGCATCAATTGAATCTTGACCGATCCGGCCGACTCTTGCAGCCGGTCGCGAAGCGGGGCCGGCAGGCTGGCTTCGAGCTTGAGCGCGGCGCTCTGGGCGGCGCTGTAAAACGGCAGGCTGTCTTCGCGCCCCAATTCGTAGCACAGGTGCAGGACGGCCAGGGCTTCGTCCGTGCTGAAATTGGTGGGCGGCAGGTAGTACGTCGAGGGGATGCGGTACGACCCGCGGTCGTCGTCGAACAGCACCGGCACGCCCGACGCCCGCAGCACGTCCAGATCGCGAAAGATCGTACGCCGGCTCACTCCGCACTCGGACGCCAGGTCGTCAGCGTTTTCTTGCCTGCCAGCCTGCAGCAGTCCGATCAGTTGCACCAGTCGCTGAATTCGCGGATGTTTCATGCTGACTGGTCGAAGTCCAGGACTGGTACGCGGCCGGACGCACGCCGGCGGCCGAATCGCTCGGCGGGGCGTCCCCGTCGTCGTCCGCAGCGGCCCCAGGAACGACCATCGATTCGCCGCTGGGGCTGGCACTATCCTGACTCTCGGCGGTCGCGGCTGCAACCGGGCGAACTTTGGTCGTCGGACCCGGCTTGGCGTCCGCACCCCCCGTCAGCCCCAACGAACCCCAGGAGAATCCGCCCTTGGCCTTGGCCGGAGCCGCGGCCGAGGGGGCCATCAGCAGCGGTTCGCCCGAGTCGTCCGGGGCGGCCGAGTTGGCCGAGTCGGTCCGCATTGGCACCGGCGTGGGCACGGTTTCGCCGGGCAGGGCCGAATCTTCGGTCGTGGGGACGGCCCGGCCGCCAACCCGAGGATCGTTCTTGTCGCCGGCGTTTTGCAGGTATGCTCCGCGGCTGATGACCTCGGGCCGGGTAAAGCCGTAGTTCAGGTAGTGGCTGGCGTCGCGCTTGCGGGCCAGGCGGTGGGCATCCCACTGGGCCTTGGCCGGCCAGGGACCTTCGCTCAGGTAGACGCCGTCGTACTCGGGCAGCGAGCCCTTGCGGAAGTGGATGCCCGCGATCGCCCGCATGTAGTCGACCAGGGCCCGGAAGTAGGCCACTTCGGCGTCGGCCCGCTGCCGCTGGGCGTCGAGCAACAAGTCGAGCGTGACGGTTTCGGCCTCGAAGGCCACCTTGACGGCTTCGACCTGCTTCTCGGCCGCGACGCGGCGGTTGAAGTTGCTCAGGCTGAGTTGATAGTTGTATTCCAGGTTGCGGACCGCTTCGCCGATCTGCATCGAGACTTCGAGCTCCTCGTCCTGCAAGCGGGCCTTTTCCTTGGCCAGGTTCAACTGGTAGTAGCGGAGGGTGGAAAGCGCGGCCCGGAAGCCGATCGTCATCTGGAAGTTCAAGCCCAACTGCCATTCCTGGTACTTGCCCGTGAGCAACTGCTGGTAGGCGTTGCTGCCCAGCAGCTGATTGACGTCGGTGCCTGCGATGTTTCCCGGCGAGCCGAGCGGGCCGAGCAGCTGGTCGCCCAGGCCCATCCAGCGATACAGACCGCTGGCGTCCAAGCGGGGCATCAGGTTGTTCTTGGCCGCGATGATTTCCAGTTCACGCTCCTTGATCCGCCACTTCTGCCGCCGCAATTCTGGGCTCCGGGCCAGAGCCTCGGAGTGAATGTCGCACCAGTCGAACGCGACTTCGGCCGTGGTCGGCTCGTCGGCACAGCGAATCAGCCGGCCGTCGGCGACCCCCAGCCCGATCACGTAGCGCAGCCGGTTCTCGGCCCGGAACAAGTCGTTGAGCGAGGTCTGCACCGTGGCCCGGAACAGGAAGTACTGGGCCCGGGCCTGGGCTTCTTTTTCGGCTTCGCCACCGCGGGCACCGACCTGGTACAGGGCGTGAATCTTCTGCCAGGTCTGCAAGGCGCTCGTCTTGCCGGCCTTGCTGGCCTCGACCGCCCGATAGGAGAAGTACAGCTCCCAGTAGGCGTTCTCGACGTCGAACAGCAAGTTCCGCACCCCGCCCTCGAAGTCGGCCAGGCTGATGTCGACGTTGATCCGGGCCAGCATCACGCCGTCGAAGGCCGGCGTGTTCAAGCCCGAGGCCGTCGGCGTGAACGGGTTGTACGGACCGGCGATCCGGTTGTACATGACGCCGGCGCCTTGCAACAATGGTTGGTTGAACTGGGCCTGGAAGTTGGCGTTGTAGGTGCTGGGCACGGCCCAGGTCGGGTTGTTGGTCTGGTCGTAGAACGTGTTGTTCTGCAACGTCCAGGTACCACCGTAGGCGTTGGTCTTGCTCAACTGGGCCTGCCAGGTGGCGTTGTTTTCCTGAAAGACCGGCGCGAACACGTCGCTGGCCACCGAGTTGGCCTTGACGTTCTGCGGGTGATCGTTGTGCTGCCAGAACATGCTGGCCCCAAACGTCGTATCGAACGCGCTCAGCGCGTACTCCGTGCCGGCGAACGGCGTGGTCTCGACGATCGCCGGATCGTAGACGCTACGGCTGGCGTCGGGATTGGTCGTGATGGCGTCCGGCGCCTCGCCGGTCTGGGAACGCGGCTGGAAGGCCGACTCCGAGTACCGGCCGCCGAGCGAGCGCATAACCTTGCTGTTGTCCAGCGCGATCTTGACGCACTCTTCCAGCTTCAGATTCCAAAATTCCCGCGGCCGGGCGTTCTCAAGCGTCAGCGGCGGCTCGGAATTCTCCACGTCGGCCAACATCGTGGTGTTGGCGTCGGGGTAGTCGATCTGCGTGGCCTTGGCGACGTAGTGCGACAGATCGCCGTCGTCGTGGAAGTAGAAGGGCTGCGTCGGGTGGCAGCCGGTGGCGACAATCAGCAAGCAAGTTGCGATTGCCCAGACCTGCTTCAATCGTCTGTGTTGCCGACTCATCGATCTCGACCCTTGAGGTGGCGCCAAACCCGTCCGCCCGGCGGCGCCGCGCCGCCCGCTGCTAGCGGACCTCGCGCCGTCGAACCGTGCATACGGCAATCTCTGGACCCCCCCGGGCCGAGCGAACACGCAAAAGCGCAAGTTGGAACCTTTGCAGGTTCGATCGGCACCCAAGTTATCGGACCCGCCGGCCGCAGACTTTGAGCAATCCGAATAATTTGCCCGATCGGAAGCGTCGCGCGGCGCTTCCCAAATTACGCCGCCTTCCGCAATGCAACGCGGCGCGCGAGACGGGCGAATCTGGTGCGGCCTGGTAAAATCAAGCCGTCGCGAAGTTTTTCGCAGTCGGCGCGTCCCGCCGAACTGAGCGGCAAGGCGCTAGCCGCCGGTTCGATGTCGGCTGAAAATCGGACCGGGCGTGCCACGTGCAAAACGCCGGCAGAAACGGCACCGAGAACAACCCGGGTACCCGACACACCGGCGGGCTAGCGCCGCGCCCCTCACGCCCGGAAAGGCACCAGGCCGCCCCGATCCCCCTGCAAAACTTCCTGGCAGCAGCCACGATGTCGCGACGGGATTTTGCAGGTCGAAAGGGTTGAGCACCGCTTGATTGGCCGGCGATGCGGCGCCTGACAGCAAGCTAGTAAGCTTGCGCCTGGCGCACGCCGACGTAGCCTTGCCGGGCACTCAGACAGGTGTGCCGGAAGGTGTCGGGCCGGACCACGCCTTCGAGGCGAAAGGTCTCGATCACACCCAGGCGAAAGACCAGGTCGCCGGCCCGATACCACTCCTGGCCCGGGCGGACCACGATGTCGATCGCGTCGAAGCGATCGAGCTCGACCCAGGCGCTGGTCGACCGGCTTGAGGCCGGTCCGCACCACGACCCGGCGATTGGTCAGCACGTAGCGCTGGACGTCGGTGGGCGACTTGAACACGCCCCCGATTTTGGGAATCAGTTGCAGCAGCCCGACGGTGACCGTGGCCGCAAAGCGGCCAAAGTACAGACCGGCCGCCAGGGGGGCCGTCAGCAGGGCGATCAGGTGACCCAGCGTCCAGGGGGGCCGGCCGACGCGAATCGCATACAGCCGCCCCAGCGCCCGCCCGACGGCGGTGGCCGCCAGGCTCGGCCAGACGGTCATGATCGTAGCTTCGCTGAGCTGCGGCGGAAAAACGCCGGCGATGGGTTGCTTCATGGCGACAGCGATCGACATCCGGAACGGTCCCAAGCTGGTTGACGAAAATCGGTCCGCCGCGCAAAAAGGCGGGGATGCCGCCCACGCAGAAGGCTAGTACCCCTCGGCGGCAAAACAAGCGGCCCGCCGGAGCGCTTGACCACGCCGCGGCGCGTGTCTGAGAAAAACTAACAGACGCCCCCCGGGAACGCCAGCCCCCGCCGCCCTGGGGCCGGCATGCCGATCCACGCTTTCCCGAGAAATCGTGCCAGGCGTCAACTTGGGCCGCGAAATCGAGTTAAGCCGGCCGGGCGCCCGGCGGCGCTGCCCCGGCTAGCCCGGCGTATGGTACCCTTGCGGTGCGCGGGGCACCCCTGGATCGTCGACCGGCCCCGCCGGGCGTCAATACCGCTACCGCCGCCACGATTCGACCCGCGCGCCGCCTTGGCAGCTGCTCCATGATCCACGTCCGCGACCTGACAAAGCACTATGCCGACCTGCGGCGGGGCAAGTTCGTGGCCCTGGGCGGGGTGAGCTTCGACGCCCGGCCCGGACAGATTTATGGTCTGCTGGGGCCCAACGGGGCCGGCAAAACCACGGTGCTGCGGATCCTGAGCACCGTGCTGCGGCCTTCCGGCGGCCGGGCCACGGTTTGCGGATACGACGTCGTAACCCAATCGTCGCACGTGCGGCACACGATCGGTTTCATGTCGGCCAATACGGCCGTCTACGACCGGATGACGGCTTGGGAGATGGTCGAATACTTCGGCCGGCTGTACGGCATCGCCGCCGAGCCGCTGCGAGCCCGGATGGAAGACCTGTTCACGCGGCTGCAGATGAACGACATCCGCGACGTGCTCGGCGCCAAGATGTCGACCGGCATGAAGCAGAAGGTGTCGATCGCCCGGGCGATCGTCCACGATCCGCCGGTGCTGATCTTCGACGAAGCGACCAGCGGTCTGGACGTGCTGGTTGCCCGGGCGCTGCTGCAAACGGTGTCCGAGCTGCGCGACAACGGCAAGTGCGTCGTGTTTTCGACGCACATCATGCGCGAGGCCGAAAAGCTTTGCGACCGGATCGCGATCATGCACCGCGGGCGAATCCTGGCCGAGGGGACGCTCGAAGAATTGCGCGACCGCCATGCGCAGCGCGACCTGGAGGAGCTGTTTTTTCAGCTGATTCGCCAGCACGACCGGGACCATGCGGCCGACGGTGCCGCCCTGCACGCCTGAGGCCCGCCGCCGCGATGAACTGGTCGAACGTCAAACTGATCCTGCAGCGCGAAGTTCGCGATCAGCTCCGCGATCGCCGCACGCTGTTCATGATCGCCGTGCTGCCGCTGTTGCTCTACCCGCTGTTGGGCATGAGCTTCTTTCAAGTGGCGCAGTTCATGCGCGAGCGGCCGACGCGGGTGCTGGTCGTCGGCCTGCCGCCCTTGGACGACCTGCCGCCACTGGTCGCCCAAGATCAATTCGTCGCCGGCTTGTTTCTGCCCGAGGAAAGCACCGGCATGCGGCCGACGAGCGGACCGCCGCGTCCGAAGATCGCGACGACGCCGAGCGACGAGCCCGGCTCATGAAGCTCGATTTTCATCCCGCACCGGCCGCCGGATCCGGATCGACGACCGGCGAAACCGAGCTGGCCCAAGCCCGCGAAGAATTGCAGCGCGGCAAGTACGAAGCCGTGGTCGAGTTTCCGGCCGATTTTGCCGAGCGGCTGGCGCAGTTCCGCACCCGGTTGAAACCGGTGGACCAGCCGGGGCACGAAGTCGGCGGCGCCGACTCGGGCGAAAAGAGCGACGTTCCCGGCCCGGCGATTTACTACAACTCGGCCCGCGAATCGTCGCAGATCGCATACTCGCGCGTCGAGCGGGTACTCGATCGCTGGACGGCCTCGATCGGCCGACAGAACCTGGCCGAAAGCGGCATTCCGGCGGCGGCGGCCCGGCCGTTTCTGGTCGATCCGGTCGACGTGGCCGAGGCCGACAATCGCAAGGCGGCGGTCTGGTCCAAGATTCTGCCGTTCGTGCTGCTGCTCTGGGCGCTGACCGGAGCGTTCTACCCGGCGGTCGATTTGTGCGCGGGCGAAAAAGAGCGCGGCACGCTGGAAACGCTGCTCAGCAGTCCGGCCGAACGGAGTGAAATCGTCTGGGGCAAGTTGCTGACCGTGATGCTGTTCAGCATGGCCACCGCGATCTTGAATCTGATAAGCATGGGCGTGACCGGAGCGTTTGTGGTCAGCCAGTTGGATTTTGGCCCGCCACCGTTGGCCAGCGTGGTCTGGCTGCTGTTGGCCCTGGTGCCGATTTCGGCCCTGTTCAGCGGGCTGTGCCTGGCGCTGGCCGCCTTTGCCCGCAGCACCAAGGAAGGCCAGTACTACCTGATGCCGCTGGTGCTGATCACGATGCCGCTGACGATCCTGCCGATGTCGCCGGGCGTCGAGCTGAACCTGGGCAACAGCCTGATTCCGATCACCGGCGTGGTGCTGCTGCTGCGAACGCTGCTGGAGGGCAATTATGCCCAGGCGCTGCCCTACGTGCCGCTGGTGGTCGGCGTGACGCTGGCCTGCTGCCTGGCGGCGGTCCGCTGGGCGGCCGACCAGTTCAATAGCGAGTCGGTGCTGTTTCGCGAAAGCGAGCGGCTGGACATGGGCCTCTGGCTGCGGAACCTGCTCCGCGACCGGGGCGACACGCCCAGCGTGGCCGAGGCCGTGTTCTGCGGCGTGCTGATCCTGACGATCAAGTTCTTCCTGAGCCTGGTCGCCCGGCCGACGCACGGCTTTGCCGATTTCGCCCAAATGATCGTCGTGCTGCAGTTGGCGGTGATCGCGACGCCGGCCTTGATGATGACGATTATGCTGACCCGCAAGCCGGCCCAGACCCTGCTCCTGCGCCGGCCCCCCTGGGCGGCGGTGCCGGCCGCGGCGCTGTTGGCCGTGTGCCTGCACCCGGCGGTGATGCTGCTGCTGCGGGTTGTGCAATTTCTGTATCCCCTGAGCGAGGACATCGGCAAGCAGCTCAAGGGCCTGCTCGGCGATAACCCGCCGCTGGGCTGGACGCTGCTCTTGATCGCCGTGGTGCCGGCGATTTGCGAGGAGCTGGCGTTCCGCGGATTCATCCTGTCGGGCCTCAGGCACTTGGGGCACAAGTGGCGGGCGATCGCCCTGACCAGCCTGCTGTTCGGCGCCATGCATGCGGTTTTTCAACAGTCGATTTCCGCCACGATCGTCGGCCTGGTCATCGGCTTTATCGCGGTCCAGACGGGCAGCCTGCTGCCGGCTATCGCCTTCCACATGGTGCATAATGCGCTGGGCGTGGTCAGCCAGGATTTGGTGCCGCGCTGGATCGGCGACGGCTGGCTGATATCGGTCGGCGCCGACGGGTCGTTCGAATATCGCTGGCCCGCGATCGCGCTCGGTTCCGCCGCCGCGGCACTGTTGCTCTACTGGTTCCAGCGGCTGAGCTATACCCGAACCAGCGAAGAGACGCTGCAGGAAGCGATCGATCAAGAGGCGGCCCAGGGAGTCGCCTGAGGCGACGAGTGCGACGCCGGCGACTGCCCAAGCGTCGTTTTTCCTAGAGATTGCGCTCCTTCTCGGAGAGAAGTGGTTGGGCATCCCTCTCCTTTCCAGGGAGAGGGCAGGGTGAGGGTTGCTGGCCAGCGTAACGGGCCGCGCCCGGCGAGACGAGGATCGAACCAGCCGAAAGAGACGTCTCAGCCAAGCAATAATGGCTCGCCGATGGACACACCCTCACCCCAACCCTCTCCCTGAAAGGGAGAGGGGGCCACGCGCAAAACCCTCTCCCTTTCAGGGAGAGGGCAGGGTGAGGGTTGATGGCCAGCGTAACGGGCCGCGCCCGCCGAGACGAGGATCGAACCAGCCGAAAGAGACGTCTCAGCCAAGCAATAATGGCTCGCAGTTGGACACACCCTCACCCCAACCCTCTCCCTGAAAGGGAGAGGGGGCCACGCGCAAAACCCTCTCCCTTTCAGGGAGAGGGCAGGGTGAGGGTTGGTGGCCGGTGTAACGAGCCATGCCCGGCGAAACGAGGATCGAACCAGCCGAAAGAGACGTCTCAGCCAAGCAATAATGGCTCGCAGTTGGACACACCCTCACCCCAACCCTCTCCCTGAAAGGGAGAGGGGGCCACGCGCAAGACCCTCTCCCTTTCAGGGAGAGGGCAGGGTGAGGGTTGCTGGCCAGCGTAACGGGCCGCGCCCGCCGAGACGAGGATCGAACCAGCCGAAAGAGACGTCTCAGCCAAGCAATAATGGCTCGCCGATGGACACACCCTCACCCCAACCCTCTCCCTGAAAGGGAGAGGGGGCCGGATGCTCGCGAGGAATTGCGCGATATGACGGATCAAAAACTTTCGGCGCTACGGGCAAGGTACCTATTCCCAGTCGCCGGTCCACCGCTGCGCGACGCGGCCATTACGATCGTGGGCGAGCGGATCGTGGCGGTGGGCGGCGGGGCGCCCGTGGTTGGGACACGCGACTTGGGCAACGTCGCCATCCTGCCGGGCCTGGTCAACGCCCATACGCATCTGGAATTCAGCGATCTGGCCGAGCCGCTGGGCACGCCGGGCGAATCGCTGCCCAGCTGGATTCGCCGCGTGATTGCCGAGCGCCGGGCGCGGCCGCCGGGAGCGGCCTCGGGCATCGCGCAGGGCCTCGCCGAATCGATCCGCGCGGGCACGACTATGCTCGGCGAGATCGGCACCGCCGCCTGGCCCGACACTGCGCGGCCAGCCGCCGACATCGTTGTCTTGCGCGAAACGATTGGCCTGGCGCCGGAGACTTGCGATGCGCGATTGGCCGCCGCCCGAGTGCATCTGGCCGAACCGTGGGCGGAGCGCGGCCCGCTGCGGGCCGGACTCAGCCCGCATGCCCCCTACAGTGTGCATCCCGAGCTGCTCATGCGCCTGGCGGAACTGGCCCGTGAGCGTCGGGCTCCGCTCGCGATGCACCTGGCCGAGTCGCCCGAGGAGCTGGAGATCCTGGCCACCGGCGGCGGGCCGTTTCGACAATTGCTCGAAGACTTGCAGGCTTGGAGCCCGGGCGCCATTCGGCCCGGCAGCCGGGTGCTCGATTATCTGCGGCTGCTGGCCATCGCACCCGGGTGCTCGTCATCCACGGCAACTATCTGGCGAGCGATGAAATCGAGTTCATCGCCGATCACGCCGACCGCATGACGGTCGTCTATTGCCCGCGGACGCACGCGCGCTTCGGCCACCGGCCGTATCCCCTGGCCAAACTGCTGTCCGCCGGCGTGCCGGTTGCCTTGGGCACCGACAGCCGGGCCTCGAATCCGGACTTGAGCGTGCTGGCGGAAATGCGGCTGGTGGCTCAGCAGCATCCGGGCGTGGCGCCGGAGACGATTCTCAAGCTGGGCACGCAGGCTGGGGCCGAAGCGCTGGGATGCGGTGCCGAATTCGGAACGCTTGCCGCCGGCGCACCGGCGAATCTGACCATCGTGCCGCTACCGGATCGCGACGCGGCCGATCCCTATGAGCTGCTATTCGATTCACAGCTACCGGTTTCGGCCAGTTGGTATCGAGGGCGAGAGCGCTCTTAAAGCCGGCAGTTGGTGATCTCGGTCTCCAGGATGGCGGAGGCGCCGAGCGTTTCGAGCCGTTCCATGATCTCGATCACTTCGGTCCGCTTGACCATCACCCGGACGGCGCACCAGGCGGCGTCCTCGAGGGCGCTGATCGTGGGCGAGTTGAAGCCCGGCGTGATGGCCTCGGCCTCCTTGAGCTTCGCCCGGGGCACGTTGTACTCCAACAGCGAATAGCCCCGGGCAATCGTCACCCCCTCGAGTCGCCGGACCACGCGATCGGCCAGCGCCGTGTGCGGACTGGCCGGATTCTGCACCAGGATGGTCTGGTAGCGGCCGATGTCCTGCATGATCCGCAGCCGGTTCGCCGCGAGCGTGCTGCCGGTCTCGACCAGATCGACGATCGCGTCGGCCACGCCCAGCGCGATCATGATCTCGACCGAGCCGGAGAGCGTGACCAGGTGGCACTCGGCCCCATGCTCGCTCAGAAACCGGGCAGTGACATTGGGAAAGCTGGTCGCCACGCGCTTGCCGGCCAGATCGCCCGGCGATCGGAGCGGGCTGTCGTCGGGCACGCACAGCGCCAGCCGGCATTCGCCCACGCCCAGGTCGAGCCGACTGACGAGCTCGGCCCCGCTTTCGGCGACTAGGTCGCCGCCGGTAATGCCCATGTCGATTGCCCCCTCGGCACAGAGGACCGGAATGTCCTCGGTGCGCAGAAAGGTCACATCGACCGGCACCTCGCGGCAACGGGCGAACAGCGTCCGCTCCTGCCGGCGAAAGCTCAGCCCGGCTTCTTTCAACAGTTCCGCGGCCACTTCGGCCAGGCGTCCCTTGCTGGGCACGCCGATCCGCATGTTGTTCATCGGCAGTTTAATAAAGGGGATAGGGGGATGGAGGAAAAGGCAAAAGGCAGAAGGCAGGATACGGTTCAAACGCACTTTGGATTTTGGGAATATTCGTTCCTGCTCGTCATCTCCCGTATCTCCTGCCGCATCCCCCGTATCGCCTCCCAAAAATCGTTTCATCAACTCACGGCTTGGGCGGGCGACTGGCTTTTTCGTCCAGGCCCGAGATGCCGAAGCGCCGGGCCAGCTCGGCTTCGACCTGCGTCAGCTGAACGTCGCGCAGGGCGAGCATCACCAGCAAGTGATAAATCAAATCGGCCGCTTCGCGGATCAGGTGCTCGCTACCGGCGGTGCCGGGCTCGGCGGCGGCTTCGACCACTTCGGCGGCTTCCTCGGTGATCTTGGCGCCGATCTTCTCCACGCCGCCATCGAGCAGTTTGGTGGTGTACGAGTTGGCGGGGCGCGTGGCCTTGCGATCCTCGATCACGCGCATCAATTCGGCCAGGACGCCGCTGGGCTGACTCAAGGAAACACCTTCTCAATCGTCGGGCTCGCCAGTACGATCACCGCAATGTAGGCGGTTTGCCCAGCGGTGACAACTCGCGACGGTTGCCGCCTGCGGGCGCCCTTCGATCCCGGCCAGCGCCTCCCGATGCATCCGCAAAGCTCGCACGTCGTCACGGTCCGGTCGCTGGTGGCCAATGCGTTCGTCATTCGCTCCGAACGAACGGCGATCGTCGACACGGGCAATCCCGGCAACGCCCCGCGCATTGTGCGGCAGCTGGAACGCCTGGGCATCGAGCCGCGGAGCATTTCGCTGATCCTGCTGACCCACGGACACGTCGATCACTTTGGCAGCATCCACGCATTGAAAGCGGCCACCGGCGCACCGGTCGCCATTCACGCCGCCGATGCACCGGCGCTGCGGGCCGGCGTCAATCCACCGATCGTGCCGCGGTGCGCTACCGGCCACGTGCTGAAACCCTTTTTTCAGCACCGCCGCATCGCCCCCTGCGAGCCCGACTTGCTCGTCGACGAGACGACCGACCTCTCGACCTTCGGCATCGACGGCAGAATTTTCGAGACGCCCGGCCACACGCCCGGTTCGATTTCGTTGCTGCTGGCCGGCGGCGAGCTGCTCGCGGGCGATCTCCTGCTGGGTGGTTACCTCGGCGGCCACGTGGCGGCGGGCCGGCCGGGACTGCCGTATTTCTATGACGATCGCGCGGAGCTTGTGGCGAGCGTGCGACGCGTTTTGACGCTGCCCGTTTCGCGGATGTACGTCGGCCACGGCGGGCCGCTCGCTCCGGCCGCGGTCGCGCACTTCCTCGACCGGCAAGGGGAGTGAACTTATACTGTCGGACCCGGGTGGCGGCGGTTTGCCACTGCATTGATGGTTGCCCGCAAGGCGAGACGCCCGATGGCCAAAAAAAGTTCCGCGCCCGGCGAAAGCCAAAATCAGCGAAGCCCCGCTTCCCGCGGACGCGCTCAAATCGATTGCTGGTTGTGCCGGCGACGCGCTGCAGATTCTGGGGCTCGAACCGGGCAAGACCGCGAAGAAATCGCAGCCGGCGGCAGCGGCGCCGCAGGACATCGTCAAAGCGCTCGACCAGTGCGTCTACGACCTGCAACAGGGCCGGGGGCCCGAGTTCGGCGCCGAGGACGAGCCCGATCTGATCCTCGGCAGCCTGTGGGGAGAACAGCTCGTCCGGGAGCTGGGCTGGCAATGGGCCGCCGTGACGTTTCACGAGCACGACGATGCCAAGGCCGTCGGCGTGTTTTCGCCCGACCGGGCCCTGGCGATCTACCCGTTCCACTTCATCTACGGCTGCCTGGAAAACGGCGCCGAGGTGACGATCCTGCTGGCATTCAATCTGCTCGTCGATGGCAGCAAAGTTCCGCCGCTCGCGCCGGGCACGTACGAAAACGTGATGGACAACGTCCACTACGTCGTGCCGCGAGGTTAGGCGGCGCTCGCGGTCAATTCGGCCTGGCGGGCCAGTCGAGCGCCGCCCGGGCAATGTCGAGCGCCTGCGTTCGGGCGGCCGAGCCGCCGGGCGTTTTCCTTCAAGCGCTGCAGCCGCTCGGGATCTGCCAGGAGCTGGGACATTTTGAAGCCCAGCGTGCCGATGTTGTTGATTTTGATCGCGGCGCCGTTCTCCAGCAGGAAGTCGCTGTTGCGGCTCTCCTGGCCCGGGATCGGATTGACGATCGCCATCGCGGCCCCGCGGGCGAGAATCTCGGACGTGGTCAAACCGCCGGGCTTCGACAGCACCACGTCGGCGACGGCCATCAGCTCGTCGATCTGATCGGTGAAGCCGACGACCACGCGGCGGTGCCGCTCGGGGGCCGGCATTTCTTCGAGCTGCCGTTTGAGCTCGGCGTTGCGGCCGGCGACGACGACGATTTCCAGCGGCTGCTCGATCGAGAGCACCTCGCGATGGATCTGCTCGACGGGGCCCACGCCGAATCCGCCCGCCATTTGCAGCACGATCCGCCGATCGCCGACCAGATTCTGCCGGGCGAGGCATTCACTCCGCGGCTTGGCCTGGCGAAAGACCGGATGAATCGGAATCCCGCTGACCGAGATGTCCTGCTCGGGCACGCCCCAGTGAACCAAATACGCCTTGCCCTCGTCAGTGGCCGAGAAGTAATGATCGCAGGGCTGATTGACCCACAGCCGATGGGTCTCGAAATCGGTCGTGACGGTGAACTGCGGTGTATCGAGCCGCTCCTGCTTGCGCAAACCGGCGATCAACTCGGCGGGCAGGAAGTGGGTGTTGACGATGATGTCCCACGGCTCGCCGTGAAGCAGCTTGAGCAACCGGCCCAGGTTCAGCTTTTCGACCAGCCGGCGGAGGCGATCGGATTTTTGGGCCGCGCTGCGGGGCTGATCCATCAGATCGTAGAAGAAGCCCAGCATGTGCGGGGCCGAGCGATCAAGTCGAGATACGCCCGGCCGTACAAGTGGCGGAACGCGGCGTTGGTCAGCTCCAGCACGTCGACGTTGCGCACCACGGCCTCGGGCGCCAGCTTGCGCAGAGCCAGCTCGACCGCCTGCGCAGCTCGCAAGTGCCCGGCGCCGACCGACGCACTCAGGACGAGAATCTGCCGGGGACGATTCTGGTGCGCGTCGATGATGGTACTGCCCGTCAGAGCGCCGTGGTTTCGGGAAAACCCAGCATCAGGTTGAAATTCTGCACGGCGGCGCCGAGGCGCCTTTGATCAGGTTGTCCAGGCAGCTGATCGTGATCAGCCGGCCGCGGACGACCCGGGCCGTGATGTCGCAAAAGTTCGTGCCGCTGGTATCTTTGCTGCCCGGCAGGTGGTCGACCACGCGGATGAACGGCTCGTCGGCGTAGAACTCGCGGAGCGTGGCCAGGGCCTGCTCTTCGGTCAATCCGCCGGTCGGCTGCGAATAGCCGGTGGCCAGGATCCCGCGATCCATCGGCACCAGGTGTGGCGTGAAGATCACCCGCACGTCGCCACCCCCGGCCGCCGCCAGAACTTCTTCGATCTCGGGCGTGTGCCGGTGCCGGCCGACGTTATAGGCCGAGATACTTTCGTTGCATTCGGGATAGTGGTACATCAGCTTGGGCGTGCGGCCGGCACCGAGACGCCGCTCTTGGCGTCGACGATGATCGATTGCGGGTCGATCAGTTTGGCCTTGAGGAACGGGGCCAGGGCCAGAATGGCGATCGAAGCGTAGCAGCCCGGGTTGGCCACGAACTGGGCCGCTCGAATCCGCTCGCGAAACAGCTCGGGCAAGCCGTAGACGACTTTGCCCAGCCGGTCGGGATCGCAGTGTTTCTGGCCGTACCACTCCTGATAGACCTTGGGGCCGGAGAGCCGGTAGTCGGCGCTGAAATCGACCACTTTGGTCCCGGCGGCCAGCAGCTGCGGCACCACGTCGGAGGCGGCCCCGTGCGGGAGGCAGCAAAACACGCAGTCGGCCCGACCGGCGACGGCGACCGGGCCGAGGTCCTCCATCCGCAGATCGAGTCGGCCGGCCAGCTGGGGATGAACGGAGGCGACGTGCGGGCTGCCTTCACTGCGGCTGGTCAGCGTTGTGATCTCGACGTCGCCGTGGCGCAAGAGAATCTTGAGTAATTCGAGCGCCGTGTAGCCGGTCGCTCCCATAATCGCCACACGCACCATGATGCCCGCCTCGAAAGACGCGTTCCCCGGACAATGCTTTGCCACCCGCCCGACCGTGGGGTCGGACCGCCCTGCCCCGACCGTTGGCCGGGGGGCGAGCCGGCAGTATACCGCCGTCCCGCGGCGCCCGCCATGAGCGGAGTTGGGCACCGTTTCGGCCGCTCGGCCGACAGCGCACCCTGACGACAAGGTGATGTCGGGCCGGCAGATCGGTCGCGCTGTGCGCGGACTGTCTGGCTTTCACAGGACGCCCGCGGCGGCCCACCGGTTCGCGAGCGCGGTGCGCCGCGCGCACGGGAGTTGGCCGATTGGCGAGTTCTTCAGTCGGGTTTCGGTTGGTGGGATTGCAACGTGCTCAGGTCAGAAAGATCGACTGGCCGGGCAAGCTGTTCCGATACCGGAACTGAGGCGGCTTGGCGGAAATGGAGCGCACACGTGGTCCGGTTCGATTACGGAGGAGGCTGAACCTTGGATTACCCTAACGATTTTCTGCCCAACTCGGCGGCCGGTCCCAAGGCGGGGCACGGCGGCCCGTCGCATGCTGCCCAGTGGTGGGCGTTCATCGCCGGCATGGCCGCCGCGATGGTGGTGATGTACCTGGCCGTCGCCCGGCCGATTTCCAACGAGCTCACCCGGCTCGAAGACCGGATGGCCGAGGTCGACAAGAGCCTGCGGGCCGTGGCTGGGCAGCAGGGATCTGCCCGGGCCGCCAACGACCTCCTGGGCCTGCTGGCCGAGCAGGGGCGGCGGACCGCTTCGGCCGCCGACGCGCTGGACGACATCCGCCGCCTGCACGGCGAGCTGGCTCGGCAAAACGGCGAGGTGGAACGGGCGGTGATCGCGCTCGAGAACCTGACGCTGCTCAAGACGAGCCTGGTCGAAAACGCGCCCCAAATCGAGACCGCCGCCGGCGCGCTGGCCGCGCTCGAGGACATCTCGCGGCGCGTCGTCGCCAACGACTGGCGGACGAGCGTCGCCCGGGGAGCGCTGGCCAGCTGCGAACAGGTGACGACCTCGGCCATCGCGCTGGAGCGGCAAGCCGGCCGGGCGCGGGCGAGCCTCGACCAGATCGATTCGCTGCAGCGGCGGCTCGCGGACCAGGACGATTCGACCCGCTCGGCCCTGCGAGTGCTCGATATCCTCATCGGGCTCAAGCAGCGCGTGGCCGATCAGTATGCCGGGCTGGAGCAGGCCTACGAAGCGCTGGTCGGACTGGTCGAAATCAAGAGTCGAGCCGCCGACGAGCTGGCCACGCTTGGCCTGGCCACCAGCGTGGTCAAGCAATGGAGCCTGATCCAGAATCAGCTGGCCGGCACGGCCTCCGAAGTGGCGGCTGCCCGCCGGGCGACCGACGAGCTGATCGCGATCAAGCAGGATCTGATCTGCGGCGGCAGCGACACCACCACCGCCCGGAGCCGCTTGGAGGGGCTCGTCGAAATCCGGCAGCGGATCGACGCCCAAGCCGGCGATTTGCCCGCCGCGCATCAGCGGGCCGACAGCCTGATTCTGCTGAAGGACAAAATCCTCTCGCAGACCGGCAACCTGGCCGACGCGATCGAAACCCTGGAGCTGACGACCGACTTGCAGCAGCAGTTGGAACAGGCGGTCCGCTCGTTCCAATCGATGCGGCACGCCGTGATCGAGATCATGGCGTTCGAGCCGGCGATCCAAAAAGCGCTCGGCGTGCTCCAGCCGCTATCGGCCTTGGGCAACCTGCGGCACTTGAGCGGCAGCGAGCTGCGCGATGCGGCCCGATCGGTGCGCGATCAGCGCCGGGCCACCGCCGAACGTCCGACGTCGGTTCCGACCGCGGCCGAGACCCGCGACGAATCGACAGGCACGGTGATCGAAGCGGCCCGCGTGCCAGTTCGCGAAGCGAGCAAGTAAGCGCTGGTCGACGAGCGGTGTCCGGCGAAATCGCCTCAAGCTTGGCGATCGTTCGCTAGCTCGCAATCGCAAAAACCCGTGATTTGTGAGTTAATGCCGACAGGCAGCACGCTTTGGCTGAAAAATGCGATTCGCTCGGCGCTACGACTTTCGTTCGACCGATCGACGCCGCAAGCGCCTCGGCTTCACCCCCACCTAAGGTGGGGGTCCATTCTTGCAGGCATGTAATGATTCCTGCGCACCGCTCCAAGTTGGCGGGTGTATAACTGGCTAACGAGGCCTCCACTGAATGAGGGGTTCGGTGATCCCATGCCCGCTTGCGCGGCGGGGGATTGCCGCGAGCTCTCGGGCAGTGGCCGGGCCTGGTCGGTCTATCGGAGCAGGAGTTGTCGACCGTCAGGCGGCGTCGCGGCAAGGCGGCGCGCGGCCTGGAAACGACAAACGAATAGGCACCCACACCCCGGCGGAATGGCTCGTTCGGATTGCCGCGTTCGGTCGCTTGCCAACGATGGTTCCTGCCCCGGCTTCAGTCGGGGTGCAGGCTACCGGGGGGCAATCTGCCGAATGCGCACGCCAGCGGCCCCCCGCAGAGCGTGGGACACGTCAACCCAACTGGCGGCAGCGGCAGGCTGTCTGAAACTTGTCATGACAATCAAGTTGCTCATCGCGGACGATCACGAGGTAGTGCGGTCGGGCTTGCGGAGCCTGATGGACGGGACCGAAATCACGGTCGTGGCCGAGGCCGATACTGGCGAGGCTGCGGTGCAACTGGCCGCCAAGCACGAGTTGGACGTCGCGCTGCTCGACATCCGGATGCCGGATGGCGACGGGCTGAACGCGCTCGGCCGGATCAAGCTCGACAAGCCCGATCTGCCGGTGCTGATCCTCTCGACGTACGACAATCCGACCTATGTCGCCCGGGCAGTTGCCCTGGGGGCCAGCGGCTTCATCCTCAAAGGGAGCAGCCGCGAACAACTGCTGGACGCCATCCGCAAGGCGGCCGAGGGGCACTCGGCCTGGACCCGCGAGGAGCTGCGCCGCGTGACCGGCGCTCTGGCCACGCCCCGGGTCACGGCCGACGTCGAAGCCCCCCTCACTCAGCGCGAGAGCGAGGTGCTGGGGCAGTTGGCCTTTGGCCTGACCAACAAGGAGATCGCCCTGGCGCTGCACATCAGCTACGAGACCGTCAAAGAGCACGTGCAGCACATCTTGCGCAAGATCGGCGTCTCGGACCGCACCCAAGCTGCCGTCTGGGCGGTGCGCAAAGGCCTGGTCTGATTCCCAGCAAGTGGCGGAGCGCCGCTGGTCGGAGTCGGCGGACGCCCCGGAACCGCATTCCCAGGCGGCGCCGTGTGCGCTAGACTCATGGCTGGCGGCGGACGGTTCGCAGCGCGTGAAGTGGCCCGGCCCCTGCCAACCGCCGCAGCCCCCGTGCCCTTCGCGGACGCTCGCCCTTGTCCAAGCCGACCGACATTCGCCTGGTTGCGGTCGAAAGCACGTCGACCGAAGTTGCGTATCGCACGCCGATCAAGTTTGGCGGGCGGATCGTCGAAAGCGCCGTCATTCTGGATGTGGCCGTCGAGGTGGAAACCCGCTCGGGCCGTCGCGGGCACGGGCTGGGCTCGACGCCGCTGGGCAATGTTTGGGCCTGGCCGACCGATGCGGTCTCGACCGCCCAAACGTGCGCCGCCATGGCCGCGCTGGCCGAGCGGTTTCTGGCCGACGCCCGGGCCTTGTCCACAACCGGCGATCCGCTGGAACTGACCCACGAGCTGGCCGCCGGGCACGACGCCGGGCCGCCGAAGTGGCCGCTGAGCTGGCGCTGGCCGAGCCGATCCCGCGACTGGCCCAGCTGGTCTCGGCCAGCCCGCTGGAAGCGGCCATCCACGACGCCTTTGGCCAGGTTCACGGCCGCAACTCGTACGATCTGCTCGGCCCAGAGTGGATCAATACCGACTTGTCGCACTATCTCACCGCCGACTTCTCGGGCGAGTACCTCGACCGCTACTCGCTCCGCCAGCCCAAGCCGCGGATGCCGCTGTATCATCTGGTCGGGGCGCTCGATCCCTTGGCCGACGCCGACGTCGTCAAGCCGGTCGGCGATGGAATGCCTGAAACTCTGGGCCAGTGGATCGCGGCCGACGGGCTGACGCACCTCAAGATCAAGCTCAACGGCAGCGACCTGGCCTGGGACGTCGCGCGGGTGGTGGCCGTCGAGCGGGTGGCGGTGGAGGCCCAAACCCGGCGCGGCTGCAGCCTGTGGCGGTACTCGCTCGACTTCAACGAGAAGTGTCCCCACGTCGAGTACGTGCTCGACTTTCTGGCGCAGGTTCAGGAGCGCTCGCCGGCCGCGTTCGAGCGGGTGCAATACATCGAGCAGCCAACCCATCGCGACTTGCGGGCCCACCCGGAAAACCGGATGCACCGGGCCAGCCAGATCAAGCCGGTGGTGATCGACGAATCGCTGGTTGACCTGGAGAGCCTGCTGGCGGCGCGTGAAATGGGTTACACCGGCGTGGCGCTGAAAGCCTGCAAGGGGCAGTCGGAAGCCCTGCTGATGGGAGCCGCGGCCCAGAAATACGGGCTGTTCCTCTGCGTGCAGGATCTGACCTGCCCGGGCCGCTCGTTCCTGCAATCGGCCAGCATCGCCGCCCGGATTGCCGCCGTGGCCGCGATCGAGGGCAACGCCCGGCAGTATTGCCCGGCCGGCAATCGCGGCTGGGCGGATCGCTTCCCGGGCATGTTCCGCATGCACGACGGCACGCTGGAGACGGCCCTGCTGGCTGGACCAGGGCTCGGATTTTGAGCGGCGGCTGCGCGGTGGTCGAGTTACTTTGTCTGCGCCGGGGCGAGTGCCGATCGCAGCCGACGTGCCGGCGAATCGCTGGCGCGGCCTTGCCAGCAGGCCGGGCCGGTTGAGCTTTTCGTTTGCTCGCGAATTGCATACAGTTCCGCCCCGGGCGGACAGGTGCCTGCCGGCGGACCGACAGGCGAGCAGCACAAGGGCGGTGTCGCAAGTCGGCCAGCGCCGGCACCGTCACGCTGCGCCCGCTCGGAACGGACTCTTCTGCGGGAGCAATCAGGCGTGGCATTCTTTTCTTTTCGCCGCCGGGCGACCAATCGTCAGCCGCCGCGTCCGCGGCGGTCCACCCAGCGCACTTTGGGCTGGAGCGGCTTCGAGCAGCTCGAGTCGCGGCAGATGCTGACGGTGACGCTGGCTGGTTTGAACGACGTCCAGGTTCCCGGCGGCAAGGACGTGCTCGTGCCGCTGACCGGCACCGACAGCTCGGGCCTGCCGGTCCAGTACAGCTTCAGCAGCAGCGATCCGAACGTTTCGCTCTCGCTGGTCTCGTCGGGCACGCCCAGCCTGCAATTGAGCGTCACCGGCACCGACAGCAGCGGCAGCGCCTACAGCGGCGTGATCGTCATCAAGCTGTTCGACAGCCTCACGCCCAAGTCGACCGCGCGGATCGAGCAACTGGTCAACCAGGGCTTCTACAACGGCACCACGTTCTCGCGGGTGATCGACGGCTTCATGGCCCAGGGCGGGTTCACCAGCAGCGGGTACGGAACCGGGACCGCCTTTGCGGACGAATTCAGCACTCAACTGACCTACGACAGCCCGGGCCTGCTGGGCCTGGCCAATTCGGGCCCCGACTCGAACGACGAGCAGTTCTTCATCACCGCGATCGACGCCAAGGGATCGACCACGCCGATCAGCCTGTCGGACATGCCCCAGACGCTCGATTTCCACTATGCGATCCTCGGGCAGATCGTCAGCGGCTTCGATACGTTCGAGAAGATCATGCAGACGTCGGTCGTCACCAACAGCACGACCGACGAAGTCAGCAAGCCGGCCGCTCCGATCACGATCACGGCGGCTCAGATCATCAACGACACGCACGACGCGGTGCTGGAGGTTTCGGCTCCGGCCAGCGACGACGGCAACACGGCCTCGATCACGATCACCGCCCGCGACTCGAGCGGCGCGACGACGCAGCAGTCGTTCAGCGCTCAGATCGTGACCAACACGGTCACCGACTCGCCGTTCCTGGGCGCGGTCGCCAACCAGACGACCGCGGAGAACACGCCGGTCACGTTCAATTTGAATTCGACCGACCCGGAAAACGCGGGCGTCGCCTACACGATTCTGAGCGCGACCAGCGACGCCGCCCCGCAGAACGTGACCGTCAGCATCAACCAGGCCACCGGCCAGGTGACGCTCACGCCCAAGACCGGGTTCACCGGCACGATCGCGCTATTGGCCGGAGTCCGGGCCAGCTCGGCGGCCGACAAGTTCGCCAACTACGACACCAACGCCTTCGTGCTCACCGTCGAAGTACCCTCGTCCACGTCCGCAGTGGCGGGCGCCGACGCCGAACTCGACCTCAGCCAGGCCTACAACGTGACCGGCATCGAGGCCGACGGCACCAAGTTCAGCGGCGGGCTCGACGGCGTGGGCAATGCGATTTCGTCCACCAATCTCGGGTCCAGCCTGACCTGGAACGGGCTCAACTTCCAGTTCGGTCCGGTGGGGGCCAACGACGTGGTTCAGGCCACGGGCCAGACCATCCAGCTGCCGGCCAACAGCTATTCGCAGGTCGAAATCCTGGTCACCGGCGTGCTCGGCAACCAGGTCAGCCAGAGCTTCGCGGTCAACTACACCGACGGCACGACGACCACGCGCAGCCAGAGCATCAGCGACTGGTACAGCTTCCAGAATTACCAGCGCGAGTCGGTGGCCCTGGCGATGCCCTACCGCGACCTGGCCCAGGGGGGCGAGGACCACCGGACCTTCAACGTCTACGGCTTTACGATCTATCTCGACAGCTCGAAGACGGTCAGCAGCATCACGCTCCCCTCGGACTCGAACCTCGAGATCCTGGCGATCAGCCTCAAGGCGGCCCTGGCCGCGCCCACCAATCTGACCGCCACGGCCGCCTCGTCCACCGAGATCGACTTGTCCTGGACCGCTTCGACCAGCAGCGTCGACGGTTACAACGTGTTTCGCGGCACGGTCGACGGCGGCAGCTATCCGGTGCTGGTCAACACGTCGCCGCTGTCCGCCAGCACGACCAGCTTCCAGGACACGACCGTGATCCCCGGCAATACGTATTACTACGTGGTCCAGGCCGCCAGCAGCGCGGCCTACACCCCGCTGTCCGCGCAAGCCTCGGCCAGCACGCCCGCCACCAGCGTGAATTCGACGGTCGACCTGAGCCAACTGCTCAACATCGACGGCATCACGACCAAAGGGACTGCCTTCGCGACCGGTGCCGACGGCAAGGGCGACGCCCTGCCGGGCGATCTGCTGGGCACCAGCCTGACCTCCGGCGGCGTGCAATTCGACATCGCCCAGGCCAACACCTTGAACGTGCTCGAATCCGGCGGGCAAACCATTACCCTGCCGGCTGGCAGCTACTCGCAATTGCAATTCGTGGCGATCGGCGTCCAAGGCAATCAAACCGGCCAGAAATTCACGGTGGCCTACACCGACGGCACGGTGGAGACGATCACCCAAAGCCTGAGCGACTGGTACACCCCGCAAAACTACCCGGGCGAATCCGTCGCCGCCACGCTCTCGTACCGTAACACGTCGAGTGGCGGCACCGACAAGCGCAATTTCGACGTGTACCGCTACACGATCACCCTCGACAGCACCAAGACCGTCGCCAGCCTGCAATTGCCCGACGATTCCAACGTCGAGCTGCTGGCCGTCACGCTGGTGGCCCCCGTGGCCGCTCCCACCGACGTCACGGCCACAGCCGCGGGCGGGGCGATCGACCTGTCCTGGACCGGCTCGACCGACACCGCCGCCACCTACAACGTCTACCGCGGCACCGCCAGCGGCGGCGAATCGTCGACCCCGCTCAACGCCACCCCGCTGCCGGCCGGCACGACCGGCTACAGCGACACCACCGCCGTGGCCGGCAACACCTATTACTACGTGGTCAAGGCCGTCAACGGCACGGCCATCAGCCCGGCGTCGAACGAAGCCCAGGCCGCGATCGCCCAGGCGGGTTCCAGCACCGTCGTCGATCTGGCCAGCTACTACAACCTGCAGGGAATCACGGCCAAAGGCAGCAAGTTCAGCGGCGGGCTCGACGGCGTCGGCTATGCCCTGTCGGCCGACAGCCTGGCGCGAGCGCCACCTGGAACGGCTCGACGTTCGTGTTCGGACCCGTGGCCGCAAGCAACGTCGTGCAGGCCGCCGGCCAGTCGATCGCGCTGCCCGCCGGCCAGTACAGCCAGCTGAAGATCCTGGCCACGGCGGTCAACGGCAATCAGGCCAGCCAGACCTTCACGGTCCACTACAGCGACGGCAGCAGCTCGACCTTCACCCAGAGCATCAGCGACTGGTACACGCCGCAGCATTACGCGGGCGAATCGGTCGCGGTGGCTTCGGCCTATCGCAACGCCTCGGGCGGCGGCACCGACAGCCGGACCTTCGACGTGTACGGCTATGCGCTTACGCTCGACAGCTCGAAGACCGTCACCAGCATCACGCTGCCCAACAACAGCCACGTCGCCGTGCTGGCGATCGACGCGGTCGACTGACACGCGGCGAGCTTCAAACCCCTCTCCCTCCGGGAGAGGGCAGGGTGAGGGTCCGGGGATCGCCGAAGTTATTTGTCGGCTGTCTTCTAGCGGCGGAGCTTGAACATCGACACGGCCAACGGGGCCAGCGTGAGCCGGATCGAGTAGGGCCGGCCGTTCCAGGGAATCGCTTCGGCCATCACGCCCGGCCCGTTCCCCACGTTGCTGCCGCCGTAGTACATCGAATCGCTGTTGAGGATCTCTTCGTACCAGCCCGGCTCGGGCACGCCCAGGCGGTAGCCCTGCCGCACGACCGGGGTGAAATTGCAGCTGACGACGATGAAGTCTCGCGGATCCTTGGCCCGGCGGAGGAAGCTCAGCGCGCAGTCCTGGTAGTTGTGGCAGTCGACCCACTCGAAGCCCGCGGGATCGAAGTCGACCTGGTGCAGCGCCGGCTCGCGGCGGTAGATGCGGTTCAGATCGGCCACGTACCGCTGCAGGCCCGAGTGCGAGTCCCACTGCAGCAGGTGCCACTGCAGGCTGGTCTCGTGATTCCACTCGTGCCACTGGCCGAATTCGCCCCCCATGAACAGCAGCTTCTTGCCCGGGTGGCCCCACATGTAGCCGAACAGCAGCCGCAGGTTGGCGAACCGCTGCCAGAGGTCGCCGGGCATCTGATCGAGCAGCGAGCCCTTGCCGTGGACCACCTCGTCGTGCGAGAGCGGCAGGGCAAAGTTCTCGTGAAAGGCATAGATCAGGCTGAACGTCAGCTCGTCGTGGTGGTACTGGCGATGAATCGGATCGTGCCGCATGTAGCGGAGCGTGTCGTTCATCCAGCCCATATTCCACTTGAGGCTGAAGCCCAGTCCGCCCAGGTAGGTCGGCCGCGAGACGCCGGTCCAGGCGGTCGATTCCTCGGCGATCGTCAGCACGCCGGGGTGCTGCAAGTGCGTTTGCTCGTTGAATTCCTTGAGGAACGAGATCGCCCGCAGGTTTTCCCGGCCGCCGAACTCGTTGGGAATCCACTCGCCGGCCTGGCGGCTGTAGTCGAGGTAGATCATCGAGGCGACGGCGTCGACCCGCAGTCCGTCGATGTGGTACTTGTCGAACCAGAACAGCGCATTGGAGACGAGGAAGTTGCGGACTTCGTTGCGGCCGTAATTGAAGATCAGCGTGCCCCAGTCGGGATGCTCGCCCTGCCGCGGGTCGGCATGCTCGTACAGGTGCGTGCCGTCGAACATCCGCAAGCCATGCCCGTCGCGGGGGAAGTGGGCCGGCACCCAGTCGAGGATCACGCCGATGCCGTTCTGGTGGCAGTGATCGACCAGGTACATGAAGTCCTGGGGCGAGCCGTAGCGGCTGGTCGCCGCGTAGTAGCCAACCGTCTGGTAACCCCAACTTCCCGAGAAGGGATGCTCGCTGACCGGCAGCAGCTCGATGTGGGTGAAGCCCATCTGCTGACAGTATTCGACCAGCTGGTGGGCCAGCTCACGGTAGGTGAGCCAGCGGGTGTGGTCGTCGCCGGGGCGGCGCCAACTGCCCAGGTGGACTTCGTAAATCGACATCGGCGCCGACAGCCCATTGCGGGCGGCCCGCTCGGCGATCCACTGCGAATCGTGCCAATGGTAGCGATTCAGGTCGGCCACGCGCGAGGCGGTCCGCGGCGGCAGCTCGGCGGCGAAGCCGTAGGGATCGGACTTTTCGAACACCTGATCGCGGTGCCGGACCGAGTATTTGTAGATCGTGCCTTCGCCCAGACCGGGCACGAACAGTTCCCAGACGCCGCTGGGACCGTGCTTGCGCATTGGGTGCCGCCGGGCGTCCCAGGCGTTGAAGTCGCCGATCACGCTGACGCCGGTGGCATTCGGGGCCCAGACGGCAAAATTGACCCCCTCCACCCCGTCGACCGACCGCAGCTGGGCGCCCAGCTTCTGGTAGCTGTCCCAGTGCTTGCCTTCGCCCAACAGGTACAGGTCGAAGTCGGTCAGCAGCGGCGGAAAGGCGTACGGATCGTGGGCCGTCGTCTGGGCGCCCTGACCGTCGGTTACGCGAAGCAGGTAGCGGTTATTGGCGGCGTCTTTGAGCATGGGGCAAATGGCCTCGTAGAGTCCGGCCGGGTGAATCCGGCGCATCGGCTGCGAAACGGAGTGGGCCGGGTCGACCACCCAGGCCTGGGCCGAGCCGGGCAGGAACGCCCGAACCGCCAGGGCCCGCCGCCCTTCGGCGACGATCTCGTGCGGCCCGAGCAAGTCGAACGGGTTTT
The DNA here is from genome assembly GCA_963828155.1 of uncultured Planctomycetaceae bacterium. GTDB lineage: Bacteria > Planctomycetota > Planctomycetia > Pirellulales > PALSA-1355 > CAWCAX01. The sequence continues at coordinate 324,098 of CAWHDQ010000007.1, forward strand.
CGTCCCGGCCCTCCAACAGCGGAGCCACCCGATCCAACGCGACCGAAGTCCGCACGCTCATGGTCGTCTGTCCTAGCGATTGTCAAATGTGCGGCCGGGAAAGTCCAGCGACCGCGGCACCCCAGCGAGGGGACCCCCGCGCTGCGGCGGTCCTACACGATCCAGGGGAGCGGCACCAAGCGCGTCCCTAGCCCGCGCCAAGCCCAAGGCCCAACGATCCGCCAGTCGGCCCGCTAACCGCTTAATCAGCAACAACAAACGTCGCACCGCCCGCCGCCGATGCGTACAGGACACGGCCGCCACATCGACCCCATCCAGCTGCCGGCGGCTGGGCCAGCCCGGCGCGGTGGTCGCCGGCCCACCACCCATCGCTGGGGCGGGTTCGGCCACTCGGGTGTGCGGCAGATCGAACCGCCAGGTGCGACACTCCACTTGGTGGAAGTCGAGCGCCCGGTCGATCCGCTGCCACAGGTCCCGGTTCTTGACCGGCACCATGTCGCCGAAGTGCTCCCACTGCCAGCCGTTGACCCGCCAGGCCGGCAAGCCCTGCGTCAGCCCGCGGTTGACGTAGCGGCTGGGCGTGACGAGCGTCACCCGGGCCGGCTCGGGCACGGCTTCCAATCCGCGGACGACGGCGAGCAGCTCCAGCCGCTCGCCAAAGACATAGGGCTCTTCGTCGGCGGCCTCGAGCTGATCCGAGCCGTCGAGCGACTGGAGGACGAACCTCCAGTGCCCTTGCAGGTGCTTTCGGTTGGACTCCGAAAACAGCAAGAAATGCGGTTTCGTGGCGTTCATGGCGAGTTGTGGAGCACGTCAGGATAGTGGTCGCGCAGTATCCGCCGCACGCGCCGCGTTCAGTAAGGCACAGGCAAACGATACGGCCGAAGGCCGGGCGATTCGGGGGTCGCCGGGCCAAACCGTTTTACTTATCGGCAGCGTTTCTCCAAGTTCTCCACTCTCGCAGCGACCTGTGAGCTATGTTCTGCGCCTTCCGCGCGCTCGTGGCGCGAAACAATCGGCATCGGCTGCGCGGAACGCAGAAGGGGAAGGGCAAAAGGCAGAAGGCAAAAGGCAGAAGGTTGAAAAACGACAAGCGCGTCGACTCCGCAACTCCTCTCCCTTCCAGGGAGAGGGAATCTCCCGCAACTCCTCTCCCTGCCAGGGAGAGGCCGGGTGAGGGTTTGTCGCCGCGACTGAGCTTCCATTCCTATAAGCGCGTCGGCCGCACGTAGTCGTTGCCAACAAGTCGCCTACACCCAAGAAACCCTCACCCTAACCCTCTCCCTGGAAGGGAGAGGGGATCTCCCCGCAACACCTCTCCCTGCCAGGGAGAGGGAATCTCCCGCAACTCCTCTCCCTGCCAGGGAGAGGCCGGGTGAGGGTTTGTCGCCGCGACTGAGCTTCCATTCCTATAAGCGCGTCGGCCGCACGTAGTCGTTGCCAACAAGTCGCCTACACTGAACAAACCCTCACCCTAACCCTCTCCCTGGAAGGGAGAGGGGATCGCCGCAACTCCTCTCCCTGTCAGGGAGAGGCCGGGAGAGAGCTCTCCGGCTAATGACTTGCGCGCGGTCGATGCCTCCGCTGCTTGACTGGCGGCGCTACAATTGGCCGACAACTGAGCAACTTCCTGCAAGTTCAAGGAAATCGACCGATGGTTGCCTTCCGCCAGCGCTGGTTGAATGACGAATCTGCGGCCAAGCCCCCGGGCCCCCTGCCGGCGGAAAACAACCCGGCGGAAAACAAGCCGACGGGCAATAAGCCGACGAGCGCATCGTCGGACGGCGAGCTGCTCGACGCGTTTTCGCGCACCGTCGTGAATGTGGCCGAGCTGCTCCGGCCGGCGGTGGTCAATCTGCGGGCCCCCCGCGGCGGATCGGGCTCCGGCATCCTATTTGCGCCCGACGGCTTCCTGCTGACCAATCATCACGTCGTCCGCGGTCAGCAGGAGCTGCGCGTGCGGCTGAACGACGGCCGCGAAGTGGCGGGGCACCGCGTGGGGGCTGATCCCTGGACCGACCTGGCCGTGGTCCAGGCCGAGACGTCCGGCTTGCCCTACGCCGAGCTGGGCGACTCGTCGGGGCTGCGCGTGGGGCAACTCGCGGTGGCCATCGGCAGCCCGTTGGGGTTCGAATCGACGGTGACGGCCGGCGTGATCAGCGCCCTGGGGCGCACGCTGCGGAGCATCACCGGCCATTTGGTCGACAACGTGATCCAGACCGACGCGGCCCTCAATCCGGGCAACAGCGGCGGCCCGCTGGTCGACAGCCACGGCCGAGTGGTGGGCATCAACACGGCCGTCATTCAGCCTGCTCAAGGAATCTGTTTCGCCATTCCGATCAACGCCGCCAAGCACATCCTGCCGCAGCTGATGCAGCACGGTCGCGTGGTCCGCGGCTACTTGGGCCTGCATGCCCGAAGCGTGCCGCTGGCCGGACATCGGGCCCGGCGGTTCGGGCTGGAACAAACCGCGGCCGTCGAAGTGCTGGACGTCGAACCGGACGGCCCGGCCGCCCAGGCAGGGCTGCAAAGCGACGACTGGATCGTCACTCTCGGCGACGAGCCGGTCCAGAGCGTCGACGATCTGCACAAGCTGCTGACGCAGTTGCCGGTCAGCGTGCCCTCGCCGATCGTGATCCTCCGCGGCGAGCGGCGGCTGGAGCGGTTCGTGCTGCCGAGCGACTATCCGGCGTTTGACTAGTCCCGATCTCAAGGGAACAGGGAACGTAGCGACTGTCGGCGTCTGTAGGAGGCAACGCCGATCGCCGACTGCCTCGGGCGGAGGCGGCAAATCGGCGATCACCAGTCGCCGCCTACAGCCGATTTGCCGCTACACGGTACGGTATTGATACTTGCGCGTAAAGCCGGTTTGCCGCTAGCCAACTGTGCCGCGCGGACGTCGGGATGTCCGGGTTTTACTTGCGCTGCTGCTCGAAGTAGTTGGCGCCCTTCTTGTTGCCGGTCACCACGTCGAGCAGGCCGTCGCCATTGACGTCGGCCACTTCGAACTGGGTGCCCACGCCCGAGTCGTCGTCGAACTGGTGCGGCGTCCAGACGGGCTTGCCGTCCTTGCGCGAAAGCTCGAACCAGTACATTACCGCCGGCTTGGCGGGATCGACGTCCCCGCCCGGCCCATGGGCCCAATAGCGTTTGCCGGTGACGAAGTCGGGCAGCTTGTCGCCGTTGATGTCGGCCAGACACAGGCTGTGGGTCTGGGAGAAGCTCTTGTCGATTTCGTGCGTCTGCCAGCCGTCCTTGGTCTGCTCGTGCCACCAAATGCCCACGCCGTGGGCACTGGAGCTGAGGACGTCGCTGTCGCCGTCGCCGTCGAAGTCGTAGGCGTACATGTTGGCGCAGTCGGCGCCGAACGGGGCCGGATGGAAGCTCCATTCGCTCTGGTTCAAGTCGGCCGGCTGCTCCCACCAGCCCTCCTTGACCAGGATGTCGTTGCGGCCGTCGGCGTTGACGTCGCCGGCGCCAATCCCATGCGAGAAGCGGTCGGTGCCCGGTGCGCCCGGTTTCGAGACGGGCGTCAGCTGCCAGAGCTTGTCCGCGGCGGGCGTCGCAAACCCGATGTAGCGGCCCGGCTCATAGCCCAAGAGCAGCTGCCGCTGATTCTTGTCGCCCACGATGTGCACGTAGCTCGGGCTCTCGTTGTTGGTCACGGGAGTACACTCGTGCCGCGCCCAGGGCTGGCCTTCCTTCTCGGGCTGCTCGAACCACCAGGTCTGCTTGCCGGGGAAGTCGACCACGATCAGGTCGGTGCGCCCGTCGCGGTTGATGTCGTCGGCGAAGTTGCAGAACGAATCGCTATAGCCGTTCGGGTCGAATTCCTTGGGCTGCTCGAGCACCGAGACCAGGTGCCAGTCGGGCGCCGCGAAATAGACGCTGCCGTAGGCAATGTCCATTTTGCCGTCGTGATTGAAGTCGCCGACCGCGGCCCCTTCGGAGCGGAACTTGTTGTCGAGCTGCTTTTTCTTGAACGTGATTTCCGGATCGGCATGTGCTGCGGAGCTGGCCGCGGCGACCAGACAGAGCACGAGCAAGCGAGCCAGGGTGCGCGAGCAACGGTTCATGATCGACTTTCCAGTGTGGAGTTCAGGGGAGCGCTGGGACGCGCGGGGGGATGCGGCACGTTCCGGGCGTGGCGGTGCCTGCCCAGCATGAATTCAGTAGTTTCGCTTCGCCAGCCTTAAAGCAGACTTTCCAACAGCAACCGCAGCTTGCGCAATTCGGCGGGGTGGTCGACGCCCTCGGTCGGATGAATGACGACCGACAGGGCTCGGTTGTAACGCACCTTGGTGAGTTGCGTGACCAGCTTGCCGTATTCCACCAGGCCCTGGCCGACGCGCACCTGAAGGTTGTCTTTGGTCGTGTCGCGCAGTTGCACGTGAACCACGTGCTTCATGACCTGTTCGTAGCCGGCGTTGCCGTGTGGTCCATAAATATAATGGCTCGGATCGAGCGTGATTCCCAGTCCCTTGACATTATCGCACAGCACCACGGCCGTGTCGGGGTCCTGGGTGACGCGGGCGGTCTCGGTCTTGAGGCCGAGAACCACGCCTTCGTGGGTGGCGATGGCCACCAGCCGGCGGAGGCGTTCGATTTCGGCATTGAAGGGTGTGCCCAGCTCGGCGGCCGGGATGGTCATCGTGACGACTTTGGTCGCCTTGGCCAGCTTGCAACAGGAAGTGAACTGCTCGTAGTACTCTTCCCCCTCGGCGGTGATATCCACCGCGTAGGCCGCCACCGACAGCCGGTACGTTTCGCGGCAGGTCGTGATGGCCCGCTCGAGGTCGGCATGCACTGCCGACGGTTTCAGCTGCCGGCCCTGTTCGTAGAGGGCAATTTCGGTGTTGGTGAACTCCAGATCGACCAGTCGCTCCAAGGCGCCATCCAGCGACAGGTCCGGAAAACACTCAGTGGAAGCGGCAACAAACACGCGCGAACTCCTTTTCCCCAGAAAGTCTTGTCCGATCATGCGCCGTCCGGCGGCCGGCGCCCCGTGCCCGTGCAGCGGGCTGGTGTGGCCCCGCTCGATTCCGCGGCGTGGTGCCTGGGCAGTGAAACCCAGCGCGGCGCGGGCGACCGCTCCGAGCCAGGACCGTAGCTTACCGCCGGCCTGGGGCGCAGGGAAGATGGCGGGCGGCGCCGCGGGGCGGCCATTGTCGGCGGCGGCAGCCGAGCCGTAGAATGGCGACAGGCCCGCAGGAGCAATGCCTTCGCCGCGAGGTGCAATGTAGCTGCGCCGCGGCGGCGGTTGCCCCCGCGGCTGGCGCTCTGTTTTTTCGGCATTCTTTGCTAGCAAAGCGTGGGCCGCGACGCCTGCCAGTCGAGCCTGCCGTCCGGTCGAGGAGTTTTTGCACATGGATCCGCAAACCAATCCCCCCACGGGCCCCCAACCGATACGACCCCAGGTCGTGCCCGAGCCGCAGGCCCCGCCACTGCGAGTGGTGTTGGAAGAACCGCGTCGCTTCGGCAAGTTTGGCGGCTGGCTGCTGTGGTCGATTTTCGGCTTTTCGCTGTTGCTGAATTACAGCCTGCTAAGGCATGAGGAGGAGCTCTCCGGCGGCGAGCCGCAGGTCCACGAAAAGTATCATTCGCATAGTCGGACGGCCGCCGACAAGGTGGCCATCATCACCGTCGACGGCACGATCATGAGCGGCGAGGGCTTCGTCAAGCAGCAGATCGACGCCGTGCGCCACGACGAACACGTCAAGGCCGTGGTCCTGCGGGTCGACTCGCCCGGCGGAACCGTCACCGGCAGCGATTACATCTATCACCACCTGAAAGAGCTGCTGGCCGACCGCAAAATTCCGATGGTCGTGAGCATGGGCAGCATGGCCGCCAGCGGCGGCTATTACATCTCGATGGCCGCCGGCCCAAACGAGAAGACCATCTACGCCGAACCGACCTGCTGGACCGGTTCGATCGGCGTGATCATCCCGCACTACGACCTGGCCGGCCTGCTGGCGAAATACGACGTGCAGGACGATTCGATCGCCAGCCATCCTTTGAAGCAAATGGGCAGCCCCACCGCCCGGCTGCCGGAAAAGTACCGCGAGGAGGAAAAGCAGATCCTGCAGCAGTTGGTCGACGCGACGTTCGCCCGGTTCAAGGATCTGGTGCTGGCGGCCCGACCGGCGCCGGCCGCCGACGAACAGACCCAAGCCGAAGTCTTCACCGGGCGGATTTTCACGGCCGGCGAGGCTCAGCAGCATCACCTCGTCGACGAGTTGGGATTCATTGAGGATGCGATCGATCGGGCGATCGAGCTGTCCTCGCTCCAGTCGAGCAAGGTCCGGGTCATTAAATACCACAAGCCGGTGAGCGTGCTGGAGCAGGCCTTGATGGGATCGACGAGCCGGGCGCCCGCGCTGGATGTGTCGGCGCTGCTCGACCTGGCCTCCCCCCGGGCGTATTACCTGTGTACGCTGCTGCCCTCGGCCATTCGGGGCAAGTAGTCCCAATTGGCGGCCAATCCCGCTCCAGGCCCTGCCGCTTGTCGGCTAGTGAATTCGTCGCCGCGGCTTCCCCATCCGGTCATTCCGTACGCTCATGGCGAAACGATCGCAGCAATACTGGCTGGTCAAGTCGGAAGAGAACTGTTTTTCGATCCGCGATCTGGCGGCTGAGCCCGCTCAGACGACCTGCTGGAGCGGCGTGCGGAACTTTCAGGCTCGCAACCTGATGCGCGACCAGATGCAGGTCGGCGATCGGGTGCTATTTCATCACTCGGGGGGCGACCCGCCAGCGGTGGCGGGCACGGCCATTGTGGCGCGCGAGGCGTACGCCGACCACACGGCCTGGGATCCGGCCGACGAGCATTTCGATCCCAAGGCCTCGCCCGCCAATCCGATCTGGCAGATGGTCGACATTCGTCTCGATTCGATCTTTGCCGAGCCGCTCTCGCTGGCGGAGCTGCGGAGCGTGCCTGCACTGAAGAACATGGAGCTGTTGCGCACCGGATCGCGGCTTTCGGTGCAGCCCGTGAGCAAGCTGGAATTCGACACGGTTCTGAAGCTGGCCCACGCAAGGCGGCAGCGAGCAAACCGCGCCGCCGGGCGTGAAGCGCCGACCTGGTTCCGGGATTTTGCCGACCGTCGCCATGCCAACTGACCCGCTCGCTTGGATTGCCGCCGAACTGGCGGATCTCGAACGACGCGAGCTGCGGCGGAGTTTGAGCGTGCGGCCGGGACCGCAAGCACCGCTGGTGCGGGGCAGTTCCGCCGGGTTGGTGAACTTCTCCTCGAACGACTATCTAAATCTGGCTGCCGATCCGCGGTTGGCCGTCGCGGCCCGAGCGCAAGCCTGGCCGAAGGGTGGGGGGCCGGCGCCAGTCCGCTGGTCAGCGGGCACAGTTCGGCACACGCTGATTTGGAACAGCAGCTGGCCGAGTGGCTGGGCAGCGAGGCGGCGTTGGTCTTTGCCTCCGGCTATGCGGCCAATTGCGGCACGATCGCCGCCGTGGTCGGCCGCGGGGATGCCGTCTTCGGCGATGCCAAGAACCACGCCAGCCTGATCGATGGCTGCCGGCTGTCGCGAGCCGAGGTGTTCGTCTACCCGCACGGCGATGTCGACGCGCTGGCCAGGCAATTGCAATCAACCGGCCAGACGCGGCGGCGGCTGATCGTCACCGACAGTCTGTTCAGCATGGGTGGCGATCGGGCGCCGCTGTCTGATCTGGCCGATCTGGCCGAGCGGCATGGCGCGATGCTTTTGGTCGACGAGGCCCATGCCACCGGCGTGTTTGGCCCCCGGGGGACGGGCCTGGTCGAAGAGCTGGGCTTGGCCGATCGCGTGCACGTCCGGATGGGCACGTTGAGCAAGGTGCTCGGCTCGGCGGGCGGTTTCGTGGCGGGCCAACGACTGCTCATCGACTGGCTGGTGAATCGGGCTCGCAGCTACGTCTTTTCGACGGCCCACCCACCCGCCGTGTGCGCCGCGGCCGGGGCGGCGCTCGAGATCGTGCGGGAGGAACCCTGGCGACGGACGGAACTCCTCGAGCGAGCCGCGGGCCTGCGCGAGCGGCTGCAAGCCGCCGGCTGGAACGTCGGCGCGAGCAGCAGCCAGATCATTCCGCTGATCGTGGGCGATGCCGGCCGCACGATGCACCTGGCCGCCCAGTTGCGGGAGGCGGGGTTCTGGATACCCGGCATCCGGCCGCCGTCGGTTCCCGAGGGCGAGTCGCTGCTGCGGCTTAGCCTGACTTGGGGCCATACGAAAGCCCAGCTGGACGAGTTGGTCCAGACATTGGCCGGCGCGTCGCGGTGACCTGTGCTGTCTGCGGCTGGCTTGGCCGCGAGCGGCGGTTTTGGGGGCGGCCGCGTTACGAGTGACGTTCCGGCGGTCACGAAGCATTGGAGGATCGCCGGGCGGCAGCAACTGGGGATTTGACCAACGCAGACCGCCGCGATTAAGGTAAGGACAGGCGGGCCGGGGCAGGGCAGCTGGTCCTAGGTTCTTGTTGCGCTGGATTTGCGCGGCACCCGTCCCAGAAGGCGGCAATTTCCGATGAAACTGCGCAACACCCCCAGCTCGGGCGGTCGCGTCCAGGCACTTCGGCGGTTCTGGCCCCGCTGCGAAGCCTTGGAGCCCCGGCTGGTCTTCAACGCCAGCAGCGTGCCCGACGACCTGACGCCCGACGGCAGCACGCTCTATTTCACGGCCAACGACGGCGGCCACGGCAGCCAGGTCTGGACCAGCAGCGGCGACGCCTTTTCGACCGCCATGCTGTCGGACATCAATCCGGGCAGCGTGGGAGGGCAGCCGCAAAGCCTGACGGTCGTGGGCAGCCTGGTGTTCTTCTCGGCCAACGACGGCACGCACGGCCGCGAACTCTGGGCCACGAACGGCCCCGGACAGTTCAACACGTACGAGGTTGACGACATCAATTCGGGGAGCGCGCAGCTCGAATCCCGAGAATCTCACCGCCTTTGACGGGCTGCTGTTCTTCACCGCGGACGACGGCATCCACGGCCGCCAACTGTGGGAGAGCGACGGCACCGCCGCCGATACGTTCATGGTCAAGGACATCAACCCTACGGGCAGCGCCAACCCGCAAAATCTGACCGTCGTGGGCAGCACGCTCTATTTCACGGCCAACGACGGCACGCACGGCACCGAGCTCTGGTCAACCAGCGGCACGACGGGCAATTTCGTGACCACCATGGTCAAGGACATCAATCCCGGCGCCGAGGGGAGTGCGCCCAGCCAACTGACCAACCTGAACGGCACGCTGTTCTTCACGGCCGACGATGGTACGAACGGCACCGAGCTCTGGAGCAGCAACGGCACGACGAACGGCACGACGCTGGTCGACGACATCAATCCCGGCGCTCGGCTCGAATCCGTCGGACCTGACGGTCTACAACAATGCTCTGTATTTTGCGGCCGACGATGGGACGCACGGCCGGCAATTGTGGGTCAGCACCGGGACCACCTTGGGAACGACGATGGTGGCACCCAGCAGCGGCGCGACCAATCCCGATCAGTTGACCGTCGGCTCGTCCCAATTGTTCTTCAGTGCGACGACGAGCGCGGCCGGGCGCGAGTTGTGGAGCACGGCCGGCACCGCCGCCACCACTGCGATGGTCGCCAACATCGCGACGGGCAGCGCCAGCTCGAATCCGCAGTTCCTGGAGATCTCGAACGGCACCCTGTTCTTTGCCGCCAACGGCCCCAACGGTACCCAACTTTGGGAGTCGGGCGGCACAACGGCCTCGACCAACGTGGTCGCCAACACGGGGACCGGCGTCGTCAGCCTGTTTCCCAGCCAATTGACCGATGTCTCCGGACTGCTCTACTTCACGGCCAACGACGGCACCCACGGCCGCGAGTTGTGGACCAGCGACGGCACGACCATGGACACCACGATGCTCTTGGATATCAACACCACGAGCACGGCGCTCGAACACGGCGCCGATCTTGAACAATCAGCAATCGCTGCAAATGACGTCGATCGCCGAAAACCCCAGCAGCAATTCCGGCACGCTGGTGTCGGTTCTCCTGGCCACGGGCGCCGATGGCAATCCGATCTGGGATCCGGACTCGGCGCCCTGCAGGGCGTGGCGGTCACCCAGGTCGACAATACCAATGGGACGTGGCAGTACACGACCAATGGCGGCAGCAGCTGGACGGCATTCCCGGCCGTCACCGAGACCGCGGCGCTGCTGCTCTCGGCCAACTCGTCGACCAGTATCCGCTTCGTACCCAATGCGAATTTCAGCGGCGACGTGCCCGGCGGAATCACGCTCCGGGCCTGGGATCAGACCAGCGGTACCAGCGGCAGCACCGCCAATACGACCGCCAACGGCGGCTCGACCGCGTTCAGTTCGGCGATCGTCACGGCCAGCATCCGCGTCACTCCGTCGACCGGCAGCAGCCCGCCCTGGCAGAACCCGACCAATGCCGACGACGTCAATAACGACGGCTCGATCACGCCGCTCGACGCCTTGGCGATCATCAACGAATTGAACAAAGTCGGGGAGCACGTTTTGCCCGCGCCGACCGCGGGCAACCAGCCGCCCCCCTATTACGACGTCAATGGCGACGGCTCGGTAACGCCGATCGATGCGCTGGACGTGATCAATTACCTGAATGCCCACACTGCGCTAGCCAGTCCGACTGTCGCCGCGCCCACGGTCGGAAGTGCAGTGGTCGGGGCGGCAGTGACGACTGGGGTGAGCACGAACTCCAATGCGACAACCGCGGGAATCGCTCTGCCGGCCGTGGCCTTCGGCGTCAGCTCAAGCACCAGCGCCGCCCCGGCCAACTGCGGTGTGGGCGCCTCGACCAGCCCGGCGGGGCAGAATCCAAGCCGGGCGGCAGCCGCGGACCGGGTGTTCGCGAGCTATGCCGCGAGCACGGCTCAAGCCGGCACCGGTTCGAGCGACCTGTTTGGCGCGTTCGACGCGCTTCCGACCGCCGCGCATCGAACAGGCCGGCCGATGGATAATGCGGCGGATTGGGGCGGCTGACGCCGCGCAAGGTCCGGCAGGGAGTGCGCGACAGCGGGCATCAGGACGCCGGCTTGGGCGCCGTTTCGCGAATCTGCTCGAGCGACCGACCCAGCCGCTTTCGCTCGGGGTGCGCGGCCGGTCGCGGGGTCGACGGCTGGGATTCGAGGGCCGGCACGGCTTCGTGCAACACCGCCGTCAGCTGCGGGTGCAGCTCGCTGGCGTCGGCGGGCACGCCCAATTGATGCACGGCGTCCGAAAAGCCGAGCAGGACCGAACGGCGGACCGCCTCGCGAATCCAGCCGAAAACTCCGACGTTGTTCATGGTTTCACCCTTGAATCAGCTGAGGATGCTCACCCATCATGCCGACGGCCGCGCCGGCGGGTCGGGCGGCGCTGCTGCGTGGGGCAGGGAATACTAGCGGCCCTTGGCCGACGGCAAAAGGCCAATTGCCCGCTCGGCGCGGGGCAGTAGCACAGTGGCAGGGGCAGGCTGGAGATCAGCGCCTGCGCGAACCTCGATGGGCCTGCTGTCATCCTTCTGCCGGCCGCTGTCATGATTTAGACTAACTTCCAGGGTTCGACGCCGTCCTTTTGCTGATTGCCTGCCGATGATCCTGCTGATCGATAACTACGATTCGTTTACCTATAACCTGGTGCAGCGGTTGGGCGAGATCGACCCGAATCTGGATCTGCTCGTCAAGCGGAACGACGAGATCACGCTCGACGAACTGGCCGAGTTGGCCCCCAGCCACCTGATCGTGTCGCCCGGTCCTTGCACGCCCAGCGAGGCCGGCATCTCCTGCGCGGCCATCGCGCGGTTTGCCGGTCAACTGCCGATCCTCGGCGTCTGCCTGGGACATCAGGCGATCGGCCAGGCCAGCGGCGCCCGGATCGTGCGAGCCGAGCGGCTGATGCACGGCAAGACCGACATGATTTACCACGACGGTCAGGGCCTGTTCGTCGGCCTGCCCAATCCGTTCGAGGCGACCCGTTACCACAGCCTGGTGATCCAGCCCGGCACCCTGCCGGACGATTTCATCGTCTGCGCCTGGTCGGATGGTCCCCACGGTCAGCCGGAGATCATGGGCATCCGGCACCGCACGCACCCGCTGTACGGCGTGCAGTTTCATCCGGAAAGTTTTTTAACCTGCTGTGGCAATGACATTCTGGTCAATTTCTTGAAGTTGGCTCCGCTGGGTAAGCGGAAAGCCGCGCCGACGGGCGCCGACGCCAGCTGAGTTCCGCAGCCGCCGCGCTGCGTCTGCGTTTCGTTTATCGCTCGAGCCTGCGGCGGGCTTCTTCGGCCCAGGGGCTGTCGGGCGCCAGCTCGACGAATGCGGCCCAGTGCTGCAACGCGTCGTCGGGACGCAGCATGTCGTCGAGCGTGCGGGCCAGGTGATAGTGCACGTCGGGGTAATCTCCGTGGTAGCGGAGCGCCTCCCTCGAACGCGGCCACCGCCAATTCGTGCTGCCCGGTCTCGGCCAACACGCAGCCCAGGTTGGCCCGGGCTTCGACGAAGTTCTCGTCCAGCTCGATCGCGATGTAATAACGTTCGCGAGTCGCCGGACAAGTCGTCCAATTGATAGAGCAATTCCGCCAGGCGGAAGCAGCCGTCGACAGTCGGCCCGCCGGCCGCCATCGCCGCCCGGTACATGTCGGCGGCCGACTCGAGCTGGCCCAAGTCTTCGAACTCGCCGGCCAGCTCGAACATTTCGTCGGCCGAGGGGAGCTCGGCCTGCGCCCGACGCTCGGGTAGCGAGAGGATTTCGTGGTTGTCGGGCGAGGCCAGCGGCGAAGGGTCTCCGCCGGCAGTGCCCAACGCGGCGAAGTCGAATCGCAATTGCCCCTTTGAATCGATCAGCCCGTCGCCCTGGCGGAGCAGAAATTGCTTGCCCTCGACGATGACCGACAATTGGGCCAAGGGCCGCTTGACCCCGGGCACCAGCCGGGCCAGGTCGGCCAGCTTGCGCTCCAGGGCCGCGGGCGAAATGCCGGTCGCGAGCAGCTCGGCCAGTTGCCGGGCCGTCGCCACCTCTTGAAAGTCGAAGTAGGCCAGCCGCCGCACCTCGCGGGCCGGCACGATCAACCCTCGGCGATGCCAGCGGCGAATGACCGCGACCGGCAAACCCAGCAGATCGGCCAGCATGGCCGGAGTATAGAGGCGACGGACACTCTGATGGGCCTCGACCAGGCCCAGGCGCTGCCAGAGCTCGGTCTCGGTGATGATTTCCAACTCGCCGGCCTCGACCCGCTCGCGGGCGAGCCGGTCGACCAGCTCGTCGGTCAAACCGTCGGGCGAAAGCAACTCGTTTTCGCCGACGACGATCAGGTCGACCTGGGCGTCGATCCGCTCGGCAACTTGCCCGCCCTGGGCGCGGACCAACTGCTGGGCCTCGCGGCGGGGCATTCCCCCCAATTTGCCGACGAAAGCCACACGGCGGCCGCAGATCGGACCTTGCACAGCCGGTTCAGCCACCGTCACCCTTGCCCCCTGCGGCCAGAACGACCGCCCTATCGTTGCCAGCCAGTTCGGTGCCGCGCCGCCGATTCGGTGCAGTGCCGCCGAAGCAGACCGGGATAAACGCCCAACGGCGCCGGGCAACCGCCCACGCCTTGCTAGCGGCTTTGGTACTCTCGCAAAGCCTCGCCGGACTGTCAATCAATTGCCCGCCGCCCCCGGCAATTGCGCCCGGCCACCTGCCCCGAGACAAGTTGGACCGGCATGCGGCGGGGCCGCGGCATTCGTATTGACCGACTTTGCCGATTTCGCCAAACTTCGGCCCGCTGCCGCCGGCAGGCCCTTTTGTGCCTGCTCCGGGCACCGATGGCCGACCGATGGATTCGGCACCGGATCAATGCGGCGGGGGACCCAAGGAAGGGAGAATTCACCCATGCGCGCTTTAAGGATGATTGGCCTGCTCCTGGTGATGGTCGCCGCCACCTCGGGCTGTAGTAAGCTGGCCGGAGCTGGCAAGAAGGGCGGAGCCGCGACGCCAGGCGATGCCGTACACACTTTTCTGACCGCCATTTGCTCGGCCGACGAGCCGGCCATGTTCGGCATGTTGACCGACGACGCCTGCAAGGCCCTCAAGTCGCACAACATGTCGCCGCAGCTGCCCTCGAGCGGTTCGACGTCGTTTGAAATCGGCGAGGTCGAGATGGTCGACGGCGGGGCCCACGTGATGACCAAGTGGTTCGACCGGCTTGAGGATGGCACCCGCGACACAACCGAAGTGCTGTGGATGTTGCGGCAAGAGCAGGGGGGCTGGCGCGTGGCCGGGATGGCGATGCGCGTGTACGACGATCAGCCGGCCGCGATCCTGAACTTCGAGGACCCGGACGACATGACCGCGCGTTCTCGACCTGATCGCTCAGGAGGACGAGCGGCGGTCGCAGGCGGATGCGGCAGCTGCCGCCCGCACGCCCGACGCGAGCGCGACGCGTTAGACTGCGCAGGTTGGACGGTGGCGCGATCTGGATCTGTCCGGGCCAATTTCGCTTGGTCGTTCGTCGTCCGCAGTCGCTTCGTCTGAGCCTTTGCGGTCGGGCGGCCAGCCGACTGAAGGTGCGTGGCGGGATTTAGTTAAGATATTGATTGCCTGAGTCTTACGCGTGTGCAGAGGCCGCCTTCGGGCGGCCTTTTTTGTTGCGCTCGTGCAGTTTTTGGACAGGCGGTTGAATTGAGCTAGAGTGGTTGCAATTGCCGGAAAATTACACCCATTTATCCTGGTCAGCGCAGGGGTCACAGATTGTCGTTGCGCCGCTTGACAACGAGGGGCATCCTGCTAACTTAGCAGCCTAGACTACGCCTTCATGCCTAGCCTACGTAATCGGAAAGGGCTGACAACAGGGCAGGCCCTGCCCGGTTAGCTGGCATGGAATGTGTGGGCGTGTTGAGGTCCCGCCTCGGCTGTTTAGCCGTCGCAGAGGGGGGGAGAACGTAGGACGGCAGTTTTGTTCGGGTTGATTTGAGACCCTTACGTTCCGGTACCTGTAACTTGGAGGATTCTAGGATGAATCGGATGCTCGTCATTGGGATCGCGGCCTTTGTCGCGGTCGTCGGCATCGCCCTCGTGGGCGGTGAGAAGGTCGCCGTGGCCGGTCACGGCTGCCACGGTTGCTCGGGTTGCTCGGGCGACTGCGGTGGTGCTCCCTCGTGCGGTGGTGCTCCGGCCTGCTGCGGCTGCCACGGCGGTCTGCTGGCTCGGCTGCACGCCCGCAAGCATCATCGTTGCTGTGGTTGCAGCGGCGCTCCGGCTCCGGCTTGCACCACCTGTGCTCCGGCTTGCGAGGCTCCGGCCTGTGCTCCGCCGGCTGCCCCGAGCTGCGCTGGCGCCGCTCCCAGCTGTGCTGGTGCTGCTCCCGCTGCCCCGGCTCCGGCTGCCGCTCCGCCGGCCCCGAGCGCCAGCAAGGAAGGTCGCGGTTTCCACACCGTCAGCTTCCGCCGTTAATCACTGCCAGCCCTCCGGGCTGGCTCACTTTCGCGGGCCGAAGAAGCAATGCCCTGAGTCTTCAGCCCGACAAAGTAACCATCGAAGCCGGATCCCCTTTGCGGGGTCCGGCTTCTTTTCTTTAATCGTTGACAGGAAATACGGGCTAGGTAGCCTGGGTTAAGTGGGCTAATATTGAGCCCTCGTCCCCGCCGATTCTTGTTTCGTGCGGCCTGACGGTCCAGCCTAGCCTGATTCCACCAATGGCTGCCCGCGCCTCCTGCCGCACCCCGCCCCAAAACTCTGCATGCGATCGAAGCCGATAGCCCCGTCCCCGGTGGACGCCCAACTGCCATCCCCGGAGGTCCGTGGCCTGGTCGGGCTGCTGATCTTCGTGCATCTGTTCTGCGTCGCCGTGGCGTTGGCCTCGTATGCCGACAACTCGCCGTTGGAGGAGAGGCTCCAACAGCTGTTCGGGCCCTATACGGGCACGTTGAATTTCGACCTGCGGCCCAACGTCTATCCCACTGGCCGGTTCTATTTGACCCATGCCGAAGCCGGAGACGTCGACTTTTCGGTCGAGATCGAAGGCACCCTACCCGACGGCCAGACCAAGGAGCTCGCTGTGCCGATGTCCGACTTGGGCCACGGCGAGCACCGCCACTACCAGTCCCTGGCCAATGCGGCCGGTGCCATGGCGATCGCGGAAGGAGTCGAGCCGGACGTTGTCCGGGCGGTGGCCGGCTCAGTGCTCAAGCAGTGGGGCGCGAACCGCGGCCGGATTCGGGTCGTTGCTCATCGGCTGATGCCGATCGAAGCTCGCCAAACCGGACAGGACCGCGATCGCGACCCGTTCGACAAGCAGTATTTCAACACGGTGTACGAAGCCCACGTGCTCGTAGGGCCCGACGGCCGGGTGGATTTGGTCAAACGGGCGGCCGCCGGCGAAGTCGCCCCCGTGGACAAGGGTTCCTGACGCGATGTTCTCGGCCACCGTCGACTACTTTCGCCGGCTCATGGAGGCCTTCGGCCAGGGCTGGAATCGCTTTTGGTTCTTGCCCAGCGATCCTTACCCGCTCGGCGTGATCCGGGCGCTGACCGGCCTGGTTGCCCTCTGGCTCCACGCCACGCTCTGGCCCGAGCTAGTGCGGTTGTTCGCGGCCGGCGGCTGGCTGCCGGTCGACGTGATTGCCAAGACGACCGTGCGCGGTTACCCGCTGTCGTACTTGAACTTTTTTCATTCGCCGGCCGACCTGGCCGTCGTTCACGGTCTGGGGCTGGCCGTGCTGCTGGCGTTCACGCTCGGGTTTTGGAGCCGGCTGTCGTCGATCCTGGCCCTGCTGGTGATGCTCTCGGACGTCCATCGGGCGCCGCTGCTGACCACCCAAGTCGAGCCGATCGTCACGCTGGTGATGTTCTACCTCTGCCTGGGACCCTCCGGGGCGTCGTGGTCGCTTGACCGAGTGCTGGCGGAGCGCCGGGCCGCAGCCGGCGGCGCGCTGCTCGCTCCGCCGCGGCATACTTTTATGACGACCGTCAGCCTGCGCTTGTTGCAGGTTCATCTGGCGATGCTCTACGCCACGTTTGGAGCCGCGAAGCTGATGGGCGACACCTGGTGGCGCGGGATGGGCACCTGGTGGCTGATGACGCGGCCCGAATCGCGATGGATCGACCTGACCTGGTTGCCGACATTCGCGGTGAATTTCTGGACGCACGCGATCGTGGCCTTCGAGCTCGGGTTCGCGATCCTGATCTGGATTCCACTGGCCCGGCCGCTGCTCCTGGGGCTGGCTGTGGCGATGTGGTCGCTGACGGCGCTCATTACCGGGCAAGTCGAATTTGCCCTGATGATGCTGATCGCGAATCTCTGCTTTTGTTCGCCCGACTGGCTGCGATCGGCGACGGGTGGGGTGACGCGCCGCGGTGCGACGACGGCGGCGGCTTAGAGCAGGACTTAGCACAGTCCGATGCCGCGCGGATTGGTCCCGGGGGACGCCGCCCCCGGGCTTAACGGGTCGGTTCGCGCGCTCGTTGCGGCTGCTGCTTGCACCTGGGGGATAAACCCAGCAGAATGGCGGCAGAGGGTTCACGTTTCCCCGCCGCTCCCGCCCCAGGTTCCCGCCATGCCGCGCAAGACTTCCCGCCGGACGCTGCTCACGAATTTTGCGACTCTTGCTGGCGGAACCGCCCTGGCCGGCTCCGCCTTTTCGTCTCGGCTAGCGCGGGCGATCGAGCCGATCCAGCGGCAATGGCCGGAGCAAATTCAAATACAGCCTCGCCGCGTACAGCTACCGCGACCTGCTGACCAGCAAGCCGGCCAAGCTGACGCTCGACGACTTCGTGGCCGACTGCGCAAGCTGGGCCTCGAGGGCACCGAACTGACGAGCTATTACTTTCCGGAGAACGTCACGCCTGAGTATCTGCACAAGATTCGCGGATTGGCTTTCCGGTTGGGGCTGGATGTTTCCGGCACGGCGGTCGGCAACGATTTCTGCCATCCGACCGGGCCGGAACGCGACAAACAGATCGCTTACGTCAAGCGCTGGGTCGACAATGCTCAGGCGCTGGGCGCTCCGGTGATTCGGATCTTCTCGGGCAGCCCGCATGGCACGTCGCCCGAAGAGGCCCACCGCCTGGCGGTCGAGGGCATCGAGGAATGCTGCCAGTATGCCGGCGAGCGGGGCATTTATCTGGCCCTGGAGAATCATGGCGGCTTGACCGAAAAGGTCGACGACATGCTCAGCCTGATCCGCGACGTGAAGAGCCCCTGGTTCGGCGTGAATCTCGACAGTGGCAATTTCCACAGCGAAGACCTGTACGGCGATCTGGCCAAGATCGCCCCCTACGCGGTCAACGTGCAGATCAAGGTGGTCACCAGCGGGCCGGATCGCAAGAAGCAGCCGAGCGATTACAACCGGTTGGCCGAAATTCTCTCGGGCGTCGGCTACCGCGGCTACATCGTGCTCGAGTTCGAAGAGCCCGAAGAGCCGCGGGCCGCTTGCCCCCGCTACCTGGCCGAGATTCGCAAAGCCTTCCAGGCCAAGGGCTGAGCCCGCCGGTTTTGTTCCTCGCGAGTTCGAAGCCGCTTGCCGGCCCTGAGGAAATCATGTCGTCCGCCCATCAGCCGCAAGCGTATTACAACGGCAAGTGGATTCCGGCCGCGCAGGCCGCCGTGCCGGTCTGGGACACGGGCTTCGTGCTCGGGGCGACCGTGGCCGAGCAGCTGCGGACGTTCAATGGCAAGCTGTTTCGCCTGGATGCCCATCTGGAGCGGCTGCGGCATTCGCTCGAGCTGGTGGGCGTCGACCCGGGCGTGAGCATCGCCGAGCTGGGCCGCATTGCCCAGGATCTGGCCACGGCGAATTACCAGCTGCTCGCCCCTGGCGACGACTTGAATCTGACCATGTTCTTCACGCCGGGCGTCTACCCGACGATGGCCGCCCTGGGCGGCGCCCCGGGCCCGACGTCGTGCATCCACACCTTTCCGATTCCATTCCAGCTGTGGAGCGGCAAATACACCCACGGCGATGCCGTGGTCACGACCGACATCGAACAGGTATCGCCCCGCAGTTGGCCGCGCGAGCTGAAATGCCGCAGCCGGATGCACTACTACCTCGCCGATCAGCATGCCCGCCAGCTCGACCCGGGCGCCCGGGCCTTGATGATCGACGGCGATGGCTTCGTGACCGAGGCCACCACGGCCAACCTGCTGGCCTATTATCCCGACGCAGGGCTGGTCGGACCGCCGAAGGCCAAAGTGCTGCCCGGCGTCAGTCTGAAGGTTCTGCTGGAGTTGGCCCGCGATGCGGGCATCGCGTACGTCGAGCGCGATTTGACGCCGGCCGACGTCGCGGCGGCCCAGGAGGTGTTGCTGGCCAGCACCACCGTCTGCGTGGTGCCGGTGGTGCGGTTCAATCGGCAGCCGGTCGGCGGCGGCAAGCCGGGGCCGATCTACCGCACGCTCATCGAATCGTGGAGCCGGCTGGTCGAAGTGGATATCGTGGCCCAGGCCGAGCGGTTTGCGGACCGCAAGTGACGCGCAGGGATGGGCCCCGTCAATCGCCGGGGAACTTGCCCTTCACGGCGTCGTTGAGCATGTTCACGTAGGATCCCGCCATGCGGAAGATCAGCATCACGAGCAAGCCCGCCACCAGCAGCCAAACGGCGAAGCCGGCAATTCGGGTGAGCATCGAGATCGCCGCGCGGGCTTCGTCTTGATACTGCGATGCGAGCAATGACAGGGTCTCCGACAATCGTCCGCTGCGCTCGCCGACTTCGATCGCGTCGATGAATCGTCGGGAAAATACCCCGGTCGCTTCCAGGGCTTCGTACATTTCACGGCCCGAGCGGATCGATTGCCAGACCGGCTCGATCTGGCTGGAATAGCGGACGTTTTGCGTGCTCCGCAGAGACAAGGCCAGGGCCTGCCGCAGGTCCATGCCGGCCTCGAACGTGACGTGCAGCGACCAGCACAACCGCGACATGGCCAGCGTGTCGAGGGCCGGCCCAAGCTTGGGGATGCGAGGACCACCTCCTGCAGCGGCCGGACCCAAAGCGCCCCCCGGCGAATCGCCAGGTAGATGGCCACCAACCCCGCGGCAACGCAAGCCAGAAACGTCAGATAGATTGCCAGCCCGCGCGGACCGTACAGGCCCAGCCCGAGCAAATCGACCAGCGGCTTGCCGTTTTGGGTGCCGATCACGCCAATGGCGTAGATGTATCCGCCGATGATCGACAGGGCCATGATCAGCTGAATGATCGGCCAGGCGATGGCGCCGCGGAATTCCCGCCGCATCGCGGTCAGGTGCTCGAAGTGCCCGGCCAATTGCCGAAACACTTCGGCCAAATGGCCGCTCTGCTCGCCCACGTCGACGAGCTCGCGGGTGAGCGGCGGAAAATAGTTGCCCGTGGCCTGCATCGCCTCGGCCAGGGTGTCGCCGCGGTTAATCGCGTCGCTGATCTGCCGCATCGGCCAACGGGCACGGCCGCGGGCAATGTCGGCTTCGCGGCTCCAGGCCCGCCGCGCATCGACGCCGGCGGCCAATTGCGTGGCCATCCGCCGACAAAGCGGCGCCAGTTCGGTGAGCGTGAGCCGGGGTTCGCCAAGCATGGGGGGGAGACTTCCTTGCGGAGATGCCTGCTAATCGTACTCCCGCCGGGCAGGGCGGGCAATTTGGCAACCCCCGAGCTCGACCTGGGCAACGTGCGCAGCGGCCCTTTGCCGGGCCCCAATACACGGGCGCGGTCATCTGCTACAATCGGCGGCTCGACGGCTCGGGACCGAATCGGCAAATTTTGCCATTTTTTGCGGCATGAAACAGTGGAATCGCGTGGCCATCGTCGGCGTCGGCCTGATCGGCGGATCGATCGGGCTGGCCCTGATGCGCCGCGGCATTGCCGGCCACGTGGTGGGCATTGGCCAGCGAGCCCAGTCGCTCGCCGCCGCCCAGCGGGTTGGCGCGGTCCATAGCACCAGTGGCAACCTGGCTGCCGCCGTGGCCGAGGCCGATCTGGTCGTTATCTGCACACCGGTGGCCACGATTGTCGAACAGGCTCTGGCGGCGGCCCGGGCTTGCAAGCCCGGCGCGCTGCTCACGGATGCCGGCAGCACCAAGGCCCAGATCGTCGCCGGCGTCGAGTCGCAGCTGTACGTGAATGGCGGTTGGCAGAACGACGTGCGGTTCGTCGGCTCGCATCCGATTGCCGGCGACCATCGCAAGGGGGTCGACCACGCCCGGGCCGATTTGTTCGAGCGCCGAGTCACGGTGCTGACGCCCACAGCAAACACCTTACCGGAGGATCGTGAATCGCTGGTCGATTTCTGGTCGGCGCTGGGTTCGCGAGTGGTCGAAATGTCGCCCGACGAGCACGATCAGTCCCTCGCAGCGATCAGCCATTTGCCGCACCTGGTGGCGGCGGCCGTCGCGGCGACCACGCCCGCCGAACTGGTGTCTCTGGCTGGCGGCGGCTGGCTCGACACCACCCGGGTTGCGGCGGGCGATCCCGCCTTATGGCAACAGATTCTGCTCACCAACCAGGCGCACGTGCTGGCCGCGCTCGACCGCACCGGCGCAGTGCCTGGACCAGCTGCGGCGGGCGATTCAGGCCGGCGATGCCGCCAGCTTGGAGAAATTATTGGCCGATGCGAAACGGATCCGCGATGCTGTGGGAAATTGACATCTATCCGCGGCCGGGCGAACCCGACCGCACGGCCGAAGCCGTCGCCGCCCAGGCGGCCGACGTGGGCATCGTCCGCGAGCTGCGCAGTCGCCGCCGCGCGCGGGTATCTGGTCGAAGGGGCCATCGAGCGAGCCGATGTCGAGCGGGCCGCCCACGACTTGCTGGTCGATACGGTGGTCGAGCGGGACGTGCGCTGTGCATCCGTTGGAGGGAGCAATGAAGTCTCTGGTTTCTGCATTTTGCATCTTGGCGCTCACGTTGGGCGCTTGTATATCTCGCGCGGAAGCGCCTGCCAGGAGCGATGTATTGTCCGCCCTGGCCGCCTTGCTTCAGGAGCACCACCATGCGGAGGCTTCCGGGCCGGCGCTGACCTTGGACGATGCAGAACGGATGGCTCTCGCGGCGAATCCTGAGATCGAGGTCGCTGCCCGGCGCGTCGCTATCGCTCAGGCGCACGTTTCCCTCGCCGGAGCGCTCGACGATCCCATGGCGATGTATCGCGGATGGGGCGTTCCGTTGCAGCGGCCCTGGAACTTTAACGACGCGCAAAACATGTTCAGCATCAGCCAAACCTTTCCAGGCGGCGGCAAACGCGCGCTGCGCACCAGTGTGGCTGAGTCGGATGTGGACGTGGCCAAGGCGCAGCTTGACGAGGTGCGCCTGGAAGTCCAGGTGCGGGTGCACAAGGCATTCGACGACGTGCTGCTGGCCGACGACGAGATGCAGATTCACCATCAGCATGTGGGAATCGCGCGCCAGGCGATTGAAGAGGCGCGCATCAAGTACACCGTGGGCAAAGTGCCGCAGCAGGACATGCTGAAGGCTCAGGTGGCGCTGACCGCGCTTGCCGAGCACATGATTCGCTTCGACCACGACGCCGACCTGGCGCGGGCGCGGCTCAACACGCTGCTGGGACGCGATCCTGACACGCCGCTCCGAGCGGCGGGCGAATTCGCGGCGCTGGCCCCGCTGCCCGCGGCGCAAAAACTCGACGATATCGCGATCCAATCGCGCCCCGATCTGATCGGCGCCGAGCAAGCGGCGCGGCGGAGCCACAAAGAGCAGGCGCTGACCAGGAAGGCCTATGTGCCGGATTTCACGATTTCAGGCGGATACATGCTGATGCCGCCCAGCTCCAACATGCGCAACAGCTACATGGTGGAGGCATCGATGAATCTGCCCTGGCTGAACCACCGCAAGCACGACGCGGAGATTGCCGAGGCAACGGCGCAAGCCACGGAGCAGGATGCCGAGTTGGCCGCTCTGCGCAATGCCGCCTTCGGACAGATCGAGGATGCGCTGGTGGAGGCGGGTGCGGCGCAGCAGCTTGCGCACATGTATCACGACCAGTTGCGCCCCCAAGCCGAAGCCACGCTGGAGTCGAGCGTGATCGCTTACGAGAACGACAAGACGAACCTTCTGGACCTGCTCGACAGCCAGATGACAGTCATCGATGTCGATCTTGCATGGCTCGATGCGGTTGCCGATTTCGATGCGCGCCTGGCAGATCTGGAACTGGCCGCGGGCGTCCCTCTGAACCAGTTCGATCTGCCCGCAACCGAGGTGAAACCATGAAGACGCGCAGCTATCAGATTGCTTTGGCGGCGGCTGTGGCCGCTTGTGTCCTGCTTGCGGCCGCGCTTGCGGTTGCGCTTCTGCGCCGGGGACAGGCGGCTCCGGCAGCGGCTTCCTCAGGGGACCCGGTGGTCGCGCGCGGGCCGGACCTGGCCTCTGCGCCCGCGCCGTCCGCAAGCTCCTCTGCTGCGGACGCCGAGCCTGCCCTTGCGCCCGTGCAGCTGTCGCCGCAGCGCCTTCAGGAGATCGGCGTGACCACGGCGACGGTGGAGCGCAAGGACGTAAACAACGATCTGAACGTTGCCGGCAACGTGGACATAGACGAGGAGGGGCTGTCATATGTGCAGACGCGCTTTCCCGGATGGATTCAGAGTGTCTCAGCGAATGCGACGTACCAGTACGTGCGCAAGGGGCAGCGGCTCTTCACGGTATACAGCCCAGACCTTGTCAGCAGCGAGCAGGAGTATCTGCTGGCCCGGCGGAACCAGAAGGCTTTTGCGCCCGATGCGCAGGGCATGGCGGTGCAGGAAGACGGCTGGCTGCTACGCGCTGCCGAAGAGAGGCTGCGGCAATTCGGCGTGCCGGAGCAGACGATCACTGACCTGGAGCAGAGCGGTAAAGTGCAGCGCGACATCGCCATCACTTCGCCGGCCTCCGGCTACATTGTCGAACGCACCGCATTGCCCAACGCATACGTGCAGCCGGAAACGAAGCTCTACACGATAGCCGATCTCTCCACGGTATGGGTCTACGCCAACGTGTTTCAGAATGACGTTGGCCGCTTGAAGCCGGGCGACTCCGCGCGCGTTACGGTGGACGCTTATCCGGGACGCAACTTCAACGGCCGCATCGATCAGATTCTGCCCCAAGTCGATCCCGCCACACGAACGGTCCGCGTGCGCCTGGTGTTTCGCAACCCTGGAGTTGTGCTCAAGCCGGGAATGTATGTAAATGTTGCAATCTCGGTTCCGCTGGGCCGGCAGTTGGTGATACCGGCCTCCGCAGTGCTGCAGGCCGGCACGCGCGCCATCGCCTTTATCGACCACGGAAACGGCTCCCTGGAGCCGCGCACCATCGAGGTCGGAACGCAACTCGACGATTCGGTGACTGTGCTCAGCGGTCTCAAAGCCGGGGAGAAGGTGGTCAGCTCGGCGAATTTTCTGGTGGACTCGGAGGCTCAACTGCAGGCAGCGGTG
Source organism: uncultured Planctomycetaceae bacterium (assembly GCA_963828155.1). Lineage (GTDB taxonomy): Bacteria > Planctomycetota > Planctomycetia > Pirellulales > PALSA-1355 > CAWCAX01. The sequence continues at coordinate 348,441 of CAWHDQ010000007.1, forward strand.
GGAGCGTATGCGCCTCTCGCGCCGCAGCCGGCTGCAGGCGCGGCTCCGCTCCAGCAGGTGCAGATCGACATGAGTACGCAGCCATCTCCGCCGCGCAAGGGCGCTAACACGGTGCGCATCCAGCTGACTGGTTCCGATGGAAAGCCGGTGTCTGGGGCGCAAGTGACAGCGACCTTCTTCCTGCCGGCCATGCCCGCGATGGGAATGGCGGCAGAGCACGCCGCCGCCACGCTGTCCGACAAGGGAAACGGGCTCTACGAGGGCTCATTGCAGCTCGCGGAGGGTGGCACCTGGCAGGTGTCGATCACTGTTCAGCGCGCCGGCCAGACCGTGGCGGCAAAGCAACTCAGCCTCAGCGTTAGCGGAGGCATGTGATGATTTCACGCATCATTGCGTGGTGTGCGCGCAACCCATTCCTGGTTTTCATGGGAGCGGCTCTGCTGTTGGTTGCGGGCTTGTGGTGCATGCAGCGCGTGCCGCTTGACGCGCTGCCCGACATCAGCGATGTGCAGGTTATCATCCACACATCGTGGGCCGGCGAGCCGCCCAATGTCATTGAAGACCAGGTCACGTACCCGATTGTCACTGCGCTGCTCTCGGCTCCGCAGGTCAAGAACGTGCGCGCGCAAACCATGTTTGGCGACTCTTATGTCTTCGTAGTTTTTCAAGATGGCACCGATCTCTATTGGGCGCGATCGCGCGTGATCGAATACCTGCAGCAGCTGGCCGGCAAGCTCCCTGCCGACGTGCATCCCGCCATCGGCCCCGACGCTACCGGCGCCGGCTGGGTTTACGAGTATGCGATTGTCGATCGCAGACACACGAAGAGCCTGGCCGATCTGCGCGCGCTTCAGGACTGGTATCTGCGCTATCAGCTTGAAACCGTACCCGGCGTGGCTGAGGTAGCCAGCATCGGCGGCTTTGTGCGCCAGTACCAGGTGAACCTCGACCCCAACAAGCTGTTCTCGTATGGCATCTCCGCCTCTACTGTGATCGAGCGTGTCCGCGAGAGCACGAACGAAGTGGGCGGCGACGTTCTGGACATGAACGGCGCCGAATATATGATCCGCGGCCTGGGCTATCTGAAGTCGCTCTCCGATCTGGAAAATGTTCCAGTCGCAACCAAGAACGGCACGCCCGTGCTGGTGAAGGATCTGGGCACCGTTTCCTTCGGCCCCGACGAACGGCGCGGTGCGGCCGACTGGCAGGGACAGGGGGAAACCGTCGGCGGCATCGTGGTGATGCGCTACGGCATGAACGCCCTCGATGTCATCAACGGCGTCAAGGCCAAGTTCAAGGAGATTGCGCCTTCGCTTCCGGCCGGGGTTGAAATTGTGACTGCTTACGATCGCTCCTGGCTGATCGACCAGTCGATTCACACACTGAAGCGGGACCTTGTTGTCGAGGCGATCATCGTGAGCTTCGTCAGCATTGCATTTCTGTTCCACTTCCGCTCCGCGCTTGTTCCCATACTCACGCTCCCGATTGCAGTTCTCGCGGCATTTATTCCCATGTACCTGCTTCACGTCAGCTCCAACATCATGTCGCTCGGCGGACTCGCATTGGCCGTCGGCGTGCTCATCGATGCGGCCATTGTGATGGTCGAAAATGGATACCGTCATCTTACCGAGCGAAGCGATGTTCCAGGCGAAGCCGAGCGGCGGCGCATACTCATCGGCGCGGCGCAGCAAGTCGGGCCGGCTCTTTTCTACTCGCTCATCATCATTGTGGTTTCATTTCTGCCGGTATTCCTGCTTGAAGCGCAGGAGGGCCGCATGTTTCGGCCGCTGGCCTGGACCAAGACGCTGGTTCTCATCTTTTCTTCGCTGCTCTCCATCACGCTGGTTCCGGCGCTCATGCCGTTTTGCTTGCGCGGCAAGCTGCGTCCGGAGTCAAAGAATCCGGCTGCGCGCATTACCCAGGCCCTGTATCTTCCCGTGCTGCGTTGGTGCCTGAAGCACTGGAAGATTGTGATCGCGCTCAACCTCGCTTTCCTGGCCGCAACCGTTCCTCTTTATTTCCGTCTCGGCAGCCAATTCATGCCCGCTCTGTATGAAGGATCCGCTCTTTACATGCCCAGCGCGCTGCCCGGCATCTCGATTACGCAGGCGGTTTCCCTGATGCAGGAACAGGACCGGATCATCCGCTCCTTTCCTGAGGTCACAACGGTATTTGGCACCGTGGGCCGCTCGGATAGCGCTACCGACAATGCGCCCCTGGATATGTACGACACCACCATCATGCTGAAGCCCCGCGATCAGTGGCGCCCTGGCATGACCTACGAGAAATTGATCCACGACATGGACGAGAAGCTGCAATTCCCTGGGCTCACGAACACCTGGACCATGCCCGTCGAGAACCGGCTCGACATGGAACTGACTGGCATCAAGACCGCTGTCGGAATCAAGATTCAGGGCCCCGATCTGGCGCACATCGAAGATATCGGGGCGCGGATGCAGCAGATATTTTCCACCATGCCGGAGACCAACTCCGTCTTTGCGGAACGGGTCTCGCAGGGCTTCTATCTCAACGTGGATGTGAACCGGCCGGTGGCCGCGCGCTACGGCTTGGCAGTTGCCGACGTGCAGCGCGTAATCGCCTCGGAGATTGGCGGGGCGGACATTGCGCAGAATGTGGAGGGCCGCGAGCGCTTTCCCATCGCCGTGCGCTATCAGCGCGATTTCCGCGATCATCCTGAAGCCCTGTCGAGGGCCCTCATTCCCACACCGTCGGGCGAGCAGATCCCGCTCAGCGAAGTGGCGCGCGTCTACTACTCGCGCGGCCCGTCCATGATTCGCGACGAAGACGGCGCGCTCACCGGCTATGTCTATCTCAATTTGAATACGCACAATTATGGCGGCTTTGTAAATCGCGCGGAGAAGATGCTCAACCAGAAGCTGGCGCTGCCGGCGGGATACACCTGGCGCTGGGCTGGAGAATACGAGTTCGAAATGCGCGCCAAACAGCGTCTCAAGATTATCCTGCCCATCGTGTTTTTCGTCATCTTCCTGCTGCTCTATCTGGTATTCAAATCCGCGGTCGAGGCGGTGGTGCTGATTGTGCCCACCCTTTATGCCATGTCGGGAGGGCTGCTTCTGCAGTGGCTGCTCGGCTATAACTTCAGCGTTGCCGTGTGGGTGGGCTATATCGCGCTGTTTGGCATTGCGGTTGAGACCGGCGTAGTGATGGTCGTGTATCTGGATGAAGCCTTCCAGCGCCACCTGGCGCAGAATGCGTCCATGACTGAGGATGCACTGCACCAGGTGGTCATTGAAGGCGCGGTGCAGCGTCTGCGGCCAAAGCTGATGACCGTGGCCGCGGTCATCCTGAGTCTCGCGCCAATCCTCTGGGAAACCGGCATCGGCTCGGATGTGATGAAGCCCATTGCCGCACCCATCGTGGGCGGCATGATAACCTCCACGATCCACGTCCTGATTCTGGTTCCGGTCTTCTTCCTGCTCATCAAGCGCAGGGAGCTTCATCGAGGCCTCCTGAGCAAGAGCCATGACCAGCATTCCACCTAACGGCGATTCCTGGGGGAGCGTGGTCGTGCGCGGTTCCGTCTCCAAAGCCCGCAAGCGATGACGGTTGATTCGGAGGGGGCCGGAAAAGACGAAGCGACCGCACGGGGCAGGGAAGCAGGCACCCTGTGCCTTTTGCAGGCTCTCCCCAGGATTACTCCGCAAGATTCGGCGTGGGAGATGGAGTCCGGGAACCCTGGCTTGACTGTAGACCGCCTATGGACCAGCAACGCCACCCGCGCGTCCCGCTTTGCTTCCGCACTATCGCTTAGAATCGCACTATGTGCGGAATTGTCGGTTATGTTGGTCCCAAGAAAGTGGTCCCCATCATCATTGAGGGCTTGCGGCGGCTGGAATACCGCGGATATGACTCGGCCGGCATCGCGGTCGGCAGTCCAACCAGCGCCACGCTCGAGTTGCGTCGCGCCAAGGGCAAGCTGGGCAACCTGGAAGAGGTGCTGCGCGAGCATCCTCTGGAAGGCACATTCGGCATTGGCCACACGCGCTGGGCTACGCATGGGCGGCCGACGGAAGAGAACGCCCATCCGCATCGCGACTGCTCAGGACGCATGGTTGTGGTGCACAACGGCATTGTCGAAAATTATCTCGATCTGAAGCACGAGCTCACCGCGCAGGGGCACAAGTTCGTGACCGAAACGGACACCGAAGTGATTGCTCACCTGATTGAGCAAGTGCAGATAGACGCCGAGGCAGCGGGCCAACCGGTGGCGCTCGAAGTTGCCGTGCGCCGCGCCGTGAAGCGGCTCACGGGCGCGTTTGCGCTGGGCGTGCTCTCTGCGGCCGAGCCGGACAAGATCATTGCGGCGCGCTCCGGGCCGCCGGTGGTGATCGGCGTGGGCGAGGGCGAGTCGTTTGTGGCCTCGGACGTGCCGGGCATTCTGCATCACACGCGCAATATCTACCTTCTGGCCGACGGCGACATGGCCATCCTGACGCTGGCCGGTGTGGCGCTGACCGACTTTGACGGCAATCCGATCAAGCGCGCGATCACGCGCATTCAATGGGACCCGATCCAGGCGGAAAAGGGCGGCTACAAGCACTTTATGCTCAAGGAAATCTGGGAGCAGCCGCGGGCCATTACCGACACCACGCTGGGACGTGTGTCGCTCGACTCGGGCAAGGTGTACCTGGGCGAGATGAAGATCTCGGACGAAGAGCTGGCCGCGGCTTCGAGCATCAACATTGCCGCGTGCGGCACCAGTTGGCACGCGGCGCAGGCCGGCAAGTACATGATCGAGCGGCTGGCGCGGCTGCCGGTCGATGTGGACTACGCCAGCGAGTACCGCTATCGCAATCCCATCGCCGACCGGAACGCGCTGGGGCTGCTGATTACCCAATCGGGCGAAACGGCCGACACGCTGGCCGCGCAGCGGGAGATGATTGCGCTGGGCTCAAAGACCGTGGCCATCTGCAACGTGGTGGATGCGATGGTGGCGCGCGAGGCGCATGGCGCGATTTATACGCACGCCGGGCCGGAGATCGGCGTGGCCTCGACCAAGGCGTTCACTTCGCAACTGACCGCGCTGTTTTTGCTGGCGCTCAAGCTGGGGCAGTTGCGCGGCAGAATCGATCAGGAGAAGTCGGTTGCGCTGATTGAGGAGCTGAGCCGCATTCCGGCCAAGATTGAAGAGGTGCTGCGCTCGCGCTCGGCGCAGTGCGAGCAACTGGCGGCGAGCTTTTCTACGGCGCGCGATTTTCTTTACCTGGGCCGCGGCATTCATTTTCCCATTGCCTTGGAAGGCGCGCTGAAGCTGAAGGAGATCTCGTATATTCACGCGGAAGGTTACCCGGCGGGCGAGATGAAGCACGGACCGAACGCGCTGATTGACGAGACGCTGCCGGTGGTGGTGCTGGTGACGCGGGACGAGCATGACCCGGCATCGAAGCTGCGCTATGAGAAGACGCTGTCGAATATTCAAGAGGTCACGGCGCGCTCGGGACGGGTGATTGCTGTTGCGACCGAGGGCGATGCGACGATCGGTAGCCTGGTGGAGCAAGTGATCTTTGTGCCGCCAGCGTTTGAGCTGCTGTCGCCGCTGATCGAGATTGTGCCGCTGCAGTTGCTGGCGTATTACATCGCCGTGCGGCGCGGCTGCGATGTGGATCAGCCGCGCAACCTGGCCAAATCGGTGACGGTGGAGTAGGGATTTGATGTGATGCGGGAAACACTGCGGGACGACGCGAATCGCTCTATTGCTTCGGCCTGGCATGGTTCGCGGCTTCTCACCCTTTTGCAAGAAAAATGGCGAAAGGAGGAGGCGCGGAATTTCGTTGCTCGGACTCGAGTTTTCGATCGCGTAATTCCCGGAAAACTCGCAAAGGGCCGAGCCTAAAGGCTATTTGCATGCAGCCTGTAAAACCCATCGTCTCTTGCGTCTGGTTCAGCGGTCTGGACAAGACCCCTGCTCCCTCCGCAAGCACGAGTCGATTCAGGGACCGCCGGCTCTTTACCGAAGAGTTCCGGAGAGATTTGGAGGCGTTTGCCTCGGGTTGGTCGCCGCAGGGTCGATTGCACCGGCGGCGCATTTCCCTCTAAACTTGAGAACAGCAGACGGGGCCACTCGGCTTGCGCTGTGCGGAAGTGGTGAAATGGCAAACACACTAGCCTTAGGAGCTAGCGCCCAAAAGGCTTGCGGGTTCAAGTCCCGCCTTCCGCACCAAAAGCAAGAACCGAAGGTTTGGAGACGGTCAACCACGTCAGCGGTTGGCCCGTTTTTCTGAAAGCATAAGTGTCAAGGTAGCCGCTGCCGGGAGTGCTGTGGAGACGATCGACCGAGAAGTAACTGACGCGTAGCCTGTTAACCGAGCAGAACATGAGAGTGCCCTTCTGTGTTAAGCCTCTCAAGGGGAATGGTGCCGGTAGATTTCCCGAAGGAAGACGCCGGCAAGGATAAAGAAAGGGACGATTTTCATGAGGCAATTGACACAAGCTATAACGGCTGCGCTGATGGTCGTCTTGTTGGCCGGCGCGGCCACTTTGGACGGCCAGCAGGACGCCGGGACAAGGAAGAGTGGCCTCGAGCGCAGACCGGTTCTCGGCTGGAGCAGTTGGAGCTTTCTCCGCGAGCATCCCACGGCAGCGAAGATCGAAGCGCAGGCGCAAGCACTGCGGGACTCCGGCTTGCAGAAGCTCGGTTACAACTCCATAAACGTTGACGACTTTTGGTACCAGTGCCCGGGCAGCCAGGGTCCCAACGTCGGCTCTTATGGCCGATGGGTGACGGACACGTCGAGATTTCCGGCCCAGGGAGATACCGATGGCGTCCGGGTAGTCGCGGACTACATCCACGGTCTCGGGATGAAGTTTGGGATCTACGTTACGCCGGGTATTTCCAGGCAGGCGGTCAGTAAGAACACGCCGATCAAAGGCACGCCGTACACGGCCGGGCAGATTGCGGATCCGTCTGTAACGGAGAACAACTATAACTGCAAGGGCATGGTCGGCATTAATTACAGTAAGCCCGGAGCGCAGGAGTATATCAACTCATGGGTCGAGATGCTCGCGGCATGGGGCGTGGATTACATCAAAATCGACGGCATGAACAACAGCAATGCCGCTGACGTTGAAGCATGGTCGAAAGCAATACGGCGCAGCGGGCGGCCGATCATCCTGGACGTGACACAGGGGAGCTTTACCCAAGCCCTCGCCCCAACACTGATGAAGTACGCCGATCAATGGGAATTCGCACCCGACGTTGAATGTTATGGATGCGAAAAGGGCGGCAGCAGCTACCCGCTGACGAGCTGGAAAGATATTGAGAAGCGCTTCGACTATGTGGCCGCGTGGCAGCCTTACTCTGGTTCGGGGAGATTCAACGACTATGACTCCATCGAGATAGGGAACGGCAGCAATGACGGGCTGACTGCAATCGAGCGTCAGACGCAGTTGAGCCTGTGGGCGCTTGGATCGGCGCCCCTCATTCTCGGCATCGATCTCACCAACCTCGACCAGGAGGATCTGCAGAAATACCTGAAAAACATCGCAGTCCTCGCGGTTGACCAGGATACGATCGCTGCGAAAAGAGTTGTCAAAAACGGCAACCAGCAGGTGTTCGCCAAGATGGAACCGAATGGAGACGCAATTGTCGGTTTGTTCAACACCGGCGCCACGGCGGAAACGATCTCCGTGCAAGTATCTGCCGTGGGCCTGCCCAGGAATGAACGCGGCTACTCCACACACAACCTGTGGACAGACGCGACGGAGAAAACAGGCGATGCCATCCGTGCGGTTGTTCCATCGCACGGGGTCGCTTTATACCGCGTCAAGGCGCTTTGATCTCTGTCGACATCGAGCGGCACAGGTCCCTGGCTCTACACCCGGAACCCTGAACCGCAGCGAGGCGCGGATTGCCCGTGGATTAGGAAGATGGGCACTCGGGAGCGCCGGACGGGATGAACATCATCGTTTCAATCTCGCATCCTGCTTTGGGCACACTGCCACAGTGCAGCATTCGGTATGGACATTGATTGGTCGCTTAACCGTCGGTAGCTCCTTCATCGATCCAGCAGCGCCTTCATCTGCGGGGCGTAGCGTTCGCCGCCTGCGGCATCGGGCGGGAAGATGTTTTTCAGCTCGGCCACAAGCTCCGGGGCGAGCGTGAGCTCGACGGCCGCGGCGTTTTCTTCAAGATATTTGCGGCGCTTGGTGCCGGGGATGGGCACAATGTCATCGCCCTGTGCCAGCACCCAGGCCAGGGCAAGCTGGCTCGGGGTTGCGCCGGCTTGAGCGGCCAACTGCTTTACCTTCTCCACCAGTTCCAGATTGTGCTTGAAGTTTTCGCCCTGAAAGCGGGGATGCTGACGGCGGCGTGTCGTCTGCGTCAAAGTCCTCCGGGCTCTTGATGGCGCCGGTCAAAAAGCCCCGGCCCAGCGGGCTGTAGGCCACAAACGCCACGCCCAGGTTGCGGCAAGTGGGCAGCACCTCCGGCTCGGGGTCGCGGGTCCACAGCGAGTACTCGGTTTGCAGGGCGGCGATGGGATGAACGGAGCAGGCGCGCTCAAGCGTGCGCGGCGAGGCTTCCGACAGGCCGAGAAAGCGGACCTTGCCCTCTTCAACCAGGCGCGCCATGGCGCCCACCGTTTCCTCGATAGGAGTTTTGGGGTCGACGCGGTGCTGGTAGTAGAGATCGATGGTGTCAACGCCGAGGCGCTTCAGGCTGCCTTCCGCACATTTGCGCACATAGGCGGGGCTGCCGTCGACGCCGCGCCGCGAGGGGTCGGCCGGGTCGCGCACAATGCCGAACTTGGTGGCGATGAAGAACTGGTTGCGGCGCCCCTTGACGGCATCGCCGACAAGCACCTCGTTGGTGTGCGGACCGTAGGCGTCCGAGGTGTCAAGGAAGTTGATGCCCAACTCGAGGGCGCGATCGATGGTGGCCAGGGACTCGCGCTCATCGCGCGCGCCGTAAAAGTCGCTCATGCCCATGCAGCCCAGGCCGATGGCTGAAACTTCGGGACCGTTTTTCCCCAATGTACGCGTCTTCATGGTGTGCTCCTTGACTCTCTTCTTCACGATAGAGGTTGGAGTGCGGTTTAAGTCAAGCGTTCAGGCCGGTTCGCGGATCGCACCACGGCGTTTGCCTTATTCTTGAGAGGAGGGATTTACGTGACGGATTCAGGGCTCTACGAACATATGCTCGGGGTGGCGCTGGAAGAGGCGCGCATGGGCTATGACGAAGGCGGCATTCCCATTGGGGCGGCGCTGTTCCGGCGCGACGGTGAATTACTGAGCCGCGGCCGCAACCGGCGCGTGCAACAGGGCGACCCCAGCGTGCACGGCGAGACGGACGCCTTTCGCCGTGCGGGACGGCAGACGAGCTACCGCGACCTGGTGATGGTGACCACGCTGGCTCCGTGCTGGTATTGCAGCGGGCTGGTGCGGCAGTTTCGCATTGGCACGCTGGTGGTGGGCGAGAGCCGGACATTTCAAGGTGGAGTTGAGTGGCTGCGCGAGAATGGCGTGCAGGTGATCGACCTCGACAATAGCGATTGCCGCGAGCTGCTGGAGCGATACATTGCCGTGCATCCGGAAGTGTGGAATGAGGACATTGGGGAAGAGCGGGGACCAGGGGACTGAGGGACCAAGGGACCAGGGAATAGGGAATAAAAACTTCGCCGGCTTCACGCAAACAGACAGGGTGCTCGCAGACGATGTGAGCGCCCTTCTCATTTATGCAAGCGGACGAGGTGAATGTCTCCCCGGCCGCCCTATTCCCTATTCCCTATTCCCTTGGCCCCAATTCCCTATTCCCTGCTTTTAGAAATCCAGGTGCAGAGACATTTGGATCTGCCGGGGGCTGCCGATGGTGTGAGCAACGATTCCCAGGCCGCTGGGGCAACTGTAGAAGCTGCCGCCAACCGTGCCTTGCCCGGCCGCATTGCAGGTGCCGGGCAGGACCGGGGTGCCGCTTTCAGGGAACGGGTTGTATTCGGCATTTTGCGCCACTTCGTTGCCGGGAACGTCAAAGCTGGTGGTGTTGGAGAGGTTATAGACGTCGAAGGTGTACTTGAGCTTGAACCGCTCGGTGATGGCCAATTCCTTGACCAGGGAGGCATCGGCACGCTTCTGAAAGTCCTGGCGGAAGATGTTGCGCTGGCCGGTGGTGAAGCCCGTTTCGAAAGGGTCGGAGGCGGGGATGGCGCCGCCGAAAGCACCCTGCGGGCCGGGCGAAAGGATGGGCAGCGTGAAGCAGGCGGGGTTGAGAGCCACCTTTCCATCCACGGGGTAGAAGGCGCCGGAGGATCCGGTCTTGGCGGATTTTGCCGTGCAGCCGGGCGCCAGCGGAACAACGGGGTTGGTGATGCCGTCGAAGGTGGAGTAGTAGATGCTGGCAATGGAGCCGGAGAAGTCGATGATGCTGTAGGGCTGGCCGCTTTGCAGCACCACGTCTCCGATGATCGACCAGTTGTCGAGGATTTTGCCCCCCAGGGAATGCTCCTTCACCGCGCTGGGAACCTGGTAGACGTAGTTGAGGTTGATGACGTGGGTGCGGTCGAAGTCGGCCGAGCCGTAACCGCTGCGCAGGTTGAGCGCATTGCTGCCGTTGTAGAACAGGCCCAGCCCGCTCTGCTCGTCGAGGGCATGCGACCAGGTGTAGGATGCGCCCACCTGAATGCCATGGCTCATGTGCTTTTCAACGTGCGCTTGCAGAGCGTTGTAGGCATCGACGCCGGCGGCTTTGTAGCCGATTGATTCAGCAGCGTAGCCGATGTAAGGCACGCGCAGATCGTCGTTGCCGCCCTCATCGTTGCCCATATAGAAGGCAGGCTCCCCAAAGCAATTCGGCGCATCGGCAGGCAGATTGGCTCCAAGAACGGTGTAGCCGTAGCTGTATGCCTGCGGGCAGGGGCCGCTGGCCAGGGCAACGTTCGATGGGGAGGCGATATTGGCCTGGTTGAAGGGGACAGGGATGACCTGGTGACGGCCCAGATTGCCAACATAGCCCAGGTCGATGGCCAGGTCGGCCCGCGGCTGCCACTGGAAGTCGAGTGTGAAGTTGATGGTGTAAGGCAGCTTGTTAGCGCGGTCGTAGACGCCCAGCGAGATGGGCTGGCCATTGTTGGTGATGCCCGGCGTGCCGGCCGGCGCGGCGTTGTAATTGAAGATGCTGTAGGCGTTGGGCAGGTAGTTGTTGAGGTCGGTGGCCTTGGGGCTGGCTGGCGCGGCAATGGCCACGCTGCCGTAAGGATTGTTCAAATTGCCGGCCACGTCGTCGGTGGGCTCGGTGACCGGTGTGGCCTGGTAGGAGCCGTCGTCATAGCCGGCCTGGATGCCGCCTCCGCCGCACTGGGCAAGATAGCCGTTGTAGAGCGACTGCCCGGAGCCGGAAGGGCAGCTCTGGGTGTTGACGAAGGGCAACTGCTGGTTGACGCCGAAGGGTCCGCCGGTGACGGTGCCGATGGCATAGCCGGGCGAGAAGTAGCTGAACAGCTCACCGCGGTCGTAATAGATGCCGACGCCGGTGCGGATGACCACCGTGTTGTGGTTCATGCCCGGCTGCCAGGCGGCGCCGATGCGGGGACCGATGCCCCACTGGCGGCCGGTGAGCGTGGTGTTGCTTACGCCTTTGGTGCCGTTGGCGTTGTTGCCGGCGATGATCAGGCCGGAATTCAGAATTGTGTCTGAGGTGGGGCAGTAGCTGTAGGCGTTGGGGTCCGTGCTGGAGGAAGCGCAGCTTTGCGGGTCGGATCCGCCGTCGAAGTTGAAGATGCGGCCGTACTTCTCCGTGAAGCCCCCGTCCCAGTCATAGCGCACGCCGGCGGTGAGCGAGAGGGTGGGGGTGACCTGCCACTTGTCTTGCAGGTAGGTGCCCAGCTGATTGGCGCGGTAGTAGCGGTTGGCGTTGCCGCGCATGAAGGAGCTGACGTAGAAGGCGGTGTCGGAGCTGCCCGGGCTGACGAATCCCTGCGAGAAGGCGCTGAAGTCGTCGGCCGTGATGGTGCCGGTGCCGGTGCGCTTGTCGATGGTGTTGAGCTGGGTATAGGTGTAGCTGGAGCCGAAGCTGAGGGTGTGCTTGCCCAGGGTCCAGATGGCGTTGCCGGAAGGCGCAATGCGGTTCTGGAACATGCCAGTATTGGCCGCTTGGCCTTCGGCGTTGGGACCAATATCCAGAATGCCGTTGTCTTCGCTGCTGGGAATGCCGGCCGCGTAACCGGCGCCTCCCAGCACGTTCACGATGGAGATTCCGGGAAAGTAGCCGGAGCCGAACACGTTGGTGGAGAACGAGCCGAAGTTGCCGCCGGGCACGGCGCTAGGCCCCCACGGCTGCTCATTGTCGGCATAGTCCTTTTCGCGGAGAATGCCCAGGGTTTCTGTGGTGCTGAGGTTGGACTTGACGATGAAGGTGTTGGTAATGGATGCCACCTGCGCGCCCGAGTCAAGGTGCTCGGTAAAGCCGGGGACGCTCGAATAGGAGTAGGGCGCGAGCGTGGGATCGTGCTGGAAAAAGTACTTGAACGCGATGGTTTCCCGAGCGTTGGCGTTGAAGTCGAGATCGGCGACCGCGACGTCGGCCTTGAAGCGGCCCACGCCGGGCAGAAAGGCGTTGTAGCCCTGCCCCGGGCCCATGGTTGCGGAGGTTGTGTCGTCAGGAATCAGGTAGCAATCCTGCGCGCCGGTGGTGGCGTTGGTCTGGCAGGGCTCGCCGGGAAGCGCGGGTGAGTTGAAGACCTGAAGCACCGCATTGCTGATCTGCGCGCTGGAAAAGGGGGTGGGCGATGAGAACGGAGCCCTGCCGCCGGGTACACCCGCCTGGGCCGCTCCCACATTGTTCTCGCCGCCAAACTGGGCGTTGTCGATTGCGGCCATGCAGTCGGCGTCGCGGGCAGGGCAGGCGCCCAGGCCGACTGGGACGTTGACGAAGTCGTCGCCGATCTCCTGGTCGGAGACTGACAGGTGCTGGTAGCCGAAGAAGCCGAACAGCTTGTCCTTGATGATGGGACCGCCGACGGTGCCGCCGAGGATGGTGCGATGCAAATCAGGATTTTTGAGGTTGGCGGGAACGTCCTGATCCTGCTTGAAGAAGAAGGGAGCGGCGTTGAGCCAGTTGGTGCCGTGGCGGGCATAAACATTGCCGTGAAACTTGTTGGTGCCGGAGGCGGTGCTCAGGTCAATGTGCGCGCCGGAGGTGGAACCCTGCGTGGCGTCGTACATGGAGGCGTTGACGCGCACTTCCGCGATGGTTTCCGGCGCAGGCGTGGGAATAGCATTGCCGATGGAGAGATAGACCGAGGCGACCGATTGAATGACGCCGCCGCCGCCGCCGCCCGGAGAACCGGTCGAGTTGATGACGCGCGCTGAGGCTATCTGGCTGGTGCTCTTGCCGTTGAACAGGTTGCTGGCGTCTACGCCATTCAGCAGGAATGAGTTGGAGGTGTCACGCTGGCCGTTGGCCCAGATGGGCGCGTTGCCCAGGCCGGAGTTGGCGCCGGTTCCACCGCCCAGCTCGGCATTGACGCCGGCCGATTGGGTGGCCAGGCCGGTAAAGCTTCCGGTTGCCAGGGGCACAGCTTCAATCTGCGCCGATTCCATCACGTAGCCGTTGGTGGTATCCACGGCATTCATCAGCGGCGAAGCTTCCACCTCGATCGTCTCGGTCGTCTGGCCGACCTTGAGGGCCACATTCACAGTCGCCGTGCGGTCTGCCTGCACGGTGATGTGCTGCGTCTTCTGGGCTTCAAAGCCCGCCGCCGCGTAAGTCAACGTATATTCCCCGATGGGAAGGTTCACCAGCGCATAGGTCCCCGATTCGTTGGACTTCGCGGTGCGGGTGAGAGAAGTTGACTCGGCCACGGCCGTGACCGTTACGTCGGGAATTACGCCTCCTTGCGAATCCGTAACCTCGCCGGTGATGCCGCCAAGAGTCTGCTGTGCCTGAACTGCACTGGAACACAGCGCGATGGCCGCCATGAGTGCCAGCAGCCGGAAAAACGGAGTAGAAACGATTCGCATGAAGGGCCTCACGTCGCATTGCCTCGAAAAATAGTGATTTCCCCAGCGGTCTCGGAGGAGGAGATCGAGAGTTTCTGGGTGGAATGAGAGTTCCGGTGCTCTTGGGTCATCCCCAAGAGGAAGGGGTGAAAATAGGTACCGTTACGAGTGGATCTCGCTTATCGGACTGATCTGGCTTGCATTGCGGGTTCCAAGTAGGATACCCGCTGAAGCACCGGCCACAAGGAAAAATTAGCCGGATTCTTATAACGTCTTTATGCCTTTCTCCACTTTTTATGCTGGAAGAATGCGCCAATCTACGCAAAAACGGAGGCATATCCGATCTCGCCTGAAGGAGCGCTCCGAATCGTTGCCAATGCCCGCCGATGTAAAATAAAGCCCAACCGGATGAACCCAACCTCTCCAGCGGCTGACCCTCCGCCCTCCCGCACCAAGCAGGAGCCGGAGTTGCGGTCGCCTGATTCGGCCCCTGCCCAGCCGCCCATCATTCAGGTCTCCGCGCTTGTCAAGTCCTACAAAACTGCACGCGGCGAGCTCACGCTCTTTCGCGACCTGAGCCTCGAAGTCCAGCCAGGGGAGATGGTTGCCATTGTGGGACAGTCCGGCGCAGGAAAGAGCACGCTTTTGCACATTCTGGGCGCCCTTGATGCTCCCTCCGCGGGGACTGTATACTGCGCCTCAACCAATGTGGCTCAACTCGCCCCGCGACAGGCTGCCGCCTTCCGGAATCGGGAAATTGGCTATGTGTGGCAGTTTCATTACCTGCTGCCGGAGTTTACGGCGCTGGAAAACGTGGCCATGCCGCTGCTTGCGCGCGGCCAACAAAAGAGAGAGGCGCTGGCTGTGGGGGCAAACTGGCTCAACGAGGTAGGACTCGCCGATCGCGCCGATCATCGCCCCGGAGAGCTTTCCGGCGGTGAGCAGCAGCGTGTGGCGCTGGCGCGGGCACTGGTCAACAATCCTCGCCTGCTGCTGGCCGACGAACCGACCGGCGACCTGGACGAGATCACTGCCGGCCGCGTCTTCGACCTGATCGAGCGTTTGCACGCGAGCCACGGTCTTACGTCGATTCTGGTGACCCATAATCTGGATCTCGCCGCTCGCTGTACGCGGGCTCTGCGTCTGGAGGGCGGAAGGCTGACGCCGCTCGCAGCCGCCCCGCATTTGGGGCTGAGGGCCGGAAGTTGAGAGCAGAATTGCACCGTTGGTGCCAGGCTTTGAGTCTTATTCTGTAGGCAGCCTGAATGCACGAGAAGTTTTTCAGGCTGATGAAGGCAGGATGGAGTTCGAATTGCAGAAAGATTGCAGTCGGACTTGGGCGAACAAGGGAGCGTTCGCGGCCATCCAAAAGAGCTGTTCGGGGCAGGATCAACATTTTCCTGGGGCCTTCCGGCGGCGCAGTATTAAAGAGGGGCACGTGCTGGCTGGGCTGAAGCCGGAGAGCAAGAACCGGACAGCCACTGCAGCCGATAGCCTGGTACAAACCCGGATTCGGGGGGGGGGAGAACACCATGTTCGAACGCTATACGGAGAAGGCACGACGCGTGATCTTCTTCGCGCGATACGAGGCCAGCCAGTTCGGCTCGCCCTATATCGAGACCGAGCACCTGCTGCTTGGCCTGCTGCGCGAGGACAAAGCTCTGACCAACCGCTTTCTGCGCTCGCACGCTTCGGTGGAGTCAATCCGCAAGCAGATTGAAGCGCACACCACCATTCGCGAGAAGGTTTCCACTTCGGTCGACCTGCCGCTGTCCAACGAGTGCAAGCGGGTGCTGGCCTATGCGGCGGAAGAAGCCGAGCGGCTGGGACACAAGCACATCGGAACCGAACATTTACTCCTTGGCCTGCTGCGCGAAGAGAAGTGCTTTGCCGCGGAGATATTGCAGGAGCGCGGCCTGAAGCTGACACAGATTCGCGAAGAGCTGGCGCGGGTGACCCAGGAAAAAGCTCCAGCCCAGCAGCGGCAGCGCGAGTCAAGCCTGCTGGCCGAATTCAGCCGCGACCTGACCCAGGCGGCCATGGACGGGCAGCTCGATCCGCTGGTCGGACGCGACGGGGAACTCGAGCGCGTGATTCAGATCCTGTGCCGCCGCACCAAAAATAATCCGGTCCTGATCGGCGAGCCGGGCGTGGGCAAGACGGCGATTGTCGAAGGTCTGGCCCAGCGCATTGCCGACGGCGAAGTGCCCAGCTTCCTGGCCGACAAGAAAGTTCTTGGCCTCGATCTCTCCCTCATTGTTGCCGGCACAAAATATCGCGGCCAGTTTGAAGAGCGCTTGAAGACGATCATGAAGGAGTTGATGGAGAATCAAAACTCGATCATCTTCATCGACGAGCTGCACACGCTGGTTGGGGCGGGCTCGGCCGAGGGCTCGCTCGACGCGGCGAACATTCTGAAGCCCGCACTCAGCCGCGGCGAAATTCAGTGCATCGGCGCCACCACGCCGGCTGAGTACCGCAAGTCGATCGAGAAGGATCGGTCGCTCGAGCGCCGCTTCCAGGCCGTGAAAGTTCCGCCGCCCAATGAAGCCGACGCCATCAAGATCATCCACGGCATCAAGGACCGCTACGAAAAATTTCACGCGGTCAGCTACACGGATGAGGCGATCGAGTTCGCCGTGTCTCACTCCAACCGCTATATCCCGGACCGCTTTCTGCCCGACAAGGCGATCGATCTGATTGACGAAGCCGGCGCCCGCGTGAAGCTTCGCCAGACTTCGCTGCCGGAAGAGATCACCGAGGTGCAGAAGCGCATCAAGTTCATTGTGCACCGCATGGACTCGGCGATTGCCAATCACGAATTTGAAAAGGCCCGTTTCTACTCGGACGAGGAACGCAAGGAGCGCGAGAACCTGCGCGCGCTGCGCGATAAATATCACCTGGATGACTCGGCCAGCGGCATTGTGGGCCGCGAGGACATTGAGGATGTGGTGAGCCGCTGGACCGGCGTGCCGGTGACCAGCATCAAGGAAGAAGAGACGCAGAAGCTGCTGCGCGTGGAAGGCGAGCTGCACAAGAGGGTGATCTCGCAGGACAAGGCCATTTCGGCTCTCGCTCGCGCCATCCGCCGCTCGCGTGCGGGGCTCAAATCGCCCGCGCGTCCCATTGGCAGCTTCCTGTTCCTCGGGCCCACGGGCGTGGGCAAAACGGAGATGGCGCGCACCCTGGCTAACTTCCTGTTCGGCTCCGATAAAGCGCTGATCCGCTTCGATATGTCGGAGTTCATGGAGAAGCATTCGGTCTCCAAGCTGATCGGCTCACCCCCGGGCTATGTGGGCTACGAAGAGGGCGGCCAGTTGACCGAACGCGTCAAGCGTTCGCCCTATTCCGTGGTGCTGCTGGACGAAATCGAGAAGGCGCATCCGGATGTGTTCAACATTCTGTTGCAGGTTTTTGAGGACGGCCAGTTGACCGATGGCCTGGGCAACACAGTCGACTTCAAGAACGTGATCCTCATCATGACCTCGAATATCGGCTCCAAGTATTTGATCAAGGAGAAGAAGAACCTTGGCTTCCACAGCGACAGTGAAGACCAGATAAACGAAACTGTCGAAAAGAATGTCATGGCCGAGGTGAAGAAGGCATTCAACCCCGAGTTCCTCAACCGCCTGGACGAAGTGATTCTCTTCCAGTCGCTCTCGGATGCGGACCTGATCCAGATCGTCGAGCTGCTTGTGCAGAGCCTCAACGCCAACCTGGCCCAGAAGTCGATCACTATCTCGGTGACCGAGGAGGCCAAGAAGTGGATTCTCGACAAGACCCTGGGCGACCGCAGCTACGGGGCACGGCCGTTACGCCGCGCCTTGCAGCGCTACGTGGAGGACCCCTTGTCGGAGGCGCTGATTGCCGGGCACATTACCGACCGTCCGGCCTTCCTGGAGGTTTATCTCGACGCCAACCAGCTCTTCTATCGCCCGGTAAGCGCGAGCGACGAGGTGACGGAAGAGAAGGCTGCCGGAATTCTGCTGTTCAGCAACTAACGGCGTAATTCAACCGCAACGCAAAAGCCCTCGGCCCAGTGCCGGGGGCTTTTTGCGTGTTCTGGGGCGCGCAAAAAGGGTTTTACCGAGATATAGGTCTTCTTGAAAGAATCTGGGCGGATGGGAGCGAGGCATTTTGGGGGTGCGCGATGCGGGCGGCGGTGGACATTCCGTCGCTGGAGGCGGCGATTGAAGCGGGCAAAGCGCAGGTGCGGTGCGAAGACAAGATACGAGTGGAGCTTGCCCCAGAACGTACATCCGATAGCTGGAGAATCTGGGTGAAGGAGTCAGCTCCGGGAGGGTGGTTTGATCCTCACGGATCGCGCAATACAAGCAGTGATTCAGTGTGGGCAGATGCATCTTCAACCCCACACCGAATGTGGACACGTACAGATCCACGAGCCTCGACCTATCCCTTTCCAAGTCTCTCCGCACCTGGAAGTCGGAGACGTTCAAGGGCGTCGGGCATATTAACCGCTTCGCCAAACTCACGATGCCCGACAGGTTCCTAGCTGACGCTGAAATCATAAGAGCCGGAACCGATCTCGCATGTCACGCGCTCTCCTGCCAGGCGTACGGATTCAACTTGCATCGCCTTTCCAAGCGGCCGGCCCGACTCGGTGACTCGCGATGGATCGCTTGCGGGAATCCACACCGTCGCCGTCGAGTTCGCGGGAATCACAACCTGCATCCTCAGCTCAGTGCCACTGCGCGACCACTCGCTGCTGATCCGCCCATAGCCTGAGTTGTAGGCAGCCTTCACCCACTTAAGGTCGCCCAGAAGATTGGGACGAATGACAATATGCTTGAACCCTGGTTGTTCCGGATCGGGGTTGATGCCTGCGAGGGAACGATAAAACCACTGGCACACACCGCCAAACATGGCGTGATTGTGCGAGCTCTCGCCGTTCCAGTTTTCCCACAGCGTGGTGGCCCCTTGCGCCACCTGCCAGCCGAAGCTGGGCTGCGTGCGCTGGTTCATCAGCGTATAAGCCACGTCGCCGCAGCCGCTCGCGGTGAGCAGGTCGAGCGTAATGCGCGTGCCGAAGATGCCCGTATCGAAGTGGCTGTTGTTGTCGTGGACAATGATTTCCACCATTCGCTCGAAGACGGCCTTCGCGTGCTCGGCCGGCACCACGCCGCACGACAGCGCGAACGCATTTGCGCCCTGGCGTCCCTCCCAGTATTGCGCGCGCTGCGCATCGAAAAATCTTTTGTTCACTGCTTCGCCGGCCTTCGTTTGAACGCCGGCAAAGAACTCAACCTCGTCGGCCTTGCCCACCAACTTCGCATGGCTGTGAAAGTCGGTTCTGGCGATGTGCAGCGCCGCCGATTTCAAAAAACAATCGCGGTGGCGAATAGCGGCGGCACTTGCGTCAGACAATAGGCCAGCTGGTACCGCTTTTCGCAGGTACGTGGCGGTGCAGTGGAGGAGAAGCATGGGCAGAGAGCCTAACGCGCTGCCGCCTTCTTCTGCGGCAAGGCGCAAACGCTGCCGGCGCTGGCACCGAAGGGCACGCCGCGGGCGCATACGTCGGGCGACGTGCATGACGTGCCGCTATGTGCTGCTGGCGGTCATCGCGCTGCACGTCATCACTACGCTGTATCCATTATTTCTTCCTGCGCGATCGCACGCTGCAACGCATGCTGCCGGGCATATGAGCGCGGCGTGAGGCCGCGCCGGCGGGGGTGAGCCGTGACGGTTTCTCGTTTTTTCGCCTGGCCTGTCTTCACGGCGTTTCTGCGCCTCGGCCTTGTCAGCTTCGGCGGTCCCGTGGCGCATCTTGGCTATTTCCGCACCGAATTCGTGGCGCGGCGGCAATGGCTGGACGAGCCGGCCTATGCCGATATCGTCGCGCTCTGCCAGTTCCTGCCGGGGCCGGCCAGCAGCCAGGTCGGCATGATCATCGGCCTGTTGCGCGCCGGCTTGGCGGGCGCGGTGGCAGCGTGGCTGGGCTTCACACTGCCTTCCGCCATCGCGATGATCGGCTTTGCCTATGGCGTCGGCCGTTGGGGCGATCCAGGCCATACTTCATGGCTGCACGGGCTGAAGATCGTGGCGGTTGCGGTCGTGGCGCAGGCGGTTTTGGGCCGTGGCGCGCGCGTTGTGTCCGAATAGCCAGCGGGCCAGCATCGCCATTGCCGCGGCACTGCTGGTGCTGGCCCTGCCCACCGCCTTCGGCCAGATCGTGTAAAATCGCGTCCAACAATGACCCGACCCCTTAAAGGCTCTTAAGATTTTGATCGCATTGCGAAACATGGGAATCTCCCGTGTCGTATCTCGCGTCCAATCGTGCGGCTCTAACTCACATTTGATGATCGCGAAGTGGGCCGTTCACCGCTAGGCCGTTGAAAAGAATGAGATTCTTCCCAGCGCCCTTTCTTTTAATGAGTTGCGTCTGAGGGAGCAGCCTGCAATCTCGGATCACGTAAGGAATTCAGTGGATTGGAAGCAGGATACGCCGTCGTCCTTCACCAGATATGCGTCAGAGCCATTGTTGGACGCGATTTGCAGCCAAGGATACAGACGATGGCGCCGGCTGTCTCCCAAGCGACCCGGCTATCGACCAACGTCAATGAACAGGCGAACAACGTCGGACTGGACGGGCCTGCCAAGACCCGCCAGATGGGCTTGTGGTGTAAGCCGGGCCCGGGATGCGAAGCATCCCGCGAGCTCGGCGATGGCAGTGCCAATATAGGCTGCGATGGTTTGCATGCGATGCTATCTCCACGGTGGCAATTTGCACTGCGGTGGAAGGCGAACCGATACTGAATTCAAGCAGCCGAGCGGGCGAGGCTGAGAGCCCCACGGTATTAGGGACCAAAGGGACCCGAACGGCTTAGACGGAAGGAGATGCCGAGGCCGCTGGTGCTGGAGCGGAGACTAGCAAACTGGGAGATCAGTTCGTCGCTCCGAGCGACGAACCGTGGGAATCTCGGCTTGATCCGATCTCAATCGGACCGGCTCACATCTAGGCTCCGTTGACTGTTGTCCAAGGTTGGCGCTGACCGCAGATGAGGGTGGCGCCCGGCCGGTGGGGATTCATGTGCAGGCGCACAGGTGCATACCCCTTGTGAGAAGCACGCGCCACAGGCGCGACGCATGCGCCGGCGAAATCGGTCCCTCAAAACCGATGGCGAGGGTGCCGCCAAGGCGCAAATCCGGAGCCAGCGTTGCGATGAGTGCTAGCAGTTCCGTCTGGCTCGGCACATTCACGATCCACAGGCAATCGCTCGCGGTTCCCGAAACATGGGGGCCGGCGGACGCCCCGTGGCAACTCACGTTCATGTAACCCCGGCGACAAAGGTCAACCACCGTCTGGATCGCCCGCCTGCCGGCAATGGTGATGTGGTCCGTTTCTTCGCCCGGCACCGTCCCAATGATCTCGGCCACGAATTCCTGCACATGTTCATCAACGGCATCCGGGTTCAAACGGGCATTGGCGGCAGCAGCCATTTCAATCGCTCCAAAGGTTGCCCGAAAATAGTTGGGCGAAGAGCCATAGCAATTCGAGAGAGTTCGGAGCGCAGGAAAATAAATACGTGATGATGGCATTCACGCGATGTCTATAGGGCAGGTATATAAAACACCCGCAACGCATCTCGATTCTATATGGGCATTTGCCGAATGATGCTGCGTCTGGCCCTTGGTTTCATGGGCCGGACGTGGATCGCTGCCATGGCAAAGTGGACATTAGAAGACCAAACAAATTGGTCAAATCAGGCGTGCGATCCGGCAGGGTCGTTCCGGGGCGAGAGGGACGGTGGGGCCGGCCTGCCCCTGGGAAGGCCGGCCTCTCGAGGGTCTGCCAGATCCCGACGCGATCCTTATTCGCAACCGGCCGAGCCATGGCTGTTGCACTGGCCCTGGGTTTCCTCGGTCTGCGCGCTCGTCGAGGGCTCAGTGTTTTTTTATCTAACTGTACACTTAAGGACTGGAGCATATGACGGAAGTGTTCAATTGGCTTGGCACGGAGCACATCCGGATAGCCCTCGAACTCGGCCCGGCCATTCTCCTGGGTCTTGCCTGGCTGGCACCTGCCAGTGGAGTGGACGGACCAACTGGAGCCGTACATGACCAAGGACGAGTTCAAAGAGGCCCGGGGTGTCTCCCCGGCCTCACGGCTGATGCTCGGCCAGTTGAAGCGGCTGCTCGACGAGTTCGAGGAGCTCCGGGTGGTCAGCCCGGCGGCCATGCGCCAATGGGAGGACGCCGGCGCCTTCGGCTGACGGCCGGCGCAGCGACGTCCCCCTGCGCACCGGCGCACCCCTCGTTTGGCCTGTCCGTCACGGGCGCTGGTGCGCCGGCGGCCGTGCCGAGCTGAGCGGCCCGGCCCGGCGCTCTCCGGTCGACCCGGTCGTCCTGGCCGTCCCGGCCCGGGCCCTCCGCCGAGGCCGGGCGGTGGCGCCGGCACCGGGGGAGCGATCGGCCGGGCAGCGGTGGGAATCTGCCGGCAGAGCCTCGGTGCCGTCACCGGCCGAGGTCTCGTCGCCGGCCGTCGTGGGCGGTGCCGCCGAGGGGTGGGGTCCCGTCGCCCGACGCCGACGCGGGAGCCGCAGTCGTCGTCGTGGTCGTGGTGGAAGGCGACGATGAGGTGCTGGACCCTGTCTGAGCCGCCGCCCGGTTGCCGGCCGCTGCCATCGGCACACAGTGG
>CAWHDQ010000008.1:0-35371 GCA_963828155.1 uncultured Planctomycetaceae bacterium
CTGCGCCGGCCCCGACGGCAGTCTTGCTAAAGCCCGGCCTGGCTTCGGCCTGCGGCGCCGGCTTTTGCGTGAATGGCGGCTCAAGACGCGTGAAGGATATTGCATTCATCCGTATGTCGGACGCTGGAGTCTGGCCGGAGTTCTTTACCCTCAACTCCAGGGTGTATGTGCTGTTGGCTGGCGCTTTCGTAAATGTTGCCGCATCGATTCCGAGCCATGCTCGCAGTTGCGCTTCGGCAGTCTTGCCGGCAATCTCGTTCGATTTGGTCGCTGCCTCGGCGGCTGTTGTGGCGACTTCGTTTGCGCCGTTGGAAATCTTGATTTGCCGTTCAATAGCGCAAAGTTGCCAAGCCCCAATGACAAGCCCGAGGACGCCAACCGTAGCCAGGATGCCGTTGAACCACATCTGTTTTTTCTCGATCGAATCGCGCGACTTATTTTTTGCATCCTTTGCATCATCGGGGTTTGGGTTTGCGTTCATGTTGCTTTGAACATCAGCTATCGGACCTGGGATTGTGGGTTGACTTGGCGGCGGCAGATTGCGGGCAATGCGGCCGTTTTATCTTTAATTGGACTCGGCTTGGTGTTGTCGTCGTGCCTTCTGTTTTGTCTTTTTGGTCCTCCTTAGCCGTGGATTTTCACCAATGTTGAACAATCAGCGGCGAATACTCCCTTCAACAGGGAGGGCGGCCCGCGTCTTGGTGGCGCAATCGCCTTATAAGCGAACGTAGGGAGCAGCGATGCTGCCTGGGTTCGATTCCCCCGGCCCTCCGCTCAGCGGCTATTGACCCGCTTGGCGGCTCTCAGAAGGCAATCTCGGACCCACTCCGAAGTGGTGACGCCACTGGCTTGCGCCGCAGCCTCTACTGCGGCCCATCCTTCGTCGTCCATGCGGAAGATGCGCTTCGGGGTATGTCCGGTGGCTGGCCGTCCCGGTTTCGCGCGTAGCCGGTTGTGTGGTTTTCATGCCCACAGTATAGCTGCCTTCGCCATGTTCGCGGCGTATTACAACTTCTGCTGGCAGACCCGCAAGCCGGGCACGTCTGGGGCCAAGAGAGATACTGCCGCGATGATGGCGGGACTGGCCCAGCACGTCTGGAGTTTCGACGAG
The DNA here is from genome assembly GCA_963828155.1 of uncultured Planctomycetaceae bacterium. Classification (GTDB taxonomy): domain Bacteria; phylum Planctomycetota; class Planctomycetia; order Pirellulales; family PALSA-1355; genus CAWCAX01. Next base: position 1,112 of record CAWHDQ010000008.1, read on the forward strand.
CTTTTCGCGGCGGCCCTGAAGCCCCGCACACAAAGTTAGGACACCACCAGGTCTTTGAACCAACCAAACTGGCCACGCTGCATCACAGCGCCACAGCCGAATTTCTCACCCTAACACTGAGTCGTTCACCCGTCTCATTTCAGGTGAACTAAGGTCTTTCGACCAATCTTCCCGGCCGATTCGCGTGACCGCGTCACGGCCAAGTGTCTCACCCGAATAAAGTCCCGTTCACCTTCCTGTTCGTCGGTGAACCTGGGCTCTTCGAGACTCGCCAACAACTCGATCAACCGAGCTGCGACGAGACGAAAAAAGTCGCCGAGCGCCCCGCCCAATCAAGGCAGGGATGCTGGGCGACTCTTTACGGCGTCGTGGTGTGATTCCGACTCACGAGCGTTCCCATCAAAAAAGCCCGTAAAAAGGCCGAAGGGTACGACCGCTTGCGAAGCTGCTCCCATACTGACCAGGAAAACTGGCAATGTCAACCGCCGCCACGTAAACCTCAGGAAATTTCTGGCGGGGGTTCCGCTCGAACTGCCGGCGTGGAGGCACTGCCCTTGGTCAACATTGCCGTTACGGAAGGGACACCGCGAGTTTCACTCTCATTCAGCCTTCGTTCAGCCGGGTCAGGACGCGGCGGCGTCATGCCTGATGCAACAATAAAAAGGCCTCCGGCCCGCGGGGGGCCGGAGGCTGTCCGAAACAGGACCTTCGCAGGCCGGCGAATCTCTCGAGATTTCGCCGGGCACTAGGCCGGGGCCGACAACGGCCCGCCGGCTAAGGATTTACGACCGCCGCGCAGATCCTACTCAGATCGCACCGCTCAAACCGCGGCCAGCTCGGCCAATTCCTTGGCCAACCGCTTCCGGGCCACGTGCAGCCGGCGAGTTCGACGTGCCGACCGGCGAGGCGAAATGATCGCTCATCTCGACCAGCGACTGGCCCTCGACGTAGAACGCCGGTGAGCGTATCGCGATCCATCCGGCCCAGCAGGCGCAGGCCGGCCCGGACCCTCGTCCGCTGTTCGCGGGCCAGGGCGGCCGTTCAGGGCGTTTCGCTCTCGACGCAGACGCTGGCCATGCTCTGCGGTTCGACGTCGACCGCCGGAGCCTTGCCGCGCCACGCCGGTTGATGGCCATCCGCCCGGTCATCGAGCGGAGCCAGCCGCCGAAGCACTCCGGCGCACGGAGCTGGCCGATCTTCTCCATCGCCTTGACGAAGACTTCCTGGCAGACTTCCTGCACCTCGGCGTGGTTGCTCAGCCGGCGATAAGCGGTGGCGTAAACGCTCCGCTCGTACCGCTCGACCAATTGGCCAAATGCCTGGCGGTCGCCCTGCTGCACCACCAGCACCAGGCTGATATCCGGGTCTTGCTCGATTATTGCCTGGTTGCTCATGGGTTCTCTCCTGACCGGAAAGCCTGTCGACAAACCAGCGGCCTTGCGCGCGACCGTGAAGCGAGAGGCGTGGCGATTCAGCGGCCCGGACTGGCCCCAGAGCGCGAAGCGCAAAGCTTCGCGCGGAAGGACGATCCTGGGAGGCCGCCAACTCATGCGCACCGGATGAACGGGTTGCTAAGCTCGTGGCGTCGTGATTTGCGACGCCGGGCGAACTAGCCGTTCAAGTTCCGGAACGGGAGCCCGTTTCGCCGCGAAGCGAAAACGCTGTCGACCCGCCGGACCGCGAGGCCCCGGCTGCCGGCGCTGGACACAAGGCCGGCACGGCCTGGGCTGCGGCGAATGCCCGGCGAAGCGCAGAGGCGCTGCTTCCAGGCGATACCGGAGTGACTGGCATGCCACATCGGACTGCAGTGCAGCATGTACCCGGCCCATACCACGCACCTTCACGACGTCGCAGTCTTGGTTGATACCAAAGACGTTGATCTTGGTGTTGGGCTTGATGGTCGTCGCATGGGATACTCCCTGGCGCTGGACGCGCGGGTGGAGAGAAAAAGAAACGATCCGAGCGAACAAGTATACGCGTTATCAACGAAAGTCACTCGCCCGGACCAACCTGACTAGACTCGCAAGCGAGCTTTTCCAGTCAAGGTTCGTCCGGTCAAGATCGACGTCGGCTGGGAATGAACCTTCGGGCATTGCGAGTGCCCGGCGGTTCTCCGGCGACGTCGTGTTGACGCGCCGTCCGCCGAAGGTTCACCCCCCGGGCTGGAATTTCGCGAAAAACCTCGCTCGGTTGCCCACCAGGCGTTACGCTGAGCCGCTAAAGCTCCTGCCGGCAATGCTTTAACCATCACAATCAGCGACTGCTGGCTGGGTGCCGCGAGAGGGTCGTGGATTGCAGGCAGCCCCCCACCCAAGTGAGGATAACACCGCCATGCCCGGATTCTTCAAGTCGCTGCTGGCAACCGACCGCCTGGTGCGGGTTTTCTGCACGGGCCGGCTGGTCCACCCGGTGACCATCCAGATGTTCGGTCTGGCGGGCGGGTTCGACGGCTTCTGGCTCGACCAGGAACACGCGGGCATTTCGATCGAGCAGATCACGGTCTCCGCGCTGGCCGGCCGGGCCAGCGGATGGGCTCGTTCGTCCGGATGCCGCTGACCGGTTACGCGGCGGTGACGCAAAGCCTGGAGTCGGGCGTCGACGGCGTGATGGCCGCCCAGGTGGCCGGATCGGCCGAAGCCGAGCAGTTCGTCCGCTGGGCGACGTCGCCCCCCGCGGGGTGCGAGGCGTGAACACGCAAGGGGCCGACGGCCACTTCACAGGCAAGAGCTCCGCCGAGCTCGCGCACGACGCCAACCGCGATCACTTCGTGGCGATTCAGATCGAAACCCTGGGAGCCCTCGATCAGGTCGACCAGATCGCCCAGATCGAGGGCGTCGACTTGCTCTTCATCGGGCCGCAGGATCTGGCCGCCTCGCTGGGTGTGCTCGGTCAACTCGGTCATGCCCGGGTATGGGAAGCGATCGAACGAATCGCTGCGGCCTGCCGCAACCGAGGGAAGGCCTGGGGTATCGTCCCGTGGGAACCGGCGGCGGCTCAGCGGGTGGTCGAGCTGGGCTGCCGGATGCTGAGCATCACCAGCGACGTGCTCGCCCTGCGGCTGGGCATCGAAACGGTTCAGGCGCGGTTCGCCGCAGTTAATGACTAACCGGCGACGGGCATTGGGCGACGGCTACTACGTCCACTGATCGACATCGAGGGCCAGGTTCTCGCGGTCGCGGCGGGCGATCTCGCGAATGTCGGCGCGGGCCCGGAAGAACGCCTCGATCACCTGGGCATCCCACTGCTGACCGGCGCCGGTCCGGAGGATGTAGTCCAGCTCCTCCTCGGGCATTCCTTTGCGATAGGGCCGATCGCTGCCCATCGCGTCGAAGGCATCGGCCACGGCGCAGATCCGGGCCATCAGGGGAATCGACTCGCCCGCGAGGCGGTGCGGGTAGCCGCGCCATCCCACTGCTCGTGGTGGTGCAGCACGACGGGCAATACCTCGTCGAGCTTCTTGACCTCGGCCAGAATCCGGTGGCCGACTTCGGCGTGGGTCTTGATGTGCTCATACTCTTCGGGGGTCAGGGCCCCCGGCTTGCGCAGAATGGAATCGTCGATCCCGATCTTGCCGATGTCGTGCAGCAAGCCCGAGAGGTAGATCGTGTTGACCTGCTGGGGCGTCATCCCCAGCTCCTGAGCCAGGCGGACCGAACGCGGGCCACGCGATTGCTGTGACCGCAGGTGTAGGGATCCTTGGCATCGATGGCCGAGGTCAGGGCCCGGACCACGTCGGAAAGAACTCGGCCTGCTCGCGATAGAGCTCGGTATTGCCGCTATGGATGCCCAGGATCGCCGCCACCGAGGTCAGCAAACTGGCCTCGACGCTGCCCAGTTCCAGTCCGCGGGCGTGGTTGAAGGCCGCCAGCCAACCGAAAACCTTGTTCCCCTCGACCAGCGGCACGACGATCAATTCGCGGATGGCCGGATACGCCCAGTCGGCCGCTGACGTCGTCGTGCGATTGAGAACTCGCGGGCGCTGCTGGCCGGGCTCGAACAACTCGACCAGCTTGCCCATGTCGGCCACGTCGACCGGGCAGAGACCGAGGGCCAAGAGCGGCGGCTCGGTCCGCACCGTGCGTGGCCGTGCCGGCGGACAGCGGCACCAAAAATACGCCAGCGACTCGACCGGCAGCACCGCGGCCAGCCCGTCGAGCGCCTTGCGGCCGAACTCTTCGTCGCTGTTGGAGAGCTTCAGGTTCTGAGTGAGTTGATAGAGCAGGCTGATTTCTTCGTAGGTCGAAGACAGGTTGCCCGACAGGCTGGCGATTTCCCGGGCCCGCTCGGCCGATTGCCGCTCGGCGGCGAGTTTGCCCGCGAGCAGTCGCGCGATCCGCACGAGCTGTTCCGGCTGCCAGGGGCATTGGCGGGCGAGCCAGGCGGCCAACTGCGGACCGCCGCAGCCCAGCGAGCGCTCCAGTCCTGCCGGCGACTCGTCCGCGGTAACCGGACGCGTCAGAAACATGCCCACGGCCACGAACGTCGCCCCGTCGGCTGCCGCGAGCGGCAGGGCCAGGATCGCGAGTGGATCATCGTCTTCGATCACCTCGGCGCTGCCGCGGCGGGCAACTTCGCGGCACAGTTCGCCGCGCAGCGTCCAATCGAGCCGGGCATGATCGGCGGCCAGCTGCAGGACTTCGCCCGAGTTGCCGTCGAGCAAGCTGAACTCGACGCCGAACGCCGCTTGCGCGGCGGTCAGCAGTTCGGCAAAAGTCGCTTCCCGCGATGTCTTGTCGCAGGCCGCTGCCAATTGCAGTGCCGGCGAAGACGCAACCTTGGTGGTCATGGATCGCGAATCCCCCTAGGACGATTTCGAGCGCAGGCCCGCGGTCGAGACCGCGCATAGCGATTGCCCCCAGGAAACTCTACGCCCCAAACGACCGGGATGGCTTGAATCGGCGGTCGGGGGCGGTCAGGCCAGACACCCCCACAGCGGGAGGGCTCATTGCCGGTGGCAGCGATTGCGCGGATTGGATCGCCTGCCCGGCGCTGGCAATTCGTCGGGCGATTGACGAGGCCGGCCGTCAGCTGCGCTGCCGATTGCGATAGCGGGCGCTGACCCGCTCCAGCAGCGCCCGGTCCTTGGCCGAGAGGCCCGCCATGCCAGTCTCGTGCAGCCGAGCGAGGATTTCGTCGACGCGGCGTTCTTCTTCCTGCTCGACGAACATCTGCTTTTGCTGCCGCACCCGCTCGCGCTCGGCGAGCCAGCGACGGAGCGGATTGGCGGCGGGGCGCGGCGACTCGAAGTGCCGATCGAGGCTCGTATAGCCCTGTGAAAAATCGTAGCTGAACATCTCCTCGTCCAGTTCCTGCTCCTCGAGCCGGGCCATCTCCTGCTTGGCGCTGAAGAACAAGAACATGGCCAGCAGCAACAGCGCCACCCACGAGGGGACGAGCGAGTTCGACTCGCCCCACTTGAACCAGGCCCAGACACACAGCGCCGCGGCCAGGAACTTGGCCCCCCAAGTGACCACCAGCACCGCAGTGCGATAATCGAACCAGCGCCACAAAATCGACCGCAGCACGCGGCCGCCGTCGAGCGGAAAGGCCGGCAGCAGGTTGACCAGCACCAGCATCCAGTTGATCCAGAGCGTCAGCTTGAGCAGGACCAGCCAGGGGCCGCCGTCGATCAAGCCACGGGGGTTCAGGGGGCTGAGCAAACCGCCCAGGTCTTGATGCGTGGCCCAGACCAAAGGGGCCACGAACATGCAGATCAGCAGGTTCACCAGCGGACCGGCCACGGCCGTAATCAGCTCGTGCTGATACTCATGCGGGACGTGCGGCTGGGCCAGCCCGCCGAACGGCCAGATCACGATCTGGTCCGCCCCGCCGCCGACGCGGAAGGCGGCCAGCGCAGTGGGCCACTTCGTGAGCCAGCACGCTCAAGAACAGGATGCCCAGCAGCATCAGGCCGTAGAGGACGCTCTGGCCCGGATCTTCGGCCAGAGCCGGCGCCTTGGCCGTCATCAGGTAGAGCGTGCAGACGGCGAACAGCAGAAAGAAGGCGTGCAGCCGGACGTGGACGCCGTACCACTTGCCGAGGTTCAGGCTCCAGCTGGAAAAATCGCGCATGGCTGGACAAGACTTGGTTGCGGCCCAGCGCTACCGGCTCGGATGCGCCCGGCACCGTTTCAATTCGCCTGGCCCGGTCGAACCCCGCCCGCCAGTGCTGCCTTGCCGTCGACACTCGCTCACCCGCAGGTGCGCGAGATGTCCGCCGGACTGCAAACACCGCGTCGCTTTCGCGAAGTCTTGCGTCGCAAACGGTGCGCCGCAGGCCACGCTTGGAGCCAAGCTCGCGAAGAGCTATCTTAACATCCCCATTCTGGCGAAGCAAATACCAGCATCTGCAGGGTGCGCAGCATGAACGATCAGCGCGAAGTGCTCCTGACCGCCAAACGTTTCCAAGTCGTCAGGCAAGCGCAAACTGCCCGCGACGGCAGCATCCACTGGCGCGAAACCGTGCAGCATCCCGGCTCGGTGGCCATTGTGCCGCTGGTCGACGCCGGACACGTCGTGCTGATCCGCAATTTCCGGATCGCCGTCGGCCGTACGCTGTGGGAGATTCCGGCCGGCACGCTCGATCACGACGAGCCCCCCCGGGCGACGGCCGAGCGCGAGCTGATCGAAGAAACCGGCTATCGCGCCGGACGGATCGAGCTGTTGACCGAGCTAGCCATGTCGCCCGGCATCCTCAATGAGCGGATGCACGTCTACGTTGCCACCGAGCTCACGCCGGGCCCGACGGCCCTCGAGCCGGGCGAAGACATCGCCACCAGCGTGCTGGCATGGCCCGACGCGCTGGCGATGATCGAGCGAGGCGAAATCCACGACGCCAAGACGGTCGCCGGCCTGCTGTTTTACGATCGGTTTCGGCGGGGGTTGCCGCCGCAGTCCATCAACCAAGGCCCGGGATCGTGACCCTTCACCGGACCTACCAAATTGGCTGGCGAGTTTGAACCCGATGTCGATACGCCAAGATTATGTTCGCGAGGTCGAGGGGCTCCGCGTTGAGGCGGCGCGGCTTACCGCCCAGGGAAAATCACTCGAAGAAGTCGCCCGAATCCTGCACCAGAAGCGCCGTGACCTTGGTGTGAAGTACAAGAGTTTAAGTTCGCCGGAGGATTTGGCCCGAATCCATGCCCGGAACTTGGAGAAGTACGGTGATCTTCTTGGGCCGTCAATTGACTTTCTACGCGCCAAGGGAAAGACTTGGGAAGAGATCATGGAGAGCGCATCGCGGACAGGTGGGCAAGACCTGGGTCTGAAATGAGCCGAGGGGGTAGAGCATGATTTTGCAGTCTCACGAGTCCTTTGACACCTTGGCCGATTTCGATGCTGCATCAGGTGCGCTGTCGACCTATTCAAAGGCGACGCGTGCCGCACATGACCCCCGAACCGTCTGCGGGGCTTTCGGCCAGATAGGCCCAGACCTCGTCGTGCTGTATCGGAGCGGTGGAACTCTCTTTCTACAGCGCAAGGCAGAGCGCCATCCTTTGGACGCGCTCTCTGTCGAGTTGCAGGCGACTGGGCAGGGTCGCACATTCAAGGTGCGCAAGGCTCCACCGTGATTTGGCTCATCCCTGAACAACCACGGAAACTCCCGCTTTTCACCGACGACGTTACGCCATTCATTGAAAGCGAGGATTTTGACTACGGCCTGTTTCTGGCAAACCTGGCCCACGGCGCGGAGCGTCAAGGCGCATGTTCCCGGTGAAAGCCGCCGAGGGGCAAGCTGCAGTTCGTTGACTTTGCCGACCCGCGTAAGCGGAGGCAAATCGGTCAGCATTCCCGGCCGCGCCGGAGCCCACGAGAGCGCGGGATCTCAGCTGCCGCCGCCGATGCCGACGGCCTGCATGCTGGTGTTGTTCTGCTGCCAGACCTGCTTGGTGTCTTGTCCCAGGATGGCAATCGAGCCGAATACGACTCCCAGAATCAGCGCCAGCATGACGGCGTATTCGACCGTCGTGGCAGCCGTCTCTTCGCGCAACAGGCGAGTCAGGAAATCTCGCATCCGGTCCTGCCGATCTTGATGGGACATGCGCTGGATCGGGCCAGCCGCCGGGACCTTGGAGTTTCCGAGAATATGCAAGGCCTCGATAGAAACGGTAGGTCAATTCGGCCGCTTGTCAAACCTGCCGGCCGGCAAATCGTCGCCGATGCCCGGGGGGGCGGCCGATTGTAGCGGAACTTGCCACCGCACCGCGCGAAGCCACCGCATCGGTTGGATCGGTGCCGGCAAACTGCACCCGGCTGCGAACCAGGCCGGCCACGGCCAACTGCTCGTCGGCCAGCAATTCCAGCTGCCCGTCGGGCGTGCGCCAGGCGGCAACCGGTACTTCGTCGGTCACGAGCGAGCCCTGTCCCTGCCATTCGATCCGCTCGGCGAGCGATGCCTTTGGCCGCTCGCAATCGACGACCAACAGCGGCGTCGCGTCGCGCAGCGCAAACGTGCTTTCGACCGCGGCGACGCTCACCAGGCCTCCTTCGGCCGCCGACTCGCCATCGAGCCAAACAACCGGCCCCGTCGCGCGGGCGGTGACGTGCTCCAGCAGCACTTCGCCCCCCGAGTCGATTTGGCCGCCGCGGCGCACGCGGACGACGGCGGCGCAGTCGCCGAACAGCGAATTGACCAGCGACAGCGAGAACCGGGCCGTGCCGGCGACCTCCAGGGCGCTGCTCACGCCGGAGACGACACAATTGCGCAGCACAACCTCGCCACCGGCGTCGGCTCCGCCCCGCCGCGGTGGCGCAGGCCCGCGCCATGCGATCGCCGCGCGCTTGGCTGGCGACTGCGGATCGCCGCGGAAGGTGCAGCCGACGAACTGCACCCGGGCCGCTGAGACCGCAATCATGGCGCCACCGGCCCTCTCGCCGCCCGCAGATCCCGCGACGAAGTCGATGTTCTCGAACGTCACGTCTTCGACCGCCACCGACAGGCCCCGCGGCGGCACAACCACCCGCGGGCGCTGACCGGCTTCGCCCGTCACCAGTTGGCCGGACTTGAGCGACAGCCGCTCAAGCGACAGTTCGCGGTCGGCGGGCAGGACGAGTTTGGCCTGTTGTTCGGTCCAGTAAGCGACGGGTGCGACCGAGCGATCGGGCTTCTTTTTTCGACCAGACGCTTCCGTCTCAGCAGTCGAGTCGGAAGCCGGCGCGGGCGATTGTCGGTCGATTGCGGGCGAAACGGCCGGTCCGCGGGCTGCCGGCTTGCCGCGTCCAAGTGCAATCCGCGGCAGCAAATCGCCCCGCCGCCAGGCGGGCCAGCATATCGCTACCAGGAGCACGCATGCCGCGACGGCAACGGCTCGCAGCGCCTGTCGCCGGCCCGGATGGGTCGCCGGGGGCTGCGAGCCCAGCACGGCCCGCGTGCGGCGGCGCTCGTCCTGCGCGGGCGACCAGTGCGATCCCGCGTCGCGTCGGCGGGCCTAACTGTTCGGCCAGCTCGCGAAAGCTCTTCGGCCGCTGGCCCGGTTCCCGAGCCATGCAGCGGGTGATCGCTTCGGCCAGCCGCGGGGGCGCTCTCGGCGCCAGCCGCAGCACGTCGCTCGCGCGGGCGGCATGCACGGCTTGCAGCTTGGCCAGGTTGTTCCCGCCAGCAAACGGCGGCCGGCCGGTCAATAAATGCCACCAGACCGCACCACAGGCGTAGATGTCGCTGGCCGTGGTTGGCGGCGTGCCGGCGGCGATCCGCTCAGGGGCCAGATAGTCGTAGCAAGCGGGAAACAGGTCCGACTGGGCGTAGCCTTCCGCGGGACGCAAAATGCCGCGCAGGCCGGGATGGGCCAACACCACCCGGCCACGGTCGATAAGAAGCGAGGCGGTCGAAACGTCGCCGTGTACCAGCCCGCACTCGGCCAGTTCCGCCAGTGCCGCGGACATCTGCTGAGCCAGCGGCAGCACCGCTTCGGGCGGGAAGCGGCCATTCTCGATCAGCCACCGGCTGGCCGGCTGGCCGGCGCTCAGGGGCGTCGCGGCCCAAACGGTTTCGCCGTCGGCCCCTGCCGCAATGACCGGCAGAAGCAGATCCCGGCCGACGCGCGTGCTGCGCTCGACCAGCTCGGCCAGTTGCCTGGTGAGCGCCTCGGCGTCGCCCGTCGGGCCAGTCCGGTAGAGCCGGACGACTTCGCCCGACTCGATCGCCCGGGCCTCGAAGCACTCGGCAAATCCGTACCAATCGAGCGGCCGCGTCAGCACATAGGGGCCGACGGCCAGCCGCTCGCCACGGCCGGCATTGATTTCCTGGGCCTGAAACGGAGTCAGCAGCCGGGCCTGGGCCAGACCATCGACCCAAACGGAATCGAACGTGCCGAAGTCGCCTGCCAGCCGGCGGACGTGCGGAGCGTGTCCCAGCAGCTGGCCGGCCGTGGCCAACCGGAGCCGTTCGACGAGGGCGATGAGTTGAGCGGAGGGCTCGTTCAACGGCCGATTCTCGCGCCTTGGCCTAGCGGGCTCACGCCGCGGCGGGGCGCAAGATGCTAGCAGGCGCGCTCTCCCTGGCGCCCCACCCCCCGTAGCGCTCCACTGGCTATCAGAAACGGCTGCTGGCGGCAAGACGGATCGGAATGGGCTGCGCCGCGATCGATGGGCGGGCGGCTGCTGCGCGGTTGACGTCCCCTCGGCGGCTCACTGCGGATCGGGCCGGAGCGGATTGCGATACAGGATCCGGGCGAGCAATTCGGGCGAGCCCGGTTCGTCGACCGGTCGCTCGCGATGCCAATCGGCGTGCGTCGGCGCGTAGCGATCGTCGTAGGGCCAGGCGTGCATCGGCTCAAAGCCCAGCGCCGTACGGAGCTTGCTCGAATCCATCGAGACGTTGCCCGCCCGGGGCGGCATTGGCCCGGCCTCGACCCGCGGACAGCCGATGAGGCAAGCGGGGTCGTAGCCGCCAATCCGGTTGATCACCTGCGCCACTTGAAACAAGCTCAGCCGCCGCGGCGCCCGCATGGTAGATACCGTGCAAGTCATCGCGGGCCAGCACCTGCTCGGCCAGCCGGCTCAAGCAACCGGCATACGTCGGCGTGCGGACCTCGTCGATATACAGCGTCGCGGGCCGCGACTTCTTGAACCGCGACTGGATCCAGTCGATCGCGCCCGCGTGGCCGCTCAGACTGATGCCCATCGGCAGCGAAATCCGCAGAACCGCGGCCGAGGGCAGTCGGTCCAAAATCATCCGCTCGGCGGCGACCATCGTCTTGCCGTACATCGTGACCGGGTCGACCGGATCGGTTTCGACGTGGCCTCCGTCACCGATGCCCGAGAAGACCAGATCGACGGACAAATGCACGAACCGCACGCCGTGCGGCCGGGCGACCTCGACCAGGTTGCGGGCCGACTCGACGTTGATCCGCCAGGCCATGTCCGGATCGAGCTCGCAAGCCCGCAGGCGCAGTTGCCCGCGCAGTTGTACACCGAGCGAAAGCCGTAGCGGTCGAACAACTCGGCCAGCCCGCGGCGGTCCTCGGCGTCGCAGGCGACAATGCCCGGTCCATCGAGCCGCGGATTGTCGCGCTGCCGGATGGCGATCACCCGGCCGGGAAAGCGGCGGCGGAAATACTCGATCGCATCGTAGCCGACCACCCCGGAGGCGCCGGTAATGAGCAGCGGCAGCGGCGGCTCGGCGATCTGCTGGCGGAGGCGGAACATGCGGGGCGAGGGCAGGGGTCTGGCGTTCTGGCGATGCTCGGGGCTTGCGCCAGTCTAACGAGCGGCGGCCGCTTCGGGGAGGTCAGGCGGCACGGTCACGGGCAGCTGGCGCCGCTTCGCGCTGTCGCGGACCTCCGCTACATTAAGCGGCAAAGTGCAAAACATTCACGACGGCGGTTGGCTAGAAAGCTGTGAGGACCACGCGACTATGAGCGTCACGAAAGAATCGATCCACGGGGTAGGCGAAGTGCTGCTGGGGGCCAAGCCGCGGCCCAAGAACACGCTGGCCGAGTATCTGGCCGCGATTCCCCGGCTGAAGGACCTCGCCCACCTGCCCAGCGGCACGCCCGTGCTGGTCCGCGGCGACGTCGATGCCAAGCCCGGCCCCACGGTCGGCGACGGCGATATCCGGCTCCGCTCGATGGTCGCGACGCTCAAGTTCGGCCGCGAAAAGGGCTGGAAGCAGATCATCTTCGGCCACATCGGACGCAAGCCCGAGCAATCGCTCAAGGCGGTCGGCCAGCGGATTGGCGAACTGCTTGGCTGCCCTGTGACGCTGATCGAAAACTGGCTCGACGAAACGACGCTGACGATTCCCGATCGGGTGAAGGAGCAGATCGCCGCGGCGCCGACCGGCAGCGTGTTTCTGCTGGAAAACACTCGGCGGTACGACATCGAGCGCGTGCTGTGGAAGGCCAAGCCCGGCGACCTGCCCAAGCTGGCCGAACCGCTGGCGAAGCTGGCTAACGAGCTGCGCGAGAAAGTCGCCAAGGTCTACGTCAACGAAGCTCTTTCGGCCGGCAGTCTGGATGCATCGAGCACGATCGTTCCGGCCGCGATGGACCACGTGGCCCTGGGCGACTACGTGGCCAAGGAATTCGACGGGCCGATGATGCGCTGCCTGGCGGCACAGCTCGTGGTGTTCAGCGGGATCAAGATCGACAAGCTCGACGACCTGGAAGCCGTGATCGGGCGCGGTTCGGTGCAGGTGATCTTCGCCGCGGGCTCATTGGCCATGGCACTCAAGAAGGCGGACGCCGAACTGCAGGGCCAGTCGTTCTCCCTCGGCGCCTCGGAAGACCCGGCCAACAGCGACAAGCCGACCTACATTCCCCGTGAGCGAATCGAACAGGCCAAGCGGATGCTCACCGAAGGGCGGGCCAAGGGAATCGAATTTGTGCTGCCGGTCGACTTCGTGCTGGGCGACGGCCGAGTGAGCGAGACGCTCGGCCCGCAAGATGCCCAGTTCGACGTCGGGCCGAAAACCGCTGAGCATTTTGCCGCGGCGATCGAGCGCTACATCAAGCGGCCCGGCTCGGGCAAGATCGCCTTTCACAACGGCGTGTTCGGGATGTTCGAAGATCCGCGGTTCGAGGCCGGCACCCGGGCGTTCATGGCCCAGTTGGGCCGGCTCAAGCAGGCCGGTGTCGAAGTCTACATCGGCGGCGGCGAGGGAGGGCTGGCCCAGGAGAAATACGGCAAGCCCGAGGACGTGACCCACGTCTTCACGGCCGGCGGCACCGTGCTGAACGCCCTGGGGAGCGAGCCCGTGCCATATCTGGTGGCCCTGTGCCTGGCGGCGCAGACGAAGGGGAAATAGACGGCGACTGGCCCGGCTCAAGGCAGTTCGGGTGCAACACGACGTCATTGCACCCGTTCGAAGCCCCTCGGGCTCCCGGAACATAGCCCGGGGCAAGCGCAGCGCGCCCCGGGTTGAATCGAACGTGAAGAAACAACTCGCCCTGAAGGGGCGATGGAATGCGTCAGCTCGCGAGGTATCTTGGCGTGCCGCATGTCTCCAGCGGCGTGCCGGTTTCCTCCGCCCCTTCAGGGCGGTTGAACGAACGCGGATACCTCCTGTCCCAGGGTCTCGCGGCGGACCGCTCTGACCCTGGACTGGGCTCCATCGCCCTTTCAGGGCGTGACCGGGCGAGGCTACGAAGCTTTTTTGATGGCGTGGTTGGGCAGGCTCCCCCGCCTTTGTTTCGGGCCTGATTGGGCGAGGCTCCGGCGCCGGCTCAGAGGGTTCCGCTCAATTCTCGGTCGCCGGCGCGACGATCGGTCGCCGGGCGTCGATCCAGAGCCAGCAAACCATCGCGGCGGCAAAACCGGCGGCGGCGCTGAGCATCACCTTCGACCAGTCGCCTTGTTCGGCCAGCGCGCCGATCTTCTTCGAGAAGTAATAGGCGCCCAGGTTGCCGCACATGTTGCCGAAGCCGAGCACCACGCCCACGCTGGCGCTGCCGATGTCCTGGTACGTCGACCAGACGGTGCCCAGGACCAGATCGGCCAGAAAGTAGGCGCAGGCGGCAGCGATGACGACGACCGCCGTCGATTGTTGGCCGGCGAAGATCGCGAGGTAAGCCGTGGCGGCGCCGCCACAGGCCAGGATCCCCGGCACACGCCGGCCCCAGCACAATCCGAAGCGCCGCACCAACCGATCGGTGAACCAGCCGCCGGTCAGGCACCCCACCATTCCGGCCAGGGCCGCCAGCGCCGTCAGCCAGCCGGCGTCGTCGCGGGAAACTTCGTGGACGCGGCGCAAGTACGTCCCCAGTTTGGTCGCCAGAAAGATCCAGCCGACGTTGACGAAGAAATTCACCAGGCAGAGAAGCCAGACATTTCGGCTGCTTACAATGTGTCGCCAGGGCGTACCCCGCGACAAAGGGCTGATCGTCGCCGTGGGCGGAGCCTCCGACTGCGATTCAATCAGCGCCAATCTCAGCAGCATTGACACCGCGGTGCTGGCGCGGCGAATTGCGGAACCAGCAGTAGAACACGGCGGCCCAAACGAGCCCTAGCGCGCCGTACAAAATCATTACCGGACGCCACAAACCCGACTGGGACGCGGTCAAAAAAGCAAAGAGCGTCATCAGCTTGGGCGTCATGATACTCGTCGCCAATGCGCCGGCGCGACCGCCCATGGTCACCGCGCCGCTGGCAAAGCCCCGATGGCGAATGGGGATCCAGCGCTTGATCAGACCGGCCGCGGTCGGATAAGCGCCTGCCTGCCCCAAGCCGAGCAGCGCCGCGCTCCGACGAACGTGGCGAGCGACTGGCTTAAGCCCACGCCGGCGATCGCCAGGGACCAAGCGCTGACGAACAGTGGCAGCGCGATCCGGGGGCCCAGCCGGTCGGCGAGCCAGCCGGCCGGCACCTGCGCCAGCCCATAAACGAGAAACAGACGGCCGACGGCGGTGCCCATTTCCGCCTCGGAAATCGAGAGATCGCTTTCGATTTCGATCTCGACGACTTGAAACGCGTAGCGGTCCACGTACAGGAGCACGGCCATTGCCACGGTCAGTCCAAGCACGCCGTAATAAACGTGCGTCGGCGCCGCATCCGAGCCAATTCGCCGGGAGGCCGCCAGTGCCCGTTCGTCGGGGACGCCGGAGATGCTCATGGAGTCCACGTCCAAGAAAGGAAACAGGAGTCGACGTTGAGGCGGCCGAAGCGACTGGATCGTAATCGGTTTGCGGGCGCGTTGCCAGCCGCCGGCCGGGCATGGTCGGCTGCTTGAATCGACCTGCGCGAGGGAGTAGCATCACGCCGCCAGCCGCCACCGCACCCCCGCCTCCCGCGTCGAGGACCCACGCCGATGCTGATCTTCGACGCCCATCTCGACCTGAGCATGAACGCGATCGACTGGAACCGCGACCTGACGCGGCCGGTGCCCGACATCCGCCGCCGCGAAGCCGGCCAGACCGACAAGCCCGACCGCGGGCGCGGCACGGTCACGCTGCCCGACATGCGGCGCGGGCAGATCGGCATCTGCGTCGCGACAATGATTGCCCGCAGCGTGAAGGAGGGGAGCCCACTGCCCGGCTGGCACAGTCCCGAAATCGCCTGGGCCCAGACCCAAGGGCAGCTCGCCTGGTACCGGGCGATGGAAGCGGCCGGCGAAATGGCCCAGATTCGCAACGTGGCCGAGCTCGACGCCCAGGTTGCCCGTTGGCAATCGCCGCCAGCCGACAAGGTCCCGATCGGCTACATCCTGAGCTTGGAAGGGGCCGATTCGATCCTCACGCCCGGCCACCTCGCCCGGGCTTACGAGCAGGGTCTGCGAGCCCTCGGCCCGGCTCACTACGGCGACGGCCGCTACGCCCAGGGCACCCACGCCACCGGCGGCCTGGCTCCGCAAGGCCCAGCCCTGCTCAAGGAAATGGACCGCCTGGGCATCATCCTCGACGCCACGCACCTCAACGACGAATGCTTCTGGCAGGCCCTCGATATTTATCACGGCCCGGTCTGGGCCAGCCACAACAACTGCCGGGCCCTGGTGCCCGACACGCGGCAGTTTACCGACGAGCAGCTCAAGGCCCTGATTGCACGGGGGGCCGTGATCGGCGCCGTGCTCGACGCCTGGATGCTGGTGCCGGGCTGGATCCGCGGCAAAACCACGCCCCAGGAAACCCAGGTCACGCTCGCGCAGTCGGTTGACCACATCGACCGCATCTGCCAA
Organism: uncultured Planctomycetaceae bacterium; assembly: GCA_963828155.1. GTDB lineage: Bacteria > Planctomycetota > Planctomycetia > Pirellulales > PALSA-1355 > CAWCAX01. Next base: position 17,220 of record CAWHDQ010000008.1, read on the forward strand.
CTGGCGGGCAGTGCCCGGCACGTCGGCATCGGGTCCGACCTGGACGGCGGCTATGGCACCGAGCAATCGCCGCTCGACATCGACACGATCGCCGACCTGACCAAATACGGTCCGATCCTCGAGCGCCGCGGCTACAGCCAGGCCGACATCGCCGGCTTCTTCCACGGCAACTGGATCCGCTTCTTGCGCGAGGCGTGGCGGGCGGAGAGAAGTGGGTAGAGGGTAGAAAGTAGGGGGCAGGGACGTCGGAATGTTAAGCCCGCCGCCGGCGTCCAGGCGGCGGCCCCTGGGGTCTGGCCTCAAAGAAACCGCTGCCGGCCAGCGGCTGCCGCACTCCAGGCGGCGCGAGCATGCGCCGGGGCAATAAAAAACACCCCGCCGGTTTTGCTGCCGGCGGGGTGCTGGGTGACTTTCGTCGTTCCTGCGAACGTCGATTAATACATGTCGTAATCGCCGCCGTGTCCGGCCCCGCCCTTCTTGGCGGCTTCCTTCTTCGGCTTCTCGGCGATCAGGGCGTCGCTGGTCAAAAGCAGCGTCGAGACGCTGGCCGCGTTCTGCAGGGCCGTGCGGGTGACCTTGGTCGGATCGATGACGCCGGCCTTGACCAGGTCTTCGAACACGTCGGTCGCGGCGTTGTAGCCGTGATTGCCCTTGGCCTCCTGCACCTTCTCGCAGACGATGCCGCCGTCTTTGCCGGCGTTGCTGGCAATGGCGGTCAGCGGCGCCCGGCAAGCCCGGAGGATGATCTCGTAGCCCACCTGCTGGTCGTGGGTCAGCCCTTCGGGCTTGACCGCGGCCGATGCCCGGAGCAGGGCCACGCCGCCGCCCGGCAGGATGCCTTCTTCGACGGCCGCCCGGGTGGCGTGCAGGGCGTCTTCGACGCGGGCCTTCTTCTCCTTCATTTCGCTTTCGGTCGCGGCGCCGACGTTCACCTTGGCCACGCCGCCGGCCAGCTTGGCGAGCCGCTCTTCCAACTTCTCGCGATCGTAATCGCTGGTCGAGTTGGCGATCTCGCGGCGGATCTGGTCGATCCGGGCCTTGATGTCGGAGCTCTTGCCGCCGCCTTCGATGATCGTGGTGTTGTCCTTGCCGACGATCACCTTTTTGGCCTTGCCCAAGTCGGCGAGGGTGAGCGACTCGAGCTTGACGCCCAGGCTCTCGAAGATCGCCTGGCCGCCGGTCAGAATCGCGATGTCCTCGAGCATGGCCTTGCGGCGGTCGCCGTAGCCGGGGGCCTTGACGGCGACGCATTGGAAGGTGCCGCGGAGGCGGTTAATCACCAGCGTGGCCAGGGCTTCGCCCTCGACTTCTTCGGCCACGATCAAGAGCGGCTTGCCGGCATTGACCACGGCCTCGAGCACCGGGACCAGTTCCTTGACGTTGGCGATCTTCTTCTCGTAGACCAGCACGTAGGCGTCTTCGAGCACCGCTTCCATCGTCGTGGCGTCGGTGACGAAGTAGGGCGAGAGATAGCCGCGGTCGAACTGCATGCCTTCGACCCATTCGACCTCGGTCTTGAGGCTCTTGCCTTCGTCGACCGTGATCACGCCGTCCTTGCCGACCTTTTCCATGGCCTCGGCCAGCAGCTCACCGATTTCGGTGTCGTTGTTGCTGGCCACGGTGCCGACCTGAGCCATTTCCTTCTTGCTCTTGATCGTGATCGACATGCTCTTGAGCTTGTCGGTGATATCGGCGACGGCCTTTTCCATGCCCTGCTTCAGGTGGATCGGGTTGACGCCGGCCACCACCGCCCGCAAACCCTCGTTGAAAATCGCTTCGGCCATCACCGTGGCCGTGGTCGTGCCGTCGCCGGCGACGTCGCTGGTCTTCGAGGCGACTTCGCGGACCATTCGGGCGCCCATGTTCTCGTAGACGTCTTCCAAGTCGATTTCCTTGGCGACGGTCACGCCGTCCTTGGTGACCGTGGGCGAGCCGAAGCTCTTCTGCAAGATCACGTTGCGGCCCTTGGGCCCCAGCGTCACCTTGACGGCCCGGGCCAGCTTCGAAACGCCGCGGCGCATCGCATCGCGGGCTTCCTGGTCGAAAGCAATCATCTTGGCCATGTAACTAATTCTCCCCGTGTGATTCGTGGCAATGAAATGTTTTGATGTTTCGTGGGCGGTTCGACCGAGCGGCTGATAATACCGCGGCCGGCTGGTCTGGTCGGCAAACTCCGCCGCCGACCGGACTGCTGCTCCGTCAGCCCTCGATCACGGCCAGGATGTCTTCTTCCCGCATCAGCAGGAGCTCATCCTCGCCGAGCTTGATGGTTTCGGGAGCGTACGAGGTGAACAGCACCTTGTCGCCCACCTTGACCTGCAACTTGCTCCGCTCGCCGCTGTCCAGCAGCCGGCCGTCGCCAATCGCGATGACCGTGCCCCGCGAGGGTTTGTCCTTGGCCGAGTCGGGCAGCACGATGCCGCCGGCCGTCTTCGATTCGGCCTCTTCGCGTTCGACTACCACGCGATCACCCAGCGGCTGCAGCTTGAACGAGCCCGAGCCGGGCTTTTTGGTCTTGGTCTTCGTCGCGGTCGACATGGATCGGCTAACCTCCGCAAAATCAATGGTTCGGGGTGTTTTGGTCCGTCCGGTCCGCGCTTAACGTCCGGACTCCTGCCAATAACGGCGCCCGAGGGCGCGGCGCCCGGCCTTTAATGCAAGTTGTGGGCCAGCGGGCGGCTGGAGACACTAAGTTGTTTGTGGGTAGTTGGTTGCAATGGATAATGGCCGCTGAGCGTATTGCAAGCCGACTGCCAGTGAGCGCAGGTGCGACCATTCATTCCGCTCTGCTCTGCCATTTTGACACCCCGGCAAGCTGGCGCGTCGTAGCGTGCCAAGCCCGGCCGCCTGGAGGTCACCAGGATGTGTGGCGCGGCGAAACGAGAAAAAGGGTGGCGGACGCCGGCATATGCCACGACTTTCTTACCAACCCAACGGCCCAGCGGTCCGGGTCCCTCAGCAACGATTGGAACAAAGCTGCCCAAGTTCGCTATGCTGGCCGCTGTACCGTCCGCGTCTCGGATCCTGGTTGCCGCTGGGCCGCGGGGCAAAGCGCCGGCCCGGTCGGCATGTCTCACATCTGTCGTTCCTGCCGGAGAGTCGGCCACTTATGAGTTTCTACTTAGCCGGTTTGGGCACGGCGGTGCCGGAGCATCGCATGAGCCAGGCCGAAGCGACCGACCTGGCTCATCAGGTGGTAACCCGCGACGCGGCTCAGGCCCGGTTCGTCGAGGTCCTTTATCGCCACGCGGGGGTCGACAATCGCTTTACGGCCGTGCCGCATCGCCGGGCGCTGGAATGGATGGCCACCAACGGCCACGCGAACGGCAATATCGGAAATGGGCACGCGCGGGGCGAATCGCAGCCTGCAGCGGTTGCGGTCGAAAGTCTGAAAGCCAGCACGCGCTCCGCCCCGTCACGTTGGGGCCCACCACCGCCGAACGGATGGACCTGTACTGCGAGCACGCCGCCCCGCTGGCTGCCGCCGCATCGCGGAACGCCTTGGACGCTGCCGGCTGGGCCGCGGCCGACGTGACCCACGTGGTCACAGTTTCGTGTACGGGCTTCATGGCCCCGGGCGTCGACGTCGAGCTGATCCACACGCTCGGCATGCGGCCCACGACCGAGCGGATTCACGTTGGTTTCATGGGATGTCACGGCGCGATCAACGGGCTCCGGGTGGCCCAGGCCCTGGCCACATCCGACCCCCAAGCCCGAATTCTCCTGGCTGCCGTCGAGCTCTGCACGCTGCACTACCGGTTTGGCTGGGACCCGGAACGGTGCCTGGGCAATGCCCTGTTTTCCGATGGTGCGGCGGCCGTGGTGGGCTGCGGCGAGCCGCTGGCGAGCACTTGGCGAGTGCGCAACCGGCTCGTGCCTGCTGCCCGACTCGGCCGATGCGATGACCTGGCGGATCGGCGATCACGGCTTCGAGATGACGCTCTCCCGCCGGGTTCCCGAGCTGATCACGGCGCACCTCCGCGGCTGGCTGGTCCAGTGGCTTGACCAGCATGGCCTGGAACTGGGCGACGTGGGCAGTTGGGCGATTCATCCCGGCGGCCCGCGGATCCTCAGCGCGGCGGAAGAGAGTCTGGGCTTGCCGCCCGAGGCGACTCAGGTCTCACGCGACGTGCTGGCCGGGCACGGCAACATGTCGTCGCCCACCGTGCTGTTCATTCTCGATCGGCTGCGGCAGACCGCCGCCCCGCGCCCTGTCGTCATGCTGGGCTTCGGCCCGGGCCTGGTGGCCGAAGCGGCGCTGATTGAATAAAGGATGAAAGAAGAAGGACGAAGGATGAAAAACGAAAGCGGAGCCACACTTTTCCTGTTTTCGTCCTTCGTGCTTCTGCCTTCTGCCTTCTGCCTTCTGCCTTCTGCCTTCTGCCTTCTGCCTTCTGCCTTCTGCCTTCTGCCTTCTGCCTTCTGCCTTTTGCCTTCTGCCTTTTGCCTTTTGCCTTCTGCCTTTTGCCTTCTGCCTTTTGCCTTCTGCCTTTCTCAATACTTGCTCTGGTCGATCGGCTTGCCGTCGTTGCGGCCGCAGAGCAGGGCGTGGATCGCCGGGTCGATCGAGTAGCTGATCGTGTGGACCGAGCCGTCGCAGAAGGCGATGTTGAACGCGCCGGAATGCGCACTGCCGAACGAGTACAGCACGTCGTTGCCCGAGTTGCCCGGCGTGTCGGGCGTCGGCCCGCTGATGCTCCAGCGGTGAAAGTCCCAATCCTGGCCGGCGTAGACCGAGTTGTTGTCGGTCGGCTCGGTGCTATCGATGTAGTGGTCCGGATCGAGGTACTTCTCGCCGACCAGGTACGTGTTGCTGGTGCCGTCGCGAATCTCGGCGATCTGCACCAGCTTCGTGTAGGCAAACACGCCGTTGCACCACGACATGTCGGGCCAGGCGTACTTATTGACCGGGTCGACGACCGACGGATCGCTGCCCGGCGGTGCCGACCACCACAGGTTGTAGATCGTGCCCGAGTTGGCCGCGTAATCGGTGCGGGCCGAGACGGCGATCGGGTTGATGTTCACCTGGTTATAGGGGTTCGTGTACGCCATCGCGGCCCGCCGCGACGGGCAGTAGAGCATGGCGATCGGCGTGGAATTCATCGTCGAGAGCGCGGCCTGCTTCTGGGCCAACGGCATGCCGGTCCCCAGCGTCCGCAGCGATTCCTGCTCGATGTAGGCGAACAGGTTGTAGATCCAGCCGCCTGGCTGGCCGATGCCGTACCCGCGGTCGGGATCGCCCGACCAGGTCCAATTCCAGCCGGCGTAGGGCAGCGCGTGCTGGACCTGCTCGTGCTGCAGCGAGCCGAGGGCGAGCTGCTTGAGGTTGTTGCGGCAGGTGGTCTGGCGGCTGGCTTCGCGAGCGGCTTGCACCGCAGGCATGAGCAGCGCCACCAGGATGCCGATGATGGCGATGACCACCAACAGCTCGACGAGCGTAAAGGCGCAACGACGCACGGATAGTCCTCCGGCGGGGAAGGCGAACGCGAACCAGCGCTGCGAAAGGACGAGGGCCGATTTTCGGTCTAGGAACCCGGCCAGCCGCGCTATCGAGAGGATAACAAAAAAAGCAGGTGCCGAGAACCGCTTCACCTGGGTTCCCGGCACGTCACTGGAAGGCGTCGGTTGCGGGAAATTCGTGAAAATGTGGTGGCGCTGGTTGACTTGGTATTTACCATAGCCATGATAGTCGCACAGTCCTGGTAAAATCGCTGAGTTCGCGGCGTTTTCCCGCTTTTCAAGAAGAAAGCCTGTGAGTCGGAACCACAACACGACGCCGTGAAGGGTCGCCCAGAATTCCTGGCCTTGATCGGCCGGGGTGCTCGGCGACTTTTTTCGTTTCGTCACAGCTCGATAGATCGAGTTGTCGTCGAGAGTGGAAAGACCCAGGTTCACCAACGCTAAGAAACGTGCACGGGCAAGTGGTAGCCCGAGGCAACGGGCCGTGGTGTGGTTAAGCCATCCGGCCTCGGAAGTTGGTCAAGAGACCCTGATTCACTGCGAATGAGAAAGGTGAACAGGCTAGTGTTAGGGTGAGGCACTCGGCCGAAGTGCTGTGGTGCAGCCCGGCCAGTTGTGGCGGTTTGAACAGCGACGTTTAGAGGCCGAGCAGATTAGGTGTCATCGAGGTGAATTAGCGCTCGGTTTGGTGTAAAGAAAAATGCATTATGTTCAATGATATATACGGCGATCCGGGGCAATTCAGCCAGAATGTCCGGCTGGAGACAACTATCGCCGTGAAGGATGTAGTCGGCTCCAGCCCGCCATGCGGCCACATGGCAAGTCGTTGGTCGACGTGGATGCGGGATTCCGTCTGGACTACACCGTGCCAATTTGTGACCTGACCTTCAAGTTTTCGAATCGTCAACCTGTTTACCCAAAAGCATTCTCGAAACCACTTCAACAAGGACCACCCTCATGACCCGCACTCGAATTATCGCCGCCTCGATCGCTCTTGCTCTGGCAACGGTTTCGTCGACCGCGAAGGGCAACTACTTTATCCCGGACGCTTCAATGTCGATATCGAATGCCAGCAATTACTACCAGTCGTTGGCACAGTTTTCGCCATCGAATGTCATCGACGGAAATATTACCGAGCCGCCCTATGCATCCGAAGGAGGCTCGGGATACCACGAATGGCTGGCAGACAATGGAACGCTAGCAAATTTCACACTCAATTTGGGGGCGAAATACCCCATCAGCCAAATCGACCTCTACAACACACATAACGGCACTTACAACGACCGCGGGACCGAAAACTTCCACATCCTGGCCGGCAATGCGGTTGACGGGAACGGGGCGCTGAACGGGCGCGACAGTAAACATCCTCACTGGCACGCTCTCTGACACCAGCGGCCAGGCCACGATTACGCCGGACATCTTTTCGATTGCTAATAGCGGTAGCTACCAATACCTGCAGTTCTTTTTGGACAGTTATAAGAGCGCCGGCGGTGGCCTGAACGAAATCGCCGTCCAGGTGGTGCCCGAACCATCTTCGCTGATCCTCAGTGGCCTGAGCGCCACAGCTCTGCTGATTGCCGCCCGTCGCCGCCGCAATGCCTAGCACGACCTGTTGGTCATAACGACGAGAGCCGTCCAGGCGATTCGCCGGGGCGGATCTCGTTACTCGAAATCGTAAGCCCAAAAACGGAGCAATAACATGATCTTCAAGAACCATGCTCTTCAGGCTTTAGCATTGGCCGTTCTCTTGTCTTCGCTGCACCTGAGCAGTTCGATCGCGACCGCCGGAGTCGTCACACTCACGGGCGGCGACGCGAGCGGCGGGCTCACGCTTGTCCCGAGCACGGTGGTCTATGCCGTCGACAGCTACGGACAGCAAGGCAACAACAACGCAGTGCAAGGCGTCACGTTTCAAGCTGACACCGTCTCGTTAGGCCAGACGAGCGCTACTCTCTCGGCCTACAGCGGACACGTGGTCGACACGGTTTCCGCCGCCCCGGGGGGGGCCTGGGGCCTGGTCAACCCTGGCGGCAATAACACAGTGGTCCCGTTTGGTCAGACAGGGGATGCCAATGATGGCCCGAACGACCAAAGCATGTACAACATTATGAAGAGCATCCCCTACGGCCAGCAGCACATTGCCATCTCCGGCTTGCAACCAGGCGGCTTCTACACCTTGAACCTGTTGGTATCAGACGGCGGAGCTAACGAACGGATTATCGACGTGGCCGTGAACGGTACCCCGACCGACAAAGGGGTCGACGTGCCCGTGAGCACTGGGCTAAGCATTACCGACAATTTCCATGCTGACGGCTTTGGCAACGCGACCATCGACCTCACGCCGAACACTAATTCGGGCGACAAGAACCCGACGCTGGCTGGATTGGTGGTCTCGGTTTACACCCCTGAGCCCTCCGGCCTGATCCTCTGCGGCCTAGGGGCCGTCGGCCTGCTGGTCGCCGCCCGTCGCCGTCGCAAAGCCTAGAGCGACCGTCTACGAACAGGCTGATTCCTCCATCCTCGATTCAATGCACTGCTAAGGAACCCTACGATGAAATGCGCTTCGGTCCTCACCGCCAACCTTGCTCTGGTCATCGCCGCCGTGGTGCAAGTTTCGGTGGCCGAAACCATCAATTTTGGGACCGTTTATCGCACGGGTTCGTTGAGTACGACCGGAACGCCTGCGTCCAACGGATTTCCACAATTCTTGGCCGATGCCAATCCGACAACCCTAGCCTGGAACTTGAACGGCCCGACTGTGAATCTTGATGGCCATTCGGTGGTGAGCACATCCACGGCCGGCATTGCAGGACAAATTGCATTCACGGGGTCGCCGAATGCGGTCGGCGGCTGAGGTTACACTACTTGGGCAGGGGATCCTCAGGCAGCCGCGAAATCTAGCATCAGCGACAACGGATTTTACACAGCAGCGCCGCACTCTTGGGATGCCCTGTTGACCGTCACCCCCAATCAATTGTATCAGGTTGAAGTGCTTTCAAATCCGATCGGTTATACCAACAACCGGAGCCTGGGGGTCAACGTGAACGGCGTCTCTTATGCGACCGATATTCAAGTTCCAGCTGGCCCGACTTCCACCGGTGGAAACGCAAATTCGATGGTCTACGAATTCACCGCTTCATCGACGACCAGTACCCTCGATCTGTCGTTCATTCCCGGCGCGACGAACGACAACAATCCATTCGTCACCGCGATCGCTTTGACGGCCGTTCCGGAGCCGTCGTCGCTCATCCTCTGCGGCCTAGGGGCCGTCGGCCTGCTGGTCGCCGCCCGTCGCCGCCGCAAGGCCTAGTTCGGCCGGTAGGCATATCTACTGAATGAGCCGCCCAAGCGATTTGCCTGGGCGGCTCTTGTTTTTGCGCCAGGCGGCGGTCCGGCTACCACTCACTCATCAGAGACAACCTGCTACCGGCATGGGCATGGCCGACCGAGGAACCGGACAGGGCGACCATGATTGGCGCGAGCGAAGCGGCGCCGCGAAAGCCAGCTTACCGCTCGACCAAGGCCGGGGTTTGATCGCCGGACAGGCTCGGCAGAATCGGCTGATCGAGCGAGGGATCGCCGCCCCGCATGCTGAGGGTTCGCATCGCGATCGGCTCGCCGGCCAGCGAGAACTGGGGCACCCGGGCCAGCACCACCAGGCTCAGTCCCCGGGCAAGCGTCGAGAGGGCAAAAATCGCCAGGTAAACCCCGTGGGTCTTGCCCCAGGTGGCCAGCACGGCCCCGCCCAACAGCGACCCGATAACGGTAGCCAGGGCATTGGCGAAGTTGAAAGTCGTGAGCAGGCTGGTCCGTTCTTCGGCCGGCATGGTTTCGAAGAACAACAGGAACATCGCGAGCTCGTAGGCAGCCCAGGCCGCCCCGGCCGCGATCTGCACGCAGCAGAGCCAGTAGAAATTGTCGCTCACGCACCAGGCGCCCGACAGCGGCACGATCGCGATTCCGCCCAGCACCAGCAGCCGTCGGGCCCCCCAGCGATGGGCCAGCGAGCCGAACGCCGGCAGGGCCAGCGCCTTGGCGGCGAACGAAATCGAGATCAAAAACACGTATCCCGCGTACGACAGCCCGAGCGGCCCGAGCATGTACGCCGTGAAGTAGGGGCCGGCAATCTGCGCGGCGGTCTGCACGGCCAGCAGGTACACGAGCAGCCGGCCCTCGCCGCTGGTCCGGATGCGGTTCAGGAATTCGCCAACCGGCACGTGGCGATGGTCGTCGCCCGGCGGAACCGGCTCGCTCTGGCTGAGCAGAAATCCGGCCGACGCGAAGCGGCACACCGCGGCCATCAGAAACAGCCCGCCGAAAGTTTCCAGCGTGTGCCCCGCGGCGGCGCCGGATTGCAGGCTGAAGCCGGCCAGCACGAAGCCGCCCAGCACGCAGAACTGACTGAGCCGCGTGCGGCGGGCAAAAAACTTCGCCCGCATCCGCAGCGGCACGATCGTGCCGACCCAAGTATTCCAGGCCGGACCGGTGCCGAGGCCCGACCCCCAGTAGACCGCGGCGACGGCAAACACCGCGACGACCGGCATCGAGCCGACCCAGGCGGCCACGCACAGCGGCAAAAAGCACGCCGCCTGGCAGGCGGCACACGCCACAACCCAGCGGCGGTGCGATTGCAGCCGCCGCACGGCGACCGGCGAGATCAATTGCAGGATCGCGCCGAACAACAGCGGGATCGTCGTGATCAGGCCCGAGGCGACCTGACCCAATCCGAGCGCGAGCACGAATGCCGGCAAATACGTCTCGCCCAATCCGACCATCACACTGAACGAGGCCCCGTCGCCCAAGCTGGCGGCCATGTCGCGCCGCGTGCGCTCGTGGCGCTCGACGACGGGCAGCGGCTGCGGTGGGCGGTGCCAGACTCGCAGCGCGGCGCCGGCGGACGGCGCGGACTCGGGATGGCGGACGAGCCGAAGCATGGGCATGGCGGAGGCGGGAACCTACTCGGGGAATTTAAGTATACGTTACGAGCGGCGCAGTCGGAATCCTCGGCCGCTGGCGGCCGGCGGCCCGTTTTCGCCCTGCTCGACCGCAAAATCAGGTCCGCTTATGATGCTCCAGTAAAGCTTTTTTGCCTGCCGGACGCAGCCTAGGACACGCGGTCGGGGGCGGATGTTCGCTCATTTGGCCCCCCAGGATCAAGGCCAGTTTCGCCCGCGGCGCAAAGCCAGAATCGACCGCCGCATCGGTCGCGCGAGCAGTCTGCGCAATGCACGCAGTACGCTAAGAATGGCGGCGTTGCGGAAGAAATACCGGCGTTGCGTTGACTGTCAAACTGCCGACGGTGTCGCGGCCGCGCACGCACTGATCTTCCTATCACCCTTTGGAATGCAGCGATCATGGCTAGCCCCCGTACCCCGGCCGTTTACATCCTCGCGACCCTCGACACCAAGGGGCACGAGGCGGCCTACCTCCGCGACCGGCTCGCCGCGCATGGGGTCGCGACGCGACTGGTCGATGCTGGCTGCCTGGCGGCGCCGCAGGTCCAGGCCGACATTGCCCGGGCCGAATTGTTCGCGGCCGGCGACGTGCCGTTGGCCGCCCTGGTGGCCGCCAAAGATCGCGGCCGGTCGGTGAGCGCTGCCGCCGCGGCCGCCAGCGCGCTCATCAAGGCGCATCATGCCCGGGGCCTCGTGGCGGGCGTGATCGCGCTGGGCGGCTCGGCCGGCACGACGATCGGCACGGCCGCCATGCGGGCACTGCCGCTGGGCGTGCCCAAGGTGATGGCCAGCACGCTGGCTTCGGGCCAGGTACGGCACTACGTGGGCGACAAAGACATCTTCATGCTCAACTCGATCGTCGACATCTCGGGACTCAACCGCATCAGCCGCTTGGTCTTCGATGAGGCGGCCCGGGCGATGGCTGGAATGGTGCGCTTTACGCCTGACACGACCGCAACGGGCGACCGCCCGCTGGTGGCCGCCACAATGTTCGGCGTGACCACGCCCTGCGTCGAGCGTGCCCGGGCCGTGCTCAACGACGCCGGCTACGAGGTACTCGTTTTTCACGCCACCGGCAGCGGCGGGCAAGCGATGGAATCGCTGATCCGCGAGGGACTGATCGCCGGCGTGCTCGACATCACGACCACCGAGCTGGCCGACGAGCTGGTGGGCGGATTCCTCACGGCCGGCCCGACGCGGCTGACCGCGGCCAGCGAATGCGGCGTGCCGCAGGTGGTGTCGGTCGGCGCGACCGACATGGTCAATTTTCACCTGCGCCGGCGAGCGTGCCGGAAAAATTCCGCGATCGACTGTTCTATCAGCACAATCCGACCGTGACGCTGATGCGAACCACGCCGGCCGAAAACGCCCAATTGGGAACCGAAATCGGACGCAAGGTGGCCGCCCGCGCGGCCCCGCGGCGATCTTGTTTCCCCAGGGGGGCGTGTCGGCGATCGATCGCACGGGCCAGCCGTTCGACGATCCGGCAGCGCGAGGAGCTACTCGGGGCGCTGCGCGAATCGCGGCCCGATCGAACTGGTCGAATACGACTGGCACATCAACGATCCGCAGTTTGCCGAAGCCGCCGCCCACAAACTGCTCGAATTGATCGACCGCCGCAAGCCCGCTGGCAAGTAGGCAACGAAGGCGACCGGCGAGCCGGGACAATCGCCCCGGCCCGGCCGGCCACCCCGTGTCGTGCATCCATTGTCGCTCGCTCACGCACCGCCTCGCTCAGTCGTCGTCATCATCGTCGTCGGCCGGGCGCGTGGGCCGCTTCCCGGGCCGCTGCGGTTGCTCGTCGAGGGCCTGGCGGGTGTGACGCTGCTGGGCCCGCAACTCTTCCAAGTGTTCACGGACACTCCGCAACTGGTCGCTCGACTTCGCCCAGGTCGCGCTCGATCCGGCGATCGACTTCGGAGACCATTCTGCGGGCGGCAGGTGCTGGGACCGGTCCCGTCATCGGTCGCGCTTCGCGAACCCTAGGTTGGGCCCCCTCGGGCGCGATGGCCACCACGACCGCGCGGCCGAGCATGCCTTGCACGGCCCCGCGGACATCCTCGGGCAACTTATCGAGTTCGTCCTCGGCGACCATCCAGGTTTGCTCGCCCTTGCGGACTTCGATCTTGGCCGGCGTCTTCCCGGTCCGGGTGATGACGATCGTCATATCGTCGGGCAGCGACGCGTGCCCTTGGGTGCCCGGCGGGACCAGCATTCCTTCGCGAAACAACCGCCAGCGGATGGGTCCGCCGGCTGGATCTTCCACGGCGCCGATCACGTTGCCTTTGGCCCGCAGCACATCGACCTGGCGTTTGACGTCGTCGCGAGCTTTCTCTACGCCGCGCTCCATTTCGACGACAGCGCGGTGCAGGACGTCCTTCCCGCCGGCTCCTTCGTCGGCACGTTTGGCCGGCGTGACTTCAATCGTCAGGCTCTTGCCCCGCGGAATACCTTCAGCACGACCGGCTTGCCCTCCGACTTTTCGACGGCGGCGGCCAACTCGGCCGGCTCCTTGAGCGGTTGGCCCTTGAGCTCCAGCAGAATGTCGTGCTGCTTCAGGCCGGCAGCCGCGGCGGGCCCCTCGGCCACCAGGTCGCTGACGTACAGGCCCTGATCGGCGGGCAGGTCCAAATGGGCGCAGCACGGGCGGAACCGACTCGATCCGAACACCCAGCCACCAACCGGCCCGCTCGACGAGCTTCACTCGGAATTCGAGCGGGGCACTCGGCTGAGCTTCTTCCGCTTCGGTCCGCTGGGGTGGTTGACCTTCGCGAACAACGATCGTCTGCGCTGGGGCCGCAGCGCCGCCGGCGGCCAACGCCGCCAGCAGCACCCAGATCGCCCGGTGAATGGGATCGTGCCTGATCATGGTTCGTCTCCTGGGAGTTGGGAGGGGGTCAAAACAAATTCTTGTCCGGGGCGTAGTCGATTTCCACTTGTTCGACCGGCACGAGCACCTGGTGGCCGTCGTCGAGATCGATCTGCCAGATTTCTTCGCTCTGGGTGACGATATTTCCGGCCCGCCGCCAGGCGTCGACGGCCTCGCTGGGAACGGCCGACGTGCGGTTCAGCAGCCACTCGGGGTCGACGCCGGTGGCCACGCGCACCGGCAGCTCGACCCGCTGCGCGCCGACGTCCGTTCCGGCCAACGTCAAGCGGACCAGCGCGCGGCCGGACGCCGTGCCTGGCGCTTCAGCCAAGGCTGCCGGGCCGGTTGCCGGTGCGATCGGCCGTGACGCCCCGCGGTGGACTGGCGGCGCGGATTGCCGCACCTGTGCCTGGCCCGCTCCGCGCCAATCGGCGATGCTGCGGTGCGACTCCCGCCCACCGGCCCGGCCCGCCAGCCAGCCCACGAGGAAGGCCAAGCACACCAGCGCAGCTGCGACCCCAAGGGTTGCAGTGTAAACGCTGATGCCGGATCGACTCGACGCCGTCCGGCGTTCACGGCCCGCGAATGCCCCCAGCGCAACCGTGGCCGTTTCGCGGTCGAGGCCACGAAGTTGCGTATCGCGAGCCGCCTGCGCGGACGAAAGCTCGCGGCGCCAGGTTTGCGATTCGAGCAAGGCCAGCGCGCAGGCCCGCCAGGCGCCGGGCTCGTCGTCGAGCGCGGCCAGCAGCGTTCGCTCTTCGGCGGGGCTCAATTCCCCATCGGCCAGGCGGTCGAACAGGCGCGCGTTGCCGCGCCGCAAATCTTCGAGAATCGGATTGATGTTGGCACCTCGGCCAATTCCAGTGCGGATAATTGTTGGCGGAGCCGCTCCCGGGCCCGGTGCAGCCGGGCTTCGACCGCACTGGTGCTGACGCCCAAATGCGCGGCCAGTTGAGCGTAATTCCAATCTTCCTGGTATTTCAGCAGCAGGATTTCCGCGTCCCGGGGCCGCAGCTGACCGATCGCGGTGCGGACCAGCCGGCGGCGTTCGTCGGCCAACAGCCAGTCGAGCGGATCGGCCAACCGCGGCATGTTGCTCGGCGGGCGTGCTGCGGCCGGCGAATCGCTCGGTCAGGCGGCGGCGGCGGCCCAGGCGGCGGCGGTAAAGCAGCGACTGCGTGACGGCCAGCCGATACAGCCAAGGCGCCAGCTTGTCGGGATCGGCCAGCGGCGCTTGCTGACGTACCGCGGCCAGGGCCACTTCCTGTAAAACTTCGTCGACGGCGGCCGCTTCGCCCACGCGGGCTAGCACTACGGCCCTCAGCCAGCGGCCGTGGCGATCGAACTCGGTTTGCCAGTCGATTTGGGTCATGCCGGACCGCTCTGGCCGGAATCGATTGCGGAGCCCACCCCAGCACGCGACCAGCAGATAGTTGCCGCCGGACGAATTGCCTTGCGAAAAAACTTGCCCGCAAGTCTAACTCGTTAGTTACCAATCGCTTCGCAAGCCGCTTGACCGCCATAGGAAGCGATTGTCGCCGCCGGCCGCGATATTACGAGTCGGCCATCGCCAGCCGCTCGGCAATCGGCGGATGGCTGTGGAACAGAAAGACTTCCAATGGGTGCGGCGCGGATCGTCTTTGTTGAGCCGGGCCAGCTTTTGAAAGGCCGAAACGTAGGCCCCCCGCAGCCCAGTCCGCTGGAGCGCATAACGGTCGCATTGCCGCTCGTAGCGCCGGCTGACGGCGTTTTGCAGCGGCTCGACCAACAGCGAAAACAGCGTCAGCAGCAGCATTACCAGCGGCAGCGTAAAGACCGGCAGCTCGTGCGGCGAGTGGATCGTCGGTTCGACGTGCCGGGTCCAGATCATCACCAACTGGCTGACCAACCAGAAACCGATCAGGCTGTAGACCGCGCCGACCACGATCATCTTGCGGATGTGATGAAAGACGTGATGCCCGATCTCGTGGGCGAAGATCACTTCGATCTCGTCGGGCGTAAACCGGTCGAGCAGCGTGTCGCCCATCAGCACCCGCCGGGTGCGACCCAGGCCGGTGAGCATGGCGTTGGCCTTGACCGTGTCGGCGCTCAGGTCGAAGCGATAAACCCCCTCGATCGACAGGCCGGTGCCGGCCGCCAGCCGCGTCATCCGCTCGGCCAGCTCGGGCGTTTCGACCCGCTCGATCTTGTAGAACAAGGGCAGGATCAACACTGGCACCAGTTGACCCGCCAGCACGCTGACCACAAAGAACGAACCGGCCGCGACCAGCCACCACCACTCGCCCGTGAGCCAGATGATCCAGTAAAGCCCAGTCATCAGCAAGCCGCCGAACAGCAGGGCCAGCACGTTCATCTTCGTGTACCGCCACAGCCAGCCACCCAGCGACAGCCGGCTCAGCCCGAACTGGTGCTCCAGCCGATAACCGGCGTAATACGAAAGTGGAAAAGACACGGCGACGTGTAACAGCGTGGTCACGCCGAACAGCAGCAGCAATTGAACCGTTCGCTGCGGGCTGATCGTCGCCAGCCAATCCGTCACCGGCCGAGCCAGGACGAAGGTCATCACGCTCAAGAACGCCACGTCGAGCGCCTTGTCGGTCAGACCGCAAATCAACTGCCGCTGGCCGTATTGCCGGGCTTCGGCCAACTCCTCCGGTGTTTGCTGGCCGGCTGCGAGGTCGTCGGGCGCGTTTTCAACAGCGACTGGTGGCAGCGCGGGACCGGCCGCTCCCTGCCGGGCGGGCGCTTCGCCGGAATCGTCTGGGGAAGTGGTCAAAGCGGAGTGGCTCCCTCGTGCTAGTTCGATTTCTGGGCGGCGTAGCCCGACTTCGGCTCGCCGTCGTCCCCCAGCTTGTCGCAGGCCCAGAGCAGGCCGCTGGCCAGCAGCTGGTGATAATCATCCTGCGCGGCGGTTTTCATGTCGTGCCCGAGCGTGGTCGCGAACACGCGGCCCTTGCCATACATGTGGAACCAGCAAACGCAGCTTTCGCGATTTCCCTCGCCCTGGGCCACGAGCAGCGGATGCGAGTCCTCGGACAGTTGGATCGTCTGATAGAGCTCGTCGCCCGGCGTTTGCCACTGATTGGGGAACTTCTTGAGGATCGGGTGTTCGGCGTCGGCTTTGGTCGTCGAGAAACCCCGGTAGGCGTCGTGCCGCTGGGTTCGCTGGCCGCAGCACTCCCGCCAGCCTTCCGATACCTTGAACGAGTGCATCGCGCAGTGGACCAGCACGGTCGGTTTGCCCGAGCGGGTGATGTCGAGCAGCCGGGCGATCACGGCCGGGTCGGCCTCGTCGAAGCAGAGGTTGTAGACCAGCACGTCGGCCCCCTCTGCCAGATCCTTGTTCGACAGCTCGTCGACGCCGAAGCGAATGTCCCATTCGACGTTGGCATGCTTGCCGATTCCCTCGGTCACGACCGGGGCCAGGGCTTTGTAATCGTGCCAACCGCCACCGGTAAAGTACCGGGCCTTAAGGGGGTCGGCCCGCGGGCCGAATCGAGGGCCAACAGGGCGGCGGCCAAAGTGCAAACCACGGCGAGCGATCGGATCATGGGACGAGAACTCCGCGCGAAGGGCAGGGGGGTGTTCGGTGCTCGGGTTCATTTCCCTATAACCGGGCGGCGGAGTCAAGTTGTTGCAGACGAGCGGAGGCCTGTCTTCCGCACCGCCGGTGGGAAACCGACCGGCACGCGGCGGCAATTTCGCCTCCCGGGCATCGCGCGGCGTGTTATCATCAAACCGGCGCCCCTCCCGACGACCCGGGTCGGTTCAACCTGGGCCACGCAGTTATGCCAAGACGTACACTTCTAACCGGTTGGCCCACCAGTTTGTTGCTGGTCGCGCTGACTGGATCAGTTTTGCAATTTGCCGCCGCTGACGAACCGGCGGCGCCGCCGGTCGATCCGGCCCGCCGGACTCCTTTGGTTCGGCTGATCGAGCGCTGCCTGCCGTCGGTCGTGGCGATCCGGGCGTTTTCGGCAACCGACAAGCCGAACGAAGAGCGGATCAACCTGGGAAGCGGCGCGATCATCCATCCCGACGGCTACATCGTTACCAACTATCACATCCTGATGGGCGCCCGGCGGGGCGAAGCCGTGCTGCCCAGCGGCGCGACGCATCCCTACACGCTGGTGGCCGGATTGGCGCACGAGGACCTGGCGCTGATCAAGATTGCCAGCGATCATCCGCTGCCGGCACTCCCGCTGGGACGCAGCGACGATCTGCTGCTGGGCGAGCCGGCAATCGCGATCGGCAGCCCGGCGGGGCTGGTCAGCACGGTGTCGGAAGGAATCGTCAGCGGGCTGAAGCGAGCGACGTCGACCGAGCAGGCGTTTTTGCCGGTGATGATCCAGACCAGCGCCGCGATCAGCGGCGGCAGCAGCGGCGGCCCGTTGATCAACGCCCTCGGGCAGCAGATCGGGGTGGTCACCTCGCGCAAGGCGGATGCCGAGAATATCGGCTTTGCGATCGCGATCGATCGGGTGCGGCAGATGCTGCCCGTGATGCTCGCCGCCGAAGAGCGGAACGGCTTTCAGCTCGGCCTGGCGGTCGACATGCTGGGCTCGTCGGCCAAGGTCGGTTCGGTGCCCGGTTCGCCGGCTCGGCCGCCGGAGTGGAAGTGGGCGACGTGGTCGAGCGGGTCGGCGACAAGGCGATCGACTCGGGCATCGCGTTTCACCGGCGCCGATCGACAAGCACAGCGGTCAGACCTTGCCGATCGCGGTCCGTCGCGGCGAGCAGCGCGCACTGTCGAGTGTACGCTGGTCGATCTGCCGCTGGCGAAACCCGTGCCCGAGGAAGGTCTCGAAGCGGGCTTAAACTTTGCCGCCTGGCCCGGCAACTGGCAGCAATTGCCCGACTTCGCGCAA
>CAWHDQ010000009.1:0-737271 GCA_963828155.1 uncultured Planctomycetaceae bacterium
CTGCGTAAGGCTCGCGGCTTGAACTCGCAGCAGCGATTGGCAGGCATCAAGATCGTTGGGAAATTCGTGGGGCTCGATCATGCGACTGATGATAACAAGATCGTCGAAAAGCCCAAGGGGAGATACGCCCAGATTGAAAGAAATCCCAAAATAGTGTCCCGCAGCGCAACGCGCCCGCCGTCACGCGTCCCCTTGTCCCAATACCGTGGGCTTCGCCGCATCGAACGTATACCGCCGCCGCCGTTTCACGCTCGCCAGTTCAATCCCCGAGAGCAGCAGTGCCAGGTCGGTGGCGTCCATCTCGACCTGCGCTCCGCTGGGCGTGCCTTGCGGCTTCTGGAAGGTGCCGCGTTCCAAACGCTTCATCCAGATCGCCAAGCCGTCCCGATCCCAATGGATCAGCTTGATGCGATCCAGGCGGCGGTTGAGAAACAGGCCTCCTCAGCAGAATCTGTGAGTGAATTCTGGCTCGGGGAGGTTTCCAAGTTGGTGATATAGGGCGGTTTCGATGGCTTTCTGCAGTCCGGAAGCCATACGCTTTTCTCATAGTCAGTTTTGCTTTGGTGTTAAGACCTTCTACAATCCCTGCCGAGATGGCCCCTTCGGCACGGAACCAGTTGAGAATCAATCCCCGGTGGCGGTGCCGCAAGGTCTTGGCGACTTTCTTCATGGGTTCAATCTTCGATCGCATCGTCCGTGTACACCATCGTTCAGGAACTTGGCCGCACAAGCTGGGTAGAAGTACTCCCAAAACCTCTGGAAGTCTTCACGCATCAGGCGACTGCGGACCGACTGCAAGTTGTACTGGAGTAGCTCGGACAACTTCACCGCCTGTTTCTCGGTGAGGTTCTCCTCCCGTTTCAGCAGGCACCAGCGGGAATGTTTCAGCACGGGTTCGTAACCGTCACGCTCCAACCGCTTCGCCCGGCCGCACGGACTTCATCAATCGCCTTGTTCATTTTGGCCATCACGTGGAAGCGGTCCAAGACATGCACCGCTTGGCCCGCCTTCTTGGCGATCACCGTCAGGTACGGCTTCCACATATCACTGCATACAAACCGCAACCGGCCCGAACGCTCCTTGCCGAACGTCCGGAAGAACCGCAGCAGGGTCTTGCTCGTGCGGTCTTTCCCCACCCACAAGAGCCGCCGGCATTCCTCGTCGATCTGGTACACCAGCGTCAGATACTTGTGGCCCGCTACCATTGGATCTCATCCACGCCGATGGCCTCGATGCCTTCCAGCTTCCGATGCGCAGGCCCACGAAACCGCATGTTTTACCGAGCGAAACACATGCTCCCAGGTCGTCCAAAGACCCGAGCCACCTCGCTCATGGAAAGCCGCTTTGCCCAACGTGCCAAAACCACTGGTAACGGGTCGAAAGAGGGCTTTCCCTTCCGCCCAAGGAACTTGCTCGACCTTCACCCCGCAGCGGGGACAGTGGACTCGCCGCATCGTGTAGATCAAGTATAAATCGATGCCCCGGCTTTCCTCGCTGGTGACGATGGCCGCTTGCCGCACGGCCGAATAGAGCGGGCCGACGGTCAGCTCGATCTTGGCCGCCCCGGCCCGTTGCGGAAACACGTCCCGCCACTTGGGAAACCGCCCCTCGACCAGCCGCGAATAGAGCGTCGTCCGCGGCGTCTTGACGAGCACTTCGTTGGCCCGGGCCGAAATCTGGATCGTGGCCTCGGGATCGGTCAGGGCCCGCTCGATCAGCGTCATGGCCTTGGTCATGACGATCGTCATGCTGTCGCCCGACTGGTGCCCGCCGACGCTTTGGGCCGGCACTTCCATCTTGGCCAGGCGGCGGCCGTCGGTGCCCACGCCGATGATCTTGTCGGGCAGGAATTCCAAGAGCACGCCGCCCAGCGCGTAGCGGCTGCTTTCGTTGTCGGTGGCGAACACGGTGCGGCGAATCAGTTCCTTCAGCAGCCGGGCCGGCAACTCGTGGTATTTCGATTCGGTGAAGTCGGCCACGGCCGGAAACTCGTGCGGGTTCTCGCCCGGCAGGCGGAACTCGCTCCGCTCGCCGCGAACGATCGTGCCCTGCGGGTCGGCCTCGATCCGCAATTGCTCGTCCGAGCTTTCCCGCAAGATCGAGCCGAACCGGGCCACCGGAAAAATCGCCGAGCCGGGCACCTGCACGTCCACTTCAGGGACGATGGTCCGCACGCCCACCTCGAGGTCGGTGGCCAGCACGATCGCCGCCGACTCGCTGACCTCGAACTTGACGTTCTGCAGGATCGGCTTGGGGCTTCGACTGGGGGCGACCGCCGCGGCCGTTTGAAACGCGGCCAACAAGGACTCGCGGTTGCAAGTGACTTTCATAATTCGAATCGTGCCTTTCCGGGATCGAAGGGTCTGGCGGCCCGCGGAGGGCCGTCGCCTGTCAGGCCACACGGCCTGTCAGACCACATCGTCTGCCAGACCACATTGCCATCGAGCGTCTGCCGGCCGATCGCTCGCGGCGAGTGGTTTCTCGCTTGCGATCGCCTGCCGGGCGCTTCTCTCTTAAAAGTATTTTGAAGATTCAGCAGTAGTAGCAGTCCGCGGCCGTTTTCTGTTCATGGGCGCCGGGCTGATGGGGCCAAGTCGTTTCGAAGTCCGCCCCTTGCGCCTCACCGCGGCCGGCGGCGAACCTCTGGATAAGTTGTCGAATGGCTGTCGCCCGATTGTCGTCCGCGCGTCGATCGCCAGGGGCCCAAATTGCTCGGCGCTGCTGCGCTGTTGGCAACCGATCACCGCAGTGCATCGCTCGACACTCGAGCAACAGGTTTTCCCCAATCGTGAATCGCACTTTCGCCAGCTCCGCAGCCGGCCCTCAGGCCACCAGGTTCTTGCGCAATTCGGCCACCGCGTGCCGGGTGGCTGGATCGCGCTTCATCAGTTTTTCCGTTCGCCGCTGGCCGTGCAGGACCGTGGTGTGGTCGCGGCCGCCAAAGTACCGACCGATCTGTTCCAGGCTGGCTGATGTGAGCAGCCGGGCCAGATAAATCGCCACGCCGCGGGCCGCCACCACTTGCTGCCGCCGCGAAGGGCTCTTCATGTCGGCCAAGGTCAGCCCGAAATACTTGGCCGTGGCCCTGGCAATCTCGGCCAACGTGAGCCGCTGCGACGGCGCGTGCTCGGCCGCCAAGTGCTCCAGCGCCGCCTTGCCGAGCGGGCGCTCGTCACGCGTTCCGCTCCCCCGCGTACCGCTGCCCTGGGTGCCGCTGCCCAGCACGCCCGCCTGGGCGGCCAACTCCCAGCGACGGAACGCACCTTCCAGCGCCGTAACCGGCACGCTCGGCCCGCTGGCCAGCACCGCCAGGGCACTCTTGGGCAGACTGAGCCCCCGGCTGGCCGCCAATTGCTCCAAGATCGCCCGCCGGGCCGCCGGACCCGGGAGGCGCCAAGGGCACCGACAAACCGGCTGCCAATCGGCTCCGCAAACCGGCCGCCAGCGACGCGATCTGCTGCGGCAGCGAGCGGGCCGTGACCAGCACAATCGCGCCGCGATCGGCCAGCTCGTCGAGGAGGTGGATCAGCTCCTGCTGGGCCGCCGCCTTGCCGGCCAGTTGCCCCAAATCTTCCAGCACCAGCAACCCGACCGCGCGAACCTGAGCCCGCCACTCGGTTAGTTGCTGACGCTCGAGCGCCTGGGCAAAGTCGCGGGCGAACTCGGTTCCGTTGGTGACCAGCAAACTCGCTTCCGGATGCGCGCCACGCCACCACTGGGCGAGTCCGCGCACCAGGTGCGATTTGCCCGAGCCCGACGACCCGCAGATCACCAGCGGGCTGAAGCGCTCGGCCTGCTGCTCGAACAGGGCGGCTGCGACGACGGCCGCCAGGCGGTTCTCGGGACCGAAGACGAAGCCGGGCGCGGGCAGCCGCTCGGTGCCCGATTTCGGCTCCGCAGGGTCGCCGACGGGGGAGCGTGGCAGCGGGATCGTACTGACGCCAGTTGCCACTGCGGGTCCGTCCAAACGGCAGGGTGTACAGGGGGCAAAAAACAGCTCGGCGCGAACCGCAATTATAGCGGTTTTGGCCCCGGTTGCGGAGGCGTCGGAGCGGGGAAAACCAGCGAATTTTTCGGCCCGAAAACAGGCCCTTTTCCCGCGGAAAAACGGGCCTGCCGCGGCCCGCCGCCCCGCCGCGCCGCAGTCCGCCGATCGGTCCTCGGCCCGGGCGGCGAAATATGCCGAGAACGAACCCCGAATGGCGGCGGTGAACCCGCCGCTCCGCGGCTCGGTCTTTCAGCCAAGCGGAGGCCCCGCCGACGCCCCGGCGGACTTCCCCAACCGCGCCGGTTCGGCCATAGTACGACTGCATTGCTTTCCCCTTCGCGAGACGTGCCGCGGTGCGCATCCCGACGCTCAAAACCCAGCGGCTGATCCTGCGGCCCCCGCCGACGACCTGGAGGCGCTGGCGACCCTGGGTGCCGATCCCGACGTGATGCGCTACATCGGACCCGGCACGACCCACGATCGGGCCGTCGCCCAGGAATGGCTCGAGCGGATGCTGGAAGAGGGGCGCGTCGGAGTGCCCGGTCCGCCCGGCGTGCCCGGCTGGCTGGTCGCGATCGTCAAGCAAACCGGCGCCTGGGCCGGCCTGGGGGGCCTGAAGATCCTGGCCGGGCAGCACGCCGCAGCCATCGGCATCGAGCCGGCAGTGGAAGTCGGCTACCGCTTCGCGCCGAATACTGGGGGCACGGCTACGCCACCGAAACCGCCGCGGTGCTGCTGGCCTACGGATTCGTCGAGCTGGGCATTCCGCTGATCACCGCGATCGCCGACGTGCGCAACGTGGCCTCGAACCACGTGTTGGCCAAGATCGGGATGATTCGCCGGCTGACCTATCGGCTCGACGGCCGGGAAATCAATTTCCACAGCCTGACTCGCGATGAATACCGGCAGAAGTTTCTAGCCGGCTGACGAAGACTTGGTCGTCCGATCGCGCAATCAGCTCGCCGGCGACTTGGGCTTGAGATTCAGCGCCAGCGCGGTCGGCACCGCGACGATCGCCGCAGCCGCAATCAACCACGGGCCGCGCCCTTTGAGCCAATCGCCGGTAAACGGGCCGAACGTCGTCTGCCCGCGGACCACCTCGCCGCCGGTTGTCAGAATCAGGCTCGTCCGCGCAGCCGGCGGAGCCGTGCCCGGGGCCCAGAGCCGAGCCACGCAGGCCCGGCCGTCGCACTGCAGTTCGTAGATTCCGCCGGCCAGATGCTCGATGGCGAAGTTCCCGGCGGCGTCGCTGCCGCCGGCGGCAACCAGTTGGCCGTGTTGAAAAACGGCAATCGGCCGGCCGGGCTGGGCAATGGACCCGCTATCGAGCACTTGCCCAGCGAGGCGGCCCCCGTCGGCGAGCGCCACATCGACGATCGCCGGCGCCGCCGGCGCCGATCGAGCGGTCGGTTGAGCCGCCGCAGGCGCGGACGGCGTAACAGGCGGGGCAGCTTGCAAGCAGGGCACGGCGGGCAGCGCCAGGCTTGCTGCCAGCGTCAGCACGATTTTGGAGCGGAGGGGACGTCGCATCTTGCGCATTCTCCGACGAAACGCGACCTAACGATTCTGTCCCGCGCTTTATCGGCACTTCGCAGGCCGGAACTTCAACCCGACCGGCACAGAGTCTGTTTTCGACAAACTACCCGCGACCGGAAAACCTTGCCCAGCTTTTGCAGGTTGTGCCATTCGGCGAGTCATCCGCCGACAAGCACCGCAGCAGATTTACCGAACAACATGGAGTGCTACGGCGGGGCATTTCGCGTGGCACTGCCTGGCGTTGGGCGGCAGTCGGAAGCGCATGCGCCGCACTCCTCTCCCTTTCAGGGAGAGGTCGGGTGAGGGTTTGCACCCATCTGGCGTCCCGCTGTAACGTCACGTCCGCGTATGCCGAGTCCCACGAGCCAGCCCGCTCGCGGATGTGCAGATGGCTGGTCGTCACGAAATTCGGCACACCCTCACCCTACCCTCTCCCTGGCAGGGAGAGGGATTTGTGCCGAAACAATAGCGGCACCGGTGGCCGCAAGTGGGCTACCGGTGCCGCTGGTTTCGCTGTCGGAAATCGACCGGTCGTAGCTTGGCAACAACCTAGCGGACCCGCTGGGGCCGGGGATTTCCGCCCGGGGGTCCGATACCGCCTCCGCCTTGCAAACCGTTCGGCGGCCCGCCCGCCCCGACGTTGGCCGCCACGCCGATCAGGTTCAGCACGCCTTCCTGAACCTCGATGTGGTAGGTCAGGCCATTGGCGATCGGCGAGACCAACAGCTGGATGTGGTCCTTGCCGGGCACCTTGGCCAGCTCCGCGCCGAGGGCTTCGTTCATCGGGTTCGGCTCCATCGCGTTGGCAAACTCGACGATCGGCTGCACGGCAACCGTGGCGAAGCCGGGAGCGACCGGCTTCGAGGAGCCGGCCTTCGATTTGTCGATGGCCTGTTTGACCGCGCCCAGGGCGTCGTTGCCCAGCCCGACGTAAACGCTCTTGGGCCCGATGCCCACGGCCACGTCGAGCGTGCTGCCGACGATCTTGGCCAGATCCTCGCCGGCGGGGACGGGGAACTTGGCGGTGTGGAAGCGGACGTCGCCGTACTTGTCGGAGTTGAACTTGATCTTGGGGATGTTGGGATCCTTGGCCGACAGCTCGGAGAGCTTCTTAAGCGCACTTTCGACCTTGCTGGGATCCGCGATATACAAACCGGCGATGCCGGTCAGCGTCTTGCTGCCCAGCAGCACGCTGCCGCCGCCGTCGCTCTTGCCGCTGGCCAGGGTGCCCTTGAGGGCCTCGACCAGATCGTCGAGCATCGACTTGGCGGCCTTCTTGGTGGCGTCGTCGGGCAGATCGTCGGACTTGTCGATTTCGCCGCCGATCGTGGTTTTCAGCCCGTCGAGGGCTGCTGCCGCTTGATCGGCGTCTTCCTTGGTCACCGACTGCGAGAAGCCGGCGGAAAAGGCCGCCTTGCTCGAGGTAAAACCGCTGAAGCTCGAGGGGACCGACTTCATGGCGGCGAATTTCTTGGCCAGGTCGGTGCCGGCCCGGCCGGTCATGCTCAGATCGAGCGACGTTACCCGGGCTTGCGAATCGATCGACCAGCCAAACGTGAAGCTGTCGGCATCGCTGATCACGTCTTCCAGCGTTTGCAGCTGGGTCTGCATCAGCTTCTGCCGCAACTCGAAGGTGGCGTCGTCCTCGTTCGGCTGCTGCTTGACGCTGGATTTGAGCCCTTCCTTCATCTGGTCGATGGCCATCGTGCGGTAGACCTCGGGCACGTTGGCGATCTGGAACTGGACGGCCAGCTCATACTTCTTGTCCAGCCCGTCGAGCCATTTGCTGGGGTCCTTGGGCAGCTCGGCCAGCGAGTCGGTGCTGTCGGAGATGAAGGCCCAGCCGTTTTGCTCTTTGACGTAGAGCTTCAGGTTGTTGGCCTCGACCGAATAGACGCCGTTGCCGGCATCGTCGGCCGGCCCGACCAGCCCTTGCAGCGAGGCCAAGAGTTGCTTGACGTTGGTGACGGGCAAAAAGCCGAGCCGGGGAAAGTTGGTGCCGTCGGTGCTGACGACCACGCCCCAGGGGCGGGTCTTGTCGAGGCCTTGCAACCCCTGGGCAAAGACCATCAGCATGCCCTCGGCCTGCTTTTCCAGCCCCGGCCGCTGGGCCACCTGGCCGACGAAGGCGATGTCGCTCATCACCCGGTCGTAGCCCGACAGCGAAACGATGGCGACCGGCTTGAGCCCGCTGTCGGCGCCGCCGATGGCCGGGGTGTCTTTGGCCACGGCGGGGGCGGAGCCCAAGAGCAGGCCGACGAGGGCCAGCGAGAGCAGAGTTCTTTTCACGGTACAATTCTCCTCGAGGTTTGCGGTGCGATTTTTTGTGTGGCCGCGGCGGGCGAGCGAATCCAAGCGAAACCGGCCGCACCCTGGGCCGGTTTGTCGCGCGTCTTATACCCCGCCTTGGCGGCCAAAGTTTTAGCCGCCGCCGACAAAGCCGCCTGGCCGGCTAGGAAATTCGGCCGGTTTTCTTCGTCCGAGGCCTGTCGCCGGGGGATCTGCCTCTTTCGACGCCCATAACCGTGCATTCGCCCGCTAGCAACGGTTCTTGGCCCGACTTCGGCTGGTTCGCCGATCTCGCGTCGGACAAGGGGTCGTCCCCGCCACGGTCCCGTTTCCCAGGCAAATCCGCCGCTCATCGTAGGGGATCGGCTGCGGATCGTCCAGTTTCTACCGGCTTACTGCCCCATCTGCTGTTTACCGCTCCGTCCAGTAATCGACCACCAGCACCTTGTCCAAGTGCGGGCCGACGATCTTCTTGAAGTCTTCGTGGGCCGGGTGGGGCAGATAGGCGTCGCGGCCCTTGGCGTCGCGGAACGTCACGAGAAAGCAATGCGTGAATCCCTGGCTGAGGTTTTCCACGCCCACGTCGGTGCCCCATTCGAAATCGGCGATCGCGTCGATCTTGCCCGGCAGCGCGGCTAAACGCGTCGACCACCCGCTGCACGTCCTCCGGCTTGCTGGTGTCCTTGAACTTGAACAGCACTACGTGCCGCAGCAGCTTCTCGGTCTTGGACGACTTGTCGGCGGCCACCAAAGCCAGCGCCACGCCGGCCACCAGCAACATGCAAACGAAGGGTTTCATCGTCAACCAGGCCTTTCGGTGGAAGGAAGTGTGAGTGGGGAATCCAGGATACGCGCGTCCGTGGTCGCAAGCAATCGGCAGGGACTCGTGCCGCACCCGTGTCCGCCGTGAGCGGCAAGGCGCTAGCCGCCGGTTCCGAACGGGGGTAGTTTCGCACCAGGCGTTCCACCAGCGAAAACCCCGGCGCAGACGCTACCGAAAACAACCCGGGTACCCAACGCACCGGCGGCTAGCGCCTCGCCGTTCACGGCCGTAAAACCTTCACGCCGCGGCCTTGTGAAACCTTATCCCGCGGTAAGAAAGTCGCGGCAGCAGCCCGGCGTGGCAACCTGCCCCAGCAACAATTCGACGGCCCGCGCCGATGGCTGAGGATGCTCTTGGCCGCCGGGCCCAGTTGGGCGAACGTGCGGTGATATTCGCGCACTTCGAAGAGCGAATCGTATCCAAATCCGCCGGGCCCCGCTTCGGCCAGCGCAATCCGCCCCTGGCAGTGGCCGACGGCCGCGGCGCGAATGTTGCCCGCCGGATCGGCCAGCACCAGCTGGCAGACGAACCGCGCACCGCGCCGCTCCAGCGGCAGCTCGGCCAATTCCGCCAGCAAGCGGCGGCGATTCTCGGCGGCGGTGGCTTGCGGCTCGGCATAGCGGGCCGTGTGGATGCCCGGCGCGCCGTTCAAGGCATCGACCTCCAGCGCCGTATCGTCGGCCAGCGTCCACAGGCCGAAGTGCCGAGCGTAAGCCACGGCCTTCAGCTCCGCATTCTCGCGCAGGGTGCTGCCGGTCTCTTCGACCTGCGGCACACCCGTCATTTCATCCAGACTGCGGAGCTTCAGTCCCGTTGGAGCGAGCAGCCCGCGCGAGCTCGGCGACTTTGCCCGAGTTCGAAGTGCCCAGCAACAAGTCCCCTGGTGGCAGCAGACTGCCCGTCGAATCCGAGCGGACCTCCGGTCCGATTCTGCCTTCTGCCTTCATCCTTCTGCCTTCTTAGAGTATCGCCAGCGGATCGCGGCGCTCTTCGAGCGTGCCCCGCGTGACGCCCACGCGGTTGGCCGCGTGCAGCCGGCTCCAGACCTGCTTGCCGCTTTTCTCGCCGGCCAGCAGTTGGCGGTAGAGTTCGATCGTTTCGGCGATTTGCTCGGCCGCGTCGTCGAGCAGCTCCAAGCGAAAATGCCGCACTCCGCGGGCTCGCAAGGCGGCGACGGCTTCGGCCCCGCTCTGCGGCACGGCGTTGTAGAGCGTGTTGCGGCAGCCGACGTCGGCCTTGAGCGGATGAATCTTGCCGGTCCGGTCGCGGAGCTCGACCTGGTGTACGTCGCACGGGCGGCCGCAGTTCGTCTTGTTCGTGCCCGGGGACAGCACGGCGCAAAACACGCAATGCTCCATGTGGAACATCGGCATGTGCTGGTGGACGACCACTTCGAGCCACTCGCCCGGCACGGCCCCGGCCAGTTCGAGCAGTTGTTCGCGGTTCGAGTCGTACGAGGCGGTCACCCGTTCGGCGCCGAGCGACATCAGATACTGGGCCGTGAGCTCGTTGGTGGCATTGAGCGAAAAGTCGGCCACCACGGGAATGCCCGCCGCGAGGAAGTAGTCGAGCCCCGCCAGATTGCGGACCAGGATGCCATCGGCCTGCTGTCGGGCCATGAGTCGAAAGATGCCCAGCTCGTCGGGCTTCTGGATCCGCGGCGTGGCCAGCAGAATCCGGCCCCGGCGGCATGCGCCCGCTCGACCGCGTCGGCATGCTCGCGAATGTCCTGAAATTCGACGACGAGGTCGCTGCACCCCGCAGGCGAGCGCCGCGTCGACCTGATCCAGCCGGCGGCAGAGCACGTGCAGCACGGCCGGCGCCTCAGCCGAAGCGTTGGATGCCGCGGGCAGCGCCGCGCGCATCTCGTTCACGACGCTTTCGCGGCGCAGCGCAGCGCGTGGGAATGATCCAGCGCTTCGTCCAGCCCGGCCACCAGGGCGTGCCGCAGCTTGCCCAGCACGCTCAAGGGAATCATCGGCTGGCCATCGATCCGCGCCGTCAGCCGGGCCAATTCGTAACTGCGTGCCGCCCAACCGGCCGAACTGTTCTTCGAGCACCGCGGCGGTGAGCGGATGGCGGATCGCCTCGGCCAGCGGCTCGGGCGAGGCCAGTTGCAAGCTTGCGCCCGCGGCCCGGGCCACGATCGCCAGCGGCCGGCCGACTGCGGCGTCGACCTCCAGCTCGACCGGCAGGCGGCGCTGGGCCTGCGGATGCGACCAGCTCTTGCGCAGCTGCTTGCGTCAGCTGCGGCTCGTCGGTTTTCCACAGCCGCTGGCCAGGCTGGAGGCGGTCGAATTCGATCCGCCGTGGGCGAAGGCCAGCTCGACGCAGCCCGCGCCGACCCGCTCGGTGAGCGACTGCCCCTGGCGAAAAATCTCATAGACCCGGCCGCCTTGTTCCTGGCCGGCGGCCCGATCGCCCTCGAACACCAGGCCGTCGCCGCGCTGCAGCGAGCCGCACAGCTCGACTTCGACCCGGCCTGCCCGGCACGGCCGCACCCGTCCGACCAGCACGCCGTGCTTGGCCGAGCTCAGCCCGGGCACGAGCATTTTGTGGTCGCAGCCGCCGAGCCAGCCGGGCGAGAACCCGCGCGAGAACGAGAGCTCCATTTCTTCCACGTCGCGCGGCGAGAATTCGGCCGCCCCGCCCGCCGCCGCGGCGTCGATCGCCCGGCGGTAGTGCCGGGTGATGTTGGCCACGTACTCGGGGGTCTTCAGCCGGCCCTCGATCTTCAGCGCCGCGCGCCGCGGCGATCAGCTCGGGCACCAGGGCATAGGCGGCCAGATCCTGCGGGCTGAGCAAGTACTGCATCGCCCCCAGGTCGATGTCGCGGCCGTCGCAGACCAGCTCATAGGGCAGGCGGCAGGCCTGGGCACACTGGCCGCGATTGGCGCTCCGCCCGCCGAGCGATTCGCTGGTCAGGCACTGGCCCGAGTAGGCCACGCACAGCGCCCCGTGCACGAACACTTCCAGCGGCATTGTGGTCTGGCTGTGAATGCGGGCGATCTCGTCCAGCGACAGCTCGCGGGCCAGCACGACCCGTTCGACGCCCAGCTCCGCCACCCGCTCGATCGACTCGGCGCTGGTCAGCGTCATCTGCGTCGAGGCGTGGATCGGCAGCTCGGGGCAGACCGCTTTGATCAGCCGGACGGCACCCAAGTCCTGCACCAACACGGCGTCGACGCCGGCGGCGGCCACCAGACGAACGGTTTGTTTCCAATTCGGCCAACTCGCTGGGAAAGATCAGCGTGTTGAGCGTGACGTAGCCGCGGACGCCCCGGCGATGCAGGTACCGCATCACTTCGCCGAGCTGGTCCGGGGCCAGGTTGGCGGCCCGGGCCCGGGCGTTGAAGCCGGTCGAAAGGCCGAAGTAGACCGCGTCGGCCCCGTTTTCGACCGCCGCGCGCACGCAGTCGAAATCGCCCGCCGGAGCGAGCAATTCGGGCGGCTGCGGAGCGGCAGGATGTCCAGTTTCGGCATTCATCCCGCTAGATTACCACAATCGCCCCGTCGCATGCGGGCGGCAAAAAACGCCGGTCGCTATGGAACGGCATTCGCATAGCAATGTCGGGCAATTGGCCGCCGCAGAGTACGGCCGGCCGGAAGTTTTTTGTCGATTTCGACCGATTTGGGCAACCCGGGGGTTGGCGTTCGGCGTACAGAGTGCAGCTGCCCAAGGGCCCCGCGTGATGCGGGGTCGCCGGTTCGTCCAGTGGCCGCCGCGGAGGGTTCCGCCACGGCCGCCGAGGAGGAAGGGCCATGTCACTTACCTATCTGATCCGGGTTCTGAAGCCGAGCGAAAAGCAATCTGCCCCCGAGCACATTGCTCCGCATGGCACGGCCGCTCAATCCGACACCCGACTGGCCGCCGTGCAACCAGCGCCGGCCCCTGCACGCGAGAAGGGTTGGCTGCCGCCTCGGAGCGAATGAACCTCGAACTCGAAAAGGACAGGCGCTCGCTGGCCGATATGGCGACTGCGGGTCGCCGTCTCGCCAAGCAGCAAAACCAAGAGCCGCGCGATGCCCGAAGTGGGGGATCGCCGCGCGGCTCTCTTTGTTTCTTGACGTGTTATGCGCAGGTCGCGTCAGGCCGCTTTCCGTCGCCGCCAAGCCAGCGCCAGCCCGATCGCCCCGCAGCCCAGCAAGGCCAGCGAGCCCGGCTCGGGGGTATAGACGGTGACGCTCACCGAGTCGAGGCCATTAAAGTCGGGTCATTCCGAGCGGTATGAACGAGATAGTCGTCGAATTGCTGGTGGCGGTGATGAAATAGGACTCATACCGTTCCAGACGAGATTATTGTTCTCGTCCATCGTAAACGACTCGTGTCATTCACATCGTTCAGGACAGTTGTCCCGCCAAACGCTGGCACTGAATTGGCTATTTCGAGCCGCCACAATGAAATATGCGAAGCTGAACGTGTAGTAAGTCGCCGCGGACGTCGCAATGGTTTGGGACAAGCTCAACGGCAATCTCCGGGCCCAACGCCGGATTACCCAGGACGGCACAAGAAGTTTGCCCTGGTACGGGTTGTACGTATATGCTACCCCGCATTAATCGGTCGTCGCGACGGAGACTCCGTCATATTGGCTATTGTTTGACCGTCTCCAGTCAGTGAAACCTGAGACTGGGTTCGTGTTGCTCGCGGAGATCAATTCTGCGAAGAACCCGCCGTTGGCAACCAAGTTCGCGTGGGCGGTCCGCCCGCCGATTGTCAGACGTAAGCAAGCCGCACGCGCAGGACACCAAGAAGTGCTTCGGGCTGCTGGAGACGATGTTGCGAATAATCATGACGCGGTTCCGCCTGTCGGCTCGCCATTAGCAGGGTCTCCGAAAGTAAGGGAAATGAACTGACAACTCTATGTGATCGATCTTAATCACGCTTGCCATCCGACGCATGTGAAAATCTCATGAAGAAAACGCGGTGAATGCTGCGGCCACTCCCTGGCGGGGCCCCCGCTAGGGGTGTGCGGGCCGGAGGCCCGGGCCAGCTCGACCAGCGCCCGGACGTACGTGCCGCTGGCCCCGGCTTCGGCCCAGGGCTTGGGCTTGTCGCGAAAGGCCGGGCCGGCGATGTCGATGTGCGTCCAGGGCTTGCCGTCGACGAACCGCTCCAGGAACTTGGCGGCGCTGATCGCCCCGCCCCAGCGGCCCTCACCGACGTTCTTGATGTCGGCCACTTCACCCTTGATGTTGTCGTCGTAGATCTCCGGGTACATCGGCAGTTGCCAGACCGGCTCGCCACACTTGCGGGCCGCGGCGGCCACCGCATCGCACCAGGCCTGGTCGTTGCTCATCAGCCCGGCCACTTCGGTACCCAGCGCCACGACGCAGGCGCCGGTGAGCGTGGCCAGATCGACGATCCGGCTGACTCCCTGCTCGACGGCCACGTTCAGCACGTCGGCCAGCACCAGCCGGCCTTCGGCGTCGGTATTGTGGACTTCGATCGTCGTGCCGCTGCGTGCCGTGAGCACGTCGCCGAGCTTCATGGCGGCCGGGCCGGTCATGTTCTCGACCAATCCAGCCAGGCCGATCACATTGACCGGCAGCTTGAGCAAGGCGATTGCCCGCAGCGCCCGAGCATCGTGGCGGCGCCGGCCATGTCGCACTTCATCGTGAGCATGCCGTCGGGCGGCTTGAGCGACAGGCCGCCGGAGTCGAACGTCACGCCCTTGCCGACGATGCCTAGCAGCGGAGCGCTCGCCGCGGCGCCCTGATAACGAATCATCACCAGCCGCGCGGGCCGGCTGGAGCCTTTGGCCACGGCCAAGAGCGAGCCGCAGCGCTCGGCGGCGAGCCGCTTCTCGTCCCAAACTTCGATCGCCAGGCCGCACTCATCGGCCACGCGGCCGGCGGCGGCGGCGAACGATTCGGGATACATGTCCTCGGGCGGCTCGTTGACCAGCCGCCGGGTCAGGTTGACGCTTTCGCCCAGGATCTGTCCGTGAGCGAGCTGGGCGTGATCGCCGCCAGCCCAGAGCAGCGTGTCGAACGGATGGCGATTCTTTTCCGCCCGGTAGAGGTCCTGCCCCTGGCAGCCGACCAGCGCGCCGGCCACGCCGCTTTCGACCCATTCGGCCGGCCATTTTTCGCCGAGGTAGAACGCCACCTTGGCGCGGCGCTTGCCGGCCAGTTGCCGCGCCGCGGCCGCGGCAGCGCGAAACGCCATCCCCGCGTCGAACTTGCCGCGCTCGCCCAACCCGACCAGCAAAACGCAGCGGAGCCGCGAACCCGGCCGGCGCCACGATCGACAGCAGTTCGTACGGCTTGCCGCTGAATTCCTTCCGCTCGGCCAGCCCCGTCAGGCGAATGCCGCTGGCGGCCTCGAATTCCGCGGCAGCTGCCGAGGGCGAGCCATCGGAATAGACGCCCAGGGCCACGGCATCGACTTGGATGGCGGTGATCTTTTCGGCGAGGGATTTGATCTCCATCGTGGACTCCTGGCGGCGGAATTCGGACTGGCGAAAGCCCGAATTGTAGCTCGGCGTCTGCGGCAGTTATCGCGCCCGACACACGGCGTCACGCGGGCTTGGCCACGCACAAGCTGAGCTGGCCCCCGCGCAGCGTGCGATCAGCGCTGGGCAGCGAGCGTGCGGCCCCAGGGATCGATCGGCGGGCACGGCAAGGATCGTTGCCGTGCCGCTGGTTAGCCCCCTGTTCACGTGGCCGTGCAGCGCGTTGACGCCCTTCAGCGGCCCCCCTAAACTCATCGGACTGCCCCAGTTGCACTCTCGGCTGGCCTTTTGGCCGGCATGAAATTTCGTCGACCCACGGTATTCGTATGCAGACCAAATCCGCCGCCGCGACGGCCACCGCCAGCAAGCCCGACCTCGACCAGCTCTCGATCAACACCATCCGCACCCTGTCGATGGATGCGGTCCAGCAGGCCAACAGCGGCCATCCCGGCACGCCGATGGCCCTGGCGCCGGTGGCCTATACGCTGTGGAACGAGGTTCTGCGGTTCGACCCGACCGACCCGCTGTGGCCCAACCGCGATCGGTTCGTGCTGTCCTGCGGGCATGCCTCGATGCTGCTCTACTCGACGTTGCATCTGGCCGGCGTGCGGCAGGTCGAGCATGGCCAGGTGACCAAGGAGCTGGCCGTGCCGCTCGAGCAGATCAAGCTGTTTCGGCAGCTCGGCTCGCGGACGCCCGGCCACCCCGAGAGCCTGGACACCAGCGGCGTCGAAACCACGACCGGGCCGCTGGGGCAGGGGGTCGGCAACAGCGTCGGCATGGCGATCGCCGAGCGCTGGCTGGCTGCCCGCTACAACCAGCCGGGCGCCGAGATCTTCAACTACAACGTCTACGCCCTGTGCAGCGACGGCGACCTGATGGAGGGCGTGTCGAACGAGGCCGCTTCGATCGCCGGCCATTTGAGGCTCTCGAACCTGTGCTGGATCTACGACGACAATCACATCACGATCGAGGGCAACACTGAGCTGGCCTACACCGACGACGTGGCCACGCGGTTCACCGGGCTCGGCTGGCATGTCGTCAAAGTGCCCGATGTCAACGATCTGGCCGCGCTCCGCTCCGCCTACCAGGAATTCCACAAGACCCAGGACCGGCCGACACTGATCATCGTCCGCAGCCACATCGGCTACGGAGCGCCCAAGAAGCACGACACCGCCGCCGCTCACGGCGAGCCGCTGGGCGAAGAAGAAATCCGCGGAGCCAAGGCCTTCTACGGCTGGCCGGTCGACGCCAAGTTTCTGGTGCCGCCCGAAGTGCCGGCCCATTGGGCCGCCGGCATCGGCACCCGCGGGCCCAAGTTGCACGCCGAGTGGCAGAAGAAATTCGCCGACTACTCGGCCAAGCATCCCGAATTGGCGGCCCAACTGAAATTGATCGAATCCCGCGGCCTGCCCGCCGGTTGGGACAAGGACATTCCCAACTATCCGGCCGACGCCAAGGGCGCGGCCACCCGCGCGTCGTCGGGCCAGGTCATCAATGCCGTGGCCAAGAACGTTCCCTGGTTGATCGGCGGAGCGGCTGACCTGGCCCCCTCGACCCGGACCAACCTGACGTTCGACGGGGCGGGCTCGTTCGAGCCGGGCAACTACGCCGGGCGGAATTTCCACTTCGGCATCCGCGAGCACGGCATGGCCGCCGCCGTGAACGGCATGACCCTGTCGCACATCCGGGCGTACGGCTCGACGTTCTTCGTGTTCACCGACTACTGCAAGCCGTCGATCCGCTTAAGCGCGATCATGCACTTGCCGTGCATCTGGATCTTCACCCACGATTCGATCGGCGTGGGCGAGGACGGGCCGACGCACGAGCCGATCGAGCACCTGGCCGCGATGCGGGGCATTCCCAACCTGGTGACCATTCGCCCCGGCGATGCCAACGAAGTGGCCGAGGCCTGGCGGGCGATCATGCCGCTCAAGGACCGGCCCGTCTGCCTGGTGCTCACGCGGCAGAACCTGCCCACGCTCGACCGGGCCAAATACGCCCCGGCCGCCGGCACGGCCCGCGGGGCTTACGTGCTGGCCGATGCCGAAGGGGGCCAGCCCGAGTTGATCCTGATCGGCACCGGCAGCGAGCTGTCGCTGTGCGTCGACGCCTACGAGCAGCTCAAGGCGCGGGGCGTCAAAGCCCGAGTGGTCAGCATGCCCAGCTGGGAATGGTTCGACCAGCAGGACGAAGCCTATCGCCATCAGGTGCTGCCCCCGGCGGTCACCCGGCGAGTCGCCGTCGAAGCCGGCATCCAGCAGGGTTGGGAAAAGTACATCGGCACCAGTGGCCGGTTCATCGGCATGACGTCGTACGGCGCCTCGGGCCCGGCCAGCGCGCTATTCAAGCACTTCGGCTTGACGGTCGACAACGTCGTCAAAGCGGCCGACGAATTGCTCAAGGCGAAGTAGGGCGCGACCTGGGCACCGATGTCACCTCAGGGGCGATGCAAACGCAGACGTCGGGGTCGCCTGTCCCGCCCATCTCGGCGGTTGTCGTTTGGGTTGCTGCCGCCGCTGGCCCGAAGGGCCAAAGGAAGTTAGCCCAGGGTCAAGCGCAGCGCTGACCCTGGGTGCATGACCCAAGCCAATCCAGGTTTGCCCCAACGGGCAATGGAGCCGTGGCGCCGAGCCGATCGTGACCGTCCCGCGCGATGATTCCTCGGCCTCTGCCGGGCCGCGTGCGAGCGCCGAGCGACGTCGAGATCGCATTGAGGTGCGCCGAACAAAAAAAACCGGCGGTCGAAAACTTCGACCGCCGGTTTCGTTTTTGGTATCGAGTGCCGGACGCGAGCCGCGGGCGATCAGGCCCCGTTGCGCGGCTCGTCTTCCTCGTCGACCGGGCCGGGCATCGGCACCTTGTCGCGCGGGTTCAGCTCGGGCTTCCTGTCGGCCGAGCCGTTCTTCGATTTCGTGCCATTGCCGCCGTTGGCCGGCGGCGGAGCCGGCGTGGGGCCGAACGTCTTGCCGTTTTGCGGCACAATCTTGGTGGCGGTCGACGGAGCGGGATAGGTCGCGCCCGAGCTGACCACCGCGCCGCTGTCGCCGCAGCAGCTGGGGGCGGCCACTTCGACGCCGCAGGGCGTGATCGGCACCCGCATCTCGACGACCCGGGGCACGCGGTAGGTATAGGTCACCGGCACGCGCTTCTCGACCACGCGAGCGACCTGGATCGTTTCCTGCTCGGCCACCATCCGGCAGACCTGAACCGGATTCTGCTCGACTTTTTCCTCGTACACCATCTTGCAGGTGGTCACCGGAATGCGGCGCACCATTTCCTCTTCGACCATCTTGCAGACCTGGACCGGCACCTGCTGCTCGACCCGTTCGACGACCTGCCGGGTGGTGGTGACCGGAACCTTGCGGACCTGCTCTTCCTGGACCATCCGCTGGACCTGCACCGGAATCTTGCGGACGACTTCTTCATTCACGTACCGCGTCACCTGCACCGGAACCTTCTGGGTGACGACCCGCTGAACGTAGGTGGTCTGCGGCGTCTGCTGAGCGACGACGTTCGGCTGCCAGACCCGCTGCACGGTCGTGCTGGCCGGGCCCTGGAACGGCACCCACGCCAGGCCGCCCCGCTGATACACCTGGGTGCCGGTAACCGGATCGCAAGCGGTGGTGCCGGGCACCCAGCGGAGGGCCGTGTAGGTGCGGCCCGGCACGACGGTGGCCTGCTCGACGAATCCGCCCTGAT
This sequence comes from uncultured Planctomycetaceae bacterium, assembly GCA_963828155.1. GTDB lineage: Bacteria > Planctomycetota > Planctomycetia > Pirellulales > PALSA-1355 > CAWCAX01. Next base: position 18,794 of record CAWHDQ010000009.1, read on the forward strand.
CGACGTAGTCGGTGCGGTAGCTGGTGACCGGCTCGACCACCGTCGAGCATTGTTCCTGCTCCTGCGTTTCCGTCACCGGGCGCTGGACGATGTAGCGTTCCTCGCGTTCCGACGTCTCGCAGACGGGGCGCTGGACGATGTAGCGTTCTTCGCGCTCGGAGGTTTCGCAGACGTCGCGGACGCGGTTGTAGCTGGCGTCGCGCATTTCGGTTTCCCAGACCGGCCGCATTACCTTGTAGCGCTCTTCGCGCTCGGCGGTTTCGGTCACGGGCCGGGCCACGGTATAGCGCCGCTCGCGCAGCTCGGTCTCGTACACGGGACGATAGCGCGTCACCTGCTGCGGCTCGTAAACCGTTTCGTTCTCGATGCGGTAAGCCGTCACTTGCCGCTCGTCGTACACGGTCTGATACACCAGCCGATATGTCTGACAGCTGCCGCAGGCATCCTGCGCCGGAGCCGGCGCGGCGGACAGCCAACCCACCGAGAGCGACGAACAGGACAGGACCGTCAACCAGATGCGTTTCATTTCATTCCCCCGCGTGCGCGTGCTTGGCCACGCTGCTGCTGAAAGTTCGACCCGTGGGACGCGCTGGCGCTCCACGGCCATTCAACTTTAGTTTACGATCGCTTGCCCGGCGTGCTCGGCAAGCGCGGCATAATCGCTACGACCACAGCGAGATGCAAATTCGCGGCCACGCCGAGCGCCGAGGCTCTGATATTCGTTATACACAGAGTGTTGCGGACGAATACCGACGGGGCAAATTATTTTTTGCCCGCCACGCATGCGCGCACCATGAACGTGCTGCCCGACAAGCAGTTAGCAGCGGAGAAAATTCCTGAAGTCGCGGTGCGCGGCGGCCGACAGGCGCGCTGGCAGCGGGCGCGTAATCCTGCACCAAGCAGGTACTTAAAGAGGCGATCTTGCGCAGGCGTCAAAGTTTGACATTTTGACAGCTGCGCGAGCCGGTTCTGGCGCCGTGATGGGCGGGGCGATTTGTAAGAATTACAATCCTGCGACGTGTTCGAGATGCGGCCCGACCCCGCCGCCGTGGTGAACGTGCCGCCGCGGTGAACGTGCCGCCCGTCGCGGCCACGGCGACGGCGAATGCCGCGTCTGCCGGGCACAGGCCGGTGGCCGCCCTCACGCTCCGACCAGGGACATCGTGTAGAGCATTTCCCGGCTGATCTGGCGCAGCGCTCGTCGTATTTGGCGCTTTCCTCCGGCGTGTCGTCGGCGACCTTCGGATCTTCGAACGGAATCGCCACCCGCAGCGACGAGCCCTCGACCGTCGGACAATTCTGGTCGGCATTCGAGCAGGTCATGACGGCGCAGAAGTCGGCCGAGGGGTTCGGAGCGTCGCTGTACTTCTTGGAGAAGCAGACCAGCTCGACACCGTCTCCGATCGCGACGCGATATTTCGGGTTCTTCTCGTCATGGGTCTTTTCAATCGTCATCCCGGCGTCTTCGATGCAGCCACCGCACGCGGGTTGAACGCCGTGGCCTCCGTCCCGCCGGAAAAGGTTTCGACACCTTGAACGCCGTAGTGATCCGCGGCGGCGGTGGCCCAAATCTGCGACAGGTGACTGCGCCGCGAATTATGCGTGCAGATGAACACCAATTTCGCGGGCTCTCCGGCCTGGTTTCGGCTGCGGATGTAAAGCGCAAGCTTCTGCAGTTGCTGCTTGCGCTGGTCGCTAATCTGCTCGAACTCGCCGATTCGGGCGGCGATGTAGCCGACGAGCTTGGGGTTTGGTTTCGCGGAGGAATCAACTTGTTCCGCGCCGCGCCGCCGGCAAGGTGGCCGCGGCAAACGCCAGCGTCGCAACTGCCATGAGATGCCGCATGCCCTGTCCTCCCTCAACCTGCCTGGGATGGAGCCGGATTGCGTTTGGGGGCTTCGTCGGCGGATGTCCGCCGAGTCGCACGTCTCTTCTGCAACGGGTCCGGACGGAACTCGCGAAGTGATTGTGGCGGCCCGCCACAAGATTCCCAAACGGTAATATAGAACCCGCCCCAGCAACGTCAACGAATTCAGCAGTTCGCCCGCACCTGGCGTCAGTGCCGCTCCGCGGGGCGACGCGACTGCGAGTCGGGGGACCTTTTCGCCTGGTCGCGAACGAGTTGTGGGAGCCCGCGGACACGCCGCCGCGATTCATGTCGGCGCAAAAAAACGACCGGAGTCCCGCCGGGGGTGTGTGCCCTGCAGCGGAACTCCGGTCTGCGTGTCGGCGCCGCCTGCGCCGCATCTTGGCCTGCCTGGGCCAGCGGGCGCGGCCGGGAGAAGGTTGTTCTCACTCGACCGCCTTGCACCTGCGCGCGGCCACGTCGCGGATGCACCCCTCGGGACGCGACCGCCTTAGATCGCGACTTCTTCGGTCTCGCCGGTGCGAATCCGAATCACGTTCGCCAGGTCGGTGACGAAAATCTTGCCGTCGCCGACTTGACCCGTCCGAGCGCTCTTCAGAATCGCTTCGATCACGCCGGCCGCGTCTTTCGCTCCGACGACGACTTCCAGCTTGACCTTCGGCAGGAAGTCGACCGCGTACTCGGCACCGCGGTAGGTTTCGGTGTGGCCCTTCTGCCGGCCGAAGCCGCGGACTTCGGTCACGGTCATGCCCTGCACGCCCTTGGCGTTCAGCGCGTCCTTGACTTCTTCCAGCTTGAAGTGGCGGATGATGGCTTCGATCTTCTTCATGATACGTCTCCTTGTGCTGTGTGCGGCTTTGGGGCCACGCTTCGCTCGGTGAACCGGCCTTACGTCAGCCGGATTGAGGTTTCCGCAAGCCCCTAAATGCACGTGGCGTGCCAAGAGGTTCGACGCCTGATCGACGACGACCGACAAGCGAGCGCAAACCGCTGAAACGACACCAATTAAGACGGTCAACGCAAATCCACATGGGGCCATCGACCCGCCGACCGTGGTCACGCCGTTGCGGTGCGCCCTCCAGTCGACCAGCCACGCTCAGAGCCCCAGGCGAGTGGCAATTCGGGCCCAAAAGCCCACGAATTTCGGAATTCGCGCCCGCCGCAGCGCCAGTCACAATCTTGTGACAGATTCGCCCGTCCGGCGCGAAGCTGGGCAATTCTCCGCTGCCTGGCGGACCGCCGTCCGATTACGCCCTGCCGCGGTCCGCCGGCCCTACTTGCCGGCGGGCAACTGGGCCAGCCCGGCCACGACGTATTCCAGAAACTCCCTGCGCCCTGCGGGCCAGCTTGTCGACCCCCTCCGGCTGGTCAGGCGGGGCCACCAGCGGGGCCGAAATGTTCTCGCAGCAGAGCGGCATCCGGCGGCCGGTCTGGGCGACGGTCGCGAGCAGCTTGTAGTGATCGATCTCGCCGAAGCCCGGCCCGCAATCCTCGTCGCGGGGAAAGTTGCGATGGTCCTTGATGCAAAAGCCGCGAATCTCGTCGACGCAGGTTTTGATGTCGGCCAGCGGGTCGAGATTCAGATAGTCCATCACGTTGCCGGCGTCGTAGTTGACCTTGATCGCCTCGTCGCCGATCGCCCGGGTCACTTCGGCGCAGGCCGCCCCGGTGCCGGTCGAGCCGCCATGCTGCTTGACCACGATCTGCACCTTGTGATCGCGGGCGATCGGGGCGAGCTCTTTGAACCGCTCGAGCCACAGCTCGCGATTGCCCCCCTCGGTATGGCCGAAGGTAAGCACCTGCGGAATGCCGGCGGCACTGGCCTGGCGGATGCGCTGCGAGAGCACCGTGACCGCGCCCTCCGCCTCGGGATAGATGGTCGAGAACATCATCAGGGGTTCCAGGCCCAGGTCGCGGCAGCGGCGGGCCAGCTCGGCGGCCTTTTCCGGCGGGGCGTCGGGGGCCATCACCGGCAGGTTCTTGCCGTCGGCCTCGCGATGGCTGGTGCCCCAGGCCACGTAGCGGTAGCCGGCGCCCTGAATGCCCTCCAGCGCCCGGGCAAGCGGAAAGCGGCTGTAGGGGAGCGTCATGCAGGCGATCTGAAATTCGCTGCGGCGCGGAGCATCGTCGGCCCGGGCCGTCGTGCCGCAGGCCGAAGCGAGCGCGCGGCCCCGCCCAGCGCGGTCAGTCCTTGCCGCAAAAACGTCCGGCGGTCGGCAGACGAAAGCGATGTCGCGGGAGTATTCATGGCTGCAAGTCTCGCGCGGGTCGGTGGTGGGATTGCATGTTCGAGGTTTCCGCGGGCACCCACGTGCCAAGGCAATGCAAAAGCCTAGCGCTCGAACTCCAGCCCCAGCTTGGGCGTGACGGCCACGTCCTGGTATTCGGATGCGTAAATCTGAAAGCGGCTGAATTGTCCGTCGTCCGTCGCGCGATCGACCACGGGCAGAATCGCCAGCCCGTTGTTCGATCGTGAGTCGTCGAGCCAGACTTTCGCCAGCGGCGTGACGTCGAGCTGGTACTCGATGGGCGGCTCGGCCGTATCGGCTCCCTGCTCGGGCTGCACGACGATGCCGGGCGTCGGATCGAGCGTATCGACCGCCGGGTCGAACTCGCCGTTCTGCCAGGTTTGACGCTGGCTTGGGTGGTGCCAACTGACAGACTTGTCGTCCCAGCCGCGCTTGAGCCGGGCCGCAACGACCTTGGTATTTCCTTTGCTGCTGGGATCCCAGACGAAGAAACTGAGCGTCGCCCGCTTGAGCCGGGCCTTGGCCGGTCGTTCGACCGAATCGAGATCGAACCGCACCAGGAACGCATTGCCCCGCTCGGCGCGGCGGAGGGCGTTGCTCCGCGGTTCGGCGCCCAGGTTCGCTTCGACATCGGCAAAATCGATCAAGGCGTCGCGCACTTGCCGCGGGCCTTGCAAGACGATCGTGCCGGCCGGTTGGGCGGCGGGCTCCGGTTTCGACGTAATACCGTCGGCTCGGGCTAAAGGCCCGGTCCCGGCCACATAACCGGGCGAAGGTTGCCGACCATCGCGGGCCGGCGTGCGAAATTCGACCAGCCGGGCCTTGGCCGGCGGCGCCGCGGCCGACAGCGCGGCGCCGACCCGCTCCCGGAGAGCCGCAGCCTGCTGCGGCATCAAATCCGCAAACGTGATGATGCCGGCATCTTCGCCTCCTTCGAAGCCGGTCCCTGCGCGGGTGCCGGCGAGCTTCAGCACCTCGCGCATCTGCCGGCCCAGGCTGCCGCGCTGCTGCCCGGTTTGTTTGGCCAACAGCGTCAGGTATTCGACGTCCTGCTGGCCGCGGCGGTAGGCCTTCAGCCGGATCGACGCGATCGGTTCACCGCCACCGTTGCGCGGGGGATAGAACAGGCACTCGGCGTCGGCCTTGGTCCAGGACTGCTTGTTGCCGACCGTTTGCCAGGGGACGATGCCGTCGCTCTCCAGCGACCAGCTATCCAGGGCCCAGCCGACGGGCTGCATGTTGCTCTGCTCGATCGCGTTCGAGCTGCCGTAGTCGACGACGATCTGGCCGAACTGACGCTTGCGCTCCAGGACCATTTGGCGGTACTGGCGAAACGCGCCGCCCCCGACCACGTTGTAATCCAGCACGCCGTCGAGCGCGTCGCGCTGCCACTGGGGGCGCGAGATGTCGGCCCGGAAGAGCAGCTTCGCGCCCAGATCGCCAGCGCCGCGGGCCTGCCGCACGCCCTCGTGAAAGGCCGCGCCGAACCACCGCAGGGCCCAATAGTCCTGGAAGTTGGCCGGCTCGTCGAGCAGCCAGGGGGACGAGCCCCGCGACCAGCCGGCTTGCTTGAAGTTGTTCTTGCCGTTGAGGAAAAACTGGAACAGCGTCTCGTGCCAATTTTGCTCGCTGAAGTGCCGGGCCATCTGCCGCGAGACCTCGACCAGCGCCGCGCGGTACGACGCCGGAAAGGCCGCGTCGGCCCAGTAATTGCCGTTGTAATTGCCCTCCATCGGCGTCGGCCAGTTCTCGTGGATCGGCAGGTAGAAGCATTCGAGCGGGATTTGCCCCCGCGGCTGATCGGCAAAGGCCGACCCATCGAGCAGCGGGCCAAATCGTTTGTCCCATGCGGTCCAGTCCAGGGTGCGGCCGTCCCAGGCGGGAGCGCAGCCCGGCTCGACCGAGCCGCTCTGATGGTAGGGCACCCGATTGAGCACGGTGCGGTGCAATTGGGCCAGCCGGTAGTAAGCCAGTTCGTTGTCCGGCAGGCCGTAGCAATTCATCTCGGGCAGAAAGCTCAGATCGTCGGGCAACGTGAAGTTCCAGACGTTCAGCTGCACGGGGATGCTGACATGATCGGTGCGAGATTGAAGTTCCAGTGTTCCGCGGATCATGCCGTCCGGCGCGTCGTGCGGAATGTAGACCTCGCACAGCAGGCTGCCGGATTTCTGGCCGGCGATATTCTCCTCTGGCGTCGGTACGGCGAACGGCGCATCGGGGGGTGCCCTGAAAGGCACGATTGCATCGGGCAACGGACCCTTGGCCGTGGGCACATGCACATACCGGCCAAAGCTGACTTGCGGCGTTGCCTTAGCGTCCGAGCCGTCGAAGATCAAAGTAGCGCGGACGTCCTCGACGCTGCCAGCGAGCAGAATCTGAAAGCCTACGAACTCGTTTCTCGCGCCGTTCAAGCGAATCCGCCGCTGCCGGGCATTCCAGAGCGGATTGACGACTAGGTAGCCTTCGTCCTGCCCGGGAATCATCTCGCCTGTGACCGGCTGCACCTTGTCTAGAGGATCGATGATCGCCACGCGGCACTCGCCGAGCTTGGGCAAATCGTCGAGCGCGGCGTCGTCAGGCGGATTGAAATAAATGTCGACGCCGGGCAGCTTCTGCGGCGCGGATTTCGAATATGCGACCGGGAAAATCGCCTGCGGGCCGACATTGCCTGCCGCGTCGATCGCTGCAACCATGAGCAGTGGCAATCCCGCCGTCTGCTGGATTTGCTTGCGGATTCGCCGGACGGCTTCCAGGTCTTGCTCCGCTTCCGCCTTGGCTTTCTGGCGGCCGACGTTCTCTTGCCACGCGCGACTGGCCTGTGGGTTGGAAGGGATTTTCGATAAGTCCACGCCGCGAATATGCATGACGACGCGCTCGCCGGGCTTGGCCCCAAGCGGAATCGGTAGCGAGCCGCGGGGCACCGGCACACCGTTGATTCGGACGTGGAATCCCAGCGTCCCCGCCGGACCCTTGTCGGCGGGCGTGAGCCAGGAAACGATCGCTTCGCCCGCGGGCAGATTTGCGACATCGACCTTGAAATCGTCGGGCTCGCCGGGCGGCTCTTTGTCCTTCTCCCCCAGCACGGCCGTCACGTACGGGGCAGTCGCCGGGCCGCTCTCGCGGCTGTCGAAGAACCGATTGGGAAACAATTGCAGCGTGAATTTTTCCCCGTCGCGAGTCCACTCGCTGCCGGTATCGTCGAACACGAGCAGTCCCTCGCTCAAGCCGGCCGCGCGGGCCGCGAGCACCGCCGGATCGATCGGCACGTGCTGCCAGCCGTCGGCATCGACGGGTGTGGCATCGGCCATCCGCCAGATCGTTCCGCCTTGGCCGAGCATCACGGAGCAAAGATCGCCCCCTTCGCGAGTCCAGGGGGTCTTCGGGTACTGGGCCCAGCGAAACGAGCTGCTGCCTTCCTGCGGCTTGTAGCCGGTGGAAGTGCCTTCGTGCCACGGGGCCCCGAACGAACCGACCGTCACCCGGCGCAGGTCCTTGCCGTGGACGTGCAGCGTGGCCGAATGGATCACGCGCCCCTGGAGGGGCTTGGGGTCGACGTCGAGCAGCGTCATTTCCTGGATCGATTTGACCTTGAGCTTGCTCGCGCCCCCCAGGTTGCCGTCGGCCTCGGGACCGACGTTCGAAAAATACGTGTCGCGCGTGACCGGCAGTTTGACCGTCTCGTCGGCGATGACTTCTAGCGGTGCCTTCGCTGGAGGGAACTCGACCTTAGACCCGGCCGGGGGCTGCAACTGGCCATCGAGCACCACACTCTTCACCTCGCCGATTTTTTTTACCGATAGCCAGCCGCGCAAAAGATAGCCGCTCGTGCGCAGATTCTCAGCCGTCGGCTCCGAGGCCGGGCTCGTCGGTCCTTGGCCGGCGGTCGGGTGGACATCTCCCTTGCCGAGCAACGTGCCGTCCCAATCAGTCGGCCGGCGCTTGAGGATCTCGGCTTCGAAATCGATCAGCGGCAGCGACTTGGCTTTGGCCAATTCTCGCAGGGCAGCGTTGTACGACCGGGCTAGCTCGGGCTTGCCGACGTGCGGCGGGATCGTCGACACGATCGGAATGATCCCGCGCTCGAGCAGTAGGTCGACTGCCTGGGTCATGTCGGCCTGGTAATCCTGCACCTTGCGGCCGGCCGAGGCGTCGTTCGTGCCGAGCATCAGCACGGCCATTTGCGGTTTGTATTTGTCCAGCAACTCGGCCAGGGGCGGCATCATCGACTTGCCGCCGGCCAGCATCTCGTCGCTGCGGATGCCGCTACAGGCGGTGTGGGAGCGTCCGCCAGGCAGATCGACCCGGGCCAACGACCAGCCGTCGCTGTCGTCGTCGGCGCCGGCGTGCATCCATTTGAGGATGCTGATGTCGTCGGGCGTTCGGCCAGCGCCGTAGCGGGCCCAGGCGCCGTAGGGATTGGCGTAGGTGATCGAGTCGCCGATGTGCACGACTACGCCCGGCCGCCCCTGGAAGCGGGCCGCGGCCTCCTTCATCGCAGCTCCGTACGGCCAGTTTTGGCCCAGCGGCGTCTCGTCGGCCGCCAGCCGCCCGGCGGCGAGTATCAACAGCCCGAACGCAAGGGCTCGGCAAGTGCGCATGGGGGGGTGCTCCTTGCCGCGCATTTTAGATCATGCCCGGGCTCGCCGAAACAAGCCGGCCGGTTCGCGGCCATCCCTGGGGCAGGGGGCCGGCTCAGCGCACGCGGGTCGGCAGAATCACCATCGGCACGCCGTCCCATTGCAGCCGCCGCTGCAGCGAGTAGGCCGTCTCGTTGTGCAAGAGCCGCTGGTACCAGGTATCGCGCTGAAACACCAATCGCCCGGCGAAGAAGATCGCCCGGGGAAACCGCTTCTGCACTTCGACGCAGAGCCGCTCGAGCTCTTCGACCGGATCGGTGCCGATGGCCATGAAGCCGACGGCCGGCATGCCCAACCGCCGGGCGTGGTCGACGTAGCGATTCAGCGCCTCTTCGGTGTGCTGGCGCAGATCGTCGACCGCGTCGGCCCCCTTGAAGTTGCCCGAGTCGACGATGCCCACGCTCAGAAACACCATGTTGGTGAATCGGCCGGGGCCGAACCGCAGGGCGTTGAGCATGGTGTGGATGCCCAGTCCACTGTAGCCGCCGACCAGCACCGCGGCCGTGGGCTGGGCGGGGTCGGGATCGCCGGCCACCGGCGCGCGGGCGGCGTGACCACGCTCAGCAGACTGTTCAGCCGGCTCAGCTTGTCGACCACGGTGTCGTAATAGCGATGAATCAGCAGCGACACGAGCACCAGCGTGCTGGTGACCGCCACGGTGACCCAGCCGCCGGTCCAGAACTTCTCATACACATTGGCGGTCAGGATGCCCACGCACATCAGCCCGCCGAACAGGAACAGGGCGAACCGCCGCCGCCAGATCGGGTTCTCGTGACGCACCTCGTACCAGTGGCGGCACATCCCGAGCATCGACAGCGAGAAGGTGACGAACACGTTGATCGAGTACATCACAACCAGCGTGGTCACCTGGCCCTGGGTGAACCAAAGCGCCGCCAGGCCGGCGAAGCCCATCAGCAGGATGCCGTTGTGCACGCTCAGCCGTTCCGAAAGGTTGCTGAACCAGTGCGGCATCCAGGAGTCGCGGGCCATGTTGGCCAGCACCCGCGGGCCGTCGATGAACCCGGCCTGGGCCGCCACCAACAGCAGCAATCCCTCGGAGATGATCGTCACCAGCACATAGCCGTCGCCAAGCCAGGCGGGCAGCCAGGGCATCTCCTGGACGAACATTTCGGCCAGCACCGTATTCATCGTCTTTTCCGCATGCGGCCGAATGCCGAGCAAGAGATAGGCCACCATCAGGCCACCGGCCGTCAAGGCCAGCGAGATGGCCATGTAGCGCATCGTCCGCTTGCCGGTGGCGACGCGCGGCTCGCGCATCACGGGCATGCTATTGGAAACGGCCTCAATGCCGGTGTACGTGCCGGCACCCATCGAGTAGGCGTGCAGGAATACGGCGAGCACCGCGAACAGGCCGATATTCGGATTGTTGACCTTCTCGGCGAAATCGTTGCGCACCGTCGCGACCAGCGCCGGTTTCGCCGATGTTGAGCGTCAGCGCGCCGACGATCAAAATCGCGTGCATGACCAGAAAGATCATGAAGATCGGCAACAGGAACGTGACCGATTCCTTGATCCCGCGCAGGTTGAGCACGATCAGCCCCAGCAGGGCGAACGTCTCGAAGCCGAGCTTCATCTGAAAGTGCGTCAGGTGGCCGAGGTGAAAGTCGGGCGGCAGCAGGCCGAACAAAGCGTCGCCGGCGGCCGCGATCGAGGTGGTGATCGTCAGGGCGTAGTCGACCAGCAGAGCGCAGCCCGAGACCACGCCGACCCGGGGCCCGAGCAGCTTCGAGGCCACCAGGTAGCCGCCGCCGCCGCTGGGAAACTCTTCCAGGATGTGGCTGTAGCAGGCCGAGATCACGAACACCGTCAGGGCCGTCGCCAGGGCCAGGCCGATCGCCAGGAAGCGGAAGTCGGCCCCGCCCTCGGTCAGCATCGCGAAAGCTTCGGACGGACCATAGCAAGAGGACGACAGCCCGTCGGCTCCCAGCCCGACCCAGGCCAGAAACGCCACCAGCGACAGGCTGTGAAAGATCGAGTGGTCGGTCAGGTCGCGCGGCTTGCCGACCAGGATCGTCTTGACCCGGCCCGTCAGGGTCGGGGTCTTGTCGAGCTGGGGCGTGGTGTCGAGCCCGAACTCGTCGACGGTCGAATCGCTGATCGACGGGGTCTCGCCGGAGGCGGCGGCCGACAGGGAATCGTGCGCCGGTGGAGTGGCCAATCGTGGGCCAGACGGGGGTCCGGCGGCCGGTATGCCGCCCACCGGATCCGAGGAAGCACTCATATTGTCTCTGATTCCAGATCAAACGGCTCGCTGCGCGATGCCCGACATCGCAGGTCCCACCGCTGGCGCGCACGCCGACGATGGCGCGACGACGCGGGGAGGCTGGCCAGAGCTGTTTGGTTCGACAAAGGAGGATGCCCTGTGGGGGCCGCCGACAACGAGCGACTTCGCGGCGTTAAGCCGACGTCGCAAAATCGGGCCGCTCGCTTGGGGTGTGCGAGGACGCGCTATCGTAGATACCGCCCTTCTCGGCTGTCAACGGTCCGGCAGTTGGCGAGCACCGCCGGAATACGCAACTCGCACGCCGCGGCAGGTTTGCGATGGAAGGTGCGGGCTCCCGCAGCGCCGCGCGCCGCGAGCTCATCGCAACGGCACCCAGGGCCCGCGCAGGTGCGCGGTCGTCCCCCGCGGCGGCGATCCCGCATTGCGGCGGCGGGGGGCCGCCGATATCATTCGCGACCCAAAACACCGGGCGGATGCTGGCAAGGCGGCGGATGCTAGCACACGTCGTGCTGGCGCTCGAAGTCTCGGCGCGCCGTCGCGATGCAGCCAGCATTCGAGCCCGGCAGGTGGAGTTTCCCGCCGCGCCAGTCCGATGTAGCGCCAAGGACAACGGGCGCAGCGGTCGTCTTCCGTCGTGGCTTTGGAGAGCCCGAGTCGCCGCAGCGCAAGCGTGAGCTGAACCAATTGGCGGACCGCGCCGCGTGCGGCCGTTCCGCCCCAGCCGGATCGTGACGGGCAGACGGGTTTCCCGCGCCGCCGGAAACGACCGGCCGCACGATCAGCCAAGGAAGGGATTCCGATGGACCGCCGTCATTTCTTGCACGCCTCCTGGGCTGGGCTGGCCGCGCTCGGCGCCGCCGGCTGCCGCAGCAATCAATTCGCCCGGGTCAAAAAGCCGGGCGAAGCCGACATGGTCGGCAGCCATGCCGCCGGCGCCGAAACGTTCAAGCCGCTGGTCGAAGGGGCCGTCACCAAGCTGCTGACCAAGTATTGTCAGCCGCCGGTCATCCAGCAGGCCAGCGCCGGCGGGCCGGAGATGGTCCAGCCCGGCAAGCTGCGGATTTGCTTTCTGGGCGTCGAGAACAAGAGCGCCGAGGAGATCGGCGATTTCAAGGATCAGCTGTTCGAGATCATCGATCAGCGGATCAACGAGGCCGGCGCGTTCCATTCGGTCAGCAAGCGCTACATCGATGCGGGCCTGATGGAAACCCGGCTCCGCCCCGATCAGCTGTTGATCCCGCAGAACCAGCGGATCTTCGCCGCCGCGATGGAACAGGCCAGCCAGCCGTTCGACTACCTGCTGTTCGCCAGCCTGACCTCCGGCACGACTCGGAGCAACAAGGATTACCAGCGCGACTATCTGCTGACGCTCGAGCTGGTCAATATCCACAACGGCGACGGCGGCAAAGAGTCGGAAACGATCAGCAAGGGCTATCACCACTCGCGGCTCAGCCGGGCCTTTGGCGGCAGCTAAAGCGGCAGCGGAGCGGACACGCACGGCGCACCGGCGGGGGACGGACGCGCAGGGCAGCGACGGAGACGGATCATCGTGGACCCCACTGGCGCAAGCGGGCGGCACTTCGGCCTGGCAGGCTCGCCCTGCGCCCGATGTCCATTCGCCGGCAGCGCAGTCCCCTGTTCGCGTGCCTGGTCGCGCTGCTCTGCGCCGCCAGCGGCTGCACCACCCATGCCCAGCGGCTGGTGGCGGTTCGCGATGAGTTCTACACCGGCAACCTGGAAATGGCCCGGGAGACGATCGACAAAGAGCGGAAGCGCTACAAGAAGGAAGGCGACGTTCTGCTCTTGGAAAAGTCGATCATCGAGCTGGCCGACGGACATCCCAAGCAGGCCGAGCAACTGCTCCGCGAAGTCCGCGACAACTTCGACCATCTCGAGCAGTTCAGCGCCGGCGAGGCCGCCGTCTCGATGCTCACCGACGACAACGCCCACAGCTACGCCGGCGAGGATTACGAAAAAGTCCTGATCCGGGCGATGCTGTCGATCTCGAACCTGATGGGCGACGGGCAGGACGCCGGCGCCTATGCCCTGCAGGTCTCCGAAAAGCAGCAGCAGATCATCGAGAGCGGCAAAGACAAGAACGGCGACAATCCCAAGCTGGCCTACCAGCACGTCGCGGTCGGGGCGTACGTCCAGGGCATGCTCCGCGAAGCCACCCATGCCAATTACGACGATGCGGCCCGGGCCAGCGCCATGGTCTGCAGCTGGCAGCCCGATTTCCCCTTCGGCCAGCAAGACCTGGAACGGGCCACGCACGGCCGGCATTCGGCCCCCGGCAACGGCGTGCTGTACGTGTTTACCTTCGTCGGCCGCGGCCCGCTCAAAGTCGAGAAGGCGGAAGTGGCCAGCACGGCTTCGCTGGCGATTGCCGGCGCGATCCTCAGCGCCACGAGCAAATATACGCTGCCGCCGAATATCGCCCCGGTCAAAGTGCCGGCCGTGATTGTGCCGAACAATGCGGTGAGCGAGGTCCGCGTGGCGGTCGATCAGCACCCGGTCGGCTCGACGGCCACGATCACCGACGTTGGCCGGATGGCCGTGCAGCAGTACGAGGCCATCTATCCGCAGGTGCTGGCCCGGGCGATCGTCCGCCGCGTGGTCAAGAACGGCATCATCTACGGCACCAAGGAAGTCGTGGGCCAGGATCGCGGCTCGCCGCTCAATGTCGGCCTCGACGTCTTGGGCCTGGTCTGGATGGCGGCCGAAGCGGCCGACACCCGTTGCTGGGGCCTGCTGCCCGACAAGATTCAGGTGCTCCGCGTCGAGCTGCCCGCCGGCGATCACCAGATCACGCTCCAGCCGGGCATGAGCTTCGGTCCGGTCGGCAGCCAGGAGCACCAGGTCGTCTCGATCGCCAACGGCCGGAACACCTACGTCCTGGCCAATTTCCCCGACGAGCGGATGGTCGGGAAGATTTTGGTGAGCCAGCCCTGACGGGCGGGGGCAGGGGGTAGAGGGTAGGGGGCAGGGGGCAGGGAAGAAGAAAGTGGTTGCCGTCCCTAAGCTCCATCGTCTACCCGCGGACGCCACCAACTTGTCCAGCCGAACGCTCTGCTAGACTAAGTGGATGAAACTACGAGCCTGGGTAGTCCTGATCCCGGCAGGTATCCCGCTTATCGTTTATCCATTCGTGCTGCTCGCGAATGTGATGAGCCTGGCCGGCCATCAGTCGGCGGAGCCTTGTCCGCCGGCCCTACTCGTGGCATCGCAGGGCTTCTTGTGGAGTTCCACATTGTACCCGGTGGTGTATGTGGTCTGTGCAAGAACGGCTCTCGCCATGTCTCGCAAGATGAAGACTGGCCTGGCACTTCTGCTGGCGTTGTTGCCCATCGTGTATCTCGGAATCGTTGCAGCGTTCTTCGCCGCATGGGCTGCCAACAGCCCATGACGGCTCCTGGCCGCCTCCGGTTCCGGTTTACTTTGCGAACCGACGAATGTCAGCCATCAAGACGAAAGACCTGGAGGTCATCCTTGGGAATGGGCAGTATCTGCGAGTCGTTCTAAGAAGGGTTTCTGGTCGATATCACATGATCGTGTTCGATCTAGAGAATCGCCCCCTGATTCATTGCAACAGCAATGGCCGGCGTAAAGAATACCGACACGCAGAGCAGGCGACCGAATGGCTGAGCCGCAAATTCGCGATTACTAACGCGCTGATCGACCACACGTTACCTTAAGTTAGTGCCATTCGAGGGCACGGGACGAAGAAAGCCGTTCCTGCCCCTAATCCCTACCCTCTGCCCCCTGCTCCCTGCTCCCTACTTCTTCTTCACGTCGAGCGAATCCAGGATGTCGTCGACGTCGGCTTTGACGGCCTTGTCCTTGCCGGCCGGCTTGGAGGTGAGCTCGTCGGACTGGAGGCGGTCTTCGGTCGAGGGGCGGCTGGCGTCGTGGAAGCGGACGAAGCCCCACAGCTCGGGATGCAGTCGGGCTTCGCTCGGCGCGTCGGCCGTGATGCTGGTGGCCTGATTGGCCCAGCAGATCCGCTGCAGCACTTCGTGCCCGTCGGGGCCGCTGCGCAGCACGCCCCAGTCGAGCTTCAGCCGCAGGCCGTCGGCCGGCGTCAGGCCGAGCTCGCTGAGCGGGATTGCCGCTTCGACCGTGAAGCCATTGGCAAAGCCGGCCGCGCTCGGCTGATGCGCCAGTCGCACGCCGGTTAACTGGTGAACGTCGTCGAACGCCGCTTCGCCCACCGGCGAGACCACCCGCCACGGCTTGCCCTTGCTGCCGGCGGCCAGCACGGGGCGATAGAGCACCGCGGCCGGCTTCGCTTCGGGCATCGCCAGCAGCAACCGCAGATCGCCCGGCACGGGCCCGACGCGCTCGGCCGGGGCTTCCGGATCGACGCCCAGGTGCAGATCGACGCAGGCTCCGGTCTTGAACAGCCGGTCCCATTGCTCGCCGCTGTTCTTGAACGGGCCCATCTCGGCCACCTGGTAGGCCAGGTACAACTGGCTGTCGTCGAAGCCGAGATAGAAGCGGATATGGTCGCCGATCGTCGCGCTCGGCGCGGCCCAATCATCGAGCCGGCCATCGAGCTGCGGGGCTTTTTCCAACCGGTAGCAATCGACCACCGGCGCCCGCAGATAGACACTGGCCTTTTCCTGCTCTTCGTCCCACTGCTGGGCATTGAGGATGTCCTGGCCGCCGACTTCGATCGTGCCGCGGTAGCGCTTGGCCTGGTCGAGCCCGACGATCTCGACCACGCTGGCGTGGTTGTGGCCGGCCACGGCGTAATACTTGCCGTCGGCCTGTGAGCGACAGAAGTAGCCCTGGAAATGTTCCTGGGCCAGGCTCATGTCGGTGAGCATCAGCCCGCGCTGATGCTCGCTCATGCTCCAGGGTTTGGCCTGCGGATCGCGCATGTCGCGAAACACCGAAGCCACGAGCAAGCCGTCGCTGGTCATCAGGTTCCAGCCGCCGGCATTGGTATGAAACACGCAGAACTCGCCCAGCTCGCCGCCGGGCGCTTCGTGGCCGACGTATCCGCCCTGCGACACGATCTGAGCCGGGAACCAGGGCCTGGCCGAGTACACGCGCGTGACCGCCGGCCCCTTCGTTCGGATAGGTCCAGACAGTTTCACCCTTGGCGGTGATGCCGGCCTCGGGCTTGCCATCGGTGCCCAGGCGATAGAAATCGCCGCTGGCCATTTGGGTGAAGCCGAAGGTATCGAACGCCTCCGGAAAGGTTTTCGCTTCGTAGAGCGGCACGCCGCTGGCGAGGAACTCCTTCACCTGGTAGCGGATCTGGCCGGCCTGCGCTGCCAGGTCGCGCTCGAACCGGGTCAGGCCGCGGAACTCCTTCGGCTTGGGAGACAGCTGCACCTCGGCCGCTTCGACCTGCCCATTGCCGTTGCGGTCGCACCAGATGAACAGCATCCGGTCGAGCTGCGGTCCGCCGAGCTGGGCGATCATCTCGGGCGCTTGAGCGGCTCGAATCCGGTCGCCGCGCCCATCGCGGCCGCCAGCACCAGATGATCGTCGACGTAGCGATAGACGATCCCGCACGGCATGCTCAACCCGGCCAGCCAGCTGGTCACGTAAATCCGGTCTTCGAGGTGGATCGGGAGCTCGCCGGCCGGAGTGTTGCCCGCCCAGGTCAGATTTTTCAGCTTCGAGTGGCCGGTCTGCCAATCCAATTCGAATTCCAGCGGGCCGATCAGCAGCCGCCGCTTGTCGAACGGATCGAGCACGCCGCCGCCGCCGTAGGGCGTATTGCCCAGGAATTCGCGCTCGAAGGTGCCGTCGGCCGCGAACAAAGCCACGCGCTTGGGCCAATCTCATCCTCGACCACCCACAGCTTGCCCTCGCGATCGACGTCGATGTCGACGATCCGGCCGAACACTTCGGGATCCCAGCGGCCGGCCTTGCGCGGGCCGGCGTGGCCGACGGTCTTCAGCAGCTTGTGCTGCGGATCGAACACCCGGATGCGATAGCCATACGATCCGTGCTCGACGACGTACAGGTTGCCGGCCGCGTCGAAGGCGATATCGCCCGGCGCGTCGAGATGTTCCAGCACGGTTTGATGTTTGCCCCCGGCGCGATCGACCTGCGCCACGCTGTCG
The DNA here is from genome assembly GCA_963828155.1 of uncultured Planctomycetaceae bacterium. Classification (GTDB taxonomy): domain Bacteria; phylum Planctomycetota; class Planctomycetia; order Pirellulales; family PALSA-1355; genus CAWCAX01. The sequence continues at coordinate 35,875 of CAWHDQ010000009.1, forward strand.
CCCGACACCGCGTAGAGCTTGCCTTGGCCGTCATACGTCAAGCGGCCGGGCTGATCGATCTCGACTTCGCTCTTGAGTTGCCCGCTGGCCGAATCGAAGACTTCCAGCCGCTCGCCGATTTTCTTGTCCAGCGGGGCTTCGCCACCGACATAGCCCAGCGCGGCGATGCCGAAGACGCGGCAGCGGCGCGGATCGAGATCTTGTCCGCCGCGATCGTTGCGCACCCCATACAGCGATTGCTCCCCCTTGTCGGCCCATTGCTCGACGATCCGCAGCCGCACGGCCCGGGTTTCGATCTCCCGGCCGAAATCGACGTAGCCGTCCAGGTACCGGGCGTCGTGATTCTGGTTGGGATTCGGATGATAGAAGTACCGCCGGGCTTGCTCGTACTGGGCCACTTCCTGCCAGTTGGCCGGCGAATCGATGTCGATCTGGCCCGTGGCCGGACCGGTGTAGACGTCGATCTTGGTCAGTCGGCCGTCGATTTCCTTGATCGCCAAGCCGCGCACCTTCTGGGCTTGCGGCCAGTGCTGCACGTAGATGCCCGGCTCGGCGGCGGTGATCGGCTTGTCGCGGGCCGCGTCCCAACTGCCGTCGTCGGCCACGCGGCCCGAGTTGACCAGCGTGCTGGCTTTCGGCGAGAGGTTCTCGAACCGCCGGCGAAGGATTTTCAGCCCTTCGAGCTGCGCCTGCCAGCGATCCTGGGCCGAGCCGAAGTCGTCGGCCGCGGCGGGCGAAGTTTCCTTCTTGCCCAGCTCGAAGCCGTCGTCGGCCGGCGAGGTGCCGCTGCTGCCGGCCGTGAGCAAGTCATCCTTGTCCGGCAGATCGCCGCGGCTGAAGCTGAACCGCAGGGCCCGGGTCTTCGCGCCGGGCGGCGCCGCGACTACGTCCCAGGCGGCGCCCGGCTGCTGGGTGAATTCGGTCCAGTCGCGGTCATTGGTCGGCCGGGGCGGGTAAGTGGCCTGGGCTTTCAGCAGGCTGATCTTCAGCCGCACGTCCTTGCCCTCGGGGCGGGGCAGGGCGATCGAGCCGATCGGCACCTCGCGGCGGAATGCGACCACAATGTGTTGCCGCGGGGCGGCGTCGCGCATCGATTGCAGATACACGAGCGAGCCCGGCGCCGAGGAGCCGGGCGGCGTGTCGACCAACCGCATCAGCCGCAGGAAGTCGCCCTGCTGATTGGGAATCGGCTCGTAGGCGACCTTCGGCTTGCGCGGCGGCGGATAGAGCGGATAGCAGGCCGCCAGATCGACATCGTCGGCCGCGGCAGCGCCGGCCACCCAGCTGGGCGGCGCATTGACCGAGAGCATCACTTCGCCGTCGCGCGCGCAATGCCGCGAAAGCCCCGATTGCGCTGCGACGTGGGGTTGAGCGAAAACAGCGGCCGGATCTGCTTGGTCTCGATGTCGACGGCCCAGACGTTCTCGGTCTGACGGCCGTTGATCTGGGCGGCGTTGAATAGCGATTTGCCGTCGCTCGCCAATTGGCCCACGCCGGTCCAATCGGCAAAGCCGGGATGCCCCCACGCTTGTGCCCTTCGAGATTGCACTCGATCAGGGCGACGCCGCTCTCGGCCATGTAGGCAGCCAGGAACACCCGATCGCCCACCGCGCGAGACGGCACTGTTGGTGCAGTGGTCGGCCAGCCAGCCCCCCGGCCCATTGGCCCCGGTGAGCCACGGCGGGTTCTCGGGCGCGTTCTCCGAGACATTGGGATAGACGGTGAATTCGTACCGCGGCTGCGGCGTGGGGCAGGTGATCGCCTTCCAGGTGTACTTGCCCGGCGCGACGTAGCCCCCTTGCTCGTCCTTCAGGTCCCAGGGAATCGCCTGCTTGCCGCTCTTGGCCGGCACGCGGGCAACCAGATTCGTCACCCGGTGGCCCGTCGCATCGTCGACCACCAGCGTCAGGTTGTCTTCGCGGGCCAGATTCGAGTGGGATCGCGAACGGCGGTCGCCGCTCGCCATTGGCCGAGCGGGCCAGATCGCGCGCGGGCCGCTCGCGCAAATCTTCCAGCACGTGAAAGCCGTCGATCCAGGCGATCTGGGCCTGGCCATCGACCTTCGTGATGTTCAGCCGCAGGCCGCGGGTTTCGAGCGGTTTGTCCAGGACGATCCAGCGGCCGGGACCGGGCGGTTCCTGAAAATCTTTCAGCTTGCGCCATTCGCGCGGCGTGGCGGCCCGGGGATTGATCGCCGCCGGCCCGACGAATTGCTCGAGCGACCAGTTGCGGACGTTGCCGTGAATCCACAGCGAGCGGACCGTGTGCGGCTCGTCCCAGGCCAGCAGAAACCACTCGGGCGTGACGTCCGAAATCGGCGGCGTGTTGACCCGCCCGTCTTTGCCCTTGCCTGAGCTGAACCAGGTTTCGGTGCCGCGCGTGACGTGCTCGGCCGCGTACAGGAACGGCGTCTGAAAATCGGCGGGGGGCCGATAATACTCGCGGCTGGCGTAGGCCAACGCGGCGGGCACGACATTCTGCCAGCGGGCTTTGAACAATCGAATCGCTTCGACCTGCGAGCGGTCTTCGGTCCGCTCGTCGACCAGCCAGATCGCCTGCGTCGTCTGCCCGGCGGCCAGCGGCGCCGTGAACCCGCCCGACTGACTGGATGGCACTGCAACGGGCAGCCAATCGGCGCCGGCCTTCGGTTCGGCCGGCACCTTGGCGCCAGCCTTGAGCACGAAGCTCTTGCCCGAGGTGGCCCGAAGGAAAATCGAGCCGATGGCGACCGGCTTCTTCAGCACGAGCAGGTAGCCGAACGGAGTCGTTTTGCGGTCCCCGGGTTTCTCGCCTGCCGACCAGGGATGATTCGGGGCGCTCGTGGCCAGGCCCAGCGTCTGCCAGAGCAATCCTTCGTCGATCGGCTGGGCGGCGCCATCGCGAAACGAGCGGCAGGCGGCCGCGTCCAGATCGCTCTTCGCGACGGCCAGTTCCTGGGCGCCAGCCGGCGTGGGCCGGGCTGCGGCCAGTAAGACGAGCAGCAGTGCCGGCAGCGCGCGGGTCAAAGCCGTGAGGCAGAATTTCATCGTGAAAGTCTCAATATCCGTTGCACACAAGGGAATGGGGCACCGGGCCAAGATCAGTCCGATGGCCCTATTATGTGCTGTCGAGCGGGCGGAAAGTTACCCGTCTTGCGGCCCGCGGCCCGGGCGTATGGTCGCGGGGCGGCCGGCCTTAATGCCGCGAGTTCCAGTCGTCGCGGCCATATTTCTCGGCCACCAGCTGGGCGACCAGTTCTCGCGGCCAGTCGAGAGGCGGCTTGCCCGCGTGCCACGCCCGAGCCAGTGCGGCCCGCAGCTGCGCCGGGTCGGCCGGCAGATTGGCGACGAAGTCGGCGTGCGCGCGCCCTGGCGATAGTCGGGCTCGCGCGGGGGCCGGGCCAGATAGCGGCCCACGCAGCTCGAGCGGAAAGTCGTACAGCAGCGTGCCGTGGTAGAGCAGTGCGTGGCGCTTGCAGCGGACGCTGTTGCCCGAGATTTTTCGCTCGCCCCAGGCCGCGTCCGACGTGCCCCGCCGGGCAATACCGGCGGCAAAGGGCTCAAGCGCCGCAGAGAGCGTGTCGAGCGCCAGTCGATGCGTCGCATCGAGCGACCGCAGCTCGGGCCGCAGCCGGTACGACAGCACGGCCGCATACATCAAGCAGCCCCGACCGGTGACGATCGAGGCCCCGCCGCTGGCGCGGCGCAGAATCGGCACGCAGTCGGCCCGGCAGGCGGCGACGTTCACTTCAGCCTGCACCTGCGAGCTGCGGCCCAGCGACCACCAGCGGGCCGGTCGGCTCCCACAGCCCGCAGCGTCTCCAGCGGATCGGCCGCGGTTTCGGCCTCTTCCAACAGCGCTTCGTCGAGTGCCAGGTTTTCCGCGGGCGTGGGCAGAGTCAGATCGAGATAGTGCATCAGGCGCGTGGCTGCAGGGATGGGCGGCGAAACGGCGGGCCAGGGCGGCCCTGCGGCGGGTTGACGCATCCGGGCCCCTCCCTACACTTTAGGGAGTCGGCGGCGGTCTGTTCCCCTACAAAAGTCGCTCCCGGCATCGCTGGCCGGGCGACACCCGGTCGCTCGAAAAACGTGCGTACCGGTCCTGCCGGCATTCGATCATGTCCGATTATTCCCGCCCGAGCGAGCCCATTTCGGCCGGCGACGCCCTGCCGCCCGTCCAGCCCCCCAGCGCCGGATTCATCCTGCAGCTGTTCGTGGTGCCGGGCATCATCGTGGTGGTGATCGTGCTGGTCTGGCTGATGTTCAACTGGGTTGCCCGGACCGGCAACGACCCGGACGAATATGTCGCGGCCCTGCGGCGCAACAATGCCAATCGCTGGCAAGCGGCGTTCGGCCTGGCCGGCAGCGATCGCGCAGAGCAAGGAGCTGCGGCACGACGGCCACCTGGCCGACGAGCTGGCCTCGATCCTCGACGACGAAATGGCCCACAGCAGCACCAAAGATAAAGAACCGATTGCACTGCGGGCGTACCTCTGCCAGGCTCTGGGGCAGTTCGAGGTCGACAACGGCCTGCCCATGCTCCTCAAGGCGGCGTCGACCCAGCGGAGCGAAGAGGAGATCGAAGTCCGCCTGGCGGCCCTGCGGGCCCTGGCCCTGCTCGGCGAAAACCTGAAAGCCACCAGCGACGCGGCCTTTCACAAGCCCGAGACGGCCGAAGTGCTGTTGGCCGCCTCGCGCGATTCGGATCCGCGGATTCGCTCGGTGGCGGCGTATGCCCTGGGCGTGATCGGCGGGCAGGAGTACACCGACTGGCTCGACGCCACTGTTGGCCGACGGCAATGCCGACGTCCGCTACAACGCGGCCACCTGGGTGGCTTCGCGGGGCGATGCCAAAGCGGTGCCGGTGCTGGCCGAAATGCTCGATCCCGAGGAGTTGGCCGGCATCGAGCTGGAACAACAAAAGGCCCTCCGCGAGGACAAGCGGCTGACGATTCTTGCCAACGCGCTCAAAGCCACCGGCCTGTTGGCCGAGAAGAACCCAGGGGCCGATCTATCGTCGCTCGAGCCCGAGCTGGAAAAGCTGGAGCAGAGCGGACTCGACGAACGGCTGAAGGTCGAAGCCCGCCGCGTGCTCGGTCAGATCAAGAGCGAGCGGCCGGCCGGCAAAGGGAATTGACGTGAGGCTGCCGCGACGCGCGGTACAGGGCGGTTGCTAGCCGCAAAACTGCATTTCTAATCGAAACAATCCGCGAATTTTCTCGAAGGAGTCCGCCATGGCGTCGAAAGCCAACGAAATCATCGACATGCTCACCACCGCTTACAGCATGGAGCTGGAAACGGTGATGAATTATATCGCCAACAGCATCAACCTCGACGGCGTCCGGGCCGAAGAGATCAAGAAGTCGCTGGCCGCCGACATCACGGCCGAGATCGGCCATGCCCAGCAGTTGGGCCATCGCATCAAGCAGCTTGGCGGCCAGGTGCCCGGCTCGCTGGGCGTGAAGCTCGGCAACCAGGCCCAGCCCTCGCACAACACGACCGACGTGGTCGCCGTGATCCGCGGCGTCATCGAAGCCGAAGACGCGGCCTGCAAGCAATACAACAAGATCATCCGCGCCGCCGACGGCGAGGATTACGTCACCCAGGACCTCTGCATCCGCATCCTGGCCGACGAAGAGGAGCACCTGATCCTGTTCAAGGGCTTCTTGAAGGAATACACGCAGGGGTAGGGGCCCGAGCATTCATATGCCTGACGACTGGCGAGAACTCGCTGCGGTGATCCCCGACCGACTCATTGGCGAAGCATTGGCCTTGCCGCGGGTGGCGCGCACCGAATTCGATTAAGCTGTTGCAGCGGAGCTTGGCCTCAATTTGGGCTTCGAGTGCGACGGCGTCCGACGACCCGTTCGCTGCCGCGTAGACTGAAGAATCGGACCGTCGGATCGCACGGCTTCGTAGCGGCGAATCGCGAGGCGTGGACGCGGAAACCGGATTCGCTCAGATCAGAGAGCAGCTTGCCTTGGGACGCGGCTCGCACCCGGCACTCCCGTAATCCGCCTCCATGCAAACCTGCGATTAATCGAGAGAATTAAAGGGGACGCGACTCGTTCTTGACCGCCGCGTGCCGGCTGGTACGATGCGGTCATGCCACGGACCGCTCGTTATGGGCCGAAGGGGTGGGTCTATCACGCTCTGAATCGAGCCGTGGCCCGGTTGCCGCTTTTCCAAACGGTCGCCGACTACGAAGCCTTCGAGCAAGTCATCGGCGAAGCGCACGAGCGGTTTCCTCAGAAATACTCGCGTACTGCGTGATGCCTAACCATTGGCACTTCGTGCTGCGTCCAAACGAGGACGGCCAGTTGACAGACTTCTTCGCTGCCTGGCGCACACCCACACCATGCGCTGGCACGCCTTCCATCAAACCTCCGGGACCGGCCACCTGTACCAGGGGCGATTCAAAGCGTTTCCGGTTGAAAACGACGATCACTTCTATACCGTAGTCCGCTACGTCGAGCGAAACGCTCTGCGCCGCGGACTCGTGGCACAAGCCCAAGCCTGGCGCTGGTCGAGCCTCTGGCGGCGCGACTCCGGCGACGCCCGGGCACGCGCACTCTTGGCGACGTGGCCCGTTCCAAGGCCGCGCGACTGGGTGGCGCGGGTAAACGCCGCCGAAACCGAAGCCGAACTGGAGTCGCTGCGCTCCGCAGTACGCCGTGGCAGCCCCTTCGGCGCTCCAGACTGGCAACGAAAGACGGCCGAACAACTTGGACTTCAAGCCAGTCTCCGCCCGCGGGGTCGTCCTCGAAAACAAACGAGCTGCTGAAAACGAGTCGCGTCCCCTTTATGCAAACCTGCGATGTCATCGTGCTGGGCGGGGCAGGGGGCGTGGGGGCCGCGGCGCTCGATCAATTGGCCCGGCGGGGAGTGCGGGCGATCGGAATCGATCGGTTTGAGCCCGGGCACGATCGGGGCAGCTCGCACGGCCAGTCGCGGATCATTCGGCAGGCCTATTTCGAACACCCCGATTATGTCCCGCTGCTGCTAGAGGCCTGGCGGCTGTGGCGCGACTTGGAAGCCCGGGTGCGGCAAAAGCTGCTGTTCGAGGTCGGATTGATTCAGGTCGGGCCAGCCGACGGCCAGGTCGTGCCGGGGGTTCTGGAGGCGGCCCGGCGGCATCGGCTCGAAGTCGAAACACTCTCGGCCCGCGAAGTCGAAGCCCGGTTCGCCGGCTTTCGCGCCGCCGAGCCGCTGGTGGGCGTGTTCGAGCGGCGGGCCGGTTATCTGCTGGTCGACGAGGCGGTCAAGGTGCAGGCGGCCGAGGCCCAGCGACATGGGGCCGAACTCCATACCGGCGAGACCGTGCTCGGCTGGCAACCGGCGGGCGAGGGCGTGCTGGTCGAAACCGATCGCGGGCGCTATTCCGCCGGGCGGCTGATCGTGGCCGCGGGAGCCTGGTCGGGTCGGCTGCTGGATGGGCTGGGGCGCGGCCGCGTGGCAGGAAGCAGATGCAGGTTTGGAGGCAGCAGACCCTCACCCTACCCTCTCCCTGAAGGGAGAGGGATTTGCAGGCGATGGCCGGCTTGGCGCGCGACTTCGTGTCGTGCGCAAGCAGGTGCAGTGGTTCCGCGCACCGCGGGATGCTTACTCGGCGGCGGCCGGATCGCCGACGTTTCTTTACGAATTGCCCGCAGGGGGTGTTCTACGGCTTTCCTCAGATCGATGGCGACGGAGTGAAAGTGGCCGAGCACAGCGGCGGGCAGCCCGTCGCCGATCCGCTGGCCGTCGACCGCGGACTTGAATCCGACCGACGTCGAGCGGGCGCGGGAATTCTGCCGGCAATACTTGCCCCGAGGTCGGCGGCGAGGTGCTCCGCCACAGCGTCTGCCTGTACACGCTCTCGCCGGACGAGAATTTCATCGTCGATCAGCACCCCGAATATCCGCAGGTGGCGTTTGCCGCCGGATTGTCGGGGCACGGATTCAAGTTCGTGCCGGTGCTGGGCCGAATTCTGGCCGACCTCGCGTTGAACGGCCGCTCGGACCTGCCGATCGAGTTTCTCTCTTGCCGCCGACCCGGGCTGCAATCCGTGTGACGGGGTGGCTCGCGAGTCGGCGGTTCGGGGCGGTCTGCTGCTGCCAACCCCGGGCCACGGCTCGTAGCTGGCTGACAGCCGAACGGGTAAACTGCCCCAATCATCCAGCGGCGGCCAAGTGTCTGATTGGGATCATGCTCGAAGCGTACGGGTTCTACGTTTTGATTCTGGGCGGTCTGCTGATCGCGGCCGGCTTCGTCGCTTTGCTGGTCCGCGCGGCGCGGCCAGCAGGGCTTGGGGGCTGGCCTGTTTTTTGTTCCCTCCCAGCGCCCTGGCATTTGCCGCGCTGCTGCATTTTCGCCTGCGCACAGCGGCCGCTCGCTGCGATCGCCGTCGGCGCACTGCTGATTGCCGGCACGTACGGCACGAATTATTACGTTTCGCACCATCTGGCGCTCTGGCAAGCACGAAAAGCTGGTCGACGGCGATTTGCACATCACGCTTACCGGCTGGGATCGGGATGATTACGCGCTGCTGGAATGCTGGCCCCAGACGGTCGTGCTGCAAATGGCGCAATCCCGACGTCGACGATCGGACGCTCGAACACCTGCGTGGCATGCATCAGCTGGCGGTCTTGGACCTGAGCTATACCCAGGTCGATGACGCCGGACTGAAGCTGCTGCAAACATTGCCCGTGCTGCGCAGCCGGCGATTGCGGGGCACGAAGATCACCGACGAGGGATTTCGCCAGTTCCTGGCCGAATGCCGGCGCTGGCCGAGTTGGACGTTCGCAACGGCGGTCGCCACCAGCAGCTTGCGGGCCTGGAAGTCGTCCAGCCGCCAGCAGCGGCGTTATTTGCGGTAGCAGTCCGCAGCAGGAGCCGAGCGGACAACGTACGAGGAGCGTGATGTGCTTTACGCTAACGGAAGGTGCCCGCGGCGATTTGCAGAATGCCCTGGCCATGGCCTGGGCATCGGAATGTGCCTACCTGGCCGAGCCCGAGGCGAGCGGCGTTTGCCGAGGGCCTGGGCCTGACATCGGCCCGTTTGACCAGCGTCGGCAACACGCAGGCCTATGTGGCCACCAGCGACGAGCACATTGTGGTCGCCTTTCGCGGCACCGAATCGCCCACCTCGCTCGAGGGTCTGAAAGACTGGCTGCTGACCGACGCCGCCAATCTGCTGATCGTGCCCGAAGGGCAGCTGGGCACCGATCTGGCGGCGGCCGGCGTGGGGGCCCGATTTCATCAGGGCTTCGTCAATGTGCTGGCCAGCGTCTGGGAGCCGGTCTATCGGAGCGTCGTGGCCGAGCTGGATCGGGCGGATCGGCCGCTGTGGATCACCGGGCACAGTCTGGGCGGGGCCCTGGCCCTGCTGGCCGGCTGGCTGTTTTCGCGGCGGACGATCGCCGTGCACCAGATTTACACCTATGGCGGCCCCATGATCGGCAACCGGGCGGCGATCCAGGCCTTCGACCGCGAGTTTGCGGGCAATGTTTTTCGCTACGTGAACCTGCCCGACCCCGTCCCCAAACTGCCGACCATCAGTCTGATCGCCAACCATTACGAGCATTGCCAGCGCGAGGTGACGCTGGGGGCGGCGGGCGCCGGGGAGGCCGCGAGCGGTTTCTTTCAGGCGCTGGCAAAACGCGCTGCCGGCGGGCTGCTGAGCGCCACGCTGATCGACGAGATTTGGAAGTACCTCCAGCTTCGCATCGGGCCACGGACTGGACAAGTACCGCAGCCTGCTGGGACAGCGGCCGGAGGCGGGCCAGGCGGAGTGAACGTGTCCATTGCGGCACGGGTCCGATGTTGGGCCGCGGCACGCCTGCCCGGTGCAGCACCTGCCGCGTACCAGAGCCCCTTGGTGAGCAGCTTGAAGACGATGCTCTTGTTGCGGAAGTCGAGCAGCGTTGGCACCGGCTCGACGAAACTTTCTTCGGCTCGTTGCATCAGCTCGGTGAGCTGCGCGACGGGGTACAGCAGAAGAATATCCGCATAGGGGACCGCGCCCAGCGGGATCGTGTTGGCCGCGTCGTCAGCGTCGCCGGCGCCGTTCCGTTCACCGGCAGGCACTTCGCCTGCGGCGGCGGCGCCCTCTTGGGCCCGGACTTCGTGGTAATGCCGCTCGACAATCCGTCGCAGGAAATCGTTGAAATTGCGGACCGCCAGGTTCGCTTCCCCCAGCGGCGAGGGGGGCAACTCGACCAGCCGCAGATTCAGCAGCACGCAGGTGTCGGCCAGGCCGTCGTTCAGTTCGGTATTGTAGTAGCCCGCGCAGCCGTAACCGCCGCGGATCATGAATGCCACGGGCAGGTACTCGACCCGCTCGGCGGCGGCGCCGCTGAGCTTGAGAAAGTCTTGCTTGTTCATGGGTGCACTGCAGCGGCCGTCGTGTCCCGTCGGGTGCGGTGAGCCGATGTTTTACGACAGGCAGGTTAAATTCGCGTGAGCGCGGGGCGAGAATGCCGGTGCGCTTTTCATTCCGCGGCGTGATGATCGGCGAAATAATGCCGGCTGCGGCGGGGAAAGATGTGCCGGCTGACCGGGGCGAAGCCGCCGATCTCGTGAAAGTGCATGTAGTGCGTGATCCGGACCACGTCGTCGCCGATCTTGATCAGGTTGAACGAGTTCTTTTCCCGCTCCCGGGCCCGGCCCCGCTGCGAGGTCGAGGTGCCGCACTGGGCGATGATGATCCCGCGGGTGCGGTCGCTGCTGGCGATAGACGTCGAGCGAGTTGCCGATGTAGGCCCGGTGCAGATGTCCGCCCAGCACCAGGTCGACGCCCAGGTCGGTGAAGCGGTCGAGCGCCGCTTTGACGCCAGCCGTGCGATCGGAGCGGCGGTCGTAGTCGGGGGCCGGGGCGAAATGATGATGGGCGACCACGATCTTCGCCGCCCCGTGCGGGCGATCCCGAAAGCCCTCGGCGCAGAAGTCGAGCTGCCAGGGCTTGATCCGGCCGTTGGTAATGGCCCGCAAGGGATCGGTGGTATTCAGAGCCACGATCACCGCATCCTCGCGGCGGAGCACGGTATCCAGCTCGGGGCAGATGTACTGCCGGTAGAGCGCGTACGGCGCAAACAACCGCTCTCCGACCCGATAGAGCGGAATGTCGTGATTGCCCGGCACTACGACCGTTGGCAGCCGCGGCAGCCGATCGAGAAACTCCCGGGCGGCGGCAAATTGCTCGGGCCGGGCTCGCTGCGTGAAATCGCCGCTGGCCACGATCAGATCGGCTTCCAGCCGCGGCGCAATGGCCAGCAGCGCCGCGCCGATGTCCGCGCGATACGGCGGCCCGAAGTGCAGATCCGAAATGTGCAGCAGAGTTAACATCAAGGCAGAAGGCAAAAAGCAGAAGGCAGAAAAACGAAGAACGGAGCGAGCCGCAGCGGATGCTTCTCTGCCCCCTACGCCCCACTCCCTTCCCCCTCGCTCTCGATCCATCCGCCGCCCAGCACCTGCTCGCCCGCGTAGCAGACCACCGCCTGGCCGGGCGCCACGCCGTACTGCGGCTCGTCGAACCGCACGTGCAGCCGGCCGCCTGGGAGCGGTTCGATGACGGCCGGCGCGCGACGGCTGTTGTAGCGAATCTTGGCCAGGCAGCGGAGCGGACCGGCGGGCGGGTCAACCAGCCAGTTCGTGCCCGCCGCGGTCAGTTCGGTGCGGGCCAATTCCGCGTGCGTGCCAAGCACCACGCGGCAGGTGTCGGGTTCCAAGCGAACGACGAACCGCGGCTCGCCCAGGGCCACGCCCAGCCCCTTCCGCTGGCCGATCGTGAATCGCTCCAGCCCGTCGTGCTGGCCGACCACGCGGCCGTCGGTGGTGACGATCTCGCCTGCCGTGGGCGAGGGACCCCGGCGGCGGTGGATGAACGCCGCATGATCGCCGTCGGGCAGGAAGCAGATTTCCTGGCTGTCCTTCTTGTCCGCTACGCGCAGGCCGAGCTCGCGGGCCAGCGAGCGGATCTCGCTCTTGCGGTAGCCGCCGACCGGCAACAGCATGCGATCGAGCAGCGGGCGGCTCGATGCCGAACAACACGTACGACTGGTCTTTGCCGTCGTCCACGCCGCGGAGCAGCATCGGCCGGCCATCGGGCTCGCGTTCCAGCCGGGCGTAATGGCCGGTGGCGACGAAGTCGGCCCCGACGCTGTCGGCGTAGTCGAACAGCTTGCCGAACTTGAGCCAGTTGTTGCAGACCACGCAGGGGTTGGGCGTCCGCGCGGCGGCGTACTCGTCGACGAAATAATCGATGATCCGCTGGAACTCATCCTGAAAGTCCAGGGCGTAGAAGGCGATCCCCAGTCGATCGGCCACCCGCCGGGCATCGTGCGCGTCGGCCGCGCTGCAGCAGCCCTGCTTGTGACCGGGCCGCTCGACCACCGGCAGCAAGGCGGCAAGGCCGGAGCTTGTGGAGGCCGTCTGACCCCGCGCTACCGGCGGCTGTCGACCCGGCCGGCGTGTTGCACTGGCCGACGGCTTCGCCGTGCCGCATCAGCACGCCGATCACCTCGTGGCCGGCCGACGTCAGCAGCGAAGCGGCCACGCTGCTGTCGACGCCGCCGGACATTGCCAAGACGATCCGTGCCATCGCGGCTGGTGCTCTGAGGAGGGGTGGTGCGCGGCAGTTCGCCGACTTGCCAGGCTGGCCGGTGGCCGCGGGAAAAAGGGCGAAAAAACAGGGTGCCGAGGCTTGCTCGCTCAAGTCTAGCTGTGTCAAGATGAGCGGACAATCGGCCCGACCTCACCTTAATCTAACATCGATCCCGTACGATGCCTCGGGCAAAAACGGCCCGATTCGGCGCGCTCGACGGCGCCTACGACGACCATCCCAACCCAGGATTTTGGAATGAAACGCGCAGCCTTTTTGACCACGCTGGCGGCTCTGTTGTGCCCGCTGGCGATCGCACTTTGCCCCCGGCCGGCGGCGGCCAAAGAGCCCCTTGCCAAGCCGGCGGTTCCGGCCGCACCCGCGGCCCCGAAACAGCGCCGGCGACTCCGCCCGCCACGGCGAAGCCCGCCGCCGCCGAAGCCGCTGCCGATCCTGCTGCCAAGAGCGAGAAACCAGCCGTCGACCCGAAACTGGCCGACTACGCTCCGGTCAAAGGAGTCGAAGGCCGGCTCAAATCGGTCGGTTCCGACACGATGAATAACCTGATCACCTACTGGAGCCAGAACTTCGAGGGCATGTATCCCGAGGTGCATGTCGAGAGCGAGGGCAAGGGCTCGGGCACCGCAATTCCGGCCTTGATTCAGGGCACGGCCGACATCGGCCCGATGAGCCGCGACATCACCAAGCAAGAGAGCGCCGAGTTCAAGACCAAGTTCGGTTACGACCCCAGCCAGGTCCGCGTGGCGATCGACATGGTGGCCGTGTTCGTCCACAAGGACAACCCGATCAAGGAGCTCAGCTTCGAGCAGCTCGACGCGATCTTCTCGGTCGCCCGCAAGCGCGGCTACGAGAGCGAGATTCGCACTTGGGGCGAGCTGGGCCTGAAAGGCGAATGGGAGAACAAGCCGATCAGCCTGTACGGCCGCGATCCGACGTCCGGCACCTACGTCTATTTCAAGGAACACGTGCTGGATAAGGGGGATTACAAGCCTACGGTCAAGCTCCAGCCCGGCAGTTCGGCCGTCGTCCAGGGCGTAGCGGGCGACAAATATGCCATTGGCTATAGCGGAATTGGCTACAAAACGCCCAACGTTCGGGCCGTGCCGTTGGCCAAAAGCAAAAAGAGTCCGGCCGTGGCCGCCGAGCAACAATATGCCTATGACGGCACCTACCCCCTGTCCCGCTTCCTGCTGCTGAGCGTAAACTACAAGCCGAACTCGGATCTCTCGCCGCTGATCGCCGAATTCCTGAAGTTCGTCTACAGCAAGCAAGGGCAGGCCGACGTGATCAAGGCTGGGTTTCTGCCGCTGCCGTCCCGAGTGGCCGATCGCGCGCTGAAATCGGTCGGACTGGGCAACTGATCGCGGCCCAGCCCGGCTCGAAGCCGCCCTCGACAGCTCGCCGAACCGATGCAACGGGTGACGGACCACCTCCGCTCACCCGTTTTTGTCGGTGGGGAGCGGCAACCGCCGGGCGGCGGCCAACCCGCTTGCTCCGATAAACATTTCAACCAGCGTCGGGTGGCAGAAACAACTGCCCGCCGACGCGCCGGAACATGAATCCCCGACCTTCACCGGACGAACGCGCCACCGAACAACGCGCTGGACCGTCCATTGGGCCGACCGGGCCGCCCGTTGGCTGATCGTGGCCGGCGGCATCGGCACGATTCTGGCCGTATCGGTGGTCTGCATCTTTCTGGTCTGGGTGGTGGCCCCGCTGTTCTTGCCCGCCAGGGTTCAGGCGCGCAGGACTCGACGCCCCGGTGGACTGGGCCGGCCGTGCGGCACGTGGCGTTGGCGCCGGATCAACTGCTGGCGTGGGTTTTGGAGGGCGACGGCTCGCTGGTCTGCTTTCGGCCCGATAACGGAGCCTTGGTCTCGCGCGAGCCGCTGCTGAGCGACTCGCCCCCCACGGCGGCGGCCTTCGCGCCCGGCGGCAGCCGAGCCGCGTTCGGCCTGGCCGACGGCAAGGTGCGGCTGGCCGACCTGGAATTCGTCAACACGTTTCTCGACGAAGCCAAAGCGCCGGCCGAATTGCAGCGGCTGCGACGAAGGGGAACTGGCTGATTACGAGGGGGGCGTCGTCACCCGTACTCCGGCCGGCCAGCTGCGATTGGAAAAGCTGATCGTCAAGCTCGAGCCGCCGATCGAGCTGGGCGGCTCGCGGGCGATCCGGTTGATCGACTATACGCCCCGCCCCAGCGGCGAGATGTTCTGCGTCCTTTCCGAGGACGGGCAACTTCAGCTCCAATCGACCGAAACTCGCGAGAACCTGCTGACCGGCGAGAACTATCGTCGAAGTGACCGGCGCCGACTTGCCGTTCACCGCCGCCGAGGGCAAGGGCCCGCCCGATTATCTGCTGATGTCGGCGGCCGGCGATCACGTTTACGTCGCCTGGCGCGACGGCACGTTGCTGCACTTCGCCACGCGCGACTTCGACCATCCCAAGCTGGTCGAGCAAATCGACCTGGTCGCCGATCCGGCCCAGTCGCTCACCGCGCTGGAGTTCCTGCTCGGCAAGACCACGCTCTTGGCCGGCGATTCGACCGGCGAAGTCAAGGTCTGGTTCTGCGTCAAGCCGGCGGGCAACTCCAACGATCCGGCCCAGCTGGTCGCGGCCCATACGCTGGCCGGCTCGGGCTCGCCCGCAACGTGCATCGCCGTGTCGGGCAATTCGCGGCTGCTGGCCGTGGGCTGCGCCGATCGCTCGGTGCGGCTCTACTATCCGACCAATCAGCGGTTGGTCCTGGCAACCGGCGCGCGGCGCCGGCGGGTTCGGGGGGTAAGCCGGCCGAGCTCGACCAACTGGCTCTGGCGGCCGGGGACGACGGCATGATCGGGGTCGCCGGGCGGGAGCTGATCCACTGGAAGATCGATCCCCGCCATCCCGAGACCAGCTTCCGCTCGCTGTTTCTGCCGATCTGGTATGAGGACAATCGGGCGCCGGCGTACGTCTGGCAGTCGGGTTCCGGCTCGACCGGCGCCGAGCCCAAGTTGAGCCTGGTGCCGCTGGTGTTCGGCACGCTCAAGGCCACGCTGTATTCGATGCTGTTCGGCGTGCCGCTGGCGCTGTGCGCGGCGCTGTACACCAGCGAGTTCATGCACCCGGTGCTCAAGGCCCAGATCAAGCCGGCCGTCGAGATGATGGCCAGCCTGCCGAGCGTCGTGTTGGGCTTTCTGGCCTTCGCGGTGGTCGCCCCGTTCGTGGAGAACTCGCTCACCACGGTGATCTGCTGCTTCTTCTGCATTCCGTTTACGCTACTGGCCGGGGCCTACATCTGGCAGATGCTGCCGCAGCGGTGGAGTTTGCTGGTGGTTCGTTGGCGGCTGGTGTTGATCGTCGCCGCCTTGCCGCTGGGGGTGCTGCTGGCTAGCCTGCTCGCCCCCCGGGTCGAGAATCATTGGTTCGGCGGAGACATTCGCTCCTGGCTCGATGGGCAGGCCGGCACTGGCGCCGGCGGCTGGACGCTGCTGCTGTTGCCGCTGGCGGCGCTGATCGTCGGCTGGATCGTTTCGCAACGGATCAATCCCGCCCTCCGCCGGTCGTTTCACGATTGGAATCGCCGCCGCTGGACGGCCATCGATCTGGTGAACTTCCTGCTGGGCACGCTGGTGGCCGTTTTGGCGGCCTGGCTGGCCGGACTGCTGCTCGACGCGCTCGGGTTCGATCCCCGCGGCCGGTTGCCGGTGGACCTGAAGCACGGCGGCAGCGTGGCCCTGGGCGTGGTCGGCACGTACGTCCAGCGCAACGCCCTGATCGTGGGCTTCATGATGGGGTTTGCCGTCATCCCGATCATCTACACGATCGCCGACGACGCGCTGTCGATGGTGCCCGACCATTTGCGCTCGGCCTCGCTGGGGGCCGGGGCCACGCCCTGGCAGACCGCCATCCGGATCATCGTGCCCACGGCCATGAGCGGTCTGTTCTCGGCGGTGATGATCGGCCTGGGCCGGGCCGTCGGCGAGACGATGATCGTGCTGATGGCCGCCGGCAACACGCCGATCATGGATTGGAACATCTTCAACGGATTTCAGACGCTCTCGTCGCTGATTGCCCAGGAGATGCCCGAGTCGCCGCAGAACAGCACCCAGTACCGCACGCTGTTTCTGGCCGCCCTGACGCTGTTTGCCTTGACGTTTGTGGTGAACACGGCGGCCGAGATCATCCGCCTGCGATTCCGCCGGAGGGCCTATGAGCTCTAGTCCGCCGGCGGTTCCCGAGCCCGCGTTCGCGCCGGCGGGTGCAGCGGATCCGTCGCTGGCACCGCGCCGGCAAGCGCTGCAACCGCACCCGGCAATCGGTCGCCGCCACGTCGCTGGCTGCCCAGGGCGAGCCGATGATCTGGCTCACCGGCGGGGCCCTGGCCGTGGCGGTGATGATGATCGTCGGCCTGCTGCTCCTGGTGGTCTACCAGGGCATGTCGACCTTCTGGCCGCTGCCGGTCGAGCGGGTGGTGCTGTACGACGGTACGGTTTACCTGGGCGAAGTGGCCGGCGCAAAGCTATCGGCCAGCGCGAGCGCCGAACTCGCCGGACTGCCCGACGACCTTGCCGAACAAGCTCGCGACCGGGCGGCCGCCGGCGGCACGCTCCAGCAGCAGAACCTGCGGATCGAAAACTTCGAGCTGACCAACGAGCACTTCGTCTGGGTCGACGAAGCTGGCAATCCAGGAAGCAACCTTTCCGCAATGGGCCGTCGTCGTCGAGCGGCTGACCAACGGCCGGTTTTACGGGATTCCGACCGGCTTCTTGTTGGCGGGCAAAGTGGTGGCCGAGGGCGCGGCCCCCGCCTGGGAAAAGTTCGCCCAGTACCACGCCGTCGCCCAGCGCCAGGCGGCCGGCGGGGCGTCCCGGGACAAGACCCCGAGTTTCAGCTGCAGTTGCAAACCGCCGACGGCCAGAATGTGCTCCTGCCGCTGGAAAACATCGTGCGGGCATATCCGGCCAACCAGCTGGGTCTGCTCGGCAAGCTGGGAATCTACTTGTCCCGCTGGCGCGAGTTCTTGTGCGACGGCCCGCGCGAAGCCAATAGCGAGGGGGGCGTCTTCCCGGCCATCTTCGGCACCGTCGTGATGACCCTGCTGATGTCGCTCGCCGTGGTGCCGTTCGGCGTGCTGGCGGCACTGTACCTCCGCGAATACGCCCGGGCCGGCACGATCGTCAGCGCCGTGCGAATTGCGATCAACAATCTGGCGGGCGTGCCGAGCATCGTGTTTGGCGTGTTCGGGCTGGGATTCTTCTGCTACCTGGTGGGGGGGCAGATCGATCGCTGGTTCTTTCCCGCCGCGGGAGCGTCGGTGTTCGGCACGCCCGGCATCCTCTGGGCTTCGCTGACGCTGGCCTTGCTGACGCTGCCGGTCGTCATCGTCACCACCGAGGAGGCGCTGGCGGCCGTGCCCAGCTCGATGCGCGAAGGTTCGTATGCCTGCGGCGCAAGCAAGTGGCAAACCATCCATCGGATTGTGCTGCCGCGGGCGATGCCGGGCATCATGACCGGCATGATCCTGGCGATGGCCCGCGGGGCCGGCGAGGTGGCCCCGCTGATGCTGGTCGGCGCGATGAAGACGGTGCCGGTGCTGCCGGTGGACGGCACGTTTCCCTACATCCATGCCCAGCGGGCGTTCATGCACCTGGGTTATCACATCTTCGACTTGGGATTCCACAGCCAGAACAGCATGGCGGCCGCCCCGATGGTGTTTACCACCACGCTGCTCTTGGTGGCGATCGTCGGAGCCCTGAATATCGTGGCAATCTGGCTGCGGGCCCGGCTCCGCCGCCGCTTCGTAACCAGCCATTTTTGAGGGCGGGGGGGTGTTTTTGCGTCCCGCGGCAACAGTTTTTGCATCCTGCGGCAACCAGGGGTAAAGTCAAGGCATGACGACGACGACCCGCTCCAACACGCCCGTCGACCCCAAGCCGGCGAGCGACAAGCCGGCTCCTGCGCCGGGCAGCCGCTACCCCGGCGGGTGGCAGCACTGTCGGATCGCATCCCGCGGGGTCGCATTCGGCCGGGTCGCATCCGTCGGGCACCCACGCCGTAAGCCCCGCCCACCCCACCGCCGATCGCCCAGGGCCGCCTGGCGGCGATCCTCAAGGGCGAGGAAGTGCCGACCGAGATGCATCCGGCCGTCGCCAAGGAAGAGGCGGTGCTGGAGGTCCGGCGAATTCAACCTGTTCTATGGCTCCAAGCAAGCCCTGTTCAACGTCAACATGCGCGTGCCCAAGGGCAAGGTGACCGCCCTGATCGGGCCCTCGGGCTGCGGCAAGTCGACCTTGCTCCGCTCGGTCAATCGGCTCAACGACCTGAACAGCGCCGTGCGGATCTCCGGCGACATCTACCTCAACGGCGATTCGACCTACGCTCCCGACGTCGACGTGATCGAGCTCCGCAAGCGGATGGGGATGGTCTTTCAAAAGTCCAATCCGTTCCCGATGAGCATCTACGAGAACGTCGTCTACTCGTTGCGGATCGACGGCGAGCGGAACAAGCAGGTGCTCGACGCCGTTTGCGAGCACAGTCTGCGGGGAGCGGCCCTCTGGGACGAGGCCAAGGACCGGCTGCACGAGAGTGCCCTGTCGCTTTCGGGTGGCCAGCAGCAGCGGTTGTGCATCGCCCGGGCGATCGCCGCCGAGCCCGAGGTGCTGCTGATGGACGAGCCCTGTTCGGCGCTCGATCCGATCGCCACCGGCAAGATCGAAGACCTGATCCAGGAGCTGCGCGGTTCGTACTCGGTGCTGATCGTCACCCACAACATGCAGCAGGCCTCGCGCACCAGCGACTTCACCGCTTTCATGTACCTCGGCCGGGTGCTCGAGTACGGCCCGACAAGTGACCTTTACACCAAGCCGATCCTGAAAGAGACTGAGGATTACATCACCGGCCGGTTCGGCTGAGCCGACGCGCTGCCGCGTCATTGCCGCAAGGCACTGGATTCGACGGATGTCCATTCACGTCCAACGTCAGATCGCCAACCTCAAACAGAAGATTCTGTTTGTCGGCACGCTCGTCGAAGAGGCGATCGCCAAGTCGATCTCGGCCCTGATGAACCGCGACCGCAATCTGGCCCGGTCCGTGATCGACGAGGACGAGGAGATCGACCGGATGGAGGTCGACGTCGAGGAAGAAGTCCTTAAGACGCTGGCCCTGTATCAGCCGGTGGCCGCCGATCTGCGGTTCGTCGTGGCCGTGCTCAAGATCAACAACGACCTGGAGCGGATGGGCGATCTGGCCAAGAACATCGCCAAACGGGTGCTCTTCCTGACGCAGTGCGAGCGGGTCGACCTGCCCCCCGAATTCCGGGCCATGTCGTCCAAGACCCAGTCGATGGTCAAACGCTCGCTCGATGCGCTGGTCAACTCCGACACGGCCCTGGCCCGCAAGGTCCGCGAGGACGACGACGAGGTCGACAGCCTGCGCCGCGCGATCCAGAAGCGGATCGAGCAACAGATCGTCACCAATCCGCACCAGACCGAGTGCATGATGCGGCTGACGAGCGTCTCGCGGCACCTGGAACGGCTGGCCGACATGGCCACCAACGTCGCCGAGGACGTCGTCTACATGGTCGACGGCGAGATCGTCCGCCACCATCGCCCGACCGAAGCCCTGTAGAACCGGCGGCTCCGCCGCCCGCAACGGGCGCCGTGGTGCTCCCCGGAATCTGCCCCTGCAGGGCGGGGGGTTTGCCGAATTACTGTCCGCGGGCTTTCGCCACCTGCTCACCCACCGCGCAAGGTTGCTGCCGGCGCCGCGATGTCGATATTCAAGCCCGCGGCGGTGATTCTCGCCGCCAGGCCAAACGGCGGAGCGGTGGGTGCCGTGGCCGCGGGAGCGGCGGCGGGGGGCTGACCGGGCCCGGCCGGCGCGGGGCTGAAGTCGTTCATTGCACTCGGCTGCAACAGCATCAGCCACTGGCTTTGCTTGGGCACCAGGGCCAGGGTTTCGGCGACCAGCGGATCGCCGGCCAATCCGCCCGCGGGGGACTTGGCCGCCGCGATCGCCCGCTTGAGTTGCTCGGTTCCGACATAGGCCAACACGAGTGTCTTGTCGTCGATGGCGGCGAGGTAGAACCGGCCCTTGTCTCCCGGTCCGAACATCCGCTCCAAGACCGGTTTCAGGTCCGGCGTTGGGGGCGGATTGAGGGCCGTCCAATCGGTCGTCACCTCGACGGCCGGCGTGCCCTCGAGATCGATCTTCTGGGCCGCATACGGCGGAGCGGGATTCTGCGCCGGCTTGAGCGCGGCGGCCAGCCGGTTGACGGCGGTCGCATAATCGTCCAGATACTTCGGCGCATCGGCCACCCGGATCACGCCGCCGAAGCTGGCAAACATGGGTTCGCCGGACTTCGGTATGCCCAGCGTCAGTCCGACGCTGTCGAGCGGCGCGACCAGGCCGCTGCCGGCCTGGGCCAGCTGCGCTTGCAGATCGGGCGGTGCGGTGGAGAGGATCGGAGTTTGCTTGATCATCTCGGGCAGCCCGCCGGTGGTAAGCTGCCGCAGCCAATCGGGCATCATCAGGCCGCAGGCCAGGCCGAACGGATCGGCCGGCAATCCGGCCAGGACGCCTTCCTTGGGCGCCTTCATTCCTTTGGCCGCGTTCGACCAGTCGCCGCCGCTGGTAAACCGCGTGCGGACGGCGATCCGCAGATTGGAGCTTTCGTCGCACTTGATGCCCAGTGCGGCGTGGGTCACTTCGGCGCCGAACGTCTTGATCCAGGGCTCCAGGTTTTTGACCGATTCGCTCAGCGCCGGTTGCTGCGGCGCGGACAACTGAATCAGCCCGCGCAGCTGGATCAGATAGCCCGGGGCTTGCTCGACCGCGTACTTGATTCCCGCCGGAGTGGCCACGGCGACCGCGTTGACTTCGTCGAGCCAGGCCTTGAGCGGAGCCAGTTCAGTGCCGGCATCCTTGACCGAGTTGAGGACTTCATCGATTGCGGTTTTGCCGCCGCTGGGGGCGACGGCCGCAAACTCGCCGTGCTGGGCGATCACGACCGGCGTGCCGGCCAGCCGCACTTCGGCCAGCCGCTGGCTGGGATCGGCCGGCTGCAACTGGGCCAGAAACCGCTTGTAATCGGTCACCGGCAACAGCACGACCAGTTGCGGCGGGGCGGCGGCATTGGCCGGCGGCAACACCACGATCGCGGCCGATCCTTTCTCGTCCAGCCCCTCGTGAATGCCGGTCTGCACCCGGAGCATCGTCAGCAGCGACAGCCGCGGGGCGTGCACCGCGTCGGCCAGCTTGTCGAGCTTGTCGCTCGTCTCTTCCAGGCGATTGATGAGTAGCACGGCCAAGGCGCGTATCGGGCACGGCCTGCAGCACGTCGGCCGCCCGCAGGCCGGCCGCGGCCGACAGCCATCCGGCCAGCGCTACGAGCACCGCGGCGGACGTCCGAAGCGAGATGTGTCTGGGCATGGATGCCTCCTGAAACGTGCGGGGCCGCGAGCCGGCCGGTGTGGCGGGTCGATTCTGCCAGATCAGTCCAGGTCCTGAAAGTGGACCTCGCTGTGCACGACCAGCGCCTTGCCCTCGGCGTACGTCACGCTGGCATACGTCCGCAGGAAGTGGAGCACCTTCAAACCGGCGCGGACGTTCTGCAGGACAAAGCTGGTTTGCGGATCGAGCCCGCCGGCTCCCCCCCGCCGATCCGCCCCGCGGATTCGAGCTCGGCCAACTGCTGGCCATAACCGACCCAGGGCTCGACCGCGTCCAGAAAGCCGGCAAAATCGACCACCGCGACCGCCGCCAGCGGACGCTTGACGTCGCCCAGCGTCGCGGGCAATTCGAGCGGCTTGTCGGCCAGGAGCATCTGCGTCTGCTCTGGGGCGAGTGAAAACACCGCCACTCCGGCATTCAGGCCGGCATTGGGCGCGACCAGCGGGTCGAGCCCGGCTTCGGCCGGCAACGGATAGGCGTAGTTCTCACCCAGCTTGCCGCCCGTTTTCACCGGGGGCTGCAAATTGAAGTCGGCCGAGATCAAGTCCGGATCGGCTTTGCGGATCTCTTCGATCGCCCGGTTGGCGATCGCCAAATATTCGCTCACCCCGCGCTTGAACAGCTGCGAGTCGCTCACCCCCAGCACCAGGGCCGGCTCGATCATCGGCAGCGGATCGGCCGACGGCGGCATGTCGCTCTGCCACTGCTTGCTCGTCAGCTTGGCGTCGATGACCAGGGCCGACTGGCTGTCGGCCAGCGCCGGCAGCATCAGGTCGCGGGTAGCGCTGGCGAACCGCGCGACCAGCGGCAGAGCAACATCGACGATTTGATCGACGCGGGCCCGATCGTCGGCTTCCATCTCCGGCAGCACGAGCTCGCGGAAGTAGCCGTAGCCGATCCGGGCCCACTTGGCCAGCAAATCCCACTGCTGCGGATCGTACTTGCCGCGCATCACGAGGGCCGCCAGCGGCCGCCCCCCGAGGTGGCTGGTCAAAGGCAGCGGCTTGGTCGCGTCGAGCAGCAGGTTCTCGTTCCAATCGTAGGCGTACGATTCCATCCCCCGGTCCGTGAGCAGCGAGAAATCGAGCGCCGGGCCGATTTCCGGCACGTAGCGCTTCAAGTCGGCGATCAAATCCTTGACGTCGGTGGCCACCCGTTCTTGCAGCGGCCCGCTGATGCCGAACTGGGCCACAAGCTCGGTGGCGACGCTGCCCAGGTTGTCCAGGTCGCTCTTGCTGGTGCCCGCGGCGGCCCGCAGGGCTTGATCGTAGAAAGCGATGCCCGCCAGCCGCCGGCCGGCAAAGGCCGCCAGCGGCTTGAGCTCCGCGCGGCTGACCAGCAATTCGCCTTTGCCCAGCCGGCTCAGGTGGTCGTTGCTCGAACCGAGCGAGGCCAGCAAGTAATTGCCGCGGACGCCCAGGGTGATGTTGAGCGTCAATGTTTTGAGCTTGGCCACCAGCGGAGCAAACTCCTCCGGCTGCTCCTCGAACGAATCCCAGGGAAACTGATCCCAGGGCACCAGGCTGCCGTCGAGCGCCAAAGTCAGGTACTCGCTACTGTCGATCTTCACCCGCTTGAGCCGGTTCTTGAGCTGCGGTGCCTGAGCCAGGGCCATCTTGACCAGCACCTCCAGCCGCTTGAGCTGGGTCTGGGCCGGCTCGGCCTGCGAAATCTGAAAGCCCAGCACCAGGTTCGGCACTCCCAGTTCATCAATGTGCTCGCTCAGCACCTCGAAGAACGCCCGGGCTCCCTCGCGACTGCGGGCTGCCTGCTGCTCGGCTCGGTTGCGCGGTTCGGAATCGGGGCCGCTTTGGGCCGCGTCCTGGATGCCCTGAATCAGGCCCATCATCTGGGCGCTGCCGTAGGCTTCGCCAAACACCGTGACGAACTTGGGCACGCTCCCGTCGCCATACAGAAACATCTCGCTCGAGGCCATGTCGCCCAGCAATTGCAGCAGTTGCTGGTTCTCGGGCAAATCCAACAGCGGCAGGAACATCGCCGCCGGTCCGTTGGGATCGTTCAATTGCTGCTCGATCGCCTGCCGGGCCAGCGCCACGCCGGGAATTTCCAGGAACTGCTTCCAGGCCTTGCTGCGGCGCACGATCTCCACCTGTTCGCGCATCCGCAGCGACGAAACGTAGACCGACGCGTCGGCCGGAACCAGGGCCAGCGATCCGGCCGGCGGCGGCACGTCGGGCGGGCTGGCGCACTGCGCCCCGGCCACGCTGACGACGACCAGAGCCAAGGCAAAGCGGCGGCGAAGAGCAGGGGGAAGTAACATCATGGGGCCTCGTGAATGCGAGTGTCGGCAGCGCGAAAGCCAATGCCGGAACCGAGAAGGGCAGCCTCAGGCCGCCATTCTAAGGGAAGAAACCCCACCGGTGTAGTGCGCCGCCGGGACTCGCCCTGTGACGTCCCTTCCCAGCTTGGAACCGGCTGCCGGGCAGCTGGGACGGGCCCCTTTTGGGGCAGCGCCGCGCGATGAACAGCCGGCGGCCCAAAAGGCCCGCTTCCGCCGGCCCAGACCGGCCGGCCCAGACCGGCCGAATCAGTGCGGAGGCCGGCGGTCGTTCGGCCCAAGGCCGGTCTTCCGCACGGGACCCGCATTGCGCAGGTAGACGGGCCGGCCGGGCGTGTCGCCAGCCGCGGGAGCCGTCGTCGAGTCGATCCGCCGCTGGGGCCCGGCCGCGGCAGGGGTGGCCGCCTGCAGGGCTTCGATCTCGCGGCGGCGGATCAGCTGCACGCCGGCGACGTTCTTGCCCCGGCGGCTGGTCCAGGAGAGAAGTTTTTCCAGCCAGGGCGCGTTGGGATTTACCGGAGCGGGCCGCCGCGCCAGGACCCAGCCGCGTTGATCGACCAGCGACCAGAGCTCGCGCAGATCGTCGGGGCGGATGCCGTGCTGCTCGTCTCCCACTAGCACCACTTCGCCGTCGGTCATATCGAGACCGGTCTGCACCACTTCGGCGATGCCCAGCCGCAGCGGATGCCGCACGCTGCGGACCTGCGGATACAAGGTCGCCAATTGCTGAGCCACTTCGGTCGTGTCGTCGGTCGAGCCGTCGTCGATGATCAGCACTTCGAACCGGTCGGCCAACTCGGCCAAGAGTTCGAGCATGCCGGCAACTTGCTTTTCCAGGCGATGTTGACCATTGAAGACCGGCAGCAGAACGCTCACGGAAGGTTTCAAGTAGGATCCTCGCACGAGAGAAGTCGCAACGGCGGCGGGAGAGATAAGAGGGTCGGCACCCTGGCGAAAGGTCGTCGTCCCGGATGGCGGGACGCGGTCGGCTCGCTCGGCCATCGACCGGCAGACCCCAACCGCGCGAACTTGCTCGGTGGAATCGTCTGCGACCTAATGATCGGACACCGCCCGCCGGCAACTCCAGAACCCGGCCAGCGAATACCACCTTTGCCCTTAATAGCGTCGACGCGGGTCGTGCCAAAGGGGCGCGGCGGCGGACGAAAGTTGGCCCTCCCAATCGGCCGCGCGCGACGGCGTGGCCGGCGATCCTGGAGCGAATCGGGTCGGCGCGTTCTCCGCCTGAAGGCCCAAGCACCGCGCCTTTTCGGCCCCTGGCCAGCCCGCGCCGGGCGGATTATGCTGGTAATCTTTACCTTTTCGGCCGAGTCTGCCGCCGGCATTCCGCCCTGACCGGCCGGACGACTGCGGGCCGAAAGTCTGTGTCGTTGTCGCACGCGCGGCTCGTCCCGGCGCGGCGGCACCCATTCCGTTTCACTGCAAGGAACCGTCCGGTGGCCGCCAACCCTGCCGAAACGCCCGACTTCTCCAAGACCGACGGTCTGCTGCCGGCCATTGCCCAGGATGCCCAGTCCGGCGACGTGTTGATGCTGGCCTACATGAACCGTGAGAGCTACGAGGAAACGCTCCGCACCGGCCGGGCCGTCTACTTCAGCCGCAGTCGGGGCAAGCTCTGGCGCAAGGGCGAAGAGAGCGGCCACGTTCAGTTGGTCAAATCCGTATTTGTCGATTGCGACGCCGACACCATCCTGCTCAAGGTCGAGCAGCTCGGCGGCGCCGCCTGCCACACCGGCCACCGCAGTTGTTTCTACCGGCAGGTCACGCCCGCCGGCCTGGAAACTATCGGCCAGCCGGTCTTCGACCCCGCCACCGTCTACAAGAAGTGACTCGAAGCCGCCATGCCCAACCTGCTCAAACTCGGAATCCCCGCCGGCAGCCTGCAAGAGGCGACGGGCGAGCTGTTTCGCCGCGCGGGCTACAAGATCACGTTCAACTCGCGGAGCTATTTCCCCTCGATCGACGACGAGGAAATCGAGTGCCTGCTGATTCGGGCTCAGGAAATGGCCCGTTACGTGCAAGACGGCGCGCTCGACGCCGGCCTGACCGGGCATGACTGGATCGTCGAGAACGGGTCCAACGTGGTCGAAGTGGCCGAGCTGATCTTTTCCAAGGTCAGCCGCCGGCCCGTCCGCTGGGTGCTCTGCGTGCCCGAGACTTCGCCCATCCGCACCGTCAAAGACTTAGAAGGCAAGCGGATCGCCACCGAGGCCGTCGGCCTGACCGAGCGCTATCTGGCTCGGCACGGCGTGCGGGCCAAGGTCGAGTTCAGCTGGGGCGCCACCGAGGTCAAGCCGCCCAAGCTGGCCGACGCGATCGTCGAAGTGACCGAGACCGGCAGCTCGCTGCGGGCCAATCAGCTGCGGATCGTTGACGAAGTGCTGACCAGCACTCCCCGCTTCATCGCCAATCGCCAGGCCTGGGCCGATCCCTGGAAGAAGCAGAAGATCGACGACATGGTCCTGATGCTCCGCGGGGCAATGGCGGCCGAGGGCAAAGTTGGGCTGATGATGAACGTGCCCCGTGACCGCTTGCAGCAAGTGCTGTCGCTGCTGCCCGCCCTGCAAAAGCCCACCATCGCCAGTCTGGCCGACGAGGCCTGGGTCGACGTGAACACCGTGCTCGACGAGTCGGTGGTGCGGCACATCATTCCGCGTTTGAAGTCGGCCGGGGCCCGCGGTATCGTCGAGTATCCACTGAACAAAGTCATCGACTGAAAGCGCCGGCGGGGCCCGAATCCCTCTCCCTTCAGGGAGAGGGCAGGGTGAGGGTGCGTCGCGCCTTCCTTCGATCTGGATTTTCCGAGAATCATGGAGAGCATCGACATGGGCGCCAACGCGCGAATCGCCGAACTGAAACTCGAACTGCCCCCCGCGCCCAAAGCGATGGGCGTCTACAAACCCGTGGTCGTGCTGGGCAATGCGGCCTACGTCTCGGGGCACGGCCCGCTACGGGCCGACAAGTCGCTGATCACCGGCCGCGTCGGCGCCGATACCGATCTGGCCGGCGGCTATCAGGCCGCACGCCAAACCGGGCTGGCCATCCTGGCCACGCTCCGCAGCCATTTCGGCACGCTCGACCGCGTCCGCCGCGTCGTCAAAACGCTCGGCATGGTCAACTGCACGCCCGAGTTCAAGGACCATCCGGCCGTAATCAACGGCTGCAGCGAGCTGTTTCGCGACGTCTGGGGCGAAGAGCACGGCATCGGCGCCCGCAGCGCCGTCGGCATGGGCTCGCTGCCCGGCAACATCACGACTGAGATCGAAGTGATCTTCGAAATCGAACCGTAGTAGGAACGATTGAAACCGCAAAGGAGCAAAGACGCAAAGGACGCGGGAAGGCGGCAAGAGGGAGCACGACTGACCTCGATGTGACCGGTGGGGTCAGTCGAATTCGGCCGACGAGTTACAAATCCCCGCCGCCGCCCATCGCGCCGCGGAGGTGCTCGGTCTGGTTGAGCGTGAGCAGCTTGACCTCTTTGTCCCAGGTCAGCTTGCTGATTGAGCCGTTGTTGAGCTGGAAGGGATTGCGCTCGGCGGAGACGCCGATCAGCACTTTCAGCGCGGCCGAGAGCAGCCCGCCGTGGGCGACGATGGCCACCTGGCGATGGCCGGCCTCGCGGATTTCGGCAAACACGGCCGCGGCCCGGTGCATCACGTCGCGCCGCGATTCGCCGCCCGGGATGCGGAAGTCGGGATCCTGGGTCCGCCAACGAGCGGCCTCGGCCGGGTAGCGGGCCTCAATGTCGTTCCAAGCCAGCTCCTGGAAGATGCCGGCGTTGATCTCCATGAATCGCGGATCGACTCGCACTTCCAGCCCCAGCGCGGCGGCCAGTTGCTGGGCGCCCTCGAGCGCCCGCTTGAGCGGGCTGGAATAGACGGCTTCGATCGGCTCGGCGGAGAGGGCCTGGGCCACCAGCTCGCACTGCCGCCGGCCGAGCGACGAGAGCTCGCTGTTGGTCTGGCCTTGAATCCGGCCGGCGGCGTTGAACACTGTTTCGCCGTGGCGGATGCAGTACAGAATCATCGCGGCACAGACTCAAGCGCGTGGCAGGAGCGACCAGTTGCCATCGGGGGCGGCCTCGTTGAGCGGCGCACCCTTTTGGCAGCCCGCTCATGATACACGATGCCCCCTCGGGCGACAGGGAGACGGCCTACGGCCCGGCGAAAACGTGCATGAAACCTCGCGCTTAGACTCGATCCGAAAACGGTCTCGGAGAGGGGGACAGTCCCATTTTGCTCCGCGGACTTCGCAAAATTGGGACAGTCCCCGACCGTTCTCGGATCGGCGCTTAAACCTGGACCCGGCCCGTGTACTGGCAGCCCACCAGGAACCGGCCATCTTCGGTCCGCCGGCAGTGGACGACGTGGGCCTTGAGGTAAGTGTAGGTGTCGCGCGTGCCGAAAGCGACCACCAGCGTGTCGCTCGCCGGCGGCGTCGGCGAATAGAACGAAAAGCCGCTGGCCGAGATATCGTGGCAGAGCACTTCCTTGAATGCCGAACGGCCGGGCAGCCGGTCGTCTTTCATCGACGCCAGCAGTTGGATGTAGGGATACGCCCGGCGCGGCTTTTTCCGGCGGTCGCCGCCGGCCGGATCGAGCAGCTGCTGGAACGGCCGCAGCTTGCCTTGAGCCGGCGCGTCGTCGTTCAAGACCAGCGAACGGACCTGCTCCAACTGGCTCGACAGCTGCTCGGATTGCTGCTGGGCCTGGTTGGCGGCCGAGCGGGCTTCGGCCAGGAGCGACTCGGCCGCGCACTTGTCGGTCACGTCGACGCCGGTCCCCAGGATCGCCGTCAGCTGTCCGCGCGGGTCGCGCTGAATCGAGAAGCTCCAGGAAATCCGCCGCCGCTGGCTGTGCTTGGTCAGGATCGAGCTGTCGAACGCCACCGGCGCCTCGCCCCGCTGCAGCTTTTCGAACACGCCTTTGATCAGCTCGACTTCCTCGGGCACGACCAGCGCGCCGTACAGCGGCCGGTCGAAGACCTCGTCGCTGTCGAAGCCGGTGATCTTTTCGGCCGCCCGATTGAGCTTCAGCAGCCGGCCGGCCGGGTTGAGCACCAGCACCAGGGCCTCGACCGTCTCCAGCACCGTGGCGGCGAAGGTCCGCTCGGCGGCCAGCCGGCGCTCGGCGTGATCGCGGGCGATCGTGGTCGTGATCAGATGCGAGATGGTTTCGACGAACAGCACGTCGCTTGGCGAGAAGCGATTCGGCGTCGCCAGGTACACGCCCAGGGCCCCAAAGGCTTCGTCGTCGAGCCGCAGCGGACAGACGATCGCGCTTCGCACGCCGTGCCGCGCCAGTCGCGGGTCGGCAACCCGGTCGCCGGCCGCCAGATCGTCGATCAGCACGGGATGCCCGCTGCCCAAGGCCAGGCCAGCCAGCGAATCGGCTTCGCCCGCGGGCGTCTGATAGACCAGCGGCGGTCCGCCCTTGGTATTGCTGAGCCGGACGTTGAAGGCGCCGCCGCCGGGCAGCAATTCGGCCACACTGCTGAATTCGGCGTCGAGCGTCTCGGCCGCAAGCGAGGCCGCGTCCTGCAATAGCAGCGTCGTGTCGGATGCCGCCACGGCTCGCCGCCCCAGCGCCACCAGCGCCGACTGTCGGCTCGATTCGGCGGCAGCGATTTCGACGGGAGCAGTGCGGACCGCCGCCGGCGCGACGGCTGGCCCGGTTGGATGGTTGACGGACGGTGCCCGATTCATGTGTTAGACCGTCAGGGTGCGGCGGACGACCGGCATGATCGGCGGCACGACCGGCGCCGGGAACTTGCCGTCATGCAAGAACGTGCGATTGCGGCCATAGCGTTTGGCTTCGGCCAAGGTGGTTTCGACCCGTTCCAGGAGCGTCGGCAGCGTGTCGTCGGGCCCCGATTCGGCCACGGCGCAGCTGACCGTCACGGCCACGCTGCCGGTGGCGCACTCGAACCGGGTAGCCTCGATCTGTTGCCGGACTCGCTCCAGCACGTTGGTCGCATCGCGGGCCGACACGTTGGGCAGCATCAGCAGAAACTGCTGGGCACTCAGCCGCACCGCCCGCTGCGAGTCCTGGGCCACGCCGCCAACCAGTTGGGCCACGGCTTCCAGAATGCGATCGCCGACGACCAGTCCATGGGCGTCGTTCAAATCGCGGAAGCGGTCCAGGTCGACCACGCCGACCGAGAGCGACAGCCGGCGATCGGGATCGTGCTCCCACCAGCGGGCCACGGCCGCTTCGAGCTGAGCCCGGCTGAGCAGATTGTGGACCGGGTCGGCCGGCGGCTCGCCGGCTTGTTGGCCGAGCGCGCCTTGGCGGCCCAGTTGCAATTCAGCATCCTCGAGCGTGTCGCGCATGGCGTGGTTGGCGTCGACCAGCGACGAGGTTTCGGCCATCAATTGCTGGCAGCTCTTGAGCAGGTCCTCTTCCAGCTCGACGGCCTTGAGATTCTCATTGCTGGTCTTGACCCGTTCGACTTGCTCCTCGAGTGCGGCGCCCAATTGGCCTTTGAGCGGCTCGAGCTCCGGCGTGTTGCAGCGGTTCTGGAAGCGGTCCGCGGCGTCGGATTGCTGCTCCAGATATTGATCGTTGGTGGTGCGGAGGGTCGTCAAGCAGTCCTTGATCGCGGCGGCGTCCTGTTGTTCGGCGCCGACCCGCAGCTTCTTGTCCAGACTCGAGAGCTGATCTCGATAGCGGGCCAGCTCGGCCTTGAACTCGGCGATCGAAGTGCTGACGGCCTGTTTCGATTCGGCCGATTCCGTGGCCGGAGTCTCCGCCGGGGCGGCGGCCACAGCGACCGGAGCCGGCTCAGGCGGAGCGGCTGGCGCGGGCGGTTCCACCGGTTGCGTGGCAGGCGGCGTGCTGACCGCGACGGGCGCCGCCGGGCTGGCCGGCGCTGGCGGCGCAGTGCTCTGGGGCACCTGCGGCGCAGTGAATTGGGGCGCTGCGACCTGAGGCGCCGGCGACGCGGTGAACTGCGGCATGGTCTGCTGGGGCGCATCGCCCAGCAGCTGCGCCAGGTAGAACCCCAGCGCAACGCCCAAGCCCAAATTCAGCCCGGCCACGACCAGGAAGAAAACAGCCACAAGTCACCCGCCGCACGGCTAAACAAGATTTGAATCCGTATCAAACAATAGGACATGCCCGCAGCCGCAAGCTCCATAGAGGGGTGAATCGCGCCCAGCCGGGGCGGATTATGCCGATTGTGCGCCTGAGAAGGGGCAGTCGCCCCCCCGCGCAGTGGTGGAGGGGGACATCGTGCTCCGGTTCGCCAACCCCGTTAAGCCCGTGGGCGGCGTCCCACGGGCCGGCGGCGCAACAAGGCCCGGCCCCGCGCATCGACGATGCCGGCAGATGGAGCGCACGCGCGCTCATCTCCAGCAAAAGAACAACACTTCGCCGGGTCTATTTGCCCGTGCCCGCCGAGCCGGCATTGGTCGGAGGCGCGTTGCGCCGCGAAACGTCGAGCGACGTGAGATGTCGGGCTCCCTGGGCCGTCTGCTCGGCGGAGAGCCGTTGCATGAAGGCCGGGCTGGCCCGGTCGAGCACGATGATCTCGCTCTTGGCCTGGGGATCGGTCAGCGAGCGGACGATGCAGATCACTTCGGCTCCTTGCACCCGCCCGCCGAGAGCGGCGAGCGTGGCTTTTTCTTCGGCCGAAAGCGATTTGACGCCCGCCGAAGCCCCCGCGAGGGTAGCGTCGTTGGTGGTGGCCGCGGCGAGCACGGCCGGCGTGCGGTCGGTTC
Organism: uncultured Planctomycetaceae bacterium; assembly: GCA_963828155.1. Taxonomy (GTDB): domain Bacteria; phylum Planctomycetota; class Planctomycetia; order Pirellulales; family PALSA-1355; genus CAWCAX01. Next base: position 67,924 of record CAWHDQ010000009.1, read on the forward strand.
CGGCCGGCTTGTAGAGGGCGGTCAGCCCGGCCCGGTCGAGTTCTTCCTGGATCGCGGCCGCGGCCGCAAACAGGCCCTCGTTGTCGGCCGGATCGGCCGCATTGCACACGCCGACGACGTAGCCCTGCTGGTCGAACAAGCCGCCGCCGCTGCGACCTTGCACCGGCATGCCGGCCACTTGCACGTTGGCCGGGCCGAGGAACTTGTTCAGCCCGTTGACTTTGCTCGGCTTCACGGAAGGCTCGCCGCCGTGGTCGAAGCCGACGCTGATCACCGGGTCGCCAGCCGCCAGCTTGTGCCCGGCCGGCGCCACGCGGGCGGCCGTCACGGGTCCCGTGGGACGGAAGCTGATCAGGCCCACGTCGCGCTTCAGGTCATAGCTGACCAGCCGACCGGGAACGCTCTTCATCGGGTTGGCCCCGAACACGTCGATCAGAATCTTGCCTTTGCCCTGCGACTCGCGAAAGATGTGCCCGCAGGTCAGGATCAGGGCCTCGCCCTGCCGGGCGTCGACGATCGTGCCCGAGCCGTGCGAGTCGCCGTCGCGGTCGACAATCGTCAGCCGCACGCTGGCGGCGAGCAGCTCCGCGGCCGAAACGGTTGCGTGCGGGTGGGCCGGCAGCGGGCGGACCGGCGGCCCCCAATCCAGCCGCGGGAGGACCAGCACCGGGTTGGGCGGGGCTCAAGTTGCAGGCGGGCCAGCCGCCGCTGGGCATGGCGCCGGCCGCGGGCAGGGGCGTATCGGGCGATTGACCGCGCACGCCCTTGGCCTGGGTCTGTTCCAGCCGGGCTTTGGCGAACATGGCTTGCAACTCACCGGCACCGCTGGCACCGACCAGGCGGTCGACTTCCTTGCCGCCGACCAACAGCACGTAGCAGGGAATGCTGGTCACGTGATAGCGGGCGGCCAGCTCGCGCTCGCGGTCGACATTCACCTTTCGGATCGGATAGCCGGCGGCAATCAATTGGCTGACGGCCGGCTCCATGTTGCGGCAGGGGCCGCACCAGTCGGCATGAAAATCCAACAGTTCGGCCTGGCCGCCGGCGGAAGCGGCCAACAGCAGGGCCGCGACTTGCAACGAGAGCATGGGTCCCTCCTTGGAGTTTCTCCCGTTCGGTCACGTCTGGACCGATCGTTCGATCGCCCGAATCGCGGGCGCAACAGCGAGGAGCGGGCCTTGCCGCGAGAATCCGACCGGCCATGCGCGCACGAACGCGCCGCGGTGGATGGTCGGCCACGCGTGCCCGGCAACTTCCCTGTTGCCCAAGCGATGCGGAGGATAGCGAAAGGGCCGCCGGCGTGTCAGGCGTCCTGCCTGGCTGCGGAGTAGGTTCCGCACTTGCCGGCGACGGCGGGATTAGGTGTCCTTGCCTTTCTGGGTCAAAAGCGGCGGCATGATTGCCAGAAGCGACAAAATTTACAATCGCAATATTTGCCGACCCGCGGGCATCCGGCCCGCCTTCGCGCCGCAACAGACACTCCCACCATCGCTTAACCGGGCTAGCGGCCCGTGGTCTGCCGCGGCGCTGCTGGCAACCGACCCGGCAGAGTGCAGCTTGTGTGCCAAATGGCCCCGCCGCGGCTCTGACGCCCACGCCACCGCTCCGCTACAATGCCGCTTTCCCTGGGTGAAAGCCGTAGGCCGCGAGCGAACCGACGTCCCTGATCCGGCCTCAATGAACAGCCGGCGTTTGCAAGTCCAGACGCCCCGAAAAATCCACTTGAGCCCCCGTTCAGCGAGTTTCTGCCCAGCATGACCCGGAGGATCCTCGTCACCGCCGCGTTGCCGTACGCCAACGGGCACATCCACATCGGCCACCTGGTCGAGTATCTGCAGACCGACATCTGGGTCCGCTTCCAGAAGCTCCGCGGCCACCGGGCCATCTACCTGTGCGCCGACGATACGCACGGCACGGCGATCATGATTCGGGCCCGACAGGAAGGCCGCAGCGAAGAAGCCCTGATCGCCGACATGCGCAAAGCCCACCTGGCCGACTTCACGGGCTTCGGCATCGAGTTCGACAATTACGGCAGCACCAACAGCCCCGAAAATCGCCAACTGTGCGGTGAAGTCTGGGCCGCCCTGCGCAAAGCCGGCCTGATCAGCGAGCGCGACGTCACGCAGCTCTACGATCCGGTGGCCGGCACGTTTCTGGCCGACCGGTTCGTCAAAGGGCACGTGCCCCAAGTGCAAGTCGCCGAATCAATACGGCGATAGCTGCGACGTTTGCAGTTCGACCTATAGCCCGACCGAACTGATCGACCCGGTCAGCACGCTGTCGGGGGCCAAGCCCGAGCTGCGGAGCGCCCCGCATCTGTTCATCCAGATCGAGCAGTTGCACGAGTTTCTGGCCGAGTGGACGCAAACGGGCGATCACGTCGAAGCCGACATGGCCAATTACCTGCGGAGCAATTTTCTCGCCGAGCCGCTGCGCAATTGGGACGTTTCGCGCCCGGCGCCGTACTTCGGCTTCGAGATTCCCGACAGCCCGGGCAATTACTGGTATGTCTGGTTCGATGCCCCGATCGGCTACATGGCCTCAACGCAGCAGTGGTGCCAGCGGCACGGCGAGAAGTTCGCCGACTGGTGGCGCGGCAGCGAGGGCGACGGCGTCGAGATTCACCACTTTATCGGCAAGGACATCACGTATTTCCACACGCTGTTCTGGCCGGCGATGCTCAAGGCGGCCGGTTTTCGCCTGCCGCGCAAGGTGCATATCCACGGCTTTCTGACCGTCGATGGCGAAAAGATGTCGAAGACCAAAGGCACTTTCGTGCGGGCTGCCACGTATCTCAAGCATCTGAACCCGGCGTACTTGCGCTACTACTACGCCTCGAAGCTGACGCCCGGGCGTCGACAATCTGGACCTGAACCGCGACGAGTTCGTCCACAAGGTCAACTCAGACCTCGTTGGCAAGGTCGTAAACCTGGCCAGCCGCTCGGCCAAGTTCGTCCGCGACAGTGGACTGGCCAAAACGTATCCTGACGACGGAGGCCTGTTTGCCGCAGCGGCCGCCGAGAGCGACGCCATCGCCGCCGCATACGAAGCCTGCGACTACAACCGGGCCATGCGGCTGGTCATGGCCCTGGCCGACCGGGCCAATCAATACGTCGACGCACAGGCCCCGTGGACGTTGAGCAAGCAGCCCGAGCGGGCGGCCGAGTTGCAAAACATTTGCACGGTCGTGCTCAATCTGTTCCGGCAGTTGGTCGTCTATCTGTCCCCCGTGCTACCGAGCCTGCGCCAGCAGACCGACGAGCTGCTGGGCACGCCGATCCGCCACTGGGACGACGTCCGGCAGCCGCTGGTCGGCACGCCGGTCGCCGAGTTTACGCACATGCTGAAACGGGTGGAGGCCCCCCAGGTCGAAGCCATGATCCAAGCCAGTCGAGAGGAGGCTCCCGTGAGCGACGCCAATTCCCCCACCCCGGCCCCGACACCTGCCGCGGCGCCCGTCGATGGACCCGAGCCGCTGGCCGCCGAGCCGCTGGTGGCCGAGCGGATCACGATCGACGATTTCACGAAAGTCGACCTGCGGGTTGCCCGGGTCATCGCGGCCGAAGAAGTGCCCAAGGCCAAGAAGCTGATCAAGCTCACGCTCGGCCTGGGCGGCGACGAGAAGCGGCAAGTGTTTGCCGGGATCAAGAGCGCCTACGAGCCGGCCCAGCTGGTCGGCCGGCTGGTGATCGTGGTGGCCAATCTCGAGCCCGGCAGATGACCTTCGGCCTGAGCGAAGGCATGGTCGTCGCCGCCGGCGCCGGCGGTACCGAGATCTATCTGCTCAGCCCCGACTCGGGCGCCAAACCCGGCCAGCGGGTGCATTAGGCAACTGAGCATCCGCCGCTACAACGCACGCGCGCTTGCCCGCCGCCTGCGCCTCGCGAACCAGTCGTGCCGAGTTTTCCGGGGGGTGCGAGCCGCTTCGCCGGCGCAAGCTCGCCAATTCCTAGCGCCCCGCTGGCAGTCCCGCCCTAGGCTTTTCGATAGTGAATCACTATCGGGGCAGTGGCGACCAGGAGCCGGTCAGGATGAACCAGAACGAACGGATCTGTCCGCAGTGCGGGCAGATGTTTTGCGATAAGCCTGCCAAGTGTACACATTGCGGCTACCGCTTCAGCCGCTACGCCGATAAGGGCCGGGTGACCGATCTGATCCCCGTCTTCCGGATGTTGCCCTATCGGCTGCGGAAAGTCGTCCTGTGGGGCGCGGCCCTGGTCGCGCTGGCCTACTGGGTCGACCTGGTCCACCAACTCGATGAGCTGCATCGATTCATGGGCCGCAAAGGCTTGCCCGCCTGGGCCAGACGCTAACCGCGAGGCCCTCGCGCGACCCATATGGTGGGGCGCGACCTTCCGCCATTAGCGGTACGGGCTCCACTCCGGACGCCGCGATGCCGAGTCCTTCCGCTTGTTGCGGGCCGCCGAGCGGCTGTCGCTCGCCGAATCGCCCGGGCCGTCGTCATCGCCGGCGCTGGACAGCGTCCCCGATTCGCTCTCGGGCACGATCTGCGGCGGATCGAGGAACTTGGCCGTCGGAGCCGAACCCGGATCATACGCCGGGGCCAGACTGCGGTCGGCCGGCCGGCGCACGGCGCGAGCCGCCCGGCACGCTCCGCCAGCGGCGGGCTTCGCGGTCGGTCGGCGGGGTGATGTCGAGCGGCATGTCGGCGATCAACTGCCGGCCGTCGACCGTGGTGAAGCGGACGAACAGCTGCAGTTTGCGATTGACCGGCGGTTCGCCCGGCCAGGGTAGCTCGATGTGATAGCCGCGGCCCAAGGCCGTCTTGCCGAAGAACTCCCGGGCTTCGTCGGCGCGGAAATCCCAACGGGCAATTCGGGCTTGCGGGCCCTGCAACTGGGCGTCGAGCACGGCGATCGAGATGTCGCCGGGCACGTCGAGCAACTGGCCCGACTTGTTGCGCGGCTCGAACACCACGAGCACGCCCTTGTCGCCGCCGCGGCCGCTGTGGTTCACGCCGCCGGTGAGCTGCTTGTTGAGCACGATCCGGTGGACGAATTGATCGGCGGGGCGGCGCAGGCGGGCCGCGCCCGAGGCCGGAGTCGAGGAGGGATCGAACTCCTCGCCCGGGTCGATTTCGACGCCCGGCTCGACCATCGGGGCCGACGGCTTGCCCGGCGAGCTGGGAACGTTGCGCGGAATCGCGGGCGCGGCGACCCCGACGAGTTGCCGGGCAGATCGATGACCGGGGCCGAGGGGGAATCGAGGGCCCCGCGGTCGCCGGTGGACAGTTGCCGCTTCAGCGCCGCGTTTTCGTTCTGGGCGCTTTCGAGCTGGGCTTCGTAATCGTCCAGCTCGTCTTCCAGGGCGTAGATCTGGTCTTCCTGCAGACGCAGCTCGCGTTCCAGCAGTTGCTGGTTGACGTTGTTGTTGCTGCGGCAACCCGCCAGCCAGATTCCCACAAGCGCCAGCAGCGCGATTCGGTGCGGTTTCATGTCAGCCTCATGCGACACGTTGAGGTCCGCCCGCCGATCCCTGGCAGGCGTCCGGCCGGCGGCGCGGATGGGCGCGGCGCAGGACGGCGGCGTTCGGTATTCAGGCCGGCCCGAAGAGACGCGCGAGGCGAGGCCTGGCCGCGGGCTCCCCGAGCGGGAGCCGCCAAGACCAGCCGCCACACGAATCCATTCGTGATGGGCAGCGGTTGAGTATTTTGCTTGCAGTCCTTTGCGGTGGCGGCGAAGATTTTGCAGCCGCTGTGGTACGTCTTCGTTGTTGCGCGGGGCCGGCCCACCGGACGCCGCCGGTGGGCTTAACCGAAGCGCTGGGGCGTTGCGTTATTCCTTGGGAGCCGGGGCCGCGGGCTTGGCCTCCATGTGCTCGATGACCTGATCGATCAGCTTGTAGGCCAGGGCTTCGTCGGCCGACATGAAGCGGTCGCGGTCGGTGTCGCGCTCGACTTGCTCCAGCGGATGCCCGGTGTGCTTGATCAGGATGTGATTCAGCTTTTGCTTGACCTTCTTGAATTCCTTGACGTGGATCATGATGTCCTCGGCCGTGCCTTCCATGCCGGCCAGGGGCTGGTGGATCATGATTCGGGCGTTGGGCAGGGCGTGCCGCTTGCCCTTGGCCCCGGCAGTCAGCAGCACGGCCCCCATCGAGGCCGCCTGGCCGATGCAGTACGTGGCCACGTCGCAAGTGACGAACTGCATCGTGTCGTAGATCGCCAGGCCGGCGCTGACGCTGCCGCCGGGCGAATTGATGTACAGGTGGATGTCGGATTTGGGATCGTCGGACTGCAGGAACAGCATCTGGGCGACGATCGAGTTGGCCACTTCGTCGTTGACGCCGGAACCGAGAAAGATGATCCGATCTTTCAACAGCCGGCTGTAGATGTCCATCGCCCGCTCTTCGCGGCCGCTCTTTTCGATCACGTAAGGAATCAGTGGCATGGCGGAAAGACTCTCTGGCTGGTCTGGGCGGTTTGGAGCCGGGGCGATGTGTTGCAGCCCCGGCGCGGTTGATCGTGTGGGTTGGCCGCGACGGTGCGGGCAGTCAGGCTGCCCGCTCGGCGCCGCGGCCGGGAGTTAGCTCTTGTCGTCGTCCTTTTCCGGGTCGAGCGGCGGCTTGGACAGGATGTCGTCGACCACGCCGTAGGCCTTGGCCTCGTCGGCGTGCATGTAGTAGTCGCGATTGGTGTCTTTGGCGATCCGCTCCAGCGGCTGGCCGGTGTGGTGGGCCAGAATCTTGTTGAGCGTTTCGCGGGTTTTGATGATTTCGTCGGCCTGAATCTCGATGTCCGAGACTTGCCCGCCCACCTGGCCGTAAGGCTGGTGGATCATCACTTTGGCGTTGGGCAGGGAGAACCGCTTGCCCTTGGCGCCGCCGGCCAGCAGCACGGCCCCGCCGCTGGCGGCCAGGCCGACGCAGTACGTGCAGACCGGACAGGTCGAGATCTGCATCGTGTCGTAGATGGCCAACGTGGCGCTGACGCTGCCGCCGGGCGAGTTGATGTAGAAGTGGATCGGCTTGCGGCGGTTTTCGCTCTGCAAGTAGAGCAGCTTCATCACCAGTTCGTTGGCGTTGCCGTCGTGGATCTCGCCCTGCAGGAGGATGATCCGGTTTTCCAGTAGCAGATCGCCCAGGGTCATCTGCCGCTGGCGCTGATAGTCGCGATAAGACATGAGCAGTTCTTTCCTCGCCCGGCCGTGCGAGCGGCCGCGCCGTACGGTTCGACGTTGTTCGATGGAAGAGTTGTTCGATGGAAGAAGGGGGGGTTGCCGGCGGCGGCCCTCGACAGGGCCCTCGGCCGGCACGGGTACGGCAAATCCTTTTGCTCTAGCGTGGCTCGCCGCCCACGCAAACTAAGTCTTGCAGACTTTGCTCCGCAGGCAAGGTGCGGCCGACAGGTCTCCCTCCATGGGTGCGGCGGGCCGCGCGGGGCGACGTTCGCCCCGGTCCGCCCGCAACGGGCGGCCGGCAGCTGCCTTATGAATTATGTACGATCGCGCGGATTGGACAACGGCTCGGCTTCGCCCGGATGCGTCGCTTCGGGGATGCTGGCCTCTTCCTCGCCGCCACCGGCCGCCTGGTCGACGGCCTCGGTATCGATGCCTTCCAGCTTGTAGGGAACGTCCTTGAATTTGGCCTGCTTGAGGACCAGGTCGATCACTTTGCGCTCGATGATCTGGTTGCGCAGGGCGTCGGTCAGGTTTTGCTTGTCGATTCGGGCCCGCACCCGGCGGACGCTATCGCCGGTCTGATCGGCGATCTGGGCGATTTCCAGTTCGTAATCGTCCGGCTCGGCGTCGATCTTCTCCTCTTCGGCGATCCGTTCGAGGATGAAGTGCTCTTTGAGGGCCTTGGCCGTCGAGGCGGCGCTGTTCTGCCGCAGGTCGTTTTCGTGGGCCCGAATCTCGGCTTCGCTGAAGCCGTTGCGCTGCAGCTCGAGCACGGCCCGTTCCAGCTCGCGGCCACTCTGGCGGCGGAGCAGATCGGGCGGCAGCTCCCAGGAGGCCGAAGCGGTCAGCGCGGCCGTGATTTGCTTGCGGGCGGCCTGCTGCTGCTGATAGTGGAGCTGGTTTTCCAGTCCCTTGCGAACCATGGCCCGCAACTCGTCGACCGTGTCGAAGCCGAGCGAGCCGAGGAACTCGGCATTCAGCTCGGGCACCTTGAGCTTCTTGACCTCGAGCACCTCGAACGCGGCGGTCACGATCTTGCCGCGGAGCGCTTCGTTCGGGGCGTCCTGCGTCAGCTTGGCGTCGAGCGCGTGGGTTTCGCCGGCCTTGACGCCCTTCATCTGCTTGTCGAATTTTTCGATCTTGCCGTCGCGGAAGCTGAGCACCGGCTTGAGGCGGATGACCTCTTCCTGGCTGCTGGAGATAACTTCCTCGCCGTTCTTGAACGTCAGATTGCAGGAGATGTAGTCGCCCGACTCGGCCGCGCCGTCGTAAGGGACCAGCTGTCCGCGATTGGCCAGGATGATTTCCAGCCGCTTGTCGACGTCGGCCTCGCTGAACTCGCGGACCGGCCGCTCGACGCTGAGGCCCTTCCAGTTCGGCAGGTCGAACTCGGGCCGCACTTCCAGGTCGAACTCGAAGGTCATCGGCCCTTCGTCGGGCAATTCGACCGCCAGCGGATCGAAGTCCGGCTCGCTGATCGCCGCGAACTTCTCGTCCTCGGTGATCTGGGACATGCTGTCCATCAGCAGCGAACCCTTGACCTGGTCGGCCACGTCTTTGCGAAAGCGATGCTCGATCAGCTTGCGCGGGGCCCGGCCCGGCCGGAAGCCCGGCACGGCGGCCGATTCCATCATGTCGCTGAACGCCTTGTCGAAGTACCGCTCGATGTCCTCGCGCGGAATCTTGACGATCACGTGCCGCTCGCAGGCCGACGGTTTTTCGACCGCGATCTCCAGTTTCAGCTTCGGCGCTTCTTCCTGGCCATCCTCGGCGAGCGTGTCATCCGTGCGATCTTGCGATTGCTGAGCCATCGTGGGGTGCTTCGATTTCCTGATAAGACTCGTGAGCTGCCAATGCGGCACTTCCGCCGCGCCGCGTCGTGGTCGCCTGCCGATGCCCGGTCGATTGGTCCGGCGGCCGGGCCGCTCGCGCTACCCAGCACCGGAGAAAAAACGCGCCGCCAGCGCCGCACACCGAACAGCGCCCGCACAAAACGTGTCAGGCAAGCGCCTGAGCTTTGCACCGGGAAGTGAAATTAGAGCGGGTGATGGGATTCGAACCCACGACAACGACGTTGGCAACGTCGTGCTCTACCAACTGAGCTACACCCGCGATTCCGTCTGGTCACCAAAAACGCAAACTCTGTCCAGGCCGCAGTATGCCGTGCGCACGCGTGCGGTCCGGGACACCGGATTATAGGGGTACTGCGCTGGCTGGCAAGGTCATTTGAGGGAGCCTGCCAGCAGCCCCGCCCGAGGCGTTTTGTAGGCGGAGATTGGGCAAACAGGGAAATCCCGAGAGACCCCCGCAACCCGGCCGGCAGGGTTGTCGCTCACTTCGCGGCGTGGGGCCATTCCAACCCCGACAGTCGGGCCAATGCCAGCTCCAGGGCATGCGTGCCGTCGCGGCCGTGCCCCTGGGCCGCCAAGGCCACGTACAGCTGGTGAGCCAGCGCCAGCCCGGGCATGGCCAGGCCCATCCGCTTCGACTCGGCCAGGGCAATGCCCATGTCCTTGATGAAGTGCTCGACCATGAAGCCCGGGGCGAAATTGCCGGCAATGACCCGGGTACCCAAGTTCGACAGCGACCAGCTGCCGGCCGCTCCCGAGGCCACCGACTGCATGACGGTGTTCAGGTCGAGCCCGGCGCGGTAGCCGTAGAGCAGGGCCTCGCAGACGCCGATCATGTTGGTGGCAATCAGGATTTGATTGACCATCTTGGTGTGTTGGCCGGCGCCGGGACCGCCCTGGTGGACGATGGTCTTGCCGAGCGTTTGCCAGATCGGCTGCAGGGCATCGACCACCGGTTTTTCGCCGCCGATCATGATCGACAGCCGTGCTTCGCGGGCGCCGATGTCGCCGCCCGAGACCGGCGCGTCGACGCTCTCCACGCCCCGGGCTTTGGCCGCCTCGGCGATCTCGACCGCCAGCGACGGCTCGCTGGTCGTCATGTCGACGAGCACATTGCCCGGCTTCGAGCCGGCCAGTGCGCCGTCGGGGCCGAGCATCACGGCCCGCACGTCGGCCGGAAAACCAACGATCGAGCAAACGACGTCCGAGGCCTCGGCCACGGACTTCGGCGTGTCGGCCCAGCGGGCGCCGCTGGTCCACCAGGGCCGCGGCCCGGGCCCGCGTGCGATTGAACACCGTGACCGCGTAACCGGCCGCGAGCAGATGCCCGCACATGCTCGAGCCCATGACTCCGGTGCCGATCCAGCCGATTCGGGTCTGGCCGGGGGCAACGCTGGCGATCGCCATGAGCGGAAATCCTTCGTGGGGTGTCGGGGGGACTGAGGCGGGGTGCGGACGGCGCCCGCTCCGGGGCCGGCCCGTGGGACGCCGCCCACGGGCTTAACGGGAGGCAACGGCGCGCTCGCAGAGCGCAGTGTCACCGGCCGCCCGGCAGCGGGCCTAGAGCAGTTTACCAGCGCTCTGCGGGCCGGGCGAGAATCTCGTTCAGGACGATCGCCTGCCGAACCCCCTCGGGACTCGCCAGCATGCGGGCGATCGTGGCGGCCGGCGATTCGGCCGGCTTCTGGCTGCCCGCGGCGGCGGGCTGCGGCTCGCCCTGCGAGGTGTCGGCCAGGTTGCCGATGCGGCGCTCGAAGGTCTTGCGAAAGTGTTCTTCGCGCTGTTGATCGGCCCGCTGGATTTCTTCGGTCAATTGCGACGCCCGGACCGTGAACTCGCGGGTGTCGAGATGCCGCTGGACCGAGTCGGAAACCGCTTCGCCCGTGGGCGGCTCGAGCAACTCGGCTTCGACCGGCAATTCCCGCGGACGTGTTGGGGCCGGCGCTGACCTTGGCGGCCCCGCGGCGCCCCTTGTCGCGGCGGCGCTGGGCCTCCTGCAAGAATTGCTCGATCTCCGAGGCCAGCGATTCCTGCGTTCGGGCCCGAGGCGGATTGGCGGCGTCCCCCGCGTTCACGCCTGGGCGGCGGACGTTGGGCCGCTGGACGACCGGCGGTGGTTGGGGCCGCGCGCGCGCAGGTAGTTGATCAGCCAGTAGGCCCCGATGATCAGGGCGCCGATCAGCTTCAGCGTCGTGAAATCGTTGATGGCCAGCAGCGCGGTCGGAATCATAGGCGACGTGTTTCCTCAAGTGCGGCGAGCGGGCCTGGCGGGCCTGCCAGTCCGGCGCGGCTATTTGCTGGGTGCGACTCCGGCGATCGACTTGCGCATGTCGGTGTCGGCCTGGACGTTTCGCAGCTTGTAATAGTCCATGATGCCGAGCCTGCCGGACTGGAAGGCATCGGCCACGGCCTGGGGCACTTCGGCCTCGGCCTCGACGACCTTGGCCCGGCTCTGCTCGATCTCGGCGACCTTTTCCTGCTCCAGGGCCACGGCCATCGCCCGCCGCTGCTCGGCCTTGGCCCGGGCTACCCGGGTGTCGGCCTCGGCCTGATCGGCTTGCAGCCGGGCGCCGATGTTTTCGCCCACGTCGATGTCGGCAATGTCGATCGACACGATCTCGAACGCGGTCTGCGAATCGAGCCGCCGAGCCAGCACCGCCTTGGAAATCCGGTCGGGATTCTCCAGCACCTGCGAATGGGTGTCGGCCGAGCCGATGGCGCTGACGATGCCCTCGCCCACCCGGGCGATGATCGTTTCCTCGGTGGCCCCGCCGATCAATTGATTGAGGTTGGCCCGCACCGTGACGCGGGCCTTCACCTTCAATTGGATGCCGTTCTTGGCCACGGCGTCGAGCGATTCGCGGCCCGAGGTGCGGCCTGGGCAGTCGATCACCTTCGGATTGACGCTGGTCTGCACGGCTTCCAGCACGTTGCGGCCGGCCAGGTCGATGGTCGTGGCCAGCTTGAAATCGAGCGGGATCGTTTTGGCCTTGCGGGCGGCGATGATCGCCCGGATGACCAACGGCACGTTGCCGCCGGCCAGGTAATGGGCTTCGAGCGCCTTGCTGGTGATGCCCATCTCGTCGGTCAGGCCGGCTTGGACGGCCATGATCTTGCTCCGGACGATCACCTTCGGATCGACCTTGCGGAACGTCATGCCCAAGAGGTCGAAGATGCCGATCCGGCGCCCGTCGTGACGCACTGAATCCAGAGCCGGAAGTAGCGGGCGAAGATCGCCAAGGCCACGACGCCGGCCACCAGCACGGCCAGTACGGCGGCGATCGTAAGGATCTGGGCAGTTTGTTGCTGGGCAAACAAGTTCATCGTGGGTTCCTGGAGCCGCAAGGGACGCCGGCCGCAGGGCGTCCCTCATTCTATCGGCCCGCAGGCGGCTAACGCCAGCGCGGGCAGATCAGCCCGCTTCGCGGTCGTCGAACGGATCGATTCCCAGCGATTCGATGGGTGTCGACAGGATGTCGCCGGCCGGCCGGGCAACTTCATCATCGTCGTCGGCAACCGGCCGCACCACGACCCGGTTGCCGCGGACCGCGGTCACCCGGACTCGCTGGCCGGCCTCGATGGCCATCCCCTCGCTGACCGCGTCGATCGACATTCCCAGCACCGTCACTCCGCCGCTGGGCAGCATCATCGTGTCGGCCTTGCCGACCTTGCCGACCAGGTCCCGCAGTTTGCGTCGCTGCGGCGAGTCGGGCAGGGCCTCGTCGGCCCGCTGGGGTTCCAGCAGCAACCGTTTGCCCATCGGCGTTTTCGGCCAATAGCGAAACGCCAGGGCCAGCGTGATCGGCACGGTCACGGCCGTAATCGAGAGGAAGATCAGGCCCGTCTCCAGCCCGCGATTCAAGAACGCCACCACCACGCTGGCCAGCACCGCCAACACGGCCAGAAATCCCAGCAGGCCGCCGGTCGGTACGAACACCTCTCCCACGACCAGGAGCAGGCCGATCAGCAACAGCAGCGATGACCAGAACAGCGGATCCATGATCCTCGACAATCGCCCCAACCAGGCTCGAAAATCAAAACCGAGCGGACCGATCCATTTTAACGCATCCATTTCGGCTCGATAGCCGCCGCGAACCCGCCGCCGTGGCGCAATTTCCACAGCCGCTTGCAGATAGGATGTCGGCGCGGGTGGCCCCGGCTGTTCCCAGCAAACAGCATGGGCGGCTCCCCCTATCGACACCGGCCGCTAGGTCATCGGTTCGCGCCGCGCGGCTTCAAGTCTGCAGGAGTGCGTGGACTGCCAAAGAATGGGCCCGCGGCGCCGATCGGCACGGCTATGCCACGGGGCGCACCACGACCCGGTTGCCCTGCACTTCGATCACGGTGACGCTCGTCCCGCGATCGATGAACTCGCCCCGCGAGCTGACGTCGACGAACTGGCCGTCGATCCGGGCCTTGCCGGCCGGCACCAATTGCGTCGTCGTCACCCCCGGGCGGCCGAGCAGATGGCTGAAGTCGACCAGCGACTCGCTCTGGGCCAGATGTTCCAGCTCGTCGGTCGAAGGGGGCTTGAGCACCATGTGATTCAAGAGCGGCGCATGGGGAAACAACCGCCGCATCGCCACTGCCGCCAGCACCACGCCGAACATCACGGCCGACAGTCCCAGCAGCGTGTCGCGGAGCTGCTCGAACTGATACTCGTTGCGCGGCAGGACGAACGTCTGACTGGCGAGCACCAGCGAGACGATCATCAACAGCCCGCCCCCCAAGCCGAAGATCGCCGTGCCCGGCAGAACGAAAATCTCCAGCAGGATGCAAATCAGGCCGGCCAGAAACAGCAGGGCCTCGAGCCAGCCGGCGGTGCCCTCCATGTACCGGCTCCAGAAGAACAGCAGGAAGCAAATTCCGGCCACGAATCCGCCGATGCCCACGCCCGGGCTGTGCAGCTCGAAGTACAAGCCGGCGATGCCGATGAACAGCAGAAACCAGGCCACGCCCGGCATAGCCAGGGTGTCGATCAGCGAATCGGCCCAGCCCATTTCGACCAGCGAGACGTCGTCCTCCAGGTTGTAGAGCTGGCGGAACTCGCTGAAATCGGCCACGGCGTGCCGGGCCAGGCCCAGCTCCTCGGCCCGGACGCCGCTGACTTTGAGCGGCTCGCGCAGCGGGCGGACTTCCGGTCCCGGGACCCATTGGTCCGGTTCGACCTGGGCCCGTAGTTCTTCGTCGCAGAAGTATTCGACCAGGCCGGTGCCGCGATGCGTGTAGCGGAAGACGGGCAGATTGGGATCCAGCAGTGCGGCGATCAGCGACCAGCTGCGGGCCTTTTTCGGGCCCAGGCTGTCGCGGACGAACTTGTGCGATTCGGCAATCTCATCGGGGGTAAAGGCTTCGGCCCCCGAACCGCCCAGCAGTGCATCGCGCTGCATCACCACCTGGTCGCAGGCCAGGGCGATCAGCACCGCGTCACCCAGGGCTTCGCTGGGAATATAGGCCACCGTGCGGACCCGGGCCGGATCGAGCCCGGCCAGGTAGCTGGCCAGATTCATGCTGTCGAGCAGCGAGCCGCCGGGGCTGTCGATCCACAGGCAGACGAAGTTCGCCTCGGCGCCTTCGACGTGGGTCTCGATCATCTTCTCGACGCGCTGGACCGTGTTGGCGTTGATCGCTCCTTTGACCGGTACCCGAATGGCGCGCCACTGGCCCCCCTGCGTCGGATCGTCCTCCAGCGCGCCGGCGGGCAAGCCGAGCGCCTTGGCCAGCACGGCGCGATCGGCGGCCAGATATTTGACGAAGCCCAGCTCACGGGCTTGTCGGCCGCTGAAGATGCCCAGTTGCCCGGCCGGGATGATCACCCGCTCCGCCTGGATCGTGTGCTCCTTGCGCAGATCGTTCAGCTCGCTGGCGAGGACGAATTCGGTGCTGCGTTCCGTTTCGACCTGGAGGACTTCCAGATTGCGGTCGAGCATGCCCATCGCGACCTGGGCTGGCACGGTCTTGCGCCGCTGGGCAATCTGGTAATAGCCGCTGCGAACCGTGGGATCGATGGCTTCTTCCTGCTTCAGATCGATGCCCGCCTCGCCGATCTCGGCGTCGGGAGCCATCACGATCTCTTCGCAGGCCAGCGCCGGCAGGACGCCGTGCCCCTTGATCGTCTTGGGAATGAAAGCCACGGTTTTGGCGGCGCTCAGCTCGCGGCTGGAGAGGAAATTGGCCAGGTTCAGGGCCCGGCCGAAATCGCTCCCCTCGCCGAACTTGTTCTGGGCCGGATAAAACTCGAACACCAGCACCGGCCGGCCGCCGGCCCGGGGCAACTCGGCCAAAGCCCGTTCGACCGCCCGCTTGACCTGCGAATCGACGCTGCCGGTGATCGGCAGCGGAACGCGAATCAGCCGGCCCGCCGGGCGGCTTTCCTTGGCACCACCCGCCGCCGGATGCTCGACGGCGGCTGGCGGTTCGGGTTCGGCCGGCCGCAGGGCTGGCTTGGCCGGCTCAGGCTGCTTGGCGGGCGCGGGTTCGGCCGAGGGCAGATCTTCAGCGGGCGTTTTTTCGTCCGGCTGGGGCAGGGGGGCCACGTCCGGCTCGTCGGCCGGCCGCTCGGCGTCCCCATTGGCTACCGGTTCGCCCGCGGCGGGCTCGGCGGCGGCTTGCGGCTCAGGTGCGGGCTCGTCGGCCGGCAGGCGGCCGATTCCGCACAGGCAAAGCGCCAGACCGACGGCGAGACGTGCCGCCCAAACGCCGCTCGGGCGGGATGAAGTGTGCCGAAGCGTCATGGACGAATGCCCTCACTCGTGCGCCCCGCCGAGGCGCGGACGATGCCCGCCAGTGCGTGGCACCCATGTCGTTTGGAGCATTCAGATTATAGCGCGGCGGCGGGCAGCGTCAATTTTTTCGCGGCCGCGCGAAGATGGGCTGGCGTAAGCCGAACGGCGTTACGGACCGCGGCTGCGCAGGTTGCGCCGCTGCCGCTAGCGGCGGGGCGGCGGGGCCGGGTCGCGCCGGGCTTCGCGCTTGGCGTCGGCCGGCGGCGGGCCATTGGCCGTGGGCGCGTCGGCTGGCGGATCGGTGACGCGCTTCCAGCCGCCGGGCGTCTTGGGTGGATCGAAGTCGCCCTTGATCCCGGCCCAGAAATCGTTGATCACGATGTCCTCAAACATGAACGTGGTTTGCTGCTTGCCGCTGGGCAGCTCGATCATCAGCGCATAGAGCGAGAAGTCCTTGGCTTTGAGGACGACCTTCACGTGGCGGAAGTTGGCCGCGTCGTGCTGAAACTTCGGGTAAACGTCGAGCCAGATTTCCTTCGCCTGATTCTGCTCCGGGGTCGATTCCTTGATCCAATAGCGGGCTTTCAACTTCTCGGCCTTGGCGCCGAAGATGAACGGCACCGGCCCGTCGGCAATCGCCTCGCCCTGCATCTCCTGCGGAATCGGGTGGATCCGGTGCTCGCCCCCCTTGCCGTCCGAGTTGGGGACGAACTCATGGATCGCCTTGCCGTCGCAGACCCAATTCTCCAGGTTTTCTTTCACTTCGGTGAGCAGCGGCTCCTTGGGGCCTTTCTTCACGTTAGGGTCGTATTCGTGCATTTTCGTGACTTCGAACCGGCCCTGGTCGGGCGGCTTGAATTTGATCACGCCGCGCGAAATCGACCGCATGAAGCCGATCTTCTCAAGCCTGCGCGGAGCTCGGGATCCTTCTCGTCGGCCAGCGACTGATCGTACTCGCGTCGCTGAAACGTACACTTGAACGTCTTGACCTTGGCGTTGCGTTCTTCCCAATGCTTGAGCGTCACGTCGAGCAACTTTTGCTCTTCGGGCGTCAACTGAAACGGCGCCAACGGCGCGACGTCTTTACGTCCCGCGGCACCGGGAGCCGGCGCTTGGCCAGGTCCGCGGTTTGGCCCTTGATTGGGACCGCTCGGTGACTGCGCGCCTGGACTACCGTCGGTTTGAATGACCTGACCCCCCGGCGATGTACCAGCGGGACTGGGCTTGGTGCCGACCCGGATGCCCGGGGGCGGACCGGCCTGGGGCGCGCCATTCTGGGCGACGGGACCCTGGCCAATTTGCGGCGCGCCGGCCGGCGCTGCTGGCTTGCGCGGCGGAGTCTGGGCCAAACCGCTGCTCACCATCAGCATCGTCAGCGCCGCGGCCAGCACCATCCGCCGCCAATTGCCGAGCATCCTTGCCATCGCGTCTCCAGACTTGTGCAGGGGGCACGTCGAACGAGCCCGCGGTCGCTGCCAGCGTCGAATGGCAGCAGCGGTGCGGGATAAAGTGGGGGCGAAGCTTAGCAAAAACCCGCTCGGGGGCCCTAGAGCGTTTTGCCCGCGGTTTTCCACGGCTCGCACCGAAAAAGAGCGCGGCAGTATGCCGCCGACCGGGGGATCGCCCCTTCGGACGCGCGCCGCCGCTTGCTAGCCCAGCAGGCCGGCGATCGGCGTGCCGCCATCGACCAGTTTGATCGGCCGGCCGATCGAGCTCAGGTTCGATTTGGCCGGATCGATCTGGAGGCTCAGGCAGATCGACTGGAAAAGGTCGGGCACCCGGACCGGGCGATCGCTGACTTCGACGCCCCCCGCGTCGGTCTGGCCGATGACCTGTCCGCCCCGCACGCCGCCGCCCGCCAGGGCCACGTTGAACGCCCGGGGATAATGGTCGCGGCCAGCCCGGGGATTGATCTTCGGCGTGCGGCCGAACTCCCCCATCCAGACGACCAGCGTGCTGTCGAGCAGGCCCCGGGCCTGCAGATCGGCGAGCAATGCGGCGAACGGCTGATCGACGCCCGCGGCCAGCCGCCGCGTGGTCCCGAAGTTGTCGGCGTGGGTGTCCCAGCCGTCAGAGATGACTTCGACGAACGTGACGCCGGCCTCAACCAGCCGCCGGGCCAAGAGGCAACCCGAGGCGAACTGACTGCTGCCGTAGGCGGTGCGGGTTGTTTCGGGCTCGTCGGCCAAATCGAAGGCTTTCATCCGCGGGCTTTGGATCATCCGCGCGGCCTTGCGGTAGAGCTGCTGGTGATCTTCGACTTCGGCGGCGAACGCGGCGGAACCTGCATGCTCCAAATCGGCCAACAGGCCCAGCCGGCCCTCGAATCGCGGTTCCTTGGTCGTCAGCACGGTGTTGGCCGGCAGCTTGCCCGCCACCGGCATGACGAACGGATCGAACCGGGCGCCGAGCAATCCGCCGCCGCTGCCGTTCTGCACGTTGCCGACGCGGACGAAGGCGGGCAGTTCGAGCGCCGCCTGCTCGGCGGCCGTTCCGCCCAGCTCGCTGGCGACGATCGAGCCCAGCGCCGGATACTTGACGCTGGCCGTGGGCAGGTAGCCGGTGTGCAGCAGGTAGGTTGCGCGGGGATGGCTGCCTTCCTTGCTGGTCATGGAGCGGATCACGGCCAGGTGCCGCATCTGCTCGCCGAGCTTGGGGAAGTTGTCGGCGAGTTCGATGCCCGGCACCGAAGTGGCGATCGCTTTGGTCTCGCCGCCGTTGGCATGGCCGGGCTTGGGACTGAACGTTTCGAACTGGCTGGGACCGCCTTGCATCCAGAGCAGGATGCAGGCCCGGCCGCGCCGCCGCAGTTCGCCCGCCTCGAGCGCCAAGAGTTCGCGGAAGCTGAGCGTGCCGGCGGCCAGGGCCGCGGCCGAGATGCCGCGGAGCAGGTCGCGGCGGTGCAATACTCGGCCGCCGCGGATCGACACTTCGAGTTGCCGGTGCAAGTGGGGCATGGGAGTTTCTCTCGCGCTTGGGAAGCGGCGGTCTTTGGCTGGTTGATGAACGGCGAATTTAGCGCCGGGTGATGAATTCGTTCGAGTTGACCAGCGCCCAGAGGATGTCCTCGAAAGCGCTCACGCGGTCGTTGGCCTTGCGCACGTGCTCATGGCAAGCGGCAGATTCCGTCGGGCTGGGTTCCCGGGCCAGGCAGCGCAGGTACAGCTCGACCAGCACCCGCTGGTCGTCGCTCGAGTTGCGCAGCAAGCGGCCAAGCATCGTATCGCCGTTTTGGGCCCGGATGGCGCGATTGATCTGGCCGGCGTTCATCAGGAACAGGGCCTGCGGAATCGAGCCGGCCAACTCGTCGCGGCGGACGCTCGGGTCGTAGCCGAACGTGCGGACGACCTGGCCGCGCGGGCCGGCCAGGCCGAGCCGATAAGGCCCTTCGGCGCCCGGCCGCTCGAGCTGAGCCTCGTCGATGTCGAGCGCATCGCAGATGACGTTGAACAGTTGATCGGCCCGCAGCCGCTGGGGTCGATTGGCGGCAAAGGGCGCCGCGTGCTCCGCCGAGCGCGAGCGGCTCTCGCGCTGGTATGCCGCCGTGGCCAGGATCGTGCGCACGAGCCACTTCACGTCGTAGCCGCTGGCGACGAAGCCGGCGGAGAGCGCATCGAATGCCTGGGGCGTGAGCGGCTTGCGGTCGGGCCCCAGATCGTCGACCGGCTCGCAGAAGCCGTAGCCGACCAATTCGGACCAGAGCCGATTGACCAGCGCCTTGGCGAACCATGGATTGCTGTCGCTCGTGATCCAATCGGCCAGCTGCTCGCGCCGGGCGTGGTCGTCCAAGCCCGATTTCAACTCCTGGCCGGTGACGAAGAAGATCGGCGCCATTTGCGTGCCCGGCGCCTCGGGATGATTCAAGTCGGGCATCAAATGCTCGAGCGTCGCTTCGTCCGGCTGGCCGGCGACCCGTTTTTGCCGGGGCCGATCGAGCGACACCACGGCCAGCGTGCGCGGATCGCCCGCGGTGCCCGGCCGCAGCCCGATCCGCGGAAAGAACGCCGCCAGTTGATGGAACTGCTCGCGCTTCCAGCGATCGGTCGGATGGTCGTGGCACTGGGCGCATTGAATCTGGATGCCCAGCAGAATCCGCGACATCTCGGCGGTCGTGTCCGAGGGATCGGCCATCTGGGCCAGGATGATCGCCGTGCTGCCCTGCTCGCCGACCGAGCCCGACGCGGTGACGAACTGCCGGGCGATCTCGGTCCAAGGCACATTGCGATTGAGCGAATCGGTCAGCCAGTTGGTCAGGGCGGGCGCGACGAGCAGGGCCCGATCTTCCTTGCGGCGATACAGAATCACGTCGCGCCAATAGCGGGCCCAGTTGTGGCCATACTGCCCGTCGGCCAGCAGCCGCTCGATTTCCACCTGCCGCTTGTCGGGCGCCGGATCGAGGGCAAAGGCGATCACGCGCTCGGGCGTGGGAAGCGTGCCGACCAGGTCGAGCGACACCCGGCGCAAGAACGTCACGTCGTCGACGGCCGGGGCCCGCTCGGTTGTGGCGCTATTTGCCGAGCTCGCGTCGCTGCCGTAGGCTTCGGCCGCCAGCAGCTGGTCGATCTGTGTCGCCACCGCTTGCGGGTCCGGCCCGGCGAAGGCGGCCCGTTGGCCGAGTGCCAAGCTGGCAATCAGGGCGAAGATTGCGATTGGCGCGACCCACGCCTGCGGGTGTCGCCCACTCGGCAAATCCCGTCGACCGATGCAGCAGCGATCCGACATGGCCGCTCCGAATAGATAAGGAGTACTTCGCCGCCCTGGGGACGCAGTTCGAGCCCCCGGGCCGGCCCATTTTAGCCCGAGATTGAACCCCGCAGCCAGCACGTGGGTTTCGCAGTGCACGAGAACTTCTTACCGCACCTGGCGACCGGAAATGCCTGCAGCCCAGGAGGTTGGGCAGCAAATCCGCCCCCCGATTAGCGCCTGGCGGGGCCGGGCTGCGCCCCGGCCGGCACCGCTGCCACAGCCCCGACGTCCGGCAAACTCGCGCGAGCAGGCCCAGCTTTTCGGTCGGATGCAGGTGAGGGGTCCCTTTTCGCTCGACCCGGCCGCGGCGATTAGCGCATCCTTAAAGAAAGGTGCCCTGGTCGACCCGCCGGGACGCCTTTCTCGTCCTTTATATCTATCGCCGCCGATTCAGAGCCCGCAACGCCGGGCATAGCAACAACCGCCAGCCGCCCGCGCGGCGGCGACGTCCGCCTGCGTGCGCGTGCGGCGTGCGTGCCAGTCTTCCTTTTATTGAGCGACCCAGCGGCATGACGCGTGTCGTCGAAATCAACGATCTCGAGTCGCTCGCAGGCTACCGCTTGCTCTGGAATCTGCTGCTCAAGCAGACCCCCGGCGCCACCTTCTTCCATTCGCTCGATTGGCTCGAAACCTACTGGCAGCACCTGGCCGACGACCAGCGGCTGCGGGTGCTGGTGGTGTACGCCGCGGGCGAACCGGTGGGCATCCTGCCGCTGGTGGTGCGCCGCGAGCGGCTGCGGATCGGCAGCGTGCGGGTGCTGACTTATCCGCTTTGCGATTGGGGATCGTTCTACGGCCCGATCGGGCCTAATCCTACGGCCACGTTGATTGCCGGGCTGGGGCACGTCCGCCGCACCCGCTCCGATTGGGACCTGATCGACCTCCGCTGGGTCGACGCGACTCGCGATGCCGGCCGCACGGCCCGAGCCCTGGGCATGAAGCGGTTCGCCGCTCAGGAAGCCGTCTGGGGCCATAGCGCCCAGATCGAGCTGACCGGCTCGTGGGACGAATACCTGGCCGGCCGCAAGCGGAAGTTCCGCGAGAACCTCCGCCGGGCCGAGCGGCAATTGGCCGCCAAGGGCGAGGTGAGCTACCTGCGGCTCCGACCGCAAGGCACGGCCTGGGGCGACGACGACCCGCGCTGGGATCTGTACGACCTTTGCGAACGGTTGGCAGCCGACAGTTGGCAGGGCGATTCGCGCGACGGCACGACCTTATCGCACGCTGGTGTGCGGCCGTTTCTGCGGGCGGCGCATGCCGCGGCCGTCCGGGCCGGAGCCGCCGATCTGAACCTGCTGCTCGTGGACGATCGTCCGGTGGCCTTCGCCTACGGCTATCAGTACGCCGGCTATGTGTTCGGCCTGCGGACCGGATACGACGCGAGCCTGGCCAGCGAGGGGGCGGGCACGGTCCTGTTTGCCCGGCAGATTCAGGATTCGTTCGAGCGCGGCGATCGGGTATTCGACTTCGGCTCGGAATACCTCGACTGCAAGCGGCACTGGATCACGCGGCTGGCGCCGATCCACCACTACACCTATTTCCGGCGCGGAACGCTGCGGGGCCAGGTGCTCAGGCTGAAGCGCTGGTTGGTCGGCGTGCATCACCGCCGCACGGCCTGACGATTGCCGCGACCGCCGCCGTCGCGCGGCGTGTCAGTCCTGCTCGACGTTCTTGGTCGAGGCGGCTTCTTCGCGAAGTGCGGACCGCTCAACTCGGAGCGGTAGGTGGTCGAGCGGCCATGTCCACCGCCCAGCAGGCGGTACATGAACAGAATGACAAAGGCCCCGGCCGTGCCGACGACGAAGCCCATCGGGCTCATCGGCGAGATTCGCTGGCCGCCGGTGCAGTACATCAGCACGCTGCAGCCGATGAAGGTGCCGGCGATGCCCATCAGCAAGGTGGCGATGGCTCCGCCCGGATCGCGGCCCGGCATGATCGCTTTGGCCAGCAGGCCGACCACGGTGCCGAAGCCGACCCAGGTCAGCACGTGATGGACCCATTCCTGGACGGGAGCGGAGAAATTCACGTCGAGCATGTTGGCTCCTGCCGTGGCTGGGATGGGGGGGCGGGCCGGCGGCCGAACCGGCGTGTCGTGTGCCGGAGCGCACAAGGCCGCGCTGGGCGCGTCGAGAATCCCTTTAGCCGCTGACGTCCAAGGCGCGCTTGCGCGCTCCTTAGACGTCAGCCGCTTTAGGGCGTCGTCCCCCCAGCGCCTCCCGGGCCCCTCGGCGACGGCCGCCGATGCGGCCAGCGCTTGGCGTGCGCCGGGAGCGACTCAAAGAGAGGCGCTCGACGAAACCTGGTTGCGACAGCCGTCGGCTCAGCGGGTGCCGTCCGGCGGACTGTCGCGGGCATTGGGTGCTTACTGCTGCTGCAACTCGCGGTCTGCGGCATAGGCCTTCAGTGCCGCCGCCTCACGCGAAACTTTCATTTCCGGTCCCGGCGCGAAGTACTGCACGTCGTCCGTCTGGTACCAAGGGCTGGGCAAGACCTGTCCGCCGACCAGAATCTGACAGCCGGTCGAGACCGACAGGCCGCACAGGGCAATCGCCAGACTGGCCAGTTTGCAGCTAAGCCGCGATTTGCTCGGTTTCATTGCCATTTCTCCGCAGTCCCCGTGCTATAGCTGCTTGCTTGCCGTCCAACGTGCTAGTCTGTTGGGCCGCGCCGGCAATCTCCGGCACGACAGATACAATTCGTACCACCGTTATCGTCCGCGCCGTCGCCAAACTTGCATCCGCTTGGCAGAAAATCGGGGTTAGCGAGAATTTTTCGTCGCCCGACCCCCGCGGCGGTAAGCTGGGCAGAATTGCCCCCCTGCCAGATGGCAAATTCGCCCGGCCTGGGAACTTTGGGTATGATGAAAAGCGTCCGACCTCTGCGCCGGGCAGCGCAGGGACCGCACCGTCGTCGCGGCGGAAACACTTCGGGGCTGAACCTTGGCGCGGGCGACTGGTCGCGCTAGCGGAAGCGCGGGACAGGCGGAGGCACACTCTGATGCGGCAACTGCAAACCGCCCGAACGGCCGCCCAACGGCTCGCCCGCTGGACCGCGGCCGTGGTGTTGCTCGGATTGCTGTTTGCGCCGCGCCGGCCCAGGCCCAGCTGGGCCTGAGCATTCCCTCGCCCGCCTACGTCAATTCGCTGCCGTTGCTCTACGACGGCGACTACGTGGCCGGCCTGGCCGCGTTTCAGGGTGATCTGCAAGGCGGGGTCAAGTCGGGCAACGCCGGCCGCTGGATCGATTCGATCATCTACTACACGATGTGCGGCGAGTGCTACTACCAGATGGGGCAGAACGCCCAGGCACTCAATCAGTACACCGCCGCGCTCAAGCTCTCCACGGCCTACTACGACTGGATGCTCCGCGTGCAGTTTCCGGCGGTGATCCCGCCGGGGGGCGTCGGTTCTCGGGCCGTCGTGCCCTGGGGTAGCTCGCGGCGACCGACGCGGGTCGGACAGTTCCCGGCCCAGTTCAACACGCTGCAGGGGCAGATCAACAACAACGCCGTCGTGCAGCAGGGGGGCGTGATCCAGGCCCCGATGCTGGTGCCGATCGGCGCCGCCGAGATCGTCCGCACCACGACGCTGGCCATGCGCCGCCGCCGCGAGCTGATGGGTCCGGTCTGCAAGTTCGACCCGCTGACCAACGACCTGGTCAAAGTGCTCACCGCCCGGCCCGCTCCGCCCAACAACTGGTCGCAGGCCTGGATCGACGTCCAGTTGGGCTCGGCCTATGCTTCGACCGGCAATCTGGCGCAAGCAGCCAACTTGCTGGAGCGCTCGCTGGTGGTCTTAGGCGAGCTGGACCACCCGCTCACTGCCACCGGCCTGCTGGAGCTGGGACAGATCGCGCTCGAGGTCGGCGATTTGCCGACGGCCAGCCGCTACTTCGAAGAAGCCACCTACGCCGCGGCCACGTTCCTCGATCCCTTGATCCTGGAAGAAGCGTTTCGCTGGGGCTCTGGTCCACTTGCTGGCCAATCGGCCGGGCGTTTACCCGCCGCTGGGGCCAGCCACCGCATGGGCCCAAGCGCACGGGCTGGCCGCCTTGCAGGCGTCGCTGCTGACGCTCGCGGCCGAGAATTTCGCCGTCCAGGGGCAGACGCCCCGGGCCGTCGCCTCGATCGCCGACGCCGGCAAGATCGTCGGCCGGCGCTCGATGGCCAACGGCGCGATCGGGGCCCGCTTGAACCTGATCAGCGCCCTGGTCCATTACCAGGCCAACCAGGTTCCCGCCGGCGATACGGCCCTGGCCGCGGCCATGACCTATCAGAAGCAGGGCTCGCTCTGGCTGTTTCACATCAGCCTGGTCGACGGGCTGTACATGAGCGGCGATATTTCCGACCGCGTCGGCCCGATTCTGTACGATCTGGTGCTCCGCGATCCGACGCCGGCCGACTGGGCCACGAGCCCCTTGGAGTCGCTGTCGGTGCTGATGACGCCGCACCCGTTGCCCTACGAGCACTGGTTCGAGGCGGTGCTCAAGCGCAACAAAGAGCCCGAGCTGGCAATGGAGATTGCCGACCGCGTCCGCCGGCACCGCTTTTTCAGCACGTTGCCGCTGGGCGGCCGGCTGCTGGCCCTGCGCTGGGTGCTCGAGGGGCCGAAGGAACTGCTCAACGAGCAAGCGCTGCTCGAGCGGCAGGATCTGCTGGCCAAGTACACCCGCTATCAGGAACTGGCGGTCGAAGCCAAGAAGATCGAGACCGCGCTGGCCCAGCGGCCCGCGGTCGAGGAGGGCAACGAGGCCCGCAAGGAGCAGGCCCGGCAATTAGGCCAGTTGGGCACGCTCAGTCAGGCTCAGGAAGTGATCCTCCGCGAGATCGCCGTCCGCCGCGAGCCGGTGGAAATGATCTTTCCGCCGCTGCGCAAGACGAAGGACATCCAGCTGGCCCTGCCCGAGGGGCAGGCGCTCTTGGCCTTCTTCGCCACCAGCAACGACAACCTGTACGGCTTCATGTTCTCGAAGCAGAAGTACGCCCTGTGGCGCGTCGGGGCGACGGCCCAGCTCCATCGGCAACTGGTCTCGCTGCTCAAGGACATGGGCAATACGGACGGCAACCGCCAACTCACCGTGCAGGATTTGAGCAAGGATCAGTGGAAGAAGTCGGCGACCAAAGTGGTCGAGCTGCTGTTCGACAAATCGAACGTCGACCTGGGGGCCAAATTCGACGAGCTGATCATCGTGCCCGACGGCCCGCTCTGGTATCTGCCCTTCGAGGCCCTGCCGACCGGTCCCAAGGACGATCCCAAGCCGCTGATCTCGCACGTCCGCGTCCGCTACGCTCCGACCGTGGGCCTGGCGATCCCCTATCACAAGACCGAGAAGCCCAATCCGGGCCCGACCGGAGTCGTGCTCGGTAAGCTGCATCCGCACGACGACGAAACGATTGCCCACGAGGCGTTCGAGCCGCTCAGTCGCGCGGTGGATGGAGCCGTGGCCCTGCCGCGGGCGACCAGCGTTCCTTCGGCGTTGTCCAAGACATTGCTCGACGGACTGATCGTGTTTGACGATATCAAGGCCGCCGACGGGCCGTACGGCTGGTCGCCCATCCAGCTCGAAGGGGGCAAGTCGGCCGGCGCTGGCCACCTGGCTGGCGCTGCCGTGGGGCGGGCCGCTGCGGGTGATGCTCCCCGGCTTTCATACCGCGGCCGAGAGCGGGCTGAAAAAAGGGGAGCTGCACGGCAATGATTTGTTTCTGGCGGTGTGCGGATTGATGTCGACCGGCGCCCGCACCGTGCTGATCAGCCGCTGGCGCACGGCCGGACAAACCAGCTATGCCCTGGTCCGCGAGTTTGCCCAGGAACTGCCGCACACGTCTGCCGCCGACGCCTGGCAGCGGGCGGTGCAACTCGCGGGCGACGCTCCGCTCGATAGCGACGCCGAGCCGCGGGTCCGCAAATCGTCCTCGAGCAGCGAAACCGTCAAGGCCGATCATCCCTTCTTCTGGGCCGCGTATCTGCTCGTCGACTCCGGCCGGCTGGGCGACGATCAGGAGCCCCCGCCGCCCCCGATGATCAACGTGCCCAAAAAAGACGTCGGACCCGCCGCGCCGGGCGACGTCAAAGGTCCGGCCAAGGGCGTAGCTCCGGCCGGCAATCAGCCACCGGCGCAGGGCATGGGGCTGCCGGCCAATGGACAACTGCCCGGCGCGGGACAGCGACCGGCTGGGGCCGGAGCCGGTCCCGATGGCGGCGCGATGCAAGGCGCCGACATGGGAGCCGACCCCAACCATCCGCCCAACAAGAAGGGGGCCAAGAAGACCAAGGTCGTCAAGGAGCCGCCCAAATCCAAGACGCCGCCGCGGAAGAAGAACGTCGACCCCGACGACCCGCAGTAAGGGCCGGCTGTCCGCGGCGCTAGGGGAATTGGATCCGTGGGCGAACCGCGCGTTGGCGCAATAGGAAAGAGGTCCCTAGCATGGCAAAGCAAGATTTCCTGGCGAACATCCGAATCGCGCGCAACCTTTTCGGCCATCCGCGGGTGGAAACCGACAGTCCCGGCCTGAATGGGCCGCACATTGCCGATGTCCTCGCCCGCGCTGCAATTTGGCTCACACCAAAGTCGGTACAGGGTTTCGACTCAAACGACTTTCCCGAGTTGGGTCCAATCACGCTCGGCGAACTCGCGGCGGCAATCCGCGATTTTTCCGAACGTTGTGCGCCGGGTGCCGCCGACCGAGCCGGCCAGTGATGCGGATCTGCAATCGGCAACGGTCGCTTTCGAAAGGATCTTGAACATTCTCCGACCGTATTTGCCCATTCCCGAGGAGCGCGAAAAAGTCGAGGAGGCGCTCAGGTCGTTGCCCTTTCCGGACTGGGTAGTGAACTGGGACTGTGAACTGGGGAACGATTCGGATGGCATGCCGTGCATCTATTTCAATCTCTTTGCCGACGAACGCGCCGCGCCGGGGCGGCAGATCGCGCGCGGCGCATCCGCGCTTACGGAGAAAATCAGGCAAGCTTTGTCGGCAGTCGGGGTCGCGCGTTGGCCCTATGTTCGGGTGCGCCACCGCTGCCGAACACAAAGCGCTGTAGGTTTGCCCAGGGATGGCGTTGCACGACGACCTACTGCAGTTGGCCCGGCACTTGGTCGACAGAAACCCGGCTGCCCCGGTTGAAGCGGACCTTCGGCGCGGCGTCTCAACCGCGTATTACGCTCTGTATCACTTGCTCGCCGACGAGGCGATGACGCAGCTCATCCAGAAGGCTTCGTTGCGCCCCCGTATGAGCCGAGCATTCAGCCACAACGTCATGAAAGCCGTCTGCCAAGAATACGTCAAGCTGACCGCAAACTCAGCAGGCGAATACGTGACCGCGACGGGCGAAACCGTCAACGGCCTGGTCCGGAATATTGCCGCGGAGTTCGTGTCCCTGCAGGAAGCGCGGCACCGAGCGGACTACGACACAGGGGTAACCATCTTGCACGCCGAAGCCGACGTCGAGGTCATGCGGGCGGAAGTTGCCTTCATCGATTGGGACCTCGTCCGTGTCGACGCATCGGCAGCGACATTTCTGGCGGAACTGTTTTGTCGTAGCATCCCGAGGCGCTGAGAGTCGTAGCATCCCGAGGCGCTCGAAAAATCGGGGCCCCGCAACCACATTGGGAAAGTGGACGCCCCGGAGACATTGGTCAGCCGCGCAGCGACTCACTTCGGCCAAGCGGCCTGCGGATCGAAATTGATCACTTGCACCTCGGCGCTGGCGGCATTTGCGGCCGCAGATAGGGCTTGTCCGAAGCCTTGTGGCAGGTGTAGCAGCCCTGCTCGAGCATCGCCCGGTAGGCCTTCTCGAAGCCGGCCTGATCCTTGGCCGCCAGCGCTTCGCCGAGCCGTTTGAGCGGAGTGGTCTCGACGGCCTGCAGAATGGCCACCAGATCGATCTCGCGGTCCTGGCTGTCCTTGCGCTTGGGCTTGAGCCGCACGGCCCAGTTCAAGTGCGACCGGGTCTCGCCGAAGTAAAACTCCGCCAGCGGCCAGTTGCCTTGCTGGCCGGCGAACCAAAGATTGGTGAAGTGGTAGCTCACGTCCTGCATCGCGTGGGCCTGATCGGGCACGAGCTGCTTCAAGTGCTCGATCTCGTCCCGTAAGCTGGCGACGGTCGGCTCGCCTTTGACCGCATCGGCCGCTCGCGCGACCGAAACCGGTTCCGCGGGACGCAGCAGCCAACACGCCGCCGCGGTTGCGGCGCAGGCCAAAGCCAATTCGATCGGTCGGCACGACATGATTCATCCTCCGCAAGGCGGGCTGGGGGCGAGCTGAGCTGAAACGGACGCCGCACGCGCTTTGTCAGCCTAGCAGCCGCTCGGGCGGTTGAGAATCTTTTTCATCGCGATGCACGGCCGCGAGCAACAGCGGCAGCACGACCAGGTTGCCCAGCATGCCGCCGACCATCGTCAGGCCCATCAGTGCGCCGAAGTAGATCGTGGGCACGAACTGGCTGAAGCACAGGGCCAGAAAGCCGATCACCAGCGCCGCGGTCGAAAAAACCATCGCCCGGCCCACGCTCTGGTTGGCCGCGGCGAGGGCCACGTGCACTCCGTCGCCGGCGGCCCGGCGCTCGCGATAGGCGGTGATGTAATGGGCCGACGAATCGACCGACAGGCCCATCGAAGCGGCGGCGATCATCGCCGAGCCCATATTGATCTTCAGCCCCAGCCAGCCCAACAGCCCGCTGACCATGAACACCGGCAGCGTGTTGGGCACGATCGCCACCGCGGCCAGCACTGGGCTGCGAAACGCGCAGAGCATCATCAGCAGAATCCCGCCGGTCGAGAGGGCAAACGTGAGCCACTGATCGCGGGTGGTGCTTTGAATCAAGTTGGTCAGCAGCACAAAAAAGCCCGTCACCTCGGTCGGGCCAAAGGCCGCTCGGCTCGCCCGCTCGACCGCGCCGATCAACTTTTGCTTGGCGGCCGATTCCTGCCGCTCGCGCGAGCGGAGCATCACCCGGACCAGTTGCCGCTCGGGATCGCGCGGGTCGCGGGCGACCAAAGCCCGATAGAACTCGGGCATCTGCCCTTCGGCCTGGGCCAGCGCTTCGCGCAGGGCTCGGTTGCGCCACTCGGCCAGCGGGATCAAATCCAGATTGCCCTGGGCCAGCGACTGGACGACGTCGTGAATGCTCAGCACCTTGGTCAGGCCCGGCGCGTCGCGGCCCTGTTCGTCGATGACCTGAATCGTTCGCAGCTCGGCTTCCAGCGCGCCAGCCGCTGGAAAAACTCCCAGTCCAGTTCGGCCGGCGCCGGAATCAGGATGTCCCACACTCCGGCCCCGCCCAGGTGCTCTTCGACGAACTGGTACGAGCGGACGACCTCGCTATTGCTGCGAAAATTCTTGGTGAAGTCGGTTTCGACTTCGAGCCGCGTGCAGCCGAGCGCGGCCGAAACGGTGAGCACCGCGGTCGCGGCCCAGAGACGGCCGGGATGCCGCTCGATCCACAGGCTGAGCCGGTCGAGTCCCAGGTCCAGGTGCCGTTCGCCCCAGGCGCGGCGCGGATCGGCATCGAACCGGCCGGCCAGTGCCAGCCCCGGCACCACGGCCACCAGCGCCGGCAGCACGACCAGCGAGCCGACCAGCATCATCCAGCCAAAATCGTGCACCGGCTGCACCTGGGCCGCGATCAGCGAGCCGAACCCGGCCGCGTCGGTCGCGCAGGCCCAAAACACCGGCACCGCCAGATCGCTGCCGGTCCGGGCCAGCGCCGACGCGGGTCGAGCCCCGTGGCTCGCAGCTCGCGATAATGCACGATCAAATGAATCACGCTGGCCACCGCGATGATCGTGACGATCGACGAGAGCATCGAGCTGACGATCGTCAACCGCCACTGGCTGTGGGCCACGATCCCCTCGGTCACGACAATCGACACCAGCACCACGGCCAGCGGCACCAGCACCCACCGCAGGCTGCGGAACGAAATCACGATCACCGCCATCAAGAGCGCGAGCGACACCCGGCCCAGCCGCCGGCCATCGGCCTCCAGCAGGCGAAAGCCGTCGACCACCATCACCGGCTCGCCCACGACCGTGCCCGAGGGGTCGTGGGCCAGCGCCGCGGCCCGCAGCCGATCGACGATCGTCGACTGGCTGACCGGCGACTGCGAGTCGAGCAGGCAGACGACGGCCGTGGTCTGGCGATCGGCCCCGATCGTGTAGCCGCTGAACAGCTCCAGCATCGACCGCGCGAGCGGATTGTCGGCATCGGCGATACGCTCGCCCAGCGGCGTGCCGGTCAGGCTGAGCACCGCCGCCACGCCGGGCACGCGCTCCAGCTCGTCGGCCAGCCGGCCCGAGCCGTGCGAGGCCGGTCGCCGTCATCAACTGCGGATCGATGTAGGCGACCAGCACGACCTCATTGGCGCCGAACGTTCGCTTAAGCAGATGATACGGCTCGAGGATCGGATCGCCGGGCGCGAACATGTTGTCGATCGTGCGATCGAAGTCCAGTTGCCGCGCGGGCACGTAGCACACCGCCGCGGCGATCAGCGCCAGCCCCAGCAGCGGCCACCGCCAGGCAATCAGCCCCTCGATGAATCGGTCGGTCTTGGTCATGAATCGGGAGCCGGGTGATTAACCGCAAAGCCGCAAAGACGCAGAGAGGAGCGGAAGAAACAGGAAGTTCTAACGATTCGAACCTCTAAGACTCGATGGATTCCTATTCAATCAATATTCGGAGGTCGATTTGTCCGGCGATTGCGTCAAATCATTCTCTTCGTGTGTCCTCTCTGCGTCTTGGCGCCTTTGCGGTTAACTTCCCTTTTGGCCTCACATGGACCAGAATCGAGCTGGGAGTCCGTAGTATTCGCCCGGCGGGCGAAAAGGCAAGGCGAGAACCGCGCCGTGGAAGCGAATCGGGCGAAGTGGCCGCGCTGGCAACTCTTGCTGGTCTTCGCCCTGGCGATGGCCGTGCGGCTGATCGCGATCAAGCTGATGCCGCTCGACGAATGCCATGACCCGGACAGCTATCTGGCCCTTGGCCAGGGTTTGTACCATGACGACTGCTATTCGCGTGCGCGGCTCTTTCATCACGAAGCTTCCGACGTCGCCTTCGCAACGGCATACCGCCCGCCGCTCTACCCATTGTTAGTGGCTGGCTGCGCCGTATTCGGACGCGACGCGATGACGCTCTTGACCACGGCCCATGTGCTGCTGGGAGCAGTGACGGCCGTACTCATGCTGCCGCTTGCCCGACGGTGGAATGTCTCGCAGCGCGCGGCGCTCGTGACGGCCGGGCTCGTGGCGATCGATCCGATCCTAATCTATCAGGCGTCCCAAGCGATGACCGAGACTCTGGCCACGTTCTTGGCAGTGTGTGGCTTGCTCGCGCTGACGCTGGCCGGCGAACGGCAGAGCGTGCGCTGGGCACTGGCTGCCGGCGCGGTGCTGGCCTTGGCCGAATTGTGCCGGCCGGTGTTTTTGGTGTGGCTGGTGTGGAGTGGCTGGGCACTCGTCCTTGTGACACCCGGCCGACGACAGCGCCGGATCGTGGGCGGCTCGTTTGCATTCGCCGCCGCTCTCGTGATCAGCCCTTGGGCAGTGCGCAATTACTGTGACTTCGGTCGGCCGATCATCACGACGACGCACGGCGGCTACACGCTGGCCCTGGGAAACAATCCGCTGTTCTACCGCCACTTGGCCGAGCAGGGCTGGTTCGCACCCTTTGACTCAGGTGCGTTCTGGAATCTAACTGCAAGACCTTATGCCGAGAGGACGGCCTTCGACGAAGTCGAGCTGGACCGCCGCTTCCAGTCGGCGGCCTACGAGGCGATTCGGGCTCAACGGGGAATGTTCCTGCAAGCCTGCGCGTATCGTCTCAGTCGGCTGTGGGGTATTTGCCCGCTGGCGACTGACGCCAATGAGTCGCTCAAGCATCGGCTGCTACGCTACGCCGTGGCGGTGTTCTACGCTGGCGAATTTGTTTTGGCCGCTTGGGGGGCCTGGCTCGTGGGGCGAAATTGGCTGCACGCGCCGTGGCTGTGGGGCTTGCTCTTGGTGCTGTCGGTGACCGCGGTCCACACGGTCTACTGGACCGACATGCGAATGCGCACCCCTGGTTCCGGTGATCGCCCTGGCGGCCGGCGTCGGCGCGGCTGCCAGCAGACGCAAAGTCGCTGTCCAAGGCATTGAGCCGCAAGGCTTTAGGCCGCGCGATTCGGCCGCCAATTTGCCTTGACCCCGCCGGGCAGGGGCTCCTATAATCCCGCCCCGATCACGTCCCTAAGAAGTTTGGCCGCTTCCAGTTAGGCTGCTCAGCCGGACGGCCCCAGGCGAAGAAGTCTCCTCTGCGAAAGGTTGCTCTGCTGCTCCGCTCGCGCACGTTAGTGCCGGTGACGGATTCACCGAGCGCGCTGGCTCGTCCGCGCTCGACGTGCAGGGCTGCGCGCTGGCTGCTCTTTCTGCTCGCGCTCGTTGCATCCTTCGCGCTCCTGCCAAACTCCGCGCGCGCCCAAGTCGAGCTGCCCACCTCGCGGCAGTCCGAAGTGATCACGATCGAGGCCGACGCGGCCGATCATTGGACCCAAGGCGTGTATGAAGTTTGGATTCTGCGTGGCCACTGCCTGCTCAATCAGGGACTGACCTACGCCCGCAGCGAGCAGGGCGTGATCTGGGTCGAGCGCGGCGGCCCGTTGGGCGATCCGCCCCACAAGGTGATCGTCTATCTCGAGGGGAGCGTCTCGCTCGACTATCAAGAAGGCGAGAACGGCCTGGTCAAGGATCCGACCGGCGCGCTCAAAGCCCGCGTTACCGACCAGAGCTGGTTCGGCCGCTTCTACTCGTCCGCCCCGCTCAAGTTGCGCTTCGCTCAGCCGGCCGGGCCCGAGCCGAGCACGAAGCCGCCGGTTTACGAGCACGCGCTCGAGGCCCGGGAGCCGAAATTCCGGCCGCCGGTCAAGCCGGTGCAATTCGCCGCAGCCGAACACCGGCCTCAACGGACCCGGCACCGTCGAAGCTCTGCCGCCGCCGGCTGCGGGGCCTGCCGAATCGATCGTGCCCACTGCGCCGCCGGTCGGCGCGCGGCGGATCCGCGGCGTTTCCCCGCAGCGACAGCCGGGTGCAGGTGCAGTCGTACCCCAACCAGGCGGCGGGCGAGCAGATCATCGTCTTTTCGTCGGGCGTGCAGCTGGTGGTCGACGGCGTGGACAATTTCGGCTCGATCGACGCGATGGCCGATCGGCTGGTCATTTGGACCAGCGATCCCCGCGAGCCCACGGTCGGCGGCGACGGCATGCTCCAGTCCGAGGACACGCCGCTGGAGATGTATCTGGAAGGGAACATCGTCTTCCGCCAGGGCGAGCGGACGCTGTACGCCAATCGGATGTATTACGACGTTCGCCGGCAGGTGGGCGTGGTGCTCGACGCCGAGCTGGTGGGCCCGATTCCCAGCTACCAGGGGGCCATCCGCGTCAAAGCCAAGGTGCTGGAACAAGTCGGCCCCGATCGCTTCGCCGCTCAGGAGGCTTCGTTCACTTCCAGCCAGCTGGCCGACCCGGGCTATCAGCTCAAAGCGTCGTCGATGACGCTCACCGACTCGCAGCAGCCGGCGATCGACCCGGCCACCGGCCAGGCCCTGATCGACCCGGCCACCGGGGCACCGGTGATCGCCCACAATCGCCGGGCCGAGACCAAGGGCAACACCCTGTATGCCGGGCCGGTGCCGGTGTTCTACTGGCCCTGGCTGGCGACGAACCTGGAACAGCCGAACTTCTACGTCGACAACTTCCAGTTCCGCCAGGACCGGATCTTCGGTACGCAGGTGTTCCTGGACTTGGACGCCTATCAGATGCTGGGCATCAAGGACCGGCCCGAAGGGACCAGCTGGGATTTCAGTCTCGATTACCTGAGCATGCGCGGCCCGGCGGCGGGCACCGCGTTCACGTTCGACCGGCCGAGCGTGTTCGGAATCCCCGGCCACAACTTCGGATTCTTCGACGCCTGGGGCATCCACGACGACGGGAACGACAACCTGGGTCTCAACCGCCGCGACCTGTTTCCCGAGAAGGGCCCCTGGCGCGGACGCGTCGTATCGCGCGATCGCTGGAACCTGCCCGACAACCTCCGCGTGACCGCCGAGGTCGGCTTGATCAGCGACTACAACTTCCAGGAACAATACTTCGAGCAGGAATGGGATCAGTTCAAGGACTACACCAACGACCTCGAGCTGTACCAGATCCGCAATAACGGCTCCTGGAGCCTGTATGGCCAGGTGCGGCTCAACGACTTCTACACCGAGACCAACTGGCTGCCGCGGTTCGATCATTACCAGCTGGGCCAGTCGCTGTTGGGCGATCGGCTCACCTGGTACGAGCACACGAATGTCGGCTACGCCCAGAACCTGATCCAGCAAGCGCCGACCAATCCGGCCGACCTGGCCCAGTTCGGCTACCTGCCCTGGGAACCGCACCTGACGCCGACCGTGCCCGGCGCCAGTCCGCAGGGGGACCGCGAAGTGACCCGGCAGGAGCTGGATCTGCCGTTTCAGTTGGGCGGGGTGAAGTTCGTGCCTTACGCGCTGGGCGAGCTGGCCCACTGGGGACAGGCGCTCGACTACAACGACCTTTCGCGGGCCTACGGCCAGCTGGGTGTCCGGGCCAGCGTGCCGTTCTCGTCGGCTAACCCGGCGATCCAGAGCCAGCTATTCAATCTGAACGGGATGGCCCACAAGGTCACGTTCGATCTCGATTTCTCGGCCACGCAGGCCACCTCGCCCGTGACCGATCTGCCGCTGTACGACATGATCGACGATCAGAACATCAATCGTTACCGGCAGATCTTCTCGTTCTACGATTTCGGCACGCCGGGCGTGACCCCGTACCGCTACGATGCCCGGCAGTATGCCCTGCGGTTTGGTCTGCAAGACTTCGTGGCTAGTCCCTCGTCGGAAATCGCCGGCAACATGATGGCGGCCCGGCTCGGCGTGCGGCAGCGGTGGCAGACCAAGCGCGGCCGGCCCGGGGCCCAGCACGTGGTCGACTGGATGACGCTCGACATGCAGGGGGTGGTTTTCCCCGACGCCGCCCGCGACAACTTCGGCACCGCGATCGGTATGGTCCAGTACAACTGGCGCTGGTTCCTCGGCGATCGGACCACGGTCGTCTCGGACGGCTACTACGACTTCTTCGGCGGCGGATCGAAATACACCAGCGTGGGTTTCTACCTGAACCGGCCGCCGCGCGGCTCGCTCTACACGGGCCTGGTGATCCTGGAAGGGCCGATTTCCACGACCGTGCTGGCCAGCTCGTACAACTACCGCATGAGCCCCAAGTGGCTCTCGACCATGGGCTCGACCATTGCCCTGAACAACAGCGGCAACATCGGCGAGTTCTTCGGCCTGACCCGGATCGGCGAATCGTTCCTGTTCAACGTCAGCGTCAATGTCGACGCCAGCAAGGGCAACGTCGGCGCCAACTTCTCGCTCGAACCGCGGTTCCTCAGCAAGTCGATCATGGGCTATAGCGGGGCCCAGATCCCCGCCGCCGGGGCGTATGGCTTAGAGTAATTGAAGTAACGGACGGGAAGAATTAACCGCAAAGCGGCAAAGACGCAAAGAGGAACGGCGGAAAAGAAGAAAACGAAAACGGGGAGAGGCAAAGGAAGCAGAGCGAACGAAGACGAAGAATGAGGATCGAAGCGGAGCGCAGGCGCCACTTCGACTCGTTAAGCCCGCTGGCGGCGTCCGGCGGGACGGCCTCGCGTTGGACCCGGCCTCACGCCGCCTCCGCCCGCCTCAAAGCATTCCCTTCCCGCCTCGTCAGCCCAATTCCCAGCCTTTGCGGTATTGCTTGTGGATCAACCGCTCGGCGTCGGGGACGTTTTTGACCTTCAGCGCCACGGGATCCCACTCCAGTTTCTGACCGGTGCGATAGGCCACGCCGCCTAGCAGCACCGCTTCGGTCAGCGCGCCGGAGTAGTCGAAGTTGCACGTCGTCGGGCTGCCCGTCTTGCAGGCCTTGAACCACTCGGCGTGATGGCCGATCGACGCGGGGATCGTCTGCTCCGGCCGCTTGTAGCCGGCGAAGTCCGACTCCGGCAGCAGCCGGCAGACGCCGTAGTCGGCCCAGAGCATTCCCTTGTCGCCGACGAACAGGTTGCCGCCGCCGCCGGTCGCCTGGCCGAAGATCGCCTGCGGAATCTTATCGCCGTCGTACCAGGTCAGCTTGACCGCCGGTTGCTCGCCGCGTGCCGGAAACTCGAACCGCACGAGCAGTCCGCTGGGGCAACCCTCGGCATCGACCGGCGGACCCTCGGCCGCGACGGTGGCTGGGTGCCGCAGGCCCAGCGCCCAGAACGGCAGGTCCATGTGATGGCAGGCCATGTCGGCCATGTTGCCGCCGCCAAAGTCCCAATACTTCCGCCAGTTGCCCGGCACGTAGTCGGGGTGATAGGGACGCTCGGCCGCGGGGCCGAGCCACAAGTCCCAGTGCAGGTTCGCCGGCACGGGCGGGGTGCCCGCGGGGCGGCCGGTGGCCGACCAGTTGCGGCCGGCCCAGGTGTGTACTTCGGCGACTTTGCCGATGGCGCCCGCCTGGATCAGTTCGACCACGCGGCGGTAATTGTCGGTAGCGTGGATTTGCGTGCCCATCTGGGTGGCGACTTTGGCCTTGGCGGCTTCCTGAGCCACGAGCCGGGCCTCGCCCACGGTATGGGTCAGCGGCTTCTCGCAATAGACGTGCTTGCCGCGCCGCAAGGCGCCGAGCGTGGCCGGCGCGTGAATGTGGTCGGGCGTGGCCACGATCACCGCATCGAGATCCTTGCGGTCGAGCAGCTTGCGGAAGTCGCTGTACTTTTCGGCCCCGGGAAAGTCCTTGGCTGCCTGATTGAGATAGTTGTCGTCGATGTCGCAGATCGCCACCAGGTTTTCACTGCCGATATTGCCCAGGCTGAACCGGGCCTGATTGGCCGTGCCGACGGCGCCGAGGTTCAGCTTCTCGTTGGGCGATTTGCTCTGGGCCAGTGCCCCGCTGCCGAAGTACCCGTAGCCGATCG
Organism: uncultured Planctomycetaceae bacterium; assembly: GCA_963828155.1. Lineage (GTDB taxonomy): Bacteria > Planctomycetota > Planctomycetia > Pirellulales > PALSA-1355 > CAWCAX01. Next base: position 105,367 of record CAWHDQ010000009.1, read on the forward strand.
CCAAGGAGCCGCCGGTCGCTGCGGTCTGAAGGAACTGGCGCCGCGAAAACTGGCGTGTCATCGGAATCTCCTGAGGCATTGCACGGGTGGGCGGGAGGGGGGCGTCGCACGCGCGACTCGCAAAGCAACGCAGTCGCACTACCAAAATGTTAACGGCGGCGCGGGCTGCAAGCAAACACCTCGAACGCGCCGCCTGCGGTCCGTGGCAGGTCAGAACCGCTCGGCTTGCCAGGAATGTCGCCATGCACGATATTGATTTTCGCAGTTCGGTCCGACCGGCCTTCTTTCACCCGAGCGCGGGAGTCGTCCATGCATATTCCCAACGGTTACCTGAGCGATCCGGTTTGTCTGGCGACGCTCGCGGCTTCGGCCGCCGGCTACGGCCTCAGCCTGGGGCAAGCCCGTGCGCACGTTCGATGAGCGCAAGTGCCGCACGCTGGCGATTGCCGCGGCCGCGGTCTTCGCGGTGCAGTTGGTCAACTTTCCGGTCGATCATGGCACGTCGGGGCACTTGATCGGCGCTGCGGCGATCGCGATTCTGCTCGGGCCGTGGGCGGCGACGCTTGCGCTGGGCGTGGTGCTGGCGACGCAGGCGGTGCTCTTTGGCGACGGCTCGTGCGCCACGTGGGCGGCGAATATGTTGGCGATGGGTTTTGTCGCGCCCTGGACCGCCTGGACAGTCCGGCAACTGGCCGTCCGCCGCTGGCCGGCTGCGCATCCGGCGACGGTCGCGGGCGCCGCGGCGTTTGCTTCTGTCTTAGCTGCGGCCGGCTGTTGTGCGCTGCTCTTGGCCGTCGGCGGCACGGCGCCGCTCGCGCAAGTGCTGCCGGCCATGCTTTGGGCCCACGCTCTGGTTGCCGTTGCCGAAGCGCTGCTGACCGCGGGCCTGGTGGCGCTCGTCGCAGGCCGCGGGGCGCCGACGGAACTGCCGCAAACGGCGGCTCCCTGGTCGCCCACGCAGTTGCTGGCCGGGTGCTCGGCCGCGGGTCTGCTGTTGGCTCCGTTTGCCTCCAGCGCCGGACGGTTTGGAGAGCGTGGCCGAGCGGCTCGGCTTTGCCCAGCGGGCGGCAGACGGCCTGGCGCTGCATCGCGCCCGACTACGTGCTGCCGGGACTGGCGAGCACGCCGGCTGCCGTCGGACTGGCCGGATTGATTGGTGCCATTGTGGTGCTGGCTGCGGGTTACGGGCTTGGCCGCTGGGCGGCTTGCCGCGCGTCGTAATCGCGAGCTTGCGGGTCCAGCGGCACGGGCGGGCTCGGCGGCTGAGCGGGTCGCAGCCGATGGGGCCATCTAGGCCGCATTTTCCCGCCCGTTTGGCCACCTCTTACGTCGGCCAGCGGTCTGTTTTATACTGGCGGCTCCGCAATTTCTCGCGGCCCGTGGGAACCGCCCTTTTGGGTTCCGCCGCGCCGCCGGACCTGCCTACCGCCACGCGAGAGCTGCATGCCCACGATCAAGTTCGTCAAAGAGAAGAAGGAAGTTCAGGTGCCCGAGGGGGCCAATCTGCGCCGCGAGGCACAGGCCGCCGGCGTGCAAGTCTATAAGGGCCCGGACAAGGTATTGCACTGTCCCGGTCTGGGCCTGTGCGGCACTTGCCGCGTGCTGATTACCAAGGGTTGCGACAACGCCAGTCCCAAGGGCTGGTGGGAATCGTTCAAGCTGCGGTATCTGTCGCTGGCGGCGATCGGGCACGAAGACACGATGCGGCTCAGCTGCCAGACGCGCGTCGAGGGGGACATGGAAGTCGTGACCACGCCTGACATGAACCTGTTCGGCGAAAACTTCTTCAGTTGAACGCACGGCGCAAGACCGCGGGCCCGCTAGCGAAAGAGCCCCGTGAAACAGGTCGTAGCGATCGTCAAGCCGTTCCTGGCCGAGAAAGTCCTCGACGGGCTGAAGCGCGCGCTGCTCGAGGCTTGCAGCGTCCGCGAGGTCAAAGGCTACGGCCGGCAAAAGAGCTATCTCGACCAATACGCCGAGAGCGAATACTCGCTGGCCTTTTTGCCCAAGGTGGAAATCACGCTCTGGGTCGACGACAGCCGGGTCGAAGAGATCGTCCGCAAGATCGTCGAGGTCGCCCGCACCGGCCGCATGGGCGACGGCAAAATCTTCGTCCTGCCCTCGGGCACGAGATCGCAGACGATCGATTTCTAGCGGCGGGGCCACGCGAAATCATGCGGGCCAATGACCGAGAATCGTCGAGTGTAGCATCTTCCTAGCGAGCCGTGGGGCTTGTCCCCACGGTATGCGGCCAGGCACTTCTGTGCGGTGAAATCCTCGCCCGCCGCGAATGCATCGCGGTCTCGCGCCGCCTCGATTGCCGCGAATAGCAGGTACCGTGGGGACGAGCCCCACGGCTCGCCAGGAGCCGATCGCCCTCCGCGCGAATGCCTGTGGGCAGTGCGCGGTTTCGCCGTCCTACGTCGTCACCTGGTCGAACAACCGCTCGAAGCGGCGGCGGTTTTCGCCGGTGAAGTGCTGACAATCGGCCAGCAGTTTGGCCGGCGACTCGTAGTGCAACAGGCCAGCCAGCTTGGCCAGCTCGCGCGGCTCTTCCGGCAGGTTGTCGCGGGCGGTGATGCTCAGGAGCCGCAGCCGGCTTTGCAGCGTCCGCAGAAAACGGTAGCTCTCGACGAAATAGGCCGTGTCGTCGCTGCTCAAGGAACCGGCCCGGCCCAGGGCCACCAGGGCTTCGTGCGTGCCGGGGGAGCGGACGCTGGGATTGTCGTGGCCGTACTTGAGCTGCAGCATTTGAACCAGGAACTCGATATCGACCAGGCCGCCCGGCCCGCGCTTCAGGTTGCCCTGGGCCGCGCCCGATTCGACCCGGGCGCGCATTTCGCGCACGACCTGGCTGTCCCCCTCCTGCCACGCGGCGCCGTAAGCGGCTTCGGTCACGGCCTCGAGCGCGCGGCGGCTGACCTCGGGCGAGGCCAGCAGCACCCGGGCTTTGCACAGGGCCTGCCGCTCCCAGAGCTGCCCTTCGCCCGAGGCGAAATAGCGGCTGAACTCGGCCAGGGACACGGCCAGGGCCCCGCTCTTGCCCGTGGGCCGTAGCCGGGGATCGATTTGATAGAGCCGGCCGTTCGGGCCCAGCTGAGTGGCGACCTTGATGATCCGCTGGCCGAGCTCGCCGAAGAAATGCTGATTGGTGGTCGTGGTGTCGCGCTGGGAACGCCGCAGCGGCACGGTCATGCCGTCGGCCTCGAACAAAAAGATCAGGTCCAGGTCGCTGTAGTAGTTGATCTCGCGTCCGCCGAACTTGCCGAGGGCCAGGATGATCAGCTCGCAGCGGCGGGTGCCGGCGGCCGGGTTTTCGGGCTCGAGCTCGATGGTCGGCTCGCCCAGCTTGGCAGCCAGCTTTTCGTATTCGGCGGCCGCGATGTGCTTCAGCGCGACCTGGGCGATGTCCGACAGGGCGGTGCTCGTGGCTTCGATCCGCTGCTTGCCGAGGATGTCGCGCACGCCGACCCGCAACTGCTGCGCGTTCTTGAAGCTGTGGAGCATCGGCTCGATGTCCTCGGCTCCGCGAATCAGATCGGCCAGTGTGGCGTCGAGGAATTCGACGCTGGGCAGCTTGTCCAGCAGCATGCCATCCATCAATTCGTCGAGCATCCCGGGATTGCTCGTCAGAATGCCCGACAGATACTCGCTCGACGAACAGAGCTGCACGTACAGTTGCAGCGAGGGGGGATGGAAGCTGAACAGTTCCCAGAGGACCCCCTTGCCGCCAAGCGAGTCGCTGACCTTGCTCAGGTTGATCAGCGTGAAGTCGGGGTCGGGCGTGGCCGCGATCGCCTTGAGCAGCTCGGGAGCGATGGCCGCGAGAAAGTGCCGGCAGCGGCGCGTCGAGAGAAAGCGAATCTTCTCGGTCGCCAGCTCCATCAGGTGCTTGTAGGCCTGCTGCACGTCGGCAAAGCGGTAGCGGGCCAGGACCTCGGCCACGCGCTCCGGCGGCGGCTCGGGGTCGAGCACCAGATCGCTTTCCGGCTCGGTCTGCGTGTCGTCGCTGAAGGCGTCGTGCAGCAGGTGATCGAGAATCTTGCGGTTCAGCTCGGTCTTGCTCTTGTAGTCTCCCTCGAACGTGGCCAGGGCGGTCTGACCCGGCGCGTCGCTGCAGCCCAGCCGGATAGCCACCTTGCGGAGCTCGGCCGGCTCGGCCGGCAGCGTGTGGGTTTGCAGGTCGAACATGATCTGCAAGCGGTGCTCGATTTTGCGGAGGAAGCTGTAACTGTCTTCCAGCAGCGAGCGCTCCTGATGCGTCAGGCAGCCGCAGTTTTCGAGCGCGGCGATCGCCTCCAGCGTATTGCCGGTCCGCAGGGCGGGCAGATCGCCGCCGTTGAGCAATTGCAGGAACTGGATCACGAACTCGATGTCGCGGATGCCGCCGTGCCCGGTCTTGACGTTGAGCGCGTCGGCCCCTTCGCGGGTGCTCCGCTGCTCGATCCGCCGCTTAAGGGCCTTGATGCCCGTGATGTCGGCCCGGCTGAGATAGCGGCGATAGATCCAGGGCTCGAGCTGGGCCAACAGCTCACGGCCCAGCTCCAGGTCGCCGGCGATCGGCCGAGCCTTGACGAAGGCCTGCCGCTCCCAGGTCCGCCCCGAGACGTCGTAATAGTGCAGGGCGCCTTCGAAGCTCGTGGCGATCGGGCCACTCTGGCCCGCGGGCCTGAGCCGCAAGTCGACGCGGTAAGCGACGCCCATCTCGGTCGGCTCGGTCAAGAGTCGTAACACGAGCCGGCTGAGCCGGTCGAAATACTCGGCGGCTTGTTGCTGCTGGGTCAGGGCGATCCCCCGGCCGGCGTCGTAAATGAAGACCAGGTCGATGTCGCTGGAGTAGTTCAGCTCGACGCCGCCCAGCTTGCCCAGGGCCAGCACCACGAACTTGGCTGGCCCGCCGCCGGGCACTTGCGGCGCGGTTCGCTTGCCGGCCAGCCGGGTGCGGGCGGCCAGAACCGCGGCCTCGACGATCGCCTCGGCCAGGTAGGAGATCTGCCGGGTGATCGTATCGATGCTTTGGCCGCGGATGATGTCGCCGTAACAGATTCGCAGCGTTTCGCGGCGCTTGAATCGCCGCAGGGCCGCCATCACGGCCACGTCGTCGTCGCCCAGCGCGGCCACCTCGGCCGCGAACTCCGCGACCAGGGCCTCGCGGGCCACCGGTTGGCCTTCGGTCATTCGCAGCAAGTCGTAGCTCTCACTGTCGTTGACCAGCAGGTCGCTCAGGTGCTGGCTGGTGGCGAAGATTTGCAGCAGCACCGGCAGCGCATCGTGATCGCGCTCGAACAGCGAACCGATCGACAGCGGGTTGCGGGCCGCGGTGACGAACCGCTCAAGGTTGTTGAGCGCCCGGTCGGGATCGCTCGACTGCGGCAAATGCTCGGCCAACTGGTCGCACACGACGGCCAGCAAGTCGAGCGTCAGGCCGGCGGTGGCCATGCTCACCAGGTTGGCGTGAGCCCGCTGGGGGTCGACGATGCCCAGCGACCGCAGCCAGGGGGCCGCCGCGGCCTCGTCGTCGAGATAGCCGTGCAGTTGTTCGATGTCCATCGATCGCATCGCAGAGCGGAGAAAAACGGCGCGGCGCGGCGGGAGGTAGGCGGCTCGCGGGAGATGCGCCGGCTCGCGTTGCCCAACGTCCAGCGCCGTGCCAACCTGAGACCGGCGTCAGCCCAGTGAGTATACCTCCGGACCGACGTGGCGCGTGACGACCGAGCCGAACAGCGTGAAGGCGTTGGCGTCGTAGATCGTCACCGGCAGCAGTTGGCCGACCTGACGCAGATTGCCCTCGAACACGACGATCCGGTCGCAATGCGTTCGTCCGGTCAGCTGGACCTGCGGACCCTCTTCGCCGCGCTTCTGGCTGTTCTTGCTCGGACCCTCGACCAGGATTTCCACCTCGCGGCCGATCAACTGCTGGTGATCTTCCTCGCTGATCGCGTTCTGAATGGCCAGCAGGTCGTTGTTCCGCCGCCGCTTGACCTCTTCGGGCACGTCGTCGGGAAACAGATCGGCGCCCTTGGTGCCCGGCCGTTCGCTGTACTTGAAGATGAAGCTGTTCTTGAATCGCGACTCGCGAACCAGCTCGCAAGTGGCGGCAAAATCGTCTTCGGTCTCGCCGCAGAAGCCGACGATGAAATCGCTGGTCACGGCCGCGCCCGGCACGGTCTGGCGGATGCGGGCGAGCATCTCGCGATACTCCTCGACCGTGTAGCCGCGCTTCATCCGCTCCAGAATCCGGTTCGAGCCGCTCTGGGCCGGCACGTGCAGATAGGGGGAGCACTTGGGCAGATCGCGCACCGCTTGGAGCAGGTCGTCGGTCATGTCCTTGGGATAGTTGGTCACGAACTTCAAGCCGGTCGATCCCGTCGATGTCGTGCAGCTCGGCCAGCAGATCGGACAGTCGGGTGGTGCGGCCGGCGGTGCGATACTTGTAGCTGTTGACCGTTTGGCCCAGCAGGGTGATCTCGCGGCAGCCCTCGTCGGCCAGCCGCCGGGCCTCGGCCAGAATGTGCTCGGGCGGCCGGCTTTGCTCGGGCCCGCGAACCATCGGCACGATGCAGTAGGTGCAGAATTTGTCGCAGCCGATCATGATCCGCACGTAGGCCTGGTAGGGCGTCGGCCGCATCTCGGGATCGCGCAGCGGATCGTAGCTTTCGAAGCTGGCGGCGATTTCCGACCGGCTGCCCGCCGTGCGCTCCAGGCTGACTTCGAGCTGCTGGCCGCCGCCGGCCGCAACGCGTTCGAGCAAGTCGGGAATCTGATGCAGCTGACCGGGCCCGACCACCAGATCGACGTAGGGGGCCCGCTCGAAGATCAGCTTTTGATCTTTCTGGGCCATGCAGCCCAGCACGCCGATGATCTTGTCCGGATTGTCGCGTTTGGCGTGTTTCAGCCGGCCCAGGGCGCTGTAGATCTTGTCCTCGGCATGCTGGCGGACGCTGCACGTATTGAACAAGATCGTGTCGGCCTTGGCCGGCGCGTTCGACCAGCTCGTAGCCGGCCTTGCGCAGGCTGGCCACCACCAGCTCGCTATCGAGCAGGTTCATTTGGCAGCCGACCGTCTCTATATATAGCGCGCTTGGCCATGAGGGATGGATTGGGAGCGATGGATTGGGTGCCAAGGATCGGTTGCCGGCCGCCTGCCGCGGGTGGGTGATCCGCTGACGGCAGGGCAGGGGGGCTGCCGGGCTGACGCCGGCCCATTAGGCGTCCCGATGCGTGGCGCAGGTTTCGGGCGCTATATTAGCTGTCATGCCGCGGCGGCCCGTCAGGCGGCTGGGCGTCCACCGCGGGCGGGGGGCTTGGCGGGTGTGGCCTTGGGTTGCTGTTTCTCTTGCTTGATCCGCTCCAGCCGCCGCCGTTCCTGTTCCAGTTCGTTGCGCAGTTCTACCGCCAGCGCGTTCCGCTTGGCAATCATCAGCTGCGCCAGCGATGAGACCGCAATGTACCCGGCGACGGCAAAAAGTGCCAAGTCCCAGGCGTTTACGGCGTCCAAGCCCATCGCGGATGGTTCCTGCTCGCAACTCGTGCCAGCCCGGGCGTTTTCTCACGCCGCGTCAGGCCATCTTACCCGGCCCGGCCAGCCCGCGGCCAGCGGGAAATCGGCGGGCGAAATCCCCCGAAAAGCCGGCAGCCGGATGGCCCTCGGCCCGAGTCGCCCATCAGGCGGCGCTGCGGCGCGACGCGGCCGGCTGCTGGACGGGATTTCCCGCGCCGCCGGCGCGGGGCCGGAGCATCGCCAGCTCGCCAGCTCGCAGCAACCGGGCGACCAAAAAAAAGGTGCCTGCACCGGCCGGCACTCCGACGCCGACCGCCAGCCCGGCGCCACATCGGCCGCCGAGCAGTTCCACCGCCTGCGGAACTGCCAGCACGACCGCGCTCATCGCCGCGGTGGCGCAGATCGTTTTGCTCAAACCGACGCCCAACGGGCGAAGTTCGAGCGGCCCGTGCCGCCGGGCAAACCAGCGGAGCATCGCTCCGGCCTGCAGGCTGGCCGAAACGGCCGTCGCCAGCGCCAGCCCGGATTCGCCTAGGGGCCAGACCAGCGTCAGATCCAAGACCACATTGACGCCCAAGGCCAGCAGACTGCCGGCCAGCGGAGCGCGGAGATCCGAGACGGCGTAGAACCCGCGGGCCAGCACCGGCACCAGCGCATAGGCGCAGATGCCCGCCGCGTAGCAGGCAGTGGTCCGCGCGGTGCGGGCCGCGTCGGCCGCGGTGAACGAGCCATGTTCGAGCAGCAACTCGGTGAGCGGCCGGGCCAGCAGGATCAAACCGATCCCGGCCGGCAGCGTGGCGAAGCACACCAACCGCAGCCCGGCAACCAGATCGGTTCCAAGCTCAGCGCGTCGGCCGGCCGCCGCATGTCGGCTGAGCAAGGGAAAGATGGCCGTGGCCACGGCGACTCCGACCAGCCCGACCGGAAACTGATAGAACCGCTCGGCGTAGTAGAGCGCCGTCGTGGCGCCGGCCGCGAGCGGATACGCGAGCGCTCCCGGCAGCCAGGCGATCGTGGTCTTGCCGGCCGGCGCCGTCAGTCCCCAGGCCGCCAGGCTATCGACCAGCGTGTTGATCTGCGTGATGCCCAAGGCGAGCGCCAGGGGACCGAGTGCGCGCAGCACGCGCAGCGCCGGCCCGCGAGTGGCCGCCCGGTCGAATTGCCAGCGAAAGCCGGCACGCCGCAGCTCGACCAGTTGCACGGCCATTTGCAGGGCGCCGGCCACCACCACGCAACCCGCCAGGGCGTAGGCCTGTCCGATCTTGTCGCTGGTCATCGCCGGCGCAATCCACCACGCACCGGCCAGCCAGGTGACGTTCAGCAGCGCAGCGGCCAGCGCCGGCACGCTGAAGCGGGCCAGGGCGTTGAGTGTCGTCGAAAGCTGCGCCGCCAGACAGACGAACCACAGATACGGCAGCATCGCCGCGGTGAGCCCGGCCAGGAGCCTCGCGGCCGGATCGTCCGTCATATTCCAAGCCAGCGCGCACAGCGCTTCGCCCACCAGCAGCAGGATGCCCAGGCCAGCGGCTAGCGCCACGACGACCCGGGTCGCGAGCGCGCGTGCCCGTCGCTGGTCGTGCTCCAGTTCGCCGGCCAGCACCGGCAGATAGCTGGCGGCCAGGGCGCCTTCGCCGAGCAAGCGGCGGAACAAATTCGGCAAGCGGAACGCCAGCACGAACGCATCGCTCACGCCCCCCTGTGCCAACCCAAAGAGTGCGGCCGTAGCCGCATCGCGGGCCAGACCGAGAATGCGGCTGGCCAGCGTTCCCAGGCTGGTGGCCCAAAAGCCCACGAGCGGCGTTGGCGAAGGAGCGCGCATGGGGGCAGATCGTAGACGCCCGCCGCCGCCCGGGTAAAGACGAATCTTTTTAGTGCGGCGCGGCCAGATATCGAGCGTGAACTTCAGCTTGCAGGGTGTCGCTGCTTTTCGTTTTTCTGCCTTCATCCTTTTGCCTTCTGCCTTCTCTCTTTCCCCCGTTGCCAAACGGCGCGGATTCCGCCAAGATCATGACTTCGCGCGCCCCGGGCGGGTCGCAGGGCCGGCCGCGCGAGCGACGAAAACGGATGTTCGCAACCGGAGACCGAGGCCATGGCCGAACGATCGAAGCACCAGCAGAAGATCATCAAGAATTACTACAACAACCGCGACGCGATCTCGCTGCAGCGGTTGAGCGAATTGGTCACCGAGCTGTACCTGGCCGAGGGCAAGAAGCGGGCCAAGCAATGGGAGTACATCGTGCTGGCGCTGGAGAAGCTCAAGGTTCCCCAGGACCGGATCGATCATCTCGTGGCCAAGGACAATCCGGCCCTGGTCGCCAAACTGGTCGAAGAACTGCTGGCCAAGAAGTAGCGCCCCGCCATGCCCACCAATGCCGAGCAAGCCGCCGCGCTCCGCTGGCAGAAGTTCCCCGTCCTGGACGACGGCTTCGTCACGCTGGTCGACGTGATGGGCGACGATCAGGCGGTCGTTCAGGCCGCCCGCGTGAGCTATGGCGAGGGGACGCGCAAAGTCTCCGACGATCGGGGGCTGATCCGCTATCTGCTGCGGCATCGGCACACCACGCCGTTCGAGATGGTCGAGATCAAGTTCTTGGTCCGCGTGCCGATGGATTGCTGGCGACAGTGGATCCGCCACCGCACGGCCAACGTCAACGAGTACAGCACCCGTTACTCGCTGGCGATCGATGCCGCCCAGGCCACGGCGCCCGACGCCTGGCGGGTGCAGGCCGAGCATAACCGGCAAGGGAGCGCCGGCCGACTGGATGCGGCGGCCGGTGCCCAATTCAGCGCGGCCGAAGCCGCCTTTCAGGCCGACGCCCGGCGGCTGTACGAAGAGCGAATCGCGACTGGGGGTCGCCCGCGAGCAGGCCCGCAAGGATTTGCCGCTCTCGACCTACACCGAAGCCTACTGGAAAATCGACCTGCACAACCTGCTGCACTTCCTGGCCCTGCGGATGGACAGCCACGCCCAGGAGGAAATCCGGTTGTACGCGGCGACGATCGGCGATCAGATCGTCCGGCCGCTGTTTCCGCTGGTCTGGGAAGCGTTCGTCGATTACCGGCTGGAGGGGATGTTTCTCTCGAAGCAGGATCGTGAAGTGATCGGCCGGTTGATGGCGGGCCTGGCCGCGGCGGGCAAGGCGCGGGCCGGCGAGGACGATTTTCTGAACGCGCAGGATCCGGCCTGGGCCGCCCTGGCCCGCTCGCGCGAGCGCGACGAATGCCGGGCCAAGCTCGTCCGCCTGGGCATTCTGCCGGCGAGCGGGTAGCCTGCCAAGCGGCGCCGCCGGGCCGACAGTAGTAATACTGTCGGCAGTTTGACCCTTCGCCAGCGCCGCGAGGCGCCATTCAACTCGCGCAGTGGGAATGCGCCCCGGCGCACGCTCCGACCCTGACCAGTGCCTAATCTGCCTCGTTGACGTTACTTGCGTCCTGGTAGGCGGTCCCGATGGTGCGGCCGTCGCGGCCTTGGCGTTTCGTCTCGACGCTCACCGTGCCCTCCGCCAGCGACTGGGTGGAGGGGGGGTCATTTCTTCCCCGCAAACTTTCCGGCTTTGCGATCGCGCTCTGCCCGCCGGTTGGTGGATCCGTAAACGAAAACGCCAGCTAGTGAAATCACGGTTCCGGTGATGATCGTGGCGCCAGCCCGCGGCTCACCGTAGACGCCGACGATGCCGCCTGCGATGACGACCGCAAGCGAGACAATGGTCCCAGCGATCAGGCCGGCCCACGACCGAACAATGTCGGACGTCGTCACGCGGCTTTCGAGATCCATACGATGATGCGCCTGGTCGTCCCACAGATCGAGCATTCGCTTAGCGCAACCAGGAACAAGCTCGTCATACTCGCGCAGCATCGCCGGCGGTGGGACGGGCCCGGAATAGGTGGCGCTCAGTTGCTGCGACACCGTAACGGTCGCGTTTGGGGGCAGGCCGCCGGCGGTGAGGTTTGCCGCTCCGGCCGCCGCGCGACTCTTGAAGTCTGGCGAGCTGACGATTCTTACGCCGCTGCGATTTGCTGCCTGACACGCCGAGCCTCCGCAGCGGCCGCTACCTTCAGGTCGTCGCTGATCGCCGACCAATCAGCCCATGCGGCGCGCTGGTCCGCCACCGCGCCATTCTCCGAGTAGTTGTACTCGGTCAGCGTGTTTCCAAAATCCAGCAAACGCGCGATGCCTTCAATGAAGGATGGGCGCACAAGAGAAAGCAGGAAAAGTCACTCATGGCCGGACGCTGGGCTGGGAAACGGGGGAACCTACCACAATCATCGCATACGGTACGCGGGCGTCAATTGGCGGGCAATGCCGGCCTGATGCCCACCCCATACCCGAATCCCTGGTCACCCCTGGCAGCATAACCGCAATACCTTTTCCGCCAGTCGACCACTGTTAGCATGTTCAGAACAATCGTCATAACTTGACCAATCACCGAGCCTTCGGTCATGAGCCCTCGTCGGCCGGCTAGCTCGTCTCGGCCGCCGAATTCTCGGGCGCGAACTGATGCCCGCGGACGGCTTCTCCAGGGCTGGCATCTCCCTCGTACTGCACGCACACCGGCAGCGCCACCGCCCAGAGCGGTTTGGCCTCGGCCAGCATCCGGCGGTTGAAGCCCTGGAGGAATTGTCGGGCTTGCTCGGCGGCCAGGCAGCCCGCTTCGGCCGGTTCGAGCGCCACCGCGACCGGCGGCACTTCGTTCCAGCGGCGCGGCAACCAATCGCGATAGTCGGCGATCCAGACGCGAAACAGCGGCTCGTGCTCGCTGCCGGGGGAGCGGTGCGGCGGATCGTGGCTGCCGGCGGTGCTCATGACGAATTTCCTGGCGGCGGTAGAAGCGGACGGGGGCGGACTCCGTGGCGCAGCGCGTCGGCGACGCATCGGGCGAGTTGACGGTCCGGGGTCCGTGCAGCTTGACACGCGCGGCGTCGATAAGTATACATTTGTTCACTCACCCGTCAACTGCCGAAGGGAGCCGCGCCGGGGACATCATGTACGACGTCGCCGCCAATCTGCGCCGCTTGATGGCGCGCTTCGGTCTGACCTTGGAGGAGGTGGCCGAGCAGACCGGCCTGGACCAGCGAACGATCAAGGGCATCTTAGCGCGCACGAACAAGCCCCACGCCCGGACGTTGCATCGCCTGGCCGCCGGCTTGCAGGTCGCCAGCGACGAGCTGTTTCAGGATCCGTCGCTGTTGGCCCATCGCTTGTTCGACCGGCGGACCAATCCGCTCGTCGAAGAAGTCGTGGCGAGTCAACCGGAGCTGTTCACCGGTTGGACGGAACGGGACTTCGCGGAACTGTACAGCCGCTTTGGCGTGGGCGGCGGCCTGACGCTCGATGGGACGCTCGACGCGGTCCGCTCCATGAACCACAACCGCGAAATTCATCGCCAGGTCGCCCTGCTGTTGGAAAGCAGCGAAGCCGAATTCCTCTCGGCAATCGTGGAATTACTCTATCAAAAGATTCTCGTGCGCTAATCCCGCAATTGAGGCCAGTGACAACTGAATGTCACTCGTTGGCATCCGCCGGCCAATCCCCCCCTGCAGTGCCGGTCCCCACCCGCCCCCGAAACCGGCGCGCGCCGCCACGCTGCCGCGCGTTTATGCGCAGGGGCCGCGCCCCTGGCTGCGGTCGCCCGGGCCGCTTTGATTGCCCGCCGAACGAGAAGCCGTGCGCCCGCGCCGACAAAGGGTAGTCCGCGCCGGCGGGCCTCCTCCCGCAGCCAGCCGACGATCGTCTCCAGATGCGCCGCACACCAGTCGGGGCCGCGGCGATCCATCTCCGCAGCATGGGCACGGCACGGGCAATCCGGCTCATCGTGGATGCCCCATCGGGCGAGCAACGACGTCAGCTCCCGCCCCACTGCCGCCGCCGGGCGCGGACAATTGCGGCGCAGCTGCGCCCGCCGGCCACGAACCCGCAGCGCGGGCAGGTCAGCGCCTCGTTGTCGAAGTCGCAGTCGGTCATAGGGCGGTGATCGTGCAGGTGGGGCTCGACGGAGAACTTACATTCCCGTAGCAGTCGCCGGGCGGAGACTGATAGAGCGGCACCGAATAATTCGACAGCGAGCCGCACGTCAGCGGATCCGGGAACGTGCCGCCACCGTAGGGTCCGCCTTGAGCCCAGATGGCCAGGTAGCCTCCCGTGTAGCCGCACGAGGCGGCGCTAATGTAATTGACGAGCTGGACGTAAACGTCGTTGTAGGGCGTCGGGCCGAACGGATGCTGGCCGATCGACACCGACAGCATCAGTCCCCCGCAGCCGGCCGACGGATCGGCGTACCACCAGTAGCACGGCGTACCGCTGCCCACGCACGAGCAAGACAGAATGAACGTCCCGTTGTAGGCGGCGCAGTTTCCGCAGTTGAAATAGAACGACGGAACATTGTTGGCGAACCCGGCCAGCGTTACCTGGAGCTGGCCGCTGTAGCCGCTGTCCTGGCAAATGGCCGAGCAGCAGGCCGGATTGCAGCAGCACGGTCGGACGCCGATTCCCATTTCAGCACTGCACCCATTCGAGGTAGTACTTGCCGTCCCAGCGATTCAAAAACACCCGGGCCTGCTTCGTGCTGCTCACCGTGCCCCAGACTCCGTCGGCGTCGTAGGCCGTGACGCTCGAACCGGGCCATGCGCCGTTGAAATAGCTGCCGACCGTGAACGTGCAGCTATTGCCGGCGAGCGACGTGAGCGACGAGATCGTCCCGCTGAGCTGCAGCGCCAGGTGCTCGCTCTCGATCGCGTACCAAACTCCGTCGATCAATTGCAGCGTGGCAAATCCCGTCTTGTCGACCGGCTCGAACCGCGAAAGTCCCGTCACGGTCCAGGGACCGCTCGTGACCGCTTCGCTGCCCGCGGCGCCGGACCAGATGTTGAACGTGCCTGAACTCCCCGGAGTCAGCGGCGTCGTCGATCCCGCGTACTTCGTGAGGAGCGTTGGAATGCCCATCCACCGCCCGTACATCCGCTTCGTCCCGCTGTCGATGATTCCGTCGACGAGGAACTCGCCCACCCCGTTCTTGGTGAGCGAATACTGGCCCGGCGCGATCCCCCACACGTCGCCCGGGGAAGGGGTGCCGGTGTCCCAGAGCGTTTGCACGGGCTGACTGAGCGACACCGCGCCATACGCCCCGGCCGTAATCGCCTCGGGGCCGTTGAACGCGATGTTGCGATTGAACGCCGCATAGCTGCCCGAACCAATCTGCGCCACCTGCAGCACGGCGTGCTTATCCGTGATCGTGACTCCGACCACCTGGACGGGCGCGGCCGAGGGAATCGGGCTGCTCCCCGCGTTCACGCACGGGACGGTGCCTTGGCCGGTGTAGTCGAAGTCCTGATAGCTCATCGGGTCTTGATCGCTTTCAGGTTTTGCCGCATGACGAGCGGCTTTTGCTGCTCGGCCATCTTCCGCAAAAGTCGCGTTTTCTCCAGGGCCCGCCGCTCCTGGTAGCTGGGTGCGCGGTGCAGGAGTTCGTCATTCCGACTGACCGTCATGGTGCACCCCTGGGCGATCATCTCGATCGTGAGTTGCTGGATCGCGCCGTCCAGGTCGATGTCGTCGCGCAGGCCGGCATACTTGATCGTTTGGGGAAACGTGGTCTGGTAGGTCTGCTCGGCCGCGTCCAGATAGTAATTGCACTGGGCATTGACGTCGGCCACGTTGGTCTTGATATTCAAGACGTTGAAGTTCTTGTCGTAGGTCGGCAGATGGGTCTGCACGATCTCGTCATGCCGCAGATATTGAGTGGGCGTGCCGAAGTTGCTGCCGTAGTTCCGCAGCAAAAAGTACCGCACCGGGCAAAACAGATTGCTGTCTTTGGGTGAGACCGACACTCGCAGGTAGAGCGTGGCCGCTCCCTTGACCAACGTGCTGGGCGCGTTGCCGCCGCCGTCCGACTGGTTGCGGAACACGGGATCGGTAAACCTCACGATCCCCGTGTCGCGGTCGATTGTGAATGGGCGGTGATATTCTTCGCCGTGCCATCGAAGTTGGTGGGGTCGATCGCACTGATTTGGCAGTTGTTCTGATACGTCTGCCCGCAGACGTAGAACGAGCCATAGACCTGGGCCGCTTTGTTCGACACGATGCCACCCAACGTGACGGTGGCCACCTGCTGATCTTCGATGGGGCAGAGCTGGTCAAGCGTGATCACCTGACCGAAGTCGGGGACAACACACGGCGTCACGATCCGATACCACTTCCAAACGGTATCCTTGGCCCGTTGGCGAAATTTCTCCGCGACCCCCAGGAAGAAGTCGGGGTTCTCGGCTCCCCAGCCGTTGGCCGGCTTATACAACAGGCTGTCGACCGGCTGAATCGTGTTGTCGTTGTTCAGCCCCACCGCCTCGAGCTGCAAATCGACCTGGAAGCGATCGCGCCCACAGAGCACCGCCATCTTGTCCGGCTGCTCGAGGGGATCAATCGTCAGACTGTCGTCGATGACCAGATCGTCTTCGGGGAGCTGTGCTCCGACGCCGACGGGGCAGAGCTTGACCTTATTGGCCAACGTCAGCACGACTCGGCACCCAAGATCGTCGCAAATCTGAGCCAGCGCCTCGGCCGGCAAGTCGCCGTCCCATTCGACCGTCGGCAGCGCGGTATTCGGCAACTGCCCGACGTCGAAGCCGCTCTCGCCCATTGCTTTCAGGCAAAGCGTGGCCAGTTGTTGGGGCGACTGCTGGTTGCCAGGTGGGACTTGCTTGACTGTGTTGTCGTCATTGCGGGCGTTGTAGTAGCCGCTGATCGCTCCCCAGCGCCACTTCCAACGCCGGTCGAGAAGTTGCAGCCGCCAGATTTGTCCCTGCTCGTTGTACTCGAAGGTGTGCCGATCGACCTTGCAATCGTAGAAGGTCCGCGTGGCTACGCCGTCGAACACCACCAGATTGCCCGCGATCCCCTCGAAATCTTCCTGGGGCGCAATGACGAGCGTGAACACGCTGGGCGTGATTCCGTGGGAGAAGGTCAGCGAGAGGCTGACAATCTGGTTGATTCCCGGGAATGTGAATTGCGGGTAGCGGTCCAAGGAAGCGGGTGGGGGCTAAGAGGTGGGGATTGGAGAAGTCGGAATTCGGAATTCGGAACTGGGAAAGCGGAACGGTGCAGTCTGAACTTCGAGTGGTTTGTTCCGAATTCTCATTCCCAGGATTTCAGTTCGGCGTCGCCGGCCGCTACGACGAGCTTGGCGATGGCTTCGTCGCTGATGCCCAGGAACGGCCGCGCCGGCAGTTTGCCGCCGCCGGCTTGCTGCAGGCCGGCCCAAGGAATGCCGCCCTGGTCGGTCGTTCCATCGACGCCGTAGATCAGCGTGTTGGCCTCGATCCGTTCGATGTGACCGGCCGCGTCGCTGGTGGCGGCGGCCTCCAGGCTGCCGGTGTCGACCAGAATGTCGGCATTTCCTTTGCGGCGGGCGGTTGTCGGCGCCAGCGGTGTCCAGGCAGATCCATCAGGAGAGGTTTCGGACGCGAACCGCTGTTGCTCGTCGGCCCGCAGGATCGGGATCGCCGCCCGCAAGGCGGCGGAGAAATCGGGCCCTCGGCTGGCGCGTGTTTCGAGTTCGGCGGCCAGGCTAGCGGCCGTTTGAGCGACGCGATTCATCGATCGACTAGCTCCGGGCGAGGTGCAAGTTGGCGCCCAAATCGAGATTCGGATAGTCCGACAACTGCCCGCTGAGCAGGATCGGGTTGGTGAACGTGATCCGTTTGCCGGGATCGTTGATGCCGCCCGAGCCCGGGTTGCAGGTCGTATTGGTGCCGCTGACGGCGCCGGTCCCCTGGCTGAAATCGACGTAGCCCGCGTCGGTCGTCGTGAGGGCCGTGTAGTTGCCGGCCGTGCGATAGCGGACGTTGCCGCCCGTCACATTCAGCGTGCCCGGCGTACCGGCCACGAGTTGGCATTCGCCGGCGTTGCCGGGTCCGTGATTGAGCGTCGTGAAGCTGGAATTCACGACCAGTGTGCCGCCGATCTTGTTGATCGTCGTGAGCGTGACGCCGGCCCCGCAATAGGCGTCGACATCGCCAGCCTGATTGGTTTGATAGCCGACGTTCAGCGTGGCGATCGTCGCATTCTCGTTCTCGAAGAACGCCGCGGCGAACGAGCCTTTGTTGAGGTTGACGACATTGGAGCTGTGTGTGCCTTTCCAGTTGATCGTCTTGAAGCCGGTGTCGGTCGGGCTGGCCGTGTTGCTCACGGTGAGCGCGGTTTGGACCGAGCCGCAGTCCAGGTTGATCCGGCCGCTGCCGTTGCCCGGGCCATTGCCGATCGAGGCCACCGTGGCGCCGATTTGCAAATACCGCGGGCGGTATTCGATATAGCCAGTGGGATTCGTGTAGGGCAGGCCGATCGCGGCGGTGTAGCTCATGTCGATGGTGAGTTGGGCCAGCGTGACACCCGACAAGGCCGACAGGCCATACAAGCAGGGCTTGGCATTGGCTGCGAAGATCAGCGTGTCGCCGGTTGTCGGCAGCGACCCGGTCGAATAATTGGCCGCCGTCGAAGCGTCGGCCGGTCCGGCGCTGGCGACCGTGGCCGTGCCGGTGCTGGACGAGCCCGAGTTGATCGTGCCGCTGGCCGAGTCGGTCGAAAACGTGGCCGTGAACGGAATGCCGGCCGTCACTGCGGTGCCCGTGATCGTCGCGCCCGTGGGATTGGCCCAGGCGATTTCCAGAAACTCGGGAATCGTGACGGCGGCCAGCGCGGTTTGCAACGCGGCCAGGAACGTGGCGATCGTCGAGCTGCCGGTCGTGACGGCGAACGCTTTGCCGTTGATCGTGACCGTCACGTGTTCGGCCGACAGCCAGGTGCCGGCAAACGTCCAGGTGTTGAGCTGCGCTGCGGCCGGGGCGTCGCCGCGCCAAAGGATGGTCGAAGGCACGATTCATTCTCCTAAATGAGCGGCAACGTCGGCTGTCCGGTGATCGGATTGGCCGATTCCATGTAGTAGGCCCAGCGCACTCGGTAGCCGCTAAAGCCGCGGGCGGCGACCGGGCCGACGAAGTCGGGGCCGATCATCTCCAGCTCGCGCTGGTCCTGATGTTCGTCGCCGGGCGCGACCGGCCCGGGCGGGATCGGATAGCCCAGCAGGCCCGTCGCCTCGCCCCGCTGGACGACGCGCAGCGGCGTGCGCTGCCGGGTGTATTGCTTTTGGGGCGAGCCGGTCATCGTTTCGAGCAAGACGAATTTCGGGCCGCCGCCGGAGAAGCTGATCGTCTCGCGATAGTCCAGCAGGCCCAGCGCGGTGTTGAGGAACGTGGCCTCGGCCGTGATCGCGTAGTTGCGGTAGGTCGAATATTCGGCGCCATGGCCCTCGGGAAACTTCGGCCGCTCGACGATCCGCACGCCGCCGTAGGCATTGGCCGAGACGAGTTGGTGGATCGAGGCCGCGCCGCCATCGGTGTAGAAGGTGAGATTCTGGCCCTGAATCGAGTAGGCGTTTTGCAGGGCCTGGATCGCTGCGGTCAGGGCAGCCTGATTGCCGGCCGTCGAGCCCGTGTCGTCGACTTGCAACCGGCCGCGGATTTCCCAGCGTTCGGTATAACCCTTCTCCATGCCGTTGACGAACTCGCCCTGGCGGGAGATCGCCAGCGAGCATTCGCCGACCGCGTGGGTGTAGTTGCCGTAGGCGAGATACATGGGCTAGGCTGGGTTGGGGCCAGAGGAACTGGAAAGGAGCGACCGCATGATCAGTACCGAACAGCGTCCTGCTTGCACGGCAAGCACCTGTGAGTTTCTGATGTCGACGTCTTTTTCGGCCTGACGTTGACTAAAGCAAAGGCAACCAAAAAGCAGGAGGGTTCCCATGCACGACATCGAAACCAGGCTGGCGAAGCTGGAACGCGAAAACCGCTGGCTGAAGCGGGCCGGCGCCGTGTTCGCGACAGTGGCCCTAGTGGTGGTCTTCTGTTCGGCGAAGGACGCCCCCAAGCGGACGGTCATCGAGGCGAACGAGATACGGATCGTCGATAGCACGGGATTTCTGAGGGGGACGTTGGGCGTCGACAAAGCCGATGGCGCTGTGGGCCTTGCACTGATGGGCGCTGACGGTACGCTGCGCTTAGCTGTGCAGACCTTCCCTTCCGGGTCGCCGACCATCCAATTGGATACCCCTGCCGGCAACGGCACTGGAACAATTTCAATCAACGGCGCCGACGAAAAGACCCGCTTCATGACCGGGTACACGTCGAACGATGGGCGGACAATTTCATTCATAAAGGACAAGGACGGCAAGACCGTCTGGCGGGCTCCATAGCTCATTGCTGCGCCGCGTTCTGGCTGGGCACGCAATGCCTGACTCCGCGTGTCGTGATTGCGACATCTGGCCGCGATCGCGGCCAGAATCTTCTCGTCGGCCTTCGCTTGCAAGTCCCGCATTAGCTTGTCGATGCGGTCGGTTAGGGAATCGGCCCGCTTCGACCGGTCGTCAGTGACCTTGAAGCGGACGTCGTTGATTAGTTTGATTTGGCCCGTGACCCGAAATGGTTCCAAAACGGGGCCGTAGGCGGCGCGCCCCTCGTCGCACTGGGCGTTCGCCGACGGACAACAACGCCCTGCTTGCACGGCACGGACCTGCGCGTTTCTAATATCGACGTTCTCGCGGCCTTTTTCGGCCTGACGGCGACTAAAGCAAAGGCAACCAAAAAGCAGGAGGGTTCCCATGCACGACATCGAAACCAGGCTGGCGAAGCTAGAACGCGAAAACCGCTGGCTGAAGCGGGCCGGCGCCGTCTTCGTGACGACGGCCCTAGTCGTCGTCTTCTGCTCGGCCAAAGATGCGGCCAAGCCAACCATCATCGAGGCGACCGAGTTTCGTATTGTGGACAGCAAGGGATTCCTGCGGGGCGCATTGGGCGTTGACAAAGCTGATGGAGAGGTGGGCATCGGATTGCTCGGGGCGGATGGGAGGCGTCGGTTCCTGGTGCAGGTTTCACCTTCCGGCTCGCCGATGGTCCAGCTTGAAGTCCCGGCCGGCAATGCCATTGGATCAATCTCGATCACCGACACCGACGGGAAAGATCGCTTCGCGGTCGGATACACGCCTAAGGATGGGCGGACCATCGCTTTCATGAGCGACAAGGACGGGAAAACCACCTGGCGAGCTCCTTAGCTACTCTACCGCGGCGTTCTGCTGAGCGCGGAATGCCTGGGTCTGCGTGTCGAGGTTCCGATATCTGGCTTCAATGGCCGCGAGAATCTTCGCGTCGGCCTTGGCCTGCAAATCCCTCATCAGTTTGTCGATCCGGTCTGCCAGCGAATCAGCCCACGCTGAGCGGTCATCTTTAATCGTCAATCGCACGTCGTTTATCAGTTCGATTTGCCCAGTGACCCGGAATGGCTCCAGGGTCGCGCCGTAGCCGCGCGCTCTTTGTCTCGCCGGGTATTCGAGTCGGACTCCGCCTTCTGATTGGCGGCCAGGTCTGCTTCGGCCTTTTGCGTGTCGAACTTGTTCTGCTCCCCGTCCCGCGCCTCGCTGCCGAGCACGGTATTCACCCCCGCCTTTTCTCCAAGCTGCTCCAGCGCGGCGCCGCCAGCCTTTTCTAGCGATCCAAAGCCTGAGTGATACGCCGTCGTCGCTTCCTCCGGCGACAGCATTTGCCCGGAGTGGACCTTCCCTTGCAGCCGCAAGAGCTCGGCCTGCTGCTCCACGTCAAGCTGCGCGAACGCGATCTTCTTGTCGCGCATGCTGCCGGCCAATTGCAGACCGCGCTGCTTGAGCAGCTTGACCTGATCCTCAAGCATTGCCCGCTCTTGTTGGAGCCCGGCGATCGCCGCCGCGTGGGTCTTTTCCTCCAGGTTGAACTTCTCGCGATAGAGCTTGACGATCCGCTGCTGAGTCTGCTCCTGCAGTGCGGGAATGTTCGCCAGCTCGTCCTCGGCCATCTTGCGGCCCTCGCGGGTCGCATCGGTGTGACCGGGCACCGTGTTGGCGAGCAGATTCTTCAGCGCGAGCGACCGACGTTTTGTGGACTCCAATTCGTCTTTCGCAACGCGAATCTGAGCCGCCGACGGCCTTGGTTTGCTCCTCATCGCTCGTACCGAATCGCCGGCCGGTCCAGGGGTCGCGGAGCCCAGCGCGTTGAATCCCGAATTCCAAATCCTGCGCAGCCCCAACGGCCATGATATTGCGGCGGTCGCCCAAGAAAGTCTTGAAGGAACCCGCGCGGAAGTCGCTCGCCGCCTGTGCCTTGGCCCGATCGGCCGCGTCGTGAAACACGCCGATCATGTTGCCCAGCTCGCGCCGCAAACCGGGGATCGCCCAGGTCATCAGGGCCGTGATCGAGCCCACCGCCACCGCGGCCGACGCGCCCGCCGGATTGGCCGCCAGCCTGGCCATGGCCGCCGATTGCAGTCCGCCGGCGCCCAGCCCGGCCAGCTGTTTCAGCGCCGGCCCCCTCGATTCCGCCCTGAACCATCTTGCTGGCCTTTCCGAATCGATCCAGCCCCCGGACTGCTTTTTCCAAACTGTCTTCGCTGGCCGCGCCCAACGACGCCATCGCGCGGGCGAGCTGCTCGACCCCGGTCTTCGACTTCTCGAGGAGTTCGTCGAACCGTTCGGGCCGTGCGGCGTTTTCCGTCCCGAGCAGGGGCCCGCCTTGCGGCCGGGGCGCCCCTGCTCGTGGGTGGCCCGCGCCCGCAACCTGGCCCGGTTCTGATCGACCTTGTCCAGGTACCCGCTCGAGCGCGACCAATTGCGTGTCGCTCTGCTTGATCGCATCCTGGATCGATTGGTCGAATGCCTTCGACTGTTTGCCGATGGCTGCCGAGATTGTCGCCCAGGAAGCGGGCGATTGGCCGGCATACGGCTGGCCCGGCAAGCGTCCGCCGCCTGCCTTCGCACTGTTGCCCGCTGCGGTGCCCAGACCCTGGCCGAGCCCGCCCTGGCCGAGCGCGAGCTTGATTGACGCCGCCGTTTGCAGCCGGGCAATGTCGGCGGCCAGGCCCTTGAGAACGGCGGCGTTCCCCGGATCGGGCGCGTATCGGAGTTGGATCAGGACTTCGCGGTTTACGTCGGGCATGAGTTCATCTGCCTCGTGCGGCCAGCAGTTCCATCACTATTCGCGATCGGCGAGCTTCCCACCGCTCGTGCTCGGCGATCGTTCTTTCGATCAACCCAAAGTTGTGCCGGGCCACGGCATCCAGTCCTGCCAGCGGCGCCGCCCGATGCTCGTAGTACCGATCCAGGGTCTGGCGATTCTTCTTCGACAAGTCGCTCCGGCTACCTTCCTCCGGCGTCTGCTGGTCGGCGGGCAAGCCGGCCACTTTGGGGCACACCTGGCACGGCGGTCGCGAGCCAAGCGGACGCTGCAGCGATTGCCCGGCGTGGTCGCGGTGGAACTCGCCTTTCTGCGGATCGAACATCCACCGCTGGCAGGTAGCGCAGTCGACAAGTTCGGGCTGCCGCAGCAGCAGCGACAGCCCGCGGGTCAGTTTTTTGAGTCGGCCTCCTGGATCTCGCCGCCCGGCAGCCGCGGCGCGGCAGGCTCGTCGGGCAATGCGTCGGTCGGCCGGTAGCCGGCCACGATGTTGTAGAGCTTCGACCAGAGCTGCGGGTGCAGCTTGAGCAGGTTTGCCGGCGTGCAGGCGACCGCATTTCCCTTGCGGTCCACCACCGACCAGGAGGCCAGCTTGGCGGCGACCGATTCGGCGCAGATCTTGTCAAACTTGTCGGCCGGCTCCTTGTTCATCAGCTCGGCTTGCTTGCAGCGTTCCGGGCTAAGCATCGGCCGGTACTCGAAGTGCAGCGCGCGTGCAGGCCGGGGACTGCTTCGACGTACGCCCGCGCCGTGTAGCCGTCGTCGATGAAAATGGGATCGTTGCGCATGATGCGGTTATTCTTCCAAGGGTTGGACTGTTCAGGCGTCAGAACCACGATGTTGGCCGCCAGCTCGAGCGTGCCGCCGGTCTTGCGGGCGACCATCGGCAGCGTCAAGAAGATTTCCGCCCGGCCGTCGACGCCGGCCGGCTCGGCCGGCACCTGCAAATCGCCAAACGTGAACGTCAGCACGCTCGGCGTGCCCTGGGTGCTGGTCATCGCCAGCGTGCCGCCGGCCCCGCTCAGGGCCTGGTCGTACAGATCGAGATTGGCCGCCGCGAAAGCATGCGTGGTCCGCAGCGTGACGTGCCGATCGCCTTCGGGCAGATTGACCACGGTGGTCGAGTTCATGAAGCGATCGGTCACCAGGCCGTTGTCGATCACCAGCTCGAAGTCGCGGACCTCGCGGGCCGTCGCGTTGAGCGTCAGCGCCAGGTCGGAAAAGATGAACGGCCCTTGGCTGGCGTCGGGCGTGAGACTGGGCCAGCTGGCCGCGTCGGCCGTTTCGGCCTGACCCACCACGTCGAGCGTCAGCCGGAGCAAGCCGCCCTGCGTGCCGGCGAATGTGGCCCGGTTGACCTTGCAGCCGGTATAGCGATGCCGCTTGGCGACGCGATCAACGCCGAGCGAAAAGCTGGGCAGCGATTCGGCCAAGGCCACCGCACCGCTCGACAGGCGCCGCCCAGAATGAACGGCAGCCAGGTTTCGAGGTCGGTCGGGGTGGGCTCGGTGACGATCTGCCCGGCGACGGTATACGGCCCCAGGCGCGTGTCGCTGCTGAAGCGCGACCGCGTGCCGCGCAACCCGTCGCGCTCGGCGATGTTGCCGTGCTTGCCCACCGTACACTGCTGGAAAACAAACGCGAACGACAGCGCCGCGTTCGTGCCCGGGCTGGGCGTGGTGCCGTAGGTCGATTCGGCGATCAGGGCGGCGCGTGCTGCCCAGCCCATCGAGGCGGTGGTGGCGGTCATCGGCAAGATCTCCTGTCTAGGCGTTGAAGCCGCGGGGCTCGCGGCTGGTGAAACGAAATGTCAGGGCCGACACCAGCAAGTTCGTCGCCCAGGCCTGCTGGTCGACGACCGTCCGGGCCTGAACCGTGCAGTCGATGATCGTCGGCGCCGGCCAGCCGCTGTTGCCGAAAGGCGCGATTCAGTTTTTGCCGCCATCCGAGCACGGTCGCCAGGTTGGCCGCGACCGTCGGTTCCTGGTTGTCGGTCTGGATGAAGACCGCCGTCACGGGATAGACGACGTCGTCCAAACCATTGACGCCGCGGGCCGGATCCTGCTGCTCGGGCTCGGGCAGGATGACCACTGCCGGCAGCGGCACGCCCAGCGTGCGGAGCGAGCCGAGAAACCGCTGCAGCGCCAGCTTCTTGATCACGACCGACGAATTGGCGACGCCCGCCAGGCCGAGCGACTGGATCGTCGCCTGCACCGCCCGGCAGCACTGGTCGTGCACCGAGTCGCTTGGGTTGATCACGTTCTGGTAGACCATGTTCGACACGGCCTCGTCCGGTGCGAGCGTGCTCGCGACGTACCACCAGTAATAGCCCGGTGCGATCGTCGCGGTGAGCGTGCCGTCGCCGCTACGTGAGCCGGCCGACATCCAAGTCGAGCCGCCAAGCTGTCCCTGGACGGCTTGAAAATAAAGCGTGTTCGTGGTGCCGGCGGTGCTGCCGGTGATGGTGGCCGTGAGCGAGCCGTCGCCGTTGTCGGCGAGCGCCAGGGTGGGGCTAGCCAAGGCCAGGCCGGTTGGGGCCCCCAAGCCCTTCAGGAGAATGCCGCAGAGACTCATTGCCGGACCTGCCCGACGACCGTTGACGTCGAATTGAGTTTGTTGCCGCTGGTGTCGTAGAGCTTCTTGCTGAAGATCACGCTCGAAGTGCCGGAGACGTAGAACACTTCGTGGTACTGAGTTGGGTCGGTGGCCACGTCGATCACCCGATCGGCCGCCAGGATTTGCTGGAGGGCCGAGTTGCCGTAGGTCGCGTTGTTGACCACTCCGTAGGCGTCGCCCGTCTGCGGGGTATTGCCGGTATACGTCGTGAGCGTGTCGACCAGGGCGACTTCGCTGATCTTGCCGCCGGCAGTGATGCCGAGGGCTGCGAAGTTGCTTGGAAAGCTCTGGGTGAGCGAATAGCCCGTCTTGTCACTGACCGTTTCGGCGTTGGCCTTGACGTAGCTGTTTCCGTCGAAGAGTAGCGAACTGATTTGGTAGCCAAGCGTGCCCGGGACTGCCGTGCTGGTGGCCTGATTGGCGATGGCTGTGGCGATCGCCGTCGTCGTTAGGCTGCTGAATCCGCTCGGGAAGGTGATGCCCGAAATCGAGCCGACCGATCCGGTGACGTTGCCGCCGACATTGCCCGCCACGCTGCCCACGGCACCCGTAACGGAACCGACCGCACCGCTCACGCTGGCCACTGCCTGGCCGGTCGAAATGGTAGTATTCGTCAGCCCGACGGTGCTCGTGGGCGAGTAGAGGTGGGCCCAGTCCGGTCCGAGGTAGCCCGGCTGCGCGGGCGACGCGGTGCCGCGAATGTCCTCCACGTCGACCTTAAGCAGGCCGTTCGAGTCGGTCTGGGTCAGAATCTTGCCCGGGCTGCCGCTCGTGGCAAAGTCGCTGCTCGTCGTGTCGGTCCAGACTGCGGTGGCGATCGCGGATGCGGTGGGCAGGGCCGCGATCTGCGTGTGGAGGGCCGAATTGCCTGCGGTGCCGCTGTTGACGATGGCATAGCTGTCACCGGTCTGATTGACGCTCGCGGTCGTCAAAACCGGGCTCGACACGTCGAACAGCTTCCGGAATGCCGCCGCCAAGTTGCCGGCGGTGGTTTCGCTGAGGGCCGTATTGAGAATATCGGTCAGGGCGACTTTCAGCAGGTTGTTGCCGTCGAGAGCCAGCGCGTTGCCCAGCAGCGAGCCCACGTCGACGCTGCCGATGGCCTCGATCACGAACTTGCTGCTGCTGTCCGGTTGCGTGGCCCAGGCGCGGGCCACGGTCGCGACCTTGGACGAGCCGACGTAGCTCAGGATCGTATTGCCCTGGCCGGCTCCAGTGCCTGAATAGATGAAGATCGCGCAGGTGTTGTAATAACTGTTGACCGCCGAGGCACCGCTGTCGAGCGTGATCGTCGAAGCGCCGCCAGCCTGAGCGGTTCCCGAGCGGAGAATGTAGGCATCAGGCGGCACGCTGCCGAGCACGCTGGTTCCGCTCCAGGCCGTGACATTCGCTTTGACCTGGTTGCTGCCGTCGACGGTTGGCAAGCCGCCGGAAGCCGCGGCGGCGGCGTTGGGCAGCGCGCTCAGTCCGAAATGCACGCCGTCCTGCGGGTCGAAGGCGACCACTTCATGAATCACATCGCAGGGATCGGCACTGGTGGCCGTGGCGTGCAGCACCAACGGTCCGAGCGTGCCGGTGTCAGTCGCGTTGCCGGCGACTTGATACCAACCGCTGCCGATTTCGCTGACCGCACCGGACGGGCTGACAAAGCTGCCGCCATTCTTGGAGAGCGTGACGCTCGGGCTGGCGCCGGTCAGGCCGGTGATATGGTCGCTCGACTGCACCAGCAGGAACACAAGCGGCTGCGCGGTGCTGGATTGTTTGAGCAGTCTCATGCGACTTGCACCCCCCGCGAGCCGGTCCGGTCAAACAGCGTGCGGCGGAATTTGGTGCCGGCCACGGCGCTCGGCACATAGATCGTCTCGCGATCTTCGGGCATCATCCGCAGCACGCCGGGATAGTTGCGCCGCGAGAGGTCGTAATCGGCCTTCACCTCGGCCGCGGACAGGGCGCGGTTCCAGACCGAAACGTCGTCAATCCGGCCGGGCCAGAAGTTGCCGGCAGTGCTGCCGGGTTGCGAACCGATCCGAAAAGTTTGAGCGGCTGCATTCGTGATGGCGTTGTTGGCGATCGGCGGCGTCACGCTTTGCGTGCCGCCGTCCGGCTTGCCGTTCAGGTAGAACGTGAGCGTGCCGCCGCTGGTGCAAGTCACCAGCACCCGATACCAAGTGCTGGCCGACCAGGTCGTGGGGCTGCCGCTGGGAGCGGTCCAGACGTTGTTTCCGGTGTAGCAAAAGGTCTTGAAGCCGCCGCTGGAAATGTTCAGCCCCAGGCCGATCCCGGCGTAATTGGGTGAGTTGACGCTGTAGATGCTCACGATTTGCGGACTGCCACTGCTGACATTGGTGCAATAGGCCCAAGCCGCCAGCGAGAACGCTCCGGCAATGTTGCAAAGCGGGCTGATAAGGCTTACGAGGGATTGAGACAGAAGGCCGACCGTCAGGCAGCCGGCCGAGCCGTCGAACAGCAAATCGCCATCGGCTCCCGGCCGCGTCGGCGGACGCCAGCCATTCGAGCTATTGCCCATGCTGGTCAGGCTGAAATAGCGTCCGCCGCCCATCAAATCCCAAAGCGCGTTGCCGCCGTAGCGCAATTTGCGCGTGAGGCACCACACGATCCGCGAGCGATTGAGCGAGTGCGAGAGATTGACCGCAGGGTCGACGATTCCTCGCAGCGGATTTGTAACTCCGACCATTTACGTTGCCTGTCCTTGCGGGGTGTAGGGCCGGACTTTGATCGTGCTGCCGCTGCTGGCCAGCGACTGGCCGCTCGCGCCGTTCTGGGCCAAGACCTTGAATTTGCCGGCCGGCAGCCGCACGTTCGGCACCGTGCAGCGCTGGGCCTGGTGCTGGCCTGGAACGGAATCACCACGTCGGGCGCGCGAACCGGAGTGACCGACGAGCTGCCGTCCTCGTAGTTCGTGCCGTCGATCGATTGCAGGAACCAGAGGTTCAGCCCCGAGCCCGCCGCGGGCGACGAGCCGAAAGCGGCGATCGCGGCCTCGACGTCGCCGTACAAATAGCCGTCGGAGACGCCCGAGTTGCCGATCGTCTGATCGAACACGCCCGAGCTGCCGCCGACCGACGAGACCACCAGCGCATTGTTGGCCAGGGAGTTCAGCTCAGTCGTCAGGAGCGAAGTGACGGAGGTTGTGAGGTTTTCGACTTTTTGAGTCATCGGGGAGGGGGCTGGGGATTGGGGGCTGGGGATTGGGGGCTGGGGGCTGGGGAAGGGGGTAGGGGGCAGGATGCAGGGGGTAGGGGCTAATGAACCGCCGCACCGCGGCGGGCTTCTTTCTGACGCCTGAAGTCTGACGCCTGAGGTCTGGAGTCTAGAGTCTGAATCCTCATGCCCCGCGCAGCGCCGTCGCCACGTCGTCGCTCGTGACGACCGTGCCGGCGCCGAACAGGACTTCGGCCCGGCTGCCCTGGCGAGTGGTCAGGGCGGCGAACTCGGCGCTGGTCATCACGTTGTCCGCGACCGGGCTGCCGAGCGTGGCGATCAGGGCCAGATTGATCTGGCTGCCGGGGTCTGCGGCGCGGCCTTGGGCCAGAACCGCCGTCCATTTGGCAATCGCCGCGGCGGAGAGCGGCGTCGAGCCGTCCGCGCCGGTCTGCCCGATGCCGATCCGGACCGCGGCCGGTGTGGTGAGTGTCAGAAATGTGTTTTTGTCGATCGACGGCAGTTGCAGCAGATACGCCGAGCCGCTGCCGATCGAATTGATCAGGTCGGCCACGCCCGCGTCGCTGCCCGCGGCGATTGGGGCGGTATACCCCAGGCCAGCCGGGTCGGTCGTCAATTCGGTTTTGAGCGCCGCGTAGTCGAGCATCGGAAAGGGTCCAGGGAGTTCGGTCGTGCGGATGGGTCGATCCGGAAAAGTCGGCAGTGGGTCGCTCTCAGGCGCTCGCCGCCTGGCGGCAAAGGGTTCGATAGCGGCCCGAGCGCGGCGTGTAGCTGCTGTTTTGGATCGTGTAGGTTGTGCCACCGGAGTCGGTCAGTCGGTCGCCGGCGCCCGGCGTCAGGCTGCCGAGCTCGGGTGCCCAGAGATTCACGATCAGGTCTCCCGATTGGACGCCCAGTCCGGCCGTGCTCAGAAATTGGACGTCGGCCTGGACGAGCGCTTCGCGCAAGCAGTTGTTGACGGTCGCGGGGTCGAGGTTGCCCTGCCGCAAGGAAAAGGTTTCCAACCCGTCGAGGGTCAGATAATCGGCGTTGATGTCGGGATCGAACGTCATTCGACGTAGCCTCGGGTTTCGATCTCGAACGGTTGCTCGGCGGCGAGCAGGCGATTGCACCAGTCGACGCGTTGCTGCAAGTGGTTGAGGTACTCGGTCCAGCTGAACGTCTGGCCGCCTTCGGTGTAGGTCGGCTTGCGCTCGCTGGAGACGTCGGCCATCTGGACGAGCGTGTTGCACTTGATGGCTTGAATCTGTTCTAAATCGTTCACGGTGCGGTTCCTGCAAGTCGCGGGGTGCCGGCGGTTCGCGGCCGAAGCCGCCGCCGGCGCGCCGAGGCGGGGGAGCGGGCGGAGCGACGCTGCCCCCCGAAGTGACCTCGGTCGCGCCGGCGATGAGCCGGGCATGGTGTTGGCCGGTTGTGGCGGTCCGCTGGAGATCAGGCCGTGCTCATGACGACGTAGCGCGGGTTGAGCACCGCGGCCGCGCCGCGCTCGCTCGCCTTGTACCGCACCACGATGTCCTGGGTGAATTCGGCCTCGCTGTTCTGCACGGCCTGGGTGACCGTGATCGGCCAGTTCTCCATGTAGGCGAACGCCCGCTTGAAATCGCCCATGAACCAGGTGGCCTGCGGCGTGCTGACGCTCGCGGCCAGCAGCCGGCGATACATCAACCGGCTCTCTTCGACCTGATAGGTCCGCTGGCGGAGCACCGACTGGGCGTCGACCCAGGTCCGCGTCGGGCCGCTCGGCGTGGCGTAGTCGATCAGCGCGGCGTTGAACACGCCGCATGGCCGCCGCGTGGTACTGCGGGCAGACCAGAATCTGGTTGGCGCTGACCATCACCGGCTCGCCCGTATTGGGATCGAGGATGTTGGCGAACACCTGTTCCACCGCGTCGACATTGGTCCAGTCGACCAGTGTGTTGCCGGAGAGCACGTTGACCCAGGGGGTGGACGATTGATAGGTGTTGTAGGTCGTGCCCTTCCAGTTGTAGGTATTGGTCACGCCGATCAGTTGGTCGAGCAGTCGCTTCTCTTTGTTCAGGCCGAGAATTTCGCCGACTTCGGCGGCCCGGCTGAGCACCTGGTGCGTGCGGTCGAAGAAGATCGCTTCCTTGGTCACGGGCACGATGAAGCCGCGCTTGGTGGTCGACGGCGTTTCGATGTAGTCCTCGCCGAAGCCCAGCGCCGGGTAGGGCATGCCCGGCTGAATCGCCTGGATGTCGTCGGTGATGCCCGTGATGCCGGCGATCTTTTCGCCGTCGAATCGGGTCGGAATGGTCTCGACCAGCCGCGAGAGGACGAACTCCTCGCGCTGGTACGCCTCCATGATCTTGTTGTAGATGATCTGGCCGGTGATGTTCGAAAAGGCCGACACGTCGACCGCGTCGCCGGCCTCTTGAATGAAGCCGCCGCGGCGCGGATCGAGCGAATCGAGCCATTCGCGGCCGTCGGGCACCAGGGCCTCGGCCAGGCTGCGGAGGCTGAAGTCCTCGGGCCGGTACTCCCGCTTGGCGAGCACGTCATGGATGTGCCGGAGCGTGTGTTCCGCCCCCTCGAGCTCGTACAACCGTTTGATCTCTCGGACCTTCATTATTTCGTTCTCCGAATTGAGGATGTTGAATCGAGTGCGGACCGGGCAGCGATCATCGGCCGCCGCGGGCACCGCCGCCGAGCGGGCTCGTCAGATCACAGCCTGCGTGCCGCCGAATTGCTTGGTGCTGACGATCGACACCAGCACCGACGTGCCGGCCGGATTGACGTAGCCGGCCACGCGGCCGACGGCCTTGGCTTCGTTGCCGGTGGCCCCGACGGCCGCGACTTGCTGGCTGAGGCAGCGCGTTGCCGGTGTCCTTGGCCGGGCCGACCAGGTCGCCAATGTTGAACGTGGCCGAGGCGCAGGCCATCTCGAACACGCCGCTGGTGGCCACCCGGATCGGGTCGGTATCGGCCGAGAGCGAGCGCTGCATGGCCACGCCCAGGAACGTCAGATGGAACGCGGTCTGCGTGGTCGGCAGATCGGTCGTCCAGGCCAGGGCACTGGCCGGGGTGACGTTGCCGCTCGAATCCTGGCCGACCAGGTCGCCGATCTGGATCGTCACGCCCGAGGCCACGGGTTTGGTGACCACCGGATTGGTATCGCCGTATCGCCAACGCATCGTGTCAGCCATCGCTTGGTTCTCCGCAAGAAATGTAGTGAGAGATCGGGGTTGCTGCCGCACTGCGCACTGCGGGCGGCAAATGTTGTGGACGCCGAAGGCACGGTCCTCGACCCGCCGCCCTACCGGATGGCCGGACGAATTCTTCCAGCGTGCTCAGGCGCGGCCGCTGCGGCTTCGGCCAGGCTTTGCTCGCGCGAGACCGGCTTGCCGCCCGGCGGGTCGCTGCCCGCCGGGGCCTGTCGAAGTCCACGCCCCGGTCCGGCTGCCGCGCAACCAGCCGTGCCCGCTCGGCGACCAGTTCGCGCATCGCGGCCTCGTCGCTGGCGGCAAGCAGGGCTGCCAGAAAAGCCTCGCTGATCAAGTCGTTGCGGCTTCCCTCGTCGGGATTGGGCAAATGGAATTCGGCCAACAGTCGCCCGGCCAGAGCCCGCTTGCGTGCGCATCGACTTTCGCAGAGCTCCAAATCGTCGACCCGCTGGCGGAGCCGGCTCAATTCGGCCGCGGCCAGATTCTCGATCTCGCCCACCAGGTCGGGCCGCAACGCGGCGCAAGTCCTCCAGCGTGCAGGTGCCAAGGCCGGACGGAGGCGGCACTGGAAGCGCCCACCCCTGCGGCCTGCTCGAACAACCCGCAGGTCGTGGCGGGGTCGGCCACCAGGTCGACGCTATGGACCTTCAGGATCGCCTCGACGATCGTGTCGTCGCCTTGCCGCACGGTGCGGGCTTGCACGTTGTGCGAAAAGCCCACGTTCTCGGGCGCGTGTTGGGCGTCCCAGAGCAGTTGTTCGGCCAGACGCGTGCTTGGGATTGAAGTGGAAATCGCCGAACAGACCGGTCCCGGGTTGCAAGGCGATGTTGCGAACCAGGCCCAACCGGTCCTGATAGTCGCGGCTGGCCAGCGGGTGTGTCTTGGGATGGTTGACGTTGACCCGGGCGCCCTCGTACAGGCTGCGGGCGGATTCGAGCGCGGCCGGCAGAGTACTTGCGGCCGTTGCGCGATTCGAGCCCGAGCAGCTTGACGCCGCGCAACACGCCCGACTCGCGATCGATTCGCAAGTCCAGCCCGCGCGAATCGACGAATTCCTGCAAGTGCACTTCCATGAATTCTCCTTCTGGCAACAAAAAAAGCCCATCTGCTGACCGCGGGAGGTTGGCAGATGGGCTCGCCGAGGGATACCTGCCTGGCGGCAGGCTCTCCGGGATACCCCAAGGGGATCGACAACAGCCGCGATCCGCCGGACCGCAGCCGCTCGCCGGCTACCGAGGCAGCCGGACCGACTTTTATTTTTCCGTTTGATCCAGGCGACGGCGGACGTGTTGGATGGTGCCGTCCTGGACGGCGACTTCGATCATGACCGAGCCATAAAAGCCCCGCCGGAGCACCTCGCCAGCGCCATGCGCCAGGCCTTTTCCACCTGGGCGAGTCGAGCTTGATTGGCCGGCGTGCGATCTAACTTTGTCATGCTCGGAATGGTATCAAACCCACGCGATATTTCAACGAACGTTTGTGAGCCAGTCTGCAATTTTTTTTGCGGGCGTTGTCGCTGCCGGCAGCGCAGGCGCGGGCGAATGACAGTGCGCGGGCCCATGACAGTGCGCGGATCATTGCACTTGTAGCTGCGGCAGCGCGCGGCGCAGCTCGGGAATAACTATCTGCCCGCGTGCGGCCGGTCAGCTGCTGAGTAACGGTCAGGTCGGTCTGGCTGGCGGCGAACTGCTGCACGCCGCCGCGGACTCCGCCCCGGTGCTTGGGACTGACGAGCGCGATTAGTGGACAATGAGCGCGGGGTCGGCACGCTTAAGAGCTGCGACGCCGGGAGATTCACCCCAGTCGAACGGGACGTCTAATTCGCGCAGGCCGTCCATGCCCGCGAAAACACCGATGCCTTCATTGGTGACGCTGGTGCGTTCGAGATTCAGCTTTGCCAGCCGTGTCAATTTGGCCAGATGGACCAAACCCGCGTCGGTGATTTGCGTGCCACTCAGGTCGAGCGATTCTAATTGCGCAAGTGTCGCGATATGTGCTAAGCCGTCGTCGGTGATGTTGGACTTCGACAGAATCAATTCACGCAGCTTCGCCAGGCGCCGTAAAGCCGCGAGCCCTGGACCGTTGATCCGAGTCTCGAACAGAAAAAGTCGCTCGAGGTTGACTAATGGGACGAGCTGTACCAAGCCCGCGTCAGTGACCTGTGTGCCACCCAAGTTGAGCTCCTCGAGCAGCGTGAGCGTCTGTAGGTGCGGCAGGGCCGCGTCGGTTATCGCGTTTTCGCCCACACTGAGGCGCGTGAGCCGCCGCAGGGTCGCGAGTTTGGCGACACCCGCATCGGTAATGTGAGTCAATCCGACTAGCAGCGTTTCAAGGTCGCGGTGAGCGACGATCGAGTCCAGGCCCGCATCCGTGATGGCACTATCGCCGACGGACAGGCGTCGGAGCTTCGACAACGACGTGAGTGCTCTAAGCCCGTTGTCCGTGATGCGGCACTTGCTCAAATCGAGCGTGGCCAATTCGGGCAGCCTTCCGACGTGGATCATTCCTGCATCGCTAGCCCGGAGCCGTCCGATGGACAACTCTTTGAGCCGCGGCAGGTGTTCCAGTAGCGCAAGGTCGGCATCCGTCGCGGTGGTGTCGACGGGGAAGCCGAACTCCACGAATTCCACGTTGCCGGCCACGTCCTGGCCGAACCAGCGTAAGAGGCATCCTCGGAATCCGGTTGCGGACGGCCGGATATCGTAGTCCACGAGCGTGCCAAGCCGCTCCAACTGCTCGACCACTGCCCGCTGCTCGCGGGCGCGATGGGCAACGCCGCCAACCCACGCCAATAGTGCGCACGCAGGAACGGCCGCGGCAAGGACACCGCGGCAAAGTAACGATGAACCGGCCTCGTTCCCCTCAATCGTGGCTGCCGTCGGTCGACCCACCCTCTACCTCCTCTCACAACACGGACGCGGTGGTCGGCGACCCGGACCCTCGGCCCCGCCACGTCAGCGGATCCATGCATAGCGAGCGAGATCTCTGGGTTGCGCGGCTGGGCTCGGCGCGACCACGGTTACGGCAGGTCTCGGTGGGGCAAAGGCTTTTCACCTTCGGGTAAAACCCGATTGTGTTCGTCTCGGAGCCCGTTGTCGAATATCGCCGCTTGTCTTTCCTCCACCCGCGAACTGATATTGGAGGTGTTAACCAGCGCCTTCGCTGCCGTCGACAGCTCTTTTCCCAAAGCAATGTACGGCGGGCGAGTTCGGTCACCCTTGCCACCGTCCACGATGTCGCCCTTAGTATCATAGGGGTCGTACTGAACAGTTACGTCCGAGCCGTGTCTCGCGGCCGGTCCAACGCGGCGTGGTTGTCCTTCCCGGGGTCTCGTGGAGTGATCGTGACCGCGTGCTCGTTGTTCTCCTTGCGAATCTTCTCTAGGACGGCCTTGCCCGATGGCAGCTCGCTAAGTCGGCCGATGTCCACAATCACATCTTCGACCCAGGCGGGCTGGTTGGCTTTTTTCACACCTTCAGGCTTCACATCCACGTTGGGCGGCAATGCCTTCAGCCCTCGCACGAGTTGTTGGTCGCGGGGGTTCAACTGGCCGATCCGGAGCTTAACCGGCTTCTTGCCGTCGGCCCGAGCTATTGTAACTTCCTTGCCGTCGTCCAACACGCTTTCGAGGCTCCCTCTGAGCTCAGTGCCGGCGGCACTTGTCCAGGTGCGCACGCCGACAGGATCGCCTATTTGTTGCACGGGGGCCTTGATTTTGTCGCCGATGCGCCGCGAGATATCGTCGGCCTCGTCTTTGGCCGACGGCTTTTGGTTCTGGGCGAGGCGGACCGGATGGCGCAATTCGTTATTTTGCGCCCGGCGGGCGTTACCTTGACGACGTGCTTTTCCGCCGACGTGGTGAGTCCCGCGGTGCGTATGACTCCTGACGTGTGCCCCGCGCCCGTTCGACTGCCCCAGCCGGTGGAGAATTCCCCCCGGTTGCTCGGATTTCCGCCGCGGGGATGCTTGGACGAGTCCCAGGCCGCTTCGTCGAGCAACGCGCCGGCATCGCCACCTGCACCGCCATCGCCTTCCGCCAGTGGCCCAGCCAGCGGCAGGCCGAAGACCGGGCCGGCGAGCTCGGGACCGGGTAGTTCCTGGGGCCGCTGATTGTGACGGGCCAGGTTGGCCTGCTCTTGGTCGTAGTCTAGGCCGCGGCGGCTGCTCCAGGTTTGGGGCGAGAGAATGCCGTTCTGATACTCGATCTGCTGGACCTCGGCTTCTTGCTTGGGGTCGCGCACTTCGAGTGACGGCGGCGCAGCCTGAATGACGACGTCCTGCAGCGCGGCATTGGGCAAGCCACCCGCGTCGACCGCGGCTTGCATCACCCGGTACATCACCTCCAGGTCGTCCTGGATCAGATCGGCTTGCAAGCGAGCGAACATCCGCATGGCCGGACCTTCGGCCATCATGGTCGACGAATAGTTGGCGTTCGAGGCGTCGGAGGTGAGCATGAACTCGGGCATCACCAGCCGGCTGGCGATGGCCCGCAGTTCGGCCTGGAGCACGGCCACGAAGTTGGCGGCGTCGAGCCCCGCGGCCGGGAAGTCGTATTCGATGCCGCCGGGAGCGTCGAGAATCGTGCCGGGTCCGAACCGGCGGAAGCTGGTCGTGCGGCCGGTCAGCTGCTGGGTAACAGTCAGGTCGGTCTGGCTGGCGGCGAACTGCTGCACGCCGCTGCGGACTCCGCCCTGGTGCTTGCGGATCAGGGCGATGGCCGACTGGATTTCGGCCACGACGCTCATGTTGCGCAGGAGCTTCTCGGCTCGGCGGAGGTTTCCGGCACCTGTAGCTTCCGACCGCGCGATACTAGACGCACCCAAGATTGAACTTGGCTGCGAACGCGGTGGCAGGCAACAATACTGCGGCTGGAGTTCGGGTATGAAGAATAACCTGAATTTGGTATCCGTTACGGTCGGAAACCGAATACCACGGCTACTCGCCATTCGCTAGCGTTGTTCGACGAGTCGCGGCGATTCATATGCCTTTCCAAAGTCCGACTACAATGCGCGTATTTCTGAAACGCCCGCGCTGGAGCCTCCGGATATTGTTTGCGGGGCTGACTGCCGTTTGCGCCGCTCTCGCCTACGTGGCTCCGTTCATAGAGCGCGCCCGTCGGAGAGATCATGCGCTGGCGGCTCTGCCGGGTATCGGCGTACATTTTGAGTATCCGCCGGAGGCGAATGGCCTCGACGGAGCCGACTCCCAGAAACTTCCTCGATGTCCTGCGATTCTGCGCTGGCTTCTCGGGAGTGCCGTATTTGCAGAAGTAGATGCCCTCATCTATCGTCAACCGGCCGATTCGGAACGCGCGATCCACCCCTCCGCCCTGCGGCACCTGAAGGAATTCGAACAACTGGCAGACTTGGTGCTCGGCGGAATGGGAGATCGACTGACTGACGCCGATTTGGCGAATCTGCAACCGCTTACGCAGCTGACTTCGCTCGACGTCTCCGGCACGGCGATCACGGACGCCGGCCTTCGGAATTTGATACCGCTGGTGAACCTCGAATCTCTAAAACTCAACGATACACAGGTGACCGGCGAAGGATTGGCGCAATTAACCGGCTGCAGCCGACTTGGACAATTGGAATTGCGGAACGCCCCGCTCAGCCTAAATGGGATTCGAGCGATCGAAGGGTTCAAGGGACTCTGGTCGCTCCGCTTCACGTCGCCGCCAGGCGGCGATGAGGAGGCGTTTCGAGCGTGCGGTCAGCTGCCGGAACTTTGGGGCCTGGAAGTCGACAATGCGAATCTATCTGGCGGCTGCCTGCGGCATTTGGTGAACCTGACCGACTTGCGGTGCCTCCTCATCAGGGATGCAAAGATCGCGCCTGTTGAATTGTCTTACCTGGCTCAGCTGAAAGATCTTCGGACGCTTGACGTTTCCGGAACCAACCTGACAGATGCAGACATCGTGGCGCTGTGCGACCTGCGGTCGCTTGAATGCCTGTCCCTAGACAATACGGCTGTTTGCGACGACGCCCTGCCGCACCTGGCGCGGCTCACGCAGCTTCGATCTTTGGACCTCAGCGGAACGGCCGTTAGTCAGGCGGGGCTGTTGCACCTGCGCAAGCTCGCGCACCTAAAGTACGTCGATCTAACTGAGACTGCAGCCGAGGGCCAGTCGTATGCAGAAATGTCGCAACTGCTGCCGAATTGTTACAGTCCCTGACGTGACATGTTAAGTGCCTATCCCAAAATGCAGGCCGCGATTAAAAGCTGATGATGATCCGCGCGCCGATTACCTGATCGCTGTGCTCCCTGCCCAGATGTAGGTATGGCGTGATGGTGACCTTGTAGTTCTTGCCGGTGCGCGTCGTCTTGACGCTGACGCTATTTGCACCTTCGGATATGCCGAGTGCCTTGCGCAACGTCGGACTGCTCATTATGATTGTTCCTATTACGTTACTGTCCGCCTTCGCCTCGACCTGCTGCTGAATGAAAGACCTCGCCTTTTCGGCGAGAGCTTTTTCCACAGCGGCTTTCACTTCCTGACCGCCTGGCTGACCGGCCGCGGTGCGAACCTCGTCCTCGATCTTCTTCCAAGACTTCTGCATTTCTACGAGAGGGTCTTTGTTCGACTTTTGCGCTGCCGGGAGTGGGCGAGTCTTGCTGGTCCGCTTTGCATCCTTTGCGCTGACTTGAGTGGTGGCGACGTGACCAACCAAGGTTGTCTTTGGTCGGCTCACTCGGCCGCCGGAGCTCGTCGAGAACTCCCCGCGATTCTGGGGATTCCCGCCGCGCGGATGCTTGGCGGCGTCCCAATAGGTCTCGTCGAGCGAGGCGGAGTCGCCAGAGAGTGAGCGTCTCGGCCAAGGGCTCCGCCAACGGCACGCCGAGGACCGGGCCGGCGAGCTCGGGACCGGGTTGTTCCTGGGTACGCTGATTGTGCCGGGCCAGGTTGGCCTGCTCTTGGTCGTAGTCGAGGCCGCGGCGGCTGCTCCAGGTTTGGGGCGAGAGGATGCCGTTCTGATATTCGATCTGCTGGACCTCGGCCTCTTGCTTGGGGTCGCGCACTTCCAGTGACGGCGGCGCCGCCTGAATGACCACGTCCTGCAGCGCGGCATTGGGCAAGCCACCTGCGTCGACCGCGGCTTGCACCACGCGGTACATCACCTCCAGATCGTCCTGAATCAGATCGGCCTGCAAGCGGGCGAACATCCGCATGGCTGGGCCTTCGGCCATCATGGTCGACGAATAGTTGGCGTTCGAGGCGTCGGAAGTGAGCATGAACTCGGGCATCACCAGCCGGCTGGCGATGGCCCGCAATTCGGCCTGGAGCACGGCCACGAAGTTGGCCGCATCGAGTCCGGCGGCCGGGAAGTCGTATTCGATTCCGCCGGGAGCGTCGAGAATCGTGCCGGGTCCGAAGCGGCGGAAGCTGGTCGTGCGGCCGGTGAGCTGCTGGGTAACGGTCAGGTCGGTCTGGCTGGCGGCGAACTGCTGCACGCCGCCGCGGACTCCGCCCTGGTGCTTGCGGATCAGGGCGATGGCCGACTGGATTTCGGCCACGACGCTCATGTTGCGCAGGAGTTTTTCGGCCCGGCGAAGGTTCTTGCGCACCGGAAAGAACAGCGGCAGCCCGCGCTTGACGTTGGCGTCGACGTTGGCTTTGCGATGCTGGATCTGGTCGGCGTCGACGGGACGTCCGTCGACGTAGTAGGCCAGCACGGTTTCGACGTCGCTCTCGTCGGTCAGAATGCCGAACGAAGCGGCCGGATTCGCCCCGCCCTCGGCCGGCGCGGTCACCTGGTCGGGCTCGACGAACCGCACCCGGGTGCAGCCTTGCCGATCGACAAAGAACCGCAAAAAGGCTTCGCCGTCGCGGTCGAATCAACGCGTCGGCAGAGGATTACTCGCCGTGCCACTTCCTGGCGAGCGCAGCAGCTCGGCGTAGTCCGCGGCCTCTTCGTCGTTCAGCTCTTTCAGTCTGTCGGGTTCGACAAACTTCAGGTCACGATAAATCGGCCGAAACGCGGGCACCTGCCGAACACGATCGCAGACGCGCTCCGTCGCCTTGATCCACATCCGGGGTTCGTCAATCAGGCGTGGGTTAATGTGTTCGAGAATCAGCGTCTGGAAGGCCGCGTGGGCCTGGCATGCCTCGAAGGCCGCGTCGCTCGGGTCCTCGCCCGGACTAACGAGTGCTCTCCGGAACAGCTTGGCACGGTAGCAGGCGGCGACGAACCAAAACACGGCATTTTCGGTCTCACCGAGGTCGTGCAGCCTGATCGCGGCCACGAACATCGCCTCGGTGGGCAGGGTTGCGATTTGCTGTTCCATCAGACCCGTGACGCGGTGAATGCTCGTTTTGTCGGTGCGCGAGGCGGTCGCTGAACGTGCCGACGGCAATCTCAGGTCCCTTCGAGTCGTAGAATGGCGTTACAAAGATATCCATCCTCGCGACGGGCGCGGCGGGCCGTGGGGGCTTGCTGGGTAGCGCCAACGATTCGCCGGGCAAGCGCTTCTTCTCCTGCTCCCACCATTCTTCATTGAGGTTGCCATGCGACCTGGTGCTTGGCGGCGCCGTCAAGGTCGACGCCCCGGGCCTTGAGGCGATCTAGGACCGCCTCACGAGCTGCGCCATTGCGGGTGGTCGGGCCCGAATCGGCAGTCGATGGTCGCGTAAGCGACATCGACATCGTTGCAGTCGCGTGCTGTGAAGTCCGCACCGGCGTCCAAAAGCACGCCAACATTGTCGAAGCGGATCGCCATTGCCGCGTGAATGGCCGCGGTCTGATCCCATTCGTCGTCGCGCAAGTCGAGATCCACCCCGTGGTCGATCAGCATACGCAATTGCCCGTCGTCGTCGTGCCGTGCCGCGAAAAACAGGGTCGGCACGGAGCAGTTCGGAATCCGTGCATTCGGATCGAGCCCAGCAACCAGCATCTGCTGAAGCCAGCATCGACCGGCGGGATCCCTAAGTGCTTGCAGCAGTGCCGAATCACCGTCATTTCCTGGGTACCGCTTCACGTCAGCCCCTGCTTTGAGAAGCTGTGCGAACGCCGGCTTATTATCAACGCTCATGCACCATGTGAGGAGATTCACATCGTGGCGTCCCTCGGCATTGACATCCCCACCTGCGGCCAGGAGATTGTCCAAAGTAGCCGCATCGCCCTTCGTGATGGCGAATGCGATGTCCATTGCTCCGGGTTCAGTGAAGTACGCTCCGGATAATCGCCGAAATGAACATGCTGTCCGAGTGCGGCTTCGTTCCCCGAGGCGACGAGCAGCAGAACGGCGAAGTAACGGAAACAGCCTGCCGCGCCCCGATGTGTACGGCTCATTTCTTCTCCAAAACCTCGAAAGTCCGTCCTGGTTCGAGCGCTTTGATGAGGTGATCGATTCTGTGGCGGACAACTGAATCTTTATTTGACCATGGATTCAGGTTGTCTCGTATCGGGCGGTATGGGTGTTGCTTGCTGTCGATGACGACGCGTGTGCCCAAAGAGTCCGGGACCAACAGACCGAGCAGCGTGTGGTCCTGAAGGCCCAGGGCTTCACCTTTATACCGGTAGGCGGTCACGGTGTCCTTCGCGCTGCCCAGCGCGATTCGCGCGTTCTTCGCCAAGGTGTGTTTCGACTGTCGCCTTGTGAACACCCGCGGGATTAAAGACAACTGCCTTTGAGCCTGTTACAAGGGCGCCGGTCGTCGCGAGGCCCCCGCCCAATGAATGTCCGACGAATTCGATCGCTTTACCTTCGTTTTCTGCCCTCTTCTGCCACTCGCTGGCCAAGTCC
Source organism: uncultured Planctomycetaceae bacterium (assembly GCA_963828155.1). Taxonomy (GTDB): domain Bacteria; phylum Planctomycetota; class Planctomycetia; order Pirellulales; family PALSA-1355; genus CAWCAX01. The sequence goes on from CAWHDQ010000009.1 coordinate 146,611, forward strand.
GCCGCGTAGTCATACTGCTTCGACCGGATGCCCGCAGCTTGCGCAGTGTTCGCCAGCCAGTCTCTGGGTTGGTCCGTCCCCGCGAAGGCGACAACGTAATTTCCCTCGCGATCTTTGTAAACCGCAGCACGGAATCCCTTCGGAACATTTTTATTTCGCGCACTGTTTATCGATTTTACCTCGGTCCAGCCCGCCGGCGCGGCGTGCGAATCTTTTCCGCCGTACGCCGCCGACGACAACACAGCGCGCTCCCAGGCCGCTTTCTGCTCGTCGTCGTTGATAGCATTGTCGATCGTGTAGGTTTCTTGTCCCTGGGCACCAGCGGGACTGGGGGTTTTCTGAGTCTTTTGCGTGCCATGACCACGTGGTGCGGGGTCGCCGCGCACCTGCCAGCGTGCTTGCAGAAGGAGCCGCGCCGACGCCGGTTCGCAGACCCGCGGTCCGCATCACCTTGGCGCCATGCCCGGCACGCGTCACGCCGCCCCAACTGGTGGAGAATTCCCCACGGTTGCGCGGATTGCCGCCGCGGGGATGCTTCGACCAGTCCCAAGTTGCCTCGTCGAGCGTAGCGGTGTCGCTCTCGCCCTCCGCCAAGGGCTCGGCGACGGGTAGGCCGAGGACCGGGCCGGCGAGCTCGGGGCCGGGTTGTTCCTGGGGTCGCTGATTGTGACGGGCCAGGTTGGCCTGCTCTTGCTCGTAGTCCAGCCCGCGGCGGCTGCTCCAGGTTTGGGGCGAGAGAATGCCGTTCTGATATTCGATCTGCTGGACCTCGGCCTCCTGCTTGAGGTCGCGGACTTCGAGCGAAGGGGCGCGAAGTCGCTGGTTTCCGGCAGGTGATATGCCGGCGATGGCGGCGGCCTGTCAAGAAATGCGCTCTCGGCGTCGAGCGCGGCCTCAAGCGACAATGCGGGCGGGAGGATACCATGTACACGCACTTAATGCGACCGCGACTCACGCTACGTGCGCTGATAGCCGTCCTGACGGCCCTCTGCGTTGTAATGAGCTACTTCGCGCCATTGATCGAGCATGCGCGACGGACGGAGCGTCTCTTGGCCGCATTGCCAGGAATGTGTGCACGACTATGACCACGATGCAGATGCCTCGGCCCCGCCGACGCTCGACCCGTTGAAAGGTTCGTGGGGCGTGGCCATACTCCGTCGGATGTTTGGGGCAAACGTATGTTCCGAAGTCGTAAGGTTGTCTTATGTCGAGTATTTCGACGAGAAGCACGCACTCGATTCAGATGCCCTGAAAACACTCAAGGAGTTCCGATCGCTACAGGAGTTAAGCCTGGGTGAAATGGGCGAGCGGCTGACCGATGCCGCGCTAGCGAGATTATCGCCGCTCGACCATCTGTCGACGCTCGATCTCCGCAGCTCGCCCGTGACGGATGCGGGTCTGCGGCACTTGGCACCACTCGTGAGACTTCAGTCATTGAATCTGGACGGTTGCCAGATCACGGGCGAGGGACTGTCCCGACTCGGCGGGTGCAAAAATCTTCGACATCTTTACTTGCGACGGGTGCAGCTTAGTGTTGCTGGCATGCGGGAGATCGAGCGATTCAAAAGCCTCTGGTCAGTTGCGTTCGACCCGCCGCCCGCCGGCGGCGAAGAGGCTTTCCGGATCTGCGGTCAGTTGCCTCAGTTGCGGATCCTGGAGATCGACGGGGCCCGGCTCTCTGGCGGATGTTTGCGGCACCTGGCGAACCTAGCTGAGCTGCAGTACGTGTTTCTTGAGCGGAGCAACATCGCACCCGACGAGTTGACCGCACTGGCGCAGCTCGCGAACCTTCGCGTGCTTGACCTTTCGGAGACGGATTTGACGGACGCCGTTGCAGCGGAATTGGCAAACCTGACACACCTCGAAGGGCTGTTCATGGCCAATACAGCAATTGGCGATGAAGCCCTGGCCATCTCGCAGCTCTGAAGCAACTCCGCCGACTTGACCTCAGCGGAACCGCAATCACTCGGACCGGCCTCGCGCATCTGAGCAGCTTGCGGCACCTTGAGTCCGTCGACATGAGTTGGACCGAGGCCTGGAATTTGTCGCGGTCCGAGCTATCGCGCCTGCTCCCGAACCGCCACGAACCATGATGCGCCGGTCGACCTGCTTCTGCGAGCCTAGTGCTCCGCTGGCGTCATAAATCAAAACCGGATTTCGATCTGTGCGCCAAATCGGTCGTGGGCCGGATTTCTGTCGATATGAATGATCGGCACGATCGTGACTTTATACTTGCCTCGCTTCTCCTCCTTTTCGATCCGAATGCCGTTGACGTCTTTCGTTATCCCAAGGCTCTTGCGCATAGTTCGGACTACTCATAATGATCGTCGCCAGGACGTTGCTATCGGCTTTCTCCTGAACCTGTTGCTGAACAAACAACCTGGCTTGTTGGGCGAGGGCCTTCTCCAGAGCGGCTTTCACTTCTTTGCCGCCTTCCTGATTGGCCGCAGCGAGCGCGTCATGCTCGACCTTCTTCCAGGCGTTCTGCATTACTACGAGCGGATCGTTGCTTGATTTTTGCACGGCATGGAGCGGGCGCACTTTCCTGATGCGTCTCTGACCATCTGCGCAGTCTGAGCGGGCGAAGTAGTGCCCGCCGTCAGAACGTGTCCCAGGCTCGCCCCGCCACCCCAGCCGGTGGAGAACTCCCCACGGTTGCGCGGATTGCCGCCGCGGGGATGCTTCGACCAGTCCCAAGTTGCCTCGTCGAGCGTAGCGGTGTCGCTCTCGCCCTCCGCCAAGGGCTCGGCGACGGGTAGGCCGAGGACCGGGCCGGCGAGCTCGGGACCGGGTTGTTCCTGGGGTCGCTGATTGTGACGGGCCAGGTTGGCCTGCTCTTGGTCGTAGTCGAGGCCGCGGCGGCTGCTCCAGGTTTGGGGCGAGAGGATGCCGTTCTGATATTCGATCTGCTGGACCTCGGCCTCTTGCTTGGGATCGCGAACTTCGAGTGACGGCGGCGAGCCTGAATGACGACGTCCTGCAGCGCGGCATTGGGCAAGCCACCCGCATCGACCGCGGCTTGCACCACGCGGTACATCACCTCCAGGTCGTCCTGGATCAGATCGGCCTGCAAGCGGGCGAACATCCGCATGGCCGGACCTTCGGCCATCATGGTCGACGAATAGTTGGCGTTCGAGGCGTCGGAAGTGAGCATGAACTCGGGCATCACCAGCCGGCTGGCGATGGCCCGCAGTTCGGCCTGGAGCACGGCCACGAAGTTAGCGGCGTCGAGCCCTGCGGCCGGGAAGTCGTATTCGATGCCGCCGGGAGCGTCGAGAATCGTGCCGGGTCCGAAGCGGCGGAAGCTGGTCGTGCGGCCGGTGAGCTGCTGGGTAACAGTCAGGTCGGTCTGGCTGGCGGCGAACTGCTGCACGCCGCCGCGGACTCCGCCCTGGTGCTTGCGGATCAGGGCGATGGCCGACTGGATTTCGGCCACGACGCTCATGTTGCGCAGGAGCTTCTCGGCCCGGCGAAGGTTCTTGCGGACCGGAAAGAACAGCGGCAGCCCGCGCTTGACGTTGGCGTCGACGTTGGCCTTGCGATGCTGGATCTGATCGGCGTCGACGGGCCGTCCGTCGACGTAGTAGGCCAGCACGGTCTCGACGTCGCTCTCGTCGGTCAGAATGCCGAACGACGCGGCCGGATCGACCGCTCCGGTGGCGGGCCCGGCGACCTGGTCGGGCTCGACGAACCGCACCCGGGTACAGCCTTGCCGATCGACGAAGAATCGCAAGAAGGCTTCGCCGTCGCGGTCGAGCCGGCGGACGATCTCCTGCTGGCGGCGGTGCCACTTATTGGCCTGGACGAAGGCGTCGAGCACGGCTTGCACCTGGGCGGCCAGGGCCGGGTCGGCCGGCGAGCCTTTGCGGATCTCGGCCCGGTAGGTATGCCCCGAGCCGACCAGGTAGCTGATCCGGTTTTCCTGGCCGTTGATGGCGAACTCGTTGGTCGCGGCCAGCAGCCGGCATTCGGCCCGCAGCTCGCACAGTTGCTGCTCGTTGACGATCGCGGGGCGGAGCAACCCTGCGGCGGCGCCCGCATAGCCCAGCGGGACCCAGCCGCCGCCATCGTCGAAGAAGGCCTCGCGCGGATCGACGAAGCTGTCCCACAGCTCGTGGTAGGCTTCTTCCAGTCGCTGCTGCAAGGCGCGGCCGCGGGATCGACGGGGGGCGAAGCGGCGCCGTTGGCGGCATTTCCGTTGGCGGACATGGCGAATCTCCTGTTGGTGGCGGGTGAACGGGATTGGTTTGCGGAGGAAAATGTTCGGGTGCGTTGCCACTCGGGTTCGCGCGGCGGCTAGCCGATCGGCAGGCGATCGCCCAATCCGTCGTCGGGCGGGCGCTGGCAAAGCTGATCGGCCAGGCGGACGGCCATTTCCAGGGCGTCGGGCCCGTCGTCGTGGGCCCCGACCGGAAACTCCCGCAGCTGCTCGACCAGCAGCGCCGTGCCTGGCGAGCCGGCTTTGAACCGCAGCCGATGCTGGGCCAACAGCGGGCCCAAGCGGCGGATGCGGACTTGCTTGTTGATGCGGTTTTCGATCGGCCAGACCGCCGCGCTCCACATCCCCTGGCGGTGAAACTCGGCGGCGAACTGATCGCCGAGCAAATCCTGAAACTGGTTGGCTTCGACGCCGAAGGCTTGCGGCCGGAATATCCGGACCCACTCGACGCCGTCGGCCACGAGCTGGCCGATGGGCCGCCGGGCCAGGTCGGCTTCGACGTAGAGCATGCCGGTCGGGTCGATGCCCAAGAGGACGAAGGCCGAGTAGTCGCCCAGCCGGTCGTCGCGGCCCTTGCTGGGGTCGAGGGCCAAAGTTTTGAGCGGCAGGTCGCTCGGCCAGACGTCGAACCAGATGTGGTTGGCGAAATCCTCGTCGGGCCACTCGTACAGGTCGGGATTGGCGGGCGAGCCCTGCATTTCGCGCTCGAAGGCGACCTTGCCCCCTTCGACCCGCATCCGCATCAGCGTGTAGAGGTCCTCGTGCTCGGGCCAGAGCAGCTCGGCGCCGGCGTCCATCGCCGCGCGGTGGTGCTCGTAGAAGTCGCGGGCCCGCTGGGTCCGCTGCGGATCGTCGGCATGGCAGTAGATGGTTTCCCACTGGCGCCAGAGGGCCATGTCGTCGGGCCAGCGCTCCAGGGCCCGAAAGGTGCGCGAGATCCAGCCGGGCGTGCGGTCCAACTCCAGGGCCAGCGCGTCGCGATGCAGGGCCGTGGCCAGATTGACCACGTTAGTCAGCCTGGTGCCGGCTTTCAGGAGCGTGCCCTGAAACCAGCGACGCGAGTTCTCGCGCTGCTGGGCGGATTGCATGTGGCTGTCGTTTTGCAGGTCGTCGCAGACGATCAAGCTCGGCCGATCGGCACGGCGGCGGCGTCCGCGGACGCGCTGGCCGACGCCAAAAGCCTCGATCCGCACGCCGCCGGCCAGCTGGATTGCGGTGGCCCGCCAGACGGATCCCCGCCCGGCGGACCGGCCGTAGCGCTCGGCCAGCAGCGGGTTGTCGATCAGCTCCTGCTTGACGTTTTCGAGGTGGGTGCGGGCCTGGCTCTGCGTATCGGAAACGATCCAGACGTAGGGCTCGCGCTCTTCGAGCGCCATGCGCAACACGTGGGCCAGTGTGACGACGGTCGACTTTGCTCCGCCGCGCGGTCCGATGACGTTCAGCTTGTAGCCTCGCGTGGCGGCCAGGCCGTCGAGTTGCTCGGCGAGCCAGGCGTGCATCTTCGAGGGAGCGCGGCGGAAGTGCGTCGGCAAGTACGCCCGGCCCCAGTCGAGCAAACCTTCGGGCGGCGCGGTTTCGAGCCGGTCGAGCCGGTCCAGTTTGCACCGCAGTTCGCTGGACCAGGCAGCCAGCCGCCTGCGGCCCTCGCGCGGCCAGGGATTTTTATTGGCCATCGTCGGCCTCGCTGGGTTGCTGCTGGAGCTCGGCCGTCAGCTCGTCGAGCCGCTTGAGAATCCGGTTTCGGATGGCCGGTTCGCGGACTTCGTCGATCACGAGCTGAGCGAACTGATCGAGTGCCTGGACGACCTGCTCGGGCGACAGGGCCCCGCTGCGCCGCGGGCCCCAGCGGTCGGGATACTTCCGCTCCAGGGCCCAGGCGGCGGCCCGCCAGTAGCGCGCGTCCTTGGCCGCGGCGTCGATGTTCTTGAGGTGCCGGAGCTCCAAGAGCGATTCGGCTTGTCGCACCTGGCGGGCGAACGCCGGATCGCGATTCGCGGTTCGGGTGATCGTCGAAGCATGGCAGCCGACGTACTGCGCGGCCGTCGACCGGCTGCAACCGACGCTCAGAATGGCCAACACCTCGCGCCGCTTGCCGTCGTCGAGCGCGCCCTTGTAGCGATTTTCCGCCGGCTCGAGCGGAGCGGGCGAATCGGGCAGCGACGGCGGTTCGGCCGCCGCCTGTGTGTCGACCTCGTCGGCCGGCGCCGGCGGGGCAGGGGACGGTGCCCGGGGCTTGCTGACTGCGGGCGGTTTGGCCGGTCGCGAAGTGCGGGGCTTGGCGTTTGGTTTGCGCTTGGCCACAGGGCGTCGACTCGTCGAAAGGATGCGGGAAGGGAAACAAGGTGCGGGCGACGTCAGCCAGCGCGCGAGCGGCTGCGGCGGAAAATCAAGCGGCCGCGGGCAGCGGCTCGAACTCGAACGACACCACCGCCCGGCCCGTCGAGCCGCGATAACCAGGAATGAACCGCTCGGTGCCGCGCGAACCGGTCTTCATCACCCGCACCGTCCGCCAGCGCGGCGAGCGCGTGCAGTGGGCGATCACGGCGGGATGGCTGGCGGTGATGCCCATCCGGAGTCCTGCGGCCCGATACAGCTCGGCCACCGCCTCGGCCACGCGCATCCCGATGCCGATGCCTTGATAGTCGGGCAGCGTGACCATCCTGGTGATTCGCCAGTAGCCGCGCTGGCCGATCATGGGCAGCGTGGCGCAGAACGAGACGGGCTGCCCGCGCCACACGGCGGCATAGCAGCGGGCCCCCACGCTCAAGCTGCCGCTCAAATAGTGATGCGGTGCAAACATCTTCCAGAGACTGCGCGGGCAGCGGTGGATTTCCAGTTCGATCGCCGGTCGCCGAAGACGCCTCCGCACGAGCTCGCGGGTGGCCATGTCCAGCACCCAGTCGGGCTCCAACCACTCGGCCACGTCGTAGTGGCAACTGACGGCGACGAACCGCACTCGGGCCAATCCGCCGCGGACCGCCTTGGCGATGGCTGCCGAACCGACCTGGGCCACCAGCCGATCGACGACGCTGGTGAACTCGTCGAACACGACCAGCGGCGGTTCGCCGTCCGGGTCGGCGCTGGCTTGGGCCAGCGACATCGCCCGGGCCAGGTCGCAGCGGAATCGCTCGCCGCCGCTGAGCACCCGGTAGGGCTTGACCCACGCCGGCGGCGAGCTGAAGCCGACCGCCGTGAGCAGCCCCACGATCGTGCGCAGCGGCAGCGCGCCGAAGCCGTCGACCACGGCCCGCTCGGCCGGCCAATCGGGCAGCGCGCAATACCGATCGCCGAAGGCGGCCCGGGCGATCGTGCTCTTGCCGCTGCCGCTCGGCCCGACGATCAGGCCGATTTGCCAGGGTTCGTCCAGGCCGGGCACTTCCGCCGCGAAATGCGCCGCGGCCCGCTCGGCAAGCGGCACATCGAACATGCCCGCGACCTGCTGCACGCGGAACGAATCGTAGACCGGACAATCGACCTGGATTTCGACCTGGGGCATGGAAAATGTGAATTCCTGGTTCGGAGCGTGAGCGGTGACCGTTGCCGTGCGCACCGGTTATGCCCGCGGCCCGTCGCGCCACGGGCGGCCGCCGGCACGCGGGAAAGGTCATAAATTCAACAGCCGGCACTTCAACCCTTGTCCGCTGAGCTGCTCGTAGACGTTTTGCTGCTGCCGTTCGTCCTGGCACTCGACGACGATTTGAAACAGGTTCCAGGTGGCCGTGTGATCGGCCAGGGCGCCTTCGCTCGGCAGCGGGGCCTCCTGGCTGGTCGCTAGCTGGTCGAGCAATTGCCGCACTGCGGCGCTCTCGGTCTCGACATGGGCCAGCACGTCGTCGAGCACGGCTTGGTTGGTTTCCGCCAGGCCGCCCAGCGGATCGAAGGTGGCCAGCAGCTTCAGCGCTTCCTGCTCGTTGACATCGAGCACGAGCACCGGCAGCAGCGCGTCGGGCGTGGTTTCGGCCCGCAAGTGGCCGTCGATCAGCTCCAGCGAGCCGTCCTCGAGCTGGCGGGCCAAGAGCGCGCCGGCGTAGCCGATCTCGGCCAGGATGCCCCGCAGGGCCTCGCGCTGGGCCGCGGGATGGGTCCGCCAGTTGCGCGGATTGGGCCGCAGCTGTCCGGCCGGCACCCGCCGGAGTTCCTTGATTCGATCGCGGATTTGCATGGTCTTCTCAGTGGCAGAAAGGGGAATGGAACCGCAAAGCCGCAAAGAGGACAGCGGAGAAGAAAATATCTATTCGGAAACCACGAGTGCAGAGTTGTCTGATCGATTGAGAACTGCCGATTCCGAGAATCGCCCGGGACGCGGGGGTAACTCGCGGAAAACGCAATTCGCCGGTGAGCGTCGCGCGCGTCTCAGCCCTCGTCTTCTTTGCGTGTTTGCGCCTGCCTGTCCCGAGCCTGCTGAGGGACGGTTCCCTCCTTCGCATCATTCCCGGCGCCAGCGGCGGAATGGATAGGTCGGGGTTGAGCCGTTTGAACTCCAGCACCCAATCCTTCATGTCCAGGCTGTCCCAATGGTGCCGCTGGGCGATTTCCAGATCGCGCAGGCGGTCTTCGACGCCGCGCAAGGCGGTGGCGATCTCGCCGAAACGGCGGTTGGAGTTCTGATTGAGGCCGTCGAACCGCGAATCGAGCCAGCCGTAACAGCCGACCACTGCCAGCAGCAGCCCAGCCACCATGCCGAGCGGCATCAGCGTGTCTTTGCCGATTTGCACCGGGCGGCGGCGGGGCGCCTCGGGCGGCGCCGAAGGGCTTGAGCTTGACTCGCGAGATTTTGGGCATGGGCGTTCCCCCCCGGGACGAAAAAAAGCCCGGCACGGCCGAGAGCAACCTCGACCGCGCCGGGCTGAATTGGAAACCTGAATCAAAATCGCTCAGGCTCGAATCGATACCCACACGCACTGGGCCCAATCGTAGCGAGACCGCTGGCCTAATTTCAAGGCAATTCGGCCGTCTGAACATGCGCAAGTCGCGGTTGACAGCATGTACCAGGACGGTCCGATCGCAGCCTGTCACGGCAGCAAGAAAGTCGCAATGGGGAGCGCGGGGGACGATTTGTTTTTCCTCGCGCTCGGTCATAATACGCGGTTGGAAGAATCACTCCGATCCTCGACTCGCACGTCCGGTCAGACCCATGCCACCGATCGTCGTTACAGGGGCCGCGGGACAGCTTGGGCGTGCGCTGTGTGCAGAGTTTGGATCGGCCGCCCTGGGGCTGACAAGAGCCGATCTCGACCTTTCGCGCCCTGACGAATTGAAGTCGCAGCTCCTTCGCCTGTCCCCCGCGGTGGTCGTCAACTCCGCCGCCTACACGGAAGTCGATCGGGCCGAGGCGGACGAGGAGCTTTGCTTTCGGATCAATTCCGTGGCTGTCGAGGCCTTGGCGGATGCCTGCCGTCAAATGGGCGCGGTACTCGTCCAGATCAGCACCGACTACGTTTTTGATGGCTCGGTGACGCGCGTGACACCTTTTACCGAAGCGGACGAGCCGTGCCCGCAGGGCGTCTATGCGCGCTCGAAGCTCGCCGGCGAACGGGCCGCCGCGACCGCGCCGCGGCATCTGATCGTGCGGACCTGCGGGTTGTACGGGGTGGGCGGTCGAAATTTCGTCGAAACCATGCTCCGCCTGGGCGCCGAGCGCCGCGTGCTGCGCGTGGTCGACGATCAGACCTGTTCGCCCAGCTACGCTGCCCACGTTGCGTCGGCGATCGCCGCTCTGCTGCGCGGGAATGCGCAGGGGATCTTCCATATCGCCAACGCCGGCGCCGTCACCTGGCATGACTTTGCCGCCGAGATTTTCCGCCAGGCCGGCCTGCCGGTGAAGTTGATGCGCATCTCGGCTGCCGAATATGGCGCCGCCGCGCTCGACCGACCTACAGCGTGCTGGACACCACGCGCTACGAGTGCCTGGCAGGCACGTCGCTGCCGCACTGGCGGCGGGCCCTGGCCGAGTACCTGGTCGCCCGAACGACGGGCTAGCGAGTTACGTTGCGCCCCTTCAAGATCAAGCGAACTTCGGTGCCTCGGCGAACGACAGGCCTTGCTGATCCTTGACCGAGAGCAGCGGCTCGGAGATCGGCCAGTCGATGGCCAGTTGCGGATCATTCCAGCACAGGGTGCGCTCAAGTGCCGGCTGGTAAAAGTCGCTGCACTTGTAGACCACGTCAGCCTCGGCCGAGAGCACACAAAAGCCGTGCGCGATGCCCGGGGGTAAATAAATCTGCCGGCGGTTCTCGGCGCGTCAGGCGCACGGCCGTCCAGCGGCCGAAGGCGGGCGACGAACGACGCAGATCGACGCCGACGTCGAAAATCTCGCCGCGCACGACCCACACCAATTTGCCTTGCGGTGCTCGACCTGGTAGTGCAATCCGCGCAGCACGCCGGCCACCGAGAAGGAGTGGTTGTCCTGCACGAAGTTGGTTTCGATGCCTGCCGCCGCGAACTTCTGCCGGTTCCAGGTTTCGAGGAACAAGCCGCGCGGATCGGCGAACACGCGCGGTTCGACGATCGTCACGCCCGGCAATTCTGTGGCTCTCGTCACCAGCACGGTCACCTCGCTTCGCGCAGCAGGTCAAGCAGGTAGCGGCCGTAATCGTTGCGGATCGAGTTCCCCAGCGTCTCAAGCTGCTCGGACGTGATGAACCCTCGCCGCCAGGCGATCTCCTCGAGGCAGGCGATCTTCAGCCCCTGCCGCGCTTCGACGGTCTGCACGAACTGCCCGGCTTGCATCAGCGACTCGTGCGTGCCCGTGTCGAGCCAGGCGAATCCGCGCGTGAACCGCTCGACGTGCAGCTCTCCGCGTTCCAGGTACACGCGGTTCAAGTCGCTGATTTCCAGCTCGCCGCGAGCGGAGGGCCGAAGCTGGGCGGCGATATCCACGACCTGGGGATCGTAGAAGTACAGTCCCGGCACGGCGTAGGGCGACTTCGGCTGGTGGGGTTTCTCCTCGATCGAGATCGCCCGGCCTTGAGCGTCGACCTCGACCACTCCGTAGGACCGCGGATCTTTGACTGGGTAACCAAAAATCGTCGCTCCCCGCAGGCGCTGGGTGGCCTGGGCCAGCATCGGCTGAAAGCCTTGGCCATAGAACAGATTATCGCCCAATACCAGGGCCACGTGGTCGCCCCCGACGAACCGGCGTCCGATCAGGAACGCCTGGGCCAGGCCTTCCGGTTTGGGCTGCGCCGCGTACTCGATGCACAGCCCGATCCGGCTGCCATCGCCCAACAGGCGCTCGAAGCCCGGCAAGTCTGCCGGCGTCGAGATCAGCAGAATCCGCCGAATGCCGGCCAACATCAGCGTCGACAGGGGATAATAAACCAGCGGTTTGTCATACACCGGAAGCAATTGCTTGCTGGTGCCGCCGGTCAGCGGATAGAGGCGCGTGCCCGCGCCGCCGGCCAGGATGATCCCTTTTCGAAATACGTTCGTCGGCGGAGTCGACATCGTGCGGGTTGCCAAAAAGTGCGAAAGGTGTGACGTGCCAGCGGGTCAGCGGGCTCGCGTGCCCAGCCCCAATCGTTCGCCTCGATACGTGCCGCTCGTGATGCGTTCGATCCACTCGGGGTTTTCCAGATACCAACGGACGGTGGCGGCCAGGCCCGCGGCAAAATCCTGCCGCGGGTGCCAACCCAGCTCGCGGCTGATTTTGCTGGCGTCGATGGCGTAGCGTCGGTCGTGGCCTGGCCGATCGGTGACGAAGCGAATCTGATTTCGGCACGGGGCATGCGCCAGACCGGGCCGCAGCTGATCGACCAGGTCGCAAATCGCCTCGACGATCTGCAGGTTCGTGCGTTCACACATCCCGCCGATGTTGTACGTCTCGCCGGGCGTGCCCCGTTCGACGACCAGCCGCAGTGCCCGGCAATGATCGTCGACATACAGCCAGTCGCGCACGTTGCCGCCATCGCCATACACCGGCAGCGGCTTGCCGTCCAGCGCGCTGACGATCATCAGCGGGATCAGCTTTTCCGGAAACTGGTACGGTCCGTAGTTATTGGAGCAATTGGTGATCAATATCGGCAATTGGTACGTATGCTGGTAAGCTCGGGAAAAATGATCGCTACTGGCCTTGGAGGCCGAGTAAGGAGAGCGCGGCGCATAGGGAGTCGACTCGCTGAACGCGCCCGTCGGACCCAGCGAGCCATACACCTCATCGGTCGATACGTGCAGCAGCCGGAAGCGCTGCCGCTGGTCGGCCGGGAGCCGATTCCAGTGCTCGCGGGCGGCCTCGAGCAAGGTAAATGTGCCCACGACATTCGTGCGCACGAAGTCCGCCGGCCCGTCGATCGACCGGTCGACATGCGACTCGGCCGCCAGGTGCACGATGACCTCGGGGCGCTGTTCGGCCAGAAGGGCCGCCAGCAGGTTCGCGTCGCACACGTCGCCGCGCACGAACACGTGTCGTGGGTGATCGAGTACCTCGGCCAGCGAATCGAGATTGCCGGCATAGGTCAGCAGATCGAGGTTCACGACGCGCACGTCCGGCGCTTCGGCGATGAGTTGCCGAACGAGGCCGCCGCCGATGAATCCGGCGCCGCCGGTGATGAGCCAGGTTCGCATCAGACGTGCTCGGGAAATCGGTCGAGGGGTGGGGGCGTGGGTTGCGCAGCGGAGTCGGGATGACAGTCGGAGGGCGATTGTCGGAACAGCCGCCGGAGCAAATCCCACTTCGCCCGCGCATTGCCCAGGCGCAAACGGCAGAGATCGCACAGCAGGCAATAAAGCAGGTTGAGCCGAATGATCCGCTTGTTGGCGCCGGCCGCGGCCAGAGCCGGATAACCCCGTTCGACCCCGAGCTGTCCCAGTTGGTCGTAGATCGCGGCTTCCTCGACAAAGCGATGCAGGGAGCGGGTCTGCCGGGCCGTGGCGCTGTCCCCGTGACGGCGATAGCAAAATGCCGTCTCGGGAAGCCCGATCAGCGTCGCGCCCTCGAGCAGCAATCGGGCGAAGAATTCCAAGTCCAGCGCGAACCGCCACCGCGCAGTCGAAGCGCCGCTCGCCCAAACGGCTGCGGCGGTAGCACATGCTCGGGCAAATGATGAAATTCCCCCGCAGCAGCGCCGCCACCCCTGCCGGACCCGACAGCTCGAGCACCCCCCGCACCCGGGGGCGCAGCGCATGTTTGACCAGGTCGGGCAGCGAAAATGTCGGCCGCCCGCGCTCGTCGATGATTCTGGCCTGGCAATACCAGCCAGCCGCCTGCGGATAGGTGCGCGCGGCGGAGAGCATCAGCTCGCAATAGCCGGGCAAGAGCTCGTCGTCGGCATGGAAGATCGTGACCAGGTCGGTCTGGGCGACGCTCAGGCATTGGTTCCAGTTGCCGGCCAGCCCCAGGTTCGTGGAGTTGCGCAGATACTGGATTCGCCGATCGCCGAAGCCCCGGATCAGCTCGCCGATTCCCTCGTCGCGGGGACTGTCGTCGCAGACGACCAACTTCCAATCCTGACACGACTGGCGCAAGACACTCTCCACGGCGCGGACCAGCAGGTGCCGGCCGCTGTAGTAGGGAATCGCCAAGGTGAGTTCGTCGTGCATCGTTTGCCGAGGAGTCGATTGCGGTGCTTTTGCCAACGACGTGCAACACGGCCTGCCGTTACACGGCCAGGAGATCTCGGGCCACGGTCAACCAGCCTAAAGAGTATTTGTGATAGCGGCCCAAAGCGAGCTCGCGCAGGATCGAGGGCACTCGCTGGACGACCGCCGCCCGCGAGCGAGCCCGGACACGAAAATGATCGGCCTTGCCACACAAATCGACGGAGCGTTCGCGGGTGCCCGCGAACACCCCGGCGGCGGCCAACGTTCGAGCGGCATTCCAGCTCGGCCGCCTGAGCGTCGAGGTCGGAGATTTTGAGGGTTCGCTGCCACACCTGGCGGGCCGCTTCAAACAGCGAGAAACGCCGCCAGGCGCCGATCTGCTGGCGGCCGTGCTGCCGGTAGGCGATCAGCGGTTCGGCCGACGAGGCGCAACGGGCCACGGCCGCGATCAGCAACGAAATCCAGGCGTCGTGGACCCAGTGCTCGGGGATGGGCAGGATCAGATCGCGGTACTTCGCGCGAAAAGCCATGGTCGCGCCGGTCACCACGTTGGCCTGCAGCAAGCGCTCGAACAATCGGCCATCGTCAACGATCCGTTGGAATACCTGGCCGCCCGGCAGACTCTGCCACATCGAATAACCGAGCGGGCAAAGCCGCTCGTCCACGCACTCGGCATCGCTGAACGCCATGCCCACCCGCTCGTCGGCCAACAGGGCGGCCAGCGCTCCAGCTTGTGCGCGCGCCACACGTCGTCCTGGTCGGCCAGCGCGATCACGTCTCCGTGACACAATTCGATCGCTTGGGCGAAATTGCGCGTCGAGCCGAGAGTGCGCGCTGCGTTGCGCACCCAGCGCACCGGGAACGGCGCCTCGCGCGCAAAGTCGTCGACGATGCGCGGCGTGGCGTCGGTCGAGCCGTCGTCACAGGCCACAAGTTCCGCGGGCAAGCGAGTCTGTGCTGCAATGCTATCCAACTGCTCGCGCAATAGGGCGCGCAGTTGTACGTACACAGGGCGACCGAAATGCGCAGCGACGTATTTCCCGCCTCCTTCATTTCGTCGTTCGCTCCGCGTTTGAACCGGGAGTGGGCCATCGCCGGCCAAGCCGTGCTGCCCCGTCGATCGCGCCGCGCACGGACCCCCACAGCGCTGCCGCGAATTGTCGGCGGAACAGCGTGCGCTTCATGCGGTTGCGTGTGGTGCTGATCTGCCGATGATAACGTCCGCCAAAATGCCGGTCGACGGCGTCCAGCATCGCAAGCGTGTCGCGGTAGCGGCTGATGGCGCTGGCCGACGACCAAGTGCTTTGCGAGTGAATTCGATACACGGCCATCTCCTCGGGCAAGAACCCGATCCCGCCGCGGTCGGCGTGCAAAATGTGCAGTGGCCAGTCTCCCAGGCCCAATTCCATCAGCCAGGCGGGTAATTCATCCAGAACGCGGCGATATACCACGGAGCAAGTCTGGATGCAGTTGCTGCGGAGCAAGTCGGCGATCGTCAGTACGCGATCGTAACGCTTGGCGGGGAAGATGGTTGCCGGCCGTTCGCCGTTCTCGTAGACGACCTGTGCCCAGTGAAAACACACCGTCCAATCCGGGTGGGCGTCGAGCGCGTCAACCTGTTGTTGCAGCTTGTGCGCACTCGTCCAATAGTCGTCGCCCTCGAGGATCGCAACGTATTCTCCGCGGCACTGACCGAGCGTGTCGGCGAAGTTGCGCATCATGCCGAGGTTGCGCTTGCGCGTCAACAACCGAATGCGGTCGGGGTGCGATAGATGCCGCTCCCGCAGGATCTCTCGCGTCCGATCGGTCGAGCAGTCGTCGCCAATCACGATTTCGAACGAAAAGTCCGTTTGCTGCACCAAAACACTGTCGATCGCCTGGGCGATATACCGCTCTTGATTGTACGTGATCATGCAGACACTGACTTTCGGCTGCTGCCCGGTCATGGGTCGGTCTCCTCCGCCGCGTCGAGCGAACGCGACGCCTCGAATCGCCGGCGACTCGAATGAGGATCACGGACCAATGCGCGCAGCAACTGGCCAATCGTGCGGATATCCTCCCGCGAGACCGCGGTGCCCGTCGGAAGCTGGAAGACGCGCTCGCAAAGACGCTCGGTTTCGGGGAGGGTCGAACCGGCCTGCGGAGAGCGGGTCCGATAAGGTTCCATTCGATGGCAGCCGGGATAAAAATATCGCCGTGCCAACACGTTTTCGGCGTGCAGCACGCGCAACATTTCGTCGCGCGTCAGCCCCGCCTGGGCGGGGTCCACCTCCACGACGACGTATTGATAATTACGTCGTTCAATCGAGTTACTTTCGAGCACCCGCAGGCCCGGGATCGAGTGCAGCTGAATGCAGTACTCGTCATAGTTGGCCTTGTTGCTGGCGACGAACGCATCGAGGCTTTCCAACGACGTCAGGCCCATTGCCGCCGCGAATTCACTCATTTTCCCATTCGTACCCAGGTGGCGGACGTTGTCGTATCCGGCAAAGCCGAAATTGCGCATCAACCGCAGCTTCTCGGCCAACCCATCGTCATTCGTGACGACGGCCCCTCCTTCGCCGCAATTGACGAATTTCGTGGCATGAAAACTAAAGACCTCGGCCTGCCCGAATCCCCCGATCATCCGACCGCCGTGCGAACAGCCGAAGGCATGGGCCGCGTCGAAAATCAATCGTAGCTCGCGGCGGCGTGCAATCCGTTCCAAGCGCTCCACGTCGCACGGGTAGCCCCACAGATGCACACCAATGATGCCGCTCGTGCGGGGCGTGATTAGGCGTTCAACGCATTCCGGATCCAGGTTGTGGGTCCGAGGATCCACGTCGCAGAACACGGGCGTGATCTCCTGCCACTGCAGGGCGTGGGCCGTGGCGACGAAGGTGAACGAGGGAACGATCACTTCCC
Organism: uncultured Planctomycetaceae bacterium; assembly: GCA_963828155.1. Taxonomy (GTDB): domain Bacteria; phylum Planctomycetota; class Planctomycetia; order Pirellulales; family PALSA-1355; genus CAWCAX01. The sequence continues at coordinate 163,271 of CAWHDQ010000009.1, forward strand.
CCGTCATTTGCAGGGCCCGAATCGTAATTTCGAGGGCGATCGTGGCGTTGCACATCGCGATGCAATGTTTCACCCCCACGAAGCGGCAGATGTGCTCCTCGAATTCCCGTACGAACGGGCCATCGTTCGTCAACCAGCGACGATCGAGCACCGCCTCGACTCGCGCCATCAAGCGCTCGCGGTCGCCGACATTCGGACAGCCGACGTGCAAGGGAAACGCAAATGCAGGGGCCGGCAGAGCAGCGTTGGGCTGGCCCCAATCTTTGCGACGATCCGGAGCGGAATGGAGTGGGTCGTTTAGGCGCATGTTCTGCCGTTTCCGTTCGCCAGCCCTGGCATTGGTGGTGGCGCCGGTGATCGTTGCCAATGGCTCATGTGCAGTGCTCGCCAGCGATTTCGGCGAGGTATTCTCGTTCGAGCCGATCAAGCAACTCGCCGCGCCGCGTGGCAATCCTGCGTGCCGGACAGCCGGCCATCACAGACAGCGCAGGGACCGTCTCCCGCACGAGCGACAGGGTGCCGATGGTTGCACCACGCCCGATTTCTACATTCGGCAAGACGACACTGCCCGCGCCGACCTGAGCGTGTCGCCGCAGGACGATTGTGCCGACGGTCGGAGATCGGAATCGCATTGGAACGGTTGGCCCGATCAGGTGGCCTTGAACGAAATCATCGTTTGCGGTGAAGAGTCTCGCGCTCGGGGAAAGCCCCGCAAAGTCCTCGATCTCCACCCGCGCCGTGGCCAAAAATCTGGGCCGACGCGCCAATGTGCACGTTCGACCCGAGCACCAGACCTTCCAGACCGGCGACCAGTAAGGCGAAGGCATCGATCCGCACGCGACTGCCGAGCGTTACGAACTGCGGATTGACGATGATCGCGGCCCGATCGATGCACACGTCGCGACCATGGCCGGCCAGGCCGAGTGCCGCCAGCTCTTCAGCGCCTAAAAAGCGTTCCATTGCAACTTATCCGTCATCCCCGTGCGTGCCGCACACTCGGCCGATGCATCGCCCCCGGCCAGCCAAGCCGCAGGTCGACTGCGAGCGATCTGCCCGGATCCCGCCCGCGGAGACTCATTTGATTCCTTCGCAGATCAACAACGACTCAGACCGGCTTTCACGTCCGGCCAGATCGGGCACCTCGCTCTGGCGCCAGCGCAATCGCGGACGGTGGCAAACCCGGCCTCGTGCAAGCGGCGGTGCAGCTCCTCGCGATCGTACAGCCAACAATGCTCCCACTCGCGAAAGCAGATGTTCAGCAATTCGGCCCGCGTGCGGATCCACTCGTAGCCGTGCTGCTTCATCCACGGCTGGTCGCGCCAGTCGTCTTCCCAATATTGCCGGACACACTCGGTCAGGTCGGGCATTGCGACCCGGACGACCCCCCCCGGCGCGAGCAAGCGGTGGCAATCGCGAAGGAACCTGACCCCGTCGGCCACCGGCAAGTGCTCCAGGAAATGCTCATGAAAAATGCACTGGCAACTGCCGGCCGGCAGCGGAAAGGGGTGCGTGGACGTCCCACGACACGTCGACCACTTTCGAGACAGGCAACAAGTCGACATTGATCCAGCCCGGCAAGTGCACCGTGCCGCAGGCGAAGTGCAGTTTGTAGGGCGGTGAAAATCGTCGCAGTCGGAGGCGGGCGATCGGGGCATACCACGATCGCTCGAGCCGCACGATCGCCGGATCGGTGACCCGCCGCGCCAGTTGCACGAACCGCGAGATTCTCATCGTGCTTCAACCGCCTGGTGAATGACCGGGGGCTCGCCGTCCGAGGACGTGCTGCCGACCGGCGCCCCCTCGACGCGCTCGATCTGCCAGGGGAATAGGGGCCGCACGACACCCAGGTGCTTGCCGAACCAACTGGTGCGTTGGCCCGGGTCGTCGTCGATCTGGAACTGCACCACGCTGTCGAAGCGGTAGCGCAGGCGAAACCGTCGCGAATGATATACAGTTGCACGTCGTAGCTGCCGTCATTCAAGCACTGGCCGGGAATCTCGAACGACGCCCGGTACAGCCCCGCCGGACAGCGCAACGCCTCCAGATCGTGGGTTGGCGGCGGATAAGTGTTACAGACCGCCACGCCGTCCTGGTTGTAAATCACGACGCTCGGATTGATGATCGCGTCGTCGGCCAGCAACCAGTAGGCAAATTCGACGCGCACTCGGTCGCCGACCGTGATCCGCTCGCCGGCCGCGGCGCCGGCCCCGACCGCGCTGACGGCGTGCAGACGCACGACGTCGTTTCCCGGCGCCGAGTCGGGCCTGGGCCACTCGCGCCGGCAGGAGTTTTCGCGCAAGGCGTTCAGATAACGGCCGGTCACGTCGCTGGCCGGACCGGAGCACTGCACCACACCCTGATCGAGCCACACCGCCTGATCGCAAAGCGACTGCACCGCCGTCAGATTATGACTCACGAAGAGTACCGTCCGCTGCTTGCCCGCCAGGTCGCGGACCTTGCCCAGGCATTTCTTCTGAAAGGCGGCATCGCCCACGGCCAGCACTTCGTCGATGATCAGGATATCGGGCTCCAGGTGCGCGGGCACGCTGAACGCCAGCCGCATGTACATTCCCGACGAATAGCGCTTCACCGGCAAGTCCAGAAAGCGTTCGACCTCGGCGAATGCCACGATTTCGTCGAACCGGCGGGCGATCTCCGCGCGTTTCATGCCCAACACGGCGCCGCTGAGGAAGATGTTCTCGCGCCCCGTCAACTCGGGATGAAAACCGGTGCCGACCTCGAGCAGACTGCCCACCTTGCCGCGCATTTCCACACGGCCGGTCGTGGGTTTGGTGATCCGGCTGAGGATCTTGAGCAGGGTCGATTTGCCGGCGCCATTGCGGCCGATGACGCCCACGATCTCGCCGGCCGAGACCTCGAAGTTGAGATCTTGGAGCGCCCAGAACTCCTCGCTCGACCGCCGCTGGCCGCGCAGCCAGCGCAGCGGTGCCGTCGCCGCATCGACGATCTCATCGCGAAAAGTGCGATACAGCACGCCCCGGTCGTGGCGGAGGCGATACCGCTTCGAAAGGTGTTGGATGCGAACAGCCCGCGACATGTTTCCGGCACTCACTATCGAAACGACGGTCGGCGGCAGGGCGCCGCAGGCCGTCAGACAACCGAACACTCAAAAAGTCTCGTTCGACGGCACGTCAAATGACGTCGGCAAAGCTATCTTCCGTACGACGGAAATAGGTCAAGCCCACGGCCAGCATGACCAAGGCCACCAGCGCCGCCCCGCCCAGCCAAACCCAAGGCAGCGGCCAACCGAATAGCGCTGCCCGGGCGAAAGCGATACCGCCGTTAAGCGGGTTGATCCATACGAACCAGCGGGCGAATCCTCCTTCGCCGCTGCCGCTGTCACCACTTCCGGCCAGCGCCGCCATGTAAATCGCGGGCGTGGCGAACATCCAGGCTTGCAGCAGGAACGTGGTCGTGTAGCGGAAATCGCGAAACATGACGTTCAGTGCGGCCAACAGCGCGCCGGCACCGATGACGGCGACAAGAATGACCGCCAAACCCAAAACCAGCAGGGGCGCAGTCCAACCCGGCGTCACACCATACCACAACATCAGCCCAGCCAGCACGACGGCCGACACGCCCATGTCGATCAGCGCCGGGCCGATGGCCGCGGCCGGCATGAGCAGGCGCGGGAATGCGATTTTGGTGATCAGTCGCTCCGTTTCGATCAGGCTGTTGGCCGCGCCCGAAAGCGCCGTGGCGAACATCGACCAGGCCAGGAGGCCCGTGAACACAAAGACCGGATAGGGAATGGGCAGTGCGACCGCCTCCGGCGTGTGGCCGACCACAGCGGTGAAGATCACCATCATCACGAGCGGCTGCAATACGGCCCACAGCGCGCCCAGCACGGTCTGCTTGTAGCGCACCTTGACGTTGCGCCAGGTGAAGAAATAAAGCAGCTCGCGATAGGCCCACAGTTCGCGCAGGTTGAGCCACTGCCAACCGCTGTCCGCCGCGATCACGGTCAGGGGCAACTCAGCCTGCGACGAGGGGGATATCGGCGGCCCGGCGGCGGAGGTTATGCCCGGCGCACGTTCTGCGGCGGTCGAGGGAGAAGTCATTGCGGATTCTTGGATACCACAGAGTCTGCGTCCGCGGGCGAGCACGCTCGCCCCAATGCCTCCCCGGACAAAAGGCGCAAGGCTCTCTCAATTCTAACGATTTTGCCGGGCCATGTGGTTCGCCAGCGGGTGAGAAATCCGTTAGGTAGCTGCGAAGGCGGCGGCCGTCCGCAGTCGCCCGGCGTGCCTCGATGCTTATGCCGGGGCCGGAACCTCGCGGTCCCCGACGAGCGCCCCACCCCCAAGCTGCAGCAAGGCTTGCAATCAGGCCGAGAGCACGCGCGGCGGCGGGGCGCCAGCCGGGCTGGCGATTCTCAGTCGACGCCGTCGGCGCGCTCACGGTTCGGCACGGTGGGCCTGTCCCAACTCGGCCTCGCGAATCGCCAAATGGCGCACCACTTCGGTCAGCGTGGCCCGGAGCTGCAAATAGCGGGAATAGAAATAGAGCGTCGTGGCGAGAAATGCAAAGTGAAAGCCGTAGGCGATCAGGTCGGCCCCGCGATCGATTCCAAGCGCCTGCGCCGCGAGCGAGGTCAGGTCCGGCCGCCAAATGCACACGATGGCCAGCGACCAGAGCCCGATCCGGGCCAGATGCAGCCGCGATGGGCCTTCGGCCCGCACCAGGGCTCGTACGTCCCACAGCAGCACGGCCGCCAGGGCCGGAATCGCGATCCACTGGAAGTTGTTCATCGCACGACCTTTCCCAATAGCATCTGGGCGGCGATCCGGAGGCTATTCCAGGAGCTCTGCCCCTTGGCCAGGCTGGCCTGGCTATAGCGGATCGTCACCGGGACTTCGCAATACGAAATCCGCTCGCGGCGGATTTGCTCCAGGATTTCGGAGGCGTGGGCCATCCGGTTTTCGGTGATTCGCAGCTGCTGGGCCGCGCGACGCGAAAACGCCCGCAGCCCATTGTGGGTGTCGGTCACGCGAATCCGCGAGACGATACGCGTGAACAGCACGCCCAACTTGAGGATCAGCCAGCGCGAGCGGGGTAGCTCGGCGCGCTGCCGAGGAACCGCGAGCCGAGCGCGATGTCGACCCTGCCGGCCAGCAAGGGCGCCACCAGCGCCGCAATGTCGTCGACCGAGTGCTGACCGTCGGCATCGAACGTGACGATCACTTGGGCCCCGTGGCCCAAGGCAAAATCGATGCCGGTTTGCAGTGCGGCCCCTTGCCCGCAATTGACCAGGTGCCGCGCGACCCACACGTGATCCCGCCGAGCCACCTCGGCCGTGTTGTCCTGCGAGCCGTCGTCGACCAGCACGATGTGGGCGTACGCGGCGATGAGCGGGCGCAGCGTCGCCGCCAACCGCGCCGCTTCGTTGTAGGCGGGCACCACGATCCAGATGTCGTCGTCTCGAACCATGCCCATCATTCTATCTTCGCCTCAACAGTCCTGTGCAGTGCCAGTCCGTCAAGGTAGCAGGAATGAATCGAAAGTTTGACGGTCTGTGTGCGTGGTCCCGCGGCGAAATCGCCCTTTGTGAGAAACGGGTTAACGAATTGCTTTCGCGGTTGGTTGGCGAAATAATCGCGAGTGCGCGCTCCCCGATCTCTCTCCCGGCTGCCTTGCCGACCGTTTGACCGGGCGGGTGTTGTTGAGTGCGAATTCCGCCATGCGCCGCCCACGCCGTCCAGCCCGTCCGTCGAGCCAGCCCGGTACCGCCGGGTGGCCGCAACTGTCTTCGGCCTGGTACGCCTGCGCGCTGGTCGCGGCCACGGTGGTCTGCTACAGCAATAGCCTGCGCGGGGCCTTCGTGCTCGACGATCGGCACGCCATTCTGGAAAATCCCCGCGTCTCAGACCTCGCGGATTTCGACCGCTGGAAGTCGCTGCGGGGTCTCGTGGATTTTTCGTTCGCGGCGAATCATGCCCTCGGCGGATTCGAGCCGCTGGGTTATCACCTGCTGAACCTGGCGATCCATTGCTGCACCGGATTGATTCTGTTCGATTTGGTGCGGCGCACGCTGGCCGGCTTTCATCCGGACGAAGCGACCGCGCGGCGCGCCGCCGGACTGGCATTTCTGATCGCGGGGCTTTGGTCCGTGCACCCGCTGACGACGCAAGCCGTGGACTACGTCTGTCAGCGTTTCGAGACGTTGACGGCCATGTTCTATCTGTTGGGCTTGTACGCGTTTCGTCGATCTCAGGACGAGCGGGCCCGCCGCCCAGAATGGTCTGCCCTCGTAATCGTCGCGTACGTCCTGGGCCTGCGGTCGAAAGAGACGATCCTGACCTTCCCGGTGGTATTGCTGTGGTACGATCGGACTTTCGTCGCAGCCGATTGGAGCGCGATCTGGCAACGCAAGAAACTCTATGCAGCGCTCGTCGTCGTTACGGCGGTCTGTGCGGGCACGTTTCTTCTGCCTGTCTTGAACAGGCTTTCCGGCGAAGTGCTCACGCGCCATGCGCCCGTACCGCGACTGGAAGTGGAGGAGAGCGCGATTGTCGTCGAGGGGCTCACGCCCTGGACCTATCTGGCATCGCAGCCGGGCGTCATCTTGTACTATCTCCGCCTGGCGCTCTGGCCGGTGGGGCAGTGTTTCGACTACGTTTGGCAGCCCGTTGCCGCGCCGTCCGAGGCAGTGTTTCCGGTCCTCGCCGTGCTTGGGCTGCTGGCGGCGATCGTCTGGGGAGCGCTCCGCGGCAACCGGGCCGCATTTCTGGGCGGGGCCTTTTTTTTGTTCCTGGCTCCCACGTCCAGCATCGTCCCGATCCGCGACCTGCTCGTCGAACATCGCATGTACCTGCCCCTTGCGGCCGTGGTGGCGCTCGTCGTGTTGGGCGGCGAACGGTTGGCGGTCCGCTCCGGGACCGCGCGGCTTGCGGCTGGGGCAGCCGGGCTAATCGCGCTCGCGTTGGGAACGCTTACCTGGCAACGTAACGCCGTCTATGAAAGCGAAGAGAGCCTGTGGCGTGACACCTGCCACTGCGCTCCGCGGAACCCCCGCGCTCAATTCTCGCTCGGCCTCACGCTGAATCGTTTGCACCGTCCTCAAGAAGCGCTCGGGCCGTTGCGCCGTACGGTTGAGATCGACCCGAATTGGGCCATGGCCTGGTCCGAATTCGGGCTGGCATTAGCTGCGGCGGGGCAGCACGAGTTTGCCGCCGACGCGCAACTCCAAGTGCTGCGCATCGACCCAGCCGATGCCGCCGCACACACCAATTTGGGGATCGAGTTGCAGGGCCTAGGCCGTAGGGCTGAAGCCGAGGAGCACTACCGTCTTGCCCTGGAAATCGATCCCCACTCGGCGAAGAGCCATGATAACTATGCCAACCTGCTGGGCGACCTGGGCCGCCTCGACGAAGCGCTCCGCATTATCGTCAGGCTATCGAGATCGAGCCCCGTAGCCCGCGGGCGTACCAGAATGCCGCGGCAACGTTGTGCCATGCCGGCCGGGCCGAGGAAGCAGAGGACCTCTTGCGGCGCGCCATCGCTCAGATCCCCGCCGCGGCGGAGGTGCAAAATGCACTCGGGCTGTGCCTGGCGCAGCAAGGCAGACTCGCCGAAGCCGTCCGCGCATTTGAGACGGCCCTGGACTTGAATCCGGGCCTCGCGGAGGCCGCCCGCAATCACAGGGCCGCCTTGCAAATGCAGCAGAGGCCGGCCGGCGCCGCGTCCGCGGGCGGCCGTCCGGTAGCGCCCCCCGTCTCGAGCGCGCTGCCGGTTAGCCGCCTCGGTGTCATCGTCGCCGGGCGTCGGCCGCCGTCGAGCTTGCCAGGCGGGCAAAGGCGCGGCATTCACTCGGCCGGATCCCGAGGCACTGTCACGGCATTGCCGAAGGAATCCGCCCGCGCCGACTCGATGACCATGGTCAAATTTCGAGCCGCGTCGTTGAATTGCGGGTCGATCGCCAGTGTCCGGCGAAAGCAAGCTGCGGCGCTGTCCCAGCGTTTCAGTCGGACCCAGCATAAGCCCAGCAGGTTGCAGACGTCGGCGTCGCGCGGAGCCAAGGCCTGAGCCCGTTCGAGTAGCCGTACCGCGTCATCGTAGCGGCCGCACTCGAAGAGCGTTGTCGCGGCTCCTTTGTGCGCATCGACGTAGTTGGGATCGATGGCCAGGGCCGCTCGATACTCGCGCATGGCCGACTCGGGATCGCGGCGACCGGCGGCCAACAAGCGGGCGTAGTGGAAGTGTCCCTTGGCCGAGTCGGGATCGATTGCCAGGGCTGCGGCATACTCCCCCGCCGCTTCGTCGGTGTGGCCCAGCCGCTCCAGGGCCATGGCCAGATTGACTCGCGTCAAGGCCGTGCCGGGTTCGATCGCCAGGGCCTGGCGGAATACATCGACGGCGGCCTCGTTTTCCTGGGCCACGAAGCAGGCTGTGCCCAGCGCCGTCAGCAATTCGGCCGAACCGGGGTGGAGCCGATTGGCCGCGTCGAGCTCTGCGATGGCTTCGCGCCCGAAGCCCCGGCGCGCGAGCGCCTTTCCGCATTCCTCGTGGGCCCGCCAATTGTCGGGGGCGGCGGCGACCGTTGCCCGCCAGAACGTGACATGATCGCGATAATCGCGATTGCGCCAGACAGTGCGTGCCGCCAATCCGCAAGCGAGCAATGCTGCCAGACCGGCGAATTGCCAGTCGGGCGCGACCCGGGCGGATTCGTTCCCCCGCTGCAGGATTCGCAGCCCTTCGTCCAGACCCACCGCGGCGGCGACCGCCACCGCGGCCAAGGGCAAGTACATGCGGTGTTCGAATGCCAGGTCGGCGATCGGGATCAAACTCGACGTCGGTGCGAGACAGAGGAAGAACCAGGCTCCCAGGAATCCGACCGGGGGACAACGGAGCACGCCCCACAGGGTGACGCCCGCCAACACTAGGAGCGGGATCAGCGGTCCGATCGTCGACCAGGCCCCGGACGCCACGGGCCAGCCGTAGTCCAGGCAGAGCGTGTCGGGCCAGCACGCCAGCCGCAAGTAGTGCAGCACCACGCCCGGTTGGCTGCGGAGGTATTCGGCGGTCGTCACGCCGGCACCGGAGAGCAAATTCGACTGCGTATAAGACTTCGTGTTAAGCATGACTCCCAGCGCCGGCACGCTGCCGGCGGCAAACAACGACGCGTAAAAGCCCTTACGGCATTGCCAGATCTGCCGCCAGCTCGTGGCAACCAGCGCCCGGTCGTACCACAACACCACCGCCGGCGCCACGGCAATGGTCTCCTTGCAAAAGGCGCCGAGCAGGCAACTGACCACCGCCAGAATCAGCCAGGAGCCTGACCGCGGTGCATCGACCGCGCGAACGAACGCATACAAAACCAGCACGAAAAACAACCCCATCAGCGATTCGAAGCGCTGGATGAGATATGTGACGCTTTGCGTCTGCAGTGGATGCACCAGCCAGAACAGTGCGGCCACCAGCGCGATCGCCACGGCGTGCTGCCCGTAGCGCGGCGCCAATTGCGGGCGGAGCAAGCTGCGGCGGACGATTCCGAACAGCAGCAGCCCGGAGGCGACATGGATCGCCAAATTCACGGCGTGATAGCCCCACGGGTGCAATCCATGCAGCCAGTAATTCGCCTGGAAGGTCAGAATGACGAGGCCGCGATTGGCCCCGGCCAAGCGATACGGAAACAACTGGCCGGCTTCCAGGCCGTCGGCAAACAGATCGCCATCGAACACGAAAGGAGCGGCAAACCCGTTGGCATAAGCGACGACGCCCGCCAGGGCCAGCGTTGCCCAACATAGGGTCAGCCCAGGCCAGCCGGCGATAGGGGCGGTTGCGATTCTCGGATTCATAGTCGGCCTTTTGCCTGACCCTTGTGGTTCACCGCGCCGCCGGGTCCCGCATTGCGATCGGCCGGGTGGCGCTGCAGTGTCCGCGCCGTGGGTTTTTGCGGCCGGCGTCGGTTCGCGGCAGTGTTGGTCTCTGGGCCCTGCTGGCGGGAGAGCCGATCGAGCCGAGTTCCGGCCGGCGCGGACGAATCACCAGCGTATGGCGCGGAGCAGATTCGAGCTTTCGTCCGTCCACAACTCGGCCTGCGGCGCCGGCCCACACGCCCTCCAGCGGTCATTTTTCAGGGCGGGCCCGATGTCGTCCGACGCCCGCGCCATGATGAGCCAGGTCGAAGGCAGCTTGCCGCGCCGCGCCTCTTCCTGGCTAACGGCGTAATCGTTCTGAACGTAGGCCACGAGCCCTAGCTCGGCCGCGATTTTCGACAAGACGGGCATAGGTCGACATACAGCACAGAGATGTGAAAGGCCAGGAGTCCATTCGGCTTGATTTTTCGGAAATAAAGCGAAACCGCTTCCTTAGTGAGCAGGTGCGTGGGAACCGCATCGCTCGTAAAGGCGTCGAGAATCAACAACCCGTACGCCTGGTCCGGAGCGTTTTGCAGGCGCAGTCGTGCATCGCCCAGCTCGACGCGGATTTTCGCCGCGCGCCTCTGCGTCGCTCAAGAAGGTGAACCACTGCGGATTGCGGGCGACGCGCTCGATGGCCGGGTCGATTTCATAAAACGTGAATTCCTGGCCAGCATCGGCGTAGCCGGCGATCGACCCGACTCCCAGCCCTACAATGGCCACCGATTGCGTCACCGCGGTGCCACGGTAGGCGATGAAGAGCTGGCCGATGGGGCCGGACCAGAAAAAATAGGTCAGCGGCGCAGCGTCGAGCCCGGGCGTCCAGGCCTTCGACATTCTGGACGCCATGAATCGTGCTGCCGTGGGCGAGTTGGTGACTGATCCCCTGTGCGCCTTTCCGGACTGAAAAGGGGCCAAAAAAGGTCCGTTCGCGATAAATCACACTATTCGCCATATCCGAAAAATAGACATTCCACGACATCGCCAACAGCACGAGTGCCGCGGCCGCAAGGCGAATCCCCGTTCGCAGCGGTAATCCGATTTGCGGTCGCCGCACGGGCCAGGGCACGAGCAGCACGCCCAGCGCGATCGACAGCGGGTACTCGGCCAGCCAGGAGAAAGCCTGGGGCGCGACGAGCGAATTGAAGACGCCGCCGCCCAATCCGCCCAACGAGACCCAGAAATAGAACTCAGTGAGCCGGGCCGGAGCGGGCCGGAGCCGCGCGAGACGGCAGTGCAGTGCGGTCGAGGCAGAACAACAGCGCCAGGTGAAACAGAATTCCCTGCCCGTCCGAGCGATACAAAAGTTCGCGCGAGACGGCCGCGCTCAGGCGCAAAGAATGAATCCAACGTCACACGCCCGAACCAGCCACGCCGGCGGATCGGCAAAAGCGATCATCAGCGACAACAAATAGATCGCAAGGGGAATGACCCACAGCACGGGAATCGGTGCGATCTCGCTCGACAAATGGGTCGTGACTCCCAGCATCAAACTCGACGGGCAAAATGCCAATAGCAGCCATGCCCCGCGCACTCGACTCGTGACTCCAGTCACCCGCGCCTCGGCGTCTGGTGCGGCGGGCGACTGATCTCGCTGACTGCGGGCGGCAAAAACTCCGCAACCCAACGACAGGACCGCAAAAGCGACGAACGAATACGTCCACCAGGTGGACTGCTGGGTCAGCGGAAACCAGGCCTCAACCAGCGTGGGATAGGCGGCGAGCGCCGTCAGACTGCCGCCGTTGCTGGCGATGTAGAGCCAGTAGGGGCTGGCCCCCGGCCGGGCCCGCGCAAACCACGTTTGCGCCAGGGGGGCGGTCGTCGAAACGACGAAGAACGGCAGGCCCGCGGTCGCGACCAGGGCGGCAATCAGCGAGAGGATCGGTCGATCCGAGGCATGCAGGCCAACGCTTTCGGAAAAACGGATCGGCAGCAGGGCAAGTGCCCCCACGATCAGCAGCGCCTGCAGGGCCAATTGCCATGGCACCGAGAGATAGCGGTCGATCAGGTAAACGTAGACGTACCCGGCGAGCAACACGAATTGAAAGAAGAAGACGCAGGTATTCCAGACGGCCGGCGTGCCACCCACGAGCGGCAAGAGCGACTTACCCACAAACGGCTCAAGGAGGAACAAGAGCACCGCGCCGGCCAGGACGGTCGCGGCGAACAAGACGCCGACGGCGACCGATCGCCCATTTGACGCTGGAGGAATTTCCGGCGCTAACGAGATTGAAATGTCCTGCTCGCGGCGCTTTAATTGTTCGCTGTCGGATTCCCGTTCGACATTCGAGGCGGCCGACGGTTCGCCTTTCCGCGTCGACTCGTTCTTCGGCTTGCGTTTACGCCGTGCGGCCGATTTGTCGCGCATGGGGTTTTACGAATCAGAAAAAGACGTGCCTGTCGTTGCATCGTACCATGAGCGGCACGGTCTGCAATCCGCTCGAAGTGTCCTAACGCGCTCAGTCGTCGTCGGTCGAATTCTTGTCAAGCTCGGCGAAAGGGCGCGGCGCGCATCGGGCCCGTAGGGATCGCGCTCGAGCGGGCCCGGCAATTGCGGAATCGGGCGATCGTCGAGCCATTCCTCCAGCGGAATCCGGCGCGGCTGGGGCTGGGCCAGTTGATCGCGCACCAACACCGGGCCCAGCCACAAATCGGCAATCGGCAGCAGCCGCCCTGCGAGCAGCGGCAGATAATGCACGACCACGTATTCGCACTGTGGCCAGACCGGCGATTGGGAGTTCCAGTCGACCGGAGCCCGATAGACGTACAAGCTGTCGCCATTGAAGCCGTCCCGTTCTCGCTGGGCAATGACCAGCGGAACATCGGCCACCCAGCGCCGGCCAGGTTCCACCGCCGCGAAGCGAACCGCGTCGGCCGGCAGTTGACCTTGCGGGCCGCCCGTCAAATCACTGGCGCTGACAAACCATTGGGCCAATACTGGATCGCCGATCAGGGCCTCGGGCGTGTGAGCAGCCCGGGTGACGTCCAGGCGGATGACCACGGCACCGTCCTCGACGGCGTCGCCAGGATGCAGTTTATTGCCCGCGGCGTCGCGCAGCGAAACGCGAATCGTCGCGGTGCGAAAGTTGCCCCCATGGAACAGGGCCGGGTGGCGGTCCAGATTGCCGCGGTAATAGGTGCCCGCCAGTTGCGCCGGGCGAAACGGCCGGGGCGGCCGGGGGGGCGAGCCGTAGACGGCATGGATGTCGCGTGGCACCGTCTTGGCTTTCTGGAGCGCGTCGGCGAGCTGGGCGACGGCGTTCACCTGATCGCGGTACTCGCACCACAGCCAAAACCCACCGGTCGCCGCGCACAACAAAAAAGCCGCGACCAGGCCGTGGCCGGGGCTCGACCAGGCGAGCACGCGGCGCCACGCGGCGGGCGCCGGGGTATCGGCAGCCGTGCGCCGCAGCCGTGCTGCCAGGACCGTCAACAGCGCGAGCACCAAGAGCAGGGCCAGGGCCAGCTTCACCCCCGGCACTTCGTTGGACTCGCCTGTCAGCGTACGGCCCAACCGGGCGACGAACGACCTCGAGAAGGGCTCGCCGAGATGTTTCCGGCGCTCGATTTCCTCGTCGGGCCACGGCGCTCCCTGGGCCAGCCAGTCCCGAAGGATCTGCTGCTCGCTGGGGTGCAGCGGGGGGCGGCCCTGGGGCATGCGGACCGTCGGATCGGTCGATGCAATGCGCTGGATCAACGCGTTGTCGGCATCCCGATCGGCCACCAGAGATCGGCCCGAGAAGCCGCCGCGCTGCAGTCCCGCGAGAGATTCGAGATCGAGTCCACCGGCCCGCTGGACCGAGTCGTGACATTCCCAGCAGTGCTCGTGCAAGATCCTATAGACGGGCGCCCGCAGATCGACGGCGGGTCCCGCCTGGGCCTGACTGGCGCCTGGCCAGCAGAGCGCCAGCAGCGCAAGCCACAGCGGCCAGCGGCCGGCGTGCTGCCAAAGCGTGGACATGGGCGGAATCCGTGCGAAGCTTAGGGGACCAAAAAAACATCCCGGAGCAGGCCAGGAGCCCGCTCCGGGATGAGGTAGCCAGCAGGCGGGTGTCGCTTACGCCGGGCCTAGGCCAGGAGTGCGGACCAACCTTGCAAACCCGTTACTGCCCCGAGGGGATGTACAACTGCTCGTTCGGGATCGCGATCAACTCGTTGGGCGAGCAGAAGAACCGCATCGTCACCGGGTCGATCGTGCTGGCGATGAAATGCACGCTGCCATCGCAGAACGCGACATTCACGCCACCGTTGTGGAAAGCCCACCATTCGTCGTTCGGACCGCAGTTGTTATAGAACCACGGGCAGTCGGTCCCCATGGGAGCGCCGCCGCCAGAGGCGGTCACGTTCGTCGAGTACGTGTCTTTGAGTGTGTTCGGACCACCCGTCGGGTACGCATTGTTGTTGAGCACGGTCTGGGTGTAGCCAGGATACGTGCCGGTGCTGGGGTTCAGCGAACCGATGGTATTCTGGTTCGGAGGACCCGAGACACCCGAGCCCGAGTCCGGGTCAGCCCAGCGCCCCAACTGGTGGTTGGGCACGAGGGCCTGGCTGTAGTTGTCGGTGAAGGTCAGGCCGTTCGGCAGGGTGATGCCGGAGGCAGGCTTGCCTTGCGTGCCCGGGGTGCCCGACACGCCGACATACAAAGCATTGCCCAGCAGCGCCGGGCTCTGCTGGAAAGCATAGCCAGATTGGGCGGCGGCGTAGAACGTGCAACCCTTTACGGTAATTGTGCTGGGAGGCGAGGACGAGTACACCGGGTCGGCATACGTCGACATGGTGTAGGGGAACTGCGCGTCGAAGTTACGGCCCGTATCTTCACCCAGGATCGCGGTGTGGGACGTGCCGTCGACGACTGCCGACATCCGGCCACCACCGAGGCACAAGAGGCTCAGAGCTCCGTTGAATGCGCTAGCCTTGACCCGCAGACCAGGAGTGCTGGTGCTGCCGAGTGAAGCCGGCCACAACGGATCGGTGCCGTTTTGATAGATCTGCGGCGGAGCGATGTCGCAGTAAGCCAGCGGCATGTAGTCGGTCTGACCGTAACCGACTGGATCGGGTTGACGGATACCGTTCGATGGGCAGAGGAAGGTCGGAACCTTGGTCAAGGCGGCCTGGATATTGCCGAAGCCGGGCTGCTGGGCGTCGTTGTAGACGTACAGCGGGCTCATACCGGCGGCCACATCGCCGTGTTCGGTGAAGCCGAGAATCTGCGAGAAGAACGACTGGGTGTCGTAAATCGTATTGGAATAGCCAGGATTGGTCGCCGAAGTGCCAATCACGTTCTTGCCTTCACCGGCGGAGGGGAGAATGCCCTTGGCGACTTTCGTGGTTGAGCGCGGCGAGGGCCATTTGCTTGACGTTGTTCGAGCAGCTCGTGCGGCGAGCGGCTTCGCGGGCGGATTGCACCGCCGGCAGCAACAGACCGATCAGGATGGCGATGATCACCATCACCACCAACAGCTCGATCAGCGTGAAACCTTTGAATTTCTTGGTCATTAGTGGGTCTCTCTGGAAATCGATGGAAAAATACAACTGCGATTCGTCGGACCACGGCATTTTTCGGCACGACGCGGGTCGATGCCGGCAACGCCGATGGCGAGTTCAACAGGTCCAAATCGTCAGGCTTCGCTGCGACTGTGGCGCCAAAATCGGCGCCGCGTGATTCCACCTCCTTTCACCAACAGTGCCCGGTCGAAGCCTCGCCGAGCGGATCGGAAAAAAATCGTTTGGGTCGGTCCTGCGTCGTCGCCCCCTGGGGTTCCCTCGGCTCGCCGGAGCGAGCTTTCGCTCTGGGGTCCTCGCTGGCACGAAGGCTGCGAATCGGCGACTTCGCCTGACTGAGCCGCTCGCCGTGAGTCCGAAGGCCCGAGTATCTTGGCAGTGCCCAATTAGCACCCCATAAGCCGATTGTGAGTTCTTGATGAACTTCGGGACCGGCGTCGCAAAGTCTTCTGAATAAGACACTTGCGGATGTCCGCCAGACCGCCGCAGGCCCTTGAACAGACGCCTTGCCGGCTGCGTACAAGGGGCCAGGCAGCCGCGGCTCGACTGCACCGACCCGCTGCGCAGCTCACGGCGCCAACCCGCTGCGCCGATTTCGTCGCTGCGCCGAGGGGCGGCGGACCGCGGTTGGGTGAACGCGGCCCGGCAGTGGACAGCGCGGGCGCAATGGCGCCGGACCCTGCCGACGGCACGAGCGGCGGCGATGCCGAGCGTTACGAGCGGCCCAGCGCTTCGAGCCCGCGGACCGCGTCGTCGAGCTGCGCGGCCAGGCCGGCGGGGAGATCGGCCCGGATGGCCTCGAGTGCCGCGCGATAGTACCACTGGGTGCCCGACTTGCCGCCCCGGAAATGGGACCAGAGGTCTTCGCCGAGCCGGTCGTAATCGTGCAGCAGTGCCCGGGCGTTGTGCAGTTTGTCGGCCCCGATCAGCAGTTTTACGGCGGGCGACGAGCGGGCGACCCGAGCCAGATGGGCCTCCTTCCGCTCGCGCAGGGGGGCTTGGGCTCGCCGGCCGAATCGCTGCAGGCTGCGACCAATTCGCAGACGCGGTTGCCGAAGCGGCGGCGAATCTCGGCGGCGGTGGCGTCCCCGCCCTGATCCTCGACCGCATCGTGCAGCAGGGCGGCGATCGCCTGATCTTCGTCACCGCCCTGTTCGATCACCATCGCCGCCACGGCCAGCAGATGAGCCAGGTAGGGCGTCGAATTGCCTTTGCGGACTTGAGTTCGGTGCAGTTCGGCTGCGTAAGTCAGCGCCAAATCGAAGCGAGCGGTCAACAGAGGCATGGGCTGGACGGCGATTGCGGTTCCAATGCGGCGCTGGCTGGTCGGAAAGCTTACCGGCCGGGGCGAAATCTCGATTCCGCTCCGAACATGAAACCAGCCTCCGCGTCGCGGGGCAAGGTGCCCGGCAAAACCGCGGCACCGCAGGCGAGAAAACTGCCAGGTGCCCGAGCGGCCAACGCGGCGGACTGCTGCGAAGTGCGGCATTTTCTTCCGCATTCGAGCGCCGCCTGATGGACGCGCCGGCGGCAAATGCCCACAATGGCGGCTTGCACCCACCCGCTTGCGCGATTCCCCTAGAACCCGTTGTCGACTCAGTCCGCCATGATGGTCCGCAAAGGCAAGTGGATTACCCAGGCTTCGCCCGACGAGCCGCTGGCCGACGTCGCGCGCCGGGCATCGACGCGCGGCTGGAGCTGGTGGCCTACTATCTGCCGCTGGCGGCCGACGAAGGCGAAGAGCCGGAGAACGTCCATCAGTTGCGGGTGGCGACCCGGCGGGCGATGGCGGCGATGCAGATTTTCGACGCGCTCTTGCCGCCCCGGCGGGCGCTGTGGATGAACAAGCAGCTCAAGCGAATCCGGCAGGCGGCCGGCAACGCCCGCGACCTGGACGTGCTCGTCGAGCGGTTGCAGAGTCGCACTGGCCCGCTCGCGCCGGGCCTGAACGCCTTGCTGGAGCAGCTGCAAAAGCGGCGGGCCGAAGCCCAGCGACCGATCAAGAAAATCCGCCGCAAGCTGGGGGGCAAGGATTTTGTCCGCCGGCAGGCGGCGCTCGTCGACCGGGTTCGGCTGCGGGGCAAGGCCGACCGCTTGATCCAGCCGACGTTTGGTCAGACGGCCGCCCGGGCATGGGGTTGTTGGCGGAGGATTTCTTTGCCGCGGCGTCCGCGGACTTCGGCGATTATGCGGCCTTGCACGCGTTTCGCATTCAGGGCAAGCAACTCCGCTACGCGATGGAGATCTTCGCCGGCGCCGTCGACCGCGCCTTCCGCAGCGAGTTGTATCCCCTGGTGGAGCAGCTGCAAGAGAAGCTGGGCGCCATCAACGACCACGTCACCGCCCGCGCGGTGTATTCCGACTGGCTCGCCCGGCCCGAGGTCGGCGCCGAGGCGACCGCGCTGCCGATCTTGATTGCCGAAGAGACGACGGCCGTGGGCGCCGCCCGGCAGGCGTTCTTCGACTGGTGGAGCGCCGAGCGGGCCGGCCAGTTGCGCGCCGCTTTCGCGAGCTGCTTGGCAGTCAAGGGACTGAAATGAGGGCCTGAGCGGAGTGGTGGTCGGCGTTACTCGGGCCCAAGCTGGAAGAATTCGTAGGGTTGACAGGCCCACTGGGGGTCCAGCTCGATGCGCAAACGCAGTTTACCCACAGGATTGGGGGGCGGGCGATCACAGCGGACGGGCGATCGCTGGC
This sequence comes from uncultured Planctomycetaceae bacterium, assembly GCA_963828155.1. Taxonomy (GTDB): domain Bacteria; phylum Planctomycetota; class Planctomycetia; order Pirellulales; family PALSA-1355; genus CAWCAX01. The sequence goes on from CAWHDQ010000009.1 coordinate 181,348, forward strand.
TGGCATGCATCAGCATCGAGACGAAGGAATCCACTTGGAACTTGCGGACCGTACCGCCGACTCCTACCAGGTCGCCGCGCTCCGCGGCGGACAAGGCCAGGGCGGTTTGAAGTGACAGCGGTCCTTGATCCTCGGTGCAAAGGAGCGCCGCGGAGCCGCTGGATACTGGCTTCAAGTTGCGCGGCGCGAACCCGGACCCGGTACGTGTTCGCTTCGTCCGGCGGCGAAAGGGCGGTTCCCTGCGCCGAACCGATCAAGCCTGTCGCGGCCAGCTGTTTTTCTCGCAGGTCAGCTGACAGCTTGGCGATCTGGATTGGCAGCGGCTGGTTGATACCGCGGTCGAAACGCGGCAATTCGACCACGGTTGATTTCGCCCGCCGCCACTTGTCGGCGGCGAGCCGACCCCGCCAGCGGAGCAGCTCCGCCGTGGCAGCCCGATAGTTGCCGATTTGCTCGCTCAGAGCTGGCGACTTGGCGACGACTCGATCCAGCGCGTACTTGGAATTGTTCGGTTGTGCTCGAATCAGCCACCGTCGAAAGGACCGGCGCGAGGGTGTCGAGGTAGGCGGAATATCGGGATGCGGCAACATCGGCCGAGACACTGGCGGCGTCTGCTTCCATCAGCTTCGTCAGACGGCGCACCACGTCCAACCGGAACTGCTCGTACGCCGCCGTCGACCGCGAATCGTCGGCAACGATATCCGTATCGTCTTCGCGTGCGCAGTTCTTGCTGGGCGAGCGTCGCGTCCAGGGCCCGCGCGTGCAGTGTCTGGACGTAAAGTTGCTGCCAGCCGCGGAGAAAATGGGCCAAGGCCGCGGGGCCATCGAGTCGCTGGTCCGCCACTTCGACGGTCTTGCTCCCTTCGGCCAGCGCCTTGCTTGCCCGGTCGATTTCATCGAGCAATTGCTGGTACTGTGGCTGTTCGGCCTGGCGCCGCGTCCGCGTCGCCGCCAGTGCCTCCTTCCACATGGCTGGCCCCAGGTCCTGCCCGAGGGCGCTTAAGAGTCGCTCGGCGGGGTATAACGGGCCCCCGCTGTCCATGAAATCGTACCAGACGCCGGCGACGGCCAGCTCGTCGTAGATCTCAAGCAGCCGGGCCTCGGCTTCGACCGATTTGCCAGCCTCGCGGAGCTTGTGGATCGGAACGAGTTGGCGCTCGAGATTGGTACAGCGCGACCTCAGCGCCACACACACGGCCGCGATCATTTCCGCATGGTTCTGCTTGAGCTTGTCCCGCAGCCCTCGATGCCGGCTCCGGAGCAGATTGTCGGCGCCGCGCAGGTCGTAGCCGGCCGGCTCGGCGAAGCAGAACAGCCACTGCTGGCGTCGGGCCAATTGCATCAGCCGCACGTGGGCCTGGCCGAAGGCTAGCAGATTCGCCTTCGCGGCTTTGGCCTGCCCGGCCTCGACTTCGTCGATCAGGCGCTCCGCTTCCTGCCAAAGCAGATAACCCTCGGCCCGCCATTGGATCGCGGGGCCATCGCTCCAGAGCGCGAGCAGGCGATCCGGATGCTCGCTGCCGGGCCCTTGCGGACTCACCCCGGAGATGTCGAGGCTCTTTTGCCGGAGCGTCGCTTTCCCTTTCTTGGGAGAGGCCTTGTCGCCCGCCGACTTTTGGGGCGACGACTTTGCCTGCGGCGCAGACGCGGAATCCTCGGCCACCGCGGACTGGTCGGGAGTCGACTTCTTTTTGCCCGACGTCTTGACGGGCGGCGGCTCGGCTTCATCTGCCGCCGGTGCGGCGGAAACGCAAGCCAGCGCACCGGCCATCAGTGCCAGGGCGGCAAGCCAGCCGAGCTTTCGACCGTGCAGTTCGCAGCGCGCCACCCCGATCGGATGTCGATCCACGGCCAATGCTCCCCGGGGGCAAGAAGCGACCAGGAGGGGTCGCGCCTGAATATCGGGCTGCATTAGATCGCAGCGCCCGCAATTACAAGCACGGGACGGCCGTCGACCGCGAAGGCAAATCGAACTCAAATCGCCGGCTCACGGATTCCTAATCGGGCATCGCCACGCCCGATGGAAAAAGTCTCGCCGCGCCGCGGGTGAAGCGACCCCTGAGGCTCGCGCGGATACGCGGCGAACGACGTTAAGGTGCCGCGACTTTCCAGTAGGCGTAGCGCTGCTGACACCACACCGGCTGCAATTCGGCCCGCCAGCGCAAGGACCCCAGCAGGTTGCCGGGGAGCCGGTCGATCTGCGGGGGAATGTTGGCCGCAGCCTGGGCGAAGAAGGGGATGTACGCTTCCAGCTCGACGATTTTTTTCAGCTCGCCGCCGGCGGCCACCAGGTCGCCCCGCTCGCTGCCGGCCAGCGCCAAGGCGGCTTCCAGGGAGAGCGGACTTTGCTCGGCGGCGCAAAGCAGGGCGCACCGCAACGACTCCTGTGCCGCTTGCAGCGACCCGGCTGGCAGCCGCAGCTGATAACCGTCGGGCTGATTGGCCGGACTGACTGCCCCGCCGGCGGCGCCCGCTCCGATCAGGTCGCGCACGACGATGGTCTTGCCGACAAGGTCGCCGGCCAACTTCGTCATGAGGCCGGGCAACGAGGTAGAAAACGAGCGCCTTGAAATCGGTTGTCGGCAGCGCGACCGGCGGGCCGGCCTGGGCCGCGGCCAGGCGAGCGCGCCACCGCAACACATCGTTGGTGGCTGCGCGATAACTGGTGACTTGCTGGTTGAGAGCCGGCGATTTCTGCGCCAGGCCGTCGAGCGCCTCGCGGAACGGCTCGACGAAGGCCGGGTCGGCCGCCAGCGACAGAGTCGGCGCCAGCACCGCGAGCCAGGCCGCGTAGCGGTCGCCCGCCGCGTCGGGCGGCGTCGCACGGCCGTCGGCCTCGATCAGATCGACCAGGGTTTTGACGGCATCTTGCTTGAAGCGGTCGTAGTCGTCCGAGCTGCGGGTATTGTCGAAACCCCCTTCCACGTCGGCCAGGGCGAAATCCATCGCCCGAACGTGGAGCGTTTGCCGATATAACTCCTGCCAGCGGTCGAGAGATTCTGCGGCGATCTGCGGACCGTTGATGGGCTTGCCGGCCGCGCGATCGGCGGCGGCGGTTGAGATCACTTTCAGCGCATCGGCATAGGCGGGCTGGGCCTGCTCGCGGGCTTGCCGGATCGCGGCCTTGCCTTCTTCGCGGCGGCGGGGCGTCAGGTCGGCATGCAAATTCAGCCGGAGCCGTTCGATCGGAGCCAGCGGGGTGGAATTGACCTCGTCCATTTCGAACCATACGCCGCCGACCATCAAATCGTCGTACAGCGTGAACAAGCGGGTCTCAGCCGGATCGAGCTTGCCGGCCGCCCGTAGCTTCTCGATCGGCAGGAGAAGCTTTTCCAGATTCTGGCAACGATTGGTGACCATTGCCCGCACGTCGTGGATCGGCGTCTGCTGCGTGGTCAACAGGCGCTGCTTGATCAGGTCGCGGCGATGGTGCAGGTCGGCATGGCGGCGGCTCAAGTCGAAGGCGGCCGGCTCCCCCAAATCTTTCAGGCGCAGGGCGAGGCGTTCGAGCTGCAACAGGCAAACGTGGGCCCGGCCAAAGACCGCCAGGTCGCTCTTGGCCGATTTGCCTTTGCGGTCTTCCAATTGCGTGAGCAATTGGTCGGCCTGAGTCGCCAGCACATAGCTTTCGGCCCGCCAGACCTGGGCCGGACCATCGCTCCACACCGCCAGCACGCGGTCGGGCTGACTGCTGCTGGGTCCGCGTGGACTGACCTTCGAGACGTCGAGCCTGGCAGTCGGCGCGGCGGCCTTCGGCTTCTTGGCGGCCGATTTCTTCCCCGACGTTTTCTTGGCGGGCTCGGATTCGGCCTCGTCGTCGGAAGCGCCGGCCCGTGCCGGCAGTAGCATGGCGGCAGCCAAGGCCGCGGTTAAGAGCCAGGCAAGGCCGAGGAGGCGCTGCCCGTTATGGGGAGCACGGACGGCAAGTCGGTCCAAGGAAAAATCCTCCCGAGCGACATGTCGCGTTTGGCCAGGCAGTGGCCTGTCCATCAAATTCAACTCCACGGGTCGCCGAGCGGATGGATCGCTTAGCGCAAGGTTCCCTTCATCTTGCCGGTCACGTTCAGTTGGGCACCGGTCGCCGTGTTGACCAGCACGCCTTGCAGATCGGCGGCAAAATCGTCGGCCGCCGCCGAGCGAACCACGATCTGGGCCGGCTCGTCGGGCTTGCTGTGCCAGATCGCGCCGTCGGCTTCGCTCTGGAGATACATTTCGACGGGCAGGGAAACTCCGACCAGGGCACCCGGCTCGGCGGACGGCGCCTCGGCCCGGAGGAAGAAACTGGGATACGATTCGCTGTCGGCGTCGGCATAGCTGGTCACTTGCAAGATCGTCGGCCGGCCGCTGATCGGCAGCAGTCTGGCGTAACAACCCTTCGTGGCGACCGGACCTCCCAGATCCAGCTCGATGCTGCCCGCGGTCCCGACCTGCTGTTTGACTTCCTCGACGGTATGGGCGACGACCTGCTGCGCTTCTTTCTCGACCTGGCTGCTCAACTTGGAGATATAGTCGCAACCGCCGGCAGCCACGACAGCGGCCAGCAGCAAGGACGCGCCGATTCGCGGCGGTCGGTAGTCGACGGCAGTCAGTCGGTCCACGAGATGGTTTCCCGGCGCCAGGGTCCCGTGCGCGCACGACCGGCCAGCGGCCGGGCGCGACACTCTTTGCATTAGACCTCGGCAAAGCGGAATTGCAAGCGCGGAGGCGCGGCGCGGGCTCGACGCGCCCGGATCACCGCGGTCTGGCAGCGGCGGTGCGATGCGCCGCCCGCGGTTCGAGCTGCCGAGCGCGGGCGTCTAACCGCTGGCCATTGCCGCCACGGTCAGGCCGCCGACGGCCACCGACTCGTCCGCCAGATTGGGCGATAGGCGGTCGGCGCGGCTCGCGCCACGCTCCGTCTCGCCTGCTCCTTCGGCCGCGGGCCCGCGCTCGACGACCTGCAACAGCCGGCCGCCGCTGTCGTACCAGCCGTGCTTGGTGAACCGGCACCAGTTGATGTCGATCAAAAATTCGAGCCACGCGCCGCCGCGGGTTTCGATCGAGGCGATCATCCGCCGCTGCGCGAGCGGCTGTGGATGATAGAACCCCAGCCCCCGCTCCGACACGTCCTTGCCGACCACCACGACCGCTTCGGCCAGCGGAGCGCCATCGGGACCCACGGGCGTCAGCCGGATCAAGCGGGCCAGCGGAAACCGCTGGTCTCGCCGGCGTTCCTTGAACGCCCCTGCCGGGTGCGTGCCCGAGAGCAGCACCCGGACAAAGTGGCGGACTTTTTCCTCGGCCGTTGCTTCGGCCAGGGCGGCCGGAACATCTCCGGGCGCAGTGCGAGACTGGCAGCGCGTCGCGCTCATGAAGATTTTGCCTCGTTGCACCGGCCGTGCTGGGTCCGGCGCGGATTGCGAACTGGTGACGACGAAAACGAGCCCGAATGGGCCGCACAGCGAAGGGCCAGCGGGCCGCGGCAGGACATGGCCTGCCGCAAACCCGCCAAGGGAATACCTACGTCGAAAGCGGCCCGCGGTCAAATCACCGGCGGCGAAATATCCGCTCGTGCCGATCGTAAGGGTTCGCCGCGCACGCGCTGCCCGGAATCGGCCAGGGTGCCGGCGGTGAATCGTCGCGACGCTACTTGCCCGCCATCCGCAGGGCGCCGTCCAGCCGTAGCACCGTGCCGTTGAGCATCGGGTTCTCGATGACCTGCCGGACCAGCAAGGCGTATTCGCTCGGGCGGCCCAAGCGGGGCGGGAACGGCACTTGCGCGGCCAGCGACTTTTGGGCTTCGTCGGTTACGCGGCAACCATCGGCGTCTCGAACACGCCGGGGGCAATCGCCACGATGCGAATGCCGAACCGCGCCAGCTCGCGGGCAATCGGCAAGCACAGCGAAGCCACGCCCCCTTTCGAGGCCGAGTAGGCCGCCTGGCCGATCTGACCGTCGAACGCGGCCACGCTGGAAGTGTTGACGATCACGCCTCGCTCCCCCTCGTCGTTGGGCGGATTGGTGGTGAGCGCCGCGGCGACGAGCCGCAGCACGTTGAACGTGCCGATCAGATTCACTTCGATCACCCGGCGAAACAGCGCCAGCTCGTGCGGGCCGCTCTTTCCCACGACCCGTCCCGCGCCGAGGATTCCGGCGCACTGCACTACCCCGCCTAGCGCCCGTAGTGTCGCTGGGCCAGCTCGATCGCGGCCGTGACGGCCGTCTCGTCGGTGACATCGGTGCGCAGGAAACGGGCCGGCGGCCCGAGTTCCGCGGCCAGGGCTTCGGCCGGCGGGGCGTTGACGTCCGCCAGGACCACATTGCCCCCGGCGGCGATCAGCATCCGGGCGGTGGCCGCGCCGAGCCCCGACCCGGCTCCCGTCACCAGAAACGTTCGTCCAGCGATCTGCATGCCGCTAACTCCTTGCGCGAAAGCGAACCGGTCGTAGAGAATGGGTAGGATACGACTTGCGGGCTCAAGGGGCCATTGATCCAGATCGGATGTTGCCGGCCGCTCTTAAACCTTTGCCTGGGCTCCGCCCATTGCCTACATTGTGTGGCATCGGCGAGGGGGAATCGTTAGAATGGATCGGCACTTGTTGATCCGTTTGGCCGTGCCGGCCAGCCGGGCATCCCGAGGAGACGCTGCCATGTTGACGATTCTGGGCCAGCGGCATCGTTACTGCGATGGAGTCTCGCGGCGCAACTTTCTGCGCATCGGCGGCCTGGCCTTGGGCGGCCTGACGTTGCCGTCCATCCTCCGGGCCGAGGCGGAAGGAGCACGGCGATCGCACAAAGCGATCATCATGATCTATCTGCCCGGCGGCCCGCCGCATCAGGACATGTTCGACCTGAAGATGGAGGCCCCCAGCGAAATCCGCGGCGAATTCCGTCCAATTCGCACGAACGTCCCGGGCATCGAAATCTGCGAGCACTTCCCCCGCCTGGCCACGATGATGGACCGCGTGGCGGTGATCCGCTCGATGGTCGGGGCGATTCCCCAGCACGACGCGTTCCAATGCCTGACCGGCCACTCGCTGCAGAACCAGCCGCCCGGCGGCTGGCCCAGCCTGGGTTCGGTGCTCTCGAAGCTCAAAGGCCCGGGCCATCCGGCGGTGCCGCCGTTCGTGGGACTATCGCCGAAGATGGGCCACATGGAATGGGCAGACGCGGGCAAGCCCGGCTTCCTGGGCGTGGCCCACGCTCCGTTCCGTCCGTCAGCCGGCGAAGGGCAGGAGGACATGGTCCTGAATGGGATCACGCTCGACCGGTTGAACGACCGCCGGGCGCTGCTCGACAGCTTTGACCGCATGCGGCGCGAGGCGGATGCCGGCGGCCTGATGGCGGGGCTCGACAATTTCAATCAGCAGGCCCTCGGCGTGCTGACGTCCAGCCGGCTACTCGACGCCCTGGACATCGAGAAAGAAGTGCCCGCGATCCGCGAGCGCTACGGCCACGGCGATCCGAAGAATCGCGACGACGGCGGACCGAAGCTGATGGAGCATTTTCTGATCGCCCGGCGGCTGGTCGAGGCGGGCGCCCGCTGCGTGACGCTGGCCTTCAGCCGTTGGGATTGGCACGGCAAGAATTTCGACGCCGGACGGCAGGACATGCCGATGCTCGATCAGGGGCTGGCCGCGCTCTTGTCCGATCTGCACGAGCGCGGGCTGAACAAGGACGTCTCGGTGGTTGTCTGGGGCGAGTTCGGCCGCACGCCGCAAATCAATAAAGACGCAGGCCGCGATCATTGGCCCAACGTCAGCTGCGCGCTACTGGCCGGCGGCGGCATGCGGACCGGTCAGGTCATCGGCTCGACGGATCGCCTGGGCGGCGAGGCCAAAGACCGGCCGGTGCGCTTCCCGGAGGTTTTCGCCACGCTCTATCACGCGCTGGGCATCGATCCCAATCGCACGACCGTGCCCGACCTGAGCGGGCGGCCGACCTACCTGGTCGATCGGCACGAGCCGATGCCGGAGCTGGTGTAGCCGATTAAGCACGCTCCAATTCGGAGCCCCCGCGACGCGATCTGAATCGATGGCCGCACCACAGAACACAATCGCGCTCATTTTCGACTTCGACGATACGCTTACAGACGATTCGACCAGCCTGCTCCTTGAGGCTCATGGAATCGACGTCGAAGACTTCTGGAAGAAGCGCGTCGCCCCGTTGGTTGACGACGGGTGGGACCCGGCGCCTGCATACCTGCACCTGATCCTCAGTCAGGTCGGCGCCGGCAAACCCCTCGGCAGGCTCTCGAACGAGAAACTGCGCGAATTCGGTAAGCAGTGTGCCTTCTATCCAGGGCTCCCCGGCATCTTTGACGACCTGCGGGCCCAGGTGCGGGCGCATACGCTATCCAACCCGAGCATCGAGTTCTACGTCATCAGCGGAGGCCTCGAAGAAATCATTCTGGGTAGCTCGATTGCGTCCCATTTCAGCGCCGTCCGGGGTTGCAGATTCGCCGAAATCGACGGGGAAGTCGGCGCCATCCGCAACGTGGTGACGTTCACCGAAAAAACGCGCTACTTATTCGAGTTGAACAAGGGTCTTCTCAAACCGGATCGCCGGAATCCGTACTTGGTAAACAACAATGTGGAGCCGCAGAATCGACGGATCCCGTTTTCCAACATGATCTACGTCGGCGATGGACTCACCGATGTGCCGTGCTTCTCCCTCCTGGACAAACAGGGTGGCAAGGGGTTCGGAGTCTTTGACGCCACGAAGAAAGGTGCGCCCAAAAAGGCCTGGGAGCAACTGGCGGCGCCAGCCCGTGTTAAATCCCTCAATTCGCCGAAATTTGGCGAGACCGACGACCTCGGAGCACTGCTGCGAGTCGCTGTGGAAGGGATGTGCTTCGCACTCAATGCGCGAACTGGTATGGTCTAGCCGCGCAACTTCGAACGCGCGGTACTGAGGTTTTCCGTAAGCTTGCGCGGCTGCGATGCGCGGCATGATCTGTTCAGCGACCGTCTTCGCGGTTGCTGGCTTGGCGTTTGTGGGCGGCTTGACGACGCCAGGTTGTTTGGTCTGCTCCTTCATGTCGCATTTCTCCTTCTTGCAACGCATCTTACCCGTTGGCACGCATCTGAACAAGCGATCAGATGCGCCGGCCGTCGTTCCATGTTGTGCCAAGTGCTCGTCCGCAGGACGCAGGACTGCTACGAAAGTCGATAGCTGCATTCTGATAGTAGAGGCCTTGAAACTCTCGCTCATGTTACTCACTTTTCCGCCTCGCACTCGGCCAGCACCTGCTCGTACTGGCGGCGCAGCTCGGGGCCGCCAAAGTCGGGATGCGTCGTGGCGACGAGCTTGACGACGGCTCGGGCTTGTGCCCGCTTGCCGAGCGCGAGCTGAGCCTTGGCCAGCCCCAAGTTGGCTTGAAACCAGCGCGGCGTGCCCCCCCGGCTGTGCTGGATGATTTCGGTCCATTTCTCGACCGCCTTGCGCAACTGCTCGGGAGCCGTCGATTCGGCCAGCAGTCCGGCCAGCTCTTCCTGCAGCCGGCCATCCTTGGGGTATTGCCGGGCGAGATTGTCGAGCAGCTTGACCGCCGCGTCGTGCTGGCCGGTGGTGGCCAGGGCGAGGCTGTGCAGCCGGTCGAGCGCCTTGCGCTGCGGGCGCCGAGCTGGCCGGTTCGCTCGCCCAAGGCCGCGATCGTCCGCAATTCGAGCTCGGCTAACTTGCGCTTCTGAGCGTCGTCCTTGAGCCCGCCGCCCGCCTTGGCCAGTTCGTCGAGCATCAGGGCCAGATCGGCGGGCGAGCCGCCGGCGACCTTTTCGACGCTGCCGACCGCGTCTTCCAGCCGGCCCTGGGCCGCCAGCGCGGCGACCAGTAGCACCCGGGCGGACGTTTGCCATTCGGCCGGCGCATCGGTCGCGTGCGCGACGGCGTCGCTGAGCAGCGCTTCGGCCGTAGCGGCGCCGTCCTCGGTATCGGCCAGCCGCAAGCGCGCCGCCGTGAGCGCGGCTTTCTGCTCCAGGGTCGTCCACTCCGCAGGGCCCTTGCCCGAGGGCCCGGCGACGAGCTGCTCGAACCAGCGGGCCGCCTCGCGCACGGCGTCGGGATCGATCTTGCCGGCCGCTCGCTGGGCGGCAAACAGCCGCTCGTAGCAGCGAGCGGCTCCGTCGGCGGCTTCCACGAATCCAGCCTGAGTTCGCGGGACGCTGCGAAAGGCGTTCGCGGCGGCTTGCCATTTCTGCTCGTGCTCGCGGACGGTGCCCAGCCAGAATGCCACCCGCGCGGTGCTGGGAGCCTGCGGCCAGCGGGTGAGGTGTTCTTCGAGCAGCGAGGGAAACTCGACCGACGGTTTGTTGTCGGCCTTCGCGGCCTCGGCGGCGGCGTAGATGCCCGCCAGGTGGGCTTCGGCCGCTTTGGGATGCTCGGGATTGGCCACCGCCAGCGCGACCAGGCGCTGGCTGGCAGCCTGATAATGCTTGCGCTGGTTCTCGATGGCACCGGCGGTATAACGAATGTCGAAGGCCTGCTCGGCCTGGCCTTTGTCCTCGGCTTGCTGGGCAGCCTGATCGTATGCGGCCAGGGCCTGATCGATCTGGCCGCCGCGGTAAAAGCTGGCGGCGGCCCGAGTGAGATTGTCCAGGTTGGCGGCCCGGGCGGCCTTGGCCAACGTGCCGGCCAGCAGCGATTCGGCCCGCCGCATCCAGTAGGGCCCGTGCAGGGCTTCGATGTGCCTGACTTCGTCGCCGGCCCGTTTTTCCCACACGTCGGTCGCGGCATTGGCGCTGCCGGCCTTTTGCCACTGGGCGACGATCGCTTGCAGCCGGGCGAAGTCCAGCTCGGCGGCGGCGGAGCCGGTTTCGTCGCTCGCCGCGCCGGCCGCTTGAAAAGCTTCGTTGAGCTTGCCGGCCGCCAGCAGGATGCGCACCCCCTCGGCCCGCATTCGCCGCTGCATCGCCGCGGGCGGATCGTGCTTCTGTAGCTCGGCCAATTGATCGGCCGCTTCCTTCAGCTTGCCGGCCAGCCGCAGCGAAACCAGCTGATCGATCCGGGCCGGCCAGAGCAGGGGATCGTCGGCCGGCGCGGCGGCCAGCGGCGCGAGCAATTCGAGCGCCTGGGCCAGCGCATTGGTCCGATCGAGACTGTCGGCCGGGTAGCAAAGCGCCTGATTGCGAAACGCGCGAGCGGTTTGAAAGCGGACATTCGCCCGCAGCGACGTCAGCTCCGTTTCGCTGAGCTGGCCGGTCGTGCGGTTGCGGCGGCGGAGCTCGACGGCAATGTCATCATCGATTTGCTTGAGCTGGGCGATCGCCGCGCGAAGCTGAGCCCGGACCGGCTCGCCGACTTCGCCTCCGCCCAAACCGATCTCGCTTTCCTGCCGTGCCAGTTCACCGGCCGCGAGCGTGACCAAGGCCCCTTGCAAGCGGACCAGCAGCAAACGCGGGTTCTGCGGCTGTTGGCGGCCGAAGCCGTCGATCGCGTCGGCGGCCTTGCGGAGGATCGGCTCGCGGTCCTCGGGGCGAACCAGCAGGGCCTGCTCGGCCAGCGTGCGGGCCAGCTCGATCACGGCCTCGGCCCGGGTGGCGTCGGGCAGTTCCGCGTCGTCGAGCCGAGCGCGGCAGTAACTCTCCGCCAAATCGAACAGCCCGCGCCGCCGCAAGCCGGCAACCAGCCGCTCGTCGAGCGAGCCGTGCTCGTCGGACTCGTGCTCGGTATCGGAGCGGGGCGGGCGTTGCCCAGCCGCCGTTTGGCTTCGGCCGCCTCGGGCCGGTCGGGATAACCGACGAACAGCTCGCCGTAAATCGTCTGGGCTTCCTTCGATCGTTCCAGCTTTTCCAACAGCTGACCGGCCGACAGCAGTGCGCTGGCGGCCAGCGCCCGCTGGTTGGGAAACAGGAGTGGAATTTGCAGTAGCAGAATCGCGGCCTGCTCGGGCTGCTGGGGGGCGACGCGGTGCCGACGACGAAATCGGGTCCGGCCCGCAGCGCGTCGGGAAATTTGTCCAGCCCGCGCCGCCAACCTGCGAGCTGTTCCGGCTTGACCGTGGGAATCTGGGTCCGCCAGATTTGGGCCTGGGCCAGCAGGGCGAGCCGCACGTCGCGATCGTTGGCCAAGCGGTTGAGCGCCTCGAGCGCCGCCGGCCGTTGGGCGGTCGAGAGCAAATGGCTGGCGCCCAGCAGCGTAGCGACCGGCGTCTCCCCCTTGGCGAGCCAGCTCTTGGCCTTTTGCTCGAAGCTGGGCGTCGGTTCGAAGGCGGTCCAGGCCAGCGGAATGCAATCGAACAGCGGCGTCTTGGGATCGCGGGCCACCAGCAGCAGGAACGACTCGCAGGCCTGCTCCCATTGCCCGAGCGCCTGCTGGCTCCAAACGATTTGTGCCAGGAGCTGGCGGCGGACCCAATCGCGCGGTTCGCGATCTCCCTCGAGCGCCGCGCGATAGCGTTCGATGGCCCGGCGGTAGTCGCCTTTGGCGAAGGCCTCGTCGCCGGCCTGCTGCTCGGCGGAGCGCTGGGTCGTGATGCTCGCGACCCGGGCCGCAGGAAACACCTTTTCGCGCCCGGTCGCCAGCCGCATCCGCAGCTCGCGGCCGGAGTATTCCATGATCTCTCCGGTCCAACGGCTCGCTCCCCGGCCGTCCGCGCCGGTCACGTAGACGACGTCCTCGGCGGTCGCTTGCGAGGCGGAGCCGAGCAAGGTGACGACGGATAGCAAACCGCCAAGGCACAGAGACGCAAAGGGGACATACGGAGAGAATCGGCGAAAGAGATTCATGGCCGTTGCGTATTGCAAACCTGGCCTAAATGCGCCGGACAAGTGAAAGATAGGAAAACCAATTTCCGACCCGCGTCATGCTAGCCGCGGCGCACGCGATGCGTTTTTCGCGTCATTCGTTTCTTGAGATTCCTTTTTCTCTTCGTCCGTTCTTTGCGCCTTAGCGCCTTTGCGGTTTCCCTTCCGGTTTGGCGGTTTCCGTCCCCGTTGTATCACTGCGCATCCGGCCGGGGCAGCGTCGAAACGTCGACGTAGGTGTGCTGGCCGGCGTTTTCGTGGGCCAGGCGGACCAGGAAGTTTTCGGTGTTCTCCTGTGCGCCGTAGCCGAACTCGATCGCGTTGATCTGCGTGCCCTTGTTGATCCGCGCGATGTGGGCCAGTTGCCGCGAATTGAGCCGCGGCTCGTCGGCGTCGGTCAGGAAAAAGATCACGTCGGGCGCCATCCGCAGGGCCATCGCCAGCGCGTCTTCGTGCTCGGTGGCTCCGTCGGCGATGATGCTCTGCACGAATCGCTCGGCCTGATACTTGTTGTCGTCAGTGCCGAAGACCAATCGGCCCGCGCCGGCAACCGGAGTAAAGACCTGCGGCCGCTCGTTGTAGAAAATGATCTGAAACTGATGGGTCTGGCCCAGGTCGTGGAGACTTTTGATCAATTGCGCCTGCGCCGCCGCCAGCGGAGCGCCGCCGTGGCCGCCCATGCTGCCCGAGCGATCGAAAACATAGACGAACTTGTAGCCCTGGGCCCGCAGACCGAACACGCCAGTGGATGCGTAGCCGCCGCCCGGCGAATTCTTCGAGCCTTGCGAGCCGGTTGTGGCGGTCTTGGCCGTGCCGACGCCGCCTCCTTCCAGCGCTCCGCCCCCCAGGGCCGGACCGGCCGCGGGCAACAGTCCGGCCAGATCGACGGGCGGGACGCCGCTGAGCACCGAGTCGAGCGGACCAGAGCCCGAGCCGCTGCCCGTGCCTGTGCCGGTTGAGTTCGCCGCCGTGCCCCCAGCCTCGCCGCTGCCATCGCCAGCCGCCGCTTCGCCGACGAGCGGCGCGTGGGTCGGGTCGCCGTCGGGCGTGCCCAGGCTCCCCGCGTCGTCGTCGTAATACTCGGTTGAAATGTGCGTGGGGTAGACCGAGCTGGTCAGGTCGTGCCCATTGCCGTCGCCGACGCTAAGGAAAGCTCCCTGCGCCATCAGCAAGCCGAGCACGATCAGGATGCCGCAGTGGACCGAGGCGCTCATCAGCCAGGGAATGGCATGCTCGCGCCAAGTCGAGATGGCCATTTCGCCGATCGTGCTGCCCGTGCCGACGCGGCTCATGGAAGAAATGCCCGAAGGGCTTGCTCTGCAAGCAGTTGGGATTGAACCCTCAATTCTAGGTCGCTCGCCGGGGGTGGTCAACGCGAGGGCTCGCGGCCGCGCTGTCGGCAATAACCGGCATGATATAACCTGATACTAGATACGGTCATCCGGCCAGCCAGTTCACGATCCGCCTTCCGGACACTGCCATGTCCGCACCCGGTCAGACCGATGAGTTCTGGGCCGACTCGCCGCCGCCCGACGAGCCGATCTATACGCCGGGTCTGGAAGAGATCCCGCTGCGGTTGTCGAAAGACCGCCGCCACACCGCGGGGCAATTCGGTCTCGCGGTGCTGTTCCGCCTGACCACGTTCTGCGGGCTGGCGATGCTCGCCTGGCGGATTGATTCCGGCGCCGTGGTCGTGGTGATTTGGGCCGCTGCCGCCTGTTTGACCATCTTCGCGATCCGGCTCGTCAGCTGGTCGATCCTGGTGGCGATCGCCGTGCTGTGGGTTTGCTGCCTGAGCCCGGTTATCGCGCTCGTAGCCGCGCCAGTCGCGGCGATTGTGGTCGGGATTGCGGCGGTGAGGCGCTGGTGGCATCCCCTCCGGCCGGCAATTCATTCGTGCGGCCCGAGGCCAAGTCTGGCAAACCATGCACCCTTGAGCCCCCTCGTTCTCGGTGCACCCCGTCTGATAAGTTAGAGAGAGCCGAACGGATCGGCTTTCGTACCTTTGTCCGTTGGATTTCGCCGACTTGCGCATCATCCGCTATCCTCATCCGACGCTTCGCCACGAGTCGAAGCCGCTCCGCCGCGTCGACGCCGAACTGCACGAGATCGTGCGCGAGATGTTCGAGCTGATGTACAAGGCCGAGGGCATCGGCCTGGCCGCCAACCAGGTCGATCTGCCCTACCGGATGTTCGTCCTCAACCTGACCGGCGAACGGAACGCGGCCGACAAGGAATACGTCTTCTTGAACCCGGTGTTGCGCTCGCCCAAAGGATCGGCCGAGTCGGAAGAGGGCTGCCTGAGCCTGCCAGGCTTGTACGGGCAGGTCCGCCGGCCCGAGCGGGTCGTGCTCAATGCTTACGACCTGACCGGCCGGGAGCTGACGCTGGAGCTCGACGGCCTGTTTGCCCGGGCCGTCCAGCACGAAGTCGACCACCTGGACGGCGTGCTGTTCACCGACCGGCTGAGCCCGACGGCCCTGGCCGACGCTCGCCCCGAGCTCGAGCGGTTCGAGGACCAATTCCTCACCGAGCGCGAACGGGGCGAGATTCCCGACGACCGGGCCATCGCCGCCCGCCTGGCCGAGCTCGAAAAGCTGCGGACGTGAGGTGAATGGATGAAGAACGAATGGAATCCATTCCTCCCTAACCCCTACCCTCTACCCTCTCATCCCTTTCCGCAGCCTAGCCGCGGAAGTCCGCACTGCCCAGGCCGTGCTTCTTCAACAGCCGATAGAGGGTGCCGCGGGGGAGCTTGGCCTCGACGGCGGCGGTGCGGACGTCCCCTTCGTGGCGATTGAGCAGGTCGCGCAGGTACTCGACCTCGAACGCCGCCAGCCGCTTGTCGCGGAGCGCGAAGTAGCCCAGGTCGCCACTGGCCGCCGGACTCTGACCGGCCGAGGTGACGACTTCGTCCGGCAGATCGTCGAGGCCGATCATCTTTTCCTTGGCCAGGGCGATGCCGCGGCGGATGACGTTCTGCAGCTCGCGGACGTTGCCCGGCCAGCGATACTGGGCCAGCACCTGATAGGCCTCGGGCGTGATGCCGCGGATGTCGCGGCCCATCTCGCGGCTATAGCGCACGGCCATGCTCTCGGCCAACAGGCCGATGTCGTCGCCCCGCTCGCGCAGGGGCGGCAAATCGATCTCGACGACGTTGATCCGGTAATACAGGTCCTGGCGGAAACGGTCCTGGCGGATCATTTCCTCCAGCGGCCGGGCGGTGGCGGCGACCACGCGAACGTCGATCGCGATCTCCTCGCGCCCGCCGACGCGGCGAATCTTCCGCTCCTGCAGCGTGCGGAGCAGCTTGGCCTGCAAGACCAACGGCAGCTCGCCCAGCTCGTCGAGAAAGAAGGTCCCGCGATCGGCAAACTCCAACAGGCCGATCCGCCGGCTCTCGGCCCCGGTGAACGCGCCCCGCTCGTGGCCGAAGAACTCGCTTTCCAGCAGGCTCTCGGGAATGGCCCCGCAGTCGACCGGCACGAACGGACCGGCCGCCCGGCGGCTGCGGCGATGGATACTGCGGGCGATCAACTCCTTGCCGGTGCCGGTCTCGCCGCGGACCAGCACGTCGACGTCGGAATCGGCGACCTGCTCGATCAGCTCGAAAACTTTGCGCATCGCCGGGCAGCCGCCGACGATGTTGTCGAAGCTGTACGGCCGCTCGACTTGCCGCCGCAGCAGGTCGTATTCGGCATCGATCCGCCGGGCCCCGAGCAACCGCTGGGCGCTGGCCGCCAGGTCGGCCGCGATGGCGTCGGCCGCCAGGTAGTCGCCCGCGCCCAGCCGCAGCCCGCGGGTGGCTTTCTCCAGCGCGGGCTGGCGATCGACCAGGATCACCGGCAAGTGGCTGTCGAGCGCGCGGGCTTGGGCCAACAGGTCCAGCCCGTCGCTGCCGGGGGTCGCGATGGTGGCGATCAGCAGGTCGAACGATTGCTCGCCAAGGGCGGCGATCGCGCTGGCGGCGTCGCGGCGAAAGACCAGCTCCAACGGCCCGGCGGCGGCGAGGGCCCGGGCGTAACGATCGTCGGCGGCCGGGTCGCGTTCGACGATCAGCACACGGGGCTGGTTCATGTTCTTGGCGGCGGCGGACAACGACAGAGGGGGGGCGGAGTGCCGCGCCAAGCCCGTCCGCTCCTCGGGCCGCGTCGGCGGCGGCAGGTGTTAGCTTGGCCTGCGGGCGCGGGCGCGTCAATTGGTTTGACCGGCAAAATGGCACGTGGTAGGGTGCAGGGCGCGCGGTCGGCGGCGCCGCCGCTCGCCAAGAACCGATCCGAGAATGGTCGGGGACTGTCCCGATTTTGCGAAGTCCGCGAAGCAAAATGGGACTGTCCCCTTCTCCGAGACCGTTCTCGGAGAGGATCCACGTCCTCCTGTCCTTGTGGAAGCCCTTCGACATGACCCGTTCCCGCTTTTGCTCGATCGTCGCGATTTCCTCGTTTGCGCTCATTGGGGGCTGCACCAGCCAGCCCACGCGGGTCGTGCCGCCGACGATCAACCCGCAGCAAGCCGCCCAGGCGGCCATGGCCGAATACGACACCAACGGCGACGGCGTGCTCGACAGCTCGGAGCTGGAGAAATCGCCGGCCCTCAAATCGGCCCTGAAAGAGATCGACAAGGACGGCGACGGCAAGATTTCGAGCGACGAAATCGCCAAGCGGATCGAGCAGTGGCAGGCCTCGCGGATCGGCCTGATGCCGTTCTCCTGCCGGGTCACGCTCGACGGCAAGCCGTTGGCCGAGGCCACGGTGACGCTGGTGCCCGAAAAATTCCTCGGCCCGAACGTCCAGCCCGCCACGGGCACGACTAGCGAGCAGGGGATGGCCATGCTCTCGGTGGCCAAAGACAAGCTGCCCAAGCCGAATTTGAGCGGCGTGCACGTCGGCCTGTACCGGATCGAGGTCTCGAAGCAGCAGGGCGGCTCGGAAACTCTTCCCGCCCGCTACAACGTCAACACCCAGCTCGGCCAGGAAGTGGCCCAGGGCGTGGCTGTGCTGCAAGGGCCGCTGCCTTTGGAACTCAAGAGCAAGTAAGCGGCCCAGTTTGCGGGCGAGCGTGTGAATCCGCGCCGTCAGAGCAGCTTGCGCAAGTGGACTAAGAGGTGCGGGAGTCATCAAGAATGACCTCCCGGCAACTTTAATTGGGTCCAGTATGAGCCGGTCAATCGTTAATCCGTGGTACATGGCACAGCTGCTCCTGCCGTTGGCTGGTTTGGCCGACGATGACGACGCCGTCGAAAAGTACAGGCATGTCGATCCAAACGACGAGACCGCGATGCGCGCAGTGATCCGCAATCTAATCGTACCTCGCATTCGCCTTCTAACCGACGACTCGGTGGGAAAGCTCAGGCAAACGTTCTCGTTTTACCTTTCAAGCCCCGAATACCGGTGGGCGGATTTGTTCTATTCAATGATGCCGCCGTTTGATGCGCCGAACGACGCGAAGTAGTTTTTTGTGTGGACGTGGGAAGAATGTTTCCCGGGCGAGAGTTATCTGATTGATGACAAACGCACATGGACCGTGGTCTCCGACTTGAATGACGCGAATCGCGTCATGCGTCGCAAAGACTTACCCTTGTGAACAAAGACATCCCAGTGGGGAGAACTATAGGGAGAACTAAAGCGGACGGGATTCAATTGCAATGACCCCCGACTCCGCTTGTTCTCGGGGGTGCTAAACCAGCTCGCGCAAGTGGAAGTGAAACTTGCCGAGCTTGCCGCCGTAGTTGCCGGCGGTGATGGCTAGCACGTCGGGGCCGGCGGCGGCCCGTAGGGCGGCCGACATGGCGGCGGCAACGTGGGCTTCGTCGATGCCGTCGATCACGATCTCGTACGCGCAGTTGGCGCCGGCGACCAGGCGGGTGTCGACCCGGCCACGGAGCGTCGGGCAATAGGCCTCGGCCGTCGAAGCCTTTAGTTTGCGCTTTAGTTCGCCGAGGCCCTTGAGAGTACACCGGTTGCTGACACCAGCCCGTCCATTGTCGATGAGAGGTCAAAAAATGGCTGACGGTTATGCTGAGCTACGGCGACGTATGGCGCCGCCTGCCCATCCTGTTGATTCGACGGGGGACTGGCAAGCGGTCGAAAAACGGCTGGGCATAGGGCTTCCTGATGACTACCGAGCGTTCATTTCAGATTATGGAAGCGGGCTGATTGGAACGATGCCGATCTGCGTTACAAATCCATTTGCGATGGACGGCTGGAGTTTCTTCGATCGTGTCGAGCGGGTTTTGAAAGTGTACCGCCAGCTAGGGCAGGACGGCTTCGTTCTGCCTTATCCACTGTTTCCCGAGCCGGGCGGCCTGCTGCCTTGGGGACACTCAGGAAACGGGCATTATTTCAACTGGCGCATGATCGGAAACAATGGAGACTGGGACGTTGCCGTGTGGGCAACGGACCTCTTCGCGTTTTCTTTGTGTGAAGGAAAGTCTATGACCGGGTTCTTACTGGACATTATTGCGGGAAAGGACGACGCGGAGTTCCCGAGTCTTTTTTTTGATCAGTCGCCACTTTTTGTACCTAACGATCGAACAGAGCAGTAACTACCCTGTTGCTGCGCAGATTCGAATCAGCGAGCTTCAGCGAACACACCATATGAACCATTCGAAATAACTGGCCGCCCGCCATGAATGGGCACGGTCCACATCTGGCGGGGGAACTGAAATGGACGGGAGTCAATAACAATGTCCAGCGCCCGCGCCTCCTCGGCGGCTAAATCAGCTCGCGCAAGTGGAAGTGGAACTTGCCAAGCTTGCCGCCGTAGTTGCCGGCGGTGATGGCCAGGACGTCGGGGCCGGCGGCAGCCCGCAGGGCGGCCGACATGGCCGCGGCAACGTGGGCTTCGTCGATGCCGTCGATCACGATCTCGTAGGCGCAGTTGGCGCCGTCGACCAGTCGGGTGTCGACCCGGCCGCGGAGCGTCGGGCAATAGGCCTCGGCCGTCGAGGCCTTCAGCTTGCGGTAGCGCGAGCCGACCTTGCTGCCGCTGCGGGCCACGCCGCCGGGAAACGGCGTGATGACGCCCGGAAGCGGGGCGATCGCCTCGCTCCCCCGGCGGGCGGCCGCCAGTGCCGCGGCGAATGTGGCGGCCTGCAAGATGATGTTGCCGCCGGCGACCCCCTTGCCGACGTGCAACTGATCTTCGACCAGGAACTCGCCGTCCATCACCGGAATTCGCCAGTAGCGGCGTCCGCCGATGAGCTTGCTCTTTTGATAGCCGTCGCCGAAATAGCGGATGTGCCGGCCGAGCGGAATCTGCTCTTCGCCGGCGGCCAGGCCGTCGAACACGGCGCTGGTCGGCGCGGTCATCAGGCACTGGCCGACACGGCCCGGGATGGCCGCGGCAAGCCCGTCGGCCGACAGGCCGAAGGCCAGGATCGCCAGGCCCGGCCGCCCGTCGGGCGTTTCCGCGGGCGGCAGCCGCCGCTCGACACCGATCTCGGCATCGCAGGCGATGATCGACGTGCTGTTGCCGCAGAACTCGGCGGCGCCGGCGGCCAGCCAGTGCTCGTCGTGGGCCGTGAGCACCAGCCGCACGTACCGCATGCGGAACGCTTCGGCAAAGGTGTCTTCGATCTGGGTGCCGGCGATTTCCACGCGCTCTTCCGCGGACAAATGGGGCCAGGTTTGCTGCGTCCCATGATGACCGAGGCCAAAGGCATTGCAAGGGCCGCAGCAAACGAGACGCTGCGGATCGCGCATCCTGAGCGGCAAGGCGCTAGCCGCCGGTGAATTTGCGCGGTCGGCATTTTCGGCGGCGCACCGGTGCGTTCTGGGGCGGGTAGATCGTCGCCGACCGTCCGACCGGTGCCGCGCCGCGCGTTGTTCGACCGGCGGCTAGCGCCTTGCCGCTCACAGTCGAGTGAATTCGGGTGGACGGAGTTTTTGGCGGCGCGTTTGTTACTGGACGGGCTGATCGTCGCCGACCGTACGTTCAGTGCCGCGCCGCGCGTGGTTCGACCGGCGGCTAGCGCCTTGCCGCTCACGATCGGGGCGGCAGAGCCAGTGACGCCGCGGCCAGGCGTCAGTTCAGTTTCTTCCGCAGCGTGGCCCGGTGAATGCCGAGCAGGTCGGCGGCGGCGGCCCGATTTTGCGAGGTGCTGTCGAGCACGGTTTCGAACAGCGGCGGCTCGGCCTGGGCCAGGAATTGCTGATAGAGATTGCCGGCGCTGCGGCCGGCGGCCAGTTCGGCGGTGGTCCAATCGCGGACGGCTTGTTCCAGCACGTTGCCGACCGGCAGCGGTCCGCCGGCGTCCGGTTCCAGCGGCGGCGGCAGATGCTCGGGCCCGATGGCGCCCGAGCGGGCCAACAGGGCCCCATGCTCGACCGCGTTCCGCAATTCGCGGACATTGCCGGGCCAGGAGCGGCGGCAGAGCTCGTCCATGGCCTGGGGCGTGAACCGCACCGTGCGGCTCTGGGCTGCCGCCAAAGCGGGCCAGGAATCGCTCGGCCAGGACCGGCACATCTTCCAGCCGTTCGCGCAAAGGGGGCAGGTGGATCTCGAACACGGCCAGGCGGAAGTACAAGTCCTGGCGGAAACTGCCGCTGGCGAAGTCGCGCCGCAACTGGCGATTCGTGGCGGCGATGGCGCGGAAGTTGGTCGCCCGGGGGGCCGTCTCGCCCACCGGCGTGACTTCGTGCTGCTCCAGTACTCGCAGCAGCTTGACCTGCACGCTGGGCGGGATGTCGCCGGCTTCGTCGAAAAACGCGGTGGCTCCGTCGGCCAGTTCCAGCAGGCCCTGCCGGGCGACGTCGGCCCCGGTGAACGCGCCCTTGGCGTGGCCGAACAGCTCGCTCTCGACCAGCGTCGGGCTGAGCGAGGCCAGGTTGATCGGGATGAACGGCTTGTCCGCCCGCGTCGAATGGCGATGGATCGCCCGGGCCACTAGCTCCTTGCCGGTGCCGCTTTCGCCGGTGATCAGCACCGAGCAATCGCTGCCGGCGACCAGCGCGATTCGCTTGAAGACTTCCTGCATCGCCGGGCTGGTGCCCAGCAGCTCGTGCCCGGCGACCTGCTCGGGCGAGAGCGTGCGGCCATTGCGCCCTGGAATTCGCGAGCGGCCAGCGCCCGGGCGACGACCGCCGCGGCTTGCTCCAGGTCGAACGGCTTGGCCAGATAATCGAACGCTCCGTTGCGGACGGCGGTGACCGCGGTTTCCAAATTGCCGAACGCCGTAATCACGACGATCGGAATCGGGCCCGTGACCGCGGTCAGGGCCTTCATCGCCGAAAGGCCGTCCATGCCGGGCAAGCGGATGTCCATCACGACCATGTCGGGGCGCTCGGCCTGGGCGGCGGCGATGCCGTCTTCGGCGCTCGAAGCCACGCGCACCTGGTGCCCCGCTTCGCCGAGCAGGCGCTTGAGACCCCAGCAGATGCTCTCTTCGTCGTCGATAATCAGGACTCGGCTCATACGCGGGCCGCCACCGGCTCATGTTGCGGAAACCGCGGAACCGGCCGCTGGCGTCGCGGCCTCGGCCAGAGGAGCTTCCATCGGCAGCGCCAGGCAAAAGCAGGTTCTGCCCGCCGATTCGAAGGTCAGGCTGCCGCCGTGGGCTTCGGCGATCTGCCGGGCGACGGTCAGACCCAGGCCGATCCCTTCCGGCTTGCCGGTGGCGAAGGGCTCGAAAATCCGCTCGGCCAACTGCGGCGGGGGGCCCGGTCCACTATCGAAGATCCGCACGGTGGCTTGCCCGGCGTCGGCCCGCAGCTCGATCCGCACGCGGCCGCGCGGCCCGGCCGCTTCGATCGCATTGAGCACCAGGTTGAGCAGCGTTTGCCGCAGTTGCTCGACGTCGGCCGAAACCCGGGTGCTCCAGTCGGCCGGGCAATCGATCGCCAGATCGACCTTGCGATGCCGGGCGGCCGGCGCCACCAACGGCACGAGCTCGTCGACGACGGTCCGCAGATCGCACTCGGTGCGGCAGGGGGGCTGCGGGCCGGCCGGCCTCGAGGAACCGCTTGAGGTGCTCTTCGGTCAGGCTAAGCTGCCGCAGGGCCACGGCCAGGCTTTCCTGATCGACGTCGTGGCAGCGCCGCTGGTGGAGCTGCACCGCCATCCGGGCTCCGGTGACGTCGTTGCGCAGGTTGTGGGCCAGCCCGCCGGCCAGTTGGCCGAGCAGCGACAGCCGCTCGGAGCGCTTGATCACGCGTTGCATCTCGTCGAGCTGGCCGGCCAGCTCGTTGACCGAGCAGACCAGGTCGCGGAGCTCGTCGTTGCGCGGCGGAAGTGCGAGCGGCTCGAAGTCGCCCTGAGCGATCCGCCCCACCTGGTGCCGCAGTTGCAAGATCGGCCGGCTCAGCCGCGAGGCGATCGCCAGGGCCAACAGCACCACCACCGCCAGGGCGCCGGCCCCGACGAGCAGCGGCGGATAAGCCGCCTGCCAGCGGGCCTGATGCCAAATCTGTTCGGGATACAGGATGTGCAGCAGCGTCACCTCGTCGCCGCGCCGCTGCGGCAAGAGCAGTGCGGCATGCACGTAGCGCCCGCCCCCGATATCGAGCGGCACGGTCGAGATTCAATTGTTCCCAGCCCGCCGCTCCTTGAGCGGCACTTGCCGGCAGGACTGCGCCGGGCAGACTGGCGGCCAGCACGCGGCCGTCGCTCTCGGTCAGCACGAAGTGGCGCGCCCGACAGCCCGTGCGTCTGGGCGAGCACCGTGTCGGTCAGCGGGAAATTGGCTTCGGCCAAGGTCCGGGCCACCTCGCGGAGCTGACGCACCGTCTGCTGCGAGGCATTGTGGGCGGCCAACAGCGCGTTGAGCAGGCTGACCGCCGCCAGCACCAACAGCATCAGGCCGGCGAAGGGAACCAGGATTTGATAACGCAGGGGCCAGCGCATCGGAGACTCGTCTGTGGCGAAATTTTCACCGCTATTGGTCATCTTATGTCCGCCCGAGTGCGGCTTCAATCGTGGCTGCCGCCGGCTTGCAGCCGCAAATTGCCGTGGAAAACACCATTCCTGCCGCCTGCCGAGTGCTTCGGCACGCGACGTGCCCTTAGGCGGCACCGCAGCTGGCAATGTCGCCTGCGGCACTTTGCCGCGCCGCGAGATGCGAGGACTTTTTTCAGGCAGGGAGATTCCGATGTCGAAACCGCAGCGAACGAAGATCCAGGGGGGACGACGAGGTTTTACGCTCGTCGAGATGTTGGTCGTGATCGCCATTGTCGTGACGCTGGCGGCGCTCGTGTTGCCCGCCGTGCTCAAGGCCCGCGAAGCGGCCCGCTCGTCGACGTGTACTTCCAACTTGCGGCAGATCCAGCTCGGCGGGGCCCAGTTCCTCGAAGCCAATCGGGGATATCTGCCGTATCGCTACGAAGACTCGAATCACAACAACCGCTGGGGCGTGAACCGGCCGCGCTGGCAATGGATCATCGCCGACTACCTCGGCCGTCCGGCCCAGAATCCCGACAAGCTCCGGGCGTATGACGCGGCCGTGGCCGCTGGCGGGCCGGTGTTCGGTTATGCCCTCGGCACGCAGATCATTCCCGGCTATCCGGTCGGGGCCGATGCTTCGGTGGCGGCCGGCGGCGACGCGACCTACACCCTCGTTCCGCTCGACAACGAAATCTTCCTCGATCCCTCGCTGCAAGATCCCAATCCCGATCCGACCTCGGCCGGCGGCCTGGCCACCAACGTCAACAGCATCCGCAACGGGGCCTACGGCTACAACTTTCAGTACCTGGGCAACAGCCGCACGATCGACGACCAGGGTGATTACCCCAACTCGCCGTACATCAACTATCCGGTCAATCCGGTGACCGATCCGGCCCGTACGATCGCCTTTGCCGACAGCCGGGGCGGCAATGTTGTGCACGGCGGCCACTCGATGACGCTCGACCCGCCGCACCAGCGCGTGCATCCCAAGGATCCGTTCTCCGGCAGCACGACGGGTTGGGGATCTCCCTCGCCGGCGCTGATGGCCGGCTACGATCCGAACGGTCCGGATGAAACCGGCACCGACATCGCGATCTACTTTTCGCCGGCCGAAGAGCGGCACAACGGCCGGGCCAACGTCGTGTTTCTCGACGGCCACGTCGAGAGCCACACGCTGCAGGAGCTGGGCTACGTGGTGGCGCCGTATACGTACACGACGACGAATCCCACGACCGGCAAGTCGACGTCGATCACGACCAATGTGGCCTGGCCACAGTACCTGACCAATTCGACGGTCAATCCGACGCCGGGCACATTGCCCTTCGGCAACACCACCGGGGTGACCAGCTCCGCGTCGTATATCAATAACGTGAGCGACAATCACCTCTGGACCGGCACCGGCCGCGACGAGGCTCTGTCGCAATACTTTAACGTGCAATGATCCGCCGCTACCCGCTGGCCGATCGCGGCGAACTGTTCCAAGCGCCGCGGTCGGCCGGCTTTATTGCTGGCAGGGACGAAACCGTGAGCACGGCCCCCGACTCGGATCGTTACGCGAAGTTGGACCTGAAAATGGTCTGCCCGAACTGCGGCTCGGGAGGGATGATTCCCTGGAAGCAGCTGGCCCAGGTGCTGATCTGCCGCGGCTGCGATAAGCGGTTTCGGGTGGCCCGCAGCGGGCTGGTCGAGCTGCCGCCCGCGCAAGAGGATCGCATCCGGCTGCACGTCCGCACGAATTCGTCGGAATGGCGCGAGCATAAGGCGGTGCTGGTCCGCGCTCCCCGATGGGCGCCAGGTTGCGCGAGGCTGCGGTTGAGTTTGCCCTGCAGGGCTGGGCGCGGTGGGCAGTTCTGAGCTTGGCTGTGGTTTTCGTCGGCGTGAGTGTGGCCCTGGCCAATCGCCGGCCGCCACCGCCGCCACCGCTGGAAATTCCCGACTCGCTCGCGGGCCGGGCGGCCGTGTTTGGCGATGCGCTCGCCCGTCGCGACATGGAGGTGCTGATTCGCCTGACCGATCCCGCCCAATACCGCGCCCTGCGAACTTGGCTGGCGCACGGGCAGGACGAAGCCCAGCGGCCGGCCGAGCCGCCGGCCAGCGCGGTCAGCCTGGCGGAGGTCCGTGCGGCGCACGCGCCCTGTCCGGTCCGCAGAGCGAAGTGCTCGACAGTGTGATTACTGGAGCGGCGGGGGACGCGGCCCAGGTGCGGATTCGCGTGCCGGCCGGCCTCGAGCATGCCGAATGGATCCTCGACCAGCAGTGGGTGCGGCGAGGCGAGAGTTGGTACTTTCAACCCGAGCGACCACGCTCGGCCGCTCAGACCCGCAGCGGTCCGGTCCGCTCGTACGCCAAACCGCAGCGGCACGGCAGCTAGCGCGGCGGGACGAAATCGCGCACCGCTGGCAGCGCCGGCGCGGTATAACTCGGAGTCCGCAAGCCATCCACCGCACATCCTTCTCAGGAGCATCGCATGCACCGGCATCGGTCGTTCGTTCGCGCGCAGCAGCGCTATCGTCTGCAGTCTGGCCTTAGCCGGAGCGGCGCTGCCCGCGGTGGCCAAAGAATTGGACGCCGCCGCCAAGAAGCAGTACGCCCAGGAGGTGCAGAAGGCGGTCGATTACCTCCGCAAGGCGCAGGGTGCCGACGGCAGTTACAGTGCCCAGGCCGGCCCGGCGGTCACGGCGATCGTGGCCGCGGCGCTGCTGGAGAACGGCCGCAAGCCGGAGGACCCGACCGTCGCCAAGGCGCTGGAATACCTCGGCAAGTTCGTGCAACCCGACGGCGGGATTTACGCCCCCGGCTCGCGCATCAAGAACTACGAGACCTGCGTCAACCTGATTTGCTTCAGCGCCGCCAATGCCGACCATCGCTACGACAAGCTGATCGCCGCGGCCGACAAGTTCGTCCGCGGGCTGCAAGTCGACGGGGCCGACGGCCGGGACAAATCGAACATCGAGTTCGGCGGCGTCGGCTATGGCAACGCCACGCGGCCGGATCTGTCGAATACCGCGTTCCTGGTCGACGCGCTGCACGCGGCGGGCACGCCGGGCGACGACGAGGCCTTGCAAAAGGCGCCTCGTGTTCATCTCCCGCTGCCAGAACCTGGAAACCGAACACAACACGACCGAGTTCGCCGCCAAGAACCCCGACGGCGGGTTTTATTACACGCCGGCCGTCGGCGGCCAGAACCCGGCCGAGCGCACGCCGACCGGCGGCCTGCGGAGCTACGGCTCGATGACCTACGCCGGGCTGAAGAGCATGATCTTTGCCGGCCTAGCCCCGACGATCCGCGCGTGAAGGCCGCCTATCGCTGGATCGAGGAGAACTACGATCTGGATAGCAATCCCGGGATGGGCACCGCCGGCCTGTACTACTATTACCACCTGTTCGCCAAGTCGCTCGAAGCGATCGGCGCCGACGACATCGCCGATGCCAAGGGCAAGCAGCACGATTGGCGTAAGGACCTGATCGCCAAGCTGGCCGCCAAGCAGCAGTCCGACGGCTCGTGGGTCAACGACAACAAGCAGTGGCTCGAGGGAGACGCGAACCTCTGCACCGCGTTCGCGCTGCTGGCCTTGGGGCACACGCAGCCCAAGGCCGGCGTGACCAAGCCCGCCAAAGCGCCGCCGAAGTCGAAGGCCAAGTAATCAGCCGACCGCGCGCCGGGGGCGAGCCATCGATGGGGCGAAATCGCGGCGCGCCCCACGTGCATTAACGCGCACGCGCCAGCGCGGCGGGCGGCGAACATTCGAGATTCGCAATTCGCTCCGCTCTTCCATTCGAGCAGCTTCTGATTGCCGAATCGCGCAGCGGCACACGTATCTCGACTGCATGCGGCGGTTTGCGGTCCGCGGCCAGCGTGTCCTGCGCGCTTCGCGGCGCGTAAACACCGTTCGCTCGGCTGGTTGCCCTCCATCGCCTTACGTTTGGCCTAGGCCGATTTCCGGCCGCAAACGTATAATTCTTGTGGCTGCGGTTCGACGACCAAGCCTGAGCGCCTATTTGTCGTCGCCCGACGTGGCCAGTCGATTCGGGCCGCGTCCTGCGTTTGTGAGGTCACAGGTGATGGAAACTTCGTTCGTGCTTGATACTCCCGGTCTGTCCGCCTGCCGCGCCCTCCGCAATCTTTCCCCGGCCGAGCTGTACGAATTTGCCCTGGCCGAAGGGGACGTGCTCACTGCGACCGGCGCCCTGGCGGCCACCAGCGGCGCCTACACCGGCCGCGTGCCCAAGGACAAGCGGATCGTCGACGAGCCCAGCTCGGCGGCCGACGTCAACTGGGGCGAGGTGAACATCAAGCTCAGCCGGGGCTCATTTCTGGCGCTGCGCGATCAGGCGACCGATTTTCTGGCGGCCCAGCCGCGGGTGTTCGTGATCGACGGCTACGCCGGCTGGGATTCGCGGCGGCGGCTGAAGGTGCGGGTGGTCTGCGCCCGGGCCTATCACGCCCTGTTCATGCACAACATGCTGATTCGCCCCACGGCCCGGCAGTTGGCCGAGTTCGGCGAGCCCGACTTCGTGATTTACAACGCCGGCCAGTGCAAGGCCAACGCCCAGACGCCGGGCGTGGGCTCGCAGACCAGTGTGGCCCTGTCGTTCGACGAAGGGGAGCTAGTCATCCTGGGCACCGAATACGCCGGTGAGATGAAAAAGGGCGTGTTCACGATCATGAATTACCTGATGCCCCGGCAGGGCGTGCTCTCGATGCACTGCTCGGCCAACGAAGGGCCTCAGGGGGACGTCTCGCTGTTCTTCGGCCTCTCGGGCACCGGCAAGACCACGCTCTCGGCCGATCCCGAGCGGCGGCTGATCGGCGACGACGAGCATTGCTGGAGCGACGACGGCGTGTTCAACATCGAGGGGGGCTGCTACGCCAAGTGCATCCGGCTGTCGGCCGAGAAGGAGCCCGAGATTTTTGCCGCGGTCCAGTTCGGCACCGTGCTGGAGAACGTGGGGGTCGATCCGGCCAGCCGGCAGGTCGATTTCGACGACGCCCGGCTGACCGAGAACACGCGGGCCGCCTATCCAATCGAATACATTCCCAACGCCAAGATTCCCTGCGTGGCCGGGCATCCGCGAAACCTGATCCTGCTGACTTGCGACGCGCACGGCGTGCTGCCGCCGGTGAGCAAGCTCACGACGGCCCAGGCGATGTACCACTTCCTCAGCGGCTACACGGCCAAGGTGGCCGGCACCGAGATGGGGGTGAAGGAGCCGCAGGTGACCTTCTCCGAATGCTTCGGTGCGGCGTTTCTGGTTTGGCCGCCCACCAAGTATGCCGAGATGCTGGCCGAGCGGTTGCAGGGGCACAGCGCCCAGGCCTGGCTGGTCAACACCGGCTGGACCGGCGGGCCCTACGGCACCGGCACGCGGATTCCGCTGCCGTACACCCGGGCCATTTTGGATGCGATCCACGCCGGCACCTTGGCCGCCGGGCCCACCACGACCGAGCCGGTGTTCGGCCTGGCGGTGCCCACCGCAGTGCCGGGCGTACCCAGCGAACTGCTGCTGCCGCGGGGCACCTGGCAGGACGCGGCCACCTACGATCGCGCGGCCCAGCGGCTGGCGGTCCAGTTCGATCAGCACTTCCGCAAGTTCGCGGCCGACGCCAGCGCGGAAACCCGGGCCGCCGGCCCGCGGCTCGATTTTGCCGTCTAGGCAAGAATCTGCTAGGGTCGGGTCGAACTGGCGACCTGCCGCTCGCACGCTATGTCGCGCCGGCCACTCTCCTGCGGACGCTGGTTATGCTGCGGATCATCATGATGGGGACCGGCGCGTTCGCCGTGCCGACGCTCCGCGGCTTGCTCGCCGGCCCGCACCGCGTCGAGCTGCTGGTCACGCGCCCGCCGCGCGAGCTGCACGGCAAGCAGCAGGCCGAAGCCAACCCGATGCGCGAGCTGGGCCGGGAGCGGGGCCTCGCGATCTTCGAGCCCGAGAGCATCAATACCGATGCCGCCCGGGCCGAGCTGGCCAAATACCAGCCGGACCTGTTCGTGGTCTGCGATTACGGGCAAATCCTTCGGCCCGAGACGCTGGCCGTGGCCCGGCTGGGCGGCATCAACCTGCACGCCTCGCTCTTGCCCAAGTATCGCGGGGCCGCGCCGATCAATTGGGCCGTCTATCACGGCGAGACGGTAACCGGCGACACGGTGATCCATATGTCGCCGGCCATCGACGCGGGCCCGGCGATCTTGCAGGCCGAGCTGCCGATCGGTCCCGACGACACGGCGGCCGAGCTGGAGCCGCGGCTGGCCGAGCTGGGCGTGCTGCTGGTGGCCCAGGCCATCGAGCAGCTCGTGGCCGGCACGGCGCAGCCGATCGCGCAGGACCCGGCGCAAGCGACGCGGGCTCCGCGGCTTGAAAAAAACCGATGGCCAGGTCGACTGGTCGCGGCCCGGCCGCCGGCGATTCGGAACCAGGTTCGGGCTGCGTGCCCTGGCCGAAGACGTTCACGCTTCTGGCAGCGGCCGGCGGGCGAGCCGCTCCGCGTGATCCTGGAAAAGGTGAGCGTCGTCGACGGCGCGGGCCCGCCGGGCACGGTGCTCGAAGCAGCCGGCGAGCGGCTGCTGATCGCGACCGGCACGGGAGCTGCTGGCCATCGAGCAGATCCAGCCGGCCGGCAAACGCATTCTCTCAACCGGCGAGTTCTTGCGCGGCTACCCGGTGCGAGTGGGCGAGCGGTTTGGTTAACGTCCCGCTCGATGGCTCGAGCGGGTCCCCATTCAAGCGACCCTGCGGCCGGTGATCAGCGAGACTACCAGCAGCACGAGGAACACGAAGAAGAGGATCCGGGCTGCCTCCATCGCTACGCCGGAAAGCATTCCCATGCCGAACGCGCTGGCGATCAGGGCAATGATGAGAAAGATCAAAGCGTAGCGGAGCATGCTCGAAATCCTAGGGAGGTTAGTGGTGCAGGGAGTTGCGTTCGGCCCGTGGCCAGCGAATGCTTCGCGCGGTGAAAGAGCCCCAACTGCTGCTACCATTGTAACCTGCCCGCGGTGCAGCGCGAAAATTTGCCGTTCGCGGACGTTGGTTGCCCAAGCGAGCTATTCGGCCGGATTGCCTGGCCGACCACTCGACAGCCGTCCCAGCGCAAACGACGTCAGTCCCAGTGCCAGGCCCGGGATCTGCAACATTATCATCGAGAAGGGGTCGCCCTCGGGAGACGCAAGGACCGCGAAAATCTCGACGAGCACGAACACGCCGATCAGCGCCGGGATCGTGCCAATCCGCCGCTTGGGCGGGGGTGCGGGGCTCTGCTCTGGCGATGAATACGGATTGGACTGCGTAGCCATTTTCGTGTGCTTGGTCGGTAGCCGGCAGGTCGCCTGGTCCGCGACTACTTGCTCGGATTCTTCTTCAGCGATGTGATCCGGTGCCGCTCGAAATCGGTCATGTAAGTGATTGTGACCGATTCGCCCGGCTTGAGGCCGCGGAGCGTTTCCATAAAGGCCTTGTCGTTCCAGTTGGCCCCGGGGGCGAACCCATCGGCCAGGCCGTTCTTGGGTTTCACCTCGACCCAAAAGTCGTTCCAGACTTTCACCACGTCGCCGGTGATCGTGCCATTCTGCTTGAGGATTTGCCGTTTGATGCCGGTCAATTGCCGCTTCGCGTCCTGCGTGCGGTAGGTCAGTTGCACGCGGCAGGCATTGAACGTCGACTTGAGCGATTCCTGCAGCGGCTTGTCGGCCTTGTCGATTTCGAACCGGGTCGGCTCGTCGTCGCCGTCGATCTTCACGGTGAGCCAGTCGTCTTTGCGGTCGATCAGGAGGCCCGCCGCTTTGCCGGCGGCCTTGGCCGCTTCGTGCCCGGCCGCCGTGCCACCCGCCTTGGCCGCCGCGCCCTTATGAGCGGGCGTGGTCGTCTTGCGGAGCGACTGAATGCGGTGCCGCTCGAAATCGGTGGCGTAGGAGATTGTCACCCAGTCGCCCGGCTCGAGCTGCTTGAGCAGGTCCATCGTGTCCTGGTGCTTGTCGAACGGGAAGTTGCAGGCGTACCCGTCCGAAACTCCCTTGGCCGGCTTGACCTCGATCCACCAGCCGTAGTTCTTCACGACCTCGCCGGTCACGCTGCCGGTGGCCTTGCCCACTTGCCGCTTGATGGAGGTGAGCTTGCGGGCGTCGCCGTCGGTGCTGTAGGTCAGGGCGACGCGGCTGACGGTGAATAGGCCCTTGAGCGATTCCGCCAGCGCCGTGTCGGCCGAGTCGATGCGGTACTGAACCGGTTCGTCCTCGCCGTCGGCTTTCACGCTGAGCGAATTGGCCTGCTTGTCGATCAGAATGCCGGCGACCTTCTGGCCGCCGGCCGGTTCCTTCGCCGCCGCAAGGGTAGCTGCCGCGGCGATCACCCAGGCGAGCAATCCGCTTGCCAAATACGGGACCCCGTGCAGCGATCGAGCAGTCATGGTCGCACTCCGCTGATAGGCCGGCGTAAGACGCTTGTGCGCCATTGTAGCTGTCGCAATTCGGCGTGCCACACTCGCCGGCCAGGGCGCAAAAAAAGCCCCCCACTCGCTCGGCGGGCGAGCGAGTGGGGGCCGCGAATCACAAACGCTACGGGACTGCGGTTACTTCTGGGCCGGAGCGCAGCAGGCCTTGGCCGCATCGCAGCAGGCCTTGCCCTCGATGCAGCACTTCTGAGCCGCGTCGCAGCAGCCCTTATCCTCGGCGCAGCACTTCTGCCCCTTGGCACAGCAGCCGAGCTTTTCCTCAGCCACGCAGCAGGCGCTGGTTGGACTGCAGCAGGCCAACTTGGCCGAGCAGCAGTCCTTCGAGCCGCCGGCCGGAGTCCCGACCGACAGCACGCCGGCCGTCAGCAAGCTGAGGCCAAACAGGGACGCAAAAATCGCTTTGGTAATCATGATCGAATCGTCTCCAGTGAAATGTGTGAAATGTCTGCCGTGCCCAAGGGTGGGCGCAAGCAGTCGGGCCTGAACAACAGCCCGGTGATTACACGCGTGCGCAGGAATTTGGGGCCGGCGCGATCAGCACCGCCACACGCACTGGAGAATTCGCAGCGGAGGTCCCGCAAACAGATCGGCCGGTGTGCCCAATTCGAACTGGGCAGTCGTGGCCACGAGCGGCTGGGCCGGCAGCGCGATCGGGCTCGCTTGGAGGTCCGGCTGCCACTGGACCATTTTGGTCGGCGGCACCGGATCGCGGGCACAGCAGCAGGCTCGCGGAACTCGCGGCGCATGCTCGCCAGGGACCGCTTCGTCGGCCTCCGATGCCGGGCAGCAACTGGCTGCGGCATGCACGCGACGCGCACCGCAATCGTCGGCCAAAATTGCGCGACACCACCCCACCGGCAAGACGACGGCGATGGCAGCCAGGAGCGCGAAGGATCGGCCAAGCAAGTACAGCATGGTATTTGATTATACGCGACCGCCTGCCGTCGGGTTCAGGCCAGTCGGCGATCCCAGGCACAAGCCCATACTTCTAAAAGATTTACGGCGAAGGTTGTTGCGCTATTTCGGCCTGGACTGCGCACCGACCAGTCGACCCCTTCAGACGCCAGGGCAAACTGGTACGATTGTGGCCAAGCCAGTTTCTTCGCCAGGCGGCGACGATTGTTTCGGATCTTGGGATTGCAGCGCGAGCCGATGAACTTCAGCGGGCGGATCAGCGCATGACGAGTGGACCGTGGCCGGCTGGCCGATTTTGGCGCCCGCGAGGGCTGGCATGCCCTGGGCGACTCTTGCACTCGCCGCGGCCGCCTGGTTGGCCGCCGCCCCGAGCTTAGCAGGCGAGAAGCACGCCGCGGGCAAAGACGAGCCGGCCGCCGCCAAAGCGGCCCCGCTGCCCGACCCCAACTGCGCCGATTGCGACCAGCGAGATTGCCCGAGAGTCGGTCGAAGTCTCGAGGTCTCGTGCTCGCTCTCGACGCCTTCGGCCGAGGAAGTCGAGATCGAGGCCCTGCGGGGCCTGCTCGCCCGGGGCAGCGAGCGGGTCGAGTCCGAGCTGGCGGCCGTCAAAGCGATGAGCGAGCACCCGGCCGGGATGGCCGGCTTGCGGACGCAAGAGCAGCGCTGGGAGCGGTGGCAACTGCGGGCCAGCCATCAATTGGTGCGGCTGTCGCATTTGACCGCGCACCTGCAAACCGGGCTCGATCATCTGACCCAGTTGCACAAACGCTGGACGGCGACGCACGCAGCGGCGGCGAACGAGCCCCAGGCTCTTCGCGAGCAGATCGACGAGACGCTCGCGGCGCTCGATGCGGCCCGGGCGGCGCTCAAAGCCCGGCAGGCTGATTTGTTGGCCGATCAGGCGAAGCTCGCCACGATCGTCGCGCGTTGCAATGCGGCCTTGGCGCTGATCGCCGAAAAGGCCCAGTCCCAGCGAACCGGCATGCTGTCGCCGCAACAGCGGCCGATCTGGAGCTCGCTCGCCGAGGTCGACTCGGCCGAGATCGATGCGGCGATCGGCCATGCCGCCCACGCCTATGCCGAAGACGTCGAGGAATATTGGACCGACCCTAGCGCCGGGCTGGCGAGCCATCTGGCGATCTTTGCCATCATCGTGGCGCTGTTCCTGGCGGCGCGGCATTCGGTGGCGCCGCTGGCGGGCCCTGGGGCTGGACGACTGGCCGACGGCCAGGGTCTTCGAGCATCCTTACGCCGGCGCGCTCGCTGCGGCGCTGTTCGTGGCCACCGCGCCGGCTTCGACGGTGCCGACCGAGCTGAAGCAATCGCTCGAGCTGCTGGCGATCTTGGCGATGATCCGCGTCACGTTTCCCGTCATCCGGCCAGTGCTGGTGCCGGCGATCGGGGCGGTGGTGCTGCTGTTTGCGGTCGATACGCTGCGGCAGGTTTTTTCGGCCACGCCGCCGGTCGAACAACTCATCCTGATCGGCGAATCGCTGGCGGCCGTGGGCGTCCTGGCCGGGGCCCTGCGGTTCGGCGCCCTGGAACCTGCAAGCGAGCGGGCCCGGGCCGTGCTCCACCCGCGGGCGGCGCGCTTCGCCGCGCTGACCGCGCTGGCGGCAGTCGCAGCCGGATTGCTGGCCGCTGCCTGGGGCTACGTGCGGCTGGCCCGGCTGCTGACGCCCGGCGCGATCGCGGCCGGCGCGTTGGCCTTCGAGCTGTATGCCACGGTGCAGGTGGCCGACGGGCTGGTCGGCTTTCTGCTCCGCGCCCGGCCGCTGCGGCTGACGCGGATGGCCCGCGACCATCGCGAGTTGTTCGAGCGCCGCGCCCACCGCTTGCTCACCTGGAGCGCGGTCATCGCCTGGGCGATGCGAACGCTGGAGCACCTGGGCCTGTTGGACCCGGCCTCCGCCTGGGTCCGGGGCGTGCTCTCGGCCCGCTTCGAGCGCGGGGCCATCAACCTGTCGCTCGGCTCGGTGCTGGAGTTCGTCGCAGCGCTCGTCGCTGCTTATTTCCTCTCGCGCTTCATCCGCTTCCTGCTGGAGGAAGACGTCCACTCGCGGCTGCGGACCAACCCGGGCCTGGCCTTCGCGATCGGCGCGCTGCTGCACTACACCATCCTGACGCTTGGTTTCCTGTTTGGCTTGGGATTGGTCGGCATCGACCTGACCAAAGTGACCGTGCTGCTGAGCGCGGTGGGCGTGGGGCTGGGCTTCGGTCTGCAAAGCGTGGTCAACAACTTCGCCTCGGGGTTGATTCTGCTCTTCGAGCGGCCGATTCAGGTCGGCGACTTCGTCGACGTGGGGGACGTGAAGGGGCAGATCCGCCGGATCGGCATTCGGGCCACCACGGTTCGCTCGCCCAACGGCGCCGACACCATCCTGCCCAACTCGCTGCTGGTCGAAGGCAAGCTGACGAATTGGACGTTCAGCGATCACCACCGCCGGATCGATTTGCCGCTGGCGGTGAACTTCGGCGTCTCGCCGGCCGCCGTGCGCGAGTTGTGGCTGCGCGTGGCCGGCGAGCATCCGGCCGTGCTCAAGCAGCCGCCCCCGGAAACGCTCGTCATCGGGTACGGCACCGGCACACTCAACTTCGAGCTCCGGGCCTGGACCGATCGCTTCGAACACTGGGCCCAGGTCCAAAGCGAACTGGCGATCGCGCTCTACGAGCAAGCCCGGGAGCTCGGAACGCTGCCACCGCTATCGGCCAGCAGTCCGGCCCGCGGTTGATTCTGCCAGTCCCAGCGGCGACAATCGACGGCTGCGAACGGATCGGAGTGCCCTACGCGTGCGGCGTCCTCGAATTTCGAAGGGAGGCCAGGCGGATGTCGACTCCAGCTCGCGTTTCACCGGACCTGACCCACGCGATCACCCGTCGCCAGGCGCTGCAGACCTGCACGGCCGGCCTGGTCGGGCTCAAGGCGGCGAGCCTGACCCAAGCGGCTCGCGCTGATGCCGAGCGCCCGGCCGGCAAGGCTGTGATCTACATCTTTCTGTCGGGCGGGCTGGCCCAGCACGAAAGTTTTGATCCCAAGCCCGAGGCCTCGGCCGAAATCAGGGGCGACTTCGCCCCCGCGGCGACGGCCACGCCGGGCATCTTCATCTGCGAGCACTTGCCGCGGCTGGCCGCGCGGTCCAACCGCTGGGCCCTGGTCCGCTCGCTGACGCATCCCTACAACGAGCATTCCAATGGCCACACGGTGATGCTCACCGGCCGCACGCCGCTACCGCCGGGCTACGATCCGAGCAAGCCCAAGCCGACCGATTGGCCCAGCATTGCATCGATCGCCGGGACGCTGCTCGAACCGCGCGCGGGGCTGCCCGCGGCAGTGGTGCTGCCGGACAAGATCGTACACAACACGGGCCGGACGATTCCCGGCCAGTTCGCCGGCCAGCTGGGCGCCGAGCACGAGCCCTGGTTCGTCGAGGCTTCGCCCTACCATCCGAAAAGCTACGGAGCGTATCCCGACTATCTGTTTCATCACGCCACCGGCGCGGTGGTCGACCCGCAGGTGGTTTTCCAATTGCCCCGCTTTGCGCTGGCCGAAGGGCTGTCGCCGGAGCGAATCGCCGAGCGGGTGGCGCTGCGGCAGGCGATCGAGGGGCAGCGGCCCCACTTCCAGGGACTGGACGAAACGCGGCAACTGACGTCCTACCGCGACGCCGCCTATCAGCTCCTGGCCAACGAGCGGGCGCACGACGCGTTCGATGTGACGCGCGCCGATCCGCGCCGGCAGGAAGCCTACGGCCGGCACAGCTTCGGCAAGTCGCTCTTGCTCGCCGCTCAGTTGGTCGAGGCCGGCGTCCGCTTCGTCCAGGTCAACCTGGGCAACAACGAAACCTGGGACACGCACCAATCGGCCTTTCCGAATCTCAAAAACTTTCTCCTGCCGCCGATGGATCAATCGGTCAGTGCCCTGCTCGACGATCTGGCCGAGCGCGGCCTCTTGGAAAGCACGCTGATCGTGATGGCGGGCGAGTTCGGCCGCACGCCGAGAATCTCGTCGCTGCCCGGCGGCGAACCCGGCCGCGATCATTGGGGCGCCGTGCAATCGGTGCTATTGGCCGGCGCTCGGGTGCAGGGCGGGGCAGTGATCGGCGCTTCCGACCACGCGGGCGGCTATCCGGCCCGCTCGCCGCACACGCCCGAGGAACTGGCCGCGACGATCTATCATTCGCTCGGGCTGCCGGCCTCCGCTGCCTGGCACGATCGGCTTCATCGGCCGCACTATATCTACGAAGCCGACCCGATCGCAGGGACGGTTTGAAGAGGACCGTTTGCAGATTATCAAGGCCGGTGAGCATCGTCTGTTCGAGTCGGACCCGGAGACGGCCCGCGTCGTGAGCGAGATGCTCCGCGATCTGGAGCGGGACGGGATGGACGCGGTCCGCCGCTTCAGCCGCAAGTTCGACGATTGGTCGCCGGGGAGCTTCGAGCTGACCGCGCCCAGATCGACGAGGCGATTGCCCAAGTGCCGCGGCAGACGATCGAGGACACGGATTACTGCCAGGGCAACGTCCGGGCGTTCGCCCAGGCGCAGCTGGCCACGCTGCTGCCGCTGGAGGTCGAGATTCAGCCCGGCGTCACGCTCGGCCATCGGCACATTCCGGTCGCCCGGGTGGGCAGCTACATCCCGGGCGGGCGGTATCCGATGTTCGGCTCGGCCCAGATGAGCATCATTCCGGCTAAAGTGGCGGGCGTCGGCCAGGTGGTCGCCTGCACGCCGCCGGTCAAAGGCGCGGGCCCGTTCCCGGCCACGATCAATGCCATTGCCAAAGCGGGGGCCGACCGAGTCTTCGTGCTCGGGGGCGTGCCGGCGCTGGCGCTGATGGCGCTGGGGCTGGGAGACGTCGAGCCGGTCGACATTCTGTGCGGGGCGGGCAACAAGTATGTGGCCGAGGCCAAGCGGCAATTGTTCGGCCGCTGCGGAATCGATTTGCTCGCCGGCCCGACCGAGATTCTGGTGATTGCCGACGACTCGGCCGATCCTGCCTTGGTGGCCTGCGACCTGTTGGGACAGGCCGAGCACGACCCGGCTTGCGGGATTTGTCTGATTGCTCTGAGCGCGGATTTTGCCCGGCGGACGCTGGCCGAGATCGAGCGGCAATTGGCCGTGTTGCCGACGCGGGAGATTGCCAGCCAGAGCTGGGCCGCGGGCGGCATCATTTACGTGGCCGACGACGCCGACGAGGCGATCCGCCTGTCGGATCAGTATGCGCCAGAGCACCTGGAACTGCACGTCCGCGGTCTGGATTACTACACGGCGCGGCTGACGAATTTCGGCTCGCTATTCAGTGGCGAAGAAACGACCGTGGCCTACGGCGACAAGTCGATCGGCACGAATCACATTCTGCCGACCAGCCGCGCGGCCCGTTACACCGGCGGCGTGTGGGTGGGCAAGTTTCTCAAGACCTGCACCTGGCAGCGGATGACGCCCGAGGCCAGCCGCCGCGTGGCCGAGGTGACCGAGCGGCAGTGCGCGATGGAAGGGATGCTCGCCCACGCAATCACGGCCCGGGTGCGGATCGAGCGGTATGGGCAGGGCGGAAAATGAACTGCGGACAGGTTCGTCCGTCCGCTTTTGCTTTCAACTTTCATCCTTCTGCCTTTTCACAAACCCTCACCCGGCCTCTCCCTGGCGGGGAGAGGGGTTGATGGACGTGCTAGGCCAAGAGGTCGGCCACGACGTTGCCGTGGACGTCGGTCAGGCGGAAGTCGCGGCCCTGGTAGCGATAGGTCAGCTTCGCGTGATCGATCCCCAGGCAGCGGAGAATCGTGGCGTTGAAGTCATGCACGTGGACCGGCTTGTCGACGATGTTGTAGCAGTAGTCGTCGGTCCGGCCGTAGCTGATACCGGGCTTGATGCCGCCGCCGGCCAGCCACATGGTGAAGCAGCGACCGTGGTGGTCGCGGCCGTAATTGTCTTTGGTCAGGGCACCCTGGCTGTAGACGGTGCGGCCGAATTCGCCGCCCCAGATGACGAGCGTGTCGTCGAGCAGGCCGCGCTGCTTGAGATCCTTGACCAGCGCCGCCGAAGGCCGGTCGACGTCCTTCGACTGGCCGCGAATCTGCCCCGGCAACCCGCCGTGCTGATCCCAGCCGCGATGCATCAGCTGGATGAACCGCACGCCGCGCTCGGCCATCCGCCGGGCCAACAGGCAATTGCGGGCAAACCCGCCGTCGACCCCTTTGTCGTCGATGCCGTACAGGTCGAGGATCGCTTGCGGTTCGCTAGACAGATCAGTCAGCTCGGGCACCGACGTCTGCATGCGGTAGGCCATCTCGTACTGGGCGATCCGGGCGTTGATCTCGGGGTCGCCAAACGATTGGGCCGCCATCTCGTTCAACTGGCCGACGCCGTCGAGCATCCGGCGGCGCGTGGCCGAATCGATGCCCGGCGGGTTCGACAGATAGAGCACCGGATCGTCGCCGCTGCGGAATCGCACGCCCTGGTGCTCGCTGGGAATAAAGCCCGAGCCCCACAGCCGGGAGAAAATCGGCTGATCGGTCTTGTTGCCCGAGCCCTGCGAGATCATCACTACGAACGCGGGCAGATTCTCGTTGGCCGAGCCGAGGCCATAGCTGAGCCAGGCGCCCAGGCTGGGGCGGCCGGGCTGCTGCGAGCCGGTCTGGATGAAGGTGATGGCCGGGTCGTGGTTGATCGCCTCGGTGTTGAGCGATTTGACCACGCACAGATCGTCGACCACGCCGGCGATATTTGGCAGCAGCTCGCTGAGCCAGGTGCCGCACTGGCCGTGCTGGGCGAAGCGGAACATCGGCGCGACGCAGGGAAACGAACTTTGTCCGGCCGTCATGCCGGTGATTCGCTGGCCCATCCGGATCGAGGCCGGCAGTTCTTCGCCGTGATGTTTGGCCAGCTCCGGCTGGTAGTCGAACAAGTCGATGTGCGATGGCCCGCCCGACATGAACAGATAGATCACCCGCTTGGCCTTGGCCGGGAAGTGCGGCGCGGCGAGCACGCCGTGATGTCCGCCGGGCGCGGCCGTGCCGGCAGCCGCGTCGCCGGCGAACAGCCGGTCGTTGAGCAGCGAAGCCAGCGCCACGGTGCCGATGCCGGTAGCCGTGCGCGAAAACAACTGGCGGCGGGTGAGGAGCAGTTCGTGCTGGCGGGCGAGGTTCATGGCTATCCATTGTAGCAGCGGCGGCGGCGCATTGCCTGCTTGGTCGCTGGAAATTGCGGACGCTTGGCCGGGGTGTTGCCCGGGACCGCAGGGGGACGAACTCGCGGGCATAGCTGTGGATTTCCGGCCGGTTGAGAGGTAGATTTCAATTGTCCGACCGCGATCCAGGGAGGTGCCGTATGAGCGACGATCGAGCCCGAATGATGACGGAGAACCTGCAGGCCTTCGAGGCCCGCAAGGAGGAGCTCTTGAGCGCTGCCGAGGGTAAGTTCGCCGTGGTCCATGCTGGTCAGGTTGCCGGCACTTGGGAATCGTACGAAGACGCGCTGGCGGCCGCCTACGAAAAGTTTGGGCTCGAGCCGTTTCTGGTCAAGCAGATTCAGGGGAGTAGTCGGGCGCAGTTCATCACGCGGTTGCTTGTCCCATGCCGCGCCTGACCACCCAATTCACGCCGTTGGGTCCGGTGGTCAATTTGGTCGTCGGCGTGAGCGCCCCGCGACTCAAGGCGCTGGAGGCAGCCGGAATCCCGATTCCGCAACCCGTCGTCGCCGCCGGCCTGATCGACACGGGCGCCGATTTGCACCTGCATCGACAAATCGCTCGGAGCTCAACTCGGCCTGGAGCCGACCGGCAGCACGGAGGCCCATACCGCATCCACCGCCGGCGCGCCGCAGACATGCGCCCAGTACGATGTCGCCCTGATGTTGATGCTCGACGGCGATCAGATGCACGTCGCGTCGGTCACGATTCCCGTGTTGGAGATCGATTTGGCGGGTGCGGGCTTTCAAGTGCTCATCGGCCGCGACATTTTGCGGAAATACGTCATGCTGTACGACGGTCCGAACGAATCGCTGATGCTCTTTGTTTGAGCGGCGGTGCGAAGTGCGTTCAGTTCTTCGTGACCGCTTCGTCCAGATTCAAAATCACGCTGGCCACGGTCGCCCAGGCGGCCAGCTCGGGCTGGTCGAACTGGTCGGCCGCCGGCGCTTCGCCGACGGTTAGCAGTCGCTTGGCCGCTTCGGGATTGGCGCGGAAGGCCTCCAGCTGGGCGTCGAGCAGCTTGCCCAGCACCGCAAGCTCGCGCTCGTTCGGCTCGCGGGCCGTCACCAGGCGAAAGGCCAGCGTCAGGCGCGCCTTGCGCGGCCGGCCCGCTTCGGTCAGGGCCCGCTCGGCCAGCTTGCGCGACGCTTCGACGTAGGTCGGGTCGTTGAGCAAGATCAGCGCTTGCAGCGGGGTGTTGGTCCGGGCCCGGCGAACGGTGCAGATCTCGCGGTCGGGCGCGTCGAACGTGCTGAGCGTTGGGGGTGGACTGGTTCGCTTCCAGAACGTGTACATCGTGCGGCGATACAGATCGGGCCCGTGGCTCTGCACGTACGTCTGGGCCGACCAGTTGGCACCATCCCCGCGAGACATCAGTTCTTCCCACAAGCCGGGGGGCTGGTAGGGCGAAACGCTGGCCCCGCCGATCGCCCGGTTCAGCAGCCCGCTGGCGGCCAGGGCCTGATCGCGGATCAACTCGGCCGGCAGCCGCAGTCGCGGCCCGCGCGACAAGAGCCGGTTCTCCGGATCTTGAGCCAGCAGATCCGGCGTCACCCGCGAGGCTTGCCGGTAGGTGGCCGAGGTGACGATCCGGCGCTGCATCGCCTTCACATCCCAGCCGCTGGCAACCAGTTCGCTGGCCAGCCAGTCGAGCAACTCGGGATGCGTCGGGTATTCCCCCTGCGAGCCGAAGTCTTCGCTCGTTTTGACGATGCCCGTGCCGAAATACATCTGCCACCAGCGGTTCACGATCACCCGGGCCGTGAGCGGGTGAGCCGGATCCACCAGCCAGCGGGCCAGGCCCAGGCGGTTGCCCGGCGCATCCGAGGGCAGGGGGGGCAAACTGGCCGGCACGCCGGCGGTCACGCGCTCGCCATGCTTGTCGTACTGGCCGCGGACCAGGACGAATGTTTCTCGCGGGGCAGGCATTTCCTGCATCACCATGGCCGAGGGCACGGCGGCTTCAAGTTTGACCAGCGCGGCCTTGAGGGCCGCCAGCTCGGCGACCATCTGCCGGCCGGCCGGCGAAATCGTTTGGCGATAGTAATTCCGCAGCTCGCCGCGCTGCTGGTCGTTGCGAGCCGGCGGGGCAATGACCAGAATCTCGGCGATCTTGCCGCTCGGCGGCTGGTTGCCGGATGGATCGGCCGCTGCGGTGACCGAGAGCCGGATGCGGCCAAATTGATGCTGCGCGTGTGGCGAGCCGAACTGCAAGCGCGCAGTCAGCAGCGTCTCGTTGCCCCCGGCGAGTGGCTCGGCCAGGGCAAACACGGCCGAGTGCGGTTTGCCGACCTCGGGATAGATCGCCCAGCCGGTTTCCGGTTTGCCGTCGATGGCGCCCGCGACCGGAAAGTCTTTCTGGCTGAAATCGGCGCTGGCCGTGGCCAGCTTGATGGGCTTGTTGGCGGCCGGATCGAGGGTCGAAGCGGCCTGCAAATCGAACTGGGTCAGCACGGCGTTGCCGTTGGCCGAGCGGCCCGGCCCGTGCTGGGGCAGGCTGTCGTCGGGCAGTGCCTCCAGCCGGATGCCGGTGATCCGCGGCAGGCGGCAGGGTGCCACGATGGTGTAGGTCTCGATGGCCGGATTGGCGCCCGTGGCCAGCAGCGAACCGTCGTCCAGGCGGCGCAGCTCGGCTCCGCCCTGGGCGGTCACCTGGCTTGGCTCGAGCACGGTCCACTCGGGCTCCTTGGCCTCGGCCAGCGACGACTCCCACTGGGCCTGGGCGGCGTCGATTTCGGGCAGCGGGCCCGCCAATTGTCCTTCGAGCCGGGCAATGGCGGCCGTGGTCTGGTCGAGCTCCTGCTGCTGGGCCGGGCTGGGCACCTTGAGCAGCGGGGCCGCGTTGCCCCGGGAGCCGTCCAGCCCGTTCTCCGGCACGTTGTAGAAAAACGCGAACAGCCGGTAATAGTCCTTCTGCGTGAACGGGTCGTATTTGTGGTCGTGGCACTGGGTGCAGGCCAGCGTCAGCCCCAGCCAGACCGTGGCCGTGGTGTTCACGCGGTCGACGATGTAGGCCGTGTGATATTCCTCGGGAATCGCCCCGCCCTCGAAATTGATCATGTGATTGCGGTTGAAGCCGCTGGCTACCTTCTGCTCGAGCGTGGCGTCGGGCAGCAGGTCGCCGGCCAGCTGTTCGACCGTGAAGCGATCGAACGGCAGATTGCGGTTGAACGCTCCGATGACCCAGTCGCGCCACCGCGTCATGTCGCGGCCCGAGTCGATGTGATAGCCGTGCGTGTCGGCAAATCGGGCCGCGTCGAGCCATTCCAGGGCCATCCGCTCGCCGTAGTGCGGCGAGGCCAGCAGCCGATCGACCAGCCGCTCGTAGGCGTCCGGGGCGTTGTCCGCGCGGAA
Source organism: uncultured Planctomycetaceae bacterium (assembly GCA_963828155.1). GTDB lineage: Bacteria > Planctomycetota > Planctomycetia > Pirellulales > PALSA-1355 > CAWCAX01. The sequence continues at coordinate 224,847 of CAWHDQ010000009.1, forward strand.
GGCGTCGACCTCGGGAACCGTGGGGGGCAGGCCGGTCAGATCGAGCGTCACGCGGCGGATGAGCGTGGTCTTGTCGGCTTCGGGGGTGGGCTTGAGCCCCTTGGCCGTCAGCTTATCCAGGATGAAGGCGTCGATTGGGCCCCGGGCCCAATTGCCGGCCGCCGGCGGCACGGCCGGCCGCTGGGGCGTGACGAACGACCAGTGCTGCGTAAAATCGGCCCCGGCGGCAATCCAGCGGCGCAGTGTCTCTTTCTCTTGAGGGCTGAGCGTTTTGCCGCTGTCGGCCGGGGGCATCCGCTCGTCGGCGTCGGCCGCGAAGATCCGCCGCACCAGTTCGCTGTCGTTGGGTTTGCCGGGCACGACGGCGGGCTTGCCCGACTCGGCGGGGGCCGTGGCTGCGTCGCGCACGTCGAGCCGTAGCTCGGCCTTGCGCTCGGCGGCGTCCGGGCCGTGGCATTTGTAGCAGTTGTTCGCCAGGATCGGCCGAACGGCCCGATCGTAGTTGGGCGGGGCGTCGGCGGCCGGCTCGGCGGCGACGGCCGGGAAACCGATGAGTCCGAGGCAGACGGCCAGCGGCAGAAAATGTCTCATATTGGCGGGACGGGATGAAAGGCAATTTCCCTGCGCTGCGGCGGGGCCGCGGCGAAAGTTATCATAACCGCGAAAAAACCGCGGATACACCTGTGCCGGCCCCACCCGTGCCGGCCGGAACAGTAAAAATCAGGAATTTTCGGTCGGCACGCGGCGAACCGCCCTTGCCTATAATACGTCTGTAAGTTTAGAGAGCCTGCCCGGCGGATAGCGAATGCCGGCGAACGGCTCCGCCAGCCCAGACGATCCGAGAAATCCCCTACCATGCTCCGCGCGCTGCTGGCTACGCTTCGCGGACTGGTGAGGGCCCGGGCCACGGTGCCCGCCGTTCCGACTGCGGCTTCAGACAATGAGCAGAAGGTCCACCGTCAGCTCCCCGCGGTGCTGACGCGCGAGGTATCAAAGAGGTCCCCCATGACTCTTGCCTACGAGAAACTGATCCAGCATCTGGACGAGCACCAGATCAAGTACTTCACCAGCGCCGATCACCAGTCGATCTGCGCCGACTTCCGCGGCGAAGTCGGAATGTACCGGATCGTGGCGACGGTCGATCCCGAGGACGGGCTGTTCCAGGTCTTCGGCCATTCGCCGGTCCGCGTGCCCGAGGGCTGCCGCCCGGCCATTGCCGAGACGCTGGCCCGGGCCAACTACGGCCTGAAGGTGGGCAAGTTCGAGATGGACTTCGACGAGGGAGATCTGCGGTTCCAGGCCGCTCAGATCCTGATCGACGAACAGCTCGAAGACGAAATGATTCGCCGGCTGATCGGCACCGCGATGGCGATGCTCAATTCGTATCTGCCGGCCGTGCTGTCGGTGATCTACGGCAACGAGCTGCCCAAGGACGCCGTCCGCTGCGTCGAGGGCCGCCAGCCCAAGCCGGACGACACCGAAACCGAAGAAAGCTGAGCGCAAGCGCCCCCTCGCGGGCGCGGCGACAACATGCTTCAAACCCATCGGACCCCGCAGGCCCTGAGCCCGCGGGGTCCGATTTATTTACGACCGCCGCGCCCAACTTCTCGAACATTTACCGATACCTTCAACTTCGGTGCTGTCTCAAAGGTGGGTTGGTGGGCCATTATGGCAGAACGTCAGGGTCGGGCGTGGGGTCGACCGGGGCGGCCTCCGGAAATCTGCCGACCCGCCAGGTGATGTGCGCTTTGCCAACGACAGCCTCGCCGGTTTCGAAGGTCTCAAATGCATTCACACGTTCGATAGCGTGGCGCAGTCCCATTGGAAACTTCTCGGCTTCCTCGCGCCTGAAATGCTCGATCAAGAGTGCGACAATGAGCGCAAGCACGGCCGTAGCCCAAAACAGGTCGCGGACGGCAAAATGGAGTCGGAAACTGGGAACCATTTGAGCGACCAGATAGGGCAATAGTCCAACTTGGAATCATCGACCTTCGGTGGTGTTTTCGGACCGATCAAGGAGCGCGTATGCGACTGCGAGCTTGCCGGCGGCCTCGAACGCGACCCCTGCGCGGCCTTTGACCTCCGGGCGGTTTTCGACGCGGGCACGCGACGCGCCTTGGATTTTGTCGGGATCAGCCGCAGTTGAGGGGGCCGATTGCATGCGCTCAGTTTAGCACGGTGGGGCGGGGCACTGCGAAGAGCTGAAGAACCGCGCTTCGCAATACCCTGTTCACTCGAATCCGGAATGTCCGAGGCCCCAGCCCCCAATCCCCAGTCCCCCTCACAAACCCAAAAACGGCACCGGCACCAAAAACGCGTGCTGCTCGTACAGGCTGTAGATGCCGTGCCAGGACGTGAACTGGGTGAAGTAGACGATCAGGGCGTAGATCGCCGCGACCGGCAGCATGCCTAGGCGCGCCGTGAGCCGCCAGAACCAATGCCGGTTCTGCTCGCGGTGCAGGGCGAAGCCGCAGGCCCAGCCGGTGAGCATTCGGGCCGGCAACGTGAACGCGACGAACACCAGGCTCGGCAGCCAGGCCGCCTCGCGGGGAATGATCTCGATCTTCAGCAGGTACAAGGGCAGGGCAAACGCCAGTGTCACCAGCAGTGCCAGCCAGAACAGGAGCGGCGCCCGGCGAAACCAGGCTCGCACCCGCGCAGCTCGAACAGCGCGCCGAAGCGGTTCTCGGCGGCAAACCGGGTTTGCAAGAACGGCAGATAGAGCAGCACCAGGACAAGGAGCAGGCCGCCCAGGAATCCCAGCGGCGGCGCCCGCCGGCCTGCGCCCAGCAGCGTGATCGGCACGATCAGCCAGGCCAGCCCGCCGACGAAGCCCCGCAGGCCGAGCCAGAAGTAATAGGGCAGCCTCAGGGCGACAATGAAATCGCACACCGCGTCGCGGGCCCGGGCGTACGCTCCGCCGCGCCAGATTTCGCGGACCAATCGCAGCGGGGCCGGCCAGAGGAAGTGCCGCAGCTTGCCGCCGCGCCAGATCGCCCCCAGGATGTGGACGACGACCAGCACCGTCAGCACCACCAGCGCCGTGCTCCAGCCCCGGTCAGCCGGACTGCCCGGCGCAATCAACCGGGCCGAGGCCGCCCAGGACGAGACCAGCCGCAGCGGCCATAAGAGCAGCCACACGCCCAGCAGCACGCTGCCCACCCGGGCCGCCTTGCGATAGCCTATGAGTCCCGCGCGGAGCCGGCCGGTCCGGGCGATCCGCCCGGCCACCTCGAGCAGATAGCCCAGGCTGAGAAACTGCACGATCGGGTACGACGCCAGCAGCGACAGGCCCAGCACCAGGGCGATCGCCCCCAGCAGCCACTCGACTGCCGAACCGCCGGCCCGCCAGGCCCGCACGATCCGCCCCGGGCGACGCGCCGGCTCGTCGGCGACGATTTCCGCCGAGAGCGGCTCATCGACCAGCTCGGGCAGGACGTCGGCGATTTCAATGTTTCCTGACATCGGCAAGTCCGGGATGTCGGGCGGTCGGGGCGGATTGGACGGTTTCGGCCCAGCTGCGATTGTATTCGGCGGTAGACCAGAATTATTGTCCAAGTTTGCGACTCGCCCTACGAATTACCTTCTGCCTGGCTGCGAAGTGTCAACCGTGCAGCTCGGACGCGCGCAGCTCGGGCGGGAAACCGGCGGCGTCCTCGGGCGGTATGATTGAGGGGCCCGCGTTTCAGGTGGACCCGCCGGGCGGATCGAATTGCTAGCGTGGGCGTGACCGCCCGATTGTCCGGAGCGCTCGACCGTGTGGAAGCGAAATCTGTTTTTCATCGGCGTGTGTTTGCTCGGACTGGCGGCCCTGGGGGCCAACTTGGCGCCGCTCCCCCGTCCCGCCGCGCACCGCGAGTTGCCGACGGTTGATATTCCGCCCGACCTGGCCGAACTGATCGCGCGGCTCGACGCGACGTTCGAGCAGCAGTGGTCGGCCGCCGGCATCACTCCCACCGGCCGGGCCGACGATCTGACCCTTGCCCGGCGGATGTCGTTGGCCCTGGCCGGCACGATTCCCTCGCTCGAAGAAATCCGGCTGCTCGAGGCCCAGTCGCCCGACCACCGGGCCGCCTGGTATCTCGAAGGGCTCTTGGCCGATCGCCGCACGCACGATTATCTGGCCGAGCGGCTGGCCCGGATGCTGGTCGGAGTGGAGGACGGCCCGTTCATCATTTATCGCCGCCGCCGGTTCGTCTCCTGGCTGTCGGACGAGTTGCGGGCTAATCGGCCTTATGACCAGATCATTCGCCAGGTGCTCAGCGACACGGGCTTGTGGACCGATCATCCGGCCACCAACTTCATCACCGTCACGATCAAGGCCGACCAGGAAAAGGATCCCGACGCCAAGCAGCTGGCCGGCCGCACCGCCCGGGCGCTGTTGGGCATCCGGATGGATTGCGCCGAGTGCCACGATCATCCGTTCGACCGGTGGAAGCAGTCGGACTTCGAGCATCTGGCCGCCTTCTTTGGTCAGGCCAAACAGTCGTTTGCCGGCATTCAGGACGATGCGAGTCGCAGTTTTGAACTGGAGGGCCGCAAGACGGGCAAAATGGAGCCGGTCCCGGCGGCGGTTCCATTCCAGAGCGAGCTGTTGCCCGACGACGGCACGCTCCGCGAGCGACTGGCCGTTTGGGTGACGCATCCGGCCAACCGGGCTTTTGCGCGGGCCACGGTCAACCGGTTGTGGGCCGTGATGTTCGGCCGGCCGCTGGTCGAGCCGATCGACGGGCTGAACTCCAGCTGGGGCGTTCCCGCGGCGATCGATTTGTTGGCGGCCGATTTTGCCGAGCACGGTTACGACCTGCGGCGATTGATCCGCGCGATTGCTCTGTCGGCGGCATTTTCCCGGGCGAGTGCCGCAGTTGACGACGCGACCGCGGACGCGGATCCTGCGGCGGCTGCGGCCTGGGCCGCCTTTCCGCTGGTGCGGCTGCGGCCCGAGCAGGTCGTGGGCAGCCTGCTCCAGGCCTCATCGCTCAAGACGCTTGATTATCAATCCCACATCCTGGTCCGCGTGGCCAAGGCCGGCGCTCAGAACGATTTCATCCGCAGTTACGGCGACGCGGGCAGCGACGAATTCGCCCTGGCCAGCGGCACGATTCCGCAGCGGCTGCTGATGCTCAACGGCCAACAAGTGCAGGAACGGACGAAGGAGAACTTTCTGTTCAACGCTTCGACGCAGATCGCGGCCTTGGCCCCCGACGACGCCCGGGCCGTCGAGGCCGCCTATTTGGCGGTGCTCAGCCGCCGCCCGACGGCCGAGGAAAGCGCGCATTTCGAAGCCGAATTGGCAAGCCAGACCCGCCCCGCGGCGGAAGGCGCCGAGCCCGATCGCCGCAGCCGCAACGAGCGGCTCGAAGATCTCTGCTGGACGCTCCTCAATTCGACGGAGTTCTCATGGAACCATTAGCCGCCTCTGCCCCGTACGTGCGCCGCCGGATGGCCGCCGCGCCCGCGATGCGTTGTGCCGGCGTCAGCCGCCGCGATCTGTTGGGACTGGCCGCCGTGGGCTGCGCCAGTTGGCTCACTCCGGTCGCGGACTTGCTCGCTGCCCAGGCCGAGCAGGCGCCCCGCGGCGAGCCGGCCCGGTCGCTGATTTTTCTGTGGCTGGCCGGCGGACCGAGCCAGTTGGAAACCTTTGACCCGCACCCGGGCAAGGCGATCTCCGGCGACACACAGGCGATCGACAGCTCCCAAAAAGCTGTACAGCTCGCCGCGGGTTACGAGCGCCTGGCCGAGCAAATGCACCGCGTGGCCCTGATCCGTTCGATGGTCAGCAAAGAAGGGGACCACGAGCGCGGCACCTATCTGCTGAAGACCGGCTATCGGCCCAATCCGGCAGTCGTGCATCCTTCGATCGGCGCGATCTGCTGCCACCAGTTGCCCGCCGGCCGGGCCGAGATCCCGCGCCATATTTCGATTCTGCCCAACCAGTGGCCAGGGCAGGGGGGCCTCTTGGGCAATCAATACGACGCGTTCAAGACCGGCGATCCGCTCCAGCCATTGGCCGATGTCCGCTCGCCGGTCGGCCCCCAGCGGGCCGAGCAGCGCATGGCCGACCTGGCCGTGGTCGAGCGCAGCTTTGCCCGCGGGCGCCGGCAGCTGGCCGACGCCACGCTGCACCGCGAGCGCGTCGCCGAAGCCCGGCGAATGATGACTTCCGAGCAGCTCCAGGCTTTCGACGTCAACGCGGAGCCCGAGGCCCTGCGCGCGGCCTACGGCGACACGCCCTTCGGCCGCGGCTGCCTGGCTGCCCGGCGGCTGATCGAAGTCGGCGCGCGGTGCGTCGAGGTGACGCTCGGCGGCTGGGACACCCACGTGAACAACCACGAGGGGCACCGCGGGCTGGCCGGCACGCTCGACCCGGCGCTCTCGGCCCTGTTGGCCGATCTGGCCGAGCGCGACCTGCTGGACCAGACGATCGTCCTGTGTGCCGGCGAGTTCGGCCGCACGCCGCAGCTCAACCGGCTCGAAGGGCGCGATCACTGGCCGCACGGCTTTAGCCTGCTGGTGGCCGGCGGACGGATTCGCCGCGGCATCACGCTGGGCGCCACCGATCCGGAAGGGGGCCGCACGGTCGAAGATCCGCAGTCGGTGGCCGACGTCCACGCGACGGTGCTCGCGGCCCTGGGCATTGATCCCGAGCACGAAGAGCTGGCCCCGATCGGCCGGCCGATCAAGCTCAGCGAAGGCCAGCCGATTGCCAAGCTGCTGGCCTAGCGGCGGGGCAATGCCTTTTCTGCCAGCGCCGCCTCGCCGCTGGCAGCCCGCAGCGGCGAAAAAGCTCGCAATCGCCGGGCGGCGCGGGTAGACTGCCCGCAGTCCGCTTCGCGGATCGCGATTCTCCACCCGCCCGAATGCCCCACCTCCAGGAGCCGATCATGCTGCGTCACTGCCAACCGTTCCTGCTGTGCGTCGTGGGATTGCTCGGATTGTCGTTGGCCGTGACCCGTGCCGGCGCCGATGAGCCGGCGGCAGAATCCAAGACTGCGGAGACCAAGCCGAAGACGGTCGACGTCGGCACGCAGGCTCCGGCGTTCAAGATCAAGGACGCCGCCGGGCAGGAGATCGATCTGGCGGCGCTCACGGCCAAGGGCCCGGTGCTGGTGCGGCTGACCTGCGGCTGCGCCGGCTGCGATAAGGAATTGGCCTATTTTCAGGCCCTGCACGCGGCCTACAAGGAAGCCGGGCTGACCTCGCTGGCGATCTTCAAGGAGCCCGACGCCAAGATTGCCGATTACGCCAAGGAGAAGAAGCTCGACATGCTCTACGCGGTCGATCCGGCCGGCAAGGCTTGGGACGTGTTCGAGACCAAGACCATGCCGACCAATTTTCTGATCGACAAGGGGGGCAAGATCGTCTCGATCGCGGCCGGCTGCGACCCCAGCGGTCTGGTGGCCAAGAAGCTCTCGGAAAAGGTGGCCAAGACGCTGTCGGCCGAATCGGTCGACGTTCAGCAGAAGGTCGCCGACTCGGCCGCGGCCAAGCCGTAACGACCGCCCTGCGAGCGCCGGGCTCCGGGGCGAGCGGCGGCGTGCTTTGAGGCCCTGTGAATCGATTTTTACCGGAATTTTTTGTTGCGCCCGGGATCCCGTTCCGCGGAGCGAGTACTTTTGCGCGACAAATGGGCAGGAAAAATCTGACCGGAAATTTCTTGCAAACGGCGCGCTGCTATTTATACTCCGAGGTGCATCCGTTTGAATCGCGCAGACGGCGCGCCGTTTGACGGGACCATGTTTCGCAGCCATGATAACGGCTCATCGCTTAAAATCGCCGTATTTCCCGGCAGCTTCGCAGGATGTCTGGAAGGCAATGCTCGTGAAGAGGAGCCAGGACACGGCTTCGTGAAGAGTTGCCCAGAGTCCCTGCCCTCATAGGCCGGGATGCTCGGCAACTTTTTTCGTTTCGCCATAGCTCGGAGAAATCGAGTTGTTGGCGAGAGCAGAAAGGTCCCGGTCCACCGAAGTTGAAAAGGGTGGACGGACAGTGCTAGGGTGAGACACTCGGCCTTGTCGTGGTGACGCGACGGGGCCTGCCGGGTGGATTTAAAGACCCGACGTTCGCAGGTGGCTTAAATCAAGCAGCTTCGCGGTGAAGTAGCGCTCAGTTTAATGTAAAGATAAAATTGTGTATTACGTCAATATATCTTCGGATCCGATGGTTCCAACCCGTCCGCGGCTCGGCACAGCCGCCGGCTCGCCAGAGCACGTTGGGCACCGCTGAGCCGAAGTCTGAAGCAAATTGTTCGAGGTTGTGTTCGTGACTTGCGACTGGTGACCGGGCTCGAATCCGCCGCCCTAAACGCCTTGGAGAATAATCATGAAGTCGACCGCCGTAATCAACATGCTCGTCCTCATCGCCGCGCTGCTCAGCACGAACCAGGTTGCCTCGGCGGGCTTTGTGGTTCCGATTGTTAACGGCACCTTTGAGTCGCCAGTCTTGACAGGCAATTACAACTCCACCATCGCTGGTTGGACGCAGGCGGGGTCAAGCGGCTTGTTCTTGGACAGCGCTTACGGATTGGGCGGCCACGATCCAGACGGTGGTACGCAGGGCGCCTACATCAATCAGACCGATGCCATCTACCAGCAGATCGGGCTCGTGCAGAACAACGTCGCGTACACGGTGAGTTTCGGTACCGCCACCGACGACGCGAATCACGTGGACGGAACGACCGTAGCACTGTATGCCGGCATGAGCGGTCCAACATCGCTGCTCGGGTCGCAGCAATTCAGCGGCACGACGGGCGTCTATACCCCCAATACCTGGAACCTGAACGTGGGCGTCAGCGGTTTTGCGGGCCAAAACCTGTATTTGGAATTCAGCAATACCGGTGCAACGGGCAACGCGTTCGTCGACGGCGTAACCGCGACCGTGACCCCCGAGCCCTCCGCTTTCATCCTCTGCGGCCTGGGCACCTTCGGCCTGCTGGTCGCCGCCCGTCGCCGCAAAGCCGAGTTCGATCGGCTGGCTAATCAGGCCAGGTGATCGACGGATGGATTCTTTGAACCGCAAACCACACTTTTGACCCTGCCCGACCTGAATTCAAAGCTCTCTACCTCGTCATCTGGCACAACGCGATTAACTCACGCATCAAGGAGTCCGACGATGAACCGCATTTTCCGTACCGCCCTCTTGGTCGCCCTGCTCGCTCTGGTTTGCGTTGCGTCGGCCCCGGCCGCTTCGATCACCTGGACCGACGGAACGTTCACTAGCAATGCGGTTCTGCCGGCGGCCAACGAAGTGGTTTACGGGGTCAGCATCGCCAACGCCAGCAGCGTGACTACCAACAACGGCGTGAAATTCGGGGCGGACAACCAAACGAACCTCACGTACACCACCGCTAGCACTTACAACGGTTTCCTGTCGGGTGGCGGAACGTCAGGTGACTCGAATTTCGACACCGTGCTCACGAACGGAAACTATTACGTCAACGGCCCCTATACGCTCAACAATCTGACGGTCGGCAAGTCGTACGACTTGCTCGTGTTGGTCGACGACACTCGGCCTGGTGAGAACGGCCGCAACGGTAGCGTGAGTGACGGGGTGAATTCGAGTTCCACGATTCAGTTCGCTTACAGCGGTGGCTCGCCGGCCCTGGGAGCGTACTACAAAGGCGTGTTCACGGCCGATGCCACGACCCAGACGTTCTTCGTAAACAATCAGGGAGGCAACCAGGTCGACGGCGTCGTGCTCTCCACGCCGGAGCCCGCCTCGCTGGTGCTGGCCGGGTTGGGCACGCTTGGCGTGCTGGTCGCCGCCCGCCGCCGCAAAGTCTGATTCGTCCGGCCGGCAAGTCAGGCCAGGAGGTCGGCCGAGAAAATCTGTGAACCGAAACCACGCGTTTGATCCTGCCTGACCGTAATTCAAAGCCCATTACGTCAACCAACGCAACGCGTGCAACTCACGCCGCAAGGAATCTTACGATGAACCGCAACGCCCGCACGATTATGTTCGTCAGCCTGGTGGTCTTCGGTCTGACCCGCGCCGCTTCGGCCGCGACGATCACTTGGTCTGCACCCCACGCCATCTCTGGCCCGAGCGACGTTGTGAACACCGGTCAGCTGTTCGACTCGATCATGTTCAGCAGCAACAATCCGAATGCCTCGACGACAGTCAATGGCGTGACATTCGACCGGGCCGTGTTCCCCGGCGGTGCTGCCCCCTATGGCCAAAACAGCGCGGCCGGCAACATTCAAACGCTGGAGGACAACGACCAGCCGACCAGCGCGCCCACGACGGGGAACGCCGCGTACGACAAATTGCTGTCGACCGAGTCGTACACAAATCCTGGCAGCCAATACAACATCACGTTGAGCGGTCTGCACGTCGGCCAGAACTATCTGGTCCAGGCCTGGGTGGATGACCAGTTTTCGACTAACCCCAGCTTCGCCGGCCAGAATAGCCTCAGCCTAAACTATGGGCAGGCGAATGCGATCGTCGTGCCCAACGGCGACTATATCGTCGGCCGTTTCACAGCCGATGCGACGACCGAGACGCTGACCTGGGGCGGTAATAGCGGCGGGTACGCCTGGAGCACGATCGACGCCCTGCAGGTAAGAACGCCCGAGCCGTCGAGCATGGTTCTCTGCGGGCTGGGTGCCGTCGGCCTCTTGGTCGCCGCCCGTCGCCGCCGAAAGGCATAGTCGAGCCCAGCGACGACCATCGCGCAGCGCACCCCGGGATCGGACCGGGGTTTTCTGCGCGAACGGTTGTGTCGAAGTGCCGCCCAGACTGCAGCGGGCTACAGCACCCAGCCCGCGCGGTACTCGCGGCGGATGAAGCGATCGGCCTCGGCGGCGCCGACGGCCTGGAGCGTTTCGGCGTTCCAGACGATCTTCTTGCCGGTCCGGTAGGCGACGTTGCCCAGGTGATTGGCCTCGGTCAGCCAGCCCGAGTAGTTGAAGTCGGCGCTGGTCGGCGCGCCGGTCTTGCAGGCCAGGATCCACTCGGCGTGATGGCCGGGCGAACGGGGAATCGTCGGCGCGGGCGCTGGTAGCCGGCAAAATCCTTCTCCGGCAGCAGCACGTGCCGGCCGTAGTCGGACAGCAGCATCCCCTTATCCCCCACGAACAGGCAGCCGCTGTCCCACTGCGGAATGCCCTGGTTCTTCCAGATTTCGGGCCGCATTTCGCCCTGGTACCAGGTCAGCCGCACGGCCGGCATCTCGCCGCGCGGGCCGTACTCGTAGGTGGCGCTCATCGTGGCCGGGGCGATCTCGGGATGCGGCGGCGGGCCGGCCGCTTCGACGGTCAGCGGGGCTTGCAGCCGCAGGGCCCAAAACGGCAGATCGTTCCAGTGCGAGCCCAGGTCGCTCATCGTGCCGTTGCCAAAATCCCACCAGCGATACCACTTCGGCCCGGGAAAGTACGCGTTGTGGAACGGCCGCGCGGGGCCGGGCCCAGCCACAGATCCCAATCGAGCCCGTCGGGCACCGGCATCGCATCGGTCGGCCGGTCGGCCACATAGACGATGTCGCCGTTCTTTTGGGCGGCTTCCTGGCTTTGCAGGCCCCAGGCCCGGGACACCCAGACGTGCGCTTCGCGGACCGGGCCGATCGCGCCGGCTTGGACCAGCTCGACGACCTGGCGATAGTTTTCTTCGGCATGAATCTGGATGCCCATCTGCGTCGCCACCTTGGCCGTGGTGGCGGCTTCGCGAATCTGGCGGGCTTCGTAGATGTTGTGCGTCAGCGGCTTCTCGCAGTAGACGTGCTTGCCATGTTTGAGGGCCAGCATCGTGGCCAGGGCATGGGTATGCTCGCAGGTGCTCACGACCACGGCGTCGAACTCGGCCGCGTGATCGAACAGCTTGCGAAAGTCGACGAACTTTCGGGCACTCGGAAACCGCGCGGCGGCGGCGTCCAGGTTGCCGGCATTCACGTCGCACAGGGCGACGATGTTTTCGTTGCGGACGCTGTCGGCGTTCGATCCGCCGCGTCCGCCGGCGCCGATCACGGCGATATTCAGCTTGTCATTGAGATTCGCCCCCCGCAGAAAGGCCGGGCGCCGGCCAGCGAAACGGCCGCGGCCGCCGCGGCCCGGTGGAACTGGCGACGATTGGGACGCTGGCTGCTCATGGCGGGATTTCCTCTGCGGGGCCGGAGTGGGGGGGAGCGAACCGCACCTTCACGCTACCAGTTGAGCACGGAGATACAAGGTGGCCGGCTGGATTTTGCTCGTGACTGGGCCGCCGACTCCCCGCGCCGCTCGCCGCCGCGCAATGATACGCCAGGACGGTGACGGGGCACGATCAAGGCGCTTCGCCATCCTCCGTCGAATCAGGTCCGCGAATCACTGCCTGCACGCGCTCCGCGGCCGCGGCGCGGATCGGCTGCATCCGCGACTCGTCAGCGTTGATCGCGTTGATGTGGGCCGCCAATTCGGCTCCCTGGCTGGGCTGGAGCCAATTCTTGGCTAGCATCCATTGGGAATCGATGTCGACGATGCGGAGAAAACTCGTGCAAGGAGCAAAAACGAAATCGTGGCCACCCAAGTGCCCGTGGTCGCAGCTCGGCGAACATCGCTCAGCACCTGGAGCGAACGTGCTTTCCAAGTTGCTCGATCACGGTCGCCGCCGGGCCGAGCCGGCGCCACGACCAGCCAGCCAAGAGTCCCAGAGCCAGCAGCGCGGTCGCCCAGACGCCGCCGTGGCCAAACCATTCATACTGAATCGCCCAGCCGGTCTCCGGTGGGGTTGTCATTCCCTCGGGTGCCAGCAGCGGCGGCCAGTCCTGGGGGCCGACAGCGGACGCCTGCCAGCCGAATGGCGATTCGAAGGTGTCGGCGATCGCCAAGGTCAGCCAGAAGCAGAGCAGCCCTCCGATGACCGGCACGAGGAACAAGAACTCGAACAGACTGAACCGCCAGCCCCGGCGGCGCAACAACCAGGCCAGCGCGCCAACGGCTATCAGCCAAGGCAGATTGAGCGCCAGGGCGCGGGTGACGACACGTTGCGCGCCGGGGCTCAGAATCTTGGCTGGGGCCAGTCCTAGGACGACGAACGTCACGCCGGCCGCCACCACCCAGCAAGCGGAAGAGCGCCAAACACCGAGCTGCCCCGTGCGAACACGTCGTTTTCGCAGCGGCAGGGTGAGTCCAAGCGCGACGAATGCCAGTCGCGATTGCCAGCCGGAGACCATCACCGAGCGCCAGGCCGAGGAAGAATCGCGCCCGCGGGGCGGCTGGTCGTGCTGGTGCAACCTCTTGAATGGCTTCCAGCCAAATCGCCTGCCGCGTATGCGCGTCCGTCAGTCGTTCCGCCAGGAGCGCAACCGCAGCCGGATCCGGCTCGTGCTCATGGTCGGCAAGCAGCTGTTCGGTCAAGCGTGTCATGAATTGATCGGTCGACCAGGACGCCGCCTCGGCTTGCAGGTCCGCCGGATCGTCCGCCGCGCGCTGCTTGAGCGTCAGGCTCCAGGTCCGGATCAGGTTCTCCGCCCTGGACTCCGGCGGTAAGAGCTGAGTCTGCTCGCCCGCGATTCGGGCGCGGCTCACCGCGTCGAGCGACATGCGCAATGAAATCCTGCGGTTGCTCACGAAGGTGGAGTGCTCGTAGCGCGGCACGTCGGCTCGAGACAAGAATTCGGAGACCGACTGCAGTGCGGTCGCCGGAAAGCCGAGCCGCGGTTTGAGCAGCCCGCGTTCCAGGCACGCCAGGGCTGCAGCACGCTTGTTCTCGTCGCGGACGACGAGCGGCATCTCTGCTAGCGTCAGGTCGTACTCGACGCCCTCGTGCCAGAGTTGCTCGGCCGCCAGATAGTCGTAGAGGGCATTGTCGGGATCGTGCTCGGCGGCTTCAGCGAGCGTCGCGCGCGAATTCGTCGCGCGCGGTTGATCGGGGTCCGGTGACAGTGGAGGTCCGAATAGGAGCAGGGCCCGAGTGCGCCAGGCGTCCAGATCGGTGGGATCGAGCTCGGTTGCGAGTTTGGCCGCCGCCAGGCACCGGGGCGCGGCCCGACGCTCGAATTCGCGCAGTTGGTTGTCGATTGCCTCCTTGTCAGCGAGTTTGAAAGACGCCCCGTAATTCAGCGAGCGGATGTAACGCATCCGAAACTCATCGCCGGGCGAGTCGAGCATCCATGCGGCCCCGGAGGCCAATCGGCTGTTCGGCGAGTCGGCCAGGATCCGATCCGTCTCGGCCAGCCAAAACTCGACTTGGCGTGTGGCGTCCGCTGTGTAGATCGGCTCGTGCGGTCCGCAGAGCCAGCCAATGGCCGATTCCCGGACGAGCTGAACAGGCGGCGCTGGGCCCGCTGTCGCAACGCCATGTCTCCCATGCGAGTCGCGCTGCCGCGAGCACGAGGACCGCGACGAAGACGCGCCGGAACCATCGGCGGTGGCCTTTTGCCGCGCGGTCGCGATCGATGTTGGGCGGGTCAACCGCAGCAGATTCTGGCATTTCGCCATTCTATCCGGCCGTGCTTGGCGGCCGATAAGTCGCCGTTGTTGACGCTCCCCGGCGGCGGTTCTAGGCTACAGTTCATGCCCGGTCCCGCCCCGATCCGCCGCTCGTCCGCCGCTGCGCTAGCCGCCGGAATCTTGGTTGCGGTCGTGGCCGCAAGCGGGACGCTCGTCGCACCGCTGGCGGCCGCCGAGCCGCCCGGCCGGGTGCGCTACAACGCCCAGGTGCGGCCGATCCTGGCCCAGAACTGCTTCGCCTGCCACGGGCCTGACGAAAAACAGCGGCAGGCCGAATTGCGGCTCGACGAGCGCGCAGCGGCCATCGCGATCAAAGATGATGCTGCGGCGATCGTGCCGGGCAAGGGCGACGCCAGCGAGCTGGTGCGGCGAATCATCTCGACCGACGCCGACGAGCTCATGCCGCCGCCGGCGAGCAAGAAGCCGCGACTAACGGCCGACGAAGTTGCCCTGCTGCGGCGGTGGATCGACGAGGGAGCCGAGTACGAAGCCCACTGGTCGCTGCTGCCGCTCGAACGAGCCGAGCCGCCAGCGGTCGACAACGCGGCCTGGGCCCGCAATCCAATCGACGCGTTCGTCCTCGCGCCGCTTGCAAGAAGCCGGGCTGGAACCCTCGCCGCCGGCCGACCGCGCGACGCTCGTTCGCCGGGTCTGGCTCGACCTGGTCGGTCTGCTGCCGCCGGCGGACGATGTGGAGAGGTTTGTCCGCGACGACGATCCGGGGGCCTACGCCGCGCTGGTCGAGCGATTGCTCGCTTCGCCTCATTACGGCGAGCGTTGGGGCCGGCACTGGCTCGACCAGGCCCGCTATGCCGACTCGAACGGCTACACGATCGACGCCGAGCGCGACGTCTGGCCGTATCGCGATTGGGTGATTCAGGCGTTGAACCAGGACTTGCCGTTCGACCGCTTTACGATCGAGCAGTTGGCTGGCGACCTGCTGCCCGAGCCGACCCGTTCGCAGCTCGTCGCGACCGGCTTTCACCGCAACACGCTGATCAACCAGGAAGGCGGGACCGATCCCGAGCAGTTCCGCGTCGAAGCCGCGATGGACCGGACGAACACGACCGGGGCCGTCTGGCTGGGCCTGACCGTGGGCTGCGCAGTGCCACGCCCACAAGTTCGACCCGATCTCGCAGCAAGAATATTACCGGCTGCTGGCTTTCTTCAATTCGACCGAAGACGTCAACGACCGCGGGCCGACGGTGCCGGTGGTGCGGGGCGAAATGTTCGGCCGGCCGCAGTCCGAGCCCGACCCGCCGCCCGCTTTGCCCGCCGCCGAATTGGCCGCGCTGCGGACCGCCTGGGAGCGCGACGAACTGGCCCGCCGCGAGGCCGCTGCCAGCGCCGAACCTGCCACCTGGACGAGCGTGCAATACGTCAAGTTCACGACCGGCAATGATGTGCCGCTCAAGCTGCTCGACGACAATTCGCTGGTCGCCGACAAGCCGCCGGGCCCGCACGAGATGTTTCAGACGATCACCCTCAGCACGCTGCCGCAGGTGGCGGCGATCCGGCTGCGGGTGCTGGCCGACCCCGCGCTTCCGGCCGGCGGTCCGGGCAGGGGAGCGGACGGCAATTTCACACTCAGCGATTTCGAGCTCTGGCTTGATGGCGTGGAGCAGGGTTTTTCCTGGGCCCGGGCCGACAGCGCCGCACCGGGCCAGCCGGCGAGCGCGGCCATCGACAACGACCCGCAGAGCGGCTGGTCGCTCGACTCCAGCGGCGCGGGCGGGCTGCACGCCAATCATGAGGCGGTGTTCGTATTCAGCCGGCCGATCGCGCCGGTCGGCAAGACGCTGCAAGTGCGGCTCTATCACGACGGGCCTGCCGATCAATTGATCGGCCGCTTTACGATCGACTATTCGCCCACCGTGCCGCCGCTGGCGGCCGACGACGACGACCGGGCGCTGCTCGCGGCTTTGAAAAAGAGCCCGGCCGAGCGAACCGCGGCCGACAATGAACGGCTGCAAGCGGCGTTCGTCCGCGCCGAGCCGCGGGCCCGCACCCGGGAAAAGCGTCCGCACCTGATTTCTGCGTTGCAGATGGTGATGCGCGAGCGGAGCGAGCCGCGGCCGACGTACACGCTGACGCGAGGCGATTTCACCCGGCCCGACAAAGATGCCGGCCCGCTCGAACCGGGCGTGCCCCGGGCTGTTGCCCCGGCCCTGCAGCCGGCCGGCCCACGGGCCACGCGGCTGGACCTGGCCCGGTGGCTGGTGCATCCCGACAATCCGCTCACGCCGCGGGTGACGGTTAACCGAATCTGGATGCGGTACTTCGGCCGGGGTCTGGTCGAGACGGACGAGGATTTCGGTTCCCAGGGTTCGCCGCCGACGCATCCGGAGCTGCTCGACTATCTGGCCGGCGAATTGATCCGCAGCGGCTGGAGTCTCAAGCACGTCCACCGGCTGATCGTCACGAGCGCCGCCTATCGGCAATCGTCCCGCCAAACGGCCGAAGCTCTGCGGAGTGACCCGCGCAACGTGTGGCTCGGCCGGCAAAATCGCCTGCGGCTGGACGCCGAGATCGTCCGCGACGCGGCCCTGTCGGCGAGCGGCCTGTTGGACGCGACGATCGGCGGGCCCAGCGTCCACCCGCCGCAGCCGCCGGGCGTATACGCCTTCACCCAGTTGGCCAAGCAGTGGACGACCGACACCGGGCCGGCCCGCTACCGCCGGGCGCTGTACACGT
This sequence comes from uncultured Planctomycetaceae bacterium, assembly GCA_963828155.1. GTDB lineage: Bacteria > Planctomycetota > Planctomycetia > Pirellulales > PALSA-1355 > CAWCAX01. The sequence goes on from CAWHDQ010000009.1 coordinate 241,964, forward strand.
TTTACTACCGCAGCGCGCCGTATCCGCTGTTCACGACATTCGACGCGCCCGACTTCCAGACCACCTGTACGCGGCGGCCGCGGTCCGATACGCCGCTGCAGGCCTTGACCATGGCCAACGACGAAGCCTTTTTCGAGCTGGCCCAGGGGCTGGCCCTGCGGCTGATTCGCGAAGTGCCGGGTGGCGACTCTGCCGACCGCGAGCGGTTGCTCGCCGCGCGGATTCGCCGGGCGGCGCTGATCGCACTTTCGCGCGAGCCGGCGGCGGCCGAGTTCGAGCTATTGCGAACCTTTGCCGAGCGCGAGCGGGCAGCGCTGGCCGCCGACCCGGCCGCGGCGAAGCGACTGATCACTGCCGAGTTGGCGTCCGCCGCCGAGCCGGCCGATGCGGGAGCCCTGGTCGGCGTGGCCCGGGCGCTATTGAACACCGACAACTTCATTACTCGCGAGTAAAGCAGTCCGCTGCGAATCGCATGACCCGTCCCGATCCGGCCATCGAACGAACGGCGCTCCACCAGCGCGAGCTGGCCCGGCGGTGGTTTTTGTCGCAGTGCGGCGTCGGGCTGGGTTCGATCGCGCTGGGCAGTTTGCTGGCCGAAGACGCGGCGGCCGATCCCGTGTCGGCCAGTCCAGTCCAGATCGATCCTTTGAATCCGCTGGCGCCGCGCGAGCCGCACTTCGCCCCGCGGGCCAAGCGGGTGATCTATCTGTTCATGGCCGGCGGCCCGTCGCAGTTGGAATTGTTCGAAGACAAGCCCAAGCTGGCCGAGTTGCACGGCCAGAAACCGCCCGAGGGCCTGCTCACCGGCCGGCGTTTCGCATTCTTGAAGGGAAACGAAACGCTGCTCGGGCCGACGCGCAAGCTCGCTCGTTATGGCCAGTGCGGCATGCCACTCAGCGAACTGGTTCCGCATCACCGCGAAATCGTCGACGAGGTCTGCTGGCTGCGGGGCATGACCACCGATGTGTTCAATCACGGGCCGGCCAAGCTGTTCATGAATACCGGCTTTCAGGCGCCGGCCCGGCCGGCGCTGGGGGCCTGGGTCACGTATGGGCTGGGCAGTCCGGCTCGTGATCTGCCGGGCTTCGTCGTGTTGCAGAGCGGGCCGGCGGGCCCCGGGCCGGCGCTTCGCTGTGGAGCAACGGATTTCTGCCCTCGTCGTTCCAGGGCGTGCCGCTGCGGAGCAAGGGGGATCCGATTCTGCACCTCCGCAGCCCGGGCGGCATCGAGCGCGCCGGGAGCGCGATTTCTACGACACGCTCTCCGGCCTGAACCGCGCGCGGCAGGAAGAAACGGGCGACCCGGAGATTCTCACCCGACTGAACGCCTACGAGATGGCCTTCCGGATGCAGGCCAGCGCGCCGGAGCTGATGGATTTTTCCAGCGAGTCGGCGGCCGATCTGGAGGCCTACGGCGTGAAGCCGGGCGAGCCCTCGTTCGCGGCCAATTGCCTGCTCGCCCGGCGGCTGGTCGAGCGCGGCGTGCGGTTTGTCCAGCTCTATCACACCAATTGGGACAGCCACGGCGGGCCAGGCCAGACGCTCGGCACCGACTTCGAAAAGGTCGTGCAAGAAGTCGATCGCCCGAGTGCCGCGCTGGTGCTCGATCTGAAACGCCGCGGCCTGCTCGACGATACGCTGGTGATCTGGGGGGGCGAGTTCGGGCGCACGCCGATGGGCGAAGTCAATTCGACCGTCGGCCGCGATCACCACATCGATGCCTTCACCATGTGGCTGGCCGGCGCGGGGCTGAAACCCGGCTTCATTCACGGCCAGACCGACGAGCTGGGGTTCGGCGTCGTCGAGGGCAAGGTCCACGTCCACGACCTGCAAGCCACGATTCTGCACCTGCTGGGCTTCGATCACGAGCGGCTCACCTTCCGCCTCCAAGGCCGCGACTACCGCCTGACCGACGTGCGAGGTGCGGTCGTTAAGGAAATCCTGGGGTAACGCAGAAGGCAGAAGGCAAAAGGCAGAAGGCAGAAGGAACACGCTGGGCTTGTCCCCACGGTATTTTGCCGCGGGCAATCAGGGGCGAGGGTCTTTGGTTGGAGATGGGGGGATGCGGCAGGGGATACGGGGGATGAAGGAAGCGAAATGGTGAGCAGCGTGCAGTTGGCAGAATGGCTTCTGGTCATCTCACCGAGATGCACGGCACGGTAGTTAGTAGTTAAGGGAGCCCTCGCTGGACGGTTCATGAAGAGCAGGGGCCAAGAGCGTGGAGCGGAGTCGCGCGCTGAGACGCAGACTGCGGGCCAGAATCGCACACATCGGGCGACACAATGTGGCAGGATCCGCTGGCGGTTCTCTGGAGCGTGCTGGCAAGCGTCTGGATTCGGCTCACACTGTTTGCGGCCAGCGTGCTGATCGGGTGCTGGGTCGGTTCGCATGCCGCGTTGGTTTGCAGAGGCCCATTCCTCTCCGCGCCCCTGCTCAGCTTGGCGGTGGTCGCGGTACTGATCGTTACGGAATCGAGCCGGATCGTGGTGTCGGCTCTGTTGGTGAACGTCGTCCTGTGGTGGCTGTTCGCGTCAACATTGCTGCATGCCCTGGCCAGCGCGTGATTCGGGGCTGCCGGCCGTGCATCGCCAACTCCGGGGCGTTTCCCGTGGGACGTCGCCCACGGGCTTAACGGCGGCGCCACCCATGTCCTGAACCAACCCTTTTCCTCGTCCGTCCCCCGTATCTCCTGCCGGCATTCCCCGTATCCCCTCGAAAAACCGCGGAATATCGGCAAGCGGCCAAATTTTCGCATCGACGGCTGCTGATCGGCGGCCTGCGACGAGGGGTGTCAAAGTGGGGAAAATGCTTGACGTGGGCGGGTTTCCGGCTCAATATCGTTGGGTGGGAAGAGGCATCCTACCGGTCGAGTCCGGCCGGAACGTAACCGCCGGATTTGAGGAACAACCGGTCCTGTCGCAAGCGCTGCCCCATCGGAGCGGCGCCAGAAGAGGAGCATGTCATGGAACGTTCGCAGCGGCTCTGGACTAGCGCGCGTGGCATTCTGACTGGGGCAATCGTGGCGGGGCTGATGGTCCTCGCGGCGCACCGCGTTGGGTCGGCCGACCAGCCCGACGCCGGCGCCTTGCAAGCCCAGCTCGCGGCCGGCGAATTCGGACCGGCCCTGCGCCTGCGGGCACGATCGACAATCCGCAGCTTCGCGACCAGTGGCTCGGGCAGATTGCCGGCGCTCAGGCGCGCGCCGGCGCGAGCATGGCTTCGCTCAGCACGCTGCAAAACGTCAATAGCGATCAGGCCCGCGATGCGGCTCTGGCCGACATGCTGCCCGCGGGAGGTCAGGGCGGTCAGCAGGCGAACTTCCAGCAATTGATCGACCTGATCACCGCCACGATTGCCCCGACCACCTGGGACGAAGTGGGCGGCCCCGGCGCGATTCACGAATTCCGCGGCGGGGTGTACGTCGACGCCCAGGGCGTGCTGCGGCGCAAGCTGCGCGAAGAGCGCGACGGCGGACTGGCGGTCGAGCGACTGAAGGCGCTCGAGGCCAACGACAATGCCGACTCGCACGTCCGCTCGCAGCTCCGCAAGGTCTCGCTCACGCGGCTCGAGAAGCAGATTCAGCTCCGCATGGCCGCCGGCCGGCGTCCGACCGACGAAATGCTGGCTCTGGCCGGCATCGAGAAAATCAAGTACGTGATGGTCTACCCGGAAACGGGCGACCTGGTCATTGCCGGTCCGGCCGGCGATTGGCAGCCCGACGGCGAAGGCCGCCTGGTCAGTCAGGCCACGGGCCGGCCGGTGTTGCAGCTGGACGATCTGGTCGTGGTGCTGCGGCACATGACCCAGGTCCGCGACGCCAAGTTCGGCTGCTCGATCAACCCGCGCGAAGAAGCCCTGGCCAAGACCAAGGCCTTCCTCGAAGAATCGGCCAAGAGCCCGCTCAAGGAAGGCACCCGCGATCGCTGGCTCAAGCAGCTCCGCGACCGGATGGGCCAGCAGGACGTGGTGGTCGACGGCGTCGATCCGCACACCCGGGTGGCTCAGGTTCTGGTCGAAGCCGATTACCGGATGAAGCTGGTCGGCATGGGCTTGGAGCCGGGCGTCCTCGGCGTGAAGAGCTATCTGAACTTGATCGAAGTGCCCAAAGGCCAGGCCCCGCCGCCGCTTGACGTGCTGCGGTGGTGGTTCACGCTGAATTACGACGACGTCCGGGCGAGCGAGAGCCACGACGCGTTCGAGCTCCGCGGCCAGGGGGTCCAGGTGCTCAGCGAGAACGAGCTGCTCACCGCGCTCGGCAAGCGGCAGCACACGGGCAAGAGCGAGCCTTTGAACCAGGAATTCGCCCAGAGCTTCACCCAGCACTTCGCGGCCCTGGCCCAGAAGTATCCGGTGTATGCCGACCTGCAAAACCTGTTCGATCTGGCCCTGGTCGGGGCGCTGGTCAAGTCGGAAGACCTGGCCACGAAGCTCGACTGGCACATGACCTGCTTCGGCAAGACCTACCCGGTCTCGTACAGCCCGGTGCCCCAGACGGTCGAGACCGTCATCAATCACCGCGTGATCAATCAGAAGCACGTGGTGGCCGGAGTGAGCGGCGGCGTGCGGGTCGATCCTTGGTCGTACGTGCAGCCGGCCAGCATGCGGGTCGACAAGTACGGCACGCTCAAGGCCGAGCGGGGCGGCGCGGCTCCCAAGGAGCTGGCCCGCGACGCCTGGTGGTGGGACTGAGCGCCCCGTCGAACGGAAAGATTCGACTTCAAAAAGCGCGGGCCGCAGGTTCGACAGAGCCTGCGGCCCGTTTCGTTTTGCCCGTTCGCCGTGCGGTGGCTCAAGCCCGCTGCTTGAGCAGATCGCGAATTTCGGTCAGAAGCACTTCTTGCTTGGGGGGCGGAGGCGAGTCGACCGCGCCGGCTTCCTGCTTGCGCTTGAGCGTATTCATCGCCTTGATGACCATGAAGATTGCCAGGGCCACGATCGTGAAGTCGACGACCGTGTTCAGAAACGCCCCGTAACGGATGTCGACCTCGGTGCCCGGAATCTTCAGCACGTGCTTGGAAAAGTCGACGCCGCCGACCACCGCACCCAAGGGGGGCATGATCACGTCGCTGACCAAGGAAGTCACGATTTTGGTGAAGGCCGCTCCGATGACGATGCCGACCGCCATGTCGACCACGTTGCCCTTGAGGGCAAATTCCTTGAATTCTTTGATGAGGCTCATGGCCATTCTCCTTTCGCAGAAAATTGGGGAGGTCACGTGCCTGGGCGGCCGGACCGCAACTTTGCTTAATAACAGATTTCGAGGCCGGGGATCGCCGCTTGTAGCGCCACGATACCTGCCGGCGTTACCCGGGTGTTCTCAACGTAAAGGCATCTGAGCGACTTCAGCCCACGCAACTGCGCCAGTCCTGCATCGCTAATCTGCGTATCTCCCAGGAACAAGTATTCGAGCTGCGTGAGGCGGCGCAGGTGCCTAACATCGGCGTCTCCGATACGCGACCTGGAAAGATATGCATATCGACAAGTTTCGAAACGCGAAACCAGGGCGATGTCAGCCGCAGCGAGTTCTACAAATGAACTATCCCCCTGGCTGGTGCCAAGCAGGAAGAACGCCTCGATGTCGCACATGGGCACGCGGGGCACGAGATCCGGAGTATGACGGGGCGCCATTCCGACTCGTTTTCCTGCGACGATCTGGTGTGCGCCGTGCGTTCCGACGGCGATTACATGTTCGCCGGCGTGGGGTCCAAGCCACGTCTTCGCCCAATCTGGCAGCGGATCGGCGACCACCACGGTCGCTCCGGCGGCGTTCAACGCCGCAATGGCCCGCTCCTGCTGGTACTCGCGGTTAGTCTTCCAGCCGAGCACGAGCGCTACACAAGTGAGCAGCAGCAGGAGGAATCGGAGGCTGAACCGCGGGCGGATGGTCATGGGGTCGTCTCCCGGTATTTGCGTTCTGGCTTTGCGCGGCTGATTGTAAACGATCGCGCATTGCTGCGCTGAGATCAGTTCTGCGCCGGCTCATCTCCCCATCCCCTGCCGCCATCCCCCATATCCCCTGCATAAGTCGGTTGCATGCCGCTTCGGGGCGGCTATTCTGAGGGCAGCCGGTTCGCCGGACCTGCCCGCCCACCAGCACACCTGCACGGAGAAAGCGTCATGGCCCAGGCTCGATCGCTGTCGCGTCGCCATTTTCTGGCTGCTTCGAGTGCCGCAGTGGCGGGAGCCCAACTGGCCCTCTCGAGCCAGCTGAGGGCTGACAGCCCGAGCGAAGCGGTCGTATTGGCGGTGATCGGCACCGGCGGCCGCGGGGCAGGCGTAGCCGAGATGCTGGCCGGCATGCCGGGCGTGCGGCTTGCCGCGCTGTGCGATGTCGACGAGGCCCGGCTCGGCAACACTCAGACGGCCCTCGGCGCCAAAGGCGGGACTGCGCCGACCACCGTCAAGGACCTGCGAACCATCCTCGACGACAAAGCGATCGACGCGGTCATGATCGCCACGCCCGACCATTGGCATGGCCCGGCCACGATTCTGGCCTGCGCCGCGGGCAAGCACGTCTACGTCGAAAAGCCGGCCAGCCACAATCCGCCGCGAAGGGGAGCTGATGGTCCAGGCTGCCCGCAAACACAATCGCGTCGTCCAGTTGGGCACGCAGCGGCGCAGCATGTCGGGTGTGATCGAAGGAGTGGCCAAGCTGAAAGAGGGGATCATCGGCCGGGTGCTGTTTGCCCGGGGTTGGTACAACAACGCCCGGCCTTCGATCGGCCACGGCAAACCGACGGCGGTGCCGGCGGGACTGGATTACGCCTTGTGGCAAGGGCCCGCGCCGCGCCGTCCGTATCACGACAACGTGATCCACTACAACTGGCACTGGTTCTGGCACTGGGGCACGGGCGAGTTGGGCAACAACGGCATCCACTCGCTCGACGTCTGCCGCTGGGCCCTGGGCGTCGACCATCCCACGCGAATCACGTCGGGCGGCGGCAAATATCACTACGACGACGATCAGGAAACGCCCGACACGCACGTGGTCACGTTCGACTTCGGCACCAAGGGCATCACCTGGGAGGGGCGGAACTGGCATCGCCGCGGCTTCGAGAACTCCGACTTCGGCGTCGCCTGCTACGGCGACGAGGGGACGCTGCTGTTCGAAGGGGGCGGCTATCGCGTGCTCGATCCGCACGGCAAGCAGACGGCCGAAGTGAAGGGGAGCGAAAGTCAGACCCCGCATTTCGAGAACTTTTTCGCCTGCATCCGCAATGGCGGGCGGCCCAACGCGGATATCGAGATCGGCCACACCAGCACCATGCTCAGCCACCTGGGCAATATCGCCTATCGCACCGGCCACACGCTGAACTTGGATCCAGCCACCCATCACCTCGTCGCCGATCCGCAGGCCGCGGAACTGTGGTCGCGATCCTACGAGCCGGGCTGGGAACCGGTCGTGTAAGGCCGCCCCATCGCACTGCGCCTCCGTTGTTCGGGCCCCCGCCGCCCTGTCACCCCGCCATGAATAAAGCCTTCGTCCGCGAGCCCGACGACACCGGCGCGGCGCACTGTCCCAAGTGCGGCTCGCTGGGGAGCGAAGTCACCCGGGCCACGATGGCCGAACATCTGACGGGCGACGGCGCGGCGCAGCTGGCCGAGTCGGCGTTCTTTTGCCCGTTTCCGCGGTGCGAGGTGGTCTATTTCGACCGCTTCGATCGCACGGCGACGACGGCCGCGTTGAAGCATCCGGTCTGGCCCAAGGATCCCTCGGCTCCGCTCTGCGGCTGCTTTGGCCTGACGGCCGAAGACATCGAGGCCGATCTCCGCGAAGGCACGCCGCCGCCGCGTGCGCGAGCTGCTGGCCAAGAGCAAGTCCGATCAGGCCCGCTGTCAGGTCCTGTCGGCCAGCGGCCAATGCTGCGTGGCTGAAGTGCAGCGCTACTATATGAAGGAGCTGCAGCGCGGCGGGTGACTTGGAAAGGCAAAGGATGAAGGCAGAAAACGGGACGCAGCCAGTCCTAGCGAGCCGTGGGGCTTGTCCCCACGGTATGTTTGCAATTGCGCGGCTACTCGAAATTTGAACCAAGACTTGCCGCAGCGGAAATCAACTCGTGCCTCCGGTAAGGGCTCCCTGTCCCATGCGGCGTACCATCGGCTCCGACGATCCGTTTGCATTGCTGTTGACGTGGACGACGTACGGGAGCTGGCTGCCTGGCGATCCGCGCGGCCATGTTTCTCCGTCCTTTGAACGATCGGCCGGATATCAGAGACGGCGCAACACGCCTGGCGCACCGCTGGCAGGCCATTCGCCAGTCTCAACAGAAATGGCGCGCTTCCAGCAACGGCAGCCGACGGTGCGTCTGACCAAGCGGGAGGCCCTTGTGGTTGTGGCAGCACTCTGCGATGCCGCACGGCAGCGGTCCTGGAGCATTCTGCGCGGTGCAGTCCTTTCCAATCATGTTCATTTGGTCGTGGGCGATTGCCCGGACAACGCAGGCGAGGTGCGCCGCGCGTTTAAGGGGGTGAGCCAGGCTGCGCTCAGTCTGGACGCCGGTGGTCCTCGGCGCTGGTGGACCACTCACGGCAGCGATCGGTATCTGCACGACGATGACTCGATCGCCGCCGCCATTCGTTACGTGGCGGATCAATCGCGACCGTTGGCTGCGATTGCCAACGGCGAAATTTTCTGAGGTGATGCGTACCGTCTTGCGGTGGGTATCTCGAAATCTGCGACGCGCATACCGTGGGGACAAGCCCCACGGCTCGCTAGTCTGAGGCGAAATTGGATTGATGTGGGCATCGCGAGTCAAAGCGGTTCTGCAGTAATGGGCTCGACGTGTTCGACATGCATACCGTGGGGACAAGCCCCCCGGCTCGCTAGTTTGAGTCGACGTCGCGGCGGCTTCTGGCATTCTTCATCCCCCGTATCTCCAGTCATCCCCTCGTCTCCTTCTCTGCCCGTTCGTTGCTCAGCAAAGTCGACAGCGCGGCGAGCGCGGCGGGCCAGCTGGGGCGGGTAGTCCGATAGGTTTCCCACCAGTCGGTGAGCGGCTCGGCAGCGGCGGCGGAGCCGGTCCAGGCGTCGAGGGCCAGGCGGAGCGACTCGTCGTCGGACCGAGCCAGCTCGACGTCGTCCCCCGCCGCGAGCACCAATGGAATCAGGGCCAACGGCCCGACGGCTGCAATCTGCGAGCGTTCGAGCGGCTCGCTGAGCGCCGGCAGATCGAAGTTCAGCTGAGCCAACAGCCAGCCCAGACGGAGTACTTCCGGCAGCCGGGGCAGGGGATTGGCCAGCAAGCCCTCGAACGTGACGCGGTTGCCGGCCGCGTGCGCGCGGCCGCCGCCGCCCAGCACGGGATGCACCAGCACCACCTCCGCCGCCGGCACCAGGAGTTCGGCCGCAGCCAACCGGCGAACGGCGGCGAGCAAGCCGGGGCCGCGGGCTTCCCACTGGTTCCGCAACGGCTCGATCCGCAGCGGCAGCTCATCGGCCAGGCGCGGGCGCACCGCGATCAGGACGGTCACCAACTCCTCGGCCGCCCCGGCGATCGCGGGATCGGGCTGCCGGTCGCGGCGGCGACCCAGGATCTTGTCGAGCGCCGTGGATGTCGCAAGCGCCAAGTCCGCGTCGGCGGAGCTTAAGGGAATGAGTTCCCGCAGAACGTCTGATGCCGGCGCGCCGGCGGTTGCGAGCTCGGCTTGCCAGCCATCGAGGGCCGGCTGCAGCGCCTCGGCGATCGTGGGTTCGACGAGCGTGCGGCCCTCGAGGAGCGCGAGTGCCGCATGCAGCGCGCTGGCCGGTACGCTCGTGGACCAGTCAATTTCCATCTGACGGATGCTGTATCTCTGGCGAGTGAAGCGGTTGGTTTTTGATTGCCGTTGTGCCGCCGGACGACGCCGCGGGGCACAATGAAGATTCGGCAAGCTTGCCCGCCGCTTACGGGACACCGCAGTATAATGCCTCGGGGGCAGATCTCGACGCATTCTATCGCGCACCGCTCGGCGCACGATTCCGGAAAGGGCAGCCGGCGCACGCCCCGCGGGGAACGGTGGCCATGTTCAGTTCACACGATCTCGACGGCGCCGTGCGGCGCTGCGTCCGCTATTGCTCGCGGCGCAAAAAGTGGTTTCTGTATGTCATCGCGTTCGTCCATCGGCTGGTCCGCCGGCACGCGCTCAGCGAGCTGGAGGCGGGCGAAGTGACGTATCGCGCGCGGAAGCTGATCCGCAGCCGCCGGCTTCCGCCGAAGTAACGGCGCGCCGGGCCAATCGACGGCGATTCGACCGGTGCGGGAAGCGACCGTGCGGCGGGGTCGGAACATTCCGCCTGGGCCTGCAGCGTCATCCGGCCGGCTCGAAAAGCGGCCGAGAAGTGGGGTTTTTCCGGCTCGGGGGCCGGGCAGCCGTTCCATTTTGCACCTTCCGCCGCGTGGCACGCCGGCGGCGGCCCAAGTATCATGAAAAGAAGTCGACGGACGAGGCGGCTGGGCGCACTGCGCCGGCCGGCTCGCGGTCCTGCGCGGCGTGGGTGCCGCGCGAATCCTTTCTGAAACCATGATCCCTGGAAAGTCCGAGGAATCGCATGCTGCGGTATTCGTTGCTGATGCTCGTATCCTGGCTGCTGCTCGGCCCGAGTGCGGCTCTGCGGGCCGAAAATGTGCTGATCCCGCAATCCCTGGCCCAGCGGCACGGCCTGACCAAGGCCTGGTATGCCCAGGTCGATCTCGACAAATCGAGCGACCACATCGCCTACATCACGCAGCAGGGGGGCATGCTGTACGTGCAGACTTCGCACGCGACGGTGCACGCCCTGGACGCGGAGACGGGCCTGAAGATCTGGAGCGTGCAGATCGGCCGCCGCAACCAGATGAGCTACGCCCCCGGCGTGAACGACAATTTTTTGGCGGTGATCAACGGCTCGAACCTGTACGTCGTCGAGCCGCAAGACCGGCAAGCTGAAATGGGAGCGGCAGTTGACCACGGCGCCCGGCGCCGGACCCACGCTGAGCAAGAAGCGGCTCTTCGTCGGGATGGTCGACGGGACGCTCGATGGATTCAATCTGGACGACACCAAAGAGCTGCCCTTCATTTACAAGTCGGCCGGACGCATCCTGATCCAGCCCGTGATGACCGAGGCCAGCCTGAGCTGGACCACCGACAAGGGCTACTTCTATGTCCTCGAGGCCGACACGGCCAAGATTCGCTTCCGCATCGAGACTCAGGGTGAAATCAACTCGGCACCGGGCCACTGGACGCCCTTCCTCTACGCCTGCTCGCTCGACGGCTACGTCTACGCCGTCAACGAAGTCACCGGTCAGACCGTGTGGAAATTTTCCTCCGGCCAGCCGATCAACAAGGGCCCGGTGGCCGTCGAAGACCATGTGTACGTCATGCCCGACTTGGGGGGCATGTACTGCCTCAACGGCAAGACCGGAGCCGAAGTCTGGTTTGCCCCGGGCGTCACCGACTTCTTGTCCGCCAATACGACCAAGGTCTATGCGCCTCGACCATTTGAACCGACTGACCACGCTCGACCTGAAGACCGGCAGCCGGCTCGACACGATGCCCATGCCCGAAATCAAGACCAAGCTGATCAACCATCAGACCGATCGGATTTATCTGGCCAGCGACAACGGAGTGGTGCAGTGCCTGCACGAAGCCGGCCTCGAAAAGCCGGTCGTCCACACGCCGCCGCCGCTGGAAAAGAAGGGGGCCAAAGAGACCAAGCAGAAGCCGCTCGAGGAAGCCTCCGACGCCGGCGACGACGAAGACGCGCCCAGGGCAAAAAGCCCGCCATGAAGAAGCCGGCCGCCGACGAGGACGAAGAAGAGGGGATGAAGGAAGAAGACCCGTTCGCCGACAAAGAAGAGTAGTCACAGGTTAGCGGCGAGTAGCGGCGCACGCGAGGCGGGTTTCTTTCCCGCCGAGCAATCGAAGGCCCAGCGGGAGTTTTCTGCGCATGACCGATCCGGCGAATCCTGCAGCCGAAGGGCCCCCCTCGGCCGAAGTGCTCAAGGCGGCACTCAAGGCGTTTCGCAAGCGGCTGAAGCTGACCCAGCTGGACCACGAATCGCGGATCGGCCGCGGCCCGATGAGCGCGGGCCGCACCTCGACGATCGACGCGATCACGCCGCCCGATCAGTATCCCCGCAGCGTCTGGGAAGAACTGGTCAAGCAGGGCCGGCTGAGGTCGGCGAGCCACGGCATGTATTCGTTGCCGTAGACGGCGCGTCCGCGGCGCTTTCGCACGGCGGCTGGTTTGGTGGCCGCGACGGCGGCTAAAATGAACCCGATGGCCGACACGTCCGCCAAGCCCCGCCGGCGATGGTTCTCGTTTTCCTTGCGGACGCTGTTCGTGGCCGTGACGGTTGTCGGCTGCCTCGCTGCGATCATTCGTACCTATCCAGACCAATCCCTCGGGGCCGCAGGCGTTGCCGGATTTATTGCGGCGCTCTGCGTGCCTAGCTGGCTCATCATTCTGTCCCTTGAGTTAAGGCGACGATTTCGCTCGCGCAGGCCGACCGTACCTCCGGTCACGCCGCCCTGACGGCCGGCCGGCGAGCGGGGGTAGCAACTCCATTGTCTCGGCGGGGCTTTCTTCCGCGGTAGGATGCGAAGGATGGACGACCAGGGCGTTACAGCACGAACCTACGCGAGGCATTTCCTGGCGCACTCTCCCCCGAACCAATTGAGCCGCCCACTCTGGGCGGACCTTTTCGGGCGCTGGATTGCTGAATCGTGCATCGCCCACCAGGGATTCGGGGCCGCACTTCGGCTCGCCGCTATTGAATTGATCGGCGGCGAGGGCATCAGTCCAGATGACATTCGCAGGGCACTCCAATGCCTAGCGTGGACCGCGGAGCGGAGCGATCTACCGCTGATCGCCGCTCTTGGCTTGCACGCAGACGAAGCGGTACGCCGAGACGCCAAGACGTGCTCACATATGATTTTGCATCCCCGTCCGCCGGCAAGACAGAGTTAGGACACTATACCCCAGCGGCGAAACCTGACCATGCGGCCGACGGCGCGCCAGGATAACCAGTTGCTTGACGCCCCGCTTCTCGTGGGCGACAGGCGAGCGGGGGCAGGGGGCCGGTGGTTCGGCGGCCACGGCGGCGACCTTGCGCTGACGTGGCTCCCCCGCCCGCCATTCGGATATGATGAGGGAATGAGAGTCCCAGCCGTAATATCGCGAGTTCACCGCGCCGCGTTTTGGCTCGGCATAATATCTCTCGTGATCTCGGCACTGCCTTGGTTGGGGGCTTCTGAGTATTCCTTTGGGCTTCCTGGAGGGACCGCGCTTCCAACCTTGAATGTCGTAACGCTCGACAACCGCGGTAGTGTTTGGAAAATGCTGGAAGCTCCGGTTGAGCTCGCCGGACAGTTGCCTGGCATGCGTTCTTTTGTCTTCTTTGGCGGGAGGGACACGCATGTTCTTACGCCGTTCGCACTGTTCGTTTTCTACTTCGCCTTTGGCGTGCTGTGCCTGTTCGCGGGTCGCATACCACGAGTGTCGCTACGCGGCCTATTCTGCTCAGTCGGTCTAATCTGTGTCGCCTTGGGGTGCGTGATGTCCATTCATCGAGCGAACAACAAAGCGTATCGCGACAAAGTCAGGGAGGCAGTGCAAAGTGGCCGATTTCCGCTTTACGATGATTGGCGCTGCTACTTCACGGAAAATGAATTGCGGAACTTTGACCCTGCGGTGCCACATGAACCGCATGACCCCCGGTCGCGGCCTGAGTAATTCCCCGATTCAAAGCGGACCATCTAAGCGTCCATGCCCCTCGTTGTCGCTGGTCGTTCTCGTTGCGGACGCCGTTCGTCGTCGTGGCGATCCAGCCCGCCCCGCCCTGACGGCCGGCCGACGAGCGGGGGCACAGTGGCCGCTGTTCTTCCGCCCCTCCCGCTCTGCTAGAATCGGGGGCATGTGCGAAAAGCCAGCGCCGAGCCCATACAGTGGAATGAGCACCAGCGAGCGACTTCATGCCGCCGGATTGCGACAGCCTATGGAACACTGCTGTTCGCCTAAAAGACAGGCCGACGCTGATCCGCCTGCTCCTCGCCACGGACGTCTTGGAGGGCGCCGCCGAACACATAGCGGATGTCGCCCTTTACGACCCGAAATCGCACGGCTTCTGAGCCCATGACCCGCCCCCGGTTCCGGTTTACGCTGCGGACGCTGCTGGTCGTGGTGACGGCGCTAGCAGTGTTGTTCGCGACAGGCTTAGGCCACACGCGAACGGGCGACCCAACGTGGGAGCCGAACGGGCCTTTCTTTGTCGTCGCGCTGATCGAGTTCTTGGGCTTCCGCGTGTGGCGCAAACTAGCGACCTGACCAACTCTAGCCGCCTGTACACAGCTTTAGGACACCCAAAACCGCTCTCGCGTTCGCGCGTGGGCTCGCTTCTGCAACTAGGCCAGCCGGGCCGCAGGGCGCGATGAAGTCGCTGCTTGGGGGCCATCGCCCGTTCCGCGATGCCGGTGGTCGAGTCTGCCCCACCCGGAGGCCGGCCGGCGAGTGGGGCACGGCGGCACCGTTGGCAGAGGTTAGAATACGGGGCATGCCACTGCATCCAGCCGAAGAGGCCACGATCCGCGCGTTCTTCGTCGCCGCCAAGCGCGGCTCGGTTTATCGAGCAGCTTGCAAGCCCGAAGGGACGGAAGACAGCGCTGAATGCGCTCAACCGATTCGATTTCCTCGATCCCGAATGCATCGTTCGGTCGTACGTTCCGGAGCCTGGTAGCATTTTGGCGGCGCTCTGCGCCGCGGCGCGCCTGAGCAATGCCATCTCATCTCAGATGACCCCCTTCTCGATGGCCGCGATATGCCGCTCAGTGAAGCTGTCGATGCGGCAGAGAGTTTTGAATTTGCATCGATTCTGTGTGGCCTGCCGGGTCGGGTAGCGTTTGCGTTTGGAGAGGCATTTGCTCCGCGGCCAAGAGTCCTGCTGCGTCGACCGCCTGAGTAAAGGGGCGAAGCCAGACCCATGACCACTCCCCGCAGCCGGCCCCGGTATCGCTCCATTTTTCCTCAAGACCAGGCTTCGCCTTTGGCAGCCGCCATCGAGTTCGGTAGGTATGCCGAAGCGCTGCAGCTCGCTTCCGACCCAGGACGTGTCGTTGAAGATGGATCGTTTGGAGTCCGGGCTTTGCACGTTCTGGCGATCCGTGCCGGCCGGATGGAGCCCGCAGTCGCCAAGCAGTTGCTTGAACTATTGCTTCGCAATGGAGCCGACATAAACGCGACGACTGAGTCCATGCCCGCACCACTGTTCGGGTTCCGGGATCCTGGGTCCGCGTGGCTGGTGGCGGAATTCCTTGCTGCCGGAGCCGATCCAAACGCGAGCCTCCACAACACGTTCTTTACGCCGATCTTGTTCTTCAGCACGCTATTCGAGGCGGGAGACATCTTGCGGGCCCTCGCTCGGGCAGGCGCGGACGTCAATTACCGTTGTGGGCAGATAGAGAGTACGCCGCTGCTCATGGCCGCCCAGTCCGGAAGGATCGAGAACTTGATCGCGCTCTCCCAGCTCGGAGCTAACGTGCTCGCACGCGACGGCGTTGGCTGGGGGGTAATGCACAACCTTGCTCAGCATGGCCATGTCGCTGCAATCCGGCGGATTGGCGAATTCGGTGGAGTGGTTGACCATCCGGACGACAATGGATTCACTCCCTTGATGCTGGCGGCGACTGGCGGCAACGTGGATTCGGTCATCGCACTCTTGGACGTGGGTGCCGACCCAGGGCGCGTTGACAATCTTGGGCTTTCCGCGCTGGACTACACGAAAATAATTGCGGACGTTAGCACGCGGGTCACAATCCAGCGGTTGCTGGAGAAATGATAGCCCGCGAAGAATTCTCCGATCGCCCTAAGATGACCGTTCCACCGCAGACTGGACATCTACAATCATCCATCCCCGCGCTGCTACACTGGCCCTCTCCCCGCCCCGCCGCTCGGATAGAATCAAAGCATGGCAGACCAGGAAATCGTCATTCGCTTAACGGTGCCCGAGTTCGTCATTCTCGATGAGTTTTTGAGGCGGATTACCTTGCATAACACGCTGGCCGTCGAGGACAGTGCCGAATGGCAAGCGCTCTGCAATCTTGAAGCGCTCTTCGAGAAAGAGCCATCGCGGGGTGACGACTCGTGGCCGACCCTTGAGCAGGCACGAGCCGCTGTTCGCCCAGTCTGTCTTGAGCCGACGATTACCGTCCGCGCAATTCAACGCTTTCCAACCCCATGACCCGCCCCCGGTTCCAGTTTAGCCCCCCCGGTCGAGTAGAATCGCGGTTATGGACGGGACGCCGAAGACATCACCGCGGGACTGGGTCGCAGACGTAAATGCCATTCGAAGGATTCTCATAGCTGAGTGGGACCCGATTGGCTGCGGCGTGCCGGACGATGAATACGACAGCTATATTCCAGGCATCTACCGCCTAATGAAGGGAGGCGCAGATACGTACAAACTCGCCCAACATCTTTTGCATCTCGAAACAGTGAGCATGGGCGTGCAAGGCAACTCGCAGCGGAGCGATCGCGTCGCGCGCAGCCTGCTCGCATTGATGGCGCAAAACTGACGTGACCCCTCCCCGCCCGTCGCTCGGCCCGTAGCCGCTGCTCGTCATGATGGCGCTCCGCCCGCCCGCCCGCCCTGACGGCCGGCCGGCGAGCGGGGGGCAGCGGTGACGACGACAGAAGTGGCTCCCCGCCTCGCCGCTCGGGTAGAATCGCGACATGATCTATCGAATCCTCCTAGTCCCGCCAGGCTACGCGCCGAACGAGCGATTTATGGTCGCCAAATACCAAGCGACCAATATCCGGACGTCGCTCGGACGCATCACGGACGCGAGCGGTGCGGAGTATTTCTCGACCATAGAAGGTGCCAGACGCGCGTTGCCGCTAGGTGCCAGGCAATTGCCGTATGAGCCCGAACATCAATTCCTTGAGCTATGGGAAGCCGCGGATTGAGCCCCATGGACCGCCCCCGTTTCCGATTCGGCCTGCGGACGATGCTGTTCGCGGTGCTGACGCTCGTCGGCTGTTGGTTGGGGTGGCAAGCGTCGATCGTGCGCGAACGGCGGCTCGTTCTCTCCCGAATAGCCCATTGCGGCGGCTATCCAAACGGTCCAACCGTTGGGCTCCCCTGGGCCTGGAGGCAATTGGGTGCCACGTCCGTAATCAATCTCGATACGGGGCGCGTGACCACCAAGGCAGAGCTCGACCGCCTGCACAGGCTGTTCCCGGAAACCGAGAATGTCCAAGGCCAGTGGGAGTACCTCCGTGACGACCTGGACTGAGACACGCCCGCACACACTAATCAGCCACTACCCGCCCGGCGACCCGGTTGACGGACGGCGGCCGACTCCGTAAACCAGAGGGACTCCCGCTGTCGGGTTTCCGCTCGCGCGGCGTACCGCGGCGCGGCTCTGGTCCCCCAGTCAATCGAGAGACGGATGAATTCGCCGCGCATTCGCCGGGCGCTGGTCAGCACCAGCGACAAGCTCGGTCTGGCCGATTTCGCCCGCGGCCTGGCCGCGGCCGGCGTGGAAATCTACAGCACCGGCGGCACCCGCAGCTTTTTGGAGTCGCAGGGCGTGCCGGTGGTCGACGTGGCCGCCTATACCGGCTTTCCCGAGATGCTCGAGGGCCGCGTCAAGACGCTGCACCCCAAGGTGCATGGCGGCATTCTGGCCCGGCACGATCACCCCGAGGATCTGGCGGCGCTCGAGGCTCACGGCATCCGCACTTTCGAGCTGGTGGTGGTGAATCTGTATCCCTTCGAGGCCACGGTTGCCCGGCCCGGCGTGACGCTGGAAGAGGCGATCGAGCAGATCGACATCGGCGGACCGAGCCTGATCCGGGCGGCGGCCAAGAATCACGCCTTTACCACCGTGGCCACCGATCCGGCCCAGTATGCCGAAATCCTGGAGCAGGTCGAGCTCGAGCGGCTTGACCACGCTCGAGCTGCGCCGCCGGCTGGCCCAGTCCGCGATCCGCCGGACCGCCAACTACGACGACGCGATCGCTACCTGGCTGGCCGGCGCCTTGGCCGGCAGTCGCGAGGAAGAGGCCTTTCCGCTGGAGCTGGGCGTGCGGCTCAAACGCAGGGAGGTGCTCCGCTACGGCGAGAACCCGCACCAGCGGGCGGCCCTGTATGCCCAAGGGGGGCGCCTGGGGGCGAATCTGGTCAGCGCTCAGCAACTGTCGGGCAAGGAATTGTCGTACAACAACCTGCTCGACTTGGATAGCGCGCTGGCAATCGTGCGTTCGCTGGCGGGCCCCTCGGCCGTGGTGATCAAGCACAACAATCCGTGCGGGGCGGCCACGGCGGTCGAATTGGCGGTCGCCACCCGGAACGCCTTGGATGGCGATCCCTTGAGCGCGTTCGGTTCGGTGCTGGGCTTCAACCGCGCGGTGGACGCGGCGACCGCAGAGGTGCTGGTCGAGCCGGGGCGGTTCATCGAAGCGATCGTGGCTCCCGGCTTTGCCGGTCCGGCGGTCGACATCCTGACCACGCGGCCCAAATGGAAGGACAACGTCCGGCTGCTCAACTGTGGCCCGCTGGAAGCCATCGCGCCGGAGTTGCAAGTCCGGCAGATCGAAGGGGGCCTGCTCGTGCAGGACGCCGACAACCAGGCGGATCCGGAAGAAGCCTGGCGGGTGGCGACCAGCTGCACGCCGGCCGATGCCCAGTGGTCCAACCTGCGGTTTGCCTGGGCGATCGTGCGGCATGTCAAATCGAACGCGATCTGCGTGGCCCGCGCGAAGACGCTGCTGGGCGTCGGAGCCGGGCAGATGAGCCGGGTCGACTCGGTCGAAATCGCGCTCCGCAAGGCCGGCAATCGCGTGACCGGGGCCGTGCTGGCGTCCGACGCGTTTTTCCCGTTTGCCGACTCGATCGAACAGGCCGCCGCGGCCGGAATCGCCGCGATCATCCAGCCCGGCGGTTCGCGCCGCGACGAAGAAGTGATCGAGGCCGCGAACCGGCACGGCATTCCGATGATCTTAACAGGGCGCAGGCACTTCAAGCATTGAGCCCGGCGGGGGCGGTGCCGCGGCCCCGGACCCCGTTTGTGCCCCGTTCGCCTCTTTTCGCCTTTCGCCGCTAGCGGCCGCCCCATGCCCACGATTCTCGACAAAATCGTCGCCACCAAGCAGGGCGAAATCGCCGCGGCGCGGCAATCCGTGCCGCTGGAGACGCTCCGGCAGCGGGCCGAGCAGGCGCCGCCGCCGCGCAACTTCTTTGCCGCGCTCGCGGCGCCCGGACCGATCCGGCTGATTGCCGAGATCAAGCGGGCCAGCCCCTCGCGGGGCGTGATCCGCGAAGATTTCCAGCCGCTCGAGATCGCCGCGGCCTATGCCGCCCACGGGGCCAGCTGCCTGAGCGTGCTGACCGACGAGCAATATTTCCAGGGCAGCCTCGCCATCCTGCAAGAGGTTCGCGCCGCTTCGCCGCTGCCGGTGCTGCGGAAGGATTTCATCCTCGACGAATACCAGCTCTACGAAGCCCGGGCCGCCGGGGCCGATGCGGTGCTGCTGATCGCCGAATGCCTGGACGATTGCCGCTTGCGGGCTTTGCACCAGGCGGCGGTCGGGTTGGGCTTGGCCCCGCTGGTCGAGCTGTACGAACCGCAGAACCTGATGCGGGTGCTCGACGCGGGGGCCACGTTGATCGGCGTCAACAATCGCGACCTGCGCACCTTCGAGGTCGATTTGGAGCACACGCTGGCCCTGCGGCGCAAAATCCCCGACGAGTGCGTGCTGGTCAGCGAGAGCGGCATTCGCAGCCGGGCGGACGTCGTGCGGCTCGAAGAGGCCGGCGTCGACGCGATCCTGGTCGGCGAGACGCTGATGGCCAGCCCGGACATCGGCGCGGCCGTCGACGCGCTGTTGGGCCGCGGCGGCTGAACCAAGAAAGTCGCGAACCGCAGGCCCGGCCGGGCCATCATCGGCCCGCCGCTCGGTCGGCAGCGAAATCCATGATCAACAATCAGCCCGTCAAAACCCTGGTCCACAAAGAGCTCACGATCGAGGGCTACTCGCTGCGCGGCCGTGCAGACGTACTGGCGGATTCCGGAGCTGAAGATCGGCTTCGACCTGGGCGGGCAGCCCTGGGCCTTCATGGGCACGCAGACCTGGTTCGTCTCGCACGCCCATCTGGATCACATCGCGGCCCTGCCGGTCTACGTCGCCCGGCGGCGGATGATGAAGATGGAGCCGCCGCTGATCTATCTGCCCGAGGACACGATCGAGCACGTGCAGCGGATTCTCAAGCTGTTCACCCGGCTGGACCGGGGGCGGATGCCGTGCGAGCTGCGGCCGATTCGCCCCGGCGACGAGATCGAGCTCTCGCGCGAGCACGTGGTCACCGTTTCGGCCACGCGGCACACCGTGCCGTCGATGGGTTTCGTGGTTTGGGAGCGGCGGCGGAAGCTCAAGACCGAATACCAGCACCTGGCCGGCCACGAGATTCGCGACTTGCGGCTGGCCGGCACCGACGTGACCGAAGAGCGGCGGATTGCCCGGGTGGCGTACCTGGGCGACAGCGCGCCGAGGGGCTGGATGCCTGCCCGGCGATGTACGAGGCCCAGGTGCTGATCCTGGAAATGACGTTCGTCGCCCCCTCGCACCGCAAGGACAAGATCCACAAGTTCGGCCACACCCACCTGGACGACATCGTCGAGCGGCGGGCTCGTTTCCAAAACGAGGCGATCATCGCATCGCACTTCAGCACGCGGTACTCGGCCAAGCGCATCCGCGACCTGGTTGCCCGGGCGCTGCCCAACGCGCTCGACGGCCGGCTGCACTTGTGGCTGTGAAGCCTGGCGTACGGCACCAATCACACGCGCGATGTCCCGGAGACGCTTGCCCGACCGCTATGCCGAATGCTCGGCGATTTGGCTAAGACGTTCCGCGAGTTCCCGATCGACGCCGGCGACAAACCCCAAGGTCGCATGCCGCGCGTAGCCACTGTGGATTCTCGCCGCTTCTGCCAACGCAATTCGTGCAAAACGAGCCGCTCGCTCTCGGCTGCCAATTGCGTCGGCGATCACGGCGCGAATCGCCGCGTCCTTGAAGCATTGAACCGGAAACGCCGACTGCAATGCAAACTCGTTGAGAGCGGAAATCGCGTGGTCGTAGAGTTCGGGGTAAGGCGTCATCGCGACGAGCCAACCGAAACCAAGATGCGTCTCCGTCCTGTACCCGGGCTGCTCTCGCTGGGCATCGAAGGCTTGTTGGTAAGCGGCCAAGGCGCCGGCGAAGTTCCCCAGACCCTCGAGGCACTTGGCCTTCTGGTGATACACGGCGGCCTTTTCCGCGTCCCCCGGCCACTCGGTCATCACTAGCTCGAGGAGCTCGACCGCTGCCTGGTAATTATTTGCCTGCTGCAACTCGTATGCCTGTATCCGGCAGTACTGGGCCTTATTGGAGCCGCCGCGACTGCGCCGCAGTCTGGCAAAAAATGCCGCTTGGTCGTCGCTCGTCCAAGTTCTGCGGCGAAACCACGAATCGTCGGCCATCGAACAGCGCCTTTCGCTGAAAATGGGCCCAAACGGCGGCACCGCGCTATCCGCTGCGCGACACCCGATTTGCGGTCGTCCAAATTGCCCGCGCCTCCCCTCGCGTCGGCTTACCGCCGCGAGGTGATCGCGGTGATCCGGTAGCGGAGCTGGCGTACTTCCTCGCGGAGCTGGTCGAGCTCCAGGTGCAGGGCGGTCTGGGGCGAGTTCATCTGGGCGACGACCTTGGCCTTG
Source organism: uncultured Planctomycetaceae bacterium (assembly GCA_963828155.1). Taxonomy (GTDB): domain Bacteria; phylum Planctomycetota; class Planctomycetia; order Pirellulales; family PALSA-1355; genus CAWCAX01. The sequence continues at coordinate 263,668 of CAWHDQ010000009.1, forward strand.
TCCAGATCGATCCGGGCCGAATCGACCGCGACCTTGAACCGCTCCACGTCGATCGGGCCATAGGCGCTGGCCAGCCGCTTGTTGGCATTGATCGCCCGATCGTAAATTTGCTGGGCGCTCTTGAGCCGGACGGCGGCGATGCCGACCAGGCTGCTCTCCTGTTTGCCGTTCAAGACCTCCTGGGCCACGCGAACCCGTTCCTTGGCGATCTCGACGGCCGAGCGGAGCAGGTCGACCTCCGAGTTGGAGTAGACGCCGCTCATTTTTTCGTTCATCTGGGTGATCTTCTGCAGATCGAGCTCGGTGAGCTTGACGTAGGCCAGTGCCGATTGGATTTCGAGCCGCTCGAAAGCCTTGGTCAATTCTGCGGGGCTCAGATCCGCGTCGGGGCCGGCCTGGTCGGCGGCCGCGGCCGGGCCGGGCTCGGGCTTGCGTTGCTGCTCGGCGGCCCAGACCGACAATCCGGCTAGCGGCACAAGCGCACACCAGGCGGTGGTGATCCACAGCGACGGACGGCGTTTCACGGCGAGTCTCCTGCGACGGCCAGTTGGCTCGGAAACTGATTTGCCCCGGAGCGGCGCTATTCCAGTTTACCTCATAAACCGGACCGCCCCGCATCGGGCTCGGCGCGGCCGGAATTTCGGCAAACTGTCCCCAGACGTTCGCGACGTGGCCAGCCGGTCGATTTTGCCACCGCCCGCGGGGCTCTACAATGAACGCGTGTCCCCTACGACCTCTACCGCCCAGCTGAACGAATCGTCTCGCGTGCGGGCGGCGTACGTCCACGTGCCGTTTTGCGCCCATCGCTGCGGCTACTGCAATTTCACCCTGTTGGCCGGGCGTGACGACCTGATCGACGCCTACCTGGAGGCGATCGGGAGGGAACTAGCCACGTTGGGCGAGCCCCGGGAAGTCGACACGCTGTTTTTCGGCGGCGGCACACCCACCCATTTGCCACCCGACAGACTGGCCCGGCTGATCGAAATCGTTCGCCAGTGGCTTCCCTTGGCGGCCGGCTATGAGCTGAGTGTCGAAGCCAATCCGATCGACATTCGGCCCGAGGCGGTCGAGCTATTGGCTGCGCTGGGCGCGACGCGGCTGAGTCTGGGAGGCCAGTCCTTCGATGCGGAAAAACTGCGACTGCTCGAGCGCGACCACTCGCCGGAAATGCTGTGCCTCGCGGTGGAACTGGCCAAACAGCGAATCGCGTCGGTTTCGCTCGATCTGATCTTCGGCACGCCGGGCGAAACGCTCGATGTTTGGCGGCGCGATCTCGACGAGGCTCTCCAATTGGCCCCCGACCACGTTTCGACCTACGGGCTGACCTTCGAACGCGGCACGCGGTTCTGGAGCCGGCTGGTCCACGGCGAGCTGGGCCGCGCGGACGAAGAAATCGAGCGGACGATGTACTGCGACGCGATCGACACGCTCGCCGCTGCCGGCCTGGAGCATTACGAGGTGTCGAACTTCGCCCGGCCGGGGCACCGCTGCCGGCACAACGAGGCCTATTGGTCGGGCGCGGGCTATTACGCCGTGGGGCCCGGCGCCGCCCGCTACGTCGACGGCCGGCGGGAAATCAACCATCGCAGCACCACCAATTGGCTGCGCCGCGTGCTGGCCGGCCAGTCGCCCGTGGCCGAAAGCGAATGTCTGCCGCCCGCGGAACGCGCCCGCGAGCGGTTGGTGTTCGGACTGCGGCGAATGGCGGGCGTCGAGCGGGCTTCGTTCGGCCGGGCCACCGGCTACGACCTGGATACGCTCGTGGGGCCGAAGCTTGGCGAGCTGGTCGAGCGCGGCCTGTTGGCCGATGATGGGAGCGTCGTGCGGCTCACGCGGGCGGGGCTGCTGGTGAGCGATTCGATCTGGCCGCGGCTGCTGCGGGCATGAAGCGGCCCGGGGCCTTCAGCTTTCGCCGCCGCAGGTGCGTTTCAGGTCGATCATGCTTTCGCGGAGGATCTCGACCTGGCGTTCCAGCGAAGCCCGGCTCTTGCGCACCCGTTCGACGATTTTGTCGTTTTGCGAGCGGATGGTGTCGGTCGCCTTGGTGATCTCGCCCAGGAAGTTCGATTGCTTCTCGACTTCCAGGATCGCCTCGGTGATGGCCGTAAAATCGGCCTCCTGAGCCTCGCTTTGCCGCTGGGCCCGAATGCACAAGGCCCGGGCGATCGTCAGACCGGCTTTCAGGTGCACGTCGGTCTGCGTATCGTCGGGATCCCAAAGCACGAACACGTCCTCGCCGTAGCGCTGCACCTCCTCGGTCCCCTCGGCAGCGCAGCGGCGGGCCAGGACGAACAGGCCCACCTGGGCATCGCGGTTCTTGCGGGCTTGCTCGATCTCCTCGCGGGCTTTGGCCAGGCTGCAGGCCGCGTCGTCCTTGGCTTCGATGGCGATCCGGGCACCGGGTGCGGCGCTTTCCGGACCCAGCTCGATGACCACGTCGCCGATCTTGCAGTTCTTGATCAGGCCGGTGTGGGTGCCGGTGCGCTCGGCCACGTCGCCGCTCCGCTGGGTGTAAAACTCGACGAAGGCGGCCAGCGCTTGCTCGAAGTCCAGCCCGTGCCGCGTGCCCTTGGCGGCTTCCTCGCGGCGGGCCGCCATCTTGGCCAGCGTGACTTTGACCTCTTCCTGGAATTCGCCGTTGCTCTTGGCGTGCGTATCCAGGATCGAGAGCAGCTCGCGCCTGAGCCGGGCCAGGGCCGAGCTTTCGCCATCGAGCGTCAATTGGTCGTCGATCGCCTGCTTGGTCGAATCGAGCATGCCGGCCAGCCGTGAGAGGGCCGAGTTCTCGTTATCGAGCGAAAACTCCAGCGAGATCGTCCGCTGGGCCCGATCGACATTGCGGACCAGCCGGCTCAAGGCCGAGTTCTCTTCGTCCAGCGAAAACTCGCGGACCACCTGGTCGACCTTGTCGCCGAGCGATTTGGCGATCTGGCCGTGATTGGTCGACAGCTCGCCGACCAGCCGGGCGAGGGCCCCTTCTTTGTTGTCGAGCGAGAATTCCTTGAGCACGTGGTTGCGTTGGGCCAGCAGCTGGGCCTCGACCGTCTCGCGGAGGGCTTGCAGCAGACCGCGCGATTGAGTGGGGTCGAGGATTTTCAGCAGCGGGCTTTCCTGTCCGACGTGGGCCACCAGCGTCCGGGCGAGCTCCGAGTCGGTCCCGCCGATCTGCCGGCGAAGCACCTGTTCCAGCTCGCCGTCCTGCTTGACCAGCTGCTGCACCCGCTCCTGGAAGCGACCGCTTTGCGGGTCGAAATATTCCTTCAGCGAGCCGGCCAGCCGGGTGTGCATCTCCTGCGAATGGGCATTGAGCTGGCTTTGCAGGCCGGCCAGCATCCGCTGGGTCTCGCGCTGGATCAGGTCGACGTCCAGCCGGCCCCGGGCTTGCCGCAGCGCCAGCACCCCGATCCGCAGGGCATGCAAGGCAAACGCTTCGCGCTCCGGCCCGGCCGGATAGCCGCACAGCTCGTCGACCGTGTCGCGGTCTTCGATCGTCAGCTCGAGGAGCAGGCAGTTCGACTGCACGCTGTCGAACAGGCCGCGGGTGCGGGGCGATTGATCGACGGCTCCGGCCATGGCGTTCACTCCATTTGTGCCAAAAAGAATCCAGGCGGCCCTTAGTAGATGGATGTACAGCCCAATATGGCGGTCCAGCCCTGGGGAATCAAGCCGGGCTGCTAGCGTGAGCGGGCCCAAGCCGTTCGGCTCAAAGGCGGCAGCGCCCTGCGGTGCCCGCAAGGTTTGCCTCTCTTGACGCCAAGGGGACGCGCTGACGACACTCGGGAACGTTTGGGCGGACCGCATGCCCTAGGGCGCGATGGCGCCGACTGCCGACTCGAACAGCCCGAAGAGAATCCGCATGACTCCTGTCCTCGAAGATCGCCACTGGGTGCTGCGGGCCCTGAGCGGCAAGTACGGCTATCTGCTTTGCGCCTGGTAATGCTGGTTATCTCTTCGCCGCTGATCACGCTCAATCGGGCTTGCAGCCTGGCAATTGCCACCCTGACTAGTGTGACGCTGGTGGCCTGCATCTACGCCGCCAGCCCGCGGCGGCGGTCGCTGATTCTCGGCGGTTGCCTGGCCGCGATGGATCTGGTGGTCGGGCAGGTTGCGGCCCTGGAAGGCTATCGCTCGCTGCACGGCGTGCAGTTCGTGCTCGGCGCGCTGGTCATGCTGTACGTCATTGGCGTGCTGCTGCAGGGGATCCTCAGCGACAGCCGGGTGACGGTCGATACGCTGCAGGCCTGCGCTCTGCGCCTATCTGCTGCTGGGGGTGATGTGGAACGAAGTGTATTCGCTCGTCGAGCTGATCTGGCCCAACTCGTTCCACAACACGGCCGATCCCGAGCTGGTCGCCAGCGGTTACAAGTTTTTCAAGGCCCAGTCCCTGCACCTGCTGTATTTCAGCTTCGCCACGCTGACGACCTTGGGCATGGAAGGTGTCGCGCCGACGTCGAATACGGCCCGGATGCTGGTCTGTGCCGAAGCCATCAGCGGCCAGGTCTACATTACGATGCTGATCGCCCGACTGGTGGGCATGCACATTGCCGAAGTTCAAAGTGCCCGGTCGGTAGAGGGGCGGGAGTAGCAGCGAGTGTCGCCACCGGCGGGCGCCGAGACCCGCTGCTCAGAACGGAAACTTCTCGTCGAGCTTCGCCGCGGACAGCTCGACCAGGAACTTCGAAATTCGCTCGACGATCACGTCCATCATCGCCCGCGCCTTGTCGGCGCTGGCTCCGAACGGGTTGCCGGCCCCGCTATTGGTGGTCAGCAGGTGCCAGGGCCGGGTGATCGAGATCCAGCCCTTGTCGATCGCGTCGAACCGGGTGGGGGCGATCGTGCCGGCGTCGGCCGCCAGGCTGCCGTCGGCGTTGCGAGCCACCAGATGCGGAAAATAGGCCAGGGCGAACGACGTTTCCATTTCGCCGGCGTGGTCGTCCCGCTCGCTGAAGATTTCCAGTTCCTTTTCGCCCAGCACCTTGAACCAGTTGAGCAAGAACACGTGGGCGGGCGTCTTGCCGTGCAGCTCGCGCAACAAGGGCTTCATTTCGTTGCCGCCGTGGCTGTTGAGCAGCACGATCTTGTGGACGCCGTGGGCGGCCAGCGAATCGACCAGATCGGTGACGAAGGCGAACAGCGTCGAAGGGTTGACATTCATCGCCAGCGGAAACGCCATCTGATTGGTCTCGGTGCCGTAGGGCACCGTGGGCAAGAGCACCACTTTGGCACCCTGGGCGTGGGCGGCTTCGCAGATCTTCTCGCCCACCGTCTCGGCTTCGTAGCAGTCGGTCCCGTAGGGCAGGTGCAGGTTGTGCGGCTCGGTGGCCCCCAGCGGCAGCACCGCCACCTGGAACGGGTTCTGCTTGACGTAGGCGTAATTGGTCTCGGAAAGTTTCCAGGGGCGCATTGCGGGGTCTCGGGGGCGGGAGGATTGCCGGGGCAGCAGCGGGGCGAGATTCGTTGCCGCTATTCTGGCGTGCCGACAGCGGCGTTGTAAGAGGCCATCCGAGAACGGTCGGGGACTGTCCCAATTTTGCGAAGTCCGCGGAGCAAAATGGGACCGTCCCCCTCTCCGCGGACCGTTCTTGGATGGGCTCGAAATCGACGGCGGCCGAGAAAATCACCGCCCCCGGGGGTTCGCCTCGTTTAGAATGAGAGATCACTTTCCCAATCCGCTCACGGCGACGAGGGTTCATGGCCAAACGCGTTTCGAGCAGACAGCGGCCCCCTGCGGCGGACGAAAACACCCCGCCGGCGCCGCCGCGAATCATCGGCGGCCAATTGCGGGGGCGGAAGCTGCTGTACAGCGGCGATCCGCTGACCCGGCCGATGAAAGATCGCGTCCGCGAAGCCGTGTTCAACCTGGTCGGACCCGGAGTGCAGGGCAAGCACGCGCTCGATCTGTTTGCCGGGACCGGGGCGCTCGGCTTCGAGGCCCTGAGCCGCGGCGCCGCCCGGGCGACCTTTCTGGAACGGCACTTTCCGACCGCCGATCTCATCCGCCGGACGGCCGCCGAGCTGGGGGTGGCCGAGCAGTGCCAGGTGACGCCGGCCAACTCGCTGATCTGGGTCCGTCGCGATCTGCCGACGGACGGCCTGGCTTGGGTCGCGTTCGTCTCGCCCCCGTGGAGCCTGTTCCACGAGCAAGCCGCCACGATGATCGAGATGATTTCCCTGCTTTGCGAGCGCGCGCCGGCGGGGAGCATGGTCGTGGTCGAAGCGGACGAGTCGTTCGATTTCGCCCATTTGCCGCAAGCGGATCAGTGGGACATCCGGCCCTATCCGCCGGCCGTGGTGGGAATCTGGCGGACGCCGACGCCGGATCGCGCGTCCGTCGCAGACGGCGACTCCGCAGCCGATGACGGCGATCGAGACGCTTGAGAAACGAGAGACCTTTCGATGGACGTGCGCAACATTGCGGTCGTGCCCGCCTTCACCACCAAGGACGGCTCGGAGATTCGCGAGCTGTTGGCGTATCGCAATTCGTCGATCCGCAAGCAGAGCCTGGCCGAAGCCCGTTTGCCGCCGGGCGGCCGAACGACGCCGCATTACCATCCCCAGACCGAGGAAATTTATTACATCCTCTCGGGCAGTGGCCGGATGACGATCGGCGGCGAGGTGCAGTCGGTGGGACCGGGCGATGCGATCGCGATACCGCCCGGCGCGATTCACACGATCGAGAACGACGGCAGCGAGACGCTGTTGTTTCTTTGTTGTTGTGCGCCCGGTTATGAGGACAGCGACACGGTGCTCGTCGCAGGGGATTGAAACCTTCCCATTCGGCAGGTCGGTGGCGGGCTGGGGGCCCCCCGGCAGCGACTTGCGCCCCGTCCCGCGTCCGGCGGCGTCCCTATTTCGCAAAGGGCTAAACGCCGGCTAACGGCCTTCTCACGCCCGGGTGATAGCATCGTGTCAGGCGTGACGGCTGACTTGCCGCACGACTGACGGCCAACGGACTGTGCCGGCCCCAACGACAAGGCTGCCGCGGGCGATGCCGAGGAGAAGACCGCCGCCCGAGGCGCTGCCACGAAAGGACATCGTCGTGTTGATTCTTTCCCGCAAGCCCGGCGAATCGATCGTGATTGCCGGCGAGATCGTGGTCACGGTGGTCGAACTGGGGCGGGGCCGGGTGCAAATCGGCATCGATGCCCCGACCCACATCCCGGTCTACCGCAACGAGATCTACGAGCGAATGACAGCCGCCGAAGCGCTGGACGAAGAAGTCGTCGCCGCCCACGGCTGACGCCCCTTCGCTCAAGTGCCCGCTGGGGAGGCGGTGCCGCCGCCTGTCAGAACGCGCCATGCGGCCAGAGTCGCCGCTGGGCTCTCGTCGCGCTTGTCCTGCTCCGTCGCGCCGATGCCGCGCTTCAGCACCGCGAGCGATGAAAGTGGACGTGCCGCCACTTGCCGCTCTGCTTCTGCCAGACGCGGGTTTCCTCGCAGGCGCTTGTTTGCGGGCTGCCCCCCTCGTCGAGCGATTGCACCAGCCGCTCGTAGGCTACGAGCGCCACGTCCCCCATCAGCCGCACCTTGGGGGAGGCCATCGTGGTGTTGCGCGGCCCGGCGTCGGCGCCCAGGTCGAAATAGAACTTGTGGAAGTCCATCCCCCGGACCAGGTGGCCGCGGGCCTCGGGCTCGAAGCAAGTGATTGTCGGATCGCAGAGCTGCTGGTAGGTTTCCCAGTCGCCGCGGGCAATCGACTCGAGCAATTGCCGGTTCAGGTCCAAGATTTCGTTGACGGCTGGGTCGGACATCGGTCGGTTCCTGGGGGTGTGAGCTAGCTCGGCCGATGATAACAGGCGGTCCCGCCGCGGGGCTAGTAGGGCGGATGGCCGCACGCAATCGAGCCACGGCGCATCATCCGCCTTCGCGGTGGGCGCTGGGCAGGCCGGGCACGTTTTCGGCTCGCAGCTCGACGTGGCCGCACTGGGCGCACACGTCGGCGGTCAGCCGGGCCTGGCGGCCCATGAACAGCAGCCGCTCGTGATCTTCGACGGCCATCAATTCGATGTGACCGCAAGTCGGTTCGCCCGCGGCAAAGGAAACGACCTTTACGCCGGCAATGATTTCGGTCGAGCCGCAGCGCAAGCAGCCGCGGGGCGGGGCAACCGGCCTGGCCGCCAACGCCTGACTGGCGGCCCAGTTTTCGGCCGCCACGGGCGGATCTTCGTCCAGGCTTTCGTCGGTGAAGTCGGGTAGCCGAGTCCCGTCGCGATTGGTGCCGCAGTGCCAGCAGGCGTCGAACTGCGGTTCGATCGTTTCACCGCAAGCCGGGCACGCCCAATCGGCCGGCGCCTGGACGAACTCGTCGACCGGGTTCGGACGCGCGTCCCGAGCCTTGGTCGCGAGGAGGCGCGTGCGAGACGATTCGCCGGCCGGGCCGGTCGCCGACTCTGCGACCTCGGCCGACGGCTCTTCCAAGATCGCCCCGCAACGACGGCAGATCCGGGCGTCGCCGTCGATCTCGATCGCGCATTTGCGGCAGTGCATCATGGCGCCCAGGGAAGTTTGCGGCGCGAACTCAGACCACGGTCGCGGCACGCGCAAGTCCTCGCGCGGGCCGGCGCGTCATGTCACGCGGCTTCGGCCCCTGATCTCGGTCGCGATCACTTCGGCACGAGGATGCAGACGATCCGCTTGCCCTGGTGGGCCGGCGCGGCTTCGACCTTGCCGATGTCTTCCAGGTCTTTGATGACGTGGTCGATCACCTTGCGGCCTTCTTCGATGTGGGCCAGCTCGCGGCCGCGGAAGACCACCGACACGATCACCTTGTCTTTGTGGGTCAGGAACTGCCGGGCCTGGTTCAGCTTGACCTGAATGTCGTGCTCGCCGGTCTTCGGCCGCACCCGGATTTCCTTGAGCTTGCTCTGGTGCGTGTGCGTCCGGTTCTGCTTTTTCTTCTGCTGATACTTGAACTTGCCGTAGTCCATGATGCGGCAGACCGGCGGCCGCTCGTTGGGGGCAACTTCAACCAGATCCAGATCGGCTTCCCGCGCCGGGTGAGCGCCTCGTCGGTGCTGATGATTCCCAACAACTGGCCGTCGGCGGCTACGACACGGACGGGAGTGATGCGGATCTGTTCGTTGATCCTTTGCTGCTGCTTTTCGATTGCCACGATCCTCTTCGCTAGACAATGAAACAAGAGACGACGCTACTTTGCCACGCGCCCGACCGGGCCGAGCGTCCTCAATTCTGGACAAACGGCCCCCCGGGGTCAAACGATTGCACCCGCAATTCTAGCATAATCGGCCCGGGCCGGCCGGCTCGGGGGGAAGCCGCCAAATCCGCCCGGCCGCGGCGGAATGCGGGCCGGCGAGCGGCTCAAAATTCGTTCGCCTCGCCGGTCGGCTCGGCTAATATTCGTTCGCCTCGCCGGTCGGCTCGCCTAATACTCATTCGCCTCGCCCGTCGGCTCGGCGGCGGCCGGCTGAATCGGGGCGGCCACCTGCCGGACTCTGCGCTCGGCCACTTCGACCTGGAGCTTGGCGATCGCCTCGTCCAGGGGCAGGCTGCCCAGGTCTCCCTCGATCCGGTCGCGGACGGCCACGTTGCCGGACTCCATTTCCCGGCCGCCGATCACGAACATATACGGAATCAGCTCCAACTGGGCGTCGCGAATCTTCGAGCCGATCTTTTCCGAGCGATAGTCGCCCGTCACGCGGAATCCGGCCCCTCGGAGCCGCTCTTCGACGCCCCGGGCGTACTCCTCGAACTTCTGGCTGACGACCAGCACCCGGACCTGCTCGGGCGCCAGCCACAGGGGGAAGGCCCCGGCAAAGTGCTCGATCAGTACCCCCACGAACCGTTCCAGCGAGCCCAAGGGGGCCCGATGGATCATCACCGGTTGATGCGGCTGGTTGTCGGCTCCGATGTATTCCAGGGCGAACCGTTCCTTGCTGGGCAGGTTGTAGTCGAGCTGGACGGTGCCCAGCTGCCACTCGCGGCCGATGCAGTCCGAGACCAGAAAGTCGGCCTTGGGGCCATAGAAGGCCGCCTCGCCGCGACTGATCGTGAAATTGGGGATCACCGTCCGGGTGACTTCTTCCAAGGCCCGTTCGGCTTTGTTCCAGGTCTCGGCGCTGCCGACGTACTTGTCGCTGGCCGGATCGCGAAAGCCGAGCCGCACCCGGTAGTTGGTCATGCCCAGCGATGCCAGCACCGACTGGGTCATTTCCAGGCAGCCGCGAAATTCGTCGGCCACCTGCTCCTCGGTGCAGAACAGGTGAGCGTCGTCCTGGGTGAACCCGCGCACCCGGGTCATGCCCCCCAGCTCGCCCGACTGCTCGTAGCGGTACACTGTGCCGAACTCGGCCAGGCGGACCGGCAGATCGCGATAGCTGCGCGGCTTCGACTTGTAGACCATGATGTGGTGCGGGCAGTTCATCGGCTTGAGCAGGTACTTTTCGTCCTCGCTCATCACCACCGGCTTGAACTGGCTGTCGGCATAGTACGGGTAATGGCCCGAGATCTGATACAGCTCGACCCGGCCGATGTTCGGCGTGTAGACCGGCTGGTAACCCCGCCGGGCCAGCTCTTCCTTGAGATAATTCTCCAGCAGGCCGCGAATGACGGCCCCCTTGGGCAGCCAGAGGATCAAGCCCGCGCCGACCAGGGGGTTGGTCGTGAACAGTTCGAGCTGTTTACCCAGCACGCGGTGGTCGCGGCGCTTGGCCTCTTCGACCATCTTCAAATGGGCTTCGAGGTCTTCCTTGCTGAACCAGGCCGTGGCATAGAGCCGCTGCAATTGCTGCCGCGAGGCGTCGGCTTTCCAGTAGGCCCCGGCCACCGACAGCAGCTTGAACGCCCCGATCGCGCCGGCCGCGGGCACATGCGGGCCCCGGCACAGATCGACGAACTCCCCCTGGCGGTAGAACGACACGGTCGGATGATCGGCCAGTCCTTGCTCGATGTGCTCGACTTTGAGCGTCTGGCCCAGATCGCGACAGATTTCGATGGCTTTGTCGCGCGGCTCTTCGATCCGCTCGAATGGCTCGTTCAGCTTCACCAGCTTGGCCATTTCGGCCTCGATGGCCGGAAAGTCCTCTTCGCTGAGCTTGTGGGGCAGCTCGAAGTCGTAATAAAAGCCCGCGTCGATCGTCGGCCCAAAGGCCAGCTGCACGCCGTCGTACAGCCGCATCACAGCCCGGGCCATCAGGTGGGCGGCCGAGTGCCGCATCACGGCCAGGGCCTGCGGGTCTTTCTTGGTCAGGAGCCGCAGCTCGACTTGGCCCTCGGCGGGCAGCAGCACATTGGCTCCGACCACTTTGCCGTCGACCTGGGCGGCGAGGGTGGCCTTGGCCAGGCCGGCGCCGATTTCGGTGGCGATCTCGATGGGGCGAATGGGCCGGGTGTACTCGCGAACCGATCCGTCGGGGAGTTTGACTTTGAGCATGAGGGGGGTGTTTCTCGCAGTGTCGACAGGCGGACCGCCGGCATCGCTACAAAAGACGCCGCCGCGGCCGCCCCAGGTTCAGGCCATCAGCCGCAAATGTATAGGCGGCCGAAATTTGGGGCAAGACGATGGTTGAGCCGGGCTCCGACCGCGCGGCGTCGCGCGGGAATCTCAGCCAAGTGCCGGCGCGTTTGCACGTCACGGACCGGTGAACCGGACTGAAAACCAAACCAAGAATCCGACGACACCGAACGCACCCAGCAGCAAGCCGGCGTGGAGGAGCCGTTGGCGCCAGGTCATCGCCCAGATGTCGCGCCCGATCGCCAGCAGGGCCGCCACGAGGATCGCCATGGACGGCATCAACACGGGGACATAGACCGCCATTCTGCGGGTATCGACGCCCACCGCGCGGACGTATCCCAGGGCCAGGGCCACCACCAGCGTAAAGATGAGCAGGCTCCGCAGCTTGAATTGCGGACCCGGCGGCGGGGGCGGCGGAGCCCAGTTGAGCGGGCGGCGGCGGTCGAGAACTCCCATCCGGTCCACCTTGGCCGCAAGCGCGGCGTCGCGGCCAATTCGTCGCCGGACGGGCATTTCCGGGGCCTAAAATCCGGCCCCAGCTCCCCTTCCACGGCGGCGAAAAGGCCCTATAATGGCGGATTCAGTTTTCCAAGCTGGCCGCCCCTTGGGCAGCGTTCCCCAGCCAGCGGCATCCGACCAACAGCTCCGCGGATATCATCATGCCCAAGCAAAAGACCCACAAGGGCGTCAAAAAGCGCTTCCGCGTCACCGCCAAGGGGAAGGTGAAGCATCGCCAGGCCGGCACCAGCCACTTGGCCGCCCGGATGAGCCATAAGCGCAAGCGCAACCTGCGCGGCACCAAGGTGCTACACGAGGAGTTCACCCAGCAGATCATCACGATGTTGCATGGGAATAGCTACTAGGGGGTGGAGGTTGGGGGGTAGAGGTTAGGGGGTAGGGGAGGAAGTTGGCTGCCCCGGTCCCGAAGGAAGGGGTGACTTCAGGTCGCCTCAGGCTCGAAGCAGATACGAAGACGAAGAAGACGACGAAGACGAAGCAAACACGGCCGCGAGCGAAATTAGGCGCGGCGAAGATGAATAACCACCGTTCGGATCGCATGTCATGAGAACGACCAAAGGCGCGGCGCGCAATCAGGCCAAGAAGCGGCTGTTCAAAAAGACCAAGGGCTACCGCGGCGGCAATCGCCGGCTGTACCGCACAGCCAAGGAAACCCTGGTCCGGGCCGGCGCGTTCGCCTTCCGCGATCGCCGGGTGCGCCGCCGCCAGTTCCGCGAGCTGTGGATCATTCGCTTGAACGCCGCCGCCCGCGAACGCGGCCTGCGCTATGGCGAGTTGATTCACGGGCTGCATCTGGCCGGGATCGAGCTGGACCGCAAGTCGCTCTCCGAAATGGCGATTCACGATCCGACCGGCTTCGACGCCGTCGTGGCCCAGGTCAAGGACGCGCTGGCCAAGGCGCCGGCTGCCTAAGGGCACGGACGAAACAAGACCTCGGCTCGCTATCCCTCTCCCTTCCAGGGAGAGGGTAGGGTGAGGGTTTCCCCGACTCGTCAGTGCCGGCAAACGCGCAGCTTGATCTTCGGTTGCTGCTCACAGCCACTGTGCCAGCGCGCGAGCGAAGGGTAACTTCGGTTATTGCCGGACCCTCATCCTGCCCTCTCCCTGGAAGGGAGAGTGATTGCGGCGGAAGTTGTTTTTGCTTCGTCCCCAGTGCTGAGACGTCGAGACCCCGATGTCGCTTGCCGCCTTTCTGGCCGAACTCGACGAGCTGGCCGCCGCCGCCGAACAAGCATTCGCCGCGGCCGCCGATCGCGACGCGCTGGAGGCGGCCCGGATCGATTTTCTCGGGGCCAAGAGCGGCCGGCTCAAAAGCACGCAAAAGGGGCTCGGCGCGGTCGCCGGTCCCGACAAGCCCGCCGCCGGCAAGCACTTCAACGAAGTTAAAGGCCGGGTCGAAGCCGCCTTCGCCACCGCGACCGAGCGGCTGCAGTCCGGTCCTGCTGCCCAAGGGCCGGCGGGCGATTTCGATCCGACGCTGCCCGGCACGCCGCTGCGGTTGGGCCATTTGCACCCGATCACGCAGACGATCGACGAGCTCAAGGACATCATGGGCCGGCTGGGCTTCAGCGTGGCCGCGGGTCCCGAGATCGAAGACGAGTGGCACAACTTCGAGGCTCTCAACATTCCGGCCGCCCATCCGGCCCGCGATCCGCTGGAGAATTTCTACCTCTCGACCGGCCGCGTCGGCGCCGGCCTGCCCACGGGCGCGCCGCTGCTCTTGCGCAGCCAGACCAGCACCGTCCAGATTCGGGTGATGGAGAGCACGCCGCCGCCGGTGCGGGTGATCTCGCTGGGCCGCGTGTATCGCCCCGACACGGCCGACGCCACGCACTACCCGATGTTCCACCAGATCGAGGGCCTGCTCGTCGATCGCCAGGTGACGATGGCCGACCTCAAGAGCGTGCTCCGGCTGTTCGCCGCCAGCTACCTGGGCAGCGACGTGCACATCCGCTTCCGGCCGTCGTTCTTTCCGTTCACCGAGCCGAGTGTCGAAGTGGACATGAGCTGGCACGGCGAGGGAGACCGCATTCGCTGGGTCGAAATGGGCGGCGCCGGCATGGTCGATCCCAACGTGCTGCGGGCCGTGGGCTACGATCCCGAAGCGGTCACCGGCTTCGCCTTCGGCCTGGGCGTCGAACGGGTCTGCGCCCGCCGCCACGGCATCAGCGACATCCGGGAGTTTTATAAGAATGACGTGAGGTTCTTGAACCAGTTCTGAGAATACGAAAGAGGAAATTAACCGCAGAGGCGCAGAGACGCAGAGAAGACAGGACGAAAAGTTTTCGGGTCGACCGTAGTTGCGGCTGACTTCGGCTGATTTGAATTCGTCCATGGTCTCATTCGTTACCGACAGAATCTTCTGTCATGTTTGCGCAGTGTCGCTTCTTGTGGTTCTTCCCTTATGTTTGTTCCTCTTTGCGCCTTTGCGACTTTGCGGTTAATTTCCCCGTAGATGCATTATGCTCGTTTCCTGGGATTGGCTCGGTCAGTATGTGCGGCTCGACATGACGCCGGCGGCGCTCGTCGAGCGCCTGATGATGGCCGGCCTCAATCACGAGGCCACCGACGCGCACGGCCGCGATTGGTGCATCAACCTGGAGGTGACGAGCAACCGGCCCGACTGCCTGGGGCACCTGGGCATTGCCCGCGAGGCGGCCGTGCTGTTCGACCGTGAACTGACGGTGCCGGCCGCCGCGCCGCGCGAGGGTGCCAGCCGGGTCGAGGATTTTGCCAAAGTGCGGATCGATTGCCCGCAGCTTTGCCGGCGCTACACGGCCCGGGTAATTCGCGGCGTGCGGGTGCAGCCGAGCCCGCCCTGGCTGGTCGATCGGTTGGCGACGATCGGCATCGCGGCGGTCAACAACGTGGTCGACATCACCAACTACGTGCTGATGGAGTGCGGCCAGCCGCTGCACGCCTTCGACCTGGCGGAGCTGGCCGAGCGGCAGATCATCGTTCGCGAGGCCCGGCCCGGCGAACAGCTCGAAGCCATCAACCACAAGACCTACACGCTCGAAGCCGGCATGTGCGTCATCGCCGACGCCCAGCGGCCGGTCGGCCTCGGCGGCGTGATGGGTGGCGCCAGAGCGAAGTCGGCCCCTCGACCAAGGACCTCCTGATCGAAGCCGCCGAGTTCGATCCGATGTCGATTCGCACGACCGCCCGGAAGCTGAACCTGCACAGCGACTCGTCGTACCGTTTCGAGCGGGGGCTCGATCCGGCCGGCATCGATTGGGCCAGCCGCCGCTCGTGCGAGCTGATCCTGGAATTGGCCGGCGGTGAGCTGGCGGCGGGCGTGATCGATCTGGGCACGCAGCCCGCGGCACGCGCAGCCGATCACGCTGCGTTTCGGCCAATTGGCCAGGATTCTCGGGATCGACATCCCGAGCGCCACCGCCCGGCGGATTCTCACGGCGCTCGGCAATCGCGAGGTGCATGCCACGCCCGAGCGGGTCGAAGTGATCCCGCCCAGTTGGCGGCGGGACCTGGAGCGCGAGATCGATCTGGTCGAGGAAGTCGCCCGGGTGCATGGTTACGAGCACATTCCCGAGGACGCCCGGGTTCCGATGGTTCCCTCGCATCGCACGCGCGAGGATCGGGTGCTGGCCCGGGTGCGGCACGTGCTGACCGCGGCCGGGTTCGACGAGGGGCTGACGCTGAGCGTGGTCGAGCCGGCCTGGTCGGACGCGTTCAGCCCCTGGACGAGCGAGCCGGCGCTGCAAGCTTCGACGCCCGTTCTGCGGCGGGCCGATCGCTTGCGTCGCAGTCTTGTGCCCAGCTTGCTCGGCGCACGGCGGACCAACGAAGCCCTGTCCAATCCGATCATCGAGCTGTTCGAAACAGCCAAGGTCTACCTGCCGCAGCCGGGTGGCAAGTTGCCCGACGAACAGTTGATGTTGGCCCTGACGAGCGGACGCGGCTTTGCCGACGTGAAGGGCGTGATCGAGGCGCTCGTCGCGGCCCTCGATCCGACGACCCGGCTCACGGTACGGCCGGCGGCCGCGGGATTGCTCGAAGCCGGCCGGGCCTGCGAGCTGTGGCTCGATCGGGCCGGCGGCCGGCAATTGCTCGGCTACTTGGGCTCGGTCAGCGGGGCAGCGCTCAAGCAATTCGAGATCCGCGCCCGACGGTCGTGGCCGAACTGCGGCTGGCGGTGCTGATCGAAGCGGCCGAGCTGGTGCCGAAGCAAGTCGCCGCTGTCGGTGTTCCCGGCGATGACCCGCGATTTGAACCTGGAGCTGGTCGAGACCGTGCCCTGGGCCGATGTCGAACGCACGGTCCGCTCGGCGGCCGGTCCGCAACTCGAAGCACTCGAATTCCGCGAAGACTATCGCAATCGCAAGCAAGTGCCCGCGGGCATGAAACGGCTGTTCTTCAGCTTCGCCCTGCGTTCGCACGACGCCACGCTCACCGGCGAGGCGGCCGACGAAATCCGCAACCGGATCGTCGCGGCCTGCCAATCGCAGCACGGGGCGCGACTGCTGACGCAGTAAATCCAACCGCTCGCGCCACCGGTCGAAAGGGGCAAAGTTTCCGGCGCGATTGCTCGCTGGCTCCAAGGAGCACCCTGATGAACATCTTCGTCGCCGGCGCGACCGGGGCCATCGGTCGCCCGCTAATCAACCGACTGATCGCGGCCGGGCATCGTGTGACGGGGCTCACTCACTCCGCGGCGGGCCAGCAGTTCCTCGCCAGCCTGGGCGCCGCGGCGGCGGTGGCCAGCGCTCTGGACGCTCCCGCGGTTGAACAGGCGGTCCGAACCTCGGGCGCCGAGGTGATCATCGACCAGCTTACCGCGCTGCCCAAGAATCCGGCCGACATGCGCACCGCCGCGCCCGGCGATCACCGGCTGCGGATCGAAGGGGGCGGCAACCTCTTGCGGGCAGCCCAGGCCTGCGGCGTGCGCCGCTACTTGCAGCAATCGAGCGGGTTCTTTCTCGCTCCCGGTCCCGGCCTGGCGGACGAATCGGTCGGCATGGCCGTGGACGCCAGCCCGGGCGTGTCGTTGAGCGCTCACAGCTACGCCGAGCTGGAAACTCGATTGGCGGCGGCCCCGCTCGAGGGCGTGGCTCTGCGGTATGGATTCTTCTATGGGCCCGGCACCTGGTATTCGCCCGGGGGAGCTTGCGGCGAGCAGGCCCGACAGCGGCAGATCCCGATCATCGACCAGGGGCAGGGCGTCTGGTCCTGGGTCCATATCGACGACGCGGCCGCGGCGACGGTGGCGGCCCTGTCGGCTCCGCCGGGCGTCTACAACCTGGTGGGCGACGATCCCGCGCCGGTCGCCGTTTGGTTGCCGGCCTTTGCCCGCGCTGCCGGAGCGCCACCGCCGCCGCGGCTCACCACGGCCGAAGCCCTGGCGGCGGCCGGCGCGGACGCGGTCTACTACGGCACGCAGCTCCGCGGTGCCAGTAATGCGAAGGCGAAGCGCCTGCTTGGCTTTGTCCCCCGGCGACTGGAATGGCTGCCGGCCTGATTTGGCCAGCGCTCGCCAAATCGGTCGTCGCGGGCAGCCCGCTGGCGCACGCAAAAAGTCCGACTAGCTGTCGGCAGGTTCGCCAAGGCCCAAGCCGTGCCGGGCGGCGTAGGCCTGCACCACCCTGCGAGGGATGATGTGATAGGCGCTTACCGCGGTGAGCGGCGTGCGCTCGGCCCCGGGCTCGAGGTGGACGTGCCGCCCCGCCACTTCGGTGATTGCCAGGCAATCGTCGACGTCGAACAGATCGTCGGTATGGACCGAGGCGGCTCCGCGCAGCAGCTCTGCCTTGGCCCGGCGCTTGGCCTCTTGCGCCTCGTGGGCCACGACGAACAGACTGGCATGCAGCTCGGTGAATTCGCCCGGCCGGTAGGCGCCCAGGTTGACGAAGAACAGTTTCTCCGGCCGGGCCGAGGGCCGGTCTGCCAGGCTGACGCGGTAGCCGTCGACGGCGGCCAGCTCCAGCCAGGCATCGATGTGCATCTGGAGCGGATCGCCGAACCACAGGTCCAGCAGTTGTTCGTAGGTCGCTTCGATCGAAAAGCCCACGGCAAACACGACATCGTGCAGCTCGGTATTGCACTTCGGCGCCCGGCCGCCGAGGTAAACGGCAAAGAGTTTCTGGATCATGGCGGTCATGGAACCACAAAGAGTCGCGACATCTTCACCCGCTGGCAGAATCCGCGAGCTCGCTCAATGATGAAACCCGCTGCCCTCGGCGGCCGTCACCGGTGGGTGGGCTGGGTGCTCGGCAAAGTAGCGCAGGGCCCGGGCGATGTCGTCGGCCAGGGTGCCGGCGAGGTCGCGGCTCACGCCGTGCCGGACGAGGGCCCGCTGGACGACCACGTCCGGCAAGCCCGGCAGCGGATACGCACACACCTGCCAGCCGCGATAGCGGAGGCGGTCGGCCAGGTCGTAGAGTGTGAATCCGCCCGGAGCGGAATTCTGTGCGAGCGTCCAGCAGACGGCCGGCAAACCGCTGCGGCCGTCGTGCAGGATGCGAAACGGACCGAGCCCGGCGATCCGTTCGGCCAGGTGCGCGGCCGTCTGGCTGCAGGCGTGCTGGATTTTGCGGTAACCCTCGCGGCCCAGCCGCAGGAAGTTGTAATACTGGCAGATCACTTGCCCACCGGGGCGGGAAAAATTCAGGGCGAAGCTCGGCATGTCGCCCCCCAGGTAGTCGACGTGAAAGATCAACTCCTCGGGCAGGTCGGCGGCCTCGCGCCAAATGACCCAGCCGCAGCCCAGCGGCGCCAGGCCAAACTTGTGCCCCGAGGCGTTGATCGACTTAACCCGCGGCAGGCGAAAATCCCAAGTCAGCGCGGGTTCGAGAAACGGGGCCACGAAGCCGCCGCTGGCCGCGTCGACGTGGACCGGCACGTCCGGCCCGCCGCCGGCCGCCAACTGGTCGAGCGCCCGGCAAATGTCCTGCACCGGCTCGTACTGACAGGTGAACGTCACGCCCAAGGTGGGTACCACGCCGATCGTGTTTTCATCGACCCGCCGCAGCACCTCGTCGGCCGTGAGCAGGTAGCGGCCCGGCTCCATCGGCACTTCGCGGAGCTCGACGTCGAAGTACCGGGCAAACTTGTGCCAGCAGACCTGAACCGGCCCGCAGACCAGGTTGGGCCTGACGGCCGGTCGGCCCGCGGCCCGCTGCCGGGCGCGCCAGCGCCACTTCAGGGCCAGGCCGGCGAGCATTGCGGCTTCGCTCGAACCGGTCGTCGAGCAGCCGATCGTATTGGCCGAGGCGGGCGAATTCCACAAATCGGCCAGCATGTGCACGCAGCGGGCTTCGATCTCGGCCGTTTGCGGATATTCGTCTTTATCGACGATGTTCTTGTCCAGACATTCGTCCATCAAGCGGTGGACTTCCGGCTCGACCCAGGTCTGGCAGAATGTGGCCAGGTTCATCCGGGCGTTGCCGTCGAGCATCAGCTCGTCGTGGACCAGGGCATAGGCGTGCTCGGCCAGGTGCGAACGATGCGGAAAGCGGTACTTCGGCACCTCGACGGCAGTATCGTGGGAACAATACAGATCGTCGGCCAATCGGTCGCGGATGTCTTCTTTGGCGTGCAGTGGCATTCTGGAGGACTCCCCGAAATCGAGCACGTGGCTTCGTCACGGATGCAATTCTGGCCGTCGAGCCCTGGCTGGGCAAGCGTCGCGCCGTGGGCCGGCAGAGTGAGCAGGGAAAGTGCGTGCGCGTGGATTCGCGCGACCGCGGCGTGCTAATTGGCAGTGCGCGCGGCCGGTTGAATCAGCGGCCGGTGAAGAACGCCGCGCAAATCACTCGGGTTGGGGCGCCCGGTCGCTCGACTCGCCCAAGCCGAATTGCGACAGCCGGCGGTAGAAGGTCGCCCGGCTGATGCCCAGCAGCTGGGCCGCTTCCTTGCGGTTGCCGCCGGAGCGTTCGAGCGCGGCGAGCAGGCCGGCGCGGTCGTCGCTCGACAAACTGCCCAGCAGCGTGTCGCTGCGGACGGCATCGTGGATCTCGCTGGGCAGATCTTCGAGGGCGAGCGTTCGGCCCCGGGCGCAGAGAACAGCGTGTTCCAATGCGTTGCGCAGCTCGCGGACGTTGCCGGGCCAGTCGTATTGCAACAGCAGGGCCAGGCACTCGTCGTCGATGTCCCAGAGTCGCTTGCCCATCGCCTGGGCGTGCTCGGCCAGGAAAGCATGGGCCAAGAGGGGGATGTCTTCGCGCCGCGCGGCCAAGGTGGGCAGGAGAATCCGGGCGACGCGAATCCGATACAGCAGATCGGCCCGAAAGCGGCCCGCGGCGACTTCGCCGGCCAGGTCGCGGTTGGTGGCGGTGATGATCCGGGCGCGGAACTCCCGAGTGGTCGAATCGCCCAGCCGCATGATCCGGCGTTCTTCGAGGGCCCGGAGCATCGTGGTTTGCACGCGGAGCGAGAGCTCGCCGATTTCGTCCAGAAACAGCGTGCCGCCGCCGGCTGCCTCGAACATGCCCAGCTGATCGTCCAGGGCTCCGGTAAAGGCGCCCGGCGATGGCCGAATAACTGGCTGGCGGCCAACTCATCGCCCAGGCCGGCACAATTCAGCGCCAGGAAGGGCTGGTTGCTACGGGGGCTGAGGTTGTGAATCGCCCGGGCGACCAGTTCCTTGCCGGTGCCGGTGGCTCCTTCGATCGTCACCGTGGAATCGACGCGAGCGACCTCGCGAACCAGTTGAAAGACGCGCGTGCATCGCGGCGCTCTTGCCGAGCAGTTGCTCGAAGCACCACGGCTTTTCGACCCGCTCCTGCAAGGCGGCCATCCGCGACACGTCGTGCAGGGCCACGATGCGATTGCTGGCGTTGCGGGGATCGGCCAGCACTTCGACTTCGACGACCAGCGACGCCGGTCGGCCGAATTTCACCCGCGGCAAACGGGCGGTCGGCGCGGCGGGCGGACCGGCGAGCAGCTCGCCGATCTGGGCCCGTGCGGAGGCTTCGGCCTGGAACAGCTTTTGCCAGGGTCGGCCCACGGGCCGGTCGGCCTCGACTCCCAGCATTTCCGCGGCGGCCCGATTCACGAAGGTCACGTCGCCGCGCTCGTCGATCAGAATCAATCCCTGCCGCTGGACGTCGAGGATGGCTTGCAAGTCGTCGTTCTGGCGGCGGAGCGAACGGTCGTGCTCGGCCCGGCCCAGGGCCACCTGAATCGCCGTGTGCAGATCGCGCTCGGTAAACGGCTTGACCAAGTAGCCGTATGGCTCGACCGACCGGGCCCGCTCGAGCGTGGCGGCGTCGGCATAAGCGGTCAGAAAGACGACCGGAATCCGATATTGCGTGCGGAGCGCGTCGGCGACGTCGATCCCGTCGCGCTGATCGTCGAGATGGATGTCCAGCAGGGCCAGATCGGGCCGCAGCTCGCCGGCCTGGCGGATCGCATCGCGGGCCGAACTGACCACGCCGACCACTTCGTACCGCAGCTTGTGCAGCTGCCGCTGAATGTCGAGCGCGACGATCGCCTGGTCCTCGGCCACGAGGATCCGTGGGCAGGCCGCTTGCACGCCGGTACTCGGGACGCATTCACCGCTGACCGTCATAAAACCCCCGCCAGGTGATTGGAAGTTGCGCCGTTCTCCACCGCTTTGCGATCCGGTAGCGGCCCGGGATCGGCCGACGGCGACGCCTCGGCCGCCGGAAATGTGACTTCGAACCGCGTGCCGACCGCACTCTGGATGGTGAATTGGCCCTTGAGCTGCCGCACAAGCACTCGACCACCGTCAGGCCGAGCGAATTGCGCTGCTGGCGCGGCAAGCAGCCGATGCCCACGCCGTTATCCGCCACCACCAACCGCCGCAGACCGTCGGCCGCGGTGAATTCGACGCGGACCTCGCCTGGCTGGCCGGCGGGAAAGGCGTGCTTGAGCGCATTGGCGACCAGCTCGCTGAGCACCATGCCGCAGGGCACCGCCTGGTCGAGCGACAAGGGCGGCGCCGCGCTGTCCACCTGGAGCGTGATTTGCTTGTCGGGCACCGCGGCCCGTTGCAGGTGTTCGCACAGCTGCCGGGCGTACGGGCCGAAATCGATCGAGGCAAATTGATTCGAGCGATACAGTTGCTCGTGGATCAAAGCCATCGAGCGAATCCGCGATTGGCTTTCGGCAAACATTTCCAAGGTTTGTGGATCCGTGGCTTCGTGGGCTTGCAGGCTGAGCAGGCTGGAGATGATCTGCAGGTTGTTCTTCACCCGATGATGGACTTCTCGCAGCAGCACCTCTTTCTCCTCCAGCGAGGCCTGCAACCGGCGCTTCGGCCTGCTGACGCTCGGCAATGTTGACCGCGCTGGCGACGTAGCCGGTCGACAACTGGGCCGCGTCGCGGAGCACCGCGGTCGTGACCAGGACCGGCACGCTGCAACCACCGGCCGCGCGCAGGTTCGCCGTCCGTTGGCCGAGCAGCGACTCGGGGTCCGTCCCACCGGGCCCGTCGACGAGCAGCTCGGGCAGGGGTTTGCCGAACAGCTCGGCGGCCGTGAAACCCAGGTTGGCCAGGGCCGCGGGGTTCGCGCTGCGAATCCGCCACTGTCGGTCGGTCACGAAGATCATTTCGCTGAGCGAATCCAGAATGCTGTCGAGATAGGCTTTCGAGACCGTGGTGGCCGCAAGGTCGGCGGCCATGCGGTCGAACGTCTGGGCCAGGGTGCCCAATTCGTCGTCGCGGTGAATGCCGGTCCGGGCGTCGAGGCGTCCTTGTCCCAGGCGCACCGCGGCGGCCCGGAGCAATTCGATCGGGCGACCGATCGAGCGGTTCATCCAGATCGCCAGGGCCAGGGCCGACGCCAGTGCCAGGAGCGTCCACTGGGCATTCCGCTGATCGGCGGCGGAGAGGGAGCGTTCGGTCCCCCGGACCTCGCCGGTGAATTCCCGCTCGCCGCGCTGTTTCTCCAGCAGCACGCGCTGCCGCAGATCGGCAGCCAGAAGCTCTACCGCATCCGGCGATGGGCTGCGATCCGGCGGCACTGGCGCGTGCGCCGCTTTCCGCGGCGGAACTGGTTGCCTCGGGCTCGGCGGGATCGATCTCGTTCAGCCGGGCCTGGCGGTATTGAGTGAATGCGGTCTTGAGCTCGGTCAGCCGGCCCTTGGCCCGCTCGCGGAGCGCGCTGGCCAGGGCGGCGTTGCCCGTCCGATCGGCTTGGCGCACCAGGGCCGCATGCGATTGCCGCGCGCGGTCGAGGCTTTGTTCGATCCGGACGAGCCCCGACCGCAGCGTCGCGGCGGCACGCTCGGAGGACATGTCGGACGCGGTGGATTGGACGGCTGGGGAATCGGCGTCGCCGGGCGGCTCTCCAAGCGAGTCGGCGCCGGCCGCGCGGGCGGCCCGCCACTCGCGGTGGGCCACTTCGGCTTCGTCGAGCGCAGCGCCATGTCGGTGGCGCAGACGACGTCGATCATCGAGCTGTGCGTCAGCCGCTCGACTTCGCGTTGCACCCGAACGTTGGTCAGATGATTGCCTAGGCCGACCATCGCCACCAGCGCGGCGGCGGCCGTGAAGCCCAGGCTCAATCGTAATCCGATCCGCATGAAACGCCCTATCGAGGGCGGTGCAGGAAGAAGTGCAAGTCGTCCGCCGCAGCGTCGAATGTTGCCGCGTGGGTTGTGGCAGCGCCAGTCGTTTGGCGGAGTCCGACAACATTGTTGTAGTTCAGCCGGGCGGCGGCGCAAACGGTCGCTGGCCAAAAATGAGACACTTACTGAGACACGTCGCGCATCGTGAGACAGCCGGCCTGGGAACGTCTTGGCCACGATCGACGCAGCCCAGCGGCGGCACGGCATTTGCGTTACGCAAGCCGATTGCAGCTCGACCGCGGCGCGGCGGTCGGGCAGCCGGAGGCTGGCGACTGCCGGGCGCCGCGTAATAGACTAGCCCCAGCGGTTCCGCGCTGGGTGACCGTGGGAATTCTCGCAGCACAAATGCGGCATGGGTAAGCATCGTCGTGCATTGACGCTGGTCGAGTTGCTGGTGGTGATGGCCATCATCGGCTTGCTCGTTGCGCTGCTGTTGCCGGCGATTCAAATGGCGCGTGAAGCCGCGCGGCGCGCTCACTGCCAGAACAATCTGCGGCAACTCGGCATCGCGTTCACGGCCTTTCACGACGCGCACCGCGTGCTGCCCAGCGGCTGGATCGCCAACGACGCCCAGGAGCGGCCGGGTTGGGGATAGGGCGCCCAGCTCACCTGGTATCTGGAAGAAACCAACGTGCTGGGCACGTTGAGCGTGCTCGGCCAGCCGATCGACGCGGCCAGCTTCGACACGATCCGCACCACGCCGCTGACCGTGTTCAGTTGCCCCAGCGATCCGACCGCGTCGGTGTTCGCCTTGCCGACAACCGCCAGTGCGAGCTTGGCGCTGGCACAGCCGGGCCTCGTGCCGGCCGTCAGCGGACCCCAGCTCGTGTCGGCGAGCCCGCAGTCGCTGCCGGCGAGCTACGACATGGCCCGCTCGAATTACGCCGGTGTCTACGGCACGTCGACGATCGAAAATGCTCCGGCCGCCGGCGACGGCGTGCTCTATCGCAATAGCCGCGTGCGGCTGGCGCAAATCACCAACGGCTTGTCGAAGACGATCTTCGTCGGCGAGCGGGCGTCGAAGTTGGGCGGCACCACCTGGGTCGGGGTGATGCCCGAGGCGATCCGGGGGATGGCCCGCGTCGTCGGCACCGCGCAGTACGTGCCCAACGACGTGCTGGGCGACATCGCCAGTTTCGGCAGTTATCACGTCGGTGGCGTCGGCTTTCTGCTGGGCGACGGTTCGGTGAATAACATCACCGACGAAATCGACCTGGCCACGTTTCAGGCTCTGGCAGGCGCAGCGGTCCGGCCACGCCGCCCGGCGGCGGCACCAATAGCGGAACAGGCGACTCAGGATCGACCGGCAACTCGGGTGGCACCAGCGGCAGCGGCAGCGGCAGCTCGGGCAGCAGTGGCTCGGGCGGAACGGGCAGCAGTGGCTCGACGGGCAATGACGGCACGGGCGGCGGCGGTTCGGGCAGCGCTGGCTCGGGCGGAACGGGGAGCAGTGGGTCGACGGGCAGCGGGGGGACGGGCGGCAGCGGGTCGGGAAGTGGCGGCACAGGCGGCAGTGGCTCGGGCGGCAGTGGCTCGGGCGGCAGTGGCTCGGGCGGCGACGACGATTCGGACGACGGTTCCGGGAGCGGCGGCACCTCCGGCGGCGGCGCGGGAGGTGGCGGCTCCGACGACGATGACGACGACGGACCCGGCGGGCCTGGCGGCGGCATGGCCAACGGCGGCGGCTCCAACGACGGCGATTTGGATGACGACCACTGATGCGGCGGTTGGTCGCTGGTGAGGAGATTCTCCGGGGGAGTGTCGGACCGCATGGTGGCGCGGCGGACAGGCTTCGAGCCTGGGCCGCGTCCCGGGGCAGGCCATGCAGGTCCGGCACTCGTTGTTCGCTCGAGCGGCCGGCACTCGCCGCGCCGGCGGTTATCTGGTGCGCGGCTTAGGTGCCCGCCCGCTCTCGCTCCGCGCGCCTCATGAGACGCTTGTAAGGCGGCGGTGGTGCGCATCGGGCGCTCGCCGTGTATTCGGTCCCGCGTGGAAGGCACGCTGCGTATGGCCCATTCCGCCGTGGGCGATTGGCGGCACGTCGTTTGCTGTCTAACAGTCGACGGAACGTCGGGCACCGGGCCAACAATCGATGGCCGGTGGTTGAACGAAAATGCGGGCCGGCTCGTCAATGAGCCGACGTCGGGCAAAGTCATTTTGTCCGGCGTGATGGCCGGCCCGCTTTTTTCAAGTCTTTGGGGTGCTACGGCCGGGTTCCCGAAATACCCACCGCCGGCTGGACCGTCCTCGCGTTGAATTCCTTGTCGTGGCCCGCCACAATAGCTGGTGGCCGGCAGCGCCCCACGGGTTGGGAACGCGGCCCGGCGTCACCGTTGCTGGGGCGGCACTGCGGAGGCGTTCGATGCGCAGCGCGGATTCGACTCCCGAAACTCGCCCGGTTGGCGGCCGTGGGCCTTCGCGCCGCGAGTGGCTGCGTGTCGGCGGGCTGGGTTGCCTGGGCCTATCGCTGCCGGCGCTGTTCAGCGCGCCTGCCCAGGCCGCGGGGCGCACGAGCCGGTTCGGCCGGGCTCGCTCGTGCCTGATCGTGTTTTTGACCGGCGGTCCGCCACAGCACGAGACGTTCGATCCCAAGCCGGAAGCCTCGTCCGAGATCCGCGGCGAGTACAAGCCGATCCGCACCAGCGTGCCGGGCATCCACTTCTGCGAGCTGCTGCCGCAGGTGGCCGCACTGGCCGGCGAGCTGGCGATCGTGCGGACCATGACGACCGGCACCAACTCGCATTCGGCCAGCGGCTATGCGATGTTCACCGGGCAGCGGCATCCGCAGGCCAGCCTCGAGGTGCCGCCCGACCCGACCGACTGGCCCGCGCTGACCGGCGTGCTGGGCAAGCTGCGGCCCAGCGATCGCTCGCCGCTTTCGGCGGTGACGATACCGGAGCGGGTGGTGAACAACCCGGGCGTTCCCTGGCCTGGACAGACAGGCGGTTTCTTGGGTCAGGATTGGGATCCGCATTTGTTCGTCTGCGATCCGGCGGCGGAGAACTTCCGGGTCGAGGCGCTGAGCTTTCCCGCGGACGTGTCGGCCGACCGCTTCGCTGGCCGGGCGGCGACTTTTGGGTCAGTTCGACCGGCGGCGGCGGGCCCTGGCCGAACTGGGCGAAGTGGCCCGCTTCGAAGGGCACCGCCGCGATGCCTTCGCGCTGTTGGAGAGCGGCGCCACGCGGGCGGCCTTCGACCTGGCCCGCGAGAGCGAAACGCTCCGCGACCGCTACGGTCGGCACAAGTTCGGCCAAAGCCTGCTCTTGGGCCGGCGGCTGATCGAAGCCGGCGTGCGGCTGGCGCAGGTGAACTTTCCGCGAGCCGGGCGATCTCTCCGCGGGCAACCCCTGCTGGGATACGCACTCCGACAATGCCGGACGGTTGAAAACCGCGCTTTGCCCGCCGTTCGATCAGGGCTTTTCGGCTTTGCTCGCCGATCTTTCCGAGCGCGGGCTGCTGGACGAAACACTGGTCGTGGCCATGGGTGAGTTCGGCCGCTCGCCCAAGATCAATCCTTCCGGCGGTCGCGACCACTGGGGAGATTGCTTCTCGATCGCGCTGGCCGGGGCCGGCATTTCCGGTGGCCAGGTGATCGGCGCCAGCGACAAGATCGGGGGCGTGCCGGCCAATCGCTCCTTTGTGCCTGGCGACCTGGCCGCGACGATCTGCCATTTCCTCGGCTTGCCGCCCGACGCCGAATTCAAAGACCGGCTCAATCGTCCGCGATTGGTGGCCGACGGCACTCCGATCGCCGAGCTGGTTGGTTAGTCGCCGCGCCGGCGGCGCTGTTGCGCTCGTCCGCCCGCGGGAGTTTGTTCGCCGCCGGCGGACCGGACCGGGACGCGCCCTCCGGCGAATCCCGGCCCGGTGTCAGCACTTGATCGCCCGCGGCAGCCCGCAAGCCGGCTTCGGCGGCGCCGGTTTGAGCGACTTCCAGACCGCTTTGGCGTAGGCCCGATCCAACCGGGCCAGTCTGGCCAGCCGCACGTCGATCGTCTGGAACTTACCGTCCGGCAACTTGACGAACACGAACGGCAGACAGATCGCCTTGATCTTCAAGGGCGCGCGGTCCTCGGTCGGCAGGCGGCTGATCCGTACCAGCTCGTCCCGACCGCTCGCCGGCGACTCGTCCCAGAGGAACGACGGCAGCTCGATGATCTCGCTCAACAGGGCGACGAAGTCCCCCCGGCGCAGGTCCTCGGGCGCGACCAGCGCGGCGATCGAGCAGCAGTGAGGTTCGAGCAAGCGGGTGTTCATGACCGTCTTCATATTACGTCTTTGCACAGCCTGGCCGGGACGGGCTCGGGCTGGTGGCGTGCCGATAAGAACCGAGCGCTAACCCATTTCGACCCGCCAGCGGCCGGTTGGGTTCGCACTGCCCGGCGGAGACGTCGCCGGTGCGGCGCCTCCTTCGCCCGCGCGTTGGCCCGAGTGAAGAATTACGTGAACCCTAGCCGGCCAGGCCGTGTCTGGGTTGATCGAAGTTCTCCCCTCGCCGTTCAAGAAGGTGTCCCATGTCGCGCCGCGAAGCCCACGACGAATTCTTTTTTCGAGCCGCTCAGTAAGCGTCGCCGGGGCTTCCCCTCGGAGACGCGCAGTTACTCGCGGCGTGCGGGTCGTGCCCGGCGACAAGCTGCTCGTCGAAAAACTGGGGCACTGGCAACGGCCGCAACGGTCTCTGCCCCTGCGGGTCCGGCTGGCTCCTGAGGCGCTGCTGCCTCGGCAGCGGCCGGTTTTGACGGCGTCCATCGGGACCACTACTTTTAGGGACTAAAGCGGCTCTTGCGCTTCGCCCGGACTCACGATCCGGGCTGGGTGCCGCTCCGCTCAAAATCCCGCGAAGGGAAGCGTCTGTCCATGCTCCTGACCATCACCACCACGCACCGGCCGGCCACCGACCTGGGCTATTTGTTGCACAAGCACCCGGACCGTTGCCAGAGCTTCGAGCTGAGTTTCGGCCAGGCGCACCTGTTCTATCCCGAGGTGAGCGACGAGCGAACGACCGCCGCGTTGCTGCTTGAGGTCGATCCGGTGGGCATGGTCCGGGGGAAGAGCCGCGACCAGAGCTTTCTGCTCGATCACTACGTCAACGACCGGCCCTATGTGGCCTCGTCGCTGCTCAGCGTGGCGATTGCCCAGGTGCTCGGCTCGGCCCTGGCGGGGCACTGCAATAGTCGGGCGGAGCTGGCCGCCACGCCGATCCCGCTCGAGGCCCGGCTCGACGTGCTGCCGGTCCGTGGTGGGGAGGGATTGGTCGAGCGGCTCTTCGAACCGCTGGGCTACGAGGTCACCGCCACGCGGCACCCGCTCGATCCGCAGTTTCCCGAGTGGGGGGACAGTCCCTACTATTCGCTGATGCTTCGCGGCACCAAGACGCTCGCCGAGTTGCTAAGCCATCTGTACGTGTTGGTGCCGGTGTTCGACAACGACAAGCACTACTACGTCGGCGAGGAGGAACTCGAGAAACTGCTGGCCAAAGGGGCCGGCTGGCTCGCCGCACATCCCGAGAAAGAGCAGATCACCAGGCGCTATCTGCGGCACCGCTCGAACCTGTATCGCGAGGCCCTGGCCCGGCTGGCCGAGGAAGACGCCGTCGACGCGGTCGATGAGGGCCCGCCAAAGGATCGGCAGGAGGCGGCGCTGGAGCAGCCGCTCAGCCTGAACGAGCAGCGGCACGGTGTGGTGCTGGCCGCACTCCGGGCAAGCGGGGCTCGGAGCGTCTTGGACCTGGGGTGCGGCGAAGGACGCTTCCTGCGGCAGCTACTCGACGAGCGGCAGTTCGAGCGAATCGTGGGGCTGGATGTATCGATGCTGGCGCTCGGTCGGGCTGCCCAGCGCGTGGGTCTCGACCGGCTGCCGCCCAAGCAAAGGGAGCGGATCGAGCTCGTGCACGGATCGTTGATCTACCGCGATCGGCGGCTGGCCGGATTCGACGCGGCGGCCGTAATCGAAGTGGTCGAGCATCTCGATCCGCCACGACTGGCGGCATTCGAGCGAGTGTTGTTCGAGTTTGCCCGACCCCAGACGATCGTGCTGACCACTCCCAATCGCGAGTACAACCCGAAGTGGGAAACATTGCCGGCCGGCCAGCTGCGCCACGCCGATCACCGCTTCGAGTGGACCCGGGCCGAATTCCAGGCCTGGGCCCAGCGGGTCGCGGGCGAGCAGGGCTACACGGTGCGGTTTCTGCCGGTCGGCCCGGAAGACGCCGACGTCGGCCCGCCGACGCAGTTGGGGGTGTTTGAGGTTTCGGGATGAATGCTATGGAAGCCGTCGTGTTCGTAGGTCTGCAAGCTTCCGGCAAGTCGACGTTTTACGGCGAGCGATTCTTCAGGACACACGTTCGAATCAACCTCGACATGCTCCGGACGCGCAATCGCGAACGACAGCTGTTGGAAGCGTGCCTGCGGACGGGGCAGCCGTTTGTGGTGGACAATACGAACCCGACCCGGGCGGATCGCCTCGTTTATTTGGAAGCTGCGAAAACAGCTGATTTTCGAGTGGTGGGGTACTACTTTCAATCGAGCATTGAAGCCTGCAAAACACGGAATGCGCAGCGTGTCGATGGCCAGCGAGTCCCGCTGCCCGGCTTGTTGGGTACTCACGCGCCATGGAATTGCCGTCCATCGGCGAAGGATT
Source organism: uncultured Planctomycetaceae bacterium (assembly GCA_963828155.1). Classification (GTDB taxonomy): domain Bacteria; phylum Planctomycetota; class Planctomycetia; order Pirellulales; family PALSA-1355; genus CAWCAX01. The sequence goes on from CAWHDQ010000009.1 coordinate 293,849, forward strand.
CGACCAGTTGTTCTACGTGGCGATTTCAGGCGACGGTTTTGCCGTTGACGAGTGGCGCGATGAAATTCGATGACCTGGATGCCAAGATGCGCATCTTCGAGACGGCGCACGACTATTGCGTGCTACCCGGCATGTTCATGGTCGCCCGGCTCGACGGACGCGGCTTTACGCGTTTGACCAAGGAGATTCACGACTTCGAGGCCCCCTTCGACGTCCGTTTTCGGGACCTGATGCTCGATACGGCCGAGTATTTGATGACGGGATGCGGGTTCAATTTCGCCTACGGCTACACCGAGAGTGACGAGATCTCGTTGCTGTTCGCCGCTGATGAGCGCAGCTTTGGACGCAAGGTGCGCAAACTGGCATCAATCCTTGCCGGCGAGGCGAGCGCGAAGTTCGCGCTCGGCCTGGGCGCTCAGGCGGCGTTCGACTGTCGCATCTGCGAATTGCCCGTCGCCGGTTTAGTGGTCGACTACTTCCGCTGGAGGAACGAAAACGCGCACCGCAATGCCCTGAACGCTCACTGCTATTGGGGTTTGCGGCGCAAAGGCTGCAACGTGGCCCAAGCGACTGAGGCTCTGCAAGGGCTGTCGGTGGCTGCCAAGAATGAGCTCTTGTTTCAGCAGGGGATCAACTTCAACGAATTGCCAGCATGGCAGAAGCGAGGATTCGGTTTGATTTGGGAAGACTACGATCACTCGGGAGTCAATCCGAAGACGCAGGCACGCGTCATTGTCCGGCGGCGGCGAATTCGCCGCGAGCTGGAGCTGCCGATGAAGGACGCCTACTCCGATTTCATCCGCGGCTTGCTGTCCGATTCCCCCCTCCCGGCAACGTAGCACCCGCAATCTGCCACAATTCCAACTTCCGCATTCCCAATTCCGCGCCATGCCCGACCGCGTCCATCAAAACCCGAACTTGATCTACTCGGTCGGCACGCAAGTGGTGGCCCTGCGGAATATCACGGCCGAAGGCGGCAAGGTCCTGCACCCGCGGGGCTCGGTCGGGATCGTGGTCCGCGCACCGGGCGACCTGGCCCATTCGTATCGCGTGCGGTTTCTCGACGGCGTCGAAGACGCCTTGCGGCGCGACGACCTGGTGATGCTGGCCCATTACAAGGAGGGCGAAATCGGCGATGCCCAGCTCACGGCCCAGCAGCACGACCTGTTCGGCCGGGTGATTTATCGCTGCGTGATCGGCTCCCGGGCGTTCGGCCTGGAGGGGGAAGATTCCGATACCGATCGCCGCGGTATCTATCTGCCCCCGGCCGATCTGCACTGGTCGCTCTACGGAGTGCCCAACCAGATCGACCGCGAAGAAACCCAAGAGCAGTATTGGGAGCTGCAGCGGTTTCTGGTGCTGGCGCTGAAGGCCAACCCGAACGTGCTGGAATGCCTTTACACACCGCTGGTCGAGCACGTCACGCCGCTGGGCCAGGAGCTGCTGGCGATGCGATCGGCATTTCTGTCGCGGATGGTATTTCAGACCTACAACGGCTACGTGGCCTCGCAGTTCAAGAAGATGCAGGCCGACCTCCGCAACCAGGGCCAGGTCAAGTGGAAGCACGTGATGCACCTGATCCGGCTGCTGATCTCGGGCATCCGCGTATTGCGCGAGGGCGTGGTGCCGGTGCGGATGGACGAGCACCGCGAGCAATTGCTGGCCGTCAAGCAGGGAGAGCTCCCCTGGGAGGAGACCGAGGCGCTGGCGGCTGAGCCTGCATCACGAGTTCGACCAGGCGGTCCAGCAAACCACGCTGCCCGAGCGGCCCGACTATCAGCGGGCGAACGCCCTGCTGATCAAGGCCCGGCGCGCCGCGCTGGCGGAGGAGCTGCCGTGAATATCGAAGCGACCGTGACTCTTTACAGACCGGTTGGGCAGTCGGAACTGGACTTGATCGCGGCATCGGGCTGGCGGCGCTTTCCGCCGCGCCTGCCCGAACAACCGATTTTCTACCCAGTGCTGACGGAGGACTACGCGGTAAAGATCGCGCGCGATTGGAATGTCAAATACCCGAACTCCGGACAAGTCGGATATGTCCTTGAGTTCAAGGTTCTGGGGGATTATCTCGCCGGCTTTCAACCTCAGACGGCGGGCGGGCGGCACATTTCAAGAATACTGGAATCCGGCGGAAGAACTGGACCAATTCAACGAGCACATTATTGGCTTGATTCGCGTCCTGCACGAGTTTCGCAAGACAGTTGCACGATCTCCATGACTTTCGACCCGCGCCTGCACAAGCAAATCGCCGAGCATCCCTACCCGCTGCTGTTCGCCACGATCAGCGGCGCGCATCTGTACGGATTTCCCTCGGCCGATTCCGATTACGACCTGCGCGGCGTCCATCTGTTGCCGCTGGAGCAGGTGGTCGGGCTTGCCGCGGGGGAGGAAACGGTCGAGAAGTCGGGCATTCGCGACGGCCTGGAAATCGACCTGGTCACCCACGACGCCAAGAAGTTCTTGGGCCTGTTGCTCAAGAAGAACGGTTACGTACTGGAGCAATTGCTGTCGCCGCTGGTCGTGCACACCACGCCCGAGCACGCGGAGCTGAAAGCCTTGGCGCCGGACTGCATCACCCGGCACCACGCTCATCATTACCTGGGCTTTGCCGCGACCCAGTGGAAGCTGTTCCTCAAGGCCGACCCGCCGCACGTCAAGCCGCTGCTGTACGTCTATCGCGTGCTGCTGACGGGCATCCACCTGATGCGCACCGGCGAGGTCGAGGCCAATCTCGTGCGGCTCAACGAAACGGCCCGGCTCCCCTACCTCGCCGATCTGATCGCGCAAGACCGGCGGGGCCGAAAAAGGCCGGCTCGAACAGGCCGACCTGGCTTTTCACGAGCGCGAGTACGAGCGGCTGACGGGCGAGCTGGAAGCGACGTTTGCCGGCAGCACGCTACCGGACGTGCCGAGGGCGACCAAGGCGATGAATGATTTGCTGGTGCGGATTCGACTTCGCGCAAAGGATCTAAAGCGCACAAGCGGGGCGATGCCATGAAAGAAGCCCTGCTGACGTCCGGCCAGCGACGATTGCTGGACCGTTACAAGGCGATCGGTGGAGTGGTCGAGTATGTGGTCCTGGAGGTGAACCCGAGTGGGGATGTGAGCATTGAACGGCTGCATCGAGACGCCGCTGTTGCTGGGTTGAAGGTCGTCCAGCGACGCACTGATGAATGGGCGGAGTCGGTTTCGCGGACACAACGAATCCCAAGATCTCGCATCTTTCGGATGACGCTAGACCTCGTTAAAGCCAAACAAATCGCTGGCACGCCAATAAGCCATGAGAAGTTCCTCGGACCACGCTACGACTTCCACCGACGCGGCTTGATCGTTCGGGGCAAGGGCGAATTCTTGAATGAATTCTTTTTCAATTCCAACGATCCCACGCCGGACAATATCATACCCCCTGACGCAATCGACAACGGGATCGGGGTGGGCTACGCCTACGCTTTCTCATCACCGCCGTATGGGGTCCGAGTCTCGGCAGAGGAAACCGCAGAACTCTTCGAAAAAATCAACGCATTTGTTCTCGGTGGAATAAGTTCCTCATCAGTCATTTATCGCTGGCCTACCGGCTGGTCCAACTATTTCGAAGCGGGCGATGAATGGTGGGGCAGCTTTCCTTGGACGTTTGCCAATCCCGGAACCTCGAACGTGGTCACCCTCGCCGCGTCAGCGACCGACTGACTGCATGACCGATTAGTACGTCCGAATGTTGCCGCCCATGCACCTTTCCATCCCCAAACTCTCGCTCGTCGTCCTGGTCGGGCCGAGCGGCTCGGGCAAGAGCACGTTCGCGGCGACATTTTCTGCCGAGCGAGGTGCTTTCGTCCGACGATTGCCGGGGATTGGTCAGCGACGACGAAAACGATCAGGCCGCCACCGGCGATGCCTTCGACGTGCTGCACTACGTGGCCGCCAAGCGGCTCGCCCGGGCGAAAATGACGGTCATCGACGCGACGAACGTCCAGCAGGAATCGCGCAGCCCTGGTGCGGCTGGCGCGGGAGTACCACTGCCTGCCGGTCGCGATTGTCTTCGATCTGCCCGAGGATGTGTGCCACGAGCGCAACCGCGGCCGGGCCGACCGGGCGTTCGGCCCGCACGTGATTCGCCAGCAGCGGTCGCAGCTCCGCCGCTCGCTGCGGGCTTTGAAAGGCGAAGGTTTCCGCTACATCTTCGTGCTCAAGACGCCCGAGGAAGTCGAGGCCGTCACGCTCGAACGGCAGCCGCTCTGGAACGATCGCACCCACGAGCACGGTCCGTTCGACATCATCGGCGACCTGCACGGCTGCCCGGCGAGCTGGAAGAACTGCTCGGCGAGCTGGGGTACGTGGAGTCGGCGATGGATATCCGTCCCAGCGAGGCGGGCCAGGATGCCGGAAGTGCATTCGAGTTCAGCGGCGGCGTGTCGTATGCTCATCCGGCCGGGCGCAAGGCGATCTTCGTCGGCGACCTGGTCGATCGCGGTCCGCGGGTGCTGGACACCGTGCGGATCGTGCGGAGCATGGTCGAGTGCGGCCACGCGCTGTGCGTGCCCGGCAATCACGACGTGAAATTGCTCAAGAAGCTGCGCGGCAAGAACGTCCAGATCACGCACGGCCTGGCGCAGACGCTGGCCGAGATCGAGGCATTGCCCAACGAGGGCCGGGACGCGTTTTGCAATTCGCTGGCTCGGTTCCTCGACGGCTTGGTCAGCCATTACGTGCTGGATGGCGGCAAGCTGGTCGTGGCTCACGCGGGTCTGAAGGCCGAGATGCAGGGCCGCGGTTCGTCGCGGGTCCGCGATTTTGCTCTGTACGGTGAGACGACGGGCGAGACCGACGAGTTCGGGTTGCCGGTGCGCCACAACTGGGCGGCCGAGTACCGCGGTCAGGCGATGGTCGTTTATGGGCACACGCCCGTCCCCGCGCCCGAGTGGCTCAACCATACCGTCAATCTTGACACCGGCTGCGTCTTCGGCGGCCGGCTGACGGCGCTGCGGTATCCGGAGAAGGAGTTCGTTTCGGTTGCGGCCCGGCAGACGTATTGCGAGCCTTCGCGGCCGTTCTTGCCCCCGGACGAGGAGTCGCCCGTTCTTTCGGCCCAGCACGCGCACGACGACGTGCTCGACGCCGAGGACGTGATTGGCAAGCGGATCGTCACCACGCGGCTGCACCACAACGTCACGATTCGCGAGGAGAACGCGACGGCGGCCTTGGAGGTGATGAGCCGTTTTGCCGCCAACCCCAAGTGGCTGATCTACCTGCCGCCCACGATGTCGCCCAGCGAGACGACCAGCCAGCCCGGCTTGCTGGAGCACCCGACCGAGGCGTTTGCCTACTTCCGCAACCAGGGCGTGCCCCATGTCGTGTGCCAGCAGAAGCACATGGGCTCGCGGGCCGTGGTGGTGGTCTGTCGCGATCTGGACGCGGCCCGCGAGCGATTCGGCGTCGGCGACGAAGCGGGCATCGTCTATACCCGCACCGGTCGCCGGTTCTTCAATGACACGGAGTTGGAGCGGGCGCTGTTGGACCGATTGCGGGCTGCGCTCACCGCCGCCGGCTTTTGGGATGAGTTCGGCACCGCTTGGGCTTGCCTGGATTGCGAGCTGATGCCCTGGTCGGCCAAGGCCCAGGAGCTGCTGCGTTCGCAATACGCCGCCGTGGGCGCCGCCGGCAATGCGGCGCTGCCCAGCGTCGTGCAACTGCTGGACGAGGCCGGCGCGCGCTTGAATGGCGAGGCGGGCGAGCGACTGGCCACGATCCGCGAACAATTCCAGTCCCGGCGGACGAGCATCGAGCGGTTTGTCGCTGCGTATCGGCAGTATTGCTGGCCGGTCGCCGCGCTCGACGATTTGCAGTTGGCACCGTTCCACCTGCTGGCGACCGAGGGGGGCACGCACGCCCATCAGAATCACGTCTGGCACATGGAGACGCTGGCTCGGATTTGCGGGCACGACCCGGCCTTGCTGTTGGCGACCCAGTTCCAGATGGTCGACGTCACGCTGCCCGAGAGCGAGCAGGCCGGCATCAGCTGGTGGGAAGCGCTGACGGAGCGCGGCGGCGAAGGCATGGTGGTCAAGCCGCTGGAATTCATCGTTCGCGGCAAGAAGGGGCTGGTGCAGCCGGCGGTCAAATGCCGTGGCCGGGAATACCTGCGGATCATCTACGGACCCGATTACGACGCCGAGCAAAACCTCTCCCGGCTCCGCAAGCGCGGGCTCGGGGCCAAGCGATCGCTGGCCCTGCGCGAGTTTGCCCTGGGCATCGAAGCCCTGGAGCGTTTCGTCCGCCGCGAGCCGCTGCGGCGGGTACACGAGTGCGTCTTCGGCGTATTGGCCCTGGAGAGCGAGCCGGTCGATCCGAGGCTGTAGGAAGGCCGAAAATACCGCGGCGGACTCGAGCCGCTGTCTGCCCTACGCCAGGCTGAGGATCTGAATCTTCGCGCTGCCGTCGCGGTAGTCGGCGGCGGAGGTGCCGCGGCCGTTGCCGTTGGCCGATTGCGAAACGAGGAGCGCCAGCCGACCGTCGGAATGCAGGCTGAGCGAGCGTCCGCCGCCCAGCTCGCTGCTGGTGAAGCAGGGTTTGTCCTCGCCCGGCCGCCAGAACCAAAGGTGCCCCTTGCCGGGAAACGCGCAGGAGACGGCCATCACGAAGCCCTCGGGATGGAACTGGGCGTCGTAGACGAAACCGTCCTCCTTGCCGCCGAATTGCATTTCTTGCACGACTTCGCCCCGCTCCCAATCCAACAGCAGCACGCAGGGCAGGCCGGTGGCGAAGCCGCCCTCGGGCGTTTTCTGGCCGGCGCACAGCAGCCGCTGGCCGGCGTCGTCGAAGGCCAGCACTCGGGCGCCGCCACACTCCTGAATTTTGTCGCGCTGGTAGAGCCGGCCGGCGTCGAGCGTCCGCGTGGCGGCGCCGCTGGCCAGGTCCCAATGGAGGAGCTTGCCTTCCAGGTCGCCCGAGATGAGCGATTTGCCGTCGGGATGAAACTGGACGCTGAAGATCTTCGACGCGTGGCCGGGCAGCTCGGCCAGCGGCGCGCCGTCGGCCACCGACCAGAGCCGCACCAGCTTGTCGGTGCCGCAACTAGCCACAGTGCGACCGTCGGGGCTGACGGCCAGGCCGCGAATCCAGCCGGCATGGGCCGCGGCGTGGGTCCAGGTCGGCGCCGGCGGCGACTGCTCGGGCTCGAGCGGCGCGATAATCCCAGCACGACAGCCGGCCCCAGGAATCGGCCGAGAGCAGCCGCCCGCCGTCGGGCGTGAAGGCGATCGTCTGCACCCAGCCCTGGTGGCCGGTTAGCGGCCCGAGCTCGGTCAGTTCGCTGCCTGCGACGCGCCAACGGCGGACCGTTGCATCGTACGCGGCGGCGCAGAGCATGTCGCCGGCCGGATTGAACCGGGCCTGCCACAGCTGCCCGCCGTGCGGCACGCTGGTCACGATTGTTGGTTTGGGGCCGTCTGCCATCTCATTCTTTCCCAGCTCGGCCTCAGGCCAGCAGGTCTTTGATCGGGCTGCAATTCTCGTGGGCCACCGGCAGCGGCTGGCCGTGGTTGTCGTATTGCATCTGGTCGCGCGGCACGCCCAGGGCCTGAAACCAGGTGTGAAACAAATCGCCGATGTCGTGCCGCTTGCCCTCGACATCGGTGCCCAGGGCGTTGGTCTGGCCGACGACGCGTCCGCGTCCGATGCCGCAGCCGGCCATGGCGATCGACCAGGCCTCGGGCCAGTGGTCGCGGCCGGCGTGCGAGTTGATCCTGGGCGTGCGGCCGAACTCGCTCAGGGCCACGACCAGCACGCGGTCGAGCAGCCCGCGCTCGTGCAGGTCGGCGATCAGGGCGGCAAACGGCCGATCGAACTGCGGCACCAGGCTTTCAGAGCCGTTGAAATGGTCGCCGTGGCTGTCCCAGTGATACGACGTGACTTTGACGCAGCGGACGCCCGCTTCGAGCATGCGCCGGGCAAGCAGCAAATGCCGGCCCAGCTCGTGGCTGCCGTAGCGCTCGACGTCGCGCGGGTCGGTCTTGTTCGTGTCGAACAGTTCGATCCGCTTCATCAACTCGCCGGCCGTGTCGAAGACCAGTACTGTTGGCGTCGCGCTCGGCCGGCCGCGGGCCGCCGAACCGGGCGTCGAGCTTGCGCCGCAGTTCGTCGCGGGCTTGCCGGTCGTCGGTCGAGAGGGCCGGGTTGGGGAGCAGATTGTCGGGCGGCTTGCCGTCGCCGAGGGCCAGGGCCCCGTACCGGGCTCCTAGAAAGCCGGCTTCCTCGGTCTTGAATCCGCCGGTGTAGGGCTTGATCCAGACATAGGGCGGCATGCCGCCGGGGCAGGGGCCCAGCAGCCGGGCCACCGCCGAATTGAACACCGGGTACACGACGCCGCGATTCTTGGGATCGCCGCGCTGGATGCGCATCACGCCGGACGAGTGGTTGTTGTCCTGCGTGCAGACGCTCCGCAGCACCGCCAGGTGGTGCATCTGGGTAGCAGTGTGAGGGAGCAGCTCGCTGACGTGGATGCCCGGCACCGAGGTGGGAATCGCGCGGAACGGGCCGCCGAAGGTCGTGTTGGGCTTGGGATCCCAGCTCTCGAGCTGGCTGATCCCGCCGTCGAGCCAGATGAACAGCAGCTGCTTGTCGGTGGCTTGCAGCGCTTGGGCCATCGCGGGCGCGGCAAGGCCGCCGCCAACGCCGAGGCTGCCCGCCAGGCCCAATCCGCCGGCTGCGGCAAAGTGCCCCAAAAACTGTCGGCGCGATTGCCGATGTTCCCAGGGTTTGCAGAGTGGATTCGCGGCCACGTGCTAACACTCCCACGGCGGACGCCGCCGCCGCTGGTTTTGATATCCAAAGTTCGACGTCAGTGATTCAGGCAAAACTCGGCCGACGCCACGAGCGCCCAGGCCGCGTTGGCAATCGCTCGGCGGCGATCGGTCGCGGCACGCAAATACTCGGCCAGCTCGGCTTGTTCGTTGGCCGTCGGCGGGCGCGACAGGATCGATTCGTACAGCTCGACGGCGATCTGCTGCGGCTCATTCAGCGCCACGGCCCGCGCGACCAGGTTGTTGTCCCGCGGTTCGAGCAGTCCTTCGACCAGCGGGCTGTTGACCAAGAACAGCGCCGCTTGCACGCTGGGGCGATGCCCGGCTTCCGGCTCGCGGGCCGGATTGCTGAACGCCGCCAGAAAAGCCTTGCGCAATTCGATCTCATCGGCCGCCGCCGGTTGATTCTGTGCCGCCCCTTCGTTGCCCAGGGCCTGCCGCACGCTCCAGTACAATTGCTCCGGCGACAGGCGGCGTTGGGCGGCGATCACGAAAGAGTTGTCGGCTGGAGTCGCGCTTGCTGCAAGCACGCAACTCGAACGTTGGTACGTCTCGCTCCGGGCAATCTCGCGAAGCAGCCAGCGCAGATCGAATCCGTGACTGACGATCTCTGCCGCCAATAAATCCAGCAGGGCTGGGTGCGAAGGCGGGTTGTCGGCATGGTGCAAATCCAAGGGCTCGACCAATCCTCGCCCGAGCATGATCGCCCAGACCCGGTTGGCGATATTCCGGGCAAACAGCGGGTTGTCGGCCCGGCAGAGCTCGGTGCCCAGCAGGGCCAGCGGTTTGTAGTTTGGGTCCTCGGCCGCCGGCGGGTCGAACTCCCTGCCGCCGGGCACGCGCGGGCCGGTGGCCTGCGGCGTATTCTGAAAGACCGACACGAACTCCAGCTTGGCGAATTTGGGTTTCTCGACCACCTTGGGAAAAGCACCGCCAGGCGCGGTCACATTCTGATAAACGGCCAGCAGGCCCTGAAAATCGCGCTGCTTGTAACCGCGAACCAGCAGATGGTCGTGACATTGGGCACACTGCAAGTCGACGCCCAGGAACAGCCGGCCCACGTCGCGAACCAGGCCGGGATAATCGACCGCGTTCTGGCCGTAGGTCTCCAGCCGCTTGGCGATGAAGAAGGCCGCCCCGCGGGTCGTTTCCTGGTCGGCGCTGGGCACGAGTATCTGCCGGACCAGCTCATCCCAAGGACGGTTAGCCTCGCAGGCCGCGCGGAGAAACTTTTGCCACTCGTCGTGATCGCCCCGCCGCTCCATCAGCAGCACGTGCAGCAGCTCGGCCATTCGCCGCGGATGCTCGGGGGACGCCAGAAGTCGAACGACAAGCTGCTCGCGTTTGTCTGCCGCCCCGTCGGCGACGAACCGCCGCAGCTCGGCCACCGGCGGAATGCAGCCGGCCAGGTCGAGCCAGACACGGCGGCAGAACTCGGCGTCGCCGCTCCGTGGTGCCGGCGTGACGCCACCCGCCGCGGCCACCACCAGTTGATCGATTCGCCCGGAGAGCGGTTCCTGGCCGAGCGCGGCGCCCCGCGCGATAAACGCCGCAGCCGTCAGGCAGGCTAAGAGCACGACTGTGCGAAATTCAAACGGGGCATGGCCGATCAGATTGCTCGTGATTGGGCGAGTCCATCCATCAGCGCCAGTCTATGCGTCGTGGGGGCGCGAAACAAGCCGGGCGCTCCCCGCCAGGACTGGCCAGAATCCCGATGCGCCGGGGCGGGCAGCGGGCCATTCCGAATTGGTGGCCACCGGGCGCGAGCGCTGATAAGTTACCGGCGAGCCGTTGTGCTTGGGCGCCACTCTCGGCCACGATCCATTCGGAGTGCGAAAACATGAGCGTCTCCCAGGGGCAAATCGTCAAGTCGGCGATCGGGGCGGTCATCGGCGCCGTGCCGGGGGCGGTGTTTCTGTTTTACGCCCACGGCAAAGCGGGATTCGCGCCCTACGTGGTGCTGGCCTTGGGCTTGTTCATCGGTGTTGCCCTGACGCTGCCAGGCGTGTCGGCCGGCAATGTGCTCCGCGGCACCGCCGGCGTGATCGCGGCTCACAATGTCGCACCGCGCCACCGCGAGAAAGTACTGGACGTCTTCCTCAACTCCGGCAAGCCTGTCGAGCCGGATGCTCCGCCCCCGGCCAGATTCGACGAGCCGCCGGCGAGCTGAATTGGCCTCCGCAGATCGGTGGGTCGAATTCATCTTTCGTCCGTGATCGAACATCCCCGAAACGGATTTCGCCATGTCCGACCGACCGACGGTCAGCGTTTACGATTCGCAGGGCGAGGAGTACCGCCAGGCGTTCGCAGTCTTCCTGGCCCATACCGATCAAAAGGCCAAGGCGACGGCCTGGCTGGAAACGGAAGTCGACGGACTGGCCCGGCGGGAGGTGTTCATCGATGCCGGCGCCGGGACGGGCAAGCTCACCGGCTGGCTGCAGCCGCGGTTTGGCCGCACGATCGCGATCGAGCCCAATTCCGGGCTGTGCATCAATTGCGGCAGGCTTGCCCCGGGGCGGAAGCCCAGTGCGTGTCGATTGCCGATGCGCGGCCGGGAGCGGCGGCTGATTTCGTGCTTTGCTCGCACGTCTTCTATTACGTTCCGCCCGACCAATGGCGGGATACGCTGCACACGCTGGCCGGTTGGCTGCGGCCCGGCGGCGTGCTGGCGATCGCACTGCAGAACCACGAGACCGACTGCATGCGGATGCTCCGGCATTTCACCGGCCGGCAGTTCGACCTGGGGGCGCTGGGTCGTTCGTACGCCAGCGAGACCGCCGGCGCATTCGATCTGCGGATCGACACGGTCGCTGCCCACGTCGACACCGATTCGTTCGCCTCCGCCTACATGATCGCCGAGTTCATGCTCAATCTGCTGCCGCTGCCCACGCCGCCCGAGCGGGCCGCGCTCGAGCGCTACGTGCAGAATCACTTCCAGCAGGGCGGCCGCTACCGCTTTTCCTGCCACCAGGATTTCCTGCGGCTCGAGCGGCGGGGGGATGAGGCGGGAGATGTGAGGCTTGAGGTTTGAGGTTTGAGGCTTGAGGCTTGAGGTTTGAGGTTTGAGGCTTGAGGTTTGAGGTTTGAGGTTTGAGGCTTGAGGCTTGAGGCTTGAGGTTTGAGGCTTGAGGTTTGAGGCGTGAGGTTTGAGGCGTGAGGTTTGAGGCGTGAGGCGTGAGGGAAAACGCGGCGCTGGACGTTCTTCGTCCCGCAGCCCGACGTATCAGGGCCGCGCTGTATCGACGTCGTTTTCAATAGCGTGCTTTCGCGCTGGCGGCGGTCGCAGATAATCCTCGGGGATATGTGCAACTTTTTGTCGAAACGGGGAGGCGGCTCCAAACGCCGAGCGATTCTCGTCCTTTTATCCCCACCCCGCCAGCCGCTATACTCTGGCTTTCGCCCGGCCGACGCAACCAGGAGTCACCGCATGGCACGTAAGAAAGCGGCAAAGAAAACCGGAGCAGCAGCGATCAAGACCGTCGAGGACGAGCCGACGCTGGGGATCGCTCAAGTGGCCGAACCGGTCGAACCTGTGGTCGACGACAAGCCGGGGCTGGGCAAGAAACTCTGCCCCCATTGCAAGGCAAAGATCGCGGCGCGAGCTGCGACCTGCCCGGAGTGCCACCAGCCGATTGCTCCGAAGGTGAAGAAGGTCGCCAAGATGGCCCGCCCCGTCGCCGTCGGCGAAGGCAAACGGCAAGCGACCTCGGCCGGCGGCAGCGCCAAACCGGCCGCCCTCGAAGCGGGCATCCGTTTTCTCAAGGAAGCCGGCTCGCTGGACGAGGCCAACCAGACCTGGGACATCATCCGCAAGATCGCCGGGGCGATTTCGACGCCGTTTTGACCGGAGCGACGGGGTATTGCCGTCAGAGAGTGGCAGAGGGATGACGAGATTCCGAGGGCCCAGCATGGAAGAACAGGATCGCACTCGTGATCAGCAGGTTTGTACCTGGGCGAGTCGTCCCGCTTGTCCGGCTTGTGGCGGCGAGCTGATCGAAATTCGCGCCAAGCTCCAGTGCTCGGAGTGTCATCGCATTTGCGAGACGTGCTGCGAAGGCGGGCGGGGATAGTGGTGCCCAAACCCAAAGGATGATTGCAGAATGGCAAACAAGACGATCGCCGATAAGGTCAACGCCTGCTGGCCCGGCTTCAAGGTTCTCGACAAGCAGACCGTCGCTGAACTCCGGCACTGGATCAAAGCCGAAATTGCCCAACTCAGCCATGCCCTGGAAGTGCTGGAAGACGAAGCGATTGTAGGACCGGACGGCTCACGCAAGCTGACCGACCCGGTTTTCGCTCCCCAGGATCATTAGCTGGGCGGGTTCTGCCGTCGAGTTATGGCTTCGTTGAGCGGGCCATGCACTGCCAGCGGGCGCTCTGCTAAAGTGCGACCCCCCGATCTAGTCCCGATCTCAACCGGATCTAGCGACTGTCAGCGACTGTAGGAGGCGACTCCGATCGCCGACTGCCTCAAGCGGAGGCGGCAAATCGGCGATCGGAGTCGCCTCCTACAGCCGATTGCCGCTACACGGTCTTGATATTCGCTCTAATCGTCGGTGCGCCGGAGAGCCTTGCGCGAGGTTTTCGCCTGCGGGAAGTCGCGATCGAGCCAATGCCGCAACCGGCCATAGAACTGGCCGGACGGCTCCCCTTCATTGCGTCGGCATTCGCCGAACAGTCTGGTCCGCAGTTCCAGGTCGGCGTTTCCGGGCGGCGTCTCTTTGAGTCGCCGGACGAAGGCCAGCAACTGCGTGAGCTTGTCGTCGTGGAGTTCATCGGCGAGCAGAGCATCTCGGCGAATCTTATGCCGCAGAGCCTTTTCGCTGGCTTCCTGAGTTGCTTTCCGGCTGGTGTGCATGGGGCCTCTCCAGATGCGGTTCGTGCGAAGTCGCTGGCAACATTGTAGCAGGTCTGGATGGCACCGGTTGGGGCTGCCGGAGCATTGCCCAGGACAGGCCTGGGGCCTCCTGCGTTTCGCAAAGATCAAATTCCGCGACTCGAGAGCGCTGAGGCTGGTAAAATGGCCCGATGCCCATCTGCACACGCTGCCAACAACCGGCGACACGCGACGCCGAGCGCTGCCCCAACTGCGGTGCCTGGCTCAGCCCATTAACCCGCGACCAGGAAGCGATCCAGCAATCGCTGCAGAAGCCACTCCGTTTGCTGCTCGGACAAGGCCAGAAAATCGCCGCGATCAAGCTGTACCGCGAGCGGACCGGAGTCGGTCTGGCCGAAGCCAAAGCTGCCATCGAGCGAATCGGCCAAGGCGACGTTTCAGGATCCGCCGAGGACAGCCACTTCGCCGCTGCCGATGCTTTGGAAACGTCCCTTCTCGGTCTGCTGCTTGCCGGCCAGAAGATCGCGGCGATTAAGCTGTATCGAGAGCAGACGAGATCAGGTCTCAAGGATGCCAAGGATGCGGTTGAGGCTCTGGCGGCACAACATGGAATCGTGCCGCCCGAAACGAGCTCCAACATTGGCGTTCTGGGCATCATCCTCTTGGGCTTGTCGGTTCTGCTGTTGGGCTTTCTGATTTGGGCGGCGGGTTGAGATCGGACCCGGCAGCGATTCTCGTGCCGACCGCGCCGCTCACCTGGCCTTCTGGGAAACGTCCTCGATTTGCTCGCCGCCCTGCATCGAGATCGTGCGGAGGTCCGTGGAATCGAAGTTGACGGACTTCAGGTCCACCATCCGGATGCGGCTATTCTCGAACGTGCGAAAATAGTAGCGGCGGTTCGTCAAGTCTGCGGCGGACGTCCATTCGGTGTAGTCGGCGACTTGATGGCCGTCTTCCACGCCGCGGGCGGCTCCCTTGGGAATGTCGAACTGATTCAGAATGTGGAAGGCCTGCAGGACTCCCTCTTTGGCCGTTGCGACCGGCTCGGCCGTCGTCGAAAAAGCGACCGCCCGGACGAATCGGGACGGCGGCGTAAAATCGCCGGGCAGCCCGAGCATGCCGCTGCCTTGCCCCAGGGACCGGATCTTTTTGCCGGCGAGATCGACGGACGGGATGTTGTTGCTGCTCAGAGTGACGTAATTGCTGAGATTGGTCATGTGCCAATCGAAGGTCGGTGAATTGGTCAGCACGCCCAGCGGGTCGGCATGGACCCTGAGCTCGCCGCCGATGAATTCCAGCACGACGCTGTTGCCGCTGGCATCCGTGACGATGTAATGGACTTCGGGCACAAAGCCCATGTCCTTCTGCACGACGTCGCCCACCAGCACGCTCTTGGCCGCCGTGACAGCCTCCTTGAGATCCGCGCACGTACCCAACAAGAACGAGCCGAGCTCCCAGGGAGCCAAGGCCTTGCCGGTTTCCGTGGCCTTCACGTCCTGATACTTGGCAAAGCCCGGGAAATAGAACAGGCCGACGTGCAGGCCCTGCTCGTTGAGACCGTCGACCGTCACCGGCAAGTCGAAGGCGTTGGCCCCGACGCTGCCGTATTTGCACTTCCAGCGGAACCCCGGCTTATTGCCGGGCGCGGTCCCGACGTATTCTTTGCCCCGCGGCACGAGCAGGACGTTCGACTTGAGGTCGACCGCAAATTCGAGCGTCCGGGCAAAAACAAAGGATCCGTCCTTGGGCTTGATCGTGATGCCGGTACACGCGCGGGCAGTCGCCGGCGCGAAAACGCTCAGGACCAGGATTCCCAGGATCGCTGCGGCGTGCGAAAAGACTTTCATGTTCGAATTTTCCAGGCTGTTGTGGGGTTCGTTCTCGAATGGCAGCTCGGTGATTGTAGCCGAAACGGAGGCCGCCGAGCGGCGAGGTTCGGGCCTTTTCGCGCACATGCTGCCGGCATTCGGTCCATCTCCAGCGCCCTCATCGGATATGATGATGGGGGACCCCGGCCGACGTCGACCGCCAAAAAATTCAACTTCATTCCGGCGAATCACCCCAGGAAAGACTCATGGCAGTCCCCAACGAGCATTCATCCGCCCCGCACCTGTTGGTGGTCGTCGACCACCAGGAAGCGAAGGTCTACCGCACGGAGCTCCACGGCAGCGTGCCGCAGCGTCTTGTGCCCTACGATCCGCACGGCTACCGGAAGCATCTGCACTCGGCCCAGCAATGGACGGACGGCAAGCGCGTGCCGGAACGCAAGAGCTACTACGAAGCCATCGCCAAGACGTTGCAAGGAGCGGAGCAAGTGCTGCTGTTCGGTAGCGGCACGGGCAGGAGCAGCGCGATGGATCAGTTGCTCGCCGACTTGAAAGAACACCACCACGACGTGGCCGAAAAGATCGTCGGCTCCGTCGTCGTGGACCCCCATCATACGACCGAGAACCAACTGTTGGCTCATGCCCGGGAGTTCTACGCTGCTTACAACAAGCAGTGATGGCCGGCCGTGGACGCGTGCCGGTGATCGCCACGATGGCTTGGCTCAACGCCGAGAGGGACGAGTGCGACCCGGCCCAGCGCGCGGGCGGTCAGCTACCGCTCAACAGGCGGTAATTTGCTTTGACGTATTCGTCGGCCTCGTCCATGGTGCGAAAGACCATCGCGTCGGTCTTCACCAACGACCATTTATCGCCCGTCCAAACCTGATAATTGCCGGACGGTCTTCCCTTGGGAGGCCGATTGACCGGAGCGTCGGTCATACTGCGGTCCGAGGAGATCACGTACTTGTCTCCCTGTTGCAGCGTCAAAATGCCCATGCGGCGAAAGCTCCTCGTAGAAAATCGGATCGATCCAACCGACAGGCAAAAAGTCGCTGCGGCGTTTCGGCTGCCCGTCCTCCGCGGCACCCCGAACCACGCCTGGGGCTTCTCGCCGGCCTCAGGCCAACCGTGCTTGCCGAGGTACACGGTTGGCGGTTGACGAAAGCGACCGCACGTCGCGATGGCTTGCGGAGCCGACACGTGGGGACATCGGCCTTTGGTTCCATCCAGGACGGTTCCTTCCCGTTCGTCGGAAAAACTGCCGACAAATCGCTGCGAGTTCGTCGCCGCACTTCCCTGCAAATAAGGAAACCCAGGACTAGGTTTCGGCAAAGTTTCAAAATCTGTTCGGAGACGAAGGACGGTCCCCGCAGGCTTGAAACCAGTTTCCATCGAGCCGGCGATACAGGACTCGAACGACCCCCGGAAAGCCAGCAGTATAACACGGAATCGGTGCTCGACAGCGCAAAACAGCGCGCTGCTGGCGAAGCGCGTCCGAAATTGACCCGGAATTGAGTGCCCTCATTCGATCCTGGCCTGGTCTTCCCAAGCCGATACGTGATTGCATTCGAGCCCTCATCCAGGCCCACCTGCAAAGCCAGGTGTTCTGCCGAACGGCGGTCGCTTGTCAGGGTTCGCGAGCTAAGAATGCGCTCTCACAAGTCTCAAAACCTGGGGCGAACTGCGGATTGAGATCGGTCAATCGGAATAAACTGCCCCAGGCGCGCATCCGAGGAGATGCTGGCAATCGTCGGCGAAAAATCTGCGTGAACATTTGCCCGTGGCCGGCGTCTAAGAGGGGAGAGTGCCGCGAGGGACGCCCAGGCCGGGCGGATCGCGGCTGTGCGAGCTTTGCAGGATACGTGCCCCGGGTAAACGTGACAGTAATGATGTTTTTACGACCGAGTTCGATCCACCAGCGCATAGCGAAGCGATATTCCGCCGGCGGAGATACCGCGTACTTGCAAGGTACGCTGCCAGGCGCGAATAGCCCCGCTCCCAATCTGCGCTTGTGACGCTCGGCCGCAAACGGTCTGAAAGCCCCCCAAGGCTCGGTGTCACAAGGACACCGGGCCTTTTTCGTAGGCGTGAGACTTGAGGCCCGAGGTTTGAGGACAAAGGACATTTGTCTGCGTCAATCCTCAAGCCTCAGGACTCAAGCCTAACGCACGGGTCGGTAGCTGAGACGGTCTAGCGCTTGGCTGAAAACCAGGAGACGAGGATTCGAGCGCCTCCCGACCCACTTGAGGAGCGGTGAGGCTTGAGGCTACAGGCTTGAGGACGAAGGAAATGTCCTACCCCAAGCCTCACGTCTCCGGCCTCACGTCTCCTCTGCGGCTCGTTCGTCTATCGGTGCAGGATACCGGGCTTTCAATCCGGGGAGATGGGTTCGATTCCCATACGAGCTACTGACTGAGCAACGAGCAAACGAACGGAATGTTGGGCCAGCGGCGAGCCCGCCGGGCACCGGCCGCAGGCTGGTCGTTGGGAGCACGAGCAGACCAACGCTTCGCGTCGGTGCCCTGTTCGAGTCCGGCCAAGCAACTGAGCACGGCTGCCCGGGCGGCAGCCGAGCGCAAGGCGGTAGCTGACAGAAATACTGAGAACGAGAACGCTGCCGGTAGTCGAGGGCTGGTTGCCCATATCCGGCTGATATCCGGGTCGCGCCGAGTTCGATTCTCAGGGCTACCACTGACGACGGATCGACGATGGAAAACCACATGGCAGATAGCCCGCGGCTCAAACGCATACGCCTCATCCAACATCTGGGGTCGTGGCGTAACGGTAGCGCGTCCGCCTTTTAAGCGGAATGGTAAGGGTTCGACTCCCTTCGCCCCCTTCGAGGCGTGAGACTTGAGGACGAAAGGCAACGGGGGATGTTCCTGTTCCCTCAAGCCTCAGGCCTCCAACCGGGATCAAGGTGTTAGCGGCAGCACGCCTGGCTCTTAACCAGGTCGGTGAGGGTTCGAGCCCCTCTGATCCCACTGGGTACTGGCGTGAGACTTGAGGCTGCAGGCTTGAGGACGAGAGGCGGCTGAGGATGCCGCTGTTGCCTCAATCTTCAGGACTCAAGCCTCAGGCCTCCCCGGCTCTTTGACAATTTGCTACGAATCTTTGCGCCCATGATGTAGCGGTAGCCTGCTGCCTTGCCATGGCGGAAGTGCGGGTTCGACTCCCGCTGGGCGCTTTCAGAGATCAGGGTGTGGGAAAGCCTGGCCCGCGTCCCAGCAACGCTGCGCAGGCGTCGGAAGCCGGAGACCGCCGGTTCAAATCCAACCACGCCGACTTGCCAGGGTGTAGCGAAGTCTGGCATCGCGCAAGCTCGGGGAGCAGCGTTTGACGGTGACTATCGCCCTGCGCTCGATTGCCGCCCGGCAATCGTGCTCGGTTGATGGTTCAAATCCAGCCACCCTGACTAGCATTGCGGTGTGGCCTAACGGTAAGGCAGCTCCCTGTTAAGGAGATGATTGCAGGTTCGACTCCTGCCGCCGCAGCTTTCTGGCAGGCTACAGGCTTCCGGCCTCAGGCTTCAGGGATTGAGGCTTTACGCAATGAGCGGATCAGACCGTTGATGACCATGCAGGTCTCTTTCGACGCTCGATCGAGCTCATCGGCCTCGACTTGCTTGAGATATTCAAGACGCCTCGCCAATGACAATTGGTACTGCAGCTCGCAGGCTGACCCGTCCGCCATATCGAGAAAGCGGACGTAATCGGCAGAAGAATCCCGAGCCGACCCTTCGACGATATTTGACGCAATGGACACTGCCGCGCGGCGGATTTGCGACGTCAGGCCGAATTGCTCCTCGCGCGGAAACGTCGACGTCCGTCGGTAAACGAGCAGCGCACAGCGCATCTGCCAACTGAAACGCCCGCAGTTTCGTGTGATCTCGCATGTTCGGCAGTATACGTCCTGCCGCCTGTAGTCTGAAGCCTGCGGCCTGTCTTTCGGGGATCGGCTAATGGTAGGCTGCCTGGCTTTGAACCAGGTGGTGGAGGTTCAAATCCTTCTCCCCGAACTTGGGCACGCCAGCGCGTGTCTGCTGCAACAACGCGATCCGGGGTAGTTGCTGTTGGTAGAGCAACTGAGCCCGCCGAGCGATTAGCGAGGAAGAAGGGCGAAGGCGGTAGTGCCCGCCGAATGATTCATTAAATATTCCGGGGTTGTCGCTGTTGGTACGCGATACCTGGCTCTGAACCAGGAGGACCAACGCTGCGCGTCGGTGCCCTGGTTCGATTCCAACCCCCGGAACTGCAAAGTAACGGAAGTGATCCGGCCGGATGAGGAGCCTGTTTCGAAAACAGGTGGCGGCTTTGGGCCGTATTTCTGCCAACTACCGCCCTGCGCTCGGCACACGGTGAGTGTGCCGTGCTCGGTTGCTAGTTCGAGTCTCGCCGCTTCCGCCTTGCAGAGGCCTGAGACTTGAGGCGACAGGCTTGAGGACAGTACATCGCAGTGGGAGGTTGCAAACCCTAACTCAGGCCTCAGGTCTCAAGCATCACGCCTACTCACGGTCCCGTGGTCCAACGGCACGACTCCTGGCTCACATCCAGGCAACGGTGGTTCAACCCCACCCGGGACTACTTGCCCAGGTACGCCAACGGCAGAGCGGTTCGGCTTAAACCCGCCGTGTCACCTGCAACTACCGCCCTGCGCTCGGGCCACGCCCGTGGCCCGTGCTCGGTTGCTGGTTCGAATCCTGCCTTGGGCACTGCGATCAGACACCGACGTGGCTCGGTAGGCAAATGGCAGACCACCTTGGCTCGGGCACCGACGCGAAGCGTTGGTCGCAGGGATGCTGTGGGTTCGAATCCCACCTGAGCTACTCGTATTCATTACTACTACCGCCCTGCGCTCGCTTGCCGCCCAGGCAAGCGTGCTCAGTTGCTGGTCCTCACGGAGCAGCCTGGAGTGCTCGCCTGCCTGTCACGCAGGAGATCGCGGGTTCAAATCCCGCTGGGGACGCTGTCAGAGGCCCGAGACCTGAGGTTACAGGCTTGAGGACGAGGGCAGCGAGGTTGGGCTTTCGTACCTCAAGCCTCGGGACTCAAGGCTCACGCCTCCAACGGCACGGTACGCAAACCGGTAAAGCGGCCAAGCTCAAACCTTGGTGATTGTTTGTCGGTTCGACTCCAACCCGTGCCACTGAACAATACGCGTCGGTTGGGCATTGGCAAGCCTAAGTGGCTGTAACCCACCCGCCTTCGGGCTCTGCGGGTTCAACTCCTGCCCGACGCATTGAAGAGGCGTGAGGTGTGAGACTACAGGCTTGAAGAAGGGACAGGATGGGTCGGCCAGCGTCCCTCAAGCCTGCGGACTCAAGTCTCAAGCCTGCTCCGGTTCAGGACGCCAGCCAGCAAGGTTCGCCGCCGACCGATTAGGGAGGATGCAGGCGAACCGCGGTAGTGCCCGCAACGTTGAGAAGACTACCGCCCTGCGCTCGGCACATGCGGGCGGCCCGGTATCCCGGGTCGATGCCGTGCTCGGTTGCTGGTCACTCGATCACGCTGACCAAGTGGTGGAACTGGCAGACACGCGACGCTCAGAACGTCGTGCCTTCAATGGCATGGGAGTTCGACTCTCCCCTTGGTCACTGGATAGGAGTGAGGCTTGAGTCCTGAGGCGTGAGGTACGGCAGAAAGACGTAATGCCCTTGTCCTCGTCCTCAAGCCTGCAGCCTCAAGCCTCACGCCTTCCCCGACGCAGGCGGACCAGTGTCCAGCGGAGCCTCATAAGCTCTGACCGCCGGGTGCGACTCCCGGGCCTGCCACTCGCCGCTCAGTAGAGCGGCACCAACCACACAGACGGCCGGGTACGCAAACAGGCAAAGCGGCGAGGTCGAGAGTCAGCAAGTGCCCGCGCCGAGCCGACCGCGGCGTTTGGCCGTGGTACCCAGCGAGGATGCAGGCGGCACGCGGTAGTAATTCAGCGGGGCACTACCGCCCTGCGCTCGGCTGCCGCCCGGGCAGCCGTGCTCGGTTGCTGGTTCGACGCCCACCTCGGCCACTAACCACAGATCGCAGTTCGAACCGCGTGTAACCAGGCAGTGCCAATCCACTCCAGGTCGCCGTAAGAGGCTGCCAAAAAACCGCAAATCAGAACACGACTGAATTGGCATAGAATTGCGCCCGGCCATAACAGCCCCCTTGTCCGTTTCACAAGGAGAACTGTCATGGCGGACGCTTGTATGCCGGAGAAGTTTTATGAGTTGGCACGTCCGATGTTGCCTGCTGAGAAGGAGATCGGCCCCAAGGGGGGCCGGCCACCGACCGGGCATCGCACCGTGCTGAAGGTCATTTGGTTCGTGCTTGTCACAGGCTGTCGTTGGAAGGAGGTGCCCCAGGAGATGGGCTGCTGTGGCGAAACCGCACGCACCCGGTTGCAAGCTTGGGAGCGCGCAGGGATTTGGAATCAGCTGCATCACTTGTTCTTGACCATGTTGAATCACGAAAAGCAACTGCACTTGGAGACGGCCGTCATCGACTCGACTCAGGTGCGTGCGTTCGGTGGAGGAGATGCCACGGGCCCAAGTCCTGTCGATCGCCGGAAAAAAGGGACGAAATTCACGCTGCTGGTCGATCGCGACGGCGTGCCGCTGGTGATTCGTGCGGCTCCGGCCAACTCCAGCGACCATTGCGAGATCCTGCCGGCCGTGGTCGACTTCCCGGAGATCGGCGGCAAGCGTGGGCGGCCGCGAAACCATCCCCAGAAGTTGTACGCCGACGCGGGATATGACTGCGAAGCCACGCGGATCGTGCTCCGCTGGCTGGGCATTGAACCGCACATTCGACATCGCACAGGGGATCACGGCAGTCATCTCGGTCGCGTACGCTGGGTCGTGGAACGCACCATCAGTTGGGTCAAAGGTCTACGCCGCATGCGAGTCCGCTACGATCGATCAGATACTTCAATTGACGCCTGGACGAGTATCGCCGCGGCCGTCATCTGCTTACACATCCTCACGGAAACCGTCTCGTAGGCTCGCAGAGTACTGACTTTTATTTACGCCGGTTTTTTGGCAGCCTGTAAGGAGAAACACGAGAAACTTGCCAACCGCTTTCTTCGAGCACATGGATCATGCCCGGCGCCGCCAGGTGATTTGTGGTGTGCACAATCACTGGCGCGAAGGGCGGCAAGGTTGAGAGGTAGTCGGCGACGTCGCGCCCGATACCAGGGTCGAATATGCGCCCGTCGCGAAGTCGATTGGGCCCGAGATCATGGTCGAGGCAGATCAATGCAAGTTCGTGGTGGCCGCTGGCAAACCACGCAATCATGTCGGGGGCGTTGTCGAAGACGATCGTCGAATAATTGGAGCCGAGCCGCTCCAATGCTGACAGCATTGCGATGATTCGATCCGGTTCGTCGTCGAGCAGAGCAATCAGCGTAGCCATGTAAGTAATTGTAGCGTCCGCGCACGCAACGACGAAGCGTCGGCGCGGTCACGAAGATCCCGTGGTCGGCGGTTAAGATGCCTGGTCGACATCCAGGAAATCGGTGGTTCAAGTCCACCCGGGGTTACTCTGGTCTGTAAGTGCTATTGGCCGCACGCCTCAGCAAGCGAGCACGGCAGACGGGCGTCTGCCGAGCGCAGTGCGGTAGCTGTCCTAGACAAGGAGGAAGGCCGGGTTCAAATCCCGGACGGACCAGCAACCGAGCACGGCACATGGACATGTGCCGAGCGCAGGGCGGTAGTTGCCGGATCACTGAGCACGATTGCCGGGGCGGCAACCGAGCGCAACGCGAAAGCGACACAAGAAAACGAACCAACAACACGGGCTGCTGGTCCAACGGTACGACGCCTGGCTTGCATCCAGGCAATCGCGGTTCGCGGGCACCGACCGTAGGTTGGTCGGCGGCGGTCCACTGAACAACGAGGGCTCGTGGTTTAACGGGATGACCCCAGTCCGGCAGGCTGGTAGTCCGGGTTCGTTTCCCGGCGGGTCCACTGATCGGCGGTGATGGACGACGGAAGGCAGCCGGATACGGTTGGCCGGGCCGCTCTGCTAAGGCGGTTCTCGCAGGTCGAGATAAGGGTTCGACTCCCTTGCCTTCCGCTGGAGAGACGTGAGGCTTGAGGCTGTAGGTTTGAGGACGAAGGAAACGCTTTCTCGTTCCATTCCTCAAGCCTCAGGACTCCCGCCTCACGCCGCGCACGGTGTCTGTGGTGTAGCGGTTTCTGCACGTCTGGCTGTGAACCAGAAGGTGGCGGTTCAACTCCGCTCAGATACCCTTGGGGGGCATGAGACCTGAGGCTGTAGGCTTGAGGGATGAGGAGACTAGGAATCCGAGCGAAGAGATCGCAACAAGCCGGCGAGAACCTTCGATGTTTCGTCCGCGTGGCGCGTCAGCTCGGCCACAATATCTGCCGGAACGTACCCGAGGCGGGCGGCAATCGACAACTGGTATTCCACTTCATGGGCCGAACCAAAAGCCATGTCCAGGAATCTAATGTATTCGGCGTGCGAGCCACGGGCACAACCCTCGACGATGTTCGACGCAATGGACACAACCGCCCGGCGAAGCTGTGATGTCAGCCCAAACTGCTCGTCCTTTGGAAACGACTTGGTAACCTCGTAAACCGCCAGCACCAAGCCGTCGGCCAACTCGAACGCACGAAGCTTTCGATGATCTCTCATGCCCTGCATTGTCGTACCTCACTCCTCAAGTCTCAAGCCTCAGGTCTCCCCATGGTCGCCAAGATTCTGGAACGCCCGACGCTGGTGCTGAACCGCAACTGGCAGCCGATCAACGTCGCCACGGTCGAGCGCGCGCTGACGATGCTCTGGAACGAGTCGGCTCGCGTGGTCGACCCGAGTGACTTCCGGCTGTACAGCTGGGCCGATTGGTCGCAACTGCGGCCGGCCGAGGGCGAGCTGTTCGTTCAGGCGGTGCGGCTGCGGCTACGCGTGCCCGAAGTCATCACGCTGACCGGCTACGACCGGCTGCCGACCGCGGCCGTGACGTTCAGTCGGCGCAACGTGTTCAAGCGGGACCACTACGCCTGCCAGTATTGCGGCCTGCAGTGCAGGTCCCCGTGGGGAAAGTCGGATGAAGTGGAGGACGTTTCCCAGTCCAACCCGCGCGCCGACAAAAACCGCCCGCGGCGGCAGCCCGGAACTGAGGAGCTGTCGATCGACCACGTGCTTCCGCGGTCGCAAGGCGGCACCTCGACGTGGGAGAACTGTGTGCTGGCGTGCGTGGCGTGCAACAAGCGCAAGGCCGACCGCACACCGGCGCAGGCCGGCATGAAGCTCCGTCGGCCGCCGATCCGTCCAACGTGGAAGCCGCTCTACGCGGCCCACCGAGTGCGGATCGCCAGCTGGGCCAAGTTTATCAGCGAAGCCTACTGGAACGTGGAGCTGGAGTAGGTGTGAGACCTGAGGCGTGAGGCTTGAGGACGAAGGCGCAGAGAACGTCGGCCGTTTCCAACCTCAAGCCTCAGGACCCAGGCCTCAAGCCTCCCACGCCGACGTGGCTCGACTGAGAAAGACAGCGGTCTTGTAAACCGCGTGATGCTGGTGCGAATCCAGTCGTCGGCTCTTGCGAGGCCTGAGACCCGAGTCCTGAGGTTTGAGGAAGAAGGCAAACACGCGCGGCGTCAATTTCCTGAAGCCTGCAGCCTCAGGCCTCACGCCTACCCAGTCCGTGAGTGTGCCGGAACCGCACGGCAGCCTCCGAAGCTGCAAGACCAAGTTCGATCCTTGGACGGGCTACTGCAAAGGACTGAGGTGTGAGGTGACACGCTTCAGGAAGACGGCAAAAAACGCCTGGCGTCAGCGTCCTCAAGCCTACAGTCTCAAGTCTCAGGATTATTTACAGCCTGTGAGTGTGGCGGATCCGCACGGCAGCCCGCGAAGCTGTCAGGCCAGGTTCGACTCCTGGACAGGCTACTGGGATGGCTTGAGGCTTGGGGCTTGAGGCGTGAGGAAAGGAGCATTTGCCCGCCCTCAAGCCTATAGCCTCACGTCTGACGACTTTTCGTGACGCTGGAGCCAGACGGCACGGCAACTGCCTGCAAAGCAGTTTGAAGTGGGTTCGACTCCCACCGGCGTCTTTCGAGGCAGCACGATCGATGCAAAATGAGCGTGCTGCGATGCGCCGGACCGGGGAATCGCCAGCGAGTCGACACGGCTCGCGTGCCGAGCACTCGGCGAGAAAAAAGCCCCGGTTTTGCCGAGTGTCGCGATGGGTCGCGAGACGGAGCAAACCGGGGCAGTGGGCGATACAGGACTCGAACCTGTGACCCCTAGCTTGTCGAGGCAGGAAATCGCCAACACCGCGATGTCGGAACGGTAAAGGATTGGTCTAAACGAGCCTATGTTTCTCGGCATTTCACGCTGATTTGCCGCCAGCGGTATTGTATCGGTGTCGGATCGATATCGCCAACATCCGTTACCAGATTGTTACCATATTCGATTCCCTAGCTTTCGAATCAGCCTGCGAGAGCAGCCGCGAAAATGGCACCATCTAGAGGAAAAGCTCTGGGCCGAGCGCCCGCGAAGGGATGGACTGCTGGGCTAGCGAGATTTGGGCCCGCGGCCGGAGGAAGCTGCGAGCGCGTTGGGACTCGCTAACTGCTCCAGCAGACGGATGGCCCCCGCATGATCCGGTTGCTGCACCAATACTTTCCGAGAATCCGCTTCGGACGCCCCCAAATCTCCACGATAGCGATGAACACACGCCCGATGGTAGATTGCCTTGATGGAGTCTTTATACTTGGAGTCGGTCAGAGCATCGTTTACATCTCGGATAGCCCCGTCATAGTCTTTCAACCTTGCACGAGCAACGCTCCGCTCATACAGCATGCCAAAGCGAAAGTCATAGCCCGGTAAGTCGATTCCGATCGTGAGTTGCTCGGCGGCTCGTGCATGCCTTCCGGTTCGATTAAGCGCGTGCCCAAGATTCCAGATGGTCTTCCGGTGACCGGCATCGATTTGCAATGCATTTTCATACTTAGCAATGGCAGCGGTCCAATCGTTTGCCCGAGCCAGATGGAAGCCTTCTTCACACAAGTCGTCTGCGGATGCAGTCGAAAACGGTAGCGGAGTTGTCGACGTTCGTACCGGCGAAGAATTGAGATCCGTACCGCAAAAACCGCAAAAGTGAAAGTGGTCTGGAATACGTTCGCCGCAATCTGGGTTGGGGCACTCGCGAGAGGGCGTGACAGCGTCAATTTGATCAACGGCCTCGCGCGGGAGGCAAACCGACGCGCTCTCTCGCGATGAAGTAGACGCATTACAATATCAGCGTATTCGCGAAATTGACGCTGCTGGACATCACTGAGGATGAGGGGCGGCTTTGGAGTCTCTGGCAGATAATCCGCGTCGGCAATTAGCTCCTCGATAGCAAACAGTCCAGATGGATGTGAGAAAGGGTGTCGGCCGCACAGCAACAAGTATCCAGTAATGCCGACCATGAATAAATCGGAGAGAAAATCGGCCGGCTCCTCGCGCAATTGTTCGGGCGACATGTAATCACGGTTTCCGGTTCCCCCTTGGCTAGTCGGAAGATGGATGTCTGGACGACACTCCTGCGGCTTAAGCACTCGAGCGATGCCGAAGTCGGCAATCTTAGGAATGCCGCTCGCCGTTAGCAGGATGTTCATCGGAGTAAGATCGCGATGGCAAACGTCGTGGCTGTGCGCATGGTCGACTCCTTCCAGCACGTCCCGAAGAAGTGCGACCGCCTTTTCCAGCGGGTACGGCTTATTACTCGCAATTGCCAACCGCAGGGATTCATAGAGTGACTTGCCGTCAACGAACTCCATCACGATCAACGGTTCGTCGTCCACCTCAATGATGTCATAAACCTGAACGATATTGTGATGGACAAGCGTTGAGTGCTTCGTCGCCTCTGATAGGATCTCTTTCAGATCGTGGTCGAGAGTCGAAGACGAATGCTGACGCGACAGCCGTTTTAGCGCGACATCTCTCGCGAGGTTTCGGTCCGAACGCCTTCCAAACGGACGCATACCCACCCGTGCCGACGAGCTCTTGCACAACATATCGCGAATTTAATTCGGCACCCTTGACGAATTTGGCTGGCATTTGAACCTTCCCAGGCACGCGGGGAATCAGAAGGTTGCGCCGGACGCACGTCCAGCGGTTGCAAAGCAAATGGACACAGTTCGCTATTTGTGGTTCACGCAGCACTCCTTGCGCCGCGTTGAAAACGTCAGTAGATCCTGTGAGACGCCAACTTTCAATTGTTGTCAGCGGATTTGGCGGCCGTCCGTAAGAAAACGCGATGTGTTGCCGTGTCGACTGCCGATCGAACGGACGTGTACTTCTTAGACGGCAGCGTTGTTTGCGTAGTATTCGTCGACCGCCTTTGTGAAGGCCGGTAGAGACTCATTTGCGGCGTGGATGTTGCAAAGAGCCAATAGTTCTTCTGGGTGCTCAGGAAATCCGAATTCTGCCGCAACCATTTCTGCGGCTAAGGTCTGGTCATCATGTGCGTTTGCGATCAACCACGACTTGACGTGCAGTTTGTTCCGTGCGTGCTTGAGGCGATTAAAAAGCTCCTGATGATCCATTGCCTTCTCCAATCGGTTTCAGGCCAGGGTTCTGGCGATAGTAGTGCTCAGTCGCGAGGATGAAGTCCTCGTCCTTGGGATTCTCCATCCGCATGTAGCAAAGAGCAAATAGCTCTTCCGACCGGCCGGCGAAGCCAAATTCCGGTGCCAGGCGTTCCGCGGCGATGTAGTGATCGCTATCGCATTCGTGGATGACCCAGGAAGCGTTGAAGAGCCGCTTGGTTGCCGTGGAGATGCGATTTAGGAGTTCTTGATCCATCCAGGCATTATCGCAAATGACGGTTCGACAGCAAGTTGGTTCGGTATCGGCAACGGACATTCGATTCTGCCAGGCATACCGCATCCCGCCGGCCGAGGAGGCCGGCGACGAATTATTTCCGCTCAGTCGTCGGCGTCTAGCTGAACGTCTTCATCGTCGTAATCAAAGCCGGTACTGCATTCGTCGCATTCCGTGACGTTGTAGAGGTCGACGCGGTCCGGGCCGCAAGCCGATGCGGGGATCTCAACTCGTGCTCCGCAGATCGGGCAGATGACGTAGAACATGGGGAAAACCTTTCGTGATTTAGGAAGGGATCAGGCCAGGTAAGCGGTCCGCCGGAGAACGTCGGCGATGTAGGCGTTCATTGCCTCGGGCGTGTACTGGTAGGGATAGAATCCGCCGCGGGCAAACCAGTCTTTCAGGGCGATGGCCAATTCCCTGCCAGTCGCGTAATCGCCGTCTCGCATGGCGTGGAACATGTCGAGAAAAGTCTGATTCGGGTCCATGTTGCTGACTCCTCGAAAGCAATTGGGAAGAGCCGCCCGCCGGATCGGTCCGACGGGCGGCACGTGGCCAGGTCATTCCGCGGGCTTGGGTTGCAAGCTGTGCAGATAGTCGACTGCTCGCGAGGCGTGCGACGCTGCCGAGAAAACCGCCCGCTTGTCGCTCTTCAGCACGGTCAGCCAGTTGGCGATATAGCTCGCGTGGTCCTCGCGTACCTCGGGCGTGATCGCCAGGTCAGCACAGAGGAAAGCCGATGCGAGCTCGGCCACCAGCTCCTCCATCGCATAGCCTTCGTCACCAAATTTCTTGCGACCGAATTCACGATTGAGCCGTGATGGGTGCCGCGTCCAGTGCGTGAGCTCGTGGGCCAGCGTTGCCGCGTGCGATTCGGAATCGCGAAAGCATTCCAGCCGCGGAATCTGGATGTAATCGGGCTCGCAAGCGTAATAGGCTCGGTTGCCACCGGTGCGGATCTCGGCCTTGGTGCTGGCGAAGAATTGCTCCGCCTGCTCGATGCGGGCCAGCGGCTTGGTCTGCACCGCCTTGGCCAGTTCGTAGAAGTAGCTGGGCAATCCCTCGACCTGGTCGGCGTTGAAAACCGTGTACTCTTTCAGGAACGGAATCTGCTGCTCGATCTCGTCGCCTGATTCGCCCTTGTCCTTCTTGGTGAACTTGCTCGCGTAGACCACGGGCGAGCCGTGCTCGCCTTTCTTGACGAACGCCCCTAACTCCTGGCACTGCTTGAAAGTGAGCCAGAACGGCGACACGAATCCGGACAGCTCCGCGGACATCCAAAGCGTGATGACGTTGATGCCGGAATACTTCTGGCCGTTGTGACGAAGTGGCCGATTGATGCGGCCGGCAGCGTGCTCGGCATTCCAGGGCTTGAGCCAAGGCCGTGTGCCTCGCTCAAGCTCTTCGACGATGTGCGAAGTAACACGGGTGTACAGATCGACTCGGTTGGTAACGGTGGCCATGACTCATCCTCCCTTTGAATTGGAAATCTCCCCTGACGCGAAACGCGCCGAGCGTTCTCCAGCGGCACGGGGGACGAAGTCCGCGAAGCTAAAGGGGGAACCCAGTCAAGGACTGCCAGCGCGAGGAGGGCACCGGTCTGCACAAGGCGTAGCCGCGGAAGATCGGGAGGTTGCCTGGGCGCCGGCAGCGCGGCTCCGATCCTTGACGGGCCGGGGGATGTGCCCCCTAAACCCGATCAACCCAAGAAGAAATGCTTCAGTCGCCGGAGGCGTCAATGTGCGGCCGTCGGCCGCAGCACCAGCGGGCGGAAGGGAAAGTCACCGCAGCAGCGGGACCGGAGCGATTGCGAAGCCCGAGAGCACGCGGTCGCCAAAGGCGAGGTGCCCCGATCGTCCGGAAGTTAAGGACACCTCTCGCCGCCGCAATCAGAATGCGATTGAGATTTATCGATCACAAAGCAATGCCAGGCCATTTGCAATCCGTTTTGATTTGACATGCCACCGCTCGCCGTGTTAGGTTTCGTCGCTGTCGAATGGTTAATCGCATTCGGAATATCCGCATTGTCCTAGCAGCAGACGACGACAACATGCAAAGACTCAATGAAGGACAAACGGACGGACCTCATACTACTTCATGCTTCGGAGCGCGGTGATTGCGTCCGTGCAAAAGAGGCACTACAAGCTGGCGCCGACGTGAACACACGTAGCGATACCCAAATGACGCCGCTGCATTATGCAGCCTACTATGGACATAAAGAAATAGTGCGGCTGTTATTGGGTGCCGGGGCCGACATGACTGCAACTGCCGACGGCGTGACATCGCTGAATCTAGCTAGGGCATTTGGGCACCGCGCAGTTGCGCGGCTCATCGAATGCGAGATTGCTCGACAATCTGACGTTCTTAATCGACTGAGATAAGTCCGGAGGGAACAGGCGAAGAATTGCGTCCTCTGCTCGAAGCGATAACGCGACCGGCTGCCAGGAGCATTCGGCGAGCTCGTGGATAGGTTAATATTGTCTGTCAATAGCGACAGGACACGTAGGCCACATCCTGCTTTGCTGATCGTGTGGCACGCGAGTCGTCGTCATTGGTCATGTCGGCTCACCTTAGATTTCACATCGTGACCAGGAATACGTTCATTTCCTTTCCTGTAGCGCGCACCCACCACCACGAATTACCCGGCGACCCGTCCTATGGTACATATACCTCGCGACCGCGACTCTACTACGGATGGTTCACATGCAAATGTCTTCGATGATGCAACGCCTCTTCCTCTGCCATTGATCCAGGCAATTTCAGAAAACAGAGCGGTCGCGTTTGTAGGCGTGGTGCCTCAATCCCCGTTGGATTACCAAAATGGCGCACGTTTATTGAATCCTGTCTTGAGCTCGCGAAGGCATCGGCAAAAAGCCTGCTGATGGCTGGCGATTCACGGAGTCCCTCATTCAACAGGGGGACTTAGTAACTGCAGCCGAACTCTTACATGAAAGCCTCGGCACGGAGCTAGAGAAGGAGTTCTATCGAGTGTTTGGAAACGCACAAGAGCCCTCAGCGGTCCATCACGCAATCGCACGGATTCCGTTCTCGCTCGCCATTACGACGAATTTTGATCTGCTCATGGAAGCAGCCTATCCAAGCCCAGTTTTTCCATTTCCAGCTGCCGTCCATTCCTGGCGGGATCCGGACGCTTTCTTTAGTGCGATAAAGAATCATCGTTTCGCGATCGTCAAAACACACGGAGTAGTGGGTAATGGGCCCTCACTTGTACTAACGCGTACTCAGTATCGCAATCTTGTCAACAGAAACGACTTGTTCAATTCATGTATGCGAATACTTTTGTCTCTGCGGACGTTCTTGTTCATTGGAGCTAGTCTGCGCGATCCCGACTTGCTCAAACTGATGGATGAGGCGTGGTTGATGTACGGAAATGAATTCGGTCCTCACTATGCGGTACTTTTTGATGACGAGGTAGATGACCATTTTGTGCGTTTCTTGCGTCAGTCGTACTCAATTGAGGTCTTCTTGTGCAAGCGCCCAGATCCGACCGTCGCGTGGACCGACGACGCACGCGCTGCACAGGCTGCCTCGCTGCTTCGCGACATCGGAGGAAGGGCCGCGTTGCATCGGCACGGATCAATACCATCGCCGAATTTGAACGATCCTTTGTTCAATCGCATGGCGGCGTGTGACGAATTAATGCAAACCGCAATCGAGCTGACGGGTTCATTTCGAGGCGAAATATGCCTGACTATTGACGAGAACCTTCGTTACCTACAACGTGTCGCAATTTGGCCGCGTTCACAGCGTCGCGAGACGCAGGCGAGCAATGATTCCTTGCCCGAGATCACGTCGGATTCCGTAATCGGAACGTTATTTATCAAGGCGAAGACCCAGAACGACTTCGTATACATGCCTGATGTCAGATCGGCCGCTGCAAGCGACGTACTCAAGTTGCAAGGATTCGATGGCGTGACCTATGTGCAGGTGCATCCAGACGTGAAAAGCGAACTCGCATGCCCGATCTTATCCGATGGCAAACGAGTCGGAGTGATTAATGTCGAGTTGGACGTTGGCAAGGCATATACGAAGGATCATGCAGACGTGTTTGCGCCGTGTCGCGGAGCAGGTAGGATGGGTTTACTTCGCGGCAAAGCAAAGACGAGAGTGCTGCCGAGGGCTGGACGCGTATCTGAACGACATGACGTCATTTAGTTCGCTCATGAAAATGAGCCGCCACTTAAGTGATATTCAGATGCACTTTATTCTTTGGGAGAGTGATTATCTTCAGGGCCGGCTAATGGCGAATTCTGTTTCAACTCCACTCGATGAACATGGTAGCGCGATTGACAAGTTCAGTTTTGGCTTTCGCGAACGGTCTTTAGCCACACTGGCACTTGGCAAGAGGGAAGCAGTCCTTATTGATGATGTCGACGCGGAGCTGCAGCGGCCAGACTGCCGCCTTGCAAATGTGGGATGTAAGGCGTATCAGATTCGTGGACCGCTCGCGGCAGTCCCGGTCTATCA
Source organism: uncultured Planctomycetaceae bacterium (assembly GCA_963828155.1). GTDB lineage: Bacteria > Planctomycetota > Planctomycetia > Pirellulales > PALSA-1355 > CAWCAX01. The sequence goes on from CAWHDQ010000009.1 coordinate 326,607, forward strand.
GAGTGGTAACGTATCAGCGATTCTAGTCGGTTGGTCTGAAATAGGACAGTTTCAGCCTAAAGGATGTGGTGGCGATTTAGGCAGCATTTATGCGCCGATTACCAAGGAAAGAATGTATAGGATGGCGCAACTTATTGCAAATGACTGTACGGCCGATATCGACGGACAAACGAGAGCGGGACAGTTTCTTAAGTACATCGACGAGCACTGTCGCCCAATTGACGATGGGAAGTCTTGGACTGAAGAGCAAATGTTGGATAAGGCATTTGCAAATCGGATAACTGATGTGTTATTGATGGCGCTACTTGAATGCTGCGGCTTGCATCGAGTGCGACTATGGGTGAAGCGGGCAGGATGCAGAGAGTTTCCGTTCGAGTGCATTCGATCGTTGACAACCGCAGCTGCGACTTATCCAGGGAAAGGTGCTGTGGATGCCTATTTGGGTGCAACGGCCAGAGCTGCAGATCGATACGTAAAGTATACGAAGAGTCGGTTCGCAAATGACCCATATGCCAGGCAGCAGCACAAGAGAATGTTTGGCCAGAGCGACGAAAATTGGAAGCGATTGGACAAGGATAAGGACGGATCATGGATTGTTGGACCGATTGTACGATATCGGGCGGAGAAGCGTATTCTCAGGGGATTTATCTCGGCCGATAGACATCTACCAGAAATTGGACCTGACGGTACGATTGAAATGCGAGAGGAGAAGCCGAGAGCGTCAAAGTCACCCGGAGCATCTCTTGACCTTTTTCAGACTCTCGCTGTTGATGTTGTTACAGATTTGTTGGCATACCTGCGGCCATATTCCCAGGCGGTGGAAAAGAGACCGCGTAGAGGAAATGCGGTCCAACGGAGTAAAGGCGCTGGTATTTAGGAAGTCACGACAAGGCGGTTCACATTCATGGGCTGTCACACGTAGACGGGCCGTTCCGTGCCGAGTCATACACTGAATGGACGTGGCGTTGTTTATGAGTGACGAGGCGTGAATGCCAATCATGGTGAAAGAGTCGTTGCCACTTAGTGTGATAGGCTACGCCGCTTGTCGTCGGGAGGCGTCCCCATGATAAATAAAGGTGGTTATTTATCATGCATGGCGGGGTAGGCCGACGTATTCTCTTGCGCGTGAGTAGCCCGTGCTAGTCTCCAGGAGGTAATCGCATGGAGGTGCCTTATGGAGAAGATCAACGTAACCTGTCGCATGACGCCTGAAGACATCGCATTCCTGGACAAGCTGGGGACGCTTTGGGATCGCGACCGCAGCTATCTGATTAAGAAGGCGGTATCGGACTACATCGCCTTACACCGCTGGCAAATCGAAGAAATCGAGAAGGCGGTCAAGGAAGCCGACGCCGGAATGTTCGCCACCGACAAGCAGGTGAAGGCCGCGTTCACTGAGCTACGCGGATGAAAGTGCGGTGGCTGACGAGTGCATTGAACGGGCTCGTGGCCGTTCGCGTTCGTCTGTCTGAAGAAAACCCGCAGGCGGCACGGACCGTGGCCGATCGAATCGAACGATCCGTTGGCCGATTGGCGGAGTTTCCAACATCTGGCCGCGAGGGCACGGTGCAGGGAACGCGGGAAGTCGTCGTAACCGGGCTGCCTTATCTGCTAGTGTATCGCGTGGTTGGCTCGGAAGTGCAGATCCTGCGTCTGTTTCATCAAAAGCAGGGCCGGCAGTAAATGGCCGGTCGTCGAAAGCCCAAATCGCCTGGCGAGGTCGATAGCGTTGGCCAAGCGGTGGTTCTGGCTGCGATCCAGGCTCATCAAGAATCTGGATGCAAGAGCCTGGTGGTGATTGCGGCGCGGTCATTGGTGCCAGCGCCAGGAATTGCACCTGCGTGCGTCATGGCAGCCGGTCCAGCGGCCAAGTTCGCCTGGGAAGAGTTTTTCTTGGGCAAGATCCCCAATCCGCACACGCGTAGTGCTTACCTGCGGGCGGTAAGGCGGTTCCTCGCGTGGTGCGAAGTCAAGAAATGTCGGCTGAAGGATATAGAGCCCGGTGCCGTGGGCGAATATTTTGCAGAAATCAAGGGAATCAGCCTTCCGTCGAAAAAACTGCACCTTGCCGCGATCCGAGCATTCTTCGATGTTCTTGTGCAGCGGCATGTTATGCAGCTGAATCCAGCGCATTCGGTGCGCACGGAACGCTATTCGGTAACCGAAGGGCGCACGCCCGCGATTACGGTCGGCCAGGCCAAGACCCTGATGGCGTCGATTAGACTTAACTCGGTGCTGGATTTTCGGGACCGAGCCGTGATTGCCGTACTGATCTATACGGCGGCGCGTGCCGGAGCGGTCGGGCAATTGAACCTCAAAGATTTTGCCGAGGACGGAACCCAATTCGTACTGCGTTTTTCAGAGAAGGGCGGCAAGGCTCGGTCCATTCCGGTGCGGCACAACTTGCAACAATACCTGCAAGAATATCTGCGGTCAGCAGGACTGGAGACGGGACCGAAAGACAGCCCACTGTTCCGAACGGGACGGGTCGTGAGGTCGGTCGCCGAAGTGCGAGGAAGTGAAACGGGGCAAAACCCTGGAACTGATAGAACGAGAATGACGGCTCTGAACGACGACGCAATGAGCGGCGTGGATATTTGCCGGATGGTCAAGCGGCGGCTTAAGACTGCGGGATTGCCGGGTGGGATTTCGCCGCATTCGTTTCGTGGTTGCGTGGCGACTGACCTGCTCTCGAACGGTGTGGCACTGGAGGACGTGCAGCATTTGCTTGGGCACGCCGACGCGCGGACGACACGGCTCTACGATCGACGGCAGAAGCAAGTGACCCGGAATATCGTCGAGCGAATTTCGGTGTAAAGCGCGTTCCCCGCGGGAGTGACATTATCGTGGACCGCGTGGAATTGGTCCGGCACCTACAGCCGAGGCAGTGTCAAAAGGCAAGCTATGCCAGTGAGGAGACGACGTTTGAGGTCTTGAGGAACTGTGAGGCAGAGGCCTTGCAGCCTCGCCGCTCAGGACTGGTCAGCGAGCTTTGAAGTGATAAACGTCTCTATGAACCACGGGAGTTTATCGGTGATTCCGAAGTTTATCCACCACCAATTCGGATGCTTTGGATGGTTAACGAGGGACGAAGGAAGGCTGCTGTCTGAATGAACGGCGTCGTGGCCATTGTCTCTTGCGGTTTTGCGAACCGTCGCTAAGACTGATTCAGTCTCACGTATTAAATCGTTGTTCAATTCCGCGAGTATCGGGACTAGACACAGGCACCATATGGCCATCGCCACGGCACTGGCGACCACGAAGCCGCGCACAGCACGAAGTCGCGCTTTACCAATGGCCAAGAGCCAAAGCGTCAAGACACAGATGATGGCCACAATCGCCTTACTGACATTCTGAATCGCGTAGTAAAAGTCATATCTGGCACTGCGGCTAGTATGCTCCGATACTTCGCGGCTCGCAGCATAGTATGCCTCATCGAAGCCATTTGCATCCGGATAAATACTATGCAGACACCAAAGGTCCGTATATGAAAACAGGCCGCGAGCGACGGCGGAAGGCCGAAAGGAAATCGACGGCGGTAAGTATTGGCAGAACAAAATAAACTCGTTGATTAGGTGAACGATAAGAACTACAATAACCGCGAGTGCGGCCGGGTAAAGCTTGCTTGCACCAATTGAGTTCATGAACGTGCGAAGACGATTTTTTTTGTGGGTATCATGGATGTGTTGCTGTTGCCAGGCGAAGAGTGTGTTGAGACTCTCGGGAAAGAGACGACGCGTCATTATAGATAGGGCTGCAACAAGGAGAATTGGTGGAAATGTGAATGTCCAAAGGTCGAACACCGCCTGACGGATGTGTAGCATGTCCATATAATACCTGACCGTTTCAGCGCGATTGCAATTCGTATCGACGCCTTCGATTCTCAAATGCCTCAGCACCACCTTCCAAGAGGTCAATCACGGTAGTAATAATATCCGGGTTGTCGATCGAACCGTGGGATTTGACTATAGCGCGCCGGTCACTTTCGGCTTCGAGCACAACTACCTGCTCTGCATCGCCGCCAACTAGTATATTTGGATCGTGTGTGCATACGATAATCTGCCGCTTTTCTTTCAATTCCGCGAGCACTGCCTGTAGCACGGTTCCGACAAGCCGCTTGTCAAGATTGTCTTCCGGTTGATCAATGACGAGTGGTGTCGTTTCAGCAAGTGCAATAAGTGGCAACATAGCACTGGATCGTTGGCCGGGCGACTTCTCGTTGACCGGCCCGCCGTTGAGTAGTATTGCTTCGTAGTCGTCCCAAGCAGCCTCCTGTAGTTTGAGGATTGCTTCGAGGCACTTACCTTCTTGAGTGAGCACGTCAATGTCGGCAAGATCGTCGTGCTCGAATGCTCGCGTCGTTTCGACGCATACAGATATATCGTCCTGCGAAATGGTGTAAGGCTTGTCGTCTAGGGGCCAGTCTTGCCTAGCAATGTGCTCATGTCACTTGTGCGGCACATTCTGCCGAACGACACGGGATCGACGTGAGATTCAATTGTCTGCCGAATGCGTTTGGGAGTATTTCCTCGTGCAGCGAAGATCTCTTTGAGAAGTTTTGCAAACTCTTCGGTATCACCACCGGCGCGAAAATCAATTGATACTTTCATCCAATCGGGCAAGAAGCGATTCAACGTCTCTTCGTTTTTGACATTGTGCGTTTTACGAAGAGTGCCTATCCCGAGCTGCGCCTCGGCAAGCTCCGTTGCTATCGTGTCACGCTGATTCAGCACGTCTGTCAGAGCCTTCCATTCCGACAGATATTTACTGCGTAGAGCGGTTGCACGTTCGAGTCGGTCGGCCGAGTTCTTGCGAAGGTCAAGAATTTTTTGCATTGACTCATTTGCCACAAATTGCGACTGCAACTGCGCATTTATTGTCTCGATGTCCTGGGCCTGAATCGCGACTCGCTCAGCCACCAGAGCCGAAAACCTGTCGAGCTTGGCAATTGCTTGTGTAACAGTGTCAGTTGCAGCCTTGGCGGTAGCGTCTACGGTTAAGAATATCGCTTCTATTGTGACCCACCACTCCCGAAGTGAAGCATCGCTAGAAATCAATTCGTCGATTCCGGCAAGCAATGTCGTAGGGGCGGCAGCGCGTAGCGATTCGATTGCGCGAGCAAGATTCGAGGCGAGATGAAGCAAGACCTTCCTTTTGGCATTTGCTGAGTCCAAAGAAGCAAACAGCGATTTGACTTGCGGAGTGTTTAATTTATCTAGGTCCGACTTATACTCGGAAAATCTACGGATCTCACCATTATTGCGTGCGAGAGTCGCCTGAAGATCCGCGACGGCTTTCTTGACTGCCCCGCGATTCGCTTGGAGGTCGTTACGAAGTGATTTGCGATGTGATAGAAGTGCTCTTAGCTCCGGTACTAGACGATCCAACAAGTCTCTCTGGCGGGCCGGACTGCGTCCGAGGGTTTCAATCTCACTCCAACCAAAAAGCCGCAACGGAAACTCGCCGGAAGCTTCAATATCCGCTACGGGAAGATAATCGCCGTCAATAGTGTAGACTTTTGTGTCATATTCAGATTTCGGGTCGTACGTGGCTGAGAGAATCCGATCTTCGCCCTGAGCAGTCCGATAGGCGACACGAATCAAAGCGCCGGCAAGATTGGCCTTTTGAAGGTCTCGAATGCCGCCCTGGAGTTTGTCAATTTCCTCCAGCGTGCGGTTGTAGCCAAATACGTACCGCAGAGCCTCCACGGCAGTTGACTTGCCGGACCCCCTAACTCCAATTATGCAGTTTAGATTCTCGGCAAACGCAATTGTTAAGTCCTTGAAAAACGTGAGTCATCTCCAGAAACCCGAAGGCCGAGCAGACGTGGCAAGGGTAAATCGGAACATTGCCAGGGTATCGGATACGGGTATCGGCGAAAGCAAACGCTTCCCTCAACCCTTGGAGCCCGAGGCTGGTCATCTTGATGTGGGTCGTATGTAACGGGCGATTGAAATCCTCAATACAGTGCGCGTTGAAGGTCAGGGTCGTCGGGACGGAATAAGTGCGGCCATCATGGTCCGATACCCAGCGGTAGTGGCCGGAATGCGATGCGGCGTGAATCTCTATCGCGTCGATGTCGGCGGCAAGAAGGTAATTCTTGAACTCCTCGGGTATGTCGTTTGCTTTTTCTGCATCGCTCGAATCGTCTTGGCACAGAAGCTTGAGCATGTGCTTAGCGGTTTGGCGAAACAAAAAACGGATGCCTTGGCCGTTTTCGACATCGCGGCAATACATACTCCATTTTCGTTATGAAACGCGCTCCACCCAGTCGCGTAGCGACAAGTGTCGCACTTCCTCTTGGCCATCGCGAACCGCGTCAGCCGGGATATGAGTTTGGCCAGCGAACAGCCGTGCAAAGGCCTCTGTCGTGGAATTCTCCGGAAGGATAACGAGCAAGTGAATGCGGGCAAAGCTTAGTGGGGGTTCAAGTCTCAAGTTGACTTCCATGCCTGGCAGCACCATGAAATCGCTCGCAATTCCGACGTGCTGCGACAACAGGTTCGCGTAGCCACACTTCATGTGATCGGTGATAGCTGCAAAATCGACATGCTGTTTGAGCTCGCTTGAATATTTGGCCAGGCCGGCAATGCCCTGGAGCTGAAACCGCCGATTACGTTCTCGATCGGCATGTGGCTGGTCGCCCCAGTCATGGCTATCAGGGGAATGGACGTGAAGAGCGACTCGTCGGAAGCGTGCCGGTGCCGCCGAAGCTCATTTAGATCCAAAAGCAGTTGCTTGTACATCGGTGTGTGACCTACCGTCAGTTATTGGTGACTCTCTGTCGTTCAGCGAACGACTGTGGTGTCGCCTGGCAATATCATTGCTCACCAGCTGTGAGCGGCTTTTCACTCTCAAGTAGCCTTATGTCGAGTCCCTCGATCTCTTGCAATGTCCTTCCTGCGATGCCTTGTAGGTCGCCATACATTCCGGCGGTGGATTCGATTACGCCGCGGATCTGCTCTTGCCGCTTAGCCCATAAGCGGGTCATCGTCTTACGCTCTTTGTCGAGGTCGGCCTGCATGTTGGAAAACTTTTCGACAATTGCTTGAATTCGATGGCGGAAACGCGGTCCGGTAAGATATTGGTAAACCAGTTCCATCTTGGTTTGTGCCCTCGCCTGCCTGCCGGGCCGCCGACAGTTCGATCAACGAATGTCGCAAGGCGATTGCAACCGGGATCGCACAGCGGTGACTGGTGACCCAAACGCCGTCAATAATGTTGAACGAATCAACGTCTTTTGGGAGCGTTTGAGTGACAATGAGGGCAATCTCGGCCTTTGCCGTTCGTTGGTCCTCGCGAAGCTTCGGGAGCCAGCCGTCGCTCCAGTTCTTCGTCCGTTTCGATTCCCACAAGATCGTCCCGCAGTGCTGACCGGCGGGTCCGACAACACGGTGGACAAGGTCGCCACCAAACTCGCCCTTTGGCACCGGCTCAAGGTTATCCATCGGAAAGGCCGAGCGGACGAGTGATTCGAGTTCCAACTCTTGAACCTCGCCTTGTAGCTGCTGCGAGCCTTGCTCGGCTCTTCGCTTGAGTTCTTCGACCTGGCGCTGCATCGCAGCGATGAGTTCATCCTTCTCGGCGACTTTGAGCTTGAGGCCCTCTTCCGCTTCGAGCTTCGCCTTATCGCGAACGGTTCCGAGCGATTCCTGAACCTTCTTCTCGATCGTGAGGTCCATTTCTCGCTTGGCATCGTCGAGTTCGCGTTGTTTGCGAATCAGGTCAGCTTGTGCCTTTTGGGCTTCGGCGAGTTTGTCGTCGCGCTGCTTCAGAACTTCCTGAAGCTCCGCCAATTCCTTGCCCCTCTGCTCAAGATCGGCGCCGATCAGGGCTTTTGCTTTCCTTGCCTCGTCGGCGGCAATGGCTACACGCTCAGCTTTGACCTTTTCGGCCACCTGGTCATCAACGGCTTCTTGTGCCTTGGTCAACGCGGCCTGCTGCTCCTTGATGGCGGCTTCGCGCTTTGCAACAGCGGTGTCTTTCTCCGCGAGTTGTGCTCGTAGTCCTGGCGAGTCGCGTCGATCAGCGGAGCGGCAAGCGACTCGGTGAGCTTGATTTCGGTCTTACAGTTCGGACAGGTGATGGTTGGTTCAGTCATGGCGGTTCGGCGGAGAGTCGATTGCGGGCGCATTATAAAAGGATGTGCATCTTAGCGCAGGCGGATTAGGGATGCAATCAAGTTCGAATAGCGGGCCGACTTGGACGTTGTCGAGTGCATTTCAAGTGTGTCCGACGCGGCGTTAGCCGACCGCGATCTGCCCGAATGGAAAATGGTTGACTTTTGCACGGCGGGCATTTCCATTGTTCGCTGGAAGTTGGCTTTTCACCGCCCGAGAAAAACGCCATGCCTTTGCTTCTTCAAGACGATTCGTGCCCAGGAATCGTGCTCGATGCATTACTGGGATTGGTCGAAGACCCATTCGACCGCATTCGGATTGCCGTGGCTTACACTACGATGGGGGGATCACAACTTCTCGTTCCAAGACTAGTGCGGCAGATCGGCGTTCGCGATTGGGAGGCGGCAACGAAAACGATCGTCACTTCTATCGACTACGGGATCACTGACCCAGAGGCTCTAGAATACTGGGCGGATCAGCCACGCACGACGGTGCTAGTGGCGAATGCCGATCTGCTGGCAAGACAAACCCTAAGGCCGACCAAGGCATTCCATCCAAAGCTGTACTTGTTCAGTGATGGTCGTGGTCAGTCATATCTGATGGGATCGGCCAATCTTACGCGGAAAGCGTTTACCGTAAACCGCGAAGTTGTGATCGAATCAAGACGAGCGACGACGCAGCTCTCGGACGGCGATTGGAACCGAATACTAAGTCTTGGAACGCCGTTGAGTGAAGAAGTCGTTCGGGAATACAGATTACTTCGAGAGGCAAATCCACCACAAGATGCCGACGAGGTACCTGGACCTGTTCCTGTTCCACTGGGTAATGTGCCTGTGTTTTATCGAGAGGTAGAGGCGGGACGGCTTATCCCGGGAATGTTTACTCGGTTTTGGGTACAAGCGGGGGCAATGTCGACAGGCGGTTCCCACAATATCCTTGAGGTGCCGCGATATGCAAACCGCTTTTTCGGTTTTGATTTTGATGACTACGGCGAGTTTCACATTCTGATCGGCAATGTCAGGCTGAGTATCGGCCGACACCATTGGGTTGATCGGCAGTTGGCATGGCACGGCGCGGAACGGATGAACAAGATGGAGCGTTTAACTTTGCCCACTATTGCTCAGGGAGGGGTGGACTACGCTGGCACGGCTGTAATGTTCCGACGGCTTGCAGCAGGATACGAAATGGAAAGTTGCGCCTTGGGAAAGCCCGTTGGCCGTTGCATGGCGAAATGCATCGGTTACTCAGGCAAGAGCGTACCGCCTCGGCGAACGAGGTAACCGCATTTGCGGGATGTTGTGACGGAGTGCCAGGACGCAAAAGCTAGGGACGCTAACCGGGACACTGGTTAATGAACTTAGCTGACGCCGTAAAGATTGCGGCAGGCGAGGTCATAGGCTGCATACCCAGGAAGCGCGGTAAGCTTTGTTCGCAGCATTCGCCTGCGCTCGCGAGCCCCTTGGTCGGGAGCAGTAGTGCCGCAGCAATAGGATCAACCAACAGCATGGCTCGCCATTCCGTCAGTAGGGTGCGAGTTCTTGCAACTACGTCGGCATGGGCAGCATCGTCTGGATTGAACGGTGGCGTAACTCCCAACGGCAATTTGTGGACGTGACGCTGCGCGAAACTGACCTCTTGGCTGGAAGTCTTTGATGACGAGATTCAGTGCCTCGCTATTCAGAAGACCGACCAGATAAAGTGCTTCGTCCTCGGTTGGAACGGCAGCCCAATAAAGCGTCTGGTCGATAATTGTCTTGCCGATTCTATAGGTCGATGCGGGAGCACAAGCAGCACATACGTAATCGCCGCCAGCGCCCATGAATACGAGCCAACCTTTCTCGGGAATGAGTTGCGACGATAGCTTGCGCCTAATGCTATCGAGTTTCGCGAAATACTCCGCCGATGTCCAACCGGCAGCTGAGAAAATGGACTGAAATGCAGCTTGTGTAGCAGCACCGTGTGCCGCGATATCGTGCTCGGGCACGGAGGTCCATTGGCGTTCGGAATTTCTAGCAATCGGAAGGAGGCCCTTCTCGGGTTCCGTGATGACGAATGGCGTAAGATTGCTCGATAGCAAAATGTCAAAGATAAACGCGTCGCTGAGCCCCGTTGCCTTAAGACTGAAATCCTTGAAATTCTTTGCGTCGGCGATGAGCAGGCGAAATCGTTCGTCCGTGGGATCGATCGGGGGGATATCCCATCGGCCTCCCGAAGACTTCGTGATTGAATGGAATACAAAGGTCCGCGGCATGACGTCTGTCGCCCGGGCGGAATTCGGCGGGATCGAAAAATCCGACTTTATCGGCCCCAGCCACGGGCGAATCGGTCGAAGCAGTCCGATTTCCCTGAGAGACGCGGCGAAAAGTTATGGGCGTTGAACCGGCCGGGTCAGCTAGCATTCCCGGTATTAACGGCGGGACAGGATCTTCGGAAACGGAGCGTGTACCAAAAAGCACGACGGCTTCATTCTTGAAGGTGCCGTGAGCGACTCGCCAAATTTCATCGACCGCCATGTTGACTGGCTTTGGCGCGGTCAGATAGGCACCCTGACGAAACGGGTTGTGGTGGTGAGCACTGAGAATGCTCTCTGGCAAAATACAGCCAAAATGGGCGTCGTCGGTCAAATAGCGACGAACCGCATGCAGCAAGAAGATCGTTGCTAGTTCAATATGTAGAAACGACGAACCCGCGGGCTTATCGCATGATCGTCACGCGTTCTCTGAGGGCATCCTTATAGGGATTATCCGCAACTTTGCTCAAGGCGAGCCAAGGTGGATTCGAGGCCAGCCCGTTGAATTGTCCGACCACCAGCCCGGGTCGGTAGCTGTTACGCAGAACGAATGCCCAGATTCCGTTTCGACCGGCTCGTTGAAGGGCTTCAAGAGACAAAAGGAGGCCACGAAAAAGCTCATCGTCGCGGTTCTCTCAGTGGCAGATAGTGTGTCTCCTGTTTGTTCGGAGACTTGGTCAATAATCAGCTCTATCGATGAATTGAGCAGGTCAGTCAGTGGTGCTTTTGTGCGCGATTGCCACGGCGTAACTACGGTCAAGTAGCGAATCAAAAAGCGTGCGCCGCACAGGCGATATCAAGAAGGAGGGCAAGGCAACTTTGTAGTCGTCAAGGAGTAACTCGTGTGTTGTCGATCCTGAATCGTCCACGACCTTTCTCGACAGTGGCGTCGCGGCAAAGAGGGAATCGGCATGAAAGATGGGAATCGAAATGTCGCCGGCACCGACCGTAAACCACTCACGGGCCGCCAAAACCCATGCGACCTTGGCTAGCATTACAGCCAATGGGTCAATGTCGAAGCTGAATCGCTTGGGATAACCGGCGGAGGCAATCCTGATCGGAGTACGTGCCAGGCGGAAAATTCGGACCATTGATTGGCGAACCGCCGTCACTACCATCGCTCCGGAGCCGAGCACATGTCCACCAGGCGCGGATCTGCATCGGCCGGCAATTGCGAGATCACTTCTTGTACGAACCTCCTGGCGAGCCATGAAGGGGTCCATTCCTGGCCGAGTAGGATTCGCTTTGAACGGCGAGCGAGCCTCCGCCAGAAATGACCGAAAACGTCCTCGGCCGGGGCAGAGACGAAGTCGTACGCCCTGAAGTCATCTCGCATTCCACGGGCCACTGGGAGAATGCGGTACGTGGGGCGGATCGTTGAGCCAGCCAAGTAGTCAGACTCGACGAGGTTGGTTAGACCGCGGACCCGAAAAAACTGACCGTTAAGAATGGAGGAGAGCTCATCATCGTCGCTAGCCAAAGCGCGAGACTATTACATTTGCAGACAACAGCTTGGCAACAGTTAGTACGTAGAGCTCCTAGCTTCATACGTGTTTCGGTCGAATCCACCGGCATCGCCCGGTTCGCCCAGATAGACTATGAGTCGCACCACAGTTTCCGGATTAGCGACGCGTAGACGGGTCGGTTCAAACGCCAATGCCACCAGTTTGCTAACGCCGTCGATATGTCTTTTGCAAAAGTCACTCTCAAAGCCAAGATCCTCGGCGAGAGTGTGAGCACTGATACGATGCGACCGATACGGCCGAGACGACCAATAAGGAAGTCTCTTAGCACATTCGCTTCCAATTGTCCTGCGGCACATAGGTTAACAGATTCAATTTCTTCACACGATGTGCTCGCCGCCGTACTGCGTGGCCTTCGGACCGTGGTCATCGGCAGGAGCGTTGCAATACGATATGCCCGCCACCGGACCGTATCCAGAGAACACTGACGATAAGATCGATGGGAACACCCTCGTTAACCATTGACGCACAGTAGTCTCGGACCTGCCCCAAGCCTGTCGCGAAAATTGGCGCCTTTGTAAGATCCTTTTCGACTCGATCGCAGTGGCACCGACTAACGCATCGACACATCTGATGCCCCCTTTCCTGCTTTATTGAATTTGACGTGCCTCTCGGTACCGATTGTGTGTTGCGGTCCCCACCAAGGCTTCTCTGGAAACATTGACGGCAGGGCAGCAGTAGGGCATGGCGTAAGACGTTCCTCGACGCCTTGCGAAATGAGCGCACCGCCGAACCAGAAATGCATGCGCCGAGTCAAAATCAAAGGCTGTAGTCATCCGGCCTGACGCCCATTGAGTTTGTGGTTGTGGCGCCGTTTCGAACTTGCGGTTGAGAGTTCGGCCAGTTCATTTACCTCAGACGGCGAGGCCACCCGCCCGAGCAGTGCTGAAGCAACCAGTCGATCGACGCGTGCTGCCACATTTCGGCCCTCTATCATCGCTGTTCCAAAAGACCGAAGGGATGTCCAGTCGTTTTCGGAAAGGATTGGGATCGGCAAACGTCTGAGGTGCGAGGCCTCTACTTTTATGCACCGCCGCCCATAATGGACGCCGACAGTTCCAGCGCAATGCGGCACCACGAAGAGTTCAGTAATGCCAATAATGCCAGCGGTCCGCCAGGATGTTGCTTGCTCACTCTTACGGTGCAGAAATTGGCATCCACAACTGCACGTCGCCCCTCGTTAAGAAACGCTTTGGGCGAGCGATTATTGACTCGCGGTATTAGGATGTCCGGGAGGTGTCGTGGAGCAAGTTCTGGAAGCATGTACCAAAACCGTGGGGGAACTCCTTCGAGCGATCGTCCTTTGCGAGAGTTCGGCATGACGGCGGCTTAATTCATATACCCGCTTTGGGTTTTCCTCGGAGCCAAAGTTGATCTTGTGAACTGCGACGGACCGAGCGAGGTCGGCGGGCATTTCGTCATAGGCAGCTTTTGCGAGCGGCCCTCCTGCCTTAATATCCTCCGGTAAAGTGCGGTCCGAAAGACAAGAACGCGGGCTTTGAGTTGCTTTGCCAGAACCAAGTAACCAGTGGGCAGTTCGGATTGTCGGCAAAGAACCGGCAATGTGCAACGGGAAGGCACTGGGACTGGCGGACTTCCGAGTCGCACTTTTGGAATAATTGTCGTGACGGTCTTGGACACTTGTGAAGCCTGGTATAGAAAAACGCATTCGCCCCTGTCCGGAGGCCTTGGCCGATGTCTACTCTGGACGCATCCAACGGAACGAGCATTACGGCAGACTGCTTCGCAGACGCCAGTCAGCGAGCTCTTGAGGCACGACGGTACTAGGGGTCAAAGAGAGGTCGTTCTCCAAACCACGGAACCATTTTTGTTTCGCACAGTACGCTCTAAGATTCGTCGCTATCCGCGCTACAGGGACGGTTAGAACATCAGCAGAAGGATTCGTCCGATGTCCCTTCCCCGTCGGGCTTGAGAAAACATCTCTGGCAAAGCGATATTCCGGGTTGGCATGTGTTCGATAAAGTCCGCCGAGTGGTTTATGTGGGGCATGGGCCGGAAGGCGAATGCAATAATGTGCTCGCATCGTCAAGGAATGCCGGCTTTGCGAGGAACTCGCCGAGCAATGAGCACTGTTGTTTTAACAATGCATCGGAAAACCACGAGGCGAACTGATCTTCGACTATTGCTTCTATCTTGAACCAGCGAAGGAGAAGATAATGAACGACGGTCGCGTAGTCGCGGCTTAGCCATGACTCTGGAAGAATTAGCCTAGGCTACTGTTGGGTGCAACTAAGGCCGCACAAAGAATCCAAGCGGGGACCGCAAGATCGGATAGACCGGAATAGCCGACGGCGAGCCGTTTGATAGATCCTTGTCCGTCGAATCCAATGCCGACATTGTGTCCAAGGCACGAAGCAGGCCGGCACGCACCTCAATTGCATTCGGTTGTCGAAAACTCTTGGTACCCACCTCCCCCAAGCTTTGATATCGTACATAGGGAGGATTAGTGATAACCAGGTCCCATGCCGATAGCGGGAGCCTGGAAAGCACTGCCGGATCAAAGGCGTTGCCTGGCACGCAAGTCGCCTCATGGATTCGGGATGAACATTGTGGCAACAACGCAGCGTCAATTTCGATGGTGCCGATAACAGTTGGATGAGCTCCCATTGCTAGGCATCCGTCAAGCATGTCTCCATTGCCGGCCATTGGGTCAATGATTGACTTGGCGGTTTCGGCACCGGCAAGGGCTGCAACAAGTTTGGCTAATCCTACACCGGTGAAAAATTGGCCAAGTCGTTTGCGGCGAAGTGATTCGTCAGCGTGATACCGTGGAATGACGTCAATCGCAGTTCTGCTCACGAGGCCTCTCCTAAAGTCTCGTAAACGAATCCATAAAAGTCTTTGGCATCAATATCAACATCCCGTCCTAACTCTAGGCATCGTGAAACGTATCGGGAATACAACCGTTGAGGGTTCGTTCCGCCTGCTGCGCGTTGTTCGCATTTGCATCATCTCACTGATGACGCTCTTGGGAGGCGTGTGCGATGCGACCCTTGCGTTCTTGGAAAGAAGCAGAAGCGGATCTCCCTTAACCGAGATATCGGATACAGTTTGCTTGAAACTGGTTTGCAGCTTGTCGAGCACACTTGTGGCTTTGACAGTTAGTCGCGCATTGCTGTATGCCTTGACGAGCGATCGCCAGACTTCCGATTTGGCCGAATGGAATACAATCGTTGCGAGCCCATTGGGCTTAGAGAAGTCTCCGGCAATCTCAGAAAAGACGGTCGCCATCATTTGCCCATAGACGGCGACATCTTTGCCTTGCGAATCACTGATGATGATCTCTTTGATTGGTCGGTGGTTGATCCCAGCCAAAGCTCATTTAGCTGATTGACCTCCGCATAGGGTATGTAATCGCCGAATGGCGGGTCGGTGAAGACATAGTCAATGCTCGCATCAGAGAGATCTAGGCTCTCGCTGCTAGAGTTGACTACTCGTACATTTCCTTCGCTTGCATGCACTAATGCAAATGCAGCCGATAACGCCGTCGCCTTTCGTGTGATCCCCTTAATAATATTTTTCTCAACCGGTAAGCCACTCACGTATAGTACGCCACTTTGAGCCCCGGTTAGAACGAAGTCACTATCGCCATTTTTTACGACAACGCGAGACATCAGGGTCGCATGGGAGGCGTTATAGCTCAAGATGAGCAGCTTTAGGGCATCCCGTACATTGGAACTGTATGTGTCCGCGAGCTCCCAAAGAGTATTCAAAACGAAAAAATTGCGACGCGTGTAGAAATGGTGAAGATGCGTTATGCCAGTGTGATAGCCGCGGCGGTGTAGGTCACCCCACTGCAACTGGGCTTTAGGGACGGAGCGGGGTAACGGCGTGAGATCGATCTTGGCGAGCAGTGCTAGATCGGTCGCATTTGGTTCTCGCTGCCACTTCACTTTGCCAGTTTGTCCGTACACGCGAACAGGAATACGTTGCTTACTGGTAACCTGCTGTTTCAGGATGTCGTCTCTAACGGACTCGACTGCACGAGTGCATTCATTTACGAGAATAAATTTCTTGCAATGGTGACATTTGAATCGATCGATCAGCCGCAGCGGCGAATATCGGACCGCTGCGTCCCAGTACGAGGTCTCCGCATGACAGTGAACGCATTCAAGTACATCGGACCATATTGCGTGGCGGAGTTCGCCTTCCGTGCCGTGAGAGCGTCGAGCTGAGTACATCCAGCCAACTCGCGATTGCTTTTGCACAGAGGGTCTTGACCGCGGCTTCAAACTCGTCTGGATCTCAAGGGTTCCAGAGAGTGCGAGTGACGAATGATCCTAACGCTCCTATGTCGTATATTACCGCGTTGCGACCCCATTTAGGTTGTACGCCGATTCGAGCCGCCATGTCCTTCATGGATGTCGTCGGTGGATCGCAAAGCAACGCAGCCAATCCCGTAGTGCCGCTGCCGCCGAATGCGTCAAGCACCGTATCGCCGGGCTTGGTGTGGGTTGCAATGAAAACCGCTATGGCTTCCGGCGAGCTTTTGGTTGGGTAGGAGAAAGCGTTGTAGAGGGGCCCACTACGTGATGAGGGGAATGGCTCGGCGTAAAGTGAACGCAGTTCATCAAGCGGTCTCGGCGATGGTCGTTTCCGTTTTGACATTCCCGTTCAAAGACCTTCCATAGTCGAAAACGCCTTTCAGAGCCTCTGTGACGCTCGCCTGATATTCTCGGCATCATTATCCGCAGAGGAAGCTGAATTATCGCTCTTCGGCAATCAATATACCGATTTGGCCGTGGACTGCAAGGTCCTGATGCGAAAGGGGTTGCGGTGAATCACTGAATCAGTTGAACAAGGCTTGGTCCTGCTCGTAGGTTTGGATTTCTTGTATGCCGTAGAGCGGCACTTCCGGCTACTCGGAACCTCTCGGGCAAGGTTCTGTTGGCTAGTGCAGTCTTGAGTGGCACCGTCTCTTGGAACGCAAGAGAACTTGGCCGCCGTCGTCGCCAGCGTTGCAAGGGCGGTCGATACTTTGAATGCCTTTCCTGTTGTCGGCTGTTTCCTGGTTTTGCCGGCCAGTTGAGGTTGAGGGAAAGACGGGATATCCCCAAGGCCGGACCGTTAAGTAAGGTTATAAGTCTATAAGTTAAACAAGTTAGCTGCGCGGGAAGCCGTTGACTCGCTTGAGAATTCCGGGAACCATGCGCCTATTCGCCCGAAGACTTGCGCCTAATCGCCCAAGTCATCGAGAGAAGGTTGCGCCTAATAGCCCGAAAGCTCTGCCTCATTCGCCCGACGGTATTCACAGGTTGCAAGGCACACATTCTAGGGCTTTTTCACGCGTCGCGCGAAAGACGATCGGTGTTCCTCAATCGAAAGCGCAGCGAAACGAGTCGCCTTACGCCTAATAGCCCGTGCCTTCGGTCAAGACGGGCGCCGGCTCATCTGAACCTGCCGGGCCGTTTGTTGCGACGAATCGCTGGCGTCTTGCTCCAAACGGGGATGTCCATCAGGCAAAGTGGACAGGTGCGTGAAATACACGCATTCTTCGCCTTCGTCAGTGCGAAGGATTCTAAGGTCGTATTCGGGCATGGTGTTCGCCGTGACCACTTTTCGGACATCGACGGCGAAGTCGGACACGCGAGCGGTCGAGCCTGACTTCTCGTGAAGCTGCTCCATCGTGAAATTCCACCCGGTCATCTGCTTACCGGCATGCTTTCGCACGACGCGGTAAAGCCAGCGTTCTATGCCGCCGGTCAGCAAGAAATAATCTTGGTGGATGGTGAGCACCCCTCCCCGCTCCACGACGCCTGCGTAGAGCCAGTCGGGTATCGTAATCGTCATGCCCATTGGTTCGCCATTCGGACCGACTTGTTCGGTCCAGCTTTCGAGCCAATGGAATGAAGCGGTCTTCTTGCTTCCCGCGGCCCGAATATTGGTTCGCACCGCCGTATGGGTGAGTCGCTCCAAAGCGGCCCGAAGCCTTTGGTAATCGGCGCCGCCGGTTGATCGGCGAATCGAGTGCAGAAGGTTGTACGGGTGAAATTGAATCGTCCGGCCCTGGGCCAGGCCTCGGTCGATCGCTTCGGTGATCTGGGTCGAGGCCCAATCAGAATGTCGGCGTCCCAAATGGTGGCCATTCCGAATTGTGGGTTGCGCTGACTTCGACCCAGACATCGCCAACGCGGTACTCGATGGGGGCGAGTCGGCTTCTTGGAAAGGCTGAAAAACGGCCGTTCCATTGAATCTCGCTGGTCGCGAATGGGAATGTCGGCAAAGGCCGGGGCGAATAGTTCAATTTGCTGATCTTGGGAACGTCCGGTGCCGCGGGTCATTTCATGGCCAAACTGCCGTCACAGAAGATAGTCGTGGGATTTCAGCCACGGCTCGATGGCTTCTTCCAAAATCTCGATGAGCGTGCTGGTTCCCTGCCCTTTGAGTTGTCGCTCAAGGGAAGCCCGCTTCAGGGCAGCAAAATAATCGGAGCGAATGCGAGTGCTGAGGGGCGTGCGGCTGAGACTGGAAGAGACCGACGGTTCGGTCGGTTCCGGCGAGCTTGGTTTGTGTTTGTACACAAAATCAGTTCCTTTTTCGGGTCGACCGGTGGCAACACGGGCCTTAATCCTTCGGTCAGTGGTCGGCGCTCCGCATAGGCTCCCTCCCCTGTTATGCGGTTGCGGATTTGCGGTCGTGCCGCGCAGGCCTTTGGCCGGTATGCCATTGGCAAGATTTCCCGAAAAAGCTGGTCCACCTCAGCAGCGGCTTCCTTCGCACGCGAGCCAAGCTGCGACGCGACGGCGGCTTGGCCAGGTGCGTCGGCGTAAATCTGCCGAAGGATCATCGCCGTTTTGGCCAGCGGCAACTCGAGCGCCGCTGCGGCTTGCATCATGTCCTTGGTCAGTCGGTAGTTTTTGCCAACCATGTTGAGCACAATCACCGCGTGGGCTTGCCACCCCGGATGTCCTGGGCCTCCCGCAAAACTTGCGTGGCCTGGGCGACGCCCTCACCTCCAACATGCTGGCCTTACACGGCACGATGGCGAAATCGGCTCGCAGCAATAGCGCGCGGCTGGTTTCAGTATTGCTGCCAGGACCGTCGGCGACCACGAAGTCGACTTCCTGCCGCAGTTGCGGTAGTTCGTTGAGGATCTCACTGGGACTGCTGAGGCGGACGGTCTTTACGTCCGGCAGCCCTCGCGAATCCATTCGGAAGATGACTGCTGGGTGTCGCAATCGGCAAGCGTAACGCTGTGGCCCTGCGAATGGAGCCAGGCGGCGAGATGCACCGAAAGCGTGCTTTCCCTACTCCACCCTTTGTTGGCCACCGTAATAATCATGCGGCGGACACTACTACACCATCCAGGCGTCTGGCAAGCATTATTTCAAGATGGCTGGATGGCCAGCCACCTGGCTTGCTGGAAACCTGGTCAGCAAGCGCCTCTTATCTTGATGCCTGGATGGATTGAAAGCAAGACATCAATCATATCTGGAAGCATGGACAGCCAGACATAAAGACAGCTGTATTGCATGACACCTGGACATCAGAAAGCCAGACGGACAGACATCAAGAAAGCTGGCTGTCTGGAAAGCCAGCCATCTGGCTGGACAGCCATTCGCTGCGAATGAAATCCGGTGCGCGGCACCGGGGAGGGGTCTGTAGCTTCAGTTTTCTTGCGATGGCAATTTTTTGCCAGAGCCAGGCAGTCCGCTCGAATGCGGACTGCCTGTCAGTTAGCTGGCTCGCTGAGGCAGGAAGCCGAAGCGTTTTTCGCTCGGGCGAGGGGCGAGTCGTTATTGAATCGAGGGGGTGTCGCTCACCGGAATTAGGTCGGCAGGGATCAGAACGACGCGGCCATTTTCCCACGTGACGACCGGTTGGCCGCTCGCTTGTGCAGTAGCAACGCCTCATGCACGGCGGCACGCATTGCCCCTTCGATGACTATGGCATCTGCTCGAAGCCGGCGAGCTGTTCGGAATTATGAGCTTCAGGTGTCATCGCTTGCATCCGCTTTGTTGATTTCGGCCCAGGCCTGCTGCAGAAAAATTTCCGTCGACCGTTGCGGAAGCCGGCTGCAATCAGTGGGGACCGATCGATACGAGTATTATCGATGATTTTCCACGAATCAGCCAGCGGTAAACACACCGACCGCAAATTCGTCAGGCCGGAGGCATGTCGGCGGCAGATCGTGGCTCAGGCACATCATGGCCGCCAAGGCGAACGCGGTAGGCGACTCGGGCCACCGCCATATCGGCAGATGGGAGCCACAGAAAGAGAAGATGCACCTCGTAGCCGGAATCCTGTAGCCGCCCAAGCCACGGAGCGTAGGATCGGCTGGCCAGCGTGGTCTCGAAGCCGAAGCTCACGCGGGCACCGGCAAGTTCGCGTAGCCGCGTACGCATGATGCGACCCGCTTGGAATGCGACTCGGTCCTGAGCAAAGGCGGAAAGGCCTTTCGCGATAGTGTCGGCGTTGACAAATTCGTCCACGTGGAGAACGCCTCGCAGAAGCTCGGCAGCCGATGTCGACTTGCCGGCTCCGTTCGGACCAGCCAGGACGACGCTTTGGGGGCAGCTTCAGACATCGGACTCCTTGCTAGTTGGATTGCACGTTAATGCTTGCGGCCGGTCCTCGTCAATTCGATTATCGGGCCGCGAACGGGCTTCGATCTCCGCGATTTGGTTGAGCGAAATGCATTGAGTGCGTCGAAATCAGCTTTGCATCGGCCTGGGCATTGGCCGCGGCGTCGGTGTCGGGTTCATCCCAGAACCAGATAAATGTGAGTTGTCGGCCGCCCGGTGTGCGGATCACGTACTCGTCTTCCGTGCCGTTACAATCGAGAGTTGCGTAGTAGGGCTTGCGTTTTGTCATTGTCTGATTCCTTTCAAGTGAGGGCGGAGCCGAAGCTCCGCCCGGTTGAGTGCGATCAATCTTTCTTTTCAGTGGCGACGCGAACGGTGATCCAACCGTCGAGGGGCACTAAGCCGTCGAGCAGGATATTGAATCCCTTTTCGTCGCCGTGCGGCCATGCGGAACCGATGCGGGTCCAGAAACCTTTGCCGCCTTCGCGTTCACGAACGTGGTAGGCGATGTGCGTCGGTGCCTTGCTTGTGGTGGTGTCAGTCATAGCTCTTCTCCTCTTTGGTTGCAGGCTGCGACCATCGCGGCCTGATGGCACCCGAACAAAGCCGCGGCAAGCCGGGGCGAAGCGAACCGATCAAGCTGAAAATTGGGGGCGACCTTTAGGGGGAGCCGATTTCTGCTTGATCGGAACGGCGGCGGCTTTAGGGCTGCCCATCAGAAGGCCGTGTGGCGTGGCTGTCAGAAGCATTCGGAGAAGCGATGTCCACTGACGCCATGTTGGTTTGGTAGCGGATCAATATCGCTTCCGCATTGGAACGCGAAAAAAGATTGAAGATGTACCCGCCTCGCGCTAGCATTCCGCATGCTCAATATCACGGAACAGAAAAATGCAGCCGCGGCCCAGCAATATTTCACGGGCTCGGATTACTACGCCAACGTCAACGAGCAAGAGCTTGTGGGCCGATGGGGCGGCAAGGGTCCGTGCTGCTTGGGCTGTACGGGCAGGTCGATAAGCCGTCCTTCGATTCGCTGTGCGACAACCTGCATCCTAAGACGGGCGAGCAGCTCACCAAGATCACCCGCGATGGCAGAAGGGTTGGCTACGATTTCACCTGGTCGGCACCGAAGTCAGTTTCGGTGATGCACGCCTTGACCGGCGATGCATCCATCATGGACGCGTGGCGCGAGACGGTCCGCGAAACGATGGATCAGATGGAATTGGAAATGCAGGCCCGTTTGCGAAAAGGCGGGCAGGAGGCGGATCGCACGACAGCGAATTGGACGTGGGCGGAGTTTACTCATTTGTGTGCGCGGCCGGTTAACAATATCCCTTGCCCTCAACTGCACTCGCATTGTTTCGTGCAGAACGCGACGTTCGATTTGCCGGAGGAACAATGGAAGGCTGGGCAGTTCGGCAAGATCAAGGGCGATGCCTACTATTGGCAAGCGGTGCAACAGGCCCGCTTCGCGGTCAGGTTGGAAGAGCTGGGTTTTGCCACACGTTCGGACCAAGGATGCCTTTGAAATCGTCGGTGTGCCGGATTCGTTACTCGAAAAGTTCTCGCAGCGCTCGGCCGTTATCAAAGAATGGGCCGAAACAGAGGGGACTACGAATCCGAGAAGCAAGGCAGCGATTGCGGGCATCACTCGGGAGGCCAAAAACAATACGATCCCTTACGATCAGCTCGTCGAGTTGTGGGAAAGTTGGCTGACTAAAGAAGAGGCAAGCGCGCTGGCCATTGCCGCCCAAGAAAAGCAGCCCAAGGAAATGGCCTTGGAGAATGCGGCCCATGTCAGGTTCGCCGTCGAACATACGTTTGAGAGGTCGAGCGTGGCCGATGAACGGCGGTTGCTCACTACTGCCCTGCGGCATGGCTGCGGAGAAGTCACACCCGAAGGCGTGCAGGCCGAGGTGGACCGCCATCGGCTGCTCAAGCGGGAAGAGGGCGGTAAGGTGTGGGTCACTACAAAGGATGTGCTCGCGGAAGAGGCGAAGATGCTCCGCTTTGCCGTCTCGGGCAAAGCAAGCTGTCAGCCGCTCGCGATGCCGGGTGAAATCCAGTTGAGAGATAAACGGCTGAATGAAGGTCAGCGTGGGGCAGTCGAGCACGTTATGACCACGACCGACCGGGTTGCAATCATTCGCGGCGCCGCCGGCGTCGGCAAAACTGAGCTTACAAAGGAAGCGGTTGCCCAAATCGAAGAGCGTGGCAAGACAGTCGCGATGATTGCTCCCGGAACCAATCAGGTCGAAGACTTGCAAAAGAAGGACGGATTTTCGAATGCCAGGACGCTCGCAAGCTTCTTGCTCGATACGCGGTGCGCAAGATGCGGTGCAGGGAGGCGTCATTTGGCTCGAAGAATCCGGAATCGTGGGGACTCGATCAATGGCCGAACTGTTTGCGATCGCCGAACGCGTCGGCGCCCGTGTGGTGGTTTCGGGCGATACCCGCCAACTGTCGAGTGTCGAAAGAGGGTCCGCCATGCAAGTGCTGGAGACCATTGCTGGAGTCAAGCCGGCGGAGGTTACGGAAATTCAGCGGCAAAAAGACCCTCGTTATAAGGAAGCGGTGCGGTTGATTTCAGAGGGCGAGGTGCTCGAAGGGTACGAGACGCTCGATGCGATGGGCTGCATCAAGTTGCTGCCGGTGTGGGACAGCTATGCACCGGTCGCCAAAGATTACGCCGACAAGTGGGAGCGGGCGGCAGATAGAGATAAGGAGAAGGCCGTCCTAATCGTTTGTCCTACACATGCCGAGGGTCAGAAAATCACCGACGCCGTGCGCACGGAACTAAAAGCACGGGGCGTTCTTGCTGGCGAGGACCGGGAATGTAAGCGGCTCACTTCCTTACAATGGACAGAAGCCCAAAGAGGCGATCTTGCCAACTATAGCGGCGAAGAGGTGGTGCAGTTCCATCACAGCACCGCCTCGTTCAAAGCGGGCCAACGCGTGCGCGCCGGCGATGTGATGGATCGACTGAAAGAAGCCAAGCCCAAGCATTTCAACGTATTTACCGAAAGCACGATCGATCTGGCGGCTGGCGATACGATTCGCATGACAGGCATCGGCAAAACGCTCGATGGAAAACACAAGCTCAGCAATGGTGCGGTCTACCGGATCGCGAAATTCACGCGCGACGGCAACCTTGTGCTGTCGAATGGCTGGAAGATCGACCGCGATCTCGGGCAAATCGCGCATGGCTATTCAAGTACAGGCCAGGCGGCCCAAGGCCGCACCGTCGAGCACGCAATCCTCGTACAGTCGGTCACGTCTCGACCAGCGAGTAGCCAAGAAGGCTTCTACGTGGCAATTAGCCGCGGGAAACATTCGGTCACCGTATACACCGACGATAAGCACGACTTACTAGATGCGGTTCGTCGTAGCAGCCTGCGAATGTCGGCGACTGAGCTGGCGGCCAAACCAAAGCCTGATGCCTGGCAGCGGTTACGCTCCGCTACCGCACAACTCCAACTCGTGGCGATGTGCGCCGCCAAGAAAGCTGCATGGGAACTCGAACAACTCGCGTCAGCCACACGAAAGGAACAGGGATATGCAATCGCACGATAATAACCGCCGAGCGTCCAAGACGGGTTTTTCAACGGGATGAAGCGGCGGCTACCGAAGCGGTCGACGACCGCGAAGAAGAGCTGCCCTATGGCTGGCTTTCGCCTAAGCCCGTGATGACCTTGCACTTTCAGTGGCCGGACGGCAAGAAACGCGGTTTTCGCTACATCCATCTCGATTCCGACATGGAATACACCGGCGACAAAATCATCCTTCGCTTCTTCGGCAGCAAGCCGGCCGAGGTTACGATCACCGGCCGAAATCTGGAGAGGGTCTATCTCGGCATCGGTGATGACCGGTGGCGAATTCTTCGCCAGCAGCCGCGGGATTTCGTGCCGGACGGCGAGATCTATATCGGCACGATCGACGTTCGTCCTCTGCGATCGACTGACTAAAGGCCTCGTTAGCCGCGAGCAGTCGGCGATTGACCGCCGCGCTCTTCGTCGTCGCGCCGAGTTCGTTGACGAAAGCTTTGCGGCCATTCACAAAATAGGATCGCAAGTCCCGGATCAATGATTCGAGAGTTTCCTCGGTCATCGGTCCATCGGTTGCATCCTCGAACGCGATGGCCGGGTGTTGGGGGTCAGGTGACTTGACGTGGGCCGTCATGCAGATGTAGCCCTCGGGAAAGTCCTTCGACGGCCGATCGATCGAAATAGCCAAGAGCAAATTATCTCGTGGACCGTCGGCCTGTGGCTGCAACGGCGCGATCACAAGAATTCCGGCCGAGTGTCATTCATAAGCCCTCCTTTGGCTGAATGAAGTGCTGCCCTATTGCAGCGTCTTCAGCGGTATCGCGATTCGGACGCGATGTCAAAAAGTATCTCTCGTGCTTTTCTGGACACTTGGTTTTCGGTGTAACGACTTGAAGTCCGATGAACGGTGATCCGCGCGTCGAAATACCAATCCGATACTTAACCAACAACGTGCCGCGCAGTGACCTGAGAGTGTGTACCTAACGTGATCGCACGGCATA
Source organism: uncultured Planctomycetaceae bacterium (assembly GCA_963828155.1). GTDB lineage: Bacteria > Planctomycetota > Planctomycetia > Pirellulales > PALSA-1355 > CAWCAX01. The sequence continues at coordinate 351,629 of CAWHDQ010000009.1, forward strand.
TGGGATCAATAGCGGATAGGTGTTGAACAGCGGAGGCCGATGCTTTGTGTCACTCGCGGTGAATATTCTTCTTCTGATAAGTAACCTTTCACCAACGGAGACAAGCAATGAGACACGTCCGCGTAGCGTCGATCTTATCGAGCCAGACCCAGAACAACCTCGGAAAATCTTCGATCGTGATCGCGATACAGAACTGAAGGAGAACATTGAGCGAATCGGTCAGCAAGTCCCTGGGATTGGGTACCAGTGCGCGAAGAACGTCCGACTTCTGGACGGCGAACGACGCTGGAGGGCATTGCGTGCCGCCGGCAAAGAAGACATGACGCTGATTCTTCTGTCAGAGATGCCAACTAAAGCCCAGCTCCGAATTATCCAGGCCAGCATTGACGTGCATCGGGCCGCGTTAAATCCGATGGAGCAGAGCAACAATCTCGCGGAAATCATGCGGGAGAAGGGCTGGGGAGTCGGCGAGTTGGCCCAACACCTCTCGAAGAGCCAAGCGACCTATTCGCGGCTGCTTGCTCTTCAGAAGCTCGCCCCCGAGGTGAAGGAGCTACTCGCGGCTTCAAAGATCAAGGCGGATAAGGGCTACGAGCTGAGCAAGATCGAAGACCATGCCGTGCAGATCGAGATGGCGAAGCAGGCTGCCGGGATGAATCGTGATGCCCTTAAGGCGTCGGTCGCTGTGAATGGCAGTGACAAATCAACGGTCAAACCGACAGTCAAGTCTACGGTCAAGTCAAAGCAACCGAGGTTCATGCTGCCAGGCGGAGTGTGCGTATGGGTCAAAGGTCGTGAGGTGACGATTGATGAGGCGGCTGACCTATTCCATGAACTCGTGAGGACGCTACGTCACGCCAGTGGTCAGTTGCATTGCATAGTGTCTGTTCAACGTCTTCTCAAGGAAAAGAATGCTGGTGACATAAACAAGAAAGCGAAGTGAACGATGGATACTGCGATTGCGTTCGTAAGGTACATGGCGGCGTTGATCTTGGATGGCCTGCGGCATGGCGACATCAGGATCATCATCATGTTGATCGGGTGGTTCATGTGGGCTGGAGCGATTTATTACATCATCGAGTGGCTATTCAAGAGAGTGAGCTGGAAAGGGTGGAAAGGTCGTGATCTCCTCGACAAGCCGGTGATGTGGTGGAGCAAGAAAAAGAAAGAGCCATACACCTGGCGGCATTTGACGAATGGCGGACTGTTTGCGACGGGGTTTTCTGGCTCGGGAAAAGCCAGTTCGTTGAAACTTCTAGCTATGAATCTCCTTGCTCATGGAAACACCTCGATTCTCGTGATGTGTGCGAAAAAAGGCGACGCGAACGAATGGCTTGAAATGTGTGCGAAGACGGGCCGTTCAAAGGACGTGATCCGATTCGGGATACATGAGCATACTCGCTTTAACATGATGAGCTACGAATCCAACAGGGAAGGCGAAGGCGCGGGACAGTCGGCCAACATTGTTCGCTTCATTATGAATATGCAGCGTTCAATATTTCGTCGGCCAGAGGGAACGGGCAACGATTCTGAATTCTGGCAGAAGCAAACTGAACGGGCAATTACGCACGCGGTGAATGTGCTGCACTTTGCTGGCTATGAGATTACTTCGCAGGGGATTCAAGATGTGATCCTGGAGGCTCCAACAACTGCCAACTACAAGTCGCTGGCCGGTTGGCGAAGCAACGCCTGCAACAAGGTCTTGGAGGCTGCGAAGCAAGGTGCTGGAACGAAATTCGTTGAAGCCCATGACTGCAAGCTGGCTCGTGATTACTTCCTCGTCGAGTGGCCGAGTATGGCCCAGCAAACGAGAGGGTCAATCCTGGTTGGCATCATGGCAACGTTGACCCCGATGAATACCGGGATCGCGAGACAACTTTTCGGCACGACGTCAACGACCAATCCGAAAGAGCAAATTGAGGCGCGCCGTTGTGCTGATCGACTATCCGCCGGCAGAATTCGGGGATTTGTCGAAGGTGGCCAACCTCGGGATGAAACAGTTATGGCAGCAAGAGATTCTGCGGCGAGAAGTGACTGCTGATTCGCCTTTCGCGGTGGTGTGGGGGGACGAAGCTGCCTGTTGGTTGTCGCCGGAAAGTGACGCGGAGTTTTTGAGCCGCTGCCGTAGTTCTCGGGGCGCCATGTGCTACATAACGCAATCGTTGGCCTCACTGAAGGAAGTGATGCCGGGCGAGAAAGGCAACGCTGCGATAGATAGTTTACTGGCTAATTTCTCGCACACTCTAGTTTTTGCCCTCTCCGATCCTGCCACAGCAAATTGGGCATCTGAAAAATGCGGCAAAGAGCTGCAAAGCCTGGGCGGTGGCGGGACTTCATATAGCGATTGGGATTTCTTCAGCCCCGTCGGCCAGGTCAGCATAGCAGCAGCTTTTCCGAACAGTGGCAGCCGCTTGTACAGCCGGGCGAGTTCATGAATGGATTTCGCACTGGTGGCTATGCCAATGATCTCATCGTAGACGCAATTCTAATCCGTTCAGGTTCTCCGTTCCGTAACGGTCTTCCGGCTATGCGGGTCGCCTTTAAGCAAGGAGCTGAAAATGCAAAACCAAGAAAATGAAAAGCCGAACGGTTGGGTCATCTTCATGAAGGTATGGGCAATGACGGTCTACTTCCGCTTCGTAGGCGGATGGGACGAGACCACCTGGGGTTCAGTCTCATTTTCGGATTCCTGTTGATTTGGATTTCATCGCAATACACACACGCGCCTTCGCTGATGTTGTTGTTCGTGATTGATCTCATCGCCTGGTTCTTCGAGCGCGTTGGGCAAGAGATTCGTCGCTGGCGAGGCATCGAAGAGCATTCGGAATATTGGGGTGACTCGTGGTTATTCGGATGGGCCTTCGGTGAAGACGCGGCGAAGTTGGTGGCAGAGCCGATTCTAGCCTTCTTCATTGGATGGCTGATCTACACCTACAGCCCCGAGCCTAATGCTGCGAGTTACTTCTGGTATGGCGGGATAGCAATGGTTGGCGTGCAAACGTTGGGCAGTATGCAAGAGCGAAGGGTTGAGGCATCAATGCGTAACGCGATGATCGAGCAACAGTATTACACAAGACGAATGCGAAGGAGGTTGTAGCCCAGCAAACATAGAAAGGAAGAGTTATGGATAACGAGAAAGGGTCATCGACGTTCGAGTCAATCAAGAGAGCCTACAAGCAAATACAGGAGGCCATCAATAATTCGTGGTTTGGAAAAACACTGGAATGGCTTGGGGATAACTTTGGGGCGTCGTTTCGCCAAGGAATGAAAGAGTTCGCTCAGGTAATTCCAGCATTCCACGATAGCATTCGACCAGTCGAGGAACTCGGAACGATGGGTAATCCAACGCAGTTGGAGGTCAATCGAGAACGCGGGAATGTTTATGGAAAGGAGGTCGTGCAAGCGGAAGTCGTTAGACCTGCGGCTAGTATGCCGGCAAAACCTTTTTTCGAGCGTGATCCAGGTTACGAGGAGTGGTGCGATCAACAGGCGGCAATGCAGCCGCCGTCGCAAGAGATGGGTCGAGAGATGTAACTTTTTACGGAGAGTCAATCATGATGCGGCCAAATCAACTCGCTGGACTGACAAAGGTTGGGTTTTCGATTTATCAGTTGGGCAGTGGCACGATGCTGCTGTACGGCCGAGGAATGGGCACGAAGATGTTCAATGCGTTCAACGTGAGCGAATCGGCAAGGAAGCAGTTGGGTGCGCACTCGGTGCGTAAGGGTCTCGAAGGGCTTCGGGACGGCCTGCGGCAGTTCTTTTTTTAGCCCCGCTGATGGGGGCGATGCTTGGGAGTTGGGCCAATGCCAGACTTCATGTTATATTGCTGGCTCGCCGCGATCACGGCGATAGTGTTTGCGGACTAACGAGGACAATTCGAGCGGCGATTAGGGCATCCTTCGGGATGCCCTTTTTTATGTACGTGATTTTGCTGCGGCGATCCGTTTGAGAACCCGATCGGCTTCAACGGGGTCAAGAAATGTTTCGTAGTCTACATTATAGAGCGCAGCTAGCTCCCTAGTGACATTGTCGGGAGGTAGTGGTCCGTCATCGCCTCCTTGAATGACCTCGCCGTACGATTCGAAATTGTATAAGTCTAGAGTTCCATTACTTTGTGACTGAAGAAAGCGGCGATATTGGGAAGGCTTAACGGCAACGTACATCCAAAATGGTTTTCCATTTTCGAGCATTCCAGTGACCACGACAATTATGCGTTTGATATCATCACCAGAGCGTTCAACCACCGACAGCTGACTTGTCTGAGAATTGATCGTAATTCCAAAGTTTGCAAGCGCCGCGATCACGTCCGGCGTCAGCGTGACTAAGCGGGAGATCTGCCCCGGAGAATGGAGGTCTCCTTCGAGCTTAATCGTCATTGAGAATTCAGTCGTCTGGTCGATTGACTGAGAGGGAGGCGCTACGTCTTTCTGCACGAGCTCATGATATTTGACGCCTAGAACGGTAGCGAGCGACTCAATGTTCGCGATGTAGGCACGATGCCCCGCTAGAATGCGTTTCAGTGTGCGAATATGGATGCCAGCTTGGCTCGCCAACTGGGTGGCGGTTAGGCCTTTCAGCTTTCTGAGGCGTTCAATTTCTTCAGCACAGCACATTTCGGTGCGTTCTATCGGATTGCTTGGCATTTACGAATGGCTCAGATTTCGAGGAGATGTCCACTTGCGTTCAGGGCAGATGTCAACACTTGGCGACTATTCTACGGGGAATGCGGGTCTTGCAAAGTTGACAACGGAGGAAGCTGCAATGTCGCCAGAAAAGCGAGAGGATCTGGACCAGATGTTGACCAAAAAACAGGCCACCGGTGGTATGTCGCCGGACGACTTCAGGAAAATGGCGCAACTTATCAGAAAAATACTTGAAAGACACGACGCAAAGCGTCTTAAATTTCAGAAAAAAGCACCGGCCTACACGGCAGGAGTGTTTGCGGACAAGGTCGGAAAGACATTGGCGCAGGTGCACGCATGGTGCCGCGATGGGCAAGTCGTCGCGACCAAACTCGAAGATTCGCGATCAGGACCGCACGGTGAGTGGCGGATTTCTCACGCGGAACTACTTCGGTATCAAGCGGAAGGACTTTATCCACGATATTCGGTGTTGGGATTCGCGAGGATGCTGCTTGATGTCGAGAACGATCGCACGCACTCGGAACTCTGCACGCTGGTTGAATCGTGGTGCTGTGAAGGCCTTCTGAAGGCGAAGGAATGTCCTCATGGCTGGCGGATCAGCAGCCAAGAGTTGAAACGGTATCTGGATGCCGGATTTCTTCGCAAGGCAAGCAGTAGCTAACCGAACACGAGTTCAATCGCATTCTTGGTCACGTTCGGAAGCAAATGACGGTAGCGTCGGCGTTGCTGTTCCGTACTGTGGCCGGCGAATTCGTCGATTAGCCTCTGGTCTACCCCCTTACACGCTAGTGCGCTAATGAATGAGTGCCGAAGAGTGTGGAACCCGCGGACCTTTTTCCATTTCGATCCGCCGAAAACCTGCGGGAAGATCAGCTTCGCCTGGTCAACGGTCAATGGCGTCTTGCCGTCGCCGAAGAGGTAGACTCGCTTCGTGGCAAGTAGCGGCTTGATGACCGCGGCGAGTAGCTTGCTGATGGGCACGCGCCTCGTCGTCAGCGTTCCTTTGCTCCGCTTCTTCTCGCGGATGGTGACGACGCCTGCCTTGAGGTCAACGTCCTCGACCTGGGCACGCAAAAGCTCGCTGCGGCGTGCTCCGGTGTGAGCCGCCATGACCAGCATTGCAAAAACGTATCCGGTTTGGTCTTTCTTCTTGGCGTAGGCCAGGAAGCCTGCGATCTGCTTGGCGTCGAGGTAGAGCGTCTCCCAAAGCTCGTCGCCTGCTCCGGCCTTCTGTCGGCGTTTGATCTCGTCCCACGTCATGAAGGGAAGCGTCTCTTCGCTCTTCGGCCAGACGATCCCGGCCGAGGGAAACGTGCCGGTGACCAGATTCATCCGAGCGCCCATGACCAGCATGCCTTGAAGGTCGTCAATTCTTTCTTAGCCGTATACGGAATCACGTCAGCACACCTACGATCGACGTGCTCCTGAAGCTTGGCTAGGCTCAAACTGGAGAGCAGGAAATTCTTGCCGAGGGTCGTCTCGACGTGCCCGAGGTGCGTTCGGATCGTGGCCAGGCTGTTCGTTTCGATTGCACCGTTTCCCATGACGGCCACATACTTCTCCCGAAGCTGGGAGAGAGTAGTTTTCAATGCGGCCTCGTGAGCCGATGGAGCCTTGCCGTCCTGGTCGATAAACTGAGTGATCGAGCAGCCAGGCGGTAGCACGCGGAGCCCGCGATCGAGAGCCCGCAAGAGTTCCTCGGTCCGGTTCTTGAAGGTGGTCGCATCCTTCGCCGAGACTTTACCAATGGTAACGGCGTGCTGCTGACCCTGGTAACGAAAGATGACGCGGTAGGAATCTCCGCGTAGCTGAATGGCTGCCATGAGTGTTCCCCATGCCAACCCGATACCAAACCGACATCTGTTACCAGTTTGTTGACAGCCGACTTGGCCGTCCGGCATCAGGCTTCGCGTCAATTATACGCAAGTCGTGATGCAAAAGGTAGTAACGTCGAGTGGGCGATACAGGACTCGAACCTGTGACCCCTAGCTTGTCGAGCTAGTGCTCTAACCAACTGAGCTAATCGCCCGCAGGAAACTCCCAGTATATCGCAAAGCAGAGCCAGAAAAAGGGGAGCGGCCAAACCCCACGCCGGCCCGGATGATTCGACCGACGGATCGCCAGCGACGTGCATTCGCTCGGGCAATCCGAGGAATCCGAGACCGCCCGCGGCCAAAGCCAGGCCGCTCACGCCTTCCACGGGTTCTGCCAGTCGCCCCAGCGGTCGAGGTAGAGCTGAAAGCCGCGGACGGACGGGGCCTTGCTCTTGAGCCAGTCGTGGGCGGCGGCGATGATCTTCTGCTCGTCGGCCAGCGACAGTTCGCCCACCAGCACGCGGGTCCGCAGGAACACGAAGTACGTGTCGAGCGCGTCGCAGCGGCAATAGTCGTTGATTTCGACCAGCTTGCCCTCGTTGTACAGGTCCTGAACCATGTGGCCTTGGACGTCCATCTTGCCGGGCTTGCCGAGCAGGTTGGCCGCCAGGTTCAAGCCGCCGGTGAAGCGGGTCGCGCCGAAATTGGTGAGCAGCTCCTGCAGATCGAGATGGGCGTCGAGGTTGAAGCGATTGCGGTATTGCTCGAACGACTTGGCCGCCAGGTTGAACCAGCCGGGGATGCTCAGCCCGTAGCGATAGGCCGCCAGCTCCAGCAGAGGCAGATCGAACGTGCGGCCGTTGAAGCTGACCAGCGTGGGCCGGCGATAGCGCTCCCAGCCGCGCCAAAAATGCTCGGTGATGATGTGCGGGCGGAACTGCGGCTCGTCGAGCACGGCCACGTCGAGCAGCTTGAAATCGGCCGCCACCTTGGCCACCGCCACCGAGATCGGCACCTGATAGGTGTAGGGGATGAAGTCGCTGTCGTACTCCTCCATCAACTCGGCCCGATAGCGGGCCACGGCGACGGGGCCCTCCAATTTCTCGCCGGCGTAGCGCAGCCGGGCGACCAACGGGCCGTCGGCCACGGTCTCGATGTCGAACACCAGATAAGCAGGATCGGGCACGATTGTCTCTCGGCGGAGTTGGATGGCACTCATGGCGGACGTACTGCGTGACGCTCGTCGCGGCGTGCCGCAGGCCAAAGCTGCGAGCAGCCTACCAAAACTGGGCCGCGGGTGCGAAGATGGGGACTCGACGAACATCCCCTAGCACCCCGTGGCCGGACCATGAATAGCGAGCGATTGTTGGAGCGTTTTCTGCGGTACGTGCGGATCGACACGATGGCTCGCGAGGGGGCCGATACCTATCCCAGTTCGCCCGGCCAATTGGAGCTCGGCCGGCTGCTGCTCGGCGAATTGCAGGGCCTGAAGCTGGCCGATGCCCAGCAGAATGAGTTTGGCATCGTCACGGCCACGGTGCCGGCGACGAAGCCCGGCGCTCGGGAAGTGATCGCGCTCAATTCGCATTTCGATACCTCGCCCGAGACGACCGCGGCGGGCGTGCGGCCGCAAGTCATCCGCAATTACGCCGGCGGCGACATCCCCTTGCCTGGGGCCGCGGACCGGGTGATCCGCGCGGCCGACAATCCACAACTGGCCGAGCTGCACGGCCGCACACTGATCACAACCGACGGCACCACGCTCCTGGGCGCCGACGACAAGGCCGGGCTGGCCGTGATCATGGAAACGGCCCAGTGGCTGTGCGAACATCCCGAGATTCCGCACGGGCCGATCCGGCTGTGCTTCACCTGCGACGAAGAGATTGGCCACGGCGTCGACCACGTCGACCTGGCCGCGCTGCGGCGCGACTGCCGCGTACACGCTCGACGGCCAGGGGGCCGACGAGATCGACGTCGAGACATTTTCGGCGGACCTGGCGATCGTCACCTGCACCGGCGTCAACATTCATCCCTCGATCGGCAAGGGGCGGATGGTCAACGCGGTGCGGATGGCGGGCGACTTTCTGGCCGCTTTGCCTCGGGCCGGCTGTTCACCCGAAACCACGGCCGACCGCGAAGGATTCTTGCACCCCTATACGATCGAAGGGGGCGTGGCGGAGACGACGCTGCGGGTGCTCTTGCGCGATTTCGATACGCCGCGGCTGGACGAGCTGGCCGCGGAGCTGGCCCGGGCGGTCGCGAGGTCGAAGCCCGGTATCCGGGCGGCAGCATTCGCATCGATCGCCGGCAGCAGTATCGCAACCTGGGCGACGGGTTGGCCAAGGAGCCGCGAGCCGTGGCCTTCGCCGAAGAGGCGCTGAAGCGGCTGCGGCGCACGCCGCGGCGGACGATCGTGCGCGGCGGGACCGACGGCTCGCGGCTCACCGAGCTGGGGCTGCCGACGCCCAATCTCTCGTGCGGCCAGCACAATCCCCATTCGCCGCTGGAGTGGGCTTGCCTGGACGAGATGCTGGCCGCGGTCGAGATGCTGGTGATGCTGGCGCAGATCGGGCCGAATAAGCGCTGCGGCGGCGCTGCGGTCCGGCCGTGTTTCCCGCTGGCAGTCGAGCTGCTAGCAAATCTCGCGGAGTCGCGGCCCAGCGGACTTGGGCAGTTGGAATAAACTCGCGGCCCTGCGCAGGCCGAAATTATTCGACGAGCGACTGCAGCGCGTATCCGCCGCGACAGCTTGGCCAGATCGCTTGCGGATCGGTTCAGCGAACGAAACTCTGCGAGCCACTCCCATCCGACGTTTTCCGGCATCTGGCCGCAGACGGTAGTCGCCCGCGATCTACCAAGAGAGGTTGTCGTGTCCCGGCTTGCGATCGTGATTCCCGCCACCAGCGGTGTCGAGCCCCTGGAAACGACGCTGGTTTCGGTGTTGGAGAATCGCCCGCGCGATTGCGAAGTGATCGTGGCGGCGAACTTCGGCTACGACGACCCGTACGATCTGGCCGGCGAGGTCTGCCTGATGGCGGCGCCCGGCGGCTCGGACTTCGTCTCCTGCGCGAACCTGGGGATCGGCGCCAGCGACGCGCCCGTGGTCCATGTGCTGGCCGCCGGCTGCACGGTGGTCGAGGGCTGGGCCGACAAGGCCCTGGCGAACTTCGCCGATCCGCGGGTGGCCGCCGTCGCTCCGCTGGTGCTCGACGCCCAGCGGCCCAGCCGCGTGCTGGCCCTGGGAATCGCCTACGGCGCGGGCGGAGCGCGGCGGACGATCGCGGGAAGGACTCGAGCGGCTTTCGGCGCAGCCGAGCAGCGAGGTGTTCGGCGCTTGTGGCTGCGCGGCTTCTTTCGCACCTCGGCCCTGGCCGCGATCGGCGGTTGGACGAGCGCGATTGGCGTCGAGCTGGCCGACGTCGAGCTGGCCTGGTCGCTCGAGCGGTCGGGCTATCGGACGGTCAGCGAGCCGGCCGCCCAGGTTTGCGCCAGCCGCTCGGCGCTCGGCGGCGAATCGTCGTTCGCGGCCGGGCTGCACGCCGAGCGAATGTTCTGGCGGCATGCCGGCGAGGCGGGCTGGATGCGGCTCGCTGCTGACGCATCCGCTGGCCGTGGCCGCCGACACGCTCGGGCATCTGACCGGACCGGGGGTCGTGCTGCGTCTGGCCGGCCGGCTGTGGGCCTGCTGCCAGGTCGGTCATTACGTGGAGCACTACCACCAATTGCGGCAGGCCGCCGAACAGGTCGACGTGGTGCCGCTCGACGCGGCCAGCGGCAATCGGGTGCGCGACAGTCGCCGAGCGACCGTGCCGGGGCCGGACACCAAGCGGGCTCGGAGCGCATAAAAAAAGCCCGGCGAACACGCCCCCTCCCCAATCACCAGCGATTGGAGGGATCGGCATGTTCGCCGAGCTGATCCTCGCCAGGCTTGTCGTCGCCCGGCTCGCCGCGGCGATTACTCTTCGCCGTCTTGGCCTTCTTCGTCGGCCAGGCCCTTCTTGCTGGGATAGAACAGCTCGACGGTGGCGTCGAACAGGGTGAGGTCGTCGTTGCCCTTGGCCTCGGCATGGAACTTTCCGCCCAAGCGGGCCAGCTGGGCCTTGCCCTCCGGCCAGCGGACTTCCATCACCCGGGCACAGTCTTCGAGCAGCTGATAGATCCGGGCTCGGGTGACGCCCATCTGCCGCGACTGATGCCGCACGCTTTGCGGATTGCCCTCGACGCCCAAGCGGCCGGCGCTCAGGCCATAGACCGTGTCGCCGGCGTCGATCCTGAGTTGATCGAGCAGGGGGACGCTGAGCCGATTGCGGACTTCCTCGGGGCTGGGCACGCCCGGCTTGGCCATCCATTCGGCGACCCAGCGCCTCCAGCGGCAGGATAAACCGGGGCACGAAGCGGATGGCGACGAATTTGTCGACGCCGGAGTCGGCCAGGATTTCGTTGGCGATGTAGAACACCTCGAGCACGACCCGGACCCGCTTCTCGCCGTGGGTCTTGAGCTGGCGGATCTCGGCCACGGTGTGCTGCATGTAATAGTCGAGCGGCGTGTGCCAGATGACGGTCGGCAGCGCGGCCAGGCTGGGAGCGAGCCGGCCCAGCTTCTCACGACCAATGTCGTGCTTGCGGACGGTTTCCAGCCATTGGGTCCAGAGGGCTTCGGACACCAGCGTGGGGTCGAAAGCATTTTTGTTCTTCTTGGACTTTTCGGCCGGACGCTTGGCCTCGACCAGCTCGCTCATGCCGAACGGCACGGCGGGCGGATGATCCTTGGTGGCCCGAGTCAGCAGCTTGACCAGCGAGCTGATCTTCTTCTGGCCGATCCCGGCCGTGGCCGACAGCTCTTCGAACGGCGTGTCGAGCAGATCCTTGATCGTCCGGCCCAGGAAAGCCAGCGGCAAGCGGCGGTCGTTTGGCATGGCCCAGTAGGCCAGCGGCCGCTCCATCCGGTCGGCAAACTTGGCGTCCAGCAGTGTCTTGCGCACCGTCTGGAAGCTGCTGACGATCTTATAATCTTCAGCCGAAGTGATTTTGTTCTTGTGCGACTTCATTTCCTTTACTCCCGTCCGCGTCAGTGCGGGCAAATGGCGGACGCGTGCTGCGTCCCTAGAGTGCCTCTTCGTACGTTAATCGCTGCCCCCCGCCTCGATCCCGGCGAGCCCGCCGAAAATCCACGCGGCTCCGCTTGGACGACCGGCGACCCCTAGCCGAAATCGTCATCCGCGCAATGCCACGGGCAAGCTCGCCGCCGACTCCATCGTTCTCGCGTGCTACGGGCAAAGGCCCCCAGCACGCCGAGCGTCCCCTGCAAAGGGGAAATCCGTCGATCGACTTCACATGCCTGGGCAAACGACGCACTGGGCAACTCGAAAATTCCCGACTCAGCCGGCGCCGACCCGAGTGGGCCGCCACAGTTTGTGAACAGGAAGTCCCGGGGGAACGCCACGAACCGCCGCCTGCTGCGTCCGCAGGCTGACGTGTTCCATGTCGGAGCATCCCTCCGTGCGTCATTATTTTTATGCCATTCGGCCAGTTCGTCAAGCGACCGAAGTTTGAACAGCAATCGTAAGTTTCATTGTATTAAGAGGATGCGAAAATTATCCGTCATCTTTTTTTGTCAGCTTCCCCCCATTTGAGTTACGTTTTTCTATCGAAAACGTGAAAAAGATGGATTGGGTTAACTTCGGGCGAGGATCGTTTGGCCGCGTGTCGCCCCGTCCGATCGCGACGGAGATTCCGATTCTCACAAGGCGCGGCGGAAGCGCGCTGCGCCTCGAGAAAGAATTCGCGCCGGCGGCGAACTGCCACGCGGGTGGTAGCAGTATTTGCACTGGCCCCGGGGGTTCGTCGCTCGCCAGAATCAAATCGCCTCGCGGGCCATCTCGAAAGTTCGGTAGCTATCTGCTGGCTGTGCACCCATGATCTCGGATCGCTCGGAAAAAATCGCTGTCGTCGGCGCCGGGTCGTCAGGATTGGCCGTGGCCAAGAACCTGCGCCAGGCGGGAATCGCCTGTGAGGTGATCGAGCGCGAGAACGACGTCGGCGGCAATTGGTACTACGGCAAGCCGGCTAGCAGCGTTTGCGAGTCGACGCACTTGATCTCGTCGAAGCGGCTGACCGAGTACACCGACTTTCCGATGCCCGAGGAATTTCCCGAGTACCCCAGCCACCGCCAGGCCTGGGACTATCTCCGGGCGTACGCCGGGCACTTCGGGCTCTACGAGCTCGTCGAATTTGGGCGCTCGGTCGAGTCGATCGAGCCGGCCGGCTCCGGCTGGAATATCGCGCTCGACGGCGGCGAAATCCGCCGTTACGGCGGCGTGGTGATCGCCAATGGGCACAACTGGGACCCGCGGCTGCCGGACTACCCGGGCTCGTTCGACGGGCTGGTGCTGCACTCGTCGCGCTATAAGACTCCAGAGGTGCTCCGCGGCCGGCGGGTGCTGGTGGTGGGCGCCGGCAACTCGGGCTGCGACATTGCCGTCGAAGCGGCCCAGAACGCGGCCGCCACATTCCACAGCGTGCGCCGCGGCTATCATTACCTGCCCAAGTTTTTGCTGGGCAAGCCGACCGATCGCTGCGGCGAGCGGTTGCTGCGTTGGCGGCTGCCACTGTGGTTGCGGCGAGCGATCACCCGCCGCGTGGTCCAGCTGGCGCTGGGCGGACCGCAGAGCTACGGCTTGCCCGAGCCCGATCACAAGCTGTTCGAGACGCACCCGATCATCAATTCGCAGATGCTGTACTTCGTCGGGCACGGACGGATCGCCGTGAAGCCGGACGTCGAGCGGCTCTGCGGCGATCGGGTGCAATTCGTCGACGGCACGAGCACGGCGGTCGACGTGTTGATCTACGCCACCGGCTTCCGCATCACGATTCCGTTTATCGACCGCCGGCATCTCAATTGGACCGGGGATCGGCCCGAGTTGTTCTTGAACATTTTTCCACCGCAGCACGACAACCTGTTCGTGGCCGGCTTGATCCAGCCCGACAGCGGCCAGTGGGGGTTGGTGGATTATCAGGCCCAGTTGATCGCCCGGTTTCTTCGCGCGGGCGCGATTCGCCAGCCCGGGCCGAGCGGTTTCGCCGCCTGAAGCAGGCGCACGGGCCGGACCTGGGGTCGGGGATTCACTACGTCCGCTCGCCGCGGCACTTGCTCGAAGTCGAGCATTTCAGCTACCGCCGCCGGCTGCAGCGGCTGATCCGCTCATTCGAATAGCCGCCCGCAGCGGCCGGTTGCGGCAATCGGCCGCTGCGGAAATTTGTCAGAGCTCAAAAGGGCGAACCTGCCGGGGCCTTACCGCCCTGGGCTTTGGCCGGCAGCGGATCTTTCTCGCCCTTGGCATCCACCGCCTGCGCCGGATGGTCGGCCGCCGGAGCGTCGGCGGCTGCCTTGGCGTCGTCGTCCGTCGGTTCGGTCTTAGGTGCGGGCATCTCGCGCGACTCGCGGTCATCGCGGAGCTCTTGGACGGTCACTTTGACGAACATGAACAAGTTGGGCCGCTCGGCGTCGGGCGGGCTGTCGGACGTCATGCCGCCGATCAGCATGACTTCGTCTACCGGCACGCGGAGCGTCGTGGCCAACTGCTGGATCGACAGCCGCTGCCGTTCCAGGGCCGCGATGATTTCGGCCGGACCGGCCAGCCCACCGGCGGCGCCGTCCTCGGCAGCGCGGGCTCGGGCGGCCGGCGGCGAGGCGAGCAGTTCGGTCACCTGGCTATGGACATCGAGCACGACGAACTTGCCACTGGTGTTCGAGATCGGCGTGATTTCGAGCGCGGCTCCTTCCTGGACGATCGTCGTCGACGGTTGATACGCGACCACCGGCTCGCTGGTTTCCTTCTTCTTGCCCTTTTCGGTGATGTGGCCCATGACGTGCGGCTGGATGTCGGTGACGAGCAGACTTTGGCGAGCGGTCTGCGTGCTGACGGTCTGGCCGTTGTAGCAGGTGACCGCGGCCCGATAGCCAATCGTGGCGGGACGGTCGGGCCCGGCCAGCTCGGACTGCAGTTTGTCCCACAGACCCGGTCGACCACGCCAAAGGCCGGCACCGGTTGCCCCTTGGCGACAGGCGCGCCGCCGGCGAGCAGGGCCGTCACGCGGGCCTCATCCAGCCACAGCCACCAGGCCCGGACCGAGATCGTGCGGAGCGTGCCCCAGCGCTGGCGGAACAACTGCAGCAGGGCTTCGATTTGTTCGTGATTCTGCCGAGTGGAGGAGATCAGCAGGGCGTTGCCCAGCCGGGCGATGGAGCCGGGACCGCCGACCTCGTCCCAACTGCTGGGAGCGATGGTCGAGGTGATCGCCCCGATCAAATCGTCCATGCTCGACCATTGGCCGTTGGGGGCGCTGCCTCCGCCGGTTCCGCGCTGGTGCAGGGTTTGCTGCTGGGCGTCGGGCAATCGGGCCGCTTTGTCGCCCAGGCTGAAGAATCCGCCGCCACCCATGCCGCCCATGCCGCCGCGGGATTGTTCTTCGCTCGGCCGCGGAAACAGCGGGGCCCGGGTTTTGGACAGCCCCTCGAATCGATCGGCGGTGTAGGGGGGAGCGACCGCGAACAGATCGCTCAGGTCGTACAGCCGCACGACCTGGTCCTCGCGCCGCTCGGCGCCGCGCGGGCCGCCAATTTGCGTCACGTGACTGTAGCGTTTGGGCGACGTTTCGACTTCGTCCAGTTCCTGCTGCAGCGTGGCGATCTTTTGCCGCAGCGCTTCGGAACGGGGCGTTTGGGCCACCGCGGGGGCGACCGACAGACAGGTCAGCGCAGACAACGACACTAGCGCAGCAGCACGCATGACAGCCTCCTCTTGCTCGAGAAACCGGGACGTGGGCTGCCCGCCTGTTCCGGCAAGCGAGCAGCGCCCAGCAGTATAGGAGTGCCGCCCCGGCGAGGCAAAAATTTTTTCGCGCCGCGGTGTCTTGCGGTGGAGTGGTTTGGCGGTGGAGTGGCTTGGCGGTGCCGTCACGCTTGAGATGCGCCTGGCGGTCGGCGCCGGATCGGCCGGTCAGCCGTCTTCGGGTTCTTCGGCGGGCGGAGCGTCGGGCTTGGCCTTGCGCTTCGGCCCCGTGCCGATCTTGCGGCCGTAGCGGGACAGGTCCGTGTCTTCGCTGTCGGCGAACCAGCCGCCAAACAGGCGATAGGCGTCGAGCGCTTCCATGTCGTCGGGCAGGCGATTGATGATCCGCACCGTGGCCGAGGCCAGCCGCAAATGCCGGCCGTCGAGCTTGTGCGACTGGCAGTACTTCTTCAGCTCGGCCAGGAGCGGGGGCAGATCGGGTGGTTCGACGGCGTCGGCATCCAGGGCCTTGCGCTCGAGCTGATAGAACCCGGCGGCGTCCGCGACCGCGGGACGCGTATCGGTGGCCAATTCGTCCGCGAGGTGGGCCAACCGCTCGTCGGCTTTTTTGTCCCCCTTATCGCCCAGGCGCTGCAAGGTGGCCATTTTTTCGACCAGGGCCGGCGTGGCCGCCTCGTCCTGTTTGTCGGTGGCCAGGATCCGATCGGCCGCGTCCAGAATGGCCTCGTCGAAGCCGGGCCGCTTGCGGATGCTGGCCGGCTTGCTCAGCATTTTGCGGAGAAACTCACCCAGTTCGGCCCGCGACAAGTCGGGCGCGGCCAGATACGGATTGTCGGTCGGCGGCGGCTCGTCGGCCGTGGCCGGGGCGCCTGCCCGAGTAGCGCACCCAGGAACAGCAAGGTGCTCGCGGTGCGAACCGATAGGCAGCGAAGCATGGCGGGGCCTTTGCAGGGGATGCAGTTTCACTCGGGAAAGTGGGGACTTTTCGGTGCGGCGGCAATTGAACAGATTATTGCGCCGCGACGGAATGTTCGTCATCCAATTCGATGCGCAGCCGTTTGCCGAGCGACCGGGCCAGCCGGCTGATGGTACCGATGGTCGGGTTCTCGGCCAAACCATTCTCAATCCGGCTGATGGCAGCCTTGTCGATGCCCGTCAACGTCGACAGGTCGGCCAGGCTCAGCTTCCGCTGCTCGCGGGCTTGCCGGAGGCGCACGGCAACCTGCATCAGGATGAGGTACTCGCCCTGTTTCATTGCGGGCGTGTATTCTCCGCTTGAGACCAGCGAATCGAGCGTCGGTCGAGATGTCTGAAACTTGAGCCGCACGGTTTTCTCCCGCGCAACATCGGCTGCCGTGCGTGCTCGCTGCTTGGTGACGCGTTTCTTTGCCATGGATCGCTTTCGGCTACGTGCCAGGCTCGTCGACGTCGTACGCCGTGATCGGGCGCATCGTCAGGGGATCGTCCATCACATGCTCCCAGACGACGGCGATATATCGGCCGTCCTGGGTGTAACCAAATGTGATTTGGTTGTCGCTCGACCTGCTGAAGGTCGTGTCGCTGTCCGGGTCGAATAGAACTTCCTCGACTTCTTCTGGCGAAATCCCGTGCTCGGCGATGTGGGCGACATTGCCCTCCGGATCGTCCGGCAAATCCCACACGACGTGCACGTCGTTCATTCAGGGCTTCCCGAGCCGCGCTGGGTCGCAATGGCGGTGTTGCTATATATTACAACATTTCGCGCTGAAGGCAAGCTCGGCGAGCGCACTTTTCCTTGCCTGTCACTCTTGTCCGCTCACGGCCCCGGCTGCTGGCTGTGGAACTGGGTAATGATCTGCCAGGCCTCTTCGGCCGTTTCGGCATAGGTAAACAGCCGCAAGTGTTCCGGATCGATCATGCCTTCGGCCAGCAGAAAATCGAGGTCCAGCACCTGCTCCCAGTACTCGCGGCCAAACAGGATGATCGGGATCTCCTGCATCCGCCGGGTCTGGCGAAGCGTCAGGGCGTCGAAGAATTCGTCCAGCGTGCCGTAGCCGCCGGGAAAGGCCACCAGCGCCTGGGCTCGGAGCAGGAAGTGCATCTTCCGCAGCGCGAAGTAGTGGAACTGAAAGCAGAGCTCGGGCGTGATGTAGGGGTTGGGCATTTGCTCGGCGGGGAGCGAGATGTTCAGGCCGATCGACTTGGCCTCGACGTCGAACGCCCCGCGGTTGGCCGCTTCCATGATGCCCGGCCCGCCGCCGGTGACCATCACGTACTGGCAGGTGCCGCCGATCTGGCAGCGGCTGGAGACCAGACGGCCAAACTCGCGGGCGGCGTCGTAATAGTGACATTTGGCCAGCAGCCGCTCGGCCCGGGCGACGGCGGCGGCCCGCTCGGCGTTTTGCGGATCGGCCGCCAGGGCGGCCTGGGCCGCGGCCAACCGCTGCTCGGCCAGCGGACGCTCGACGATCCGGGTGCTGCCGAAGACCACGATCGTGGACTCGATGCCCTGTTGCTCGAGCGCCATTTCCGGCTTGAGCAGCTCGAGCTGCAACCGCACCGGGCGGAGCTCGCGCTGGGCCAGGAGCTTCGTATCCTGTTCGGCCAGCACGTAGGTTTGCGAAGCGAGGATCGCCTGTTGGTTCTGCTGGGGATCGCGGTTGGTTGTCATGGGCCAGACCAAGGACGAAGGGAAGGTCCTACGCGCCAGCGCCGGGATGGGAAGCGGCAAACCCGCGGCACTCAGGCCGGCGCGGCGGCTGCGCCGCCCAGCTCGAAGCTTTCGCCCATCCGCGGGACCACCGTGTTCCAGTTGCGCGTCCGCCGCAGCTCTTCGGCCAGGGCCAGGGCACTCGGCTTCTCGCCGTGCGTCAAGAACGTCTGCCGCGGGGCGGCCAACGGCGCGAGCCACCGCAACAGCTCGTTGTGGCCGGCGTGGCCGCTGAGGCTCGACATTTCGACCACCTGGGCTCGCACCGGCACGTCCCGGCCGAAGACCCGCAGCCGTTCGGCGCCGCGCTGCAGATCGCGTCCGCGGGTGCCTTCGGCCATGTAACCGCCGAGGATGATCGTGTTGCGGGCGTCGGGCAGCCGCTGGGCCAGGTGGTGCAGAATCCGCCCGCCGGTCATCATGCCCGACGAGGAAATGATCATCGCCGGCCCATTCACCGAATTGAGCTGCTTGGATTCGTTGGTCGTGCGGACCAGCTGCACGTGCCGCAGGTCGAAGGCGTAGTCCTTGTCGATCGCGAGGCCTTCGGACAGATCGTGCTCGCCGCCGTAATAGCGGTAGATGTTCCAGCCGCTGACCGCCATCGGGCTGTCGAGATAGATCGGCAGCTCGGGAATCTTCTTGTTGGCCATCAGGATCTGCATCAGATAGATCATCTGCTCGGCCCGGCCGACGGCGAACGAGGCCATCAGCATCACGCCGCCGCGACGGACCGCTTCATTGACGACACCGGCCAGCTCGTCGCGGACGTCGCCCGGGGGATGGTCGCGGTCGCCGTAGGTGCTCTCGCAGATCAGGTAGTCGCACGGCGTCGGCGGCGCCGGATCGTAATAGAGCGGGGCGTTGTAGCGGCCGACGTCGCCCGAGAACAAGATTCGGATGGGCGGCGTCGAATCGCGGAGCTCGACCTCGATCATCGACGAGCCCAGCAAGTGGCCGGCGTCGTGGTAGCGGGCCCAGATCGGCTCGGCCGGCGAAAACCATTCGCCGCGGCGAATGGTGCGGAACCGCTTCATGGTCCGCTTGACGTCGTCGGTATCGAACAGCGGCAAGGCCGGCCGGTGCTTGCTGAAGCCCTTGCGGTTGGCGTATTCGGCGTCGGCCATTTCGTTCTTGGCCGAATCGAGCAGAACCAACTCGGCCAGATCTTCGGTCGGCGGGGTCGAGTACACCGGCCCGGCGAAACCGTCCTTGACCAACCGCGGCAAGTAGCCGACGTGGTCGATATGGGCGTGGGTCAGCACCACGCTCTGGACCTTGGCCGGCGGATAGGCCAGCGGCTGCCAGTTGCGCTCGCGGAGAGCCTTCATGCCCTGGAACAAGCCGCAATCGATCAGCACCCGGGCCTTGCCGGCCTCGAGCAGGTACTTCGAGCCGGTGACGGTCTCGGCCGCGCCGAGAAACGTGATGCGTGCCACGCGCGGCCTCGCTGGGAAGTTCGAAGGGATGACGGCCTGGGCACGCCGGCGGTTTTCCCGGACGGATGCCGGTAGCAAATGTAGCTTGCCGGGACTGCTGCCGGTAGCAGCCGCCGGCCCTGTTTTTGAGCGCTGCTGTAACAAACGGCGGGGTTTGACGCTCAACAGGGCAGAGGATCGAACCCGCTGGGCGAGTCTTCCGCGGATTCGCCGGCAAAAACACCAGCCGCAGGGGAGTCTGTCATGAAATCGTTTTTCACTCGGACCGCGTTGATTCTGGGTACCTTGGCCACTCTGGCCGCCAGCCAGAACGCTTTCGCCCACGGCGGGGGGCATGGCGGCGGCGGCGGTATGCGAAGCGGCTCCGGCTTTTATCAAGCCGCTCCGCTGCTGGCCCAAAGTCCGCAAAGCTACAAGACCACCAAGCCGCAGCTCGCCAGCCAGGTTGCCACCACCCAGGGAAACCAGAGCATCTTGACCAAGTTCAACTCGACCAATGCCACCGCCGGCAGCTTCAAGCTGGGCAGCAACGACACTGGCGTTTTCAAAGCCAGTTCGCCAGTCGTCGGCAATCTATCCGGCAAGGGAATCGGCAGCGTCATCAAGGGAACCTCGAGCACCGGCGGCACCGCAACCGGCACGGGGAGCACGGGCACCGCCGGCAGCGGCAAGGGGACCAAGGGGTCCAACGGAAATTCGACGGGCGGCAGTTCGACGGGCACCACGACCGCCGGCGCGAGTAGCGATGCCTCCGG
The DNA here is from genome assembly GCA_963828155.1 of uncultured Planctomycetaceae bacterium. GTDB lineage: Bacteria > Planctomycetota > Planctomycetia > Pirellulales > PALSA-1355 > CAWCAX01. The sequence continues at coordinate 371,764 of CAWHDQ010000009.1, forward strand.
CAGCGGCGGAATCCTTAGCAACTTGCTCAGCATGCTCAGCGGCAGCGGCAGCGGCAGCGGCAGCGATGGGGGCGGCTCCAGCGGCGGTGGCTCGAGTGGCGGCGGCGACAACGGCAGCTACTCGGCGGCCCCGGCGGCGACCCCCGCAGCGACAGCGGCTCCGGCCGCCTCGGCCGTGGCCACGACCCAACTGGTTTCGACGACCATGCCGGCGAGCCCGGCCAACTCGGCCGACCTGGTGCCGATCGACATCCGCTTGATCGACTCGGGCGTGCCAGCCGAAAAGCTCGGGCCGCGGTACCGCGTGACCGTGGTCAACAACAGCACGACCAACGTCAATCAGGAGTTTACCGTCCGGGTGGCTGGCAGCCAGGATGCGACGCCCGGGGCCAACCTGCCCGGGGCGGTCAAGCGGGTGAGCGGGTTGGACGCGGGAGCGACCACGGCGGTCGACCTGCGGCTGCCGGCCGGGCTGAAATATCCATTCGTCTCGATCGTGGTCGACGCCGAACAGGAAGTGCCCGACGCCAACCGCGACAACAACTCGGCCGTGATTTCGGTCGAGGCGATCGGGGCTCCGGCCCGCTAAAGCGACACGGATGCGAGCGTCAGGTTCGACGCAGAAAAGCCGCCGGTGACCCCGGCGGCTTTTTTTGCGCGCCGGCAAGAATCGCGGCGCCGGCGCGGCCGGTCAGTCGGCCTGTTCGGGCACCGGGACCAGTGAACTTCGCGCGGGCGGATCGAAAAACGGGATTCCCTGCGATGCGTCCGGTCCGCTGAATACATCGTCCAGATCGCCGACGCCGCTCGGCGGCACGCTTGGGAGAGACGGTGGATAGGTCGTGTAGGCCGGGACCGCGATCGGCATCGGCGGGGTCGACCGGACCATTGTCGCGAACAGCATGGCACACACGCCCGCCACGAGCACCGTCGACCCAATCGCAAACATCGCGAACCAGCGCCGCTGAAACTGCTGCTGCCGGCGGATCTCGGACTGATACTCGATCAGTTGCTTCTGGGCGTCGGCCGTTTGCTGCTGGCAGCGGAGGGCTGCCGTCGAGCGCGTCGCGGATTTCGGTCAGCAATTGGTGTTGTGCTTCGTCCATGACAAGCCTCCCTCGGAAGCCCCGCGGCGCCAGCTCAGCGCGTCCGCAGCCGGCCGGCACTGGATTGGAAATATTTCTGCCTGCGCTTCTCCGCCGCGGCGGGCGAGCTGGCCTGCTGGGCGCGGAGATCCTCCAGACTGGCCTGACACCAGCGGCAGCCGGCCACCTGGACGTGAAAATCGAAATACGAGGCTTCCTCGCGGGCCAGCACGCCCAAGAGGTAGCTGCCCCATTGTTGCCGCGTCGGGCAGCTCAATCGGTGGCGGCGCCAGATTTCGCCCAGCGAGTGAACCCCCGCGTCGCGGCGGGCCGCCACGTCGCGGAGCCGCTCCAGCAGGGCGGCGTCGCCCCGGGCAGCGCGCTCGAACTCGGCCATCGCTTCGGGCGCAAGGGCCTCGTCCAGGTAGGCGGCCAGTTCGGCGTCGGTCAGCGGGCGGTTCATGGCGCCTCGTACAGTTCGGGAAAGACGTCGGCGCTGGGCTGCTGCTTGCGGACCAGGTTGCGGAGCCGCTCGAGAAACTCGAACTTGAAATTGGCCACCGACTGTTCGCTCAGTTCCAACTGGCCGGCGGCTTCCTTGTTGCCCCAGCCGCGGACGAAGACCAGTTCCAGGCAAGCCAGCTTGTTCCAGTCGCCCCGCTCGCGGAGCCGGTCGATCTGCTCGCGGAGCGCGTCGACCAGGGCTTGCTCTTCCAAGTCGCGGCGCTCGGCCCCCCGCAGCAGGCTGCTGGCCCCGTGCAGCCGGGCCGGCGGCTGCCAGGAACCGCTCGAAGTGGGTGCGGACAAGGGCAGGGTGGGCCGCCGCCCTTCGCGCCGCAAGTGATCGGTCAGCTTGTGGGCCGCGATCGAGAACAAATAGCTCTCGAGCGACCGCGACTGATCGTAGTTCGGCAGACTGGTGAGAAAGCCCAGGAACGTCTCCTGGACCACGTCCTCGCTGGTCGCCCGTTGGCCGAGCCGGGCCTGGGCAAAGGCCAGCAGTCGCCCTTCGAAGCGGGCAATCAATTCGCGCCAGGCGTCGTCCTGGCCTGCGCGGACGCGATCGACCAGCAAGCGATCCGATTCGGCGAGGGGCGACATGCAAACGCCAGAGGGCAGCGATCGACCGGGCAATGCCAGGGGCAGGCCGGTCGTCTGCTCGCCGCGCTGGCGCGGCCCCTAGAGCACGCAGATTCCGACGGCGCCGGCCGCCATTAAGAGTATCGCCAGCCCCGTGGCCCAACGCAACCGCCCGCGATATTGCCCGCCGGTGGCCAGGTCGAGCTTCAAGTGGGCAAACGAGGCGGCGAGCGCTGCCAGCACCAGGGCGAAGCCGCTGCCGGCCCAGCGGAGCCGCTGCGAGACCGCGCCGGCCTGGACCAGCCGTTGCAGCTCGGCCCGCAGCCCGTTGTCGAATTCCAGCAGCGCGTGCCACTGGAGCATCGGGCCCACCGAGGCCTCGACCGTTTCGGCGTAGATCGGCCGTTTGACGAGTCTCGGCCGGAGTTGCGCTGGATCGAATTGCGCCAGGGCCGCCTGCTGGTCGCCGAAGCATTCGACCAGATACTGCTCGACCCCCTTGGCGATCGCGCCGTCGAGGGCCGCGCGGCACTCGGCCGCGGTGCTCCACAAGCCCGACTTGACGGCCAGCACGTGCGTTTGTTCGTGCCGACCGGCCGGCCAGTCCAGCCACTCGGGTCGCTGGCCGGACGAGACCGGCTGGGACAATTCAGCGGGCGGCGTGCCCACCGCCGATCCGCCGGATGAATGTGGCTCGATGGGATGGTCAAGGGCGAACGAATCCGGACCCTGCTCGGGCGCGGAAGTGCTGGATGTTGCGCTGACGACGCGCACCGATTGCACGTGTGGTGCGTTTGGCGGCGAGCCCCAGGAGCCGACGAAGAAATACCCGAACAGCGCCACGAACACGATGCAGCCGGCCACCCAGCCCAGAAAGCGGGCCAGCGACGCCAGACCCGCCCGCGTTTTCGGATGCACCAGCAGGATGACCACCAGCGGGATCGCCAGCAGAGCCATCATGGCCAACGCCAGGATCGCCAACCAGCCCACGTTTACCACCGATGCACTTTCCATGAACATTGATCCCGCTCGAGCAAGTCTCGTCAAATACCCGCAGGCTCGTGCCAGCCGCTGGCCCGGAAATATTTGCGGTCCGTGACCAGCCTCAAGCGCCGGTGCAGGCACAATTCTTAGTGCCCTTCCATCCGCGTCCAAGCGCTATAGATGAACCATCCGACGACCGCCGCTAGGAAAATGAGCCGGCTCGTGTGCCACATCCAGCCTCTTTTCGGCATAACGCTCTCGACTGGCCGCTGCTGCGCCGCCTCTGATTCGTGCCAGAGCCGGCTTGCGAGCCAATAGCCACCAGGCAGAAGCACCACGCCGAACAATACAGCTAGCAGTAGCTTTGACGCAGTCGAGTGAGACGCGAACTCGGATGCATTCCAAACAAGCCACCAAGTGCCGGCACTCGTCAGACTCGCAAACGCAAATGTTGTAACAGTAAGAAACCTGGTTCGCCTCGACATTGACCATCGCTCCGAGATATGGCACATGCGTGACCGATCGGGGCGGCGGCGCAAGCGACCGGTCAATAATTCGCCCGCGCCCGCTCCACTTCTGGCACCCAGGGACTGGCCAGTTGCACGGCAATCGACATGATCGCCGCGACCATCAGGCCCCAGGGCTGCGGGAACGGAAAGAACTCGTTGAGCAACCAGGCGATGAACACCGTCGAGACGGTTGTCCACAGGCTGAGCCGCACCGAGCGCAGCGGGTCGGCCTGCCGCCACCAGCGGATCAGCAGAAACAGGAAGCCGAAATAGGCGGTAAAGGCCGGCAGCAGCGGGGCGCCGTCGAGCAGCCCGTAAAAGCTGGCCGGCACGTGACGGTTCTCCCACTGCGGCCGCATCTCGAACGGCAGGTTCACCAGCAATGCCCGATCCAGCCCGAACGCGGCCGCGCCGAAGCCCAGGCCCACGACCAGCATCGCGAATCGCCGCAGGGCTTGCTCGCCCGACGCTCCTTCCCAGAGCTTGGCCGGAATGAGCACGCTCCAGGTTCCCAGCGTGCTGGTCAGCGCCAGCCAGGCGAACTGCTCGATCTGGGCCGGCTGACCGCGCAAGAGCACCATCACCACGGCCAGCGCCAGCGACGCGGCCGCCGAGAACAAGAGCGAGCCGATCAGGTCGGCGGACCGTTCCGGCTTGCTTTTGACGAGCAAGGCCGGCGCCGCCCGTTCGCCCGGTCGCGGCGTGGCCCGCACGGCCGCCACCGCGCGCGGTTCCGCCGGGCGCGCAATCGCGTTGAGCCGCTACCGCCGAACTGACGGCCGAAGCCGGGGCCGGACTCAGCAGCCGCACGAACCAGCGGACAATGCGGTAAGCGCCGTAGCTGACTACGCCGATGACGATCAGCTTGATCCAGGCCGGGCTGGTCACGATGCCCAGCAGGATCAAACACACTTTGGCCAATGTCGACAGATTGCCGTGGTTCCAGTATGCGACCGCCCGCTGGGCTTGTTCGCGGACGAATCGCCAAACCGGCTCCTCGCCGCCCAGGGCCACTGCGGCCGAACCGAGACCTGCCGTCGCCGCGGTACTGCCGTAGGTCGGCGAAAAAGGGTTGCCGCCCGGGCCGGCAGTGGGCGCCACAGACGCCACCGCGGACACCAAGGCATCAACCGAGTCGAACCGCACGGCCGGATCCTTGGCCAGGGCTCGACCGACCACGTCGCGCAAGGGCGGGCTCAACTCTTTCAGGTCGGGCTCGGCCGTCAGGTGCTTCATCAGCACTTCGCCGACGCTCTCGCCCTCGAACGGCACGCGGCCGGTGAGCATTTCATAGAGCACGATGCCCAGGGCGTAGATGTCGATTTCCTTGCCGTAGCGGCCGTTGGCGATCTCGGGCGCCATGTAGTGTACGGTGCCGATGCTCTCGGTCTGCCCGCTGCGGCGGCTGCAGGAGATGAATTTCGAGAGGCCGTAATCGCCGAGCTTGACAATCCCTTCGTCGCGAAACACGTTGCCCGGCTTGAGGTCGCGGTGGACGATGCCGTGGCTGTGCAGGTACGACACCCCGGCCGCGATGCCGCGGAGCCAATCCAGGGCTTCGGCCAGCGGCATGCCCTGCGGATAGCGGCGGATCGCGTCCTCGAGCGATTCGCCGTGGACCAACTCCATGATGACCCAGCTGTTGTCCTGATCGTCCTGGCGGACATCGTACAGGGCCACCAGATGGGGGTGCTTCAGGTTCAGGCAGTGCGTGACGCCGCGGAGCTCGACGTCCAGGTTGCGGCGGATCAGCTTCAGGGCGACTTCTTTGCCGGCATCGCTGACGGCGAAATAGACCTCGCCGAATCCCCCGCGGCCGACGCCCCGCTTGATCGTATAGCCCTCGAGCGGCCGGGCGCCGGTGGCATAGAGGAAGCGGGGCTCGGACCCGCGCAGCGACGAGCCGGCGGCGCAGTCTCGGCGCCGGGACCAGGATCCATCACGAGCGGTGATTGCTCGGCGGTCATCGTCATTGCGATCCGGGACTCCGCAGCCGGCCGGTACGTGCCGGCGCGGGAAAGGACCCCTATTCTAACACGCCGCCCGTGGGAGCGGTTTCGCCGGGCCAGGGTCGACTTGCGGCCCGACAGGCTTGCATTCGCCGGCGCCTGGCCAATCTTGGCAGATCGGCCCCAAAATGTTTACGGCCGCTCGCTCCAAGCTCCTTGTCATCCAACGGCTTCGAGCGAAAACGAAAACCCGTGGCCGGCGACCCGGGAGCCCGGGACCAGCGCTCCCCGATCGTGACAGCGGCGGCCGTCGATCTCGAAGCTGCCCGGCGCCAGGCAGACCAGCTCCGCACCCTGGCGAAACAGCACCACATCCTGCGGCCAATCGCGGCAAACAATGTGGCTGTTGGGCCGCGGGCCGAGCACGCACGATTCGGCCAACAGCAGCACGGCGTCGCACGAGGGCCGGGTGCGATGGGAGCCAGCCAGTTCGACTCGGGCCGTGGCCGACAGCAGTGCGGCCGGCGAAAGCAGATTTCGACTGGACCCAGCCCGATGCGGTCGCCATCGGCCAGAGCCGCTCGACGCGGTCAGCGGGCGGCCGTTGAGTCGGGTTTCGCGGATCGGCTCGGCGACGTAGCCCTCGGCGTCGCGGCGAATCGTCAGCTGATGCCGCGAAATGTCGGCCATCAGCGGCACTTCGACCGGATTGCCCGTGGCCGCCTGACCGAACCGGACCACGTCGCCGGGACAAATCAGAAAGCCGCCGACCGCGTCGATCCAAAGCAGAAACCGGGGCAGGGCGGCGGACGGGTTCACGATGCGTGGCTCTGCTGGCCGTAATACGTCGTGGGGGCAAACGGGGCGAACCGGCAGCCGTTGGGGGGCCGCCGGTTCGCACGCACGCCTGGTACTGCCGCCGACCGCGGTGCCGCGGCCGGACTCCTTACTTCTCGGCGACCTGGGCCGACCCGGCCGGAGCCAGATAGTCGGTCACCTGGTCGATGATGTCGTCGTTGGCCGCCGCCGAGACGGGAATCTCGTCGTGCAAGTCCCCCTCGACAGTCAGCATCCGCTCGGCCACGTTGAGCCGAGTCCGCAGGTCGCTGACCAATTCCTTCGCCCGACCCAGCTGGCTGTCGTCGAAATTGTAATTGCTGGTCGTCTGGGCGACTTCGATCATTTTCAGCCGGGCGTCGAGATTTTCGACCTCGACCTCCAACTGCCGCTTGGTGGCCAGCATGCCTTCGAGCTTTTGCCGGGCGGCCTCCAGGCTCTTGCGGCGGGCGGCCTGAATGTCTTTCAGGCTGGCCAGCGTGGCCTCGGCCGTCTTGTAGCGCTCGAAGCGATTGGCCAGGTCGGCTTTGACCTGCGAGAGCGAATAGCTGCGGCCGCCGTATTCGTACGAAACCTGCTTGGTCGATGCGTCGTTCTTCAGCTTGACCAGCTCGTTGCGGTCCTTGTCGAGCTTGGTCTCGCTGGCGGCGATCTGGGCGGAAATCCGCTCGACCTCGACCTCTTCCTGGGCGATCACGTGCATGTTGCGGCGGATGTCGGGCACGAGGTCCTTGACCATCTTGCGGGCCCGGTCGAGCTCGAACGAGACCGGCACCGAGCTTTTCACGGCCTCTTGCACCATGCCGGCCGAGGTGTGGACGTAACTGGCGGCGCTGCGGCCAAAGACCAACAGGCCCAGCAGTGCCAACCCGGCCACCGAAAAAATAGTTCTGCGAATCATAGGCTTACTCCTCTCGAAACGAAGCGGGGTTATGGCTGCAAAGCCGTGGGTTCGAAGTCGGCACATGGCGCGCTGACCCCCTTTCTGCCGGGCAAGGCCGTCCGCCGGCAGCCACTGCCGGCAGGGAAAACGAAGCAGCGACGGGCCGAACTTGGCGTCGCAATCAGTTCTTCGCGGGCGGCGACGATCTTGGCCGCGCGCGGAAAATTTTTTAAGCCGCGGGCCAACAGGGCACGCCGGTGGCGGCCTCTCGTCAGCGCCGATATGATAGGACGCATGGCAGCCCCGTCGTCGGAAATCGAAGCGCACGTCCGCCAACTGCAGCGCAGCGGCCGCGCGCTGGTGCTGGCAATCACTGGGGGTGGCAGCCAGGCGATCGCCGAGCTATTGACCGTGCCGGGGGCATCGCAGCTGGTGCTCGAGGCGATCGTGCCCTACAGCGAGCCGGCGCTGGCCCAGTTGCTGGGGGCGAAGCCCGAGCATTTTTGCTCGGCGGCGACTGCCCGAGCGATGGCGATGGCCGCTTACCGCCGGGGCTGCGTCCATGCGCCGCAGCACGAAAATCTGCTGGGCGTGGCCTGCACGGCCAGCCTGGCGACCGATCGGCCCAAGCGCGGGGCCCACCGGCTGCACGCGGCCTGGCAATCGGCCCGGGCCACGGCCGTCTGGTCGCTGGAGCTGGTCAAGGGTCGCCGCAGCCGGGCCGAGGAAGAGCAGCTGGTCGCGCGACGTGCTGCTCAACCTGATTGCCGCGGCGTGCGAGCTGCCGGATCGGCTGCCTGTCGAGCTGGCCGCCGGGGAGCAGATCGTAGAGTCGGCGATTCAGGCCCCGCAGGCCTGGCAGGATTTGCTCGCCGGGCGAATCCAACGGCTCGATTGCCTGCCCGCAGCCGATGGCACCGCTCGCTGCGTGGCGGTCGACTTGCCAACGGCGGCAGCCGCGCCGGCCATCGTGTTTCCCGGCGCGTTTCATCCGCGGCACGACGGCCACCGGGCGATGGCTGCCGCGGCCGCCGAGCACCTCGGTCGGCCGGTGATCCACGAAATCTCGATCGTGAACGTCGACAAGCCGCCGCTGGACTTCTTCGAGATCGACACCCGCTTGCGGCAATTCGCCGCCGGCGAGCGGGTATCGCTCACCCGGACGCCGACGTTTGTCGAGAAAGCCGGGCTGTTTCCCAACTCGACGTTCGTCGTCGGGGCCGACACCATCGAGCGGATCGCTGAGCCCAAGTATTACGGCGGTCAGCCGGCTGCGGCCGAGGCGGCCTTTCGGGCGATCGCGGCCGCGGGCTGCCGGTTTCTGGTCTTCGGCCGTCTGACGGCGGGCGAATTCCGCACGCTGGCCGATTTGAATCTGCCGCCCGCGCTGGCGGCGATCTGTCGGCCGGTGAGCGAGGCCCAGTTCCGCCGCGACATCTCGTCGACCGAATTGCGCTTGCGGCAGGGGGAGTGACGGCGCCTGATCGAGAGGAGCTCGCCGCTGAGAATCACGCGGCCGGGTTTCCCCTTCAGGCCCGGGTTTCCCCGTTAAGCCCAGTCGACTTCCAGATGATTGTCGATGCGATGGACGCCATCGACCCGCCGCAGGATTTCCTGGGCCATCTGCTTGTGGTAGTAGGAGCCGACGGTGCCGCGGAGGATGACGCGGCCCGCGGCGGCTTCGAACCGGACGCTGCGGCCGTCGAAATAGGGGCTCCGCCGCAGGGCGGCATCGACGAGGTTATTGAAGGCCGGTTCGGCTTCGAGCGCGGTGGGGGTCATGGCGGATGCAGCGGTTGTGCGGAGAAGGTTTTGGTCGGCCGGGTGGGGTGCCACGGGGCGGCGGTCGGCGGCGCGACCGCGGTGCAGCTAGTTACTCCATCGACACACTAGCGCGATTTGGTAAAGCTTGCGGCCCCCGGATCGCCAGAAATCTTGAACCCGGCGGCCGAGTTTGCCGACGAAACGGCCGGCACGGCCTGGCGGCAGGCAATTGGCCTCATGTCCCACCCGGCGGAACAAGTCCCGCTCGAGGGGTCGAGCAGGTACAATCGCCGGATCGGCCCGCCGCAAACGCGGTCCGGACGACCGCTTGGAACGTATCACCACCCCGCCGTTTGCCCTGCCGACTCCCTATGGCCCGCTGGCCCCGCCATGCCTGGACTTCGATCTTCACCTATGGGGTGATCCTGCTGTTGTTCCCACTTTTGTGTTACCTCGCCTATGCTTGGGTTCGCGGCCAGTAGTGCCGATCCGAGAACGGTCGGGGACTGTTCCGAATTTTGCGGAGTCTGCGGAGCAAAAATGGGACTGTCCCCCTCTCCGAGACCGTTCTCGAATCGGCACTAGGTGCCGACGGGCGAATCTTCCCGGACCAGACTTTTGGGAACCGACGGATGGACCAGCCGCTACCGGAGCGTCTGCGACAGGTGGGACAGGACCAGCTGCTCGCCTTCTGGGATGAGTTGGACGAGCCGGCCCGCGGCGGTCTGACGGCCCAGATCGGTCGTATCGATTTTGACCTCTTGCGCTGCCTGGGCAGCGACGGGCAGAAGCCGCAAGCCTGGGCCGACCTGGCCGGCCGGGTCGAAGCGCCCCCGGCCATCCGGCTGGCCGACCGCCACGGCAGCCGCGCCGCCGAAGCCCGGGAGCGCGGCTGGCGGCGTTGCGGGCCGGCGAGCTGGGCGTGATTCTCGTCGCGGGCGGCCAGGGCTCTCGGCTCGGCTTCGACCATCCCAAGGGGATGTTCCCGATCGGACCGGTCAGCCACGCACCGCTGTTTCAGATTCTGCTGGAGAAGATCCTGGCCCGGGGCCGGGCGGCGGGGGTGACGATCCCGCTTTACTTGATGACCAGCCCCGCCACGCACGCCGAGACCGTCCGCTACCTGGCCGAGCAAAAAACTTTGGCCTGTGCCGGCCGACGTCCACATTTTCTGCCAGGGTACGATGCCGGCGGTCGATGCCCAGACCGGCAAAGTGCTGCTGGCGGCCAAGGGCGAGATCGCCGCCAGTCCCGACGGGCACGGCGGCATGCTGGCGGCGCTGGCCGCGAGTGGCGGTCTGGCCGATGCCCGGCGGCGCGGCCTGCAGCAGCTGTTCTATCTGCAGGTCGACAATCCGCTGGTCGAGCTGTGCGATCCGGAATTCCTGGGTTATCACCTGCTGGCCGGCTCCGAGCTGTCGACGCTGGTCGTGGCCAAGCGGAGCCTGCGCGACAAGGTGGGCAATGTCGTGGCGCTCGACGGCCGGCTGCGGATCATCGAATACAGCGACTTGAACCCGCTGGACGACGCGGTGCTCGAGCGGCGGATGCCCGACGGCGGGCCGGTCTTCTGGGCCGGCAGCACCGCGGTCCACGCGATCGACCTGGCGTTTCTGGAGCGGATGGCCGGCTCGGCCGGAGCTCTGCCGTTCCATCTGGCCCACAAAGCGGTGCCACACGTCGACCCCCAGACGGGCCGGCGCGTCGAGCCGGCAAAGCCGAACGCCTTGAAATTCGAGCGGTTCATTTTCGATTTGCTGCCGGCTGCCGAGCGGGCGATCGTGGTCGAGGTGGACTGGCAGCGGTCGTTCGCACCGGTCAAGAACGCGCCCGGCGACGCCAGCGACACGCCCGAAAGCGTACGCGGGCAAATGATTGCGCTGCATCGAGAATGGCTGACCGCGGCCGGAGCCCGGGTGGCGGCGGGCGTGCCGGTCGAGATTTGCCCGCTGTTTGCCCAGGATGCCGTCGAGCTGGCCGGCCGGGTCGCCCCGGGACTCGCGGTGACTTCCGAGCGGTACTTTTGCTAAGGTGCGCTGCGCGGCATGGACCGGGCCGGTTAAGGCTCCGGCCGGCGTGCGGTTGAATGGTGGTTGCGCGTTTTGCCCTGAGTGCGGCCTTGCCGCAGTAGCGATCGACTCATGCTCTATGCCGTGATCATGGCCGGTGGGGCCGGGACCCGCTTCTGGCCCGGAAAGTCGGACCGCCCGCCCCAAGCAACTGCTGGGTCTGGTCGGCGAGCGGTCGATGATCCAGGCGACCGTCGATCGCCTGGCGGGGCTGGTGCTGCCCGAGCACGTGTTGATCGTGACCAATTCCCGATTGGTCGACGCGATCGCCGAGCAACTCCCCGAGCTGCCGCGCGACAGTATCCTGGGCGAGCCCTGCAAGCGCGACACGGCCCCCTGCATCGGGCTGGCGGCGCTGGAGATCAGCCGGCACGATCCCGACGCGATCATGGCCGTGATGCCGGCCGATCACGTGATCCGGCCGGCGGCGACGTTCGTTCGTTCGATCCAATTTGCGGCCCGGCTGGTCGCCGAGTCGCCGGGGCGGATCGCCACGTTCGGCATCAAGCCGACGTATGCGGCCGAATCGTTCGGCTACATCGAGCGTGGAGCGCGCTGGCGGGTTTGTCGGCCGGCGCGCCTCCTGCGTTTGCCGTCCAGCAGTTCCGCGAAAAGCCCCAGGCCCAGCTGGCCCGCGAGTATCTGGCCGGCGGCAACTACTATTGGAACTCGGGCATCTTTCTGTGGAAGCGCGCGGACCATTCTCGAGCGCTTCGAGCGGCACGAGCCGGAAATGTACGCCCATCTGTCGGCGATTGCCGCCGCCCGCGGCCAGCGCGACTACGCCCAGGTGCTGGAGCGTGAGTTCACCGCCATCCGCCCGATTTCCATCGACTATGCCGTCATGGAACGGGCCCAGGACGTCGTTGTGATCGAGGCCCCGTACGAGTGGGACGACGTTGGCAGTTGGCAGGCGATGGCCGGCTCAACTCGCCCGACGCCGAAGGCAACACGATCCACGGCAAGCACCTGGGTCTGGGCACGAGCGGCTGCATCGTTCGCACGCCGTCGGATCATTTGGTGGTGACGCTGGGCCTGAAGGACTGCATCGTCGTCCACACGCCCGACGCGACGCTGGTGGCCAACAAGCACGACGAAGAATCGATCCGCAAGCTGGTGCAGTTGATCGACGAGCACGGCTGGCGGGAATACTTATAGGGCGAGAGCATCCCGGGCACGCCATGAACCGCCGCAGTTTTACCACCTCGCTGTTTGCAGCCTGCGGCGCACTGGCACGCTGGCCGCGGCCGAGGGGCCGATGGCCGAAGGGCCACTGGGCGCGGGCGGGGGCAGCGGTCCGCCGAACTTGCTGATGCCGACCTTGGGCGGCAAGCAGTTCTGGGGGGACGAGGCGTTTCTGCACGGCTGGCACATCCAGAAAAACGCGCTCACCGGCCACTATCGGCTGCTCGACGAGCGGAACTTCCGCCACGCCTGGGGCAACCTGGCCGAGTGCCAGAACCGGCTGGCCCAGATCCGCCGCGAGCAGAAGCTGCCCCCGATGCAAGGCCCGGCCGTGATCGTGCTGCACGGACTGGTGCGGAGCCACTCGTCAATGGGCAACATGGCCCAGTTCCTGCGCGAGTCGAAAAAAGTATTCGATCTTCAACGTCACGTATCCCACCACCCGCGGCTCGATCGCCGATCATGCGGCGGCTGCTCGATCGCGTGATACGCAGCCTGGAGGGGATCGACCGGATTCACTTTGTCGCCCACAGCCTGGGCAACCTGGTGATTCGCAACTACCTGGCCGACACGACCGATCCGGCGACCGGGTTGCCGCGCGACGGGCGGATCGGCCGGATCGTGATGCTGGCGCGCCCAACAACGGGGCCCGGCTGGCGGAGGTGTTCGGTCAGACGGGGGCTTTCGAGATGCTGCTCGGCAAATCGGCCGCTGAGATTCGCGACTATCGTCAGCTCGAAGCCCGGTTCCCGGTGCCCAAGGGGGAGTTCGGAATCATTGCCGGCGGACGGGGCGGGCCCACGGGCTACAACCCCTGGCTGGCCGGCGACAACGACCTGGTGGTGAGCGTCGAGAGCACCCGGCTGCCCGGTGCCGCCGATTTCGCGGTGCTGCCGGTGATTCATACCCTGATGATGGACGACGCGACCGTGCAGCAGTACACGCTGAGCTTCCTGGAGCACGGGTACTTCATCTCGCCCGAGCGGCGGCAGCCGATCGCCGCGGCCCCCCCGCCGAATGTGACCCGGTAACGGCCGTAGTGGCCGAGTGTCGCCCGCGGGGGGCTTGAACTATACTAGTGCGGCAGTGCCGCCTGCGCGTTCCGGCTGGGCGGTTGGTGAAAAGTCCGTTGTGAGGAATGGTTCTCGATGCCCAAAGGCGCTCACCATCTCGGGAATGACCGTCGCGGCGCTCGTCGTCGTGCTGTTTGGCTTCGATCTGGCGTTTGGTCAGCCGTTCAGCAAGGCCAGCATTCCGATGGACATCATCTTTCTGGTTTGTGCCGTGGCGCCGGCCTACATGAGCTGGTCGACCTACCGCGAACAGACCTGACAGTCTCGCGCTGCGGTCTCCAAGTCCCCGTAGCGATCGGCGAACCTGCTGCTTCCGATTCAATCTCCGCTCCCAACGATCATGATCTATTTGAATGTCGTGCTGACGGTCAAAGACGCGGCCCAGGTCGACCACGTTCGGGCGCTGCTGATCGAGCAGGCCCGGCTGTCGCGCCAAGAGCCGGGCTGTCTGCGGTTCGAGGTCTACCAGTCGCAGAACGAGGCCCGGCGATTCTTTCTCAACGAGCACTGGGAATCGCAGGCGGCGGTCGACGCCCACCGCAAGGCCCACGCCTACACGACCGTCTATCAGCCGCAAGTGCTGCCGCTGGTCGAGCGCGAAGGGCATCCCTCGACGCTGGTGATCTGAGCCGGGCCGCTGCGTGCCGGGTACGCCGCCGGCCAATTGGCGCCCTGCGCCGGCAAGACTATAACGGCCCAGAGGGGCCGGAGCGACGAGCTGACCGGCCCTGCATCGCCCACCGGCAAATCTTCTTTCCCGCTTCCCCTGCGTGTCGATCATGCCCGCTTCCAGTCACGTACCCGACGCTCAGGGCCGCTACGGCGAGTTCGGCGGGCGGTATGTGCCCGAGACCCTCACCCGGTGCTCGATGAGCTGGCGATCGAGTACGAGAAAGCCCGCGGCGACGAGCAGTTTCAGGCCGAGCTGGCCGATCTGAATCGGCATTATGTGGGTCGGCCGTCGCCGCTGTATCACGCCCGGCGGCTGAGCGAGCAGTGCGGCGGGGCCCAGATCTACCTGAAGCGGGAAGACCTGAATCACACGGGGCCCACAAGATCAACAACACGCTCGGCCAGGCCCTGCTCACACTGCGGATGGGCAAGCGGCGGGTGATTGCCGAAACCGGGGCCGGCCAGCACGGCGTGGCGACGGCCACAGCCTGCGCCCGGTTCGGCCTGGAGTGCGTGGTCTACATGGGCGAGGAGGACATCCGCCGCCAGGCGCCCAACGTCTACAGCATGAAGCTGCTGGGGGCCGAGGTCCGGCCGGTGTCGAGCGGCTCGCGGACCTTCCGCGACGCGATCAACGAAGCGATGCGCGACTGGATGAGCTCGGTCGTGACGACCCATTACATTCTCGGCTCGGTGGTCGGCCCGCACCCATTTCCGCGGATCGTGCGCGATTTCCAGTCGGTGATCGGCCGCGAAACGATCGCCCAGGCCCGAGAGCAGATCGGCCGGTTGCCCGATCTGGTCGTGGCCTGCGTGGGCGGCGGCAGCAATGCGGCCGGGATGTTCTATCCGCTGGTCGAATATGGTGAAGTCAAGCTACTGGGCGTCGAGGCGGGGGGCCGCTCCGACCGGCCCGGCGATCACGCTTCGCCTTTGTCGTACGGCCGGCCGGGCGTGCTCCACGGCAGCCTGAGCTACGTCATGCAGGACGAAGACGGCCAGACTTGCGACGTGCACTCGATCTCGGCCGGCCTCGACTATCCGGGCGTCGGGCCGGAGCACAGTTACTGGAAGGACAGCGGCCGGGTTGAATACACCTCGTGCCGCGATGTCGATGCCTTGAAGGCCTTTGGCGTTCTAGCCCGCAGCGAGGGCATCCTGCCGGCGCTCGAAAGCTCGCACGCCGTGGCCAAGGCCATCGAGCTCGCCCCGCGGATGCGGCCCGAGCAGATGCTCGTCGTGTGCCTGTCGGGTCGCGGCGACAAAGACGCGGCCGAGATCGCCCGGCTCACGCAGGCCGTGTCGCCGCACTGAATCCATCGCACTGGTAAGCCCCGCACTGCGCATGACCGCCATCGACGAACTATTCCGCCGCCTGCGCCGCGAAGGCGGAAAGGCCGTAATGCCGTTCCTCACGGCGGGCGATCCCGATCTGGCGTTCTCCGCGGCCATGCTGCAGGAGCTGGTCCGCCGCGGGGCACACTTGTGCGAGTTGGGCATTCCCTATAGCGATCCGATCGCCGATGGCGCCGTGATCCAGGCCTCGTACACCCGGGCGCTGGAAAGAAAGATCAAGCTGGCCGAGATCTTCGCGATGCTCGGCGGCGTCACGCCCACGCTCGCCGCGCCGGTCGTGACGATGGTCAGCTACGCGATCATCCATCGTCAGGGGCCCGAGCGCTACATTGCCCAGGCGAAGGCGGCCGGCGTCGCGGGAGCCATCGTCCCGGATCTGCCGGTCGAAGAATCGGAAGCGCTGGCCAGGCTCTGCCGCGCGGCCGATTTCAACCTGATTCAGTTGGTCACGCCCACCACGTCGCGCGACCGGGCGATGCGAATCGCCGCCACCTCGACCGGGTTTCTGTACTACGTCTCCGTGACCGGGATTACCGGCGAGCGAACAGCGCTGCCGGCCGACCTGGTCGAGAAAGTCGCCTGGCTCAAGGGGCAGACCGAGCTGCCGATCGCCATTGGCTTTGGGATCAGCCAGCCCGAGCACGTCCGCGCCCTGGCGCCGGTGGCCGATGGGCTGATCGTCGGTTCGGCGATCGTGCGGCGGATCGCCGCCGCGGGCGAGAAGCCGCGGGAAGCGGTCATCCAGGACGTCGGCCAGTACGTCGGCACGCTCTTGGCAGCGCTCGATCCCCCTGCGTCGGGCTGAGCGGCAATCCGGCCCGGCGGCTCAAACCGCGCAGTCTCTCCCGTCGGTTCCATGTCCGGTTCGATCCAGCGGCGCGGCCGGGCTTCCGTTTCCGGACTTAAGCAATTAGGCTGGAAAGTGTTAGCGACGGCGGACTGAGAAGTTCGCCAGGATCCCTAACTTGACCCATCGGTAGTTGCCGATCTAATTGGATGCCCTGCGGTCGGTCCGCTTAGCGAAGCGGGAAGACCGACGCGGCAAGCGCAGCCGGCGCCCGTTGCCGGCCGCGTGGATCGGCAGAAATTGGCCTCCCGCCTGAAGTCAACGATTCGTCCGCCGGCCGGCTTGAGCCAGGGTGCTCGGGCGCCGCGCAGCGGACGTGGCAGGGGAGGAGCAGGCGTATGACCGCGGATCGCAACCCGGTGCCGCTGAGGCAGTTCTTCGAAGGGCTGGCCGAGTACGCGTTCGAGTCGCGGCTCGGCGTGGCCGATCCCCCGCTGATCGACTACGTGGCCGATCTGCTCACGCGGTTCATTCAGATGGACGCGGTCTACACGATCCGCAACGCGGTCGGCCGGCGCGTGGATGAAGTGGCCGACATGCTGGCCGAAGCCCAGTTGCGGGTCGGCGAAGCAAAGCGGGAGATTCACCGCCACATCGGCGATTTCACGCTCTTCTGGACGGGCGTCTATCCCGAGTCGCTTCCCCAATTGCGGAGCACGAAGCGCAAAGATTACCTGGTCGATTACTGTGCCCAGGGCAAGCGGGCGTATCTGATCGCCAGCTCGATTCCGGCGGCCGATGCATCGCCCCGGAGCGAAGTGCTCGAGCGGCTGAGCTATGAGTTCGACGTCTGCGTCGAAGGGCTGGGCGAGGTCCGCCGCGAGTGGGAACGGCGCGACGGGGGCGAGGCCTCGCGAATCGTGTGGCTCAATTGAAGCCCGGCCGGACGGGGCCTGTGCCCCGCCAGGTGCGGGCCAGTCGCGCGGCGGTGTCCTGGCGGTAAAACGTCTGGAACAGCTCGTACAGCTCCGGATGCTGGGCCCGCATTTCGATCGGCCGATCGAAGAAGCACTCGGTCACCACGGCGAAGAATTCGGCTTCGTTCTGGCTGCCGTAAGGGTCGAGCAAAGTCGGCTCGCCCGTTTGAGCGGCTGGACCGCAGCCGCTCGTGCTCGGCGGTCATCACGTCGCTCCAGCGGCGGTACTCGGCCCGGTTCTCGAGCGGCGGCGTGCCGTCAATTTCGCGATCGAGCATATCGAGCTGGTGGGCGAACTCGTGCCAGACCAGATTGCGACCACCGCCCAGGTGGCGGGAGCTTTCCAGCACTTCCCGCCAGCTGAGGACCACCGGCCCGCGATACCACGATTCGCCGAGTCGTTCCGAGGGGCCGACGATCCCGAAGCCCTCGTACGCCCGGCGGCGGACGGGCACTTCGTACTCGCTGGGATAGATCAGGATCGATTCGACGACCCGCCAATCGTCCAGCTCGCGGGCCAACGTGAGCAGGCAGGCCTGGGCCGCGATCGTGACCCGCATCTCGTCGTCGACCGTCAGACCGCCGCAACCCTCCCAGCGTTTTTCGGCAACGAAAACGCGCAGGTCGCAGCGCAGTTTCTCCTGCTCCTGGGGCGTCAGCAGGGGATAGTAGGGGACGTTGCGCACGAGGATCGCCAACCAGGCGTCGGCAATTGGACTGGCGAGCAGTCGGGCGCGACGGCGGCGCTGGAGCCAGGAAAGGATCATGCGGTCATTATCGCGCGATTGGCTGCCGGCCGGCAGGCGAGGTTCAACGCCGACGGCTCCAAGCAATTGGCGGAATGGCTCACCCGGCCGCGGCATCAACGGCCGCAGCGCCCTGGCGAGCCAGCCGCGAACGCTGGGTCAGTTTCTTCAGCCGCTCCAGCGCGATGCGGAGCGACTTGCGGGCGTCCAACTTGAGCACGCTCAACAGGCCCACGAACGCCAAGGCCGAGCCCAGCGTCACCTGGGGAAAGACGCAGACGTAGCGGCTTTCGAACTGCGGGCGGAACCGGCTCTTGAAGTGATACAGCCCGGCCGCGTCGAAGATGAAGCTGAAGTAGCGCGTCCCCCAAACCATCGAGCGGCGCAAGAGCGGGCTGTCGCCGGCCAGCGGGTCGGCGAGATTCAGCCCGGGCACGAGGCACAGCGACGCCAGCTCGACTCCTTCGGCGGCGAGCTGCTGCATGGCCTGGTGCATCAGAAACGCCACCGTGCCGCGGACGGCGTCGGGGCGATGCCGATAGACTTCCAGCACCCACAGCTTGCCGTCCGCGCCGGATTGCAGATCGAAGAAGCCCTCGAGCCGGCCCGCGCCGGCTTGGGACCGGGCGACGAAGATTCGTTTGCGGCCCAAATGGCGCGGATCGAACGAACCTTGCATGAACCGCAGGTGGTCGGCCTGCGGTTTGTCGTCGGGCGAGGCGCCGGCGACTTCGGCCATCTCGCGCATCAAGCTGGCCCACTCGTGGGCAGCCATGCCCGTGCGACGGCACTCGCCGAAGGTCAGTCCCTGCCGCCGGCAATAGTTCGTCTGCCGCCGGACCCACTCAAAGGCCTTGCCGGTCCAGGACTGACCGGCCAGCGGCACGAGGGCTTCTTCGCCCCACTTGGTCACCTGGAAGCGATGCCGGCGGAACAGCCACAGGTCTTCGGCCGGGATGTTGTAGAACGAGAGGCTGAGCTTGCGCCGCGCGGCATATTCGACGAGCTCGACCAGTAATTGCGGCTTAGCGGCGTCGTCGGCCAAGAGGCCGCCGCCGATGTGCAAATAGCGGCCCACGCGGGCGAACGAGACCACGCCTCGCCCATCGCGCGACCAGAACAGCTCGCCGCCCGGCTCGGTCGCCAGGTAAGCGTCGTACGTGCGGCCGTAGCGGTAGGCGAACTGTTCGACGAGGTTGGCCCGTGTGCGGCGGTACGGAAGCGGATCGAGCAGGTCGATCGAGAGCGGAGCCAGGCGTTCGGCCGCGCTGGCGGCTTCGGAGGGCGCGAACAGAATCGGCGAGACGCCTGCAGCGCATCGCCGCGGGCCGCAGCATCGTTGAAGTCGGTCGGATCGAGGGCGAGCGCCGGCGCAGTCGAGGTGGGAACCATCGGGGGACTCCTTCCGTGGAGACCGAACAGGGCAGGGCCGCAGTCCATCGCGGCGCGGCGTCGAATAGACCACAAAACCAAAGCTCGACCTAGTTCAATCCCCACTCGCGCTGATAGCGGCGCGACCACCGCGCACTGAATCGTGTGCGCACGACATCGTTTCTCCGTTCAGCCCGCCGCTGGCAGCCGGCGGGAGAGCGCCGCCGCTGGCGTCGCCCTCCTGACCGTCTCCGCGCACGCAGTGCGAATTCGCTCTGGACACGAGCGCGCGAGTCGTCGCACAATGGGTCACGCAACGATTCTCGTTCGATTTTCCGACATTTTCCGGGGGGCCATGGATGGCACAGCGGAACTACGACCTCATTGCGCGAGTGTATGACGCCCTCGGCGTGATCTACTCCGGCGGCCAGATTCATGCCGCCAAAAACTCGCAGCTGGCCGAAATGCGGTCCGGCGATCGGGTGCTTTACGTGGGCGTCGGCCCGGGCGAAGACGCGGTGCTGGCGGCCGAGCACGGCGCACAAGTCACGTGCCTGGACGTTTCGGCCCAGATGCTCCGTCAGGCCGAAGCGCGAATGCAACGGCTCGGCTGCCAGGCCGAGTTTCTGCAAGCCGACATTTGCGAGCACCGGCGGCAGAATCACTACGACGTGGTCGTGGTGAACTTCTTCCTCAACGTGTTCGACGAAGCCCAGATGCAAGCCATGCTGGCCCACCTGGTGACGCTGGTGCGGCCGGGCGGCAAGCTGTTGATCTCGGACTTCGCCTTTCCCCGCGGCAACG
Source organism: uncultured Planctomycetaceae bacterium (assembly GCA_963828155.1). Classification (GTDB taxonomy): domain Bacteria; phylum Planctomycetota; class Planctomycetia; order Pirellulales; family PALSA-1355; genus CAWCAX01. Next base: position 391,895 of record CAWHDQ010000009.1, read on the forward strand.
TGCTGGCACGCGCGGTGCAAGCAGCGTATTGGGGCGTGACCGACTTGTTCTATTACCTGCTGGGGCTGTGCACTGGCACCCGATCTACGACTACGCCAGCTATTTTCCGCAGGTCGGGTTGGAACTGCGCAGCGGAACAACGCTTCCGGCCGTACGGCATCGGGCCGGGGGGCTTTGCGGCGTTAACCGCCGTGCGGACTAGCGCGCCTGCAGCCGGACCGACCGAGCCACGCACCAAGCGCGCGGTCGCCGAACGCCGGCAGTTGGAAACATCCGGTATTGCCGGGAATCCGCTCTTTTCCTAAGCTCACAATGGTCGGCGCGGTCGGCTAGGCACGTCAGGGAAGACCGTCTTCGCCCCTAATGGAGTGAGATGCACGCTATGAAAGCTGGGCGGCACGTCCGCGTTGAACCCAGGGAAGGGATCGAGGGCCCTGCTCCCCCCACCGGCGGCAACCACCACCCGGGCAGCAGCCACCCGGTCCGTAGCCAATCGAACTGCGGCCCGTCTCACGACGGCCAACCTCACGGCCACGCGGCGGCGCAGCGCGAGCTATCAGGCCGACTCAGCGAAGCGATCGGCCGCACGCGCGACTGGCTCCTCGCCGCACAGTTTCCCGGCGGCTATTGGGAGGCCGAGCTCGAGGGGGACACGATCCTCGAGAGCGAATACATCCTGCTGTTGGCCTACTTAGGTCAGCATCATACGACACGCGCGCCGCCGCGCCGCCCGCTACATTCAGGATGCCCAGCTGCCCGACGGCGGCTGGGCGATTTTTCCCGGCGGCACGATCGACACCAGCGCCAGCGTCAAAGCTTACTTTGCGGCTCAAGCTGACCGGGCACGATCCCAGCAGCGAGTACATGTCGCGAGCCCGGGCCGCCATTCTGGCCCACGGCGGGGCCGACGCGGTCAACAGCTTCACGCGGTTTTATCTGGCCCTGATGGGGCAGATTTCCTACGAGCAGTGTCCGGCCGTGCCGCCGGAAATGATGCTCCTGCCCACCTGGCTGCCGATCAATCTGTATCGCGTGAGCGCCTGGTCGCGGACGATCTTCGTGCCGCTGTCGATCATGGCCTCGTGCCGCCCGGTGGCCGATCTGGAGCCGCACCTGGGCATTACCGAATTGTTCCTCAAGCGGCCCGAAGATTGGCCGCCGCTGCGCTGTCCGGGCAAGCCCGAACGGCCGGGCCTGGTTAGCTGGGACCGCTTTTTCCGCACCGTCGATCACGGCTTCAAGTGGCTCGAACGGCGCGGCTGGACGCCCTTGCGGCGCCGGGCCCTGGAGGCCGCCGAGCGGTGGATGGTCGAGCGGTTCGACGACAGCGAAGGCCTGGGCGCGATCTTTCCGCCGATGATCTTCAGCATCGTTGCGCTCAAGTGCCTGGGCTATCGCGACGACAGCCCCGAGCTGCAGTATTGCCACAAGCATCTCGACGGGCTGATCATCGAGGACGAGCATTCGCTGCGCTTGCAGCCCTGCAAGTCGCCGATTTGGGATACCGCGATCACCCTGCGGGCCCTGGCAGCCAGCGGCCTGGGGCCCGACCAGCCGGCCATCGAGCCGCGGCGTCGAGTGGCTGCTGTCGCAGGAAGTCCGCCGCCGCGGCGACTGGTACGAAACGGTCGACGCCGAGCCGGGCGGCTGGTGCTTCGAACATGCCAATGCGTTCTATCCCGATGTCGACGACACGGTGATGGTGCTGATGGCCTTGGCCAATCAATTCGACGGGGCCGTGTTCGACGCCCAGGATTCCGGCCTGCGGCTAGTGGTCAAGCGGCCCGAGCTGACGCGCCAGCGGGCCCACCGCCGCGTGGCCCAGGTCGAGCGCGTGGCCGGCGCCATGCAGCGGGCGCTCAACTGGGTGCTGGCTTTGCAGAACCGCGACGGCGGCTGGGGAGCCTTCGACCGCAACAACGATCACGAGTTTCTGTGCCACGTGCCGTTCGCCGATCACAATGCGATGATCGATCCCAGCACGCCCGACTTGGCCGGCCGCACGCTGGAAATGCTCGGCCACTTGGGCCGCCGCGTGGGCGAGAAGGTGGTCGATCGCACGCTCGACTACATGCGTGTCGAGCAGCGGGTCGACGGCAGCTGGTTCGGCCGCTGGGGCGTCAACTACATCTACGGCACCTGGCAATCGCTGGTCGGCCTGGCCGCGGTCGGCGTGCCGGCGAGCGATCCGCTGATGGCCCGCGGCGCGGACTGGTTGTTGGCCCATCAGCAGCCTTGCGGCGGCTGGGGCGAATCGCCCGAGAGCTACGCCCAGCCCCATTTGCGCGGCCAAGGCCCGGTCACCGCTTCGCAAACGGCCTGGGCCTTGTTGGGCCTGATGGCCGCCGGCCAGCATCACCATCCGGCGGTCGCCCGCGGCATTCGCTGGCTGCTCGACACGCAGCAGGCCGACGGCACCTGGCTGGAACGCGAGTACACGGGCACCGGATTCCCGCAGGTGTTTTACCTGCGGTACCACTACTATCCGATCTACTTCCCGCTCTTGGCCCTGGCCGACTGGGCCCGGCACGTCGACACGCGGCTCGACGAAGCCGAGGCGCTCCGTCAACGCCTGGTCGAGACGTCAGGCAATGGGCACAGGAAGGTGTGAGGGGATACGGGGGATGCGGCAGGAGATACGGGGGATGAGAGAAGGCAAAAGGCAGAAGGCAGAAGGCAGAAGTACGAAGAGGGCGGAGTGATGCGTTCGTTGATCTTCCTGAGCGCACCGGCTTTGGCCGGGCGGTCGAATGTACCGTGGGGACAAGCCCCACGGCTCGCTGAACTCGTTCTTCATCCTTCTGCCTTTTGCCTTCTGCCTTCTTTCATCCCCCTCATCCCCTTCTAAAAAAACACTCCAGCGAACCGGGGAACTCATGGGCGTACCGCTCTCGCAAATGTGGACCGTGGCCAAATACGTCCTGGGCCAACGGCTGCGCGGGGTCGAGCGCTATCCGCTGGTCCTGATGCTCGAGCCGCTGTTCCGCTGCAACCTGGCCTGCCAGGGTTGCGGCAAAATTCAGCATCCCACCGAAATCCTCCGCCGGCACCTGTCGCCTGAGGAGTGCTGGCGGGCCGCCGACGAGTGCGGCGCGCCGATGGTTTCGATTCCCGGCGGCGAGCCGCTGCTGCATCCGCAGATCGCCGAGATCGTGGCCGGCCTGGTCGAGCGCAAGAAATATGTCTACCTCTGCACCAACGCCCTGAAGCTCGAAGAGACGCTTTCGCAGTTCACGCCGAGCAAGTACCTGTCGTTCTCGGTGCATCTGGATGGCCCACGCGAAGAGCACGATCAGGCCGTGGCGCGGGACGGCGTGTACGATATCGCGGTCCGGGCGATCAAAGCGGCCTTGGCCCGGGGCTTTCGCGTGACGACCAACTCGACCTTGTTCGAGGGGGCCGATCCCCAGCGGATGCGCCTGTTTTTCGACGAGCTGATGCACCTGGGCGTCGAAGGCATGATGATCTCGCCGGGCTACAGCTACGCCAAGGCGCCCGACCAGGACCACTTTCTCAGTCGCCGCCGCACCGAGCGGCTGTTCCGCCGCCTGCTGGGCAATCCGCGCCGCGGCTGGCGGTTCAACCAGTCGCCCGTGTTCCTGGAGTTCCTGAAGGGCAACTGGGACCTGGAGTGCACGCCCTGGGGCAGCCCGGCCTACAACCTGTTCGGTTGGCAGCGCCCCTGTTACCTGCTCGACGAGGGCTACGCCAAGACCTTTCGCGAGTTGATGGAAGAGACGGACTGGTCGCGTTACGGCCGTTCCAGCGGCAACCACAAGTGCCGCGACTGCATGGTCCACTGCGGTTATGAGCCCTCGGCCGTGCTGGCCACGTTCGGCTCGCTGGGCGGCTTGTTGGCCACGGCCCGGCTGATGATCTTGGGCCCGCCGCGGGAGCGGATCGAGCCGGTGGAGCTGCCCGCCCCAACGCCGCTGCCCGAGCCGGTGTTTGCCCAGGCCGACGCCTGCGTCGATGCCGATCGGCTGATCGAACTGCCGGTGCTGCAGTAGTGGGATCGGCTCGCTTGGCTCGCTAAGATGGCCTTGGTTCCGTTTGAGGCCGGGTCGAGGCGAGTCATGGGCCTGTTCGATTGGTTTCGCGGTTCGCCGCGCAACGTCACGCTGCAGCCGGACATTATCTGGCTGAATCATGCGGCCCGGCTCAAGGGTTTGGCCCAAGCGCTGGTCGACCTGGTCACGCAGCGAGTCGCTCCCGACGCGATCCTGCTCGTGGCGCATTTTCCGGATCGGTTCGAAGAGCTGGAAAAAATCGCCGAGCTGGTGCGCCGAGCCTCCGCGGCTGCCCGATCGACGTGGCCCGGGCGGCGGACCTCGGCGAGCGGGCGCCCGCCAATCTGCCGACAAGCGCGTCGGCGCGGCTGCGGATCGTCGTCGGCGAGCGGCATCCGCTGGCGGAACACGACGAGCAGGTCGTGGCGTTCGCCGGAGCGCTCCCTTGCCGCGTCGAGTTGGTTTATCACCTGTCGCTCGACGATGCGATGCTCCGCTCGTTTGCCGGGGAGTGGGTGGCCAAGACACTCAAGAGCCTGGGCATGACCGAGACCGAGGCCATTGCCAGCCCGACGGTTTCGCGGCGCCTGGCCGACGCGCAGCGGAAGCTGGCCCGGGAGGCGATCGGCGACCGGCCGGCCGAATCGGCCGAAGCCTGGATGGAGCTCAATGCTCCGAATGCCTGGTTCAAGGGTCGGCGGTAAGCGGACGCGCGGGTGAGAGCACGGCGTCGCTGTCTTAGAGGCTGCCAAAAAACCGCAAATCAGAACACGACTGAATTGGCATAGAATTTGCGCCCGGCCATAACAGCCCCCTTGTCCGTTTCACAAGGAGAACTGTCATGGCGGACGCTTGTATGCCGGAGAAGTTTTATGAGTTGGCACGTCCGATGTTGCCTGCTGAGAAGGAGATCGGCCCCAAGGGGGGCCGGCCACCGACCGGGCATCGCACCGTGCTGAAGGTCATTTGGTTCGTGCTTGTCACAGGCTGTCGTTGGAAGGAGGTGCCCCAGGAGATGGGCTGCTGTGGCGAAACCGCACGCACCCGGTTGCAAGCTTGGGAGCGCGCAGGGATTTGGAATCAGCTGCATCACTTGTTCTTGACCATGTTGAATCACGAAAAGCAACTGCACTTGGAGACGGCCGTCATCGACTCGACTCAGGTGCGTGCGTTCGGTGGAGGAGATGCCACGGGCCCAAGTCCTGTCGATCGCCGGAAAAAAGGGACGAAATTCACGCTGCTGGTCGATCGCGACGGCGTGCCGCTGGTGATTCGTGCGGCTCCGGCCAACTCCAGCGACCATTGCGAGATCCTGCCGGCCGTGGTCGACTTCCCGGAGATCGGCGGCAAGCGTGGGCGGCCGCGAAACCATCCCCAGAAGTTGTACGCCGACGCGGGATATGACTGCGAAGCCACGCGGATCGTGCTCCGCTGGCTGGGCATTGAACCGCACATTCGACATCGCACAGGGGATCACGGCAGTCATCTCGGTCGCGTACGCTGGGTCGTGGAACGCACCATCAGTTGGGTCAAAGGTCTACGCCGCATGCGAGTCCGCTACGATCGATCAGATACTTCAATTGACGCCTGGACGAGTATCGCCGCGGCCGTCATCTGCTTACACATCCTCACGGAAACCGTCTCGTAGGCTCGCAGAGTACTGACTTTTATTTACGCCGGTTTTTTGGCAGCCTGTTAGCGAGCCGCGGGGTTGGTCCCCGCGGAATTTGCAGGTGAAATGGGCCGATCACCAATTTCGTGTGTGCCCCGACTTGGACGCCGGGGAATTGCACACCGTGGGGACAAGCCCCACGGCTCGCTCAGAGGGGCAAGCCGGCCGGCTCCCCGGCGGCGCCCGCGGGGCATTATGATGGAGAGCTGTTCCAGGCTCCCGCGTCGTGAATCGGGAAGACACCAGCGACCATGTGGCAATCGCTCGTCCGCAATTGGCTCTATCAAGCTGCCCGGCAGCACGCCCAGGCGGCCGCCGCCGAAGCGATGTCCGGCGCCGCGCGCGATGCCGGCGCGGACGCGGGCGCTGATCCGCCCGCGGAGCCGCAGCCCGAGCCCGCGATTTGTCACGTGGGATTGGTCTTCGCCCTGGGAATCGAAGCCGGCGGCCTCGTCGATCGGCTGGCCGGCGTCGTCAGCAACCAGGGAGCCGGCTTCACCGCCCGCGAAGGAGGCTGCGAGGGGCGGCGCGTCGTGCTGGTCGAAGCGGCGCAGGCGCCGAGGCCGCGGCCGCGGGAACACAAGCGTTGCTGGCCGGACATCAACCGCGCTGGGTCGTCTCGGCCGGCTACGCGGGAGCCCTGATGCCCGAGCTGCGGCAGGGAGACATCCTGATGGCGGACCGGATTGCCGACACCACGGGCCGAGAGCTCGGAGTCGACTTCCGCATCGATCCGGCCGTGCTGGCCGCCAATCCACGGCTGCACGTGGGCCGCTTGCTCACGGTCGATCGCGTCGTCGCCGGCAGCGACGAAAAGCGGGCGCTTGGTCAAACGCACCAGGCGCTCGCCGTCGACATGGAATCGTTGGCCGTGGCCGAGGTCTGCCGCCGGGCGAAGGTCCGCTTCCTGTCGGTGCGGGTGATCAGCGACGCGGTCGATCGGCAGTTGCCGCCCGAAGTCGACAACCTGGTCCGCCAAAAAAGCCGGGCCGGGCGAATCGGGGCCGTCGGCGCCGCGATCTTCCGCCGGCCGTCGAGCATCAAGGACATGTGGCAGCTCAAAGAAGACGCGCTCGTGGCCAGCGAGCGGCTGGGGCAGTTCCTGGTCGGGGTCATCGGGCAGCTGGATTGAATGTCGTTACGGGCAGCCACGAGGAAGATAGCCACGAGGAAGATAGCCACAGAAAACACGAAAAGGCACGAAAAGGAGGAGCAGTGTTTCGAGGTACCGGCCGCTCCTTTCTTCGTTCTGCGAAATCTGCGCAATCTGTGGATGATTTCTGCCAATGAACCCAGCGACTCGCCTGGTACCGGAGTGAAACGACGGAGAGGTAATCCGCAGATTCCGCGGAGGACGCATCGGAGCCGAGTTGGCAGCAGGTAACGCACGGATTCGTTTTTCGTGTTTTTTGTGGCCATCTTCCGCCTTGTTGCGCGAGCATTGACGGCCGGCGCGAGTGACAATGGGAGAGCAATCCCGGCGCTCGCTTTCCCATTCCCCAGCGGCCGTCGATCTCTCATAATTGCCGCTTCGGCGTCGGCCGAACGTACCGTGGGGACAAGCCCCACGGCTCGCTGGTCGATTGCTCCGCCGCTGCGTTTTTCTGCCTTCTGCCTTCATCCTTCTGCCTTTTCTTCCATGGTTCGCACCCGATTCGCTCCCAGTCCGACCGGTTATCTGCACATCGGCGGAGTTCGCACGGCGCTGTTCAATTGGCTGTTTGCCCGGCGGCATGGCGGGCAGTTCCTGCTGCGGATCGACGATACCGACGCCGAGCGGAACGTCGAGGCCGCGCTGGCCCCGATCCTGCACGGATTCAAATGGCTGGGCATCGACTGGGACGAAGGTCCCGACGTCGGCGGACCGCACGCGCCGTACTACCAGTCGCAGCGGCTGGCCGGCTATCAGGCGGCGGTGGCGAAGCTGCTGGCGGCCGGGCTGGCCTACAAGGACTTCGCCACGCCGGAAGAGATTCAGGCCGAGCGCGAAGCGGCGCAGGCCGAAAAGCGGCCGTTCCTCTACAGCCGCCGCTGGATGGCCGAATCTGCGGCCGACGAGGCGAAGTTTGCCGCCGAGGGCCGGCAAGCGGTCGTGCGGCTCAAGATGCCCCGCGAAGGGACGCTGGTGATCGACGACCAGGTCCGCGGGCAAGTCGCTTTCGAGTGGGCCCGGGAGCAGGATCACGTCATCCAGCGGGCCGACGGCACGTGCCTGTACCATCTGGCCAGCGTGGTCGACGATTACGATTTCGGCATCACGCACGTGATCCGGGCCGAGGAGCATCTGTCGAACACGCCGCGGCAGATTTTCATCGCTCAGTCGCTGGGCTACGAGCTGCCGGTCTACGCCCATCTGCCGTTCGTGGCCGAGCCGGGCAGCAAGAACAAACTGAGCAAGCGGAAGCTCGACAAATATCTGAAGAACCGCGACTTCGCCCAGACCTACGAGCACGGCCAGGCGATTGCCGCGGTGCTGGGCATCACCGCCTCGGCCGAGACGTTCAACCCCGTGATCGTCGACTTCTACGAGCAGGTGGGCTACCTGCCCGACGCGATCATCAATTACCTGGCCTTGCTCGGCTGGTCGCTCGACGACAAGACCGAGTTTCTCTCGCGCGACGAGCTGATCAAGAACTTCTCGCTGGAGCGGGTGGTCAAGGCGCCGGCCAGCCTCGACGTGAAGAAACTCTGGTCGTTCGAGGACCACTACATGCAACAGGTGCCGCTCAAGCAGAAGGTGCCGGCGATGCTCCGCTACCTGCAGCGGGCCGGCATCGTGGCCGAGCCGACGCCCTGCGAGGTCGGGCCCAAGCTCACGCGGATCGTCGAAGCGGCCGGCGACCGGCTGAAAGTGTTTGGCGACATCCTGGCCTACGCCGATTTTTTCTTTCGCGAGCAGGTCGAGTACGACGAGAAGGCGTTCGACAAGCATCTTCGCAAGCCGGGCGCGGCCGAACTGTTGACGAAGTTCCGCGCGGCTGGCTGGACTGGCCGAGTTCGAGATCGGCCCGCTCGAAGCGGCGCTGAATGCCTTCGTTGCCGACGAGGGAATCAAGACGGGCGACATCATTCACGCGGTGCGCGTGGCCACGACCGGCAAGAGCGTCGGGCCCGGCTTGTACGATTGCCTGGCGATCCTGGGGCGGGAAACCGTGCTCGAACGGATCGACCGGGCTCGCACGGGGCAATACGGGAAGCTAACCGCAAAGTCGCAAAGGCGCAAAGAGGACAGACGAAGACCGCGGGCAGAATGAGGGGTGAGAATAGACCCGGACCACAATCATCAGCTTTTGGAAACCTTGAAAGTGATGTCCAGCTCTCGGGAGGTTGGGGGAGACTGACATTCATCCCCCTCTGCGATCCTCCGCGACCCTCCGCGGTGAATCTTTCTGCTGGATCACAGAGCGGACGCGGCAGAGGGAAGGATCGACTATTTCCCAAACGGCACGAGGTCGAACGTCACGCTCACCTGGGCCCGGATGGCGATCTGGCCCAGCGGCGTCGCTTCGCCGCCGTCGGCCTCGCCGCCGGGCGCGGCCTGGGCGACGTTCTGGGCCATCGCGTTGCCGCCCCAGCCCCAGCGCGAGCCCCAGTAGCCGGCATAGCCCGCGCCTTCCTGGATCGTGCGCGGGTGCCGATTTGGCACGTCAGGGCGTCGGCCAGATCAACCGCCTTGTCGTGGGCCGCTTTGATGGCCAGCCGCCGGGCCGCGTCACGGTGCTTGCGGAGCTCGGTATTGCGGTACTCGAAACCCAGCAGCCGGTTGGCCCCGGCATGGATCGCCGTGGCCGTCAGCTTTTCGAAGTTCTTGGTGTCCTTGAGCGTCACCGAGTAACCCCGCCGCACTAGATAGCCGGCAACGACCAGGCTGTTGCCGTCCTTGTAGCGGATCTCGACGTCGAGGTTGTCGGTCTGGATGTGTTTGGCTTCGACGCCCAGCGTCTTGATGGCCTGCACCAACCGGTGCTGGCCGCGTCGTTGGTGGCTTTGGCTTTTTCCAGATCGGCGTCGACCGTCTCGATGCCGAAATTGACGATGATCTCGTCCGGCACGACGTAAATGACCGCCTCCCCGCTGGTGCTGATCGAGCGGACATCGGCCGGCTTTTCCTCGGCGGCAAACGCAGCCGCCGCGAGAATCAACCAGATTGCCCAGCTGCCGCCGAAGGTCCAGCCGCTTCGTCGCATGGTCAGGTGTCTCCGGAAATGAGGAGGGTAGCCGCGGCGGCGATCAGTGTACCGCGCGGGCACCGTTTCCTGGCGCAACGGGCTGGTAACTTCATGCCGTGCCGCTCCGGCGTGGTCGGGACAAAGGCCGTGAGCCGGGTTGGTCGCGCGATTTCCCCCGTTTTCGGCCCTTGAACGGCGGCCCCGGCAGGGCCAAGTGCAGCGGGCGCGCCACGTCGAGCGACGGGCAATTGTGTCCCGCGCCCGACTTCCGCCCCGGCAACCGCTTTTGCGCGTCCCTTTCGGCAGGTGTCTGGTGACTCTTCACCGTTGGGCCTGCCGACGCCTGGCCGCCCGCAGGATTTGCGCCGTTTTTCGGCCCTTGAACATCTGGCCGGGCATGGCCGACAATGTGACCCGCGTCGGCGGGCAGGGCCTGTCGGCGTCGAATAGATAACTCCAGCCGACGGAGCCGTCATGAAACTGGCCGAGCTAACGCCTGCCCACGCCCGGGGCAAAATCGCCAAGAGCGAGAACGGCGTCCTGGGCATCATCACCGAATATCGCCATCATCCCAACTTCGCCGGTTGGGAGGGCATTGCCCTGGACGGCGGCATCTGGCGGAGCACCCGGCCGACGATCGTGGCCGACAACGTGCTCGCGTACGTCGAGCAGACGTTGGCCGAAGCGGAAGAGAAGTGATGACGGTTATTGAAGTCGTTTCGTAGACGGCAGGCCGGGCGGTCGTTGACCGCCGGCTATGATCGAGTTTCGAGTCACCACCCCTCCAGTTCCCCCCGCACGCCATGCCGCTGCTTGTTGTTGGATCGATTGCGCTTGATAGTGTGGAGACCCCGAGCGAGCGGCGCGACGACGTGCTGGGAGGCTCGGCCACGTACTTTTCGTATGCCGCGAGCTATTTCACGCCGGTGCGCCTGGTGGGCGTGGTCGGCGAGGATTTTCCGGCCGAGCACACGGCCCTGCTGGCCAGCCGGGGCATCGACACCGCGGGCGTGCAAGTGGTGCCCGGGGCCAAAACGTTTCGCTGGCGGGGCAAATACCTGCCGAACATGAACGACCGCGAGACGCTGGAAGTCCACCTCAACGTGTTCGAAAAGTTCGATCCGGTGCTGCCGCCCGATTACCGTCAATCGCGGTACCTGTTCTTGGCCAACGGCTCGCCCGTGGTCCAGCTCAAAGTGCTCGAGCAGGTGCCCAAGCCCAGCCTGGTGGTGGCCGACACGATGGATCTGTGGATCCACACCCAGCGCGACGAATTGAACGCCTTGCTCAAGCGGCTCGACGGCCTGGTGCTCAACGACAGCGAAGCCCGGCTGCTGACCGACGACGAGAATCTGGTCCGGGCCGGCCGGACCGTGCAGGCAATGGGCCCCAAGTTCGTGGTCATCAAGAAGGGGGAGCACGGGGCGATGTTCTTCAGCCAGGACGAAACCTACGTGCTGCCCGCCTTTCCCACGCCCACGGTCGTCGACCCGACCGGCGCCGGCGACAGCTTTGCCGGCGGCCTGATGGGCTACCTGGCGGCGATCGACCGGTTCGATCCCGCGTCGCTCAAGCGGGCGCTGGCTTACGGAGTGATCGTGGCCAGTTTCAATGTCGAGGACTTCAGCCTGGAGCGGCTCAAGCAGATCGAACGCGCCGACCTGGACAATCGATTTTCCGACTACCGGCGGATGTTGCTGTTCTGATCCTGTGCCGCCGAGCGCTTCGTCGCCGGCCGCCGATTGCCGTTCCCAGAGTCGGCTCATTCCTGCGAGCCGCATTCCATGCGCGATTCCTTGCGAACGTTCGTCGCGGTCGAGTTGCCCGGCGAAATCAAGGTGCTGGCCGCCCAGCTGATCGAGCGGCTGCGCGGCACTTCGGCCAACGTAAAGTGGGTGGCGCCGGCGCAGATGCACTGGACGGTCAAGTTCTTGGGCGAGGTCGACCTGATCGACGTCAATGCGATCTGCGCGAACCTGTCCGAGGCGGTGGCTTCGTTTGCGCCGTTCGACGTCGAAGTCTGGGGGGCCGGCGCCTTTCCGGACCTCGACAATCCGCGCACGATCTGGCTGGGTGCCCGGGACGGCACCGAGCAGTTCGTCGAGCTGCACGCGGCCGTGGAGCGAAGCTTGAGCAAGCTCGGGTTTCGGGCCGAGGGGCGCCGCTTCCGCCCGCACGTCACGCTCGGCCGGGTGCGCAACTCGCCGAGCGGCATTGCCGAGCTAGCCGGCCTGTTGCGTGAGGCCAGCGCGTTCGACGCCGGGATGGCCCCGGTCTTCGAGGTTACGCTGTTCTCCAGCGAGCTGGGGCCCAAGGGGCCAAACTACGAACCGCTGGGGCACGCAGAGCTCAAAGGGAAGGACGATTGAGCCCCGCCGTCCGCCGCGGCTGAGCCCCGCCGTCCGCCGCGGCTGAACCCCGCCGTCCGCCGCGGCTTCAACCGTTAAGGTGCGCGGGCGGCGTCCCGCGGGGTGCCCCGCGAGGTGGGGCTTTTTTTCGGAGCGACCTCGTTGCCGAACCCCGCGGGCCGCCGGCCGCGGGCTTAACGGCGGATGCCCGGGGGCATCCTTCTGCCACCGCTTCCGGCTTCCGGACCAGCTGCTAAGATGAGCGGCCGGTGAGACATTCCTTTTTTGGGGCAAGTGCTCTTGAAACGCCGGGCGGCGGCCGATAACATGAACAAGCGTTCAGTATCTGCCTGGGCCGCCGGCGAGCCGAGCCGGGGCCCCGCCCAGGGCATCATTCGGCCGCCCGGCTAAGGGATTTTCTCATGGTCACCGCCACCAAACCCGCGACGAATCACATGCCCAAACAAACCCCGGCCAAAGGCAAGAAGGCCAAGCCCGCGGAGGTTGCCGCGTCGTTGATCCAGAGCAATCCCGAGCTGCGGAACACCCTGGCCCAGATCGAGAAGGAGTTTGGTGAGGGGGCGATCATGCCCCTGGGTTCCGATCACGTCCACAAGATCGAGGGGATTCCGACCGGCAGCCTGTCGCTGGACATGGCCTTGGGCGGGCAGGGGATTCCGCGGGGGCGGATCGCCGAGGTGTTCGGGCCCGAGTCGAGCGGCAAGACGACGCTGGCCCTGCACGTAGTGGCCCGGCGCAAAAGGCCGGCGGCATCGCCGCCTTCATCGACGCCGAGCATGCTTTGGACCCCAGCTGGGCCAAGAAGCTGGGGGTCGAGCTGGAAACGCTGCTGGTCAGCCAGCCCAGCAACGGCGAAGAGGCCATGCAAATCACCGAGATGCTGGTCAAGTCGAACGCGGTCGACGTGATCGTGATCGACTCGGTGGCGGCCCTGGTTCCGCGGAAAGAGCTGGAAGGCGAAATGGGCGATTCGCACGTCGGCCTGCAAGCCCGGCTAATGAGCCAGGCCCTGCGGAAGCTCACCGGGATCATCTCCAAGAGCAAGACCTCGGTGATCTTCATCAATCAGATTCGCGAGAAGATCGGCGTGATGTTTGGCAGCCCGGAAACCACCCCCGGCGGCCGGGCGCTCAAGTTCTATTCGTCGGTCCGCGTCGATGTCCGCCGGATCGGCCAGCTCAAGGATGGCGAAGCGGTGGTCGGCCAGCGGGTGCGGGCCAAGGTGGTGAAAAACAAGGTCGCTCCGCCGTTCCGGGTGGCGGAGTTTGATATGATGCATACCTGCGGAATCAGCTACGAAGGGGACGTGCTCGACCTGGCGATCGCCCAGAAACTGATCGTCCGTTCAGGTGCTTGGTTTCGCTACGGTGACTTACACTTGGGACAGGGGCGCGAAAAGACCCGCGCCCACCTGCAAGAGAACCCGGCCCTGCTCGACGAGCTGAAAGAAAAGCTCATGGCGGCCGGCGAAGCGCCCTGGCAACGAGCGCTGACGCGGCCAGTGGCGATGGGGACGGGGCCTGACGGGGGGATGTGGTGCCTAGCGGCGGACCCGACGATCGGTCGGGCCAGGCAACTCCCCAGCCAGCCAGATTTGGGGAACTATGCCGAAAGCCGATCGATCGCGTGACATCGGGCGTTCCAATTCGCCGCCGTTCCGACCCATCCGCTGGGCGGCCGGCTGGGCGACATTGCTGGCCCCGGCCGCGCTGTTCGCCGGGCTGTCGCTCTCGGCGCAGCTGGCGGCCCAGGAGATCACCGCCCTGCAAGCCGCCGCCGCCATCGAGAATGCGCTGACGGCCGCGATCGCTCAATCCGACAAATCGGTCGTCGCCATCGCCCGGGTCACCCATCGCGACGAGCTGGGCACGCTGGAGCCACGGATCGATCCGTTCGGCCGGATTCGAGTTTCGCCGCCCCGCCCGCGGCCGGAGGACGCCGACTTCGTGCCCGACGATTTCGCCAGCGGCGTGATCATCGACCGCCGCGGCCTGATCCTGACCAATTACCACGTGCTCGGCGAAGAGAGCGACTATTACGTCACGACCGCCGAGCGCAAGGTCTATCCGGCCCGGGTCCGGGCCGCCGACCCGCGCAGCGATCTGGCCGTGCTGTCGATCGACGGTCGCGATCTGCCGGCGATCAAGTTCGGCGATGCGAGCAACCTGAAGAAAGGGCAGATCGTCATCGCGCTGGGCAATCCCTACGCCATCGCCCGCGATGGACAAGCCAGCGCCAGTTGGGGCATCATTGCCAACTTCGAACGCAAGCGCCGCCGGGCCCTGACGACAATCCCCTCTCGGGCAAGAGCACGCTGCACCAGCTGGGCACGCTGATCCAGACCGACGCCAAGCTCAACCTGGGCACCAGCGGCGGGGCCTTGCTCAACCTCAAGGGCGAAATGATCGGCCTGACCACGGCCCTGGCCGCCGTGGCCGGCTACGAGCAAGCGGCCGGCTATGCCATCCCCGTCGACGAAACCTTCCGCCGCGTGGTCGACACGCTCAAGCAGGGACGCGAAGTCGAATACGGCTTCCTCGGCGTCCAGCCCGAACGCCTCGGCGAGAACGAATTGCACGACGGCCGGCACGGCGTCCGGGTGGGCACCGTGGTGCCGGGAACGCCGGCCAGCCGGTTCGATCTGCGACCGAACGACATCATCACGCACGTCGACGGCCGGCCCGTTCGCGACCCGGACAACCTGATCCTGCAGATCGGCAGTCGCCCCGCCGAAGCCGTCGTGCGCTTGACCGTCGAACGGAAGGGGGAGGTGCTGCCGATCAACGTCGAGTTGATGAAGTACTTCGTCCGCGGCAAGAAGATCGTCACCGAGACGCCCCCCGGCTGGCGCGGCATGCGGGTCGACTTCTTCACCGCCGTCCGCGATCTGAACGACCAACTGGGGCACGGCAAGGTCGACCCCGACGGCTGCGTCTGGATCACCGACGTCGAGCAGGGGAGCCCGGCCTGGAATCAGGGCCTGCGGCCCAACACGGCGATCAGCCACGTGGGCAACGTGCGGGTGGGCACGCCGCGCGAGTTCCAAAAAGCCGTCGCCGGCAAGACCGGGCCGGTAAAGCTGCGACTGGTCGCCCCGGCGGATCGGCAGCCGGTGCGGACGATTCCGCCCGAGGCCAAGACCGAGGCTGGCGAGCTCCTGACGCCGCCGTGTTCCACCGCGGCTCTTTCTCACCATGGCGATCTTCGCGGCCGCGGTGGGTCTCCGCTGCCAGCGGTCCGGCCGTTCGTCTGGTCGCTTGGGCGCCCAAGCGGTATCATGGGCGACTTGCCGACGCTGGCCTTCCAAAGTGCGTTGGCGGCAAGACTTTGACACGCGCTGACGGGCCCGCCGCGAGCGAACGCGGACCCGCCTGGCGGCGTCTCCTATTTCTGGCGGCCCGGGCCCGTCGAGCCGGCCGCCGGCCAGGAAGCCCGGTCCCGCCAGACGAGAATCTCGAGATCACGCAACCACGCTCCGAACGACATGAAAACCGACGAGCTCCGCGAAAAGTATCTGGCCTTCTTCGAGACCAAGGGCTGCACCCGCCGCCCCAGCGACGTGCTGGTGCCCCGCTGGGATCCCTCGGTGCTGTTCACGCCGGCCGGCATGAACCAGTTCAAGGACCACTTCCTGGGCAAAGTGAAGCTCGACTTCACCCGGGCCACCACCTGCCAGAAGTGCCTGCGGACCGGCGACATCGACAATGTCGGCCGGACCGCCTATCACCACACGTTCTTCGAGATGCTGGGCAATTTCAGCTTCGGCGATTACTTCAAGCGCGAAGCGATCAACTGGGCCTGGGAGTTTCTGACCCGCAAGGAGTGGCTCGGGCTCGACCCGGCCCGGCTCTCGGTCACGGTTTATTTGGACGACGACGAGGCGGCCGGCATCTGGGCCAGCGACATCAAGCTGCCCCCCGAGAAGATCAAGCGGATGGGCGAGGACGACAACTTCTGGCCCGCGGCCGCGCCCAGCCAGGGGCCCGACGGCGTGTGCGGGCCGTGCAGCGAAATCTATTACGCCCCGCCCGCCGGCGGCGAAGTCGAAATCTGGAACCTCGTGTTCACCCAGTTCAACCGGGTCGGCAGTCCGCCCAACAATCTCCGCCCGCTGCCGAGCAAGAACATCGACACCGGCATGGGCCTGGAGCGGACCGCCGCCGTGCTGCAAGGCGTGGAGACGAACTACCACATCGACATCCTGCGGCCGATTGTCGAAGCCGCGGCCGAAGTCTGCCGCGTCAAGTACGACCCGCAGAACGAAGCCGGCCGCCGGCTGCGGCGGATCACCGATCACGTCCGGGCGTGTACGTTCGCCATCCACGAAAACGTCTACCCTGGGCCCAACAAGGAAAAGTATGTCATCAAGCGCCTGCTCCGCCGCGCCGTGCTCGACGGCCGTCAGCTCGGCGTACACGAACCGTTCCTGCACAAGCTGGTGCCGGCCGTGGCCGCGCAGATGAAGCGTCCCTATCCCGAGCTGAGCGAAACGATCGACCGCGTCGCACAAGTGATTGCCAAGGAAGAGGAGAACTTCTTCGGCACGATCGACGCGGGGCTCGAACGGATTGAGCGGCTGTTCGCCGCGCTGCAGCGCGAGGGGCGCGACACGGTCTCGGGGAACGACGCCTTCGACATGTATCAGACCCACGGCTTTCCGCCCGAGCTGTTCGAGACGCTGGCCAGCGAGCAGAACCTGGGTTTCGATTGGGAAGGTTTCCATCATGAGATGGAAAGGCACGGGCAGATCTCCGGCTCCGACAAGAAAATGGAGCTGTTCAAGTCCGGCCCGCTCGACGCCCTGAAAAAGACGCTCGATCCCACGAAGTTCCTCGGCTACGAGAGCACCGCGGCCGAGGGCAAAATCGTCGGCATCATTGCCCAGGGGCAACTCTGCGAGCAGGTGCGCGATGTGGGCCACGCCGCGCCGATCGCGGTCGTGCTCGATCAAACTCCGTTCTATGCCGAGAGCGGCGGCCAGGTCGGCGACGTCGGCGAGCTGGTGGCTCCGGGTTGCCGATTCGAAGTCACCGGCACGCAAAAGGAAGACGGCTTCGTGCTGCACGAGGGGCACTTGCGCTCGGGAGCCCTGGCGGTGGGCGACAAGCTCACGGCCCGGGTCGATGCGGTCCGGCGGCAGGGGATCCGCCGAGCCCACTCGGCCACGCACATCCTGCACTACGCGCTGCAAAAGCATCTGGGCCGGCACGCCCAGCAGCAGGGCTCGAAGGTCGATCGCGACTGGCTGCGGTTCGACTTCACCAATCCCGAGGCGCTGGGGCACGACAAAGTCGCCCAGGTCGAAGCCGAGGTGAACGCCCGGATCGCCGACGGGGCCAAGATCAGTTGGCGCACCCTGCCGATCGCTCAAGCCCGCGAGGCCGGGGCGATGATGTTGTTCGGCGAGAAATATCCCGACGTGGTGCGGATGGTCTCGATGGGCGAATTCAGCAAAGAGCTGTGCGGCGGCACGCACCTGGACAACACGGCCCAGACCGGGCTGTTCAAGATCATCGGCGAGGAGAGCGTTTCGGCCGGCACGCGGCGGATCACGGCCCTGACCGGGGCCGAGGCGATCGCGCATTTGAATCGGGCCGAGTCGGCCTTGGCCGAAACGGCGGGCGTCTTGCGCGTGCCGCCGGCCGAAGTGCCGCATCGCGTGGCGGCCCTGGTCAAGGAGCTCCGCGAGCTGAAGAAGCAAGCCCACACGGCCCGCAGCGGCGACGTCTCGGCCGAGAAGCTCTTGGCCGCAGCGGTCGATCATGGCGGCGTGCGGACCGTGGTGGCCGAGACGCCGGGGGCCGACGCCGGCGCGATGCGCGGCTGGATCGACCAGTTGCGCAAGACCGCCAGCCCGATCGCCGTGCTCCTGGCCAGCCGCGAGGACGAAAAAGTCACGATCGTGGCCGGGATCAGTCGCGAGCTGGAAGCCCGGGGTCTGAACGCCGGCCAATGGATTCGCGGCGCGGCCGAAGCCGTCGGCGGCCGGGGCGGTGGCAAGGCCGACATGGCCCAGGCCGGCGGCAAGCACCCGGAGAAGCTCCCGGCGGCGCTTGAAGCCGCGCGACGTTCCATCGGCGAGATGCTGGCCGGGTAAAGGCGGAATTGGGAATTGGGAAGTCGGAAGTCGGAAGTCGGAACGACGAAGACACCAAACCAGCGAGCCGTGGGGCTTGCCCCCACGGTATGCAGCCTGCCTCGTGCAGAGCTTCGCCCCACATGAGCCGCAACGTCCCGGGGAAGGAGATACGGGGGATGCGGCAGGGGATACGGGGGATGGTCTGCAAGTGGAAAGAGCGTGACGAGTTTTTCTGGTAGGATAAATTCGTCGTAGCCGGCTTCTGTTCGAGCCTTTCCGTTCGCGCGAGCGTCCGATCATGGACCGTGTTCGCAGCTTCCGCCGCCTTGAGTGGGGACTCCGCATCGGCGTGGCAATTGCGCTGGGGCACGCGGCGCTACAACCCGCCGGCAACGGGCTGGCCAACATCTTGCAAGGCCTCCATTCCCAGACATTCGCGGCGGAGCCGGAACTCGAGGCTCGGCCCATTTGGGTCCCCTATAGCGACGAGGTTCAGGTTTGCGAGGACTTGATCCGAGAGCTGGGCGGCCTCAGTGTAGAGTGGGTTGACACCAGTGTGTCTCGGTTCTGTGGTGTTGGTGGTGGTCGCGCCGAGCTGCCGCAAGGATTACTTTTCTACCTTGGCAAGCGTGCCGACCGAGATGCGCAAGTTGGGCGACTCCGTCCGATGCATGTGACGGGCGTTCATATTGCTCGTCCGTCCGGAGCCCTGACCGACCTGAGAAAATGGCGTGAACTGACGATTCGCGCAATTCAAAAGCTCAAATGGATCGAGACGATCGACATCGATTGCGACCTGATTGGTGACGACGATATCCGACAACTCAAGAGCCTTCCGAACCTTGTTTCGCTTGGCTCAAAGCGAGTTTCGGACACCACGCTCCGCGAAATCAGCAAACTGACAAGGTTGCAGGAACTCAATATCGGCAATGGCACGCGGCCAGACACAGTAACCACGACTGACGAGGGGCTCCTTGAGCTTGGCAAGTTAGTGGAATTGCGGCACATGAACCTTGGGGGCGCCACGATCGAGCGGGACATCTGGACGCAGTTTCCCGAACTGCGCGAGCTCACGCTCTTTGGCTGCGATTTGTCGCCCGACGCTTATGCGGGCCTGGTTCGCTGCCAAAAACTTACACAGTTTTGTTTGATTTCCGATTATGACGTGCCCGTCGCGCTGGGGACGCACTTGGCGCGGCTGCCGCATTTGACGAACGTGGAGATCCGCGCCGCAATTACGGATAGGTTCCTGCATGCGCTTGGCAAGAGCAAATCGATCAGCGCACTTGTGCTCTCCGGATACGATCGAGTCACTGGGGACGGCCTCGCCACCCTCGATCACCTGCCCCTGAAGTCGATATCGCTTACCGGGAGAGGAATGGATGGGAGCATCCTGGAGTCGATTGCCCGCTTCAGCCAGCTCGAGGAGTTGCGCGTCCCGCTGACGGCCGTCACAGACGAACAGCTTGACTGCCTCGCCCAGTTGAAATCTCTCAAGAGTTTGTACGTTGACAGCCGAGCGCCCGGTGGCGCATGGTTGATTCGCGCGGATCAATTCGCCCGGCTGAAGCAGGCACACCCCGGTGCCCGTATTAGCGGTTCTGCCTTCACACCGGCGGACCTGGGGATGTTTCAGTTCCGCGCTGTGCCTGCTCCGGCGGGCCCGAAGGACTGAGAAATCTGGCTTTTGCCGCCGGTGACCGCAGTATCTTTGTGAAGGAGATACGGGGGATGGCCTGCGAGTGGAAGGAGCGCGACGAGTTTTTCTGGTAGGATAAACACGCCGTAGCCGGCTTCGGTTCGAGCCGTTCCGTCAGCGCGAGCGTCCGATCATGGACCGTGTTCGCAGCTTCCGCCGCCTTCAATGGGCCCTCCGCATCGGCGTAGCGATTGCCGCACTGGGCTGCGCCTGGCTCGTGTACGAGCGCGTTTCTAGCGCGCGTGCCAGTGCGCGGACCAACGCAGCCGGCGACCTGGCAGTGCTTGGTGAGGCGGCCGACGATCTTGGGCCGCTCAGCGACGAAGAACGCTTGTGCGTCGAGCTCGTCGAGAGCCTTGGCGGGAGGCCCCGCGATACCATCCTCATTCCGATCGAGATCGGCGTCGACTGTGACATGTATCCGCGCCCCCAGGGCTTGGAGTTCGTGACTGAAAAGTCGGGGCCTGAAAGTGTGCGCATTGTTGTGTCCGTTTGGATTCAACAACCCGAGGACCCCACGCTTGACCTGGGCGTATGGCGCGAAAAGACCATGAGCGCCCTCGCTAAGCTTAGCGCGTTGCGAGAAATCAGGATTACTTCGCCCTCGTTTGGCGACGTGGAGCTGGGTCGGATGCCCACCTTGGAGAGGGTCGCTCTCGAATGGGTCAATGTTGACACGAACGATCTTGGGTCGTTAAGCCGCCTGCGAGAGCTCCAGCTTTACGAGTGCCAATTGACTGCCGAGGCAGGCGGTGGACTGCGGAATTGCCGGGCGCTCGAGGTTTTTCAGTATTCCGGCAGTCATGCGCTCGATTTAGTGGCAGCCGAGCAACTCGGGACTTTACCGAGGCTCACCACCGTTCGCGTCCACGCGAAGATGAGCGACGAAGCGTTCGCCGCGCTCTGTGCGAGCAGGTCGATCAAGCAGCTTTATTATGAGAGCTCGGCACCGCTGGGGGCGCAGTGCCTGGCCGACCTCGAACCGCTGCCGTTGACGGATCTCGCGCTGCGCTGCCCGGGGATCGATGGTGGCGTGTTCGACCATTTGGTCCGCACTCCAGCCCTCCGCCGCCTCTGGCTCTGTCTGGCCCAGGAATTGAACGACTCACAAGTTGCCAAAGCGGCCGAAATGACCGGGTTAAGCGAGCTGCGTCTCTACAACGTGCCCGGCTCGGCCGAGCCGCCCATCAGCCGTGAGCGCTGTGCCGAGTTGCGCACGACTTCCCCACGCGAAGATTGAGGATACCTACTGACGGCGTGGCCGCCCTCGTCAGCCGCAATCCTCCGAAACGGGGACAAGGGAGCTGCGGCAGGGATAGGGGGGATGACAGCACCTGTCGGCTGCCCGAATGCGATGCGTGGCAGCAAGCAACGGAATTGAATGCCCCGCTTGCCGGCATTCGTCTGTTAATCTGGCATTCCCCACGTTTTGTGGGCGCTCCAGACAGACGGCATAATGCCGTTGAAAGGAGACGCCGATGGCTCGCAGGATCTTTTCTCGGGAATTCAAAGTTTCGGCAGTCGCGTTGGTGCAGCAGCAAGGGTATTCGGTGGCCCAGGCGGCCAAGAACCTGGGCATCGACCCTGGTTCGCTGCGTGGCTGGCTCAAGAAGTTTCCTTCGATGGACGGACGCGAAGCGTCGCCAGGCCCAAGCGCGGCCCAGGCCGAGCTGCGCCAGTTGCGCGAGGAGGTGCGGCGACTCACCATGGAGCGCGATATTTTAAAAAAAGCGACGGTCTTCTTCGCGAAGGAGTCGCCATGAGATACGCGTTCATCCGCGACCACCGGGAGACCTGGCCTGTGGAAGTGCAGTGCCGCGTGCTCGAAGTCAGCCGGAGCGGTTACTACGCCTGGCTCCGCCGGCCGCCAAGCCGCGCCGCGCAGCGCCGAGCTCAGTTGACCGAGCGCATCCGCCAGATTCACACCCGGCCGCACCACGGCAACTATGGCGCGCCGCGTGCACCGGGAGCTGCTGAGCGAAGGCTGCCCTTGCAACCGCAAGACGGTCGAGAAGCTGATGTGCCAAGCGGGCTTGCGGGCCAAGACCTGCCGCCGGTTTCGCGTGGGCACCACAGATTCTCGGCATTCTCTGCCGGTTGCGGCCAACCTGCTCGCGCGGAAGTTCCAGCCCACGGCCAAGCATCAGGCGTGGACGATGGACATCACGTACATCCCCACCGGCGAGGGCTGGCTGTACTTGGCGCTGGTCGAAGACCTCTACTCGCGAATGATTGTTGGCTGGTCGATGTCCGAGCGGATCGACAGTCAGCTCGTCACCTCGGCCCTGGAGATGGCGATCGAGCGCGAGCGGCCGTCGCAGGGCCTGCTGGCCCACAGCGACCGCGGCGTGCAGTACGCCAGCGATCAGTTTCAAGGCCGCCTGGCGCGGTTCGGCATCCGCGCGAGCATGAGTCGCAAGGGCAACTGCTGGGACAATGCGCCGACCGAATCGCTGATGGCCACGCTCAAGAAAGAACTGGTGCATCAAACCACCTACGCCACGCGCGACGAAGCACGCCGGTCCTTGTTCGAGTACATCGAAGTGTTCTATAACCGGCAGCGGCGACACTCCACGCTCGATTACCAAACTCCCCACGACGTTCATCACGCAACCCGTCGGAACCACAGAGAAGAGGGTAGAGGGGGCTCGGGGGAGAGGGGCCTCGTCTCCCCCGACCTCCCAAAAACAACGCGGCGCAGCCGCTCCGCAAAACACCACAACCTCAATCCCTAACCAGCGCCCACTTTTCGTGGGGAAGTCCAATCTGCCTTTCTCATCATCCCCCGTATCCCCAGTTATCTCCCTATCTCCTTCTTTGATGTAGCGTTTTGGGACGGGTGCCTAGTTTCTCTGCGTCCTCCGCGACTCTGCGGTTTTTCTTCCTCTTCCTTGAGCAGCAAACTGCCCTTGTTCGGCTGGATGGGGGTCGTTACTATCCCGCGGCTTGCTTCGCCGGCGCGGCGGTTTTGCGCCCGGCTGGGGCGGGCCCACGTCTGGCAGTTTTCGCTGCACCCACGCTTCGAACTCGGAGTCTTGCCCGGATGCGAGTCGCTTGGCGGCACTCGCTGTGTCTGGTGGGGCTGGCATTGGCCGGCTGCGCTCAGAATCCGTACATGCTCCAGTCGAAAAACCAGCAGATGGCCCAGCAGCAGGCGGCCCTGCAGCAGAAGTATCAAGAGCTGCAGAGCCGGGCGACCACGCTCGATCAGGACAACCAGGAGATTCAGGCGGCCCTGGCCCAGTCGCGGCAACATGGCAAGCTGGTCGAAGACCAGTTGGCCGCCGTCCGCGATCAGCTGACGAGCACCACGGCCCAGCTCTCGCAACTGCGGGAAGAAAAGCTCCACGCCGAAAAACAGACCGAAGCGATGATGGCTTCCACCCGCCGCCGGGCCGGAGCCACGATCACGGCCAACAACAGCCTCAACGGTTCGCTGCCCGTCATCAACCTGCCGGGCGTCGACGTGCGGCCCGACGGCGACGTGATTCGCGTGGAACTGCCGGCCGGGCAATTGTTCCAAAGCGGCAGCACCAACTTCCAGCCCACGGCCCTGCCGCTGCTCGACACGGTCGCCAATGAGCTGGTGCGGCTCTATCCGGACCAAATCATCGGCATCGAAGGGCACACCGAAGGCGACGCCGCGGGCGGCAACAGTTGGCAGGCCAATCAGCAGCTGTCGGTCAATCGGGCCCAGGCCGTCTATCAACAGCTGGCCCGCGCGGGCCGCTCAAGCCGGCGCAACTGTTTGTCGTCGGCCACGGCGGCAACCATCCCGTGGTGTCGAACGCCACGCCCCAAGGCCGCGAGCGCAACCACCGGGTTGAGTTGGTGGTGTATCCCGAGAAGGCGCAGCGGTAGAGCGGCGCAACAGGAGAGCGGCGCAGCGGGAGAGCGGCGCAGCGGGAGGTTTTCTAGGGGCGGCCAGGCGGTCGTTGACCGCCGGCTATGGGTTGCCCGAAGCGAGCAATAAGGATTGCTGCGCGGCGAAGTCCAATTGCTCGCGGGATGGCGAGTTTTTATACTTCTACAGATTGCCGTCCCGACCTAAGTTCCCGCCCGTTACGTCCGGCACGCGTGCCCATGGCTCTCCTTGCCGGTGCTTCCCATCGCCGAACCGTTGCCGCGGCTGCGGCCCGGCCGCCGTTTTACGTCGGCGTGGACGTCGGCGGCACGAACGTCAAGTTGTGCGTGGTCGACGACTTGGGTCAGCCGCTGAGTTGGGGTAGCATTCCGACTGAAGTGCCCCAAGGACCCGACAAAGCCGTCGGGCGAATGGCGGCCGCGGTGCTCGAGGCGGTCACGGCCGCGGGGGTCGAACGGTCGGCGATTGCCGGCGTGGGGCTGGGGGTGCCGGGCGGGCTGGATCGCGAGAAAGGGCTGCTCGTGGCCCCGGTCAATCTGCCCGGCTGGTGGGATTTTCCGCTTCGCGACCGCCTGGCGGCCGGTTGCGGGCTGGCGGTGCGGCATTTCAACGATGGTGCGGCGGCCGGCTACGGCGAGTACTGGGTCGGGGCGGCCCGCGACTATCGCAGCATGGTGCTGTTTACCCTGGGCACGGGCGTGGGCGGGGCGATTATCGTCGGCGATGTGCTGGTCGAAGGCGAACATGGCACCGGGGCCGAACTCGGACACACGATTATCGACTATAATGAATCGGCTCGGCTTTGCCCCTGCGGCCAACGCGGCCACCTGGAGGCCTACGCCGGAGCCACGGCGGTAATCCGCCGGACCGAAGAGGCCCTGTCCGCCGGGCGCCCGTCGAGCTTGCAAGAGCGCGTGCGGTCGGGCGCGGCGCTCAATCCGCTCGTGCTCGCCGACGAGGCCGAGCGCGGCGACGAGCTGGCCCTGGAAATCGTGCTCGAGACCGCCCGGTTCGTGGGCATTGCGGTGGTCAACGCGCTGCACTCGATCGACCCGGATGGCGTGATCCTGGGCGGAGCGATGACCTTCGGCGGCGACGAGACGGCGCTGGGCCGGCAGTTCCTGGCCCGGATCAAGCAGGAAGTCGGCCAGCGGGCGTTTGCCGAGCTGGTGGGCCGGACGTCGATCGAGTTCGCCTCGCTGGGGGGCGACGCGGGATGCATCGGCGCGGCGGGATTGGCCCGATTGGCTGCCCGCACGAACGTGTAGCAAGGCAACGAGCGCAGCAGAGTGTCCGACCGAGAACCTTGATCGCAGCAACATGCCCGATAATCAGCATATTCGCAATTTCTCGATCATCGCCCACATCGACCACGGCAAGAGCACGTTGGCCGATCGGCTGCTGGAAAAGACCGGCACGCTGGAAAAGCGCGAGCTGCGCGAGCAAGTGCTCGACGACATGGAGCTGGAGCGGCAGCGGGGCATCACGATCAAAGCCCGGGCCGTCGCCATGCGCTATCAGCACGGCGGCGAGACCTACGAGCTGAACCTGATCGACACGCCCGGCCACGTCGACTTTCAGTACGAAGTCTCGCGAAGCCTGGCCTGCTGCGAAGGGGCCCTGCTGCTGGTCGATGCCTTTCAGGGGGTCGAAGCTCAGACCGTGGCCAACGCCTATTCGGCGATGGAGCACGATCTGGCGATCGTGCCCGTGCTGAACAAGGTCGATCTGAAGCACGCCCGGCCCGACGAAGTCAAAGCCGAGATGGAATCGGTGCTGGGGATCGATCCGGCCGACGTGCTGCCCTGCAGCGGCAAGACCGGGAGCGGCGTCGAGGCGCTGCTGGAGGCGATCGTCCAGCGGGTGCCGCCGCCCAAGGGCGATCCGGCGGCGCCGCTTCAGGCGATGGTGTTCGATTCGCACTACGACGAGTTCCGCGGCGCCATCACCTACGTCCGGGTGATGAACGGCACCGTGCGCAAGGGGCAGAAGATCCGTTTCCTGCGGGCCGGCACCACCTACGACGTACTCGAGCTGGGCCAGTTCGTTCCGCAGCGCCGCCCCTGCCAGGAACTGGTCGCCGGGCAAGTCGGTTATCTGATCTGCAATATCAAGTCGCTCGGCCAGGTCCACGTTGGCGATACGGTCAGCGTGCCTGGAGAGGCGGCTTCCGAACCCCTGGCCGGCTACCGCGCGCCGCAGCGAATGGTCTACTGCGGTTTGTATCCTTCGGACGGGCAGGACTTCGAAGAGCTCCGCGACTCGCTCACCAAGCTGAGCATCAACGATCCCAGCTTCGAGTTCGAGCCCGAGACGAGCGACGCTTTGGGCTTCGGCTTCCGCTGCGGGTTTCTGGGCCTGCTGCACATGGAGATCATCCAGCAGCGGCTGGAGCAGGAGGCCGATCTCGACCTGGTGCAAACGGCGCCCAACGTCACCTACGAGCTGACCACTTCCAGCGGCGAAGTGCTGCACATCCACAATCCGACGCAGGTGCCCGACGCGGGCCAGATCGAGGAATTCCGCCAGCCGATCGTCAAAGTGAACTTCGTCCTGCCGACCGAAGTGATCGGGCCGGTGATGCAGCTCTGCACCGACCGCCGCGGCGTGTACGTGGGCACCGAGTATCTGTCGCCCACCCGGGCGATGCTCACGTTCAATCTGCCGCTGGCCGAAGTCATCTACGACATGCACGACAAGCTCAAGAGCGTGACCCGCGGCTACGGCACGATGGACTACGAGCTGATCGGCTATTTTCCGGCCGAATTGGTTAAGCTCGACATCCTGGTAAGCGGCAAACGGGTCGATGCGCTGAGCATCATCTGCGATCGCCGCGACGCCGATCGCCGCGGGCGGGCCATCGTCAAGAAGCTCCGCGGCGAGATCGACCGCCACATGTTCGAGATCGCCCTGCAGGCCGCCATCGGCACCCGGGTGATCGCCCGCGAAACCATTTCGGCCATGCGCAAGAACGTCACGGCCAAGTGCTACGGCGGCGACATCACCCGCAAGCGCAAGCTGTGGGCCAAGCAGAAGGAAGGCAAGAAGCGGATGAAGTCGATCGGCTCGGTCGACATTCCGCAAAAGGCGTTCCTGGCCGTGCTCGACACGGGAGCCGAGAAGTAAAAGGCCACGCGGCATGCCGGCAGCGGCAGCGAATTCCGGCTCCGCCACTCGACCCGAGCAATCGGCCGCCGCGACGCAACGGCCCGCTGCCGGTCGATTCTGGCGGCGGTTCGTGCAATTCGCCCTCTTGGCGGCCACCCTGGCGCTGATCGCGCGGACCTGGCTCGTCTCGGGCGTGGTCGATCCGCTGGTCGTCGAGAGCGGATCGATGGCGCCGGCGCTCTTGGGCCCGCATCGCCACGTTCGCTGCCACGATTGCGGGTACGCGTTCGATTGCGACGAGCGATCGCTGCCGACCGGTTTAGTCGCCGCTTGCCCCAATTGCGGCGCCGACAACGATCTGGAACGACTCGCCCCGCTGGCCGGCGATCGGCTGTTGGTCGATCGGGCCGCGTATGCCTGGAGCAAGCCCCGCCGGGGCGACATTGTCGTCCTGCCCGCGGCCGACAATCCCGGCTCATTGAGCGTCAAGCGCGTGGCGGGATTGCCGGGCGAACGGGTCGAAATTCGCGCCGGCGACCTGTATGTCGACGGCCAGCTGGTGCGGAAACCGCTCGCAGACCTGTTGGCGGTGGCAGCCGACGTGCATGACGCCGCTTGCCGACCCAATGACCCCGCGGCCGAGCGCTGGCAGCCGACGGGGCCGGCGTCCGGCTGGCGCGCCGTGCCTGGCGGGTACGAGTGTGCCGCGGCAAATGATTGGCAATGGCTGGAGTACGAGCACCGCCAAACGCATGTGCATCGTCCGGCTGCCGAGTGCGTGGGCCCGATCCTCGACGACTTGGCCTACAACGCCGGCGAATCGCGCGAGCTGGTGCCTGTGCCCGACGTGATCCTGATCTGCCGGCTGGCTGCCCAGGGCGCTGGACTGTTGCGGCTGCGAGCCGACGATGGCCGGCGGCGGTTCGAGCTGGAGCTGGACCTGGCGAGCGGCGTGGGCACGGTCTCGTCCGACGGCCAGCAGGTCGAGTCGTTCGCCGCCGGCAGCCATCCGCTCGACCGTCCGGCTGAGGTGATCCTGGCGCTGGCCGATGCGCAGCTGCAACTTTCGCTCGCCGGGCGGCTCTTGGTCGAGCACGCCTACGATCCGAGTGGATTGGATTTCCGGCCCACGGCGCGGCCGCTGGCGGTTGGCTGCGTGGGGAGCCGGGTGTCGGTGAGCGAGCTGCGCGTGCTCCGCGATTTGTATTATTTGCCGGCCGGCAGGTTCCTAGCCGCCGGCGGCGCCGAGACGGCAGCGTGCCAGTTGGGCTCTGACGAGTATTGGCTGCTGGGGGACAATAGTGCGCAGAGCTTGGACAGCCGGCAAGCCTCGGCAGTGAGCGGCAACCTATTGTTGGGCAAAGCGTTAGTCCGGCGGGGCCGCGGCGGGCGGTGATTTCCGGCTTGGGCAAACCAGTCAAGCTACGTTATATTTCCCGCCCCGCTATACTTTAGGAAGTAGCCCCAGGCAGCCTTCCCGGCCCGTCGCGTGCTAGCACCTGGCCGTCGCCGGATCGAATTCACCGCAGATAGCGCTCGACACGCACCATGGCCAACAAGCTGAAGAAACCCGATCGATCGAAGCCCGCGCCCGCCGCCGTCACGGCCGCCAAAGCGACGGCGCCGCCGCAGGCCGCGGGGCGGACGGTCCGCGAGACGATCGAATCGGTGGCGATCGCGTTCGTGCTGGCTTTTTTGTTTCGCACGTTCGAGGCCGAGGCGTTCGTCATCCCGACCGGGTCGATGGCCCCCACGCTGCAGGGCCGCCACAAGGATCTCGTTTGTCCGGAGTGCGGCTTTCGCTATCGGGTCAGCGCGAGCAGCGAAGAGGACGAGGGAGCTCAATCGGCCCGCTCCGTGCTCAACGATCCCCGCGCGCAGTCAGCGCGAGCGGGAAAATGCCCACGACAATATCCGCGATCGCGACGTGGTCGCCGGCACCTGCCCGAATTGCCGGAACACGATGGACGTCGATCATCTGAACGAGTCCGGCCGCCAGTGGCCGTCGTACAGCGGCGACCGGATTCTGGTGGCGAAGTTTCCCTACGATTTCGCCGACCCCAAGCGGTGGGACGTGGTCGTGTTTCGCTACCCGGGCAATTCGTGGATGAATTACATCAAGCGCCTGGTGGGTCGCCCCAACGAGACGGTGCGGATCCGCCACGGCGACATTTACATTCGTCCGCAGGACCCCGCGGCCAGCAGCAGCCAGGCCGACGGCGAGGGCTTCGACATCGCCCGCAAGCCGCCGGAGAAGGTCCGGGGGATGGCCCAAACGGTCTACGACAACGATTTTGTCGTCGACAAGATGACCAGCGCCGGGCTGGCCGCTGCGGTGGCAGGCCTGGTCGGGCGGCGAGACGGCGGAAGGAGCTCGCTGGAAATCACCCGACGGCGGCCGGTCGTACGCCGTCGCTCCCGCCGCGGGCGAGGAGGGCGAGTCCTGGATCCGGTATCGGCATTTCATTCCGTTCGAGGGGGACTGGGAGCAGATCAAGCACGGGCAGGAGGTGTCTCCACCGCTGCCGCGGCTGATCACCGACTTTTACGCCTATAACACGAGCGAAATGCGCGGCGCCACCGGCGGAGTGCCGTGGGGCAACAACTGGGTCGGGGACCTCGTGCTCGAAGCCGATGTGTACGTCGAGTCGGCCGCGGGCGCGGTGCTGCTCGACCTGGTTCGGGCCGGCCGGCATGCCCGCTGCGAGATCGACGTGGCAAGCGGTGCCGCCAAACTTTCGGTTGGCGAAGCGACCGACTATCACCCCCAGGGCCAGACCGCGGTCAAAGGCCCCGGCCACTACCGCCTGAGTTTTGCCAATGTCGACCGGCAATTGCTGCTCTGGGTCAACGGCAGCCTCGTGACGTTCGACGCCGAGACCGGGTATCCGGCCGTCGGCGACGACATTCCCAATCGCGACGATCTGGCCCCGGCCGGCATCGGCACGCGGGGCGCGGGGCTGAAGGCCGAGCACATCCGGCTGAAGCGGGACGTGTATTACATTGCCGGCACCGAGGGCTACGGCGGCATCTCGGACTATGCCCCCGGCAGCTTCGAGGATACGTCGCCCAATGCGCTGATCAACTTTTTTGCCGAGCCCGATCGCTGGACGCCCGACAGCCTGTTCTCGCGGCGGCGGCAGGCCGATTTTCCGCTGAAGGCCGACCAGTTCTTCGTGCTGGGGGACAACAGCCCGGCCAGCAAGGATAGCCGGCTGTGGTCGGGCGATATTCGCCACTGGTCGAACGAGGCTCAAAATTGGACCGGCGAGCATCCGGAGTTTTACGTCTCGCGCGAGCTCTTGATCGGCAAGGCGCTGTTCATCTATTGGCCGCACTCCTTCGATCGCCTGCCGTACGTGAACATCCCGTTTCCGTTTTTCCCGAACTTTCAGGATATGGGTTTCGTGCGCTAGAACGCGCCAGCGGCGCCGACCGACGGAAGCGGCCACGGGTCGGCAGTCATCAGGTCAGGAGGACCACGCGATGTCGATGCTCGAAGTCCACGGATTGGTCAAAGTCTACGGACGCCGCCGGGTGGTCGACGGCGTCGACTTCGACGTCGAACGGGGCGAGATCGTCGGCTTGCTCGGCCCCAACGGCGCCGGCAAAACGACCAGCTTCCGCATGACCTGCGGCATGATCGAGCCCGACGCGGGCAAGGTCCTGCTCAACGAGATCGACGTCACGCTCTGGCCGATGTATCGCCGGGCTCGCGACGGCGGGATGGGCTACCTGGCCCAGGAGTCGAGCGTCTTCCGCAAGCTGTCGGTCGAGAACAACCTGCTGGGCGTGATGGAAATGCTCGGCATGGATCGCAAGACCCGGGCCAAGCGCTGCGACGAGCTGCTCGACCAGTTCCAGATCACCCGGCTCCGCAAGGCCCGGGCGATGTCCCTCTCCGGCGGCGAGCGGCGGCGGCTGGAGATCGCCCGCTGCCTGGTCTCGAACCCCAAGCTAATCCTGCTCGACGAGCCCTTCACGGGCATCGATCCGGTGACGATCGACAGCATCCAGCAGATCATTCGCGATTTGCGAACCCGGGGCATCTCGATCCTGATCACCGACCACCAGGTGCGCGAGACGCTCGAGATCACCGACCGCAGCTACGTCATTCGCGGCGGCCGGGTGCTCTGTCACGGCCGGCCGGCCGAAGTGCTCAGCAATCCCGAAGCCCGCAAGTACTACTTCGGCGAAGGGATCGACAAGGGCATGGACATCAACCCGGCGGCGTAGCGCGGGGCGATGCGAACGCGCTAGGGCAGACGGCCGATATTTTGCCTATTCCTGCCTGCGGCGGCGCGCCGAAGCTGCCGCCCGCCCCGATTCTTCGGCTCTTTCCGCACTTCCTGGAGCTTGCTGTGGCCGGCTCCGGCTTGGCGTATACTGGACCCGAAACGTGGGTCCAGCGAAAAGGGTCCGAGCATGAGCGAGCGAAGCGGCAACGTTGCCTTGGCGGTCATTCTGTTGAGTCTGGCGAGCGTGCTGGTCGGCGCGGCCGACAAGCCGGCGGCTGAGCTGAAGCTCACCGTGCGGGATCGCCAGAAAGCGGCCGACGGCACCTGGCAGGTGCGCGAGAGCGTGCGGGAGCTGGTGCCGACCGAGACGGCCCTGCTCATCTGCGATCTGTGGGACAAGCATTGGTGCCAGAGCGCTTCGCGGCGGACCGGCGAGTTGGCCCAGCAGATCGGGCCGCTGGTCGAAGCGGCCCGGGCCCGGGGCATGCGGATCGTCCATGCACCGAGCGACACGATCGAGTTCTACAAGGACTCGCCCGCGCGAAAGCGGATTCTGGCGGCGCCCGCCGCGACGCCGCCGGTGCCGATCGGCCGCTGGTACCGGATCGACAAGGATTTCGAAGGCGAGCTGCCGATCGACGACGCCGACGGCGGCTGCGACGACGAGCCCCAGTGCAAGAACTACAAAGCCTGGAGCCGCGAGCATCCGGCCGTGCGGGTGGCCGACGAGGACGTCGTCTCCGACGACGGCGGCGAGATCTACAACTACCTGGTGCAGCAGGGCATCAAAAACGTCGTGTTCGTCGGCGTGCACACGAACATGTGCGTGCTCGGCCGGTCGTTCGGCATTCGCCAATTGACCCGCGAGGGTTTTAAGACCCTGCTGGTCCGCGACCTGACCGACACGATGTACAACCCTCGGCAGAAGCCGTTCGTCCCGCACGAGCAGGGGACCGGGCTGGTCATCGAGCACGTCGAGAAATTCTGGTGCCCGACCACCACCGCCCAGGAGCTGACGGGCCAGCTGAAGTGACCCGCGCGGCCGGTTGGCCGCTGGTCGCCCACCCCCCTTGCCGCCCCGCGGGCAGAACCGGGCAAACCGCCACGCCAAGCAGGCAGTTTGCCCCTCCGGGAGTCCGCAATTGCCGCCCGGCGGTTGGCCGGCCTGGCGACACCGCCGGCAGCTAGTTGCGACCCGATTTTCCAAGGGATATAGTGAAAAGTCGGCCTTTCGGCCGCGGAACAAATGCCCAGCCAGGGCCCCTTGAGCTGGGTCCGGCGTCAGTTGCGGAGCGGCAGATGGAAGCGAAGCTAATCGTCATCGAGGGCAAGGCCAAGGCCGAGTCCTACGCGTTGACGTTGCCGGCCATTATCGGCCGCAGCCGGTCGGCCGACGTGCCGCTGAATCATCCGCTGGTCAGCCGGCAGCATTGCGAGCTGTTCGAGTCGGGCGGCAACTTGATGGTCCGCGATCTGGGGTCGCTCAACGGCACCTACGTGGGCGAGTCGCGAATCAGCGAAGAGGCGTTCATCGCCCCGGGCGAGCACCTGACGGTCGGCACCTTCAAGTTCGAAGCCGTCTACGAGGCTCCGCCGCAGGGCGAGGGGGATGCCGAGCTGGACTTCGAAGTGGCCGACGACGAGGACGCCAACGACCGCACCGTCGACGTTTCGGGCGGCAAACGGCTCGTGCCCCAACCGGCCGACGAGCCAGCGGCCGACGAGCCGCCGGGCGACGGCGATTTCGATATGGATTGGCTGGAAGACGGTTCGGAGGACGATTCCGAGCTCGATACCGACACCGCGGCCGAAGAGCCCCTGGACCTGACGGCCCAGTACGAACCGTCGCCCCCCGCCAAACCGGCTCCCCCCGCCAAACCGGCTGCTGCCAAACCGGCCCCTGGCGGCAAACCGGCGCCCCAGTCGGCGCCGCCGGCTGCGAACGGCGAAGCCTCCGATCTTGCTCCACCCGGCGACAAGCCGGCCGCCGAAGAAGACGCCGAAGACCTCGACGATTTCTTCCGCAGCCTCTCCGAACCGTGAGGTTCGCGCCGCCGAGCGCGGCTGGCCTGCGGCTCACCTTCGGCCTTTGGTTTGGCCTGCTCCTCGTCAGCGCCTTCGTTGCAACGGCCGCCGATCCGCCCCCTTCCGAACCCGCGGCCCCGGCCGACAAGCGGCCGGCCAACCGGCTGGCGCGGGAGTCGAGCCCCTATCTGCTGCTGCACGCCCACAATCCGGTCGATTGGTATCCGTGGGGCGAAGAGGCCCTGGCCAAGGCCAAGGGCGAGAAGAAGCTGATCTTTTTATCGGTCGGCTATTCGAGCTGCTACTGGTGCCACGTGATGGAGCGCGAGTCGTTCCTCGACGACGAGATCGCCAAGCTGCTGAACGAGCACTTCGTGGCGATCAAGGTCGACCGCGAGGAGCGGCCCGACATCGACGAAATCTACATGCGCTCGCTGCAGGTCTATTCGCAGTTGGCCGGCTCGCCGCAGTCGGGGGGCTGGCCGCTGACGATGTTCCTGTCGCCCGACGCCAAGCCGCTGGTCGGCGGCACGTATTTTCCGCCCCGCGACAAGCCGGGCCGCAGCGGCCTCTTGAGCGTGCTCAAGCTGGTACACGAGCGGTGGTCGGCCAATCCCCAGCAATGGCAGCAGACGGCCGATCAGTTGGCCGGGTTCGTGCGCGACAGCCTGGCCGCCCGGCCGGCAGTGGTTCCGATCAAGTTGGAGCCCAAGTTGCTCGCGGGGGTCGAGCAGGCCCTGGCCCGCGAGTACGATCCGCAATATGGCGGGTTCGGCTACCATCCCGAAAACCCGCACCGGCCGAAGTTTCCCGAGCCGCCGAACCTGGACTTCCTGCTCGATCGGGCCGTGCGGGCCCGCGATGCCCAGGCCCGCGATATGCTGCTGGCGACGCTCGACAAGATGGCGGCCGGCGGCATTCGCGACCATCTGGGCGGCGGCTTTCATCGCTACAGCACCGACCGCTATTGGCTCGTCCCGCACTTCGAAAAGATGCTCTACGACAACGGGCAGCTGGCTTCGGTCTACGCCCGGGCGAGCGAGCTGGGGCCGCGGCCCGAATATCGCCAGATCGTCGACGAGCTGCTGGGCTTCGTCGCCCGCGAGCTGACCGACCCGGCCGGCGGATTCTACTCGGCCCTGGACGCCGAGACGGGGGGCGTCGAAGGGGTCTACTACACCTGGCAGCCGGGCGAGGTCAAAGCCGCGCTCTCGGGCGACGAGCTGGCGATCGTTAATCTGGCGTTCGGCCTGGACGGCAAGCCGAACTTCGAGAACCGCTTCGTGCTCGCCCGGCACGCGCCGCTCGACCAGTTGGCCAAAGGGCGCAGGCAATCGCCCGAGCGATTCGCCGCCCAGCTCCGCGCGGCCGAGGACAAGTTGCTCACTGTACGGCAGAAGCGCAAGCGTCCGCTGACTGACAACAAGATTCTGGCCGGCTGGAACGGGCTGATGATTCGCGGCTATGCCGATGCCGGCCGGATCTGGAAGAATCCGGCCTATCTGGCCACCGCCGCCCGGGCCGCCGATTTTCTGCTGACCAATCTCCGCACGCCCGAGGGCCGGTTGCTGCGGAGCTATTGCCAGGAGCCGGGCAAGGTGCCGGCGTTCCTCGATGATTATGCGTTCGTCATCGCGGGCTTGCTCGCCTTGCACCAGGCCGACGGCGACCGCCGCTGGCTCGACGCGGCCGACGCCCTGCAGCGCGACCAGCTCGAGCGATTCTGGGACGAGCGGGGCGGATTCTATTTCACCTCGGCCGATCACGAAGCCCTGTTTGCCCGCAGCAAACTGTCGGTCGACGGCGTGATGCCCTCGGGCAATGCGGCCTCGGCGGCCAATCTGATCGCGCTGGCTCGATTGCTGGATAAGCCCGAGTATCTCGATCGGGCCCGGGCCACGCTGGCCGCTTCGGCCGTGGCGCTCCAGGAGTCGCCGGCCTCGGCGCCGTATCTGGCCGTGGCCCTGGCCGAGTTGCTGGCCGCCGAACCGGGCAAGCCGGGCGTCGAACCGGCAAAGCCGGCGGCCGAACCGCCCGCGGCCGACACGCCGCAAAGCGGTGAAGACAAACCGTCCGAGAGTGACAGCGACCGCTGAATTGCCTCCGGGGCGCGTGACGAACCAAGCCGCCAATCTGTCTGCCAGTTTTTCGCCAGGGTGAGGCGACCCAACGTGCTGTTGTTCAAAAAGAAATTCCTGGCGGATATCAACGCGGGCAAAAAGACCCAGACGATCCGCCTGTGGAAATTCCGCAAGATGCGGCCCGGCCAGCGGAGCTACATTCCCGGGGTGGGCTATATCGGCATCCTGGCGGTCGACGAAGTCACGTTGGCCGACCTGACCGATGCCGACGCCGTGCCTGACGGCTTTCCCACGGCCGATGCCCTGCGGGCCGAAATCCACGCGCTGTACGACCGGCAGTTGGCCGCCGGCAGCCGGGCGTTCCGGATTCGCTTTCGCGTGCTCGATCCGGGCGAGCAGGCCGAGGCGGTCGCCGAGCGGAAGCAGCGGAAAGGGGCGGCCAAGAAATGAGTCCCGCATCGCGGGCCAGATATGGGCAATAACATACTTGACTCAGTGAAAGGCTAACGCTCTAATGCTGCGATGGAAAATGGACCATCGCAAGAACGATTCGACCGCATACTCGACCTCCAGGCAGCTCTCTCGGCTGGAATGGGCCTGACATCGCTTCCAGATGAGCGAGGACAGCGATTCGACAACGACTTGCACGATGGCACCTTCGGCAAAAGTGGGCTTCAGGAAGTCGCTGAAACGCTCGCGCAAAACCTGAGGCGACTCCATGAGCAGGCAATGCTGCCGTTTGCCGTCTTCAACTACGGCCGCAAATACCAAGAGGTGTTTACTCGTTTTTGCCTACAACGCGGCCGCGATCCGCTCAAGTCACACGGCGTAAGCTATAGCGCCAACGAGCCCCGTCCAAGCCAAGAGGATTTTCAGTTCTTCTGCGACGCTGAAGAGGCACTTCGGAAGTGGATATGCGGCGTGACGGTCCATCCAACGGAGATTGGCGGAGGCGATTTTTTCCATGTTGCCGGATTTGCGGGGATCGAATGGGACAACTCGCAGATGAAAATCGAGGGCTTCGTTGGTTCGGTTCTGATCCAGGCATGGACGGTTTTTGAAAGCCTGAGCGAGGACCTTTGGGAAGCAGGCGCTCAATTTCCATCCCACGACGTTGGCCGAGTTATCTGGAAAGGCATCCACTGTCGACAGCCCCCCGGCTCGCCGCGATGCTGAACAGGGCAGCAGAATATCGATCAATGATCTTCAGATAAATGCGTTCAATGTGCGGCGGAAGATGGGCACAATCCTGAAAGAAAGGGGAGAGCTTAGCTTCCGCTCACTGAACGGGATTCGTGAGGCATATCAGCGCGCGTTCTCCAAAAAGGGCGGATCGGTGCTGAATGCACTCGACGAGCCTGGGCTGCGGTATGCCGCTGCGGTTCGCAATCTGCTAATCCACAAGCGCGGGATCGTTGACACAGAATTCCTGGATCAGGTGGCCGGAATTCCTGACTTGCCACCGCTGTCGGCGGGGGATAGGTTTCCGTTGACGGGCAAGATTTGCCGGGAACTGTCGGACGCTTGCAGGGGCAGCGCAATCTGGCTCGTGAATGCGGTCCATGCCTGGATTATCGGTAATCCCGATAGATTGCCGGAGGGCACTGATGGCGAATAGCGACGAATCGGCAAAGGGCGTTGTGCCGCTCGAATTTCCCTGCACTTATTGCACTGCTCGCGGCGGCTGGCGAGTTGAGGGAAGCGGTACATGGCACCGCTGTACGATGTGCAATGGATCAGGCTTTATTCCCACTGACTTCGGGTCGCGCGTGCTCGACCTATTGCGGCACAACTTCCAATCACTGCTGCAGGACTCGCACCGCTAGCTCTTGCGGCGTTTCTTGATAACGGCGCGGACGGTTTTTTGCGGCCTTTCATGCTTTGAGGCCGACAAAACACGGCGGGCGAGTTCTCGGAACTTCTCAAATGACGTCGGCTCGCCCGGTTCGGTCGGCTCTTGGCTATCCTTCATTTTGGATGCCTTTCGTTTGCGTGGGCCACGCCTTCGTCGCTCATGCCACTGCTGGGGGCAACTCCTTCGCGGCCTCACCGATGAACGATTCATAGGTCAACCGCTTGCCAACAATCCCAATCGCCGCGAGCATGAACCGCGTCAGCGGACTAGCCTTTCGGTTGTTGTACCGGAGAGCCTCAGCGTCCAGATAGCGGAACAAGTGGAACGGCTCGATTGAAACGTGAGTTCCCTTGATGCACCGCTTGAAGAGCGCCCAGAAATTTTCCAAGCCGTTCGTGGGGACATTGCCTTTGACGTAGCACTCAGCGTGGTCGATCACTTGATGCACGTAATCGGCATCCATGCCGGTGTACGATGCGAGTGCGTCAGTGAACACTTCGGACTTGGCTTCGACGTGCTTTTCAATGTGCGGCCGAAGCGTACTTCGCTTTGTGTTCCCGACGACAACAGTTCGCAATTCGCCATGTCGCTCAAGCAGCCCCATGACCACGGCTTTCCCGGCAACGCCAGTGCCTTTGACCTTCCGCTTGCCCTTGTGCATATTGCGGGCCTTGCCGCCGATCAAGGTTTCATCGACCTCAACCTCGCCGGTAAGTGGCTTGCTAAACGTGCCCCGCTGCATTGCGAGCCGAATCCGCTGCTGCACAAACCACGCGCTCTTTTGTGTAATTCCCAGCGTATCGGCCAGTTCGTATGAACTGATCGAGTTCTTGGAATTCGCCTCGATCCAGATGGCGATCAACCACTTGTCGAGCGGGATAGCGCTATCCTCGAAAATCGTCCCGACCTTTACCGAAAACTGGCGCTTAGCGTGCTTGTCTTTGCACTCCCAAACGTTTCGGGTCGGGATGAATTTGGCATCCTTGCGTCCGCAGTGCGGGCAGGTAACGCCATCAGACCAGCGAAGATTGGCCACGAAGTCGAGGCATACCTTCGGGTCCGAGAAATAGCGGATCGCTTCAACCAGAGTCGTCGGCAGGGTAGCTTGTTTATTGCCCATGCCCGAATTTTAGCAACTTCGGGTCACTGAGTCAAGTATGTTATTGCCCAGATATGACCCGTAGCGGCAACGCCTTACCGCTGGATCATTTCGAAGAAGCCTTGGGCGATCGATTGCGGATCGGCCACGGCCTGATAGACCATCGCGGTCAGGAGGAGCAGCCCGGCGAGCAGCATGCCCACGCCGCGGGGATTGGGGCCGACCTCGACGCCGGCCAGCACGCTCCGCAGCGAGCGCTCCAGCCGCCGCCAGCCGCTGAAGCTCTGAGTGTCGCTATTGGCCACCAGCGACACGTTGCGCATCGAGGGAAAGCTCTCCAGCCGCAACTGCACGCCCAGGCTCGGCAGGGCCAGGCTGTCGCCGGCCCAGCGGGCTTCGCTGTCCAGCGCCTGGGCCATCTCGCCCAGGATCGGCCGCAGCTCGCTGGGGCGAATGTTGAACACGACCAGCCGCGGCCGGGCCATCAAGGCCCACAGCGTCAGCGTCAGACCATAAAACGCCAACAGCAGCGGCCAGACCCAGCGGCCGAAGCGCAGCGCCGTGGCGTCGGGCAAGAACAGCTGCATCGGCCCAATGACCAGCAAACCCGCCAGCGCCACGCCCAGGGCGGCCAGCTCGCGCGAGCCGCTGACCACCAGCGGCCGGCGGCGGAGGTTCGTCAGCCCCAGCAGCACCAGGTACACGGCCAGCGGGCCGAAAGCGATACAGAACGAAAAGCTTTGCATCGGAAGAGAATTGCCTGTTGCCGATTCGGGTCGCCCGGGCCGCTACGAGCCGCGGACCGTGCGGCGGAGCCACTGGTCGATCACCCAGCCGACCTTGGCCAGCGACAGGGCCGAACACTTGTCGGGCGTGTCGCCCGCGGTGTGCCAGGCCGGGTAGTCGAAGTCGATGATGTCGCAGGTTGGAATTTTGGCCGTGTTGTGCAGGGGCAGATGGTCGTCGCGCAGGTCGTGCCCCTTTTGCGGGATGAACTCGCGGACGCCCAATTTGGCCGCGGTGTCCCAAATCGATTTCACGAGCGGCTTGGTGTCGCGCCAGCCGGCGCTGGTCCGCTCCTGGTAGATCTGCAAGTCGGCGTCGCCGACCATGTCCAAGAGCACGCCCCAGCGATAGCGGTAGCCGGGCGGATTGTTGGCATAGTCCTGGGCGAAATGCTCCGAGCCGAGGAAATACAAATCGCGCTCCTGGTAGACCAGCTCCTCGCCGTCGAACAGCACGAAGTCGACCCCCCAGCGGCCCGGCAAGTCGGGCATCTGCCGGCCCAGCTCCATCAGCACCGCCACGCCGCTGGCCCCGTCGTCGGCCCCGACGAACGTGCCGCGGGGATTGTTCAGGTCGCGATCGGGATAGGGCCGGGTGTCGTAGTGGGCGCAGAGCAGCACCCGCTCCTTGCGGTCGGGATGCCAGTGGACGATCAGGTTGGCCATCGGCACCGCCGAGCCGTCGAGCGGATGCCGGACGCGAAACCGCTGCAGCTCGACCGTGCCGCCGAGCTTCTGGAAATGCTCGACCAGCAGCTTTTGCTGGGCCTCCATGCCGGGCGAGCCGCTGTAGCGGGGGCCCAGGGCGCAGAGGTCTTCCAGGTAGCGATAGGCCTGGGCGCCGTCGAACGGGATGTCGCCCAGCGTCAGCTTGGAATGGACTTCCTTGGGCCCGCCGGCCTCGCCGCGGTTGTCGTAGAAAAACAGCACGTACCCGACCGCGGCCACGCTGGCCGCGATGCAGGTTGCCAGAAACAGGGTCTGGCCGGCTGGTTTTCGCATGGACGTGTACTCCCCAAGCGCGAGCGGGCTGGCAAACACTCATTGTATCACCCGGCCGCCGCAGCCGGCTATACGAGCCGGCCGGGGGTGGTGCCCTAAATCTGTGTTGCCGGACGGGAGCCTCGCTGACCGCTTACTCATCGTGCTGGCGATTGACGCCATTCTCGAAAATCGAGAACTCGCGGTTGTGGTAGCTAAAGTCACGCACGGCTGAGTCATAGCTGGCCTGGTCGTCGAGGACGCTCATGAATTCCCGTGCGTCCCGAATGGCTTGTCGATCGACGTACCACCCAATTCCCGTGGCGATCAAGGCCACCAGCAGGAACATCTCACGGAGCGACAAGCGGAAGGTGTTGGGGATTTTCATTCCCCTATCTTACCAACCGTGTGCCCGCTGTTCTAAAATGCCGGCTCGCTTAGCACGCGCGGCTGATCCCCTGCGCCATCGGCCTCGGGCGCGGGTAGTGGCTTTCCAACCTTCGCCATGCTCGCGCCCGTCGCCGGCCAGCGGTAGAAGGTTGGAATCTCTTTGGGCGCCCCCAATACGATTAGCGAGCAGATTAGTCGCGCTGACCTGGGTCCGCCGCCGAAAATGAAGCAAAGGCCAATTGTCTTGGCCCGAGAGGTCGGCGACCTAAGTATTCTGCCGCGACTTACCCTGGAGGAGATTCGAGCCGAATATCAAAAATCTGCCGGTGAGAATGCAGAGCCATTAGAGCAGATGCTACATCGCGCATGGATCGTGCTTGAGTACATCGACTGCCTTGAAGTGCAGCCAGTCAGCCCGTTCCGCTGCTATCGCATTATCCCCCTGCAATCGAAATCCGAGTTTTCGGCAGCGCCACTTTGCATCAAGTACAGCATCATCCTCTACAACGCCGCTATTCTTGCGCGCGACTTCCCGTACGACGTAACTGGAGTCGACCTAATAACCGCATTTGATGAGTTCCGCAACAGAACGACCATCGGCGGCGCAGGCGACCGACCGCGCCCTGACGTATTGCGCGATGGCCTGCGCGACCGCATTGGGCTATATGGCTACGATTTTGCATGGCAGTCGATGGCGGTTGCCCGGTCGCTGATCACTGCGCTGAACATGCTCGTCGGTTATTGGCTTGACAGAGCGGAGCAGAACAAAGTTCTGAACGACCTAAATGACGGCTCGTTCGCTGTGGGGTCGATCTCCGCGACCTCGCACACAGTTGGAGTTCTTGGTGCCTGTGCCACAGCCTGCCAATTCTGCGCGTTTGAGATGGGCCAGAAATTCTTTACTGGCGAAGAAATGTCGGGTGACCGCGACGGGACCAAGCGGGGTTGGAAGAAAATAATCGATGGTGGACTCGCGAACCATTTGCCGTGCATCGAAAAGGCCAAATGGTTTTCCTGGAACACAACGCTGCGCGACGAAAGCCGTGCTTGTTTGCGGCGCATTCGGATAATCCGAAAGAAGGGCGCGCCAAAATCGTTGTCGCCGCCCGTTGTCGAGGCTACGCCGGATATGGCGACCGGTTCGCCGAAGGCGCCCGCTGTCGTACTGAACGGACAGGGGAGCCCAGTTATCGTACTGGGCAAGGAGAAGGAGCCGGTAACGGCGGCTCAATATGACGTACTAGTCGCTCTCCTGGATGCGCCAAATGGCTTGGCAAAGGATGCGTTGGCCAAGAATAGTCGCCACACAGATGCGGTGAAAATCCTCAAGCGCATTGCCAAGATTGACGCGGACTGGGCGGCCGTGATCGGATTGGCCGGCAAGCCAAACGGGCGTTACCGAATTCGGAGCCCCCACTGATCCGTACTTAGCCCTACAGATCGCCACTTCGTCCGCGGTGCCGCGGCGGCAGTCCACATCCCCACATATCCCTACTCGGGCGCCCACTCAACGCCACCGCCAGACAAATAGGATGGCGGTTGAAAGCGAGGTGGCCCATGAGAAGGGATTCGGCCCCGCTCACTATTGGTCACAGGTGGGCGGGGCAGCTAGAAGTCCCAAGCCGGGCGCGACCGGATTGGCGCTGGGAGTGCCCGGCTTGGGCAGATGACCACGCGGAGCCGGACAACCCGCAACCACGTCTGCCAGAGAAGGGACGAGTCGGGTGGTGGTTCCCACGCGGGTTCGTAGCGGAAGGCGGCATGGATGCCGCCCAGGCCCAATCATTGTAACCGCCGCCTTCACGCCCTCAACGGGATGTTCCTAGCCCACTTGAGCGGCTTGGTCCCGTCGGCCTCGGCGGCAGCATCGACGGCCCGCTTCCCCGCTTCCGTCAGGGGGAGTTTCACCCCGCTCGGCGGGGTTTTTCTTGCGCGGTAGGATTGGGGCGTGGAACGCCCAGAAAATCCATTCCGATCGCCTGCTGAAACCACTTCCGGGGCACGTGCGGCCTATGCCGGGCCTCTCCGGCGCGTTGTAGGCCTGTTCCTATATGTTGTCGCGACGTTTTCGACGCTGGGGTTTGCCGTCATGCTGCGGATGACTTGGGAGATGTACTCGTCGCCACACGAACCCGGCAACCCGTGGCCGCACTACGGGCTTGCGGCTACCGCTGTTTATCTCCTGGCCGCGGTCGGATCATGGCTTGGGGGCCGCAGGATCAGGCGTCGGCCGGCAACACAGGTTTAGGAGACTACCTGGCGGGTCCCGACCCAGGCCCCAGCGTTGGTACCGGAATTTTCGATTTTGGCCCAAACCGCTAGAATCGAGGGGGTGCGGGCCGGCCGCCGTTTCTTGTCTTGCCGACCGCCATCCGGAACTTGCTTGAGGCAGCTTTATGATCGACGTCCGTCAAATTGTCGAAATGCAGCGCGCGACCGTCGCGCGGTGGCATGCCGAGCCGATCAGCAATCCCCACGAGGGCTTCCTGGGCCTGGCCTGCCAGCAGCACAGCTTCAACTACCTGCTCTGGCACGAAGAAGACCTGGCCCGCAGCCCTGACGTGTCGGATAGCGCCATCGCCGCGGTCAAGCGGGCGATCGACGGCTACAACCAGAAGCGCAACGACGCCATCGAGAAGCTCGACGATCATCTGGTCGAGCAGTTGCGCACGGCCAACGTCACGCATCCGCCGCACGCCCGGCTGAACACCGAAACGCCCGGCAGCGCCATCGACCGGCTGTCGATTCTGGCCCTGCGGATCTTTCACATGGAAGAGCAGGCCAATCGCACCGACGCCAACCTGGGTCACCGGGCGAAGGCCCGCAGCCGGCTGGAGATTCTCCACCGCCAGCAGCACGATCTGGCCCAGGCGCTGATGGAGCTGCTCGACGACATCTTCGCCGGCCGCAAACGGCTGGAGGTCTATCGCCAGTTCAAGATGTACAACGATCCGACGCTGAATCCCTACCTGTACGCCGCCGGCGAGAAGAACAAAGTGGCGGGTTAGGGGGGCGGTGCTGGCGGAGCGATGCTGCGCGGGGCGGGGGGGCGATTTGCCGGACCCTGTCGGCTTGCGGGCAGGCGAGCCTCGGCTGGTTGA
Organism: uncultured Planctomycetaceae bacterium; assembly: GCA_963828155.1. Taxonomy (GTDB): domain Bacteria; phylum Planctomycetota; class Planctomycetia; order Pirellulales; family PALSA-1355; genus CAWCAX01. The sequence continues at coordinate 435,421 of CAWHDQ010000009.1, forward strand.
GCGGCTGTCGTGCGGGTGCCCGCACGGGCGGCAATGCGGGCAAAAACGACCGCTTCGGCAGGGTATTCCGGTCAATCGGGGGGTGAAGGTTACATGGTCGTAAGCTGGCCTAAGTCCAGCAACGATGTTGATAATATCGCGTAGAATATTACGTGGTGCGTAGTTTCGCCCGCCGGGCAAGTTCCCCGGCCCCGTTTTGCTGCGAAGGAATCTGGCTATGAACTGCCGCTTCGACAAACTCGCCTGGAGCGCGGTGCTGCTGGTGGCCCTGTCGAGCCCGACCGCTCTGTTCGCGCATGGCGGCGGCGGAGGTGGTGGTCACGGTGGCGGCGGCGGACACGGCGGCGGTGGCGGCCACATGGGCGGAATGGGCGGCGGCCACATGGGTGGCTTCGGCGGAGGCCACATGGGCGGCATGGGTGGCGCTCACATGGGTGGCATGGGCGGTGGCCACATGATGGGTGGCTACGGCGGCATGGGCGGTGCGCACATGGGCGGCATGAGCGGTGCGCACATGGGCGGCTATGGCGGCATGGGTGGCATGAGCGGTGGCGCACATGGGCGGCTATGGCGGCATGGGCGGTGCGCGCGTCGGCGGGGCCGGTGGCATGGGCGGCGCACGCATGGGCGGCTCGAACTTCGTCGGCCGCAACTTCGGCAGCGCTGGCGGTAGCGGCGCCGGGGCATGGGCGGCGGCGGCATGGGCGGTGCCGGCACGGGGCGCGGCGGCAGTTCGTTCGCCAACTCGCACTTCGGCGCCGCTGGTCACGCGGCGGGTTACGGCGGTGGATACGGCGGCGGATTCAATGGCGCCGGTCGCGGCGGCAGCTCGTTTGCAAACACGCACTTCGCCTCGGCCCACGGTGGTTATGGCGGCGGCTACGGCGGCTATGGTCACGGTGGCTATGGCGGCTACGGCCACGGGTATGGTGGCAACGGCGGATACGGCTATGGGCGCGGCTGGGGCTATGGTGGCTACGGGCGCGGCTGGGGCTATGGCTATGGCGGTTGGGGTTATCCGTTCTACGGCTTCGGCTACGGCCTGGGCTTCGGTTTGGGTTATGGCCTCGGCTGGGGGCTCGGTTACGGCTACGGCGGCTATGGCTATGGCGGCTACGGTTACGGCGGCTACGGCGGTTATGGTTACGGGTATCCCTACTATGGCTATGGCTACGGCTATCCGTACTACGGCTATAGCTCGTACTACAACAACTACTCGCCCTACTACGGTTCGTACTACGGCTCGGCGTACAACGCCTATCCCGGTTACGGCGTGGCGACCAACGTCGCGGCTCCTTACGGCACGGCTCCTTACGGTACCGGCTACAATGCGACCAATGCCGCCGGCCCCGTCGTCGACAACCTCGCGCAGGCCGATCCGAATGCGGCCGGTGCTCCGAACGTGAACAACATCACGGCCGCAGACTTCGCCGCGCAGGGCGAGCAGGACTTCAAGGCCGGCAAGTACCAGACCGCGGCCCGCAACTTCCGCCATACGCTGGTCGACGATCCGTCGAACATCGGCGTGCTGATGCTGCTCGGCCAGACCGCGTTTGCCCTGGGGCAGTACAACGAATCGGCCGGCGCCACCGAAATGGCGATGAAAGACCTGCCGCAGGACAAGTGGGGCTCGGTCGTCACGAACTACGCCCAGCTCTACGGCAAGTCGCAGGACTACACCGATCAGCTCCGAGCGCTGGAAAAATTCCGCAACGAGAAGCCGCAAGATCCGGCCGCCCGGTTCCTGCTCGGCTTCCACTACTACTATCTGGGCCACACCCAGGAAGCCTTCCGCGAACTCGACAAGGCGATCACGCTCGAGCCCAAGGATCCGTTTGCCCGGGCGCTGCGTAACTTGGCGGCCAAGAAGCTCGGCCTGCCGGCGGCCGAAGCCCCGGCCGGCACGCCGACATTTCCGGGCGGTCCCGGCGGCCCTGGTGGTCAAAGTGGCCCCGGCGAGCCCGGCGGGCCCGTGCTACCGGGCCTGCCCGAGGGTCAGCCGCAGTAGTCGGCCCTCCGCCGAACCACGCGGGGCGCTGTCGCGGGTGGACGCCGGCGCGGCCGTGCGTAGACTGGAGCGCATGATCCCGCTTCATCCTCGGCTGACACGCTCATCTCTCTGGCTAGCGCTGCCGCTTGCGCTTGTTTCCTTCTTATGGCCGGTCTATTCTGCGCCGGCTGCCGAGCGCGGGCTGAGCTATCTCGACAACGGCACGATCCGCTTGGGGGTCGACCTGGATCGCGGCGGGGCAATCGTCTGGCTGTCACGCAGCAAAGGAGCGGCGGACGGCCCGGCCGAGCCGCCGAACGTGGTCAACAATTTCGACCACGGCCGGCAGGTGCAGATGTCGTTCTACTCTGGGCCTGTTCCGTTCACCGCTGGCGACAAGCGGCCGGCCAAACATTGGGAGCACCTGGGCTGGAACCCGGTTCAGGCCGGCGACGATTTTGGCCACGGCTCGCGGGTCATCGAGCACGAAAACGACGGCCGGCAGCTGCGCGTCAAGTGCGTGCCGCTGCAGTGGCCGCTCGACAACGTCGAGTCGGAGTGCGCGCTGGAGAGCTGGATCACGCTCGAGGGCAATCGCGTGCTGGTTCGCGGCCGGCTGGTCAACCGCCGCTCCGACCACACGCAATACCCGGCGATGCGGCAGGAGCTGCCCGCGATCTACGTGAACGGGCCCTATCATCGGCTGCTGACCTACACGGGCGAGCGGCCGTTCACTGAGGGCCCGCTATCCCGCATCGAGCGGCGGCCCGACGACCCGGCCCCCTGGGCCACCTTCACTGCCAGCGAGCACTGGGCCGCGCTGGTCGACGAGCACGATTGGGGGCTCGGCGTCTGGAGCCCCGACGCTTCGCTGTTTGCCGGCGGCTTTGCCGGCGAGCCGGGGCAGGGGGGCACGCACGACTCGCCCACGGGTTATCTCAGCCCGACGCTGGCCGAAGTGCTCGATCACAACATCGAGTACGAATTTCGCTACGTGCTCGTGCTGGGCGATCTGGCCGAGATTCGCCGCTCCGTCTACCAGCGCCCCGAGCGGCCGGCGCCGCCGGAGTATCGCTTTGCGCGCGACCGGCAGCACTGGCATTTCGTGAGCGCCGCCGACCAGGGCTGGCCGATCGAGGGCGAGCTGCGGCTAAAGCTGGACCAGGACGATCCGCAGCTGATTGGCCCTGAGGGCTTTTGGCAGGCGACCGACGCGCCGCGGCTCTACATCCACGGAGCCTGGCCACCGGGACCCGATCAGGCCGAAGTGTTTTTCAAGACGGCCGCCGAGCCGGACTTCTCGCCCGAGAAGAAAGTGACGCTGCCGCTCATCCCCGACGGCCAGTATCGTGTGTACTCGGTCGACCTGAGCCAGGCTGCCGGCTACCGCGGGGGGATCACCGGCCTGCGGTTCGATCCGCTGCCCGAGGGCCGGTCCGGGACCATAGTCCGCTTGCGGTCGATCGGCTTTCGCGAGCCGAAGCCGGCAGGGGATTCGCCGGCGGTAAAGCAGTGATTGGTGGCGACTCAGACGCCTCCCGCCGGACGCCGCCGGCGGGCATAACGGGGAGTGACCTTCGTGAGCGATTTTCTCGCTCAGTTAAGAGCCTATCCGAGAACGGTCGGGGACTGTCCCAATTTTGCGCAGCGTGCGGAGCAAAATGGGACTGTCCCCTTCTCCGAGACGGTTCTCGGATAGGCTCTAAGCCCACCCGCGGCGGCGGGTGGGTGCGTGGTCATCAGGCTTCCAAACCGAACCGGCGGCGGAATCGCAGGGACCGGTGCAGGGCGTACCAATCGCGGCGGGACTTGAGCGGGCTGAAGCGGCGTTTGCGTGATCCGTCCGGCATGGCTCGTCTCCCGTGAAAAGGCCCGTTTCTCTCGTTCCCCTGTCCCCTCTGCCTCTCCAGGCGTAACCCTCGGCCGTTTGTTACACTCCCCCGGACAAAAACATCCGCCGAGGCCATTTTCTCCGTTTTTCTGCCTTTTGCCTTCCGCCTTCTGCCTTTTGCTAGACTGTCTCGGGGCGCCGACCGAGGAGTATCACCATGTCCGACAGTCCCCTGATGCTCCGCGTGCGGCAGCACGATGCCGCGGCCCTGGCCCAGTTCCTCCAGGAGCACGAGCGGCAGCTCCTGGCCTTCATCGACCGGCAGCTCGGGGCCGGCCTGCGGCGCAAGCTGGAGATCGAGGACGTTCTGCAGGAAGTCAGCGCCGAAGCCCTGCGGGCATTGCCCGAGGCGGACCTGACCGAGCGCGACCCGTTCGGCTGGCTGTGCCAGATTGCCGAGCGGCGGATCATCGACGCCCACCGCCGGTTCTTCGGAGCCCAGAAGCGCGACGCCGGTCGCGAGGTGCCGCTGGGCTCGCCCGGCGGCGACACCCAGCACGCGGCGGTGATCGACCTGCTGGTGGCCAGCATGACGTCGGCCAGCAAGATCGTCTCGCGCAACGCCCGCGAGGCCAAGCTCTACGAGGGCCTGGCCGCGCTGCCCGAGGACCAACGCGAGGCCCTGCGGCTGCGCTACCTGGAAGGGCTGCCCTCCAAAGAGATCGCCTCCCGGCTCGGCAAGACCGACGGCGCGGTCCGCGTGATGCTCACCCGGGCCCTCGGCCGGCTGCAGCAAATCCTCGGCCCCGACGCGGCACCTCCGCAATGATTGTTGGCCGCTGGTTGAAGTTGCGTGGCGGTATTGTTTCACCGCGGAGTACGCGGAGGACGCAGCGCGGCCGGTGGCCGCAACCAAAACGGGATGGATGAAGGACGCGGCTCCTTGGACTAAGGTGTGGTTAGCAAACTGCACTTCAGTCTTCAGGAGCCGCGCCATGAAGCGTTTTTTACAGCGCCATCTGGGCCGTGTCATCGGGGTGTTGAACGGTTTTGATCGATTGCGGTTCCGGGGAACGCTGCGACCGTTGGCTCACACCGGCGGAATGATGGAGTTTCTCTGGGGGTCGCAGGTGTTGCTCAAGGACTTCAAGCAATACGTGCTGGGCGTGACCGAGCAGGTGCGGCAGTCGCTGGTCAAATTGGCAGCGGACGCCGACCGACCGGTGAAGTATCTGGCCAGCAGTTCCACGGACAAGGAACAGGTTGCGCGGCGGATTGCCGCGGCCGACGACGTGCGCCAAGGGCTCGTGTGCGTGCTGACCTGCGTCGAGGTGTGCCGCTCGTACGACGTCCACCGCAATCGACAGACACGGCACTTGGAGTTGCAGAGTTGCCAACGCAAGTGCCTGCACTCGTATGCCTATTTCATTCATCCCCGGCTGGGCTGGATGCACGCCCGATTGCAGACCTGGTTCCCCTTCGACTTGCGGATCTATCTCAACGGCCGCGAATGGTTGTGCCGCGAACTGGATCGGGAGGGCGTCGCCTATTTGCGACGCGAGAATTGTTTGACCCGGGTCGCAGACGTTCCACGTGCCCAGCGGCTGCTCGACAAACAATTGCGGATCAACTGGCCCGATCTGTTGGACTCGATTGCCGCCCAGGTCTTTCCCTTACGAGGCAGCGTGCTGGCGTCGTGGCCCATGAATTACTACTGGTCGCTCGACGAGAGCGAATGGGCCAGCGACGTGATGTTTCGCTCGGCCGGGCAATTGGCCGAGTTGTATCCGCGACTGGTGCGGCACGCGATGAGTTCCTTCGGCACCCGCGAGGTGTTGCGATTCCTGGGCGCAAGGTGCCTGCCCAGCGAGGCCTCTACTGGGGACGGTTCGAGAAGGAGCTGACCAGCGATCTGCGTCAACGCCCCGAGGGGATGCGGGTCAAACACCGGCTGGGCCGCAATTCGCTGAAGATGTACGACAAGCAAGGCTCGGTGTTGCGGATCGAAACGACCATCAATCACCCCCGGGACATGAAAGTGTTTCGCCCCAAGGAGGGGGACGCTCGCGGCGGCAAAGCCTGGCGCTACCTGCGCAAAGGCGTGGCCGACACCCATCGCCGGGCCCAACTCTGCCAGGCCGCCAACGAGCGCGATCTGGACGGGCTGGCCGACGTGGATGAAACGACCGCCCTGGCCGAAATCGCGGAACCCTTGTGCCGTCCCGTCCGGCGGCAGGACCAACGCGCCCGTGCGCTCAACCCGCTTTCGGCCGATGACGCTCGGTTGTTGGCAGCGATCAGCCGGGGCGAGTTCGTCATCCACGGATTCCGCAATCGAGACCTGCAGCCGTTGCTCTACGACTCCGCCGCCCCCGACCAGCAACAGCAGCGGCGCCGATCGGCCGCCGTGACGCGTCGGATTCGGCTCCTGCGGGCCCATCGCCTGATCCGCAAGGTTCCCAAGACCCACCGCTATCTCGTCACCAGCAAAGGGCGTTTGGCAATCACCGCGTTACTCGCGGCCCGACAAGCAGATACCGCAAAGCTCACCGCCGCCGCGTGAAAAAATCTTCGCCAAACGGAAAGAAGTTGCCGGTTAGTAGTGCAGGAAAGCAGATTTAGGAAGTTCAGTCGTATCAGCCGGCGAGGTGAAGCGTGCGGTCATGGCAACTCGTTGGGCCAATCGACGCGAGCAGGCATGATGGAGTTGAATGACATCAGCGGACAGGTCGTCGATGCGGCGGTGAAAGTGCATTCGGCACTGGGGCCGGCCCTGCTGGAATCGGCCTACGAAGCGTGCCTTGCCCATGAATTGCGCAAGCGTGGACTGCGAGTCGCGGTCCAGGTGTCGCTACCCATCAACTACGACGGATTGAAGCTCGACGCCGGCTATCGAATCGATCTGCTTGTCGAGGAGGTCGTAGTCGTCGAGCTAAAGTCGGTCGATGCACTCGCGCCGATCCACTCGGCGCAGCTCCTGTCGTATCTCAAACTGAGCGACCGGAGACTAGGATTGTTGATCAACTTCAATGTCGTTCACCTCAAAGACGGCATCAAGCGCCTGGTCAACGGCCTCTGACATCCGGGCTTCTTGATTCAGCGCGGTGGAAACGAATGACCGGCCACAACGGGTCCGACTCGACTGCGCTCACTCAGGCTTGCACTTCCGTCAATGCTAAAAATTCCGCTCTGCGCCCCTCCGCGTACTCGGCGGTAAATCAACCCGCCTCCAACCTACCTACGATCCTCGCGCTTGCAACCGGCGTTGTTTGCTGCCCAGCGCTAGTCGGCCCGGTATACTGGTGGGGCTCGCCGAAACTTGGGTGAATCGGACATTCGCTGCGTCATGACCACCACCGCCGGACATCTGGAACAGACCGACAGCGCCCTGGTCTGGGAGCAGCTGACCGAGCGGCTGGACGCGCTGATCGCGGCCTGGCAGGCCGGCGGCGATCCGCCCGAGCTGGCCGAGTTTTTGCCCGAGGGCCCGGCGGCGGTGCGGCGGATGACGCTGGTCGAGGCGATCAAGATCGACCTCGAGCAGCGCTGGCCGCAGCCCGAGTGGCGGCGCCGAGTCGAAGATTATGTCCGCCAGTTTCCCGAGCTGGACGACGACGGCGGGATTCCCTGCGATGTGATCTACGAAGAGTTTCACATCCGCCGCCGCACCGAAGAGGTCGACCCGGCCGAATACTACACCCGCTTTCCGGCCCAGGCCACGCAATTGCAGCGGCTGCTGAAGCTGGAGCAACCCGAGCTGACCACGACGCTCGTTCGCAGCGAGCCGGTCAAGCCAATCGAAGTCGGGCAGAAGCTCGACGACTTCGAGCTGCTGCGGGCCTTGGGCAAAGGCGCGTTCGCCACGGTGTATCTCGCCCGGCAAACGTCGATGCAGCGGCTGGTGGCCCTGAAGGTGTCGAGCGATCGCGGGTTCGAGCCGCAGACGCTGGCCCAGCTCGACCATCCGCACATCGTCCGCGTGTACGATCAGCGGCAGTTGGCCGATCGGCAGATGCGGCTGCTCTACATGCAGTACGTGCCGGGCGGAACGCTGCAAGGCGTCGTCACGCAGGCCCGGCTGCAACCGCCCGAAGCCCGCAGCGGCAAGACGCTGCTCGCGGCCATCGATGCCAACCTGATTCGCGCCGGCGAGTCGCCCCCCGCCGACTCGCTGGGCCGCTACCGACTGTCGCGGGCCACCTGGCCGGAAGCGGTGATCTGGATCGGGGCCCGCCTGGCTTCGGCTCTGCACTACGCTCACGAGCGGGGCGTGCTCCATCGCGACGTCAAACCGGCCAACGTGCTGGTCTCGGCCGAGGGCAGCCCCAAGCTGGCCGACTTCAACATCAGTTTCTCGAAGCTCGACGGGGCCACGCCGGCCGCGTATTTCGGCGGCAGCCTGGCCTATATGTCGCCCGAGCAACTCGAAGCCTGCGACCCGGCCCACGACCGCCAGCCCGACGAGCTCGACGGCCGCAGCGACGTCTATTCGCTGGCCGTGCTGCTGTGGGAAATGCTCACCGGCCGCCGCCCGTTTCCCGAGGATCGGCTGCCGCCCAACTGGGGACAGGCCCTGGCCCAAATGGCCGAGATGCGCCGGGCCGGCCTGCCCGCCGAAGCCCGGGCACAGCTGCCGCCGAACTGTCCGCCGGGCCTGGCCGACGTGCTCTCGCGCTGCCTGGCTCCCGACCCGGCCGACCGCTACCCCAACGCCGCCCGAGCCGCCCAGGAGATCGAGCTCTGCCTGCAGCAGCGGGCCCGGCGGCTACTGCACGGATCGGACAGCTGGTTTGCGATCGCCCGGCGGCAGCCGGTGCTGGCCACGATCTGCTGCGGCTTGCTGCCCAACATGGTGATGTGCGGGCTGAACATCGCCTACAACCACTACCAGATGATCAAGCGGCTGATCGACAACGATCCGGCCGCCGAGCCGGCCTTTTGGCAAGCGGTGGGCGTGATCAACACGGTGTCGTACGCGATCGGGCTGGGCGTTGTGCTGTGGGTTGCCCGGCGGGCATTTCGCGCGGCCCAGCAGTTGGCCGCCGGCCGGCCGGCCGTTCCGCCGGTCGATGGCCGCACGATCGACCGCTGCCTGCACATCGGCGACCTGGCGGCGGCCACGGCCGCGTCGCTGTGGATCGTGTCGGGCCCGCTGTTTCCGGCCTGGATCGAGCTGGCCGTCGGCCCCTCGGCCGGCGTGAGCGGCGAGACCTATCTGCACTTCGCGATATCCGACGCCCTGAGCGGGTTGATCGCCGCCACCCAGTCGTTCTACATCACCACGTTCCTGGCGATCCGGCTGTGCTATCCGCCGCTGCTGCAAGCCGAGCCGGTCGAGGCGGGCGAGGTCCAGCGGCTGGCGGCGCTGGCCTGGCGGAGCCGGGTTTATTTCGCCGTGGCCGTGGCCGTGCCGTTCGTGGCCGTGACCGCGGCGGCCTTCATGCGCGACGACCGCCAGCCGATCATGGTGCTCAGCTGCGTGGGCCTGGTCGGCTTTGCCCTGGCCTACTTCTTCGACGTCGCGCTGCGCGGCGACATCTCGGCCCTGGCCGGCGTCATCCAGCCCTCGGGCGACATGCTCGGCAGCGGCGACTCGCTGGATTCGTTCCTGACCGGCTCGCGCAAGTGATCGGGGCAGGTGGCCTCACGGCACGCGGTCGGGCGTCGTGCCGCGGGCTGCGCCTCGCGCCGCTGCGGTGCATCATGCACGCGGGATTGATTCCAACCCGATTTTGCCCAGCCCCGTAAGTCAGGCTCTTGGCCTGACGGCATTCCGACCGTGAGCGGCGCGATCCGCCCGTGCTTTACGCCGTGAGCGGCACGGCGCTAGCCGCCGGTCTATTGGGTACCCGGGTCGTTCGGCGCGTGAAACATGGCCAACACGGTTCATGCCGGCGTTTCGATCGTGGTGCGCTCCGCGCAATTCCACCCGCGCCGTGCCACCGGCGGCTAGCGCCGTGCCGCTCACGACGGCGGCCTCCCAGGCCATAATTGCCCCCGCGGCGTCTCATTCCGATTTCCGCATTCCGAATTCCCCAACCCCCAGTCCCCACACCCCAACCCCCAGCCCCCCCGGCAGGGCCGGCGCTTGCGGATTTGTAATTTGGTCGGGAGGGTAAACTTAATAATATCTACCCTCCCACTACAGGATATTGGCACCATGCGATCGTTTCTCGTCCGGCTGCTCATCGTGGGTTTGATCATCGCCGGCGTGCGGCTGGCGTCGTCCGACGAATTCACGTTCCCCAGCCGGCTCCGGGCGTCGGACGAGATACCGCCGGACGAACTGCCCGAGCTGGTCGCCACGATGTCGCCGCAGGAATTCGCCGCCTGGGCCCGGTCGCACAACAAGGCTCAGTACGCCGCCGCCCAGGAGCGCTACAAGGCCTACCTGGCCGAGCGGGGCCCGCTGCCGAAGATCAACGTCGTCGACGGTTTCAACTCGGTGCAGCCGACCCTGGGCGGCAGTGCCGCCTACGGTGGCTACGGATTTGGCGGCAGCTACAACAGCTTCAGCAACTACGGCTACGGCAGCGCCGCCCCCTTCGGCGGCCTGGGCTACGGCGGCGGTTATGGCGGCCTCGGCTACGGCGGAATGGGGGGATTCGGCGGTGGCTATGGCGGGCCGGTCGGTTACGGTGGCCTCGGCGGCTTGGGCGGCGGGTTCGGGCTGGGCAGCCTGGGCTCCGCGCTCGGCGGGCTGAGCTCGGTGCTCGGCGGCGGGTTTGGCGGCTACGGCCGCGGGCTGGGCGGCGGCTTTGGCTCCGGCTATGGCGGCTTCGGCTTGGGTTCTGGCTACGGCGGCTACGGCGGGACTCGCACCACCACCAGCGGCCTCGGCGGCTGGGGGTGGGGCAGCGTCAGCACGTATAAAGTCCGCAGCTACCAGCGCGAGACCCCCGATCCCAACGACCACGGCGGCGGCAGCGTCTCGCTCGTCAATCCCTACTGCCACTCCTCCTGGGTCAAGCAATCCGGTCCGCGGGCGTTTTAGCCGGGATCCGCCGCTCCTGGCGGCGGGGTCGGGTTGTCGGAGAGCGTTCAAACGCCCGCTACGGTCGCAGTCGCCGGCGAAAGGCGATCACTCGCCAGACTACCGTGGTCGCCGGGGTACCTTGCGGATCGTTCGAACACGCTCAACCATCATGCTATTGCAATTGGGGCATCGCGGCGGGATACCGCGACATCGCGCTCGTCGGGGTCCTGGCGATCAACGAGATCGATCTCAAATCGCCGGCCACACATGCCACACTTCATCTCGACGACGATCATTTCGCACACATCCTTTCGTGCAGCATCTAGCATTGAAGTGGCTCGATAAACATGCCCCAGAATATCTCCGCGGCACCCTCAGGGCTGAGCTGGACATCGCCGCCTCCACGGCCGGAAAACATCTGCGACATCCCGGAGGTCTTGAGAAACAACGTGTGGCCGTTGTCTGCCACGTCCATTGCTTCGTTCATGCTATTCGTGCTCGTTGGCTCACGGCTGAAAATAATCTGCTTGTGCTTCAAAAAAGACCCAAGCCGCACCCCGCACACGCACACGCTCTTCCCGTTACGGTAAACTTCCGCGCTGAAATGAACAGCTGTCAGGGTCCGAATCTTGCCTGTTAGGCCGCGATTGCGAACCTGCAGCTCCACGAGCGACGCCTCAAAGAAGTTCGCAATGTATTGATAGCACTCTTCCAGGAAGGCGTCTCGCTCCTCGTCAGTGAACTCTTTCTTGACGCGCAGGTTACTGGACCGGCCATGTTGTTTGGAGCGCTCCGGCGCCTTAACTTCAGGGACGCCCGATGCCATCCGGAACACGGCCGGCGGGTATGCGGAGCTGACGACGGATCGAATTGCTTGCGATATCTCAAGGAAGGCGTCATGTTGATTGGGATATTTCGACACAGGCGCGCCGTCCCTCGGAACCGCCTGTAATTTGGAAAAGGGAGCGGTCTTCCAGTCACATGGATGTAGGATGACTGGTATGACCCGTGCCTCTTTGGCGTCGTGCCGCTCCAACGCTCGTGCCATCTCGATCTGATAGCAATATCGACTGGCGAGAAAATAGGGGCTTACCAGAAGGAGGATGATTTCGGCGCGCTCCAGGTGCTCGCTTATCTCATCGTCAAACTTGTCACCCGCTGCGATTCGCCGGTCGTGCCAGGTATCGATAAGGCCCTCGTTCTTCATCTGTGCTAAATGGACTTCCAATTCGTCGCGCAAGCTTTCGTCGCGATGGGAGTTTGAGAAAAACAAGCGAACTATTGAATTGGGCCCGGCGTTGTTGGCCTCGGAGCAGGGTGGACCGAAGTCCTCATTGTAGCAATTGCAGCGCCGCCTGCGCAGCGGGTCGCAATGTTGCGCGGCAGTTCAACGGTCGGGTTGCGGGTTAGCAGCCCGTTGAAATTGTGCGTTTCCAGGCGGCCGGCGCGAGGGCCGGCCAAGCCCAGGCGACGAAGCCGGCCGACCGATTTGGGACCGCGAGGACGCGCATCGACTTCCAGACGATGTTCCAGACCGCACAAATGTGAAGATAAACAAGCGCGGCAAGGTCCCCCGCGGACTGTAGGCCCCGCGGCGTGCCCATGCCGAAGAGCTTGCGCATGATGCGGCCCAAGTTCGCGCCGCCACCTGTAACAAGTAACGTTTCGAGACCTCTAACATTCCATGCAACCAACAACGCCTCGCTCCGCCGGTCTCGCACACATGAGCGAACGTGCGCTCAGTCAGCTCGCTGCGCCGGCGCTGGAGTTTCTTGTTGCGCTCGGTCTGCACACGCCGATGGTTTGCGGTGATCGCCTGCCGCTCGGCCGGAGTGTGATCGCTCCACTTCCACGGCTCCTTACGCTTCTTCTCGGGAATGTATGTGCGAATGCCGAGCGTCTGATTGACCGTCGTCAGTTGTTCCGCCGCGTGGTAGCCCTTGTCGGCTACCACCTCTTCGATGTTCGCTTCGCTGCCCGCCTCGATCACGTTCAACTGGGCCTGCACCAGACTTTCGGCCAGCGTCTCAGTGTCGGCCCGCGTGCCCTCGTAGATCGCAGCCGAAAGCACCAGGTCGGTGTCCAGGTCGACCACGTGCTCAGCCTTGTATGCCGGGTGGGTCGTGCCGTCTTTCATTTTTGTGAAGCGGCTTTCCGGGTCGTTTGGCGACTGCCAATCGTCGTTCGAGACCTTCTTGTCTTTCCGCTTTTTGTCGAAGCGGCGCAGCTCTTCGTCGGTCGGATTCTCGATGCCCGCCTCCGCCGCCAGGCCGCGCAGATACGTCTTCCAATCCTCGCCCGTGTCGCGCCGCACGATGCTCTTCATGGCCGCGTCGGCTTCCAGCAGCGTCGAATCGACCGCCACGGTTTTGCCCCGCAGCAGGCTCTTCTCGGCGGCGATCTTGAGCACGAACTGGAACATCGCCTCGTGTACTTCCAGCGGCAGCCGCACGTGAATCCGCGACAGACTGGAGTGGTCGGGCGTCTCCTCATGCACCGGCACGCCCAAAAACTCGGCCAGCGAGCGGCTGTCGTGACAGCGCCAGGCGATGCCGCGCTGCGAACTGATGCCCTCGAAGTAACCGACCAGGATCATGCGAAAGTACACGCCCGGCGGGATCGATTCGCGGCCCATCTTAGCGGCGTAATACGGGGCGCAGAGCACTTCGAGCCAGGCGTCGAAGCCGGCTTCGGCCAGCAATTGGTTCAGTTTTTTGTAAAACGGGTGCCCGGGGGACTTGGGCAGCTCCGTGGTGGCGATCCAGGCCGATTGTTGTTCGTGCTTGCGTTTGCCAAGAGCCATGCGTGTGCATCCTGCGGTGAGCGAGCCGAATTCCGCCGCCAGGATACCACGGCCGTCAAGCGGACTTTTTCAACGGGCTGTTAGATTCTAATACACCTCAGAAGCCCGACGCCTCGCGCCGTCGCACTGCTGCAGGCGCGTCGCAAGGGAAAACGACGGCACGGTAAGTCCACGCAAGACGCTTGGCACGGCTTGTTTGCAATGGGGGCAGCGGCCATAGCTCGCACGACGCTGTTTTCAGCTATAGGCAAATTAAGCGGGCAGTCGCTCCAATGGGATCGTGTGGAAAACCAGCGAACCCCTGCCCGCATCGGAGAGCCACATGTGTTGGTCGGGAATTGCGCCCGCGAAGTCGGCGAACATCTTGCGCCCCAATGGGTCATAACCTGATAGACACCGTACCGAGCACGCTTGCGCCGATGGCGCACTGAACAGGTGTGGAACTGCCCGATTCACACGTCTCATGCTTTGATGATTGGAGTATCGCATGGATCGTCTGCAACTCAACTACATTCGCACTATGCGAGAGGCGCTTCGGACATTTGCACGTCGAAATCGCGGCACTCGTTGCGGCAACCGGAAACTCCTGCACCACCGGGTCGCAGGCTGCTCAAGAGCACGCGGGTTACGAAGCGCCCGCATCGGTTCTGAGTGCGATGTCGATGGCGATACAGCTCGTTGAATTGGGTGCGGACCACCTGTCGGCGTTCTCCAAGATCCTGGATGAACCGATCGAGGTCATCGCGAGCTGGACGTGTATCAGGTCGATGATGGAGTCATGTGCGATTGCCGCGTGGCTTTTCGAACCCGCCATCGACGCTAAGACCCGCGTGCGCCGCGGGTTCGCGCTGCGTTATGAGGGGATGCAGCAGGAACAAAAAGTCGGGCGGCTGATGGGGCGTCCGCCGCATGAATTAGACGCGTTGGAGGCGCGGATCGCTAAAGTCGAGTCGGACGTGCACGCGCTTGGATTTCCGCGCGTGGTGAACAAAGCTGGTAAGCGCGTCGGGATTGGCGAGCGAATGCCGGGTGCGACCGAAATAGTCGGGAAGGTGCTCGATGAAGAGGTAATGTACCGCCTACTTTCCGCTGTCGCGCATGGGCATCATTGGGCGATTCGCCAGCTTTGTTACCAGGAGAGCGCGGTTGACGATTGTGACATCGACGGCACGCCTACGAAGGCATTCAGGAAGACAGTCCGCGTGGATAGAATGGCTCTTCTGGCATCGTGCGGCGTGAGGGCGCTGATCCATGCCGTGTGGAACCAATGTCGTTATTTCGGCTGGGACGTGCTGAAGTTCGAGGAAGTGTTCGAGGACGTCGCGGACAAAATGCGGCTTACGGACCGCGTGCGGTTTTGGCGAGGCGAATCACCGAGGCCGCAGGCAGCGGGCTCTTGACGACCGGCATCGTCAGGGCCGCGCAGCTCGGCATCCCTACGGCGCGACCGTAACGGTCATTAACTTTGCAGGCCCGTGGCTTGGCCTACGCCTGGCCTAATTCCGCGCTTGAAATCGGGCGGGATCCTGCGATTATTCGCTCCAGCCGAGTCGGCCAGAGAGGCCGCCGGGCAAGAAGATGGTCGGCAGGCGATCCAGGGCGCCGGCAAGCAAGGCCGGGCGGGAAGCGAATTCCCTCCCGCTATGGCCACGCGGCCGGCGAGGACAAGGCGTTGCGACGGTGTCGATAGCACCGGGGCGCGAACGATCTCTCGCCGGCGATTCTTTCCGGGGCGGCTGCGCAGCAGCCCCGGAAAGCTTCTTCACCAGCAAACGCGATTTTGATGCCTTGTGCAACATACAAGGACGCAGAGGCACGCCGAGGAAATTCGGAGAAGGGTTGGCATTTTCTCCGCGTCCTCGGCGTCCTCGGCAGTGAAGCTTCCGTGCATGCTGCGTGACAGGAGAAACGAAAAACCCTCACCCGGCCTCTCCCTGAAAGGGCGAGGAGTTTAGCGCACGGAGCGCGTGGACGTCAGCCGCGGCGGGCGGCTTCGATGGCGGCGATGTCGATTTTGCGCATGGTCAGCATCGCATCGAAGGCTCGTTTGGCGGCGGCGGGATCGGGATCGGTGATGGCCTGCATCAGCATGCGCAGGGTAATCTGCCAGGAGAGGCCCCACTTGTCCTGGCACCAGCCGCAGGAGCTTTCCTGGCCGCCGTTGCCGACGATCGCGTTCCAGTAGCGATCGGTCTCGGCCTGGTCGGCGGTGGAGACCTGAAAGGAGAAGGCTTCGCTGTGCTTGATGCCGGATCCGCCGTTGAGGCCCAGGCAGGGAATGCCCAGGACGGTGAACTCGACGGTAAGCACGTCCCCCTGTTTGCCGGCCGGGTAGTCGCCCGGGGCGCGGTGGACGGCCTTGACCGCCGAATCGGGAAAGGTGGCGGCATAGAACCGGGCCGCTTCCTCGGCGCCGCCGTCGTACCAGAGGCAAATCGTGTTTTTGGCAGGGGGCATATGGGGGTCCTATCGGTGGAATGCTTGGCGAGTCTGACCGCCTGTGGTCGTGGTGAAGGGAAACAGGGCGCGACGGTTGGCCAGCCGACAGTGTAGTGCATCGCGATTGCGAGGGATCGTGCCTCGATCCGATGCGAGGGGGACAGTCCCATTTTGCTCCGCGGGCTTCGCAAAATTGGGACAGTCCCCGGTGGGTGGCTGCCTCGCAACACGAATCATCCCGCTAATGATGATCGTGATGTCCACCAAAATACGCGTGCTGCTTGTCGCCCCGGGCCGAGACAAAGGCGATCAGGTCGAGGATCTCCTCGCGGGTCAGCTTGCTCAGCAGGCCCTCGGGCATCAGCGATTTGGTGGACTTCTGCCGCGCCTCGATCGACCGCTTGGGAATGATCCGCGGGTCGGACTTGAGCAGCGGATTCTCGATCAGCTTCACGGCGTCGGGCGTCTCGTCGAGGATCATCCCGGTGACGACCAGCCCGCTGTCGAGCTCGAGCGACCAGGTCTGAAACTTCTCGTCGATCTTGTCCGACGGCGTGACCAGCGACCGCAGGATGTGCTCGGGGCTTTGCTTGGCCGGCTCGAGCTTGGTCAGCTCGGGGCCGAACTGCTGCCCCGCGTCGTTCAGGCGGTGGCAGGCGATGCAGTTGGCCACCTTGAAGGCATTGCGGCCGACCTCGAACGAGCGGTCGTGCCCGAGCGAGTTGGCCGATTCGAGCAGCTCGGCGACGGTCCACTCGTGGCTCTGGCCGACGAGCTTGAGCAGCTCGTCCTGCACGGGCAGGGGATTGGCAGCCAGGTAGGCGGCCGGATCGGCCTGATAGCTGGCCAGGTCGGCGACGACGTACAGCGCGCCGTACATCCGCCGCCAGTGGCCCGGATAGGTGCAGACGTAGGGATAGATGCCGGGCTGCTGCGGCGCCTCGAAGACCAGCGACTGGGCCTGTCCGGGCGGGAGCAGGCGGCTGGCGAGCAGCACCTTGTCGGACTTGGGAATGTACTGCCGCTCCATCGCGTCGGGATCGCGGCCGGTGGCTTCGGCCAGGGTGCCGACTTCCTCGAGCGCGCCCGGCCGGACGATGGCGAAGTTGTGCGGCATGGCGTCGGAATTCGAAAAGCGGAACTCGACCGGCTTGCCGGCCTGGACGGCGATCCGCTCCTTGTCGTAGAGCATTCGCTCGGGCAGGGTGCCCACGGCCACGACGCGGACGTTCAGGTTGTCGAGCCGCTGGCGGGCCGCGCCGGCCTGATCGGCGGGAAGCAGGGCGGTGAGATCCTTGGCCAGGGCGATCGCTTCGGTGGCCGTGGGGCCGGTCCGCTGGGCGACCGGCAGATTGCTGAGGTACTCGACCAGGTTGTCGACCAGCGGCTGGGCCTGAGCCTTGTTCCAGACCTCGCGTGGAATCTGCCGCAGGGCCAGGATGGCGCTCGACTGGTTGCGGCCGGCCTTGAGCAGCCGGGCCAGATCGGCGAACTTCTCGGCGTCGTGATCGGGAATCGAACGCAGGGCGGCAATCGCCGCGTCGTGCAAATTCTCGCCCCCCGACATCCGCAAGTTCTCGGCCGGAATCTGCCGCTTCGCGAAGCCGGGCCCCGCGTAGTACAGGCCGAGACCGCTGTCGCCGGTGCCGTTATAGTACGTGACCACCAGCGGGTGCAGGCCGGCCGGCAGCGCGACCTCGGCGTGCTTCTCGGCCATGCCGTGCGGGCCGTCGTTGTCGATCAGCAGCTTGCCGTCCAGATAGAGCCGCGAGCCGTCGTCGGAGCCGAGCGAGAAGGTGTAATTGCCCGACTGCTCGATCAGGATGCTGCCGGTGAACTGCAGGGCGTAGCCGTCGTTCCGCTTGCGCTCGGGCACTTGCAGCGAGACGCCGGGGGCGACGCCGCTGGCCTGGGGCTTGAGCCGGTCCAGAGTCTCGAGGGCGACATTGCCGCCGTTGTGCAAAAAGAAATCGACCTTCAGGCCGCCGGCGTCGAGCGCTCCGCCGTTCTGCTCGCTGGCCAGGTTGGCCGGCAGCTCGAAGACCAGCGGCTGCACGCGGGCGTAGAGGGAGCCGAGCAGCTTGCGGTTGCCGATCTGCGGCACGGCGCCCAGCAGTTCGGCCAGCGCGGCCTTGGATTGCGAGGCCTTGGCAAAGGCGTCATCGCCGGACCCGTCGGCCGTGATCCAGCCGGCGTAGCCCGCCTGCCGAGCGGCGGCGGATTTGCCTTGCGAAGCCAGCGCGATCAGCCGCTCGCGGAGCGGCTGGAGCGCGGCCGGGGCTTCGTCGACCAAGAGGGCAGTGAGCTGCCCGATGCCTTCGGCACCGTTGGCATCGCGCTCCTGAATGAGCCCCAGCAGCAGGTCGGCGGTCGGCATCTGGCGAATCTTGGCCAGGGCCGTGGTCGATTCGCGGAGGGCGGCAGCCGGGGCGCTGGGGCGGGAAAGGATCGCCAGATAGACGGCTTCGCTCCGCTCCAGCTTGAGCAGATCGTCGACGCTGGAATTGCGGAGCATGTACTTCTGAGCGGCGAGCGAAAGCTTCTGGCCGGCGCGGAGCTTGTCCTGCACGACGGCGTCGAGATTCACCTTGCCCCGGGCGTACTCCAGGGCCGCGTTCAGCTGCACGTCGCTGGGACGGGTGGCGGCTTCGAAGAGGATCTCCGCGGCGTCGGGGGGCGCGAAGCTGACGGCGGCCTTGATCGCCTCGGCCCGGACCAGCGGCTCGCTCTCGCGGGCCGCGGCGAGCACCAGCGGGGCGCCGTCGGGGGCCTTGTTACCCCAGTGGCCCAGCGTGCGGATGGCGGCGGCCCGGACGCGCGGCTCCTTGGCCTTCAGCACCTTGGCGGCCAGCGGCACGTTGGGCACGCGCTGCTCCTCGAACACCCACAGCCCTTCGAGCAGGGCCTGCTCGTCGGCGGCTTTGGTCGGCTCGATGCCGGCGGCCCAGCGGGCGACGGCGGCGGTGATGTCCTTGGACGGGCGGCCGCTGAGCTCCAGCCGGGCGCGGTAGCGGGTGCCGTTCTCGGGGGAGTAAAAGTTGGCCAGCACCTGGTCGATCGGCTTGCCCTTCATCCTGGCCGGCTTGACGAGCGGCCGGCCCTCGGCCGTGACGCGATAGATCCGGCCGTGGACGTGGTCGCGGTTCGGGTCGCGAATGTTGTGCTGCATGTGGCCGATGATCGGGTTCTGCCAATCCGAAATGTACAGAGCCCCGTCGCCGCCGACTTCCAGATCGGTGGGGCGGAAGTTGCCGTCATCGCTGAGCAAAATCGGCTCGATCTCGGCCGCGTTGATGTCGGCCCCGTCGTATTCCACCTTATGCTGCAACACGCCCAGCACGCCGATCGAATTGCAGATCAAAAAGTTGCCGTTGTTCTCCGGCGGAAAGTGGCTGCTCGACAGAATGCCGGTGGCCGGAACGGGCCGCACGCGCTGCGGATACCAGGGCTTGGGGGCGTTGGCGCCGTGGCCGATGTTGATGTAGTAGCCCGAGCCGCCCGTGCCGTCGCTGGCGAACTGAAAGCCCCACTGGTCGAACACGTCGCCATGCGGGTTGGGCCCGACGGGGAAATGAAAATCGAGCTCGAAGGTCCGCGGGTCGAAGCGGAACACGCCCGATTCGGTGGAGCGGAACGTCTTGGTCGGCGTTTCGCTATTGTCGACGTGGAAGATGCCGTGCGAGAAGTACAGCCCGCCGTCGGGGCCGATGACCAGCGAGTTGGCCGTGTGGTGGGTGTCTTCGGCCGAGATGCCTTGGAGCATGCGGATTTTGACGTCGGCCCGGTCGTCGCCGTCGGTGTCCTTGAGAAACAGGATCTCGGCGCCGCGGCCACCAGCACGCCGCCCCCCCAGAACTCGAACCCGGTGACGCTGTTGAGCTGGTCGGCGAAGACGATCAGGCGGTCGGCTTTGCCGTCGCCGTCGTCGTCGGGGAGGATCACGAGCTTGTCGCGCATCGGCTCCTTGGGATTCCAGTGCGGATAGGTGGGCCAGGTGGCGGCCCAGAGCCGGCCGTCGGTATCGACCGCCATTTGAACCGGCTTGATCAGCTCGGGGAACTGCTCCTCGGAGGCGAACAGGTTGACCTGCATGCCCTTGGCCACGTGCATCTTGGCGATGGCATCCTGGCCGCCGAGGAAGGGAAACTTGCCGCCCGGCAGCGGGCCGGCGATGTTCGACTTCACTTCCAGCAGCGGCGGCGTGTTTTGATCGTTGACCGTCAGGTCGCCCCCCTGGGCCACGGCCCAGACGCGCTGGTCGCGGTTGGCGGTCATCGCGTCGAAGATTTCCATCTCGCGCTTCATGACGTCGGCATTGCTCTGGCCGTGCCAGGCGAGCGACGAGCGTCCGCCGAAGACGTTGTAGCCGTCGACCGTGCGGTAGCGGCTGAACCAGTAAAAGTCCTTGTCGACGACCGCCTGCCGGAGCTTCTCGAGCGGGGCGGTGTCCTTGACCGCGGGCTCGCCGAACAGCGCCCGATCGATCACCAGGGCCAGCTGCCGATCCCCCTCGGGCGTCAGATGAACGCCGTTCATGGTGAGCGGCTGCTTGGCCTGGGCGTACAGCGCTTGCGTAGGCGCGAACAGATCGACGAACGGGACGTGCTTCTCGGCGGCCACGGCGGCCATCGCCTGGGTGTAGAGGGCGAGCCGGGCGTTGTTCTCGCTGCCGTCGGGCAGGTGCGGACTGTGCAGGTTCTCGTGCGCGATCGGCGAGAACAAGACCAGCCGCGGGGCGGCCTTGCCGTTGTACTTCTGCTTCAGGGTCTCATCGATGAAGCCGGCCAGCTCGCGGCGGAAGTTGTCCAAGCCGGCCGCGCCAGAGAGCGACTCGTTGTAGCCGAAGAAGGCAAAGACGACGTCGGTCTGCTCCTTGGTCAGCCACTGGGTCGGCGAGCCGAAATTTTCGGACCGCGGCCGGCGATTGAGCTCATCGCCCGGAAAGCTCAGGTTGCGGATTCGCAGCTGGTGCTTGGGAAAGCGGTGCTGGAGGAGCGTCTCCAGCCAGCCGTCGTGCTGCATCCGGTCGGCCAGCGTGTTGCCGATGATCGCGATATGATCGCCCGGCTGCAGTTCGAGCTTGGCCGGCGGATCGACGGCACCGGCCCTTGGGCAGGCCAGAAGGAGCAACAGCAAGGCGGCGGGCAAGTGGCGGGCGAGCATCGGAACTCCGGGGGGGGGGGGGGTATCGGTGGATTTTGGCGAAAGCGGTAGAAGCAGTATTCTAGCTTGCCGTGCAGCGTGACGAAATCCACGGCCGATTCGCGACGCATGTGCCGGCGCGTGGGTCCATCGGCCGCCCGCTCGAATCGAATCGACGCAGACCGTCAAGCAGGAAATCCCCATGACCGACATCCATTACCGAACCGCCAAAGTGGATGGGGCGAACGTGTTCTATCGCGAGGCCGGACCGGCCGGCGCGCCGAAGCTGCTGTTGCTGCACGGCTTTCCCACGTCGAGCCACATGTTTCGCGATTTGATTCCGCGGCTGGCCGATCGCTGCATATGATCGCGCCCGATTTGCCCGGCTTCGGCAAGTCCGATCTGCCGGCCCGGCACACGTTCGACCAGCTGGCGGCGACGATCGATCGCTTCACCGAAGTGGTGGGCTTCGATCGCTATGCCGTTTACATCTTCGACTATGGCTCCCCGACCGGGCTGCGGCTGGCCGTCAGGCATCCCGAGCGGATCACGGCGATCATCTCGCAGAACGGCAATGCTTACGAGGAGGGACTGAGTGACGGCTGGAACCCGATTCGGGCCTACTGGCAGGACGCCTCGGCCGCCAATCGCGAAGCGCTGCGGGCCTTCCTCACGCCCGAGGCGACCTACTGGCAATACACGCACGGCGTGCCCGACCCGACGGCCGTTTCGCCCGACGGATACGCGCTCGACAGCTTCTACCTTGCCCGGCCGGGCATGGCCGACTATCAGCTCGACCTGTTTGGCGACTACCAGAGCAACGTCGCGCTCTATCCGACCTTCCAGCAGTATTTCCGCACCTATCGGCCGCCGCTGTTGGCGGTGTGGGGGAGGAACGATCCCTTCTTCCTGCCCGCCGGGGCCGAAGCGTACAAGCGGGACATTCCCGGCGCGGTGGTCCGCATGTTCGATACCGGTCATTTCGCGCTCGAGACGCACGCCGCCGAGATCGCCGCGGCGATTCGGGAGTTTTTGATCCGCTGAGCCAGGTTTGGTCTGGTGTCACGTGGCGTGGTCGTGCAGCGCGATGTGCCACGTTCGGTCCGTCTAATTGCTTCAAGGAGTAATCCGTGCTCGTGTTCCGTGCCGCCGATGGGCGAACGCTCACGCTGGAAGACCTGCGAGGGCTGACTGCCAAAGTCAGATACGAGATCGTCGGCGAGACGAGCGTGCCTGCCGAGGCCGAGGCGCTGCACCAGCAGGCGCGACAGGCCGGAGGGGCAGGCGATTACCGCCGGGCGCTGGCTCTCCTCGAGCGGGCGTCACACGTCGCGCCGCAGTGGCCTTATCCGGTCTACGACATGGCCTTCACCTACCTGCTGCTGAAGGACGTCGCCAGCGCGCGGCAGCACTATCGAAAAACAATCGAGCTCGCCCCGCGCAGATTTTTCACGGCTCTGACTGCGCTCGATGCCTTGGACCGCGAGGCGTCGGGCGAACTGCCGCCCGGGACCTACCTGGCGTACATGTCGCTGGAGTGGTTGGACGACCCGGGCAAAAAGGCGGACGCCATCCGCCAGTTGGTCGAGCGCGTTCCGACTTTTTGCGCCCGCGTGGAAGGAGCTGGCCCTGCAAATGGACTTCGATCCCGACAGACTCGCGGCCCTGGAGCGCGGCCTTGCCGCCAACCCGGACGGCGAGACGAAGGGCATTCTGCTGATCAACAAGCGCCTGGTTCTCCATCGCAGCGGGGACCCCGCCGCGCGCCGTTCGCCTCTTGGGCGAGTTGGCCCTCGATCCGGCTTCGACCTACGGCACCGAGCATTTGGCCAAGGTCACGCTGGCGAATCTCGTCGAGAAATAACCGAGCCCGGATTGCCGGGGGCCTTGGTAATCTGCCCTGGTCCCGCGAGAGCACAGTTCCGCGAGAGCCAGCCTCGGCGGGTATCTGGGGCTGGCCTACATCCAGGTTGCATTTGCCAGCGGCGGGCGGGATACTGGGACCAGAATCCTCAAGCCCGCAGGTGATGCCATGCGTGCGTACGAGCTTAATCGACGTCAGGCACTCGTCGCGGCGGGCCTGGGCGCCCTTTCGTTGGGCACGCCCGGCATGGTTCTGGGCACCGACCAGCTCGACGTGGGCGGCCAGGCCGTGCGGGCCGAGAAGTCGTGCATCTTCGTCTTGCTTTGCGGCGGTCCCAGCCACATCGATACCTGGGACATGAAGCCCGAGGCCCCCGACACGATCCGCGGGCCCTACAAGCCGATTGCCACCAAGGTGCCCGGCATCCGCTTGAACGAGATGCACACCCAGCTGGCCCAGCTGACCGACCAGTTCACGCTGATCAACTCGATGACGCATCCCGGCGCCATCAGCAATCACTTCGACGCGATGCACAACCTGCTCAGCGGCCAGTCGGTCAAGCGGGTGGCCGAGGGCGTGCCCGACGACCAGCCCTACCTGGGCTCGTTCGTCGCCAGGCACAAGCCCAGCAAGCGGAACATCGTCTCGAACGCCTGGTTGATCAAGTGCGTCGGGCCGCCGGTCTTTTGCGCCCGAACCTGGCCTTGGGCGGCTATCTGGGCTCCCCCTACGCGCCGGTGTTCGTGGGCTCGGAAACCAATCATCCGGCGATGGACAATTTCAAGCCGCCGGAGATCTACGACCTGGGCGATCGCGACCGGTTGGCCACGCGCCGCGAACTGCTCAGCCAGATCGAGAGCACCACGCTGAACAGAGACCCGCGCGGGGCCGACTGGCAGAACCTGCGCGAGAAATCGTACGACGTGATGACGCGGCCCGAAGGGCGGGAAGCCTTCAACATGGAACGCGAGCCGGCCCAGGTCCGCGACCGTTACGGCCGCCACCCGCTGGGGCAGAATTTGCTCTTGGCCCGCCGGATGGTCGAGGCCGGCGTGCGGTTCGTCACCGTCAATGGCTGGACCGGCCAGGCCCCGCACGATACGGCCGGCCCGCCCAGCAGCAGCTGGGACATGCACGGCGGCAACATGGGCATGGGCGACGCTTTTGGCAACGGCTCGTACGGCATGGGCTTCTGCCTGCCGCGGCTCGACCAGGCGCTCTCGGCACTGCTGATCGACCTGAAAGAGCGCGGCATGCTGGAGAGCACGCTGGTGGTGGTGACGGGCGAGTTCGGCCGCACGCCCAACGTGCTGACCCAGCTTCCGCCCGGCCGGCAGCACTGGCCGGCCTGCTTCTCGTCGATCCTCGCCGGGGCCGGCATCGCCAAGGGCAAGCTCTACGGCCGGACCGACAGCCACGGAACCTACGTGAGCAGCAATCCGATCCGCCCCGAGGAATTCGCCGCCACGATCTACCACGCCCTCGACGTTCCGCTCAATGAGCCGCAGAACAACAGCGGCCTCTCGCGGCCGATCACCACAGGGAAGCCGGTGATGGAGCTGTTCGGGTAGGGTTGGGGGCTGGAGGTTTGGGACTGGGGGCTGGGTAAATCGGAATGCGGATGTCAGGCGTCTGAATCCGGGGGCATGAAGCCTGCGGCGAGGGGGCGCGGCTGGCCCAGGCGATTCCCGTGGCACCGGGCTCACCAGTGCCCCGCGTGCGCGCCGCCGTCGACGTGCAGCGTCTCGCCGGTCAAGAACTGGGCCGACTCCAGGTAGAGCACGGCTTCCACGACTTCCTGGATGCGTCCCATCCGACCCAGCGGGTGCAGGCCGGCGAGAAACTCGCGGGTCTCGGGAGCGTGCATCGGCGTCTCGATCACGCCCGGCGCGACGGCATTCACTCGAACGCCGCGATCGGCGTACTCGATTGCCAGGCCGCGGGTCACGGCGTCGAGGCCGCCCTTGGTAATCGACGCCAGAGCCGCCGGCACCGCCTTGAGCGGGTTCCGCACCAGCGACGTCGTGACGTTCACGACGTGGCCGCCGCCTTGCTTGACCATCCGCCGGACCGCCTGCTGCGTCACGTAAAAGAACCCGCGCCAGGTTGACCGAGAGCACGTGGGCGAACTCGGCGGCGGTGTAATCGGTAAACGGCTTGGAGACGAACACGCCGGCGTTGTTGACCAGCGAGTCGACGCGGCCGAATCGCGCCACCGCCTCGCCGATCACCCTCTCGGCAACGGCCGGGTCGCTGATGTCGCCGGCGACAGCCAATATATCGTCCGTTGCCTCGGGCTTGAGCGAGCGCGAGTTGGCGACCACCCGGTACCCGCGCTCGAGAAACCCGGCGACCAGTCCCGCCCCGATTCCCTGTGAGGCTCCGGTAATGACGACAACTTTTGGCTCGCTACCCATACTTTGACCTTTCGTGCAAGACGCCGCGCCGCCGGCCTGACGGCGCGGCACAAGGCGCTCAGACCAATTCGACCGTCACATCGATGCTGCCCTTGAGGGCCTTCGAGTATGGGCACATGTCGTGGGCGCCGCGGACCAACTTTTCGGCGACCGCTCGCTCGACTCCCGGCAGGTTGACGTTCAATCGAGCCCGCAGGAAGAAACCGCCATCATCCTTGGCCAGATCGACCTCGGCGTCGATGCTCGCTCGGCCGGCACGGCAACTCCCAGCTCGCGGGCGACCAGCGGAATCGCGCTCAGAAAACAGGCCGACCAACCGACCGCCAACATTTGCTCGGGGTTTGTGCCGCCGCCCGGGGTGCCGGGCGTGGTCAGCTTGACATCCAGCCGGCCGTCAGCGCTGCGGCCCGCGCCATCGCGGCCACCGATGGTGTGGGTCTTCGCGGTGTACAACGTCTTGGCTTGCTCGGACATGACTGGGCTCCTTGGTTCGAGTATCTGAAACCGACATCCGGCCGAGAATACCGCGGGCCCGACGCCACCTTACAATTTGTATCCGCCGGCGTCCGCGTGGTCGCCGACCGCCAGCGGGTACCTGTCGAGTCGTCCACAAGTGGGGCTGCCACTTAAGTTTTGCAGCCGGCGGTAGCCTTGCTCCCGCAACGATTTCCGGCCACTGCCGGTTACAATAGTCGGGCTCGGCTGTAAGGCCAGGGCCGGGTCCGCGGTATCCCACAGCGGCGGGATCAACGCAAACCATCGAAACCGTGGGAGGCTATCATGTCGGCACAAGCAGCAAACAAGGTTGCCCTGATCACCGGAGCAAACAAGGGCCTCGGGTTCGAGACCGCCCGGGGGCTTGGCAAGCTCGGTTATACCGTGATTCTGGCGAGTCGTGACGAAGCCCGCGGCAAGGCAGCCGCCGACAAGCTCCGGTCCGAAGGCGTCAAGCAGGTCGAGCCGATCATCCTGGACGTCACTCGCCGCGAAGACCACCAAAAGGCCGCCCGGTTCGTCAAAGAAAAGTTCGGCCATCTCGACGTATTGGTGAACAACGCCGGCGTGCAATTGGAAGAGATCGATTTCGGCGCCGGATTCAACACCACCAGCCAGGTCTCGGCCGACCTGCTCGAGCGGACGTTCGACACCAATTTCTTCGTGGTCGTCGGGCTGACGCAGGCATTGTTGCCGCTGTTGCGAAAAGCGCCGGCCGCGCGGATCGTGAATCTTTCGAGCGTGTTGGCCTCGCTGGCCCTGCATGGCGACCCGAACTCGGGCATCTACGATAAGAAGGCTTTCGCCTACGACGCGTCGAAGACGGCGCTCAACGCGTTCACGGTCCATCTGGCCCAGGAACTTGCGGACACGAAGATCAAGGTCAACTCGGCCCATCCGGGCTGGGTCAAGACCGACATGGGCGGCCCCGCGGCCCCGATGGAACTGGCCGACGGCGGCAAGACCAGCGTCCAACTCGCGACGCTCGGCGACAACGGGCCCACGGGCGGGTTCTTCCACCTCGGCGAGCGGCTGCCGTGGTAAGCGAGCCCTGGCAAGCGGTGAGCGGCAAACTGGGGTGCGGCGCGCCCAGGGCGCTGCCGGTGGGCACACTGCAGCGTCGCGGAAAATTGCGAACCGAGGTGTCGTGTGCCGCGAGCTGGGCGCGCTGGCTTTCAGCGGGAAAACAAATCATGACCGCACAATCCGTTCACGCCGGCGGCACGGCGCTGGTGCCTCCCTTCACTCACGACAGTGCGCTGGCCAAGGTGCGAAGGGCTGAAGACGCGTGGAACTCGCGCGATCCGCAGCGCGTCGCCCTGGCGTATACGGAGGATTCGGTGTGGCGCAATCGGAGCACGTTTGTCACGGGCCGGGCGGCAATCGAGCGGTTCCTGGCCGACAAGTGGGCCCGCGAGCTGGATTATCGGCTCTGCAAAAGCCTGTGGACGTTTTCCGACGAGCGGATCGCGGTCCGGTTTCAGTACGAGTGGCACGACGCCACCGGCCTGTGGTTCCGCAGCTACGGGAACGAGCTCTGGGAGTTCGACGAACGGGGCCTGATGCGCCGCCGCGAAGCCAGTATCAACGACGTGCCGATCACCGAAGACGAACGGCGATTCTTTTGGCCCGCGCCTGGCCCGCGCCCGGCCGATCATCCGGGCATTCCCGACGTGCGGTAAGTCGCCACGCAACCGAGCTGGGTTCGGGTCGCGGCAGCGACGCCGAGAGCTATTCGATAACCGGCGGAGGTGAGTCGTCCCGCCCGCGGCGGACGAGCCAATCGACGAGCGAGACCAGGGCGACGACGGCGCCCGCGGCCAGCACGATCGGCAAGGGGCCGGCCTGGGGGACCGGAAATCTTCACGGCGGCCAAGGGCGCGCCGACCAGCCACTGAATCGCCAGCAATGCCAGCCACGTTTGCCAACCTATCCGGCCAGCACCGGGCCAGCCCCGGGAGAATCAGCGCGGCCACCAGATCCACGAGCACCGAGGACACCGCAATGACCGACAGCGGTATGGCACCCAAGAGCGTGCCGATCGCGACGAGCGCCAGCAGCGTCGCCCGGGCATCGCTCCGGACGGAGAGCGGCGAGATCGCCGGCCAGGCCAAGGCGCCCAGCAGCAGTCCGGCCCGCGCCGCCGCCGAGCGAATGGATCAGGAGGAGCCCCGGGCCCGATTGCGGCCAGCCGGGCCAGACGCAAGCACTCTCCCCAAGCGCGGCGGGCTCGACCCATTTCGGCCGCGAGCAGTAAACCCACGCCGCCGATCAGCGCCGTTGCAAACAGCCGGTCGGGAATGCGGCGGCCGTCGTATTCGATCAAGCGCGGCGACGATCAGCGTGCCCGACAAAAGCAGATGACAGGCCAAGCGCAGCCAATCGCCGGCTGCCGGGCCGGCGCTGATCGGATCGGCGGCGTGGGGGGCGACGATTTCGGCCCAGCCCAAGCGCGGCCAGCACCAGGCCGAACAGCGTCTCGACGGCCGGATAACGGACTGCGATCGGCGTGCGGCAATCGCGACAGCGTCCGCCGAGCAGGAGCCAGCCCAGCACAGGCACGTTGTCGTGCCAGCGGATCGGCCGGCCGCAGCGCGGGCAGTGCGAGCCGGGCCAGAGCAGACTTTTGCCCAGCGGCAACCGGTAAATCACCACGTTGGCAAAGCTGCCCAGCAGGGTGCCCAGGAGGAACAGCCCGGCCAGGAGCAGCCCGCTGCCCAAGGGCGTCGCCAAGAGCGGACTGTCCGGGGGCATCAGATGATTCCGTGCAGGGGTTTGCCCGGCGCGCCCAGCGCGTCGACCTTGCGCTCAACCGCGGGGTCCTCGATCAGCGGGGGCGCGTGATGCGGCTTGCCGCGGGCGTCGATCAGGAGCGAACCGCGGGTCCCCCAATGTTTCGCCCGCGTGAAGCAGCCGATGCCGTACACGTCGCTGGCCGGATTGCTGCGGGTGAACGTCGTCCAGAGGAAGTTATGGACCGACTCGCTGACGAACTGACTGTCGTCGACCAGCACGACCAGCGGAAAACGGTTGAGCGGATGCTCGACATCGAGCCGGGCGAGAATCGCGGTCAGTCGTTCGTCGCCACCTTCCCGGCCGGACGCGAACGGCGGCCCTGCGACCGCCAGGATGCCGGGCAGCACCAACCGCGGATGCTGGAGATCGTCAGGCAGTCGCAAGTCGCCCAGCTCGGTCGGCAGAGTGCGGCGGACCGGACCGGCGGCGGCAATGACCAGCTTCGAGCCCTCGTTCAGGCCGCTGCCCGAGTAGTCGAGCGTGTCGATCGTGGTGCAGGTCTGAAAGTGCAGATCGCGCTGCCAGTCGACGCGCTCGAGCAGGTGCCGGAAGAACGCGGGAATATCGTGGATATCCAGCCCGGGCGCATCTTCCCGGGCGACGATCAGCAGATACTTGGCCAGCGACAATTGCCCCTGGCCCAGGATCGCATTGGCCAGCGTCAGCAGCTCGGCCGGGCGGGTGCGCTCGGAGTACGGAGTGTAGCGCTCGCTGCCGATCGCCAACAGCAGCGGATGCACGCCGGCCGCGTCGACCGCGTGCACCGCGTGCAGGCCCGGGATGACGCTGGGAATCGCCGGGCCGCTGATTTCGTGGATCAACTGGCCGAAGACCGTGTCCTCCTGCGGCGGCCGGCCGACGACAGTGAACGGCCAGATCGCGCCGGGGCGATGATAGACGTGCTCGACCCGCAGCACCGGGTAGTCGTGGGCCAGGCTGTAGTAGCCCAGGTGGTCGCCGAAGGGTCCCTCGGGCAGCTTCAAATCGGGATCGATCGTGCCGGCGATCGTGAAGTCGGCCTCGGCGTAAATCGGCAGCATGCCAGGCCGGGCGATCATCGGAATCCGGTGACCGGCCAGTGCGCCGGCAAAGGCCAGCTCGCTCATTCCTTCGGGCAGCGGCATCACGGCGGCGAGCGTCATGGCCGGGGCCCCGCCGACGAAGATGTTCACCCGCAGCGGCTGGCCCTGGCGAATCGCGGCGGCATGGTGCACGCCGATGCCGCGGTGGATCTGATAGTGCAAACCAATCTGCCGATTGGGCTCGTACCGGCCGCCGGACAGTTGCACGCGATACATGCCCAGGTTCGAGCGCGCAGGCCCGGCGCTTGCGGATCTTCGCTATAGACCTGAGGCAACGTGATAAAGGCCCCGCCGTCGTCGGGCCACGACTGAATCTGCGGCAGGCGGTCGATCGACGTTTGCTGCGCGATCGCCGGTCCGCCGGAGACGCGCCGCGGCAGCATGTGCCACAGCGGGCCGACGGCCGACAGGTGTTTCCAGGGCGCGGCCAGCGCCTGCCGTGGATCGACCTTGAGTTCGACCAATCGCCGCACGGCGGCCAGCGTGTCGCGAAACAGGTAGCGGGCCCGCTCGAGCGTGCCGAACAGATTGCTGGCCAGCGGAAAGTCGCAGCCCATGACCCGTTCGAAGAGCAGCGCCGGTCCGCCGGCCTGATACACGCGGCGGTGGATGGCGGACGCTTCGAGGTGCGCGTCGACGGGTTCGGCGATCCGCACCAACTGGCCCGACGCGGCCAGATCGTCGATTGCGGAGCGGAGGGTGCGGTAGCCCATCGATGGTGCAGCGCGTCGGTTGGTCCCAGCCGGCGCGGCGGCCGGTCGGTGAGTGCTGGAAAGGATGGTGCGCACGGCAAGCGCGCATCACCAGACTTTGGACCAGCCAAGACGAAAAAGCAATCCGCGCGCTGCCCCGAATCGGCCGACTCGGTTTAGCGTTCGCGGAAAGTGATGCGCCCCTTGGTCAGATCGTACGGGGACAATTCGACCCGCACCCGATCGCCGGGGACGATACGAATGAAGTGCTTCCGCATCTTGCCGGCGACGTGGGCAATGACGATGTGCCCGCCGTCGATCTGCACGCGGAAGCGAGTGTTGGCGAGTGCTTGCGTAACCACGCCTTCGACTTCGAGTGCTTCTTCTTTTTCTTTCTGCGCCATACAGGTCTCCCAGTGGGTGATGAAACGTTCCCGAGGCCGCCCGCAGTGGTCCGCCGCGCGGCAACGACGGCCGACTCGCGCGGCAGTCGTCGATCCCGACGACATTAGGGCAGCTTGTAATATCATAACTTTGCCTTCTGCCGCGTCCAGTTGACGTTTTGGCAATCCGGCGAGCGGCAGGGGCTATCCATGGTTTATCGAGCGAATCGGCCGCCGCGGCATCACCATTTTGCCGGCAAAGTCGAGCAGGTTGCCCCAGTCGCTCAAGGCGCGAGCGTGTCGCGCTGGGCGGCCACTGGCACGGCCGGATCGTATTCAGCCGGCCGCCGCCAAACCCTGGTCGAGCCAGGCCGTGATCGACTCGGCCCGTTCGATGCCGACCGACAGTCGGATCGTGCCGTCCTCGATGCCGATCGCCTGCCGGGCCGCCGGGCTCTGGGCCCGATGGCTGGTACTGGCCGGATGGCTGGCCGTGGTGCAGGTTTCGCCGAGCGAAGGGCAGAACGGGATCGGGTCCGCTCCGGCCAGAAACCGCTCGGCCGCGCCCAGCCGCCGCGCAAGGTGAAGCTGACCAGCGTGCCGAAGCCGGCCGTGAATTGCCGCCGCGACAAGGCGTGGTCGGGATGCTCGGCCAGGCCCGGGTAGTGAACTGCCGCGATCGGTGCCAGGCCCGCGGCCAGATGGCGCGCCACGGCCAGCGCGTTGGCACCTGCCCGGTCGATTCGCAGGGCCAGGGTCTCGAGCCCTCGCGCGGCGAGCCAGCACTCGAACGGCGAAGCGGCCAGTCCCCAGGTCGACAGGACGCCGGGTACCCGCTGCCAGATATCCGCTCGGCCGCAGAGCAATCCGAGCAAGACATCGCTGTGGCCGTTCATGGTCTTCGTCACGCTCTCGACCACCAGATCGGCCCCCAGCTCCAGCGGGCGGCAAACGATCGGACCGGCCAGCGTGTTGTCGACCAGCAGCCGCGCGTCACGGCGGTGGGCCAGCTCGGCCAGGGCAGTAATGTCCGAAACGCGGAGCAGCGGATTGGTGATCGTTTCGACCAGCAGCAGCCGGGTTTGCGCGGTCAGAGCGGCTTCGGTGGCGGCCAGGTTGCAAGTGTCGACCAGCGTGCAGGAGATTCCCAGCCGGGCCAGCTCGTCGACCGCCAGCAATTGGCTGCGGCCGTAAAGCATCGTGCTGGCCACCAGGTGATCGCCCGACTTCAATTGCGACAGCGCGGCCAGGGCCAGGGCGCCCATGCCCGAGGCGGTGATCGCGGCCCGCTCGGCTCGGTGCAGCTGGCGGCATTTTTCGGCCAGCAGCACAGCGTTGGGATGCCCGTCGCGGCTGTAAACGTGTCCCGGCGTTTCGCCGGCCAGCATGGCGGCGGTTTGCTTCGGGTCGCCGCAGCGGTAGACGCTCGACAAGTAGATCGGCGTGGCCAGCGGCTCGGTGGGCTGGGGCGGCAAACGATCGGGCCGGGGGCAGATATCGTCGGGCAAGTCAGACATGGCGACAGTTCGAAAGAAGGGCGGGGGGCGGACCGTCGTGGATTCTCAGTCCAAGAGTATAGTCGGGCAGCGACTGCGGCGCGGGGGTACCGGTCCTGCCCCTAGTTGCTCTCGTATGCTTGAACCGCGCGGCCGCCGGCCGTATCCTGCCCGGATGTCCGAACACGCCGCACAACCCAAGCCCGGTCGCCGCCATCTGGTTCCGGTGCTGGGGCTGTTTTCGGCCACGGCCCTGGTTGTGGGCGAAATGATCGGGTCGGGCATTTTCATGAGCCCGGCCCAGGTCGCCCGCCAGGTCGGGCCCTACGTGGGCGTGATTCTGGCCCTGTGGCTGGTGTGCGGACTGGTCAATCTGTGCGGGGCGCTGACGTTGGCCGAGCTCTCGGCCATGTATCCGCAGGAAGGGGGAACCTACGTCTTCCTGCGGGAGGCGTACGGCCGCGGCTGGTCGTTTCTCTGGTGCTGGACCGAGTTCTGGGTCACGCGTACCGGCTCGATCGCGATCCTGGCGACGTTCAGCGGCGTGAATCTGAACGCGGCGCTAGCTGGGGCCGGGATCGAATCGCTGCCGAGCGGCGGCTGTGGCTGCAAAACGGCGTCGCGATCGGGCTGATCGTGCTTCTTGGCCGCGGTCAATATCGCCGGCACGCTCTGGGGCCGCGCGGGTGCAAAACGTGTTCACCACGGTCAAGGTCGGGTTCGTGCTGCTGTTGGGCGTGCTGCCCATTTTGGCTCTGCGGGGCGGAGCCGTCGACGCGGTCTACTGGCCGCCGCAGTTCGATCGGCCCGCTGGTCCTGAAGATGGGAGCCGCGCTGGCGGCCATCATGTGGGCTTACGACGGCTGGGGCAACGTGACGGTCGTGGCCGAAGAAATTCGCGACCCGCAGCGCACCATTCCCCGCGCGCTGGTGGCCGGCGTGGCCCTGGTCACGCTGCTTTACGTCGGGGCCAACGTGGCCTATCACCGCACGCTCAATTGCGACGAGATCGCCCACAGCATTCCCGCGGTCCCGGTGACCGAGCGGCTGCTCGGCACGCTGGGTCTGCCGGTGATCATGACGATGCTGATGATCTCGATGTCCGGAGCCATGAATGGCAATCTGTTGGTCGGGCCGCGGGTAATGTTTGCGGCGGCCCGCGACTATCCGCTGTTTCGGTGGTTCGACCGGTTGAGCCCGCGAACCGGAGTGCCAGTCCGGGCGACCGCCGCCATGGCCCTCTGGGCGATCGTGCTGATCTTACTGGGCGACGTGACGCGGGATGAGACAAAACCGCTGGCCCAGGTGCTCATCAATTACTGCATCTTTGGCGGATCGATTTTCTATTTCTCGGCGGTGCTGGCCGTGTTCGTCCTCCGCTACCGCCGGCCGGACGTGGCTCGGCCTTACCGCACTTGGGGATACCCCGTGGTGCCCGCCGTGTTTCTGGCGTTTTACCTGTTCTTCCTGGTGAA
The DNA here is from genome assembly GCA_963828155.1 of uncultured Planctomycetaceae bacterium. Taxonomy (GTDB): domain Bacteria; phylum Planctomycetota; class Planctomycetia; order Pirellulales; family PALSA-1355; genus CAWCAX01. The sequence continues at coordinate 469,302 of CAWHDQ010000009.1, forward strand.
CATGTTCTGCGCCCAGCCGTTCGAGTCGAGCGCCGGACTGGGCTTCATCGCCCTGGGGCTGGTGCTGTATGCGATCGCGGTCTGGCGCGGCCGAGCGGTCGCGTGAACAGCATCTGCCCGGAGCGCCCTCCGCCTCTATAATGCAGTGTTGTCGTTGGCAGCGCCGTACTGTTCCGTCGGCCGCCCGCGATCGAGCGCGATTCGAATCGAGCCGAAGCCTTATGTCCTTGTTCGAACAAAGCGAAGCCGCCAACCGCCGCCGGGCCCAGCCGCTCGCCGCGCGGATGCGCCCGCGCTCGCTTGATGAGTTCGCCGGACAGCAGCAATTTCTCGGGCCGGGCAAGCTGCTCCGCCGGCTGCTGGCGGCCGACCGGCTCGGGTCGCTCATTTTTTACGGTCCGCCCGGCACCGGCAAAACCACGCTTGCCTATCTGTTGGCCAAGGCCAGTCGGAGCACGTTCCGTCAGCTAAGCGCCGTGGCCAGCGGCGTCAAAGAGCTGCGCGAGACGCTGGACGAAGCCCGCGACCGGCTGTCGACTTCGGCCAGCAAGACGCTGCTGTTCGTCGACGAGATTCACCGCTTCAACAAGTCGCAGCAGGATGTGCTGTTGCCTGACGTCGAGGAGGGGGTCGTCACGCTGGTCGGGGCGACGACGCAGAACCCGATGTTCGCGCTCGACAGCGCCTCTGGTCAGCCGCAGCCGGATTTTTCAGTTCGAGTCGCTTTCGGACGACGACATCAAGAGCCTGCTGCGCCGGGCCCTGGCCGACAGCGAGCGGGGCTTGGGGCGCGAGCAAGTCACGATCGACGACGACGCCCTCGACTTTCTGGCCGCCGCCAGCGACGGCGACGCCCGACGGGCCTTCGGCGCGCTCGAGGTGGGCGTGCTGTCGAGCAGCGAGCGGCCGCTGCGGTTCACGCGCGCGCTGGCCGAGGAATCGGTCCAGCGCAAGGCAGCCGACTACGACGCCACGGGCGACGCCCATTACGATGCCGCCAGCGCGCTGATCAAGAGCATCCGTGGCAGCGACGCGGACGCGGCGATCTACTGGCTGGCCCGGATGCTGGAGGCCGGCGAGGAGGTCCGCTTTTTGGCCCGGCGGCTGGTGATTCTGGCCAGCGAGGACGTGGGCAATGCCGATCCGCAGGCATTGCCGCTGGCGGTGGCGGCGATGCAGGCCTGCGAATTCGTCGGCTTGCCGGAGTGCCAGCTGACGCTGGCCCAGGCCGTGGCCTACCTGGCCTGCGCGCCGAAATCGAATGCCGCCACCGTGGCGATCGGCGAAGCGCGCCGCGACATTCGCGAGGCCCGAGTGCTGCCGGTGCCCAGGCACCTGCGCGACAGCCACTATCCGGGCGCAAAACGGCTCGAGCAGGGGCAGGGCTACCAGTATTCCCACGACAGCCCCGACGCGCTAGCTGCCCAGGACTATCTGGGCGTCGAGCGCGAGTATTACCGCCCGGTCGACCGGGGCTTCGAGCACGAGCTGGCCGCGCGGCTGGAGAAAATTCGCTCCGTGCTGCGGGAGGGGAAGGAGAAGGAAAAGGCAGAAGGCAAAAGGCAGAAGGCAGAATGAACGGACGGCGGCAGCTAGCAAAATCGACATCAGTCCGTCGGCACTCCGACAGTTCGACGCAGCCGGCGTAACGCACTTACCTTCGCTCCTTCTTCGTCATCTCCCGTATCTCCAGTCATCCCCCCTATCTCCTTAACTTTTGCCGCCGCAAGCAAGCCGCCGCCGGCCACGCTCCCAGTTGTCCTTCCGCGGCAAGACGGCAAGATTGTTGGCCTAGCGTCGGTTGCGGCGTTTCGCGTATTATCCGCCGCGCCGCAAGTACCAACGGGCAGGAGGCCCAGGGGAAAGCGCGCACGCGAGGCAGGTCGGAACACGGAATTCCGCCTCGTCTCGGTGCTGCTGCACCGCCGCGTTCGCGGCAGGGGCCAGTCAGGGAGGACGACCCAACGTGAACACGCTCAAACCGCTGTTGATCTTCGCCGTTCTGGTGGGGGTTTGTTACGGCGTCTACTCGCGGATCAATCACAAAAGCGACAACGCTCCCCCCGAAGCGCTCGGCGGCTGGGAAGGAACTCCCAACGTCGAACTGGGCGATTCGGGCGGCGGCCCGATGATGCAACAAGCGCCGGGCATGGGCCCGCCGCACGGCGACCCGCACGCGGGGCCGATGGCTGCGATTCCGCCCAACGGTCAATACGGTGCTCCCGGTCTGGGGTACGGCAGTGCCGATCCCCGGGCGCACGAATTTGCTCCGCCGGCCGCCGGCAATTGGAACGCTCCCCCGGGCACTCCGGCGCGGAGTACACCGTCGGCGGCGCCGACCCGACCTACAATCCCCAGGCCGGCAATCCCCAGGCCGGTCTCGACCCGAATGCCAATTTCGCTCCGCCGGCCGATCCCTACGCCAGCGGCGGCGCCGCCGCGCCGCCTACGGCGATCCGGCCATGTCGCGCGGGGCAGCGGGCGCCACGCCGTTTGCCGCCGCCTTCGAGCAAGTCAAACGCGAATTGGATTCCGGCCGCCTGGCCGAAGCCCATTACCAGCTCTCGAAGTTGTACGAGGACCCGAACTTGCTGCCCGCCGAGCGGCAACAGCTCACCGAGCTGCTCGATCAGCTGGCCGGCACGGTGATCTATTCGACGCAGAACCTGATCGAGCCGGCGTGCGAAGTCCAGGCCGGCGAGACGCTGGAAAAGATCGCCATCCGTTACCAGGTGCCCTGGCAACTCTTGGGCAAGATCAACGGCATCGACGACCCGCATTCGCTGCGGCCCGGCGAACGGCTCAAGGTCGTCAGCGGGCCGTTCAATGCGGTAGTCAGTCTCGAAAAGTGCGAGCTGACGCTGTGGGTCAAAGGCACCTACGCCGGCCGCTTCCCGATCGGCCTGGGCCGCGACAATCCGCCGCGCGAAGGGCAGTACATCGTGACCGACAAAGTGACCGATCCGCCTTACATGGGAGCCGGCCGCTCGATCCCGCGCGGCGACCGCGAGAATCCGCTCGGCCACCGCTGGCTGGGGCTGGGCGGCCAGCTCGGCATTCACGGGACCAACGAGCCCCGCTACGCCGGCCGCACCGATCTGGGCGGCTCGATCAGCCTCAGCGAGCGCGACGCCGAGGACGTCTACGACATCCTGGGCGAAGGCTCGAAGGTGATCATTCGGCGGTAGGCTGTTGCCGAATTCGGAAGTGGGAAGTGGGAATTCGGAACAGATGGGACGCGAGTGCCGAGCGCTCCGACTTCCGAATTCCCGCTTCCGACTTTGACCCGTCGCCGGTCCGTCGGCATCGCATGCGGCCCCGCTACCCCTCGCGCCCCGGCTGTGGTATAGGAAAGGCCCACCGCCTGCCACCACCAGTTATCTTGTTCCGGGGAAACCGACCGCCGTGTACGACAAACAAGCCCTGATGCGATTGGTCCGCGAGCGGGCCCTGAAGTTCGGCGACTTTACGCTCGCCTCGGGCAAACGGGCCAGCTACTACCTCGACGGCAAGCAGGTGACGCTCGATGCGGCCGGCGCCCGGCTGATCGCCGAAGGCATTCTGGAACTGTTGGGCGATCCGCTGCCCAAGGCCGTCGGCGGCATGGCCATCGGCGCCGACCCGATCACCGCCGCCGTCGTCACCATGGCCGGCGTCCAAGGACTGCCGCTCAAGGGCTTCCTGGTCCGCAAGGAATCCAAGGGGCACGGCACCAACCGCTTCGTCGAAGGGCCGGTCGTGCCCGGCGACGAAGTGGTGATCGTCGAGGACGTCGTGACCACCGGCGGCAGCTCGCTGCAAGCCATCGAACGCGTCCTGGAATTCGGCCTCAAAGTGCGCAAAGTGATCGCGATCATCGACCGCCTGGAAGGGGGCGCCAAGCGTTTGCCCAGCGCGGGTATCCGCTGGCCAGCTTGCTGACGATCCGCGATTTCGGAATCGAACCGCCGAAAGAATAAGTCGGAATTCGGAATTCGGAACTCGGAAGTCGGAACGACGCAGAACGACGGGCCGACGCTGAACGGATTCTCGATTCCCCAATTCCCACTTCCGCATTCCGCATCCGACTTCCATGGAAACCTCGCTCCATCGCGAGCTGAAGCGGCTCTACGCCGGCCAGGCTGCGCAGACGGAAGTCCGCTTGGGCCGCTACCGCGTCGACGCCGTCGTGGGCGATCTGCTGGTCGAAGTGCAGCACGGCAGCCTGGCGGCGATCCGCAGCAAGATCGTCGAGCTCTCCGCCGAGCACCGGGTGCTGGTGGTCAAGCCGGTCGTCATTCGCAAATGGCTGGTCCGGCAAGCCCGGCGGCGGGGACCCGCGATCGGACGGCGGCTGAGCCCCAAGCAGGGGACGCTGACTGACTTGTTCGACGAACTCGTCTATTTCACCCGGGCGTTTCCTCATCCCCAGCTGACGCTCGAAGTCGTGCCGGTCGAAATCGAGGAGTGGCGCTATCCCGGCCACGGCCGTCGCCGGCGACGGCGGCAGGGAGATTTTGTCGTTTCCGACCAGTTGCTGCTGGAGCGGGGGGCGAGCGTCCGGCTCCGCACGGCCGCCGATCTGGCCCGGTTGCTGCCCGTGTCATTGCGGGCCGAGTTCGACACCGCCCAATTGGCGGCCGACTTGGGCGTGGCCCGCTGGATTGCGCAGCGGATTGCCTACTGCCTCCGCGAGATGGGTGCCGTGCAACCGGTGGGCAAGCGCGGCAACGCGATCCGCTATCGGCCGCTCGCCAGTGCTTCCCCGCGGCGCGCTGGCGATTCCCCGCGCGCGCGCCGGTGATTCCCCGAGGCGCGCCGCCTGAAGGGCGGTCGGCCTGGCGCGTGGTATACTTGCTCCAGGGGGCCAGGGGGCGCGCGGTCCGGCATTCGAGAAGGGGCTCTGCCATGCGGCTAGCTTGGGGCGTTTGCGGCATTGGACTTCTGCTCGTGGCCCCCGTTCCGGCGGCCGACAAGACGCCGGCCAAAGCCCGGGTGTCGCTGGAATTGGTCAGCCAGGACGGCATTCCGATCAACGCCGCCCAGCAATGGAGCCAGTTGTTCGCCGAGTTGGGCGTGAGCAACATTCGGATTCATGCCGGCAACGGAGCCGACGTAGAGGTCGGCGTCGAAAAGCGCGGGAGCAAGGATGCCCCGGTGTACGACGTCATCGGGATGATCAAGACCAACAATACGCTCATCCTTCCCGGCGGCAAGTTCACGGTCAACGACACCGGCCGGCTGAAGAAATGGCTCGCCGATCTGTCGACCGACGGGGCCGAAGGCGTCACCCAGCCGCGGCGCGTGTTCGGCCTGACCCCCAGCCAGCTGACCGAGATCGACGGCGAGCTGAAAAAACCGCTGGCCCAAGCGACGGACAACGTCACGGCCGATAAGGTGGTCGGCCAGTTGGCCGCGGGCCTGGGCCACAAGCTGGAACTCGACGCCGCCGCCCAGCAGGCGCTGGCCGCCGCCACGATCGAAGAAAACCTGCTGGGCGTCTCGCAGGGCACGGCCCTGGCCGCGATCTTGCGGCCGGCCGGGCTGGCCTTTGCTCCTGAGCGGGCCGGCGGAGGACTCGTCTATCGGGTGTTCAAGCCGGGCGCGGGCCGCGAGAGCTGGCCGGTCGGTTGGAAGGCGGATCAGCCCGACCAGAAGGTTGCCCCGGAAATGTTCACCAAGTTCATCAACGTCGAGATCGACGAGACCCCCGTGACCGAAGCGGTCGCCGCGCTGCAAGAGCGGCTGAAGATGCCCGTGCTCTGGGATCACAACGCCCTGGCCTTGCACGGCATCGACCCGGCCAAGATCGAGGTCAAGCTCCCGGCCAAGAAGCTGACCTACAGCCTGATTCTGCAGCGCGTTTTATCGCGGGCCAAACTGCGCCGCGAGATCCGCGTCGACGAGGCCGGCAAGCCCTTCCTCTGGATCACGACGATCAAGGCGAGCTGAGGCACAGGGGGGCTGGAGATTGGGGGCTGGGGGCTGGAAACGCCACGAAACGCCACGAATCGACACGATTGTTCACCGATCTGTTAAGCCCGCCGGCGGTGTCCGGCGGGTCGGCCCCGCGACAAGGCGACGCGCCCCGCAGGTTTTTCGCCGCGCGACAATCCCCGCTGATACGTTGCTGCGCGGCGCACGCGGACTGAGGTCAACTCGCGGCGCCGGCTCATGGGACGCCGCCCATGGGCTTAACAGGGCAGAGAATTGAGCGGACTCGCTTGTTCCAGCCTCAAGCCCCCAGCTCCTAATCCCCTCCGCCGCCAGCGAGCCCTTCCCACACCAGCCGGTAATACTTCATCACGCGGATGGGATCGGCCGTGGGGGCGCCTTCTTCGAGCAGGGTCCAGCCCTCGAACTTCGACTCGCGCAACAGGCGGAATAGCTCGCGCCAGGGATAGTCGGAGATCAAGTCGTGGATGTGGACGGTGCCGATCCGGTCGGCGACCAGCTTGAAGTTCGCCTCGAGGCCCGGCGGCTGGGTGTCCTCCTGGTTGCAGTTCCAGCAGACCTTCGCGCCGGATGCCGGGCCGTATCCATGATTGTCTTGATATCGGCCAGGTTGGTGGTGCCCGGGCCGTGCACTTCCAGGCGAATCTCGACGCCGTAGCCTTCGCCGTAGGCGGCCACCTCGCCCAGCGCCTTGCCGATCTGCTCCAGCGTCCGCTCGCGGGGCACATCCTTGGGCATGCCGTTGGGCCGGACCTTCACGCCGCTGCCGCCCACGTCGTGACAAAGCCGGATGAAGGCCTTGGTCTCGTCGATGTTCTTCTGAAGTTGCGCGGGATCGGGCGAGTGATACTCGCAGGCCGAGCCCAGCCCGACCAGCTCGATGCCCGAGTCGGCAAAGCGTTTGACCACTTCCTTGCGCCCGGCCTCATCGAGCGCGGGCTCGACACCATGCTTGTGCCCGGAGCGCAGCTCGACGCCGGCAAAGCCGGTCTGCTGCAAGTTCTTGAGCAGGGTGGGCAGGTCCCACTCGGCGCCCCACATGTACGTGACCAGGCCGAGTTGCATTGGTTTTGGGGGGGTTGGGGACTGGGGATTAGAGGCTGGGGAACTGGGCGGGGCCGCGCGTTTATGGCGCCAGACGAATCGCCGTGGGCGATCTTAGGGTGTGGCGAGGCGTAGATCAACGCGCGGCCAATCAAGAATGCCGCTCGCGCCGTTGGCTGCGCGATGCGGCGGGTGGAACAAAAAGGGGCGGGGTTATCTGTACGCCCAGCCCCCAGTCCCTCGCCCCCAGCCCCGCTCTTCCTACATCTTGAAATTGAACGTCCGCACGAGATACCGCCAGGCGGTCGAGCCGAGCGATTGCCAGCGGGTGTAGATCTTGGCCCGGCCTTTGAGGCCCACGGCCAGCACGGCCTCGGGATCGTCGATCGGGGCCCGGGCTTCGTAGGAGGTGTTTTGCGGCGCTCGGCGCCGGACTTGTCGGTCTGGGTGATGACGTCACCGCCGGACTTGCTCGACAGGTTGCGCGGAGTGACCTTCAGGTCGACCTTGGAGATCTCGCTGATCTGGCTGCTGAAGTTGCGGTGGGGAAAGACGTCGAGCTTGATTTTGACCTTCTGATCCGGCTCGACGAACTCGATGTCGTCCTGCTCGATCAGCAGGTTGGCCTCCCACTGGGTCGGGTCGCCCACCTCGCAGAACAGCGTGCTGTCGGTGAGCGTCGAGCCGATGTTCTCGCGGTCGAAGGGGCTGCCCGACCAGTTCTTCAGCTGGCCGCCCGAGTCGGGCCTTTCGTTGGTCTCGGGCGGCGGCAGCACGGTGCCATCCGCCGGGGCGATCAGGTTGAGCCGCGCCTGCTCTTGCTGTTTTTCCTTGAGCTGCTCTTCGATCATCGTCAGCGATTCGCGGACGTGGGGAATTTCGTCGGCGGCCATTTCGTCGTTAGCGTCGGCGTGCCGCAGGCCCATCAGCCGGGCGTTCAGCTGGTCGCGCTTGCCTTCCAGGTCGGCGATCGAGAGCTCCAGCTCCAGGTTCGAGAGCCGGGCCAGCACGTCCCCCGCCCGAACTGCCTGGCCGGGGCGGACGTTGATCTGGTCGAGCCGGCCGGCGCCGTCGACGTAGACCATTTCGGCCCCGCGGGGGCGGACCTCGAGCAGGCAGTAGACGTGGTGGGGCAGGGGGATCAATAGGACGAACAGCAGCACGCCCGCCAGCACGGCGAGCGTGGCGTTGACGTGAGAGCGTTTCACTTGATCGAGCCTCCCGGGAACGGAGAAATACTTGCCCAACTTCCACAGCGGCTGCACGATCAGGCTGGCGATCGAACCGAAGGCGATCGCCTGGCTGATGATCTTCAGCCCGTACGGTTCCAGCAGGTTGTAGAGAAACCAGAGAATCGAAAATAGCACCACCCAGCGATAGATGGCGGCCGCGATCGAGTAGAGGATGAAGAAGCCCTGGTTGCGCTGGGGCAGGAACGGGTCGTCGGGCTCTTCCAGGCCCAGGCACCAGTCGGCCAGCTTGCGATTGAGGATCGAAGTCGCCTTCTGCCGCAGGTTGGGGATTTCGGTGAGGTCGGAAAGGATGTAATAGCCGTCGTAGCGGAGCAGGGGGTTGGCGTTGAACATCACCGTGCTGACCGAGCAGACGAACATCGTGCTCAGGCAGAGCTGGTTGAGCATGCCCGGCTCGCTGTGCCACCAGATCCAGGTGCAGATCGAGGCGATGCAGATTTCGATGTACATGCCCGCCGCGCCGATGTAGGCCCGATGCCACTTGTTGGGCAGCATCCAGGAGTCGGAGACGTTGCAATACAAGCACGGCGTGAGGACCAGGAACATGACCCCCATCTCGTGGCATTCGCCGCCGAAATGTTTGCAGGTCAGGCCGTGGCCGAACTCGTGAATCACCTTGGTCAGGGCCAGCGTCACGCCCAGGTAGATCCAGTTGTCGGCCACGAAGAACTGGTGAAAGGTCGGCAGCTTGGCCTGGAACTTGTCGAAATTCACCAGCACCAGCGTCAGTGCCGACAACCACAGCAGCAGGCAGCACACGACCGCCGGGGGGCGGTACATGAACGCCACCTTGGGGTGCAGCCAGTTGAGCAGCCGGTCGGGGTCGATCCCCTTGAAGCGAATGGCCAGGATATTGGCCAGGGCCGAGAGCAGCTCCTGCCGCTTGCGCTCGTCGCGGCGCTTCTTGAGCTGGGCTCCCTGGCCGGCCACGTCGGCGATCACCAGACCGCTGCGGTGCAGCATGCCGACGAACTGGCCGAGCTCTTCGACCGTGATCTTCTGCGGCGGGAACTGCTTCTCGAACCGCTCCTTGATGTCGTCCAGGCTCGAGCGGCCGTCGAGCATCTGGAGGATGCCGTACTCTTCTTCCTGAAAGCGGAAGTAGTGCAGCCCGATCGGCTCCTTGACCACCCAGTACAGCTGCCCTTGATAGCGCTGTTGGGTCGCGGTCAGGTCGGGCGCATCCGCAGCGGCAGCACGCGGGCCGAACTGGAGACCAGGCTGTCGCGCAGCGTGGGCATGGCGGCGTGGGGCTTACTTCAGGTGGATGGACATCGTGGCGAACAGGCCCGGCCGCAGCACCCACTGGCCGTTCTCCTGCCGGTTGTTCACCTCGGCAAATACGCGGTATTCGCCGCCAGCCATGACCAGCGGGCTGACGAACACCACCTTGCCGGGGAACTTCACCTTGCGGCCGTGGGCCAGCTCGACTTCGACGGTCACGGCCCGGCCTTCGATTTCCGGCGGGTCGTAATCGGCGGCGTTGAGAAAGCCCTCGATCCGCAGCCGGTTCACCCGGACGATCTTGACCACCGGGTCCCCGGGGGCGACCCACTCGCCGACGTGGCGATAGACGTTGGTGACGATGCCGTCGAGCGGAGCCTTGATCTTGCGGCGCTCGATGCTGGCCTCGGCGGCCTCGACCTCGCCCCCTTTGCTCTCGGCGGTGAACATGGCCACCCGCTGCTCGAGCTGGGCCTGCTCGATCTGCAACTTGCTCTTGTGCCAGGTGAGCTTGAGGCGGTTGATCTCGACCTCGGGAATCGAGCCTTTGACCTTCTTGTTGGCTTCAAGGGCCTTGAGGTATTCGGCCCAAGCGACGTCGGTGGCGGCCCGGGCGTAGCGGACGTTGATGTCGTTGTCGGCCTGTTCCTTGGCCCCGTCGTGCTCGGCTTGCTTGATCTTGCGCTGCACGGTGGGTTCGGTGTCGTCGATGTGGCCCAGCGAGGTGCCGGCTTTGACTTCGAGTCCTTCTTTGGCCTCCAGGGCCCAGAGCACGCCGGCTTCCTTGCCCGGCACCTGGGCCTCTTCGGCGACGGCCACCAGACAGTGGTTGATGACCGGTCCGGCGGCGGGCGTCGTGCCCGATACCTCGCCGATTTGCGGGCTAGGTCCGTTGATCGCCAGGAGGACCGAGAAAACAAGCAAAGTCGCCTGCATGGCCAAAGTCCCTTAAGGGAGTCTCTTGAATTCGTGGAAGCGGGGCGCCGCGGGCGGCGCAACAGGCCTGCTGGCCCGATCAGAATATCTTGAACAGCATCTTCGACAGGAACGCCAGCGGCTTGTGCAGGAACTTGTAGCCCAGCGACACCCGGCCGCAGTTGATTTTGCCGGTCACAGTGGCCCCGGGCGCAGGTCGGCCGGCTTGAGCTGCGATTTGTCGAGCATCACCCGGACCAGCACTGTGTTGCCGACCTCCTCGACGACGTCGGCATGCCCGTGGACCTCTTTGACCGTGCCGGTGTGCTCGTCGCCGGGGCTGGTCGCCACGAAGAAACGGACCGGCAGGTCGGGGCGGATCTCCTTGCGGGCCGTCATGACGTGGCCCATCAGGTCCTCGGGCATCTTCAGTTCGGCTTCCCACTCGCCGCTGGGATCGGCCACGCTCATCAGCACCTGACCCTGCTTGACCGGCCGGTGCAATAGCAGCTGCCGCAACTGCCAGGTGGTGATCTGGCCGTCGATCGGGCTGGTGATGACCAGCTGCTCTTGCTGTTGCTTTTTCAGCTTGAGCTGCTTCTCGAAACTTTCGCGGGTCTTGGTCAGCTCGGCCACCTTGGATTCGGCCTGGCGGAATTCCGGGGTGTTCACCCGCTTGGCGTCCTGCAGCATCCGCCGCGTGGCGAACAGCTCTTCGGTGGTCGAGGCCAGCTTGCCGGTGATGTCGGCCAGGCTGACCTGCAGCTCGGTGTTGCGAAGCCGGGCGAGCACGTCCCCCTTCTTGACCAGCTGACCGTGCTCGACCGGCACGTCGATCACCACGCCGTCGACTGCGGCAAACACGTCGCGGCGGTCGGCCGGCTCGAGCGTGCCCTTGCCTTCCAGGTTGAAATCGGCAGGCCAGAAGGTGAGCACCAAGAGCAGCAGCACGGCGGCCGTGGCCACGGCGATCGTCTTGGGCAGCGTGCGGGCCCTGAGCACCCACCTGGCCTTGCCCAGCGTTTGCCAGACCGGCAACAGGAACAGATCGTGATATTCGAGCGCGTTGGCCAGGGCGCTGGAGCTGTGCTCGGTGACCACTTCGACCCGCTGGAGCATGCCCTCACGAGGGTTGCTGTCCTCGATCTGCTCGACGATCAGAGCGCCCAGCACCGGCGGCGGCTCGACGTCCGGATCGTCGGGCGAGACGGTCGGATCGGCCGGCCGCTTGAGCGGGATGATACCCACGGCCTTGGAGTGCGATTCGTCGATGTAGGCCTGGACCGCTTCTTCGACCTGCGGGGCCATCAACGACGTGTCGCCGGTGTACCAGACCGCTTCGCCCGTGGCGGTCACGGCGGTGGCCAGCCGGCTGAGGAGCGAGACTGTGTTCGAGCGCTTGTCGAAGGTGTCTTGCCCGCTGACGGCCTCGATCACGCACTTCTTGCCCTTGAGTATGCCGACGCTCACCCGATCGCACTCGATCAGGCGGCGGCCCTCGTTGGCGATGGTGTAAGCCGTCAGCCGGGGGTCGAGGCTGCGGTGAGCCACGCGGGTGAATTGATCGAGCTGCGACCAGAGCGTCTGGCGGTCGGTAAAGTGCCGCAGCCGCCGCGTCTTCAGATAATCGCCGGCCAGCTCGCACATCTGCAGCAGGAACCGCAGGTAGCCGCGCTGCACGTTGGCATTCGTGCCCGGGCGCTGGAAGATCTCGATGATGCCCTGCGTTTCCTGATCGCTCTTGAGCGGGCCGAGCACCAGCAGGTAATCGGTCGGATTGCCCCCTTCGCCTTCTTCGCCGGCCCCCGAATGCGGGGCCACGAGCATGCCTTCGCCCGTCCGGGCGATTCGCGAGAGCAAGTGGCCGTGCCGGTTCTGGGCCTCGGGACTGTCGGCCAGCCGGGTCTCGCGGAGATTGATCTGGTACTCCAGATCGATCCGGCCGTCGGCCACCGACCAGATGGCTCCGCCCACGGCGGCCAAAGCGGAGACGATGCGATTCAGGATCGCGTCGTAGTATTCGAGCGGCGTCAGATTCGACTTCGACAGCTGGGCAATCTCGCGGACGAGATTGCGAATCTGCTGTTTCGTCTGTTCGACGAGTTCCGGATCAACCGTTTGTTCCGTGCTCATGAAGCCGCTTTGCGAGAAGCAAGAGGTACGGTTGCCGGCGGCGACCTGCGGGGGCGCCAAATTTCAGCCGCCAAACTTCAGTTTAGTCGCTCGCGCCGCAAACCGCGCATCGTTCGCGAGCCCGTCCCGCGGATGGCCGCTCGGAGCGGGCCAACTGGCGCGGGTCGCGCGGCTGCGCGCCGGTCGGACCGGCTGCCGCTCCCTCGGGGAAATCCGTGGCGCGCTCATTGCCTTACCCGGGTGGGCCGGGTGCGGCGCAGGTGCAATCAGCCACCCGACGCGCGGATTGTGCCAGACTCTCTCAAACGTAGCTTGCGCCGGCCGATCCGCTTGCGCGGGCACTAACCCATTAATCGGCATAATCAGCAGCGTCGGTGCAGCCGCAGTCAGCTCGGCCGTCCACCGGCCGAACTGTGCCTCCCGCCCAGACCTGCCCCCAGGCCGCGGCTGCTGGCGTTCGATCGGAAGTGTTCCTCCGTCTCAATTGAGCAATTAATCTCGCACGACGCAAGCGCTTATGAACAACTACGCCTATGGGGGTGCCAGCGTTCGACCGGGATAGCCAGGAATCTCGAAATTGACAGCTTTGGCCCCCCAAAGTCGCTCTGGGAAACTGGCTGGGGAGCCCCCGCTGTCAGCGGCCCGGGGCGGGGCGGCGAGTGCCAGCTGGGCATCCACTCCTGCCCGGGCCGGTGGGGCAAAGGCAACGTCAACACAAGCCGGTCGCCGCGCGGCGCGCTGCGTTTCACCCGCCAGTGCCCAGAATCTCATGGCTCGAGCCCTTTACCTGGGCACTTTGCGCGGGCAGGCACGCCTTGCAGGACAGGGACTGCCAGCGTTGCGCGAACCACATGGTCAACACGTTGTCCCCCTGCCGGGCTTGTCCCTCCGGCGTTACACTAGCCACGGCCGGCGACCATTTGGCTGGGCAGTGGCATGCGTATTCTCATCACTCATCCGTTTGCCCTCGACCAGCCCCCCGCCGGAGAGCCGCTTAAGGCCCTGGCCGCGGCCCTGGCCGCGGCGGGGCACACAGTCCGCATGCTCGTGCTCGATCGCTCGAACCCCGCCAACCCGCCGTTCGACGTGTACACCGTCACCTGCCGGCCGGGCGATCCGACGGCCGACCTGGACTTCGCCGTGCCGCAATTCGAAGCGGCCGGCAGCTGCGCGACCGACGTTTGCCTCGCTGTCGACCGACCAGTTGGCCCGCTACCGTGAAGCGATCCGCCGGGTGCTCGATCGCCAGGTCGATGCCTTCGATCCGCACCTGATCCACGTCGACTATGTCTGGCTGCTGGGCCAGCTGGTGCTGGAAACCGGCGTGCCCTACGTCGCCCGGCTCTGGGGACCCGAGCTGACCAGCTGCCAGGATCAATCGCGAATTCGCGAGCTGGTCCAGCAGACCGCCGAAAACGCGGGCAGGCTTCTCGTGACCGACGACGTCCAGGCCGCGGCCGCCAGCGCTGCGTTCGAACTCGGCCGCGATCGGATGGTCGTCCTGCCGCCCAGTCCGGCGACAGCCGAGCCGCTTGTCGCGCTCTATCGCACTGTGCTGGCCGAACGCTTCGGCAGGCCGCCGACCGAGTGACAGCGCGGCCGGCGATGCGAGCCAGTCTGACCATTGCTGGCCGATTTCGTTAGCGCGCTTGCGTCCTGGCGTGCAGCAGGCTGACCTGCGCCCGTGAGCGGCGAGGCGGCTAGCCGCCGGTGTCTTCTACACCGGTGTTGCACAATAGTCCCCGGCTGGTGCATGTCCCCGGCGCGTCGTCGCGCCGTGCCGGCGCTTGATTGGACCGGCGGCTACCGCCTTGCCGCTCACTTTTACAGAGCACTCGGTCTTGAACCGTCATGTTGTGCCCGGCGACGGCCGCGTAGCTATACTGAGACTGCAATTTCGCGCCCAGGTCGGTCATGGCCATCGCTCTCGAGACTTTTGTCAAGCAGTTGACCGACAGCGGCGTGCTTTCGGCGGGCAAGCTCGAGAATTTCATCCCGCCCAAGGCCAACCCGAAAGATGCTCAGGAGCTGGCCAAGGAACTGGTCCGCTCCAAAACGCTCACCCGCTACCAAGCCCAGGAGATTTACCTGGGCCGGGCCAAGTCTCTGATTCTGGGTAACTACACGATCCTCGATCGGATCGGCGCCGGCGGGATGGGCCAGGTGTTCAAGGCCGAGCATCGCAAGATGCACCGCACCGTGGCCATCAAGGTGCTGCCGGCCGCGCTGACCCAAGACCCGGCCAGCGTTGCCCGCTTCGAGGCGCGAAGTCACCGCCGCCGCCAAGCTCAGCCATCCGAATATCGTCACCGCTCACGATGCCGACGAATCGGGCGGCACGCATTTCCTGGTGATGGAGTATGTCGAAGGGCAAGACCTGGCGGCGCTGGTCAAGAAGAACGGCCCGCTGCCGCTGTCCCGAGCACTGGGCTATTTGCTGCAGGCGGCTCGGGGCCTCGAATACGCCCACAAGCGGGGCGTGATCCATCGCGACATCAAGCCGGCCAATCTGCTCCTCGACAGTGAGGGGGTCGTCAAAGTCCTCGACATGGGCCTGGCCCGGTTCAGCGGCGAGGGGGACACGGCTGGCCAGGCCGAGCTGACCGGCACCGGCGCGGTGATGGGCACGGTCGACTACATGGCCCCCGAGCAAGCGATTAGCACCAAGCATGCCGACGCCCGGGCTGACATCTATTCGCTGGGCTGCACGCTCCACTGGCTCGTCACCGGCCGGCCGATGTACGACGGCGAGACGCTGATGGCCAAGCTGATCGCTCATCGCGAGGAGCCCGTTCCGAGCTTGGGCAACGTGCCCGAGGCGGTGCAGGCGGTGTTCGAAAAAATGGTCGCCAAGAAATCGGCCGAGCGCTATCAGTCGCTGAGCGAGGTGGTGGCGGCGCTGGAGCGGGCCAGCGCATTTTCGGCAGACTCGACGACCGATGCGCCATTGGCCGCCAGCCGGTCGACGAGCGACGTGATGACGTTTTTGCGCAATGTTTCGCTGCAGGGCAGCGGCCGGGCGAAAGCCCGATCGGCGCCGAAAACTCCAGTGCCCTCCCCGGCGCGACGCGACCGGGCGCGGTAAGAAACTGCTGGCGATAGCCGCTGGGACAGGCGGCCTGCTGCTGGCGGTGATCCTGACCCTGGTACTGCGCCCTCAAACCCCTCTCCCTCCGGGAGAGGGTGGCCGCAGGCCGGGTGAGGGAGTACCTGTTTCCCCCACCGCTTCCAGTACTCCCTCGACTCCGCCTCCGCCGGCCATCGCTCCCTTCGACGCGCAGCAAGCCCGGGCCCATCAAGAAGCCTGGGCCAGATACCTGGGCACCGAGGTCGAGACGACCAATTCGATCGGCATGAAAATGGTCCTGCTTCCGCCGGGTGAATTCCTGATGGGCAGCACCGACGAGCAAGTCGAAGCGGCGCTAGCCAGGTCGTTGGAGATCAAAGAGGACAGTTGGGTTCAGGATCGCATCCGCAGCGCCGAGCGTCCGCAACATCACGTGGTGATCAGCACGCCGCTGGCGATCGGCGCTACGGAGGTCACTATCGGCCAGTTCCGCCAGTTCGTCGACGCGACCGGGTACGAAACACTGGCGGATAAATTCGGGGGTGACTCCGGCATCATCGACCCGAGCAAACCCGGTAACAAAGACCGCACGTGGCGGTCGCCGGGCTATCCGGTCGGCGAAAACTCTCCGGCTGTGCATATCTCGTGGCTCGACGCCGCGATGTTTTGCAATTGGTTGTGCGAGAAAGAGAACTTGCCGGCCGCTTACGCCGAGGAACCGCAGATCGGCTGGGCGCTGCTCCCTGGCGCCACCGGTTATCGCCTGCCCACCGAGGCGCAGTGGGAGTATGCCTGTCGCGCCGGGACGACCACTCAGTACAGCTTTGGCGACGATCCGGCCGATTTGGGGAGATTTGCTTGGTACGGAGTAAATTCAGGGCGGGAATCGAATGCCGTGGGCCTAGCAGCCCGTTGAAATTGTGCGTTTCCAGGCGGCCGGCGCGAGGGCCGGCCAAGCCCAGGCGACGAAGCCGGCCGACCGATTTGGGACCGCGAGGACGCGCATCGACTTCCAGACGATGTTCCAGACCGCACAAATGTGAAGATAAACAAGCGCGGCAAGGTCCCCCGCGGACTGTAGGCCCCGCGGCGTGCCCATGCCGAAGAGCTTGCGCATGATGCGGCCCAAGTTGCGCCGCCACCTGTAACAAGTAACGTTTCGAGACCTCTAACATTCCATGCAACCAACAACGCCTCGCTCCGCCGGTCTCGCACACATGAGCGAACGTGCGCTCAGTCAGCTCGCTGCGCCGGCGCTGGAGTTTCTTGTTGCGCTCGGTCTGCACACGCCGATGGTTTGCGGTGATCGCCTGCCGCTCGGCCGGAGTGTGATCGCTCCACTTCCACGGCTCCTTACGCTTCTTCTCGGGAATGTATGTGCGAATGCCGAGCGTCTGATTGACCGTCGTCAGTTGTTCCGCCGCGTGGTAGCCCTTGTCGGCTACCACCTCTTCGATGTTCGCTTCGCTGCCCGCCTCGATCACGTTCAACTGGGCCTGCACCAGACTTTCGGCCAGCGTCTCAGTGTCGGCCCGCGTGCCCTCGTAGATCGCAGCCGAAAGCACCAGGTCGGTGTCCAGGTCGACCACGTGCTCAGCCTTGTATGCCGGGTGGGTCGTGCCGTCTTTCATTTTTGTGAAGCGGCTTTCCGGGTCGTTTGGCGACTGCCAATCGTCGTTCGAGACCTTCTTGTCTTTCCGCTTTTTGTCGAAGCGGCGCAGCTCTTCGTCGGTCGGATTCTCGATGCCCGCCTCCGCCGCCAGGCCGCGCAGATACGTCTTCCAATCCTCGCCCGTGTCGCGCCGCACGATGCTCTTCATGGCCGCGTCGGCTTCCAGCAGCGTCGAATCGACCGCCACGGTTTTGCCCCGCAGCAGGCTCTTCTCGGCGGCGATCTTGAGCACGAACTGGAACATCGCCTCGTGTACTTCCAGCGGCAGCCGCACGTGAATCCGCGACAGACTGGAGTGGTCGGGCGTCTCCTCATGCACCGGCACGCCCAAAAACTCGGCCAGCGAGCGGCTGTCGTGACAGCGCCAGGCGATGCCGCGCTGCGAACTGATGCCCTCGAAGTAACCGACCAGGATCATGCGAAAGTACACGCCCGGCGGGATCGATTCGCGGCCCATCTTAGCGGCGTAATATCGGGCGCAGAGCACTTCGAGCCAGGCGTCGAAGCCGGCTTCGGCCAGCAATTGGTTCAGTTTTTTGTAAAACGGGTGCCCGGGGGACTTGGGCAGCTCCGTGGTGGCGATCCAGGCCGATTGTTGTTCGTGCTTGCGTTTGCCAAGAGCCATGCGTGTGCATCCTGCGGTGAGCGAGCCGAATTCCGCCGCCAGGATACCACGGCCGTCAAGCGGACTTTTTCAACGGGCTGCTAAAGCGGGCCAATCCGTTTGGGCTGTATGACATGCACGGTAATGTTGAAGAATGGTGTCAGGATTGGTGCGACGACAATTGGTACGCCAGCGCAGCGCTGATGGATCCGAGTGATCCCGCCGGTCCACCAACCGGCTCCGTGCGCGTCTTTCGCGGCGGCTACTGGCGCAACTTCGCATCCAACTGTCGCAGTGCGATTCGTAATCATTACAGCTACCTGACAGAGCGCAATACCAATGTCGGTTTTCGAGTCGTGCGCAGCGTTTTGCCGCTGGCGAAGGCCGGTAATTCGCCGCCAGGCAACTTGAACGAAAAGAAAACAATGGCTATGCCGCGGCGACCGACATCCGCCGCTGCGCCCGCCGGCCATCGCTCCCTTCGACGCCCAGCAAGCCCGGGCCCATCAAGAAGCCTGGGCCAAGCACCTGGGTGTGCCGGTCGAGTTCACCAATTCGATCGGCGCGAAGTTCGTTCTCATCCCGCCAGGCGAGTTCCTGATGGGAACCAGTGATGAGGAATTGCCGGCACTGCTGGAACTGGCCCGCCGCGACGGCGAAGGCTGGGAGCTGACGTTCTTTCCCACGGAGGCTCCCCAGCATCGGGTGCGGATCACGCGCCCCTACTACCTGGGCATGCATGAAGTGACGCGCGGTGATTTTCAGCGGTTTGTAACCTCGCGCAGCGACCCCGATGCGTCGGGTGCCGTGGCGGCGCTTCCCGTGGGCGGCCTTACCTATCCAGTGATGACGGACTTCTGCGATTGGCTCAGCGCCCGCGAGGACGTTCGTTATCGCCTGCCGACCGAAGCCGAATGGGAATACGCCTGCCGCGCGGGAACGACCACGCCCTTTGCGTTTGGCGATTCCTTGTCCTCGACCCAGGCCAATTTCGATGGCGACTTTCCCTTCGGCCACGCGGACAAGGGCCCCAATCTTAACGTTCCCACCAAGGTCGGGTCGTTCGCGCCAACGCCTGGGGTCTGTACGACATGCACGGCAATGTGTGGGAAATCTGTTCTGATTGGTTCGCGGCCGACACCTACCGGAAGAAGGAAGTGAGCGATCCGACCGGCCCCGCGGAGGGCGCGCAGCACGTGCTTCGGGGCGGCGACTACGAGCTGAGCCGTGGGTTCGCGGTTCGTTCGGCCATGCGCTTTTCGTACACGCCGCCTTGGGGAAGTCTCGGATTTCGCATCGTCCGCGAAATCCCGGCGCGTGGCTCAGACTCCGTCGACAGGCCTCCGCCCCCTGCCGTCGCGCCGTTCGAGGCCGAGCAGGCCCGCGCACGTCAAGCGGCCTGGGCCAGGCACCTGGGCACCCAGGTCGAGACGACCAACGCGATCGGCATGAAAATGGTCGTCCTCCCGCCCGGAAGCTTCCTGATGGGTAGCACCGACGAACAGGTCGAGGCGGCAATCAAACAGGCCATCGAGCGCGGCGACGAGCAATGGGTGCAGGACCGCATTCGCAATGCCGAACGCCCACAGCACAAGGTCGTGCTGACCAAACCGCTGGCGATCAGCGCCACCGAGGTCACGATCGGCCAGTTCCGGAAGTTCATCGAGGCAACACAATACGCCACGCTGGCCGATACATTTGGCGGTGATTCGTCAAGCACTGACGCCAGCACCCCTGGCAACAAAGACCGAACATTGCGCACCCCTGGATACGCCGTGACCGATGAATCGCCGGTCACCCAAGTTTCGTGGCGGGATGCAGTCGCGTTTTGCAACTGGCTCTGTCAGCAGGAAAAACTACCCACGTCTTACCGGCAAGACGCCCACGACGGATGGGTTCTGCTGCCGGGCGCAACCGGGTATCGGTTGCCAACTGAAGCCCAATGGGAATACGCCTGCCGGGCGGGTACGACCACGCAGTATAGTTTTGGCGACGACCCCGCCGAGCTGGCCGAATACGGTTGGTACGCTCAGAATTCGGGAGGTCGCGCCCGGTCGGTGGGGCTGAAGCCGGCCAATCCGTTCGGGTTGTACGACATGCACGGCAACGTGGAGGAATGGTGCGCGGATTGGCTGGTCGACAATTGGTACACGGCATCGCCCACCAGCGACCCCCTGGGCCCGCCCGTCGGCTCCCATCGCGTGGTCCGTGGCGGCTATTGGAGCTACAACGCTTCCAACTGTCGCAGCGCGACTCGCAGCGGCAACAGCCATGAGCCGGCGAACCGTAACAGACACATCGGCTTTCGCGTCGTGCGCACCCTGCCCCCGCGCGAGGCCCGGCCGGCGATCGGCGAGGATGCCGCCGCGCCAGGCAACAAGTAGAATCGCGCGACCAAAAATACCTTCCCTGAACAATGCGAGAAAGCAACCCTGCATGGCTCCCTCTACTTTGGCTGAGCTTGAGACCCGGATCGCGCAGAGCGGGCTGGTCAAAGCCGACGAACTGAAAGCCTTCGCCGCGAAATTGCCCGATGCGGCCGCGGCCGACGCAGGCAAGACGCTGCTCGCGGCTCTGGTCAAGGCGGGCCGGCTGACCGACTTTCAAGCCCGGGCGCTGCATGCGGGTTTGAGCGGCCCGTTCATGCTCGGGCCTTATCAGGTCAACGAGCGCGTCGCGGCCGGGCGATTGGGGCACGTGTTCCGGGCCGTCCACGTCGAGTTTGACCAGCCCGTCAGTTTGAAGGTTTTCAACCGCGGCCTCGCCGCCCAGCCCGAAAAGCTGTCCCGAATGCAGCGCGAGGTCCGGGTGGCGGCCCAGGTCGATCATCCGCATATCCTCCGGGCCTTGCAGATCGGTCGCGCGGGGCAGACCTATTATCTGGCCTTCGAGGACTTACAGGGCGAGACGCTCGAGGAGCGACTTTCGCGGCAGGGGCGGTTGCCCTACGGCGAAGCCAGCCGGCTGGTCCGCGACGCGGTCCTGGGCTTGGAAAGCCTGCACGAGGCGGAGATCGTCCATCGCGATCTGCGGCCGGCCAACCTGTGGATCAACTCCCATGAGCAGCTCAAGCTGATGGAATTCGGCGCGGCCCGCGATGCGTTGGCATTTCTCGACCAGGTCGACGGCGCGGAGCTCACCCGGCAGGACACCATGCTGGGCGATTACCGTTACACGGCTCCCGAGGCCGCGGCCGACGCTCGCAAAGCCGACGCCCGCAGCGACGTCTATGCGCTGGGCTGCATCTTGTATCACACGCTGGCCGGCGACCCGCCGTTCCTGCACAAGAACCCGCTCCAGATCGTGGCGATGCATCGCGGCGAGCCGCCCAAGCCACTCGACGTGCTGGTGCCTGGATTGCCGGCGGCGCTGCCGGACATCGTTAATCGGATGCTGGCCAAGTCGCCCAACGCGCGGCCAGGGCTGGGCGATGTCGATTGGACGCTGCAGTCGCTGGCGGCCGATAGTCCGCTGGATGCCACGCCCGACACGGTCTGGAACCCCGACTATCTGGCCTGGATTCGCGATGCGAGCCTGGTCGAGACGAGCCCATTGCCCGACCCGGCGAGCAAGCCGCGCAGCGATCTGTCCGAGTTTCTCGACTGGATGGAAAAGCAGGTTTGAGGTCGACGTAGCAATTCGTAGCGAGCCGCGGGGTTAATCCCAGCCTGGGGGCCGATCCAGGCCCCCCGCTCGAATAGACTGGTGGGCGTCGCAGAAAAGCACGCTGAATCGGTACTGTGAATGCCCTGGCATGAGCCGAAAGACCCGACTCCGCGTGAAGCGTGCCCCGCTGTGGCTACGCTACGCTGGCCGAGCGGGGAATGTCGCTTATCTGTCCCATTTGCTTTTGGGAAGACGACGCCTTCATCGGCGACAAGCTTGACGAGCGTTCCGTGTGCAACAAGCTTACGCTAAGGGCGGCCCGTGCAAACTTCGCCTTGATTGGCGCAGTCGACGAACGAAGCTTGCGAAACGTCATTCCCGAGGCCGAGCGTGTGCGGTTCGCTCGAAATGAACATAAATCCCCATGACAGCGCCCCGCCGCCCCCGGTTCCGGTTCAGCGTGAGCAGATGACCGCTCCCCGCCGCCGCTGGTCGTTTTCGTTGCGGACGTTGTTTGTGTGGGTTGCGCTCATTGCGGTTGGATGGCGCTGGTGTCAAGGCGGCAATCTGGGTTCGGCACATGATCCTCGTGGGATTCCAAACCTTGTCTCACCACGAAGATCCCGATCAGCAGCCTCCATGAGCTGGTCGCCTGCCGACCAACTCAACCATCACCCACTACCCGAATGCCGGTCGATCCAAAGATAATCGAGCGAGCACGGACCGCCGCCTTCGACCTAGAGCAGGCAGCCGCCAGAGGCCTGATAGTCCGCTGGATGCCACGCCCGAGACGGTTTGGAACCCCGACTATCTGGCCTGGATTCGCGATGCCAATCTGGTCGCGCCGAATCAGCCGCCCGACCTCGCGGCCAGCCAGCCGCGCAGCGATCTGTCCGAGTTTCTCGACTGGATGGAAAAGCAGGTTTGAGGGCGACGTAGCAATTCGTAGCGAGCCGCGGGGTTAATCCCCGCGGTATGTGCGTTCTCATTCGTTCGTGCCGGTGGGTCACGAACCAGCGCGCCACTAAAACAAACTCATCTGTCCCGACGCGCTCCGCGGCGGGCGGAACTGGCTGCTGTCCAGGGGCGGCAAGCGGCCGTCGAGACCTTGCCTGCGGGCAAAGACCTCGAACGTCTGGCGGATCTGCTGGGCGTAGTTGCCCGTGCCGCGCATCCGGCTGCCGAACTGGCTTTGATTGAGCTGGCCGTCTCGGGTCGCGCGGATCAGTCCCTTTACCCGCTCGGCTTGCAAGGGCGCGGCAGCCTCCAGCCAGTCGAGGAAGATCGGGCGCACGGCCAGTGGCAACCGCAGCAGCACGTAGCCGGCCGTTTGGGCCCCGGCGTCTTTGGCAGCCGCCAGAATCGCCGGCAACTCGCTGTCGTTGAGTCCCGGGATCACCGGCGCCGCCATCACGCCGACCGGCACGCCCGCCGCGGTCAACCGCTCGATCGCCCGCAGTCGGGCTGGGGGAGTGCTGGTTCGCGGCTCGAGTCGCCGGGCCAACTGCTCATCGAGCGTGGTGACGCTCAGATAAACGTGGACCAGGTTTCGCTCGGCCAACGGCACGAGCAGATCGAGATCGCGCACAACCAGCGCGTTCTTGGTAATGATTCCGCACGGCTGCCGGGCCTCGAGCAGCACTTCCAGGCAGCCGCGCGTCAGCCGCTGCGTCCGCTCGGCCGGCTGATAACAGTCGGTCACGCCCGAGAGGGTGATCGATTCGGCCCGCCAACCTGGGTGGCAGAGCTCCTCGCGCAGGCGGGCCGGCGCGTCGGGCTTGAAAAGAACCTTGGTCTCGAAGTCGATCCCGGCGTTCATGCCCAGCGTCTCGTGGCCGGGCCGGGCGTAGCAGTAAGCGCAGCCATGCTCGCAGCCGCGGTAGGGATTGATGCTGTACCGGAACGGCACGTCGGGGCTGTCGTTCTCCGAGATCAGCCGACCGGTGGCGTTGGGCAGAAACGTCGTCGGCACGGAGCGCCGCTCGGCCACCAGCTCGTCGTCAGGCTCGAGGTGCTCCCAATCGGCCTCGGCATGGACCCGCTCGAAGCGGTTGGGCGGCCCGGCCCCGGCCCCGCGGCCGGTGAAGCCACCACCCTCTCTGTCCGGGGCATTCATGCCGACGATCCTGCAGCAAACCGCGATAATGTACAGATATATAGTATCGGGTGCTGGCAGGCGTGAACAGTAGGGCCGGAAAATTCACCGCAGAGTACGCAGAGGGCGCGGAGATGAGGATAGGGACGACGGTGGTTTATTGCACCCGTTCCTCTGCGATCCGCTACGTACTCTGCGGTGAGATTTGCTTCTGCAGTTCGGCTGCACGGCCACCAGACGCTTGCTGTCAGCAGCCTGCCTGCTCAAGCAGGGCGGCGCGGCTGGTCGAAGAACTACCTGAGCGCCTCCACTCGATTCGACATTTTTTCGCCGCCGGCACTCGCTTGGCTACTTCCAAACCCGCCAGCTCGTCCGCCTCGTCGCAGGCGGTGCAGGTGCGCACTGCCCGTCTCGCTGGAATATTTGCGCGAGTCGCGGCGTCCGTTGGTCAGCCTGGCTTTCGTGCTGCCGATGCTGGCGGCTGTACGAAGGGGGTGTGCTCTATCTGGGCCCGGGAGCGATGCGCAACGGGGCCGACGTCTGGCTGCGGCGCTGGCTCGACCAGCTCGGCTTCGGGCAATATTTCCTCCTGCCCGTGCTGACGATCGGGCTGCTGTTGGCCTGGCACCACACGACCCGCGAGCGGTGGCGTCTGCGGCGCGAAGTGCTGGTGGGGATGTACGTCGAGAGCTCGCTGTTGGCGGTCGTGCTGCTGGGCATCGGTTACGCGCAGCGGAGCCTGTCGCACCTGGCGCTCGAATTCATCCAGGCCCAGCTCCCGGCGGCCAACGTTCCGGCCGGCGGCTGGCAGGGCGCCGGGCCCGAGGTCCACAGCGCTGCCGCCTGGGGAAGCAGCGGAATGGACGCGGCCGCCTGGGACAACGCGGCCCGGCTGGTGGGCTTTTGCGGTGCGGGAATCTACGAGGAGGTGCTGTTTCGCTTGATTCTCGTGCCGCTGGCGCTGGGCCTGGCGTCGCTGTTGGCTTTCGGCGGCTCGACGCGGATTGCGATCGCGGTCGTCGTGACCAGCGCGTTGTTTTCGGCGGCGCACTACGCCGGGGTGCACGGCGAGACATTCGACTGGTTCAGCTTCAGCTTCCGGTTTCTGGCCGGCGCATTCTTCGCGATGCTCTTCGTCTGGCGCGGATTCGGTATCGCAGCGGGCACGCACGCGTTGTATGACATCTTCGTCGGCGTGACCTGATGCGTGCGACGTGGGTCGGGCCTCGCGGGAGCGACGGCCACGACCCGTCGCGATTGCTAGCACGCGCATTTGGGGCGCACTGCGCGGGCCCTTGTCAAGATGTGGATCGCGCCGCGCGGTGCAGAAAAACCGCTGGACAAAAAAGTCTCTTTGAGGGCCTGCGCGGGCCGTTTATAATAGCGACCGCAACGCACGTGATCGGCACGCGTGCGATCCCAGATCCGGCCGCCCGAGGACCCCGATTGTGCTGTCCGTCCGACCGAAAGTAGCCGAGCTGGTGTTTCAATTGTACGGTCGGGCCCTGCACCCGGAATTGTTCGAGGTCCACAGCTCGCGGACGGTCAAACGGGGCGACTACGAAGCGACGATCAACATCACCTCGGCCGGCCATTTCGTCACCTGGCGCTACCAGGGGCTGACGCTGACCGAGGTGGCCACGTCGGCCCATCATCCGCTGCCGCAGAAGCGCCGGCTGATCTCCTGCCGGCTGAAGGGCGAGGGTCGCGACCGGGTCGAGTGCCGCGGCGGGGCGACCTATCAGGTCAATTTTCAGCTCGAGCCGGTCGAGCCCGAGGTCTTTTGGACCTTCCAGCAGGAGCTGACGAGCGACGGCGAGCGGCAGGGAATGCTCCACCGCTTCGATTCCAGCGGCCGGATGGCCCTCGGCGCGCTCAGCTACATCAACGTGGAAACGCGGAATCGCAGCCTGCTGGTGCAGGCCTTTCACACGTTTCCCGACGATTACGCGATCGTCAAAAGCCAGTCGCTGTTCGAAGTGCTGTGAAGCGACGAGCTCTGACGAGGCGGGCCGGGCGGTCGTTGACCGCCGGCTATAAAGGAAGTATTTGCCTCGCGACGCTTTTCGTGCGATGCGCTTACAGCGCCCGGCGGAAGCGCTTGATTGGCCGGCCGTCGCGGCCATAGAGGGGCGCCTTCTTCGGCGGGGCCGGCTCCTCCGGACTGGCCGGGGCACCTTCGGCGCCGCTGGCAACGGCGGCCGGGGCAGGGCTCGGGCTGCGGTTCGCGGTCGCTTCGAAGCCCGCGATCTCGAACCGCTTGAGCAGCCGATCGATCCGCATCTCGATCCGCGTCAGCTCGCTCCCCTCTTCGGGCGTGACGAACGTATAGGCCACGCCCTCGCGCCCCATCCGGCCCGTGCGGCCGACCCGGTGCACGTAGTCGTCGCAGAACTGCGGAATGTCGTAGTTGATGATGTGCGAGATGCTGCTGACGTCGATCCCGCGGCCGACCACGTCGGTGGCCACTAGAAACCGCACGGTTCCTTCGCGGAAACCCTGCATCACGCGGTCGCGGGCGCTCTGGGCCAGGTCGCCGTGAATGCAGTCCACCCCCTTGAGCCGCTTGGAAAGTCGCAGGTGGACCTTGTCGGTTCCCCGCTTGGTGCGGCAGAAAATGATCGCCTGCTTGGGCTCCTCTTGCTTGAGCAGCCGGTCGAGCAGATCGAACTTGCGCTCCGGATCGACCGTGCAGTAGAACTGTTCGATCGTCTCGACGGCGATGTCGGTGGGCGAGAAGTTCAGCGACTCCGGATCGCGCATGTAGCTCCGCGCCAGCCGCTCGACCGGCGGCGGCACCGTGGCGCTCAGGAGCAGCGTCTGCCGAGTGCGCGGGCAGCGGCGCAAGATCTTCTCGATGTCCGGGCGGAAACCGATATCGAGCATCCGGTCGGCTTCGTCGAGCACCACGATCTGCAGGTCGTTCAGCCCCAAGGTGCCGCGGCCCAGGTGGTCCAGCAGCCGGCCCGGGGTGCCGATGATCACGTCCGCCCCGCGCTGCAGTTTTTCGATCTGGCCACGGATCGGCTTGCCGCCGTAAATGGCCACGCTATGCACCTTGCGGCCGTGCGACAGCTTGACCACTTCTTCGCGGACCTGAACGGCCAGCTCCCGGGTGGGCACCAGGACCATGGCCTGGGGGCCCTGTCCCTTTTTGTGGGCGTGCAGCCGCTCCAGGATCGGGATCACGAAGGCGGCCGTCTTGCCGGTGCCCGTGCGGGCCTGACCGAGCACGTCGACGCCGGCCAGGGCGCGGGGGATCAGGCCGGCTTGGATCGGTGTGGGCTGCTGATAGCCGGCCTCGGCGAGCGCAGCGTGCATCGTCTCCGAAAGACCGAGCGACTCAAACGTGCTGGAGGCGGTGCTATCCGCCGGGGCGGCGTGG
Source organism: uncultured Planctomycetaceae bacterium (assembly GCA_963828155.1). GTDB lineage: Bacteria > Planctomycetota > Planctomycetia > Pirellulales > PALSA-1355 > CAWCAX01. The sequence goes on from CAWHDQ010000009.1 coordinate 496,234, forward strand.
TTTTCGCTAGTTTCCGACACAATTGCCAAATGGAAGGGACCTTGGTGAATGCGAATTCGGCGGGGGCTTGTTATTCTAACCCTATCAGCCGACATAGGTTTGGTCAATGGAAGCCCTTTGGCGGGCGGCGGCCGATTGACGAAGCGCAGCGGGCCTTTGACAATTTGAACCTTCGCCCTGCGGCGGAGCCGCCCGATTTGCCCCTGCGGCGGAGCCGTCTTGATCCCCTAAGTTCTTGTCCCTGCGGATGTGTGAACGCCGATGAATTTCCTTGCCGACGAAGATCCCGAAGTCTGGACCGCCATTGCCGAAGAAATCGAGCGGCAGGAAGACGGCCTGGAAATGATCGCCAGCGAAAACTACACCAGCCCGGCCGTGATGCAGGCTGTCGGCAGCGTGCTGACGAACAAATATGCCGAGGGCTATCCCGGCCGCCGCTACTACGGCGGTTGCGAGCACGTCGACGTGGTCGAAAATCTGGCCCGCGACCGGGCCAAGCAGCTGTTCGGGGCCGACCACGTGAACGTTCAGCCCCACTCGGGCAGCCAGGCCAACATGGCCGTCTACCTGTCGGCCATTGAGGTGGGCGACACAGTCCTGGGTCTGGACCTGGCTCACGGCGGCCACCTGACGCACGGCATGAAGCTGAATCTGTCGGGCCGGCTGTATCACTTCCTCAGCTACGGCGTGACGCGCGACACCAACCGGATCGATTTCGATCAGGTGGCCGCGCTGGCCCGGGAGCACAAGCCCAAGCTGATCGTGGCCGGCGCCAGCGCCTATCCGCGCGAGATTCCCCACGGCAAGTTCGCCGAGATCGCCAAATCGGTCGGGGCCAAGTTGTTCGTCGATATGGCCCATTACGCCGGCCTCGTCGCGGCGGGCCTGCACGACAACCCCGTGCCGGTGGCCGACTTCGTCACCACCACCACGCACAAGACGCTCCGCGGCCCGCGGGGCGGCATGTCGATGTGCCGCGAACAGTATGCCAAGGATCTCGATCGCAACGTTTTCCCGGGCATCCAGGGCGGTCCGCTGATGCATGTCGTGGCCGGAAAGGCCGTCTGCTTTCGCGAGGCGCTGCAGCCGGCCTACAAGAAATACGCCCAGCAGGTCGTGGCCAACGCCAAAGTTCTGGCCGAGGGGCTGTTGGCCGGCGGCGTGCGGCTGGTCAGTGGCGGGACCGACAATCATCTGATCCTGATGGACGTCACCTCGCTGGGCCTCGGCGGCAAGCAGGCCGAAGAGATCTTGGGCGTCTGCGGGATCACGGTCAACAAGAACATGATCCCCTACGACGAGCGGAAGCCGATGGATCCCTCGGGCGTCCGGATCGGCACACCCGCCCTGACCACCCGCGGCATGGGCGAGCGCGAAATGAAATCGATCGCCACGTGGATCATTCAGGCCCTCAAGGCTCCGGAAGACCGCAAGGTGCACAGCGACGTGCGGGGCCAGGTATTCGACCTGTGCGAGCAGTTCGCCGTGCCGGCCGCCTCGCTGGCCGAGGGGGACGAATGAATCGCCGCATGGGCTCGGCGCCGCGATTGCACGGCGCCGGCCTGGTCGCCCAGCGTCCGCAGTCGCCGTTCCTTCGGCCCCGGGCGGGCAGCGTGCTTCCCGCTGCGGTCGGTCGGGCCCTATAATCGGAAAGCTGCCGCGGCGCGGCGGCGTTGGCTTCAACCCGCAGGTTCGCATCCACCCATGTCTGCTTCCGCCCGTAAGAGCCGGATCCTGATCGCCGACGACAACGTCCCGAACGTCGAGCTGCTGGAAGCCTATCTCAGTGGGCTGGACTGCGAGATCGCCGTGGCGGTCGACGGCCGGGACACGCTGGACAAGGTGGCTCAGTTCCACCCCGACTTGATCCTGCTCGACATCATGATGCCCAAGCTGAGCGGGTTCGAGGTCTGCAAGAAGCTCAAGGACGACCCCCAGCTCCGTAAGATCATGATTCTGATGGTCACGGCCTTGAGCGAATGGGGCGACATCGAGCGGGCGGTCGAGGCCGGCACCGACGACTTTCTCAGCAAGCCCGTCAACAAGGTCGAGCTGCTCACCCGGGTCCGCAACATGCTCAAGCTCCGCCACGTCGAAGACGAGGTCGAGCGGCTCCGCCGCTACATCGACGAGATCGAAGATCAGGGCGGCCCGCATTAGGGGCGGACGGCGAGCCTGCGGTTGAGCAGTTCATTGGACCCGCACGCCGCGCGCGGCTCTGCTTCTGCGTGCGCTGCTCTGGTTCCGGGAGGCGATCGCCGTGCTGCCGTCTTGCGGCCCGAAGGGCCGCCGGAGGCCAGCCCGGGGTTGAGCCGTCCGCGGCGAAACCCCGGGGCAGGAAACTGCGCGGAGGTCACAACGACCCTGAAGGGGTCGAGGAGCCGCGACACTGCCGCGCGGGTCGGCCCTTCGTTGCCCCGTTGGGGCAAGGGCATTCCCGGGACCGTGTACCCAGGGTCTGCGCTGTGCTTGACCGCTGGGCTAGCCTCCTTCGGCCCTTTGGGCCGCCCGTTGATGGCGCCGCCTGCCTCACTCCGGCCCGAAACTTTCCTTGAGCCACTGGACGACCGCTTCCAGCAGGCCACCGGGCGGTTGCAGCAGCGGTACCGCCGAGACGGCCTGCTTGACCGCAGTCGGCCGGAGCGTATCGGTCAATTCGGAGTCGCGGGCCCGTTCTGCCCGGATCGCCACCAGGCCGCCTTGCTCGATGAAGTCGAGAATCCGCGGCAGTTCGTCGGCATCGAACCAAATGCCATGCTCGCGGCAAAAATCGACGATCGCCCCGCTCGCGTAGCCATAATTGCGGCGGTTCATCAGCTGGTGGCAAATGACGCAGGGGCGATACCGCTGCGATGTCTTGGTCGCAGCACTCGGCGCAGAATTCGGCAAACTTGCCTGGGGCGGATCGGACGCCGCCGGCCGCGGCCGGGCGAAATGCTCGTCGCGCACGTCGGCTTGCTTGCTGACCCGTAGCGTGAGCTGACGGAAGACTTCGTTCCCCAGCCACAAGCCTGCGCAGTGACTGCACTCCAGCACGGCAAAGCTGGCCAACTGCCGGCTGGTCAGCGTGTGCCGGTCGGGGCAGGCCGGACAGGCCAGCTCGGTTTCGCTGCCAGTCACGGCGTCGGGCACGAGCGCCGTGCCGCAGTGGTGGCAGAACTTGGCCTGGTCGCTCACCCGAGCCAGGCAGTTGGGACAGACCGTGTCCAGGTCCTGCTCGTGCAGCGTGAAGTCCGAGCCGCAGAAGCTGCAACGCTGAGCATGCTCCAGCCGCGGGGCGCCGCAGGCCGAACAGCGCACCACGCTCGCTTCATGGGCCTCGGGCTGTTCGACGGTGACCACCGTGCCGCAGGGGCAGCGAAAGCGGCTGCCGATCGGGCGACCGCTGGCGTCGAACTGCCGCCGGCAATGTCGACACTGAACAAGCAAGCGCATGATAAGTCTGACAATTCCAGGCCCAGTCGTGAGCCGCCGCGAATACCCTGCGGACTTGTATGGCGCCACTCCATTGCATCATCGCTCCGCGCACGGGGCGATTCAAACTCGGCACCGCCAGGCGAGCAGTGGGCCCGGCTGATTATTCGCTGCCGGCGGCCCGATATTTTCGCCCGCGGTGGAGAGATTGGCCCCAAACAGGCCGGCGGCTGGGGGTTAGGTGGGCCGACCGGATGGGGCCGGACGGCGGCAGAGGCGGTGGTTTGCCGAGGGTATCCCCCCAGCATCAGCTCTTCAGCGGGATCCAGATTTCGATCCCACCCATGCCCGTCTGCGGGTTGAACTCCTCGCCATACCGCTCGATGCACGGCGCGCTGGCGGCCTGATGGCCCGAGTTGGGCAGCCAGCGGTTCCAGATCGCCTCCATCGCCGCCGGCATGGCCGTGAGGTGTTTGCGATGCGTGAACACGGCGTACGTTTGTGGTGCCACGCGGAGCTGGGTAAACCCGCTCGGCATTTTCGCCGCCGGGTCGATCTCGACGCCGGCCAGGTAGTCGAAGCCCGACTCGGGCCGGTAGTTCCACGACACGCCGTAGCAGGTGTTTCCTTTTTGGCCGGCAAACGTGCCCAAGTGGGGAACGAACTGGTGCCACTGCTCGGCAATGCCCGCGGTTGCGCCGACCTTGTACGTCGCTTTGAGCCCGGCCAGCAGCAGCTCGCGGCCCTGCTCGAAACGGGGCTCTTCGAGCTCGCTTTGTTCCAACTGACTGCGGACGCTTTCTTCCTGCTGCTTGATCTCGGGCGTGAGCACCGCCTCGAAATCGGTCATCTCGAAGAACGGCCGGATTTCGATCTCCGAGTCGACCAGCATCGGATTCGGGCAACGTTTGACCCACGCGATGGCTTCGTCCAGCGATTTGACCTGCCAGATCCAGTAGCCGGCGACCAGTTCGTTGGTCTCGGCAAACGGGCCGGCGGTGACGGTGCGGTTGGTGCCGGAGAAGCGGACCCGCACGCCCGCGGAGCTGGGCTTCAGTCCGTCGGCGGACAGCAGGATGCCGGCTTCGACCAGATGCTGGTTGAATTTCATCATCGCACCGAGCAACTCGGTGGTGGGCAGTTTGCCCGCCTCGGAATCAGCCGTTGCCTTGACCAGGACCATGACTTTCATCGCCATCTGCTCCAGTGAGTTGATCGTTTGAGATTGGAGGAATTCGTGGTTGCGTGGATGTCGTTCCTCGGAGCAATGCAGCTTCGTCACGATCGCAGCGGAGCCAGGGCCCGCAGCCGGACGTCGCGCAGCCAGAGCCCGCACCACAGCAGAATGCCGACGAGCACCGGGATCGCTATTCCCCCGGGGCCGTCCTCATGCCGCACGTGCGAGGCCACCGCGCCGCCCAGATAGCCAGTCAGCAGGATCGCGCCGAGGACGGCGGTGCGGGGAATCAAATAGAGGAAAGCACAGATCAGCACCGTCACGCCCAGCGGCACGATCGTGGACTCGGGATAGCCCAAGTCCGTAGTCGCCTTGACCACGAATTCCGGCTTGGGGAGCTTCATGGCCCCGTCCAGCAGTAGCAAGAGCGCCGGCACGCCGCCGACGATCCAGCCCGTCTTGGTCCACGCCTGCGGAGTCAGGTTCGTGCGATCGTTGCTATCCACGGCATGTTCCCTTTGTTGGCTCGTCGTGTTGGATTCGTTGATCTCGACCGATGCGCCACGGCACGCGTCACGCCGGTCAGCGGCCGGCGGCAGTCGCATGGGCCTGCGACACGTCGGGCAGGTTCGGCAGTTCGTAAATCGGCCGAACCTCGACGGTGCCCCAGCGGGCAGCCGGAATGCGGCCGGCGATCTCGATCGCCTCGTCCAGGTCGCTTGCGTTGATCAGAAAGTAACCGCCCAGCTGCTCGCGCGTTTCGGCGAACGGCCCGTCGGTCACCTGGCGGCGGCCTTCGCGTACGCGGACGCTGGTGGCCGTCGCGACTCCGTACAGCGGCGCTGCGGCCAGGAATTGGCCCCGGGCATTCAGCTCGTGGGTTAGCCGGGTCGATTCGTCGAAGCAGCACTGCCGCTGGTCGTCGCTGATTGCCGTTTCGGCGCTGTAAATCAGCAGCATGTATCGCATGATGGTTGCTCCTCTGGATGGATGGCGGACTGCTGCCCGCGGCAGAGTTGTCGCTCATCTAATAGTCGAACCGGCCGCAAGTAAATCGACAGGGGCGAAGGAAATTTTTCTCCCCCCGCTCTGAGGCCTCGCTGCTGGCATCCCAGTTTTACCCCAATTCGGCCAACCGCCGGCTCAAAAATCGTCGTTCGGGCTCCTGCCGCGCGAGCTCCAGCGCCCGCTCGTATGCCGCTCGCGACTCGGCGAGCAGGCCGAGCCGACGGCATAAATCGGCCCGGGCCGCATGGGCCAGGTGATAGTCAGTCAGTTGACCGCGGGCCAGGATGCCGTCGATCAGTTCCAGGCCAGCCGCCGGTCCGTCGCGCATCGCGACCGCGACGGCCCGATTGAGCTCGACGACCGGCGACGGTTGGGCCGTCCGCAGCAGCTCGTAAAGCGCAGCGATCTGCGCCCAATCTGTCGAGGCGGTGCTGGCCGCGTCGGCGTGCACGGCGGCGATGGCCGCTTGCAGCGCGTAGCTCCCAACTTTCTCGGTCGACAGCGCCGCGACGGTCAGCGCTTTGCCCTGGGCAATCAACTCGCGGTCCCAGAGCGCGCGATCCTGATCCTCGAGCAGCACCAGGTCCCCCTCGGGCGTCGTCCGGGCCGTGCGCCGCGATTCTTGCAGGAGCATCAGGGCCAGCAGGCCCTTCGCCTCGGGATCTGGGAGCAGCTCGACAAGCAGCCGGCCGAGCCGGATCGCTTCCTGCGACAGGTCGGGCCGCGTGAGCGCCGGGCCGGACGAAGCTGCGTAGCCTTCGTTGAAGACCAGATAGATCACGGCCAGCACCGCGTCGAGTCGCTCGGCAATGTCGGCCACGCCGGGCACTTGATAGGGAATATTCGCGGTGCGGATCTTGGCCTTCCCGCGCACGATCCGCTGGGCGATCGTGGCCGGCGCGGCCAGAAAGGCGGCGGCGATTTCCTCGGTCGTCAATCCGCAGACTTCGCGCAGCGTGAGCGCTACCTGAGTTTCGATTGCCAGCGCCGGATGGCAACAGGTAAAGACCAGCCGCAGCCGATCGTCTTCGATCTGCTCGCCGTCATCGGCCGCTTCAGCCGGTTGTTCGATCCGGCGGGCAATCTCGGCCAGCGAGGCATCCAGTCGTCCGCGCCGCCGCAGGGCGTCGACGGCTTTGAAGCGGCCGGCCGAAACCAGCCACGCCCGCGGGTTGGCCGGCACGCCCGAGCCGGGCCACTGGTCGGCGGCCGCGGCGAAGGCGTCGTGCAGGGCCTCTTCGGCCAGATCGAAGTCGCCCAGCCGGCGAATCAGCGTGGCCAGGACCCGCCGCGATTCGCTGCGGTAGATGTCGGCCAGTTGCTGTTGAAATGCGGCATCGTCGGACGCGGACATGGCAGACGTGAAGGTGGCAGCGTGTTAATGATCGGTTAGTGCGAGGGCGGTTCGCCGGGGCCGCGCCCGACGCCATTGTGCCACGCCACCCGGCAGGTACCTAGCCGTCCTGGCCGAGCGCGCTAAGATTGGCAGCGAGAGGAAAATGCCCACTGCCAAAAGGGTCTCTGCTCGTTCATCGACCACCTGCAGGCGATAGGTGCCGCGCCGCGTGGTCCCAGGAGAATCGCCATCGGCGAAACGTTGTACATCAGCGGCGGGATGCGGTAGCAGTCGCGGTGGCCCTGCCCGCGGTTATACTGCTCGTCTTTGCGCCCGCCGACCGGAGGAAGCCATTGCCGCTTGAGCCGAAGCCAGCTGTCGATCCGTATGCGCAGCTGGCCGCCGCGGCGCAGCGCGGCATTCGCGCCACGGCGGTGGGCATCTCCGTTAGCGTCGCGCTGGCCGCGCTCAAGATCTATGCCGGGGTGGCCGGCAATGCGTATGCGCTGATCGCCGATGGCGTCGAATCGGTCCTCGACGTGTTTGGGGCTGCCGTGGTCTGGGGCAGCCTGCAAATCTCGGCCACGCCGCCCAACGAGCGGTTTCCATACGGTTTCGGCCGGATCGAACCCCTGGCGGGCCTGGTCGTGGCAATCACGCTGTTGGCGGCGGCCGGAGGAATTGCGATCGAGAGCGTGCGCGAGATCTTTACTCCCCAGCACGCTCCGCAGCCGTTTACGCTGGCCGTGCTGGTCGTCGTGGTGGTGGTCAAGGAGGTCCTATTCCGGCGGCTGCTGCGGACCGGCGAATCGATCGACAGCACGGCGGTCCGCAGCGACGCCTGGCATCATCGCTCCGACGCGCTCACTTCCCTCGCGGCGTTTTGCGGGATCTCGATCGCCCTCTTGGGCGGGCCTGGCTACGAAAGCGCCGACGATTGGGCCGCGCTCGCGGCCTGCGCGATCATTGCCTGGAACGGCGTTCGGCTGTTCCGCTCGACCTTCCGCGAAGTGCTCGACGCGGCACCGCCGGTCGAGCTGGAAGCCGCCGTCAAACGCCTGGCAGCCGGCGTCGCCGGCGTGGCGGCAATCGAGAAATGCCGCATCCGCAAAAGCGGGCTGGGCTATTTCGTCGAGCTGCACGTCGAAGTCGATGGGGGAATCCCCGTTAGCCAAGGCCACGATATTGGCCACTGCGTCAAGGATGCCCTGCTGGCCAGTGACCTGGGAATCCTGGACGTGGCTGTCCACATCGAGCCGGCGGCGGAGTGATTTTCATTGCCGAGCGACGACGGCTGTTGCCCGGGTTCGCAGCCGTGCACAGGTTTGCCGTCGGGCGGTAAGCCGCCAATCACCGTTTTCGCTTGACGGCCAGCGGGTTGGCGGCCCCGCCGGGCGCTGGTTCGGATGACGGTTCCAGGATGTGCGGGCTCTGCTCGACAGTCCTGAGCGGCTCCCGCTCCAAATCGTAGGTGAACGCGCCGAGCAAATCTCCGACCTGGACCGAGTGACACATCACGCAGCCTTTGTGCGCACGGATGGCGCCGAGGAGATGAATGTGGTTCAGCGTTGCCTCGGCTGCGATATCTTCGCCGGAGTACAGCTGGGGCAAGGACATCTTTTCAAAGCCGTTGAGTTCTCGGGTTTGCGCTCGCTCCAGCTCCTGCATCGCCGGGAGATGATCGGAAACGTACACAGCCGGCTGGGGGCTTTTGAGCAAGCTGACCAGCTCGAGCCTGGTGACGTGCCAATGATCGTAGCGGTCGATGGGATATTCCCAGTCCGGGCCCCTTCCCCTGGGAGGGTCGAACACCTTGGGGTCGTAGCCGAGCCGAGGCGGCATGGACATTTGATGCGGCTCGAAACCTGCGACGCGATCAACGCTTTCTACGTAGGCTCGGCTGACATTCTTCGTAAAGAGATGTTGGCCGTCACGGTTGAATCCTTGCAGAGCTTGGCGGCTGGGCGCCCGGAGGGAATTCGTTCCGTTCGGGTCGTCACGCTGTGCCAGAACCAGGGGCGGCTCAGATTGCACGAGTCGAGCCTCGGCCCGGACGCGCTGGAGCGGAGTGGGATCACTCCACGCTCCGGGTAACACAATGTAGCCCGGACCCGGCGGGAGAGTTCGCGCCCTGCCGAATCCATCGCGCCTCACGAATTCTTCCGTCGTATCGGTATGGAGCTTGAACAGCGACGCTCTCGCCCGATATCCGTAGGCTTCGGCTCTGGCCTCTGAGTCGGGGCTTTCTGCCTCGGCGGTCTTGCGGTGGACGGGCCGACTGCCAAGTTGGCGGGTTTCGTAGGCCAGGCGATGGCGCAGCGAATGAATACCAAGAATGCGGCGCCATTCGGCAACGCGTTCCTCAGCGGGCTTGATCGATCCGTCGCCGATTAGTTCAAAGCTCCAACCACCGGGCCCGCGCTGAGCCTCGTAGTAGACCGCCCGAGAAAGAATTCGAATTAAATTCTGTTCTTTCAGGGCGTATAGCCAGGCGCCTGGCCGGGTGTCTGGCCGGGCGTATGGCCTTGCCGGGCGCGTTATTTGGGCTCGGGTGATGTATAGAGCAAGGCGCCAAGTTTCCGGCTCGGCGCTCCATACCTCGCTGGCTCGAAGGGCGAGGCGGATGGGCGGATCGACCCAATCGCCCGAGCTTTTCTCGAAACAGATGTCCCAGCCCTCTACCTTCGGCGGTTCGTCGAACGGCCAGGGCACTGGAGAATCGCTTGCGAGTAAAACGAGCTTGCAGTCACCGTCAGTGAAGTTGCCGTGAACGCTTTCCAGACGCTCGCTGGTGAGCAGGTCGGCGATGACGCCCTGCAGAATTTCCCGTTCATCCCGCCGTCGCGACGCACGGGCCGCGCTTTCCGACGCGGCCGGCGGCAAATCGGCCTGCGCAAGCGATCGGGACGTGCCCGGCAGTGCCGAAGCTGGCCAAAAGCAGCAGCAAAGCGCCGAACAGAGGTCGCGCATGATCCCCTCCTTGAGTTGCAGTGCGGGCAACAGTGAAAGCGCCGTTTCCCTGCAGCGTCCGACCGCAATTGTGCGGCGTCCGGGCTCCAAATGCCAGATCAGTCGCAACGCGGACCGTTGCCTGGCTGATTCCTGTCAAGGAAGCTGGATGACCATTGGGCGCGGAGCGGTCGCGGTTGTTGCCTGCGGCTTCGCCGCGTCACTAGACTAGGGGGCGCAGGCACTGGCAGTGCCGCGCGATCTAGCAATCCTCCGAGCGCAATCATGCCCGACAAACCCGCGACAGTCAAAGACTATCTGGCCGCGTTGCCAGTCGAACGGCGCAAAGCGCTCGAAGTGGTCCGCAGGACGATCCGCCGCAATCTGCCCACAGGGATCAAAGAAGGCATCCAGTACGGGATGATCGGCTACTTCGTGCCGCACAGCATCTATCCGGCCGGTTACTCCTGCGATCCGACTCAGCCGCTGCCGCTGGCGGCCCTGGCTTCGCAGAAGAACCACATGGCCTTGTACTTGATGCTGCGCCTATGGCGACGCCGAGTACGCCGAATGGTTTCGCAGCGAGTGGAAAAAGACCGGCAAACGGCTCGACATGGGCAAGAGCTGCATCCGTTTCAAGCAGCTCGACGATCTGCCGCTGGAGCTGATCGGCCGGGCGTTCGCCCGAGTGAGCGTCGACAGCTACATCGCTCACTGCGAGGCGGCCTGGGGCAAAGGACGCCCAGCGAAATCCTCGAGTCGCTCGCGACCGCCTGCCGCCAGCAAGTCGGCCAGCGCCGCGTCGAGCCGCGGGAAGCGGAACTCGAAGCCCGCGTCCAAGAGCCGCCGCGGAATGACGTAGCGGCCGTAGAGCGCCAGCTCCGGATCGGTGTCGAGCACGAACCGGGCGCCCAATCGCACCAGCCACTCCGGCGCGGGCAAGCCCAGCGGCATGCCCACCGCGCGCCGCAGTGTCCGCATGAAGTCGCGCTGCGATAGCGGATGGGGCGTCGATGCGATGTATACGCCCTCGAAGGATGGGTCGCCGATCGCCCGCTCGACGATCCGATTGAAGTCGAACTGGTGCAGCCAGCTCATCCCTTGCCGGCCCGAGCCGACCCGGCCGCCCAAGCCCAGCCGGGCTAACAGGCTCAGCCGGGCGAGCGCTCCACCTCCCGCGGCTGAGGGCCGTCCGATCACGAAGCTGGTCCGCAGCACCACGCAGCGCTGGTCGGGCAAACTGGCCGCCTGGAACGCCGCTTCCCAGGCGCGGCCCACATCGGGCGCCAGGCCATAGCCATAGGCCGAATCCTCGCTGCAAACGGCCTGGGGCGGATCGCCATAGATATGCGCCGTGCTCATCTGCACCCAGACCGGCGGCGGATTATCGACCGAGCGCACCGCCTCGCCCAGCACGGCCGTGGCTTCGACCCGGGAGCGGAGAATCTCATCGCAATGCTCGGGCGTCTTGCGACAGTCGACGCTGCGGCCGACGAGGTTCACGAGCGCGGCCGCGCCTTCCAGTTCGTGTTGCCAGGGGCCCGGCGTTCGGGCGTCCCAGCCGGCATGCCGCCAGGGGCCGGCGAGCTTGGGCTGCTGGCGCGATAGCAGGACGACCGGCCAGCCGGCGTCGGCCAGATGCCGGGCGAGCGAAACACCCAAAAAGCCGCTGCCGCCGGCAATGACGATGTGGCCGTTTGCGCTGTTGGATCTCATATTTTGTAGTCCTGCGGTTCGGACCAGGCGGATTCCTTCTGCTCCAGATACCGCAAAGGCCCGAGAGGCCTTAACCACTCGGGGGCGATTGATCTTGCCCAGTGCGGCGGGACGAGGTAAGAGAGGCTTTCCCGCACCGCAGCCGCCGCCGATGCTGGCTGCGGCACCTCCGAACAAGGACGTTCCATGTCGCGCGCCATCATCGTCGTGCCTTGCTACAACGAAGCCAACCGGATCGACACCCGGCGGTTCCAGGAGTTTGCCGCCAGTTGCCAGTCGGTTCGGTTTCTGTTCGTCAACGACGGCAGCACCGACGGCACCCTGGGCGTGCTGGAGCGATTGCACGCGGTGGCCCCGGACCGTTTTCGGTTCGTCCATCTGTCGCGCAACGGCGGCAAGGCCGAGGCCGTCCGCCGCGGGATGCTCACCGCTCTGGGCGAGCGTCCGCAATATGTCGGCTACTGGGATGCCGACCTGGCCACGCCGCTCGACGAGATTCCGCGGTTCTGCCGGGTGCTGGATGGATGCCCGGATGTCGAGTTGGTCATCGCCACGCGGATGCCGCTGTTGGGCCACCAGATCGAGCGCCGCCCCTTGCGCCGCTGGTTGGGCCGCTTGTTCGCCAGCGTCGCGAGCATGGCGCTGGGCGCGGGAATCTACGACACCCAGTGCGGGGCCAAGCTGTTTCGGGCCAACGATGCCTGCGCGGAACTGTTCGATCAGCCGTTTCGCACGCGCTGGATTTTCGACGTCGAGATCTTTGCCCGCATGATCGCCGGCCAGGGACATCTGGCCGGTTCGCATCTGGAGCAGCTCGTTTACGAATGCCCGCTGGATCGCTGGCAGGAAGTGGCCGGCTCGAAGCTGAAGTCGACCGACTTTCTCCGCGCGGTAGGCGAGCTGGCGCACATCTATTGGAATTACCTGCGCCCGGCGTGGCCGCTTCGCCGGCGGTGGCGGCCCGGCTGGCGGCGTCGGGCCATTTGCCGGCCAGCAGGAGCGGTCGCGTGGTGCGCGCACCGCGGCAGCCCGCGGCCCAAGAGAACCGCACCCGCCGCGCCGCCTGACGCGGGTGGATCGCCCCGGGGCCGGCGGTTCTTTGCGGCATGCGCCCGGTAAATCTTCGCCGGCCGCAGTCGCCGGCGCCGGGCCGCCGTCGACGCACCGTGCCAGAATCCTCCCGTTGTCGGTCGCCGCGCGGCCGTCTTCTCGTTGCCTCCGCGGGGTAGAGCGGGGTATGCTTAATTTAGCGGCGGCAACAGACTTGTGATGCGAGGTCTCCGATGCGAAGGATGCTAGCGCTGGCGTCGGGAGGGCTGACCCTGGCGATCGCACTGCTGAGCGCGGCGGGGTCGACAGTCCGGGCCGACGAACCGGACGAGCTCGATCGGCGGATCGCCGCCCTGATCGAGCACCTGGGAGACAAGGAATTCGCCGTTCGCCAGCGCGCCGAGCAGGAGCTGGCCCGGCTAGGCTTCGTGGCCTTCGACGCGCTGAGCGACGCCGAGCAGAGCGACGACATCGAGATCGCTACCCAGGCCCGGTACCTGGTCCGGCTGATCCGGGCCGATTGGACCAATGACAACGCTCCGCCGCAGGTCAAGCAGCTGCTGCGGGATTACGACTTTCAGAACGAGGCGACGCGGCTGGAGCGGATGAAGTCGCTCTTGGAGCTGCCCGGCGATGCGGGGCTCGATTGGCTCTGCCGGCTGGTGCGGTTCGAGCAGTCGCCGGTGTTGTCGAAGCAGGCGGCGCTGCTGATCATCTCCCAGGATCCGCAGCCCGACGCGGCCGGTCTGGCCAAACGGGCCGCCACCATCGCCAAAGTGCTCGATCGCAGCGCGCGGCCCGCCGCTCGCTGGCTGAAGGTTTACGTCCAGCAGCGCACCGATCCGGCTGCCGCCCGGCGGGCTTGGGGCGAGATCGTGGCCGCCGAGCAGAAGACGCTGGCCGACCATCCGCAGCAATCGGACCTGCGGGTGGTGATCCAGTTGCTCCGCGTCGAGGTCGATCAACTGCAAGCCCAGGGGCACGACGAAGAAGCCCAAAAGCTGATGCGCGAGATCGTGGCCCTGGAGCGGGGCGAGCCTCAGAACCTGGCCGAGCTGGTCAACTGGCTGGTCAAGCGCAAGGCCTGGGGCGCCATCGACGACGTCGCCACGCGGTTCGCCGCCAGCTTCGAGGCCGACGGCAAATTGCTCTACACGCTGGCTCAGGCCCTGCAGGCCGAGGGTAAGACCGACGCCGCCGATGAGGCTGCCAAGCGGGCATTGGCCCTGAATCCGGATCACATTCCGGATCACTGGGTGATGGCCCGCTTCCTGCAGTCGCGCGGCTTGCACCAATGGTCGGATCGCGAATACCGCTACTTGATCGGCATGAAGGCGATCGGTCCCGACCAGGCCCTGATGGCTCGCCGCTTGCTTTCCGAAAATCTGCATGATCGCGAGCTCGACGCCGAGGCCGGCGAAGTGCTCGAGGGGGCCATCGAGCTGGTGGCCCGCAATCCGCAGTTGGCCAACGAAGAGACGGGCGTCAAACCCGACTCGCTCCGCTCGCGGGCGTTCTATTTCCAGGCGCTCGGTTTTGCCCATCAAGGTCAGGCCGACAAGCAACTGGAACTGCTCGACAAAGCGATTGCCGCCGATCCCAAGGATGCCGACGTGCTGATCGCGCTGTACCATGCTCCGAGCCTGGGGCCCGAGCGCCGGGCCGAAGTCCTGGAGCTGATTGAAATCGCCGTCCAAGCCACGCGCAACGAGATCGACGAAGCGCCGGATGAAGCGATCCACTACAATCAGCTGGCCTGGCTCGTGGCCAACACCGAGGGAGACTACGAAGACGCCCTGAAGAAGAGCCAGAAGGCGGTCGAGCTGGCCCGGACTCGTCTGGCCGAAGAGCAGACCAATCTGCGCCGCGAACGGGCCGTGTCGATCTTCTCCGAGAGCCTCGGAGGCCATCTCGACACGCTGGCCCATTGCTACGCCGCAATCAAGGATTACGACGGCGCCGTCAAGGCCCAGACCGAAGCCGCCCAATTGCTGCCGCATTCGGCGCAAATCGTCCGCAAGCTGGAGCTCTTCCGCAAGCTGCAGGCCGAGCAGGCGGCCGCTGCGAAACCTGGCGAAGCGGTGGACAAGCAGCCCGCCGCCGAGAGCAAACAGCCATGAAATCGGTGCTTGTCGGCGAGACCCGGTTGAACGTCACCCAGGTCGGTAGCGGCGCGCCGTTGCTGTTGGTTCATGCCTTTCCGCTCGACCATTCGATGTGGTCCGCCCAGATCGAGCGGTTCGCCAGCCACTGGCACGTGATTGCTCCCGACCTGCGCGGCTGCGGCACCAGCGACGTCACGCCCGGCACGGTGAGCGTCGAGCAAATGGCCGACGATTGCGCCGCCGTGCTCGACGCCCTGGAGGTCCGCGAGCCGGTGGTTTTCTGCGGGCTGTCGATGGGGGGCTACATCGCCTGGCAGTTCGCCCGCAAGTACGCCGCCCGGCTCCGGGCGCTGGTCCTGTGCGACACCCGGGCCAAGGCCGACACGCCCGAAGCCCGAGCCAGCCGGATGAAAATGCTGGAGCACGTGATGCGGGCCGGCACCGAGTATCTGGCCGAGGCGATGCTGCCGCGACTCTTCGCCGCCGATTCGCTCACGCGGCTGCCGGGCGCCGTCGAGTTCGTCCGCGAGCGGATCCTGCTCGCTCCGCCCGAGGGGGTTGCCGCCACGCTCCGCGGCATCGCCGATCGGCCGGACATGAGCTGGCTCTTGCCACAGATTCGCGTGCCCACGCTGCTGATGGTCGGCGAGCACGACGTGATCACTCCGCCCGACGAAATGCGCGAAGTGGCCGGCGGCATCGCCGGTGCCGAATTCGTCGTGATCAAGGACGCCGGTCACCTGCCACCGCTGGAGTCACCGGTCGAGTTCAACGCCGTCTTGGCCAGGTTCCTGGCCACGCGGGTCGAGGCGAATTCGTCGGCCGTGAAAAGGTAGATCAACTCGGGCGTCCGCAAATCGTACGCGAGGTGCGATTGCCGTCCGCGCGATCGGATCCCCTCGGTTCAACGGGGAACTAGGAATTCAGCTTTCGTCCGAGGCTGTAGAGTTCAGGACGAGCGCCTGCACGTCGAATAATTTCCCATTGCGGCCTGCTTCGGGAATCGCAGCGACCCAGGTCCAGCGGCCGCGGGTTTGGATCTTGAATCGCGCGTTGACGTAGTCGCTCAAGTCGAGCGTCGGCGTCATCCGGTAGGTGCCCGGCGTGGTCCAGCCGCCGTCGGGCGCCAGCTCGGTCAGGCAAGTCTGCACCGTTTCCGAGAGATAAATCCGTCCGCCCGGCGCGGTCAGTGCCGGCAGCCGATCGATCAACCGTTTTTCGATCCGCCGGGCCAGACCATTCAGGCCGGTGAGCCAACGATTGCTCGCGCGGAGCTGCGGCAGTTCGGCGGCGAACCGCTCGGCGAACAACCGCTCGGCGGCCAACACGGCCGGGGCGTGCAGCTGGCTGAGCAGGCACGAGGCCACGACCAGATCGAAAGGGCCTCCGGCCGTCGCCGCAGGCGCTTCTTCGTCGTGCTGCGCCGCCGCGTCCGCGATGGCCGCCATTGGCTCAATCGCCGTTGCCGCGTCTGGCGCACCCGCGAGCGTCGCTCGCCAATCGCGCTCGAGCCCGGCGGTGACGCCGCTGATGTCGCCGATCCGTAGTTCGATTTTCGCTCGGTCGGTAGCTGGCAATGCCGCCGCGGCCAGGCCCTCTTCGAGCGCGGCGGCGTCCAGATCGACGAGCACTAATCGCTCGAACCGGGCCGCCAGCAAAGCCAACGGGATTTCGCGGCAGCGGCCGGTGCCGAAAATGATCGCCGTGCCGGTGCCGGCGGCAGACAGCGCGGCGGCCTGGATCATCCGTCGGCTTTCGGCGATGTGCTGATCGGCCATCGGGGCGATTCGGTACAAGTGTGCGCCATGAGGCGGTACGGCCGGGTCGCTCATGATCGCGACCTTGCCGACGTTTCGTCCGCGGGCGCATTGCCCCGGGCCAGCGCCAGCCAATCGATCGGCGGATCGAATCCTTCGGCCGCGAAGTCCAGCTCGCCCAGGATCGGTGCCAGCGCGTGACGCTCCAGCTGAGCTCGGTTGCTGGCCAGGCTCGAGTCGTCGGGCGCCGGGCGCATTTGATTGAGCACCACGCCGGCCACGGCGAGTCCCTCGCGAAACGTGGCGGCGACAATCAAGGTTTGCAGCACCTGATTGATCACGCCGATCCGATTGGGCGCCACCACCACCAGCGGCCAGCCGATGTCGAGCGCCAGATCGGCCACGTATTCGTCGTCGCCCAAGGGGGACATCAGCCCGCCCGCCCCCTCGACCAGGACGACGTCGCTGCTCGCGCGAATAATCGAGTCCGCTGCGGAGCAAGTCGCCGTCGAGTTCGCTGCCGGCGGCGCGGGCGGCCAGGTGCGGCGCCAGCGGCAGCTCAAATCGCTGCGGGCAAACGGCGGCCAGCTCGCCAGGGCACCCGGCGGCCTGCCACAGCTGCTCGGCATCGTCGGAAATCCATTGGTCGCCCGCGCGGCGGCAGCCGCTGGCAGCCGGTTTGTAAACGCCGACGCGGCAGCCGGCCTGCACCAGCGCGCGGGCAATCGTCGCGGCAACATAGGTTTTTCCTACGTCGGTGTCGGTGCCGGTGATAAATAGCCCGCCAGCCGGTTTGCGCATCTTGGGCGATAGGGTAACATCGCAGGCACCGGGAGCCAAACGCATCGCCACGGGCCGCTGAGCGAGGATGCCGCATGACCAGTGACGCAGTCCATTCACCGCCGCTGGAGCGGCCTTCGAAGGTCGTGGTGGCGCTCGTTCAGGCCACGGCCTACGAGTCGAAGGCCCGGAACGTCGAAAAGACGCTCGCGCGGATCGGCCAAGCCGCCGCGGCGGGCGCCCAGGTGATCGGCCTGCAGGAGCTGTTCGCGGGCTTGTATCCGGCCCAAAGCGAAGACTATGCCCGGTTCGACGATGCCGAGCCGATTCCCGGCCCCACCAGCGAGGCGATTGCCCAGGCTGCCCGCGAGCATCGCGTGGTGATCGTGGGCTCGTTCTTCGAGCGCCGCACGGCCGGGCTGTATCACAACACGGCGGTCATTTTCGACGCCGATGGCAGCACGGCGGGCATCTACCGCAAGATGCACATCCCGGACGACCCGCTCTACTACGAGAAATTCTTCTTCACGCCCGGCGACCTGGGCTTCCGCAGCTTCGATACCCATTTCGGCCGCGTCGGCACCTGCGTCTGCTGGGATCAGTGGTATCCGGAAGCGGCCCGACTGACGGCCATGACCGGGGCCCAGATTCTGTTCTATCCCACGGCCATCGGCTGGCACCCGCGTGAGAAGGCCGAGCTGGGGGCCAGCCAACACTCGGCCTGGGAAACCATGATGCGCAGCCACGCGATCGCCAACGGCATCTTCGTCGCGGCCACCAACCGCACGGGCGTCGAGGGGAATCTGGATTTTTGGGCGCTTTGTTCGTCGCCGATCCCAACGGCAATGTGCTGGCCCGGGCACCCCACGACAAGGAAGAAACCCTGCTGGTCGAGCTGGACCTGGACCGGATCGACGACGTGCGGACCCACTGGCCGTTTCTCCGCGATCGACGGATCGACGCGTACGGCGAGCTGACGAAGAGGTTTTTGGATTAGGGACTGGGGATTAGGGGCTGGGGATTAGGGGCTGGGGATTAGGGGCTGGGGATTCGGGACTGGGGACTGGGGAAGGCGGAAGTGGGAATGCGGACTTCGGAGTGAGTGGCTCGTTGTGATTTTGTGGTTCGTGATGCTTGAATCGCGATGATTGACGGCACGATCAAGACGGAGAGTTTACCCGGTACGCTCGTGCCGTGCGCCGGTTCGCCGGCGGCGCTGGGTTATCGATTGCCTGCCGAGTGGGAGCCGCACGAGGCTACCTGGGTGGCCTGGCCGCAGCGGCGGGCGACCTGGCCCGGCGCGTTCGTGCCGATTCCGGCCGTCTGGCGGGAGCTGATTACCACCCTGGCCGGGTTCGAGCCGGTACACGTGCTGGCCGGGGGCGAGGCGGTGTGGGCGGAAGCGAGCCAGATGGTGGGCGGCCGGCCGAACGTCGTGCTGCACGACATCACGACCAACGATGCCTGGGCTCGCGATTTCGGGCCAATCTTCCTCTCGCAATCCGGTGACCTGCCGCCGGCGCTCGTGGATTGGAAATACAATGCCTGGGGCGGCAAGTATCCGCCCTTCGACAGCGACGATGCCGTGCCCCGGCAGATCGCCGCTCTGACCGGGCGCAAGCGGTTCGAGCCCGGCATCGTGCTGGAAGGGGGCGCCATCGACGGCAACGGCGCCGGCACGCTGCTGACCACCGAAGTCTGCCTGCTGAATCCCAATCGCAACCCCGGTTTGTCGAAGGCGGAGATCGAGCAATCCCTGGCCGATTTTTGTGGCGTCCGGCGGGTGATCTGGCTGGGCGGCGGCATCGTCGGCGACGACACCGACGGCCACGTCGACGAGCTGGCCCGGTTCGTCGGACCGGCCACCGTGGTGGCGGCGGTGACCGCCGATCGGGCGGACGAAAACTTTGCTCCGCTCGACGACAACTATCGCCGCCTGCAGGCCGCTCGCACGGCGGACGGCATGCCGCTCGAGGTGATTCCGCTTCAGTTGCCGGCCCCGCGGTTTCACGGGCCGCAGCGATTGCCGGTCAGCTACCTGAACTTTTACATCGCCAACGGCGTGGTGATCGTGCCACAGTTCGACGATCCGCTCGATGCGGCCGTCTGCCAGACTTTCAGTCGGCTGTTCCCCGGCCGGCAGATTCGTGGTCTGTCGGCCGTGGACTTGATCGTCGGCCGCGGCGCGTTTCACTGCATCACGCAGCAGCAGGGCAAAGGATGAAGTCGGAAGTGAGAATGGGGAAGTCGGAAGTGGGAATGCGCAGCGGCTGAGAAAAACCGGTCCTCGTCGTTCTCTCATCCCCCATTCCGACTTCCCACATCCTCCCCATTCCGCATTCCGAATTCCGCATTCCCACTTCTAAACTAGGCCCACGATGACCGCGACCCATTACGATTTGGTGGTGATTGGAACCGGACCCGGCGGCGAAGGGGCCGCGATGCAGGCTGCCAAGCACGGCAAGCGGGTGGCAGTGGTCGAGGAGTGCGACTCAGATCGGCGGCAGTTGCACGCACCTCGGCACGATCCCGAGCAAGGCCCTGCGGTTCGCAATCTTTCAGATGACGACGGCCAACCACAACCCGCTGTTCCATGCGGCGGGAGTCTCGCTCAATCTGCCGTTTGCCGACCTGCGCCGCTCGGCGGCCTCGGTCATCTCGCGGCAGGTCGACATGCGGCGGACGTTCTACGAGCGGAATCGCGTGCCAGTCGTCGAAGGCCGGGCTCGCTTTTGCGACGCCCATACGATCGAGGCCGACGAGCCGAACGGCGGCAAAACCGTGCTCAAGGCCGACGCCTTCGTGATCGCTACCGGTGCCCGGCCGTACCATCCGCCCGACATCGACTTCGACCATCCGCGGATTTTCGACAGCAGCTCGATCCTCGACATGAACGAGACGCCGCAGTCGATCACCGTCTACGGAGCCGGCGTGATCGGGGCCGAGTACACCTCGATGTTTCGCAATCTGGGCGCCAAGGTCAACCTGATCAACACCCGCGACAAGCTGCTGGAATTTCTCGACGACGAGATCATCGACGCCCTCAGCTACCACCTTCGCGACCAGGGCGTGTTGATCCGCCACAACGAGCAGTTCGAGCGGGTCGAGCCGCGCGACGACGGCGTGGTGCTGGTGCTCAAGAGCGGCAAGCAGCTCAAGACCGACGTCCTGCTCTGGGCCAACGGCCGCACGGGCAATTCCGACCGAATGGGCCTGGAGGGCATCGGCATCGAGCCCGACCACCGCGGGCTGATCAAGGTCAATTCGTTCTTCCAGACCGCTCAGCCGCACATCTATGCCGTGGGCGACGTGATCGGCTATCCCTCGCTGGCCAGCACCGCCTACGTGCAAGGGCGGTTCGCGTCCACGCACTGCATTACCGGCAAGGCCGAGCAGGCGATGGTGGCGCACATTCCCACGGGCATTTACACCAGCCCCGAGATCAGCTCGGTCGGCAAGAACGAGCGCGAGTTGACGGCCGAAAAAGTGCCCTACGAGATCGGCCACGCGCTGTTCAAGAGCCTGGCCCGGGCCCAGATCGCCGGCCAGACCGTGGGCATGCTCAAGCTGCTGTTCCACCGCGAGACGCTGCAGATCCTGGGCGTCCACTGCTTTGGCCACAATGCCTCCGAGATCGTTCATATCGGTCAGGCGATCATGCTGCAGCAGGGCGCGGCCAATAGTTTGCTGTACTTCATCAACACCACTTTCAACTATCCGACGATGGCCGAAGCCTACCGCGTGGCGGCCCTGAATGGCTACAACCGGCTGTTCTGACGTCGCGGGCGTCTTCGACCGCGTGCGCCGACACGCCGCCGGGCGATCGCCAGACATCCCGGCCCGCGCCGAGAACGATGAAGTACCTGCAAACCACGACCGCTGCGATCGAACTCGGGGCCGGCCTGGCGCTGTTAGCGGCCCCCTCCGCGACGGTCGTGCTGTTGGTCGGGGTGCCGCTGGCCGAGCTCGGTGCGCTGGTCGTGGCCCGTGTCGCGGGTGCCGGACTGACTGCCTTGGGGGTGGCCTGCTGGTTGGCACGTGGCGACGGGCGAAGCCAGGCCGCGTGCGCGTTGATCGCAGCGATGCTGCTGTACAACGTCTGTGTCGCCGCCATCCTGGCTGTTGCGGGCTGGCGGCTCGGGCTTGCCGGGCCCGCGCTCTGGCCGGCAGTTGCGCTGCACACTGTGCTGGCCGTGTGGTGCCTGGCCTGTCTCGTGCGGGAGGCAAGATTCCCGCCAGAAACCGTCGGCGGCAGCGTTAGGCCTTGATGTATTCTTGTCGGGTTGCTTGACTTTTGCCGCCCCTGGCTGTCTTTAGAGAGGGGCGGAGCTGCGGATTCCACGCTTTGGCTCCCGGTCGGCGCTGCCCGGTCGACGTGAGGGGCACTCTCCCGCCCCGTCGGCGTCTTGCTAGGACGTTCGTGCCCCGGCCGTCGTTGTCTTGTTTTTCCACTTTCACCAATCGGCATCGTTATGAAATCCCACCTGCTCGGTCCGCTGCTGACATTGACATTTTGCTGCACACTGTCGTTGGCCTTTGCCGAACAGCGGGGCCGCGGCGGCGAACGGGAAGGGGGCAAGTCTGGCGGTGAAGGCCGATCGGAAGGCCGCGAACAGCCGGGCCGCCAGCCGAATAGCGAGGCCGGACGCGGGGGCGAAAACAAAGCAGGTGGCAACCGACAGGGCGCAGAATAATCAGAACCCCAATCGAAAGTCGCCCGGCGGCGCCTGGTCGGAAGATAGCCACGACGAGCAAAATCAGAATCACAAGGGCGCTGAGGGCGCCGCCGCCGAACAACACCGCAATCAGCCGCAGGCCACCGGCGCTCAGGGCGCCGCTGCCGGGGCTGCCGCGGCGAACAAGAATCAACCGCCAGCCACCGGCGCTCAGGCGCCGCCGCCGGTGCCGCTGCGGCGAACAAGAATCAACCGAAATACTCCGTGCACCAGGGCGCTGCGGCGGGCGCCGCTGCGGCGAACAAGAATCAGCCGCAATACTCGGCGCGCAGGCGCGGCTGCCGGTGCTGCCGCGGCCAATCGAAATCAGCCGCAGTATTCAGGCGCGCAGGCGCGGCTGCCGGTGCCGCGGTCGCCAAGAACAACCAGTCGCAGTATTCGGGGGCCCAGGGTGCGGCTGCCGGCGCTGCGGTCGCCAATCGCAATGCGCCGCAATACTCCGGCGCCGCCGGCGCTACCGCCGGTTACGCGGCGGTTCGCAACTCGTTCAACAACCCGGGCCTGTACGGCCAGCAGTGGTACGGCGCCAATCCTGGCGTTTGGGCTCCGGCCGGGATCGCCGCCGGCGCCGTTTGGGCTCCCACGCCCTGGAACTCGCTGGCTGGCAATCTCGGTTACGCCGGGGGCACTCCCGTCTCGTACAACTACGGATCGAACGTGGTTTACCAGCAGGGCAATGTGTTGGTCGACGGTCAAAGCGTCGGCACGGGTGAAGAGTTTGCTCAGCAAGCCGCTGATCTGGCCAATTCGGGCGCCCAAGCCCAGACGTCCGACGACGACAAATGGATGCCGCTGGGCGTTTTTGCCATGGTCCGCAACGAGAATCAACATCCGCAGATGATCATGCAGTTGGCCGTCAACCAGCAAGGCATCCTCCGCGGCAACTTCACCGACGAAGTGACCGACCATACGATGCCCATTCGGGGTGCCGTCGACTGCGCAGACCCAGCGTGCTGCCTGGATCGTGGGCGACAATCAGAACTCGGTCATGGAGGCGGGCCTGAAGAACCTCGCCGACGGCGACGCCCGGGCGCTGATCCACAAAAATGGCAAGACCCAGCGCTGGCTGATGGTTCGTCTGGAACAACCTGCGCAAGGCCAGAACTGAAGCCGCCCGCTGGTGCCGCGTTGGGCGGCGTTCGCAGCCCGACGGCGACCGGGCGCAGCCTGTCCGGCGGTAACGCACGACCCCGCAAGCGCGGCCCGGCCGCGCCTGTGGCGGTCTGGTTTCACACCGCCGCTGGGTCGTGTTAGACTGCTGGCATCGATTGCTACGCAGGCCCCCGCCTTGACGGGCACCTGCGCCCGCCGAAATCGCTGTCTGGCCTGACATCGATCCAACCCCCGCACGAGGCCCATTCCATGCGCCGCGGCTGCCTTGCTTTCGTGTTCCTGGCGTGGATCGTTTCGCCGGTCCTGGCCGCCGACAACTGGCCCGAGTTCCGCGGCCCCAATGGCGACGGCCATTCCGATGCTACCGGCTTGCCGCTCACCTGCAGCGAGACCGAAAACGTCCGCTGGAAGACCGCGATTCCGGGCAAGGCCTGGTCGTCGCCGGTGATCTGGGGCAATCAGGTCTGGGTCTCGAACGCGACCGAGGACGGCAAGCATCTGTACGCCGTCTGTCTCGACCGCGACAGCGGCAAGATCACCAGCGACCAGGAACTGTTCACGATCGAAAAACCGCAGTTCTGCATCCCCTACAACAGCTACGCCAGCAGCACGCCGGTGATCGAAGAGGGGCGAGTTTACATTCATTTCGGCTCGGCCGGCACCGCCTGCCTGGACACGGCCACGGGCAAGGTTCTGTGGACCCGGCAGGATTTGCCCTGCAATCATTTCCGCGGGGCCGGCTCTTCACCGATTCTGTACGGCAACTTGCTGATCCTGACGTTCGACGGGTTCGACCTTCAGTACGTCGCCGCGCTCGACAAACGGACCGGCGAGACCGTCTGGCGCACCGATCGCAACATCCAATACGACACTACCGACGGCGACATGAAGAAGGGCTACGTCACGCCCCGGGTCATCGAGTTTGCCGGCCGCAAGCAGCTCGTCAGTCCCAGCGCCGGGGCCACGATGGCTTTCGACCCCGACTCGGGCAAGGAACTGTGGCGGGTCCGCTCGGGCGGGATGAATGCCGCCACCCGACCGCTGTTCGGCCACGGGCTGGTCTTCGCCACGACCGCCGCCGGCGGCTGGCAACTGTTTGCCGTGCGGCCCGAGGGAGAAGGGGACATCAGCGACAGCCGCGTCGAGTGGAAGTTCGCCAAGAGCGTGCCGACCCGGTCATCGCCGGTGCTGATCGACGAGCTCTTGTTCATGGTCAACGACTCGGGCGTGTTTTCCTGCGTCGAGGCCAAGACCGGCAAACTGGTCTGGCAGAAGCGGCGCGAAGGGGCCTATTCGGCCTCGCCCGTGTTCGCCGATGGGCGGATTTATTTCTGCAGCGAAGAAGGGGAATGCCCCGTCCTGGCCCCCGAGCGCGAGTACAAGGAGCTGGCGGTCAACAAGCTCGATGCCAGCTTCATGGCCACCCCGGCCATCGCCGGCAAGGCGCGTATATCGCGCTCGAAGACGCACCTGTACCGTGTCGAGAAGTCCGAATAGCGACCGTTGGCCGCTCTCAATCGACCGTGAACGTCTCGGCCAAATATCGCGAGACTTCCGGCCACCGCTCGCCGGCCTGGCCGAAGTCGACCTGCATGCTCCGCACCGTGGCCGGCGTTTCGACCCGGGTCTTGGCTTCGACCTTCGGATTGAGTGGGATCTGTGCGCTGGGCCCTTCGGCCAATTGCCGCTCGACCTTCGGCTGGAGCAGAAAATCGACCAGCCGCCGGGCCGGCTCGGGGTCGGGCGCCCGCGCAGAATGGCCACCGTGTTGGGAATGAACAGCGTGCCCAAGCCGTCGGCTTCCTGATCGGGATAGATGATCTCGACCGGCATTCCTTTTTCGACTTCGATCATCGCATCGTCGGTATCGGTCAGGCCGAAGGCCAACTGGCCCGACGCGACCGCTTCGGCCACTTGCTTGTTGCCGCCGACGATCTTGGCCGACTGTTTGAGCTGGCCGAAAAACTCCCGGGCCTTCTCGTCCCCCCAGACGACGAACAGGCACGCGGCGTGCGTGGCCGTGGTACCGAACAGCGGCTTGGCCAGCCCGACCTGACCGGCCCACTCGGCGCAACCAGATCGTGAATGGATCGCGGACGCTTGTCGGCCGGGATCTTTTCGGTGTTGACGATCAGCACTCGGGCCCGGGCGGCGAAGCCGTACCAGAGGCCCCGGGGCGAGCGGTACATGGCCGGAAAATCGGCCGCGGCCGGCGAGTCGTAGGACTCCAGCAGACCCAGCTTTTCCAGTCGCAGCGTGTGCAGGATTTCGTTGTTCCAGAAGACGTCGCAACGCGGCCGCGCGCGCTCGGCGATGATGGCCTCCGTCAGGCCGACGGTCTTTGTCGACTCGATGTCGAACTTGGGCAGCGCTCTCACGCCCGTCTCGCGGCTGAACTCGGCCAGGATCGGCTCGGAGAACTCGGAATCGAGCGCCACGTAGGTGACCACTTCCGACTGCGACGAGCCCCAGCAGCCTGCCACCGACGGCAAGATCAACGCCAACAGGCACAGGGCCTGCGTCCGGCGACCGACCGCCCGCCGCCGCTGGGAATCAATTTTGCGGAGTTGCAGCGGGGGTATCATCGGCGCTACTTTCGTCAGGAGCAGATTCGATGGCCGGCATCTCGGCATGCGGGACCGGCTGTTCTTCCAAATAGAACAGCGTGCCGACCACGAGCAAAGCAGCCCCCCAGAGCGGCACCAGCCAGATGGCGCCCAGGCCGGCGGCAGGTGCCGGAGTCGAGCCTTTGCCGCTGGATTGGGCTTCGCCCCCCTCGAGTCGCAGGGCCCGCTGCTCCCAGTAGTCGACCACGGATACGATCAGGCTGACCGTGACCAACGCCGACAGGATGACGTGCAGACCGGCCAGCAGGGCCAGCGAATGGAACCCCCGGGCGATGGTCACGGCCGAGGCAGCCAGGACCAGCAGGTGGGCGCCGATCGCTCGGCTGGTAAACGCAGACGATGCCGCCTGCCCCGCCGCGACGGCGAAGCTCGCCCGCAACTCGACCAGGGCCGTAACCACCAGATAGGCCAGGGCCGCCCAAACGGCCCTTTGAGCGGGCGAGTCGATTTCCAGCGGCTGCCCACCGGCCCGGACTGCCGGCCAAAGATCGACCGCGCCGGTGACGCACAGCACGGCGACCAGCCCGATGGCCAGGTGGGCCGTGCCGATCCGGCGGAGCGACAGGGGGCCGGGCAGATTCGCTCCACTGCCGGCGCCGGGGGGAATGGCCGAATCGTTGGGCGTGGTCAATTCAAACGGGTCCAGCGGGTTTTGACGGGCGGCCAGGTGGGGCGCCGAGTTTTCGGGTCGGCCGGGTTCCGCCGCGCCGGGCGGCTTCGAGTAGAATAATCTAATTCGGCCGCCGGAGGCAGATTGCGCCATGTCATTTTCGTTTCCCGCCCCAGCCACTGTCGCCGTGGTTCTAGCCTGGACCGCTTGGGCCGGCGCGGCGGGCCCGCTGCTGGCCGCCGATGCGCCGCTCGCCCCCGGCTTTCGTCGCCTGGAGGGCCGGCACCTCACGCTCGTGACCGACTTGGCCAGCAGCAGCCAGATCGACGAGCTGCCGCAAGCCTTCGACGCGGCCTTTCCGCAGTGGTGCCGGTATTTCGCCCTGGATGCGCAAGAGCACGCCGACTGGCACGTCACGGGCTACCTGGTCGGCTCGAAGGAGCGGTTCCAGCAGGCCGGCTATTGGCGGGCCAATCTGCCGCCGTTCTTGAATGGTTACTCGACCGGCAAGGAGCTGTGGCTCTACGACCAGACGAGCCCCGACTATCGCCGCCATTTGCTGCTGCACGAGGGCGTTCACTCGCTGATGTACACGCTGATCGGCACGGCCGGTCCGCCCTGGTACATGGAGGGGATCGCCGAGCTACTCGCCACGCATCGCTGGCAGGACGGAAAAATCACGGTCAATTATTTCCCCCGTTCGGCCGACGAGCTGCCTGGCTGGGGCCGGCTGCGGATCGTGCAGGAAGACGTGGCGGCGGGCAAGGGTTTGACCGTCGAGGATGTGCTGGCCTACGACGGCCGGGCGCACTTGGAGCTCAAGCCCTATGCCTGGAGCTGGGCCTTGGCGGCGTTTCTCGACGGGCACCCGCGCTATCGCGAGCGGTTTCGCGGCGCCGCCGAGTGGGTTCGCGGGGGTGATTTCGCCCCGCAATTCCGCCGCGCCTTTGCCGCCGACTGGACTCGACTGACCACTGAATGGCAGGTGTTCACGGCCAATCTGAATTACGGATACGACTTCGAGCGGATGGCGATCGACTTTCACGCGGGCGAGCCGCTCGCAGTGGACGGCGCCACGATCCGCGTCGCCGCCGACCGTGGCTGGCAGCCGAGCGGCGTGCGGCTGGAGGCGGGCAAGAAATATCGCCTGACAGCCAGCGGCCGTTACCGGATCGGCGAGCGGCCCGGGCCCTGGTGGTGCGAACCGGGCGGCGTGACCATCCGCTACAACAAAGGTCAGCCGCTGGGCATCTTGCTAGCAGCCGTCCACGACGACGCGACGGCCGTGGGCGACGCGGCTCCCGCGCTGGTTCGGCCGGTCGCCGTGGGGTTGGAGGCGGTGCTAGCGCCCACCCAGAGCGGCACGCTCTATTTGCGGATCAACGAGCCGGCCGGCGAGCTGGCCGACAACGAGGGCGAGCTCGAGGTCCGCGTGCAGCTCGACGACGGCCAGCCGCGGTCCAAGCTGCCGTCGCCCAAGGGCCGCAAGCCGCGTTCGGGGCGGCCCCCCGCCGGGTAATATAAAGGCGGGCAATAACAAGTTGGGCAAAAACAATAGGCCGGCTGGCCACCCCAGTTGCGGGTGACCAGCCGGCCTTTCTCGTCGGATTGATGGGACGTGCCGTCCGAAGAGCCTTACTTCTTCGCCTTCTTGGCGACTTTCTTGTGCGAGCGCTTGGCGGCGCCCTTCTTCTTCGGCGACGGCTTGGCAGCCTTCTTGGTCGTCTTCTTCGCGGTCTTCTTAGCCATGTCCGTGGCTCCTTAGGTAGTCAGCGCTCGACGTGTTTTGGCGTTGCTCGTTCTCCGCGAGCGCCCCGACGGAGACAACGCACGACGATAGCGATCGGTCGCCATCAGGCTACCGGTTCGGGCATCTGTATCGGTCGCCGCGGCGGTCGCGGACGAGAAAATATTTCGAGCGGGGAGGTCGCGGATCGGACCATGTTGTTGCGCCGCTCGCCCAAGCTCGCGGGATTGAAGCAACTTCGGCGGGACCGCGTCAATACGAGTTACCGCAAAAACCACAAATCCGTCTTACCACGTTTCGCGACTTCGACCTAAAATCGTCGCCGCCGGCCGCCCCCCTGTGGCGGCGTACTCGACCCTGCTCGCCGTCAGACCGCATCATGCCCGCGCTGAGCGCCGTGCTGATCTCGCACAACAACGAAGGCACGATTGCCGAGACGTTGTGCGCCCTCGATTGGTGCGACGAGATTCTGGTGGTCGACGCCGGCAGCAGCGACCGCACTGTGGCCATTTGCCGCGAGTTCGGCTGCCGTGTGATCCAGCGCGATTTCGACGGTTTCGGCCGGCAAAAGCGGTATGCCGTGTCCGCCGCTCGGAACGACTGGGTGCTCGTGGTCGATACCGACGAGGTGGTCACGCCCGAGCTGCAGCGGCAAATTTGCCGCCGGCTGTCGCGCGAGAACGGGCGCTATCTGGGTTACGAAATTCCCATTTCGCTGATCTTCATGGGCCGGATCCTCCGCTTCGGCGGACAGTTCGGCAAGCGGCACCTGCGGCTGTTCGACCGCCGCGCCGGCAACTTCAACCTGGCCGACGTCCACGAAAAAGTAATTCTGCAGGGGCCGGTCGGCGTGCTCGACGGCCACATCCGGCATGCTAGCTATCGCGACGTCGAGCACTACTTCGAAAAATTCAATCGCTACACATCGCTCGCTGCCCGCCAGGCCCAGGGGCGGCGGCGGCCGGCTTCCTGGTGGGACATCGTCTGGCGGTTTCCGCTGACGTTCTTGCACCTGTACCTGATCAAGGGGTTGCTGCTCGACGGCTATCCGGGTTTCGTCTGGGCCCTGTTCTCGGCGCTCTACCCGACGGTCAAGTACATCAAGCTGGCGGAGCTGCAAGAGCACTGCCGATCTGCCGCATGAGCGCTAGTCCCTCCTTAGCACTAGCCGGCCTGCTGCCCAGCTGGTTGCGGATCCCGCGGGAGCGGCTGCCGATCTTGATGTATCACAAGATCAAGCCGGTCGCGGGCGACTGCTGGACCGTCACTACCACCGAACTGGAGCGGCAGCTTGCGCATCTGCGGACGGCCGGCTACCAGGCGATCGGCTGCCAGGAGCTGGCCGATCATCTCGACGGCCAGGTTTCGCTGCCTCCGCGGCCGGTGTTGATCACGTTCGACGATGGCTATCTCGGGCAACTGGAACTCGCCTGCCCGCTGCTCGCGCGGTACGGCCTGCGGGCGACCCTGTTTCTGCCGGCCCGGTTCATCGGCAGTGTCAACGCGTGGGACGGCGGCGGTGAGCGATTGGCCGCTTGGGAGCAGCTCCGCTCTTTGCCGACGAATGTCGTCGAATTCGGCCTGCACTCGCACAGCCACGAGAATTACCGCCGCTTATCGCTCGCGGCCATTGCGGCCGACCTCGGGCAGGCGATCGCCGAGTTCGAGCGGCACGGCGTGCCTTGGTCCGGCGGGCTGGCCTATCCCTACGGCCGCGATCCAGGCCGGCGCAGCCTGCGCCGGCGGGCGGTGCACCGCCTGTTGTCCGCGTTGGGCGTGCGCTGCGCCCTGCGGATCGGCAATCGCGTCAATCGGCTGCCGGGGGCCGATCGCTACAGCCTGGCCCGCATCGACATCCGCGGCGACGACACGCTGGAATCGTTTTGCCGAAAGCTGGCGGCGTAGGTTCGCACTAGCTTCACGGGGAAGATTAACCGCGGAGAGCGCCGAGGAACGCCCAGGACGAGGTCAAAGCCCGGTCGCCCGTCGGTTTGATGTCGTGATTCAGATGCGCCACGTTAAAGTTCAGCCATCATTCGGCTTCATCGACTGGCCTCGTCAGCCACATCAGTCCGGTTCGCCCTCTGCGACCCTCCGCGTTCGGCGGTGAATAATCCACCCCAGCCGAAAGCTCGACGGTGCCTCAGGTCTTGCTCGACGTCGCGTCGTTCTTGGAGAGGTCCGCGGCCCAGGCTTCGAGCAACTGGAACTGGCGGCCGAAGTCGTTCTCGGTCACGCCCAAAGGGCTTTTGAAGAAGCTGCACAGGAACGTGAGCAGGCCGGTCTGGCCGGCCCGCCAGGCCCGCTCGGTGAAGCGGACCAAATCGAGCACCAGCGGCGCCGCCAGCAGCGAGTCGCAGCCCTGCCAGATGAACTGAAACGTCATCGGCGTGCCGAGAAAGCCTTGGAAGTGGACGTGGTCCCAGGCGGTTTTCCAGTCCCCCAGGCTTGCGATGTACTCGATCGAGACCAGCGTTTGCGGGCTGTAGCCCAGGATGTCGCGCAAGATCCGGTCTTTGCTCGTGACCTTAGATTTCTTATTGGCCGGGTCGTCGAGCACTTTGCCGTCGAGATTGCCGAAAATGTTGTGCCCGACCCAGCTCATCACCTGCAGGTTGCGGTTGGCAAACATCGGAGCCAGCGTGCTCTTGAGCAGCGTCTCGCCGGTCTTGCCGTCGTAGCCCATGTGGCACGCCGAGCGAAGCTGGGCCAACTGGCCGATCGCCGGCGGCGAGGCGCCGAGCGAGGGCGTGAAGTTGAGATACGAGCAGCCCAGGTCGAGCGCGGCGATTGCGTAGAGCGAGCTGGCCGGCAACGGGCATTTGCCCGGCTTGTCGATCAGCTTGTCGAGCGCGGGCCAATCGGCCGGCAGCGTTTCGACGCCGGCCGGCGCCGGCTCGGTCGAGGCGACGTTGATCACGATCACGTGGCTCAGCTTGTGGCTGTCGCGAAACGCGCGGAGGTCGGCCTGCAGCCGCTCGATGGCGGCGCGGGGCGTCTCGCGGCGTTTTTGCAACTCGGGGGCGGCGAACTTCTCGATCGTCGGCCCGACGTGGAGCAGCGTGCCGGGGCGAATCTGCTTGTCGATCTTGTCGAGTTCCCCCTTGCACTTTTGCAGCATCTCCAGATCGATGGCGCGACTCTCGCTGTGCATCCGCAGGGCTTCGTCGTAGAGCTTCACGTCGCGAACTTCGTGCCCACCGACGACGAAATCTTTCCAATCGGCCAGCTGGCAGGTGGCGAACTGTGGCAGTTGGCTGACGAGCCCAAATGGGCCGACGAGCCCTTTTTTCAGGGCCACGAGCCCCACCAGCGCCGTCGAAGCGACGCCCCCCTTGGCTCCAATGAGCCAGATGCCGACACGCGAACGGGCCATGATTCGATTGGTTCTCGCGAGGCTGGAATGGGTGGAACGGGCTTGCCGCACGAATGGGCGCTGCGGCGGCCAATGCAGATTCGATTTCGGATTGCGGTGGCGGGTCCGGGCAACAACAACCGCGTTGCCCTTGGTGGCGGTGGGATCACGCCGGGCTGCAAGAGATCGTTAGCGGCGCGGGCGGGGTCAGGCGCGTGGCTGCCGGGCGGTCTGCAAGCGGACGTCCGGCCGCGGAGCCGTGCCGTGCGCCTGGCCGCCGCACCTTGCCTTGCGCCGCAAAGTCGAAGGCCGCGCAGTCTGCGCAGCGCCTGGCTTTGGGCCACTTGGAAGCGAAC
This sequence comes from uncultured Planctomycetaceae bacterium, assembly GCA_963828155.1. Taxonomy (GTDB): domain Bacteria; phylum Planctomycetota; class Planctomycetia; order Pirellulales; family PALSA-1355; genus CAWCAX01. The sequence continues at coordinate 528,070 of CAWHDQ010000009.1, forward strand.
CAACAACCTACTATGATTGTCGCACGCTTGGCGAGCGGGCGTCAAGTGCGCGGCCAGCTGCGGCCAATTGTGCCGATTTTTCCGGCGGAGTCGACTCATGAGCGTGACCATTTCGCGCATTGTCCAGGCCCTCGAACCCTCGGCCACCTTGGCCATGGCCGCCAAGGCCAAGGAGCTCAAAGCGGCCGGCAAAAAGGTCTACGACTTCAGCGTCGGCGAGCCCGACTTCAACACGCCCGAGCACATCTGCCGGGCCGCCGCCGACGCGATGCGGGCCGGCCACACCCATTACACGCAGGCCAGCGGCATTCCCGAGCTGCGGACCGCAATCGCCAAGCAATACGAAGCCCGGCACGGTCTGAAGTATTCGCCGGCGCAGGTCGTGGTGTCGAACGGGGCCAAGCACTCGCTGCACAACGTGTTCACGGCGCTCTGCAATCCGGGCGACGAGGTGGTCATTCCGGCGCCCTACTGGGTCAGTTATGCCGAGCTGGTGAAGCTGACCGGCGCCAAACCGGTGATCGTCGAAACCCGCGAGAGCGAAGATTTCAAGCTTTCGCCGGCCCAGCTCCGCGCCGCGCTCACGCCGCGCAGTACGATCCTGCTGCTGTGTTCCCCCTCGAACCCGACCGGCAGCATGTACTCGCCCGAGGAACTGGGGGCCCTGGCCGACGTGGCCATCGAGCGCAATCTGCTGGTGATCTCCGACGAAATCTACGAGCGGCTGACGTACGGCGGACGGCGGTTCGCCAGCTTCGCCACGGTGCGCCCCGGGCTCGCCGAGCGGACCATCACGGTCAATGGCGTGAGCAAGGCTTACGCGATGACCGGCTGGCGGATCGGCTGGACCCTGTCGCCCGCGGCGGTGGCCACCGCGATGGCCGACCTGCAAAGCCAGGAAACTTCGAACCCGTGCAGCGTCAGCCAGTATGCCGCCCTGGCGGCCCTTGAGGGCCCGCAGCAGTGCGTTGACGAGATGCTGGCCGAGTTCGCCAAGCGCCGCGATTACGTCCGCGAGCGGATTGGCCGGATCGCCGGGCTGAGTTGCCCGGACATGGGCGGGGCCTTCTACGCCTTCATCAACATCGGCAAATTCCTCGGCGGCACCTATGGCGGCGCCCGAGTCGACAATTCGACCCAGTGGTGCCTGGCCCTGCTCGAGCAGCAAAACGTGGCCACGGTGATGGGATCGGCTTTCGGTGCCGAGGGCTACGCCCGGCTGTCGTTTGCCACGTCGCTCGACGTGCTGGCCGCGGGGTTCGACCGGATCGAAGCGTTTCTGGCCGGCGCCAAATAGGCCCGCTCGCCCTGGTGAATCGTCAGGGCTGTTTCCGCTTGGGCGGCGCTTCCATCAACGGCTCGATGACGTCTGCCACCTTCTCGGACGGGAGCTTGCGCACCAGGTAGGCATGCCGCCCCTCGGGCTCATCGCGCCAGGTGTTGCTGCCGTTGGGGGCCAGTTGGATGCTGCCGCCGGCGTGAACGTCCCACACGTCGGCCAGGCCGCCGCTTAGCCCGCGGACGGCGTAGAGCACGGCCGTTTGATCCCAGCTCGAGCGATTGTCGAGGCCGTTGTACAGCTCGTATGCCCGGCGGACGGGGTTCGCGGCCGGAGCCGCTTTCAGTCCGGCGCCGGTTCGAATCGGTGCGCCGATCTCGAACCCGCTGAAAACGATCGGGCAGGGCCATTTGTCCACCGCTTTTGCGGTCGCAGCGGCGTCTTTCATCAGATTGTATTCCTGCCCGTTGGGGAACCCGCCCCCCATGCAAACCCAGGTGCGCACCTTGCGCCGCACGAGCTCGACGCCGTCCAGTTCGCTGTGCGAATCGGGCTTGGATTCGAGCAGGTTCGCAACATTCGTCAGAAAGCCCACGGTCACCAGGACGACGCTCTGGTCGGGCTGGGCAGCCAGCGTGCGCCGGTAAAGCTCGGTGACGTCGGGCGCATCGGCGGCGGCTTTCAGATCGTGCGGAAACTCGGCCGCGATCCGCTCGGCGTACTTGCAGCCATCGTCGACGCCGGGCCCCTTGAGTGCGCCGATCGGAATATCGGGCCGGCCGTAATACGTGTTCAGCGCATCCAGGCAGGGCGCGCTCCAGGGATGCTTGACCGACAGGCCCATCGCCAGGATTTCCACTTCGCCGCGATCGGCCAGGGCGTGCAACAGGGCCACGGCGCCGGCATCGTCGACGTCGGCCCCCAGGTCGGTGTCGAAGATCACGCGCACCGGTTGCTCGGCGGCGTGCGCGGCTGTGGCCAGAACGAAGGGCAGCAGCGCGGCCAGCGTCACCAGCCATTTTCGCGGTGCCACATCGGGTCCGCGCTAAAAAGAATAAGCCGTCGCGACACGCTACTCACGGTTCCCACCCGCCGGCGGCTTTTCGCCTTGCTGTTTGCGGAGCGACTCGACTTCGCGGCGGAGCGATTCGACCAGCTGATCGGTTTCGGACTGCTGCTGGTCGCGACGCTTGAGCTCGGCTTGCAACCGGGAGATCACCCGCTCGAAGGCGTCGAGCTGGATACGGAGCATTTCCAGCTCATTACCCGGGCTGCGAGCCGCGGGGGCTTCGCCCGCCACGCCGACCTCGCCCAGGTGCTTTTCCACTTCGATTTGGTTGCGGCCCACCACCCGCACCTTCACTTGCGGGCCGACGTTGCCGGCCGGGGTTGCCGCGACGGCGGGCGATTGGCTGGCCAGGACCACCTCGACGTTCTTCCGCTCGCCGCCGTGGGCCACGATCAGGCCCAGCGTGTCGCCCGGCTGGCGATTCAGGATCAAGTCGACGGCCTGATACGCGCTGCGGATCTTGCGGCCGTCGGCTTCGACGATCACGTCGCCGCGCGCGATGCCGGCCTTGTCGGCCGGACCGCCGGGAACGACATGTTCGACTTCGACGGTGCCTTCGCGCGACCCCGGGCCCATCGTCAGTCCGACCGAAGGCCGCCGCCGCTCGAGTACCACCGGCTTTTCGCCGTCGGCTTTGGCTGCCAGCAACCGCGGCAAATGCCGCGGGGGCACGGCATAAGTCCAGCCGCCGCGCTCGCCGGTTCGCGGAACCGCGGCAACGATGCCCAGCAGCTTGCCTTGCCGGTCGGCAATGGCCGCGCCGCTCGACGTGTCGCTGGTTCGCAGATCGCACTGGAGCAGGGGGGGCAGGCCGCTGGCGCCGGGCGAACGCTCGACCCCGCTGACGATGCCCAGCGAGACGACCGGCTTTTCGACGCCCGCGGCCGCCGCCGAGACAACCGCGCTGCCGACTTTCGGCGCATCGTCGCCGGCTTCCAAGGGAGTCAGGCCGCCACCGTCGACGGCGAGCAGGATCAAGCCCGAGTAATGATCGACGACGCGCAGCGTCGCCCGGGCCTGCTCACCGTCGGGAAGGGTGATTCGGAAGCGATTGGCCGGTTGTTCGGCCTGACGTTCGGGGCTGACAAACGTGGCCACCAAACCCGGAGCCACACAGACGCCGGAGCAGACCGTCACGCTGTCTCCGGCGCGATTCTCCGCCGTGTCCGCGGCATCGCTTTTGCCGGCCAGAATCCGTACGGTGACCGTGGCGCCGAGAGCCGTGCCGCCGCCAGTTCGCAGTCGGTCTCAGCGCCGCGCAGCAGCGACCAGGCGGGAGCGACCGCCGCCAGGGTCGTCAGGGCCAAAATTGCCAGCGCAGTGCGGGACATGGATTCAGATCGAAACCCGGGCTTCGTCGAGCGATTGTTCTTCCAGCAGATCGAGCACGCCCTCTTGCTCGCCGCCGCTCAGCCCGCCCAATAGCGCGGCGCTACCTGAACCGACGGCGCCGAGCAGTGGCGCTGCCCAACGCGGAGTTTCCTTCGAGCGCGGAATTGCGGCTGCCGGCATTGTCGGTGGCCAAAGCAGCGTCGACGTGTGGCCGCTCGACGTGCATGGCCCCGCGCCAGAGCTTGCCCCCCCACAATCCCACGCCGAACAGGAGCATCGCCACTGCGGCGGCCCGGGCCAAGCGCCGGCCCCGGTCGACCGCCGCCGCAGGCGCCGGAGCGGGGCCTTGTGCCGAAGGGAGCTGTCCCGGATGGCGCTCGGCCAACCACTGGGCATCGGCCGTGAGCTGCTCGGCCAACTCGGCCAGGTCGGCCGGCAGGTCGAGCGGTTCTTCGGGCTCGTCGGGGCGAATGATTCGCGGCTCAAACCGCATGACGTGGGATCCTTTAGCGTACCGCTTTGAGCGTGGCCGGAATTTCTGCCAGGGATTGCGCGCGGAGTGCCGCCAGGCCGTTGAAAATCCGCGACTTCACCGTGCCCAGCGGGCAGCCGAGCACTTCGGCAATTTCGTCGTAGGCCAGCTGTTCGCTATAGCGGAGAACGAGCGCCTTGCGCTGACCTTCCGGCAATTTGGCGACCTGTGCCCAGAGGCTGCGGTTCCAGTCGGCCGTCTCGGCCTGGTTGCTGGCCGCTGGCATGGCCGCCGATTGCACCGGGTCACTCGACCACAAGACGCGCAATTTGCGCCGCTCGGTGCCGGCCCGGCGCCGCTGGCGGCGGTCGAGATTCAGCAGAATGCCGTACAGCCAGGTATACACGCTGCTCCGCCCCTGAAAGTCGCGGCCGCTGCGGGCCACGACGAGGAAGGTTTCCTGGACCAGATCGTCGGCATCCCACGGATTGCCGGTCAGCACGAGTGCCGCGCGGTGAATCCGGGCGAAATGCTGGCGGCTGGCCTGATCGACGTCGAAACGGTCCACGGAGCCCTCTCGTCCCTCGGTGGTGCGGTGCATGGCGGCATCAGCCGTTTATTTTATGCTCAACGGCCTGGCGACCGAAAGCAAAACCGCCCGGCCTTTCGAGCATGCACGCCCCCGCCCCCTCGCCGCTGCGCTGACGAACCGAGCGAAAGTGGCACAGAGCGACCGCAAAGTTGGGTGTCGCCCGCGGGGCGAAAAGTTCATCGGCCACCGCGGGAATTCGCTCGCGGTGTACGCTGCGGCGCGGGCAGTGATTGCCCGCCAGCCAGCGGCCGGCTTCCTAACTCCTTTTGGAGCTTCATTCTTGACCGCTTTTCTGCTAATTTGACCGCCGCGGGCAAGGGATCGATTAGGCTAGCAAGAGGGCCTCTCCCGGCTGCGGTGAGCGCGAGTCATCGCGCTTCGGCCACGGGCGGCTTGGCGGCTGCCGAACCCTGACGGTTCCGCACCGGTCAAGTGGCCAAGCGGCCCCGCTGCCCGTCGGCCGCAGGGCGCCCGGGTCAGTCAAACCGGAGCTATTTTGCGCGTGAAGATCCTGATTGCCACCAGCGAAGCGGTCCCTTTCGCCAAGACCGGCGGACTGGCCGACGTTTGCGGTTCGCTGCCGGTCGAGCTGGCCCGCCTCGGGCATCAGGCGTCGGTCATCATGCCGGCGTATCGGCAGGTCTACGCACCGGGACTCCCAATCGAGCGGCTGGGCCTGCGGATCGACGTGCCGATCGGCGCCCGCACCGTTTCCGGAGCGCTGCTCAAGAGCCACCTGCCCGGGAGCGACGTGCCGGTTTACTTCGTCGAGCAGAACGACTACTTCGACCGGCCCAACCTTTATACCGAGGACGGCGCGCGACTACCGCGACAACTGCGAGCGGTTCGTGTTCTTCTCCCGGGCCGTGCTGGAGGCCGTTCGGCAACTGGGCCTGGCGGTCGACGTGATCCACGCCAACGACTGGCAAACCGGGCTGGTGCCGGCCTACCTGAAGATCGAGTACCGCGCCGTGCCCCCCTTGGAGCACGTCGCTTCGCTGCTCACGATCCACAATATCTCGTACCAGGGCATCTTCTGGCACTGGGACATGCTGCTGACCGGGCTCGACTGGAAATACTTCAACTGGCAGCAAATGGAATTCTTCGGCAACCTGAACCTGCTGAAGACGGGATTGGCCTTCGCCGACCGGATCAATACGGTCAGCCCGCGCTACGCCGAAGAAATTCAAAGCGCTCCGCTGGGTTGCGGGCTCGAGGGCCTGCTGCAGATGCGCCGCGGCGCGCTGTCGGGCATCATCAACGGCGTGGATTACCGCGAGTGGAATCCGCAGACCGATCGTCACCTGGCGGCCCAGTACACGCGCGAGAACGCCGCGCCAGGGCAAGGCGCTCTGCAAAGCCGCACTGCAGACCGAACTGGGGCTGCCCTGCCAGCCCGACGCGCCCTGGTGGCGCTCGTCGGCCGCCTGGTCGACCAGAAGGGCATCGATCTGGTCGCGGCCGTCATGCGCGACTGGGTGCAGAACCCGCGACGTGCAATGGGTCATCCTGGGCACGGGCGACAACCAGTACCACGAGCTGTTCACCACGCTGGCGCAGCGCGTATCCGCAGCGCGTGGCCGTGCGGCTCGAGTTTTCCAATGCGCTGGCCCACCGGATCGAAGCCGGGGCCGACATCTTTCTGATGCCCAGCCGCTTCGAGCCCTGCGGCTTGAACCAGCTCTACAGTCTCAAATACGGCACGGTGCCGGTGGTTCGCGGCACGGGCGGCCTGGCCGACACGGTCACCGACGCAACCGAAGAAACGCTGGCCGCTGGCACGGCGACCGGTTTCTCCTTCCGCGAATACAGCGGGCTGGCGCTGAACGAGACCCTGCAGCGGGCCTGCGACCTGTTTGCCCGCAAGCCGCAGTGGAATCGCCTGATCGAAGCTGGCATGCGGCAGGACTGGTCTTGGACCAACAGTGCGCGGCAATACGTGCAGCTGTACGAGCAAACCCTGGCCCAGGTGCGGCCCAAGTCGTCGAGCAAGGTTTGACGCCCTTGGGTGTCCGACGGGCTAGACGCAGAGATCCGCTGATTTCTGGGCGCGGTGGATGAAACTGAGAGGATTCGACGGCGGTATTGCAGCGACGCGGCGCCGAAATTGATCAGCAGCCCGACCGGGAAGCCAGTCGCCTTAAGATAATTGAGCAACTGGGCTTCCTCAGTGCCGGTAATTTGACCGAGTGCCTTGACCTCGACGATCACTCGGTCGAAACAAATGAAGTCCGCCCGGTAATGGCAGGCCAGCAGGCAGCCTTTGTAGCGAACAGGGAGTTCGATCTCTCTGCGGAACAGCACGCGCCGGCGAGCCAACTCGATCGCGAGCGCCTCTTGGTAGACCGCTTCTAAGAAACCGGCTCCCAGGGTGCGATGCACATCGAGAGCCGCGCCGATGACGGCAAAGGTCTGCGGATCGCCCGTCGCCGACTCGTCCTTCTTGTGATTTTCTGCGCTGTCCACGGATCGAGCCCTGCGGAAAGATGATCGAGGCGGCAGCGTTACGTTACGACGCCGGATTATCGCAGGAATTAAGGGGAAAGGCGTCCACAGATTTCGCAGATTTCACAGATTGGTTTGCTGATGGCCGAGTCTGCCACGAGAGCAGTTCTGGGTGGATGTGCGGCGAAAAGTTGACGGACAGTCTTGGAAAGAGGGGGCGACGATCAGGAGAATTCTCTGGGCTAATTCGCGCCGCCTTCCCTCTGTACTACTAACCGGCAACTTCTTTCCGTTTGGCGAAGATTTTTTCACGCGGCGGCGGTGAGCTTTGCGGTATCTGCTTGTCGGGCCGCGAGTAACGCGGTGATTGCCAAACGCCCTTTGCTGGTGACGAGATAGCGGTGGGTCTTGGGAACCTTGCGGATCAGGCGATGGGCCCGCAGGAGCCGAATCCGACGCGTCACGGCGGCCGATCGGCGCCGCTGCTGTTGCTGGTCGGGGGCGGCGGAGTCGTAGAGCAACGGCTGCAGGTCTCGATTGCGGAATCCGTGGATGACGAACTCGCCCCGGCTGATCGCTGCCAACAACCGAGCGTCATCGGCCGAAAGCGGGTTGAGCGCGGGCGCGTTGGTCCTGCCGCCGGACGGGACGGCACAAGGGTTCCGCGATTTCGGCCAGGGCGGTCGTTTCATCCACGTCGGCCAGCCCGTCCAGATCGCGCTCGTTGGCGGCCTGGCAGAGTTGGGCCCGGCGATGGGTGTCGGCCACGCCTTTGCGAGGGTCGCGCCAGGCTTTGCCGCCGCGAGCGTCCCCCTCCTTGGGGCGAAACACTTTCATGTCCCGGGGGTGATTGATGGTCGTTTCGATCCGCAACACCGAGCCTTGCTTGTCGTACATCTTCAGCGAATTGCGGCCCAGCCGGTGTTTGACCCGCATCCCCTCGGGGCGTTGACGCAGATCGCTGGTCAGCTCCTTCTCGAACCGTCCCCAGTAGAGGCCTCGCTGGGTAGGCACCTTGCCCCCAGGAATCGCAACACCTCGCGGGTGCCGAAGGAACTCATCGCGTGCCGCACCAGTCGCGGATACAACTCGGCCAATTGCCCGGCCGAGCGAAACATCACGTCGCTGGCCCATTCGCTCTCGTCGAGCGACCAGTAGTAATTCATGGGCCACGACGCCAGCACGCTGCCTCGTAAGGGAAAGACCTGGGCGGCAATCGAGTCCAACAGATCGGGCCAGTTGATCCGCAATTGTTTGTCGAGCAGCCGCTGGGCACGTGGAACGTCTGCGACCCGGGTCAAACAATTCTCGCGTCGCAAATAGGCGACGCCCTCCCGATCCAGTTCGCGGCACAACCATTCGCGGCCGTTGAGATAGATCCGCAAGTCGAAGGGGAACCAGGTCTGCAACCGGGCGTGCATCCAGCCCAGCCGGGGATGAATGAAGTAGGCATACGAGTGCAGGCACTTACGTTGGCAACTCTGCAACTCCAAGTGCCGTGTCTGTCGATTGCGGTGGACGTCGTACGAGCGGCACACCTCGACGCAGGTCAGCACGCACACGAGCCCTTGCGCACGTCGTCGGCCGCGGCAATCCGCCGCGCAACCTGTTCCTTGTCCGTGGAACTGCTGGCCAGATACTTCACCGGTCGGTCGGCGTCCGCTGCCAATTTGACCAGCGACTGCCGCACCTGCTCGGTCACGCCCAGCACGTATTGCTTGAAGTCCTTGAGCAACACCTGCGACCCCCAGAGAAACTCCATCATTCCGCCGGTGTGAGCCAACGGTCGCAGCGTTCCCCGGAACCGCAATCGATCAAAACCGTTCAACACCCCGATGACACGGCCCAGATGGCGCTGTAAAAAACGCTTCATGGCGCGGCTCCTGAAGACTGAAGTGCAGTTTTGCTAACCACACCTTAGTCCAAGGAGCCGCGTCCTTCATCCATCCCGTTTTGGTTGCGGCCACCGGCCGCGCTGCGTAATCTGCGAAATCTGTGGATAATCTCGTTCTGCCGCCCTGAATGAACGCGCGCTGCATTGCTCTAGTCGACCGGCGTCCAGATGCCCGAGCTGCGTAAAGATCCGATCGTCGGCCGCTGGGTGATCGTGTCGCAGGCGCGGTCGGACCGGCCGAACGACTACGAGCAGAGTCCGCCGCGGCGGGCCGATACGTTCTGCCCGTTCTGCGAAGGCCACGAAGACAGCTCACCCCCCGAGGTCTGGGCCCTGCGTCCCGGCGGCAGTTCGCCTGGCCGGCCCGGTTGGACCGTTCGCGTGGTGCCCAACAAGTATCCGGCGCTCGACGACGACGCCGGCGGAGCGGGGGGCGACGAGCATTTCGACGCCAGGCGGGCTGGGGTGCGCACGAGGTGATCGTCGAATCGCCCCGGCACCTGGTCAGCACCTCCGAGCTGACCGACGCCGAGCTAGCGAACGTCCTGCTGGCGTATCGCGAGCGGATGCGCGCCTTGAAGTCGCGATCCGCGGCTCCGCTACGCGGTGATCTTCAAGAACGTCGGCCCGGCCGCGGGCGCCAGCCTGGAGCACACCCACAGCCAATTGATCGGCCTGCCAATCGTGCCGATCAGCGTGGCCGAAGAGATGGCCGGCTCGCTGGCGTATTTCGAGCGGTCAGGGCAGTGCATTTATTGCCGGCTGTTGGCCGAAGAACGGCAGCGCGGCGCGCGGCTCGTGCTGGAGCAGGGCGGGTTCGCGGCGTTCTGTCCGTTTGCCGGCCGGTTTCCTTGGGAGACATGGCTCTTGCCGCGAGACCACGCCAGTCATTTCGAGGAGTTGGCGGAGGAAAACCTGCTCCAGTTGGCCCAGATTATGCGTCGGGTGATCGCCGGAATCGAGCGTGTGATCGATCGCCCGGCTTACAACTACATAATCCATACCGCCCCCTTTGACAGTCCCGCGCTGGGGCACTATCACTGGCATATGGAGATCATTCCGCGCGTGACGAACATTGCCGGTTTCGAGTGGGGGACGGGGTTCTACATCAACCCCGTCCCGCCCGAAGAGGCCGCCGGTCGGCTGCGGATGGCTGTGGCGGCGGACGGAAGCGACGAACGAGGGGCCCGCTAGTCGGGTCCGGCGGTCGGCGCTGCGTTATTTCGCGAAACTCGGGGTGCTCACGACGAAAAGCCCATGTCGCAATTCATCCGCTTCCTGTTCGTCCTGCACGATCATCAGCCGATTGGCAACTTTGACGGAGTCTTCGAGCAGTCGTACCAGGACAGCTATCGGCCGTTTTTGGACGTCTTCGAGCGCTATCCGCGGCTGAAGATGGCCCTCCACACCAGCGGCCCGCTGATGGAGTGGCTCGATGCCCACCATCCGGAGTACCTGGAGCGGCTCCGCAATCTGGTGGCCGAAGGCCGGATCGAGATCGTCGGCGGGGCCTTCTACGAGCCGATCCTGTCGATGATCCCGCCCCGCGACCGGGTCGGCCAGATCGAGAGCTATTCACGCTGGCTCGAACAGCGGCTGGGGGCCCGGATTCGCGGCATGTGGATGCCCGAGCGGGTCTGGGAACAAAGCATGACCAGCGATCTGGTGGCGGCCGGCATCCAGTACACGCTGCTCGACGATTTTCATTTCAAGAATGCCGGCCTGGCCGAAGATCAGCTCCACGGCTATTACCTGACCGAAGATAACGGCAACCTGCTCTCCGTCTTTCCCGACAGCGAACCGCTGCGGTACCTGATTCCCTTCGGCTCGCCGCAGGATGTGATCGACTACCTGGGCCGGATCAACCAGCAACATCCCGGCGCCGTGGCCCTGTTCGGCGACGATGGCGAGAAGCTGGGCGCGTGGCCCGAAACCAAGAAGCACGTCTACGACGACGGCTGGCTGGTCCGGTTTTTCGATTTGCTGACCGCCCACGAGAGCTGGATCAAGCCGGTTACGCCAAGCGAAGTGCTCGACTCGCTGCCGCCGGCGGGCAAGGTCTACCTGCCCGAGGGCAGCTACCGCGAGATGACCGAGTGGGTTTTGCCGGCCGAGCAGTTATCGGAGTATGTGCACGTGCGGCGCGAGCTGGAGCACGACCCGCGCTGGCCGCGGATTGCCCGCTTCGTCCGCGGCGGTTTCTGGCGCAACTTCAAGGTGAAGTATCCCGAAACCAACGAGATGTACGCCCGGATGATGATGGTCAGCCGCCGCTTGCAAGCGCTGGTCGAGGGTGGAGCCCAGGGCGAATTGATCGAGCATGCCCGGCGGGCCCTGTATCGCGGGCAGTGCAACTGCAGCTATTGGCACGGGGCGTTCGGCGGGGTCTATCTGCCGCACTTGCGCAATGCCGTGTTCAACCAGTTGATCGCGGCTGACAACCTGCTCGACCGGGCCGAAGGGCGAACCGAGCCTTGGGTCAGCGCCACGGCCGACGATTTCAATTTCGACGGCCGGCAGGAAGTGCAGCTGGCCAACAACCGCCTGTCGGCCCTGCTTGCTCCGGCCCGCGGCGGCCAGCTGTACGAGCTCGACGTTCGCTCGATCTGCCACAATTTGCTGGCCACGCTTACCCGCCGGCCGGAGGCCTATCATCGCAAGGTGCTGGCCGGCGGCGACGGCCGCAACGACGTGGCCGGCGTGAGCGACAAGGTGATCTTCAAGCAGTCGGGGCTCGACTCCCGCTTGCAGTACGACCCCGGCCCGCGCAAGAGCCTGCTCGATCATTTCTACGCTCCCGAGGCGACGCTGTCCGCGGTGGCTCGGGGCGAGGCCGGCGAGCGGGGCGATTTTGTCAGCCGCAGTTACGAGACTCGTTTGCGCCGCAATCCCGATCGCATCCAGGTGCAGCTGGCAGCCCAGGGCAACGTCGACGGCCAGCCGCTGCGAATCACCAAGGGCGTCACGCTCGAAGCCGGCAGCAGCAGCCTCGAGATTGCTTACTTGATCGAGGGGCTGCCGCCGCAGCGGTCGTTCCACTTCGCGGTCGAGCTGAACTTCTCCGGCCTGCCGGCCGGCGCCGACGACCGCTACTTCTACGCGGCTGGCCGGCAACGGCTCGGCCAGTTGGGCCAGCAGCTCGACCTGCACGACGTGCGCGAGCTGGGCCTGGTCGACGAATGGCTCGGCATCGACGTGGGCTTGCAGCTCTCGCGGCCCAGCAGCCTGTGGGCCTTTCCGGTCGAGACGGTCAGCCAGTCGGAAGGGGGCTTCGAGCTGGTTCACCAGTCGGTGGTCGTCGAGCCGCACTGGATCGTCCAGGGGGATGCCGACGGCCGCTGGAGCGTGACGATGCAGCTCGCGCTCGACACCACGCTGGCCGAAAGCCGCGTCGAGCCATCGGCCGTGGCCGTCGGGATGTAATTGTGTCACGCTCGAGCGTGCGACGCGCCCGAATTGCCCCGCCCCGGCCCCAGTGGTAGTCTGGAGTCAGAAGGACTCCACTCCATGGCCACATCCCCTTCAAGCAGCACCGGCGGCCCATTTGCGTCGATCGCAGATCCCGCGACCGTGCGCGCTTTCGGCAGCCCTTGACTTGCGTCTGGAGCAGGGCGATCGGCTCACGCGAGTCGAATTCGAGCGTCGCTGGCTGATCACCCCGCGACTTAAGAAGGCCGAGCTCATTGATGGAAGGGTCTTCATGAATGCCGCGGTCTCGGTCGCTCACGGCGAGGCCCACGCAATCATCGCGGGTTGGCTGCTGCAATACGCCGCTGCCACTCCCGGAACGGCGCAGCGATCCAGACGTCGGTCCGCCTCGATGAGGACAACGAACCGCAGCCCGACGCCTGTCTGCGGATTGTCAGCGGCGGTCTCAGCCCGATCGATGCGGAAGGGTACTTGGCGGGCCCCCCCGAGTTGGTCGTCGAAATCGCTGTCAGCTCCGCAAGCTACGACCTGCACGATAAACTCGATCTCTACCGTCGCAGCGGAGTGCGCGAGTACCTGGTCTGGCGCATCTTGGAGGGCGACGTCGATTGGTTCCTGCTTCAAGGCGGGCAGTATGAGCCGCTCCCCCCGGAAAACGCGCGTTGGAAAAGCCGGGTCTTTCCCGGCTTGTGGCTCGACAAGCCGGCGCTGCTGTCGGGCGATTCGGCGCGTCCTCGCGGTGCTCCATGAGGGACTGGCCGATCCGACGCGCGCGGCGTGCGTCGCTCATCTGCAGACCGGCGGGCGCACCGCGTGAACCTGCCGCCGCGCCAAGTGTCCTCCCGGAGGACCGTGCGGATGCTTCGCTCCGTCGCTACCTCGTGTTGACGCGCGCTGCGCGGCAGACCTAAGATTGGCCGGGCGACGGCGGCAGTCGCCCCGGAGCGCGCCGCCGGCGGGCTTCGTCAGGGAGCCACGCGTTTCCGACCGCTGCCTTGAAAGTCCCCTCGTTCCCACCAATCGCGTTTGATGAACCCACCTGGTCCGTCCGCCGGCGCCACCCAGCCGCACGATCCGTACGCGGCACTGCGGGTGCGCAACTTTCAGCTTTATCTGGCCGGCAGCCTGGTGGCCAATGCGGGCCTGCAGATGCAGTCGGCCGCGGCCGGCTGGGAAATCTGGAACCGTACGCACTCGAAAGAAGCGCTGGCCCTGATCGGGCTGCTGCAGGTGCTGCCCGTGGTGCTCTTGGCGCTGGTCTCCGGGCACGTTGCCGACCGTTTCTCGCGCCGCTGGGTCATCATGGCCTCGATGATCGTGGCCGCAGCGTCGGCCTGCGGCCTGGCTATCGCGTCGCTCCGGCAGGCCCCTTTGGCCGCGATGTATGCCTGCTTGCTGTTGAACGCCGTCGCGCGGGCGTTCCATCAGCCGGCCAAGAGCTCGCTGCTGCCGCAGCTCGTCCCGCGGGAGACATTTTCCAATGCGGTGACTTGGAGCATGACCGGTTTTCAGCTTTCGTCGGTGCTTGGGCCGGCCCTCGCCGGACTGATCATCGCCCAACGTTCGCCCGTGGCAGTCTATTGGCTCACGGCCTGTGCGACGATGGTTTACCTGGCCGCGATTTCTTTGGTGCGTGAAGCGCCCTCGAGCGCGCCGCCGTCCTCGGTCGTGACGATCGGCACGCTGGTGGCGGGCTTTGTGTTCGTGTGGCAGCAACCGGTGATCATGGCGGCCATGGCCCTTGACCTGTTCGCCGTGCTCTTGGGCGGGGCTACCACGCTGCTGCCGGTCTATGCAACCGAGATTCTCCAGGTCGGGCCGGTGGGCTGGGGCTGGCTGGAAGCCGCGCCGGCGCTCGGCGCGATGCTCATGGCCGTCGCCATCGCCCATCGACCGCCGTTTCAACATGCCGGCCTGCGCGCTGCTCTGCGCGGTGACGGGGTTCGGCGCGGCCACCATCGTGTTCGGCGTCTCGCGCAGCTTCTCGCTCTCGCTGCTGATGTTCTTTCTGACCGGAGCGTTCGACAACATCAGCGTCGTCGTGCGCCACACGCTGGTCCAAACGTTGACGCCAGACCGGATGCGCGGCCGCGTTTCGGCCGTCAACGGGATGTTCATCGGGGCTTCGAACGAGCTGGGTGGCTTTGAATCCGCCATGCTCGCCTCTTGGACCAGCGCCACCTTTTCCGTCGTCGCCGGCGGGGTCGGCACGCTCTTGGTGGTCGGCACGGTGGCCCTGCTGTGTCCCCAATTGCGGCGCTACGGCCGACTCGACTTTGCCGCTCAGGAAGCGGGGCAGGAGACCGGCCCTGACGTCGCTCCGCGGTCGGCCGATCGGCCCGGCGTTACGCCGATCGTCGCTCTGTTGCCGGCCGATGAAAATACCCGAGCGGGGTCGCAATCGTGAACCCGCCGGCTGGAACGGGCCGTGACGAGCTGACATTGGACGTGCTGGTCGTCGGTGCCGGCGCGGCGGGGCTGGTGGCGGCGGCCCGGGCCGCGGAACTGGTGCGCGCGGACTTTGCTCGTCGAGAAAAACCGCCGGCCGGGCGTCAAGATTCTGATGTCCGGCGGCACGCGCTGCAACCTCACGCAGGCGACCGACAACCGCGGCATCTGCGCCGCCTTTGGCCGCTCGGGACGCTTCCTCCACTCTGCCTTGGCGAGCCTGGGCGTCGCCGAGACGGTGCGGCTGTTCGAAAATCTGGGAGTGCCGACCAAAGTCGAACCGACCGGCAAGATTTTTCCGCAAAGCAATCGCGCCGCCGACGTGCTGGCCGCGCTCGTCAGTTGGGTCGAGCGCAGCGGGGCCGAGCTCGCGCTTGAAGAACCGCTGCTGGGGCTGGATCGCAGCGAAACGGCATTCATCGCCCGCACAGCCCGCCGTGAGATTACGGCCCAGACGGTCATCGTCACGACCGGCGGCAAATCGTATCCGGGCAGCGGCACCACCGGCGACGGTTACGCGCTGGCGGCACGGCTGGGACATTCGATCGTGCCGCCCCGGCCCGCCCTGGTGCCGCTGCTGGTCGACGCGGCCTGGGTTCGCGGCCTGCGCGGCGTGACAATCCCGGATGTCATGCTGCGGGTCGTCGAACGACCGGCGGCGGTCGCGGATGCGTGCGCCGACGGGAAAGAAATCGTCGCCCCGCGTGCTCGTCGAGCGGCGCGGGTCGCTGCTATTTGCACACTTCGGTCTGTCGGGTCCCGTCGTGCTGGATGTCAGCCGCGAGGTGACTGGCCACGCCGCACCCGAGCGACTGGTGCTGCAGTGCGATTTCTTGCCGGCACTGACGCGGGACGAGCTTGAGACGGCGCTCGCAGCCGCGGCGCACGACAGCGGACGCAAGCAATTGGCCGGCGTGCTGCCCGAGGCTTTGCCCCGGCGGCTGGTCGAGAGCCTGCTCGCCGAGTTGGGGCTGCCGGCCGACCGCAAAGCGGCCGAAGTGAGCAAGCGCGACCGAGCTCGGCTGATCGAAGCCGTCAAACGGTGCGAGCTGGCCGTGCGGGGCACCCGCGGCTTCGAGCAGGCCGAAGTCACGGCCGGCGGCGTCTCGCTGGACGAAGTCGACTCGCGCAACCTGGGCAGCAAGCTCGTGAGCGGCCTGTACTTCGCCGGCGAGATTCTGGATCTCGACGGACCGATCGGCGGCTACAACTTTCAGGCCGCTTGGAGCACCGGCTGGCTGGCGGGCGCGAGCGCCGCGCAGGCCACCGCACCACTGCGGTAGCTGACCGGCGGCGAGCCGCTGCCAGGCGATGGGTCGGCGGTTACTTCGCGTAACCGAGCGACTTGATCACGGCCAACATTTCTTCATACGTGATGAAGCGCCGGCGGTGCGAGAGCTTGTAGCCGTCGATGGCCTGGGCCAGTTCGCGGGCTTCGGCCGACAGCTCTTCGTGGCTGTTGGTGAATTGCCGCCGCTCGCGAAGCGGCCGGCCAATGCCCGGGTCGTAGCTGCGGCGGTCGTTGAACGGCTTGAGCGGGTTTTCCAGCACTTGCGACATGTTCCAGTTCCTTGTGCGTCGGATTCGTTCGTTGGCCTCGACGTCGAGACGGCGACTCAAATCTTCCGCTCGGCCCTGGGTTGCGGGCACACGCTCGCGCGGACACGAAACTCTAGGTTGCCCAAACGGCAAGGTCAAACCTTGCGGGTAGCACAGGTCGATGGAATTGCTCATCGCCGGGCCGGAAGGGTCGGGCACTGCCGCAGGTATCGTTTGTGCCGACAATGCGGGCGGGAAGGCGAGCGCGATACGTCGAGCCTATCCGAGAGCCATTTCAGAGAGGGGACAGTCCCAATTTGCTCCGCGAATTGGCAAGATTGGGACAGTCCCCGACCGTTCTCGGATCGGTTCTTACCGGCGTTCGGGGCCACCCGGAGAATTGGCCAGTTGCAGCCGCTCCAGCAGTGCGCGGCTCGTCGGATGATTGGGCTCCAGCAGCAAGGCCTGCCGCAGCGCGATTTGCGAATTGCCGACCCGGCCGGCCCGGTATTCGGCTTCGGCCAATTGGTAGAGGATGTCGGCCCGCGGCCGGCCGCGCGAATTGGCCAGCGCGTAGCTTTCGATCGCGTCGTCGTAGCGCTGCAGGGCCGCCAGCGCCAGCCCTTGCAGATATAACAGCTGTTGGGATTCCTCGCCCGGCGGTTGAGCGTCGATCAGCGTGTGCAGGGCGACCAAGGCCCGCTCGGGCTGATTCAAGCGACGATAGATTTCGGCTACGGCGAGCAGCACTTCGGGATTGTTGGGCTCGTATCCCAGCGAGCGCTGATAATCGCCGAGAGCTTCGCGCAAGGCACCGGTCGCTTCGAAGGCCCGGGCCCGGACCGCCCAAGCGGCGGCCAATTTCGGATCGAGATCCAATGCCCGATCCGCGGCCCGCCGAGCGTTTTCGATCTGCCCGCTGGCCAGATAACATTCACCGGCGCGAACGGCGATGGCCGCGTTGTCGTTCGACAGCCGGCCGGCTTCTTCCAATTGCGTGATCGCATCGGCCGCGGCGCCGCGGTGCCAGAGCGTCTCGGCGTAGCGGGCGCGTGCGTCGGCGTCGTTGGGGCAGGCCCGGACCGATTGATTCAGCAATTCTTCGGCCCGTTGCCATTCGCCGCGTTCCATCGCGCCACGCCCTGCTGCTGCAAGTGGCGCGACGTGGCCACCGACTTGGGTAGCGGGCCCTGACGCTGCAGCGAGCGGCAGCCCCCGCAATAGATCACGACCGCAATCGCGATCAGTAGATAGCCGGACGCGCGTCCGCCGCAGGCGGCGGAGCGGTCCGAGAAGCGGTCGCGCTGTTGCGCCTGCGGCGGAGCGCGGGCCCGCGGTGCGCAGCGCGAAACGCTCAGCAGTCGGGAGCTGAAGTGGCGGGCAAAACGCATCTGGCAAAATGCCCCGCGCGGAGACTCGGATCGCTAGCTGAAAAACGGGGCGAATCGTACCCAAAACGACCTAAAGCGGCAACGTCACCCAGCTTGCCCGCCAATCGCCGCAGCCCCGCCGTTTTAACCCCCAACCGCCCGCATCCCGCCTCAATTGCCGCCCCGGCGGGCGGCTGTTAAGATCGAACTTGCTGTCACTCCTCCCGCCTCGCCAGCCGTCCCGCCCATGGCCACTCGTACGTCTCCCGTTCCCGCCGCCGACAACTTCGACGACGATCCGTTCAGCCACACGACGATGACCTTCGGGGAGCACCTGGAGGAGCTGCGAAGCAGCCTGTTCAAAGCGGTTCTGGCATTGTTTGTGGGGTTTCTGCTAGGTCTGTCCGTGGGCAACTATGTCGTCGATCTGATTCAGAGCCCGCTCAGAAATGCGCTGGGCACGTTTTTCGCCCAGCAGAACTTCACCCGGCTCAAAGTACAACTCACCGATCGGGCCGAGGCGGGCGACGAGATGGCTCAGCGGATGCTCGGCGAACTGGACAAGAAAGACTCCGTGACCGGCAAGCTCATCAAGGATGAGGGGATGCTCTGCGAGCAGACCTTCATCGTGCCGGAGGAGTTGTTCGGCGAGCTCAAGCAGCGGTACCCCGCCGAGTTCGGCTCGATCCAAATTCCGCGGCACGAGGGGGGCGTCACCAAAGCCGATCTGGTGCCGATTTACCAGTGGCACTCGATCGCGGACGACGACCGAGCCCGGCTGAAGACATTCAGCTCGCAGGAAGGCTTCATGATCTGGATGAAGGCCTCGTTCCTGACCGGCGCGATCGTCTCCTGCCCGTTCGTGTTCTATTTCCTCTGGTCGTTCGTGGCGGCGGGCTTGTATCCGCACGAAAAGCGCTACGTCCACGTGTTCCTGCCGTTCAGCGTGGGCTTGTTCATCCTGGGGGCGATGACCGCGTTCCTGTTCGTATTTCCGCCGGTGCTGAAATTCTTTTTCGGCTTCAACGAGTGGCTGGGGATCGATCCCGATCCGCGGATCAGCGAATGGATGAGCTTCGTGCTGATGATGCCGCTGGCGTTCGGCATCAGCTTTCAGCTGCCGCTGGTGATGCTGTTCCTCGAGCGGATCGGCATCTTCACGGTCGAGGCCTATCTAGCGAAGTGGCGGATTGCCGTGCTGGTGATCGCCATCGCCTCAATGGTGCTCAGCCCGGGCGGCGACCCCTATAGCATGATGCTGATGATGGTGCCGCTGGTCGGCCTGTACTTCGCGGGCATCGGGCTCTGCCGGTGGTGCGCTGCCGCAGGCTCAGCCGGCCGATTAATGCCGGAGGGCTTGGAGCTGCCCTGCTCGATCGATTGCTTCGCTAGATTGCTTCGCTAGATCGCTTCGCTGCCCCGCTCGCCGGTGCGGATGCGAATGCAATCATCCAGGGGCAGGACGAAGATCTTGCCGTCGCCGATCTCGCCGTTCTTGCCCGTGCGGCCCCCTTTGATGATCGCGTTGATCGTCGGCTCGACGAACTCGTCGTTGACGGCAATCTGCAGTTGGACCTTGCGGAGCAGGTTGACCGAGATTTCGTGCCCCCGGTAGACCTCGTGGTGCCCCTTCTGGCGGCCAAAGCCCTGGACATCCATCACGGTCAAGCGGAAGACCTCGACCTCGGTCAGGGCGGCTTTGACGGCCTCCAGCCGGGTGGGCTGAATGATGGCGACGATCAATTTCATCCAGGCGATTCTCCAACGAGGGGCGCGGGGTGTCTGTCGTTATTTCTACCCGGGAGCTTGCCGCAGGGCAAAGGGGCGCCGTCGCGAGGGGCCTGACAGCGGCCGCGTACCGTCCGCATGAGGCGGGTGCGACGCGGAATTCCGGCCCGCGAGGAAAATCGCGGGCCTCGCCCGGAAATAAAAAAAGCCCCGGCTTGGGTAGGTTAGGCGGAGTACCTACCCAAGCCCGAGGGGCATCCTTCTGGCCCAGGCAAGAGCCGAAGTCACAGGTATTTCGTCGCGACAGTCGATCGCCGCGGGTTCGGTAAAGGGCGGGGTGTCACGGGTTGCCACAAGGCCCTGTAGCGCTCAGTCGGCCTTTTGCAGGGCACACACCCCAGACGATCCCTGCAGGCAACCCATGACACCCCTTACACGTCTTCCCACCCTCCACAACGTGCTTCCGAAAATTCGTAAAAATCGCGTCCCTGCGGTCGCTAGCTGGCGGGCCGCGTTTGTCCCTGCGGCTGGCCGTTCTGGTTTGTGGTGGATTGCAAGAGGTATGCCAAAGCCGAGTGCGGAAACGTCTGTCGAGACCATCCGGAGCGCGCAATTGCTTGCCGGCGCGGCCATTAGATTGATCGGCGGAATTTCGCGGGAGTCGGCCGGCCGAAGTGCGTGGGGGCCGAATGCCAGGCGGCTGCCTAGCGGCGCGACAGCACCCGCCCTGGAATCGCGCAAGGCCGCCGGCGGCGCTCGAGAATGAGCAGCGGTAAACGAAAGAGCGGGTGTCGCCGTGCTGTGCAAGGCGACACCCGCTCACCTACCTCGAGACGTCACGCGGTCGAGTTCGGTTTAGAACAAGGTGATCCAGTCGAAGCCGAGGATGACCTGCCAGTCCTTGGCACCGGCGTCGTACGGGCGATAGACCGTGCCGCCGTTGTTGGCCGCATTGGTCGTACCCCAGCCGGTGTTGCCGCAGAAGCAGTCCCAGCGGACGGCCGGGCGAATGACCATGTTGGCGTTGGGCTTGTAATTGGCGCCCACCGACCATTCGAGGTTGTTGCCGGCATAGCCGCCGTAGAAGGGTCCGCCAATGCCGTTGGTCAGACCACGGGTCGAGTTCGCCGCACTCCCATTGCCGGTGGTGCCGAGGAAGCCGCCCATGCGGTAGCCTTCTTCATCGCGCCAGAAGTCGAACCGGGTACCCCAGGTCCAGCAGTCGCTGACCTTGTAGAAGAAGTACTGATTCCAACCATACCAGCGGGCGAGCCGGCCGTTGAGCAAGGCGTCGGTCTGCTGAGCGTAGTCGAACTGGAACACGTAGGTCAGTTTCTCGGTCATCGGCTTGGTATAAGCATGCGTCCAGATGAACCGCGGGGTGTGGGCGTTGTTCACGACGCCGCCGTTGATTGCCGGGCCGTAATTGTTGTTGTTCTGGTTCGGCTCCTCGCTCCAGATGAAGCACATCGCGTACGCGCTCTTGTCCTCGAAGGTCTTGGTGTACGTGCCCAAGTAGCCGAGGTTCGGGTTGTTGTTCCCGAAGTTGTCCCAGCCACGGATGACGCCGTTACCCCAAGTCGAGGTCTCGCTCAACTGGTAGGTCCCGAAGGCGCCCGTGTGAGTAAACGGTTCGCCGTATTGGAAGATGTAAGGCAGAGTGGGGAAGAAGTTGCCGGTTGTTGGGATCACTTCGTACCCGACGGGCGAGAGGAAGTGACCGATCTTGGTCTTCAGCTTGTTCGTGGCGACTTCACCGTAGAACTGCAGGTAGTCCAGGCCGTAGAAGCGGTCGTTGTTGAAGTTCTTCGGGCCCTGGAACTGATAGCGGGTTTCCAGGTTCGATTCGGTGTTGAACCGGTAGTCGCTACCGAACAACAAGTCCGCGCGATAGCCGAACGCCAGACCCTCGCCGCCGTTATCCGCGACTTTCTCCACGTAAATGTAAGCCTGGTTCAACTCATACGAGTTCGAGCGGTCGGTCCAGGTCACCGGGCCGTTGAAGCCGTTGGACGGATTCTGCGGATTCCAGGTGAAGCTCTGGTCGACCCAGCCCGCGATGTTGACCTTGTGGCATTCCTTCAGGCAGGGGAAGTGATCCATCAGCAGGCAAGGCTTGCCCAGATCGCAACATTCGGGATCAAGCAGGCCTCCCAGCGTGAGGTGATCCTGCACCCGCTGCGTGAAGCAGGGATGGCAGTCGGCAAACCGCGAGATGCAGGTGCACGGCGGTTCGCTGGCCGGGGCCGCGGGTGCGGCCGCGGGGCAGCTCGACCCGCCACCGTTGCCGTTGGCCGGCGCGGTTGCCGCAGGGGGCGTCTCGTCGCTGGGCGACTGAGTGGCCTCGTCCTGGGCGTAGTAGCTGTTGTACTTGTACTCATTGAAACTAGTCCGCTGGGCGTTCGCGGACTGCGGGAGACTTTCGTCTGCCCGAACAGTCACGGCGCACACGGCGCCGACCAGGGCGCTTGACAGCGCCAACCGGAAAGCTCTCATTTCCGTCACTCCAATCCGTGGAAGTAAGGGGGTGCAGTGTGTCCGTCACACGCGGTGGGTGGGTCTGGTAGGCGATCAGCTGGAGGGAGAGCCGCCCGGTCCCGTGGCTCCGGCTACCAATGGAGCTATCGACCCGCGCAAGCCGGGAATTGACGGGAAAAGCGTGCGGCAGCAGGCGAAATCGCGGTGCAGGCACACGGCCGCGGGAGACTTTGACGGCTGGGTCAGCCGCGCGGCGCGCCGTCAGATTTTGCCAAGTCGGCAAAGAGCGCCTCGACGAAATCGTCGGGGACGAACAGGGCCAGATCTTCGGCCTTCTCGCCGACCCCCAGATACTTCACCGGCAGGCCCACCTGCTGGCGAATCGCCACCACCACGCCCCCCTTGGCTGTGCCGTCCAACTTCGCCAGCACGATTCCCGTGCAGTGCACCGCCTCGGTAAAGTGCCGGGCCTGGCTGATGCCGTTCTGGCCCGTCGTGGCGTCGAGCACCAGCAGCACTTCGTGCGGGGCGTCGGGCAGCAGCTTGCCGATGACGCGATGAATCTTGGTCAATTCTTGCATCAGGTTCTGCTGGGTCTGCAAGCGGCCGGCCGTATCGACGATGCAGACGTCGGCTCCGCTCTCGATCGCCGTGGCGACTGCCTTGTGGGCCACGCTGGCGGGATCGCTGCCCTGCGCTCCGGTGACGATCGCCACGCCCAGCCGCTCGGCCCAGATCGACAGTTGTTCGACGGCCGCGGCCCGAAAGGTGTCGCCGGCCCCCAGCACGACTTTCTTGCCTTGCCCGACGAACAGCTGCGTCAACTTGGCAATCGACGTCGTCTTTCCGGCCCCGTTCACTCCCGAGACCATGATGACCGTGGGGCCGCTGGCGGCGTAGCGAATCGGTGATTCATCCTGGGCCAACAGTCCCCGCAGCTTTTGTTTGATCGCTGCTAGCACGTCCTGCAGCTCGACCACGCGTCCGCGGAATTGCACGCGGACGTCCGCCACGATCGCGTCGGCCGGTTGCACGCCCATGTCGGTCTTGATCAGAATCTCGCGGAGCTCTTCGAGGAACGCGTCGTCGACCAGCCGGCCCTGGCTCTTGAACAAATCGCGCACGTCGGTATTCAGCGTGGCGAGGGTCTTCTTCAGGCCTTGCTTGATCTTGTCGAACAGACCCATGGTCGTTGGCAATCCTCGAAGGGGCGGAAGGGAAATCAGTTCGCCGGCAGGAAGATTTTTGGGGGAACCTGCGGTCTGCGTCGCGCGGGCGACGTCACGGACCCGCCCGAGGCGGCTCGGGCTCGGCCTCGGGCTCGTCGACCGGCGACGTCGACGATTCGTCGATCTGGGCGGCCGGTGATCCGGGCGGCACGTCGTGCCCGACCAGCAGCCGGTCGAGAATGCCGTTGACGAACTGGGCCGATTGCCGCGACCCGAACCGCTTGGCCAGCTCGACGGCCTCGTTGATGGCCACGCGGTCGGGTGTTTCGGCGTAGAGGATTTCGTAGGCGCCCAACCGCAACACGTTGCGGTCGGTGGCGGCCATTCGGCCCAGACTCCAGTGGTCGGCGGTTTGGGAGAGCAGCTGATCCAGCTCGCAGCGGTTGCGGCGCACGCCGGCGACGAGCGAGCGGGCAAACTGCTTGAGTTCGGCCGCCAGCAGGCGGTTTTCCAGAAATTCGTCGGTCTGAGCCGGACTGTGGCCGGGATTTAGATCGTCCTGGTAGAGGATCTGCAAGGCGACTTCGCGGGCTCGGCTGCGGCGGGTCATTGCTGGAACACTCCGTTGGTCGTGCGCCGCAAACTCACTGCTCGAGCTGCTCGAGCAGACTGACCATTTCCAGGGCGGCCAGCGCGCATTCACTCCCTTTATTGCCTACGTTGCCGCCCGAACGATGGATCGCCTGTTCGAGCGTATCGCAGGTCAACACGCCGAACAAGGCCGGCACGCCGGTCTGCAGGCCGATCTCGGCCAGCGCCAGGCTTACGGCCCGATTGATATGCCGATCGTGCGTCGTCTCGCCGCGAATCACCGCCCCCAGGCAGATCACGGCCCGATGTTGGCCGCCGTCCGCCAGTCGCTGGGCCACGAGCGGAATCTCAAACGCGCCCGGCACCCAGGCCACGTCGATCGCGTCGTCGGCCACACCGTGCGCGGCGAGCGCCTCGAGCGCGCCGGCCAGCAGCTTGCCCGTGATCGATTCATTGTACCGGGCCACCACGATGGCCAACCGCCCGGCGGGCGGGGTCAGGTTTCCACGAAGGACGTGCGGCATAGCGGAAAGTGGGAATTCGGAAGTGGGAAGTGGGAATGCCGAGGCGATAGGGTGTGGAACGAACGGCGGGCCGATTTACGAGGAGTGGGGCGGGCAGCGATTTTCAGGGAGGAGGCTTGCGCCGAATCGCCGCATTCCGACTTCCGCATTCCCACTTCCGAATTGGCCCTTCAACTCAGGACTTCATGCTCATCAGGAATTCCGCGTTCGTCTTCGTTTTCTGCAAACGGTTGACGAAGAATTCCATCGCCTCCGGGCCGTTCATGTCGTTGAGCACGCGGCGGATGATGCACACGCGGCGGTATTCTTCCGGATCGAGCAGCATTTCCTCGCGCCGCGTGCCGCTGCGGTTGATGTCGATCGCCGGCCAGATCCGCTTGTCGACCAGTTTGCGATCGAGCACGACTTCCAGGTTGCCGGTCCCCTTGAATTCCTCGAAGATCACTTCGTCCATCTTGCTGCCGGTGTCGATCAGCGCCGTGGCGATGATCGTCAGTGAGCCCCCCTCTTCGACCTTGCGGGCCGAGCCGAAAAACCGCTTGGGCCGCTGCAGGGCGTTGGCGTCGACGCCGCCCGAGAGGATTTTGCCGGAGTGCGGGCATTCGGAGTTCCAGGCCCGGGCCAGCCGCGTGATCGAGTCGAGAAAAATGACCACGTCGTAGCCGTACTCGACCATCCGCTTGGCTTTTTCGATGACCATTTCCGACACCTGAATGTGCCGGGCAGACGGCTCGTCGAACGTCGAGCTGATCACCTCGCAGTTCGGACCCTTGACCTGCCGCTCCATGTCGGTGACTTCTTCCGGCCGCTCGTCGATCAGTAGCATGATCACGTAGACTTCCGGATGATTGGTCAGCACGGCCTTGGCCATTTTCTGCAGCAGGATCGTTTTGCCGGCCCGGGGCGGGCTGACGATCAAACCGCGCTGGCCGAAGCCGATCGGCACGATCAGATCGACCACCCGCATCGAAATCTCTTCGCCGGTGGTTTCCAGGATCACCCGCTTGTCGGGGTGCAGCGGAGTCAAATCGTCGAAGAAGACCTTCTCGGCCAGTTGATTGGGATCTTGATAGTTGATCGCCTCGACCCGCAGCAGCGCGAAGTAACGCTCGTTTTCCTTGGGCGGCCGAATCTGCCCCGATACGGTCGCCCCCGTGCGCAGACCAAACCGGCGAATCTGACTGGGCGAAACGTAAATGTCGTCCGGGCAGGAAAGGTAGTGATAGTCCGGGCTGCGGAGGAAACCGAACCCGTCGGGCAGAATCTCCAGCGTCCCTTCGCCGAACATTAGCCCGTTGAGCTTCACTCGCTCTTTCAGGATCCGGAAGATCAGGTCCTGCTTCTTGATGCCGGTAATCTCGGTCAGGTTTTCCTGCCGGGCCTGCTCGATCAACTGGGGCATCGACATCCGCTGCAGCTCGGCGATGTGAATGTCGCCCTGCTTGATCTGCTCGTAGCGGTCGTGGGTGTCGTCGCCCCGGGCGGCTTCGGCCGCCAGCTCTTCGGCCAGGCTCAGCGGCTCGCTGTCCAGTCCGCTTTGATCGTATTCGTCCGGCGGCGGGCCAGCGGTCGATTTCTGGCTGCCGCTGCTCTTGGTTTCGGCCATGATCCTGATCTCACTCCTGAAAGGAAGGGGGTGTGCGCCGCGCTGAAAGCGGCACACGGTGGGTACACGGAAGATTGCCGGCCTGCGCCGGACATGATCATCCGCCGCCGTCCGGAGGAAAGGCATGGGTCGCTGGGAATGGGTCTCGAACGGAATCGAACGGGTCGGGGAAAGGCGAACGGGCGATATCGCGCGGAGGGGATCGGTGCGAAGGGAATCAATCGGCGGCCCGCGGATTCGCGACCCAGGCTTGCCACGCGCGCTCCACTTGGGCCCGCGTTGCTGTCGCGTCTCCGGAATTGTCGATCACCACGTCGGCCAGCTTGCGCTTCTCGGCCAACGGGGCCTGCCGCCGCTGGCGGCGCTGGAGTTCCTCCTCGCTCCATCCTCGGCTCCGGACGCGGCTGCTCCGCACCGCCTCCGGCGCTTCAACATAGACGATTTTATCGCAAAATCCATTCCAACCTGCTTCGACCAATAGCGGAGCGTCGACCACGATCGCCGGCACGTCGCCCCGCGACAGCAGTTCATCCACCCGCAGCTCCGCCAAACGGCGAATTTCGCCGTGGGTAAGTCGTTCCAGGTAGGCCAGTTCCTCTGCCGCTTGGGGGGTGGGGGCAAACACGATTGCCGCCACGGCCTCGCGGTCGATGCGGCCCGCCGGGCCAAGGACTCGCTCCCCCCACCGCGCGCGGGCCGCTGCCCGAATTTCCGGCAACTCGAGCACTTCGTGGCCTAAATGATCAGCATCGATCACGGCTGCTCCCAGCCGGGCAAACTCGGCCGCCACGTGGGTTTTTCCGCTGCCGATACCTCCCACGATTCCCAGGATCGGTTTGACGGCCGGCATGGCGAACGTTCGCAGGTAATTAGCGCGCCACGGGCGGCGCTGGTTTCGCCAGGTCGGCCACCGCTCCGCGGCCGGGGCGCGAAGCGCGGGCGAGCGAGTGGCGGCATGCAAACCGAGCCGTGGCATGGCTGGAATGGTCCAGGCACGAAGCAGCAAGCCAATGCTCAGGCCGACCCGGGGGGCCAACTCTGCCCATCAGCCCAATTGCCGCCGACCTGGATGTCAACTTTGAGTGGAACGCGAAGCGGATAGGCGGTACTCATCTGCTCGGCTACCAGCCGGGCCAGGATGTCGACCTCGTGAGGCGGGACTTCGAACACCAATTCGTCGTGGATTTGCAACAGCATCCGCGCCTGCAGGCGCTCGCTGCGCAGGCGGCGCAGGACATGGATCATGGCCAACTTGATCAGGTCGGCCGCTGAACCTTGGATGACCGTGTTGATCGCGGTGCGTTCCGGCAGGTTTCGCTGACGGCCGGTCGTGCTGCGGATTCCGCTGATCGCGCGCCGCCTGCCCAGGATGGTATTAACATACCCGCTCTGCTGACAATCTTCCAGTATTCCTAACAAGAATTGCTCGACCCCCCGATAGCGATCGAAATAGGCGTCGATGTAGCGGGCCGCTTCGGCCTGCTCGATGTCGAGCTGCTTGGCCAGGCCGAACGGGCTTTGCCCGTAGATCACGCCGAAATTGACCGCCTTCGCCCCCCGCCGCATTTCGGCCGTCACCTCCTGCTGCGGCACGCCATACACCTGCGAGGCGACTAGTGCATGCACGTCTTCGTCGCGGGCAAAGGCGCCAGCCAGGGCCTCGTCGCCCGAGAAGTGTGCGAGCACGCGGAGCTCGATCTGCGAATAATCGGCCGCTAACAATTGCCAACCTTCGTGACCCGGCAGGAACGCCGCCCGGATTTCCCGCCCGCTGGCGGTGCGGATTGGAATGTTTTGCAAGTTCGGATCGTTGCAGCTCAGTCGCCCGGTGGCGGCCACCACCTGATTGAACGACGCGTGTACGCGGCCCGTCAGCGGATGCACCAGCTCCGGCAGGGCGTCGATGTAGGTGCTCTTGAGCTTGGAGTATTGGCGATACTCGATGATCTTGGCCGGCAACGGGTGCTGCCGGGCAAGGTCCTCAAGCACTTCGACGTCGGTGCTGCCGCCGGTCTTGGTGCGCTTGGTAATCGGCAGCTTGTGTTCCTCGAACAGCACCTGCTGCAATTGCTTGGGCGAGCCGATGTTGAACTCGCGCCCGGCCAGGTGGTAGATCTCCTGCTCCACCTCGGCCAGCAACTGGCCGAACCGCTGCGACAAAGCGGCGAGCCGGGGAACATCGATCCGGATGCCATTGAACTCCATTTCGACCAGCGTCTCGATCAGCGGCATCTCGAGCGTGTTGAACAGTTCGACGAGCCCCGCCTCCTGCAACCGGGCTTCGAGCAGCGGCCGCAGCCGCCAGGCGATGTCGGCATCTTCGGCCGCGTAATGCGTGACCCGAGCGACGTCGACTTCGTCCATCCGCTTCTGGTTTTTGCCGGTGCCGATCAGCTCGGCGATCTTGGTCGTGGTGTGGTTCAGGTAGCGCAGGGCCAGTTCGTCGAGATTGTGGTTCCGCTCGCCGGCATCGAGCAGGTAGCTGGCTACCATCGTGTCGAATGCGGCGCCGCGCAGCTCGACGCCCGCCCCGCGGAGCACGACCATGTCATACTTCAAGTTCTGGCCGACTTTGGCCACGGCGGGTCGGTCAGCACGTCGCCCAGGGCGGCGAGCACGGTTTGCGCGTCGAGATGCGGTTGGCCGGCTGGGGCTCGCAGCGGCAAATACCAGCCGGTGGCCGGAGCCCAACTGAACGACATACCGACCAGCTCGGCGTGCCGCGGCCGGACGCTGGTCGTCTCGGTATCAAAGGAGAACGCCGGCTGCCGCTTCAGTTCGGCCAGGAACGCGGCGAACTTTTCCGGGGTATCGACCGCGCGATAATCGACCGGGGGCGCCGTCATCGCCAGAGACGGAATAGATGACTGCCCCGCGGGGGCGGCAAAGATGCCCACCTTCGTAGCCAGCGTGCGAAAGCCGAACTCGGCACAGAGCGCGGCCAGCTGAGCCGCGTCGCCGCGGCCGGGCCGGCCCGCGCCAATCGACTTCGATCGGCACGTGCCGGTCCAGCTCGACCAACCGGCGGCTGAGCAAGGCCTGATCTTTGAAGTCGATCAGATTCTGCCGCCGCTTGCCGGCGGGGAGTTCGCCGGCCCGGGCGATCAACTGGTCGAGAGTGTCGAATTTTTCCAGCCATTCGCGGGCGACTTTCGGCCCGACCAGCGGGACGCCCTTGATGTTGTCGACCGAATCGCCCACCAAGGATTGAAAGTCGACGACCTGCTCGGGCCGGATGCCCCAGTCGGCCTTGAGCGACTCGGCATCGTAGACTTCGTTCTTGCGGATGTTATAGACCTTGACCTGCTCGCTGATCAGCTGCCGGCAATCCTTGTCGCCCGTCACCACGAAGCATTCGCCGCCGAGCTGGCTGGTCTGCCAGGCGAGCGTGGCCAGGATGTCGTCGGCCTCAAAGCCGGGCAGCTCCAGCACGGCCAGACCTCGATGCATCGAGCATCCGCCGCATGGCAGGGAACTGCGGGACCAGATCTTCCGGCATCTCCTTCCGCTCGCCCTTATAGGCGGCGTACAGCTCGTGGCGGAAGGTAGGCTCGGGTCGGTCGAAGGCCACGAACAAGTAGTCGGGCTGCTTCTGCTCGGCCAACGCGACCAGATCGCGGGTGAAGCCGAAAATGGCCGACACCGGCTCGCCGCGCGGGCTGGTCATCTCGGGGATCGCGTGAAACACCTGAAAGATCAGCGAATTGGCATCAATCACCCAGACCGTCTGCCCGGCCAGACTCGACGGGGCCGTGGGAGACAGCTCGCCCGCTGCGGCCGCCGAGGGATCGTCGGCACAATCGACCGGTGCTCTTTCGTGATCCGCGAGGGCAGCTGGTGCCGCGGTGGGGCCTGAGGTGCGGGCAGCCGGCTGCGGCTCGGGCGGATTACTTTTGGCCGACGACGCCTCGTCGGCCTGCATGCCCGGGAGCATTGCTTGACGAGCCATGAGCGCACAATCGGGCCGCGGGGGCCCAGGCGGGGGACGTTCGGGGCGAGAAGAGAGCAGCAGACTAGCCGAATCGTAGCGCGCTCTTCACGGGCCAGTGTCAAGCGCACGACCGGTTCCCGCCGAAGTCACAACTCGGCGAAGTTCCGCAGCATCCGCAGGCCGTCGGCCTGGCTCTTTTCGGGATGGAACTGAGTGGCGAACAAATTGTCGCGCCAGATCATCGAGCAGAATGGGCCGCCGTAGTCCGTCTCGGTGGCGATCACCGCCGGGTCCTGCGGCGCCACGTAATACGAGTGCACGAAGTAACAGTACACGCCGCTGGCCAGTCCGGACAGCAGCGGGGCAGGGCGGCGAATCGCCAATTGGTTCCAGCCCATGTGGGGCACTTTGTACTCGCCCGGCAGTTTGAACCGCACGACTTCGCCGCGCAAGACGCCCAGCCCCTCGAAGCGTCCGCCTTCGTAGCCCACGTCGAACAGCAGTTGCAGTCCCAGGCAAATGCCCAGGAACGGTTTGCCCGCGGCGATCTGATCGCGGATCGGTTGGACCAGCTGGCGACGGTCGAGTTCGGCCATTGCGTCGCCGAAGGCGCCGACGCCGGGGAGCACGATTTTGGCGGCGTCGGCCAGCACCGCCGGGTCGCTGGTGATCGTGGCCTGGTGGCCGACTTTCTCGAAACCCTTTTGCACCGAGCGGAGATTGCCCATCTGGTAATCGACGATGGCGATCATGCAGTTCACGGCGGGGTCGAGCGGCAGCGACTAATCGGAGGACAGCCGGCAAATGGGGCGGGTTCGCGCACGTGGGTGCGGATCCGGCGGCGGCGTCCTGTCGGGCGGGCCCATTATAGATAGGCCGGTCGCGGGCTGCGCAATTTTGCCCTGTGCCGCCGGTCGAGCACAGCAGTGCCCGCGCGAGCGTCGGCAGCGCGAAACGCCTTAGCTGGGCCGAGCGAATCTCGTCCTAACGGGGCTGGATCGGTCGGGAGGCCATGACCGCGTCGTTGCGGTTCTCGTAGCAGGGCAGCCTGCCCGACAGCCGGCACTGGTCGAGCACCCGGCGATTGGCCTCCGACAGGCCGCAAATCCGCATCATTCCGCCTTGCGTGCCAATGCGCTTGTGAAGCCGCACCAGCTGACCGACCCCAAAGCTGTTGAGATGCCCGAATTGATCGAGCTCGAGCACCAGCCGGCGGGTGAAGTATTTCTCCAGGAGGGCCCAGATTTCGTCGGCCAGATGGGGCACGTCGGTCTCGACCAACTCCACCAGTTCTTGCGCCGAGCCGCGGGGCCGGACAAACAACCAATCGGGTCCGCGACTCCACCTCCAACTCCCACGCGTGTGCAATCTGCACCATGGCCGTCGCTCCATCAACGAGTTTTCGTGATGTCCGCCGCAGAGCGCTTGCATCCGGCAACCGCACCGACCGCAACGACTTGGCGTCGCCGCAGAAATTGCATCATATCTCAGGGCTCAGGGTTGACAATGCTGCTAGCAGGTTTTTCATTCCGCGGGGCTTGAAGCTGGCCGGGAAACCCGATACTACGCCTGCACTCTCACCAATTGTCCGCAGAAACGAAGGATACCCCAATCATGTCACGACCCGGTGCCGTCACGTTCAAGGGAAACCCGATGACCCTGGCCGGCGATGCGGTGCAGGCCGGTCAGCCGGCCCCCGACTTTGCTTTGAAGGCGTTCGAGAACGGAGGCTTGCAAACGATCAAGCCGGCCGACCTGAAGGGCAAGGCCACGATCATCAGCGTGGTCCCCTCGCTCGACACGCCCGTCTGCCAGGTCCAGACCAAGAAGTTCAACGAGCAGCTCGGCTCCTTGGGGGGCAAGATCAACTCGCTGACGGTGAGCATGGATCTGCCATTCGCCATGAACCGCTTCTGCGGCGCCGAAAAGATCACCAATCTCCGCTCGGCCAGCGACTATTTCGACCGCTCGTTCGGTAAGAACTGGGGAATGCTGATCGAAGAGCTGCAGATCCTGGCCCGCGGCACGTTCGTGCTCGACAAGGACGGCAAGGTGGTCTACGCCGAGACGGTCAAGAACGTCGGTGACGAGCCGAACTACGAGGCCGCACTCGCGGCCCTTAAGCAGGCCCTGTGATTCGCCGGGCCGCTGCGGCCGGCCCTCTCGGCCGCTGGTTGGCGGCAGAATGATCGCCCGCCGCGGGTCAGCTCGAATCGGCGCCGCCCGGGCGGGACGGGTCGACAGGGCATCGTCGGCCCGGCGGCTGACGGGGCTCGCGGGCGCGGCGGCGGTCGCTCGGCGATCGAGCAGCCGGCGCGTCCACTCGGGCGGTACGAACGCGAGATTGGCAAACAGCATCGCCAGGCCGAAGGTCATCATGCCCAGGCACAGGGCGATTCCCAGGTGCAGCGGCACGGCCAGGGCCAGCATCACCGGCCGGGTCAGCCGCGGCCAGATCAGGGCGAAGTAGGACAGCTCCCAGAAGATCGTGACGTGTGTCAGCACGTTCAGCACCCAGGGCCAGTGGGCCAGCCAGGTCATGTCGATCGATTGATACTCCAGGCTGGCGATCGCCTTCCACATCGCCGTGCCGTCCCACCAGGCGGGGCCCATCAGCTTGGCCGTGCCCGCGTAGAAGTAAATGATGCACAGGTGCACCTGCATCAACCGGATCGCGATGTTCGCCGCGATGCTCGGCCGCACGGCCAGGCTCGTGGCCGGCAACTTTCCAAGTTCAACGGCCCGGCGCAACGCAGCCGATCCAGCGAGTAGGCGCCGCCCGACGGCCCGATCATCAAATAGGTCGCGAGCATCAGGTTGACCTGGTCGAGTCCGAACAGAGCTCCCTCGGCGCGGCCGACGTACGAAACCGTGATGATGAAGGCCAGCACCGACATCGCACGGCTGAACAGACCGAGGGTGAACAGCGCCAGGATCACTCAGCGCCACGCAGTGCGCCGCCAACAGGACCCCGGGCGATTCGATCCACCACAGGTAGCTCCAGCCGTAGGGAGCCTTGACCGTGAGCTCCGCTTGGCGCGACAGCCAGCCCTGGGGGCCGAAAAAATCGCCGAGGGCCAATCCCCAGACCAGATGCGTGTAGAACAACATCGCACCGGCCAGGATTCGGATCAGGCCCAGCGTGGCCGGATCGCAGGGATTGAACCAGAAGCGGTTCCATAGCTGCCGCCACTGGTCGAGCCAGGCGCCCAGCGCCCGCGCTGTTCGCTCACGGAGTCCACTCGGTCACCTGCTTTTCTTCGTACAGCGAGGGATCGTCCAGCTGCATGCCGCCGCGAACGTCCTCCATGCTCGGCAGCCGATGCTGCCGGAGATGAAGTTTCACTGCGCGAGCGTCGTACTGGTGGATCAGGTGCTTGACGTACGACTCGGCAAAGGCGTCGGAGATCGCCTGGGTTTCCTCGCGGTTCACCGAGTTGAGAAACTCGCTCATCATGAAATAGCGATGATACAGCAGCCGGGGCCACTGCTGGCTGCGGTCGGGAAAGATGCCCTCGATATGCCGGCCGTCCTTCGTCTCGACCTCATACCGCACCAGGTGCCCCGGGCCGGGCTCGGGCGCAAAAAACCGGTAGCCGTTGTTCAGGCAGGCCGCCTGGGTGTACGGGGACAGGACGTCGCCGACCGCCCGGGCGATTTGCGACCCGTGCGGCGGCATGGCAAACGGACCGAAGAATACCGCGACTACGTGCAGGGCGATCGCCGCGCTTAAGAGGGTTCGCAGTCCCGGCGAAAGCGCCGGCGGGGCGGTCTCGGCGGAGCTGACGCGCCGGGTCTTGCTCATGGCCTGGATTGTCCTGGCAACTGCGGGATCGCGGCGGGGGCAGCTCAACCGGCCCGGCCGAGCACAAGCTTGGTCTCCAAACCCGATCGCTCGGCCCGCCGCCAGCTAGTATCGGCCCGCCGCGGGGGATGCGGCAAGCCTTGACGCCTGTTGGCCCACCGACCGCTAGAACCCGAAAAGCTGCCGGGCGGCCGTCGCATCGCCCAGGTTTTTCGCAGCTTGAATAACGAAAAAGCCCTCGTCCGGCGGAACCGGACGAGGGCTTTCGGATTGCGCAAAGTCGACTAGCGAAGGCCCGCTTAGCGGGTGGCTTCAGCCAACTGCGGCTCGTCGAAGCTCAGGGTCACTTCCTGGGTTTCGCCGGCCTTGAGCGTGACGGTCTGCTCTTTGGTCACGAGCTGACCGTCGTGCTCGAACGTGGCCCGAACCGTGTAGCCGCTCCACTCTTCGCCCGGGGCGAGTCGAGTGGTGCTGAATTCGCGGGCGCTGCCGGTGGTCTTCATCTCGCGGCCCGACAGGTAAACCTTGGCGTCGGCCGGGACATTGATCAAGAGCGACGTGCGGAGCGGACCGGGGGTCTTGGCGGTCGACTCTTCGCCCTGGAAGCCGAAGTTCAGGTCGGCCGACTGACCGGCGCCCAGCGTGACCGACTTGGTCTCGGTCAGCGTCTGGCCATCGCGGACCAGTTCAGCCTTGATCTCGTA
Source organism: uncultured Planctomycetaceae bacterium (assembly GCA_963828155.1). Taxonomy (GTDB): domain Bacteria; phylum Planctomycetota; class Planctomycetia; order Pirellulales; family PALSA-1355; genus CAWCAX01. Next base: position 562,475 of record CAWHDQ010000009.1, read on the forward strand.
GTTGTAACGAGCGCCCGGCTGCAGGCCGCGGGAAATGTACTGGCGGACCGGACCGGTGCTGGTCGTCGCCCGGCCATTGACGAACACCTTGGCCTCGGCAGGCAAGCTGACCGAAACCATCGCGGCGCTGTTGGCGCCGTAGCTGTTCCAGGTCGAGCTACCCGGGTCGGGCGTGGCGCCGGACGGGCCGGGAGCAACGGGCGGGTTGGCCGGCGGGGTGGGTGTGCCGGGGGCCGTCGGGCCCGGGCTCACGGTGCCGGGCACCATGTTATAGCCGCTGATGTAACCGCCGCTCGAACCGCCGCTGGAGCCACCCGACGAGCCGTAGTTGACGACGTATCCGCCGCTCGATCCACAGCTTCCGTAACTGCCATAGCTGCCATAGCTACCGCCCGAGGAACCCCACGAGCCGTAGTAGCCACCCCACGAGCCCCACGAGCCGTACGAGCCGTACGAGCCATAGCTGCCGTACGAACCGTAGCCGTAACCCCAGCCGCGGTGCCAGTGGTGGAAGCCGGCTTGAGCGCTCGAAGCGCTGAGCATGACAGCAGCCAGAGCGGCCAGGCCAATCACGCTTTTGAAGATCACTTTGGACATCTCGATTCACTCCCCCTGTCAAGGTAAACGTAAAAGGACCCCAGGCTTACCCAAACATACCAGCGGCTACGGGGAAATCAAGAAATTTGAGAAGGCCCTGTCGATGGTGGCGAATGCGTAGTGTGCGTAATTTGGGGTGATTTCTGGCGTTACATTCGTCCCGCCGCCCAAAAAAGGGCCTCGCGGCCGGCATCGTCCCGGCGCCGGCACGTCCCCTATAATCGCGCCCCTCAGGTCCGGCACGGGTCCAAACCAGCGGAGGCACTGTGAATCCCAGTCAGTGGTGCCGACGGCTGCATTGGTCGGTGGTGGGGCTGGCCGCGGCCCTGGTGGTGCTGGGTTGGCTAGGCATCGGCCGTGCGGAACAGTGGACTGGCAGCGGCGGCCGGTTTCTCCAGCGGCAGTGGATCTGGTCGGCCGTCGCGCTCGTGGCCATGTTCCTGGCGACGCTGCCCAACTATCGCGTCCTGGGGCGCTTCAGTTATGCGGCGTTTGCCTTGTCGCTGGCTCTGCTCGCGGGCGTGTACTTGTTCCCGCCGGTGAATGGCGCCCAGCGTTGGATTCGTTTCGGGCCCGTCGGTTTGCAGCCCTCGGAGTTCGCCAAACTGGCGTTCGTGCTCGGCCTGGCCCGGTACTTGATGTACCGCAGCAGTTATCGCGAGCTGCCCGGCTTGCTCATACCGCTGGCGATCGTGACCATGCCCCTGCTGCTGGTGCTGAAGGAGCCCGACCTGGGAACCGCGCTGGTTTTTCTACCGGTCCTGTTCGTGATGCTGTTTGCGGCTGGTGCCCGGCTGCGGCACTTGGCAGTGGTGGTCTGTGGCGGGTTGCTGATGGTACCTTTGCTTTGGTCGCAGATGAGCCGCGAGCAGCGCTCGCGGGTGACCGCCCTGGCACAGCAGACGAGCCCGGCGAGGCGCCCGGCGACGACGCCTATCATCTTTATCAAGCCAAGCAGATGTTGGCTCTCGGCGGCTGGCGGGGGAGCTTGCTGGCCGGCGAAGTGGCTACGGACCGATCGGTATACTTCGTGCCCGAGCCGCATACCGATTCGATCGCCAGCGTGCTGGGCGAGCGCCTGGGCCTGTGGGGACTGGCGCTGTTGCTGGGGTTGCTGGTGGCTCTGGTCTGGCGCGGATTGGCGATCGCCGCCGCGACGCGCGAACCGTTCGGCCGATTGGTCGCGGTAGGGATCTCGACGCTGATCGCCGTCCAGGCCCTGATCAACACGGGCATGATGGTCGGACTGTTGCCGATCACCGGGCTGGCATTGCCGCTGGTGAGCTACGGCGGTTCGAGCCTGTTGGCCAATGCCCTGGCACTGGGTCTGCTCTTGAACATCGGGCTGCGGCCCGGCTACGAAGTGGGCAACGAGCCGTTTCAGTTCGGGGAATAGGCGGAGGAAAGTCGGAAGTCGAAAGTGGGAATTCGGAAGGGGGAAGTGGGAAGTCGGAAGGGGCCGGCTATCTGACGGGTCGACGTGGTCTTCGTCGTTCCGACTTCCGCATTCCCACTTCCGAATTTCCCCAGCTTTCCCCCGCCCCTTGGCGTTGTTACACTCCCAGGGTCTTTCCGCCCGCCGTTTCCCACCTCGGAGAACCCGCCATGACCGAATTGTCGAAGTTGCTCGCCGCGCTGCTTGGCCTGTTGGGCCCGGCCCCGGAAGGAACGCCGAAGGAACTGCAGCTCAAGCCGGGCGACCAGATCGTGGCGATCGGCGATTCGATCACCGAAGGGGGTGGATATCTCCGCGACATCGACGCCGTGCTCGAGTCGCAGTATCCCGATTTGAAACTGCCGAAAATCATCAATGTCGGCATCAGCGGCCAGAAGGCCGAAGACCTGATCGGGCGGTTCCAGAACGACGTCGTCAACCGCAAGCCTCAATGGGTGACGATTAGCATCGGCATCAATGATGTCTGGCACCGGCTCGGTCAGCCGCCCAGCGACGAGGTTTTGAAGAACTACGCCTCCAACGTCGCCAAGATGGTCGAGCTGGCGCAGGCCGCCGGCATCAAGGTCATCTTGGTCGCCCCGACCGTGATCAGCGAAGACCCGGCGGCCGAGGGCAACAAGCGGCTCAAGGCCTACGTCGACGCCGAAAAGAAGATCGCCGCCGAAAAGAAGTGCGGCTGGTCCGATCTGCATGCCGCCTTCCTAGCCGTGCTCGCTAAGAAGCCCGAAGACATCAAGGGCAACTGGCTGACCGGCGACGGTGTGCATATGAACCCGCGCGGCGATGCCCTGATGGCCCTGGGTGTGCTGCGGCAATTGGGCGTGCCCGACGACAAAATTGCTGCCGCCGACAGCAAGAAATAGCGTTCAGTACCAGGCACTCGGCACCCACGCCGGTCGACTGGTCACCGCACGTTGCCCGCCGGCCATCGCGGCCGTCAGATCCGCTTGCGCAGGACCAGGTCGACGGACTGCTGGCTGCCCTGGTGGAAGAATTTGAGGTCGAGCGACTCGCCGTCGCCCGCGCGGAACAGTTCGCGCAGTTGGGCTGGCGTCAGGGTGGCCGCCGGCACGTCGTCGATCGCGATGATCTGATCGCCGCCGGTCACGCCGGCTGCCGCGGCCGGGCTGTCATCATCGACGGCATACACGATGGTCTTGCCGCGGCGCCGCATCAGGTGGATGCCGCTCATGTCGGCTTCGGCCGGGGTTGCCCGGGCGCGCTCGACCAACAACAGCCGGTCGCGGGGAAAATCGAACACCGCCCGGTACTGGCGCAAGAAATACGAGCCGAGTCGGGTCTGAGTGCGCTGGGGCAAGCCGACCGAGCAAAGCACGTCGCGGGCCCGTATGCCAGCCAGCTCGAGCGTCTCGGCCCGGGTCATCCGCGACTGCAAAATCCCGCGCGAGGTCATCCCGTACTCGCTCACCGAGCGGGCCGGACCATTGGGAAACACCGCTCGCTCGTCGGCCGGCGCGAGCGTGAGCGGGCCGATCCAGCCGGTATCGAGCGACACGGGGCAGGCATGCCCGTTGATCTGGGCCTGGACCCGCGGAACCGCTTCGGCATCGTAGCTGAGTTTGACTTGAACCGCGCGGGGGGGCTTCGTCTTGGCCAAACCGCTGGAAAGAACGAGTTGTCCCTGGTCCCAGTCGAAGTCGATGGTGTGCCGGGCGAGAAAGTCCATCCCCAGGAAACCGTCGACGCCTTCGCCTGCCACGAGCTCGCCTAAATCGACGCAGGCCACTTCGGCCAGTCCCAATTCGATCGGGCCGACGTTGGCCCTCACGTGGTCGTGCAACGTGTAGCCGCGGTTGGCGTTCGGCGGGCGCTGGGCCTTGCCCTCCGGTGGGCTCTGGGCGTTGCCCAACAGGGACCGAAAGCGGGCATCGATCACCGTCCGCGGCACGCCCGTATTGACCAGTACGCGCAGCCGCTGGCCGGCTACGTCGAGAGTTGCCACCGGGTGGTCGACGTCGGAGAGCGGAAAGACGGCCCGGCCACGGTCCGCGGCCGGCACGCTTGCGGCCAGCAGGCACCAGACCACTGCCGCCGCCGGTAGGCGGCGGGCGCCGATCGATCGCAGCCGGACGATGGCTCGGGCCGCACTCATGGCCAGCTCTGCCCCAAGGACGTGGGTCGAAACCAGTCCGCAAGCCGACCGACGGGGGCGGACCGCGGGGCGAGGATTCTAGCTGCAAGGATTGACGCCGCAATAGACCAATCCGCGTCTGGGCCGTCGTGCTAGCAGCTGCGCCAGCCTGAGCCGCACGCGCCGGCCGCCAATTGCCCTGTTTACCGGTCTTCGCTCCGCGGCCCGGTTTTCCCCGCAATCCGGCGTAGAACGCGTCCCGGCGGCTCACTATAATCCCGCTCCTTTTCTGAAGGTTTTGGCGACCACCCGCGCTTAAACGCATCAGGGCAACGATGATCGGACAGGGACGTCCGACGCCGTCGCGTTCGCCACTTGCATGGCTCGCGACTTTCGTCCGCGCGCTGCCGCCGGCAGCTGCTGCGGTGCTGCGCCGCTCGTGGCAGTTGCTTACCGCGGGAAGTCGTCGCGTGGGATTCCCCCCTGCGCCGCAACGCGCAGTGCGCGCTGCCCCTCGAGCGCAGTGGTCCTGTTGTTGTCGACATGCTGGGCGCTAGTGGCCTGCACCACCGCGGCCGGCGCGGCCGAAGCCAGCTTGCGGTTGCGCGTCGCGTGGGGTGGCGGCGCCGAGCGGCAGTGGAACGGCTCGATCGAGCTGGTCTCGGGAAACTTCTCCGAATTGCAGCCGTTGGGCATCGAAGCCGACGAGCCCGGTAGCATCTGGCTCGACGGTTCCGCAAGTCTCGATCCGCCAGCGCAGCGTACGGGCCTACGACGGCGTCGACGTGCTGGTGGCGGCCGATCTGTCGGGCAAGCTCGTGGTGCGGCTCTGGCCGGTCGGTCATGACGAAGAAACCAAACGGCTCGACATCCCGCTCAAGCAACTGGTGGCGCAGTCCTATACCAGTCCGATCGACTCGCAGGGCAATCAGGTGCTTGTGATTCGTTCGCCCGGAGACAAGCTGCGCGTGTCGTTTCACCGGGCATCGCTGGTTTTCGCCCCAGGCGAAACCTTCAGCGCAACGCTCACGCCCAATCAGCTGGGGCTGCCCGCCGGCACGGGCTTGCGGGTCAAGGCTCAGCTCACGGGCCCGGGTGGCCGCAGTTGGAGCAAGGAATACGAAACCATCACACCCGGCAGCGACGAAGAGCCGGGCGCGGCGATTCCGCTCGAGATCAAGCTGCCCGATCAGGAAGGCGTCTGTGACCTGACGCTGACCGCAATCAATGCCGGCCTGCGCGAGCGACTGCCCTGGAAGCGGCCGGTGGCCGAGCGCAAGGTGCAATTGGTCGTCGTGGGCGATAAACCGCAGCGGGCCCCAACCATCGACAGCCAGACGCTGGTCCGGCTGATCGAGGTTGATCCGGCCAATCCTCATTCCTGGGAACGGCTCAGCCAGTTGGTGTCGACCGCCCGCAAGGAAAACTTCGGCAGCGGCGACGCGTCCCGCTGGAACCATCCGCGGCTGGGTACGCTCGTGCAGTTGGGGTCAGGCAAGGACGGACCGGGCTGGGAGGCCTACCCGCTGCCGGTCTCCAATCCCGGCCAGCCTCATATTCTGGAGATCGAATACCCCAGCGACGTCCCGCAAACGCTGGGCATCAGTCTGATCGAGCCGAACGCCTCGGGAGCGGTGATGCCGATCGGGTTGGACTCGGGTGTCTACGTCTCCGACGAAGATGCCGACAGCGAAGGACAACTGCTCAAACACCGCATCGTATTCTGGCCCAAGACCAAGCTGCCGCTGGTGCTGATGACCAACCGTCGCCCGCACTCCCGCGCCGTCTACGGCAAGCTGCGCGTGTTGGCGGTGAGCCCGAGCCGCCGCCGGCTAGTGCGGGCCGACAATTCGGAGGTGATGCTGGGCCGGGCCTTTGCCAAGGATCCGCCCGCGGGCGGGCGCCTGATCGCCGGCTACTTGGAGCGGCCACTATTCACCGAAAACTTTTCCGCTCCCGAATCGCTCGACGCCTTCAGCCGTCGCAGCCTGGACGACTGGAACACGTTTTACTTGGGCGCGATCCGGCTGATCGAATACCTGAACTACGCCGGCTACAACGGACTGATCCTGACAGTGCTGGCCGACGGCAGCTCGATTTATCCCAGCCGTCAGATTGAGCCGACTCCGCGGCACGATACCGGCGTGTTCTTTGCCAATGGCCAGGATCCGGTCCGCAAGGACGTGCTCGAGCTGCTGTTCCGGCTGTTCGACCGCGAGGGCTTGGCGCTGATTCCGGCTGTGCAATTTTCGGCCCCGCTGGCCGAGTTGGAACACTGGCGGCACGAGGGCGAATCGACGCCCGTCGGCCTGGAATGGATCGGCGCCGACGGCACGTCACGCGCCGCGCGGACCCGATTTCGACAAGGCCTGGGCCCCTATTACAACCCGCTCAACGCTCGGGTCCAGCAAGCCATGCTCGGCACGGTCGGCGAATTGGTCGATCGCTACGGCGCGCACCCCGCGTTCCGCGGCGTGGGAGTGCAGCTTTCGGCCGAGAGCTACGCCCAGTTGCCTGGCGGCGACGGCAGCTTCGACGACGACACGATTGCGGCCTTCGAGCGCGAGACGAAGATCAGCGTTCCGGGCGGCAGTGTTTCTGGCGGCAGTGTTTCTGGCGGCAGCGGGGCCGATCGGTTCGCGGCCCGGGCCCGATTCCTGACCGGCCCGGAGAGCCGCAGCTGGCTTGCCTGGCGGGCGGAAAACCTGGCCGCGCTGTACCGGCGGATGGGCCAGGCGATCGTCGGAGCGCGCAAGGACGCTCGGCTGTACCTCGCCGGCGGAACGATGTTCGAGGGCTCGGCGGCCCGCCGCAGCCTGCGGCCCGCGCTGCCACGGCGGATGCGGCTCGACGACGTGCTGTTGGGATTGGGATTGCGGCCCGAAAGCTTCCGCGACGATCCGGTCATCTTCCTGAGGCCGCAGAACATCGAGCCGATGGATACGCTCGCCGTGCATGCGGTCGAGCTCGAGTTGAACTTGGCGCCAGAAGTCGACCGGCTGTTCGCGGGACCGCAGGCCGCCAGCTTGTTCTATCACGAGCCGCAGCGGCTGCGACTGGCCTCGTTCGACGCCAAGAGTCCCTTTGGCAGCGAAAACACCTACACCTGGCTGGTCTCGCAGTTCGCGCCTTCCGACTTGCACAATCGCGAACGGTTCATCCACAGCCTGGCGACGCTCGATGCCCAGGCGATGGTCGACGGCGGCTGGCTGTTGCCGCTTGGTCAGGAAGAAACGATCCGCGAGCTATTGAGCGTGTACCGCGAACTGCCCGCCGGCGAATTCGAAGCGGTGGCCGGCGAAACTCAGCCGGTGACGATTCGCAGCCGGGTGCAGAACGACGCGACGTTCGTCTACCTGGCCAACGATTCGCCGTGGCACGTCACGGCGTCGCTGACGGTTCACATGCCGGCCGAGTGCCGAGTCGAGCGGCTGGGGATCAGTCCCCACGCGGCGCCGCTGGAGCGCAACGGCGAGATGACCCGTTGGAAAGTGACCCTCCGCCCCTACGACCTGGTCGGCGCACGGTTTTCGTCGGCCGACGTCACGTTGCTCGAGCCGCAGATCGAAGTGCCCGGCCGGATCGACGTGGCCCTCGACCGCCGGATTCGCGATCTGAGCACCGGGCCGCCGTGCTGGCCAATCCACCGCCGCTGCGGTTGCTGGAAAATCCGGGCTTCGAGTCGCCGCCACCGGCCGACTCGCCGCCAGGCTCGATCCCGGGCTGGACGATTGCCGCGGGGCCCGACGGGGGCGGACAGATCGACACGGTCGAACGCAAAGAGGGCGCCAATGCCCTGAAGGTCACCAGCGGCACCGCCACCGCGACGCTACGGAGCAATTCGTTCCCGGTGCCGCACACCGGCCGCTTGTCGATTTCGCTCTGGCTGCGCGTCGCCGACCAGCGGCAGCCGGCCATTCGCCTGGCCTTGGAAGGCAAGCAGGACGAGGGCGTGTATTACCGCTTCGCCACGGTCGGCGGTCGAGCCGCCGGTGCGGCGACGCTCTCGACCGACTGGTCGCAATACATTTTCCAGGTCGACGATCTGCCGGCCGACGAGTTGCAGGACCTGCGCGTGCGGTTCGATGTCAGCGGGCCGGGAGAGATCTGGATCGACGAAGTGCAGCTGTTCGACCTGGCGTTCAGTCCCAACGAACGGGTCGAGCTGGGCAAGATCATCGGCCTGGCCGATCTCAAACTCAAGAGCGGACAACTGGCCGATTGTGCGCGGCTGCTCGACGGTTACTGGCCGCATTTCCTCGTGACCAACGTCCCGCTGGCCGAGACCGGCGCGACCGCCGCCAAACCGCCCGCGCCGCGCCCAACGCGGATCGATTCGGCCAAGCGGGCCGGCATGCTCGACCAGATGCGCGGCTACTTGCCGAAGTGGTGGCAGTGAAAGAGGCAGAAGGCAGAAGGCAGAAGGCAGAAGGCAGAAGGCAGAACCAGGCGGGGCCACAAGGCCAGATGCGCGACGCGGTGAGCGTTTTTTTGCCTTCTGCCTTCTGCCTTTGTCCCCTCACCCCGGCGGCCAGGCGAGTGCGCGGCCGCCGAGAATGTGAAAGTGCAGATGATCGACCGACTGCCCGGCGTGCGGGCCGCAATTGACGACGACCCGATAGCCTTCGGCCAGGCCCAGTTGCCGGGCGAGCTTGGGGATTACGGTCCAGATGTGGCCGAGCAGGGCCGCATCGGCGTCCGTCAACTGGTCGAGCGAGGCGATTTCCTGCTTGGGGATCAGCAGCACGTGCGTGGGAGCTTGCGGCGAAACGTCATGAAACGCCAGACACCGATCGTCCTGAAATACGATCTTGGCCGGCACTTCGCCGTCGATGATCCGCTTGAAGATCGTTTTGGCCATGGCGGAATTCTCCGGCAAATAAAGCGTGACAGGACGGGCCGCTCAAGCATCGAGCTGAGCGAGCGGAATCGACTCATCGACCACCATCAGCGGGATGTCGTCGATCAACGGATAAGCCAGCGCCTGATCGGCTCGAACCAGGGCGGCCGCGAGCGGTTGCTCGAGTGTCCGGCCGACACGGTTGGTCAGCCGGCGGCCGGCGATGGCCGCGTTGATCCGGGCCAGCAGCTGCGCATCGGCGAATGCCAGCCGCGAGTGGTTCTCGGGACAGACCAAGAGGTCAATCAGCTTGTCGTTCATGCTTGTTTCAGGCGGTTTTGTCCGGGCCGAATGCTGCCCGCTGGCAGCCGATTGCTCGCATCGCCCGGCAGCCAATTGCTCGCATTGCTCGCATCGCTCGGCATTGGCCAGTCTGATCCTGGCCGACGAGGGCGGGTCGGGGCGTTCGCGGCGTTTCCCAGCGTGCCCAATTTCCCTCCGGCTTGCAAGACCTGGCGAGTTTTCGCCGCAAGTGGGGGCTCGCGGCGCGGTCGCTTGGCGTCCGCGGCCCCGGCGGCAAGGTAACCATCCAACGGGCAATCAAGTGGCGCACAGCATCATGCCGATAAATCCTGAAGCGACAATTCCCTCCTCTGCACTGGTTGTGCGGAAACCAATCATCATGAAACGAACCGGCCTCTTCCTGACAAGTGTCGTGTTGCTGGCGGCCAGCCGGGCCACGGCGCAAGACGTGCGGTACTACGAAGACAACGGCATCACCTATCGCGAGACGACACAAACCGTCCGCCGGGCGATCCCCCACACCGAAATCCAATCGCGGGACGTGACCTACTACCGCGAGCGATACACCACCGACTTGCAAGACGTGACGCGGACCTACCAGGTGCCCGTCACCCAGTACGTTTACGAGCCCTACCTGTCGAATCGCTGGAATCCGTTTGCCCAGCCCACGCTGAACTACCGGATGGTGCCCAAGACGTCTTGGGAAACCAAGGTCGAGACCGTGAAAATTCCGGTTTCGCGCCGCGATGTGGTGCCCGAAACGGTGACCCAGCAAGTGCCAGTGACCACCCATAAGGTGGCCGAGGACAAGGTCGTCAGCCGGGTGGCGGTCGGCACCACAAGCAGCACCGCGGGCACACTGGCGGCGAATCCGTCGAGCGCCGGCGGCACTACGTTCAACGCCTCGAACACCACCAACCTGGGCGGCGATTCGGCCGGCGGCGTGTCGAAGCTCGATCCCAGCCAGCCCAAGCAGAATCCCGATTGGCGGTCGGGTGACTCGCTGCTGCGGCGCTAAGGCCAGCCCGCGGAACGGTCGGGCGGATCAGCGGAATTTCAACGCGGTGAATTCTCGGACCCGACCTTCAATGGCCGGCTCGACCGGCAGCCGCTCCATCGAGCTGGCGCCGTAAAAGCCTACGATTCCCTCGGTGTGATCGAGGATGAACTGGGCATCGGCCGGTTCGGCGATCGGCCCGCCGTGGCAGAGCACCAGGATGTCGCTCTTGATGCGCTTGGCCGCATCGTGCATTTCCTGAATCCGCCGGGCTGACTCTTCCAGCGTCAGGGCGCTGGTGGCCCCAATGCTTCCCTTGGTCGTCAGGCCCATGTGCGGGATCAGGATGTCAGCCCCCGCTTCGGCCATTGCCCGGGCTTCATCGACGTTGAAGGCATAGGGCGTGGTCAGCAAGTCCAGCTCGCGGGCCTGGCGGATCATGTCGACTTCCAGGCCGAAGCCCATGCCCGTCTCTTCCAGCCCCTGGCGATAGGTGCCATCCATCAGGCCGACGGTGGGAAAGTTCTGGACCCCGGAAAAGCCGGCTCGGGCGATCTCGGGCAAAAACAGTTTCATCAGCCGGAACGGATCGGTGCCGCAGACGCCGGCCAGCACCGGGGTGCGGGTGGCGACGGGGATCACTTCGCGGGCCATGTCCAGCACGATCGCGTTGGCGTCGCCGTAGGGCATCAAGCCGGCCAGCGAGCCCCGGCCCGCCATGCGGAACCGACCCGAGTTGTAAATCACCAAGAGGTCGATCCCGCCGGCTTCCGACATCTTGGCGCTGATGCCCGTGCCCGCCCCGCCGCCGACAATCGGCTTGCCGGCCGCCACCTTGGCCTTGAGTCGCGCGAGAATTTCCTGGCGGCGGAACATGCTGCTCCCTATGTGGCAAGTACGCAGCGAGAGCTGCGAATCAAAATCCTAGCCGGCGGTCAACGACCGCCGAGCAGCTCGCTAACCGCGCCGACCTTTTGACCGACTTTCAATACCGCACCAGGTCCTTCTGCTTCCCGTCGGGATGCAGCGTACGCAGCACTGCCTGGGCTCGCTCGGTCATGAATCGCAGTTCGCTGCCGACGGCGATGAATTGCATGCCCTGTTTGGCCCGCTCCAGGGCGATGTCCGGGTCCATGATGTGCATCCCGGTGGGCGTCCCCGTTTTGCGCCCGATGGCAATCACCTGCTGCAGCGCCGCCTCGAATTGCTCGTCCGTCGCTTCGCTGCCGTCGGGCTTGCGCATCTGAGCCCGCAAATCGACCGGGCCGACGAAGATCGCGTCGACTCCCGGCAGACTGTAAATCTCTTCGGCGTTGGCGATGCCGCGCGGGCTTTCGGTTTGCAGCACGACCAGGATCTCGTCGTTGGCGTGCTGGAAGTATTCCTGGGCCGAACAGTCGAAGTTCATCGCGTGCATCCCGCCGCCCAAGCTGCGATTGCCCGTGGGCGGGTACTTGGCCGCGGCGATGGCCAGCTTGGCCTGCTCGACCGTGTCGACCATCGGCACCACGATGCCCCAGGCCCCCGCGTCGAGCACGCGCTTGATGTAATCGTGGTTGCCTTTGGGTACCCGGGCCAGCGGCACGCCGCCGGCGTCGGCCACGGCCCCGAAGATCATGGCCGCCTGCGACCAGTCGATCGGCGAGTGTTCCAGGTCGAGGGTCAGCCAGTCGAAATCGAGCCGGGCCAGGATGCGGGTGGCAAACAAATCGCCCGCCGACAGCCAGGTGCCGAACGAAGGTTCCCCCGCACGCAGCTTCTTTTTTACCGGATTGTGTCTCACGGAATACTCACCGTATGCCATACTTTCAGTACAACCCAACGGGTCGCAGCGCAATTGAGTGTTTCACACCGTTGCCTGGAATTCAAGGATCGGCGAAGATTGGCGGTAGGGCAGCTTTTCGGGGGGCGGTGGCGCGATGCAGCAGATTGGCAAGCTCCTGGCGGACCGTGCGCGGTCGGTAATCCGGCCGGCGACCGCCCTCACGATCGTTTTGGCCGTGCTCGCCGGCTCCTTACCGGCGCCGGGCGCGCCTGCCGCCGCTTCTGTCGCCGGAAAATCGTTGGCCGATTCGTTTCGCGGGGCGCTCGATCGAGCGGCTCGCCAACCGGAAGACGCCCCGGCGCAGTTAGCCCGGATTGAGGCGCTGCTCGCGCTCGGCCGGCCGCAAGCCGCGGAACAGGCCGCGCTCGAACTTGCCGACCTGTTCGCGGCCTTGCAGCACCAGGTTCAACTGGAAGCCCGGAGCCAATTGGCTGCTGCGCTGAGGCTCTGGTCGATCGCTCGCTTGCGCCAGGGCCTGTCGCTCGACGAGGTTCGGCTAACCGCCCACTTGGAACGAGCCGACGGCGAGCCGGCGCTGGCGGCGCCTGCGCGTCTGGCGACAAGAGCTGGCAGGCCGCGCGCCTATCGCGTCGCCAGCGGCTCGGAGCCCGAGACGGTGCCCTTGAAGCGCACCACCATCTGGTCGGCGTTCCAGTCGCGGCAATTGGAAGGGATCGAGGCCGCGCTCGGCAACGTGCCGCTCGGCCGCGTGTTCATCGACACGGGCGCCCAGTACACGCTGCTCTCGGCCGAGGCCGCCCGGGCGGCGGGGGTCGTCGTGGGCGAAGGAGCGAGCGAGATGGTCGGCTTCGCCACGTTCGACGCGCTCCCGGGACTGGTTCCCGAACTGCGCATCGGCAATCTCGTGATTCGCGACGTGCCGGTGTTCGTCGGCGACTCGCCCGCCCTGGCTCGCAACAGAGGGCAGATGGCGATCGGTATCGATCTGTTGCATCATTTGCGGCTGACGCTCGACGCGGATGCCGGCGTGGCTCTGGTCGAACCGGCGGCTGCCGCGGCGCCGCTCGGCCCGTTTAGCGCGGCGGATGGCTGGCAAGTGCGGCTCTGGCCCCTGGTGCAGGTGTGCCTGGCTGAAGCCCGCTTGGATGGCCAGCGTCACGCCCGAGTGCTGATCGATACCGGCAATTGGGAAGGGACGTATGTTTCGGCCCGCTGGGCCCGGCGCAACGAGGTGGACTTGGATCGCGAGCGCTATCTGAACCTGGTGCCGCTGGAGTCCGCGGCCGGCGTGCTGGCCGGGCTGGAACTGGGCGACCGCGGTTTGGTGGACCATCCGGTCCGTGGACGTTTGCCGGCCGAATTGGAACGGCTCGACCTGTTGGACGTGGTCGTGGGCCACGACGTGCTCGAGCACCAGCGCGTGACGATCGATCTGCGCCGCGGTCTGCTCCGCTGCGAAAGGACGCTGCCATGAAATGGCTTGGGCTCGTGCTGTCCCTGGCGGTTCTGAGTGCCATGGTCCTCAACCTGCCGGCGGCCGATCCGCCCAAGAGCGCGGCCGAGTTCGCCAAGGCCCGCGAGCTGATGGTCGATAAAGAGATTCAGGGCGCCGGCGTCAAGAATCGCCGGGTGCTCTCCGCGATGCGGGACACGCCGCGGCACGAATTCATGCCGATCGGCGAGCGGGCTAACGCCTATCTCGACATGGCTTTGCCGATCGGCGAGGGGCAGACCATTTCGCCGCCCTTCGTCGTGGCCTACATGACCGAGCAGATCGATCCGCAGCCCAACGACAAGGTGCTCGAGATCGGCACCGGCAGCGGCTATCAAGCGGCCGTGCTCAGCCCGCTGGTGAAGGAGGTCTACACGATCGAGATCGTCAAGTCGCTGGGCGAGCGGGCCAAGCGGACCTTGAAACGGCTGGAATACAAGAACGTCGAAACCCGGATCGGCGACGGCTACCAGGGCTGGCCCCAGGCGGCCCCGTTCGACAAGATCATCGTCACTTGCTCGCCCGAGAAGGTGCCCGACGCGCTGGTCGAGCAGCTCAAGGAAGGGGGCCGGATGATCGTGCCGGTCGGCGAGCGCTATCAGCAGACGCTCTACCTGTTCGAAAAGCAGAACGGCCAGTTGAAGTCGGTCGCTCTGCTGCCCACGTTGTTCGTGCCGATGACCGGCCGAGCCGAAGAGCAGCGTGACGTGCTGCCCGATCCGGCCAATCCGCAGGTCAACAACGGCGACTTCGAGCGCGGCGAAGGCAACACGATCGAGGGCTGGCACTATCAGCGGCAGCTCGATTGGGTCGAGTCGAAAACGGCCCCGGTTGGCAAGCATTACGTTGCTTTTCACAATGACGAGCCCGGGCAAGGAGCCCAGGCCCTGCAGGGCATGGCCATCGACGGCCGCAAGGTCCACGAGCTGGAGCTGTCGGCCTGGGTCAAGGGCAAGGACGTGCGGCCGGGCCGGCTCGAAGGCGAGCAGGCCACGGTCTTCTTGCAATTCTACGACGAGCGCCGGGCGCCGCTGACGCATACCTTTCTCGGGCCCTGGCGGGGCACGTTCGACTGGCAGCACGACGTGGAAAAGGTGGCCGTGCCCGCTCAAGCCCGCGAGGCGATTCTGAACGTCGGCCTCCGCGGCGCGACCGGCGAGCTGTCGGTCGACGACGTGCGCGTGAGCGTGGTCAAGAAGAAGTAGGCACGGCCGAAAACACATGCCGACTGCCAGCCTCTTGGCGTGCGGCTAGCTGGACTTGGTATTGCTGCCGACTAGGTTAAGATACTGGTGGAGGCGGGCTTCCAGTTCAGGCGGTGGTTTATGGGCACTCATCACAAGGACGGCTACTCTGCCGAAGTGCAGGGATTCTTCGTCGTGGGCCAAGACCACCTGCGGCTCGCAAAGACCAATGGACGCGCGTTCGTCCTGGCCGAAAGCCGCCGATTGCTGGCCGGGACTGAGGGTGACTTGCTCGTCATCGTCGACGGCGTGAAAAGCTCCCGCCGCGTGGCCGTAGTCGAAGACGTGCCGCTGGGCCAATCTACCGTCAAGTACGCGGTGACGGCCCCATTCTAACCTTGCCGGTTTAAGCCCGCGAGGCGACTCTGAAGGCCGGTCTGCGCGGCGCCACTGGCGAACTGTCGGTCGACGACGTGGGCGTGAATGTGGTCAAGAAGAAGTATATAGGCCATCTCCCGAAAACCGGCGGCAGAACCGAGGTTAGGTTCGCGAATGTTTGCCTGGAACAATTTGGCCAAGCTGGCGGTGTTTGTGGGATTTGTAGCTGGCATTGCGTCCTACTTCGCATTGGCAACTCTCAGGGGTGAGACAGACGTCGTCAAGGGCATCGCGATCCTCGTGGGTGGCGTAACGGTGATCGCGTTTGATGTAGCGTATCGCCACCGCAACAACCGGGACGCGGGAGCGGTTAGGTACTGGCACCCTGACGCTGGCGGTGCATTGCTAATTTTGCCGATATGGGTGGTTGGGATTATGGCGATCGTCGGCGGAGCTTCCGTGATTTTCTCCGGCAGGTGACGCGATGGGGTTGATTTAAAATCGTCTGATTAAAACGGGCGCAGCAGCTCAGCCGCACTGCAAAGTTTCTTTCCGCAGCGGCACCGGTTATCATCAGGGGGCTTTGGCCATCCCCCCCAGACCGTCCCGCCTTGGAGCTCCCGCCATGCACGCCACCTGGTCGCGCTGCCGTTTTGTCGTCGCCACTGCCGTAGTCTTGCTCGCCGCGACGGCCCTTCGGGCCGCCGAGCCGATCCAGCCGTTCAACGGCAAGGACCTGACCGGCTGGAAGGCCAAGCATCCGGACAAGAACCACTGGGCCGCCGGCACCGCGTCGCTCAACCCGCAGAATGCCGGCGAGATCAAGCTGGCCGCTGGCAGCGGCGAGTTGGTCAACACGCAGGGGGGTGGCAGCGATTTGTATACCGACGCCAAATTCGGCGATGGGCTGTATGAAGTCGAGGTGATGGTGCCCAAGGGCTCGAACTCGGGCATCTACCTGATGGGCGAGTACGAAATCCAGGTCTTCGACAGCTTCGGCAAAAAGGACATCGGCATGGGCGACATCGGCGCGATCTACAGCGCCGCCGTGCCCAAGGTCAACGCCTCGAAGGCCCCTGGCGAGTGGCAAAAGTACGTGATCGATTTTCGCGCACCCAAGTTCGACGCCGACGGCAAGAAAACCGCGAACGCCAAAGTCGTCAAAGCCACGCTCAACGGCGAGGTGATCCACGAAGACGTCGAGATCAAGGGAGTCACCGGCGGCGCCCTGACCGGCAAGGAATCGGCCGCCGGCCCGCTGCTATTTCAGGGCGATCACGGCGCGGTCGCCTACCGCAACATCAAGATCACGCCGAAGTGAGCGCCGTGCGGGCGCCGCTAAACCTTACGACGCACCTCGAGCGTCCGCTAATCCGCGACTTCGACGAGGACTGGATCCAATCCAGCCGGCTCGACTTCAGGAGCTGCCTGGACCTGTGCAAGCAGTTCGACCAGTCCGGCCACGACGTCCGGCGCGATCGGCGATATCGTTGACCTCGAAGCGGTCGCTGGGCTTGGCGTAAAGTTCGATCCGCCGCCGGCTCGCGGGCCCGCTGGCCAGCAAATGCCAGGCGGGCGACCTGACGGCCCAGTCGTCGCCGGCTCCGCGCAAGATGACACATTCCCGCCGGCGGTGCGGCTGCCAGCCGGCAAGCGGCAGCAGCGAATGCGACAGCGGGCCCATCGCTCCGGCCGGCAACTCGAGCCACTCGGCCAGCGTCGCCGGCAGATCGGCCGGCACGGCCAGTGCCTGGCTGCGGGCCAGCGCCCAGCCCGTCGGGAAAGCGCAGCAGCCAGGGGATTTGAATGTGCTCGTTGTATAGACGCGGGTCGGCGGGCCCGACTTGCAAGTGCTCGCCCAGCGGATAGCCGCGCGGAGCGAGAACAACCAAAAGCGTGCTGCCGGCCAGCGGGCTCGCGCGAAACTGATCGACCAAGGCGCCGAGGCACGCGTCCCAGGCCGACACCTGACCGGCATAGGCCTGCCCGATGCCCAAGAGATCGTCGGGATCGTAGTCGGCGGGCAGGCGGAGCGACGGCGGAGCGCAGAAATCGGGCGGCGGGGGATCTTCTTCTTCGGCATACTGCGCAGCGCAGCTCGTAGGGCGCGTCCCACGCGCCCCCAGACCTCGGGCGTGCAGCCACAAGCAGAACGGTGGCTCGAGCAGGCTCAGCAGTTCGCCGGCAGCGCCGACGAACTCGGCGGCCTGGGTCTCTTCCAGTTCGCCAGCCAATTGCTTGGGCGACGGGCTTTCGAGCAGCGTGAACTCGCGAAAGCCGGCCGGCTCGGCCAGATCGACGACCGCGCGCTCATCGCTCAAGCAGCGCCGTGTGCAGACCGGCTGCTGAGACGAGCGCCGGCAGCCATGGGCCGGTCGCGACGGACTGAGGCGGCAACCGCCCGGGCAAACCCTGCCACAGCCCGCGATAGAGCAGGTCCAGCTCGAGGGCGTCGGCCAGGGCACAATCCAGCAGCAGCGATTCGGCGGCCAGCCGATCGAGCTGCGGGGTGCGGATCCAGGTGTTGCCGTATGCTCCGACCTGGGCTGCTTGCAGGCGATCGACGACCAGAACGACGACGTTGCGCTTGTCCAAGCTTCGCCCAGGGGCTCGCGGCGTGCGTTGCCTCCACCGGCGACCGATTGTAGCCCTTCGGCTTCGCTCAGGGCAGGCCCTTTGGGCTGCGCTCAGCGCAGGCGGCTTTGCGGTTTAGGCCCCGCGCACATCGGGCTGACCCGTCAAGCCGCGGGCGGCCAGCAGCTCGCGGAGGACGAGCCGCGGAAAAACCCAGGCATCGCGGGCGTAGCGACCCGCCAGCCGGCGCGGCTCGCCGGCCAGACGATGGACCCATTCCAGGCCCGTTTTGCGCATCCAAACCGGTGCCCGATCGCGCTGGCCGGCCAGGAAATCGAGCGTCGCTCCGATGCACAGGGCCACCGGGGCTTTGATCTCGCGCCGATGGGCATGAACCCAAAGCTCTTGCTCGGCGCGCCAAGCCGACCAGCAGCACGTCGGGCCTGGCCGCGGCAATCCGGGCCAGGATGGCGGCATTCTCGACCGGGTCACGCTCGAACCCCAACCGCGGACTGTACGTGTCGAGCACCCGCACGTTCGGCCAGCGCTGGGCGATCTTGGTGGCCGCGCAGTTCGGCCACGCCCGGAGCTGCGCCGAGCAGAAACACCCGCAGGCCGCCCTGTTTGTCGGCCGCATCGAATAAGCTCGGGGCCAGGTCGCTGCCGGTCACCCGCTCGGGCAGCGGGCGGCCCACCAGCCGCGAGGCCCAGACCACCGGCATGCCATCGGCCAGAACCAGCGCGGCGTCGGAGTATGCGGCCCGCAAGCCGGCGTGCTGCTGGTAGAGGACCGTATGGTCGACATTGGGCGTGACGACATAGCGGCAGACATCGCCCGGAGTGTGGACCCAATCGAGCAGCCGACCAACGGCATCGCTCATGGTCACGCGGTCGATCGACATCCCGAACAGTTGTTGTCGCTGGTTCATTGCTGGAGCACTCGCCGGTAAACCTCGGCGACCCCTCGGGCCATGCTGCGGTCGGAAAACGTTTCGGCCTGGCGGCGGTGGGCGCTGGCGCGCACCTGCTGCCAGTCCACGTGACCCGCGACAAAGCGGCCAATCGCCGCGGCCAGTTCGCGCGGATCGCCGGGCGGGCAAATCAGCCCGTCCTGGCCGTCGCGAATTGCTTCGGGAATGCCTTCCACCCGGCTGGCGATCACCGGGACGCCGGCCGCCATCGCTTCGAGAACCACCATCGGCAGGCCCTCGCCGAACAGGCTCGGCAGGACGAACAGGTCGCTCTGCGCCAGTTCGCCGGTCACGTCGCGGGTAAAGCCGGTCCAGTCGATCGCGCCGGCCAGATTCAGGCGGTCGACCTCGCGGCGGATGTGGGCTTCATAATCTTCAGTCTCGAAACCGCCCACCGCCCGCAGCCGGACAGGCAACCCGGCCCCGCGAGCCAGCCGCGAGCGCTTCAAGCAGCACTTCCAAGCCTTTCCGCGGGCGGAACAGGGCCACCGTGGCCACGGTCCAATCGCCCTGCGGCGCCGGCCGCTCGACGAGTGGGCCTAAGGTCGGCACGCCGTTCGATACGACGTGAATCAGCTGGGGATCGATGCCTTGCCGCCGGGCATAATCGCCCAGGCTGCGCGAGACGGCGATCACGCCCGATGCCCGGGCCAGGCTCAGCCGCTCGATCGTGGTGTTGAAGCGGTTCCGCCAGCGACGGGTCGAGTCGACCGCGGTTGGGCTATGCACATGGTGGACCAGCGGCACGCCGGCCAGGGCCGCCGCCAGTCGGCCGATCAGGGCCGCCCGGGGCGTGTGGGTGTGCAGCAGGCGATAACCGTTCTTGCGGACCAGCGCGGCTGTCTTGTACGCCGGACCAAGGTCAAACCGCGACCGCATCGGCAGGTCGAACAGCTCGGCGTGTTGGGCCTGGCGGCAAACGCCGAAGCGGTGCAATTTCAGGCAGGCGAAATCAGCCGCGAAGCCAAACTCCGGCAGCCGCAGGGCCAGCAGATCCTGGACGCGTTCGGCGCCCGAGTAATGTTCGCCATTGATCAGGTGCAGCACGCGGATGGTCTGCCGTTCGACGGGCGGCGGCGCAGGTGGCGTCCAGGCACGGGCCCTGCGTCGAGCAGGCCCCCGTCGACCAAGCCGGCATCGAGCAGGCTGGAATCGAGCAGGCCCAGACCAAACGAGCCGCTGTCCAGCGGAGGCGCAATCGAGCTGTCGGCGGCAAACGGAGCGGACGCGGACGAAGCGAGCAATTCGGTCGACATGCGGTGACTCGTCGGGCGATGCCAGAATCGGCGAGCTTGAGCGAAAGGCCGCACAGGGGCGGAACAAGAGAAAGATAGCTCAAGAAAACGACCGGTCCTGACGGCAGCAGCGGTTGTGGCGCCGAGCCGCCGGAAATCGAGTGCCGCGCTTTCGCGCGTACGAGGGGGCCGGCGCCGGGACGTGAGCCGCGCCGCGAAGGGCGGGCCGGGTGGGGTGGACTTCGCTACGAGAACCGATGACCGAACGGAGTCAGACAGGCAAAGGGCCGCCTTTCAGGGCGGCCAGAGGTTGGCTCGCGTTGCCGCTGGGAATGGATGAGCGGCGCGGCGAGCTGGTTTCTTCGCGTCGTGGCTTCGTTCCCGGGCCGTGACCCCCTCGTTGACTTGATGCTGCCAGCAGAATGCAAAGTGGATGCCACGGCTCCGCGTCCTCACGCGGCCAGCCTAACTAGCGGCGAGGCGGCATTGCCGGGCAAGACCATCACGCCGCCGCCACGGCAAGTTTCGGCCGCGTCGTTGAAAAAAAGGCAACCCGGCGTGGCGAATCGAGGACGTCAGCCCCCCGCGCCGCGGCGTTGATCGGATCGGCGGGGCCGGGTAGAGTCAGGGGTTGCCGCTTCTTTCTCAGCGGGACGGCATGTCCAAGTCATACGCGGTTTGGCATCGACCTGGGGACCACTTATTCGGCCGTAGCACGGATCGACGAGACCGGCCGCACGGTAATGGTCCGCAATGCCGAGGGGGACATCCTCCCCCGAGTGTGGTGTTGTTCGACGACCGCGAGATCGTCGTCGGCAAGGAAGCCAAGAAAGCGGTCGGGATCGACTCGGACCGGGTGGCCGAATGCGTCAAGCGCGACATGGGCCAGGCGACCTATTCACGTCCGATCCGGGGCGAGCATTTGCCGCCCGAAGTGATTCAGTCCTGCATTCTCAAGAAGCTCAAGGACGACATCGTCCAGTCATTGGGTCCAAATGCCAAGGCCGTCATCACCGTGCCGGCGTACTTCGACGAACCCCGCCGCAAAGCCACGGCCGACGCCGGCGAGATGGCCGGGCTGGAAGTGCTCGACATCGTCAACGAGCCCACCGCGGCGGCTCTGGCGTTCGGCGAACATTTGGGATATCTCGATCCGATCGGCAGCGCCAAGGAAACCATCCGGGTGCTGGTCTACGACCTGGGGGGCGGCACCTTCGACGTAACCGCGGTCGAGCTGCGACCCGGCGACCTCCGCACGCTGGCCACCGACGGCGACGTGCAGTTGGGCGGGCGCGATTGGGATGAGCGGCTGGCCCGCCACGTGGCCGAGCAATTCGAGCGCGAGCTACTGCGCAATCCCCTGGCCGATAAGAACGCCGCCGCCAGGCTGATGCGCTCGGTTGAAGAGGCCAAGCACACGCTCAGCGTCCGCGAGCAGGCCTCGGTCCACGTCGAGTACGGCGGCCAGGCTCGCGATATTGCGATCAGCCGGGCCAAGTTCGAGGAACTGTGCGAGGACCTGCTGGAGCGGACCAGTTACACCACCCGGCAGGTTCTCCAGTGCGCCGGCCTGCAGTGGAGCGACGTGGCCCATGTACTGCTGGTGGGTGGATCGACCCGAATGCCGATGGTCTCGCGGATGCTCGAGCGAACTGACTGGGCGCAAGCCGCAGCATCAGGTGCATCCCGACGAGGCGGTCGCCCGGGCGCGGCGATCTTCGCCGGTTATCTGATGGCCTCCCGCGACGAGCGGATGCCCGGCGCCAAGTTCAAAGTCACCGACGTCAATTCGCACAGTTTGGGAATCGAGGGGATCGATCACGCGCACGGGGCGGAAGGAAAACGTGGTGCTGATCCCGCGCAATACCCGCGCTCCCCTACCAGGTGACGGAGAAGTTCGTCACCAAGTCCGCCAATCAGCAGTCGGTGGTCGTGCAAGTGCTCGAAGGCGAAAGCAAACTTCCCGATCAGTGTACGCCGATCGCTCGGGCCGTCATGCGCCGCCTGCCGGCTGACCTGCCGAAAGGGACCAAAGTCGAAGTGACGTACTCGTATGCCTCCAACGGCCGCCTGGCGGTTCACGCCAAGGTTCGCGGCACGGCCAACGAGCTGGCGATCGAGCTGGAGCGCCGAAGGCGGACTGAGCGACGCTCATCTGGCCCGGTGGAAGCAGATTGTCGGTCACGACGACGGTTTCGACGCCTTTGCCCCGGTGCTCCGCGAGTTTGCGGTCCCTAAGCCGATTCCCGTGCCGACGACATCTCCTGCGGCAGCGGTGTCACAACCTGCGGCAGGGGGGCCTCGGCCGGCGGCGTCCGGTCCGCTGCGGCCGATCCCGCTCGATTCTGCGGCGAGCGGCGGCGAGACGATCCTGGGGGTCTCGACCGGCGCGACGGCGGTCCAAAGTGCGCCGGGGCGACTCGCGGCCAAGCCACTGCCCTTGCCGGCCAAACGGCCCACGCTCCTGGACGATGCTCCGATTGAATTGGACGAGCCGGCCCCGACGATTGCCGCGGCGCCGGTCGGCATGACGATGCCCGATGTGCCGTTCAATCGCCCGTCGCCCGAGGCTCTGGCCAAGAAGCACCGGCGGGCCCGGCGGATGGCGGTCATCAACCTTTGCGGCCACGTCATGGCCGCGGGTTTGGGCTTGATGATCGGCTATTACATCCTGTGTATAATCTCCCCCGAGTCGAACGTGCTGCACCTCAATTTGCCGGGGGTGCCCGCGGCGGCCCAGCCTGCCGCCGGCCAGCCAGGCGGCACGCCGGGAAGTCCCGCGGGCAGTACGCCGGCGACTCCGCCAGTCGGCCCGAAGCGCTAGCGGCCCAGGGCGACCCTTTCCATCAAGTTCTGCAAGCTGCCCTGCCATGAGCAAAGACACGCCGGCCGTTGGAATCGACCTGGGCACGACGTTTTCGGCCGTTGCCTATCTCGACGATCTCGGCCGGCCCGTGACGCTGGTCAACGCCGAAGGTGACCTGGTCACGCCCAGCGTCGTGCTGTTCGAGGGCACGAACGTCGTGGTGGGCAAGGAGGCCGTCAAGGCGATTGCCACCGAGGCCGAAAGCGTGGCCCAGTGCGCCAAGCGCGAGCTGGGCGCCCGCACCTTCGAGAAGAATCTGCAGGGCCGCAAATATCCGCCCGAGGCGATCCAGGCCTTTGTTCTGAATAAAGTCAAACTCGATGCCCAGCGCCACTTGGGCAAGTTTCGCAAAGTGGTCATCACCGTCCCGGCCTACTTCGACGAAGTTCGCCGCAAGGCCACGCAGGACGCCGGGTACATGGCCGGGATGGAAGTGGTCGACATCATCAATGAGCCCACCGCCGCGGCCATCGCCCACGGGTTCCTCAAGGGCTTTTTGAATCGCGAAGGCGGTGCCAACAAGCCCCGCAAGCTGCTGGTCTACGACTTGGGGGGCGGCACGTTCGACGTCACCGTCATGGAAATCCGCGGCGACGAGTTTCTGGCCCTGGCGACCGACGGCGACGTGCAACTCGGGGGGCAGGACTTCGACCAGCGGCTGGTCGATTTCGTGGCCGAAGAATTCATCCGCAAGTACGACCTCGACCCGCGCGAAGATCCCAACACGGCCGGCCGATTGTGGCGTGAGGCCGAAGACGCCAAGCGCACGCTCTCGGCCCGGATGAAGGCCTCGATTAATTGCGACTACAAGGGGCAGGCCGTCCGCCTGGAAATCACGCGGGAAAAGTTCGAGGAAATCACTCACGACTTGCTCGACCGGACGCAATTCACCACTCGGCAGACGCTGCAAGCCGCCGGGCTAAGCTGGAAGGATATGGACGACGTGCTCCTGGTTGGCGGCTCGACTCGAATGCCGATGGTCTCGAAGATGCTGCGCGAGGTTTCGGGCAAGGAGCCGGACGCGTCGGTCGCGGTCGACGAGGCTGTGGCCCACGGAGCGGCTTTGCACGCCGGCATCCTGTTGGCCCGCTCGCGGGGCGAAACGCCGGTGATCAAGATCAAGAACGTCAATTCGCACAGTCTGGGCGTGGTGGCGACCGACGCCCGCACCGGCCGCAAGCGCAACGCGGTGGTCATTCCCCGCAATACCCCGCTGCCGGTGACGGCCAAGCGGATTTTCCGCACACAGAAGGCCGGCCAGAGCTCGATCCTGGTGCAGATCGTCGAGGGGGAGAGCGCCTCGCCCGACGATTGCTCGCAGATCGGCAAGTGCGTGGTCCGCGATCTGCCCCGCAGCTTGCCGGCTCAGACGCCGATCGACGTGCGATTTCGCTATGAGGACAACGGGCGGTTGACCGTGCATGTGAACGTGGCCGGCACCGATCGCGAATTGCGGCACGAAATCACCCGCGAAAACACGCTGACTCAGGAACAACTCGACGCCTGGCGGCAATACATCACCGGCGAAGCCGCTCCGCAAGCGGTGGCCGCGGCGGCCAATTGACGACCGGTTCGGCGCACTCGGTTGGAAAGCATCATGAATTCGTCAACCAACGAGCGACCGCACGTCCGCCGCTTCGACTCGCTCGAGGCAGGAAGCCTTTTTGAATCTCTGGCGGACGTACGACCGCCTGCACCTGGCCGAGGAAGAACTGTTCGACCGCTACGATCTGACGCCCCAGCAATACAACACGCTCCGCCTGCTGCGGAGCGAGCACCCGGGCAAGTTGGCCACCTTGGCCTTGGCCGAGCGGCTGGTGTCGAGGGCCCCCGACATCACCCGGCTGGTCGACAAGCTGGCCGCCCGAGGCCTGGTCGAGCGCGAGCGGCCGGCCGACAATCGCCGAATGGTCCTGGTCGGCATTACTAACTCGGGAATCAAGCTGCTCCGCGACCTGGCCGATGAAGTCCGGGCTTGCCACCAGCGGCAGCTGGGCCACTTGGACCAAGAGCAGCTGCGGCACTTGATCGAGCTGCTCTATCTGGCCCGCCGCCCGCACGAAGAAGCCGGCAGCAGCTGGGCTTGAGCCCGCGCGGTGTTGAGGTCAGCCGCTCTGGCTGGCGACGTAGATAATCATCGCCAGCAGCAGAATGCCGACCAGCACGGCCGCGGCGATCGCCCAGTTGAACCACAGCCGGGCGGCTCGCTGCTCGATGATTTCCCGCTCCCGGCGGTATTCGACGCTGTTCTCGTGCTTGAGCTTGAACTGCACGCCGCAGTGAGGGCAGAGCACCTGCTGGCCGATCATCTCGAGCGGCGTTTCCAGCTCGTGGCCGTTGGGGCAGGGGATATGAACGATGTCGGGCGGAACTTCCAGCCCGCCTCCGCCGCCACCTTCGCCTAGCGAGTCCTGCATCGGCAGCTCGTCGAGCAGGCTGGAAACGCCCGAAGGTTCCGGCTCCTCCGGTTCGGGTTCCGGCTCGGGCTGGGCGTCGGGCACGTAAGGCTGAGAGTAGACGTCGACCTGCGGCTCCGCGTGCTGCGGCTGCTGCACTTCGATCGTGGGAATGATGAACGTCATGCCGCAATGCGGGCATTGGGTCGTCATGCCCATGTGCGGCTTCTTCCCCTTCGAGCAGGTGCCCTTGGGGACAGAGAAACTGAAACGACATCGTACCCAACTCCCTCGCGAGCAATGCGCCGCGGCGCCGGCCGACCCAGCCGCCGCGCGGCGGAAATACAAGCAGCCGCGCAAGGGCGCGGTGCCAGCTGTTTTATACCTTACGGTGGGCCGGCCGCTCAAAGGGGCCGTCGGTGCCGCTGAACCGCAGGGGGCCCGGGCGAATGGTCCTGGTCGCTCAATCCCGGGGCACTCAGCCCTGCAATCGGCGCGAGCGGACTAATCGTTATCGCTCACGCCCAGGTTGCCGCGGATGTGGTGCAGAGTCTCGCGGAGCGCGGCGAGCTGCTCGGGCGACAACCCGCGCGTGGCCCGGGCCCGGACCCGGTGCGCACATTCGACCATCTTGGCCCAGAGCGGCTCGACGCGTTCGGTCGGGCGGATAAGTTTCTTGCGGCGGTCGTTTTCGGCCGGCACGCGCTGGATCCAGCCGTCGCGCTCCATGCGATCGAGCACGCCCACCAGCGTGGGGGCTTCGATCGACATCCGCTCGGCCAGCTCGCTTTGCGACATCTCGCCTTCCTTCGACACCCAGGCCAGCGTCTCCCACTGGCGGTAGGTGATGCCATGTGCGGCGAGCTCTTCGTTCATCGACCGGGCGATGTCTTGGGTGGCGGCAAAGATCCAATAGCCAACGCTGTTTTCAAAATCGAAATGCAGCATTCGCAACCACCCGCACGCGTGCGTAGGAAACTCTTAAAAATCCATTAAATTCGGCGATACAGAGAATCTAAGGTGGCCAATGTCGCCATTCAAGAGGGAAAGCGTCGCGGTTTCGGCCTATTCCACCACGCTGCGGGACCTCGGGCCGTAACAATCTCGGTGACAGTGGTCGAACAGCAATTCCCACTCCCGCTGCTGAATCCGCCGGCACAATTGCCCGAGCGGCGGGCTCCCCTCGGCCGCCGCGGAGCAGAGATCGACGAACCGCAGCGGATCCCACCGCTCCAGCTGGAGGAGGAAGGCCGCCTTGACGTCGGCCTGGCCCTCGTCGGCCTGGCCCTCGCCGGCCAGCCCGCGGGCCGCGTCGGCTAGCGGAGGATAAATCGGATGCTGCCCAATCCGCCGCACCCAATACTTGGCATTGGCGAAGTCGGGTTCGCGACGATGCATCAGGGCGTGCCAGTAGCTGCCGTCCGGCGTATCGATCGCCTGGCTCAGCCGGTGCGACTCAGTCAGGTAATTGAACCGCAGCCAGAGCCCCGCGATGCAACAATTGGCCATGTCCGCGTCGTCGAGCGGCTGCGGCGCTGCCACGCTTTGCGGAGTCAGCGACAACAGCGAATCGCGCACCGCCCGGACGGGCTGTCCGGGCCCCAGCTCGTTCAGCGGGGCCTGGGCCAGGAGCGGGCCCACGCTGGGCCCGTAGGCGCGGATTGAAGGTCTCCATGATTCACCCTGGCAACGACGTTGCTATCGGCCCCGTGGGCAGCCGACCGGCGACCGCGCTGGTCCTGCTGCCGCCTGCGGATTGCCGCAGGCGTCCGTCCCCACGAACGACCGCCGCGCACTCGCGCGCATTGTACACCTCGTAAAACGACTGCTAAACTATTCCCTTCGTTGTCGTCGCCATGCAGGGTGTCCGGATGAGCAGCAATCCAGAATCTGAGGGGCCGGAGTCGTCACCGCCCCAGGCCGAGCGGCAACCGGTTTCGCCGCCGGCGACCGAGTTCCCGGTGGCTCCGGCCGGTGCAGCCGAAGCCGTCCCGTCCGAGGCAGTCCCGTCCGAGGAGACTGGGCCGCCTGGCAGCCGGCCGGGTCCGCTCCGGATCGGCTCGCAGCGCTGGCGGGAAAAAAATCCGGACGCCAAGCCAATCGTGCCTAGCGGGCTGTTGACCCCGGCACGTCCGCGATCGTCGGCCCTGCGCGGAGACTTCGACCGACCGGCGGATGCGAGCCCCACGGAAGCGGTGTTTTCGTTGGAACCGGCGGAGGTCGCTCCGCAGGACGCTAGTGCGGCCGAGGCCGAGCCCGGCGGCGGCGGTGAAACAACCGGCGAATCGGCAGGCACGAGCGAAGGGAAGGAAGGTACCCGTCGCAGCAGGCGGTCGCGCGGGCCGAGCGGCGATCAAGTCCGGCTGGCCGAGCCGACGCCCGAGCGGCGCGTATCCGCCGCCCAACATCCGTGCGCAATTGTCGCCCGAGCTGGAGCAGGAATTGGCCGCAGCCCTGGGCAATATGTCGCTCGACGACATGCTGGCCGCCGGCGGCCAGGACGCGTCGGCCGCCGAGCTGGAACCCGAATCACGGCAGCGGGCCAAAGTCGTCTCGATCCATCGCGACGATGTATTTGTCGACCTGGGCGGACACCGACAAGGTCTTCTGCGCTGCACGGATTTGCCGAGCCGCCCGAGATCGGCGCCGTGCTGGACGTGGTTGTTACCCGTTTCAACGCGACCGATGGCTTGTACGAAGTGGGTCTGCCGGTGCGGCCGCCGCGGTCGAGGATTGGTCGCAAGTCAACGAAGGAATGGTTGTCGAAGCCCGGGTCACCGGCCACAACAAGGGCGGCCTGGAGTGCGAGGTCAGCAGCCTGCGGGCCTTCATCCCGGCCAGCCAGATCTCGCTGTACCGGGTTGAGGACCTGAGCCAGTTTGTCGGTCAGAAGTTCAACTGTGTCGTCACCCAGGCCGATCCGGCCAAACGCAATCTGGTGCTCAGCCGCCGGGGGATCCTCGAGCGGGAAAAGGCCGAGGCCAAGGCCAACCTGATGTCCCAGCTCGAGGTGGGCCAGGTTCGCGAAGGCGTCGTCCGCAGCTTGCAAGAATTCGGGGCGTTCGTCGACCTGGGCGGCGTCGACGGATTGATCCACATCAGCCAGTTGAGCTGGGACCGGCTCCGCCACGCCAGCGAAGCGCTCGAGCTGGGACAAAAAGTCCGGGTGAAGGTCCAAAAGATCGATCCGGCCACCGGCAAAATCAGCCTGGCGTTTCGCGATCTGGCCGAAAACCCCTGGAGCCACGCGGCCCAGAAATATACGGCCCGCAGCCGGGTCGAGGGGACCGTCTCGCGGCTGATGGAGTTCGGCGCGTTCGTCCGACTCGAGCCGGGTATCGAGGGCCTGATCCACATCTCCGAATTGGCACACAAGCGCGTCTGGCGGGCCAGCGACATCGTGCAGGAAGGCCAGCAAGTCGAGGTGCTGGTCCTGTCGTGCGACGCCGAGCATCAGCGGATCAGCCTCTCGCTCAAAGCGGCTCGAAGGCCCGGCCGAGCCCCGCGGCCAAAGAGCCCGAACTGCCCGAGCCGGAAGCAGAGCCCGCCAAGCCGGCCGTGGAGCGCAAAACGCCGCTCAAGGGCGGCATCGGGAAGCCATCGGGCGGCGAAAAGTTCGGGTTGAAATGGTAAGTCGCGAGATCCGGGTTGCGGCCGCTGCCTGCTGCGTTTCCTCGCAGGAGCGGGGCTAATTCGTGCCTGAGAGTGCGCCCGTCGCATCGACCGGCGACGGCGAAGTGCCGCTGGGCAGATAGACCGTGATCGTCGTGCCCTGACCGGGGCGGCTCTGGGCCTGGATCAGGCCGTGGTGGGCTTCGACAATCGATTTGCAAATGCTCAGACCCAGTCCGTTGCCGTGAGCCGAGCGTTCGCGGGCGCGGGATTTGTCGCCGCGATAAAACCGCTCGAAGATGTGCGGCAAATCGGCCGGATCGATCCCGGCCCCGGTGTCCGAAACGCGCAGGTAAACCTGCCGGCTTTGGGGATCGATTTTCAGCTCGACCGTGACCCGGCCGCCGCGGGGCGTGAACTTCAGGCTGTTGTCGATCAAATTGTTGATCACTTGCCGCAGGCGGTCGGCATCGCCCTGCACGACCGTGTCGTTCCAGCATTCGGTTGTCAGTTGGATGCCGCGTTCCTCGGCCGCGCCGCGAAACATCTCGATCGATCGCTCGACCAGCCGCACCATTTCGACCGGCCGCCGCTCGATCTCGAAGCGGGCCGTGTCGTTTTCGGCGAGCAAGAGCAACTGCTTGACCAGCACGCCCAGTTGGCCGCATTCGTCGGCGATTTCGACCAGCAGGTCCTGGTATTCGGCCACCGAGCGGTCGCTATTGAGCGTGACGTCGACCGAGCTTTGGATGGCCGCCAGCGGCGAACGCAGCTCGTGGGCCGCGTTGGCCACGAACTCGCGGTTGCGTTCCAGATAGTCGCCGATCAAGTCGAGGAAGCGGTTGATCGTCAGCGACAGCTTGTCCAGCTCGTCGCCGGTGCCGCGAATCGGCAGCCGTTCTTCCATGTGGCTCGGACGCAGGCGATCGGCGGTGGTGATGATCCGGGCCAACGGATGGGTTGCCCGGCCTGAAAGCCAGAAGCCGCCCAGCGGCGCCAGGAACAGCAGCACCACGCCGGCGGCGATGATCAGCTGGGTCAACTTGGCCACGTCTTCGGCGACCATGTTGAGCGAAGAACCGACGCGGACCACGTAATCCGGAATGTCGGCCTTGTGAATCCGCCGCTGCGCGAGCCGGTAGCCTGGGATCGAGCGGACCAATGCCTGGCCGGACGGACCGCTGGGTAGCGAGATCTGGTCCAGCGGCGGCGTATTGTCGCTCGACCAGAGCACGTTGCCGTCGGCCGAGAGCAGTTGGACGAACAGGTCGCGGTCTTCGTGCCCCTTGACCTTGCGGTTCATTTCCTTGAACACTTCGCCCAGGTCGGGATAAACCTGCTCGACGGTCAGGCTGACTTCGATCGAGTCGTCGACCAGCTGCTTTTCCAGCTCGTCGATCAGACTTAGCCGCAAGCCTTCGCGCACTCCGAACAGCGCCAACAGCACCGTCAGCAGCACGACGGCCGTGTTCCAGACGGTCAGCCGGAAACGGAGCGAGCGAAAGACGGCCCTAATTTGCTCGTAGCGCATAGCCCCGGCCCCGAACGGTCTGAATGACCGATTCGTCGAATCCTTTGTCGAGCTTGCCCCGGAGCCGATTGATGTGCACTTCGATCACGTTGGTGGCTCCCTCCCAGTCGGTCTCCCAGAGATGCTCGCACAGCATCCGCCGGGTGACCACCTGGCCGGCGTAGCGCATCAGCAGCTCCAGTAGGCTGAATTCGGTGGGGGTCAGCTCGATTTCGCGATCTTCGCGGGTGACGCGCCGCGTGGCCAGATCGAGCGTGAGCGAGCCCGCGGTCATCACGGCCGGGGGCCGGGCGACGGCCCGGCGGCAAACGGCCTCGGCCCGGGCCATCAGCTCGACCAGGGCGAACGGTTTGACCATGTAGTCGTCGGCTCCGGCGTTGAGGCCCGAGACCCGTTCTTCGACCGATCCCAGGGCCGTGAGCACGATTACCGGCGTACGGATGCCCTCGGCCCGGAGCTGCTTGAGCACGTCGATTCCCGGCCGGCCGGGGAGCATCAGGTCGAGGACGATGGCATCGAACTGCTGGCCGGCGGCCAATTCCAGGCCGCGTTCGCCTTCCTTGGCCCAGACGCAGCCGTGGCCGGCCTCGAGCAGGCCCTTGCGGAGCGATTTGCCGATGACCGGATCGTCTTCGATGACCAGCAGGTCCATGAATACCGCCCAGGAGGGAGTGGGGTATGCGCGAGTGCTCGCGGCCGAGTGTTGGGCAGCGGGCGTGCGCCGTTAATTCCATCTTAATCAGGGGTTGCGGAGCGCGAAATGCGAGCTTTCGGGGGGCGGCCGGGCAACTTACGGAATTGTAACGCTGGTTCTGTGGCTGGCCAATCGAAGCCTGCCTTATACTGGCCCCGCTCACTTTAGGGGCCGCTCTCGTAGGGTACAACATACCTCGGGCGCCGTGCAGCCGAGCGGATGATACCGCCGCCGGTTTGCCGCGCGTCCTTCAGTCGGGAACCACGATGCACGACATATTGGCCAGCTTCTGGGAAAATTTCCGCCACAATCTCTTCAAACCCCTGCTGCTGTTCTTCTACATGGGGTTTCTGGTCCCGCTGATCAAGGTGCCGTTCGAGTTTCCGCTGCAGATTTATCAGGGACTGACCATCTTTCTGCTGGTCTCGATCGGCTGGAAGGGAGGTGAGGAACTGGCGTCGCTGAGCCAGGGCGAGTTGAAGCAGGCGCTCGGCTTCATGGTCGTCGGCTTCATCACCAACTTCATCATCGGGGTCGTTGCATACAACATTCTTCGGAGGGTGACGCGGTTGCGGCGGATCGATGCCGCGACGGTTGCGGGCTACTACGGCTCCGATTCGGCCGGCACTTACGCCACCTGCGTCGGGGTTCTGCAAACGGTCGGTACTGGCTTATGCGGCCTACATGCCCGTGATGCTGGCCGTGATGGAAATTCCCGGCTGCCTTGTGGCGCTGTTCCTGGTCAGCCGGCTGCGGCAACAGGGAATGGATCCCTTGGGCCACATGCCCGACGACGAGGGCTATAACCCGCGAGCCGTCCGGCCGGCCTCCGGACTGGACGCGGGCGGTCACGGCGACAGCCACAGCCACAGCCACGGGGGGCGCGGCCATGGTACGAATGGCGAGAAGGACCTCAAGGGCTTCATCAACTGGACGCTGATGCACGAGTTGTTTTTCAACCAGGGTTTGTACCTGCTGTTTGGCGGCATCGTGATTGGCTTCGTCAGTCGGTTGCAGGGCAAATCGGTGACCGACGTGGACGATCCGCTTTTCAATCAACTCTTCCAAGGGCTGCTGTGCCTGTTCCTGCTGGAAATGGGGATCACGGCCTGCAGGCGATTGAAGGATTTGAAGATGGGGGGCGTGCCGTTCATCGCCTTTGCAATCCTCGGCCCAACGTATTTGCGACCTTGGGAATGTGCGTGGCCCACCTCTACGCACTGGCCATCGGAGAGGCGTTCGAGCTGGGAACGTACGTCCTGTTCGCGGTCCTCTGCGGGGCGGCATCCTACATCGCGGTGCCGGCCATTCAGCGGTTGGCGATTCCCGAGGCCAGCCCCACGCTCCCGCTGGCGGCTTCGCTGGGTTGCACGTTCTCGTATAATGTAACGATCGGCATTCCAGTCTATATCGAGATCGCCAAGGCGCTCACCAAAGCTTTTCCGCACGCCGAGGAACCGGCCAAATCGGCCTTCCAAGCGCTCGTCGGGATGGTCGGCACGCTGGTCTGACAATGTGCCCCGATCCCCCGCGCGAGCTGTCGCACGCGGAAGTTCCGATCCAGCCCTTTCGGCAACAAAGGCAACCTGCTTATGTCGCAATGGACGCAAATCCGGCGGATTGTGATCATCGTCGACACGGCCATCGAATCGCCGATCTTGGAGCACATCCTTAAGGCCGTGCCCGAGGCTACAACTGCATCTACTGCTTCGGCCGTGGCCGGCACGAAGTGCTGGACGATCCCTTCACGGGCCGCTCCCGCGTGCGGATCGAAGTGCTGGCCAAGGAGTCGGTCGCTGACGCGATCATGGATTACGTCCACGAGCCCGAGTTCGCCAGCTATCCAATCACGGCGTTCATGGACACCGTCGAAGTCGACTCGCGCGACATCCATCTCTTCTGATCGCCGTTCGTCCACAGCGACCAGCTGGCCGCGCTGCGAGACTGCCGTTTGCTGGCACTTCGCCTGCATGCACGGCCACGTCGCGCCGCGGTTTGAGCGCGGCGACATCGGCCACGACGCCGCAGGGCATTCGCAGCTCCGCCCTGCTAGCGCGATTTCCATCCAGCCGGCCGGCGACTTTTCCCGATAAGAAAAAGGTGCCGCCGCTGCGCTCCCTGCGGATGCGCACGTGTGCTCGGGTTTGCCGACTGTCCGCGCTGTGCAACAAGGATGTGACACGCTGCCATGCCGACTGCACCCTGCTTCGTCCATCAGCAGTATCGCGCGACGCCGCCTTGCTCGCCGCACGATTTTCTCGCGCCGCGGCCGACCGGCGAGGAGCTCGACGGCGAGCGCGACCGCTGGGCCGACGTGGCCGGCCGCTATCGGGCCGCCGGAGTCAAGGCGATCTACCTGCTGCACGGTGGGATGGCCGCGGGTGACGCGATCAGCCTGCTCGAGGCCCTGGCCCGGACCTTCCCCGCTGCGGCCGCCGTGCTGCGACGACTGACCGGCGAGCTGGCGGCGGCCACGGCCCCCGCGGTCGGCACGTACACCGGCACGTTCGCCCGCGATTTCGAACGGGCCCTGAATCATTCGGGCGGCGAGCGGCTTCCCGTGCGGCTGTTCGAATGGTCGCACGAGAATAATCACCTCGGCCGGGCCGATGCCGCCGTGCGGTTGGTCGCCGAGCTGCTCACCGCCGAGCAGGCCACGGGCGGGCGCGTGATGGTCTGGGGGCATGGCCACTCGGGCAATGTGCTGGCCCTGGCCACGCATCTCTTGGCTCACGATCGCCAGGCGGCCCGGGAGTTCTTTCAGGCGGCCGCGGTCTATTACCGCTGGCCGCTGTTGGGCTGGATCGACATTCCGCTCTGGTCCCGGCTCGAGACGCTGCTGGATCAACCGTCGGCCGGGCCGGACCGCTTGCAGCTCGACCTGGTCACGTTCGGCACGCCGGTTTTGTACGGCTGGAACCCGGGCGGCTATCGGCGGCTATTGCACTTTGTCTATCATCGGCCCGCCGCCGGACTGCCGCCCTACCGGGCGCCCTTTCCGCCCGAGGCCGACCGCGTGCTGCGGGCTGCCGATGGCGACTACGTCCAGCAATTGGGCATCGCCGGCACCGATGTCCCGCCGAGCCTGTTTGCCTGGCGGGCGCGACTGGCCGACCACCGGCTGGCACGCGTGCTGCAAACGGGCCTGGCGTCGGCGTCGACCGTCGAGCGATTTCAGGCCGGCACCCGCGTCGCCGAGAGCGGCACGACGCTGTTGGTCGATTACGGCTCGGCCGCGGGCCGCTTGGGCGATCACTGCGGCGGCCATGCCGTCTACGCCCGTCGCCAGTGGCTGCTGTTCCATGCCGAGGAAACCGCGCGGCGGTTCTATCCATCGGCTCGCTCGAACGCGGCATAAAGCGGCCTGGCCGCACCCGGCAGGGCGACTGTTTGCCGCTCGCCTCGCTATTCGTCGCCGCCCAGGCCGTATTCCTTCAGCTTCTTGTGCAGCGTGTTGCGGTTGATTCCCAACCGGCTGGCGGCCTTGGTCTGCACGTTTTCGCAGGACGTCATGACCTGCGCGATCAGCTCGCGTTCGACGCGGTTGACGATCTTGGCGTGCAGGTTGTCTTCCTGCGGACTGGCCGTGGCCAGCCCCTGCTGCACCAGCTCGTAGGTCAGCGTTTCCAGGTCGGCCGGCCGGCTGCGGCTGCTCCGCGGCTTGGAGCCCGAGGTCAGCATTTCGGGCAACAGATCGACGGTCAGCTCGTCGCCGACGGCCATCACCACCGAGCGTTCAACGTAATTCTGCAACTCGCGAACGTTGCCTGGCCAGTGATAGGCCTGCAAGGCCGCCAGCGCCTGCGGGTGGATGTGGGTGACGTAGCGGTCGTTTTCCTCGTTGTAGATATTGAGAAAATGCCCGACCAGTTCGGGAATGTCCTCCGGACGGTCGCGCAATGGCGGCAGCGGAATCGGCACGACGTTCAGCCGGTAGAACAGGTCCTCGCGAAAACGTTCGCTCTCCACTTCGCTGAGCAGATCGCGATTGCTGGCGGCGATCACCCGGGTGTCGACGCGGATCGTCTGCGTGTCGCCGACGCGCTCGAACTCGCGCTCTTGCAGCACCCGCAGCAGCTTGACCTGCAGCTTGGGCGTGGTGGAGTTGATCTCGTCGAGAAAAATGGTGCCGGTGTGTGCGGCTTCGAACCGACCGGTACGATTGGCGATCGCCCCGGTGAACGACCCGCGAACGTGCCCGAACAGCTCGCTCTCCAGCAAACTTTCGCTGAGCGCGCCGCAGTTGACCCGCACGAACGGCCCGCTGCCGCGCGGGCTGAGCTGATGGACGGCCTTGGCGATCAGTTCCTTGCCGGTGCCGGTTTCGCCCAGCAGCAGGACCGAAGCCTGCGAGCGGGCCACTTGCCGCGTCAGGCGGTAGACCTTCTGCATGGCGGGGCCCGACCCGATCAAGCCGGGGATCGGTGGGTTGCCGTCGTCGGTGGTTCGCACGGGTATGGCCATGAAGCGGGGAGCAGCCGGAGCGATCAGGGCTGCCGAGCGGGTTCGGCCGCCGGTTTGGGCGGCTCGATCGCGTCCAACAGCGACGCCAGAACCTGCTGGGTCGAGCGGTCCTGGGCGCGGCTGGCGTTGTAGCGGTCGTATTGTTGTAAAATCTGCCCTTTGGTCAGCAGCACCCGATGCTGCAGCACGCTGCGGGCAAACGCCGTCGCCCCCGCCTGCCGCATTTCCAGCGGCAGCACGTTGCGGCTGGCGAGCTCGAGGGACGCGGTTTGGGCGGTGGCACTCGCCAGGTTCGAAAGCACCAATGCCGCGTGCCGGGTCAGGGCGGGCACGTATAAGGCGCGGCTCCACTGCCGGCTCGACCGCCTGCAGAACGAATGGCCGTTCCTTCTGGTCGCCCAGGCGGACCAGCCACTCGAGCGCCGCGGCGGCCTGGGCCTGCCTTTCGTCGAAACTGACGAAGTCGCGCCCCGCCAATTTTTGTATCCGGGCAACCTGAAACTTCATCGCCGCATCGGTCCGCATGGGCGGCACGGCCGTGACCAGCGGCAGCGCTTCGGCCACCCGCTCGGCGTCGTTCCAGCGCTCGGTCGGCGCAATCAAGCCGATCGGCAGGTCCGCGGTCCGCGGGTCGTGCCGCAGCCGGGCCAACAGCTCATCCAGGCCCGCCTGGTCAAGCGACGTATCGACGAATCCCAGCTCGTAGTCGGGCGACTCGCTGGCCAGATGGAAGAACTGCCGGGCGCTCGCGACTCCGTCGGTTTCATAGCCCATTCCGCTGAGCAACCCGACGAACTGTTGGCCTCTTTCGGACCGCGGATGAACCACCAGCGCCCGCCGCACGCCGCTGGTCCCGGCAAAGAATGCCAGATTCTGCGGGATGGTCGCGGCCCCGGGGAACGTCCGATCGGGTTTGAGTCGCAGGATGGCGTCGGTAGCCGCAAACCGCAGCCGACGATCGTTGCTGCGAGCCGCCTCGGCCAGCGGCGACAGAGCCGGGCCGCTGCGGTAAAGCATTTCAGGCTGGCCGATGTCGCCCAGGATTTCGACGGCGCCGGTCGCTGCGACGACTTGTCCCTCGGCCAAGGCCTCGACCAGAGCCGCTTCGACGACCGCCGGGCCCAGCGCGGCGATCTGGGCGTAAACGGTCCCGTCGCCCTTGGCCAACGACTTGTCGAGTCCGCCCAGCAACTTGGCCGCGGTGAGCTGGGCCAGGATGAACAGCCGCTGACTGGCTGCGTCGGCCCGCAGCACGTAGGCATTGCCAGCCAGGCGGGCGGCATCGCTGGCGGCTGCGTCGGCGGGGGGCAATTCGAGCGGCAGGCTTTGCAACTGCTTCTCGTCCCAGCGCCATCGCTCGACGCTCGGCACACCGTCGGCCCGTTGCAATTTGGCTTGGCGGAGTGCAGCCTGGGCGTCATGCGTGAGCAGCTCGCTGGCTTCGCTGTCCGTGGGCAGCCGGCCCAGGATTTCTATCAAGGCCCGGCTGGCCACGTCTTTCCACTCCGGACTGCTGGTCGACGACAGCGCCGGCACCAGCAAGGCCGGGACGGCCTTCCTCGCCCGCAGCCGGCCCAGCACCTCGGCGGCTTGCAGCCGGCCGGCTGGCTCGCGGGATTCCAAGAGTGCCACGAGCGGGTCGATGGCAAAACCACCCAGCCGCACGAGCATGTTTTGCACGGCGCTCCGCTCGCGCTCACGGGCCGGATCCAAGAGTGCCCGAACCAGCGGCACGACGGCCGCTTGTTGGGCCTTGAAAAGCCCGAGGATCGCGTCCTCGCGGGTGTTCTGGTCGGGCGAGCTTAACTGCGTGACCAGCCGGCTCAGCAGGGCCGGATCGGTGCGGTCCGCATGAGCGGCCGAAAGCACCGCATCGGCGATCTGCCCCCCCTCGGGCGCCAGGTCGGGGTTGCGGGCCAGCCGCAAAAACGTCGCCGAGTTGAATTCCTGGGCCAGGGCCACGAGCGTTTTGGCGTCGGGCTTGGCTTCCAAGAACTTTGTCAGCAGCGGCCGGGCCAGCTCGGGTCGATGCAGTTCGACCAGCACGCCCACCGCTCGAATCAGCTCGCGCGGCGTGGTGGGATTGGCCTCCAGCACCGAGCGAATCGCCGGCTGCTCGTTGCGCAGGTCGAGCTTGCCAGCCGGCTTGGACGGAGCGGTGCTTGTGCGGCAGGCCTGGCCGCGGGCCGGGCCGGCGGCGCCGGCTCGTCGTCGTCCTGAGCCAGTGCGGTCGTGGCGAGAACGCAAACCGCACACAGTGCGGCCGCCGTCGCGCGAGAGCTTACCCCAACGCCAACGGCGCGGCGCCGCGGCGGAAGAAGTTGTCGGTCGCACAACCACTGATTTGGTCACGATTGTCCAGGGATGCTGACTCATGGCGTGGCGAGCAATGGATTGCTGGGGGGTGCGATTGCCAGTTTTTGCTTCCAAGCCAGGATCTGATCCGCCACCTGGGCCGGTGCCGTCGAGCCGTAGCTGACGAACGCGGCCAGCGCGTTGCTCACGCCGAGCACGTCGAACACCGACGCATCGAGCGTGGGAACTTCGGCCTGAAAATCGGCCAGCGGCAGGTCTTCCAGCCGCGCGCCGCGCTCGACGCGCCTTGCGCACCAGCCGGCCCACGACGCCGTGGGCGGTCCGCTGCGGAATCTCACGGCGGATCAGATACTCCATCAGCGTCGTGGCGTCCAAATGCCCACGATCGAGCTTCTCCAGAATGGCCGGCCGGTTGAGCTCCGTCTCGCGAACCAGCGGCGCCGCCATCGCCAGGCAAGCGCTCACCGTGTCGAACGCGGCGAACAGCGGCAGCTTGTCCTCTTGCAGGTCGCGGTTGTAAGCCAGCGGCAGGCCTTTGACCAGCACGAGCAGCGAGGTCAGGCTGCCGATCACCCGAGCCGTCTTCCCGCGCACCAGTTCCAGCACGTCGGGATTGATCTTCTGGGGCATGATCGACGAGCCGGTGCAAAACCCCTCGGGCAGCTTGAGGAAGGCGAATTCGCTGGTGGACCATAGAATCCATTCTTCGGCCCAGCTGCTCAAATGCTCCGCGACCAGCGCTGAGGCAGAACACGAACTCCACGACAAAATCGCGATCGCTCGACACGTCGATGCTGTTGGCCGCCACCGCGTCGAACTCCAAC
The DNA here is from genome assembly GCA_963828155.1 of uncultured Planctomycetaceae bacterium. Lineage (GTDB taxonomy): Bacteria > Planctomycetota > Planctomycetia > Pirellulales > PALSA-1355 > CAWCAX01. The sequence goes on from CAWHDQ010000009.1 coordinate 601,083, forward strand.
AGCCGGGCCACCAGGTCACGATCGATCGGCAGACTGGTGCCCGCCACCGCCGCCGTCCCCAGGCTCAGCACGTTGGTCCGGCGCGGCAGCCTGCCAGCCGGCTTCGGTCGCGCTCCAGCTTTTCGCACCAGGCGAGCCAGTAGTGGGCGGCCAACACGGGCTGGGCCCGCTGCAAGTGGGTGTAGGCCGGCAGGATGCAGTCGTGGTCGGCTTCGCAGCGCGAGAGCCACGCTTGCTGCAGTTCGAGCAACTGGGCGTCGATCTGATCGATTGCGTCGCGAACCCAGAGTCGCAAATCGGTCGACACTTGATCGTTGCGGCTGCGGGCCGTGTGCAGCTTGCGTCCCACATCGCCCAAGCGGTCGACCAACGCCCGCTCGATGTGCATGTGGATGTCTTCAAGTTCGACGCGGAACTCGAAGTCGCCTTGCTTAATTTCCTGGCGGATGTCGGCTAAGGTTTGCTCAATCCGGTGGCATTCCTCCGCCTGAATCAAGCCCACGGCCGCCAGCATCTGAGCGTGGGCGATCGAGGCCTGAATGTCCTGGACGTACAGGCGGCGGTCGAAGCTGATGCTCTCGGTGAACTCCTCGACCCGAGAGTCAGTCGACTGCTGGAAGACGCCTCCCCAGGGTTTTTCAGCCACGCGCGTAGGCCTTCCGGCGATGAAAGAATATCCATTGGCGCGAAATGCGCCTCAAGCTATTCACTCTAAACGCTTTACGGTGAGTGTCAACCCGCGACTCCCGCTCCTTGTGGGTGCGCTTTCCGACTCGCCGGCACAAGCCGCGTGACCGCTGCGAGCTGCGTCCGACTTCGAGCAATCGGGGGCGAAATCTACTTGGATTGGGCACCAACCTGCAGGTTGTTGGCCATGTTCAACTTACGTGCGGTCGCTGCCCAAGATTGCGGCACACCACGAGGAGGCGCGTTGAGCGCACCGCACACCGCCAAGGTTTGATCGGCGGTCGGCCAGAGCGCAACCGAGGATGTTGAACGAAAAACGGCCGCCGCGCTCTCGTGCCGCCGGCACGTGCGTTAATCCCCGGCGAGGGGTTTGTCGCCCCCTGGCTCCAGCGAGAGGATCATGCGGACCAGATCGGCCAGCGACTGGGCGTGCATCTTCTTCATCAGGTTCGACGCCGCAGCTCGACCGTCCGCAGGCCCAGATCGAGGTCGGCCGCGATGGTCTTATTGGTGGCCCCGGCCAGCATCAGTCGCAGCACCTGCCGTTCGTCGGGCGTGATCTGGTCATAGCGGGCCTGAATCTCCGACTGACGCTCGCGTTGCGATTCCTTCTGGACGGACTGGGCCAGGGCGTCCTCGATGGCGCTCCACAGTTCTGTGGTGCGGCACGGTTTTTCCAGAAAGGTCAGGGCCCCAGCCTTCATTGCTCGGACCGCCGTCGGCACGTCGCCGAAGCCGGTGATGACGATCACCGGCCAGTCGCTGCCGCGGGCCCGCAGGGTCTCCTGCAGCTCGACGCCGCTCATGCCGGTCATCCGCACGTCGACCACCAGGCAGCCGGTTTCGGCCGGGTCGAGCGCGGCCAGAAACTCTTCCGCCGAGGCAAAGGTCCGCGTGCCGACCCCCTTGCTTTTGACCAGGGCCGCGACCGAATCGCGGGCCGCGGGGTCGTCGTCGACGATGATTACGATCGGTTCGGTTGACATGAGTGGCGATTCCCTGGGAGCGGCGGGCGAGCGGGCTTTCGAGTCTGGCCGTTTTACCTCGCGGGCGGAGCCGCGGCTGGCAATGGCAGCGTGAAGTGAAACGTCATGCCGCGGTCCGGATTGGCCGTGGCCCAGAGCCGGCCGCCGTGCCCCTCGACGATCGACTGGCTAATGGCCAGGCCCATTCCCATGCCGCTGGGCTTGGTCGAAAAGAACGGCTCGAACACGCGGTCGCGGTCGGTCGGATCGACGCCGCTTCCCCGGTCGCGCACGGCCACTTCGATTTCGGTGGGCAGCGTGGCACACGTGATCGTGATCTGCCGGTTGGCCTCGCTGGTTTGGACCATCGCTTCGATCGCGTTGAGCACGAGGTTGACCACGACCTGCTCGATCTGGGCCCGATCGATCATGACCGGCGGGGGCGGCTGGGACACGCTAAGCTCGATCTGACAGGCCCGGGCCCGGGCATCCAGCTCCAGCAGCCGCGATACATCGTACAGCAAATCGGAGACGCAGGACGACTGCCGCTGGGGTGGATCCTTGCGGACGAACGAGCTGACCCGGCGGATGATCTCGCCGGCGCGGTTGGCCTGATCGGCGATCTGCTCGATCCAGCGGACGACGTCGGGGGGCAAAGCCTCGCCGCCCGCGGCCAGCGTCTCGCGGCAGGCCGCCGCGTAGTTGGCGATGGCATAGAGCGGCTGGTTGATCTCGTGGGCCAGCTCCGAGACCAGTTGCCCCATCGTGTTCACCCGCATCACGTGGGCCAGCTGGGCTTGCTGCTCGCGGGCTTGGGCCTGGGCCGCTTTCCGTTCGGCGATGTCGCGCATGATCACTTGCGCGGCGGGTTGCTGCTCGTGCTGGCAGGCGGTCGCGGCCACCTCGACGTCAACGACTCGGCCATCCAGCCGCACGATCTTTTCTTCCGCCAGCGGGACCGGCCGCTGCTCCTGGTCCAGCTCGTGCATCCGCTCGCGAAACGAGCGGCGCGAATCGGGATGGATCAGTTCGCTGACCGCCCGGCCCAGCAGCTGCGCGGGCTCGTGGGCGGCAAACAGCCGGAGCGTTGCCGTGTTGACGAACACCAGCCGGCCGGCCTGGGCCACGAAAATGGCGTCGGGCGCAGTGCTCGACCAGATCGCGATAACGCTGCTGGCTGTCGCGCAGGGCCCGCTCGGCCGCCGCCAGCCGCTGCTCGGTCTGCACGTCGGCGAGCACCCGGGTGACCACCGCGGGGAGCAACTGGAAGAACGACCCACCCTTGACCAGATAGTCTCGGGCGCCGCGCTTCATCATCTCGACGGCGATCGTCTCGTTGCCGTGCCCGGTCGCCACGATGAACGGAATGGGCCGGCCGCTGGCCGATAGCGTTTCGACCAGTCGGTCGGCCCGGGTATCGCTCAGGTCGTAGTCGACGAGCATCAGCGAAATCGCGCCGTCGGCCAATTGCTCGACGGCGGCCTTGCCGCTGTGGGCCAGGCGGATGTCGAGGCCGGCCAGCTCGAGCGTCTTGCCCATCGCCCGGGCCAGGTCGACGTTGTCCTCGACAACGAGCACGACCGGACGGGCGGGCTGGCTGCTGGAGGCGGTCATCGGCGCTGCCCCGAGATCGGGCCGAAAGAGCGTTTCAAGCGGAAAGTGCGGCCAGGGCGTTTGCCGGCTCGACGCCATCGACCAACTGCACATGGCCCATCCGGTCGGCCAGCACGAACCGCAGTCGGCCGTGTTCGACCTTCTTGTCGCGAGCCATTGCGGACAGCAATGCCTGGTGGTCGAGCGGCGGCACATGCGTCGGCAACCCCAGCGCGGCCAGGAGTCGCCCTTGCCGCTCGGCATCGGCCGCGGGCAGACCGCACTGCCGCTGAGAAAGTCGCGCCGCACAGACCATCCCGATCGCCACCGCCTCCCCGTGCAGAAGCGTGCCGTAGCCGGCCACGGCTTCCAGCGCGTGGGCGAAGGTATGCCCGTAATTCAGCACGGCCCTGCCGCCGGTTTCCTCGCGCTCGTCGGCTTCGACCACGTCGGCCTTCAGGCGGCAGCAGCGGACGATGATGTGCTCCAGAACGGCCCGGTCGCGGGCGTTGATTTCGGCAGTGCGGCGCTCCAGCTCGGCGAATAGCTGGGGATCGAGAATCACGCCGTACTTGACCACTTCGGCGAGGCCGGCGCGGTACTCGCGCACCGGCAGCGTCGCCAGCACGTCGGTATCGATCAGCACTCCCCGCGGCTGCCAGAATGCGCCGACCATGTTCTTGTGCCGGGCAGGTTCACGCCGACCTTGCCTCCGACCGAACTGTCGACCTGGGCCAGCAGCGTGGTCGGCACTTGGACGAATGGCAGTCCCCGGGCAAAGGTAGCCGCCACGAACCCGGCCAGGTCCCCGATCACACCGCCGCCGACCGCCAAGACCACCGTCCTGCGGTCGGCCTTCAGTTCCAGCAGCTTGTTCCACAGGTCGTGCGCCATTTCGACCGACTTGGTGGCTTCGCCGGCGGGAATGACGAGCAGGTCGACGACTGCTCCCCCATCGGACAAGCTCGCCGCCGCGGCCCGGGCATAGGGCTCTTCGACGTGCTCGTCGGTGATCACCACCGCATGCGATACCTTGCTGCGAGCGGCCACGAACTCGCTCAGCCGGGCCAGATTGCCGGTGCCTACCAGAATGTCGTAACTGCGCTCGCCGAGCCGGACGTGAACCACTTGCTCGTGGCTGGTCACTTCACGCGCTCCAGGTCGCCGGGCGTCACCGCGATCTGCCGGCAAAAGCCGGTATGAACGCGGACGTACGACAGTTCGGCCGCTTCGCCAGGCTGGGCATGTAGCGACTGCTCGACGCGCTGCTTGAAAGCCGGTTCCAGGTCGTCATACTGCTCTGGCCAGACGGTGGTCGTTTCGACGACCAGGGCTTCGCGATAAGGATCGAACTCGTTGGCCATCGCTGCAGATCGACTTTCTGAAGAACTGAGGATAGGGCGGCGATTTGCCGAAAAAATCGGCGGGATAATTGCCCCCAGTATAACCCCCACTCCACGCCGGGGAAGTAGCCCGACATGAGGTGGCTCCAGCGGGGGATTGCCGCGTTTTTCGGCCGACACCCGGCCGCTCGAACTTTGCCCGATGCGCCGAACACGGTTTCCCGCCGGCAAGCTACGCTCCGGTCAATGGGTCATTCTGGCGATGTTCGCCAGCTCGCTTATGGCGGCCGTGTTTGGACTCTGGTATCGGCATTCGACGATGCGCCGCACGCTCGGGTTCTGGGGGCCGCAAGCGGCGCTGCTGATCGCCCGAGCCGACCAGTGCGCCGCAGGTCGAGGCACTGTGGTTCGACCCGCCGCTTGCAGCCGGCGAGCCGACCGATGCTGGCGCGTGTGCCGCGGCCCGGGGCACCAGCAATGCGACCGGCAGCCGAGGCATGCTCAATGTCCGGCAAGCCTTCGTCGAGGATTCCACCTTCCGCTGGGATCAGCCACTCCTGGACAAAGCACGCTGGACCTACGGCCTGGTGTTTTCCAGCGGACAGGATCAGGCGGTGGTGTTGTTCGACCCGGCGGGCGAGGTCGTGGGCAATTCGGCGACCGGCGGCCAGATCGCGATGGAACCCGAGGCCAGCCGCGAACTCGAAGCGTTTTTTCGCGAGCAATTTGCCGACCGAATGCCGTGAGCGGATCGCGACGAATGCAGCGTCATGCGCCGGCTTGCTGCTGGGCATGCCGGCGGAACTCGGCTTCGTCGAGCCAGACTGCCGGCCGCGCCGATTGAAACATCAGCGCCGTCGCCGGCCAGCCCAGCGTCCCTAGCAGCCGGTCGAATTGATCGCCTGGGCAAGTGCCCTTCAGATCGACCAGCCGCACGCGCCCTTGGTGGTCGTACAGCATGCCGTCGACCTGCCAAGGCACGTCCTCGCGGCTCGAGACCCAGACGAACGAACCGTCGGGCTCGATGAACAGCCGCTCCAGCCGCGCCAGATCGGCCGCCACATCCTCGAAGCTGCGGGCGAAAGCCAGGCTGCCCAACTGCTGGGACGACACGGCCAGCGTCGTCACGCGATGGCCATCCAGGTCGATGACCGAGCCCGCTGCCCGCTCGGCTGGCAGGGGCTGAATCGAGATCTGAAACTGGTACATGGCCGCCACGGCGAATCTGGCCCTACTCCTGCTCGCTGCCCGGATCGACCTGGCTGCGGACCCAGTCCAGATAACCGGCGCTGCCGGCGACGATCGGCAGGGCAATGATCTCGGGCTGCTCGTAACTGTGCTCGTGCCGCACCAGACGCTCGACGTCCGCATAGCGATGGTTGGTAGTTTTGATCAGGCACATCCATTCCTGCGCGGATTCGATCTGGCCCTGCCAGCGGTAGGTGCTCGTGACCGGCCCGAGTACCTGGACGCAGGCCGCCATCCGCTCGGCCACCAGGCGCTCGGCCAAGGCGTCGGCCGCGGCGCGATCGCCGAGCAGCGTTGTGACCTGGATGCAATCGGTGGAGTTGCTCATGCTTCTTCACCCGGGTTCAGCCACGGTGACGGATTTCATAGGTCTCGACGATGCAGGTCCACTTTTCGTCGACGACTTCTTCCAGGTCGATGCACTCGCAGACTAAACCCCGCTGGCGGCACTCGGCGGTGAACGACCCGGCCGGTCGGCGGCCCGGATCGGCCAGCCAGCCGACGCCGTCGGCGCGAGCGACCGGGCAAACACTTCAGCCACCAGGGCCGGATTGGGCCGTTCGTAGAGGACGTCGGAGGCGACGACAAACGGAAAGCCCGACAGCTCGGCCGGCCACGCGCGCCAGTCGACCACGCGCGTCCGGACGCCGGCGATGCCATTGCGATCCGCGTTGGCGGCGGTCATCTCGCAGGCCTCGCCGTAATAATCGGTGGCCAGCACGTCGAAGCCGGCCAGTGCGGCAGCGAGCGACAGCGGGCCGACGCCGCAGCCCAGATCGAGCAGCCGCCGGCCGCGGCCCGATTGCGCTGCAATCCGCCGAGCGAGCACCCGGGCCGAGGGCCAGATTGTTCCCCAGTAGGGGAGGCGGTCGTCGGGATCGTCCAAGCCGGCGTCGATCAATTCGTCGATCGACTGCGGATGGGCCAGCTCCAACTGCCGGCCGGCGACCACAAACGGTGTGGTGGCCAGCGTGAAGCGGCGCGTCCCGCACGCGGCCGGCGCGGACTGAGGGCTGGTCATGCGTTACGACTTCAGCTCGATGGGCAGCTGATCGATCTTGGCCGCCAGGATGAAATCGTTTTCCGACAGCCCGCCGATGGCGTGGGTCCAGAGCTCGATCCAGACCTTGCGGTAGCTTTCCAAATGCAAGTCGGGATGGTGGCCGTCGGCTTCGGCGACTTGGGCCACGCGGCCGAAGAAATCCATCGCGGCCAGGAAGTTCTTCACGATCCAATCCTTGCGAATCCGCTCGCCGTCGTGCGTGAGCCGCCAGCCGGCCAGGTTCTTGATCTGCTCCTGGGACTGCTCCAGGGTGTACTTGGGCACGCCCCCCTCACAAGGAACGCACTTCTTGCGCACCAGTTCGGCGGTGGATTGGGCCTGCATGGCGATGAACTCCGTAACGGGCGAAGGGCGGCCCGAGGGACCGCAGGCAGCCGAGACGTCGGCCTGTATTATCGTCCCGGGGGACGCAGCGTCAAATCGGTGCCGGGGATCGGTTTAATTTTCCGCAACTCGTTCTTGAAAAAGGACTTGTGATTTGTCTCCGGGCTGTTCACGCTGGCGACATGACGGACAGACGCCTCTAGGCAGTTATAGTGACCTATACGCCTGCGTATATATAAGTATCAATAACTGGGAATAGACTCCGTTCATGGACCCATACAAGAATCCGTTTTCGCCGGGCGCTGGTTCGCCCCCGCCCGAACTGGTTGGCCGCGACCCGATTCTCGATACCGCCAAAATCCTGCTCGGCCGAGTCAAGAGCAAGCGGGCCGAGAAGAGCATGATGCTGACGGGCCTGCGGGGAGTCGGCAAGACGGTTCTGCTGAACGCGATCGATCAACTTGCTCAGGCACATGGCTACCAGACGGCGCTGATCGAAGCGCATGAAGACAAGCCACTGGGGTCGTTGATCGCCCCGCATTTGAAATCGCTGTTTTACTCGCTCGACCGGATCGCTGGAGCAAAAGAGAAAATCCGTCGCGGCCTGGCCGTGTTGCGCAGCTTTATCGGCGCATTGAAGCCCACCGCGACGGTTGGCGACGTGACATACGGATTGGACATCGATCCGGAAAAGGGATCGGCCGACAGCGGCGACATTGAAATCGACTTGCCGAACCTGTTCACCGCTCTGGGCGAAGCTGCCCAAAGCCGGGCCGTCGCTGTTGCAATTCTGATCGACGAAATCCAATACTTCGGCCCGAAAGAACTCGCTGCACTGATCATGTCGATGCACAAGATTCAGCAGCGGCAATTGCCGATCGTGTTGCTGGGGGCGGGCCTGCCGACGCTTCCCGCGCTGGCCGGCGAATCCAAGTCGTACGTTGAGCGGCTATTCAGCTTTCCCAACGTCGGAGCGCTCTCCGAATCCGACGCGGCCCGCGCTCTGCAGGAACCTGCCAGGACGGTGGGCGTCGAATTCGAGACCGGTGCCTTGGCTGAGATCTACCGGCTGACGAGCGGATATCCTTATTTCCTCCAGGAGTGGGGATATCAAGCCTGGAATACGGCGACCTCCAGCCCCATCAAGACGGCGGCCGTAAAGAAAGCTACTGAAAATGTCATCGCCCGGCTGGACGAAAGCTTTTTTCGAGTGCGGTACGAACGGCTGACGCCGAGCGAAAAACGACTGCTGCGGGCCATGGCCGAGTTGGGGCCCGGTGCGCACCGTACCGGCGACATCGCCGAAACGTTGGGCGTGAAGGTGACGAGCATCGGCCCCAACCGGGCTAAACTGATTAAGAAGGGAATGATTTACAGCCCTGCTTACGGCGACATGGCTTTCACCGTACCGCTATTTGACCAATTCATGATTCGTGCCATGCCCGACTTCAGGACGTGACCTCGCCCCTCAATGATCTGAGGAAGTGCAAGCCCTTCGCACTCCAGGGGCTTCCCCGCCACACCGGCTCGGCGTAAGGTGGCGGCATGAGCAATGAACCAGTCCACGGCGACGCGGCCCATATCGACTCGCACCTGCCCGAGCGCGTCACCGCGCTGGAAATGCTGGTGACCCACCTGGAGCGGACGCTCCACGACTTGGACGAGGCCCTGCGGTCTCAGGGAAAGGAGCTGGACCGCGTCGAGCGGACGCTGACCCAGCTCCGATCGGAAGTCGGCATCTTGCGGGCAGGCCCGCCTGAGGTGCGTTCGCCCGAGGAAGAGAAGCCGCCGCACTACTGAACGCTTTCGACACGGCGAGCTGGCATCGTTAGCGATCCCGCGACACAGAAAATGTCGATGTCCGATTCGGCGCCTGACAATCCGTACCGCGCCTCGAGCGTCGAACACCCCGCCGCGCCGCGGCCGGATTCCAGTTCCTCCGAGCGCTTGCAATTCCTGATGAGCCCGGTTCTCGGCGAATGGGACGATTACTGGCGCTGGCTTGTTTGGGGCGAGCGATTCTATGGGCAATGCGACCAAGTGCCCGGCACGCTGCACGTTCTGACGCGGTTCTTTCACCTCTGGTGGTTTCCGCTGGTCCCCCGCGAGTCGTGGCTCGTGTTGCTCGACGGGCACGATTGTCCTTCCGCGTGCCACGTGCGGATGCGATTGCAGGTGAAGTCGATCGCGCTGGCCTGGACGAGGGCTCTACTCTGGGTTGCAGCCGCGGTCTTGGGATGCGCCGGCATTGGTGGACTTCTGCTCGTCGCCTGGGAACGGCACGACCCGACCGACCCGTTTCTGCTGGTCGGGGGAGCAGTCGCGATTTTCGCCGTGCTGCGGCTGGCTCGCCGGCTCGAGACAGCCGGACCCGCGCGGCGGCTGGGGCTATTGCATCTCGCCGGTTTTACCCAGGGAGAGGCTCAGTGGATCGTCGATGCGATCGACCGGGGCGAACTGGCGGAAGGCGGCCTGGCGGGCGTGAAGTGCGGGCACTGCGGCCGCGAGCTAGCGGCCACGACCCGGATTTGCCCGCGGTGCGAGCAGCGAGTCAACTGAGCAGGAAGTTCAAGCCGGTCAGTGCGAGCTGGCGGCCGGCAGGTGAAGCACCTGCTCGACGAGCGAGAGCAGGACGGTGCCGTCGAACGGCTTGCGGACGTGGTAGGCCGCGCCGCTGCCGTGCGGCCGGCGAATGACGTCCGGCCCTTGGGCCGAGGAGAGGAACATCGCCGGCACGTCGGGTAGCCCGGCGCGGGCCTTCAGCTCCTCGCACAGGACCGTTCCGGCCAGCAGGCCGAACTGGGTCTCGGCGATGATCAAGTCGGGAATCATGTCGCCGATCAGGCGGAACGCCGTTTCGGCGTCGCCGGCCGCCGGGCAGCGGAAGCCGGCTTCGGCCAGCAGCTCGGCGAGTTGGGCCAGGACCGCCGGATCGTGATCGACCAGCAGGATCGAGCCGCGGGAATCGGCAAACGCAGGCTGCATCGCAAGTACCCGTCGGGCCAGTAGTTGTCGGGCTCGGGCGGGTGCAGGGCGCCTGCTCTTTCGCGGCACGCGCCGCACCAGCCGCGTCGGCTATTGTTTCGACCAACGACAGCGACCGGCTGCAGGCAATCTTTGCCCGCTTTACCCACCGCGAATAACCGGCACAAACGGACCGCGGAATCGGATCCAGAAGAGCGCGCAGTTGGACGCCGAGCCGCCAGGCGGTCAACCTCGGCGCAAAATAGAAGCTGCAATGGAACGCTGCCGCCCGATTGGCTTCGCCAGAAAAGAACGGTCGCACAATCAGCGCGCGGCAAAATCGCCGGCGTTGGCGCTGGGCAAGTTGCTGACGCCCATCAGGTGCTTGTCGATCGCCCGGGCCGCTTCGCGCCCCTCGTGGATCGCCCAGACGACGAGCGACTGGCCGCGGCGCAGGTCGCCGGCGGCGAACACGTTTTCGACGCTGGTCTGATACTGCTCGTTGCACTTGACGTTGCCCCGGGCGTCGAGCTCGACGCCCAGTTGCTCGATCGGGCCCTGCTTTTCGGGGCCGACGAAGCCCATCGCCAACAGGACCAGCTGGGCCGGCCAGGTCCGCTGACTGCCCGGCACTTCGGTGAATTGCTGCCGGCCGTTGGCATCGGTCGTCCAGGCAATGTCGACCGTGACCAGGCTTTGCACCTGGCCGCTGGCGTCGCCGATGAACTCCTTGGTCAGGATGCCGAACTGCCGCTGGCAGCCCTCTTCGTGCGAGGTGCTGGTCCGCAGGATCAGCGGCCAGTTGGGCCAGGGGGTCGCCGACGGGCGCTCGCTAGCCCGCGGGAACGATCCCACGTCGGGCGGCTGAGGCAGCAGCTCGAACTGCGTCAGGCTGGCGCAGCCCTGGCGGTTCGACGTGCCGGTGCAGTCGCTGCCCGTGTCGCCGCCGCCGATCACGATCACGTGCTTGCCGCCGGCCAGGATCTGATTCGGGATGCTGTCTCCCTGGTTCACCTTGTTCTGCTGGGGCAGGAACTCCATAGCGAAATGGACGCCCTTCAGCTCGCGTCCGGGAATCGGCAGGTCGCGCCCCTGGGTGGCTCCGCCGGTCAGGAGGATGACGTCGTAGTTGGCCCGCAGTTCGCTGACCGGAACGTCGACGCCGACATTGGTGCTGGTGCGGAACTCGACCCCTTCGGCCTTCATCTGCTCGATCCGCCGCCAGACGCGCCACTTTTCCAGCTTGAAGTCGGGAATGCCGTACATCAGCAGGCCGCCCGGCCGGTCGGCCCGCTCGAACACGGTGACCTGATGGCCGGCCCGATTGAGCTGCTGGGCGGCAGCCAGACCGGCTGGCCCGCTGCCAATGACGGCCACGCGCCTGCCAGTCCGTGTGGCGGGGGGCTCGGGCGTGATCCAGCCCTCGTCGAAGCCGCGATCGGCGATCGAGCACTCGATCTGCTTGATCGCCACCGGATCTTCGTTGATGCCCAGCACGCAGGCCGCTTCGCACGGGGCGGGGCAGACCCGGCCGGTGAACTCGGGAAAATTATTGGTCGAGTGCAGTCGCTCCAGCGCATCGCGCCAATGGTCGCGGAAGACCAGGTCGTTGAAGTCGGGAATGATGTTCCCCAGCGGGCAGCCCGTGTGGCAGAACGGAATGCCGCAGTCCATGCACCGCGCGCCCTGCTTCTGCAGATCTTCGGGCGGCAGGACGTGGAGGAACTCGTGGTAGTGCTTGAGCCGCTCCGCGACCGGCTGCTTGCCGACCTTGGCCCGGCTGAACTTCATAAAGCCGAATACGTCACCCATTGGCGAGCAGCGCCTCCTCTTTTAGCTTCTGCAATGCCAACTTGTAATCGATCGGCATGATCTTAACGAACTTGGTCACCGCTTCGTCCCAGTTGTCGAGCACCCATTGGCCGCGCGCTGCCGGTGTAGGCCACGTGCTTGCGGACCAGATCTTGCACGGTCTCCTGGTCGTCGGGATCGCTGAGATCATCGAGCTCGACCATTTCGCGATTCACCAGCGGCGGGAATGTGCCCTCGCGATCGAGCACGTAGGCGATGCCGCCGCTCATGCCGGCGGCAAAGTTCCGGCCGGTGCGGCCGAGCACGACGACCCGGCCGCCGGTCATGTATTCGCAGCCGTGATCGCCCACGCCCTCGACGACGGCGCTGGCCCCGCTATTGCGGACGCAGAAGCGTTCGCCGGCCATGCCGCTCAGGTAAACCTCGCCGCTGGTCGCGCCATAGAGCACGACGTTGCCGGCGATGATGTTGTCGGCGGCGGCGAAAGTGCTCTCGCGCGGCGGGTAGACGATGATCTTGCCGCCCGACAGGCCCTTGCCGCAGTAGTCGTTCACGTCGCCCTCGACCCGCACGGTGACGCCATGCACGCCGAAGGCCAGCAGGCTTTGCCCGGCCGTGCCGCGGAAATTGAGCTGGATGGTATCTTCGGCCGCGAAGCCGGCCCGGCCGTAGCGGCGAGTGACATCGCTCGACAGGATCGTGCCGACGGTGCGGTGGATGTTGCGGATCGGCAGATCGACCACCACCGGCTGCTCACTCTCGAGCGCGGGGCGGCAGAGATCGGCCAGCAGCGTCAGGTCCATCGACCGCTCGAGGCCATGGTCCTGCTGCTCGGCGCAGTAGGTCTTGAAGTGGGCCGGCACCTGCGGCTTGTGCAGGATGTTGGAGAAGTCCAGGCCCCGGGCCTTCCAGTGGGCGATCGCCTTGCGGGTGTCGAGCCGGTCGACTCGGCCGACCATCTCGTTGATCGTGCGGAAGCCGAGCCGGGCCATGATCTCGCGGAGCTCTTCGGCCAGCATGAAGAAGTAGTTGACCACGTGCTCCGGCTTGCCGGCGAATTTCTTCCGCAGTTCGGGATCTTGCGTGGCGATGCCGACCGGGCAAGTGTTCAGGTGGCACTTGCGCATCATGATGCAGCCGATCGTCACCAGGGCCGCGGTGGCGATACCCCATTCTTCGGCCCCCAGCATCGTCGCGATGGCGATGTCCTTGGCCGTCCGCAGCTGGCCGTCGGTTTGCACGACGATCCGGCCGCGGAGATCGTTGAGCACCAGCACCTGATGCGTTTCGGCCAGGCCCAGCTCCCAGGGGGAGCCGGCATGCTTGATCGACGTTTGCGGGCTGGCGCCGGTGCCGCCATCGTGACCGCTGATCAGCACGACGTCGGACTTGCCCTTGGCGACGCCGGCTGCGATTGTGCCGACGCCGATCTCGGCGACCAGCTTGACGCTGACCCGGGCGAAGCGGTTGGAGTTTTTCAAATCGTGGATCAGCTGCGACAGATCTTCGATCGAGTAGATGTCGTGGTGCGGCGGCGGCGAGATCAGGCCCACGCCCGGCGTGCTGTAGCGGATGCGGGCGATTTCCTTGTCCACTTTGTGGCCGGGCAACTGGCCGCCCTCGCCCGGCTTGGCCCCCTGGGCCATCTTGATCTGCAATTCCCGGGCGCTGGTCAGGTACTCGCTGGTCACGCCGAACCGGCCGCTAGCCACCTGCTTGATGGCGCTGGAGCGGTTGTCGCCGTTGGCGTCGAGCTGGAAGCGGACCGGGTCTTCGCCCCCTTCGCCGGTATTGCTGCGGCCGCCGATGCGGTTCATGGCGATGGCCAGCGTCTCGTGGGCTTCGCGCGAGATCGAGCCGTACGACATCGCTCCGGTTGCGAACCGCTTGACGATATCCTTGGCGGGCTCGACTTCTTCGATCGGGATCGCCCGGTCGGCCCAGCGAAAATCGAGCAGGCCGCGGAGCGTCAGCAGCTGCCGCTGCTGCTCGTCGATCAGTTGGCAGAACTTCTTGAACTCGGCCCGGCTGTTGATCGTGGTCGAGTGCTGGAGCTTGGCGATCACGTCGGGGCTGAAGATGTGAGCCTCGCCCTTGCGCCGCCACTGGTACTGGCCGCCGACGTCCAGGTCGAGCGTTTGCGGCACGGCAGTGGAGGGGTAGGCGTGTTCGTGACGACGGAGGGCCTCTTCGGCGATGGTTTCGATGCCGATGCCGGCCACGCGGCTGGGAGTCCAAGTGAAGTATTCTTCGACCAACGTCTCGTTCAGACCGATGGCTTCGAAGATCTGCGCCCCGCGGTAGCTTTGCTGGGTCGAGATGCCCATCTTGGACATCACCTTGAGCAGCCCCTTGCCGACCGCCTTGATGTAGTTCTTCTCCAGCTTCTCGTAGGTGTATTTGTCGGGCAGGTAGCCCTCGGCGAGCATGTCGTGCAGCGTGGCGAAGGCCAGGTACGGGTTGATAGCCCCGGCGCCGTAGCCGGTCAGCAGGGCGTAGTGGTGCACCTCGCGCGGCTCGGCACTTTCGATCACCAGTCCGCAGCGGGTTCGGCTCTCTTCGCGCACGAGGTGATGATGGACGCCGCTCGTGGCCAGCAGGGCTGGGATCGGCACCAGCTCGTCGTTCACGCCGCGGTCGCTGAGGATCAGGATCGTCACGCCGTCGGCGATGGCCTGCGAGGCCTCGCGGCGCAGCTCATCCATCCGCCGCTTGAGCCCGGCGGGGCCGTCCTTGCGGGGAAACAGCATCGACAGCGTGCGGCTCTTGAGTCGGCTGCACTTGGGCTGCGAGCCGTCAAGCTGCTTGAGCCGCTCGATATCGGTGTTGGTCAGAATGGGCTGATCGAGCCGCAGCAGGCCGCACTGCTCGGGCGTTTCTTCCAGCAGGTTGCCCTCGGAACCGATCGTGGTGACCAGCGAGGTGATGATCTCCTCGCGGATCGCGTCGAGCGGCGGATTGGTCACCTGGGCGAACAGTTGCTTGAAATAGTTGTAGAGCAACTGTGGCCGATCGGAGAGCACGGCCAGGGGCGTGTCATTGCCCATCGAGCCGATCGCCTCCGACCCGTCGGTGGCCATCGGCGCCATCAGGATCCGCAAATCCTCGAGCGTATAGCCGAACGTCCGCTGCAACGTGAGCAGCGGCGCATCGAGGTGGCCGTTGACGGGCGCCACCGGCGGCAGGTCGCTCAGCGTGCGCCTGATGGTCGCGAATCCACTGGCGATACGGCCGGTGAGCGGCAAGCGATTGCTTGATCTCGTTGTCGGCGATGATCCGCTGCTGGACCGTGTCGACCAGGAACATCCGGCCCGGCTTGAGGCGCCCTTCGATTCGATGTCGGCCGGCGGAATGTCGAGCACGCCGGCCTCGGACGCCATGATCACCAAGCCGCCTTTGGTGACCCAGTAGCGGCCCGGACGCAGCCCGTTGCGATCGAGCAGAGCCCCGATCACGGTGCCGTCGGTAAAGGCCATCGCCGCCGGGCCGTCCCAGGGCTCGATCAGGGCGGCCTGATATTCGTAGTAGGCCTTCAGATCGTCGGGCATGCTCTCGTGGTTTTGCCACGGCTCGGGAATGAGCATCGTCATGGCCTGCGGCAGCGAGCGGCCGGTGAGCACCAACAGCTCGAGCGCGTTGTCGAATACGGCCGAGTCGCTGGCTCCGCGGACACAGACCGGGCAGATCTTCTTCAGATCGGGCCCGAACACCGGATGATCGAGCAGGCTTTCCCGCGCGTGCATCCAGTTGACGTTGCCCTTGAGCGTGTTGATCTCGCCGTTGTGAGCCAGAAAGCGGAACGGATGGGCCAGGTCCCAGGTCGGAAACGTGTTGGTGCTGTAGCGCTGGTGGACCAGAGCCAGGCGCCGGTGAACCTGGGGTCGGCCAGATCGTGGTAGAACCGCTCGACCTGGTCGGCCAATAGCAGGCCTTTGTAGACGATCACCCGCGACGACAGGCTGGGAATGTTGAAGTACTGCTTCTGCTCCAAGCGGCTGACGCGGATGTCGTTTTCCAGTCGCTTGCGGATGACGTACAGCTTCCACTCGAACAGCCCGGGCAGGCTGGTGGTCGAGGCGGCGGTGTGGGCGGGCGTGCCGGCGCCGCGGCCGATGAAGACCTGCCGAATGCACGGTTCGACGTCGCGGGCAGTGCGTCCCAAAACGGCATTGTCGACCGGCACGTCGCGCCAGGCGAGCAGCTGTTGGCCTTCTTCGGCGACGATCGCCTCCAGCCGGTCCTCGCAGTACCGCCGTTCCGAATCGGTTCGCGGCAGGAACACCAGACCGACGGCATAGTCGCCGCGCGGCGGCAGCTCGACGCCCAGCTCGGCCGCTTTGGCGGCGAAGAATTCGTGCGGCATCTGGGTCAGGATGCCGGCCCCGTCGCCGGTCAGCGGATCGCAACCGCAGGCGCCGCGGTGCGTGAGGTTGACCAGAATCTCCAGGCCCGATTGGACGATCGCGTGGCTTTTCTCGCCGCGCAAGTTGACGACAAAGCCGACGCCGCACGCGTCGTGCTCGTTGGCGGGGTCGTACAATCCCTGACGCGGGGGCAACCCGCCGTTGTGCTTGAACTGTTGCATCCGTTTACCCAGCCTTCCTCGCTACTTGACCGCGACTCCGCCGCGCGACGACTCGGCCCCGCCGCCGGCGCGAACTTTGCTCTGATGACCGTTGCCGGCGTGCCCGTTTCCCGTTCCCACCGGTTCTCGACGCGAGTCGCCTCGAACCGAGTCGGCAGTGCGGTCCGGGCCATCGACGAGCGCCGGCTGGCCGTCGTGGGAATCCGCGGCCGGTGCGCGGCGGTCGAAGGTTGCCGGCGGCGGATCGCCGTCGTCCGTCTGGCCTTCGCTCTGCAGCAGGGCGATGAACCGCTGCGTGGTGCTCGACAGCTCCTTGCCGCGGCGGTAGATGATGCCCAGCGGCCGAACCAGTTCGTCACCCGACATGGGCACCGCGACCAGCGACCCGGCCGCGACCTCGCGGGCCACGCTCGGGCCGGGCAGAAAGCTTACCCCGGCATCGATCTCGACGGCCCGCTTCATGGTCTCGACGTTGTCGAATTCCATCACGACCTGCACCTCGACGCCATTGAGCTGCAAGACCCTGTCGATTTCGCGACGGATCGTCAGCTCGCTGTCGAAGCCGATGAAGTTCTCGCCGCTGAGCTCGTCGAAGCCGACCGTCTGGCGGCCGGCCAGGCGGTGGGTGGGGGCACAGACCAGCCGCATCGGTTCTTCCCGCCAGGCCGTCGCCTCAATCGTGCGCGAGGCCCGCGGATAGCTCAGCAGGCCGAGGTCGGCCTGGTCCTTTTCGATCGCTTCGTACACGCGATGCGGATGCTGATACTCCAGCCGCACGTTGGCCTTCGGATGCTGGCTCAAGAACCGCTGCAAGTAGCGATTCATCAGGTGCAGGCCCACCGAGTAGATCGATACCACGCGCACCCGGCCGGCGACCTCCTCGTGCAGGGTGCGAACCTGATCCTCCAGCACGTCGTAGCGCTGGACCAGTTTGCGGCAGCCCTCGTAGTAGGTCTCGCCTTCGGGCGTGAGCACAAACGGCCGCTTGGAGCGATCGATCAACTTGACGCCGAGCCGCGTTTCGAGCTGATGCACGACCTGGCTGGCACCGGACTGGGAGATGCCGTTCTCGTCGGCCGCGCGGGAAAAGCTCCGCCAGCCGACGACATCGCAAAAAACCTTCAGGGACTTAAGCTGCATGGAAGCGGGCCGTCGAATGAGTAAATCAAATGCAGAGCTGCAGCAGAATTCAAATTGAGGATGTAAAGGTAAGCCAAGAGGGCTCCCGCGTCAAGCAGGTTGATGGCTAGCCAGCCAGGACCCAGCAGCGGCTCGAAAGGCTCGCTTCCGGAGGCTGGTAATCAGCCGTAAAGATCAGTTGCAAAAGCACTTGTGTATTTTCGTCAGTTTCCCCGTGGGCATATTTTCGGCATCAGGATTTCTAAATCTGGACAGTTCCCCCATTTCGCGCCGCGATACCGACCGGCGGATTTCAGTTCATGGGCTTTGGGGCGCAAGGATTCACATTAGTCGATGGATCGGACCCTTGGAGACCATCCCGAACGGGGGGCGGGATGACGCACGCCGCTCGCGGCGGGCACTCAGTTGGCTTGGCCGTTGCGCCCGCGGGGGGCAGGGGCAGATGCAGCGTGAACACGCTGCCCATGCCGGGCGTGCTCTTGACCGTGACGTGGCCGTGATGGGCCTGCACGATGTGCTTGACGATCGCCAGGCCCAGCCCGGTGCCGCCCAGCTTGCGGCTGCGGGCTTTGTCGACGCGGTAGAACCGCTCGAAGATCCGCGGCAGGTGCTCGGCGGCGATGCCGCAGCCGCGGTCGGAGACGGTAATCGTCACTTCGTCGAAAAACTGGCTGGCCAGCACCTGGACTTCGCTGCCCGGCTCGCTGTATTTGACCGCGTTGTCAAGCAGGTTGATCACGGCCTGTTCGAGGAGTTGCGGATTCATTTTGGCGGTGATGGCGTCTTCGCAGGCGGTGCAGACGTGGATCCGCCGCTCGGTGGCATTCTGCTGGCAATTGTGGACGGCGCTGTCGATCACGTCCTTGATGTGGCCCAGTTCGAGCGTGATATCGCCCGAGTCTTCGCCGTCTTCGATCTTCGACAGGCTGAGCAGGTCTTCGATGATCGTGTCGAGCCGGTCGGCCTGCTTGGCGATGATCTGCAGGAAGCGTTCGGCGTCCCCGGCGTTGTGGATGGCGCCATCGAGCAACGTCTCGACGAAGCCCTTGATCGACGTGATCGGGGTTTTCAGCTCGTGCGAGACGTTGGCCACGAAGTCGCGGCGGATGTGCTCCAGCCGGCGAAAGTCGGTCACGTCGTTGAGCACCACGACGGCGCCGATGCTGCGTCCCCGGGCGTCGTGCAGGGCGGCGCCCCGGGCCTGCAACACGCCCTCGTGATCGCCGTGCAAGAGGACGTCGTCGTCGATCGGCGATTCGCATTCCAGCACCCGGCTGACGAACCGCCGCAGGTCGGCATTGCGGATGACCTCCTGCAGGCTGCGGCCCTGAGCCTGGACCTGGTCGATGCCCAGCAACTGCCGCGAAGCCTTGTTCAGGCTGATTACGCGCTGCTGGTTGTCGACCGCCAACACGCCCTCGACCATGCTCGACAGCACGGCTTGCTGTTCGTTGTTCTGCCGCACGATCGTGCTGATCCGCTCTTGCAGTTGCTCGGCCATTTCGTTGAGCGATTCGGCCAGACCCCCGAGTTCTTCGGTCTCGGGCACCGTCAGCTTATAACCCAGCTCGCTGCGGGCGAAGCGCTCGGCGGCCCGGCGCATTTCGGCCAGCGGCCGAGTGACCCGCCGCGAAAGCAGCGGAATCACGACGGCGGCCGTCGCGGCCAGCACGAGTCCCACGATGACCACGTCGGTTTGCCGGGCCCGGGCCGCCGCGGTCACGGCAGACAGCGGCTGGGCGCAGTACACCGTGCCGATGACTTCGCCGCCGCGAACGATCGGGACGGCCACCTGCAGCGAGCGCTGGCGGTCTTCGCCGTCGTAGCGGACCGTGCTGCCGCTCTGGCCGGCCAGCGCGCCGCGAATCAAGGGCAAGTCGAGCCAGGATTCCTGTTCGCCGGCCCGGCGGTCGCCCACCAGTGCGCTGCCTTCGGGCGAAACGACCGTGCAGCGGACCGAGTCGGCCGCCAGATCCCGGCATAAATCGGTCAGCAGTTGCCGCTTGGCCTCCTTAGGACCGGCCGCCCATTGCCGGCCGACCAACTCGGCGGTGCTTGTCAGCTGGTGGCGGGCGGCGTCGATCGCCGCCGAATCGAGCGCGTGGATGGCAAACCAGCAAACAATCGCGATCGCGGTGGTCGAAAGCAGCAGAAAGGAGGGGGACAGTTGCCCGAGCAGCCGGCGCTTCGGCATGGCTACTCCTTAAAGCGGTAGCCCACTCCACGGACCGTCTCGATATAGCCGCCCAGCAAGCCCAGCTTCTTGCGGAGCCCCACCACCTGCACGTCGACCGAGCGCTCCGTGACCGGATAATCTTCGCCCTTGACCGCGTCGACGATCTGATTTCGCGAGAAGGCCCAACCCGGCTTGCGGGCCAGGAAATGGAGCAACCGGAATTCGGTGAAAGTCAGGTCCAATGGCTTGCCGCCGACCAGCACTTCGTGCCGGCCGGGGTGGATGACGATGTCGTGGACCCGGATCGCGCCGGGATCGTCGGACGAAGTTTTCGCTTGCCGCCGCAGGACATTGCGGATGCGGGCCAGCAGGACGCGGGGGCTGAACGGCTTGGTGATGTAATCGTCCGCGCCCAGTTCCAGCCCGGTCACGACGTCCGCCTCTTCGCTCTTGGCGGTCAGCATGACAATCGGCACGTGCTGAGTTTTGGGGTCCGATCTCAGGTGTTTGCAGACGTCCAGCCCATCGACGTTAGGAAGCAAAAGATCGAGCACGATCAGGTCAGGGGGGCTGGTGCGGGCCTCGCGGATGGCTTGCTCGCCTGAGGCGGCGCAATCGACGCGATAACCTTCTTTCGTCAGGTTGTAACGGACCAGTTCCAGCAAATCCTCCTCGTCGTCGACGACGAGGATGCGATGACTAGCCATAGACGCGGGGTCTCCTGGGGGACACGCTAACGGTCGTTCTTTTTGCTTTAGTGCCATGACTTTAGCAGAACAATGTTAGGGTCCTGTTTGGCCCGCGGCGGCTGAAATGGTCTCGATTGGCAGACGTCTCTTGCGATTCATCTTAAACCGCGGGAGGGCCAATGCAAGTCTCGGCCCGCAGCCGACTTGGCGAGCCTCCGCACTGGGTCGGCCGTCGCAAGGGGCGCGGCGCAGCCAGCGCAAACAAAACGCCGCGTCCGGCGAGTGCCCGGACGCGGCGCGGTCGATCAGCCAGAGATGATGCGTCAAACCCGAACGGGCTCGCGGCGGCAGGAATCCAGCTCGCGCAGCAGCAGCTCGGGATTGAGCGGCTTTTGGAACCAGCGGGCCACGCCCGAGGTACGGCAATCCAACCCCAGCTCAGCGGGGGTATGGCCGCTCATGGCGAAGATCTTCAGGTTGCTGTACTGCGGGTTGCCCCGGAGCAGGCGGATGGTCGTCGGACCGTCGCAGTGCGGCAGCATCATATCCAGCAGCATGACGTCGGGCTGCTCGTGATGGGCCAGATAGTCGAGCGCGTCCGAGCCGTCGTTGGCCGTGGCGACCTGGTAGCCGGCCATCCGGAAGAATCCGGCCAGGAGCTGACACTCGTTGGTATCGTCTTCGACCAGCAGGGCCTTGGGGGCCGCTGGTGCCGCTTCGGCCGCGGGCGCGAGCAGGTCGACGTGCTGGCCGAGCTGCTGGATGCTTTCGCCGATTTTGGCCAGTGTCTGCACCGCCTGGTCCAGGTCGCCGGCCTGCATCTGCCGCTGCGCGACGGCGATGCCGAGCGCGGCTTTGTTCAATTGATTGCGGAGGGCATGCCGCTGTTTGCGGGTCTCGCCCTGGGCCGCCTCGGCCGCAGCTTTGGCGGCCGCGGGGTCGTATCCCTGGCGGGTAGCCAATTCTTCCCGCAGGATCGCGACGTCGGCCGGCGCTTCGATTCCAAGGCGAACGCGATCGCCCTTGATCTCGAGCACCTCGATCGAGGTGCGCACGGTCGGCAAGATGATTTTCTCGTTGTGGCGACGCGAGAGTACAAGCATGACTGGGTTTCCTTTCCTGAGACTTCGTCCGTTGATTCCGGCGGGGCGAGCGCGGGCTCGCGGGGCCGGTACGGCCGGATTCCCCTCATGAGAAGGCGGCCGAAAGAAACATGACAAGCGAGTCGCAGGCCCCCCCATGAGGCGAGCGATCGTGATGATCGGGCAGGCGGGAATATCCCTACGCGCCGGTAGAAATAACCGAACGGCCAAATAGGTGCAAGAGCAGTTTTTTTGCCCTTGCGCGCGCGCCATTCAATTTGCGGCGAGGCGCGAAGGTGGGGGCGAAAATAACCCGCAAGCGATGCCGCTAGCGTAGAGCGAATTACCGCGCGGTGCTGTCAAGCGCGGTGCTGGTGGGGAGGCTCGCAAATCCCGGTCAGCAGCCGCAATTCGACCCGCTCATCCGCGTTGAGGTCCAGCACGTAGACCGTGGTCCGGCCAATGGCCGTTTTCCCCACAACGCGGCAAGCTTGCCATTCGAAGTGATCGCTCCAGCGGTCGCGGCGCGGGTGGAAGAGCTGGGTCAGCTCGCTCGTGGCCGGATCAAGTCCCGCGATATTGCTGGCCTTGGCGAGATTGCAGTCGATGCAGGCTAGTGCGAGATTCTCCGGGTCGTCCGCCCCGCGGTGCTTTTTCGGCACGACGTGTTCGATCTGCAGTGCTGCCAATGGCGAGTGTTCTTGCTGCAGCTGGCAATCCTCGCAGCGGTTGCCAGCGCGTTGGCGTACCAGGCCGCGTGTACCCGCGTCGATCATGGTCCCGGCTGGGCGATCAGCTTGCGGGCCTTGGCCTGGAGCAGAGCCACGAATTTATTGGCCCGGACGTAGCCCTCGTACTCGGCTCGCTCTTCGTCGCTGAGCGAGCCGTCGTTGCAGCGGGCGGCGAGGACCTCGATGCGGTCCTGAAGTTCCGGCGTGCCGCGATACTCGACCCATTTACGGGCCTGCTCGACGGAAATCAAGCTGAAGATCGGATCCGTACCGCGGTCGAATGCCGCGGACGTTGTGGTCGAATGACTTGCCATCGGGAAATGTGCCTTGGACTGCCGGGACTTGGGCCATTATAGCACGGCTGGGCATCCGGCTCCAAAACGGCCAGGCAGTGGTCCAGCTTAAGACGACTACGCCGTCTTCACCGCCCCGACCAGCTTAGTGAGCGAGGTCTTGGCGTCGCCGAACAGGATCGAGCACTTGGGATTGTAGAACAGCTCGTTCTCGATGCCCGCGAAGCCCGGGTTCATGCTCCGCTTGAGCACGATGATGCTCTGAGCCTGGTCGGCGTTCAGGATCGGCATGCCGTGGATCGGGCTGGAGGGGTCGTTGCGGGCGGCCGGATTCACCACGTCGTTGGCCCCGATCACCAGGGCCACGTCGGTGCGGCTGAACTCGCCGTTGATCTCGTCCATGTCCAGCAGCTTGTCGTAGGCGATGTTGGCCTCGGCGAGCAGCACGTTCATGTGGCCGGGCATCCGGCCGGCGACCGGATGGATGGCGAACTTCACCTCGCCGCCGCGCTTCTCGATCAGCTCGCTCAATTCGCGAACCTGGTGCTGGGCCTGGGCCACGGCCATGCCATAGCCGGGAATGACGATCACGCTTCGGGCGTAGGCCAACTGCACGGCTGCATCTTCCACCGAGATCGATTTGACGGTCCCCGTGACCGCAGTGGCAGCCGCCGCGGTCGTCGTGCCGCCGAACGCGCCGAACAGCACGTTGGCGAACGAGCGGTTCATGGCTTTACTCATCAGGATCGACAGCAGAAAACCGCTGGCCCCGTCGAGTGCGCCGGCGATGATCAGCACGTTGTTACCCAGGGCGAAGCCGGTGGCCGACGAAGCCAAGCCGGCATACGAGTTGAGCAGCGAGATCACCACGGGCATGTCGGCCCCGCCGATCGGGATGACGATCAGCACGCCGACTGCCAGCCCAACCAGTGCCATCAGATAAAACACCGGGGCATGCAACGGCGCAGTCGAGGGGGTGACGACCAGATAGATGAACAGCAGGACCGCGACAATGAACAAACCGATGTTCATCTGGTTCTGGAACTTGTAGGTGACCGGTGCGCTGGGAAGCAGCCCTTGCAGCTTGCCGAAGGCCATCAGGCTGCCGGTGATCGTCAGCGAGCCGAACATCACTTCGAAGCCCAGTGCGCCCATCTCGACCCAGTTGAGCGATTTCGCCTCGCCGGCACCCACCATTTCGAGCGGTACGACCCGGGTCATGTAGTGGTAGTGGGCAATGCCTACCAGCGTGGCGGCCAGCGCCCCGAACGCGTGCGAGATGGCGGTCCGTTGCGGGATGGCCGTCATTGGCATCCAGATCGAGATCGCGGCGCCGATGGCCGAACCCAGTGCCAGCCCGATCAAAATCCAGATCGGGGTCACGATTTCGTGGTGAAACAGGGTGCCGACGACGGCGATTAGCATGCCGATTGCGGCCAGCTGCATGCCGCGGCGGGCCTTGTCGGGCGCGGTCAGGCCCTTGAGCCCGAGGATGAAAAAAACCGCCGCTGCCAGGTAGGCGATCTGGATCAGATACTCGCGCCAGAGGTCGGGCGGCAGCGTGAGTTCGGCTTCGGCAGCTGCCACGAGCAGAGGGAATGCACAAGCGGCTTGGATCGCGTCGTATCCCATCGCCTACTTGGGTTCCTGTCTTTTGAACATCTTTAGCATGCGATCGGTAATCATGAATCCGCCCACCACGTTGATCGTGGCGGCGGTCACGGCGATGCAGCCGAGCGTCGTGGCCAGCGGGCCTTGGTGGCCGCCGGCGGCCACCAGCGAGCCGACGAGCGAGATGCCCGAGATGGCATTGGTCGCCGACATCAGCGGGGTGTGCAGCAGGGCCGGCACCTTGGTGATCACCAGATAGCCAACGAACCCGGCCAGGACGAAGACGTAGAGCTGCAGGACCGGGATGGTGATCGACGTCATCGGAGGCAGGTCGACGTGAGCGGCGGGTGAGGAAAACGGCCGCGTTTTTCCGGCGTTTCCGGCGGCATGTGAGCCGGCATGCTACACCAGCCGGACAGCGGGCCGCAAGGGGCGGTGAGGCGCTGCGCGGGCGTGCGCCAAAGGCGATTCGGCGCTCCGCATGCTGGCAACGGGCTTGCCGCCCGCGTGGGCAGCCGATGCCTAGATTGCCGACAGATTGCCGACCTGGTGCGGCCGGGATGCGCGCTGTGCGGATCGAGCGCTAGGGGCCGCAAACGCGGGGAAAAACCGCGGTTTTAACGCCTCCCGCGGTGAATTCGAAAAAGTCGTGGGCCTCGGCACGCGAAATGCAAAATAGAAAGTCGCATCCTTGATGGACCCCCCCTGAGGCCCGCCGAGAACCCCCTGCTGTTTCTTCCGTTTTCGCAAGGAAAGTCGCCATGATCCCGCCGACCGACGCCCCCTCGTGCGTCATTTCGCTGCCCACCGCGACGACGGTCGTCAGCAACCCGGGCGCGGGCGTTTTGCAGTCGATCGAGCGCCGCTTGCGGGAGAGTTCTTACTACTACCTGCGGACGATCTCGGCTGCGTACGAGTCGGGGGTGATCACCTTGCGGGGCCGGGTGCCGACCTTCTACCTCAAGCAGACGGTTCAATCGATCGTCGAAAAGACCGAAGGCGTCGAACGCGTCGTGAACCTGGTCGACGTCATCAATCCGGCTAGCCTGTAACGAGCTTGCCGCTCCACGTCGCGCAGGTCGTGATACCGCGCACCAGCCCGCGCGAACTTCGGTCTCGCTTGCGGCTGACCGGACCCCCGTTCCTACGGGCTGGTTGCCCCCGGCGGCGACTTGTCAGCCTTCAGGTATTTGTCGAACCAGGCCAGTGCTGCCTCGTTCGCTCGCTTGAGGTCGTCGCCGCCGAAGCCGTGACCGGCTCCTTCCAGCGACAGAACTTCCACCGGCACATCCGCCGCTTGCAGCCGGTCGCGCATCAGGATCGCCTGCTCGTGCGGCACGATGTCGTCCTTAGTGCCATGAATAATCAGCGTCGGCGCCGCGGCGGGCGTGACCCAAGCAATCGGACTGGCCAGCACGCAGGCGTGCCGAGCGTGCTCCAGGTCGCCCCCAACGAACTGCGAGACGACCTTGTCGACGTTTGGCTGCACACCGTACATCTTGGTCATGTCGTTCGGGCCGTAGATGTTCACTTCACACTGAATGCGGCTGGATTGGTCCAGGTGGTCGCCATCGCGGTCGAAGCCCTTCACGTCGGGCGTCACGGCCAGGAATTGGGAGAGATGGCCGCCGGCCGAATCTCCCACCGCGCCGATCCGATCGGGATCGATCTTCAGCCGTTCGGCGTTCGCCCGCAGCCAGCGGACGGCCGCCTTGGCATCGTTGACCGCGGCCGGAAACGGATGGGCGGGCGCGAAGCGATAGGAAATCGTCACGGCCACGTAGCCCCGCTGGGCCAGTTGCTCGCACAGGCCGTTCCAGTGCTCGCGGCTGCCGGCAGTCCAGCCGCCGCCATGAATGCAGACCACCGCGGGGGCACGCCCTTCAATCTGCTTGGGCCGCGCGAGATTGAGCTTCAAATGGGCGTCGCCCGGATTGCTGTATTCGACCTCACGCTCGATCTCCACTTCGCCGCCCACAACCGGCCGGCCGCCAAATGTCAAAAACGTCAACAACAGAGCAAGCCATTTTGCGCGGCGCAGACGCATCGTTGTGGTCTCCGGTAGGCAAGATTGAAGAGGGACGGTGCGGCCAACCGCGGAAGCGGCTGGACTGCCTGGAGCTGTGCATGGCGATCGACCGCCGCTCACAGACGCTCCGAGTATCGGGGTCGACCGCCGGCCTGTCCAGCAGCGCGATTCGGCCCGTTGGGCTGTCCTGTCGCCAGAAAGCCAGCCAGGCCTGCCGTCACGTCTTGCCCAGCAAGTGCCGCAAAGCCGGTTCGAGTTCGGCAAAACGGAAGGGATAACCCGAGTCGGTGAGCCGGGTGGGATTCACCCGGGTGCTGGACAGCAGCAGGGCGTCGGCCATTTCGCCGAAGGCCAGCCGGGCGGCCGCGGCCGGCATGGGAAAGATCGTGGGTCGGGAGAGAACCCGGCCCAGCGTTTTGGTGAATTCCAGATTCGTCACCGGATGGGGCGCGACCACGTTGACCGCACCGGCGAGCGATTCATGGGTCAGGGCATAGAACAGGCCGCCCGCCGCGTCGTCGAGTGCGACCCAACTCATCCATTGCCGGCCGTCGCCGATCCGTCCGCCCGCGCCCAGGCGGAAGGGGGTGAGCATCGAGTGCAGCGCGCCCCCTTTCGGGCTCAGGACGACCCCCAGGCGGCAGTGGAGCGTGCGGATGCCGGCATCCCGCGCCGGCTGCGCCGCGGCTTCCCATTGGCGCACGACGTCGGCCAGAAAGTCGTTGCCGGGCGAGCTCGATTTCATCGAGCCGCTCATCCCCCCGGCTGCCGTAGTAGCCGATCGCCGAGGCGACCAAAAACGTCTTGGGCGGCCGGCTCAGCGCGGCGAGCGTTGTCGCCAAGAACCTGGTGCTGTCGACGCGGCTCGCGAGGATTTTTTCTTTCTGGGCCGCGGTCCAGCGGTGCGAGGCGATGTTCTCGCCGGCCAAGTGAATCACCGCGTCGCAGCCGTCGAGCGCCGCAGTCTCGAGGACGCCCGTCGCCGGATCCCAGCGGATTTCGTCCGTCCCTTTGGGCTCGCGGCGCACGAGTGGGCAAACCTGATGCCCCGCGGTGGTCAATAGCGCGCCGAGCGCCGAGCCGACCAGCCCCGAGGCTCCGCTGACGGCAATTCGCATGGTTGAAATCCGGGCGCACCGGCGCGCCAGTTCGAGGTCGCTACGAGTCACCGAGTGTCGATAAACGAACAGCCGCGCGAGCTGCCGGGCGACGAAAGTGCCGGCCAAGGCTCGGCCTGCCGCTCCCAGCGGCAACTCATATTCGATCCGATCTTCAAGCCAACAAGCGTCGGGTCCGTCGGGCTCGACGCGATGGGTGTGCCGCCAGCTGCGAAACGGGCCGGTCCGCTGAACATCGCAAAACTGGCGACCCGTTACGTATCCTTCATGTTCCAGCCGCCAGATCATCGTGGTCGGGCCGAGCGCGATACGCAAGGCGACCTGGCCGCCCGGCTCGATGCCGCCACTCCGCTCGAGCACTTCGACATTCTGCCACGGCGGTGCCAGCCGCTCGAACGCCCCCGGCCGGGCGTGCCAGGCAAACACCTCCTCGGCCGGCGCCGGCAACCGCGATCGATAAACGAACGTCGTCACGCGATTTTTCCTTGAGCCGCAGCGGGGAAATAACCGCAGAGCGGCCGAGGTATTAACTGGCGCAATAGCCGTGGGTCGAAACGCTGCAATCCGCCCACCAAACAGGCCCGAATCCGCGAGCCATCAAAGCGAGCGGCAGGGGGCATTTGGGTTTGGCGCTGGCGGGCGGCGCGGACTATCTTGGTGCTTTATTCTAAAGCGTCAATTCCAGCGCCCCAGGGGCTTCCGCCGGCCAACCGCCCGGACACTCCACCCCGCGGCGGGCGCCCTCCAGGAGGTGGACCTTGGCTGAACGTGTCTACAACTTTTCGCCCGGGCCGGCCGTGCTCCCCCTGACCGTGCTGGAAGAGGCCCAGCGCGATCTGGTGGCGCTGCCCGGCGTTGGCATGTCGGTGCTGGAAATCAGCCATCGGTCGAAGACGTTCGAGCAGATGCTGGCCGAGGCCAAATCGCTGCTCACCGAGCTGTTGGGCATCCCGGCCGGTTACAGCATCCTGTTTCTGCAAGGCGGGGCCAGCCTGCAGTTCTCGATGCTGGCCATGAACATGCTGAAGGGCTCCGGCAAGTCGGCCGACTATATCCTGACCGGCACCTGGGGTAGCAAAGCCCTGGACGAAGCCAAGCGCGAGGGGCCAGT
This sequence comes from uncultured Planctomycetaceae bacterium, assembly GCA_963828155.1. GTDB lineage: Bacteria > Planctomycetota > Planctomycetia > Pirellulales > PALSA-1355 > CAWCAX01. The sequence continues at coordinate 629,647 of CAWHDQ010000009.1, forward strand.
CCGCGTCGCCTGGGACGGCAAGGCAGAAAACTACTCTCGGCTGCCAGCCGCGAACGAACTCCAAATCCACCCCGAGGCGGCTTACGTTCATCTGACGTCGAACGAAACCATCCAGGGCGTTCAATTTCGCGACGTGCCAGAGACGGGTGGCGTGCCGCTGGTGGCCGACCTGTCGAGCGATTTTCTGTCCCGGCCGGTGCCGGTCGCCAGGCATGGGCTGATCTATGCCTGTGCCCAGAAGAACGCCGGCATTTCGGGGGTGACGGTGGTGATCGTTCGCGACGACCTGCTGGCCCGGGTGCCGCAGGGGTTGCCGGCGATGCTCGACTACCGGCTGCAGGCCAAGAACGATTCGCTGTACAACACGCCCCCCACCTTCGCGATTTATATCCTGCTGCTCATCGCTCGCTGGCTGAAACGCGACATCGGCGGGCTGGGCCGGATGGCGGAGATCAACGCCGAAAAGGCCAAATTGCTTTACGACGTGCTCGACGGGAGCAAGGGCTTTTACCGTGGCCATGCCCGGAGCGATTGCCGCTCGCAGATGAACGTCACCTGGCGGCTGCCCAGCGAAGAACTGGAGCAGGCGTTCGTCAAGCAGGCCCAGGCCCGGGATTTGTACGAACTCAAGGGGCATCGCTCGGTCGGCGGCATTCGGGCCTCGATCTACAATGCCATGCCGATCGAGGGGGTCAAGCGGCTGCGGGACTTCATGCTCGAATTCCACAAACAGCACGCTTGACCGGCCGCCACACAATAGTGTCGGAAGCCGCGCACGATTGGGTCGCGGGCATCCCGCCCCGGCCAACCGGACGAAGGCAAAACGAACGCCAACGAACAACCTCAACTTCAGCTGGAAAGACGTGTCGATGGAAACGCAATTGGCAGTTTTGGGGGGCGGGCCGGGAGGCTACGCCGCCGCGTTCCTGGCCGCCGACATGGGTCTGCAGGTCACCCTGATCGAAGCCGACCCGCAGCTCGGGGGGACTTGCCTGTTGCGGGGCTGCATCCCGTCGAAGGCCCTGCTGCACGTCGCGCGCGTCGTCAGCGAGACCAAAGAGATGGCCCAGTGGGGCATCGAGTTCGCCCGCCCTAAGATCAACATCGACGCCGTGCGGGCACGCAAGGAAAAAGTCATCGCCAGTCTGGCCGGCGGCCTCAAGCAATTGGCCAAGAAGCGGCAGGTCGAAGTCATCCACGCCCGCGGCAAATTCGAGAACTCGAATACGCTGCGACTCGAGTTCGCCGACGGCAAGGTCGACCATCTGACCTTCGACCACTGCGTGCTGGCCAGCGGCTCGCTGCCGGCGGTGCCCGGGCCCTTCAAGCTGCCCACCGACCGGGTGATGGATTCGAGCGGTGCCCTGGCCCTGGCTGACTTGCCCGAGTCGCTGCTGGTGATCGGCGGCGGATACATCGGCCTGGAGATGGGCACGGTCTATGCGGAACTGGGTTCGAAGGTCAGCGTGGTCGAGTTGACGCCGACCTTGCTGCCCGGCGCCGATCGCGATCTGGTCAAGCCGTTGGCCGATCGGCTGGGCAAGATCTTTGCCGGCATCTATCTGGAAACCAAGGTCGCCGGGCTGACCGATCGCGGCAGCGAGATTGAAGTCGCGCTGGAAAGCGCCGCCGGCAACCGCAGCGAGCGGTTCAGCCGGGTGCTGGTTTCGGTCGGCCGGCGACCCAACAGCACCGGACTGGGTTTGGAGAACACCCAAGTCGAGATCGATGCCAAGGGCTTCGTCGTGGCCGACGAGCAGCAGCGCACGGCCGACCCGCATATCCTGGCGATCGGCGACGTGGCGGGCGAGCCGATGCTGGCCCACAAGGCCACCCACCAGGGGCGCATTGCGATCGAGGCCCTGCTGGGTGAACCCGCCGCGTTCGAGCCGCACGCCATTCCCGCAGTCGTGTTCACCGACCCGGAAATCGCCTGGGCCGGCCTGACCGAAGAGCAGGCCAAGCGTGAGGGGATCGCGATCGAAGTCGTCAAGTATCCCTGGGCCGCCAGCGGCCGAGCACAAGCCTTGGGGCGCACCGAGGGCTTCACCAAGCTGTTGATCGATCCGGAGGGAGATCGGGTCGTGGGCATCGGCATCGTGGGCCCCAACGCGGGCGACATGATCGCCGAAGGCGTACTGGCGATCGAGATGGGCGCCAGCGTCCGCGACGTCACCGAAACCATCCATCCGCATCCCACGCTCAGCGAAACGATCATGAACGCGGCCGAAGTTTATTTCGGTACCGCGACCGAAATCTATAAACCGAAAACTCGTAGTCATAGCTCGTAAAGTGCTGAGCGAGGCTCGCAGGGCGCTGTGTCGGGCTTGGCTCGCGAGCCCTTTACCCAAGTTCGCCCGGCGATGATAATTACGAAGCGTCGGCGGACGTGCGTGCGTTTGTTTCGTCCCGAGAACCATCTGCGGACAATTTGCGAATTGCCAAGGGAGTTTGGCCGATGGCCAATGCCGACACGATTCCCGCCCAAGCCGACTCCGATCCGCTGGAAACCGCCGAATGGCTGGCATCGCTCCGTAGCGTTTTGGAAAACCAGGGCCCGCAGCGGGTCGCCTTCCTGCTGCAAGAGTTGAGCGAGGCGGCCCACCGCGACGGCGTGGAGCTGCCCTTCACGGCCAATACGCCCTATATCAATACGATTCCCGAGTCGAAGCAGCCCCCGTACCCGGGCAATCGCGACATCGAGCGACGGATCAAGAGCCTGATCCGCTGGAACGCGATGGCCATGGTCACCCGGGCCAACAAGGACTCGAGCCTCGGCATCGGCGGCCACATTTCCACCTTCGCCTCGGCCGCCACGCTGTATGAGGTGGCCTTCAATCACTTCTTCAAGGGCAAGGGCGAGGATTACTCGGGCGACCAGATCTACTTCCAGGGACACGCGGCCCCCGGCATCTACGCCCGGGCGTTCCTGGAAGGCCGGCTGAGCGAAAAGCACCTGGAAAATTTCCGCCGTGAGATGGCCGACGGGGGCGGGCTGTCGAGCTACCCGCATCCCTGGCTGATGCCCGACTTCTGGGAATTCCCCACCGTGTCGATGGGGCTGGCGCCGATCATGGCGATCTACCAGGCCCGGTTCAACAAATACCTGCAGGACCGCGGAATCAAGAACACCGCGGGCACCCACGTCTGGGCGTTCCTCGGCGACGGCGAGACCGACGAGCCCGAGACGCTCGGGGCCATCACCCTGGCCGGCCGCGAAGAGCTGGACAACCTGATCTTCGTGATCAACTGCAATTTGCAGCGACTCGACGGCCCGGTCCGCGGCAATGGCAAGATCATCCAGGAACTGGAGGGCATCTTCCGCGGCGCCGGCTGGAACGTGGTCAAGGTCATCTGGGGCGACACTTGGGACCCGCTGTTGGCCAAGGACAAGCACGGCTTGCTGGTCAAGCGGATGGGCGAAGTCGTCGACGGCGAGTTCCAGAAGTACACGGTCATGCCCGGCTCGTACATTCGCGAGCACTTCTTTGCGAAGTACCCCGAGCTGGAGCAGATGGTCCGCGGTCTTTCGGACGAGGAGTTGACGAAGCTCCGGCGCGGTGGCCACGACCCCGAAAAGGTCTACGCGGCCTTCAAAGCCGCGGTGGAGAGCAAGGGCCGGCCCACGGTGGTCCTGGCCCACACGATCAAGGGCTACGGCCTCGGCGATGCCGGCGAAGGCCGCAACGTGGCCCACAACCAGAAGAAACTGGGCGAGAAAGAGCTGAAAGAATTCCGCTCGCGGTTCGCGATTCCGATCTCCGATAAGGACGTGACCAAGGCCCCGTTCTACAAACCGGACGAGGACAGCGAGGAGATCAAGTACCTCAAGGAGCGCCGGGCGGCGCTGGGTGGCTACGTGCCGACGCGGCACGACGCCCACATCAAGACTAAGGTGCCCCGGCTGTCCCAGTACAAGGAATTCACGGTCGGCAGCGGCGAGCGTGAAGCCTCGACCACCAGTGCTTTCGTCGTGCTCATCACAAAGCTGCTGAAAGATCAGCAGGTCGGCAAATACATCGTGCCGATCGTGCCCGACGAATCCCGCACGTTCGGCCTCGACGGCTTGTTCCAGCAGTGCGGGATCTATGCGCACGCCGGCCAACTCTACGAGCCGGTCGATTTCGGCAAATTGCAGTACTACCGCGAGTGCAAGGACGGCCAGTTGCTGGAGGAAGGGATCACCGAAGCGGGCTCGATGGCCTCCTTCATCGCCGCCGGCACGGCGTATGCCTCGCACGGGATCAACATGATCCCGTTCTATATCTATTACTCGATGTTCGGGTTCCAGCGGATCGGCGACCTGATCTGGGCCGCGTGCGACTGCCGGGCCAAGGGCTTTCTGCTCGGCGGCACCGCCGGCCGTACCACTTTGGCCGGCGAGGGCCTGCAGCACCAGGACGGCCAGAGCCTGCTCAATGCCAGCGCGTTTCCCACCGTGCGGTCGTACGATCCGGCCTTCGCCTATGAGATCACGACCATCATCCTCGACGGCATGCGCCGCATGTACGAAGAGGAAGAGGACGCGATCTACTACCTGATGGTCGGCAACGAGAACTACCGCCAGCCGCCCATGCCAGAAGGCGTCGAGCAGGGCATCTTACGCGGCATTTATAAATACTCTTCGAAGCAGGCCGGCTCGGGCCAGCCGCACGTCCAGCTCTTCGGCTCGGGGGCGATCCTCCGCGAAGTGCTCCGGGCCCAGGATCTGTTGGCCGAGAAATACGGCGTGTCGAGCGACGTCTGGAGCGTGACCAGCTACACCGAGCTGGCCCGCGACGCGGTCGCCACCCGCCGCTGGAACATGCTCCACCCAACCGAGAAGCCCCGGCAATCCTTCCTGGCCCAGCAACTAGCCGGGCACGAGGGGCCATACATCGCGGCGCTCGACTACGTCCGGGCGCTCGCCGAGCAGGTCGAGCCGTACGTGCCGGGCGGCATGTTCGTCCTCGGCACCGACGGTTTCGGCCGCAGCGAAGCCCGTAAGGAGCTCAGGCGGCACTTCGAGGTCGATGCCGAGTGCATTGCCGTCGCGGCGCTGCATCAGCTGGCAGAGCGCGGTAAATTCGAACTGAAGCGCGTGGCCGAAGCGATCCGCGACCTGGGCATCAACCCGGAGAAAGTCGACCCGCTGACCGCCTGATCGGCCGACTCGGCAACGCACATTTCACCCTAGGAACAGCATTCATCGGAGCTCCGCCGGCGCCTGCCGCAGCAAGCCGCCAGGCCGGGCGACCGCAATCCGAGCGACACCCAAGAGGACTTCATGGCTAGTGAATTCCGCCTGCCAGAGCTGGGCGAGAACATCGAGTCGGGCGACATCGTCAACGTGCTGGTCAAGGAAGGGGACCAGGTCGCGCCCAATCAAACCGTGTTCGAAGTCGAGACCGGCAAGGCCACGGTCGATCTGCCCGCGCCGCAGGGCGGCAAGGTGACCAAGGTCCACGTTCAAAAAGGTTCGAAGGTCAAGGTCGGCGATCCGCTGATCACGTTCGAGTCGGCCGGCCAGTCCGCCGCGGCCCCACCCAAGGCCGCACCCGCTCCCGCCCCGCAGCCCGCCGCGCCGGCCCCCGCGGCGCCACAGTCCGCGGCGCAAGCCAAGCCTGCCGCCCCCGCGCCGGCTCCTGCCGCTGCTCCGCGACCGGCGGCACCAGCGCCTGCCGCTTCGATCCCCGCCGAGCCGCATGCCAAATTGCCGCCGGCCGGCCCGTCAACCCGGCGGCTGGCCCGCGAACTGGGCGTGGATTTGGCGCAGGTCAATGGCACGGGCGCGGGCGGCCGCATCACCGAGGAAGACGTCAAGGCCGCGGTGCGCGGCGGTGCGGTCGGCCGCACGACCGTGGCTCCCGCTCCGCGCTCGACGGCCCTGCCGGCGGGCACCGACGATCGCGACAACTGGGGTCCGGTCCGCCGTTCGCCGCTGCCGGCGATCCGCAAGGCGATCGCGGTCAACATGGCCCTCTCGTCGTCGACGATCCCGCACGTCACCAATTTCGACGATGCCGACATCACCGAGCTGGAGCGGATCCGCAAGGGGGGCCTGGCCGACTACGTCGAGTCGCACGTCAAGCTGACGATGATGGCCTTTGTGATGAAGGCCGTGGCCCAGTCGCTCAAGCTCCATCCGGCGATCAACGCTTCGATCGACATGGAAGGCGAGCAGATCATCTACAAGGATTACGTGAACATCGGCGTGGCGGTCGACACGGACCGCGGGCTGATCGTGCTCACGGTGCGCGACGTCGACCGGATGAGTATTCCGCAGATCGCCCGGTCGCTGATGGACGTGGCCGAACGGGCCCGCACCGGCAAGTTCTCGCCCGACGAGCTGCGCGGCTCGACCTTCACGATCAGCAACATGGGGTCGATCGGCGGTACGTATTCGACGCCGATCATCAATCCGCCGAACGTGGCCATCCTGCTGACCGGCCGCTCGCGGACGCTGCCGGTGGTGATCGAAGACCGCGTCGAGCCGCGGCTGATGATGCCGCTGAGCCTGTCCTATGACCACCGGCTGGTCGACGGAGCAGCGGCCTCGCGGTTTCTGAACGAGGTGATCAACTACCTCAAGGTCCCCGGCCGGCTGCTGCTCGCGCCGTGAGCGGCACGGCGCGAGCCGCCGGTGGCCGCGGATATTCGCGCCGTGCTCTGTGCAATCCATACGAAGAGATTCACCGCCGAGGCCGCAGAGGATCGCGGAGGACACGCAGCGGGAAATCCGCAAGGCGGTACGGCATCAACCCCTCTCCCTAAAAAGGAGAGGGGTTCTCGCTGGTGCTTCTCCCGATCCACCTTTTCCAGGTCCGCCGTCGCGTAGCGCAGCGCAATGCGTTACTTGCCGATGAGGTCTATATCGTAGTCGAGCTCACAACTGGGCAGAGCGTCCTGGAACTTCGCAAGTCCGGCCTCGGTGACTCTGGCTTTGTCGCCGAGGCTCAAGAACTCGAGCCTATGCAGGCATACGAGGGACATCAACTCCTTGTCCGTGAAGCCGGGTACGTCGATCGTGAGCTGCTTGAGCTGCCTCAAACCGGTGATGACGGTGAACAACGATGCGTCAGCCACGTCTGACTCGATGCGCAAATACTCGATTTTGGAGAGGGCTTAGAGCGATTGGATATTTTCATGGCTATAAGCCGCAGCGGGTATAAGCACGCCGAGTACATCACAGAACGCATCGTCGCCAAGAATCTTGCGCAGTATTTCTGGCCCCCGCGGGGTTGGCAGTTCGGTCGCATTGAAGTCGACGAATTGGAAATCATAAGATACGGTCGCGCCGGCCATCGACAGTTTTGTTACGGCGCGCCGCTGATTGTAAATGCGGCCGGAAATCAGCCCCACCACAACCGCAAAGATTGCGCATGCGCATAGGAACGTACGCAGCCGATATCGCGAAATACGCCTTGGCAATGTCCTGATCGATTGCAAACGCATGTTCGCTGTCTGCGGGGGGCAGTTGAAATGGACCAATTAACGTGTCTTGGAGTCAAATCCGCGGGGCGGCTTCCGTTCCTGCGACCATTCTACGCCTGCCGTGGCTCACAAACGCGCTTGAAATCGGGCGGGATTCTGCGATTATTCGCAAAGCCGAGTTGGCCAGAGGGCCGGCCGGGCAAGAAGACGGGATCGGAGGCGCGCCAGGGCGCCGGTGAGCACGGCAGGCAACAGGCGAATTCCTTGTAGCTATGACGGCGCAGCCGGCGTGAGGAACGCAAACGGCCCGTCCCAAATCCGCGGGCTAGTTCTTGGGCCCGTGGTGCCCGGCGGAACTTGGCGCACTTGCTCCCAAGCGGGGCGTCCGAGCCTTGCCAGCGGCCGCGAATTCCAGCCGCGACGGGCAAGGCGAGGTTGTGCATCGTCGGTGAGCCAGCGGAATTCGATGTCGAGCGAAGCAGGCCCATTTGCCGGGCCTGACTGAAAGTCGAGATCGGTTCCGGCGGTGAGCCGGCGTTTCACTCAAAGCCTTAAAGCCCGAACTAGGAGCGGAGCGACAAGCGATCCCAAGCGAGGCGTGCAGCGTGGCAAAGACGGACGCTGGGCGAGCAGCCGCGGATCGAACAACCCTCTCGCGTCTGCTTTGGCAGCGACTGGAGCAACTCGTCCGGGCCAACTACCACGCTCGCGCGATGCTTCAGCCGCTGCTCCCAACGTGGGGGCAAGACCGACGCGCGTGCCTTCCGGAAGCCCAGGTCAGTGTCTCGCGGTGCATGCGAGTGAAGTGCAGACCGCAAGGGCCGGACTACCGCCGTGCGATTCGACAAACGAACGCCCGGAGGCTCCGCAGCGGCACTCGCGCGTGAATGTGATGTTCGCCCGCGAGTGCAAAAAGTGGTAGGGACACTGGCCCCTACGGGACTGTCACTCCAGGGCGTGCCGCTGCCCGGTATACAGATGCCACCGGCATCGACCGGGCGGGGCGCGGAGCGTTTTCTTTTTTACAAACTTGAACAGCCGCGGCCCCCGCTGCCGAGCAGCGGCACGCCATCTTGCTTTTCTTTGATCGGCGAAGTCGATCTGGGGAATGCCGCGCGCCTACGAAGGCAGACGAAGAGATTCACCGCCGAGTACGCCGAGGACGCGGAGAAAACGCAGCGCGGCCGGTGGCCGCAACCAAAACGGGATGGATGAAGGACGCGGCTCCTTGGACTAAGGTGTGGTTAGCAAACTGCACTTCAGTCTTCAGGAGCCGCGCCATGAAGCGTTTTTTACAGCGCCATCTGGGCCGTGTCATCGGGGTGTTGAACGGTTTTGATCGATTGCGGTTCCGGGGAACGCTGCGACCGTTGGCTCACACCGGCGGAATGATGGAGTTTCTCTGGGGGTCGCAGGTGTTGCTCAAGGACTTCAAGCAATACGTGCTGGGCGTGACCGAGCAGGTGCGGCAGTCGCTGGTCAAATTGGCAGCGGACGCCGACCGACCGGTGAAGTATCTGGCCAGCAGTTCCACGGACAAGGAACAGGTTGCGCGGCGGATTGCCGCGGCCGACGACGTGCGCCAAGGGCTCGTGTGCGTGCTGACCTGCGTCGAGGTGTGCCGCTCGTACGACGTCCACCGCAATCGACAGACACGGCACTTGGAGTTGCAGAGTTGCCAACGCAAGTGCCTGCACTCGTATGCCTATTTCATTCATCCCCGGCTGGGCTGGATGCACGCCCGATTGCAGACCTGGTTCCCCTTCGACTTGCGGATCTATCTCAACGGCCGCGAATGGTTGTGCCGCGAACTGGATCGGGAGGGCGTCGCCTATTTGCGACGCGAGAATTGTTTGACCCGGGTCGCAGACGTTCCACGTGCCCAGCGGCTGCTCGACAAACAATTGCGGATCAACTGGCCCGATCTGTTGGACTCGATTGCCGCCCAGGTCTTTCCCTTACGAGGCAGCGTGCTGGCGTCGTGGCCCATGAATTACTACTGGTCGCTCGACGAGAGCGAATGGGCCAGCGACGTGATGTTTCGCTCGGCCGGGCAATTGGCCGAGTTGTATCCGCGACTGGTGCGGCACGCGATGAGTTCCTTCGGCACCCGCGAGGTGTTGCGATTCCTGGGCGCAAGGTGCCTGCCCAGCGAGGCCTCTACTGGGGACGGTTCGAGAAGGAGCTGACCAGCGATCTGCGTCAACGCCCCGAGGGGATGCGGGTCAAACACCGGCTGGGCCGCAATTCGCTGAAGATGTACGACAAGCAAGGCTCGGTGTTGCGGATCGAAACGACCATCAATCACCCCCGGGACATGAAAGTGTTTCGCCCCAAGGAGGGGGACGCTCGCGGCGGCAAAGCCTGGCGCTACCTGCGCAAAGGCGTGGCCGACACCCATCGCCGGGCCCAACTCTGCCAGGCCGCCAACGAGCGCTATCTGGACGGGCTGGCCGACGTGGATGAAACGACCGCCCTGGCCGAAATCGCGGAACCCTTGTGCCGTCCCGTCCGGCGGCAGGACCAACGCGCCCGCGCGCTCAACCCGCTTTCGGCCGATGACGCTCGGTTGTTGGCAGCGATCAGCCGGGGCGAGTTCGTCATCCACGGATTCCGCAATCGAGACCTGCAGCCGTTGCTCTACGACTCCGCCGCCCCCGACCAGCAACAGCAGCGGCGCCGATCGGCCGCCGTGACGCGTCGGATTCGGCTCCTGCGGGCCCATCGCCTGATCCGCAAGGTTCCCAAGACCCACCGCTATCTCGTCACCAGCAAAGGGCGTTTGGCAATCACCGCGTTACTCGCGGCCCGACAAGCAGATACCGCAAAGCTCACCGCCGCCGCGTGAAAAAATCTTCGCCAAACGGAAAGAAGTTGCCGGTTAGTAGTGCAGACAACGCGGTGAACCGGCGTGGCAAGAATCCCTCTCCCTGAAAGGGAGAAGGTAGGGTGAGGGTGTTTTGCTGCGCGTGACGGTTTGCACTTGGAGCACGCGTCGATCGTTGGACAAAGAACGCTCACCCGGCCTCTCCCTGAAAGGGAGAGGGGACGCGGAGCAAACACAGACGCCAGGCATCAGCAGGCAAGTTTCAGGATTCGTCCTTTTGCCTTCTGCCTTTCCGGCGTCCCTACATCCTAATCTCTATCCCCTAGTCCCTTCACGGCTGCGAGGACTTCCTCGTCGTGGCCATCGACGCTGACCTTCGGCCAGACCTTGGCCACTTTGCCGGCGGCGTCGATCAAGTAGGTCGAGGCGCTGGATGCCGAGCGTCTTCTTGCCGTACAGGTTCTTTTCGCGCCAGGCGCCGTACTTCTCGGCCACAGCGTGGTCCACGTCGGACAGCAGCGGAAAGTTCAGCTCGAACTTGTCGCGGAACTTCTCGTGGCTGGCAATGCTATCGGTGCTCACGCCGAGCACGTGGGCTCCCAGCTTGACCAGCTCTTTCTTGCGATCGCGAAAGGCGCAGGCCTCGCGCGTGCAACCGGGCGTATTGTCGCGCAGGATAGAAATAGAGCACCACGGGGCTCCCCTTGAGCTTGGACAGCTTGACCTGCTGGCCATTGTCGGCGGGAAGCGAAAAATCGGGCGCCTTGCGGCCCGGCTCGATCCAATCTGCCATCTGAGTTGCTCCAATTAGTTACGAGTCCCCGCGAGCAATATGGCGGGTATTTTGCCACGGGTTGATCGCACGCGCAGGGAATATGCGTTTCAAGGTATCGCCGGAGTCGCGCCGCCGCCAAGGGGCCCCTTGCTTCGCGGCGGAAGGGCGAACCTGGAGCCGCCTTACCGCGTCGTTAGATTCGTCATGGTTTGGCAATCTTGCCAGTCGATCCCCCGGGCCTGACTGGCATCGCCGGCCCGCTCCTGGGCCAGGACTCTTCGTTTCGCCTGGGGTGTAGGGTAGAATAAGGATGTTGGCTTCGATTCCCGCCCCATGTGAAAGGACACCGTTGGCCGTCGCTTTGGAACAGACCGCCCAGCGCAGCGAGAGAAGTTTGCAGCGGGCACTGGCCGCCGCTCGCACCGCCGATGACAACCGCGGCCGCGACATCGTCGTGCTCGACCTGCGCGAGCTGACGCAAGTCTTCGACTACTTCGTGCTGGTCACCGGCTCCAGCCGGCGGCAACTGCACTCGATCAGCGAAGAGATCGACCAGGTGCTGGAGCGCGACTACGGCGACCACCGGCTGGGCCTGGAAGGCTACGTCGAGAGCCGCTGGATTCTGCTCGATTTCGGCGATGTCGTGGTCCACCTGTTCGACTCCGAGACGCGCAACTATTACGCGCTGGAGCAACTGTGGGCGGGCACAAGCGGGTGCCGTTCGAGGGAACCGCTCAGCCCCCCAGTCCGGCCGCTCGGCCGCGGTAACGTGCCGGCGCCGCGCTCCGTCCCGAGTTGCTCCGCCCCGGCCGCTTCGCGTTGGTTGCGACGTTTGGCTTTCGCATGTGAGCGGCTTTTTGGGGTTGCGGCCCGCTTGCCGGCGGTGGCAAACTCACCCCCATGAACATTCTGCACGAGTTACGTAGTCGCTTTCGCGCGGCGCTGGCCGACGACATCGCCGATCCGGCCGAGCTCGAGCGGCTGGTCGAGATGGTTCGGCCGGCCCAGGACGCGGCCTTCGGCGATTATCAGGCCAATGTGGCGATGCCGCTTGGGAAGCGGCTGGGCCGCAATCCGCGCGACGTGGCGGCGGAGTTGCTCGGCCGCGTGCGGCTCGACGATTTGTGCCGACCGCCCGAAGTTGCCGGGCCGGGCTTCATCAACCTGCGGCTCCGCGACGACTGGCTGGCCGGCCAGCTGACGGTGGCGCTGGCCGACGAGCGGTTGGGCGTGCCGCTCGCGATCGAGCCGCGAACGATCGTCATCGACTATTCCGCCCCGAACGTCGCCAAGCCAATGCATGTGGGCCACATCCGCTCGACGGTGATCGGCGCTGCCCTCGACCGCGTGCTGCGGTTCCTCGGCCACCACGTGATCAGCGACAATCACGTCGGCGACTGGGGCACGCAGTTCGGCATGATCATTTACGGCTATAAGCACTTCGTCGACCGCGCGGCCTACGAGCGCAAGCCGGTCGCGGAGCTGAGCCGGCTGTATCGGCTGGTGAATCGGCTGGTCGACTACCACGCCGGCCGCCGCCGGCTGCCGCAGCTCGCGGCACTCGTGGCCGATACGGCCCGGGCGGTCGAGGAATTGCGTTCGGCACCAATGCCCGCCGATCGCAAAGCGGAAAAAGAGGCGGCCAAAGCCCGGCAGCGGGCGGAGAGCAAGCTAGCCGAGCTCCGGAATGATGAAATCGCGCTGCAGGCCAAACTGGCCGACGTCGAGGCCGATCCGTCGGCGATGCACTTTTTGCATACCCATGCCGACATCGAAACGGCCGTGCTGGCCGAGACCGCGCTGTTGCACGCCGGCGACGCTGAGAATCGCCGGCTGTGGCAGGAATTTCTGCCGGCCTGCATGGAGGACATCGAGCGAATCTATCGCCGCTTGAAAGTCACGTTTGACCACACGTTGGGCGAGAGTTTTTATCACGATCGGCTCGCGGCGGTCGTGGCCGATCTGGAGCAGCGCGGCATCGCGCGGCCGAGCGAAGGGGCGACCTGCGTGTTCCTGGAAGGGTACGACGCACCGTTCATCATTCGTAAGCAGGACGGCGCGTTCCTTTACGCCACGACCGACCTGGCCACGATCCAGTACCGCGCTGCAGCAGTGGCAGCCCGACGCCGTTCTGTACGTCGTCGACCATCGCCAGAGCTTGCACTTCGAGCAGTTGTTCGCGACGGCCCGCTTGTGGGGCTACGACGACCTGGAATTGGTCCACGTGGCGTTCGGCACCGTTCTGGGTTCCGACGGCAAGCCGTTCAAAACTCGCTCGGGCGACACGGTCGGCCTGGATGGCTTGCTCGACGAAGCGGTCGAACGGGCCCTGGCCATCGTCTCGGCCAACGACGACGCCAAGCCGCATGGCGCCGAGCTCACGGCCGAAGAGCGCCGAACCGTGGCCGAGATGGTGGGCATCGGCGGGATCAAGTATGCCGACCTGTCGCAGAACCGCACCAGCGATTACGAGTTCAGCTACGACAAAATGCTGGCCACGACCGGCAACACGGCCACCTACATGCAGTATGCCCACGCCCGGGTGTGCAGCATCTTTCGCCGGGCAGGCGCCGATCGGACTGCCGCCCGCGGCCAAGGCGGCGAGATCGTGCTCGACCAGCCGGCGGAGCGGGCCCTGGGCCTGGCGATCCTGCAGCTTGCCGAAGCACTGGAGCTGGCCGTCGCCGATTATCGGCCGAACTTCCTGACCGCATACCTGTTCGAACTGGCCAACCGCTTTTCGACGTTCTTCGAGCAGTGCCAGGTCATTCGAGCAGAGAGCGACGCGCTGCGGGCAAGCCGCTTGCGGCTCTGCGACTTGACTGCCCGGACGATCGCCCTGGGCCTCGAGCTGCTGGGCATCCGGGCGCCGGAAAAAATGTAGCAGCCGGCTCGCGTGGGGATGGAGCACCCGCCAAGGATCGTGGCGGCAGCGCGAGCCCGTTTACGTCGCCACGCGGACGGCGGCCTCGTAGCGGCCGAAGATCATCCGGCCGGCGCTGGTCTGCAGCACGCTGGTCACGGTGATCCGGATCGACTTGTTGAGGAACTCGCGGCCCCCTTCGACGACGATCATCGTGCCGTCGTCCAGGTAACCGACGCCTTGGCCGGGCTCCTCGCCCCCCTTGACGATCCGAACTTCGATATGTTCGCCGGGCAAGAAATTCGGCTTCAGGGCGTTGGCCAAGTCGTTCAGGTTGATCACCCCCACGCCTTGCAGCCGGGCAACCTTGTTCAGGTTGTAGTCGTTGGTGACGATCTTGCCGTCGATATGCTTGGCCAAGAGCACCAGCTTCATGTCCACCGGCTGGCCGACGAACTCGGGCAGCTCGCGGTCGTACACCTGCATGTCGATCGCCGGATTGGTCCGCAGGCGGTTGAGGATATCCAGCCCCCGTCGGCCGCGGCTGCGGCGGAGCCGGTCGGAGCTGTCGGCGATTGCCTGCAGCTCGGCGATCACGAACCGGGGCATGATCAACTGGTTGTCGAGGATCTGCGTCTCCACGACGTCGGCAATCCGGCCGTCGATCACGACGCTCGTATCGAGCACGTAGGGCTTCAGCCCCTTGACCTCTTTGGAAAACTCGACGTACGGAATGATAAAGCGAAAATCATCCTTCGTCTGCAAAATCATGCTGATGCACGTGTAGCACAGCAACATCGCCAGAACCAATTCGATCCACGGGGTGATTGGTCCCTTCTCGGGCAGGATCGGGCTCAGCGCCAGCCGCAGGACGTACGTCAGAAACAGGCCGACGATCAGGCCGAAATAGACGCCCGAGAGGATGTCCACGTGCTTGCGCGGAGTCAGAATGTCGAGTACCAGCACGCCGGCCGACATCAGCATCATGCCACCGAACACGGCCCAGGGCAGCCACTCCGGGTTCTGCGGCAACGCTTGCGAACGGACAAGCTGGACGCCCAGCCCGGCCGCCACCATCAGGAACACGCAGCGCAGGACGACCAGAGCCATGAGAAACCGCTAGTTGCGAACGTCGACGATGAACAGCGGGCGGGGGAACTTGCTCGGCGGGGGGGTATACAAAGTTTATTCTAGACACCGCAGGGGGGCAATTTCTAGCCTGGCGGGGTCGCGGCACGACGGGTTACCTAGCTCTTCGCAGCGATCCCCAGAGTGTTTTGGACATTCGTTCCACGCCCTAAGCCAGCAGCCGCTTGTACTCGCTCCGGGCGAAACGATCGGTCATGCCCGCCAGATAGTCCCCCACCGAACGGGGGATGCCATCCCGCTGGGCCCGGGCCTGGACCGTGGCCGGCAACCGGTCGGGATGCGCAGCCAGGTACTCGTACATTTCGCGGAGCAGTTGCTGGGCACGCTGGCGATGCTCGAGCACTTGGGGATGGCGGTAAACCCGCTCGTGCAGGAACCGCTCGAGCGCGGATTTCTGCTCGGCCAATTCTCCGCTGGCCGCGATCGCCAGCGGCGGCTGGCCGGCTGCGACGGGCTGGTCGAAGCTGCCGCCGGCCAACAGCCGGACGGCGCAGGCGAGCAGATCGCCCACTTGCCAGTCGATCAGCTCGTGGAGCAGGGCCCGGCGGAGCTGAGCGGCTTCCAGGCCCGCGTAGCGGCGGCCGATCCTGTGCCGGGCGGCGGCCCAGAGCGGAGTTTCCAACAGTTCGTCGAGCGCGAGCAGGCCCAGCTCCAAGGCGTCGTCGGCGTCGTGGGTATCGTAGGCGATGCTGTCGGCCGCTTCGACGACCTGAACCTCCAGCAGCGGAGGCTTGCCGGCCGGACGCGTGCGGACGCGGGTCGATTGGCCGCCCAGGACCTCCAGCGTCAGGTTCAGCCCGGGAAATTCGCTGTACCGGGTTTCGAGCAGCTCGACGATCCGCAGCGCCTGGGCATTGTGCGAGAATCCGCCATGGGCCCGCAGGCACTCGTCGAGCACGTCCTCGCCGGCGTGGCCGAACGGCGGATGGCCGATGTCGTGGACCAGGGCCAGGGCTTCGATCAGATCTTCGTTCAAAGCCAGCGCCCGGCCCAGCGTTCGGGCAACGCTGGCCACTTCCAGCGTGTGGGTCAGCCGCGTGCGGTGGTAATCGCCCGAGTCGCCCGTGAAGACCTGGGTCTTAAAGCTCAGCCGGCGGTAGGCGGCGCTATGGACGATGCGGTCGCGGTCGCGCTGGAATGGGCCGCGGTAGGGATGTTCGGGCTCGGGATGCTTGCGCCCGCGGATTGCGCGCTGTGCATCGCATAGGGTGCCAGCAATACCGCCTCGCGCGCCGCGACCGAGTGCAAGAACGAGGCATACGTCGCCGGGTCGTCGCCGCTCGGCGCTGGATGGCGAGGTTTCACAAGATCGGACTGCCGGGCGAGGAACGGAGAAACAAAGATTTCGGCAGGGTCAGCGGCTCGCGGTGGGGAATTTCTCAGACCCCCGGCCGATCCGCCCGAGGCTGGCCGCCGGTCGACGAGAGCTGCGCGTCGAGCAGCTCCCACAGCGCGTCGAGCGATTGGGGGATCACCCGGGCCCCGGCCAGCGACGACATGAAATTCGTGTCACCGCTCCAACGGGGCACGATGTGCCAGTGTAGGTGCCCCGGCAATCCCGCTCCGCCGGCCCGGCCCAGGTTGAGTCCGATGTTAAAGCCTTCGGCGTTCATCAATTGTTCGAGCAAGCCCACCAGGGCGGTGATCGTCTGCTGACATTCGAGCTGCAGCCGATCTTCCAGCTCATCGAGCCGGCCTAAATGCGCCAGTGGAGCGACGAGCAAATGGCCGTTGTTGTAGGGATAACGGTTGAGCATCACCAGCGTTTGCTGGCCGCGGCGGACGACCAGATTCTGCCGATCGGCGCGGTCGGCGACGGCCCGGCACAGGAAGCAATTTCGATCGGCGCCGGGGAGCCAAGCCAGGTTCTGGGGTTCGCTGGGGGCCGGCGTCGACTCGCCCGTAATGTAACCCAACCGCCAGGGAGCCCAGAGTTGTTCGTGCCGCACGGATCGAGTTCGCTGCAGGAGGGGGAGAGGGTTCACGCCGCACCGCGCGTCCGCCGGGTCAGTCGGCTTCTTCGCTGCCGGGACGATCGGCCCCGCAGACGTCGCACTCGTCAAACGCGCCGACGACCGTCGCGCCGCACTTGGGGCAGGTCCAATCGGGCGCTCGGCCCGCTCGGTCTGCTCGCGCTGGAAGCCATCGACGATCAGCCGCGCCGGGCTTCATCCGCCTTGCGCACCAGGACGTCGGGAGGCACGATTGGCAAGCCGGCGAACGGCTCGTTCTCTTCCGAAACTTGCGCGTCGATGTCCTCGTCCAGCAGCAGGTTCATCAGGAAGTGGGCATCGGCCGGATTGGCCGCCCGATAAACCGATACGAGATCCTGCGGGTCGTCCATCGCGTGCTCCTGATCGAGAAACCGGCGCGGGCGAGGCGCACGGGCCGGCGTCTGCCGATTATAGCAGCTTCGCGGCCGGGAAGCCGGGAGGAAGCTTTAGCTGTGCCGGACCCGCTGCGGGCTGTCGTGCCCGAGGGCGCCGGGACCGAAGGATGCGGCCCGCTGGGCGAATGGCTTCCGGCAGGCACGGGAGCACCGTCGCCGAGCCCCGCTTCCTTTGCCTTGCGTACCAGCCGGCGGCCGAACAGCGCAGCCACCGGGCTACAGAGCACCGCCGGCAGCATCAACAGATTGCCGATCAGGGCGGCCGTCAGCAGGCAAAACATCATCGCCCCGAACCGCTGTGTGGGCACGAACGAGCTGAGCGCGAACACGGCCAACCCCAAGCCCAGCACGGCCCAGCTCTGATACATGGCCCGGGCGAAGCCTTCGTAGGCCAGCATCACCGAATTCCAGCGGCTCTTGCCTTCCGACAGGCCGCGGCGATACCAGATCAGGAAGTGGACCACGTCGTCGACCGACACGCCCAGGGCCACGGTTGGGGTCATGATCGTGCCGACGTCGATCGTGACTCCGCACCAGCCCATCAGGCCGAACACGACGACCACCGGAAAGATCGAAGGCACCAGCAGGATCAGCGCGGCCGAGAGGTCGCGGAAGACCACGGTCATCACCGCGGCAATCGTCAACAGGTCGGTCACGAAGTTGAACGCCAGGCCGATCAGCATCTCGCGCTGCGCCTTGTAGACCACCGGCACCAGACCGGTGTAGACGGCGTCGATGCCCAGCGGCTGCAGGTTGTCGGGGCCGGGCGTCGCCGCCGCGGCGAGGGCGTCGGGATCGAAATCGGCGTGCTGCTTGCGGGCCCGGTCGGTGAGAATCCGCGTCCGCTCGGCGAGCAGCACCGGCTCGACTTTGGCCCGCAGGTCATTGAGAAACACCCCGTAGTCGACGTCGTTGAGCGCCTCGACCCGGGTGCTGATCCGCCACAGTTCCTGCTCGTCGTCCACGGCCAGGAATCCGCCCTGGATGTATTCGTCGCGATGGGCTTCCAACCGGCGGTTCCAGATGCCCCGGCGCTGGCCTTCGAGACCAGCGGTCCCATCCGCTTGATTTCCAGCGAGGGAGCGAACGTGACGGCCGACAGGGTGTTGCCGACTTCCTTGATTTCGCAGAGGCTGGACTGGATACGGCCCACCAGCTCCATGCGTTCGAGCATGGTCAGGTCGCATTGCGAGTTGTCGATCCGCAGCACGACCTCCATCGGCACCAGCGGGCCGAGGTTCTTCTCCAGCCACTCGTAGTTCTTGATGATTTCGGCCTCGGACGAGAACAGCTTGGTGAGCTTGATCGAGGTGTTGATCCGGGTCAGCCCGATGGCGCAGAAGATCATTAGTGCCGTGCCGGCTGCGAACACCAGGCTCCAGCGGTTGAGCACTCCGCCCAATCCCCGCCGCCAGTGGGTGGGGAGCGCCAGGTCTTCGGCGCGTAGGAGCATCGCCGTCCAGCGAACTGTTTTTCCGCATCGGCCAGAGCTGCATCCAGGCTGGCAGAAAGATGAACAGGAGGCCCAGCGTGGTCAGCACGCCCAATGCCGTGAACACGCCAAACAGCCGGATCGGGATCAGCTCGCTGGTGTACAGCGAAGCCAGGCCCGCGGCGCTGGTGATGGCCGACAGCGTGCAGGGAATCCAGGCATGGTGCAGGGCCCGGGCGGGGGCCCCCTCAACCCCACCCTCGACCGCTGAATCGCGGTAGTAATTGGCAAAGTGGATCGCCCCCGAGATGCCGGCGACGTAGACCACGGCCGGCATCGTCAGCAGGATGGCGTTCATCGCGCTGCCGGAGTAATAGACCAGCGATAGGCTGATCGCACCGGCGTACAAGGCAGTGACGAAGACCATCATGGTCAACCGGGTGCTCCGCAAGCACCAGTAGGCCAGGCACAAGCCGACGATGCCGGCCGGTCCGAACAGCCGGATCAGGGTCCGCTCGCCTTCGGTGCTGATGGCCACGTTGTCGATCGGCGGCCCGCCCATTTTGACCCGTTCGCGGGGCAGGCCGAGCTCCTGCTGGCAGATCGCATAGAGCGAATCGAGCGTATGCCGCAGGTCGCGTTTGCCCTCGGCGGTCAGGGCAATGACGGCGCACGACTGGTCGTGATTTTCCTTGCCGACGAACAGCCCGGCCAGCCGCCGCAGAGCTTCCTCCTCGGGTAGCTTGGCGGTGCCCTCGGTCAGGCGGTTGAGCATCGTGCGGCCCGTTTCGACGCTTTGGAACAGCGGCGGGCCGATGATCGGATCGGGCAGTTGGACCGGCGGAAACAGCTTCTGCCAGCCGGCCTGGATCAGCGTGCGCGGCTTGGGATAGCTCTTGTTGACGTGCGTCTGCAGCTTGGTCTCGAGCAGTTCCAGCCGCGGGTCGTCGAGCTTGCAGCCTTCCCAGCTGATCAGGATGAACGTCTCGTTGTCGAAGTGTTGCTTGAACCACTTCAGGTCCTGGGTTTCGGAATACTCCTTCGGCAACCAGTCTTCGACCTTGTTGTCGTTGCTGGTCATGGCCAGCCGTGCGCCGCGGCTCAGCACCGGCAGCAGGAATACCACCAGGATGATGATCTTGAAGCTATGGCGCGAGAAGAAGCGGTTCATAAAATTCTCGTGGCGTCTTGCCTTGCGCGGCTGGTCCCGGTCGGGTTGGCCGCGATCCGGTCGGCTGCGATCGCTGGCCGCCGGCGGCGCGTTACCAATTGCAATCGAATCCCAGCGTGAACCCGACGATCTGCGATTCGTGCGAGGTCGACATTTTGATCGGGTCCAGTTGCACGAACGTCAGCTGTTTGTCGGCCAGGGCCAGATCGGTCAAGTACAACAGCTCGAAGCTGCTCCGAAACGCGATGTTGGGTGTGAAATAATAAGACGCGTTGAAATTCAACTCGCCGATGAACGCCAGCCCCGTCTTCTGATTCGACAGGTTGCGGTTGATCGTGCTGCTGCCGGTCCCGCTGCTGGCCGGACCGATCGAATTGACCGTCGTGAACTGGTCGGCGAAGTTCACGTACGGGCCGCCGCGGATCGTCATCCCGCAGCGCCAGCCGGACTGCTGGTAGTCCATTCCCGCTCCGAACTGGAAACCGGTCAGGGCATTGTGCGTGCGAACGTTGTACTGGCCGAAAGTCGTCGTTGGATCGGTCCCCTGACTGTTCCAGTTGAACGACTCGTTGAGCGTCGCCAGCCGCAAGCCGCCGAACATCGTGGGAACCATGTTGGGCGCGAGCTCGTGCACCCAGGTGCCTTCACGCGAGAGCACCATCCGATCGCGCCCCAATCGCCGCGACAGTCGGAAATTCAACTCGTAGCTGTTGAAATGTGCCATCGCGACATAGGACATCTGGTTGGCCTGCGTAAATCCCGGCGCCGAGAACGATGGATCGAGATTGGTATACAGGCTGTTGGCCGCGATGGACGTCAAACCGCGGGTATTGCTCCAGTTGTCCAGCCCGAAAAAGGTGAATTCGACCGAGCTATCGCGGTTCCAGGGATCGATGCCCAGGAAGCAGCCGATCGTCAATCGTGCGCGCGGGGCGTAGTTGAGCCCCTTCTGCGTGCGAAAGACGTTCCGCTGATTGGCCGGAATCTGACTGGAATCCGAAAAGTCGGTCGCCAGCGTCGTCTGTTTCTTCTCCGAGATCGTCAGGTACGTCAGTTCGGCCCGGGCGTACCAACGCCCGCGATTGAACCACCGTCCCGAACTGAAAATCGGCGCGGCGGGCGGCAACAGGTCGCCGACCCCGTCTGGCATGGCGATCGGTAGCAGCGGTTCTCCGGCGCCAGTTCCTCGGCGCTGGGAAATAGACTCGACGCATTGCCGGGCGTGATCGGTTCGGGAGGATTACCCTCGTCGGTCGCCGGGCCAGTGGGATCGTCGAACGATACCAGTCGCGGCTCCGCTTCCACCGGACTGTCGGCGGCAGCTCGGGCGACGGGCCGCTTTGCGGCCGCCCAGCGGCGGCGCGTCGAACGTCCAATCGCCGGCGCAAACCGGCAGCGTAGCCAGCGCTGCCGCCAGCCCGAGCACGATTCGCAAGTTGGTTACCCGAATAACCGGCACCATGGCCTCCTTGCCAGGCGAACGGGGAGCTGCCGGCGCGAACGCCAAACGGCGAACGCCCGGCGCAGCCCGTTCCCTTGCCTAATCGGAAAACTCGCACCTCGCGGAACAGGAATAATCGTTAAAACCGGAAGAATTGCGGCATTTTTACCAGATTACCCAATTCACCTGAGTTCACGACAGCGAAGGCTGTTCGACCCCAAGAGAACCGCTTTACTGTCGATGCGGTAAGCAGTTGCGTTGTCGTGCCCACGGCCTGTGGGCCCTTGTCTTTTGGCCAGCAGCGCGAAACAATCACTTCGCCGCCGCTCGCTCGCACCGCGTGGTGCTGTCGGGGTCGGGATCTCGTTTGGGAGGGGTTCGTCGAATGACTTCGCCGCTACAGAGTTTGATTGCCAGTGGCACGAAGCTATGGCTCGATTCGATTGACCCCGACCTGGTCGTCCGCAATCGGGCATTGGGGGCGACGGGGGCCACGTCCAACCCGATTATCCTCTCCGACCTGATCAAGACGGGCCGCTTCGACCGCCAGCTCGAAAAGCTGATGCAAGAGCAGCTGGAAGATGCCGACATCGCCTGGCGCATGACCGACGAGCTGGTCCGCGGTGCGCAGAAAGAGTTTCTGCCCGTCTGGCGCGAGACGCGCGGCAACGACGGCTACGTAAGCTTCGAGCTCGATCCGTTGCTCGAGGATCCGCAGCTCGGTCCGCCGCACGCCAAGCGGGTCGCGAAATACATCGAGCTGGCGAAGCATTGGTCGGCCGGGCACGACAACCGCATGATCAAGGTGCCGGCGACAGCCGGCGGGCCTGGAAGCGATCGAGGAAATGGCGGCGCTCGGCATCACGATCAACGTGACGCTATGCTTCACGATGCGGCAGTATCACGCCGCCCGCGAGGCCATTTGGCGCGGCGCCCAGCGGCGCGGGCAAGCTGGACCGCTTCAAGAGCGTCTACAGCATCTTCGTCTCGCGGGTCGACGTGTACACCGAACAGCACGTGCCCACTCTGTCGCCGGCCGCCCAGGGTCAGGTAGGCATCGTCGGAGCCAAGCGAATCTGGCGCGACAACTGCGACTTCTGGAAAAGCAAGCAGTTGCCGCTTGCGCAAGAGATCGTTTTTGCCAGCACGGGCACCAAGAAGCCCGAGGATGCACCCTGGAAGTATGTCGCCGCGTTTGCCGGCAGCGATATCGAAACCAATCCCCCGGCCACCAACGACGCGGTCGAGCGGAGCGGGCGAACTCTTCTCCCGGCAGATCGACGAGCTGCCCTCGGCCGAGGTTCTGGCCGAGATCGATCGGCTGGTGAATATCGAGCACCTCGAAGCCACGCTGATGAGCGAAGGCATTAAGAAATTCACCGAGCCACAAAAGGCGCTTCTGGCCCTGGTGGCCCACAAACGGCAGGCGCTGGCCGCCGCGCACTGAGTGCGGCCGGCGGCTGTGCGAATTCTTGCCCCCTGTTTGGGTCGACCTGTCGAGCGGCAGAGGCAGTTCGTGCCCCGCCGAATCGGCCTGTCGTGCTCGGTTGGTCGTTGGCGAGCGATAGTTTTGGCCGCCAAGCTGTGTTACGATCACGGAACCTCGCGGCCGCCTCCGGTAGAAGTACAACCGCTGCACGGCCCACGGCGCAACGTGCATCCGTTGCCCGGCGGGCGCGGCAGACGTCGCGGCCTCGGTTGACCCGCCGGCGCGACGCGCTGCCTGGGCGGCCGACCGCGGTAGCGCGAGTTTCCCACCGCATCCTCCTTCGGCATTCGAGCAGTCATGGATATCGACCTCTACTCCCCATGTCCGGGGGGCACCGGCAAGAAAATCAAGTTCTGCTGCAGCGATCTGACGACCGAGCTCGACAAGTTGTCGCGGATGGTCTCGGGCGAGCAGCGGGCCGCCGCACTCGAACAAGTCGACAAGCTCGACGCAAAATATCCCGACCGGGCTTGCCTGCTGGCGACCAAGGCCATGCTCGAGGCCGAACTGGGCCAGCCCGAAAAAGCCGCCGCCACGCTCGAGCGCTTCCGCCGGATCCAGCCCGACAATCCCGTCGCGCTGGCCGAGACGGCGATTCTTGAGGCGCGGGAGAAACCCCAAGCCGCGGTCGACTTGCTCCAGCGGGCGATCGAACACGCCGGCTCGCAATTGCCGATGCAGGTCTACGACGCGCTCGGCGCAGTGGGAATGGCGCTCTTGGCGGCGGGTGAGTTGACGGCCTCCCGGGCGCACTTGATGTTGCAGTTTGGCCTATCGGGCGGCAAGGACGAACAAGCCTTGCGGCTGATCGTTCAATTGCAGGGCTCGCCCGAGATCCATCTGCTGCTCAAGGAAAACCAGCCTCTCGTCGAGCCGCCGGCCGATGCCGTTTGGAAGGCGGAATTTGCCACCGCGCTTGAAAGCGGCCGGGCCGGCCGCTGGAGCCAGGCCGCGGCCCAGTTTCAGGCTTTAGCCCACAAGGCGGGGGCCTGGCCGCCGATCGCCCGCAACCTGGCCTTGCTCGAATCGTGGTTGGCCCGGCGTCCCGAGGCGGTGCGCGCCTGGCAGAGTTTTGCCGTGGGCGAAGTGCCGCTGGACGATGCGGTCGAGGCCCGGGCCACGGCGATGCTCCTGGACGACAACGCCGCAACCACGGTCGATGTGCTCAAGGTGACTTATCCGGTCCGCGACACCGACGCGCTGCTGGTCCAGCTGGCGGCGCATCGCCAGGCCTTGCGGATGCCGGTGGATTTGCGGATGCTTGTGCCCGAAAACGAGCCGCCGCCGAAGGGATATTTTTCGCTCCTCGATCGAGCTCGGCCCGCCTCGACTGCGGGACTGACGCTGGCCGAGCTGCCGCTGATGCTCGGCCAGGTGGCGATCTTCGGCCGGCAGACCGATCGCGAAGCGCGGCTCGAACTGGTCGCGGCCCGGCCCGAACTGGCCAAGTGCCGCGAGGTGCTCACGGCGCTCGCCGGCGATCTCCTGGCCGGCCCCGGCAGCGAGGAAATCAGCGGGCCGGTCAATGCCGTCGACGAGCTGCTGGTGCCCAAGTGGTATCTGCCGGACGAGATTCCGGCCGATCAGCGGCGCGAGCTGCTCACCGCCGGCCACCGGCAGCAATTGCTTTCGAATTGGACCGAGCTGGCTCAGACCGCCCTAGGCGGCAAAACGCCGCGCCAGGCGGCCGCCGATCCGCAGGGCCGAATCGCGGTGTTGGCCGCGATCCTGATTCTCGAGCTGCGTCCCCAGACGTTGTTGAATTCGGCAGATTACAATGCGCTGCGCCGCGAATTGGGTCTGCCCGAGCCCGGGCCGATCGACCCGACGCACGTTTCGATCCTGGAGCTGCCCTATGCCCGGCTCGAGCGATTGGAAGTGGGCAAGCTGAGCGATCACGATCTACTGGTCGCCTTCGAGCGGGCCCAAGAAGTGCGCTTCATGCCCGCGGCACTGCGGCTGGGTCGCGAGATCGTCGGGCGGCCGAGCCTGGACAAGGAACTCGACAAAGCAGCGGTCTACACCCTGCTGGCTCAACTGGAACGCGAACTGCCACAAGCTAGGGCCGACCTGGACGCGGCCCGGGTGCTGGCCGCGGCGGCCGGCAAATCGTCGGCCCGCTACGACCTGGTCGAGCTGGCGATTTGCATGGGGCAGGGGGACGTCGCCTCGGCCGACCGCCTTCTGCATCACATTCGCGACGAGCACCTCCGCGAGCCGGGCATTGCCCAAGCGCTGTACGGCCTGTTGGCCCAGTGGGGCCTGGTGCGGCCCGACGGCAGCGTTGCGGGCGAGCCCGCCGAGGCGGCCTCCGGATTGGTCGTACCCGGTGCCGCTGCCCAGCCGGCCGGCAAACTTTGGACGCCCGGCAGCGAGCCGGCCGCGGCCGGCCAGAAATCGGCGATTTGGACGCCCGGCATGGAATGAGGTCGGCCGCGGTGCCGGCGGCCGGACGTTGCTCGTGCCCCCGCCAGAAAATGCGACCGTTTCATCGTCCACTGCGCGGCGAATGGTTAGTCCGCTGCGCGGCGGCTGCATCGCCGCGGGATGATCGTTGATGCCCGAATCTGAATTCGACGTCTGGTACATGGCCCGGGCCTTGGAGCTGGCCCGCCGCGGCGAAGGGGCCGTCGAGCCGAACCCGCTGGTCGGCTGCACGCTGGTGGCCCGGGACCAGATCGTCGGCGAGGGTTGGCATCGCAGCTTTGGCGGTCCGCATGCCGAGGTCGAAGCGCTCGCCGTGGCCGGCCCGAAAGCCGCCGGCGCCACGGTGTACGTCACGCTCGAGCCCTGCTGCCATCAGGGCAAAACTCCCCCTTGCACCGAGGCCATTGTGCCGCTCCGGCGTGCGCCGGGTGGTGGCGGCTCTGGCCGATCCGTTTCCGGCCGTGGCGGGGCAGGGGATCGAGCAACTCCGCCGGTCCGGCATCGAGGTCTCGCTGGGACTGTTGGCCGATGAAGCCCGGCAGCTCGTGGCACCGTACCTGAAGCTGGTCACCTGCGGTCGGCCCTGGGTCCTGGCCAAATGGGCCATGACGCTTGATGGCAAGATTGCCAGCCGGAGCGGCGCCAGCCGCTGGATCTCGAGTGAGATGTCGCGGGCGGCGGCCCATCGGCTTCGCGGCCGGATGGATGCCATCCTGGTCGGCGCCGAGACCGCCCGCCGCGACGATCCGCTGCTGACGGCCCGCCCGGCCGGCGAGCGCACCGCCACGCGGATCGTGCTCGATTCGGCGGCGACGCTATCCAGCAGTAGCCAATTGGCGCGGACTGCGCACAATGTTCCGGTTCTGGTTGCGGTCGGCTCCGCGGCACGGGCCGGCGATATCGAGCGGCTGCGGGCCGCCGGCTGCGAAGTCTACGTGTGCGCCGGCGCCGATCGCGCCAGCCGGCTCGACGATCTGCTGTGCGAACTCGGACGGCGGCGAATGACCAACATCCTGGTGGAAGGAGGCAGCCAACTGCTCGGCAGCATGTTCGACGCCGGTCAGATCGACGAGGTCCACGCGTTCGTCGCGCCGCGTTTGCTTGGCGGCGCCGATGCACCCGGACCGATCGCCGGCCTGGGCGCCGATTCGATTGCGAGCGGACTGCGGCTCGAGGGAATCGAGATTCGTGCGTTGGGGGGCGATTTGTATGTGCAGGGGCGCGTGGCCCGACCATAGGCTGCCCGGGATCGAACCGAAGGTAAACCGATGCCTCTGGCCGCGCGCGATACGACGGACCCGGATCCGACGATGCGAAGTCGCCTGCTGGCGACGAGCGCACAGGCGCCTGGCCGGCAAGTTTCGCGCAGGCCTTTCGCGGCTTGGCGCAGGCATCGTCGGCGAATGGAATTTCCGCGTGCACCTGCCGGTGGCCGCCGCGGTCGTCGTGGCCGCGGCGGTCCTGCGCACGTCCGTCGAGGAGTGGTGCCTGCTGGTGCTGTGCATCGCCGGCGTGCTGGCCGCCGAGCTGTTCAACACGGCGATCGAGCGGCTCGCCCGAGCGGTGACGCGCGAGCACCACCCCGACCTCCGCGACGCATTGGATATCGCCAGTGCCGGAGTGCTCCTGGCCGCTTCGGGCGCGGCCGTCGTCGGCGTGCTTGTTCTGGGCGCCGAGTGGGCGGCTCTCCTGGGCTGGTGGTAAGCCGGCTCTGCACAACCTGGCTGCGGTTTCTACCGCGGGTCGACGACGCCTGCCCGGCCGAATCCCTGGCCTCCCCAGCACGAAATGGCTTGCGACCGGCTCGGCCAGCCGGCAGAATGGCGCGGGTCGATCTGACTAACCTGGGCAAGCTACCAACATCAAAAACAAGGAGTGCAAGTCATGCAGCTGCGACGCGAACTCGTTTGGGCACTTTGTCTCGGCCTGATTGTCGCCGCCCGCGCTCTGGCGGCCGATGGCGACACAATCACCGATCCGGCCAAGGCCGGCCCCGACTTCGGTGTACAAGGCGAATACAAGGGAACCCTTCAGCTCGACGGCAAGGAGGTGCCGACCGGTGTCCAAGTGATCGCCGAAGGAGACGGCACCTTCCAGGCCGTCGTCTATACCGGCGGCCTGCCCGGCGACGGTTGGAAGCACGGCGAACCGCGGGAAAAGGCCAACGGCAAGACCGAGGGAGGCACCACGACGTTTAAATCGGACAAGTGGGTCGCCACGATCGCCGACGGCAAAATGAACTTCGTCAATTCGGGCGGCAACAAGCTTGGCACGCTCGCCAAAGTCGACCGCCAGAGCCCCACGCTTGGCGCCAAACCGCCCGAGGGCGCCGTGATCCTGTTCGACGGAACGAATACCGATTTGCTGAGCGGCGGCCGAATGACCGAAGACAAGCTGCTGTTGGCCGGCGTGATGAGCAAGCCCGAGTTCAAGGACTTTACGGCGCACATCGAATTCCGTCTGCCGTTCATGCCCAAGGCCGCGGGGGCAAGGCCGGGCCAATAGCGGTCTGTATCTGCAGAACCGCTACGAATGCCAGGTGCTCGACTCGTTTGGCCTTGAGGGCGAGAACAACGAGTGCGGCGGCTTTTACACCTTGGCCTCCCCGATCGTCAACATGTGCCTGCCGCCGCTGGTCTGGCAGACCTATGACGTCGATTTCACCGGGGCCCGGTTCAACGACAAGAAGGAGAAGATTCAGAACGCCAAGGTTACGGTGAAGCACAACGGCGTGACGATCCACGACAACTATGAGCTGCCCAAGCTTTGTCCGGGCGGCGCCAGCCAGGAGTACCCGGGGGTGGGTCCGTTCCAGCTGCAGGACCACGGCAACCCGGTCGTCTTTCGGAACTTCTGGGTGCTGGAGAAGAAGTAAGGCCCGGCTGTCGACAGCGGACCGACAATTTTTCCACAGCGGACGAAGTTTTCCGCGCCCAATCCGGCCCGCCTGGCCACCTGCGTGGATGCTGGGCGGGCCGGGCAGTTTTGCCGCGGAAATGCGCGGCGATCAGGCTGCCAGCCAGGCGCCCAGGGCTCGACCAGGCAGTGGGGCAAAAGCGGCGGACTAGCCCTCGGCGATGGTTCTAAGATGGCCCCTGATCTGCTAGCATAGCGACTTCAAGTGCAGGTGGAGAGCTGCTTGGTAGCTGGCTGGCGGCGCCAAAAAGATCTGGTTCCTGACCTGGCAAGAGGGAGAGTGCCCATGGTCCGATCTGCCGAGGCTTCGCGTCGGGAGGCCAAAGTGGCCGAGTTCAAACGGCTGATTACGTCGCGGCACTTCGATTCGCTGGAAATGCTCGAAGACGCCGTCGAGGCGTTCTTGTGGGGCGAGGAGGCAAGCGGCGAGGTTTCGACCGCCGCGCATGGCCGGTCGCTCTCGCCCGACGTGACGACCGGCCCGGAGGGTTGCGGCCCCGCGGCTACCAGCCCCTGCTGAGCACAGCTTCCGATTCCCGCAATTCGGCGCTGGGGGTCCTGAAAGTTTCTCCCCACTTTCAGGCTCACTTCGAGTTGCGATCGCGTGGCCGGCAACGTGCGCAGTGTTTTTTCTCAAGCTAGGGTATAATAGGGTCTGGAGGCGATTCTTAGCCGGCGGTCCAAAAAAGGGCCACACGTCCGGCGGTAATCTGCCGATCCTATTGCAGCCCAACCGCAGTTCGTTTACCGTCACAGCGGGTTGGGCAATCTGGCGAAAGCCAGGCTCAAAGCGAACAACCGAAAATTCAAGCCTCTACTGCCTATTTTACGCCGGAGGACCTAATTGAAGCGTGGGCTTGAGTCATCCAAGTGCCAGTGCTCAGCACGGCCAGACTCCGCCCTTCTCGCAGCGACTCCACCGTCGCGATAGGCTTGGAGGTTTGAAAACATCGAGCCGGCGTTCTCGCCAGAGGACGCCGGCTCTTTTGTTTGCTGCGGCATTGTCGGCGCCATTGGCATCATCCGCGCCCCGAAAACGAAAACGCCTCGCCGGCACGTGGCCCGCGAGGCGTTCGATGGGTCGCGGTCGAAGGGAGCGGTCGGGCTTAGAAATTGTACTGCCCGCCGATCGTGATACCCTGGGCCCAGAAGCTCGACTCGTGCAACGTGAAGCTCGGGCTGGCCGGGCCGCTCGGCACCACGCCGCCGCCGGGCAGGTAGCTGCTGTTGATCGTGGTGTTAATCTGGTTGCCGGCCGTGGCCACATTGCCCCAGTAGATCACGGTGTAACCCACGAAGGCGGTCAGCCGTTCGGTCAGGCGGTAGCCGAGCCGGGCCGAGATCTGGGGAATGGCCGTGAACGTGTTGTGCGAATAGGAGCCGATGTTCGTCGACAGAGCGTACAACCCGCCTTGCTGGACCGAGGTGGTCTGGCCGGGGTAGGCGGTCGTGGTGTTGCCGTTGATCGTCACGCGTTCGTTGGTGTTGCCCAGCGAAACGATGCCCTGGATTTCTTCCACCCAGCGGCCGCGATACTTCTGATAGACGGCCCCGATTGCGGCACCGTAAAAGTTGTTTTGGGTGCGGAACGAATCCCGGACCGTGATCTGAGTGCCCACCGGCACGCCGTTGGTCGTGCTGGTCGAGGTCAGGTTTTCGGTAATGTCGAACCGGTCGGTCAGGTTGTAGTACTGGAAGCCGGCCAGCAGGTCGATCCGGCGGCAATTCTGGCCGCGGAAGCCGCAACGGCCGCAGCCGGTCGAGCAACCGCCGCTGCACGGATCGCCACACGGGTCGCAGCACTGCAAGCAGCAGAGGTTGTGTCGCACCAGGGCGCCGGCTCCCATGAAGCTGGTCCGGTCGTCGATGCAGATGCTGCCCACGACCGTGCCAGGATAAGCGATCAATTCTTGCGAGACGCCGGGGCTGTTCGGGTTATTGTCGGTGAACGGCCGGGCCAGCACCGGGTCGCCGTCCGACGAGTTGAAATAGCTCGACGATTGGGGCCCCAGATAGAAGTAATTGCCTTGCAGGCCCCACTGTTGGCAGCAGTCGAGCCACATGCCGGCCTGAATCCAGTTGCCCGAGGAAAGGCCGTTGTTCACCGTATTGCCACCGTACACCGGCACCGTGGCCGGCAACGTCGTGGTGCCGGGCGCGGTCGTGGTCACCAGCACGGGCAAGGAATTGCCTTTGGTCCAGAAGCCGATGTACTCGTCGCGCACCCAGAACCGTCCGGGAGGACCGCACTGGCAGCATTGGCAGCAGCCCTGGCAGCCGCCGCAGACGTCGCACGTCGGCATGCAACCCGCGTCGCCAGCCGAGGTCGGGCCGACGTCGTCAGACCAGGGGTTCGGGCTTGCCGGCCGGCTGGCCGGAGCCGGCGGCGCGACGTCAGGGTCGGGTGCCTCGTCGGCGGCCTGGCGAACCGTTCGACTCGACGACAGCCGGGCCGAAGTCAACCGGCTCGGTTGCCGAACCGGCCGGCGGCCGATCTTGACCGGCACCTCCACCCCCTCGTCCGAGTCGTCCACCTGGGCCAGGGCCATCGGGCAGCTCGCTAACGCCGCGAGCAGCGCCGCCAAAAGGACCATCATTTGTGTCATGCCGCGTGCCATGGTTCGAACCCTTCTGTTCGGAATTTGACGCCTGTACGGGCTTCAACGCGTATTCGGTTTACAACGTTCCTGACGAACCTGACGGCTGTGATCGTTGAACCGATCATGCCGCATTTGATGATTCGGCAGACTGTAGGGGCTGAATTTGAGCGAAGTGAATTCGCCCACCAACTCACACCAGTTTCTCCAGCCTGACAGCTGAATCGGCCGGACCAAGGACCGGTAACTTCCCGCGGCTGCCGGAGATACGTGGGGGAAGAGCTCGCCTGGCCGAATGCGGAGCCCGTCCGGTGGCGTGACCCGTCGCAATGCAGATTGGCTCGCACTGCGACAAGCTGGGCGGACTTTGCGGCCGTGGCGCGCCACGCGAGGTTCGGATGCCGCACGAATAGAAACGCCCGGTACGGAAGGATCGCGCGGGAAGGGGCTGCGCCAAAGCTCGGCAGAGTTGCCCAAAATTTCCGCGCCGGCCCGACTCGTCAGGCCGACTCGGCCCGCCGAGCCGCCGGACGCGCGAGCACCTGGCCAATTTCGACCAGCGTAGCCAGATCGAGTGCGTTGTGGTGCAGCACGGGCTCGATCCGCCGCAGTTCGCCGCTGCGGACAAAGTCGTGATAGGTGCGCGGCACTTCGGCTCCTGAAACGTCGCCGCGTCGCTGGCGCCGGCAGATGATCCGTTCCAAGGTTTGCAGGCGACAGTCGGGCAAATGATCGCGCCACCGCCGCCGGGCGTGATGCAACAGGTCGCAGTGCATGAGCGGGTCCGGGGCGGCGGCCTTGCGCCCGGCTGCCGGACTGCTGCCGCTGGCGGTGACCTGCGCCAGCCGGTGCAGCGTGCTGCGATCCTTGACCATCGGCCAGTCGAAGCTTTTGCCGTTGAACGTGACCAGCACCCGCTGCGGACCGGCGATCTGCCAGAATGTGGCCAGCACGGCCCGCTCTTCGGCGTAGTTGCGGGCCAGCAATTGATCGAGCCAGAGCTGGCCGCTATCATTCCAGACGAGGCCCACCAGGAAAATCATCGAGCCGGCGAAGCCGCAGGTTTCCAGGTCCAGGTAGACCGTGCGGTGGGGTGTGTGCTCGGCCAGCGCCAGCAACTCAGGATGTCCGGCGGTCACGGGTTGGAAGAGCGGTTGGCGGGTGAGATGACCTGCATATTGGCTGGCTGGACCGATCATCAGTCGCGGGCAAACCGCTGCTAGCGGGCGCCGCAGCCGCAAATGCGTTCCAGCCGCGTTGGTCGTTTCACTGACGGCCGACCGCACATCGGCGAGAGGAGCACTCAGATCGACCGCTGGTGGTTTGGCGGGTTGAGCGTCGGCAGCCTGCGGGGCGACCAGCCCCAGGCGCCGCGCGATTCAGCTGTTCCAGACGACGGCGGATTGCATCGCTGAGCATCGGACGAATCCATCCTTGAATCGTCGAGCGGTGATTGGATGCAGCAGTTACTCGCCGCGCGTGCTCACTCCGATCAGCGCGGTGCGAGCGTGCAAGCTACTTGGCGTCGTGGGCCCGGCACCAGGCGATTTTTTCGGCGGTGGTGGTCGGAGCCGCGCCGGCTGCCGGTTTGGCTGCCGCTTTCTTGACGGGCGGCTTTTTCGACCGGCGCTTCTTCCGCGGCGGCTTCTTCCGCCGCGGGCGCTTCTTCAACGACGGGCGGCGCCGCCGCGGCCGAAGCTTCCTTCTTGGCTCGGGCGGCCGCCAGGATGTCGGCCGTGCTGAGCTTCTTGCCCGGCTCGGCGGCGGGTTTGGCTGCCGGCTTCTCGGCCGCGGGTTTCTCTGCGGGCGCTGGAGCTTTGGCTGCGGGCGCGGCGCCGGCTTTGGCCCGGGCGGCGGCGAGGATGTCGGCCGTGCTGGGTTTCTTCCCGCCTGCCGCGGGTGCGGGAGCGGCGGGCGCTCCGCCACCGGCTTTGGCCCGGGCGGCAGCCAGAATGTCGGCCGTCGAGGACTTGCCCGCCGGCTTGGCGGCGGCGGCGGGTTTCTCGGCCGGGGCTTTGGCGGCCGGAGCCGCCTTCTTGGCCGGGGCGTCGTGCTTCTTCTCGCCCTCGGGCTTTGGCTCGGGCTTGGGAACGATCTTCAAGAAGCTGGGATCGATGTCGTACCAGCCGATATTTGCCCAGGCGTCGAACTGCACCAGCGCCCGGCCGCTCATGTTCACGGTCTTGACCTGGCCCGTGTGGCCGGCGAAGCGGGCCAGCTCGGGCCGCGTGCCGTCGACGACCACGTACTGGTCGGTGTAATCGTGCTTCAGCTTTTCGATCTGTTCGTACATTGCGTCACTCGCAGCCAGTCGAGCCGCGGGCCCGGAAAATCAGGGCCCAAATCCGGCGGCAGGGAAATGCTATTCTGGGATATGCCCCCCGCCGAATCAAGGTCTGCCGCGGGGCGAATATCGGGCCCTTTCCGCGCCCTGACTCGGCTCTTCGCCGCCGTTTCTGCGGGTCTAAGCGTTGCGCCCCGCCCAGACGCGGTAGCACCAGCGGATCGTTCGGGCTTGGGCCGCTTCGATGGCCCCCAGCTCGATGCTCGCGGTTTGCTCCGACAGGACCAGATTCGCCGGATCGCCGCCGGCGGATAATTCCAGGCCCAGCGCCGGCGTGCTCCGCTGCGAATCGTCGCCCGGCGCCAGCAGCAATCGCCCGGGCTCGCGGTGCGTGCTCTCGGCCAGCATCCGGTAACGGCTGCCGAGCCAATCGGCCTGGCCACGCAGCCGGCACGCGACATCGAACGTCGCGGCGTGTGCGGCTGGATCGATCTCGACGCTGGCCGACCAGTGGCTGCTGCCGGCCATCCCGACCAACAGCACGACCTGTCGGCTGCCGCCGCGCTGCTCCAAGTGGGCCTGTTGAAATGGCGGGCTCGCCGGCCAAGGCTCCTCGGGCGTGCCTTCGAGCGATTGCAGCAATAACCGCCACCGGCCGCCCACGCGCGATTCGACCAAATGGCCGATGCGGTCGCCGGCCGCCGGGGCGAACGTGATCCGCAGTCGCTCGGACTGGAGCACGAGCGGCGCGTTAATCGTCGTCCTCTTTCGTCGTTTCTTGCTTGCCGATGCGCCAGCGGAGGAACGAGTCGAGAAAGCCCTGGATGTTGCCGTCCAGCACGCTCTGGAAATTGCCCATGTAGTGGCCGGTGCGGACGTCCTTGACCCGCTGGTCGGGATGGAGAAAGTAATTGCGGATCTGCGAGCCGAAGCCGGTCTTGGCTTTTTCCTGATACTTGGCGGCCTGGGCCGCTTCGCGTTTTTCTTCCTCGAGCCGGGCCAGCCGGGCCCGGAGCATCTTGATCGCGGTGGCCCGATTCTTGTGCTGGCTCCGCTCGTTCTGGCACTGCACGACGATGCCGGTGGGCAAGTGCGTCAGGCGGATCGCGCTCGATGTTTTGTTGACGTGCTGGCCGCCGGCGCCGCTGGCCCGGAAAACGTCCTCGCGAATGTCGTCGTCGTTCAGCTCGATGTCGACCGAGTCGTTGATCTCGGGCGAGACGTCGACCGCGGCGAAGCTGGTTTGCCGTTTGCCTTCGGCATTGAACGGGCTGATCCGCACCAGGCGGTGCATGCCAGTCTCGCCCTTCAGATAGCCGTAGGCCATCGGGCCGCGAATGACCAGCGTGGCGTTGTTGATGCCGGCCTGTTCGTTGTCGGAGCGGTCCAGCAGCTCGACCGAGTAGTCGTTCTTCTGGGCCCAGTGGATGTACATTCGCAGCAACATCTCGGCCCAGTCGTTGGCGTCGGTGCCGCCGTCGCGGGCGTTGATCGTCATGATCGCGCCGCGGGCGTCGTGGGGGCCGTTGAGCAGCCCCTTCAGCTCCAGGTCGGCGACCAGCGTCTCGACGCGGTCCAGCTCGGCGGGTAGCTCGGCCGCGAAGCTTTCGTCTTCCTGGGCCAATTCGACCATCGACTGAACGTCGCCGCCGGCGGCAATCGCCTCGTCCAGCGGCTTGACCAGGGCCTTGAGCCCCTTGAGTTCGGCCACGGTGGCCTGGGCTTGCTCCTGGTTGCTCCAGAAATCGGGGCCCGCCATCCGCGCTTCGATGGCGGCTACCTGTGCCTGCTTGCCTGCATAGTCAAAGAGAGTCTCGCAGTTGGACGATCCGCTCCTGAATCGACTGCGCTCGATCGACGAGCTCCTTCTCCATGACGACTCTCCCCGGGCTTGGCGTGCTGAACGTGGATGCTGGGTGCAATTTGCCGGCCAGGCAGCGATGCCGGCCGAACTGCCAATTATACGGATTTGACGGTGGACGGATATGGCGTTCGGCGCGAACGGTTGACGAACGAATCGCCGAATACCACTGGGGCGACCAGCTGGACGGCCATTTCTCGCCCGCCCTGCCACTCGGATAGAATGCAGTGATGGACCTTGCCCACGAAATCGAAGCGGCGTTCGCGGACGTGCCGTACCCAGGCGAGGACTGCATTGAAGCCTGTGCGACGGCCACAATGTCCGACGAGGACGGGCGCGAAATCGCTGATTACTTTCGTGGCAAGACCAATCGAGGGCACTCGATCGACGATCTTTGTAATGTTGAGACGGCCTTATTTTTTTTCGAGCCGCAAGCCTATCACTACTTCTTGCCCGCGTTCATGCTCGCGACGATCGAAGATATCCGCCGGGCAGAAGCGATTCCGGACTTGATCGTCGAATCGCTCGCTCGGTCTCACCGTGCCTGCGATCGATTGCACTGCCTTTCGATTAGGCAAAAACGGGCGGTTCGGGCTTTCCTCGCTTGGCTCCAGGAAATGAACCTCTTCGATCGGAGCATTGACGGCGCGTCGTACCGGGTTTGGAGATCCATCCCCCCGGAACTTCGCGATTCGTGACGATGGCCAACAGCCGCCGCGGACGCCGAGAGAGGGAAGCGTTCCGCACGGCTGCCGCCGAAACAGACTTGTTCGGCCCAGAGCCAACCCGCGCACACTAATCATGCACCAGCAGTTATTTGGCGCGTTTGCCCGTTTCCGGCAGCTAGGTTAGGCTGCCACTTGCCGCTCCGTAGCGGCGCGCGAGATGCCTTTTGCGTCCGCCTTCCCCCGAGGCAAGCCCCGCCCTCAATGTCGATCCGCCTGTCCAATATCCGCCTGAGCGTCGACGAGCCGGAGCTGGCGCATGCCGGCCCGCATGGCCCGGGCGCTCAACTTGCGCGTGGGCGAGATCGATTCCTGGCGGATCCTGCGCAAGAGCCTGGACGCTCGCGACAAGTCGGACCTGGCGTTCGTCTACAGCGTCGAGGTCCGCGTGCCGCAGGGGGAACGGCGGTTGGTCGAACGGCTGGCCCGCCGCTCCGGGCCGGTGGCGGCCGAATTGTATCGCGAGACGCCCTTCGAGCCGCCGCAGCCGGGCGGCGAGCCCCTGGCCGAGCGGCCGATTGTGGTGGGCTCGGGGCCGGCCGGGGCGATGGCCGCCCTGTTTCTGGCCGAGCACGGTTACCGGCCGATCCTGCTGGAGCGCGGCCGGGCCGTGCGCGAGAGGATTCGCGATGTCCAGGCCTTCGACGACGGTGGTCCGCACAATCCCGAAAGCAATTACCTGTTCGGCGAGGGCGGAGCCGGCACGTTCAGCGACGGCAAGCTGACTTGCCGCTGCTCGGGCCCCGACGTCCGGCGCGTGCTCGAAATCTTCGCCGAGTGCAAAGGCAAGCCCTCGATCCTGTACGACCACCGACCTCACTTGGGCAGCAATCGGCTGCCGGCTGTCGTCAAGGCGCTGCGGCAGCGGATCGAGGCCGCCGGCGGCGAGGTGCGATTCGATTGCCGGGTCGAGGACATCGACGTGCGCCGACAGGCAGATTCGCGGCTTGTCCACCTCGTCGGGCTTTATGGCCGCTCCGGTCGTGGTGTTGGCCATCGGCCATAGCGCCCGCGACACGTACGAGATGCTCTTGGCCCGGGGCGTTCCGATGGTGCCCAAGCCGTTTCAGTTCGGCATGCGAATCGAACAGCCGCAGGAGCAGGTCAATCGCGTGCAATACGGCAACGCGCCCCTGGAGCGGCAGCTGGGGGCGGCCGATTACAGCCTGATTTCACGCGGGCCGACCAATGTGTTCACGTTTTGCATGTGCGCCGGCGGGCACGTGATGCCGAGCGTGTCGGAGCCGGGCTATTTCGCCACCAACGGCATGAGCCTCTCACGGCGTGGCTCGCCGTTTGCCAACAGCGGTCTGATGGTCACACTCGAACCGGGCGATTTCGGGTCCGATCACGTGCTGGCCGGCATGCAGCTGCAGCGGCATTTCGAGCAGTTGGCCTTTGCCGCCGGCCGGGGCGAATACTTATGTCCGATCGCCTGGGCTCACGATTATCTGGTCGGCCGCACTTCGCCCGCGGCGCCGCCGTCGAGCTATCGCCGCGGAGTGATGGAAATCGACTTGCGGGCGCTGGTGCCGGCTGTGGTCGACCGGGCCCTGCGCGAGGCGCTGCCGATCTTCGATCGCCGCTGGCGGGGCAAGTTTCTCGAAGGGGCGACGCTCGTGGCGCCGAGTCGCGC
Organism: uncultured Planctomycetaceae bacterium; assembly: GCA_963828155.1. Taxonomy (GTDB): domain Bacteria; phylum Planctomycetota; class Planctomycetia; order Pirellulales; family PALSA-1355; genus CAWCAX01. Next base: position 667,042 of record CAWHDQ010000009.1, read on the forward strand.
GGCAGCTCGCCGGTGCGCTTTCCGCGCGACGCCCAGACGCTGGTCAGCAGCGGCGTGGCGGGGCTGTATCCGATCGGCGAGGGAGCCGGCTACGCCGGCGGGATTGTAAGCGCCGCGCTCGACGGCCTGCGCGCGGCCAAAGCGATCATCCGGCGTTACGCGCCGCTGGCCCCCTGAGCGGCATCTGCATCGGATCGAACACTTCGATCTGGTTGTCCACCGTCTCGACGCCGTCGACCCGGGCCACGATGGTCTCGGCGAACTCGCGCAGTTGCCACATCGGCACCGTGCCCTGCACGGTCAGCACGCCGGTGGAGAATCGGCAGTGAAGCCCCTTCAGAAAGAAGTAGGGGCTCTCGCGCAGCCGCCGCTCGGCCGTCGCGACGACGCGCTCGGCGAGAGAAATCGAATCGAGAGGCAGAATCTCGGTCATGAAAAATATTCGGCGGCAAGCGTCGTGTCTGGATGCGGCCGCCCAACCAGGGGCGCGGCCGGAGATTCGCCACGCGGCGAATCCCTCGGGCGGGGTGAGGGCAATTTGCCGCTCGGCCCGCAGGCGGCGCGGGGGCCTCAGGTGGGCACTAGCAGGCGGGCCGCCGCCATTTGCTCGTATATCGGCCGACCGCAGGCGAAAATCCAGCCCGTTGCCTGCCCATTTTGCCGCGGCGCTTGATTCGTCCTGTTGCGTCAGTGAAATTGAAGCAAATATTTCGTTGCCGACCGGCCGCAACCGGTCATGCGTGCGGGTCGCGAAGATTATGCGAGCCGGCCGCCGCCCGCAACAGCACAAAATTAATTTCCAGTAAGCGAAGTCGCACCGCGGAGCCGCCCCGATGCCGCACGTCCGCTTGTCCATGTCGTTGGCCGTCACGTTGGCGCTCGCCGCGCCGGCCGCCGCCCAGAAATCGAGAGCGACCGACGATGAGCCGATCACCCCCCAACAGGTGATCCCGCTGTTCAACGGCCAGAATCTCGACGGCCTCTACCATTGGCTCAAGGATTCGAAGTTCGAAGATCCCAAGCACGTCTACGGCGTCAAAGACGGCTTGCTGCACATCTCGGGAGCCGGCGACGGCTACATCGGCACGAAACAGTCGTACCGCGATTATCGGCTGGTGGTCGAATACCGCTGGGGCAAAGAAACCTTTGGAGCCAAGGGCGTCCGCAACTCGGGCATCCTGCTCCACGGCGTCGGCGCCGACGGCAGCGCCGAAGGCATCTGGCTCACGTCGATCGAGTGTCAGGTAGCCCAGGGCTGCGTGGGCGATCTGATCGTCATCCGCGGCAAGGACGCGGCCGGCAAGGTGATTCCGGCGACGATCTCCAGCGAAACCACGCTCGCCGTCGACGGCAACACTCGCTGGCAGCGGGGCGGCCAGAAGCGAAGCTACTCGGGCAAGCAGTTCTGGTGGTCGAAGCACGAACCCGGCTTCGAGGAACTGATCGACACCCGGGGCAAGGAGGACGTCGACAGTCCGCTGGGCGAGTGGACCAGGATCGAGTGCCTCTGCCGCGGCGACCGGATTACGATCATCGTCAACGGCGTGACCGTGAACGAGTGCTTCGATTGTTTTCCGGCGGCGGGAAAGATCCTGCTGGAGTGCGAAGAATTCGAAATCGATTTTCGCAAGTTCGAGCTGCATCCGCTCGACGAGCCGAAGTCCTGAGATCATTGTGCCGCGACCTGGCTGCCGCTGGCCGGAAGACCGGCGAGTCGAGTTCCTTTCTTCAGAGGAGTGCTCAGCGATGACGACGCCCAGCAACACGCCGAACGCGGTGCGGGCCGGAGCGATTTCGGCCGCCGCCTTGGCCGCGGCTGCCGCTGGTCGCTCGGTCCATGCGGCCGGCAGCGACGTGCTGCGGATCGGACTGATCGGCTGCGGCGGCCGCGGCACGGGCGCCGCGGCGCAGGCGCTCAAGGCCGATCCGGCCGTCAAGCTGGTAGCGATGGGGGACATGTTCGCCGACCGATTGGCGGCGAGCCTGTCGAACCTGCAGGCCGAAGCCGACGTCGCCGCCAAGCTCGACGTGCCGCCCGAGCGGCAATTCGTCGGCTGGGACGCCTATCGCCAGGTCATCGACAGCGGCGTCGACGTGGTGCTGTTGGCCACGCCGCCGCATTTCCGGCCGATGCACCTGGAAGCGGCCGTCGCCGCCGACAAGCATGTCTTTGCCGAGAAGCCGGTGGCGGTCGACGCGCCGGGCGTGCGCCGGGTGCTGGCGGCCTGCGAGCAGGCCAAGGCTCGGGGCCGCTCGGTCGTCTCGGGTTTGTGTCTCCGTTACTCGATCGGCTTTCGCGAAACGATCGGGCGGATCCACGATGGCGCGATCGGCGAGATTCTGGCCTTGGAGGCCAATGACCTCCGCGGGCCAATCTGGGTGAAGCCCCGTCAGGCGGACTGGACCGACATGCACTGGCAGATGCGCAATTGGTACTACTTCACCTGGCTGTCGGGCGACTTCAACGTCGAGCAGCATGTTCACTTCCTCGACGTCTGCGCCTGGGTCATGCAGGACAAGTATCCCGAACGGGCGACTGGCAGCGGCGGCCGCCAGGTCCGCACCGGCCCTGAGTTCGGCAACATCTACGACCACCATGCCGTGATGTATCAGTATCCCAGTGGCCTGCGGCTGCTCAGCAACTGCCGGCAGCAGGCCGGCTGCTCGGGCGACATGAGCGTGCGAGTGATCGGCACCCGCGGCTCGGCTCACATCTCGGAACAGAAGCTGGTGATCGAGGGTGAGCAGAACTGGCGGTTCCGCGGCGTCGACAACGACATCTATCAAACCGAGCACGACGACCTGTTCGCCAGCATCCGGGCCGGCAAGCCGGTCAATCACGGCGAGTACATGTCGCAGAGCACACTCTTGGGCATCCTTGGCCGAATGGCCACCTACACGGGGCAGACGATCCCCTGGCAGCAAGCCTTCGACTCGCAGGAAGAGCTCAAGCCCGCCGCTTATGCCTGGGGCCCGGCACCGGAAGTGAAGATTGCCATTCCCGGCATTACCCGCGTGACGTGATTGGAGAATGTCGCAGCATTGACCAGAGCGAAGGGGCTGCGCGGCGCACTCCCTTGGTTGCTTCAGCGGCGTGAAACCGAGGCCGGTGGCTGGACCGGCTGACGCACCTGCTGCAACTCGCCCGAGCCGAGCTCGACCGTTTGAATGCTGAAGTCGTCGAGCCAGGCTTCGGCTAGTCCGGTCAGGGCAAACGTCAACACCAGCGGACCGGACCGCGGCACGGCCCGGAAGAGCGTGATCTCGCGCCAACCGCCGGTCTGGCCGACGCGCTGGGCCAGTGCCTCGCCGCCCAGGGAATCGACGATCAGCAGCCCGTCGACGCTGCCCTGGGGCATTTGCGGCACGTTGACCCAACCGTGAATCACGATCACGCTGCCGGCCTGGAGTTCCACTGGCGGCGTCGTGACCCAGAGTGGGGCGGTCTCGACCAGCGTCGGCGGCTGCTCGGCGTTGGCCGGCTTGACTTGCAGCCGCAGCGCCAAATGTCCGCCGTGAATCTTCTCGGCCGCCAACTGCACGTCGGTCGTCACGCTGGCCAAGGGATGCTGATAGTGCCGCCAGCCGCCGGCGAGCATGGCGGGGAGATCTTCGAATTCGCCGCCGGCCAGCAGGTTCGGCCCGCGGTTGGCGCCGCTCTGCCGCGCCAGGAACCGCCACAATTCGGGCAGCGTCTCGAACGACACGCCCAGTGGCACTGCCAGGGCCATTGGGCCGGTGGCGAGCGCTCCCGGCGGCCTGGGGTTCTTGGTCGTGGCGGTAGCGGTCCGGCTGGCTTCGTTCGATTTTTCCCAGCACTGACGCTCGAGCTGGTAAAGCAATTGATCCGACGCGCCGTGCCTGGAGGAAGGCGTCGAGCTGGTTGCCCTTGCCCAGCCGAGCCTCGGCTTGCTTCAGTCCGGCCCGGGCGCTTTCGGCGAGCGTGGTCGTTTGCGTGGCGGCGTGGCCCGCAGCGGCCAGCGGAGGGGCCACTTCGTCAATTCGGGCCAGGTGCAGATTGGCCAATTCGAGTTTCAACTCGGCCGCCCGTCGGCCGGCGCGGGCGGCGCGATGCGTCAGGTTGGCGATCACGCTCGAGTCTTGCGTCAGCACGACCAACGAGCCTTGTTCACCCTCGGGCATGACCACGCTGATGCCGCCCGCCACGCGCTTGTGGGCCAGCGGCCGGAGCACGCCCGGCAGCAGCTCGTAGGCATCGTTCGACTCGGGAACGCCCGGCACCACGTAGCGGGCCACGCCGTCGGTGGGCAGTCGCAGGGCGTATTGGCTGGCCGGGGCGGTGGGGAGCGGCAACACGAGCCGGGCTCGTTCGGTTTGCATCACGGCTGCCGACGAATCGGGATCGGTACCGCGAGCCGTCGTGACGAAATTGCCCGACGCGCACCAGGGTTCGATCAAATCGAGTTCCAGGTTGATCAGCTCCAGCAGCGCGGCGCGGCGCCGCGTGGCCGAGTCCAGCGCATGCAGCGGGCCGCTGGATTGAAAACAAATCCCGCGCACGCCGCTGGCCAGGGCAGTGAACACCAGCAACCGAATCTGCTCGTCTTGCCAGCTGAAATTCGCCTTCGCGCTGCCGGCCAGGCAGGTAATCTGCTCCAGCAACGCCCCAGCGGGCTGGGTATGGATCGTGGTCCAAGTGGGCGTGCCGGGTCGGGCCAGTTGCGGCCGGTCGCGCAGCCAGGCGGCATATTGGCTGATGTCCAGCGTCGTGCCCAAGGGGGCCCGATGCGTCGCCAGCAAGTCGACCGATCGGCTGTAGGCGAGCAGGTCCGAATCGGCATCGCACAACAGCGGTCGGCGCCGCGGATCGACCGAGCGGACCAGTCGCGACCAGTTCTTGGTGGCGTCCATTTGCCCGGCCGAAAGTTCCTGGCCCAGGTCCCAGGCCAGCACCGGATCGAACGTGCCGTCGAGCTTGCCGGCCGGTCCGGCGGCGAGCCGCGATTCGATCTCGCGCGACGAGGGAGGCGGGCAAACCAGCCACATGCCGATGGCCGCCGCTTCGGCCAGCAGTTCGGGGGATGGTGGGCCGCTCAACCGCACTCCGTTCAGCCCGAGTCGTTTGAGCCGGTCGAGCGGCTCGCCGCGGTATTCGACCAGCCGCGGGAACAGCGGCTTATCGCCCACGACCAGGCCCGTGCCGCTGATGCGGATGGCAACATCGGCCGCCGCTTTGCTGTTGGGTGCGGTGGTGGAGGGCAATCGCTCCGCCCGAGCATCACCAGGCCGCGTCCGATTGGCCAGCGGCGAGTCGGCTGGTCGGCGGCCGACGATTCCGCTGATTTCCAGATCGTCGATCACGATGTTGGTCGTGCCGGGCCCGCCATAGATATTCAGGAGCACGCAATCGACAAACGCCTCGCGCGGCTCAACCTGTGAACCATGTTCGGCCCGCAAGGCCCGAACTTGCCGCTCCAACAGCCGGGGCACGTTGTCGATGCGCAATTGCTGCCAGTGGCCGGCCTGCGTGTAGCCGGAGCCGCGGAGCAGGGTGGTTAGCGGCTTTCCAGTTCGCGGGTCGGAACTATTGGGCAGCACGACGCGCAACAGCAGCTGCAACCCGGGACGGTCGGCGTTGACCCAGACGCTGGCCGCGAGCTCGTTGATCACTCGGGCTTCGCCCAGTTCGTAACTCACATAGACGAAAGAGCCGTTGTCGCCCGTGACGCGGATTTGCTCGCAGCCGCGGCCCGCATGGGCCCCGCTGAAGGCTCGCTGTTGGGCGACGATCTTGTAGTTGCCGTCGCCGCCGGCGTCGTGCCAACTGGGCTCCGAGCCCTCGAACCCCTCGCGCACGACCGGGTCGGCGGTCGCCGCCAAGGGGCGCAGCGCCGCGAATAGCAAGGCGAGGAGGATGAGTCGCGAAACGGACATCGAGCTTTTGACATTCCTCTAGGCGGGACCACCCGGCCGGTGAGGCGAAAAGGCAACGCCGCCCCGGCTGGGTGTAAATGGCGCAAGTCAGGCTTGTACCAGCCTTTGCGAATTATCGGAAGGTCAGGCGTGGCGTTTCGGGCGGGAATGCGGGGACTTGCAGCCCCTGGGCAAAATGGCTCAAGTTGTTAGATTGAAATTACTTAGAACTTGGTCGGCAGGACAGCCGTGGTCGTGGCACGCCAACTGCACTTCGACCCCTGCACGCAAGTCAGCCCGCTTTTGGATCGCACACCCGGAGCATGCGCAATATGAAACCAGCGTCGCAGGTGGAGGCCGGCAAGCCGGAGCCGTTGACCAAGGATTTCGCCGAATTGGGTACGGCTATCGCGTCGCTGCCGCTCGCGGACCGGTTGCGGATCGAACCGCTCTTTCAGCGGGTGGTGGAAAGCACCACCCGGCGGCGCCGCATCTTGACCTTGGTGCAGGATGCCCTCAGTCAGTTGCGCTTGGATATGAAGTACCTGATGTTCGACCTGGAAGCGACCCGCCGCGAGCGGGACGATTTCCGCCGCAAGTTGGACCAGGCCTGAACCGAGCGCCGCGACCCACCGTGCGGCCCCGGGCGGCTCGTTGGCCCGGGTGGTCGTGGCGCGGGGTCTGGTTGCCGCGACGCTGGATCGCTGATTGCCGGCTGAAATCGAGTCGCTTAACATACCACTGGGGGCATTCTTTCCAGCGGGGCGTGTCCGGCCGGCGATTGCGGGTCGTGCGGTTGAGGCGGTAACAGAGGGATTGGCATTGCATGGTCGAGTTCACGGCCGAACAGATCGCGCAGCGCGCGCGTTCGACCTGAATCTAATCGACGACGCGCCAGCTGCATGACATCTGGGGCTCGGTCGGCAGCCGGCAGATCAGCGGCGACGAGTTTCGCCAGCTTCTGGAACGCCGCGAGCTGTTGACGAATTATCAGTCGGAGCGAATGCTCCGCGGCGAGCGCACCGGCTTTTTCTACGGCGACTACAAGGTGCTGTATCTGGTCGGCACCGGCACGTTCGCCCGGGTCTATCGCGCCGCCCACAAGAAAACCGGCGACATCCGCGCGGTCAAAGTCCTCCGCCGCCGGTTCGTCGACAATCCGGTCGAGTCCGAGCGGTTTACCCGCGAAGGGCAGATGGGCGCCTCGCTTCGCCACCCGAACATCGTGCCGATCTACGAGGTGGTCGCTCAGGGCGAAAGCCATTTCATCGTGATGGACTTCGTCGAAGGCCGCAACCTGCGCGAGTTCATCCGCATCCGCAAGAAATTCGACCCCGCCGACGCCACCAAACTGGTCAGCGACGTCTGCGCCGGCCTGGCCTATGCCTTCGAACGCGGCATCTGCCACCGCGACTTGAAGATGTCGAACATTCTGGTTTCAAGTCGTGGGCAGGCCAAGCTGGTCGACTTCGGTCTGGCCGGCGGCGAAGGGGCCGACGACGATCCCGATTCGGCCAACCCGCGGACGATCGACTATGCCGGGTTGGAACGGGCGACCGGGGTCCGCAAGGACGACCCGCGGAGCGACATCTACTTCCTTGGCTGCATTTACTACCATTTATTGGCCGGGGCACCCGCGATCGTGGAAACCCGCGACAAAACTCAGCGGCTGAGCAAGGGCCGCTTTCGCGATATCACGCCGATCAGCATTCTCGACCCGGGCCTGCCGAAGTCGATCGTCGCGGTGGTCAACAAGGCGATCGAGTTCAATCCGGGCCAGCGGTTCCAGTCCCCCGGCGAAATGCTGGCCGAGCTCAAGACCGCCGCCGCGCGGATGAACGAAACCGATGCCCCGGCCAGCGCCGAGGCGAGCGGCCGTTCCAAGTCCGCAGCCGTGGCTGCCGGCTCGCAGCGCTCGCTGATGGTCGTCGAGTCGAACGTCGAATTGCAGAACATTCTCCGCGAGCGGCTCAAGAGCAGCGGTTATCGCGTGCTGGTGACGCAGGATCCCGAACGGGCGCTGGGCCGATTCGTCGAGGACTCGAAGGCGGCCGACTGCGTGATGTTCTGTGCCACGGGTTTGGGTGAGCCGGCCCTCGACGCTTTCAACCGGTTTGGGGAGAACTCCAATACCCAGTCGATTCCGGCCGTGCTGCTGCTGGCCGAAAACCAGCAACAGTGGAAGGCGCAGGCCAAGCTCGACAAGCACCGGGTGGCGATCTCGATGCCGATCAAGCTCCGCGAGCTGCGCGAGCTGCTGGGCAAGCTGATCCCGGCGGAATCTTCCGTGAGCAATTAGCACCGCGCGGCGCTGATTGCCCGGGCCAGTGCGGCAACCTCTAGCGCTTGGTGCGCTGCTGGCATTTGGCCGACAGTTCGGCAAACTCGGCAGCCAACTGCTTGTTGCCCATTTCGGTGTGCATGCTGGCCAGGTTGGCGTAGGGGACCGACAGGGCCGATTTGGGCATCAGACCCTCGTCGATCGCCGTCTCCATCAGTTTGACGCCCTGGCGGGTCAGGCGGAGCGCCTCGTCCCGGTGGTTCAGTTCCCAGTACGACACGGCCATGCTGACGAAGGTTTCGCCGTGGCGGCCCGGGTCGGTCAGCCGCGAAGGCGGAACGGGGGTTTCCAGCAGCGGCACGGCGCGGCCATACCATTCCAGGGCCCGGCGGTGATTGTGCTCGCCAATCGCGGCCGTAGCTCCCAGCCGATAGAGCACCTGGCCGACGAGGAAATCGTGGTCGGGCAACTGCCGCCCCGCCACTTTGCCCTCGCCAAGGTGCTTGAGTGCCAGCCGGCCGTACTCGGAACTCTTGTCGAAATGACCGCGGGCCTGCTCGATCACGGCTGCGTCGGACAAGGCCAGACCGAGTTCCCATTCCAATTGAGCCTGGCGGGCCGAGTCGGTGGTCTGCGCGATCAACTGGCCGGCGCGCTTCATATAGCTCTTGATCCACTTCGAGGCATCGGGCGGCTCCGCCACGCCGGCCATGGCGACCAGCGCTTGCCGCTCGACGCGCTGCTGCAAGTCCTCGTCAGCCTGCTCGTGCTCGACCAGGTCCTGGGCCAGCGCGGCGGCGCGTTCGAGCCATTTGCCGATCGAGGCGTTCTTCTGCTGCCAGTGTCCCCAACCGACGTCGACGGCCGCACCCAGGTGGGCGTCCAGCAGGACCTCTTTTGCCCCGCGGCGGAGGGTTAGCCGCGAGTTGGTAATCAGCGGCTCGGCCAGCTTGATGGCTTGCAAGTGATGCTTCATCGCTTCTTCGTCGCCATGCAGCGACAGGATCAGGCAATCGCCCAGCAGAGCGTGGGCTTTGGCCTTGGTCAGCGTCGAGGCGTCCTTGGCTTCGAGGACCTGATTGATCTTGGCTTTGGCTTGCTGGTAGTCGCCCGATTGGACCATCACTCGGGCGGCCAGCAACGGCCACTCGGCCTCTTGCGGTTCGAGCTCCGCAGCCGCTTGGGCGGCGGCGAGGGCCTGGGCCAGATCGCCGGCCCGCAGATAGACGCGGGCCCGCAGGCCTTGGGCCTGGGCGCTCTTGGGATCGATCGCCAGCGCGCGTTGGCGTCGGCCAGGCAGCGGGCGTAATGGGTTCGCAGGTGGGTCTCGGCCCGGAGCAAAAACGGCGATGCGTCGATCGACTCGAGCACGACCTGGCGAACGCGCGGCGGGTCGGACTTCGGCCCGTAGCCGAACATCACGCCCCGCTCTGGAAACGATTCGCCCAACAGTTGGCCTTTGTCGTCGGTCACCTGGACGCTGGAGATGTCGTCGATCGAGAGTTGCCGGGCGAGCTCCTCGGCCCCCATCGGCTTGTCGAGATTGACGACCACCGAGGTGACGATGCCGTCGGCCAGCGTGACGGTCACGCGGGGAAAAATGTCGACCTGATAAACCTGGACGCGGCGGCCTTTGTGCTTGCGGATCTCCTTGGCGGCGCCCCAGCCGTCGGCCAGTTCAGTCGCGGTCGAAGTGCCCGGCTGAATTCCCTTGAAGCTGGCAGCCTCGACGGTCAACTTGCTTTCGGCGGGGAGCAGTCCTGGGCCGGCGTCGGCGGCCGTCGGCTGGCCGGTGGTTTCTTCGGCGGGAGAGGCCGCGTCGCCTGGGTCGCTCGGTGCGGCGGAGTCCGGCTTCTCCGCCGGCGTCGTCTCGTCGGCCTCGGCGCTCACCGGGGTCGCCGGCTCGCGGGACTCGGTCGGCACGCGCTTGAGCTTGCCGGTGGCGCGGCGGGCTTCGGCTCGGCGTAAATCGGCTTGGCAGCCGGTGGCGGCGCGGGTTCGTCTTCGTCGGCCGAGGGTTGAGCGGCGCGGGGCTTGGCCGGCGTCGGCTGCGGATCAGCCTGAGCGGGTTGCGGCTCGCCTTCTTCGGCCGCGGATTCTGGGGTTTGCGATTCGTCGGCCGGGCCGGAGTCGGACGGAGCCTTGCCGGCTTTTTCGGCGTCGGCGGCCGACGATCCGGAGGCCGCTTCGTCGGCAGGCATCTCCTCCGCCGGAGCCTCATCGTCCGACCTGGCCGCGGCCGGAGTCGGTTCGTCGTCGTCTTCGGCCGCGGTCGGACGCGCGGCAAGCGTCAAGCAGAATCCCAGCGCGACGAGCGCCGACCAGAGCGATTGGGTCAAATTGGCCTTCATAGGTCTGCTCCTCCTTGAGCAGCGCCGCGCCCTTGTGGGCAGCTTGATGTGTCGGACCGGCGCAAGCCGCCGTGCGGCAGTCCGGCTGGAATTCTGCTTCTAGGCCGGGAGGTGTAGCGGCAAACGCCGTGCGCGTCCAGAGGAACTTGCAGCGTGGCCGAGCGAGCGCGTGCTAGCAGCCGCCGTCTTGCAGACGCTCGAGCCAGTTCAGCGCGGTCGCCGCGTCGCCGCGGCCCACCGATGCCTGCGCGGCTCGCAAGCAATCGACCTGCCGGCGGGTAAAGGGCACGGCCTGGCCGGCGTCCGGCGGCCGCGGGACGAGTCGCTCTAGGATTGCCCGTTGCAAATCCTCTAATCCCTGGCCCGTCACCGCGCTCGTGACCAGAGCCATTGCGGGCGTGCCGGCGGCGGCAGCGGCCAGATCGGCTTTGTTCAGCACGATGATGGCGGCCGGCCAGCGCGCAATCAGCTCCCGGGTTGCCGCATCCCACGGCGAGCGAATGTCGAACACCAAGACGCAGGCGTCGGCCGTCGCCATGCGGGCCGTGGCCAGATCAATCCCTGTCGATTCCAGGGGATCGTCGCTGCTCCGCAGCCCCGCCGTATCGGCCAGTTCGATAGGCCAGCCGCCCAGCGCCGTGGCGGCGGTAACGACGTCCCGCGTCGTACCGGGCGCGTCGTGGACGATCGCCCGATTGTGGCCGACCAGGGCATTGATCAGGCTGCTTTTGCCGACATTGGGCGGACCAGCCAGCACGACCCGCCAGGGCTCAGTCAAATGTAGGCCCCAGTGACTGCGCTCCAGGAGCTCGCTCAACTGCGATCCCGCACTTGCCAGGCTGCCACGCGCAAGACTTGCCTGAATGTCGGCGCACTCGCGAGCCAGAGCGCCCTGGAATTGATCGAGCAAGATGCGGGCAGTGTGCTCGGTCGGTGCGTTGGCCAACGCGACCAGGGCCTCGCCGGCGAGCATCGATTCGCCATTCTGGGCGACCCACTGGGGCCAGGAGAGGATCTGGCAGCCCGCGGCGGCGAGCGCCTCGAGGAAGGCGGCGGGCGCCGCCAGGCCACCATGGCAATGCACTTCCAGCCGGTCGGCGGCCAGCGGCACCACGACCACGTCCTCACCGGCGGACCGGCCCCAGCGGCCGTAGCGGATCGTGCCCGGCGGATCGGTCGACAGTGGCCGGTCGCCGCGCGGAGCGAACAGGGTCGAGACGATTTCCAGTGCCCGTGGGCCGTCCACCAGTACGGTGGCGACGGCGCCGCGACCTGCCGGTGTCAGTTGCACGGCGGAGGTTGGTCGGCGAGCTTCGATATCGCTCATGGCAGACCGGACGGTTTTTCGATCACCGGCCCGGATCCGACCCTCCGCTGCCCGCTGCAGCGCGGGCCATGCCCATCAGGGCAATCCCGGCCAGAACCAGATGCGGCACCAGCTGCGCCGGCTCGCCCGCGGCGTCGAGGAGCAGCCGTGCCGCGGCCGGACCGGCTCCGCCGGTGACAAATAGTTGGGGTCGTTCGCCCGGCCGCTCCAGGCGGGTGACGCACTCCCGCACCGCGCCGATCGCGCCCCAAAACAGCCCAGCCCGCAGGCAGCCGCTGGTCGTCCGGCCGAGCACTTCGGGGGGCTCGACCAGGTCGCTCATCGGCTCTAGCGGCAAAAGGTCGGTGAACTGGTGCAAGGCTTGAGCCGACATCGCGATGCCGGGCATGATCGTGCCGCCGCAAAACGCGCCGGCCGGCGAAACCAGATCGACCGTGATCGCGCTACCCAAGTCGACCACAATGGCTGCCCGGTCCGATTGCTTGAGGACCTTGGCACCTAGGGCGCCGGCCAACCGATCCATGCCGACCTTGTCGGGCTCATCGACATCGACGGCCAGCGGATAATCGGCCGCCGTGAGCAAGCGATGTTCCGCGACCCCCTGCGCTCGCAGCCAATCAACCAGCCGCGCCGTGCCGGCGCGATTCACGCTGCCAATGACCCAGCGCAAGGCCTCGGCCGGCCCGGCGAGCCAGCCGTCGAGCTCGGCGAAGTCCCAGTCGGGGCCCAGGGCCAACATCCGCTCGGGTTCGGGCAAGCCGGCACTGGCGACCGTGAACAGGCCGAGCTTGGTTCGGCTGTTGCCGATATCGACGGCGACGAACGGCAAATTGCGGGCGACAGGCATGCGGGCTGGCCCTCAGGTGGCACGCATTCAGGACGTGGGTTGCCGCTCGTCGAGCGCGTGGGTAATCGCCCGCAACAGCTGGTCCAGCCCCTGACCGGTAACGGCCGATACGGCCAGCACCTCGCAGCCCAACTCGGCCGCCAGGCGATCGCGGACCTCGCCCGCGCCGGGCAGCTCCGACTTGGTTACGGCCACGATCTCGCTCCGCTGGCCCAAGGCCACATCGTACTCGGCCAGTTCGTGGCGAACCACTCGATAGTTGGTCACCGGGTCGCTGCCGTCGGCCGGACAGGGCTCGACCAGATGCACCAGGATGCCCGCCCGTTCGACGTGCCGCAGGAATTCGTGGCCCAAGCCGGTGCCGCTGTGGGCTCCCTCAATCAAGCCCGGGATGTCGGCCATCACGAACGACCGATCGCGGTTAATCTGCACCATGCCCAGGTTGGGGTACTTGGTCGTGAACGGATAGTCGGCGATCTCCGGCCGAGCCCGGGACAAGCGGCTGAGCAGGGTGCTCTTGCCGGCGTTGGGCTTGCCGAGCAGGCCGACGTCGGCGATCACCTTGAGCTCCAATACCAGCATCCGTCGTTCGCCGTCACCGGGGGGCGCGCTGAACGCGGGGGGCCCGGTTGATCGAGCTCTTGAAATGGACGTTGCCCTTGCCGCCGCGCCCACCTCGGGCCGCGACGACCTGCTGGCCCGCGGCCGACAGGTCCTGCAGGACGTGGCCGGCGGCCGCGTCGATGACCACGGTGCCCGGCGGGACATGGATTAGCAAGTCTTCGGCATTGCGGCCGTAACAGTTGGAACTGCCGCCGCGCTCGCCGTTGGGGGCCCGCCAATGCTTGCGCTGCGACAGGGCCGCCAGGCTGTCGACGCCAGCCTCGGCGACCAGGATCACGCTGCCGCCGTCGCCGCCGTCGCCGCCATCGGGTCCGCCGCGGGGGACGAACTTCTCGCGGCGGAAGCTGACACAGCCTTCACCGCCGCGGCCGGCATGGACTTCGATTTGAACGCGGTCGACGAACATGGCAGTAGAAGTGTTTCGCGTTTCGCCGGTCGCGCGTCACAGCCGCGACGTGCGCGGCGGGTGGACCAGTTTTCCCGGCGATAAAAAAAGGGGCCGCCCGCCCACGGGGACCCCTGGTATCGGTCGCACGAAACGTGTGCGGCGCTTAGCGGCGCCGACGACGTTCACGCGGCGGCTCTTCTGGTCGAACATCACGAAGCCGTCGACCAGCGCGAACAAGGTGTAGTCGGAACCTTGTCCGACATTCTTGCCGGCGTGGAAGCGGGTGCCGACCTGGCGGACCAGGATATTGCCCGCCTCGACCCGCTCGCCGCCGAATTTCTTGACGCCCCGCCGCTGCGCGTTCGAATCGCGACCATTGCGGCTGGAACCTTGACCTTTCTTGTGTGCCATGACCCGACAACTCCGACCTTGCAAAAACCCGAGGGTGCCAAAACGCTGCCCGTCGGTCCGCCATTGCGGGCGGCAACCCATCCCTGCGGATGCCGGACCCGGGGAGGGACGCAATGCACCCGAGTGGTGCCAGGAGGGCACCGGGGGAGCTGGGCAGCAAACCACTATTTTTAGCGGTAGACCCAGGAATAGTCAACCTGACCGGGGATGCCGTAGCGAATCACCCGTTGGTCTTCGACGAATTCATCGCCGGGACGCCAGAAATTGAGAACCAGCGTCTTGAGCGTCAGCACGCGGCCCTTGCCCGGCGGATCGCCCACATTGAACTCGGCTGGCTGGTCGGTCCACTTGTAGGCGTTGGTCAGGCCCTGGATCGAGATCGAGAAATAATCGACCCGGGGGTCGATGCTTTCCCAGGTGGCCACGCCCCAGACGCTGTTGTCGGACCGGTCGGTCGAGACCGCGACCGGCTTGGCGCTGATCTCCACCGAGTTGAGCAGGTGGCGATTGGGATCTTCTTTCTGCTCGATTGCCGGCACGGCGACGGGAATCAGTCGATCGAGGTAGGCCTTTTTGTATTCGGCCGATTCAAGGACGAACTGCGGCACGAAGCGGACCGCGTGGTCGACCTTCTGCACTTCGTAGGTGCCGTCAGGCTTGCGGACCGGCTTGGAATGCCCGCCCTTGTTGTTCACGTGGTAGACCATGTACCAGATCAGCTTCCGCTGCATCTTGCCGGACGGCTGGGGCACGTCGACCCAGATCATCTTGGGCGACTGGAAGGTGAATTCCAGGTACCAGATATTGTGGCGAAATATGGTCTCGGTGGCCATGTCGCGCAAGGTCGCCGTGTTGGGCTCGGTCTTGGGAGTCCACTTCAGGTTGGGAATCCCGTTGAGAATCTCGACCACGTCGTGCGTGCTGAACGTGTCGTCTTCGACCCGGTCGGGCGGAATCGTGATCTCGACACCCGGGGCCAGGACCCGGAATGGGCCCTTTTTGATCGGCGCGGCCGGCGCTGCGGCTGCCGCCGGCTTGGCGGCCTCCTGGGCCGAGGCGCGGTGTTCGCCCAATATTCCGGCCAGCAGGGCCAGGCCCAGCATCCAACACAACCAGCAACAGAATTTCCGCGTCATCGCGAGCGTCTCGGAGGTGCGCTATCGGCAGCGGGACAAAACCAGCCAGGGGAACAGTTCAGTATAGTTAGCCCGCGGCGCTAGGGTCAAACTTTGGGACCTCTCGGGGGCCGGGAATTGCAGCGAAAAAGCGGTTCGTCGGGCCTGCCCGACGCCCGATTCGCCGGCGCGTTTGATGCAATCGGACCGAACAGGAACGACCGCAGGCCTGGCGTGGTGCTTTGCCAGGCAAGCCGGCGTATTCGTCCGCGTGAGAGGCCGCTAGGCCGGTTGTCGCACGAGGTTGGAGCCAGCCCTATAATGAAGCCGCCGGCGGTCGAATCGGCCGGCCTCCCGCCTCAATCCCGCCCCGCCGAGGTTCGCGCCGTGCCTGCCCGTTTGCCGACAGTGGCTGTTGCCGCGACCAGCTTGTTAGTGGCCATCGGCACATGGCGCCCCTGCCGGGCACAGTCTGCGCTCGCGCCCGACGAAGCGCAGCGGCATTTCCGCGTGGCCGACGGGTTGGCCGTCAAGCTGTTTGCCGCCGAGCCGCTGGTCCGGCAGCCGGTCACCATGACGTTCGACGATCGCGGCCGGCTTTGGGTCATTCAGTACTTGCAGTACCCCACGCCGGCCGGCCTCAAGCCGGTCGAAGTCGATCAGTATCTGCGGACCAAGTACGACCGCCGGCCCGAGCCGCCGCCGAAGGGCCCGCACGGCGCCGACCGGATCACAATCCTCGAAGACACCGACGGCGACGGCCGCGCCGATCGGGCCAAGGACTTTGTCACCGGATTGAACCTGGCGTCGGCCCTGGCGATCGGCAACGGCGGCGTCTACGTAGGGCAGGCTCCCTATTTGCTGTTTTATCCCGACCGCAACGGCGACGACGTTCCCGACGGTGATCCCGAAGTGCTGCTCACCGGTTTTGGCATGGAGGATGCGCACGCCGTGGTGAACTCGTTGGTCTGGGGGCCGGACGGCTGGCTCTACGGCGCGCAGGGCAGTACGGTGACGGCCGATATTCGGGGCGTCGGCTTTCAGCAGGGCATCTGGCGTTCCATCCGCAGACCAAAAAGTTCGAGCTGTTTGCCGAAGGGGGCGGGAACACCTGGGGCCTCGACTTCGACCGGCACGGCAATGTGCTGGCCGGCACGAATTTCGGCGGCTCGGTGCTGCTGCACCAGGTGCAGGGGGGCTATTACGTCAAAGGTTTCGCCAAGCACGGCCCGCTGCACAATCCTCACGCCTACGGCTATTTCGAGCACGCTCCGCACGAGGGCTGGCGCGGCGGCCACGTCACCTGCGGCGGCATCGATTATCAAAGCGCCGGGCTGGGCGAGCGTTTTGCCAATACGTATATCGCCGCCAATCTGCTCTCGAATGCCATCTACTGGCACGCGATCGAGCCCAAGGGTTCGACGTTCAAGACCCGGCACGCCGGCGAATTGCTCACAACCGACGACGTCTGGTTCCGGCCGATCGACTGTCTGGCCGGCCCCGACGGGGCACTGTGGATTGCCGATTGGTACGACGTGCGGGCGAACCACGTCATTCCGGAAGACACTTGGGACAAATCCAACGGCCGCATTTGGCGTGTCGAGCGGCAGGGGGCTGAGCCGGCGCCGCCGCGCGAACTGGCCCAATGCACGAGTGACGAGCTCGTAGCCATGTTGGCCGGCGACAACGACTGGCAGGTGCGCGAGGCCCGGCGAATTCTGACCGATCGCCGCGATGCGTCGACCTGGCCCGCTTTGCGCGACGATCGAGCAGCCCGGCCGCGACGCAATCGCACTGCAGTGCTTGTGGGCACTTTACGCCAGCGGCGGCTGGGCGGAAGCGGACGGTGTCCGCTGGCTGTCACACTCCAGCCCGGACGTTCGGGCCTGGTCGGTCCGGCTGCTGGGCGACGAGCGACAGGTATCCCCCGAAGCGCTCACGGCCCTGGTCGGTTTGGCCCAGCGCGAACCGGAATCGACCGTTCGCAGTCAATTGGCCTCGTCGGCGCGGCGGCTGCCAGGACCGGCCATGCTGGCGATCGTCGGCGCGCTGACGGAGCGCAGCGAGGACGCGCAAGATTCGTTCATCCCGCTGCTGTTGTGGTGGGCCATCGAAGAGCAGGCCGTGGCCGAGCACGAAGCGGTGCTCGGGCGGTTTTGCGGCCCCGCGGCCTGGAAGCTCCCGCTGGTCGCTCAGCAGATTGCCCCGCGGCTGGTTCGACGCTACGCGGCGCTGGGCAACGACGCTGGCTATGCCGCATGCGCCCGGCTGCTCGACTCGGCCCCGGACGACGCCGCTCGTCGGGCACTGGTCGTGGCGCTCGAGCAGGAGTTTATCGGTCGCCGGTTGGAGCACGTGCCCGCGGCCCTGGAGCCGGTGCTGGCCAAACTGTGGAATGGCGAAACGGCCGATCCGCCGGTGGTGCGGTTCGCGCTGCGGCTGGGCAGTGCGGCAGCGCTGGAGCGGGCCCTGGCGCTCGCGGCCGACAAATCGCAGCCTGAGCCGGCCCGGCTGCAACTGATCG
The DNA here is from genome assembly GCA_963828155.1 of uncultured Planctomycetaceae bacterium. GTDB lineage: Bacteria > Planctomycetota > Planctomycetia > Pirellulales > PALSA-1355 > CAWCAX01. The sequence goes on from CAWHDQ010000009.1 coordinate 684,784, forward strand.
AAGCGCTCGGCCAATCGGCGGCGCCGGCGGTGATCGATCCGCTGCTGGCACTCTGGGGCGATGGTCAGTCGGACGCGGTACGGCAGGCGTGCCTGGCCGCGCTCGATCATTTCGCGGACGAGCGGATTGCCCGGCACGTCCTGGACGCTTACGGCCGTTTCTCGCCGCCCGTGCGGACCCGGGCCGTGGGATTGCTCGCCGGCGCAAAGCGTCGGCCCAGTTGCTGCTGGCCGCCGTCGACGCTGGGAAAATCCCTCCGGCGGAGGTGCCGCTCGATCAGTTGCGGCGGATCATGCTGCATGACGACCCCGAGCTTTCGGACGCGGTCGAACGCCGCTGGGGCAAGGTCCGCTCCGCCACGCCGGGCGAAAAGCAGGCCGAGATCGTGGTCCTGAACCGGGCTATCTCCGAAGGCCAGGGCGAAAGGGACAGCGGCCGCAAGCTGTTCGTCAAGCATTGCGCCGTCTGTCACACGCTGCACGGCGAAGGGGCCAAGATCGGGCCCGACCTGACCGCCGCTGATCGCCGCAATCGCGGGCTGATGCTGCTGAACATCGTCGACCCGAGCAATTCGATCCGGCCCGAGTATGTTGCTCAGACGATCGTCACCGGCGACGGCCGCGTGCTGACCGGCATCGTCGTCGAAGCCAGCGAGCAAGCCGTGACGCTGGTCGATGCCAAGAACCAGCGCACGACGCTCGGGCGGAGCGAGATCGACGAGATGCGTTCCTCGCCCCAGTCGCTAATGCCCGAGCGGCTGCTGGAGCAATTGCCGGTGCAGGATCTGCGTGACTTGTTCAGCTATTTGGAAGCCGAAGGGCCGGTTGCGGATTTCGTTCGCCCTGAAGGGGCGCAGTAGCCCAGCCCAGGGTTGAAGCGCAGCGAAAACCCTGGGAAGCAGTTCATGCCCAGTCCGAGTCACCGCCCTGTAAGGGCGGGGGAGCAGGGCGAGTTGCGTACTGAGTCTTGCAAATGGTCGGGCAACGCGCTTGCCATTGGTTCCGTCGCCCCTGCAGGGCGAATGACGGTTCGCCGTAGGTTCGTTAGCCCCAGGGCGCACTGCGCTTGCCCTGGGTTGGATTCCGGAAGCCCTTTGGGCTTCAGTCGCGTCAGATCAAACCCGCTCTTTGAGCCACTCGACCGTGGGAGCCAACGTCTCGCGGCGCCGCGGAACGTGATGCCCAGCTCGCGGCGGGCCTTGCTGTTGTCGACCCACCAGTAACGGGTGGCGTAGGGCACCACGCGGTAGTTGTAGGGCAGGGGGCAGCGCACGGCCCGGGCCGCCCGCGTCAGACCGCGGAGCAGGGCATTCGGCGCGCACCAGAATCCGCTTCCGCTGGCCGGACAATTCGAGAAAGATCTCGGCCAGTTGGCGATGGGTGATGTTGTCGCCGCCCAGGATGTCGCGCTCGCCGCTGCGGCCCCTTTCGACGGCGGCCAGCATGCCGCGGGCGACGTCGTCGATGTGAACGATGCTCGTCCCGCCGTTGCAGACCAGCACGGGATTGCTGCGGGCAAAGTCGATCAAATTGCCGGCCGTGATCCGGCCAACGTCGTCCGGGCCGTAAACTTCGGCCGGGTTGACGATCACCACGTCCTGTCCCGCGGCCGCTGCCTGGCGGCACAGTTCTTCGGCCCGGTATTTGTGGTGGCTGTGCGAGACGGTCTTGTCGGCGAACAGCTCGAAGGGATTCGTTTCGTCGACCGGCTCGGGCCCGGGCCGGCTGCCGACGGCCAGCACGCTGGAGACGTAGACGACGCGCTCGACGCCGGCTTCGCGGGCGGCGGCCAGCACGTTGGCGGTGCCTCCTTCGCAGGTTTCGCCCATGGCGGGCGAATCGATCTGGTCCCAGGAGCTCAGGCCGGCCAGGTGGATGACGGCTTGTTGGCCGGCGAACGCGGCGCGGAGGCTTTCCGCGTTGCGGACGTCGCCCAGCACGCGGTCCAGCGGCAGGTCGTTGATGCGGCCGGTATCGGAGGTCGGACGCAGCAGGCAGCGGACCCGATGGCCGGCTGCGTGCAATTGTCGCACCAGCACCGAGCCGATGAATCCGCTCGCGCCGGTGACCAGGATGTTGAGCGTCCGCGGTCCTGCGGGGCGGGCGTCGTCCGTCGACGGCCGCAGCGGTGAGACAATCGCCATGAGATAGACCTTCCCGGCCTGTTAGATCTGGTGCATCTTCGCCAGCGGTTCAATGTACGCCGCCCCGGCAGGAGCCACAAGCAAGCGGGCCGCTCGAGAGGACCCAGCCAGCACGGTCCAGGGCCGCGACCCGCGCTTTCAACCGCGGGACGAAGGGACGAATTCGCCCGGGTTTTCCAGGATCGACTTGAGCAGCCGCATGCAGCCGGCGCTGTAAAAGCCGTCGGCGATCCGCTCGTCGAGCGTCCAGCGCACTTGCCACACGAGCCGGGTTTCGAGCTTTCCGCCGGCCGCCGGCACGACCGTTCGCTTGGGCAGACCCAGCGCGGCGAACACGCTGCAGGTGCCGTGCTCGTAGAGGTGATGATAGGTGTTGTCCAAACCCAGGGACGCCAGGTTGGCCACGAACATGCTGGCATACAGCGGGTCGTTCTCGATGACCTTGCCGGGCAGCAAGTTGCAATAATCGAGCACCCGGTAGCCCCACAGCGCGCCGCGCAGCACGAACCGCGGCAAGCGCATGGCAAACTGCGTTTCCCGATCCACCGCTCGGGGCGGACCGTTGCAAGCCTCGTCGATGCCGGCGGCAATCCGCCGGACCACCGACGCGAACGCTTCTTGCCGCTCCGGAAAGCGGAGCTTGATCGTCACCAGCGGGGCCGCCGCGTCGTACCGCTTCTTGGCCGCGAACGACAAGCTGACCTCGCGCCGCTGGTAGATCCGGCCGCTGGCGACGAAGCGGTTGATGCCCGGCCGGGTGTGGCCCACATACGCCACGGCCCAGAGGAACAAATCGAACAGCGTGGCCCGATCGTCGGGATGCTGGCGGTTATAGGTTTCGAGCCACTGAGTGGTGCGGCCAATGTCGTACGAGGCTTCGTGATAGACCAGGCTCTCGTTGCGGCCTCGCATCAGGTAGGGCATCATCTCGCGGACGGACGACTCGCCGCGGACCAGGATGCCGTCGGGCCGGTCGCCGAAAGGCCCTCGCCAGGTCGGCCGGGCAATGCCCGGCAGCAGGGCGTCGGACGTGTCGTGAGCCCACAGCGGCCAGGCCGGATCGTCGGCTTTGCTGGCCAGTCGCCGGGCCAGTTCGGCAATGCTGGGGGCGTCGACCAGGGCGCCAATTTCCAACTCGCGGCCGAACTGCAATTCGAAATCGTGCAACAGCTCGACCGCCATCAGCGAATCGAGCCCGTAATGGGCCAGCGGTTGCTCCAGGTCGATCGCGCTCGGCTCGAGGTGCAGCCGGCGGGAGAGCCAGTGCGAGATCCAGGCGTCCAACTCCGGCACGGCCAGCGGCTGCTCGACGGTCACCGCCGGCGCGGCGGTTCCGCGGGGACCTGCCACATCGGCGGGCGCCGTCCAGAGCTCGACGAATTCGAATTCGCCATCGAGGTATTTCTGGCGGCAGGCGAACCGCTCGATCTTGCCGCTGGTGGTGCGGGAAACGCACCCGGCCGCAGCAGGCCGACCGCGTCGAGCCGCAGCTCGTACTCTTCCAGCACGGCCTGGCGGATCGCAGCGATGGCCGCGGCGGTGTCGATCGTCCGCAGCGATTCGCGGCGGACTTCCTGCACCAGCACGACCTGCTCGCGGCCGTCCCGCTGCAGGGCGAAGGCCGCGCCGGCATTGGCCTGCAGATCGGCGCAACTGGACTGGGCGGTGAACTCCAAGTCCTGCGGGTAATGATTGCGACCGCGAACGATAATCAGGTCCTTGCTGCGGCCGGTGATGAACAGCTCGTTGTCGTGCAGCACGCCCAGATCGCCGCTCCGCAAGAACGGTCCGTCCGTGCCGCCCGCCAATTGGGCGGCAAAGGCCTCGCGGCTGAACTCGGGCCGCATCCAGTACCCGCCGGTGACGCTGGGCCCTTGAATCCAGATTTCGCCGACGCGGCCCGGCGGGCAGGCCTGCCGCGTTTGCGGATCGACGATCAGCACCCGCTGACCGCCGACCACCGAGCCGGAGCTGACCAGCGTGATCACGTCGCTCTCCGGCTTGGAGGCGGGCTGGGCCTGACCCTGCTCCAACTCGCGCTTGGGAACGCTGAGCCGGCTCGTGCGGTGGCCGGGCAATCGCGACGTCACCATCAGGGTCGACTCGGCCAAACCGTAGCAGGGATAGAAGGCATCCGCCCGGAAGCCGCAGGGCCGGAACGCCTCGGCGAACCGGTCCAGCGTCTCGCCGCGGATCGTCTCGGCACCGTTGAAAGCACATTGCCAGCTGCTCAGATCGAGGTGCAGGCGCTCGGCCGGCGAAATCCGGTCGACGCACAAGTCGTAGGCAAAGTTCGGCGCACCGCTGTGCGTCACTTTGTACTTGGTGATGTATTCCAGCCAGGTCAGCGGCCGCTGCAGAAAGCGGAAGGCCGAAAACAGCGTCACGCTCCCGCCGCTCTGCACCGAGCCCAGGATGCCGCCGATCAGACCCATGTCGTGATACATCGGCAACCAGCTCAGGCCGACCGCGTCGCGGGCATCGAACGCGTTGTAGATCGACGTCAGGTTGTGCAGCAGGTTGGCGTGGGAAACCATTACTCCCTTAGGCTCGCCGGTCGAACCCGAGGTGTATTGCAGAAACGCCAGCTTGTCGCCCGTGATCGAGGGCGGGCGAAAATCGAGACCGGTGAGCGGTGGCAGCTCGTCGGTGGCCAGCCAGGTCACGTCGGCCAAGAGCTTCGAAGCGCTGATTCCCGCGCCAGCGAGTTGTGGATCGAACCGACGGTCAGAGCGACGCGGCCGCCCGAGTCGCTGACGATCGTTTCCAGCCGCCGCATCATCCGGCCGGGGCGGGGTGGATAGGCCGGCACGGCGATGGCGCCGGCATAGAGGCAGCCAAAAAACGCGGCGATGTAATCCAGGCCGGGCGGAAACAACAGCAGCACGGGGCGGTCTTCGACTTGCTGCTCGGCCAGCAAGGCGGCCACCCGCTGGGCGGCCCGATCCAACTCGCCGTAGGTAAAGCTGGTTTCGCCTTCGTCGTCGGCCAGATAGCGGAATGCCAACTCATCGCACCGCTCGCCGACCCTCTGCGCTAAGAGCTCGACGACGGAGTTCGGGGCGGCCGTCGCCGCAGCGGGGTGCCGTTGCATGCTGGCTGCTGATGCTTAAAGGATTTCTGGCAATCGCGACGCAGATCGACCCAACCGCCTGGCACGCGCCGGGGCCGGCCGTTGGGCCCTCCTAAATTCATGGGGCCCTGCCGGTTAGAAGTGCGCCAAGGCCGCGCACGGACTCTATGTGTGGAAAACCTAACGCAACCGTCTTGTCAAAGGCAAGAGGAAAGCTGCGCGGCAGCGGTGGTGAAGCCTGCGCAAGTTCCCCCTCGCTTATTGAACCAGATTGTCTGCGATTCCTCAGTTCTCTAGTTTATTTAATCGCGACATCTTTCCTGTGTCCGCACGTCGGCTGCCGCGATTCCGCAATTGTCTTATTTCACCGGAACGTCTATCTAACGCACTCTCGGAGGTCTGCGGCCCGGCGCGCCAAGTTACGGCCAAGAGCAGCAGGCTGGGCGCCGAGGGTGCGCCTACCCGCGCGACGCCGGCTGCGGGATAGCCGGCGCTGCCGCCAGGGATTTCCCGCGGGGCGCAGGTTGAATTAGCTGCCGTATTGCTCCGCTCGTCGCAGCGAAAACGAACATTCATGCAGTGCATCGTCCGCTACGTCCTCCTCGAATACTTGCTGGTATTCTGCCATTGCGCTCGTGGCGATCGCCGGCCTGCTATTGTTCGTCGCGGTGACGTTGGATCTGCCGCCGGACGTCGGCGCCCGCGAGATTTTGCTGATGCTGCCGTATCTGGCGCCCGAGGCCCTGCGGAATGCGACCGAGGGGCGCGGCGTTGTTTGCCGCCTGCAGCGTGTTCGGGCGGATGGCCGCCTCGAACGAACTGGTGGCCCTCAGCTCGCTGGGAGCATCCCCCTTTCTATTGATCCGGCCCGTCCTGCTGCTCGCGACGCTGCTCAGCTTGGGCTGCGTCTGGCTGTACGACGTGAGCGAATGGTGGGGGCAGCGGGGACTCAAGCAGGTGGTCGTCGATTCGGCCGAAGAGATCGCGTACCGCTTTCTGCAAACCAAACACAGCTACGCCAAGGGGCATTTCTCGCTCAACGTCAAAGCCGTCGAAGGGCGACGGTTGATCCGGCCGACGCTGGTGATGGAACGCCCCGGCCTGCAAGAGGCGGTCACCGTTTCGGCCGAGGAAGGGGAGCTGCACACCAACGCCCGCGAGCACTCGCTGTCGATCGTGATGCGGCGGGGGACGGTCTACATCGGCAACGTGGCATCGATGGTCTTTCCAGACACGATGGAACAAGTTGTGACGATCGGCGACGGCGGCCGAGGCGACCAGTGGCCGCCCCGCCATTGCAGCCTCATTGAGCTGCACCGTCGTTGCGAGGACGAGCGGGCGGCCATCGCCCGGCTGGAGCAGGCGCCGCGGCTGTCGCAGGCGGCCTGGATGGCCAGCTCGCCGCCCCAGTCGCTGGCGGCCGTGACCAAAGCTCGAGACCGAGCGTGGGCATTTGCACTGGCTGGAATCGCAAATCCATCGCCGCTGGGCCCACGGCTTCTTCTGCCTGGCCTACGTTCTGGTCGGCATTCCGGTGGCGATCCGCGTCCGCAGCCGGGACTATCTGACCAGCTTCTTCGTCTGCTTTCTGCCGGTGGTGGTGTTCAACCATCCGCTGCACAACATCTGCATGAAGATGGCCGAAGCCGGCCGGGCTCCGTCTTTCACCCCCTGGCTGGGCGACGTCATACTCGCGCTGCTAGGCGTGGGCTTCCTGCTCCGGGCCCTGCGGAACTGAGTCGCTTCGGATGCCCCGCTGTCCAGCACGCCCGCCGGATCAACCGGCTGCCGCGCCACGGCGGATGGGCGCGAACTGGTCGCGAATGGCCGGCCCGGTATAGCCCGACTCGAACGCGTGCAGCCCGAACCGCTCCGACAGCTCGCGGCAGACGTGTACGCCGCGGACGCTGTTGCCCTTGGCGTCGAGCGGGGGCGAGAAGACCCCGATGCCCAGTTGCCGGGGGACCACGGCCACGATGCCGCCTCCCACGCCGCTCTTGGCCGGCATGCCGACGCGGTAGGCCCATTCGCCGGCATAGTCGTACATTCCGCAGGAGTGCATGATGCTCAGCACGTACTTGACCAGGGGCTGGGCGATCGCCCGCTCGCCGGTCAGCGGGTTGACGCCGCCGTTGGCCAGCGTGGCCCCGATCATGGCCAGGTCGCGGCAAGTGACCAGGATCGAGCACTGCTGGAAATAGAGCTCGAGCGACTCGGCCATCCGCTCGCTCATCATGCCGAAATTGAGCATCAGATGGGCGATCGCCCGATTGCGGTGCCCGGTGATCCGTTCGGACAGAAAAACCGAGTTATCGATGTGCAGCGGTCGGCCGCAGTAGCGGCCGAACATGGCCAGCACCCGGGTGAGCCGCTCGGGAAAGTCCTTGCCGGCGATCAGATCGGCCGTGGCGATCGCGCCGGCATTGACCATGGGGTTGAAGGGGCGGTTCGAGGCCTCGTCGAGCACGATCGCGTTGAAGGCTTCGCCGGTTGGCTCGACGCCGACTTTGGCCAGCACCTGGTCGACGCCGCAGTCCTCGATGCCAACCCATAGACGAGCGCCTTGGAAATGGATTGGATCGTAAACGGCTGCTCGCAATCGCCGACCTCGACGACCTGCCCCTCGGCCGAGACGATCGACACGCCGAACCAGCGGGGATCGGCCTTGGCCAACTCGGGAATGTAGTCGGCCACCTTGCCTTCCAGATTGCCGGCGTAGCGGGCGTGCAGCTCGCGGAGTACCTCGCGCAGCGGCGAGGCCGCCGATTTCAAACGGACCAGCAGCCGGTCGACTTCGCCATCAGGAGTGGTGGGGTTCACGATGCGCTCGGTTCCTCGCGACGGAAAAGGAAGTCTGCCCGGCAGGGATTTGGGAATAGTCAGGGAACGGCCGTTTCGGCCATCGCCGCTTGCGGACCGAGCAGTCGATTGGCCACCGATTGCAAATCGTGCGTCAGCGGATGTTCGGGGTACCGGGTGCAGAAAACGGCTCGGCTTCCCAGCCGAGCGACGTCGGCATCAGGGCAGCAGGGCCACGACTGGCGCTCTAAACGTCGATTCGATCTGCTTGCGGAGCGCTGCCAGGTCGGTGTCCGGCGGCACTTTGTTGGCGATGAAGAACATCTCGGGCACTTCCAGCCGCCGGGCCAGCTCAACCGTGACCGCGGTGCCCTGGAAATCCTGGTTGTCGGGCCGCATCAGCAGCACCAAGGCGTCGGAAATCGCGATCGAGAGCAAAGTCTCCTCGTTCACGCCCGGATGCGTGTCGATGAACAGGAAATCGAGATCGAGCTTCTCGACCAGCGACTGGATGCCGTCGTTCAGCAGGGCCACGTCGTAGCCCTCGCGAAGGATTCGGGCGATCTCGCCGCTGTTGAGACTCGAGGGAATCAGAAAGATTTGGGCTCCCCGCGGCACCGCGTCGGCCGACCCGAAAGCTTGGGCCGTCACGTCGTGCGCGGCTTTTTCGATCGGGCAGCGATTTTGCAGAAAGTCGTTGAGCGAGTGGGCGGCTTGCTGCTGATCGAAATTGAACAGCACGTGAATGCCCGGCGACTGGATGTCGGTATCGATGATTCCCACGCGCTTTCCGGCCGCGGCGACCAGCACCGCCAGATTGGCGGTGACGTTCGATTTGCCGGTGCCGCCACGGAAGGAATGCGTCGAAATGATGCGAGGCACGAGTGCGAACCCTCTCAAGGACGGGGGCGGATATCAGTTCGATTCGAGCTGTCGTTTTTCGCGCAGGCGCGGGCCCGCTGCTGCAAGTCGCGGAAGTAATCGCCTGCGGCAATGGCATCGACCTCGGCCGAGAGCTTGGCGTGGTCGATCCGCAGCACGATCGCCGTACACGAGTCGGCCGAGAGCGTGGCTTCGTTGGAATTGGCCGAAGTCGAGTCGCGGAACCGCAGCGTCGGCCCGTTAACGCCGAGCCGGAACTGCATCCCGTCGTAAGCCAGCGCATCGACGATGCTCTGCCCCTGCACGACCACTCCGTTGCGACCCAGGGAAACCAGCCACCACTGACCCTGCTGATAGCGCAGCTCGGCGTGGTTGCGGGAAATGTACGGGTCGACCAGCACCACGTCGCGGTCGTCGGCCCGGCCAATGCTGATCACCCCCTTGCCGGCAAAGCACCACATCTGCAGGGCGCTGCCGCGGGAGGGGTCGAGCAGGTGTACGGTGACAGCTTCTTCCGAAAGCTCCGAGTCTTGGGACATTCGCTCCGCCTTGGGCGATTGTGGTCAAAGCCGGCCTGGACCCGAAATGGGGGTTGGTCCGCGGCGAAGGTTCCTGGTCGGAGCAATTTCTGTTCCGAGTGTCACTACTGGCCGTAACCCCCAATTTGAGGCAGTCGGCGGGGAATTCTGCTTAACCGTTGTGCAAGATTGGATTACTTCTTACGCGAACCATTTCCGCCAAGGGTCCGGACAGCCTCCAGGGGCTTCTTAGGGCCCGCCCGGGGGCACGGCAATCCGAGCATCGGTTGAGACGGGCGGGCGAACCGATCGGGGGTCGAACCGGTCGTAAGCCGGGGTACCCTTGACTGTTGTGCAGTCGAGTCTTAATTTACTTAGTTCGCCCCCCCATGCCACTTGTGGCCTGGTTTCGCCCGCGTCGCGACCAATCGCCAGCGTAGCTTCAATCGGCAGAGCACCGCATTCGTAATGCGGGGGTTAAGGGTTCGACTCCCTTCGCTGGCTCTCAGTTGAGCTGACCCAAGCCTTCCAAGTTAGAGAGAGAAACGCATTATGGTGCAGGCTCTGGAAGCCGACCTGAAGCAAATCGTGCTGACCAGCGGCCCGTTCGGCCCGCAAGAGATTCGCAAGCTGGAACAAGCCATCGCCGAGGATTTTTCGCAGTTTCGCCCTGCGCGACGCGGTCGGCGAAGTCGAGGACGGCGGCGACCGCAGCCCCGCCGCCTCGGTCCGGCTGGGAGTCTGCTACTACCTGCTCGGGCGTACCAGGTGGCAGCCGAGACGCTCAAATCGGCCGACGGCGGGGCCCTGTCGAATTTCTACCTTGGTAAGACCAACGTGGCCTTGGGTCATTACGACGCGGCCCAGCAAAACTACGCGGCCGCGGCCAAGGCCGGGTACAACGGCGACGATTGCGTGCTCGCCCGGGCCGAAGCCCTGCGGCTGAGCGGCGATCCCAAGGGCCGCCTGGTCCTGCTCGACGGGCTGTCCGGCGCCGTCGAGCAAACGGCCGAGTACCTTGCCCAACGGGCCGCCTGCGTGTCGCTGATCGGCGGCAACCCGCAGGAGGTGGTCGCGCTGTACGAGCGGGCCGTCGAGTCCGACCGCAATCACTCCGGCGCGCCTGTTCGGCCTGGCCCTGGAAAACGACCGCCGCGGCAACGACGAGTTGGCCCTGGAACTGTACGAGCGGGCCGTCCACCAGTTTCCCACGTACATCGGTCCGCTGTTGAACCTCGGCGTGCTGTACGAAGATCGCCAGCAGTACGATCGGGCCCAGCAGTGCTATCAGCGGATTCTGGACGTCGCCCGAACAACTTCCGCGCCGGCTGTTCCTCAAGGACGCCCAGGCCTCGGGCGAGATGTACTACGACGAGGACGCGCAGCGCAAACGCGACCGGATGAGTCAGGTGCTCGGCATTCCGGTGAGCGATTTCGAGCTCTCGGTCCGCAGCCGTAATTGCCTGCAGAAGATGGGCATCAAGACGCTCGGCGATCTGGCCCGCTGCAGCGAGCAGGATCTGCTGGCGAGCAAGAATTTCGGCGAAACCTCGCTGGTCGAGATTCGCGAGATGCTGGCCTCCAAGGGACTTTCGTTGGGCCAGCTGGCCCAGGAGAAGCTGCCCGAGCCGGTCTTCGAGCCCGAGCTGATGTCGCCCGACGAACAGGCGATGCTCGACCGCCCGATTTCCGATCTGAACCTGTCGGTCCGGGCTCGCAAGTGCATGATTCGTCTGGGGCTGAACACCATCGGCGAGCTGGTCCGCCGCACCGGCGACGATCTGCTCGAGTGCAAGAACTTCGGCGTGACCAGTTTGAACGAGGTCCGCGAGAAGCTCACTCAGCACGGCCTGAAGCTCCGCGGCGACTGACGCCAGGTTCAGCGGTCCCCAATCCGGGTGCGAGGCTCGCGGGCATGGTTGCTCGCGGACCGTGTTGCTCTGGGATCGGGTAGCCCGCGGCTAACAGCCGCCCGGCCGGCGCCGCGCGACAGAGATCTCGAACGTGGCCGATGATTCCACCTTTGCGCTGCGGCTCCAAGCGACCGATCCGCACTGCGCCGCCCGCCGCGCGACTTTCCGCACGCCGCATGGCCCGGTCGAAACGCCGGCCTTCATGCCGGTCGGCACCCAGGGGACGGTTAAGGGCGTGACCGTCGAGCAGCTCCGGGCGACCGGTGCTCAGATGATCCTGGGAAATACATACCACCTGGCTTTGCCCCGGCGCCGACGTGGTTGCCGAACTGGGCGGCTTGCACGCGATGTCGGGCTGGTCCGGCCCGATTCTGACCGACAGCGGCGGGTTTCAGCTCTTCAGCCTGGCGGCTAACACCCGGATCGACGAGCAAGGGGCCGTGTTCCGCTCGCACATCGACGGCAACCTGTTCGAGCTCAGCCCGGAAAAGGCCGTGGCGATCCAAGAGCAGCTCGGCAGCGACGTGGCGATGGTGCTCGACCATGTTGTGGCGCTGCCCAACGAGCCGGCCGTCGTCCGCGACGCCATGGAGCGCACCTGCCGCTGGGCCGAACGCTCGCAGCGGGCCCAGACGCGTCGCGATCAGGCCCTGTTCGCCATCGTGCAGGGGGGGCTCGATCCTGAACTGCGGCTCGATTGCGCACGGCGAGCTGACCGCGCTCGATTTTCCGGGCTACGCCGTCGGCGGGCTGAGCGTGGGAGAGGATCCTGCCGACATGCTGCGGATTTTGGATGTCACGGTCCCGGCCCTGCCGGTCGATAAACCGCGGTATCTGATGGGGGTCGGCCGGCCCCAGGACTTGCTGGAAGCAATTCGGCGGGGGATCGACCTGTTCGATTGTGTCCTGCCGACCCGCGCCGGTCGCACGGGCTTGGCCTATACGGCGACCGGCCCGGTCAAGTTGCGGAACCTGCGGCATCGACTCGATCGGGCACCGCTTGAGCAGGGCTGTCCCTGCCCAGCCTGCCGTCACAGCCGGGGCTACCTGCGGCACTTGTTTCTGTCCGGCGAGATGCTGGGCCCGATCCTGGTCACGCTTCACAACTTGACGTTCTATCAGCAGTTGCTGGCCGCAGCTCGGGCGGCCATCGAGCGCGGCCAATACAGCCAGTTCATGGACCAGCGGATGCGCGTCTGGCGCGAAGTCGAGGGCGAGACCGGCGAAGGGGATTGAGCGCGGTTTCGTCCGGCGGGTGACTCGGGTCGCCAAGCGGCGGCAGTGGACCCTGCCTGGGCCGCATCCTACGGCGAGAATTCCGGGCTCGGCAGAGCCAATTCGCAGGCGGCAGCTGGGGGGATTGGGGGCGGGCGGCCGGCCTTGTTGATTGTGGGCGAGCGGCCTAAGATACACGGCTTCCCGCGGTTCGGAGCAGGTCGCCGATAGCGGCGCGCGAGGGGGAACGGCGTTCCGCCCGCCTCGCCGACTGGCGGCCCGAGGGCCCCACCTGGCGGGCTGCGACGGGCGGTTTGACTTGATGAAAGCGAGTTGATTTTGGCAGACTTTGGCTGGTTGCTGTGGGCCCAGGCGGATGGCGGCGGCGGTGCGCCGGGTGGCAGCCCGCTCGGGATGCTGCCGGCGCTGGCCCTGATTGGCGTGATGTTTTATCTCCTGCTGCTGCGGCCCCAGCGGCAGCGCGACGCCGCGCTCAAGGCACTGCTGCAGAACCTGAAGAAGAACGATCGCGTCGTGACCATCGGCGGCATTTATGGCGTAGTGGTCAACGTGCAGCGCGAGCAGGATGAAGTGACGATCAAGGTCGACGAGAGCACCAACACCAAGCTCCGCGTGACCTTCAACTCGATCGCTCGCGTCGTTACGGCCGACGAATCGAGCGAGAAAACGGACAAGACCTAGCGCGCCGCCGCCCCACCGCGCCGCAAGCGCCCGGGCGGGGGGCGAAAGATTCAAGCGTTGGCCGAGATCCCCAGGCCGTCCGTCGGCTGGCAGGCCCGCCGTAGCGCGGATCCCGCGGGGACCGGGCGAACCACCCCAAGCACGAACGATTCAGGAATCCCCTTTCATGTCCGCGTTTGCCTTGCTTCCCTTGCTCTTGGGTCAGGCGGCCGATCAGGCCGAGGCCAGTTCGTCGCTCGGCGTGCATGCGGCGATCATTATCGCCGTGATCGTCGGCTCGTTCCTGCTCGGTCAATTGCTCGCCAATTGGCTGCGGATGCCCGATTACAACCTCAAGATCGGGCTCGTGCTGGCCACGCTGCTGGGAGCGCTCGCGATCGACTTCCTGCTTTGGCCGCCCAAGCTGGGGATCGACCTGAGCGGCGGCGTCGTGCTGGTCTACGAAATCGAGCAGGGGGGCGACCGCGGCCAGCTGCTCGACACGCTGAATTCGCAACTGGGCTCCGTCGAAGGGCAGAAGCTCAAGGCCCGGCTCAACGCCGACCGGCAGGTGGAAATTCTGCTGCCTAGCCCGAGCGCGGCCACGAAGGCGGCCCAAGCGGTCGAGAAACTCAACGAGGGGCTGGTCCAAGTCGGGCTCCGCACCGTCAACGACAAGCCGGTGCTGGTGTTCGACGTGCCGAAGCGCCAACAGCCGCCCGACCTGATGCAGAAGCTCGTCGGCGCGATCGGCCGGCGGATCAATCCCGGCGGCCTCAAGGAAGTGACCGTCCGCCAGTACGGGGCCGAGCAGATCGAAATCATCGTGCCCGAGATCGAGCAGCGCGAAGTCGAACAGATCAAGCGGATCATCAGCACCAGTGGCAACCTGCAATTTCGCATCCTGGCGAATAACACCGAGGCCGATCACAAAGAGCTGATCGATCTGGCCCTGGAGAACCCGGCCGACGAGGTTTACCAGGGCGCCAAGCTCAAGGCCCGCTGGATCGGCATGCGGAAGGGGATGTCGCCCCCGCCCAACGCCGTGTTCCGCAAGGGGCCGCACGGCGTCGAGCAGGTGCTGGTGCTGATCGACGATTTCAACGTCAGCGGCGACAACCTGACCGGATCGGCACGGGGCGTCGACGAGCACGGCGGCATGTGCATCACCTTTACGCTCGACAGCAAGGGCGGTTTCAAATTCGGCCAGCTCACGGGCGAGAATCTGCCCAGCACGAATCGTCCCCCGCACGAGCTGGGCATCGTGCTCGACAACGAATTGCAATCGGCCGCCTCGATTCGCAGCACGATCCACGAACGAGGGCAAATCACCGGCAGCTTCGACGAAGATTATGTCAACTTCGTGGTCAACGTGCTCAACTCGGGCAGCTTGCCGGCCGCCTTGCAGAAGGTGCCCATCAGCGAGCAGGTGATCGGGGCCCAGCTGGGCGCCGATACGATCAAGAGCGGCACCGATGCGATGGTCATCTCGACCATCGCGGTGATCGCTTTCATGCTGTTCTACTATCGCTTCGCCGGCTGCGTGGCCGACATGGCCGTGATCATGAACATGATCCTGGCCGTGGCCCTGATGATGCTGATCAAAGCCGCCTTCACCCTGCCCGGCCTGGCGGGCCTGGTGCTCACCGTGGGCATGGCCGTCGACGCCAACGTGCTGATCTACGAACGGATGCGGGAAGAATCGGCCAAGGGAGCCTCGCTGCGGATGACCATCCGCAACGGCTTCAGCCGGGCGATGGCCACGATTATCGACTCGCACGTCACGACCGTCTCGACCGCTGTCGTGCTGTTTGCGATCGGCACCGACCAGATCAAGGGCTTCGCGATCTCCCTGATTCTGGGCCTGGCCGTCAGCTTGTACACGGCCGTCTACGTGGCCCGGGTGATCTTCGACATCTTCGAGCGGAAGCGGTGGCTGAAGCAGCTGCGGATGCGGCAATTCATCGGCGCGACGCACATCGACTTCGTCAAATGGCGGGGGCCGGCCATCGTCGCCTCGTTGATCGTGATCGGCATCGGCATGGTCGGGGTCTACTTCCGCGGCAGCGGTCTGTTGGATATCGACTTCAGCGGCGGTACGTCGGTTCAGGTGCTGTTCGACAAGAACCACCCGCAAGAAGTGGCCACGGTGCGGCAAGTGGCTTCGAATCTGGAAGACTTGGAGGATGTTTCGGTCAGCTCCGTCGGCAAGAACAACCTGGAATTCAAGATCGACACGGCGCAGGCCGACATGAAGCTGGTCCAGCAGCGGCTGAAGGACGCTTTCCACGGGCAATTGGCCACGTACTCGATGACGTACGACGAGCCGCGGGCGACCAGCTCGCCGCGCTCCATCTCGGGTGCGAATGCCACTCCGCCCAAGACGCCCGCGCGGACCACGCTACCTGCCACGCCCCTCAAGCCGAGCGAGCCAAAGCCCGAGACCAAGGCCCAGCCGGAGCCGGCCAAGCCCGCTCCTGCGACCAAATCCGGCGAAAAACCTGCCGGCGCCGCCGCCGATCAGGAGAAGCCCGCCGCCGCGGAGTCAACCAATCCGCCGCAGTCCGACTCCAAGCCGGCCGAACCCGCGCCTCCCAAGGGCGCCCGTACGCCGTTGGCTAGCGGTACGTTGCTCGCGCTGGCCAGCGATGCGCCGGGAGCGCTAGCGGGCTTGCTTGTGGCCCAGGACGCGACGGCCGAGGACACCCCCGCCAAGGAGTCGCCCGAGCCGGAAGCGAAGACCGCGCCGGAAGCGAAGTCCGATCCAGAAACGAAGTCCGAGCCGGCCGAGAAGACCGAGCCGGCCGAGAAGCCGGCGCCCGCTCCCGGCGAGGCCAAGCCGGCCGAAGCCAGCGGAGCGACCGAAGTCGCGCTGCACTTCACCGAGAAGATCAACCGCCCCACCTTGGCCAAACTGATCGACGAGAATCTGGCCGAAGCCAAGTTGCCGGCGGTGAAATACAGCCTGACCAATCCGGACGCCTCGGCCCAGGACAACCACGCCTTCTCCGATTGGACGCTGTCGATCGACCTCTCGCCGAGCGACGCGCGGCCGCTGCTCGAGCAGATGAAGACCCGGCTGGCCGATCTGCCGGTGTTTCCTTCATCGAGCGTGATCGGGGCCAAGGTGGCCGGCGACACGCAGTGGGTGGCGCTCGAAGGCGCTTTTGGCCAGCATGGTGATGATCGTGCTCTACCTGTGGGTGCGGTTCCAGAACATCATGTTCGGCTTCGCGGCCGTGATCGCGCTGATTCATGACGTGCTGGTCACGGTTGGCTTCTTGGCGCTTAGCTACTGGCTCGCGCCGTTCTTCGGCTGGGCCTTGGTCGATCCGTTCAAGATCAGCCTGGCGGTGGTGGCGGCACTGCTGACGATCGTCGGTTACTCGATCAACGACACGATCGTCATTTTCGACCGCATCCGCGAAATCCGCGGCAAGAACCCCGACCTGACCGAGAAAATGATCAACGACAGCGTCAACCAGACCCTGGGCCGGACGCTGCTCACCTCGGGCACGGTGCTCATCGGCACGCTGATTTTGTATTTCGTCGGCGGGCCGGGTATCCATCCGTTCGCCTTCGCGATGCTCATCGGCCTGTTTTCCGGCACCTACAGTACGGTCTACATCGCATCGCCCGTGCTGCTCTGGCTGCGGAAGTCCGAGCCCAATCGGTCGTCGAGCGCGGCCGCCGCCTGATCGGTCGGGGGCAGCTGGCCGATCGTCGACCAGGTTCTGCGGCAGCACCGCGCGACGGCCGGCCGGAGTTCTCCCCCGTAAGTTGCGCGATCGGATCGTTCGCGCGATCCGTGCCCGCGGCAAAGCTTACCTCAGCGGCGTGCTGCGCCGCGCTGGGAGATCTCGCGCCGCTTGGGCAGAATTGCCTCAACCGCCGCCGGGCAGCCGGGCGATAGCAGGAGTTGCGACCCTGCCGAGGTTGCGCTCGTTCGGTCCTCTCTGCCCTTCCCAGCGCCGACGGTCGACCATGTCCCCCGGCAAGAATCTGGTGCTGCTGTCGCTGGTGGCCGTGGCTGCGGCCGGAGCCCTGCTCTCCCGCAAGACGCCCCCCGCCGAGGTCAGCGAGCCACGGCAGGAGGAACCGCGCGGCCCGTTGGCCCGCCGCCTGCCCGCGCACGATTCGACGCTGGCCCACGCTCGTTTCCTGTCGCCGGGCCACGACGACAGTCCGGCCAAAATGCCCACCGCGGCCACGCCCGGCTCGGCCGATCCGCAATTGGGCTTCGATTTCGAACCGACCACTTCCAAGGGATATGGCCGGTGGGCCAACCCGGCCGGCGCTGCTGGGCTCTTACCGGAGCGAGCCCGACCGCGGGCCAGACGCGGCGCGGGCTTCCAGTCCGGCGGTGCTCAGTCCGCCCGCGGCGCCCAGCCCGCCTGCGGTGATTGCCCCATCGCCCAGTCCGCGCCGCACGCACGTGGTGGTCGACGGCGACACGCTGACGGCCTTGGCGGCGCGCTACTTGGGCAGTTCGGAGCGGTACCGCGAGATTTTCCAGGCCAATCGCGGCCTACTGCCCACGCCCGACCTGCTGCCGATCGGGGCGACGCTCGAGATTCCCGCCGCCGCCCCAGCAACGACCGGCACGTCGGCCGCCAGTGCGGGCGAATCGCCCCTGTTGCCGGTGCCGTCCGGGCGCTGGAAGTGCATTAGCGAAACGGGCGAGCGCCGTGCGCACGAGCCGTGGCGAGAGTAACCGACTGGCCGTCGGCCGGCGTGTCCCGATCCTGGCGCGAGGCGGCGTCTCAGCCGCGCAGCGTGTCAGTTGAGCGGCGTGGCCCGCTCGGCCCAGGGGTTTTCCTGCTTCTCGATCTGGCCGATGAAGTCGGCGATGTAGAGGTGGACTTCCAGGCTCGGCTCGCTGAGTAGTTTGGTGCCTTGCAGCGGCGTGTCTGGCAAGAACAGGAACAAGTCCTTCTTCTCCGGGTCGGTGTGATATTTCTTGAAGCCGTCGTAGAGCCGATTGGCTTCGGTCTTGAAGTTGCCCTTGCGCTTGCCGGCGATGATCAGAATCGACAACTGGGTGCGGACTGCGGCGTCGTTCATGGCGTCCGCCATCCGTAGGCCCTTGAAGTTGGGCTCGGGCGAAATCAGCACCAGGCCCTTGACGTCTTGCCCTTGTTTGCCGGTCGTCAGCGGCGGCCAGGCCCAATCCTGCTGGGCAAAACCGGTTGCGACCAGCGCGCCCATTTCGCTCCCCACGACGCAGAGCTTGTCGAGATTCAGCTCGCCCTCGTTGTTCTTTTCCTTCAGGAAGCCTTTGATCGCCTCGAGGTCGCCGGCGATCATCGCGGCAAAGTCCCCCTGGCGGAGCGAAGCGGCCTCGATCTTGTCGTTCCGCGTGCCGACGCCCCGGCGAAATTCGGTGCTGTCGCCGTGGCCGCGCAGGTCGGGCACGATCACCGCATGCCCCTGCTTCTGCAAGTAAACCGCCAGCGCTTCGAAATCCTTGCGGCTGCCCTTGAAGCCATGCACGAGGATGACGGGCACGCTTTCCTTTTCTTTCGTGCCCGCATACCAGGTCGCGTGCAGGAGCAAGCCGTCGGCGGTCTTGAGGACCACGTCTTCCGGCGCCGGAATCTCGTCCTTCTTGGCGGCTTTGTCGGCACCGCGGACATCGACGGGAAAGGTCAAAGCCAGCAGCACCACCCAACCCAGCACCCGGGGAAAGCTCATCGGCTGCGGCGAACGCGAACCGGGGGATCGTTGATCCAACATGATAGGCGCCTTGGAGCGTTTAGGAGGCACGCCAGAAATGCAGGCAGAAGCGTCCGCAAAGACTCTACTGCTCATCGTAGATGCCCGCGGCGCAAGCGTCAACGCGGCTCGGACTGCCAACGCCGGGCGAAGCCCGATCCTGGCTCGCCCGACTTTTCCGGCCGGATTTGTGGGTCGGCTGCCATGCCGGGTGGGCCCAACGGGCGGGACGTTACGCTAGTTCATTTCTTCGCGGCTTGCCCCATCTGCCCTGCCGCGCCCGTCTGGCGATCTTTCTCAAGCGGAAAGATCGACTTCGCCGATACCCAACAGGGTGCGCCCCCGCGGAGCGCCGAGCATGTCTGCGGAGCGCTGCGCGCCTGCCGCCTGAGCCTGCGCCAACCGGGGCGGATGGGGGATCCGCAGCCGCCGCATCCGGAGCGCGACGAATCGGTCATGAACAAAGCGATCCTCTCCGCCGTCGCGATGCTCTGGCGCTCTCGGGCGTCGCGCGGCAGCGCAGCCGACGGACGCCGGACCGGCCCTGGGAGCACCCTC
Organism: uncultured Planctomycetaceae bacterium; assembly: GCA_963828155.1. Lineage (GTDB taxonomy): Bacteria > Planctomycetota > Planctomycetia > Pirellulales > PALSA-1355 > CAWCAX01. The sequence goes on from CAWHDQ010000009.1 coordinate 704,281, forward strand.
TCCCTTGGCGGCGCAGGCCGTCTACACCCGGCAGGGAGTGTTTTCGATTCCGTTCCGGATCGACGGTGCCCAGCACGGCGGCCCGCAGCCGGCCGAAGTCCGGCTGATGGTCTCCGAAGACCAAGGGCAGAAGTGGCGCAGCGAAAGCCGGGTCAAGCCCGACCAGCACACCTTTGCCTTTCGGGCGCCGCACGACGGCGAGTACTGGTTCTCGATCCGCACGATCGACCGCGACGGGCACTCGCATCCGGAAGGGCCTTACGAGCCGCAGCTGATCGTGATTGTCGACACGATCACGCCGCGGTTGGACCTGACGGCGACCCGCGGCGAAAACGGCGAGATCGTCGCTCAGTGGCACGTGCTCGACACGGGCCTCAAGGCCGACACCTTCAAGCTCGAGTACCAGCTACTCGGCGGCGACAGTTGGTTGCCGTTAGCGATCGACGCTCAACTGCAGCGCGCGGCCAAATACACGCTCGTCGGCGAGGCGACCTGGTTTCCGCCCGCGCGCGGGGACCGATCACCCTGCGGGCGAGCGTCGCGGACGAGGCCGGCAACACGGCCGTCACCCAGGTGCAGGTCAAATCGGAGCGGCCGAACCAAGCCGACCGCACTGCTCAAAGCGACCGAGCCCAGTCGCTCGGTGGTGGCAGCTCCGCGGACGCGCCGGCCGACTTGCGCCGCTCGCTGGACGCGCGAATCGAGCGCAGCGGCGCCGCTCCGGGCGGGCCAGTCTCCTGGCCGGCCGACGCGGCGGTCAAGGGCTCGCTCGACAGTTCGCTGGCCCACGCGGGCGATCCGGCGGCGGCCGGAGAGGGCGCGTCGCCCTGGCGTTCCGCCGGCCGGGGTTCGGCAATCCCCAACGCGGCTCGCACCGACGCTAACCGCGTGCCGGCCCAGATGGTTTCGCAAGTGCAGGCGCAACCAACCGGCAACGTGCCCGCCGATTGGAGCCTGATGCCGATCGGCGAGCGGCCCCGAATGGTCAACCTGAAAACATTCGAGCTGGACTACGAAGTCGATTCGATCGGCAGTTCGGGTGTGGCCAAGGTTGAGCTCTGGGGCACGCGGGACGGCGGCCGCCATTGGGCCAATTACGGCGCCGACAACGACAATCGCAGTCCGCTGGTGGTCAGCGTCGACAGCGAGGGGCTGTACGGTTTTCGGATCGTGATCCAAAGCGGCAATGGGCTCAGCGGCCAGACGCCGCGCGACGGCGATTTGCCGGAAGTCTGGATCGGCGTGGATCTAACCCGGCCCGCGGTGCGGCTGACGGCCCTCGATCCCGGGCCCGAAAGCGGCGAGCTGGTGATACGCTGGGAGGCCAACGACGCTCTGCTCGAGAGCCGGCCGGTTTCGCTGTTCTTCAGCGATCAACCGCATGGGCCCTGGTCGCCGATTGCTGCCGAGCTGGATGCCAGCGGCAGTTTCGCCTGGCGGCTCGACAATCGCGTCCCCGAGCGGGTTTTCCTGCGGGTCGAAGCTCGCGACGAGGCCGGCAACGTGGGTGTGTATGAAACGCCCGACCCGATCTCGCTCGATCGGCAGCGGCCGCAAGGTCGGATTCGTGGCGTGCGGCCCTGGGGACAGCCGAGCCGGTGAACCCGCAGCGCCGATTTATTGCCAGGCAAACGTCCGGCCGGTGAGCCGCTCGTAGGCCTCGATGTACTTGGCCCGGGTCTTGACGACGACGTCGCCGGCCAAGGCGGGTGGCGGGCTGTTCTTGTCCCACGAGGTCTGGGTCAGCCAATCGCGGACGAACTGCTTGTCGAACGAAGGCGGATTGCGACCCGGCGCGTACTGGTCGGCGGGCCAAAACCGCGAGCTGTCGGGCGTGAGCACCTCGTCGATCAAGATCAGCCGGTCGTCGGTCCAGCCCCATTCGAATTTCGTATCGGCGATCAGGATGCCCCGGGCTCGGGCGTGTTCGGCGCCGCGGCGATAGACGTCGATGCTGCGGCGGCGCAGCTCCTCGGCCGGGCCAGCGCCGATCCGCTCGACCATTTCGGCAAAGTTGATGTTGACGTCGTGCCCGGTTTCTTCCTTGGTTGCGGGAGTGAAGATCGGTTCGGCCAGCTGCTGGCACTCGACGAGTCCGGCGGGGAGCCGGATTCCGCAGACGCTCGAGTTGCGCTGATACTCGGCCCAGCCGGAGCCGGCCAGGTAGCCGCGAACCACGCACTCGATGGGCACCACACGGGTCTTGCGGACCAGCATCGAGCGGCCCTCGAGCGCGGCGCGGTCGCAACCGGTCGGCAGTTCCAGTTCGTCCAAGCGGGTCGTCAGCAAGTGATGCGGCTCGCCCAGCCGCTCGAACCAAAAGGCGCTGAAGCTGGGTGAGCACCCGGCCCTTGTCGGGAATGCCGCTCGGCAGGATCCAATCGAAGGCGCTGATCCGGTCCGTGCTGACCAGCAGCAGCCGGTCACCCAGGTCGTAAATGTCGCGGACTTTGCCGCGACGGACCGGCCAATCGGGAAGCGAAGATTCCAGCAACACCATTTTTTCCTGGATCGATGGCGCGGCGCGAGACGGCACGGCGGGCGCGGGTGGACCAGTCGCAGTATAGCAGCCCGTTGAAGAAGTCAACGGGCTGCGACATCGCATGGATGCGATGACAAAATAACAACGTAAGTTGTTATTTTGCGAGCCGCGAGGGGCTTTGCCCTAAGCTTGGCGAGGTTGAAAAATGCCACGACGGCATTTTTCAACGGGCAGATTGGACGCGCCGGACGATCGAGCCAGTGCGCCGCGCGCGCTGGGCGATACCGCCCGTTGTCGGCGGCTGGCGGCTGGGTTAGACTCGCACTGCGGACCAGCGCGGAAGGGTCCGGCACGCTGCCGGTGACTGCCGGTTCCGACCCGGGCGCTGCCGGGCGGGCTGGTGGCCCCGCCAGGCGGATGCCAATCTCGCCGAGATTTCCAGCTCGGTGGTTGGATCCCGGTTCCGCTTGCTCCCCGGGTGCAGTTGCGATGGGCTTGATCCGATTTCTCGTGCCGCATCGGCAGCGGCTGGCGGATGACGCGATCCATCGAGCCTACGCCGCGGGAATGGACGACATTCCCTGGCAAAGCCGCACCCAATGGACGGATGATGGACTGGCGATCCGCCGCGCCGAACACGACTCGGGCTGCTTCTACATTCCCTGGCGAGTGAACGGCTGGGGCGAGGTGCTCTTGGGAACCGCCACGCTGATCGAGCGCAAGGCGCCATATCATCTGACAGTCGAGCTTGCCCGCGGCACGCTCAACCGCTTGCAAAATCAAATCGCCTTCTGGCAAGCCCAAGGAATCGCCGTCGGGCCGCCGGTCTTGCGCCACGTCGCCGCTGCCCGGGGCCATCTGGCCAAGGCCGCCACCCAGCAATCCGATCCGAACACCGCGGACGCCGAAGCCCAACGCGCGATCGAGTTGGCGCTCGAGGGCACCGCGGCGATGGGCCGCGAATACTGCGACGCCGCGCTCGCCCAAAAACGGCAAACCGCCAAGGGACAAACCTTGTTGGGCTGCAACCTCGGCAGCGCTCCGCTGGCCGATGCCGCGCTGGCGGCCGTGGCCGGGACGTTCAATGCCGCCATCGTGCCGCTGGCCTGGCGTGAAGTCGAACAGCTCGAGGGCAAGCGCGACTGGTCGCTCAGCGATCGACAGATCGAGTGGTGCCGGGCCGCGGGACTGAAGGTCTGCGCCGGACCGCTTTTGCAGCTGGACCGCTACGCGACCCCCGACTGGCTTTACTTATGGGAGGGCGACGACGACAACCTGATGGCGTTCGCCTCCGACTATCTGCGGGCCGCCATTACCCGCTACCGCGGCCGAGTGCAGGTCTGGCAATGTGCCGCGCGGCTCAACGCGGTCGACGTCTTTTCGCTCTCCGAGGAGCAGCGGCTGCGGATGGCCGTGCTGGCGATCGAGGTCACTCGGCAGACCGATCCACGAACCCCGATCGTGCTGATGGTCGATCAGCCCTGGGCGGAGTTCATGAGCGAAACCGAATGCGATTTGTCGCCGCTGCACTTTACCGACGCCCTGGTCCGAGCCGACTTGGGCCTGGCCGGCATCGGGCTGGAACTCAACCTGGGTTATTGGCCCGGCGGCAGTCAGTTGCGCGACCCGTTGGAGCTGGGGCGGCTGATCGACCGCTGGAGCTTGCTTGGCTTGCCGCTCTTGGTGATGCTGACGCTGCCCAGTTCGGCGGCGGCCGACCCGCTGGCCCGCGGGGAGGGCCGGCCGATGCGTTACGGCCCGCAAGGGGAATGCACACCCGAGAACCAGTGCCACTGGGTCGAAGAGCTGGTGCCGATGCTGCTGGCCAAGCAGCGGGTGCAGGCGATTTTCTGGAATCAGGCGAGCGACGCCATGCCACATGATTTTGCCCACGGCGGCCTGTTCGACTCGGCCGGCGCGGCCAAGCCGGCGTTGGCGGCGCTCGGTCGACTGCGGCAGCAGTATCTCGAATAACTGCCTGCTCGCGGTCGGATGCGTTGTCTCGAGACGCGGCTTTCCAGCCAGTCCGCCGCAGGCGGAGCGGCGCAACTTTTTTGTCTCCTCCCGGTCGGCAACAGGGCGGTACGTGGTAGAATGATCGACCCGGCTGGGACGGCACGCGCACCGTCGGGCCTTCGTTCGGAAGATGCAAGACAAGAAAGGTCACTGGTCATGCGGACCCCTCTCGTCGCTGGTGTCGTGATGCTGGTCGTGGCAGCCATGTTGAGCATGGCGCTGGCCCAAACGAAGCCGGCCCCCCGAACGCCGGCTTCCCAACCTGAAGCGGCCAAACCCGATGCTGGCAAGCCGAACGCCAACCCGGCCGTGCGGCCGGCGGCAGCATCGGCCAAGCCAGCGGCGGGCGGGGAGCGCAAGGCCGATGAACAAGCCCTGCGGCAATTGATCGACGCCTTCACGAAGGCCTACAACGCGGGCGACGCCAAGACCCTGGCCGCAATGTTCACCGTCGACGGCGAGATCGTCGAGCTCAGCGGCGACACGGTTCATGGGCGCGAGGCGATCGAGCAGTTTTTCGCCGCCGAATTCGCAGAACACCCGCAAACGAAAATGGCCGACGATGTCGAGTCGATCCGCTTTCTGAGCCCGATCGCCGCCGTCGAGGAAGGGGTCACCACCATCACGCCCGAGCCGGGGCAGCCGGGCGAGTCGGGGCATTACGCCGTGATCTACGTGAAGCAGGACGGCAAGTGGCTGATCGCTTCCGACCGCGACTTGCCCGACGACGAAGCCACCGCCAAGAGCGAGCTGGATCAGTTGGCCTGGCTCGAAGGCACCTGGGTCGACGAAAGCCCCGAGGGCGTCGTGAAGACCCGCTATCAGTGGGTCGACAACCATCACTTCCTGCTGGGCGAATTCACGGTCCATATCGCCGGCAAACCGGCTCTCAGCGGCACGCAGCGGATCGGCTGGGATCCGCTGGCCAAGAAGATCCGCTCCTGGGTGTTCGACTCAGAAGGCGGGTTCGGCGAAAGCTATTGGACCCGCGAGGGGCAGCAATGGATGGTCAAGCTGACCGGCGTTTCGCGCGATGGGCTGCACGGCTCGTCGACCTCGGTCTATTCCCGGCTGGGGGAGGACCGCTTCAGCTTTCAAACGCACGATCGGGTTCACGGGGACGAAGTGACCGGCGATTCGCGACTGATTACCGTCGTCCGTGAGCCGCCCAAGCCCGGCAAGTGAATTCCCCCGCGGCCACGGTGCCGCGCTGAGCCGAAGGAATCAAATCCCCTCGCCACGGTCGGCGAATCTTGAACTGCAGGTACTGCCATGCGAAAGACATTGAGTCTGGCCGTGATCGTGTCGATGCTGCTTGCGCCCTGTGACGTTTGGGCCCGCGGTGGCCGCGGCGGTGGCGGCGGTGGCGGCGGCGGTGGCGCTCGCATGGGCGGCGGTGGCGGCGGTCGGCCAATGGGCGGCGGCGGTGGTGGCGGTGCCCGGCCTTCGTTCAGCGCGCCGACATTTAGCCGGCCCTCGGGTGGCGGCGGGGGCGGTCGGCCTTCGTTCCCGGCCGGCGGCAGCAGCTTTCGTCCAGGCGGCGGCACGCCGGGTGGCGGTGGCGGAATGCCCAGTGGCGGCGGGCGGCCCGGTGGCGGTGGAAACCGACCTGGCGGCGGTGGCGGATTGCCTGGCGGCGGCGGTGGGTTGCCTGGTGGCGGCGGAAATCGTCCCGGTGGCGGCGGCGGACTTCCTGGTGGTGGCGGCAACCGTCCCGGTGGCGGCGGGGGAATCCCTGGTGGCGGCGGCGGGTTGCCGGGCGGCGGAAATCGACCCGGCGGTGGGGGCGGATTGCCTGGCGGCGGGGGTGGGTTGCCGGGCGGCGGCGGAAATCGACCCGGCGGCGGCGGAATCCCCGGTGGCGGCGGACTGCCTGGCGGCGGTGGCAACCGACCCGGCGGCGGTGGCGGACTTCCTGGCGGTGGCGGCAACCGTCCTGGTCAGGGCGGCGGTGGCGAACAGTGGCGCCCCGGTGGCGGTGGGAATCGTCCCGGCTGGAACAACGGCGGCAATTGGAACCACAACGGCAACTGGAATAACGGCAACTGGAACCACAACGGCAATTGGAATAACAACAACTGGAATCACAACACCAACGTCAATTGGAACAATAACAACTTCAACTGGAACAACGGCGGCTGGCACAACGGCAATTGGAATAACGGCTGGGGTGCCTGGGGTGGCGGCTATCGCCCCTGGGGCGGCGGCTGGGGTTGGGGTTACGGCGCCGGATTGGCCACGGCCGGTCTGGTCGGCCTGGCCTCGCCCTGGAGCTGGGGCTACTACAATTACTCGAATCCCTACTATTCAGTGCCGGTCGGCAACACGAGCTACTACTACGACTACTCGCAGCCGCTGGTGGCTACGGTACCCGCTTATGGCGACGCGTCCTACGGCGCTTATGCTGCCGATCCGACGTTGACAACCCAGCAGCAACTGGCCAACGCGCCCCCGCCCGATTCCGGCGTCGATCCGGCTGCGGGCAATCCGCCTGCGGCGAACCCGACCGACCAACAGGACCAGATCGGCGGGATCTTCGAGAGTGCGCGGGCCTTGTTTGCGCAGGGCAACTATTCGGCGCGCTGGAAGAGATCGACAAGGCGGGTGCCCTGGCGCCCAAGGATCCGGACATTCACCAGTTCCGGGCACTGTGCCTGTTCGCCTTGAAGGATTACCGGCAGTCCGCCGCCGCGCTGTATGCAGTGCTGGCCGCCGGCCCGGGCTGGGATTGGACCACGGTCAGCAATATGTATCCCAGCACCAGCGCCTATACGGCTCAGCTCCGCGCGCTGGAGGCTTACAGCGAAAAGAACCCCAACGCGACCGACGCCCGCTTCGTGCTGGCCTATCAGTATCTCGTGACCGGCCACAACGACGAGGCGGTCGAGGAACTGAAGATCATTACCAAGCTGCAGCCCAAGGACCAGCTGGCCGCACAGCTGTTGCAGAACATCAGCGCCCCCAGCTCGCCCGATCAGGGGCCGGGCAATCCCCCGGCGGCCGCGCCGGGCGAACCGGTGGCCGAAGCGGCCCTGGTCGGCGACTGGAAAGCCAGCCAGCCGAACGGTTCCAAGTTTGCCCTGAACCTCTCGGGCGACAAGAAGTTTTCCTGGAAGTTCACCCAGGACGGCAAAGATCAGGAAATGGCCGGCACCTATTCGCTGGCCGACAACTACCTGGTCCTCAAAGCCAGCGAGCAAAACTCGCTGGTCGGTCAGGTGGCCATGTTGCCGGGCGGCAAGCTCAGCTTCAAGATTCCCGGCAATCCGGCCGATCCGGGCCTGACATTCAGCAAGTAGTCCGGCCACCGACTCGAACAACCCTCCGAGTGCCCCGGAACCAGCTTCCTGGCTGCTGGGTGCGCTGGGACTGGTCGCCGCTTGGCGGCGCGGGCGGGCGGCCTGAGCGGCGAGCTATTCGCCGACCAGGTGTTCGATGTCCTCGCGCGAGACGGTAAACACGTCCATATCCAGCTGCACCACGCCCAGGCTGACCAGGCATTCGGTGAACAGTTCGCGGGTGCGTAGTTCGAGTTCCTGCGCAGCCCAGGTCGGTCATTACCCGGATGATGTGCCGCCCCTTGCGGACGTGGCGCCGGCTCAAAAAAATCCTGTCCGGCGAAATTTTTCTTGAACCCGCCACGCTCAAAAAATACGCCGGCGACAAATGGTTCGCCGCGCCGCACCAGCCCGACGCCGTCGCCCTGCCCCGCTCCGCAAAAAGTGTCGCTGCGATTTTGCGATTTGCGAACCAGCACCGGATTCCCGTGACGCCGCGCGGCGCGGGCCACGGCTACGTCGGCGGCTGCGTGCCGGTGCGCGGCGGCATCGTGCTTTCGCTGGAGCGCATGAACCACATCCGCGAAATCAACGCCGCCGATTTCGTCGCCGTAGTCCAGCCCGCCGTCAACACGAAAAAATTTCAGGAGACCGTCGAGCGGCGCGGCCTGTTTTATCCGCCCGACCCGGCGAGCCGCGCGGACAATTTCATCGGCGGCAACATCGCCACCAACGCCGGCGGCCCGCGCTGCCTCAAATACGGCGTCACCCGCGATTACGTCCTCGGCCTCGAAGTCGTTTTGACCAACGGCAACATTGTCCGGCTCGGCGGCCGCACGCACAAAAACAAGACTGGCTTCGACTTGCACCGGCTGTTCGTCGGCTCGGAAGGATTGCTCGGCGTCATCACCGAGGCGACGTTGAAGCTGATTCCCCTCCCGCCGTTCCGCGCGAACCTCGCCATCGGATTCAATTCGATGAATTCCGCCGTCCGCGCGTTGCAGGCGATTTTCCGGCCGGATATTTGCCCTGCGCCGCCGAACTCGCGGATGAATTCACCCTCGCAGCCGCCGCCAAGCGCACGAAAAGCAAACGGCTGCTCGGCTGCCGGGCGCATCTCATTTGCGAGCTGGACGGACAGGAAAATTCCGTGCGCCAGGAAATCGCCGCCGTGGAAAAGATTGTGCGGCGGCAAAAGCCGCTCTTCGTCGAGGTGAAACGCGTGTGCTCGGCGATGATGGCGACATCGGCGGCCGAGATGCCCACGTCGTCCGCAATTGTGTAGCGGCCCCCGAGCGATTCGACGGCGCGGCCGATGCTCGCGAGTAACGTGTGTGTCTTCACGGTTCGCGCATCGCCAAGGACGACGGATTTTCCTCCTCCGCAAGGCAGCTGTGCGAGCGCTGCCTTATAGCTCATTCCCTTCGCGAGCCTCAACGCGTCGGCGAGCGCGGCTCTGCCAGTCGCATACGGCCACATACGGCATCCGCCCACCGCCGACCCTCGGGCGGTATTGTGCACTGCGACGATCATGTCTAATCCGGTCGCACGATCATGAAACACGTGAACCGCTTCGTGCTCATCAAAGTCCGGCATATCGAACACGTTCAAAATGTTCGTTTTCCTACTGCTATCGTTAAGGGGTTCGAAGCCGCTCAATTGCTGCATCCTGGCCGTGGCTGAGCGCCGCCGCGCTCTGCGGAGCACGAAGGTCCGGCAGCAGTGTGGGCGCTGGGCCCGCGGAGCTATCCGGCCGCACCAGTCGAGCGGTTGAGATATGCAGCGCATAGTCGAGCTCGGGAACTGGCATCTCGATCTCGCTTCCGTTGAAGGTGACCGAATTGCCAGTCGGCTCTCCGACAAGAGTGCCCAGATCGTTATCGCGCACGAGACCGGCAAAGAGCGCCGCACTCGAGAATGTCCCCCCGTCCGTCAGCAGATAGAGGGCTCGGCCCGGCACGACTTCGAGCGTCTGATCGCCGAGACGTTGAGTGAGCAATCCGAGCACCATGGGGCCCGGGACCGTGTACGCTCGGGCGCTAGCTGCTGGCGCAACGAGTCCAGCGGCTTGAAATGCCGGCGCCACCGCAGACGGGGCGAACATGGGCATTACATGCAGCATTTGCTCCGATACGCGTACCTCCACTGAAAAGCCTCGATCGACCTTCAGCCCCAGCGAGCCCAGGACTGCGAGGGCCACAGACGCATCGCCGCCCGGATTACCGCGCAAGTCGATTACCACCTTTTGAAGGTTGTGCTCCCTCACCTCCCGCATGAACGCGGCGAGCGCGCTGAAAAATTCATCGTTCGGATCGCAGCGATTGAGCCAAAACACACCCATTGAGGCATCGGCAAGGATCTCATATCCCACCCAAGGTCGGCTCGGCGGCTTGCGTTTCGCTGTTTCTAGCCGTTCGTGCGACCGCACTCCCTGCGGTGTCTCGTAGACGACTTCGACTCCGCCGCCACGATCGGCAAGTCGAAAGGCCCGAAGGATATCGGCACGAGGCAACTCGTGCGCAAAGGTGCTGCGCGCCCAATAAAGGTTTTCATGCGGAATCGATTCGGCCGCAAGCCCCTCGAGTTCCTCGAGCGAGCGACCTCCGAAGGACTCTATCCTGGCGCCGGCGGGCAACGCGCCACCCGGAAGTACGAGCAAACCATCGTCTGTCCAATCGAGTGAAATGGGCAAAGCGAGGCACTCGATCTCCGACGCAGGTGAGAGCTCTAGGCGTAGATGACCGTCACGGTCGACCGCGAGCGCAGTGTTGACCTGCCGAGCGAGATCCGCGGATGTGATGCGAGCGCTCAGAGATTTTGCGAGTTGGCCAAGCCGCTCTTCCGCAGGGTCGGCTCCATTGATGGGCGAGCGAACATGGGCATCGCGGACTTGCGCCCGGATGAAGGCGATCGCTTCGCGTGCTTTCCCCGCGGACAGTGCCTTCTGCCCGCAATTTACGACGGGAGAAGCGAGCACGCTTGAACTCGCCAATAACAGCACGGAAACGAATGGGGACCACCTACACCGTTTGCCATTTCGGTTGGATTTCCAAGGCTCTTTCAAGGCAAGTGGTTCTCGCATTACGTCACTCTCGTTAGGGAAACCGTCAAAGTGGAACGACCCTCACGGATGCAGGTCTTTCGTGCCTGTGATATGGTGGTCTAAAATCTGACCATTGGTCAAGATGTGTCGTCAATTAAACTTTTTAACGGGTAGCGATCAATGACAGAGCTTGTTAGGGAAGATCACGGCGCCTTCGCGCTGATACGCTTTGAAGGTACCGAACAACTCAACGCATTTTCCTCGGACACGTACGTATCCCTTGACCGGGAACTCGACATCTTTGCCCGCGAAGATCGGTGGAAGTCCTTGATAATTACCGGCGCGGGTCGGGCGTTTTGCTCCGGTCAGAATCTCAAAGAGGAGCACGATGCTGGCGCCCTCTCCCGGGGCGCCCTGCGCAGTCGATTGGAGTTGCTGCAGGGACTGACGCGCCGGATGCGAGCGCTGCCCAAGGTGCTCATCGCGGCAATCAACGGGCCCGCGGTCGGTTTTGGAGCGGAATTGACTCTGGCATGCGATGTCCGATTTGCCAGCACCGATGCCTACTTTATGTTTCCGGAGCTCTCGCACGGGCTTTATTTTACCAATGCGACCCTTGAGCTGCTGCCCGCCTTCGCGGGTAGCGCCCAGGCGTTTGATCTTTTACTGAGCGGCCGACGCTGGTCTGCCGCGGAGGCCTTGGCGGCCGGATTCGTAAGTCGGATGTTGCCGAGCGCTGATCTGTTACCGGAGGCGAAGCGGTTCGCGACGCAAGTCGCATCATCCCCCACCGAGGCGATCGCCTCCACTTTGAACTTCATTCGCTCACGGCACAGCGCCTCGGTCGATGCGGCATTGGCGCATGAAGTGGAGGCATTACTCACCCTTAGCGCAGCCGCTCCAGCCGCCCTAAACAGGTCACAAAGGGCAAAATCATGAAATCTCGAATGCAACAGCCGACCGCTCTCACGGCAACGTTAGCTCTGTGTATCACGTTGTTATCACTACCCGCCTTTTCCTCTCCGTTGACGGCCGACCAACGCGAACGACTCTCGGCGGTTATTGCCGTCTATCAGGAGCGCGCAGAACCTCCCGCCATCAGTGTCTACGTCGATCAGGGTGGCAAAGAACTCTATCGGGCCGATGTGGGCATGGGCGATGTCGATGATCGGCTCGCTGTAGGCCCCGAATCGATCTATGCGATCGGCTCAATAACCAAATCCTTCACCGCCCATGCGGTGTTGAATCTTATCGGCGCCGGGCGGCTGCGACTCGACGATACGGTCGGAAGTGTATTGACGGACTACCAAGGGCCTGCACGGGAGGTGACCGTACGAGAGCTCCTTGACCATACAAGCGGCATTCCCAACTATGTCAATGAAATCCCGGGGCTGCAGCCACGCCTACGCCGGGGGGAATTACAGCGCCCTGAGATGGTCGCGAGCTTCTCTTCCCTGCCTTTGTCATTCACACCGGGCAGCCGCTGGAGCTATACCAACTCCGGGTACTATCTGCTGGGACTCATCATTGAGCGTGTCAGCGGCAAAAGCTACTACGATTATCTGCGCGATGAGGTGCTGAAGCCGCTCGGAATCACGCAGGTCTGGTCGGGAGACGACCGGGAGATATTGCCGAACCGGGTGCGGGGATATGATATGGGCGCGCACGGTGTCGAACACGCTACCCCTTGGTACTATTTGGTGCCGTATTCAGCCGGGTCGCTCCTGTCGACCGCAGAGGAACTCGCTCACTACCGACGCGCCGTGTTCACCTCACCGGCAATGCCGCCGAGTGTCCGGAAACTCATCACCACCGAAGTACCCCTGTCGAGCGGCGAGCATACGGGATATCTCTTGGGAGCTATGGTGCGCACAGATTTTGCAGGGCTCACTAAATATGCACATTCAGGAGAAATCTGGGGGTTCTCATCCTCCAACGCGTACTACCCGGAGCGCGACACAACCATTGTCGTGCTGACCAATCGAAAGGGCCCGCTGCTGACGCCCGTTTCCCTTGAACGCGAAATCGCCCGCATCGTGCTCGGGCTGCCCGCACCGCCCGTCGCGGCCGGCCCGCTGTCCGCGGGCGCCTTGCGCCGCTACAGCGGAGAATATGCCTTAGGTCCCATGCGTATAGGTCCCCCCACCCTCTCCTTCGTCGCGAGTGACGGGCAGCTTTATTTTGGGTTCGGTGCGGTTTCGGATCCGAAGCAGATGCTGGCGCTGCTACCGGCCGGGCGTGACCGGTTCGTGCTCGCAGACGACCCGGAAACGGCGTTCAATTTTAGTGGCATTGACTCGCAGGGACCCGCAAAGCGGGTTGTGATGGACGCTCTCAATGGGAATATCCCGGCGCTAAGGACACCTTAATGTTATCGGTCGATCGGGCCGCCACTCATCCCGTGCATCCAGACGAGCGTACCGGTGAAATTTGACGTAGCCATCATCGGCTGCGGCATCGTGGGTGCGGCAGTCGCGGCGGAACTCAGTTCCGATCGCTCCATCGTATTACTCGAAGCCGAAATGCAGCCGGGCTATCACTCGACCGGCCGCTCGGTCGCCATTCTCGATCGAGGCTATGGCAACCCCGTAGTGCAAGCTCTTACGGCAGCCAGCCTCGAGCCCCTACGGCGGCTGCAGTCCGCCTGCGGAAGTGCACCCCTCCTTCTGCCGCGCGGCGTCCTACACGTTGCACGCGAAGATCAACGCGCCGCCTTGGACGGCTTCGGCGAACGCATCAGCACACCCGGTCATCGGGTCGAATACCACGACGGTCACTTTGCCCGCGAAAAAGTGCCTCTGCTGCGTGACGGGTATGTCGTCGGTTGTGCGTTCGAACCGGATGCCCAGGAAATCGATGTCGCGGCGCTTCTCGCCGCTCTACTGCGACAGGCGCGCAGCCGCGGCGCCACGCTGCGCCTGGAAGCGCCAATAGAGTCATTGCGTCACTCGATGGACTGCTGGCAACTCGCAATTCCCGGCGGCCACTTCGAAGCGCGATCGATCATCAATGCTGCAGGGGCTTGGGCCGATGAACTTGCCATCCGCGCCGGTGGCCGCGCTTTGGGGCTCGTCCCCATGCGCCGCACAGTCTGCACAATCCCCACTTCGCAGGTTCCTTTAAGCGCCGAATGGCCCTTCGTGGTCGACATGGATGAGCAATTTTACTTCAAACAGGAAAGTCGTCGTTTACTCCTCTCCCCAGCAGATGAGACACCACTGACTCCGTGTGATGCGTGGCCCGATGATGCCGACGTCGCCCTTGCTGTCGAGAGACTGGAGGCGGCCTGCGACCTCACTGTGACGCGCGTCGGACGTTGTCGGGCAGGCCTACGCTCGTTTTACCCTGACCGAACGCCCGCCATTGGAATTGATCCCGCGCTGCCCGATTTCTGGTGGTGTGCCGGCCTCGGCGGCTACGGAATCCAGGCCTCCTTGGGTGCTGCCGCCTGCTTGGCGGCAATAATGCGCTTGGCGCCGCTCCCGACTGACTTGCAGGTCAACGACACTTGCGCCAAGGCGATTTCTCGCCGGCGCGGTCAATGGATACGCACAACTGACCACCGGCCAGTTTTCGAACTGGTGGACACGTTCTCAAGTTAATGGTCAGATTAGGCGGTAGGCCTCACGTCACCACATCAAAAAAGGGAAGTCGTATGTGCTCGCTTGCTCGTTCCTGGACAATTCGCTGCCTAGTCGGGGGAGCCGCCGGCGTGGTGTTCGCCGCGCCCGGCCTTGGCCAGATTTTGGATTCGACACGTCTTGAGGAAATAGTCATGCACGGCAACGCGGCGTCCCGAGTCATTGCAAAACGTGCCGATTGCTATTACCGCGATTACCGGCGAAGCGCTCGCCGATGCAGGCGTCGCGCGACTCGAGGATCTAGCAACACAGGTTCCGAATACCTTCATTGACACAAGCAGCGGACTGCGTTCTACCAACGTCACGGTCCGCGGCATCTCCTCGAATCCGAATAATCCCGGCGTGGATCCGGCTGTGGGTGTATTCGTCGATGGGGTCTATCAGTCCCGGCCAACGACGCTCAATACCAACCTATATGATCTGGAGCGCATCGAGGTGGTGCGCGGACCCCAGGGAGCTCTTTATGGAAAAAACACCATCGCGGGTGCGATGAATTTCATAACGCGGCTTCCCACCGAGAGCTTCGAGAGCGATATGGATGTGGGCTATGGAAATTATGATGCGATTAACGCGTATGCGAGCGCGAGCGGTGCGCTCGGCAGCCCGACCCTCCTCGGGCGTATCTCCGTCTCATACCAGAAGCGTGATGGCGATATCGACAACCTCACCACCGGCACGAAACTCGATAACGTGAATGAGCAATCCGGTCGGCTGGCACTTTTGTGGAAGGCCGCGGATTCCATCGACGTGATCCTACGCGCCGACAAGAGCCGCGATCGGACGAACGACGGCGCAGCCGAAGTGTTTCTCAATGGGCAGTTTGCGGGCACACCCTTTGCCGGTCCGGACCCTTCGACTCGCAACGTCACGAATAACCAAGATACGATCCAGAATCGCAACATCGACGGCGCGTCAATCGAAGTCGATGCGCGTTTTGCGGCTGGAACTCTGACCTCCCTGACCTCCTACCAGCACTACACCTGGTATAACCTCGAAGATGATGACAGCTCGGTTCTCGACATGTTAAGCACGGGAATCCAGGAGAATCAGACTGAGTGGGCCGAGGATGTGCGCTTCGTCTCCAAGGCTACCGGCTCATTCAATTACCTCGCAGGCGTTTACTTCTCTCACCAGACACTCAGCACCGTATCAACCGCCATAGTAGGGCCAGCACTTGGCATCTATCCGACGGACGTTTTTGGGTACATCAATGCGGATGTGACGACTCAGAGTACCGCGGGTTATGGGCAACTGAGCTATGACTTGACCAGCCGGTGGAATGCGACTTTCAGTGCGCGGTATTCGGATGAGCACAAGGAGGTCTTGCAGAGCCAGATTGGCGACCCCTACCAGGTTTTACTCGCGACGCAGCCGCCGCAGCTCCTCTCCCGAAATGACGATAAGTTCACGCCTGCGGAAGCATCACGTATAAATTCACCAAGGATGTCAACGGCTATGCCTCGGTGAGCAACGGATTCAAAGCGGGCGGCTTTAACGTGTTTTCGATCTCCCTGACGGACCAAGCCCGCTATGCGCCCCAGACGGTGACCAGCTACGAACTGGGGCTCAAGAGCCTCCTGGCGGATAACCGGATCGCCTCAATTCAGCGATTTATTATCTAGACTACAAGAATTGCAGGTCAATCAATTGGTCCTCGTCAACGGGACGCCTCAATTTACGACCTCAAATGCGGCGACCGCAACAAGCAAGGATTGAGGATGAAGCTGGCGCGCGATTGACAGCTGAGTTAGGCCTAAACATGTCGTACGGCTACTGCGATGCCGTGTTCAAGTCCTTTCCGAATGCGACGCACAGGGTGCCAATTACTCCGGTTACCAACTCCCGGATGCAGCGAAGAACACGGTGGCGATCGCTCTCGATTACACGCGCCCTGTAAGCGCTTCACTCGAGGTCATGGCGCGGACCGATTTTACCTACCGTAGCGGTGTCTATTTTCAACCCGACAACACTCCGGACTTATATCAGGGCGGCTATGGTGTGGCCGGCGCTCGCCTCGGTGTGGGCGGCCGCGATCATCGATGGGGAGTGACCGCCTGGGTGCGCAATCTAAGCAATCGCACCTACGCGCTATCGCGAACCGACGGACCGATTGTGCCTGGGCAGGTCATCGAGAACCTGGGGCTGCCGCGGATGTACGGCGTCGACTTCACTCGCGGTTCGTTGAGGGCTGATGGTCGACTCTTTGCTATGACCGTATACCCGCGGGCGCCCTCGTCGCCGCGGTTCTCACCGACCCTGTTGGGATTCGGATTCGGTTCGCTTGCCACAGGGATCTGTCGACAACCCCGGGGGTGTTGTTACTCTATTTTCTCACCGACACCCTGGCCGTACACGCGGCCCTCGCGGGTTTGGCTGTATTTTTGCCCAAGGCCTCGGAACATCATCGCAGATCCTCTCATGGGGTACTTCTCCGATCGGACGCGAAGCTGACCCGCTTCGGTAGACGCCGTCCTTCTTGCTCATCGGCGCCCTCGCCATGTCGGTCACTTATGTGTTCCTTTTCACCGTGCCGGTATTGATTCGCCGCTCACGAGTTTCTGGTACGTGATGATCCTGTCACTTTGAGCGCAACCGCCTATACGGTGTTCGCAATCCCTTATGTTGCCATGCCGGCAGAGATGAGCGAGGACAGTCACGAGCGTGTGAGGATCGTGTCATATCGGATGACCTTTGCAATGGCCGGCGCGATCGTCGGATCTGCCTTTGCTCCCTCATTTGGTATCTCCGACTCGGCGGCGGTCGGCACGGATATGCGTGCATGTCCCTCATCGTCGGCGCGGTTTGCGCAGCGGCGATGCTGGCAGCTTTTTTTGCCACCCGCGGGGTTCAATTAGGCGAGAGCCCGTCGGCACCGGGCGGCCTTGTTCAGCAGCTGCTCGACACCGCTCGCAACTCTCATTTCCGTGCGCTTGCCCTGGTCTATTTGGTTCAAATCCTCGGTATCGGCACGCTGGTGGCCGCGGCACCGTATTTCGCGGTCCACGTGCTTGGTGCCGGTGAGGCCCTGGTCGGCGCCATGCTGCTTGTCATGATGGGGACTGCGACGCTGAGTATTCCTCTATGGAACACCCTGGCTGTGCGATGGGGGAAGAAACCCAGCTATTATCTCGCAATTATGTTGCTCGCCTCGTCCATGATCGGTCTTGCGTGGCTGGGACCCGCGACTTCTTATCTAGCCCTTTACGTGCTCCTTGGCACCACGGGTTTGGGTTTTGGCGCCCAGCAGGTGCTGCCTTTCGCGATGCTGACCGACATCATTCATCACGACGTGGCTGGCCGCGAAGGCGTCACCACCGGTTTTTGGGTGGCCAATCAGAAGTTGGGACTTGCGCTTGGACCGCTGAGTAAGTTAAGGACTCATATTACAACTCTGTGGCTTCCGGGAGGGACCCTCGAGCACAATCTTGCAGCCAGCAAACGCCATTTTCGGGATTCGCGTTGCCTTCTCGCTCATACCAGCGCTGCTGCTCATGACGAGCGCGCTCTTACTTACCCGCTGTCGCAACCCACAACCCGTGCCGCTCGTGGCCAGGAAGCAGGCTGGAATGTGACGGAGGAGACCGCGACGCCACCACTCCTCGAGCGAATCAGCGACTACCTTACCTGGTACGCGCAGAAGACCCCTCGAGCCGAAGCGCTGGTCCTTGGGACCCAGCGCCTGACCTACCAACAGCTCGCATTCGAAGTCGATTCGCTCAGCTGCGCACTGATCGCGGCAGGCGTCCGGAGCGGTGATCGAATCGCAACGCTTGCAACGCCACATCCGGATTTTTTCATCGTATTGCTCGCCGCCAGCTCAATCGGAGCAATTTGGGTAGGGCTTAACCCCCGCTATGACTGGAGGAACTCACTTACGTATTGAGCGACAGTCGTCCGACGTTGATATTTACTAGAACACGTATTGGCACCCGGGACTACGACGCGGACATTTCGTCCATTCAGACGGTGCTACCAAACCTGCGATGGATCGTGCTCGGCGGCGATCCCGTATCAGGGGCCTCCGCTTCGCTCGCTGCGTTCGTCGCGGCTCACTCGAATACGAACACAGCCACACTAGTGGCGCGCCGCGAAGGTATCCGCGCCACCGATCCGGCGCTGATCATCTATACCTCCGGCAGCACGGGATATCCCAAAGGCGCCGTCATCGGGCACCATGCGCTCGTCGTGTGCTGCCGCATACAACACCGACATTGGGCAACGCGCCCGCTACGTACGCTTAACTTCTTTCCGATCAACCATATCGGCTGCGTCGGCGACATTTCCTGCTTCACCTTGCTTGGCGGCGGGTGCATCGTGTTCCTCGAACAATTTGATCCCGCTGCATGCCTCGCGCTGATTGCCGCGGAACGGATAAGCTTTTGGGGCGGTGTCCCCACGACGTTTCTATTGACCCTGCAAGCGGCTGCCTTTGAGAGCGCGGACCTCTCCACGGTACAGAGGATCGTCTGGAGCGGCGCGGCGGCATCCGCGGAATTGATCCATGCGCTCGCCGCACTCGGCAAGTGGATCGGTACCTCGTACGGCCTGACCGAGACCGTTGGCTCCGTCACTTTTACAGCACCCGACGCCGCAATCGCCACGCTGATCGAAACCGTTGGGCGCCCCCCACCAGAATATGGGTTGCGGATCGTCGATGAGACGGGTCGACCGGTACAGGGCGGCATGGCTGGCGAAATTCAAGTGCGCGGCGATTGCCAGATGATCGGCTACTGGCAACGGTCGCAAGCCACCGCGGAGGCCTTCGATACTGACGGGTGGCTTAAAACCGGCGATCTCGCGGAGATACGCCCCGATGGGAACGTGGTACTCCTCGGACGCCGCCAGGACGTTTTCAAATCCGGAGGCTACAACGTCTTTCCGCGCGAGATTGAGCAGGTCTTGGAACGTTTTTCTGGCGTACGACTCGCAGCGCTCATCGGGGTTGCCGATCCGCTGTACGGGATGGTGGGACACGCATTCGTAGTCCCAGAGCGCCACGCAACGATCACCATAGAGGACCTTGCGTGCCACTGCCGTCAGCACCTTGCGAATTACAAAGTGCCGAAGGAGTTCACGGTGACCTCGGACTTACCGATGCTCCCCATTGGCAAAATCGACAAGCGCGCGTTGGTCGTACGCTGGAAGGCCTAACGTCGGGTTAATTCGACTCGACCATCGAGGACGGCTGCGAGCATCTGCTGGAGCATCCGTCCGCTGACCACCAAGTCAACCTCATTGGGCGCGACCGAAGCCTGCTCGGTCAATCCATCGACTGCGGCCTGCAACAGGTCAGCTAATGGCTCGACTGGGAATTTAGGTATTTCCTTGCTCTGCTGCGCCTGGCGTAGCAAATCGCAAATGAGATTGCGCATGCCCGCATCGGCCCAGGCCATAAACCGCTGCCGATCGAGCGGTTTGCCGAAGCTGCCGAGAGTATCCAAGTAAACCAGATAGTCCGAAGGGTGCTTTTGCACGAAATCGATGCAGGCAGCCGGCAGCTCGAGCAATTTCTCGCGCGCTGATCCTTTCGATTCGAGGCGCACACGAACGAATTCGCCGTAGCGGCGCAGCATATGGCGCAGCGCCTCTGCGCCAAGATCGCCCTTACCTTGGAAATGATACGAGATGACACCCTTGCTCACTTCCACTGCAGCTGCAATGTCTGACAAGGAAGTCTCGTTATAGCCGCGCTGTGCGAACAATTGCAGTGCCGCATCGAGAATCTGCCGGCGTCGCGCCTCCTCGATGAATGTGCGCTTGTCGACCGCCCCTGCGGCCGCAGGCGTGCGGGCAGGGATCTGTGCTCGCGATACTCGATTTTTTTTGGGTGCCAACGCCACTGCTTATCTTAACCTTCGATCAGCAATTCAGCCACTGGTCAGGTGTTGCTACGGTCGCCAAACCGTCAAGCAGCGTCAACCGCCGAACCACGCTAGGGCGTCGGCTTAGGGGTAGGCCCGGCTCCCCTATTTCTGAAAGGCAGGAAGCGTCCCGCCAGAGCGCCCGTGGGTTCACCCGCATCGAGCGCGGGCACACCGTTGACAAACACGTATCGCATTCCGACTGCATAGGGCGTCGGATTTTCCCAGGCGGAGCGATCTTGGACGGTTTTCGGGTCGAATACGGCGATATCGGCCGCTGCGCCCACCCGCAGCACGCCGCGATCCGACAGCTTAAGGTATGCGGCCGATAGTCCGCTCATTTTGTGAACCGCCTCCTCGAGCGAGAGGACCTGTTGATCTCGCACATAGTAGGCGAGCACGCGCGCAAAGCTGCCTCGGTAGCGCGGATGCCCCTGGCCGCCCGCGAGCCCCCCTTCGCGCCCGTCGCTCGAGATCATCGTCCACGGCGTATGCAAAAATGCCCGTACCTCGTCCTCGCGCATCGATCCCACGGTGAGCTTGATGAAGGCACCCTGCTCGATCAAAAGATCGACAAGTACGTTAAAAGGGGATTGGCCCCGCTCCTTGGCGATATCCACAATCATCCGACCATTGAGCGCTGGGTCGGCACTGCGGGTGATGCGAAATGAGTCATAACCGACCGCCTTGACCCAACTGAATTCACCCTCCGGCGGTTGTTCGGTTAGCGCTTTGACTTCGGTGCGGGTGTCGATATTTGCCAGTGCCTTGCGCCAGGCTGCTGCAAGGGCAAGCACGGTGTTGATAGCTCGCTTCTCCGACTGCAGGGTCCTCAAGCACATGCAGATCGCTGGCCATCTCGGATTGCGCCGGCGGGATGAGAATTTCAGCGACCAGCCGGGTGGTCGCGCCATCGTACGGATACACGTCCGCAGTCACCGCTCGCCCCGTGCCCGTGCCGCATCAATCATCCGGATCAGGTCCGCGCTTCGGCCTGCGTTATGCAGACCTACCGCCTTGATATGAGCGACATGCGCCTCGATGCCCGCTCGTCGGGCAATGGTCAGGCATTCGGCGACCGAATCAAGCAAGTGAAAGGCCGGATCGCGGTCATGCGAGTCGTAGAGACCACCGTAAGGGGCGGTCTCCTTTGCCAATTCCACCACTTCGTCCGTGGTCGCATACAGGCCCGGCAGATACATAAGGCCGGTGGAAAGACCCAGGGCACCCTCATCCATCGCGGCGCGAACGGCGCCCTTCATGCGTGCCAGTTCAACGCCCGTCGGAGCGCGATTCGCCATGCCGAGTTCCTTCTCGCGCAATCCGTTGTGACCGATATACGCGGCGAAATTGACGCCGACGCCGGACGCCGCTAGCCGCGCTTTTAGAGCCCGAAACATTTCCAAATCGAGGCTGCCATCGACACCAAAAACGGCCGTGGTCACGCCTTGGCGAATCATTCCGGGAGCCGCCCGATACGCGGGGAAAACAACATCCTCGTCCGAGTGGTTGTGGACATCGATGAAGCCGGGGGCAACAACGAGACCCGTCGCCTCGATCCGACGACGGGCTGGGGCCCGAGCCAGGTCGCCAATGGCGACGATTCGCCCTGCCGTGATGGCGAGGTCGGCTTCTTTAGCGGGCTCTCCCGATCCGTCGACGATCATCCCGCCCTGCAGCACGATATCAAATGGTGCGGTCGCCGCCTGGGTCTGGATTGCAAAAACAACCAACAACACCATAGCGCATTGGATTTTCAGCCGCATATTCACCTCCGCCGGGTACGCAGTGTAGACTGTGAAGATTACGTCGGTCAAAATACTATCCGGCGGTCAATTCGGAGGGCAGTTATGGATCGATTGAATCTTTCGAGGGCGCTCGCGCTTTTTCTGTCGCTGGGGTGTATTGCGACCGCCCAAGGAGGGCCGCGGGCCCGGGAAGCTGGCGTCCCCTTCGAAGGAGACGCCGGGCCGCTTGATGCGATTACGGACGTTTCCGGGGTCGAAGTCGGTCAGGCGACTCTCATCAGTGGCGACGGAGCTCTAGTTCTCGGAAAAGGGCCTGTCCGTACCGGTGTTACGGTCATCTTCCCGAAGGGCAAGGCCTACCCCGGATTCGTGTACGGGGGAACATTTGTGGCCAACGGCACGGGGGAGATGACCGGCCGCGCGCTCATTGATGAACTCGGCGAGTTCACGGGCCCGATCGTCCTGACCGGGTCCGGGAGCGTGGGTGTGGCACACGACACCGTGCAAAGCTGGTATGCCCGCCGCACGGGCGGTAATCCGGAAGACACGTTTGCCTATACTTTGCCGGTCGTTGCCGAGACCTTCGATGGTCAGCTAAATGACACGTTCGGTCAGCATGTGAAGCCCGAACACGTCCTTCAGGCGCTCGACAGTGCGCGAAGCGGACCTGTCGAGGAGGGCAGCGTCGGCGGCGGCACTGGCATGGTGGCCTTCGGATTCAAGGCGGGCATCGGCACCGCCTCGCGGGTGGTTAGCCTCGTCGGCCAGACTTACACGGTTGGCGTTCTCGTGCAGGCGAATTTTGGCGGTCGAGATCAACTGACGATTGCTGGTGTACCCGTCGGACGCCGACTCGCCGCAAGTCCCGTTGCGGCAGCGCCCAAAAAAGAGGGATCAATCGTCATCGTGGTAGCAACGGACGCACCGCTCCTGCCCAATCAGTTAAGGCGGGTGGCGCTGCGCGCCACGCACGGTATGGCGCGAGTCGGCGGTATGTCCGGCACCACCTCGGGCGATATTTTCCTCGCTTTCAGCACCGCGGGGCCGGGAAAGGCCGAGGGAGCCGAGCTAAACACTCGCTATATCGACAGTTTGGCGCTCAACCCCATTCTCGCCGCGACCGTGCTCGCCACCGAGGAGGCTATCGTGAACTCGCTATTCGCGGGCCGCACCATGAAAGGCATCAACGGGCACGTCGTCGATGGCCTACCAATCGATCGCGTCCGCTCGATTCTTCGTGAAGCTGCGCGCTTGCGCGAGCCATGAGTCCTGATACCTCCGTTCTGACCGGCCGGCGTACGCTCTACCCGCCTATTGAACCCTATCGAAGCGGGTGGCTACGTGTCTCGGATTTGCATGAAATTTATTACGAAGAAGCCGGACACCCGGACGGCATCCCCGCGGTGTTTGTTCATGGCGGACCGGGGACGGGTGCCGACACGCGCGCGCGACAGTTTTTCGACCCCCAACTCTATCGAATTGTCGTATTCGATCAGCGCGGCGCGGGACGCAGCCGTCCCCATGCGAGCCTCGAGGATAATACGACCTCGGCGCTGATCGCAGATCTGGAAAGGCTACGCCAGCACCTTCAAATTGATCAGTGGCTGCTGTTCGGCGGGTCGTGGGGGAGCCTCCTTGCAATCGCGTACGCGCAGTCGCATCCGCAGCGCGCCCGCGCGATTGTTCTCCGGGGCATATTTCTCGGGCGCGAGCATGAGATTCGGTGGTTTAACCAATGGGGCGCCTCAGAAGTATTTCCAGAGCCGTGGGCCGTGTACCTTAAGGCGATTCCCGAAGCAGAGCGCGACGACCTCGTTGCAGCATATTACCGCCGGCTGACGAGTCCCGATCCCGACGTGGTGATGAGTACCCTCCACACGGATGATGCTTTTGGGGCCGTCGTTCGTCTCCTGGACCTAGGCATCGACCGGTCCTTGATCTCTGCATCGTTAAGTTTGGTGGTAGCCCAAAGGCTGGCGCGAAAAGTCTGCCAGCAATGCAAGGAACCCTACACGCCTTCCTCCGAAGTCATGCAGAAATTGCGCATTGAGGACCCTGAAGTCGAATTTTACCGGGGGAAAGGGTGTCCGGCGTGCCGGAAGATGGGGTATTCGGGCCGCGCGGGTATCTATGAGATGCTGCGTGTAACCAGCACCATTAAAGAGCTTATTCGACTGAAGTCGAGCGAGAACATTCTCCGCCGAGCCGCAACCGTGGCCGGGACAAAGACCCTGCTGGAAGACGGAATTTCCAAAGCTTGCAGCGGGGTGACGAATCCGGACGAGTTGGCCCGCGTTATCGAAGTTATCGCCGAAGAGACTTTCCCATGCCCGAAATGCGCGTCCATGGTCAGCCTGGAATTCAAGAGCTGCCCTTTCTGCGCTTTCACGCTGCGAAACACATGTCACGCTTGCGGCCAGGAACTTAATGCGAAGTGGACTGTGTGCCCGTACTGCTCCACTGCTGTCGGCGGGCCGGCAGGAATGGATCCAGGCGCAAAGGCCGCCTCGCCCACGCCCCGTCTTCTTTCTTCGTCTAACGTGAGCACGGAAGCTCATCAACCCTCCCATAACTCGCCCGAATCGACAGTGGCGGAAACGAAGTGCCCTAGAATCGTCATCGCCGATGACGATGAGAATATTCTGAAAATCGTGACGGCTACGCTCCGCCAATTGCCAATGACCGTGGATGTTTCTACTGCCGCCGATGGACTGCAAGCCCTGGAATTGATTCAATCGAAGGGCGCGGATTTGGCCATCCTGGACCTTAAGATGCCGGGCCTGGACGGATTCCAGGTTTGCGAGCGATTGCGCCAGGATATCCGCACAGCATTCCTGCCGATTTTGATGCTGACGGCGAACAGCGACCAGGAGAATCGGACCAAGGGTTTTCTGATCGGGACCGATGATTTCATGGCTAAGCCTTTCGATGTAACTGAATTCCTCGCTCGCGTAACTCGATTGCTTCGCAGAACCTATGGAGTCTAGCTTGGAAGACTATACGCAATCCTTGGGCTCGACTCGCGAGCTTCTCAAGAGTCCATTAAGCTTGCCTATCGGCGGCTGGCCCGGGAAATGCACCCGGACCGCAATTTGAACTCCCCAGCGGGAGAGCAATCGGCTCTGTCATTGAAAATGGCGCAGTTAAACGGTGCCTATGCAGTCCTGTCTGACCCGGCCTTGCGGCGGGAATATGACGAGAAAATGCGCATCATGGAGGCTTACCGGCAGCACAATATCCTCGGTCAAGCTCGACGAACACAATCACGAAATCCGTGATTACGACACAGACTCCGTCGAGGACTCACAGCGGTATCCGCAGCCCATTGTCCCCGGAAGCAGACACGATTAATGCGCGAATTATCGAATAAAGTCCGCTCGAATCTGCTAACCAATCCAAACGGATTCACATGGAAAGAAATTGCTTTGGAAGGATTCGACTGGGGCCTGGAGTACGCGTCGTGGAGGACTCACTATTGTGTAGGGGGGCGCGGTTTTGGCCTTCTGGATCCGCCCGCAGCCAAGAAATTCGCAAGCCATTCAGAAATTGTCATTGGCCGGTTTAACCGATCTGTAAGAAAGAGCCAATTTCTGTTTATTCTTCCGTTCCAGCACATGAGTCAGTGGGACTCGGTATCCGCCGAGCTGAACAGGATATTTACTTTGGAGGGCGGGCAGAAGAGATTCGAAACTCCCGTGAGTATCGTGCTGTTCGATTCGCGCAAGGGGCGCAAGTTGCGGGTTGGCAGTGACTTAAAAGAAAGATGTTTCGATGAAGCACTCGTCGGCCTCAGCGCCGAGCTTGTGAATTCCCAGCAGCCCGTCTCTCAGTAATCGTGATTCGACTCACCGGCAGGCAGAACACAAAGCAAGAGCCCTTACCAACCTGGCTCTCAACCCATATTTTGCCCTTATGCTCGGTCACCAGGGCGTGCGTAATCGCCAGGCCCAGGCCCGTCCCCGCTCCCCGTTTTGGCTGACTGGCCTGCTGAAATTTGCCGAAGATTCGGCTAAGGTCTTTCGCTTCAATGCCGCACCCTTGATCCGCAACACTGCACCGAACCCAGTCGCCATCGGCAATCAAACTGATTTCCACCGTGCCGTTACTGGGCGAAAACTTTATGGCATTGGATAGCAGATTTGTGAGGACTTGCTCCATCCGGTCCCTGTCGACATTCACACCTGGCAGCCCGCTTGGGAAATTGAATTTAAAATGGATTCCGGCCTGCATGGCGAGCGGGTTCATGCTGCGGAGGGCACGTTCGGTAATCGTCGCCAGATCGAGGGTCTGAAGATTCAGCTGCATTTGTCCCGCCTCGATCTTGGAAAGGTCCAGGATATTGTTGATGAGCCGGATCATGCGTTCGCATCCGGAATGCGCCACATCGAGGAGTTCCAGTGCCTCCGGGCTTACCGGGCCTGCGCAACCGCCCAGGATCAAATCGACGGCCCCTTTGATGGAAGTCATCGGCGTCCGCAGTTCATGGGAAGCCACCGAGATGAAATCGGATTTCATCTGATCCACGGTCTTTTCCCAGCTGAGGTCGTGATAGGCAAATAGCCGCCCGATCAATTGCCCTGCTCCGTCAAACAGAGGCGAACTGTCTTCACGGAAGTGCAGTACTCGCTGTCCGTCACTCCATTCAATTTCCCTGTACTCCGTCCTGGTCCCATCCCGGCGAGGATCGAGCCGGTACAGCGCAAAACGCTTTGGGGATATGCGCGGGCCTGGTGAACCGAACAATTCCAATGCCGGCTTCCCAAGCCATTCGTCTCGCTCGATTCCCAGGCGACGGCACAGGGCTGCGCTCACGAACAGGATTCGGCTGTCCATGTTACAGCCAGAACTCCTGAGGCCAGGGAATCGAGAATTGGTGTGGAAAGAATATCGGTCATGGGGGTTCGGCCGCTAACCGGAACACTTTGTGCGGTTTGTGATTTAACTGTCTCCATTCGAAGTCCTAACGCCCGACGAACATCGATTGGCAAATCTGTAGCGGTTCGCGCGCTTGTTCCCAGCCGAGACGCAAGGCCTCCGCTAAAAAGGGTGCGCGCCTTCGTGCGTCCAAACGCATTCAGCAACGTCAAACCCCGCAAATACCAGGCCTGCCCCAATCGAGGATTGATCTGGATCGCCTGGCTGTAAGATTCCAGAGCCTCTTCATTTAGCCCCAGGGCATTGAGCGCATGCCTTTATTCATCCAGGTACGGTCCAATCTGGGGTTCATCGCGAGCGCATTCTCATAGCACTCCAGGGCCTCTGCAAGGCGGTTCAGCGCGTAAAGAATGTTTCCCTTGTTCGTCCAGGCGTTTCGTCCCTCGGGCTCAGCCGTAACGCGCGCTCGTAGCAGGCCAGCGCTTCTTCGGATTTGCCCAGGAGCCTTCAATAAACTCCTTTGTTCACCCATGCCTGCGGATACCTGGGATTGATCTCGAGAGCTTTGTCGTAACAAGCGACGGCTTCCGCCAGCTTCCCCATCGTCTTCAGCGCAACGCCTTTATTCGACCACGCTTTTTCCGACGGGGATCGATTTCGATCGCGCGGTCGTAACACTCAAGGCCGCATCCGGCTGCCCGGTATCGAGCAGCGCTCCGCCTTTGTTGAACCATGCCGACGCCAGTTTGGGTTCAGCCGAATCGCGGAATCGTAGCAAGGGATGGATTCTTTGCGCATCCCCAGCTTCCCCAGGCTGCATGCTTTGTTATTCCATTGAACCGCGCTCAGCGCCGATCCCTTCTCGGCTTCCGGGGAAAGGGACTCCCGCAACTTCATGATAGATGGAAGTCAAGCGGTCCCGGATTTGTTTGAAATCCGAGAAACGGTTGCGGGGATCTTTCTCCAGACAGGTCTGGACCAGTTGCGCGAATTGCGGGGCTCCGCGGTAAGCTGCGGCGGACGCTAGTGGCGTGCATTCGTTCAAAATCATTCCAATTTTCTCCGTTGAACGGCAGGTTTCCCGACGCCATTTGAAATAACATGATTCCAAAGGAATAGATGTCTGTCCGCAAGTCGACCTGTTTTGCATCCTTGAACTGCTCCGGCGACATGTGCGTGCAGGTTCCCATCGTCGTCATCGATAAATTGAGGGATTGTGGGCTTGATGTTCGAGGCCTCTTCCGCGCGGGTCATCGTCCAGCAGCTTCACCAGCCCGAAGTCGGTCACCTTTAGGACGCCATCCGTGGTAATCAGGCAATTGCGCGGCTTAATGTCCCGGTGCGCTCGAATTCCTTTGCTGACCGCATGAATCATTCCGTCGCAGAACTGAATGCCGAATCCAGCAACTGAGAAAAATCCTCAGTCAATCGAGGCGTCCCGATCCACGCACCCAGATCCCCACCGCTTACGTATTCGAGAAACAAGAAGGGCTTGCCGTCAATTTTTTCGAGCATCCGTGCCTCGGTAATGTTCGGGTGAATATCCAACTTAATCCAGGCCAGGGCTTCCCTATCGAAACGGCTGGCAATCAGGGGACTGCGGGCAAAAATCTCGTCCCGGAAAGTTCTCGGCTGCAAAGGACTCCCGAAATGCATGGTCAAATACGATATAGACAATGCCTGCCCCGCCCTGGAAGAATATTAAAGACTTCCCATCGTCCTTCGATCTGATCTCCGATTTGCCACGTAGAGGACATAGACCATCCAAGAGGATTTCAAATTGACGAAAATTTTTCAGCCGTAAAGCTGTCTATCTCATTCCTATTTTCAGAAAAGGCCTTGTTCTGAAATAGGAACATGACACATGGAGCAATGTCTAATTTTACGCAACGATCTGTAGAAAGCGTTCCTTCGAAAGGTTCTGTTTCGGATTGGTACATGGCATCGGATGATTTGAATTTTGTTGCTTCGTACTGAATGAAATAACTAAATGGAAGGGACTAACTCTAACAGTAAATGGGACTTAGGTACCATTGCCCACATTGATCCCCGGGAATAAATTCCGTGTTGAGTGAGGGCGCCATGAATGTTGAATTGCGGGGACTCAGTTACGACGAAATAGCAAGGGCAGTGGCAATAGATATAGATGATGATCGTCGCGTGCATGACCGCCTTAAGTTGATGGAAACAATACATATAACTTGCTTTGACCCTGGTCGCACCCAGGAGATCGCGACCGTGGTGGACATCTCACGTGAGGGCATGTATTTCACGGTTCGCGCAGATCATTATCGTGTGGGAATTGAAATGAGTGTGAAAATTCCTAGTTTGGGATTCGAAGGCCTCGGCAGGGTGGTCCGGATCGAGAAACTGCCAAACGGCTACTTCAGAATGGCTGCCTCGTTTTGGGGTGGTAGTCATTCCCAACCCGACGGCCCAGGGCCAAGCGACTCTGGAATAATTTGAAAAAGAAAGTTCCTCTTCATCTCGATCGACGACTTCCTACTCTTGCGGCAATGCGTGTTCATTCGATAGTTCCGCGCCTGCATCGCCGGCGTCCATGGAAGCGGCGGACAAAGCGACGTACCTACCGGGATCTTCCATAAGTCGCTGTGCGGCGAGCAACGAGTTGGCACAGTAGAGACCGTCGTTTATGCGCTCGTCGAAGCTCCAATACACTTCCAAAACTTCATGAACATCCGCATGGCCGCTGCGGTCCACGAGCACAGTCTTTTTTATATTTCCGACGACGGCATAAAGGCTGCACGTCCCGTACTCATAGAGATGATGCTGCGCATTGGCAATTCCAATCGATCCGTCGTTGGTGAGAAACATGCTCGAGAAAAGAGGGTCCGGTTCGATGAACGCCGCGGGAAGAAGGTTGAAGCGATCCAGCCAGCGCCCGGCGGCGACGACGATCCGCAGAATGGGTCCCGGCAACCGGGTGAGCACGCGCAATTCCTTTTCGATCGGTGAATCCCGGCCGGCGCGCCCGTCATTCACAGCGTCGGAAATTCTCTTCATGGTGTCATCGAAGCTTTCGTTCGCCGGAAACTTCAGCTTTACCGTTATCAGCGGTGAATCGTCCACCAGCCGTTTCTTGGCCATGAACGAGATCCACACGCCCTTGCGCTGGTAGATATGACCGTTGGCTACAAAGCGATTTATGCCCGGCCGTTCATTCAGGAGCTTGCCCCAGGTGTAAATCAAAAGGTAAAACAGGCTGGCACGGTGCTGCTTTCCGTGAGTGCGATTATATTCACGAATCCAGGCGCGGGTCTTGGCAACCTTCATCTGCATGGTGTGGAAAACGATGGATTCATTGCGCCCGCGCATGACCAAGGGCATGATGCGCCGGGAGTCGCTCAGGTCCTTCACCAGATCCCCATCGCTCCGGCGGAACAGAGGCATGGCTTACACTCCCATGGGCGACACGGCATTTCGGTGAGACTCCGCCGAGGGGCGGAAAGCCAGATGCTTCGGATCGATCCTTTCCAACTCCTCGGCAAGCGCAACTGTGGCCGCCCGAATCTGCTGCTCGCTGTGGCGGGCCGTTAAGAAGAAGCGCAACCGAGTCATGTGCTCCTCGACTGCGGGGTGGAGTATCGGCTGAACGTTGATCCCACGGGCAGACATCGCGCGACTGAGCCGGACGCTTTCCACAGAGCTGCCGACGATGCAAGGAATAATGGGAGTTCCCTCGCTGGAGCCTGTGTTCATACCCGCTCCCGGCAAAGGTCCAGGAACAGTCGGCTGCGTTCGCGAAGGGTTGCCACCAGGTGCGGCGAGGTCTGAAGCTTGCGCAATGCCGCCAGCGCCGCAGCGGCGTTAGCCGGAGACATGCCGACGCTATAAACAAATCCGGGATTACTGTGCTTCAGAAAATTGACGAGTTCCTTCGATCCCGCGATGTAGCCTCCGCAGGAAGCAAGGGATTTGGAAAGGGTGCCCATCCAGAATTCCACGTCGCGGCGGTCGATGCCGCTGTGTTCGCCGATGCCTCGGCCGGTCTGGCCCAGCACTCCCAGCGAATGCGCTTCATCGACGAGCAACAGCGCGTTGTGCCGGCGCTTGATCTCGATGATGCGTTCGAGGGGGGCAATGTCGCCGTCCATGCTGTAAACCGCTTCCACCGCAATCAGGACGCGACGTGCAGTGTGGCGCGTTCGGCGGAGAAGCTGTTCCAGTGAATAGGGATCGTTGTGCGCGAAGGCATGGCGCTTGGCCCCGGACAGCTTAATGCCCGTAAGAATCGAATCATGCGCCAGGCTATCGTGGACCACAAGGTCCTGCGGGCCGAACATGTGCCCGATTACGCTCACATTGGTCGCGTGGCCGCTGACAAATACTACGGCGTCCTCGCATCCAAGAAATTGCGCGATTTCGCGCTCGAGCTCGCCGTGCAACGGTTTTTCCCCTGAAACCAAACGGCTCGCGCTGACGGAGGTCCCATAGCGATTCATGGCATCCACGGCGGCTGCCGTTACGTCGGCATCTCCGGAAAGCCCCAGGTAATTGTAGGAGGCAAAATTCACGTATTCGCGGCCGTCAATGAGCGAAGTCTCGTTGGTTACGCGCTCATGAACCGAGAAATATGGGCTTTCTATTCCGATCATGCGCGCCGATTGCACCAGCCCTTGCAGCGCCTTCACTTCCGGAAATTCATTGATGTGCCAGCTCGACGACTCGATGGCTGTCTCCGGCGCAGCGCTTTCCTGTTCGGTTTCACGCGGCTGGTCGCGGCGTTGAACCAGCCTGCACGTCCAAGCCGCGAATTTGTATCGCCGGGCGATTTTCGGGGTCGAGCAGATCGATGTCGCACATCAAGGCGCCGTCCGCAGTGGCCTTCAGCATTGCGACAACGCTTTGCTCTGTCCCCACTTGCGGGCGCGCCAGCACACGAATTTCGTCGGCGGACACCGGCAATCCGGTGACGCCCAGATTAACCAAGGCCCAGTAGGCGCAAATATGCATCATGCCGTCCAAAGACAGCACGTCCAGCGCTGAACCTTCCGGCCCATCCGGATTTCCGGGCACGCTGATCTTTCCAACGGCGTGCGTCTGACCGATTTCAGACACGGAGGAAAGGACACGAAATTTTGGGCCGTGGAAGTTGAGGCGTTCATAGAACTCGGCAACCGGCATTTCCGGAGAATTGCCGCCGGGCGGGGGCGCAAGGGCCGCGAGGGGTTCCGAAGCCGTTGAAACTCTCAAAGTAACGGCGGGACGACGGTTGCCACGATCGGCGGCGCCGATTCCGATTTCGGTTGCCTCGCGATTCCGCAGCGCGGAGATTTCAAGTCGAATGGACCCGGTCTCCGGCACAAGGAATGCTTCCGACGCCCGGACTTGTGAAAGGGTAAAACCCGGCCCCATTCCCAGGCGAGCAGCGGCTGCGGCTGCGAAGTCCAGAGATGCCGCAAGTGGCACGAGGATTCTTCCGTCAAGCTGGTGATCATCCAGCCAAGGTTGCTCCGTCCTGGAAACGGAAACCTGCGAACGGTCCGTTGCGAGTTTGTCGCCGAGTCCGGCGCCGACTACAACCTCGCCGGATGGTCCCTCGGCACCCAGCTCTGCAAGGACGTGAGCGAGTCCGGTCTCATCGTTCAGGAAGCGAACCTTGCTGCTCATGGCGCGCCGGACAGCCTCAGGCAATTCGTTGATCATGCCGCTGTCTTCCCACGGCGGCAGGTCCATGGTGATTACGCGAACCGCGGGACGGTCGGCGCCAAGCACCGACGCCAGTCTGCCAAGCAAATGATTCGCCGCGGAATAATCAGACTGATGTGCGTTCCCGAAGCGTCCGGCCCAGGAACCGTAGACCAGGAATGTGCCCAGCGGATCGGGCTTCGCCGCTTCCCAGAGAGCCAAACCGCCGGCGACCTTCGTATCGAACACTATCGCAGCGCGGTCCAAATCCTTGGAGCCGATTGGCTCGTCCGCCAGAACCCCCGCAGCATGAACAACATGCTGAATAGGGCCGAACGTTTCCCGGCACTGCTGAAACGCGGCGCTCACTTCCGAGGGATCCCGGACGTCGCACTTGA
>CAWHDQ010000010.1:0-234747 GCA_963828155.1 uncultured Planctomycetaceae bacterium
TCTGGGGCAAGTTCCTGTTCGCGGCAGTCGGGGCGACCCTGCCGTGTGCGATTCTGATCCTGATCAGCGACGCGATGCTGCAGATCTCCTGGCTGGTGGTGGCGTTGCACCAGGTGATCTGCCTGATTCTGTGCCTGGGACTGTCGGGGATCGCGGTCGGGCTGGGCGCCACGATGCCCGACTTGCGTGAGCAGAGCCCCTCGAAGATTGCGGCCGGCTTCGGCGGCACGCTGAATCTGGTGATCAGCGCCATTTACATCGTGATTGTGGTGCTGCTCACGGCTTTGCCCTGCCACTTCTATCTGGCCGCCGAAGAACCGGAGCAGATCTCCTTTCGCCGCACGCTGCTGATCGCCGGCATGATCATCGCCACGTTGATCGGGGCCGTGGCCACGCACTTGCCGATGCGGATCGGGCTGGCCAGCTTTCGCCGGATGGAAATGTAGGGCGTTTTGCTCGCCGCACGCGCCGATCGGTGCGGTTCCGCTCCGGCCGTAGTAGATTTCTTGCCGAGTTTTTCTGCGTGGCCGGCGCCCTGCTTTGACGGACAAAAAAGGTTACATTGGACGCACGGCGAATTGAGCCGCACTCGGCCCGTCGCCCCATTCCCTAAGCAGCCATCCCACCTTGCAGTCACGAGGAGATCGCCATGACGGTCGTGTTGAGCGAAGAGGCTGACGGCAAAATCCTGATCGTCAAACTGAGCGGCAAATTGGCCAAAGACGATTACGGCCATTTCGTGCCCGAGGTCAACCGCCTGGTCAAGCAGCACGGCAAGGTGCGAATCCTGGTCGAAATGCACGACTTCCACGGCTGGACCGTCGGCGCCCTGTGGGAAGACATCAAGTTCGACATGGCCCACTTCAAGGATATCGAGCGGCTGGCCCTGGTGGGCGAAAGCAAGTGGGAGGCCGGCATGGCGGCTTTCTGCAAGCCGTTCACCACCGCCAAGGTCCAGTATTTCGACGTCAGCAAGGCCGCTGAGGCGCTGGCCTGGATTCGCGCCTGAGCCCAAGTTGCCGCGCACGGAACCCGGCAGGCAAGCGATCGGAGCGGCGCCATGACCCCACGGGTGCTCACGATCAACGGCGGATCCTCGAGCATCAAGTTCGCGGTGTTCGAAGCTGGACCGGCTCTCCGGCGCCGGTTGAGCGGCGACATCGACCGCGTCGGCCAGATTGGCACGCGGTTGACGGCCCGTCACGCGGACGAAAACGGCGAAACGACGGGCACGGCGGTCGATCGCCCGCTCGCGGCGTCCGACTATGCCGCGGCGGCGAACCAGCTCGTCGATTGGCTGAGCGAGGCGGGCGAGCTGCAGACGATCGCGGCTATCGGCCATCGGATCGTTCATGGCGGTGCGCGGTACGTCGAGTTCGGAGTTAGTGTGCGCCGAGATGTTGGCCGAGCTGGAGCAGTTGGCCGCCCTCGACCCGGCCCATCTGCCCTGCGAGATCGCCTTGATCCGGGCCCTCGCGGCCCGGCTGCCGCACGTGCCACAGGTGGCCTGCTTCGATACAGCCTTTCATCGTGACTTGCCGCGGGTGGCGCAAATCCTGCCCATTCCGCGCCGCTTCGAGGCCAAGGGCCTGCGGCGCTACGGCTTTCATGGTTTGTCCTACACGTATTTGATGCAGGCCCTCGTCCAGCTTGGCGATCCCGCGGCCACTCGCGGGCGCGTGATCCTGGCTCATCTGGGTGCCGGAGCAAGTTTGGCCGCCGTACGCGACGGCAAGTGCATCGACACCTCGATGGGCTTCACGCCGACCGCCGGCCTGGTCATGGCGACCCGTTCGGGCGATCTCGATCCGGGCGTCCTCATCTATTTGCTCCGCAGCGAAGGGCTGGACGCGGCGGCGCTCGATGACCTGGTCAATCGCCAATCGGGGCTGCGCGGCATTTCGGAAACGAGCGGCGATGTCCGCGACCTGCTGGCCCGGCGCGGCACGGATGTTCGGGCCGATGAAGCCCTCGCCGTCTTCTGCTACCAGGCGAAAAAGTGGATCGGCGCGTTTGCCGGGGCGCTGGGCGGGCTGGATACGCTCGTCTTTTCCGGTGGCATCGGCGAGCATGCCGCCCCACTGCGAGCCGAGATTTGCGCCGGGCTTGATTTTCTGGGCATCCGGCTGGATGCCGCCCGGAATGCGGCCCAGGACCCCGTCATTTCGGCGGCCGGCGCGGCCTGCACCGTGCGGGTCATTCCAACCGACGAAGAGTCGGTCATCGTCCGCGAAGTTCGCCGGCTGTGCCTGAGCGGCCAAGCCTGACGGGCCGCCCGGGCGGGGCGGCCACGCGACCCGCGGCAGACCCACTGTCCGCCATTCCTTGGGCTGCGACCGACCATCCGGCTGCTGCTGGCGGCCCGCTAGCGCGGCAGTTCTTGGCCGACCGTTACAGCTTCGCGCGCCCTGGTTTTACCGTGGGGGCTTCGACTGGCGCGGCACGATCGGACTATCCGATACAAGACAAGCAGCCCTGCCGCGCTGGTCTTTTCCTCCCGCCGCTCGCCGGCTCCCCGGAGGAAACGCAGCGCCCCCGCCTCGATGCGTGCTTCGTGAGGTCCCGCCATGCGTTTCGCCAAGTCCTTTTCGGTCCTGCTGGTTCTGGCCGGCGTGCATGCCGCCTGGGCGCCACGCCCGAGGCCTCGATCGCTCCGCTCCGCGTGCTCGAGGCCAGCCGCGATCCCCAGCCTGCCAAGCCGGCGGTGATCACGGCCGTGGCCCTGGCGCCGGGCGGCAAGTGGGTGGCCGCGGCCGGCGACGATCATCTGGTGCGGGTTTGGAGTTCCGAGACGGGCCGGCTGGTCCACACTCTGCCGGGGCATGCCGACTGGGTGCGGAGCCTCAAATTCAGCCCCGATGCCGAGCGGCTGATCTCGGCCGGCGACGATCACCGGCTGATCGAATGGCGGCTGAGCGACGGCAAGCAACTGCGGATCCTGGCCGAACATGGTGAACCGATCTTCGCCGTGGACTACAGCCCAAGTGGAACTTGGGTTGCCGCTGCCGGATTCGAGCCGGGGGTGCGCGTTTATAGCTCCACGGACGGCAAGCTGGTCCGGGAGCTGCTGACCGCCTCCAAGGAACTGCGGACCGTGGCCTTCTCGCCAGACGGCCAACATCTGGCCGCGGCCGGCCGCAGCGGGCAAATCTTCCTCTGGCGGACCAGCGATTGGCACGTCGAGTTGGAAATCCCGGCCGACCGCATGCGGATTCGCTCGCTGGCCTACTCGCCCGACGGCAAGCGCTTGGCCGCCGCCGGCGACGGCCGCAGCGTGGGCATCTGGGACGCCGAGTCCGGCAAGCCCCTCAACCGCCTGGTCTGCCGGCAGGCCAAGGTGCTGACCGTCGCCTTCTGTGGCGACGAGGTGCTGGCCACCGGCGGCAGCGACAACGCGATTCGCATCTGGGACCTGCGGGCCGGGCCCGCAGCCCGCTGGCAATTGGTCGGCCACAACGGCTCGGTCGCGGCACTGGCTTGCGATCCGGAGACCGGGGTCCTGGTTTCCGGCAGCTTCGAGACCACGTGGTGCGATTTTGGAGGTTCGCATGCTAGCCAGCCCTCGCCCCTGGAACTGGCCGAGCGGCAGCCCAAGCGGCTGGGCGGTGGATCACCGCCGGACTGCGCAGGGCCAACGACAGGGAGGTCGTTTGTGGGTTTATTTGGCAATCTCACTCGCTGGAGCGGGCGGTGGCTGGGTATGCACCTAGCCGCTGACGGGCACGCAACGGCAAGCCGCTTGCGAATTTGCCGCGTCGAAGAGTTCGAAGAGCGGATGCTGATGAACTCGGACCCGGTGCCATTTGGACGCCGGGGTATTTCACCGAGCTCGATCCCAATTCGGCCAGCAAATCGCAACCGAATGTCTTCCAGGTGACCTTCGAAGGCGGCGGACAAGGCACCGAGATGACCCAACTGGTCATCAACGGCAGCAAGGCCGGCGGCGGGCCCCTGGCCGCGGGCGACGTCATTTTCCAAACCGCCAGCGGCGGCGTTGGCTCGCTGATGCCTCAGCCGTTCACGGTCGTTTCAGCCCAGGGCTTCCAGGTCACGAGCTCGTCGGTACTGGACGACTTGTCGCTGCTCACGATCAACCTCTCCGGCTTTACCGCCGGCGATACGCTGATCTTCTCGATCGGGGCGGCTCAGGTCTCATCGATCAATCCGGCTACCAGCACCCTGCAATTGAATCCCGATTGTGACCGGGGCCGATCTTCAGGGTGCGCAATTCAACGCCACGTTCGTAGCCACGGGCTATTCGACTGGCTGCGGCGTCGGGGGGATGTTTGCCGACCAGTTCGACGCCGCCTTTGCCGCCGCCAACCAGCAGGGCGGCACCACGCTCACGCTGCCCAACGACGCCTACAGCACCACGCAGAA
This sequence comes from uncultured Planctomycetaceae bacterium, assembly GCA_963828155.1. GTDB lineage: Bacteria > Planctomycetota > Planctomycetia > Pirellulales > PALSA-1355 > CAWCAX01. The sequence goes on from CAWHDQ010000010.1 coordinate 4,381, forward strand.
TCTGTCGACGTACAGCGCCGGGGCGGTCGACGTGGTCACCCAGCCCCCCTTGCCACTGGACATCCGAAGGGCGTCGTCTTTGAGGACCACAATCTCGACAACCAGCAGGAAGCCGGAGAACAGGGGGTCGCCGGCGTCGAACTGAGCCTGTGGCAGTACAACGGCACCACCTACGTCAACACCGGCAAAACGGCCGTCACCGACGCCAACGGCAACTACGACTTTCCCAGTTTGCTCCCCGGCACGTACCAGGTCGCCAAGACGAATCCGCCCGGGTACATCAGCGTTGGAGCCACCGCCGGGACGATCGACGGCGGCAGCGACGGCACGGTATCCTCGCCAGACGTGATCAGCGGCATCGTGCTGCAAGACGGCGGCTGCAACTGCAATTGCGTGAACAACAATTTTGCCGTCGCGCTGCCCGCTTCGCTGTCCGGCTACGTGTACCACGACGGTCAACGACGACGGCCAGCGCGAGCCCGGCGAGCCGGGGATTGGCGACGTCACGCCGTCGATCGTCCCGATCAGCGTGGTCGGCACGCCCCGGGGGTGCCGCCATTCAGGTCGTCACCAAGTCCGACGGGCTCAACTGGGTCACCGGGCTGAATCCGGGCGTCGGGGAAGCCGAAGAAGTAACTCAGCCCGCCGGCTATCTCGACGGCGTCGACCGGGCCGGAACGGCCGGCGGCCTGGCGATCAACCCCGCTAACAACATCATTCAACATTTCGTCGGGGCGACGGCCAGTCGGGACAGGAGTACGACTTCGGCAAACTGCTCCCCAACTCGATTGCCGGCCGCGTGCTGGTCAGCAACACGCTCGACTGCACGCAGGATCCCAACCCCACGCCGTTGGCCGGAATCACTGTCGACCTGCTGAACTCGACGGGCCAGACCGTCGGCACGACCACAACCGACAGTCAGGGCAATTACCAGTTCACTGCTCTGCCGCCCGGCACGTAACAGCGTCGAGGACGTCGAGCGGCTGGGTACATTCCCGGCTGCAGCGTCGTGGGCACGGTGGGCGGCACCAGCGTCAGCCACAACCTGATCTCATCCATCTTATGCTAGTTTCCTACATTCACGGGCAGAACTACGACTTCTACGTTCACCCTTACTCGACTCTCAGCGGGGCGGTCTATGTTGACACACAGGCCAATGGCCAGGACAACACCAGCGACCCGCCGCTGGCCGGGGTCACGCTGCAATTGCTCGACTCGTCGGGCAACGTGCTGCAAACCACGACGACCAGGAAAACGTGAGCGGCCAGTACTGGTTCGGCCAGTCTGCAGGCCCCGGCATGTACGGCATCCGGGAACTGCAGCCTGGCCTGAGATCATTGGGAGGGTGGCGTTTCCCGGTACGGTCGGCGGCACGGCCGGCGACACGCACGACATCGGCCAGATCGCGCTGCTCGGTGGAGGAGCTACGCCACGGGTAGCAATTTCTTCGTCGTACCGCCTGGCTGGCTATCTGGTTCGGTTCACATCGATCCGACGGCCGACCGCCAGGACGACACGAGTGACCCGCCGCTGGCCGGCGTGGACTCTGGAGTTGCTCGACTCGTCGGGCAACGTGCTGCAGACCACGACGACCAACGCCAGCGGCCAGTACTCGTTCGGCCAACTCGCCCCCGGAACCTACGCGATCCGCGAACTCGCGCCGAACGGTTTTTACGTCGAGGTGGCTTTTCCCGGCTCGGTCGGCGGCACGGCCAGCGACGCGGAGGATATCGGCCAGATTACGCTCCCCCTGGCGACCAATGCCACGCAGTACAACTTCTTCGTCGCGCCGCCGGCGTCGATTTCGGGTTACGCCTACCTCGACCAGAATGACGACGGCATTTTCGACAGCGGTGAGACAGGAATCAGTGGCGTAACGATCGAATTGACCAACGCGGCCGGCCAGCCCACGGGTGCCACCACCGTCACCGACGCCAACGGCTACTATCAATTCGCGGGCGTGACACCTGGGACCTATGGTGTAACAGAGATCCCACCGACCGGATATCTCGCCGGCGCGATGAACGTCGGCTCGGCCGGAGGCACGGCGAACGGTCCGAGCATTGTGGTGCGAGTCTCGGCCCGCGGTCAATGCCGTGAACTACAATTTCGGCGAAGTGCTTCCCGCTAGCCTGACCGGCAAGGTGATGATCGGCGACACCCCCGACTCCGCCGGCCAATATACCCTGCCGGGCGTGGCCAATGTGCCCGTCAACCTGCTCGATGCCAACGGCAACGTTGTGGCCACAACCACGAGCGACGCCAATGGGAACTACGCCTTTTCCAATCTGTATCCCGGCACGTACACGATTCAGGACGTGCAGCCCGGCGGCTATTTCCCACCACCGCTTCGGCCGGCGACGCCGGGGGCCAGGTCGCCGATCTGCACGACATCACCGGCGGTCGCTCGGCCCGCGCCAGGCCGCGATGTGCTACGACTTCGACGTTGCGCCGCCGGCTTCGATCTCGGGCACCGTGTTCCAGGACGGCGGGCCGATCGTGACGATCGGCAATCAAACGGTCGACGTCCCGGCCGTGCGCGACGGCATCCTGCGCGGCGATCCGCGGATTGCCGGCGTGACGCTCGAGTCGCGACGGCACGACCGGCCAGCCGATTACGGTTCGCAGGCTCTGCCGGGCTACTACAATCCCAGCGCGCCGATCACGGTCACGACCGATGCCAACGGCAATTACAGCTTCGCTGGGCTGCCGGCCGGCAACTACTCGGTATTCGAAGTCCGGCCCAGCGGCTATTTGGACGGCATCACCCGGCCGGGCTCGACCGGCGGCCTGGTCGTCGGTCCCTACACGACGACCGATCCGTCGGTGCTGGCGGCTCTGGCGGTGCCCACTCCGGCCGACGCGATCCTGGAGGTCAGCGTCACCGCGGGCAGCACGTCGGTGAGCAACAATTTCAGCGTCGTGGCCACCGTGCCGTTCGTTTATATTCCGCCCAGCGTGCCAGCGACCCCGCCGGTGGTGCAGGCCGACATGTATCCGGCCGTGGTCACGCCGCAGATCAGCCCGCCCCAGCCGCTCACGCTGACTCCGCCGGGCTACTACAGCGGCTCGAGCGCGGTCATCGGCTTTACCTGGCACTTGAGCGTGATCGATGCCGGCGCTCGCGCGAGCCCGGCGACGCCGAGCCGCTGGTCAAGCTCACCGGCGGCGAGGCCGACGAGCTGGCCTGGCAGACCGGCATGGAAGATTCGCAGTGGACGCTAGCCTCGGACCCGACGGCCAAGGGCGTTCGCCGGCTCGTGTTCGGCATGCGGGGCGCCATTCCGGTCAGCGGTGACTTCAACGGCGACGGCGTCACCGACGTCGGCGTGTTCAAGAACGGCCAGTGGTTCATCGATCTGAATGCCAATGGCGTTTGGGATGAAGGCGACCTCTGGGCGAAGCTCGGCCACGAGGGCGACAAACCGGTGGTCGGCGACTGGGACGGCGACGGCAAGGACGATATCGGCATCTTTGGCAAGGCTTGGGCCGGCGACCCCCGGGCGATCGCCGCCGAGCCGGGCTTGCCCGACTCCAACAACCGCCGCAAGGACAGGCCGAAGAACATTCCTCCCCGCACGGATGAGGCGGCGATGGGCGTCCGCTCGCTGAAACGCACCGCGCACGGTCAGACACGGGCCGACCTGATCGATCACGTGTTCCACTACGGCACGCGCGGACATTCCGGTGGTCGGCGACTTCAACGGCGACGGCACCGATACCATCGCCGTGTTCAATGCCGGCGCCTGGTACGAGGACGTTGATGGCGACGGCAAAATGACCGACGCCGACCGGAAAACCCAGTTCGGCCAGGCCGGCGACATTCCGGTCGTCGGCGACTTCAACGGCGACGGCGTCGACGAGATCGGCGTCTATCGCGGCGGCGTGTTCTATCTCGACAGCAACGGCAACGGCCGGATCGACGACCAGGACCAGATTATCCCCATGGGCGAGCCGGGCGACGTGCCCGTGGTCGGCGATTGGGACGGCGATGGCCGCGACGAGGTGGGCGTCTACCGCGACGGCGAAATTGCCCACGCCACGGCTCGCAAAGCGGGCTAGCGTTCCGCTATTTCCGCCGGCGTCTTGGCGGCCTTGCGGCAGAACCGGCACGCTGGCGACAAGCGGCGCTTGGGCGACCTGCGCAACGTCCGGTGGATGCGTCGGCCGCCGGCCTTTTTGCCGCAATTGCGGCTTGCCGCAGGGGTTGCGAGGCAATCGCCCGGCGGGGCGAATAGCGCTGCTGTTTTGGAGTGCTGCCTTGGTGTAAACTGGAGGCAGCCAACCAGTCCGCCGCCGACCCCGTGAGGAACTGCCTGTGAGTGAGCCGAAGCAGAAACAGATCGATCAGGAATTGCTGCTGAAACTGGACACGCTCCGCAAGTCGGGCACACTGAACCTGGGCGAATCGAACTGGTACGACGCCCGGCGTCCGGCCATCGGTGGAATGGCATTGGCCGCGAGTGCCATCGCGGTTGCCGAGAGCACCGCGTCCGAGGGCGCCGCCTCCGATAGTGCCGCCGACACGACGGTTTCGCGAGTCGATTCGCCCCGAGCCCTGTCGCGGCTGGAACGGCGAACGATCGAGAAGATCCTGGCCTCGCACGGCGTCACCGCCCAGGCCTGACCACTCCCCGCGCGAGCGTTCGCTTCGAAGTACCATCCGGCCCGTTCTGCCGCCGCCCCCGAGGGCGGCGTTTTTGTTGCGCCTCCCCCGGCCCACGTTTCGGAACCCGGCATGCCCGCAAGTCCGCAGCCCGACCGCGATCAAGGCGACGCCGCCGCGAGCCGGCCACCGCACCGCTTTCGGCCGCTGCACGGCTTGGCTTTCGCGTTGCTCTTCATCGCCGCCCTGGCCATCATCCGCGCCATCCCGCCCGTGCTGATCTGGCCGGCCGCAGCGGGCCTGGCGGTGCTGGCGGTGGTGAGCCTCGCGACAAGCCGGCGGAAGTGAGTGCGAATCCAAGTGGTGTAAGATGAAGTGCATGAGTGCTCATCGGCTAACGATCGGACTCGCCGGACGATTCGTGTTTTGGCTGTGCCTGGTCATGGCATGCGCGCGATATCACTTCGATAGCGTCGGCAAGGGCTCGCCGCGGGCGTGGCCGGGAGACGCGCTTGCCGACACCACGGCGATTGTGATGTGGTTCGCGTCTCTCTGCCTGGGCATCTATACGTTGGAGCGCGGCTGGTTCTTGTTCGTCTGCCTGGCCATCTTGTTTACAGTGCTCATTTTCTTTCACCGTTTTGACTGCTGTTGACGACGATCCGATGCTGCTCCGTCATTGGCTTCAGTTTTCCTTGCGGACGATGCTGGTTTGCCTCTTGGTATTTGCCAGCGGTCTGGGTTGGCTCTCGCACGAACGTCGTAGAGTTGCTCTGCGGCGTGAATTCTTCGACGCTTGGTTCAACCAAGGCGATGACAATCAACCGCAGTGGCACAAGTGGCTGTTCGGAGACGACTGGCCGGCGTACGCAAAAGGCCTAGAGACACGCAAATACTTGGATGACTCGGTGCTTGAACCGCTTCGAGACCTCCCGCAACTCGAAAGTCTCAGCCTATCCGGCTCCAATATCACCGACGCAGGCCTCGCGAGCCTCGAGTGATTGTCACACTTGTCGTACCTTGATATCACCTCTTCCCGTCTGACCGACGAGGGACTCGCACACCTGCGGCACTTGCGGTCGCTGCAGCGGCTCGGCCTGCATGACACAAAAATCACGGTCGAGGGGCGCACGCAGATTATCGGACGCCATTCCCACGTGTATGATTACGTCTAGTGTCGGGAACACGGTAATAGTTCTCCCGCTGTCGCTGTGGGACGAGGCTTCCGGCCAACACACCGGCACCCCCTGACTCGGCTGATCCGCCGAGCAACAAACCGTCGAGAGAACGCCATGCAAGGCCAATGGCTATTTTCGACCGCCGGCTGGGCGGAGTTGCCCCCCGTGGACGCCGCCCATCTTGGGCGACCGGTTCTCGTCGTCGCCATAATCGCGGCCACGATTATCGGCGCGGCGGTGGCCGGCCTTCTCTATTCGGCGGTCCGCGAGCGCTGGCTCAGGTGATCGCCGCGGGCCAGCTCCGCACATCGGTCAACCACGTCCAGGAGATCTCGCGATTGACGCTCCCGGGTCGCAGCGGTAAAAAGAAGGGCTCAATCATGCGAAAATCGGGCCGGCCGAAAGTGGTGGCCCGGGCCCGTTTACCGATCAGCCAGGAGTCCCGCTGTGAGTGGCATTAGCGATCGTCATCAGGAAATCCATCGTCGCCGCCGCCGCCGCAAGAAGCTCAAGAAGCTCTCGACCCGGCTGAAGAAGGCCACCACCTCGGAAAAGCTGGTCATCGTCGCCAAGCTGCGCAACATGACCCCCGGCGCTGAAGTGATCATCGAGAACTGGGGATTGAAGGAAAGCGATCGGTAAGAAGCTGGCGTTAAGCGACGCCAACTCGCAGGGCCCCACCGGCCGCCGCCGGTGGGCTTAACGCGAGTGTGATGTATTCGCTTACCGGTTCGCGGCGACCGCTTCGGCCTGCTCGCTGCGCTCGAACAGGAACTGCTCGTCGCGGAAGTCGACCTTGATCGTGCTGCCTTCGGCGAACTCGCCCTTGAGGATCTCGGTCGCCAGCGGATTCTGAATCTGCTGCTGGATCACGCGCTTCAGCGGCCGGGCGCCGTAGGTCGGATCGTAACCTTGGGCCGCGATCGCGGCGTAGGCCGCGTCGGTCACCTCCAGGTGCATGCCGGCCCCTTCCAGCTGTTTGGCCAGCCGGGCCACCTGGATCTCGACGATCCGGCGAATGTGCTGCCGGTCGAGCGGATGGAAGATGATCGTTTCGTCGATGCGGTTGAGGAATTCCGGCAGAAATTGGCCGGTCAGGACGCCCAGCACCGCGTCGCGCATTTCCTGCTCGCTGCCCCCTTCTTGCGTAATCTGCTGGATGAGCTGGCTGCCGATGTTCGACGTCATCACCACGATCGTGTTGGTGAAATCGACCGTGCGGCCGTGACCGTCGGTGAGCCGGCCGTCGTCCAGAACTTGCAACAGCACGTTGAACACGTCGCGATGGGCTTTTTCGATTTCATCGAGCAATACCACGCAGTACGGGCGACGGCGGACCGCTTCAGTCAGCCGGCCTCCTTCGTCGTAGCCGACATAGCCCGGCGGGGCGCCGATCAGCCGGCTCACGGTGTGCCGCTCCATGAACTCGCTCATGTCCAAGCGGACCATGGCGTTCTCGTCGTCGAACAGCACTTCGGCCAGGGCCTTGCAGAGCTCGGTCTTACCGACGCCGGTCGGGCCGAGAAACAGGAATGAGCCAATCGGCCGGTTGGGGTCCTGCAAGCCGGAGCGGCTGCGGCGAACCGCGTTCGACACGGCGGCCACCGCCTCTTCCTGGCCAACCACGCGCTGGTGCAGGCGCTCTTCCAGCACGAGCAGCTTGTGCCGCTCGGTCTCGAGCATTCGCGTGACGGGGATGCCCGTCCAGGCGCTGACCACCTCGGCGATCTCTTCCGGACCGACTTCCTGCCGCAGCAGGCGGCGGCCAGTCGTCGGAGCGGGCGCGGTGGCGGCCGACTCGACTTTGGCCGAGAGTTTTTTACGCTGGGTGTCGAGCTCGTAGAGCTTCTTGTAGTCTTCCTCGGGCACGACCTGGCCGGCGCCCTGCTTCTCGCGGATCGCGGCCCAGCTGTGGTTGTATTGCCGTTCGACCTGATCGAGCTGATTGCGGATGTCGGCCACGTTGCCCACGCCCTGCTTCTCGGCCTCCCACTGCTCGCGCAAGTTGGCCAGCTTGAAGCGGAGATCCTTCATCTCGGCTTCGATCTCTTCGCGGCGCTCGATGGCGTGTTCTTCGGTCTCTTCGGCCAACTGCCGGGCGGCCAGCTCGAGCTGCACCAGGCGCCGCTGGACCTGGTCGATCTCGGCCGGAACGCTTTCCAGCTCCATCGCCAGCCGGCTGGTGGCCTCGTCCATCAGGTCGATGGCCTTGTCGGGCAGGAAGCGATCGGTGATGTACCGACTCGACAGCTTGGCAGCCTCGACCAGGGCCGAGTCCTTGATCTTCACGCCCTTGTGGTGGGCTTCGTAGCGGGGTTTTAGTCCGCGGAGAATGGCGATCGTATCTTCGACCGAGGGCTCGCCCACGAAAACGGGCTGGAACCGCCGCTCCAGGGCCGGGTCCTTCTCGATGTACTTGCGGTATTCGTCGAGCGTGGTGGCGCCGACGCAGCGGAGCTCGCCCCGGGCCAGGGCCGGCTTGAGCAGGTTGGCGGCGTCGTTGCCCCCTTCGGCCGCACCGGCTCCGACGACGGTGTGCAGCTCGTCGATGAACAGGATCACGTTGCCGCCCGCGGCCTGAATTTCGCGGAGGACCGCCTTGAGACGGTCTTCGAACTCGCCGCGGTACTTGGTGCCCGCGATCAGGGCGCCCAGGTCGAGCGCGATCACCCGCTTGCTCTTGAGGCTTTGCGGCACGTCGCCTTCGATGATCCGCAGGGCGAGCCCTTCGGCGATCGCCGTCTTGCCGACGCCCGGCTCACCGATCAGCACGGGATTGTTCTTGGTCCGCCGGGAGAGCACCTGAATCACGCGGCGGATTTCCTGATCGCGGCCGATCACCGGGTCGAGCTTGCCTTGCTCGGCCCGTTCGACCAGATCGATGCCGTACCGCTTCAGGGCGTTGAACTTTTCCTCGGGGTTCTGATCGGTCACGCGGGCCGTGCCACGCACGCTCTGCAGCGCCTTGAGCAGTCCGGCCTCGTCGATCGCGTTGAGCTTGAGGACGCTCTTGACCTTGGCGTCGACCTGGGCGAGCGCGAGCAGCAGATGCTCGGTCGAGACGAACTCGTCCTGCATCTGGGTGGCCAGTTTCTGGGCGGCATCGAGCACCTTCTGGAGCGCGTCGGACAAGTGCGGACCGCTGCCGCCCGAACTCTTGACAAGATGTCCGAGCTCGGCCTCGACGATCCGGTCGAGCTGCTGCCGATTGGCGCCCATCTTGTCGAGCACCGGCCCGACGACGCCTTCGGTCTCGGCCAGCAAGCCGGCCAGCAGGTGCAACGGCTCGATCTGGGGGTTGCCCCGATCGGCAGCGATTTGCTGAGCCCGCTGGACGGCCTCCTGGGCTTTGGTCGTGAGTTTGTCGAAACGGAAAGCCACGGGTTTAGTCCTTCACCTCGAATTCGGCGTCGATGGTGTCGTCGTCGCCGGACTTGCCGCCGCCGCCGGCGCTGTGGCCATCGCCGGTCGGAGCGCCCGCGGCGGTCTTGCCGGCTTCGTACAGCGTTTTGGACAGCGCGTGCGAGGCTTGCTCCAGCTCGCTGATGGCCGATTTGATCGCGTCGGCATTGTCCCCCTTGGCGGCGTCGCGAGTTTTCTTGATCGACGCTTCGAGCGGGGTCTTGTCCGAGTCCTTGATCTTCTCGGCGTTCTCCTTGATCAGCTTCTCGAGCTGGAAGCACATCGATTCGGACTGATTGCGCAGCTCGGCCAGGTGCCGCTTGCGCTTGTCCTCTTCGGCGTGCATCTCGGCATCCTTGAGCTTGGCCTTGATTTCGCTCTCGGACAGCCCGCTCGACTGCTCAATCCGCACGCTGTGCTCTTTGCCTGTCCCCAGGTCTTTCGCCGAGACGCTGACGATGCCGTTGGCGTCGATGTCGAACTTCACCTCGATCTGGGGCATGCCGCGCGGCGCGGGGGCGATGCCCTCGAGATTGAATTGGTCGAGCAGCCGGTTGTCGGCGGCCATTTCCCGCTCGCCCTGAAACACCCGGACCGTGACGGCGGTTTGATTGTCGTCGGCCGTGCTGAAAACCTGCTTCCGCTCGGTCGGAATCGTGGTATTGCGCTCGACCAGCTTGGTCATGACACCGCCCAGCGTCTCGATGCCCAGCGAAAGCGGGGTCACGTCGAGCAGCAGCACGTCCTGCACTTCGCCGGCCAGCACGCCGCCCTGGATCGCGGCGCCCACGGCCACGACTTCGTCGGGGTTCACGCCCTTGTGCGGCTCCTTGCCGAAAATCTTGGCGACCAGCTCCTGCACCTTGGGAATCCGGGTCGAGCCGCCCACCAGGACGACTTCGTCGATCTCGCTCGGCTTGAGCTTGGCGTCCGCCAGGGCCTGGGTCAGCGGCTTGCGGCAGCGCTCGAACAGGCGCATCTTCGAGCTGCTCGAACTTGGAGCGGGTGATGCTCATCTGCAAGTGCTTGGGACCGTTGGCGTCGGCCGTGATGAACGGCAGGTTGATGTCGGTCGAGCTGGCCGAGCTCAATTCCTTCTTGGCCTTTTCGCAGGCTTCCTGCAGGCGCTGCAGGGCCATGGTGTCTTTGCGGAGGTCGATCCCCTGCTCCTTCTTGAACTCGTCGGCGACGTAGTGGATCAACACGCTGTCGAAATCGTCGCCGCCCAGATGCGTATCGCCGTTGGTGCTGATGACGCGGAACACGCCGTCGGCCACTTCCAGCACCGAGACGTCGAACGTCCCGCCGCCCAGGTCGAATACCATGATCTTCTCGTGCTCTTTCTTCTCCAGGCCGTAGGCCAGTGCCGCGGCGGTCGGCTCGTTGATGATCCGGGCGACTTCCAATCCGGCGATCTGACCGGCATCCTTGGTGGCTTGCCGCTGGGCATCGTTGAAGTAGGCCGGTACGGTGATGACGGCTTTGTTCACCTTGTGGCCCAGGTAGGCTTCGGCCGCTTCCTTGAGCTTGCGGAGGATCTTGGCCGAGATTTCCGAAGGGGTGTATTCCTTGTCGCCGGCCTTGACCTTCACGTAGTCCTGGGGACCGCCCACCACTTCATAGGGAACCAGCTTCTCTTCGCTGGCCACTTCGCTGTGGCGGCGGCCCATGAATCGCTTGATCGAGTAGACCGTCCGCTTGGGGTTGGTGACGGCTTGCCGCCGGGCCAGGTCGCCCACCAGAACGTCCCCCTTGTCGGTGAACGCCACGACGCTGGGCGTCAGCCGGTTGCCTTCCTGATTGGGGATCACCTTGGGTTCTTTGCCTTCCATCACGGCGACGACCGAGTTGGTGGTGCCCAGGTCGATGCCGATGATTTTTTCGCCTTGTGCCATCTTTCGTTTCTCCTTCGGAGGGCTTGCGGTGCGGCTGCTCTGTTAGCGCCGGCCGCAGCCAGGTTGATTTCTGGATGAGTGTTGTCGAACGGCGAGCGCATAACGGCGGCGCCCGACGAGAGGTGATTTTGACGTTTTTGGCCGTTTCTCTTCGCTCCATATAAAAAAGCAAAGGCTGTGCCAGATCGTCCCAGTACCGAGGCGGCAAGCTCTGCGAGGCGATAAACCCCGGCCGTCGCGAAGGTTAGCCGCGAATGCGTGGGCCGGCAAATTACTGCGCCCTGCGTGGCCCGCCTCGGGCCTGCCGTTTTGGCACCCGTGAATGCAAATCCGGGGCGATTCGCAGCTTGGGGCTCAAACCGCCTGCCAACTTCGCCCGCGAGGCGTTTTGTCGGCCGGTCGCTTGACACTCCGATTTTACCCAAGTACAAGGTGTCTCGACATTAACGACCTGCCGGCAGGTCGTCAGCATACATCTGGCCGGTCACCCCCCGTTCTCTGCCTGGATCGATTGGCATGGCGAAGGAGAAAACGCCCAAGAAGTCGGTGGCCTCCACATCGCGCACCCCGTCGCTGGAATCCCTGCGGGCCAAGATCGACCGAATCGACCAGGAAATCGTCAAGCAGATGAACGAGCGGGCCAAGCTGGCCCACGCGATCGGCGACCTGAAGCGTGAGTCCGGCATTTCGGCCTATGCCCCGGCCCGCGAGGACGAAGTGCTCTGCCGGGTACTCAAGCTCAACGAGGGCCCACTCGACGAGCGCTGCATCCGGGCCGTGTTTCGCGAGATCATCAGCGGCTCCCGGGCGCTCGAAAAGCAGCTCCGCGTGGCCTATCTGGGGCCGGCCTACACTTACAGCCACCTGGCGGCGATCCACCGCTTCGGCCAGAGCGTTGAACTGGTGCCTGTGGGCAACATCCAGGCGGTGTTCGAAGAGGTCAACCGCCGCCACGCCGATTACGGCATCGTGCCGATCGAGAACTCCACCGACGGCCGGGTAGCCGATTCGCTGGAGATGTTCACCCGTTTGCCAGTCAAGATCTGCGGCGAAGTGCAGATGCGGATTCACCACAACTTGCTGGCCAAATGCCCGCGGAGCGAGGTGGAAGAGGTTTACAGCAAGGCCCAGCCGCTGTCGCAGTGCCGCAACTGGCTGGCCAAGCATCTGCCGGCAGCCCGCACGATCGAAGTCACCAGCACCACCACCGCGGCCCAGCTGGCCCAGGACAAGCCGGGTGCCGCGGCCATTGCCAGCATTCAGGCCGGCATCCATTACGGGCTGAATGTGCTGGCTTCCGACATCGAAGACCAGGCGGGCAACCTGACCCGGTTTGCCGTCATTGGCGAAGAGACGGGCCCGCGGACGGGCAATGACAAGTGCTCACTGATGGTCGAGATTGCCCACAAGCCCGGCAGCCTGGCCGACGCGATGGGCATCTTCAAGCATCACCGGCTAAACCTGACCTGGATCGAGTCGTTCCCGATCCCGCGGCCCGAAGGCGGCTACTTGTTCTTCATCGAGATGGAGGGACACGAGCTGGACACCCCGGTGCGGAAGTCCATCGAGACTCTGGCCCGCAAAGCGGTGCGGCTGGAAGTGCTGGGCTCCTACGCCCGGCTGGCGGCGGTTGATTGAGAGGGGGCTGGGGGCTTGGGACTGGGGATTGGGAAGCAGGCCGTGCCACCTGGCGGCGGCCCAGGTCCCGTTGTGCCTCGTTTTCATCCTCCTGCCTTCATCCTTCTGCCTTTCGTTTTTGGCCTGTCGCCCGGGCGATGTCAGGCGGTACGATAGCGGCTTGTTTTCCGGGCCCCCAGCAGTGCGGTTAACGGGTAGCTGCCGTGATCATCATCCTTAAACCGGGCGTCACCGACGAGCAGGTTGACCATGTCGTCGAGCGGGTCGAGTCGCTGGGGCTCAAGGCCCATTTGAGCCGCGGCCAATATCGCACGATCGTCGGCGTGATCGGCGACGAGTCCAAATTGCGCGACGAGGCCCTGCGGGCCATCCCGGGCGTGGCCGACGTCATTCCGATCTTGCCGCCGTACAAGCTGGCCAGCAACGAAGCCCAGCGCGAGCCGACGATCGTCGACATTTCGGGGGTCAAGGTGGGCGGTGGCTATCTGGGGATGATCGCCGGGCCCTGCGCGATCGAGGGCTTCGAGCGGCTCGACACGATCGCGGCCAGCGTGCGAGCCGCGGGGGCGAACATCTTGCGCGGCGGCGCGTTCAAGCCCCGGACCAGCCCTTACGCCTATCAAGGCATGGGCGAAGAAGGACTGAAGATGCTCCGCGACGTGGGCGACAAGCACGGCCTGCCGGTCGTGACGGAAGTGATGGACCCCCGCCGCGTCGAGCTCGTCGCCCGCTATGCCGACATGATCCAGATCGGCGCCCGCAACATGCAGAACTTCGTACTGCTGACCGAGGTCGGCAGCACCCGCAAGCCAGTGCTTCTAAAGCGGGGCATGAGCGCCACGATCGTCGATCTGCTGATGAGCGCCGAGTATGTGTTGTCGCAGGGCAATCCGAACGTGGTGCTCTGCGAGCGGGGGATCAAGAGCTTCGACAACTCGACCCGCAACTTGTTCGACGTCGCCGCCGTGCCGGCCTGCAAGGCCTTGAGCCATCTGCCGATCATCGTCGATCCGAGTCACGCCACCGGCCGGCCCGATCTGATTCCGGCCTGCGCTGGCCGGCGTCGCCGCCGGGGCCGACGGCGTCCATATCGAAGTCCACAATTGCCCGGAGCAGGCCATGTCCGACGGCCCGCAGGCCTTGCTGCCGGAGCAATACGCCGAAGTGAGCGAGCAAATCCGCAAGCTCGCGGCGCTGTTCGGCAAGCAGGTTTCCGCGCCGCCCGCCGCCGGGCGCGCCCGCTAGCGATAGCCCCAGAGAGTTTCCATGCGACGACTGTTCATTGCCGGTAACTGGAAGATGAACTTGGACCGGGCGGCCGCGGTGGCCCTGGCCGGCGAGGTGAAGGCCCAGGCCGCTTCGTCGCCGCACGTCGATGTGGCCGTCTGCCCGCCGAGCGTCTACCTGGACGCGGTGGGCGGCGTGGTTCGCGGCTCGCCGGTGGCGCTGGCGCTCAGAACATGTATCACGAGGGGAGCGGCGCATTCACCGGCGAGATCAGCGCCGCGATGCTCGTCGACCTGGGTTGCCGGTATGTGATCCTGGGGCACAGCGAGCGGCGGCACATCCTGGGCGAGACCGACAAGCAGATCAACCTCAAGACCCGGGCCGCGCTGGCCGCCGGCCTGCTGCCGATCGTCTGCGTCGGCGAGCTGCTCGAGGAGCGCGAAAAGGGGCAAACCGCCGCCGTCATCGGCAATCAGTTCATCGGCTCGCTGGCCGACCTGACGGCCGAGGAAATGGCCCGCACGGTGATCGCCTACGAGCCGGTGTGGGCCATCGGCACGGGCAAAGTGGCCACGCCCGAGCAGGCCCAGGAGGTTCACAAAGATCTTCGCAAACTGATCCAAGCTCAGTACAATGCCGAGATTGCCCAGCAAGTGCGGATTCAATACGGCGGCAGCGTCAAACCCTCGAACGCCGCCGAGTTGCTTTCCCAGCCCGACATCGACGGAGCGCTCGTCGGCGGGGCGAGCCTGAAAGCCAGCGATTTCATGGGCATCGTCGCGGCGGGCGAGCAGATTTCCGCCCGGTAGTTGCCCTCTGAGGGCGGCAGTCCGTGGCGTTGTTCCAAATGGGCCGCGTGCGGCCTCTCGACAACGGAGTGAATTTTCATGGTCCAAGGCATTTTGATGATCCTGTTGTTCCTGGTGGCCTTGTTCCTGATCCTGCTGGTGCTGATCCAGCGGGGCCGCGGGGGCGGGCTGGCCGGCGCCTTTGGCGGCATGGGCGGGCAAAGCGCGTTCGGCACCAAGGCCGGCGACCTGTTCACCCGCGTCACGATCGTCACGGCAGCCATCTGGATCGTGCTGTGCCGCGTTGTCGGTCAAGATCTTCAGCTCGGCGGGGGACCTGCTGGGGCCCGACGCCGGTTCGGCCAGCCAGGAAGAGTCGAGCGGTCCGCCGGCGAGCGGCAAAGCGCTGCCCGGCGTGACTCCGACCGACAAGGAGCGATCCGAGAAGCCAGCGACCGAGAAGGCCCCCGCTGAGAAACCGGCTGCCGAGAAGGCCCCCGCTGAGAAAGCACCCGCCGAAAAGGCGCCCGCGGGCGACAAGGCACCGGCGCCCACCGAGCCTGCCGACAGCAAACCGGCCGAGGGTGCCGCCCCCACCCCGGACAAGTAACAGGGCCGTGGCGGCCGCGTTGCGCCGGCCGGCGTCCTGAGGTACACCCGATCCCCGCCACCGGCCTGTCGCTGCCGGCGGCGATTGCGAGGAGGAGTGAGCAGCCTTGCTGTTGAGCATGACCGGCTTCGGCGAGGCGTCGCGCCAGAACGACAACCTGGCGGTCGCGGTGGAAGTGCGCACCATCAACAGCCGCTACTTCAAGCTCACGGTCCGTTCAAACGAAGGCTATTCCTCGCTCGAGCCGCAGATCGACAGCCAGGTTCGCCAGCACATCAAGCGCGGCACAGTGCAAGTCGGCCTGCGGGTGGGCCGCAAGCGCCCGAGCGACGATTACCGGATCAATGAGTCGGTGCTCAAGGGCTATCGCCAGCAACTGGCGGCCCTCGACGATGGCACCGGCGCGGGGAGCGGGGTCCGGCTCGAAAGGCTGCTCTTGCTCCCTGGCGTGGTCGAGGAAAACGTCCGCGGGCTGGCCGACGTCGAAGGCGACTGGCCCCTGGTCAAGGAGACGCTCGAAGCGGCGATGGCCAACATGGCCCACATGCGGGCCGAAGAGGGTCGGGCGATGGCCAACGATCTGGCCTCGAACTGCGCGACGATCGCCGCCGAGTTGGACCAGATTGACCGCCGCGCGCCGAGGTGTCGGCCGGTTACCGAGCCCGGCTGGCCGACCGGCTGAGCAAGATCCTGGCCGAGTTCAACGTCTCGCTCGACGAAGGGGCCCTGGTGCGCGAGGTGAGCATCTTCGCCGAGCGGAGCGACATCTCGGAGGAGATCGTCCGCCTGCGAAGCCACCTCGAGCAGTTCGCCGCGATCATGACGCTCGAAGAAAGCTCGGGCCGGAAGCTGGAATTCTTGACCCAGGAAATGTTCCGCGAGACCAACACCATCGGCTCGAAGGCCAACGACGTGCAGATCGCCCGGCACGTCATCGACATCAAAGCCGCCATCGAGCGGATGCGCGAGATGATTCAGAACGTGGAGTGACAAGGCAGAAGGCAGAAGGCAAAAGGCAGAACGGGTGGCGGCCTGCTGCGGTCCTTTTAAGCTCTGCCGAATTCTGCCTTCTGCCTTTTGCCTTCTGCCTTGTTCCCCCCATGCCCTCTGCTGGACGCATCGTCGTGATCTCGGGCCCGTCGGGGGCGGGCAAGACCACGCTCGTGCGGCGCGTGTTCGAGCTTTGCCCGCGGCTGGTGCATAGCGTGTCGGCCACGACGCGGTCCCCGCGGCCGGGCGAGGTCGACGGGGTGGATTACCACTTTCTGACGGCGGCCGAGTTTGCGCGGCGGCGGCAGGCCGGCGACTTTTTGGAGTGTTTCGAGGTCTTTGGCCGCGACCAATGGTACGGCACGCTGGAAACCGCCGTCACCCCTAGCCTGGCCGAGGGAAAGTGGGTAGTCTTAGAGATTGACGTGCAGGGCACGATGGCCGTCCTCCAGCGTTACCCCCAGGCCATCACCATCTTCGTGCATCCCGGCTCGCTGGAAGAGCTGGAGCGCCGGCTCCGCAGCCGTGGAACCGAGTCGGACGAAGCCATCGAGCGCCGACTGGCCGAGGCCAGACGCGAGCTAGCCTGTGCCGACCGCTATCAATACCAAGTGCTCAACGACGATATCGAGCATGCCATTCGCGAGATTTGCCAGATTCTGACCCAGCAGGGAGTGTCCGATCCATGATCGACCAATTGCGTGAAGAGGCCATCGTCAACAAGGTCGGCGGCCGCTTCAAACTCTCGACCTTGATCCAAAAGCGGCTGGTCGCCATCAATGCCGGCAGCCGGCCCCTGGTCGACATGAAAACCGACAACAAGCTCGAGATCGTGATCCAGGAAATCATCCAGGACAAGATCTACCTGGATACCTCGAACAACCTGAAGATCACCGGCGATGCGCCGCTCGGCCGGCGGACCGCCCGAATTGGACCTGGCGAATCTGACCTAGGCCGCGAGCCCACTCATGCGGGCGGCCCGTCCGGCCGCCCGGCCATTTCTCATGCAGGGCCGCGAACTCATCATCGGCGTCAGCGGCGGCATCGCCGCCTATAAGACCGCGGCCCTGGTCAGCCGGCTGGTCCAGGCCGGGGCCGGAGTGAGCGTGGTCATGACGGCGGCCGCCCGCGAATTCGTCGGACCGGCCACCTTCGCCGCTCTGTCGGGCCGTGCGGTGCTGCAGCGGTCCTTCGACGACGCGGCCCATCCGCTCGGCCCGCACATCGATCTGGCCGAGCGGGCCGAACTGTTGTGCATCGCCCCGGCCACGGCAAACGTCCTGGCCAAGGCCGCCGGTGGCATGGCCGACGATCTGCTCAGCACGCTGCTGCTGTCGTTCACCGGGCCCGTGCTGCTGGCCCCGGCAATGAACAGCGAGATGTGGGAAAAGCCGGCCGTGCAGCGGAACGTGACCCAGCTGCAGGCCGACGGGGTCCACTTCGTTGGGCCGGATGAAGGCTGGCTCAGTTGTCGCCGCAAGGGCACGGGGCGGATGGCCCAGCCCGAGGCGATCTACGCTGCGATCTCAGAGCTGCTCGCGAAGAACCCCAAAAAATAATTCCCCTTCGCCCGGCCTCCGCTCTTGGCCCGCATTCTGATCACTTCCGGTCCGACGCGGCAGTATCTCGACCCGGTGCGCTATTTGACCAACGCCTCCAGCGGGCGGATGGGGCAGGCGCTCGCCCGCGCGGCCTTGGCGGCCGGGCACGAAGTGGTCATCGTCAGCGGGCCGGTGGAAGTCACCTACCCGGCGGGATGCCGGGTGATCCCGGTGGTTTCGACCGAAGAGATGCTGGCTGCCTGTCAGGGCGAGTTCGACCAATGCGACGGCCTGATCGGCGTCGCGGCCCCCTGCGACTACCGGCCGGTGCAAGTCGCCCCGAATAAGATCGCCAAGACCGGCGCGCCCTTGGAGCTGCACCTGATCGAAACCGACGACGTTGTGGCCACGCTCGGCGCCGCCAAAACGCGGCAGTGGCTGGTCGGTTTTGCCCTCGAGACCGAGGACCGCCGCTTGCGGGCCCTGGCCAAGCTTGAGAAAAAGCACTGCGACCTGATGGTGCTCAATGGCCCCGAGGCGATGAACTCGCCCGACAACAGCGTCGAAATCCTCGATCCCGACGGCCGGGTCATCGAGAGCATCGCGGGCGGGAAGGACGAAGTCGCCCGGCGGATTTTCGCCGTCATCCAGCGGCGGCTGATCCGCGCGGAGTGAACCGCCGGACGCACTAGGGGCGCGGTTTCTCGGCGACCGCCCCCTTGCCTTTTGCCCCGTCGACGAAGACGTCCATCTGCTGGCCGACGTAGAGCTGCTGGTCGTTGCGATCGATCTCATAAATGACTTGCAGCACCCGGGTGTCGACCCGCTCGGTGTTGTCGCCGGTGAGCGAGCGTTTGGGAATCACGAACGGCTCGACCCGAACGAAGGTCAGCGGGAAGTTCGACTTGGGCTGGCCCTTGAGCATGGCCCGGGCCGGCGCCCCCTCGTGAAAGCGGGGGATGTCGTGCTCGTCGATATCGACCCGGACGTGCAGCCTGTCGATCTTGCCGACCACAACCAGGGCCTGGCTGGGCGGTGCGCCGACAAATTCGCCCGGCCGCACGTTGACTTGCAGCACTTCGCCGTCGTCGAGCGAGCGCACGACCAGCCGCTCGATTTCGGTCTGCACCTGCTGCAGCTGGGCCTGGGCTTGCTCGACGGCGGCCCGGGCGACCGCCTTGTCGAATTCCCAAGCCCCGGCCTTTTGCATCGTGAATTCGCTCTTGGCCCGGTTGTAGCGGGCCCGGGCCATGCGATAGGCCTGTTGCCGGGTGACCAACTCCTGGTCGGTGGTCACCTTGCGGGCGAACAGGTCCTTGGTGCGCTGAAGCTGGTCGCTCTGGTCGGCCAGATTGGCCTCGGCCTCCGAGAGCGACGCCTGGACCATTTCCAATTGCTCCGGGCGGGGCTGATTCTCCAGCCGGGTCAGCTCGGCCTTGGCCGCGTCGATCGCCGCCTGGCGGAAATTCAGTTCGGCCCGCAATTGCCGGTCGTCCAGCTCGAACAGCTCGGTGCCCGGCTGCACTTCGGCCCCGACTTTGGCCAGCACCTTGACCACCACGCCGGGGATCGGCGAACCGATCGCGATGTTCTCGGTTTCGGCCTCGACGACGCCCGAGCCGGCCACGGCGTCGCTGTAGGGGGCATGGGCCGGCTCGATCGGCACGACGGGCTTGGGATCTGGGCGCGGGCGTCGAGCACGTGTACCACCGCGAATACCAACAGCCCCACGGCAACCAGCGGCAACAGAAAACGGGTAAACATCGGACTGCCCTTTCAGGCCAGATGAGAGGTAGCGCGTTGGGTATTGTTTGCGGACGACTCGCTGTGCGACAACGCGGAAATCGTCCGCGAGCCGTTCTCGACAGGAATCGCCGCGGCAGTGCCCACTTGCTGGCGATGAACCTCGACGACGCGGCCGTCTTCCATCTGGGCGATCCGGTCGCCGAACTCGAAAATCCGGCTGTCGTGCGTCACGATCACGACCGCCCGTTCCCCCTCCAGAGCCACGCCGCGCAGCAATTCCATGATCGTGTGGCCGGTCTTGGCGTCGAGCGCCGAGGTCGGCTCGTCGCAGACCAGCAGCCGCGGCTGGTGCACCAGCGCCGGGCGATCGCCACCCGTTGCTGCTGGCCGCCGGAAAGTTTGGTCGGCAGGGCATGGGCCCGGTCGGCCATGCCGATCTTTTCGAGCAAATCCTTCGCCGCCGCAACCGCCTTGCGCCGCGACCAGCCGGCCAAGAGCAGCGGCACGGCCACGTTTTCGGCCGCGGTCAGGGCGGGCAGCAGATTAAATTGCTGAAAGACGAAACCGACTTGTTCGCGACGGAAGGCCACCTTGCGTCGCTGCGAAAGCCGGACCAGATCGGTCCCCAGCACGCTCACCTCGCCATGGGTCGGATCGAGAATGCCCGCCACGACCGACAGCAGCGTGGTCTTGCCGCAGCCGCTGGGGCCGACCAGCAGCGTCAGCTCGGCCGGATAGACATCCAAATCCACGCCGCGCAATGCCTGGACCTGCGAATCGCCCGTGCCGTAGTTCTTGGTCACGCCACGGCAGCGGACGGCGACGTTGGTTGTGGCTTCGCGATTCATCCGACTAACCCTGGAAAACGACTGCCGGCTCCAGCACGATGACTTTGTGAATGCTCAGCAGGGCCGCCAGGATGGCCATCGCCATCACGGCCACTCCGGTGATGACCAGCACTTCCCACGGCATGAAAAACGCCAGTTTCGAAACGGCCTTGGTCGACGTGCCGAACATCGCCGCGGCTCCCACCCCCAGCCCGTAACCGATGAACGCCACGAGCACGGCCTGCAGCAGGATCATCCGCACCAGCGTGGCGTTGCCGGCCCCCATCGCCTTGAGCGCGCCGAACTGCTTCAGGTTTTCGATGGTGAACAGGTAGAAGGTCTGTCCCGCAATTGCCGCCCCCACGATGAATCCCAGCAGCACGGTGATTCCGAAATTGATCGGGATGCCGGTCTTCTTCATGTAGTACCAGATGGTCGTTTCGGCAAATTGATTGCGGGTTTCGGCCTTCAGGCCCGTCTGGGTCGTGATCCGCCGGCAAACCTCTTCCGACGTGATGCCTTGCTCGGGCTCTGCCAGGATGAACGACAGCACCTTCCGCTCGCGGGGCACGAACAGAGTCGCCTGACTGTACCGCGTATACACGACCGGAAACGTCTGGAACGTCCGCCGGGCCTTGCACACGCCGACGATGGTCGCCAGGCGGTCGTTCATCTCGAACGTCCGGCCGAGCTGAAACGGTTCGTTTGGCCACAGCTGCCGGTAGCCGTCTTCATCGATGATGATGGCGTCGGGCCGCCGCAGGTCGGCCAAATTGCCGAGCACGATCTCCTCGGGCGCGCCGACCAGCGTGGCGTCGTCCAGCCCGATCAGGATGGTTTGCTGAAAGTTGCCGTTGGCCAGCTTCGCCCGGCTCAGTCCCTTGTAGAGCCGAACGGCCCATTGCACGCCGGGGACGCCGCGGACGCGGTAGAGATCGTTTTCCGACAGTGGCTTGATGTCGTCGATGAACTGCACGTTGCGGTCCATCACCCAGATGTCGGCTCCCTGGATGTCCTTGATCTGGCTGGTGGTCAGCCGCATTAGGCCGCAAAAGATCGAGCTTTGCTGGGCGATCAAGAGCGCGGCAAAAGCCACGCCCAGGATGATGCCCAGGTACTTTCCCCGGTTGCCGGTCAGCATTTTCAGCGCCACCCAGGTCATCGGCCGGCCTCCCGCGGGACCAGCGGCTCGCCAGCCGCCAGCGCGGCCAGAACCACCGTGGCAATGTGATCGGCCAACAGCGGAACCGTGAGCCGCTCCGAGCGGTCTTCGCCCAGGAGCATCGCCACGACCGGTTTGGCCACGCGGTAAAACTGGCACTGCCCGACCACGCTGAATGCGGTCAGCGTCAGCCGTTCGTCGGAAAATCGCGGCGGCACCAGCTCTCGCAAGATTCCCTTGAGCACCTCGAAGTGCGGACGGATGTAGTCCCGCACCAACTCTTCGCAGGCCAGATTGGGCCGGGCGATTTCCCGCAACATCAGCTGGGCGTGCCAGGGGGCCTGGTCGGATCCGAGCATCCGCTGCAAGAGCACCGCCACAAACGGCGCAGCTTTTCAGCTGGCGGCGTGGTCTCGTCCCAGACGGGCAGCGGAATCTCCTGCGCCCGCGAACAATGGGCGTGCTTGACCGCTTCGACGTAGAGCCGCTGCTTATCGCCAAAGTGGTAATTGACCGCCGCCAGATTGGCGCCCGCGAGCTGGCAAATCTCGCGGATCGTCGCGGACTCGAAGCCCTTGGCGGCAAACACTCCGCCGGCCGCTTCCAAGATCCGGGCTTTGGTCGAGTCGACAATGGTTGCCATGCGGAGTTTCCCGGTCAAAAATCCGTTTCATACACATGTTTGAAATGATTGTATGAATATCGGCTCCGCGGGCAAGTACGAATTTCCGCAAATCCACGCGGGCCGGGGACACGGGCTCGATACCGTCCCCGCCCCAGCGCCCGCTAGCTTGAGGCATCCACGGACGGAACCCGTTCCCCCGTTGAGCGATCCGTCCCGGCAGCCCGGCCGTTGCAGTGCCGGGTCGACTACGGCAAACTGCCGATGCTGCGCGCTTACTTTCGGACTGGGCAGGGGAGATACGATGATGGGACGAGCACAGTGCGGGATCGCGGCGGTCGCGGTGCTCGCCGGCTTGCTGGCACCCGCCGCGGCCGAACCGCTACGGCTTCACCCCGACAATCCGCACTACTTTCTGTTCCGGGGCAAACCGACCGTGCTGGTCGGCTCGACCGAGCATTACGGCGCCGTGCTCTACCGCGATTTCGATTATGTCCGCTATCTCGACGCGCTGGCCGCCGACGGCTTGAACCTGACGCGGACGTTCTCGGGCGCATACGTGGAAGTGCCGGGCTCGTTCAACATCGTCAACAACACGCTCGCGCCGCCGCAGGAAAAGTTCCTCTGTCCCTGGCAGCGGACCGATAAGCCCGGTGCCGCCGGCGGGCAAAACAAATTCGACCTCGAGGCCTGGAACCCGGTCTATTTCGAGCGGCTCAAAGACTTCGTCGCCCAGGCCGGCAAGCGGGGCATCGTCGTCGAGTTTGTCTTTTTCTCGGCGATCTACGACGAGCAACTCTGGGCGACCAATCCGCTCAACTCGGCCAACAATGTCAATCTGCAACCGCCGATCGGCCGGTTGGAAGTGTTCACACTGCAACACGCGAAACTGACGGACTACGAACTGGCCCTGGTCCGCAAGATCGCCCAGGAGCTGCGCGACGCCGACAACGTGTACTACGAGATTTGCAATGAGCCGTACTTCGGCAACGTGACGCCGCAGTGGAATGACCGCGTTGTCCTAACGCTGGTGGCGGCCGAGAAGGACTTTCCCGCCAGGCATCTGGTCGCTCAGAACATCGCCAACGGTGCGGCCGTGGTCAAAGACCCGCACCCGAACGTCTCGATCCTGAATTTTCACTACGCCACGCCGCCCGACACCGTGGCGCAGAACTACGCCCTGAAGCTGGCCCTGGGTGATGATGAGACCGGTTTTCGCGGCACGTCGGATGAAGCCTACCGCACCGAGGGCTGGGATTTCATGCTGGCCAGCGGGGCCACGTACAACAACTTGGATTACTCATTCAGCGTCGAGCATCCGGCCGGCACGCAGCCGGTCGTCACCTCGCCGGGGGGCGGCGGCAAGGCACTCCGCCAGCAGCTCGGCATCCTGAAAAAGTTCGTCGACGGCTTCGAGCTGGTCAAAATGAGTCCGGCCGGAGCCGTGGTCAAAGCCGGGGTGCCCGACAAGGGGAGCGTCCGAGTGCTCGCCGAGCCGGGCAAGCAATACGCCCTCTACGTCCGCGGGCGCGGCCCCGTGACCCTGCGGCTCGATTTGCCGGCCGGCTCATACCGGGCGGAGTGGCTCGACACGAAGACCGGCCAGGCGGCCGGCGGCGAAGGGTTCGAGCACGCCGGCGGCGAGCGCGAGCTGAAGTCGCCCGCTTTCGAGGCCGATATCGCCCTGGGGTTGCGGGCCAGGTAGGGCCCGATTGTTGCGACTCCGAGCCGATTTTGCCGGTATTTTCGCTTTTGAGCCGGTTGCGGCTACCGCGCCTGGCAAAGAAGATAGAAACTGGAAGCGCAGCTTTATCGATCGCGGCGGTAGACGATTCTGCCGCCAGGCCGGGAGCAGGGAGCGAAACCGGATCGGCGTGACGGTGCGCACTTATCGTACCGACGGCGCGAATCTCCCGATGCTTCGCCTGGCCTCACGCCTGATTCCGCTCGCCCTCCCCAGCTGGGCGTCGTCGCTATTGGTATCGACGACCGTCCACGCGACGCTTTTGGTCGGGCTGGGTCTGGTCGTTGTCCAAGCGACCACCGGCCCGCGCACGATCCGGTCGCTCTAGCCCTGGGCGCCGGTGGCGGGAGCGGCGGCGACGGCGAGCTGGATGGCACGCCGATCGGCGAGGGCGGAGCACTGACGCGGCAGGGGGTCTCGCGTCACCGTCGGCAGACGCGACCGAGCTTGCCAACGACTCGCTCGAACCGGCCGCTCCTATCCTTTCCAGCGAGCCACTCTTCACCGCCGCGGACACAGGTTCGCCCGAGCTGTTCGTTTTGCCCCACGGCACGCTGGCCCCCACGGCGCTCGCGGGCGGTTCGGCCGCCGGATCAGTTCAAGCAGGGGGATCGGCAGGAGATGCGAATGCCGGGTTGGGTTCCGGCTTGGGAGCAGGGCAGGGGAGCGGCAAAGGCAAGGGCAACGGCGGCCCGGGCAAAGGAATCGCCGGAAAGGGCGGACCGGGCAAGGGCGGCAAGAACGCGGGCCGCGGCTCGGGCGGCAGCTCGTTCTTCGGCCTGAGCGCCCAGAGCGAGCGGATGGTGTTCATCCTCGACGTCTCGGGCAGCATGCACGGCAAGCGAATTCGCCGGGCCCAGATCGAGATGCGGCAAACGCTCGAAGCTCTCAAGCCCTCGCAACAGTTCTTCATCGTGTTCTTCAGCGACGGGGCGCTCCCGATGCCTGCCACCGGACTGTTGCCCGCCACGCGCGACAACGTGGCCCTGGCCTGCCAGTGGGTGCAGCAGGCCGAGTGCGGGGGCGGGACCAATCCGCTGCCCGCACTGCTCTTGGCCCTGGATCTCAAGCCCGACGCGATCTATCTGCTGACCGACGGTAAATTTCCGGTCGACGTGTTGGCCGCCGCGACCCAGCAGGCGCCGGGCCACCGCACGCCGGTCTCGACGATCGCGTTCGCCAGCAAGAAGGCCGAGCGGCTGTTGCAGGCCATCGCCAGCGAAACCGGCGGCGAATACCGCTTCGTGCCGTAGTCGAGCGTCGC
Source organism: uncultured Planctomycetaceae bacterium (assembly GCA_963828155.1). Lineage (GTDB taxonomy): Bacteria > Planctomycetota > Planctomycetia > Pirellulales > PALSA-1355 > CAWCAX01. The sequence continues at coordinate 29,621 of CAWHDQ010000010.1, forward strand.
GGGCCGCCGAGCGGGCCTGTTTTGCCCGCGGTTTTTCGCTCCGCGTCCGGGTCCGGCACCCCGGTTGTCTTATGCGGCGAAGCCGCTACCATATCGACGATAGCACGAGGTTGGATTTCTCAAGGACGACGCAAGGAGGTCGAACCGTGGAGACGCCGCTAGTGACGCCAGAATCGCCCGAGGCCCTGCAAGAGCTCAAAAAGTCGATCCGCGCCCAGGCCCACGCCAACCGCCAAGCGCAGGAAAACAAGGACGAGCTCAGCCGGCAGATCTGCGACAAGTTCGTCGCTCTGGACGAATACGCTGCCGCCCGCACGGTGCTATTCTACATCGACGTCCGAACGGAGGTCCGCACCCGGCAGCATCTGTCGGTGGCCCTGGCCGGTGGCAAACGGGTACTTGTGCCCTACTGCGACGATCGCGACCTGGTCCTGTTCCACCTGCGGTCGATGGATGAGCTGTCGGTGGGCATGTACAAGATTCTCGAGCCCCGGGCCGACCTGCGGACCGATCCGGCCCGGCTGGTCGACGTGGCCGAGGTCGACCTGATCATGGTGCCCGGCGTGGCCTTCGACCGCCGCGGAGCCCGAATGGGACACGGGTTCGGCTACTACGACAAGATGCTCGAGCACGCCCGGCCCGGCACGCCGCTGGTGGCCTTGGCCTTCGAGTGCCAACTCTTCCCCGAGATTCCCACGCAAGAGCACGACGTGTTCATGGATAAGATCATCACCGAGCAGGCAATCTATCCCTGTGCTCAGTCGCGGCAAGCGACCGATCCACGCGCCGGGGAGTGATCCGTGTCGCAGCCCCCCCTGGCCGAAGTCGACGATACCTACGCCGAAGCCTTCCGCAGCATCTATGCGGAAGTGCTGATCACCGCCCGCGACCGCCACTGGCTCGACCGGGCCGTTGAAGCCGCGACCGGCAACGCTTCGAGCACGATCCTCTGCGATTGCGAAGCGGGGCTCGACCGCTACGTTGGCCCGGGCACCGGCGAGCCCGACTTTTCGCCCGACGGCCGGCCCGGTGCGGTCGTGCAGTTGCATCTGCCGCGGTTCCGCAAGGATCGGGTCGAGGCCCTGGAGCGGACACTCTTGGTGCGGATCAGCCAGAACGTGCTCACCTGCCCCACGGCCCGTTGCTTCAACCTGCTCGATACGGATCCGTTTTTCAAATTGGGGCGGAAGCTGGCCCTGTTCGGCGACGGCTTTCAGAAGCGGGCCATGCGTTTCGGCCGCAAGGTCTGGGTTGTGCCGATCCTGGGGGGCGAATTTGTCATCGATCGCCGCTTCGGCTTTCGCGACGGGCTGATGGGGGGCAATCTTTGGTTCCTCGGCGCCGATGTAGACTCCGCTCTCGCTGCGGCCGAAAAAGCCCAGGCCGCGGCCAGTCGCACGCCGGGCGTCATCACGCCCTTTCCGGGCGGCATCGCCGCCAGCGGGTCGAAGGCCGGCAGCCGCTATTCGTTCATGATCGCCAGCACGTACGTCGAGTACTGCCCCACACTGCGAGCAACCATCGGCGAGCGCTCCGCGTGCCGGCCGGCGTGAACTCGGTGATGGAAGTGATCCTCAACGGCCGCGATCTGCGCACGATCGCCGAAGCAACCTGGGCCGGCATCGAAGCCGCCCGCGCGACGCCGGGCCTGCTCAAAATCTCCGCCGGCAATTACGGCGGGCGGCTCGGCAAGAGCTTTATCTACCTCGACCCCAGCCGGCAGCCGGCGGAAGCCGGGGGGTAGGAGGCAGGGAGCAGGGGGTAGGGGCTCAAGATTGGGGTTTGGCAGCGGCCCAACGGGCCGAGGGAATCTAGCCCAGGGTCCAGCGCTGCGCAGACCCTGGGTAAGGTTTGCGATCGAATCCCCGTCGGCCCTGAAAGGGCCGTGGAGGGCGCCGCACCGACTTGGGTCACGCGCCGGCTCCATTGCCCCGTTGGGGCAAATGGTTTTTCGTGCGGTTCGCGACCCCAGGGTCTGCGCTACGCTTCGACCCTGGGCTGGGCTCCTCGGGCCTTTCAGGCCCTATTACCTACGATCGTGCGCGGATGGCGGAAGGGCGGCACGATTCTTCGGACCGCCTAATAGACCAGATTCGCTCCGAACGCGGGCAATTCTCCCCGCGCGATTTCCTCCTTCCATTGGACGAGCGTGTCGCTACCGCTTTCCCAGAACGTACTGCAGAGGTCCAGATACTCGATCACGACGTCCCGTTCGCCCAACTCCAACAGTTCTTTCGCCAGCGACATGTTCGGTCCGAACGAACCAAGGTTCGGCGAGCCCTTGGTTCTTCCGGAATTCAGGAGATGAGCCTTGGCCAGTTCACAATGCCCTTCACGAAGCGCAATCCGACCCAAAACAAGATGGCTGTAATGGATCGCATTCCCGTCGGCCTGAAAGAACTCGCCAATCTCTTCGCTACTCGCCAGGGCCAGGCATTCTTCCGCGAACTGCCGGGCAAAGTTTAATTCACCTGCCTCGAAGGCTGCCTTGGTCCGATCCGGCAAGGTGTGTAGCCGCGTCAGCGACTGAAGATGGCGCGATTGCTCGGGAGTCAGTTCGCCAAACTCGGCGGGTAACCCGCCCGAGTGAGACGAGCGAAGTTGTTCCGCCATTTCCAATTCGATCATGGCTTGCTTCGCTCGACTGTTGCGCGACTCTGGATCGCCGCGCTTGGCCGACAACTGGTGCAGATGCGCGAGCAATACGTGCCACTCGGGATTCGTGGGATCGAGTGTCTGGGCTTCGACGAACAACTTTTCGGCAAGCTCAGGATCGTTCAGTACGAAGAACCGCGCCGCGTTGCCCAGCACCGCCGCATTCGATTTGTGGGTCGCGCATTGTTGCAGCCAGAGCGAACGTGCCGGGTCATAGGCTACCGACTGCTCGAATCTGAGCAAATATGCCTCGGGATTGCCGGCGGTTTTTCGGTCTGGGTGATGCTCGATGAGCCAATAAATGTGCGTCGCCCGGCGGGCACGAATCGCCGGATCGCGGTCGCTGAAGTATTTTCCCAGCAGAATCAGCCGTACGGCCAATTGCCGGTCGGCGACGTGTCGGTGCAGTTCCAGCCAGTCAGCCTGGTCCGCAGAGATGTCGCTCCCGATCTGGCCACAGGCACTCTCGGCGAGCTCCCTGACTTGGGCATCCACGTCGGCTAGCGCGACTGCGAGCAAGGGCAACACGTACCCGAGCTGCGCCGCAAGGTCGCCTAATCCGATGACGGTTTGCGTGCGGCTCTCCTGGTCGCCGCTGCGCAGACAGTCTTCGATGGCTGCCCAATTCCAACGAATCGGCGCCGAGTCATCCGTTTTTGCGATCGGCTGCCCCGCCTCAATGCGGCGATCGCACCACGGGCAAATGCCCGAGAGAATCTGTGGATGGGTCGTCTGACATGCCGCGTTGTCGGACATTGCGCAAACCTTCCTAAACTCAAAGAAAACAGCTACCTGATCGACGCCCTCCAGGCGGGTCTCGGCTTCTTTTGCCCCAGTCCGACCGAGAAACGAACATCCAACGCGCACCCAATCAGCCATGCCGTAGCTGTGGCGATGGCTTAAAGGTGGCGAACCACAGATTGAGTCGCTGTGACAAGTGCCATTTGTTGGTCAGTGCCCACATGATCCCCTGGGTCGGACCGGCACCGCCGAACAGCGTCCGGTCGATCCAATTCAACGGGGCGTAGATCGTCGCCAAGCGATGGTGCTCCGTCAAATCCTCCCGGGTGGCCGCTTGCGCGAACGGAATATACAGAAATCCATCCAGGCCCAGGTCCGCCGCTTTGCGCATTCCTCTGCGCGCGACAGCCGGTAGTAGCTTCCCACGTAGACTGAGGCCAGAGCGGCCAAGCTCACCAGCACGAACAGCATCCGGAGCGAGAATTTGTGCCAGCGGGTTAGATTGGACATGACTTATCTCAGCCGCATGGAGTCCGGCCCGCACACCCGCTCCCAATTCGTCACACCGAATGCCGCCGACAAGTGCACTTCCACTATCGAGGGAGTTAGCGGGGTTCCTTTGGGAACTTGGAAGCAGATGCCTTGAACGCCGCTCGCCCAGGTCGCGAGTCGCCAAGACAATGGCTCAAGCTTGCGCGGGCAGAAATGTGTAGACGCGCCACTTCGGTCTCTCCCGGAAGACGGTAAATGCGCTTGGCGAATTGCCAAGGAAGATCAGCATCCGACAAATCGTGGCTAATCTGGCCGACGGGCGCGGTCATCATGCGCGTAGTTTAGCAGAATGCAGGGCGGCATGACTTGCTGGCGCTCGGGCCCCCGCTACGCCTGCCGGTATTCGACTTCTTGCACGCCGTCGCAGCCATTGAGTGCAGCGACGAGTGCCACCAGTCCGTCGGGCTCTGCGCAGCGAGGCCCGGTAGACGAAGTCGATCGCCGTGCCCTGTCGGGCCGTGCCGGTGGAAATGAGTCGCCGCGTGGCGAGGTGCTCGGCCAGGATTCGCTCCCAGCGCCGCGGGCTGGGCCGCCGCCAGGCCGACGCGGAGTCGCAGTTCGCCAGCGGACGCGTTCGCGATGCTGGCCGCGGGCGGCCGAAACAGAAAGGCCGCTATCGCCACCACCGGAATCCCGACCAGTGGGATTTGCGTCGACCCGGCGCCGACGGCCAGCCCGACGGCCACGGCGAAGATCACGAAGGCCGTGTCGCGGGTGTCCTCGACCACGGTTCGAAACCGCACGATCGCCAGCGCCCCGACCAGGCTGAACGCCCGGGCAATGTTGTCGCCGATGGCCATTGCGACCATCGCGATGATGACCGTCAGCAGGACGAGCGTGGCGCTCAGAGCCCCGGGCTCATCGGCTGTTTTGCCGTGCGTGAGCCGATAGACGCCGGCGATGACGCTGCCCAGCACCAGCGCGATGACCAGACGAACGGCCACCAGCGTGAACGTGACTTCGGCGTCCGGCTGGACGGACGCGTGCAGCCAATCAGGCATCGCGGCGCTCCGCGGTCGACCTTGTCGCTTGCGCCGTCGGCGTTTGCCAGGCCTCGCGGCAGAGCCGGTACTTCGACACGCCGGAGGTAGTGAGCTGCAACGCCCCGATCATCTGCTTGAATAGAGCCGGCAGGGCCGCGCGGAACTTCAGCTCCAGGATCACCCGGTCGGCGATGAGCGGCCGTCCTGCCTCGGGCAGCGGCAGGCTCCAGGCATCGGTCATTTGTCCGACCAGGTTCCGATCGAGCGTCAGCCGCAGGCCCTCGTCCGGGTCGGAGCCCACCAGGGCGGTCCGCTGATAGGCGATCAGGCAGGCCGGCACCAGCCGCCGCTTGTGGACCCGGCGGTGGAACCAATGCGCCGGCCAATCGGGCCGCGGCTCGGGGCTGGTCAGGTGCGCGAGTTCTGCGTGCGTGACTTCACTGCGGCGCTTCGACACGCGATCACCGCGACGGGTCTTGCGCTCCAAGAACAGCCCCGAGGACGACGCATAGCTGCGAATCCGAAATTTCCGCCGCCGGTACCAAGGGGACCGCAGGAAGACGTCCAGCTCGGGCGTATCGAGGTACAGACTGTTGGTGCGATAGGCCCCGCCCAGCTGCGGCTCGCCGTGGCAATCGGCCACCAGGTAGCGGCGGGCCCACGACTCGACTTCGGCGGCCTGGTCGCTGCCGAGCAGGAATTTCAGCTCGAACGACCGGCCGACCTGTTTGCCGCTCGCGCGACGGCGGATTGCACCTGAGAGTGTTGGCCGCCGTGCGGGCTGCCATTCCGCCCAACGCCCTTGTCGGTCGCCGCCAGTTCCGCCCCAGTCGCTGAGGCCATCGTCGCCGCGGCCGTCGAATCGTCTTGCTTCAAGATGACCGTTCCTCGGGTTCCTGTTCCGGTTCCGTCTCGCGCTGCCTCGTACCGCTCATTGCGGCGGGTCGAAGCCGCGGCGTGCTGCGGGGCGCTGTTCAGCTCCTGCCGGCCTCCTTGGCTGCGGTCGGTTCCCTGGTGGGCCTTCGCCCGGCGGACCAAATCCGGGCGGCCCACCGCCGGGTGGTCCAAATCCGGGCGGGCCCAATCCGGGCGGTCCGCCGCCTGGTCCGCCGCCCGGTCCTCCGCCGGGCGGTTCCGGAAACAGCCCGTTCAGGGCGGTTGCCAGTTGGGTTTCGTCGAGCTCGCCTTTCTTTTCCTTGTCGGCCTCGGTGAAGATCGCCTCGGCGGCGGCCAGCGCTTCGTCCAGCGTCAGAAGCTCATCGTGATCGGTGTCGCCGCGTTTGACCAGGGCTGCGGCAATCATTCCGGCCGGGTTGAACCCGCGCAACCCCGGCGGCCCGCCACCGGGCGCCGGCCCCTCGCCGCCAGCGGGAAAGGCCCGATTGGCCGGCCGCTGGCCCTGACGTTGCGGATCTCCCTGACGCTGCGGATCGCGGGGCTCGTTGCCTTCCGCCGGCTGATCGGGCGGCCGGTTGGCTTGTTGGCCTGGGCCACCGGGCGGCGGACCGAATCCGGGCGGACCGGGCATCAGATCGGCCAGAGCCGCGGCAATAGCCGCTTCGTCGAGCTGACCGCGGTTGTCTTTGTCGGCCTCCTTGAACGCTTGGGTGACCCCGGCCTTCAGCTCGGCCGGCGAGAGCTTGCCGTTCTTGTCGGTGTCGAGCTGTTCCAGGAGCGGGCGGGCCATGAAGTTGCCCATGCCAAACCGACCGCGGCCGCCGGGACCGAATCCGCCCCGGGGCGTGTGGCCGGGGTCTGCCGGCCAGCTGATCCGCGACGCGCTCGCTCCGCTTGTCGATGAACGTGGCCAGCCGGAGAGCGAGCCAGAACCGCCAGGTCCGCCGCCAAACGGCCCGCCGCCGCGCCGTTCGCTGCGGGCATCAACGGCTTGCTGCTCGCGAGCCCTAGCTTGGCTGGTCGCGGCATCGAGCGGCCCGCCAATTCGGCCTGCAGCCGGTCCTTGGAAAGCGGTCCCCCCGTCAGCTCGGCCAGCAGGGCGTCGTACTTGCGGCCAACTTCCGGGATGGCAAGCAAGCGGTCGATCAATTTGTTCTTGCCCGAGTGCGGGTGCCGCAGATTCAAGTTCAGCAGATCGTCGGGCGTGCCTGCCATCGGGAAGCCGGCGAACGACAGGTCGAGGTCCCAAGGCAGGATGTTGAGCTTGTCGGTGCGAGGGTCGAGATAGACGTAGTAGTTGTGGCCGATGGCGAACAGACTGTCCATGTTGGCCAGCCAGGCCCCACGGCCAGGTAGCGGAGGAATTCGTCGACGTTGAGATAGTCGCCGATCTCGGCCTGAAACTTTTCGTCGTCGGCCTTGTCGACCAGCCAGGTCCAGTCGATCACGCGTTTGGATTGCTTGCGGCTGGGATTTTGCTTCGGCTGATATTGGCCGGCATAGCGGTTCCAGTCGTCGCCCAGGTAAGCAAAATCATTCAGCCGCTCGGGCTTCATCAAGAGTCCGCCGCCTTCGCCGAAGCGGTCTTTGAGAAAGCCCTTGTCGACCTGCTCGATCAGCGTGTAGAGCCCGACCAGCTCGTGGTCGTACTTGCCCGGCACGGAGAGCGTCAGCTCGACGAACGACGTCCGCGGCGCCGGCACGCCGCAGGCGCAGAAACGCGCTGAAGGCCAGGGCTTCGCGGAGCCGGGTGGGGTCGGCCGCGCCGGCATTGAGGTTCAGCACCTTGAGGCCCTGGAACTGGCCGCCGGCCTGATAATGATCCAGATCGATATTCAGATTGCGGTTGAGCGACCCCGAGGTGCTCATGTAGCTGGCATTGCCCTTGTGGCGCACGCCGACGTCGTCGAACGTCTGGCCGAAGGCTTCGAGCTTGGCGTGGGCCCAGGGAAACTCCACGCCGAAGCCGGCCCCGCGGTGGACGTCGCGCCGCGAGGTTGCTGCGTCCGGCCTGTCTTCTCGGCCGCCGCCGTCGGCTGCTTCCCGCTCGGGTCCGCCGCCGGGGCGCCCACCGGCTTGAGGCGGGCTACCGGGTTGGGCACCGCCAGGTTGGCCACCCGGACCCTGCGGGCCGCACCGGTCCGCCGCCAAACGGCCCGCGGCCGCTGACCGCTTGCATCGCCGCGAATTCTGCGGGCGTCATCTCCAGGTGGAAGCGATGGATGCGCGTCGGGACGAAAACCTCCGCCTGACTTTTCGGAGCGGCCGCATCCGCCTGCGGGGCGGACGGCTTGCCGCCGCCCGGCTCGTCGCACCGCGCACTCGCCGGCAGAAAAAGGAGCCCCACAAGCAGAACCAGAGCCCGAGTCCAGACCGTCGGAATAAGCGTGTTTTGCATGACCAATATTGCAGTCGATTGAGGGGGGGAACTAAGCGGGCAGGACGCGGCAGCGGTCAAGGATTTTGGAGCGATCGGCCGGGGCCTCGGCACTTCGCCGACGCCAAACGACCCACTGCCTGGCTCAGTATGGGGCAACTGCCGGTATTCTCAAATACTAGGGATACCCAGGCTGCCGCGAAACCGTCGCGCCCGGGGGGCGATTCGGCGTTTTTTGCCACGCCTGCGAGTGGGCAGACGCCTGGCACGGCACTCGATTCCGGGCGTCCAACCCCGCATCGGCCGGCTCAAACCCGGGCACCCGGGCTGCGATCCAGAAACTTCGCCCGCGGAACCTGGGGCTCGCGCACGGCCTGCCACTCGACCCCGATCATCAGCGAATTGATGCCCGAGCCGATCCCCAGCATCGCCACCCGATCGCGAGCCTTGAGCTTTCCCTGCTCGACCGCCAGGGCAAAGGCCACGGGCAGGGCCACTGCCCCGGTATTGCCCAGAAACTCGACCGTCGGAAAGTCGATCGCTGGGTTCAACTCCAGCGACGAGAACATCAGCTTGCGGTGGGCCGAGCCGACCTGGTGGCAAAAGGTCTTATCGATGTCGTCCCGCTGCCAGCCGGTCTCCGCCAGGAAATGGTCAAACGTGGCCGCGCCCGTGGCGATGCCGGCCACGAGCAGCCGCTCGGAGTCGGTTTCCATCAATGTTTGCATGCCCTCGCCAGCCGCCTCATCGCGTCCGCTGTGGCAAAGGGCATGATGCTCGCTCCGGGCTCGGGCTGCCGCGGCCAGAATGCGATTCTGCGTGCGGCTCAGTTCGCGATCGACCAGCAGCATGGCGAAGCTGGCCGAACCCAGGGTCAAACTGGCGACGGCGAGTTTCACGTCCTCACGGCTGAGCGAAGTGCTGCGATTGAGCCAGTCGATCGTGGTCTCGACGACCTGCCGGCTGCCTTCGGTGCCGACGACCAACCCGGCGCGAATCTGCCCGAGCTCGATCATGTTCGCCACGAGCAACATGCCGTTGAGCAGGCCCAGGCACGCGTTCGACACATCGAACACCTGGCACTGCTCGGGCAAGCCCAGGGCGTGATGCACGCGGCAGGCCGTAGCCGGCTCCAGATGATCGCGGCAGACCGAAGCGTGGACCAGCGCGCCCACGTGGGCCCGCTCGATGCCGGCCGCGGCCAGCGCTTTTTCGCCGCTCTGGATGCTCACGTCGCCCGGCAAAGTGCCGGGCGCCCAGAATCGCCGCTCGCGGATGCCCGTCATCAATTCGAGCCGCCCGGCCGGCAATCGGAGCCGCTCGTAGAGCGGCGCGAGCCGCGCTTCAATCTCGTCCAACGTGACCCGCTCGTCGGGCAGCGTGTAGCCAAAGCTTTCCAGGCAGACGTTTTCGTACCGCATAAACCGCCGCAATCTGCCGTGAGGCAATCCATTTTAGAGTGGGTTGCCCGCCGCGACGCTGCCGGCACGGATGCACCGGCCGCAGCTGCAAGTCGTTTGGCGGCAACCGCTAGTAACCTAGGGGACGAGATCGATTTGGTAAAGCGGTCGCGCCCACGGGAGCTTTGCCCAGCGGCTGCCATTCCACCGTGATACCGCGGCAAACCTTCGAATTGCCGCGTCCCTGGGGATGCCAGCAACACCGGCCGCATAAAGCGTTTGGTCCCAATACCTTGTGCTAGCGAATCGGGGTCGCGTCAAAATCGTGTCCGCGGCTTGCCGAGCGAGGCGCGATCCGTACACTCGCACTCGAACTTGCGTTGCGTGGGCCGCGGTGGGATGCACTTCCGAGAAGAACGGCACCCCTGGCCCGAACTCTGGAGGCCATTTGGATAGGAGTCGCGCTCCGGCGTTGCACCCAGGATGGGGTGAATGCAGCCGGCCGGCGCCACGTGCTAGCGGATCGGCATCAGGGACGATGCTGGGCCACGTGCCTTCTCGCCCCGAACTCCTGTCCTCTGCGGGTGGCGCCAAAGTGGGCGTCGTCGATCGCTTGGATCGGGCGTCGTCCCGCCGGCTACCGCAGCTCTCCCGCCTGCTCACGTCGCAGCCGTCGGTGGCCTGCCGCGATCGTTTTTTTCCATCAGACACAGGATGTGTCGCGAAAGGGGAGTACCATGAAGCGTTCGAAGCCGCTGGTTGGACTGAATGCCGATTATCGTTCCGCCAAAAAGGACGCCCCGGCCTTCAGCTACGTATCCGCAGGCTACTACGACGCCGTCGTCAAGGCGGGAGGGATTCCGCTCGTTCTGCCTCCAATTGCCGATCCGGCCGACCTCGGTCGCATCGTCGACCTGCTCGACGGCGTGCTGATGGTCGGCGGGGCCGATCTCGACCCGCCCGCGACGGGTTCATGCTGCATCCCAGCGTTCGCCCGCTGGAAAGCCGCCGCGAAGAATTCGACCGCCTGCTGATGCAACTGGTCGCCAAGCGCAAGCTGCCGTTCTTCGGCATCGGCGTGGGCATGCAACTGCTCAACGTCCATCAGGGCGGCAACCTGCTTTTGCACATCCCCGAGGACCTGCCCAAGGCCCTGCCGCACAAGGATCCAATCGACGCGGCCCATCGGCATGGGCTGGAAGTCGTGGCCGGCTCGCTGATGGAACGGGTCTACGGCGACGGCGAAATCCGCGTCAACAGCCTGCACCACATGGCGATCGACGAAGTCGCACCGGGCTTCCGGGTGACGGCCCGCTGTCCGGACGGCGTGGTCGAGGCGATCGAAAGCACGACCAAGTGGTTTGCCTTCGGCACGCAGTTCCACCCCGAGGCCGATTCGGCTTCGGCGCTCGACCTGCGGATTTTCGAAGAATTCATCTGCGGCATGACCGGCGAATCGCTGGAGCTGCGGATCGCCGCCTGACGCCCGCGGCCGTTTGTCTTTTCGTCCGCCGCCGCGGTCCCGAACTAGGGGCCGCGGCGCGGGCGACTTTGACCCCCGAGATTTGCCGGGAAGTTCTGGACGTCGACTCCCCCTGCACCCAGGGGCAGCCTGCCTTGAAGGTCCGGACCGCCGGAATTCCGCTTGCGCCGTTGCCCCAATCCGCACAGCCGGACCCGCGCCGCGGGTGCGGCTATTGTCAATTTTGGGCTCCTTGGATAGCCTAGAGCTTCTATTCCCCTGTAGCTCAGTTGGTAGAGCAGCGGACTGTTAATCCGCTTGTCCAAGGTTCGAGTCCTTGCGGGGGAGCTTCGGGGATTGCGAATCCAGCCGAAATCGCGTTTTCCTCGCGTTTTCGAGAGTTCCGCCGGGCACCGTGGCGCTCGGTGGCGCGCCCTGGCACTGCTTGGTGCGTCGGAATCTGCGTCACTTTTGACGCCTCAGCCAAGTGCGCCTCAGTCACCTGCAGGTAGTGTTTCTTCGCGATCGATTCACTGTTCCCGATCCAAGCGCAAACGACGTGCATTGGGAACGATTCCGCCAGCTCGGTCTCGCGGGTCGATCGCAGATTCTGAAACGGCTTGCCACAAGGCTCAACCCCGGCCTTTCGGATGATGCGCTCAAGCTGGGTTCGCAGGTTGCAGTTTCGCTCCCGGTAGCGGGTGATAACGTATTCGGTGCCCTCAGCGGCCGCGTCAAACGCCGCTTCCAGGTAGGGTCGCAGCTCGGGGAAGATCGGTACGAGCCGGCTTTCGTGCCCCTCGTGATGCTCAGTCTTTGGGCTATGAACCGTAAATCGATCATGCTCCCAGTCGATGTCGCCCTCACGCAGCGCCAGGCTTTCGGACGGACAACGCAGGCCGCCGAAGCGATTCAGGGCGAATAGCAGCCGCCATTGCGCATCTGGGCAAGCGTCAAGCACCTTGGCAGAGACATCCCGGCTGACGAACACGAGCCGCGTTTTGTCCGCCCGGACGCCCGTGTCTTTCATGTCTTCAAACCGGCTCTTGGCGACGAGCCCCTTGCGGGCCGCGGCGCGGAAAAACTGCTTGGCACGGCCGCAGATTCGCCGGACGGTGTTATCGCCCAGCGTCTGTTTCAGGTGCTGCCGAAAGTCGTCTGCGTCACCCGGCTTGATCGTCGATAGATCGCGAGTCGTGCCGAAGTAGTTCACCAGATTGTTGCGGGCTCGTTTCAGATGCTCGCGGGTGTTCAGCTTGACGTCAGAACGAGAATCGATATAGCCGTCGATGAACTGGCCCAAGAGCGTTGCACTTGGCTTGGCCCTCTCGGGCACGAGGCCGACCGCGAAGAGCTTGGAATAGAACGCGCCGTCGCGGGACGCGAGCCATTCAGCCGTTTTGTTGTCGATGCTGACCCCGGAAATCGACGCTGCCATCAGCGCCTCGACGCGAGTCTTAATTCCCTCGGCCGCCTTCTTTGGAGTGCGGCCGAGGTAAATCGCTCTGGGTTTGCCGCTCGCGTCCGAAAACTTGATGCGGCGCAGCCCATCCTTGCCGGTCGAAATGCTGGCCATCGTCACCTGCCCTTGGTTTTGGCGTTCTTGGTCAGTCGCAGCCCGAGGTACTCGCACAACTTGTCGACGCTCGGCATCGACAGGAATCGCTTGCCGTGGACGAAATCGGAAAGGTTGCTTGTCGGAATGCCGGTTGCGCGGCTGATGCTGGCCCGAGTCTCGTCGGCGTTTTCTACGGCCTCGCGTAGCTGCTGGCTTATTGGCGTCGGTTTGCCCATGCGGCCATTCTTTGGCTATCACCGTGATAGTCAATGGCGACCTCTGCCGGGAGGTCGGGCAGCGCCATGCCGGCCGTCGTCGATCGCTTGGCGGCGATAAACGCGGCTAGGTCGTCCGGCGAGTAGCGGACCAGGCGGCCGGATTCGTCGCCTAGTCAATCCCACGATTCGCTAACATCCGTCGCCCAGCATTCCAATTCCCGCTGAACCAGAACACCTTGATGCGTCTGGTTTTTGCCGGAGCAAGAGCAATTTACTTGAGAGAGCCACTGCCCTCGGAGCTGCGGCGGCATCCGCTGAGGCAAGAATCGCAGGAAATTGCCCAGGTCGGATGGTAAATTGGCTGTTCGGGGCGATGCGAATCGATCCGAGCGGCCCAGGATTACGCAAAATCGACTGAGTCTATGCAATTCGTCTTCCGCCAACGCCGCGATCCCGCAGCGGATACACGACCTGCGGGCTCTGCAGCTCCTGCCCGAAGCGGATCTTGCCGCGGTATCCGATGCAGCCGGAGATGATCTGCAAGCTGTGGGGCGACTGCTGATCGAACGCGGGTCTCTCACGCCCTATCAATGGACGGCGATCGTCGAAGGCCGGGTGGCGACGCTGCGCGTCGGCAACTACGACCTGCTCGACCGCTTGGTGCGGGGGCATGGGGACCGTGTACAAAGCCCGGCACCGGCGGATGAAGCGGATCGTGGCGATCAAGGTCTTGGCCAGCGAGCTCTCGCGGAACGAGCTATTCGTCAAGCGCTTTCAGCGCGAGGTGGAAACCATCGCCTGCCTGGGGCATCCCAACGTCGTGATGGCTTACGACGCCGATCAGGCGGAGCTGGGGCACTTCCTGGTGATGGAATTCGTCGACGGCGTCGATCTCGCCGCCTACGTCGGCCAGCACGGGCCGCTCTCGCCGGCACAGGCCGTCGACTGCTTGCGGCAAGCCGCCTGCGGCCTGGCTTATGCGCACGGACAAAACATCGTGCATCGCGACATCAAGCCGCACAACTTGCTCCGCGATCACAAAGGCGCGATCAAGGTGACCGATTTGGGTTTGGCCCGGCTCACGCACGAGACCGACGGCCCCGCTGCGCACCGACGTGACCATGGCCGGCGACGCCGTGATGGGCACCGTCGATTACATGCCTCCCGAGCAGGCATTCGACCCCCAGGCCGTCGATCAACGGGCCGATATTTACAGCCTGGGCTGCACGCTGCACTTTCTCCTGTCGGGTCGGGCGCCCTACGCGGGGCCGACGCTCATGTCGGTGCTCGTCAAGCATCGCGACGCCGATATTCCGCGGCTGGCCGACTTGCAGACCGGAGTGCCGCCGCGGCTGGAGCAGTTGTTTCAGCGGATGCTGGCCAAACGACCCGGCGACCGCCTGGCGACCATGGACGAAGTGACCGCCGAGTTGAATACGATCGCCGCCGAGTGGGGGCCCGAAACCTTGGCGCCTTGGCGTGCTGCGGATGGTTCCGCGGCGGGGTCGGTGCCGATGTTGCCCGCGCCCACGACGGTCGCCTCGGCACAGCTCTCGAGCGCGACTTTGCCCCTGCCGTCCAGTCGGGAGTCGATCGAGATTTTGATCGTCGAACCTTCGCGGGTTCAGACGTCCATCATCAAGCAGTACGCCGCCCAGCAGCAATACACGGTCGTCGACGCGGTCGGCACGGGGGCGGCCGCCGTCGAGTCGGCCCGTCGACTAAAAGCCGCAGGTCGTGATTTCGGCCATGCACTTGCCGGATATCGACGGCGTTCAACTCGCCAAGCAGATCCGGGCCGAATTTACCACTCAACCGCCCGGATTCGTGCTCGTCACGAGCGCGGCCGAACGAGAAACTGGCGCCGCCGCGCTGAGCCGGCTGGAGCGGGTCTGGCTGTTGCCCAAACCGTTCGACGCCGCCGGCCTCGCCGAGGCGGTGCAAGTGGTCACAGGCACGTCGTTGTCCGTGCCGCGGGGAACGGCTGTGTCCGCGAGCCCGCCGGGCGGCGAAAAGCGCGTCAATCGCAACCAGGTACGGGTTTTACTCGTCGACGACAGCGCGACCGCCCGGCTACACCAACGCACGGTCTTGCAATCGTTGGGCTTCAGCCAGTTCTCCGAGGTGGCCGACGGGGCCCAAGCGATTGCCGTGGCGGCTTGCGAGGCTTTCCAATTGATTGTGACCGACTACAATATGCCTCTGATGGACGGCCGGGCGCTGGTGAGCTACTTGAAGCAAAACCCACCGACGGCCCAAGTGCCAATCTTGATGGTCACCACCGAAAGCGACTCGCGGCGTCTCGACGCGGTGCGCCAACTGGGCGTGGTGGCAATCCTGGACAAGGCCTTCGCGGTGCGCGAGGTTGCACCACTCGTGGACCGGCTGTTTTAGTGCGCTGGGCCAGGTCGCTTCCAGCGCGGAACGGCTGAGGGTCGCATCACACGACAACCAGGGAGGGTTCAAACGACGACGATCAGCTGCTGCAAACCGCCGGCTGAGATCTGGAATAGTCCATGGCGACGAACGACATCCTCCGCGAGTTCTTGCTGGAAACGCACGAGAACTTAGCGCTGCTCGACGCCGACCTGATTACGCTGGAGAACAACCCCGCCGACGCCGCCACCCTGGCCCAAGTGTTTCGCACGCTGCACAGCGTCAAGGGGACCGCCGGCTTCATGGGCCTGGTCAAGCTGCAGGCCGTGTCGCACGCGGCCGAAAGCCTGCTCAGCCGCTTGCGGGCAGGCGAGATTCCCTTCAATCGGCCGATCGCTACGGCGCTGCTCGAAGTCGTCGACGCGGTTCGCGCCATTCTGGCCGCCGTCGAAACCTCCGGCGACGAAGGGTCCGGTGACTACACGCAACTGGTCGCCGAGCTGGAACGGCTACGCGACGCGAGCGGCACGGAGCCTGCCCGACCGGCCGCCTACGCAGCCCGACGTGACCGCCTGCCTGCCGATCGATCAAGCTGAGGTCAACGGGCCAGGACTCCGACTTCCCTCGACCGGGATTCCGGCGCCGCTGAATCCGCCGGCGCTGTCGCGACCGACGTCGGCTAGCGCCTCTGCAATCGGCGGCGCCTGCGCCGATGGCGCCGCCTCGGCCGGCGGAGGTTGCGGCAGGGCCAGCGGCGAGAGTGACGCTATCATCGCCGGCAACGACAGTGCCGTTATCGTCGCCAGCGGCGACGCGTGCCGCTATCGTCGCCAGCGGCGACCATCGCGTTATCATCGCCAGCGGCGACGGTCGCCTTGTCGATGACGGAGGCGACAGAGCCGGCGGAGCCGCGGGCCGGCGGAGTGGCCGAATCCAGCATTCGCGTCGACGTGGTCCTGCTCGACGCCTTGATGACGCTGGTGGGCGAACTGGTGCTGGCCCGCAATCAAATCCTGCAATTCTGCAGCTCCCAGGACGATCGCGATTTCGCCGGCGCGACGCAGCGACTGAATCAGTTGACGACCGAATTGCAAGCCAGCGTGATGAAGACGCGGATGCAGCCGATCGGCAACTTGTGGAGCAAATTTCCCCGGATCGTTCGCGATCTGGCGATCGCCTGCGGCAAGCAGGTGCGATTCGAGATGGAAGGCCAAGAGACCGAGCTGGACAAGACCCTGATCGAGGCCATCCGCGATCCGCTCACGCACATCATTCGCAATGCGATCGATCACGGCGTGGAAAAGCCCGACGTCCGCGCGGCCAGGGGCAAACCCGCCGAAGGACTGCTGAAGATCGTAGCCTTTCACGAAGGCGGCAACGTGATCGTCGAGGTCAGCGACGATGGAGCGGGGATCGACGTCGAGCGGGTCCGCGAGAAGGCCTTGCGCGGCGAACTGATCACGCCCGAGGCCGCCGCCCAAATGCTGCCGCAGCAGCTGCTGCGCTTGATCTTTCTGCCGGGTTTCTCCACGACGGACAGCGTGACGCAGTTTTCCGGACGCGGCGTGGGCATGGACGTGGTCCGCACGAACATCGAAAAGATCGGCGGCACGGTCGACGTGGAGAGTACCCCCGGCCTGGGCACGAAGATCCGCGCGAAGATTCCGCTCACCTTGGCGATCATCCCGGCCCTGATCGTGACTTGCCGGGGTCAGCGCTATGCGATCCCGCAAGTCAGCCTGCTGGAGCTGGTTTGGATCGATCCGGATAACGCCGAGCGAAGCATCGAACGCATTCAGGCGCGCCGGTTTATCGGCTGCGCGGCAAGCTGCTGCCGCTGTTGTTCCTGAATGAACAGCTGCAGCTCGATGCGCCGCCGCGACGACGGGCGCGGTCACTATATCGTCGTGGTGCAATCCGATCATCGCCAATTCGGCCTGGTGGTCGACGCCATCGGCGACACCGAAGAAATCGTCGTCAAACCGCTGCAACCACAACTCAAGGGAATCTCCGTCTTTGCCGGAGCGGCAATCATGGGGGATGGGCGCGTGGCCCTGATCCTGGACGTGCTGGGGCTCGCACAGCAGGGCCAGATTGCTGGCGGGGGAGAGTCGCGCAATGTCCCCGAGCCGCCACGCTCGGACACGGTCGTCGACCGCGAACCGCTGGTATTGTTTGCGCCGCTGGGCGGGGGCGCCATGGCCGTGCCGCTGGCCCAAGTGACGCGGCTCGAGGAAATCCCCTGGGCGAAGATCGAAACCGTCGGCAGGCAGCTCGTCGTCCAGTACCGCGGCGAGATCCTGCCACTGGTCGACGTCGCCGAGCATTTGGACCGCAATGAGCGCGGCGCCCGCCGGTCGAGCGGCGATCCGCATCCGCCGCGGGCAAAGGCGGCCGCCGCCGGTGCGAGCGTCGCCACGGTCGTCGTGTGCCAACAGCGGCGGCGGATCGGGCTGGTCGTCGACCGGATTCTCGACGTGGTCGACGAACCGCTCGCGGCGCGCAGCGATGCGCAGCGGCCCGGCGTGCTGTTCACGGCCGTCGTGCAAGGCCGAGTCACCGAGTTCGTCGACGTCGAGGCCCTCGTGCGCGGCACCAGCCCGATTGCCTCTTCCGCATTCGAAGCCAATTAGCCGCCGCGGCAGGAACTGCATGTCGATCACGCACCTTACTACCTCGAGCGGCACCCTGGCGGCCAGCCGGCAATACTGCACGTTTTTCTTGGCGGGTCAGCATTTCGGGATGGATGTGCTGCGGGTCCAGGAAGTCATCCGGAACCAGCCGCTGACCCAGGTACCCCTGCGCACCGCATGGTGCGCGGCTTGATGAACTTGCGCGGACAGATCATCACCGCGATCGACCTGCGGCGGCGGATCGGCTTGCCCGACCGCGACGACGCCGAAGAGCCGGTGAACATCGTGGTGCAGACCGAGAACGGTCCGGTGAGCCTGCTGGTCGACGAAGTGGGCGACGTGTTGGAGCTGTCGGCCCAAGGGTGCGAGGCGCCGCCCGACACGCTGCCCGCCCCCATCCGAGCCCTCATCCAGGGAGCGTACTTGTTACCCGACCGGCTGCTTTTGATTCTCGATCCGCAACAGGCGGTGTCCGTACCCCCGCCACGAAATTGACTCTCACGGCCGCGACGTCTTTCGGCCAACGCCCGAGTCGACCTGACGACATCTTCGATCCTCCTCCCCTGAAAGTCCGATTCATGGCCACCAGACCCAAAACCATTGGAAACAAGAAGCCTGCGGCACGGCCGGCAGCCTCCGCCTCGCCGGTCGCGCCTGCCGGCTGGGGCAAATCGGCGCCTGCCGCGCTCGACAGCTTGCGGGCAAACGTGTTCGTCGCCGACCCCGATTTGAAGATCGTTTACATCAACCCCTGCGCGGTCCAAACATTGCGCAGTCTGGCTGATGAAATCCGGGGGGCTTTTAACGTCGAGGTCGAAGATATCCTGGTGCTTCGATCGATACCTTCCATCGGGATGCACGCCGCGTCGAGAAGCTGCTCGCCGATCCCCCGGCCTTGCCCCATCAGGCCGAGTTCACGTTTGGCGCCACAACACTCGAAGCGCGGATCAACCGCATCGACGGCGGCGACGGCGCGGTCGCCGGCTATATCGTGGCCTGGGAGGATATTACCTATCGCCAGCGGCTGGAACTGGACTTTGCCGGCCAGATTGCCGCCATTCAGGCGCTCGCAGGCGGTGGTCGAGTTCGAGCTGGACGGCACGATCAGCGCCGCGAACGATATCTTTCTCAAGACCGTGGGCTACACGCTCGACGAAATCAAGGGGCGGCATCACAGCCTGTTCGTCGACGAAGCCGCCCGGATGAGTTCCGAGTATCGCGACCTTTGGCTGGGGCTCAACCGGGGCGAGTCCCAAACAGGGGAGTTTCGTCGGTTCGGCAAAGGCGGGCGCGAAATTTACCTCCAGGGGGTTTACAGCCCGATCGTCGACAAGCAGGGCCGGCCGTTCAAAGTGGTCAGAATATGCCACCGACGTCACCGCGACCAAACTGCGGAACGCCGATTATCAAGGTCAGGTCGCTGCGATCAGCCGCGTGCAGGCGGTCATTGAATTCAACCTCGACGGAGTGATTCTCTCGGCCAACGAGAATTTCCTGCAGGCGCTGGGCTATCGACTGGAGGAAATTCAGGGGCAGCGGCACAGCATGTTCGTCGACCCCGCCTATGCGGCCGGGCCCGAGTATCGGCAATTCTGGCTCGACTTGGCCGCCGGCCGGCAGCAGACGGGCCGCTTTCGCCGGGTCGGCAAGGGAGGGCGCGACGTCTGGATTCAAGGTTCGTACTTCCCGATCCTCGATTCGGCGGGCCGGCCGTTCAAGGTGGTCAAATACGCCTCCGATATCACGCCGCTGAAGCAAGTCGAAGCGGCGCTCGAGAATACCGTCCAGGCCCTGGCCAGCTCGGCGCAGAATTGACCGCGGTCAGTCAACAACTGGCAGCCAATTCGGAAGAGACCGCCGCGCAGGCGGGCGTCGTCTCGGCCGCCGCCGAGCAAGTCAGCCGCAACGTGGGAACCGTGGCCACGGCCACCGAGGAGATGGGCGCGAGCATCAAGGAGATCGCGAAAAACGCCAATGACGCGGCCCGCGTCGCCACCTCGGCAGTCAAGGTCGCGGACAAAACCAACACCATCGTTTCCAAGCTCGGCGACAGCAGCGCCGAAATTGGCAACGTCATCAAGGTCATCACGTCGATCGCCCAGCAGACCAACCTGCTGGCCCTCAATGCGGCCATCGAGGCGGCCCGGGCCGGCGAGGCCGGCAAGGGATTCGCCGTCGTCGCCAACGAAGTCAAGGAACTGGCCAAGCAGACCGCCCGTGCCACTGAAGACATCGGTCGCAAGATCGAAGCCATCCAAAGCGACACGAAGAATGCGGTCGAAGCGATTGCCCAAATCGGATCGATCATCGGCCAGGTCAACGACATTCAAAGCACGATCGCGAGTGCCGTCGAAGAACAAACGGCCACGACCGCCGAAATTGCCCGCAACGTGAGCGAAGCCGCGCTGGGCAGCGGCGAGATCGCGCAAAACGTGCTCGGCGTGGCCCAGGCGGCCCGAAGCACCACCGAAGGCGCAGCCAATACACAAACCTCGGCGGACGAATTGGCGCGGATGGCCGCCGACCTGCAATCCCTGGTGGCCAAACTGCAGGCCTGATCGTGCCGCGGACAGCGGCCAGGCGAATCCTCACGCGAAAGAGCGCTTGATGCAAGCTTTGGTGATCGACGATTCCCGCGTGGTGCGGATGCTCGTGGGCGAGATCCTCCGCAACCACGGATTCGGCGTCGCCGAAGCCGCCAACGGCGCCGAAGCCCTGTGCCGGCTGCAAGACGATCCGCAAATCGGCCTAGTCCTGGTCGATTGGAACATGCCGGTCATGGACGGGCTGGAATTCATCCGGGCCGTGCGCCGCAGCCCCATTTGGGACGCGGTGCGCATCGTAATGGTGACCACCGAAACCGAGAGCGAGCAAATTCAAAAGGCGATGTCGGCCGGCGCCAACGAATACGTGATGAAGCCCTTTACGCCCGAGGTCCTGGTGGCCAAGCTCGCGATGCTGAACGTCTTGCAAGACGACTAGCCGATCGAAGGGATTCTGAGGAGTCAACGCACGAGCATGGAAAAAATTCGCGTCCTGGTCGTCGACGATTCGGTTGTCGTCCGCCGGGTGGTCACGGAAGAACTGACGGCGCAGCCCGACATCGAAGTCGCCGGCACCGCCGCCAATGGGCGAATCGCGCTGGAAAAGATGAACCAGCTTGCCCCGCACCTGGTGATCCTCGACGTCGAAATGCCCGACATGGATGGCCTCACGGCGCTGGCCCACCTGCGCAACAGCCATCCGCGCACGCCGGTGATCATGTTCAGTTCGCTGACCAAGCTCGGGGCGGCCGCCACGCTCGAGGCGCTGGCCTTGGGGGCGGCCGATTTTTTTGCCAAGCCGGCAGGACCCGGCGGACTGGACGCGGCCCGGCAGTTGATTCGGCAGGAGCTGGCCCCGGCCATTCGCGCTGCTGTGCGCCCCAAGTCACCTCGGTCAAAGATTGCCAGCCCCCCATCGGCGCCCGTTTCCGGTTCGCCAGCCCGGCCGGCGGCAACGGCAGCCCAGCGTGTCGACGTGGTCGCCATCGGCGGTTCGACCGGCGGTCCCAATTGCGCTGGCCGAGCTGTTTGGCGAGTTGCCGGCGAACTTTCCGACGCCCATCTTGGTCGTGCAGCACATGCCCCCCATGTTTACCGCTCTGCTGGCCGATCGCCTGTCGCGCAACTCGCGCATCGCGGCAAGCGAAGCTCCGGCCTCCGCGGTGCTGCAGCCGGCTCAGGCCTGGGTCGCTCCCGGCGGCTATCACCTGGTCGTGGGTCGGGAAGGAGCCGAGTTTTGCCTCAAGACCAATCAGGAGCCGCCGGAGAACTCCTGCCGGCCGGCCGCCGATCCCTTGTTCCGATCGGTGGCCGAAACGTTCGGGCCCCACTGCCTGGCCGTGGTGCTGACCGGCATGGGACAGGACGGCCTGCGAGGTTGCGAAGCCATTCGCGCGGCCGGCGGGCAGATCTTGCGAAGGACGAAGAGACGAGCGTCGTCTGGGGCATGCCCGGCTATGTCGTACGCGCCGGGTTGGCCGACCGAGTGGCGCACGCCCCGCGAGTTGGCGGCGGAGATCGTGCGCACGAGTGGGAATGGGCCGTGGTTGACGCCAGCATATCTGCCGCCGAGTACGAGTACATGGCGCGACTGCTGCTGGAACACTGCGCTGGTGCTCGGGCCCGGCAAGGAGTATCTGCTCAAGTCGCGGCTCGTTCCCGTGGCCCAGCGGCACGCGTTCGAGAGCCTGAGCCGGCTGATCAACGAGCTGCGCGGGCCGGCCGGCAGCGGTTTGTTCGTGGAAGTCGTCGAGGCGATGGTCACCAACGAGACCTCGTTTTTTCGCGATGTTCATCCGTTCGAAGCACTGCGCACGACGGTTCTGCCGGAGTTGATCGGCGCTCCGCCGCCGCGAGCGGCAGTTGCACATCTGGTGCGCCGCCAGTTCGAGCGGACAAGAGCCGTATTCGCTGGCCCTCCTGCTCCGCGAGCACTTTCCCGAGCTCGAAACCTCGCGCGTCCATTTCCTGGCTTCCGACATTTCCGGCGAAATGTTGGCACGCTCTCGCGCCGGCCGATATTCGCAGATCGAAGTCAGCCGCGGTCTGCCCACGCCGCTGCTGCTCAAGTGGTTTCGACAGGAGGGGGGCAGCTGGCAGCTCCACGAATCCGTGCGCGAGATGGTCACCTTTACTCAGATGAACCTGGCCCAATCGTGGCCGACGATGCCCCGGTGGGATCTCATTCTGCTGCGCAACGTGATGATCTACTTCGAGTCGGCCGTGAAAACCGGCATCCTGGACCGCGTCTCTCGCCAGCTGCGCCGAGGGTTACTTGTTGCTGGGCGGCGCGGAGACCACGCTCAACTTGCACGACGGTTTTGACCGCGTCGCGCACCTTCAAGTCAGGCTTTTATCGGCTCAAGTCCGTCGGAACCTCATCCCAGCTCGCTCCCGTGGAATCCTTGCGATGAACGTGTCCCGTCCCCGTTCCGATCTGCCGGCCCTCGTCATTGAGGCCTTCACCACGGCCGTGCTGACGGCGCTCCGCGAAGGTGCGCAGATTCGAAGCCTTTCCGATCGACAATTCCTGGCCACTGGCGCCGCAGCCGACCGTCTGGGCCACGATCCGACTCAACCGCGCGCTGCCGGGAGAAATGTCGCTGGTGCTCGCGGAAGAAACGGCCGACCAACTCGCCGCGCGCTATCTGCCTGCCGGTGCCTCGCGATCGGCGGAAATCGTCGCGGATGCCGCGGGGGAGTTCGCCAATATGATTGCCGGTCAGGCGAAGACGATGCTCAAAGGCACGCCTTACCACTTTACGCTGTCACCGCCGACCGTTTTGCGAAACACCGCGTCGGCGCTCGGGCCGGTGGATCAAGCGTCATCGGTCATGACCTTCGATTCGGAGCTCGGACCGCTGCGAATCGTAGTGTCTCTGCAGACAGCGACGACGAATTGACCCCGCGTGCTTGGCGGCTGACGAGATGCCGCCGTTCTTGCACCCCGCCCTCCCGCCGTCGAGCGGCGGTCAGGCTGGATTTTGGGCTCGCTAACAACCAATCCGGCAAGAAACCGAGAACGAAGTCTCGCGGTTTTTCGCTCGAAACGGTTCTGCCTGGGGAGCTCGTTTTCGGCTCGCCAGTCGGCGAGCCCACCGATGAATGCCGAGCACAGGGGCGGGGCTCGGCTGTTTGCGTTTTGGGCCGGAACTTCGCGCGAAAAACGGCTCACTCACGGTCAGGACAACCCTGGCGGAGAGCCGCCAGTCTGGCCGCTTCGGGACCAGTTTCCTCGGCTGACCCAAGCCCGAGCACGCCTGGATGCTCCTAGAGCGCGTCTGGCACGCCTGGTGCCAGCGTCGCAAACCCGACGGTCCGATGTTCGAGGACGGCTTCGGGGCGATGCGACGCTCTCGGCATGTGCTTTGCACTCCGCGAATGGAATGTGACCGCGTCCATCGGCAGCTCATTTTTCGCAACTAGGCCCAATTCTGGGAGACAAATCCATGCGATCGCGATTACTCGCTCTGGTCCTGATCTGTGGTTACCCGGCCATCGGGCAGGGGCAGGACACGATCTCCCACTCGTTCCCTAGCAGCCGCACTCGACAGGAGATCATCTCCGAAGCAACCCGGCTAGAGGGCGAAATCGAAGCCAAATACCGGGAGATACGCCGCGAACTGGCAACGAGGGGACGAGAGCGGGGCAGCGAGAAATACGAAGAAATGCGGCGCGAGCTGGTAGCCAAGCGGCGCAAGCGCGAGGCCGAAAAAATCCGCCGAGATGGTTCCGAGGATTCTTCCCGTCGCCGGACGGTTGGTTTTTCGCGGGGAGTCTCGCAAATGGGTGGCAGCCCGGGGATGCCGTAAGCCACGAGACAACAACAACTGCCGGCAGCGGCGAGAGTCCGCAACTCGACGTGCGGGGCACCGCCGGGCACAAAACCTTCAGGACGAGCGCGCGAGGCGAATCGTTTTCTTGCCGGCCAGCTTGCGGGCTTTGCGGGTCCGCTTTTTCAAACGCGGGATGACTTTGCCCTCAGCCCGCTGCCGCAGGAAGTTCAGCCGCCGCTCCGCCAACACCGCGGAGTCTTCGGCATCCAGCACCGATCCAGGGCGAGCCGAAGCTCTCGGCTTGAGCACGGCCAGCAGCCGGCCGACCTCGACGTGGTCTTCCAACGGGTGCCGCAGATGAAGACCGCGCTCGAGCCGGTAATGATTCTGCCGTCCCACGCGCTCCCGCTTCAGATAGCCGCCACGTTCCAGGTCGACGACGATCCGCTGGACGGCCCGTTCGGTGATCCGCACCTTGAGGGCAATGTCGCGAATGCGGATGTCAGGACAATACGAGATGCAATACAGCACGTGCGAGTGATTGCTCAAGAAAGTCCACTCGGCGGACGGGAGTTGATTCGGCACGTCGGTCGCTGCTCCTGATGCCGGCTGCCCGCTGGTCTGGCCCGCAAAAATCGCTCTGTCAGGAATGCGAATTCACGTAATTCGCTTCACTATTTTTTCTGGCAGCCAGCCGGGCGTCAAGCTGTTCTGCCCGGGCAGCGGCAAAGAATGGGGCCGGCCGGGGCATTCGGCAACTGGTGCGGCGGACCAGGGCCGCGGAAGCTTGTGCATTGCGTACTATGCTTCTGAGGGACCGCCGCACGTTGCGCCGCGCGAGGTGGGCGGCTCGATGAAGCAATGTCCGTCGGCGCACGGCACGGCCTCGTTTCGGCGTGCTGTGCGGCGGGGAGACCGGCCCCTCCGCGTGCCACACGCTGGGCTCGCGTTGCGCACTGCTGCACGTCACGAAGCGCCGAGGATCGGCGGGTGCGGCGCGTTTGCTTGGCTTGCGATCGATGCGGCCGGGCAGGCCGCGCTCCGTTCGCGAGCCGGCGTTGCGCGTTCGGCGCCGCGCGCCCGCACGCGCTCCGTCGCGGGCCAGATGGCGAAATGCGCAGCGAAGTGCGCCCGGTCTCGAAGTTGCCCGCGGATGTTCCTGGAGAGTGACCAGCGCCCCCGGCAAAAAAAGTAGCGGGGCGGGGAGTATTTTCGTGGATCGGTCTGGCCCCATCAATAGGGGGCTCGCGTGCCGCAGGCTGGCGCTGATGGCGCCGCTGGCGGAAGCTGGAACGGCAGATTCCGTTCGGTTGGGGAGGGCCGATTTTCGTGACAAATTCGTAAGCGTTGTGCGTTTTTCCCGAGAATTTGGCAGCTTTTGGCCGTTCGCACCGAACAAGTTCGCAGGACAAATTGACGACATTGATGTCGGGTCTTAGTATTCGTCCTATAAGGGTCATCGATGGCGAGTCGCTAGCGGATCGGTCGTGGACCGACTGTTGGGCGGCTCCGATCGTACTCGCCAGGCGGCGGCCGGCGACGACGTGGACGTTGTGGTCGCCCTCTTGCTTGGCGATGCGCCGGCTCAAGCGAGGATGGGTTTGAGCATCTTCCAGCCTGGACCGGCGGGTGGTGGTTACGAGCGCGAATTCAAATGCAACCCCTGAGCATCAGGAATATGAAAGCTTCACCGATCCTGGCCGTCCTTCTGGCCGTGACTTCCCTCTCCCTGCCCGCCTGCAATATGCACAGGGAAGAGGAGCACCAAGAGGCGCACAAGATCGTCGCCACCAGCCCGCAATCGATGCCGGTGACCCTGACCCAGCCGTACGTCTGCCAGATTCACTCGCAGCGGCACATCAAGGTCCGGGCGCTCGAGCGGGGGTATCTCGAGGCGATCACGATCAAGGAGGGCCAGAAGCTGAAAGAGGGAGACCCGATGTTCCGGGTCATCCCCGTGCTGTACCAGACCAGGCTCGACGCCGAAAACGCCGAGGCCAAGCTCGCCCAATTGGAGTTCAATTACACCAAGAAGCTGTTCGAGGATAAGGTGGTCTCGCAGAACGAAGTCGCGCTGCTCGAGGCCAAACTTCTCAAGGCCAAGGCCAAGGCCCAGCAGGCCGCCGCCGAGTTGAACTTCTCGATCGTCAAGGCGCCGTTCGACGGCATCGTCGATCGACTCCACCACCAGCAGGGCAGCCTGATCGAGGAAGGCGAAATCCTCTCGACGTTGTCCGACAACAGTCTGATGTGGGTTTATTTCAACGTGCCCGAGGCGCGACTACCTCGAATACATGACCAGCCTCAAGGACGAAGTGTTGAAAGTCGAGTTGGTGCTGGCCAATCAACAGAAGTTCAGTCAGCTCGGCAAGATCGCCGCGATCGAGGCGGACTTCAACAACGAGACTGGAACGGTCCCCTTCCGGGCCGACTTTCCGAACCCGGACAGCCTGCTGCGGCACGGCCAGACCGGCACGGTGCTGATCAGCCGGGTCCAGCAGGACGCGATCGTCATCCCGCAGCGGGCGACGTTCGAGGTGCTGCAGAAGAAGTATGTCTACGTGATCGACAAGGACGACGTGGCGCAGCAGCGCGAGATCAAAATCCAGAACGAGCTGGACGACATTTACGTGATCAAGGAAGGCCTTGGCGTGGACGACAAGATCGTGCTCGAAGGAATCCGCCAGGTTCGCGACGGCGACAAGGTCGAGTACGAGGATCGCGCCGCCGACCAGGTGGCGACCCACCTGAAGTATCACGCCGAATAGTCGATCCAGCCCGCCGCGGAAGTCCGCAATCTAATCAGGCTCCCTCCGCCCGATGTTTTCGAAATTCCTGCATCGACCGGCCCTCGCGATCGTCATTTCGATCATCATCCTGTTCCTGGGCGGGTTGTCGATCAAGACGCTGCCGATCTCGCAGTTTCCCAACGTGGCGCCGCCGGCGGTGGTCGTCACGATGGCCTTTCCCGGCGCCAGCGCCAACGTGCTGGTCGACTCGGTGCTGGTCATTCTGGAGCAGGCGATCAACGGCGTGGCCGACATGCGGTACATGGTCTCGGCCGGCACCAGCGCCGGCGAGGCCACGATCCTGATCATCTTCGAGCCGGGCACGGACCCGAACGTGGCGGTGTTGAATGTGCAGAACCGCATTCAAACCGTAAAGCAGCGGCTGCCGCCGATCGTCGAGCTGGAAGGCATCATCGTGCTCCAGTCGATGACGAGCATGCTGATGTACGTCAACATCTACAGCACGGACCCGGGCCACAACCAGGATTTCCTCTACAACTATGCGTTCGTCAACGTCGTGCCCGAGGTCAAGCGGGTCCGCGGCATCGGCAGCGCCAATATCCTCGGCAGCCGCGCCTTTGCAATGCGGGTCTGGCTGAACCTGGACCGGATGCGGGCCTACAACATTTCTTCCGACGACGTCATGAAGGCCCTGCGCGAGCAGAGCATGCTCGGTTCGCCCGGGCGACTAGGGCAGGCGACGGGCAAGACCTCGCAAACCGTCGAGTACGTGCTCACCTGGGTGGGCCGCTACAACAAGCCGGAGCAGTACGAGAGCATCATCCTGCGGGCCACGCCCGACGGCGAAATCCTGCGGCTCAAAGACGTGGCCGAAATCGAGCTCGGCCCGTCCTACTACAACATTTATTCCAATATCGACGGCCACCCTTCGGCGGCCATCGTGCTCAAGCAGATCCCCGGCACGAACGCCGCCACCGTGATCGAAGAGGTCAAGAAGAAGCTCGAGGAGATCAAGGAGTCGTCGTTCCCGCCGGGCATGACCTATGAAATCAGCTACGACGTCTCGACGTTCCTCGAGGCGTCGATCGAGCAGGTGCTGCACACCTTGTTCGAGGCCTTCGTGCTGGTCTCGCTGGTGGTCTTCCTGTTCCTGGGCGATTTCCGCTCGACGTTGATTCCCACGCTGGCGGTTCCGGTCTCATTGATTGGCGCCTTCTTTTTTCTGCAATTACTGGGGTTGTCGATCAACCTGATCACGCTGTTTGCGCTGGTGCTGGCGATCGGCGTCGTGGTCGACGACGCGATCGTGGTGGTCGAAGCGGTGCACGCCAAGATGCACGAAAAGCACCTCTCGCCATATCAAGCGACCAAAGAAGTCGTCAACGAAATCAGCGGCGCGATCATCGCCATCACCCTGGTGATGACGGCGGTCTTCGTGCCGGTGACGTTCATGACCGGGCCGGTCGGCACGTTCTACCGCCAGTTCGGCATCACGATGGCCACCTCGATCGTGCTCTCCGGCGTGGTCGCGCTGACGCTCACGCCGGTGCTGTGCGCGATGATTCTCAAGCCGCACACGGGCCAGAAAAAGCGCGGGCCACTGGCCCGGCTGATGCACTTGTTCGACCGCGGCGTCGAGAAGGTCACGGTCGGTTATGCCGCGTTTCTCCGTCCGGTCGTCACCCGGCGAATGCTGACGATGTTGGTGATCGGCGGCTTCGGCGTGGGCATTTTCCTGGTCAACACGCAGCTGCCGTCCGGCTTCATTCCCCTGGAAGATCAGGGGATGATCTACGGCATTCTGCAGACGCCGCCCGGCTCGACTCTGGAGTATACCAATAGCAAATCGCAGGAGCTGCAGGAGATCGCCAAGACGATCGAGGGGGTCAATTCGGTTTCGGCGTTGGCCGGCTACGAGGTCTTGACCGAGGGCCGCGGTTCGAATGCCGGCACCTGTCTGATCAACTTGAAGCCCTGGTCGCAGCGCAAGCTGACCTCCAAGCAGGTGATTCAGGAACTCGAACACAAATGCCGCACGATGTCGAACGTGAAGCTCGAGTTCTTCGAGCCGCCCGCGGTTCCCGGCTTCGGCGCGGCCGGCGGCATCTCGCTCCGCGTGCTGGACAAGACCAACACGATGAACTACCAGGCGCTGGGGGAAGTAACCACGACCTTCCTGGAGGCCCTCGGCAAACGCAAGGAGGTGAAGAGCATTTTCACCTTCTTCGCGAGCAACTACCCGCAGTATGAGCTGGTGATCAACAACGACGTGGCCATGCAGAAGGGCGTGTCGATCAAGGACGCGATGGACAACCTGTCGATCGTGATCGGCAGCACCTGGGAACAAGGCTTCATCCGCTTCAACCAGTTCTACAAGGTGTTCGTTCAGGCGTTGCCGCAGTTCCGCCGCTTTCCCGAGGATTTCGAGAATCTGTTCGTCACGAACGACAAGGGGGAGCAGGTTCCCTACTCGTCGTTCATGACGCTCCGCAAGTTGCAGGGGTTGAACGAGATCAACCGCTACAACCTGTACCCCTCGGCCCCGATTCAGCTCTCGCCGGCCGCCGGCTACAGCAGCGGCGAGGCCATCGACGCGATCAAGCAAGTCGCCGCGGAGACGCTGCCTCGCGGCTATGGCCTCGGCTGGGAAGCCCTCGCCTACGACGAGGCGAACAAGGGGAACTTGGCGGTCTTCATCTTTCTGATCGTGGTGATCTTCGTCTATCTGGTGCTGGTGGGGCAGTACGAAAGCTTCATCTTGCCGCTGGCGGTAATTCTGTCGCTGCCAGTCGGGATTTTCGGTTCGTTCTTTTTCCTGCAGGCGATGGGCCTGGCCAACGACGTCTATGCCCAGATCGGTCTGGTTATGCTCGTCGGTCTATTGGGTAAGAACGCGATTCTGATCGTCGAATTCGCGATTCAACGGCACAATGAGGGGGTGGCCATCGCCGAGGCTGCCATCGAAGGCGCCAAACTGCGCTTCCGCCCGATTCTGATGACCTCGTTCGCCTTCATCGCCGGCCTGATTCCGCTGGTCCGGGCAACCGGTCCCGGCGCGATCGGGAATCGCACGATCGGAACCACGGCGGTGGGCGGGATGCTCTTGGGCACGGTCATCGGCGTGCTCGTCATTCCCGGCCTGTACTATTTGTGCGCTCGGCTCGACGGCGATCGCAAACTCCTCCAAGACGAGACGCACGAACCGCTCAGTGAAGTCATCGAACATCCCGCGCACGGACACGGTGATGCCGGGCATGGAATTGCCGGACACTGAGCACTCGCGGCCCGGCCGGTGGGGCGTTGCGACGTTGGACCTTGGACGGCGGCAAGTCGCTCCCGCTGGCCACGGGCGCCCAACCACCTCGACCGAGCGCCGGCATCCAACTGCGGGGCGACGGAATTTCGCCGCGGGTTTTGCTGAGGATTGCTCCCGCTGCGGATCGGCCGCTCGGTGGGCTGCGCCCATGTGCGGGTCGGGCGGCACCGATTTCATGCACAGCTCCACGAGGGCGCGCGGGGCCATGCTAGCGTGTCGGGTCCCGTCAAACTGACCGTAGACGATACCGTGCGCAGTGGAGCGCAAAAACCGGCGCGGCGATTTGCTTTGCTAGCATCCACGAATCGTTCCGTAAGCGGGCCAGTCGGCTAGAATGTCTGCTTAGTGATTCAGGAATAGCGACACGAATGGGACCGCGGAATACTGCCCCTTCACGAAGTCGTTTTCGATGAGAGCTGCGCCTGCGATCACGCTGTCCGAGAGCGACCGCCAGCTGCTGGAGCGGTGGTCCCGGGGGCGGTCGACGCCGGCCCGCCTGGTGTTGCGGTCTCGAATTGCGTTGCTAGCGGCGGCGGGCTTGCTGAATCAGGAAATCGCCCGCCAGCTGGGCTGCGGGAGCAAGACGGTCTGCCTTTGGCGGCGTCGGTTTGCCGAGCAAGGAGTCGCCGGAATCGAAAAGGACGCCCCGCGGGGCGGCAAACGCAGCCGGCAGGCGGAGTTGCTCGAGCAGCAGATCATTCATAAAACGCTGCACGCAGCTCCCCCGCGGCGTGGCCGCTGGAGCACGCGTTCGCTAGCCGCCGCGCTCGGAACTTCGGCGGCCACGGTCCAACGTGTCTGGAAGACGCACGGCCTGACGGGGCGCGAGCGGCCGGCTCCTGGCGGATCTTAATTGCCCATCTGTTTGAATCGCGCCTGCTAGCAGCCCAGCTGCAGGCATTGCTGGCTCCCCAAGTGTTAGCTTGTAGCGGGGCATCGCAAATCTGCACCGCCTTGGGCCCCTGTCGACGATGAATTCTTTCGTCGATGCACGGATGCACGAGCACGAGGCTCGCGTGCGACCCCCGTGTTGGGAACGACGAACAGGATGGATCGCGCTCCGGCCGCAGCGGCTTGAGCGGCCGACGAATCCTGCTGGTTGGTCCGGCCGGGGCTTGAGTCGCGCCATCCGCGCGGATTGCCGACGGGGCACACTGATCAAGGATGAGTCGGATGAAGCCCGCAGCGAGAATCGCGAATACGTATTGCCGGCGAATCGTGGCCGTGGCCGCGGTCGTAATCAGTTTCCTCCTGGTCTTGCCGGGTTGCGGCATCCCCCAGCTCCGCGGGCCGGCGCCGGCGGCGGGTCTGCCGCCGACGTACAACGTGCCGCCTGGATTTGAGGGGGCCGACAGCTTCGAGAACTCGGCGCAGATCGGAATCTCCGAGTTCTTCAACGATCCGAAGCTCGAGAGCCTGATCGACCAGGCCCTGATCGGCAATCAGAACCTGCGGATCCTGGCCGAGAACATTCAGATCGCCAACAACGAGGTTCGCCGGCGGCGCGGTGCTTACTTGCCCTTTGTGACGGGCGGGGCCAGCGCGGCGGTGGCAAAACCCAGCCTTTATACGCCGCAAGGCGCCGTCGAGAGCCAGCTGACCTATCCCGGCGGCAACAACTTCCCCAGCCCGCTGCCGGATTACCTCACGGCCGCCAATATTACCTGGCAGGTCGACATCTGGCGGCAGCTGCGCAACGCCCGCGACGCGCAGATCTTCCGCTACTTCGGCACGATCGACGGTTGGAACTACGTCGTGACCCGGTTGGTGGCGGAGGTTGCCGAGAACTATTACCAGTTGATGGCGCTCGACAAGCGATTGGAAAACCTGGATCGAACCATCGCGCTGCAGGAGCAGAGCCTGGCGATCTCCAAGCGGCGGAAAGAGATGGCCCGCGGCAACGAGTTGGCCGTGCAACGGTTTCTGGCCGAAGTCCGCCGCAACCAAAGCGAAAAGCTGATCATCTATCAGGAGATCATCGAGGTCGAAAACAGGATCAACTTCCTGCTCGGTCGTTATCCGCAACCGGTCGAACGGGATTCGACCCGCTTCTTCGACCTGACGTTGGGGCAGCTGCGCGTCGGCTTGCCCTCGCAGCTGCTCCTGAATCGGCCCGACATCCGCGAAGCCGAGCGCGAATTGGCGGCCGCCGGGCTCGACATCCGGGTTGCCCGGGCGAACTTCTTCCCCAAGATGTTCATCAACGCGGGCGTCGGCTACGAAGCCTTCAACCCGAAGTATCTGTTCATCACGCCGGAATCGCTGATCTACAGCGTCGCAGGCGACCTGATCGTTCCGCTCATCAATAAGAGCGCGATCCGGGCCGACTACCTGAATGCAAACGCCAAGCAGTTGCAGGCGCTCTACAATTACCAGCGGACGATCCTCAACGCCTTCACCGAGGTCGTCAACCGCGTCAACCGGGTCTACAATTACAGCAACAGCATCACGATCAAAGAGCAACAACTGTCGGCCTTGGAAACGGCGGTCTCGGTCGCCAACAATCTGTTCGTGAACGCCCGAGTCGAATACATCGACGTGCTCTTTTCCCAACGCGACATGCGGGACGCGCGAACGGTCCTGATCGACACGAAGCAGGAGCAGCTGGCCGCGATCGTCAATGCCTACCAGGCGCTCGGCGGCGGTTTGGCGCCGAACTCGGGTCGCCTGCTGCCGGCGCCCAATCCGCCGGAGTCGATCCCGGCCCCGCCGCCCGTCGAGGACGAGCAACCGGCCGAGGCGGTGCAGGGCGTCCCCGCCCCCGGAGTCATCGAACCCGCCGAACCGCTGCCCAAACCGGCCCCTGACGCGCCCTGACACTTCGGCAGACGGTCTCAGCCGGCGAGCTCCCGGACGTGAACGACGGGCAACTCGAACGGTTGGCGTCGGCCCGTACGGCGGCTGGCTTTGACTCCAGGAGTCCAACTCCGGCGAATCTCAGCCGTCAGCTCGCGAATGCGGTCGGGCGACGGCACGGCGTGCCGAGCGCGATTCGCTCCGCGCTCGGTGACCGGTTCATTGGGACGGCAGATCATTGCGGCACCTCCAAGCAAATCTGGAAGACGCTCTTCCGACAGGGCCGAAAGCCGGCGCAACATGCCGTGCGCCGTGGTGCGACCATCGCAATAAAGCCGCAACTGGCGTGCCGTAGGCCGGGATAGTGACATCTGACTGCCCTCCGCGGGGCAATGCCCACCAGGGTGGCAATTCTTCGCCTATCGCAAGCATGCCAGAGCCTGGAATGGGCCAGGGCGTGCTGCGTTCGTCGTGCGATTGCGGCCGGAAGGCGCGCCGATTCGCACGTCCGCTCGCCTCCGGTCGGGCGCACGAGGACCGGTGAGCGGTCGCGTGTTACAATCGCGGCTCAGCGACTTCGCCGCCCCCGCCAGCCCTTTCGGATTGTGAGATCACCGCATGTCTTGGACGTCGTCGCTGCGATTGACTCTGCTACTGGCGCTCGGTTTGCTTTCGGTCCCGGCATTCGCTCAAACGGCCGGCAAAGCGACCGCAACGGACCTGGTCATCGCGGACGCAGGCGCCACGCAAGCGATTGTGGTCGTGGCCCCCGATGCCGGCCCCTGGGAGCAACGGGCGGCCGCCGACCTGGCGCATTTCATCGAGCGGATCAGCGGTGCCGCCCCGCGACTGGCCAGCACGGCCGAAGCCGCCGTTCAGGCGCTCGCCGGCACCGGTCCCGTTCTACTCGTGGGCCGGGCGGCCGTGGCACACGACGGCACCTTGTCGGCGGCCCTGGCCAAGGTGGCCAAGCCGAATCCCGTGCTCCGGGCCGATGCCATCGCGCTCCGCCGCCAGGGAAACCGCGTGTTGCTGGCCGGCACGAACGACGACAGCCACTATTACGCCGTGGCCGAGCTGCTGGGTCGCTGGGGTTGCCGCTGGTACCTGCCGGGCGAATTGGGTGAGTGCATTCCGGAGCACGCCCGCTTGAGCGTCGGCGAGCTCGACTATGCCTATGCCCCGCCGTTCGAAGTGCGCCGCTACTGGCTGAGTTGGAACGGCGACACGACCGGTAAGGACGAGTTCATGCGGCGCAATTTCTTCAACGACGCGAGCGTGCCGAACGGTCATGCGCTCGGCGGCTATACCAAGGATCTGATTCCGCCCGGCAAGACGATGTTCAATGTGCCGATCGCCGAGCCGTCGACGGCCACCCACGTGGCGCGGCAGGTCAGCCCACAGTTTGCCAAGGGGCAGGATGTGATGCTCGGCCTGGAAGACGGCATTTACCAATCGGATTCGCCGATCGACAAAGAGCTGGTAGCGCTGCAGTACGACAAATACTTCCTTTCGCAGTCGTACACCGACGCGTTCATGGTGTTTTACAACCGGGTTGCCGAGCAATTGCAGCGCAATGCGCCGGACAGCAAGGCCCACATCGGCTTTTTGATCTACGCCAACATCACGCTGCCTCCGGTGCGGCCGGTCAAGGCGGCCAAACCGCTGGTGGGCTATCTGGCCCCGATCGATCTCGATCCGATCCACGGAATGAGCAGCCCGCACTCGGCGCCGGCCCGCGAGTACCGGCAGATCTTCGACAAATGGGCCCAAGTGATGGACCGCCGACTGGTCATTTACGACTATGACCAGAGCATGCTTGTGTGGCGGGATATCCCGAATCCTTCGCACCAGGCTTATCGCGACAACGTGCAACATTACCGCCGGGCGGGCATTTTGGGCGTCGATACCGAGTCGCGCGGGGCGCTGGCCACCACGTTCACGAATCTGTATCTCCGCGGCCAGCTCAGCTGGAATCCCGATTGCGACGTCGACGGCCTGCTCCAAGAGTTCTACCGGCGGTTTTACGGCCCCGCGGCCGAACCGTTGGCCCGGTATTGGAACGCGATTTTCCAGGCCTGGAACGACACGCTCGTGACGGAGCACGAGTATTTCGTCGCGCCCGCGATTTACACGCCCGAGCTGCTGGCGACGCTCCGCAACGAACTGGCCGCGGCTCGCAAGGCCGTGCCCGACGCGGCGGCCAGTCCGCTCGTCGCTCGGCGGCTCCAAGTTGCCGAGCTGGGCTTCGAGGTGCTGGACGCCTACATGGCGATGACCCACGCGGCGAATCGCGACGTCGACTACCAGGCGGCCGTGGCCGCCGGCGAGCGCGGCCTGGCCGCCCGCGAAAAGCTGACCGCTCTCGACGGCCGATTCACGACCTATCGCGTGATCGGCGAATCGGGCTATGCCTGGTGGCCGGGCGAAGTGCAGCAGTATCGCGAGCTGCTCCCCTACGTGGCCGGACCCAAAGGCCAACTGGTCGCCAAGACGCCGCTAGTCTGGAGCTTTCGCCGCGATGCCGACGACCAGGGCCTCAAGCAAAACTGGCAGCAGCAGCCGGTCGACCTGAGCTGGTGGAAACAGCAACCGCAGCCGCTCTTGGCGGAAGCGCGGCGGCACGATCCCGGCGAGTGGGAGCAGCTCGCGACCGACCAGTACGCCCAGGCCCAGGGCATCGTCACGCCCGACTTCCAGAGCTTTACCGGCCACCTTTGGTACGACGTCACATTGCCGCTGACCGCCGAGCAGGTAGCTGGGCCCCTCCATCTGCGTTTTCCCGGGATGTTCAACGAAGCCTGGCTGTACGTCAACGGAACCGAGGCCGCCCATCGCAAGTTCGAGGGCGTCTGGTGGCTGAACGATTACCGCTTCGAGTGGGACGTCGACCTGACCGGCAAGCTCCGGGCCGGCGACAATCGCCTGACGGTCCGACTGTTCAATCCCCACCACTTCGGCGGGATGTTTCGCCGGCCGTTTTTGTATCGCGCGGCGGCCAGCGAACCGTGAAGCAGCGGAGACGATCCATTTGCATTTCCGCCGCCTGCCTCATCCGCTGCCGCGGGATTGGCCCGGGCCATTGCACCGGGGCTGCCGGGGCGGCTAGGCTAATGAGTGGTCATGCGTAGCGCCTGACACCCGCCTGCTGCCTTCACCCCGCCTGCAGTGAGCCCGCCTGATGTTCCGCGCCGCGTCGGAATCCAGATTCGCGCCATGCCTTTCGAGGCCGCATCGGATTGCCTGGCTGGGCTGCTTCCTCGCCCTCGTTGCGGTCGGCGCGCCGGCGCGTGCGGCCGACCCGACGGCGGCAAGTGATCCGGCGGCGATTTACGCGGCCGAAGTCCGGCCGCTGGTTGCCAAGCACTGTCTGGCCTGTCATTCGACCGACAAAAAGCAGGGCGAGTTGGACCTCGAGAGGTTCGCCGCGCCCGACGATTTGCGGTCCGACTTGGAGGCCTGGCGTAAAGTCGCCGAGATGCTGGCCGACGGCCAGATGCCGCCCGAAGAGGAGCCTCAGCCGACGGCAGCCGAGCGGCAGCGGCTGATCGACTGGGCGAAGGCGCTGGTCGACTTCGAGATTCGCGCCCGGGCCGGCGATCCTGGCCGGGTCGTGCTCCGGCGGCTGAGCAATGCCGAATACAATTACACGCTTCGCGATCTGACCGGCGTCGACCTCGAACCGGCCAAAGAATTTCCGGCCGACGGGGCCGCGGGCGAAGGATTTGCGAACGCGGCCGAACGCGCTGGCAATGTCGCCGGCCCTGATCTCCAAGTACCTGGCGGCGGGCAAGCAGGTCGCGGCCCATCTGGTGCTGCTGCCCGACGGGTTTCGGTTTTCGCCGGCGACGACGCGCCGCGACTGGACCGACGAGGCAATTGCCAATCTGCGGCACGTTCTATCGGCAAGTACACACCGTTCACGGGGACGGCCGGCTCGAAGTCCGGACCTACCTCGCGGCCACGTTGCGGCAGCGCGAGGCCCTGTTGGCGGGCAGCATCACGCCGAGCGAATTGGCAGCAAAAGAGGGGCTTAATCCGCGCGTATCTGGCCGCCCTCTGGGAAACGCTTTCCGGTCCGCAGTCCGCGCTGCCGCTGGAGCGCATCCGCAGCCGCTGGCGGGCAGCCGGTCCGGACGAGGCGGAGGCGATTGCCCAGGAAATCGCCCTCTGGCAAAGTGCGCTGTGGAAATTCAGCGTCATCGGCAGTTACATGGCGCCGGTCTGGCAGGAAGCGGTTCGCCCCAAGCTGGTCGAGTCGCACCCGATCAAGATGCGTCCCAATCTGCCGGCCGGACAAACCCACGTGACGCTGTTTCTGGTGGCGCGATCCCTCTCCGGTCCTGCCGGTCAAATGGCCGTTTGGCAGCGGCCGCGGATCGAGGGTGGGCAGGCGCCGCAAATGCTGCGGCAGATCGTCGAGGCGGACGCCGCCGGCGCGACCCTGAAGTTCGAGCCGGCGGAAGCGGGTCACTTTGGCGCCGGGCCGCAGGGCCAGGCGATCGACGCGGATAGTCTGGTCGTCGCGGTGCCATCGGTCGTTCAGGTGCGTGTGCCGGTCGAGGCGCTCCGCGACCGCGATTTCGTGGTCGAGGCCCGGCTCGCCGCCGACGCGCCGGGCACGCTCGCGGCTTTCGAGGTATTGACCAATCCGCCGAACATGGCCCAATTGCCGCCCGGGCTGCCGTGCGTGGCCAGCGACGATCTCCGGCAGGCGCCGGCCGAGACGCTCGACCCGCAATTCGACGCGTTCCGCCGCTGCTTTCCGATCTATGTGTATTACGCCAAGATCGTTCCCGACGACGAGATCATTTGCCTGCGGCTGTTTTTCCGCGAAGACGAGCCGCTGGGCCGACTGTTCTTGGACGACGCCCGGCAGCGGCAGCTCGACCGCTTGTGGGAAGAGCTGCGGTACGTCAGCCAACAGCCACTGGTCGAATTCAAGAACTACGACACGTTCATGGGCTTTGTCTCGCAGGACGGCAGAGAGTCGTACGACCGGGTCGAGCGGACCACGCGCGAGCCGGTCCGGCGGCGGGCCGAACAGTTTTTGGCCGAGCAGCCCGATAGCTGGCCCGGTCAATTGCTGAAGTTGCAGGAGTTCGCCGAGCGGGCGTACCGCCGGCCGCTGGCCGATGCCGAACGGGATCGCCTGCGCCAGCTCTATGACCGACTGCGCGAAGGAGATGCCGCATGACGACGCGTTGCGCTCGGTCCTGGCGGCGGTACTGGTGTCGCCCGACTTTCTCTATCGCAGCGAAGTCCCGGCCGAGGGAACGGCGGCGCAGCCGGTGTCGAGCATCGAGTTGGCCAGTCGGCTGAGTTATTTCCTCTGGTCGAGCATGCCGGACGATGCCTTACGGCAGGCCGGGGTCGAGGGGCGCCTGGTCGATCCGGCCGTCCGGGCGGCCGAAGTGCGGCGGATGCTCCAGGACGCCAAAGCCCGGGGCCTGGCGATCGAGTTCGGCACCCAGTGGCTGCAAGTCCGCGATCTGCCGGCCAACCGCGAGAAGAACGAAAAGCTGTTTCCCGAGTTCGACGACGCGCTCCGCCAGGCGCTGTTCGAGGAAACCGTCCAGCTGTTTCTCGATCTGTGCCGGGCCGATCGTTCGGTCCTGGAATTGATCGACGGCGACGCGGTGCTGGTCGAGCAGTCGCTGGCCCGATTTTACGGCATTCCCAATGTCTTGGGGCCCGAGTGGCGGCGCGTGACGGGCGTCCGGCAGTTCGGCCGTGGAGGCGTGCTGGGGTTGGGGAGCGTGCTGGCCCGGCATTCGGCCGCGTCGCGGACCAGCCCGGTGCTCCGCGGCAATTGGGTGATCGATACGCTGCTCGGCGAAAAGACGCCCAAGCCGCCGGCCAACGTGCCCCGCTTGCCGGAAGAGGAAAGCGAGGCGGGTGACCTGACCGTGCGGCAGCTCGTCGAGCGCCACGCCCATGTGGCCGAGTGCGCGGTCTGCCACCAGCGGATCGATCCGTTCGGATTCGCCCTGGAGAAATACGATTCGATCGGCCGCCGCCGCGAGCGGGATTCGGCCGACCGGCCGATCGAGACCAGCGCCGAGTTGAAGGACGGCACCCGGTTCGACGGCATGGAGGGCCTGCGCGTATCTGCTCACCCAGCGGCGGCCACAGTTCCTGCGGCAGTTTTCCAAGAAGCTGCTAGGATATGCCTTGGGCCGCAGCGTTGTGCTCTCGGATGAGCCGCTGATCGATGCGATGGTCAGCGCCCTGGAACAGAACGAATATCGGTTCTCGGCCGCCGTGCTGACGATCGTCGAGAGCCCGCAGTTCCTCAATCATCGCGGCCTGGAAGCGACTAAAGAACCGTAAGATTCGTCCGCCTGTGATCCGCTGAGAATCGACGCGTTGGAGTTTTTCACGACCGTTTGGGCGGGCAAATAGCCCGGAACAAAAGGAACCGTCATGCAGAATCACGGCACTGCTGCCCGCGATCACGCCACCCCCGCCGCCCACTCCGGTCACGGCTTTTCACGCCGGACCTTACTGCGCGGGCTGGGGGCGAGCATGGCGCTCCCCTGGCTGGAATCGCTGCCGCTGTGGGGCGACGAGCCAGCCGGCAATCGGCCGGGCGAGGCGCCCGTGAGGCTGGCAGTACTGTTTGCCGGCAACGGCTTTCATAGCAAGGAGTGGTGGGCCCGGGGCGAAGGCGCCGAGTTGGAGCTGGGGCAGGTGCTGGCGCCGCTTGTGCCCTTCAAGCAGAAACTGACCCTGGTCCGCGGCCTGTACAACGCCGAGGCCGGCAAAGGGGGCATCCACAGCGCCATGACCGGCAACCTGCTGACCGGCGCCCCGCTGGAAGGGGCCGGCGGAGTCCGCTCGGGCATCAGCATGGACCAGCTCGTGGCTCAGGAGCGCGGCGGCGAAACGAAGGTGCCCAGCCTCGTGCTGGGCTGCGAGCCTTCGATGTCGTCGTTGCACAAAGGCTACTCGATGATCTACAGCTCCCACATTTCGTGGAGCTCGCCGACCACCGCCACGCCGCTGGAGCTGTACCCGGCGCTGGCTTTCGACCGCCTGTTCCGCGACGAAGTCGGCCAGGCCGACCAAAGCGTGCTCGATCTGGTGCTCGACGACGCTCAGAGCTTGCGCACGCGAATCAGCTATTGGGACCGCCGCAAGCTGGATGAATACCTAAGCAGCGTCCGCGAGGTGGAACAGCGGATCAGCCAGGCCGGCAAGCAGGGGCGACTGCAGGGCTGGCGGCCGACGCTCGAACGGCCCGACACGCCGCGCCCCGCCGACGGCGTTCCGCAGGACCTCGACCAGCACATGCGGCTGATGTGCGACATCCTGGTGCTGGCCTTCCAGACCGACACCACCCGGGTTTGCACGCTCAAGCTGAACAACGATCATTCGGCCCAGCGGTTCCCGCACCTGGGCATCGACGCGATGATCCACCACCTGCTCTCACACACCGACAATGCCGACTGGCTGCGGGTCAATCAGTTCTTCACCGAGCAGGTGGCCTACATCGCCGGCAAGTTAGACCAGATTCAGGAAGGGGAGCGGACGGCGCTCGACAATTCGCTGATCCTGTACCTGTCCAGCATGTTGCACGGGAACCACGATTGCAGCCAGCTGCCCGTGGCAATCGTCGGCGGCGCGGGCGGACAGTTCCGCACCGGCCGAGTGCTCGATTACCTGGACAAGCCCAACCGCAAGATGTGCAGCCTGTATCTGTCGCTGATGGACAAGCTGGGCGTCCGCCGCGACCGCTTTGGCGATTCGACCGAGCGGCTGGCCGAAATTTGAGGAACGGGCGTCCTCGCCCCCGGGACCGATTCCGGGCCCGTCGCGATCCAGACCCTGTATCCCACGTCGCGACGCGAATGCAGCATTCAAGGCTCGGTTCCATCGTTGCCAAGCCGTGCGTCGGGCGGGGTGAAGTCGGCCCGTCCGGGCGGCGCTCATCTGCTGCTGGTCGCCGGCTCGGTACACTTCGTGTCCGACTCAATCGATCTGGCAACGCTGCAGAACCTGTGCAACCGCGCGGACGACAACTGGATCGGCAATCTCGACCTCTAAACTCGCGCGGCAAGAGCCCCTGCCTCATGGTGACGAAGTTGGCGAAGCCCTCAAAGGCGGATGCTATGCTTGGCGCGCGAGCCAATCGACGAGGATTTCCGGCCGCTGGGTAAATCGCTCGGACGGCCCCGGTGGCGCCGGATGGGCGGCGGTGGCGGCAATTGGGGCCGCGAATAACACGCGGTTGGGACCGATCTGGCGGACCAGGTCGCCGACGTCGCCGTAGTCCCGGAGCAGGTCGGGCACGATGCTGGCCGCGTTGATCGGCCGCCCCCCGATCTGAAACAGGGCCGCAAAGCTGGCCAGGCATTCTTCGACCGCCACGCCGGCAATCCGCCGGTCGATCGCCGCGGCCAGCAGGCAAACCAGGGCCGCATCGCGCCGGCCGCAGAGCACGATCGGCGGCGGATCTTCGCCGCCCACGAGTTTGTCGGTCGCCGCCAGCACATCGGCCACGCGCAGCCCAACGAGTGACTGGCCGACCAGGAAGGCGTTGTAGGCCAGATTCGCTTCGACTCCGCACAGCAGGTCGGCATATTCGTGGCCGGAGATCGTCTGCCGGCTCCGCCGCCGGCCGACGAGCCGCGGCTCGAGGATGTCCACGGCGGCCCCAGTTTTGGCGATGGCGGAGAGCAGCCCCCGCTCATCGCGCCAATTGCCCGACTCGTTCCCGGCGACGCAAAGGACAAGCCTCGAGCCCGGCCCAACGAGGGGGACGACGGCTTCTAGCTTGGGGTCGGCCTGGTCGAGATCAAGCTTGAGGATTTCGCGGAGCGGTCGCGGGCTGGCTGGCGGCTTGCGGCCGAGTTGCTGCCAGGCCAGTTCGAGCAACGGGCGCGAATGGAAGTCGAGGCTGACCTGCCCCCTCGGGCCAACCAGCAGATCACTGGCGGGGCGGGCGGCTTCCGCGACTTCGGCGACCGCTTCGCCCTTGCCGTCCATCAGCCAGCGCTCGAAAAAGGCATAGGTCGCTTCCCGCAGCGGTCGGTTGAAGCTGTGTTTTTCGGGCACTTCGACCCGCTTGATTCGCTCGGCCTGATCGCAGGCTGCGTACAGCCGCGCCGCTTCGAGGTGCGTTTGCCGGGCCCCTTCGATCGGAAAGAAGTCGAATTCGGCCGTGCCCAACAGCAGCGGGCAGGGCGCGATCAGGGCCAGCAAGCCGGCATGATCGACGCCCGCGCTCACGAAGCCCAGCAGGTCCTGCTCGGGATCGGAGTCGGGATCGGCGGCGATCCGGTTGGCCATCCGGCGCGGCAACGTGGTGATGTAACAGACGACGGCGGCAGCGGCCACTCGCGGATCGAGCGCCGCGACATAGGCCGTTTGAGTGCCGCCGCCCGAGCCGCCCACGCAGCCGATCCGCGCCGGATCGACGTCGTCGCGGCCGGCCAGCAGGTCGATGGCTCGCATCGCGTCCCAGATTTCGTACCGGGCCAGGCTCGCGCCGAGCAAATAGAGCGGGTTGCCCAGCACGGCGTGCTCGCCGCAGGCCAGCCCGAACGGAGCGCTACCCTTGGCTGGGTCCCAGAACTGGCTCCGCTCGCCTTGTCCGACCGGATCGGTCGCCAGCGCCACAAAGCCCCGGCGGGCCAAATTTGCGGCCAGAATCTGCTGGCCCGGCGAAACTTTGCCCTGTGGCGTGTGCCCGGCCAGGCAAAGCACGGCCGGGCGCACCGCGCCGGCTTTGCCGGACGATAAAGCAGGGCCGGAACGAAAAAATCCGGCAAACTCTCGAAAACCAGCTTTTCGATCGTGTACTCGGCAGCCGCGATCTGGCCGACTTTCTGTACTTTCGGCGGCGGCAGTGGCTCGGGAAGGCCTCCGATCGCTTGCAGCAGCGACTTGCCGCAGCTGCACCCTGAAGCGCGGCCAGATCGTCCGCTGTGCGGACTTCGGCGAAGCGCCTGCTGCCGCTGGCGCTCTTGGCGGTTGGCTAGCTCCAAAAACCACTCGGCCGGATCGTGAGACGCCGCCGGAGCGTCGTCGGCCGACAGGACGGACCCGAACGCGGAC
The DNA here is from genome assembly GCA_963828155.1 of uncultured Planctomycetaceae bacterium. GTDB lineage: Bacteria > Planctomycetota > Planctomycetia > Pirellulales > PALSA-1355 > CAWCAX01. Next base: position 72,716 of record CAWHDQ010000010.1, read on the forward strand.
CACGCGGCACCCGCCGCCAAGCCACTTTCCAGAAGTTCGCGCCGGGTCAACATGAAGGCGTGGCCCGGCGCTGCGAGCCGGCTCCGCTAGTTTTCGATCCGCGCGCCCAACGGCACCAGGTCGTTAAAGCGATCGACCGGCTCACCCGCCGACCAGGCGATGCCGCGGAGCAGCAGGATGCGGAACAGCGGATCGTCGAACGACCAGGCGAAGTGTCCGAGGATCGAGACGAACACCCGCCCCTTGGCGGGTTCGACGGTCCAGAACAGGGGCTGCGGCTGCCCTTCTTCAATGCCCGTGGCCAACAGCCGCAGGCGCTTTGCGTCGCCGGTCAAGTTCCAGTAGCTTTCGTCGTGGAACTCGACTTTGGAAAAATTGCGCGCGATCGGATGGTCGCCCGCCGGAGCGAAGTCCAATTCAAGATGCCCGTGCCGGAACTTCGACGTGCCGCCTTGCCAGGCCAGCCCGATCCGCTGGGCGAAGCCGGCGGAATCGCTGCCGCCGTCGACCGCCCAGTGGATGTAAACCAGTCCGCCGCCGCGGGCGAGAAAGGCATCGATGTCGTGCGCCCGCTCCGTGGTCCACTTACCCTGCTGATAGAACACCAGGACGTCTGCCGCGGCCAGATCGTCGGCCGAGGGCCAGCCGTCGGCGACCGTCACCTTCGTATCCGCCGCCGACGAGAGCAGCTGCTGCCAGACCTTCTGCCAGGCCGGATAGTCGTGCTCGCCGGGCCCGTGATCTTTGGGACCCGAGACCAGCGTCACGTGCAGCGGCCGGGTTTTGGCCGGCGGTTCGGCGCGCCTGCCAATACCGCGCGTACCACGCTTGCCGGACGCGGAGATGGGGGCGTCTGCCCGCCGTAGTCGGGCATGTGTGGCGGCTCGGTCAGCAGGAACGTCAGCAAGTCCTTGAGCTTGTCCGCGCCGAGCAATTTGGGAAGCCCCTCGGGCATGATCGAGCGGGTGCTGGCCGTGAGCGTGTCGATCTGGCTGCGCTCCACCAGCGTAATCTGCCCCTTGGTGTCGGCAACCTGGAGCTGATTCCCGACCGTACGGACGGTGCCCTCGAGCACGCGGCCGTCGTCGAGCGCGATGACCTGGCTGATGTAGTCGGGATTGATGGCGAAGCTGGGCTCTGCGACGTCGCGCAGGACCGAGGCATAATCGCGCTGGGCCAGGTTCGACAGGTTCGGCCCGATCGTGCCCCCTTCGCTGTGGGCCGTGTGACACTTCGCGCAGCCGGCTTCGGCGCTTAAGAAGACCCGGCGGCCCGCGGGCCCAACTGCCGCCCGCCAGCTCGGGCACGTCGCGGGGCGGTGGGGCAACATCGGGATTCAGCCGAGCCCAAGGGGGCAGCAAACGGTGGCAGGGGAGGGCCCGCTCGGCTCGTCCTCGTGCGTGTAGAAGCTGAGATTCAATTGGGGCGGCCCGTCGCCGGTCGTTACGCGCAATTTCGAACGGCGTCAGCTCGTCGGTGGTCGGAGTAACCGTGAGCCGAGCCACGAACCGGCCGGTCGCATCACGCTTTGCCGCGATCAGCCCCGCGGGCCCGGTGAGTTTCAGCTCGCTCGGTGCTTGGAACGTGACGGTCACCTGCTCGAGCGGGAGCTGATAATCCAGCTTCGAGCCGGGCTGGACGGCCGGACGCAGCATTTGCCCGAGCCGCAGTGCGCCTTTTAGTTTCAGCTTGCCCGGCTGCGGCAGCATCCGCCATCGCGCCAGTGCGTCCGCAGCGCTGCCGGCCGTCAAGGTTCGAGCCGCGGCCAGATCGGCGTGCGGCAGCCAGCCATGCCAACTCGTTCCAGAGTGGTTCGACTCAAAATCGGCCTCAACGCCCGACAGGTCGTAGGCCAGATCGACCTCGGGCACCTGCGCCAGCTCGCCAGGTGGCGTGGATTGCGGGCGGCCCAGTCCGGCCAGAGTGATCGCCCCGCTCACGGCCAGCGTCTGGGGCGGCGTCAACAGAATCAGCTCGCGGCGGTCAGGAGTCACGCTCGCGGAAAGAACCGGCAGCTGGAAGCGGGGCGTTCGCGCTGATCTTGGACCACCTGATAGCCCGGGGCCAGCGACTCGAAGCGGTCGCCCGCGGCGACGTACTTGCCATACTCGATCGAGATGTGCGAGCCCAACTGGCCGAGCAATTCGGCCGGCACCGGCCGATCGAAAGCGATGTGTAGTTCTTGCGGCGACTGTTGCCAGACGAGCACCGGCTGGGGAAGCGCGGGGTCGGAGTACGCGATTTTGAACAGTTTGCCTTGCCCGGCGGGGCCGCTGCCCCAGTCCGGGCTGCCGCTATGCACACAGACGACCAGCTCGCCCCGCGGCGACACGCAGGCGTCACACGTCAATTGGTTGAGCACGGCGATTGATTGGTTCCGGCTCACGTAGCTGGCGGCGGTCGAGGCTAGCTGCGTGCGGTAGAGCTTGCCTCGTGAGTAGCCGCATACCAGGGCGTCGCCCCGCCAGGCGTCGAGCCCGAAGACAGGGCCCTTGGAGCCGGCGTTTGTGTTTACCGGCTCGTTGAAGTTCAGCCCACAAGTCGATTGGTGCTGCGGCCCGTAATCGCACACGCTCGGTTCGTCGATTACCTCGGGCAGGTGCTTCGGGGTGCCGGGGCGGAAAGCCGTAATGCCGGCCACGCTGCACGTGCAGCAGCTCGTCGAGAGGATTGCCGTTGGCCAGCCAGGTGGCGCCTTCCTGGTCGGTGCAGAACAGATCGCCGTGGCGATTGAAGCGAATGGCCACGGGAAAGCGAATGCCGGTGGCGATGATTTCGCGCTTGGGAAAAGTCGGGCGAGACGTGCGAGAATGGTCGCCCGCTCGCTGGTCAGCTTGTACTGCGACTTGCCCGCGGCGTCGATCTGATACGGAGCGGTGAAGCTGGCCGAGCCGAGCCCGAAATAAATGCTGCCGTCGCGCTCGTCGAACGCCACGCCCAAGGCATCGACGCCGTGCGGGATTTCCTGCCAGCCGTCGGCGACGATGATCTCGCGATCGGCCCGGTCGTCGCCGTCGGTATCGACAATCAGCGAGCACTTGGCCTTGCTGGCGACGAACAGCCCATTGCCGTGCTTGTAACCCGGCGGGGTCAGGGCCATGCCGATCGGCGACCGCAGGCGGCCTTCGTTGTTCCAGAATCGCTCGACCCTGTCTTCCAGGCCGTCGCCGTCGGAGTCGGACAACAAATAAACGTTGCCGTCATAGGCCAGCGCCACCAGCTTGCCGTCGGCCCGATAGAGCAGGTTATTGACGTTCGTCAGTTCGACCGGCAGTTGGCGAACGGCAAACCCCGGCAGCAGCATTTGCACGGGCGGAGGATCGGCCACTTTGACCAGCGGCTTGCCTTCGCCGCCACGCCGCCGGGGAAGGCCTACTTGCCGGTGCGGATCGTGCTTGGCCGACAGGTAGGCTTCGACCCGCTCGCGCTCGGAATCGTCGAGCAGCCGATCGTAGACGAGCAGTTCAGCCAGGTCGCCGTCGAGCATTCCGGTAAACTGGGGCTGCGGGGCCGGGGCATAATACCGCGCCCTACGACGAACAGATCCAACTGCAGAGCTGAGGCGGCGCGATTGCGGGCACCTTCGAGCTGCCCGTTCCAATAGATCCGGCTGCCGCCATCGCCGACGCACAACGTGAGGCACAGGCGCTGCTGCAAACCGAATTCGGCAGTGCCGCGGAGCAGATTGACGGCGCCGCCGAAGCCGCTCCCCTCGAAATTGAGCGACTGAAAACGGCGCAACCATTCGGGGCCCTGGTCGATAGTGATCCCGGTTTGGTAGTCATTCGCTCCCTGGCGGCCAAACGCGGCGAAAGCCCGAAATCCGCCCGGATTGTCGAACGGCGTGGCGACGATGAAGATCGTGGTTTCGTCCAGCGGCCGATCGATGCCCCAGTGGGCCAGGTAGGTATGCTCCCCGTCGAAGCGGACGGCCCGGTAACCTTCGGCAGTGGTCACGAAAGTGGGTTGCGCTGCGGCCGATTCTTGGGTCGCGTGCCGGGCGTGGCCCGAAGCGTCGTACCACACGGCCACGCGGTCGCCGGGCCGAAGATCGGTTTGCCCCAGTGCCTGCCGAGCCGCGGATTGCCGCGCAGCGTCCAGCCAGACTTGCAAACCGCGAGTGACCGGCAGGGACGGATCGGCCCAGGGGGCGACGGCCGGTTCACTGCCGGCGGCCGGTGCATCGGCCAGTGCCGACGCGGTCGGGCTGCACGGCCGAATGAGCATCAGGCCCAGGCACAGTGCAATTATCGCCGCGCCGCCTGGTCGTCGCGTTGTGGAATCCGCTGTCACGATCGCCGGCCTCCGGTGACAGATTGCGCGTCTCGCGCGCAGCACGAGCCCAGGCACTATCGTATTCCACGCCCTGGCGCGACTACAGCACAAAGCGACCGGCGGCGCGCAAAAAAAACCGGCCCCGAGGCCGGCTCGTAATTAGGTATTCAATCCCCGCCCTGCACCGGGCCGCTCGTCAGCCCTGGCGGCGACGGCGGACCGCCACCAGCATCCCCACGGTACCCAGCCCGGCGAGCACCAGCGACGAAGGCTCCGGCGGCGCGGCCAACCGAATGTTGTCGAACAGGCATTGCTGGCCGCCGAACGAGATCGGACGGGTTGCTGCTGCTGGAGCCAAGTTGGATCCACCCCATTCAAGATGCAGAATTTCGCGGCGGCGGCCCGGCCGCTATCGCGACGTGTCTCGGAGTTTCGGCAGTCGGCGCGCCCCGCCGGACTGAGCGGCAAGGGCAGCCGCCGGTTCGATCACGGATGAAATTGGCCCGGGCGTGCCATGCGCAAAACGCCGGCATGAACGGTACTGAAAGCAACCCAGGTACCCGTCACGCCGGCGGCTAGCGCCTCGCTCAGAAACGCACCAGGCCAACCCGGTCCAACTGCAGAGTTCCTTCGCCTACGGCAAGATGCTGTAATTGCCGGTGTCCTGGGTTTGCGCTTTCGCAACTACCGCACTTCCTTGCGGTTACACCCATCAACGATTGTTGATAACCGCTCCTGGTTTTGATATAATTTCGCAGGCGAGCGGCTGTGGCCGCGCGCTGACCCTCCCCCACGCCAAACCCGCCTGGCATCCGCGCTGATTCGGTTCCTCATGAAACGGCGTCCCTGCGCAATTTGGCAGCGAACATCGGGCCGGCCCGGACCCGGCTGGGCGAGCCCGTTGGCAGGATCCGCCGTACGCCCGACGAGGCCACGGCGCATGGCCAGCGACGCGCTGCTGGCGTTGCTGATCACGCTGGCGTTCGCGTCTACCGCCGCCCGAGGGGCCGCACTCAGTGTGACGCCTGGCGAGATCCGCCTGGCCGGTGCTTACGACGGGCGGCAATTGGTGGTGACGCTCGATGGCGTCGACGTGACGCGCCAGGCCCGTTTGCGAATGCTGCCCAGGCCGGCGTCGCCGTCGTTGACGAAAAAGGCTTCGTATCGCCGCGGGGTGAGGGGAGCGGCCGCATTCGCGTCAGTCAGGGCGGGCAACAGATGGAACTGCCCGTCACCGTGGCGGCGCTCCAGCAGAGCCGGGCAATCGATTTCAAGAACGAGATCATTCCGCTGCTCACCCGTTACGGCTGCAACGCGGGCGGCTGCCACGGCAAGGCCAGCGGCCAGAACGGCTTCCGCTTGTCGCTGTTTGGTTTCGATCCCGAGCGCGATTACCAGTCGCTCATCGCCGAGGAGGGCGCGGCCGCCGGGTTTCGCCACGGCGCCCGAGTCCAGCTTGCTGGTGCGCAAAGCCACCGGCCGCGTGCCGCATGGCGGCAGCGCCGCTTCAGCCCCACGAGCGAGGCCTGCCAGTTGCTGGTGTCGTGGATCGGCCAGGGCCTGCCCCGCAGCGCGGGCGAAGCGGCCGTCGAGATCAAGCAAATCACCCTGTCGGCCGATCGACAGGTGTTTGCTCCCGGCCAGGGGCGGCAACTGGCGGTGATTGCCAGGTACAGCGACGGCAGCCAGCGCGACGTGACCCGCGGTGCCCAGTATGCCAGCAATTTCGACGCGGTTGCCACGGTCGATCCCGACGGTTACGTCCGGACGACGGGCACCAGCGGTGAAGCGGCGATCATGGTCCGCTATCAGGCCAAGGTGGCGATCTTTCGAGCCAGCGTTCCACACGGGCCCGTGCTGGCCACGATTCCCGATTTCGTCGAGCGAAACTACGTCGACCAGCTGGCGGCGGCCAAGTGGAAGCAGCTGGGCCTGCTCCCCTCGCCCCAGACCAGCGACGGCTCGTTCCTACGCCGTTTGACGATCGACCTCTGCGGCCGGCTGCCGACGGCGGAAGAGGCCCGGGCGTTTCTGGCCGACGCCGACCCGAACCGGCGGCAGAAGGCGGTCGATCGTCTGCTCGATTCGCCTGACTATCCGGCCTACTTCGCGCTGCGCTGGGGAAGCATTCTGCGCAATTCGCCCAAGGCGGGGGCCGATCTGGCCGCTTACGCCTTCCACAATTGGATCAAGGATCAGATTGCCCGCAATCGGCCTTACGACGAGTTCGTGCGCGGCATCGTGGCGGCCAGCGGCGAATGGCAGGAGGCGCCGGCGATCAATTGGTACTGGCAGATGCGCGACGATCAACTGCACCAGGTCGTGGCCGACACGGCCCAGGTGTTTCTCGGGTTGCGGCTGCAATGCGCCAAGTGCCACCATCATCCTTACGAGCGCTACAGCCAGGGAGACTACTACGGCTTGGCGGGCTTCTTCATGCGGGTCGGCCGCAAGAGTTTCGGCGAGCCGCCGCCCTACTTCGCTTCGCCGCGCAACACGTTCGGCGACAACAACCCCGAGACCGGCAAGCCCGCCGAGCCGAAATTCCTGGACGGCGACCTGGCCAAGTGCAGCGAGCTGGACGACCCGCGGCAGGTGCTGGTCGACTGGATGACCCGGCCCGAGAATCCGTACTTTGCCCGGGCGCTGGTCAACCGGCTGTGGGGGCATTTCTTCGGCCGCGGCTTGGTCGACCCGGTCGACGACATGCGCGAGACCAATCCGGCCTCGAATCCCGAATTGCTCGACGCGCTGGCCCGCGATTTCGTCGAGCACCGCTTCGACGTCAAGCACATCATTCGCACGCTGGTGACCAGCAACCTGTACGGCCTGTCGAGCGAGGCCACCGACGCGAACCGCGGCGACCAGTCAGAACTTTGCCCGCTTCTACGGCCGGCGGATGATCGCCGAAGTGCTGCTCGACGCGACCGACCAGGTCTGCGGCTCCCATTCGCGGTTCAACGGCGTGGCCTCGACCGCTCGGGCTGTCGATTTGCCGCACGAGAACTTCGGTTCGTACTTCCTCGACGCGTTCAATCGTCCCCGGCGCGAAAGCGGCTGCGAGTGCGAGCGCTCGGCTTCGGGCACGCTTGAGCCAGGTTCTGCTGTTGGCCAACTCCGACGAGATCGAGGACAAAATCGCCGACCGCGAACGGCCGCGTCGCCCAGCTGCTCAAGGCGGAGCGGAGCGATTCGGACATCCTCAACGAGCTGTTTTTGGCCGCCTATTGCCGGCTGCCCACCGCGGACGAAAAGGCCAAGACGCTCGGGTACGTCACGTCCGCCGGGGCCGAAAAGCGGCAGGCCGCTTTGCAAGACGTGCTGTGGGCATTGCTCAATAGCAAGGAATTCAGCTTCAACCACTGAGGATCCGGGTTCGACGAGAACCGATCGGCCCGCGGTAGATGAGAGTCGCCAGACGCAGCCACCAGACGACAGGAAACTTTCGCCATGCTTGAAATTCGCGGACGAGCGACCAAGACGTGCGACGGCATCGCGCGGCGCGATCTGCTGAAGATCGGCGGGCTGTCGATCGGCGGGCTGACGCTGCCCGAGCTTGCTGCGGGCCCGGGCCGCTGCGGCAGCCAATGGCCGTCCCACCAAGGACACGGCCGTGATCCTGGTCTGGCAGGCGGGCGGGCCGAGCCAGCTCGACATGTACGACCTGAAGCCGCAGGCGCCGGTCGAGATTCGCGGCGAGTTCCGCCCGATCGCCACGAACGTGCCCGGCACGCTGATCAGCGAGCATCTGCCGCTTCAGGCCCGGGTGATGGACAAGATGACCATCGTCCGTCAGCGTGACCCACACCAACGCCGGCCACGGCATGGGCTCGCACTGGATGCTGACCGGCTATCAGCCGACCATCGAAGTGAACGACAACATCTTCCCTTCGCTGGGCTCGGTCGTCGCCAAGATGCGCGGCTCGAATCATCCGGCATGCCGGCCTTCGTGACGCTGCCCAACAAGGCTGCAGTTTTCGAAGCCCGGCCTACCTCGGCGCGTCGTACTAGCCCTTCACGCCCGACAGCGATCCGAATCAGGACGGCTTCCAGGTCCGCAACCTGCGGCTGCCCGGCCGCGTGAGCCTGGACCGGCTCGATCAGCGCCGCGAATTGCTGTCGTCGATCGACACGATCCGCCGCGACATCGACACCACGGGCGACGCTCGAGGGCTTGGACAAGTTCTACGGCGACGCGTTCGGACATGGTGACCAGCCCCAAGGCGCTGGAGGCATTCGACGTCGCGGCCGAAGACGCCGAAGCTGCGCGACCTGTACGGCCGCAACGACCTGGGCCAAAGCTGCCTGCTGGCCCGGCGACTGGTCGAAGCGGGCGTCACCTTCGTGACAGGTGCAGGCGGGCGGCGGCTGGGATACGCACGGCAACAACTTCACCGAGCTGAAGGAAAAACTGCTGCCCAAGTTCGATCGGGCCGTGGCCGCCTTGGCTACCGACATCCACGACCGCGGCCTGGCCGATCGGGTGCTGGTGATGTGCTTCGGCGAGTTCGGCCGCACGCCGCGGATCAATCCGCAGGCCGGCCGCGATCACTGGCCGGGCGCCAGAGCCGCCGTATTCATCGGCGGTGGGCTGAAGATGGGCCAGATGATCGGCCAGACCAATGCCAACGCCGAGTACCCGATCAGCCGGCCGGCCTCGCCCGGCGACGTGCTGGCCACCATGTACCACGTGCTGGGCATCGATTACCACACCGAGTTTTACGATCACGCCCGGCGCCCGCTGGCGATCCTCCGCGAAGGCGAGCCGATCCGCGAGCTGCTGGTCTGATTGCCGCGATCGCCTTGATCGCGGGCGATGCCCACCGGCCGCCGTGCCCACCGGCCGCTGTGCCCACCGGCCGCCGGCGGTGGGCTTAACGGGCAATGTCCGCGCGGATCGAGCCCCCAATCTCCGATCTCTAGCCCCCACCGCCCGGCTTCGTGAAGACCTTCCACCACATCCCAACCGTCGCCGCAGCGCTCCTCCTCGCCGCCAACCTATGGGCCGACTTGCCGGCGCCGCGGCTGGATCGGATTGCGCCGCTGGGCGCCGGCGCGGGCCAGACCATCGACCTGGAAACGGCCGGCGCCGACGACGCCGGGGCGGACCGGCTGATTTTCGATCACCCCGGCATCACCGCCCAGTTCGTCTCCGAGCACAAGTTCAAAGTGACGGTCGCGGCCGACGTACCCGCGGGCACGTACGATGCCCGGCTGGTGGGGCGCTTCGGCGTGACCAGCCCCCGGCTATTTCAGGTGACTCACAAACTGACGGAATTGGCCGAGAAGGAACCAAACAACACGCCGGCGACCGCCCAAGAGCTGCCGATCGGCTCGGTGGTCAATGCAGTGAGCGACGGCAACGAGTTCGACGTTTATCGCATCGCGGGCAAGGCGGGTCAGCGAATCGTTTGCGATTGCCTGGCAGGCCGGCTCGATTCGCAGCTCGACGCGGTCATGACGCTCACGACGCTGGATGGCCGCATTCTGGCCAGCAGCAGCGACTATTTCGGCCGCGATCCGATGATCGACTACCGCTTCGAGGCCGACGGCGAGTGCCTGCTGTCGGTCAACGACCTGTCCTACCGCGGCGGGTTTCTGTATCGCCTCATTGTCGAGCGATCTGCCGCAGATCGAAAACATCGAGCCCCGGGCCCTGACCGCGGGCAAGCCGGCGGAGCTCGTGGCGTATGGCCGCAATTTGGGCTCCGGCGCAGCTGTCGGCCTGGCGCGTGGGCGATCTGCCGCTCGATCAGTTCGGTTTCACGACCCCGGCTCCGCCCGACGTGCTGGCCCTGGGCGAATTCCGTTTCCTGGAGCACCCGGTCGACCATAGCGTGCTGCCCACTGCGGCGACCTGCACGCTCGTCGGCTATCAGCTCGGTCCGCCGCTGGGCGAAGCGGTCCAGCGGGCCACCACGATGCTGGTCACCGGCGACCCGGTGATTGCCGAGGTCGAGCCAAACGACCAGGCCGCGTCGGCCCAGACACTGAACTTGCCGATCGCGGTCAGCGGGCGATTCGACCGGCCGCGGGACGTCGATTGGTACACGTTCGACTCGGGCGAGGGGGGGAGCTTCGCCTGCGAGGTCTTCTGCGAGCGGATTGCCGGCCGGGCCGACCCGTTCCTGGTGGTCGAAGACGCCCAAGGGGCCAAGGTCGTCGAGGCCGATGATTTCGGCACCCGGATCAACGCCTTCGACGGCCACCTGCGCGATCCGGTCGCGGTGTTCGACTTGAAACCACACCAGCAATATCGCGTGCTGGTCGGCGATCGCTACGGACGCGGCGGCGCTCGGCAGCAATACGTGCTGGCGCTGCACCGCAGCCGGCCCGACTTTTTCGTGGCCGCGATTCACCGGCAAAATCCTGGTCCCGCGGGCTCGAACCTGTCGCGCGGGGGGACCGAATGGCTCGACATCGTAATCCATCGGACCGAAGGACATCGCGGACCGATCACGCTCACGGCCGAGGGCCTGCCGCCGGGCGTCCACGCCGCCCCGACCACGATTCAAGACGGCTCGCGGGGCACGTTCGTCCTCTGGTCCGATCCCGACTGCGCCGGTGGCGGCCGGACCGATTCGCCTGGTGGCCGCAGGCCAGCGCGAAGCCGAAACCCTGCGCCGCGTGGTGCGGCCCTACGCCAGGGCTTGGTCCGTGGCCAATATCGGCACCAGCCGGCCGACGCGCGAGCTGGTTGTCGCCACCTGCGAATCGGCGCCGCTCGCCGTGCGGATCGAGCCGGCGGCGATCAGCGTCGAGGCCGGCCAGCCGGCCCAGCTCAAGGCCATCGCCCAGCGCGACTGGCCCGATGCGCAAAACGAGATCCGGCTCGCCCCGCTCGGCTTCCAGGGCAATTTTCAATTGGCCGAGACGGTCCTGCCGGCCGGGGCCGGCGAAGTGGCGCTGACCATCAGCGTTCAGCCCAACACGCCGCCGGGCGACTACACGATGGCCGTGCAGTGCCAGTCGCAGGTGCCGTATTCGCCCGACCCGGCCGCGGCCAGCAAGCCGAACAACCTGGTCACTTCCGCCAGTCGACCGCTGACGATCACCGTGTTGCCGCCGCCCAAGAAGTGACGTGCCGCGGTGCGCGAGCCGGCGGCACCTTGCACCGCGTCTACTTCGGCAAGTCGAACGCCAGCGGCGGGTTGCGGCCCTCTTTCACCTCAGCCGTCAGGTCGCTCTCGGCGATCGTCCGAAACCGCTTGGGAATCGAGGTGGTCGGAGCGTCGGGCTTGCTCTTTTCGGCCGGCTTCCAATCGCCGCGCAGATGCCCAGCGGCGACACGGCCACCTTGTACTTCCCGACCGGCAGTCCGGGAAAGTCGGCGCTCTTCTGGGCGAAGCTGCCGTCGCTGGCCAGCTCGGCCATTCGCGAGACGCCCAGCTCGCGGTTCTCGAAGATTACCGTACCCTGGCCCACCGCTTGGCCCTCGACCGTCACGCGGCCTTCGGCGGTGCCCCAGGGGACCGCGGGCTTGCGATAACAACCGGCCAGCGGCAGCGGCAAGAGTGCCAGCAGGATCCAGGCGCCGCTGCGCGTCCGGCGGGCCGCCGAATCCGCCGCTCAATAGTCAACTTCGACATTGCTGCCGTCGGCCTTGTTGCACAGGTTGTAGAAAGTTTTCAGGTCCAGCGTCTCGGCCGAAAAGTGGACCGAGGCGTCGGCCGCCAGCAGATGGGCACCGCCCGGATGGGCCGACTGGATCGGCCGGTTGCAGCCGTAGTTCTGCGAGCCCACGCCGACGTTGTTCCAGTTCTTGTCGTTGATCGCGTAGCGAACGGTTGTGCCGTTGAAGAACCGGTTGTCGCCCACGCTGCTGGTGCCCATCGGGAAGGTGTGGCCGTAGTCGCTGCGGCAATCGATCTTGTTGCCCAAGCCATCGTAGCAAAAGTCGGACTGCTCGCCGATGATGACGGTGGTCGACGTGCCGTCGCGGATTTGGGCCATGCTGACGTTGACCAGCGGGAGCATGGCGCCGCCCGTGCTTTGCTGGCCGGTCGCGGCGTTGACGTTGGTGTTGCCGTCCTGGTTGCTCATCGAGCGGTCGCTGACCGAGCCGGCGATGGCGGTGTAGGTGGCCTCGGCGATGCCGACGCCGCCGGCGGGCGGATTGCTCTGCAGCAGGCCGAACTGCGGCAGGTTCGAGCTGGGGCAATACAGCCAGGGAATTGCCACGCCGCCCAGCAACGTGGCGTTGGCCTCGTTGCCCCAGGTGCCGCCGGCATTGCTGTAGCCGGGAATGTAGTAGAGCAGGCCGGTGTCCCAGTTGTAGCCCGCGTTGCTCGTGAAGTCGTACTTGGCCGCGATCGTGTTCTGCTCGGTGTAGGCCATGATCGCCACGCCCCAGGCATGTCCCCAGGCCCAACCGTGGCCCGGCGCCACGCCCATGGCCCCGGCGGGCAGCGTGTGATAGGTCGCTTCGTAATGCTGGACCGCGATTCCGATCTGCTTGAGATTGTTCGAGCACTGGGCGCGGCGGGCCGCCTCGCGGGCCGCTTGCACGGCCGGCAGCAGCATGGCGATCAGGATGCCGATGATCGCGATCACCACCAGCAATTCGACGAGGGTAAACGCGTTTCGCTTGACCATGCGAATCGTACCTGGCCGGTGGAGCGGGGCAGGGCCGCGGGACCCGGATTGCGAGAGGAGAAAGTCGACAAGACTTTTCGATTATATGTGTCTGGTTTTCGTTCGCACAACAGCGCGCCGCGGCGAAACGAAACCGCCCGGCCAGGCGCCGGGCGGTTTGTGATCTGTTGGAGTCGAGCGGCTCTTAGCGGCTGCGGCGGCGAATCCAGAGCATTCCGACGGCGGCTGCGATCCCCAGCGTCACGATCGACGACGGCTCGGGCGTGGCGGAGATGACTACCCCGGTCACAAAGCTGGTGCTGTCGCCGCGCTGCCGCCCCCGGCGAAGGAGATTGTGTTGAACCCGCCGTTCACCGGAATCAGTGGCGTCGTATAGCTGGTGAAGCCGGAGCTACTGGTGGGCGTGACCGTGTCGACCAAGTTGCCGTTGACGTACACCATCAGGCTTTGCGAGGTAGTGCCCCCGCCACCAACGTGCTGGCGATCTTCGGCCAGGAAGGTGATCGAGGCCTCGCTGGCCGGGGCGAATCCGCCGACCGACTGGGAAATGCTAGTGCCCGCCAGGGTACCGTCGCCACCCTGTAGGAACGCCGCTTGTCCCGAGGGGGAATCTAAGTACACCAAATGCACTACCATTGGCCGCGATGCCGAAGCCGCCGCTTCCGGTCCAACTGGTCACATTGCCGTACTCATACGCCCCGGCTCCGGTGCCGACATTCGGCGACGTGAAGTTGTTGTTCGCTGGGGTAATGGTCATCAAGCCCGCGGCAGCCGTTCCGTAGTTCGAGGCGATCAGGCATAGAGCAGCGGCAAAGGAGACGAGCAGAGTACGCATGGAACACCACCTTTGAAAAAGACAGGAAAATGTGCTGTGGAGATTGGTTCTGCAACCTTTCCGGGCGAAATCGACCCGGACTACACGCCTGATTGGATAAATAGTGTATTGTTAAGACTTTATTGTTTACCTCTTCCGCATCACACCCCCGCCGCAATCGACTCGTTCTAACGCCACAACGCTAGATCGCGTCCGGCAACTCTTAAACTTCGCCCGGCGTCGCGAGGTCAATCAGGGTGCCTGCTCCGACCTTACTTTCCGATCGACACAGGCCCGATCATCAGCTGAGCGACGACCGGCAGCCACATTGCAAAACGAATTGGCTACCAACCATCGATAAGACGCCGAAAACTTGCCAAGCGTCTCCCGAAACGGGGAGCCGCTAGGCAAGTCGTCGAGTCACGAGCGGCCGAAAGGACAACCTCACAATGCGACCGTTTCCCAGCCGCAATCGCCGGGAAATCAAGGGAAATCCCTCCGGCGACCATCGTATTCTCGTCAGAGGGGTGCGGGTTGTCAACCGCCAGCCGCGGGAAACGTCACGGTTTTGGAGAATGAAGCCTGGCGGATCGCGCCGCAGGGTCCTCCGGCACGCGCATTTCGCCGGCAGACGACACCCGTCACCACCAAAAGCTCGCGAACCCAGCGCGTTACGCGCTGCCAGGTGCGGAGGGCCGCCAGGGCGACCAGAGCGGCCGCACTGGCCAGGACGGCGTTGTATTCCCGGCTTTTCAGCCATTGGGACAATCGCCAACCGGCGATCTGCGGCAGCGCGAGCGTGCGCGGCAGAAAGCGCCAGGTCCGGGCGGCATACTGCGCCCATTCGCTGGGAAATCGCTGCGAGAGCCAGCGTTCTTCGCTCCGCACTTTGGGGCCATAGATGAACGCCAGGGCGATCGACAAGACCCAGATATTCTCCCGATCGTTGAGCAGCAGGCAGTATCCCGCCACCATCAGGAACGAGCCCAGGTACAGCGGATTGCGAATCAGAGCATACGGCCCGGTCGTGGTGAGCTGATCGTTCTTGATCAGAAACCCAGCCGCCCAGGATCGCAGCGACAGGCCGCCGAGCACCAGGAGCAATCCGGCGAGCGCCTTGCCATCGGCGAGATTCAAGACATCGCAGGGAATGACGCCGTTGATCAGGTCCTCGGCCACCGCGCGGCGACCAGCACAATGGTAATGGCCACTCGCCGCCGGACCAGAAACGCCACCAAGGAATCGAAAGCTGATGGTTGGGCGGACAGCACAGAACTCAAAGCGCACCCCGACGTTATAGCGAGTACGACGACCCGGAAAAGCGGTTCCTGGGGCGGAATTAGACTGGGCCTGCCGGCGCGGGTCAAGATCACTTACCCGGCCGCGCCGCCCCCAAGCAGTCGCCGGTGCTCTGGCACCGCGTCTGCCGCGTACCTTAGCTATCGGCCGGCGGCGACCGTCCAGCGCACGCGGATAATCGCACGTCGAGGCACCGCGCATCGCAGCGAGGGCGAGACTCAGTCTCGACAAATGATCGACGGCGGGTCGCGCTAGCACCGGACCCGCAAGCCGCACGGTTTGACGCCGCTGGCACCGGCGGCCGGCTAAAGGCAATCGATCTCGGGGCTCGGGCGAACCATGCCCTCCACGAGATTCGGCGGTTGGCATCAACGAGCGGCGGTAAAGGGGAGCCACGCCTCGCCGTTCCAATACACCCAGCTTCCCCGGGGCTGCCAATACCACCAGCGGCCGCGAAAGAACTGATACCGCCAGGCACCGGGTGATCCGCCCGTCGTGGGCGCCGTCCCCACGCCACTTGCCGCGGTGCCGCGAAAGCGAGGCAGGATCAGGTCCGCCAGATCGGCGTTGTCGCCGCGTCGCACCGCGCCCGGTTCGCTCCGGTCGATCGAGCCGGGCAGGTTAGGCACCGAACTGGGGGCGCAAACGGCGCCGGCCGGGGCACCGAACCTGGAGCGGTTACACCGCTCTGCGGGACCGCGCCCGGCAGGGGTCGGCTCGCACCGAAGCTGCCGCGAAAATTGGCCCCGCTCAGATCTAGGTCGCCGCCACGCGACCCTTGCACGTCGAGCGTGCCATTCGGGCCCACTTGCACGTCCACTCGGGGCCCCGTGCCGACGGGGCCGGCCGGTGCTGCCGTCGATTGGGCCAAGGCCTGCGCGAGCCAAGCGTCGCCCGCGCCAGCAGGTTAGCCGCAGCGCGGTGACGGTTCGAGCCGCCATTGCCGGTCGACGAGCCAGACGTCCGAACATGAGCAGTATTTGCGGACGAAAGCGCATATTGAACTCGAAGCGTGCAACCCGACGCCTGCAGACCACTCGTTGCCCAGAATTATACCGCCCGCCGCCCGCGAGTTCATTGGGGATCGGCCGGCGCGACGGGGGGCAGCAGCTCAGGACGCGGCGGAGCGATCAAACGTTCCGGCGGCAAGCCGGTCGTCTGAGTGACCTGTGCCGCCGCTTGAGCCACTTCGTTGACCAGGTCCAAGTACGCCCGGAGGTCTTGCAGCAAGTTGTTTTGAATCGCCAGGACGTTGACCACATCGGCCCGGCCGGCCTCGAACTGGGCCACGATCTCGTCCAGTTCCGCGCGGGGCCTGGCCGCCTTCGGCGGCGGCTTCGGCGACGTAGCGGCGGGCCCGTTCGTAGCGGTCGATCGCGGCGGCGGCTTCGTTGGTCGCCCGACGGCGAAGCTGCTCGTGCCGCAAGAGCTGCTGCCGCACTTCCATTTGCCGCTGGTTCTGCAGAGCCGAGCCGTTGTTGAAGACGCCGAAATCGCGCATGCAGCCGCAGACCCAGATAATGCGTGCCGTCGTCGGCGGTTTCGTAGATCGGGCCGGCCTGCACATCCTGGATGCGGGCCGCGCAGGGCCAGATCGGCGTTGGCCCGGGCGATGGCCGCTCCCGAGCGGGCCGCCATCACGTCGGGCCGGGCCTCGGCCAATTCAGCAGCCAGCCGCTCGGGCTCGACCGCGCCCCCCTCGGCCACCAGACAATAGGCGTCGCCAACGCTCAGCCAATTGAACTGAGTCAAATCGCCCGTCAGATTCAGCCGGGCGTCGGGGGGCAGGCCCAGCTGCTGGACCAGCGCGAGCAGCGCGGTCTGATAATTGGCCTCGGCCAGTCGGTACTGCCGGCGGGCCTGCCGGGCAGCGACTCGGGCGTTGACCCGTTCCAGGTTCGTGGCGAGCGAGGCTTCCACGCGGCGCTCGACGATCTCGACCAGGCGGTCGCCGAGCGTCTGACCGTCGGCCGCCAATTGCGCCAACTGCCGCAGATAGAGCACCGCGAAAAACAGCCGTTCAGTCTGGGCGATGTTCAGCAGCTCCGCCTGGCGAATGTTCCAGCGAACCTGCCCGAGCGCACGGCCTCGCGTTCTGCTCGCGGTAACGGCGCTGGTGGCCGAGCTCGAAGCACTGCATCGCCCAGACGTAGTAATTCGAACTTCCCGCCAGACCGCCGGGCGACGACGCCGACGAGAAGGGATGCCCCTGCGGGAAATACTGAGCCTGGACAAACGGGTTCCAAGGATAAACGCCGGCCACTTCCGCCGCCGCGGCACTGACGTCCGCCGTGCCGCGGATCGTGAGCAGGTCGGGGTTCTGCGCCAGGCCCACGGCCAGCACATCGGCCAGGCCCAGGGTACAGCCGAGTGGCGCATGCGTGGCTGAGAGGGGGTGGCGGAATCGATTCGGCTCCGCCCTGAGGCTCGTCCGTGCCGGCTGGCAGTTGCGCCCGCGGTCAATGTCACTCCCGTCGCGGATCGACTGTTTGCCTCCACGCCTGGGGGGGTGACTCCCGCTTGCGGTGCATGCGGAGGATTGCTCGCTGGGGCATCCGGCAAGCAGGATGCCGTGCTCGTAGGGCAGCAACTGGAACTGCCCGAGCGCGGGCCGGAGCGACAGCCGCCGCCAATTACGGCGAGCGCAAGCGCCAACGCGAAGCTCGACCTGGCAAAGGCCGTGGCAATCATCGGGGCGAGATTCCTGGCTGGTGGCGTGGGTCGCCGAGCGGCAGGCGGTGAGGGGGGACGTGAGGTGCGGGTCGGGCGGAGAGCGTTCGACAGGCACTGGGGGCCGCGCGACCGCTACCAATAGCATCGGCAGATTAACCGCTACGACTGGTCCAGGAAAAAAAGAACTCCGCTCTGACATGCAGCTTGCGGGAACTTTTCCATTTATCCTATCTGGAGGGAACTTTGAGTTTCGCACGAGCATTCGCCGAACCCGAAACCCCGTGCCGCGTTGCCAGCAGCCTGCCATGTCGACTTCGATTGCCTTCCCGGCGCAGCGGCTGATCTTGCTGGCGATCCTCTGCGCTCGGCGCATCGGCGTGCCAGCAGGGCGCCGAGCCGAAAGCGGCCGCCGAGCACGAGGCTTCCGAAGCCGCGGTCGTGGTTCGTACGGTTCCGGCGGCGATCGAATCGATTGAAGTCACCGTGCCCGGCATCGGCCGCACCGAGGCACTGCCGGACCGGTTGGTGACGCTGACCCCGGCGATTGCGGGCCAGGTTGCGGAAATCCGGGCAAGCCTGGGCGACTTTGTGCATCGCGGGGACGTTATCGTTCAGCTCGATGCGACGGTGGCCCGGGCCAATCTGGGGGCTGCCCAAGCCCAGCGAGCGACGCTGCAAGCGGCCCACGACCTGCTCGTGGCCCCGCCGCGGCCCGAAGATCGCAAGGGGCTGGAAATCGCCGTTCAGCAAGCCCAAGCGGCGGTCAAGCGCACTGCCGCCAATGTCGAGCGACTGGGGCCGCTGCGGACGCGCAAGGAAATTTCCGAAGCCCAGCTCTACGATGCCGAGCAACTGCTCGTACAGGCGCAGTTGCAGCAGCGGTCCGCCGAGGCACAGCTGGAGCTGCTGCTGGCCGGTCCCCGCCCGGAAGCCGTCGAGGAAGCCGCGGCCCGGCTGGCCGCCGCGGATCAGGCCGTGGGGCAAGCCCGGGCCCAATTGGATTTGCTCTCGATCTGCGCCGATCGACGGCGTGCTCGACAGCCTGGATTGCCATCCGGGTCAATCCCTGGCTGCGGGAACCGTGATCGGCGAAGTGGTCGACGCGCGGGAGCTCAACGTCGTCGTCTGGATTCCGCCCGCCACGGCGGCGAAGATTCGGCCCGGGCAGAGCGTGCGCGTCGAACTGCCAATCCTCTTGCCCGCCGCCAATCCGTCAGAGCAGAGCGAAGTCGAGGATGCCTCCAAAGATGCCAGCGACCACGCGGCGGACGATGTGCATGCTGCGGATCGGAACGCAGCTGGCAAGCAGAATTCCGCGCCGATGGTGGAAGACGATGCACCACGGCAAGCGGCTCGGCAAAGTCGCGTCGGTCGGACGCATCGTCGATCCGCAGACCGGCAACCTGCCGGTGCGGATCGCGGTCGACAATGCCGACCAGCGGCTGGCGATCGGTCAGACCACCGCCGTTTCAATCGTCGTCGGCGCCCACAAGCAAGCCCTGGTCGTGCCTTCGACGGCACTGGTGGATCTCGGCGAGGGACCGATCGTGGTCGTCGTGCGCGAGGGCAAGGCGATCCAACTGCATCCCACCGCGGTGGCCACGCACGGCACGCGGACGATCGTCTCCGGGACCGATCTGCACAGCGGCGAGCCGGTCGTGATCGACGGCGGGTTCAACTTGCCCGACGAGACGCCGGTCGTCAGCGAATCCGCCAAACCGCCGGCCACTGCCGAGCATCGCCCATGAGCCACGGCGAAGCTCCGCGCCGGCCGCTGGCGGGCGGAATCTGGTCCGTTGGGCCCAGCCTTATTTCGGGCTGATCGTGCTGACCAGCGGCCTACTCACCGTGGGCGGCCTGATCGCGATGTGGCAAATGCCCAGCGGCATTTATCCGGAGGTGGCTTTCCCCCGGATCGTGGTCATCGCCCAGACGCCGGGCCTCGCGGTCAAGGACGTCGAAATGGCCGTCACTCGGCCGATCGAGGAAGCCGTCAGCATTGTGCTGGGGGTTGCCCGGGTTCGGTCGCAAGTCGGTGCGGGGGGCGGCCCAGATTTCGATCGACTTCGCCCCCGGCACGGAGATGATCCAGGCCCTCAACGACGTCCGGGCCCGGATGGCCGAAGTCGGCTCGCAGTTCCCGCCCGGCACCAGCACGATCGTCGAGCGGCAGACGCCGTCGGTGTTTCCGATCATTTCGTTCGTCGTGACCGGCGGGCGCGATCCGTCGGCCCTGCGTGACTATGCCTACTACGATCTGCGTCCGCGGATCAGCCGCATCCCCGACGTCTCGTACGTCACCGTGCAGGGAGGCGACATTCGCGAGATCGTCGTCGAAGTCGATCCGGCGGCGCTGGTGGCGGCGGGACTGTCGATTGCCGACGTCGCCGACCGGCTGGGCAAAGAGCACCGCCTGAAGGCGGTCGGCCGCATCGATCGCGATGCGTTGCAGTACCAGGTGCTGCTCGACAGCCAGGCCGTCGAGCCGGCCGATCTCGAATATCGGGTGATTGCCGAAAAGAACGGCCAGCCGATTCGGCTGTCGGACATCGGCCGGGTGACCATCGGCCACGAAGACCGCACGATGGCGATCCGCTCTGGCGGAGCAAACGCCGTGGCGCTGACCGTTTTTCGCCGCCTGGGTGGCAATGCTCTGGCAGTCTCGAGCGAACTGACAGCAGGTGCTGGCCGACGCGGCCCAGATCGTGCCCCGCCGGGCGTCAAAATCCGGCCGGTCTACGATCAGGGGCTGCTGGTTCGCACCGCGATCGCCAACGTCCGCGATGCGATCGTCATCGGCGGCTGTTTGAGCGTGCTGGTGCTGTTGGCATTTCTCAAGAGCGTGCCGCGCCACGCTGATCGCCGCGCTGGCGATTCCGCTCAGCCTGGTGATCAGCTTCGTGCTTTCTTTACTTGACCGGCGATACGCTCAACCTGATGTCGCTGGGCGGGCTGGCCGTGGCGATCGGCTTGATTATCGACGATACGGTGGTGGTGATCGAGAACATTGCCCGGCACCTGGCGGCAGGGCAGTCGGGCGACGCGGCCGTGACCGCCGCCAGCCGCGAGATCAGCGGCGCGGTGATCGGCTCGACACTGACCACCATGCTGGTGTTCTTGCCGCTGGCATTGGTGCAGGGGCGTGGTCGGCCAGTTCTTTCAGTCGCTCAGCGTGGCGCTGACCATGGCGCTGTTGGTCTCGATGGTCGTCAGCCTGACGATCATTCCCGTGCTGGCGGCCCGCTATCTGGCCCAGCGGCCGATGCCGACGACCGGCCCGATCTACAATCGGCTGGCCGCCCGCTACGAGGGGCTCTTGCGGCTGGGCTTGCGGTTTCCCGCAGGCGACGCTGCTGGCAGCACTGCTGGCGGTCGTTGCCGGGCTGGTTGCTGTTCCGCCATTTGGAATCGGGCTTCATGCCCGAGATGGACGAAGGGGCGCTGGTCATCGATTACAACATGCCGGTCGGCACGTCGCTGGCCCAGACCGACAAGGTGCTGCGGCGCGTCGAAGCGGTGTTGCTGCGAACGCGACGACGTGGCGGGCTACATCCGCCGCACCGGGGCCGAGCTGGGCCTGTTCGCGACCGAGCCCTACACGGGCGACATTCTCGTCAGCCTCAAGCCGCCGGGCCAGCGGCGCCAGGCGGCCGAGATCTTCGATGCGCTCCGCGAGGAGATCCAGCACGAGGTGCCCGAGCTGGAAATCGAGCTGATTCCGCTGGTCCAGGACCAGATCAGCGATCTGGCCGGCGTCGATGCGGCCGATCGAAGTCAAGATCTTCGGCCCCGACCCGGCCGTGCTCCGCAGCCTGGCCGACGAGGTGGGCAAGGTCGTCGAAGAAGTGCCGGGCGCGATCGACGTCAACTCGCACGTGCTCTCTGGGCAATCCCGACATCGTCATCCGGCCCGACAGCGTGCAGACCGCGCGCGTGGGCCTGACCGAAATGGACATGGAGACCCAGCTCAACGCGGCCCTCTACGGCCAGGTGGCCAGCACGCTGCCCGAGCAGGACCGGCTGACGAACATCCGCGTCCGCTACCCCGACCGCGTCCGGTTCGACAGGGATCGCTCTGGGCCAATTGCCGATCAGCCTGTCTGCCGCGGCCGCCGGTACGCATCGGGCAGGCGGGGCGGCCGCGGCACCTCGGCGGCGGCAGGCGGGCTTCGTGCCGCTGGGGCAATTGGCCGTCGATCGAAGTGGTGCGCAGTCCCAACGAACTGTGGCGCGAAAACCAGCAGCCGGTCATCACCGTGACCGCCGAGTTGGGCGAGGCGATCTGGGAGCGGTCAATCGCGAGCTTGCGGACGCGGCTGGCCGAAATGCAGTTTCCGCCCGGCTACCGCTGGGAATTGGCGGGCAACTATCGGGCCCAGCAGGAATCGTTTCGCCAGCCTGCTGGCCGTGATGATCGTGGCCGCGGCGCTGGTTTTTCTGCTGTTGGGTTTCCAGTTCCGCAGCCTGCCGTTGCCGCTGTTGATCTTTCTGGCCCAGCCGGTTTCGTTGGCCAGTGCGCTGTTCGCCCTGTGGATCACTGGCACGCCGCTGAACGTGTCGTCGTTCATGGGCGCGATCCTGTTGATCGGGCTGGACGTCAAGAACGGCATCATCCTGATCGAGTACATCGGCCAGCTGCGCGGCCGGGCATGCCGCTGGACGAGGCCCTGGTGCAGGCCGGCCGAACCCGTTTCCGGCCGATCTTGATGACCAGCCTGGCCACGATCTTCGGCCTGGTGCCGCTGGCCCTGGGCCTGGGCCCGGGCGCCCAGATGCAGCAGCCGTTGGCCATCGCCGTGATCGGCGGCCTGGTGGCCAACATGCTGCTCACGCGGCTGTTGATCCCGGTAGGGTATTTGATCCTGGCGGAGCGGAACCCAGATGCCGCGCAATCGGCGGCGTGAGAAATGGTTTGCTCGAATGCTCCGGCTGAGCCTGAAAGGGCCCAAGGAATCCAGCCCAGCGTCGAGCGCAGCGAAGACGCTGGGTTTGGATCCGTCCCGCGGCAACATCCACCCTGAAAGGGTGGCGGAACATTGGTCGTGGTGCGTCACCCAGGGTTAGGCGGAGAAACCGCCGAACCCTGCGGCTGGATTCCCGCGGCCCTTTGGGCCACATGTTGACCACCCACTAGCCCGCATTTCTCACAACGTGGATTGAAAAAGGGCTGCCCGATGTGGCATAAGTTGTTTTGCACAAGACAACTTTCGCCAGCAGCACGGAGGCAGCCCTATGGAGACAGAGTGTAACAGGCCAGCGTTCGAATTTCAGCCCCTGGGCAGCCGACAGGTCACGGCTCGATTCGACGGGGGCACCATCACTTCCGATGCCGGCGGACTGCTGCTGGCGGAGGTCGAAGCGTCCAGCGGCTTGTTGGCCCGGTTGGCAACGTGTTTTGACGATCACCGCGATGCCGAGAAGATCGAACACTCGGTCGAAGCCCTGGTCAAGCAGCGCGTGTTCGCCTTGGCATTGGGCTACGAAGACCTCAACGATCACGACCAGTTACGGGCCGATCCGCTGTTGGCCGTGTTGGTGGGCAAGCAGGATCCCACCGGCCAGGACCGGGCCGATCCGCGCGACCGCGGCAAACCGCTGGCCGGCAAGAGTACGCTCAATCGGTTGGAATTGACGCCGGTCGGCGCCGATCCCGGCCATCGCTACAAGAAGATCGTTGCTCGGCACCGGGACCTGGAAGGCTGGTTTGTTGAGGCCTTCCTGACGCTTACGCCCGAGCCGCCGATGGAGATCGTTTTGGATCTGGATGCCACCGACGATCCGCTACACGGCCAGCAGGCGGGCCGCTTCTTTCACGGCTACTACAAGCATTATTGTTACCTGCCGCTGTACATCTTCTGCGGCGAGCATCTGCTGTGTGCCAAGCTGCGGCCAGCCGACATCGACGCGGCGGCCGGCTCGGTGAAGCAGGTGGCGCGGATCGTGGCTCAGATTCGCCAGCGTTGGCCGCAGGTGCGAATTATCCTGCGGGCCGACAGCGGCTTCTGCCGCGAGAACCTGATGCGTTGGTGCGAAGATCATGGCGTCGATTATGTCTTCGGCCTGGCCAAGAACGGTCGTTTGACGCGGGTCATCGGCAAGGAACTACACGAGGCCCAGTTGGCATTCGTAGCGAGCGGAGAGCCGGCCCGCGTATTCAAGGACTTCTCGTATCGTACACGCAAGAGTTGGAGCCGCGAGCGGCGCGTGGTGGGCAAGGCGGAGCATCTGGCCCGGGGCAGCAATCCGCGATTTGTGGTCACGTCCCTGTCGGCCGAATGCGAGGCTGCCCAGCCGCTCTACGAACAACGGTACTGTGCCCGCGGCGAAATGGAGAATCGCATCAAGGAGCAACAGTTGTACCTGTTCGCCGATCGCACGAGCTGCCGGACGATGCGTGCCAACCAACTGCGGCTGTGGCTCTCCAGTGCTGCTTATGTACTGCTGGCGGCGCTGCGGCAAAAGGGGCTGCACAACACCTCGCTACAGCACGCCCGTTCGGACACCATTCGGCTCAAGCTGCTCAAGGTCGGGGCGGTCGTGCGGGTGACGGTGCGCCGCGTCTGGTTCGCGCTGGCCGAGAGCTGTCCGTACCAAAAACTGTTCGCTCAAGTATTCTCGAACCTGCGTCATTGGCGACTACAGGCCGGTCCGGCCGCTCGGCACGCACAACAAGCGCCGGCCTAAACCCCGCTGGGCCGCAAGAGGGCACTTCGCGCCCACGGTTTCGCCGCGGGCTGGGAAGTTCCCCGCGCCAAACTGCCGAAATGCCCCGTCCCGGGCAGTTCCAGCCAGCATCGCAGCGCAGTTCCCGCCCGGCTGATCGCCTCCGCGGCCCCCCGGCCTGCCAAAAATAATTCACCGACCGCGCGGTGAGAAATGCGGGCTAGCCATTCGCGTACGGCATCAGAATCTCGTCCGGGTGCAGTCCGGCGATCGAGTGAAAGCCGCCGTCGGCGATCGCCGCGCCCAGCTTGGTGAACGATTTGAAGTAGCGGTCCGAGGGCCGCTTGCCAGTCAGCTTGCGGGCAAATTCCTGGCACTGGCAATCGGCCGCCTGCTGCAGGATTTCGTCCTGCTGCCGTGCGCCGTACAGGCTGGTGCAAAGCATCGTGATCAGGTCCTGTACGCGGCTCGATAGCTCGGACATTCGGCACTGGCGGTCGGCCAGGGCCAGCTGGTACTTGCTCATCGTGCCGCTGATCTCGAGCGGCATCCGCTGCAAGCGATCGATCGCGAACTCGGCGTGGGCCTTGAGCGCTTGCGGCATCGCGGGCAGTTGGGGCAGGGGATGCCCACGCAACTTTTCGGCCAGCAGCCAACGGGCATAGGGCAGGATCGCGCCCTTGAGTGCCCAGAGGTGGGCCGGGTTCATGGGGTTCGGCTTGCGGATGCCGGCGGCCTGAACCGCCTTGCCGATCGGCTCGAAGAACTGCACGCCGTGATGCTTGACCAGCGACTTGAAGAAGGCCATCGAGAGCATCTCGCCCTCGCCTTCGTAGATGCAGGGGGCCAGGTACTCGTGCACGTTGTCGCCGAACAGGTGCCCTTCGAGGAACGAGCGGCCGCCGTGGGTCTTCATGAACAGCTCGATCGCCGCTTCCTTCTGGCTCTCGCTGCCGAACACCTTGGCCACGATGCACTCCATCTCGCCGCGATAGCCCTCGTCGATCAGCCCCGCGCACCACTCGACCAGGGCGTCGGCGGCCACGATCAGGCCGGCCAGCCGCCCCAGCCGCCGCTGAACCAATTCGCGCGAGGCGATCGGCGAGCCGTACGTTTTGCGGAACTGGGCCCAGGGGATCATGCTGGCCATCATCACGCGCATCACGCCGGCGGCATTCGCACAGAGCGAAACGCGGCCCAGGTTCAGTCCGTGGTAGGCAATGGTCAGCCCATCGCCCCGGGTGGGATGCAGCAAATTGGCGGCCGGCACGCGGAAATCGCGGAAGATGATCCCGCGGTTGTAGGTGTGCTTCAGGGCGTACAGGCCGTACTTCTTCAGCTGGAAGTGCTCGTTCTCGGCCGGGGGCAGATCAACAATCAGCACGGCTGGTCTGCGATCAATCAGGCAGACCAGACCAATCGTGCGGCCGGGCACCACGTTGGTAATGAACAATTTCTCGCCGTTGACGATGTACTCATCGCCATCGAGAACCGCGGTCGTGCGCAGAGCCGTCAGGTCAGAGCCGGCGCCAGGCTCGGTCAGGGCGAAGGCCGAGAGCTTCGCCCCGCTGGCTAGGAGCGGCAGGAACCGCTGCTTCTGCTCGGGATTGCCGAACGTGCGGACCGGGTCGACCGCGCCGATGCAGCCGTGAACCGACGCCAGGCCCGCGACGGTCGGATCGACCATCGCCATCCGAGTGAGGAACTTTGCGAAGCTGGCAAACGGCGCCCCCAGCCCGTAGGGCCGATCGACGAGCAGTCCCCAGTAGCCGGCTTCGCCCAGCTCGTTGAGTGTGGGGTCCGAAATCTTCCGCTGATCGTCAAACAGGGTGCCGGCGGTGCGGTGCCGGCGGACCACTTCGATCGAGCGGTCCATCGCCGCCTGCACATCGGGCGGCGTGACGGCGGAGCGCGATTGGAACAGTTCGACCGGCAGCCCACGATCCCAAACGGCCCGATGCACGGGGCTGTTGATCGTCTGGTACTGCGGGGCGAACAGGGCCTCGACCTGGTCGTCGGCCTTGTCGATTGCCCCGGTCCGCTTGGCTTCCTCGACGCTCTTGCCGCCGAGCGTTAGTGCCGTTTCGGCGAACGAGGCCTCGCCGTCGCCCGAGCCACCGCGGGCGATTTCCTGGTCCGGTTTGACGGTGGGAGCACTCATCCTGTCACCTCGCCTGGGAGTCGTTCTCGGAGATACGGTCGTTTGCCTGCTAATTAATTATATCCGCGCGGTTTGCCGGAGAAGTGGTGTTTTTTGCTTCCGGGCAAACGTAGAGAGCGGCAATGATGGCGGAAAAATGCTCGGCCACGACCCCCCGCCGCAGCTTGAGCGTGGGGGTCAGCTCGCCGGCCTCGACCGTAAACGCCCGGTCCAGCAGGGCAAACGCCCGGACCTGCTCGTGATACGAGACGCCCGCCAGCCGCCGCTCGATCCGCTCCTGATAGATCGCCCGGACCTGGGGATGAGCCAGAGCCTCGGCGGGCGAACTGACCGCGATCTGCCGCTGGACGATTTCGGCTCGCAGATGGTCGGGGTCGGGAACGATCAAGGCGGCCAGATAGCCCCGGGCTTCGCCGACGACCATGGCCTGGGCCACGAGCGGGTCTTCGGCCAGCAGGGCTTCGAGCATCGTGGGGGCGATGTTCTTGCCCGCCGCGGTGACGATCAGCTCCTTCTTGCGCCCGGTGATTCGCAAAAAGCCGTCTTCCAGCTGGCCCAGGTCGCCCGTGTGCAACCAGCCGTTCTGGAGCACTTCGGCCGTGTCCTGCGGCTTGTTCCAATAGCCGCGCATCACGTTGGGCCCGCGGCAGAGGATTTCGCCGTCGGGCGCAATCCGCACTTCGACGCCCGGGATCGGCCGGCCGACGGTGCCGAGGCGATATGCTTCGAGCGTTCCCACGGCGATGACGGGCGACGATTCGGTCAGCCCGTAACCCTGCACGAGCTTTACGCCTTGCCGGCGAAAAAACTCCGCCACGTGGTCGGGCAGCGCCGCGCCGCCGGCGCAGCAGAGGCGGATGCTGCCGCCGAGCAGCGCCGCCAAAGCGCCCGGCTCGTCCGCCCGGCCGGAATCTTGCAGATACCGCGCGACCTTTTCGTAGAAGTACGGAACGCCGTTGACGAAGGTCGGATGCACGGCGGCGCAGTCGGCCAGGATCGTGTCGCGGCTTTCGGCTAGCGCCATCCGCGTGCCGCTGACGATCCAGATGTACAGATCCGACGTTCGCGCATAGATATGCGACAGCGGCAGCCAGCAGAGCCGCAACTCATCAGGCGGGGGAGAAAAAGTCTGGCAGCAGGCCAGGGCATTCGAGACCAAATTCTCGTGCGAGAGCATCACTCCCTTCGGCTCGCCGGTCGTGCCCGAGGTGTACAAGATGGTGGCCAGATCGTCGGAGCGTGTTTGATTTCCGCTTTGCTGAGCATCGAAATCGGCGGCCGGCTCGACCGCCGCCAGCTGCCGAATCGGTACGAACTGGGACCGACTGCCGCTCGGTTCCAACTTCACGGAGTCGATCGGATCGAACGACAGAATCTGCAACCCGGCCGGAAGCTCGTCGGCTGCGGCCAGTAACTTGGCCGCCTGCTGGGCCGTCGAGACGATCGCCAGTCGGGCCCCGCTGTCGCGGATCTGGTAAGCGATCTGGCCGCCGGCGAGCGTGGGGTGAATGGCCACGTGAATGCCGCCCACGGCATGCACGGCCAGATCGAGCACGATCCACTCGTAGCGATTTTCGGAAACCTGCGCCACCCGGTCACCGCGGTGCACACCCAGCGTTTGCAGCTGGGCGGCGGTCCGCCACACGTCAGCGGCGATCTGGTGCCAGGTGAGCCAGACGAACTGGCCGCCGCGTTTGACGGCCAGAGCCGGCCGCGAGCCATCCTGGGCGACGCGGTCGCAAAACAGCGAGTTCAGCGTCGGTGAGGCAGACCGGTTCATGATGATGCATGGGTCGTGTGAATGGAACGCGGTCGCTGCCAGCACTCGAATGCCACGCACGCCAGGGGAGCGGGCTCCGGTGTGGCGACGTCAACTCCGGTGCGGTTCCCGCGGGACGCCGCCCGCGGGCTTAACATATGTCAGTCACCGCGCGTCGCAATCGCAAGATTCTAGCCCCCAGTCCCCAGCCCCAATGCCCCACTCATACACGCTCGAAGACGGTCGCAATCCCTTGCCCGACGCCGATGCACATGGTGGCCAGGCCGAGGTTCTTGTCGCGGTCGATCAGGTTGTGGATCAACGTGGTGGCGATCCGGCGCCGCTGGCTCCCAGCGGATGTCCGATGGCGATCGCGCCGCCGCGGACGTTGACCTTTGCCTGGTCGAGCTGGAGCATCCGGATGCAGGCCAGGGCCTGGGCGGCAAACGCTTCGTTCAGCTCGATCAAGTCGATATCTTTCAGCGCCAGCCCGGCCCGTTTGAGCGCCTTGTGCGTTGCCGGCACGGGGCCGGTGCCCATCACCGCCGGATCGACGCCCACCACCGCGGTCGCCAACACTCGGGCCAGCGGCTTGAGCCCCAGCTCTTGGGCTTTTTCTTCCGACATGATCAGCATGGCCGCGGCTCCGTCGTTGAGCGGCGAGCTGTTGCCGGCCGTGACCGTGCCCATGCCGGGCATGAAGGCCGGCTTGAGCGCGGCCAGCGCGGCCAGACTGGTGTCGGGCCGGACGCACTGATCGTAATCGATCAGCGTGCGATTGCCGGCTTCGTCGCGGCCCCAGATCGGGACCATCTCGGCCTTGAATTCGCCCGCAGCCTGGGCCTTGGCGGCCAATTGATGGCTGCGGAGAGCGAACTGGTCCTGCTCTTCGCGCGAGATACCCTGCGTCTGGGCCAGGAACTCGGCCGTGATGCCCATCGCCAGCGCACCCTTGGAGGTGTGCACGAACAGCTTGGGATTCAGGTCCAAGCCGGCATCCATCGGAATGTGCTGCATGTGCTCCAGCCCGCCGACGATCTGCACGTCCTCCGCGCCGGCGACGATCGCGTGAGCCGCCTGGTTGAGTGCTTGCAGGCTCGACCCGCACAGCCGGTTGATCGTGGCTCCGCCCGAATGGGCCGGCAGGCCGGCCATCAGCGCGACGCTGCGGGCAACGTTGAAACCCTGCTCGCGCTGCTGCTGGGTATTGCCCAGCACCACGTCCTCGATTTGCTCGGGATCGATTCCACTCCGCTCGATGACCGCTTCGACGACGGCCGTGGCCAGGTCGTCGCTACGGACGTCGCGAAAGACGCCTTTCTCTTTGTGTGCGCGGCCGATCGGCGTGCGCAGACACTCGACGATCACTGCCCGTTTCACGATGGGGTTCCTTTGCGGTTTGTCTTCGTCGCGTTGTATTTACTACGGCCGGCGGGTCCGCGGCCGCGGCGATTGGGTCCCAAGTTTCGGCCGGCGTTAACCTTTGGCCTTGGACTGTTGATAGAACTTGCCGCCGGTCTGGGCCATTTCCAGCAGCAGTGGGGTGGGCTGCATCCGTGGGCCGAGCCCTTCCAGCGGCTTGAGCCGCTCGACGATCTTGGCGGCGCCGAGCGTGTCGGCCCAGAACAAAAGGCCCCCGCGAAACGGCGGAAAACCCAGCCCAAAGATCAACCCCAAGTCCACATCGCGGACGTCGCGGACCAGTTTTTCCTGCAGAATCCGGGTGGCTTCGATCACCATCGGCAAGAATAACCGGTCGGTGATCTGTTCGCTGGACGGATTCGAATCGCCCCGCAAGTACGTGCGGATGACGTCGGCCAGCCCCGGGTCGGGCTCGCCCTTGGTGCTGCCGGGCTTGTAGACGAAAAACCCGCGGCCCGACTTTTGCCCCAGCCGGCCTTGTTTGATCAGGGCCGGCAAAATCGGCGAGGCGGCAATCCGGTCGGGAAACGCCTCCCACATCACCCGGCCGGCGTAGAACGAGGTGTCGAGCCCGACCATGTCGTACAGGGCAAACGGGCCCATCGGCATGCCGAAATCCTTCGACGCCCGTTCGATGGCCTTCATGGGCACGCCGTCGGCTAACAGCTCGATCGCCTCGTTCAAGAACGGAAACAGCAAGCGGTTGACCAGAAAGCCCGGCCCGTCGTTCACGACAATCGGCGACTTGCCGATCCGCTTGGCGTAGGCCACGGCCGTGGCCACGGTTTCGTCGCTGGTTTGCCGGCCGCGGATGACCTCGACCAGCATCATCTTCCGCACAGGGTTGAAGAAGTGGATGCCGCAGAACTGCTCGGGCCGCTTGAGCCCTGCGGCCAACTTGGTGATCGGAATCGTCGACGTATTCGAGGCCAGGATCGCGTCGGGTCCCAACAGCGGCTCGAGCCGCTGGTAGACCAGTTTTTTGACTTGCTCGTTTTCGACCACCGCTTCGACGACCAAATCGGCCCGGGCCAGTTCGGTGTCGGACGTGGTCGCATTAAGCAGCGGGCAAACTTGACGGCCCGCTGCACGTCGGGCCCCTTGGTCTCGCGATTGTACGAGACTTCTTCCAGCACGCCGGCGACGCCCTTGGCCAGGGCCTCGGGCGCCGCGTCGGCCAGGGCCACCGGCACCTCGCGACGCAAGTTGGCGGCGGCGATGCCGGCTCCCATGATGCCGGCCCCAATCACGCCGATCGAGCGGATCGGCCGGGGAGTAATGTCGGTCCGGTCAACGCCGGTGTCTTTCTTGTTGCGGTCGGTGAGGAAGAAGACGTTGATCAGGGCCCGGTTGACGCTCGAGCCGAACAGGCCGGCCATGCCCTCGGCTTCCAGGTCGCAGGCGGCGTCGACATCGAGCCCGGCGGCGCCCAGCATCACTTCCAGCGCCGCCAGGGGCGCCGGATAGTGCCCGCCGGTCTGCTGCTGGATGTAGCCCGAGGCGGTGGCACCGAGAAAACCGAGCTCCGTGTCGTCGATCGGGATCGGTCCGTTTTGCCGCTCGCGGTCGCGACGGAACGTGCCCAACGCCTGCTCGGCCCGGACCATTCGCTTCGCGGCGTCGAGAATCTTGGCGGCCGGCACGACGTCGTCGGCCAGGCCCATCAGGGCCGCGGCCTTGGCGCCGATCGCATCGCCGCCGCTGACCAGTTCGACCGCGTTGCCCAGGCCCACGATTCGCGAGCTGCGGGCAGTGCCGCCCCAACCGGGAAACAGGCCCAGCTTCACTTCGGGAAAGCCGATTTGGGTTTTGGCGTCGTCGGCCATGATCCGCCGGTCGCACCAGACGGCCAGCTCCGCGCCGCCGCCGACACAAATGCCGTCGATGGCCGCCACGGTGACGAACGGCGTTTTCGACAATCGCTGGAACAGCTGTCGTCCGCGGCGGCACATCTCGACGACTTCCTTACGGGGCACGTCGAACGATGCGGCGAACTCGCGCAAATCGGCCCCCGCGATGAACGAGCCCGGCTTGCCCGAACGGATCACCAGACCGGCCAGATCGGTCCGCTGTTCCAATTCGTCCAGATGCCGGGCGAGCTCTTCGAGCACCGCCTGCGAGAGCACGTTGGCCCCCTTGCGCGGATCGTCGAGGGTCAGGACCGCGATGTCGCGATCCTCGATGCTCAAAGTAATGATGCCCGGAGCGGTCATGGTGCAGCCTTGTCCGTATGCTATTGGGGTGTCGGTCCAGGGTAATTGTAGGAATTCCGTCCAGCGGGGAGCAGCCCCCTGCGTCTGCCGGGCGGCGGCGGAATTGACATCCCCCGGCAATGCGCTGATTCTGGGGGGCCCAACGTGGAGAAAGGCCTCGGTATGCATCGCTCCGCTGATTTGTGTTTTTCCCCGCTTTCATTGCCGGTCCACCGAGCGTGGCCCGTGGTGCTGGTGGTAGCAGTCCTGCTGGCCGCCAACAGCTGGACGGCAGCGGCGGCCGCCGACGATTCGAAGGCGGAGACCGTCGCGCTGGTCGTCGATTTTGGCGACGGGGCCGAAGTGCGGCTAAAGTCGCTCGCCTGGCGAGAGGACATGACCGTGCTCGACGCGGTCGAGGCCGCCGGTGCCCATCCCCACGGGGTTAAGTTCAAGCTCCGCGGCAGCGGCAGCACGGCCTTCGTCACCCAGATCGGCGACGTGAAGAACGAAGGTGGCGGGGCCAAGAGCCGCAACTGGATCTATTCGGTCGAGGGCGAGCAACCCGATGTCGGCATCGGCGGCTTTCGGCTCAAGCCGGGTCACGTTATCTTGTGGAAGTTCGACACGGCCCGCTACAATCGGTGAGCCGCCGGGAATTGAGCAGGCATCGCGGCAGCCGCGCCAGGGAGTCTGACAACCGTGAATCGATACAATCTGATTGCCTGCGGCGTTTTTGCGCTGCTCGTTGTCCTGGGTGTTGCCAGCCGGTTGGCCGTGTTGGTCTGTCCCTGGGTTCCGCCGAATTTTCAGGCCATCGCCGGCACGGCGCTGTTCGCCGGATTCTTCTTTCGCAGCCGGTCGTTCGCGGCGTCCGTTCCGCTGGTGGCGATGGTGGTCAGCGACCTGGTGATTGGCGGCTACGAGCTGCCGGTGATGCTGGCGGTGTACGCATCGCTGGCCGCGCCGATCGCCTGGCGGAGCTGGCTGCGGCGGACGAGCGCCATTCGCGTGGCCGGGGCCACGGTTGCTTCGACACTGCTGTTCTTTGCCGTCACGAACCTGGCGGTGTGGTACGCCTGGTATCCGCCGACCGCGGCTGGACTCGCCCGTTGCTATGCCGCGGCGCTGCCGTTCTTGGTGTACTCGCTGTGCGGCGATCTGCTGTTCGCGGGCGCCCTGTTTGGGGCCTATGCCTGGTTTGCCGCCGGCCGCGGAGCGCACGGCACGGCCGAAACGCCGGGTCTGGCTGCGGCCTGACGGACCGGCAAACGCCGCCGCTTATGGATCGCCGAACGGATCGGCACCGGGTTGGGCCACGCGCTCCAGCCGGTCGCGGTTCCAGCGCTGCCAGCGGCGAACCTGCTCCTCGCGGGCAATCGGCAGGCCCTCGGCCGATTTCGAGAAATCTTCGCCGGTCAGCTGCGTCAGGCTGGCAAACGCCGCGTTTTGCACGTCGACCGGCGCGGCCACCAGTTCCATCAACTGGGGAATGAACTGCTTGTCGCCTAGCTGACCCATCGCCACCGCGGCCCGGCGGCAGATGTCGCCGTCGGGATCGAGCGACAAGGCGCTCGAGGGCCGGCGCGCCCTCGGGCGCGCCCAGCCGAGTCAGGCTGGACGCCACTTCCAGCCGCAGCAGCTTGTTGGACGTCAGCAGCAGTTGCACCAGCGGCGTGCGGTCGTCCATTTTGCCGGCCGCTCCCAGGGCCTGCACCGCGGCGATCACCACCGGCGTGTTCAAATCGGCGAGCGCCGGCAACAACACCGGTACGTGCCGCGGATCGCCATGCGCGGCCAGATAATTGCAGGCCCGGCGGCGAACGTCGGGCGTGCCGTTGCCGATTGCCAGGTAGGCCAGCGTGACCGCTTCCTCGCGCGGGTCGTCGGCCGTGACGGTCAGCAGGCCTTGCCAGACGATCGGATCGTCTTCGCCCGGAGCCAACTCGGCCAGCCGCACAAGCGCCAAATGCGGAATCGGCCGGCCACCGGCCGCGACGACCAACTGGGCCGCCGCGGTGCGCCGCGGGGGCAGTTGTTTCCCGCCCAGGGCGCGAATTGCAGCGAACAGCGGGCTGACCTGCGGGAGGACTTCTTCATAAATCAGCGGCGGAATCGGATGCGACCCTTCGGCGCCAAGTTCCTCGATCACGGCGACAACCGCTGGCCCGGCGGCGGTCAACGTGGCCACGGCCCGCTCCCGCGCGCTGGGCGTCAATTGCGGATCGCTAAGCGCCGCGAGTGCAGCCCGCACCTCGGCCGTCGGTCGAGCAACGTCCGCGGGTGCCGTTGTCTCGGCGGGCACGGAGAGACGGTCGCCGCGACCGGCCCGAAGGCCGTGCTCCACTGGGCGCGGAGCTCGGCGACCCGCTGGGCACGAATGTCGGCCTCGCTGTCGTAGGGAAACCGGGCTGCCGGTTCCCAGCGCTCGGCCAGCAATCGGGCCGCGTCCTTGCGCAGCTGGTGGCCGCCATCGGCGATCGCCGTCAGCAAGATCGGACCGGCCTGGGGGAGTGGCCAGGTGGCGACCGCCACGACGGCCCGCTTCTGCACTTCCAGGCTCTTATCGGCCAAGAGCGAGTGGGCCAGCTCGATCGACTCCGGCGGGATCGGACGCTGGCCTTCCGCCGGCACCGACAGCGACGTTGCCACGGCCTGCCGCACGACCCAGGATTTGTCCTTGGCCGCCGACAGGATCGCATCGATCGCGCCGAGCCGGGCCAATCCACCGACCGCCGCGGCTCGAACCATTTCGGCCGGATTTTGCTGCAGCTTGCGCAAGGTTGCGTCCGACTGCTCGCCCCCCAGCTCGGCCAGACCATCGATCGCCGCCATTCGGACTTCAAGATTCAAATCGTCGAGCCCCCGAGTGAGGATCTCCCGAGCTTGCGGCGCCTGCTGCACGGCCAGCACCGCCAGCAGCGCCGAACGGACGCCCGCATTTTGATCGTCG
The DNA here is from genome assembly GCA_963828155.1 of uncultured Planctomycetaceae bacterium. Classification (GTDB taxonomy): domain Bacteria; phylum Planctomycetota; class Planctomycetia; order Pirellulales; family PALSA-1355; genus CAWCAX01. The sequence goes on from CAWHDQ010000010.1 coordinate 107,522, forward strand.
CGCAACTCGATGGCCGCATCGGGCAAGTCGGTCCGTGCCCGATCAGTCCAGGCCAACAGCGCCGCCCGGCGCACGTCAGGCGCCGGGCTGCCCAGCGCGTGTACCAGCGCCGGACCATCCTGTGGCTCATGGTCGCGGGCCATTTCGGTCAGCAGCTCGACGTGCAATCGCGGGACGTAGGCGGCCTGCGTCGGACCGCTGTATTGCCCGAACTGATCGGCGAGCCGGACCAACTCTTGCCGGGCCCCGAGATCAGCGAGCGCCGCCCAGGGCTTCGACCGCGGCGCAGCGGAGCGGCAGACTCAGCTCGACATTGCCGACCGTGGTTGCCAACCGCTCGACGCCGGCCGCATCACCCGCCCGGGCCAGCAGGATGGCCGCATTGGCGGCGACAATCGGACTCGCGCTCGCCAGCCCGGCTTGGAGCGCGGGCCGCGGATCGCCGGTCGCGGCCAGCCAGGTTTCGAGCGCGTGGTGCTGCCAGAAGTAGCCCGAGGATCCCGGCGTCCGCACGGCCAGCGCGCCGGCTTGCACCCAGTGTTCGTCGGCCAGAGCCTTGGGCAACTCGGCGGGTGCCGCCACGGTTGGCGCTGCTGTGGCCGTCGGACGTTCCTCAGGCTGTGCCGGCCCGTCCAGGGCCTCGTCGCCGAATCGCAACGGGCCGGGCAGATGACAGCCGGCAGCGCTCGCCGAGGCCAGCAGCCAAATCAGCCGGCAGCCGCCGGCGCGAAACTTTCGAGCATCCATGCCTTCAGTTCCGAATCGAGAACGAATTTTTCGCCGCCGCGAGTCGCGGGCGGCATGACGCCGCTACTCCTGCGTGGCGTCGATGCGGTCGGACGACTTATCCGACGTTTCTTTGGGCGTGGCGCGGGGGTCGACGCTGACCGATTCGTCCACCAGCAGCGGGCGCGGCGAGGAGCCGGCATCGGTCGTCGGCTTCTTGGCGGCGACGGGGCCCGCTTCTTTCCGCGGCGGCTTGCCGGGGGGCGCCGACGGCTTCGGCGCGCCGGCGACCCGCGGCTCGAGCAACGCTTCGAGATCCTTGATTTGATCGCTCACCGTCCGGGCGAGCGTCTGGTTGTCGGGCTTCTTCTTGGGGTTGTCGAGCTGGTCGATCGTCTTGTCGATCAGCCTGGCTTTGGCCAGCACGCCGTCGACGAACTTCTTCTGATTGGGATCGGTCGCGTCGTCGGCGAAGTGCAGCCCATCAATGCCGTCCTTGATGCACGTCCGCAGCCGGCGACAGGCGGCGGGCTCTTCCTTCTCGGCCGCGGCGGCCAATTCGGGCCGGCCGACGTCGACCAGCAGCCAGCCGATGTGATTGGCAATCGCCTTGAAATCGATCTTGGCGTCGGAACCGGCCTTGATCTCCTTCAGGGCCGCGGCCATCTCGGCGCGATTCTTGATCGACTCGGTCGGGTCGGCCACGACCGCGTCGAGGGCTTTGACGACCGCGCCATTGGCTCCCGCGTCGCCCAGGGTGCCGAGCGTGGCGGCGGCCCGGCGGCGAAGACCGTCGTGCGCTGCCTGGTTGCGACCTTCGGGCGGCTTGCGCTGCTGGACGATGGCCAGCATGGCTTGCTCAAGGTTGCCTTGAGCTTCGGGACTCAGGCTGTCGCTTTCGGCGTGCCGCTGAATGCCGACCCAGGCGGCATAGCGCAGCGCATCGGCCGTGCCGTTGGTCTTGCCGTCTTTCGACGCGACATTGAAGATCTTCAGCAGTTCGGTCAGCGCGGCGGGCAGGGGCCGAGGCTTCTGATTGCCGTTCTGCTCCGTTTCATTCAACTCGCCCAGGGCCAAAACCACGTTGACCTTGATCGCCGCGATCTGGCTGAGCAGTTCGTCGCTGGCGTCGGCCGGCGGCTTGATCTTCAGATACTCCTTGAATTTTTCCAGCGCGATCTGAGTGGCGCAGTTGGTGCGGGGGCCCGCTCGTGGCCGACTGAGCGAACAACGTCCGCAATTCGTTCCGAACCTTGGGCAGCACCGTCGGCTTTTCCTTGCCCGGTTCGACTACCTTCTCCTTTGGGTCTTTCGGGCCGGGATAGAGATTCTTCTCGGCGACGAACTGCGGCAGGGCAAACAGCCGGAAATAATCCTCGAACATCTGCTGCTCGGGACCGGCGATTGCCTTATCCTCGTGCATGATCCGGCCGACTTCCGACTTCTTGCTCCGGAGCGACAGCTCCGGCTCGGCAAACTGAGCCCAAAGATCGGCCGCACCGAGCGCCCAGCATCCGCCGGCAAATATCGCCAGCACCAACCCGGCGAAGCGGCGGCGCACAGCCCTACCGGCAATTGGCTGGGTCGAACGGCAGGCGCCCCCCGGAGTGGGTGATTCTCCCGGCGCACCGCTACGAGCATCCGAGTCTGTGGTCATCAGCCTGTCTCGTTCCCTGCGCATCGCGGACGGTCGTCGGGCACTATAACCGACGCCGGATCGTTTGCAACTTCCGGACGACAAACCAATCGCCAGCGACCACCTCCCGAGCCCGCACGCAGGCGCAGACGCGGGAACCGCTCTGCTTGATAGCAGTTGCGGCGACGGGTGAAATTGCGGCGGTTCGATTCGTCGGGGTCACGGCGGCCGGCGCGGCACCAGGGTCTGCGAAGTTCCGAATCGCAAATCCAATTCTGCCATGGCGTTCGGTAAATGCCCATCTTTAGGCTACCACTGCCGCTTACAATTTGTCAAGTTGTGCCGTGCGGGCGAGGCGGGGCGAGTCGAGCGGCGTCGGCTCGCCGCCCGAAGCCTTCGGTCGCTGGCATCGGCGCACCACTTGGCTGTCCCGGAAATGGCTTCCAGCCGACGATTGGGACGGGCGCCGGCCGCGTGGCGCCCTGGTGAGGATCGCAAACGCTTTGACACTCATTTATTACGACCCGCGGATGCTGGAGCACCAGACCGGCCAGCATCCCGAGCGACCGGCCCGGTTGAGCATGCCCTACCGGCATTTGCTCACGACCGGACTAACGGCGCATTTAACACAACCCGAATGTCCGCTGGCATCGGTCGACGAGCTCGCCCGGGTGCATGCACCCGACTACATTCGCGAAGTCGAACGGTTCACGGCCGCCGGCGGCGGTCAGATCGAGGATGACACCCGCTGCAGCCAGCAATCCTTTATCGCGGCCCAGCTGGCAGCCGGCGCCGCGGCCGACGCAGTCCGACGCGTGGTGGGGGGCGAAGACCGCCGGGCGTTTTGCCTGGTCCGGCCGCCGGGACATCATGCCTTGCCCGCCGGCGCGATGGGCTTTTGCCTGTTCGGCAATGTGGCGGTGGCGGCCCGCACGGCGCTGGACGAATTGCAGCTCGATCGCGTGCTGGTGGTCGATTGGGACGTGCATCACGGCAACGGCACGCAGGACATTTTTTGGCGCGAAGAGCGGGCCGGCTTCCTCTCGATTCATCGCTGGCCATTTTATCCCGGCACCGGCCGCGGCGACGAAACCGGCGGCGGCCCGGCCCTGGGCACGAAGCTCAACCTGCCGATCGCATTCGGCACGCCGCGGGCGGAGTATCTGGCCCAGTTCGAGCGGGGGCTTGAAGCACTGGCGGCCAAGATTCGGCCCCAACTGGTCCTGGTGCAGCGCGGGCTTCGACGCCCATCGCGACGATCCGGTCGGCTCATTGGAACTGGAAACCGAGGATTTCATCCCGCTCACCCGGATGGTTCTCGACGTTGCCGATGCGTACGCCGGCGGCCGGCTGGTCAGCGTGCTCGAAGGGGGCTACGACCTGCGGGCCCTGGTCGACTCGGTCGAAGTTCACGTGGAAACGCTGATCGAGAGAGATCGACGGGGGACGGCCCACCAGGCCTCCCCCGCGCCGCCGCTAGGGTAGAATGAAGCCGGGCAGGAGGCACCGTCGGGCGGGACCCCAAGCAGGTCGGGAAATGTGCGAGCGAATAATCGACTATCCCCGTCGTGCGGCCTCGCAGGAACCATTGCGCCAGTCGGAGGTCAGCAATTGGAGCATCGCGATCGCGATCCCGCTGGCGATTGGCGAGCTTGCGCTTGCCTCGTCCTTAGTGTCAGGGCGTGCGGACCTGCCTTTTGTGGTCGGCCTACTCGTCCTTTTCTCACCATTTGTCACGTTCGTCCTCCTGGCCCCCATCATCCATCGGCGCGTCTTGACATTCGACAGAGACGCGGAAACCCTGTCGATTCAGAGCAAAATACTCCTCATTCGTCAAGAACGAGTCGTTGTAGTCCCGCTATCGGCGATCACGAGTGCCGAGTTCATCGATCGCAGCAGCGACTGCGATCGCGCGTGGGCGGTCCGAATCGGCATCTACGAAACGAAGTTCTACGACGTGGGATACTGGCACGATAAGTGGTCCGCCTACGATTATTTCTTGGGCGTGCTCCCGCCGAACGCCATCCGAATGTTGCGTCCGCCCAACGCAAGGGAATGAGGGGGTGAGTCGTGACCGCTCCCCGGAACCGGTCGTTCACCCTGCGAACGATGTTTGTGGCTATAACCGGGATGGCAATCACGGCCGCAGCCGCTCGCATGTCGGTGCAGCTTGCGGTTGCGATAGCAGTGATTCTGCTGCTCACCACTGAAGCGGCCTCCGATAATTGCCCGATGAGCTAGTTCCACACGCGGCGTTCCCGTTTCCGGCTCACTTTTTTCGCGTTCGGATGCGTTCATGGGCTTTCGTCGATCGCCATCCGATTCTCCTGCTGGTCCTCAGTGGAGAATCGCGCATCGCCACCTTTTGGCCAAATGCGGCGTTCCCGATAGCGTCGCTGACTCCGATAGGCAATGGAACTACGTTCTCCTGCACGGCGACGATCAGGACAGTGGTTGGACCCCGCAGTGGATTTCGGTGTGTCAGGCAAGTGAACTTCTGGCCGCGATTGAGCAAACAGGTATTTCCGACACGGGCCACGATCTGATTCGGTTGCTTCGGTCGCGCATTGCTGCCAGCTCTGAGTAACCAGCCGGCAGCAACCCGGTTTTTTGGCCAATTCGCACTCGCGTGACGCCCTTGAAGCCCGGGGCCAATTGCCCTAAACTTACGGGCTTGAATCTAAGTCAAATGCGGCGATCCGGGCCCGCCGCGGCCCGCGACCCGCTCTGCACCGATATTGCCGGAGACTGATCGACCATGACGATGGACAAGAGTTTGCGGATTCGCCGCGGGCTGATGCGTAGCCGCAGCGTGCTCTCGCGGGCCGAACGGCTCACGCGGCTGCAAGAAGCCGAACGCTGGAAGGAAGGGGACAGCCCGCTGGGCCTGCCCAAGGTCCGCGTCTACAAGCTGACCATGAAGAAAAAGAAGAAGAAGAAGGAAGAGGGCGAAGAGGGAGCCGAGGGAGCTGCCGCTCCGGCTGCCGGCGCCAAGAAGCCCGAGGCCAAGAAGGCCGAAGGCAAGAAGTAATCCGAGCGCCTTGGGGCAGGGCGGCCCGGCGAGCCAGGTCGACTGCATATGCGAGTCACGCTGGAATACGGGGCACGGGTCTTGTGGTCGAGCTGCCCAACGACCGCCCGGTGCGGACGCTGGCCTATCAAGACGCCCCGCCGCTTGCTGACCCGGCGGGGGAGCTGGCCCACTTGCTCCGCCAGCCCACGGGCACGCCCCCCTTGGCCGAGCTGGCCCGGGGGCGCAAGTCGGCCTGCATCGCGATCTGCGACATCACCCGGCCGGTTCCCAACCGGCTGATGCTGCCACCGCTACTGGCCACGCTCGAAGCGGCCGGCATCCCCCGCGGCAAATCACGATTGTGGTCGCCACCGGTTTGCACCGGCCGAGCACGCCGGCCGAACTGGTCGAGATGGTCGGGCCCGAGATCGCGGCCGACTACCGGATCGAAAATCATCACGGCCAGGTCCTCGCCGAGCACACGTACCTGGGCGACAGCCCCCGCGGCGTGCCAATCTGGATCGACAGCCGCTACGTCGATGCCGAGCTGAAGATCACCACGGGACTCGTCGAGCCCCACCTGATGGCCGGCTTTTCCGGCGGCCGAAAACTGATTTGCCCGGGCCTGGCGGCGCTGGAAACGGTCAAGGTCTGGCACGGGCCCGCGTTCCTCGAACATCCGAAGGCCGACTGCGGCATTCTGGAAGGCAACCCGGTCCACGAAGAGAACACCTGGATCGGCCGCCGCGCGGGCTGCGACTTCATCGTCAACGCGGTGATCGACGCCGAACGCCGCCCGCTCAAGCTGGTGGCCGGCGACATGGAGGCGGCCTTTCACGAGGCGGTCGATTTCGTTCGCGGTGTGGTCGTCGATCGGGTGCCGCAGCCGGTCGACATCGTCGTGACCAGCTCGGCCGGCTATCCGCTCGACACGACGTTCTATCAATCGGTCAAGGGAATGACCGGTGCCCTGCCGATCGTCAAGCAAGGGGGCACGATCATCGTGGCGGCCAGCATGACCGAAGGGATCGGCAGCCCCGAGTTCCGCAGCCTGTTCTCGGCCCATCCGAATCTGGAAGTGTTCGTCGAGCGGATCCTGGGCCACGACTATTTCGTGATGGACCAGTGGCAGCTTGAAGAACTGGCCAAAGTGCGCCGCAAGGCGAAGGTAAAGGTCGTCACCGACGGCCTGCCCCGCGACGTGATCGACGGGCTGTTCGTCGAAAGCGCACCGTCGGTCGAGCGGGCCCTGGCCGATTCGCTGGCCGAATACGGACCCGCCGCCACGATCGCGGTGATACCCAAGGGGCCGTACGTGCTGGCTCAGGTGGGATAGCAGGCGGTCATGCGTCCACCAGCTTGCGTTTGGCTACCGGACGTCTATTCTGGGGCTCTGACTCGGAAGTTCTCCCCTGTGAGGGAAGGCAGCCTGGGCAGTCTCACTGACTTGAAAGGCAACTGCGATGCGCGCGATCACTGGCGTGCTGCCGATGTTGGCGGCGCTCGGACTGGTTTGGGGAATGGCAACGATGTCGACCGCGGCCGACGCACTTCCTGACGACGCTTTCCCCGATGTCGACCAATTGCCCGCGCGGGCCGAATTGCCCGATCCGCTGGTGATGTTCGACGGCACGCCGGTGGCCACCGCCGCCGATTGGACTGACAAGCGAAAGCCGGAACTCAAGCGGCTGTTCCAGCATTACATGTACGGCGAGTTTCCGGCGGCCCCGCGGGTGACGGCCCAAGAGCTCAGTCGCGATGAGCAGTGCCTGGGAGGCAAGGCGGTGCGGCGGGAGATCGCCCTGTCGGTCGGCCCGGCCGATTGCCCGAAGATCGTGCTGCTGCTGATTACGCCCAAGCAGTTGCCGACCGGCGGAGTGCCGGTGTTCGTGGCCCTGAACTTTACCGGCAATCACACGGTGCTCGCTGACCCGGGCATTGCCCTGCCAGCCGGCTGGATGCCCAAGGGGCCGGGCGTCGAAAACAACCGCGCGACTGATGCCGGCCGCGGCACCGGCGCAGGGCTGTGGGCCCTGGAGGACATTGTCGGCCGCGGCTACGCCCTGGCCACGTTCTATTACGGCGACGTGCTGCCCGACAAACCGGACTATAGCGACGGCGTCTATCGGTTCTTCCGCAAGTCGGAGGCGGCCCAGCGCAAGCCGACCGAGTGGGGCGCGATCGCGGCCTGGGCCTGGGGCCTGCAGCGGGCCGTGGACTATCTCGTGACCGACCAGGCGATCGACGCCAAGCGGATCGTGGCCTTCGGCCATTCGCGGAACGGCAAAGCGGCCCTACTGGCTGCGGCGTTTGACGACCGGATCGCGGCCGTCATTCCACACCAGGCCGGTTGCGGCGGCAGCGCTCCCAGCCGGCGGAAGAATCCCAAAGGGGAGCCTGTCTCCCGGATCAACGAAGTCTTCCCCCACTGGTTCGACGAGATCTTTCATCGCTTCGGCGGGCAGGAAGATCGCTTGCCGTTCGATCAGCACTGCCTGGTGGCGCTGTGCGCGCCAAGGGCCGTGCTGCTGACCAACGGCGAGCAGGATCAGTGGGCCGATCCGGCCGGACAGTTCGAGGTGCTGTTGGCCGCGGCCCCGGTCTATCGGCTGCTGGGGCGCGAGGGATTGGCGCGGGGCGTCACGCAGCCGGTCGATGGCCAATTGATGGGGGCCGAACTGAGCTATTACATCCGCAACGCCCCGCACCTGGTCGACCGGCAATACTGGGGCACGTTCCTCGACTTTGCCGATCGTGCGCTGAAGACAAAGTAGCCGGAGAGTGCATGCAGCTTAGCGCCGCTTGGGGACATTGTCGCCGCTGAGCATTGCCGGTTTTTGATGCTGCTTGCGGTATTCCCAAGGGGGCATGGGATGCCGATCGGCCCAGATGCCGCGCTGAGCCTTGCGGGCTTCGGACTCCAACTCAACGAGCGTCCGATCCTTTTCGAAGTGCTTGTAGTTCCAGGCCAGGCCGGCCCGGACCATCTCGAAGCTGACATTCAGGCCGTCTTCTTCATGCAGCGTGCCGAGAATGCTTTGATCGGCATCGCGTTGGCTCCAGATCACGCGGACTTCCTCGTCGAGGCAGAGCTGTTCGAGGTGGTGCTTGGCCGACTCGGCCTCGTGCTGGCCCGGTTCCGGGGCGTCAATATTCAAGAGCCGCACAATGTCTTTCCGGCCGTCGTGCTCCACCCGCACCGTGTCGCCGCTGAGCACTTCGACGACCGTGCCGCGGAATTCCTGTTCCTTGGCGTGGGCCGCCGCGGCGAGCAGGACGAGGACCGAAAGCGTGGGCACCAGTTTTTGTCCGAGTGAGCGGGCGTTCATGTGCGGCATCCTTGGGCGTCAAATGGGCCCCGAGCTGGGGCGAATGGGGCGGCCATCATACCGCCGCCGCCCCGATCGGGCAGCACCGATTCGGGGGAATTGCTAGCGGGCGCGGGTTTCCAGAACGGCTCCGCAGGCGGAAGATCTCGGCCTGTTCAGGGGGGTAGCGGGCGTCATGGAATCGCAATTCCAGCCAAACTGCAGCTGGTCGCCCGCGAACAAACGCCCCCCCGGCTTGGTATAAAGAAACTATGAGACTTGCCCGCCCGGCCATCGCCATCGCCGCATTGTTCGTCAGTTTGGCAGCGGGGCGGCCCGAAGCGGCGCGGGGGCAGTGGTTGTGATCGACAACCGCACGCCCGAAGAGGTCCGTTTCACGCTGGAAGGGACCGGCCCGGACAAGCGCGAGTTCCGCCTGCTGCCCGGCCAGCTGCTGCCGCTGCACCTGCCTAAGAAGGCCGTGGCCGTTTTCAACTCCGAGGAAGCGCCGCGGCGGCAAACCCTGGAGCTGAATTCGATCTACTCGTTTCAGGCGCTGCCCGGCGGGATCGAGCTCGAGCGGACGAAGTTTGCCCGCAAGGGGGCCCAACGGCCGGCCGCTCCGGGGCCGAATCCTCCCCAAGGGCCCGGGGATCGGCCGCCGCCCGAATGGCAGGCCAGTCCGGCGATCCCGGTCAAGATTCTGGTCGACGACGAGCAGCAGGCCACGCGGCAGAAATGGGAAGCCGATTTGCGGCAGGCAATCAAAGCGGCCTCCGATGTGATCGAGCGGCATTGTGGGCTGCGATTCGAGGTCGTGGCCGTCGACACTTGGGACAGCGACGATCGGGCCGCCGGGGCCGGACCGCTATTGGCCGATTTCGAGAAAAAAGTCGAACTGGGGCCGGCCTGGCTGGCGATCGGCTTCACTTCGCAGCTTGCGCGGCGCGGGGGCAAGTCGAGCGGCACCCGGCGCGGCTGTTTCCCACGCACATTCTGGTGCGCGATTGGCAGGGGCGCGCGAACCAGGCCGAGCGGGTCGAGTTGCTGGTGCATCAATTGGGGCATTACCTGGGCGCCGTCGACAGCCCCGAGGCCACCTCGGTAATGCGTCCGCCAACCGGTGAACTTCACGCCCGGGCCCAGAAATTCCCGCTGCAGTTCGACGCCGCCAACACGCTGCTGCTCAACGTGGTCGCCGAGCGAATTCGCAAGGCCGGTCCGGCCAACTGGGCCGATCTGCCGCCCAAGCTGCAACTGCAGCTGGCCGCCATTTGGTCTCACGTCGACGACGAGACGGCCCGCGCGCGCCCGCCCGCAAACCGCCGGTCGCCACCCAGCCGCGCCCTAGCACCCCTGCCCAAAACTACGTGGGCACGCTGGTCGACGGAACTCACTTTGCCGGCCATGCAATCCACGATTGGGGAAAGAAAGGCGAGAACCCCAGGCTCGACGATCAACCGCTCGCCGACATCGCCCAGCCGGTCCGCTGGCTGCGCGACAATACGCTGCCCGTGCCGGTGACGCCGCCCGCGTTTGTCGAAATGGCCGGCGGCGATCGACTCCCGGGCAACGTCGTCGAGTACGTGCCGCCGACCGACGGCACGACGCTGGCGAACCAGGAACCGGCGCCCGACGAAGCCCGCTCGGGCCCCAGAGCACTGCCGGCGCACCTGATCGTCGAGCCCGAATCGGGCGCGATCTTGCGATTCGCCCGGCAGCGTCCGGAGATTCGCGTACGGACGGCCTGGCTGCGGCGGATTGTCTGGCAGCGGTCGGGCCTGGATCGCTATGAGCCCAATACGCTCCGGCTGCGCAGCGGCGGCACGAGCACCTTCCGCTCGCTGCAATTCACCGCCACCGGCGTGAAACTGCTCAAGGGCGAAGGGGTCGAGCAGTTCCCGTTCGCCGAGATCGCCGAAATCCACCTGCCGGAGATCGACCCCTGGATCGCGCATTACCAACAACTGGTAGTGCTCACTCCCGAGGGCAACGCGCGACTGGTCCGCTGGGAAACCAGCGACGGACTGCGAGCGACCGGCTCGCTGGAGCGGTTCCAGGCGTTCGACGGGCCGGGCGATCGGCCCGACGGCTGGGTCCATTTGCTCCAGCCTGCCTGGAGCCTGTCGCCGCTGTACGTCTGGCATCCTTCGATCCGGCTGCGGACCTGGTTCGAGCCGAGCGAGCTGCCGTTGTCGGCCCTCGAGCCCGCGGCCACCCGGCGGCAACCGATCTTCAGCGGTGCTTGGGATTGGCGGACCGACAAGAACTGCCGCGGCGGGGCCCTGCGCTGCGGCGCGAGGAGTTTGCCTGGGGCCTGGGCGTCCATGCGACGAGTCAGTTGGATTTCGATCTGCCGGCCTTCGCCACCGGCGTGCGAACCCGCGTCGGGCTCGACCGCCTGGCCGGCCGCGGCGGGTGCGCCGGGCGCTGGTCTATGTGTCGACCGCGCCACAGTCGCCAGCCGACCTCCACAAGCCGATCGAGCCCAGCGGCCCGCCACTGTTTCGCAGCAAGCTGCTGTTGGGCTCGCATCAGGACCAGGATGCCGGCTGGTTGGCGTTCGATAGCGCGGGGCAGGGGCCGCGGCGGCTGACGCTGCTGGCCGATATGGTGGCCGGCGCGGACCGGCCATCGGGCGCCGATCCGCTCGACGTGCGCGACACGGTCGACTGGCTTGAGCCGCTGGTCAAGCTCGACCCCGCGCGATTGCAGCCGGAGATCGAGCGGCAATTTCCGCGGCTGATCGACGCTTGGGCCGGCTGGGAGCTGACCGAGGGCCAACCGCGTTTGACCAATCGCTGGGACAAATCGAATGCCCGGCAGGCGGCTTATCGGCTCGACGTGGCGCCGCAGGGCGAACGGTTGGTGCTGGCGCGGCAGTGGCAAGTCACTTCGCTGGCCGATCGGCTGCACCTGGGCGTCACGCGCACGGCACAGTCGACCGCCAGCCAGATCGAGGTGCTGGTCGACGGCGAGCGGATCGCGCGGTTTGCCGTGCCAGTGCAGGGGGGTAAAGGATCGGCCGGCCGAACCGTGCCGCTCGACAAATACTTCGGTCGGCGGATCGAGATTCAGGTGATCCAGGTTGCCCGGGGCGATCGCCCGTTGGTCGATTCGCGCGGGCTGGCGATCGTGGAGTAGTCCCGGGCTCGCTACGGCTTGGCGAACGTGCCGGCTTCGGCCGCGTCTGACGCCTGGAAGTCGGACATTTCGCGTTCGGCCCGATCGGCGCCGTCCCAGCGAATCTTGGATTTGCGCGGCCGCCAGACTTCGTCGAACTCGGCGTAGTCTTCGAGCAGCGTCTCCTGGAACAGGTCCTTGCCGTTCTCGTTAATCTGCGTTTCGATCTTCACCAGCCGCCCGCCGGCCGGATCGAAAAATAGCCGGACCTCACGGTGCCCCTCGCGGCGTACGAGCACGCCGTGGGCCGGCCGGCCCGCGACTTGCGATTCGACCAACAGGGCCAGCCGGAATTTGTCGTCGTCCAGCAGCGGGAACAGCTGCCCCAAGCTTTCGACGTAGAGCCGTTCACGCTGCTCGTCGAGCGCCTCGCCGGGCAATTCCTGGACGCGGTCGTTGAACTTGAACCAGCCCGCCTCGCCGTCAAGCCCCAGAGCCAGCTTGAAGCCGCCGCCGTCGAAAATCAGTCGCATCCGGTTGGCTGTCGGCTGCGCGACGACGCTGCCATCGAACTCGAAGGATGCCGGCGGGACGAAGATTTTGCCACGCATCTTGTAACTGAGCACGCCATGGCGTTTGAGCCGCTCGGCGCCGCCGACCGCTTCGAGACCCAGCTCGACGATCTGCCTGGCCCGCTGCTGGGCCTCGGCATCGTCGCGCACCAGCGGACCGGCGCTGGACCGCACGCCGTCGTCGGCCGCAACGGCGCCGAAGTAGCCGATCATCATCTCGTCCCAGGTCTGCTCGCCCCAGCGGACCCGGGCCGCGGGGTCGGGATTGACCACGTTGCCGGCCGAGTTGTCGAAGTGGGCCGTGCAGGTCAGCAGCGTGTCGCGCGGCAGAATCTTCGGCTCGGCCAGCTCGTAGCGAAGTTGCCAATTGAAGTCGTACCGCGGCACATCGAGCAGAATCTCGCTACGGCCGTCGGGATATTTGACATCGAAGCGGAACGACTTACCCCGCAGGTGCATGTGCGGCATCATGCTCAAGAGCTTCACGCTCCGGCTGAAGCGATGCTGGGCCTGGATCGTTACGTCGGCCGAGCCCGGCGGCAGATCGAGCGTGACGTTGGCGGCCCCAAAACTTTCGACCTTGTCATGCACCTCGGCCGGATCGGCGAACACCATGCCCAGCGAGCTGCGATCCTGCTGTGGCGAGCCGTTGGGCGTATAGTGCATCTGGAACAGAATCTTCGAGCCGGCCGGCACGAACATGGCCATGCCCTCGGGCATGCGGACCGGCGGAATGCCCGGCGCGAATCCGACCGTGGCCCCGTTCAGCCCGATCCGCGGCTTGCCACCCGGCGGAATGAAATTCACGACGATGTGGTGGACGACCGCGCGGTTGCCTGGCCGACATTCGGCCGCCTGGATCCAGCGGTCTTCCTTGAAGCCGGGATCGACCAGAAAGTGCTGATACTTCACTACGCCTTCGGCCTGCACGTCGACCGGCTGGTCCGAGATGTAAACGACCTGATCGGGCTGGGCAATCTGCCAGCCGGTGCTGAAGCGGCGCGGCTCGGGCAAGTCGGCCGCGTCGCCCTCGGGCGCACCGGCGTCGAGCCAATCGTGGATCAGTTTCTTCTGGGCGTCCGACAAGCGGCAGTCGTTGGCGAATGTGCCGTAGCGCGGATCGGCCAGCCAGGGGGGCATCCGCCCTTCGTCGATCACTTCGCGGATCGTCTCGGCCCAGCCCTGAACCTCGTCGAAGCAAGTGAGCGGAAACGGCGAAATTTCCCCCTCACGGTGACAGGAGACGCAGCGGTCCTGAAACACGGGGGCAATGTGTTTGGAGTAGGTCACCGCCGGCGCGGCGGCCAACTCGTCGCTGGCGGGGTGCGGGATCCGGCCGATGTGGCACCCCACGGCCTCGGTCTGCGGAACGCTCACCGGCTTGCCGGCCAGGAGCTCTTCGAGGGCCAGTTTCAGGTCGCGCGCGCGTCGGCTGGGGACGATTGCGGCCGACGAGGTACTGGTCGTCGACCCGGCCGTGGTAGCGGACCTTGCGCTCCTGGTCGAGCAGGAAGACTTCCGGGGTGCGCTCGGCCCCGAACTGGTCGGCCACCACGTTGCCCAGATCCTTGACCACGGGAAACTTGATCTCATGGGCTCGGGCGAACTGACCGAGTTGGCTGAGCGAGTCCTGGCTGTTGGCGTCGATGGCCAGGAAGGCGACCCCCTGCGATTCGAACTCGGCGGCCAGCCGAGCCAGCTTCGGTCCGACCAGCTTCGCGATCGGGCAGTCGCAGCCGACGAAGGCCACGACCACGCATTTGCTGTCCGCCAGATCGGTCAGCTGGTGCATCTTGCCGCGGTAGTCGCGGAGCGAAAAGTTTTCTATTTTCGCTGGATTCTCTGTCGCCCCCGCGTGGGTCGCGATGGAAAACACTCCCGCGATCAGTGCCAGCCAGACCATTCGAGTTCGCAAGGTCGTAACCCTCCGTGCGCGACGATTCGGCGCCGGCATCTCCCGGCGGCGAGATCGAAATGCCCCCAGCAATGCGGTTTGCCCGACCGACCCTCACCCAAGCTGGACGGCGGCGAAGGGGGAAGCCTCAATTGGAACCGGGAATTATACCAGCTCGCGATCGCTTGCCAGCCGTGTCAGGCGGGCGGGCATTACGCCGATCGAGAAGTAGTACTACGATTGGTCGGGAGGCGGTTTCGCACGTTGGGTAATTTGCGGGGGTCGGTTTTGCTTACAAAATCGAAAGATTCGTCTGCATTGTGACACCCCAGGCACTGCTCTATCATGAATAGCTGGAATCGGTTTTGCGTTTGCACGGCGGAGCATGCGCGGATCGTCCGGCGTGCCGTGTGCACCCTGAGCTGGGGAGCCCGCCGCGGGACTCGCATACGACTCGGAAGCTCCGGCTTCCTGGAATTCCCTGGCACCCGGGCGGCAGAAGTTTCGGCGGAAAGTCGCTTTCTGACGGGTGCATCAGGATGCAGCTCGGTACGTGCGAACCGCTTGGGTCCATTGGACCGGGCATGTCTGGGAGCGAGAGATTCCGAGCCGCCGCCCCGCCCCAGGATCGGCCAGTCTTGGCGGCGTTGGGCGTCGGGGCAGGGGGGCCCTCCGTCGTGGGTGCTTGGGCAACATGACAACATCGGTTTCCCATAATCTGGCGCCGCCGGCCGCGGAACCGTCTGCCGAGATGCGGCAGCTGGCACACGCGATCGAGCATGCCGCGCATCTGTTGCCGGCTCAGGGCCCGATCACGGTCTTCATCCACCACAACACGCTGCACGCGTTCGAAGAGCTGCCGTTCTGCGATGCGGTCAAGGAAGCGGCCCACGTTTTCGGTTGCAACCCGTATCTGTCGGAAGACTTGTACCGTGACAACCTGCGCCGCGGGCGGATTCGTTTTGGCGACCTGCAAGAGGTGCTGGAGCGCGACCTAAAGCAGCGGGCCACCGAAAGCGTTCCGCCGGTCGGCACGCGGCTTGAACTGCGGCTGGCGATGCTTCAGTATCCGCTGCGGTTCGGACCGGCCGAGGAGCTGGTCTGGCACGTGGCCGAGGCCAATGCCCTGCACCGCGTGCGAACCGAGGCTTCGTCGGCCGTGCGGGCCCGCTTGATTGCCGAAACCCGCCGCTGGGTACTCCGCGATCTGCGCGTGGCGAACGATCCGTTGCAGCGGATCAAGGCGGCCCCCGGCAAAAACCCCATCTCGCAAAGTCTCTCCGAATTGCTCGACCGCTTCGGCGAATCGGCGATCGAGAACTGGACCGACGACGACTGGGAGGGCTTCACGCTCCAGGCCCTGTGGCGGGTCTGTTGCGACGGGGTCCGCGACCTGCCGCCGTTCACCGTGCCTCCGGCCCAACCCGTGCGGCATCGCGACCTGCTCGTGGAACTGACCGGCGTCGACGCCGACGCCCCGGTCAACGAACTATTGATCCGGTTTTGCGCGGCGTTTCTCGATCAGGGGTTGTCGCGTTGGCCGCTGCCGGGGCGAGAGGGCGGTTTTTTCGCTCGTTCTGTGGCGCTGTACCGCCAGCCGATCGGCTCGCCCGATCAGTGGATGAGCGGCTTGGCGGCCGAATTGGCCCGCTTGGACGACGAGCAGATCGCGCCCTTGGAGTCGATTCGCGAGTCGCTGGATGTGCTCGGCGTGCCGGACCACGAGTGGGAGCCCTACATCTCGGCGACGCTCCTGTCGCTGCGCGGCTGGGGTGGCATGGTTCGCGAGGTCGAGCAGCGCGGCGACCGCGTCGTGCGGCCCGTTCCCGGCGGCAGCCTGACCGATTTTCTGGCGGTGCGGCTGATTCTCGATCGTTTTTCGCTCGCGTTTGCAGCGCGGCGGGCGCTGGATTACCCTGGGCCCCTCAGCGCAGCTTCGGGAATCGATTTCCGCCCAGATCGACAAGCACTGGCCGCCGAGCGTCGAGCAGCGGGCGTTTGTTGTGTTTCAGCTGGCCCAGGTGCTGGGGCTCTCGCCCGACGTGTTGCACCGTTTGAGCAAGAGCGAGTGGTCGGGCTTGCTTGTCCGAGATCGAAGCCTTCTCCGGCCTCGAGCGGCGGCGGATCTTTCACCTGGCGTACGAGGAGCGGTTTACGAACCAGACGCTCGACGCGATCGGCCTGCACAGCCGGCAAACCAACGGCCGGCCCGAGGCCCCGCAGTTTCAAGTCGTGTGTTGCATCGACGAGCGGGAAGAATCGTTCCGCCGGCATCTGGAGGAATTGGCCCCCTCGGTCGAAACCTGGGGGGCGGCCGGGTTCTTCAGCGTGGCCATGTATTACCGCGGGGCCGCCGACGCCCACTTCACGCCGCTTTGCCCGGTGGTGATTCGGCCCCAGCACTGGGTGGCCGAGGAAGTCAATCGCGAGCAGGACGAGACGCACCGCCGCCGGGCCCGGACCCGCCGGGCGCTGGGAACCGCCTCGCACCAATTTCACCTGGGCAGCCGCGGGTTTGCGGTCGGAGCGCTGCTCTCCGGCGCCGTGGGCGTGCTGGCGACGTTTCCGCTGGTCGCCCGAATCCTCTTTCCTCGGATGGCGGCCCGCATCCGCCAATTGGTGGGCCAGATCGTGCAAACGCCCCCCAGCACCTATCTGCACTTGGAGCGGCTGGAGCCGACCCCCGGGCAGGAAGGGGGCCAGCTGGGTTACAGCGTGGCCGAAATGACCGACATCGGCGAGCGGCTGCTCCGCGACATGGGGCTGACGAGCGGCTTCGCCCGGCTGGTGATCCTGCTGGGGCACGGGTCGGCCAGCCTCAACAATCCGCACAACTCGGCCTATATGTGCGGCGCCTGCGGCGGCGCGGCCGGCGGACCAAACGGCCGGGCCATCGCCCAGATTCTCAACGATCCTCGGGTGCGCGAGGGGCTGGCCCGGCGCGGGCTGAAGCTGCCTCCCAGCACTTTGTTCATCGGCGGTTATCACAACACCTGCAACGACGAAGTGACTTTTGCCGATTTGGACCGGGTGACCGAGAGCCATCGCGAGGAATTCGACTCGGCCCGCTATTACATCGCCCGGGCCTGCGAGCGCAATGCGCACGAGCGCTGCCGGCGGTTCATGTCGGCTCCGCTCACCCTGTCGTTCGCCGCGGCCAAGCAGCACGTCGAGGAGCGCTCGGAAGACCTGGCTCAAACCCGGCCCGAGCTCGGGCACGCGACCAATGCCATCACGATCGTCGGCCGGCGCGAGTGGTCGCGGGGATTGTTCCTCGACCGCCGCGCATTCTTGACCTCCTACGATCCCACTCAGGACGACGCCGAAAGCAGCATCCTGACCCGGATCCTCGGGGCCGTGTTCCCCGTTTGCGCGGGCATCAATCTGGAGTACCTGTTTTCGCGTGTCGACAACGTGGGCTTCGGGTGCGGCACCAAGCTGCCGCACAACGTCGCGGCGCTGCTGGGCGTCATGGACGGAGCCGGCAGCGACTTGCGGACAGGTCTGCCCTGGCAGATGGTCGAAATCCACGAGCCGGTCCGTTCGCTGTTCGTCATCGAGACCACCGCCGAGGCAATGACCAAGATCATGGACCGCAACCCGCCGATCGGGCGACTCTGCCGCAACGGCTGGGTGCAACTGGCCCTGGTGCATCCCGAGACCCGGGCGATCAGTATTTTTCTGGGCGGCCGGTTTCAAGCGTATCAACCCCGGGCAACCCTGTTGCCCCGGGCCCTGTCGTCGGTCGACTGGTATCGCGGCTGCCGCGATCATTTGGAGTTTGCCGAAATCGAAGGTTAGTTCCCGGCGGCCCGGGTTGAGTGCGGGCGGAGTTTTTTGCAGCCGGAGTTTTTAGCGGCAAGAGGCCGTGGATCGAGACGGATGCCTGACAGCGGTCAAATCATGGAGAAACTCGGGCTGATCGTGGTGATCAGTCCGGCGCTGCTGGTCGCCGTGCTCGGCGGTTCGTCGCTGCTCGGCCGCAAGCTTTCGGAAGACGCGATCGGCAAGTTGGTCTACGCATCGGTCGTCTGCGGCCTGCTGGCCGCGGTCGGCGTGCTGGCGTTCATGCTGATCGGCGGCAATCGCCACATGCCGATCGAGCTCGGCGACTGGGTCGTCATCGAAGGGCCCGGCGGCCATTACCACTTCTCGATCAAGTTCACCTACGACCGGCTGTCGGTGCCGCTGGCGATCCTGTCGTTCGTGCTCTCGGGCACGATCGGCGCCTTTGCCACCCGGTATCTGCATCGCGAGCCGGGTTACAACCGTTTTTTCGTGCTGTACGCCCTGTTCGTGCTGGGAATGGTCGTCACCTCGCTGGCCGGCACCATCGAGACGCTGTTTACCGGCTGGGAGTTCGTCGGCTTGTCGTCGGCGCTGCTGGTGGCGTTCTTTCAGGATCGGCCGGCGCCGGCCCGCAACGGACTGTGGGTTTGGACGGTGTACCGCGTTTCGGACGCCGCGCTGCTGCTCGCCGCCGTGGCCATGCACAAGCTGTCGGGCGAGGGAGACTTCGATAAGTTGCTCGGCGCCGGACCGTGGCCCGACGAGATCTCGAACATCACGGCCCATCAAGCCTTCGTGGTCGGGCTGCTGCTGTTGATCGCGGCGGCCGGCAAGTCGGCTTTGGTGCCGTTTTCGGGCTGGCTGCCCCGAGCGATGGAAGGGCCCACGCCCTCGAGCGCCGTGTTTTACGGCGCCTTGAGCGTACACTTGGGCGCCTTTTTGCTTTTGCGCGTCAGCCCGCTGATCGAGCGCTCGCCGGTGCTGGCTGGGCTGGTCGTGGCCTTGGGGCTGGCAACGGCCGTCTTCGCCTACCTGGCCAGCAGCGTGCAGACCGATATCAAGTCGGCCCTCAGCTTCGCCTCGCTGATGCAAGTGGGCATCATCGTGGCCGAAATCGGCCTGGGTTGGCACTACCTGGCGCTGTTCCACCTGCTGGGCCACGCCTGCCTGCGGACTTTGCAGTTCGTGCGGGCCCCGACGCTGCTCCGCGATTATCACACGCTGGAGAACGCCATCGGCTCGCGCTTGCCGCCGGCCGATACCCCTTGGGCCCGGATGACCCCGCGCGGCGCCTGTGGCTGTATCGCTTCGCCTTGGAACGCGGCTATCTGGATGCCAGCTTGCTCGAATTCGCCGTGGTGCCGTTCGTGCGGATTTTCCGCCGTTGCGACGCCTGGGAACAGCGCTGGACCGATTTCCTGGCGGGCGGCACTTCGCGCGAGTCGGATCAGGTCAAGTCGCGGTTCGGCACGATTGAAGAACTGACATGAATCTGCTCGAACTCCCCTGGCTCGATTTGGCGATTCTGGCCGCGCTGGCCGGCTCGATTTCGGTCAGCCGGCTGCGCGACCCGGCGCGGGCCAGCCGCTGGGGAATATGGTTTACCGGCGCCTCGTTCTCCTGCACTTTTCTGGCCTGGTTGGCGTTTTATCTGGGTGCCGACGCCAGTGCCGGTAGTGCCTGGGGGATGCAGCAGCGGCTGTTCGGGCGGCAACTATTCGCCCTGGACGAGCTGAACGCGCCGCTGGTTCCGGCCGTGGCCCTGCTGCACTTTCTGACCGGCCTGGCGACCGCCCGGACCAAGATGCGGCGGTTTTCCTACTCCTGGTCGCTGGCCGCCGAAGTGATCCGCCTGGCGACGTTCAGTTGCAAGGATCCTTGGGTGCTGATCGGCTTGCTCGCGATTTCGACCGTTCCCCCGTACGTCGAGCTGCTCAACCGCGGCCGGACGGTGCGGGTGTACGTGCTGCACATGGCGCTATTCGTCGGGCTGCTGGTGTTCGGCTGGATGCTGGTCGAGTCGGGCGGCGGCGCCGCGTCCGCGCCGCGCTGGACCACGCTGCCGCTGGCGGCGGCCGTGCTCATTCGCTGCGGCACCGTGCCCGCTCATTGCTGGGTGACCGACTGGTTCGAGCATGCCTCGCTGGGCATCGCACTGCTCTTCGTCGTGCCGTTGAGCGGCGTCTATGCGGCGGTGCGGCTGGTGTTGCCGGTGGCGCCCGACTGGGTGCTGCAAGTCGTGGGGTTGATGTCGCTGTTCACGGCCGTCTACGCGGCGGCGATGTCCACCATCCAGCGCGAAGCCCGGCGATTCTACGCCCATTTGTTCTTGAGTCACGCCTCGCTGGTGCTGGTCGGGCTGGAATTGCACACCGAGTTGTCCCTGACCGCTTCGCTCTGCCTGTGGTTCTCGGTCATCCTGTCGCTGGGCGGCTTTGGCCTGACGTTGCGAGCGCTGGAAGCCCGCTACGGCCGGCTTTCGCTGAGCGACTACCACGGGCTGTACGAGCACTCGCCGATGCTGGCCGTCTGCTTTCTGCTGACCGGCCTGGCGTGCGTCGGCTTTCCGGCCACGCTGGGGTTCATCTCGACCGAACTGTTGGTCGATACGCGCCGTGGGAGCCAGTCCTTATGTCGGCATCGCGGTCGTGGCGGCCGCGGCGCTCAACGGCATCGCGGTCGTCCGGGCCTACTTCATGCTGTTCACCGGGGCCCGGCACATGTCGACGGTCTCGCTCGAGATCGGCCCGCGCGAGCGGTTTGCCGTGCTGACGCTGGCGGCGCTGATTCTGGGCGGCGGTCTGTACCCTTCGCCGGGCGTGCTGACGAGGCACCGCGCCGCCGAAGAGGCCCTGCGCGAGCGGCAGGAGAACCTGGGCTCGGCCTCTCGCCGGCCGCGCGAGCGGGGGCGCCCCGGCGGCGGTGGAAACACGGGACAGGCCGGATTGGCGGCGCAGGCTTCGCAGCCGCAATAACGAGTCTACGGTGATTCTGCGGCGCCGCTACGATGCCGCCTTCCGGCGTCAAGAACTCTTTCCGCGGGCCGCGTCGAACGAACGCCGCCGCAAGTAGCCCAGCGTCACGACAATCGTCGCCGCCACGACAGGCCAGGGGGCGACGCGCCACAGGCTGAGCGAGAAACTTCCCGCCGAAGCGGTGGCGGCCTTGCCGACGATCGTCGGTCCTACCGAGCCGCCCAAGTTTCCGATCATGTTGATGAATCCGATCGCCGAGGCCGCGGCGGTGGACCCCAAGAAAATCGTGGGGATCGGCCAGAACGCCGGCAGGTGGCAATACATGAAGGTTCCCACGCAGCACAGCACGAGCATCATCCCGACGCGCGAATCCAGATAGTTGTTGGCGATGGCGGCCAGCGCGATCGCCAGCGTCAAGCACGACAACGGCACGCCCACGTGCCAGACACGCTCGCCGGTGCGGTCCGAGTGGCGGCCGTTGATGAACATGGCTGCAAAGGCGAACAAGTACGGGATGGTGGCCAGATAGCTGGCGGTGTCGCCTTCTACGTCGAGTTTTGCGGCGATGATCTTGGGCATGAAGGTCGACAGGCCGTAGCCGCTAACATTCAGGCAAAAATAGACCACCGTCAGCGCCAATACCGTGCCCAGGTGGTGCAGCCACTCAAAGTGCCCCGATTGGGTTTTGGCGGCCTGCTCCCGATCGAGTGCGGCCTGCAGGAAATCTCGCTCCTCCGCCGGCAGCCATTTGGCATCGGACGGCCGACTGGGCAAGCAAAACAAAATGCCGATGCCCGCCAGGACCGGCGCGATCCCCTGGATGATGTAAATCCAGCGCCAGCCAGGAAGGTCGTACATGTGCAGGTGCTTGAGCATCGCGCCCGAGACGAGCGACCCGAACGCCAGCGACAGCGGGATGGCCGACATGAAACCCGCGATGGCCTTGGCCCGATCTTCCGGACGATACCAAAGCGATAGGTAAACAATCACCGAGGGAAAGAATCCGCCCTCGAAGAAACCCAGCCAGAAGCGGAGAAAATAGAACTGACTAACGGGATCTTCGGCCAGGCGATTCCAGTGGCCGAAGATCGGGCCCAGGCCGATGATCCCCTCGGGCAGATGCGGGAGCCAGGAGAACAGGTTGCCGAACCAGGGCAGCCCGATAAAGCCGATCAGGGCGGCGGCGATGCCCCAGAGGATCAGAATCCGACAGAACACATACCGGGCTCCCCACCGCAGAACGCTAAGCGTGCTGGGGATTTCGAGCATCCAATAGCCCCAGAAAAAAATCCCGCTGCCGAAGCCGATCACGTCTTGGCTGAATCCAAGGCCGCCTTTCTCCGGCGGCTGCGCCATTCCCAGTCCGGCCACCGATACGTTCGAGCGGTCGAGGTACGCCAGGATGTAGAGCGCGAACAGAACGGGAATCACGTGGACCGACACCCGCCGCCGGGCTTGCTCGCCCAGCGAACCCGCCGGCCGGCGCCACACGATCGGCATCAGCCACTCGCCCCACGGATCGGCCGGTTTCTCGGGGGCCTGCTGTGTGCCGCTCATTCCGCCTCCCCTTCAGACTGGCCCTGGGGCCGATGCGAGATTCTCACCGATTGAGTGCCGATCCGAGAAAGGTCGGGGACTGTCCCAATTTTCGCAGTCGGCGGAGCAAAATGGGACTGTCCCCCTCTCTGAGACCATTCTCGGATCGGCTCTTACTACCGCGCCCCACCCGGCGCGGTTCCTCACGAATGTAATCGGCCCCGCAGGGGTGGTCCAGCGATCGGCGCGAATCGCACCGGGGGCTCCAAAGAGCGCTTTAGCCTCCCTGGGTTCGGCAGTCTGTCCCGCCCCGAGCGATCCGGTAGACTGGTGCAAGTTTGCCGGCCGGGCGCCCGAAATGCAGGCTCACAGGCTGCCGCGGCATTCACCCGCTTGCCGTCGCTGCGGCCTGCCGGCTGCTCCCACGTTCCGAGGAGGGATCGAGTGACCTGGTCGCAGAATTACGATCCCTTCCACTCCTGGCCGATCTCGACGCTGGTCTCGGCCCTGCCGGTGCTGACGCTGTTCTTTGTGCTCTTGGTCTGTCACGCCCGGGTTTGGCTGGCGGCGCTGTGCGGACTGCTGGTGGCGGTTGGGCTGGCGCTGTTCGCGTTTGGCATGCCTGTCCCGATGGTGGCCGGAGCGGCGGGGTTGGGGGCCGCGTTCGGGCTGGCCCGGCTGGCCTGGATCATCGTCGCTTCGATCTTCCTGTATCATGTCGCGGTCGAGACCGGGCAGTTCGAGGTGATGAAGCACTCGATCGCCATGCTCTCGCCCGACAAACGGCTGCAACTGGTCTTGGTCGCGTTTTGCTTTGGCGCGTTTCTGGAAGGCACCGGCGGCGGCGGCGCGCCGGTGGCCATCACGGGGGCCTTTCTAATCGGGCTGGGCTTCGACCCGTTCGAGTCGGCGGCGCTCTGCTTGATCGCCAATACCGCGCCCGTCGCCTGGGGTGCCGTCGGCACGCCGATCCGGACGCTGGTCGGCGTGACCAACTTGCCTGAAGCGTCGCTGAGCGCCATGGCCGGGCGGATTCTGCCGCCATTTTCTTGCATCCTGCCGTTCTGGCTCGTTCGCTGCATGGTGGGCTGGCGGGAGACATTCGAGGTCTGGCCGGCGCTGCTGGTGAGCGGAACCTCGTTCGCCGCGATGCAGTTCTACTGGTCGAACTATCAGGACTCGGGCCTGGTCGACGTTGTGGCGGCACTCGTGTCGCTCGTGGTGACGGCGGGTTTCCTGCACGTCTGGCGGCCGCGCACGATCCTGCCGATCGCCGACAAGGAGGGAATTTCCCGCAGCGTCTCCGGGCTGGAAGTGGTCCGCGGCTGGTCGCCGTTTCTGCTCGCGTCGATCTTCATCTTCGTCAGTGGGTTGCCGGTCGTGCGGTCCCAATTGGAGTGGCAGGAACTGAAAGTGCCGATGCCCGGTCTGCACCAGGGCGTGCTCAAAATGCCGCCGGTGGTCAGCGAGCCGAAGGCCGAAGACGCGATCGTCGACCTGAATCCGCTCACGCCGCCGGGCACGGCCGTTTTCGCCGCCGCCGTGTTCGCCGCCTTGCTGCTGGGCAAAAGCCCGTTGGCCACGCTCGCGCTCTTCGCCCGCACCTGCCGGCAGTTGCTTCCGGCATTGCTGGCGATCACCTGTATGGTGGGACTGGCGTTCGTAACCAAGTATTCCGGCATGGACACCGTGCTGGGGCTGAGCCTGACCCGGACCGGACCGACGTACGCCTTTTTCGGCACGCTGCTGGGCTGGCTGGGTGTCGCCCTGACCGGCACCGATGCGGGCTCGAACGCCCTGTTCGGCAACCTGCAGCGGGTGACGGCCGAACGGTTGGGGCTGAGCCCGATTTTGATGGCCGCCGCCAACTCGAGCGGCGGCGTGATGGGCAAGATGATCGATGCCCAATCGATCGTCATCGCCACCACGGCCACCAACCAGTTGGGACGCGAGGCGGACTTGTTCAAGGCGGTGCTCAAGCACAGCCTGGCGCTGGTCACGCTGGTGGGCCTGGTCGTCGTGGCCTACGCGTATCTGATTCCCTGGATCATTCCGGCGCTGCCCGAGTGACGGCCACTATGCTGCGTTCCGCGCCCATCCAACGCTCCGCACTCGTGCCCTTCGAACCGCACCCCTTGGTGCGCGGGGGGCACGCGCAAACGCTGGCCGGAGTTTATTTGCCCGGGCCGACGTATCCCTATCGAGCCCAACAAGTCCGGGTCGACTTGCCCGATGGCGATGCGCTCGTGATGCACGACGACCAACCAGTCCCGTGGCAGCCCGGTGACCGTACGGCGCTGTTGGTCCACGGCTTGAGCGGCAGCTTCGAGAGTCCCTACATGCAGCGGGTGGCCGCCCGACTCGGCGAGCGGGGCGTACGGGCGTTCCGACTCGATCTGCGCGGGGCCGGCGCTGGCGAGCGGCTGGCCAGGCTCCCGTATCACAGCGGGCGCCTCGACGACGTCGCGGCGGCGGTACAGGCCATTGCCCGACACTGTCCCGACTCGCCCACCACGCTGATCGGCTTTTCGCTCGGCGGCAATCTGGTGCTCAAGTTGGTGGGAGAATTAGGGGACAAGGCCTGCGGCAATCTGGTCGAGGCGATCGCCGTTTCGCCGCCCGTTGAGTTGGCCACCTGCAGCCGGCAAATCGGTGCGCGGGAGAATCGTCTCTACGATCGCCACTTCGTCGAGTTGCTCGTCAAGCAAATTCGCCAGCGGGCTCTGCTGGTGCCGGGTGCCGCGGCACTGCCGCCCGGGCCCGCGCCCGGTCGCTATACGAATTGGACGACCGCTATACCGCGCCCGTTTGCGGCTTCGGAACTGCAGAGCGATATTATGACCAATCGAGCAGCACCCCTTAGTGAGCCGCATCCGGCGGCCGACATTGATCGTGGCCGCGGCGGACGACCCGCTGGTGCCGCAGGCCATGTTCGCGCGCTTGCAATTGCCGCCGGAAGTGACGCTGCACGTGGCCCCCAGCGGCGGGCATCTGGGATTTGTCAGCCGGCGGCGCCACGATCCGGACCGACGCTGGCTCGATTGGCGGATTTTGCAATGGATGCTGGACTGAGGCACGCCGCGTTTTGTCGTCCGTTTGCCGGCGACTGTGCCGCATGCCGAACCTGTCCCGTGGCAGCGGTGTCTGGGAAGACGAACGGCTGCGCGCGGAGAACGGCGCGGGCCGAGCGAGGTGAATGGCCATGAATGCCCGACAATTGCAGAAACTCGGCGTGCCGACCGACTGCGTCAAAGACGCGGTGCTGGCGATTGCCAGCGCTTCGGCCGCGGGCGTGCTGCGCGACATGAACGTCAAGAACGAGATCGGCCGGATTCTGGCCTGCCCGAGTGCCCACTTCGAGGATCCGCATTTCGGCCCGTTTGCTCGGGCGGTGGCCGCGTCCGACGGCCCGGCCGAGATTCGCGAACCGATCCGCTATCGCACTTGGGGCGATAGCGGGATCGACGTCGCTTCGCACGTACAGATGCGGCAGGCCTGCGCGCTGCCGATGGCCGCCGGCGCGGCGCTGATGGCCGACGCCCACGTCGGTTACGGCCTGCCGATCGGCGGCGTGCTGGCACTGGAGGGCGCGGTTTGCCCGTATGCGGTGGGCGTGGACATCGCCTGCCGGATGAAACTGTCGGTGCTGGACGCGCCGGCCGAATCGCTCGCCCAGCGGTCGAAGTTCGACCTGTTTCGCGATGCGCTGGAGCGGGGCACGTGCTTCGGCGTCGGCGAAGGCCACGAGCGGCGGCAGAGCCACGCGGTGATGGACCAGGATTGGAACGTCGCCAAGGTGACGCGGGAGAACAAGGACAAGGCCTGGAAGCAACTGGGCAGTTCGGGTTCGGGCAACCATTTCGTCGAGTTTGGCTTGCTGACCCTGGATGCGCACCGAGCCGGAACTGGGTCTGGAGAGCGGACAGTATGTGGCACTGCTTAGCCATAGCGGCAGCCGGGGCGCCGGCGCGGCCGTCTGCTCGACTTACAGCGCAATTGCCCAGGCCCGGTTGCCGAAGAAGTATCACGACTTCGGCCGGCTGGCCTGGCTCGACATCAGCAGCGACGCGGGGCAGGAATATTGGGCCGCGATGAACCTGATGGGCGACTACGCCGCGGCGAATCACGACGTGATCCACCGGCTGGTCTCCAAGCTGCTGGGCGCTCAGATCGTGGCCGGCGTCGAGAACCACCACAATTTCGCCTGGAGGGAAATCCACGGCGGCAAGGAAGTCTTCGTGCATCGCAAGGGGGCCACGCCGGCCGCGGCCGGGCAGTGGGGCGTCATTCCCGGCTCAATGGCCGACCCGGCTTTCATCGTCCGCGGCAAGGGCTGCGCCGAGAGCTTGAATTCGGCCTCGCACGGGGCCGGCCGGGCCATGTCGCGCACCGCCGCTCGGGCGAAGTACACCTGGCGGGCGGTGCAAAAGAGCCTGGAGCAGCAGGGCGTTCACGTCCTGTCGGCCGGCTCGGACGAAGTGCCCGGCGTGTACAAGAACATCCTCGCAGTGATGCAGGAGCAGCAGGACCTGGTCGAAACGGTCGGCCGGTTCGATCCCAAGATCGTCAAGATGTGCGGCGACGGCAGCCGGGCCGAAGATTGAAATGGCTCGGCCGCCGTGCCGGCTGCATGCATCTCTCGTAAGGAATGCTTGCCGTGGATGCGAGGCAAAAGTCGACCGTCGATGAGATCCGTAGCCGCTTCGACGCCGACGTCGAGCGGTTCTCGAACCTGGAAACCGGCCAGTCCGCCACGATCGACGCGCCCTTGGCGATGGCGCTCGTGGCGGAGGCGGCCGCCGCTTGCACGCCAGGAGCTCGGCACGTGCTCGATGTCGGCTGCGGAGCCGGCAACTACACGCTGAAGCTGCTCGAACTGCTGCCCAATCTCGATGTCACGCTCATCGATTTGAGTCGCCCGATCCTCGAGCGGGCTGCCGACCGCGTCGGCCGTGCCACCACAGGGCGAGTTACGACCCTGCAAACCGACATTCGCCAGGCCGACCTGGGCCGCGAGGGGTTCGACGTCATTTTGGCGGCCGCCGTGCTCCACCACCTCCGCTCCGAGGCCGAGTGGCAGGCCGTATTCGCAGCCTTTTATCGAGCGCCTCCGGCCGGGCGGGTCGCTGTGGATCTTCGACCTGGTCGAAAGCTCGATTCCGGTGGTCGACCAACTGTTCCGCCGCCGCTATGGGGAGTATCTGTCCGCACTCAGGGATGACGCCTACCGCGAGCAGGTGTTTGCCTATGTCGAGCGCGAGGACACGCCGCGGCCGCTCGTCTTTCAGCTCGATCTGCTCCGCGATGTCGGTTTCGACCAGGTCGAGGTGCTGCACAAGCACACCTGTTTTGCCGCGTTCGGTGCGGTAAAGCGGTGACGTCGGGGGTCCGCAGGCACCCTCGAACGAGAACCACCGTCGCCGCCCCGCGCGCATTGACGGCGGCCGGCGTCGGTCATACAAAAGGACCGATTCGCCACCGGGCCCCCAGGGGACAAACCGTCATGAGCCGAGTAACTGCACGTTGGCTGTTCTTGTCTTGGCTGTACTGCTGCCTTCTGGCGGCGCCCGCGCCCGCCGCGGAAAGCCGGCTGTTGTACGTGGCCGCGCCGGGCATTCGCAACGACCTGCGATACGGCGGCGCGGGAATCCTGGTATTCGACATCGATCGCGATCACCAGTTCGTCAAGCGGATCGCCACGCCGCATAGCGCCGCCGCCCAGCCCGAGAATATGAAGGGCATCTGTGCCTGCGCGGCCACGCGGCGGCTGTATTTCTCCACGCCGACGCGGCTGTATGCGCTGGACCTGGTCACGGAGCGGACCTTGTGGGAAAAGGCCCTGCCCCAGGGCTGCGACCGGATGTCGATGTTGCCCGACGGCAGCGTGCTGTACGTGCCATCCTTCGAGAAGGACATTTGGAACGTCGTCGACGGCGCGACGGGCGACGTGGTGGCGACCGTCGAACCCAAGAGCGGGCGCACAACACGGTCTGCGCCGGACGGCAAGCGGATGTACTTGGCCGGTTTGCGCTCACCCGTGCTGTCGATCGCCGACACGGCGACGCACAAACTCGTAGCCCAGGCCGGGCCGTTCAGCGCCGCGATTCGGCCCTTCACGGTCGACGGTCCCAGCCAGCGGGTGTTCGTCTGCGTCAACGAGCTCTTGGGATTCGAGATCGGCGATCTCCAGTCGGGACGCGTGCTCGAGCGCGTCGCCGTGGCCGGGTTCGAGAAAGGACCGGTCGCCCGGCACGGCTGTCCCTCGCACGGCATTGCTCTGTCGCCGGACGGGCGCGAGCTCTGGCTCTGCGACGCTCACAATCACCGGTTGCACGTCTTCGACGTCACGGTTTCGCCGCCCAAGCAAGTGGCCGGCGTCGAAGTGCGCGAGGAGCCCGGCTGGGTCACGTTCGGGATCGATGGGAAGTTGGTCTACAGCTCGACCGGCGAAGTGATTCGGGTTGCCGACAGGCGGATCGTGACGGTCCTGGAGGACGAGGAGCATCGGCCGGTCCACAGCGAGAAGCTGCTGGAGATCGACTTTGTCGATGGCGTGCCGCTGCGTGCCGGGGACCAATTCGGCGTGGGACGCAAGCCGTAGCCGTTTGTACCAGCCGGCTCAGGGGGCGAAATTCGCGGTGCCGCGCCAGACGTGGACTGTCTTGTCACGGCCCTTGGTGGCGATCGTTCGGCTGTCGGGTCCGACGGCGACATTGTACACGTCGCGCTTGTGGCCCTTGGACGAGAACAGCTCGGTGCCCAGCGTGCGATCCCAAATCCGCAACGTGCCATCGCCGCCAACGGCGATGATGTGCCGACCGCTGCTGTCGAACGTGACCGGGCTGGCCCCCAGGATGTTACGGTCTTCGGTCGGCCGCGGAGCCTGCAGGGCAATCTGTTCGCTGCCGCTGGCGACGTCGTAGACCCAGATGTGGCCGAGATTCGACAGGGCGACGATCGAGCGCGAGTCGGCGCTGAAGGCCACGCCCTTGAGCGCCTCGTCCGGATAGTGCTTGAACCAGCGAATGGCGCCGCTGACGATCTCGCCCACGACGAGCGTGCCGGTATTGCGGGAATTATCGATGGCCGCGGCGAACAGCGAGCCCGAGGGGCTGGCCGCGATCTGGCTGATGACGCCCGGGCCGATCTCGCTGGCCAGGTTGGTGGAAAATATCCGCTCGGGCCCGCTGACGGCGTTCCGCTTCAGCTCCCAGTGGGGCGATTCGCCCTCGCCGTTGTAGATCAGGGCGATGACCCATTCGGCGTCGGCCGTGATCGCGACCGGATTCTCGCGCAAATCGACAAGGCGCGACTCGGCCAGCGTGGGCTTGGTGCTGCTCAGTTCCCACCAATTGAAATAGTTGTTGTTGCCCATCGTGCCCAGCCGCCGTCCATCGCTGCTGAACTTCAGAGCCATGATCGACCCTTGCTGGGTGCTGAAGCGGTTCCGCTCCTGGCCGTCGGCCACACCGATGACGCGGACCGTATCGCCGTCCGCGCACATGGCCAGGGCCTGGCCGTCGGGGCTGAAGGCCAGGGCGACGTCGTTGTCCTTGGTGGTGGCGGTACTGCTTTCGCCGGTCGGCACGATGATGTCGGGCTCGGAGCTCCCCAGGGAGAATGCCCGGACCTCGCCGTTCAGGCTCCCCGCAAAGACTCGCCCGCCGTCGTGGTTGAAGACGACGCTGTAGATTCGCACCGTGGAGGCTTTGAAGTCGGCTTTCAGGTCGCCGGTGTGAAAGTCCCAAACCTTGACCGTGCCATCTTCGCAGCCAACGGCCAAAAACCGGTTGTACTGGTCGAAAGCCATGCCGAACGGCGTCGAGTTGAGCGAAATCGCTTTGTCCTTGGTGGTCAGCTCGCGCCCGACGATAGGTCCCGGACGCGAATCGTCTGGTCTTCGCCCTGAATGGCGAGCAGCGTGCTGTCGGGGCTGAACTCGACCATATACGGAGCATCGCCGCGCACAGTCCGGCCTCGGTCGACTTGCGCGGCGACTTGGTCAGGATGAGGCTGACCGTGTGATCCTTGTTCAGCCGGGCGATCGTTTGCCCGTCGCTGCTGAACACCAGCGGATCGGTCACCGGCTCCGTCGTCTCGGAAAGGTTCAGCGTCGTAATCCGTTGTCCGCTTTCGACGTCCCAGATCTGGGCCCCTTTCGAGTCCTCGGTCATGATCTGCTTGCCGTCCTCGAGAAAAGCGACCGAGGCGGGGCGCGGCTTGGTGATCGGGATGTCCTTGATCCGCTTGCCGGTTTTCGGGTCCCAGATGCGCAGTTGTTGGTCGTCGCTGACGCCGGCCACGAGCTCGCTATTGGGGCTGAACGCCACGGCGCCGACGATCGTGCCGCTCGGGTTGTCCAGATCGCAAACCAGCTTGCCGGTTGCCGTGGCGCGCACCGAGAGCATCCCGCTGCGCGAAACGGCCAACAGCAGCGTGCCGTCGGGACTGCAGGCCAGGCTCTGGATTTCACCGCTATGCACCTGAATCGTCGGCGAGGCCATCCGGAGCTTCAGCCAGCGATACGACCACTCGAAACCGTTCTTCGGGTCGCCGCCGTTGACCGGGTGATGGCGTTCCAGCAGGGGGATCACCGCGCACTCCAGTCGCCGGCGTCCCAGCGAGACTGGACCTGGGCCATGTCGGAAACGTAGCGGTCCTGCCGGGCTTGCTTGTAGTTGGCCGCGTTGGTCCACCACTGATGACCGGTGATGGCCGACAGAACGGCAAACAGCACTCCCAACACTACGCGCCAATCGCGCCCGGCGGGCCGATTGCCGGGTGAACTCGAAAATCCGGCAAAGTCGTTCGGTGGCGCCCGGCGCGGGACCGGTCGTCAACTCGGCCGCCGTGGCGTTGATGCGCTGCAGTTTCGAGGGAATGAACTCGAGCAGCCCCTTGCGCGGCAACGACCGCTCCAACGTGCCGTCGAAACTGACCGGGATGATCTGCTTGCGGCGGCGATGATAGCGCCGGGCCTCGCGGAGCACCGCCGGCGAGGTGAGCGCGGCTTTCGTGCCGATGACGATCAGCACATTGCTCTTGAGCAAGGCGCGCCGACCCAGCAGGTCGAGCCCTTCGGTCTCTTTGTCCTTGCGCGGCGTGCGCCGCGGGGGCGGCTTGAAGCGGCAATAGTAGCCCCGGCCGGCCAACTGCTTGTAAAGCGCCGTGGCGTAGACTTTGCCGTCGAGCGGACTATAGGAAATAAAATAGTCGTAGCCGAACAGAGAGTCCCCGATCCGGCGCAGCAGCGATCGTCGCGGCAGGCCATCGGCCGCCGGCGCCTTCTGGGGCGTTGTCGAAACTTCTTCGGTACTCATCTTGCGCCGGCTAAACTCGCGGCTTGACGTTGCGCAGGCGCACAACTCAAACCTGGACGGGCCGCGGAGCGTGGCCCGACTTCCACGTCGACAAACATGCAAGGTGATTGCAACGAAGCACCCAGCGCAGCACGACGACAACCTCCCTGGCGGTCGACGGCCGCACCCTACCCCCACACGGCCACCACCTCCCGAAAACGGGTCGTTTGGCACCGCGGCTCAAATTGCGATTATATCCCCCGGCGAGCGAAAAACGTACGTTTTTCAGCAGCGCTCGAAGGCCAAAAACAGCCGATTGGCGGTTTTACTGCGGGCGCTAAGCTTCGCTCGGATCGCCAACTTCTTGTCGGCCGCTGCAATCGTCAAGCTCACCGGCTGAGCGATCTTGAAAGGCGGATCGGCCACCGCCCAAACGGTCAAACTGAATCGGGAACCCACGGCCGTTTCGCCGCCAATCACTTCCAACTCCGGTTCGGTACCAGCCAACGGCGCCGTCCAGCGCCCGACGCTGATCGTACCGGCAGCGCCACGAATCTTGCCCGTCGCCACTGCGGGCCTCCTTCCTGAAGCTCCGAATTCTGCGAAATGCTGGCGGGGGAAAAGAGGTGTCGGTCAATGCAGCGCAGTCGAACCCCCCGAAAGATGACGTTAGCGTAACGTTTGATTTGACTGCTTGCAAGGATCGCAATGAATCCTTGCCGCTGCCCGCCGAGCAGCGATGCGCAACCCCATCGTCGACCGCGCGCGGGCTGCCAGAAACGCCAGTGGACGGTTACAGGGACGGAAAGGCGCAGCAAGGCTGGGCTCCGGGCTGGGGAGCCCGGAGAGCGGCGGCGACCGTCAGGCGGATGCGACCTCCGCGGAGCCCCCCGCGCGCTAGGCGCGACGGGGCAACAACCGCGCAGGGCAATCCGGGCCGCCGCGAAGGCGCATCCATCGTGGCGGGCCGGTTGCCAGCGCCCGGGGAAAGGCGGCCTTGTGGCTGGCGTGGGGGCAGCCGGGCCTAGAGAACCTTCACGTTCTCGGCACAGGGACCCTTGGGGCCCATGCCTTCGGTGTAAGAGACCTTCTGCCCTTCTTGCAATTCGTCGAAGGGAGTTCCCTGGACGTTGGAAGAGTGGAAAAACAGGTCCTTCGGGCCGCCGGTCTTGATGAAACCGAAACCCTTGTCAGTGATCTTTTTGATAATTCCTTCAGGCATTCTCGCATTTCCCAGAGTAACTTCGGCACAGGGCGGCAAACGCTTGCCGCGAGCACAGAGTGTATCCGCCCCGGTGGCTCGAATGCAATCGCCCCCGGGCAATCCGAACGTTGGACTTTGGAAACGGCCGGTGCCTCGCCCCGTGGGCGGGGCCCGCGGCTGGGGCGGATTGCCCGCCGGTCGGGGGCGGCCGGTTAGGCCGGCCAGGCCGGCCGACGTTTGCTGGACACTGCCCCGCGGCCGTGTTAGGAAGTTAGCCAGCCGGAAATCGGGCGTCTGGGAGAGGGCAATCCGTCGCCCGAATTGTCGTGCCGGGACGGCTTTCGAACCAATAGCGGCAAGGAGATAGAGCGATGGCAGGGCGGACCGAGCGGAGAGTGGCGCTAGGGGCGATCCTGGTCTGGATCGGGTTCGGCCTGGGGACAGTCCGGACGACGGCCGCCGACGCCGAGGGCGGATCCGGCGGACCCGCCCGGGTCCACGAGATCAAGGTGCTGCCCGACAAGGCCCCCGATTGCAGCTCGCTCAAGACCATCGTTCAGACCGTCAGCCGGGACTGCAAAACCAACGACGAAAAAGCCATTGCCATCTACAACTTTTGCCAGTTGACCAACTACCACCGGGCCTATCCCTCGGAGCCGGGCGGCGTGCCGGCTTTGAAAGTGATTAACTGTTACGGCTGGAGCCTGTGCGGCGGACTGCACTCGATCGAGTCGGCGCTGTGGAAAGAGCTCGGCTGGGAGCATCGCTTCGTCGGTTGGAACGGCCACACTACGGTCGAAGCCAGGTACGACAGTCGCTGGCACTATCTGGACATTTTCCTCAAGTTCTATGCCTGGGAGCCGGACGGCAAGGGCGGACGGACCATCGCCTCGCAAGACGATTTGACCGCCAACTCCAACGCGCTGATCAAGCAAGCCTTCGTCCTCGACGGCGGCCGCGGCTGCGTCTATGCCAAGGACAATCAATTCGTCATGGTCGGCGAGCACGCCAATTGGCGGGCGCCCGCTTTGCTCTCGTGCGGCGACACCATCGCCGACGTCATCAACGGTTTGAAGACCCATCATGGCGGTGAGCGAGCCGACTCTTGGGCCGGCATCAACCATGCGACCGGTGGCTACTCGACCGACGTGGCGCTGGTGCCCGGCATGAGCCTGACCAACACTTGGGATGCCGTCCAGGACGCGTGGTACTGGGCCGACCAGAAGATTGCCCCCGGCCACACCTGCTCGGGCTTCAAAGACAATCGCAACGACCCGGCCTACGGTCTGATTCTGGAACCGTACATCACCGCCAGTCCGGCCCGCAGCTACGGCACGGGATCGCTTGCATTGGATCTCGATTTTTCCAGCCCCGCGGTCTTAGGCAGCTGTACGGCGATCGACAATGCCCGATACGCAGACCAATCCCTGGTCCCGGCCGATGCGGCAAAGCCGGCCTCGGTCGTCCTCAAGCTCGAGTCGCCATACATCCTTACCCGGGCCAAAGGTCGGGCCGAGGGCGCCGACACGGTTGACGTATCCATCGACGGCGGCAAATCGTTCGCGCCGGTTGATCTGGCGGATTTTACGGCCGCGGTGAAAGGTCGGATGTCGGCTTTGGTTCGGATCGGTTTCAAGACCGCGCTGCGGAACGTGAAGTTGGACGCGCTGGTGCAGAACAATCCCGGCTCGTTGCCGTATTTGTCCCCCGGCAAGAATCAAGTCACCGTTTCGGTCGCCGACCCGTCCGCGCTGGGCAAGAACAAGCTGGTGGTCACCTACGCCTACCAATTGGGAGCGCGGACCAAGTCGTTCGACCAGTTGTGCGAGGAAGGGAAGGAAATCGCCCGTCAGCACAATGCCCGTTGGTCGGAAACGGTGACCTACGTGCAAAAAACTTTCGCGGCGACCGACCTGCCGGCACGCTTCGAGATCGACTGCCCGACACCCAAGGGGCAGTACCCGGTGTATCCGCGGATGCTCTGGCTGCGCCGCGAAGTGCTCGCGCCGGGCAGTTCGGCTTTGCCGCTGCCGGCCGGAGCCGTCGCGGCTGCTCCGCAGCCGAGCGACCAGTTGGCCGAGTTGCCCAATCCATTCCTGATCGGGAGTGAACCGCCGAAACCGGTCCCGCCGCAAGCGGTGACGACGATCCGGCTGCCCCTGCGCTACGTGCAGTTCTGCAATGAAATGGGGGAAGTGGCGGACAACGGCCTGATCGCCTGGCCCAAGAATCTCCAGGAAGAGGGCAAAGTAATTCGCGGGGCCGTGCTGCTCGACGGCGATCTGCCCGCCGACGCCAAGCGCAAACTAATCGCGGCCCGGCTGGTCGTGCCCGTAGCGCATGGCCACTCGATGGCGAATGAGAAACTTGGGGCGGTATTCCTCGCCGAGGCGATCAAGCCGGGCAAAGCCTGCAACTTCAAGCGGCTCGACGATCTGGCCGGCACGACCGTCGTACCGCTCCAGCCGGGCGAGACGGCCGAGTACAAGCCGGCCAAGCCGTTCGCGATCGACGTGACTCGCTCCGCCAAAGCCGTCCTGGCGGGCAATGCCCCCTGGCACGGCATCGCCTTGCGGATCGTGCCCGACCGGAGCGTCGACGACGGCTACACGGTTCGCTGTCGGGTCGCACCGCGCGAGCCGATCTTCCTGGAACTAGACATCCCGGCCGATGCCCCGAGTGCGGCGCCGTGAGCAACTGTGCGAACATCCTCTGCCCAGCCCTCGCAGGAGCGCGCGAGCATTCATGAAGGAGAAACCAGGCCGCTGGATCGGCATGAGCGCGCATCGGGTGATGATCACCGACCTGATGCACTTTTCCAAGAAGGTGCCGAGCATCCCCGTGCAGCGGCGGATGAAGCTGGGCGCAGTGATGCGGGCCCGGGCCCAGGCCGAGCCGCGGCCCAGTTGGGTCGTGATCTTCACCAAGGCCTTCTCGCTGGTGGCGGCCGACATGCCGGAGCTGCGCCGCGCGTATCTGGAAGTGCCCTGGCCGCACTTTTACGAGCATCAGATCAGCATCGCCTCGGTGGCCGTCGAGAAGCTCGATCGCGGCAATAAGGAAGTGTTTTTCGCCAAGCTCCGCAATCCGGCGGGGCACCGGTTGAAGGCCCTCGACCGCTATCTGAAATGGTTCATTACTTCGCCCAAGGCCAATATGGGGCTCGCGCGGCTGGGACTGTGGGTGAGCCTGCTCCCGATGCCGATCCGTCGCTTCCTGTGGTGGTGGTCGCTCAATTCCGAGGGCTGGTTCCGCTCGCGCCAGTACGGCACGTTCGGCGTGAGTGTCTATTCGGCCCTGGG
The DNA here is from genome assembly GCA_963828155.1 of uncultured Planctomycetaceae bacterium. Lineage (GTDB taxonomy): Bacteria > Planctomycetota > Planctomycetia > Pirellulales > PALSA-1355 > CAWCAX01. The sequence goes on from CAWHDQ010000010.1 coordinate 143,899, forward strand.
CTGCGAATCGCTCCATCCGCTCGGGCCGCTGTCGTTCGTCATCAACTACGGCATCATCGACGAAGAAGGGGACGTGACCGTCAAGTTGATCTACGACCACCGCGTGTGCGACGGCGCCACGATCGGTCGGGCTCTGGCCGCCTTCGAAGCGGCGCTGACCGGTCCGGTTCTCGACGAGCTGCGGGCCATGGCGGCGCCCGTCAGCAAGCCGCCGCGGTCCGCCGTTTGACGAGCGTGATCTCGTTACCCGCGGCGTTGAAGCGGCACTCATCCATGAACAACTTGATGAGCACCAGCCCGCGCCGCTCGCTATCGGCCAATTGTCCTGGGGCGGCGGACACGTCGGGGATCGTGCGGACGTCGAACCCCCGGCCTTGATCGCGGATCACGAATCGGCCTTCGTCGGGCGTTAGGGTCGCTTCGATCGTCACCCGGCGGTCACGGTACGGCGTTTCCGCCCGCCGCCGGGCAATGCAGTCGGCATTTTCAGCCGACGGCCGCGAGCTGGAAACCTGTTCCGACGTCAGTTCCAGATTGCCGTGGTACATGGCGTTACTGATCGCTTCGACCAGCGCTCGGGCCAGCCGCAGCCGCTCGGCATCGTCGACGAGGCCCATCTCGCGGGCCATGAGTTGCAGGTGATCGACCACGGGCGGGATCAGAATCGGGTCGTTGGCCAACTCGTAGCGGGCCTGCTCGAACCGCACGCACTGGTGCAAACGCTGCTGCCGCGACGTTTCGGTCGAAATGGACAGAGCGGCTTCGACGGCGCGGTTCAATTCGTTCGCCAGCTTTGACTTGGGAACGTAATCCACCGCCCCGCGCAGCAGCGCGTCGATGGCAATCAGTTCGCTGCCGTGAGCCGTCATCAGGATCACAGGCACTGAAGGAAAGTCGCCGCCGCACGGTTTCGGTCAACTGCAGGCCGTCCATTTCCGGCATCAACATGTCGGTGATCACGACCAGCGGCAAATGCGACTCGATGTGCTCCAAAGCCTCCCAGCCGCTGGCGGCAAACTCGATTCGATGGGCGAATTGCCGTTCCAGTAAACCCTTTGCAAGTTGACGATCGATCGCCGAATCATCAACGACCAACAGGAAATTCATGCGCTGCCACTCCCGAGATCCTCCGCGTCGATTCGACCGCAGCGGCACGATACCAGGACTACGTTCGGATGGCGTTAGCAAGCGAAACAACCAACAGGATTTGCGTTCAGCGATTCCGCTCGGGATGCACGCGCGTTTGAAAACATTCGCAGCAGCCTCGGCCCGGCGACACGGCCCGGCAACAGGGTTGGCCAGAGTGCCGGCGCCACTTACGGACCAACCGTGCGGAAGGGATGCGCCGCAGGGCGCTTGCGGAGGTCGGCACGCCCGATAAGGAAGCGGCTGCTGCGCGAGATAGAGCGGTGCTAGGGCCGCTGGGTCCGCGGTTGGACGCACCCGATTTATTGCCGATGAGACGCTTACTAGAGTTGTGTTCGTTTCAGGTGAGACGAGCAGCGCTGGTCCGAGGATTGCTGTAACCTGTCGCCAGTCGGATGACGTTCGAACATGTTGGTCCCGTTTACGTCGAGCAAGAATTATGACGCCGTTGCTTGCCCGGTTGCGCGAGCAAGTGGAACACCTGGTCGACCCGCACCGCCAGGAGCGGGTCGAACGAGAGGCAGCGGCCTTGGTTTCCAAACTGCTGGCTCAGCGGGGCACTTTCGAGCTCTCCGCCGCCGGGCAAGCGTTGCACGTGGCCGGTCGCGAGTTGGGCGAAGTAGCCGAGGCGGTGTACCGCAAGCTGCTGTTGAAGATCTGGGCCGACTACGAGTTCACCGCGGGCGAGAAGCGCGGGCTAGGTTGGGCGGGCGGAAAGCTGCAGCTTTCGCCCGAGCGTCAGCGAGTGCTCCAGTGGGAGGTCGCCTGCCAGGTCTTCGAGCGCTGTTTGCAGGCGGCGATCGAGCACGAGGCGGCCGATCCGGCCGATATCGCCCATCTCGGTCACATCGCGGAGTGCCTGGGCTGGGAAGTGCCCGATCTGGTTCATCGCTATTTTCTCGACCAGGGCGAGCACCTCGTCGCCGCGCTGTTCGAGTCGCTGGCGGCGCATGGCGACCTGGCCTTGGCCCAATGGGAGCGGGTCCTTAAGCTGACCAGCTGGCTCGGGCTTTCCAAGCGGGAATTGCGAACCGCAGTCGGGCCAAGGGTCAAGCAGCTTCTCGAGCGCGTCTTGGCCAATTGCCGCACCGACCACCAGGTCGGACGGCAATCCGAAACCGCACTCGACCGGATCGCCGAACTGGTCGGCATACCGCCCATCGTCCGCCGCTATGTCACCGACGAGTTGACACTGCTCCGGGTGCTTTCGGCCATCGAACGCGGCGAATTGCCGCTGGTCGAACCGGTGCCGGGTATTAACTTGGAGCGCGGCGAAAAGACCCATTTTCACCAGCGCATGAACTTCCGCCACTTGCAGCACGCGGGCATGCGGTCCCCCGAAGTCACGCAGATCGGTTCGGGCGTGCTCACCAACAAGCGACTGATCGTCAAGACTCCGATCAAAGTCATTGCGGTTCACCACGAGTTCGCCGTTGCACTGCGGCACGTCAGCCAAGGGATCGAGGTGATTACGCCGCGCGGTGTGGATCTGTACGATTTTGGTTATCACAACCGCCTGGCAATGGCGCTCTATTCCGCCCTGGCGAAAACAGATCCGCAACCGCGGCCCCAGATCAGTCCGGAGGAACGCGACACGGCCTGGTTCCGCGACGAGGGCCGATGCGCTCTTTGCAAGCACGAACTGCATTTGGAATTCGTGCGGCTCTCGCGCCGGGCCGACCATTGCGGCCCGGTTCACGTGCTGTGTCACACCTGTGCGTTGAAGCAGGCCAGTCGCGGCATCGCTGACGGTCCCGAGCCGGGCGACAACGAAGCGACCGCCGCGCACTCGATCGTCGCGTAAACCCGCCGCAGATCGGCTACGCCCTGCGGTAACCTGATTGGGGAGAATTAAGATGACCGCGTCCACGCTGTCCCTCCGGCAGAGCATTCACGAGATCCTGGAGAACGCCGACGGGCGGCTCGGCGGTTTGTTTTATCGCTGCTTGCTCGAGGAGTACCCGGAACTGCGCGGCTACTTCGACCGCCTGGACATGAGTATCCAGTCGACAATGCTGGTCAATGCCCTGCACGTCGTTGCCGCACATGCCGAGCACCGCCGCCCCGCGACCGGCGAGTATTTGCGGATTTTGGGACACAGGCACATGCTCAAACAGATTCCTTCCGAACGCCTTTCCCAAGTTTAGCGCCGCGATGCTGGCGGCGCTGGCCGCCTTTCACGAAGCGCAGTGGAACGCACAGTTGGCGCAGTCTTGGCGGGTCGCTCTCGACGAAGGGACCGCGATCATGCAATCCGGCTACACCGCGCGGTCCGTTACTTACTGATGCCGCCCATTCCACCGCGGCCCTCTTCGATCGCGGCCCTCTTCGTTGGTCCGGCACGAGGGACTCGCCGATTGGCAACAATGCTGCCAGCGGTCCCGTCGACGATTCCGCGCGGTCACGTCGCTGCAATTCTGAGCGGTGGAGCGGGCCGGCCAGACGCTGGCGGCTGGCGGAGTTTCTGGCGTCCGCAGCCGCTGTGCGGTAAACTGCGGCCGGTTTTTGGTCCGCCGTATTTTCCACCCCGCGTCGAGGAGTTGCGATGGAGATTCAGCCTTACTTGATGTACGACGGCCGGGCCGAAGAGGCGGCCGAGTTTTATCAACAGGCGATCGGTGCCAAGCAGATCATGAAGCTGCGGTTCAAGGACAATCCCGAGCCGATGCCCGAGGGCCGGCTGCCGCCCGGCGCCGAAAACAAAATTATGCACATGCGGTTGGAGATCGGCAGCACGGCGCTGCTGATGTCCGATGGTCACTGCACGGGCAAAACCAATTTCAGCGGCTTCTCGCTGTCGTTGACTGTCGCCGACGACGCCGCGGCAGTCCGGGCGTTCAACGCCTTGAGCCAGGGGGGCCAGGTGATGATGCCGCTGGGCAAGACGTTTTTCTCCTCCAGCTTCGGCATGCTCACCGACAAATTCGGCGTCGGCTGGATGGTCTACGTCGCCCCGAAGTGAAGTCGCGCGGCGTTGTCGGGCTGGTGCTCGCGGCCCGGCTCGCGCGGCACGACAACGCCCTTGGCTCTCGCGTCCTGCGCTTGCTAGAGCTGCAACATGAACGCGGTCAGCGATTTCTTCTCGTCCTCGCTCAGTTTGAGCTGCAGGACCAGGTTGAAGAACTCGACCGTGTCGGCCAGCGTCGGCAATCGACCGTCGTGAAAATAGGGGGGCGATTCTTTGATGCCCCGGAGCGGGAACGTCTTGATCGGGCCCTGCGACGTCGCGACCAGGCCGTTGATGGTTTGCGTCTTGTAGAACCGCTCGACTTGCAGGTCGTGCAAGGTGTTGTCGGTGTAGTAGGGGGCCGGGTGGCAGGTGCCGCATTGGGCCTTGCCGAAGAACAGCGCCTGCCCCTTCGCTTCCGGCGTGTCAGGGCCGAACTTCTCGGGGTCGAGCTTACCGTCAATGCCCAAGCCCGGGGCCGGCGGAAAATCGAGCAGCTCCTGCAGCTCGGCCATGAAGTGGACCTGGCTGCCGCGCTCCAGGGGATTGATTCCCTTGGCCGCGGCCGAGACTTGATCGCCGTCGAAATAGGCCGCGCGCTGCTCGAATTCGGTAAAGTCCTCGACCGTCTTGAGTGCCCGCTGCGAGCCGAACAGCCGCTGAATGTTCACGCCCCGCAGGCTGACCGTGTCGATCCGCCGGCGATGCGATTGCGGGCGAATGTCGCCCACCAGGTGGGTGGCGGCCGAAGTGTGGCCGTTCACGTGGCAGTCGAAGCAGGCCACGCCCTGCATGCCCAAGGGATTGTCGGTCTTGCGGTCGGCGGTGGCGTTGAATTGCTGCTGCGGAAATTGAGTGACGAGCAGTCGCAACCCCTCCAGGTCTTTTGAATTCAGAATGCCTGCAAACAGCTCCTGGAAATTGTCGATCGAAACGACCTCGCCTTGCGACACTTCGCCCAGATCCTTGCGGCTGGTCAGGTACATGGCCGGCGGGAACTCGGGCAGGAACGGCTCGGGAATGTCGAACTCGATGTCGAATCGCTCCAGCCGCGGCGTGGTTTTGAATCTGCATCTTGGGAAAGACCATTCCGCCGACGTCCTGCTTGGGATGCGGCAGCGGCAGGAAACCCTTGGGCAGGAGCCCTTTGGCTTTGACGTCGGCCGGTGACATTTCGGCCAGCCTGGCCCAGGTCGTCCCGTTGGGCAGCTTGACGGCCGGGCCGGCTTGAACCGCTTTGCCCCGCGACATCTTGACGTTCGCCGTTGGATGCGGCGTGAAGTCGTACCGTTCGTCGAGCACTTTCTGCTGCCGGGCCGTGACGGCGGCCTTGTCGGCCTTGTCCTTGGCCAGCATGTCGGCGAACGATTGCTTGCCGAGCAGCACGGGGGACACCTGGTCATAGCTGGTGGCGGGCGGGCCCGGCTTCTTGGACGCTTCGGGGGCCCCAGGTTTTACCGGCTGAGCGGCGGGCTGCTTTTCCGCTGGCTGCTTGGCAGTCGGTGCGGGCGGTTGCTTGCCGGGCTGCTGGGCCCACGCTGTCGCCGCGGCCCAAGCAGGACATTCCCGCGACGATGGCTACAGCGGGACGACAATATCGCCCACCCGCCGCGGCGCATGGCAGTGTTACCCGCTGCATGATTCTCTCCTTGGCTTGCTCGGACAAGGTTGTAAACCATGGACCTGCCGTACCGCTGACCTGTAAAACTGTCGAAGCAATTGGAGTGCCGCCCCCGTTAGGCCGCCGCTGGCGTCTGAAATTGCTTGACGCCCAAAATGCCGATCGTCAGGAACACGGCCAGTACGACTAGCTGTGTCACGACTAGCAACGGTTGGGCGGTCGAGGGGGACAGTCCTTTAAGCGCCGGCGCCTTTTGAAACGACTGCAGAACCAGCACTAGAACGTCGAAATACTGCGCGATCACCGCCGACACCACATATAGCCAGCGCCAATTGCCGGCCAGGTGAAACCGATAGAGCGCGAGCACGGCCACGGCCAGCGCCACCAGCGACAGGATGGCCACCGCGTGCGAGGGCATGAATCGATCGGCCGGCAGAAAGAAGCCGGTAACGCTGGTCGCGATGGTCGTCCCCAAAAACAGGGCAGTCACCGCTGGGCAGCCTCGGTTGGCGGCCAAAGTCCCCAGATGACGACAAAGCCCGCGGCGATCGCCACCAGGCTGATGCCGACGTGAACGTTGACAAGCGTCGAGTCGCCGAAGAAGAACATGGTCGCGCGGCTCCTGATCGAATCAGCCGGATGCGTTCCGGCGAATCCCCTCGAGTGGTCACGAATTGCCCGCCGCCGGGCGGCGCGGCACGTACAGCGTCGCCGTGAGCAATTGTACCGGTTCGCCGTGCTGATTCACGGTTTTGCACTGGAGCCTGGCCAAACCGGTCGTCGGCCGGGAGCGTGACGGCCGGACGTCGAGGATTTCGCCCTCGACGTGGAGCACGTCGCCGGGACGCGTGGGCCGGGGCCAGCGCAGCTCGGCCGAGACACCCACCAGCCCGCCCGCGATCGGCCATCCGCTCTCGACCAACAGTCGCATGGTAATCGCCGCCGTATGCCAGCCGCTGGCCACCTGGCCGGCGAAGAGCGAATCCTTGGCCGCCACCGGGTCGACGTGAAACGGCTGGGGATCGAATTGCCGGGCGAAGGCTTCGATCTGGGCTCGATCGAGCGGGTACTCGCCGCTCGTGAATCGCATGCCGACGTGGAGATCGTCGAGATACAGCATGCGGGAATTGTAACGCCGCCCCCGCCGCGAGATAGCCTGTGCCCGCCCCGGTGGCTCGCGCCGGGTACCAGGAAAGATTTCGCCGAAAGCGGAAAAAAAGGCGCTGTCGCCGTGCGGGCTGCCGCAACCATCGGCTTTCGCGCCTGCGCGGAGCCCCAATTGGGGCCGCGACTGAAACCTCAGGCTTTAGATTTGAGGCACGTTCAGAGTCGTGCAGCCTGCGAAGATCGGCTCGCCCGAGGCCCAGCGTCGCGACGCAAAGGGCGCGTCGAGTGCGACTGCCAGCGCACTGTTGAGTTCGTAGACCCGCGGATCGAGCTGAGCTCGCCCCAGAGCGCCGGACAGTTCCGCGAGCATCCCCTCGCCCACCTGCCTGGCCAGGGCCGGGGGAATGGCTCCGCCGGCGGTCGGTCCGTCAGTCGGGGCTGCCGATTCGGTGTAGGCGCCGCTGAGCAGTTCGCGTCCCCGGCAGTACATCGGCCGCACGGAGTGGGCCAGGCAACAGCCGTTTGCGTCGCGGAGCGGGCAGGCAAAACCGCACTCTTGAGATGCCGGCTGCTTGGCGGCGCGGACCGCCTGGTCGTGAATCTGCCGCAGCGTCCGCCGGCCGCAATGTCGCTGCAGGTCGGCCGCGATGGCCAGCAGCTTCGGGAGCGGTCACAGGAATGGCCTCCGCTTCGCGGCTGGGACAGATCTCCTGACGAGACGCCAGTTCCCGCACGAGCGCTGCGCCGCTCCGCGCGTGTCCGTCTCCGCACACCGTGCGGACAGCAGCTCGGTATGGCTCCGCTCCGACGCATGCAACTCGGACGCGGCGACTTCCTGCGCCGAGTCGCGAGCCCGATCGCCCGGTCCCAAATGGGCGGAAAGCAGTTGTCGCTCGCGGCCGTTTCGCGGTCGGACTTGCGGGGGACTCGCGGCAAATGCCTGCTCGCCGAAAACCGCGAAGGCCAGCACGATTGTCAGCAAGACGGCGCCCGCTACGGCCAACAAGAGGAATTCCAACATTTCGGTAGCCCCCTTCTTTTGGAAACCGTCGACGTGCTCAGTCTCGCCGCGTGCGAGGCGGCGCACGAGCATCGTCGCAGATTAGCAATTTGTATGCCGGAGTCCGTCGCTCGCGGGGTAGCCCTGAGCGTCGGGGAAAAACGGGGTTGCGCTTGCGATTGCTCGATTGCGACGGCAAGGCGATTTCGCACAGGGCGCACGGCGGGGATACAGGCCGAGTCCACTGGGTTCGTCGACCGGCGATCCCGCGGTGCAGGGGGATCGCAGCTCCAAGCACAAACGTATCTACCGGCCTGAGCGAACATTCGGCGATTGCGACCTTCGACCCTGCCGGGAGCGAGTTCACTGGCCGCGGGGTCTGGTACACGAATTGCATTCCTTGCCGCGCCGTGCCGAGGTCAGCGCGCCACTGTGCATCCTCGCCGGATGCTGCCGGTCCCACCCAAACCTGCCGGCAGCGAGACACTTCCCGCCTGAGGCTAGGCCGATGAGCCATTGTCGCCGTCGCTCGATGCTCAAATGGATTAGCGGTTTACTGGCCGGCGCAATGCGGCCGTCGTCGGTGTTCCGGCGGTTTCGTTCGCGGTGGGCACGCTCCGCCGGTCCAAACCGGAGCACGGCGATTTCAAGCGGGTGGCGCGGCTCGCCGATCTGCAGCCCGGCCGGCCGCTGTCCGTGCCGATCTTGGGCAACGTGCGGGACGGCTGGACGTTGCACCCCGAGGAACCGATCGGCCGCGCGTGGCTGATGCGTGGTTCCGCCGTCCCTGCCGACCCGTCGCAGACGACGGTCAAGGCCCTTTCGGCCGTCTGCCCTCATTTGGGCTGCACGGTCCAGATGGCCGGCGACGGCGCCCAATTTGTTTGTCCCTGCCATCGAGCCGCGTTTGCCTTCGACGGCCAGCGGGCGAGGGATGCCGCATCGAGCCGGCCCAATCACGCGCCCCGCGGAATGGACGAGTTGCCCTGTCGTCTCGTGCAAGACCAAACCAGCGGCGAGTGGTGGGTCGAGGTGTGCCCGACGTCTTTTGAACCCGGCCTGGCGACCAGCAAGCCCGTCGCTTAAGCCAGCGGGACCGACCCAGCGCGATCGGCCCAGCTCTGGCGTGAGAAAAGCCGACGAGTGCCATCCAGAACTGCCGGGCTCCGCGCCATGACGAACTTGAGCGACTGGCTCGACGAGCGGACCGGCTACCGCGGCTGGGTCGCCGAGCTGCGCAATCGCGTCGTGCCCGGCGGGCCCAGCTGGTGGCTCGCGAGCGGCAGCTGCTTGCTCTGGCTGCTGGCGATCGAAGTGGTGACCGGTCTGGCGCTGATGACGACGTACAGTCCGTCGATGTCGGCGGCCTGGGCGAGCGTACACTACATCGACGCGTCGCAGGCCGGGGCCCTGCTGCGCGGCGTGCATTATTACACCTCGCATGCCCTGATCGTGATCTTTCTGGTGCATGTCGCGCCGGGTGGTGTGGACCGCGGCATTTCGCGCACCGCGCGAGTTGATCTGGATCACCGGTCTGCTGCTGTTGCCGCTGACGATCGTCTGGGCCGTGACCGGCAATCCGCTCTCGGCCAGCCAGAAGGGGATCGCCCAAATCGACGTCGAGGGCAAGATTCTGGCGTCGACACCGCTGATCGGACCGGCCATTCAGCGAATCGTGCTCGGGGGCGACGCGGCCGGCAATCTGACGCTCACCCACCTCTACTTCCTCCACGTCGGGCTGTTGCCGATCCTTGCTGCGCTGTTGCTCGCGATTCATATCGGCCAGGTTCACCGGCACGCCGCGCGAGCCGCCGACCCGCCGGTGGGCGGCATGACCGGACGGACCTATTGGCCCTATCAGAGCGTGCGCAATCTGATCGTCTTGTCGCTCGTGGTGGCGACGGTGGTATGGGTGGCCTGGCGATACGGGGCACCGCTCGAGGCGCCGGCCGATCCGACCTTGCCCGACTCGCCGCGCCCCGAATGGTACTTCCGGTGGTTGTTCGAGCTGCGCCGGTATTTCACCGGCTCTTGGGAGTTTCTGGCGACGCTGATCCTGCCGCTGGCGCTGTTGCTTTATTTTCTGCTTTTGCCGGCCGTCGATCGGCGGCTTGGCCAGCGGTGGGGCGCCTTGGTGCGGGGTCTCACGGTACTGCTGGGCCTCGGCGGCTGGGCGGGGCTGACCTGGACGTCGCTCGCCCGCGATTGGAGCGACCAGGAGTATCTGGCCGCTCAGAACGTGGCCCGCGGTCTGGCGGACCGGCGCGGCTGCTCGCGCGTCAGGACGCCTTGCCGGTCGAAGGCGCCATCGCGCTGCTGCGGAACGACCCGAAAACTCAGGGCCCGCTGCTATTCCAGCGGCATTGCGCCAGTTGCCACTCGCACGCCGATGCGCAGGGCGTGGGGATCGTCGCCCAAGAGCCCTCTGCGCCGAACTTGTACGGTTTTGCCCGGCCCGAATGGATCGCGGGATTGCTCACTCCCGACCAGTTTTCCGGTCCGGCGTACTTCGGCAAAACCAAATTCGCCGCGGGCGAAATGGCCGACAAGCTCCGCGAAATGCAGGATGAGGCCGCTGACGAGGATGCGCTCAAGCAGCAACTAAATCTCGTCGCCCGGGCCCTCTCGGCCGAAGCCCAGCTGCCGGGCCAAGCCGCCGCCGATCGTCGCGATAGCGCGGGCATTGCAGCCGGCGGCGCCTTGATCGCGGGGCAATTCGGCTGCACCGATTGCCATCGCTTCGGATCGAACGGCGAATTGGGCTCGGGCCCCGATCTGTCGGGCTACGGCTCGCGCGGGTGGCTGGCCGCCATGATTTCCAACCCGCAGCACGAGCGATTCTACCCTGGCGATCAAAACGACCGCATGCCTGCCTTCCGTCGGGACGAGCACCAACCAGGGCAAAACTTGCTCAGCAGCCGCGAGCTCGATTTGCTCGTCGCCTGGCTCCGCGGCGAGTGGATCGAAGAACCTTCGGCCGCGAGCGACGCCGAGGCAACCGGGGAACCTGGCCCGATCGCGGCCGCGCAGTAGCGTGGCCGTCTCTGGGGGGCTTTTTGCGGCCGATGCTTTGCGCGGCGCGCTTCTCGAGCGATTTGCCGCTGAAACCGTCAGGGGACACGGTTTTTCCTCGCTTGACAGGTGGGAAACGCTCGTTATACTGGATACATCACAATGTTGATGATGATTGTGATGTTCCGTCGCACTCTTTTGCGATGCTGACTGGCCAGCCGGAGGCACCGCGGACCAGGACCGTGAGGTTCCTTTATGTCCGGGCTCTGGCTTCTGAACGCGCACTCTGCCGGGCAGCGATTGGCGGGGCGAGCCGGGCATCGGCAAATCGTGCCGGTGTCGCCGCGCTGCCGCCGAGATGGTTTCTGGCGCTTACCGCCAGCGCCGTCGGCGGGGCGTTCTGAGTTCTCTGCCTGGGCACGTTGCCGCGCAGCGCGCGATCGCTGTTGGCGCTAAACCGACAGTCGCTTGCCCCCGCCCGCGGGCAGTCCGGATCCTCATCCCTGCGATCCTCAGTGAATCGTCGCCGCAAGGCACGTCGGCTTTGTGCCGCGCCGATTCTGAATTCGAATCGCCATTTCAGCAACTCCCAGGAGCCCAAACCATGAGCACCGCCGCCAGTCGTTCTCCGGCGAGCCGTCGCGCCGCCGATGCGTTTACGCCCAGCACGGTCCGTTTTTCGTCGGCGGTCCAGCCGCGTCGGCCCCGGGCCGTCGATAGCTCGGCAACGGTCGTGATCGTCGTCAGCACGCAGACCGAGCAGCAAGATCAACTGACGCAATCGCTTCTCAATCGTGGTTACCGATTGCAGAACGAGACCGAACCCGGAAGCGAGCCAGGCTTGGCTGCCAGCGTGCTGGAAGACATTTACTCGACCTTCGGGGGTCGGCTCGCGAGCGACGGGCGTTTGCCGACGGTCCTGGTCGAGGCCGAATCGACCGGCGGTCGCAGGGACCAACGCGAGGTGCTATCGATCGGTAACTTGCGTCTTGACCGCCGGCGCCGCGAGGTGCGTTTGGCGGACGATTTAATCGTGCTCACCAAGACCGAATTCGATATTCTCTACCTCCTGGCCAGGGAGCGGGGCATCGTGTTCACGCGCGACGAAATCGTCACGGCCGTGAAAGGCCAGGGCCATCCGGTCACGCCACGCTCGGTCGACGTGCAGCTGGTCAGCTTGCGGCGCAAGCTCGGCTCGTTTGGCCAGCGACTCGAGACGGTTCGCGGCGTGGGATACCGGTTTGCCGAAGTTCAGTAGCACCGAAGTCCAGTAGCACCGCGTGCTGCCCGAAGCGGGCCTCCGACTTTCGCTACCGCACTGGTCCCCAGATCTTCTCGAGCAGAGCGAACATGGTTGGATCGTGTTCCTTCAGTTCCGCCCGCACGAAAGGATAGAAATCGTTGACGCCGAAGTACGCTTCCGTCGCTTCGGCAAAATACTCCTTGTGGTCGGTCAGGCCGTAGTGACGTACTTTCTCTCCAGTATAGAGCAGCACTCGGTCATAGAGCTGTTTGTCTTTCGCGTTCTGGTACGCGGCGAGAATGCTGGGATCATCGAAACCGAGCACCTGGTCGTGATAGGCGTGGGCCAATTCGTGGAGCACCACGTAGGGATGCTTGGCCCACATGTGCGGATCGTAGAGTTCCTTGGCCTGCGGAATGTGCACGTGCTTCACTAATCGCGGATCGTGCTTGTTTTCCACGAGCCAATCGCGATCGGGGTGGTATTGCATGCCGCCCAGTTTTCCCTTGAGTTCGAGCCAGATCGGCAGCGTTTGCAATTTCTCGCAGCGGTCTTTCGGCACGATGTACTTGATTCGCTGCAGGTGGTTGGCCAAGGCCGTGAACGCTTGCGTGGCGACGTCCTCGTTGTCTTTCGTCAGCAATTGCGGATCGACCTGGATCGTCCAGCCTTCGATTTGCTTTTCGACGGGGTCATAGAACGTGGGCTCATCCGCCGCCAAGCCGGCAGAGATTCTGAAAGTGACGAGGGTCAACAGCGTCAGCAGCAGCAATCGCATGCAGGGTGCCTTCCGATCTTGGGAGCAGAAAGATTGTCAGTGGGCCGCCGATTGCGCGTGCCACGTTTTCGATGTCGGATGGTGGAGCAGCGGGCCTCTCGCTGAGCCGGGCACTTTGTGCGGGGGGGGCTGGTTCTTGAAGGCGTCCGCCGTCAGCAAACCTACACCCTGGCTGCCGTGCCTGGCTAGTAATCTTTCGTCGACTCGGCTGTTTTCTCGGCCGACTCGGAGCCCATCATGAAGTCGCCCGCCGGCACGAGGGTCAGCTTTATGCCGATGAAATTCTCGATTTGGTTCGCCCCGTCACAGCCCGTTGGCTCCGAGGCGGTCGCGAAGTTGCTCCTGCCTGTCGCGGCCAGGGCCTGCAGCGCGGCTGCAGCGGTTATTCGGAGCATGGTTCAGTTCTGCTTCAGCGGACAGGGCTCCGCGCGACCGCCCCGACGCACGACCGGCGCACATTCTGGACCGTGTGCCACGCTTTTCGCCTCCACGATCGGCAACCCACCAGAACCGAGGTTAGGGACACGCCAAAAAACAAAAGGATTGCCTCCGCAAAGCTAAGGCAACCCTTTTTGGAAAATGATCGAGTTCGCACTCCATTCGAACGCCGCGGCGCTGCCCACGAAATTATCCGCGTTCCATCACCCGTCTGCCTCAGTGCCATGACCCGTTGGGAGCGGGCCTCAGGCCACTTGATCCCTTTCAGGCGAATTCCCAGGCGTTTGCTAGGAAACGTCCATCATTGGCCGCGTCCGGACGGCGGGAAGCTCGCGCCCTTTCTGCTCAAAGCAATCGATGACTTCTTGGACGACTTCTCCAAGCTCCTCGTAAACTTTGACGGGATCGTCACCGTGAATTCCGGTGATTAAATCGGGGCACTTGCCAATGTAGACTTGGTCCTCGTCGCTCCATTCCACCCATCGATGGTATCGATCGATCGGTCTCATCGCTCTACTTGCTCGATGGCAAGCCGTACTTGTTTCTCTTGAGTATTTCTTCGCGTCGTCGCCGTCCTGACCGCTGAGCGTCACTGCCCCAGCGAAGTTCGGGTGCGTGAATTTTCGGTGCGACCCTCTGCCACCGCCAGGGACAATCGCAAAACCCGCGTCCTGCAAATCCTTCACCAATTCACGGATTTTTCTGGGCACGCTTGCAGCCCATTATAACATTGGCCCGACGGCCGATCGCCAGTGCCGTCGCTGGAGTCCGTGGACCCGGTTCTAGAATTGCTTCGCAGGCCTGATTCCAACAGAAAAGGGTTGCCTCCGCAAAGCGAAGGCAACCCTCTTTGGAAAATGGCGGGGACAGGATTCGAACCTGCGACCTCGAGGTTATGAGCCTCGCGAGCTACCGGGCTGCTCCACCCCGCGTCATGTTTGGTTGGGCGGCCGGCCCGCGGGGGCCTCAACCGCACAATCACATCTTATCGGCAATTGGCCGCGAGAGAAAGAGCCAAAAACGGCCTAAGTTCGCCGGTCGGCCGCTGATTGCCGTGGAGGGACAAAACTAAAACCGTCGCGGTCCGCCGGTGCTCGGCTGCGGATTGGCCGCGTCGCGCTGCACCTCGGGCGCCTTGGCCTTCGGCGCCGGCGGCTTGGGGGTCGGTGGCTTGGGGGTCGGCGGCTTGGGGGTCGGTGACTTTGGTGGCACAGGCGTGGGCGGCGTGGTTTTGCCGGCCGGTGGCGGAAGTTCCTGGATCGTCGCGCCGGGCTCCGGCGCCGGCGCGAAGTTCGGCGGCTGCGAGGGCGATGTGCCGGATTGCGGCGCGCTGTTCACCGGGGGCGCGACAGGCGACACCGTCTCGATCGGCGGGTTGGCCACCGGCGGCACCACGCCCGACGAGGGATCGGCATACTCAGGATCGAATTGCGGCGGCACGCGCGTGCCCGAGACGACCGGCGGCGACACGGCGACCGGCCAGCCCCAGACGTTGCCCGGGATCATCGGCCAGGGTTCGAACACGCCGGGATAAAAGCTGCTCGCGCCGCTCCATCGCCAATACATGTCGGCATTCAGGTCGACCTGCCGCGCGATCTCGGCCCGGCGGCGGATGTCAGTCAGTTGCCAGGCTTCGTAGCCCGAGACCAGGCCGCTGAAATTCCGCTGCGGCGAAACGAACCGGCCGTACTGCTGGGCCTTCGAGGGATACACCTGGGCCGAGGCGGGAGCCGCGATCCCAACACTGGCCAGAACCACCACGGTAAGCAAATCAAAGCGTTTCATCACCCACCCCCCAGGTCGACCGTTCGCGTCCGGCGATAGCGGACGACGCCCTTCATTGTAATCCGCCGACACGGCCCCGCCGAGCCCGACCAGCCGGATCGTTGTCCCGGCCATCGCTCCGGACGCTCGCGAGGATTCAGCCGATCACGGCCCCGTCGCCTCGGCCAGCACCTTCCGGTACGCCTGCCGGGCGTGCTCGTAGGCGGCTTCGGCCGCGGGCAGCTCGGCCGGGCGGATCTGCTTCGACTTGGCCTTCCAGCAGACGTCGACCGAGTCGAGGCACCACTGGGCGCTCTTGCGGCTGGCCCGGATCGGTTTGCCGCCGACCTCGACGAACACGGGGTTCGTATGGGCGCTGGGAAATATCCGCAGGGCGACCCAGCTCGATTGCTTCGGCGTGAAGTTGAACTTGAGCGGTTGGACGCTGCCGTCGGCCTTGATCTTTTGCGTTTCGATCGACTGGCCGTTGACGATCAGCTCGACCGGCACCTCGCCCGTCGTGCCGATCCGGGCCCGTTCGATGTGCCAATACGGCTTGTCGGCCAGCGGACGCGAGCGGATATCTTCGCGCGGCTTGTCGGCCAGCAGGGCCGCGGCATTGACCAGCACTACCAGCGGCTTGCCGGCCTCGGCCGCCAGCACGCTCGGCCGGTCGCCGGCACCTTTTTCGCCCACGCCCAGAGAGCCGACCGAGAAGTCGAACAGGTGTCCCAGCCCCTCGGTCACATAGCTCCGACCGTCGCGCAGGCCGGCGACCCAGGCGTCGTAGTCGAGCGGCTGGTCCTTGGGCAGTTTGACGTACGAGCGGCCCAGGCCGACCCGTTCGCCATAGATGCAGGGAAAATCGGTCTCGCCGCTGATCCGGGCGGTGTAGCCGCAATTGAGCGTGTGATACCAGATGTTGAGTTCCCAGATGGCCGGCGTGTCGACCGCGGAGATGAAGTCGCAGGCGTCGTGCGTCACGTCGACGATGTATTCGTTCGCTCCGATGCCGTCGTAGGGCGGCACTTCGTAGGTCGGCAGTTTGTTGCCGTCGACCTTGAGCCCCCAGCCGCTGTGCGAGAAGCCGACCACGGCCCCCTGGCTTTTGCCCCATTGCACCACAGGCAGGTCCCAGCTGGGCCACTCTTCGATCCGGGTCGTGCCGGGGTAGTCGTCTTCGGTCAGCCGCAGCAAGCACAAGTGGCCGGCGTGCGAGCTTGGAAAGCCCGAGACTTCGACGTCGTATCGCATCAAGTTGCCGGGCGTGGAGAGTTTGCTGGTCTGCCCCTCGAAGAACTGTTTTTGGTAATACCAGCAGGGCCCCCACGACAGGACGCAGCCGACGTTCAGGTCTTCGCCCTGGATGTGCCGCAGCATGTCGGCTGGCTGGATGCCCTCAGCCGGCGATTCGTAATGGGCGCAACCGGCCGAGTGGATGTGGTGATCGCCCGAGAACCAGCCCTGGTCGGCCAGCTTGATCCAGCGCCTTCAGTTGCAAGGGCACTTTGTGCTTCGCCGCGGCCGGCACCTCGATCGTTATGTCCTGCTCGTGGTACTCGGGCCCGCGACCGTAGCTGACTTCGTAGGTGCCGGGCGGCAAAAACACGTGCTCGCCGCTGGCCCGATAGACCTGGGCATGGAAGAACATGTCCGGCGCCAGCCGCCGGGCCAGCGAGGGATAGACCCGGTCCTGGCTGTCGTGAATGACCAGTTCGGCCACCGCGGGCTTGCCGTTCTCGTCGAGAATCTCGAACTCGACTTCGACCGCCGGCTCGCACTGAAACAGCACGTTCAGCTCGTTGCGGAATCCCAGGTCCTGGGTGCCTTGGCCGACGTCGAAGGTGAGCTTGGCCTCGCGCTGGCCGACGTCGCGGCTGTACAGGCTGACGACGCGGTATTCGAGCTTCAGCCCGGACAGGTTCTTGGCCAGCGGCTGGCCGTCGTGCGACTGCACGTCGAGCCAGCGCTCGGCGATGTCGGCGGCGCTGATCGTGGCCTTGGGCTCGGGGCTGCCGCTGCTGCGCACGTGAAGCGGGGCGGCGTTCGGACTGCCCACACGCAAGGCCGACGTGACCGGGGCCTCGTTGATCACCTTGACCAGAAAAACCCGCCAGCCCTGCTGCATCAGCTTGGGCTCGGCAGGGCCGGCGGCCACCTTGACCCGGCTTTCGGCATTGATGTCGACCACGGCCAGGCACAAGCGGTCGAGCAGGGCCTGGATCTGACGGACACCTTCGGCGGCATCTTTCGAGGCGCAGGCCGCTTCGAGGGCCTTTTGCCGCTGGGGGCCGAGGGGTGCCCCGAGCAGATCGAGCGCCTGGGCGACGCGCTGCACCTGGGCCGCCAGCGGTTGCAACTCGACATCCGTGACGGGCGGCGGCAGTTTATCGTCGGCCGCGAGCAGCGGCACCGTGGGAAGCACAAGCAAAAGTGTGGCGAACCTCGTCAGGGCAGGGGGGCGCATGACTGCCTCCGGGCATTGTGGGCGGGAAAGTGGGCGGCAGGCCGCCAGCGCGGCGCAATTGGATTATCGGCGCTCCGGCCAACCGCCAGCAAGCAAGCGGCCGCGTTTCGCTGCTCTGAGCGCGCTCTCCGGTGTGGGAATTCCCAACCGTTCGGCAAGTCGGGCCAACTCCTGCCAATTGCCGTCGTCCAGCGGAATGCCTTCGGCCTGCCGCCGACTCGAGCGTCCGCCGCTCCGGGTCGCCGGGCAATTGAATCGGCTCGGCCGGATCGATCTGCGGACAGCCGCGGACGAACTCGACCAGCCCGGCCACCTCCTGGGCAAAATGTTCCCGCCCGCCGACGGCACCCGGATCGACTACGAGCATCCACAGGCAGTTGCCGTTTTGATTGATCGGCTGCTCGCGAATGCAGACGCCGCCCGACACGGCCCCGGCCAGGATTTCGACCATCAGCGCCAGCCCAAATCCCTTGTAGGCCTGGTTGCCGCCCATCGGCAGGATCGTGCCGGGCGGGGTGGCGTACAGGGCATTGGGGTCGCGCGTCGGCCGGCCGTCGCTGTCCAAAAGCCAACCGTCGGGACACTGCTGGCCCGCGATTTTTTTGACCCGCACTTTGCCCTCGGCCGTGGCGCTGGTGCCAAAGTCGAGCACGATCGGTCCGTTCGGCGCGGGGCAGCCGAAAGCCAGCGGATTGGTGCCCAGCCGCGGGGCTTTGCCGCCGGGGGGCGCGACGCGCCGGGCATGGCCGTGCGTGTTGACCATTACCAGCGACACCAGCCCCGCCGCGGCCGCCTGGTCGCAATACTCGCCCAAGCGGCCGACGTGCCCCGAGTGGATCAGCGTGCCCATCGCCAGCGGCACCGACCCGGCGAGTGCAATCAATTGCCGCGTCAGCCGCTGGGCCTGCGTCTGGCCGAAGCCCCAGTGGCCATCGGCGGCCAGCAGGCTGGCGGATTGCTTGATGACGGTGAACTCGGCGCCGGGAACCACGTCTCCCTTTTTTACCGCGTCGAGATAGAACGGAATCCGCATCACGCCGTGCGAGTCATGCCCGCGCAGGTTGGCATCGACCAGGCTATCGGCCACCAGCCGGGCCTCGTCGGGCGTAGCCCCGCTGGTTTCCAGCAGCCTGGCGGCAAACGGGCGTAACGCGTCGGCGGAAAAACTGGGCATCGCGTGGCTCCGGGGTGCGATTCGAGATGGTCAGCAGCGAGGGAAAAGCGGCGGGACAATCACCGGCGTCGGACCGATCACTTACCCGGCCCGACACCTTGCCGCAGGGCTTCGTACAGTACGATGGCGACTGCGTTCGACAGATTCAAGCTGCGGACCTGCTCGCGAATCGGAATCCGCAGCAGCCGCTCGCTGTGCTCCTGGCGGAGCGATTCGGCAAGGCCTTGCGATTCGCTGCCAAACACGATCACGTCGCCCCGCTCGAACTGCACGTCAGTGTAGCTCCGCTCGGCCGACTTGCTGAACAACCAGAATCGCCGGCCGGCCAGCCGCGCGATAGAGCGCCGCCCAATCGTCGACGGCTTCCCACTCCAGGCGGGGCCAATAGTCGAGCCCGCTGCGGCGAAGATAGTAATCGTCCATCCGGAATCCCAGCGGCCGGACCAGCCACAGCTTGGCCCCGACGGCCACGCACGTCCGGCCCACCGAGCCCGTATTGTGGGGAATCTCGGGCTGGACCAGCACCACGTGCAGGGCCGGATCGTACTTGGCGGGCGGGTTTGCGGCGGGATCGGACAACGGCGGGCTTTCGCAATAAACGATCAGGGCACCGCGGGGCTCACGGGCGTTGTCCGCGAGGCGAGGTTCAGCTCCGCCAATTGCCGCTGAGCTGCGAGATACGTTTTCCAACAAGCGTCGGCAAACGGATTGACAGCGAAGGTAGTGCTTCCGTCAGACTGTCCCTTGGAATTGGACGAATTCAGGGATGAGGGAGCGTGCCGTAACGCCAGCCGCCGTACGTCGGCCCAATGCTGCACTGCCGCAGCGAATTCGGTGCCCGTTGGCCCCCAACATCCCATTGGGTCTGGAGCGACCCCCTGGAGCAGACGCTCACCGCCACTAACCGCTGCCTGGAGGGCCTGCAAACTTCCGGCGCTGTCGTGATCAAGCTCGGAAAGAGCTGACTTGGCCATGGCCCAGCAGACGGTCAGTAACGGGTCCGACGAATTTGTTCCTTGCTCGCGGAACGCGCTCTGCAATTTGGAGTCGTCGTCGACGCTGTGGACAGCATCCGCGAACTGCTGCCAGATCCCTCTCCTCGCCGCATCGTCGCCTGTCAGGCTGGCTGCAGCCAATCGGGCATCGCGCCGACGTTCCCAGCAACCGACAAGCTCCTCGACGCCAACCCGCCGTTCTATCGCTGCGGCGTAACCCGCCTCGCAAAGCCTGTCGGCCAGCACGGCCGCCGCATGCCAGCGCCGCTCGGCAGGAGCGAGCGGGGAATCCGATTCGGGTTGGTCCTGACAGCTTACTATTTCGTAGTCGACCAGTAGTTCGCGGTATTCGCGTAGCGATGTCGCGGCAGGACGGTCGAATTGCGATTTCGTTTTGAGATGTTCCAGACACAGCGCGTGTGCCGCCGCAGCGCTCGTTGTTGATCTCGGCTCCAGGCCGGAGGCGTCTGCCAGCAAGTGGAGCTGGCTAGCTACGCGCAGCCACTCGACGGCCACCTCCAACTCGATCACTTGACGTGCGAACCGATCCAATGTGTAGGCCCGCAATTGCGCTGATAATGCGTGCATTCTGTTGCCCATTATTGAGCCAGCACCCAGCGGTTGGCTCAACCAAGCATCAAGAACGGTCTCGGAAATCGGCCCTGCACCGATTGCTTTTCGCATAATTCACTTGCGGCCGCCTGCCGTGCATCGAGTTGCTTTCTCAGGTCGGAATACTCCGCGTCGCCCAAGGGGACAACCAGGCCCACGTCGGGCTGCTCGACGTGTGCCGCGGGAAATATCTGTTTGACGTGGTTGGCGAGCTGCACCGGAACATTGCCAGGCAGGACAACACGGATCACGTCCGTGTCCCCAAAGAAGCGGCGATACCAAGGCACCTCGTTCGTCGTCGCGGCAACTGTGAATTCGGCCTCGCGAAACTCCAGCCACTTCCGCATGCGCCGCGCACTCGCGCACGATGTGCAATCGCCAACCGAGGAATGCGGCACAGAACGTCACGACGAGCAGGAACGTCCGCAAGCTGTATCGAAGCCAGCGGCGGCGGGGCAGGGGGGCGGTCATGGAATTGATTATAGCGACGTATCACAATCGAGCGCAGCGGGTCCAAATGACCCGCGTCGCGCCGCTGATCTTCGTCCGGCTGCGTCGTGAAACACCCTCACCCGGCCTCTCCCTAAAGGGAGAGGATTCACGGCAAACCCTCTCTCTTAAGGGCGAGAAGTTGCGGCAATCCCTCTCCCTTTCAGGGAGAGGGTAGGGTGAGGGTCATTGTGCCTCGACCGGGGCGCATTCTTCAGGCGTAGCGACGCAACATTTGGGCGAACGATTCGGCGAGCCGTGCGCACTCCGCCGGGGTCAAGCCCTCCGAAACACCCTCACCCGGCCTCTCCCTAAAGGGAGAGGAGTTGCGGCAATCCCTCTCCCTTTCAGGGAGAGGGTAGGGTGAGGGTCATTGTGCCTCGACGGGATGCATTCTCCAGACGCATCGCCGCCACATTCGAGCGAACGATTCGGCACGTCGTGCGCACTCCGCCGGGGTCAAGCCCTCCGAAACACCCTCACCCGGCCTCTCCCTAAAGGGAGAGGAGTCGCGGCAATCCCTCTCCCTTTCAGGGAGAGGGTAGGGTGAGGGTCATTGTGCCTCGACCGGGCGCATTTCTTCAGGCGTAGCGACGCAACATCTGGGCGAACGATTCGGCACGTCGTGCGACGTTTCGCCTCGGATCAAGTCCGGTGAAACACCCTCACCCGGCCTCTCCCTGAAGGGAGAGGAGTTACGGCAATCCCTCTCTCTTGAGGGCGAGAAGTCGCGGCAATCCCTCTCCCTTTCAGGGAGAGGGTAGGGTGAGGGTCATTGTGCCTCGACCGGATATATTCGCCAGACGCATCGCCGCCACATTCGAGCGAACGATTCGGCGAGCCATGCGCACTCCGCCGGGGTCAAACCCTCGAAACACCCTCACCCGGCCTCTCCCTAAAGGGAGAGGGGTTGCAGAGTGCGTTGACAATCGCAAGGGCTGCACGGTATCAACCAGTTAGCCCGCCCGACAAGAACCTCCCTGCGAGTCTGCCCGCCGTGAAGATTAAGACCTGCCAACCGCCACGGGGCACCGCGAGGCGACGATGAGGCTGGGCCTCTTGGGGATCGACGCCGACACGCCGGCCCTGATCGAAGCGATCGCCCGGCGGCCGCAGGATCAGCTGGTGGCGGTGTGCGAGGATCAGGCTGCGCCAGCGGCCAATCCTGTCCGGCGGGCCGCATCGCTGGCGGTGCTCGACAACTGGGAAGCCCTGCTCGACAGCGAGCTGGTCGACGCGGTGATCGTCGCAACGCATCCCGACGAGGACCGCCGGGCCGAGCAGCTGCGCAAGTTTGCCCAGGCCCGGATGCCGCTATTGGTCGCCCATCCGCTGTTCGCGGCGATGATCGTGTACTACGAGCTGGACATGATCTGTCGCGACACGCAGGCGGTGTTCCTGCCGTACCTGCCTGAGCGGTGGCATCCGGCCGCGCTGGAATTGGCCCGACTGCGCGAGCAGCACGCCGGCGGACCGCTGGGCCAGCTCGAGCAATTGGTCTGCGAGCGGCACCTGGCCGATCGGGGCAAGTCGGCCGTCCGCCGGCAATTTGCCCGGGATGTCGATTTGCTGCGGGCCATCGGCGGCGACGTGACGAAGATTCACGCGATGGGGCCCGCTCGACAGCGCCTCGAACGCAAACCTGACGGTGCAGATGTCCGCGCTCGGAATTGCTCGTGCGCTGGTCGGTGGCACCGCCCGACGAGCCGTTGCGGCCCGCCTGACCTTGATCGGTTCGGCCGGCCGGGCTGTGGTGACGATCCCGCCTGACGCCGCCGCCGCCGTGCCGGGCAGCAAATCGCAGCCCGATCCCGGCGGGCAAGGGCGGGCCTGGGGCTTTGAACTCTCGGTCGCGGGCAGCCGGCTGGAGCGACAACTCGGCGTCGAGTGGCATGGAGCCGACGTGGCGCTCGATGCCCTGGCCGGCGCCATCGCGGGCAGCCCGGAAAAACCCGACTGGGTCGACGCCGCCCGCAGCGCCGAGCTGACCGAGACGATCGATCGCAGCTTGAAGCGGGGCCGGACCGTCGAACTGTACAACGAAGAGTACAGCGAGGCCAGCACGTTCAAGGGGCTGATGTCGGCCATCGGCTGCTGCCTGCTGGTGGTCGGTATTTTGGTGGTCGTGGTGGTGGGCGTGCTCGAAGATTTCTTGCGCCGCCATGTGCCGCTGGTGCCCAAATGGCCGTACGTGCTGTTGGGCGTGCTGGGAATCTTTCTCGCCCTGCAGTTGCTGCTGCTGGCGGTCCGCCCGGCTGCGCGGGCACGGACCCGGCGACGCGTCCGCGCGATGACGGGCACGGCGACCTGAGCGGTTAGCCCGGCTCTGCCGATTATTCCTGTTGTGCCGGTTTTTTCTGTCGTGCCGAGCGGGGCCCGGCCGATCAAACCAACGAAGGCCCGCGTTGCCCGCGGTGCGCAAGCACTGATTCTGCTGGCAAGGCGTTGGCCTCGTTTGGTCGTCGGGGGGTGACCATGCGGGATTGGGTACGAAGCTGGGCAGCGCTTGCGCTGGTGGCCTGCGCCATCGGCGGCTCGGGCTGCTGCACGTGCGACGAGAACGGCTTGGTGTTCGGCGGCGCTTGGACGCTCGCGATTCACCGCCCATCTGCCTGCGCAAATGCGTGCTCAGGTGGCAATTGTTGCCAATCGTGCGGCCGCCCGCCCGACGGCTGCCAGTGCCCCGGCTCCGAGTGCCTCGCTTCCCAGGGGGCCACAGAGCAGTGCCCCGGCCGCTGCCGGATGGGCCGCGGCCACAAAGAGCACTCGTCCGAAGGCCCGCTGGTCGCTGCGCCGGGTCACTTCTTTCCGGTGCCGGTCCGGCCGGTGTTTGGCCCCCGGACCGAGGACGGCTTGCAGCCGGCCGGCAACGAAGAGCCGCTGGCGCCGGTTCCCTCCGGCAGCGGCCCCGAGCTGGAGAACGTGCCCGTGCCGCGTTCGCTCGGCCGGACTTCGCGAACTGGCAAGCGGCCGGCGGCTCGCCCCATCCAGCCGGTCAGCGCCGCGACTCGCTGCGAAGCCTGCCAGTAGCCCGAGCCGCGGCGAAGCGCTGACCCTGGGCTCGATGTGTGCCCGCGCGGGTGGCCCAATTGCTGGTCGGCCAAGCAACCTGCGGCCGCGGAGCACCCGGCGCGCTGCCTCGGACGAGCGCCTGTTCCGCTCGGGCAAACTCTTCCGTCGGTGGAATGTGAAGTTGGGGCGTGTCTGCCGGCGCGGTTGGTGCTGTTGAAGCGATTTTGACGCCGGGCCGATCTAGCTTTCGTGCCGCGAACGGCTGCAAACACCGCACAACCGCAAGATTGTGCCCAGCCTAGCTAGCGGACCCCCGCAGCGACTCTCCTCCGCTCACCACGTTCGGCCCACCATGCGCTCCCGATTGCACACCTCCAGTGCGCCCGCGTGCCTTGGAATTGCGATCTGCTCCGGTCTGTCGATCCTGCTTGTCTCCGCCGGCCCGCTCACGTCGAGCGAGCTGCGGCGCACGGCCACCGTCCGGGCGGTGGAGCAGGCCCGGCCTTCGATCGTCAATATCCACGGCCAGAAGACCCTCGCTCCCAGCGAAGACGGCGCCCGCCGCGGCGATGCTCCGCAGCACGTCAACGGCATGGGCACCGGCATCGTGATCGACGAGCGGGGCTACATCATCACCAATCACCACGTCGTCGAAGGCGTCAAGAAGATCCAGGTGACGCTCGCCGGCGGGCAATCGCTGACCGCATCGCTGGTCTCGCACGATCCGCGGACCGACCTGGCCGTGATCAAAGTCGAATGCTCGCGAACCGCTGCCCTGCCTGAACGTCGGCACGTCGAGCGATCTGATGACCGGCGAGCCGGTGATCGCCGTGGGCAATGCGTTTGGCTACGAGCACACGGTCACTCGCGGCATCATCAGCGCCCTGCACCGGACCGTGCAGGTGAGCGATGCCCAGCAGTATCGCGATCTGATCCAGGTCGACGCGGCGATCAATCCCGGCAACTCGGGCGGCCCGCTCTTGAACATCGACGGCGAGCTGATCGGCATCAACGTCGCCGTGCGGGCCGGAGCCCAGGGCATCGGCTTCGCCATCCCGATCGACATGGCGATGGCGATCGCGGCCAACCTGATGAGTGCCGAGCGGATCGAAAGCACCTACCACGGCGTACATGTCGCTCGGCAGGAAGCCCTGCCGCGGGAATTCGTGGTCGGCGAAATCGACGACGAAAGCCCGGCCGCCAAGTGCGGGCTGCAAACCGGCGACGTCGTGACCAAGGTCGGCACCCAATCGGTATCGCGGGCATGGATTTCGAGCGGGCCCTGCTCGATCACAAGCCCGGCGACGAGCTGTCGCTGGTGGTCGAGCGGAACCGCCAGCCGGTCTCGCTCAGCCTGGTGCTGGCCTCCAAAAAGCGGAGCACGCCGGTCGACCAGGTCTGGGACGTGCTGGGCCTGAAGCTCGAACCGGTGCCAGCGTCCCGGTTCCGGCAGATGCCGTCGCGCTACCAGGGCGGGCTGAACGTGCAATCCGTGCGGCCCGACAGCCCGGCCTCGCGGCAGGGCATCCGTCGCGGCGACATCCTGGTGGGCATGCACATCTGGGAGACGGTTTCGCTGGACAATGTGGCCTACGTGCTCAACCGGCCTGACTTTGCCGAGCTGGAACCGCTAAAGTTCTACATCCTGCGGAATAACGAGCCGCTGTTCGGCCACCTGAATGTCACCATGCGGAAGTAGCCGCCCGGTCGGGCACGAGAGTCACTTGCCCCTGGGGAGCGGGGGGCCATCCTTTCACCGTACCGCCATATCACTTCCGCGCCGTTCGATCCATAATAACCACGCGTAGCGGCCCGCTCGGGTCGTGCAAATCGATCATGCGTCGCTCCGGCTTTTCGCACGTTCCGGCCGTATGGAATCGCAATTCATTGCTTGGCTCGCCGCTCGTCTCCCCGCGCACCGACGCTCCGGCTGGGGCCCGGAGACGACGCCGCAGTCGTACGGCTGGGAGACGGCTGCCAGTCTGTCGTCACCGTTGATCTGCTTACCGATGGAGTCGATTTCGAGCTTGCCCGCGCTGAGCCGCGCCGCGTAGGCCGCAAGGCTCTGGCGGTGAACCTGAGCGATCTGGCCGCAATGGCCGCCCAGCCGGTGGCCGCGGTCATTGCACTCGCACTTCCGCGGCACGATGTGCTTGCGCTCGGGCCGCTGGGGCTCGCCCAGCAGCTGTACGAAGGGCTGCTCCCGCTGGCCGACGAGTTCGACGTGGCGATTGCCGGCGGCGACACCAACACCTGGGACGGCCCGCTCGCCATTTCGATCACGCTGTTCGGCACGCCGACGACCAAGGGCCCGCTGACGCGGAGCGGGGCCCGGCCCGGCGACCGGATTCTGGTGACCGGGTCGTTCGGGGGGAGCATCCTGGGGCGGCAGTTCGACTTTCAGCCCCGGGTGCGCGAGGCGCTGCTGCTGGCCGAGCGCTACGAGTTGCACGCCGGGATCGACGTGAGCGACGGCCTGTCGCTCGACCTGAACCGGCTGGCGGCCGCGAGCGGTTGTGGTGCGGTGATGGAATTGAGCCGCGTCCCCATTTCGGCAGCGGCGCAGGAGCTGACTGCTCAGAGCGCGCATCCGCGGCCGATTCGCTCTCGCCGCTCGATCACGCCCTGGGCGACGGCGAAGATTTTGAATTGATCCTGGCTGTGCCGCCTGGCGAAGCAGAGCGGCTCTTGGCCGATCAACCGCTCAACGTGCCGCTCACCGACATCGGCAGCTTCGTCGCCGAGGCGGGCCTCTGGCAGCTAACGGCCGACGGCACCCGCGTTCCGCTCGTGCCCCGCGGCTGGGAGCATTAACTTCGCAGGCCAAGCCGCTGGTCGATTGGCGGCGTGGGTTGATGGCGTCGCTCGTTCGTGCTCTTGGCACGGCACGCACTGTCAAGTGGTGGATTCGAGCCAGGGCGAATCCATTCAATTGCCGAAACCGCACCGCAGGGCAAGATTGATTCTTGAAATCTGGCCAGTGCTCTCGCTATTGTCTTGCCCACTGGGCTATCCGCGCGGTTCGCAACCGCGAGCTCGGGCAATGGCCGCTAAGCGGCGTCGCGTCGCCACGATTCCCCAGTGAAGGCAGTGCACGCGGAGTGAAAGGAGTCGTCTCGATGGCGGAGGAGACCCGCGCAAGTGAGTTCGACGAATTCTGGGTCTCGCACAAAACGTGGATCCTGATTCAGGCGTTGCGCGAGACGTCGTTGCCCTATCCTTGGGAAGGCCCGCGGGTCGAAACTCCACGCCCTGCCGAGGATTGGTCGGACGCGGATGTTGAAGCTCTCGTCGAGGCCATCACGGGCCGAGCCATGCCAAGGCCGATCAGGGCGGAAAAGCAGGACATCGTCTCGCTCCAGGTGCGTGAGGCAGTCCGGGCAATCGGCCGCTGGCGCGCGATCCATTGGGATCCGGCCAAGCACCCGCGCGGCGCAATTCCGCAAAACCGCGGTTGGTTCTCGCCGACGCGAGGTGCCGCCGCGCCATCCGCCCGCGGCGTGAATGCCACCTACCGGCCCAAAGTCATGCAGACCGCGCTACGCATGTCGCGAAATAAGCGGACAGCTACGGTAAATCCGCTCTCGCTTCCGCCGCCGCCGCCGTCGGCCACCGGGGCGAACATCGGCGCATCGGCCGGTTCCACGTTCAACTCCGAGGGCGTCGAGACCGCTGGCACCGGGCCGGAGGTCACCGACTCGTTCCGCGCGAAGGTGCAACTGGCCCTGGAACTGCTCGACCCCGACATCGCCCGATGGTGGAAAGCGACCAGCGTTGGCGGGCAGCTTCGCGCTCGCGACGCCGGCTGGACCGGGAAAAAACAGCACAGCTGGATCGAAAGCGAGGCGCCGCTGGTCGAAGTCGACAAGAGTTACACCGCCGGCCAGACCGCCCAAGCGATTATCGATCAAGTCAACAGCGGGCTGTTCGCGAACTCGATCGGCGCGTATCTACAGAACCGACAAGATCGGAAGAACTGGCAGCCCCGAGGAACTGCAGAAGTGGCGGGCTGAGGCCGGGGCCGATGCGGCCAGCCAGGCGACGGTCCTGGCAGAGTTGTATCTGAATTCGCTCGCGACGCTCACCCCAGCCGGCGATCTGGTCGTCTCCACCGACGACCTGATCCAGAACGGTCCCCACGCGCGACAGCTCATGTCGCTCCTGCCCTTCGTGGGATCACTCGCGGTGGTCGGCGTGATCTTCAAGGCCGGCAAGCGGTCCGCAAAGGTCACGCGGTCGGTCGCCAATAAGCTCGGCAAGCTCACCGAGGCCGTGCGAAAAAAGATCCTACAGTTGGCAGCCAAGGCGAAGAATGACGCCGAGGCCGCAGATATAATCAGGCGCGAAGTCGAGGCCGTGGTCGGTACCGGGCAGACTCATCATGCCATTTCTTCGCCGGTGCATCAGGCCCTTGAACGGCATCCGATCTTGAAGGGAAAATACAAATACCGCGATTCCAGATTCGAGGCGTTTGCGAAAGACTTGCCCTCGCACGAGGGCTATCCGGAATGGCATCGCAAGCTCGATGCCGAGGTCTCGGCGTGGATCGATCGAAATAAGCACGCAACCGAGGAAGGATTCGAAAGGTTCTTGCAAGAGCGATACGACAAAGAAGACCTACGTAAGTTGTTCCCACGTGGCCTCGAAGGCGGAGCCCCATGAAATTCTACGTATTGCATCGAAATCCGCGCGGGGACGCAGATGCTGTCTTTAGGATATTGCCTGGCTGGCGTGCTGGGACCGCCTCAAGATGCGAACACTGCGGCGCGTTCGTCAGCTGCGTGCCATGGTTACCACCGCTTCGTGTCGAGATAGAGCTATTTGGTCGAAACTTTGGCGACTTCGTCTTCATGCCCGGGGCCGATGATTTTCTGGTGTCCCAAAAATTTAGCGGTGTCTATCAAGACTATTGCTTAGGCGGCCTTACTGGCTTTGAACCGGTGGAAGTTGTCGAATCCGATCGCGGCGTAGGAAGTACGCCCCCCCCCCGCCATATTTCCGCGTCGAGGCAGCGTACGGTCCGACAGCGTTGGACCTGGCGGCGTCTGGATTTGAATGGCAGACTGAGCCGACGTGCTCCGTCTGCCACTCGGCGATTATCATGCGCTGGAAACGGGTGATCGTCGACGAGAACACCTGGAATGGCGCAGACGCATTTCGCCCGCGGGGGTCACCCGGCGAGACAATCGTCAGCCAGCGGTTCAAGGACGCTTGCGAGTTGAACGGCATCACCAACGCCGTTTTCTTGCCCGCCGAGACCTACGGACACGACTTCTACCCCTGGGACACGACGTCGCAGACGTTTAAGCTTGCGAAGTGAGGTCTTCTAACAGCTACCTCGCTCCGACCGCCTTTCGGCCGGCGGATGATTGGCGTATCTTGGCAACGCCACGGCCGGGCGTGAGATAACTGCTTGCGCCGCGCCCCTGCCGAATCGTCGCCGTCATCCGCTGTTAGGCTCATGCCCGTGTCCGCCGACTTTTTTCAATTCCAAGCCGTCAACGAAGCCGCGACGGCCAACCTTGGCCACGCCCTGGCCCGGGTGCTGCCAGCGCGGTGCGTGCTGGGGCTGAGCGGTCCGCTCGGGGCGGGCAAGACCCGGCTGGTGCAGGCCCTGGCCGAAGCGTGCGGCATTGATCGGCGCGATGTGGTCAGCCCGACCTTCGTGCTGATGCACGAGTACCACGGCACGCGCTCGATCTACCACATCGATGCCTACCGCCTCCGCGACCAGGACGAGTTTCTGAACCTGGGCGTCCAGGAGCGATTCGAAGAAGACGTGCTGGTCGTCGTCGAGTGGGCCGAGCGGGTGACCGAGTGCCTGCCCAGCGAGCGGATCGAGATTCGCATCGGCCTGGCGGGCGATCAGGCCCGGTCGTTCGAGGTGCGAGCCGTGGGCGAGGCCAACCGGGCGGCGATCCGGCGGCTAGAGGATGAACTTGCTTAGGTCCTCGTCGCGGCTCAGATCCTCGAGCCGGGCGGTGACGTAGGCCGCGTCGATGGTCACCCGCTCGCCGGCCTTGTCGGGCGCCTCGAAACTCAGCTCTTCGACCAGCCGCTCCATGATCGTGTACAGCCGCCGGGCGCCGATGTTCTGGTTCGTCTGATTGACCCGGAAGGCGTAATCGGCCAGCGCGTCGATCGCGTCAGGCGTGAACTCCAGCTCGAGCTTCTCGGTCGCCAGCAGGGCCGCATATTGCCGGGTCAGGGCGCTGTTGGGCTCGGTCAGGATGCGGACGAAATCGGCCTTCGTCAGATCCTGCAGCTCGACCCGCAGCGGAAAGCGGCCCTGCAGCTCCGGCATCAGGTCGTTGGGCCGGCTGCGGTGAAACGCACCGGCCGCGATGAACAGGATGTGATCGGTCTTTACATAGCCGTACTTGGTCTGCACGGTCGTGCCCTCGACGATCGGCAACAGGTCGCGCTGGACACCCTGCCGCGAGACGTCCGGTCCGCGCGAGCCCTCGCTGGCCACCACCTTGTCGATCTCGTCCAGGAAAATGATGCCCAAGTCCTCAGCCAGCTGGATCGCCCGGGCGTTGACCTTTTCGTGGTTGATCAGGGCCTCGCACTCTTGCTCGAACAGTACCTTGCGGGCGTCGGCCACGCTCATTTCGCGGCGGCTCGTGCTCTTGGGCAGGATTTTTTCGAACATCCCCTGCAAGTCCAGGTCGACCTGTTCCAGGCCCATCCCGGTGAGCATCATCGGCGCGTGCTTTTGCTCGATCGTCACTTCGACCTTGCGATCTTCCAGGTCGCCGGCTTCGAGCCGGGCCCGGAGCTTGTCGCGGGTCCGCTGGTGCCGCTCGGCCGAGTCGGGACTGTCGGGCGAGGCGTCGTAGTGGAGCGGGGCCGGGGCCAACAGGTCGAGCAGCCGGGCATTGGCCCGGGCCCGGGCCTCGGTCTCGACTTCCTGCCGCTCGGTTTGCTTGACCAGGCCGATCGCATTTTCGACCAGCTCGCGGATCATGCTCTCGACGTCGCGGCCGTAGTAGCCGACTTCCGTGTACTTGGTCGCTTCGACCTTGATGAACGGGGCCCCGGTCAGCTTGGCGAGCCGGCGGGCGATCTCGGTCTTGCCGACGCCGGTGGGCCCAATCATCAGGATGTTCTTCGGCGCGATCTCGCCCCGCAGCTCGACGGGCAGCTGCTGCCGCCGCCAGCGATTGCGGACCGCGATCGCCACGGCCCGCTTGGCCTTTTGCTGGGCGATGATGTGCGCGTCGAGCTCGGCGACGATCTGGCGCGGCGTCAGGTCCCGCACGGCAACTCCTCGACCACGATGTTGCGATTGGTGTAGATGTCGATGTCGGCCGCGATCTCCAGCGAGCGGCGGACGATTTCGGCCGCGTTCAGGTTCGAATGGGCAAGCAAGGCTCGGGCTGCCGCCATGGCGTAGTTGCCCCCCGAGCCGATCCCCAGCACGCCGTCGGTCGGCTGGATGACGTCGCCGTTGCCCGTGACCAGCAGCGTGTGCCGGGCATCGACCACGGCCAGCAGGGCCTCCAGCCGACGGAGCACCCGGTCGGTCCGCCATTCCTTGGCCAGCTCGGTGGCGGCCCGGGGCACGTTGGAGGGAAAGTCCTTGAGCTTGGCCTCGAACCGCTCCAGCAGAGCGAAGGCGTCGGCGCTGCTGCCGGCAAAACCGGTGAGCACCTTGCCCTCGGCCAGGCGGCGGATTTTGTTGGCGTCGGCTTTCATGACCGACGAGCCGAGCGTTACCTGGCCGTCGCCCCCCAGGGCCACGGTGCCCTGGTGGCGGACGCTCAAGATCGTCGTCGAACGGGTTTTCATGCGGTACGTCGCGGTGTGGAGTGTCGTCTCGCCTGGCTCAATCGTATCGCACGAAGGCGGCCGGCGGCTAGGTGCCGCCAGTCGGGAGTCGGTGCCTGAGTCGCTACCGCACCGCGGCTCGGGTCAGTTGTGCGAGCCTGGAGGGGAGCGGCTCCAAGCTGTCGCCGAATGTGACCGGCAGTGACAGGGCGTCGGCCAGGCGGTCGAGGTAGCGGCTACGGGCGATCTCGCAGGCGCCCAAGCTGGCGGTGTGGGGCGTGAGCTGCTGGATATCGAACAGCTGATAGCCGCGCGCTCGCAGATGATGCACCAGATGGACCAGGGCCACCTTCGAGGCATCGCGCTCGTAGTGGAACATCGATTCGCCGGCAAACATCCCGCCGATGGCCACGCCGTACGTTCCCCCGGCTAACCGGCCGTCGTGCCAGACTTCGACGCTCTGGGCATGACCCAGCTCGTGCAGGCGGCGGTAGGCGGCGATCATCGCGGGCGTGAGCCAGGTATTGCCGCGGCGGCTCGCCGGCCGAGGCACAGCCGCGGATCACGCCGGCAAAGTCCCGATTGCAGGTGACTTCGAATCGGCCGCTGCGACAGGTCCGCCACAGTCGCCGCGTGACGCGGAACAGGTCGAACTCGAATACCGCGCGTGGATCGGGCGACCACCAGACCACGATCCTGCTGTCATGAAAGATCGGCCAGGGAAAAATCGCGTGGCTGTAGGCGTCGAGCAGGAATTCGACCGACAGCTCGCCGCCGAACAGCACCACGCCCTCGGGCTCGGCCAGTTCCGCTGGCGGGAAGAATCGCGATTTGCCGAGTTTGCTCATGCCTGGCCCGTGGTGGCTTGCGGCGCCATTTTTGCGCTGGACGACGCGAGCGCGTCGGCCGTTCGGCGGGGCAGCAGTTATTTATGCCGCGGCCTGCCCCTGGTTATAATGCATCCCAACTGCACCTTAGCACGCGCCCCACGCAACGTCGATGCACGGCCGATCCAAGGGACGGGTGGCGTCGTCGGGCGAAATCCAACCCCACTCGAAACTCAGGCGGCCGATGTCCGACTTCGCTCCGCAGCCACATCCTCCTTACGGATCGCAAAACGAGCCGCAGCGGCTCCGGTTCGCTGCCGACGCTCTTGGCGCTGTTGGTCGTGCTGGCAATCGTCTGGCTGCTGCCGCGGTTCGTGGAAAACATCGAGTTTGCGATCACCCGGGGCCGCGAGCGGGCCGAGGTCGAAGTCGCCCGGGAGGAACTGGCCCAGGGGGACGGTGCCCCCTTCGTGCAGGTGTTCGAGGCGGTGGCGAAGAGCATCGGTCCCAGCGTGGTACACATCGACACGATCAAATCGGTGGGCGGGCGAATGGATGAATGGAGCCCCTTTTTCGGCGGCCGGCAGCAGCTCGCCGAGCAGGGGTCCGGGGTCATCGTCGACGGCGAAGGCTACATCCTGACCAACAATCACGTCGTGGCCGAGGCCCAGGCGCTGTCGGTCTCTTTGAGCGACGGACGCAAAGTCGACGCTAAGATCGTCGGCGGCGATCCGGCCACCGATCTGGCCGTGATCAAGATCGACGTCGACAATTTGATCCCGCGCCCTGGGGCGACAGCGAGAAACTGCCTGTGGGTGCGCCGGTCTGGGCCGTGGGCAATCCGTACGGGCTGGACCGCAGTGTCACCTTCGGCATCATCAGCGCCAAGAGCCGCCGCGGATTCAGCGAGAACCCCTACCAGGAATTCCTGCAGACCGACGCCGCGGTCAACCCGGGCAATAGCGGCGGACCGCTGGTCAACGTGCAAGGAGAGGTGATCGGCATCAACACGGCCATTGTCGGTCGGGCCTATCAGGGCATCAGTTTCGCGATTCCCAGCGAAACGGCCCACCACATATACGACCAGCTCCGCGCAAGCGGCAACGTCGTGCGCGGCTATCTCGGCGTCCAATTGGCCCAGGACGGTGAGGTGACGCCGCAAATCGCCCAGAAGCTCGGCATTCAGTCCGGCAGCGGGGCCCTGGTCAAGCAGGTCGTGGCCGACGGACCGGCCGACAAGGCGGGCATCGAGCCCGGCGACGTGATCGTCGAGTGGAACGGCAAGCCGATCGATTCCAGCACCACGCTCCGGCTGCTGATTGCCCGCAGCGAAGTCGGCTCGGACGTCGAATGCGTGATCGTGCGGGGCGGCGAGCGCGAGACGAAGAAAGTCCGCATCAGCCAGCTGCCCAGCAATCTCAGCCCCCGGCTCAAAGGGCGCTGACGACCGCTGCTGGAGCAGGTGCAGTCGCGCCTGCCCGGCGGCGCCGCTTCGATGGGAGCGGATTAGAGGAGGGCCGGATTAACGTCGGCCTTGCGGCTGGCGGGGAGCCGTCAACAGGTCGAGGGCCAAGAGAGCCGCGAACGCCGCAAAGCCTGCCAGAACAAAGAGCATATATACCGCCGCTGAAAGCTGATCTTCTCGGTTTCGTCGGGCCGGCTTCCGGGGCCGGTCCGCAGGATGCCACACGAACTTTTAGTTGCCGCCGGAGTCTGGCCGGTCACAATCAGGACCGGCTTACAAGTTCCCCGAGCCGCAAATCTTCGCCTCGTGCAGCAGGTTCCGAACCTGGAAACGTGGGCCGACACGGAGAACACCCGGTTTTGCAGCCACCGCCCTGATCGCTGCGCACCGAATTGCCTCCGGGACTGAAGCCACAGACTCCTGGAGCAAGAGGCAAGACTCTAATCTAAGCCAAGCCGTTAGAATCGGCAAGCAACGCGCGACCGGATTCTTTACTCCGGTGCGAGGGGGCGCCGAGCCTGTTGCTTGGCCCCGCCGCCCGCCGGCATAATGGGGCGACATCCCGCGGCTTACGTGGGCAGGTGGACTGAGACCTCGTAGCGGAGACGAGTCGATGGTTTTCCGGCTTTTTGCCGACGGCCGACGTGCCGGCGGGATCCGGCTGGCGGGTTGTCTGGTCGCCGGTCTGTGGCTGGCGACCCAAACGACCTGGGCCCAAAACGCATCGACGCCCATCGCGCAGCCTCAGAATTCGGCCCAGGGAAAAAGCACCGTGCGCGCAAGAATCGTTCGGAAAAACGCCCGCGGGCGACGAAGAAACACTGTTCATTTGCCGTAATTCCCAGGGATGCGAGCTGCGGCTCACGAGCTATGGGGCCCGGATCGTGGCCCTGACGGTTCCCGACCGCGAGGGCAAGCTAGCAAACGTCGTGCTCGGCTTCGATACCCTGGCCGGCTACGTCAACCACAAGGCTTTCTTCGGCTGCACGACGGGCCGCTACGCGAATCGCGTGGCCAAGGGCCAGTTCGAGCTCGATAGCAAGGCCTATAAGCTGGCGCTCAACAACGGGCCCAACAGTCTGCACGGCGGTCTGGTCGGTTTCGACCGGCGGCACTGGAACGCCAAACCGATCGAAGGGGCCAAGTCCAGCGGCGTGGAATTCCGTTATCGCAGCCCGGACGGCGAGGAAGGCTATCCGGGCAATCTGGACGTGACGGTCGTCTACACCTGGTCGGACGACAATTCCCTGTCGATCGAATATGGGGCCACGACCGACGCGGCCACGATCGTCAACCTGACGAATCACGCTTACTGGAACCTGGGCGGCGTGGCCGGCGGCAAGCCGATTCACGGCTCGATCCTGGACGAAGAGCTGACGATCCTGGCCGGCCGCTACCTGCCGACCGACACGGGGTCGATCCCGACCGGCCAACTGGCGCCGGTGAAGGACACGGTCATGGACTTCACCACGCCGCACCGGATCGGCGAGCGAATCGACGCCTTGAAGCAGCCCCCTTCGACCACCAAGGGTTACGACCACTGCTACGTGCTCGACGCTCAGGACGGCAAGCTGGCCCTGGCCGCCCGGGTGTTCGATCCGAAGTCGGGCCGCGTCATGGAAGTCCTCACCACCGAGCCCGGCATCCAGCTGTACTGCGGCAATTTCCTGGACGGCGAGGCGGCCAGCGGCGGCTTCCACCAGCACGATGCTCTGTGCCTGGAAGCGCAGCACTATCCTGATGCTCCCAACAAGCCGGAGTTTCCCGCGACCGTGCTGCGGCCCGGCGTGACCTATCGCCAGCAGACCGTTCACCGCTTCTCGGCCAAGTAAGCCGCTCGTTCTGAGTGGGGTTGGCCCGTGCCGGCCGGCTGCATAACTGCCCCATTGGCCCGCCGGCCAAAGCCGCTACAATGCGGGCCGCCCAGGCAGGGTATGGGTTGGCAATTTTCGTTTTTTCTCTTTTGGGAAGGCGGTTCCAAATGAGACCGACATCGTGTTTGCGCGGTGGTTGTGCGGGGTGTGGTTGGCGGGCGTTCTGGGGCAGACCCAGGTTTGGGCCCAGGAGACCAATGCAGAAGTCGGCGACAAGCCGAAAGTCGTCGCCACGGAGGCCGAGGCCAATGCCGCACCGGCGACGCCGCATCAGGTCGATCGCGGCGACACTGCCTGGGTGCTGACCTCGTCGGCCCTGGTGCTGTTCATGACGGCTCCCGGCCTGGCCATGTTTTACGGCGGCCTGGTCCGACGGAAGAACGTCGTCAGCGTGCTGATGCAGTGCATCTTTCTGATGGCGCTGATGACCGTGCTCTGGGCGACGGTCGGCTATACGCTGGCCTTCGGCGGCGACAAGGCGGACGGAGCAAAGCCCGACCCCTGGATCGGCAACGCCGATTACCTGTGCATGGACGGCGTGCAGGCCGAATGGACGGGCAAGACGTCGTTCATTCCGCTGCACGCGACGCTGAATATTCCGCGCTGACGCACATGCTGTTTCAGGGGATGTTCTTCATCATCACTCCGGCTCTGATCTGCGGCGCGTTCGCCGAGCGGATGAAGTTCAGCGCGATGGTTGCTTTCACGCTGCTCTGGGGGCTGATCGTCTACTGCCCGCTTTGCCATTGGGTCTGGGGGGGCGGCATCTTTCAATATGGCACAGCTCACGCCGACCAGTGGTGCGCCGGCGGGGCGCTCGATTTTGCCGGCGGTACGGTGGTACACATCAGCTCGGGCGTGTCGGCTCTGATCTGCTGCCTCGTGCTGGGCAAACGGCTCGGCTATCCCAAGGAGCCGATGCCGCCGCACAATTTGACCTACACGGCGCTCGGCGCCGGGATGCTCTGGGTCGGCTGGTTCGGCTTCAATGCCGGCAGTGCCGGCGGCGCCGACGGGATTGCCGCCAGCGCCTTCACCGCCACCCATTTCGCGGCCGCCGCCGGCGCGCTGGCCTGGGCTCTGGTCGAATGGATCGGCCACGGCAAGCCGTCGCTCTTCGGCGCTTCGTCCGGCGCGGTCGCCGGCCTGGTCTGCATTACGCCGGCCTCCGGCCACGTTCTGCCCATGCCGGCCCTGTTGATGGGCGCGGTGGCGGGCCTGGTGTGCAGCAAGGCCTGCGCGATTCTCAAGCCCAAGCTCGGCTACGACGATTCGCTCGACGCGTTCGGCGTGCACGGCATCGGCGGCACGCTGGGCGCGCTCCTGACCGGCGTGTTCGCGACCCGGGCCGTGTGGGATATCGGCAGCGGCAAGCCGCTGGGACTGCTCGAGGGGGGCCCCGTGCTCAAGGCCCAGGCCATTGCCACGGTTGCCACCTGGGTGTTCGCCGCCGTGGTGACGTTCATCCTGCTCAAGGTGCTCGACGCCACGATCGGCCTGCGGGTCCGGATCGAGGAGGAAATGGAAGGCCTTGACGTCAGTCAGCACGG
Organism: uncultured Planctomycetaceae bacterium; assembly: GCA_963828155.1. Classification (GTDB taxonomy): domain Bacteria; phylum Planctomycetota; class Planctomycetia; order Pirellulales; family PALSA-1355; genus CAWCAX01. Next base: position 181,193 of record CAWHDQ010000010.1, read on the forward strand.
CGAAGAAGGCTACATCTTCAATTGATGAGCCGGCCGCGCGAGGCCAGCTAACGCGAGATTGCCCGTGTCGACCGAGGAGCGCGACGACGCCTCGGTCGGCGCGGTGCTGGCTGCTTGAGGCCGCAGATGGCAACCGCTGTGCCTTCAGCCAAAGATTCGGTCGCGTTTGGCTTTGTTATAGGCCAGCTTCTCGGCCACGGTCATCCGGGCGAAATCGGCCAAGGTCGGCTCGGCCGCAGAAGCCGCGCTCGCTTCGGCCGACGCGGCGCTCGCGGCCGCCGGCTTTGCCGAACAACTGCACGGGTGAACCGGCCCGCCGCCGCATCCGCAGCCTGCGTGGCTGTCGGCGGTAGACTCTTTGGCTTTTGCGGTCGCGGCTGAGGCCGCCGGCTGCGGCGTTCCCAGCGGCAAGCTGCGGGGCACGCTCACGCTCGAGCTGGCATAGCTCATCACGCCCGACTGGAGCTGCATATCGTCGGCCAGAGACGTGCGAGGGCTTGATTTTCAGATGGCCCAGCACGGCGTGATATGCCTTGACGGCTTCCTCGGGCGAGATTTCGCCGTTGGCGATCCGCCGCAGAAACTCGACAAACGCCAACTGGCAATCCGCGCTATTGATCTTGCGGCCGAACAGCGCCGCCCGGCGCCGTACTTCTGCGCTTCGCCCAGCAGCTTGAACGCGTCGTACGTGGTGCCGGCGCTGCCACCGAGGATGCCCACGACCAGATGCGGGTCGTAGGTCACGAGCTCTTCCATCGCCTTGGGTCCGTGGTAGACCACCTTGAGGAAAATCGGCCGGCCGGCCTGAGCCACGCCGGCCAGCGTGCGAGCGATGGTGTCGTTGATGAATTGCGGAACCTGCTCCGGCGCGAGGCCATTCGGGTTGTTCGGGTCGAACACTTCGAAGAAGTGCCGAAAGCCCTTCCGCTCGGCCTCTTCGCGAAACTCGCGATAGCGGTTGAGCGTGACCAGATCCTCGTCCAGCCGATTGTTGAACGTGCCGCTGTACAGCCCCAGGTTGGCGCCGCGGGCTCGCTCGGCCGGCTCGCAATCGACGTGACCGCACTGGATGTGGTCCAGGAGGGCGGAGCGGAACGGCTGAGCCGACTCGCCCAGATAGCGGCCGTGGCGCACCGCGAAGACGTCGCTGGCGTCATTGGCTCGGGCGGCCGGCGTGATGTGGCTGTTTTCGAAGAGTCCTTCTTCGATCGTCAGGATCTGGTTATTGCTGGCCGACATCAGCATGATGTCGACCAGGCCCTGGCGGACGATGTGGCGAATCTGGTCGCGATACTCGGCCAGCGTGCGGAGGCGGACCTCGCCGGCGTGCATCTCGGGCGACTTGCCCGGCGCCCCGACGCCAAACGCCATGTCGGCGTCCTTCGCGTCGGCGAGGATGAACTCCTTCGAGCCGGACGGGTCGGCATGGATCGCGGCCAGTTTGCGGTCTAACGACTTTTCCATCGCGCTGCGGGGAGGGATTTTTTTGGGGGATACGGGGGATGACTGGAGATACGGGGGATGACGGCAGAGGGGAGGAAGGAAAAGGCAGAAGGCAGAAGGCAGAAGGACGAAAAAAAAGACCGAGTGTTCGCACGCGTGGGGCTTGGCGGCTACCTGCATTCCTTTCCGTGATCCCCCGTATCTCCTTTATCCCCCGATCTCCTGAAATTAAATTCTAGCTGCAAAGAAGTCACTTGGCGGCTTTGAGTCGGGCCAGCACACCGTCGACCGATTGGCGCAGCACCTGAGCGCTGCTCTTCAGGGCTTGCAGCTCTTTGGGCCAAAGCTCGATCTCGTGCGTCGCGTGGACACCCTTGCGGCCGACGACGGTCGGCACGCTCAGAGCCACGTCGCGAATTCCGTAGGTGCCTTTTTGCACGCTGGAGACGGGCAGGATCGCTTGCCGGTCGAGGGCGATCGCCTCGATCACTTCCTGAATGGCCAGGCCGACGGCGAAACCGGCTCCGCCCTTCTTGGAGATGACTTCGGCGCCCGAGCCCTTGGTGCGCTTGAACAATTCGCTGGCCTGGTGCGGAGTCCAGCCGGGAAATTTTTCCAGACTTAGCCCGGCGATCGTGGCGCTCGACCAGATCGGCACCATGCTGTCGCCATGCTCGCCCAGGATCAGCGCCTTGACCTGCGTCGGCGGGGCCCCAAGTGCCGCGGCGATCAAGCTGCGAAAACGGATCGTGTCGAGCTGCGTGCCCAGGCCGATGACCTGGCTGGGGGGCAAATCGAGCCGCGTGGCCGCCAGGTAGGTGAGCACGTCCACCGGATTGGACACCACGACCACGACCGCATCGCGCTTGACCCCGGCCTTGCTGACCTCGCTGAGGATGTTGACGAACAAGTCGACGTTGCGGTTGACCAGATCGAGCCGGCTTTCGTCCGGCTTGCGCCGCAGGCCGGCGGTGATGCAGATCACGTCGCTGCTGGGCATGTGCTCGTAGCTGCCGGAGGTAATCACCTGGTCGGCCGAGACGCTGGCGCCGTGCAACAGGTCGAGCGCCTGCCCGGCCACGAGGTCGGCATTGACGTCGACCAAGGCGATCTCGCGGACCACTTTGCCGGTTTGCAGGGCGAAGCCGGTGCAGGAGCCGACCAGTCCGCCGCCGCCGATGATGCTGACTTTCATAGGATGCAGTTACTCAGGAGTGGAATGATTTCGCGAGTCGGACCTTGGTCACTTGCCGGCCAGAGCTGCCATCACGCGATCGGTGATCGTGCGGATCAGGGCCTCTTGATCCACGCCGCCCGCAGCCGCAGCCGGCGGGGCACCGCCGGCCTTGCCATTCGGGCTCATTGGCGGCGGAGCATCGAACGCCCTCCGCTCGATGCCGGCCGCCTGCCAGCTGTCGCGAAAGACGTCGTTGGCGCAGATATCGCAGTTCTTCATCTCGGGCGTCAGCCGCGGGTCGGCGAAGCCCCACTTGTCTTTCAGGTCCAGCAGCTCGCGGGTTTCCTTCTCGTTGAAATAGGTCACCCGGCCCAGGTCCTTGGAGAGCATCAGGATCCGGCAGTAGGCGTCGAGAATCTCGGTCCACCAGTAGGCCTTTTCGACCGATTCGCCGTAGCTGACCGTGCCGTGGTTGGCCAGGATGATGACATTGGCTTTCTTGACGAACGGCAGGATCGTGTCGGCGAATTTCTGCCCGCCGGGTGTTTCGTAGCGAGTGATCGGCACGTCGCCCAAGAACACTTCGACCTCGGGCAACACGCACTGCGGAATCGGCTCGCGGGCGACGGCAAAAGCCGTGGCATGGGGCGGGTGGCAATGCACCACGCTCTTGATCTCGGGCCGTTCCTTCATGATCGCCAGGTGCAGCAGCACCTCGCTGGTCCGCTTGCGGCGGCCGGCCAGCTGCTTGCCCTCCATGTCGACGATGCACAGGTCGTCGGGCTTCATGAAGCCCTTGCAGATCAGGGTCGGCGTGCAGAGCACCTCGTTCGGTCCGAGCCGGTAGGAGATATTGCCGTCGTTGCCGGCGGCAAAGCCCTTGGCATAGATCCGGCGACCGATATCGCAGATTTCTTCTTTGAGCTTGTGCAGGTTGGGAGTCATCGGAGCCTCGAAGGAAAATGCGGCGCGTAGCGGCTCGCCGTGGGGTGTCGCAATGTTCTCGAATATCAGTGGAGCTGCACGTCGTCGAGCAGGGCTGCGTTGTAGGCGTCGACCGGTTTCTGGGCGGGATAGAACGGCTGGGCCGCTTCGCCTCCTTCGCTGATGGCGATTAGCGCACCGTTGTCCTGCGCCGAGGTCGTCGTACACGACGATCGGTTCGCCGGCGCCCGGCGTGCGGCCGGCCAGATCATCCAGCGTCAGTGGGACGGCCAGCCGGTAGCGGGCCCCGGTAAGCGTGGGGTGCCAGCGATTGAGCGTCACGGTGCCGATCACTTTGCCGATACGCACGGGCAGGGCCTTTGTTTGTTTCGTCGGTTACTTGAGTTCAAAATTGAGTGGTCATTGGTCTTGGATGCCGATCACGCTCCAGCGGACCGGCGTCGTATCGCTGCGGAGCAAAGTTCGGGTTCCCCGCCCGTCGCTCGACAGGAGCACGCGCTCGCCGCGGCCAGCGCCCAGGGCGTCGACCGCGATCACCGGCTCGCCGTCGGGCGTGGTGCCGTCGACTCCGTAGGGCTGCACGATCAGCAGCTTCCAGCCCTGCATCGAGGGATGCTTGACCGTGGCCCGGGTCGTGCCGACAACCAATCCAACTTGCATCAATCGATCACTTTCCCAAAATCCGCAAATCGTCGACCAGCGTGCAGCGTCGCTCGCGGGTGAAGGTGAGCGGGGTGGTCACGCCCTCGCCGGTCGGCGTGGCGATCGAAAACGACAGGTAGCCTTCGCCGCCCAAGCCCACGGCCGCCGTGCAGGGGCCGTTCTTGACGAACAAGGTCGTATCCAGCTCGCGGCCCATTCGGGTCATGTTCCGAACGTTGTTCGAATGGATGATGCTGGTGTGCCGGAAGCCGTGCTCGTAATACTTGGCCTTGGCGATCGCCTCGTCGACGTTCCGCACGCGGACGAAGGGCAAGAAGGGCATCATCTGCTCGACCGGGACGAACGGGTTGCTCTCGTCCACCTCGCCGAACAGCAGCTCGGTGCCGGCCGGCACGCTCTTGCCTGCGGCCCGGGCCAGCACGGCGGCGTCCTGGCCGATAAAGTCTTTGGCGGCCACGTCATGCTTGTGATCCCCTTCGCCAACCGTGGTGATTGCCGCCCTCGTGAGTGCGTCGATCTCGCGGCTATTGAGCCGGACGGCCCCGGCCCGTTCCATGGCGGCCAGCAGGGCGTCGGCGACCTGGTCGACGACGAAGACTTCCTTCTCGGCGATGCAGAGCAGGTTGTTGTCGTAGGCGGCGCCCAGAATCATCGCCCGGGCGGCCCGGTCCAGGTCGGCCGTTTCGTCGACCACAACCGGCGGATTGCCCGGTCCGGCCACGATCGCCCGCTTGCTCGACTGCATGGCGGCCTTGGCCACCGCCGGCCCGCCGGTGACGCAGATCAGCTTGACGCCGCGGTGATTGAAAATCGCGTCGGCCGATTCGATCGTGGGCTCAGCGATCACGCAGATCAGGTTGTCGATGCCCAGGTCCTGGTAGATCGCCTGGTTGAACCGGCGCACGCCCTCGGCGGCGACCCGCTTGCCACTGGGATGCGGATTGACGACCAGCGTGTTACCCCCGGCGATCATGCTGACGGCGTTGCCGGTGATCGTCGGCAACGAGTGGGTGACCGGAGTAATTGCGCCGATCACGCCGAAGGGTGCATGTTCGATCACGGCCAGGCCATTGTCGCCGCTGAACACCTCGCTCCGCATGAACTCGACGCCGGGCGAGCGCTCGCCCAGGGTCTTGAGCTTTTCGATCTTGTGCTGCAGCCGGCCGATCTTGGTTTCATCCATCTCCATCGTGCCCAGCTCGACGCACTGGTCGATCGAGATCCGGCGGACGTGGTCGATGATTCGCTTGCGGTCGGCGATCGTGCGCTGGCTGAGCTGCTCGAAGGCCACGGTGGCCGCGGCCACCGCCTCGTCGACGCAGGTGAACACGCCATGCCGGCCGGCATAGCTGCGACCGCCGGCCGGGTGGCCGTTCCGGGCGCCGCCCAAGTTGGCCAGCACTTGCTCGACGACCGTGCGAATCAATTCTTCAGTGGCTTGCATGTTGGGGGGGACTGGGGGCTAGGGATTGGGGGCTGAGGGGTCGTGCCCCAGTTATTGATTTTGGCGTTGTTTCAATCGTTAAGCCCACGGGCGGCGGCCCGTGGGTGCGCCGCAATCGGGCGCCGCTTCACTCCGCGACTGTGCTTCGCTTCAACTCTCCACCGTCTCGCGGCTGAACACGCAGTGCTGCTCGACGTTCACCGTGTCGACGATGCCGATGATCACCGTGTCGATCGGCAGGTTCTTCGTTTCCGGGGTCAGCCGGTGCTCGACCCTTGGGTAATCAGCACGAATTCGCCTTCGCCGGCACCGACCGTGTCGACCGCCACGAAGGTTCGCCCGGTGCTGACCAGCCGCGTGCGGTCCTGCGGATCGAGCCGAAAGGGCTCGACGACGAGCAGCTTGCGGCCGACCATCGACTCGACTTTTTGCGTCGCGACGACCGCGCCGGTGACTTTGGCCAGAAACATGGTCTCATCCTTCCAGGAGTTGCTTGGTTTGTCGGGCGACGATCAATTCTTCGTTGGTCGGGATGACCCAGATCTGAGTGCGGCTTTCGGCGGCACTGATCCGGCATTCGCCCCGAGCCGCGTCGTTGGCCGCCGGGTCGAGTTCGATGCCCAGCTCGGCGAGCCCGCGGCAGACGCCCGTGCGGATGTTCCGCCCGTTCTCGCCGATGCCACCGGTGAACACGATCACGTCGGCCCCGCCCAGCTCGACCAGCATCGCGCCCAGGTGATAGCGAATGCCGGCTACGAACACTTCCAGCGCCAGGCGCGCCCGGGCGTTGCCGGCGGCGGCCGCTTCTTCCAGATCGCGAATGTCGCCGCTCACGCCGCTCAGGCCCAACAGCCCGCTCCGTTCGGCCAGCTCGTCCAGCAGGGCTTCGTAGGACTTGCCCGGTGCGCTGGTGCAGGATGAGCAGGCCGTAGGGGTCGAAGTCGCCCACGCGATTGTTATGCGCCAGCCCGCTTTGCGGGCTGAGGCCCATGCTGGTCAGCTGGCTCTGGCCGGCCCGAATCGCGCACAGCGAATTCGATCCGCCCAGATGACACGAGACGATTCGCAGATCGCCACGGCCCAGGATCTCGGCCGTGCGGGTGGCGATGTAGCGATGGCTGGCCCCGTGATATCCGTACCGTCGCACGTCGTACTTTTCGGCCCATTCATAGGGGACCGCAAAGTAGCGGTTGCACTCGGGCATCGTCTGATGAAAGCCGGTCTCGAACGCGGCCACCAGCGGAATCTCCGGCAGCCGCTCGCCCAATAGCCGCATCGCGGTGATGTAGCACGGGTTGTGCGCGGGAGCGACCGGGCTCATCGCCTCCATGGCTCGAAGCAGTTCCGGGGTCACCCGCTGCACGCCGCTGATCCGTCCGGCCGACACGGCCTTGAAGCCGATCGCCGAAACTTCGCTCGCGTCCTTCAGGCAGCCCGACGTCGGGTCGGTGAGCTGCTCGAGCGTCTGCCGCACGGCTGCCGCGTGGTCGGGAATCCGGGCCACCAGCTCGCGCCGCGCGCCGCCGATCTCGACGAACGCGCGGCTCTCCGCGGCACCGATCCGTTCGACTCCGCCGCGCGCAGCTGGCGCTCGTCGGCCATGTCGTACAGCCGGTACTTGAAGCTCGTCGAACCGAGGTTGGCGACCAGAATCTTCATGACCTTTTCTTCCGTCCCTGCCCGGGCAATCCTTTCCGCGCACGGCGCTGACTTCGCTGCCGGGCTCGCTTCCGTTACGAGAGGTAAGCCGCGACCAGGCCTTCGGCCGGGCGGGGAATCACATGGCTGGCGACCAGATCTCCCACCTGGGTGGCGGCGGCGGCACCCGCTTCGACGGCGGCCCGCACGCTGCCCACGTCGCCGCGAACGACGGCCGTGACATAGGCTCCGCCGATGGAGACCCGCTTGACGATTTCCACGTTGGCGGCTTTGGCCATGGCGTCGGTGGCTTCGACCAGCGCGATCAGGCCTTTGGTTTCGACAAGTCCGATAGCGTCCATATTCATTGTTTCTCGCGTTTAGTTAGGGAACAGAGGGGGTAGGGAGTTGGATGTAGGGGGCGGGGAGTAGGGTGTCGGAAGCTCGGCGGTGGTCGACCCACTCGTTAAGCCCACGGGTGGCATCCCGGGGGCCGGCGTGCCGCCGGACCTTGCCATTTACCCCGCCTGTTCAATTGCGGTTGATTACTTCACAATCACGAAATCGCGGACTGAGCCTTCGCCCGCTTCTCGGGCAGGACGATATTCAGATCGTCGTGCGGACGCGGAATGACTTGCACCGCGACCACCTCGCCCAAGCGGCCGGCGGCGGCGGCACCGGCATCGGTGGCAGCCTTGACGGCGGCGACGTCGCCCGTGACGAAAGCCGTGACCAATCCGCTGCCGACCTTGTCCCAGCCCATGAACTGGACATTGGCGGCTTTCATCATCGCGTCGCTGGCCTCGACCAGGGCGATGAAGCCCTTGGTCTCGATCATGCCCAGCGCTTCCATATTCTTTGCCATCGTGCGTACTCCCGAGAAGAAAAACAGAAACCGGTTATCGATTCGTCAATCGCGCGTCGTTGGTCATTGCAGGGTTGTGGGTTGAATTGGTGCCTCTCGGCTCCGCCGTCATATACCGTGGGGATAAAACCCCACGGCTCGCTAACTCGTTTCTTTCCGTCCCCAGCCCCCAGCCCCCCATCCCTACCCCCGTCCCTGCCGCAGCAGCTCCACCCGCGTGGCATGGTCCAGATCGACCGCATTGCCTTCGTCGGTATCCAAATGCACTTCGAGCTTGCTCACCTCGTCGGCCCGGACGAGCAAATCTTCGAACAGGGTGGTGCAGGTCGATTCGATCCTCAGGCTCATCCGGTCGCCGTTGGCCACGCCGTAGGCTTGGGCGTGGCGGTTGCTCATGTGGACGTGCCGCTCGGCCCGGATGACGCCTTGCTTCAGCTCGACCACGCCCTGGGGGCCGACCAGCACGCAGCCGGGAGTCCCTTGGATCTTGCCGCTCGCGCGGACGGGCAAGTCGATGCCCAGCGAAATGCCGTCGGTGAACGCCAGCTCGACCTGACTGTAATCGCGGGTCGGCCCCAGGATGCGGACCGAGGGAAGCATTCGCCGCCGGGGGCCGAAGACGGCCACCGTCTCTTCGGCCGCGAAGAAGCCGTCCTGGTAGAGCGGTTTCATCGGCGTCAGCTTGGCGCCCGGGCCGAACAGGATCTCGACGTGCTCGTCGGTCAGGTGGACGTGCCGGGCGGAGATGCTCACCACCAGCTTCGGCTCGGGGGCCGGCGCGCCGTTGCGACCAAGCACGATTTCGCGGACGATCCGCTCGACGGTTTGACGATCGAGGGCGGGAGCCGAAGTGGTCATGGTGCGATTTGGGTTGGTATGGATTCGGCGTCGGTCCGGACGATTATCACGAATCGGGCGTCAGGATTTGGCGGGCGCGACGTGCAACCGGATGCCGACGTCGCAGATCCGGCTACGCCACTCGGGCGTAATGTCCTGGTCGACGACCAACTGCTGGGCGGAATCCAACGCCGCCAGATGGGCCAGGCTCTGATGGCCGAACTTCGTGCTGTCGACGACCACGATCACTTCTTCGGCAGCGTGCATCATCGCCCGTTCGGTCTCGACCAGCAGCATGTTGCTGTTGTAATAGCCGTGTTCGTTCAGGCCGGCCACGCTGAGCACCGTCCGGCGGACCCGCAGGTGCTGAAGCATCTGGTTGGCATAAGGGCCGATTGCAACGCCGGTGCGGGGGTACACGTAGCCGCCGAGCAGCACCAGGTCGCAGTTCTTGTTCGTGGCGAACAGGTTGGCCACCGGTAGCGAATTGGTCACCACTTGCAGCGGCCGGCCAACCAGCAATCGGGCCACTTCGTAGGTCGTGCTCCCGCCGTCGAGCAGCAGCGTGTCGCCGTCCTCAATCAATTCCACTGCCCGCTGGGCGATCTGCTGCTTCTTGTCCCACTGGGCCGGTTCGCGTTCGTCGAAGTGCGGCAAGCGCGGCGACGGTCCGGCATAGAACACCCCGCCGTGGGTCCTCCGCGCCGCTCCGCTCTCCTCCAGGTGATCCAAGTCGCGGCGGACCGTCGACTCCGAGACCTTCAACTCCTCGGCCAATTCCGGCAGCGAGGCGAAGCCCCGATTGCGGACCAGTTCCAGCAGTTGATGGCGACGGTGTTCGACCAACAAGATAGGAGAATCCGCGCATGAGACTGACCGCCTGGGTACCGGCTTCAGTTGGCGATTATGGTCGAGGTTGTGCCGTAAATCAATCAATTGAGTGAAATAATTCCATCACAATCGTCCAGACACACTCACGTAGTAGGGAATAGAGCAAATCTGGGTTAACTTTTCGGGCTGAATTCCAGGGGCGATCAATATTCAAGAATATTGCAACAATAAATGTGAAGGAAATCGTTCATTGCGGGCAGGTTCGGAACTTGGCCAGGTATGCCGCCCTGGTCGACAATCGGGGCATGGGAAACGTGGTGCAATTGGTCCGCCGGCTCGAATCCTGCCCCGAGCTGCCGGCGGTCGCAGGGATCGAACTGCGGTCTTACACCGGGCCGGCGGATATCGAAATCTGGCTGGAGATTCGCCGTCGGGCGTTTGCGCGACAGAAGGTCGGGGTTCGCGACTGGTCCGCTGCCGATTTTGCCCAAGAGCTGACCTCCAAGCCCTGGTGGCGGCCTGAGGCCCTGTGGTTCGCCCGCAGCTGCGGATCAACCGGTATCGCGCCGCTCGACGTCGGCACGGTGACACTCGGCTGGCGCGGGGCGGCCGAGAGCGGAACGCCGGTGATCCACTGGCTGGCTGTCTTGCCCCGCAGCGCGTCGCCGCGGCGTCGGCCGCCTGCTGGTGCGGCATCTGGAACGGTTGGTCTGGGACCGCGGCGGCCGCGAGCTGCGGCTGGAAACTCATGCCGCCTGGAGCGAAGCGGGGGCGCTGTACCGCGCACTGGGCTATCGAGACGCGTGAATCACGTTGGCGTCGAGCGACTCAGCATTAGAGGCTTCGTTTTCGCGCTTGCGCCGGATCGCTTCAGACCCCTCGCCCTTTAGGGAGAGGGCAGGGTGAGGGTCTTCTGGATCGGTGCCAGGGGGGTCGCCTTTCGTCGGTGTGTTCTTGTCAGTTGCCGGCTGGGAGGCCCAATCGAATATTGTCACCGAAGAGTACTCCAAACGAACCCTCACCCGGCCTCTCCCTGGAAGGGAGAGGGGTTGGCCGAAGCCCGCACCGGGACGATCCGCACGCGATCTCCCTCGACGCTCACCCTCCCGGCGGCGATCAGCCGCAGGGCCTCGGGATAGGCTTCGCACTCGGCCGCGAACACCCGGGCGGCGAGGGTCTCGGGCGTGTCGCCGGGCACGACCGGCACGCGGTGCTGAAGGATGATCGGGCCGTGGTCGTAGAAATTGTCGACGAAGTGGACCGTACACCCGGACTCGCTCGCGCCCGCAGCGAGCACTGCCTCGTGGACCCGGCGACCGTAGAAGCCGTGGCCACAGAAGTTCGGGATCAGGGCGGGATGAATGTTGATCACCCGGTTTTCGAAGTCGCCGGGAATCAGGACGTGCTTGAGAAAGCCCCCCATCACGACCAGGTCGACCCGGGCCGCCCGACAGGCATTGAACACGGCCAGGCTATAGGCGGCTTCATCGACAAACGCCCGGCGCTCCAGCACGACCGCCGGCAAGTCGGCCGCCGCGGCGAAGGCCAAGCCGCCGGCCTGCGGATTGCTGGACACGACCAGCCCGATCTCGACCGGCAACTGGCCGGCCGCGACCTTATCCAGCAAGTTGCGGAGCGTCGTGCCGCCGCCGGAGATCAGCACCGCGACGCGCAGTAGCTTCGCGAGGGGCGTCCTGTTTGTCGCCGCCACTCACGACACCACCACCTTTACGTAGAGCTGAACCGCAGCCGAACCGATCTTGACCGCTTGGGGCTCGACACCCGGCAGTGGGCCGGTCGCAATCTCGACGGCCAACGTCTCGGTCTGGATGTACTCTTTGAAACTCCGCACGGCGGTCAGAATGTCGGCCTCGTCGGTCACAATGGCGAGTTCAACGCGGTCGGTGTAGTTGCAGGCCAGGTCCTTGCGGCGATTTTGCACGGCATGGATCAATTCCCGGGCAATGCCCTCGGAGAGCAGCTCGGGCGTCAATTCGGTCGAAAGCACGACAACGCACGACGGGCCCTGGGCCGCCGCCCAGCCCGGCTTGGCCTGCAAACGGACCTGAATATCCTGCGCATCGAGCACCACCGGGCCGTCGGGCAGCTCGAGCGTGACCTGTTGTCGCGATTGAGCTGGGCGAGCAGTGCTGCGGCGTCGGCCTGGGCCAATGCCATTTTGAGTGCCGGCAAACGCTTGCCGAGCTTGGGACCGAGCCGCTTTAGGTCGGGCAGCACGGTATAGCTGATGTAATGATCGGCCTCGCTGGTGTACTCGACGGTTTTGACGTTCAGCTCCTTGGCCACCAGCTCGCTGTGCTGCTCAAGCCAGCCCTGGTGGCGGCGATCGGCCAGGATCACTTCCACCTTGGCCAGCGGCTGGCGAACCTTGAGCTTGGCCCCCATTCGCGCGGCTAGCCCTTGCGACACGATCTCGCGGGCCAGCCGCATCTGCTCCGAGAGCACGCGATCGGCGTCGGCCGTTTGCGGCTCGGGATAGTCGCACAGGTGGACGCTCTCCAGCACGCGGTGGCCGAAGGCCGCCCGAGCCAGGTTTTGCCACATCGCCTCGGCCAGAAAGGGGACGAACGGGGCGATCAGCCGGCAGGTCGTCACCAGGCACTCGTAGAGCGTCCAGTAGGCGTCGAGCTTGTCGGGATCATGCTTGTCCGGGCTCCAGAACCGGTCGCGGCTGCGGCGGACGTACCAATTGCTCAGCGCGTCGACGAATTCGTTGATTCGGCCGCAGGCCGCGTAATTGTCGTAGGCGTCCATCCGTTCGATCACGGCGGCCACGACCGATGCCAGCTCGCTCAGGATCCAGCGGTCGAGCTCGCTCCGCTCGCTCGCAGGCCGAAAGTGGCGGCCGGCGGCCAGCTCGGCGGCAGTCAATTGCAGCGGCTCGGCGCCTGGTTTCGCTGCGGGCAGCAACGCGGCCGGGTCGAAGCCGTCGATGTTGGCATAGATCGTGAAGAAGCTGTAGACGTTCCAGAGCCGCAGCAGGAACTCGGGAATGCTGTCCTTGATGGCCTGTTCGCTGTAGCGGATCGAAGACCAAGGGGGCTGGTTGGCGAAGAAGTACCACCGCAGGGCATCGGCCCCGTAGCGGTCGAAAATCTCGGCCGGCTCGCGGTAGTTCCGCTTGCTCTTGGACATCTTCTGCCCGTCGTCGCCGAGCATCAGCCCCAGCACGATGCAATTGCGGAACGGATGCGGATACTCCGGACGCCGCGGCGCCGTCTTGGCTCCCTCTCCCGACTTCCGACTTCCGAATTCCGACTTTGCCCCTTCCTCCGGCTCACCAAACAGCAGCGTGCTGCACGCCAACAGGCTGTAGAACCAGCCGCGGGTCTGATCGATGGCTTCGCTGATAAAGTCGGCCGGAAACTGCTGGGCGAACGCCTCGCGGTTGTGATAGGGATAACCCCACTGGGCGAACGGCATCGCGCCCGAGTCGAACCAACAGTCGATCACGTCGGGCACGCGCCGCATCCGCTCGCCGTGCGGGCCGGTGTACGTGATGGCATCGATGTAGGGTTTGTGGACCTTCAGGTGGTCGGACAGGCCCGGATTGGCCCGCTTGGCGGCATCCCAGACTTCGGTTCCCTGAACGCCGGGCTTGCCCAGCAGTTCCTCGTAGCTGCCGATCGCTTCGCGGTGCTGCGGATCCTGCTCCGAGACCCAGATCGGCAGCGGCGTGCCCCAGTAGCGCTCGCGCGACAGGGCCCAGTCGACGTTCGACTCCAGGAAGTTGCCGAACCGGCCATCCTTGATGTGCTCGGGCAGCCAGTTGATTTGGGCGTTGTTGGCCAGCATCGCGTCTTTGAGCGCGGTCGTGCGAATGAACCAGCTCTGCCGCGGATACTGGATCAGCGGATCTTCGTCGGCCCGCCAGCAGAACGGATACTCGTGCAGGTACTGCTCCTGGTGCATGAGCAACCCGCGGTGCTTGAGCTGCCGGCTGATCTCCTTGTCGCAGTCCTTGACCCAGCGACCCTGGTAGTCGGGCGCGTCGGCGTTGAACTTGCCGTCGGGCCCGACGGCGCAGATCAAGGGGGGCAGATCGCCGCCTGCGAACCGCTTGCGCTCGGCCATCAGCACGTCATAGTCGACCTCGCCGAACGCCGGCGCCTGATGCACCACGCCCGTGCCGCTGTCGATCGTGACGAAGTCGGCCGCGATGACCCGCCAGGCCACATGTTGCTCGCCGCCGGCAGCGAGCCGGCCCCGCTGATCGCCTTGATGCTTGTAGTAATAGTCGAACGGCGGCAGGTAGCGCAGGCCGATCAGGTCGCGGCCTCGCACTTCGGCGACTGGCGTAAATGTCAACCCGCTTTTTTGGGCCAGCGATTCGGCCAGGGCCGAAGCGACGATCATGCGTCGCCCCTGATCGTCGTCGACCACTGCGTAGGACAGATCCGGATGCACGGCCGCGAATTGATTGCTCGGCAGCGTCCAGGGCGTGGTGGTCCAGACGACCAACGATGCATCTTTCAGGTACGCTTTGTCTGGCGGCACGTCGATCAGCGGAAAGCGGACGTAAACGCTCGGGTCGGCGACTTCGCGGTAGCCCTGGCCGACTTCGCCCGAGCTGAGGGCTGTGCCCCCCTGAGCCCACCACCAGACGATCTTGTGACCCTGGTAGAGCAGGCCGCGGTCGTACAAGTTTTTGAGCGCCCACCAAACGCTTTCGACGTACTGCTGGTGGAACGTGACGTAGGCGTCGTCCAGATTGACCCAGAAGCCGATCCGCTGGGTCAGCGTCTCCCATTGCCGGGTGTAGCGGAAGACGCTTTCGATGCACTTGTGGATGAACGGCTCGACGCCGTAGGCCTCGATCTCTTCCTTGGAGTGGATGCCCAGCTCTTTGCAGACTTCCACTTCGACCGGCAGGCCGTGGGTATCCCAGCCGGCCTTGCGCTCGCAGAGATAGCCCCGCATCGTGCGGTAGCGCGGGAACAGGTCCTTGATCGCCCGGGTCAGGCAGTGGCCGGGATGCGGCAGGCCGTTGGCCGTGGGCGGGCCTTCGTAGAACACGAACCGCGGGGCGCCGGCGCGGCGCTGGAGCGACTTCTGATAAATCCCCGCATCGCGCCAAAAGCGGCCGACTTCGGCCTCCAGCGCGGGAAACTTGACCGATCCTTCCACCGACTCGAACATTGCTGGGGGTTGTTCTCCGCGATTGCGTCAGACGCCAGGTTGGGTGGCATATTCAGGGCCACGCCGGCAGGGGCCGAAGCCAAGAGTAGACCACGGTAGCGGCCGAAATTCAATCGCCGTCGGCCCGTCCGACCGCGTGCTTCACGTCGCGAACGGCACCAATTCGATGCCGCCGCAATCGTCGCAGCGGCCACTCGCGACGGCGTATTGCTGCTCGCAGCGCGGGCACCACGCCCGGACGTCGGGACTCTCCGGCTCGGGCGGAGCCAGCAACTGTTCGACGTCGAGGCCTGAGCGCTCGACAAGCGCCACAAGTGACGCTTCCAAGCTCGCGCGGTAGGTGTCGACCACCGGCACGAGCGCCGCGTCGTCGGTGGGATAGATCGGCCGCAGCGGCTGCCGGGCATCGCGGAGCACCAGCCGAGCGAACGCGCGAAATTGATCTTCGGCCAGCAGTGCCTTGGCCGCGGCCAAGGGGTGGAAGTCGACGAGCAGCTGCGTGCTGATCGCGGTCAGCCCGCGCATCGTGTTGGCCGGCGAAACGCACATCATCAGGGATTGCTTGAGCCGGTCGGACGTGCGGTCGGGCTCCAAGGTGCCGTGCAACTTGTGAAACGCCGCGATCGCCAATCCCCAAACGAGCAGGTAGAAGCAGACGTACGAAATCAGAATCTTCCAGGCGGCCGGATGATCGTAGAACGCCCACATGAGGCACGGCGCGATCAGGAACGTGCCCACCAGCAGCACGCCGCCAAACAGGGCCAGCGGCATCGCCCCGGCGCGAAATCCGCCAGTCGCTCGGCCGCCGCGGCGGCGTCGGTGTGCCGGGTCAGGAGGTCGGCGATGGCAGGTGCCGCGCTGTTCGGCAGGAGTCTTGGCAATAACATCGAGCCGCGCGGCGATCGATTGCGCCGCCTGCGGGGAGCGGAGCTTGAGGAACACCTGCTCGCCGGCCAGCACTTCGCGGTCGACGGCTCGAAAGTTCGGCTGGTCGGCGAATCGCACGTAGCGGCACTCGGGCAGTCCGCGGCCGCGCCAGCTCAGCGCGCTGGTCGTGTAGGAATAGGCCCCGTCACGATCGAGCGAAACGGGAAACGAGGTGGCCAGGAACGTCTGCGACCAGGGATAAATGCCCGACAGCAGGACGCCGCCGCGCTGGCTGGCAAAAAACGGCGCAGCCCGCAGCAGGCGAAACCGCCGGCCCGGGGCTGCAACGAACGCCACGGTCCCTTCGTCCAGCCGGAAGAAACACTCAAACAGGTAAAAGGCCGCCAGGACCAGCAGAATGATCTCGGCGTCGCTCAGGTGCGGCATGCGAAGTCAAAGCGGGGCGCGGCCCGGCGCCACGCTCGGGGGGTGCCACCCCCGGGCTTAACCGGCGCACGAACTTGAAAAGAGGCGTGAATGAGACCGCCGCCGCGACTCAACTGGCCGAGCGGCGGAAGCTCTTGAAGAACTTGGCGATGCCGGCCAAGAGCACCCCAATGCCGACCACGATGGCTTTGCCCGCCTTGGCAAAGACGATCGCCAGCTTGGCGAACAAGCCGCTCTTGGCTGCGGCGACCGCGGCTCCGCCGGCCACGAGCGCAGTCAGGCCGTAGGCCGCGACTTTGTCGCCGGCCCGGAACTCGCCGTAGGTATTGCCCCCGTTGTATTGGAAGTTTCCGACGATCTCATTCGATAGCGGCAGCAGCTTGGGAATATCCTGCGGTTCGGCCACCAGGTTGATGCTCATTACGCCGTGCCGGCCGAGCACCCGGGTGTTGTAGTTGATGATGTCGTGGCCGTCGCTGCTGGCTTTTACGGCCCAGCGGAGGTTGTGGGTGGCCTGATCGTAAGCCGGCGGCTGCATCCAGCCGACGATCTGCAGCGGGGCGGTGCCGTGGGCGGTGCGGTAATTGTTGGCCTCTTCGTTGCCCTGGCGGATGGATTCCAAGATGGCGGCCGCGTCGAGGTTGTCTTTGTCGTCGTCTTTGATGTAGCCGCTGTCACTGAAATTAAAGACGATGAAGAAGAAGCTCGCGTCGACGTTTGCACTCTCGGCTGGGGCAATGACCCCCAGAGTTTGATCGTTGGGCATGTTTTCATTCAGCTCGGCCCAGACCCTCGCTCCAGCGGCATCGGTGAAATGAAAACCAGCCGGAACTTTGACTTGGGCCATCGCGCCGAGCTGTGCCGTGCTTGGACCCTCCTGCCAGCGAATGGTGCTGTACTTACGCTTCCACTCCTGTTCTTCCGGTGAGCTCCCACTGGTGCTTTCGTCCTGCGCCCACAGCGGGGCTCGAACCAGCAGGACGGCCAGCGCCGCCAGGAACCAGATCGCGGCAGCGGGGAAGACAAAGCGCGTCTTGCAGGCGATGGACACCGGGAGCCTCCGCAATGGTATGAGCCGAAGGAGAGCGATACGCCGGGCACGAAGGGGGAGAAAATCGCGGCGTCAGTTTAGCAAAGCCGGCGGAGCCGAACTAGCAAATTCGGTTGGGCAAATTCGGATCAGCGGTTTCCCAATCTCGTGGCACCCGGAATGCCATGTGCCGTCGGGCTGGGCGGCGGCAGTTCCCCACCCGGTCGATAACGCGGCCGGTGGCGGCGAAGCCACTCCCGCCGCGCGCTGGAAAATGTCAGCTCGCCGAGAACGGCCAGGGCGATCGAGGTGAACAGGATCGCGGGCAGCACGAAGGGTACATAAGCGAACGATCCCAGCAGGCCGCGGTTAATCACCAATTTGCAGGTCCAACGCGTGCAAAGAAAGCTCCACTGCGGCGAAAGCCAGAGGGCACAGCCCAGTTCGTAACAGCCCAGCCCCCAGAGCATCTGCCGCAAGCTGAACGCGACGCCCTGACAAGCCACCTTTTGGAGGGGCATCCCTTCGGCCGGCCGTTTCCAAACCGTCGGGCTGGCCAGCCGCATGAGCCAGGATCGCACCGCCAGCGGGGCCGCGCACAACAGGAGCATGTCGCAGGCCAGGGCCGGTAGGGCCCAATTGCGAATCGGCCGCGAAACCAGGTCGCCCGGCTCCGGCCCCGCCAGCCAAACCAGCGGAAAACCGTACCAGAAGACCAGCGGGTGCGAGTGTTCGACCAGGTCCAGGTCGTGCGCGACGGGAAAGAACTGGACCAAGGCCAGATCGAGCGCGATGGCCAGCGCCAAGCCATCGAGCAGCGCGGGCGCTCGCTCGCCGGCTGTCCGCTCCGCCAGCGTACGGCCGGGCAGTTTCGCCCCGCCGGGCAGATTAGCCACGTTGGGAAGAAAAGTGCCGCACTGCATGGGGCCACCTTTCCCGGCTCCGACGGTACAATGTCCCCGACCGCTTTGGGTCCCCCGACCGCCTTGGGCCCCCTGACCGCTTTGGGCCCCCTGACCAAAGCCGATCCATTCTTCGCCCCGTCAGGCGAAGGGACAAGGTTGTCGAAGAAACGCGCCGAGACGGGTGGCACCGATGTCCGAATTCACCGAATTCTCCGACGACGAGTTGGGCGACCACGAGTTTCCCGAGCCGGATGAGGACGACCACGGGCGGTTCATCAAGTGTCCCGAGTGCCACAAGCATTTCTATGAGGACGCGGAGATGTGTCCCAGTTGCGGACACTTCCTCGAACCCGACACGAGCGTCTGGTCGGGCAAGCCCTGGTGGTGGACCTTGCTGGCAATCCTGGGGATTGCCGGGTTGGTCGGGATCCTGTTGCTGGGCGTCTAAATCCCGGGCTTGCGGGGTGCCCAGCGACGGCTCTGGGGCGCCCTTGGCAGGGGTTTTCGCGGCGTGCGGCGCAGGGGCTGACTTTGCCGATTTGGCAGGCCGTTTGGCCCGTTTGCCGCGGCTGGCCGCAGCCAGTAGAATCCGGCTCATTCGTGCCCCGTGCCAGGCGATCGCCGACCAGGGTGCGCGCAAGCCGGCATGCCGCTCGGTTGGCCTTTCGTCAGGGCTGGGGCGCGAGCCTGGGTGTCGCCCGACGTGTCCCGACCGAGTGCCGGACGCGCGGTGCGTCGGCCCGTCCGCTCCTTCCGCAGATTCCCTTTTTGGTTCATTCATGCCCCGCTACAACCCGGCACTCGTCGAGCCCAAGTGGCAGAAGCACTGGGAAGTGCAGCGCACGTTCGCCACGCCGCGGCTGCCCACGGGCGAGAAGCTCTACGTGCTGGATATGTTCCCGTATCCCAGCGGCAACGGGCTGCACGTGGGCCATCCCGAGGGGCAAACGGCTACCGACATTGTCTGCCGCTACGCCCGGATGCACGGCAAGTGCGTGATGCACCCGATGGGCTGGGACGCCTTCGGCCTGCCGGCCGAGCAGTACGCCAAGAAAACCGGCACGCCGCCGCGGATCACGACCGAGCAGAACATCTCCACGTTCCGCCGGCAGGAAAAAATGCTGGGCTTCAGCTACGACTGGGCCCGGGAGCTGGCCACGACCGACGTCGGCTACTTCCGCTGGACGCAGTGGATCTTTCTGGTGCTGTACGACACCTGGTACGACCACCAGGCCCAGCGCGGCCGGCCGATCGCCGAGCTGCCGATTCCCGCCGATGTCGCGGGCCAGGGGGCCGACGCGGTCAGCCGCTATCAGGATCGGCACCGCCTGGCCTATCAGTCCGAGGCCCCGGTCAATTGGTGCCCGGCGCTGGGCACCGTGCTGGCCAATGAGGAAGTGATCGGCGGTCTGAGCGAGCGCGGCTCGCATCCGGTGGTGCGGATTCCGCTGCGGCAGTGGATGCTACGGATCACGGCCTATGCCGACCGGCTGGAGCGCGATCTGGCCGGGCTCGACTGGTCCGACAGCATCAAGGCCCTGCAGCGCAACTGGATCGGCCGCAGCACGGGAGCCGAGGTCGACTTTTTCATCGGCCGCGAGTCGGGGCCCGGCGGCAAGCCGAACCCGCAGGAGTTCAAGACCTGGCGCAACGACCGGGCGGCCAGTGGCTTTCCCGAGTTTCCCGGCGATGACGTGCTGCGGGTCTTCACCACCCGGCCCGACACGCTCTACGGCGCCACCTACATGGTCGTGGCCCCGGAACATCCGCTGGTCGCCCGACTCACCCAGGCGGCCCAGGCCGACGCGGTTCGGGCCTACTGCGAGCAGGCCGCGCGCAAGAGCGACCTGGACCGCACCGATCTGGCCAAGCAAAAGACGGGCGTCTTCACCGGCTCGATGGCCGCCAACCCCGTCAACAATCGCCCCGTGCCGATCTGGGTGGCCGACTACGTGCTGGCCAGTTACGGGACCGGCGCGATCATGGCCGTGCCGGCCCACGACACGCGCGATCATCGAGTTTGCCCGGCAGTTCGAGCTGGGCGTCGTTCCCGTGGTCGATCCGGGACAAGCGGTCGATGCGGCCCAGCGCGAGGCGGTGCTGGCCGGCCGCGACGTATTTACCGGGCCCGGCATTGCGATCAATTCCGGCGACTACAACGGCCTGCCGACGGCCGAAATCCAGGCCAAGATCACGGCCGACCTTGCGCGCCCGCGGACAAGGACGCGAGGCGGTCAACTACAAGCTCCGCGACTGGCTGTTCAGCCGGCAGCATTTCTGGGGCGAGCCATTTCCGCTGCTGCACGAGCTTGGCCCGGACGGCAAACCGAACGGCGTCGTCCGGGCTGTGCCGCCGAAGAATTTACCGGTCGATCTGCCGGAGCTGGCCAATTATCAATCGCACGGCAGCCCCGACCCGCCGCTGGAGCAAGCGCCCGAGAGCTGGCTCTATCCGACGATCGACGGGGTGCGCTACAAGCGCGAGACCAACACGATGCCCCAGTGGGCCGGTTCGTGCTGGTACTTCCTGCGGTTCCTGGATCCGCACAACGAGCAGGCCTTCATCGATCCGGCCATCGAGCGGGCTTGGATGCCGGTCGACCTGTACATCGGCGGGGCGGAGCATGCGGTCCTGCACCTGCTGTACGCCCGGTTCTGGCACAAGGTGCTGTTCGACCGGGGCCACGTCAGCACGGCCGAGCCTTTCCAGAAGCTGGTCAACCAGGGCATGATCCTGGGCGAAATGGAAATCACCGGCTACAAGCGAGCCGACGGTGGCTGGGTGAGCGCCGAGCGGGTGGCCGAGAGAGACGACGAGAAGTACACCATCAAAGGCACGGAAGAAACGGTCGAGGCCGTGCGCGTGGCGCCCGATCAGGCGACCAAGCAAGGCGAGGGCCTGGTCCTGACGGCCGACCCGAGCGTGCGGCTGATTAGCCGCGCCCACAAGATGTCCAAGAGCCGTGGCAACGTGGTCAATCCCGACGACGTGGTCCGCGAATACGGGGCCGACGCCCTGCGGCTGTTCGAGATGTTCATGGGCCCGCTGGAGGCCGTGAAGCCCTGGAGCATGGAAGGGGTCAGCGGGGTCCGCGGCTTTCTGGACCGGGTCTGGCGGATGATTGTCCAGGAACGCTCCGAGCAGCTCGAGCTGCATCCGGCGGTGCAGGCCGCCGCGCCGACGCCCGAGCAGGATCGGATGCTGCATCGCACGATCCAGGCGGTGACGCAGGACATCGAGCGGATGTCGTTCAACACGGCGATCGCCAAGATGATGGAGTTCACCAACTTCTTCACCAAGTGCGACGTCCGCCCGCGCGAGGCGATGGAAAAGCTGGTGCTGCTGCTCTCGCCGTTCGCCCCGCACATCGCCGAAGAGCTGTGGCAATTGCTGGGCCATGCCAAGACGCTGGCTTACGAGCCCTGGCCGACGTTCGACGAGGCCAAAATTCGCGAGGACAGCGTCGAAGTTCCCGTGCAGATCAACGGCAAGCTCCGCGGCCGGGTTGTCGTGCCGGCCGGGGCCTCGGCCGACGAGCTGGAGCAAGCGGCCCTGGCCGATCCCCGCGTGGCGGAGCTCTTGGCCGGCAAGACGCTGGTCAAAAAAGTCGTGTTGCCGGGGCGGATGGTGAACTTTGTCGTGAAATGAGAGCAGACCATGCAACGCATTCTGGCACTAGTGTTGGGCGGCGGACGCGGCACCCGGCTTTATCCCCTGACCAAGCATCGCTCCAAGCCGGCCGTGCCGCTGGCGGGCAAGTACCGCTTGATCGACATTCCGCTCTCGAATTGCATCAACAGCGGGCTTGACCGGATTTACGTCCTGACCCAATTCAACTCCGTCAGCCTGCACCGGCACATCCGCCGCACGTACCTATTCGACCAGTTCGGCGGCGGCTTCGTCGAGTTGCTGGCGGCGCAGCAGACCAACGAAAACACCAATTGGTACCAGGGCACCGCCGACGCCGTGCGGCAGAACCTGCGCTACCTGGAGAGCGACGAATACGACCTGGTGCTGATCCTCTCGGGCGATCAGCTCTACCGGATGAACTTCGCCCAGATGGTCGAAACCCATCGGGCCAGCGGAGCCCACGTAACGATCGCCGGAATGCCGGTCGACCGCGAAACGGCAAAGGCGATGGGCATCATGCGCGTGGACGATGCGGGCCGCGTGGCCGGCTTCCTGGAAAAGCCGCAGACGCACCAGGAAATGGACATGGTCAAAATGGACCCGACCTGGATCGACGGCCGCGGCATCCCGAGCCGCGGCCGCGACCTGCTGGCGAGCATGGGCATTTACCTGTTCGACCGCACGGCCCTGGTCGACCTGCTGACGAAGACCGACTATCACGACTTCGGCCGCGAGATCTTTCCGGCCGCCGTGCGGACGCACCAGGTCCACGTCCATCTGTTCGACGGCTACTGGGAAGACATCGGCACGATCCGCTCATTCTACGACGCCAACCTGGCCCTGGCCGCGGCCGACCGGCCGTTCGACCTGGCCGACGAGCAGAACCCGATCTACACCCGGGCCCGATTTCTGGCCCCCTCGCGTATCGACGGCGCGACGGTTCGCAACAGCCTGGTCAGCGACGGCTGCACGATCGAGGCCGGGGCCACAATCGAAAACAGCGTGGTCGGGCTGCGCTGCCGGATCGGCCGCAACGTCCAGATTCGCAACAGCGTGCTGATGGGGGCCGACTTCTACGACACGCCGGCCGAAGCCCAGGCCTGCACCGCCCAGGGCGAGCCGCCCCTGGGCATCGGAGAGAACTCGATCATCGAAGGAGCGATCATCGACAAGAACTGCCGGATCGGCCGCAACGTTCGCGTGGCCAACGATCGCGGCCTGCAAACGACCGAAGAGAACGGCCCGGCCATGATCGCCGACGGCATCGTCGTGGTGCAAAAGGGCGCGATCCTCCCCGACAACTGGACCGGGTAGCGCGCGTGCAGCAAACCGCCGCGCCGCATCGTGCACATCCCTAGCCGGGGCTCAACGAGCCCCAGGGCTCGTTATCGCACGGCATCCGCGCTCACGCCTCCCCAAACAATGCCGTGTGCGTGCCGTCGCCACCCACCGCGTAGGGCGTCCAAACCAGGACGACCCGGGTCACGGAAATGTCGGACTTCTTCGGCTGGACGTCGATTTCTTCCAGCGGGATCGAATCGACCTGTTCCTTGAGTTTGGCGCACTGACCGTCGAAGTCGGCATTGGCGGCCGCGAGTTGCTGGTCGATCGAGGCCAACGTTTCGGTCGCGTGCTGGACGTCGCCGTGTTCCTTGGTGATCTTGCCGGCGGCGTTAATGCTGGTGCCCATCCGCTGCATGTTGGCGGCGCTGGTCATTTTGCGGCTGCCCATAGCCAGCAGCACGGCCTGGAAGATGCGAACGACCGTTTGCCAGATCTGCTGGTAGAACTGGGTGCGCTGTTTTTCGACGGCTTGCTCGGCCTTGCGCCGTTTTCGGCCAGCGCGGCGACTGCAGCGTCGTGCTTAGTCTTGAGCTTGGCGATCTGCTCGTCGCACTGCTTGCGGGCTTCGTCGGCGAGTCGGGCCCGAAAAGCCTCTTCGGTCTCGCTGGCGGCCGAGATCTGGCCCAGCGTTTTGCACTTCCAGACCTTCAGCCGGCCCGTGCGATAGAGGGTGTCTTTGAGCGCCCCTTCGAGTTCGTTGTACGTCTTGGGCCGTGCCAGGGCGGCCGGCAACGAGCCGAACGTGCCGCCCGCGCCGGGTTCCTTCTCCAGGTCGGGCGACTTGGCGAGCGTGGCCGCGTCGTCCCAGACGAATTTGTCCCCCTCGCCGTCGACGGCCAGGAGCAGGTCGGGCGTTTGCCAGACGTCGACCTTGGCACTGGCCTGATTGAAGTGCATCCGGGCCGAGCCCAGCAGGGCAGGGCGGTAGAGCAATTGGCTGCCGGCGGCCAGCTTGCCGCTCGGGGCCAGAAAGAACTGCACGATGCCCGGCGGCAACGCCGGCCGCGATTGAGAGGCCGAGATCGCTACGGCCGGTGCGGCGGGATCGGCCCCTGGGGCGCCGGTTCCAACCGCGGAGGCTCCCGCGCTGGCCGAATGGGTCGGCATGCTCGCCTTGCGCTCGGCCATGAGCTTTTGAATCTTGTCGCGGGCCAAGGGACCGCCCAAATACGACAGGGCCCAGCGGCTTTGAAACACCACCGGCTCGTCCTGGTGGACGTTGTTCATCAGGAACACCCGCGGCGCCGAGGGCGGCGAGAATCTTTTCCATTCGCTTGCGATCGAACGAGGCGCCGGCGGCAGCCGAAGCGCCCTCGAGCCCGTCGAGCACCCGGGCTTTGTCCCGCTCGGTTTGCAGCCGCCCAAGGAACCAGGTGCCGGCGTTCGACAGTCCCTTGTAGTCCAGATCGACCGGGTTTTGCGTGGCCAGCACCACGCCCAGGCCGAACGCCCGGGCTTGCTTGAGCAACGTGAGCATTGGCGTCTTGGTGGGCGGGTTGGCCGTGGGGGGAAAGTACCCAAAGACCTCGTCCATGTAGAGCAGCGCCCGCAGGCTGGACGTGCCTGACTGGCTCCGCATCCAGGCCAGCACCTCGTTGAACAGGATCGTCAGGAAGAACATCCGCTCGGAGTCGGACAGGTGGGCGATCGACAGGATCGACAGCCGCGGTTTGCCGGCCGAGGTGAACAGCAACTGCTGGATGTCGAGCGGTTCGCCCGTGAGCCAGGCCGAGAAGCCGGGCGAGGCCAGCAGATTGTTGAGCTGCATCGCCAGGGCGAAGCGGTCCTTTTCCGGAAAGAAGCTTTCCAGCGGCACGACGCCGATCTTGTCGATCGGCGGTTTTTGAATGTCGTGGATCAGGGCCCCCAGGTCGACGTCGCGGCCGGCCTTCCAGGCCGTGTCGAACAGATTCGAGAGCAGGATGTGCTCGCGGCTCCGCAAGGGATCGGCATCGATGCCGAGCAAGGCCAACAGACCCGACACGGCCGAGGTGGTCCGCTCGCGCAGGGCATCGCCGTCGGCGGCGAGCGACTTGGGTGGCGCGGCAAACGAGCGGAGCACGGTCAGCGGCAGGCCGGCGCTGGAGCCGGGCGTATAGATCGTCGCGTCGACCGCCGAGCGAAAGCGAGCAATTCGCTCCGGCTCCTGCCCCCATTGGGCCAGCCCGTCACGCCACGACTTGGCGGTCTTTTCGGCGAGCTCGTCGAGCGAGATGCCCTTGCGCTGGGCGTCGGCCGGATCGAGCCAGGGCTGAAAGTCGCTCGACTTGAGCTCGGGGAATGCTAAGAGCAAGTTGCCCAAGTCCCCCTTGGGATCGATCGCGATCGCCGGGATGCCGGCCAGGGCGGCTTCTTCCAGCAGGTCGAGGCAGAGCCCGGTCTTGCCGCTGCCGGTCATGCCCACGCACACGGCATGCGTGGTCAGATCCTTCGACTCGTATTGGAGTGTCGTGTCGGAGAGCTTCTTGGTATCGATGTCGTAGAGCTTGCCGAGATAGAACTTGCCGGGCTGTTCGATGTTCTGCATGGTGGCTGACGGGCATCCGTTGGAATGGGAGAGCGACCGGCCATTCTAGCCCAAACGCGGGCTCGTTTCAGCGAAGCCGGCAGCTTCAATTGAGATCCGCGGTTCGAATTGAGGAGATCCTCGCCCTTTCAGGGAGAGGCCGGGTGAGGGTGCCCCCAGCGGAGTCGAGCGGGTCATCCCGGCCGAGCCGCTCAGCGCCCGAGCCACTTCATCCCGGCAAGCCGGCGGAAAGATGGCTTCGATTGCCGCCCCGTCGGCAGTCAGGTCGGCCAGCAGGGCCAGATAGTCGGGGCGGTTCCGGCCGCCGGGGGCGAACGGCACGTCGGCATGCACCACGACGATCCGCCGCGGTTCGGCCAGCCAGGAAAGGTCGCCCAGACATTCTTCCAGCGCGTCCCAGTTCCAACCAAAATAGCCGGGCAGCCGCAGGGCCCGGTGGTAGGCGGCCAGCAGCGCCCGTTTGCGCCGCAGGCCGGGCGGAACCCGCACGACGTGGGCGTTGGGCCCCAATCGGTCGGCCGACAGATCGGCTGCGACATCGGCAAAGCGCAAACCGTGGACTGCGGGCGAGGGAATCACTTGATCCGCCGGAAGGTCTGGTAGTGGTCGAACGTGTAATAGACTTCGCCTTCGCGGCCGACGATCACCCGCTGCGGGCCGGGCCCCGATAGGCCCGGCGTCGGATGGACGAACTCGTGATAGTAGCCGGACGGCTTGTGTGGTAACCGGCCTTCGCGATTGGAGAACTTGCTGCCGTCGTGAGCGAACCGGAGCCGATCGCCCCGTTCGATCCGGGCCAGCGTCGGCGCCAGGTCGATCGTGCCGCGAAATTCGACCCGGCCGTCCAGGTCGCGGACCGTGACGTTTTCGACCAGCAGCGAATGGCTACCGCCCGAGCCGTGCGCGGTTTCGCCTTTGGGCCAATGCGGCGGGGCAGGGCGGGAGTGCACCGACGCGCCGGACGTCGACCGGCCTTCGTCCGGCGCTGGCTCCTCGGCATCCGCGTCAGTGGCCTCAGGCCGGACCGCGACCGATTCATCCGGCGCAGGGCGGGCTGCGCGGCCGGCGTCTTGGGCGGCGCCAGTTCCGGCAGCGGGGGGGCCGGTTGTTGTAAAAGGAGCATGACCGCGACGAGAACTGCCAAGCTCACCCAGGCCGCGACCGTTACGGTTCGCTGCCAGCGGGGAGCTGGTTGCTCGTTGCGCGGTTCGATTCTCATGGCAGATATCGCTTGTGCTGCTGCTCTGAAGGGGCAGGCAGGGGGTTTA
Organism: uncultured Planctomycetaceae bacterium; assembly: GCA_963828155.1. Lineage (GTDB taxonomy): Bacteria > Planctomycetota > Planctomycetia > Pirellulales > PALSA-1355 > CAWCAX01. The sequence continues at coordinate 208,215 of CAWHDQ010000010.1, forward strand.
GTATAATGTCTCTTGCCCCCTGGCCGCTCGCACCCGGCGGCTTGCCGGATCGGCGCGGTCCCGCTACAACCGGCCGGAAGTGCGGACGGTTCCGCCCGAGCGAGCCCCGAACCTTCGACGCCGAGCGCATGGCTTGAGCAAACCGGCTGCCGATTCTTCGCCGTACCATGCCGCCCTTGACGGTCGATCCCGCCGGGCGGCGGCCGACGTTCGCCACGCTGGCGGCCTTGTTCGGGTTCTATTATTTCCTGCAAGGGGTGGGCGAGCCCGACGACGGGCTGATGTCCCAGCCGCTGCAGTCGCTGTTGACGCGCTGGGGACAAAGCGTCGAGCAAATCGGCCAATTCTCGGCCCTGTTGATGCTCCCCTGGTCGATCAAGCCGCTCTACGGCCTGGTTTCGGACTTCCTGCCGCTGGGAGGCTACCGCCGCAAAAGCTACTTGATGCTAACCAGCGGCTTGTCGGCCGCGGCCTTGTTCGGATTGTCGGCCATGACGCTCTCGGTCGGGGATGTCTCGCTGCTCTTGGCCTTGCTGATGGTGCCGGCCGTGGGCATTGCCTTTGGCGACGTGGCGATCGACGGGCTGATGATCGAGAACGGCCAGGCCCGGGGTTGGACCGGCCAGCTGCAATCGATGCAGTGGACCGGCATGTACGCAGCCGCGGCGCTGACCGGCATCGTGGGCGGTTATCTGAGCGAGCATCGGATCGAGCAGTACGCCATTTTGATCTGCGCCTGCGCTGTGTGCTCGCGTTTGTGCTTTCGGCGTCTGCCCCCGAGCAGCGGCGCGTGCTGAGCAGCGAGCGGATTCGGTTCGACTGGCGGCTCGTCGTCCACGCCTGGCGGATTCCGGTGCTGCGGGCCGCCGCGGCTTTTTTATTCCTCTGGAATTTCAATCCGTTCTCGGCCACGGTGCTGCGCCACCACCTGGGGACGGAGATGGTCTTTTCGCAACAGTTTATCGGCAACCTGGCGACGATCAGCTCGCTGGCCTCGATGACCGGCGCCTTATCCTATGGCGTGCTGCGGCGGTGGTTGAGCTTCCGAGTGCTGCTGCACGGAGCCATCTTGCTGGGCATCGCGAGCACGGCCGCCTATTGGTTGCTGGCCGGCGAGTTTTCCGCCCAAGTGGTCAGCGCTGCCATTGGCTTTACGACTGCGGTGGCCACGCTGATTCAGCTCGATCTGGCGGCCCAGGTCTGCCCGATCGAAATTGCCGGCACCGTGTTCGCCGTTTTGATGTCGCTGTCCAATTTCAGCACGGCGGTCTCGGCCTGGTTGGGAGCCAGATACTACGACCGGCTGCTCGCGGCGCTGGGCGGCCAGGCGGCGTTCAACTGGCTGGTGGCGATCGGCTCGCTCGCAACCGCGGCTTGCTGGCTGGTCATGCCCTGGCTGCTGCGCGGCTTGGCGGCAGGCGATCCTCAGGCGGCCGCCGAGCGGGCGGCCGGCGAGTAGCATCCGCGAGTGACCGAGGCCCGCGCAGCCTTCCGACACGCGCGACGGGTTGTCGCCGGCGAAACTATTTCAGCGGCAACTCGAACGACACGCGATTATCGTCGTTCTCGTGGACTTCGGCTTCGAGCGTGGTCCGGCGGTTGTACTCGGGCGGAATGTAATGCTCCAAGACCGGAGCATTCATGTCAGGACTGATTTTGTTCGGGTTTTCGCGGCTGGCGAAGATTTGGACTTTCATTTTGCCGGCCCCGATTCGCAGCTTGTAATTGCCGTCGACGATCTTGGCGGCTTCGGCCCGGGTTTGCTTTTCGACCGGTTCGAAGATGATGTCTCCCTTCTCGACCGGCGCACCCTGCCAGCTGACGGTCCCCTGGACCAGATATTGCGGCGGCCCCGAGCGCCGCAGCCGGAAAATGCCACGAGCAGCAGCGTGGAGCAAACGGCGGCGCGGAAATGAGAGCGCAGGGGCATCGCGGGCGGCGTCAGAAATTCGGGTCGATCTGCTCGCCGCCGTTGCGGCTGCCAAGCGCATTGAACGTGACGGTGGCGATTTCGTTGGAAATGAACCGCACCGAGGCGTCGGCCAGGGCGAGGTTCACCCCGCCGGGATGGTAGCTGCGGGCCGACATGTACATATTGCCTAGATCCGAACCTTGCGAGCCGACGCACGGCGCCTGCGGCACCGGGGAAGCAGAACACCAGTCGACCTGGTCCGGCACGGTCGTATTCGGCGGATAGAGCGTGCTGAACAGTACCCCGCCGTGCGAGGGATTGTAGTAACGGCCGCGGATATCGTTGTCGTACGTGTCGGGCGAAAGGATGATTTCGCTCACCAGTGCCGTGTGCGACGTGCCGTCGAGGATGTCCTTCATGCGCGTGGCCGAGCGGGCGTACATGATACCGTTGACCAACTGCGGATTGGTGCTGTTGGCATCCGACCCGGGGTTCTCGTAGCTGTTGCCGACGCAGACGACCATATTGCCCGAGAAGCCCTGCGAATTGGTCACGCCGTTGCCGTTGCCGCCGCCCCCGTTGTAGGTCTGTAGCTTGGGACCCAGCGGATCGGAGGGGCACATCAGCGGCGTGACGATGGTAATATTCAGCGGAAAGTTCAGCGCCGAGCCGCCGGCGTTCATGTAGGCCACGAACTGGACGTACAAATCCTCTTCTTCGAGGAACGGCAGAATCTCCGGCATCCAACTGCGCCGATCGTTGTTCGGTCCGTAGGCCGGCACGCTGCAACCCAGGCAATCGATCACATTGTACGTGCCCTTGGGAAACGTCTTGTGGGCGTCGACGAAATTCTGCAGGGCCACGGCCACTTGCCGCATGCTGTTGGTGCACTGCGTGCGGCGGGCCGCCTCGCGGGCCGACTGGACCGCGGGCAACAGCAGCCCGATCAAGATGCCGATGATCGCGATCACGACCAACAGCTCGACCAAGGTGAACCCGCGCCGGACGCCGCCGCCCGCCGGTCGCTGCTGCCGGCGGCCGGGCCAAGAGGGGATCCGCCTGCAAGGCCGACGCTTGGGGGCGATTGCGTTCACGACTGGCTCCTTGGCTGCGCCCGACCGCGGGCACCTTGCGGCTCCCCATTCCATAGTCGCCGCGGCTCTCGATGTGACGGCCGGCCGGGCGGAATCGCCAGGCAACCGCGTCCTCCCCCGGGGAGATATTTTTGAGAATTGTCGGCGGCGGAAGCGAGCCTCGCGCGGCCCATGCCCGCCCCTCGAACGGATCAACTCCCGATGGTAGTGCAGTGGGCTCGATTGGTCAAATGAAAAATGGCTGCAAAGTATGGCGACCTCAACGCTCGGGGCTCTGCGATCCCGGCGTTCTTGCTCGTTGGTAAACCACCGCTGCCCAGGGGCCCAGCGCCAGCTCTGCGGTTGACTCCCAGCGGTTGGGCGCGGCGGCAGTCGTGCCCGCCCAGCGTGGGTCGCCGCTCTCGAAGCATTTCTGCCACCCCGGGCCGGCCGGAAAGACGGGCGGCGCCAGCCGGGCATCGCCCGCGCCAAAGTGCAGGAGAATCGCCAGCTCCAACTCCGGCCCCTGACGTGTGGCCAGCAGCAGCGGTGGGTCGTCGAAGGCTTCGATCCGGCTGCCGGCGCGCGGAGCCGTTTGAGCCAACAGCCCACGACGGAGCTGGATCAACGCCTGGTAATATTCCCACAGTTGTCGGTGCCAGCCTGTGCGCCGCAATTCAAAATGGAGTATCGAGGCGGCGAACGTACTTTCGGCCTGGGGATCGGCCGGCTCGGCTTGCCAGCGAAAGGCGGCAAACTCCTGCCGCCGGCCGGCCCGCACTCGCTCGACCAGGTCGGGGTCGAGATGGCTGACGAAGTAATGAAACGGCGCCGGCTCGCCGTATTCTTCGCCCATGAAGAGCATGGCCGGGTAAGGAGACAACAGCAGCGCCGCGGCGGCCAGCTTCAGTTGCTCGAAGCTCAACTGCGTCGACAAGCGGTTGCTCCGGGGCCGATTGCCCACCTGGTCGTGGCACTGGGCATAGGCCAGAAACTGCTCGCAGGGCACCGCCGACGAATCGGCCCCGTGTCGGCGTCCGCGATACAGCGACTCTTGGCCGCAGAGCACAAAGCCGTGACCCCAGGCCTGGGCCAGGTCCGCGATGCGGCCGAAGTCGGCGTAGAATCCGGCCCGTTCGCCGGTGAGCAGCGCTTGCAGGGCGCGGCCAAAGTCGTCGAGCCACTGGGCGTCCAAGGCGTAGCCGCCGCTGGCCGCCGGGGCAAAAATCCGCGGGTCGTTGCGATTGTTCTCGGCGATCAGCCAAACTTGCCGTCCCATCCGTCGCCGCCGCTGCCTGCACGGCCTCGGCCAGCTCGGCCAGAAACGGCCGGGCCGACTGGTCGACGATCGCGTGGATCGCGTCCAGCCGCAAGGCGTCGATGTGGAACTCCTCGATCCACGTCAGGGCGTTGTCGATGAAGAAGCGGCGGACCTCGTCGCTCCCCGGCTCCTCGAAGTTGATGGCCGGTCCCCAGGGCGTTTGATGCCGGCGGCTGAAATAGGGGCCAAATTCGGCCAGATAGTTCCCTTCGGGGCCCAGGTGGTTGTAGACCACGTCGAGCACCACGCCCAGCCCGCGCGTGGCAGGCATCGACCAGCTGCTTCAGCCCGTCCGGTCCGCCGTAACTGTTCTGCACGGCAAACGGGTGCACGCCGTCGTAGCCCCAGTTGCGGCGGCCGGGAAACTGGGCGACGGGCATCAGCTCGATCGCGGTCACGCCCAGTTCCATCAGCGAGTCGAGCTGGTCGATGATCGCCGCGAACGTACCGGCGGGCGAAAACGCACCGACGTGCAATTCGTACACGATCGCTTCGCCCAGCGCGAAGCCTCGCCAGGCGGAATCGTGCCAGGCGAAACCAACGTCGACCACGGCGCTGGGCTGGTGGACTCCATCGGGCTGAAAACGCGAGGCGGGGTCGGGCCGCTCGGGGCCGCCGTCGAGCTGGTACGCGTACGCGCGTGCCTGCCGCGACGTCCGGCACCCGGCAAGTCCAATAGCCGTCGCCACAGGCGGCCAGCGGAAACGTCGCTCTTGGGTCATCGATTGCCCCAGAGGCGACCAGCTTCAGATCGACTTGCGCGGCCCGCGGGGCCCAGACCAAGAATTCGCAGCTGCCGTCAGCTCGCCTCTGGGCACCAAGCTGCAAGCGGGCGTGATCCATCGGTCGAGCTTCAAGCGGCAGGCCGGATCGCACGCGGGAAGGCCGGGCGTCAGTGCTTGGTTCCCCGCGGCCCCAGCTCGCCGCGACGGAGCTGACGGTACAGGTCGAGGGCTTCGCGCAGAATCCGGCAGGCTTCGGCGGGGCCCATGAAGTCTTCCACTTCGACCTGCTTGTGCTCGAGCACCTTGTAATCCTGGAAGAACCGCTTGATCTCGCGGACCAGGTACTCGGGCAGTTGGTCGTGGTGCGTGTATTCGCAAAAGGCGGGATCGCTCTGCGAGACGGCGATGATCTTGTCGTCGATTCCCTTTTCGTCCCGCATCCGCATCACGCCGATGCCGCGGGCCTCGACGATCGTCAGCGGATGGACCTGCTTCCTGGGCCAGCACCAGCGCGTCGAGCGGGTCGCCGTCGTCGCAGAACGTGCGGGGGATGAAGCCGTAGTTGGCCGGATAGTGGACGGCGCTGTAGAGCACCCGATCCAGCCGCAGGAAGCCGGTCTCTTTGTCCAGCTCGTATTTGTTCTTGCTTCCCATGGGTACTTCGACCACCACGGGAAACGTTTTTTCGATGACCGCGTCATCGATGTAGATGTCGTGCCAGGCGTGCATGCAACCTCGTCTACCACAAAAAGTCCGCGAGCGCGCCGCCATCTTAACCCCCACATGCCCGGCGGCGATAGGCCGGCCGGGGGGCGGTTGGGCCAATCCTCCGTGCCGCTCTAAGGCCGCGGTCGAACCGTGGCGGCGCGGCGCACCGAATCGGGGGGAGCCCGCGGGCTTTGCCGCGGCAGGCTTTACAGCCGACCTGGAATCGAGCAAAATATCGCGTCAGGTCTCCGCTGGTGGGGGACCGAATTTTTTGCGCTGGAAGTATTTTTTTGGAGTCGACGGTCATGACCGACATGGTCCCCATGACCCGGACCGGTTACGAAAAACTGCGGGCCGAGCTCGAGGAGATGGAATCCGTGCAAATGCCGGCCATCTCGAACCGGGTGGCTGCCGCCCGCAGCGAAGGCGATCTGAGCGAAAACGCCGAATATCACGGCGCCCGCGAGTCGCAGGGCTTACTCCAGGCGCGGATCAACGTGCTCCGCGACAAGCTCGCCCGGGCCGTGCTCATCGATCCCTCCAAGCTGCCCCGCGGCGAGGTCGTGTTCGGGGCCACCGTGATCGTCAAGGACTTGCAGTTCGGCGACGAGGAGTCGTTCGTCCTGGTCGGCGCCGGCGAAGAGGATTACGACGTCGGCAAGATCCTGGTTACCAGCCCGCTGGCCCAGGGGCTGATGGGCCGGAAAATCGGCGACAAGGTCGAGATCGCCTGCGCCGGCGGCACCATGCGGTTCGAGATTCTCGACATTCGATTCGACGACTAACCGCGCGGCAGGAAGTCGTTGCCGAGCCGGATCAGCTCGGCGCGCCTCGTCTTGAAGCGGCGATAGTGCCGAGCCGATGCGGACTAGCGTGGCCCCCTGGCGGATGGCGGCTTCGAAGTCGTCGCTCATGCCCATCGACAGCTCGTCGAGCACAATGCCGGGCGGCAAGTGTCGCGCCAGCCGGTCGCGGAGGCGCGGAACGCGGGCAAAATCCCCTTCCGCCGCGGCCGGCCCGCCCGCCAGGCCGGCCATCGCCATCAGGCCCTGCACTTCGATGCTCGGATAATCCGGCCACTGGTCGAACAGCCGCGCCAATTCGTCCGCGGAAAAACCATGCTTGCTCGGCTCGGCCGAAATGTTGACCTCCAGTAGCACGCGCACGCGGAGACCGACCGCGGCGGCTTCGTCGTTGACGGCAGCCAACAGCCGCGGGCTGTCGATCGAGTGGACCAGCGACACCAGGGGCAAGGTGCGGCGAACCTTGTTGCGCTGCAGGTGGCCGATAAGTGCCAGCGACCGGCAGGTCCGCCAGGGCTGCGGTTTTCGACCAGAACTCTTGCGGCCGGCTTTCGCCCAGATCGACGCAGCCGGCGAGCACGATCTGCCGGGCTTGTTCGGCGGTGAGATACTTGGTGGCCGCGACGAACGTGACCGCGCCGGCCGGCCGGCCGGACGCCTCCGCGGCCGCGGCAATCCGCTCGTTCAGGCGGTCGCAGGTTTTCCCGCAAGCGGGGGCGCGCCCGTGCTCATCGCAGCGTCACTCGATTTCGATCAGCCGTTTGACGTCGCCCGTGCGGCGAAAACGGCCGAACAGGAATTCCGTCGACAGATTCTGTCCCAGCACCGTGCGAATGCCGTTCGGGGCCAAGGAGCGATACAGCAGCCAGTGGGCGGCGCCCGACTGGGCCCGGTAGCCGACGGCCACCTCGGCCGGCTGGTTTTGCCGCGACTCGGCGACGGTCAGCTGCGCCAGGTGACTCCGCGGCCGGCCCGCTCGGCGTCGAGATCGACCACAGGGGGCATAGAGCCGGTGGGAGGCGGCCTGTTGCCGCAGGCAAAGGGTGTTGCGCTCGCCGGCAAATTCGCCGCCGCGCGGGTCGACTCGCCATTCCGGCAGTGCCAGCGGTATACTGCCAGCCGATTCCGGCGGCCGGCCAGCCAGACCTCGCGGGTCTCGGCGGCCGGTTCGACGGCGATCGCTGGCGCCGAGCGGCAGACTGCGGCCGTATTCAGCCGGCCTGGCCGGTCGCCGACAACGGCGTCCGCCAGCAGCAGGCAGCGGTCCTGCCGGGCCAGCAGAGCCTGTCTTTGGACGATCACGCCGGAGCTGAAGCGGGCCTGGATTTCGACGTAGTCGACGTCTTTGTCCGACATCCAGCAAACTTCTTCCCAGTCGGAAGTGATTTCGAGCGGCCGCCGTCCTGGCGGAGATTCGAGATCCCAATTGCCGGAGAAAACCAGCTCGCGGCGGCATTCCAGTTCGAGCTGGACTTGGCGCTCGGCATAGACGAGCGTCAGCTTGGGCCCGCCGCGCCGCCAGGACGGCTGCAGCACGGCGATTTCGGACCATTCCGAATTGACGGCCGGAGCCGGTTTGAGCGGCCGGGCGTCCCCCGCTTGCTGCAGGCCGGCAGCATGCGGGCCGCGACCCGGTCGAGCGATTTGCGTTTCGCCAGCTCGAGCGCGGCCAGCGAACAATTCGGGCTCGGCAGCGCCGTTGAATCGGCGAGCAAGCATCAGGCTGCCATCGAACCGAGTAAGCCGGATGGCCTCGAGCGTGAAGTGGCGAAATTGTTTTTCGCTTTCGGGGTCCCAGGCCGATTTGCCGCCGATCGTCCGGGCCCGCGTCCAGCAGGCCCAGAGCATGCGCAGCTGCGCGAGCAGCGCGTCTGCGGCATGCCTTCGCCGTCCAGAATCTCGGCGGTTCCGCGGGATAGCGCCGCTCGGGCGGCCGATCGCAGCAGCCGGCACTCCTCCAGTTCGGGGAATTGCCGGGCCACGGTCAGAGCCAGCTCGCCGGCCAGCAGTTGATTCTCCAGGGGCTGGTCCAGCACGTCGCTGCGATCGCCCGCGCGGGCCACCGCGATCAGCTTGCCGAGCAGCCGCCACCAGAGAGCCGGTTCGAGCGTCTCGGCCAGCCGCGGCAGGGCCCAGGTCCAGGCCAAGGCTTCCAGCACCAGCACGCCGAGCGGACGGCCGCGTCGCAGGACCAGATCCAGTTTTCGACTTCGGTCGTCCAGGCCGAGCGATCCTTCCCGCGCGGCGGACGCCGTTCCAAACGGCCCAGTCGTTCGATCAAGTCGGCCGTGGCCGAAGCCCCGGGGTCGGCCGGCAGGGCCCACACCAGGGGCGAGCGGCGGGCCGCGAGCAGCTTGCCCAGACCGGCCGGTTTGCGTCGGCGGCGAAGGTGTTTGCACCAGGCCGACCAATTCGAGGCGTCGTCGGCGGCCGCCTGGCGGCGGCTCAGCGAGCGGGGCGCGAGGCGGGTCCAGGCGTGCGGGCCCGCGCCGGGGGGTGCGTTGCCCGAGGAGGATAGGTCCAGGTTTGATTCGGTCGTGCTCATAAGCCTCGTGCTGTCGGGTAGCCGCCGTGCCTCGCGGGACCGCGTCGATCGGGGATGCCGCCTGCGCGGTCGGGCAAGGGTCCCTGCGGTCGACGCTGATGGGAGATCGGCCTCGCGGGGGCTCGGTTGGACGTTTGACGAATAACCGGGTATCTTACCAATTGCCGGCCGCGTGCGGATGGTCGCCCTGGCGAAATTTTGACGGCGGTTTTTTCTCGGCGGCCAGGCCGCTCCGTGCATTGACTCGTCGGCCGTCATGGTGGCCTGGAAGGGTGGCCCGGAACAGCGGCGCCGATCCAGCCCTACAACCCTCGCAGCGAGCTTCGCCCATGTCCCGCCTCACGCCCTTGTTCGCCCTGTTCGTGCTCTGGTCGCTGGTCGTGACCGGCATGGTGCTGGTACCCACCTCCAGCGCGGCGCCGACCCCGGACGACGCGGCGGCCGAAGCGGGCGACGACGAACCGGCGGGCGGTGACGCGGCGGAAGTCGAGCCGGCCAAGACCGAGGTCCCCAAGAAACTCTCCAAAGATCCCCCGGGCATGAAGCGGCTGCAGCCCGATGCCGATGTCTGGATCGATCCCAAGAACAAGCGGGTCGTCATGGACGGCGTGGTCTGCCTGCGGGCCGGCACGCTCGAAATGTTGGCCTGCACCAAGGGCACCAAGGAGCACGAGTCGATCCTGGCCGTCGACACCAAGGCAATGGCCGTGCACGCCGCTCTGCTGGCGGTCGGCGCCAGAAGGCCGGCACCCCGGTCCGGTTCCAGCCCAAGTACGAGCCGGCCAGCGGCACGCCGATCGACATCACGCTGATCTGGAAGGACGAGAAGGGCGAGGAACATCACGCCCGGGCCCAGGACTGGATTCGCAATCTGCGGAATCGCAAGCCGTTCGACTATAGCTGGGTGTTTGCCGGCAGCGGCTTCTTCGAGGACGAAGACGGCAAGAAGCACTACCTGGCCGAGGGGGGCGACTTCATCTGCGTCTCGAATTTTCCCGGCGCGATGCTCGATGTGCCGGTCGAAAGCAGCCAAGGTACCGCCGACCTGCTGTTCGAGGCCTACACCGAGCACATTCCTCCCCGGGGAACGAAGGTCCGAATGGTGCTCACGCCGCGGCTGGAAAAATGACCTCCGGGCAGGCAGGGCCGCCACGGCCGCCTCGCGCCGGCGACCCGGTTCACAACGTGCCCTGGATCGGCGAGCGGCCGGGGGACCGGCTTTTCATCCAGTCGGGGTGGCGGTCGACCGGCAATTTGCCGAGCGCAAAATTGCTCGCAATCCCCGCGGGCGATGAGTAAACTGAGGGGACTTGGGTCGCGGCCGGGCCATTCGGTCCAAGGGCAGCCGCCCCCTCCGCGGACTTTCGGTAGCGGCATCTTCCTGTCCAGGCATCCGAAACCGGGCCGAACATGGCCGACAAGTTCGATCCGTACCATAAGTGGTTGGGGATCCCCCCCGCGACCAGCCTCCGCACCACTACCGGCTGTTGTCGATCGACCTGTTCGAATCCGACCCGGAAGTGATCGACGCCGCCGCCAAGCGGTTGGCCGTGTATGTCAAGAGCTGTGCCTCGGGGCCGCATCTGGCCGAAGCCAAGAAGCTGCTCGCCGAGATCGTCCAGGCCCGGCAGTGCTTGCTCAATCCGCAGCAGCGGGCCGCTTACGATCAGCGTCTGACGGCGCCACCCCGGGCACTCCGCCGATCGCAACGGGCCCCGCCGCCCCGGCGGCCGCCGCCGCCGGCAAGCCCGCGCGGTCGGCTGCTCCGACGCGGGAGTGACGCGGCGACCAAAGCGCAGCGGCGCCGCGCCGGCCATCGCCAAGGCATTGCCGCTGGGCGGCGCACCCCCCGCTCCGCCTCCGCCCGACATCGACCCGAGGCGGACGCCGGTCGTCGCCAATTTCGATTCGGGCTCGTTTGCCCCGAGATGCCGCTCGGCGTCGCGCCGCCGGTGGACGAGTCGCCGCTCGAGGGGCCGCTGAACGACACGCCGCCCGATTCCATGGATACGTTCACGGATCTGCCGGCCGGGATCATGACCCTGCCCGATCCGACGCCGATCGGCAAGTCGCATCGCGGGCGGTCACAAAGAATCGGCCGGCAAATCCGGCGCACAAAACCGCGGCGGCGGCGGCTGCCGCCCCGCTCCCCGGGGCCAAGGGAAAGCGTCGCAAGAAGAAGCAAGTGTCGCCGCTGGTGGTCGGTCTGATTCTGCTCGGAGTGTTGCTCGCGGTGGGCATGGTTTGGGCCGTGTTCCATAACCGCGGGGAGGACGCGGCCAGCGTCGCCAGCAGCAAGCCGACCCCTCCCTCGGCTCCTGCCGAAGCAGTGCCGGAAGAGCCGGTCGCAACCGGCAAGCCCACGACCGAACCGGAAACCACGCAGCCGCCTGCGGACGACCATTCCACTTTCGAAGACGAGGACGAGCCGGCCACGACGCCCGCGACGGCGCCGACCAAGGGGCCGACCAAAGCGGCGGTCAGGCCGCGGAAGGGGGGCAATGCGGCCGGTCTGCTGGAATCGATCGAGCAGGACGGCGCTGCGGCCACCGTGCAGAAGCTGATCAACGACGGTGCCGATCTGACGGCCAAGGACAAGGACGGCCGGACCGCGCTGCGGCTGGCCGTCATCAAGAACCGCCCCGACCTGGTCAAGATGCTGCTTGCCGCCAAGGCCAATCCCAACTCGGCCGACGCGCTCGGCGAAACGCCGCTGATGTCGGCCGCCAAGAACGGCAACGCGCCGATCGTGAAGATGCTCCTCGAGGCAGGGGCGAATCCCGACCTGCAAACCGCCGCGCCACTCGCGCCGGTCAAATCGGCGGGAACGAGGCGCTGATCGGCGGCCGGAGCGGCGCACGATCGGGCGATCGCTGCAGGCGCGATCTGTTGGCGGGGGGCGATCAGTCGAAGCTGTCGAGCGAGGGGGCCGTTTCCTTGGCCGCTTTTCGCAGCTTCGCCGCGACGCTCGGCTCTTTGGCCTCGAGCGACCACGGACAACGGCGTCGTGCCGCGCTTGCTCTTGGCGTTGGCCAGGGCGTTGTGATCGAGCAGCAATTGCACCACGTCGGCATTGCCGCTGGCAGCGGCGTACATCAACGCGGTCTGTCCTTCGTTATCGGCCGTGGCAACTTGCACGCCTTTTTCCAACAGCGCCTTGACGATCTTCGGTTGGCCGCGCCAGGCGGCGACCATCAATGGAGTGACCCCCGACTTGGTGCGGGCTTCCGCCTGAGCGCCCGATTCGAGCAGCAAGTCGACCACGGCCGCCTGGCCGTGCCGGGCGGCAATGTGCAGCGCCGTCAGGCCGGCGCCGCCGGGCTTGGCCTCGTCGACCGAGAATGCATCGACGAAGATGATGCCTTCCGCCGGCGGGTCGCCCGGCTGCCGGAGCGACACCGCCTTCGTCGCGGGCTTACCGGGGGCGGCCGGATTCGCGACGGGCTCATCCGGGGCGGCCGGTTCGGCCATCTCGGCCGCAACGGCGTCGTCGGCGTCCATTTCGTTGTCGGCCGTGTTTTTGCCGCCCCGCGGCTTGCGCTGTTTTTGCTCGGCGGCCAATTGCGCGGCGGCTTTGGCGGCGGCGAGCGCCTTGGCCCGCTTGGCGTTCATGAACGGCTTGGTCGCCGTGATCGCCACGCGTTCGGCCACCAGGCTGCCGACCTGTCCGGCGGGGTCACCGGTAAAGCCGTCGACGTCGATCAGATCGCCGGGCCGCGCCAGCGAGAGGTCGGTTGCGTGCACTTTGACCACCGCGTTGTCCGCCAGCCGCACTTTGATCTGCAAGGTCCGTCCGCGCTCATTCGGCACTTTGACGATCAACTGTCCGTCGCGGAACGACTGCACCTGGCCGGCGATCATGTAGGTCGACGTGCGGTTGGTCGGTTTCTTCGCCGAGTCGGAATCGTCCATGTCGGGCTTGGTGTCCATCATCTCCAGCGGATGCGAACTGTTGGGCGTGAAGATCGTCACTTCGTCGACTTCGCCCGTGCCGGTGGTGCCGCCGGTGATCTCGGCCGTGAACGAGACGCATTGGTCTTTGGCCAGATAGCTCGGTTCGGCATCGCCGTTGACCGTGGCGCTGAGGACGCGATCCTTGGCCGCCTCAGCCAACTTCTCTCTGGAAACGATGACCGAGACGAACGTGTTGAGCACCCGGTCATGCGGATGCCCTCGGGCGTCACGGCCACGACTTTGCCGCTGGCTTTGTCCTGCCGCCATTGGGCCTGAGCCGGCCCGACCAGGCAGGCCAGAACGGCCGCGGCGGCCAAGAGTCGCAGGCCCAAGTGCAATCGACTTTTTCTGCCAGCGCTGAGCATGTTCTTCCCCGGCGATTCAAGTTGGGAACCGTGACATGGTTTACCGCGAATGCGGTGTGCCGAAGACACCGTGAATCGCGATCACGGCAGCCGCTTTCCGCCTGCCGCCAAGGGCTCATTGTCGACCGATCGCCGGCGCGAATCAAGTCGGCGTGCGTGCAGCACGCCTCGCGAAGAGAGATCGCGGCGGCCGTAGAGAGCGGCGGTTGTTTACCGCGCGTATGGTCCCGGTGGCCCAAGACGCCGAGAGGTGCGGGCAATCGGCTCAGGCCCAGGGCTAGGCGCCGGCGTGCTCGCGAGAACGGAGCTGGGCATCCCAGTAGTGGAATTGGGGGTCGCCCGCCCGAAAGGCAAAGACGGCCTCAGGCAGCACCCGACCCCCCGTCGTGCGGGACCGGACGCGTACTAGGACGGCCCCGTCCGACCGTCGTTCCAACGAATAAGAGTGCCCTTCCACCGCCGGATCGTCCCCAGGCATCAAGGATCAATTCGTCGTCAAAATCCGCCGGTCTTACCCAACTTGGACGTTTCGCCGCCGGCTGTCTTGTATTTTGTCGGACGGGGCCGGCATTTTCTAGGCTAATTTCGCCTCTCAGCGAGTGGAAGGCCAGTTCTCGGCGGGAAATCCCCGGTCGCCGCCGCGGACTGGCCGGTGCCTTGACGCCGAGCGGGGGCATCTGGACACTTACCGCGCACTGAAAGGCCACCGACTGCGACCTTACCGACTCCCGGCTGGCGACCGCAGCTTGCCGTTGTTCCAAGCCCCTTCCTGCTCGAGCAGCCGCAACTTCATCCGCCGGCCGGCGGGTGCCGAGTACTGGCCGATTTCGCCGCTGGCATGAACGACGCGATGGCAGGGCACGACCAGCGGTGAACGGTTGCCCGCCATCACGTTGCCGACCGCGCGCCGCCCGCTGGGCACCGGCCCGCTGGGCCAGCTGGCCGTAGCTCAGCGTCTGGCCGTAGGGAATGTGGCGGCAACATTCGATCACGCGGCGCTCGAAGGTCGTGAGCTGGGCCACATCGACCGCGATGTCGGCGAAATCGTCCGCGTCGCCCGCGGCATAGGCCGCCAGCCGTTTGGCCAATTCGGGCCAGGGCGTTTCGCTGCCGAGTTCCAGCGGATCGCCAAACCCGTTGCGGCCAGCCAAATCGCGGATGGCGGCCAGTTGGCTGGCATGGCCGAACGAAAGCCGCAGCAAAACGCGATTGCGAAATGCCACCGCCATCCAGCCCAATCGGGTTTCGAACGCACAATAATCGGCGGCGCGATCCATTTGGCCAACGGCCCCGTTGCCACGCAGCTGGGGCTTGCTGGTCTGGCGCGGGCCAGGGGCAGCGGTCGACCGCTGGCGCCGTGGGGATGCCCGGCGCTTTGCGGTTCCACGTGCCGTCGACATCGAAGCTCCTCCCGGGCCCGGGCATTCAAAGGGTCCGCCAAGGGGCAAGTCCTCGCCACGGGCGACCTACGCGGCGCGGCCGCTGCGGCGCTTTGACACCTTGCGCCGGGCCATTCTATACTCGGTTTGCAACGAGACAACCAGAATGCGGACCAGGCCGTTTCGGCCAACGGGCCCCCCGCGCAAACCTCCCGAGGGTCGGCAGAAGTGAATCCCTACAGTTCCTTGTGTGACGACTTTTACGTCAACATGAATCTCGGTACCGAGATGGAACTGCCGACCAATCGCGAGACGATTCTGCACTACTTCGAGCGGGTGCAGAAACGGTATCCCACGATGCGGAATTTCTATTGCCGCGAGAAGGGCGATTTCGTGCTCGAGGAGGATAAGGATCAGGGACAGTACCGCTGGTGTACCGTCGAGTCGCGGCGGCTCTGCTCGGGTCAGGTGAATCCGGCCTCGGTCGACGAGGCCCTGGAACAGCACAAGCTGGTGCTGGAGCTGGCCCCCTACATGCTCTCGGTCAGCCCGCTCGATTGCGAGGCGCTCGACCTGCTGTACGGCTTCGATTTCAGCTACCGGGGCAATCACAATCAGCTGGTGGCCGAAGCTTTGGGGCTCAATCCGGCCTTGGAGCGGCTGCTGGACGTGCCCGGCTCGACGGTCATCAATTACGAGCCCACGATCACGCTGGCCCTCGACGAACAGTGCCGCACCCAGTGCCGGCTGAGCATCGAAACCCGGACCAATGCCTATCAGGTCCGGACCGGCGACTATCCCGACGATCAGCTCAGTGTCTATCTGACCGCCCGGCAGTACGGCAGCCTGGGGCCCGACACGAGCTACGTTCAGGCGCTCGACAACCTGGCGCAGGTTTGCCACGACATGGTCGAGCGGTACGTGATCGACCACGTGCTCAAGCCGCTGGCCCGGACGATCGCGATTCGCTAGGCAGTGTCTTTCCGTCGATCGGTGTCATGGACCTGATGCCAGCGATCAATCGGCCGACGAACCGCAAAACCCGGGTGGCCGGCGCAGCCCGATTCTGGCAGAAACTTCTGCGAAATTCGTGGCGCTAGTTGACGCGGCGATTTTTCGGAGTCAGGATGGGGCGCAGCTCCGCAAACCGCCTGTTTTTGCCGTTTTTGCAGGGTTTCTCGAAAGCAACACTCGTGAGTCTGCACCAAGACACGACGACGTGAAGAGTCGTCCAGAATCCTGGCCTTGATGGGCCGGGGTGCTCGGCGACTTTTTTCGTCTCGTCGCAGCTCGGTCAGTCGACTCGTCGGCGAGAGGGAACGCGCAAGTTCACCGGGACTAAGAAGGGTGAACGGGCAAGTGGTTGGGTGAGACAATCGGCTGTGGTGTGATGCGACCCGGCCAGCCGAGTTAGTTCAAGGAACTAACATTCTTGGGTGGGTTGGAACAAGCAGCTTTGGGTCCGATTGCTACCCGTTATTGTGTATATGAAAAATAATGTAGTTTAGTGAAATACATTCCGCTCCGGTGCGGTCCATGCGGGAATTCCGGCCTGATTCGTGCCTTTCGGATTTTTTGAACACGTGAAGATTTCGAGCCTGGGTTGGTTCCAGGGACGGTCATAACGGGATGTTTCCAATTCGTGACTTATCGCTCATTCGAGGTGCGACTATGAAGACCTGCGCATTTCAAGTCCTGGTTGTTGCTGCCGTCATGGCGTCCGCTGCTTTGGGCAATACCGCAACCGGACTTGGCAGTACGGTAACGCTGGCCAACCCGTCGTTTGAAAATGACGCCCAAGGTTCCTACCAAGGAACCGCGCCATCAGGCTGGACCCCAACGGTGGCAGGGGGCATCAACGAAGTGCTCGGGCCACCCACATATAGCGGTCCCGGCACGGCGATGATTCCCGCCGACGGCAACTACTACACGGATTTGGTTGGCTATAACGGCCTATCCCAGACCACCGCCCACGTCATTGGGAACGGCGACCGGTACTCGCTCTCGTTTTCCTTGGGCTTGCGTAGCGACGTGGTTTCCGGAGGGCTTACGGGGGTGGATGTAACTGCCGAATTGGTATCGGCCACCACGAACACCGTTCTCGGGTCGGTGACGGTTCCTTATTCAAGCTTGCCCGTGGGCACGATGACTTCGGAAACGCTCAATATTGGTCCGGTGAGCACCGGCTTGGGCCAATACCTTGAGGTTGTGTTTTCCGGCAATAGTGCAACCAACTGTTGCAATCAAACGGCCTTGGACGACGTGCACCTTACTGTCACCCCGGAGCCCTCGTCGCTGACCCTCTGCGGGCTGGGTGCCGTCGGCCTGCTGGTCGCCGCCCGTCGCCGTCGCAAAGCCTAGTTCGAATGCTACGCAAAACTCCAGAACCGCTCGGGCGACGCGCTCGAGCGGTTTTTTTGTTGGGCGGCGCCGGAGAAGCAGCTCTCGGGACGGAGCGGCCCGCCGAGCGGAGAGCCGCAGGCCCGTTACCGGCGGAGGTTCGATCGCACGCAGCCCCGTGTGCTGCCGGCGAGCAGCAGCCGCTCGACGAGCGCCGCGCGGATTCTCAGGCCCGCTCGAACGCGGGCTCAGGGCTGCATCTCGATGTCGAAGGGGTTGTCCCCCTCGTGTACGGTCAGGGTCAAATGGCTCGTCGAAGGTTGGCGATACCTGACCGGGATCTCGGGAAACTCGCGGGGCTGGGGACGGACGGTCGAGCCGATCGGCAGGTCGGCCACCAGCGGGTAAACCGCCACCCGGTAGGTTCCGGGCGGAAGTCCGAGACCCTTGGCCATCGAGACCTGGTAGCGCCCCTCGGCATCAAGATTGGCGGTCATGTGAACGCCCGTGGCATCGTTGTCGAAGCCAACGATGCCGGCCTGGATCGGCTGGCCTTGGAAGCGGACCTGGCCGTGAACTTTGCCCAGCGCCGGCTGGGGCCGGCAGCCCGTCGTCAAGACCGCCAGGGCTGCCATCGCCAGCGTCGCGGCGGCGACAAGTCGGCAGATCCAGCGAACTCGCGCAGCACGTTCACCAGTCAGGGTCAATGCCATTGCCATCCTTGCGGTTCACCAGATTGTAAAACGTCTGGATGTCGAGCGTCTCGGCCACGAAATGTACCGAGCCGTCGGCCGCCAGCAGATGGGCACCGCCCGGATGGACCGATTGAATGGCGCGGTTCGGCCCGCAGTTTCCGGGCACTCCAAACGCGTTGGCCGATTTCTCGTTGATGCCGCTGACCACGGTGGTGATGTTGAAAATGCGATCCCACCCATCGTCGCCGGGCCCCATGCAAAAGCCGTGGGTGCAATCGCTGCGGCAATCGCTGAGATTTCCGAATCCATCGTTACACCAGTCCGACTGCTCGCCCACGATGAGCGTGTGCGTCGTGCCGTCGCTGATGTCGGCGATCCGCACGCTGGCCAGCGAGATCAGCACGCCGCCGAACGAGATCCTGCCCGGGGCGGTGCCGGTATTCGCTTTGTCGCGGGCGGTGGCGTCGTTGGTCGCCCCGGCGATGCCGGCATACATCGTGCCGGAAGGATTCACCGTCCAGCCGCCCGTGTTGAGGACCAGGATCGGCAGCGTGCTGGAGGGACAATAGAGCCAGGGAAACTGCACGTACCCCAGCGTCTGCGCATTGGCGGCGTTTTGCCCCAGCCAGCCGAGCGCGCCGCCGTAACTGGCGCCCGACCAGTCGAGCCGCTGGTAGATCGCGCTCTCCTCGGTGTAGGGCAGAATCCGCACGATCCAGGAGAAACCGTACGAGCCGCTGGGGCTCCACAGTCCGCCGGGGGGAAAAGATTTGCGGACGGATTCGTAATTGAGCAGCGCCAGCCCGATCTGCTTCAGATTGTTGCTGCACTGGCTACGGCGGGCAGCCTCGCGAGCCGCTTGCACGGCCGGCAACAGCAGCGCGATCAGAATGCCGATGATCGCGATCACCACCAAGAGTTCAACCAGCGTGAATGCCCGAGCCGCCGTGCGCCGCAATCCTGGGCCCCTTGCGCTGGGTGAGACTTGGTCGCTGGACGGCATTGTGCGGGAATCGCAAAGAATCGTCAATGTCTGCGGAAAAAGGATTTACTAGGCGCCTTGCGCGGGCCGATCGCCGGGCCAGCCGCCACGCCGGCCAGCCGCAGGGCCCAGACGCCGACGATCGCGCCCAGCGCGCCACCGGCGACAAGGTCGGCGACGAAGTGGTAATTCATCGCGACCAGGCTGAGAACCAACGGGGGACAGATCACTACGCAGAGCCAGCGGCTCAGCGGCACGGCCAGCCACCAGACCGCGGCCACGGCCAGGATCCGCGTCGCATGGCCTGAGGGAAAGCTGCCCACGTCGCCCGGCAGCACGAAGGGGTGAAAGCCGTACTGGTCGTTGCCCAACAGCGACGGATTGTTCAGATAGTCGCCCGTCACCAGCACGGGCCCGCCCGGCCGCTCGGCGAACGCGGGATCGACATGAAACCACGTTTCCGGCCAATAGCGTCCGGCGATCAGGCCGAGCGACGTGCGAAACTCGACGGCCACGATCAAGCTGACCAGCGAAACGAGCAATGTCCATTGCCAGCGCCGCAAGGGACCGAGTCCTGCGCCGCAGGGCCAAAATCGCCGATCAGCGCCGGCGCCACGTGCTGCAACTCCGGCGGCGGATACGTCAGCCAGCGAAATGTCTCGATTCGATTCAGCTCGTGCGCGTGGACGAAATAGGCCACCGGCCGATCGACCCACAAGTAGCACGCCCCCACGAGCAGGGCCGTGATCGCGACCGCAATCAGCGTGCGCCGCGCGAGCGGGGCAAAGTCGGCACCGGAGTCGAGCGGCGGGGCCTGGGCACGCGATTTCATGACGGGAACGTTTCTGTCGGGTCAGCCGTCAGCTCTGGGACGGTTTCTGAGCCACGAATGCGACCGTGGACTCCAGCAACGGGTACTCACCGTAGCGATCGCTCGCCTGAGCGGCAAACCCCAATCCGGTCAGCAGGCCGACCATCTCCTGCCGTGAAAAGCTGCTGCTCGTGCGTTTCCTCATGCCGCCGCCAGGCGCCGCCGACCTGACGAAACGTGACGATCCGGCGCGTCAGCCGTGCGCGGGCCCCGTCGTGGCGGTATTCGACCAGGCAGGTCCAGTCTGGCCCCTCACTGAAGGCTTGCTTGCGGCCGCACGAGCGCCCGGGCTCGGCTACGTCGAATATCAACAAGCCGCCGGGAACCAGCGCCCGATAGGCCGCGGCGCAGACCCGGTCGAGCCGGTCCCGCGGGTCGCCGAAGGTGAAGCAGTAATTGAACACTTCGCCCAGGGCGGTCACGGCCACGCACTGGGGTAGCGGAAAGTCGTCGCACGCGGCGACGTGAAACTCGGCCCCTGGGACGCGCCGCCGGGCGAGTTCGATCATCGCGGGCGAGAGATCGACGCCGACCGGCTGATAGCCGGTTTCGGCCAGGGCCTCGGCCCAGATGCCGCTGCCGCAGCCCAGGTCGACGACGCGGCCGGCGCGGATTCCGTGCGCGGCGAGCAAGGCCAGCAGCCCGGCGCTGCCCCGCGGGCAAAGTCGCCATAGCCCACGTCGTGGATGTAGGCCAGGTCTTCGGCATAAGCGGGGGGCTGCGACATGGACCGAGATTGTTTGGTCAGCAGATGAACTGCGCAATGCTGTGAGCCTTGCGCAACAAAAAAACCGCCCGGGCCGTTTGTGGCCCGGGCGGTCTTAGCATAGCGAAGTTGGGCCCGGCCACTAGCCGTTGCGGCGGCGACGGGCGGCCAGCAGCAGGCCGAGGGTACCCACGCCACAGAGGATGAGCGACGAGGGCTCAGGGGTCGGGGTGATTGCCATGTTGACGCTATAATCGCGTCCCCCGTAGGTCAGGTTGCCGACGGGTGTGCCAAGCACAACGGTCTCGTTCTGATTCGCATCGGCGGTGAAGTACGTATACGGGGTAGACACGCTGTAGCCGCTGTAGTAGATCGATCCACCATTGGTGCTGCCCCCGATTTTCTGGTCCGTCCAGCCGAAGGTCTCTCCAGCCGTCACGGTTGCCGAGCCCGAAGCCAAGCCGAGGGTGTTGAGGTTGATTGTTTCGAGTCCGCCTGTGGTCGTAACGGTGTTGAAAATTCCGGTTGGAGTGAACTGAGTGCCGGAAAACGTGCCGACCATAAAGGTAAGTGAGTTGCCGACCGCATTGCCATTGAATTCAACGGTGGTGGCTTTGCCTCCGAAACCGAATGTTTGGCTCGTGTCGGCGTAGACACCGCCTACGTAGCCGTCCAGAGCACCGCTACCGGGAACTGCCGGGGTGGGGTCACCGATGATGACACTACCAAAAGCCGACGATGAGAGGGTGGCGGCGGCGAAGAAGAACACGCGGGACAGAGCGACGAAGCGGTTGGTCAGGAGGTTCATGATTTTCTCTTTGTGAAAGGTGTGAGGTCGATTGATTTCAAGAAATTTCGAATCAGGTCAGAAAACGCAGATCACGGTAATGAACGTCACGTCCGTCAATTTGCCTCAGCCTTTAGCCAGGCGGAGCCCCCCGTATCCTGGCGAACCAGCGATGTGCCATGCGGCCGCATGACGGGCTGGAGCCGAATACGTCCTTGAGGGGGATAGTCGTCTCAAGCCGGAATTCTCGGATGAATTGCATCGGCTCTGTGAATAGTTCTGCAAATAACATTGTTTTGTCTTTACATCGAAACGGGTGCTAACCCACTGCAAAGCTGTTTGGTCTACTTCACCTAGGAGTGTCAGTTTCTTGAACCGACCTCACGGGCCGGGTCGCATCACAGCGCCACAGCCGAGTGCGTCACCCTACAACTCTCCTGTTCACCTCTCATTCGAGGTGAACCGGGGTCTTTCGACCAACCTTCGCGGCCGGGTTGCGTTATACGCGCCACACCCAGCTGTCTCAGACTAGCATTTGCCCGTTCACGTTTCTTAGCGTTCGTGAACCTGGGCCTTTCCGCTCACGCCGACAACCCGATCTACCGAGCTGCGAGAAAACGAAAAAAGTCGCCGAGCACCCCGGCCAATGCAGGCAGGGATTCTGGGCGACTCTTCACGGCGTCGTGTTGTGGCTTGCGACTCACGAGCGTTCCTTTCAATAAAGCCCGCGAAATGCCGCGAATCGTAAGGCTATGCGCCCATAATGGCTAGGGGTAATCGCCGTGTCAACTCCCGCCTCAAAATTCTGACGAAATTTGCCGTCACCGCACCTTTCGACTGCCAACGCCGTGCGGGTTCGGGGGTGCTGGTTGACCACGTCGCCGGGCGGGACGAAAAGAGGGAGACATTAGAGCCGTGTAGCGGGCGGGCGTATGTGCAGGCCCGAAACCAAACGAAAGCGCGAAGCAACCATCACACTCATGGAACTCCGAAGAACTTGACTGGCAGTGGCCAGGTCGGCGGCGTAGGCGGTCGGCTGCGACATGGGCCCAGAATGCTCGGTCAGGGGACGATTTGCACAATGTCTTTCGCGACAGGCGCTGTGCGCAACAAAAAAACCGCCCGGGCCGTTTGTGGCCCGGGCGGTCTTAGCATAGCGAAGTTGGGCTCGGCCACTAGCCGTTGCGGCGGCGACGGGCGGCCAGCAGCAGGCCGAGGGTGCCGAGGCCGCAGAGGATGATCGAGGATGGTTCGGGGGCACCGTTCACTGCGTAAACGTTGGCGACTCCGGACCCGCTAGGGGTAACCGTAATGCTCAAGAGCGTCTTGTCGGCGTCCGCGGGGCTGAGCGTGCCGGGCGAACTGTCAATCTCGAACTGGGAGAGTTAAGCCGCGCCATCGGCAAACATTGGAGCTACCTCTGGCCCCGCGTGAAGAAATGTGAGGAGCGGAAAGATGTGGGACAGGCGCTATCGCCCGAAGATGAACGGCGGCTGCTAGAAGCTGCCGATCGGAATCGTTCGCCCAATTTGCGGACAATGGTTCGGGCTTCCCTGTTGACTGGATTGCGAGCGGGGGAACTGGCCGAATTGATATGGGGCCGCATAGACTTTGCCTCTCGCATCGTAACGGTCGGGGATGCCAAAACGGAAGCGGGCCGAGGCCGTCAGGTTCCAATGAACGAGGATTTATACCAAGTGTTTTGTGGACACGCGCAATGGTTTACAGACAGGTTTGGCGCGACGAAATCGGAGTACTTCGTTTTTCCTTTCGGCTCTCCGCTTCCCAATGATCCAACCCGCCCCACTGTCGAACTGAAGACCGCATGGGAGTCGATCCGCAAGGCTGCTGACGTCCATTGTCGCTGGCACGATCTCCGGCACACGGTCTGCACCAAGATGGCGGAGGCCGGTGTGCCAGAGTCCACGATGCTGGCCATCATGGGCCACATGAGCCGAGCAATGTTGGAACGGTACTCGCACATCAGAATGGCTGCGAAGAGAGAGGCCGTCGAATCGCTGAGGCTTACGAAAGCGCCTCCAAATGCAGATGGGGTCCCCACAAAAACCCCCACAAGTCCGGCGACCAACAAAATTCAATAGCTGTAAGTGTTTGATTTAATGGAGCTGGCGGAGGGGCTTGAACCCCCGACCCTCTGATTACAAATCAGATGCTCTACCAACTGAGCTACGCCAGCCCGGTGGAGCGGGAGACGGGAATCGGACCCGCGACCAACAGCTTGGAAGGCTGTGACTCTACCACTGAGTTACTCCCGCGGCGAAATCCATTATATCAGGACGAGCGGCCCAGAGCGAATTTGGCGGCGGCCGGATTACACTAGGCTTTCATGCCCGTGCAAAGCTCCTTATGCCTGATGGCCGGCATGGTGCGCGATCGCGCCATCTCGCCGGTGGAACTGGTCGAGTCCCACCTGGCCCAGATTGCCCGCTGGAATCCGCGCATCAACGCGTTCGTCACCGTGCTCGCGGAGGAAGCGCGCGCGGCCGCCCGGCTCGCCGAAGCCGCCGTCATGCGCGGCGATCCCCTGGGCCTGCTGCACGGCGTGCCGGTAACGGTCAAGGACAGCTTCGACATCGAGGGCCTGCCCACGCTCTGCGGCAGCCGCCTGCGCCTGGGCCACAAAGCCGCCCAGGACGCCACCGCCGTCGCCCGGCTGCGCGCCGAGGGAGCCATTATTCTGGGCAAGACCAATACACCCGAGTTCCTGTCCAACTTTCGAGACGGACAATTTCATCACCGGCCGCACCAATAATCCCTGGAACCTGGAACGTACGCCAGGCGGATCGAGCGGCGGCGAAGCGGCGGCCATTGCTTCGTTCTGCTCGGCTGGCGGGATCGCCAGCGATGGCGGAGGGTCCATCCGCATCCCGGCGCATTCTGCGGCATTGCCGGATTGAAACCCACCCCCGGCCGCATTTCGGCAAACGGCCATTTTCCGGTGATGAATCATCCCGGAGGAATGTTCAGCGTGGCCGGCGCGATGGCGCGTTCCGCCAAGATCTGCGCCTGTTGTTCGCGGCCTTAGCCGGTTATGACAGCCAGGATCCGTTCTCCGTGCCGGTGCCGTTGCAGCCGCTCGGCGAGGCCGCGGTACGGATCGGCGTCGTCGAGCAATTCTATAGCGTGCCGGTCGATCCGGAGATTCGCCAGGCGGTGCAACGGGCAGCCAGAACGCTGGCGGATCTTAAGATACCCATAGAGCCTTTTGCGCCGCAGGGTTTGGAGCGCGCTCCGAACCTGTGGTGGTTCTTCATGGGACAGTTGCCCGCTCTGGTGACCCAGCAAATGATCCAGGGGCGCGAAGCCGACGCGCACTGGACCCTTAGAGAACTCCTCGAAGGCGCGCGGCCGCGGAAGGATGAGCCCGCTCCCGGCGTGGAGCAACTGCTGCTCAATCTGGCCAAGCGCGACCGCATGCGCGCGTCGCTGCTGCGCCAGATGGAACAGTACCCGGCGCTGCTGATGCCGCCATGCGGCGTCACCGCATTCCCACACCGTTCGCGGTCCTGGAAAGTGGGCGAACAGGAGATTGGCTTGTTTCAGGCCACCATGCCGGCCACGCCTTTCAATCTGTTGGGCCTGCCGGCGGTGGTGGTGCCGTTCGCGATCTCGAGCGATGGACTGCCGATCGGCGTACAGCTTGTGGGACGTCCCTATGCGGACGAGATGATTCTGGAGCTGGCCGTGCGGCTGGAGGCGGCGCGTGGACCGTTCGCGCGCGGCTGGCGGAGTAAAGCGCGGCTACGCTCCCGGGCTAGCTTTCCGCCTTGGCGGTAGCGATGGGCCGGTACGTTACAATCAAGCGATGTCTCTCGTGGTGGTGGGTTCGGTGGCGTACGACGGCGTGGAAACGCCGCATGGCAAAGTGGACCGCATGCTGGGCGGGGCCGCTACTTATATAGGGTTGGCGGCCAGCTACTTTGCTCCCGTGAAGATTGTGGCGGTGGTAGGCGACGATTTCGCCGCCGAAGACGTCGATCTGCTGGCGGGCAAGGGCATCGACCTGGAAGGCCTGGAACGGGTCCCGGGCAAGACTTTCTTCTGGGAAGGCAAATACTCCGCCGACATGAACGATCGCGAGACCCTGCGGACGGACCTCAACGTGTTTGCCGATTTCCAGCCTAAACTGCCGGCGCGTACCGGGCAGCGCCCTATCTGCTGCTGGGAAATATCCAGCCGGCGCTGCAGCGCGGCGTGCGCGAGCAGATGAGCGGCATTCGCCTGTCGGGCGGCGACACCATGAATTACTGGATTCGCGACTACCGGGAGGAACTGCTCGCGACCCTGCGCGACTGGGATTTCCTGCTGATCAACGACAGCGAAGCGCGCATGCTGTCGGGCGAATACAACCTGCGGCGCGCGGCAGCCAAGATTCAGGACATGGGGCCGCGGACGCTGGTGGTGAAGCGCGGCGAATACGGCGCCATCCTGTTCACCGACGGCTGCCACTTCATCGCGCCGGGCTACCTGCTGGAAGACGTCTTCGATCCGACCGGCGCGGGCGATTGTTTCGCGGGCGGCTTCATCGGTTATCTGGCCAGCGAGGCGTGAACCCGCGGCGGCGCGGTGGACATCGCGGACTGGCGGCGCGCCGTGATCTACGGCTCGGTGATGGGCAGTTTCTGCTGCGAGCAATTCGGAGTGGACCGTTTTCGCACTTTGACGCGAGATGAGGTTGAGGAAAGATATCGCGAATTCAAAGCATGCACGGATTTCTGAGACCGCGGCGTCACTCGCGCTGCTGAGTCTCTGGAGCGCCGCGTGGGTGTGGTTCTTCTACCGCGGCGGCTATCTCGCTTATTACGGCGACGCGGAAGCGCATCTGAACATCGCGCGCCGGATTCTCGATTCGCGCACGCCCGGATACGACGAATTGGGTTCGGTGTGGCTGCCGCTGCCGCATGTGCTGACGATGTTGTTTGCGCGCAACGACGCGCTGTGGCGCACAGCGCTGGCGGGATCCATCGTCTCGGGGATCGGCTTCGTTCTGGGGGGCGCGATCTCTATCCGCCCTGCGCCGGCGTATCTTCGATGGCCGCGTGCCGGCTGTGGCCGCCATCGCGGTGTTCGCAACGAATCCAAACCTGATGTACCTGCAAGCGACCGCGATGACGGAGCCGCTGTTCATGGCCGCCGTGATCGGGGTCCTGTATTTCACCGTGCGCTTCCGCGACACCCAAGGATGGGGGGCGATCTGCGGCGCGGGATCGCGGCATTATGCGGCACGCTGACGCGCTACGACGGCTGGTTCCTGATTCCATTCGTGGCGTTGTTTGTTCTAGTGGCCTCCAGGCGGCAACGCATCGCGAAGGCGCTGCTCTTCGCCGCGATCGCATGCCTGGGACC
>CAWHDQ010000011.1:0-381688 GCA_963828155.1 uncultured Planctomycetaceae bacterium
AGAGCGAATGGGCCAGCGACGTGATGTTTCGCTCGGCCGGGCAATTGGCCGAGTTGTATCCGCGACTGGTGCGGCACGCGATGAGTTCCTTCGGCACCCGCGAGGTGTTGCGATTCCGCAAGGTGCCTGCCCAGCGAGGCCTCTACTGGGGACGGTTCGAGAAGGAGCTGACCAGCGATCTGCGCTGACGCCCCGAGGGGATGCGGGTCAAACACCGGCTGGGCCGCAATTCGCTGAAGATGTACGACAAGCAAGGCTCGGTGTTGCGGATCGAAACGACCATCAATCACCCCCGGGACATGAAAGTGTTTCGCCCCAAGGAGGGGGACGCTCGCGGCGGCAAAGCCTGGCGCTACCTGCGCAAAGGCGTGGCCGACACCCATCGCCGGGCCCAACTCTGCCAGGCCGCCAACGATTGCTATCTGGACGGGCTGGCCGACGTGGATGAAACGACCGCCCTGGCCGAAATCGGGCAACCGGGTGCCGTCCCGTCCGGCGGCAGGACCAACCGCGCCCTGCTCAACCCGCTTTCGGCCGATGACGCTCGGTTGTTGGCAGCGATCAGCCGGGGCGAGTTCGTCATCCACGGATTCCGCAATCGAGACCGTAGCCGTTGCTCTACGACTTCGCCGCCCCCGACCAGCAACAGCAGCGGCGCCGATCGGCCGCCGTGACGCGTCGGATTCGGCTCCTGCGGGCCCATCGCCTGATCCGCAAGGTTCCCAAGACCCACCGCTATCTCGTCACCAGCAAAGGGCGTTTGGCAATCACCGCGTTACTCGCGGCCCGACAAGCAGATACCGCAAAGCTGACCGCCGCCGCGTGAAAAAATCTTCGCCAAACGGAAAGAAGTTGCCGGTTAGTAGTGCAGATGGGCGTGGATACGCGCAGATCGGGAGGCTTGGGGCAGACCCTTCGCCAGGCTCAAAGGGGCGACGACGCCGGGAGAACAATCAGGACGCGAATGTCTGCGAGGCACGGTTTAAGAGCCACTCAGTGGAAGAATCTCACGTCCGCTGATCGGCGCGTATCCACGTCGATCCGCGTTCAATTCAGGATCTTGCAATTCAGATTGACGTAGCCGTCCGAGTCTTTCCGCTTTACCTCTTCTCTACCTTGCCGGCTTGGTTTCGACATCCCGGCGCGGTCCAGAACAGCGCCTGGGCGAGCAATTGGCGAAACGACTGCTGGTGAAATCGTCGGGATGGCCCAGCGAGGTGTAAAAGACCGCCGCTGAGGCGAATCGCGGACCCAGGCGATCGGCTCGCTGTGAGCGGTGCCCTCGGCGTCGACGATGCCGCCGCTGAGCAGCACCTGCGCGTTGTCGGCCAGGTGCGGGTTCTTGTACAGGCTGCCGGTCGATTCGAACGGCTCGAAGCCGCTGGGGATCGGGTGCTTGCGGCCCGCGTCGGTCAGCGTGATCTTGGTTTGCGGCCCCTGGCCATAGTGCCCCTGGTAATCGCCGCCGAGCACGAGCTTGTCCAGCTCCAGCCAGGTCTGGATCGCGTGACTGGCGGTGCGCACACCGACCAGCGGCCGGCCCGACTCGCAGTAGCCGCTGATCCGGCGCCAGATCATCGCCGCTCAGCCGCAATCGCCGGGTAAACAGCAGCACCACGTCGGCATCCTCCAGCTGCTCCAGGCCGGGCAAATGCTCTTCGTCGGTGCCCTCGATAAACGCGCGGGTGCAGCGGACCGAATAACGGTCTTCGAGAAACTTCTGCAGCCCGGCCAGCGACTCGTTCGACTTGTACTCGAGCGAGCCGGAGACGAGGCAGACCTTGAGCGGTTCGGCCGCCGCGAGCGAACCCGCGCCGGCAGCCAGGGCGATGGCCAGCAACCCGAGATAGACGACCGTCGAGCGGCGTTTGCGCAGCAGCATGGCAGGTTCTCCGCCGGGGATGCATGCCGCCCGCATTCGCCGTGCGGGCGTCAGGCGATGATCTCGTGAATGACTTCGCCGTGGACGTCGGTCAGCCGCATGTCGCGGCCGCCGAAGCGGTAGGTCAGCCGTTTGTGGTCTAGGCCCAACAGGTGCAGCATGGTGGCGTGCAGGTCGTGCATCTCGACCTTGTTCTCGACAGCCTTGTAGCCGTATTCGTCGGTCTGGCCGTAGATCGTGCCGCCTTTGACTCCGCCGCCGGCGAGCCAGACGGTGAAGCCGAAGGGATTGTGGTCGCGGCCGTCGCTGCCCTGGGCAAACGGCGTGCGGCCGAACTCGCCGGCCCAGACGACCAGCGTCTGGTCGAGCAGGCCCCGCTGCTTGAGATCGGCCAGCAGGGCGCCGATCGGTTGATCGACGGCCCGGGCGTTGTTCTCGTGGCCGTTCTTCAGATCGCCGTGCTGGTCCCAGCGATCGGCGCCGACATTGGGGCAAGTCAGCTCGATGAATCGCACGCCCCGCTCGACCAGCCGCCGGGCCAGCAGGCACTCGCGGCCGAAAATGGCGGTTTGCGGGATACTTGGCGTCGAGGCCGTAGGCCGATTGGGTGGCCGGGGTCTCGTCGGAAAAATCGATCAACTTGGGCACGGCCATTTGCATCCGGTAGGCCAACTCGTAGTTGGCGATGGCCGATTCCACCTGATCGACCGCGCCCAGATGCTCGACCGCGCCGGCATCCACCTGGCGGAGCAGTGCCAGTTTGTTTTGCTGCAAGGCCGGCCGGGCCTCGGTCGGGCGGATGTTGGCCACCGGCGCGTCGCCGGGGTTGAAGATCGAGCCCTGGTAGGTCGCCGGCAGGAAGCCGCTGTTGAAGTTGTCCAGCCCGCCGGGCGGAATCAGACCGCCGTTGAGCACGACGAAGCCGGGCAACTCCTGGCACTCGGAACCGAGCCCGTAGCCGAACCAGGCGCCCACGCTGGGCCGTCCCTGCAGGCCCGAGCCGGTGTGCAGGAAATAGTTGGCGTTGGTGTGCTCGGAGAAGTTCGAGGTCATCGAGCGGACGATCGCCAGGTCGTCGACGTGCTGGGCGACGTGCGGGAACAGTTCGCTGACCGGGATGCCGCTCTGGCCGTAGTTCTGAAATTTCCAAGGGCAGCCGAACGTATTGCCGTTGTTGTTGAACTGCGTCGGCTCGATCTTCATCTTGAACGGCTTGCCGTGCTCTTCGGTCAGCCGCGGCTTGGGATCGAACGTGTCGACCTGCGAGGGCCCGCCGTCCATGTAGAGAAAGATCACGCTCCGAGCCTTGGCCGCGAAGTGCGGGGGCGCGGGGCAAACGGGCCAGCCGCGGCCTGCGTCCCGTCGGCGGCCAGCAGCCGGTCGGATTCGCCGTCGGCCAGCAGCGCCGCCAGGGCCATGGCGCCGAAGCCGCCGGCGCAGCGGGCCAGCATCTCGCGCCGGGAGTGGGGCCGGGGGGCCAATTTGCCGCAGGGAAATGACATAAATCAACAACCTCGGTCGGCCAGGTGCGACCCGGTCAGGCGTTTCCAGGGTCTCAGTTGACGAACAGGAATTCCTTGGAATTCAGCAGTACGTGGCACAAGTCGGCCCAGGGGCGCTCGTCGGTTTGCCAGGCGCCCGCGCCCAGGCCCAGTTCGCCCGCTTGCTGCTGCAAGAATGCCAGGGCCGCCTCGACTTCGCGCGGCTCGGCGGGCCGGGCCAGGGCCTGCTCGTAAAGCAGGCCGATCCGCTCGGCCGGCGCCAGATTCTTGTCGGCCAGCGTGCGGCGGGCCCAGAGCTTGGCCTGTTCCACGACGAACGGATCGTTCATCAGGATCAGCGCCTGCGAGGGCACGTTCGAGACGTTGCGGCGGCCCACCGTGTTGAACGGAATCGGCACGTCGAAGGCCAGCATCATCGGGGCCAAGAAATTCCGCCGGACCGAAATGTAGATGCTCCGCCGGCCATTTCCGTCCAAGGGGCCGCTGCCCGGCCGGCCGCGCCCTTCCATATATTGAGTGAGATAAACCGGCACGCTCGGGCCGAACTGGGTCGGGTCCAACCGGCCCGACACCGCCAGGATCGCGTCGCGGAGCGGCTCCCCTTCCAGCCGCCGGATCCGCATCCGATGCAACAGGCGGTCCTGCGGATCGGCCGCGTCACCGGCCGTGGGATGACTCGACATCTGATACGTCCGCGAGAGCACGAGCTGGCGGATCAGCCGCTTGATCGACCAGCCTTCGCGGCGGAACTCGTCGGCCAAATGGTCGAGCAGCTCGGGATGCGTGGGGGGCTGCCCCAGCACGCCGAAATTGTCGACCGAGGCGACGATCCCCTCGCCGAACAAGTGCTGCCAGACGCGGTTCGCCATCACCCGGGCCGTCAGCGGATTGCCAGCCGCCGTGAGCGTGCGGGCCAGCTCCAACCGGCCGCTGCCCGCGCCGGCGGAGAGCGGCTCGCTGCCGGCAATCGCCTCCAGCAGGCGGCGGGGAACCGGATCGGCCGGCATCCTGGAATTGCCGCGAACCAAGAGCAGTTCTTCAACGCCGTTGCCGTCGAGCATCGCCAGGGCGGCGTGCGATTCGGCCGGCACCTGGCGGACGAGCTCCGCTTGCCGCTCGACGAACGTCTTTCGCAACTCGGCCAGGCGGTCCAGCTCGGCCTTGCCGGCCGGCGACCACAATTCGATCGTGCGCGAGCAGCCAGTCGGCCAGTTGGGCGACGTCGGCCGCGTGCGGGGTGCCCGCCAGTTTGCCCGAACGGAGTTGCTCGACGAGCCCGGCGTACAACTGCTGATATCCGGCCGCCAGGGCGTCGAGCGATTTGCCGGCCGGGCCGGAGAGCAGATCGGTGACGAGGCGATTGGGCAAATCGACGTTTGCGGGGCGGGCCGCGGAATCGACCACCCGCGCGATCGCCAACGGGTTGTCGCCCAGCGGCGAGAACTCGACGTGGGCCCGATGGCCGGCATAGGTCGAGAGGTCGTGCTCGATCCATTGCCACTCGTCGGGCTTGCCCTGCCATTCGCGAAACACGTTGCCGTGCAGGGGCCCGCTCACGATCAAGTGCGAGTTGACCACGGCATAGGCCCGGCCCGATCCCTTGACCAGATACCAGAGCTTGCCCGAGCCGAGCGCCACTTCCGGCGTCCGGATCGTCATCCCAGCACGATCCCAATTGCCGACCGTCCCCGTGTCGCGCTGCGAGTCGCCGGTGAGCTTGAGGTGATTCCAGAGCGGATCGCGCGGCGCAGGCAACCGTCGCCAGTCGCCAGCCCTCGGTCGCGCGAGCGGCTGGGGCCGTTTCGCCCGTGGGCAATTGCAGTTCGCCCGCCCGCTGGGGGCCCGTGCCAAACGCCGGCCCGTTGACAATCCAGGGCGCCGCCGGATCGGCATAGTCGACGATCGTCTGCGGAGCCTTGCGGGCCGGGTCGGCCGGCGGGTTGAGCGCCGCGGCGAATTTCTCGGCCAAGGGGGCGATCAGCGCGGCGCAGCGGGCCGGATCGGCCGCGGCCGGATCGAGCGCTACCAGGGCAAATGCGTGCAGGGGATGCCGGCCGTCGGCCTTGGCCTGATGCAATTGCGTCGCCCAGGCGGCCAGCCGCTGAGGGTCGAGCGAACGGGCCGCGGCCAGCGCTGCCAGCCGCGAGCGGGTTTCGTCGCCGAGCACGTCGAGGCCAGGATTGATCGCGCCCGTCGGCTGCGGGGCGGCCGGCACCAGTCCATCGACGATCGCCTGCCGGGCGGCGAGCAGGTAATCGGCCAGATGCTCGACGGTGGGGCGCTCGAGCTGGGTCAAGATGCCCGCCGCTTCGCCTCGCGTCTTGGCACGCAGCTCGTCGAGCTGGCCGCTCACGCGGCGCTCGGTTTCCAACGTCTCGAAGCGAACTTGCCGATAGCCGCTGCTGATCAAAAAGCCGGCCAGGGCGTAGTAATCGCGCTGCGAGATGGCGTCGAACTTGTGATCGTGGCAGCGGGCGCAGGCGACCGTCAGGCCGAGGAACGTCTTGGACATCACGTCGATGCGATTGTCCATCCGGTCCATCTCGTCCTGGCGAATGTCGACCGGCGAGTGGACTTCTTCGCCCAGGAACCAGAATCCCGTGCCCAGGATCGATTCGTTGAATCCCGCCTGCGGGTTCACGCGCGGCGGCACGATCAGGTCGCCCGCCAGGTGCTCGGCGAGGAACTGATCGTAGGGCACATCTGCATTCAGCGCCCGGATGACGTAGTCGCGGTATTGCCAGGGATTGGGGATCAGCGGGTCGAACTCATGCCCACGCGATTCGGCGTAGCGCACCAGGTCGAGCCAGTGGCGGGCCCAGCGCTCGCCGAACTGCGGCGACGCGAGCAGCCGATCGACGACCTTTTCGACCGCACCTGGCGACTGGTCGGCCAGAAACGCCTGCACGTCGGCCGGAGTGGGCGGCAGGCCGATCAGATCGAAATACAGCCGCCGCAGGAGCGTCCGCTTGTCGGCCTCCGGCGCGGGCGATAGCCCCTCGGCTTCGAGCCGGGCCAGTACGAACCGATCGACCGGGCTTCGCGGCCAGGCGGCGTTTTGCACTGCAGGCGGAGCGGTCGGCCGGATCGGCTGCCAGGCCCAGTGGGCGGCCCGCCGCTCGGCCAGATCGAATTTGGCCTTCTCGGTTTTCGTCCCCGCCGGCTCGGCCGGCCAGGGAGCCCCCAACTCGACCCACCGCGTCAGCACCGCGATTTCTTCGGGCGGCATTTTCGACTTGGGGGGCATCTGGTACGTCTCGCCATAATTGATGGCGTCGACCAGCAGGCTTTCTTTCGGGTCGCCGGGCACGATCGCCGGGCCGGTATCGCCGCCCGCCATCAGATCGGCCCGCGACTGGAGCCGCAGGTTGCCCTTGGGGGCATCCCCCGAGTGGCACTTCTGGCAGCGCGCGACCAAGAGCGGCCGGACCTGCTTCTCGAAGAACTCGAGGTCCTGCGGCGAGTCGGCCGCCGCGACGGGAGCATTCTCGGCGGCAGGCAGTCGCGCGAGCGCCTGCGCTGCCCAGCAGCACTGCGCCGGTCAGCAAGACCGGCGTGAACCAACCGACTCCCAGGCGGCGCGGCGCAATCGGCATCATGGCACTCGCCGGACACAAGCTTTAGGTGGGACGTTGCGCCGGCGGAGCCGGCGCAGGTAAGCAAAATTGAATATAACCGCCGCCAAACCGAGGGGCAACCAAAGCCCGCTGCCAGTAGGGGCCAGCGGCCCGGCCCGTCGCAATTCTCAACTCGGATAGACGCTAGGCGCGTGCCTGCTCGCGGCACAGCAGCGCCGCAGTGCACCGCGGCGTCGGAGAGCACTTGAGAGGGGTTTTCGACCCTGCTTTCGAGCACCGCGCGAACCGACAAAAAAACACTCGCCGGCCGCGAAAATCACGGCTCGCCGCGCGCGGCTTGGGTGGCGTGCGCGCTTTGCTTCGCCCGGGCGGAACCCTTACATTCAAGCTGGAGGAAACGGCTGCATGCCCAAGACCGACAACGCACCAAAAACCACTGCCCGCTGCTGGCGCGTCTGCGGCCAGGGCCTCCTGCTCTTGCTGGCTTTGACGACGCTCACCCTGCCCGGCTGCGGCGGCTGCAAGCCCGACAAGGTCGACGAGGCCAAGGAGAAGGAAAAGAAGAAGAAAGAGGAAGAGGCCAAGAAGAAGGAAAAGCCCAAGCCCGACTTCGAGCGGCTCGAACTGGCGATTCAGCCCAGCGATCCCAAGATCCCGCTCAAGTTCATCAAGCCGGGCCACTGGATGGCCGCCACCCTCCAGACCAAGGCCAACAACTTCGACTTCAACGGCGAGCTGGACATGGCCGCCACCGATGCGCGCGGCAACCTGCTCGACCTGGAGCGGACGCCTTTCCGCATGTCCACCGCCCGCTCGGCGGTGCTCCCCAAGGGGCAGAACCGGCGGATGGAACTGTCGCTCTACATCCCCTCGGGCGGCCAGCGGAGCTGGGTCACCACGCAGCTCCGCGACCGGGCCTCGCTCCGCGAGATTCGCCGCGAGACCGAAATCTTCAATCACATGCCGGCCTATCAGTATTACCTGCTGGCCCTGGCGAGCGAACCCGACCGCTACCGCTGGCTGAAAGTGATCAACTCGGTCCAGCCGCCGAGCGACGGTATGGTCTCCAATTCGGCCGAGAACATCTTCTATCGCGTCGAGCTGCCCAAGATCGGCCAGACCGCGCCGCTGCCCGGCGAATCGCTCTGCTGGACCAGCATGGCCTACATCGTCTGGGACGACATCGACCCGGCCGTCTTGAACATCGAGCAGCAGCAGGCCCTGCTCGACTGGCTGCACTGGGGCGGACAATTGATCCTGAGCGGGCCGCGGACGCTCGACCTGGTCAAGCACTCGTTCATTGAGCCCTATTTGCCAGCCACGGCAGGCAGCCCCTGGAAGATCGACGACGCGGCCCTGGCCGAGCTCAACGACCAGTGGACGGTTCCCGGCCCGACCAGCCGGCCGCTCTCGGCCACGCACGCCTGGTCGGGCGTGCAGCTCGACGCCCGGCCGGGCAGCGAGTTCTTGCCCGGCACCGGCCAGACCGTGATCGAGCGCCGCGTGGGCCGGGGCCGAATCGTGACCACGGCGTTCCGGCTGCTCGAGCGCGATCTGGTCACCTGGCCGAGCTTCGATAGTTTCGTGAATGGCTGCCTGCTGCGCAGGCCGCCGCGGACCTATGTCGGCGGCGACGTCGAAGGCCAGCGGCTGGAATGGGCCGACTCGATCGGCAGCCGGTTCGATCCCGAGCGGATTTGCCAATTGCGCTATTTCAGCCGCGACACGACGCTGACCAACCACCCGCGCCATCCCCGCCAGCAGCGCGGCTCGGATCGGCAGGACGAAGAAGAGGAAGATCCGTTCGCGAATCCGCCCCAGAATCCTTACTTCCGCAATCCTTACGGCGCCTTTTACCAGCCCGATCCCTCGGCCGCCGACGAACAGTTGCAGCGGACGGCGACTCGGCGACTCGGGCGTGGCCGGCTGGAACGATTTCGGGCCAGTGGCCTCAGCGGCCCGGACCGCGCTTAAGCAGGCGGCCGGGATCACGATTCCGCATCGCGACTTCGTGCTCAAGGTGCTGGCGGGTTACCTGCTCGTGCTGGTGCCGCTCAACTGGCTGGTGTTCCGCCTGCTGGGCCGGGTGGAATGGGCCTGGGTCGCGGCGCCCGTGATCGCGATCGTTTGCGCCGGCCTGGTCATCTGGCTGGCCCAGCTCGACATCGGCTTTGCCCGCTCCAGCACCGAGATCGCGATCGTCGAACTGCACGACGGCTATCCCCGGGCGCACGTCTCGCGTTACACGGCGCTGTATACCTCGCTCTCGACCACGTACGCGGTCCATCTGGAACAGCCCTCGGCGCTGGCCCTGCCGATGTCGACCAATCCGCAATTCGAGATGCTCTCGGGCCAGCAGCGCTCCACGGTCAACTTCCGCCGCGACAGCGGAGCACACCTGACCGGCTTCGCCGTTTCGTCCAACGCCACCGGCATGATCCATAGCGAGCACATGGCCGAACTGCCCGGCGCCCTGACATTCGATGACGACGGCCAGAACCCGCCCCGGCTGACCAACGCCACCGGCATGCCGCTGCGCAACGCGGGCATCGTCCGCCGTGCGGCCGACGGCACCAGCAGCGAGATCGCCTGGGTCGGCGAGCTCGAGTCGGGGCAGTCGGCAGCGCTCGATTTCATGCCGGCCGACGACGACATCCTGGCCCGCAACCGCGAGCGCTCGCCGCTGACGGCCCATAACCGCGCGGTCGACACGCTCAGCCTGCGGAGCCTGGTCGATCTGGCCGAGAATCCCGAGCGGCTGGGCCGGGGCGAAGTGCGGCTGGTGGCCTGCCTCGATGAGGAAATGCCCGGCGAGCAGATCGAGCCGGCGGCCGCTCAGGCCCGGCACGCCACGCTGGTGGTGGCCCACTTGCGGCTGGGTGGAAACGAGCCGGCCAAGCGCGACGGCAACCTGCCGCAGCAAATCCGGCCGATCGACGATCGGCAGGACGAAGCCGACGACACGCCGCTCGACGCGTTGTCTCCCAGCCCGAATTAGCCCAGCCCGAACTACCGAATCCGTCGCAGCCGAAACACGTCGCCCGGCGCAATCGCCGCCAGACCCGTCGCCCAAATCCTGAGTTTTTCCGCCGTCGGCCCCGAGTCACGTGCTTCATGATCGAGATTACCAACTTCGGCAAGCGCTACGGCGAATTTACGGCCGTGGACAACTTGAATCTGAAGATCGAAGCCGGCGAGATGTTCGGCTTCATCGGCCCCAACGGCGCCGGCAAGAGCACGACGATTCGCTTTCTGGCCACGCTGCTCAAGGCCAGCCACGGCGAGGGGATGGTCAACGGCCACAGCGTGACCAAGGACCCGCTCTCGGTCCGCCGTAGCGTGGGCTACATGCCCGACAATTTCGGCGTCTACGACGGGATGAAGGTCTGGGAGTTTCTCGACTTTTTTGCCGTG
Organism: uncultured Planctomycetaceae bacterium; assembly: GCA_963828155.1. Classification (GTDB taxonomy): domain Bacteria; phylum Planctomycetota; class Planctomycetia; order Pirellulales; family PALSA-1355; genus CAWCAX01. The sequence goes on from CAWHDQ010000011.1 coordinate 10,377, forward strand.
GCCTATCAGATTCCGCGCGGCAAGCGGAAGGCCGTGATCGGCGACGTGCTCGACCTGCTGGACCTGGCCCACAAGCGCGAGGACTTCGTCAACGGGCTGTCCCGCGGCATGAAGCAGCGGCTCTGCCTGGCCAAGACGCTGGTCCACGACCCGCCGGTGTTGATCCTCGACGAGCCCTCCAGCGGCCTGGACCCCCGGGCCCGGCTGGAAGTCAAAGCCCTGCTCAAAGAATTGCGGCGGATGGGCAAGACGATCCTGATCTCGAGCCACATCCTCAGCGAGCTGGCCGATTGCTGCACGTCGATCGGGATCATCGAGCGCGGCCAACTGCTGATGCACGGCCCGATCGAAGAAGTCTATCGCCGGATCCGCGGCAACCGGCTGATCGAGATCAAGTTCGTCGAAGGCATGGAAGCGGGCCTCTCGCTGATCCGTAGCCTGCCGCAAACCCGCAACGTGCAGCTCGAAGACCACCGGGCCACGATCGAGCTGGCCGCCAGCGACGAGGAAGTCGCCGTGCTGCTGCACCAGCTCGTGCGGGCCGGCGTCAAGATGCGGTCCTTCGCCGACAAGGATCCCACGCTGGAAGACGTGTTCATGATGGTCACCAAGGGATTGGTGACCTGAGCGCCTCGCGCGAAAGCATAACATCGACGGAGCTGTAGGAGGCGACTCCGATCGCCGACACGTTGCTTCGATCCGAGGCTGTCGGCGATTAACATTCGCCTCCTCCACGTTCTCAGATAGAATCTTATTCGGTCGGCAGCGACCCGCGATCTCAGCGGGCCAGCAGCACCGCTTCGAGCGCGTCGGCGGCCCGGTCGCACTCGTCGGCGGTGATCGACAAGGGGGGCTGGAACCGCACGACGTTGGCGAATATCCCGCCCACGCCGACCAGCAGGCCCCGCTCGCGGAGCTGGGCCCGAATCTCTTTCGCCTCCGCGGTGGCCGGCTCCTTGGTCTTTCGGTCGCGGACCAGTTCCAGCCCGAGCATCAGCCCCCTGCCCCGCACGTCGCCGATCAGAGGGCATTTTTCCTGGAGCTTGCGGAATCGGGCCAAGAGTTGCTCGCCCCGCCGGGCCGCGTTTTCGATCAGCCCTTCCGCCTCGATCACCGCGATGTTGGCCAGCGCCGCCGCGCACGCGATCGGGTTGCCCCCGAACGTCGAGAGGTGGTCGCCGGGCTGCATCGCGTCGGAGATTCCGGGCCGGGCCGTGAAGGCTCCCAACGGGAACCCGCTGGCGATCCCCTTGGCCATCGTCAGGATGTCGACTTCCACGTCGGGCGAAGCCTCGCAGGCGAACATCGATCCGCAGCGGCCGAAGCCGGTCTGCACCTCGTCGACAATCACCAGCGAACCGGCCTCGTGAAAAATCCGGGCGGCGACCGACAGGTACTCGGGCGGCGGGGTGAGGATGCCCCCCTCGCCCAGCACCGGCTCGACCATGAAAGCCGCCACGTCGCCGGACGTTTGCTGGCGAATCGTGTCCTTCAGGGCGTGGGCACAGGCCACGTCGCACGACGGATACTCCAGCCCCAGCGGACAGCGGTAGCAGTACGGCACCGGCCCGAACGCCACGCCCGGCAGATAGGGCCCGTTCTGCCGCTTCCGGGCAGCGTTGCCCGTCACCGAGAGCGTGCCGATCGTGCGGCCGTGAAAGCTGTAGGCCAGGGCCACGATCTCGTGCCGGCCGGTGGCCTGCTTGGCCAACCGCATCGCTCCTTCGTTGGCCTCGGCACCCGAGTTGCCGAAAAAGCTCTTTTGCAAATCGCCCGGCGTGACCTCGGCCAGCTTCTCGGCCAACTGGCCGACGACCGGCACGTGATAGACATACGAGCAGCAATGGACCAGCCGCTCCATCTGCTCCCGGGCCGCGGCCAGAATCTGGGGATGATTGTGCCCGGCGTTGACGACCGAGATGCCGGAAAAGCAGTCTAGATAGTCCCGGCCCGCCGCGTCGGTGACCGTTCGCCCCCGGGCGCTGGCCACCACGATCGGTTCGACCCCCTTGGCCACGACGGGCAGAATGTATTTTGCGTATTGCTCGCGGGCATCCATCGGCGGGGTCTCACTCGGGTCGGGCGGCTGTAGCACTCCATCATTTGCACATCCGGGCGAATTGCACAAGCGGGTGGCCGAACGACGCGGCACGTTGACCGCCGCTTTCGGGCCGACCATATTTCGGTGGGCACGCCGCGGTAAATCAGATCGCTTGTTGCCGGCCACTGCCGCTTTGCTCAAGGGCATCTTGCCATGAAACTCGTCCTGCGAGCCGTGATTGCCTGCACGCTGGGTGCATGCCTGTACGCCGGCAACTCCCACGCCGCCGACGCGCCGCGCGACAAACGTCCGCCGAATATCGTTTTGATCGTCGCCGATGACTTGGGCTATGGCGACCTGGGCTGCTACGGCCAGCAGAAGTTCAAGGCCCCGAACATCGACCGACTGGCTGCCGGCGGGATGCGGTTCAGCCAGTATTACGCCGGCTCGGCCGTCTGCGCACCGTCGCGGTGCGTGATGCTGACCGGCCGGCATCCGGGCCACGCCTTCATCCGCGACAATCGCGACCCGGCGCCGGCTGGCGGCCTGCGCGAAGCGCGGGGCCAGATTCCGATACCCACCGACCTTGTTACGCTGGCCGAGCCGCTGAAGGCCTGCGGCTATGCGACCGGCGGATTCGGCAAGTGGGGGCTGGGCGGGCTCGATTCGAGCGGCGATCCGCTGCGGCATGGCTTCGACGCGTTTGCCGGCTATCTCGATCAGTGGCACGCCCACAATTTCTACCCGCGGTTCATCTTCGACAGCGGCCGGCGGTGGGAGCTGGACAATCCGGCGATCGACGTTCACGAAAAGTTCCCCGCCACGACCGACTGGAACGACGCGGCCGTCTATCAGCGGTTCGTCGGCCGCGAGTACGTGCCCGACCTGTTGGCCGAGCGGGCGCTGCGGTTCGTCCGCGCGTCGGCCGAGCGGCCGTTCTTCTTATACTTTCCCAGCACGCTGCCGCACGTGGCGCTGCAAGTGCCCGAGCGGGCGCTGGCCGAGTACCGCGGACGCTGGCCCGATCCGGCCTATCGCGACGGCCAGGGCTACGTGCCGCACGCCGCCCCCCGGGCAGCCTACGCGGCGATGATCGGCGAGCTGGACCGGGCCGTGGGCCGGATCGTCGACCTGGTCGCCGAGCTGAGCCTGACCGAGCGGACGATTTTCGTCTTCACGTCCGACAATGGTCCGGCCGACCACGCCGGCGGGGCCGATACCGAATTCTTCCAATCGGCCGGCACCCTGCGCGGCAAGAAAGGCTCGCTGTACGAAGGGGGCGTGCGGGTGCCGCTGATCGTCAGCTTCCAGGGCCAGATTGCCGCCGGCACGACGTCGGACCGGGTCGTGGGGGCCGAGGATCTTTTGCCCACGCTCTTGGAACTGTCGGCCTGCCCCGAGCCGCTGCCCAAGGGTATCGACGGCATCAGCTTCGTTCCCACGCTGCTCGGTCGCGAGCAACCGCCCCGGGAATTCCTGTATCGCGAATATGCGGGCGACGGCGGGCAGCAATCGATCCGCGTGGGGGATTGGAAGGCGCTCCGTCAGCATCTATTGCCGCGCGGCCAGCAAACGCAGCCCGACCTCCGCATCCGGCTCTACAATCTGGCCGCTGATCCCGGCGAGCGGCGCGACGTCGCCGCCGAGCATCCCGACGTGGTCGAGCGGCTCGAGCGATTGATGCGCGAGCAACATGAACCGTCGCAGCAGTTTCCCATGCCGGCGCTGGATGGGCTGGGCGGCGATTCGCGGTAAGCGACTGGCCATCGTTGACCGCCGGCTAGCAAAGGCACAGGAATTAGCGCGCACTCGGTTGGCCGGCTACTCATTCGGCCGCGAGTCGCTTGACGAAGATGTTGCGAAACGCGAGTGCCCCGCGATGGGCTTCGAGCACCAGCGGGCCTTCGGCCGGTGTTTTTTCGTCCTGCAGTACGCAGTCGTCGACGACGAGCTGGCCGTTCAGTTTGACGGTCACGCGGTTGCCGACCATCTTGATCCAGAACGTATTCCACTCGCCCAGCTTGTGGTCGGCGACGACCGTGGGCCGCTGGCCGGGCGAATCCTTGGCATTGTGCAACAGGCCACCCGAACCTTCCTTGACATCCCAAATCTGCACCTGGGCCTGGGGCCGGCCGCGGAGGAAAACGCCGCTGTCGCCCCCCTTGGGATCGAGCCGCCAATCGATCCAGAGCTCGAAGTCGCGAAAATTCTCGGCCGTCGTCAGATCGCGGCCTCCCTTGCCGACCCAGTGCAGCACGCCGTCGTCGACTTTCCAGAACTCGGCTTGCTTCTCGGCGTCTTTCCAACCGGTGAGGTCCTGGCCGTTGAAGAGGGCGGTGAAGCCGGCGGGGGGCTGGTTGGGCTCGTCGGCGGCCTGGGCGACTGGCAGTGCGAGCGAATCGATTAGCGCGACGGCCGAGCCGGCGATAGCGCGCTTTATTAGCTCTCGTCGGTCCATGTTATTCTCCGGAGAGTGACGCAAGTGCGTCCTGGCGAGGTCTACGAATGGTCAACATCCGACCAGGCGCTCCGCAACCGCTGCCAGAACGTGGTCGGCAAACCGGATGGACTGATTGTCGCCAGTTGCTGCAAGCGCTCAAGGAGATCGGCGAAGTTCCGCTGGATCGCAGGACATTCCAGGGCTGCGTCGGTGCAGGTCCAATTATTCTCCAGGGCGATTGCTCGCGTCGAGTCGTAATGGTCGCAGATGATTTGATTGATCCGGCGGCGGTCCAAATGAGCCTGCTTGAAAGGCACTTCATCGGCGGCAAGGTTAAACGTCAACGTGGTCACTCTCACGGCCAGCCATTCGGGATCGGCGATCGTGATCTTTCCTGGCAGCAAGCTGTCCCTTTCGTCTTGGTCGGTTTGGGCGTCTACGGCCGGCTCGCTGCCGTCGCCCTGGATCGACTCGTCCACCTGATCCCCGTCGGGTTCTTCGTCGAGCGAGTCGAAGAGCACGACCCAGCTGCCAAGCGGCTTGACCGAGCGCGGCTTGGCCCCAAGCCGGCGGAGCAACACCTTCATCGAGTCATCCGGAGCGTCGGAAAACCGAAAGAGGCAGAACGGCAGTCGACCGACGTGGAAAAAACCGCCCCGTTCGCCAGCCAGCGGAATCCAATCGGGATTGTACGTATCGCCAAGCTCTAAGCGCGGATCGCTCATGCTCGCACGCATCGGCGCGGAAGTGCGGTTGCTCAGCTCGCCAGAATCTTGTCCATGTTCTTCGAGATCAGCTCCAGCCGCTCGCGGCCGCCGCCGGGGATTTCGGCCGCGGCCCAGCCGGTGTAGTGGATGTCGGCCAGGGCCTTCATCACGGCCGGCCAGTCGCAGTCGCCCTGGAGCAGCTCGACGCCAAAGCCCTTGCCCATGCCCTCTTCGTTGGCCTTCTTGAGGCTGTATTCCTTGATGTCGAGCTTGAACACCCGGGGGCCGAGAATCCGGATCCACTGCTCGGGCCAGCCGTAGCGGAGCACGTTGCCCACGTCGAAGTGGGCCACGACCAGCGGCGAGTTGAATTCGTCGATGTAACGGACCGTTTCCAGCGGGCTGACCAGAAAATTGTTCCAGACGTTTTCCAGCGCGATCTTGACGCCGGTCTCTTCGGCCACGGGCAGCGCCTTGCGGATCTCGGCCTGCGAGCGGGTGTAGGCGTCGTCGTACGAGACCTGCTTATTCACGACCGCCGGCACCAAGAGCACGCTCGTGCCGCCGAACAGCTTGGTCTCGTGCAGGGCCGTCTTGAGGGCTTCCAGGCCGCGGGCCCGCACGGCCGGGTCGGGGCTCGAGAGCGTGTCGCGCCAGTGGACGTTGTCGACCGTGCCGTTGATGACCAGGCCCGTCTCATCGCGGGCTTTGAGGATCTCGTTCTTGTCGAACTCGGTCGGGCTGTCGAGCTCGGCCCCGTCGAAGCCCAGCTCTTTGAGCAGCTTGAATTTTTCCAAGAGCGAGCCCGAGCCCTGGACCATCCCGAACTTGAGCGACTTTTTGATCTTGCGCTCCGGCGCGGCGTCGGCGGCATTGACGTCGGCGGCGGCAGCCGGTGCGGCGAGCGAGCCGGCCAGCCCGGCGACGGTGGCGGCGGCCGTGGCCGATTTGAGGAACGTGCGCCGCTCAATGTCGTCGGGCCGGGTCATGGTGCGATTTCCTGGGGGCCGGAAGGTTCTGGGGGTCGGCAGCTCAATGCGGAAGCCCATTATGGGGCCTGCCACGGCGCGCTGCAACGCGCCGGCGTGTTCGCTGCCGCCGACCGCGGAATGAATGTTTGCATCGTGCGCGGCGTGGATTTACAACGGGTCTGTCGGCGGGAATCGGATCGATGGGGGCGGCGTCCCCTGCCCTGCCGCGGCGGACACTTTTGCGCGGGGATTTGGACATGCTGCGAATTTCTCGGAGCGTTCGACGAGGGATGGGTCGGAGAGAATTTGAGAATCCGGCGCTGACCAAGAGTAGCCCTCACCCGTCTTCTCCCACAGGGAGAGGGGTTTTGGCGGCCATGCTGTGCGTCGGAGTGTCGCTGCTGGGGAGCGCGGCACGTGCCGCCGAGCCGTTTCCCGGCACGCAGCCGCTCGAGCTGCAAGGCGACCCGGCCGAGCAGATGGTCGTGGGCATCGACCGCTTTTTGCTCGATCAGATCGACCAATCGACCGACCGCCGAGCCCGGCACTGGAAACGCGATTTCTCGTCGACCGCCAATTACACCGCTTCGCTCGAACCCAATCGCCAGCGGCTGGCCAAGATCATCGGCGCCGCCGACGCGCGGCAGAAACCGATCGAGATGCAACTGGTGGCCACGGCCAGCCATAGATTGTGGAAGCAGGCCCAGGGCGAGAGCTTCGATACGCTGGCCGTACACTGGCCGGCTGTAAACGACCAGACGTTCGAAATGTTTTCCGTGCGCTGGCCGGCGGTCCGCGGCGTGATGGGCGAGGGATTGCTGCTGGTGCCCGCTGGGCCGTCGACGACCGATATCATCGTGATTCCCGATGCCGACCAGACGCCCGAGATGTTGGTGGGCCTCGCGCCAGGAATCGATCCGGCCGGGCAATTTGTGCTGCGGTTAGTCGAGAGCGGTTGCCGAGTGCTCGTGCCGGCACTGATCGATCGCAGCTCGACGCTGTCGATCGCCGCCTCGGGCACACGGCCTTCCAATCAACCGGCTCGGGAGTTTTTGTATCGCCCGGCCTTCGAGATGGGCCGGCACATCATCGGCTACGAAGTGCAAAAGATTCTGGCCGCCGTCGATTGGTTCACGGCGGAGTCGGGCGACACCAGCCGGCCGCTGGGCGTGGCCGGCTACGGCGAAGGGGGACTCGTGGCCCTGTATTCTGCCGCGCTCGATCTGCGGATCGACGCGGCCCTGGTCAGCGGCTACTTCGACGGCCGCAATGGCGTCTGGCAGGAGCCGATCTATCGCAATGTCCAGGGCCTGCTCGATCAATTTGGCGATGCGGAGCTGGCCGCGATGATTCCGCCCCGGGCGCTGGTCATCGAGGCCTGCCGCGGACCGCAACTCGACGGGCCGCCCGCGGCCAAGGAGGGGCAAGCCGCCAACGCCGCGCCGGGCAAGCTCGCGACGCCCAAGCTGGCCAGCGTGCAAGCCGAGCTGGAGCGGGCTCGCAAGCTGGTGGCCGACCTCAAGCCGCCGGCCCGACTGGAGCTGGTCGCCGAAGCCGGCGGCGAAGGCCCTCCAGCCAGCGAGCCGGCGCTGACAAAATTCCTCGCAGCGCTGGCGCCCGGCGCCAAGCTAGCCCCCGCGGGCCCATCGCCCGCGCATTTGAGCAAGATGTTCGACGCCACCGTCCGGCAAAAGCGGCTGTTCGACCAGATCGCGGCCGACACGCAGCAGCTAATGCGCGAGAGCGAAGCGGTCCGGGCCGAGCTCTGGAAGCAGGCCGATCGCCAGTCGCGCTCGCCCGAGCGGTGGCAGGAAACCACCAAGGGCCTGCACGATCATTTTTATAACGCAGTGATCGGCCGGTTCGACGTGCCGCTGGCCGCGCCCAACCCGCGGACCCGAGTGCTGTACGATCAGCCCAAGTGGACCGGCTACGAAGTGCAGCTCGACGTCTTCGCCCCCGACGTGTTCGCCTACGGCATTTTGCTCTGGCCGAAGAACATGGCCCCGGGCGAGAAGCGGCCGGTGGTCGTTTGCCAGCACGGACTGGAGGGGCGCCCGCAGGACGTGGCCGATCCCGAGAAGGATCATCCGGCCTATCACCGCTATGCGGCTCGGCTGGCCGACGAGGGCTTTATTGTTTACGCCCCGCAGAATCCGTACATCTTCATGGACAAGTTCCGCACGTTGCAGCGGAAGGCCAACCCGCTGGGCAAGCAGCTCTACTCGATCATCATCCCGCAGCACGACCAGACGACCCGCTGGCTGGCCAGCCTGCCGAATGTCGATCCGCAGCGGATCGGTTTTTATGGCCTGTCGTACGGCGGCAAGACGGCGATGCGGGTGCCCGCGGTGCTGCCGCAGTATTGCCTGTCGATCTGCTCGGCCGACTTCAACGAGTGGATCTGGAAGAACGCCTCGCTGGCCTCGCCCTACAGCTACGTGGGCACGGGCGAGTACGAGATTTTCGAATTCGACCTGGGCAGCACCTACAACTATGCCGAGATGGCCGGGCTGATCGCTCCGCGGCCGTTCATGGTCGAGCGCGGGCACCGCGACGGCGTGGCCCCCGACACCCAGGTGGCCTACGAATATGCCAAAGTCCGGCTGCTCTACGCCGATCTGAAAATTCCCGAGCGGACCGAGATCGAATTCTTCGACGGCCCGCACACGATCAACGGCGTCGGCACGTTTGCGTTCTTGCGGAAGCACCTGAATTGGCCGGGAAAGTGAGAGATGGACGACGCACCGCTTGGCCGCCAATCGTGCATCTACGTGGATGTCGATGATACGCTTCTTCGCTCCGTGGGCTCGAAGCGGATCCCGGCAACGAACGTAATCGCCAAGGTTCGATCGCTGGCCGAGCAAGGTGCCGTTCTGTACTGCTGGAGTTCCGCGGGCGCCGACTACGCCGAGCGCAGCGCTCGCGAGTGCGGCGTCGAGCGATGCATTGCCGGTTTCCTCCCGAAGCCGACGATGATCATCGACGACCAGCCTGTTAACGAATGGCGATACTGCCGCACGATGCACCCGCGCAACTGTTAAGGCTCGCGCCTAACGAAATTCCCGCATCGTCACCTGCAGGCGGCGACAGTGCAACCTCCTCGATTTCGCGCGATGGTAAAGAGTGAGGCTTAAGACGGCCCTGCTTCAGCGGCGTCCACCCAACCGTGTTCGACGTCATCGCACGCCAGCTGGTATGCCGCGTGTGGCCGACGGCGCAGCGGTGATTGTCAGCCGGACCGATGGGGCGATCCCGCCAGCAGCAATTCCAGATAGCTGCGGCGTTCGCTGGCGGAGAGATTCAGCTTGTCGGCCAGGCTGGCCAGGGCTGTGCGGGCCGCGTCGAGACCGGCCTCGTCGCTAGAGATCTCCAGCTCGACAAACGTGCCGACGCGGTCGACGTCGTCCAGCGCCGCTTCGACCGCGTGTCCTTGCCAATCGAGCAGCCAGGTGCGGCGATGCTTGCGCACTTCGGCCACCGGATGGAAGCCGAGCGCTTCGAGCAGTCCGCGATAGTCGGCCGCGGCTTGCTCGCCCGAGGGCAGGTCGAGCTCGATTTCGCGCCGGGTCTTGGTGGTCGCATCGAGCTTGGGGCCTTTGTAGGTGATGCGGTTCTGCTCGCCGACGCGGCGAATCCGCAGGGCCTCGTCCGTGTGGGCAAAAGCGCGGGCCGGATGGGCAAAATACTGGTCGCTTTGCAAGACGTCTTTATCGGGCCGCCCGCCCAGCGCCGCGAGCTGGCGCTGGATCGGCGCAAGATCGCTGACGGCGAATTTCTGCTCGACCTCGAAACTCATCGGCATGTCCCCCACGCGCTGGCCTGGAGGTATAATGGCAAGCGAGAGCTTCAGCGCCCAGGGTGCCTGCCGGCGGCACGGCCCGTCGGGCTCTCCCAGATTTCGTTCCTCGGCACTCCGATTGACCAGCGAAGAACAACGATGAGCAGCTTCGAGCTGGAACCCGAGCCCGTCACCGAGCGCCGGCGGCCGGGGGGGACCCGCATTCTACTGGTCGTGCTGCTGGCCGTGGGCTGCGTCTATCTGGCGTTGATCTACAGCCGGGTCGCTTTGGGTCCGGGGGACGACGCCGCGGCGGGCATGCATCCGGCGGTGGGCCAGCGGCTGGCTTATTTGAATCTGCAGCCGCTGACAGGCGATTCGGCGGAGGTCACGCTCGACGAGCTCCGCGGACACGTGGTGCTGGTGAATTTTTGGGGCACCTGGTGCCCGCCCTGCCGACTGGAGTTTCCGCACCTGGCAGCGCTGGCCGGCACGCTCAAAAATGAGCCCAATTTCCGGCTGCTGGCGGTTTCGTGCGGAGGCGGTGCCGACGAACGGATCGACGAGCTCCGGGCCGCGACCGAGGCTTATCTGGAGCGCGAGCATTCGCGCTTGCCCACCTATGCCGACCGGGATGCCCAAACGCGGCGGAGCCTGCCGCCGGAGATTCAGGAATCGTTCGGCTATCCGCTGACTCTGCTGCTCGACGGCGACGCGCGGATTCGCGGCGTGTGGGTTGGTTATCTCGACGGGTACACCGAGCAGATGGAGCGGAGCATCGAACGGCTCTTGCGCCCGGACAAGAAGTGAGCGGCAGCGCGTAAGCGGGGTCTGTACGAGGCGACCGGTGATCGTCGACTGTCTCAGATTGAAGCGACGTGTCGGCGATCGGAGTCGCCTCCTACAGACCTCTCGGATGGCCCATCGCCAGCGTTGCGGCCTGCCTACTTCGCGCGGCTATTCCAGCCGCCGCCGCAGTTCGGCGACCGTGGCGGCCGGATCGGGCTGATCGGCCACGGCCCCGCTGATCGCAATCCGGTTGATGCCCGCGGCCCGTACCTCGGCCACGTTGCCCACCGTGATCCCGCCCACGGCGAAGGCGGGCAAGCGAATCTCGCCGGCCACCTGCTTGAGCAGTTCCAAGCCCGGGTAGGAGCTAAAGTGCTTGGTCCGCGAGGGAAACGTCGGGCCGACGCCAATGTAGTCGGCGCCGTCGAGCACCGCGGCCCGGGCCTGCTCGAGCGAGTGGGTCGAGACGCCGATCAGCATATCCGGGCCGACGACGGTGCGGACGTCCTTGACCGTCAGCTCGTCCTGGCCCACGTGTACGCCGTCGGCCTCGGCCAGCAGGGCCAGGTCGGGGCGATCGTTGGCGATGAACAGCGTCCGCGTGCCGCGCGTGCGGGCTCGCAGGGACCGGGCCCGGGCGATCAACTCGCGGTCTGGGAGCCGCTTGTCGCGGAGCTGGATCAGATCGACCCCGGCGGCGACCAGCAGGTCGATGTATTTGTCGAAGGCGTCGGGCGATTGCCGGCCGTCGACCAGCACGTAGATTCGCATGCCGGCCAGCCGGGCCGAGCTATCGGCGGCGATGTCGATTGCCCGCTGCAGCGTATAGCTGCGGTAGCGGAGACCCTCGAACTTCGCGGCGGCTGTCGGATTGAGCGCCTTGGCATATTCTTCCAGGCTCCGCAATGCCTGCTGCACCCGCTGAAAGCCGGCCGCCACCACGTCGCGCACGCCGGACCGGGCTTGCTCGCTGGCCAGCGAGACGGGCACGCCCACGTCGCCGCGCGTTTCGCGGGCAGCGTGCCGGTACGGCAACGGAAAGGCGGCCAGGATCGCCGTCAGGTCGTGCCGTAGCTCCTTGCACTGCCGGGTCAGAAAGCGATCGTCGAGCGCGAAGCGGACGTAGTCTTCGATCACCCGCAGTCCCTCGCCGGCCCGATTGGCGGCCGCGTCGAGAATGCGCCAGATTCGGGTCAGCTCGGCCGTCGAGGGCTCGGCTGGGCGCTCGATCGCAGGTGGTTCGGCGCGGCGCTCGACCGGAGGTGGTTCGGCGCGGCGCCTCGGCGGGTGGTTCGATATTGGGCTCATCGACCGGCTCGGCGTCGAGCGGTTCCAGCGCAAGCGATTCGGCGTGGCCCTCCGACGGTGCCGGCAGGTGACCGGCCAGCCGATGGATCTGAGTTTCGAGCTCCGATGTATTGAGTCCGCGCTCGGCGAACCAATCGGCCACTTCGTTCTGACCGACGGCCAGCCCCAGCAGCAGATGTTCGGTGGCCAATTCGACCGGGCGGACGAAATCGCTCAGCCGCAGCTCGGCGGCCTGCAGGGCTTCGCCCACGGCGAACGAGAGCGACGGTGCCGAGCCGTTGCTTTCGGCCGGGCCATGGGGTCGCAATTCGGGCCAGCGCAAGCGGACTTGCTCGATGCCGATGCCGCGCTCTGCTAGCAACAGCGCCGCCCGGCATTCCGGCTCGTCGAGCAGGCCGAACAGCAGCTGGGCCGGCTGGAGCGGTCCGGCTTTGGTGCCCGTCGACCAACGGGCGGCAAACGCCAAAGCTCGCTGTGCGCCAGGAGTTAGTTGGTAGTTCTTCACAAATCCACTTTCGCACCCCCAGGGGGGCGCGTAGAGACGCGCTGCGGCCGTTTTCGAGCCGCGGCGAGGGCCAAACGGCAAATCCGGTGCGACCCTTTCCGCCGGCCCCACAGGTCGCGCTCGGGACCCGGCGAGCCGGCAAAAACTGCGCGGCCGACTGGCCGACGGCGGGTCGATCCGACGTGCCGTCCTACCGAAGTATGCCTCGCTGATACGCGGTGCGTGGCCGTCGGGGCGGCTGGAGCACTGGCCGGCGAGACCTAACTCCAAATGGCACTGACATTTGCCTTGCCGCTTCTGGCCCCAAAAGCTAGAATTCCGCAGGCATTGGAAAGCGTCGCACGGAAACGCGGCGCCTTGTCGACCCGGGTGCCGGAAAACCTGCGGCAGAACCTGCGAGACGGAGCTCGACGCGAATGCGCATTGCGCGCTGGGCGACCTATCTTTGGCCAGGACTTCCCCAGTTGTGGAATGACGGGGCCTGGTCCGGACTGGCCTTGTCGATCGGCTTTGCGCTGCTCGTGGATTTGCTGCTGGTCGCCACGCTGGTTTGCCAGGAACTGCTCGAGCCGGGCGTATTGCGATTCGGCTGGCTGGCGCTGGGGTTGGCGTGGGTCAGTTCGCTGGTGCTGATGGGTTGGGGAGAACGCACACGGGCCGCGCAAATCCACGCGCCCGTTCAACAGGACTTGTTTCGCCGCGCCTTGGGGGAATACTTAACAGGCAGTTGGTTCGAAGCGGAGTCGCTTTGCCGGCAAGTGCTCGTGGGGCATCCGCGCGACGTCGAGGCCCGGCTCCTGCTGGCGACCGTGCTGCGGCGCAGCCGGCGGTATGCCGATGCCCGCCGCGAGCTGGCCGACCTCGAGCGGATCGAAACTGCCGCCCGCTGGCGGGCGGAAATCGAACAAGAACAACAGCTTCTCGAGGAATGGATCGCCGGGGCGAGCGACCCGGCGGTGAACTTGGGCCCGGGCGAACCGCTCCCTGTTAGTGCGATCGCACCGGCGGCGTAAGCCGGGCAAGATTCAAGAACAAATCCGCTCGTTTGACGTATGAATGTTTGAGTGTCTCGGTGCAGCCGTCGCCGGCGGGTCCCGTCGGACCCCCGGCCGCCGTCAGCGCTAGAACGGAGAGCAACACCACCATGTACGAACGCTTTACCGACCGCGCCCGCAAGGTCATGCAACTGGCCAATCAAGAGGCGCAACGCTTCAACCACGAATACATCGGCACCGAGCACGTCCTGCTCGGCCTGATCAAGGAAGGCAGCGGCGTCGCCGCCAACGTGCTCAAGAACCTCGACGTCGATCTCCGCAAGATCCGGCTCGAGGTCGAAAAGCTCGTCCAAAGCGGCCCCGACATGGTCACCATGGGCAAGCTGCCGCAAACCCCGCGGGCCAAGAAGGTCATCGAATACTCGATGGAAGAGGCCCGGAACCTGAACCACAACTACGTCGGCACCGAGCACATCCTGCTCGGCCTGCTGCGCGAGCAGGAGGGCGTCGCCGCCCAGGTGCTGATGAACCTGGGTCTGAAGCTCGAGGAAGTCCGCGAAGAGGTGCTCAACCTGCTGGGCCACGGCCTGGAAGGGAGCGAGGCCACCGAACGCGGCGGCACCGAACGCGGCGGACAGGCCGGCAGCTCCGAATCGCCCAAGTCGGGCAAGAGCAAGACCCCGGCCCTGGATAGCTTCGGCCGCGACCTGACCGAGCTGGCCCGCCAGGGCAAGCTCGACCCGGTGATCGGCCGCGAAAAGGAAATCGAGCGGGCGATTCAGATTCTCAGCCGCCGGACCAAGAACAACCCCGTGCTGCTTGGCGAAGCCGGCGTTGGCAAGACCGCCATCGTCGAGGGCTTCGCCCAGCGGGTGGTCGAGGGCAACGTGCCCGAGCTGCTCGCCGATCGGCGGATCGTGGTGCTCGACCTGGCCATGATGGTGGCCGGCACCAAGTACCGCGGTCAGTTCGAAGAGCGGATCAAGGCGGTGATGAACGAAGTCCGCCGGGCCAAGAACACGATCCTGTTCATCGACGAGCTGCACACCCTGGTCGGAGCGGGCGGAGCCGAAGGCGCGATCGACGCCTCGAACGTGCTCAAGCCGGCCCTGGCCCGCGGCGAGATCCAGTGCATCGGCGCCACCACGCTCGACGAGTACCGCAAGTACATCGAGAAGGACAGCGCTCTGGATCGCCGCTTTCAGGTGGTGATGGTCGAACCCTCGACCAAGAGCGAGACCGTGGAGATTCTCAAGGGCCTCCGCGATCGCTACGAGCAGCACCACCGCGTGCAGATCACCGACGACGCGTTGGCCGCGGCCGTCGAGCTGTCGAGCCGCTACATCACCGGCCGCTGCCTGCCGGACAAGGCCATCGACGTGATCGACGAGGCCGGTGCCCGGGTGCGGCTGAAGGCCATGACCCGGCCGCCCGATCTGAAGGAGATCGACGAAGAAGTCGAGAAGCTCAACAAGGAAAAGGAAGAGGCGGTCGCCAACCAGGACTTCGAAAAGGCCGCCGCCCTGCGCGACCAGGCCGACAAGCTCAAGAAAAAGAAGCAGACCATCACCCGCGACTGGCGCGAGAAATCGCGCGAGGCCGACGGCGTGGTCGACGAAGAGGTGATCGCCGAGGTCGTCTCCAAGATGACCGGCATCCCGCTCACCCGGATGACCACCGAAGACAGCATGCGGCTGATGCAGATGGAAGCCGAGCTGCACAAGCGCGTGATCAGCCAGGACGAGGCGATCAAGCGAATCAGCAAGGCGGTCCGCCGCAGCCGCAGCGGGCTCAAGGACCCCAAGCGGCCCACCGGCTGCTTCGTGTTCGCCGGTCCCACGGGCGTGGGCAAGACCTTGCTCGCCAAAGCCCTGGCCGAGTTCATGTTCGGCGACGACGACGCGCTGATCCAAATCGACATGAGCGAGTACATGGAGAAGCACAACGTCAGCCGCTTGATCGGCGCTCCGCCGGGCTACGTCGGCTTCGAGGAAGGCGGCCAGCTCACCGAGAAAATCCGCCGGCGTCCGTACGCCGTGGTGCTGCTCGACGAGATCGAAAAGGCCCACCCCGACGTGTTCAACATGCTGCTGCAAGTGATGGAAGAAGGCCGTTTGACCGACAGCTTCGGCCGGAACGTCGACTTCCGCAACACGATCCTGATCATGACGACCAACGCCGGTGCCGAGGCGATCAAGAACGAATCGGCCTTCGGCTTCCAGCGGCCCGACGGCGACGCCTCGTACGAGAGCATGAAGGACCGCGTCAACGAGCGGATCGAAAAAGTCTTCCGCCCGGAGTTCCTCAACCGCTTGGACGACGTGATCATCTTCCGCCATTTGACCAACGAAGACCTCAAGGAAGTGATCGACCTCGAGCTGTCGAAGGTTCGCGACCGGCTCAGCGAGCGCGGGCTCAAGCTGCGGCTCTCGGACGGGGCCAAGGAGCTGATCATCAAGAAAGGCTCGAACACCGACTTCGGTGCCCGGCCGCTCCGCCGCTCGATCGAGAACTACGTCGAGGACCCGCTGTCCGAAGAGCTGCTCAAGGGCGAGTTCCAGGGCAAGGACACGATCGTGGTCGACATCAAGGAGATCGGCGGCAAGAAGCAGCTGGTGTTCAAGGGCGTCAGCGGCGACGAAGAGGCCGACGCCGTCCTGGCCGGCAACGCAGCCGTTGGCGCCAGCGCCGGCGGCGAAGGGGACAAGCCCAGCGAGTAGCGCCGGGCGACGCCCAAACGCTTTGATCCATCCGACCGCCGCGCCGCGAGCGATTCGCAGCGCGGCGGTTTTTTTTGCGCTGAGAGGCGGAGCAAACCGCATGAATCGAATCCAATAGGATGGACGACACTTTTCCGTTGCGTTACTTTGATGCGACCGAGCTGAAACTCAACTGGAACGACGGGCTCCATCATGAACAGCGCCAACTTGCAGCAATTGGCGGCGACCCGACTTGGGGACGCGGAATGCCTGATGCACGCCGCGCCGCTGGCCGGCGGCGTACTACATGGCCGGTTATGCGATCGAATGTGCGCTCAAGTCATGTGTTCTGCAAGCCACGTCGACGAAACGGGCATCATCTTCTAGCGATCGCGAATATCTGAAGGGCTCGGGGGCTGTTGGACGCACGATTTATCGCAGAGTTGGATCGACTTGGCGGGCCTCAAGGCTGCGTTTGCGGGCAGGATCGGGGGGCTGGCGCCGCGATTCCGACCGAAATTGGAAGACTGTTGAAAAATGGAGCGAAGACGAGTCGTTATAATGATGACCGAGTCGGACGGCGATGCCCAGAACTTCTACGACGGCAATTACGGAAAACCCAAGCGGGGTAATGACATGGCTACGGACAGACTGGTAGAGCAACCGCGAGCCGACGGCCGACGTTCCTCGCCGCCCTGAAGTCGGACAAGATGGACATCACGTCGGCGTTTTGGGCGAAGGCGGCAAGGACACCGTTGGATCCTGTTTACATGGCATCTGATCTAGTGGAGGCCATGGTTTGGCAATGGCGCCTACGGGAAGATACTGCAGGTCTTGATGCGTTCCCTGTCAGGACAATTTTGCGTTCCGCGAAGCCGATTTGCGGCTCGATCGGGGCTAAAAGCAAGATCACCGCCGCGGAGCGTGGTCAATTCGGCGAGCAGATTCAAGCAGCAGGGACACGGTGATGGTCGCACTTCGCATGGCAAGTCTTCGGCCCGCATGGCTGTCAGGAAGTATGGGTGTACGGCGACCTGTAGCAAATCCTAGGCGGCAAGAAGCAGCTGACGCTCGAGGGCCGGGAGCGACGAAGATTGGCCGATGCCCTGTTGGACGTCGCCGCCGCAAGGGGCGGCGAAGGGGACAAGCCCAGCGAGTGACGCCGGGCGACGCCCAAACGCTTTGATCCGATCTCGCACCGCCGCGCCGCGAGCGATTCGCAGCGCGGCGGTTATTTTTGCGCTCAGGCGGAGGGCGCCGCTGCGGCACACCGCTTGCGTTCGTTTTGGCAGTCGAAGAGTCGTCGGCAGAAAAGGATCGCCCGAAAAGGCACATATTGCCTCGCGTGCGACCGACCGCAGTGTGCGGAGTTGTCACCGGCGATGCGATCCCGCACATCTACCCAGCCCGCTCAACCGCATTTTGGCTCGGCAAAAACCCGCTCAAGTAAGAGGACACGATGATCCAAGAAGTATCCGGCGACATCCTGCTGACGAAAGCCCAGGCAATCGCCCACGGCGTCGCCCCCAACGACCATTTCGACCAGGGCCTTGCCGCGGCACTGCACGAAAAGTGGCCGACGATGGTGAAAGACTTTCGGCACTATGTCCATCAAGCCCATCCCAAGCCGGGCGACCTTTGGGCCTGGGGCGGATTCGGGCGCGGATCTTCAATCTGCTGACGCAGGAAGGCGACCACATTCACGGTGACAAGCGGGGCAAGGCGACCACCGCCAACGTCAACCACAGCCTGAAACGACTCCGGCACGAGTTGGAAAAAGACAAGATCACGAGTGTCGCTTTGCCGAAGCTGGCGACGGGCGTCGGCGGATTGGAATGGAACGAGGTCTTGCCGCTGATCCGCACGCACCTGGGCGACTTGGCGATCCCGGTTTTCGTCTACACGCATTACCAGAAAGGCGTCCAAGCCAACGAGCCGGGCGTCTGATCCGCAGCGGCACCGGGCAGCCGATCTCGCCTGCCGGTATTTCGGAGGAAACCCATGGAAAACGCGCAGCCCCTCGGATTGCCAACCGCCGCGACTCTCAAGCAAGAGTTAACCGAATCCCTCGCCTTGCTGAAAAAGGATTTTGCAAACCTGGAACAGTTCGTGGCCGAACTGGCTGCCGGTGGGACTTCGCCCTCCCTCTCGCTGACGAAAGCAGACCGAGCCGATCTGCTCGCTGTCACCCTCGAGATTCGGGACGCCGCGAACAACATCGAGTTCGAGGCCAACAAAATCCGAGACAAGCTGGAGCGGATTGGGCTGTAGGGTGACAAAAAAGCGGGGGACGGGCAGAACATAACGCGACGGGAGGCACCAGCAAGGAGTGCCGCCGCTTTCGTTTCGCCGCATTCGTTCTCCGAATCCATCCGCCGAATCCATCCGGCGGATCCAGCCGCGCGGCGAGCGGCGCCGCAATCGTCAAGTATTCACCAGGCGAGGGGCCTGACCTACTCGACTACGGCTCTTGTCAGTGCAATCCTCGGCGAAAACGAGGCGGCGCAAGTTTGGACGGCCGCCCGCGACGCAGTGCCAGGTCGTTCCGAGAACGCAGATGAACGCGGATGAAACCAGATGAACGGGATGAAATGGCGGAAGAGGCGGAAGGGAAATGGTCCGCAGATTTCACAGATTTCGCAGATTTGAAGAAAGAGAAATTTGCTGGGCGGCTCGGTGCGACCGCGCCGACGAATCTGCGGAATCGGAAATCTGTGGATGAATCTCTCTCGTCCGTGTCACTCTTTCGTTCATCTGCGCTGATCCGCGTCCATCCCCTTCATCTGCGTTCTCTGAAGGAGCCAGCTTCAAGCAACCGGCGGCGGTCCGAGCCCACCGTGCGCCTCGCCGACCACGCCCAAGTGGCCTAATTCCGCGCTTGAAATCTCGCCGGATTCTGCGATCATTCCGCCAGCCGAGTCGGCCAGAGGGCCGGCCGTCCGGGCCGCCCTTTCGACAGCCGCCCCTCCCCGCTCTGGTAAACTATGGGCACGGGTTCTCAAGAGCTGCAATTGATC
Organism: uncultured Planctomycetaceae bacterium; assembly: GCA_963828155.1. Taxonomy (GTDB): domain Bacteria; phylum Planctomycetota; class Planctomycetia; order Pirellulales; family PALSA-1355; genus CAWCAX01. Next base: position 29,630 of record CAWHDQ010000011.1, read on the forward strand.
GTCGCCGTGATCGTTGGTGTCATCGTCGTTTCAGCGGTGCTAAGAAGATTAGAGCGCCGATACATCTACGACCCTCGAATCAAGCTGCTCAAGATGAGGCCAGTCTGCGCCGGCTGCGAGCGCCCGATTCCGGAGCCGCGACCAGAGAGCTGCGAATTCTGCGGGACCCAATTATTGCCCAAGAAGCAAGCGTAGGTGGTGACGCCGCATGACTCGCCCCCGATTCCGGTTTGGCCTGCGGACGGTGCTGGTTGTCGTGTTCGTCGTCTGCTGCTGGGTGGGCTATCAGGTCTACTGGATCAGACAGCGGCGAGAGTTTGTCGCGGACCTTCCGCCATTTGCCTCGGCCATAACTACAGACAAGTTTGGCGAACCAGTGCGAGCCCCGTTCCCTCTGTTTCTGTTCGGCGAACCGGGATATGTGTCCATTGTCTGCATCAGCGAAGCAGACCAAGACGCGGTCAAGCGGCTCTTCCCCGAAGCGGAGGCAATCCCGCCCCCGCCACCACCGCCGATTCCAGTGCCGGGGGAGCCCTATGATTGATCCAGCGCTGACCGACCTGCACAGGTACAAGACACTGCCCCTCCCCGCTCTGATAAACTAAGGGCATGAAGGCGCACCGAACCGAAGTCAACATCATGATGGCCGTCACGCTCGGTCCGATTTTGATCGGGGCGGCAGTTGGCATTGCTGTGGCCATAATTCGGCTATTCCGCCCATGACCCGGTTCCGGCTCGGACTGCGGACGCTGCTGGTCGTGGTGACGGGGGCGTGTCTCGTGGCTGGCGCGGCCGCACTCTTGGCGCCAGGCGGACAAATAGACCTATTCGCCCTGTCGGTCGGATTGATGCTTTGGGGGGCGGCCGCCCTCCTGGCAATACGGCATGACAGTCTGTGCCGGACATCGCAGCCGCCCGAGGGTCCGCCCTCCACTCGGGCCGAGCAGCCCTGACCGCCCCGCCGCCGTCGAATTTTCCGGGCATTCCGCCCCTGCGGCCGGCGACACTCAGCTACCTAGGAGCGGTCCCCGGGGTAGAATCGACCGCATGCGAGGAGCCCCGGACGACCGGCATAGCCTGTGGTTGCCAAGGCTGATTATGGTTCCGTTTTGGGTGCTGCTGCCGTTTGTTTTACTTGGGCTGTCCGTGCAAATCCTTTACTGGAGCGGATGCCTGCATATCACGCACGCGAATAGCCGCGACCAGACGCATCAATCCTCCGGTTCGCCCGAATGATCGGTAGCCCCATGACCCGCCCCCGATTCCGGTTCGGCCTGCAGTGGCTGTTTGGCTTGGCATCGGTGGGCGCGTTCGTTTGCTGGCGCCTGATGCTTGCGGCGCCAGGCAGTGCTTTCGACCCGTACTTCCGAATTGCACTGGCCATCGCTGGGTTTGCACTGCTGACCTACGTCGCCGCCACACCTCCCCGCCCTGCTAGACTCGACAACAGTGCGGAGCTTCCGACTAGGGGTGAAACTACCGTGGACGAACAGCGAGCCAGAGAGCTTGAGCGGCGCCAATGGCCGGCCCTGGTGTTATTCGCAATCTTGTTCATCGGTGCCCAGCTCGTTGACTTCGTGCCTCGGGAATGGCAAGCCACATGCGCGGCGGCGTCGATATTGGCCCTGGTCGGGTCCGCCACATTCGTCGTATGGACGAGATGCACTCAGCCGGAATCCGCCCCATGACCCGCCCCCGATTCCGATTTGGCCTGCGGACGGCGCTGGTGGGGGTGACGGTGTTGGCGTGCCTTGCGGCCCTCGCTAAGGCGTACCCAGGATCAGCGGCCGCCGCCGCAATCGTGGTCATCATGCTGGCCATGTGGATGGCGAGCGACTTGTTCCAATGGGTGTCGCGCAGATGACGGAGGCTGTCGCTTCGCGCAGTCCGCCTCATGCCGGAACCGGCGGCTAGCGCCTTGCCGCTCACGGCGTTCCCGGCAGTCATTCCGGCGAAATGCTGCCGCGGCGGCGACCGGCGCCACGGTCTGCACGAATTCGTCAGGCCAAGAGCGTGATCTACTGGGCTGCCGCTCTTGTTGGTGCAAGCCTCGGCGAAGACGAGGCCGCGCAACTTTGGACGGCCGCCCGCGACGCAGTGCCAGGTCGTTCCGAGAACGCAGATGAACGCGGATGGAAACTAGATGAACGGGATGAAACGGCGGAAGAGGCGGAAGGGAAATGGTCCGCAGATTTCACAGATTTCGCAGATCCGAAGACAGCGGGATTTGCTGGGCGGCTCGGTGCGACCGCGCCGACGAATCTGCGGAATCTGTGAAATCTGTGGATGAATCTCGCTCGTTCGTATCACTCTTTCGTTCATCGGCGCCGATCTGCGTCCATCCCGTTCATCCGCGTTCTCTGAAGGAGCCAGCTTCAGGCAACCCGCGGCGGTGCGAGCCCACCGTGCGCCTCGCCGACCACGCCGAAGTGGCCTAATTCGGCGCTTGAAATCGGCCGGGATTCTGCGATTATTCGCAAAGCCGAGTCGGCCAGAGGGCCGGCCGGGCGAGAAGACGGGATCGGAGGCGCTCCAGGGCGCCGGTGAGCACGGCAGGCAACAGGCGAATTCCTTGTTGCTATGACGGTGCAGCTGGTGTGAGGAACGCCAACGGCCCGTCCCAAATCCGCGGGTTAGTTCTTGGGCCGGCGGTGCCCGGCCGAACTTGGCGCACTTGCTCCCAAGCGGGGCGACCGAGCCTTGCCAGCGGCTGCGAATTCCGGCCGCAACGGGCAAGGCGGAGTCGTGCATCGTCGGTGAGCCAACGGAGATCGATGTCGAGCGAAGCGGTCCCATTTGCCGGGCCTGGCCGAAAGTCGAGATCGTTTCCGGTGGTAAGCCGGCCTTACACGAAGCCGTAAAGCCCGAACTAGGAGCGGAGCGACACGCGATCCAAGGTGAGTCGTGCAGCGTGGCAAAGACGGACGCTGCGCGATAAGCCGCGGATCGACCAACCCTCTCGCGTCTGCTTGAGCCGATCCGTGAACGGTCTCGGAGAAGGGGACAGTCCCATTTTGCAATTCGCAAAATCGGGACAGTCCCCGACCGTCTCGGACCGGCTCATTGGCAGCGACTGAAACAACTCGTCCGGGCCAACTACCACGCCCGCGCGGGCCTTCAGCCGCTGCTCCCAACGTGGGGGCAAGACCGACGCGTGTTGCCTTCCGGAAGCCCAGGTCAGTGTCTCGCGGTGCACGCGGGTGAAGTGCAGACCGCAAGGGCCGGACTACCGCCGTGCGATTCGAACAACGAACGCCCGGAGGCTCCGCAGCGGCGCTCGCGAGCGAATGTAATGTTTGCTTGCGAGCGCAACAAAGTGGTAGGGACACTGGCCCCCACGGGACTGTCACTCCAGGGCGTGCCGCTGCCCGGTATACAGATGCCACCGGCATCGACCGGGCAGGGCGCGGAGCGTTTTCTTTTTTCAAACTTGAACAGCCGCGGCCCCCGCTGCCGAGCAGCGGCACGCCATCTTGCCTTTCTTTGATCGAAAGCTTCGATCTGGGCGGGGCTGCGCAGGCAATACGAGGAGGATTAACCGCAGAGCCGCAGAGGTCGCAGAGGACGCGCCGGCAAGGAAAAGAAAGAATTCAATGCCTCGGCAAGTCAGCGAGCGGCCTGCCTTGCGACAGACTCAGCGAATTTCAGGCGAGGTCGCAGAGTAAGCAGAGGACGCAGAGGCTTTCCGAGAAAGAATTCTTTCCTCTGCGATCCTCTGCGCCCTCGGCGGTAAACCTTCCTCGTATGCGGAGCGAGGGCAGGCACGAAGAACCCTCACCCGGCTTCTCCCGGAAGGGAGAGGAGTGCGCTCGAGCGGCGCAACAATTTGTCAGGGATCGCGGTTGCGGTACGATCCGAGATACGTGCGCTGACGGCAAGCCGGCTTTTTCCTCCAGCCAGGAGCCTTCCCATGGCCGAACACCCCAATCGCCGCGCGTTTCTCCAGGCTGGCGTCGCCGCAGGCGCCGCGCTCGGCCTGGCCGAGGCATTGCTGGCCGGGCAGAAGGATTCGGACTCGGGCGTGCCTACGCGGCCGCTCGGCAAAACGGGCGTCGATGTCTCGATCGTCGGACTGGGGGGCTGGGATATCGGCAAGGTGGGCAAGGACGACGGCGACGCGGCCGCGATCAAGCTGATGCACGCGGCCCTCGATGGCGGCATCCACTTCTGGGACAACTGCTGGGACTACCACGACGGCTATGCCGAAGAGGTGATGGGCCGCGGCGCGGCCGGCCGCCGCGACAAAGTCTTTCTGATGACCAAAAACTGCGAGCGCGACTACCAGGGCTCGCTCGCCTGCCTCGACGATAGCCTGCGGCGGCTGCAGACCGACCACCTCGACCTGTGGCAATTCCACGAGATGGTTTACGACAATGACCCCGACTGGGTATTCGAGAAAGGGGGCATCCGCGCGGCGCTCGAAGCCCAAAAGGCCGGCAAGGTGCGGTTCATCGGCTTCACCGGGCACAAGGATCCGCGGATTCACCTGAAGATGCTCGACAAGGACCAGCATTGGGACACGGCCCAGATGCCGATCAACGTCTGCGACTGGCACTTCCGCAGCTTCCAGCGCGAGGTGCTGCCGGTCTGCCTCGACAAGGGAACCGGCGTGATCGGCATGAAAAGCCTGGGGGGCAGCTACCTGGGCAAGACCGGCAAGATTCCGACCGCCGGGATCGCCACGGGGCCCGAGTGCATCCGCTATGCGCTTTCGCAGCCGGTGTCGGTGCTGGTCTGCGGCATCCGGAATCAGAAAGACCTGGATCAGGCGCTCACGATCGCCCGGGGGTTCAAACCGCTGACCGCCGACGAGCAGACCGCGCTCCGCGAGCGGGTGAAAGACGCTTCGCTCGACGGCCGGCACGAGATGTTCAAGACGAGCAAGGTGTTCGACGGCCCCCACCACCGCAAGCAGCACGGGTTTGATACGCAGTTGAACGGGTGAGGGGCGTCCGCAGGAAGTCGGGCGCTGCTCGCGCAATCCCACCGGCCGCCGCCGGTGGGCTTAACCGTTTGGGACTGCAATTCGGCTGAAGCGCGACTTACAGCTTCCGCCCCAACGCCTCGGCCACTTTGCGGCAGAGCGACATGGTGTCGGCGAATTGCTGGAAGTTGAGCGATTGGTAGCCGTCGCTCATCGCCGCCTCCGGGTTGGGATGGACTTCCAGGATCAGGCCGTCGGCGCCGGCCGCCACGCTGGCCGCGGCCATCTGCGGCACGAGGTAGGTGTGGCCCGTGCCGTGGCTGGGATCGACCACGACCGGCAAGTGGGTCTTCTGATGCAAGTAGACGACCGTGGCCAGCGGCAGCGTGAACCGGGTGTGGGTCTCGAACGTGCGGATGCCGCGCTCGCAGAGCATCACGTTCGGGTTGCCGGCGTTGAGGATGTACTCGGCCGCCAAGAGCAGCTCTTCGATCGTGGCGCTGGGTCCGCGCTTGAGCAGCACGGGTCGGTCCACACCGCCGACCGCTTCCAGCAGACGGTAGTTCTGCATGTTCCGGGCGCCGACCTGCAGCACGTCGGCATAGCGGGCGACCAGCTCGACGTCTTCGCTGGCCACCACTTCGGTGACCACGGCCAGGCCGGTCTCGGCGCGAGCGGTGGCGAGCATCTTGAGCCCGTCTTCCTTGAGGCCCTGGAAGCTGTAGGGGCTGGTCCGCGGCTTGAACGCCCCGCCGCGGAGGCCGGTGGCGCCGGCCGCCTTGACGGCCTTGGCTGCGGCCATGATCTGCTCTTCGGTCTCGACCGAGCAGGGGCCGGCGATCACGCCGATCGTGCCGCCGCCCACGGTCAGGCTGCCGCGGCGGATGGTGGTGGGCTCGGCCTTGAGCTCGCGGCTGGCGACTTTATAGGGGGCCAGTATCGGCACGACCTCGGCCACGCCGGGGCCGCTCTCGAGCGATTCCTTGTGCGTCTTGCGGTCGTCGCCCACGGCGGCGATGACGGTCCGCTCGGTGCCGACGATCACATGGGCCTTGAGGCCCAACGACTCGATGCGTTCGACCATGTGATTCACTTGGGCTGGGGTGGCGCCTGGTTTCATGACGACGATCACGTGCGGAACTCCTGGGGGCTGGGGTTATGCGCTGGGGGCTTGAAGGTGGTTGAGTCGACTCGAGTTTTCGTGCGGGCGTCAGGTCGGGCGGCCCGGGGCGGGGAACAAAAAAAGCCCCGGGACGCTTTTGGCGGGTCCCGGGGCTTTTGGTTCTCGTCGCTTGTGCTGGAGGGTTGGTTCAACACCCCCGGCCGGCCCCGCGACCCGGCGGGTAAAAAAAGTACCAAAAGAAATAGCCGGCGAAAGTGCTCATGAGGTGTATTGTGCTTGGGCGGCGGGCCGAATGCAAGAGTGCCGGGGGGGCGTGGCGGTTGAAAAACGGCCAACGTATAATGCGGGCGCATTGTCGCACCCCGCCCCCTGGCACCCCCGCTTTCCGCCGAAGGATCCTGCTCATGCGCCTGCTGCCGACCTGCCTGACCTTGGCTCTGCTACTCGTCTGTTCGCTCGCCGCCGCCGAGGACAAATTCACCCCGCTGTTCAACGGCAAGGACCTGGATGGCTGGCAGGGCGACCCCGAGCTGTGGAGTGTGGTCGACGGCGTGATCGTTGGTTCGACCGAAAAGAAGGAGCTCAAGCACAACTCGTTCCTGGCCACGAAGAAGACCTACAAGAACTTCGTGCTCAAGCTGAAGTTCAAACTCCGCAACGGCAACTCGGGCATCCAGTACCGCAGCAAACAGCACGACGACTTTGTGGTGACCGGCTATCAGGCCGACATTGCCGACAACGCCTTCCTCGGAATCCTGTACGAAGAGGGGGGCCGCGGCATCCTGGTCAATGTCGATGGCGGCGAAGTCGCCAAGCACTTCAACAAGGACAACTGGAACGAGTACGTCATCACGGCCGACGGCCCGCACCTGACCCAGGTGCTCAATGGCTTCACGACCGTCGACTACACCGAGAAGGATCCGAGCAAGGGCGCGACCGAGGGGATCATCGCCTTGCAATTGCACGTCGGCCCCAAGATGCAGATCGAGTTCAAGGACGTGGAGCTGCGCGAGCTGCCGTAAAGGCCGGCTCGCCGACGACCAGGGCCAGCAGCCAGGGGCAGTCGGATCAATCCGGCCGAAACCGGGCGGATCGAACGTATCCTGGTTGCGGACTCCGGGTTTGGGTCTCGCGGCCGGCTTGGTTTTGCGATACCCTTCGCCCGGCCCTTGGGGGGCGGGAGGCGGAGCCGAGCTGGCCAATTTTGCCCGACCGGCAAATCCGGGCCGGAAAACTTGACTTGGCCCGCGCAGATAGCCGACAATCATTGCCGCTAGTGGCCTCTCGTCCGCAGGGTTGGTTCATGATGGCACGCCGAATCTGCATTGCCTGGCTTGCCTGCGCGCTGCTGGTCGCACCCGCGATCGGCAACGTCAGCCGCTGTGGCCGGTCGATGGCGACGGGCCGCACGTGCTGCTGCACGACCGCTAGCAATCCGGATGCGGACGACTGCTGCCGGATCAAGCCGGGCGCCTGCTGCTGTCGCACCGCCAGCCAGGGCGAGGCCTCGCACCCATGCTGCTGCCGCAGCGACAGCCCCGTGCCGGCCATTCCGGCCCAAGAGCGGGAAGAGATCCGCACGGAATCGGCGCTGGCCGCCGACGCCGCCTGGCAATCGCCGCCGGCCGCGCCGCCGCAGATTAGCTTGCTCTCTAGCGTGGACGAAGGACCAGGGCTTGCGGCCCTGGGCCGATCGCTGCTTTGCCGCTGGCTGATCTGAGCCGGCCGGGCCCTGCCGCGGGCAAAAGTTCGCCGCGCCGCGGGGCACCCTCGTGCGACTCGACCTGTTCGTCAGGGTGACCTTTTGTTAAGGTCCCCGCGCGGCCGTCCGAATCTCTCTCACACGGAAGGAATGTGTTATGAAATCGCGTCTGTTCCTGGCCTTGCTGGCCGTCGTCGCGCTCGTTGCCGTCCACTCGCTGCGGGCCGAAGACAAGGCCCCGGGCAAGGACGTCAAGTGTCCGGTGTCGGGCAAGGACATCAATCCGGAAGCCTTCGTCGAATTCGGCGGCGGCAAGGTCTATTTGTGCTGCATGGGCTGCCCGGCCGCCTTCAAGAAGGACCCGGCCAAGTTCGCCGCCAAGGCCAACCACCAGCTGGCCCAGACCGGCCAGATCGTCGAGAAGGCCTGCCCGCTGTCGGGCAAGCCGCTCAACCCGGAAACGGGCCTCGACATCGCCGGCGTGACGGTCACCTTCTGCTGCAACAACTGCAAGGGCGCCGTTGCCAAGATGACCCCGGACGAGCAGATTGCCAAGGTCTTCACCGACGTCTCGAAGAGCTACGAGCCGGCCAAGGCCGAGAGCAAGTAACCACGCTCGGCAATCGGGTCGTCCGATTGCCCCGCGAATGCATCGAACACGGCGGGCGCACTGCAAAGTGCGCCCGCCGTTTTCGTTTTGGTGCTCGGCGCGCTACTTGAGCGATTGCAAATAGGCGATCACGTCGGCGAAGTTCTCGAGGGTCATCCCGTCCTTGAGCCCGTTGGGCATCAGCGAGACGTAGCTGGTCCGCCGGATTTCGATCTCGTCGGTCGGGATGCGGGTGACCTTGCCCTCGACGTCGAGCACTTCGACCGCGTCCTGGGCGTTGGTCTTGAGGATGCCGGCGTAAATCTTGCCCGAGTCGGTCACGATCGTGGTGACGGTGAAGCCCTCGGCCACGCGGATCGAGGGTTCGAGCACCGAGCGGACCAGCTCTTCGCGCGGGTATTTGGCGCCGATGCCGGACAGATCGGGCCCGATCTTGCCCCCCTGCCCCGCAACGACGTGGCATTTGATGCAGCCCACGCCCTGGGGATCGCTGAACACGGCTTTGCCGCGCTCGGCGTCGCCGGCGGTCTTGGCGGCGAAGTCGCGATAGACTTCAGTATCGAACTTGGGCTGCACGTTCTCGTACAAAAAGGCGTATTCCGGCCGCCGCGTATTGACCGCCAGGCTGAATTCCCAAGGCCCGCCGCCATTGCCGGCCTGAACCCAGATGTGATTGACCCCCTTCCTGAGTGGCAGCGGTCCATGCCCCTGGTCGGGAGCCCAGCCCCCTCCTTCGAGAAACTCGTAGACCTTCTGGCCGTTGACCCAGACGATCAATTGATCGTCGCGGCCGACCTCGAAATAACTGGCGCCTTCCCGATCGGTCTCGATCGCGGCGTAGGCCATCGCCCAAACATTGGCGTCGGGCTTGAACAGCGGTTGCAGACTCATCCGGCCTTGCGGGTCGGCGGTGGTGATCTTGCGCCAGGCGACTTGCTTGCCGGCGATCTCGACCGGCTGGGCGAGGTCGGGCGCTTGCGTCAGGTCGAATTTCGGCTCGCTCGGCTTCTCCCACGGTCCGACCATTTGCCAGGTAACCAGCGGAGCCGGGCGATCGAACACGGCCTGCAATTCGGCTCGCACCGGCCCGGGCAACTCGTTCCGCCGGGCCAGCTCGATGATGTCCGGCCCGACCGCGTCGCGAATGACCGCCAGAGCTCCACGGGCGGAGGTCCGCAGAGCCTGATTTTTGTCGGCCAGGGCATCGAGATACACGGCCAGGGCCCGGCGGTCCGGCATTCGGGCCAGCGCGCCGATCGCGTCCTCGCGCAGCTCAGGATTGCCGGCCAGGGCGACGATTGCCGGAACCGCATCCCGCAGTTCGAATTCGCCCGCCGTCTGCAGGGCTTGCCGCCGGACGCCGCCATCCGCGTCGGCCAATGCCTTGATGACGGGACCGGTCGCTTGTTGGCCGGCGAGCTGACCAAGAGCATAGATTGCCTTGGCCCGCACGGCGGCCTGCCCGTGGGCGAGCAGCTGCTCGACGTCGGCCGCCGCAGCGGCCGACTTCAGTTCGCCGGCCCCGCCGAGCGCAACCAGCAGCACATCGTCGGGCGTCTGGGCGTCGTGGAGCAGTCGGGCCAGGGCATCGGCAGTCGCGGGAACCTTCAGCGTGACCAGCAGCCGGGTAGCGTCGGCCCGCAGGGCCGCAGGATGGGCCGGATCGGTCGCCAATTGGGCGACCAGCGGAATCGCGTCGGCGTCCTTGATTTCGACCAGGGCGTGAATGGCCGCTTTGCGCACGCCCGCATCGCTCGAGCCGAGGGCCTTGCGGAGCGTGGCCAGCACCAGCGGCGTGCCCGACCACTCGTTCTTCTTGGGCCGAGCGGGCTTGCCGCGGGCCGGCTGGGTGCCCCACCAGCCTTCGCGATACGGATCGGCCTGGCGATGCACTTCGGCGATCGATTCAGCTGCCCGGGCCCGCACGGCCGGGTCCTGGGCGTGTTCCACGGCCCAAGCGAGCTCGGCGACGGCGCGATCGTCGTAGACACCCGTCAGAGCCAACACCGCCGCCTGGCGGGCCGATTCACCGGCGCATCCAGTGCCTGGCGCGCCGGCGTCCAATTGCCCAAGGCTCGCAAGGCTTGAACCATCGCGAAGCGGGCAAATTCGTCCGGCTCGCCGAGCGCGGCGAACAGCGCCGGCGCCGCCGCCAGCTCGCCGATCCGCCCCAGGCCGATCGCCGCCCACATTCGCACGGTGGCGGCGGGATCGTTCAATGCTTTGGTCAGCGGCGCCAGGGCCGACTTGCACCGCCGGGTGCCCAGCGCGCGGGCAGCCTGACTGCGGACCGCTTCGTCCGGATCGGACAAGGCCTTGACCCAGGCGGCCGCGGGGTCGAAACCGGGCACCTGGTCGGCCAGGGCGTTCAACGTCCAAATGGCATGGACCTTGGCCGGGGCGGCAGCCTTGCCGGCCAGCAGCGCCGCAACGGGCGCCACGGCCGCTTGCCCACGACTGGCCAGTTGCCACTGAGCCCGCATCCGCTCGCTGTGGGCCGGATGGCCAAGGGCCTTGAGCTGATCGGCGATCGGCGGCGCTATCGGCGGTGCGCGGCGGCTCGGCGGGTGCGTCCGCGCCCACGTAACTGACGCGGAACAGCCGGCCGCAGACCTTGGGGTTGGTCCAGCCCCCTTCGTTCCAGTCGGCGACGTACATGTACCGGCCGTCGGGGCTGAAGCACAAATCGAGCGGGCGGAATTCTTCGTTCCCCTCGCGGACCATGAAGTCTTCGATCTCGGCGGTGAACGTGGCCCCGCTCGGCTTGGTGATGAACCGCTGAATCTTCCCTTTGCCCCACTCGCAGTGGAATGCGTTGTCGCGGTACTGGGCCGGCCAGGCTGCCTCGCGATAACAGGCCGCGCCGACCGGCGAGCCGTTGCCGTGCTCGCTGATCCGCGGCAGGTGCCGCTCGGCGTGCGTCAGATAGTCGTAGGGATAGCCGTAGTAGCCGGTCGGCACGTGGTGGGTAAAGCGGGTGTACCAGCCCAGCCCGTCGTCGGTGTTGTCGTAGGTAAAAATGTTGTCCAGCGAGTCCATCGCCACATCGAGGTGGTTGCGGGTGCCGGTTGAGACGATCTCCAGCTGAGTGCCGTCGAGCCGCATCGAGATCACGCCGCCCCCCTCGAGCGAGATCGTGCTGCCATCGGCGCCGGTGGCCTTGGGCACGCCCTTGTCGCCCACCGAGACGTAAACCCGCCCATCCAGCCCCAGCCGGGTGCCGGTGACGATATGGTCGTTGAAGCCATAGACGCCGGCCGGCGGCCCGAAGCCATCGGCCAGATCCTTGCGCACATCGGCCACCCCGTCGCCGTCGATGTCGCGGAACATCGTGTAATGCGGGGCGTGCATCACGTACAGCGCCGGCATGCCAGACCATGCCGAACACGGCCGACAGGTTGTCGCAGAACACGGTTCGCACCGGTTCGCCGGTCTGTTTGTCCCAGCGGAGCAGCAGAATGCGGTCGAACTCGCGGGTGGTGGGTCCGCGCATGTCCATCGGATCTTCGCCCACGAACAGGTTGCCCTCGTCGTCGCAGGTGACGACCGACGGATGCTCGACGTTCGGCGGCCGGTAGATCAATTCGCACTTGAAGCCCTCGGGCACCTTCTGCCCAAAGACGTTCGACAGCGAGCCGCCAACGAGTAAGACAACCACGCCGGCCAAAATACACACGGTCGCAGATTTCGAACCGGTAGAACAAGCATGCAGAAGTTCCTTGGGGGGGATAGCAAACGTCGGAGGCAGGCGGGCCGCCCCACGTCCGGCGGTCAGCGTGGGGGGGGCAGGCCGGTCGATTGGCGGGGCGGGCAAAGCGGCAGGCTCAAAAATCGAATCTAATCGGGCGCCTGGCGAGGGTCAATTTGCACTTTACGCGGATCGCCCTGTTTTGCGATACTCCCGCCCCGCGCAGGCACCCACGTTCCCCCCCCACGGCGATTCGAGGCATGAGAATCTACTTTTCGGTCGGCGAGCCGAGCGGCGACCTGCACGCCGCCAACTTGATTCGCTCGCTGCGCGAGCGCGTGCCCGAGTTGGAAGCGGTCGGCTACGGCGGGCCGAAAATGGCGGCGGCCGGCTGCCACTTGCACGCCGACCTGACGGTGCTGGCCGTGATGTGGTTTCTGCGGGTGCTCTTGAACCTGCACAAGTTTCTCGATCTGGCCAGTCGGGCCGATCGCTACTTCCGCCATCACAAGCCCGACGCGGTGGTGCTGATCGACTATCCGGGCTTCAATTGGTGGATCGCTCGCCGGGCGAAGGCCCACGGAATCCCGGTGTTCTACTACGTGCCGCCGCAGATCTGGGCCTGGGGAAGTTGGCGGGTGCGGAAGATGCGGGCCTTCGTCGACCACGTGCTCTGCAGTCTGCCGTTCGAGGCCCGCTGGTATCAGGAGCGCGGCTGTAACGCCCAGTTCGTCGGGCATCCCTACTTCGACGAGGTCCGCGGCCAGCAAATCGACGAGCGGCTGGTCGAGCGGCTCCGGGCCGGCGGCCGGCCGCTGCTGACGATTTTGCCTGGCTCGCGAACCCAGGAAGTAACCGACAACGTGGCAATGATGCTCCAGGCGGCCGCGCTGGTCCGCCGCGAGGTGCCCGACGTGCGATTGGCGATCGCCAGCTTCAAGCCGCATCAGGCCGAGATCGCTCGCCGGGCGGTGGCGGCCAGCGGACTGGATGCCGAAGTATTCGTCCGCCGCACGCCCGAGCTGATCCGGGCGGCCGATTGTTGCCTGGCCGTGTCGGGCTCGGTGTCGCTGGAGCTGCTCTATCACGCCAAACCGACGGCCATCCTGTACTGGATCAGCCCGCTGGCTTACCGGGTGCAGAAGCAATTCCGCCATACCCGCTACATCACGCTGGTCAACATGCTGGCCAGCGACGACGTGTTTCCGCAGGACGTGAGCCCCTACGATCCGGCTTCGCCGCGGGACGCGGGCGTGCTGTTTCCCGAATACCTGACCTGCGAGGACAAGTCGGCCGCTCTGGCCGCTCACCTGGTGGGCTGGCTGACCGATCGCGAGGCCCGTGAGCGGCTCGTCGGCCGGTTGACGGAGCTCAAGCAGGAGGTCGGGCACGGCGGGGCCTCGCGCCGCGCGGCCGAGTATATCTGCCAGGCACTCCGCGACCGGCAAGAGCCGCAGGTGCGGACGCACTTCGAGCCGCCGCCGGCCGCGCCGGTCGAGCCCCCGGCTCTCAAGCAGGCCGCCTAGCGGCTCGCCTGCCCCCCCGCGCACACGGTATACTGCCCCCACGGGCAGTCGAGCCGGCTCGAGTACGCTCCGGTCGCGCTGCCTGCAGGCTCCAAGTGCGAGGAGACCGTCTTGATCGGCGAGCCCGCTCCGTCCCCCGGCGAACTGCACTTCGACGTGCTGGGTATTCCGGTCCGCATCCATCCGTTCTTCTGGGTGATGGCGGCGGTGCTGGGCTACGGCGCCGACGCAGGGCGACCCGCGGAAGATGGCCTTCTGGATTTTGGCCGTGCTGATCTCGGTGCTGGTCCATGAGCTGGGACACGCGCTGGTCATCCGCAAGTTCGGCTGGCAGCCACGGATCACGCTCTATGGCATGGGGGGCCTCGCCTCGTACAACGCGACGCGGATCGATCCGCAGACCCACATTCTGATCTCCTTGGCTGGCCCCGCCGCCGGGTTCGCCTTGGCCGGATTGATCGTCGGTGCCCTGGCGGCTGCCGGCGCCCCGGTCGGATTCCATTTCGGCCTGCCCTACATCGTCGCGTGGCGGTTGGAAGGGTTTTCGAATCGACTGCTGCACGACTTCGTCTGGGACATGTTGTACGTCAACATCTGGTGGGGCCTGCTCAATCTGTTGCCGATCTGGCCGCTCGACGGCGGTCAGATCACCCGGGATCTGTTCCACCTCTATAACCGTCCCAAGGCGCTGGAAGGCTCGCTCTGGCTGTCGATCGCCTGTGCGGGCGGCCTGGCGATCTATGCCCTCACCCAGCGGGACGACAAATACATGGCCCTGATGTTTGGCTATCTGGCCTATCAGAGCTTCACGATGCTGCAGGGTTACGCGGGCGGCGGATTCGGGAGACGGTACTGAGCATAGCCGCCGCCCCGCCGAGCGGCCCGGCCCGCCGCATCATCCTGCTGGGCGCAAGTAATGTTGCCCGTGGGATTTCCGCCCTGACCGGCACTGCCCGGGCGATCTGGGGCCAGCCGCTGGAAGTGTTCGCCGCCTTCGGCCGCGGACGCTCGTACGGGCTGCCCAGTCGGGTGTTGGTCCGCGAGCTGTCGGGGATCGTCCAGTGCGGCCTGTGGGACGCCGTCGGCCGGCGCGAACGGCTGCCCACCGCGGCGCTGGTGACCGACATCGGCAACGACCTGATCTATGGTCGGTCGGTCGACGAGATCGCCCGGTGGGTCGACACGTGCCTCGCGCGATTGAACGCACTCGAGGCGCGGACGGTCGTCACCGGACTGCCGATCGACAATCTGGCGAGCCTTCCGGCGTGGCAATTTCGGCTCGCGGGAAAATTTTTTTTCCCCGGGCGTCCGATCGACCTGACGACTCTCGCAGAGCGGGCCCGCGAGCTCGACCGCCGGGTTGCCGAGCTGGCCGCTCGGCACGGCGCGCGGTGGGTCGCGCAGCGCCGCGCGTGGTTCTGGATCGACCCGATTCACATTTCGTACCGGCACATGGCGCGGGCCTGGCGGGAGGTTCTCGGCGCGTGGCTCGACGCGCCGCCGGCGGCGCCGCCCGCGCGGGCTGCGATCGGCCGCGCGCTCTACTTAACCTCGGTTTTTCCCAGCGCCGCAAGCTTTTTGGCCGCGAGCAGCGCGCGGCGCAGCCGGCCGGCCGGCTCGCGCGACGGGAGCTCGCTGTGGTTCTATTGAGCGCCGCGCGACGGCCACCCTCGCGATGCGATGCGCGGCGCGGCGGCGCGGTGGATGGCCAGCGCCGCGCGCACTGCGCAACCTCGACGCGCGCGATACGAAATCGATTCGCGCGCTTCTGATCTCGCGCTGCGCGAGTGCGACACACCGTGCGCGGCGCACGCGAAAAATTTGTGCCGCCAAACCCAGAAATGGGCAAAACCATGTTGCACATTTCGAAAGAATTTGTACAACTACGTTTCAGTAACTTCCCTGAACGAGCGCAGTGGATGGAATTGCAGCGGCTCGAATGGCCGCTGCCGAAACGAATGGAGTTAGTCGGTCGGTCAGCGAACAACTCGTGTGTGCTCTGACCAGACCGTGATGATGCGTGGAGTGTGTTCAGGGTGGGACTCGCTCAGATTCGAGTGACCAGGAGGTCACCGGGACGGATCCTGCCGAAACTTTTTTAGGAGGACGGACTGTGGCCAAGAAGAAGAAAGCCGCTACCAAGAAGGCTGCTCCCAAGAAGAAGGCCCACAAGAAGGCCGCCAAGAAGAAGAAGTAGTTCTTGGTAGTCGAGGGGCCCAGGCGCTGGGGTAGCTCGACGGGCTTTGCCAGACCCAAGGTTTCGGGTGAAGCCTGCTCGCGTCGACCCGCCTTGAGCCCCGATTCCCGCTTGTTCAAGCGGTGAACGAAACAACGAGAAAGAGCCGCCGGACATCCGTTGTCCAGGCGGCTCTATTTGTTTACCGGCCAAGCAGTTACCTGCCCTGCCCCGGCTCGAATCCCCTGGCCCGGATCCCACGGCCCGGTCGCACCGGGGCCAGCGCCCTAAAATGGCCGTCCGACGCGCGGCTCGCGCCTCTCGGCGAGCCCCCTGCTCATAGCACGTTGAGCGTCGGCAGCGGCGGGGCCGCGCGATGGGCGGCGGCCAGATTTCGCACGAGCGTCTTGGCGACGGCCGCCAGATAGGGCCCGGCTTGCGGGTCGTCGAAATTGGCGGCCGTTCGCCCCGCGTCGCCATGTTCGCGAATGGCGATCGTGATCGGCACCTCGCCCAAAAAGGGAATCTCGAGTTCGGCGGCCCGGCGCTGGGCCCCGCCGCGACCGAAGATGTCGTACCGCTTGCCGCAATCGGGGCAGACGAAGCCGCTCATGTTTTCGACCATACCCAAAATCGGAATGCTCACCTTGCGGAACATGGCCACGGCCTTGACCGCGTCGAGCAGCGCCACGTCCTGCGGCGTGCAGACGACGACC
This sequence comes from uncultured Planctomycetaceae bacterium, assembly GCA_963828155.1. Taxonomy (GTDB): domain Bacteria; phylum Planctomycetota; class Planctomycetia; order Pirellulales; family PALSA-1355; genus CAWCAX01. The sequence goes on from CAWHDQ010000011.1 coordinate 46,095, forward strand.
GCGCCGGTGAGCGGCACCAGCTGCGATAAGCTCAGGGCCACGTCGCCCGTGCCGGGCGGCATGTCGATCAGCAGATAATCGAGTTGGCCCCAATTCGTGTCGCGGAGGAACTGAGTCAGCGCGTGATGGAGCATCGGCCCGCGCCAGACCACCGCTTCGCCCGGCGGTACGAGCAGGCCGATCGACATCACTTTCAGCCCCTGCGTGGCGATCGGCTGAATCTTGCCCTCGGCGACCTCGGGCTTGCCCGCGATGCCCAGCAAGTGCGGAATGCTGGGGCCATAGACGTCGGCGTCGAGCAGACCGACTTTCGAGCCGGCCCGGGCCAGCGCCAGGGCCAGGCTGGCGGCCAGCGTGCTTTTGCCGACGCCCCCCTTGCCCGAGCCAACCGCGATCACGCTCTTGGCCTCCAGACCGAACTGGCCTAGCTTGAGCGGCGGCCGCTCGAACGTCGCGGCGGCGACTTCGATGGCGGTCAGTTGGGGGAACCGCGCGGCGAGCAGCTGTTTGAGCTCCCCGCGGGTGTCTTGGGCCACGGCGGCCGAATGGGTCGACAGCGCCAGAACCAATGACAGGCGGTCCGCCTGCAATTGAACCTCGCGGACCTGGCCGGTCTCGACGACGCTGCGTCCGGTCTCGGGATCCAAAAACTCGGCCAGCACGCGCTGGACGTCCGCCGGGGTTGCCGCTGGGGCCATGTCGCAGTTCCTTGAAATCAATCCGTTTCGCGTTCGTCCGAATCGCCCGGCAACAAGCCGGCCAACCAGTCGTCCACCTCGTCGTGAGCGGGCGTCTGCCGCCGCATGCGAACGGCCAGCCGCACGACGGGCCCCAGCTCGCGGGGCGACGAGGCAAAGTGCACCACGCCGGCCTCGCGGGCCAGCGGCTCATCGCCGGCGGCGGCCGGTTCGGCCAGCGCCACCAGATTCGCTTGCGGAAAACGGCGGGCCGTCGCGTCGACAAACTCGGCCAATTCGCCGCGCCGCTCCGGCGACCACTCCAGCAGCACCAGGCTGGAACGGCTGGCGGCCACTTCCGCCCGGCAATCGACCAGCCGCCGGGTTTGACGCAGCGGCACGCCGACCGCCGCCAGGGCCGGCCGCAGCCGCAGGGCCCAGCGATCGCGCAGTTCGCAAACGATCACACTCAAGGGGGTCATGGCGGCTATCGGTCGGTCCAAGGTTGCTGGGTCATCCTAGGAGCGACTGCGCGGGTTGGCAAGCGGGGGTCGAGCCGCCGGGCACGCCGGTCCAGCACGGTCAGGGCAATTCCTCGAATTCGATCAATTCCTCGGCCCCCTGCAGACCGAGTTGGACCAGGCGGCGATAAAGCCGGGGCCGGGTGAGCCCGAGCAGTTCGGCAGCGCGGCTCTTGTTGCCCTTGGCCCGATCGAGGGCCCGCTGAATCAGTTCGGTCTCGATCCGCTCGAGCGTGCCGGCCAGATCGATCGGCTGCTGGGGGCGGGGAGCCCAGCGGGCGGCGTCGGCAGCCAGGCGGAGCTGCTGCGGCAAGTCGCGCGGCGTGATCACGGTGTCGGCGGCCGAGGCGTGGGCTTCGCGGACGAGCGCCGCCAGTTCGTCCAAGTTGCCGGGCCAGGCGTAACCGGACAGCTCGTCGAGCGCCTCCGGGGTGAAGCCGGCCACCTGCCGGCCGCCTTCGGCATTGACCTGTTCCAAAAACATCTGCGCGAGCAGCGGCAAGTCCTCCAGCCGCTGGGCCAACGGCACCAGCTCGATCGTCAGCGTCGCGACCAGCGCCGCCAGATCGGCGTGAAACTCGCCGGCAGCCACCAGCGCGGCCAACGGCCGGACCGACGTGGCGATCACGCGCGGCACGACCGGCGCCTTGAGCAACCGGACCAGCAGCGGCTGCGCCTCGGCGGCCAACTGATCGAGCTCGCGCAACAGCAGCGTCGCCGGCGCAGTCGGGTCGCCCGGCCGCGCTTTTGGCCAACAGCGACTCGAGCGTCGAAAGCAGCAGCTCGGTGTCGAGTGCCGCGGCCGACAGCGGGACCAGACCACCCGTGGGTGCGGGCACAGAGCCGTAGTGAATCGCCCGGGCGACGTGCTCCTTGCCGCTGCCCGCGGGTCCGACGATCACCACGTGGGCCGGCGCTGCGGCAGCCAACTTGACTTGAGCTCGCACGCGCGTCGCCGCCGAGCTCGGCCCGAGCAGCCGATCGAGTCCATAACGACCGGCCAGTTTGTGTCGCAGGCGGACCAGTTCCGCGTGCAAATCGGAGGTCGAGGCCTGGAGCGCGACGGCCGAGGTCAACTCGCTTTCCAGCGCATCCGCCGCGGCCAGGATCACCAGTAAGGGGCCAACCCCGGCCGGCTCGCCCAGCGGCAGGAAATGGGCCCGGCGAAACACCACGGCCCCGCCGTTGGCGACCGCCGAAACCAGGCCGGTCGTTTCGCTGCCTTCGAACGCGGCCGGCGGAGGGCAAAGGCCAGCCGCGACGAGGGCCGACCGAGGCGCGTCGGCCGGCGGCGCGCGTAGTGGCACGTCGCGCCGATCAACTCTTCGGCCGCGATCCCGGACCAGGCGGCGCAGGCCGGATTGCAAAACAAGATCGTCCGCCGCTCGTCGACGACGTAGACCGGCCGAGCGCTCGACTCGACGAGCTCGATCAACTGGCCGGAAGCCTTGCGCGGTCGGGGCATCGAACGAACCGGGCGGGGTGAAGAAATTCGCGGCGCACGGCAATAGGCCAAGGCGCCGAGGACCGCGGTGCCCGACCGGAGGGCACAAACGTGCGCCGGGCCGGACTTCCTTCAGAATACTACGCGCGGCAGCGAGCCGGTACCCGGCAGGGCAGCGGGCTCAGCGAGCCGGCGTTTCCCCCGCCGCCAGGGCCGGCGGCTTCACCGGCGACTTGTCGGCCGCTTTGGGCTGGCCGGCAGCCGGGGCAATTGCTCGGGCTCCGCTCTGCCGGGCCGCCTCGCTGGCCCGATTGGCGGTTTGCAGCAGGGCGCCCGGATTGGCCCCCACGCCGATGACCAGCATGGCGCACAGGACCGTGGCCAGGGCCGGGCCGGCACCGCCGCGCGCCGCGGGCACGCTCAGGGCCGGGCGGAAATACATCACCGACACCACGCGCAGGTAGTAGCCGGCCGAGATGGCGGCGTTGAGCACCGCCGCGATCGCCAACCCCAAAAACCACGGTGCCAGCCCGCCCTCGGCCGTGCGAACCGCCAGCGCGCCGGTCAGCAGGGCAAACTTGCCCCAGAAACCGGCGAGCGGCGGCAAACCAGTCAGGCTGAACATGAAGATCGCGATTGCCGCGGCCACCCACGGATGGGCCTTGCTCAAGCCGGCCAGGTCGTCGACGTTCTCCACCTGACGATCGCCGTCGCCCAAATAGGCCAGAGCCGCGAACGCACCGAGCGTCGCCAGGACATAGACCAGCAGGTAGAAGAGCATCGACCCGACACCGTCAACGGTCCCGGCCCCGACGGCCCCGCCATTCACGGCGAAAGCCACCGCCAGACCGATGAACAAGTAACCGGCATGGGCGATCGACGAATAGGCCAGCAGGCGGCGGATGTTCTGCTGCCAGAGGGCGGCCAGATTGCCCAGGGTCATCGTGACCAGACTGAGCGCGAGGGCCAGGTGCCAGGCCACGCCCGACAGGTTGTGAATAAACGCGTCGGGGCGGCCCGGGTCGTCGCCGGTCATGCTGGCCGCCACGATCCGGACCACGGCCGCCAGGCCGGCAACCTTGGGCACAACGGCCAGCAGGCCGGCATTCGGGTGCGAGGTGCCCTGGTAGACGTCGGGGGCGTAGAAGTGAAACGGCACGAGCGTGATCCGGAACCCCAGTCCGGCGACAATCAGCACCAGGCCCGCGTTGGCAAACTTGGCCAGGCGGGGGGCGTCGGCCGAGGCGGCGCTCAAAGCGCCGTACAAGGCATCGAGCCGGGTCGAACCGCTCACGCCGTATAGGAAGCTGAACCCATACAGCAGCAAGGCCGAGGAAAGCACGCTGAGAAAGAAATACTTCGTGGCCGACTCCTGCGTGGCCGATGCGCCTCGTCCCAGATAAAGCATCACGTAGGTCGGGATCGAAACCAATTCCAAGCCGACGAAGATCAGCACCAGGTCGCCGGCCGCGGCCACCAGCATCAGCCCCGCCACGATCAACAGCAGCGAGCCCAGGTACTCGGGCGTCATGCCGGCCCGGGCCGATCGGGCCGAGATCATCACCAGCGGCAGCCCCAGCGCCAGCACGGCCCAGCGCAGGGCGTGTGAAAAGCCGTCGATCAACAAGGGCCCGCTCCGCAGCGTCTCGGCGGTCGAGTCGGCCGTGCTGAAGATCGCCCGGCGAATCACGTCGACCTGCTGCTGCTCGTACAGGGCCAGCGCCGCCAGGAACAAGCCCGAGACGGCCAGCCAACCCCAGCCCTCGCGGGCCGAGGTGAATGCCCCGCCCAGGTAGATCGACGTCGCCAGCAAGATCACGATGATCTCGGGCAAAAGCAGATAGACGGTTTGGCTCGACATCAGAATGGTGGCGGGTTCAGTCGGCATGGGTCGCCTCCACTGCCGGGGTCTCGGCTCCGCGAGCGACGGCCCCCTGCGCCACGGCCCCCTGCGCCACGGCCCCCTGCGCCACGGTCTGCACCCGGGTTTGATACATTTCGTCGAACTGCTGGCTGGCGTTCAGGGCGAGCGGGTCGACCGTCGGCGCCATCCGGCGCATGAAAAAGGCGGGGTGCAGTCCGATCCAGAACACGAAGACCGCGAGCGGGGCCAGGGCCAACACTTCGCGGGGCGACAGGTCCGCGCACGGTGCCCGCATGACCGGAACCGACGTGGACCGCGGATCCGTGCCCCGCCGCCGGCGCGGCGGCTCCGTGGCCGGCACTTTCCGGAGCGTGCTCGACTCCGGGCTCGTGCAACGGGCCAAAGAACACCCGCTCGACCAGCCAGAGCATGTACCAGGCCCCCAGCACGACGCCCAGCACGGAGATCACGGCGATCGCCTTCAGATGCTCCGAAAGCACCGAAGGAGCTTCGTTCCAGGCCCGGCAAAACATGCCTTGCAGGATCGGAAATTCGCCGGCGAAACCGTTCAGCCCAGGCAGACCGATGCTCGAGAAGGTGAACAGCAGCATGAACACGGCCAACAGCGGCGTCCGCCGCGGCCAGGCCGCCCAGCTTGCTGATCTCGCGAGTGTGATACCGCTCGTAGACCATGCCGATCACGGCAAACAGCCCGCCGGTCGACAGCCCGTGATTGACCATCTGCAAAACGCTCCCCTGGACCGAGAGCGTATTGAGGGCGAACAGCCCCAGCATGCAAAAGCCCAAGTGGCTGACGCTGGAATAGGCGATCAGCCGCTTCATGTCCGTCTGGACCAGGGCCACCAGGGCCCCGTAAATGATCCCGATCGCCGAGAGCCACAAAATCCAGGGCGCGCAGGCGGCGGTGGCTTGCGGCAGCATCGGCACGCTGAACCGGGCAAAACCGTAGATGCCGAGCTTGAGCAGCACGCCGGCCAGCAGCACGCTGCCCGCCACGGGCGCCTGCGTATGGGCCAAGGGCAACCAGGTGTGCAGCGGAAACAGCGGCACCTTAATCGCGAAGCCGGCAAACAGGGCCAGAAAGATCACCAGTTGCCACTGAAACAGAATCGGGTCGTCGGCCAGATGCCTGGTCAGCTCGGCGATCGAGAAGGTCATCCGGTCGGAATGGTCGAATACCCAGAGCACGATCGCCAGCAGGCCCAGGAACGTGATCAGGCTGCCGGCCAGCGTGAACAGGAAGAACTTGATCGCCGCGTACCGCCGGTCCTCGCTCCCCCAGATGCCGATCAGGAAGAACAGCGGAATCAGCGTGAACTCGAAGAACACGTAGAACAGGATGATGTCGCGGGCGGCGAAGACCCCCAGCATGCCCGTCTGCAAGGTCAGCAGCAGTCCGTAGTACAAGCCGGGCCGGTCTTCGATCGCTTCCCAGCCGACGAGCACGGCCGTGATCATGAGCAGCGAGGTCAGCCCGAACAGCCACAGGCTCAGGCCGTCGAGCCCGACGCTCAATTGCACGTCGAGCGGCGAATGGGCCCCCAGCCAGGGAATCGACCAGACGGCGTAGGGCTCGTCGCCGGGCTGGTAATTGGCGATCAGGATGACCGACATCACGAAGGTGAACGCCACGGTCACCGCCGCGCTCTGGCGAAACGCCACCTTGCCGCGGTCCTTGGCGGTCCAGATCCAGCACGCCCCGGCCAGCGGCAGGAAGATGGTGGTCAGCAGCAACGTCGGCATCGTAATCACGGGCAAAATCCCTGTTTCAACTCCGGGCGGCTAGACCGGCCAGATCAAGAGTGTGCCGATCAGCACCAGCACCCCGAGCACCATCGCCAGCGCGTAGAACTGCACCATGCCCGTCTGCAACGCCCGCACCAGGCGGCCGGCCAAGGGCGGAATCGAGCCCACGAGGTTCACCAGCCCGTCGATGATCCAGCGATCGACCAGATAGCACAGCTGGGCCAGCAGCCAGACCGGCCAGACGATGAAAACCTGGTAGATTTGATCGATGAACAGCTTGCCGTAGGACAATTCGTACAAAGGCCGCAGAACCTTGGCCAGCCACTCGACCTGCCGTCGATCGCCCAAGTAGAGGAACGCGGCCAGGCCGATGCCCACCAGGGCCACGGCCGAACCGATGATCGCCACGCCGTGCCCTCCCTCGGCATGGTGAGCGGTGGCGCTGCATCCCGCTATACGCCAGCGAGGGTGTCGCCACCAGGAAGTGCTCGAACGAGCCGGTCAGCTCGAAATAGGCGCCCACCACCAGGGCGCACACCGCCAGGACGGTCAGCGGAAAGGTGATCGCCGGCCCCGACTCGTGGGCATGATGCCCGGCTTCGTGCGGCACCCGTTCCGGCCCGAAGAAAGTGAGGAAGTAGCCGCGGAAGGTGTAGAACGCGGTCATCAGCGCGGCCACCACGCCGGCAATGAACAGGGCCTGAAACAGCGGGTCGTGCTCACCTTTGGCGTGGGCCGCGGCCAGGATGGCGTCCTTGCTCCAGAAGCCGGCCCAGGGAAACACGCCCGAGAGGGCCAGGCAGCCGAACAGAAACGTCCAGTGGGTGGTGGGCATCAGGTGCCGCAGGCCGCTGAACCGCCGCATGTCGATCGTCTGCATGGCGTGCATCACGCTGCCGGCGCCGAGGAACAGCAGAGCCTTGAAGAACGCGTGGGTAAACAGATGGAACATTCCGGCCACGATGCCGGCCAGCGTGCCCACGCCCAGGCCGAGGAACATGTAGCCCAATTGGCTGATCGTCGAATAGGCGAGCACCCGCTTGAGGTCGTTTTGCGTCAGGGCGATGATGCCCCCCAGCACGGCGGTCGTGGTGCCCAAGATGGCCACCACCGCCCGGGCTTCGGCCGAGAGGGCAAACAGCGGCGTGCAGCGCGTGACCATATAGACGCCGGCGGTGACCATGGTCGCGGCGTGGATCAGGGCGCTGACGGGCGTGGGGCCTTCCATCGCGTCGGGGAGCCAGACGTGCAGCGGCACCTGGGCACTCTTGCCGCAGGCCCCGACCATCAGCAGCAGGCAGATCGCCGTGGCGATGCCGCCCCCGACGTACAGGCTGGGGGTGCTCAATCGGGTTTGCCCCAGCACGCCGGCCAGGCCGCCCGCGTCATGAAAGTTCAGCGTGCCGTAGTGGACGTAGATCAGGAACAGGGCGATGGCGAAGCCGAAGTCTCCCACCCGATTGACCAGGAACGCCTTCTTGCCGGCGGCCACGGCGGCCGGTTTCTCGTACCAGAAGCCGACCAGCAAGTAGCTGCACAGGCCGACCGCTTCCCAGAACACATACAGCAAGACGAAATTGCTGACCGAAACCAGCATCGTCATCGAAAACACGAACAAGGCGATGTAGGTGAAAAATCGCCAATAGCCCGGGTCGCCGTGCATGTAGCCGCTGGCGTAAATCGCCACCAGCGACGAGACGAACGTGACCATCGACAGCATGATCGCCGAGAGCGGGTCGATTCGCAGCGTGACGTCGACGGTGAACGGGAGCCGCGCGGGAAGCGCGGCGTCCTTGGCTCCATCGCTCACATGGGCCCCGGGCACCGCGCCGCCGGCCGTACTGAGCACGTTGTCGACGTGCATCCAGGTCCAAAGCGTGACGGTCGATTCCCAGCCCACCCGAGTCTTGGGAATTTGCCCGCTGACCTCGGTCCGCACTTCGAACAGCAGCAGCAAGCTGCAAATGAACGAACCGACGAAGGCCAGCACGGTCGGGACGTGGGCCCGCTCCTTGAGCACGCGCCGCCGAGCGCGGCGGTCAGCAGCGCCGCGGCCAAAGGCAGCGCCGGAATCAGCACCAGGAGGGTTCTCATGCTCTCAGACATGGCTGCGGTGCGAGACCTCCTCGATGTCGTGCGGCGGCTCGATGCCCGCGGGCGTCAGCTGGGGCCACAACTGGTCGTGTGGGGTGCGGACCTCGGGCACCTCCAGATCGACGTAGGCCGGCCGATTGTCCTCGCGCAGCCGGTGCCAGAAGGCGATATCCAGCGAGCCGCTTTTCTGATAGAGCGTCACCATCAGGGCCAGGGCAATCGCGGCTTCGCAAGCCGCGACCGTAAGGATGAAGATCACCAGCACCTGGCCGCCCCAGTCGTTGTGATATCGACCCCAGGCCACCAGGCTGACCGACACGCCTTGCAGCATCATTTCGGCCGCCAGGAACATCACGATCATGTTCCGCCGGCTCATGAAGCCGATCAGCCCGATGCCAAACAGCAGGCCGCCGACGATCAGATAGTTTTCCAGCAGCGCGACTTCATCCATGCAGCACCCCCTGCGGCTCGTCGGCCGGCGCCGGGCGGCTGGCCGCTTGGACAGCGCGGCCGGCGAAATGACGGTCCGCGGATCGAGCCGCTCCGCGGCCGTGCTGATTCCGGTGCGGCCCGCGGTCGCCACGATTGCCACGGCTCCGACCAGGGCCACCAAGAGCAGCGTGCCGGCCACTTCGACCGCGACCAGATAGCGGCTGAACAGCTCGCCGCCCAGACGGGCCATGTGGTCGGGCGTCAGCACGCCGGCCGCGAGTTGCTCGGACGTGAAGGGTGCCACGGGCCGCTCCTCGGGCTTGGGGTTGCTGAGCACGCCGAACAGGGTCAGCGTGAGTACGCCGACCAAAAGCGCGCCGGTGCAGGCGGCCAGGAGCCCTTCCCAGCTGATCCGGTCGTAAAAGGCGTCCCCCTCGGGCTGGGCCAACATGAGCACGAACAAGAACGTCACCAGGATCGCGCCGGCGTAGACCACGATCGTGGCCACGCCGAGAAACTGGGCTCCCTGAAACAAGAACAAGCCCGCCGTGCCCAACAGCGACATGGCGAACCAGATCGCGCAGTACACCGGGCTGCGGAACGTCACCGAGCACACCGCCGAGATCACCGTCACGCCGGCCAGGACGTAGAACACGCCCGCCCCGGCCAACTCGCCGAGCCGGCATCAGGTAGGCCAGGATTCCCAGCGCCGCCAGGCCCAGCACGGCCCCCAGCCGCCGGCCCGGCGCCCCGCCCCGCGGCAACAGCAGCCACATTCCGGCCGCGCCCAGCAGCGTGGCCAAAGCCAACAGGCCGGGCGGACCCTCGAGCGCGGTTTTCAGTGCCGGAAAGGAGCCGTTCACAGCGTCCCTCCCAGCTCGCGCGATTTCATCGGCTCGCTGTCCTTGGTCTGATCGTAGACGCTGAGCAGCTTTTCCTTGTCGAAGATCATCTCTTCACGGCTGCGGCCGGTCAGATCGAAAAAGCTGGTCAGCTCGATCGCGTCGACCGGGCAGGCCTCTTCGCACATCCCGCAGAAAATGCACCGCAGCTCGTCGATCGAAAAGCTCTCGGGATATTTCTCCCGGTCGGGCCAGGGACTTTCGACCCCCACGATGTCGATGCAGTGCGCCGGACAGGCCGTGGCGCAGAGGAAGCAGGCCACGCACTTCACCCGGCCCTCTTCGTCCTTGTTCAGCCGATGCACGCCGCGATAGATCAGCGGATTGCCGATCTGCGGCCGAGCTTCGGGAAAGCTGACCGTCACCTTGGGGCTGAACAAGTGCCGGGCCGTGGTCGTGAGCCCCTGCACGAACAGCGGCAAGTACATCTTGCCCGCCAGCCCGAGCTGCGGTTCTTCGATCCACTTGACCGCCGGATCATTGGCTTTCATACGTTCACGGCATCTGTGCTGCAGGTCGGCAGCCGGGGGGCCGCCGGAAATTGCTACCGGGCCACCAACTCGTCTTCGACGTCGAACTCGTGCGCGCCCAGCTTGGGCCGGTTGTCGTCGTGCAGCGGCGACCAAAGCGCCGCCGCGACCCAGCCCGCGGCCAGCACGGCCCAACCCACCACCGCGGCCATCGTCAGATTGGCCGGCACGCCCTGGGCCGCGTCGCGGGCGATCAGCTCGGTCACCACCGCCACGGCCAACAGGTTCAACAGGCCCAAGGGGAGCATCACCTTCCAGGCCAGCGACATCAGCTGGTCGAAGCGGAACCGCGGCCAGCTCCAGCGAACCATCATGAAAAACAGGATCACCGCCATCACCTTGCCGACCAGGATCAACACCCGCAGCACGGCCACGGTCCAGCTGATCGGCTCGTGCGGGTCGGCCGACCCCGTCACCCCCCACAAATGCCAGCCGCCCAGGAACAAGATCACGATCAGGAACGCCGCGACCACCATGTGCAGGAACTCGGCGATCAAGAACAGCAGCAGCTTCATGCCGGCGTATTCGGTGTGGTAGCCGCCGACCAGTTCCTGCTCGCACTCGGGCAGGTCGAACGGCAAGCGGGCCGACTCGGCGAACGAGGCCACGAGGAATATCACGAAGCCCAGTGGCTGCGTGAACAGGTTCCAGACGCCGCTGGCGGCCTGATCGGTGATGATCTTGTCCAGGTCGAGCGAGCCGGCGAACAGCACCACGCCGAGGATGCCCAGCCCGAGCGGAATCTCGTAGGCGATCAGCTGGGCGCTCGACCGCAGCCCGCCCAGAAAGCTGTACTTGCTGTTGCTGGCCCAGGAGCCGAGGATCACGCCGTAGACGGCGATGCTGCTGAGGGCAAAGACGTAGATCATTCCCACGTCGACGCCCGGGGCGACGACCAGCTGAATCGGATCGCTGACCCCGGGAATGCCCAGGGGCGGCAACACGCTGCCAAAGGGAATGACCGCGAAGATCGCCAGCGCCGCCGCCAGAATGGTAATCGGCGGCCAGGATGAACAGGGCCTTGTCGACGTGGGCCGGCGTGTACTCTTCCTTGAAGATGAACTTCAGCCCGTCGGCCAGGGGCTGGAGCAGATCCGAACGGCCCGACGCGATTGGGGCCCAGCCGATCCTGCACCCAGGCGGCAATCAGCCGCTCGAGCAGCACCAGATAGGCCGCTGCCGTCATCAGGCCGCCGACCAACAGCGCAATCTTCACCAGCGGCACGAGCAGCAGGGCGGCGAGTGTGGCGGGATCGGAGGGCACGGGAGCGGGGCGGGCTGAGGGTGATTAGGACTGGGAACAAGCGGCGGACGAATTCGGAAGTCGGAAGTCGGAAGTGGGAATGCGGAGCGAAGAAGGCGGCGCCGAGCGGCGGCACAGCGCGGCTTCGCGTGATCCGACTTCCGACTTCCGAATTGCGAATGGAAACCAACATCGACTCCGCTCTAAACGTTTGACGCCGCCAACAAATTGACTTTCAAATCCACTCCGACCGGCGGAATCTCGCCGGCCGCGGCGGCAAAATAGCCGATCTCGCCGGCGATCTCGTCGAGCACGCGGCGGGCCTTGAACATGCCGGCCTCGCCCAGCAGTTGCCAGTAGACGCCCCCTTCGACCCGGACGCCGGCAATCGGCCGGATGGCCCATTTGGCCGTTTGCAGCCGATCGGCGTGGTTGACGTACGAGCCCTCGCGCTCGGCAAAGGCGGCGGCGGGCAGTTGATAGTCGGCCTGCTCCCACAAAGGAGAGCTGAACATATCCTGCACGACCAGGAAATCCAAGCGGTCGAGCCGGCCCGCGGTGGCGGCGTCGATCCACGGCGTCGGATAGCCACCGGTGGCCCAGAGGCCCTTGACTTCGCCCGCTTGGGCGGCGGCGATCAGATCCTCGTGCGTAGGCACGCGGTGCATGAAGTGGGCGATCACTGCTTCGACGCCGCGGCGATTGGGGCACTTCTCGGCCCGGATGGTAAAGCCGTTCTTGAATCGCTCATCGCTGCCGCGGACCGGCACGGGGCCCAGCGCGAGCACGGCGTCGGGGTCGATCGAGCGCAGGTACTTGCCCAGCAGATACGCCTCTTCGACGGTCAAGTGGGGCGAGAGCAAGGCTCCCAGCCGGCCCACCGAGCGCAAGCGCGCGTCGATGTCCTTGCAGCGCCGCCGACCACTCGACGTTTTCGTAGCCCGAGTCGGTGCGGCGGCGGAGCTCGATCAACCGCTCGCCACTGTGCACGTGGTGGAAGCCGTACCGCCCTTCGTCGCACATCCACCACTGGTTGACGTGCGGGTTCTCGCGCGGCTTGAGCCGGTAGACGCGGTCTTGATTCTCTTCGACGTCGATCGAGCAGCCGGTCGAGCAGCCGGTACACACGCCCGGATGCGACTTCATGAACCAGACCCGCTGCTGATAGAAGAAGTCCTTGTCGCCCAGGGCACCGACCGGGCACAAATCGACGACGTTGCCCGAGAGCTTGTTTTCCAGCTCGTAGCCGGGAAACACGTCGATCTCTTCGTGGCTGCCGCGGTTGATCACCATCAGCTCGGCGGTGCCGCTGATCTCGCGGGTAAAGCGCACGCAGCGGCTGCACATCACGCAGCGGTCGACGAACAGCGTGACCGTGCTGCCCATGTCGCGGCGGCGGCTGGTGAACGGGCGGATGTCGGCCCGCCGCTCGGTTTGCCCGTGCTCGAAATGGTAGTCCTGCAGGTAGCACTCGCCGGCCTTGTCGCAGATCGGGCAGTCGATCGGATGGTCGATCAGCAGATCCTCTTCGACCATCGCCCGGCTCTTGTGGACCTTCTCGCTGTTGGTGACGAAGACCGTGTTGTCGGCGGCCGGCGTCTGGCAGGCGGGGACCAGCTTGGGCATCATCGTGATGCGCCGGTCTCGGCATTGCGGGTGCCAGTCTCGACCAGGCACATCCGGCAACTGGCCACGACCGACAGGCCCGGGATGCCAGCAATAGCGGGGAATGTCGATCCCCGCCCGCTCGGCGGCCTGGATGCCGTTGAGCCGCTCGCCCTTGGCGATTTCGACTTCGATTCCGTTAACGATGACCGTGGGCATTGAAATCTCTTCGTTCGTCAAACCAATCCAAGACACTTCGCAAACCGCGCGATCTCCCTACGCCTCTGCCCGCTAGTCCCTAGCCCCTAATCCCTAGTCCCTCTTCCCTTTTAGTGTGCCGCCAAAACCGGCAGGGCATGCGACGGCGTCGATCTCCATGTAGCCGGTCGGGTTGGTGCGGCGGATGTAGTCTTCGAACTCGCCGCGGAACTTGCGGATCGCGTTCTTGATCGGCCAGGCGGCGCCGTCGGCCAGCCCGCAAATGGTCGTGCCGGGAATGATCCCGATCGAGTCGCCGATCTCCAGCAGCAGGTCGAGATCCTTGATCCGGCCCTTGCCGGCCTTGATCCGATTGAGCATCGTGAGCGACCAGGCCGTGCCCTCGCGGCAGGGCGTACACTGGCCGCAGCTCTCGTGGGCAAAAAAGCGGCAACTGTTGTGGAGGAAATCGACGATCGAGACGGTTTCGTCGATCACGACCACGGCGGCAGTTCCCAAGCCCAGACAGCCGACTTTGCCCGGCCCGTTGAAATCGAGCGGCGTGTCGAACTCGGCCTCGGTCAGCAGCCCCATGCTGATGCCGCCGGGAATTGCCGCCTTGCCCTTGCGGCCCTTCCACACGCCGCCGCCGTACTCGTCGATCAGCTGCCGGCAGGTGATGCCCAGCGGGGCCTCGTAGCAGCCCGGCTTGTTCACATGGCCGCTGAGGCAGTAGAGCTTGGGCCCGTAGCTGCCGGGATCGCGCGGATTATTCGGGTCGGCCGGCACGCCGATGCTCTTGAACCATTCGACGCCGCGGGCCGCGATCTGGGTGACGCAGGCCATGGTCTCGATGTTGTTGACCACGGTCGGCTTGCGAAACACGCCTTCGATCGCCGGAAACGGGGGCTTGATCCGGGGCCAGGCTCGCTTGCCTTCCAGGCTTTCGATCAGGCCGGTCTCTTCGCCGCAGATGTAGGCCGCGGCCCCGCGATGCAAGAAAATGTCGAGGCCGAAGTCGCTGCCGAGGATCTTCTTGCCCAGGTAGCCCTTGGCGTACAGCTCGTCGAGCGCCGCTTGCAGCCGCTCGTAGGCCAGCGGGTACTCGTAACGGATGTAGAGGTACGCCGTCGCGGCCTTGGTGGCGTAGCAACTGATGATGATGCCTTCGAGCACCTGATGCGGGATCGTCCTCCATCAGGATTCGGTTATTGAACGTGCCGGGCTCGCTCTCGTCGGCATTGATGCACATGTAGATCGGGCCGGGGTGGTCCTTGGGCAGGAAGGTCCACTTCAGTCCGGTGGGAAAGCCGGCCCCGCCGCGGCCGCGCAGGTTCGTGGCTTTGACCATGTCGATGGTCTGGACCGGCGTCATCTCGGCCAGCACCTTGCGCAGGCCCTCGTAGCCGCCGTCGGCTCGTAAGCGGCCAGCGTATGGCTGTTCGGCTTGCCGATGTTGGCCAGCAGGACGGGTTCGAATTTCGCCACGAGTGATTTCCCGAATGACTTCTCTTCGCACGACGCATCACGCGTTAAGCCCGCGGGCGGCGACCCGCGGGGATGCGGGACCGACTGCGCGGAATGCTATCCCCGGGCTTAACGGAAGCCACGCCCACGCGTACGCCTTCGTTTTTCCTTCTGCCTTCTGCCTTAGCCTTCTGCCTTTGCCATTGCTTCACGAACGCTTCGCCCGACTCTTGGTCAGGTTCTTGTGCAACTCCTTACCGGCCAGCATGCGGGGGCGTACTCGCAGGCCCCCAGGCACTCGGCGAATTCCAACGTCAGCTTGCCGTCGGCCGTGGTGCCGCCGGGCTCGACGCCGGCCACGTGGCACATGTGGTCGAGCACTTCCTCGCCGCCGCGGAGGGCGCAGCTGATCGAGCGGCAGACCCAGGCCCGGGTGAGCCCGTGCGGCTTGTCCTGGGGAAACAGGCCGTAGAACGAGAGCGTGTCCTGCACTTCCGCGGGGGCCAGGCCGAGCAGCTCGGCGATCTCGACCACCGCAGCCAGCGGCACGTGCCGCAACCTCTCGTTCACGATGTGCAGGGCCGGCAACGTCACCGCCTGGCGCGTCGGATAGTGCGGAAAGTAGGCCTGGATGGCTTGCACCATCTCGGCGTCAAGATGCGCTCGGCCGTGGCCATCGATCGGACAATCAACTGCGGTTCATGTGCGGGATTGGAAACAGTGTCGATCCGCCGGTCCTAGCGATCCAGCTCGGCGGCGATGATGTTCAAGCTGCCCAGGACGGCCACCACGTCGCTCAGCGTGTGGCCGCGGATCAGATGCGGAAATAGCGCGAAGTGGATGTACGACGGCGGCCGGCAGCGGGCCCGATAGGCGACTTCGCTGCCGTCGCCGGCCAGATAGAACCCCAATTCGCCATTGGGCGATTCGATCGCGGCGTACGATTCTTCCTGCGGCACATCGAAGCCGCGGTTGCTCATCGTCAGCTCGAAGTGCGAAATCGTGCCCTCGATCGTTTGATAAACCTGCCGCTTGCTGGGCAGCGCCGTCCGCTCGCCGATGTCGACGTTGGCCGGCCCGGGCGGCAGGTTCTCGATCGCCTGGGCCACGATCTTCAGGCTCTCGCGCATCTCGGCCATCCGCACCAGGTAGCGAGCAAAGCAATCGCCCGCCTGGGCACAGCAGACCTGGAAATCGAAATCGCCGTAGGCCAGGTAGGGCTCGTCCTTGCGCAGGTCGCGGGTCACGCCGCTGGCCCGGGCGATCGGGCCCGAGGCGCTGCGGTTGATCGCGTCGGCCTTCGTCAGAATGCCGACTCCCTTGGTCCGGTCGACGAAGATCCGGTTGCGGTTGAGCAGCCGGTCCATGTCGTCGAGCGTCTTGGGAAAGGTGCGGACGAAGGCCCGAATTTTTTCCACCACCAGCGGCGTCATGTCGTACATCACGCCGCCGGTCCGGGTGTAGCTGTTGGTGAACCGAGCGCCGCAGAGCGTTTCGAAGATGTCGTACAGTACTTCGCGCTGGATAAAACGCGTAGAGGAAGTACGTGAACGCGCCGGTATCGAGCCCGACCGCGCCGTTGCAGAGCAAGTGGTCGCTAATCCGGGCCAGCTCGGCCACGATCGTACGGATGTACTTGCAGCGCGGCGTGAGCTCGATGCCCAGCAGCCGTTCGACCGAGCCGTGCCAGGCCACGTTGTTGGCCAGCGGCGAGATGTAGTTCATCCGGTCGGTGACCGTGACGTACTGGTTGTAGTTCAGGTGCTCGCCGATCTTCTCGAAGCCCGAGTGCAGATAGCCGATGTCGGGCACCGCGTCGAGCACCCGCTCGCCGTCCAAGAGCAACACGATCCGCAGCGTGGTGTGGGTGGCCGGGTGCTGCGGGCCGAAATTCAGCGTCCAGACGTAGTCGTGCGGGGTCGGCCCGCCCCCCTCGGCTGGGCCGCTCGTGGCGGCGTCTCGCGTGATCGGTTCGGTCGTGGCCATGATTCAAACTTGCAATCGTTCGGTCGGCACGCGCGGTGCGTGCCGACGCGCAGCGTCAGCTCGTCGCCCGCTGGAGGACCGGAAAGTTGTGTCGTTCGCCCCGCCCTTGCATCGGGTAGTCCTTGCGGAGCGGAAAGGAAGTAAACTCCTCGGGCAGCAGGATCCGCCGCAGGTCGGGATGCCCCTCGAAGCGAATGCCGAACATGTCCCAGACTTCACGCTCGAACCAGTTCGCCCCCTCCCACAGCGGCACGGCGGAGGGCACGCTCAACTCCGGCTCGTCGAGAAACGTTCGCACCGTCAGTCGCTCGCCCGACTCGGTCGAGGCCAAGAGGTAAACCAGTCCGAAGCGGTGCTCGGCATCGCGATAGTTCAAATAGTCGACGCAGGTGACGTCGACCAGCATGTCGAACTGCCGCTGGCCCTTCAAAAATTCCATGCCGGCCGAAGGGACTCGCGCGGCACCACGGCCCGCTGCTGGCCGCGGAACTCGCTGTGCGTGACGGCCGGAAAAGCCGCCACCAGGGCTGCGATGGATTCAGGAACACTCACGAATCGAACCTCGTATCAACGACTTCAACAGCCACGCCGGAAGACGCCCAGGTCGGAAGATAGCCACGAAAAACACAAAAAGTCACGAAAAGAAGGGCAGAGGAAAGCAAGGAGCTCACGCGACCTGCCTGGCCCTCTCCTTCCTCGTACTTTTTGTGTCTTTTCGTGTTTTTCGTGGCTATCTTCTCTTCTGCCTTCTGCCTTCTGCCTTTCCCCTCAGTTCTGCCGGAAACCCTGCGGTGCCGGCGCCATGCCCTGCGGCAAGGTGATGACCGGCAAGTCGACCAGGGCCCGCTTGGGCTGCTGCCGCGAGCGGGCGGCGAATTCGCGTCCGCCAATCGTCCCCTCGCGCTGAATCTTGTCCTGCAGATCGATGATCGACTGGATCAACTGCTCGGGCCGCGGCGGGCAGCCCGGCACGTACATGTCGACCGGAATGAAACGGTCGATCCCCTGCACCACGCTGTAGGTGTCGAACACGCCGCCGGTCGAAGCGCAGGCGCCCATCGAGATGCACCATTTGGGCTCGTGCATCTGCAGCCAGATTCGCTGCAAGACGGGCAGCATCTTCATCACTACTCGACCGGCCACGATCATCAGATCGCACTGCCGGGGGCTGAAGCGAAACACCTCGGCCCCGAACCGGGCCAGGTCATGCCGGCTGGCGCCGGTGGCCATCAGCTCGATTCCGCAGCAAGCCGTGGCAAACGGCATCGGCCAGAGGCTGTTCTTGCGGCACCAGCTGGCCAGCGAGTCGAGCCGGCTGACCACCACGTTTTCGGGCAGGTCTACGCGCCATCGAAACACCCCTTTGCGCCAGGCGTAGACAAATCCCAGGCCCAGCAAAACGATGAACACGAGCACTTCGCCAAACACTAGTCCCCGGCTCTCGACCAGGCCGGCCTTCACGGCGGCATCGACGCCGGCCGGATTGCGGCTGGCCACGGCCCAGGGATAGAGGAACAGCAATTCGACGTCGAACACGAGAAAGGCGATGGCCACCAGATGAAAGCGGACGTCGAACCGACGACGGGCGTCGTGGATCGGGTTCATGCCGCTTTCATACGGCATCTGTTTGACCCGATTGTCCTTGTGCGGCCCGATCCAACCGCAGACAAAGATCAGGCCCGCCGCCAGTGCCGTCGAGCACAGGACGAACAGAAAAACAGGCAGCACGGCCAGTTGCATCGAGAGCCCCTGCGGCGAAGCGGACGAACTTTGTGAATCTTGTCACAAAGTAGTGGGCTGAAAGAGGCCCTCCCGCGCGCTTAGGGGGCCTCTGCAGCAGCCCAGATGGTATCGCTCGCTTCCGAGGCGGTCAAGCGGCCTGTATCGGCCCTGGTTCCGTACGCTCCCCCACCCGCTGCAAGGACCGATCGCCAGTCTCGGACAGCCAATTCTCGCGGGTTCCTTCCCCCCGTCGGACTGGTCCGGCGGATACTTAGTACATGCCGGCGGCGATGACTTGCCCGTCGCACGACAGGTTCAAGAGATCCCAGACGCCGAGCGTGGTCGAACCGGTGCCGAGCTGGATTTCGTCGAAGATGAATTGAACGCTGCCGTCGCAAAACACGACCTGGACGCCGCCCGGATGCAGACTGCGGGCAGTCTGTTGATGGCTGCCCGCATCGCCCACGTAGCAGGGCATGCCCAGATTGACCAAGGCTTGGCTGCCGCCGAAGGCCGTCGTGGTGAGATCGCAAGTGAATTGGTCGTCGGCGTAGATCGAGGCGCAATTCGGGCCGTTGTCGTCTCCCATCCAACCGTGGGCGTATAGGGCACTGGCCGCGCCGCCACCCATGGCCCAGATGCCACGGGCATCTGTGGAGTTCAGACCCGCCCGGATCTCGCCGACCGCGATGGTCTTGCTGGTACCGTCGAGAATTTTTTTCAGGCTGAGCCCGATGTTGGCGGTCATCACGCCCCGATAGTAGTACTGGTTCCAGTTCGAGTTTTGCCCGCCGACTGCGCCGTCGTCCATGTAGTCCAGTGAGGCGTTCGCGGCATAATTTCCCCGGGCCCAGTTGCTTCCCATGCCCCACTGGGTGCCGTCGAAGGGCACCGCGGAATAGGGGTCGCTCGGGCAGATCATGGTGCTGATGATCGTGCCCCGGGCGGTGGCATTCGACGGATCGCAGATCGTCGCATTGAGGTTGAACTGCTGGGCCAGATTCTTTTCTTCGATGAACGGCAGGATCATGATGACCCAGTTGGCATACAGATTGGTGTTCGGCATGCTGGCCGTCGAGCCGGCCGGCCAGAGCGAGCTGGGCGGCAGAATCTGATGGACGTCGTGATACGTCTGCAGCCCCAGGCCGATCTGCTTGAGATTGTTGGCGCATTGGGTACGGCGGGCCGCCTCGCGAGCCGCTTGCACAGCGGGCAAGAGCAGTGCGATCAGGATCGCGATGATCGCGATCACGACCAACAACTCGACCAGGGTAAACGCAGCCCGCGGCCCGCGGCCCATGAAAGCGCCAATCTGTCATTCGACGCACAAATTGCATTGCTTCACCCAAACAAACAGCCCCGGAGGGGCACGCGGAGGCTCTAAACCTCGCTCCGGCAGATACGTCGGCGGAGCGCCCACGGAGGAGAACGTGGCCTCGCAACAATCGGCCTAGCCGACCGAGATCGGGCACGTCGCCGAAAACGAGATTAAAGGAATACAGATAGAATTGCCCCTTTAATCTATATTCTGGCTCCACGCTTTGCAATGGACTCGGGCATCGCCCGGGCAGAGCGGGCACAGGATTCGAGCGGTGCGGGGGTGAGTGCATGCCACGGCGATCGCCCCCGTGGCGAATCCCGAGATGCAATGGCAGAAGTGGCTTTCGGGTCGGCTACCCGTGGCGCCCCCTTCGCCGTTCAGGGGGCCGTCAATAGCTGTCCGCTGCAATCGTTGTTTGATCCATGGAAAGATTCAGGTAGTCCCAAACCGACAAGGGACCGCTGGGCGTGCAGGTCGACTCGTTGGCCCCCATCCCCGTGAACGACTGGATCGTATCGCTGATGAATTGGACGCTGCCGTCGCAGAATCCGATCATCACGCCCCCCGGGTGCAAGCTGCGGGCCGTTTGCTGGTGATTCTGGGCATCGCCGTTGTAGCAAGGCATTCCCAGCTGCATCAGCCCGGTGACGCCACCCAGCGCGTTTTGCGTGGCCTGACAACCAAGGTTGTCGTCGGCGGCCGGCTGGATTGCGTTGGGGCCGCTGTCGTCCCCCTCGTAACCATGGCGCATAAAGTGCGCTGGTGCAGCCGCCGCCCATGGCCCAGACGCCGCGGGGGTCGGCCGATATCAAGCCGGCCCGCAACTCGCCGATGGCGATCGTCTTGCTGGTGCCATCGGCGATGTCGCGGTAGCGGCAGGAGACATTGGCCCCCATCACGCCGCGGTAGCACCAGCAACTCCAATCGACGGCGGTGGGGCCGCGGTTGATGTTGCCGCTCAGATCGTCGTGATAGTTGAGCGAGGCGTTGGCGGCGTAATTACCCCGGGCCCAGTTCGCTCCCAGGCTGGGAGACAGGGTCGTGCCGTCGAACGGCACCTGGCTGTAGGGATCGCTCGGACAGGTCATCGTCACCAGCGGCGTGCTGCGAAAGGTCTGATTGCCCGGATCGGTCAGGGGGAGCTGCTTGTTGTACTGGGCCAGTAGGGTGGCTTCTTCCATGAACGGCATGATCAGGATCACCCAGTCGGCGCCGAAGACCGTGGTGGGCATGTCGAACGTGCCCGTCGCGGGCCAGAGCGAGCTGGGAGGCAGGATTTTATTGACGTCGTGGTAGTTCTGCAGGGCCAGGCCGAGCTGCTTGACGTTGTTGGCACATTGCGTCCGCCGGGCCGCCTCCCGCGCGGCCTGGACCGCCGGCAAGAGCAGCGCGATCAGGATGCCGATGATCGCAATCACGACCAACAGCTCGACCAGCGTAAAACCGGCGGCGCCGGCGGCGGCCGGAGAAATCCGCGCCGGGCGCGATATCTCGCTCCGCCCCTCCGAACCACGCTGGGGAGCCACCTGCCGCCATGGAAACACCTGCGAGAAATCGTGCCGGAACGGACCGCGCGGCCGTCAGCCGGACTCCCCCTGAACGGGCCGGAAGCGACCCTTCGTCCCGAAATGCACGCGATTGCAGAGACGTTTAGTCTATAGGTCCCCCCCGGCAAACGCAACGCGGTGTGCGGCGGGGCGCGCTGGGCCCGGCCTCATGTCGGCGTCGTTCCGGTCGGAATCGATGCATTGCTCACCGCCGCCAGCGGCGAGGCCGAGCCAGCCGATGCCGGAATGGGCTGCGGCCGGCGCGGCGGATGGTACACTGTCGACCGGCAGCAGCCGCAGCTGCCTGCGAGTTCTTTATTGTGCCGCCCATTACCGGCCAGCCTGGCCGGCAACCATGACTGCCCACGTCGTCCAGGTCTTGAGCGAATTGGTCGCCATTCCCAGCGTCAATCCGATGGGACAGGCGGTGACCGGCCCGGAGTACCTCGAAGGCCGGGTGACCGATTATCTGGAAGCCTTCTTCCGCCGGCTGGGGTTGCCTTTTGCCCGGCAGACGGTTGAGCCCGGCCGGGATAACATCCTGGCTCGGATCGACGGCGCCGCCGCGCCCGAGCGCAGCGCACGATCCTGCTCTGGGACGCGCATCAGGACACGGTGCCCGTTACCGGAATGACGATCGAGCCCTTCAAGCCCGAGGTACGCGAGGGCCGCATCTATGGCCGCGGTTCGTGCGACATCAAAGGCGGTCTGGCGGCGATGCTGGTCGCCCTGGCCCGGCTGGCCGCCGAACCGCCGGCCAATCGTCCGACGCTCGTCCTGTCGGCCACTGTCAATGAAGAGCACGGGTTCAGCGGCGCCAAGGCGATCACCCGGTTGTGGCAACAGCCGGACTCCATTCTGCCGCACAGGCCCATTGCGGCGATCGTGGCCGAGCCGACGCTGCTCGATGTGGTCGTGGCCCACAAGGGCGTCGTCCGCTGGCGGCTGCACGCGCTGGGCCGCGCGGCGCACAGTTCGGAACCGCACCTGGGCGAGAACGCCATCTATCGGCTGGCCCCGGTCCTCGCGGCGCTGGAGCGCTACGCCCGCAGATCGTTCCCGGCTTGGGCCAGCACCCGCTCTGCGGCCGGCCGACGTTCAGCGTCGGCACCGTGCGCGGCGGCTTGAGCGTCAACACGGTGCCCGATCGGGCCACGCTCGAAATCGACCGCCGGGTGATCCCCGGCGAAGACCCCCACGCAGCGTACCGGCACGTCGTCGACTACCTGGCGGCGGAACTGCCGGACCCCGACTCGGTCCAGCACGATCCGCCGTACATGCAGACGACCGGCCTGTCCGACGGCGACAATCGAGCGCTGGGCGCGCAATTGGCCACGTGCGCCAGCGGCGTGGCGCCCGGCCGGCGGCTGATCGGCGTGCCTTACGGCACCAATGCCGCAGCCACGAGCGCCGCCGGAGTGCCGACCGTGGTTTTTGGACCCGGCTCGATCGCCCAGGCCCACACGGCCGACGAATGGCTGGCGATCGACCAGCTCGAAGCGGCCAGCGAGATCTATTATCGCTTCGGCCGTGAAGCGGCCCGGGCCTGACGCCGGCTTTGCCGACCGGGTCCCACGCCGTGCGCAAACACGCCCGAGGTTCCCAACGAACCCCGGGCGTGCGTTCGATTTCGAGCGCTTAGAACTGATCGAGAATGAAGTGGTGGCCCATGTGGTAGAGCTGGCCTTCGGGATACATGTTGTGCCAGGCCTTGTTGTAGATCGGCACCCGCATCTCGGGCGGATAGCGGAAGTACATGTCGTCGGCGCTCTTGTAGTACTGGCTCGACCAGAAGTTTTGCGGATAGTAGACGTACGGATAGTGGTAGAACCGGTTCCAGTCCTGGGTGTTGTAGGTGCGGCCCCACTGGGCGCCGAATCCCTGCTGGGCCTGGGCTTCGGACGCGGGTAGTGCGGCTACCAAACCGGCAGCGCAAACCAGCGCCAGCACGCATGTGCGGATCATCGCCCGTCCCCCCTCGAATGAATCGAAACTCGGTCCGCGCTGGCTGCGATTCACGCCCCGGCAGATTGGGGCGGCGCGGCCGCGACTGGGTCTAAACTACCCATCGGCAGCCCCTACAGCCGGCATTGAGCGAATATCCGGTAGAACCGGCAAAGGGAAGGCAGAAGGCAGAAGGCAAAAGGCAAAAAGAAGGCAACGCATACCGGCCGGATAACACGTCGGTTGCTAGCAGTCCGCCTCGCTCCTAGTTGAAGGGCGGGAATGCAGGGCAGCGCCACTTTTTGCCTTCTGCCTTTTGCCTTCTGCCTTTTGCCTTCTGCCTTTTGCCTTCTGCCTTTTGCCTTCTGCCTTTTGCCTTCTGCCTTTCACTCCGGCATCTTCCCGGCGGCCAGCTCGTCGTCCCACTGGTCCATCAGCGGCCAGTCGACGGCGCAGGTGCCGAAGTCGGCCATGTGGGAGTAGCCCTTGAGCCGGGCAATGGCGGCGTCGAGCAGCTTGTCGTTCTTGCGGAAGATTGGACCGTGGCTCGGCAGCAGCCACTCGACGTCGCTGGCCCGAATCCGCTCGAGCGACCCGATGAACGCCGGGATATCGCTGCCGTGGTGGGCGTCGATCGCCCCCACACAGCCATCGCGGTAGATATTGTCGCCGCTGAACAGGAGCTTGCCCAAACGGAACGACAATTGGCTGTCGGTGTGTCCCGGCGTGTGCCAGACCTCCAGCTCCAGGCCGCCCAGCCGCAGCTTGTCGCCGTCGTTGATCAACTCGTCGAGCTTGATCGGCGGCATCTCCAGGTGGATGTTCTGGGCCGCGATCTCGGCGAAGGTTTTGACGCGGTCCCCCTCGGCCAGCGGCTCCGCCGCCAGCGGATGGCCGACGACCTTGGTTTTCAAGAGCTGGCTCATCTTGGCCAGGCCCTGGATATGGTCGACGTCGGCATGTGTGGCGATCAGCATCCGGCACTGCGAGAGCGGAAAATCGAGCTGCCGGATCAGCTCGACGATCTCGTTCACGGTTTCTTCGAAGCCAATGTCGATCAGCAGCCAATCCGCCCCGTCGTAGACGAGATACACGTTGCAGCCCAGCCGTTCTCCCGCCTGATAGTTCATCTCGATGACGTGGGGGAAGACCGGTTTGCGCTGCAGCATTGTCGACACGTTTCCTACAGGAGCGACGAAGGAGGGCGAAGCTCGGCCGCCGAGGGACAAGCACCGAATTCTAGAAGGCACGTCCAGGTCTCACAAGAACCCGGAGCGCGGCCGGCCGTGTTGATGAGACTCGTTCTCAGCACGGCGCCGACTCCGGCGGTCTGCGGCCCCGCTGGACGCGAGCCTTGGCCGGCGCGGGACCACCCAGCGGAGAGTCGGTGCTCCGGAGGTTCAGACGGTCGACGACGATTCGGCCGCGGCCGCCAGAATCGCCGCCAGGCCCGCGCGATAATCGGGATAGGCCAGCTCGATCGCCAGCTCGGCTAGCAGCCGCGCATTGCGCACGCGCTTGTCCGCTCCGCGCGCGATCTGCGGCCGGGCTATCGGCCGCCGGCGGAATGAAGTGCGGCGGTGGCGCACCCAACTGCCGCGCGAGCTCCTGATAATACTCCCGCCGCGGCACCGGATGCCCGTCGGACACCAGATACAGGCTGCCGCCTGCGGCCCGCTCGGCCGCCGCCAACACGACCTGCGCCGCATCGTCGACGTGGATCAGATTCAAGTGTCCTTCGGTGGGCACGGCCAGCGGCGTGCCGGCTTCGATTTCGCGGCGGCGCGGAATGCGGCCCGGCCCGTATAGACCGGCCATTCGCAAGATGATGCTCCGCTCGACCAGCGGATGAGCCCGCAGCACCGCCTCGGCCGCGAGGCAGGCCTGGCCCCCTTCGCGATCGGGATGGGGCGGCGTCTGCTCGCCGATCCAGCCGCCATCGGCCGAGCCGTATACGCCCGTCGAGCTGATGTAGATCAACTTACCGCTGTCGGGCGGCAGCGCATCGAGCACCGCGGCCAGCCCCTCGACGTAGACTTCGTGCATCGACCGGCCGGCCGTGCGATCGAACCCGACGGCGTAGACGATCGTGTCGGCCCGCGGCAGATCGACGAGCGTGGCCCGACGGACCACGTCGGCCACGATCGGCTGCCAGCCCCGCTCGTGAAACTCTCGGGCGTGCTCGCTGGAGCGGGTCACGGCAAAAACGTTTTCGCCAGCCGCTTGCCAGCGTTCGGCCACGCGCCGGCCCAGATACCCGCAGCCGAAGATGAGTTTGGCCATGCTTGCGTTCCCCGCAAATGCCTGCTTAGCGCTGTCGCCGGGAACGGTTTGAGCCGCGCTGGTCGTCGAGCCCCGGCAATTGACTCGGTGCCATCGAATCGCGTCCGCGCTGCTGCCCCCCTGCCCTGCCCCGGCGCCGCTTGCGTTGGATCGCGGGGCCGTCGATTCCAGGTAGGCGGTCAGCATGATCTGGGCCGCCAGCTTATCGAGCCGCCCTTTGCGCTGCTTCTTCGTGAGCCCGGCGGCCAGCAGGTGCTGTTCGGCCTCGACCGACGTGAACCGCTCGTCGAAATACTCGACCGCCACGCCCGTGGTTTCGGCGAGCCACTGGCCGAAGGCCCGGGCTTCGGTCGACTTGCGGCTTTCGCCGCCATCCAGATGGACCGGCAGACCGACCACAAAGCGCGCAATCCGCTCTTCGCGCCAGGCGGCGGAAAAACTCCGCATCGCCCGCGGGCCCGCGGCGGGTGTAATTCTCATACGGCGTGGCAATCCGCACCTCGCCATCAGCGACCGCGATGCCGATCCGTACCGTGCCGTAATCGATTCCGGCAATCCGGCCGGGGGCAAAAGCGGACATCGAACGCTGGACTCCCTCAGGACCGCGCAGGGGATCGACCATTCAGGGCCGTTGTCCCTTTCGCGCCGGTTCCATTATTCGTTACCGGCGCCGGCCTGACCATCCCGCGGGTGCCTGCCCGCGGGATCGGGATCCTGGTCGACCGGTTTGACGACCCGATAGATGTCGCCCCGCGCGTCCTCCTCGACTTTTTCCAACACGCCCGCCGCCTCCAGCCGGGCAAAAACCGCCGGCTCGACAAACGGCGTGAAGCCATAGTTGCCCGGCGACTTGTAGCGGGCAACCTCCGCCCAATCGACATAAACATACGCGATGCCGAGTTCGTCGAGCGTGCCGGCAAGCTCCGCGGGCGAGCGGTCGCGGGCCAACTGTTCGAGGATCGAGCTGTCGAACACCGTGTTGTAGATGGCACTGGCTCGCAGATCGAAGGGGGTCGCATCGCCAACCAGCAATACCCGTTTGCCGGGCGGGACCAGTTTATCCAAACGAACGTGCGCTGGCCGCAACTGCTGGGCCGCTGCGCGCAGCGACTCGAGCGCAACGAACCAGCGACTATCGGCCACCACGCCCGAGCCGAGCACCACGAAGTCGTACGACAAGCCGACGGCCAGCCAAGCTGCCAGAGCCCAGCGCCACGTGCGGCCGTCTTTCCACGTGGCGCCGATGCCCGCCAGTAGCGAAACGACCGGCAACACCGGCACCCAGAAGCGATCGATCCGATGGGTCAACAGCCACCACGCGGCCAGCAAGAACAGTGCATAACCTGCCAGCCAGCGGACAAGCCGCCTTTGGGACCGATAAAAGAATGCCAGGGCCGCCAGCGGGACCGCGAGCGGATTGAGCCAATCGCTGGCCAGCAGCACGCCGCCGACCCGCGCGGCCAGATCGGCGATGGCATAATTCGGCGGCGACATGGGCCCGCCGCCACTGGGCATCTTTTTCGTCGGTGCGGGTTCGACCATCGAACACCCGGTAAGCTAGGGGATAAACCGGATTGCCGGTTGCGATCAGATTCTTCGCCAGCCACGGCCCGCAGGCCGCAGCAGCCGAGGCGATGAAGATGGCCAAAGCCGCGCCGCGGGTCCGCCAATGTCGCGCGTCCTGGACAGTCGATCGTCCCGCGACCACCCAGACCGCGCCGGCGGCCGGCAAGGCGACGAACACCGCCGCCGGGTATTTGACCGAGACGGCCGCTCCGACGAGCCAACCCACGAGCACGAGCGCGCCGCGACCGCTGCGGCCGGCTGCCAGCTCATCTCGCCAAAGTGCCAGCGCGTACAGACTGGCCAACAGGTAAAATGCCGCGACTCCGTCGATCAGTCCGCTGGCCGAGACCAGGGCGATCCAGGGAGTCGACAAATAGACCAGCGCCGCGACGGCGCCCGCCAGCGCGGATACCCAGCGGGCTGCGAACGCAAACAGCCCGAGCGCCGTGAGCGGCGCAAAGCCGGCGATCGCCAGTTTGCCGGCCAGGCCGCCGATCCACCAATCGCCCGCCAGCACCATGCCGGCCAGGTTGAACATCTCGGCCCCCAGCGGCATGTTGGCGTAGACGTTGTGCGGCAAGAATGCGATCTGGCCCGCCAGGAAAAACTCCTTCGGCGCTTGGAGGTGGTACTCGAGCACGTCGAAATCGAGCGGCGGCAGACAGGCGCTGGCCAGAATCAGCAGCGCGAAGAACCGCGCTGGGCACCAGCAGCGGCCAGAGCCGTGAGCGTTGCTCGGGGGCTCTCGGGACCTGTCGTGACCATCGGCACTTTCGGTTGTCCGACCACGGAGCGCGGCGATCTCCAGCTTCGCGCCCACAGCGCTGCCAAGACGGGCGGGCCAAACAGCACCAGCCGGCTGAGCGATCCGGCCAGGCCGCAAACGAGCACGTAGAGCGAAAACAGGTTCGCTCCCGCCGCGGCCGCCAGGAACAGTCGCTCGGGCGTTGTCAGACCGCGATCGAGCCCCAGCGCGGTCAGCATTACCCGGCCCGCTCCCCACGCGGCCAGCCAGACCGTCGCCGCCACCGCGACCAGCGGCAGGCGATCGACAAGGCCCAGCGGCAGGTCCGGGCCGAACCAGCCGAAGATCATCCGCTCGGGCAGCAGGGCCTCGAACCAGAAGACGCTCCGGCTCAGCGGCGCGCCGGTGTTGGGATCGGCAACCGACGAAAGTCGGCACGAAAAAAAGGCGATCGCATAAACGGTCGCCAAAATTGCAAACAGCCAGATGCCCGCGTTCGATCCGAGCTCGGCGTGCCGGCCCGCGCGGCCTGGCGCGAAGGGACTGGGACGGAACGTCGCTGTGCCGAATGCAAAAGTGCGCCTCGCCTGGGAACAATCGCCGCTCACCGGAAATTCGCCGCCCGCCGGCCCGCGCGGCCCGCGAATTGGCAAGCCGCCCGCAGCGGGCTAGACTGGCGGCCACCGCGGTCGGCCTGACGCTGATTGTACTGGCGATCGCCGCGCGGCGGCACTGGCGATCGCCGCGCTGCGGCACTCGTGCATGCCGCGCGATCCGCGCCGCGTCCCGCCCTGACAACAGAGAGAGCATCACCATGACGGCCGCCCGGATCGAGGGCATTTTTGTTCCCAATATCGTGCCGCTCGACGGTCGCGGCGCGATCAACGAGCCGGAACTGCGACGCTACACGAGTTGGCTGATCGCGGCCGGCGCGCACGGCTTGTATCCCAACGGTTCGACCGGCGAGTTCACCCGCTTCACGGCAGCGGAGCGGCGGCGAATCATCGAGATCGTGGCCGACGAAACCCGCGGCCGGGTGCCGATCCTGGCCGGAGCGGCCGAGGCCAACGTCCGCGAGACGCTGGCCGCCTGCGAGCATTACGCGGGACTCGGCGTCCGCTCGGTCGCGATCGTCTCGCCGATCTACTTCAAGCTCAGCCCGGACAGCGTGTACGCCTACTTCAAGCAGATCGGCGACCGCTCGCCGATCGATGTCACGCTGTACAACATTCCGCTCTTCGCCCCGCCGATCGACGTCGAGACGGTGGTCCGGCTGGCGGCCGAATGTCCGCGGATCGTGGCGATCAAGGACTCGTCGGGCGACATGGCCCACATGCTGCGGATGATCAAGAGCGTGCGTCCGCGGCGGCCCGACTTCTGCTTTTTGACCGGCTGGGACGCGGCCTTGCTGCCGATGCTGCTCTGCGGCTGCGATGGCGGCACGAACGCCGTGGCTGGGATCGCTCCGCGGCTTACCCGGCGGCTGTACGAGGCGGCCCGCGCACGCCAGCTGGACGACGCGCTGGCGCTGCAGAATCAGATCATCGAGCTGTTCGACGCGATGGTCTTCGGCGCCGATTTTCCGGAGGGCATCCGCACGGCGGTCGAGGTGCTGGGCTTTCGCGCGGGCGAAGGACGTGCGCCGCTGGGTCCGCAGCAGCAGGCCCGCGTCGCGGCGCTGCGCAGTCAGCTGGGGCCGCTCTTCGAGCGACTCGGCGTGCGGGCCTGACGCGCAAGCAAAAGGCCGGGATTCATTGAACCCCGGCCTTGCGAGTTGCGCTTCGATTCTGCGGGCGCCGATCGGGCGCCGGCCCGGTCGCGGCTGCTAGTAGCCGCGCATCCAGTTCCGCACCGGCTGGCCCGGGACGTAGGGCCGCGGATTGTAGTAGACCACGCCCGGGGCATAGTACGACGTCACCGGCACGGCCGCGGGAGCGTAGTAGGCCGTGGTCGGGGCGTAGTAGGCCGTGGTTGGGGCGTAGTACGTGGTCACCGGAGCGGCCGGGGCGTAGTACGTCGTCACCGGAGCGGCCGGCGCATAGTAGGCGGTCGTCGGTGCGTAATACGACGTCACGGGCGTCGCGGCTGCCGGAGCGTAATAGGCCGTCGTCGGCGCGTAGTAAGCGGTCGTGGCGACGCCACTCGAGCTGGACATCAGCACGGCCGTTTCCGGGCTGTAAGTCCGGTAGTAAACCTGCGCCTCGGCCGAGCGAGCGGCGCACCATCCGGCGGCCAGCACGGCCGCGACAATCACGATTCGTTTCATCTTGGATTCCTCCCCCAGTAAGTCTATGGAAAGTCTAGCCCATGAAATCTTGGCACGTGTCGGCGGCGGCAAACGCCGCACAACTCGTACCATTGTCGCGTGCCGCGGGACCTATGGCAAGAATCTGCTGGCAAGCCGCCGCCCGGCCTGAAAAGCGCAGTTCGACGCCCGCCTGGGAGGACTGGTCGATTCGAGTCCAATGACCGCAAGGTCTCAGGGTTGGTGATTGCTGGCGGCCGGCAGCACGATCGTGAACGCCGCTCCCGCACCCACCTCGGATTGGACGTCGACCCTGCCGCCCAGCAGCGTGACGATCCGCCAGCACTTGCACAGTCCGAAGCCCAAGCCCCGGCCCGCCTCCCGCCCAGAGAAGTAGGGATCGAAGATCCGCGGGCGAATCTCGGGCGGGATGCCCGGGCCTGTGTCGGCCACGCGGATGGCCACCGCGGCAACCTCGCCGGACGACGAACTGCCAGCGTCCGCGGGCAAGCGTGCGTCGGCCAACGTCAGGTCGATCCGACCGCCGCGACCCAAAGCCTCCAGCCCATTGGCGACGAGTGCCCGGACGGCCACCGCCAGGGCGCTGCGATCGGCCCAGGCAGGCGGCGAGGCCGATCCGTTGACGGCGTCGGGCAGGCGGATTTCGGTTTGCTGACCGCGGGCCTGGTCGCGCCAGCTGCCGGCCAGCTCCGCCAGAAAAATGGGGAGCTCGATCCGCTCCGGTTTCAGTTCAGGTGGCCGGGCGAAGAGCATCAGGTCGGCGATCATCTCATGGCGCGGAAGGCCTGGGTGTTGATGGCCGCCAGCTTTTGCCGGCGTTCGGGATCGGTTTCGTCCTTGAGGAGGGTTTGCGCCCGGGCCGAAATGTTGGCCAAGGGATTGTTGATCTCGTGGCCGGCGCCATAGGCAAACTCCTTCAGCGCTTCGAGCTTGGCGTGTTCCACCGCCCGCTCGAAATCGTCCGTCCAGTGCGAGCGCTCGGCGGCCAAATGGGCCAGTTGGTTGAGCAGAGCCGCGAGCCCCGCGGGAGCTATTGCAAAAGGTTCGGCTGCCGCAGAGGACGCTCTAGAGGTGGCGATAGCGGCCGCGGCCACCGCTTCGATGGAGCCCGGCGGGCAAGACCGCGGCCTGCGCAGCCGCTCGAGCGCGGTCGCCAGCCAACCGGGCAGTAGGTGTTGCGATTGCGGCGCGGTCGGCCGCGGCGTGGCCGCCAGCCCGAGCCAATCGGTCGCTCGGTGCAACAGGGCCAGCAGGACCGCGTCGCTGTCGGGACCAAGCTCCGCGGCAGCCAGCTCGGCGGCGCCTCGCGAGCAAACCCACAGCTGGCCCAGGCGAACGCCCTGTTTTGCGGGCAAGAATGGCCGGGGGACGGCGGGCTTCGGCGCCGGCGACCTCGCCCAGCCGCACGGCGAGCCACGCCGAAAGCTCAGCGATCCACCCCCGGCCGGGCCGCGGTGGCGGCGCTTGGAGCACCGTCCACAGCGCCAGCGGCGGATCGGTTCGCAGACCGGCGGCCAGCTGCTCTGGCCGCTCAGTCGGATTATTCGACGCGAGTCCTGCGGCCAGGGCCAGGGCCGCTTCGGCCGTCAGCGGCAAGCGGACGGAAAAGGGGGCGCAGACAATCTCGGGCAGCGCGGTCATGGCTGCAAGCTTGCGAAACTGCGCAGGGGGCGTCAACCCACTGGGCGATCGCGTGCCCACCGGCGGCCAACCCGAATGCGTTCCGGGCAGCCCGATTCATGCGCGTGCGCGACGAGGCGCGGCGTCAGCCGGGGCAGGCGCAGCACGAGCGGCCGGTGCCGTGAGCGGCTCAAGCGGCCCCCAGGCCGGTCGATCAGCCCGTGGACACGGTTTCCATGTCGAGCAGCGTGCACATCCGATCGACGAGCGTTTCGACCTCGAACGGCTTGTGGATGAAGTCGTTCGCACCGGCGGCCTTGAGGTCTTCGATCTTGTCCTCTTCGACCATGCCGGAGATGCAGATGATCCGCACGTCGTCCATCGTCTTGTCGCTGCGGACTCGCTGGCAGACTTCCTTGCCGTTGATGTCCGGCAACATGACGTCGAGCACCAGCAGGTCAGGGTGGTATTCCTTGACCATCATGCCGGCATCGAAGCCGTTGTTGACGGTGCGGACCTCGAAACGGCCGTCTTTTTCGAGCACTTCGGCGATCAGCTCGACCAGTTCTTGATCGTCGTCGACGACCAGGATTTTGCGTTTTCCGCTTTCCAGGGCATCGGTCGGGATGCCGTTGTCACGCATGAACGAGTAGAGCTGCTCGCGGGGGATGCGGCGAAAGCGGCTTCCCGGCACCCGGAAGCCCTTGAGTTGTCCGGAGTCAAAGCACCGAATGATGGTCTGCTGCGACACTTTGCAGATTTTGGCTGCCTCGCCGGTCGTAAACACGGTCTTCATGTTCGCTAACCACCCTCTCTCCTAGCCGATGGTCGGGCTAGTCAAAGCGGGACTTCCGGACCTGTCCTGACGCAAGACGGCCCGAAAGTTCCTAATCCTCCATGTGACGCTTGACGGAATCTAGCCGGTTAGCTTCGTAAAGCCGTGCTGCGATAGCTGGTGGGGCGCTCGAGTGAGCCGCCAGAGCTTAATATCAGCAGGGCTCCGTCCCATAACTGCCAAGATTGCCGAAATTGCCATCAAGCCCAATTATAGCTATCTTGCGGGGTGAGTCAATATCGATCCATTTGACGCAAACCTTTCATTTAACGGCCCTTACGTCGTGACGGCCACAACCGCGCAAAAAGTCGCACCGCCATCTTTTCAGCCCACCCAACTTGCCCCAGAGGGGGTTCCTCCCTCGACTGCGCCAAGGCCGCAACCGGAAAAATCGGGGGGGGCAGTAGAGGCTTGAGTCCTGAGGCTTGAGGGTTGAGGGTTGGATGTCCTTCCGTCCTCAAAGCCTCAAGCCTCACGCCTCACGCCTCAATCATTTACCCCCAAGGTGGATTAAGAGCAGAGCCATGTCGGCCGGCGTGATTCCGCTGATCCGGCTGGCTTGCGCCAGATCGATTGGCCGCACGCGATTGAGTTTCTCCCGCGCTTCGGCGCGCAAGTGACTGATCCGGCCGAAGTCGAAGCCGGGCGGGATCGGCTTGTCTTGCAACCGCTGCTGGCGCTCGATGTCCACTTGCTGGCGCTGAACGTAGCCGGCGTATTTGACGTCGTAGGTCAACTGCTCGATGGCGGCGGGGGAGACCTGCGCCAGCTCGGGCGCCCAGGCAAACAGATCGCGCCACTGGATCTCGGGCCGGCGCAGCAGCTTCTCCAAAGTCACTTCGCCCGCGCTGCGAGTTTCGAGCAAAGCGGCAGCCTGGGCGATCTCGGCTTCTTTGGCCGAGAGCAACTCCCAACGCCGCTCGTCGGCCAGACCGAGCCGATGCCCCAGCGGCGTGAGCCGGCGATCGGCATTGTCTTGCCGCAGCAGCAAGCGATACTCGGCCCGGCTGGTGAACATGCGGTACGGCTCGTCGACGCCGCGCGTGACCAGGTCATCGATCAAGACACCGATGTACGCTTGCTGGCGATCGAGTACCAGCGGCCCGCGGCCGGCCAGCCGCAGCGCGGCATTGGCGCCGGCGATCAATCCTTGGGCTGCCGCTTCTTCATAGCCGGTGGTGCCGTTGAGCTGGCCGGCGAAATAGAGCCCGGCCACGCGTTTGGTTTCGAGCCAGGGTTGCAACTGATCGGGCGGGGCGAAGTCGTATTCCACGGCGTAGCCATAGCGCATGATCTCGGCATTTTCCAAGCCGGGCACAAGGCGGATCACCTGCTCCTGCACGTCGCGCGGCAAGCTGGTCGAGATGCCGTTGACGTAGATCTCGCGGGTCGAGCGCCCTCGGGCTCGAGAAACAGCTGGTGGCGGTCCTTGTCGGCGAACCGCACGACCTTGTCTTCGATCGAGGGGCAATAGCGCGGCCCGCCGGCGCGAATCTGGCCGCTGTACATCGGCGCCCGATGCAGATTGGCCCGGATCACCTCGTGCGCCGCCTCGTTGGTGAAAGTGATCCAGCAGGGCAACTGCTGGCAATCCAGCCGCTCGGTCAGAAACGAGAACGGCTGCGGCTCGTTGTCGCCGGGCTGCAGCTCCAATTTGCTGTAATCGATCGTGCGGCTGTTGAGCCGCGGCGGCGTGCCGGTCTTGAACCGGGCCAGCTCGAAACCCAACCGCTGGAGCGATCCACTGATGCCGGCCGTCGTGCCTTCGCCGGCCCGGCCGCCGGGTGTTTTGGTCTCGCCCGTGTGCATTAGGGCCTGCAGGAACGTGCCGGTGGTCAGTACGACGGCCGGGGCACGATAGACCGCGTCGCCGCGGACGCGGACGCCGTCGATCCGCGGCGGGGCGTCGCTGCCTGGGGCCGGCTCCTTAACCAGCAGGTCCTCGACCACCTCCTGCTTGAGCACCAGGCCCGGCTGCTCTTCGACGAATTGCTTGATCCACTGCTGATAGGCCTTCTTGTCGGCCTGAGCCCGGGGACTATGCATCGCCGGGCCCTTGCGGCGGTTGAGCAGCCGGAACTGGATGCCGGTCGCGTCGATCGCCTGCCCCATCGCGCCGCCCAGGGCATCGATCTCGCGAACGATCTGCCCCTTGGCCACCCCGCCGATCGCCGGGTTGCAGCTCATCTGGCCGACGGTGTCGCAGTTGGTCGTGAGTAGCGCGGTCCGGCGCCCAGCCGGGCGGCAGCCAGCGCCGCCTCGGTGCCCGCGTGCCCCGCACCGACCACGATCACGTCGAACTCGTAGCTGGCGCGGTTCATGGGCGCTGCGGGAGTCGCGCATACTGCGGCGGATGGCGGGCACGATCTCGCGGGGCACGAACCGGGCCAACTCGTCGTCGCTCGCCAGGGCCGCAATCTGCTTGATGAGCGAGCTGGAGATATGCGAAAACTGGTCGTCGGCCATCAGAAATACCGTTTCGATGCCCGGGTCCAGTTTGCGATTGGCCAGCGTCATCGTGAACTCGGCCTCGATATCGCCCAGCGAGCGCACGCCGCGGAGCATCACCCGGGCCCCACACTGGCGGACGAAGTTGACGGCCAGCCCGGAGAAA
The DNA here is from genome assembly GCA_963828155.1 of uncultured Planctomycetaceae bacterium. Classification (GTDB taxonomy): domain Bacteria; phylum Planctomycetota; class Planctomycetia; order Pirellulales; family PALSA-1355; genus CAWCAX01. Next base: position 81,288 of record CAWHDQ010000011.1, read on the forward strand.
GCCTGCACGTCGACATTGCCCAGCCGCTCGGTGCAAAGCCGGACCAGGTCGACCCGCTCCTCCGGCGAGAACAGGGCCTGCTTTTCGATGTTGGTGCCGATGCCGACGATCAGCCGGTCGACCAGCCGGCTGCTCCGCTCGATGACGTTCAAGTGGCCCAAAGTGACCGGATCGAATGACCCCGTGTACACTGCCACGCGACTGTCGGAATTGGTCATCATCGCTTGAATGCTGCGGGGTCAGGAACCGACAATGCCGAACCAGACTTGCCCGGCACTACGTCATCATGCTGGGTACAGCCGCGGTTTGCAATCCGGGCGAAACAACCTGTTTCGGGAGCTGAGCGGATGAAGGCGTGCGGGAGATGGGCGCGATGAACGAGCCACCGAATGAAAAGGTCTGGGCCGAGTTTCGCCGGCAGATGCCGATTGCCGAGCGCTGGGCCTACTTCGATCACGCCGCGGTGGGCCCCCTGCCCGGTCCCAGTCGCGATGCAATCCTGAATTGGGTCCGGCAGGCCGCCGAGCAGGGGGACACGGTCTGGCCTGAGTGGCAAGCCCGGGTCGAGCAGTGCCGCCGCCTGGGAGCTCAGCTGATCGGCGCCGGCGCCGACGAAATTGCCCTGGTCCGCAGCACGACCGAGGGCATCAGCCTGGTGGCCGAGGGCTATCGCTGGCAACCGGGCGACAATGTGGTGACGCTCGACAACGAGTTTCCCTCGAACCAGTATCCTTGGCTGAACCTGGCGGAGCGCGGCGTGGAAACCCGCCGCGTCCCGACCGACGGGGGCCGAGTGGACCTGAACCGCTTGGAAGCGGCCTGCGATGCGCGAACGCGGATCGTCTCGATCAGCTGGGTCGGCTTTGCCAGCGGCTGGCGGGTGAACCTCGACGACGTGGCGGAGCTGGCGCATCGCCGCGGGGCCCTGCTGTTCGTCGACGCCATTCAGGGGCTCGGCGCCTTTCCGCTCGACGTCGCCCGCACGCCGATCGATTTTCTGGCCGCCGACGGTCACAAGTGGCTGCTGGGGCCCGAGGGTGCGGGCTTGCTCTACTTGCGCAAACCGCTGCTCGACCGGCTGCGTCCGCTGGGGGTCGGCTGGCATAGCGTGGTGCATGCCTCGGATTACAACCGCATCGCGCTCGATCTCAAACCGACCGCCGCTCGCTACGAAGGCGGCTCGCAAAACATGGCCGGCTTCATCGCCTTGGCGGCGAGCTTGGAGCTCTTGCTCCATTTCACGCCGGCGGCCATCGGGCGGCGAATTCTGGAGATCACCGATCTGGCCTGCCAGCGACTCGAAGCGGCCGGCTCGCCGATCCTCAGCCCGCGCGAGGGGGACCACCGCTCGGGCATCGTGCTGTTCGACGTGCCGGGCCGCGACCCACAGCAGGTCCGGCGCAGCTCGAGCGGGCCGGCGTCGTCGTTCGCCTCCGGGCCGGCAAGCTCCGCATCAGCCCGCACGCATACAACAACGAAGACGATCTCGAGCGGATGATTCAGGAGCTGAGGTGAGGCAGGCCAACATAAGGCAAAAGGCAGAAGGCAAAAGGCAAAAGGCAGAAAGACGAAGAACGATCGGCGCCAGCCAGGCGCGCCTTTGAGCAAACGCGTCGTCCCGGTTATCATCCATCGCTGAACACAGCTCGCACCCACAATCGGCTGAACCCACGCTGCCTTCTGCCTTCTGCCTTCTGCCTTCTGCCTTCTGCCTTCTGCCTTCTGCCTTTTGCCTTCTGCCTTCTGCCTTCCCATGCCCATCGACCTTCCCGCCTGCCGCACTCGCCAGAAACGCCTGATCCAAGTCATGGAGCGGCTCGGGCTCGATCTGGCCATCATCACCCAGATCGAACACGTGCAATACCTGGCCGGGCCCCGGTTCCGCTGGGTGTTTTCGCCGGCCCTGGCCCTCGACCGCAGCGGGCACCTGACGCTGGTCGCCCCCGGCGAACCGCCCGCTGAGGCCGCGGCCGATACGGTGCTGACGTACGAGGCCCAGTGGCATTCCACCTTGCGCAACGATCAGCGCACGGCTTCGAGTCGCCGTGCTGCTCAAAGCGCTCGGCGGGGTGGGCAAATCCAAGCGGGTCGGAATCGAGTTCTCCAGTTGCCCACGGCATCTGACCGATCCGCTCGGGGCCGAATTGGTCGACATCGAGCCTGAGCTGTATCAACTGCGCCGCTGCAAGGATCCCGACGAGCTGGCCTGCCTTCGCCGGGCGATCGAGGCCACGGCCGCCATGCACCGCCGGGCGCGGCAAATCGTGCGGCCCGGGATCAATGAGCTGGCGGTGTTCAACGAGCTACAGGCGGCAGCGGTCGAAGCCTGCGGCGAGATGATCACCGGCACCGGCAACGACTACGCCTCGGGCGAGCGCGGCGGCCCGCCCCGCGATCGGCAAATCGAGGCGGGCGAGCTCTACATTTTCGACCTGGGGCCGGCCTACCGCGGCTACTTTGCCGACAACACCCGGGTGATCGCCGTCGACGGCAAGCCGACCGCCGAGCAGCAGCGGATTTGCCAGGCCGTGGCCGGGGCGTTCGAGATCGTCGAAGGGCGCGTGGCCCCGGGCGTGCGCTGCCGCGAGGTATTTCAGGAAGTCGATCGGTATCTGTGCCAGTTCAAGCCGCTAGAGTTCGGCCACCACCTGGGCCACGGCATCGGCCTGTTCCCGCACGAGGCCCCGCACCTCAATCCGTTTTGGGACGACACGTTCCAGGTGGGCGAAGTGATCGCGGTCGAGCCCGGGCTGTACGGCGGCGATCTGCGGGCCGGCATCCGGCTGGAGAACAACTATCTCGTCACGCCTGGCGGCGTCGAGCTGTTGACGCCGTTCCCGCTCGAGCTGTGATGATCTGCCTGAAAGCGAAACGGGCAGGCTCACCGCGGAGTTACCATGTAGCGCATGGAGAAAGGCCAGTTGCCTCGCGAGGGGTGAAGGCGTAGCAAGGTTCAAGTAGTGGATCGAACGCTTGCCCGACTGTCATCCAACGGAGGACTGGCCATGCGCAAGGTTATCATGGTGGGTTGCGATTTGCACGCCAAGACGCTGGTTTTGCTGAGTTCGGTCGACCGCGACCGGGCCGGAGCGGTCCAAACGGTCGCTAACACCAACGACGGTCGAGCCAAGCTGATTGCCCAATTGCGGGCCCAGGCGGCCGAACTGGGCGGCGCTCGGATAGTGCTGGCCTACGAAGCGTCGAGCCAGGGGTTTGGCCTGTATGACCAACTAACTGCCGCTGGCATCGAAGCTCACGTGTTGGCGCCGACGCGCATCGCGCGTTCTTCGAAGCAGAAGCGGAACAAGGCGGACGGTAAGGACGCGGCCCAGTTATTAGGTCTGCTGCGGGCCCACATATTGGCCGGCAACGACTTGCCGGACGTTTGGGTGCCTGACCTCCAAACCCGCGACGATCGCGAACTGGTCCGGCGCGGTTGGATGTGGCCGCGAAGATTACGGGGCTCAAAGCCCAAGTGAAGTGCTTGCTGGCGCGGCAACAATGCCAGCGGCCGCCGGGCACGGGCAAGGGGTGGACCAAGGCATTTCGGAGCTGGCTGAGAGGGTTGGAACTGGCCAGTGGCGCGCGGGTGGCTCTCGACGGTTTGCTGGAGGAGCTGGAGTTTTACTCGCGGCAGTTGCAACGGCTGGACGAATGCTTGGTGCCGCTGGTCAACAGCGCGCGTTACTTGCGCGCCTTGAGCGAGATGTGCCGTTTGCAAGGCGTGGGAGCGTTGACGGCCCTGGTCTTTCTGACCGAAGTCGGCGATCCGCGGCGGTTTCACAATCGTCGCCAGATCGCGGCTTATCTGGGGCTGATTCCCGCCAGTCATGAGAGCGGTTCGCGTTCCGACTGCAAAGGGCACATCACACGCCAAGGTCCCAGCCGCGTGCGTCGAGTGCTGTGCCAGGCTACGTGGACTCGAACCCGCTTCAAAAACGCCGACCAGGCGGCCTACCAACGAGTGGTCCAGCGAAACCCAAAACACAAAAAGATCGCGGTCGTGGCGACGATGCGTCGATTGGCGATCCAAATCTGGCATGCGGCCGTGCGCGGTGTGGAGGCGGCGGAAGATGCAACGTCGCACGACCGGGGGAGGAACCAGCGGCCCCAGGTTCCTCCCCCAGACCCCCACCTCCTTCCCTCTCTCCGTTCCCAGTGAACGAGGCGGCGTCGGACGCCCTGATACCGCTTGTCGAGATAAGCCGACTGGGTGATCGTAATCGATGATCGTTGATGCCACGAAGGAGCCGCGACTGTTAGCGTACTGGGTACCCCCCGTCGCGGAGTTTAGTCCGCCTCCTGCGTTTCGATAAACTGCGTCTCTCCGGATCCCCGGCGACGACCGAATAGCAGACTGCACGACATCAACGTCCGACACCCCAACCGACCTTCCTTGACCAACGGCTACATAGCAGTACGCGGAGGAGCGCGGAGGGACGAAGAACAAATAATGCGTTCGTTCTTGTCTGCGGCCCTCTGCGTACTCGGCGGTGAATCTTGCTCCGCCGTCGAGAAAGGAAGGCTGTGGATCAGCGCCTCTCCGACATTCGCACGGCCAGCAGATCGAGCTGGCCCTTGAGATCGGCCAGCAGCAGATGGGGCGAGGCCCCTTCGGCCATGTGGGCGTAGAAAGCCTGCGAGGCCGAGCCGTGCGTCACGCCTAGCAGCGTGGTCGTGCGATTGAGCTCGCTCAGCCGCCGGTCGACTTCGCTCAACTGCTCGACTGCGTAGCGATTGTCGCGCCAGACGCGCTCCAGCTGCAGCACCAGGCCCAAAATGATCGTCACTTGCCCGGCGATGGCGATCGGCATGCCCAGCGACCAGAGCGCGTCGCTCTGCACGACGAAGGCCAGGGCCAATAGCGAGCCGCCGCTGGTGATCGCCAGCACGCCCAAGAGCAGCACCAGCCAGGCCAATAGGGAGCGTCGGGGCCGACCCGTTCGCGCCACCGGAGCAGCCGTCGGCGCGGCGCGTAAGCCTGCAGCTGCGGCGAAGCCACCGGTGCGCCCGCCGGTGTGCCCAGCGGCGCCGCCTTGGCGGCCGAGACCAGACCGGCCAGCTCGCGCAGATCGTGATCGAATTCCCATTCGTCGAGCGCGACCGGCGGTCGACTGGCAGCCTGCCGCCGCGAGGCCAGATCGACTCCGTGAACGGCCAGATCTTCGACGCCCACGATATGGGCGGGGCCCGCCTGGCCCGGCAATGCCGCACCGCAGCGGGCGCAGGCCAGCACGGCCGAGTTGGCCGTCGCCAGGCCGGGAACGTCTTGTCGGCAGTGCTTACACCACATGCTGGCGTCTGCTCGAGAATCAAAGAAAAACGCCTGACCGCGGCCGAGCGCCACGGTCCCTGATACGAATCGGCACGAGGGGCGTTAAACTGTACCGATTCCGCAGAGATTGTCGCGTCGGGGGACGTCGCCGAGCGAAAGATGGGAGAGGTGCGAAATGCGGGAAGCAGCCGCAATGGTAAAGAGGCCGGTCCCGGGGCGACCCGCCGGACACCGCCGGCGGGCTTAACAGATGCACTCGCCATTCGCCGCTGGCGCTACGGCCTGGCGGGAGCCGACTCGGCGATCTCTTTGCGGTTCCAGTCGTGGCGGAGCCAATCGGCCAGCATTTCGATCGACTCGCTCGACAGCTCGTTCTGCGGCGAGCCGGGTGGATGCTCGGCGAAGGCCGGCATCCGGTCGTTATTGCTCCCGTAGAACCGCTCGGCCGCCGGATTGCTGACGAAGGCCATGATCCACTCGCGCGAGCCGTAGCCGGTCAGGTCGGGCGCCGAACCGCCCGAGCCGGCATCCTCAAAGCGGTGGCACTGGGCACAGCGGTTCTCGTCTTTGATCAGCAGTGCGCCGGCGGCGATCCGCTGCACGTCCCGGGCGTCGGCGTCGGCCTGCTCCGGCAAACGGGCTTCGGCCGAGAGGGCGATCACCACGTCCTCGATTTCCTCAGGCTTCCACTTCGCCAGATCGTCTTTCACGAAGCCGACCATGTCGCCGGCATGATGCGACGTGCGGCCGAAATAATCGGGCCCAGCGATCGAGTCGGGATTCAGCAAACCGGCCAGCCACGCGCGGCTGGCAAAGCCGACCAGCGACGGGGCACCGTTGTATTTCTCGGCATCGGCATCGGCCTGTCGCTCGCCGCTCCCCGCGCTGCTGTGGCACTGGCTGCACTTGGTTTTGAACAGCTTGCGGCCTTGTATTTTCGGATCGTGCCGGACCAGCCAGATGGCCCCCTGCGGTGGAATGCCGGCCGAGGCCAGTTCGGCCGCTCGCTCGGCATCGCGCTCGGCATCGGCCACGGCGGCCTGGAACTGAGCGGCTTCGCTGCCCTGCAGGTCGTCGCGACGAGCCTGCCAGGTGAGCGCGCACGCCCCGCCGATTAGGGTCAGCAGGAACAGCACATTGAAGCGGTGCCCCAGCTTCCAGCGGCCGATGAAAGGCATCGCGGCCAGCAGCGTCATCACCAGGCCGGGCACGATTACCGCGCCGACGAACTCGTACTTGCCCGGGAAAAACTTCAGCAGCTGAAACAGGAACAGGAAATACCACTCCGGCCGGGCGGCCAGATATTGATCGGCCGGATCGGCCGGCGGCCCCAGCTCGGCCCCCAGCCGCGAGGCGTCCGACAGATCGAGTCGATATCCCTCGCCCACCGCCGGCCACAGCACCAACCCCAGCACAACGGCCAGCACTGCCAGGCAGGCCACCGCGTCTTTGAGGACCTGGTCGGGCCAGAACGTGCAGTCGGGCCGCTTGACCGGTTCGCGGTGGCAGATGCCGTGCCGGCGAAACAGCCAGACGTGCAGCACGAGGAACATCACCAGCAGGCCCGGCAGCACGCCGGCGTGGAGCGCGAAAAACCGCGTGAGCGTGTGATGGCCGTAGGTCGGACCGCCGACGACCAGTTGCTGCAGCTTCTCGCCGACGCCCGGCACCAGTCCCATCAGGGTGGTGGCCACACGCGTGGCCCAGAATCCTTTCTGGTCCCAGGGGAGCAGGTAACCGGTGAGCGACAGGCCGAGCACGATTTGCATCAAGACGAGGCCCAGCCAGAAATTGATCTCGCGCGGCGCGGTAGGCGCCGTCGATGACCACTTGCAGCAGGTGCAGCACCAACAGCACGACCATGGCCTGGGCCGTGAAGTGGTGGATGCCGCGGAGGACAGCGCCCCCCTGCATCTGGTGCTGGATGTAGTAGACGCTTTCCCAGGCCGACCGGCGCGTAGGGCTATAGGCCATCCACAGGAACACGCCCGTCACCACCTGGACGCTGAACGTGAAGACCAGCGTGCTACCCCAGACGTATCGCCAGCGGGCGCCCCCCGGGATGCGCTCGATACAGGGCCTCGCGCATCAGCTCGCGGCAGCCGGTCCGATGGTCGAGCCAATCGAGCAGCTTCATGCTTTGACGATCTTCTCAGGCGTGCCGGAGACGAAATCCTCGTAGCGGACCCAGATTTCGCCCGAGCCGCGGACTTCGCACTCGAGCCGGTCCATTCCCCGGGGAGCGACCGCGTTCAGCGGCGCCCCGTCCAGAGCAAAAGCGCTGGTATGGCAGGGGCAGACGAAGCACTCCCGGGCAGGCACGAAACCGACCGAGCAGCCCGCGTGCGGGCAGGTGCTGTTGAAGGCTTCGACGCTGGGTTTCCCGGAAGTCGCGGTTTTTCCGGTTTCCAGCACGAGAAACACGGCCCCGATCGGCTCGTCGCGATATTCGCTCCAGGCATCGCGGCGGGTATCGAGAATGGCGACCCGCTGCGGCACGCCGGGCTTGAGCGACTCGACCGATCCGACCCGATACCACTGGGCGCCCGCACTTTTCCGCCGCCAGGGATCGGCGAACACGACCAGCCCGGTCAAAAACGGAAACAGGCCCACCAGGCCGCCAATCACCACGGCCGCCGCTTTGACGAAGAATCCGCGGCGCGGGCCGGGCGGACGGGGCGCGGCGTGATTCCGGCTTGCCGGCGAGGGCGGGGCAGACGGAATGCGGCACCGCCGGGGTGCTGGGCACCGGGGCCATGGCGGGAAGCTCTCTTGGCACGGGGTGGATTGCGGAGGGCAGGACCGTGGCGGACGCGGCACCGGACTCGCGCAAATATCGCGGGGGGCGAGGCGGGGTCGCGCTTCCCGAATGCCAAGAAAATTATCGCATCCGGCGCGCACAGCGTCAAGCACTTTGGGCTCCGCCTCGCTGAGCGCACCGGCAATGAACGCGCCGGCCGCCGCCTTGTGCCCGCCGCCGCCGAACGAGCGGGCCAGTTCGCTGCAATCGACCTTGGGCGTGCGGCTGCGGAAGCTGATCTTGAATCCGCCGCTGGCCTGCTCGACCAAAATCACTCCCACCTCGACGCCGGCGACCGCCAGCGTCAGGTTGATCACGTCCTCGGTGTCGGAGGGTAAGGCCCCCGTCGCGGCGAAATCTTCCCGCAGCGCGGCCGTGTAGGCCAGCCGGCCGTTCAGGTCGGTCGTGGTCCGGGCCAGAATCCGGCCGCGGAGTTGCAGCCGGGCCAACGTCTCCTGCTCGTAGAGCGCCGTGTAGATGTCTTGCGGCCTGGCCCCCGCGTCGACCAGCTCGCCCGCCCGGCGATAGGTATTGCCCGTGGTCGAGAGAAAGCGGAACCAGCCCGTGTCGGTCGCCATGGCCGCGAACAGCGGCCGGGCGATGTCGGGCGTGATCTCGACGCCCAGCTCACGAGCCGCGTCGACCACCAGCCGGCCGGTGGCCTCGGCCTGGGTGTCTTTGAACCACTCGGCGCCCAGGTCGTCGTTGTCGACGTGGTGGTCGAGGACCGCCTTGTGGGCTTTGGTCGTGCGAAGGATGTCGCCCATCGGGCCTAGCTGGGCCCAGGCGCCCGTATCGAGCACCAGCAGCACGTCGATCGCTTCCAGCTCGGCCGGCTGGACGTCGACGCCCAGGGCCTGGAGCTTGCCGGCCGGGTCGATGAACTTCAGGTTGGGGGGCGTGGCCTGGCCGTTGACGATCCGGACCTGCTTGCCCAGCCGCTCGAGCACGGCGGCCATGCCCAGCTCGCTCCCCAGGGCGTCGCAGTCGGGCCGGATGTGACTGGTCAGCAGGAACCGCTGATTCGCGCGGACCATCTCGCCAAAGCGTTTCCAATCGATCATTACGCGGCCGATCTCCCGAGGAATCCAAAAGTTTGCTGCCGCGATCTTAATCCGCCCCGGGCCGGATAGGCAATGGACGGGGGGGCGGGAAAGGCAGAAGGCAGAAGGCAAAAGGCAGAATAACGAGACGCGGCCGTTTCGGCTCGCAGCGCAGCCTGGCCGGTGCTTATCCCCGCGGTGTGCCGCTTCTCGCTGCCAGGTGGCGTCGGTCCGATCCCACAGCCGCGAATGAAGAACCGGAAAGTGCGACATGTGCAATAGTGCCGTTGCATCCGTGGGGACAAGCCCCACGGCTCGCTGGGAAACGGTGCGACGCACATTCAGCTCGCCGGTTGATCGCTGCGTGGGCGCCCTTCGGCCGCTTGAAACACGTCCGCGGCCCGGGCCACATCGCGACGGAGCTGTGCGACGAGTTGGTCCACGCCAGCGAAGCGCTCGGTTCCGCGGAGCCGGGAGAGGAACTCGACTTCGACGGTTTGCCCGACCAGCGAACCTTGCCAGCCGATCACGTGGACTTCGACTTTGAGCTGCTGCTGGCCGAAGGTCGGATTCGCGCCGATGTGGATCGCCGCCGGAAAGGTGCGGCCTGCGAGGCAAGTGCTGCCGGCATACACGCCCTGGGCGGGAAGCAGGGTGTCGATGCCTTCCAGATTGGCGGTCGGAAAACCGATTTTGGCCCCCCTGCCCTCGCCCGTCGTTACGTGGCCGCGAATGCGATAGGGTTGGGTCAGCAGCGCTCGGGCTTCGTCCATTCGGCCTTCGCCCACCAGCCGCCGCACGCGCGAGCTGGAAACCACCTCGCCGTCGACGACCAGCGGCTCGACGACCTCGAGCACGATGCCGGCGGCGGCCGCGAGCCCACGGAGCACGTCGATCGTGCCGCTGCGGTTGTGGCCGAAAAAAAAGTTGGCTCCCTCGACCATCGCCCGGGCGGCCAGGGCTTCGACCACGATCGACTGAAAAAATTGCTGGGCCGACAGCGACAGCAGCGCCCGATCGGTCGGATAGGCGATCACCGCGTCGACACCCAAGGCGGCGAGCAACTCGGCCTTGCGATCGGTCCAGGTCAGGGGCGGCGGGGCCAGGTCCGGCCGGAGCAACTGCACCGGATGGGGGTCGAAGGTAAAGACGACCGCCGGCCCCCCCACTTCGCGCGCCCGGGCGATCAGCCGCTCGACGATCCGCGCATGGCCCCGGTGGACGCCGTCGAAATTGCCGATTGCCAGGGCCCCGCACTGCAGCTCGGCGGCCGGGCCAGAAAGGTCGCGGATGAGCTTCACGTTAGCGACGTGCGGGAGCCAATGGGGCGGACGCGGCGGAAGTCGAACGAGCAGACAGGATTATGGGGACAAGAAAGGCAAAAGGCAAAAGGCAGAAGGCAGAAGCAGAAGGCAAAAGAAATGTCATCACGACGAAAGGTGAAGCATGAAAGTCAGAAAAAAAGACTGAGCGGCCATTCGCAGCCCGCCGAGTTTTCTGCCTTCTGCCTTCCTCCTTCTGCCTTCCTACATGGTATCCTTACGCATGTACCATTCGCTGGCTACAGGCTGGGTTGGGATGGAAGAACAACAATTCTATTTGTCGCCGGAGTTGGCCGGTCGGATGGCCGCGATCGACATCGGCACCAATAGCATCCGCCTGATCGTGGCCGAGCCCCTCAGGAGCGGCAACTACCGCATCCTGGACGAAGAGAAGGACTCGACCCGCCTGGGGGCCAGCCTGAGCAAGACCGGCCGGCTCGACCCGGTGGCGATGGAAAAGACCCTCGCCGCCCTCCGCCGGCTCAAGCAGATCGCGGCCGGCTATCAGGTCACGCAAATCCGGACGATCGCCACTTGCGCCGTGCGCGAGGCGACCAACGGCGACGAGTTCCGCCGCCGGGCCCACGACGAGCTGGGCATCGACATCGAGGTGATCAGCGCCAAGCAAGAGGCCCTGCTGGCGTTCTTCAGCGTGCAGCGCACCTTCGATCTGGCCGACAAGCACGTGGCCGTGGTCGATATCGGCGGCGGCAGCACCGAGATCGTGCTGGCCTACGCCAGCCACGTCGAGGCGATCTACACCACCCAATTGGGCGCGGTCCGGCTGAGCGAGATGTTCGGCAACGGACCCGGCATGGCCGGCGAAGATTTCCACCGCCTGATCGACCACATCGACCGCCACTTGCGCAAACACATCAAGAACCCGGTCTTCGTGCCGCACGTGCTGTTCGGGTCGGGGGGCACGTTTACCAGCCTGGCGTCGATGGTGATGGCCGGCAAAGGCCAGGGTAACCTGCCGATCCGCGGCTACCAGGTCAGCCGGGCCGAAGTCGCGCACCTGCTCCAGCGGCTCCGCAAGCTGCCGCTCCGCGATCGCAGCGCGGTGGCCGGCCTGAGTCCCGACCGGGCCGATATCATCGTGGCCGGCCTGGCGATCATCGACCGCGTGATGGACCGGCTCGAGGTCAATCTGATCCAAGTCCACAATCGCGGCGTGCACGACGGGCTGCTCCTGACCATGATCGACGATTCGCTCGGGCCGGGCACCAGCGCCAGCCCGGTCGATCGCGAGGCTTCGATCGAGCGGCTCGCCCGCAGCGCCGGCAGCGAACTGGAGCATGGGCGACACGTGGCCCACATGGCGGGGCTGATCTTCAGCCAGCTGGTCGACGTGTTCCAGCTCGACCCGCAGGACCGCCCGCTCCTGGAAACGGCGGCCCGGCTGCAGGACGTGGGCTATTTGATCGATTACGACAAGCATCACAAGCACAGCTACCATTTGATCCTCAACAGCCGGCTGGCCGGCTTTCAGCCGAACGAGCTGGAGCTGATCGCCAACGTAGCCCGTTACCACCGCGGCGCCGCCCCGCGCCGCAAGCACAAGCATTTTCGCCAGCTCTCGCCCCCCGATCGGATCAAGGTCCGGCAATTGGCCGCCATCCTGCGCGTGGCCGGCGGGCTCGATCGCAGCAATAGCCAGCAAGTGCAGGGCCTGACCGTGCTCAATCACGGCGGCACGACCGAAATCCGCGTGCGGGCCCGGCAGTATCCCGACGTCGACATCTGGGGCGCGCGGCGGCGAGTCGAGCTGTTCGAGAAGGTGTTCGACACCCAACTCAAGATCGAATGGGACGGCCCGGCGGCGCCGATCAGTTCGCCGGATTCCAATGGCCGGCCGCTGGCCCTGCCCGCCCCGCGACGCGAAGGCGCGGCCCACAAGTAGCCGGAAGCTGAAATACAGTCCGCGCGCCTTAGGGCCCGATGCACTGGGCCAGGGCTTGCGGCAAAAGCCCGACGAGGTCGCGGGCGATAATTCCCACTGGCCCCAGGCTGGCCGCCGCCAGATCGCCGGCCAGGCCATGCACGTGCGCCGCCAACCGGGCTGCGTCGAACGGCGCCAAGCCCTGGGCCAATAGCGCCGCGGTAACGCCGGTCAGCACGTCGCCCGTGCCGCCGGTGGCCATGCCGGGATTGCCCGTCGCATTCGAGCGCCACGCGCTGGCCGTCGCTGATCACGGTGCGGTGCCCTTTGAGCACGACCACGGCTTTCGCTCGCTCGGCCAGTTGCCGGGCCAGCGGCTCGCGCTGGTCGAGCGGCACCTTGTCGATCCGCGCCAGCCGGGCAAACTCGCCCGGGTGCGGGGTGAGAATCCGCGGGCCGCCCGGTTTCTCCAGCGCGTCCGGCCGCTGGGCCAAGGCGTTGAGCGCGTCGGCATCGACCACCAGCGGCAGCTTGAGCGACTGATACAGCCAGGCTACCAGGTCGACCAATTCGTCCGACCGCCCCAAGCCCGGCCCGCAGGCAACGACTGTCGCATGCTCGATGAATTGCTCGATCGACGACCGAGCCGCGGCCGCGATCCGGCCCGCGGCGTCCTCGGCCAGCGCGATCGTCATGTACGACGGCTCGAACGAGGCGACCGTCGGCTGAACCGACTCGGCCGTGGCGACCCGGACCAATCCGGCGCCGGTTCGCAAAGCCGCCATCCCGGACAGCGAGATAGCGCCAGCCATCCCGCGCGACCCGCCGACGAACAGCGCGCTGCCGAAGCTGCCCTTGTGGCTGTCGGGCAGGCGGCGGGGCAGACGCGGCAGCGGTGGATCGCTCGTAGACATCACTCGTGGTATTCGCGTTTTCGATTCTTTCACTCGGCGGCGCGGCGGGCAGCCTTCTGGGCGATCATCCCGGCGACGTAGCCGCCTTTGAAGCCGGCATCGATGTTGACCACGGTCACATTGGCCGCGCAGCTGTTGAGCATGCTGAGCAGCGCCGCCACGCCCCCAAAGCTGGCCCCATAGCCCACGCTGGTCGGAACCGCGATCACCGGGCAATCGACGTAGCCCCCGACGACGCTGGGCAGCGCCCCTTCCATGCCCGCGATCACGACCACCGCGTCGGCTCCGTCGAACTGGTGCAACCGTTCGCGGAGCCGATGCGGACCGGCCACGCCGACATCGAAGATCATCGTCACGCGGGCGCCCATCCAGAGCAAGGTCTCGCGGGCTTCCTCGGCGACCGGCAGATCGCTGGTGCCGGCGGTCACGACCACCACGTGGCCGGCGGGTAAGTCGGACTCGCGCGGAGTCTGGAGCGGCACGCGGAAGGTGCGACCCACCGGGTTGTACTGGGCCGCCGGGAATTGCGGTCCCAGTTCGGCAGCCTGCTCGGCGGAAATCCGCGTGGCGAGCACTTCGGTGCCGCTGGCGAGCAGCGTCTGGAAGATCCGCACCAGAGTCGGTACGGTTTTGCCCTGGCCAAAAACCACCTCCGGATAGCCGCAACGGCGGTGGCGGTCGAGGTCGATCTGGGCTTCGTTCAAATCGGCGGTGGCGGGCTCGGCGACCTGGCGGAGGAAATCGGCCAGGGCCAACCGGCCCCCCAACAATTGTTCGGCGAGCTTTTCCATTCGCTCGGGGTTCATGGCGACGGCACACCTTTTGTCCAGGGAATCGGCTGGCGGCTGTTCATCCTACCCGGGCCGCAGCGGTTAGGGCGGCCGAGAGGCATTTTTCATCGCCACCGGTCGGCATATCGGGCTCCGGGGGGCGCCGTCAAAGCGGCCTGCGGCGGCTTGACGCCTATTTTAGCCGTAGGTAGAATTCGGCCCAAACTTGAACGCGGGCATGGGTTTGTGAACAAATTTACGCCGTCATTGGGCTCGATTGCTCGGGCGTGGCCGGCACCTAAAGCCCGCTCTGCCAGCCGGATGCGCTGTGGGCAGCCCGTGCCGCCCGCCGGCCTGTCGCGTGCGGCTCGTTTCCAGCAAAAACCACCGATTGCCGGCTCCCAGCGGCCGGTTCACCAGCGGGAGATTCGAGGCATGACAAGTTCCGGCTCCGGGCCATCCGGCGATATCTTCGACGTCAAGCGGATTCGCCGGCTGATCGAGCTGATGAACGAGCATGAGTTGAACGAAATCGATCTGCGGCAGTCGGACCAGCGGATCCGGCTGCGCAAAGGGGGCGAGCCGCTGATCACCGCCGGGCCGGTCCGGCAGGTCGTGGCCGCGTTGCCCGCCGGCGAGGGCGAAGCTGCCGCGCCGGCCGCCGCCAAGGCCGACGACAAGGACGTCGCCCTGGTCAAGAGCCCGATGGTGGGCACGTTCTACGCCTCGCCCAGCCCCGATGCCCAGCCGTTCGTCAAAGTCGGCGATCACGTCGGCGCCGCAAACGACGGTCTGCGTGGTCGAGGCGATGAAGGTGTTCAACGAAATCCCGGCCGAGGTGTCGGGCCAGATCGTGGCCGTGCTGGTCGAGAACGGCGAGCCGGTCGAGTTCGGCCAGCCGCTATTCAAGGTCGATACCCGCAAGTAGTCGTCTCCGCACTAACTCCATCCGCCCTGGTCGTGTTCCCCGGCTGCTCGCCGGCGGTCGTGCCCCACCGCGTGTTTCCCCCGGTAAAGCGATGTTCAAACGAATCCTGGTCGCCAATCGCGGCGAGATTGCGCTGCGGATCATTCGGGCCTGCCGGGAGCTGGGGGTCGAAACGGTCGCGATTTTCAGCGAAGCGGATCGCGGCGCCGCCTATCTGGAGCTGGCCGACGAGGCCTACTGCGTCGGCCCGGCCAAAGGCGCCGACAGCTACCGCAAGATCGACCGGGTGATCAGCGCCGCCGAGATCGGCAACGTGCAGGCCATTCACCCCGGCTACGGATTTCTGTCGGAAAACGCCCACTTCAACGAAGTCTGCCGCAGCTGCAACATCGACTTCATCGGGCCCACGCCCGAGGCGATGGCCCGGCTGGGCGACAAGAACTCGGCCCGGCAACTGGCCCGCGAGGCCAAGGTGCCCACCGTGCCGGGCAGCGCGGGCTTGCTCGACGACGAGAACGAGGCCCTGCGGATCGCCCACGAGATCGGCTTTCCGGTGCTGGTCAAGGCTTCGGCCGGCGGCGGCGGGCGCGGGATGCGGGTGGCCCTCAACGACCTGGCCCTGAAGATGGCCGTGCAGCAGGCCCGGACCGAGGCCGAAGCGGCCTTCGGCGACGGCAGCGTGTACCTGGAAAAATACATCGAGCATCCCCGGCACGTCGAAGTCCAAGTGCTGGCCGACCACCACGGCAACGTCGTTCACCTGTGGGAGCGCGATTGCTCGACCCAGCGCCGCCACCAGAAGCTGATCGAGGAGAGCCCCTCGCCCCGGCTCTCGCCCGAGACCCGCAAGGCGATTTGCGAATCGGCCGCCCGGCTGATCAAGACGGCCGGCTACACCAACGCCGGCACGGTCGAATTCATCGTCGACCAGAGCGGCAATTTCTACTTCATCGAAGTCAACGCCCGGATCCAGGTCGAGCATCCGGTGACCGAACTGGTGACGGGCATCGACCTGATCAAGGCCCAGATTCGCGTCGCCTCGGGCGAGCGGCTGTGGCTGAAGCAGGAGGACATCGTCGCCAAGGGCGCGGCGATCGAGTGCCGGATCAACGCCGAGGATCCGCTCAAGAACTTCCAGCCCTCGCCCGGCAAGATCACGCGGCTGATGGTGCCCGGCGGATTTGGCGTCCGTTTCGACTCGCATGCCCACCCCGGCTACACCGTTTCGCCGCATTACGACTCGATGATCGGCAAGCTGCTGGTCCATCAGCCCACGCGGGCCGAAGCGATCGATTCGATGCAGCGGGCCTTAGCCGAGCTGCGGATCGAAGGCATCCAGACCACCGTGCCGTTGCACCAGGCCATCCTCGGGCATTCGGCGTTCGCCGAAGGACGCGTCGACACGACATTCGTCGAGCGGACCCAACTGCTCAAGTAACGCCGGTGGCCCCCCCACGCGGCCTGTTCGGATAGGCAGGCAGCCGACTTGCCGTAAAATGGGCCCCGTAAAGCAGGCAAACGCCCCTGGGCGGCGCGAGAAAAAGTGCCGCACGGCAAGCGGCGCGACCGAACGCGCCTGGGCGACGGGCCGAACTGAAAAAACACCGCGCGATCTGGCAGTGCCGGCGGACACCATTCAAGATCGGAGTGACGGATGACCCTGACGCGTCCCCCCAAAACCGAAACCAGCTTTCGCCGCGTGGCGATCCTGTTTGCCGGCGGACCGGCGCCGGCGGCCAACGCCGTGATCTCGACGGCGGCCAATTCATTCCGGCAGAACGACATCGAAGTGCTGGGCATCCTCAACGGCTACGCCCGGCTGCTGGAATACTCCGACGACCGCCCGCTGGTCAAAGGCCGCGACTACATCGTGCTCGACGGCGTGGTGCTCAAGCGGTCGCGCAATTCGCAGGGCATCCTGATCGGCACGGCCCGGGCGAACCCCGGCCGCGACGTCTCGCACCCCTCGCACCTCGACGACCCGGCCAAGGTCGCGCCGCTCAAGACCGTGTACGAAGCGCTTCGCTCGATCGGCGTCGATGCGATCGTCTCGATCGGCGGCGACGACACGCTCAAGACGGCCAACAAGCTCAAGCTGTTTCAGGACCGGCTGCCGCCCGAGTTGCCCCGGATGCCGATCGTGCACTTGCCCAAGACGATCGACAACGACTACATGGGCATCGATTTCACCTTCGGCTACTTCACGGCCGTCGACACGCTGGCCAGCGAAATCCGCAACCTGCTGGCCGACGCCGAGGCCGGCCGCACCTATTACCTGGCCGAGACGATGGGCCGCAGCGCCGGCTGGCTCTCCTACGGGGCCGCGGTGGCCGGCGAAGCCAGCCTGGTGATCAGCGTCGAAGACATCACCGGAAAATATCGCGCGAGCGAAGAAGTCGTCGATCCCACGACCGGCGAGCGAACCACCCGGGCCGTGATGAACGTCGAAGAAGTCGTCAAGCGGATCGTGGCGACCATCCGCACCCGCGAAGAGAGCGAGGGCAAAGAGTTCGGCGTAATCGTGATGGCCGAAGGGCTGGCCGAGTTCCTGCCGATGACCTACCTGGCCGGCGTGCCGCGCGACGATCACGGCCACATCGCCATCTCGCAGCTCAACCTGTGCCGGCTGTTCTCCAAGCTGATCGCCGACAAGTACACCGCCCTGACCGGCCGCAAGCGAAAGATCACCGGCCTGCAATTGGGCTACGAAGCCCGCTGCGCGCCCCCAACGCCTACGACGTGATGCTCGGCAGCCAGTTGGGCGTCGGCGCCTATCGGGCCCTGGTCGAGCGGCGGCTCAACGGCGTGATGGTCTCGGTCGAGGGGCAACTCGAGCTCAGCTATGTGCCGTTCGAGAAGCTGGTTGATCCGGACACGCTCGTGACCGTGGTCCGTTACGTGCAGCCCGAATCCGACTTTCACAAGCTGGCTCGGTTTCTGGAAACGTATGTCAATGAGTAGGGCCGCGGCGGGGTTTGTCCCACGGCGAGGGTAGACCTGCTCGCCGGTGGCGGTACACTGCTGGAACCTGTCGACGACACCCAGCAAACCTTTTGCGGCCCCGTGGCCGGAGAAAGTCTCGCATGACGCGCTTAGTTTCGAGCCGCCGTTGGCGGCAATCTTCGCCTCGCCGACGATCGGCCATGGCCTTGCTCCTGGTTGCGAGCCTGTGCCTGGTCGTGGTCGGTGGCTGTAGCTCCAGCGCGACGATCAGCGGCACGGTCAAATACGGTGGGCCGGCGGTCGAGTACGGTTCGATCTCGTTCGAGCCCAAGGGGGGCAAGGGCAAGACCGTCACCGCCACGATCGACGGCGGCAAGTTCGAGGCCAATGAAGTCACGCCCGGCCCGACCGTTATCCGGATTTGCGTCGGCGAGCGGCCCAAGAACGCTTCCGGCAACCTGCTGCACTCGGCCCCGACCGGCACGCTGATTGAGATCTCCAAGGCCGAAAAGAATATCGGCGGCGGCTCGCAAACGCTGAATTTCAATCTCAAGGCGGGCTGAGCCGCCGGCTGATGGGGGACTGCCGAGCACCCGTGATGGCCCCACTTGCTGCGTGCAAACCACCCACGTTCGCAACGGGCTCCGGGGCGCAGGGCCGCATTGAGGAACCCATGCTGCGTGCCTCGGTTCGAGCTTCGCTGCAGATTCTCCTGCTCGCCTGCCTGGTGCCGCTGGCCGGCTGCCGGCAGGACGCCAGCGACGAGTTCTTTCGCCAGGGCACCATTCCCAACCTGCGCGTCCGTCTGCTGCCCGAGCAGGAGCAGCAATTGCGCAGCGACCCCCGCAAATACGTCGACTGCACGCTCGTCGAGAACGATTCCACGTCCTACGGGCACTTCCGCGTCAAGATCAAAGGCAGCGGCGGCAGCACGCGCGACTACGACGATCGACCGGCGCTCACCCTGTCGACGAAAGAGCCGTCGCACCGGTTTCACGGGCTGCGGAAGTTTCACCTCAACAATTCCGTCCAGGACGAAACCTACCTGCACGAATTGGTGGCCGCCGAGATCTGCGCGGAAGCCGGCGTGCCCACCGCCCGGGTGACTCACGCCCGGGTCTGGCTCAACGACCGCGACCTGGGGCTGTACGTCCTGAAAGAAGGCTACGACGACGATTTTCTGCTCCGCCGCTTCCACACGACCGGGGGCAATTTGTACGACGGCGGCGATTGCCAGGAAATCGACGCCGAGCTGAAGCGCGACGGCGGCACCGGACCAACCGACCACCGCGACCTCAAGGCTCTAGTCGCGGCTTGCCGCGAGGAAGACCCGGCGCGGCGCTGGGAGCTGATCGCCCAGCGGCTCGACGTCGACGCGTTCGCCAATTTCGCCGCCCTGGAATTGCTGCTGGGGCACTGGGATGGTTACACCCAGGCTCACAATAACTATCGGGTCTACTTCCGCGCTGGCGACGGCAAGGCGATCTTCTTCGCGCACGGCCTGGATCAAATCCTGACCGACTCCAACTACCCGGTCTTTCAGCCGCATGGCGGGCTGGTGGCGCAGGCCGTGTTCGACAATCCGCCCTGGCAGGAGAAATACCAGGAGCGCGTGGCGGCCCTGCTGCCGCGGTTCGCGCCGGAGAAGCTGCAGGCCAAGATCGACGCCGGACTCAGCCGCCTGCGGCCGGTCGCCCGCAAGATCGACCCGGAATTCGCCGAACACCTGGAGGAGGTCGTCCGCGGTTTCCGCGACGAGGCCAGCCGGCGGCTGGAAGGGGTCCTGCATCCGCACCTGCCGGAACCGCTCGAGTTCAACGAGGAAGGCTGGGCTCAGATCGACGGTTGGGACCCGCGCAACGAAGAAGACGCGCAGCTGGAAGAGCAGGACACGGACGGCCGGGCTTGCCTGCTTATTGCGGTCGGCGAAAGCCAGCGCTGCACCGCTTCGTTCCGCAGGCAAGTGCTGCTCGCCCGGGGGAAGTACCGCCTAGAGGCCCAGATCAAGACCAGCGATGTCGCCGCCGCAGCCGACGAAAAGGGTCCGGGCGGGGCCGGCGTGCGGATCTCGGGCGCCCCGCGCAGCAATAGCATCGCCGGCACGACCGATTGGCAACCGGCCGCTCACGTCTTCGAGATCACCGAAGAATCGGCCACGGTCGAGCTAATCGCGGAGTTGCGGGCGACCGCCGGCCGCGCCTGGTTCGACCGCGGTTCGCTGCGGATCGTGCGCACGGAGCCTGCGGCAGAAGCAAAAGAATAGCGGCGCGGCGGGCAGACTGCGCGTTTTCGTTCACCTCTACTATCTACCGTACACAGGATAATTACATACTCGACGCATCATGGCCAGCGGCCGCGCGCGAACGAAGCTTGATGAGCTGACTTGCGTCGACCTTCCAAGCCCCCTCGCTCTTTATTACTCGCACTGGAAGCGGGAAGGCGGATGACTCAAGCTCGACTTCGTTGGGGTCGGATTCGGGCGACATGCCACGCCTTGCAATATCCATTTCTCGATATTGGTCTGCCAGCTTGGCAGCAACCTCGGCCGGGTAGCCACCCCCCCGCCATAGGACTTCGGCTTCCGGATGTTCCAGAATAAGCTGGCGAATTGTTGCCGCATCCGGTTCAAGCAGGGCAATAAAAAAGCGGCGATATGTACCCTCTGGCGATGAGTTGGTCGAAGCCGGGCTGAGTTCAACCGGCTGATTCGAGCTGGTGCAGCCAATGAGCAAGCCAACCACCGAGAAAACCACAGGGGTCGTCCTGGAAAACGGCATTGCGGGTGGTCCTCAAATTCCGCCTACAGCGTGCCCTTGGTGCTGGGCACGCCGGTCTGGCGCGGGTCGAGCTCGACTGCCATCCGCAGGGCTCGGGCCGTGGCTTTGAAGATGGCTTCGCTCTTGTGGTGGTTGTTGCGGCCGTAGTGGACCTGGACGTGCAGATTCATCAAAGCGTTGGAGGCCGCGGCTTGCCAGAAGTCTTCGACCAATTCAGCGTCGAAGCTGCCGATCTTGTGCGCGGTGAAGTCGGCCTGGAAGACCAGATAGTACCGCCCGCCCAGGTCGATGGCGCTGGTGGCCAGCGTCTCGTCCATCGGCAGCGTGAAGTGACCGTAGCGGCGGATGCCGGCCTTGTCGCCCAGGGCTTGCCGCAGCGCCTGGCCGAAGCAGATGCCCACGTCCTCGACCGTGTGATGCGCGTCGACGTCGAGATCGCCTTGGGCCTGGACCGCCAGGTCGATGGCCGCGTGCTTGCCGAGCAGCGTGAGCATGTGATCGAAAAAGCCGACGCCGGTCGCCACCTGCGTCTGGCCGGTGCCGTCGAGGTTCAATTCGAGCGCGATCTTGGTCTCGGCGGTCTGGCGGTCGATTCTGGCAGTTCGCGGCATGGGAGATTCGGTACTTTGGCTCGGACGGCTACCCGGGACTGACGGCGAGATCCAAGATTTGAACGCAGATGAACGCAGATCGACGCAGATAAAAATGAATAGAGAGGTTCAGGAAATTGTCGTTACCGCGAGCCACGCCGCATCCGGCAACAGAAACTGTTTCATTCAGGCGGTCAAGGTTCCCGCAGACCCGCGTCTCGTTTCTATCTGCGGACATCTGCGTCGATCCGCGTTCATCTGCGTTCACGGAATCGGCCCCGCTTCAATACGGAGCGCGGCCGTCCAATTCTACCCCCTGCCTCAAACCATCGAGCGCAGCAGGCCGAGGCAGGCGTCGATTTGCTCGTCGCTGCCGACTGAAATCCGCAATCCGTCCCCCCAACCGGCATAATCCATGTAACGCACCAGCACCTGCTGTGCTTTGAGCCGCTCGTAGAGCGGCTTGACCGGCAGCCCGGGATGCGGGTTCCAGACGAAATTGGCCTGCGAATCGACGCTGGCGAAGCCCAGCTCGCGCATCCCGCGCGTCAGCCGCGCGCGGGTGGCGATGATCTTAGCCCGATTGTCGGCCAGCCAGGCCTGATCGTCGATGGCCGCCGTGGCCGCCGCGATCGACAGCGCATCGCAATTGTACGAATCCTTCACCTTGACCAATTGCTCGATGATCTGCGGCTGGGCCACCAGGAAGCCGAACCGCAGCCCGGCCAGGGCGTACGACTTGCTCAGCGTGCGCGAGACCATGATCTTTTCGTTCTGGGCGACCAGCCGCAGGCAATGGTCGGCGGCGAAGTCGACGTACGCCTCGTCAACCAACAGCGGACAAGGCAAGCGGTCGGCCAATTCCAGAATTCGCTCGGGCGACAGGACCGTGCCCGAGGGACTGTTGGGATTCGGCAGAAACGCCAGCCGCAGATCGCGGCGCGGGGCGGCAAAATCGGCGGCCAGCGACCAGTCGGCCTGGAAGTGAACTTCCTCCCCCTCGGCGCCTTGCAGCCGGGCCAGCGTTTTGTAGAGCACGTAGCTGGGATACGGTAGCCGTAGCCATTGCCCCTGGCCGACCAGCGCCCGGGTGACGATCGTCAGGATATCGTCGCTGCCGTTGCCGCACAGGATCCAGTCGGGATCGACCTGCAGGACTTCGGCCGCCCGGCGGCGAAAGGCCGTGGCCAGCGGGTCGGGATAGCGGGCCAGCCCGCGCTCCAGCACCGCCACGATCGCTTGTCGCACGGCCGGCGAGGCGGGGTACGGATTCTCGTTGGTGTTCAGCTTGATGAACTTGCCGGCCTGCGGCTGTTCGCCGGGCACGTAGCCCTGCATCGCGATGATCTCCGGCCGGAAGTAGTCCATGGCGCTGCGCTTAGGGGGTAGGGGTTAGGGGTTAGGGTTCGAGGCGGATGACCCGTGATAGCGCGGGGTCATCTCGGTGTGACGTCGTTTCGGCTGCATGGTGTTTGCTAAGACTGCCGGATTTCGACGCTTGCCCGGTGGGCGGTCAGACCTTCCTTGTCGGCCAGGATGCGGATGTCGTCGGCCACGCGGGCCAGGGCCTCGGCCGAAAATTCGATCACGCTGCCTGCCCGGAGGAAATCGTTGGCCGACAGTCCGCTGGCGAATCGGGCGGTGCCGCCGGTCGGCAGCACGTGCGACGGTCCGGCCACGTAGTCGCCCACGGCAACCGGACTGTAGTTACCGAGGAACGTTGCTCCGGCATGGGTGATCTTGGTCAAGAGTTCCGCGGCGTCCTGGCAGGCCAGGTGCAAGTGTTCGGGGGCAATCTCGTTGGCCAGGGCGGCGGCTTCGTTCCGATCGCGGACCAATATCAAAGCGCCAAACTGCTCCAGGCTCGAGCGGGCCAGGTCGCCCCGCTCCAGGTGAGCCAGTTGTCGCTCGATCTCGGCCATCACGTCCTTCAGCAGGCGCTCGCTCCAGGTAATCAGGACACTGGCGCCGGGCGCATGTTCGGCCTGGGCGATGAGATCGGCGGCCGTAAAGTCGGGCCGGGCCGTCTCGTCGGCAATCACCACGACCTCGCTGGGGCCGGCAATCGAATCGATCGCCACCTGGCCGAACACGTGCCGCTTGGCCAAGGCCACGAACAGATTGCCGGGGCCGACAATCTTGTCGACCGGGCGGACTCCCTCCACGCCGTAGGCCAGGGCCGCCACGGCCTGGGCCCCGCCCATCCGATAAACCTCGCCGATCCCCAACTCGTGGCACGTGGCCAAGAGGTCGGGATTGTAAGCGCCGAACGGCGTCGGCGGAGCCACGATGGCCAGCTCGCGCACGCCGGCGGCCTGAGCCGGCACGGCGGTCATGAGCACGGTCGAGGGATAGGCCGCGGCTCCGCCCGGCACGCAAATGCCCACCCGCTCCAGCGGCACATAGCGCTGGATCAGTCGGCTGCCGTCGCGGCCGGTCACCGCGACGTCGCGATGCAGGATCGCGGTTTGAAAATCGAGCACGCGCTGGCGGATGCGGCGGATCGCGGCCAGAAACTCGGGATCGGCTGCCCGATGGGCGGCGGCCAGGTCGGCGGCCGGTACGCGCAGGGTCTGGGCCGTCAGCTCGGCCCGGTCGAGCCTAGCCGAATAGTCGAGCACGGCGGCGAGGCCTTTCGTCTGCACGTCATGACAGATCCGCTCGACGACCTGGCCGGGCAACAGCGGCTCGCCAAACACCTCCAGCGTGCGGCGGCGGCCAGCCTCGCTCACTACGTTGCCGCGCGGGCTGAGCCGCTCGCGCAGCGCCGTCATCGCCTGCCGCGCGTCGTTTTGCCGGGTGTCGATCCGCTCGATTTGAAGCATGGGGTGTTACGAGGTCGGGGCGAAGAGTGCCGCCGACCCTCACCCTGCCCTCTCCCTGTCAGGGAGAGGGATTTGCGCAGCGCGCTCTCCCTAAAAGGGACGGGGGTTTGCGCTGCGCCTATGAGGATGTGGGAGGGCTGTCGGTGGCGGGTCGCCGGCAAGCGGGATACGATATTCCGGGCCGGGACAACCCATTTTGTCTCGCCCGGCAGCGGCCGGAAAGGGCAAACCAAGCCGCGGAACAAGGCGCGACGGGCCCTGCCGGCCCGCCCAGCGCCGCTCTTCGGTCCCGTGGAGTCAGACGATGAACCAACAGGTGCTCGATTTTCGCAGCGACACGGTCACCCGGCCCACGCCCGGCATGCGGGCGGCTATGGCCGAAGCCACGGTCGGCGACGACGTGTTTCACGAAGATCCCACGGTCCAGGCCCTCGAAGAGCAAGTGGCCCACCGGCTGGGCAAGGAAGCGGCCCTGTTCGTTCCCAGCGGCACGATGTCGAACCAGATCGGCATTCGCGTCCACTGCGCCCCGGGGGACGAATTCATCTGCGAAGCCGGCTGCCACATCTACAACTACGAGCAAGGGGGTTATGCCCAGCTCAGCCATCTGGCCGTGCGGCCCGTCGAGGGGCGCGAGTCGATCCTCGAACGGGCGCAGCTGATCGGCCTGATTCGCGGCGACAACGACCACCTGGTCCGCACCCGGCTGATCGCCCTGGAAAACACCCACAATCGCGGCGCGGGCCGAATCCAGCCCTACGAGACCGTGCAGGATATCTGCGACTGGGCCCGTTCGATCGGCCTGGCCACGCATCTGGACGGGGCCCGGCTATGGAATGCCGCCGTGGCCACGGGCATCGCCCCGATGCTCTGGGCCCAGCACTTCGAGACCGTGAGCGTCTGTTTCTCGAAGGGGCTGGGCGCGCCGGTCGGCTCGGCCCTGGCCGGACCGCGCGATTTGATCAAGCTGGCCCGGCGGCACCGCAAACTGTTCGGCGGCGGAATGCGGCAGGCGGGCGTGATCGCAGCCGCCGCGCTGTATGCCCTGGAACACCACCTGGAGCGCTTGGCCGAGGATCACGCCAACGCTCAGCGCCTGGCCGCGGCAATTCGTGGGATCGAGGGTTTGTCACTGCAGCCCGAGCAGATCGACACGAACATCGTGATCTTCCGGGTCGCCCCCCATCTGGGGACGACGGCCGAGTTCTGCGCCGTGCTCAAGCAGCGCGGCCTGCTGATGCTACCGATCGACGCGACCGGCGTCCGGGCCGTAACGCACTTGGACGTCGACGCAGCCGACATCGAGCGGGCCGCCGAAATCCTGGCCGAGGCGGTTACAGCGCAGTCGAGCAGCACTCGTCCCGTCGCCGCAGCGCAGAGCCAATACTGAAAGAAGTGCTGTACTCTGTCCGACTGGTTAGTGGTTAATCGGACCTGCTGCAGCGCGGTGCGTCGGCAACCGACTACAGATTCCAGCCGTTGAACAGCTTGTCGCGGAAGCTGCTCCACTCGGGCACGCGGTCGCCGGGTGGATTGTGGCGGGCCAGCTCGGCGACCCATTCGTCCATTCGCCGTAGCCGGTCGGCCATGTTCTTGGCCGTGTTGTAGGCCAGCTTGTACGACACCCAGATGCCCTGGCGGAGCAAATCGTCGTAGTCGCGGCGATCGATCGCCAGGGCCCGCACCGCCGTCTGGGCCCGGACGCTGGCCGAGTGCGGGGCGGGGCTGAAAAACGACATCTCGCCGAAATGGCTGAACGGCTCAAGCACGGCCAGGATCAGCGAGTCATGCGGCGAGTCGTCTGGATATTTGACCACCTCGCACTTGCCCTCGAGCACGACCCACAGCGTCTGGCTCGACTTGCCCTGCCGGATGACCAGCTCGCCGGGCGCGAAGTGCTTGATCTGGGCGATGTCGGCCAGCTGCCGGCGCTCGGTCTCGTTGAAGTTGACGAACAGCGGAATCTGCTGGAGATCGCTGGCCGTGACCGACTGGTCGATCATGAGATGCCTCCCAGGATCGTCGCCCGGCCGACGCGGCCGATTCCCAACATGTAGGCCGCCGTACGGAGGCTCACTTTGCGCTCGACCGAGAGCTCCCAGACCTGCTCGAAGCTGTCGCTGAGGACGCGGTCGAGCTCCTGGCGGACGCGGTTGATGCCCCACTGGTAGTGCTGCCGGTTCTGGACCCATTCGAAGTAGCTGACCGTCACGCCGCCGGCATTGGCCAGAATGTCCGGCAGCACCACTGTGCCGCGCTGCTCGAAAATCTGATCGGCGTCGGGCCAGACCGGGCCATTGGCCGCTTCGATGACGAGCGGGGCTTTGATCCGGCCCGCGTTCTCGGCCGTGATCACGCCGCCCAAGGCCGCCGGCACGAGCAGCTCGACGTCGAGCTCCAGCAGGGCCTCGTTCGAGATCTTGTCGGCCTCGGTATAGCCGGCCAGCGAATTGTGATGCTCGCGGGCGTACTGCAGCATCTGGCTGACGTTAAGTCCCTCGGGCCGGTAGTAGCCGCCACTGAAGTCGCTGATCGCCACCAGCTTGAAATCGGCTTCGCGGAGAAACTTGGCCGCGTGCGAGCCGACATTGCCGAAGCCCTGCAGGGCCACGCGGGTGTCGGCCGGCTTGCGTCCCAGCCGGCTGAGCAGCTTGACGGCAAAGATGCCCACGCCCCGGCCGGTCGCCTCTTCGCGGCCGGGAATGCCGTACAGCTCGACCGGCTTGCCGGTGACGCAGGCCGGATTGAAGCCGTGGTATTTCTGCCACTGGTTCATGATCCAAGCCATCACCTCGGCATTGGTCCCCATGTCGGGAGCCGGGATGTCGATGTCGGGGCCGATCATGTCGTGTACGCCGTCGATGAACCGCCGGGTGACGCGTTCGACTTCGCGCGGGCTGAGGGTGGCCGGATCGATGGCGATTCCGCCCTTGGCCCCGCCGTAAGGCAGGTTGACCACGGCCGTCTTCCAGGTCATCAGGGCGGCCAGCGAACGGACTTCGTCCAGGTCGACCTCGGGGTGGTAGCGAAGCCCCCCCTTCATCGGCCCTCGGGCGTCGTCGTGCTGGACGCGGTAGCCAACGAACGTGCCGATCTCGCCATTGTCCATCTCGACGACGATCTGGACCGAAACCTCGCGTTTGGCGGTCAGCAGCATCCGCCGCATGTTGTCGCTCAGATCCATCCGGTCCGCGGCTCGGTCGAAATAGAGCCGGGTGGAGTCGATCGAGCGCATGGGAGCCGCGGCGGATTTGGGTTTCGCCCCGTCACCGCGCTGGGCGGTGGGAGCGTTTGCAGTGGCCAAAGTGAGGACCTCGCTCGCTGGGGGTCGAGTTTGCCCGGTTGCCACAGGAATAATAGCCCTCGACGTCTGGGGGCTCAAGCCACGCCCGCACGACCGAGTCGACCGCTACCAGCCGATTGTTCGGCGCGGGGGCCCGGGGATTGCGCCGCCGAAGGCAAGTGCTGGCGGCGGGAGCGGTTGAGCCGGTTTGCAGACGGCGCGGGCGGCGCGTTACATTTGAAAATAGCGGCTTTGCGATCCGTTTGTCGCGCGCCCCCCACCAACGCGTGGGTAACGTACGACGCCGTCCTTCGAAGTGCGCACTCCACCGCACCGCGACATGCCCATCTCGGTCAACGATTTCTGGAAGCTGGCGATCGACACCCGGCTGCTCTCGGCCGAGGAGTGCCAGCATTTGGATTCGGCGTTCGGCCGCGTGCGCGGTGCTCAACAAGGCAACGCGGCCACGTTGGCCGAATGGCTCACGGCCAGCGGCGTCTTGAGCCGTTATCAGGGGCAGGTGCTGCTCGCGGGCAAAGCCCGACCGTTCGTCTTCGGCGATTACAAGATTTTCGACCGGCACGAAGCCGGTCGGCTCAAAGGCCTGTTCCGGGCGGTCCACCTGCCGACCGGCTACTCGCTGGCGCTGTACTTTTTTTCCAGCAAGTTGCTGGCCGACCCCAAGCAGCTTGCACCGATCGTGCGGCAGGCCCGGTTGGCCGCCGAAGTGCAGGATGAACATTTGAGCCGCGTGTTCGAGCTGGTCGAGCGGCGCAGCTCGAAGTTTGTCGCGCTCGAAGACCTGGCCGGCATGACACTGGCCGATTATCTGCTGGCGCAACCGATCGCCCCGGCCGACGGCTGCCGGATCGTGCGCGATGTGGCGCTGGCCGCCGCCGCCCTGCACGCGCACGGACAAGCTCACGGCGACATCCGGCCCGAGAACATCTGGCTGACGGTCGACGGCGGGGTCAAGCTGCTCGGATTTCCGCTGGCCCGCGATCCGGCCCAATCCGCCATCTTCCGGGTCGACGAGGCCGAACCGTCGCCGCGGCTGGCGGCGCAGGCCGACTACCTGGCGCCGGAGCTGGCCTTCGGTCGCCGGGCACCCGACGCCCGGGCCGACATCTACAGCTTGGGCTGCCTGGCCTACCGGCTGCTGATCGGCCGAGCGCCGTTTGCCGAAGGCGACGTGCCGCAAAAGCTCGCTCGTCACGCTGCCGAGCCGGCGGTGCCGCTCGAGCAGTACTGGAATGCCGCCGGCGCTGGCGCAGCTGGTGGCCCATATGATGGCCAAGAACCCGCCGGTGCGGTTGGACAGCGCCGCGGAGGTGGCCGCGCAGTTGGTGCCCTTTGCCAGTCCCGATCCGACGGCCGGGCGCCCGCCGAGCCCGGCCCGGGAGGCATTCGAGCGCGGCCTGGCCGAGCGCAGGCCGCCGATCCCGGCCGCGGCTCCGGCAGCCGCAGCGGCGCCGACCAAACGCGAACGGCCGCCCGCCGAACCGGTCGAGCCGCATGTTGCGCCGCTCGATGTTTCGCCGGCGATCATGCCTCGCAGGCCGATACCCGACGACGCGCTGGGCGGCGGAACCGGCGGTCTGGCCGTGGCCGACCGGCCCACGACGCTGACCCAACCGGCCCCGATGGCCGACGGTTTGATGCCGATCCGCAAGCGGGCGAAGCGGTCGCGCACCAAAGGTCGACCAGTCAATCGGGTCGCGCTGGCGGGCGGCATTTTGGGTCTATTCGCCCTGGCCGGACTGTTGGCGGGCCTGGCCGCGCGCCCTCGGCCCCGCCGGAGCGGCCCACCTTGGCGTCGAATGCCACGACGGGCGGCGAGACGCCGGCGAAGCACAAGAAAAAGAAAAAGAAGCCATCGGTCGAGCCCGAGACGCCCGCCACTCCCAGAGACGATCCGAATAAAGGCTACGAGGACGACGACTCGCCGGCCACTCCCGGCACGCCGCCGGACTCGCCCCTGCGACCACCGGTTCGCCGGCCGGAGAAGCCGGGCTTTCAGGAAGTCGACGACGACGGCTCTTCGCTGTGGGCATCGCCCACCTCGGGCGAACCGATCAACGTTCGCTATCTGCCGCCGGGCGCCCAGGCGTTCATCGCGGTGCGGCCCTCGGCTTTGCTCAACAGCACCGAAGGCAACAAAGTCGTCGATGCCTTCGGCCCCTGGGGGCAAGCGGCCAAGGATCACATCCAGGCCGTCGTCGGCATCGATCCGGGCCGAATCGAACAGTTGACCGTCGGCTTCTACGTCAACGATTCCGGCGCGGTGACTGCGGCCTACATGGTCCGATTCAACGAAGCCATCGAAGAGGCCGTGCTCACGGGCACTTGGAAGGATCCGGCCGTGACCGAGCACGGCGGCAAGAAGTATTTCAAGGGCGGTCAATATGCCTATTACTTGCCGCCCGAGGACAAGGGGCGCGTCGTGGCGATCGTGCCGGTCGGCGAGATCGACGGCGTGCTCGATAGCGAAGGGATTGGGCTAGGCAAGGACCTGCACAAGTTGCTTTCGCAGTCGGACGTCGACCGGCACTTTACCGTGCTGACGGCGCCGACCACTTTGTTCCGCGACGGCAAGCCGCTGTTTGCCGGCGAACTCGCGCGGCTCGAAGATCCGCTCAAGCGGTTCCTCGGCGCCGACACGCCGGCCGCCGCGCTGAGCTTTCACCTGGCGAGCGACTTCTTCCTCGAGCTGCGGGTCAACGGCGACGCCTCGGACGAGCCTTTCCGGTTGGCCACCACGTATCGCCAACAGCTGGACAAACTGCCCGAGGAACTCGAGTCGTACATCGCCTCGCAAACCGGGCAGTACGGCAAGCTGATCCTGGCCCGCTTTCCGCTGATGATTCGCACGCTGTACGACTTCACCCGCCGGGCGAGGAGCACCATCAGGCCCTGCTGCGGGCCTACTTGCCGCTGGCAGCCGGCCACAATCTGGTGATGGGCAGCGAGCTCGCGCTGTTCGATCAGCAGGGCGGGGGCCCGAGCGTGGCCGCCAAGCCCGCGACGCCGCAGGGGCCCACCGGGCCGGCCCAGGCCCTCAAGCAGAAAATATCGCTCAGTTTCCAGCGCGACACTCTGGAAAAGTCGATGGAGTTCCTGGGCCGCGAAATCGACACTGAAATCATCATTTTGGGGAGCGATTTGCAGCTCGAAGGGATCACCAAGAACCAGTCGTTCGGGCTGGACGAGCGGGACAAGCCGGCCGAAGAAATCTTGCGAATCGTGCTCAACAAGGCCAATCCAGACGGTAAACTAGTCTACGTGATCAAGCCCAAGGACGGGGGTAAAGAAGTCATCTACATCACAACCCGCGCCGCCGTCGAAAAACGGGGCGACAAATTGCCACCGGAGCTGGTGCAGAATCCGGCCAAGGCCAAATAGGCCGCCGAGCCCGTCGGATCGCCCCCATTCCCAACGTCGTCTCCCGAGCCGTGCCGTGGAACCTTTCGTCATTCAATGCACGACCTGTCGGGCACGGCTCAAAGTGACCGACCCGGCGCTCGTCGGGGACATCGTCGGCTGTCCCAAGTGCGAGAGCTTCGTGCAGGTGACTCCGCCCGCCGGTTGGCAGGCCCCGGCCAGTGGCACCACGGTGACGGCGGTCGTGCTCAAGCCCAAGTCCGCGATGGGCGGTCCGGCAAGCGTTCCGCCGCCGCTGCCGCCCGATGTGCCCGCCGCCAGAGGTTTGTCGGCGCACGGCAAGGCAGCGAAGCCGGCACCGGCCGCGAGCGGTGGACCGGCGAGCTTGATCGTGCCCGAACCGGCCGCGGAGCCGGGAATCGTGGGTCAGCTGTTGGCCGCGGCGCGGCAGCGCGTCTGGCTGACGGTGGCAGGCGCGGCGCTAACCATCGTCGCAGTCGTAGCGATCGCGTGGCTCGCCCTGCGGTCGCCGAACGGCACAGAGCCGCCGTCGAATCTGAACCAAAGCTCGCTGGCCGCTCAGCAACTGGACTCTCAGGTCGAGACGGGCGACATCGCACCCGGCGACTCTGCGGATCAAACGTCTCCCGCGCCGGCGAACGAGTCCGCGGTTAGCGAATCGGAATCACCGCACGTACCGGCTGCGGAATCGGTCGCGAGCGATCCGGCAAGCCCGGCTCAGGCCGAACCGCCAGCGGCCGCCAACACGTCGGCTCAAGACGCGGCGCCCAGCGAGCCGGCAGCGCCAGCGTCCACCGCCGAGCCGGGCCACAAGAGCCCGCTCGATTCGATCGCGCGGGCCTTGGCGACCGAACTGGAACCGACGATCTCGACCGATCCGAGCGCTGCGGCGCACCCCGGCGGGCGGCTCGACCAATGGCCGGACCGGCAGCCTCGGCTCGACCGCCGACGAAGCCGACGAGGCATTCGACGGCGTGAAGCAGGCCCGGCTGGCGGCCCATCTGCAGGATAAGGTTCCGCCGCTGGAGTTTCGCGAGGTGCCGTTAGGCCAATTCGTGGCTTTTCTCTCCGAGTTGAGCACCGTGCCGATCGCGATCGACGAAGAGTCGCTGGTGCAAGCTGGCAAGGGGCCCAAGCTGAAGGTCTCGGTCAAGCTCGCGGGCGGCACGGTTGAGGCGGCGCTGCGGGCGGCGCTGGCCAAGCCCGGCCTGACGTTCCACGTCGGCCCGAAACAGATCGTGATTTCGGCCGCCGCGCCCGCGAATAGGCGGCTGCGGTCGCGCCTATTGCCAACACGATCGAGCCTGCCATCGCAGTGCGGCCGGGCGCCAGCGGCCTGGGCAGGCTGACGTATCGCCGCCTCCGGGTTTGCGTTATTCTGGCGGGGCCGTAGCAGAGGCGCTTGGCCAATTTCCGGCCCGCCTTGTTCCCCAGCCGTGGCAGGTAGGTTTGCTGCCGGCATGTCGGGCGGCCTGTGGCGGAGACTGCTGCCCCCCTGAGGATCACGATGGCCGATCCGAACGGATTCGAATTCTCGGCGGCGCGCGAACCCCACCGCGGGCGGACTCAGGCGATTCTCCGCGAGCATCCTCAGGTTCGCGAGCTGATCGGCAAGAACCCGTACAGCTTTTTGCTGATCGCCGCGATTGTCACCTTCCAGTTCGGGCTGGCAGTCGCACTCCGCGAGAGCCCGTGGTGGCTGATCCTGCTCGTGGCGTACGGCGTGGGGGCGTTTGCCGATCACGGCTTGTTCGTCTTGATTCACGAATGCGCCGACAATCTGATCTTTCGCAATCGGCTGGCGAACCTGCTCTCGGGCATCCTGGCCAATCTGCCGATGGTTCTGCCCAGCTCGGTTTCGTTCCAGCGCTACCATCTGCGGCACCATGCCTATCAAGGGGTCTACGAGCTCGATGCCGACTTGCCCAGCCGCTGGGAAGCCCGGCTGGTCGGCCGCTCGCCGCTGGCCAAGGCAATCTGGCTGGCCGTGTTTCCCTTTTTGATGGTCTCGCGGGCCGTGCGGCTGAAGGAAGTCCGGCTGATCGACCGCTGGCTGCTGCTCAACCTGGGTCTGGTTTTCGTGGCCGACGGCGTCGTGCTGTGGCTGTTAGGTCCGCGGGCGCTGGTCTTTTTGTTCGCGTCGTTCGTGTTTTCGGTCGGATTCCATCCGCTGGGCGCGCGGTGGATTCAGGAGCATTATCTGGTTCACTCGCCGCAGGAGACCTACAGCTATTACGGCGTCTTGAACACGGTTGCGCTCAACGTGGGCTATCACAACGAGCACCACGATTTTCCCTCGGTGCCCTGGAACCGGCTGCCGCGGCTCAAGCAGATGGCCTCGGGCTGGTACGATTCGCTGGTCTCGCATTCTTCCTGGACGCGGCTGTTCTTTCGCTTTCTGTTTGATGGCCGGCTGCTGCTGTTCTCGCGAATGACGCGCACCCAGCGGGCCGGCGTGCCGATGCCCGAGCGCGATTACCAGCCCGATCTGGAATTCAGCCCGGCCGGACAGGTGCGTTCGCAGCTGGGTCACTCGGTGCCGGCCAGGGCGGGCGATGCCGAGGCCGATCCGGCGCAAGCCGGTAGCGCGACCTTGCTCGCTGCCGCCGACTGGCAGCAATGCATCGCGCGGCGGGGGCTCACAGCGCGGCGGGGGCTCACAGCGCGGCGGGGGCTCACAGCGCGGCGGGGGCTCACAGCGCGGCGGGGGCTCAGAATTCCAGCGCGGACAGAATCTGCTCGTCCGGCTCGGGCCCGGCAGCCGGATCAGGCTTCCCCGCGGCGGCTGCGGACGTTTGCCGCAGCGCATCGGCCGTGCGGTTGGCCGCGAAATTCCAGTCCACTTCCAGACTCGGCGCAAGCCGGGCAATCCGGCCAGCCGTCTGAGCCACCCGCAGCTGGCGCGCACTATCGGCCACCGGAGCCAGCAAGGCAACGCCCTTTTCGCGGCAGGCGGCGGCTATGGCCAAGGCCGGCGTGATCCCGCCGACTTGCTGGGGATCGATCCGCAATTGGCGGCCACTGGCCAGATCGAGCGCCTGCTCGGCCCGCGCGACGCTGCTGATCGATTGATCCAGCGCAATCGGGGTGCGGAGCGTTTCCTGCAGCATCGCGTGGGCCACCAGGTCGTCGGGCGCCAGCGGCTGCTCGATCCGCTGGAGCAGAAAATCGTCCAGGCGGTAAAACATCTCACGCAGGTCCAGCCCACACAGTCCGTCGCAGTCGATCCACAGCGGCAACGTGGGCTGCACCGAGCGAACGGCGCGGACCATTTCGGCGCCGCGGCCGGGCCGGAACTTCAAGCCGATCGACGTGTAGCCCCGCTCGAGCGCCGCCGCGATGTCGGCCACCAGCGGGTCGAGCTCGCCCGCCGGATCGAGCACGACACCCATCGTCAGGTCCGTCGAAGTCGCTCCGAGGAGCGATTCGAGCGCGACCTCGCGCTCGGCCGCGGCCAGACTCCACCAGGCGATGTCGAGCCCACTTTGGCCGCGGGGTTGCCGGCAACGTGCCCGATTTGTCGCTGGAGTGATTCGCCGCTGGTTAGGTCCTGGCCGACCAGCTGCGGCGCGAGCCAATCCTTCAGGCACAGCAGGCTCGCAGCGGCCCATTGGCCGGTCGCGGCCGGCGCCGTGCCGGGATCGGCCTGGGCCCAGCCGGAGTGCCGCCCGCTGCGGAGCTCGACCAGCACCGATTCGCGCCTGGTCAATTCGGCATTGCCGAACGACTCGGGCACGACCAACGGCCGGGCGACGTGCAACAGGCGAATGGAATCGATGCGCATGGCGGGCGGCCGAGGACGATTGCTTACGCGGCCGGGGGTGTGCGCGGCGTGGCCGACTGGCCCCCCTGCCCCGCCGCAGCCCGCTCGCGCATGCGGCGCTCGGTGATGTCGACGGCCTTGAGCAGGCCGCGGGCTTTGTTGAGCGTCTCTTGATACTCGCTCGTGGCTTGGCTGTCGGCCACGATGCCGGCCCCCACCTGGACATAGGCCTTCGAGCCCTGCACGACCAGCGTCCGCAGGGCGATGCAGGTGTCCATGTTGCCGCAGAAATCGACATAGCCCACCGCGCCGGCGTAGGGTCCGCGGCGATGCGGCTCGATCTCGTCGATGATCTGCATCGCCCGGACTTTGGGGCGCCCGAGACGGTGCCCGCGGGCAGGCAGGCCCGCAAGGCGTCGAAGGCGTCGCGGCCCTCGGCTAATTGGCCGGTCACGTTCGGGTGATGTGCATCACGTGGCTATAGCGCTCGATCGTCATGACGTCGGTCAACTCGACGCTGCGGTAGCGGGCCACCCGGCCGACGTCGTTGCGGCCGAGGTCGACCAGCATCACGTGCTCGGCCCGCTCCTTGGGATCGGCGAGCAACTCTTCGGCCAATCGGCGATCCTCGGCCTCCGTCGCTCCGCGGCGGCGAGTGCCGGCCAGCGGCCGAACCGTAACCCGGCCGTCGACCACGCGGACCATGATCTCCGGCGAGCTGCCGACCAGGGTCACTTGCGGAGTGCGGAGGTAGAACATGAACGGGCTGGGGTTCACGACCCGCAGTGTGCGGTAGATATCGAACGGATCGGACTGGATGTCGAGCTCCAGCCGCTGGCTGATCACGACTTGAAAGATGTCGCCGGCGCGGATGTACTCGACGCACTTTTCGACCGCCCGTTCGAAGTCGGCTTGGGCAAAGTTCGAGCGGTAGGTGAGCTCCGGTTCGCCGCCGGTTCCGATGTCGGCCGGCTCCAGCTCGCGGCCGGGCGTTTCCAGCCGCTCGACCAGCGCATCGATCCGCCGCTGGGCATCCTGATAGGCGGCCCGGGCGTCGGGCCAGGCGTCGAGCCGGGCCATCGCCACGACCACGTTTGTCTTGTTGACGTGGTCGAAGACGATCATGTGGTCGTAGAAGGCGAACGCCAGATCGGGCAGCTGCCGGTCGTTCAGCGGCGGGTTGGGCAGCCGCTCGCTGTACCGTACCACGTCGTAGCCGGCGTAGCCCACGGCTCCACTGGTGAAGGGAGGCAACTCCGGCAGCACGGCCGGGCGGATCGCCTCGACCCGGCGGCGGAGCTCCTCGAGCGGATCGTCGGCGGTGAACTCGGTTCGCCCTTCGGCGGAGGTGACAACTACTTGCTTGCCGCTGGCGGCCAGCTCCAAGAAGGGGTCGGCGGCCAGGAAACTGTAGCGGCCGACCTTCTCTCCGCCGATCACGCTCTCGAACAGGCAGGCCGAACTGCCCGCGTCGATCCGATGGAACGCCGAAACGGGCGTCAGCGAGTCGCCCAGCAGCCGCCGATAGACCGGCACCCAACGGGCACCCTGGGCCAGCTTGGAGAACGTTTCGAAGTCGGGGTAATGCCGCATCGCTGGCTGCACGGGATCGAGTTTCGCCGCGACCGGGGGGAAACTCGACGCCACCGGTCGGTCAGCGGCCCCCCCGACTCGCGGCGCGCGGCACCGCAGGGACACGCTCTGGGACACGCTGCACTGCGGCGGGGTTCGTGCCGACCGTGACAGCTTAGCATGCAGCCGGGGCCAATCACACCGCAGGTTTTCTCGCCGCTATGTGATTGGAACCGGCGGCTTTACGCCCGTGGCACGCGTGGCCGGCCGTTGCCTTGACAGGGTATCGACCGCTGTTAGAATCCCTCTGGCTTGCCGCTAGCCTGTCTGTCGGCACGCGCCCAGGGATATGCCAAGCCGGCCGCGCCGCTTGTCAACACTGGGGCGCACTTGCGACGCGGGCCAGTGCAGCGTGCCAGGGGGAGGCTTCCGGCGATGAAGTGTCAGCAGTGCGACAAGTCGGCCACGTTCCACATCACGGAACTGACCGGCGGCAAGCCTCAGGAACTGCACCTCTGCGAGGAGCATGCCCGGCAGTACCTCACCCAGAGCGAGGACGATCCGGGCGTCATGCCCGGACTGGCCGGATCGTTGGCCCAGCAGTTGGCCGTGGGCCAGACCGCCGAAGAGCTGGCCCGGCTCGACCAGCGGGCTTGCCCGGTGTGCGGAATCACCTTCTACGAGTTCCGCAATCACGGCCGGCTGGGCTGCCCGTACGATTACATCTGCTTTCAGCAGGAGCTGGAGCCGCTGATCGTCAACATTCACGGCGAGACCGAGCACGTCGGCAAGCGGCCGGCAGCGGATCGCCGGCGGCACCGAGAACCGCACGCAGTTGATCCGTTTGCGGCGGGAAATGAAAGAAGCCATCAACGAGGAAGCCTACGAACGGGCATCCCAGTTGCGCGACCAGATCCACGCCATCGAACAATCGTCGAACCAGGGCGAAAGCCCGCCCACGGCATGACCGGCCGGGGGTCGCCCCCGCCGGCCGGATCGCTCGCGGTTGCCTTTTAATCCAGTATCGATAACCGCGGCCCAGCAGGCCGCGCTTGACCAAGCGAGACCCCCGGGGTGTTGGACCTCAACGATCTAGCCCGCACCAGCGGCGAGTGGCTGCGCGGTTCCGGTCCGGAATCGGACATCGTCATCAGCAGCCGCATCCGCCTGGCCCGCAACCTGGCCGACTTCCCGTTCATCAGCCGGGCCAGCCAGCAGGACCGCGCCGAGATCGAATCGACCTTGCGCGAGGCCGTGCTGCAAATGCACGGCACTCCGGTCCGCGACACCGGCGAGCTGGAGTACCTGAACGTCAACGAGCTGAAGGTCATCGACCGGCAGTTCCTGGTCGAGCGGCAGCTGATCAGCCGCGAGCACGCCGAAAGCGAGGGGGCCCGGGGCGTCGCCATCGACCGCCGCGAGCAGGTCAGCCTGATGGTCAACGAGGAGGATCACCTGCGGATCCAGGTGATGCACAGCGGGCTCGATCTGCAAAACGCCTGGGAGCAGATCGACCGGATCGACACCTTTCTGTCCGATCGCGTGACGTTCGCCTTCCACCCCAAGCTCGGCTTCCTGACCGCTTGCCCGACGAACGTCGGCACCGGGGTCCGGGTCAGCGTGATGCTGCACTTGCCGGCCCTGGTCATCACGCGGCAGATCGACAAGGTCTTCCGCAGCCTGCAGAAGATCAGCCTGGCAGTCCGCGGCCTGTACGGCGAGGGCTCGCAGGCGATGGGCGATTTCTACCAGATCTCCAACCAGATCACGCTCGGCCAGACCGAGGAGGACCTGGTCAAGCGGGTCAGCGACATCGTGCCCAAGCTGATCGATTACGAGCGCAAGGCCCGCGAGGTGCTGGTCCAGGAGAGCCACGAAAACCTGCACGACCGGGTCAGCCGGGCGTACGGCATTCTACGGACCGCCCAGACGATCAGCTCCGAAGAGACAATGCACCTGCTGTCCAGCGTGCGGATGGGCGTGAACCTGGGACTGATCAACGACCTGCAGATTCCCACGCTGAACGAGCTGTTCATTCACACCCAGCCGGCGCATTTGCAGAACTTGCGCGGCGTCGAGCTCGACACCGAAGACCGCAACATCGAGCGGGCCCGCTACCTCCGCGGACATCTGAACAAGTCCGGAACGGGGCCCACAATTAGGCGGGCAGGGAAGTTGACCGCAAAGGTGGCCAGACTGCATCGCAGGCCGTCGTCGCGCTGCAAACTCTTTCACACGCAAACTCCTTAGCGTAGCGCTTGTTCAATGGTCGCGATCGGCAGGAACAGATGCAGCGGGTCGTCGGGGAGCGGTGTGAACCCATACTTGCGGTAAAACGCGGCCGCCGCTTCACCCCAGCGCGTCAACCTCGACCGCGTGGATCCCCAGTCCGGCGGAGACGTCCAACGACCGCTGGAGCGCATCCAGCAGGAGCCCTTCCCCGAGCCGTTTTCCCTGGGCCGTTGAATCGACCGCCAGTCGGGCCAGCAGGACAACGGGCACGGGGTGATGCGGCAGTTTCCGCGCCGTCTTTGGCGGCAGTCGTTCGAACGCCACCGCGCCGGCCGCCAAGGTGTAGTAGCCGATCACTTGCGGCTGATCCCGAGGAACCGCTACGAACGTCTTGCCGAGCCGCCGCTTCTCGTATTCGGCTCGCCCGCGCGCGAATGAAGTCGTCCAGCGAGGGTTGGCCACAGGAGAAGTCGGCCCGCTGGTGCCGCCTGGCCAATGGCTCGATCGTCCACTCAGCCACGGCGTGCTTTCCGGCGGGCGGCAGCGGTCTGGAGGGCCGGGTTCGGGGCAGGCGGATTGGCGAGCAGATCCAAGAACCGGTCCCGGTCCCGGTCGGACAGGGGCGAGGCGGTTTCTTCCGCGAACGGCAGTTCGTCCTCGGCGACCACCTTGGCCCGACGGACGCGGATCTCGGTCTCGCTGATCTGTTCGACAATCACGGTTGCGTTGGCGAACGATTTCGGGAGGATCAACCGGGCCTTGGCGTCGGTGGTGCGGGTTTCGGCGGGCACAGTGCTTTCCTTTCAGCTCCAGGGCTATCCTAGGAAGCCTAGACTTGGTGGGATGAGATGTCAAGTGGGATAGTCCCACACCCCGGTCGCATGGCGAAGGGCAAGCCGCACCGCCGCATCCAGCCCCGCACGCTTACCTTGTTCGAGCCGGGTCGCGGCCTCGCCATGGCGGCCCAAGGTTCCGCAGCCCCGCGGACGCCGCCGCCGGCTTAACTCACGGTAGTGCCGGTGCCTGGCACTTCGTGAATCTGCGGTTCGCTGCTGCGGCCTTCCGCTAGGCCGCCGCGTCGATCGGGCCGGCGGGGCAGCGGAGCTGGAACAGGCCGAAGATTTCCGATTGGGTCAGGCCCAGGTTGCGCGGGCGCGACGTCGGAGAAGATCGTGTCGAACAGCTCGCGCTTTTCGCGGAGCACCTGATCGATCCGCTCCTCGATCGTGCCCAGCGTGACCAACCGCGTGACGATCACCGGCCCGGCGGCGCCGATCCGATGGGCTCGGTTGATGGCCTGGTCCTCGACCGCCGGGTTCCACCAGCGGTCGAACAGAAACACGTAGCCGGCGAACTGCAGGTTCAAGCCGACGCCGCCGGCGCCGTAACTGGTGAGCAGCACGTGCCGCCGCGGGTCGTCGCGGAATTCGGCGATCACCGCGTCGCGGCGGACGCTGGGCACCTGACCGTGAAATTCGAGCGGGCCGAACCGCGCGAGCCGTTCGGCCAGGGTCCGCAGCGTGCCAACCCACTGGCTGAAGACGATCGCCTTACGGCCGCTGGCGGCGACCTCTTCCAGGTCGGCCTCCAACCGCTCCAGCTTGGAGCTCGTGCCCGTGGCCGGGTCAAAATTACAGATTTGCTTGAGCCGCAGCACCAGCTCGAAAACGTGCTGGATCGTGGCCCCGTCCCCCAGCTCGGTCAGGCGGAGCACGCCCTCGTCTTCGGCCATTTGATAGGACTCGCGCTGCTCGGGCCCGAGCTCGAGCTGGGCGTCGCGAATCAGCTTGGGCGGCAGCTCGGTCAGGACTTTGTCTTTGGTCCGCCGCAGGACGTAGTCGGCGGCGGCCTGGCCCATGCGGCGGGGCTTCATCTGCGGCGTCAGGTGGCCGGGCGCAACGAACTCGAAGATGCCCAACAGGTCGTCCGTGCTGTTCTCGACCGGCGTGCCGGTCAGGGCCCAGCTGCGGCGGCGGCCGATCGCCCGGACGACCTGGCTGGTGTGGCTGGAGCGGTTCTTGATCCGCTGGGCTTCGTCGAGCACGACCAGGTCGAAGGCCAGCACACCGATTCGATCAGCTCGCGATCGCGCTGCAGCAGTTCGTAATTGGCGATCGCCACGCCGGCCGACGTCCGCTCCCAGAGCCAGCGGCGTTTGGCCTGGTCGCCCTCGATCGCGGTCACCGGCAGCTCGGGCGCCCAGAGGGCGAACTCGCGCTGCCAGTTCGTCACCAGTGGCTTGGGGCAGACCAGCAGCGCGGTCGTCAGCTCGCCCGAATGGAGCAGCATCCGAATGGCGGTGATCGCCTGCATCGTCTTGCCGAGCCCCATTTCGTCGGCCAGCACCGCCGCCATTCGCGGATAGAGAAAGGCGACCCCCTCGAACTGATACGCGAACGGGCGGAAGGGAAACGCCAGCGAGTCGGCGCCGAGCAGCGACTCGAGCGGCGGCTGCAGCAGGTAATACAGCCGGTCGTCAAGCTTGATTGCGTCGGCCGGCGGTTTGATGCGCGTCGGTTTGACGCCAGCAGCGCGGAGCGGCGGATCGCTCGGGCCGGCCACTTGCAACCGGGCCGCGGGCTGCGAATCGTTGCTCCCGCCGCGGGTGAGCCACGGCCGGTCGTGCTGTCCGCCGGGCGCGGCAAACTCGAAGCTCACGACCTTGAGCTTCTGCGGGCGGAGCGGGACCGAGGCGACGCCCGGCGCCGGTTGCGTCAGATTGGCGGCGAAGACCTTGACCTTGGGCGAGCGAGCCAGCCCGGCCTGCCAACCGAGCGGATAGCACTCGACCGCCAGGCCCAGGGGCAGCGAATGAATAGCCGGTTGGGACTGCGTGGCCGGTTGGGAACCTGTGGCCGGTTGGGCGGGTCGCGCGGTGTCGGACATCGGCGGCGTTCAGGCTCGGCTTTGCTTGTGGGCTTCTTCGATTGCTTCGCGAATCCGTTCGAAGGGTTCGGTCAGATCGAAGTCGGACAGCGCGGCGAACCGCTGCTGGATCTCGTCCTGATCGCGGCCGTCGCGCTCCAGCACCGCCAGTTGATTGTCGCCCAGGGCGAAGCAGGCCAGCCGTGGCCCCGAATGGGCCGCGTCGATCCGCCAGGTCGTGACCGGGTCGCCCACCGCGGTGCGGGCGCGGCGGGCTTCGGCCCGGGCTTGCTCGGGACGGTCGAGTTCGGCCGGCCCGCCGAAGACCAGGGCCACGGGCATCTTGACGAAATCGCGGACGGAGAGCGCGGCGGCGATGTCGGTATAGACGGCCGCCGGTTCGAGAATGCTTTTGTTGAGCAGCGTCTGGCCGATTTGCTCGCCGTACAAAAACGGCTGCAGCGTCGGGCCGAACAGAATCTGCTGGGCCCGATTCGGTTTGACCGGAACGGTGCAGTGAAACTCGAGCGGCCGGCCGTGCTCATTGAGCACCAGGTAACCGCCGACCATTCCGGTCTCTTCGCTCTGGCGGACGGTCAGAAAGCCCAGCGCGCTGGCGTTCCGGGTGTGGCTCATCGACGCGTCTCGCTGGAGTGGATGAACGAACGGATCGCGGGCGGGAACGGATGCAACGGCGGGCGGCGTCGCCGGCGGGCAAATAGGCGGCCGGCCGCTGGCAAGCTGGATTGGTAGCACGGGTCGCAGCGATCGCAGGGGCACCGGTGATTGCATCGGGCCCCAGCCGCTCGCGACTTTAACGGCCCTGGAGCTAGCAGGTGGGGTCGCGATTTCCTTCCGACCCGCCCGGTCGGATGGTGGTAAGCCGCCGTAACTTCTAGTACAATCTGGGTATCTGGCGACGAGCGGCACCGCGTAAGGGTGGCCGAGCAAGTGTGGCAAGGAGTTGGCATTTCATGACGCACGATCCCCACAGCGCTTCCCCCCTGTTCACGCAAGTCGATATCACGGCCGGCACCCACCTGGCCCGGCCGCGCGACCCGCAAGCCGGCTCCGCCGACGAGCAGGTGGGCCTGTTGCGCAATCTGCTGGCAGCCCAGGATCGGCAAAACGAATTGCTCGAAGAGTTGATCAACCAGCTCGGCTCGGCCCAGCGGCAGCGCGGCGTCGAGCTGAATCAGTGGAAGCAGTCGAATCCCGAGCTGGCCCGCTACTGCCGGCAAGCCGCCGAATCGCTGAGCCGCGTGCAGGTCGAATTCCTGCACACGATGACTCGCGAGATCAACGAAAACGCCGAGGCCCTGCTGGACGGCGAATTCATGCTCAACGAATTCGTCGATCGGTTCGGGCCGCGGATGGCCCATCTCAACGGCCTGCTGCAAGTCTTGGCACAGCTGAGCAGCACCTCCACGCCGACGTCAAGTTGAGCGGAACGAGCTGAACGCCGTCCGCCTCGGGAGCCGCGCGTGGAGCTGGTCCAGGTGACGACGGCCGACGGTTTGCGCCTCGACGGCAGCCTGCGCCCCGCCGACGTTCAACCAGCCGAAAGCAACATCGCGTCGCGCCCCGGTGCCATCGACGCCTGGATCCT
This sequence comes from uncultured Planctomycetaceae bacterium, assembly GCA_963828155.1. GTDB lineage: Bacteria > Planctomycetota > Planctomycetia > Pirellulales > PALSA-1355 > CAWCAX01. The sequence goes on from CAWHDQ010000011.1 coordinate 124,083, forward strand.
GCTGCACGGCACCGGCAGCAATTTCTACAGCTCGCGGCTGCTGTCCGCACTCGAGCAGCGCTGCGCACGTCAGGCCGCGGTGCTGCGGGTAAATACTCGCGGCCACGATCTGGTAGCCGCCGGCGGCACGCCCGCCAAGCGCTGGTTGGGCGCCGCGTTCGAGCGGGTCGACGAAGCGCCGCTCGATCTGGCCGCCTGGGTCGAGTTTTGCCGCCAGCGCGGCTACGAGCGGATTGGGCTCTTGGGCCACAGCCTGGGGGCCGTGAAGGCAATCTATTGGCTCAGCGAAGTTCCCGCGGCGCCGGTCGCGGCGCTCGTGGCGGCCTCGCCGCCCCGGCTCTCGCACGCGCATTACGCGGCCAGCGAAAAGGCGGAAGAGTTTCTCGCCACGTACCACCGCGCCCAGGAGCACGTCGCCGCCGGCCGGCCCGACCAGCTGATGCTGGTCAAGTTTCCGCTCCCCTACTGGGTCAGCGCCGCGGCCTACGTCGACCGCTACGGACCCGGCGAACAATACAACGTGCTCCGGCGGATCGAGCGGCTGCGCGTGCCGACGCTGTTTACCTATGGCTCGCGCGAGTTGCAGGTCGACGTCGCCTTTCGCGGAATGCCCGAGGAAATCGAAAAGCTGCCCGCCGTCGCCCCGCGGCAAGTTGCCGTGATCGCCGGCGGCGACCATTCCTACACGACCGTCGAGCTCTCGCTGGCCGACCGGATCGAGCTGTGGCAGGGGCGGCTCGGACGGTAGCGGCCGACGGGCGATTCTCGCGCCGCTCTCGGCGGGCGTCCCGTTTTTTTGGCCCGGCGACGAGCCGCGGGGTTGCCTTCCGCCCGCTCCCGGCGAACAGTTGTTTTGACAATTGAAGTCGGGTACGCTTGAGCCTGGCGGCGCGTCCCCCACCCGACGCGCTGCCCGCGCTGCCGCGCCCCCGCCCCAGCACCCCTAGCCCTGGGGAGGTCTGCGGCTCCCGCCTGCGACCGCTTCCCGCCCGCACGACCGAGGAGTTTGCCTTGAGCGCACTCGAAACCGGCACGGACCCCGAGTTGTCCGAGCGCATCCACCAGGCCCGCGAGAAGCTCGACGCCCACACCGTCGAGATGATGGCCTGGCATTTCGGCGAATCGACCGGCTGTCCTTTCTGGCTGGAATATGCCAAATCGCTGAAATTCAACCCGGTCAAAGACATCAAGTGCTTTGACGACCTGAAGAAATTCGAGCCGTTCAAAGACGAATGGCTGCGCGGCGGTCCGGTCCGCCGCTGGGTGCCCAAGGCCCTGGCCGACAAGCCGGTGTACGTGTTCGAGACGGGCGGCACGACCGGCGTGCCCAAGAGCCGGATCGCGATCGACGATTTCCGCACCGATTACTCGCTGTTTTCGCAGACGTTGCCGGACAAGTATTTTCCGCCGGGCTCGAACTGGCTGATGCTGGGCCCCTCGGGCCCGCGGCGGCTGCGGCTGGCGGTCGAGCACCTGGCCCAGTTCCGCGGCGGGATTTGCTTCTGCATCGACTTGGACCCGCGGTGGGTCATCAAGCTGATCAAAAAGGGCTGGATGGAGCACCTCGAAGCTTACAAGGAACACTGCATCGACCAGGCGATCACCATCCTCGGCGCGGGCACGACATCCGCTGCATGTTCACCACGCCCAAGTTGCTCGAGGCCCTGGCCGCGGCGCTGGAAAAGCGCGGCAGCTCGATCGCCGAGACCGGCATCACCGGTATCTTTTCGGGCGGCACCGAGTTCACGCCGCAGTGGACCCGGTTCGCGATGGAAGAGCTGCTCGATGGCGTCTACATGACTCCCACGTACGGCAACACGCTGATGGGCCTGGCCTGCTCGAAGCCGGTCAGCAAGGCCGACGGCTACAAGATCAGCTATTACGCCCCGCAGCCGCGGGCGGCGATCGAAGTGGTGGCCTTCGACGATTACGACCGCGTGGTCGATTACGGCCAGACGGGCCGGGTCAAGCTGACCACGCTGACCAAGGAGTTTTTCGTGCCCGGGTTCATGGAGCGCGACGAAGGGGAGCGCGAAGCGCCCTATTTGCAATATCCCTGGGACGGCGTGAGCGGCGTGCGGCCGTTCCACGAATTGGCCGAAGCCACGACCGTGGGCGTGTATTAGCGACGTGGAGTCGCGATCGGCGCCGCCCCCGACGGGGTTGGGCAAATCTGAATCGATTCAATTTGCGGCGGAGGAATTGTAAACCGTGCTCAACATTCCCGTCCTGCGTTGGGGCAAGCCCTACGAATCGCTCGAAGTCGACCAGGTCGTCCACTTCATGACCGGCGAACCGATCGCCAAGGTCAGCCAAGCCAACGGCGGGCTGGTCGAGCGCGACATGCGCAAGGCCGGCCAGGCCCGCGACGCCCTGCGCAAGATTCCCTGCAACGAGCTGATCGAGCGGATCAAGAAGGCGGCCGAGCTGTATCTGAGCGGCACGCTCGCCTTGGGCGACGGCCGGCAATCGCCCGACGAGTTTGCCCGCCAGCAATCGGCCACGACCGGCCTGCCCGAGCACATGTGCAAGGGCAACATGCAGAAGAATTTCTTCGTGCTCTCGCACATGGGCGAAATGCTCGACGCGCTGACCCGCGGCCTGCCGCTGGACATCCTGACCAACGGCTACGGGCTGGAGAGCCGCGGCGTGGTGGTTAGTTACCAGGCCCAGTCCCCCGTGCTGGGGCTGGTGCTGCCCTCGAATTCGCCCGGCGTACACACACTCTGGCTGCCGGTGATTCCGATGCAGGTGGGGTTGGTGCTCAAGCCCGGTCCGCAGGAACCGTGGACCCCCTACCGCATGACGGCGGCCTTTGTCGAGGCCGGCATTCCGGCCGAAGCGATCTCGATCTATCCCGGCGGCGGCGACGTCGGCGCGGCCGTGCTGGCCAGTTGCCAGCGGAGCATGATCTTCGGCGGCGAGGCCACGGTCGAGCGCCTACAAGGGCAACCCCCGCGTGCAGGCCCACGGTCCCGGGTTCAGCAAAATCCTGCTCGGCGACGACGTGGTCGACCAGTGGGAGAAATACATCGACCTGATGGCCGACAGCATTTATCTGAACAGCGGCCGCGGCTGTATCAATTGCTCGGGCATTTGGGCCTCGCGGCACACCAAGGAAATCGCCCAGGCTCTGGCCGAGCGGATCGGCCCGGTCGAGGTCCTGCCGCCGGAGAATCCCAAGGCCGGCCTGGCGGCCTTCACCGTGCCGGGCGTGGCCTCGGCCGTGTGGAAGTCGATCGAAGCCGACCTGCGCGAGTCGGGCGTCGAGCACATGACGGCCAAATACGGACCGCGGCTGGTCGAACTGGAGCGCTGCGCCTACCTGCGGCCCACCGTGATCCATTGCGACTCGCCCCAGGCGGCGATTGCTCGCAAAGAGTTCATGTTCCCTTTCGCCACGGTGGTCAAGTGCCCGCAGGAGAAGATGCTCGAAGCGATCGGCCCGACGCTGGTCTGCACGGCGATCACCGACGACGCGGCTTTTCAGCGGCAACTGACCGACGCCACGCACATCGACCGCCTGAACATCGGCGCGATTCCCACGATCAAGCTCGACTGGCTGCAGCCGCACGAGGGCAACATCGTCGAATTCCTGTTCCGGGCCCGCGCCTATCAGCTACCGCAGGAGAAATTGGCCGCCGTCCGCTGATTTCTCTCCGTTACCGACCGAGCGTCCCATGATTCCGTTCGATTACCAACCGCGCACGCGAATCGTGTTCGGGCCCGACAAGATCGAGGCGCTGGGCGAATTGGCCGGCGAGCTCGGGGCCCGGCGGGCATTGCTGGTGACCGATCCGGGCATCGTCTCGGCCGGACACGCCGAGCGGCCTTAGCCGCGCTCCGCCGGGCCGGAATCGAATCGCACACGTTCGACGGAGTGGCCGAAAATCCCTCCACCGGTCACGTCGACGCCGGGCTGGCCATCGCCCGCCGCTACGAGCCGGAGTTGATCGTCGGCCTGGGCGGCGGCAGCTCGATGGACTGCGCCAAGGGAATCAACTTCCTCTACAGCAACGGCGGGCGGATGCAGGACTATTGGGGCACGGGCAAGGCCATGCGGCCGATGTTGCCGAGCATCGCCGTGCCCACGACCGCGGGGACCGGCAGCGAGACCCAGTCGTTCGCCCTGATCTCGGACGCCAAGACTCACGTCAAGATGGCCTGCGGCGACAAGAAGGCCTCGTTCCGGATCGCGATTCTCGATCCCAAGTTGACCGTCTCGCAGCCGCCGCGCGTGACCGCGCTGACGGGCATCGACGCTTTGGCCCATGCCCTGGAAACCTACGTCACCAAGGCCCGCTCGCCGGTCTCGCTGGCGTTCAGCCGCGAAGCCTGGCTGCTGCTGGGCGAAAACTTCAGCCGGGTGCTCGACGATCCGGACGATTTGGACGCCCGCAGCGGGATGCAGCTGGGCGCCGCGTTCGCCGGCCTGGCGATCGAGAACTCGATGCTGGGCGCAACTCACGCCCTGGCCAATCCGCTGACGGCAAAGTACGGGATCGTCCATGGGCAGGCGATCGGGCTGATGCTGCCGCACGTCATTCGCTTCAACGGCGCCGAGTTCGGCACCTGGTATCGCGATTTACTGGAAGGCACGGGCGGCGCGAATGGTTTCCCGCCGCCGGCCAGCGGTTACGCCGGCCTGGCCGAGTTCGTGAGCCATCTGGTTCACCAGGCCGGACTGCCGGCGCGGCTCTCGCAATGCGGCGTGACCCAGGACAGCCTGGCCGAGATGGCGGCCGAAGCGGCCAAGCAATGGACTGGCAAGTTCAATCCCCGCGAGGTCGGTCCGGCCGAATTACTTGATCTTTACGAAACCGCGTTCTAACGCCGCGTGCCTGTTTCGCGGCGGCGCGAAATGAGCGGACTCAACCATGAACGCAGCCTTGCGTCCTTCACCGCAGCCCCTGGGTATCCGCGCTTCGATCGCGCTGGCCCTGCTCGGTGGATTGTCGCCGCTTCTTGTTCCGGCCGGCCTTTCGGCTGCCGAACTGCCGGCGGGTCAAGCGCCTGCCGCGCAGGCCTGGCCGCTATTCCGCGGGAACGCGCTGGCCGACGGCATCGCCTCCGGCAAACTCCCGGCCAAGCTCGACGTGCTCTGGAAATTCAAGGCCGGCAAGGAAGGCGGCTTCGACGCCACCGCCGTAATCGAAGGGGACATGGTCTATGTCGGCTCGCTGGACGGCAACTTCTACGCCGTCTCGCTGCAGACCGGCGAGGAGAAATGGCACTACCACACCGAGCTGGGTTTCGCGGCTTCGGCCGCCGTGCGTGACGGCCGGGTCTTTGCCGGCGACACGGACGGCAAGTTTTATTGTTTTGACGCGGCCGAGGGCAAAGTCCTGTGGGGCAAGGAAGCCAACGCCGAGATCGATTCGGCCCCCAACTTCTACAAGCAGCTCGTGCTGTTCGGCTCACAGGACGCCACGCTCTACGCCCTCGACGTGCAGACCGGCGCACAAAGCCTGGAAATACGCCATCCAGGATCAGATTCGCTGCTCGCCGACCGTGGTCGAGGGCCGGGCTTTCATCGCCGGCTGCGACGGCCGGTTGCACGTCATCGATCTGGAGGCCGGCAAGGAAATCGGTGCAGTGGCGATCGATTCGCCCACTGGTGCCACGCCCGCGGTGCTCGGCAGCCGCGTGTTCTTCGGCACCGAGGGGGGCACGTTCTTCGCCATCGACTGGCGGCAGCTCGACGTCAGCTGGAAGAGCATGGCTGATCGCGGGCAGTCTTTCCGCTCGTCGGCCGCCGTCACCGACAGCCTGGCGATTGTCGGCGCACGCGACAAGAACGTGCATGCTTACAACGTCGCCGACGGCTCGACGGCTTGGAGCTTTGCCACCCGCGGGCGGGTCGATTCCTGCCCCGTGGTGGTCGGCCAGCGGGTGTTCGTCGGTTCCGCGGATGGGCGGCTGTACGGGCTCGACCTGAAATCCGGCGAAAAAGTCTGGAGCTACGAAGCCGGCGGGCAGTTTGTCGCCTCGCCCGCGGTCGCCGCCGGCCGCCTGGTGATCGGCAATACGGATGGCACGCTCTACTGTTTTGGAGAAAAATAGAGGAACGGCGTGCGCGGCGGTTGGGCCACGGCGGCCGCAATCCCGCCGGCCGCAAACGGCGGGCTTAACGGGTGTTGATCGTGATCGGCGCGTGAGCTGAACCAAATGGCCACTGAAACCAATAAGACCGAAGTCGGCAGCTATTTCATTTCGAACTATCCGCCGTTCTCGCAGTGGACGGTGGATGGGCTGGCCGACGCGCGGGCCGCGCTCCACGCCCCGCCGGTGACCGTGGCCGGGCAAAGCGAGCCCGCGCCGCTGGGCCTGTACCTGCACATTCCCTTTTGCCGCAAGCGGTGCAAGTTCTGCTATTTCCGCGTCTACACCGACAAGAACTCGAGCGACGTCGAGACATACGTCGCGGCCCTGAGCCGCGAGATCGAGCTCGTCAGCCGGTTGCCGATCATGGGGGGCCGGCCCTTCCGCTTCGTCTATTTCGGCGGCGGCACGCCCTCGTTTCTCAGCGCCAAGCAGCTCACGTCGCTGGTCGATCGGCTGCGGGCCAACATCAATTGGGACCACGCCGAAGAAGTCACCTTCGAGTGCGAGCCGGGCACGCTCTCGCAGCCCAAGGTGCAGACCCTCCGCGAGCTGGGCGTCACACGGCTCAGCCTGGGCGTCGAGAACTTCAGCGATGCCGTCCTCGAGGAAAACGGCCGGGCCCATCTGTCGGGCGAAGTTTACAAAGCCTGGGATTGGATTCAGGCCGCCGGGTTCCTGAATGTGAACATCGATCTGATCGCCGGCATGGTCGGCGAGACCTGGGACAATTGGCGGGACAGCGTCGCCCGAACCATCGCCCTGGCGCCCGACAGCGTCACGATCTATCAGATGGAGTTGCCCTTCAACACGGTTTACTCGAAAGACATCCTGGGCAATCACGTCGAATCGCCCGTGGCCGACTGGCCCACCAAGCGGGCCTGGGTCAATTACGCGTTCGATGAATTGGCTGCCGTCGGCTACGCGGTGTCGAGCGCCTACACGATGGTCAAGGACAAGACCAAAGTGAATTTCTCCTACCGCGACAATCTCTGGCACGGCTCCGATTTGCTGGCCACCGGCGTGGCCAGCTTCGGCTACGCCTCGGGCGTCCACTATCAAAATCAGCCCGAGTGGGCCGGCTACGTCGGCGCGCTCGAGCGCGGCGAGTTGCCGCTGCTGCGCGGCTTGCGGCCCACGCCGCACCAGTTGCTCGTGCGGGAAATGATCCTCCAGCTCAAGACCGGCCTGCTCGACGCCGATTATTTCCGCCGCAAGTTCGGCGTCGACATCCTCGAGCATTGGGAAGAGACCTGGCGACAATACGCGGCCGACGGCTACCTGGCGATCGACGGCCGCTCGATTCGCCTCAGCCGGGCCGGCCTGCTGCGGGTCGATGGCCTGCTGCCGGCCTTCTTCGAGCCGCAGCATCAAGGCGTGCGTTACACCTGACACGACGGGGCGCGGTTACTTCTTCGCGCCCTTCGCCCCCTTGGGCTTTACCAGTCGCTCGGGATGCTGGTAGACGCCGAAATCGTTGAACCAGAGCCGCCCCGCGATCCGGTAGAGCCAGCTTTGCTCGCGGATCGGCTGTTTGCCGTCGTCCTGCGGCGGACCGGGCGACATCGACCAGACGGCGTCGGTCGCGGTCTGGCCGGGCGTGGTGTCGCGGGCCGAATGCTTGGCGATCACCGCCCGCAACAGATCGGGCCGCTCCCAGAGAATGCAGCCCCGCGTGGCACCGGCCGCCGCTCGGCGAAAATCGCCAAGGAAATCCGACTGCTCGAATTTGTCGCGTAGCGGGCCAGGCGTGTGGATCGACTCTTTGGCGAATCGGACCAGCGGGCAGGGCTCGATATCGCCCCAGGGGCTGATGTGGTACGTGATGCCCGCCACGGCCGGGCACAGCGAACGCCCGCGTTGGTCGTAGTGCGTCAGCGTCACGACCAGCGGCCGGTCGGCACGCATTTCGACGACGTGGGCCCGCAGCTGGCGGAGCTGCGCGGGCGTCAGGGCGGGCCGGGCGGTGGGCTCGGGACTGGCCGGCGCTTCGACCTGGTACCACAGATAAAGCACGCCCGCCGCCACAAGCCGATCGATCCAGGCCGGGCTCACTAGCGCCGCGAAGTTCGCCGGCGACAACCGGACCGCCACACCGGTCACCAGCCGCTGATCGAGGCTATTCTGCAATCCAGCAAGCGACTTGCGGGCGGTGCCGCCACCTTTGGTCGCGGCGTCGCCGACCTGGTCGGCCTGGTCGATCGTGATCAAAGGCGAGACGTGGCCAAGCTTCCGCAGCCGCTGGGCCACCTCGACGCTGAGCGCTTGGCCGCTGCTGCGAATCAGAAAATAGCAATCGCGATGTCCGGCCAAGACGTCCAAGAGTCGCGGATGCAGCAGCGGCTCACCCCCCAAAATGCCGAACACGCGGTTGCCGACTGCTTTGGCTTCGACGATCAAACGGTCGAGCGCCGCCGGGTCGAGCATCTGCTGATGGGCGTCCGGGCCGGGCGCTCCGCCAGGTGCGCGCGAGCCGGCGTCATGGGTCACCGAAATCAACAGGAACGGCGGAAAAAACTTACCCCGGCGCAACCGCCGTTTGTGCCGGCGAATCGAGCGGGTGCCTTTGTAGAGCAGGTTCCAGCACAGTTTCCAGGAGAGCCGCAAGCCGGATTGGGCGACGAGGCGGCGGGCGAGTCGCAGGACCATGATTTTCTGCCGGGGATGCTCCGCGGAGATGCTCCGCCCGGCGACGGGATCGTGAAACTCGCGGGCCGCCCCGCCCGGCCGGCGGCGCTCGGACGGCGGCTGGATTATAGCAATCGGCGGCCGCGAGGAATGGGCGCCGGGGGATGCTCGCCGCGAGCGGTCGACTTTGCTAAGCTGTGGTATCGCGTCGCGGGCGAGCGGCCAAACCGGCCGCCTGCCGACGCCAATCATGGTTCCATGCCCCGCTGCGTTCCTGCCGAGTTTTCGTCCAGCCGCGTTCCCTCCGGGCGGCGCACCGCGACCGCTCGACCGACCTCCCCGCTTTTTGTCCTCCGAACGGCGTCGACGTTGCCCCGGCAACTGCCGGCGACGTGCCGCCAACCGGCTGCATGAGGCAGCGACTGCATGACCCAATCCGGTGAACCGCCGATTCTCGGTGCGCTCGTGGCGCTGTTTTACCCGCAGCCCGACGAGCTGGGCCAGTTCGTCGAAGTGTCGGCCGACGAGGTCCCGCCCGGGTATCGGGGCTTGCTCGCGCCACGAAAACCACATGACCGTCACGGTCGAGGCGTTTCATCGTTCGCCGGTCGACGTGCAGGTGTTGGAAACCTCGCTGAGCGGCCAGCACTACGCCCGCAAGATTCTGCTGGCCCGGCAGAGCGACGGCGGAATCGTGCAGTTCGGCATCGTGCGGATCAATTTTGCCCACGTCAGCCCCGCCGTGCGGCGTGAGATCGAAAGTCAACGCGTGCCCGTCGGGCGGGTGCTGATCCAGCACAACGTCCTGCGGAAGATTCATTTGCTGCGGCTGTGGAAAGTGACGCCAGGGCCAGACCTCCGCCGGTTGTTCGGGCTGGCCACAAGCGCGCCGACGTACGGCCGCACGGCCCGGATCGACTTCGGCGGCGAGCCGGCGGTCGAGTTGCTCGAGATCGTGACCCCGCTTCCTGTTTGAAAGCTGCTTCCCGTTTGAACCTGCTCCCGGCACTGCGAGGGATCCATGCGATCCGACTTCGATTGCGTCGTGCTCGGGACCGGCCCGCCCGGAGCGGCGGCGGCGGGCCTGATTGCCGCGGCGGGTTGGCGGACGCTGCTGGTCGAGCCGCTGCGGACGCCGCGACAGGGTCCAGTGCGGCAGTTTCCACTAAGGCAGTGTCCGGCCCAGTCGCTGATCCCCGCCAGTTATCCGCTCCTGGAGCGATTGGGCATCCTCGATCCATTGCGCTCGGGCCGCTTCGTGCCCAAGTACGCCACCGAGCTCGTCGGTCCCAGCGGCCAGCCAGTCGAGAAGTTTCTCTGTGACCGCGCTCGGATGGGCGCGGGTCTCGTCGATCTGCAACCGCAGGCCTGGCAAGTGGAGAGCGGCGAGCTGGCCAGCTGCCTGAGAGCCATAGCCGTCGCCACGGGCTGCGCGACTCGCGACACGCTGCGGGCCAGCGAGGTCGAGCGAGCCGGTTCGCGGGCGACCGGAGTGCGGCTGGCGGCGGGCGACGGCGAGGCGGTCGAGCAGGTCAGCTGCCGGGTCGTCCTCGACACTTGCGGCGCCAAATCGCTGGTGGCCGAACGGTTCGGCGTGCGCCGGCCAGGCCCCGGGCCGCAGCGGATGGCCGTGTGGGGCTTGTACGAAAAAGCCCAGCGGGCCAGCGGCATCGATGGCGGTTCGACCTTGTATCTCCGCACACAGGATCGGCGGGCGTGGTTCTGGTTCATCCCCCTCCGTGACGATCGAGTCAGCCTCGGCGTGGTCGGTAGCGCCGCGAGCCTGGCCGGCGAACATGCCAAGCCGGAGGCCGTGTTCGAAGAGGCGCTGGTCCGCTGTCCGGCGCTGGCCGAGCGGTTGGCCGATGCCCGACTCGTCGGCTCTTTCGGCGTCGAGCGGGCGCTGGGCTGGACGGCGAGTCAATCGGCGGGGGACGGTTGGCTGCTGGCCGCCGGCGGCCTCGCGGGCTGGGACCCGCTGTTTTCGTTCGGCCTGTGGTTTGGCCTGGCGACGGCCGAGCTGGCCGCCGCGGCGATTGGCGCGGCGCTCGCCCGGCGGGACTGCTCGGCGGAGGCGCTGGCCGACTGGATCGGTCCGCTGGCTCCCACCGCCGCAGCGCTCGGGCGATTGGTTGCGGCATTTGCCACCGACGGATTCTGCCCCTTCGAGTTTCTCGGCTCGTTTCCCGAGCATCGCGAGTCGCTGGGCGATCTGATCGCCGGCCGGGTTAGCGATTCGGCCGGCCGCCTGCTGTCGGATCTGGATGGCTGGCTCAACCACGATCAGCCCGACGGCCCGCGGCCGAAGGTGCTGTATTAGGCGCCGCCCACCGCCGCGGTGCGTGGGAACTCTTGGCCGTTCAGGGACGGCGGGCATTGCGAAAATCGGGGTCTGTGGCCGCCTTTTCGCCGTCGGCGAGGGCCCCGTTCCTGGGGCATGCTTGCCGCAGCTGGCAAATTGTTCGATTAGGGTTGCCAGCGGCGCGGCGAAGCGGGTAAATTGAGCGGAATTCGCTCGTGTTTCGGAAGGCACGGCGGCGCCTCGGGGCCAGGCGGCTGTGCCTTCTTTTTCGTGAATGGACTAGAACGCTGCCCCGCGGTACGCAAAGGATTTATGTGATGGGGAAGAGGATTTATGTGGGCAACCTGCCCTGGTCGACCACCTCGGCAAATTTGGAAGAGATGTTCAGCGCGCACGGCACGGTTCGCGCGGCCGAAGTGATCTCGGATCGCGATACGGGCCGCTCGCGCGGGTTTGGCTTTGTCGAGATGGAGAGTGACGAAGGCTGTCAGGCTGCCATTCAGGCGCTCAACGGCACCGAGATGGGCGGCCGCGCCATCACGGTCAACGAAGCCCGCGATCGCGCCCCCGGCGGTGGCGGTGGCGGTGGTGGTGGGTATGGTGGTGGTGGCGGCGGCGGACGCGGCGGCTACGGCGGCGGTGGCGGTGGCGGACGCGGTGGTTACGGCGGCGGCGGCGGCGGTGGCCGCGGCGGATATGGCGGCGGACGCGGCGGGCGGGACGATCGCTGACCCGCGCCTTGGCTGCGCAAGAATTCAACAGACGGCATGCCGCCTTTCGCCCCAGCGATCGGCGGCCTGCTTTTTCACACACCCTTTCAGTATTCTTTGTGAGCGATTGTCCTCATGGCTAAGAAATTTGCCCGGCCGCTGACCAAGCGGCGGGCCAACAAGAACAAGGTCCGGACCAAGAAGAAAGACCCCGTGTTCGTCGACGGCCAGCGGCCACGGCCGATGTACGTCGACTACAAAGATCTCGACCTGCTGACCAAGCTGACGAACCGGCAGGGCAAGATCGTCGGCCGCCGCAAGAGCGGCTGCACCGCCGCCAGCCAGCATGCGGTCACGCTGGCCGTCAAGCGCGCCCGGTTCATGGCGCTGCTCCCTTACGTCGCCGACTAACGCCGTCCCGTCCGGATTCAACCTGGCCCGCCGCGCAGCGCTGCGTCGCGCGCCGCGGGGCTGCGATGCCGCAGGTTTATCAAACGTCCCGCCGAGCCGAGTTTCGCGATACCGACGCGGCCGGGATCGTCCACTTCTCGGTTTTCTTCCAATGGATGGAAGAGGCCGAGCACGAGCTCCTGCGACACTTGGGCCTGAGCGTGCTGGCCCACGACGACCAGGGAGCCGTCACCTGGCCCCGCGTGGCCGCCCGCTGCGAGTATCAGCAGTCGATCCGCTTCGAAGAGACGGCCGAGATCGAAGTCCGCATCGTGCGGATGGGCGCCAAGAGCGTAACCTACGGCTTCCGCTTTCGCGGCGAGCGGGGTCTGTTGGCCACCGGCGAAATGACGTCGGTCTGCTGCCGCCTGGCCCCGGACGGTGCGCTGCGCTCGATCCCGATTCCCGAGGGGATCGGCGCCAAGCTGGCCCCGCTGGCGGCGGACTGAGCTGTTTGGCGGTTCTCGCCCGCGCCGCCGCTCACGGCGAGCAATCCGCGGCCCTGCGATCCGCGGCCCAGCCAACCGCGGCGCCGGACCAGCAGCGTTGGCTCGCGCCGCCGCCGCGGATTCGCTTCAAGCCGGGCCTATCGCAGGATGAAGATTCCGCCCACGACCGAGCCGGCTTCGATCAGCGCCGCTTCCAGGCTGAGCGGAATCGGCGGGAACAGGTACGGGGCACAGTTGCCCGGCCGGTAGTAACCCAGGGCGTACTGGCATTCGTTGATCGGAGCCAGCGACATCTGGTACGGCAGCGTCGGGATCGTGATGAAGAAGTGGGCCCCCGACCAAAGCGGCCCGATAAGCGGGTTGAGCGAGTGGCCGTAGCGTTCCAGCTCGACTTCTTCGAAGTAGAGCGGCTTGTGGACCGCCAGCGAGGCCTTCCAGGTGAAGTTGGTGCAGCCCCAATTCCGGCCGTCGAATTCGCCGGTGAGCGGACACTCGCAGGGGAAATCGACCCCTTCGTGCCCGGTCTCGGTGATCACGATGTCCAGCTTGTCGAGCGTCGTGTTGCGGAGCTTGATCAAAGCCGCCTCGCACTCGCGCTTGTCGCGCTCGCAGCCCTCGTTGGGCGTTTCGGCCGCGGACGCGAACGGCGGTTCTTTGCCGAAGCGACCCGGCGTGACGTTATCGGGCGACGTCTCGTCCGGAGCCGGAAGCGTGTTTTCCAGGCTCTGGTCGGGGTACGGATCCATCTCGGCCGGAATCCGCTGCGGGTCGCCTTCGTCGGCCGGCGGCGCGGTGCCGCCCGGACGACGCGGAGTCGGCTTGACTTCTTTTTTCTTGGGCGGTTCCGGTTCTGTCTCCAGCGCCGGATCGGCGAACGGATCGCGGTTGTCGTCGTCGGAGCTGACGCGCAGAATCTGCTCGCGCATCTTGCCGTGGGCCGAGCGCGGCGCGATCCGGCGGAAGCGGAGTTGCCCGCCGCTCGACTCCACCTGATCGGCCGAGAGCCGGCGCGGCTCGTCGCCGGCCGCCGGTGCCTGTGTCGGGACGGGCTCCGTGGCCGTGGCCAATTCGACCGACACGGCGACCTCGCCCGCCACTGGTGTCTCGGCGACCGGCGTCTCGGCGACGGGCACTTCGGCCACCGGTACCTCGGCAACGGCTGGCCGGACATCGTCGAAAGCGATCCGCGCAGCGCGGGCCCGCTGCTGCTCGGACAGGTCCGATTTGGGTTCGGCGGCGGCGGTCAGCTCCGGGCCGGATGTGGCCGCGGCAACCTGCGGGCGTACGGGGCGCCACTTGAGATTGGCATTGGCCACGGCGGCGGCCCGCTGATCCTGCCGCAATTGGGCGGCCCGCGCCAGGGCGGGCGAAGCGTCGTCGTCGGCTTGCCGGGCCGCCAGGAACAGCGGCGCCGGATCGGCGGCCCGGGCCAGGCGGCAGCCAGCGGGATTGCCTGCCAGGGTGGCGCCTGCCAGCATGGCGGCGGCCAGCAGCGCTGCGGCGCTGCGGCTAATAGTTCTCGCCGGCGGCGTACTGCGTGCTGTAGTTCGACGCTTCCTGCGTGATGGCGATGTCATGTGGATGGCTCTCCCTAACCCCCGCCGACGTGACTTGGATGAACCGCGTCTTCGTGCGCAGCTCTTCGATGTTTTGCGTTCCGCAATATCCCATGCCGGCGCAGGCCGCCGACCAATTGATAAACGAAGCTGCTCAAGGCTCCTTTGAACGGCACGCGGCCTTCGACCCCTTCGGGCACCAGCTTGCCGGGGGCCCGTTCGGCCCCGCGCTGGCGGTAGCGCTCGCTGGAGCCTTTGATCATCGCCCCCAGCGAACCCATGCCGCGATAAACTTTGAACGTGCGTCCTTGATACAGGATTTGCTCGCCCGGGCTTTCGGCCAGGCCGGCGAACAGGCCGCCGATCATGACCGCGTGGGCTCCGGCGGCGATGGCTTTGGTAATGTCTCCCGAGTATCGAATGCCGCCGTCGGCAATGATCGGCACGTTGCGTTCCGCCGCCGCCTTGGCCGCGTCGTACACGGCCGAGATCTGCGGCACGCCCACGCCCGAAATGACGCGGGTGGTGCAGATCGAACCCGGCCCGATGCCGACCTTGACCGCGTCGGCCCCGGCGGCGATCAGATCGATACAGCCCTGGGCCGTGGCCACGTTGCCGGCGACCACGTCGATGTCCCAGCGGCTCTTGATCGCCTTGACCGTTTCGATCACGTTGGCCGAGTGTCCGTGGGCGCTATCGACGACCAGCACGTCGACGTCTTTTGCTAGCAGGCTTGCCGCCCGCTCATAGTCGTGTACCCCGATGGCGGCCCCGACTCTCAGCCTGCCTTTCCTATCTTTGCAGGCACTCGGAAACCGCTTCATCATGTCAATGTCTTTGATCGTTATCAGCCCCGTCAGGTTATTATCTTCGTCAACCAGCAAAAGCTTCTCGACCTTTTTTGCCATCAAAATCCGCTCAGCTTCCGCAAGCGTTACGGTCCCTGTCGCCGTGACCAGATTCTCGCGGGTCATGACCTCGGCGATCGGCAGGTCGCCGGTCTCCAGAAACCGCAGGTCGCGGCGGGTCAGAATGCCGACCAGCCGCCGCCCGCCGTCGACGATCGGCACGCCGGAGACGTTTTGCTGGTCCATCACCTCGCGGGCTTTCGACACGCTGGCATCGGCTGGTAGCGTGACCGGGTCGGTGATGATGCCGTTGGCGCTGCGCTTGACCTTGTCGACCTCTTCGGTCTGCCGCTCGATCGACATGTTTTTGTGGATCACGCCCAGCCCGCCCTCCTGGGCCAGAGCGATGGCCATGTCCGATTCGGTCACCGTGTCCATCGGCGAGCTGAGGAAAGGGATGTTGAGCGTGATCCGCTGGGTGAGCCGGGTGCTGACCGAAACTTCGGCCGGCACCACGCTGCTGTAGCCGGGTTCCAGCAGGACGTCGTCGAAGGTGATGCCCAGCGGGCCGAATTTTTCCTGCATGATCGAGTCCCCCACGCGTCTCGGGCGGCCAAAAGGTAATTCCGAATTATGCCGCTCCCGCGGCGAGTTGGCAACGAGTGGGCTGCTTTGGTAGTGGCTGAAACCTGTGTGCAGCCCTAGTCAGGGCTAATGGCCGGGAGGGTGGGGAAATGACTCGGACGAAAGATGACCGTGCGGCGGCACTTCAGTCGGCCAAGACCGTCAACATGCTCCCCCACGTCTTTCGGCGCAACGCCCCAGTGCCATCGTCGCTGGTTGGGGCAACAATCGTCGGGATCGGCACCTTTGCCGATGCTGGATTGGTTGAGGGCGGCGGCCTTGTGATTGACTACAGGCCGGCAGACTCAGTAGATACCAAGCGGCTAGTCCTGGGCTTCAATGACGAGGCCATGTGGGTGGAAGCGGAATCTCGCTGAACTCCATCTTCACCTCGTCGACTTGCTTCACGAATTCGGGATGGAGTTCGATAATCCAATCACGAATCGAATCCGCTAGCCGGTCGATGCCGGTGCTGCCAGCCCATCCATTTGCGTCCCGCTTTGGCCATCCCCCTTCGTGCCAATATCTAATAGCCACAAAAAGATTGCTGGCTCGCGTTAGGACGGAATCAATATCGAGCGGGATTCCGCTTTTCCGTATCTCTGGATAGGCCGCATGGCCCGGCATATTCCGGTTGAAAAGCTCGGCAATTTTGTTTCGGTCTGCCTTGCTGAGCTTCGCAAATAACACCTGCGGATCGTGCCCCTCTACATATCGCCTGCGGATTCGATGCAGGCATTTTAGGTGCAACTCCAAAGAGAACGCGCTGACATACCATCGCCGGCAATAGCCGCAGTTTTCCGAGTTCATGCTGGACGTAGATGGCGAGGGCGGCACACTGAAACGCCCGAGCGTTTGCAAGGATTAGAACCGGGTTAATGGTGGTGCGGCGGCGATTTTTCTTTTTGGCCACGCCCGAACCTTTTCAAGATACGACGGTCATATCGTCCGAATCCCGCGATAGCGGTTTGCGGCTGCAAGTCCAGGTTTGGAAAGCGGCCCGCGATGTGGCATCGCAGCGGATTTATATCCCGTGCTAGGGTCCGGTTTGCACGGCTGGGTTCGATTCCCCCTCTTTCCGCTTAGCGCTTTCTGCGCACGGCCTTGAGCAGTAGGTCGCGTGCCCATGTGGACGTATTGGCACCAGCCGCCGCGTCCAGCTCGGCACGCTCTTGCTCTGTCAGCCGGATGCGTAGTTCCGCGCTCTTGCGCTCGTCGTCGGCTTTGGGGGGCCGCCCCCTTTGTGCTGTTTCCATGCGATTTACCATAGCAACAAAAAATCTTTGTGCAAGGGTATTGCAAGCCTAATTTCTGTTGCTACAATAAATCGCGTTGGGAGTAATGAGCCCAACAAAAAACCCCGGCTCAGCCTTGCAGGGCCAAGTCGGGGCAAATCACAACCAGGCTTTCGCCCAGTCGGACCTAGGAATCCTGATTGTACGCGAGAGCCGCAGAAGCGGAAAGACTCTCGCCATGATCGCCTGTGCCCACGCTGAAAGCCGAACGAACGGGAAGGACCGCCACGGCAACCAGCGTTTCCGCTGCAAGATGTGCGGCAAGACTTGGGTTGAAGTAAAGCCGGTCAAGCCGCTGGGCAAGATGACGGTCCCCGTCGACAAGGCCAAGCTGGCCCTGCGGATGCTGGTTGAGGGCAACAGCATCCGTGCGACAGAGCGGATTGTCGGGATCGACCGCAACACGGTCTGCAAGCTGCTGGTATTCTTCGGCGATGCCTGCCGCAAGTTCCTGGACAAGCAGATGCGCGGGCTGACCCTGACTCACCTGCAATTCGACGAGCAGTGGACCTACGTCGCCAAGAAACAGAGCCGGTTGACCACCACAGAGCGGGAGCTATCGAGCGACATTGGCGACGTTTACCTGTGGACCTGCGTCGACCAGAAAACCAAGCTGATGCCGTCGTTCCTGATCGGCAAGCGGAGCGCGGATAACGCCCGGCGGTTCCTGATGGATGTTGCCGGCCGGCTGACCTTCCCCAACCCGCACGCCAGCGACTCGCACAGCTTCAAGGCCGGCAGCTATTCGACTGTCGTCCAAGTCTCGACTGACGCATTCTCGGGCTACCGAGAGGCCGTGGACCTGGCTTTCGGCCCCTACGTCAAGTTCGGCACGATTATGAAGGAATACCGCAACGCCAAGATGATCTATACCCCGAGCGAAATGGTCGGCACGAAGCGGACCGGCATTCGCGGGATAGACCGCCGGGGCCTGCGGACGATATGCACCAGCCACGTCGAGCGGCTGAACGGTACCCAACGGCTAATGATGAAGCGGCTCAACCGGCTGACCTACTGCTTCAGCAAGAAGCTGCGGAACCTGGAGGCGGCGTTCGCCACCTTCGCGGCCTACTACAACTTCTGCTGGCAGACCCGTAAGCCTGGGAAAAGCGGGGCCAAGCGGGGTACGGCCGCGATGATGGCCGGGATCGCCGGGCACGTCTGGAACTTTGACGAGCTGTTTGATGCCGTTCTTTCGGAAGCTAAGTAGCCCGAGAAAATTCCCCAGGACGATGCTTGTAGGTTCTTGCGATTCTCTGTACAAAGACGCCTGCGAACATTCCTGCGTCCACGATACAGGCCACCCAGAAGAAATTCTTGGTGGCCTGTATCAATTTTGCTTCTATTCTTCCCCTCCATGTGGTAGAACATTGCCACACGGATGCTGCACCTTCGGTGCGCGGACACGGGAATGTTCGCAAAACTCTCCCTGCCGCCACTCTGGCGCTGGTATCCCGTCGCTGTCAGCCGGTGCCATGTTGCGCACCTGGGCAGCTTCACCTCACGACGGGGAGAATCGCTTTATGGGTGCGTTGAAACAAGTTGGGCGCACTGGAATACGGTGGGATGAGCATCCGGCGAGACAAGCGCGGCATGGTCAATTTGACCGATATGTGGCGCACTGCTGGAAGCCCTCCCAATAAGGAGCCCCGCCAATGGGCGCACCTCCAATCAACCCGCGATTTAGCGGAGTTCTTGGCGCAAAACGTGGGGAAATCCCACGTTTTGAGGTCGTCGCCGGGGAGGGACGGTGGAACTTGGGCCTGCCGCAACTTGGCAGTGTGGTATGCGAAATACCTATCCCCGGAGTTTCATGCGTGGGCCAACCAAGTTATCGCCGAGCGGATAGAGGAGGATCGCAACCCGGAACTGGCATATACGCGTGGTCGATCACGCGCAATTGCAGGTTATCGTCGCCAAGGCAAGAGCGACCGCTGGATTCAGGCTCGATTGGATGGAATTCCGAGTCGAGTTCATCTGACAGAGAAGCTACAGGAGCGCGGCCTGTCAAAGAGTTCCGAATTCGCCGCATGCACGAATGCGCTGTATGTGCCGCTCCTCGGTGGCACTGCCAAGGAGGTCAAGCTGAGCCGAGACCTGCCGGCAAAATCCAACTTACGGGACAATATGACCGCGGTTGAGTTGGCGTCTGTTGCACTGGGAGAAACGCTCGCCGAGGAGCGGATCGACGGGCAGGACTTGTACGGAGCCCGGCAGTGCGCCGGCGCATGCTCTGAGTCTGGCTACGCGGTGGCCAACGCCGTGATTGAATTCCGGGCCTCCCCAGGCACGCCGCCCGCCATCCGACGCCTTCCCGAAAAAAATCACTAATTCGCCCACCATCGTGCGAATCCCTAACCCTGCCCCTCTCGGCGGGGTTTTTCTTGCGCGGTACAATCCAGGGTGGCAGACTGGTATCGGCCGGCGGGCACGGTAGGCTGACTTGCATTGGCCAGACGCATCAAGCAAACATGCCTACGAAACCACCACTCCACTGGGCTAAGACCTGGATGATCGTGGCGACGATCCTCTGGCCGATAGTAGCCTGGAGGCTCGCGCGGGCCAGCATGGACAACGTGGCGGCCAACATTGAGCGTGGCTTCCCTGACCACGGCTGGCCCCCTGATTCAACAAAGTTCGAGCTTTTGTATCAGGCAAAGTTAGAGGCGGCTGCCGGCGTCGTGATTTTTGTCACGCTTGGATATGGCGTGATACTGGCGGCACTCTACGCCTGCTCGGCCATTACGAAAAAGCGCTGACAGCCATGCCGAGTCACTTAGGGTCCAAATGGTCGGCAGAGAGCCGAAGAATCGCCCGGTCTGGGCGGGCGCCGATCCGGCCTGCACACAGATTTAAGACACTACCGCTGCTTTCGCAGCCGCCATGGCCCGCAGCGCCAGGCGAAAAATGCCTTGTGCCGGCGGAAGCGCTGCGGCTCAGCGCGAATCACCGCTCCGGACCGACGCATCCTTTACGACGCGACCCTGCAAGGAGACATGCAGGACGATCCGGGCCGCTTGAGCGATCCAAGGGTCGGCGCCGGCGGTGAGCCGCACCAGCCGCGACCGCACGTCCGGGCATGCACGTACTCGACCGGCTTTCGCAGCGTCCTTGAAACGCTCGGCGCCCACCTGTTGCTCGTCGAGTTTCCGCGCCTCCGAGGTCGGGTTTCCCAGCCAGGCCAGCGTTCGCAGCACCTCGCCGCTATCTCTCGACCCGAGCGCGGCCGCCCACTGGTCTTCCGAACGGTCGGGCGCCGGCGGCCCCACCGCGGATTTCGGATTGTGGTAGATGGAGTCGACGTCCTTGCCGTCCTCGTCGACGAAGCGAATGAGCGCGAACTCGTGCCCGATCAAGGCGTAGTTCTGCGTGCCCCCGCCGCCCCACATCCCCGTGGTGCTGATTCTCATCGAGCAGAATCTGGCTGGACCGGCTGGCTCCCAGACAATGTCGTGGATCGAACATCGCCAGCCCGTCGAGAAATTGACGTCGGAAAGCTTCTGCCCGAAGCGGCCGAATACGCACAGCCGAACTCGGTCTTCGCCCGGGATCGAAGTCGTCCTCGTGACTTCGCACAGAACGGTCAAGGGCTCGTCGCCATCGCTGCGCCAAACAAACCAGGGTCTCGGCTCGAACAGCATCCGAGCGATGCTTCGCGGCTGCGCCACCTCCGGCTCGGCCAATACCGTCCGGATAATGGCCGCGCATCTTTCTCCTTCGGGCCCGTCGAGCTGTCGCAGATCCTGGCCGGCGTACGATTTCATCCGCTGAAATTGTACCAGTCGCCAAAGGTGCGGCCATCCGAGGGCGATCGCGCATACGAGCACGAGCAGCAATAGACGCCGCAAGCTGAAACGAAACAACCGACGCCAACCGATGCGCGGCGACATTGCGAATGCACTGGCCATAAGCAAAGCGTCCAAGGGTCATCCCATTGAAAAGACTAGCGGAATTGCGACGCGCAACAGGGCAGGGAAAGTTTGCCGCTGCGGTGCTGCGGTTGCATATTATCCAGTCTATTCGACGGGCACGTCTCGAAGACAGTTATGCTGGGTGCCCTGTCTTGTCTCGAAAGGCAAAACTGCGTCAGCTGCGCTTGCCAACCGGCGCACAATGCGTCAAGGTTGGGACTCGGCGGAGCGGTATGGCCGACGTCGGAAGGATCCCGCGTCGCCGCGCTGCCGTGCGGCTTGGAACCGATCCATGCACTGGGACGCCCTCTGGAGTCTGCTCACCGAGATCTGGCCCCATCTGGTGGCGGGGGCGACGCTGCTGGTCGATCTGGCCGCCGTGGCCCACGTGGTGCTGCACAAGAAGGACACCCGGGCGGCAACCGGCTGGGTGGGCATCATCTGGCTGGTGCCCGTGCTGGGCGTGGTGCTGTACGTGATGTTCGGCATCAACCGGGTGCAGCGCCGGGCTTCGCGCGTGCGGAGCGGGCGCCGCGCCAGTGCCCGGGCGGCCGTCCCGCGCGAGTCGGCGTCGGAGCACGTGGACCCGCACCTGCTGACGCTCGATCGGCTGGTCGGCTCGCTCACCGGCCGGCCGCTGTTGGGCGGCAACGATATCCACCCGCTGGTCTGCGGCGACGAAGCCTATCCGGAGATGCTGGCCGCGATCGACGGTGCGCAGACTTCGATCACCCTCGCCAGTTACATCTTCGACAACGACCGCAGCGGCCGGATGTTCGCCGATCGGCTGGCCGGTGCCGTGAAGCGCGGCGTGCAAGTCCGGGTGCTGATCGACGCAGTCGGCGGCGCGCTACAGCTGGCCGCCGATCGATCGCATGCTCAAGGCCTCCGGCGTGACGGAGGCCCGCTTTCTGCCCACGCTGCTGCCCGGTCGCTGGGCCTATGCCAACCTGCGGAACCATCGCAAGCTGCTGGTCGTCGACGGCACGCTGGGCTTCACCGGCGGGCTCAACATCCGCGAAGGGCACGACCTGCGGCTCAAGCCCGCGCACCCGATTCAGGACATGCACTTTCGCATTCGCGGGCCGGTCGTCGGGCACTTGCAGGAAGCGTTCGCCGAGGACTGGGAATTCACGACCGGCGAAACGCTCGACGGCGAAACCTGGTTTCGCCCGGCACCGGCGGCCGGGAACATGCTGGCCCGCGGCATCACCACGGGACCGGATTTGGACATCGACAAATTGCGGATAACGCTGTTGGGCGCGATCGCCTGCGCCGACACTTCGATCGCGGTCGTCAGTCCCTACTTTCTGCCCGACGAGTCGTTGATCATGGCGCTCAACGTGGCCGCGCTGCGGGGCGTGACGGTCGACATCGTGCTGCCGCAGGAGAACAACTTGGCTCTGGTCCAATGGGCCTCGACGACTCTGCTGGGCGAACTCATCGCCCGCGGTTGCCGGGTCTGGTATTCGGCCCCGCCGTTCGACCACACCAAGCTGATGATCGTCGATCGGCTCTGGTCGCTGATCGGGTCGGCCAATTGGGATCCGCGCTCGCTGCGGCTCAATTTCGAGTTCAACGTGGAATGTTACGACGCCGCTCTGGCCGGCCGGCTGCAAGAACGGATCGACCGCCGGATCGCCGGAGCCCGCCGGATCACCCGGGCCGACCTGGACGCCCTGCCCTATCTGGCCCGACTGCGGAACGGGATCACGCGGCTGTTTACGCCCTATCTCTGACGCCCCGGCGCTGGGCGGGCGATACCCAGCTGCCCTTGCAGACGATACCCGGCTGCCCGGTTTTCGTGCCCGAGGGTGCCCCGAATCCGGGCAAACAGGCCATTTCCGGGCAGCGACCGGACGGGGGCCTACAATCGTTAAAGCCATGATCCGCCGGCTGTTGCGCGGCGGGCTGGCGGCCGGCTGACGGTTGTGGCACACGCCTTGCTTCCCATCGGATGCTTCAACCGGGAGGGCCCATGTTGGGCCGCCGGGTGTGACGTGCTTAGGCGGAGCGCATCATGGTGGACTATTCGACAAGCGCAATGGCAATCCAAACCATGACCACTCCCACATGGGACCGAATGAAGTCGATCGCGAGCCTAACGCTGTTGCCGATCTTGTTATTGGCACTGCTGTTTGCGCTGGGACGCGGTCTGGACGGCATCATTTCCGAAGGCAAGGGCCTGCCGACCGTCCGACCCCGTCACGTGAACGCCAGCCCGGCCGCTTTCGGCACCCAGCGTGCCATGGCCGATAAGGCGGCCGACCTGGCCGACGAGGACACCCACTAGAAGTCGCCCCTCCCGTCCACCTCGGATTCGCTCTTTCCGGCCTGCCCAAGGCACCGGGCGGCTTGCGGGATTCTTGCGATCTTCCCCGCTCCTGAACGCGTTTTTGTGGTGTAGGCCACTTAAGCAGGCCGTTTCTGGCCGCCAAACGCTTTTTAGACCGCCTCGGGCGCCCATCGCGGCCGGTCCTTCGGTTATACTGAGGAAATCCCTGGACACTGTGCGCCCCCCCCATTTTAGGGACCGCCGGTTGGCCAGACGCTTCCGGGCCGAACCGCGCGGGTGTTCGAGCGGTCGTCCCTGATCGATGAGCCGCTGCGCTGGCCTCAACGGCATCTGATAGCGATGTTTGAAACGCCCACTTATTCGCCGCCGGCCGAGAAGCGTGCCCCCGTGGCACTGCTCTGGGCGGCGCGAGTGCTGGCCTTGGTCGCGGCGGCTTTGGCCGGCTATCTGCTCTGGGTATCGGTCCACCACGGGGCAACGCTGGCCGGCTGTACGGACGACGGGGGCTTCGGCTGCGATGCCGTGCTCTCGAGTCGCTGGTCGAGCTGGCTGGGGTTGCCGGTCGGGCTGCCGGCGGTGATCGTCTACCTCGCGCTGTTCTTCGCCCTGCTCGGCATCGGCCCGCTGGCGGCAGAGCGCACGCAGCACGACGCCTGGCGGATCCTGATTCCGCTGGCCACGCTGGCCGCCGGAGCCGGCTCGTGGTTCAGCGCCGTGCAGTTGTTCGAGTTGCACAAGATGTGCCCCTATTGCTTCGCCGTACACAGCTGCGGCATCGTGCTGGCGGCGTTCGTGTTCTGGTACCTGCCGCTGTACTGGGGCGGACATCGCTCGCACCGCGACGATCCGGTGCCGATGCGGCCGCGAACCGCGCTGGCGCTGCTGGCGCTGGGCCTGGTCGGCGTGGGCGGCTGATCGGCGGGCAAGGCCTGCGCGTGCCGCCGGCGCCCGGCGTGCAAGTGACCGAAGTGGCCGCCCACGCTCCGATCCAGGGCGATCCGGCCACGTCCAAAACTCCGTCGCCGAATCTCCCCCCGACCACCACCACGCCACCGACGCCATCCTCTGGCCAAACCGGAACCGGCGTGCAATCGTCGACGACGTCGGGCAGCGGCGATCCGCTCAGGCCGCGACCGGGCGGCGTCGATCCGCTCAGCCTGTCGCAGCAGCGGCGGATCGTGCTGCTGGGCGGCCAGGCGTCGGTCGACGTGCTGCACACGCCGCTCTTGGGTTCGCCCAACGCGCCGTCGGTGGTGGTCGAAATGTTCGACTACACCTGCCATCACTGTCGAGATCTGCACCAGCAGATGAAGCAGGCTCGCGAGCGGTATGGCAAGCAATTGGCCGTGGTGCTCCTGGTCAATCCGATGAACAAGAGCTGTAATCGGTACGTGCAGGTCGACCAGCCGGCCCACCGCGAGGCCTGCCATTACGCCCGGCTGTCGCTGGCGGTCTGGAACACGGCCCCGGAGGAATTTGCCGGCTACCACGAATGGTTGATGGAACCCAAGGAAGTTCCCTCGGTCGAGGAGGCCCGCGACCAGGCCGCGAAGCTGATCAGCGTCGCCGGGCTCAACGCGGCCTTGGCCGACAAGACGATCGCCCGCCAGATTGAAGCCAACGGCGAGATCTATCATCTGGCCAAGCACGGCCCGATTCCCAAGCTGATGAACGAGAAGTTCGTCGCCTCCGGCCCGCTGAAAGACGCCGCGCAGCTATTCGAGGTGCTGGAAAAATTCGCCGACGTGCGGCCGCTGCCGGGTTATTGACCGGCTAGCGTGCAATCGCCGCGAACTCAGGCGGCCGGGCCGAAGGCCAGCGCCTCGACGTGATGCTCGGCCTTGAAGACTTCGCGCCAGGTGAGGGCGTCGTCCGAGCAGAGAATCCGCCCCCGCCAATTGGCGCCCGACGAATTGCCCCTGACCAAAAACGGCGATCAGCGGCGCATCCCGGTTGGGGGTGCGCTCCCACTTCAAGCCGTCGGGCGAGAAGTAGGTGGCCCCCTGCCCCACGGCCACGAACCGGTCGCCGGTCCAGCTGACCGTGTTGATGTGCTCCCCCTCTTCGCCCTGCAGCCGCTCCGACCAGGTCAGGCCGTCCTCGCTGGTCATCCGCAGGCCGTGCAGGCCGACGCCCACGAACCGCCCGCGGCCGAAGCCGACATCGATCAGCGTGTCGATCGGCTTGACGTCGGGCGTGTCGGTCCAGGTGGTGCCGTCGGGCGAGGTGGCCCGGCGTCCGCGATCGCCCACGGCCACGAACCGGTCATTGCCCCAGGCGGCGCGGCGAAGCATGTTCTTGCCGGTAATGAAGACCGGCTCGGTCCACTCGCGGCCGTCGGTCGTGGTCACGATGAACGGTCGCGAGATGCCGACCGCGCCCGGATCGCCGCCCAAGCCCAGGAACATGCCGCGGCCAAAGCTCAGCCCACGGAGATAATTGACGTACTTGGCGTCCTTGGTGCCGGTTTCCCAGTTGGCGCCGTCGGCGGTCGAGGCGTGAATGTTGTTGCCGCCGTGCGAGCCCACGGCCACAAAGCGTTCGTTGCCGTGGCAGATGGCCCGGTAGACCTCGCCTTCTTTGCCGGTGGCCAGGTGATCCCAACTGCGGCCGTCGGGGGAGACCATCCGCAGGCCGTTGTGCCCGACGGCGACGAACAGGCCCGACGGGGGCGAACCGGCGGCGGGTGAGTTGGCCTGCTGCATGGGAGGGAGTGCCGCGCCGAGTCTGTTAAACCAGGCCCGGCAGGCGGCCATTCAAGTCGCCGGCGAATTGCGAAGTGTGGCTATCGCCGAACGACGTGGCGGCGCGCCGACCAGGTTGAGCATCTCGACGTACAAGTTGGCGACCGGTGCCCCCTTGTCGAACGCCAGGTGCCGTCCCGGCCGCAGGGCCCCGCCCGCCCG
Source organism: uncultured Planctomycetaceae bacterium (assembly GCA_963828155.1). Lineage (GTDB taxonomy): Bacteria > Planctomycetota > Planctomycetia > Pirellulales > PALSA-1355 > CAWCAX01. The sequence goes on from CAWHDQ010000011.1 coordinate 150,160, forward strand.
GCCCGCGAGCAGCGCCGGATAATCGTTGCGGCCGTGGCCGCCGTCGGCCATGTACGAGGTGTAGAGCAGGAGCGTGTTGTCCAGCAGCGAGCCGCCCTGCTCGTCGATGGATTTCATCTTGCGGACCGTTTCGGCGAACAGGCTGGTATACCAGGCGTGGATTTGCCGGCAGGCCTCGCGGGCGATCGGGTCGGCGTCCTCGGGCCGGGCCGCATTGCCCTGATGCTCCAGCGTATGGCAGTGCCGCTCGTAGCCCACGGTAACGACGCCGGAGAACATGCTCTCGTCGCTGCCCAGGGCCAGCGTGACTACTCGGGTCGTGTCGGTCTGGAAGGCCAGCACCATCAGGTCCGAAATCAAGCGGATGTAGTCGCCGTGCCGGTTGGGATCGTCGTTGAGCGGCCGGGTGATGTCCCAAATCGGCGTGCCGCTCTTGGGGAGATCGTCGGGGACCAGCGCTTTCGAGGGAGCGGGCTCGGCCAGATCGAGCACGTCCTCGCGCTGCCGGGCTTCGATCATGGCGATGCGCCGCTCGACCGAGCGGACCGAATCGAGATATTGATCGAGCTTGCCCTGGTCGCCGCGGCCGAGCCCACGGCGCAAATCCCGGGCTTGCTCCAGCACCAGATCGAGCACGCTACGGTCGAGCGAGTCGCTCTCGGCCGTGGCGGCGCGGCGGGTTGCGGCGCAGCTGGTCGGGGTGCGGCGGGCCGGCTGCGGCGAGCCCAGTTGGGCACGACCGGCGGCGCGGCCGCGAAACATCCGGTCGAACACCAGTCGCGGGTTGGCCTCGAACGGCACGCCGACCTCGCGCGAGCGGTACGAATATTTCTGCTCCCAGCCGGCCAGGCCGATCTCGAGCGAAGGCAGCAGCGTCTGCTGACCGATCCGCTCGGCGGCATACTGGTCGACCGAGATTCCGGCGTAGATCTTGCCGCCCTCGCTGTCGCACCGATTCGGCGGCCGTCAGGTGCAGGTACGAGCAATGCTGATGCGCGTTCACGTTGTCGCCGCGCCCGCTCTGGGCCAGACCCGAGATCAGCGTCAAGTCGCTCTTGGCGAAGTCCAGCGGACGCAGGATCGAGGGCAACTTGTCGAGCGGGCCGGCCTGGGCCGGCTTCCACGACTCGATCACCGTGCCGCCGGTGACCGTGACGATCCCCAGCCGCACCGGCGGCTTGACCGGCGCGGTGCCCGCCAGCCGGGCCGGAAACAGCGACTCGAAAAACGGCAGGGCCACGATGGCGCCGCCGGGCGCAGCAACTGTCGCCGGGAAACGAGCGAAGCGGGTTTCATGCGAGTTGGTTCCTGCCGGTGGCCGGCTGACTTCCGGGATGGGCTCAGGGCGTCGCGGGCGGATTCTTGCGGTGCGTGAACGGGTAGCTCTGGACGATCCCCAGCACCAGTGTAGCAAAGCGGTCGTCGTCCGCCTTGAGCCGGGCGACGATTTCGTCGACCGGGCCGTCGTCGTAATAGTCCAGCTGGCGGCCGAGGGCGAAGGAGAGCAGCTGTTCGGTGAGATTGCGGATGAATTCGGTTTTGCGGGCGAGCAGCACCCGTTTCAAATCGGCTTCGCCGTTCAGCTTTTCGCCCCCCGGCAGCTCGCCCGACACGTCGAGCGGACGATCGCCGGCCTTGTCGCGCCAGATGCCCACCGCATTGTAGTGGTCGAGGGCGAAGCCCAGCGGGTCCATCTTGCGATGGCAGGCGGCGCAGGCGGCCTGGGTGGAGTGCTGGGCCAGCTTTTCGCGAAAGGTGGCCGCCTCTTTGCTCTTGTCCCGCTCGTCGGCAATCTGGCTGACGTTGGCCGGCGGCGGTGGGGGCGGCCGAGCATGACTTCCAAAATCCATTTGCCGCGGAGCGTGGGGCTGGTCCGCGAAGTGTGCGACGTCAGGGCCAGGATGCTGCCCATCCCCAACAGCCCGCCCCGGTGAAGCTCGGGCGCCAGCGCAACTGCGCTGCATGGGCTTGCCGCTGATGCCCGGGATGCCGTAGTACCGGGCCAGCTCTTCGTTGAGATACGTATAATCGGCGTCGAGCAACTCAGCGAGGCTGCGGTTGTCCCGCCGCAGCGCGTCGAAGAACGTCGTGGTCTCGTCGTACATCGCCTGGCGGATGTTGCCGTTGAAGTCGGGAAAGAACTCGGTGCTCGGCCGGGCCGTGGGCAGCTTGACCAATTGCAGCCAGCGGGCGGCAAAATAGTCGGTCAGGGCCCGGGCGCGGCCGTCGGCCAGCATCCGCGCCACCTGCTGCTCGAGGACCGTGCCCGGTGCGAATCCGCGAACCTCCATCTCGGCGATGTTGCCCATCGAATTGGGAGGCGGAATGTAGCGCACGTAGCGGCGCACGATCGGCTCGGCCAGGTCAAGCGTCGTGTAGCCGCTGGTCGGCGGCTCGGCCACCGTGTGCAGCTCGACCAGGTCGGCCGTGAAGTCGGCATTGCTCGCGGCCTCGAATCGGCCGCCAACCATCCGCCCTTCGAGTCCCGCGCGGGGCGAAACGCAGTCGCGAGATCGGCCGCGGCGTGCCCAGATCGAGCCCGATCCAGTGGCTCGTCGGCGTGGGCCCGTCCAGAAAGGTCAGCAGGTTGCGGTCGAACACCTTGTCGCGGTTGTTGCCTTGATGCAGCTCGGAGCCCGGGCGCCGATGACGGCGCCGTTCCAGCGGACCATTTCGGTCGAGGGCCCCTGGGCCAACAGCCTGCCCCGCGCGGCCAGGTCCAGCAGCTCGTCGTCGGGCATGCTGAACCAAAGGAAATATGCCAGGCGGACGGCCAGTTCGCGATCGCTGACGGCGTATGCTTCGCCCGGCTGCCGGTCGGGGCGATCGGCCTCGATGCGGAACAGAAACTTCGGCGCGACGAGCACTGCCTTGAGCGTCAGTCGCACCGAATCGACGTAGCTGAGCCCTTTTTGCTGGCCGCGATCGAACAGCTCGAGCAGCCGCTCGACGTCGGCACTCGTCGCCGCGCCGCGATACGCCCGCGGGACGAACCGCTCGAGGATCTGCCTGGCACCCTCGCGGCGGCTGGTGCCCTCGGGGGGCCCGACGGCCAGGTCGGGCTTGCGCCACTGGCCCGCTTTCAGGCCGAACATCACCTCGCGGCTGGCCCGGGCGTCTTCCTGAATCTGGCCGTCGACGAACGAACTGAGCTCGCAGCCCAACAGCCGGTCGAGCACCTGGTCGGCGGCGGCGAAATACTTTTCGAGCAGTGCCGGCGGCATGTCGAGCGCGGCGGCCTGGTTGCCGAAGGCGGCCGAGTCGCCCCCTTCGTCGGTCAGGCCGACTTCGCTCGACGCGTCGAACTCGAAGCCCAATAGCTCGCGGATCGTGCGGTTGTATTCGTGCAGACTCAGGCGGCGGATCGAAGCCGGGCCGGGATCGCGATTGGCCGGATCACCGGGATCGACGACCGAGATCGATTGCTTCATCCAGGCCAGCAGCTGCGCCCGCTGGTCGGCCGCCAGCGGTGTCTCGTCGGCCGGCGGCATCGTGCCGGCCTCGATCTGGGCCACTGCCCGACGCCAGACGCGCCGCTGCCGGGCCGCGGCGCGATCGTCGGTCAGGGCGGCGAAATCGAGCTTGGCCGCAGGCTCTTTTCCAGCGTGGCACTCGCCACACCGCTCGGCAACGATCGGCCGCACGTCTGACCAGCGGAGCGATTCGGCCGCGCCGGCTTCGGTGCACGCAGCGACGGCACCGCAGACGGCCGCAGTGCCCACGAGGGCGCAGGCAAAGGTTGGCAATCGCAACACGGACATGACGCAGGCGGGTGGTTGGTGGCGGGGTGGCGCGCAAGGACTCAGGGCAGCCGGTCGCCAGTGTCGGCGCACAATCATTATGAATCACCGGCCAAACGACTGAAAGAGCCGCGCCCAGCCGCACAAATGCCCTTTCGAACGCATTGTCTTCCCGCCGCCGGTCCAGCGCGGCGTCAGGGCTGGGGCGGCACGGCGACTTTGGCCAGATAGATGCTCGTTTTGCCCTCGTGCGACGAGTAATAGCTGACCCACAGCAGCCCGTCGTGCCAGACCAGGCCGGGATAGCTCGTATCGCCGCCCGACGGCAGCCGCAGGGCCTCCTCCAGCTTGCCGCCGGCCGGATCGAGCCAGGCGAGCGCGGTGTGGGCACCGCCGCCGTACAGCCGCCCGGCCGCGATCAGCCGCCCGTCGGGCAATCGCAACAGGTGCGGCCCGCCGATCTTTTGGCCCAGGTCTTTCCACTGCCATTTTGTGTACGGCGGCTGGGCGATGCCCAACAGTCCGTTGGCGCCCGATCCATCGCGGCGAAGCAGGCAGTAGCACGTCTGGCCGTCGAACACGAGCGAGGTTTCGCTCGGGTTCCCCTGGTCGAGCAGCCGCTCGACGAGCGTGTCGAACTGTTTGCCGTCGCGGCTCGTGTACAAGCGGATCGAGCCTTCGTCGCCGCAGGCGTAACCGATGCCGTAGGCCCGGCCTTCGTGCCAGGTTACGCGCCAGAGCCAGAAATCGGGATCGCCGATCTCCTGCCGCTGGCCCCAACTGCGGCCATCGGACGAAAACCAGGCCAGCGATTGATGGGTATGTTGCGCGTGATCGTGGAGGGCCTCCGCCCCCGAGAGCATCAGCTGGCCATCCGGCGTGATGGTGATCTTGGCGTCGCGCAAATCCGAGTTGGGCGAGGCGACCAGCGCTGCCGACTCCCAGCGCTCGCCATCGACCGACGTGATGACCCGCAGCGAGCCGTCGGGCGAGACGTGCCCCTGCCCTTCGCGAAACACGCAAAACCAGCGATCGTGAAAGCGGATCAGATCGGTAAACGCGTTGTGGGGGGCCTGGTCCCAAATTTTGCGCGAGTCGATCAGTTTGAGCGGTTCGGCGGCTTCGCTTGAAGCGCAGGCGGCGGCAAGCACCATGGCAAGGAAGCGACAGGAGAAGGGCAAGCCTGGGGGGCGTTGCCCCCCGGCTAGGAAGGAGGTGTGATGCAGAAGCATGTTATTTCTCCTCGCGGTCGCGCCAGCCGGGCAACGAAATGCTGGCCCGGTAGTTCGAGTCGTTGTAGTCCGGATTGCGCCGGGGGGCGTAGATCCGCTTGCCCGCGAAAGGCCGGTCCTGGGTGTAGATCCAAACCCGGTCCTGATCCCAGACGACGATCTCGTCGCGCTCGTCGCCGGTCAGATCGAGCACCGTCGCGCACAGGTCGGGATGCCCGTCGCGGGGAAACATTACCGCCCGGCGGAGCTGGCCGTCCAGCAGGCCCCCCTCGTCGACATTGGCCGACAGCAGAATGAACTCGCTGCCGTCGCCGCGCCAATTCACCGGCAACAGCGGGCTGCCGGAGTGGACCGGCTCGCCTTGCAGCAGAATGTTGCCCGAGAAATCGAGCAGCGTGATGATGCCCGGGTTTTTCCAGAAATTGATCGCGCAGTATTGCAGCCCCAGCACGTCGGGACGGAACTTGCCGATGGCCGCGGTCTGGGCGTGGCCGATCCGTTGATGGCGGCGGATGACGCCGGCCGCGTCGATCAGGATGAAGCCTTCGTCGCTGCCGCTGTAGTACGCCCGGCGCTCGGCCGCCGGATCGTCGCTGAAGTTGCCGTAGGCGACCGAATCGGCGTGGTCCTGCAGCTCATCGTCGCGGCTCCAGAGCTGCTTGCCCGAGCGGTCCCACATCGCGTAGCCGATCAGCAGCTTGTCGTACCCATCGCGGTCGGCATAGGCATAGGGAAAGTGACCGAGCTGCCCCCCGCCTCGCCAGAGCGGCTGCAAGCGCTGGTCGAGGACCCAGAAATTGCGGTAGCGGTCCTTGAGCAGGATGTCGTGCCGCCCGGTGGCGCCCGAGAAGTTGAAGAACGAGATCGAGTCCCCCATGTTGAGCTCGTGAGGGCGATCCTTGATCTCTTGTTTCTTCAAAGCAAAGTCGGCCGGCACTTGCGGGGCACTGCACCAGGCCCGCTGCTTGCCGGTGCGGCCGTCGAGGACTTGCAGCTTGAAATCCTTGACCAGCACGACTTCGGCCTGGCCGTCGCCGTCGAGGTCGTGAATCTGGAACGGCGTGTCGCTGGTCAGAAGCCCGTTGCGCGGATCGGGGCGGCCGAGCTGCCAGAGCACGCGGCCGTCGAGATCGACCGCCGTCAGGCAGCTGATTTCGACGAAGTTGCCGTTGTCCACCTTGGCCACGTTCTGGGCGATTAACATTTCCGGGCGGCCGTCGCCGTCGAGATCGCCGAAGCGTACGTTCCGTCCGGCGCCGAAGCGGGGCGTGTCGAACTTCTTCCAGACCTTCGGGCGCCGGGTTGTCGGCCCGCATTCGCTCCAGCTCGGCGGTGCGCTGGGCGATGCGGTCGGCGATGGCCGCGCTGGTCGATTCGCTGGTCGCGGCCCGAAACGCCTGGAACCGGGCCGGCACGTTGGCGGTCAGCCCGACTTTGCCCCGCAGGAGCGACTCTTCGCGGCCTTCGCACACCAGTTTGCCGTCGATGTAAGCCCGGATGACGGGGCCCGCGTTCTCGACCTTCAGCCGGTAGTAGCGGGTGGTGTCGTATTCGAACGGCGCGGCGGAAATTTCGCGCCAGGCGGCCACGCGGAATTTCTCCTCCAGCGGCAGGCGCGTCGCAAGTCGGCGCGCTTGCCGTCTTCCAGCACGAAGACCACGTGGTGGCGATTGGTCTGGTAGCGAAATACCAGCCCTGCCATGCCGGCCAGCGACAGCGGGCGAAGCGAAACCTCGGCCGTGTAGTCGGTCCACTCCGGGTAGCCCGTGATGAACGACGGGGCGAACAGTTTGGGCTCCATCCAGCGATGGTCGGGCGACAGGTGCTGTTCGAGGTAGGGCCGTTCGTCCTCGTCGCCGGCAGCCCAGGCGTCGAGATAGCCGATCGCATTTTCCCAGGGGGCCAGCGGCACGCCGCGATGGGCCAGATAGTGATACTCCTGGATCGCGGGATTCAATTGCCCGATCGGCGCCGAGAGCAAGCCGGGCGGATAGCGAGAAAAATCGTCGTCCAGCAGCACGGCATCGGCGGCAGAGGTCCGGCCGGCCAGACGGCCCCCGCAGGCCAACACGAGGAGGAACGCCGAGATCCAGCGGAGCCGCATCGCGATCACCTCAGGGAGCAAGCCGGCGGCGGACTTGCCGCCGCTCGCCGTTCGGCTAAGTTGGGGGAGAGCACGGCGCGGCTGGCGCTGCCCGCAGCAGAAAGCCCGCGGGCCGCCTGGCCGCACCCGCCGCGACGCGTCATTCAGCAGGACAACTCGTCCAGCAGGATAACCCGGCTGCCAGCCGGCCACAACAAACGGGCGGCGGAGCAATCCACGAAACCAACCAACGACCCACGGGCTGCCCTGGCGGAGGGCGGCCTCAACCGGTTCCGGCGGCGTGCCGCCGCGAGGAGAGTGAGCCACGTGAAGAAAATCGAAGCTATCATCCGCCGCCAAAAACTCGACGAAGTCAAAGACCGCCTGGCCGCCCGCGTGATCAGCGCCATGACGGTGACCGACGTCCGCGGCTACGGCCGCCAGCGGGGAAACGTCGAATCGTACCGTGGCAACGAATACCGCCCGGTCGGCGACTTGCTGCCCAAGGTCAAAGTCGAGATCGTCGTCGCCGACAACTACCTGAGCACGGTACTGGAAGTCATCGCCTCGGCCGCCCGCACGGGCAAGATGGGGGACGGCAAGATCTTCGTCAGCGAAGTGTCGAACGTTGTCCGCATCCGGACCGGCGAGACGAACGAATTGGCGATCTGAGATTTCCGGTCGAGATTTGCGGCCGCGCTCGTTCTTCGCCGCTCCACGACACTCGAAAACGACGACTCGGAGCGACCATGCGCGGGCGAATGCTGAAGAGCGTCTTGCTGCTGGCCGCGGCGCTCGTCGGCGGAGCGGCAATCGGCCGGTCCGCTGAACAGCCGGCCGATCCCTTGGGGGCCTGGAACGAGGGTCCCGCCAAACGGGCAATCCTGGAGTTCGTCCGCGCGACGACCGACCCGCAAAGTCCCAAGTTCGTCGCGCCCGCCGGGCGAATCGCCACGTTCGACCAGGACGGCACGCTCTGGGTCGAGCACCCGATCTACACGCAGGTGGTCTACTGCCTGGACCGCGTGGCCGGACTGGCGAAAGCGAAACCGGCACTGCAAGACCAGGAGCCGTTCAAGACCGTGCTGAGCGGCGACCGGGCAGCGATCGCCAAACTTTCGCTCGCCGAGTTGGAGCAAATCGGCATGGCCACCTTGACCGGGATGCCGGTCGACCAGTTTCGCGCCGAAGTCAAAGCGTGGCTCGCCACGGCCAGACATCCCCGTTTTCAGCGCCCCTATACCGAGCTGGTCTACCTGCCGATGCTCGAGTTGCTGCGGCTGCTGCGGGACAATGGATTTCGCACGTATGTCGTCACCGGCGGCGGGCAGGATTTCGTCCGGGTCTACGCCGACGCGGTCTACGGCATACCGCCCGAGCACATCGTGGGTACCGCCGACACGACGAAGTACGGCTACGACGCGGCCGGCAAGCCCCAGTTGACCAAGGAGCCCAAGCTCCTGCTCAACGACAATTTTGGCGGCAAGGCCGAGGGAATCTACCTGATGATCGGCCAACGGCCGCTGGCGGCGTTCGGCAATTCGACGGTCGACCGGCAGATGCTCGAGTACACCACGGCGGGCGCGGGCGCCCGCTTGGGCATGCTGGTGCTGCACGACGACGCTGTCCGCGAATACGCTTATGGCCCCGCCCAGGGCTTACCCGACTCGAAGATCGGCACGTTCACGCAAGAACTCTACGACGAGGCCCAGAAGCAGGGCTGGACGGTCATCAGCATGAAAACCGACTGGCGGCGGATCTTTGCCTTCGACGAGGCCGCGCCGGCCAGGCAGCCCTGAGTCGCCGGCAACGCTCGGCAGCGAAACGCCGATCATCTTGGTTTGGCAACAGTTGCGCTCATCCGGCCGCGCCCGCCGCCTGTTCCCCGGGGGCCGCTGGGATAGAATCCAGCAGCTGCCCGCCAATCCCGGTTGGGTCCGCACGAACTGCCCTTGGGGGCCAATGCGGCTCGGGCGACCGGCTGGCGAATTGGGCCTCACGACTTCAAGGAACCTGTCATGAACCGCTTTCGAGCGATTGCTCTCTTGGCCTGCGCCCTTGCCGGCCAACTCCTGGTCAACTCTGGCCCCGCTTGGGCGGCGGTGATCGTCGACGACGGAAACTTTTTCTCCGCCGACACGATCCGCACGGCCAGCGAGAAGATTCAAGCCCTGAGCCATCGATCGGGATACCACATCCAGATTGAAACGATCGCCCAGTTGCCCGGCGGCCAGTCCGAGCGGGTGCGCGAGATGAGCCCCGCCGAGCGGGCCCATTTCTTCGGCGCAGTACTTGGCGAAGCGGGCCGGGAGCGAACGGGTCGACCTGCTGATCTTCGCCGCCCGCGATCCGCACTATCTGCAAGTGCTGCCGCACAAGCACCTCGAAGCGGCCGGCTTCACCCGGGCGATGCGCGACAAGCTGGCGGCCGAGCTGATGGCCGGATTTCACGCCAAGAAATATGACGAGGCCCTCGACACCGCCCTGACCCAGTTGGAACAAGACTTCCGCCAGGTCGAGCCCAAGAGCGGCCCCGCCGAGGCGGAGCATCGGGCCGCCGCGCCACCCGCCGCGCTGCCACCCATCGGCGAAGGCCGGCCTGGCCAGCCGCTGCCCGGCGAGCGCATACCCCTGCAACCGCGGCCGTTGCCGCCGGAACAGGGCCTGGGCTGGCTGGGACCGGTGCTGGTCATCGGCCTGATTGTGATCGCCGTGCTGGTGGTCCGCCGCTTGTTCAGCGGCATGGGCCGCAGCTACGGACCGGGCGGCGGGTATCCCGCCGGCGGTCCTGGGCCTGGCGGATACCCGGGCGGAGGTTATCCGGCCGGTGGAGGCGGAGGAGGATTCTTCAGCAGCATGCTGGCCGGCATGTTCGGCGCGGCGGCCGGCAACTGGCTTTACGACTCGATGCGCGGGCCGGCCCACGGCCAGGAGTTTCCCACGCATCACGGCGAGAGCGGCTGGAGCGGCTCTGGCGGCCAATCGCTGAGCGACTCGGGCAGCGGTGCGAGCGACTACACTTCCGACTCGTACGACACGTCGAGCGGCGGAGGCGGCGATTTTGATAGCGGCGATTCGGGCGGGGGGGACTTCGGCGGTGGAGGCGATTTTGGGGGCGGCGACTCCGGCGGCGGGGGCGGCGGCGACTATTAGTCCGGTCCTGTCGCGGTAGGTTGAATGCCCATCAACAGTCCTTGATGGGAAAAGCGGGGCCGGCAGCTGGAATCTCGATGTGAAGCGCAGGCGCGGGCCGCTAAGATGGGCGGCGTTGAACCGACTCACCTCGACAACGCCTGTCTCTACCGACCGGAGTTTCCATGAATCGAGTTTCCTTGCGCCTCGCGGCCAAGATGTCTCCGCTGGTCGTGGCCTGGATGGCGATTGTCGGCGCTGCGGCAGCCACGACCTACGATTACACGGTCTATCCGAGCATGGTCGCGCCCGCCGGCACGCCTGGGGCGCTGTTCAGCGGCGACGGCAGCTTTAACGACTCGAACGCGGGTCCGGTCACCGCCGATCCGACAACCGGCACACCGGGCTGGGGTTCGAGTTCGTTCGTCTCGAACATCAGCGGCAATCTCAGCGCGACTCCTGGCGGCACCTACCGCTACTCCGAGTTTCAGCTGCCGAACCTGCAGGCCTTGTTCCATTCGTCGACGCCGATCTCGATCGGCGACCTGGCCCAGATTTCGTACTATACGAAAAACAACAGCGGAACCGTGCAGGACTGGGACATCCGCCTCTACACGGTCCCGCAAGCCAACAACGCGCACTACTATCACGCCCGCTTCGAGAGCGTGAACCCGACGTCGACCGATTCCAACTGGCACCAGTACAACGGGGATTTTACCAACGTGCATACCGGCGTTGTTTCGCCTCCAGGCATGACGAATGTCGACACGCCGTTGGCGAATCTGAGCGTGTCGCAGTTGGCTGCGGCGTACGGCAGTCAGCAGATCCTGTACATGAGCTTCATTGCCGGAGCGTCGGGAAATACGAGCCCGATCAGCACCAACCTGGACGGCATTCAGATCACGCTCGCCAACGGCGACATCGCCAATATCAATCTTGCGGCCACGCCCGAGCCCTCGGCGCTCGTGCTGGGGGGCCTCGGCGCCGCCGGCCTGCTGTGGGCAACGCGCCACCGGCGCAGGGCTTGACGAACGGGCCCGCGCGGAATCTCTGCTGCTGTCCTGGTCCCATCGCTCGGGGCTTGTGGCCGGCCGCTTTTCCGGTAGGCTTGGACAGATCGTGGTCGGCGTCTCCCGGGGCACCGCCGGACGATCGTCCCCTCGGAAGTCGACCGACGCACACCGCGAGGACGCGCGCTCCGACGCCATTGGCCAGTTGGGCTCGTCCCGCGGACGAGCAGCGCGGCCAAACCCGCTTCGAGGCTGTAGCTCAGTCGGTAGAGCAACGGACTTTTAATCCGTTGGTCCTGGGTTCGAGTCCCAGCAGCCTCATTTCAGAAGTGCTTCAAGAAGAAGCATTTGCGTCAACCGGCACCGGAGAGGGTGCGGAGGCTGTGTTGACGTTTTTGTTGACGTTCTTGGCCTGTTTGTGGGCAGTCCAGAGCGTTTTTGCGGTCCGCCGAGCGTTGTTGCCGACGTAGTAACGCAACGTGGTGTCGATCGACTCATGCCGCATGAGTTCCTTCAGGTCGGCCGGCATGATGCGGCCTGCCCAACGCTCCCCAAACGACCGTCGAAGGTCGTGGGCGGAGGCGTGCTTGACCTTGCCCGTCTTGGCGTCGGCTCGCACCACCACACCGGCTGCCCTGCCGATTTCGCTAATCACGTGGCCAGCCCGGTCCACGCCCACCCTGGCGACTTTGCGGCCTCCCCCTTCAGTCTTCTTCTGTTGGGGCTTGAAAATCGGGCCATGCCGGTCCGCCTCAGGCGTCTTGGAAAGGAATTCGACGAATTCCGGGGCCATCGCAAGCAGCCGATCCTTATGGCCCTTCTCTAGCTCGCCGGGAATGACCAAACAGGAATCTTCGCCGGCCAGTCGTGGAGAGAGCTTGTCGTCGCGGTCCCAATAAAGCTCCAAGGCTTCGCCGAGCCGCAAGCCGGAACACCACAACCCCTCCAGCAAATGATTCCAGGACTCAGCGGCCGTCTTCCCAACCACTTGCGGAGTCTTGGCCAGCATCCGTTCAAACTCTTCGCGAGTAATCGGCCGGCCTTTCATGCCTTGGGCCGACTTGACCCGCTTCGGACGTTCGATCTTGGGAAGCGAAGGCAACAAACCTAAGCTAACGGCCCACTGGAGAGCCGCCCGAAGGTGGGCAAGGTTGCTGGCGATTGTGTCTTCGGAGCGACCTTGCCGGCGAAGCTCGGCTTGATAAAAGCTGATTCGCTCGGCAGTCAGGTCACGCAACCGCGTCGGGTTGACGATCCTTTCCACAGAGTTGAACACCGTGGCGACCTTCCGGTCCGTTTTCTCCGCGAGCCCCGTCAAGCGTTCGTCTTCGTAGCGATTGCGAAACGCTTTCCAGGAAATGTCGGACTGGCACTCGCGGAGTTCCTTTTCCCAATCGCCTGCAACCTGCTGGGCATCCCGCTTGCTTTTCTTCCCCGTGTAGGCAACGCCGGTCGTCCGGCTCTTTCGCTGCCTAGTCATGGGGTCGCGATAGTACATCAACCAATCGTCGCGGTCCTTGTAGCGGACCACGTGGACACGAATAGCATTCACTGCATCCCTCCCTTCGTCAGTGGACAAACAAGACAACCAAACTGTCGCCGGCAAGTTGCTGCCAATGGACAAGGCGGCTCACGGTGGCGACTTCGACGCAAGTGCGTTCTCGATCGCACGTGCTGAGCCGGCAATGTTGAAAATCACGATTAGGGTCTCGCAAAACACCCTCACGAACAGCAGAGAGGCGACGACACCAATCGTTTTCAAGGCGAAGTAAAGGAACTTCGTCGCCGCTTCTGAGGCGGTCTGCTGCGAATCGGGCTGAAACGGATTGATGAGCTTGTGCTCGACCGTTCGCTCTTGCCGGGGGGATTCGGGGAGCAAACTCACGATAAGGGTAATCGCCAGGATTGCCAGAGACAGGGCAGCCGCCACGAGCGATAGAAGCCAGTAGGTGCGAATGATCCAGGGCGTGAGGTAGTGCTCGAATTTCCAATCCAGGAAGTGCCACAACGAAAAGCGTTCGGACTTCGTCAATCGCTTTGGCGTCGGCCTGGGGACCAGCCCCCCATCGTCGATCGGCACGAATTTGCCGGGACTCGAAACCGGGGCTGGCATGACGAATCGTCCAGCACAAGTTGGGCACGCGACAAGTTGCCCGGCCAGTGAGCCGTCTGAAGTAATTGCTGCGGCACAGTGGGGACATGCAATCTGCATCGGGATACCTTTGGTTAAGTTTCCGAGAATGGATTCGACCTAGCCGCCAAACGCTCAACCCAGCGGATCGGTAGCCCCCCTATTCAGCACCACGGAAACCTGGACCGGATTCCAGGGTTTGCCCCGCCTTGTTACGTGACCCATATCGTTGAGCCGGCCGGCAATCTTCCGCAGGCTCAACCCGTCGCTGTGCATTTGGGCGATGGCCGGATAAATGTCCGTGTAGGCTTCCTGTGCGGCCTCACGTCGCACTTCCACGGCTCGTTTGCTCGCCTTCAGGGCCCCGGCAAGCCGGGCCTTCTCGCGGCCTTTCCAGTGGCCTGGACGGGCGGACCCCAGCTTTACCCCGCGAGCCTTGGCAGCCGCCAGGGCGGTCTTGGTCCGCTGTGAGATGGCGTCGGCTTCGTGCTCGGCAACCGCAGCCAAGATTTGAATGGTGAGCTTGTTGGCTGTGGGGTTGTCACAGGCGACGAAATCGGCCTTGGCTTCCATTAGGGCGGAAAGGAAGGCGTAGTTCCGGGCCAGCCGATCCAGCTTGGCGACAACCAGCGTGGCCTTGGATCGCTTGGCGTGGGCGAGAGCCTTTTCCAATTCCGGCCGATCGGATCGCTTCCCAGACTCAATCTCGACGTATTCGCGGACAATCTTGGCTTTGGACCGGCCGGCATATTCCTGGACGGCTGTCTTCTGACCTTCCAGCCCCAGGCCGCTTTCGCCTTGCTTGCGGGTTGAAACTCGATAGTAGGCGACGATCGTCATGGCGTTTTCCTTTACCTTTGGGCACTCTTGGCAGGAGTAACCATAGTGTAAAGTGATCGTTGACGTTCGTCAAGGTCTAGTTTACATTCTTCCGAATGGCTTTGTACCGCTTCCGGGCAACCCGCCGATCCAACGTGGAGAGGGATTGATTCCGCGAGAGCCGCCCATAATCCCGGGCCAGTAGCTGTAATTCGCTCGACTGGCAGACCAGAGCGAGCATCTTTGCCCAGTCTGCCAGATAGTCCGGGGAGTCGTCGGAAGCATCAACAACAGCTTTTCTTGTCGTCATGATCGCTGGGCCTTCGCGTGCTTTGTCCTGAGCGTTGATCGGACGGCGGTAATTGCTTCGGATAGCTCCATGCCTTATAGATAGAAGCGCCGTCGCCTTTCTTAGCCAAGCCGTCAAGGGGAGCCTCGTTGTGGACAAAGAATGGGCAATTGCACTTGTCAGTATCGCTGGCACGCTACTTGTAACTTTCATCGCCCAGACGTTGACTACCGCTGATAGAAAACAAGAAGAGCGAAAACAACTGCTACAGCTACTCCTTTCTACGTTTACCCACAACGACTGCCTTCTGAAGACGCTACGAGAAGAGTTTCTAGCGACCAACACAGTTGCCTTTTTCAGCATGGACACTCTTTCGCTGTCGTCGGTCGCTTCAAAGAAATACGATCTTCTGTCGCTTGACCTATGCAGAGCGGTGGATAAAGCCGAGTTTGAATTGTTGCATTTGGCAAATCAGATGCAGATGCTTAGGACTATTTGGCTCGACGCATCGAACCGTCAGATTGCAGGCAACGACGGAAGTCCTCTTTTCAATTCGATGTTTCCCACACTCATGGGCACGCTTCGTGAGCTTAGCCCTGACGTTCAAAAACGCGTCGTGGGCATTATTTCCCGCCTAAAGGCTGAATTGAACGTCCCCGATGACTTCATTCCGTCGCCTTACTAAGCCGCCCTTGTGTCCGTACCCGCATGAAATGACTCGGACGAAGACGGCTTTATAGTCCGGGGATCGTCGGTCGGCTCGGGAACGATACGCTTTACTGACATATAAGCCGCAAGTCGAATGAGCGGAGAAAGCGATCTACGATCGGCACTCGCTCAAGTGTGTATCGTTGGGCTCCAACTCTGAGTGCGTTCGCTCGGTCGGTTAGATTCGGTGGGATATAGCCTCCCGTCCCCTCAAGGCTCCGTCTTGCTGGCAGGTTGGTAGACCTTTATTGCCCACTCGCCGGCCTTCCAACCTCGAACGGAATACATACCACCCTTGCTGATGGTCCGCCGCCCATTTGGCTTTGCGCCCTTCTGGGCCAGAGTCTTTGGACTCGCAATAACGGTAACGGGAACCTCGGGTTCTTCTGGTTGCAGGATCAAAGACGCCTCCCTCCCCACGACGCTCCATTCAAGCTCCCAATGGTCTTTCACGGTGAAGATGGGGCTTTCGTCCTGTTCATCCACAACTTCACCCTTGCCGCCAGTGAACTCGAAGACAAGCCGTCGTTTGTCAGTTCGCGACGAGTCGTTGTTGTGATTGTCTTGGCCAATCCGTGCTTTTTGTGCTGGTGCCAATCGCTCGCCTTCTTCGTCAGCTTTGTTCGGCTCAATCGAAATGCTGTAGTCGGCGACGTACACTTTCAAAGGACCGGCACTCAGAAGAACTATGTTTTCAAGTATCTTGTTATTGTTGCGTGGTAGTGTGTCTCCAATTACTGGCAATCCCGTAACCGCAAGGATGTCTCCCCGATTGACGGCCAGTGCTTGGGCACGGGACTTTGGCTTCCAGTGAATGCGGTCTATTCGACTCCAATGGAGCGGCCCGTAGAAGTCGAGATTGTGGATATCGAAGCTCTCGCCACCCTTTAGATTTGAGAGAGTTACCTCAAAGCTCCCATCGACGCCGGTCGACGCTGTATCTGAGGAAATGTCGTCCACTATAAATCGAAAGACGACCGGTGTCTTCTTGGTGGTTTCGTTGGTGCTCTTGAGCAACGATTCCATCGCCGCCGCTCTCTGCGCTTCGTCCCCTTTTCACCGATTGCGTCCCACGCTGCGGTGAATGGATTGAGAACGTCGGCAATGAACTTCTCGCCCAGCATAGATTTGCCCATAGGCTTCGACTGACCTTTGGTACGAGCTTCTGCTACGGGCTCTTTCTTTGCTTCAACCGCCGGCCTTTCCCCGTTCTCAAGCTGTCGAACCGCAGTATCGGCGATCATGACTGCGGACTGAGTCATGTTTTCGTTGCCATGCAGGTTCTTGGCTAGTCGCAATTGCTTGAGCGTGGGTATCGCCCGCCGATCACCAATCGCTACGAGGGCTTGGACGGAGGCTCTGTAGAAATGCCGATAATTCCCCACGTCCTTGGTCGATGCCTTGCAGATTTCAATCAAAACGGGGACCGCCGGCTTTGCAGCGGGGCCGAGTTCCTCCAGGCACTTGCAAGCTTGCACTCTTGCATCAGCGATTCCGACGTTCAGGGGCTGTATCGGTCCATTGGTGTCCCCGCGTGCTATGTCGATCAGCCGCTCAAGAGCGTCTTTCGACTCCGGCGCCATCCTCCCCAAGGCAGCGACAATCGCTTCCGAATTGTTGGGATCGGTCGTGTATAGCTTGGCGAGCGTGGGCACAGCCTTGCTTGCTCTCGGACCGATTTGCCCCAGAGCTTGAATGGCAGACTTCCTGACATGAGGGAGACGGTCTTTGGTGAGAGCGATCAAATCGACGATCACTTCTTGATCTACATCGTCCATCTCACCAAGCTTTTGGGCCGCTTGGTACCGCATCCCCGGGTCGGAAGCCTTCAAAGCGGTGCGCAGCGCTTTGATTTCTTCTGCGGCAGCATCCTTGTCGAGCGGTTCGGCCCCCCTCGCCTGTCGCGACTCGGCGATGTGAATGAAAGCGGTTGCAAGAAAAGCCAAGCTGAGGACGCGAACCGGCCACAAGCGATTCTTGGATTGCATCGTTACGTCTCCGTAGGATGTCCCTGATTTTTGCGCTTCCATTAGAGCGGACATGGCGTGGTACTCATAGTCCGTGGACCGTTAGTCGGCTAACCGACTACGGTCAGGGCCATGAGGCATCGTCAGCCAATAACGGCTCGATTCGGGCTCCGCGTGCGGGAACTGCGGAAGGCGTTGGACTTGTCCCAAGAAGCCTTTGCCGACCGCTGTGGACTGGACCGTACCTACGTCGGCGGAATCGAACGGGGAGAGCGAAACGTCGCGATACGGAACATCGAGCGGATCGCAATTGCTCTTGGCATTTCGATTTCCGAACTGACGAGGGGACTCTAGATTTTGCGGCATTGCCGGCGTCGCCGTCCTAGCTTGGCAGCCATCAACCGTACGGGTCCATCGGCCACGTTTCTTCCGTGCCGTCGAATTTCGTGCCCTTCAGTTGCCTGAATCGTCCATCGGAAATGAAGATGTCCGCCCACTTGAACTGCGAGAGTTCGTTTGTGGTCAGGACAGAAGCATACCACGCGACAGCCAATTCCAGATTCTCTTGGAGCTTTTCGTGCTGGGCCTCGCGGGCTTCCCAGGGTTCGTCAATGAACTCCTTGATCGCGTACAGTCGTGCCAATGCCACGCACGTTCCAGCAAGAGCAATCAAGCTGTTCAAGTCGCACCCCCCATCGGGCGGTGGAACTGGACTCCCAGTGACCAGAGCCAATCGCGTCGCCTCCGTCCGGGCAGCGTCAAAATGAATTCGGATCATCACAGCACCTCGCTGGCGGGCAACGGCCTGTCGTGTTCGTCGATCGGCGGGGCGAAGGTGCCCACGTGGTCAGAGGAATCGTCTTCGGCTTCCCGGTTGTGCCAACGATCGGTCAATTGGATCAAGCCGATGGCCTCAAGCTCGGCAAACGCTTCGGCCAGGGTCCTTGTGTCGACGTTTGTTCCTCCGCCGTCAGTTGATTCGATCTTGCCCGCCATCAGGAGGCGAAGGTCCGTCGCGGCTGGAGGCAGAAGGTAGCGGGCCAGAAAGTCCCTCGCTCGGCTATCCCCGGCTTTGGCTTGCTCCACTGCCTTGGCCACGATTTCGCCCCATTCGCCTAGCGAACAGTTCGCGATCGTTGCTTCGGCGTACTGCTCTTCGCGGGCTAGCGGTGGCCTGCCTGGACCGGGCACGGCATGGCCGGGAAGGTAGCGACCCCGAGCATCGCGGCTCGGACCGCTTTTCTGGCCGTTTATAGCGGACGCTTTTCGAGGAGTCTTCATTGCCGGTCCCGACGAACCTTCTCTTTAGCAGCCAACCCCCAGAACCCACGAAACCCACGATCCAATTGTCGTCCGTTCTGTGGGTTTTGTGGGTTTAGTGGGCCTGTGCCAAGACGGTTGGATTCAATTCGTATGCTGGGGACTTTTGCCGGCCGGTTCGCTTCGACGCTTGCGATCGAACTGACCGAATCCAACCCCGGCCTTGAAGTTCCTTCAGCACTTTTCCCATATGCTCCCTGCTGCCAAATCGATTCCTCATGTCTTCCCAAAGGTCCCGTTCGGAAAACGTCGCCAGTCCGCCCCGCTGAGCCCAAGTGATCGTCGCGTATGCGTCAGCACTCAATCCCCCAAAGCGGCCGACCAAATAGCGATGGACGCAGACCGCATGGGACTTGAAATAATCGACAAGTCGAATCGCAGCACGTACAGAAACCTCATCGACTTCGTTCGCCTTCGCTTCGCCACAAGCCGCCCGAAGCAGTTGGATGATGAGGGCGAGCCGGGCACAATGGCCCCTCATCTTTGACCACGTGCCTTGAAGCGACGGCAGCAAGTTGGGCTCGTCGGTCTCTCTGTTGTGGCTATCGATCCACTGCTTCCAGACCGTCTTGGCCTTACGGGTCATGGGCAAAATGACCGGCGTGGTGCCATCGCCGTCAAGATTCAGCAACCAATCAACCGCCTTCGTCCATCGATCCTTCGCCAACTGCGATACTCCGTCTTCCGTCCACGGTGCCGTAGGCATGTGTTCTGGCCAAGCGATCAAGAGTCGCTCCAGCGATCCGTCCGAACGTCCGTGCTCTTCCATGAGTTCGGTGAGCATCTCAGGCGTCAGTCCTCCGATGACCGAAACGAACGGGTTCGGCAACATAAGTGGGACCGGGTTGTTCTTCCGATCGATCGTGACAGCTTGCCCGCTCCAAGCCTGCAGCCAGAATTGCCGGTCCGTGCCCTTCCCACCACGATATTGGTTCATCGACCTTGACCAAGCGGTCAATTCGTCTCGATGGAGCAATATCCCTCTCGGGCTCTCCGACAGGATTCCCCCTAGAGCCTCAACCGTGGTATCCGACGCAGTTACGCGACGTAGTTTGGGGGCAGTCGGTCTTGGCCCCGGGTTCTTGCCTTCTCTCTTTGTTGCCTCCCAGCTTTCCAAGCGAATCTTGTGCTCTTCCATCTCCGCATCCCATTCGTAGCGGAATCGTAATTGGGCCTCCGTGAAAGGCTCAACCACCGCATTTATCGCAGGACTCTTTGCGGTCCCTGGATTGCCGACGCATCCGCCGTAGAGCCGTGGCCCCTCGGCCCAACCCTTCTTGAGCAGCACGGCTCGCGAATTGCCAATGGCTGCCCCAGCACAAACTAGGATCGGCACACCAACGAAATCGGTTGGACAGCCGATCGATCGGGACACTTGCTCCGCGAACTTGGCAATCGTGGCCGGCAATACATCGACCGGAAACGGCAATGCTTCGTGCTGCTGGTGGTCAACTTCGGGCCAGGCTTTCAGGTCGATTACAGTTGCCGATTTCAATGCGGCCTTCAGCTTGGCTTTGAATTGCTTGGGGTATTGCTGATGCAGTTCGTTCAAGTCCTTCGCCGGCAGTCGGAATTCGGCGACCTTGCCCTGAAAACCGATGGTGCGAAGCCTGTCCGTCAGCCCCTCAACAAAGTTGTCCCCGCCATTGTCCGGTTCGTGGTGGATGAAAACGGTCTCGATTCCAGCCAAGTGCTCAACCTGTAACTTGCTCGCGGTGCTGGCTCCCGGCAGACCCAAGGCCGGCAGGCCATAGAGCCAGGCTGTCCAGCAATCGGTCTCGCCTTCGACAAGCATGACTTGGCCGGCATCGGCGGCTCCACTGAGTCGATCCAGCCCGTAGGGCACAGACTCCCCTTCGCCGACCGTCCACCGCGACCCGTCCTTGGCCCGCAGGGCCGACCGGATGCGGTGCCTTGGTGCGTCGGTTCCGTCGGCCAGCCGATAGCGAATCAGCACGTGACCATTCTGCTGGACAACGCCAAGCGACTCCAAGAAGTCCAGCGGCATTCCTTTTGCCGCCGCGAGTCGTTCAACCGTCAGCGTGTCGGCACCACCAAACAGGTCCGCGACGGTGCAGCCCATCGCCTCCGTTATTTCTTCCACGGTGCAGCCGACGTGGCAGTTGAGCAAAACTCGTCCATCGTCGCCGGTGTTGATCGACAGCGATTGCTTTCGGTCGCTGTGAGCCGGGCAGCATGCCGAATACTGGCCGGCGTCGCCGCTTACGCCCTTCAGCATCGCCAGGATTTTGTCGAGTGCCGATGTAGGTTTGCGGCGGGCAAGCTTTTTGACCGCCATCACCCACCCCGCTTCCGCTGGCGGGCGAGTTTTCGGCGATGCTCCCTGGCTGCATGGTAGGCATCATTAAGCGAGGAATAGCCGCTCCAGATTTCGAGCGGCAGGCGAGTAGTCTGGGCCACACCGTAGGCAAACGTTCCCGAAACGGCCTTGTCCTTAAACAAGGTGATGCAACGGCCAGCAGCAGTGGTTTCCATCCTGAACCGCTGAAGTCCTTTGGGATCGTGCGTGGAGTCGCCTCCGTATGCCGGCCGCTCAAGCCGGAGGCGTTCCGGTTGTTTGCCTGAATGGCTTACCGGGACTAAATTCGAGTTGTTGATCGACTGTGGGGCCTGCCGCTTTGCCCGAGCGGCGGCCCTTTTTTTGTTGTCTGGCATGGCTAGCTCTCCTTTTGGTTTTGGGATTGGAGGTTCCGGAAGTAGGCAATAACGTCGTCGCCCAGCAGATAGGCCTGATTGCCGCTGTAGATGACCCGGAGGCCTGCCCGACGCATCGAACGAAATGCGTGGTCCCCAAGTCGCAGCCGGGAGCGAACCTCGCTGCATAGGTAAAGTCGGCCCGGTTCGACCACACCGGGCAAAGCACCCAAGGGCGTTTTCCTAATGCTCATTGCTGGGCCCTTGGTCGGGGCTGACGGTATCGCTCGATCCACGCCGCTAGCTCTCTTGGGTCAAACCGCACTTCTCCATCGGGCAAGAGAATGCACGGCACCGAGCCCCGCCTAGCGAGCCGCTTGAGGCGAGCAGTGGTCATCGCCAGCCGTTCGGCTGCTTGGCCTGGAGAAAGCAGGAAGCAATCACTCATGTCCAAAGAATAGGCGGACAGAGCGGCGGTAGAAGCGGCCAATTTGTCGGTTCGGACTTATCCCGACTTATTCCGACTTCGGCTGCTGTGGCAGGTGGTCAACGTAAACTTGGTACACTCGATCGGATAGCTTCTTGGCCTGGATTTTGCCATCGGTAAAGTATCCGACGATCGTATCCCTAGAGACGTTGAAGACCCTTGCCCACTCCTGAGGGCTGGCTGCTCGAGACCACGGGCCGTCCTTGGCTCTGAAGCCAAGCCATCCGGCCGTTGCGGTCAGGGCCGATCGATAGACGGGCTGCTTTGAGATGGCACCGTTGTTCGGATTGGTTACGTCCTGGTAGGTTCCGTCAGGCATCTGCGATATTTGAAAATGACCGCGTTCGACGTGCCAACTAATGCTTGCCGTCGCCTCATCCGGCGTAAAGCCATCTGCCCGCAAGAACGCGATCGCATCTTCCACGAAGCAAAAATCGTGGATTCGATGCAGGCCAGGAAAGTCTTTCAACTTCCACTCGGCTTCCACAATCCTTGGGCCGCTCGCCGGAGACGGGCCTGTTGACGAATCTGTTGACATTCGGTCCTTCCGTCGATGCATCGCCTACGAATTCTCGTGGCATGTGGGCTCCATTCTACCGAAAAAAGAAGGGGTCCTCTCAACCGCTCATAGGTTGATCGGACCCCGGTTCACGGGCTCTACTGCACTTTTAATCCGTTGGTCCTGGGTTCGAGTCCCAGCAGCCTCATTTTTTCCGGCTTAGCTCTTCCGCCACCGCGGGACCGAGTGCGGGGCCGGTTCGGGCCGGTCGGCCTGACGGGCCTCGGCGTCGGCCGCGCAGTTCGGGGCGATCAGCTTTTGGGCTTTGGCCAGATCGTGCCGGTCGATGGCCAAGGCCGTGGCGGCAATCTGGCGGAAATCGGCATTGCGAATGGCGGCGACCATGATCGACCTCGCTGTTCTTGGCTGGGCAGTGTGCTAAAAACCGCTGGCCGGCAGCCCCCGGCCGCAGGCCTCTAGTGCATTCAGCGGATTCGCCCCCCCTTTGTTACACGCCCCTGCCCCGATAGCCGGGAGGCACGCCGGCTCTATAATTCCGGGCGGGCTCGGTTTCCCGCGTCTTCCCGCGTCTCGTTCGGAGTTTTCCGCCATGCCGCGAATTTTCTGCCGCCCGACCGCCCTGGGACTGCTGCTGCTGGCCACGATTTCGGCCCTGTCGCCCGCCACGCGCTGCCTGGCGGCCGAGCCGGCGGCTGCCGCATCGCGCATCGGCGACGCGATCGAGAAGTTCGACCTGGTCTACTTCGACGACCCCGACGAAACAGCGGCCGAGCGCGGTTTCCACAAGCTCGACCTGTTTCTGCCGGCCGAAAAGCGGGATTTCACCACCGTGTTTTTCATTCACGGCGGAGCCTGGGTGCTGGGCGACAAGAAGGATTTCGGCATCTATCCGGCGATCGGCCGGATGCTGGCCCGCAGCGGCATCGGGGCCGTGATGATCAACTACCGGCTCAGCCCGCAGGTCAAACATCCCGAGCACATCAAGGACGTTGCCCGGGCGTTCGCCTGGACGCACAAGCACATTGCCGAGTACGGCGGCCGGGCCGACCGGTTGATCGTCAGCGGGCATTCGGCCGGCGGCCACCTGGCGGCGCTCTTGTGCACCGACGAAAGCTGGCTGCGGGCCGAAGGGCTATCGCTGGCCGACGTCCGCGGAGCGGTCCCGATCAGCGGGGTCTACGAGATTCCGCCGGGCATGTTCAAGGCCGTATTCGGCGACGACGCCGAGGCCCATCGCACGGCCAGCCCTCTGCGCCAGGTACACGCCGGCTGCCCACCCTTTCTGGTACTGTTTGCCGACCGTGATTTTCCGCTCTGCGGCGCGGTATCGGAGGCGTTCGCCGCGGCGCTGCGCGGCAAAGGCGTGGCGGCCGACTGCCAGCAGATCGACCGCCGCAACCATATTGACATCCTGGGGCGGCTGCGGTTCAGCGACGATCCGTGCGGCAGGCGCTGTTGGAGTTCGTTGCCGAGCACGGCGCCGCCAAAGCGCCTTAGCAGGCGCTGCGGCAGCCCGCAATCTGAAAAACATTTCCGGATGCTAGCGCGGGTTTCGCTCGGTCCAACTTGGGCGGTCCGGTGACTGGCCCAGCGGCTGCTCTGGACGATCGGCGTGCGGCGTGCCTAAGATACCGGGGCCCCAAAGACAACCAGCGCCCGCGCGATCGCGCCACGTCACGCCCCGCGAAAACCCAGCCATGTCGACCACCACGTTTCATCAAGGCACGCCCACGCTGACGGTCGATGGACATCCGGCCACCCGTTGTCCCGACGAGTTGTTGGACCGCTACCAGGCGGTGCTCGACGGCCAGCGAATGGCCTGGACGGAGCATTTGCACCTGATCCGGCGGCTCGGCTCCGGCGGACAGGGCGTGGTTTACCTGAGCGAGCGGCGCGGGACGGACAATTTCACGCTGCCGGTAGCGCTGAAGATCTTTTCGCCGGCCCGCTACGAAGACTCGCGCTGCTACGACGAGGCCATGGGGCGGATCGCCCAGGTGGCGGCCCGGGTCGCCCAGATTCAGCAGGACAACCTGCTGGACGTGCACAACTTCGTCGAGCGGAATCGCATCCGGATCATGGAGATGGAGTGGATCGACGGCTACGACCTGGGCCGGCTGCTCACCCGGCAGATGCTCGACCGGACCCGCGAACGGGTCAGCAACCGCCGCTGGGATTACTTGAACAACGTGATCGTCACGGCCGGGTCGATGCAGGCTCGGCTCAAGCCGGGCGTGGCCATCGCCGTGACCCGTGAGTGCCTGGCCGCCCTGGCCGCGCTGCACCGCGAGGGAATCGTCCACAGCGACCTGAAGCCCTCGAACATCATGCTCAAGCGGACGGGCAATGCGAAGATGGTCGACATCGGCTCGGCCTTCGAGCTGACCAACCTGCCGGTCCAGCGGACGTGCACGCCGGCCTACGCCGCGCCCGAGGTGCTTGAAGGGGGCGAGTGCACGCCCCGTTCGGACCTGGCCAGCCTGGGCTACGTGCTGATCGAAATGCTGGCCGGCCGGCAGCCCTTCGCCGGCCTGACGACCTACCGCGAGCTGCTCGAGGCCAAGCGGGCGCTGCCCCAGCGGCTGGCCCAGATGTTGCCGCAGGAAATCGCCTGCAACGAGCTCTTGATGAATTTCTGCCGCGGGCTGATCGCCCCCGACCCGGTCCGGCGGTTCCCCAGCGCCGAGGCGGCCGACATGGTCAAGGAAGGGGCCGCGAGCTTCCATCGCCAGTTGATCAAAGGCGACCTGGCCAGCGAATATCAGAACGAGCTGCGGCTGTGGCTCGAAGAGCTGGACTGAGCCGGCGGCGCGGGCAGAGCTGGCCAGCCGCCCTCTTCACAGACAATCGTCGAGCGGCACGCGGCGGCCTTCGGCGTGGCTGGTGCGGGCCCGTTCGACGATCGCCATCGCTTGAAAGGCGTCTTCCAGCCCCGAGGTGCTGCGGACCAGGCTGGTCACCGAGCGGTGGAACTGGCCCAGCAAGGCCTCGCCCACGGGACGTTCGCTATCGAGCGATTCCAGGTGGCGGCCAGCCGGATCGAACCAGACGAGACTGGCCGGCATGTCGATGAAGGCGATGCCGTGCTCGCAGGCGACCTGCAGCGCCGCCGGCGGACGATAGGTCACCGCCTCGGGCCACTGGGCCGGCATGTAGCGGCCCGAGCTGATCTGGGCCGTCACCCCGCTGCCGGGCCCGCCGCCGGGCTGGGCAAAGTCGAGGCTCATCATTTCGTAGTCCTTGCCGCTCTCATCCGCCGCATCGTGCGCCAGCCCCAGCACGGAAGTCGGCGCCCGGCCGACCACGTAGCGGCACCAGTCGACCAGCTCGACCATCTCTTGCATCGGCGGTCGGGCCGGCTGGGAGGGGGACTTCGTCGAGCGGGCCGTCGTTGGAATCCGCTGGTGGCAGAAGATCAGCCGGGGGCTGCCCAGCTGAGTGGCGATCAACTCCTTGAGCCGCAGCGTGGCAGGAGCGTGCCGGCGGGCAAATTCGGCCACGAAGGCCACGCCCGACCGCTCGACGCGTTCCTTGATCGCGGCCGCCTGGTCGGCCTGAAAATCGAGCGGGGCGGCGCAGTAGACCGCCTTGCCGGCATCGCAAGCGGCCAGGATGGGCAGCGGGCCGAACCACTGGCTGGAGAGGATCATCACCGCGTCGACGTCCTCGCGCTCGGCCAGAGCGCGGTACCCGTCGACCGCCGTGGCGCCGAAATCCTTGGCGGCGATCTCGGCCCGATGGGCCACCGGCTCGCAAACGGCCCGCACCTCGAACCGGTCGCTCAGCGCCCGCAAAGCCGGGCGGTGCCGATTTTCCCAGACATTTCCCAGGCCGACGAGCCCGACGCGGAGCTTCATGAAATGGCACCCGGCGACCGGGCGTTGAGCGAATGATGCGCGAAAAGCGCGTGGCCGGCGGCACGAGACGAGGCCGGCAGGGCAAGTTGCCGCGTGATTATAGCGGGCGGCGCGCATCGGACTCAATCTGCCGCCGCGCGAAAAGTCAGAAAAAACGCCGTGCCCGGCGGCGGGCTCCCACGGAGCGCCGAGGCGCAGGGGGCCGCCAGCGCACAACCGTTGGAGCGCGGGGCGGGCGATGGCGTGCGAATTTGGAAAAACGTTCGGCAGCAAAGTTGTCAAGGGGGTCGAACGGCCACGGCAAAGTTTGCGCATTTTGCCCATTGATAGGCTGAAAACGGCCGCTAGACTGTTGTTTCCCACCTGGGCGTGTGCAGACACGGATCGGTATTGGGAACCTGGGAAAGGAAGCCTGCCTCCGGCGACTTCGGGTGTTCAGTCATCCGACTCAGTCGCCTTTCCACCCCTGGTTCCCGGTTCGCACACCTTCAGGATCCACGGAATTGAGATGCCCGCATGGTGCCGGCATCCAGGAACCTTCATCCAAAGGAGTGTCTCCGTGACCACTTTGTCCCTCGCCATTATGCTGCAGATGTCCCTGCTGAGTGCAGACGGACAGCGGTACACCGACGCCTATCACAAGACGGCGTCAACCGGCCAACCCCTCGTGGTGCTGGTGGGAACCGATTGGTGCCCGGGTTGTGTTACCATGAAGAACGCGGTCATCCCCCAGCTGCAGCGCTCGGGGACCCTCAATCGGGTCTGCTTTGCGACGGTCAACGCCGACGCCGAGCGCGATCTGGCCACCAAGCTGATGCGTGGCGGCTCGATCCCGCAATTGATCATTTTCCGCAAGACGGCCGATGGGTCGTGGAAACGCGACCATCTGATCGGGGCCCACTCGGTTGGCGATACCCAGTCGTTTCTGAGTAAGGGCGACACCCCCTCCTCGACGAAACTGACCAGTCGCTAGCTTTCGACCGGTTCCAGCCGCCGGGCGCCCCGACACCCCAGGGGGGCGCGGCGGGACGAACGCCTTAAACTTCGGCGACCTCAACACGGGCACCCCCCGAACGCTTCGGCGATTGGGGGGTGCTTGTTCTTTTGGTGGCCCAGCGGTTTGATGCCGAGCGCGTGGAAGCCGAGGCGCACGCGATCTGCCCGTGCCATGCAGGCCGCTCTCGACCGCTGGGGCGAACGCGGCGATAATCTGGGTAGTTACGCATCCCAACCCTTCTGGCCTGGCTCGCACACCGCCCGGCCTGGGCCAGCCGACACACTGGTAACGGCGCGCATGGTCCAGCCCCGCATCCTCATGTGCCGACCCGAATACTACGGGATCGAATATGAGATCAATCCCTGGATGAAGCGGCAGACGCCGGCCGACCGCGACCGGGCCCTGGCCCAATGGCACGACCTGGTCGGCCTGCTCCAGGGGGCGGGGGCCCAGATCGAGCCATTGACCCCCGCGCCGGGACTACCCGACCTGGTCTTCACGGCCAACGCGGCGATGATCTTCCACCGCGAGGCGATCCTGTCCCGGTTTCGCCACGTCCAGCGGCAGGGGGAAGAGCCGATCGACGAAAGCTGGCTCGCCGGCCACGGCTACCAGGTCCGCAAGCTGCCGCCGGAAATCTATTTTGAGGGAGCCGGCGACGCCTTGTTCTGCGGCGACACGCTATTTGCCGGCTACCGCATTCGCAGCGATGCCCGGGGCCAGCAGCACGTGGGCACGATGGTCGGCTGCCGGGTGATTCCGCTGGAGCTGGTCGATCCGTATTACTACCACCTGGATACTTGCTTTTGCCCCCTCGCTGCAGGCCAGGCGATCTGGTTTCCCGCGGCCTTCGATCAGTACGGTCGCCGCGCCTGACGGAGCTGATCCCCGACCTGATTGCCGTCGAAGAGAGCGAGGCCCGGCGATTCGCTTGCAACGCGGTGGTCGTGGGCCGGACGGTCGTGACCAACGCGGGCTGCCCGCTGCTGCACGCCCAGCTGCGGGCCAAGGGCTTCGAACCGCGCGAAACGGCACTCGACGAGTTCGTCAAAGCCGGCGGCAGCGCCAAATGCCTAACCTTGCGGCTCGACGGCGAAGAAGCCGCGGGGTGGAAGGAAACGGCAGACGACTTTAGGACGCAGGATGCAAAACGAGAACTTCCTTGATAGCCGGCGGTTAACAACCGCCCGGCGCCGCTTAGCGTGTCTCCGCATCACCCCACGGCGGCCGTAAAGCGCCTGATTCAGATCGTCGCGCAAGTCTTCGAAGGCTTCCAGCCCGACCGACAGGCGGACCAGTCCGTCGGAAATGCCGTGAGCCAGCCGCTGCGCGCGGTCGTAGCTGGCGTGCGACATGGCGGCCGGCTGTTCGATCAGCGACTCGACGGCCCCCAGGCTGACGGCCAACTGAAACAGCTCGGTCGCTTCGACCAGCCGCTTGGCGTCGCGGTAGTCGCCCCGCAGTTCGAAGCTGACGATCGCCCCGCCGGCCGAGTCCATCTGTCGCATGGCCAGCTCGTGCAGCGGGTTGCCGGGCAGCCCGGGATAATAAACTCGGGCCACGCGGCGATCGGCGGCCAGATGCTCGGCCAGCCGCGCGGCGGTGCGGCACTGCTCGCGGACACGCAGGTCGAGCGTCTTCAGCCCCCGCGAGCAGAGGAAGGCCTCCAAGGGGGCCATGACCGAGCCGGTCGCGTTCTGAATGAAATACAGCCGGTCGTAAAGATCGCGGTCGCGCACGACCAGCGCTCCGCCCAAGACGTCGCTGTGTCCGCCGATGTATTTGGTGGCCGAGTGCATCACGATGTCGGCCCCCAGCTCGAGCGGCCGCGTGAGCACGGGCGTGGCAAACGTATTGTCCACGGCCAACAGCAGCCCCGCGCTCGTGAGCCCAGCGGGCGGTGGCCGCGATGTCGGTGATCGAGAGCAGCGGGTTGCCGGGCGATTCGATCCACAGCAGTCTGGTGCGCGGGGTCAGGGCCTGTTCCAGCGCGGCCAGGTCGGCCGAAGGCGCGAGCGAAACCTGGATGCCGGCCCGATTGACGATCTTGTGCAGCAGCCGGTAGGTGCCGCCGTAAACGTCGGTGCCGGCCAGGATGTGATCGCCGCTTTCCAAAAGCAGCGTCGCGCAGTGGATCGCGGCCATGCCCGAGGCGAACGCCAAGGCCCCGCTCCCCGATTCCAGCTCGGCCAGCGTCGATTCGAACGCCCGGCGGGTGGGATTGCCGCTCCGCGAATAGTCGAACTCGCCCCAATCGCCGGCCCCGGGCTGAACGAAGGTGGCGGCCAGATGGATCGGTCGGACGACGGCCCCGGTGGCCGGATCGGGCTCGTTGCCGACGTGGATCGCGCGCGTGCGAAATTGCATGAGAGACGCTTTGCGGGCAAGGGTGGGCGGCGCGGCGCCGGGGTTTTGGTCGACTCTAACGGATCGACCCTCACACCCCACCCTCTCCCTAAAGGGAGAGGGATTTGGCGGCACGCCGGTCGGAATAGGTTATCGCGCCGGACGAATGGCCTCAAACCGGGGCAATGGCCGCCGCGGCGGCCGGGGCCGTTTGGCCGGGAGCGGTGCAAGCCAGCGCCTGGGCCAGATCGGCCACCAGGTCCTCCGGATTTTCGATGCCGCAGGACAAGCGGACCATGTTGTCGGGAATGTTGAACTGCCGCCGTTCTTCCGGCGTGAACTTGAAATAGCTCATCACCAGCGGCTGCTCGATCAGCGACTCGACCCCGCCCAGGCTGGGCGCGATCCGCGGAATCCGCACCGCGTCGACCACGGCGGCCGTGGCCTGCCAGTCGGCGTCGCGGACCAGAAACGTCACCAGGCCGCCGAACCCGCGCATCGTGCGGCTGGCGACCTCGTGGTACGGATGCGATTCGAGCCCCGGGTAGTAGACCTTTTCCACCCGGGGGTGAGCGGCCAGGAACCGGGCCACGGCCAGGCCGTTTTCGTTGTGCCGCTGCATCCGCAGCTCGAAGGTTTTCAGGCCCCGGGCCAGCAGGAAGATATTTTGCGGCGAGTTGACGCCCCAGGATACCCCGCAGCTTGCGGATCGGCTCGAGCTTTTCGGCCGAGCCGACGATCACGCCGGCCAGCAGATCGTTGTGCCCGCCGAGGTATTTCGTCGCCGAGTGCAGGACGTAATCGACCCCTGCCGCCAGCGGCCGGATGTTGTAGGGCGTGCCCAGTGTGGCGTCGATCAGCGTCTCGACGCCGTGGCGACGGCCGAGCTCGGCGAACCGCTCGATGTCGACCACGCTCAGGTGCGGATTGGTTGGCGACTCGCTCACCAGCAGCCGCGTACGGGGCGTGATGGCGGCTTCCATCGCCAGATAGTCGCAGGCCGGCACCTGGATCGTGCTCACGCCGAACCGCGCGAGATGCTTGGTACAGAACTCGCGGCTGCGGTGATAACATTCGTCGAAGAAGATCACCTCGTCGCCGGCGTTCAACCTGGCCATCAGCAGCCCAACGATCGCCGCCATCCCGCTGGAGAACAGCAAGGCCGACTCGCCGCCGTCGAGCGCCGCCAGCTTGCCTTCGACGACTTTTTCGCTGGGGTTGCCGTAGCGGCCGTATTCCTCGCGGGGTAGTTCTTGCTCGATAAAGTCGATCACGCTCTGCGTGTCGGCAAACGTGTAGGTCGACGCGCAGAAGATCGGGTCGGTGATCGAATCGCCCGGCTTCTGCCGGGCTTCGCCGGCATGGACGGCCAGGGTCGAAAAGCCGGGGCCAGCGGGCCGCGCGGGCTTTGCGGAAGAGGAGTCGGTCATGGCAAGCTCGGTTCGGGGTGTGGCCCGCCTGTTCGGGGTCGGACTTCGGTCGGCGGAGACTCCGGCGTGCCGCGAGCAAAAAAAAGCCGCGTCACTGCCAGATGCGGCAGCCGCGGCTCACTTTGTTCAAGTTAGACTGCTCGCACCTCCGACCAGAGGCCGGCATCGAGCAATGGCACTTTAGCAGTTCTTACGTCTGCAAGCGGCCGCAAATCCCGTCGCTGTGGATTCTAACCCCCCGTTGACCGGGGAGCAAGCAGCGGCAAACCCAATCCCCGGCAGATCGCCTCGGCGCGGGCGGGCTAGACCGCAATCGCACCGCTCGGCAGGCCTTTCCGCGCGGTAGGATACACGTAGTGTCGCTGCAATGGCGTTACCGCCAATCCCGGGGGGCCAACGATGGGATACCGAGCCGTTCTTTTTGTCGCCGCCTTTTCCTTGCTATTTAGCTGGCTGTTCGCTTGGGAGGCAATCCATTTCGGCCCCGCCACCTCGGCCATTGTCCCGGCCGCCTTGGCATGCACCCTGATCGGCGGCTCGGCGGCGTTGTCGGGCTGGCCATTCGAGATCAAGACCGGCGTCTGCGGGCCTTGGAGCAGCGGCCGGGTGGCGGCGATCGCAACTAGCGGGCCTGTCCCGGCGCGGCTACTTCTTCGCCGCTTCCTGCCATCGCTGCCAGGCCAGGCCCGGCCGCTCGACGCGGAACTTGACCAGCCGCGTGTGCTCCACCTCGGTCACATAGGCCGTGCGGCCGTCGGGTCCGCCAAAGCAAATGTTGCTCGGCTTGCTGCCCAAGACGTCGATCTCGCGGAGCACTTCGCCCTGGGGCGAGATCTGGACCACCACCCCCTTGCCGTGCCGGGTCGCGTACAAGTTGCCGTCGACGTCGGCCCGCATGCCGTCGAAGCCGAAATCGGGAAACTGCTTGAACAGCTTCTTCTCGGGCTTGGCGGCCGTGAGGTCGAACGACCAAATGTTGCGCTGGACCGATTCGTTCACATACAGCGTCTTGCCGTCGGGGCTCAGCTCGACGCCGTTGGTCGTGCCCATGTTGCCGTCCAGCAGCACCGCCTCGCCCTGCTGTGTTACCTTCCACAGCTGGCCGGTCCCCTTGGCCCAGGAGGGATCGCTGGCGTAGAGCGTGCCGTCGGCGGCGATGGCCAGGTCGTTGGGCTGGTTCATCCGCGGCTCGTGGACCAGCACGCTCACTTGCTTGCTGGCGGGATCGATCTTCAGCACGTTGTGCCCCGTGTAATCGGCCACGTACATCTGGCCGGCTCGGTCGAAGACGATGCCGTTGCCGGTGCCTTTGTTGGGCAGCGTGAGAAACAGCGCGGCCTTGCCGTTGGGCGTGACCTTGGCGATGTTCTCGGCCGCCCCGAAACCGACCGCATAGAGATTGCCGGCCGCGTCGCAGGCCGGGCCTTCGATCAATTCGTTGAAGCCTTCGGCCGGCAAGGGTTCGGCCTGATACAGCTTTTCATCTGCCGCCAACAGCGCAAGGGCGCAACTCACAAGCAGCGTGGCCGACATCGGGTCTTCTCCGTCAGGGGTGAATCGAGGCGGGACGAAAGTCGGCATTGTCGGGCGCGGGCCTGGCGCTGCAACCGGCTCGGTACGGAAATGACCGGAAGGTTCACCGCGGAGCGGCTGTGTTGGTTGTCAAGTAGTTTGGAGGTTTTGGCCGTGATTCCAGGCGGTCTGGTTGCGGACCATCGTGTTGAGGATCACCAGCAGCTTGCGCATGCAGGCGACGAGGACGACTTTGGCGGGCTTACCGGCCGCTCGGAGACGATCGGCGAAGGCTTTGATGACCGGATTGCAGCGTCGGGCGGTGAGGGCGGCCATGTAGAGCATACTTCGCACGGAACCACGGCCACCCCAGATCGTACGTTTGCCGCGGAACCTTCCGCTGTCGCGCACGAATGGCGCCACGCCGGCCAACGACGAGATCCGCTTACGATTCAAGTTGCCCAGCTCGGGCATCTCGGCGACCAGGCTGGCGCTGACAGCCGGGCCAATTCCCGGAACCGTTTGCAGCAGCTCGCAGCGGGCTCGCCAGTCGTCGTTGTCGTCGACGAGGCGGGCGATCTCGGCTTCTACTTTCTTCACCTGCTTGCGAACCTGTTCCAGCACATGCCGAATGCTCTTGGCGGCGACCTTCCCGGAAGTCATTTCAAGCCGATTGCTTTCGGCCGTGTGGATTGCCAACAGCTGGCGTCGGCGATTGACCAACTCGGCGAGTTCCTGCTGTTTTTCGGGGCTTTTTTGCAGCGGGCGGGGTTGGACGTGCTGACCGTACAGAGCGAGGATCCGGGCATCAATCCGATCGTTCTTGGCCAACACGCCGATTCCCCGGGCGAAGTCGCGCACTTGGCGTGGATTGACCACGGCGACCCGATGACCCGCGTCGACCAGGTGGGCAGCCAACCGGCGTTCGTAGCCGCCCGTGGCCTCAAGTACGATCAGGCACGTTCCCAGCGGGGCCAGCTGCTCGACGAGGTGTCGAATGCCGTCGGCATCATACGACTCGCTGAGATGCGTGCCCGTGGGAAGAATCATCACGTCGAACTTGAACTTCGAGACATCAATCCCGACGAACGAACCGATCGCGTCTTGGCAACCGTCCATGGAAGTCTCCCTACCTTGCGGATGCGAGCTCGGCGCTGCCCGCGGGCGGCGGCGGCTCTGGCGGCTGTTCGGGCTAAGTCCACGAGGCCGGCGAGGACCATGCTCTGCGACGGTGTCGGTAGCACCGGGACGCGAACGATCTCTCGCCGGCGATTTTTTCCGGGGCTGCTGCGCAGCAGCCCCGGAAAGCTTCTTCACTAGCAAACGCGATTTTGATGCCTTGTGCAACATACAAGTACGCAGAGGACGCCGAGCGGGAAGTCGGAGTGAGACCAATCCACCGATTCCACACACGTCGGATCGGCGCACGCTCACGAAATTTGCCCATCTTTTTCCGCTGCGTCCTCTGCGCCCTCCGCGGTGAAGTCTGGGTGCTCGGACCGAGAAAATCATCGCCTAACAGGACGAATTCGGCGTAAACTTCCGCTGGATGCGAATTTTCTACGTTGCCGGTACGATTTTGTCCTGCAACGAGCTCGGGGAGGTTTGACTTCGTCCGGCGGCGCACTAGGATCGATTGCGCTGTGTTGCTCGACGGTGTTGCCCGACGGTGTTGCCCGACGGCGCGGTAAACCGCTGGCGCGGTCCCCTCTCCGCAAGAACCCTGCCCGATAAAGGAACCTTCCGATGACCGACACCAGCACTCCCGCCTCGACCCAACCAACCGGCCCGGGCCTCGGCCTGTTCGGACACGAACTGCACGCGGTCCGCGATCACTGGTGGTGGTTTCTGCTGTTGGGCATTTTGCTGGTCGTGCTGGGCACGGTCGCGCTCTCGGCCGCGCCGTTCGTGACCCTGGTCACCGTGAACGTGTTCGGCTTCCTGCTGCTGGGCGCCGGCATCGTACAGATCGTCAACTCGTTTTGGGCCGGCCGTTGGAGCGGGCTGCTGTTGCACCTGTTGATCGGCATCCTGTACGTCATCACCGGTTTTCTGATCGTCGATCGGCCGTTCAAGGCCGAGATCGGCCTGACCTACATGATC
Organism: uncultured Planctomycetaceae bacterium; assembly: GCA_963828155.1. Classification (GTDB taxonomy): domain Bacteria; phylum Planctomycetota; class Planctomycetia; order Pirellulales; family PALSA-1355; genus CAWCAX01. The sequence continues at coordinate 184,498 of CAWHDQ010000011.1, forward strand.
GCCCTGTTCCTGCTCGTGGCCGGGCTGTTCCGCATCGTGGCCTCGCTGCTGATCCGCTTTCATGACTGGGGCTGGGTGCTACTCAACGGCATCATCACGCTGCTGTTGGGTCTGATGATCCTGCGGCAGTTCCCCTCGTCAGGCCTGTGGGTGATCGGCATGTTCGTCGGCATCGACATGCTGTTCAACGGCTGGTCCTGGATCATGCTCTCGCTCGGTCTGCGGAGCCTGAAGGCCCGCGCCGCCGGCAAGTAAGCCCGGCAGCGCGCCGTCAGGGAGAGTTCGGCTCGGCGAGCGGTTCGCCGCCGGCCGAACTGCACAGGGCCCGCCAGACTGCGGCGTCGATTGCGTCGTGCACGAAGCGCACGGAGCCGTCGCCCAGGGCGCTGTGGACGCCCCCGGCGTGCGGACTGCGGGACGCGATCGTTTGCTGCTCGAGGTCCATGTCGACCACGCAGGGCACCGGCACGATTCGCTGACTGGCGCAAAGATTCGTGACGACGTCGGGGGCCGAGCTGTTGGGCGTCAGGTAGCCCTCGAAGGCCTGTCCCCCTTCGGCGATCAGGCCATCGCCCGGCGGACCGCCATAACGCGGCCCGTGTACCGGCAGCACCTCGCCGAAGGCGATGGTCCGACCTAGCCCGTCGCGAATATCAGCCGGGGCCAGGCCGCGGCCGTTGGTGAAAAACCCGCCCTGGTACGTCACCCCGCGCAGGTCCTGCTGGGCGTAGCCGGTGTTGCCGTAGTTGGCCGCGTAGTTCAGCCGCAGCCGCGACCACTGCCGCCAGTCGTCGTCCCGGGCGGCGGCGTAGCCGGGCTCCCAGGGACGCGGCTCGTTGATCTGCATTTCGTCGTCCGGACAGAGGTAGACGAGCACCGGCACCGATCGGGCCGCGGCGTTATCCGGGTCCGAGTTGGGCAATTGGAAATTGTAGAGATCGTAAAGCCCCGCTTCCCCCAGCTGAGGCAAGATCAGCATGGCCCAAGTGTAGTCCGTCGACCAGTCGGGCAGACTGGGGCGATTCCAGCCGTTCGTGCCCGGCACTGTTGCCGAAACACAGCCGGGCGGAAACACCCGCTGGGCAACGGCGTACTCTGCCGCCGCCAACGCGATCTGCTTGAGTTGCCCGGCGCAGATGTTGCGCCGGCTCGCAGCCCGGGCCGACTGCAATCCGGGCAGCAGCAAAACGAGCACGATCGCCGCCAGCGCGAGCGTGGCCAGCAAATCGACCAGCGAGAACGCTCGCCGCGACGCCGACATGCCGAAGTGTGATTCCACGCCGCTTGCGCGGCGACTCCGTTGCGCCATCGCCGATCAGCCGCCGCTGGTGATCTTCTGCTCGGCCAGCCACTCGATCAGCCGCTTCTGCCAGGCGTCCCAATGCGGGCCTTGATAGCCGTTGAGCCCGTGGCCGCCATCGGGCAGCTCCAGATACTCGGCCGGCACCTGATGCGCTTTGAGAGCGGCGTACAGCTCGCGACTGTTCTCGGGAATGACCACCGTGTCGTTCTTGGCATGCGCCAGAAACGTCGGACAGGTTTTGTCGGTCACCTGCTTTTCGTTGCTGAAGCGGTCGATCGCTTCGGGCGTGGGATTGGGGCCGAGCAAGTTCTGTTTCGACCCGCCGTGCGTGTTCGGGCCCATCGAAACCACCGGATAGATCAAGGCCGCGAAATCGGGGCGGCAACTGACCCGCTCGATCGGATCGGACGCCTTGGGATCGCCCGCGTCGTAGTGCGTCTCGGCAGTCGAGGCCAAATGTCCGCCCGCGGAAAAGCCAATGATTCCGATCCGGTCGGGCTTGAGGTGCCACTCGCCGGCCCGGCTGCGAACGATGCGGATCGCCCGCTGGGCATCGCTCAGCGGCACGGCCGACCGGCCCGCCGGCAGCCGGTAGTTGAGCACGATCCCGGCGATGCCGTGCCCATTCAGCCATTTGGCGATGCCGTGTCCTTCGGGCCCGTCGACCAGGCCGCCGTATCCGCCGCCAGGGCAGATCACCATCGCCGCACCGTTGGCCTTGTCCGCGGGCGCCAGGTGCACGGTGATGAAGCTCGCAGCTTTTTCGAATTTGCCTTCGCCGATCGGCGCCTGATCGGGCCAGAGCACGATCCGCTCGCCGTCCGGTTGGTCGGCCAGCGACCAGTTTGCGCTCGCACAGCAAAGGAGGGCCAGGAGGCAAATCAGCAATCGGGCGGCAACTGGCGAGCAGGCAAGCGGGCGTGGCATGATGTTCCTGCGCAGGTTCTGGGATGCTGGAAATCGCGTGGCCGCGCAGCAGTTGCGCGGCAGGCGTCTACTGTAATCGATTCTCGCGAGGTCTGCCCCCGACGTGCGCTCGAATCGGGTCAGGCGACGGCCGGACCGGCCGCCGAACAACGAATCCGTCGGCCGGTCGCACGTCGCGCTGGGCCTGCGATCGGCCGCAAAACCGCGGTTTTGCCCCTGCGCCGCCGCAGGGCGGCGGATTATCATAAGCGAGCCCCCCAGCGCGTCCGCCGTCCCCTGGTTCATCGAAATCGCCGTCATGAGTGAGTCCGCCGCGAGTTACCGCCGGTCGCCGAACCTACAAACCGAACCCTTCTCGCGCGACCAGGGGCAGCCGCTGGTCACCGTGCAGCAACATATCCTGCAGGACCAGAAGCGCTTTCCCGGGGCGTCGGGCGAATTCTCCTGGCTGCTCTCGGGCATCACGCTGGCCACGAAGATGATCCAGGCCCAAGTCCGCCGGGCCGGCCTGACCGACCTGATGGGCGCCCAGGGCGCGATCAACGTGCAGGGCGAGGTGCAGCAGAAGCTGGACATCTACGCCAACGACGCCCTGCTCAACAGCCTGAGCGTGCGGGAAAGCATCGGCATTCTGGCTTCGGAAGAGAACCAGCACCCGCTGACCATTCCGCACGCTTCGCCGAATGCCAAATACGCGGTCATTTTCGACCCGCTCGACGGCTCGTCGAACATCGACGTGGCCGTCAGCGTCGGCACGACCTTTTCGATCCTCCGCCGCCCCGAGGATTCGAGCGTCACCGACGTCAGCCGCTGGGTGCTGCAGCCCGGGGCCCGGCAGGTGGCCGCGGGCTACGTCGTTTACGGCTCGTCGACGATCCTGGTCTACAGCGTGGGCAACGGCGTGCACGGCTTTACGCTCGAACCGTCGATCGGGGCCTTCGTGCTCAGCCACGAAAACATCCGCCTGCCCCGGCAGGGCAAGTATTACTCGGTGAACGAGGCCAACCGCGACTCGTTTCCGCCGGCCTACAACGCCCTGCTCGACGGCCTGCGCCGCGGCGAGCTGGGCACGCGTTACAGCTCGCGGTACATCGGCTCGATGGTGGCCGACGTCCACCGCACGCTGCTCCGCGGGGGCATCTTTTTGTACCCGCCCACGATCGAGCATCCCGGCGGCAAGCTGCGACTGCTGTACGAGGCCAACCCGATCGCCTTTCTGGTCGAGCAGGCCGGCGGCATCGCGATCGACGGCACCCGGCGGATTCTGGATATCCAGCCCGAGAGCATCCATCAGCGGACGCCGCTGATCGTGGGCAGCCCGGTGGAAATGGAGTACCTGGCCGAGTGCCAGCGGCGCCACGCAGCCGGCGCGCCGGCCGCCGCCGCACTGGGCGGGAGCTGATTTCGTCAGGCCACGAGGGAATCGCTTATGACCGCTGCCCGCGAGCTGGTTCATCCGCGCGATGAAATCCTGCGGACGATGGAGCGCATCTACCGTTACCGGATGACGACCACGTCGGGCGGCAATTTGTCGATCCTGGACGACAACGGCGACATCTGGATTACGCCGGCCCGGGTCGACAAAGGCGACCTGCGCCGCGAAGACGTGATGCGGGTCCGGCCCAGCGGAGCGGTCGAAGGATTGCACCGGCCGTCGTCGGAGCTGCCGTTTCACCGGGCGATCTACGCGGCCCGGCCCGATCTGCGGGCGATCGTGCACGCCCATCCGGTGGCGCTGGTGGCATTCAGCATTTGCCGTCGGGTGCCCGACACGCGTTTGCTGCCGCAAGCCCGGCAGGTGTGCGGCGAAATCGGCTTTGCTCCTTACGCCCTGCCCGGCAGCGAAGCACTAGGCCGGAACATCGCCGGCTCATTTGCAGCCGGCTTCGACTGCGTGGTGCTGGAGAATCACGGCGTGGCGACCGCCGGCACGAGCTTGCAGCAGGCCTTCGAGCGGTTCGAGACGCTGGAATTCACGGCCAAGAGCATCGTCAAAGCGAGCCTGCTGGGGCCGGTCCGCTACTTGAGCGATGAGCAGGCCCGCCGCCCGCGCCCCGCTCCGCCGCAAGCCGCCGCCGAAAGCGGATCCCCCGCCGCGTCGGCCGCGACCAGCCGCGAGCGCGAATCTGCGCCGACAACTGTGCCTGTTCGTGCGCCGCAGTTACCAGCAGCGGCTGATGATCAGCACGCAGGGGGCGTTTTCGGCCCGCCTGGACGAAAACGCCTTTCTGATCACCCCTCGCGGCGTCGACCGCAGCACGCTCGAGATCGGCGACATCGTGCTGGTCCGCGATCGGCTGGCCGAGCCGGGCCGCACCCCCAGCAGCTCGACGCTCAACCATGCGGCGATCTATGAGCGGCATCCGCAGGTCCAGGCGATCGTCACGGCCTATCCGGTCAACGCGACGGCCTTCAGCGTCACCAGTGCCACGCTCGATACCCGCACGATTCCCGAGAGCTACATCTTCCTCCGCACGGTGGGCCGGGCAGCCTACGGCGTGCAATTTGCCGATGGACACGAGCTGGCCGAGCTCACGTCGCCCCGCGCCGATCCTGCTCTTGGAAAACGACGGCGTGCAGGTCTGCGGCACGAGCATCCTCGACGCGTTCGACCGGCTGGAAGTGCTCGAATCGACGGCCGAGGCGATGATCAACAGCCGGCCGCTCGGCGAGATGGTGCCGATGTCGGACGAGACCATCCGCGAGCTGGACGAAGCCTTTCTGCCGGAAGGCTGAAATGTCGTTGGCAGTTCATCCGCTTTCGCGGCGACGCCCGCTGCGAGCACGCGCGCGAGATCCGATTCCTTGACGTGCGAAGCGAACTCGTTACCATGATCGCTTGTACATCATGGATCAGAATCTGGCTGCACGCACGAGTGCCCGGATGGCGCGGGTCCGCTCGAAGGATACGGGCCCGGAACTCGCGGTCCGACGCCTCCTGCACTCGCTGGGCTATCGCTTTCGCCTGCACGGTGCGCTTCCTGGCCGCCCGGACTTGGTGCTCACCGCCCGGCGGAAGGTGATTTTCGTGCATGGTTGCTTTTGGCACCGCCACGCCCGCTGCCGAAAGGCGACGACGCCCCGAGCGAATGCGGAGTTTTGGCGGCAGAAGTTTCTGGCGAATCGACGGCGCGATGGCAGGAATGCGCGGCTCTTGAAGGCCGCCGGTTGGGGGGTGATCGTGGTTTGGCAATGTGAAACGGAAGACATTGCCTCGCTCTCGCGGCGGCTGCGTCGTGAACTGGGAAGGCGCTGATGGACGCCATTGAGTTGTTTGCAGGCATCGGCGGGTTTCGCCTCGCCGCCGAACGAGTCGGCATTCGCACGGTCTGGGCGAACGATTCCTGCCCGAAAGCCTGTCGCATCTATCGAGATCGGTTCGGCGAGAATTCGATTTCCGAGGGCGACGTATGGAACGAGATCCAGAATGCTCCGCGCCACGATATCCTGACCGCTGGATTCCCCTGCCAACCATTCAGCAGTGCGGGCAAGAAGCGGGGGATATCCGATCCACGGGGAACGCTGTTCTCGGTTGTGGTCGACACGTTGCGGAAGCGGCAACCCAAGTACTTCGTCTTGGAGAACGTAAAACGGCTTTTGACGATGGAGCGCGGCATCCACTTTGCGACGATCCTCGCATCGCTCGCGGAGCTTAACTACGCCATGGAGTGGCGGTTGCTGAACGCGATGGATTTTGGATTGCCGCAGAATCGACAGCGCGTTTTCATCGTCGGGGTGAAGCGCCCCGGTTCGTCTCGCTATGAATCCCGCACCACTGGCTCGATGGTGCGCCTTGCCAGCGCGGAGGACTGCCGCAAATCGCACGTCGACGTTGACCGGCTTTCCGCCTTCGATACCTGGACGGACATCGTCGCGCACGGCACGAAATTCCCGTCCTGGGGACTGGCATGTCGCCGGGCGGTTTTACTCGGCCGAACTGCGGCATTTTTCCGCAATGCTCGCCCCAGTGACGTTGCGCAGCGTTCTCCAAGCCAATGTTGGCGAATCGTTCGACTTCACCGAGTCGACCGTCGAGAGACTGAAAACCAGTACCCCCGTAAGTCGATTCGTCGCGGGCGTCGAAATCCTCTCGAATCAGCAAGGGGGCGCGCGGATGGGCTACACGGTGTTTGGAACCCGCGGCGTTGCCCCCACTCTGACCTCGACGGCGAGCAGACACTACGAGCGCTACAAGATCGGCGAGCGATATCGTCGCCTGACGAACGTGGAGTATGCCCGCATCCAGGGATTTCCTGACGACCACTGTTCGGCAATTTCCGTTTACGACCAATACGCGTCGTTCGGCAATGCCGTTCCACCGCCCATGGCCGAATGGGTCATCCGTCGCCTGCTTTCCGATGGACTAAACGTGCGCGAAATACCGCGCAAATGCGCAACGGAAGCTCTTCGTCGATGCCTGACAAAGAGCTACTTCGTCGATTGATTCGCGACCGCCTGGGGGAAATCGCGACCCATATCAACGACGCCTTGCGCGGGAAGCGGCTTGAGAGCCTCAGGCAAGTGTTGGCTCGGATTGGACGCGGCGGTGCCTTGCCACATTGGTATGAGGAGCTGGAGAGAAACGGCTCCCTCCCGAACCTCGACGGCAAGACGGTCGGTTCCGTCGTGGAAATGCTGCTGGTCGCCGTCCTGGAGACCGTCATCTTCCGCGACCTGAACGTCGGCTCGCTGCGGATCAATCCGGCCCGCGGCGTCGATTTGCCCGACCTCAACCTGGGGGTCAAGTCGCCCTCCGAGAATTATTGCACCAGCGAACCATTCTTCTCCGCGTACGCGCGACTGCTGGGGAGCGAATTCGACATCCTCGTTTTGCTGACCGATTACCAGTCTGCAAAACGATCACCGCCGCTTCGCTTGCAGATCATCAACTGGCGGTATCTCGACAAAACCCAGGTCGCGGATCGTGGCCTGTGCCGATTGGCCCGGATGCACCGCGACTGGCTGCTGCAAGAGAACGAACCCTCGCTCCTCAAGTTGTTCAGATTTCTCGCCTACGTGAACCAAAGTGACTGGCGAGCCAAGTTCTTGCTGCGGTTCATCGAGAACATGCGCGACGAGGCGGCCGTTCAATCGCTCATACGCCAAGCGCGCCGACTTTGCAGCGAAGAACGCTGCAAGCGCCAAACGCGACCTGCCCATGCTGCCCGATGCGGAACTCGACGCAATCGAAAGAATTGCCAAACTATCGCCGAGCCATTTCGCCGTCATCGATGCCGCTGATAACTGGGTCATCGACTTTTTGCGAGATGCCGGCGTCCGCCAAGCGAAAACGAATGGGAGCGACTCCGAACGAGTCCCCTCGATGGCCAAATCGGGATGAGCTTCGCTCTGCAATGGCGTTTCAATTTCGGTCAGCTTTTCGGCATCGAGGCGTGCGATGTCCCCGTCAAGGTTTCCTGACGAATCGGGGCCACCCTTCCCGAGCCGGACGAAGCGTTTCTGCCCGAGGGGTGAAAGCCTGCCAGCAGTCCCGCACGGCGAACGGGCTTTGCCTGCACGACCGGCATGGCCGGCATGATCGCGCCTCCGCCCCCTGCCCTGCTCCGGCCGGCCGCACGTAACCGCGGCCTATATTTTCTGGTTCGGGAATGGGCAGAGCATCCGGGGAGAGGTCCGATGATCGGTCAACCACATGCGGCCGGGCGGCGCGGGCGGGAAGTCGCCGCGTCCGACCGGGCGATTGCCTTTGAAACCGTCTTCGAGCATGCCGCCATCGGCATGGCCCTGGTGACGCCCGACGGCCGATGGCTGCGGGCCAATCGGGCCTTGTGCCGGATCGTGGGTTACAGCCAGGCCGAGTTGCTGGCGACCGATTTCCCGTCGCTCTCGCATCCCGACGATCTGCCGAACGACCGGCAGCTGGCGGCCGATCTGTTGGCTGGCGAAATCGAGGCGTACAGCCTGGAAAAGCGGATGCTCAACCGGGCCGGCGACGTCGTCTGGACTCAACTCAACGTGTCGCTGGTGCGCGACACTGCCGGCCAACCGGAATACTTCGTCGCCCAGATTCAAGACATCACGCCCCGCAAACGCGACGAACGGGCCCTCCGCGAGGCGGAGTCGCTCTACCGCCGGCTGGCCACGATGGCCCCGGTCGGACTGTTCCAGACCGACGCCGCGGGCAACTACACGTTCGTCAGCGATCGCTGGTGCGCGATCACGGGCTTGGACCGCGAGGCGGCCCTCGGCCAAGGCTGGGTCCAGGCCATTCACGGCGACGACCGGCAAAACGTGATCGACGCCTGGCGGCTGGCGATCTGGCAAGCCACCCCGTTCAACGCCGATTGCCGGTTCGTCACTCAAGGCGGCGCGATCCACTGGGGTGCGTGCAGCGCGCATCCGTTGCGCGACGCGGCCGGCGATCTGCTGGGCCACATCGGCACGGTGGTCGACGTGACGGCCCATAAGGACGCGGAGCTGGAGCTCGAGCAGAGCAAGCAGGAGTACCAGGCGGCCTTCGAGGCCGACGCCCTGGCCCGGGCCCAGCTCGACCTGGCGACGGCCCGGTTCCTGCGCGTCAACGAGCAGCTCTGCGAATTGACCGGCTACAGCGAGCAAGAGCTGCTCGAGCGGAGCTTCCTCGACCTCACGCACCCCGACGATCGCGAATCGGAAATGGAAGCCCTGCTCGACATGATCGCCGGGCGCGAGCTCCACTTCCGCCGCGAGAAGCGCTACGTCCGCAAGGACGGCGGCGTGATCTGGGTCTCGCTCGACGCCAAGGTCATCTCGGCCGACGAAACCGGCCCCCGGCGCACCATCGCCACGATCCAGGACATCACTCCCCGCAAGGTCCAGGAACAGGCCCATGCGCAGGCCGCTGCCCGGCTGCGGCACCTGGCCGAGACCGACGAGCTGACCGGCCTGCCCAATCGCCGGCATCTGTCCAGCCAGCTGGAGCGGATCTGGCACGCCGACGCCGACTGCCAAGACCTGGGCTGCCTGGTGCTCGATCTGGACGGATTCAACCAGGTGAACGACTTGGGCGGGCACGCCGCCGGCGACGCGGCCCTGAAGGCCGTGGCCGCCGCGGTCCGCAAATCGATGCGGCCCACCGACTGCTGTTGCCGGATGACCGGCGACGAGTTCGTGGTGCTGGCCCTGGGCGCCCCCCGCGAAGCGCTGGGCATGATCGCCGGCCGTTTGCGGCGGGCGGTCGAAGGCTGCCCGGTGCCGGGACTCGCAGCGCCTTGGAAGCTGACCGTGAGCATCGGCGTGGCCTGCGGCGCCGATTGGCCCACTTGGGAAGCCGCGCTGGCCGAGGCCGACCGGCTGCTCTACGAAGCCAAGCGGCAAGGCGGCAACCGCGTCGCCGGCCCCACGACCGGCGCCGTCACCGCCGCCTCGGCGGCCAGCCCATCCGCCGGCCCCGCGGCTGCCGCGGATGCGGCCGAAACGGCCGGCAACTCAACCGATCCGGCCGGGGAAAACGTCACCGCTTAGCGAGCCGCCGATCTTCTTTCAGGGCAACGCCGCCGGACTGGCGGCCACCCATTCGGCGCGGCACTGGCCCTGCGACCTTGCGCTGCGAAGCGGTTTTAACGGCCGCGACCGGGGAAAAATCCGGGCCGATAGCATCGCGGTCGATGGCGGGCAGGCCGCTTGCCGATGAAGGCAATGAGGGCCGTTGAGCCGGCAAAGCACCGCCGGATCTCAACGCTCGGCGGGCCGCGTGGTCCGGCCGATAGCAGCTAGCCCGAGCGGCCCAGAGCGACAAAACCGCCTTCCGCTCGGCATCGTCACAAGGTACAGTAGCGCCTCGATCCAAGACCGGCAGGAAGCCGGTTCTTCGCGAAGCGACAAGGAGGTTGCAGCATGCCCGCTCTGGCGCAAAACGAGTCCGTGCGTCGGCTCGTGATCAAGACGTTCGTCGACCTGGGAACCGAGCACTCGTCGCTCTGGGACCTGGAAGAGACGGTCAGCATCGACGAAGGGCGAATCGTCGCCCGCTCGTACCTGCTCGACAATCTGTTCGCGATGTGGCTGATCGACGTCGGCATCGTGCAGTTCTACGATAGCGACGGCAACATGCTCCGGACCGTGAGCCTGTTCGACCCGGTCGACGCCCGCATGGCGGCCTAAGTCGCCCGGCGGGACAAGCGATCAGATCGATATCAGGCTTGCTAATCGGCGGGCTTGTTACTCGGCGGGCGGTTTCTCGGACGGCCGGGCCCGCTTGAGCACGTACAGCCGCGTGTCGTCCCCGGCACGCGTGGCAAAAGTCTTGGGCGGCTCGCCGCTGGCTGCCCAGCAGATCGTCAGCTCGTCGCCGGCGAGCTTGTAGATTCCGCGCCCGCCGAACGGAATGGCCTCGTTCAAACCGAAGACGTCGAACTGCGGCGGTTCGGCGGTCGGGTCGAGCGTGATCAAGGCCCGCACTGCACCCAGGCGAAACACGAATTCCGCCCGTCGCCCGACGATCGTCAGCGTCTGCAAGTCGGGCTTCTTCAGCCGGGCGCCGTCCTCATCGGCCGAGACGGCTTTCCATTCGCCCTGCAGCGCCTTGCGGGCCAGGATCGTGGGTTCGTAGGCCGGATCGGGCTGCAGCTTGTTGAGCGTTCGCTCGGCATCGGCCACGTAATACTCGACTTCGCTCGTGCGCCAATGCGAGTAATTCGCCATGTCGCGCATCCGATCGAGATGGGCCAGGTGGAACGCGAGCTTGTCACCTTCCTCGGCCGCCAACGCCAACTCCTGCTGGAGCCAGCGGCGGGACGCCTCATAGACTTCGAGCGGAGCGGCTTCGCCGGCCTCGAAAGAGGCCTCCGTCTCGTCGTACGTCCGCTCGGCAATGTCGCGCAGCTCCCGGGTTGCGGCCTGGCTCTCGCGCTTCCGCCGGCGCCTCGGCCTGCTTGGCGGCCGTCGGTTCGTCGCTCACCAGCCGCGACGTGCAAGCAGCCCCGGCCAACAGGAACCCGGCGACCAGCAGCGAAACAAAACGATCGGAGCGGGACATGAACCAGTACCTCCAGGGTGCGCGTCCGGGCCCGCGCCGATTATAGCTTCGCCGGCCGCCCACCGGGCACCTTCCAGATCGGGGGGGTGACGCGACTCAAACCGGCTCGTCGGCAACCGGATTCGCTAGCGCGCCAATCGCGTCGATCTCGATCGTGATCTGATCCCCCGCCTGCAGCCAGACCGGCGGCGTCCGGGCCATGCCCACCCCGTGCGGAGTGCCCGTCAGGATGACCGTGCCCGGCAGCAGCGTCGTGCTGCCGCTCAGAAACTCGATCAGCCGCGGCACGTCGAAGATCATGTCGTCGGTTCCCCAATCCTGCATGGTCTGGCCGTTAAGGACGGTTTTGATCCGCAGCGCATTGGGGTTGGGAATTTCGTCGGTCGTGACCAGCCAGGGGCCCAGCGGGCAAAACGTGTCGAACGTCTTGCCCCGGCACCATTGCCCGCCGCCGCCGTCGCGCTGCCAATCGCGGGCGCTGACGTCGTTGGCGCAGGTATAGCCGAGCACGTAGTCGAGCGCCGCGGCGCGCGACACGTTTTTGCAGCGATTGCCGATCACCACCGCCAGCTCGCACTCGTAGTCCACCTGGTTGGATTTCAGTTGCCGCGGCAGCAGGATCGGATCGCCCGGATTCTGGACCGCCCCGGGCGACTTCATGAATAGCACCGGATGCTCGGGAATCTTGGCTTTGCCCTCTTCGGCGTGGCGGCGATAGTTGAGGCCGATGCAGAGGATGGCCGTCGGCGCAATCGGCGCCAGCAGTTTGGCGACCTGGGCCGGACGATCGGTCACCGTAAACGGGCCCAACAGGTCGCCGCTGATTTCCCATGCCAGCTGGTCGGATTCACGGCGGGCATATTTGATCGTTCCCTGCGGATCGGCATAGCGGATGATTTTCATGCGGGCGGTGAATTCCTGTGGGCTTGGCGGTGGAGGGACCATCGCGGCCGCGACTTGGCGGCACCTGCGACCTGAAGCGGGCGGAGATCATTGACGACGCTGGGCGCCGCGGCCAGAATCAAGGCACTTTGGCCCCGGCATGCCCGCCGCAGGTTCGGTTTTCTGGCAGCAGACCTTTCGCGATCGACGTTTCGCGGCCGGCAGGCGTGTGGGCCAAGTCGCGATCTGGCCGACGGGCGCATGGCGGACCTGAGTTCAACAATCTCGCCCCACAATCTTATCGCTGCGACTGGCACCTGCTCAAGCACCGCGATGGCGGAGGCGCGGCGGTAGCGGTCGCCGCGAAACCGCGGCGGAAACGAGCGAATGGACGAGCGATCGGCGGATTCCGCGGCGGATTCGACCGCCGGCCAGCTCACGGTTTCCGCCGGCTTGCTGCCCCCCTGGCACGTCGCTCAATTGCCCGAACCGCCGCGGCCGGGTTGGCGGCTGTGGATCGGACTGCTCGGTCCGGGTGTGGTGCTGGCGGGCACGTCGATTGGCTCGGGCGAATGGCTGTTCGGCCCGGCCGTCAGCGCCCAGTACGGGGCGACGCTGCTCTGGATCGCGTCGCTAAGCATCATCCTGCAGGTCTTCTGCAATCTGATGATGATGCGCTACACGCTGTACTGCGGCGAGCCGATCCTGGTCGGCGGGATGCGAACCTTTCCCGGCCCGCGGCCCTGGATGGGGGTCTACGGGCTGATGGATCTGACGAGCATCTGGCCCTACAACGCCTCGAACGCGGCCGTGCCGCTGGCCGCGGCGATCATCGGCCACCTGCCGGGCGACGCGTCGGTATCGCTGCTGGGGCACGCCGTCGATGAGCGGACGTTCGTGCGGATCCTGGGCATCGCGGTTTTCCTGCTCGCGTTCGTGCCGCTGGTGTTCGGCGGCACGATCTACCGGATGCTCGAAAAAGTGATGTCGATCAAGCTCGTGTTGATTCTCGGTTATCTCGGCTTCGTCAGCGTGTTCATGGTGTCGCCCCGCGTGGCCTGGGAAGTCGTCTCGGGCTTCTTCGCCGTGGGCACCTATCCCGAACGGGCCGACACGATCCTGGTCGATCCGCACTTCACGTACACCTATCTCGACGGTGGCGACTTGCTCGTGGTCAAAGGCACGATCCAGGCCGACCGCGAACATCCGATGCTGGCCGAGTACCGGATCGGCGGCGTCAAGCAAGACCTCGAGCGACCTGTCCGACGCCGAGCAGCGCCGCCGCGATACGGCCGTCGCCGCCGCCGTACGGCTGATGCGGCCCGGCATGTTCCTGCTCGAGACTCAGCCCGACAAGCAGGGAGTGATCCTCACGGCCGCGGGCAAGATCGAAGAGGGCCGCTGGGTCGCCGAACACTTCACGGTCCGCAATGCCGAGGGGCCGCGCGGTTTGACCGGCTGGACGAGATGCCCCCCATTTACGCTCGGCGCTTGGCCGAGCTGGTAGCCAATCAGGGCGTTGAAAAGCACAGCCTGTTCGCCTACATCTTCGAGCATCACGAACTGCCCAACATCAACTGGATGATGCTCGCCGCGTTTGCCGGCATCGCCGGGGCAGGCGGCATGACCAACTCGATGTTTTCCAACTACACCCGGGAAAAAGGCTGGGGCATGGGGGCCCACGTCGGCGCGATCCCCAGCGCCATCGGCGGACGCACAATCCCGCTGTCGCACACCGGCAAAGTGTTCCTGATCGACAGCGAAAGCCTGCGCCGCTGGCGGGGCTGGCTGCGGCACGTGTTTCGCGATCAAGTCGCGGTCTGGATGCTGGCGTCGTTCGTCGGCATGGCCCTGCCCTGCATGCTCTCGCTGGAATTCATTCGCAACACGACCGTGTTCGAGCACCGGGTGGCCGCGATGACCGCCGAGGGGCTGATCAACCGCTACCCGCAACATGCCCAATTGCTCTGGACGCTGACCCTGCTGTGCGGGTTTCTGATTCTGGCCCCGGGCCAGATCAGCGCCGCCGACCAGATTTCCCGCCGCTGGACGGATATCGTCTGGACCAGCAGCGCGAAGGCCCGGCGATTGGGCGATACCAGCGTCAAATATGTTTATTATTCGATCTTGTCGGGCTATGCTGTGTGGGGGTTGGTGATCTTGTGCCTGCTGCCGACACTGCAGATTGCCGTGATCGGCGCGGCCCTGCAGAACCTGGCGCTGGGCATCTCGGCGGTCCAGGCCTGGCACACCAACCGGACGCTGATGCCCCGGGCCTTGCAGCCGCACTGGCTGTTGCAGGCCGGCACGATTTGCTGCGGGTTGTTTTTCGCCCTGGTCGGCGTCGTCGGGGCGTACGCTCTGCTACGTCATTAGCGGCCTGCGGCGCGAGCTTCCGAAACCATGCGCCCCGAAGACCGCTTCTGAAGAATTTCGCCGATGATGAGCCGTCTCGATTCGCCGGCAGCGACCTTGAGGAACCGACTTTCATGAGCACTACGGCCAGTAGCGCGGCAGCCGCCATCGTCGGCGACCGCCATTCCCGCCGACCTTCCCCTCGACACGCCGGCCCTGCTCGAACTGTACGAGCGGATGTTGCTGATCCGCCGCTTCGAGCTGGTGGCCCAGGAGCTGTTGAAGAAGGGCGAGATGCCGGGCTTCTTGCACCTCTACGTCGGTGAAGAAGCGACGGGCGTGGGCGTCTGCGCATCTGCGGCCGCAGGATTGGATCACCAGCACCCATCGCGGTCACGGCCACGCCCTGGCCAAGGGAGTGCCGCCCGAACAGGTGATGGCCGAACTGTATGCCAAGGCCACCGGTTGCTGCGGCGGCCGCGGCGGGAGCATGCACCTGTACGCCCGCAAGGAGGGCCTGTTCGGCACCAATGGGCTGGTCGGCGCCGGCATTCCGCCCGCGGTCGGGGCGGCATCAGCGCCGGACGCGCGGCACCGATCAGCTCTCGGTGGCCTTTTTCGGTGACGGGGCCGTCAACCACGGCGCGTTTCACGAGGCGGTGAATTTCGCCGGCGTGCAGAAAGCGCCCGTCATCTTCGTCTGCGAGAACAATCTCTACGCAACCGCCACTCCGCTGAGCATGGCCACGGCGAATACCGAAGTCGCCACCAAGGCCGTGGCCTACGGCATTCCGGGCGTGGCGGTCGACGGCAACGACGTGATCGCGGTTTGGCAGGTGATGCGGGCCGCCGCCGAGCGGGCCCGCCGCGGCGAAGGCCCCACGCTGATCGAGGCCAAAACCTACCGCACGGTCGGCCACCACGAGGGCGATCCGCTGGTCGGCACCTATCGCACCCAGGAGGAGCTGGACCGCTGGAAGAACCGCTGCCCGATCCGCAACTATCGGGCCCGGCTGCTGGCCTCGGGCCGCGCGAGCGAGGCCGAGTTGACGGCCATCGACGAGCGCGTCGAGCGAAAAGTGTGGGACGCGGTCGAGTTTGCCCGGCGTTCGCCGGCGCCCGATCCCCGCCAGGCGATCGACCACGCTTGGGCCGAGCCGCTCCATCCGGCCCTGCCCGAGGCTCCGGCCGGCGCCCCCACGACAGTCCAGGGTTGGCTCGAGGCGGTCCGCGACGGCATCGCCGAAGAGATGCGTCGCGACCCACACATTCTTTATTTGGGCGAAGGCACCGGCGAGCGCGGCGGCAGCTTTGCCCATACCAAGGGACTGTGGCACGAGTTCGGCGCGCACCGGCTGATCGACACGCCGATCGCCGAGCTGGGCTTTACCGGGGCCGCCGTCGGCGCCTCGGCCACGGGTTGCCGGACGGTGTCGGACCTGATGTTCGCCGATTTCATGTTCGAGACCGCGTCGCAAATCATCCACCAGGCTGGCAAGCTCCGCTACATGAGCAACGGCCAGATGAACGTGCCGCTGATCGTGCGCTGCTCCTGGGGCACGGTCAAATGCACTGGCCCGCACCACAGCGGGGCCTATCACCCGGTCTGGGCCCATTGCCCCGGATTGATCGTCGTCGTGCCTTCCAATCCGGCCGACGCCAAGGGGCTGATGAAGACCGCCCTGCGGGCCGGCGACCCCGTGATGTTCCTCGAGCCCAAAGCCCTGTTCGCCAGCAAGGGCCCGGTGCCGGAGGGGGATTACTTCGTGCCGTTTGGCGTGGCGAAGGTTGTCCGCGCGGGCAGCGACCTGACGATGGTCTCCTGCGGCACTCCGCTGCATCGCACCTTGGAAGTCGCCGAGCAACTCGCCGCCGAGGGCATCTCGTGCGAAGTAATCGACCTGCGGACGATCGTTCCGCTGGACGTCGACACGATCATCGCCAGCGTGGCCAAGACGGGGCGGCTGCTGGTGGTCGACGAGGCGTATTCGATGTGCGGGGTCGGGGCCGAAATCGCCGCCGCGGTCATGGAACAAGCGTTCGACGAATTGGACGCTCCGGTCGGACGTGTCCACACCGAGCCCGTCGCCCAGCCGTTCAGCCCCGTCCATGAAGGCGTGGTGGTCGTGTCGAACGAGCGGATCCTGGCCGCGGCGAAAGCAGTGCTGGCCGGCACGCCGATCGTTCCCCGCCGCGTGCGGGGCGTCGGGTCGAGCAGTCCCGCCGCCCGCCCGGCCACGGCCGCGCCAGCCCCGGCATCGCGAGCCGCAGCGCCGCCAGCCTCGGCACCCGCCGCGACGACCAACGGCCAAGGCGCACGCCCCCGCGCCGCGGGCAGCCCGGCCGCAGGCCGGCGGCGTGGCGATCATCATGCCCAATCAGGATCTGACGATCACCGAAGGCAAGGTAATCGGCTGGCTCAAGCAGGTCGGCGATGCGGTCGCCAGCGGCGAAGTGGTGGCCGAAGTCGAAACCGACAAAGCCGTGATCTCGATCGAATCGCCCGTTGCCGGCCGACTCGTCGAGATCAGCGCGGCCGAGCAGACGATCGTGCTGTTGGGTCAGCAGTTGGGCACCGTTCAGCCCGAGGGCTGACGCTTGTCGATAATGTGGATCCTCGTTCTTCGTGAACTGCTACGGAGGGATATGATGCGGTGGCGGAATCCGACGAGCCCGGGCAAGCAATCGAGAAGCACGCTCACCGCTCCGCTCGCGGTCAGAGAGCGGGTTGGAAGTGACGGAGTCTCGCAGATCGCCGGCACCCTCACCCAGCCTCTCCCTGAAGGGAGAGGGGTTCGACGAATTGCCCAACGGCCTTGGATTGCCCAGCGGCACTGGACTGCCCCATGGCGCCGGATAGATTGGCGCCGCTCGCCGCCGGGCTGTGCCTGGCGATGCTGATGAATGCGGACCTGCAAGCGGCCGCGCCGCCGGGCGCCGTACCCCAGGCCAAGATCGTCGATCTGTCGCTGCTGGTCGCACCCGAGCTGCCCTGCACCTGGCCGGTCGGGATGACCCAGTATCTGCTCACGCCCAATCGGGTGATCGGCCCCGGGGCGTACAACCGCGACATGGTTTTCATCGACGAGCACACCGGCACCCAGTTCGATGCCCCGGCCCACTTCGTGCCGCCGCCCGACTCGGGTCTGACCGGTGCCGGCCCGATGGGCAAAGTGACCGGCGACCTGGTGCCCGTCTGGCAATTCGTGGGCGAAGCCTGCGTGATCGACATCAGCGATCATCTGGACGACGCCAAGCCGGGCGAGAGCTTCCTGATCCAGCCGGACCACGTGCTCGCTTGGGAGCAAAAGCACCGCAAGCTCGGGCCCGGCGACATCGTGCTGTTTCGCAGCGGCTACACCGACCGCTATTACCAGCCCGGAGCGAAGTACGACCGGTTCGTCAGCAGCGTGCTCCGCAATCAGACGCCCGGCTGGCCTGCCCCCACCCCGCAAACGATGAAGCTCTTGGGCGAGCGCAAAGTGACCGCCGCCGGCACCGACGGTGCGAGCATGGGCCCCGTGCCGACACTGGCCGCCGCCACCCATCTGGCCGGCGCCGAATACGGCCTGATCTGGACCGAATGCCTGACGGGCCTCGATCAGCTGCCGCCGACCGGGGCCTTCTACGCCCTGCTTCCCAACAAGCACGCCGCGGCTCGGGCGGCGAATGCCGCGTGCTGGCCATTACCGACAAGGATCTGGCCGGCAAGCTGATCGAACGGGCCAAGGCCCGACACGTCGCCGATCTGACGGCCCTGTTGGACGAGGACCTGCCGATCACCTGGCCCGGCGAAGCGGCTGGGCTCGAGGCCACCCGCTACCTGGGCAAGACGCTCAACGCGTTCGACCCGGCCCGCGGGCCCTACTTCGCCCGAACCCACATCCTCGACAGCCAGGCCGGCACGCACCTGGTCACTCCCTCGTATGCCCTGCCGGCGCCGGGCTTCGACAATGCCCGCTATGCCCCCGAAGTGCGCAAGACTCTGGAACAATTCGAGTCCCGTTTCGGCAAGCGGGAAACGAGCGAAATGACGGTCGACAAGCTGCCGCTGGATCAATTGCTGGGACCGGCCTACGTGCTTGACGTGCCCCCCGCGTCGGCGGCCGATCTGCACGACGGCCAGTCGCCGCCGATCACGCTCCAATGGGTTCGCGAGCAGGACCACAAGCGGCCGATCAAGGCGGGCGAGGTGGTCCTGTTCCGCACCGGCTATTGCGACAAGCACTTGCAGCCGCTGCCGGCCGGCAACCGGCTGATGGCCGAGCCGCTATCGGGCAAGGCGCCCGGCTGGCCCGCGCCGGGACCCGACGTGATCGCGTTTTTGGCGGAGCGCGGAGTGCGCCTGATCGGTACCGACGCGCCGACGCTCGGCGGCGTCGACCCGCAGCAGGCCATGCAGGTCTACTGGGAAGCCGGTAACCGCGGCCTGTGCCTGGTCGAGTTCCTCACCGGGCTGGAGGCGCTCAAATCGCCCGACGCGTATTTCCTGTTCGGGCCGGTCAAGCTGCAAGGCGCCCACGGCGGCTACGGCCTGGGCGATTGCGCTGTATTAGTGTGAGTCCCACGAAAATGTCGCGTCAGTGGACGTGTAGGAGGCGACTCCGATCGCCGACATTCCGCCTCGGTTTGAGGCTGTCGGCGATCGGAGTCGCCTCCTACAGACCCCTGTGGTGGCAACATTCATTTAGAACCTGGACGAGGCGCAGGCCGGGCACCGGTTTGGGGCAATTCCAACCCATCGCAACTTCCCCTTCGGCGAGTCATGCAAGTCAATCTCTCGGGCCAGGTGGCCCTGGTCACCGGTGCGGCCCGCAACATCGGCCAGGCGATTGCCGATGAACTGGCGCAATGGCGCCCGCGTCGTCTACACCGACATCGTTGCCGCCGAGGCCGAAGCGGCCGCCGCACGCCAGAGCAACTGCCTGGGCCTGGCCATGGACGTCACTCAGGCGGACCAGATCGACGCCGCCCTTACCCGCACGCTCGACAAGTTCGGCCGGCTCGACATCCTGGTCAACAACGCCGGCGTCAACACGCTGAAGTTCCGCGTGCCGATCGACGAATTCCCCCGGCACGAGTGGGACCGCCTGCTCTCGGTCGACCTGACCGGGCTGTACCAGGTCAGCCACGCGGCCAGCCAGATCATGCGGCGGCAGAAGTCGGGGCGGATCATCAACATCGCCTCGATCGCCGGCATCGTGCCGCTGCGGCTGCAGTGCGCGTTCGTGGCCGCCAAGGCCGGCGTGATCCATCTGACCAAGGCCATGGCGCTGGAGCTGGGCCCCGCGGGCATCCTGGTCAACGGCATTGCTCCCGGCTCGATCCTGACCGAGGGCACGAAGGCCCTGTTCTACGGCGAGGACGGCAAGTTCCGCGAATCGGTCGACCGGATGCTGGCCCACGTGCCGCTCGGCCGGCCGGGCAATGTCGAGGAGATTGCCGTGGCGGCCCTGTTCCTGGCCGCGCCCGAGAACAGCTACACCAACGGCCACATCCTGACGGTCGACGGCGGCTGGACGGCCGGCTACGCCCGCGAGTTCTAGGGCGGGATTCAAAACCCGCGGGGACTGTCCCGGATTTGCGAAGTCCGCGGAGCAAATCGGGACTGTCCCCCTCTGCGAGCAGGTTTTGAAACCGGCCCCAGGCCGCTGCTTCAAGCGCCCACTCAATCCGCGTCGGCCGCGACGCGAAAGCCCAGCAGCACGTAGCGGGTGTCGGGCGCGTTCCAATTGCGGTAGGCGGAGCGGACGTAGAGCGGCCAGCTGTGCCAGGAGCCGCCCCGGCGGATGCGGAGCTCGCCCGACTCGGGGCCCGCCGGATCGTCGAGCGGCGAATGGCGGTAGTAGTCGTCGGCGTACCAATCGGCGCACCACTCCCAGACGTTGCCGTGCATGTCGTACAGGCCCCAGGCATTGGGCCGGAAGCTGCCGACCGGCGCGGTGAACGCAAAGCCGTCGCTGCCGGCCAGCGCGAACTTTTCGAACTGCGGAAAGAGCGGCCGGCAGGCGGCATCGAACAGGTTGGCCACTTCGACCAGCCCCTCGGCGTCGTCGCCCGAGTGCCAGCGGGTCCGGCTGCCCGCGCGGCAGGCATACTCCCACTCGGCCTCGGTCGGCAGGCGGTAGCGGCGGCTCTCGCGGCGACTGAGCCAGTCGCACAGCGCCGCGGCGTCGCCCCAGGTGACGTTCACCACGGGGTGCCGCTCGGCCTGCGGGAAACCCGGCTGCCGCCACGAGTACTCGGGCTTGCGGCCGGCGAAATATTGAATCGCCGGCTCGTAGCCCCAGCCGCCGGTGCCGTCGCGCTCCGCTTCGCTGAAGTAGCCCGACTCGGCCACGAAGCGGGCGAACTGGCCGACCGTGACGGCGTGCGCCCCAATAAAAACGGCCGCGTGATCCGCACCCGGTGCAGCGGCTGCTCGTCGAACAGGGCCGCGATGCGGTCGGGCTCATACAGCGGGAATGCCCGGGCCAGCTCGTCGGCCGATTCAGGGTTGCCCATCCAAAACTGACCCGGCTCGATCCGCACCAATTCCATGCCGAGCGAGTTGACGCTGGCTGCCGGACCGATGACCGGGGCCGCGTCGGCGTTGCCCGGTTGCGACGTTTGCAGTCGGTTTGACAACAGGCTCATCCTGGGCCTCTTTCACGTGCAAGAGACGGGCCACAGCGCGTACCGCGATCCGTGTGCGGCTCGCCGCCACCCGAAGGGTTCGTACAGTCGGCTGTTCGCCGTCGAAAAAAGCGCGCGGCAGCGGCGACTGGGAATCCAGCCGGCGGCCCCCGGGCCGCAAGCACCGCTGCACAGGGCAGCCGCTCGGCCGCAATTGCAAAGGGCGTACCGCGCGGCGGACTTTGCCAGTCGGGAGGTTTGGCAAAGCGGGCCCGGCGCTGGACGGACCCTGCCCAGCGGGATAGAACAAATTGCATGGCAGCATCGCTCAGCGTCGGCGACCCGGCCCCCGACTTTACCCGCACCACCGCGGCGGGTGACACGATCACGCTCAGCCAATTTCGCGGCCGGCGGGCGGTGGTGCTGTACTTCTATCCGCGCGACAACACGTCGGTCTGCACGGCCCAGGCTTGCGCGTTTCGCGACCGGATCGAGGATTTTCGGGCCCTGGACGCGGAAGTCATCGGGGTGAGCGTCAATTCGCCCGAGTCGCACCGGCAATTCGCCACCCGGCATCAATTGCCCTTCCATTTGCTCAGCGATGGCGACGGCTCGCTGCGGGCAC
Organism: uncultured Planctomycetaceae bacterium; assembly: GCA_963828155.1. GTDB lineage: Bacteria > Planctomycetota > Planctomycetia > Pirellulales > PALSA-1355 > CAWCAX01. Next base: position 206,182 of record CAWHDQ010000011.1, read on the forward strand.
TGTACGGCGTGCCGGACGCGATGTGGGTGATCCCTGCCCGGGTCACGTTCGTGATCGACAAACAGGGGATCATCCGACACATCCATTCGGGCCGGTTTCAGGCCACGCCGCACGTCGAAGCAGCGCTACGGACCTTGGCCAAACAGGCGGCCGGGCCGGAAAAACCTGCCGCCCAGCCCGTGATCGGCCCCGCCCCGCCGGCTACTGCCGCCGGCGACTGAGAGCCTTTCCGAGGGTGGTCTTCGACCGCGGGGGACCATCCGAAACTCCCCTTTCGCTCCGCAGACTCCGCAAAATCGCACGCAGTCCCGGACGGTTCTCGGATCGGCACTAAGAGCCTATCCGAGAACCGTCTCGGAGAAGGGGACAGTCCCATTTTGCTCCGCACGCTGCGCAAAATTGGGACAGTCCCCGACCGTTCTCGGATCGGCACTAACTGTCCGAACTCGGTCGGCAGGGCCGGATTAATGCGCACATTCGGCGATTGTGGCCGGGGATGCGCGGCGGGTTTACCCCGCCCATGCCGGGAGGGTGCTTTTCTTCCACCGCAAATTGAGGATAATGAGCGGACACCCCTCGTCCGCCATCTGTACGTCGCTCTTGCCGACGTTGCCGCTCCTATGTCGACTGAAATCTCTCCGGCCGAGCCGACCCTCGTCGGTTCCCCGGCCGCATCTTCGTCGCACAGTGCCGTGCCTGCCGCCGTGCAACCGGCTGCCGCGCCGGCCAACGCAACGCTGAGCCATCCGGTCCGGTTCCGCTACATCGATGCCCTGCGCGGGCTGGCGGCGCTGGCCGTCTGCTGGCACCACATCAATCTGTACGGCCCGCTGCCTGGCCCCGCCGCGACGGTAATGCCCAAGTGGCTGATCTGGGGCGGGACGAACGGCTGGGCTGGGGTTCCCGTTTTTTTCGTCATCAGCGGCTTCGTCATCGCCTACAGCATCCGCGGGGCCTGGGTCACGCCGCGGTTTCTGGGCAACTTCGCCCTCCGCCGCTCGCTGCGCCTCGACCCCAGCTATTGGGCGATCATCGGGCTGGCGCTGTTTCTCGACTTTCTGCCCGACCTGGCCGATCTGCCCTCGCCGCACGACAACGGGCTGACGGCCGGCCAGGTGCTGATGCACTTCGTTTACCTCCAGAACATCTCGGCCTACGACAACCTGTCGGCCGGATTCTGGACCCTGTGCATCGAGATGCAGTTTTACCTGCTGTTTTGCGTGATGATGGCCTTTGCCCAGCGGCTGTCGCGGCGCGGCGACGAGAGCCACCCCTTCCCGCGGGCGGGCGTCCTGGCGCTGGTCTATCTGCCGTTGGCTTTGGCGTCGCTGTTCGTCTTCAACCAGAACGAAATCCTTGACGACTGGATCATCTATTTCTTCTGGTTGTTCTTCCTGGGAGCCTCGGCCTGGTGGACGCTGGATGGCCGGTTGCCGGGCTGGGTTTTCTGGAGCTACCTCGCCGCGACGCTGGGCCGATACTTCTGGCGCGGCGGCGACGACGTGCCGTTCGCCGTCGTCACGGGGGCCTCGATTGTGCTGGTTGGCCGGGCCGGAGCACTGCACAGCTTCCTGAACATCCGGCCGCTGCAGTACCTGGGCAAGATCTCGTACAGCCTGTACCTGATCCACTATCCGGTCAGCCACATCGTCGTCAGCGCCGGCTATCGGCTGACCGGGGAGAATCCCTGGGCGGCATTCGGCTGGCTCGGGCTGTCGGTGGCCCTGAGCATTCTGGCGGCGCACTACTTCTACCTGTTCATCGAGGCGCCGACGGCCCGACTGGCCTCGCGGCTGAAGCCTCGGAGCGGCACGGCCGATTCGCTCTCGGGCGAGTCCCCCGACAATGGCCGGGCCTATACGCCGTCGCCGGCCCGGGCCTGACGCGCCGCCGCCGCATTCCGGCCCATGGGCAGCCTTGGCTCGCTGCCGTTCAGCGGCCCGCCTGTTTCGCCAGAATGTCGGCTGCCGGGGCCTTGCCGGCCGCCGCGACTTTGGGCCGCGACCCAACGAAGCTGACGGTCAGCCAGCTCCCGTCCTGGCTCCAGCCAATCCGCCAATCGTCGCGAGGATGGGGGCGGTCCGAAGGGCTCGGCGACGAACCGAGGGCGCCGGCGGGCAAGAAGTCCGCCACGAGCGGCTCCAGCGCCGTCCGCAGCCGAGCATCGGTTAAGACCTGTTGCAAAAAGCTCTGGTGCACCCAGACCACCAGCGGTGGATTGCCCGCCAGGGCGGGGGGTTTCGGGGCCGGGTCGTCGGTGGCCTGCGGAGCACGGAAAACCGCGAGTTCAAGCTGCTCCGAGGTGCTGCTGCACTCGGTCGACAGATCCAGCCCTTGCTGTCGCGTCGCGGCAATGAACTTCCGCCAGAACCGGTCGACCGCCGCGAGTCCGGCCGGCACGTCGCGATCCATCTGCTGCTCGACCCCCGCGGCAAAATGGCTGGCAGCCTCCCGGTCGGCCTGGCCGCGAACTTCGTCCGTCCGGCGCACGGTGACGCGGCGGGCAATTGCCCCCCGCAAGCCCGGCAGCCAGGTGCAAATCCCACAGGTCTGCGTGCTCGTACAAGCGTGACAGACCGCGGGCAGCCAGTGCAGCCCGGAAGCATCCAGCCAGATCCGCTTGCGGGCCTGAAAGCTCGTGGCCGAGCGCGACGAAACCTGGGCTCGGCCACCATCGCTGACCGTATCGGCCTGCGAGCTGCCGACAAACAGAACGTCGATGATGCCCTGTCGCGAGCTCGGCAAGAGTTGGATCGAACCCTGGCCGCGGGTTGTCGACGTGCCGCTGACCGGCGAGCCGACGATGACGTCGCGGACCGCGTCGACCGTGTCGACGTCCCGCGGGAGAAACTCCTCGAGAAATCGACGCGAGACCTGCAGTTGAATGACGCGCCGCGGCGTGCTCGACTGGGCCCAGGTTGGTACGAGCGGAAGCGCCGCGCTTGCCAGACCGAAGAGCGTTTGGCCGCGCTCCGCGGGCGCGGCCGTTAGTGTAGCCGTCGAATCGGGCTCGACCCTTCGCTCTGGCGCCGGTCCGGTCCGGCCGGCTTCGACGGGCACCTTACCGTCGGCCGCGGCTGCCAGCACATATTGGCGGTCGGTCGGACTGAGCTTGCTCCAATCCGCCCGGGCCAATTTACCGCTGGGCCGCTCGAGCACCACGACCTCGCCGTGTACCGCCACCAGTCGGCCCTGGGCCCGAGCTCGGCCGGTCGCATCGGTCCACGTCCGCTGCGCATCCGCGGCTGGTTGCGGCCCGGCGTTTTCTGCCAGGACTTCGTGGACGAATTGCCGATCGGCAGGACTGAGCCGGTCCCAGGCGATGGTCGTACACCGCCCGGACGCCTGTCGCAGGCGGACTCCGTCCGCGCGCACTTCGACGAGTTCGGCGGTCCGCGTAAACTTGCCCGACGTATCGGTCCAAACGCGGACTGGCGCGCCGGCCGCACGCGACGGGTCGTCCTCGGCTCGGGCGGCGGGCAAGCCTGAGATCAGCGGCAGCAAAGCCACGAGTGCGCGAGAACCAAGGCTTGCGAAATGCGACTTCATCTTTCAGTCCCAGAGCAGTGTGAACTCAGCGGCGCGATGGTGCGGCTGGCCTGTCGCCCCGTCGAGCCTCGACCGCGGGTGCGCGTCGTTCATTCACCCGCGGGGAAGAAGATCGGCCGCTTATTTTCTACCCACCCGATCCACAATCAGGCAAAAAACCTACCGCTAAAGTAACCCCGGGGGCCGAATTCCGCCGCGCGGGGGGCGTTTTCAGCAAGTCCGTAAGCGCAACGGCAGAGCCAACTTGGGCAAACACGGCTGGAATCAGGCCCTAACCCGCGGGGCTCTCAGTCCTGCCGCATCGATTGCAGCGGATTGAGCCCGGCGGCCCGCTGGGCCGGCCAGAGGGCCGAGATCAGGACCGCGGCCATGGCCGCGATGACCAGCTCGGCGACGAACTCGGGGCGGAACGAGTACTGCATGTACCGCCCGAACAGCGAGCCCAGGCAGCGATTGAACGTGTGCGACAGGCCGATGCCCGACACGGCGCCGCTCAGAATGCCCACCCAGCCGATGATGCCGGCCTGACCGAGCACGGTTTTGACGATCTGCCGCCGTCGCATCCCGATGGCTCGCAGCATGCCCAGCTCGCGGGTTTGCTCGAGCACGTTCATCATCACGGTGTTGATCACGCCCAGCGTGCCGACGATCAGCTCCAGCGCCAGGAGGACCCACAGGCCGTTGGTCGTCATCGCCACGTGGCCCTCGACGATCTGCACGATTTCGGCGAACGATTGCAGCAGCAGGCCGTCGTCGGCCGCCAGCTCGCGCAAGGGGGGCAGAATGGCCTCGACCTTGCCCGGCGCCGCCTTGATGAAGAATGCCGACACGCCCTCGAACTTGAAATACTTCTCGGCCACGTTGGCGTCGATCGTCACCAGCAGGCCGCCGATGGCGTATTCGGTGACCAGGGCCGCGACGCGAAACTCGTGCTTGCGGTCGCCGGCGGTGATCGTCACCGTGTCGCCCACCTTGACGTTGATCCGCTCGGCCAGCACCGAGCCGACGGCGACTTCCCCCTCGAGCAGTTGCTCGAGCACGCCCTGATCGCTCCCCAGGGTGTACAGCGGCACGCGATCGTAATGGCTGAAGTCGCGGGTCAGCAGCCGAGCCCGTTGGCCGTTGACGTCGATCGACAGCGACTTGACGGCATCGACCTTGTCGACGCCGTCGATTTCCCGGATTTTCTCGCCCAAGCCGTCGGGCATCGAAGCCTGGGCATTGTCGCTGGCATTGGGCAGCATGACCCGGAGCAGGTAGTCGGCCGTGACCGTGCGTTCCAGCCATTTATGAATATCGTCGTTGACGGAGAACACCGAGTTGCCGATGCCCAGGCTGGTCGAGACCGCGATGAACAGCACGCCGATCGTCAGCGCGCTGCGGGTGGCGTGCCGCAGCACCAGCCGCTCGGACATTTCGCCTTCGACCTTGAGCCAGCGGCGAATCGGCCAGGCCAACAGGTACACCGCCGGCGCCAGCACGGCGGGCAAGAGCAGCACGGCAAAGATCAGGGACAGTACCAGCGTGGCCACCGAGGCCCAGATCGGCAGCAGTCCCCGGGCCGCGGCCAGCCCGCCGACCGCAGTCAGGCACAGGCCCACGATCCCGATGATCGTCGGGACGTTGCTTAGCCGGCCCGGCTCGGTCGCGGCGACGGGCCGCAGCCCCTCGAGCGGCGAAACTCGGCTGGCCTTGCGGGCCGGGTACCAGGCCCCGATCAGGCACACCAGCGGTCCGACCAGCACGCCGGCGATGAAGGTCCAGTTCAGATCGGGTGCGCGCGGCAACATCCCGCCCAGCAGGCCGGCCATCGTCCGCATGAACAGCGCTCCGCCGTAAATTCCCAACGGAATGCCGATCGCGGTGCCGCCGATGCCCAACAGCAAGGCTTCGTAGCAGATCATGCCCATGACTTGCCGCCGGGTCGCCCCGACGGCGCGGAACACGGCCAATTGCCGCCGCCGCTCGCTGACGTTCATCAGAAACACGCTGAGCACGATGAACATCGCGGTCAGAAACGACAGCGAGCTGGTCATCATCAGGCTGACTTCGGTCAACAACAGCGTCTCTTCGGCCTGACCGCGGCGGGAGCCCGGCACGCGAATCTCCAGCGCCGGCGGCAGCACGGCGGTGCCGGCGGCAACGACGTCGGCCACGGAGCCGGGTTGATCGAGGTAGACGTGCAGCGAGTCGACCTGGCCGGCGGCGCGGAAAAAATCCGCTGCATCCGCTCGAGGGGCATGATCAACATGCCCCCCTGCTGGAGCTGAGCCGCGTTCTCAAGCCCAAAAATGCCGCTGACCTTGTAGGTCTGCATCCGGCCGGTGAAGAACTTCAGCTCTTCGCCGGTCTTGACGTCCAGATTGGCGGCCAGATTCTCTTCGACGGCCACCTCGCCCGCTCCGCTGGGCAACGCGCCGGTCTTCATCTTCAGCCCGGCGACCGATTCCGGCTCGCTGGGAACGATGCCCGAAACCAGGACCGAAATTTTCTTGTGATCGCGGAAAACATTGGTTCCCCGGCGCAACACCGGCACCACCGTCCGCACATGCGGCAGGGCGGCGATCTGCTTGGTTTCCTCTTCGGGAAACTGGCTGCCCCCCTTGGAAACCACTTCCAGATCGGCCCGGCCCGAGAGCAGCTCGTAGACCTTGCGGGTCGCGGTGCGGGTGGTGGCTGTGGCCGAACTGATCGCCACGACCGCGGTCACCGCGATCACTACGCTCAACAGGCTCAACAGCGAACGTCCCGGCCGCCGCCGAAACTCGCCGAGCGCATAGCGCCAGGAATTCATCCTTGCCGCTCCCGAGCCCCGGCGATCGCCCGCACTCCGTCGCGCGGGTCGTAATCGTCGACGATCCGTCCGTCGCGCATGTGGACCACGCGGTCGGCCCGGGCAGCGACCGACGCATCGTGGGTCACCAGGACCAGCGTCTGTCCCTGATCGTCGACCAACTGCCGCAGCATGTTGATCACGCGGTCGCCGTTGGCGCTGTCGAGATTGCCGGTCGGCTCGTCGGCCAGGATGATTGCCGGATCGAAGACCAGCGCCCGGGCGATCGCCACCCGCTGCTGCTCGCCGCCGGAGAGCTGGCTGGGCAGGGCATTGCGGCGCTCGGCCAGACCGACCATATCGAGCATCTTGGTCGACCGGCTCTCGGCCTCGGCCGCGCGGATGCCTTCGAGTCGCAGCGGCAAGGCGACGTTATCCAGCGCCGAGAAGATCGGCAGCAGATTGAATTGCTGAAAGACGAAGCCGATCCGGCGGCGGCGCAACAGCGTCCGGGCATCGTCCGACATTTGCCCGATCTCGACCCCCTCGAGCAGCAACTGTCCGCCGGTGGGGACCTCCAGGCCGCCCAAAATGTTGAGCAGCGTGCTTTTGCCCGATCCGGACGGCCCCATGATGGCGACGAAGGTGCCCTGCTCGACCTCCAGGTCGACGCCGCGGAACGCCTCGACGCGGACGCCCCCCTCGTAGGTTTTGGCGAGCTGCCGTCCTTGAATAACTTCAGTCATGGCAAGCAGTTACAAGCGGCAATGGAGGGCGGCGGACTCAGTCCTGGCGAGAGGCCGCGGGGCGGGCATTCGAAGCAGGATCGACCGAGGCGCCGCGGGCGCTGGCCCGCAGTTGACCGACATACTCGCCCAGCAATTGTTCTACGTCAAGCGGGCTGTAGCTGCGCGGGTCGCACTTCAGGGCGATCGAAAGCGTGCTAGCGGTCTGGAACGCGCCCCAAACCGCGCGGGTCCTCGGCCGCAGGGGGGGTACGCCGAGGATGCTCACCAGCCGCAGATTGCCCACCTGCAATTGTCCCGCCACGCGCGGGAATTGGGCCACGAACCGCCGTGTCGGATTGCCTAAGTTCGTCAGCACCGTCGTGGCGAAGCACATCGGGCGGCGAAGAATCCAGTCCAAGAGACCCGCCGATTGCACCGCGGCGATGGTCCCTTGAAAGTAGAGCGACAGTTTGTCCCGGCGGATCGACTCGGTCTCCGCCTGGATCGAGCGGAGCAGCCCCTCAGCGTCGTCGCAGAGGCTCGCCTTGCGCGTCAGGAAGGCGAAGCTCATGGCAACGGTGGCGGGCATGGCCGCTTCGTCCTTGTCGCGCAGGTTCTGCGGCATCAGCACCCGCAGCCGGCGGCGGCCCGGCTTGCGACCGCTAGTCGTCTGCCAGCGGCGGAGGGTGATCATCAGGTCGCGAATCAACAGATCGTTCAGCGTGGCGCCGCACGAACTGGCCAGCCGGCGCAATTGCACGACCGTTTCATCGGCCAACGTAACGGAGCGAAAGACGACGTGCCCGGCCGCTTGCTCGGGAGCACTGCGGGCCACCAGCGTCACGGGCGCCTGCAGGATGAATCGCAGCCCTTCGCGCATGCCGACGGCGACGTCGAAGATTTGCTGCCAGAAATTCCGCGGCGGAATGCCGAGCACCCCCCGGCCTTTGAGCCGCTCGGGCTCGAGCGGCCGCAGCTCGACGCGCGGGCCCTCAGGCAGGGCCGACGAATAGGCCGCCATCAGATCTTCGCTGAAGGCGAGGATTCCGATGCCGTCGGTGCAGGCATGCTGAAACTGGAACATGGCGATCGACTCGTTCGCTCCCGGCCTGACCCAGATCCGCAAGCCGATTTCGCGGGCCAGGTCGATTCGCTGGCCATAGTCGCCGGCGATCGGCGTGCCGAGCGGAGCCCAGTCGACTGCGGGCACGCGGCCCGACGGCACCCAGACCCAGCGGCCGGCCGCATCGCGCTGGATGAGCGAAACCAGAAGCGGATTCCGGGCCAGCGCGATCGCCAGCGCGGTTTCAAAGGCCGGGCGGTCGATCGTGCCCTCGAACTTCAGTTCCAGGTCGCAGAGCATCCCGAAATCTTCTCGGGCGTCGGCGATCATGAACAGCTCCATCGGCGTCAGCGGGAGCGGAAACACTCCGGCGAACGAGGCGCAAGCAAATCCGGCGGCGACGCGGTAGTGACCGACATACGACAACTGGGCTGTGAAGGACAACGGCCAGCGCCGTCAGGGGAGTTGATCGCGAATGATCTTGCCGGTGGGGGTCCGCGGCAAAGCGTCGAGCAGATGAATGACCTGCGGCCGCTTGTAGTAGACCAGGTTGAGTTCGCAGTGAGCCCGCACGTCGGCAACCGACAGGCCGGCTTCGCCTGCCACGGCCGCGACAACCACCTGAGTTCCCGAGCGGTGCTGCCCGGCGTAGACTTTCGTCTCGCGGACGGCGGGCAGAGTGAGGATCGCTTCCTCGACCTCGCAGGGCACGACCTTGAGGCCCGAGACGTTGATTACTTCGCTGTTGCGGCCGCGGAGGTGAACGGTGCCCGTGGCGGTCGTCTGCCCCAGGTCGCCGGTCTCGAACCAGCCGTCGGCCGGCGGATCGTGGATCGCGCCATGCTCGTCGAGATACCCGGTCATCATCGACGAGCTGCGGACGAAGACCTTGCCGATGCCGGGGCCCAGGCTGTGTCCATCGGCGTGGGGGCGGATTTCGACGCCCACCTCGTCCATCGGCGGGCCCACTCGGCCGTCGACGTCCGAGCCGTCGGCCGCCGTGGCGACCGAGATGCCGCCGGTCTCGGTGGTGCCATACAGCGGGCAGGCGGTGGCGCCGGTCTTTTCGCGGAATTGCTCGGCGGCGCGGCGCGGCAGCGTGGCCCCCGCGGCCAGCACCCAGCGGAGCGACCGCAGGTCGACTCCGGCGCCGAACGAGAGCACGTCGAGCATCGCCGGCACGGTGGGCAGGATGGTGGCGGGATGTTCGGCCACGGCCCGGGCGACCTGCTTGACGCTGAACTTGCGAAGCGAGACGACGCTGGCGCCGGTCAACAGCGGCACCATCACGCACATGCCCCAGCCATAGGCGTGGCTCATCGGCGGAATCGCGACGATCGTGTCGTCGGCGTCGATGGCCATCGTGGCGGCGTAATGCCGGGCTTCTTCCAGCGCGGCGAAGCCCGGCCGCAGAGCGATCTTCGGCAGCCCGGTCGAGCCCGACGTCGGGTGCAGCGGCACGCCGCGGAGCGTGGGCCCGGTGCAGGCGCCGTCGGTCAAAAACAGCGTGCCCCAGTGCAGGTGTCCCCAGTTGCCCAGTTCCAGCTCGTTGGCGGCCAGCTCGATCTCGGCCAGACCCGGCTCCTCGGCCGACTCGCAGGCCAGAAACCTGCGCCGAACCGCTGGGCGTAGCGCTGCAGCTCGGCCGCCGGAGTCTTGGAGTGAACCACCAGCGGCGAGCCCTCGCAGGCCAGAATCGCGGCCAGCGCCGCAACGAACGCCGGTCCGTTGGGCAGGGCCAGCAGCACGCGATCGCCCGAGTGCAGCCCATGCCGGCGCAAGGCCAGCGCGAGCGACTCGCGGGCCGCGGCAAACGGGTCCGGGCCGACAACGAGCGACGCGTCCAGGTCGACGAACGTGCCGCGATAGCCGGCGACGGCATCCAGGATCGGCGCGGCGCTCAGCCCGGGACGGTCGAGCGCTACCCGGGGGTCAGCGTACCAGACATTTCCGGGCTCCGTCTTCCATCCGATCCAGCGCTTCCGCGATGTCCGCCGCGGTGTGGGCGGTCGACAGGAACATCGGCTCGAACTGGTTGGGGTGGAAGTAGACGCCGGCCCGTTGCAGGTGGTGCTGGAAGGCGATGTACTTCTCGAACTCGCAGTGCCGCCGCACGTCGCGGTAGTTGTGCAGCTCGTCGCCGTGGTTCTTGGTGAGCATCAGCGCGAGCAGCGGGCCGAGGTGAGTCACCTTGTGGGGCACGCCGAGCCGGGTCATGATCTCGTCCATGCCCGCCGCCAACTGATCGGAGATCTGGTTCAGGTGGGCATAAATCCGCTGGGTATCGGCCAGCACGGTGTCGAGCACGGCTTCGGCGGCCGACATGACCACGGCATTGCCCGAGAACACGCCGCCGTGGAACAGCGGACCGCGGACGATCACGTCCATGATCTCGGCCGAAGCGCCGAACGCCCCGACCGGATAGCCGCCGCCCATCGCCTTCGAGACGACGGTGATGTCAGGCGTGACCAGGTAATGATCTTGGCGCCGCCCGGGGCCACCCGCATGCCGGTGATCACTTCGTCGAACACCAGCAGGCAGTCGTGGTCGAGCGTCAGCTCGCGAACGGCTTGCAGGTAGCCGTCGCGGGGCAGGTTGAGCCCGGCGTTGCCCATGACCGGTTCCATCATCACGGCCGCGACTTCGGAGCCGTGCTTTTGCAGGCAGCGTTCCAGGGCGTCGAGATCGTTCCACTGGCAAACGATCACGTCCTGGATGCCGTCGCTCATGCCGGTCGTGCCCGGAATGGCCGGGCCGAAGCCTTCGGCCGGCAGGTCGGCCAGCGGGGCGTGGTAGCGGTTGAAGACCGCTTCGCTCCAGCCGTGGTAGTGCCCCTCGAACATGATCAGCTTGCGGCGGCCGGTAAACGTGCGGGCCAATCGCACGGCCGAGGCGCAGGCTTCGGTGCCCGAGTTGGCGAACCGCAACAGCTCGATGCTGGGGAACAGCTGCTTGAGCTTCTCGGCCACGCGAATGGTGATCTCGGTGGGAAAGCCAAGCTGGCTCCCCTTCTCGCTGATCTGCTTGGTGACGGCCGCGATGACCTGCGGCGGCCGGTGCCCGAGCAGCAGCGGGCCGTAGGCCATGTTGAGGTCGAGGTACTGGTTGCCGTCGATATCCCATAGCCGCGCATCCTTCGCCGCGGTCGGCAACCAGCGGAACGTGATAGGGCAGCACCCGCATGGTGCTGCTGTCGCCTCCGGCGATGCTGCGACGGCCGCGCTCCAGCATGCGTGCGGACATGCTGGCGGTCGCGGTCCCGTGGAGGGCGCCGTTGACGGCGCTGTTCGAATGGACGCGTGTGGAATTGGTTGCGGTCATGTCACTCCTCGCGGGAATTTGCCAACGAATCAAGCTTGTTTTGTCACCGGAGCGGCCAGGTCGCGGAACCATTTGGCCAACTCGGCGGGGCGAACCGAGTTGCCGGTGACGACGAGTCGCCCGGCATTAATCGAGTCTTCGAGCGACAATTCGCCGCGTGCCAGACCCGCGAACGTGGCGGACGACAGATAACACGTCGGTCCGCCACCCTTCCGCAACCCCCGGCCGGCTCCGACCAGCCGACCCCCATCGACTACCAGGTGCCACTGGCCGCCCCCTCCGCCATTGACACCCAGGCTGACGTACCGCAGGCGGTCGGAACTCTCCGCCGCCGGCCGATCCGCCTGCAACCAACCGCCTAGTTCTCGATCGACCTCGAAGGCGGCCAAGGCCGGCGCCTTGCGCGGCCAGCCGAAGTTCGCCCGAATGGCAAACTGCAGCAGCCGCAACATCATCTCGACGTCGACCTCCGGACACGGCAAATCCGGGACCGCCGCCTCGGTCGCGCTCGAGTCGAATTCCGGATCGTCGCTCCAATACGATTGATAGACCTGCATCTGCTCGCTGAACGCCGCCATCTCCTCCAGCCCGGTGCTACCCGTGCGGCTGGTCGGCGGGATGTCCAGCTCGCTGATCGTCCGCCGCATCGCCTCGTACATCATCGCCACGGTCGAGGGCGCGGATTGGTCAGGTGATAGGTGCGGCCGTGCAGCTCGGGCCGGACGATGATCCGAGTGATCGCCGCCGACACCCAGTCGACCGGCACCAGATTCTTCCGCTCGTCTCCCCGCAGGCTCAACTGGCCGAGCCAATTGGTCTGGGCCCAGGCGTCGGGCGAGGCCGTTTGCCGCAGCGCGAACGAGACCCGGAGCGGCGTATAGAAGCCGTGATAGGTGGTGGTAAAGCCGGTTTGCGAATCGCCGATGATGATCGACGGCCGATAGATCGTCACCTGGTCGAAGGCCGGCCAGGCCCGGACTTCTTTCTCGGCGATCAGCTTGCTCAGTTCGTAGTCGTTGCTGGGCTCCTGGCCGACGTCGAGGTCGGCTTCCAGGATTCGTTCGCGCCGGCGGCCGCAGACATAGGCGGTCGACACCTGGTGGCAGCGGCGGATGCCGGCCCGCTCGCATAGTTCGAGCACGTGCCGCGTGCCCTGGATATTGCTCCGCCAAGGCTCGCCTGAGGCATCGTCGGCATAGAACGTGAGCGACGCGGCGGAATGCAGGACGGCGCGGCAATTGGCCGCCAGCCACTCGACGTCGCGCTCGGCCAGCCCCAGGCCCGGTTCGGCGATGTCCCCTTCCAGCACGACCGGCCGGACCAGCCGGCGGCCCAGCTCGCGCTCCCAATGGGCCATCGCGGTTTCGATCCGCTGCGTGGCCGATTCCCAGCGCGTACGGCGAACGACGACGGCCAGCGGGATGTCCGCCAGCGTCAGGTCGCGCAGCAGGTACCGACCCAAAAGGCCGGTTGCGCCGGTGAGCAGCAAGTAGTCCGTCATAGGAGCGTCAGAGTTCGTTGGGCGATTGGGGCCGCCCGCGGCGGCCTGGTGGCGGTTGGGTTTCGGTTCAGACGTGGACGGCTGAGCCGCCGTCGACGGTCAGCGTCTCGCCCTGGACCAGGTCGGCCAGCGGGCTGGCCAGAAACAACACGGCGTTGGCCACGTCTTCGACGGTGAGCATCCGGTCGCCCATCATGGCCTTGTCTTTGCGCTCGGTGAAAATCTGGTCGGCGTTGGGAATTCGGCGGGTGGAGTCGGTTTCGAGCAGGCCGGCCTTGACCACGTTGACGTTCACGCCGCGGTCGCCCACTTCGAGCGTCAGGTGGCGAACCAGACTTTCCAGCGCCGCCTTCGAGCTGCCGATCAGCCCGTACCAAGGCATGCGCGATCTCGGAGCCGTGGCTGCTCAGGGCGATCACCTTGCCGCGGCCCGGTCCTGCGCTTCCAAGAGCGGCATCGCGGCCTGCACCAGGTACAGCAAAGCCAGGACGTTTGTCTGGAACGTGTTTTGAAAGTGCTTTTGATTCGCTGCCAACAGCGGGCGGAAACCGCCCGTGGCCGCGTTGCTGACGACGATGTCGAGCTGACCGATTTCGCGGGTGACGTATTCCAGCATCGACTGGACGTCGTCCTGCTCGCTGACGTCGGCTTTGACGACGTACACCCGGCGGCCCAGGTCCATAACGCGTTCGGCGGTTTCCAGCGCCGCGGTGCGCGAAGTGACATAATTGACGATCACGTCGGCACCGGCCTCGGCTAGCCGGATGGCACAAGCGCGGCCCAGCCCGCGCGAGCTGCCCGTCACCAGGGCCACTCGTCCCGTTAAATCGATCATGTTGGCTTCCGGAAAAGGACTGTCGGTTGGTTCTTGGCGGGCAGGTCGAAACGGATGGTTCGATTCGGAGTGGCGATCGCGGCGGGGGAACAGTGCTGCTTGGGCGTGCTCAGCGGAAGCTGCGCCACGGCGGCGACGTGGCCGTCCAGATCGCTGGCGGCGAGCGTCAGCCCGACGAGCGGCAAACCACGGTAGCGGGCGGCAAACCGCCAGCCGGCCAGCGGCTCGATCTCGACCTGGCGTGGTTCCCAGGACTCGCCCCGATTGCAGGCTTTGTAGACGGCTTCCTTGAGGGCCCAGAGCGTGGCCGTGCGGCGCTCGGGATCGGCGGTCAGCCAGGCTTGTTCGCTGGGGGTAAACCACAGGCGGCGAAATCCGGCGACGCTCGGGTGGGCTGCGGCGGACGATTCGCTATCGCGGGCTGCGCGGTCGGCGGCATCGCCCGAGCGGAGATCGGCCAGATCGATGCCCACCGACCAATCCTGCCGAGTGGCGAGCGCAACGAGCACGCCCAGGTCGCTGTGCGAGATCGACAACGTCCGCTCCAGCGGCCGGCCGGCCAGCACAATCTGCGGCCGCACGCCGCGTCCGCGCTCGTCGCGAGCCAGGATTTGCACGTCGACCAGTTGAGCCTTCGGCACCTCGCGCAACACCAGCCGCTTGGCCAGCCAGCGGCCGGCCAGCCATTGCTCACGCCGCGCGGAATGCGCGATCCGGGCCGCTTCGGCGCGCTCCGATTCGGCGAGCCATTGGGCCCCGTGCCGATGGGCCGCGGTCAGGCAGTCGCTAATTCGGGCGTAGCTGGTGGCGAGACGATCGAACATCAGAGCGCGTCTCCCTTGCCGAAGGAGACCTTGTAATAACCCCGGGCCTGCAGCAGCGTGGCCCCGTCCTCGCCGACCACTTCGAAGTCGTAGCAGGGACGCTCGGCAGCCAGGCTGTGGCAGACGCAATACAGGATGCAGCGTTCGCCGTCACGCGGCGCGCGGCCCAGGTCGAGATGCTCGATCCCGCGCGGCAGCGCGATCGTGTTGCCGCCCCGGGCCCAGAGGTGCAGCCCGCAGGCGTAGACGCACGAATCGAGCACGACCGACGGCACGGTCCACCGCGCGGCCCGGCCCGGTCCGGTCAAATCCTCCAGCGGCAGGGCCGAGATCAGTCCCCAACCCTCCGCATCGGCATAGCAATACGCCGCCGTGACGCCGCGGAACGGCCCGCCGTGATAAATCTGCGTGTGATCCGGATAAGCGATCTCGCGCCAGCTATTGAGCGGCGGCATCGCCGGCAGCGGGCTGGTTAGTGCCAACGGCTCTGCCGACACGACGACGGTCGCTCGCAGGTACAGCCGGTCGGGCTTGATCAGCCCGCCCGCCCGATTGCGGAAGTCGCAGGTCAGCTCGCAGTCGAAGTTGCCGTCGGGCCGGGGGGTGGCCCGGACCTTGGCCACGACCGGCTGATCGGTGTGGAACAACAGTCCGTCGATCATGTCGACCGAGCGGAAGCCGACGGCGCGTTTGCCGCTCACGGCGGCGGCCGTCTCGGCCAAGGCTTCCAACCCCACGACGACCGGCAACAGCGGCCGGCCCCGCAGCAAGTGCTGCAGCAGGAACGGATCGCTGGTCGGATCGAGCGGCAGATCGGCCACCCAGCCGTTGTCGCTTGGGCGGACATTGCGCACCAGCGGCGGCGCCGCCGGTTGGGCGGGGGACGCTTCGGGCGTGACCGCGACGGGCGCGGCGGCACTGTCTTCGCCATGCAGGCCGGCCGAGAACTTCGCCCAGTGGCGACGCTCGGTGACCATGACTTCCGGCTCGGGCACGCCGGCGGCCAACTCGCGCACCAGGTGGGCGATGCCTTCGCCGGGCGGCAGGAAGCTGAGGCTGCCGTCGCCGGTGAGAATTTCTTGCAGCTCGGGCCGGGCGGCCATGCCGATCTCGCCCCAGGCGTGCCAGTGGACGGTCAGTGCCTTGACCCAGGGCCGGCGGCGGCGGTAGGCGCCCAGCAGCTTGGCCAGCATTTCGTTGGCCAGGCTGTAGTCGGTCTGGCCGAAGCCTCCCAAGCGTCCGCTGATCGAGCCGAAGCCGATAAAGTGCCGGATCGGGTCGCGGCGGGTCAGGGCGAGCAGATTGGCGGCGCCGCCGACTTTGATGTCGATCGTGGCCAGCACGGTGTCGCGCTGTTTCTTGTCGAAGCGGCAAGAGCGTCCAGGCCCGCGCCGTGCAGGATGCCGGCGATCGGCCCATCGGCCTGGCGGATTTCGTCGAGCACTTGGGCCAGCGCGGCCCGATCGCTCACATCGCAGGCGTGATAAACGGCCGACACGCCCGCCTCGCCAAAGGCCCGCAGCGTGCGATCGATCTCGATGTCTTTCTTCGCGCGCTCCCAAGCGGCGGCGGCGTGGCGCCCCGCCTTGCGAGCGGCAATCATGACCGACGCTTTGAGCTGCTTGAGCCCTGCGTCATCCAGATTCGCCAGGCCGGATCAAGCGGCTCGAGCGGCGTGGAGCCGATCAGGTGCAGCTTGAGCCCCCAGCGGCGACCCAACTCCAGAGCACAAGCCGCGGTAATTCCTCGGGCGCCGCCGGTGACGATCCAAGTGCTGCCCGGCTCGATGCCCGCCTCGTCGCTGGTCGGCCGGCTGACGTTCGACGGCTTGCGGCACGAGCCGCTGGCCGCCGACGAAAGCCACTTCGTAGTCCAAGCGGGCCGCGGCCAGTTCGCGCAGGATGTCGGCGGCCAGCGCGTCGGCCGGGGTATCGGCGGGGGCGTCGACCACCTTGATCCGCAGATTTCGCTCGTTCTGCATGATCGCGAATTCGACGAAGATGCCCTTGAGCAAACCGGCCACCGCGCCGCCCTGGGCGATCTCCGCGCCCCGGGCAAAGCCGAAGTCGCCGTCTTCGCGAGACCGTGGCGACCAGCGTGGCATGGCTCAGCCACTTGCCCTGGGCGGCCAGCTGCATCCACTTCTGGCAGACGAAGAACGGCAGAGTCATCGCCTGCTGCCGGTCGTGCATCCAGGCGTCGGCATGGTCGTAATCGATCGGCGCCGCATCGCGGGCCGTCGGTGATGAACAAGTGCGGGGCCGGCCCGGCGGCGCAGATCTCCTCGAGCTTGCGCAGGGCGGTGTCGAGGTCGGCGTCGGGCGAAATCGCATACACGGTCACGCCGGCCGCCTGCATCGCAGCGATCAAAGCATCGGCCGTCGGACCCGAGCCCAGGACGATCGCCGCGCCGCCCCAGGCGGGCTGAGCCGGCACGTCGGCAGCCAGCGGAGCGGGCCGCATCTCGAACGAGAATCGTTGGCAAACGTCGCCGGCCGAGGCGGGCGCGATTGCGGCCCCGGCTGCTGCGGTGCCCGGCAACTCGATCGGCGAACTGGCCGGCAGCAGACCGGCCAGATTCCACTGTTGGGCGCCGGTCGGGCCGGCAAGGCGAATCTCGCCCGCGGCCGGATCGATCGTCACGGCGAAAGCCCGCAGCGCCGTCGCCGTCAGCTGTGAATCGTCGTGGAATTGCCTGCCGCGGCACCGACTTGCACCGTGGCCAGCGTGTGGCCGTCGAAGTCGAGCCGGAGGGCGCGGCCGCTGGCCGTATCGCTGACCACCGCGCGCTCCAGGGCTGTGCGCCCGCACGGAGCGAGCCAAGCGCGATCGCCGCATCCACGTCCGTCGCCCGCTCCAAGATGAGCCGGACGATCTGGCTGCACTGCCGCCCCTCGACGGTCGGACTGCCCGCCGCACTGTGCGGATGGGCGACGACCGCGACACCGGCCGCATTCAGCCCGCCCCAATAAGCGACGGTGCCGAGCGGCGCCACCACGGCATGGGCCAGACCGCGACTGGGCACGCGGACCGTTGCCACCGGCTGCAAGGCGTCGGCAAGAACGGCCAAGACCGGCAACGGCTGCTGCAGAACCAATGCGGGGCTTTGGCGGCGTGGCTGCGCCTGGGCCGAGAGCACGGCCCCGCTGCCCCACTCGCTGGCCAGAGCAAAGTGATGTGCCAGCATGTTGCCCAGCGGCACTTCGACCGCGTCGGCCAGACCTTGCAAATGTCGAGCTCGTCGGCCGAGAGCGCCTGCTGCGGCCGGCTGCGGGCCGCGGCGCCGGCAGATCGCCCAGCTGTTCGTCGGCGGCTTCGGCATAGCTCCGCAGGATGCGGCGAATCTCGCCCTTGAAGGCCTGCCCTGCTTGCCAACCCAGATCGTAGGGCGATCCGGCAAGCTGGAGCAGTGCCGCGGCGGGAACGGGCCGCGACAGAAAATTCCGTCCCTTCGGCGGCGGATGCGTTACCTTCGACCTGGAGAGTTGTCTCTCGTGCCGTCGATCCAGCTGCAGCGCGAGCGCCGGCCGAGGCACCGCGAAGGAAGTCGAGCACGTGCCGCAGCGTCGGGAAAGTCGTCGAGCGACAGATTGCCGCGCGTGCCGGGCGATGTCGAAGTGCTCCTGCAGCTCGCCGAACAGCTGGGCCTTTTTGATGCTGTCGATGCCCAGGTCCGCTTCCAGATCGGAATCCAGGTCGACCACTTCGGCCGGATAGCCGGTCTGCTCGACCACGAAGTTGATCAGGAACGATTCGAACTCGCTGCGCTCGGCGGCATCGCTTGCAGCGGCATGCCGCGGTGCAGCGGCATTACCCGCTGAAGTGGCTGCGGGGGTGGCCGGCGCGGGGGTGAGGGCGCAGCTGCCACCGCCGGCGCCGGTTCGACGGTGGCAGAAACATGGCTGGCGTCCAGCGACGCAGCCGACGTGCGGCTGCGGGGCACCGGCCTGCGAGAGGAAGTCGAGCACGTGCCGCAGTGTCGGGAAAGTCGTCGAGCGACAGGTTGCCCGCCTGCGGCGGCAATGTCGAAGAATTCTTGCAGCTCGCCGAACAGCTGGGCTTTCTTGATGCTGTCGATGCCCAGGTCGGCTTCCAGATCGGAATCCAGGTCGACCACCTCCGCCGGATAGCCGGTCTGCTCGACGACGAAGTTGACCAGGAACAATTCCAACTGGCCGGTGTCCGCAGGCGCGGGCTGCCGCCTGCGGTGGCGGCAGTCGCGGGGCCGAGCGGCGACGGCCGGATCGGCGCAGCGGCGACGGGCAGCCGGAGCGGCAACCGGAGTCGGCGCCGCCGAAACAACGCTGGCCGCGGCCGGTCCGCTGGCCTGGAGGAAGTTCAGCACATGCCGCAGGGTCGGAAAATCGTCGAGCGACAGGTTGCCCGCCCGCTGGGCGATGTCGAAGTGTTCCTGCAATTCGCCGAACAGCTGGGCCTTCTTGATGCTGTCGATGCCCAGGTCGGCTTCCAGATCGGAATCCAGGTCGACCACTTCGGCCGGATAGCCGGTCTGCTCGACCACGAAGTTCACCAGGAACGATTCGAGCTCGGCACCGTTGGGCCCCTGCTGTCCGACGGGCGCTGCAGCGGGCGCGGCTTTCGGGCTGGCAACCGGCGCGACTCACCGCGACAGGGGCGGCAGCCGGTGCCACGAGCGGAACGGGGGCCGGTGCCGCGGCGGGCGCTGCGGCGAGCTGCTCGCTTGCAGGAAGTTCAGCACGTGCCGCAGCGTCGGGAAGTCGTCGAGCGACAGGTTGCCCGCCTGCTGGGCGATGTCGAAGTGCTCCTGCAACTCGCCGAACAGCTGAGCCTTCTTGATGCTGTCGATTCCCAGGTCCGCTTCCAGATCGGAGTCCAGGTCGACCACTTCCGCCGGATAGCCGGTCTGCTCGACGACGAAATTGACGAGGAACGACTCCAATTGCTCGGGCGACCGGGCCGGGCGGGCCGGAGCGACGGCGGCAACGGCCACCGGAGCAGGCTTCGCGGGCGCAGACTGGACGGGCACGACTGGACGGCGCAGGCTGGCGGGCGTGGGCCGGTGCCGGTTTCGGAGCGGCGGCCGTCGCGGCCACGGGCTGCGGGCTAACCGGTTTCGGCACCGCAGGCCGAGCGACCGGCGGAGCAGCGGGGGCTGCGGCCACGGGCTTCGGCGCAGCCGGAGCCACGGCGGCGGGACGCGCCGCCGGCGGGGCGACGCGGACCGGGGGCGTGCCGTTTTGCCCGTTGGCCTGAGCGTGACCGGCGGCCGGTTCGGGGGCGTGGCCGTTGGTGCCGCGGGCTGGGCACGTCGGGGCCGGAGCAGCTCCGCATCTTGGAGCGGCGGCGCTCGGTGGCATCGAAATGTGGGATATTGCGTGGATTGGCGGGATCTGGCATCGGTTTGTGCGTCGTTGCGACCGGTGACTTGGGAAGGGAAGGTTGGGCGGGAACGGAGGAGCCGCTCGGGCGGGCCGGAGCAAAGGCGCCCAGGCACTCGAGCATGGCTTGCACGCCCACGAGCGGCTCCAGGCCGGGGCGCTTGGCGTTGTCGCTGGCAATCGCCCAGGCTTGGCCCTCGACGATTCGGCGGTTCAACTTGGTCAATGTCTGCTGCGGACCGACTTCGACGAACACGGTCGGCCGCTCGGCGGCGAGTTGCTCGATCAGGGCCGCGTAGCGCACCGGCGTGGTGAGCTGGGCTGCCAGATTGCTGCGGACCTCCGCCACGTCGCCAACCAGTCGGTTGGTGACCGTGCTGGCCAGCGGCACCCGCAGGGCCCGGGTCGTCGCGCCACCCAGAGCCTGCTCCAGCATATGGCTGGCGCCCTGCATCAGCGGCGTATGGAACGCGGCCGGCACGGCGAGCAGCCGGGCCTGGTGCGAATGCGATTGAAGCGACCGAGCGAGCGCGTCCAGATGCGGCCGCCGGCCGCCCACGATCGACTGGTCGGGCGCGTTGTAGTTGGCAATGTGCAGCTCGCCGCTGATCCCGGCAGCCAGCGACTCGATCAGCGGCACGGCGGCGTCGGTGGCCAACAGGCCGCTATCGCTCACCGCGGCCGAAGCGATGCCCTGGCAGCGAGCCCGGGTCAGCCGGATGGTCGTATCCAAGTCCCAGGCGCCGGCGGCATAGAGCGCGGCGAACTCGCCGTAGCTGTGTCCCAAGACGATGTCGGGCGTGATCCCGCGGTCGGCCAGGGCGGCCAGGACGATCGCGTCGGCGGCGAACATCGAAACCTGGGTTACCCAGACGTCGCTGCCGAGTTGCGATTTCTCGCCCGCGGCCGGCCAGGCCAACTGCTCGAACGTGGGGAACCCGAGCCGAGTCAGCGCCGCGTCGATCTCGCCCAGCGCCGCCGGGCCGCCGGCACGTCGTGGACCAACTCGCGGAGCATACCCTCGTATTGCGAGCCCTGGCCGGGAAAGACGAATGCCACCCGCGGCCGGACCGTGAATTCGTGGAAGAACACCCCTGCTGCTCGAGCACCTGCCGGGCAGCGGCACTACCGACCTGGCTCCGGGCCAGTTGCAACTTGCGGGCCAGCGTCTGCGGGTTGTCCGCCACCACCGCCAGCCGGAACCGATCGGCCGCACCGAACGCGGCCGGACTGCCGGACCAGCAAGCTTGCACGTCGCGCTGGGCGGCTTCGATTTGGTCGACGAGCGACTCGAGCATCGCGCCAGCCAGCCGGCAAATCTGCCAGTGGGGATGAGCATGACCGTTGGTATGGGGGACGGACCCGTTGGTCGCTGCCGGCGACACCGCCGCGACCGCAGGTATCGCGGAGCCGTTAGTCTGTGGCGCGCCGGCCGCCAAGGGGTGGCGAGCTTCGGCCGGACGAGCGGGCGCCGTCGCGGCCGGCACCGCCGAACCATGTTCGATCAGCACGTAGCCGGCCAGACCCTTCGACCAGGCCGCCACCGCGCCAAGCCGGCGGCCGCCGAGCGGGCAGGCAGACCCTGCCGGCCGGGCAACCTCGGCCAGATTGGCCAATGCCGGGGCCGGCTGTTGCAGCGCAACATTGGGCACGGTCGTTCCGTTTTCGATTTCCAGGCTCGCTTTGACCAGCGCCGCGATGCCGCCGCCACCACCCAAATGTCCCAGCTGCGCGGTGGCCGAGCCGACGACCACGGGTTCGCGGCGGCTCGATCCAGCGTGGGCCGAGGCCAGCGCCGCGAGCTCCGCACCGCCGGCAGTGAGCCGCTCGTCGGTATCGATTTCGATCAGCTGCACCTGGGCCGGGTCGATCGCGGCCTGGGCACAAGCCCGCGTGGCGGCCAGGCGGAGCGCTTCGCCCTGCGAATCGTGATGGGCCAGGGCCATGCCCCGGATGATCGCGTGAATCCGGTCGCCATCGCGGCGGGCATCGGCCAGCCGCTTGAGCACGACCACGCCCACGCCCTCTCCCGGCACGACGCCGCTGTAGCCGGCATCCAGCACGTTGAGCGGACCCGACTCGGCCAGTAGCCCGGCCCGGTCGAGCGATTCGAAATTGGCCGCCCCCATTCGCCGCTGTCCGGCGGCGCAGAATCATGATGTCGTTATCGCCCGACAGCAGCATGTCGTAGCAGATCGCCAGGGCGCTCAGGGCCGAGATCGAACCGGCGTCGACGGCCACCGCCCCGCCGGCCAGGTCGAGCGTCTTGGTGACCCGCGAGGCCAACGTGCTGCTGGTAAAGCTGCCGGTCTCGTCGACCAACGACGGCCACTTGCGGAGCAGGGTCGCGGCGAAATCGGCTTTGATCTTTGCGATTTTGTCGGCCGGCACACCGCGCTGCCGCAGGAGCTCGACGATGACCTGCTGCATCTCGGGCAGCCGCAGGCCCATTTCCAGCTCGTCGCAGAATTCGCCGCCGACTTCGGTTCCGACTACTACCCCGCAGCGCTCCTTGGCCAGCGGCTTGTGGTCGTAACCGGCGTCGTTCAAGGCTTGTTCGGCGGCCTCGAGCAACATGAACTGCAGCGGATCGGCCTCGGCGACCTGCTTGGGCGGAACTTTGTGCTTCCGCCAGTCGTAGGTGAAGCCATGCATGAACCCGCCGACCATGCCCTCGATCCGCGGATTGCAATCCGCCAAGGCGTTGGGCGTCCAGCGCGGGGATTCGGCGGTCGATTTGGGATCGTGCCCCGTCAGGAGCGATTCCCACAGTTTGGCGAGGCCCAAGCCGCCGGGCAGGATGCAGCCCATGCCGATGATCGCGACCGACTGGTCGTCCGGGGATGCGGCGGGCTGGACCACGGTTTTCGGAGCCTTGGCCGCGACCAATTGCCGGGCCGACTCGGTGAATTCGTCGAGCACGACGTGCATGTTCAGCCCGCCGATGCCGAACGCATTGACCGCCGCCCGGCGCGGGCCGCCGTCGGCCGGTGCGTTCCAGGGGGCTGGCTGGCGCGGCACGTAATACGGGGCCGATTGCCAATCGATCTTGGGATTCAGCGTCTCGATGTTGATTGCCGGCGGGATCGTCTGACGCTGCATGCACAGCACCGTCTTGATGACGCCCGCGATGCCGGCCGCCTCCAAGGCATGGCCGATATTGGCTTTCACACTGGTGACGGGCACCCGGGTGCCGGCAGGCAATTCGGGCCGGAGCACCTCGCCCAGGGTTTCCAACTCGGTGGCATCGCCCAGCTGGGTGGCCGTGGCGTGGCACTCGATGTATTGCAGCCGCGACAACTCGACGCCCGAGCGATAGGCCCGGCGCATCGCCTTGATCTGGCCTTCCTTGCGCGGTGCCCACAGGCTCTTGCCGCGACCGTCGGTGGCGACGCCCAGGCCGCGAATGACCGCCTGGATCGGGTCGCCGTCGGCCAGGGCCCGCTCCAGCGTCTTCATCACCAGGGCGCCATAGCCCTCGCACATGACCAGACCGTCGGCATCGACGTCGAACGGCCGTGAACCGCAGGCGCTCAGGGCCTGGGCGGCCGAAAACAGAACCAGCGTGTGGGAATGGATGTCCGAGGCGCCGCCCACGATCGCCATCTCGGCCCGACCCTGCTGCAGGACTCGGGCACCCATCAAGATTGCTTGAAGCGACGAAGCGCAGGCCGAATTCAGGGCCAGCCAGCCGCCGGTCAAGCCAAATGCCTTGGCTATCGTCCCGGCGATCATGTTGCACTGCAGCAACCGGGCGTCGGCCCCCGGCGGCAGCGTCGGCTGCTTGATCCGGGCGATCGTCTCGGCGATGACCTGTTGGCGAACATCGGGGGCCAAGTCGGCAAACCCTTCGGCCTGGTCGAGCATGTGAATGGCTTCGACCAGGTGGGCCTGATAATTGGTCTCGCGAAGCCTCTCGCTGCTCCCGCCGTTGCCGATGAAAACGGCCGCGTTTTTGGTCCGCAGCCGAAACGGGTCCAAGCCGGCGTGCCGCAGCGCGTCGGCTGCAACTCCCGTCATCAAGAGGTGCATCCGGTCGACCGATTGGGCAAGCTGCTGGTCGATCGGGTTGCGGCCGTAGTCGAAGTCGCGGTTGCCAAGCAGCGCCGCTAGCTTGGCATACGACTTACCACGGACCCCCTTGGCGGGGTCGAAGTAGAGCTCTTCGTCGAAGCGCTCGGCGGGAATCTCGCGGATCGCCGAGCGACCCTCGACGATCAGCTGCCAATACTGCTCGAGATTGTCCGCCTCGGGCAGGCGGCAGGCCATTCCGATGATTGCCAGCGGAATGTCGGTATGGTCGGTCGATAAGGCCATGCAAACAGCTCGCGACAGTTCGCTTGGCCATGGAAACGCAATCCGTTGTGTCTCACAAAGCGAAGCGCTTGTGATGGTCCTGGTCGAAGCCCTTTGGGCTGGGAAACCTCCATTCTAATAGGCTGGGTCCTTTAGTAAAGATGAAACGCCTACAACGCCTATGTCGTTTAATGGTTATGCGTTAAATGCAGGCAATGCGGTTAATGCATTTTTTAGGAGTTATGCATCAAATTTGACGGCGCTATGCTCCGCCGATTTAATATTTGGCATGCCGCTGGGGCCGATCCCCCCCTGCGGATGGACGTGTCGCCGCCTTCAGATAAGTCCCACCGGCGAACTAGCCGCTCGACCAAAGCCGCTGTCAAGAAAGAGCTTAGCGCGGAGCCAATAGGTCGGGAGGGGTGCGGAGCGCATTCCGGCCTCGCGGCGCCGCAAAGAGCGGCTCGGGTAATTACGAACCCTGCACGCGTCAAGCCGGGCGGCTACAACTTCTCGCGGACCTCGCAGGGGAAAAATTCTCGCGATTTATGCCGCTCGATGCGGCATGCCGCAAAGGCAGGCTCGTGATCCCAGAGGATCCACCAGCCCCGATCGGCCACCTGGCCGAGCAATTCCGGCTTCCGCCGTCGGGTCTCGAGGGGATAAAGGTCATAGGCGGCGCACCACATGCGCCGCAAATGATTGGCGTCGGGACAAATATCTCCCAGGTAGATCGCCCCCTCGGCACCCGACTCGAAGACAAGTGCCTGATGCCCGCGCGCGCCCCCCCGTCTGCCGGGCCCAAAGGCCGGGTGCGATCTCCACGCCGTCGTCAACGAGGACCAACTGGCCCGACGCGTCGAGGGGTTGGAGCTTCTCGATGAAGTAGCTGCCGACCAAGTCCGGGGCGCCGCTGGTGGCGTCCTCCCATTCCTGCCGGTTAACGATATACGTGGCGCTCGGAAAAGCCGGCACGAACTGCCGCGGGGCTACCGGCCGGACCGCGCCTCCCGCATGGTCCCAGTGCAGGTGGCTGAGCACCACCAGGCTGATGTCGGCCGGGGTCAGCCCGAGGGCCGCCAGCGATTCGACGAGCGGGTCGCCATCGGCGATGCCAAAGTGCTCCGCTCCAGCCGCGACATCTGGCCGTAGCCGGTATCGATCAGCACGGTTTGCCGGCCATCGCGGGCTAGCACGCAGTTGACCGCCAGCGGAATTCGATTCTGTTCGTCGGGCGGAGTGGCCGACTGCCAGACCGTGCGCGGGACGACGCCGTACATGGTGCCCCCATCCAGCCAGTAACGGCCGCCGCTGACGGTTTCGAGTTGCCAGGGACCGATTTGCAACATCGCAGCGCTCTCGGAGGCCGAAAAAGGGAAGCCCGATTCAGGCCGTTCATTGTAATCGGCCGGAAACCCGAGCGGCGTCGAAGGCACTTGGGCAAATTGAGCCGGGCAGTGTATCGGGGCGTGTTGGGGACGGCCCGGGGGGCGAGATGGCACTCCCCGGTAAGCGGTGCTGGCCATCTTCGAAGAGCAAGTACGCGCGGGTTTGGCGGGCCGCGCCGCGCGACCGCGGCGGCGCCGGCAATGAAGCAGACGTGCTGGAGCGGAATCACCGCGACGCGAAGCTCCCGTGGGCGCCGCCCGTGGGCTCAACTTGCGAAGGCGCTGCGGTACAACGGGCGCGGGGGATCTACTGACTCCCCACGCCTTTGACTTTCGTCTTGATGGCGTAGAGGCCCTTGCCGGCCGTGATGAACAGGGTTTGCCGGTCGGCGCCGCCGAAGCAAACGTTGGCGGTCCAGCCCTCGGGCAGGTTGATCTGCTCGATGCGCTTGCCTGACTTGTCGAACACGGTCACGCCCTTGCCGGTGAGGTAGACGTTCCCCTGGTCGTCGAGCGTCATGCCGTCGGAGCCCAGCTCGCACAGCAGTCGCTTGCCGGCCAGCGTGCCGTCGGGCTGGATGTCGTAGGCGTAGGTTTTGTTGTCGCCGATGTCGGCCACATACAGCGTCTTGCCATCGGGCGTGCCGATCAGGCCGTTGGGCTGCTTGAGGTCGGCGGCCACGCGGACCAGCTTCTGGCTGTCGGGAGCGAAAAAGAACACGGCTTCCTGGTCTTGCTCCTTTGGCCCGCGCTTCCAATAGGGGCGCTGGTAAAACGGATCGGTGAAGTAGACGCCGCCGTCGGGGCGGATCCAGACGTCGTTGGGACCGTTGAAGAGCTTGCCTTGGTGATCCTTGAGCACGACTGTGTGCTTGCCGGTGGCAGGGTCGATCCGCCACAGCTCGTTCTTCTCATCGGCGCAGGCCCACAGATTGCCCTGGGCGTCGAAGCACAGGCCGTTCGAGCGGCCGGCCGGCTGAAGGAACGTCGTCAGCTTGCTGTCGGTGCCCCAGCGGAGGATGCGGTCGTTTGGCTGGTCGGTGAAATAGACGTTGCCCTGAGCGTCGGCGGCAGGCCCTTCGGTGAACTCGAAGCCGTCGGCCAGTTTTTCCAGCTGAGCCCCTGGCGCGACGATCGGGCTGTCTTCGGCCCGCGCGGCGCCGCTGAAAATCAGTAGTGGCATCGCGGCTAGGCCGATCTGCAAGAGATCGGCGAATCGCCCTGAACGGCGCCTTCGACTTGCCAGGTATTTCATACGGAGATCTTCTCTGCCCCTCGGCTGGCGATGCGAAACACGAAACCGCCCCCCTGCCCCACCCATCGAAGCGGCTTGATATAATCGCCAGACTAAACGCTCGGCCCGCCGGCCCACAAGCGGTGCCTTCAACTTTGCCGCCGCCCAGTTCCCAAGCAAACCACCCGCCGAACCACTCGACCGAGCACCCCCAGGCCAAGGAGCCCGCATGTCGTACCGTCCTCTGGCAGCCGTCGCGATCGTAGTTCTGGCCGGCACCCTCCGGGCCGACGGCCCCCGCGACAACGTGGCCGACCAGGTCCGGCCGATTCCGCCGCCGGGCGTCGCCGTCGCCGCGGCCGATCGAGCCGAACTGCAAGCCGGCCTCGACGCGCTAGGCAAAGCGATCGACGGATTGCCCGGGGCCCTACAAAACCGCCCCGATCTGGGCGAGCTGATTCCCGACGTCGAGATCTACCGCCAGGCGGTTCGGTATGCCCTGGAGTACAACGAGTTCTTCGACGCCCGGGAGTTGGCCGCTGCGCCAGAACCTGCTCAAGCAAGGCCTGGAGCGGGCCAGCCAATTGCAATCCGGCCAGGCCCCCTGGAACTCCGCCACCGGGCTGGTCGTGCGTGGTTACCGCTCCAAGATCGATGGCTCGGTGCAACCCTATGGACTGATCGTTCCGCCGACGTATCGCGAGCACAGCCCGCACCGCTTTCGGCTCGATGTCTGGTGCCACGGCCGCGGCGAAACGCTGAGCGAGGTGAACTTCATCGCCGGCCGGCAATCGTCGCCGGGCGAATTCGTGCCGCCCAATGCGTTCGTCCTGCATCCCTACGGCCGCTACTGCAACGCCAACAAGTTCGCGGGCGAGATCGACCTGTTCGAGGCGCTCGACCACGCCCGGCGGCATTATCCAATCGACGACGACCGGCTGGTGATCCGCGGCTTCTCGATGGGTGGGGCGGCCTGCTGGCAATTTGCCACGCACTATCCGGGCCAGTGGGTCGCGGCCGCGCCGGGAGCCGGCTTCTCCGAAACGGCCGACTTCCTCAAGACCTTCCAGGGCGAGACGCTCAACCCAACCTGGTACGAGCGAAAGCTGTGGCACCTGTACGACGCCACCGACTACGCGCTCAACTTGTTCAATTGTCCCACGGTCGCCTACAGCGGCGAGAAAGACCGCCAGAAGCAAGCCGCCGATCAAATGGAGCGGGCCCTGGCGGCCGCGGGAATCCGGATGGTGCACATCATCGGCGCCGGGGCCGAGCACCACTACACGCCCGCCGCCAAGGACGAGATCAATGCCCGGATCGACAACATTGCCCAGCGGGGCCGCAAGCGCGTGCCCGAGTCGATCCGTTTCACCACCTTCACGCTCCGCTACAACCGCTGCTTATGGCTGGAGCTGGACGGGCTGGGCGAGCACTGGACGCGGGCCCAAGTGGACGCCCGGCTGGTCCAAGGTCCGTCGGTCGACGTGGCCCTGACGACCGAAAACGTGACGGCGCTGACGCTGCGGTTCGCGGCCGGGGAGTGCCCGCTGGACATTCTGAAAAAGCCGCGGATCGAAGTCGACGGCGTCGCGATCGAGGCCCCGCAGCCGCTGTCCGACCGCTCCTGGTTGGTGCGTCTGGCAAAGCTGGAGGGCCGCTGGCAGCTCGCGCCTGCCGAAAAGGTGGAGCCGACTTCGCTCGCCAAGCGCCCCGGCCTGCAGGGCCCGATCGACGACGCGTTCCTGTCCAGCTTCGTGATGGTCGCGCCGAGCGGCAGCCCACTCAACGAGAAGGTTGGTCAGTGGACGGCGGCCGAGATGAAGCACGCCGTGGACCACTGGCGGCGACAGTTCCGTGGCGATGCCCGCGTGAAGGCGGACAAGGACGTCAGCGACGCCGACATCGCCGAGAGCAACCTGATTCTCTGGGGCGATCCGAGCAGCAACGCGCTGCTGGCCAAGATCGCCGACCGGCTGCCGATTCGCTGGACCGCCGCCGGCATCCAATGCGGCGGCAAGACCTACTCCGCGGCGGAGCACGTGCCGGTGCTGATTTATCCCAATCCGCTCAATCCGCGGAGGTACGTGGTCGTCAATTCCGGGTTCACGTTCCGCGAGTACGACTATTTGAACAACGCCCGGCAAGTGCCCAAGCTGCCCGACTTTGCCATGATCGACCTCCGCGTGCCGGTGTCGTCGCGTCTGCCGGGCGGAATTGCCGACAGCGGGGTTCTTTGATGAGAGCTGGCAGTTGCCGGCGGGGGAACAGAAGTAGGGCGAAATCTGCGCCGGGGCACCCGCGGGACGCCGCCCGCGGGCTTAACGAGTGACAGTGCCTGCCTCCAGTTTTCGCCCATCCCAGTCCCCAGCCCCTAACCCCCGCCTCCCGCCTGCCACGGTTCGCGCGGCTGATCGGATCGGCTCGAGCAGTTTGTACTCGCCGGTGTACCAGCGGGGGATGTCGTTCTTGTAGTAGCCCGACAGCCGGCTTTCGCTCGGCCCGCCGGGCAGGTTGGTGTGGGCCTGCCGCGTGCCCAGGTCGGTGACGAAGTGATACGAGGGAGCGAACGTCATTTCGCGGCGGGCACTCTTGAGCAAGTGACCCTGAAACAGCGTGGCATGGCAGCCGGGCAGCGCCATCTCGCCCGTGCTGAAGCCCAGCGCCCGGCCGAAGAACCCGTCGTCGAGAAACCGGTTGACGAAGTGAAAGCCGTTCGTGACCGACCAGGGCTCCGGCGGCTCTTTCTCGACCCGCTCGCCGGCCCGGCGGATCAGCTCCCCCTTGTCGCGTCCCTGCCACCACAGCGAACGGTCCTTGACCAGCAGCCGATCGATTGCGGTCAGCAGCATGGTCGAAAAGCCGACGCGGGTCGCCAGATATAGCATCCGCCGCCAACCGATGTCGCGCTCCTGACCGAACACTTCCAGGAGCACGTGCTGATACAGTCGCGAGAACCAGGTGGCCTCGACGCTCCGCGGATCGTAGCGGCAATCCCAGGCCGCCAGCCGGCTCTTCATCTCGCCGTCGGGCAAGTGGGGCAGAAAAATCGGCAACAGCTCGGCCGCGTGCAAACTGACCACGTCGTACTGCAGCGACTTCATGTCGTCGAGCGTGGCTTCGTCCAAGTCGCGCAGCCGTTCGTCGATCCGGCGGCGGCGATAGTCGGGCACGATCATCGTCACCAGCCGCGGCCCGCCCGCAGGGTTGATGTCTTCGTTGGCCGCGGCCACAAAACCCTCGGGCGGATCGTAGCTCGACGGCAGGACCGACATCGGCAGCCGGCCGCGCCAGTGATTCCGCTCGTCCCAGGCCGGAATCGGCAGCAGGCCGCTCGTGCCTTTGGCCCGGTCGGGGAACCAGCCGTTGGCCTGCCGGCCGATGTGCCCCCGGCTGTCGGCAAAGACCCAGCACAACGTCGGTAGCGGACACGCCTGGGCAATTTCCATCGCCTCGAGCGTGCTCTGGGCCGCGGCGATGTCGAGCCAGGTGCCGATCGAGCGGCCTGCGCCGGCCCCGTCGCCAATCCAGGCGGTCGACAGATACAGGCCCGGCCGCTCGGGATTGGGATCGATCTCGAGCGTGCCCTGCGCATTGAAAAACACATCGAGCACCTCCGGCGTGCTGCCTTTGCGGAGGATCGTTTCCCGCCGCCGCTCGAAATCGCGCCAGCTGCCGCCGCGGCGATACTGCCAACCGGTCGAGCCGCCGCTGCGGCAATCCTCGATGAACGAGTCGCTGGTGTCCCCTTTGAGATACGTGACGCCCCAAGCCAGCCGCTCGGTCCGGGCGACCGCGAACAGTGGGCAGCCCGGTAGCGTGGCCCCCATCACGAACTGTTCGCCGTGCGAGCCCCAGCGGAGCACCGCTTCGTACCAGATCGCCGGCAGGCGGTGGATTTCCAGATGCGGATCGCTGGCCAGCAGAGCCGAGCCGGTCGCGCTGCGCTGAGGGCTCAAGGCCCAGGCATTGCTGCCGGCCAGCCGCGGCAGATCGGTCAGCAGCTCCAGCGCTTCGTCGGAGAGCGTGCGGCGAATCTGCACCTGGCGCAGAAGGTCGAAATCTTCGTGATCCAACAGCGGCGCGAACAGCTCGCGCATCTTGTCGTCGGCCACGCCGGCCTGGATCAGCTCCAGCAGGATCCGCTCGTTCTCCTGCTGGCCGACGACCAGGCCGCCGTAGCTGAGCAAGTTGCCCACCAGCAGCACGGCCTGCTGGGTCCAAGGTGTGGGCACAAAGCCCGTGGCCCACATCGGCCAGGTGCGACCGGCGTCCTTGATGCCGTCGTTCACCCCCTCGCAGTACGCAGTCAACTGGTCGAACGTGGGATCGTCGAGCTGGTCGACTTCGCGGTCCAGGTTCAGGAACAGCCCGGCCCGGCGGAAGAAGCGGTCGGTCTCGACGAGCTCGGGCTTGTCGGCGATCTGCTCGGCCGAGCGTCCGCTGGCCACGGCCCGGGCAAACAGCAACTGGGTCGGCCGGTCGATGGCGTGCATGTAGCCCAGGCCGTACAGGGCCCCGCGCCAGCTGGTGGCCGAAACGTGGGGCACGCCGTTGTCGTCGCGAGCGATCGAAATGCGGCGTCGCAGGTGCTTGAGCGGAATCGATTTCATCAGCGAGAAAAATGCCTGGGCCGCACGATGGCTGCACGCATCGAATCGCTCAATCTACCATTTGCGGCCCAGGGGCGACCAGCCGGCAGCCAGGGGCGGGGCCTGCGGCGTGCATAACGCGATCCGCACTCGCCCGTTCGACTCAAGCCTTGTTCAGCGCCCGCAGCGTGTGCCAGGCCCGGACAAGCAGGCCGCCCTTTCTCAGGCTCAGGGCCAGCGCCACCCCGAGCGCCGTCAGTCCGCCGGCCAGCCAGGGCAATCCCTTGTCGAGCGGCGACGTCTCGAGCCACAAGTAAAGGCTCCGGCCGCCGAACAGCAGCAGGCATCCGCCGGTGGCGAGCGCGGCCAGCATTTGTGGCGTCATTGCCCACCACCGCCAATAGAGCACCCCCACGGCGAGCAGACCGGCCAGGTAAATCGCATGATCGATCCGCGGCACGTCGGGAAACCAATATTCATAACCGGTCGCGGCCGCCAGCGCCGCCCAAGGCACCAGCGGCCCGACGTTTCGCCGGACCCAGCGGGCCCAATCGTCGTCGTACATCGCGGCCGTCACCAGCGTCATGACGGCCAGCGCGTGCCCGAGGACGTAGCGCGACAGCAGTCCCTGGTCGGGCGCCCAGCGCGAGGCCCCGAGGGCCGTCAATCCGGCAATCGTTCCGATGAGGGTGCGCCACGACGATTTCTGCCACAGCCCGCGCGGCAACTGCCAGGCCGCCAGCACTGCCAGCGGCCAGGGCTGCACGGAGGTCAGCGAATCGAGGTCGACGGTCCACCGGCCGGCCAGGCTGGCGAGCGCCGCGCAGCCGATCAATCCCCATTCGGCGGCCCGCTGTCCGCGGAGCCAGGCCAGCGCCCAAAACGCGGCCAGTCCGACCAGGGCCAACTGCAGCGGCGAACCCAGACTGATGGATAGTCGCAGTAGAAAGCGGTCGGCCACCGGGTTGCAGTGCGATCCGGGAAAACTCCAGAGCAGCACCGCTGCCGGCAGCAGCAAGGCCACTTGTTGCCCGCGGCGACTGCCGTTGACCGTCGCCGCCTCGAACAACAGCACCGCGCTGGCCAACACCAAGGGCGAGAGAAAGTACGGCTGAAAGCTGACGGCCGAACCCTTGGCCGCCTCGAAGGCCATACTCAGCGAATAGGTCCGCAGCATCACAGCCAACAGCAAAAAGAAGAACAGCGTCCAGGGAAACCAGGGCCAGCGCCAGGGCGTGCCGCTGGGGGCCTCGTCCTGCGGCGCGCGCGCCGCCGGCCATAGCGTCAACAGTGCGGCCGCGGCTGCCACTGGAAATCCAAACACGCCCCACGCCATGGCGACGTCGCGCCCCTCCACCGAGAGCACCGCCAGTCCGACGGGATAGCCGAACAGCAGCGTCAGCACCAGGTAATACGGCAGCAGATAACTCGCGGGCAGGTGAATCTTCAGACTGTAGAACACGGCCTCGGAAACCAGCACCGCGAAACACCAGCCGGCCAGCAGGAAGCCCGCCCCGTTAAGCGGCCGAACCAGCGTCATCCTGTCGAAACTCACCGACAAGGCCAGAAATAACAGCACGATCACCAGCAGAATCATCCGGGCGTCTTGCCAAACCTGGCCGTAGCGGACGATCACGTAACCGGCCACGACCAACAGCAGCGTGTAGCCGCAGAGCGTGCCCATCAGCAGCCAGCCACCGGCCAGGCTGCTGTTGTCGGCCAGGGCCTTGTGCAAACCGACCAGCACCAACAGTGCGCTGACGAGATAGAACGGGTTATGGGTGTAGAGCAGGCCGCGGATCGCGAGGCCGGACAGGGTAGGCGAATTCGACATACGGCACCTCGGGGCGCGAAGGCTGAATGAAATGGCGCAGGACGCGTGCTGCGATTCACCGCGCGAATCGACCCGCCGCTGGTGAAACTGGGCGCAGACCGCCAGCCGGACCGGGCCCAGTTCTGGGCGGCGAAGGGGACGCAAGCGCTACTGGCGATCAGGCGGGCGCAGCGTTTGCGCACCCAGCCGGACCTTGTCAGTCGGCGGCCAGCGGACAGACAGTTCATCCCCCGAGAGAGCCCTGCAAGGGGGCTCGCGCCCTGCGCAATAAAAAAGAAAAGAATGAGAACGCGAACTCGTCAGGCGCGAAGGCAACTTGCAAGCTGGGCCGGCAGACGAATGGCTGCGCGGGCCGCAAAAACGAGCCGATTACTCGCTAGGCCACCTCCCTTCGAGAAAAGACGCGAGAAGGATCGGAAGCGTGGCACGAACTAGCTGGAGTCTAGCTCCCGCGCTGGGAGAAGTAAAGCAAACGACGACGACGCCACGTGCGGTGGCTCACGCATCGTGCTCGCTGGGCGAGCCGGCGATGTGATGCTCCAGCAGCCGCAGCAAAGCGAGAGTGATCCAGCCGAAGATCGTCGCGACTAGCGGCAACCAGATCCGGCCCATGCCCACGGCGCAGCCCACGGCCGCGGTCAGCCAGATGCTGGCGGCCGTGGTCAGCCCCCTGACCCGAACCGAGTCGGTCAGCCGCAGGATCACGCCCGCGCCAGAAAACCAACCCCGGTGGCCACCCCCTGTACGACGTGGGCAATGTCGGCCACCAGGGCGCCCGACTCCTTCATCGCCATCACGAAGCTGGCTGCCGCGATCGTCACCAGGATGTGGGTTCGCCAGCCGGCATTCTCGCCGGCGTGTTCGCGGTTCAGGCCGATGATGCTGCCGCAGATGCAGGCCACCGCCAGCTTGATGATGACGCGAATGAGCATCGGCCAATCGACCGATTCGACCGCGAACTCCTGCCAGACTTCATCCATCGCGATCGGTTCCTTGGTTGGGAGGCTGGAGACGTGAGGCTTGAGGCTTGAGGCTTGAGGAAGCAGCGGATGCGGCTGTTCGACCTCAAGCCTCAGAACTCAAGCCTCTCTGCGCGCTCCGTCGATCATGGCTCTAGCGGGGGCCGCTGAAAAGGGTGGCCGGAGCCGTCGGTCGCAAAAAATGCCCGGGCAACTGGCGTCGATTTGGAGTTTTCTGCCTGACATCTTACAATCCACGGCAGAGCGCCGGGCGCGGCCTTTCCAGATGTGTGCCGCCCTGTCCGGCCGCCGCGCTAGTGCGGAGCATCGCCAGGAGGTTGCCATGCGGACGCCGATTGCGATTCTGGGGCTGCTGATTGGCTGCGCCGCGCTCGCCAGCCCGGCCGTCGCACAGCACGCCACCGTGAGCACGCCGTTCAATACCAACAGCAGCAGCTTCTTCGAGCAGATCGGCGTCGGCTTCAACTTCAACATCGGCGGCTTCCACTTCCAGCAGAACGGCAACCCGCTGGCGGCGCCGCAGTTCGGCCAGGCGGTGCCCAATGCCGGCGCGACGACCGGCTTCGCCCTGTCGATTCCCGGCGGCATGGCCACGTTCAACATCAACGCCAGCCAGGGCAGCCGGCAGAGCATGGTTTCGCAAACCGGCGTCACGACCATGTCCAACGGCGTGCCGGGCTTTATGTCCGACACGACGCAAACGCCCTTCGTCGTGAGCCAAGGCCCGCAGGCCACGCCGGCACTGGAGCGCTGGCAACAGATGCAGGAAGGTGGGCCGGCCGTCCCACGCTCGCCGCGCAATACCGGTTCGGCCAGCGATCCGCCAACCGCGAGCGGCAAACCCAAGCCGGCCGCGGCCGCCGGTCCCACGGCCAGCGGAACCTTGAGCGTGGCGGAGCTGCGGCAGCTGCGGGCTGGTCAGGCCCAGGCTTCTCAGCAGTCGCTCGAGGCCGAAGCCCTGGCCCTGGCCGAACGGGCGCGCGAGGCCGAGCAAAACGGCAAGCCGTCGGTCGCCCGGCTCTACTACCAGCAGGCCGCGCAGCGCGCGACCGGCCCGGTCCGCGACGAACTACTCAGCCACGCCGAGGCACTGTCCACAGCTGCCGCTGCCGGCAAGAAACCGCCCCGCACGCCGTCGGCGCAGCAATAGCTCGATCTGCGGAACGCTGCGACGGCAGCCGGGTCGGCAAACCGAATCGGCCGCTCTACGGCGTCTCGATCAATTGCGGCTCCGCTTCGTCGGCGCCGGCGGGCCGGCCCGACTTGCCCGGGGTCGACTTGGCCACATAGATTTCGCGGATCAGCCGCTCGTAGCCGCGGACCATCACGTCCAGCGACCAGTGCTGCACGACGCGTTGTCGTCCGCGGCGGCCCATCGTGTGGGCCAGCTCGGGATCGGTGAACAACTGGCACAGCCGGGCAGCGGTCTCCTCGGCGCTCCCTTCGGTGGTCAGATAGCCGGTCACTCCGTCGGCGACCGATTCGGCAATCGAGCCGACGTTCGGCGCCACGACCGGGCGGCTGGTGGCCATCGCTTCCAGGATCGAGACCGGATTGGCCTCCATCTTCGAGGTGAGCACGAAGGCGTCCATTGCGGCCAAGAGCCGCGGAATATCGCTCCGGGTGCCGAGGAACCGCACCGCTTGCTTGAGTCCCAACTCGGCGGCCAGCGCCTCGAGCCCGGGCCGCAAGGGGCCGTCGCCCACGATCAGAAATTCGGCGCTGGGAACTTGCCGCCGCACTTGGGCCGCGGCCCGCAGCAGCAGCTCATGATTCTTCTCCGGCCGCAGCGCCGCGACAATGCCGGCGACCGGCGTCGCCGGGGCGATGCCCAGCTCGGCCCGGGCAGCCGCCCGTTCGCTGCCGGTATCGAATCGGTCGACGTCGACGCCGTTGGGAATCACCCACACTTTGGACCGCGGAAACCGCTCGTGTTCGACCAGGTACTCGCCGTGGGCCTGGGCCACCGCGATGAAAGCGTCGGTGATCGGCGTGAGCATTCGATTGAGCCGGCCGACGCCGTCGGGCCAGCCGGTCGAGTGCAAGGCGGAAGCCACGACCGGCAGCCCGGCCCGCCAGGCGGCCAATCGGCCCCAGAACATTTTGTCCCCCGCGCCGACCGTGATCAGGGCATCGATCCGCCGCTGGCGCAACAGCCGGGCCAGCCGGCCCACCACGCCCAGGTCGGTCTTGCGATGGATCAGATTCGAGAAGGTCGGCACTTCGGCCGAAAGTTCTTCGCCCAGCGGACCCAGCTCCTTGAGGCAACACAGCTCGGGCAGGAAATGATTGCGATCGAGCCGCCGAATCAGATTGACCAGCAGCGTCTCGGCTCCGCCGACCGGCATCGAAGTCAGCGCGAACATCACGCGCAGCGGTCCGCGGTCGGCCAGCGGGATCAGCTTGGAGCGGCGAAAGAACATGGCAGGACTCGCAGGAAGGATTGTTGGCGGATGTGTCGGAGAAGTTTGATTCAGAGCAAAACACGCACTCGGGATCGTGCTCAGGCATCCAGCTCCAGTGCCGATTGGGCCCCGCGGCCAGTGCCAACCGGTCAGGTTCGCGAACCTGGCCAGAAACCCGCGCGCGACTTCCAGCGAGTGCAGCTTCTCGGCGCGATTGAACAACAGCGGAGTGGTAACCGCCGCGATCCACAAGGCGACCAGCGCCAGCCCCGCCACCCAAGGCCCGAACCAAAGCAGGCAGGGGGACACGGAAAGCAACCACGTGCCGCGGTCGATGTGCATGCCGTAATGCCAACTGAACAGGTACACGAGCGACAGGGCCACGAAGTTGGCCGCCGTCGTGGCCATCACGGCCCCGTGCAGACCGAATCGCTGGAGCAGCACCAGATCCAGGGCGACATTGACCACCAGCCCGACCAGCAGCGAGCAACTGCTGAGCCAAGCCTTTTCGGCGCACCACAAATAATTCTGAGCAACCGCGATTGTGCCGAACCAGGTGCAGTAGGCCAACGTGAGCGGCAGCTGGTCGAGCCCGGCGGTGAACTTGCCGGCCAGGGCGAAATTAAACAAGAGTGGCGCGATCGCCAGCACCGCGACCGAGCCGGTGAGCAGGGCCAGCAGCAGATTCTTCAGGATCGTATTGAGCTGCGTCGCCACGGCCCGGCGGCGGCCGGCTTCCCAATCGTGGCTCAGATGGGGCGTGACCATCGTGCCCAACAGCGCGGCCAGGGCCACGATCAACAGCGGAATCAGCCGCGAGCTGTGGTAGTAGCCCACTTGCCGCAGGGCGTCGTCGACGTTCATGCCGCTGTAATGGACGATCATGTAGCGATCGACGATGTCGAACAGGTTCGTCAGCAGATTGGTCACCCAAACCCAGCCGGCAAACGGGAGCAGCTTGGACCAGAACTGCCGACGGCCGGCAGAGATCGCCGGCTCGTGGGCCGCTCGCCCCATACGCGCCGCACCAGCGGGTACGACCCGACCACGCAGATCAGCGCCGACGACACCATACCCGGCCACGGCACTGGCGGCCGTCTTTTGCCACCCGTAGCAGAGGGCGACACTGATCGCGGCGAACAGCAGGCTCTGCAGAAACTGCACCGCCGTCACCGCCCGGTACCTCCGCGCGGCCATGAAAATGCAGACCAGAAAGTTCTGCACGATCACCGCGGCCAGACAAGCGGTGAGCCACAGCACCAGCTCGCCACGATCGTCGCGGCCGAAGATCAATTCGGAGAACTGCTGCCGCCAGATGGCGATCGCCGCCACCGCTGCCAGGCCGGTGAGCGTACACATCAGCGTGGTCCGCCGCAGAAAGGTGCGCAGCTGCTGGCGGCTGCGATAGTACTCGAAGTACCGCCCAAACGAGCCCGGCAGGCCGAGCACGGCCAACGGCGCCGCCAAATTCAAGAAGCTGAACGCCACGTCCCACTGGCCCAATTGTTCGGGATCGAGCAGCCGGCAGAACAGCACGCCCCGGCCGAAGCCGATCAGCCGCTGCAGGACCGTCATCCCCAGCAGGATCACCACGCTCGAGGCCAGGCCGTCGGCGCGGACTTGCTCGCTGGCGACGGGCGGTTCGATCTCGATCGCGGTGGCCATCGGCACGGACTTTCTAAGTAACGATCTCGGGCGAGTTCAACAATTCCGGCGAAGGCCAGGCCGCCGCCGGCAAGCTCGTCGCCAAACCGCCCGGGCTGCCGGCCGTCAGCGCCTCGCTGCCCGGCTCGTCGTGGAGCAGCTCCGCCGTGGCGGCGGCAAATTGCCGCGAGAGTTGCAGCTTGCGCGGGTCGACGGTGACCCAGTTCTTCAGCCGGATCAAATCGGCGTCGGCATGAATCCGCTGCAAGTGGAACGGATCGTCGCCGGGAAAATTGAAGCCGCCGTAGGCCGAGCAAATGCCCGTAAAGCCGCACTCGCGGGCAATCGAAACCGCCGCCCGTGACATGTGGACGTGGTGGCCGTACGGAAAGGCGAAATACCGGACCGGACCGCCGATCAAATCTTCGAGCTCGTGGCGGGCCGTGACGATCTCGTCGCGGAGCTGGGCCGGATCGGAGAGCGCCGCCAGATTGACATGCTGCCGGGTGTGGCAACCGATCTCGATGCCGGCTGCGGCCAGGGCCCGAATCTGCTGCGGGGTGTTGGGCTCGAGCGGTTGCCCCCGTTCGACGTCGTGCGGAAACGGCCGCCGATCGATGACGTTGCGGCTGGTGACGAAATAGGTGCAAGGAATCTGCTCGCGGACCAAGAGCGGCAGAGCCTGCGCGCAGTTTTCGGCGTAGCCATCGTCGAACGTGATCGAAACGCACGAGCGATCGTTGCGGCCGCTGGCCACTCGCCGCTGGGCTTCGGCCAGCGACACCAGCTCGAAATTCCGCTTCAGCCAGGCCACCTGCCGGGCGAAAACCCGGTTCGAGGCAGTCCAGTCATTCGGATGCACGTCGGCGATCCGGTGATAGAACAGCACCATCACCGGCGCCGACCGGCCCGGGCCAGCTCGCGGTTGTAGCCGCTGCGGTACGGCCAGGTGGCCAGGTAGTACAGGTTCAGGGCGAGCTGCTTGGGCCAACCCAAGGCCTCGGCCGCCATGCGGTTTGCGAAGCTCATGCTCCACCCTCCCCCGCCGCCGGCGCGGCGGGCTCGGCCGATCCACTCGCTTTCGCCCGCGGGCGGTTCTCGCGAATCCAGTGCTTGACCGATTCGCCGGCCCGCCAGGCCGCGTGCCGGGCTCGAGCGGCGGCGCTCGTGCCGGCGATTCGCAAGCTGGCCAGCGGCACGCACTGGGCATTCCACTGCTGCTTGTACGGTTCGTCGCCGCGGAGGAAATCGAAGTGCCGCTGGCCTTCGGCAATCGCGGCTTGCAGCGAAGCGGCCTGCATCAGCGTGCCGGGCGACAGCTCGGCCAGCTCCGGCTCGAATCCGCCCTGGTAGTAGTAGATTGTTCCGCCGCCGACGAAGTCGTACTCGCTGGCCAGCGGCCGGCCATCGACCTCCAGCCAAATCAGTCGCAGCTGGCCGGTGGCCAGAAACCGCCGGGCGATCTCGCGATGGAACGCGGCGAACCGGGTCGAGGCAAAACAGCCCGGCTGGCCCAGCATGGTTCGCCGCTTCTGGTGCAGATCGATGAAAATGTCGAAGCCCCGCTCGAGCGACTCGGCGTCGACCGCCCGCACGAGCCGCACCTTGCCCGACTCGATGTGGCGGCGAAGCAGATAGCGAATCCGGTCGCGGCGCGACTTGGAAAACCCGGCCAGAAATTCATTCCAGTTGGTCGGCAGCTCGAGCCGCCAGCAACGGGCAGCGCTGCGGCAATCGACCCGGTGCCCGACCCGCTCCAGTTGCTCGCGCAAATGTCCAAGCACTTCGTCGGCGGCATCGACGTCGGGCAGTTCCAGGACGTGCCAGGCTCGTCGAGCCTCATGCGACAAGTAGTGGGCGACCGCGGCGCTGACCCGCCGGGCGTCGTCCGCGCGGCAGACGAGCGAGAGGTATTCCGAACAGACTTCGCCGCTGCCCAGCAGTTGCAAGGTCGGGCTCCAGCCGGCCGAGCCCGCGCGATACCAGGGCGCCAGGCCCACCAGGCGACCGCGGCCGTCGCGCACGGCCAGTACGAATAGTTGCGCCCGGTCGGGGCATAATGCCGCCACCAGGTGGTCGCCCACTGGTACGAACGAAAGGGCGAGCCGCCGGCCAATTGATTCCAGGAGTCGCTCAGCGCTTCGACCGTTTCGAGCGAAGCCAGCCGGCGGACCTCGAGCGCACCCCCATCGACCGCGCGGGAGCCGGCCCCGGCCAGGCGAGCGGCGGCTGGGCGAAAGTTTCAGGTTCGACTTCGAGCATCGGGCAACTGCCGCTAGTCGGAGGGAGGAAAACGACCAGAAACGAAGCGCTGCCACGCGGGCTCGCCCCACGGTCCGCGCGCAGACTTTGCCCCAACGGGCCGGAAGTTCCGCCGCGGTACTTACCTCCGCAGCGGGATCAATGAACTCTGGGATACCGGGGGCCAGAATCAAGCCGCGGCGGCCCGCTTGCGGCTGCGGTTTTCTGCCTGCCGGGCACGACTGGCCGTTTGCTTTTGGCAACGTGCGGCGCGGCGGCCGGCTGCGAATCCGTGTACGTCACTCCCAGCGACACGACCGCTGCAAACCGACCGCTCGTCCCCGGCGCAGCTCCTGGGCATAACCTAGGCTGTTGATGGACCTGTGCGCGTGCGTCGCCGTTTTGCGCCGTGCCGCGCCGGTCAAACCCCGATAGGCCCATTGCCATGACGCGTTCGCAGCACGCTCCGATCCGACCGGTCGATGTTTTCCACGCGGTGCTTCGCCATCCCTGGCGGCTGATCCTGCCGGTCGTCGCGTTCAGCGTCGCGGCCTTGGCCTATGCCTTGTTGCGGCCGGTCAGCTGGGAAGCGACGCAGGCCCTGCTCGTGCGCGACGAGGCGGTCGGCAACACCACCCGGCCCGGGCGTTTCTCGCACGTCGAAGAAATGAAAACGGCCCAGGAAACCGTGCTCGAGCTGGTCAAGAGCCGCGGCGTGCTGGCCGGCGCGCTCCGGAACGTCGGGGCTCCGGCCGACTATCGCGACCCGGCCCCTTGGCCCTCGGAGGGAGCGGTCGAGACGTTCGGCCAGTCGGTCAAGCTCACGCCTCCCAAGGGGGCCGAGTTCGGCAAGACCGAGGTGTTTTATCTCAAGGTTTCGTCGCCCGACAAACAGCGGGCGGTCGAACTGGCCGCCGCGCTGTGCAAGGAGCTGGAAGCCCACTTCGACGAGCTGCGGGTAAGCAAGTACCAGAGCGTGATCGACGAAATGACCAACACTGTCGGTCTGGCCCAGCACGATCTGGACGAATCGACCGCCGCACTCTCGGCCGTCGAGCGCCAAGCCGGCCGCGATCTGGCCGAACTGCGGACGCTGAACGAGTCGCCCTCGAGCGATAGCGCCCTGCGGCGGATGTCCAACGAGCTGGAGGCCGAGCTGCGAACCTATCGGGCACTGGTCGGCTCGAACCTCGAATTGCTGGCCTTGCTCGAATCGGCCAAGGACGAGCCGGGCCGCCTCTTGGCCAGCCCGAGCCGGCTGCTGGAGGCTCAACCCGCACTGCGGCGCTTGAAGGACGGTCTGGTCGACGCGCAGCTCCGCACCGCCACCGTGCTGGGCACGATGTCGCCCGAGCATCCGGCTGCCAAGTCGGCCCTCGCCGGCGAGCAGGAGATCGGCTCCCACCTGCGCGAAGAAATCGCGATCGCGATCAAGGGCCTGCAAATCGACCTGCGGCTGGCCCAGGAGCGGGTCGCCGGGCTGGAGCGCAATCGCGAAGACCTGCAGAACCGCCTGGCCCAGCTGGCCAACATCCGGGCCGAATATGCCAACCTGGTTGCCGCCAACCGGCACCGTTCCGACATTCTCAAGACGGCCCAGCAGGAATTGTCCGAAGCCCAGGCCGGCCAGGCCGCGGCCCGCAAGTCGAGCCTGATCACGCTGATCGACCGCCCGGACACCGGCAGCAAGCCCGCCGGACCGGGGAAAACCACGATTGTGCTGGGCGGATTTCTGGCCGGTGTGATCTTCGGATTGG
This sequence comes from uncultured Planctomycetaceae bacterium, assembly GCA_963828155.1. Lineage (GTDB taxonomy): Bacteria > Planctomycetota > Planctomycetia > Pirellulales > PALSA-1355 > CAWCAX01. Next base: position 248,504 of record CAWHDQ010000011.1, read on the forward strand.
GCATCCTGTTTCTGACGATCGACCTGAGCGGCGAGCCGGTTGTCGACCAACGGTCACAGCCGACTTTTGAGAGAGCAAGAATCACGGCGCCGGGTTCCGTCGTTCCCGAACTGGCAACCACGGAGGAAGAGGATGCGGAACAGGAATCGGTGTTCGCGGGCTCTGAGACCCTACATTGGGATTCGGCCGCATCGCTGCCTGACGTTTGGGCACAAGTGATCGGTCCGGATGGCCATCGCGTGCCCGATTTTGCGGTCGACATTTTCGCGCCCGAAGCTGTCACCGCCCCAGCTGTCGATTTTGAGCAACCCGCTGCGACCGCGCCGCTGGCCCCGCCCGCTCCAACTGCGGTGGAGCCCGTCACGCCGGCACCCGTTGCCGCCGCGGCATCCAAGGTCCAGCCCAAGCCCCGCTCGGCACCCGTCGCTCCCGGTAGCATGTCGCTCAAACGAGCCCTGCAAAAGCTCGACGGCGACGCCGGGGTGTGGAACTGATAGGCGTGCCACTTCGCGCCAGGCATTCTCTTCTGCGTTCGGCAGTGCCTCGGCAGGCGAGTTTTTGTAGTGCGGCCAATGCTCACTTGCGGATCAAATATCGCACGAAATCCGTCAGGCCGGAGAAGCGATACGTCGGATCGGCGTAGTGCTCGATGACGTAGAAGGCGAAGTAGTAGGCCCGGCAGAAGGCCCAGATCGCCACGGCCAGGAGCAGAGCCGTTGGCCAGTCGGGATGCTCGGCCAAGAGCAGCCCGGCGGCCAGGATGCCTAGGAACAGCAGCAGCCCGCCCTTGAGGTAGAGCAGCTTGAGATTGCGGATGTCGCCTAACGGCATGTGACCCTCTCCGGCGGCCATCGGAAGCACAGCGGCCGGCTCAGGCGGCGCGGACGAGCAGCTCGCCGCGTCCGCCGGCCAAGAGGTCGCCGTGATAATTCCAATAATCGGCCGCCAGCAGCTCGCCGGCAATCGGAAACTCGAGGCCGCGCAGGTGCCGAAGGAGGAGATCGACCACCAGCGGCCGCGCGCGGTTACCGCGGCGAAACGTGGGCAGCAGCTCGACCGGCTCGGGGCCGAACAGGCCGATGGTGCCCCGTCGCATGCCGGCGCCGGGCCGAATGCCCGAGCGGCCGAAGACCAGGATCGTGCCGGCCAGCAGGTTCGCGCCGATCAATTCGCCCGCCGAACCGCCGACGGCGATCAGTCCGCGCCGCAGATTGCGGCCAATCTCGCTGCCCGCATCGCCGCCGACCAGGATCGTGCCGCCGGTCATGCCCCGTTCGCTGCCGCGGTAGGCGGCGCCGACCAGGTCGCCGGTCCGGCCCTGGGTGCGAATCAAGCCGCCGCGCATTTCGGCCCCCAGCCAATCGCCGGCCGTGCCCGTGATGTGGATTTCTCCCCCCTGCATCTGGCTGCCGACGTGGCGGCCGGCATTGCCGGCGACGTGAATGCTGCCCGAGCGCATGCCGGCCCCGATCCAGTGGACACCGGCCAGTTCGCCGGCAAATTCGAGCCGCCCGTCGGCCGGGCTGCCCGAGACGCGAAACAGTTCGGCCAGCGGCAGTTTGCAATTGCCGTGGAAGATTTCCAGCCGCTCGATCTCGGCGAGCGCGAGGGCCTGCAGTCGGTCGGGCGTGATCCCTTCGACCTCGACGGGCAAACTCGATTGGCCGATGTACTGGAGCTGAAGAGGCATGGGGCAAGCTAATACGAAGAAGGCAGGTTAACCGCAAAGTCGCAAAGACGCGGAGAGGACAGCGGAGAACGGAGCGGGTTCGGAGACGAAGAAGAGATGCAAAGGAGGCGAAGGAAGCAAAGAATGAGGGATGTTGGTCAATGCGCGTGGTATTGACTATGCGCACGAAGTGGATGGTTGCGCTGCGGGGCCTATACGTAACCGCTTAGGTTTGGAATGCTGCACCTGGCGGAGTGACATCGGCTTCAGAGGCCGGGCCGACCGGACGCCGCACTGCTGTCTAATCCACGATCAGCACGAAGTCATCTCGATGATGGTTCAGAAAGTCGTTCAATAACTTGGTGAGGGGCGGGGCGCACGAGTGAAACGCGCTGTCAAACGAATCAAATTCCCCCTCCAGCGCCGTTTCTACGTACTGCTCAACTGTTCCAATTCTGGGGCGGACTCTCCCAATCCAGCGCTCGACGGCCCTGCGCAACACGTCGGCATGGCACGATGCTCCGAGCCGCCCAAGAAGCGCAGATCACCTCCTGAAAGCGATTGGCGTCGCCATTCTCGAAGAATTGCAAATGCCCACCGTTCTGAACATCGTTCTCATAGAAGAAGACGAGCTGAGCGTCCAATTGGTTAGGCGTTAGCTCTCGGGAATCGGAGAGGGCCAGAATGCTTACATAGGTATTCCAGACAAGGTGGGGGTCGTCCCTGAGCTGTTGCCGGCTAAGTTTAGTAGGCAGGACCATTTTTGCTCGCGTGGAATTCCGTTACTTGAGAGGCGGAGCAGGTGACGGCTGTGTGGCATTCCCCACGTTTTGTGGGCGCTCCAGACAGACGGCATAATGCCGTTGAAAGGAGACGCCGATGGCTCGCAGGATCTTTTCTCGGGAATTCAAAGTTTCGGCAGTCGCGTTGGTGCAGCAGCAAGGGTATTCGGTGGCCCAGGCGGCCAAGAACCTGGGCATCGACCCTGGTTCGCTGCGTGGCTGGCTCAAGAAGTTTCCTTCGATGGACGGACGCGAAGCATCGCCAGGCCCAAGCGCTGCCCAGGCCGAGCTGCGCCAGTTGCGCGAGGAGGTGCGGCGACTCACCATGGAGCGCGACATTTTAAAAAAAGCGACGGTCTTCTTCGCCAAGGAGTCGCCATGAGATACGCGTTCATCCGCGACCACCGGGAGACCTGGCCTGTGGAGGTGCAGTGCCGCGTGCTCGAAATCAGCCGGAGCGGTTACTACGCCTGGCTCCGCCGGCCGCCAAGCCGCGCCTCGCAGCGCCGAGCTCAGTTGACCGAGCGCATCCGCCAGATTCACGCCCGGCCGCACCACGGCAACTATGGCGCACCGCGCGTGCACCGGGAGCTGCTGGGCGAAGGCTGCCCCTGCAACCGCAAGACGGTCGAGAAGCTGATGTGCCAAGCGGGCTTGCGGGCCAAGACCTGCCGCCGGTTTCGCGTTGGCACCACAGATTCTCGGCATTCTCTGCCGGTTGCGGCCAACCTGCTCGGGCGGAAGTTCCAGCCCACGGCCAAGCATCAGGCGTGGACGATGGACATCACGTACATCCCCACCGGCGAGGGCTGGCTGTATTTGGCGCTGGTCGAAGACCTCTACTCGCGAATGATTGTTGGCTGGTCGATGTCCGAGCGGATCGACAGTCAGCTCGTCACCTCGGCCCTGGAGATGGCGCTCGAGCGCGAGCGGCCGTCGCAGGGCCTGCTGGCCCACAGCGACCGCGGCGTGCAGTACGCCAGCGATCAGTTTCAAGGCCGCCTGGCGCGGTTCGGCATCCGCGGCAGCATGAGTCGCAAGGGCAACTGCTGGGACAATGCGCCGACCGAATCGCTGATGGCCACGCTCAAGAAAGAACTGGTGCATCAAACCACCTACGCCACGCGCGACGAAGCACGCCGGTCCTTGTTCGAGTACATCGAAGTGTTCTATAACCGGCAGCGGCGACACTCCACGCTCGATTACCAAACTCCCCACGACGTTCATCACGCACCCCGTCGGAACCACAGAGAAGAGGGTAGAGGGGGCTCGGGGGAGAGGGGCCTCGTCTCCCCCGACCTCCCAAAAACAACGCGGCGCAGCCGCTCCACAAAACACCACACCCTCAATCCCTAACCAGCGCCCACTTTTTGTGGGGAAGTCCAGGGCTGGCTCCCGAAGCGGAAACTCCATCGAGGCTCACGTCGCATCGCCGAATCCATGCGCATCCGCCGTGGCGCCGGGCCGGCCCACCGGACGCCGCCGGTGGGCTTAACGGTGGTCAATGCGCGTTTTCTGGTTGTTGCGTCCCTGCCCCCTAATTTCTACCCTCTACCCCCTTCCCCCAAGCCGCATTCGACCTCGACCGCTTCCGGCACGTACTCGTCGCTGACGGGGTAATTGCGCAGCTGGAGCGAGTAATACTGCTCGAACCACTGGGCCAGGTCGGTTTCGATCTGGCGATCGTACTGCGGCGCGACGTGCAGCGTGCGGCCGTGCGGAGTGGCCCGCAGCTCGCCATCGTCGATCAGGACCTCGCCCGATTTGATGACGAAGCGCGGCAGCTCGAACATCGTCTGCTTGTTCTCATGGGGGGCGTATAGCGTGATATCGGCGTCTGCCCCGGGCCCCAGGTGCCCCTTGTGCTTGAGGCCCAGCATCCGGGCGGGAGCGCTGCGGGTAATGATGCAGATTTCGCTCAGCGAGTATTCGCGGTCCAGATCGCCCAGCACGCACCGTTCGCGAATCCCCGCGGGCAGCGTCTGCAGCACGTCCCGCCGCCAGGTGCGATCCATCAGCAGTCGGACGATCTCGGGATACGCCAGAAACGACCCGCCGTTGGGATGATCGGTGCTCATGGCCACTCGCCAGGGATCGTCGACCAGCAGATACCACTCCAGGCCGATCGCCCATTGCAGAGCGTGGATCAGGCTCTTGTTCTTGTACTCGATTGGCACGATGCCGCAGCCCGACTCGAGCTCGGTGTCGATCGAGAACCACTTGGTTTTGTAGAGGTTGGCGAGGTAATAACCCAGCGGCCCGTCGCCGGTCATGCTCGTGGTCCGGCCGAACAGCACCTGGCCGACGTCAACCGTCAGGCTGGGATGCTCGTTGACGTAGGCGGCCAGCTGCGGGACTTTCGAGTTGAACGAGTCGCCGTCGTCCGGTCCGCCGCCATAGCTGTGAAACTGGATGTGCGTCAGATGGCCCCCCTGCTCGGCCAGCGTCTGCATCGTGGCCAGCGTGGTCGTCCAATTGCCGGGCAGGCCCAAATTGTTGGCGTGGACATGCACGCGGTGCGGCAACTTCAGTTCGGCCGCCGCCTGGGCGATGCCGGAAATGATCTGCCTTGGGGTCACGTCGAAATGACCGACCTGCTCGTCCAGGCCGTGGACATTGCCGGCTGCCCGTTGCTTCCAGACCTCGACGCCGCCGGGATTGACCAGCTTGGGGGCATAGCCTTTCGCGGCGCCGAGCAGCCAGGCCAAAAAATTGCGCAATCGCTCGGGCTCGCCCTGGCGGATCGACTCCATCACGTAGTGATTGTTGCCCACCAGGACGTAAAAACCCTTGTCCAGGCAGGGCGTGTCCTCGAATTCCTCGTGTACGTGCCGGGCCGCCAGCGGCGGCACCGCGGCATCGAAGGCCGTGGTGTAGCCCAGCGCGGCATACTTGTAGCCGGTGGCAAACGTGCTCGGTACGCTGCCGAGCGTGCCGCTGCGGGTGTGGGCCGTGCGATGGACTGGCTCGGTCGAGCGCTTTTCCTCGGGCCGCATTTTGCGGGCGACGTTCACCTTCGGCCCGGCGATGTGGCAGTGCATGTCGATGCCGCCGGGCATCACCACCAGGCCCCGGGCGTCGAGCGTCCGCTCGGGCCGCACCGCCGGATCGGCCGGCGCGGCGACGACGCGGCCCGACTCGACCCACAGATCCTGCACCTGTCCGTCGACGCCGTTGGCCGGATCGTAAACCGTACCGCCGGCGATCTTGAAAAGCGCTCGATTCATGGCCGGGCCAGTATGATCGATCGCGCGCGGCGGCACAAACCCGCGGCAATTTGCGCAGGTCCCGCGCAGTGCGAACAGCTACGTCCCGCGTTTCTCGCCCGAGCGGCCGTGCTCGCGAGCCAAGGTGTCCAGTTGCTTCCAGCTAAGCCGAAAGCCCTTCACTTTGTTGGCCGGAAACCAGACGGCGGCTCCTTTGCTCACCCGCAACTCGCCGAACTTTTCTTCGTCTTCGTAAACGGTAAAAATGACGTCGGCGTGCGCGAGCGGTCGATCGGGCACGTTGAAGTGGACGCGATGCTCGGCCATGGGTTCTCTCCGGGAGGTGAGGGAAGCGGGAAGCGATTCGCCGCCGCTCGATCCTTTTTATACTCGCCCGCTGCGGCCATGTCCGCACCGGCCAAGAATGGAAAACCAGTAGCATGGAATACCGTCAACTCGGTGGCTCGGGGCTCAAGGTGCCGGTGCTCAGCCTGGGCACGGGCACGTTCGGCGGCAGCGGCGAATTATTCCAGGCCTGGGGCGCCACCGACGTCGCCGAAGCCTCGCGGCTGATCGACATCTGCCTCGACGCGGGCCTGACGCTGTTCGACTCGGCCGACATCTACTCCAAGGGCATGGCCGAAGAAATCCTCGGGGTCGCGATCAAGGGGCGCCGCGACCAGGTGCTGATCTCGACCAAGGCCACGTTCCGCTTCGGCACCGACCCGAACGACGTCGGCTCGTCGCGGCACCACCTGACCCGCAGCGTCGAAGGCTGTCTCCGCCGCTTGCAGACCGACTACATCGACCTGTTCCAGCTGCACGGATTCGATGCCGTCACCCCGACCGAAGAAGTGATGGACACGCTGGCCGGCCTGGTCCGCGCCGGCAAGATCGGCTACCTCGGCTGCTCGAACTTTTCCGGCTGGCAAGTGATGAAAGCCCAGGCCGTCGCCGACCGCTACGGCTGGCCGCGACTGGTGGCCAATCAGACCTACTACTCGCTGATCGGCCGCGATTACGAGTGGGAGCTGATGCCGCTGGCGCTGGATCAAAAAATCGGAGCGGTGGTCTGGAGCCCGCTCGGCTGGGGCCGGCTCACCGGCAAGATCCGCCGCGGGCAGCCGCTGCCCGAGGTGACGCGGATGAAAAGCCAGCTCAATCGCGACATCGGCCCGCCGGTGGACGACGAGTACCTGTACCGCGTCGTCGACGCGCTCGACCAGGTGGCGGCCGAAACCGGCAAGAGCGTGCCGCAGATTGCGCTCAATTGGCTCTTGTCGCGGCCGAGCGTGGCCACGGTCATCGTCGGTGCGCAACGAATATCAGCTCCGCGAGAATCTGGGCGCCGTCGGCTGGAACCTGACGGCCGAGCAGATTGCCCGGCTGGACAAAGCCAGTGCCGTCACTCCCGCCTATCCTTACTGGCACCAGCGGGGCTTCGCCGAGCGCAACCCACCGCCGGTGTGAATTGTGCGCCTGCCTTTGCAGGCGGCGGCGACCAACTCACAACTGCTGCAGATAAAACCGCGTCAGATGGAAGAAGATCGGCGCGGCGAAGCAGATCGAGTCGATCCGGTCGAGCACGCCGCCGTGGCCGGCCACGAGCGTGCCGTAGTCCTTCACGCCGCGGTCGCGCTTGATGGCCGACATCACCATCCCGCCCGAGAAACCCATCACCGAGATGACCAGCGACAGTCCGGCCGCGTGCCAGGGCTGGAAGGGCGTCGCCCAGTACAGCGCCGTGCCCACCAGCGTGGCGCTGGCCACGCCGCCGACGAAGCCCTCCCAGGTTTTGTTGGGGCTGATCGCGGGGGCAATCACCCGGCGGCCGGCCAGGCGGCCCCAGGCGTACTGAAACACGTCGCTCAATTGCACGACCAGCACGAAGAAGAACAGCAGCCGGGCATTCTGCCCGCCCCCGCCATCGCTCGACTGCGGCAAGGGCAGAAACAACAGCGCCGGCGCGTGGCTCAAGCAGTAGACGCTGACCATCAGCCCGGCCTGGATCTTGGCAGTCCGCTCCAGGAACCGCTTGTAATCGCCCGACAGCGCCACCCGGGCCGGAATGAACAGGAACGCGTAGACCGGGATCAAAATGCTGTACAGGTCGTATTTGTCCATGCCCACCAGCACATACTGCAGCGGGGTGAACAGAAAAAACACCCAAAACAGCGTGCGATGATCGCCGAGCCGGGTGGGCGTCAGGGTGATGAACTCGCGCAGGGCCCAAAACGAGATCAGCCCGAACAGCACCACGGTCGTGCGTTGCGACCAACTGCCGAGCAGGAACGAGGCGCCCAGCACCGTACACATCAACCACCAGGAGCGAATCCGGTTGTTGAACGTCTCGACGACGGCCGTGTTCAGGCCCACGTCGCGCTGCTGCTTCAAGAACTGCCCCACGGCCGTGGCGCAGCTGAGCACGGCCAGCACGCCGCCTACCAGTCCCAGGGTCTTGGGGTCCATGTCACAGGTCCTTGAGCCGGCGGACCGCCTCGCGGGCCCGTTTGAGGAACTCGGTCTTCGGCTCGCCGGCCTCCAGCCACATCGGCGGGCCGAAGCTGATGCAACTCAAGAGCGGCACGGGCAGAAACTCGCCCCGCGGCAGGACCCGGTTCATGTTGTCGATGTGCACGGGCACCAGCTCCAAGTCGGGCCGTTTCTTGGACAGATAATACAGCCCGCTCTTGAATTCGCCGATCTCGGCGTCGGCGCCCGGCTTCCCTCGGGAAACACGATCAGCGAATAGCGATCGCCGATCTCGCGGAGCATCAGGTCGACCGGGCTCTGATGGACCTTGATGTCGGTGCGGTCGATCAACAGCGCGTTGAACGTCCGAGCCAGATAGCGGCGGACGTACCCTTTTTCCCAATAATCCTTGGCCGCCACCGGCCGGACCAGCGAGCGCAGCACGTGCGGCAACGCCGACCAGACCACGATTGCATCCAGGTGGCTGGTATGGTTGGCGAAGTAAACCCGCTGGCAGGTGTCGGGCTGGCAATCGATCCAGCGAACGCTCGAGCCGCTCAGCAAACGGGCGAGCGCGGCCAGGAGCGTACCGGTCACTTGGGGCGGGCGTGGCAGCGTTGCGATTCGGCTCGGTGCGTCCACGTCTGCCCTATCAGGCGCTCTGTTCCGTCCGCTGGCGCGGCGGATCGATCCGCCCCCCCGCGCCACGACGCGCGAAAGCTGGTGGGCGGCAGGTCGCCGCTCCGACATTGGCCATGTTTCGCGCGCAAAATGCCGCAGAGCGAATGATAGCCTGTGGCCGCTTAGCCCGCCAACCAGGGCGGCCGCTCGCCGGCCGGCGGCAAATTGATGATCACGGCTCGCTGGATCGCCGGATGGGCCCGGACCTCGTCCAGGGCGGCTTGCGGCGGGCGAATATCCAGGTTCAACACGCCCACGGCTTCGCCCCCCTTGCTGGCCCGGCCGACGGCCATCTGAGCGATGTTCACCTGGTGCCGGCCGAAGATCGTGCCCACGGCTCCGATGATGCCGGGCACGTCGCGGTGGCTGAACACCATCAGCACGCCGTCGAGGTAAGCGTCGAGCGGAAAGCCGTCGAGCTGCACCAGCCGCGGCATGCCCGTGCCGAACACCGTGGCCCCGGCCCGGTGAGTGCGGGTTTCCGTGGCCACTTCGGCCGAGACGACCGAGCTGAAAGCGCCCATGTCCGCTCGGGTTTGCTCGACCAGCTCGATCCCGCGCTCGCGGAGCAGCACTTCGGCGTTGACGATGTTGATCGACTGATCCAAAGCATTCGACAACAGGCCCGCGGCAAAGGCGGCCGTGATCAGCCGGGTGTTCTTGCCGGCCACTTCGCCCCGGTAGTTGAGCGTGCAGCGGCGGATCGACGCGGTGTCGAACTGAGCCAGCATCAGCCCGAGTCGATAGCCCACGTCCAAGTAGCCGCGCAGATCGCCCAGCGACTGGGCGTCGATCGGCGTAAAATTAACGGCGTGGCGGATCGTGCCGGTGGCCAGATAATCGACCAGCAAGTTCACGCCCTCGACGGCCACCTGCGTCTGGGCTTCTTCGGTGCTGGCGCCCAAGTGAGGCGTGCAGAGCACGCCCGGCATGCCGAACAGCGGGCTGTCGGTGCAGGGCTCGGTGGCATAAACGTCGAGCGCCACGCCGCCCAGCTTGCCGCTCTTGAGCCCCTCGACCAGGGCCGCTTCGTCGTAGATGCCACCCCGGGCGCAATTGACCAGGCGGACGCCCTTGCGCATCCGGGCGATTTGCGCGGTGCTGATCAGGTGCTTGGTTTCGTCGGTCAGCGGCGTGTGGACGGTGAGATAATCGACGTGTTCGAGCATGTCGTCGACCTTGGCCACCAGCTCGATGCCCAGCTCCTGGGCTCGCTCGCGCGACAGGAACGGATCGTACCCGATCAGTTTCATTTCCAGGGCCCGAGCCCGCACGGCGATGGCCTGCCCGATGCGGCCCAAGCCAACGATGCCCAGGGTCTTGTCGGCCAGCTGGCTGCCCATGTAGCGATTGCGGTCCCATTTGCCTTCGATCAGGCTCTGGTAGGCGGGGGCGATGTTGCGCGACAGGGCCAGCATCATGGCGAGCGTGTGCTCGGCGGTGCTCAGTGTGTTGCCGGCCGGCGTGTTCATCACCACGATGCCCAGCCGGGTGGCGGCCCGGGAGTCGATGTTGTCGGTGCCGACGCCCGCCCGGACGATCGCTTTCAGCCGGCGGTTGCCCTCCAGGGCATCGGCCGTGATCTTGACGCCGCTGCGGCAAATGGCCCCGTCGAACTCGGCCAGGGCCGAGCGGAGCGCGTCGCCTTTGAGGCCGGTGCGGACCTCGTACTCGATGCCCGGCGCTTTGGCCAGCAATTCCAATCCTTCGGGAGCCAAGGTATCGAGCACGATGACTTTAGGCATGATTTCGACTCAGGGTTGAAGACAACAATCTATTTCTTGGTGGCGGCCAGTTTTGTGTTCGTCGCAGCGGCCGGTTGCAGAAGCTGCGCTTCGGCGGCTGCGGCAGCAGCGCCGAGCGTGACCGGCCAGCCCAGCTCGGCCAGCGTCATTTCCAAGGCGGCCAGCGTGCCCAGGATGTCGAGCTCGTCGAGCACGCCGAAATGGCCGATCCGGAAGATCTTGCCCCGCAACTTGTCCTGCCCGCCGGCCAGCTTGACGCCGAACCGGCTCTCCAAGCGGGCGAGCAGCGCGCCGCCGTCGACCCCCTCGGGCACTTTGACGGCGGTCAGGCCGGCGGCCGGCCGCTGGGCGAACAGTTCCAGGCCCAGCGCCTGCACCCCGGCCCGGGTAGCCTCGGCCAGCCGCCGCGCAGCGGGCCCAGACCGTCTCGATGCCGGCCGTGCGAATCTCGCGCAAGCTCTCCGCCAGGCCGGCGATCAGCGTGACGGCCGGCGTCCAGGGCGTGTCGGGGCCACTGACGAGTTTGTCGCGATGGAAGATAAGGTCGAAGTAAAACGCCTGCCGCTCGATCCGCTCGATTTGCCGCCAGGCCTTGTCGTTGACGGACAAGAAACTCAAGCCCGGCGGCAGCATCAGAGCCTTTTGCGAGCCGACGACCAGCACGTCGATGCCCCACTCGTCGGTCCGGCACTCCATGGCCCCGACGCCGCTGATCCCATCGACGACGAAGACCGCCGGGCTTTCGCGCACCACGCGGCCAATCGCTTGCACATCGTGGCCGACGCCGGTGCTGCTCTCCATCAGCGTGCCGAACACGGCGACCGCGTCGGGATGCTCCGGGAGCAGCCGGGCCACGTCGGCCGCCTCGACGGCTTGCCCCCAGGGCACTTCATGGTGGACCACTTCGATGCCGAACCGCCGGGCGATTTGGGCCCAGCGGCGGGCAAACACGCCCGCGTCGAGCACGATCGCCTTGCCGCCCCGCGGCACCACATTGACCACGGCGGCTTCCATCGCTCCCGTGCCCGAGGCGGACAGCACCACCACGTCGGCGGCGGTCTGAAAGACGTATTTCAAGCCGGCGAGCACATCCGCAAACAGGGCCTTGAACTCGGGCGTGCGATGATGAATCACGTCCCGCGCCATGGCCAGGCGAGCGGCCTGGGGCACTTGCGTCGGACCGGGAGTCATCAGGCGCGGTTTGGGCATGGCGTGGGTAGCCGAGCGGGCGGGCGCAAACCCTGATCCGCTAGCGGGCTAACTAAACATTCCAGCAGTGAAAACCACGCATTGTAGTCGTCTGGGGGGGTTCTGGCGATGGGTCGCCGCGACTCCGTTTCGCCCGACTTGCGCGGCCCCAGGCGCGATTAAGTCCAAGCGCGTCGCCCGGATGCCGCCGAGCCCGGCTGCGCAACCGCCGGCCGGCAAGTTTGACACGCCGCGGACGGGCCTTGATGATGAGGGCGCAGCCGCGGGCCCCCGCTCTACCTTCTGCCCAATCTTTGGCCCGTTCGGGCGAAATACACTCGGTTACAGGACCCACGCTCGCTTGGCGAGGTTCACGGTCATGGAAATGCTCTTCCTCTGCGCCGCGATACTCGGCGGCACGTTGATGATCGCCCAGTTCCTGCTGTCGCTGCTCGGCTTCAGCCACGAGGGGTTCGATCACGACTTGGGGGGCGACACGGGCGTCGATCTAAGCGGGCACGATTTCGCGGGCCAGGATTTCGCCGGGCACGATCTGCTGACTTCGGCCGACAGTCACGCGGGCGACTCGCACGACGGCCACGCCCCCGAGCACGGCAGCGCCGCGCATGGCCAAGCGCATTCGCACCTGCAGGGCAAGCACGACTCGACGTGGCTGTTCCGCATTCTGACGTTTCGCACGGTGGTCGCGGCGCTGGTCTTTTTCGGCCTGGCCGGGCTGGCCGCCGAAAGTGCCGAGCTGACCGCTCCGCGTCCGCTGCTGCTGGCCCTGGCCAGCGGCGGAGCGGCGATGTACAGCGTTTACTACCTGATGCAGTCGCTGGGCCGGTTGCGGGCCGACGGCACGGAGCGAATCGGCGCCGCGGTGGGCCGCGAAGCGATCGTTTACCTGAGTATTCCCGCGGCCCGAACCGGGGCCGGAAAAATCCAGCTCACGCTGCAAAACCGCACGCTCGAGTACCAGGCAACCACGGCCGGAGCCGCCCTGCCGACCGGCACGCGAGTCGTGGTGACCGAAGTGGTCGGGCCGGGCGCGGTCGAAGTGGCCGCGGCCGAGACGGCGACCAGCACCGATTCGCTGCCGGCAAAAGCGCACGTCTGACAACCTCATCCGCGCCGCCGAGGCGCTCGCTTCCACCCCCGAGAAACCACCCATGAACCTGCTGCTGCTGCTGGCTCAAGTCCAACGTGGCGCCGGGCCCTACGCCTTTGTCGCGGCGATGTGCGTGGCCCTGGCCCTGATGCTGCTGGGCACGCTGATCTTCGTCGCCAAGCGGTTCAAGCGCTGCCCGAGCAACCGCGTGCTGGTGATCTACGGCAAGGTCGGGCACGGCGACACGGCCCGCTGCATCCACGGCGGAGCGTCGTTCGTCTGGCCGCTGATCCAGGATTACAGCTACCTGAGCCTGGAGCCGATTCAGATCGAGATTCCGCTTCGCGGGGCGTTGTCGATGGAGAACATCCGGGTGAACGTGCCCAGCGTGTTCACCGTGGCGATCGGCACCGCGCCCGACGTGATGCAGAACGCGGCCATCCGCTTGCTGGGGCAGAACGCTGCCCAGGTCCGCAAGCAGGCCGAGGAAATCATCTTCGGCCAGCTGCGGCAGGTGATCGCCTCGATGCGGATCGAAGACATCAACCGCGACCGCGAAACCTTCCTGCACCACATCCAGAGCTCGCTCGAGCCCGAGCTGAAGAAGATCGGCCTGGTGCTGATCAACGTCAACGTGACCGACATCCAGGACGAGTCGGGCTACATCGACGCCATCGGCCAGAAGGCCGCCAGCCAGGCGATCCAGCAAGCCCGGGGCGACGTGGCCGAGCAGGAGCGGATCGGCGAGACGCGCAGTCGCCGAAGCCGAGCGCGATCGGGTGATCCAGGTGGCCAATGCCAACAAGTTCCGCGACATCGGCACCCGCGAGGCTCAGCGCGAGCAGGCCGTGCGGCTGGCCGAGCTGGACCGCGATCAGAAAGTCGGCGAACAAACGGCCAATTTCGACCGCGACGCTCAGGTCAAAAACGCCCAGCAATCGATGCGGGTCACGATGGCCGGCGCCGAGGCCAAGGCGATCGAAGGCGAAAACTCGGCCCAGGCCGTGATCGCCAACTCGCAGGCTCAGCTGCTGGTCAAAAAGGCCGAGGCCTACGAGCTGGGCGAACGCCGCAAGCGCGAGGCCGAAGCCGCCGTCCTCGAGGCCCAGAACCGGGCCATGGCCAAGGCCGCCCTAGCCGACGCCGAGCGCGTCGAGGCCGAGCGGCGGGCCGAGCTCGAAGCGCCGGCCAAAGCCCAGAAGGCCAAAACCATCGTCGAGGCCGAAGCCGAAGCTCAAAAGCGGCGGATCGAAGCCGAGGGCCAGGCCCAGGCCATCTTCGCCAAGCTCGAGGCCGAAGCCCGGGGCCAGTACGAAATCCTGGCCAAGAAGGGCGAAGGCCTCAAGCAGATCATCCAGGCCTGCGGCGGCGCCAAAGAAGCGTTCCAGCTGCTGATGCTCGAGCACCTCGACAAGCTGGCCGAGACGTCGGCCCAGGCAATCTCGAACATCAAATTCGACAAGGTGATCGTCTGGGAAAACGGCGGGGCCAACGGCAAGAGCAACACGGCCAGCTTCCTGCACAACATGGCCAGCACGATGCCGCCGATGATGCAGGTCCTCCGCGATATCGGCGGCGTGGAGCTGCCCGAAGCCCTGATCAAGCTCGGTGGCGAAGCGCACGAGCCGGTCCGCCCGGCGCCCAGCGGCAACGTGGCCGCCGGCAACGGGGCGGCCGAGCCGGCCCGCAAGGCGGAATGAGCATCCCGCGCATTACGGCAACAGCGGTCGCTTGTCCGCGGGGCCATAAATGCGGACGTAGCGCCGCCCCTGATGGTCGAACCAGACGAGCACGTGCTTGTCGGTCCCGAACCAGGGGTCGGGCAAATCCCGCGTAAAGACGCTCGGATCGAAGGTTGCCTTGGGATCCTCGACGCCCTTGGCGACAGACTCGGTGAGATCGGTCCAGCTCGATCCGGCGCCGTATTTGGCCGCCAGCACGACAAAGCGATTGCTCGCACCGGCAGTTTTCGCACCTTCGGCGGGAAAGTTCGGCAGCGGTTCGATGTCGTTTTCGCCCAGGTCGAACTCGAATGCCTTCGCACCCAGCGAACCGCTGACGACCAGCCGCTTCGGCACGAAGGGTGCCGGATCGCCGAAGGCTCGGGCGTCGGCCTGAATGACGACGTAGCGGCCGTCCGCGACGCTTTTTTGGAGCTGTTCGGTCACGTCGGCTTGCCTGGCCCCGAGTCCGTAAACGGCTTTGGCAATCGTCACGCCGCTCGTCGGAGCCTTAAGCTGCGCGACCTGCACTTCGATCCAGGCACGATCGTGATCCCAGGCGACCCAGTAGCCGTGATCTAGCTGTGAAGAGTCCTTGATGCCGTCGGTCAGCGTGCTCGGCGGCGGACTGTTGGGATGCGTCGAGCTGGTCCGCACCAATTGGTCGCGGGCGATGTTGGTCGGGCCGCGAAACACCTCGACCTCGCACAAGGCCGGCCCCAGGGCCATGGTCGAGGCCGACTTGATGCGGACCGTCTCGAACGTGATCTTCGGCAGCGGGATCGTCGTGGCGACCTCCCGATCGGCGTACCAGTCCGTCGGAATGGCCCACTGCGACCAGACGACCTTCCCGCCGCGAACGAGTTCGACATCGCAGCTCAGCAGGCCACGGTCGGCAAAGTGGTTGCTGTGGCAATTCCAGATCACGAGCTTGTCGGCGGTGGGGTCCTGTTTGTCGCCCGCGTGCGGCGGCTGCTGCTTCTGTTCTTCAGCGGCTGCGGCGGCCGGCCCCAGCTTGTCGAGCTGCACTTCGACCCAGGCATTGGCCCCATCCGGCCCGATCCAATAGCCGTACATCCGCCGCGACGAATCGCGAATGCCGTCCACCAGCCGCGTCGGGCGGCGGCCCGTTGTTGTGAAACCCGCTGGCCGAGACCAGCTTGCCCAGGGCCAGATTCTTCTTGCCCTGGTAGACTTCGATCTCGCACAGGCCGGGCCCGAGTTCCTGGAAACTGGTCGTCTCGACACGGACCGCATCGCAGGCCAGGCCAGGCAGCTCGACAGTAGTCGCCAGGTCGGCGTCGGGCTTCCAATCGAGCGACACCTCGTTTTTCGACCAGACGGTGCGCCCCGCCTGGAGCAGCGACACGTTGCAAGTGAGCGTGCCGCGGTCGTTCCAGCCGTAATTGTGCGTGTTCCAGATCACGAGTCTGTCGGGCATCGAGACGCCCCTGATGCCTGGTTTGTCCGCCACGGCGGCAGTGCCTGGGGCCTCAGTACGAACCGCTGTGGGACGCGGCGGGGCCTTGGCGCTGCCGACGGGTACGAGTTCCGGTTCGACCCACAAGGCATGGGCAAAATCCGCAGAGCCAGGGCAATCGACGAATAGTTCGAGATTTTTGACACCAGCCACGCTCACTTGCACGGGGTGCTTTTTCCCCGAGTCTTGGATCGTGGTTCGCCATAGCTCTTTGCCGTCGGCCACGATCCGAAACGTCAACGGGTTGGCACTTCTCATCGCAGGGGTGTCGCCGATGGCGGCGGCGCCGGAAAGCGTTAGATACTTCTTGTCGAGCTTGTAGAGAACTCGCGACGAACTGCCATGGTCCGGGTGGACCGAAAGGCTATGCTCGCATTTCACGCCGCTCACGGGATGGCGGTCCGAGATCACGGCTTCCGCGAAAATCCGTGATTCCATCACCGGCAGGTCAGCCAAGTAGATTGTGTTGCGGCGCGTGGCCGCCGATGGCGCGACCTGAATCTCGACCCAGGCCAGCTGTTGGTTTGGGCCCTGCCAGTACCCAGCCGTTGGATTCGCCGAGTCTCGGATGCCATCGACGATCGCGTCGGGCATTAGCGCCGGTTGGTGGGACCCGCTGGCCCTCACCGGCTTGCCGCGGGCGACATTGATGCCGCCGCGAAGGATTTCAACTTCGCAGAGCGCCGTTCCTTCGCCGTGGTACGAGGCGGTTTCGACCCGCAGGGCATCGAATGCGATTCGCGGCAGCGGAATCGTCGTGGCAGGCTCTTCATCCTTGCTCCAGGCCACCGCGATATCGCGCTTCGACCAAACGACCTGATTGGCTTTCCGCAGCTCGATATGGGCGCTCAATAGCCCGCGGTCTTTCCAGTGATTGCAGTGGCAATTCCAGAGTACCAACTTGTCGGCGACGACGCCGGGGCCACCTTTGCCCCGCTGGGTGACCGGCGCATGTTCTGAAGCAGGTTTGCTCGAACCGGACGCCCCAGTGGCCAACTTTTCGGCGGCGGCCAGTTCCTTGCCGCGCTGGGTCAGCGCTTTGAGCAGTTCAGACTGCTTCGTCTTGCGGGCGGCGGCCACGCCGACCACGGCCAGCCGACGTCCGGCCGCGAACTGACCGCCCTCGAGTGCGGCCGCGGTGAGCGGGTCGATCGACTCGACCAGCTCTTTTTTCATTGCGGGCGACAAATCGCGGCCGGTCAGCTCTTCGGCCGTTTGGGCCGATTCTTCAAAGCGGTCGAGGGCGAAGCTTTCGGCCAATTGATCGACCGCCCGGAAAGCCAGGGCCGGAGCGCCCGCCGCGATCGCCAGCCGCCGGGCCTCGCTGAGCAACGCAAACTGCTCGGCGGGTGCGCTGCTGTCGGCGGCCAGGCCGAGCAGCTTTTCGGCCAGCGCCGCCTTGTCGGCCGGTTTCTTGGCCGCCGCGAGTTCGCGCTTGAGCACCTGCTGGATTTCGGCCAGGGCCGCCGCTTGCTGGTCGGCATCCGGCGAAGGGGGCGCACGTCGGCGGCGTCCGCTGGCCCGTCGGCCTCGGCGGCTTCGTCGGCCGGCATCTCGGGCAAACGGTCGTCGGGCGGGGCCGCTCGGGAATCATCCGCTGTGGTTGCCGGTTCGAGTGAATCATCCACGGTCTGGACATCGTCGGCGCCGGCAGACGCTTTCGCGTTTGCTGGACGATCCGTTGGCACCGCGGCCGACTGCGAGCCAGGGGCGTCGCGCGTGGTGCGTTCCGCAGCTCGCGGAGCGGCATCCACGTGGCGGGCCGCGACGGACGGATGCTCCTCCTCCCCGCCCCCCAGGATCGCCCAAGCGATTGCAATCAGAGCGACCAGTGCGGCACCGGCGCCGGCCAAGATCGCCGGGGGAACTCCGGTCTGCCGCTTTTTGATCGCGCGCCGGGGGCCGGTCTGCGCGAGCGGATCGAAACCCAGCACCGGCCCTGCCGGCACGACAGGCTGAACCGAAACGGGCCGGGCCACCGCCAGAGGTTTGACGGGGCTCGCCGGGGCCGCTTTGGGTAGCACCTTCGCCGCCGGCGCGGCTGCCTGCGCGGCGCGGGGGCCAGCTTGGCGCGCAGCGTCTGGTCGTAAGCTTGTCGCTTGTCCGGACTGAGCAGGCAGGCCCGGGCGGCCGACAGCTCGTTGAGCAGTTTTTGCGATTCGGCGGCCCGCTTGCCGGTCTGAAACGAGCGGACGTGAGCCATCCGCTGGTCGGCGGCGCTCTCCAGCACGTCGGGGTTCGACTCGAACTGCTTGACCCCGAGCAACCGATAATGATCGGGCGGCTGATCCTCGGGCGGGATTCCCAGCCAGATGTGGTAGGGATCGAACGAATCGGCCATGGACGGAGCCCAAGAAAAGTCCCGCGTAGCCGCAATAAACCGCAGGCCAGTTATTGTCCACCGCGCCGCCGCCGGCTGTCAATCTGCACTTTTGCCGTCGTGGCGACGCCATTTATTGCTCGGATGGCAAACCCGCTCGACTCGAATGCGGCGCTATGCGAAAATCAGGAAAGCTCGCTGCAAAGGTACCGACCATGTCCGATCGCGAACAAGTTCTGCAACAAGCATTATCCCTGTCGCCTGAAGACCGGGCGTACGTCGTGGGCGCACTGGAAGATAGCCTCGCCGGGGTGGACCCACTCGGATTGAATGGCGACGGTATCTTGCTGGCCGAACTACAACGCCGTTCAGCCGCATACGAGGCCGGCGCAGACAACCGCGCGTGCCGCCGCGGACGTGCTTGCCGACGCACGACGGCGGCAGGCCGGCGAGCAGTCTCCGTGAGGCTCCGCATTCTCGCCGAGGCCGAGGCGGAGATCGAGGCTGCTCAGCAGTACCTGAACAGCCAAACGGTCTCCGCGGGCAACGATTTTCTGAACGCTCTGTGCCAGGCACTCGATGCGATTGCCGAACGTCCCATGAGTTTTGCCAGAATGGAAACGCTGCCCCGTCATGCACGATACCGACGAGCCCTGCTGGCGCGATTCCACTACGCCGTCGTGTTCGAAGTCCTGAGGGAAGACATCCTCATCGTCGCCCTGGCACACGCCAGTCGTGACCCGAATTATTGGCTCGACCGCCCGCGATAAACTCGGCGATCTGAGGGGCAGACCGCGACGACTAATCCGCACATTTGTCCATGCGCTCCCGCAGCCGCCGGGCGGCGGCCGCCAGCCGCTTGAGCTTGTCGTAGGCTTCGTCCAGCGTGGGGGGTTCGCCGGCGCCGGGGGCGAAGCCGCAGTCGGGATTGGCGCAATCCGCCCCGCCCCGATCTGCTCGACGCCTGCCGCGGCCAACTGCTCGATCGCGTCGATCGATTGCGGCTGCTCGGTTCGCACGTCGACCACGCCCATGCCCAAGTCGATGCCCGGCGGCAGCAATTCCAGATCGCTGACGTGGCCGGTTCCCTCGTAGGCGAATTCGAGATTCAGCCGGTCGATGGGGCGCGCCGGCCAGCCGGGGCAGGATCGGGCGGTAATCGCCGCGAACGTCGCTCTGCCGCTTGTAGACGCTGTGGCAGCAGTGCAGGTGGACCTCGGCCGGCAGGCCCGCGACGACCCGGCCGATCGCGGCCAGCGCCTGGGGAAACTGCCGCTCGATGTTCCACTCGCGCCGCAGCCGCTCGTCGTGAATCGACTCGCCGGCCGTCAGCCGCCGATCGCAGAAATAGGCCAGCGCCGGATCGTCGAGCTGGACGATGTCGATGCCCGCGGCAGCCACGGCCCGGGCTTCGCCCGCCAATAGCTCGGCCAGATGATCGAGAAAGTGCTCCAGCGTCGGATACGCCTCGCGGCTGAAATCCTGGTGCCAATAGCGGACCGCGATCAGAAACGGGCTGGGCAAGGCGAACTTCGTCACCCGGAGCGGTGTGGGCCGCCAGAAAGGCCGCATCGTGGGCGAACACCGGCTCGGCGGCCCGCATCCGGCGGACGACGACGTCGGTCAGCTTCCGTTCGCCCTGATGCTCGTAGGGGCGAATCTTCTCGAAGCCGCCAACCCGGGCCAGAAACTCGCCGATGTAATGGCTCCGCCGCCATTCGCCGTCGCTGACCACGTCCAGCCCGGCCTGCTCTTGCAGCCGAATCGCGAACAGGACCAGGTCGTCGAGCAGCGCCGGGTCGGCAGCCGCGGGATTCGCTTGCCGCGCCGCGAGCACGTCGCGGACGACTTGCGGCCGGGGGAGCGAGCCAATCGGCTGGGTGAATAGCGGCGGCAATTGCCTGGTGCGCGGAGTTTTCATGGCGAGCGACCCGGATTTGGGAGGCCAATGGGTCCCTTACGCTGGCTCGTCCTCGGCGTCGTCGGCCTCCTCCTCCCCCTCCTGTTCCTCATCCCAGCCGGTGTACCAGGCCAGGCGGCCCAGCAGCCGGGCGTAGATCAGCATCACGGCGACCAGCGGCGGGGCGATGATCGTCAGTGCCACCGGCAAACTCTGGCCCGAGGCCCAGCGGATGTACCAGGCAAGCGGCAGGAGGAGCGCCGCGGTCTCGGCATAGAAGATCGCCCAGGCCCACCAGAACCGGAACCAACTGACCAGGATCGCGCCGCTGATCGGGGCCAGCACCGCGCCGGTTTCGAGGATCGACAACATCAGCACGGGAAAGACCAGCAGCGTCGCCAGATCGGCCGCCAGGTTCCAGTGGCCGGCCAATTTGAGGAATACGCAGCCGGCGGCCAGCGCTCCAAACGCGGCCATCGCCGGAATGCGCAGCGTGAAAGCCCAATCGCGCCAGTCGGACTCGGGCCATTCCTGCACCCGGTCGCAGCCGTTGGCCGTGTCTTCGATCACGGTCAGCAAACAGGCCGAGATGTAGCCGCCGCCAATCAGCGAAACCAGCAGCGACGGCAATCCCATGATCAGTCCCAAGATCATCTCGCGCGACGCTCCCGAATCGTCGAGCAGGCCCAAGAGCCGCAAACAGGGAATCGCGATCTGACCGATCAGCACGACCGCCACCGACATCGCGATCCAGCGCTGCCAGACGCCGGCTTGCAGCGGAAAATCGAACACGCCCGACAGGAAGACAACCTTCGGCGGGTCGTCGGGCGAATGTTGGAACCGGTGCAGTCGCTCCAGGCGGGCCGCTTCGGAGTCGTAGCCGACCGGCTCGAGCGACACTTCGCGCCACGGCCGGCTTTGGCTTGAGGGGCGGCTCCAGCTCTTCGTCGCTGAAGATCGGCAGCGTCGGCCGGGCGACCGGCGGCTCAAGCTCGTAGGCGTCCGACTCGTCGGCGGATTCCGACCCGGTCGCGAGCACCTGCGGCGTGGCCAGCGTCGGCACGCCGGCCACGAATTGCCGCCCGCAGCCGGGGCAATCGACCGGCAACCCGGCCCGGCTCAAAAACCGCGGATCGTGGGCTCCGCAGTGCGGGCAGGCAAACGGATTGTCGACGTCGGGATGGCTCTGCATCAGACGAGCAACGGTTTCAGGAATTGGCCCGCGCCGCGGCGAGCCTGCCCGTATTGTAAACCTTGCCCTGCCAGACTCCGAATCGGCCAACGAAAGGTGAATGATATTTCTCGGCTGGGTCACCGGGCTGTCGGCTTGTTCGGTGTGAGCGGCAAGGCGATGCCGCCGGTGTGCTTGGCACTGGGTTGTTCTCCGGGCAGCAATTGCGAATTTCTCGCTCAGGCCACGCCCGAGTCCGAT
Source organism: uncultured Planctomycetaceae bacterium (assembly GCA_963828155.1). Taxonomy (GTDB): domain Bacteria; phylum Planctomycetota; class Planctomycetia; order Pirellulales; family PALSA-1355; genus CAWCAX01. The sequence goes on from CAWHDQ010000011.1 coordinate 270,211, forward strand.
TTCACCCCGGATTGGACCGGCGGTGACGCGCCCTGCCGCTCACCGCGATGCGGGGTTCAACCGCCGCCAGCGCAGCTTGACCAGCCGCGCAGAGCACTTCTAGAATGGGAGTTTCGCGGCGAGTTTGACGCTTGGCAGCAGGTGGCGACGCAGCGTGGAGATCACCGTCAACGGCAAACCGCGCACCGCGCCGGCGGGCACCAGCGTCGCCGCGCTCTTGTCCGAGCTGGAACTCGACGCGCGGCAATGTGCAGTCGAAGTGAACCTGGAACTCGTGCCGCGCACCCGGCACGCCGGGCACCAATTGCAGCCGGGAGACCAGGTCGAAGTGGTGACGCTGGTCGGAGGAGGATAAGCGTGGCGACAGACGTACAACTGGGCGACAAGCTGCAGATCGGCACCCATACGCTGGCCAGCCGGCTGATCGTGGGCACCGGCAAGTACGCGAGCTACGAGCTGATGTCCGAGGCTCTCGCGCTCAGCGGCACCGACTGCATCACCGTCGCCGTGCGCCGCGAGCGGCTGGTCAACGCCCAGGGCCAGAACATCCTCGACCATCTCGACACCAGCCGCTACACGCTGCTGCCCAACACGGCCGGCTGCTTCACGGCCGACGACGCCATCCGCGTGGCCCGGCTGGGTCGCGAAATCCTGCTCGGCCTGGAAAATCCCGGGGCCGACTGGGTCAAGCTGGAAGTCCTGGCCGACACCAAGACCCTGCTGCCCGACCCGGTCGCCACGCTCGAGGCCACCGAGCGGCTCGTGGCCGAAGGCTTTCAGGTGCTGTGCTACACGAGCGACGACCCGATCATCGCCCGGCGGCTCAAGCAGGCCGGGGCGTCGAGCGTGATGCCGGCCGGCAGCCCGATCGGCTCGGGCCAGGGCATCCTGAACCCCAACAACATCCGCATTTGCCTGGAGTACCTCAAGGACGGCGATCCGGACTATCCGGTCATCGTCGATGCGGGGGTGGGCACCGCCAGCGACGTCACGGCGGCGATGGAGCTGGGGGTCGACGGCGTGCTACTCAACACGGGCATCGCCCATGCGACCGATCCCCTGGCGATGGCGCTGGCGATGAAAGCCGGCATCACGGCCGGGCGACTGGCCTGGCAGGCGGGCCGCATTCCCAAAAAGCTCTACGCCACGGCCAGCAGTCCGGAAACGGACCTGATCGCGCCGAAGCGGCGCTAGCCGCCGCGGCATCCATTCATCGCGGGCGATCGGCAGTTTCGCCTGTCGGCTCGGGCATGGCATGCTCTGGCGGCTTTGAATTGTATCCGCCTTCGGCGGCGATCGGCTGGCCCGACATCATCAAGTATGACACGGCCCAGGTCATGTAGAGCCAGGGCAGGACGGCAAAGAACGCGATGCCCAGGGCCGTCAGGCTCGCAACCGTGGCCGCGGTGGACGCGTCGTCGTCGGACGGAGGCATCGTCAGGGCCGGCACGATGTAAACGAGGGCGCCGACCACCGCCGGGAAACCCAGCGTCAGCAACAGTTTTCCGCGATTGCCGGACGTCAGCCGCAACGACTCGCTGAGCGAAGCGAGCAAACCCAGATCGCGATCGACGATCAGCAGCGGAGACATGGCGACGGCGAGCCCGGCGAAGACTCCCAACCCCGCCATCAGGGTGCCGGCGGCGATCATGCCGCCGCGCGCGACGTCGAAGCTGGCCCCCGATTTGCCGATCAGCCAAAACACGCCCACGACTAGCGTCCCTCCCAGCAGCACGCTGCCCACGGCGAGCAGCAAGACCCCTAGGAATCGCCAGAACCACGTGTCGCCATCAAACAAGCGGCGGAACAGCGCGTCGCGATCGCCGCGGGCAACCTTGAGAAAGTAATGCGCCTGCCCGGCGAACAGATATGCCTGGACGAACGCTCGCGGAACCAGCGTGATCGCGGCGACACCCAGTTGCGACCAGCGGCTGTCGGAAGCAAGGTCGACCTTCCCGGCGAAAGCGAAGATCACCATCCCGATCATGAGGTAGATTGCCATCCCGGTGAGCACCGTGAGCAGCATGATGCCGACGCAGGCCCAGAAATTCGCCAGGTAAACCCGCGTGGCCGCGACGAGCGTCAAGCCGACCCGCAGCGGGCGGTGCTCGCCCGGCCAAACGCCAGGCAGGCCGAGCGGCGCGAGGGGTGACTCGTAAGGATTGCTACCAGATGGCGAATCCACGACCTGTCCAGAGTGAAGGTAGGGTGCCGGCGCCGTTTTCCCGGTCTCCGCAACCGCCGCAAACGGCGCCTGACAGGCGATGCCGTGAGCGCGGCCTGGCCGGCCACGGTAAACAGTCGGGCCGCGGCGCCGGCCGCGTCAGGCGTCGAACGTGGGGCGCGTCTGACGGTCGGATGTAGGCTGGCCGGACATTATCAAATAGCAGACCGATCCCAAGACCCAGAGGTACGGCGTAATGAATAGGGATGCCAGTGCCACGGCGATGAACCACAAAGCCAACAGCCCGAAGTTTGGAGCCGCGCCACCCGCCATTCCGGTAAACAAGAATGAGCCAATAATCGAAAACCCGAAAATCATCAGCCCGAAGAGGAAGTACGTCAGGAACAACTGTCCGCGGTTGCCCTTGGTGATTCGCTGCGATTCGCTGAAGGACCCGATAACCCCCAAGTTGCGATCGATGATCGTCAGCAGAAACTGCGAGTACGTCAACAAGTAAATGACGAGGGGCACGAACAGCAACAGCAAGCACCACCAGGGAAGGAATCGAATCGTGACCACGAACAGGATGGCGGGAATCAACGCAAACAGAATCGAGCCGCCGATGCCTCGGAGCAACCAGGGACCGCCGCTGAAGATTTTGGCAAAATCGGCGTCGGAATCGCCGCGGGAAACCTTCAAAAAGAAGTTCATTTGCCCGAGCATCATGTAGATCTGCACGAGCATTGAGATCAAGTTGACGAAGATCATGGCGCCGGCCAATTGCAGCAGGTCCGGCCCACCCTTTGCGCCCCCGACCTGGGGGCGGATCCCGGCGAGCGCGACCATTTGCGTGGCGAAAGTGAGTCCCACGATGACTCCCAAATAAAGCAGCACGGCGCCACACAGCGGCCCAGGTTGGCCCAAAAAATCCGGCCCGCACGGCTGAGCGCTTCGCTGTACGATAGCTTGCCGTAATTCTGACCGGCCGTCGCGTCGGCCTGCGACGCGGTGACCTGCGGCGCGGCATACGGGTTCGCAGCGCCGGCGCTCGGTGGAACACCTGCCGGAGCCGCCGGGCGCGGCGCGGCCGGAGAGGCTGCCCGCGGGGGAATCGACGGCGCGGCGCCTGCGGGGCCCCCGGCTGCGAGGGCGCCGCCGGTGCGGGACGGGAACCCGGTATCGCCAGAATCGTGCCGCACTGAGGGCAGCGGGCCTGCTTGCCCGCCGTGTCGTCCGGGGTCCGCAACAGCTTGCTGCACTTGGTGCAGCGAAATTCGATCGGCATGGGCTCTCCGCGTGCGCTCGGCAGGCCACCCAGCTGGGCAGGGCCTGGCCGCGCGCGACGTCGCTCGGCTGGATACGGATGGTTCTGGTCAAATTGCCCCGGTGCGTGGAGAATAACACAGAGACAATCGAAAAACATCCGCCGTGAGAAAAACGATCCGAGACCGAAGGGGTCTCGAATGACGTGGTTGATCGCTTGGATTGCCGGGCGGACGTTGTCCGCCGGCTAGGAAAGAGCATCTCGACTCCCGCGTCGCATTTTTGCCTTTTGCCTTTTGCCTTTTGCCTTCTGCCTTTCCTCCATGCTCTCTGCCGCCGAAATCCTGGGGCCTACCGGCCGCATCGCGGCCCGGCTCGACCGCTACGAAGAGCGCCGCCAGCAGCTCGAAATGGCCGAAGCCGTGGCCGAGGCCCTGGCCGGCCGCCGCCATCTGATCGCCGAGGCCGGCACCGGCGTGGGCAAGAGCTTCGCCTATTTGGTGCCGGCGATCCTGGCCGTGGCCGAATCGAGCGAGGCCCTGCCCAAGCGGGTGGTGATTTCGACCAACACGATCAGCCTGCAGGAGCAACTGATCCACAAGGATCTGCCCCTGCTGCGGAGCGTCATGCCCTGCGAGTTTACGGCCGTGCTGGTCAAGGGCCGGCACAACTATCTGAGCCGGCGGCGGATGGAAGCCGCCAGCCAGCGGGCGGCCAGCCTGTTTCATCGCGAGGAAGAGTTCGCCGATCTGGCCGACGTGATCGACTGGTCGGGCCGCACTCACGACGGCTCGCTCACAGACCTGGACCACCAGCCGCTCTCGACCGTCTGGGACGAGGTGCAAAGCGACAGCGGCAATTGCCTGGGCCGCAAATGTCCGACCTACAAGGAGTGCTTTTACTACTCGGCCCGGCGGCGGGTGCAGCACGCCCAGTTGCTGGTCGTGAACCACGCCTTGTTCTTCAGCGATCTGGCCCTGCGGCGCGAGGGCGTCAGCATTCTGCCCGACTATGGGGCCGTGGTATTCGACGAAGCCCATACGCTCGAAGCCGTGGCCAGCGATCACCTGGGGGGCAGCGCCAGCAGCGGACAAGTCGAATACCTGCTCGGCCGGTTGTACAACGACCGGACCAATCGCGGCTTGCTCGTGCATCACAAGCTGCGCAACGCGCAAATGAGCGTCGACCATTGCCGCCACCTGGCCGAAGAGTTCTTTGCCGACGTCCACGCCTGGCTCGCCCGACAGGGCAAAGCCAGCGCCCGACGCGCCGGGACCGGTCGTCGCGCTCAATCGCCTCAGCCCAGGATTGGCTAATCTGGCGAAGGTCCTCCGCGGAGCTACGGGCCCGCTGAACGAGATCGAGCGGCAGGACTTGCTCTCGGCCGCAGACCGGCTGGAGGGCGTGGCCGGACAACTCGAAGCCTGGCGCACGCAGGACGCCAAGGACACGGTCTACTGGGCCGATTCGTCGCGCAGCCGCCGCGGCCGACTGCGGCTGACGCTCGCCGCCGCGCCGCTCGACGTGGGCCCGGCCCTGCGGGCGGAGCTGTTCGGCAAGGTGCCCAGCGTGATCATGACCAGCGCCACGTTGACCGTGGGCCGGCAAGGATCGTTCGATTTCTTCAAATCGCGGGTCGGATTGACCCAGGCCACGGCTCGCCGCTGGGGAAGCCCGTTCGATTACGCGCGGCAGGTCGACTTGATCCTGGTCGACGGGATGCCCGACCCGGCCGATACGCATCGCTATCAACTCCGCACGATCGACATGATCCGCCGCTTTGCCGGCCGGACCGACGGCCATGCGTTCGTGCTCTTTACCAGCTACGAGATGATGCGCCGCGTGGCGGAGGGGCTGACCGGCTGGCTGGCCGAGCGCAACCTGGCGCTCTACTGCCAGGCCGACGGCGTACCGCGAAGCACGATGATCGAGCGGTTCAAGGCCAATCCGCGCGGGGTGCTGTTGGGCACCGACAGCTTCTGGCAAGGGGTCGACGTGCCGGGCGACGCCCTGGCGAACGTGATCATCACCAAGCTGCCGTTCAGCGTGCCCGACCGGCCGCTGCTCGAAGCCCGGCTGGAGGCGATCCGCAGGGCCGGCGGCAATCCATTCGCCGATTATCAACTGCCCGAGGCGATCCTCAAGCTCAAGCAGGGCTTCGGCCGGCTGATCCGCTCGGCGCACGACCGGGGAATAGTGGTGATCCTCGATCCGCGGATCCGCAGCAAGCCCTATGGGCGGCAGTTCCTCGATAGCCTGCCCGAGTGCCGGCTCTCGACCGAATCCGCCGACGAGGAAGAGTTGGGGGCGGAGCGGTTCGAGGCTTGATCGACCTCTCCCCAATCCCAGATTCCTCCTCCCCTTCTTTCCTCGCCAATCTGCGCTCATCTGCGTCCATCCGCGTTCATCTGCGTTATCCAATGGATGCAGCCTCCCATGCGAGGCAACCGTCCGCACTTGGACCGCACCACCGAGTTGTGAGGCGATGTCGATTGATCGAACGCAGATGAACTCAGATGGACGCGGATGAGCGCAGATAGGAATTGCGGACGGCGCAGCAGGCTGATTCTCACCCGCCGCCACGGTACACTCAGGCCATGCCTGCGTGCTCAACCCATCCCAGTTTGACCGATTATCGAGCGGCGCAACGACCGGCCGCTGGGCGATTTCGCGGCGGCGATTGCTCGGCCTGCCCGTGGCGCTGCTTTTCGCCCACGTGCGGCGCGGCGGACGACCCGCGCGAATTGCGGATCACGGTCAAGGACGAGTTTCGCTCGGCGCCGCCGGACAACGTGGCGGCGGTGCTGCGCTCGGCGGCGGGCGAAATCTGGCGGCACTGCCCGAATACGAAATTCCGCGGCGCGGGCTTTTTCGTCTATCGAGACCCGCGGTATCCGATCACGCATTTCGATCCGGATTCTGAAGGCCGGATCGTGATCGGCCTGGCGACCGAAGACCTTTACTGGGCCCAGTACGCCTTCCAATTCGCCCACGAGTTCTGCCACGCGCTGCTGGAGCACACCGACGAGCGGCAATGGAAAGAGCCACGGCAGGCCAACCACTGGCTCGATGAGAGTTTGTGCGAGACCGCCTCGCTATTCTCCCTGCGGGCGATGAGCAAGTCGTGGCTGACTTCGCCGCCCTACGCGAATTGGAAGGACTTCGCTCCGCGGTTGGCGGCCTATGCCGAGGATCGGCTCGATTCGGCCGCGGGACAACTGCCCAGGGGGACGACGTTCGCCCAGTGGTTTGCCGAGCAGCAGCCGAGTCTCCGTGAGCGCTCCGTGCAGCGCAAAAAAACCTGCTCATCGCGACCCAACTGCTGCCGCTCTTCGAAGCCGCGCCCGCCGGCTGGGAAGCGCTGCCCACGCTGAAGCTCGGCAAGCGCGACGCGCGCAAATCCCTCGGGCAGCTTTTCGACGAATGGCAAGCCAACGCCGTCGAGGACCAGCGGCCGTTCATCGCCAAACTCGCCGCCGTCTTCAGCGCGTAACGAGACGGCTCACTGAAGTCTCATTTGCGTCTATCGGCGTTCATCTGCGTTTTCTGGTGGACGCGGCTTTCAAGGCGAGGCCGCCGTTCGGCGTTTGGACGGCTAAGTCCGCCTGAAGCCGGGTCCGTCGAGTGAACGCCGATGGACGTGGATACGCGCGGATCGGGATGGTAAATGGGACACCAGCCGGCCTGCTCCCAACGGGGGACATTTGCGCATGTAAATATGCTGCCACCAAGACGCCCTGGGTTGACGAGTCCGCCTCGCTCCTATTCCCCCATCTGCGGCCATCCGCGTCCATCTGCGTTACCTGATGGACGCTGCTTCCGAAGCGAAGTTGCCGTCCGAGCTTCGGACCGCGAGCCCCCGATGGAAGCCAGTTCCGTCCCAAGAACGCCGATGGACGCGGATACGCGCGGCTGGGTCGCAAGAAAGGGACGAAGGCAAAGCGGAGCGGCGGTTGCCAACGCATTTCTCACCGTTTAGCACGCCGAATCAGCCAGGGTCACCCCCCAAAATCCGGTCGGTTGACCAGTTCGCCCAGGCACCTTAGAGTGAAGGATTGTTGCCCCCGCCGAGGTGCTCTGGCGGCGCACTTCCGGCCCCCCAGGGGGGCCGAACGTCCAATCCGACGCCGCCGCAAAGCCGATGCTCGCCAAACGCGTGATCCCCTGCCTGGACGTCGACCGTGGCCGGGTGGTCAAGGGAACCAATTTCGTCAACCTCCGCGACGCCGGCGACCCGGTCGAGGTGGCCATGCGCTACGAGGCCGAAGGGGCCGACGAGCTGGTCTTTCTCGACATCACGGCCAGCCACGAGGGGCGCGAGATCATGCTCGACGTCGTGCGCCGCACGGCCGAGGTGATCTTCATGCCCCTGACCGTCGGGGGCGGCATCCGGACGCTGGAACAGATTCGCGACTTGCTGCTGGCCGGCTGCGACAAGGTGTCGATCAACACGGCCGCTTCGAGCGATCCCGAGTTCGTCCGCCAGGCGGCCCAGCGGTTCGGCAGCCAGTGCATCGTCGTCAACATCGACCCCAAGCGGGTGCAGAAGGACGGCCGGCAAGTGTTCGAAGTCCACACCCATGGCGGCCGCCGCGGCACGGGCTTGGAAGCGGTGCCCTGGGCCCGCGAGGTCGAGCGGTTGGGGGCCGGCGAAATCGTGCTGACCAGCATGGACGCCGATGGCACCAAGAACGGCTATGACCTGGAGATCACCCGGGCGGTGAGCGACACGGTGTCGATTCCGGTGGTGGCCAGCGGCGGGGCCGGCAACCCCGAGCACCTGGCCGACGCGATCCTGCTGGGCCATGCCGACGCGGCCCTGGCAGCCAGCATTTTTCATTTCGGCGAGTTTACGATTCATGCGACGAAGGCCGTGTTGCGGGCCCGGGGCATTCCGGTGCGGGGCGCGGCCTGAGCGGATCCGGCGAGTTTCGCCCGGGCGAAGTGGGTGTGAGTCGCTTGAGAGCGGGAGAGGGCAAAATGGAAGACGGCATGGAACTGGAAGTGGCCAGCAGTGAAGCCCGGGCCAGCACCGCGGCCACGGCCGCGGCTCAGGACGCGATCGCCAAGCGGTTCGTCGAGAAGCGGGAAGAGCTGGAAATCGAAAAACTGTTCCGGGCCCTGATCAAGCTGCAGGGCTCGGACCTGCACCTGAAGGTGGGCAAGCCGCCGTTCGTGCGGGTCAAGGGCAGCTTGCGGCCCCTGAATCGCGGTCCGATCGACGACGCCGAGATGGTCGCGCTCTGCTTTCCGATGATGGACGAGCGCAATCGCCGCATCTTCGACGAGAATGGCGGGGCCGACTTCGCCTTCGCCATGGAGTTCGAGGGCAAGAACTGGCGGTTCCGCGTCAACCTGCTGCAGCAGTTGGGGCACGTCGGACTGGTCGCCCGGCGGGTGAACAACTTCGTCCCCGACTTCGCCGGCTTGTATCTGCCGCCGATCATGGAAGACCTGTGCAAATTCGACCAGGGAATGATTCTGCTGGCGGGCGTGACCGGCTCGGGCAAGAGCACCACGATCGCCTCGATGCTCAACTGGATCAACGCCAACTATCGCAAGCACATCCTGACGCTGGAAGACCCGATCGAGTTCGTGTTCACCGACGACAAGTGCCTGGTCAACCAGCGCGAGATCGGTCTGGACGTGAAGGACTTCGAGATCGGCATGAAGCACGCCGTCCGCGAAGATCCCGACGTGATGCTGGTCGGTGAGATGCGCGACCGCGAAACCTTCATGACGGCGATCCACGCCGCCGAGACGGGCCACCTGGTTTTCGGAACGATCCACGCTTCGAGCGCCTCGACCACGATCGGCCGTATTCTCGACCTGTTTCCGGCCGACATGCACCCGGCCCTCCGCAGCGCCATGGCCTTCAACATGCGGGGGATCGTGGCTCAGAAGCTGTTGCCTTCGATCAAGCCGGGCGTTTCCCGGGTGCCGACGGTCGAGGTGCTGACGTTCACGCCGATGACCCGCAAGTTGATTCTGGAGGAACAGGACGTCAAGCTGGGGGACCTGATCCGGATGTCGGCTCACGAAGGAATGCAGGACTTCACCATGAGCCTGACCGACCTGGTGAAAAAAGATCTGGTCGATCGGGCGGTCGCCCTGGAGGTGGCGCCCAATGTCGAAGCCTTGAAGATGTCCCTCAAGGGCATCGCCGTATCGCAACCCGGAATCCTCTGATGCTGCCCTGCGAGTTCGAGCCGGTCCGAGAGCGCTCGGGAGCGATCCCGATTTGGCGAAGCCTGCGAAGCAAATTGGGACCATTCGTCCTGGCCGGACTGCGCCCCCGTGGCTCTGGCTGTTGGCCGGGCGACGGCCATCCTGGCCCTCGACCCGGACCTGAGCTGGGCCCAGCCCACCGGCGAATTGCCGACGGCCGTCGCCGCCGGTGCCGTCGGTGCCGGCAGCGCGCTGGGTCCGTTCGTGCGCGGGACCGGCTTCTATTTCAGCATCTGGCGGATCTTGAGTTGCTGGCTGGTGTTCGCTCGGCTGGGTCTACACCACCGACTGGGTCAGCCAGGATTTGCAGAACCGGCGGGAAGACTACAACCGCTGGAACAACATCGTCTTCTTCACGTTCCTGGCCGCGTTGTTGCTGGTCTGGTATCGTTCCGCTGTTCTGGCTGACACTTTCCGCTGTTGCTGCTGGCCTGGGGGGTGCCGCTGGGCGTCTTCATCTGGAAGCGGAACAAGGAAGTCGAATACGGCGACCGGGTGCTGACCAAGGCCCACCTGCGGCGCTGGCTCGCCGCCAAGGCGGTCCTGCTGGGCCTGAAGGTCCAGGCCGAGGCCGCCAGCGTCGACGAGCAGGGCCCGCCGCTGAAGCTCAAGCCGATGGGCGCGCAAGACCGAGCGCGACGACAACATCAACTTGCTGACCGCCAAGCAGAATCCCGGCTACGTGCCGGCCCGGCAAACGATCTTCGACGCGATGGAGCACGGGGCCGACAGCCTGCTGTTCGACTTCGGCGCGCCACGGTCGCCGTCAAGCACCAGATCGACGGCGTCTGGCACAACCAGCAGCCGGTCGATCGGGTGCAAGCCGGGGATCCGATCCTGGCGGTCTACAAGACCCTCTCGGCGCTGAACGTCAACGAGCGGCGGGCCAAGCAAAGCGGCCTGTTCGGCGTCGAAGTCAAACGCCCGAGCGACGTCAAGGAAATCAAGTACCTCTGCAAGATCACCACCCAGGGCACCCAGGCCGGCGAACGCGTGGCCCTGCAGCTCGAAGGCAAGAAGGTCGGCCTTCAAGTCGCTCGAAGAAGCCGGGCATGCGGGAAAAAATGATCCAGCAGCTCGAAGAGCAGCTGAATCAGAAAAAGGGATTCATCGTGATTTCGGCATGCCGGCGGGCGGGCTGTCGACGACGTTCGACATGGCACTCAATGCCAGCGACCGGTTCATGCGCAATTTCGCCGCCGTGGAACCAGCCGGCAGCCTCGAGCGCGAAGTGCTCAACGTGCCGATCACCACCTACGACGCCGCGGCCGGCGAAACGCCCGACACGATCCTGCCCAAGCTGATCCGCACGTATCCCGACGTGTTCGTCATCCGCGATCTGGTCAACCTGGAGACGCTCAAGCTGCTGATCGATCAGGTCGTCACCGAAGAGCGAATGGTGATCACCAGCACGCGGGCCAAGGAAGCGGTCGAAGCCCTGTTGCGGGTGCTGCTGCTCAAGATTCCGCCGGCCGAATTCGCGGCCGTGGTCAGCGCCGTGCTCAACGTGCGGCTGGTCCGCAAGCTGTGCGAGAAGTGCAAGGAGGCCTATCCGCCGCCGAACGAAGTGCTCAAGCAGATGGGCCTGCCGCCCGGCCGGATCGAAAACTTCTACCGCCCGCCGACCAAGCCGATCGACCCCAAGCATCCCGAAGTCGTCTGCGACGCCTGCCAGGGAATCGGCTACCGCGGCCGGACAGGCATCTTCGAACTCTTGATCGTCGACGACCGGATTCGCGGCGTGTTGGGCTCGACCCCCAAGCTCGACGCCCTGCGCGATGCGGCCCGCAAGTCCAAGCACCGCTCGCTGCAGGAAGAGGGTCTGCTGCTGGTCGCCCGCGGCGTGACCTCGCTGCAGGAACTGCTGCGGGTCCTCAAGCAATAACCATTTTTTCGGAGCACCCGGCCGTGTATCTCTGGCTGATCCTGACGTTGATCTTCGTCGGTTGCGTCGCGTTTTCGCTTGCGGGCGGATTGTGGACCAACACGCTGGTGTTCGTCAACTTGGTCATGTCCGGCCTGATCGCGTTCAACTATTTCGAGCCGCTGGCCAGTTGGCTCGACACGCAGGACCACTCGTATACCTACTTGTGGGACTTTCTTTCCCTCTGGCTGATCTTCGCGGTCAGCATGGGCCTGCTCCGCACGGCAACCGACCTGCTCTCGAAGGTCAAGGTCAAGTTCAAACGGCCGGTCGAACAGATCGGCGGCATCGTGATGGGCTGCGCGATCGGCGGCGTAATGGTGGCCTTCATCCTGGCAACGCTGCACACGGCCCCCCTGGCCAGGGAATTCCTGTTCGGGAATTTCACGCCCGACCAGCGAATGTACATGGGCCTGGCGCCCGACAGAAAATGGCTCGGCTTCGTGAGTCAGGCGTCGAAGGGGGCATTCTATCATCGCAATTTCCCCTTCGGCGGCACAAAAGACTTCGTCGACCGCTACGCCGATCGCCGATCGGCCTTCGAGAGCGAGAAGGAAACACGGGTCCTGAGCGGCAGTTGAACGCGGCCGCGGATCAGAGCACCGGCCGGACTTCCGGCGCGGCGCCGCCGGCGGCCCGCCGCTGCCAGACGTGGAACAGGGCCTCGGTCAGGGCCAGGATCGCGGGGCCCAAGATCAGGCCAGCCGTGCCGAACACGGCCAGCCCGCCCAAAAAGGCGAAGAACACCAGCACCGGGTGCAGCCGCAACCGCTGGCCGACCAGAAACGGGTACAAGAAGTGCCCGATCAGCGCGATCACGATTCCGCCGATGCCGACCGCGATCGCCTTGGTCCATTCTTCCTGGAGGGCCAGGAGCAGCGCGGCCGGAATGAAGACCACGAATGGCCCCAGGATCGGCACCAGGGCCAGCACGGCGATCATCGCTCCCCAGAGGAGCGGCGTCGGCAGCCGCAGGGCCCAGAACACCAGGCCCCCGACCACCCCTTGCACCAGCACCACCACCACGCTGCCGTAGATCGTGGCGTTGATCGTGTCCTGCACCCGGGCAAAGACCTCATCCGTCTCGCGGTCCGAGAGCGGCACCAGCGAACGCAACCAGGTGGTTCCTTCGCGCTGATCGCGAATGAAATAGAACAGGATATAGAGCATGATGAGCAGCTGCGTCACTGCCCAGAGCGAGCCGCTCACGAAGGACGAGAGTTGCGAGCTGACGGTCGTGGCGATCCGATTGACGTCGTCGTTGCTGGCCGTGCTCCGCTCGACCCAATCGACCGCCGGCTGGAGCCAGGGATGGCGCTTGACCAGTTCTTCTTGCGACAGCTCCTTGATCTGCCCCTTGACGTAGTCGAACCCTTCGCCGACCTGCCCGACCAGTTCCCGGGCCAAGAGCGCGGTCGGAGCGATGATCACCAGGGCGACGATCGCCACGGTGATCGCCGCGGCGGCATTGCGGCTGTGAATCCGCCGCTGTAGCCGGTCGTAAGAGGGATACGCGACGATCGCCAGCGCCAGAGCCCAAGCCATGGCCGACAAGAACGGGTGCATCAGCAGATAGCAGAGGTACACGGCGATCAACGTCGCCAGGACCAGCACCATGGCTAGCGCTCGATCGCGCGTCAGCCAAACCAGGGCCGGATCGCTCTCGGCCGGCGCGATTCGGTCTTCGGCCGGCAAAACTTGATCGTCTTTCATGAACCGCTCGACCGACCTGGAAATGCAATCCCATGTTGCCACTTCGCGCCACCGGCGGGAATTCCGCCGCTTGGGCCCGCATTTCCCAAGACCGCACATTGTAACAATCGACGGGCTGAGGTGTTGCCAAAGCAGCGGCATTTCCGCCCCCGACAGCCGGCGGCGCGGGTCGGCGCCGATTGGCCCGCCTTCACCTGGCCGGGTATACTAGGAGGTGATCCCGGCCGGTGCCCCCTCGGCGCGCCGGCCGCCAGCCTCTAGCGACAGCGAACCCGGGTGTCCAGCCGCGGTTGCGTCCGCCCGCGACGATGCGACACCCCCGGTTCCCCCCGCCCTGCGATCGAGAATCGATGACACGCCGCCTGCTGCTCGCCGCGCTTGGTCTGGCCCTGGTGGCGACGCGGTCGCCCGCGGCCGATCCACCGGCAGCGGCCCCGGCAACGGCCGCAGGCCATGAGTTCTTCGAGCGCGAGGTGCGGCCGATTCTGGTCGAACATTGCCAGAAATGCCACGGCGGCAAAAAGCAGGAAGCGGGGCTGCGGCTCGACTCCCGGGCCGCCTTGCTCAAGGGGGGCGAGAACGGCCCCGTCGTCGTCCCCGGCAAGCCTGCCGAAAGTAAGCTGGCCACCGCCATCGGCTACGGCGACGAAAACCTGCAAATGCCGCCCGACGGCAAGCTGCCGGCCGAAGCGCTCGCCGCCCTGACCCATTGGATCGAGCTCGGGTTGCCCTGGCCCGAGGAGCCGGCTGGGCCGGCAGCCGGGGCCGACCCGGAGGCTTGGAAGCGCCACTGGGCGTTCCAGCCGGTCGTCGCGGCGCCCGCGCCTCCGGTGCACCAAGCCGATTGGATTCGCACGCCGGTCGACGCTTTCGTGCTGGCCCGGCTCGAAGCGGCCGGCCTGGCACCGGCGCCGCCGGCCGATCGAGCCGTGCTGTTGCGGCGGGTGTCGTTCGACCTCGTGGGCCTGCCGCCCACGGCGGAGGAAATCGATCAGTTCGTCCGCGATCCCGATCCGGCGGCCTACGAAAAGGCCGTCGAGCGGCCTGTTGGCTTCGCCGCACTACGGCGAGCGCTGGGCCCGGCATTGGCTCGATTACTCCCGCTATGCCGACACCAAGGGCTACGTCTTTACCGAAGACCGCAAATACCCGTTCGCCTACAAGTATCGCGACTGGGTCGTGCGAGCCCTGAACGAAGATCTGCCCTACGACGAGTTTCTCATCCGGCAGATCGCGGCCGACCGGCTGCCGACCGCGAGCGATCCGGGCACGCTGGCGGCCTTGGGTTTCCTGGTGCTCGGGCGGCGATTTCTGAACGTCAAGCCGGACATCATCGACGACCGGCTCGACGTGCTCTGCCGCACGACGCTCGGCTTGACCGTTACCTGCGCCCGCTGCCACGATCACAAGTTCGATCCGATTTCGACGAAGGACTATTACGCGCTCTACGGCGTGCTCGACAGCACGATCGAGCCCAAGGAGCCGGCCGACGTAATGGCCCTGGCCGATGGGCCCGAGCCGCATAACGTGCGAGTGTTCATTCGCGGCAACCCGGGCAATCAGGGGGACGAGGCCCCGCGGCGCTTTCTCAGCTGCCTGGCCGGTCCCGATTCGCCGCCGTTTTCGCAGGGGAGCGGCCGGCTCGAATTGGCCCAGGCGATTGCCAATCGCGACAACCCGCTCACGGCCCGGGTGCTGGTCAATCGCGTTTGGCTGCAATACTTCGGCACCGGACTGGTCCGCACGCCGAGCGACTTCGGCCTGCGGAGCGAGCCGCCGACGCATCCCGAGCTGCTGGATTTCCTGTCACGGCAGTTGATGGACAACGGCTGGTCGCTCAAGCACCTGCACCGGTTGATCGTGCTCTCCGGCACGTATCGCCAGGCGAGCGGCGCGGCCAACGCTGAACGGGAACGCACCGGTCGCCGAGCGCGATCCCGACAATCGGCTGCTCTGGCGGCTGAACCGCCGCCGGCTGGATTGGGAGTCGCTGCGCGACGCGCTGCTGGCCGCGGCCGGCTCGCTGGACCTGACCGTCGGCGGACCGGCGGTCGATTTGCTGGCCGAGCCGTTCACGCACCGGCGAACCATTTACGGTCTGGTCGAGCGGCAAAACCTGCCGGGCATGTTTCGCACGTTCGACTTCGCCGGGCCCGACACGCACAGTCCGCAGCGGTTCGTCACCACGGTCCCGCAGCAGGCGCTGTTTCTGATGAACGGCCGGTTCGTGGCCGAGCAAGCACGATTGCTGGCCGCCGCCACCGACGACGCTGCGAGCTCTCCGCCCCCGGAGCGGCTCGCGACGACTCTATCGCCGCGCGCTGGGCCGATCGCCCGATCCCGGCGAATTGAAACTGGCCTTGGATTACCTGGCCGACGAACCGCACCGCGCCGCCCAAGCCGCGGTCTGGCGGTACGGCTGGGGGCAATGGGAGCGCGCGGCCGGTCGTCTGACCGACTATCGCGACCTAACGCATTTCGGCGGCACGCATTGGCAATCCGGCCCGCAGTATCCCGATCCGCAGATGTCCTACCTGGGGCTGCACGCGGCCGGCGGACACCCCGGCATCGCCCAGGCCGTCGTCCGCCGCTGGACCGCGCCGCGCGCGGGCACGGTAGCCATCGAGGGCACGATCGAACACCCGGACGCCAACGGCGACGGCGTCGAAGCAATCATCCTGTCCAGCCGGCACGGCGTGCTCGGCCAGTGGACCTGCCAACACGGCCGTCAGGACACGAACGTCGAGCGGGTCGTGGTGGAGCCGGGCGACACCATCGACTTTGTCGTCGATCGGCGAGCCAACGATCAGTACGATGCGTTCCTTTGGGCGCCGAAGCTGCGGTTGGTGACTGCCACCCAGCCGGCGGCTGAAAAAACCTGGAACGCCCAGTCCGATTTCCACGGACCGGACCGGCCGCCGCTGGACGTTTGGATTCGCCTGGCCCAAGTCCTGCTGCTGTCCAACGAATTCGTCTTTTTGGATTAACGCCATGCACCGTCCGCCGCACGCCGCCAGTCCGTTGTCGCGCCGCGAACTGCTCTGCCGCTCGGGCATGGGATTTGGCGCGCTCGCGCTCGGCCAACTGCTGGGCGAGCACGGTCTGGGCGAAGCCATCGCCCGGGCCGAAGGCACGGCCGGTTCGCTCGCTCCCAATCCGCTGGCTCCTAAGCTGCCGCCGTTTGCGGCCAAGGCCAAGCGGGTAATCCATCTGTTCATGAACGGCGGGCCTTCGCACGTCGACACGTTCGACCCCAAGCCCGCGCTCGATAAATACGCCGGCAAGGAACTGCCCACTCCGAACCTGAAGACCGAGCGGCCGACCGGCGCGGCCTTTGCCTCGCCCTACAAATTCGCCAAATACGGCCAGTCGGGCATCGAGGTCAGCGAAATCTTTCCGCACGTCGCGAAGCAGATCGACGACATTGCGGTGATCCGCTCGATGCACGCCGATGTGCCCAATCACGAGCCCTCGCTTTTGCTCATGAACTGCGGCGAAGCCCGGCTGGTGCGGCCGAGCATGGGCTCGTGGCTGACCTACGGACTGGGGAGCGAGAACCAGAATCTGCCCGGTTTCATCGCGATGTGCCCCGGCGGCTATCCGATCCAGGAATCGCAGAACTGGCAAGCCGGCTTTTTGCCCGGCGTATTCCAGGGAACGTACATCGACACCCAGCACACCGAGCTGGAAAAGCTGATCGAGAACATCCGCAACCGCGATCTATCGCCCGACGAGCAGCGGCGGCAGCTCGATTTGCTCGGCCGGCTGAATGCGGCCCACCAGGCCCGGCGGCCGGACGATCCGCAGCTCGAAGCCCGAATCCAGTCGTTCGAGCTGGCCTACCGGATGCAGATGGAAGCGGCCGACGCTTTCGACGTCAGCCGCGAGCCGCAGCACATCCTCGACCTGTACGGCCCGGGCACGCAGGCCCGGCAGATTCTGATCGCCCGGCGGCTGATCGAGCGCGGCGTGCGGTTCGTGCAGGTCTGGCACGGCGAAGGGCAGCCCTGGGACAACCACGACGACATCGCCGAGAACCATCGCCGCCTGGCCGGCCAGTGCGATCAGGCGATCGGCGCGCTGCTGGTCGACCTCAAGCAGCGGGGCTTGCTCGACGAGACGCTCGTCATCTGGGGCGGCGAGTTCGGCCGCACGCCCACGGTCGAGCTGCCCAAGGCCGGCTCGAACCAGGGCAAGATCAACGGCCGCGACCACAATCACTACGGCTTCAGCATGTGGCTGGCCGGCGGCGGCGTGAAAGGCGGCTACGTCCACGGCGCGACCGACGAGTTCGGCTTCAAGGCCGTCGAGAAGCGAGTCCACGTGCACGATCTGCACGCCACGCTGCTCAAGCTCTTGGGCTTCGACCACGAGAAGTTCACCTACCGCTACGCCGGCCGCGACTTCCGCCTGACCGACGTGCACGGCAATGTGGTGAATGAGTTGATCGCGTGACGGGGACAGTCGATTCAGAACCGGCGCGAGTACTGCTCGCAGATGGTCCTGATGAATGCGTCATAGTGAAGCGAATCACCGATCGCTGGAGTATCGACGCCGAACGACGCGCCAGCGTGGTCGATGTTGTCCATTTGCACGACGATTCGCGCACTTCGCATCAAGGCCGTATCCCTTCGCCCCGCCTCGGACAGAAACGGCTCGCAATTCGGAAATACAATGTTGGACAAGGGAGTCCACGTTCTTGTGGACGGTGTTCGCCGCCCGCAGGGGCGAGCGAAAAACGGGTGACGCGTTAATCACAAGTATCCCGCCCGCAATCGCCTGCTGATTGTAGTTGTGGACGTGCTCGTGGTGTGCCTCGAGGTCTCGCTTGCGATTCTTGACCGCCTTGCGGTGCTCAGTCATGACCGCCTTGATCTCAACCGCGATTTGAACGACTGCGGGCGTCTGGCGCGCGATCGAAATGCCTGCTTGCGGTGCAAGTGCACCAAGTTCTGGCAGGCCGAGCACAAGATCGACGTTCCAATCCGCCGTCCCTGCCTGGACTGTGAAATTCAAGTCGTAGCAGAGCTGGCCCAGCGCTGCCTTGCTTCGCACCGCCTCGCAGTGCATGACGAGGTCGGAGACGACCGCTTCGGCCAGTGCGTTAGAGTGCTTGTCCGAACGCGGATGGTACCCTGATGCTCGGAGGTGACTAAGAAATGGTTCAGGATTCGGGCTCATTCGCCTTCGCCCGTCCAAGTAAAAAGTCGAATGTTGCGTCGCCTGGCAAGTTCGGCATCCTGCCCCGGCCCGATTTGAGGTAAGCCGGTTCTATTTCGAATCCGATCGACGAACGATGCATTTTTGCGGCGGCGAGGGTCGTGTTGCCGATTCCCCAAAATGGATCGAACACAGTGTCGCCGACAAAGGAAAACATCCCGATGAGCCGCCTCCCGATTTCCACCGGAAAGGGCGCTGGATGTTGTCGCTGCGAGTCACCCGGCACGTCGGTCCAAACCTGCTGGAACCAGCGGCGGTGGTCCTCGCGGCTAATCATGGATAAGTCGCGCTGTTCCTGGGTCGGATGACGGTAACCGCCTGGCTTGCGGAACAGCAGGATAAACTCGACGTCATTCTTGATGATCGCGTTTGGCTCGTATGGCTTTCCCAAGAAACCTGCGCCATTGCCCGCAACCTCAGTGGACATGTTCGCGATCTTGTTCCAAAAGATCGGTGCCAGCGGATCGAAGCCCAGCTCCTGACACTGCACCTGGATGTACGCATGCAGCGGTTCTACGACGTGGCGTCCGTGGAGTTTTCGCGAACGGCACACGTCACCGACCACGACGCACATTCGCCCGCCCGGTACGAGCAGGCGGTAGCAGTGCCGCCAGACTTTCGCCAGTTCCGCGAGAAACTCGTCGCGATCGTCGATGTGCCCGAGTTGTGCTCCGGCATGGTCTGCCCGGTATCGCTTGAGATTCCAATAGGGAGGCGATGTTACCACGAGGTGGACTCGAGCATCGCCAGGGAAACCCCTGAGTTCGCGTGAGTCACCTTGGAAAATCCGATGGTTGGTTTGTAAGACGCTCGGGTTTCGGGCCCAGGCTCGATCGCGAGCGGCAAACTTCGCGGCAACAGTCGCTTCGCGTCCGCGTCGTTGAGCGATGGTCGTTTCCATTTCCATTTCAGGCTCCTCGCGCAATCCATCAAAACAGAGCCAGCTTTACATGAACGCTTATACAGATATCCCGGCGCCGCTGTCAATTCGCCCCCCTACCCCTTCACACGATCCTTCGTCTTGCCTTTGACCGCCTTCGCTTCGAGGAAGCGGATGATGGCGCCGGCCACGTCGACGTGCGTGGCCTCTTCGATTCCTTCGAGACCGGGGGACGAGTTGACCTCCATCACGACCGGGCCGTGATTCGAGCGGAGCAGGTCGACGCCCGCCACGTTCAGGCCCATCGTCTTGGCGGCCCGGACGGCGGTGCTGCGTTCCTCGGGCGTGAGCTTGATTCGCTCGGCGGTGCCGCCGCGGTGCAGGTTCGAGCGGAATTCGCCGGGCGACGCCGTGCGGCGCATCGCGGCGACGACTTTCTGACCGACGACGAACACGCGGATGTCGGAGCCGCCGGCCTCTTTGATGTATTCCTGCACCAGGATGTTGGCGTCCAGGCCGCGGAAGGCCTCGATCACGGCTTCGGCCGCGTTGTTGGTCTCGGCCAGGATCACGCCGATGCCCTGCGTGCCTTCGAGCAGCTTGACCACCAGCGGCGCTCCACCCACCGTGCTGATCAGTCCGTCGATGTCCTTGGTCGAGTTGGCAAATCCGGTGACGGGCAGCCCGATGCCTTGCCGGGCCAGGAGCTGCAAGCAGCGGAGCTTGTCGCGCGAGCGGGTTATGGCCTGCGATTCGTTGGCGGAAAAGACCCCCATCATTTCGAACTGCCGGACCACCGCCGTGCCGTAGAAGGTCTTCGAGGCCCCGATCCGGGGGATGATCGCGTCGAAGCCCTCGAGCGGCGTGCCCTGGTTGATCACGGCCGGCTTGTGCGAGGTGATGTTCATGTAGCAGCGCAGATAGTTGACCACGTGCATTTCGTGGCCCCGCGCGGTACCGGCCTCCTTGAGCCGCCGGGTCGAATAGAGCGAAGCTTTCTGACTGAGGATCGCGATCTTCATCCTGGGTTCCTCGGAGTCGGACGCTTCGGACCGGCCGGCCGCGGGCCGCCGGCTTTCGGATCGCGGGAGCGGCGGGGACGAAACTGGTCGGCCAGGGCCCGGCTGAGCAGGTACGACCGGCCCGGCTCGACCCGGTATCGGCGGCGGATGGCCTGCCGGCCCAAGAGCATGCGAAAGCCCATCGCATCGCGGCCGATGAGCGTCAGCTCGATCGCCCACCGCTCGCCGGCCAGCTCGACCTGGGCCAGGATCACCGGCCGGAGGGTTTCATGGCCGTGCGAGCTGCGGACCCGGCGGCGGCCCAAGAGTTCCGCCTGGCATTCGACGGTGCGCGTCTGGTCGCGCTGCAACGGATGGACCTTGAAGCGGACCAGCTCGCGTCCGGCATGGGAAAAGATCTCGATGTCGAAGGCGTGCAAGGCCGAGCTGCGGGCGCCGGTGTCGACCTTGGCCTTGATCGCGCCGATGCCCAGGTCCGGCAAGGCCAGCCACTCGCGCCAGCCGAGAACCGGCTTGGGTTTTCGTTTGCGACCGTTCAAGTCGGTTGCCTGCCCTAGCTGCCCCAAGACCCTGCGGCGCACCCCACGCAGGGCTCGCCCGAGCCCAGGAAATTGTAGCCGGCGCAGGCCGCTCTGTCGCGGGCCGAGAGGATAATCCGCGTGGCCGACGTCGCCGGCGACAAGCTGCGGACTGGTCACAACTCCGGGAGTTGGCGGGCAACATCGACCGATCGCGGCCGAAGGCGTACAATGGCCGTGGGAACGAGAACATCAGGTCGGTAGGGGGCAGCGGCGCGCCGATCGTTGCACTTCACGTTCGCGCTGGCGCCCGGCCAGGAGCTAACGCATGTCTGCACGAAGCCACGAGGCTTCCCTTCAGGGTTGGGCTGCGCGCCGCGGCGCCGCAGACTGGGTGGCCCGGTTTGGGCCGCTGCCATTTTGGCGCTGAGCGCCGCAGCGCTCGCCGGGTGCAAACACACGACCGATCAGAAAGCCGCCGCCGCCATCGAGCGGCTCGACGGCAAGGTGAAATTCACCGGCCAGGCTGCCGAGCGCTCGGTGGTCGAGGTGGATCTGAGCCGCACGTCGATCACCGATTCCGACTTGGATCGACTGGCTTCGCTGGAACACCTGCAAACCCTCAATCTCAGCGGCACGGCCACGACCGATCGCGGCCTCAAGGTGCTCCGCGGCATCAAGAGCCTCAAGAAGCTGAACCTGAATTTGACCAAGATCAGCGACGCGGGCCTGGCCTACCTGGTCGAGCTGCCGGCGTTGGAAGAACTGTACTTGATCGAAACGCCGCTCACCGACGGGTCCGCCGAGTACCTCCAGCGGATCAAGGGACTCAAGCAACTGGTACTGCTGCGGACGAAGTTGACTCCCGCGGCAGTGGCCACGTTGCGCCGCGAGTTGCCCAAGACGGCCATCCAGATCGAACCCGCGCCTGGAGCGCCGCCATGAGACGCGGGGCCTTCACGCTGGTCGAGCTGCTGGTCGTGGTGGCCATCATCGGCCTCTTGGTGTCGCTGCTCTTGCCGGCCGTGCAGGCCTCGCGCGAGGCGGCGCGGCGGCTACAGTGCCTGAACAATCTGAAGCAGATCGGCCTGGCCCTGCACTCGTATCACAATGGCTTCGGCACGTTGCCGCCCAGTAGCACCACCCAGGTGACCGACGGCGTCTGGAACTGGAGCAGTCCGCCGGTCAAGCTGCTGCACGGCTGGGCGACGATGATCCTGCCGCAGATGGAGGAGTCGAATTTGCGGCAGCTGGTGAACTTCCAGCTGCCGGCACTCGATCCGGCCAATCTGGCGGCGGCCCGGCAGGTGATTTCGGTCTATCGCTGCCCCTCCTATGCGGGGCCCGACTACGCCCAGGATCCGCTCTACACGACGGTTGCGCCCGAGTTGCGCGGTGCAACTACGTGGCGCTGGGGGCCACGACCGCCGGCAATATGTACTGGACCCCCAGTTTCGGCACGCGGCCCACGCAGGACGGCTCGATCTATCCCCAGTCTCGCACGCGGCTGAAGGACATTTCCGACGGCCTCTCGCACACGCTGCTGATCGCCGAAACGCGCGAGGAGCGGGCCGCAGTCTGGATCGACGCGACCACGGCCAGCATCACCTCGCGGCGGGTCGACGACAACAATGCCCCCAGCTACGCGGGGGTGGAAAACTCGCTCAATTACACCCCCTATTACGTCTACGGCGGCGGCTCGTCGATCGATCTGCTCTACGGCCCCTCGAGCCTGCACCCCGGCGTCGTCTGCCACCTGTTTGCC
This sequence comes from uncultured Planctomycetaceae bacterium, assembly GCA_963828155.1. Classification (GTDB taxonomy): domain Bacteria; phylum Planctomycetota; class Planctomycetia; order Pirellulales; family PALSA-1355; genus CAWCAX01. The sequence goes on from CAWHDQ010000011.1 coordinate 292,908, forward strand.
GACGGTTCGGCCCAGCCGCTCGACGAAACCACGAATCCCGGCGTGTACGATGCGCTGGTCACCCGGGCCGGGGCGGAGGTGGTCAGCGGCCTGGGGGTTAATTGACGCGGCAGGCCGTGGAAAACCGATTTGCACCCGGCGGGCGGCCCGCGATAGAATGGCGGCCGACGCGAATCGAACGAGGCGATCCATGAAGCTGCTGGCCGCGAGCTGTTGCGCACTGGTTTCGCTCGGCGCTGCCGATCTGGCCGCGCAGGCGGTGCAGCTGCCCTCCTACGAATTCTTCGGCACCAGCACCACGGTGGTCGTGCCCGATCGCGGAGCCGTCTCGCTGGGCGGGGTGAACGGCGCCGCCTCGGGAATGAATCAGTTCGGCGGCTTGCCGGGCAACCGGTCCCGCGGCACCGCCGGGCAGGCCAGCGGCGCCAGCGTGACGGTGCAGATCCACGATTTCGACTCGATGGACCAGGCCCTGCTCGCCGAGGCGGCTCGCCGCCGAAACGGCGCAGGCATGGCGCAGTCGGGCCACCGCGCGGAAGGCGGTTCCGCCGGCCCCGCAGCCAGTGTGGCGGAGTTGGAAAGCCGGCGGCGGGCAGAGCGGCCCGATCCGCAGCGCGAAGCCGAAAACTATTTTGCCCGGCACGACAGGCTGAAGAAACCGGCAAGCCGCGCCTGGCCCGTGTCTATTACCAAATGGTGGCCCGCCGCGCCAGCGGCGAACTGAAAGAACGGGCCTTGGCCCAGATTGAAGCCATCGGCCAGACCGTCGGCGCGGCCGACAAGTCGCCCGTGCGCTAGCTGCCGCGCCGCTTCCGGCGGCAGTCAGGGCACCGGCGACCGCAAAACATGTCCGTTCATCACAGCCGCGATCCCAGCGATTTCTTCCCCGGGGTAACCATGTCTTCCGCCGAGCCGTCCGGAGAATTTGTCGACGCACCTGCATCCGGCGAGTCTGCCGCCAAGCCTCCGCGCCCGCTGTTGCCGCTCTCGCGGATTCTGCTATTTCTGCTGTTGGCCTTGATGATCGGCGCTTGGGTGGTCGACCATCGGGCCCGGGGCGAGGCGCAGGCCGCGTTCGAACGGCTGCAAACGGCCTTGGGCGAGGAGCGGCACCTGGAGAATGTCAGCCGCGCGGATGTACACAAGCTCGTCGGCCGAGCCCCCGTCGACGACGGCAATCCCGACGACGTCGACGAGCAGTTCAGCTGGCAGGGCGTGCCCTACAAGCACAGCGTGTTCGTCATGTACACCAAGGGCGCCGATCCGCGGCTCAAAGACATCTCGCTCAATCAGAAGATCCACTAAAGATCGCGCTCGCGGAACGAGCGCCGGCCCGTGGACTTCGCGCCGTTTCAGAGTGGGTCGATCCCGCCCTCGAATTTGGACACGCGCCAGTCGACGGCGCCCGGCCCGCGCTGGGTGCTCCGCTCCAGCGTGAGACTGACGAAAAAAGTCTTCCGCTCGCTGCCTTCGCCGTGGGTGACGGCATAGCACTCGACGACGACCGATTGCTGATCGGTGGTCCCCAGGGCCAGCGTGCCGTACGGCCGGACGGTGGCCTGGCCGTTCAACTCGAGCAGCACGCGGACCAGCGGCTCGGCGACGAATTGTTCCAGATCGCGGCGCGAACCGGCCACGTCGCGGTAATACTCCCAGAGCTGAGCCGGGTCGGATGTCCTGGCCCGACCCTTGGCCGGCAAACCCAGCTGCCGCGCGATTTGCGGCTCGCCGTGGGCCAGCGCCGCGAACCATTTCAGGCCGAATTGTCCGGCCCGCTCGGCCAGCAAGTACTCGGCGGTCAGCGACTGCGCAGGCGCCAAGGCGCCGAAGAACAGGCTCAGCCCCAAGCCCCAGAGGGCCATCCGCCGACCCGTCAGATCGCCGGCCGAGCGCGCGATCCGCACCAAGGCAATGGCGGCCGTGATCGCTCCCAGCAGCGGCAGGCCCCAGAGCACTTGCCCGCTCAGGGCCGCGACCGACAGGATGCCCAACAGCAGCGAGCCGATCGCCCATCCGCTGACGGCCCGGTATTCAGGTGGTTCGCCGGGGGGGGGCGATTCCGGTTGGGAATCGCGGGCCGCCGGTGGGTGACGGAGGTGTTGAATTACCGGTCATAACGTGCGTCAAGGGCCGTAGCGCCGCAACGCCAGGTAGAAGGTTTGCTGCGCACCGGATCCGCGTGAAGAGAAGAACAAGTCCGACCGAATCGTCCATTCATAAGGTGGCATCTTCGTGCGACGCACCATTGCCCAGGGACGCGGCGGATCGCCGTGCATGTGTTGCGCATCTGAGCCCGCATTGTGCAATGGACGACGCTCGTTGGCAATCGACAGCCGACCGAGCGCCTGGACATTGAAGCATCGCGACTCGAGCACTCTGCGTTGCACCAGAGCACTCGCGTCAAGAACAGTTGCAACATAAACGATGCGGAAAAACGACTTGAGCCCCTTGCGTTAATTGACCCAGGGGTGGTAAACATTAACGATCATGAAAACTGCGTGAGAGACCTGTTACATTTGCAGTTGCTCGCCATCCTGGCGATTCCAACAGTGGCAATGTGGGTCTATTTTCATTGGCAACGTTCGTTCGCTTTTCCGCCCGGCCGGACGCCTGGGGCAACGTAAAAAGCGATCGGCGACGATATCCCTAGTTCAAGCAACTTAGCCGAGGCAACAAGGAGCGATCATGGCCAACAAGAAATCCACCGCCACGGGAAGCCGCAGCGACGCCATCCGGGCGTATCTTAAGTCCCATCCCGATGCGTCGCAAAAAGATATCGCGGCCGGTCTGGCCGCCGAGGGCGTCGAAGCTTCGGTCTCGCTGATCAACAAAATCAAGTACGGCAAGCCCACGGGCAAGCGTCCCGGCAAGAAGAAAGCCGGCCGCGCGGCAGCCCACCGCAACGGCAAGCCGACCAAGGCCAAGGCGGTTGCGAGCAAGTCGGGCACGAGCAAGGCCCAGGCCATTCGCGACGCGATGGACAAGCTGGGACATCGGACCCGGCCGCGCAACATCATCGCCCATCTCTACGAACAGGGCGTCAAGGTAGCCGCCGCCCAGGTCAGCGCAGTCCGCAAGGCGCTGGGCAAGCGCAAGCGGCGGGCGGTCACGGCAATCGCTCCGGCGGCGCCCACCCACGACCTGGGACTGTCTCTCGAGCACCTGGTGGCCGCCAAAAAACTGACCGATCAGGTCGGTTTGCAGCAGGCCCGCAAGGCCCTCGAAATTCTGGCCAAGCTGGGCGCCCACTAGGGTCGCGTCCGGCGATGGCATCCCGGCCCGCGCTCGGGCGTGGCCGGAGGACCTTTCACCGAGCGGTCAGCTTCGCAAGGGGACTGCCGGCCACCCCCCGGCAAGGGATTCTTGCCGGTCGCGCTTGAGCTGCGTCGCGCGTTAGGCCGCGTCTTCCAGGCGGTCGAGCATCTCGACGGCCATCCGGGCGTTGCTCAGTCCGCCCACCCGCAGCACGAAATCCTTGATCGCCAACACCTGATCGTCGTCCAGCTGATCGAGGTCGGCCGACAGGATTGCTTTCATGTCGGCTGCGGTCATGTCGTCGATGGAGAAGTAATCGCTCATGGGCTGCACCCGCCATTGTGCCAGGCAAGAACTACTGGGCCGCGTAAACAACCGTCGCGCAGGATTACAAATCGGCGAGCGACGCAGGGCAATTGATCGATTCGCCCTTGCCAGCGGGCGGCCGGGACGCTTTGCCCGCGGCCCGGGTGCGGTCGTAACGATCAGAGAAGCTCACCCCCTGCTGGCATCGGCTCGATAGCCCGGGCCCCGCGTAGACTTACGGCGGCAAGCGAAACGGCACGCCGCCGCCGCTCAAGAATCCACCGCCTGCCGATGGCAGCAGGGAACTTTTCGGCACCCGCGAGCCATCTAAGCTCGCCGGGCGAAAACCGGCGGTTGCAGCGCATTCCGCCGCGCTGGGCCGGGATCCCGCCCGGCGACCGGCGGTGCGGCCTTTGATGTGTCCTGAGGGCGGTTTTCCCGTCCCTGCTGGCGGCCGGCCGGCAAGCTACAATTGCCTATGCCGACTCCAGTTTCGCCCGGCGGTTACTCGTCCGCGCCATGGCCGGCGCCCGTCCTTGAACTTCGCTCGAAAAGGATCTTGCCATGTCGCGTCCTGCGCTAGCTGCCCGTACGTGGTTGCCGTGCCTCGTCGTCCTCTGCGCCGCCGCCAGCCTGCCGGCCGCCGAGAAAGATCAACCCGTCAAGCCGGCCCCGTCGTCCGACGTGCCGCTGGAGCGGGTGGTGATGTTCAACTCGGGAGTCGGGTTCTTCGATCGCGAGGGGAGCGTCCAGGGCGATGCCCAGCTGGAGCTCAAGTTCAACATCGGCGACATCAACGATCTGCTCAAGAGCATGGTCCTGCAGGACTTGGACGGCGGGCACGTATCGGCCGTCACCTACGGCTCGAAGGAGCCCGTCTCGTTGGCCCTGAAAAAGTTTGCCGTCGACCTGAACGGCAATCCCACGTTGGGCCAAATACTCAATCAATTGCGCGGCGAGCGAATCGCGATCGAAGCTCCCAATCCGATCACCGGCGTGATCCTGGGCATCGAATCCAAGCGGCGTGAAATCGGCCCCAATCGCGAAACGATCGAGGTCGAAATGCTCAACCTGCTCACCGATGCCGGACTCCGCAGCCTGGCCCTCGACCAGGTCGGCTCGATCCGCCTGCTGAACGAAAAACTCGACAAGGAATTTCGCCAGGCCCTGGCCGTGCTCGCCCGCGGGCACGATGCCGACAAGAAAACCGTCACGCTCAACTTCCTCGGCGACGGCAAGCGGAAGGTGCGGGTCGGCTACATCCAGCAAGCCCCGATCTGGAAGACCAGCTACCGGCTGGTGCTCAAGGACGACGCGGCCCCGTTCCTGCAAGGTTGGGCAATCGTTGAGAACACCACCGAGGAAGACTGGAATAAAGTCAATCTGACGCTCGTCAGCGGCCGGCCGATCTCGTTCATTATGGACCTCTACGACCCGCTCTACGTGCAGCGGCCGGTCGTCGAGCCGGAACTGTACGCCTCGCTGCGGCCACAAACTTACGGACAAGACTTGGGGGCCAAGGACCGCGAATTCGACCGGCTGACCGAGTCGCGGAAACGGGACGGCAAGGAAAATGCCCTGCGCCGCCAGGCCGGCCCTGGCAACGCGCCTGCGGCCCCTGCTCTGGCCTATGCGGCCGCGGCGGGGGACGAAGCCGGTGCCTCGTTCGGTCGAGGCGAACGCGCGAAAGCCGCTTTCGACATGCAGCAAGGCGTCCAGTCGCTCTCGCAGGCCACGAACGTGGGCGAGCTGTTCCAGTATGAGATTTCCACGCCGGTCACGCTGCCCCGCCAGGAATCGGCCATGCTGCCGATCGTCAACGAGTCGGTCAAAGGCAGCAAAGTCTCGATCTACAACCAGCAAGTCCAGGCCAAGCATCCGCTCAACGGCCTGCGGCTCACGAACTCGACTGACCTGCACCTGATGCAAGGCCCGATCACGGTGTTCGACGGCGGCGCCTACGCCGGCGACGCCCGAATCGAAGACATGCAGCCCGGCACCGAGCGGCTGATCAGCTACGCCCTGGACCTCGACACCGAAGTCGCGCCCGAGTCGGTCGGCCGGCCCGAGGAAATCACGCAGGTGCGGCTTGTCAAGGGCGTGCTCTGGGTCGACCACAAGTATCAGCGGATGAACAAGTACACGATCAAGAACTCGGGCAAGCGAGCCAAGACCGTCCTGATCGAGTATCCGTTCGACGGCGGCTGGAAGCTCGTCACACCGAAGGAGCCGAGCGAGAAGACCCGCAATCAGTACCGCTTCGCCGTCGAGGCCGAGCCGGGCAAGCCGGCCGTGCTGGAAGTGCTCGAAGAGCAGATTCAGAATCAGCAAGTCGCGCTGACCAACATCGACGACAACACGATTGTGTTCTACATCAACCAGCGGGTGACCAGCGACAAGGTGAAAGAGGCCTTGCAGTCGGTCATTCAGAAGAAGCAAGCCCTGGCCAAGATCGTAGCCGATCGCCAGCGGCTCGAGGAACAAGTGAAGGTCATCGGGCAGGAGCAGGACCGCATTCGGCAGAACATGGCCCAGCTCGACCGCACGACCGATTTGTACAAGCGGTACGTCAAGAAATTCGGCGAGCAGGAGGACGAGGTCGAGAAGCTCCGCGGCGAGATCAAGAAGCTCGTCGACGAAGAAGCCAAGCAGCGGCAATCGCTCGACGCCTACCTCATCGGGCTGGAACTCAGCTGAACTGCAAACACGCCGCCCTCGTCGCGTCTCCCCGTTAAGCCCGCCGGCGGCGTCCGGCGGGGGCCCGCGCGGCACGCGGCGCTTCGTATTCGCCCGCCCCGCTACCCCGCGAGCGGATCGCTGCTAAGATGTCTTCCGGTATCGGGGGCATCCCGGATTCTGCCGGAGGCGCAGCCATGAGCACGATTCAGACGTTCGCCAAGAGCTACGAATTCTATCGCATCCGCACGCTGGGCCTGCTCGACGCGGTTGAAAAGCTGCCCGACCCGCAGGCGGCGCTGGCCTGGCGACCGCGGCCGGGGGCGCTCACATCGGCTGGCAACTGATGCACATTGCCGTCACGGAGGAGATCTTTGCCACCGAGCGGTTGGCTCCCGAGCGGGCGCCGCGGTGGAAGGAGCTTTGGTCGCGATTTCGCGGCGGCAGCACGCCGGACGACCAGGTGCCCAGCCCCGGCGAAATTCGGCAGCTGCTGGCCGGCACCCGGACCGCGCTCATGGCGACGCTGGCCGATTACAGCGATGCCCGGCTGGGCGAGATTCCGGCCGCCTTGGCGGAGCGCAAGCTGACGGTGCTGGACGTGCTGTATCTGATCGGCTGGCACGAGGCCCATCATCAGGGGCAGGCCCATCTCAGCTTGAACCTCTGGAAAGCCCGGTCGGCGACGTAAACTGCGAGCCGGGCGGGACTTTTCGCTTCCGGTTCGAATTTGGTGAGAATCGCGCATCTCGGTTGACGCCCGGCGCCGCGCGTCAGTAGATTACGGAGGTGACTGCGAGACTCCTCGATTGATCGTGCCATGCTCCGGCTTGTGCAAAACCGCCTGATTGGCTGCCTGTTGCTGGCGACCTATGCGCTCGGCACGATCGCCGCAGGCGCATTCCACGATCATGGCCACGATCACGACGATGCGGACCATCACGCCGCGCAGCCTGCGCCACTGGCGAGCACGCCCACGGCGAGCATGGTCCGATTGCTTCCGTTCCTAACACCGACGAATCGTCGGACGATGCGTGCGTCGTCTGCCGGTTCCTTGGCTTGAGTTCTTTGCCGACCGCCGTTCCGCCGCTCCCCTCCACGCCGGAAGTGGTGGCGACGATTCGCCCGGTCGAGCCGCGCCAGATGGCGCTGCCGCTGGCCCTGGTGCTCCATTCGCGAGCGCCTCCGCAGGTGGTCTAGCTTTCCGCCCGCCTGGGTTGCCCTGCACGGCAATCCCGGCACCTGCATCCCGTGAAAGCGTGTCCGTCGCTGCGCTCGTGCGCCGCGCCGGACAAGACCAACCAACCCGCGAGCCCGGTCCGACGTTCGGCCAATTGGCCGGCACGGCTTGGCGCTCGAGCAAACCATGCGGAGATTTCGACTCATGCGAAGCAAGCGAACTGCCTTTACCCTCGTCGAGCTGCTGGTGGCAATCGCCATCATCGGCCTGTTGGTCGCGTTGCTGTTGCCGGCGGTGCAAGCCGCCCGCGAAGCGGCCCGCCGCAGCCAGTGCACGAATAACTGCAAGCAGATCGGATTGGGCCTGCAGAATTTTCATGCGGCCAAGCGGTGCTTTCCCCCTGGCTACGTCGACGGCAACGTCAACCCGTCAAGCACGCCCGACAATGATCTCGGGCCGAGCTGGGGCTGGGCGGCCTATCTGCTGCCCTACGTGGAAGAAAACACGACCTACCAACAGATCAATTTCTCTCAGCCGGTCGGGGCCGCGGTCAATGCGACAGCCGCCGCACGGCCGCTGGCTCTGTATCAGTGCCCGACCGATCCGCTCCAGGACGCGATCGCGATCTACGACAGCTCGCAGAGCAAGATCCTGGCGACCGTCGCGCACAGCAATTACGTCGGCTGCAATGGCTGGGTCGAGTGCTTTGCCAACGCCGGCGGAAATTATCAGGCCAGCAACGACGGCGGAGCCGCGGAAGACGGAGACGTCGGCGTCATGTCGGGCACGGGCGCGTTGGGCACCGGCGTGTTCTACCGCAACAGCCGGATCACGGCCGCCAAGGTGACCGACGGCCTGAGCAAGACGATTTTCGTCGGCGAGCGGTCGAGCAATCATTCGCCCAGCACGTGGACCGGAGCGGTCGCGGGCGGACTTTGCCCGGCCTGGATGGCGGGCCAGACGCCGAATTCGCCGCCGCCGGGCGTGGCCTACGACAATGCCGATTTCGGCGAGGCTTTGGTTCTCGGCCACGGCAACGCGTCGCACGTGCCTTGCGCCGATTTTCCGATCTACGACCCCGACACGTTCTACAGCATGCACCTGGGCCAGGGCGCGAATTTCCTGTTTGGCGACGGCTCGGTCCAGTTCATCACCAGCGAGGTCGACCCGTGGACATACCAGTACCTTTGCACGATCGCTGGCGGCGAAGTAATCGGCGCCTACTGATCGCAAAAAAACGTGCCAAGGAGCTAGTCCATGAACTTGCCACTGCGCATTGTTCTATTGGTTTGCCTTGGTCTGCTGGCCTGCGGCGGCTGCAGCAAGGCGAAATCGACCGATGATTTAATTGCCGATCTCAAATCGCGCCAGTCGCGAGACCGGGTCATTGCAATCCGTCTGTTGCCGGAGCGAAAGAAAGACGCGGAAAAGGTCGTGCCGGCGATGATCGAAGCCCTGAGGGACAGGGACGACGATGTCCGGCTCAGCGCCGCGGTCGGGCTGGGGGGATTCGGCGAGCAGGCCCAGGCGGCCGTCCCGGGTCTGGAAGTCGCGCAGCGCGACAGCGACGCCCGGGTGCGCCGGGCTGCCGGCATGGCCCTGTCGCGGATCGATCCGGCGCGTGCCCGCTCCTGCCGCAACCCCGCCGCAGCCCAAGTGAACTGCCGGTCACTGGCACAGCGGCGAAGAGTACGCCCGCGGCGCGGAGCGAGGACCGCGGGCAAACGAAGCGCCCGCGCCGGCAGACGGCGTCAGAAAGTTATGTTGATCGGGCGGGCGGCGCGATTGCGCTTTACGCCGGCCCGAAAAACCTTATGAGCCGGCGGCTGGTCGAACGGCGGGATTGAACCGCTCGGCGGCCGGCCCCGGGCCCCCCTGCGGGCTTAACAGCCCACAATCTGGGGTCGATTGGCCAGGCGGTTTGGCCGCAAGTATACTGGGGGTTCGCAAATTTTGCCTTCTCCGGTAGGGGCCATCGCCGATGCTTCGCCGCCTGCGCGTTCACCCTGCTTGAGATGCTCGCGGTGATCTTGATCATCGGCGTGCTGATGGCGTTGTTGCTGCCGGCGATTCAAACGTCGCGGGCGGTGGGCCGGCGCATGGCATGCGCCAATAACCAGTGGCAAGTGGGCCGCGGTTTTCAAAACTACCTCTCGATCCACAGAACCGTTCCCGACCAGAACTCGCTGAGCACCCAGGTGGCTCCGTTTTGCGAGCAGACCGACTCGATTTGGGTTTGCCCCGAGCTGCCGCCGGAACAGACGGTTTCCTTCGCCTTCAACTACTTACCGCCGCGCTATCAGCCGGACGAGAGCAACTACGTCGTCCTGCTGGACGGCAATCAGTGCATGATCAATCTGACCCTGGCCGATACGAGCTGGATCCCAATCGTCGACGAACGGCATTTGGGCGTGGCCAATGTGCTGCACTTCGACGGGCACGTCGACAACGAAATCGTGCTCAATCCGCAAGACACGGCCGCGGCACTCGCCGCCGCCAATAGCACGGGGACCGGCAGCACAGGATCGAATTCCAGCGATTCGGCCGGCAGCGGGTCCGGCTCCGGCGGATCGACGGCCAGCGGCGGAGGTTCAAGCACTGCGACTAGCGGCGGCGACGGCGGCGGATCAAGTTCGGCTGGAAGCACCGGCAGTGGCGGGGGTAGCGGCCAATTGGGCATTTGCACTTGTGGCGTCGCGTGCAAATGCATCCCCGGCGAGTGTGCCTGCAAGCGCGTGCAAGTTTCTTTCTAGCCGCTGCTCGGCCGGGAAGTCGTCCAGCGACGGGCCTTCTCGACTTCGCTCGCCGTCGCCTCCTTCCGCTTCGGTTTCGCATGCTGGAGCGGCGCAAGCCGTGCTCGTGCTGGCTGATCCCTGCGAGATCGGCCCCTGGCTCGGCGATTGATCGCCAATCTTCGGCACTCCGGCGCTCAGTCCCGGTCGGGCGGTGGCCAAGGCGGCGGTACGCGCCAATAATGGGGAGGCGTCCATGCCATCCCGCGATTCACCGACCTCCTGGACTTCCCGCCGATAATGCCCAAACCTGCCAACTTGGCCGAGCTGCGCGACAGCGGCTGGGTCTCGAAAAGCGTCAAGCAAGAGATTCACGACAATTTCCTGGCCGCCCTGGTCGGCGGAGCCGAACTGTATCCGGGCATCGTCGGGTACGAGCACACGGTCATTCCGGAGCTCAATATCGCGCTGTTGGCCGGGCACGACCTGCTGTTTCTGGGCGAAAAAGGGCAAGCCAAGAGCCGCCTGATGCGGGCCCTGGTGCAGTTTCTCGACGCGGAAATCCCCTACCTCGACTTGCCCGAGGCCCCGGTCCACGACGATCCGTACCAGCCGATCAGCCGCGCCGGCAAGCAGGCGGTGGCCACGCGCCGGCCGGAAGAAGTGCCGATCGCCTGGTGGCCGCGCGACCAGCGGTATGCCGAGCGGCTCGCCCCGGGCACGAAATTCGCCGATATCATCGGCGAGATCGATCCGGCCAAGCTGGCCGGCGGCGTGAGCATGTCGACCGAAGAGGCCCTGCACTTCGGGCTGATCCCGCGGATGCACCGCGGCATCTTCGCGATGAACGAGCTGCCCGAGCTGGACGAACTGGTCCAGGTCGGGCTGTTCAACATTCTGGAAGAGCGCGACGTGCAGATTCGCGGCTATCCGGTGCAGTTCGACATCGACGTCTTGATCCTGTTTTCGGCCAATCCCTCGACGTTCAATCGCAGCGGCAAAGTGATCCCGCAACTCAAGGACCGGATCGGCTCGGTGATCCACACCCACTACCCGCGGGAGCGCGAGCTGGGTATCCAGATCATGGAGCAGGAGGCCGGCGATCGAGCTGGGCGGCCAGTTTCCCGGTGGCCGTGCCGTACTTCATGCGCGAGATCGTCGAGCAGATCAGCATGGCGGCCCGCAAGTCGAAGTACATCGACCAGCAGTCGGGCGTCAGCGCCCGGTTGAGCATCGCCAACTACCGCACGATGGTTGCCTCGGCCCGGCAGCGGGCGGCCGTGCTGGGCGAAAAGCCGGCCGTGCCGCGGATCAGCGACCTGGGCCACTTGTACTCGTCGTCGCTGGGCAAGCTGGAGCTCGACCTGATGGGCAGCCACCAGATCTCCGAGCGGCAGGTGCTCGACGCGGTGCTGGCCGAAGCGGTTCGCGACGTGTTCGAAGAATACGTCGGCGAGTACGGCCTCCGCGAGATCAGCGAGATCTTCGCCCAGGGCGTGAAGATCGAGGTCGGCGACATGCTCCCCTCGCGGTACTATGCCGACCGGCTGACCCGGGTGCCGCCGGCCTGGGAGAAGGCGTTCGAGGTGAACGCCTCGGCCGATGCGGCGGTGCGGGCCTCGTGCGTCGAGTTCGTGCTCGCCGGGCTTTACGCCACCGATCGCATCTCCCGCGGCCAAAGCAACGGCCGGATCATCTATGAGATCGAGTGAGGCCGGGAAGTTAGGGCCGGGGGACTGGGGATTGAGAGATGGGGATCACGGGGGATGCGGCAGGAGATACGGGGGATGACGGCGGAAACGGCACTGCGTCCGTGAAGTCGCGGTACGCCTGATTGCCCGGAGCCCCTGCGACGGGCCTCCTAATTTCCGTTTTTCATCCTTCTGCCTTTTGCCTTCTGCCTCCCAAAAAAACGGACCTCTCGGAAACGGGTGTTTCCGAGAGGTCGCCCAAGCACTCACAAGGAGTTTTCACACTAGCGACGGATTGCCGCTGTCGCCGGCAGTTCCGCGAAAACCGACGGACACGGTCGCGGCCCTGCCCCCACCCGCCTGGCGGCCGGTGGGCATCCGCGTGCCGCGGGCCGCTGAGAGCGACGGCCGGCGGCCAAGGGAAGCTTCAGACCTTTTGCAGCCCGACTACCACGGACCGCGAACGTAATAGACGCCAAACTGATTGGTGTCGCTGGGATACAGCGGCGTGGGCAGGAATCCATAACCGCCGCCGGCACCCGCGGCTCCGCCGGGAATCCCGCGGCGGAACTGGTGATTGTTCTGCGAGACGCGCATCGAGGGGACGCCCCAGGCGTAGTCGGTGTGCATCTCGGCGTTGGGCGGAATCACTAGGGCCACCGGTGCGCCCCACTGGGTGTAGTAGTAGCCGCCGTGCCAGGGCTCGAGCGTCGAGCGATACAGGGCCGCGCGATTGCCGTGGTGCGGCGGATGGTGGCAAATCGAGTGGATGCCCTTGGCGCAGTGGGCGCACTTGCGGGCGAACGGGCCCATGTAGCCGCAGTTGTTGCACTGGCCCTGGCCGGCACCGCAACGGCTGCACGTGTTGCCCGAGCAGCGCCATCGCAATCTCCGTTGCACTGGCCACTATTGCATTGACCGTTGCTGCATTGGCCATTGCTGCATTGGCCGCCCGCAGGGTCCTGGGCCAACAGCCGCGAGCCGCAGACGGCGGCGGCCAGCAAGGCCCCGGTGAGCAAAGCGAATTTCATGGCTTGGGTTTCCTTTCGTACTCGGGGCGGCCGGTTCGACCGAACGAGATGAGAATCGAACCGGCCGCTGGACGGGGAGCGACCCGGCTGACGCCCGGGCGGGTCGCATGACTTGGGTCCTCCGGCGGGCAGCATCAGGCGTCAGGCGCGCGGGAGGGTTTTGGGGTGGGTCGATCGAGGATGGGAAGCGGGACGGTTGTCGCCGCCTGCTCCCGACCAGCGAGCTGCTCGTTGGCGGTTGGCGAAGCGACGTTATTTCGACGTGCGGCCCCGCACTGCGCGGCCGTGCAATCGGCGGCCGTGCGACGCGTGGCGCTGCGGCAATGTCAGAACCGGTAGATCCAGCCGGCAATGCCCGAGCTGTAGTGCACCGAGGCCGAGCTATAGCCGCCGGGCGTGTACTTGTAGTAACGCCGGTGGTGATGGTAGAGGAACTCGTGCGGCATCAGCGGCGGATACGTGATCCAGGTCTGGCCGACGAAGGCCGGCGTTGGCCGGGGCATCGGGTAGAGCTGGGCCGGCACGCCCGGCGGGCCCACGTAGTAGTTGTAGAACAGCGGCAGCGGCGGGCCGGTCTGGACAGGGTTGGCGCCGCCTCCGGTCGGCACGACGGTCGTGTCGGCAGCGGCCGGGTACGGACCGGGTTCGGCCTGGTCGACGTAACCGTCCTCGACGGGAACGGCCGGGGTGGGCTGCCCTGCCGCGGCCGGACGCGGGCCGGTCGAGAGCAGCGCGACGAGCACGGCGGCCGCCAGGGCCGCGCGCAGAATGTCTCGATTCATGGTTCTCCCTCCTTGTGAACCTTCGTGCGGCACTCACGGCAGCCGGATCCGCTGCGCGTCTGGCGAGACGCGGTCAGCGGCTGGGTCTGGCTGCCCGAAAGCGCCCGGACGTGCCGCCCCTTGGGTGAGCGGCAGTGCCTGGCAGGAACGCGAACTGGGCTTGGGTATCTGGCGGATCAGCCGGCAGTCGTCCCTCTCGGGCCCACAGCGGGAACGGGCCAGGTGGGATGAAACCGCTGCTCGGATCGCCATTGCGGTGCCGGTGGTCGCGGGTGGACTGCCGGCTCCAGGAACAGTTCTCGGCAACGGCCGGTGGTAGGGGTGAATCTTTGTACGACGCCTGTGTCAATTGGTCCTATTTTGCCTGCCGTAAGGCCCAAACCGGGTAGTGGGCAGGCGTTACAACCGTTATACTTTCTCCAGGCGGAACCCTTGCCCACTGCCGAGCTGGTAACGGATGACCAGGCGCCGCGCTTGACCGATGCCCGACGGCGGGCACATCGCAGCCCTCATTCCTTTCGCAGCTTGCCGAAGTTCCGCCTCAGGAAAAGTCGGCTAGGCTGGTCTTGCCGGGCTGGGTTGGATTGAGCCCCGTAGTGTGCGGCCAGCTCGGTTCCCACGGCCGGCCGGGCCAAAAGCTCCCCGTGCCGTTGCCCCGCAAAAACTCCCGACTCCAGAGCGTCAAACCGGATGACCAAGAAATCGCACGCCAACGGATCGACCTCGCAGCGCGGAGCCGCCGTGCTCGATGAGCCGGCGGAGGATGAAGCCGCCGAGGACAAGGCGGACGACCGCTCGCCGACCAACGGCGAAGGCCATGTCAACGGCGAGGGGCATGCCCCGGCCAAATCCACCCGCCGCCGGGCCACGGCCGAGTCGATGGCCGCGGGCCAGCGCGATATCTCGGTCAGCGAGTTCTTTGCCAAGAACCGGCATCTGCTGGGTTTCGACAACCCGCGCAAGGCCCTGCTGACCACGATCAAGGAAGCGGTCGACAACTCGCTCGACGCGTGCGAGGAAGCCGGCATCCTGCCGGAGATCTGGGTCCATGTCGAAGCCACCGGCGCCAACCGCTACAAGGTCGGCGTGCAGGACAATGGGCCGGGCATCGTGAAGGCTCAGATTCCCAAGATCTTCGGCAAGTTGCTTTACGGGTCGAAGTTTCACCGCCTGCGGATGAGTCGCGGGCAGCAGGGCATCGGGATCAGCGCGGCCGGCATGTACGGCGTGCTGACCACCGGCAAGCCGGTCAAAGTGGTCTCGCGGACCAGCCCCCGCAAGCCGGCCCACTACTTCGAAATCCAGATCGACACCAAGAAGAACAACGCCGAGATTCTCAACGGCCGCGGCGAGGGGATCGACATTCCGCCCGGCGAGGCCGGCCGCAAGCTGATCGAGAAGCAAGGCATCGAGTGGCTCGAAGTCGATCACGGCACCCGGGTCACGATCGAGCTGGAGGCCAAGTACCAGCGCGGCCGCGGCAGCGTCGACGAATACCTCGAGGAAACCGCGATCGCCAATCCGCACGTCACGCTGCACTACAAAGACCCCGAGGGGCACGAGCACGATTATCCCCGCGCCGCCGAAGTGCTGCCCCCCGAGCCGAAGGAGATCAAGCCGCATCCCTACGGCATCGAGCTGGGCATGCTGATGACCATGCTCAAGGCGGCCAAGCCGACGACGATCACCCAGTTTCTGACCGAGAGCTTTTCGCGCGTCAGCTCGGGCGTGGCCCGCAAGATTTGCGAAGGGGCCAAGCTCAGCACCCGGTCGAGCACCACCAAGATCGGCCGGCACGAGGCCGACGCGCTGTACGCCGCGATTCAGAACACCCGAATCGCGCCGCCGGCGACCGACTGCATCTCGCCGATCGGCGAGCAACTGCTGCTCAAGGGACTGCACCAGGTGGTGCCGGCCGAATTTTACGTGGCGGTCACCCGGCCGCCCAGCGTGTATCGCGGCAATCCGTTCCTGGTCGAGGTGGGCCTGGCCTACGGCGGCGTCTCGGCGGCCACGCGCGTCACGGCCGAGGGGCTGGCCGAGATGCTGGCCGAAAGCGACGCCCGGACGCTACGGCAATTCCTGATCAACGGCTTCAGCGGCATCGGACCCGACGCGGCGGAAAAGATCCTCACCGAGGCCGAGCTGGGCAATCGGGCCTCGCCCGGCAAGCTCAAGCCCGCCGAAATGGCCAAGCTGCACGCGGCCATGCGAAGCGTCAATCTGGAAGAAGGCCAGACGATGAACGTGCTGCGGTACGCTAACCGCGTGCCGCTGCAATTTCAGCCGGCGCATGTGCCGTGACCCAGTCGATCATGGGCACCAACTGGCGCTCCTACGGGCTGAGCCAGTCGCGCGGTTCGCTCCCCAGCGGGCCGGTGACCATTATGGTCCACGTGGCCAGCGTTTGGGTGCCGTTCACCAGCGAGTCGAAGGAAGCGATCGCCTCGTATCCGGAGATTCAAAAGGAGCTGCGCCTGGGCCTGCAGTCGGTCGGCCGCAAGCTGGCGATGTACGTCCGCCGCCGGCAAAAGGTCAAGCAGGAAGGCGAGCGGCGAAGCATATTCCTCCGCTACTTGGGCGAGGTGGCCACGGCGGTCAGCGGCATCAACCAGGCCGATCGCGAATCGCTGTACGAACAACTCCTCAAAGTCGCCAGGAAGAAGACTTCCGCCGCCGACATGAAGTTCAACGACCGCGGCGAAGCGATCGAGCCGGGCGAAGAGGATTTCGGCGACAACGTGCTGATCGTCGACGCGGCGACGCACGCGACCGTGGCGCCCGCGGAGGGGACGGCGCCAGCCGGTGAGGCGACTGAGGCGGCGGCGGATAAACCGGCGAAGAAGCGGGCGGCGAAGAAGAAGGATTAGGTCGCTCAGTGCGCTGCCCGGGGATGCCACCCCCGGGCTTAACCGGAATGGATTCGCGCTCGGCGGCACGTCACGAAATTCTTTCACATCACGCGGCAAAGCAATGGCCAAGAAACAACGCAAATCGGCAGCCAGTCGGGCCAGTGGCTCGGCCGTCAAAGGCAAGCTCAACCTCCGCGACAAAAAGACGTTCGGCGATCTGGTGGCCCTGGCCGACCGGGTGGTCGACGACGCGACGCGGAGCCGCGATCCATTCCTCGATATTCCGGCCCGCTCGCTCTCGAACGTCCGCTACAACAAGAGCAAGCGGTTCATCGAGATGGGCAGCAACAAGAACCGCCGCCAGCTGTTCAACCTCTCGCAGGCCAAGAGCTACATGCAGACCATGCTCGTGGCCAGCGGCTGCAAGCAGCTGATCGACGAGCAAAAGACGACCAGCCTGCGGGGACTGTATTATCTGCTCAAGCACACGATCGAAGGGACCAAGGAAGAGACGTTCGATTCGCAGGATGAGTGCGACCCGGTGATCGAAGACATGGAAGTGACGCTCAACGCCCTGCGCGAAGAGCTGCACCTCTACGCCCAGAAGCGGGGCGAAATGGTCGGCGCGATCACGCTGGTCGACAGCGGCGACGAGATCGATTGCACCCGGATGGGCTCGGGCGGCTACGGCATTCCCTCGATCGTCGAGCCCGAGCGGATCCAGTTCAAGCAGTGCGACGCGAAGTACATCCTGCACGTCGAAAAGGACACGGTCTGGCAGCGGTTCAACGAGGACAAGTTCTGGCGGAAACACAACTGCATTCTCACGCACGGCAGCGGGCAGCCGCCACGCGGCGTGCGGCGAATGCTCAACCGCCTGCACAACGAGCTCAAGCTGCCGATTTATTGCCTCTTGGATAACGACCCCTGGGGGTACTACATCTACAGCGTCATCAAGCAGGGGTCGATCAACCTGGCCTACGAATCGGCCCGGATGGCGATTCCCGAGGCTCGATTTCTCGGCCTGCGGAGCCGCGACTATGTCCGCTGCGACCTCAAGCCGAGCGTCAAGATCGCCCTGAACGACCAGGACATCAAGCGGGCCAAGCAGATAGCTGGCTATCCCTGGTTTGCCGGCAAGAAGGCCTGGCAGAAGGAAATCGAGTTGATGCTGGAAAACGGCTTCAAGCTCGAGGTCGAGTCGCTGATCTCCAAGCAGATCAGCTACGTCACCGAAGTCTACACGCCCGAGCGAATCGCCGAAGGCGAGTTCCTCGACTGAGGCGCGTCAGCCCGGGCCGGCGTCGTGCGGCGTATCGCCGTCGATCACGTCGCCGTCGACAATCTCCACGTCGGCGACGTCCAAGTCGATCACTTCCACTTCGGCGACCTCGATCACTTCCACTTCGGCGACCTCGATCACTTCCACGTCGGCGACGTCGCTCACTTCCACGTCGACCGCGTCGAGATTGGCCAGCGCGGGAAGGGCGGCGGGCTCGATCGCGCCGAGATCGGCCGGCAATGCCGCGACGGCCGCAGTGGCCGCAGCCGGGTTGTCCCCCGGCGCACCGTGCCGCGCCGCGGAAGCCAACTGCTGAGCCAAGAGCGTGAACTGGAACAACACGAACGCCCAGCCGGCCAGCCCGACGATGCGAATCAGCAGAAACGTCTCCGAGCCGAGCATGGCCGAGAACTGGGCGATCACGGCAATGCCGCCGGCCAGGGCGAGCGTTTTCCAGAGCAGCCGCAGCACGTCGGCGGCATAATCCGCGTGGCCCAGGTAGCGGGCCAATTGCCGCATGAACAGGATGAACAGCACGACCGAAACGACGGCCAGAAACACGATTCCCAGCGCGGCGAGCGGCGGAACCTGGCCTTGATACCAGGCGACCGTCGAGCGCCGCGGTGGCCGCGTCGCAAGCATTCTTGCCGAGGATCAGCCCGAGCGCGTGCGCCCGCCGCGGCACGACCAGGCACAGCACCGAGGCCAGGCACGTGCAGAGAAATCCCCAGCCGGCCACCGCTGCGGCGACGACGGTCAGTGTCGTCGGATGGTCCAGGCTCAAGGGTTCGCCGGCCACCGTGCCCAGCAACTGCAGAATCACCGCCACGATAACGAGCGCCTGGGCGGTGCAGACGGCGTACAGCCCCAGCCGCACCGAGCGGAGCGCCTCCGCCGCCCGCGGACGCCCGGACTGCCGGCGCCACGATTTCATCGGGTAGTTCTTGCAGCGAGGTTTCCGGCTCGGTCGCGTCGAGCCCGCAGGACGGGCAGATGTTCGAGCCCTCGGCCAGTTTGGTCAGACATTTCTGGCAGTGCCGACCGACCGGCGCGACTTCCGCGCCCAGGAATTCGGCGCCAAACGGATCGAGCAGCATAGAATCGGTTGAACTCGCGCCGGCGGGCATCAGGTCGGCCAGATCGTCGGCCGGCGTTCCGCTAGTCGCTGCGTTGGGTGCGGACGGCGAAGTCCTGGGAGCTGACTTGCTCGCGGGCGCTGGAGCGGGCTTGGAGCCCGCCGGCCCGACTTGCGCTGGCTTGGGCGCGGCCGGTTTGGCCGCAGCCGGCTTCGGCGCGGCAGCGGGGGCTTTAGCCCGGACGGTGGGAGCCGCGCCAGCAGCGCCCCCGGGAATGGCTTGCGGCGGCTGAACCGCTTTGCCCATCGGTGCGCCGGACTTTCCCGCCAGGGGGCTCGGCGCGGCCGGCGCCGCTTGGATCGGCTTGCCCACCGGCACGCCCTGCGGCGCGGCGGCTTGCACGGGCCGGCCGACGGGCGCGGCGCTCGCCGGCTTCGCGCCGGCCAGGGCGGAGTGTCCCGGCTCATCGTCGTAGACCAATTGCAAATCTTCGTCGTCCGCGCCGGCTGACACTGCCCGCGGGGTAGCACCGGCCGGCGGGCCGGAAGCCGGAGTCTGCGTGGCAGGCGCCGTGGGTGTGACCGGAACGACGCGCACCGGCGCCGCGGGCGTCGCGCTCACCGGCTTGCCGGCGGGAATCGCCGCCGCGCCGACCGGGCGCCCGACCGGCGCGGCCACCTGGCCGACCGGTTTACCCCGAACGGGAGCGGTCGGCTGAGGCGCCGCAGCCGGCGGATCCTCATCGGCCAAGCGCCAAGCGCCTCTTCGCCCGGGTCGACGGCCGGAGTGCTCGCCGTTGGGAGCGCCGCGGCGGCCGGCTGCGGCTGAACCGGCGCCGCCGTCGGCACAGCGACCGGCACGCCAGCCGGTGCTGCGCTCGGGGCCTTGCCAACAGGCTGGCCGGTGGGCACGACCGGCTTGCCGACGGGCACGCCCGCCGGGGCGACAGGCGCGGCTGGAGCTGGCCGCACGACTTGGGCCGGCGCCGCGGGCCGCTTGCCGGGCACGCGGGTTTCGCCGCCGCAGCCGCAGCGGACTTTGCGGCCGATGAGCGCATCGTCGACTTCGAACTGTTTGCCGCAGGCGGAGCAGAAGAATCGCGTGGGCATGATCGACTACGGCTTGAGCACGATTTTGCCGCTCAGCGTGCCCGCCTTGTGGACGGTGTTCTGCTCCTGCAGCTGATGGGCCTCGGCCGCGGCGGACAGGGGCAGCGTGCGGCCGATGTGCGGCTTGAGTTGGCCTGCCACGAGCCAGCCATTGATGTCGTCGGCGGCGGCCTGCTGCTCCTGGGGCGTGGCCTTGAACATCACGAAGCCGTGGAGCGTGCACTCCTTGACGTAGAACGGGCCGACCGGAAAGACCGGCCGCGCGTCGCGCCCGGCCATCAGGATCATCCGCCCGCGCTCGGCCAGCAAACCGATGGTGCGGTCGAAGTCCGGTTCGCGCAAGGTTTCCCACCAGACGTTCACGCCCTGGGGGGCGAACTCGCGGACCCGCGCGTCGACGTCCTCCTGGCGATAGTTGAGCGCCAGCTCCGCCCCGAACTGGCGACAGAGCGCGACTTTTTCGTCGCTGCCGGCGGTGGTGATCACCCGGGCACCCAGGGCCTTGGCCATTTGCACGACCATCGAGCCGACGCCGCCGGCACCGCCGTTGACGAACAGGATTTCGTCGCTCTCCAGCCCGGCGTACTGCACCAAACCGAGATGCGCGGTGATGCCCACCAGCGCCGTCGCGGCGGCGGCCTCGTCGCTGACCGCGGGTGGCGTCGGGTAAAGCCAGTGCTCGTCGACGGCGGCAAACTCGGCGAAGGTGCCCTGGCGGCCGAGCAACCCTTGGTTGGTCCCCCAGACCCGATCGCCCAGCTTGAAGCGCTGGGCTTTGGGTCCCAGCTTGACCACCGTCCCGGCCAGATCGCAGCCGACGATGAACGGATAGGCGTGCGGCATCGCCACCGCGCCGAGCGGATGTAGGTGTCGATCGGATTGACCGAGACCGCGCCGACCTGAACGAGCACTTGACCGGCGCCGGGCTCGGGAGTCGGCAGATCGCCGTAAACGATCGCGTCGGGGCTTCCGGGGGCGTTGATGTAAGCGGCTTTCATGCGGAGCGGCTCGCGAGGGGCGAGGGGTAAGTCAGCGGATGGCTGTCGCCCGAAGGGGCGCTAGATTTCCTTGGGTTTGACCAGCAGACCGCTCGCGGCCAGCACCAGGCCGGCCAAGGCCAACCCCAGCGAGACGCGCGTGCCGAGACTGGCCTGCCGGCTGCGGGCAAGCGCCTCGGACGCTTCCCCCGTCATGGTCAGAGGCATGCCGCGACGCACGATCGTCCAATAGTGCCAGGCATCGACCGGCCCGATGCTGTCGAGCTGCTGTTGGGTCGGCGTGAATTCCAGATCGCGGGGCTTGACGACCAGTTGGAAGTACCCGCCGGCGGCCAGACTGGCCACCGTCAGCAACAGCCCCAGGAACATCAGGCCCTTGCCGCGATTCCAAGCCGGCTTGCTGGACGCGACTTCGGCGACCGGTTCGAGTTCGCGGAGGCCGCGCATGGTGGGCACGTCGAGCCGGGCGCCGCAGGCGCAGGCGACGGTTTCGCCCGCTTGGCGCGGGCCGACCTGTGTGGTGCGACCGCAAGTACAGGGCAATAAATAGGCGTTGGGCATAAGTCAGACGCTGTCAGTCGGAAAAGGGATCGATTCGCCGCTGTTTGCCGCGGCCGTAGGATTGGCGGCCGGCCGCGCGATTGCGGGACTCCGCTGCCACGATTGGCCCACCAGGGGAGCGTCACTCCGCCGTCGATCAGCAGCTTCGAACCGGTGATGTAGTCGCTCCGTGGGTCGCACAGGAAGACGACGCCCCGGCCGATCTCGAGCGGGTGCCCCAAGCGGCCCCAGGGCAGTTTCTGGCCGGCCGCGGCGATCGTTTCGTCCGAGGCAAACTTGCGCTCGCCCGGCGTGTCGATCCAGCCCGGCGTGATGACGTTGACCCGGATCCGATGCTCGGCCAGCTCGATCGCGGCCGTGCGGGCCATCTGGTCGATCGCGGCTTTGGACATATTATAGGCCATCGACCGCGGGATGGGGACATAGGCGTGCGGCGAGCTGACCAGCACGATCGAGCCCCCGCCCCCCTGGGCGATCATTTGCCGGGCCGCAGCCCGGGCCAGGTAGAACGAGCCCCACATCGTGACGTCGATCGTGCGGCGAAAGCCCTCCAGGTCGGCTTCGTAGAACGGCTGGCGGTCGCTGTAGACCGCATTGCCCACGGCGATCGTCAGGCGGCCGAAGGCCTTGACCGTGTCGGCCACCAGGCCCTCGATGACGGCCAGGTCGGCCACGTCGCCCTGCAAGAGCAGAGCCCGGCCGCCCCCGGCTTCGATCTCGCGGGCGACCTCTTCGGCGGCCTCGCGATCGCGATGGTAATTGATCGCCACGGCGGCCCCGGCCTGGGCCAACTCGAGCACGATTCCCCGGCCGATTCCCCGGCCGCCACCGGTAACGAGCGCGACCTGGTCGCTCCACTCAGACTGGGCCACAGCGCGCCCCCACTTTCCGCCTGCAATAATCGGTTGGTCGAAAATCGAAGGCTGTATGCTAACCATTCGCCGCGCGCGGCCACAACCATACGTGCGTTGCACGAGGCGAATCGAGCCGCGGTCGCGCAGCCGTCGGCGACGAAGCGCGGGGCAGAAACGGGCGCTGTTGGAGTAGCCCTGCGCCCGAAAAAGCCCCGGCGATTGACTAGACAGCGGTTCGGCGGACGTTAGAATTAGACGACCAATTATCGCCGCAAGGGGCAGTCGGGCGCGCGCCCAAAGGTGCCCCGTGGCGGCGCGGATGTGGCCGGGTTTGGAGTCACGCGGGAGCAAAACTTGATTCTTTCGCCTAGAAATCGGCGACGAAAACTGCCGCGATGTTAATCTGGGTAGTTTGGGTTGTCGGTCCAGCCGATCTTCGCGCGTCATTTCTTGCCAAATGGATGCGGCATCGGGGCGAGTTAGAAATGGGTGATAGAATTAGTTGGCTTTCTAAAGCCGTAGAGTGATAATTGGGAAGTTCTGACCGGTGTTGCACGAACATGCCGTGGCATCTGGCAGGAGGCGAAAAGTACCTTCCTTGGCCCCTGCGACACGCATCTCCAATGTCTGCAACCGCTGCCGGTTGTTCGTTTTTGTGATTGGCTCGTTGAACATTCCTGGACGCCGTCTCGCTTGATGCACGGACTCCCTGAGCGCACCAACCCAGCGCACTGGCTAGGCGCCCGACCATTGGCAAACGAAACAGCCCGACAGCAACCACGACCGGCAAGAACAAACCGATGGCGAGCCCGCTAGCCGCGCCGGGCTAGGCTTCGCGCATCGACCGAACTGAAACCGATTCGACACACCGATTCTGGCTCCACACGGCGGCCGCTTGGCGAGCACGTCAGCGGTCGCGCCAAATCCGAGCACACGTTAGGGGGAGTGTAGTTTTGTACGACACACTTTTGGACGAACTGGAAGACGACACCACGCCGAATCAGGACGACGTCCACGATCTGGCCGACAAGCCGGTCGACGAGCTGGACGACGAGCTGGAAGCGGCCGAGCCGGCGGGCGACGGCGATCTGGATATCGACGTCGACCCGAAGGCCGACGACCTGCTGACGGCGGTCGACGAAGAGGGCGAGTCGTGGTCGGACGATCCGGTGCGGATGTACCTGACTCAGATGGGCGAAATCCCGCTGCTCACCCGGCAAGAGGAAATCGCGCTGGCCAAACGGATCGAGGTCACTCGGGCCCGGTTCCGGACCCGCCTGTTGGAATGCGATTTCGTCATTCAGCTGGCGGTCAAGGTGCTGCGGCGGGTACACGCCGGCGAGCTGCCGTTCGACCGCACCGTGCAGGTGTCGGTGACCGACCGGCTGGAAAAGGACCAGATTCTCGGGCGGTTTCCCCATAACCTGCGAACGATCGAAATCCTGCTCAAGCAGAACAAGGACGACTATCGGACCGCTTCGAGCAAGTCGGCCAAGATGGCCCAGCGCCGCGAGGCCTGGCGCAACCTGGGCCGCCGCCGCCGCCGCGTGGTCAAGCTGGTCGAAGAGCTCGGCCTGCGAACGCAGCGGATCGAGCCGATGATCAAGACCCTCGAGGAATTCAGCCGCCGGGTCGACGATCTGAAGCGGCAGATCGACGCTCACAAAAAGGCCAAGGGGCACCTGGCCGACCGCAAGAAGTGGATTCGCGAGTACCGCGGCATCCTGCGGCTGGCCCAGGAAACCCCGACCAGCCTGCGGAACCGCGTCAGCTACCTGAAGACCATCTACGCCCAGTATCAGCAGGCCAAGCGGGGCCTGTCCGAGGGCAATCTGCGGCTGGTTGTCTCGATCGCCAAGAAGTACCGCAACCGCGGCTTGAGCTTTCTAGACCTGATCCAGGAAGGCAACGCTGGCCTGATGCGGGCGGTCGACAAGTTCGAGTATCGCCGCGGCTTCAAGTTCTGCACCTACGCCACCTGGTGGATTCGCCAGGCCATTACCCGGGCCGTGGCCGACCAGAGCCGGACGATCCGCATTCCGGTCCACATGGTCGAGACCATGTCCCGCGTCCGTAATGTTTCGCGCGAGCTGCTGCAGGAGCTGGGCCGCGAGCCGACGATCGAAGAGACCGCCAAGCGGGCCGGCACCGCGATCGACGAAGCCCGCCGGGTGCTGGCCATGAGCCGCTACCCGATCAGCCTCGACCGGCCGGTCGGCAACAGCGAGGACAGCCACTTCGGCGACCTGCTGCCCGACTCGGGGGCCGAGAATCCCTCGATCGGCGCCGCGCAGGAAATGCTCCGCAGCCGGATCGCCAAGGTGCTCAAGACGCTCAGCTACCGCGAGCGCGAGATCATCAAGCTCCGCTACGGGCTGGGCGACGGCTACAGCTACACGCTGGAAGAAGTCGGCCACATTTTCAAGGTGACCCGCGAGCGGATTCGCCAGATCGAGGCCAAGGCCGTCCGCAAGCTGCAGCAGCCCAGCCGCAGCCAGGAGTTGATCGGCTTCCTCGACTAAGCCTGCCGCGCAGACGGATTACCGAACCGAACGACCGGGTTGGGGGTGCTGGAGCCCCCGACCCGGTTTTTTTGCGCCGCGGCGAGGCGGCATGCGCTGGTCGGGATTGTCCGGGGCTTGTGCTCGCTGAAAGAACGGGGGATTCGTGAACTATAGTAGGGCCACCGAACGTGTGGCGCCGAGCGGGCTTCCCGGGCCCCGTTTCCAGGGCACCACCCCTTTCATTCACGATTGTTTTCAACTTCGACCGCGTCCCCCGCGCGGCAGTGGTCGGGAAGTCTGACCATCTTACCACCGAAACCCCGTCAACGCGCCGCCGCCCACGATCCGGGTGATTGACAAACAGGCCTCGGCCGCTAGACTGACCCGCCGTGCGTGCGTTGGTGGTCGGCCGCTTCGAGCGCGAAGCGACCGACGAAACAGGGAACTCCGGTGCAATTCCGGGACGGCCCCGCCGCTGTAACCGAGTGATTTGTCGAGAGAGTCCGCTTCTTACCTCGTGGCCATTGTCGAACGGTTTGACCGCCGCCGCCCTGTGGGGGGTAGCACGGCCAGCCGCCCGATGAGAAGGCCCAGGACTCTCGAGCTCGGAAGTCAGAAGACCTACCAGCGCCAGTCGTGTGCATGTCCTCCGCGAGGGACGGGGGCTGCCTTGAGCGTCGTTTCGTCGGGAAAAATTTCCGCCAGCGCGCTTGCGGTTGAGTTCGCTTGCCGCCTGCGCCGAGCCAGGGATGCCGATGCGCCGGGTCGGGTTCGCCCGCGCCGCGCGCTCCACCAACCATCATGCGCCACTTTGCCACGATCAGTCGAATCGCGGATGCGCGGGCCGGCGGCGGAACGCCGCGCCGGGCTTTTACTTTGATCGAGTTGTTGGTCGTCGTGGCGATCGTCGGCATGCTGCTGGCCTTGCTTTTGCCGGCCGTCCAGGCCGCGCGGGAATCGGCCCGCGCCGCGCAGTGCCAGAACAATCTGAAGCAGCTGGGCATTGGGCTGCAAAATTACCACGATACGTACAAGACGTTTCCCCGCGGCGGCTGGCCGGTGACGGCATCTTGCCTGAGCTGGGGAGCGGCGATTCTGCCGCGAATCGAAGAGCAGGCCCTGTTCGACCGGCTCAACCGCAGCCTGCCCTACACCGACCCGTCGAACGTGGCCGCCGGCCAGACGGTGCTGCCGGTGTTCATCTGCCCCACGTCGCACCGCGACAGCCTGTACCGCTCGAGCCCCGATCTGCCGAGCACTTCGACGATCCAGTACGCTCGGTCCGATTACGGCGGCTTGAACGGCGAGCGCGGGCTGCGGTCGCCGACCGCCACGAATAATCCAGAACGCGGCGTCATGATCCTGGCCAGCAACATTTCGCTGAAGATGATCACCGATGGCTCCTCGCAAACCGTCATGCTGGGCGAGGCACCGGAGGGCGAGAGTTCGATCTGGATCAGCGTGCGCAACTACTTCGACCAATCGGCGCCGATCAACACGCTGGCCACGTACGCCCCGCAGTTCGTCTTTTACGATTACGGCCAGGAAATCAACAGCTACCATCCGGGCGGAGCGTTCACGCTGTTCGCCGATGGATCGGTCCACTTTCTGGCCGAAACTCTCGACGGCCAGACGTTGGCCGCCTTGGTTTCCCGCGGGCGGCGAAGTGATCGATGCCTCGTACTGAATGTTTTCGTTCGCAAGTTGCATCATCAGGAGCTGCTATGAAGTGCCATCTCGCCTTGCTGCTGGCGTTGCTCGCCGCTGCGCCCGCTGGCGGTTCGGTCGTGACGTTCGAGGATCTGGGACTGCCAGCCAATTCGTACGACAACAATGCCGGCCCCGGCGGCACGTTCGTCAGCGGCGGGGCCAGCTTCAACAATTCGTACGATTCCATCTATGACGCCTGGTACGGCTGGGCCATTTCCAGCAAGACGGACACCGTCACGCAGGATTACACGAACCAGTACAGTGCCATCACCGGCTCCGGCGCAGGCGGCTCGCAGACGTACGGCGTCGCATTCACCTACGGCCCGACGTCGAATCCAGTCAGCCCGGCCGCGTCGATCATCGATCTGCCGGCCGGCAGCAGCCCGGTGTCGGTCGAGCTGACCAACACGACGTATGCCTATTACACCATCCTCAACGGCAACGGGTTCTCGACCGCGTTCGGACCGGGATCGTATTTCCTGCTCGATGTCCAGGGCTACCGCGGGCTCGACGGCACGGGCAGCCTGGTGGGCGATGTGCCGTTCTACCTGGCGAATTTCCTCAACGGGAACCACTCGATCGTCAACAGCTGGCAGACGGTCGATTTGTCCGCGCTGGCTGGGGCCAAGAGCCTCGTTTTCCAGTTGACCTCTTCCGACACGGGCGCCTACGGCATCAACACGCCGACCTACTTCGCCCTCGACAATCTGGTCCTCGGGCAGTCGATCTCGGCGCCCGAGCCGTCCGGGTTGCTGTTGGGAGCGATCGCCGCGGGGTGCGCTGTCGGGATTGGAAGGCAGAGGCGGAAGCGGATTGAACGTTGACGTTCAATCGTCGCCGGTTCATTCTGGCGAGACCACTCGCGGGGCTCCCACCCGCCGCCGCGGGTGGGCTTAACGTATGACGTGACGTACAACGGTAAACGACATCCACGGCCCCGTTAAGCCCGCCGGCGGCGTCCGGCGGGAGGCCCCGGAGACGATCATCGATTCATGCCGCCGCGTCCCCTGCAACTTGCCTGGTACCACGTCACCCTGACCACCTACGGCACGTGGCTGTACGGAGACGGGCGCGGCTTTCGCACTCGGCATCATCGCCGCCATGTCGAGGGCGACTACAAGCAGCCGCCGCCGGCCGGAAAGTATCGCACCGAACTAACCCGCAGTCAGGCAGCACTGACGCAAAAGCCGGTGAAACTTTCGGTTCGCTGGCGGGCAATTGTGGGCATGGCCCTGGTTGAGAAACTTCAATCGCTCGGTGCGCTCGTCCTCTGCTGTGCCGTGAGTACAACACACGTCCACCTGTTGGCCAAGATTCCCCGGATGTCGGAGCGTTGCTGGATCTCGCGGGCCAAGCGGCATGTCTGGTTTGTTGCCCGCGATCGCGGCTGGCCGGACAAGCTCTGGGCCCGTGGATGTCGAGCGGAAAGGATTGAGACGCGGGCACATCAGATTGCGGTTTATCGGTATATTCTGAGGCATGCAACCGAAGGGGCATGGGTCTGGCGATTGGAGACGAGAAAGGAATGAGCTCGCGCACGGGGCGGCCCACCCGACGCCGCGGGTGGGCTTAACGGAGTGAATCGCTGAAACGAAATACGCCCTCTCCCCTGTTAAGCCCGCCGGCGGCGTCCGGCGGGTGCCCCGCGCACGGCCCCCGCATCCTTCCCGTCCCCCCATGACCGACACTCCCAGCTTCATCCACGATCACAATCGCCGGGCTTGGGACGCCCGAGTGCGCGCGGCGGGACGTGTTCACCCAGCCGGCCAGCGACGAGGATTTTCGCAATCCGCTGGCCGTGGTCGATCGCTACGGCTGGCTGGGTCCATCGATCGCCGGCAGCGGGTGCTGTGCCTGGCCAGGGGCGGCGGCAGCCAAAGCGCGCTCTACGCCGCGGCCGGCGCTCGTGTGACCGTGGTCGACATCAGCGCCGAAATGCTCGACCTCGATCGGCAAGTCGCCCGCGAGCGCGGGCTCGATCTGGAAGTGATCCAAGCCTCGATGGACGATCTGGCCGCGACTGCCGGCAGGCCGGCTACGACGATCGTGATTCATCCGGTCAGCAGCTGCTACGTGCCCGACGTCCTGCGGGTCTATCGCGAGGTGGCCCGGGTCACCGCGGCCGGCGGGCTGTATATCAGCCAGCACAAGCAGCCGGCGAGCTTGCAGGCGAGCACCACTCCCTCGCCCGGCGGCTATGAGCTGACCGAGCCCTATTACCGCACGGGCCCGCTGCCGGAAGTGATCGGCAGCCCGCACCGCGAGCCCGGCACGCTCGAATTCCTTCACCGCTGGGAACAACTGCTCGGCGGAATGTGCCGGGCCGGCTTCGCAATCGAGGACCTGGTCGAGCCGCTGCACGCCGACGCGGGAGCGGCGCTGGGCACGTTCGCTCAGCGGAGCTGTTACGTGCCGCCTTACGTCCGGATCAAGGCTCGCCGCGTCGGCGACGAGCGGCTCGGGCCCGACGGCAAAGCTTTGGACGCCGTAGCGGTCGAACTGCGGAGCGGTGGCCGCAAACCGGCCAGCTTCGGCCCGGACCGTTGCAAACCGCCTGGGGCTCGATCAAGATAACCGGCGCCGCTGGCGGCTCCGGCAAACCGCGGGCTGCGACACTCCCCTGCCCCAAGTCCCTCCGCTGCCGGAGCCGCTTCCGTTGGCCCACAAATCGATTCAGGAAATCGTCTGCGTCTTTGGCCAGCCCGTGGCGGGCAACCCGACGCAGTACATCATCGAAAAGGCCTTCGCCAAGGCCGGCCTCGATGGCGCGTACCTGACGCTCGAAGTCGCGCCGATCGACCTGGCGGACGCCGTGCGAGGGCTGCGGGCGATGGGCTTCCGCGGCTGCAATCTGACCATTCCGCACAAAGTCGCCGTGCTGCGGCACCTGAACCGGCTGAGCGAAGCGGCCCAGCTGATGGGCGCCGTCAACTGCGTCAATCGCGTCGGCGAAGAACTGGTGGGCGACAACACCGACGGCAAGGGCTTTGTTCAATCGCTCCGCGAACTGGCCGACCCGGCCGGCAAGAGCATCGTGCTGCTGGGGGCCGGCGGAGCGGCTCGGGCGATCGGCATCGAGCTGGCGCTGGCCGGCGCCGGACGAATCACGATCGTCAACCGCACGCTGCCGCGGGGCGAAGAGTTGGCCCAGCTGATCCGCGAAAAAGTTTCGATTCCCGCCCAGCCGTGGCCTGGGAAGGCGAGTTCCACGTGCCGCCGGAAATGGACGTGGTGTCAACGCGACGAGCATCGGCCTGGGCGACGAGCGGCCCGGGTGCCGCTGGACACCGGCACGCTGACGCCCACGATGGTCGTGGCCGACGTGGTGTTCAATCCGCCCGACACCCGGCTGCTGCGCGACGCGCGGCGCGCGGGCTGCCGCACGCTCGACGGGCTGGGCATGCTGGTCAATCAGGCCGTGATTTGCTTCAAGATCTGGACGGGCGTCGAGCCCGACCGGGAACTGATGCGCGAATCGCTGGAGGAGTTCTTGGGGTTCTGACCGGAAGAGCAGCCACGAGGAAGAGGATGGCCACGAAAAACACGAAAAGGCACGAAAAAGGAACAGGGGGCGGCCGGGCAACATACGCTCGCGAGCTGACGAAATCTCGCGATCGAATTCTGTGACTGATGTAAGGCGTCGCATGAATAGCTGGTCATTTCATAGCCGCCGACCGATTTGCTTCGTGCGAAATTCGCTCTGGCCCGCCGCACTGCGTTTGCTGCTCTGCGTCTCTGCGTCTCTGCGGTTAATCCTCTTCGTCACGAACGGTACCGCCGCCGAGCCCGAGTTGAACCTGCTGCGGCCCGACTCGCTGGTGGGCTGGGAACATGGCGAGGAGCCGCGCGGCTGGCGGATCGAGAAGGGCGTACTTGACGGGACCGGCGAGTCCACCGCACTTCTGTCCGGCTGGACACTCGGCGATTTTACGCTCGAATCCATGTGGACGACCGCCAAGGACTCTGCCCTGGTGATTCGGCTGGTCGACGTGCCGAGCGGTCCCGGGTTGCAGTTGGCGCTGTGCCTGGGACGATCCCTGTCTGACGATCACGGATCGCGGCAAAACGATGTTTTCCGGCGGTCAAGCTCGCGGCCTTGGCCGATCCATGGCACGACGGCGCGAATCAGCCGACGTGGGACAAACGCTCACCGTCGATGTCGACGGCAAACAGATTGGCACAGTTTCGGTCGACGCTCAGCGTCGGTTCGGCCTAGGGCTGTCAATCGTGGGCCACAGTGCCATGTTGGGTAATTTGAAACTGGCCGAGCCGGCGGGCGAGCCGATCTTCAACGGCACCGATCTCGCCGGCTGGTGGTCGCCGCTGGGGCTCGATTCGTGGCGGGCCCAGGACGGCGCGATCGAATGCCTCAATCGCGACGGCAACTATCTGCGGAGCGAAAAGGAGTTCGCCAATTTCACGCTCTCGCTCCAGTACAAGCAAAGCCCGCATTGCAACTCGGGCATCGGCATCCGCACGCCGCACGACGGCTGGCCCTCGGGCGACGGCATGGAGCTGCAACTGCAGGACGAGCCGGGCCTGGACAAGCAAGCCACGTTCGCCATCTACGGCAATCTGGAACCGCTTGCCCGGGCCGATCGCTCCGGCGAGTGGAACGACGTGGTCGTGAAGGCCGACGGCCGGATGATTTCCGGCTGGGTCAACGGTCAACTGGTTCAGCAGGCCAATACCTATTGGCATCCCGAACTGCAGCACCGTCACGAGAAGGGTTGGATCGGCTTTCAGGACCATGGCGGCAAGATCGCGTTTCGCAACATCCGCGTGCTGGCCGCGCCGATGGGCCGGGCCTGGCCGCCTGGTACGCCCCGCGGCCGCAGTCGGGCCCGGGCCTGCTGTTCGAGCGGCTGATCAATCCCGAGCGGTTGTCGCTGGCCGATGGCATCGGCTCGGGCGTGGTCGAAAGCACGGCGGCCTCGGACCAGGAGCAGACGCTGGCCGAGCTGAAGGGCCCGGGCGCCGTGGTCCAGATTTGGCGATCGAAGCCGACCGGCCATATCGCGTTTTACTTCGACGGCCAGCCGCAGCCGGCGATCGCCTGCCTGGCCAACCTGCTGCACGAGCACGCTCCGCACCTGGCCGAAGAGACCGACCCGGTGCTCACCTGCTTGCCCTTTGCCAAGAGCCTGAAGATCACGCTCCGCGATGCGCCCGGGTGCAATACCGGATCGAGTACGCCACATTCGGCGCCGCAGACGCCCGGTCGAGACGTATCAGCCGGGCCACGCCGTGCTGCCGCGCGGCTGGCAGGCGGCGATCGATTACCGCCAGCATCAATACGGCTGGGGGACGCATCGCGAGCAGGATCCCGCCCCGCGCACGTCCGGCACGGCCGAATCGCTCGAGCCGGGGCAAACGGTCCCGCTCGTCAAGCTCGACGGGGCCGGACTGGTGCAATGGGTCAAGCTGCAGTGCGAGCCGGCGCTGGTCAAGAGCGACGATCTGTGGCTGGAAGCGACCGTCGACGGCGAAGCGCAGCCGGCCGTAACGGCGCCGGCCCGTTACTGGTTTCCGGCGCTGAGCTCGCACGGGCCGGCCGTCGGCGGCGCCGCAGAATCACTACAATTTCGCCAGCGTGTTTCGCGGCGGATACACCAGCATGCTGGCCATGCCGTTTGCCAAGGGGATGACCATTTCGGCCCGCAACGCCGGGCAGACGGCCCTCGGCCGGGTGGAAGTTGTGGCGTCGGTACGGCGCGATGCGCCGGACGACATCACCGTCCACCCGCTCCAGATCGATCAGCGAATGCGGCTCCGCGGCCGATTCGAGCGGGCAGGCCAAACGCACGAGCTGGCCGCGCTCGCCGGAAATGGCCGGCTAGTCGGAATGGTTTGGGCCGCCGGCCCGAACATGCCGGCGATCGCCTCGCTCACGGTCGACGGCCAGCCTCAACCCGGCTGGACCAAGCTGCCGGCCGAGGCGCTGCTCGGCGGTTGGCCGGGGGACGAGAATTTCTACCGCGTGCTCGGAGGCCGGCACGGTCAGCTCGCCTGGCGCGTACCTGTTGCTCGGGCCGGTCGACTTTCGCCGCGAGTTGAAGCTGATCTCGACTGCTCCGGCCACCGATCGGCTGGTGCTCTGGTATGCCCGCTGATTCGCCGCATCGGCACGCAGCCACGCGGCGCGGATTTGCCTTTTGCGGCCGACGTCGCGAAAATGCAGTAGCTCCGCCGCGCGCCCGCGAAGGATCCCCGCGATGAAAACCAAAAGCGAATTCGGCCGGCCGATCGAGCCGTTTCTGGCCGGGCTCAAGTTTCCGGCCGACAAAGACCGCCTGCTCGAAGCCGTGCTGCACAACCATGCTCCCAAGGACGTGCTCGACCTGGTCGAGCATTTGCAGCGGCAGAATTTCGTCGTGCCCAGCGACGTGATCGAAGCCTACGATCAGTTGCGAACGCACGGGCCGGCGGGCCCCCGGCCGACGCACTGACAAGGCAGTTTGCCAGGTCCTGCGGCACGCCCTCTCGCCATTTGAAACATCCGCCATGCGCTATCTGGTCACCGCCCGCGTGAAACCCGGCCGCGAGCAAGCGCTGCTCGACGCGATCGACGCCGGCACGTTGGGCGCGGGCTCGGTCGCCGAGGGGGAGTACCTGCGCAACATGGGCGAGGCCCGGCTGCGCGAGGACGGCGCGGCCCGCTGGGTCGAGGTCTGCTACTGCGACATTCCGCTGGCCGAGGAGCGGCCTTACTGGGAGCAGTTCTTCGAGCTGGTCAAGGTGCAGGACGCGCACCGGCGGACGCGCTGCCGCGACCTGTCGGGGAGCGAACCCTGGGCCTGCGGCGATTGCGATTGCAGCGCCCGGCTGGAGGCCCGCTTGGGCGAGCACGGCGAGCCGCTCGTCGAGGTCTTGCGGCGCGCGTGCGACGCGAAGTCGCCTGGCGGTCGTTGACCGCCGGCTATGATTTATTCGCTCGGGCCGCCCAGGAACTCGGGCCGGATGTCGGCCAAGGCCGGGAACTGGCGGCGGTATTCCTCCAGGGCGGCCAGATCGAGCGTCGCCGTGAGCAGGCCGGGCCGGTCGTCGAGCTCGGCCACGATGGCCCCGCGCGGATCGATGACCAGGCTGCTGCCCGGGTAGACCAGCTTGGGGTCGCTGCCCGCGCGATTGACGCCCACGACGTAGGCCTGATTTTCGATCGCCCGGGCGATCAGCAATTGCCGCCAGTGGGCCACGCGCGGCGCCGGCCAGTTGGCAATCACCACCAGCAGCGTCGCCCCTTGGACGGCCGCCCGGCGGAAGATTTCCGGAAACCGCAGATCGTAGCAGACCAGCGGAGCCACGCCGCCACGGGCCGCAATCGATGACGACGATGTCGTGGCCGCCCGAGTAGTGCTGGGCTTCGGCGCCGTAGCTGAACGGATGTAGCTTGTCGTAGCGGCCGATTTCGTGGCCTCGCGGGTCGAACACGGCCGCCTGGTTACGGCCTCGGCCATCGGGTCCGACGGCCACCACGCCGCCGATCACAAAGCATTTCCGCTCGGCGGCCAGCTCGGCCAGAAAGCGATTGGTCGGTCCGGCCGCCGTCTCCGCGATCTCGTCGACCTGCATGCTGAAGCCGGTGGCGAACATCTCGGGCAGCACGATCAGCCCGCCGGGCGCGATCGTCGTGCCGGCGAGCAGCTCGCGCACGGCGGCGAAGTTGGCGGTCTTATCTTGCCAACGGATATCCGTCTGGCAACCGATGACTTGCAAGAATCTTGTCCTTTGCTCGTACCTGTCGGGCGTAACCAACTCCTCTCCCTTCAGGGAGAGGTTAGGGTGAGGGTGTCTTTGCCGCAATGCAAACCGTGTCTGTTCACCCCTCCCTTGCCAATTCGCGCATCCTGCGCACCAGCCGTCCCACCCCGTCGCAAACCGTCGCCGGCGCCAGCGCCCCATAAGCCAGCCGCAGCGTACACCCTTGCTCCAGCCCGAACGTGCTGCCGGGCAGCACGCCGACGCCGAAGCGGCGAATCAGCTCTTCGACCAGGCCCAGCACCGGGCGCTGGGTATTGACCGAAACGAGAAAATAAAAGGCCCCCTGCGTGCTGGCAACGCGGCACACGTCGGCTGCCCCAGCCAATTCGGCCAGCACCGCCTGACGCACCTCGGCCAGTTGGGCCACGTGGCCCTGGCACCACGCTCGTCCGGCGGCCAGCGCCCCGCAGGCCGCCTCCTGCGAGACGACCGGCGGGCAAATCAGGATCGTGTCCTGGGCTTTCTTGATCGCGACCAGCAGTCGCTCGGGCGCCGTCATGTAGCCGATCCGCCAGCCGGCAAAGCCGTAGGCTTTCGAGAGCGAAAACAGCGAGATCGTGTGCTCGGCCGCGCCGGGCAGCGAGCCGGGCGAAAAATGTTCGGCCCCGTCGTAGACGAAATACTCGTAGGCTTCGTCGCTGATGTGGTAGATGCCGGCGGCCCGGCAGAGCTCGTTGACCGCGGTGAGCGACTCGCGCGAGTAGACCGCCCCGCTCGGATTGTTGGGCGAGATGGTGACCACCGCCTTGGTCCGCGGACCGATCGCCCGGCCGATCGCCGCCACGTCCAGGGCATAATCGGGTCCGGTTGGCACCGTGACCGTGCGGCAGTTGAGCATCGCCACGGCCATTTCGTGGTTGAAATAATAGGGTGTGGGCAGAATGATCTCATCGCCCGGATCGGCGATGGCGAGCAAGGCGTTGAAAAACGCCATGTTGCCGCCGGCCGTCACGACCAGTCGGCAACCGGAGCCGATCTCGATCCGGTTTTCGCTCCGCAGCTTGGCCGTGAGCCGCTCCTGCAACTCGTCGATGCCGGCGACGAGCTTGTACTTGTGGTCGTCGGGGTTGCCCCGGCGCAGATAATGAAGCACCCGCTCGGCAGCCTCCGGCGGCGGGCCGTAGCTGACCACCCCCTGCCCCAGCGAGATCGTGCCCGGGTGGCGCGAATCCATTCGCCGACGACCGGAATCATCGGCGCCTGCACGAGCTCCATTCGTTGCGAGAGAGAGGGCATGGGGGAAAGGCAGAAGGCAGAAGGCAGAAGGCAAAAAACCGGAGGGCCCAGTGAGCGCAAGGCAACCGCATGGTAATCGAAGCAGGGCGGGTTGTCGCCGGGAGGCAGCCTGCGTCCCGAGCATGGTTAGCTGAGACGCACGCGTCCCTTGTGGAGTCGTGCTCGGCGCGGCATCCTATTCTGGAAGGTGACGATACCAGGGAGAAAGGCGGACCATGCGAAAAACCTCGTGGTGTCGCGGGATCGTTGGATGCCTGTTGATGGCCGTGTGCGCTGTGGCTCGGGCCGATGAGCCCGCGGGGGGCTATTTCGAGCAGGACGTCAAGGCCTCGAACCCGCTCCGCGTTGAGCAGGCCAAGGAGCTGGACGCGTACATTCGGACCCAGCAGGGCGATCGCGCGCGGCTGGAAAAGCTGCTGCCCGACGACTATTCGTCGCCGGCCGCGTTTGCCAAGTCGGCCGAGCGCTACCGGGCGGCGTTTTGTCAGTCGATCGGTTACCCGCCGCCGGGCGAGGTGACGTCCGAGGAGCGGCAGCGCGGGTCGACGTTTGAGAAGATCGGCGAGGACTGCGCTGGGCACCTACTACCGGGCGACCATCCCGATTCTGCAAGGGGTCCACGCGGAGGGGATTTATATCGAGCCCAAGGCCCGGACCCAAGGCCAGCGCGTGCCGCTCGTCATTTCGATGCACGGGGGTGGCGGCTCGCCCGAGGTAGCGCTGTTTCACGGCGGGGCCAACTACCACGATATGGTTCGCGGCGGCGTGAAGCGGGGCTATGCCGTCTTCGCCCCGCAGCATCTGTTTGCATCGGAGGGTCTGACGACCGACATCCGCACCAAGACCGACGATCGGCTGCGGCTGGTCGGCACCAGCCTGACGGCGATCGAGATCGCCAAGATCACCCGCAGCCTGGATGTGCTGGTCGAGCGGCCGGAGATCGACGCAGCCCGGATCGGCATGGTCGGCCTGTCGTACGGCGGTTATTACACGCTGGTCACGGCGGCGGTCGAGCCGCGGATCAAGGTGGCGGTATGCAGTTGCTACAACGGCGTGCAAGAAGGCCGCTACGAGCGCGACGAGCTGTCGGTGCCGAGCGATTTCCGCTTCGTCGACCGCTTCACGCTGTTTCGCGATGCCGATCTGGTCGCCCTGATTTGTCCCCGGGCCTTGCAGGTTCAGGCCGGTGCCACCGACGGCGTCGATCATCGCGAGCCGGGCCGGCAGATGGCGCCGATCTCGGCGCGGTTCTACGAGCGGCTGGGCATCGGCGACCGCTTTGAGCACAAGGTGTTCGAGGGCGGACACGAATTCGACGACCGCTCGGCCTGGGCATTTGTCGAGAAGCACTTGTAGCAGATCCGGCAGAGCTCTCCCCTTCTCGCTCATCGGCATGCTTCCACGATCGTTCGTTCGCCCTTTTCTTTGAGGATTTCCGCGTGCCCGAGTTGCCCGAGGTCGAAACGATGCGCCGCGGCGTGGCCGCGATTGTCGGCGGCCGGATCGTCGAAGTGCCGGCGGTCCGCTGCGGCAAGAGGCCGATTCATATTTCGCCGCCGCTGGCGAAGTTTCGCCGCCGCGTCGTCGGCTGCCGAGTGATCGACGTGGGCCGGGTGGGCAAGCGGGTGATCGTCCACCTGGATAGCGAAGAGGCGATCGTGATCGAGCCGCGGATGACCGGCCTGGCCTTGGTAACAGAGCCCCCCAATCGCGAACACCTGCGGTTTCGCCTGCAACTGACCGGCGGCCGGGCGAAGGAGCTGCTGTATTGGGACCGCCGCGGGCTGGGCTCGGTGCGGCTGGTGACGCCCGATGAATTTGAGAAGCTGTTCGGACTGCAAAAAATCGGGCCCGACGCGCTGACCGTCTCGCCCGAGCTATTGCGCGAGCGGCTGGCCGCCAGCCGCCGGGCGATCAAGGTGGCCCTGCTCGATCAGCGGGCAATCGCCGGCATCGGCAATCTATACGCGGCCGAGATCCTGCACCTGGCCGTCATCCATCCCGAGTCGCCGCTGCACGAGCCTCCGCCGCGGCGATTGGGAGCGATTGCACGCCGCGACGGTGCAGATTCTGCAGGACGCGATTCGCTACGAAGGCTCGACGCTCAGCGACGGCACCTACCGCAACGCGCTCAACGCCGAGGGCGGATACCAGAACCATCATCGCGTCTACGATCGCGCGGGCGAGATCTGCTCCCGCTGCCGGCGGACAAAGATCGTGCGGATCGTGCAGGCCCAGCGGGCGACGTTTTTCTGTCCCGGCTGTCAGCGGAAATCGCGGTCGGCGTGAGCAGGCGAAAGGACAGTTCGCTCCCCGCTATTCGTTTGCAACAGCATCTGCCGACGGGTCTAATGCAGTGGGGCTCGCCTGGCGCGGCCGGCCCACTCACCCTCAATCATCCCACCGAGCGGAGGACTCGCCATGCACCAAGATTCACGCGTTTGTCCCGACTGCGACGAGCAGTCCCCTAACTTTACGCGGCGCGATTTCCTCAAAACTTCGACCGGGGCCGCCGTTGTCGCGGCGGCCGGCGGATTGACCGCGGGCGGCTTGAGCCCGGCTCGGGCCGACGATGCGGCGGCCAGCAGCGCGGGCAGCCCGGAATCGATCGTCAAGACGCTGCTCGAATCGCTCAATGACAACCAGAAGCGCGAGGTGGCATTTGAATGGGATTTCCAGGATCCCAAGCGGGGGCTGCTGCGGACCCACGTCGAGAACAACTGGAACATCACCAAGCCGATCGTCAACAGCGACTTCTACACCTCCGATCAGAAGGCGATGATCCGCCAGATTTTCGAGGGGATCGTCCAGCCCGACTGGCACAAGCGAATCTACAAGCAGCTCGAGGACGACGCCGGCGGCTTCGGCAACGAGCAGTCGATCGCGATCTTCGGCAAGCCGGGCGAGAAGTTCGAGTTCGTGATGACCGGCCGGCACATGACGATCCGCTGCGACGGCAATTCGAGCGAGCATGTCGCCTTCGGCGGCCCGATCTTCTACGGCCACGCCGCCTCGGGCTTCAACGAAAAGCCCAATCACCCGGGCAATGTGTTCTGGCATCAGGCCCTGGCGGCCAACAAGGTCTTCGAGATGCTCGACGGCCCGCAGCGCGAAAGGCGCTGGTCGAGCGGCTGCCGCGCGAGGACGAGGTTGCGTTCCACGGTCCGGCGGGGCCCTACCCCGGCCTGGCGGTGGCCGACATGACCGGCGACCAGCGGCTGTTGGTGGCCGAAGTGCTGCAGAAGCTGGTCGAGCCCTACCGCTCGACCGACCGCGATGAAGTGGCCCGCTGCCTGCAGGCCCAGGGCGGTTTGGAAAAGTGCGCCTTGGCCTTCTATCGCGAGGGAGATCTGGGCGGCGACAAGGTTTGGGATTGCTGGCGGCTGGAGGGCCCGGCGTTCGTCTGGTATTTCCGCGGCACGCCGCACGTGCATGTCTGGGTCAATGTGGCCGACGATCCGACGGTGAAGACCAATTCGCGGGCCCTGACGTAAGCCAGGCGCGGACCGCGAGACCTTATCTATAGCGGCGGCGCATCGAATATCAGCCGGCAGCTGCGGGGAATGCTTCCTCGGGCTGCCGGCTGTTTTGTTGCCCGGCCGGCTCGGGTGCCGGACAGCCGCTACAGACGTTTCAGGTCGACGCGGCCCCGCTGCCGCCGGCCCTCAGGATTGTTCCCTTCGAGCTTGCCCGGCGGCCGTCCGCGACCTAAATACCCTATGACGGTCCATTTCAGTGGTGGAACTATCGGCTGAGGATCGAGGGAGAGCGCCGTGCCGTATCGAGAGAGCGCAGACGCCAACTTCTTTGCGCTGGTCCACCACGTGCTCGAAGCCAGCATCTCGGCCGACGTCGATCGTCGCGACAATCGGCGGCGGGGCTTCTCCTGCCTGCAGTTCATCGCCCCCTACGTCGACGGGCGGATGCCGACCCAGTCGGAATTTCGCCGGGTGCTGTGCCGCGACCTGTCGCCGACCGGGTTTTCGTTCGTCTCGAATGATCCGCCCGACAGCGAGTACCTGGTCGTGGCTTTGGGAGCGGCGCCGTTTATCTTCGTTTCGGCCCAGATCGTGCATCACTGGCCTGACGAGGCCGAAGGCAAGCCGGTCTGGATCGCCGGCTGCCGATTCATCGCCCGGATCAACACGCCGGAATTCGGCCCCCTGGCGGCCCGCCGCGACGGAGCCCCCGACGCCCGGCACCCCGACGCGCGGCCAGCTTGACAGCCGCCGTCGGCACGGCGAAGGTGAAGTAAGCGGCCGGGCCCGTCCTGCTGCCGGCCGCACTTTCCGCCGGCGAATCGATCCATGCTCGCGCGTCCCCGTTTCCTTGCCGCCGCCTGTCCGCTGATCTGCTGTCCGCTGATCTGCTGCGCACTGGCGGCCGGCGCCCGGGGCCAGAGCGACGAACCTGCGGCCAAAACAGCCGCCGCGTGGAAGCTGGAACGGGTGCTGCTGACCGACGGCAAGTCGTTCGAGGGCTTGATCGTCGAGGAAAGCCCGGCCGAGATCGAATTCGTCGAAGTCCGCCGGCCGACGGGCAAGCCGATGTACCTGGCAATCCGGCCGATCGACCGGCGGAATATCGTCACCTGGACCCGGCTCGATCCGCCCGAGCGAGCCGAGTTGGCCGAGCGGATCGAGGGCTTCAAGAACCGGGCCCGGGTCGAAGCCCGGCGGATGGAAGACCTGCGGCTCACGCCGATCAGCCGCGACGGCACGGTCTATTGGCAGTATCAGGGAGATTGGTTTTCGCTCGAAAGCACGGCCGACGAAACGATGACGCGGCGGGCGATCGTGCGGATCGAGCAAATCTTCACCGCCTATCGCCAGATTCTGCCGCCACGCTTGACCGCCCGGCGGCGGCTGCAGATTCTGCTGTTCGGCGATACCGAACGGTACCGCGAGTTTCTCGGCGGGCGGGGCTTGGACCTGGAGAACCCGGCCTTCTTCGCCGCCGACTTCAATCTGGTAGTGGCCGGCAGCGATCTGAATCGCTTCGTGGCCGAGCTGGCCAAGATTCGCCGCGTACACCAGGCCGAGCGCGACGAGTACGAACGGCTGCTGGCCGAAACCCCCAATCGGCTCCGCGACCTGAACGATTCGCTCCGCAAGGCCGGCGTCTCGGCCGAGGAGCGGCAGCGCGTCTCGGCCGCCGAGCAGCGCAAGTGGCGCGAGTTGGTCGCCGGGCTGGAAACCAAAATCAAAGCGGCCGACCGCCGCAACGCCAGCCGTTTCCAGGAAGTCACCGGTCAGATGTTCAGCCGGCTCAATCACGAGTCGTTCCACGCGTATCTGGAAAACTTCGTCTATCCGCACTCGCTGTTCGACGTGCCGCGGTGGCTCAACGAGGGGCTGGCCCAGACGTTCGAGAGCGGCCAGTTGGAGGCCGACACGCTGCGGGTCGATGCCCCCAGCCCGCAGCGGCTGGCCCGGCTGCAGCGCGATTTGAACTCGGAGCATCCGCTGCCGCTGGCCGAGCTTCTGGCGGCCGACGCCAACACGTTTCTGTCGGCCCATCGGGGCGACGCGGCGGCCGCCTCGCGGTTGTACCTGTACAGCTGGGGGTTGGCCTACTACCTGACGTTCGAGCAGCCGCTGTTGGGCACGCCGCAGCTCGCGCGCTACGTCGACCCGGCCGCCGCCGACAAGTCCGCGGTCGAGCGGTTCGAAGAGCTGGTCGGAATGCCGCTCAAGGATTTCGAAGCCCGCTGGCGGGCGGCGATGCTGGCGATCAAAGGGTAACGCGATGCGGTGCTTGGCGGGCAAGAGCTCTCGCCGTCCGAAAGTTAGGCCCGAACCTTGATCTCCGCGCCCTGACAGGGCGAAGGAACCAAGCCCAGGGTTGGGCCCAAATCGTGATCTCCACGCCCTGACAGGGCGAAGGAACCAAGCCCAGGGTTGGGCCCAATTCGTGATCTCCACGCCCTGACAGAGCGAAGGAACCAAGCCCAGGGTTGGAGCGCAGCGCAAACCCTGGGAACAACGAGCGCCCGTGATCGATTCCCACCCTGAAAGGGTGGCGGAACGGATCCAGCCATTTGAAAAACTTCGCGCGCGAGCGGCCGCGGGTTCCAGCGCCCCTTCAGGGCGATTGGGCGTCGCCGCGGTCTCCCGATCCCAGGGTGCGCTGCGCTTGCCCTGGGCCGGAATCCAGAAGCCCGTTGGGCTTCGAAAAAAGCCAACGACCGGAACGAGGGCCGCGAACTTCACGGCTTGAGGACTGCGAACTTCACGGCTTCAAGGCTGCGATCGCGGCCAACAGCTTGGCGCTGATCTCTTGCAGCCGGGCTTCGTCTTCGATCTTTCGCCCGGCCTGATCGGTGACGTAGAACACGTCGACCACCTGATCCAGATAGGTGCCGATCTTGGCCAGCGCGACCGACAAGCCCAGCTCGAACAGCGTCCGGGCGATCGTGTACAGCAGCCCCATCTGGTCGTGGGCGAAGATGTCCAGAATGGTGTACTTTTCCGACGTGCTGTTGTCGGTCCGAATCCGGGTCGCCAGCCGGCTGAGCGCTGCGGCGGTGGCCTGGTCGCTGTGCCAGGTTTTGCGAAAGGCCGGCGTGCCGCCGTGCGGCGACAGCAGCGCCGACGACAGGGCCCGTTTGACCGCGTCGATCCGCTCGCTGGGCGGCTGGTCGGCATAGTCGGGATCGACGACGTAAAACCGGTCGAGCACCAGCCCGTCGGCCAGCGTGTTGATCTCGGCCGAAAGGATTTGCAGCCCCTGGCTGGCCAGCGCGCCGGTCAGCCGGTAAAAGACGCCGGGGGCGACGGCTTCGCTGGTGCCGACGACGTATTCGACCGTGCGGCTTTCGGGCAGGTAGCGGCCGGCGGCATGGACGTCGTTCTGCTTCAGGGTTCGCAGGTCGCGGAGCTCGGCGGCAATCTTTTCCGGCTTGGCCGCGGCCAGATAGGCGCTGGGCAAATGGTCGATCTGCCGATCGTACCACTCGAGGTCGGCCTGCGGCTCGCGGGCCAGCGCGGCTCGCACGGCGCCGCGGCTCCGCTCCGACCAGTCGCTGGCGGGCGAATCGCCGGCCAGGTGCCCCATGGTGCGATGGTACAGATCCATCAGCACTTCGCCCTTCCAGTCGTTCCAGACACCGGGCCCGACCGCCGAAATGTCGGCCACCGTGAGCACCAGCAGCATGTCGAGCATCTCGGGCGAGCCGACCTCGACGGCGAACCGCACCACCAGCTGGTTGTCGCTGGTGTTGCGCCGGAAGGCCAGGTGGGCCATGATCAGGTGCTTGTGGACCAGAAACTTCAGCAGCTCGGCCTCGCCCGGCGGCAGGCGGAGCAGCTTGGCCGTGTCGTCGGCGATCCGCAGCCCGACCTCGCTGTGATCCTCGACGAATCCCTTGCCCAGGTCGTGGATCAACAGCGCCAGGTGCAGCGTCCGCTTGCGCTTGATCTTGCGATAGACGCGGCCGATCGAGCCCGGATCGTCGGCCAGGGCGATGGCCTGCTCGACCGCCTCGATGCAGTGCTCGTCGACCGTGTACTTGTGGTATTCGTTGAACTGCAACAGGCAGCGGGCATGGGCGAAGGCCGGAATGATTTTTTCCAGCACGCCCAGCTCGTGCAGCCGGTGGAGCGACTCGCCGAGCCGGGCCGGCTGCGAGAGCAGCGACAGAAACCGCTGTGAAGTCTGGGCATCGACGTGGGCGGTGAAACCGGGGACTGCCGCCCGGACCGCGTTCCAGGTCGGCTGGCTGATCCGCTTGTCATACAGGTTGGCGATGTCCATTAGCCGCAGGACTTCGTTCAAGTCGCTGCCCAGTTTGACCAGGCCTTGTTTGGTGGCCGAGATCTCGCGCGGGCCGACGCGGTAATCCCCCTCGACCTGGTGGCTGAGCACGGCGCCGATCCAGCGGGCCACCCGCGAGCCGGGCCGGTTGCTGGCCACGAATTCCGAGGCGACGCTCCGGACCGCCTTGGTATGGCGGAAATATTCGCCCATGAACTGCTCGACCGGCAGGATGCCCTCGGTCCCTTGAAAGCCGTACAGCTCGGCGATCCGCAGCTGCTCGGAGCGATCGAGCACGTCCTTGGCCTTGTCGGCCCGAAAGTGCAGCTCGTTGCGCAGGCCGCAGCAGGAACTCGGTCGCCCGGCGGATCGTGTTCTGGTCCTCCTTCGAGAGGGCACTGAGCAGGACCAGGCTTTCCGGATCGGCCACGCCGTAGCGGGCAAAGCCCACCCAGCGGAGCAGCTGGATGTCGCGCAGGCCGCCGCGGGAGCGCTTGACGTTCGGCTCGAGCAAGTAGACCGTTTCGCCGTACTGGATCCGCTCGTCGCGGCGGGCGGCGTCCATCGCCGCAAAGACCGAGCTGAAGTGCTTCTGCGTGCGGCGCTGAAACTTCTGGGCGAAAGTGCTGAACAGCTTGACGCTGCCGGTCAGGTAGCGGGCTTCGATCAGGGCGGTGCAGATCGTGGCGTCGTCGGTGGCCAGCTTGCAGGCCTGATCGGGCGTGCGCAGGCTTTGGGCCAGTTCCAAGCCCACGTCGAACACGTCGCGGAGCATCCGCTTGGCGAGC
Organism: uncultured Planctomycetaceae bacterium; assembly: GCA_963828155.1. Classification (GTDB taxonomy): domain Bacteria; phylum Planctomycetota; class Planctomycetia; order Pirellulales; family PALSA-1355; genus CAWCAX01. The sequence goes on from CAWHDQ010000011.1 coordinate 337,047, forward strand.
GGGGCGACCAGTTGCTCGGCGCCGGGCGAATGCAGGATCATCAGATCGACGTCCGAGAACGGCGCCACGTCGCGGCGGCCGAACCCGCCCAGCGGCACCAGGGCCACCTGGGCTCGCACGTCCTCGGCATTGGTGGGATACAAATCGGCCAGGGCCGCCTCGTACAGGTCCAGCACCACCGTGTCGACCAGGTCGGTCAGACAGGCGCACACTTGGATGCCGGGCGAGCCCGATTCGTGCTGCAAGCGGATTTTTTCCCGCCCGTCGACGAGTCGCTGGCGGGCGGCCAGCAGCGAGGCGCGAAACGCCGGCAGGCGGTCTTGCGAAGTCGTGTCGATCATCCGTGAGGATCGCCCTCAGGGTGCAAGCCAGGGTGGGAATGGGCCAGCGGACGCCGGGCCGCTCTGCCGACGATGGCGGCCGGTGCCCGCCGCGTTGCCGGCGGGGTGAGCCGCCGCCGGGCGAGGGTCTGCGCGCTCGAGCGCTTCCTCGCCGGTCTCGCCGGTACGAATCCGAATCGTGTTGTCCAGGTTGTAAACGAAGATCTTGCCGTCGCCGATCTGCCCGGTCTGAGCGGTCCGCATGATGGTCTCGATCACCCGGGTGACGATGTTGTCGGGCAAGGCGAGCTCGATTTTGACTTTGGGCACGAAGTCGACCGTGTATTCGGTGCCACGATACATCTCGGTGTGCCCTTTCTGACGCCCAAAGCCGCGGACCTCGCTGACCGTCATGCCGTGCAGCCCCTGCTCGGCCAGGGCATTCTTCACGTCTTCGAGCTTGAAATGCCGGACGATGGCTTCGATTTTTTTCATGCGGACATATTCCTGCGGGGACTCGGCTGGGCGGGCGGCCGCCCGCGCTAACAGTGTAGCCCAGAGGGCCGAAAAGTTTCAAAGGCACTCGCGCAGGCTTTCGGCCGCAATCCGGCGGCCCGTGGCCGGCTACGGACCGGGTTTTTGCCAGGGCACGTCGACCACTCCGGCCGCGTGGTTGGCCGCGCGGGCCAGCACGAACAGCAGATCGCCCAGCCGATTGAGATACACGACCAGCTCGCCGCTGACCGAATCGGCCGCCGCCCGGCGGAGCGAGACCACCCGCCGCTCGGCCCGGCGGCAGATGGTGCGGGCCAGGTGCAGCGCGGCCGCCGCCCGCGTGCCGGCGGGCAGCACGAACTGCTTGAGCGGGGCCAGGCCGATTTCGTGGTGGTCGATCGCCCGCTCCAAAGCGGCGGACTGGGCCGGTCCGATCAGCGCCGTGCCCAGGGCCCCAGGGTCGGGCGTGGCCAGCTCCGCGCCGAGCGAAAACAGTTCGCTTTGGATCCGGGAAATCAAATCGGCCAGCTCGGCGGGCAGCGATTCGCAGCGGACCAGCCCCAGCGCGCTGTTGAGCTCGTCGACCGTGCCGTAGGCTTCGATCCGCGGGTCGTCTTTGCCCACGCGGGGTCCGCCGAAAAGGCCCGTATCGCCCTGGTCGCCGGTCTTGGTGTAGATCTTCATGCCTCTGGCTCCGCGGCGGTATATAATCAAAGATTGTGCCGGCGAGCGCGATCGCCGGTCTGCCCGATGCGGCAAATCGGCCGCGGACGATCCCCCGGGCGGAATCCGTGGCCGGCGAATCGATCAGGCATTGCTCAAGTCCCTGGAGGAATTCTGCATGCGGCCGGGTTTTGCAGGGTGGTGGCTGTCGTGCCTGGTCGGACTGGTGCTGGCCAGCAGGTGCCCGGCCGCCGCGCGGGCCGACGACTCGCTGGAAGGCAAGCATCTCTCGAACGTCCGCCAGATCACCAGCGGCATGGTCAAGGCCGGCGAAGGCTACTTCTCGCCCGACCAGTCGCTGATTGTCTATCAGGCGGTGCCGCAAGGGTACCCCTTCTACCAGATCTACCTGCAAAAACCGCAGGCCGGCGCACCCCCGCGGCTGATCAGCACCGGCCGGGGCCGCACCACGTGCAGCAACTTCAGCCCCGACGGCCGGCGATTGATCTATGCCTCCAGCCACTTGGACCCGCAACTGGCCGATACCGAGGAAGCGGAGCGCGGCCGCCAAGCCGAGGAAGCCCGCACCGGCCAGCACCGCCGCTACCAGTGGGACTTCGACCCCTACATGGACATCTTCACCTGCGACCTGGACGGCAAGAACCTGGTCCAGCTGACCCACGAAAAAGGGTACGACGCCGAAGGCTCGTTCTCGCCCGACGGCAAGCAGATCGTGTTTTGCAGCGACCGCGACGGCGATCCCGATCTGTACCTGATGAATGCCGACGGCTCGGGCCTGCGTCAGCTGACCAACGAGCCGGGTTACGACGGCGGACCGTTCTTCTCGCCCGACGGCAAGTGGGTCGTCTTCCGCAGCGATCGCAAGCAGCAGGGATTCTTGCAGGTACACGTGATCGGCGTCGACGGTCAGCACGATACGGCCCTGACCGACAATGTGGGCGTGAACTGGGCCCCCTACTGGCATCCGAGCGAGCCGTACATCATCTGGACCGGGGCCGATCACAGCGATCCCAAGGCCCGGCCCAATTACGACCTGTGGCTGCTGAAGTACGAGGTCCGCCCCGAAGGCGTGTTTGCCGCCGGCCAGCCCGAGCGAATCACCGACAACCCGGCGGCCGACGTGCTGCCGGTCTTCTCGCCGGACGGCAAGCAACTGATGTGGACCAGCAATCGCTCCGACGATCATGCCAGCCAGCTGTGGCTGGCGGAATTCCAGTTTTAGCGGCGTGGGGCCGGCAGCGATTGGTGCCCCTGCGCCCGAGTGTCACTAGCTGAGGAATCTTGCATGCGAGCGTCCGTCACGATCGGGATGATTTGCGGTTTGGCCGCCGTTTTGCCGGCCCTGCGGGCCGACGAGCCGGAACCGGCCCCGCCCAAAACCCACAAGGTGAGTAAGGCCCCCTTCAAGAGCGAGCTGACGATCGAGGGCCTGTTCGAGCCGCGCGAGTCGCGCGCGATTGTCCTCCGCCCCGAAAGCTGGAGCGAGCTGACGGTCCGCGAAGCGATCGAGGCGGGCACGGCGGTCCAGGCCGGCGACCGGTTGCTGGCGCTCGACACCACGAAGTTGGCAGAGGCGATCCGCGACGCCGAAGCGGCGCTGAAGACCGATAAGATCGAGCTGGAAGAGCTGGCGGCCGAATTGCGAGTGCTGGAACAGACGACGCCTCAGGAGCTGGCCCACGCGAAGCGGGAGCGCGACATCGCCGCCAACGACTACAAGTACTTCACCGAGACCGAAAAGAAGCTCGACACCCAGCAGCTGGATTTCATGCTCAAGACCTACACCAACTCGCTCGAATACGCCAAGGAAGAGCTGCGGCAGTTGGAAAAGATGTACAAAGCCGACGATTTGATGGAGGAGACCGAAGAGATCATCATCAAGCAGCAGCGCGACCAGGTCGAGCAGCTCGGCTTCATGCTCGACATGGCCCGGATGCACCGCGACCGGACGCTCGACGCCGACCTGCCCCGCCACGAACAAGCCCTGGCAACGGCCGTGGAGCGGACGAAGATCGCCAGCGAGAAGGCCGAGCAGACGCTGCCGCTGGCCGTACACAAGCTGCAGCTGCGGATGCTCCGCTCCAAAGAAGAACTGCGCCGCGGCGAGGAAAAACTGGCCAAGCTGAAGCACGATCTGGAAATGTTCACCGTCAAGGCACCGGCGGCGGGCGTCGTCTATTACGGCGAGTGCCGGGGCGGCGATTGGACCCACGCGGAAATGGCCAATAAGCTCCGCCGCGGCGGCAACCTTTCGGCCCACGAAGTGCTGATGACGATCGTGCCGCTCCGCCCGCTGGTGGTCCGGGCCACGGTGCCGGAAAAAGAACTGGCCCAACTGCAGCCGGGCCTGCCGGCCCGAGTCACGGCCGCCGCCTGGCCCGACGTCAAGCTGAAGGCGGCCGTCGAGCGCGTCGCGGCCCTGCCCGATCCGGCCGGCAAGTTCGTCGTCTGGGTCAAGCTCGATCCGGGGGCCGTGCTGCCCGAGGGTCTCGCCCCCGGCATGGCGTGCTCGGTGAAAGTCACCACCCGCAACGAGCCGGCCGCCCTTTCGCTGCCCGCCAAGAGCGTACACGAAGCGGACGACGACGACCGGCACTTCGTCCATCTGCTCCAGGACGGCAAGCCCGTCGAGCGCGACGTGAAGCTCGGCCTGCGGCACGACGACCAGGTGGAGATCCTGGCCGGACTGGCCGAAGGAGACGAAGTGGTGTTGGACAAGTAGCAAGTCGCCTCAGCTCGGCAGGCAGCCGAGATGCACGGAGGGGCATGTTCAAGGAGTCTCAGCGCTTGGACAACCAGCACGAAAACATCGCCGCATTGAATCGACGGCAGGCGCTCGCCGCGCTGGCGGGCAGTCTTGCCCTGGGCGGTTGGGCTACGGCCGCTGAAGAGACCGAACCAGCCGATTCCACTGCGGCGGGCGTATCGGCGGTCGAAGCCCGCAACAAGGTCGATCCGCTCGGCGGCGAACGGGCCGAGCCGCGCCAGCCCGTGCCGGCTCCGCCGCGCGATCCGCAGGCCGTTGCGGCGGCGATCGCCCGCGGCGTGAAATTCCTGCTCGACGATCAAAATGCAGACGGCTCGTGGGGCAGCGCCGAGCGGACCAAGGAATTGAACATCTATGCCCCCGTGCCGAGCCGCACACCTGGCATTCCGGGCGGGGGTGACGGCCCTGGCCGTCGCCGCTCTGGTCGAAGTGGGCGACGGCAGCGAGGCCAGCCGCGGGGCGATCGACCGCGGCGAACAGTGGCTGCTGGCCAACCTGCCCAAGCTCAAGCGCAGCTCGGCCGACGCACTGTACAACGTCTGGAGCCATGCCTACGGCATCCAGGCCCTGGTGCGGCTGCACGGCCTGCGCACGGCGACGCCGAGCGGCAGGCTCGGTTGCGCGAGGCGATCGGCAAGCAGATCGAGCTGCTCGGCCGGTTCGAGTCGATCGACGGCGGCTGGGGCTACTACGATTTTCGGGCCAAGACCCAGCACCCGACCAGCAGCTCGACCAGCTTTCAGACCGCAGCCGTGCTCGTGGCCTTTCACGAGGCTTCCGAGATCGGCGTCGCGGCGCCCGAGCGGCTCGTCGAGCGCGGGCTGGAATCGATTCGCCGCCAACTGAAGCCCGACTTCACGTACCTCTACGGCGAGTACTTGAAACGGGTGCCGATGCATCCGGTCAATCAGCCCGGCGGCAGCCTGGGACGTTCGCAGGCCTGCAACCTGACGCTGCGGCTGTACGGCGACAAGCGGATCACCGACGAGGTGATCTCGGCCTGGCTCGATCGGCTGTTCGCCCGCAACCTGTGGCTCGACCTCGGCCGCAAGCGGCCGGTGCCGCACAGCTCGTACTACGCGGTGGCGGGGTATTTCTATTACTTCGGGCATTACTACGCGGCCCGCTGCATCGAGCTGCTGCCCGCGGCCCAGCGGGGCCGGCACTGCGACCAGCTGTGCCTGCGGCTGCTGGGCCTGCAGGAAAAAGACGGCTCGTGGTGGGATTACCCCCTGTACAACTATCACCAGCAGTACGGCACGGCCTTCGCCCTGATGTCGCTGGTGCGTTGCCGCGCCTGAACGCCGCACGGCCGCTCGCCGCGTTTCGAGCCGCGAGTCACATCTCCAGAGGGGTGTCGGCCGCAAGCCGGGGGGTGTGCGGCGACGCGCTTCGTCCCCATCCTCGCACGCACAGGTCGAGCAGCATTTTTTGTCCGCAACCCACCCGGACGTGGCTTGGTGCGACTTCTCCGCCCGCGGTATACAACCGCCGCCACTGCCGACTCGGGCAGCTCCCAATTCGGGCGGTGGCCAGAGCGGTGCCAGGCAGCGTGCCTGGACCAAGCGACGAACGAACCGGCTATTGGACTGAAGCGGCATGCGTTTGTGGAAGCGACGGATTCGCCAGTGGCCCCATTTGCTGGTGGCCTGCTTTCCCAAGTCGGGCTCGACGTTCCTGAGCAAAGCCCTGCAGGGCCTGACGGGTTATCCTCCGTACTACCTGGCGGAAGAGGGCGGGCATAACGAACAGGATCTCTCGCGGCGGGCCCTCCGCCGGGCCCGCGGCGCCGGCGTCGTACACCAGCACGTCAAGGGAACGAGCGGCAATGTTGGCTTGCTGGCCGAGTACGGCGTCCGCCCGATCGTGCACGTGCGGAACCTGCTCGACGTGGTGGTGTCGCTCCGCGATCATTTTCATCGCGAGGGACTCGAGGGCTCCGACCGGCTACGTTCATCGCCAGTTCTGGGAACTCGGCCAGGCGGAGCAGTTCGACTACCTGATCCACATGCACCTGCCCTGGTATTTCAACTTCCTGATTTCCTGGCACGAGGCCCAGCGGCAGATTCCGCTGATCCGGACCAGCTACGAAGAGCTGTTCGGGGATCCGGCCGGCACGGTCCGCCGCGTGGCCGACTTTCACGGCCTGCAAGCGGACGACGCCGCGATCGCGGGGGCGCTGGCCCACGCCGCGGCGCAGGATACGCGGCTGAATCAGGGCGTCTCGGGCCGGGGGCGGCAACTGCTCTCGCCCGCGCAGCGCGACAGCCATCCGCCGGCTGGCCCGCGTGTGGCACGTCGAGCGCAAGTTTTGCGCTCGGTCGGCATCGACGAGCTCGACGGCCCGAGCCTGGCGATCTATCCGCCGAGCGCGGCCGCTGCGCCCGCGGCCAGCGCCGGCGACGCGGACGATGATTCGGGCGACGGGCGGCTTCAGGCGGGCGTGTGCTTGAACTTGCGCACCCGGCCGTTGGGCACCCATTCGAGCACGTAGAGATTGCCCTGCGAGTCGACCGTCAGGGCGTGCGTGGCGATGAACCGCTCGGGCACGTCCTTGTTCGGCCCCTGCCCGTCGCCCAGCACGGCCACCGGCTTGTCGGCCGCGTCGATCACGGCCACGACGCCGGCCAGATCCGGAATGTAGAGGTGCCCCTGGTGCTGGTAGAAGCAGCACGGATTGCGGACAAAATCGCCCGCGACGGTGCGCACGTAATCCAGATCGAGCGAGTAGACCTCGTAGCGGCCGTTGGCCCGATCGGCGATGTACACCTCAGGCACGTCTCGCAGCGTGCTGACCCAAACGCCGTGGCAGGTGTTGAACTGGCCGTGCTCCTTGCCGGGCGAGCCGATCGTCTTGATGTGCTTGAAGTTCTTGTCGAACCGGCTGACCCGCTGGCTGCCGTAGCCGTCGACGACGTAGATATCGCCATTCGGCGCCACGGCGACGTCGGTCGGGTTGGCCCAATCGAACTTTTGCGACGTGGGCGATTCGGCTTCGACGTTGCCGATCGTGTACAGCACCTTGCCGGCCAGATCGGTCTTGTAGACGCGGGCGCCGAGCCGGGTGCCGCCGTTGGGCCCGGCGGCGACGTTCTCGGTGAAGTACAGGTACTCGCCGTCCCCTTCCTTGCTCCAGTAGATGCCGTGGGCCGTGGCCGCTACCTGGTCGGTGGAATAGCCCACCCGGTCGCCAAAATCCTTGCTCCAGGTTTCCTGCAGCTTGCCGTCCGGCCCGAAAATGGCAACGCAGGGATTCGTCGACCGCGAGGTGACGTAGATCCGGTCCTTCGAGTCGGCCACGATGCCGCAGCCGAAGCCGTAATTCATGCCGGCCGGCAATTGGCCCCAACTCTCGTCGAGCTCGTAGGTCCAGGGGCCCGAGCCGATCCGGACCGGCGGTTTGGCGTCATCGGCCAGTAGCGGCTGGGCTGCCGCGCCGACGGCCGTCGCCGCCCCCAGGGCCAACAGTTCCCGCCGCGTCAGCCGTTTGGGAAACAGATATTCGCTCGGATTCATGGCGCTACATGCTCCTGGAAAGTTATTTCGTTGCCGGATGCTGAGCCCCGCGCTGCCGTCTAACTTCGAACTCCCCGTCCTGCCCTCGTACCTTTTCGTGCCTTTTCGTGTTTTTCGTGGCTATCCGTTCCTCGTCCTAAGCCAACACACCCTTGACGACCTGCCCATGCACGTCGGTCAGGCGATAGTCGCGCCCCTGGAACCGGTAGACCAGCTTCGTGTGGTCGAAGCCCAAGAGGTGCAGGATCGTGGCCTGCAGGTCGTGGACGTGGACCTTGTCGGTGGCGACGGAGAAGCCCAGCTCGTCCGACTCGCCGTGCGAGTGGCCGCGCCGCGCGCCGCCGCCGGCCAGCCACATGGTGTAGCAATCGGGATAGTGGTCGCGGCCCAGGACGGCGCTGCCGGCAGTCCGCCCTTCGCGGAACGGCGTGCGGCCGAACTCGCCGCCGCAGATGACCAGCGTGTCGTCGAGCAAGCCGCGCTGCTTGAGGTCCTTCAGCAAAGCGGCGACAGGCTTGTCCATCGTGGCGCATTTGTTGGTGAGGCCCTCGGTCAGCCCTTCGCCGGGGCCGGTGCCGTGGAAATCCCAGCCCCAGTCGAACAGCTGCACGAACCGCACGCCCTGCTCGACCAGCCGCCGGGCCAGCAGGCAGTTGTTGGCGAAGCTTGCTCCGCCCGGCTGAGCGCCGTAGGCGTCGAGCGTGTCCTTGGTCTCGCGGCTGATGTCCATCACCTCGGGCACGGCCGTCTGCATGCGGAAGGCCAGCTCGTACTGCGCGATCCGGGTGAGCGTTTCCGGGTGGCCGAGTTCCTTGGCTTGCAGCTCATTCAGATCACGCAGGGCGTCGAGCGTGTCGCGGCGGACCTGACGGTCCATGCCGGCCGGATCCGAACGCATAGAGCACCGGGTCGCCTTTGGAGCGGCACTGCACGCCCTGATAGACCGACGGCAGAAAGCCGGCCCCGAACGAGTTTTTGCCGCCGTTGGGCTGCACGCCGCTGGAGATCAGCACGACGAAGCCCGGCAGGTTCTCGCTCTCCGAGCCCAGTCCATACGTGACCCAGGCGCCCAGCGAGGGGCGGCCCGAGCGGGCCGAGCCGGTGTGCACGAGCAGCTCAGCCGGGGCGTGATTGAACTGGTCGGTGTTCATCGACTTGATGACGCACAGCTCGTCGGCCACGGTTTGCAGGTTGGGCAGCGCGTCGGAGAGCCAGACGCCCCCCTGCCCGTATTGGGCGAACTTGCGCGGCGTGCCCAGCAGGTTCGGCACGCCGGAGGTGAAGGCGAACCGCTTGCCCTTGATGAATTCGTCGGGACACGGCTTGCCCGACAGCTCGACCAGCTTGGGCTTGTAGTCGTACAAGTCCAGATGCGGCGGCGAGCCGGTCAGGTGCAGATAGATCACCCGTTTGGCCTTGGCCGGAAAGTGGGGCTGCTTGGGCGCGAGCGGGTTGTTGGCCACCTCGGCGGTCGCCCGGGCTTCGCCGGCCAACAGCGATCCGAAGGCCAGTGAGCCGATGCCCAATTGGCAATGACGCAGGAAGTGCCGCCGCGTTTGCAATTGCAGCCGCTCGATCCGGGGATCCATGATCGTTCCTTTTAAGCCGATCCGAGAACGCTCGGGGACTGTCCCGATTTTGCGGAGCAAAATGGGACTGTCCCCTTCTCCGAGCGCGTTCGCGGATTGGCGGCTAGCGTTTCATCAGGGTTTCGTCGAGATTCAGGAGCACGTTGGCCACCACGGTCCAGGCGGCCAGCTCGGTCACGTCGGCGCCGGCGGGCGCGGGGCCCAACGGATCGGTCGCCAGCTTGGCGGCGTCGGCAGGAGTTTTGGCCAATCGCTCGCGGGTTTGCTCGTACAGGGCCAGAAGGCGGGCCCGTTCGGCTTCGGCCGGCGGCCGGGCCAGGCACGACCGGAAGCCGTAGGTCAATCGCTCCGGCGGGCTGGAGCCGCCAGCGGCCATCATCCGCCGAGCCAGCGCCTGGGCTGCCTCGACGTAGACTGGGTCGTTCAAAGTGACCAGGGCCTGGAGCGGCGTATTGGTCCGCGAGCGGCGGACCGTGCAAACCTCGCGATTGGGCACGTCGAACGTGGCCATCGAGGGATAGGGATTCGACCGCCGCCAGGTCGTGTAAAGCGCCCGGCGGTAGCGGTCTTCGCCGGGGCTAGTCTGCCAGTCGGTTCCGCCGCCGAACGCCGCGCTCAGGCCGAACGACGGCTGCGGCGGACGCACCGGTGGTCCGTACATCTTCGGGCTCAAGAGGCCGCTCGCCACCAGGGCCTGATCGCGAACCACTTCCGCCCCCAACCGGAACCGCGGGCCGCGGGCCAGCAGGCGATTGTCGGGATCGCGCTCGGCCATCTCGGGCGTGACGCGCGATGACTGGCGATAGGCGGCCGACGTGACCAAGAGCCGCAGCAGGGCCTTCATGTCCCAGTGCCGCTCGACCAGTTCGGTCGCCAACCAATCGAGCAACTCGGGATGCGTCGGCAAATCGCCCTGCGAGCCGAATTCCTCGCTGCTGGCCACGATGCCGATTCCGAAGATCTGCTCCCAGTAGCGATTGGCGATCACCCGGGCCGTCAGCGGATTCTCCGGCGCGACCAGCCAGCGGGCCAGCGCCAACCGATCGGGCGGCGGCGCGCCGGCTTCGCCTGAAGTCAGCGGGCCAAAAACGGCCGGCGTGCCCGGGGTGACGGCGTCGCCCAGGTCGAGGAAGTTGCCGCGGTGCTGGATGCGCGTCGCCCGGGCCTGGCCGGCGAGCATCTCGCGCTGGATCGGCACGGTGAAAGGCTTCTGCTCGTCGAGCTGTTTCTTGAGCCGGGCAATCGCCTCGCGCTGGGGCGCGAGCTCCGGAGCAATCGACCTGGAAATGCTTGTCGACCAGCTCGACTTGCTGCGGCGTTCGCTGGGCCGGCGGAACACGCAGAGCGTCGACCACCGCCAGCGGCGTGCGGGCAACTTCGGCCGCTCGGGCGTCGGCCGTCGTCGACAGGCGGAACCGGCCGAGCGTGTGCTCGGGCCGCTGCGATTGCTGCGCGATCGTGACGATCAGCCGCGAGCCCGCCGGCACTTCGACCGCGGCCGGGGCGACCAGCCACAGCGTGTGGTTCTGGCCCACGGCTCCGCCGATCGACCAGCCCTTGGCCGGATCCTTGCCGTCGAGGACGTTCTCGGCCCCGAAGCCGTTTTCGGCGTAATCGGCCAGCGCGGTGGCGAGCGGGATGCTCCGCGTTCCGTCGGGCGAGAATTCGGCACTCGTGCTGGGGGCGGTCGGCACGGTCTCGTCCCAGACCGGCTGGCGGGCCTCGTCGAGCACGAGCAGGCGGAAGCCATTCAGGCGATTGCCGACGCCGCCGTCGGTCCGGTTCCAAACGACGATCCGCTCGATGGCCTGGGGCGATTTCAGATCGACTTCCCACCAGGGATCGTCGGAGACGGCGGTGTGCGTGGTCGACTTGGCAACGTTGTAATCGCCGTTGGTGTTGCCATCGATCGCCAGATTCGGGGGGCCGGCATAGTCGGTGCTGCTTTGCGTGGCCGAACCGGCCAAGGCCAGGTTCTCGCTGCCGCGGAGCACTTGCACCTCGGCCAGCGAGAGCATCTTGCCCTTGCCGGGCAGCTCGACCCGCACGTAGCGGCCGGCGAGCGGCTTGTTCGCGGCCGGCGCAATGACGGCCGAAACGCGCGTCAGGGCGAAGTTGCCGCCGGCGTGGCCGGGACCTTTGCCGGGCAAGGCATCATCGGCCAGGGCTTCGAGTCGCAGCGCGGCGATCGACTGAGTCGCGGCGGCGGGCGACATCTCGACCGTGTAGGTATCGGTTTTGGCGCCCGGCGCTACCGCCACGACGCCGTCGGCCGCGACCGTGACGGCCGATCCCGCTTGCGAGCGGACACAGTGGCCGGCACGAGCGGCTGCCAGGCGAATTCGAGCGGGAAGTTTTGCTCCCAGCGCCGCTGGGCCGCCACGACTTCGGCCGGCGGATGGCTCAGGGCATTTTCGGCAGCGGCCAGTTCGCCCTGCCAGGCGGTGCGCTGTCGCTGCTGCTCGTCGTCGAAGTAGGAGTAAAGCGGCGATTCGTCGCCACGGTCGGCGTCCTGCGTGTTGTTGAGCACGGCAAACACGCGAAAGAATTCGGCCTGCGAGATCGGATCGTACTTGTGATTGTGGCATTGGGCGCAGGCGATCGTGGTGCCCATCCAGACGGCGAACGTGGTATTCACCCGATCGACGATGGCCACGTTGCGGTATTCTTCGTCGTTGGTGCCGCCTTCGTTGTTGGTCAGCGTGTTGCGATGAAAGGCCGTGGCGATGAGCTGATCGGGCGTCGGGTCGGGCAGCAGGTCGCCGGCCAATTGCTCGATGGTGAACTGGTCGAACGGCTTGTTGGCGTTCAGCGCGCGGATCACGTAATCGCGAAACAGCCAGATCGTCCGCGGCGGATCGTCGGCGTAGCCGGCCGAATCGGCGTAGCGGGCCAGGTCGAGCCACATGTGGGCCCAGCATTCGCCGTAGGCGGGCTTGGCCAGCAGCCGGTCGACCAGTTTCTCGTAAGCTTGCGGGTCGCGGTCGGCCAGGAATGCGTCGACTTCTTCCAGCGTCGGCGGGAGGCCGGTCAAGTCGAGCGACACCCGGCGGATGAGCGCGTAGCGGTCGGCCTCGGGCGAGGGTTTGAGTCCTTCCCGCTCCAGCCGGGCCAGAATGAAGCGATCGATCGGCGTCGCGGCACCAGTCCGGCTGCTTCACCGCGGGCAGCTCGGGACGGACCGGCCGGGTGTAGGACCAATGAGCCGTGTAGCCGGCACCGCCGGCGACCCAGTCGGTGAGCAACTTGATTTCGGCCGGCGAGAGCTTGATGCCGGTCTCGGGCGGGGGCATCTGCTCGTCGGGATCCTGCGAGCCGATCCGCTTGACCAGCTCGCTCTTGTTCAGGATGGCCGGGCAGGATCGCCACCGAGCCGTCGCCCAAGTCGGCCGCGGCGCCGGCCGCCGTGTCGAGCCGCAAGCCGTCGGTGCCCCCTTTGCGCGTGCCGGCGTCGGGGCCGTGGCACTTGAAGCACTTGTTCGAGAGGATCGGCTTGATGTCGCGGTTGAAGTCGATTTTGCCCCCCGGCGGAGCCGCCTGGCCGACCGCCAAGAGCGCGGCTCCCCAGGCCACCAGGCACGCCGCCACGATCGCGCCGCCATCGCACTTGCGCATCCGTCGTTTCTCCCAGCCCAGGGGCGAAAAAATCGAGGCTTTTATTGTATTTGAATTTGGGACCGATTGCACAGCCGCCAGGCGGGACGAACGAGGCGGCAAACGGCCGAGCCGAAATGCCTAACGGTGTGCGGACTTGGCAGGCAGCGGGCGGCCGGACCGTGTGCTTTATGGCAAAGCGGTCCGGCTGAGTGGCGGGAAAGTTTACTTGTCGGTCTTGCGCGGGGCGCATCGCCGCCGGCCCGGGCGGTGCCCTGGGTGTAGGCCCGGAACTGCTCGGCGTATTCCGCCGGGGGCCGCGTGCGGCGGCTTTCCTTCATCCCGCCGGTCCGGTCGTCGGCGGCGTGGCTCTTGATCTGGGCGCCTTGCGGCCGCAGGCCCAGGCTGCGGAGCGCGGCGTCGAGCTCGGCCTTGGCGGCTTTGCCCTGCTGGTTCTTCGAGCCGGCCTTGCGATACAGATTCTCGTAATTGCGGACCCAGCGATCGAGGTCGTCCCGCTCCCAGCCGAGCTGGTCGAGCAGTTCCTGGTCGACCTTGCCGTCGTTCAATTGATCGCGGAGCCGCCGCAGGGCCAGCTCGGTCGCCTTGCGGGCGAACTCCAAGTTGGGATCGTCGGCCACTTCGGGCGCGGCGGGCGGCGGAGTCGCTTCGCCGGCCTCGGTGTGGCCGGTGCCCTGGGGCACGCCGCGGCTGGCGCCCCCCTGGGTGCCGGGCTGATTCGGCTGGGCCGGGTCGGCCTGTTGATCGGAGGAATCCTCGCCCTCGCCGCCGGCATCGTCGGGCTTGCCGCCGGGCTGGCCGGGTTTCTTCTCGCCGGGCGTTTGGCTCTTGCGCGTGTGCGAGCCCTGACCGGGCTTATCGCCGCCGGAGCCGGCCTTGCCTTGGGCTTCGCGATCCTGGCCCGGCCGATCGGAAGTATCGCCGTCGCCCTTTTCGTCGGCGGCGCCGCTCCCCTGGTCGCTGGCCGAGTTCTGGCCTTCGCCGCCGACGCCGGGCTGGCTGCCTTCCTGGCCGCCGCCTTGCCCGCCATCGCCCGAGCGATCGCCGGCCTGCTGGCCCTTCTTGTTCGACTGGTGATTGCTGATGCTGGGCGAAGAGGGCTCGCCGCCGGAGCGCTGCTGACCCTGCTTGTCGCCGCCGGGATTCTTATTGCGCGGGGCGTTGGCACCTTGAGGCGGCGTCGCGCCTTGCAGTTCCTGGTCGCGGTGGCCGCCGCCACTTTGGGCGGTGCCGCTGTCTCCCTCGCCGCCGAGGTTCTCGCCACTGGGGTCACCCATCGGTTTGGGGCGCTGCTGCTGCGGGAGCGAACCGCTGGCGTCGGCGCCCTTGCTGTTCTTGCTTCCGGGCGGCTGCGATGGATCGCGGGCCTGATCGTTGCCGCCTCCGGACTGGCCCTTGGCCTGGTTGGGATCGCGCTCGCCGGCTTTGCCCTTGACCGTTGGCCTGATCGTTCTTGCCGGCCAGCGGCTGGCCTTTTTGATTCGACGTGTCGTCGGCGCCGCCGGCCTGCGGATTGCCCGGATTGGCATTGGGATTGTCGTCGGGCTCGCCGGTGGGAGCGCCCGGTTGATCGTTCTGCTCGCCGGTGGCCTTGCCGCCTGGCTTGCTGCCGGCCGCGGTGCCCTTGGCGCCCGGCGGGGCTTTTTCGCCCGAGTCGTTCCCCCCTGCCCGGCTTCGGCTTTGTTGCCTTGCGGGCCTTTCTCGTTCGACGGGTCGGCCGGCTTGTCGCCGCCACCGGCCGGCTGCGGCTTGGATCCGCCCGACTCATTGCCCTGGATTTGCTTGTTCTGCTGGTTGCCGCTGGGATTGCCGCCGTGGCCGGTGTCTTGATCGGGCTTCAGTCCGTTGCGGGCATCCTGCTCGCGCTGCCGCTCGATGATCTTGTTGAAGGCGTCGCCATCCTGCGAACCGTCCTTGGCGACCGGCCCGCCGCCGTCCGGCTTCTGTCCCTGGCCCGCGCCGTTCGGTTGCCCGGCCTGTTGACCCTGTTGACCGCCCTGCTGACCGGCGCCTTGCTGATTGCCTTGGCCACCTTGGTTCTGTTGGCCTTGCTGGCCTTGCCCTTGTTGGCCCTGCTGGCTTGCCCTTGCTGACCTTGCTGCGCCGCTTTGCTGGCCCTGCTGACCCTGTTGACCCCCGCCCTGCTGGCCCTGCTCTTGGTCGCCGCCTTGCTCGCCCTGTTTCGGGTTACCGCCGTTTTGTGCGCCGCCCGAATTGGACGAGTCGTTCTGCTGGTCGCCTTTGTCGCCGCCGCGTTGTTGCTGGTTTTGGCCGGCGCCGTTGCCGTCGGACTTGTCGCCCGGCTGGCCTTGCTGTCCGCCCTGCTGACCGGACTGCGCCTTGTCCGTTTTGATCGCCGCCTTGCTGGCCGGAGTCTCCCTGTTGGCCGGGATCGTTGCCGGCATCTTGCTGGTTGTTTTCCTGCTGCTGGTCGCCCTGTTGCCCCTGCTGGCCGGGCTGGGGTTTCTGGCCCTGCTGGGGTCGATTCTTGGGATTCGGCTTGTCGTCTTTGTTCTGGGCCAGCTCGTCGGGGTTCGGCGGATTGTTGGTGGGCGAGACGACTCGCAGCTTGCGATGCGCGGTTTCGACATGGTTGGGCTGGGGCGACTTGTTGTCCTCGGCCCAGGCCCAGTATTCCAGCACGTCGCCAACGGCCAGACCCAGCTTCTTGGGCGAAAGCCGCGGCTTGGCCACGAACTGCCCGGTGCGGACTTCGTCGAGCAGCGGCTGCTTCACCAGCGGGCGCCCGCGGAGCGTGCCGGCCAGCGTCACGGCCGAGAGCGCGTAATCGGGATCACCCGCCGTGATCTCCAGGGCCAGGGCCGAATTGAGCGGCACTTCGACTTCGTTCGTTTTGGGAGCCAGGAACTGAACTTCCGGCGCCAGATCGGGCGTGACTTCGATCTGATGCCGGATCGGCTGCACGCTGGCCTGGCCGTCGGTATTGGTGAACTTGAGCTGGTAGCTGGCATGGGCGGGCGTCTTGCGATCTTCGGCCAGGGCCAGCGTGAACGTGACCGACGCCTGCCGGTCTTGAAAGGTCATCTGCTGGTCGTCGCTGCCGTTGCAATCGAAATCGATCAGGGCCTGCTTGATCGGCTGATTGGCCATGGCATGGATCGTGACCTGCGTGCCTTCGATCCCCTTGATGTCCGCCTGGTGGTCGGTCGTCTGACTGACCAGGCCAGTGTAGTCGGGATAGCGGTAGTCGACGCTTTCGACCACGATCGTCGGCGCCGCTTGCATGGTCAGGCGGTAGCCGCGGCTCACCGCGTCGCCGGCGACAACCTGATAGGTGACGTCCTGCTGAATGCCCTCTTTGCCGTCGGGCAATTGGCATTCGTACAGATATCCGGCCGACGGCACCTTCATGGCGATCGCCCGGCCGACCAACTGCCCATCGGCCGTCGTGTAGTGGAGCGTGACCGGCCCATCGTCGGGCAGGCCCTGGATCTCGGCCTTGACGGTCACCGCCTGACCGCGAAAGACGGTCGTATCGCCCGGCTCCAGGCCGACGATCCGGACCCGCGTGGCCGGATCGATATCGGCCCAGGGCAACACCACGCGGCCGACGCTGCGGAGCGGATCCTTCGGCGAGACGATCTTGTACAGCGCCGCGACGACCAGCACCGCCAGGAACAGGTAGCCGATGCGGATCAGCTTCGAGTGATCGACCGCGCCTTCGGCCGGCACCTTGGCCAGATTGGTGGCCGCTTGTTCTTCGATGGCTTCATAGACGTTCTGCGTGAGCCCGGCCGGATTGGCCCGCAGCAACAGAAAATTCACCAGGCTGTTCTTGAGGCCCGGCTTGCTCGTCTCGATCGAGTGGGCCGCATAGACCGGATTGATCCGCCGAATGAGCAGCGGCAGGATCGACCGCCAACCGTAGGCCGCAGCGCCGACCAGATAGATCGTCAGCAGGCTGTAGCGGAGCGTCGTTCCCAGGCCGCCGGGAATGACCCAGTGGTCGGCCAGCGCCACCAGGAAGAAATAGGCCAGCGTGCCGGCGGCCAAGAGCAGCAGGCTGCCGGCGATGTCGACATTGCGGACCTGCCGCCGGGTTTTGCGGAGCGTGGTGTCGATGAAGCGGTCGTATTCGATGAACTTGCCCGAGTCGCCCCGCTTGGCCGCGGAATGGCTGCCCGACGGAGACGGCGCGCCCGCACCGTTGGAACCGGGGGACGGGCCGGCGGCCGGCAGATTGCCGAAAGCACCGCTGGAGGCCATGAGTTCACTCCGCAAGGGCGAGAGAGCCGGACATCTATTCAGTATAGACGCCGCCGACCCCTGAGGCATTCCCCCGGTGGGCAAAAGTCAGGCTGGAAAAGCCTTTGCGATGACCGACAAAAGGCCAGTTCGGGTCGATTGGGGTTCAAAACGCGACGCGGAGCGGGCGATCGGTCCCACCTGACCCGTTTGCCCCGCATATCCGGCCGGCGAGACGCAGCGGGGCACCAGTCGGCATCCCGCAGACGTAAGCGACGATCGAGAACGGCGCTTAGAAATCGTTGTCCTTGTCGCGTTTGTCGTCGTCGGTCTGAATACGACGAGCACCGTCGCCGGGGTGCGGAAAGCTGTTGAGGAACCGCTGGGCCAGCGAAGGCTGTGGCGCGGGTTCGACCGGTGGAGCGGCAGCCTGCGCGCTGGGCGGACTGCCCGGAGGCAGTGCCGAAGTGGCCGGCGGCTTGGGTTTGGACGTGCAGCCGGCGCAAAGGGCCAACATCAAGACCGCGACTGTATTGGATCGCATAATCGCTGGGCCTCCCTGCCCGTCCAGTCAGGTGCGCTACCGACGATGAGAACGGCGCGAGGCTCGCGCCCGGCCATGGCACCAGGACTGGCCGCTGGAGCGACGGAGTCGTCGCGTGGAAACCATTCGCCCACTTGGCGTACGGCCGGTCCTAATATCGTGATCGACCACCGCAGCCGGCCGGCTTCGGCCAATCCCGCGTTTGGGCCGCTCAGCAGCGGGCGTGCTGGCAAGTCGAAAAGCCCGCCCGCTGCGGCGAAAACAGGGCATTCTGCCCCCCTCGTCCGTGCGTTGACGGGCGCGGGCCGCATCTGTTAGCTTGGCACGCAAGCACACCCGGCCGTTTCGATTTCTCTCCTTGCCGGCCGACCGGCCCGAAAGCAGCAATCCCGCTATGGCTCACGAAGTTACGCTCATTACCGGCGACGGCACGGGCCCGGAATTGGCCGCCGCCGCCCGGCAGTGCATTGATGCAACCGGTGCGAAGATCAACTGGGACGTCCAGGAGGCAGGGGTCGACGTGATGGCCCGCGTGGGCACCCCCTTGCCCGACGCGGTGATGGAGAGCGTCCGCCGCACCAAGTGTGCCCTCAAGGCTCCGATCACCACGCCGGTCGGCACCGGTTTCCGCAGCATCAACGTCTACCTGCGGCAGGCCCTGGGCCTGTTTGCTTGCATCCGCCCGTGCAAGCAATACCAGGGCGTCCGCACGTTTTTCTCCGACACGCCGGTCGACCTGGTGATCGTCCGCGAGAACACCGAGGACCTGTACGCCGGCGTCGAGTTCGAGGCGGGCAAGGAAACCACGGCCAAGCTGATCGAGTTCATCAACAACTTGGGCGGCGACCGCAAGATCAAGACCGCCGCCAGCGAGACCGGCGTGTCGATCAAGCCGATCAGCGTCTCGGGCACCGAGCGGATCGTCCGCTGCGCGTTCGACTATGCCCGCAAGCACGGCCGCAAAAAGGTCACGGCCGTACACAAGGCGAACATCATGAAGTTCTCCGACGGCTTGTTCCTGGAGACGGCCCGGCAGGTGGCCAAGAGCTACGCGGACATCGAGTTCGAGGACCGGATCGTCGACAACATGTGCATGCAGCTGGTGCAAAAGCCCGAGTTGTACGACGTGCTGGTGCTGCCCAATTTGTACGGCGACATCTTGAGCGACCTGGCAGCCGGCCTGGTGGGCGGGCTGGGCGTGGCCCCGGGCGAGAACGTCGGGCCCGAGGGAGCCGTGTTCGAAGCGACTCACGGCAGCGCCCCCAAGTACAAGGGGCAGAACAAGGTGAACCCGACGGCTTTGATCCTGTCGGGCATGCTGATGCTCCGGCACCTGAAAGAGGACGCCGCAGCGGCCCGGCTGGAAAAGGCCGTGGCCAAAGTGATCGCCGAAGGCAAGTCGGTCACCTACGACCTCAAGGCCGACCGCAACGACCCCACGGCCGTCGGCACCCGCGAAATGGCCGACGCCATCTGCAAAGCCCTGTAGGCAAAAGCCTGCTGCCTTGCCGGCAAACTGCTCTTGGCGCTAGCCCGCCGCCAGCAGGAAGATGCCCCGCACCGCCCTGCTGCGCAGGCGGTTTTCGTCTTTCTGCCTTCTGCCTTTTGCCTTCTGCCTTTTGCCTTTTTCCTCTTCCTTCCGCGAGCTGGTTAGCGGCCGACGGCGCGGGCTGTCGAGTGCCTTGGCCCGCGCTGCGCTTGCTGTGGCCGAGATGCCTTACCGCGCCGCGGTCCGCTGGCGCAACGGAAAGTTCGATCGCGGCGTCGGCGTGCGACGCGCTGAGCGTGCCGGTGGTGAGCGTCGGCAATCTGACGTTGGGCGGAACGGGCAAGACGCCGCTCGTCGAATGGCTGGCGCGGTGGTTTACCACCCGAGGCGTGCGGGTGGCATTGGTCAGTCGCGGCTACGGCGCCGTTGCGGGTCGGCCGAACGACGAGGCCCTCGAATTGGCCCAGAGCTTGCCCGACGTGCCCCATATTCAGAATCCCGACCGGGTGCAGGCGGCCGGCCAGGCGGTCCGCGAGCGAGACGCTCAATTGATTTTGCTCGACGATGGGTTCCAGCATCGCCGCCTGGCGCGCGACTTGGACATCCTGGTGGTCGATGCGCTGGAACCGTTCGGGTTCGGCCGGGTCTTTCCGCGCGGCACACTCCGCGAGCCGCTGGCCGGATGCGGCCGGGCGCAGGCGATCGCGCTGTCGCGGTCCGATCTGGTGACGGCCGACGAGCGGGATGTCATTCGCCGCGAGTTCGCCCGACTCACGCCGCGGGCTGCGTGGATCGAGCTGCGCAGCAGCCCGCGGTGCCTGGTGAACCAGAGCGGCGAGCAGCGCGACGTGGCCGAACTCGCCGGACGGCCCAGCGCGGCATTTTGCGGCATCGGCAATCCCGAGGGATTCCGCCAGCAGTTGGCCGGCCTGGGCTACCGCCTGGCGGATTTTCGCGAATTTGCCGACCACCAGCGCTATGGACAGGCGGAGATCGACTGGCTGGCCGCCTGGCTCGGGTCGCTCGGCGTCGCCGCCGCCGTTTGCACGCGGAAGGACCTGGTCAAATTGCCGCACGATCGACTCGGGCAGGTGCCGCTCTGGGCACTGGCGATCGAACTGGAGGTCGTCGCCGGGCGCGATGAATTGGAAGCGCTGCTAGCCGCGGTGGCCGCCCGAGCGGTGCCGACGTCGGCCGCATGCTAGCTCTCTAGCGGGGGGTGCCAAGAGATTGACCTTGGTCCCCCTTTGGCTCGCGGCTATCTTTCGCTCGCAGGTCCGATTTACCCGGGCACTGCCCCCTGCACCGCTGCGATTTGTGGCGGCCAACCTCACCGCGAGCCATGCCGCATGTCCGCCAAGTTGACGGTGCTGATTCCGTGCAAGAACGAGCGGATGAACATCCGGCCGTGCATCGAATCGGTTCGCGCCGTGGCGGATGAGATTCTGGTGGCCGACTCGGGTTCGACCGACGGCACGCTGGACATCGTCCGCAGCTTGGGCGGCTGCCGGATCATCGAGCGCGAGTACATCGACTCGGGCAACTTCAAGAATTGGGCCATCCCGCAGGCCGCGCACGAATGGGTGCTGATCGTCGACGCCGACGAACGGGTCACGCCCGAGCTGGCCGTCGAGATCAAGCAGACCCTGGCGGCTCCCGGCCGCGACGGCTACCGCATTCTGCGGCGAAATCATTTTTTCGGCCACGAGATCCGGCATTGCGGCTGGAACACCGACGACGTGCTGCGGCTGTTTCGCCGCGATCTGGGGCGCTACACCGATTACGGCGACCACGCCGACGTGGAAGTGCCGTCGCAGAACGTCGGCCGGCTCAAGGCCCGGTTCCTGCACTACACCTATTGGTCGATGGAGCAGTACCTGCGGAAGCTGGATCGCTACACGACCCAGTGGGCCGAGCAGCGCTACGCCCGCGGCTGCCACACCAACTATGCCGAATTGCTGCTCCGCTCGCCGCTGCGATTTTTTCATTCGTACGTGATCCGGCTCGGGTTTCTCGACGGCAAGCCGGGCCTGGTGCTGTGCCTGCTGACGTCGTTTTATTCGTTCACCAAGGCGGCCAAGCTGTGGGCCCTGGACGACGGCCTGACCCAGCCCGATCCGGAAGCGGCACATCGGGCTCAGGCCGCGAATCGGCCAGCCGGGGCTACCGAGCCCCAGCCAAGCCAAGACGCCGCCGTTTTCAAACGTCGCTCGGCCTGACGCGGCCGCGAAAGCCGTTCGAGAGGAAGAATTCGGATGAGCGCGCCCGACATCGCCTTGATCGTGACCAGCTACCAGCGGCCCGGACACGTGCTGCGGGCCTTGCGTTCGATCGCCGCGCAGCAGGGCGTCGCCGGGCGTTTCGAAGTGGTCGTGACCGACGACGGCTCGACCGACGACACCCAGCAGCAGGTGGAACGGTTTGCCCGGAGCGTGGATTTTCCGGTCCGCTTCACCACGCATCCGCACGACGGCTTTCGGGTGTCGATCTCGCGCAATCAAGGAGTGGCGGCCAGCACCGCGCCTTATTTGCTGTTCACCGACGGCGATTGCGTGCTGCCGCCCGATCACGTGCGGATTCACCTCGAGCGGCGGCAGCCGGGCGTGGCCCGCGTGGGCGATTGCTGCCGGCTCGATGAGGCCACTTCGCAGCGCGTGACCGACGATGTGATCGCCGGCGGCCAGTTCGTCGATTGGGGACCGGCCAGCGAAGTCCGACGGCTGCGGCGGCTGAGCATCGGAAATCGCAGTTCTACCAGTGGCTCGGCCATCCTTCGAAACCGAAGCTGATCGGCAACAACGTCGGCATGTGGCGGACCGACTATCAGCGGGTCAACGGTTACGACGAAAATTTCCAGGGCTGGGGCTGCGAAGACGACGACCTGGGCTACCGGCTGCGGCGGGCGGGCGTCGCGCTGCGGACGATTCTGCCCTGGACCCACTCGTTCCATCTTTGGCACCCGCTGCACAACACTCAGCCCCGTACTTGGCGAGAGGGGGTCAACGTGCCCTACCTGCTCAAATCGGGCCGGCTGACCCGCTGCCGCAACGGATTGGTGAAGCGCTCGAACGCCGATCTGGCGATTCGCGTGGTCGGCGAGGGGGCCGACGCCGCCAGCGTCGAACGGCTGATCGGCACCCCGGCCGTCGCCAGCGGCAGCGGCAAGCCGGAAGTCGAAATCCTGGTGCTGCCGGGCTCGGGCCGGTTCAGCGGCCGGGCCGACTGCAACATCCTGGTGGCCCTGACCGATGGCCCGCACGTTGCCCGCTGGGCGCCGAGCGCGCACATCGTCGTCGGCCCGCGCACGCTGCCGGTCATTGAAGGGCAGCGGCAATATCGGCTGGAGCAATTGCCGCAAGCACTCCGGGCCGTGGCCTGAAGAACGTGTCGCCGCGTCATCGATCCGGCATGGGTTACTTCAAGCCGCCTGCCGCGCGGCCAACACTTCCTGATAGACGGCCAGCGTCTCGTCGATCATCCGCTCGGCCGTGAAATGATCGAGCGCGTGTTGCCGGGCTTGAGCCAACTGCTCGTCCAGCTGGTTGCGCCGGCCCAGCGCCGCGATGACCCCGTCTGCGAGGACCTTGGGATCACCGGGAGGCACTAGCCAGCCCAGAGCCGCCCTTCCTGGCTGTTCGGCCTCGAGCAGCTCGGGCACGCCGCCGACCCGGCTGGCCACGATCGGCCGGCCGGCCAACATCACGTCGACCAGCGTCGAGCATAGCCCTTCCATCCGCGAAGGGAGCACGAACAGATCGCAGGCGTGAATCAAGTCGGGCACGTCCGAGCGATGCCCGAGCAGCGTCACGCAGCCGGTCAGACCAAGCTCGCCAATCTGGTGCTCCAGCGCCGCTCGCTCGGGCCCCTCGCCGGCGATCGCCAAGCGCGCCCGAGGGCAAACGCTGCGGATGGCCGGCAGGGCCTCGATCAGATACCGGTGTCCCTTGGTTTCGGTCAGTGAACCGACCGCAAGCAATATCGCGTCGTCCTCGGCGGCGCCGAGGGCCAGCCGGCCCCGCTGGCGATCGCCGACGGAGATCGTTGCCGGATCGACTCCGTCGTACACGACGCGCAAGCGGTCGGGCGCGATGCCGCTGGCCAGGCAGCACCGCTCGACGGACCGCGAAACGCAGATCACTCGATCGGCCAGGCGGTGATAGCGCCAGCCGCTGCGGATCGGAAACGCCACCTTGCGGGCGGCGATCCGGACGGGAATCGCCAGGCCGCAGCAGGCCAGCCCGGCCCCGCTCAGGGCATGCGGGTCGTGAAAGTGGACCACGTCGACCCGCCAGCGGGCCAACTGCCGGCGAATCTGCCACAGCGCGAGCGGGCTGCGTCCGCCGCCGGCGATCGGAGCGACGGTCAGCCCCGCGTCGGCCATCCGCCGGCCAAACTGGCCATCGGCGCGGGCCAGCACGAGCGATTCATGACCGCGCCGCGCCAGTCCCAGCGCGAGCAAGCTGGCTTGCTGCTCGCCACCGCCCCAGCCGCGCTGCGTGGAAACCTGGGCAATCCGCATGCCCGACAGTACCCCTGGGCCGGGCAGGAGTCAATTGCGAAATCGGCCGTCCCACGGGCCACGCCGGCGGGATTGACGGGCCACGCTGGCGAGCGGGACGGTCCCCCCGGACGCCGCCGGCGGGCTTAACGGGCATGGATTCACGCACGGCATGACACCCGGCGCCTGGCGCGCGACTGCCATTCGGCGGCTGCGCGGCGGGGTATACTCCGCCGTCATGAACGTCGGAATCATGCTGCCCAATTGGATCGGCGACACGGTGATGGCCACGCCCACCCTGCGGGCGCTGCGGCGGCACTTCGGCGCCGGGGCCCGGCTGACGGGTGTGCTGCGTCCCTATCTGGCCGACGTGCTGGCAGGCACGAGCTGGCTCGACGAGCTGATTCTGTTCAACCCGCGCTCGAAAGCTGCCGCCCAGCGCGGCTGGTCGGTCGCGGGGCAACTGCGGGCTCGGCGGCTGGACGTGCTGGTGCTGCTGACCAATTCTTTTCGCACCGGTTTGATCGGCCTGGCCAGCGGCGCGCGCCGCCGCATCGGCTACGCCCGCTACGGCCGAGGCCTGATGTTGACCCGGCGGCTGTATCCACCGCGAAACGGCTGGCGGCTGACGCCGACGCCGGCCATCGACGCGTATCTGCAGTTGGCCTACGCCGCGGGCTGCGGTCCCGAGTTGCCGAACTTGGAGCTGGCGACGCTCCCCGCCGACGAAGCCGCCGCCGACGCGCTGTCGGCGCAAGTTGCAATTGCCGCCCGGCGATCAGGTGGTGGTCTTCAATTCGGGCGGGGCATTCGGGGCCGCCAAGCACTGGCCGGTCGAACATTTCGCCGCCCTGGCCAAGCGGATCGTCCGCGAGGAGGGATTGGCCGTGCTCGTTAATTGCGGCCCCAGCGAGCGGCAGATTGCGGCCGACATCGTCCGGCTGGCCGATCACCCGGGTGTGGTTTCGCTGGCCGGCGAAGAGCAACTGCCGATCGGGCTGACCAAGGCCTGCATCCGCCGCAGCCGACTGCTGGTCAGCACCGACAGCGGGCCGCGGTTCTTCGCTCCGGCTTTTGGCGTGCCGGTCGTCTCGCTGTTCGGGCCGACGCACATCGAGTGGAGCCGGACCCAATTTCTCCACGAAATCTGCCTGGCGCACGCCGTGCCCTGCGGACCCTGCATGCAGCGGACCTGCCCGCTGGGGCATCACCAGTGCATGCGCGACCTGCGGCACCGAGCAGGTGTTCCGAGCAGTGCAGACGCTACTGCGGCGGAGTGCCCAGCGGGCAGCCTGACCAAAGGTGTGAAGATTGGCGCCGTCGGGCCGGCGTTTCAGAGCACGTGGATCGAATTGACCACTTCGATCCCTTCGGCGACCGCGCGGACGACTTCCTGCGCGAGTTGCTTGTGGTAGTAGCTCGAGACGAGACCGGAGATGAGCAGCAGTTCGCCGGTCTGCTCGACCCGCAATTCGCGGAGCGCGTAGATCGGACTGCTGGCGAGAGCCCGCTGAGCGCGGGCTGAATATCGCTAGCCAACGTCTCAGCCATGAGCTGTTGTCCCCTTCCTTGGTAAACAACGCAATCCGCAGCGTCGAACCGGTTTCAAAACCTGAGCGGAGAAGGGGACAGTCCCATTTTGCTGCGCGGACTCCGCAAAATGGGGACAGTCCCCGCAGGTTTTGGAACCGGTTCAAGGGTCAATCTATCGCGGCCGATTTCCGATTGTCAACAGCGGCCGGACTCGACGCCTGATTCGGCAGCGCGGTCGAACGCCACGCCGGCGGCGGACGGCGCCCCCTGCCCCCCGAACGCGCGGCCACTTTCATGCCAGCTTGCCGGCCTGCTTGAGGTAGGCAATCACTTCGTCGGCCAGCGCGTCGGCCGTCTTGGTCGCGGCGTGCAGCACCAGCTCGGGCTTCTCGGGCGCTTCGTACGGATCGTCGATGCCGGTGAAGCCCTTGAT
Source organism: uncultured Planctomycetaceae bacterium (assembly GCA_963828155.1). Taxonomy (GTDB): domain Bacteria; phylum Planctomycetota; class Planctomycetia; order Pirellulales; family PALSA-1355; genus CAWCAX01. Next base: position 362,736 of record CAWHDQ010000011.1, read on the forward strand.
CTCGCCGGCCCGGGCCTTTTTGTACAGGCCCTTGGGATCGCGCTGCTCGCAGACTTCGATCGGGGCTTCGACGTAGACCTCGATGAAGTCGCCCGGCTTCATGCTGGCCCGAACCGCGTCGCGGTCGCGGCGATAGGGGCTGATAAAGGCCGTGAGCGTGACCAGCCCGGCCTCGGCGAACAGCTTGGCGACCGCACCGATGCGGCGGATATTTTCTTCGCGATCCTGGGCCGAGAAACCCAGCCCGAACCGCTTGGCAAACTCCTCGCCGTGCCGCTCCTTGAGCATGCCGGGACCGGCATTGAGCCCATGCCGGACATTGTCGCCGTCCAATACGTAGCTCCGCTTGCCCTGGCTGTGCAGCTTGTGGTCGACCAGGTTCGAGATCGTGCTTTTGCCGCAGGCGCTCAACCCGGTGAACCAGACCACGCAGCCGCGATGGCCGTTGAGCTTCTCGCGCTCTTCGCGGCCGACGCTGTGCTCATGCCAATGGACGTTCGTATCGTTGGCCATTTCCGACGGGACTCCTGAGGGGCAAATGGATCGCGGAGGTTACTAACCCAAGGAAAGAGACGATCTTAATGGACCATGCCGCGATCGGCTAGGGGCGGAGGGCAGAAGGCAGAAGGCAGAAGGCAGAAGGCAGAATTCGGAAAAGCAAACGCGCGGGCTGGCAGGCTGCTCCGGTTTTCTGCCTTTTGCCATTTGCCTTCTGCCTTACCCTTCCATCCCTGCTAGCTCGCAGAGATTGGTCGCCAGGACGCTTTGCGGGCAGCTCCAGACCAGAAAGAACAGGGCCTCGCGGCACCAGCGACCGGCCGGATGGCCGACGACGAAGCCAGCCCCCTTGGCGGCGGCCAGGGCGGCTTGCGTGGCCCGCAGCACCAGACTGTTCGCCCGCGCGCGGAGGTCTTCGCTGGTGCAGGTGCCGCAGCCCGAGGCGGCCGCCAGCAGATCGGCCTGCAGCTGCTCCTGCTCGCGGCGCAGTTCGCCGGCCGGGCCAGACAGATCGGTTCGCAGCTGGGACTCGCCCTCGAGCAGGCCGATGGCCGCGGCCGAGAGCCCAATTGCTAGCGTCGACGTTTGCAATCCCCCCGTGCCCGCCCCGACCCCCTGCCGCATTACATTTTCGGCCGGGCCAGCCAGCAGCGCCTCGTGCGGCACCTCGACTCCGTGGCACCGCAGCTCGCCCGTGCAGCTGGCCGACAATCCCACCAGGCGGGGCGGCGGCGGCGTTTCGACGCCTGCGAGCTGGGTATCCAGGGCCAGCAGCACTTGCCGCCCGTCGGCCAACGTGGCCCCCAGCACGACCGTCTGGGCGGCAACCGCTCCGGTGACCCAGGGGCTGTAGCCTTCGAGGCGAAAGCCGCGGGGCGTCTCGTCGGCCGCCAGCACCGGCCGGGCCAAATGGCGGCGGCTGGTGGTCAGATGCGAAATGCCGACGGTCGCGAACGATTGGCCGCTAGCCAGATCGGGCAGCAGCCGGGCTTTGAGCGGCTGGTTGTCGCTGGCGGCAATCCGCTGACAGGCCCCGGTCCGCTGGGTGATGATGAACGTCGTGGTCATGCAAGCAGCGGACAGCCGCAAGTAGCCGCGGACTAGATCGGCGTCCGACCAGCCCAGCCCGCCCCACTCGGCGGGCAGAAACCAACGGTAGACGCCGTACTGGCCGCACAGCCGCAGCTGCTCGCTGGGCCAGTCGAGCGTGTCGTCGAGCGCGGCTGCGCGGGCGGTCAGCTCGGAGCAGAGCTCGTCGAGCGCCGGATCGCCGGGCGATTCGATCGATCGGGGGCCGTTCACGACGGACTCACGATGGGGGTGTGCGAAGCTGGGGGACGATGGCTCGTCGCCGTGCGCTGTCGTCAAGCGGGCAGGCGCGCGGGACAGGCGAGCGGGGGAAGCGCGGCGCCGTTTCCGCCGTTCTGCGAAGCGGCGTTTCCCTCTAGAATTTAGTGAACCCCTGGCGTCGCGGCAACTTGCCGCTTGACACCGGCGGGCTCGCGGGGTGGCTGCTGCGGCGCGACACCGCTATAATCCCCCCACCCGTGGAACACGCCTGGGAGAGCTATTCTCTATGAGTCAGACCGCAAGCGCGCCCCCTCAAGCCGGCGGAAAACCAAATCTGTCCGAGCTATCCAGCCAGTCGCTGTACGAGAAGTGCAACGCGCTGGCCCGGAACCTGTGGTGGACCTGGCATCCCGAGGTCATCAACCTGTTCCGCGACCTGGATCCGATCCGCTGGCGGCAGCTCGACCACAATCCGATCGCCCTGTTGGCCGAATTCACGCCCGAGCGGCTCGAAATGCGGGCCGCCGAATTGGTGCTCTACAGCCGGATCAACTACGCGTTCCGCCGGCTCAAGGAGTACATGAACAACAAGCAGATCTGGGCCCGGACCAATGCCGGCGTGCTCGGATCGAAGCCGGTGGCCTACTTCTCGGCCGAGTTCGGCATCCACGAATCGGTGCCGATCTACTCGGGCGGCCTGGGCGTGCTCTCGGGCGACCACATCAAAAGCGCCAGCGGACTGGGCGTGCCGCTGGTGGCGATCGGCCTGTTCTACGATCAGGGCTATTTCAAGCAGCACCTCGACCAGGACGGCTACCAGCACGAGGAATACCTCGACACCAAGGTCGAGAACGTGCCGATGGAGCCGGCCCGCGATCCAAACGGCAAGCAGATCCAGATCCGCATCGACACCCGCACCGGACAGCTCTTGGCCAAAGTCTGGCTGATGCACGTCGGCCGGGTGAAGCTGTACTTGCTCGACTGCGACGTCGACGGCAACAGCCCCGAGGACCGCGAGCTGACCAGCCGGCTGTACGGCGGCGATCACCGCACCCGGATTCGGCAAGAATTGGTGTTGGGCGTCGGCGGCGTGAAGGCTCTGGCAGCGCTGGGGATCACGCCGGGCGTCTATCACCTGAACGAAGGCCACAGCGTGTTCGCCACGCTCGAAGCCATTCGCGAACGGATGGACAACGACGGCATGGGCTTCGACAACGCACTCCGCGAAGTGGCCCAGCACACGGTCTTTACCACGCACACGCCGGTTCCGGCGGGCCACGACCGCTTCGACGGCGGACTGATCGAAGAGCACTTGGGCCCCCTGCGCGACCAGCTGCGGATCTCCTACGAGCAGCTGATGGGCCTGGGCCGGGTCGAACCGCACAACGAGGGCGAAAGCTTCTGCATGACCGTGCTCGGGCTCAAGCTCTCGCGGCGGGCCAACGCGGTGAGTTGCCTGCACGGACACGTCTCGCGGCGGATGTGGGCTCATCTCTGGCCGTGGCGGGTCGAAGAAGAAATTCCGATCGGCCACATCACCAACGGCGTCCATGTGCCCAGCTGGCTGGCCTGGCAAATGCTGCAACTCTACGACCGCAACTTCCCGGTCAACTGGCTGCCGCGGATGGGCGAGCCCGACGTCTGGCAGCACCTGCACCACGTCGATCCGGGCGAGCTCTGGGAAGTACACTACGCCCTGAAGAACCTGCTGCTGGCCTTCGTCCGCCGCCGCGTGAGCCGGCAATGCCGCCGCCGCGGCGAGAGCGATTCGGTGGTCGAGGCAGCTCGCAACCTGCTCGACCCGAACGTGCTGACGATCGGCTTTGCCCGCCGCTTCGCCACCTACAAGCGGGCCGACCTGCTGATGAGCGACCCGGACCGCCTCAGCCGGCTGCTCAACGATCCCGAGCGGCCGGTGCAGATCATCTTCTCGGGCAAGGCCCACCCGGCCGACGAGCCCGGCAAGCAACTGATCAAACGGATCGCCAACTGTCGCCACGACGAGCGGTTCGCCAACCGGGTCGTGTTCATCGAGGATTACGACATCAACGTCTGCCGCCATCTGATCCAGGGCGTCGACGTCTGGCTCAACAATCCCCGCCGCCCGCTGGAAGCCTCGGGCACGAGCGGCCAGAAGGCCGTGCTCAACGGGGCCTTGAACCTGTCGGTGCTCGACGGTTGGTGGGCCGAAGCCTACGACGGCCAGAACGGCTTCGCGATCGGCGTGGGCACGGCCCACGTCTCGGATCAGATCACCGATCAGCGCGACGGAGAATCGCTCTACCGCACGCTGGAGGAAGAAGTCGTGCCGCTGTTCTACGAGCGCGACGTCGACGGTCTGCCGCGCGGCTGGATCCAGCGGATGATCAACTCGATCAGCTCGCTCGCCTGGCGGTTCAGCGCCACCGAATGGTGATGGACTACGTCAAGCGGGCCTATCTGCCGGCCGCCGGCGGATTGAGCTGCGAGATGGACGTCCGCTAGGGCGACGGCCGCAGCGGCACGCTTCCCCAGCGCTGTCAGCAGCAATTGTTTGCGGCACGCGCAGAACTACGCCGCAGTCGCGCCTCGAATCGGGGTGTTTGTTACTTGGCGGCCGGTCCGATCGGCAGGGACCGGACTCGAATCCGAGCCTCGGTGACCGAGACCACCGCCCCCGCGGCAAGTTCGGCGCCGGCCAGGGCGATAACCTGGGCCAGAATCAGGGCCAGCCGGTCACCTTTCAAGCCTTCGATTCGCACCCGCACAACGGAGGGGGACTCGGCTCGTGAGACGGCCAGCAATTGGTGAAAGTCCGCATCGAGCGTAACGACAACCGCTTGTCGCCGCCGAGCTGCGTCAAGAATCATGGCATCGGATGCGGTCGCCATGCCCAATTCGCCGACATGCTCGGCCGCAATTCCGGCGGCGGCCAAATGCCTGACCAGCGAACGAGGCAGACCTTGGTCCAAGAGCAGCTTCATGCAGTCGGCCGAAGGTCAACCACACGATCGTCAAGGTTGGCAGCCGCGTACTCGAGCGCCTGCCGAATATCTTCATCGTCGAGTTCGGGATACTCGATTCGAAGTTCTTCGCGGTCAGGGTATAGCGCGCAACGCCTCGAGCACGCGCCGCACCGTCAGCCGCATGCCACGGATGCAAGGCTGACCGTTCAGCACGGCCGGATCGGAGGTGATGCGGTCAAACGTTGCCATCTACGGCCTCGCAAGTTTATCGCCCGCATTTCATTCTAGCTGGCAGGGTGCATTGACGCATCAGGCGAACCGCCGCCCGGGCAGAGGCGCATGACCGTTCCCGCCATCCGACGCACGTTACGGTGAATTGCCGCCGCCCGCCGCGTGCCTACTGCGTGATCTCGGGTTTGCTCGCCGTCCAGACCGGCAGCAGGTCGTCGGAGCACTGCTTGCGGATGCTGTTGTCCGACAGGATTTCTTCGGTCGCGGCGGCCAGCTCGGTTCGGCGGAAGATCAGCGTTTCCTGCAACCGCCCGGCAAAGCGGAACTCGACAAACTCGTCCTGGCAGTCGCGGACCAGCTCGACCAGGTGCTTGAGGTTCTTCACCTCGGTACCGTTGACTTGCGACAGGACCGAGACGCCGAGCGACTGGTAACCCTTGGCGATCGGATGCGTCAGCAGCGGCCCGGCCAGCATCACCAGCTCTTCGCCGGCGAACGCCGGCTCGTCGAACTCGCGGAGGACCAGCGGGCTGCGGGCTTCGCGGAGCAGTTGCCGGACTTTTTCGTTCAGCGCGCCCACCAGTTCTTTCGACGGCGGCGAAAAGACCATCGGCCCGCAGATGAAATAGCGCGGGTAGCCGCCGTTGAGCGCGGCGAGCAGCGACTTGTCCTGATATTTGACCGGTAGCTCGATGGTTCGCGACTCGCCGCCACGAAGCACGGTCAGCGGCAGGAGCCCGTCGTGGGCCAGCTTGGGCACGTAGTAGTAAAAGGGCAATTGCAGCTCCGCGCCCACGCGGACGTTGCCGGCCGCGTCGAGCGGATGTTCGCCGATGTGCGTGATGACGTCGTCGACCTTGAGCGGATAATCGTCGCCCGGCCGGGCCGGCTGGTGCACGAGCGCGCCGCCGACGGTTCCCTTGAGGCCGAACTTTGCCCGCAGCGCTTCGTTTTGCACGGCTTGCAGGCTGTCGAGCATCCGCGGCGGGCCATCGTACCTGCCGTCCTGGACGTCGGCCAGAAACATCCGGACTTCATCGGCCGGAATCAAATAGCCGATGTTCTCGGCGCTGGGGATGCCGCTGAAGGCCACGCCCACCAGCCGCCCGGCGGAAACGGCCGGCCCACCGCTGTTGCCGGGATTGAGCGCCGCGTCGATCTGCACCCGCAGGCCGTGTTGGCCGAGAAAGTAGGCGCCGAACTCGACCCGGGAAATGATCCCCTCGGTCACCGACAACTGTTCGCCGCCGAGCGGAAAGCCGTAGACGTTGACCGTGCTTTTGACCGCCGGCAACTCGTCGGAGAGCGGCACCGCCGGATGGCTGTCGAAGAACGCCGCATCGTCGAGGCTCAGCAAGGCCAGGTCGATCGCCGGGGCGGAAACGACCACTTTCGCCACCAGCCGATCGGCCGAGCGGTTCGGCTGGACGTAGATTTGCGTCGCGTAGGCGACGACGTGGGCATTGGTCAGGATCTGCTTGCCGTCGATGACGAAGCCGCTGCCGGTGACTTCGCTCGGCGAGGTCTTGGTCCAGGGCTGGCGAAAATTGGGCGGCCCGCTGGGTGGCCGTGATCCGCACGACCGAGTCGCGGATCGAATCCTGGCCCGCGGCGGGGACGGTCACGGCCACCACCAGCGCGACCAGCGAAACAAACAAATCCAAGCGGCGCATCGCTGACCCTCGGGAAAAATCCACCAGCCCGAGGCCAATATGCGGACGCCGGCCCCCGGCTGTCAAATCGATTCGCTGCCGCCCGAGGCGCGGATTTCCTGCACGGAATCGCGCGACAATAGCAGCCGCGGGCGGCAAAGAACGCGGTTTGCCGGGCGGCGGACCGAACCCCCGCGCTGGCATGGCGGCGTGGCAGAGCGGAAGCGTGCGCGACACGAAGCGACGTCGCACGAGCCACGGCGAGTCTGGCAGGCGGCGTCGCCGCGCGGGCTACCGCGTCTTGCGGCGGCGGCGCTGCTTTTCCAGCAGAATCGACTGCCGCGAGGCCAGCCACCAGGCGGCGGCCTGGCTGGGGGCCTGGGCCACGATCCAATGCTTGCCCCGCTGACCGGTCACCACCCAGACGCGCCCCGTCGGACGATCGATGCACAGATCGCCCATCACCCAACCGCCGCGATTCAATCGGTCCAGCGAACAATGCACGTTCGGATACGCCAGCATGTTGAACGACTCCCAGATGAGACTTCGCACGTGCGATCGACTGCGACCGACAAGGAAGTGCGCTACAGCGAACGAGCGAGATCACGCGAAAGGAGATGAGATCGCCTGGCCGCAACCGACTGCCAACCAGACCGACTACGGGTATGCTAATCTCATGCTCACAGTGTGGCGATAGATATCCCGCCGCGCGCTCGCCATTTTGCGGACAACCGCAAAAACCCATCGATTAGCAGGTGAACAAGGCAAAATCCGGCGGGAAGCGCACCCTTTTTTTCGGCGCAGTGCGCACGTGCGAACTCGCTCTGATGCGCGCTGCAACGCGCGCTGAAAAATTCGCGCCGGCCGTGCGCGAATGATTGCGCGAGAGTGGCTGTCGACGCGCGGCAGCGCCGCCGAGTCAGCCGGTCAGCTGCCGACGCAGTCGATTGCGAATGTAAAACAGAATCGCGTTCAAACCGCGCATTCGCATCATCCCCAGTGCCTCGGCCAATCCGAACCGCGCGACCAGGTCGGGCTCGACGGCCAACACTTCGTCGGCCGGTGCACCGGAAAAAGCCTCGACCAGGATGCCGACAAAACCCTTTACCGTCGGCGCCTCGGGAGCCACTTCGGCGCTGATCCGCACCCGGCCGTCCGCCAGCGCCACCCAAAGGAAGACCGGCGTCTGGCACTCGTGAACGCGGTGCTCGGCCTTGTCGCGCTCGGCCGCCAGCTCGGGCGGCAGGGGTGGAAGATTTTCGGCAAATTCGAGCAACAGCTCCAACCGCTCGCGCGGCTCGAGCTCCTGAAACTCGGCCACCAGACCGGCGATCCGCTCGCTGACGCTCTTGGGGGGCGCGTTCACCCGGCAGTCTCCGGCGCGGGCGGCTCAGCAGGGCGCGCTCCGGAGTGGCTGCCGCCGGGCTGGCGGCCGGTGGCGATTTTTCGCCGGCGGGCGCCGGCCCTTTGACGATCGGCACGCCCACGGTGTTGCCCCATTCGGTCCACGAGCCGTCGTAATTGCGGATGTTCTGAAACCCGAGCAGGTACTTGAGCACGAACCAGGTATGGCTCGACCGCTCGCCGATCCGGCAATAGGCGATCGTCGCGCTGCGGCGCTTCAGGCCGAAATCCTTGAGATACAGCTTTTCCAGATCCTTGACCGATTTGAACGTGCCGTCGTCGTTGACGGCCCGCGACCAGGGAATGTTCACGGCGCCGGGAATGTGGCCGCCGCGGAGGGCCCCTTCCTGCGGATAGTCGGGCATGTGCAGCATCTCGCCCGTGTATTCGCCCGGCGAGCGGACGTCGACCAGCGGCTTGCCGGCCCGCTGATGCTTGAGCACCTCGTCGCGGAACGCCCGCACGGCCGGATCGGGTTCGTGGGCGACATACTCCGTCGCCGGGTAAGTGCGGCTCGGGATCGCGCGACCAGTGCCGGCCGTCCATTTCCCAGCGGCGGCGGCCGCCGTTCATGATCCGGCAATCGCGGTGGCCGTAGAGCTTGAAGGTCCAGAAGGCGTAGCAGGCCCACCAGTTGTTCTTGTCGCCGTAGAAGACCACGGTCGTGTCGGGCGCGATGCCCTTGCGTGCGCAGAGCTCGGCGAACGCCGCGCGGTCGATGTAGTCGCGGACGACCGCGTCTTGCAGGTCGGTTTGCCAGTCGATCTTGACGGCGCCGGGCACGTGCCCCACCTGGTACAGCAGCACGTCCTCGTCCGACTCCACGATCCGGACGTTGGCGTCCTGACGATGGGCATCGACCCAGCCGGTCGAGACGAGCACTTCGGGATGAACGTAGTCGGGCATGGCGGAAATACCTTGTGGTGAATCGTCGGAAGAATCGGCGGCCGGTTTGACGATCGGCCAGGCAACGTGCAGCGGGTCAGGACAGTTCGCGGCCCTCGAGTTGCTCGATGGCGGCCCGCATGTCGGGCGGCACGACCTGCGACTGGGCCGCCGCGTAATTGTAGACGACGATCGTCGAATGCCCATCGGCCACGACGGCTTGCTGGGCCCGGCTCCAAACGCGGTGCTCCATCGAAAGGCTGGTGCGGCCGATGCGGATGATCCGGGCGCCGATCACGACGCGGTCGGGATATTTGACCTGGCGGCGGAAATCGCAGCCGATCGCGGCCAGGATCGGGCCCAAGCCGGTCGCCGAGTTCTTATCGCCCAGCCCCAATCGTTCGAGGTATGCGATCCGGGCCGTCTCGTACCAGCGGAAATAAATCGTGTTGTTCACATGGCCGAAGGCGTCCTGGTCGCCCCACTGCACGGGCCATTCGACGTGTACGGGAAAATCGGCCAGCTCGGGCACCGGGATCCGCGTGTTGGTCGCTCATCGGCTGCCTCCCCCCAGAGCCCGTCCCTGGCCGCCGTGGGCGGCACGCATCGATCGGATCGCCGAGCGGGCAATCACCGCCGCCGCGACGAGCGGAAAAAGCCACGTTCAGCGGGCCGTGATTACCAGCTTGTGGCGAACCGGCGCGACGGCGGCGTACGATTCGGCACTGAGCGATTTGTCGCGGCGGATGCCCGACTCGACGATCTTGTCCAGGGCCGCCGCTTCCTCGGGAATCAGCCGCTTGTAGTCGGGCGTGTTGTGGATCAAGTTCTTGACCAGGACAGTTTCAAACTCCTGCTGCTTGCGAATCTGGGCTTCGACCTTCTGGAACGGCTCGACGAACGGATTGTCGAGGTACTCCGCCGCGAGGTTGATTCCCTGCTTGAGCTGTTCGGCCGTGAAATGCCGAGTCTCCTTGCCCCAGGCGACGTCGGCCCCGGTGGCCGGTGCCCCGTCGACCACCAGCGTCAGCCGGTTCAAGTCTTCGTTGAACGGAAAGAATTCGATCACGCCCCGGGTGGCGTTGGGCTTGGTCGGATCGCCAAAAAAGCAGAACGGGTAGCGAGTGCTTTCCAGCTCCACGGTGCCGCCGGCACAGGACAGCACCTTGTGGCCGCCGGCGGCATCGGCCTTGCCCGCCGACAGGTCGACGCTGATCCGGCCCAAGTCGCCGTCGCAGCCGAGCGCCTTGAGAAAGGCATAGGCCATCACCAGCTGGCCGTTCTGGTCGGGATGCACGCCGTCGCCGCCGGCCAGGTGATAATCCTTGCCGTACTTGGCCTTGGCCTTGGTCATGGCGGCGATCATCGGCGTGATGACGTCGGCGAACAGCACGCCTTCGCTCTGAGCCACCTCGCGGGCGATGTTCCGCTCTTCGGTGAGCGTGGTGTTGTACATGATCGCGGCGTTGGGATCTTTGCGGAACGTGTCGGCATCGACGCAGCCCGGCGACCCGACGACGATGGCGCGGACGCCGGCTTTCTTGAAGCCCTGCACGATCGCGGTCTGGCCTTCGCGATAGTGCTTCGCCTTTTCCGGCGTCATCGGGCTGTATCCACCGTCATTCATGCCGAAGCAGGTCGTGGCCACGTTGGGAGCAAAACGGAGCATGTCGTTCGTCATCCGGGCGGCAAACCCCCAGCGACGTCTCGCCGCCCCAGCCGAACTGGGTGGTCTGCAGCTGGGCCGCCGGCTGGCACATCAGCAGGTAGTCTTCCATGTAGACGCTGTAGAGCCGCTGCTCGGTGATCGAATCGCCGACGATCGCCACGTAGTCGCCGGCCTTGAGCACCGCTTCCGCCGCCGCCGGCCGCGCGCAAACCAGGCCGACCAGCAACGCCGAAAGGCCACTCAACAACGCCGCGCCAAAACCAATCCAGCGCCGATTCATCGACATTCCTCGAATAACAGGAGGGACGGCCATCGTGGCCCGGGGGAGGGATTTCGCCGCGGCCACTCCGCGCCGGCCGACAAGCCGATCCGCGGCCGGCCACGCCGGCGGGTGCCAGCTACCGACTTTACCCGTAGGGGATACCACAATCAACCAGGGGGCCGGCGGGGTTATAATCGCAGTTGGGGGCCGTCGGGCACCTTTTCATCTCGGCCGCAAAGGGCCCGCCGCGTGCAGCGTCGAAACACGAAACGATTCCCGTGGCCAGCCAGGCCGCTTGCGCCGCGGGGGAATGCCTTCGTTGCGGCGGTTGTCGCTTTCGCGATCTTCGGCAGCGGGCCGGCCGCTCGGGCCGGCGTGGCGATCGTGGCCAACCGGACCAGTCAGACGGTGGATCTGCGACTGGCCCAGCCGGGCGCGCGCCCCGCGCGAGTATCGTCTCGCCGGCGGCGACAACCAGAGCCTGCCACTCGAAGGCACCAGCCAGCTGAGTCTGGGCGGCAAGGCGGATCGGCTCTACACGATCAACCCGGACCAGGCTTACGTGCTGTTCTCGCACGGGGGGCATCGAACTGACGACCGTGGGATTGACCGATCGCCCGGCCGCTCCGCCGTTGCTGTTACCGCCGGTCGCGGAACTGGCGTCCGCCCCCGCGCGGCTCGACACGACGGACGGAACTGGAATGTTCGTAGTGCCGGTCCGGATCATGGTCGACGACGACGAGCGGGCCGCGCGGCCCGCCTGGGAAAAGCGGCTCCGCGGGCGAATCGAAGAGGCCTCGAAGATTCTGGCCCGCGACTGCGGCGTCAAATTGCAGGTGGTCGACAGCGGCACGTGGGTCTCGGACAACCAGATTCACGATTTTCCCAAGTCGCTCGACGAGTTCGAGCGCAAGGTGCCCCCGAGCGATCGACTGACGATCGGGTTTACCAGTCAGTACACACTCATTCGCGGGCAGACGCACCTGGGCGGCATTCACGGCCCGTTGGCCCGGCACCTGCTGGTGCGCGAATGGTCGCAGGTGATGACCGAGCCCGAGCGATTGGAAGTGCTGCTCCATGAGCTGGGACATTTCTTCGGCGCCGCGCATAGCCCCGAACCCGACTCGGTAATGCGGCCGAGCCTGGCGGATCGCAAAGCCCGGGCCGCCAATTTCCGGATCGGCTTGGACCCGCTCAACACGATCGTTGCCACGCTGATCGGCGAGCAATTGCGGAGCGGCGAGCGGAACCGCATCGGCGATCTGACGCTGGACGTCCAATTGCGGCTCCGGCCGATCTATGCCGAATTGGCCCGGGCGATGCCCGACGATGGGAATCCGCAACGCTATCTGAAATTGATCGACGAAGGCCGGGTCGAGCAGACCGCGCAGGCCACCGCGGCTCTGATGACCGGGCTGACGACGCTTGCCGCCCGGCTGCCCGGCGATCCGGGTCAACCGGCGTCGGCCGCCGAAGCCCTGCAATCGCCCGAGTGGCGGCTGCGGACGGCGGCCAGCCTGGCTCGGCAATTGCCCGGCGAGCTGCAAATCTCGGCTTGCCTGTTGGCCGTGGGTCTGTCCGGTCCCCAGCGGGGCCGTCTGACCAGTTCGGTGCTGCTGCGACCGGTTTGCCAGCGCATCGACGAGATCCTCAAGACGCCCGACGCCGCCCAGGCAGCAGCGACTGCCACGAGTGCCGCCGCTTCCCCGCGGGGCCGCTTGGAGCGCTTGCTCGCGAGCGCCGCGCTGGCGGCATGCCTGGGTGGCCCTTGGGCCGACGGGGCGGCGCTGGCCGAGTGCGGAATCGCGCCCCTCAAGGCGGAAGCGATCGACCTTGCGGCGTATGCCGATGCCTGCGCGGGCTGCCTGTTGGCCGTCCGCCTGGCCGATCCCGCCCAGCGAATCACGCTCGCCGAACTGGCCCAACGGACCGATGCGGCCGGCTACTTGCCGAGCGACGACCTCCGCCAAAAGCTCGCCCTGAATATCCTGTCGCCGGCGGCATTCGAGCGGCAATTCGGCTCGGCCACCGACCCGCGGTTCTTGGAGCTCCGCAGCCGGATCTACGCCAGCATCGCCGCAATGGCCGCGTATCGCTGAATGCCGCGCCGCGGCAGCGGCCTTCCATCTTGACCGGATTGCCTGGCTCGGCTAACGTTCGCACCCTTCCAGGAAGCGGATGTTGCATGCGCGGCGATGGATCGCCTCGCTTCGCCGTGTAGCCGGAGCCCTGCGTCGTGCCGACGGTCGTCTCGATCGAACAGCGGAGCGATTCGGCCCCGCCGGAGCCGGCGAGTGCACCACCTGCGCCCCGGCGCAGGGCCGGATCGCCGCGCTCTGGAACGATCTCGCCCGGCGGCCGCTGGTGATGCTGGCCGTGGCGCTGGCGATTTGGGGTTTGACCGACGTTCGCAGTCGCGGACAAGTGAGCGCTGCCCGGCCGGGCCTGCACCGCACCGACTTTACCGTTTACACGGAAGCCGGGGCCGCGTTCTTCGACGGCCGGAATCCGTATACCGTGACCAATCCGCGCGGCTGGGGCTATTTGTACCCGCCGCTGTTTGCCATTCTCGTGGCGCCGCTGCACGCCCTGCCGCCGCAGTTGCAAGTGGTCGTCTGGTTTGTCACCAGTCTGGGCCTGGCCTGGCTGGCCTGGCGCGAGTGCCGCGCCTGGTGCAATTGACCACAGCGGCGGGACAGTCCGCTGCGGCTGCGCTGCCGCGGTGGCTGATCGCGGCCACGGCTGCGACAGTGACGCTGCCCACGCTCAATTGCCTGCAGCGGGGGCAGGTCGGCATCCTTAAGCTCTACCTGTTGCTGCTGGGCCTGCGGCTGCTCGTCGAGAGCCGCGGTTGGCGCAAGGCTCGCCGCCGGCGTGGTGTTCGCGGCGGCGATCACGCTCAAGATCACGCCCGCCCTGCCCGTGGCCTTGATTGCCATCGACCAGATTCTGGCGGCCTTGCGCGACCGCCGCTGGGACGCCCTGTCCCATTCGGACTGGCAGGCGCGAATCGCGCTCGACGCAGCGGGCCTGCGGGATCACGTTGGGCATCGCCGGCGGTTTGGTCGCCTGGATGTTCGTCGTGCCGGCCGGACTGGTCGGCAGCCAGCGCAACAGCGAGTCGCTCACCCAATGGTGGCAGCTGGTGGCGACGAAAGCCTGCGGCTCGGGCTACGACCTGTTCGCCGGCGATTCGTACAGCCTGCAAAACCAAAGCCTGCTCAACGCCGGCCGCCACTTGGGCAATTGGACGGCCCATGTCTTCGCCGGCGGCAGCGACGATCGGCGGCGAGTGGCCGAAGGCGAGCCGCTACACGTGATGGACGCGCCATCGGCCGAGCGCGGTTGGCGGCGCTGCGCAACGCTGGCCCTGCTGGCCGCCGGCCTGGTCTGGCAGTGCGGCAAGACTCGCGACCGGCTCACGCTGGCGGCGGTTTTCGGGCTGTGTACCGCGGCCACGCTGGTGGTCGCGCCGATTGCCCGGGCTCACTACTTCCTGCTGCTGATCCCGGCGCTGCCGCTGGTGCCGCTCTGGTTTGTCCGGGCGGGGCATGAGCGGCTGGCCCGCTGGGCCGCCTGGTTGCCGGCCGGGCTGGTCGTGAGCCATTACCTGGCAAGTCCGCTGGTCGGTCGGGTCGGCCTGCTGGGCATCGGCACGGCGGTTTGGTTTGCCGGCTGTGCGGGAGCGATGATCGTCGTGGCCCGGCGTGCCAGTCGCACGGCGCAGCCCGCCGAGGTGTACAGCTTCCGGGTGCGGGCCGGGGCAGCGATTGCCCCGCCGGATCAAGCCGTCGCAGCCGGCCGATTAAAGGTCGACGACCGAACTGTCGCGCGGCGGGGGCTTGGGTCGCTGCCGGCGGATCTCTTCCATCATGAACGAGACGGCTAGCGCCATTTGCCGCGCGGCCGGGCCGAACTGCCCCGCCGCCAGGGCCGCTTGCGCCCCGTCGTGCAGCGCGTTGAACCGCGGCCAGTCGATCTTCCAGCCTTGATCGTTGGCCGCTTCGCGCAGCTTCTGGGCATAGCCGCCCAGCGCCTGGACCGCTTCGCGCGTGGGCGGACAGTCGATCGAGCGGTGCGGGCCTTTGCCGAATGGTCCGACCGGGACCGGATCGTCGGCTCCGCCGCCGAAGTTCTGGGCCAGCCCCACGATCGCCGCCACGGCGGCCAGGCCCAAGCTCACGGCCGCCGCGATGTAACTGGCGATGATCGCCAGCCCGAGGGCAATCAGCAGCAGCACGCCGACCGTCACCCAGACGGCCGGATGGATCGACACTCCCTTGCTCGCCGCGGCGGGGGCCCGAAAGCCGCGATCGTCGGCCGGCACGTCCAGCCGCTTCGCCACCCGGACCACCACCACGCTGATGTTGTCCGGTCCGCCGTTGAGATTCGCCAGATCGATCAGGGCCCGGGCGGCTTCCTGCGGCGCCATCGCGCCCAGGATCACGCCGATCTGTTCGTCGGTAACCTGTCCCGACAGACCGTCGCTGCAGAGCAGGAACGTGTCGCCGAGTTCCAGCGGAAACGGGCCCTCGAGGTCGACCTTCACTTCGGCGTGCGGGCCGAGCGAGCGGGTAATGATGTTCTTGGGCACGAAATTGCCCGCGTCCCCGGGCGGTATCTGCCCCGAGGCCATCATCTCCCACTGCAAGCTGTGGTCGAAAGTCAGCTGATCGAGTTTGCCGTTGCGCCAGCGGTAGGCCCGGCTGTCGCCGACATGTCCCACCAGCGCCCTGCGGCACGATGGCCAGCACGCTGCAGGTGGTGCCCATGCCATGAAACTCGGCGTTGGCCTCGCCGCGGTTGTGGATTCGGGCATTGGTATCGACGATCGCCTGGCGGAGGGCGTCGGGGGCGCCGCGGTCGAGCAGCTTGTGATAGGTGTGCGGCACGCCGTCGCAGGCCAGTTTGCTGGCCAATTCGCCGGCGGCGTGGGCGCCCATGCCGTCGGCCACCATAAAGACGTGGCCGCGCTCGCGCCAGTCGCGCTCGTCGCCCGCCAGGGCGACGCAAACGCTGTCTTGATTGTTGGAGCGCCGCAGGCCAACGTCGCTGAGCACGGCGTGCTCGAGGAAGTTGTTCCAGCTGGCGGCGGATTCAACCATGAGTCGGCGTCCAACGACCTCGTGGGTTACGGGACGTGGCTCAGTGCGTAACTGGGGGATTGAGGCAACTTGCTCGTGCGGTCGGCTGCGGCAACCCGGGCCAGGGCGCCGAACCGGCCCGGCAATCGACAAGTACGGCGGGCCAAACGGCTTCGGGAGTGCTAGCGCCTTGCTATTCTAGCCTTGCGCCGGGCCGCGCGATAGCCGCGTCGCCAACCGCCCGCCGGGGCGGTCGGCCGGGAGCGTTTGGACACCCGGTTGCCGGCACGGGTCAGGCCTGGCGGGGTCGGAAAACCCCCCTTGGCCAAATCGGCCCGCCGCCCCTATACTCCGCCGCCCTGGAAGCAGGCGTTCGCCCGGCTTGCAGGCCCCTTTTCTGTGCGTTTTGCGCCCCGCTCGACCGGGGCCGGCCCGTGGCCGGTCCGGTCGCCAATCCGTTCCTGTCCGAAGCCTCGCCATGCGACGTCACCGCAGCCCCTTCGCCGGCCGACCGGCCCGACTGGCGGCACTTGCCGCCCTGTTGGCGGTGCTTGCTGCCGAGACCGGTTGCGTGCAGCGGCGGCTGACCATTCGCAGCAGCCCGCCGGGGGCGGTGGTCTACGTGGGCAATCAAGAGATCGGCACCACGCCGATTTCCCACGATTTCATCTACTACGGCAGCCGCGACATCACGCTGGTCAAGGACGGCTTCGAGACGCTCAAGGTCAAGGCCGAGATCCCGGCCCCCTGGTACGATCTGCCGGGCATCGACTTTTTCAGCGAGAACGTGGTTCCCAAGGAAATCCGCGACCACCGCACGCTCGACTTCCAGCTGCAGCCGCAAGTGATCGTGCCGACCGAGCAATTGATCGGCCGGGCCGAAGAACTGCGCCGCACCCGCAACGTGTTGGCGACCGCGCCGATCGCGCTGCCCGGCGTCGGAGCGGCCGGCCAGCCGGTGGTGCCCGGCACGCCGGCGCTGCGGCACCGATCGGAACCGTTCCGCCCGTGCAGCCGGGAATGGCTCCCTCGAACGTGGCCCCGCCGACCACAGCCCCGTCGAACATCACACCGCCCGGTGGATTCCAGTCCGGCCAGGTCCCGCCAGGCTTTCCCTCGACCACTCCGCCGCCGGGATCGGTCACGCCGCCGCCGGGCACTTCGCCGGCCCGGCCGTCGCTGCCGCTGGGCCCGCCGCCGACCGGCTTCTGATCGCGCCGGTTCGACTTCTTTGTCACACGTCGGCGAGCGCGGTGTTACTTGATGCCGGGGCCCGGCTTGAGGGCGTCGCTGATGATGACTCCCGGGTGACGAGCCATCTTGTCGGTGAACACCTTGATGTTTTCGACGATCGGCCGCAACTGCCGAGTCAGCATCTCGATGTTGCAGGCCACGGCGTTGACGTGCTGATACAGCTCAGGGTTGCTGACCAACTGGCCGAGCGTGCCGTCCTTGCGGTTGAGCGCCTGGCTGAACAGCACGAATTGCTGGAGCAGCTCGTCGATCCGGCCGACGCTGCGGTCGACCTTCGAGATCAGCTCCTCGCCGCGATCGCCCAGCGGCTGGGTAAAGTGCTCCAGGTTGGCCAGGTTGCGGTTGGCGGCGACGACTGCGGCCCGCATGTCGATGATTGCGTCTCGCGTTTCCGCCATCAGCTCGGGCAGCGTGGTCACGCGGCGGCGCGGGCGGCCGTCGGCGGGCGGCGCCTCGCCCGGCGCCAGCGGCTCTTCCAGCGAGAGCGGCAGCGGCTTGCCGTCCTCGTCGCGGAGGGCGCCGCCCATCGCATTGACGTCGCCCAGCAGGACGTTGACGCTTTCCAGGGCCTTCTGGAAGGTGTCGAGCGAGCGCTCGGTCTTGTTGACGATCCGCTGCAGCTGGTCTTCGTTGCCGTCGAGGAAGGTGTCGAGCCGCCGGGCCAGCCGACCCACGTCGTTGCCCGCGCCGCTCAGCGAGGTGATCGCCTGGGTGATGTTCGATTCCAGATTGGTGAACAGCTCGAGCGGGTTGGGCGTCACGGCGCCTTCCAAGTAGTCGCCGTTCTGGATGAACTCGGGGCTGGGATGGGCCCCGCTGGGCACGAACTGCAGCACGGCGTCGCCCAGGAGCGTGGTGCTGATCCGGCACTGCTCGTTCAAGTGGATGTGCCGGTCGGCCTGAATCCGGAGCGTGACGATCACGCCCCCCTCGGTTTGAAACCGCGGATCGTCGTCGGCGAACCGCACCCGGACCACGCTGCCGATCAGGATGCCGTCTTTCCGCACGGGCGTGTCGGCGGCGACGCCGGGGGCCTGCGAAAAATGGACGAACACCGTGTACTTGCTGCGGAGCAGCGAGCGGACGTCGCTGAACAGCACGACCAAAATGCCGAGCACGATGCAGGCGAACAGCACCACCACGCCGACACGGAATTTGACCAGACGTTCATCCATGGTTGCTGATCGCCTTCCGCATTTCCATCAGTCGCTCGCCCGCCTCGCCGTCGACGAACTGCGTCACCCGGGCGTCGCGGGCCGAATCGATCTGGTCGGGCGTGCCGTTGAAGATCATTTGCGGCTCGTCGTCGCGGAGCCGGGCCAGGGGATAGAACATCACGATCCGGTCGGCCACCTTGCGGGCCGTGTGCATGTCGTGCGTCACGACGATGCTGGTCACGGGGTACCGGGCCCGGGTCCGGAGAATCAGCTCGTTGATCACGTCGCTCATGATCGGGTCCAGCCCGGTCGTCGGCTCGTCGTAGAGCATCAACTCGGGGTCCATCGCCAGGGCCCGGGCCAGGCCGACCCGTTTGCGCATTCCGCCCGACAGCTCGGCCGGTTTCTTTTTGACGACGCTTTCGGGCAGCCCGACCTCGGCCAGCCGCGAGAGCACGATCTCGTCGATCTCCTGGCGGTTGGCCTTGCCGTGCTCGTGCAGCGGGAAAGCCACGTTCTGGCCGACCGTCATGCTGTCGAACAAGGCCGCTCCCTGGAACAGAAATCCGAACCGCAGCCGCTGCTCGGTCAGCTCGCGCGCTTGTTCAGCTCCGCGAGGTTC
>CAWHDQ010000012.1:0-326627 GCA_963828155.1 uncultured Planctomycetaceae bacterium
TCGGCGAGGTCGATCTGGGCGAGGCCGCGCCAAGCCGGGCAGTGGCAACCGAGAGCCGCATCAATCCCTCTCCCTTTCAGGGAGAGGGTAGGGTGAGGGTGGTTCCCTGCTTGCGTCGCGCCCTACTCGCCAGACTACAAAGCGCGAAGAACCCTCACCCGGCCTCTCCCTGAAAGGGAGAGGAGTCGGGCAATGGTGCCAGGAGAGCGCGACGAAGTCGTTCACCGCCGGGAGGTACGCGGGGTGACACTGCTGGCTCGTCCAGCAGTGTTACCCGTCACCATTGGCCGGTTGCGCGAGCAAGCGGCGGACGGGCACTGCTGGGCAAGCCAGCAGTGGCACCCGGCTTCGGGCCTCCGCATTCATCCTTCTGCCTTTTGCCTTCTGCCTTCCAAAGACCCTCACCCAGCCTCTCCCTGAAAGGGAGATGAGTCGGGCAATGGTGCCAGGAGAGCGCGACCAAGTCGTTCACCGCCCGGCGCGGGCGGGCTGACAAGTGTGCTGAGTGGCAATCGAGAGCCGCATCAATCCCTCTCCCTTTCAGGGAGAGGGTAGGGTGAGGGTGGTTCCCGGCTTGCGTCGGGCCCTACTTGCCAGACTACAAAGCGCGAAGAACCCTCACCCGGCCTCTCCCTGAAAGGGAGAGGAGTCGGGCAATGGTGCCAGGAGAGCGCGACGAAGTCGTTCACCGCCGGGCGCGGGCGGGCTGACAAGTGTGCTGAGTGGCAATCGAGAGCCACATCAATCCCTCTCCCTGAAAGGGAGAGGGTAGGGTGAGGGTGGTTCCCTGCTTGCCTCGCGCCTCACTCGCCAGTTTACAAAGCGCGAAGAACCCTCACCCGGCCTCTCCCTGAAAGGGAGAGGAGTCGGGCAATGGTGCCCGGAGAGCGCGACCAAGTCGTTCACCGCCCGGCGCGGGCGGGCTGACAAGTGTGCTGAGTGGCAATCGAGAGCCGCATCAATCCCTCTCCCTTTCAGGGAGAGGGTAGGGTGAGGGTGGTTCCCTGCTTGCCTCGCGCCTCACTCGCCAGTTTACAAAGCGCGAAGAACCCTCACCCAGCCTCTCCCTGAAAGGGAGAGGAGTCGGGCAATCGTGCCCGGAGAGCGCGACCAAGTCGTTCACCACCCGGCGTGAGCGGGCTGACAAGCTTGCCGAGTGGCAATCGAGAGCCGCATCAATCCCTCTCCCTTTCAGGGAGAGGGTAGGGTGAGGGTGGTTCGCTGCTTGCCTCGCGCCTCACTCGCCAGTCTACAAAGCGCGAAGAACCCTCACCCGGCCTCTCCCTGAAAGGGAGAGGAGTCGGGCAGAGGAGCGGGAGACATGCGTCACTGCCACGTCACGCCGCGAAAGTCGACGAGCCCGGGCCGGAGGCGGGGTCGATTCGGATGCGGATCTCGACGTCGCGGTCCGGGCCGGCGTCGGACCAGGGCATGGCGATTGGGCGAATCTCGCCCTGGTCGCCCATTTCGGGCACCGCAACGGGGCGTCCGCGGCGGCCATCGAGCGAAATCTCGACCGTCGGCTGGCCGACGGCGTGCAGCGGCCGGGCGAGCCAGAGCACGCACTCGTGCTTGTCGGGCGGCACGGTTTCGGTCCGCGTCAGGATCACGGGGCCCGACAGCTCCAGCCGCGAGCGAAAAGCCGGTGCCCGCCGGTCGGCAATGTCGAACGCATTGGCCAATCGCCACGCGCCGCCGGCCGAAGGTTCGATCGCCCAGCCGGGCACCGGCGGCGGCATGGCCCGCTCGACCTCGACTTGCAATAGCTGCGGATCGCAGCGCAAGACCGGCTGCAGCCAATCGACCAGATCGCGAATGTCGAACGGGTCGCTACGCGCGGAGCGTCCTGGGCCATGTCGGCCAACAGCGTCAGCCGCTTCGCGCGCGGACCCAGCTTGACGGCGGGCACCTGCACCTGCTGCTGGCTGCCGACCAAGAGCGGGCTCTCGAAGCGGCGCGTGCCGTCGACCAGCACCCGGCGCGGGCCGCCCCGCCGCGACCGGCCTGGGCATCCAAACCGACGCGGCAATCGAAAGTTTTGGCCGGCGCGGGCAGATCGAAGGCCAGCTCCTGCTCGGCGTGGACGCCGAAGCCGTCAGGATATTCGAAGCCGCGATTGCGCAGCGGGCCCCCCTGCACGTTGCGATCGATCCGCGCGATGCCCCACGCCGCCGACAGGACTGCCCGGTGCCGATTGACGACGGGCGTCAAGCAAGTGAGCGGTAGCTCGTCGGGCTCGAAGACTTGCCGGGTGCGGGTGCGGCGATGCGGCACGCCGAGCGGCTGGCTGCACCAGGCCGGACCGACGATGTGCAGCCACTGGGCCGGCTCGTCGCCGCCGAGCGTCTGGGCCGAGAACCGCTCCAGCGACGTGGTCACGCGCAGGCCGTCGATCGTCTCGAGCCGCAAGCGGGGCGCGTCGCCGCGCGGCGACAGGATCGCCAGCTCGCGGACCAGCCAGTCCCATTGGGCGGCCGGCGTCACCGGCAGGGCCAGGTCGGCAATCTCGTCGAAATCGAAGTGCACGAGGCCCTCTTGGCCGATCAGATCGACGCCGCCCGCGCGCAGCGGAGCGAGAGGAACGATTGCAGCCGGCCATCGAGCAAGCGAATGTTGCCCGGCTGCACGGCAGTCCGCCGGCCGCCATCGCCGACGATCCGGCGGACCGCGGCGGCGAGCACAGGAATCCGGGTGCGGCCTGCGATGCCGGGCAGATCGAGCGCCAGCGGCGTTTCGACCAGCAAATGCGGAACCTGTGGGGGACCGGACTGGGCGGCAGTGTCGTTCGAGTCGAGACCGTCCGAGTTGGTTCCGTTGGAGTCGAGGCCATCTTCGAAGGCGACCACACGCCCCGGCAAGCGATCGCCGCCGATCAGCTCGACCACTGGCCCGGTCAGCTCGGCGGGTGCGAGCTGGGTGTCGATGAGCGAACGGAGCCGGAGTTTGGGGTCGAACAGCGGCCGGTTGTCGAGCTGGGGCCGGCGATCGTCGCGATGCCAGTCGGTCACTTCGTTGGCGGCGGTGTGCGAACCGTCGCTCCACTCGGCGACGAAGCGGGGTGCGTCGGCCGCGGCGAGCGGCGAGGCCAGACCGACCGCCAGCGCCACAAGAATCAGGCGGCTCATTTGGCTGGTGGCGGAGCGGACGCGTTTTTGCCCAGCGGAAAACTCTCGACGCCGCGCGGCAGCTCGGCCGTGGGCGTTTGCTCGTTGTTCGTCATAGCCCGGACGCGGGTAGTGACATGAGAGCCCAGCTCGCGGAACTCGATGGTGCCGTTATGATTCGCGTCGGCGGCGCCGCTCAGCCCTTCGACCACGGCTTGCACCAGGGGGCTGCTGCCCGCGGACCGGCCGGCAGGGCTGGCGCCCGTGCGGCTGTTGGCGATGACCGCCACGCCGACATCCTCGGTCAGCAGACCGCGAATCCATTCGGCGGTCTCGTTCTCGACGTGCCGGCCGGAGTCACCCTGGGACACATGGCCGCAGAATCCTCCGGCGGCCTGCTGCCGGGTGTGTTCGGCCGAATGCGTCAGATCGAGCAGCAGCACGAGGCGGCCCGGGATTGCCGCCAACTGGGCCGGCAGGCTGTCGGCCCGGACTTCGCCGCCGGCAGCCGCGGCCGAGCCACCGAGCAGGTAATTGCCGGCCGAGTCGAGCGAATCCTGCCCGGCGAAATAGATGACGCCCGTGTCGGTTGGCGACATCTGACCCCGCATCCGGGCCAGCTCCTGCTGAATGGCCTCGGGCGTGGCGGCGGGGCCGACGAGCGGGCGCAGCCGACCACTGCGCTGAATTGCCCGCTGCCCTGCTGCTCCAGGGCGGCGATCAACTTCTGCACCTGCGGCCCATCGGCGGGCGCGCTGCCCCCGGCGGGCGGATCGGCGCCGATGGCCAGCACGTAGAGCTTGCCGGCCGGAGCCGCCGGGCCGGTATCCTTATCGGCAGTGTCCTTATCGGCAGTGTCCTTGTCGGCCGCGCGAGTGACGACCAGCGGCTTGCTCAGGCCGTAGCTGTCGGCGGTGTCGGCCTTGACGACGATCTGGTGCTTGCCGGGCGCAAGCGGCACGGTCCACTGTCCCGTGGCTGGAGTCTGCATATCGTTCGCCGCGACCGGTTGCGGTGCGACCCAGGGCCGGCCGTCGACGATCAGTCGCAGATCGGTCACGGGATCGTTGTCGATCGGCTGGGCCGAGGCCTGAATGGTGAGTTCGCGGTCCTCAAGGTCGAGCTGCCGCTCATTGGGCGTGGTGATGCTGACGTGCGGGGGCAGGACGTCGGCGACGACCAGCTTTTTGGTTTGCAGCGAGGCGCTGGGCGTCGGCTTCGCTCAGGGCCTTGTAAAGGTCACCCGCGACGAGCAGGCGGCGGATGACGTCGGGCCGGTAGAGCGACTTGTGAAACTGGGCGGCCGAGTAGAAATTGGCCAATTGCTCGGGCCCCTGGTTGATGTGCCAGCCCATCAGGCTTTCGCCCCGCAGCGACGCCGCGTAATAGCCCTCGGGCGTCCAGGCGATCCACTGGTCGCCGGCGACGAACAGGCTGACCAGCACGTCGGCCGAGTCGAGCCGCCAGACGCGGACGATCTGGTCGTTGTTGGCGGTCGCCAGGTAGCGCCAGTCGGGCGACGGCCCGACGTCCCAGGTCTCGCCGCCGCGATCGTTCATCTCGGCCAGTTGCCGGCCGCTGTTCGAAGCGAACAGATAGCCGCCGGCGTCGGTGCCGACGAACGCCCGATTCTCGGAGAGCAGGCTGTAGCAGCGGACGTGATCGTCCTCCTGCGGCAAGGGAAACATCGCGAGCACGTCGCCGGCCCGCTCGACGGCGACGGTCTTGGGATTGGCGATCAGCTTGCCGATCCGCAGTCCGTTGTAGCGCAGCTGCTGGCGGAGAAACCGCTTGTCGGGGGGCGGGCCGAAGTTGAGCTGGCCGAAGCAGAACGTGCCGCTCGAGCAGCGCGCCCCCTTCCGGCACGACCAGCGGCGAATGGGTGCCCCAGCCGACAGCCTGGCCGTCGGGGCTGAAGCCGGCGGAAAAAACCGATTCGCCCCGGCCGTCGAGTCGGAGCAGGGTCTTGCCGCTGGCGGGATCCCAGATGCGGATGTTGCTGACGGTATCGCCGGTCGCCACGCGGCGGCCGCCGTCGAGCCAGACACCGCAGACGACGCCATTTTTGTGGTCGTTGTACTGCACGCGCTGGCGGCCGTCGGCCATGTCCATGATGCCGACGCCGAGCGCATCGAACTCCTCGCTGACGTAGGCGTAGAGCAGTTGCTTCGAGTCCGGCGAGAACTTGAGCAGGCTGACTTTGTTGGGAATGTTGGGCCACTGGTAGCGGAACTTGCCGCTCGGCTCGTACAGCCGGATGCTGCGGTCGTTGCCGCCGGTGGCAATCGAGCGGCCGTCGGGACTCCAATCGCAGCGGGCCACGCCGGCCGTGTGCCCCGTGAGCGTCGTCTCGGTGGTGCCGGTGCTGGGCGACCAGATTCGGGCCGTCTTATCGTACGACGAGCTGAGCAGATGCTGGCCGTCGGGACTCCAGGCCACGCCGCTGGTCGGCCCGGTGTGCCCTTCGAGCACCTTCAGCGAACTGCCCGACTCGACGTCCCAAATGCGGACCGTCTTGTCCATGCCGCACGAGGCCAATTGCGTGCCGTCGGGCGAGAAGGCCAGATCGAGAACGGCGAACCGATGCCCCTTGAGGCTGTGAATCTCGCGTCCCTCGGGCAGCGCGAGCAGGTGAATCCGATGGTCGTGCAGCGGGGTCAGCGCCGGTAGCCGCCCACGGCCAGCCGCTTGCCGTCGGGTGAGACGGCTACGGCGTAGAGCAGGCCAAAGTTCGCCTTGGCGATCGGCGGCCGGAGGACCTGGGTCGGCCGGCCCGTCTCGGTGTCCCAAAAGCGGACCGTCTTGTCGACGCCGACCGAGATCAGCTGCTGGTCGTAAGGATTGATCGCCAAATCATAAACGGCATTGGTGTGGCCGCCGGTATCGAGCGCACAACTGGGGCCGGTCGGGGGGCGAAGTGTCTTCGCTGATCGGCGGCTCGTAGGCCGCGGCCACGCGCCCGACGAGAATTGCGGCCAACAATCCAAGCCCGACGACCCGCAGACGCTGCGGCTGCAACACGCTCATGAGATCATTCCGAGGGGAACACTGCCGTTGGCATCCGACGCAGTGCGAATGCCCCGTAATGTAGCATGGGCGTGCCCAAAATCGGAACCACGCGTGACGTGCCGACCGGCCGCTATCGTGCCGGCAAGGAGCCGCGTCGGATCGAGGGGCCGTTCGCTTGATTGCACGGTCCGAGGTTATTACGTCCGCCGGCGGCGGCCGACGCGATCCCAACGCGCGAACAAACGACCGCTGCCGATGCGAACAACCCTCACCCGGCCTCTCCCTGAAAGGGAGAGGAGTTGGGCGGAAGGAGCAGGCCGACTCAGGAATCGTGGCCATGGTGCTCGTGCTCGCCGCCGTCGGCCGTGGGCTGGCTGGGCTGGCGGCCGGACTTGGCTTGATACTGGGCGGCGAATTCGGCCTGCCTCTGGGGATTGCAGAGGAAGCACTGCGACAACGCGAATCTGCGCCAGTCGGGAGCGGGGCAGCGGGCGCCGCCCGAAGCGATCGCAATCTCACAAGCACCCATACCGAGGGCAAAGCGATAGCCGCCGGGCCGCGTCCGAGGGCAAATTGGGGCCCCCCTTTGTCACTGTAACTAAAAACTTACTTGTTCCGTGTTGATTTCTGGGTACGACTGGTGAGGCCGCCTCCAACCCCCCCGTTATTACGTTGCCGAAAACCCATGCTCGCCAATGCCGTTTTGGAGCCGACCGCGGAGGCTGCAGCCGATTGCCGCGACCTGGAGCTGCCGGCCAGAGTCCTGCAGCGCGCTCCGTCCGGCGGTGGCCGAGTTGGCCAAAGCCCGCTACTTTGCCCGCCGGGCAAAACGGAGCGACTGGGAGTTGCGCTCAGCCGCGGCGCGCTCGCCGAGCTCGGTCTGACCGACACCGATCTGCGGCTGGCTGGCCTGCCAGGGCTATCTCCGCGGCGCCCGAGAGGTGACGCAGCCGGAGGACGAGTCGCGCAGCTTCCGGCCCAGCCATAACCTTGTGTTCGTCAAACGGACCTGCTTCGTCCTGACCGACGAGGGGGAAACCTTTGCGGCCACACTGGGTGAACCGCCCCTCGGATGTCGGAAGACCAGTACGCCGGAGACGACCACGGACCCGGGGCGCGGCAAGCCGGCGGAGTCGCGCCCCGCGGAGGTGCCGGTCTGGGACGCGGCCCGGCGCGAGCTGCGATTTGCCGGGCAGATCGTCAAGCGGTACCGCGTGCCGGCCCGCAACCAGGCCCTGATCCTGGAAGCATTTCAAGAGGACGGTTGGCCGCAGCACATCGACGACCCGTTGCCCCCCGAGGGGGAGCAAGACCCCAAGCATCGGCTGCAGGCGACGGTCAAGTCGCTCAATCGCAATCAACTGGCGCCCTTGATCCGCTTTCACGGCAACGGCAACGGGCTGCAGGTGTATTGGGAAGTGGTGCCGGCGGAGTGAAGGTCGGGGTCTAGGGGCACGGCGAAATGCCCCATTTGCGGACCGTGCCCAATTGCATCCAACAGATATTCAGGCGTTCTCTTCGATTCGCCCCGATCGTGCCCCAATCGCAACATCATCGTACCTTGAGGCGCCTGCCGAGGCTGTAAGATCGGGACACCTATGGGTGTGACGTCCGGCGCATAATTCCCTCCTCGTAACACAGGCCGGATCCGAGCCGTCACAACTGCGGCGTATTCATACCTTGCCAGTACTTCCACGAACGAGGTGCAATATGATGGACCTTTCGCGACGCGACTTGATCAGCGCGGCAGGGGCGGTTGGGCTTGCAGCAGCGCTTGCGACATCGGCAAATGCTGCGGACGAGTCGCATGAGGAGTTGATCGAGCCGATGCCGTCGCACAAATCGGAACATCGCGCCGAAGATCGCACTCGATACCGCACACTCTACGTGCGGAACGTTTCGGAAGAAGTCATCGTTGCCTATTCGATCAACAGGGGGCCAATCATTGTCTTGTCAGTTCCGATCGGTCGGACCGGCTTCACGTGCCTGAGTCCGTATAAAGCCCCGCTCGCCGAAATCGCGTGCGGCGGACACCACATCGTGACCTTGTACAGCGAGGAAAATGGCGTCCCTGCCTGGTGGGCCACTCCGTATGCATTCGACGCACCGTGCGTGGGACTGTTCCCTGCTCTCTGTTTCCGCGGCCACGTCGCCTAGCGGATAGCCCGGACGGCCGAATCACAACTCATCTTTCATCACAATCAAGCATTTTCCCGGACCATCAAGCCATGCAAAAGTACTTACTCGCTGCAGTCTGCTCATGCGGTCTTTCGGTGCTGGCCCACGCGGCTGATTCTCTCATTCCAGGCGTCAGCGGCACTACTGTCTTAATCGAGAAGAAAAAAGAGAACGCCGGTGAGCTTGAGAAAGCGAGTTGCAAGGTCGGCGACCGCGTGGAAATAACCTGGAGCTACGCGGTAGTGCCCGGCGAGATTCCACAGCGCGTCGCGCGAAGTCGAGCTCCAATTCCGTCAAGTTCGTCAGGATCGACCAAATCGTGCGTCCCAAAATTGTCGGCAGCGGCACCCTGGGCACTTTTTTGCCGCCGAAGCTAAAGGTACGGCAACGCTCGAATTCGACATCAACAACGGCGGCTCGGGTGCCATTCTCAAATGCGAAATCGAAGTTACGGACTGATCGAGAGCTGGTTGGTCGTCGAAGCTGACGTCGGAATGAACGCTCGTCAGCGGCCGCCAAGCGGCCTATGACTCTCAGGCCCGGCGGGTCCCCAAGCGAACGTCACTGATGCATTGAAGGAATCAAGAATGCGAATCATATTGGCGATTGCCGTGCTCATGAATTTGCCATTCCTTGAGCCGTTCGTCCACGCGGCTCCCCATCATGCCAAAGTTCGGGGGCAGGCACATGGATCGATTGACGACTTGACCCCGGCGGGCACTGGATCGGCCGGTCAGATTGAATTCACCGCAACAACCAGCTTCTCAGGCGTCGGTTTCGGCCCCACTGCCGAAATGCACACCATCAGCTTGAAGTTGATCGTCAGCGACGAAGACGGCTCCGTCGTGGCGAAGGGAACGCAAGAATGGACCGTCGCCAACGCTGAGCAGGGCTGCATCAAGTGCCCTGTCTCGGTCACAAAACAGGTCGATCCGGGCGTGTACTTCTTGAACGCCACGCTTTCAGACACCGGCCCAACTGGTACCACCACCAAGCTCGGCGCGAAGTCGGTTGCGGTGATCCTCAACTGAACCGCCCGCCGCGAATGTCGGCCGGCGAAGGCGGCCTGTCGCCCACTGGAATACTGAGCCCCGGCGGTCATCTGCGTGACTGCGGAGTGTCTTACACTTCCACCAGCATCCGCAGCGGCTCTTCCATCACTTCCTTGACTCGCTTGAGGAAGGTGACGGCGCCTTGCCCGTCGACGATCCGGTGATCGTACGTCAGGGCGACGTACATCATCGGGCGGATCACGACCTGCCCCTGCCGGGCGACCGGCCGATCCTGGATCGTGTGCAAGCCCAGGATGCCGCTTTGCGGCGGATTGACGATCGGCGTCGAGAGCAGCGAGCCGTACACGCCGCCGTTGGAAATGGTGAACGTGCCGCCCCGCAGCTCCTCCAGGGTCAGGCTGTTGTCCCGGGCCCGGTGCGCCAGATCGGCGATCGCCTGCTCGATTTCGGCGAAGCTCATCCGGTCGGCGTCGCGGAGGACCGGCACCACCAGCCCCTTGCCGCCGCCGACCGCGATGCCGATGTCGAAGTAATTGTGATAGACGATGTCGTTGCCGCGGATTTCGGCGTTCACCTGCGGAACGAGCTTGAGCGCGTCGATGCTGGCCTTGACGAAGAACGACATGAAGCCCAGCTTGACGCCGAACTTTTCCAGAAACACGTCCTTGTGCTCGCCGCGGAGGGCCATCACGGCCGACATGTCGATCTCATTGAACGTCGTCAGCAGCGCGGCCGTGTGCTGGGCTTCGACCAGCCGCTGGGCAATCCGGCGGCGGATCGGGCTCATCGGCACCGCCTCTTCCTCGCGCCGCCGCGCGGTCCGCTCGTCAGCGGCAGCGCGACCGCAGTCTTGGCCGCAGGGCGAGCGGATTCGCCGGACCGGGCGTCGGGGCTGACCACCAGACCGCGCTCGGCCGGCGGGGCCGGGGCGGCGCTGCGGCCGTCGCTGCGAGCATCGGTCTTGCCGGCATCGGTCTTGCCGGCCGCGGGCTTGGCGGCCTTGGGCGATTCGGCGGCCCGCTTGGCCGGCGTGCGGATCATGTCGGCCGCCTGGGCCTGGGCGGCGGCGGCGGCGGCGGCATGGGCCGGATCGACGGCCGACTCTTCCATGTAACCGATCACCTCGCCCACCAGGGCCGTTTCGCCCCTCTGCTTGAGGACCCTGGAGATCGTGCCGGTCACGGGGGCCGACAGTTCAACTGTCGCCTTGTCGGTCTCGATTTCGACCAGGTTCTCATCCTTCAGGGCACTGGCGCCTTCGCCCTTGCGCCACTGGCCGATCTGGACCTCGGTGATTGATTCGCCGACCGTCGGAACTTTTAATTCGATTGCCATATTCACGCGCGCACTGGGTGCCGTTCGATTCGTTTTTCCCGACCAGGATCTCGGGCAGCCCGGACCTGCCGCCCGCCGCCGGATCAAATGCTGCCAAAGGCCTGCATCAGCAGCTCTTTTTGTTCCATCCGATGGCTGCTGGCCGAGCCGGTCGCCGGGCTGGAGCTGGCCCGGCGGTAAATTCCGGCGAACGGTAGTCTATCAAATAGCTCGTCCCGAAAGCGAGCCAACAGGAACCGCCAGGCGCCCATGTTTTCCGGCTCTTCCTGGACCCAATAGACCGGCGTGCCGTCGGGGTACGATGCCAGCGCGTCCTTGAGCTCGGCCAAGGGCAGCGGATAAATCTGCTCCATCCGCACGATGGCCACGTCCTGGCGTTTGCGATCGACGCGCTCTTTTTCCAGCTCGTAATAGATTTTGCCGCCGCAGAGCAGCACGCCCTCGACATTGGGCCGCCGGGGATCTTCGTCGCCAATCACGCGGCGGAAGCGGCCCGTGGCGCATTCGTCGAGCGTCGAGACCGCCTTGGGGTGCCGCAGCAGGCTCTTGGGCGTCATCACCACCAGCGGCTTCCGCCAGGGGCGGACCACCTGCCGGCGGAGCACGTGAAAGTACTGGGCCGGCGTGCTCGGTGTGACGACCTGAATGTTGTGATCGGCCGTCATCGTCAGAAAGCGCTCCAGCCGGGCCGACGAGTGCTCGGGCCCCATCCCCTCGAAGCCGTGCGGCAGGAGCAGCACCAGCCCGCTCAATCGCCGCCACTTCGTCTCGGCGCTGGAGATGAACTGGTCGATGATCACCTGGGCCACGTTGACGAAGTCGCCGAACTGGGCTTCCCAGGCCACGAGCCCGTCGGGGTAGTCCAGGCTATAGCCGTATTCGAAGCCCAGCACGCCGATTTCCGACAGCGGGCTGTTGTAGATGTCGACCGGCGCCTGGCCGGCGGCCAGGTGCTGCAAGGAGCGATAGCTCTGGCCGTTTTCGACGTCGTGCAGCACGGCGTGGCGATGGCTGAACGTGCCGCGGGTGCTGTCCTGGCCCGACAGCCGCACGCGATGCCCTTGGGCGGCCAGCGAGCCGATGGCCAGCATCTCGCCGGCGGCCCAATCGAGCGGGCGACGGCCTTCGGCCATCTCTTTGCGGCCTTCGAGCAGCTTCTGGATCTTGGGGTGCGGATGAAAATCGGCCGGCACGCGGGCGTCGGCCTCGAGCAGCGCGACCAGTTGCCGGCGTTCGACGCCGGTGTCGACGTCGGGCACCTGGTTTTCGCGTCCGCCCAGGTAGCCCTGCCAGGTTCCGGCGTGTCCGTCGGAGCGGAACACGTAGTCGCTGCTCTTGGCCACGGTCAGCTCGCGGTCGAGCTCGCCGGTTTCTTCTTCGACGATCCGGTCGGCTTCCTGCTTGGTGACTTCGCCCAGCTCGAGCAGGTGGGCCAGGTACGATTCGCGGACGCCCTTGCGCTGCTCGATGGCCCGGTACAACAGCGGATGGGTGAAGGCCGGCTCGTCGCTCTCGTTGTGGCCGCGGCGGCGGTAGCAATACATGTCGATGACCACGTCGCGCTTGAACTCGCGGCGAAAATCCATCGCCAGCCGCACCACCTGGGCCACCGCTTCGGGATCTTCGCCGTTGACGTGGAAGATGGGAATCTGGAGCATCTTGGCCACGTCGGTGGCATAGGTGCTGGAGCGGCCTTCGGAGGGCGAAGTGACGAAGCCGATCTGGTTGTTCACCACGATGTGGATCGTGCCGCCGACGCTGTAGCCCTTCAGCTCGCTCATGTTGAAGGTTTCTTGCACCACGCCTTCGCCGGCCATGGCCGCGTCGCCGTGGATCAGCACGCCCAGGCAGAGCTCGTGACGGTCGTCGCCTGCGCGGTCCTGCTTGGCCCGCACGCGGCCCAGCACCACCGGATTGACGAATTCCAAGTGGCTGGGATTGAAGCACAGCGAGAGGTGCACCGTCTGGCCCGCCTGAGTCTTCCAGTCGGAGCTGTAGCCGAGGTGGTATTTCACGTCGCCCCGGCCGAGGTGGAGCTTGGGATCGATGTCGGCGATCTCGCGGAAGATTTCCTGCGGACTCTTGCCCAGGATGTTGGCCAGCACGTTCAGCCGGCCGCGGTGGGCCATGCCGAACACGACCTCGCGGATGCCCTGCTCGCCCCCTTTTTCGATCAACAGGTCCAGCAGCGGGATCAAGCTTTCGGCCCCTTCGAGCGAAAAGCTCTTGGTGCCCAGGAACCGCTTCTGGATGAATTCCTCGAAGATCGTGGCGATCGTGAGCCGCTTGAGAATCCGCAACTGCTCGGCCCGGGTCAGCGTCAGGCGGTTTTCGGTGCCTTCCATCCGGTCCTGCAGCCATTGCCGGACGCTCAATTCGTCCATGTGCATGAACTGCACGCCGATCGAGCGGCAATATGTGTTGCGCAGCCGGGTCAAAATGCCGCGCAACGTCAGCACGTCGGGGCCCAGCATCGTGTCGGTCGAGAACGGCCGGTCGAGGTCGGCTGGGGTAAAGCCGTAATACTCGGGATCCAGCTCGGGCAGCGCGGGACGCGGCATGCCCAGCGGATCGATCGTGGCGACCATGTGCCCACGAACCCGGAACGCCCGGATCAACTGGTCGACCCGGTCCTGCAGCAGGGCCATTTCCAGGTCACGCGTGGCGCCCGGACTGGCCGCAGCGGCCGGCGCGGGGGGATTGAACAGGCTGGCGGGGCGGAACGAAGGTCCCGACCGCGGCGCCACGCCGCGCGAGCCGTTGGTCAGCTTCTGAAAATAACGCCGCCAATCGGCCGAGACGCTGCTCGGATTGGCCAGGTAATCGGCGTACAGCGCTTCGACGAATCCCAGGTTCAGGCTATTGGGCAGCAAGTCGCCATTGCCGTCGGGGGATTGCTTGGCAAGATTCAACATGACGAAACCATGCGCTCAAAAAAAGGTAAGTTCGCTCGAGCTCGCGCGGCACGCCGATGCCAACAGGCCGACCCCGACAGGCCGACACGGTTGCGGCTGCCAGCCGCTCGGCACCGGACGGATCGTCCCGCAACGGCTGGCGGGAGTTCTAACGGCGGCAAAAAACGATATCTCTCTCCGCCGCTCTCGGTGGGAACGAAGCCCAGCCTCGGCTGGCCGAGCTGCCGTCGGGCAAGCACTGCCCGCACGAGCATTGTAGGGGAGCTGTGCCCATCTGGCCGAACCGGAAAAGTCCGCCGATTTTGCCGAGTCCCTGGCCCTGAGACTACCGGAATCGACCCGATTCTCCAAACGCAAATTCGCCGGCGGGGGGCCGGGCCCCAAAGTCACTCGCCGCCCGGGGTTGCGGCCTGGCGCAAGAGGTTGCCCGACTGCTCGTTGGGCGATTTTTCGCCGGCCGCCGAGGCAACGTCGGTCGCCGGGCTGTCGGACTCGGCGACTCCCAACTGTCGCCGCCGGTAATCGAGAAACTCGCCCGCCGCCCGCGGATCGCTCAGCGCCCGGGCCAGGTCCTGGCCAAGTTGCTGGCAGAGCTTTTCGAGGTGCTGTCGGGCCGCAGCCGCGTCGTCGCCGGCGGCGGCGGTGGTCACCGGCAAGCGCTGCCGCCAGACGAGCGAACTGGGCAGCCGGCTCCGGACGAAGTCGCACACATCGAGGGCCGTGGGGGCCATCAGGCCAACGGCCACCGAGATCGAATCGGTCCGCGATGCGGCCCGGTGCCAGTAACCGCCGGGAATGTACAGCCAGTCGCCCGCGGCCAGAGTGCAGTTGAACAGCGGCATGATCTCGCGCTCGAAGCCCATGTCGTGCGGCATCGCCTCGATCACCGGCCAAGGATGGACCGTGTTCTTGCGGAGCGAATACTCCTTGCTCCCCTCGGTTTGGAGGATGAACACTTCTTCGGCGTCGTAATGCCAGCCAAAGCCAAACTGACTGGCCGGCGTGCAATAGATGTGAATGTCGGGGGCGGCCAGCAACTCGCGGGCAAACGCGGCGGCCAGCCGGCCGAGCGCCGCATCGAGCCGCTCGACATGTCGCAGCACGATCGTATAGCCCTCGGCGTGCAGAGTCCGAGCTTCGGCATAGCTGGGATTGCCCTGGGCGGGGCGCTGCTCACCGCTCTTGACCACCAGGACGTCCGCTTCGGGATGGGCCAGAATCCGCTCGACCGTCTGCCAACCGCCCAGCTCGCACAGCGCCTGGCACCCGCCGGCCAGGGCCAGCGGCAGTTTGAGATAATACTGATCGAGGAACGCGGCGGGGGTGTACGTGCTGCCCAACAGTTCGGCAAGAGACATGGTAGTGGTTTCGTCCCGCGCCGCGGGGCGGCGTATGTCCCAGACCCGGAGGAAAGCGGCGCGCATCGTAGAAATGGCGGTGCCGGGTGTCAACCGGCCGACCCGACCGTCCAAGTTCAGTTGCCTTTGCGGGCCGGCCGGGGCATTCAATCGACGGGCTGGGCGGCGTATGATGGTTTATTCGGTACGATGTTACCCGACAACTTGGTTCTCGCCCGGGCTGCGGCGAGTCGGCCCCGGCGGAGCTATTGCCCGAGGGACTCTTGAACGCGACGTTTTCCTGCCCACGCTGCAATCAGCCGGCGCGGCTCGAAGTCGAGCCGGGCGCGAGCGAGCTGCGCTGCCCGCACTGTCAGCAGGCGATCCGCATTCCGCCCGACGCCTTCGACGGCGCGACGCTCACCCGCTGCCTGGTCTGCCCCAGCACCGACCTGTTCGTGCGGAAGGATTTTCCGCAGCGACTGGGCGTGGGGCTGGTCGTCGTGGGGATCGTGGCCAGCTCGATCGCCTGGGGTTACAGCCTGCCGATCTGGACATTTGCCATTCTGTTCGCCACCGCGCTGGCCGACGTGGTGCTCTACGCCGTCGTGCCCGACGCCCTGATGTGTTACCGCTGCCATGCCCAGTATCGCTCGGTGCCGGGGCAGGAGCGGCATGGCGCCTTCGACCTGGAAACGCACGAACGCCACCGGCAGCAAGTGGCGCGGATGGCCGGAAGCCAGCGCTAGCTCATGGAACGCGAACGGATCAAAGACGACCTGCGCGGGCTGGTCAAAGGGGACGTTCGCGCGGACGACCTGTTCCTGCAGCTCTACGCCAGCGACGCCAGCATCTTCGAGCTCCGGCCGGCCGCCGTCGTGCGGCCCCGCTCCCTGGCCGACGTCGTCGCCGTCGTCCGCTACGCCGCCGAGAACAAGCTGCCGATCCATCCCCGCGGCGCGGGCACCGGGCTGGCCGGCGAATCGCTCGGCCGGGGCATCGTGGTCGACTTTTCCCGCTACATGCGGCGGATCCAGGAAACTACCGCCGACGCGGTCCGCATTCAGCCCGGCGTGGTCCACGCCCGCTTGAACGAGCATCTGGCCCTGACCGGCCGGCAATTCGGGCCCGATCCGGCCATGTCGGTGGTCACCACGATGGGCAGCGTGCTGGCGATCGACGCCGGCGGCAGCCACTGGCTCAAGTACGGCTCGGCGCGCCGGCACGTCCAAAGCCTGCAACTGGTCCTGGCCGACGGGCAGGTGATCGAAGCCGGACGCGAACCGCTCTCGGGCGAGGATTTCGATCCCCAGTCGCGCCGCGGCCGGCTGGTCACGCAGCTCTCCGAGCTGATCGTCCGCGAACGGGCCACGATCGATCGGCATCAGCCGCAAAGCCTGGTCAACCGCTCGGGATATCACCTGAACAACGTGCTGATCGACGGCCGGCTCGATCTGGCCAAGCTGGTCGTCGGCTCCGAGGGCACGCTGGCCCTGATCACCGAAGCCGTCGTGGCCACGCAACCTCTGCCGCGGCAGCGCGGGATCGCCCTGCTCTTTTTCGAGCGGCTGGAAAACGCCGCCAAAGCGGTGCTCGAGATCGTGCCGCTGGGCCCCAGCGCGTGCGATCTGATGGATCGCCGGCACCTGAGCCTGGCTCGGGAGAGCCTGCCGCACTACGACACGTTGATCCCGCCCCAGACCGAGGGCTTGCTGCTGGTCGAGTACGAGGGGGACACGTTTTTCGAGGTCCGCGACTGGCTGTCGGCGCTGGTCGATCGCATCCGCCGCAAAAAGCGGTTGGCCTTTCACGCCATTCAGTCGCAGGACCCGGCCGAGATGGAACGGCACTGGCAACTGGCCCGCAAGGTGGTGCCGACCTTGTTTCGCATGAAGGGCTCGACGCGGCCGGTGCCGTTCATCGAAGATCTGGCCGTGCCGCCGCGGGCTTTGCCCGATTTTCTGGTCCGGATTCAGAACGTGCTCAAGCAGCACGAGGTGATCGCGTCGCTGTTTGCGCATGCCGGTCACGGGCAAATCCACATTCGCCCGTTCTTGGATTTGGCCGATCCGGTCGATCGAGCCAAGATCGGCCCCTTGGCCGCCGACATGTACGGCCAGGTGCTCGACGTGGGCGGCACAATCAGCGGCGAGCATGCCGACGGTCTCAGCCGCAGCGCGTTCGTTCGCCAGCAATATGGCCCTTTGGCCGACGTGTTCGTCGACGTCAAGCAGATCTTCGATCCGGCCAATACATTCAATCCGGGCAAGGTGGTGCATGCCGATCCGCAGGCCCTGGCCAGCGACTTGCGGTTGCTGACCCGGCCTGCGCTGCCGCCACCCGATCCGGCCGCTCTCGAGCCGGCCCCGGCCGACAACAAACCGACGATCGCCCTGCAGCTAAACTGGAGCGAAGCGGAGATCTCGGCCGCGGCCCGCGATTGCAATGGCTGCGGGGCCTGTCGCTCGCAGCTGAAGTCGGAGCGGATGTGCCCGATCTTCCGCTTGGCGCCGGCCGAAGAAAGCTCGCCCCGCTCGAAGGCCAACCTGATGCGGGCGATCCTCACCGGCCAGCTCGATCCGGCCAGCCTGGCCCAGGAGGAGTTCAAGGCGATTACCGACCTGTGCGTCAATTGCCAGATGTGCCGCCTGGAATGTCCGGCCAATGTCGACATCCCGCGGCTGATGATCGAGGGCAAGGGTGCGTACGTTCGAGTCAATGGCCTGTCGACTTCCGACTGGGCCATGTCGCGGATCGACCGGCTCTGCCATTGGGGTAGCCTGCTGCGGCCGGTGGCCAATTGGGCCCTGACCAATCGGCTCGCCCGCTGGCTGCTGGAAAAATCGATCGGGCTGGCCCAGGGACGCAAGCTGCCGCTCTTCGCCCCGCGGAGCTTCATGCGATTGGCCGCCCGCCGGCGGTTGACTCGCGCCAATCGCCGCACGGGCCGCAAGGTGGTGTACTTCGTCGATACCTTCGCCAACTATCACGACCCGCAGTTGGCCGAAGCGCTGGTCGCCGTGATGGAGCACAACGGCATCGCGGTGTTCGTCCACCCGGCCCAGGGATCGTCCGGCATGCCGATGATCTCGCTCGGCGCCTTGGGCCGCTCGAAGCGGCTGGCGGCCCGCAACGTGGCCTTATTGGCCGAAGCGGTGCGGCAGGGTTATCACGTGGTCGCGACCGAACCCTCGGCCGCGCTGGCGATCACCCGCGAGTATCCGGCGCTGCTCGACGACGACGAGGCCCGGCTGGTGGCCGAAAACACGAGCGAGGCCTGCGCCTATCTCTGGAAACTGCACCAGGCCGGCAATCTGCAGCTCGACCTGCGGCCCGTCAATGCCACGATCGGCTACCATCTGCCCTGCCATCAAAAGGCGCTCGGCGCCGGGCGCCGGGCGAGAGCCTGCTGCGGCTGATTCCCGGCCTGGTCGTGAAGCACTTCGAGACGGGCTGCTCGGGCATGGCCGGCACCTACGGCCTGAAGCGCGAGAATTTCCGCTCCAGTCTTCGCGCCGGCCGCGACCTGATCGCGCAGATGCGCGACCCCGGCGTCCAGGCCGGCAGCACCGAGTGCAGCACCTGCAAGCTGCAAATGGAACAAGGCACCCACAAGGCCACGATCCACCCGCTCAAATTGCTCGCCCTGGCCTACGGATTGATGCCCGAGGCCGCCGACCTGCTCAGCGCCCGCAACCAGCAACTGGCCGTCACGTGACGCGGATTTATCTGGACAACGCCGCGACGAGTTGGCCGAAGCCCGAGTCGGTGTATGCCGCCGTCGACCATTACCAGCGCCAGGTCGGGGCGGCGGCGGGCCGCAGCCCGTATCGCGAGGCGGTGGAAGTCACCCGCCAGATCGAGCAGGTCCGTGCGCTCTGCGCCCGGCTGCTGGGCGTTCGCCAACCGGCGCAGATCGTGTTCACTTCCGGCGGCACCGACAGCTTGAACCTGGCGATTCACGGGCTCGTCCGGCGCGGCGAGCGCGTGATCACCAGCGCGGCCGAACACAACTCCGTGCTTCGCCCCCTGGCCGAGTTGGAAGCCCGTTGCGCGATCGAAGTCGTCCGCCTGCCGTGCGATGCGCAGGGTATCGTCGCGGCCGACGATCTGGAGCGGGCTTTGCAGAAACCCACCCGGCTGGTGGCGCTGACCCACGCTTCGAACGTCACCGGGGCCGTTCAACCGATCGGCCAACTGGCAGCCGCCGCCCACGCCGCCGGAGCTCTGCTGCTGGTCGATGCCGCCCAGACCGCCGGGCATCTGCCGATCGACGTCCAGCGGCTGGAGGTCGACATTCTGGCCGCCTCCGGCCACAAGGGATTGCTCGGCCCGCTGGGCACGGGACTCGTCTATCTGCGGCCAGGATTGGAATCCCAGATTCTCACCTCGCGCCAAGGCGGAACCGGCACCCGCAGCCACGAGGACCGCCAGCCCGACTCGCTGCCCGACAAGTACGAGTCGGGCAATCCCAACGTGCCGGGCATCGTCGGACTGGGCGCCGGCGTCGAGTATCTCTTGGCCCAGGGCGTCAGCGCGATCGAGCGCCGCATTCGCGAGCGGGGCGAGCAGCTCGTCGCCGGCCTGCGCACGATCAAGGGCATCGAACTGATCGGGGTGCCCGAGGGCGGGCCGGCCCTGGGGCTGGTCAGCCTGACCATCGAGGGCTATGATCCGCATGAGGCCGCGGCCGTGCTGGATGAGGCGTTTCGCGTGCAAGTTCGACCGGGCCTGCACTGCGCTCCGCAGATGCATCGCCGGCTGGGGACGCTCGAGCGCGGCGGCACCGTGCGACTCAGCTTGGGGCCGCTGACCACCGCCGCCGAGATCGACCGGGCCAGCGATGCAGTCCGACAATTGGTCGCGGGCGTGTAAGCAACATTCCGGATGGCGCTCGCGGCCCCGCGGTTTGTCGCCAAAGCCGCCGCGCACGGCGCCGGCAGGTCCCACCTCAGTCCAACTCTTTGGGGACTTCGACACATGGACGAAAAGCCTTGGTGGCATGCCGGCTTGCGGTTCGAGTGCAGCCAGTGCGGCGACTGCTGCACCGGAGCCCCGGGCTTTGTCTGGGTGAATCGCGAGGAAATCGTGGCGCTGGCGGCCGAACTGGGGTTGGAGGTCGAAGAGTTCGAGCGGAAATACGTCAAAACGGTCGGCGTCCGCAAATCGCTCGACGAGCGGGCCAACGGCGATTGCCTGCTGTTTGATCCCCAGACGCGCAAGTGCACCGTCTATGGGGCCCGACCGCGGCAGTGCCGCAGTTGGCCCTTCTGGGAATCCAACTTGCGCACACCCCAAGCTTGGGAGCAGACCTGCCAGGTGTGCCCCGGTAGCGGCAAGGGTCCCCTGGTGCCGGCCGACAAGATCGTGCATCAGGTCGCGCTCATTCGCATCTGAGCTGCCCGCCGCCCAGGGCCCGGACACGTCGCAGGGCCAAGTCCCGCAGGGCGGCAATTCGACAATTGCTGTCGGGGCCGCTGCCAGCGGAATGCGGGCAGCATCGTTCGGCCGAGCGTGGGGGCAGAGGCAAAATTTTCCGGCTGGTTCAAGTTTGCCGGTTATGCCGCCGATACCTAGTGGCAAGCATCAGAGCGGCGATTGCCGGACGCTCCA
The DNA here is from genome assembly GCA_963828155.1 of uncultured Planctomycetaceae bacterium. Classification (GTDB taxonomy): domain Bacteria; phylum Planctomycetota; class Planctomycetia; order Pirellulales; family PALSA-1355; genus CAWCAX01. The sequence goes on from CAWHDQ010000012.1 coordinate 20,505, forward strand.
CTTCGGAGTCATCGCGGCGGTGGCCGAAGGTCGGGTGATTGACGTTAATCTGCTGCGGCGTAGCGGTTTAAGGCTAAGATTGCCGAACCGGCTGCGGTCGGCACCTTGTAAGCTCTTTGACAATTGGGGTTTGGATCGAATCGGCCCGCTCAGGCGATGCCGGTTGTCCGGTGGACAACCAGCAGCCAGTGAGCGTGGTCGGTTGCCCGCTGGAATTCAATTGAGCTTGACTGTAGTTCTTACGCCATTTACACTTGGAGCATGACCGGGCCGTCCGCAAAGCGCGGGGAATCCCCTGCTTCGCGGCACCGCCTTTCTCACAGGAGATTCGCGTCGTGACCAAGAAAGAGATCGTCAAAACCATTTCCGACGAGATCGGGCTGACTCAGCTCAAAACCAAAGAGATCGTCCAGAAGACTTTCGACGCCATCGTCGAGACGTTGGTCGAAGAACGTCGCATCGAACTGCGGAACTTCGGCGTCTTCGAGGTCAAGAAACGCGCGGCTCGCAAGGCACGTAACCCACGAACGGGGGCCAAGGTTTATGTCCCCGAAAAGTTCGTCGTGACTTTCAAGCCCGGCAAGGAAATGGAGGAACGAGTCCGCGAGCTGGAACGTCAGGCCGCCGCAGCAGCCGCTGCCCGGGCGGCAGCCGCCGGCCACAGTGCCGCTGGCCAACACGGGGCCGACGGACACCACGACGCGGAAGTTCACACCGGATCGACACACGAAACTCCTGGCGGCGCTTCGGCTTATAGCACTTAGCCCTCGCGCTGCCGGCAGGATTCGCCGCCTGGAGGGCTCGTAGCACGCAGCCGGTCTCCCGCCCGGCCAGATTGCTCTCGGCGCAAGTTACGCAACTCATTATGCTTCGACACCTTTAGCGGCCTGAGCGGCGGCATTTCGATCCACTCGCCCGCTAAACTCGTCTCAGTATCAAATCAAATTAGATAGACGCTTTAGGTCTCTTCGGAGACTCGCGCTGACAGCCGCAGTGGCTTGGGCGTGCGGCTGTGCGATTGCACCGGAGTGCAAGATCACGTTTCACGGAGGAGTCGTGTGATGCGCAGGCTTATTCTAGCTGCGACGTTGGCACTTTGGATTGGCGCGGGGACGGGCTGCATTCTGCCCATCTACTCGTCCGACCCGGGCGCTGCGCACCCAGCAGTTGATCTTCACGTCGGAAAACCTGCGGATGATCCTCGAAGAGTGGCAACGCATCTGGTTCCTCGACATGCCTAGCCACTTGACCCCGTACCGCACGCACGGTGGTTTGATCTAACGCACGCGGCTTTCGGCCGAGCCGGCGGCCCACTTCCCGGCACCTTGCGCCCCGGCATTCGCAATCTGAACTCCGCCACGTCGTTCTTTCTCGGGCGGAGCCACGTCGACCGCGCCTTTTCGGCGATCGGGCTCGCCAGTGGCCGATCCGCCCTCGGGCAGTTACATTTGGGCCTGGATCGCGTCCGCTCACCTCCGCGTTGAGCGACCCGACGCGAGCGTTCGCAATCCTTCACAGCCCGGCGCGGCCCACGGCCCTGACCCTCTCTTGGCAACGATCGATCTGGCGGTCCGCCTCGGCCGACTGACGCTGACCAATCCGATTCTGGTGGCGTCGGGCACGTTCGGCTACGCCCGCGAGATGGCTGGCCTGGTCGACCTCGGCCGCCTGGGCGGCATCGTGCCCAAGACCGTCACCATGCAGCCCCGGGCGGGCAACGCGCCCTGGCGCACGATCGAGACCGCCGCGGGCATGCTCAACTCGATCGGCCTGGACAACGACGGGCTGGAAGCCTTCTCGCAGCACCACTTGCCCTACCTGGCCACGCTTCGTCGCGCCGACCATCGTCAGCATCGCCGCCCACGACTACGATGAGTTCGTCGCCATGGCCGCTCGGCTCGACCAGGCCGAGGGACTGGTGGCAATCGAGCTCAATCTGTCTTGCCCGAACGTGTCGGGCGGCGTCGATTTCGGCATCGACGCCGAGATGTGTCGCCGCGTCGTGGCGGGCGCCCGAGCCGCCTGCCGTTGGCCGATCCTGGCCAAGCTCACGCCCAACGTGGCCGACATCGCCGCGATCGCTCAGGGCGCCGCGGCCGGCGGAGCCGATGCCATCTCGGTGATCAACACCTGTCTGGGCATGGCGGTCGACTGGCGCCGCCGCCGGCCGCTGTTGGGCAACGTGATGGGCGGGCTCAGTGGGCCGGCAATCAAGCCGATTGCCTTGCGAGCCGTCTATCAGGTCGCCCGGGCGGTCTCGACGCCGGTGGTGGGCATCGGCGGCATCGCGACGATCGACGACGTGCTGGAATTCGCCGTGGCCGGGGCAAGTGCCGTACAAATCGGCACGGCCAACTTCTATAATCCCACGGTCACGATGACGCTGCTCGATCAGTTGCCCGCGGCATTGGCCGAGCGCGAGTCCGTTCGTTTCAGGAGCTGGTGGGAACGCTGGCGACTTGAGGGTCAGCTCCAGCTGGTTACAGAAGACCCTCACCCTGCCCTCTCCCTGAAAGGGAGAGGGTTATGAGAGGCGGCACGAAGCTTTTTCTGCCCGCACAACCCTACTCCCTATCCTCTACCCTCTGCACCCTGCTCCGCCCCATGCGCGTCCTCTCCGGCATTCAACCGACGGGCCGATTCCACTGGGGCAACTACTTCGGCGCCATCCGGCAATACATCGACTTGCAGACCGAGGACGCGGCTTATTACTTCATCGCCAATCTGCACGCCCTGACCACCGTCCGCGAGGCCGAGCGGCTGGCCCAGCTGACGCTCGACGCGGCCATCGACCTGCTGGCCTTGGGGCTGGATCCCAATCGGGCCGTGCTGTTCGTCCAGTCGGACGTGCCCGAGGTGTCCGAATTGTGCTGGTTGCTGATGACCGGCACGCCGATGGGCCTGTTGGACGCTGCCACGCCTATAAGGACAAGATGGACAAAGGGCTGACCGCCGACGCCGGCCTGTTCACCTATCCGGTGCTGATGGCGGCCGACATCCTGGCCTACGATTCCGACGTCGTCCCGGTCGGGGCCGACCAGGTGCAGCACATCGAGGTCTGCCGCGATCTGGCCGGCAGCTTCAACCACCACTTCGGCCAGACGTTCGTGCTGCCCAAGGCCAAGCTGCTCGACGCGTCGGCCAAGGTGCCGGGCTTGGACGGCGAGAAGATGTCCAAGAGCTACAACAATACGCTGGAGTTGTTCGAGGACCCCAAGGCCCAGCGGAAGAAGATCATGCGGATCGTCACCGATTCGCGGCCGATGGACCAGCCCAAGGATCCGGAGAGCGACCACCTGTTCCAGCTCTTCGCGCTGGTGGCCGAACCGGCCGAGCGGGAAGAAATGGCGGCTCTCTACCGCCGCGGGGGCTTCGGCTACGGCGAAGTCAAGAAGGCCCTGGCCGACGCCGCCGAGCGCGTACTTTGCCCAGGCCCGGGCGCGACGGGCCGAATTGGCCGCCCAGCCCGAGCGGGTGCGCAGCATCCTGGCCGACGGCGCTGCTCGCGCGCGAAGCCAGGCATCCAAGGTGCTGGAGCGGGCCAAGCGCGCTTGCGGGCTGGTGCGGTTCGGCTAGCATGAACCGGATGGACCCGCTCGAATCCTCCGCGCCCTTGCAACCCGAGCCGCACGGCGATTCGGCCGGCCCTGCGCCATTCAACCCCGCGGCATTCAACAGGCTCTTCGCCCTCCTAGGCTGGCCCGCCGCGGCCTTGCTCGTGGCCTGGATTGCCGAGGGTCTCAAGCGGACCGGCCATGCGCCGGAGTTGCTCTTTCCGCTCGGCGTGGGCGCGGTCTTGGGTGCGGTTCTGCTGGCGATTCAGGTTTACGGGCGGCTGACGGTCGGCAGAACGGCCATCGTCGCGGCGGCCGGCTGCGGCCTGCTGACCGTGCTGGCCGAGGAGTATTTCGCCCACCTGGCTCATCGTCGCAGTTTTACCGAAGTCCAAAATCGCTCCGAGCTGTCGCCGCTAGCCCGGCTGGCGGCCGGGGAGATGGCCCCGCCCGATCTGGCCGCCGATGTGGCCGCCAACCTCCGCCTGCGGGGTCCGGGCCTTTGGACCTTCGACGCGGCGGCGACCATCGCCGCCGCCGCTTCGGTCGTGGCCATCGGGGCCCGCCGCCGGCGGCAGGGCGACGCGCGTTCATCCCCGCAAGCGGCAAATTCGCCTCTCGGAAATGCGACCGACGGCCGGGCGTCCGGCAGTGCGACTGCCGGCGGCGCCGCAACTGCCGGTTGATCCGCAAGTTCAATCCTCGCGAGGTTTCATGATCAACATCGTCGGCATCGGCACCGACATCATCGAATGTCTGCGAATCGCGCAGATGATCGAGCGGCACGCCGAGCAATTCATCAGCCGGGTCTACACCGAGCACGAAATCCAGTACTGCCAGAGCCGCAAGATGGCGACCCAACATTTCGCCGGTCGCTGGGCCGCCAAGGAGGCGGTGCTCAAGGCCATCGGCACCGGCTGGCGGAAGGGCATCAGCTGGCGCGACGTCGAGGTGCGCAACGAAGCCAGCGGCCGGCCGATCATCGTGCTCCGCGGCGGCGCCCGCGACGTGGTCGACAAGCTGGGCATCGCCCAGGTGCTGATCAGCATCTCGCACTGCCGCAGCCATGCCACGGCCTATGCCCTGGCCGTCGGCAGCGACCGGCAAGCCGAGCTGGAATGAGCTTCGTCCGATCCGGCTATCCGCGGCGGATTTCCGAGCCTTTGAAAATGATCTGGATCCGGTAGATCGCCTTCGACCGGCCCTGAATCCGGCCGGTGGTCAGGTCGACCCGCTCGGGAATCTCCTGGATGTTCTTGTCGACCACGGCGTGAAACCCGCGTTCCGAGAAAATGTCGATCAGCATCGACAGGGCCAGCGGATCTTCGAAGATCAAATCCTCGGTGTTGACCACCGCCCGGCCCGACAGGGCATGCCGGGCGATGATCGGAATGAACTTCGACTTGATCAGCTGGACCACCCGGACGAACAGCTCGGTGTGCTCCAGCTCGTAGCTGTCCAGGCGTTTGACCAGTTCCTGCCGGGCGTGGACGATGATCTCTTCGGCCAGTGGCAGCGGGCTCAACCGGTCATACGTCCGCGGCTCCAGCTCCAGCGAGCTCTGGTACTGGAGCTCTTTGAGGATGTTCTGCTCGACTTCGGCCACCGGACCTTCGGCGTTGACGAAGTGGTAGTGGTAGATGTCCTTGAGCGATTGAAGCGCGTCCCAGGTCTGTTCTTTGAACACCCGATAGCGGCGCCGGGCCGTGTCTTGGCTCAGATCGGTCGGCCGCAGCTCGAGCAATTCGCCGACGCCAGTCTCTTCCACCTCTTTGTTATGGGCGGCGATCTCCAGCCCGCGCTGGATCTGCCGCTCGATGCTGGTTTTTTCGCTGACGAACAGCACCATCGCGTGGATCGTCGGCCGGCGGAAATGGATCGCCAGCGGCGTATTTTCGTAATCGTTGTGCAGCTTGTTGATTTCGTCGACCAGCCGCTTGAGGCATTCGACTTGCACCCGGGTCCGGGGAAACCCGTCGAGCAGCACGCCGTCGCGAAATTCTTCCTGCAACAGCTTGCGGAACAGGATGCTGATGACTTCCTTGTCGCCGACCATCGCGCCCTGGTCTTTGATCTTCTGGGCTTCCGGCGTGACCAGCAGCTGGCTGATGACGATCGCCGGCCGGGTCAGCCCCCGGGCTTCCATGATGAACCGGGTTTGGGTCCCTTTGCCGGCCCCGGGCGCTCCGCCGAGCAGGATGATTTCCTTGGGAAAGCGGAGGTTTTCGTGCCCGACTTCCTCCTCCAACGCCTCCCAAACCGTGTCGAAAATGACGTGGGCGTCTTTGATTTCCAGATCGACCGGATGGCCGGAGGCTTCTTTGGAGGCGGGCATGGCGGCGGCTCTCGACCACGGCGGGCGGATTCGGCGACGACCAAACGTGGTAGTCGCGCGGCAGCAATCTACCCCCTGATGATAGGGATTCGCCCGCCGCTGAGAATCCCTGATTGCCGCGGAAGGAACGCTCGTCGGGCCGCCGACCAAAATCGCACACCGCGGGGCGCCGCGGGCCGCGTCAGGGTTTGGCGGCGGCTTGTCGGCGGAGCAAATCGGCGTGTACCCGGGCCACATCCCACATGTAATGCCCAATCTTGTGCTTTTCCGCCGCCGCCAGATGGGCCAGGGCTTGCCGCTCGTCGCCTTGGGCCTCGGCCAACAGCCCCAGGTACAGCTCGGCGTAGAATTGCCGCGCATTCAATTCGGCCGGCCCGGGGTCGCCCGCTTTGACCGCCGCGAGCACGGACGCCTCGTCGCCGCGGCCGGCGTACAAATCGTAAATCTGCATCATCGGCACGCGGCGGTCGTGCCGGATCGGCAGAATGTCGGCCCGCGCTTTTCGAGACCCTGGTCGCGGGCCATGCAGAGCAATCGCCAGACTGCGTTCTCGACGTCGTTGCCGTCGACGGTCTGATAGCCCTCGAACTGTTTTTGTCCGTCGGCGAATCGACCGGCGTAGTAGTAGGAGATTCCGCGCTTCCAATGTCCCTTTTCCAATTGGGGGGCCAGCTCGATCTCGCGATCGAAATCGGCGATCGAGTGGTCGAATTTGCCGAGCATGAACTGCTCGCTGCCGCGCAGCTCATAGGCCTGAACCGAGCGCGGTTCGAGCTCGAGCCAGCGGTCGCAATCGGCGACGGCCGAGCCATGATCGCCTGCGGCCGACCAACAGGCGGCCCGGATCGCAAACAGGCCCGGGTCCTTGCCGCCGGAATCGATCAATCGGGTGGCCAACGTGCGGGCGTCGGCCACGCGTCCCTGGGCATAGGCGGCTGCGACCTTCTTGAGCGTGAGCGGTTCGGCCGCGGAGGCCAGATTCGTCCCAAGCGCGAGCGCCGCCGGCAAAAGCAGGAAAACCTTGCGCATTGCAGCTCCTCCTTCGTTCCGGGGCACTCCACCGGTCGTGGCGGTCACCGAGCGAGACGCCCGCCGCCACCAGTTTAAGGTCCCCGCGGCGCGATCCGGAGCGGGGCGAAGAAAGGCCGCTGGGCAGCGGTCGCGGCGAAAGACCCAAAACTCCTGGTTGCGCGGCGGATAATCCGAGCCTCAAACGACCGTTAGAATATCTCAAAAAGAGACGGCAGTCTCATTTTTAGACGCCCAGGCGGCGATCGCCCTCCAGGCAGACAGCCATTTAGCACGCTATTAAAATCCACAAAGACTGCAACAGCAATGGCTTACTACTCAAGAACCCTCGGCGAACGGCACGACTGGCACAGCCGTTGCAACGTGAGAAGCCGTGCTTCTGACGGAATGGGCAAGCTGAATCCGCTGGATTGGCAACCGTCAGCTGGGCAGGGAGACGTTTTTTTGGGGAGGGAATGCCGTGTTGGTCCTTAGTCGAAAAGTCGGGCAGCGTCTGGTCATCGGGGGTGGAATCACGGTGGTCGTCAAGCGCATCGCCGGCCAGCGCGTGACGCTGGGCATCGAAGCGCCGCAGACCACCAAAATCATTCGCGGCGAGCTGCCGACGTTCGAATCGCTGCTCGACGAGTTGCCAAAAGAAATCACCGCGGTCGTTAGCCTGGACCATCCAGCGACGCCGCTCGATGCGGTCCGTCCGCGCTAAACCCGAGGAAATCGCAAGCGAACATGTTTAGTCCAACCAACGCGCGGAACGGGGCAGTCCGCGCGTCGGTCAAGAGCCACAGGCAGCTTACCCGAACTCTTCCTAGGGTCATCGCAACTTGTGATGGGTAAGCTGTCCTGTGGCTCCTTTTATGCGCGCTGCGGACGAACAGCGGCCATAGCGGGCCGACTTTCTTGTAGCGGGTCCCGCGGCTCGGTTTAGGGGCGGCAGCCGCAATCAATTGCCGAATTCGCCCGGCGGATGCGCCCGAGCCCGAGCGCGGTAATGGCGATTCGCCCGCCGAAACAGACATCGACATCGCTGCCCGGGGCCCGCTCGCGGTCGTGGTACCGCCCCCGGTAGTGCAGCCGGCCGGCTTCTTCGAAGAACTCCACCGGCAGCGGATTCGTGTCGAGCGGGCAGAATGCCCAGTCGGGATCGGTGAACAAGGCCGGGTCGGGAAGGTTCACGTTCCAGAACGTGCCCGGCCGCGGCGGCCGGTGCTCCACGAGCCAGCCGACCACCTTGCGAGCCCACTCGCGAGTGATTTCCCAGGGGATCGGTCCGCGATGGTATTGCGAGACGGCGATCGCCTGGCGGCCCAGGAAGCAGGCCTCGCGGGCAGCCGCGACCGTGCCCGACAGGTAGACGTCGGCCCCCAAATTGCCGCCGGCGTTGATGCCCGAGAGCACCCACTCGGCATCGGGGGACAGACGCCGCACCCCCACTCGGGCGCAGTCGGCCGGCGATCCGTCGAGCCGGTACCAATCGGGTCCCTCGGCGACCAGTTCCAACGGCCGGTGGGTGGTGGCCTGATGGCTGCAGCCCGACACATGGACGTGCGGAGCCACGACGATCCGCTGCCCCAGGTCGGCGACGGCCTCGGCCAAGGCCGCCAGCCCGGGTGCGTCGAAGCCGTCGTCGTTGGTGAGCAGGAGTTTCATGGCTCGAATCGGGAGAGGCGCGGGTCTGGGTTGCTGGCACCGCTCGCGGCCCGCGACGCTTTCGACTGCTTGGCGGCATCGCGCCGACAGCGGGCCGCTTCGCCGGGGTCGCGCAGCCCCCCGCGGCAACGCTAGCGGGGCGGGCTGCGCGGCCAAAACGCCATTGACCGTCTGGCCAGGCAATTCCTATTCTCCGCAGTTCCAACCGGGGCGCCGAGGGTGCGCCCGTGCGGATCCGCTCGGCGTGCGCTCGCGTGCCGCGGTTTCGTGCCGGTCCTTATCCCGTCGATCAAAGCGGATGCGGCCAGACTTCTTATTTCATTCGCGACGGCGTGCGCGGCGACTGGCCGGGCTGGTGCTGGCTCTTGCGCCTGGCGGCGGCGGGCTGCGCCTCGCAGCACTGGGTCTCGGTTCGCCGCAGCCCGGAGAACCCGCTCACCAGCCAACTGGCGCTGATGGCCTGGGGAGGGCCGCATCCCAGCGCGCGGACCATGCTGCTGCTCAGGCAATACGACCTGGCCGACAAGCTCAACGAGGACCCCTGCCAGCTGGTGGCCGAGCTGCGGGAAATCTTCAATCGCGAACCGACCGCCGACAAGCTCTATTCGCTGGCCGAGCTGGCTTACATCTCCGGGCGCAAGGTCGAGCTCACGCATCCGCAAAAAGGCCCTCGAGCTCTACGGCGCGACGGTCCTGCACTCGTACATGTACCTGTTCGACGACCGGTTCGCCGGTCTCCGCAATCCCTACGATCCCGAGTTCCGCGGCGCCTGCGATCTGTACAACGGCGCGCTGGAAAGCGCGCTGCGGATCATCAAGAAGGACGGCGGCCTGAAGCCGGGCATGACCCACTTGGTCAAGGCCGCCAGCCACTCGATGAACATGACGATCGTCCTGCGCGGCGAGGGCTGGCACAGCGACGACATCGAACGGTTCGAGTTCGTCTCGGATTATCAGGTCACCGGCCTGAAAAACCAGTACCACAACTATGGGCTGGGCGTGCCGCTGATCGCCGTCCGCCGCAATCACTCCGGCGAGCAAGCCGATCGAACGCTACTATCCGCCGGGACTGAGCTCTGCCGGTCACGGCCTTCGTGCGGATGTTGCCCGACGCCGTCGGACAAGTCCACCGAGCACGACGCCGCAGCTCGAACTGTACGATCCGCTCAATTCGAGCGACATCTCGGTCGCCGGCCGCCGCGTGCCGCTGGAAACCGATCTGAGCACGCCGCTGGCCTACATGCTCAATCAGCCGCAGCTGCAAGAACCTCGACCAATCGACCACGGGCCTGATCGATCCGGACGCCACGAAAAAAGTCGACGGGCTGTACATGCTCGAGCCGTATCAGCCGGGCAAGATTCCGGTGCTGATGGTCCACGGCATCTGGTCGTCGCCGGTGACCTGGATGGAAATGTTCAACGACCTGCGGAGCTCGCCCGACATCCGCGACCGGTATCCAGTTCTGGTTCTATCTCTATCCCACCGGCCAGCCCTTCTGGTACAGCGCCGCCCAGCTGCGCGACGACCTGGCGGCCATGCGCAACGCTGATCGACCGCGATCATCGCGAGCCGGCCCTCGAGCAGATGGTGCTGGTCGGGCACAGCATGGGCGGACTGGTGGCCAAGCTGCAGACGCTGGACAGCGGCGACGATTACTGGCGGGTGATCAGCAAGGAGCCGTTCCAACTGGTCAAAGCCTCGTCCGAGGTCAAGCACACGCTGGAAGAGACGTTTTTCTTCCGCCCCAATCCGGCGATCCGCCGCGTGATCACCATCGGCACCCCGTTCCGCGGCAGCGACTTCGCCAACAGCACGACCGCCTGGGTCGGACGCAAGCTGATCACCCTGCCCAAGGCGGTGGTCACGGGGGGCGAACAGCTGCACCGCGACAATCCGCGGTTACTTCAACGATCACAACCTGATCGACGTGCCCACCAGCATCGATTCGCTGGAGCCCAAATCGCCGATTTTCCCGGTGATGCTGGCCTCGCACCATCTGCCGAGCGTCAAGTATCACAACATCATCGGCCGGGTGCCCAAGCAGGGTTTGATCGGACACGTGGCCGGCGACAGCGACGGCATCGTGGCCTATTCGAGCGCGCACCTGGACGAAGTGGAGTCGGAAATCGTCGTCCCGTCCGAGCACATGAACTTGCATCGCCATCCGCGGAGCGTGCTCGAAGTGCGGCGGATTCTGCTGGAGCACCTGGAGGATCTGAACGCCTTTCCCCGCCGGCTCGAGCGATTGCCGCGCGTGACCAGCGCCGGCGACCCCCCCTGGCAATGAGCAGGCATGGTGGCGCGCCGCTGCGCCGCGGGTCCGGCTACTCGTAGCGGATGTCGTCCAGGTAGAACGTCAGCGGGGCCTGCTGCCCTTGGACGACGAAGGCGAAGCCTGATTTGATCCGCGACAGGTCGGCGTCCTCCAGCGGGATGCGATACTCGCGCCGACTCGGACACGAGCGTCACGTCGGCCAGCTTGCCCCGGCCCGTATCGCCGAACGGCTTGTCGGCGCCCAGCAGGCCGAACTCGAAGCTGACCTGCTCGCCCCCTTTGGCGCCGCGGGCCCAAAAGACGAGCTGCGTGGCCCCGGTCAGATTCCAGCCTCCCGGCTTGTCGCCCCAATCGCCGGCCGGGCTCTGCCAGACGACGCCGGCCCAGCCTTCGGCATCGCGATAGTCGACCCGCAGGCAGGTCTTGCCGGCGTGCGGACGGTCGGCCGAAAGCAGATTTGCTTTCAGTCCCTTGGTATTGCCCATCCACCCGGAAGGAACGTAAGCGGGGTGCTCCGGTTCGCCCTCGTCGTACACGACCAGCGGCAGCTGGGCTGCCCGCGCCGGGCACGGGCACGTGGCCGGTAATCTTCAAGGGCACGTTGGCGACCGCTGCTCCGCCGTGATCGTCGCGGACGTAGGCATAGAGTCGATAGGGGCCGCCGGCTTCGGGCAAGCGGATTTCGGCCTGCTGGGCGTCGGCTTTGAGGATGGCCTCGGGAAACGTCGGCGGCACGGCCTCGGCATCGCCGCCGGTGCCGAGCGCCACGGAATCGCATTGGAAGATGAACTGCACCCGCAGCGGGTCGCCCTCCGGATCGCTGGCGTTGAGGACTGCGCGGAGGGTGGTGCCCGGGTCAAAGACGTATTCCGCCACGGCCTCACCCGTCGGCGGGTCGCCCGTCGCGGGCTTTTCGGCTGATCGAGCGCCTTCGATCGACAATCTTTCGATCCGCGGGCAGCGATTGGCCGGCGGCTTGCCGGTCCAGAGTTCGCTCAGCGCGTCGACTCCGCCCAAGTGGCTGCCGTCGGGGAGCAGCAGTCCGAACCAGGTGGCCGTGGCTTCCTGCTTGTTACCCCAGGTGAAGGCGTATCCGCCGAGCGCCTGCGGCCGAGCCTCGCGAATGGCTTGCCAGGCGGCGCGATATCGCTCGGCTTTTTCGGTGCTGGTCAATTCGAGGGCCGCGCCCCAGGGGCTTTTGGCGACCTCCCAAGCCCCGGGCGGTCCGAATTCGGTGACCAAGTAGGGTTTGGTGCCCCCCGCCTCGCGGTAGCGGCGCTCCAATGAGGCGATGCCTCCGTAGCAGTTGATGCCCAGGATGTCCACTTCGGGGCACAGGCGGCTCCACGTTCTTTACCCGGTCGCCGCCGATCTCGGCTACCACCGTCATCGTGGGGTGCTTGGGATCGAGCTTTTTGGCCATGACGGCCAGATTGTTGATCGCCGACCAAATGGCGGCGTTGTCGCCGGCGGCGTAGCCTTCCATCTCGTTGCCCAGGCCCCACAGCAGGACGGCCGGGTGGCTCTTGTAGCGCTCGATGACGCCGCGGACCATTTCGGCCTGGGCGGCGACCTGATCGGCATCGTTGTAATTGAAACCGTGCCGCTCGTGCCCAAGCCAGATGCCCACCGCGACGCTGAGGCCGTGTTTGTGGGCTTCGTCGAGCGTGCGGTCCAGGTGCTCGGCGCCCCAGGTGCGGATCGAGTTGGCGCCGGAGCGGGCCAACAGGTCCAGCGGCCCGTCGCCGCCGGCGCCCTGGATGAAATAGGGCTTGCCACCGCGGAGCAGGCGGTAGCCCTGGTCGTCGCGGACCAGCTTGACCTCGATCGGGCCTGCGGCCGGGACGGCCTGCGCCGGCTTTGCCTGGGGCGGCGGGTCGGCCGCGGCGGCGGGCCCGCCGAGGGCCAATCCCAGGGAGCAAACAACGAGCCGGATGGCCAGCGGGACACGGCACGACACGGCGGCACCTCGGAGCGGCGCGGGCAAAAGAAACCGCATCCCGCCGGCCCTCGATACGGACTCGGCCGGCACGGCGGCAGTACCAAATGCAACCCGCCGGCCCAAACGTGCCGGCGGTCGCACTGCGTCTGATTAGAACCCAAACCGCCGCGAGACGAAAGCGCCCGACGGCAGCCAACGGGGCCCGGTGAGGATCAGGCCACGACGGCCGGCGCCTCTTCGGTGACGGGCTCGATTTCCTGGCCGGAATGGACGTAGATTCGGTTGCGGCCGGCCGCTTTGGCGCTGTACAGGGCCGTGTCGGCCCGGGTCAGCAGCGAGTTGGGGTCGTCCCCCTCTTGCGCGACTGCGGCGCCGCCCGAGATCGTCAGCTCGAGCGACTGCTGGACCTTCAGCCGCACCCGTTCGGCGAAGATGCCGGCGCCGGCCAGGTCGGTGTGGGGCATCACGACGACGAATTCCTCGCCGCCGTAACGGGCCACGATGTCGGTGTCGCGGACGGTCTCGTCGATGATCCGGGCCACGTTCTGCAACGTGCGGTCGCCCTGCAGGTGGCCTTGGGCGTCGTTGATCTTCTTGAAGTGGTCGATGTCGAAGATCGCAATCGCGAACGATTGCTCGTAGCGGTTGAGCAGGGCAAACATCGTGGCCAGCGTCTCGTCGAGCCCGGCGATTGCTGACCCGCGTGAGCGGATCGGTCCGGACCTCGGTGAACGTCATCAGGTGGTTCGATTGCTGGCGGATTTCGTCGTAGGCGTGGGCGATCTGGGCGGCCAGGCGGAGCGTCGGCTTGAGCATCTCCTCGGCCTCGCGGCACAGCTCCTGCCAGGCGGCTTCCTTGTTCTGGGCCGTCAGCTCGTGTACCCGTTCCTTGAACTTGTCGATGCTCGAATGGTGATTGGCGAGGTTCTTGCGCACGCTCTCGGCGATGGTTTCCAACTCCCGGGCAACGGCCTTGGCCCGCTTGAGCTCGCGGCGGGCCTCGTCGGCCTCGGTGCGCGATGCGGCCCGCGTGCGGCGTCCGACCCAGTAACCGATCGCGGCGATGGCGGCGCAGGCGACAGGCGTTGGCAGCGAAAGATAATCCATGCGGTTATCCCGTCAGTTGGTAGTAGCGACTCGTTCGATCCCGGCGGCCGAGCGACGTGCGGCGCTCGGGCTCGATTCGAATCAATAATTCGACCGCGAACCGTATCCGCGCATGCAGTAACCGCCGATGCGCCGTGCCAATCGCCAGCACGATCACCCACTCCTCGCGGTCGAGATGCGTGAACCAGGCCAAAGCCCAGCGGACGTACGGAAACATATCGGGCAAGTCCCCCCGGCAATACTCACTGCAGAAAATGTAGGTTACGAATCCGGCGCCGTGTCGCCGCCGCGACCAGCTGGTCGCAGGCTTTGCTCTCGGTGCAGGCGGCACGCCCGGCACGATCGGCAGAACCGAATCCAGGCGGATCCCAAGCTCGGGCGGGCCGGGCCGAGCCTCAACCAATCCAGGGCGCCAGCCAGGCCGGGATCGGAGCGTGAAGCGTCGGCGAGTGGCCAGCGTGAAACTCGGCAACCAAGCGAAACGGGCGGGCTAGGTCGCTGTTGTCGAAGATCAGCACGTGCGGCAAGCGGGCGACCGCCAGGGCCAGATTCTGCAGCGTCCGCCCGTAGCGGGCCTGGAGTTTTTCGTCGGGCACGTCGTGCCCTCCCTGCGAGACGCGCATGGCCACCCGCTGCATCGACTCGTCGGGCCCCGACAATCCGACGTAGCACACAAGGACGGTGTAACCCTGCCGGTGCGCGCTTTCCAGCCAGGCAACTTTCTCTCCGACCGGATCGGAGAACACCGTCTCGAACAGGAAACTCTCCTTCCGGTCCAACAGTGCCTGCCGCAGCGCTTGAGCCAGGCGGGCCGCCTCGTAGGCTCCCACGCCGAACTCGCTGGCGAGCCGATCCGCATTGATGAACGGCAAGCCCGTCGCTGCCAAATGGGCGTCATAGAATGTGGTTTTGCCGGCCCCGTTCGGACCGGCAATCGCCACCACGATCGGACGCCGATCGAAGACGGCGGCATCCATCACTCGGCCGCTCGAAATTCGCGGCCGACGAATCGACCGAGGCGGCGTGTGCCGTCGGCCGCGATCTCAACGAATTGCCCCGAGCCATCCGCCGCCGGTTCATAGTGCGGAAAGGGGCGCGCCTGAAGATGGGCGGCGACGCGTGCCCGCCCGACGGTCGAGTCGACTTCGCCCAGCAACTGCGACAGGGGCACTGCGGTCCCCGCGCCGCGCAGGGCCCGCGCCTGAGTGCCCGACAGCAGCGGCTCGATCGCCCGGCCGAGCTGGGCCCAGTACTCGATCTGCCCGGCAATCGACCGTTCGGCCAGTTCGGCGGTGGCCCGCGCCTCGCGAACCAACGCGTCGGAAAGTTTGACAGGTTGCCCCATAACCATAGGGTAGCATATTGCTACCCTCGACGCAAAACATTTCTGCGAATGCAGATAAGGACACGTTATCCGCTCAGCCCACGCGACTCTGGCCGCCCTTGACCCTCCGTGGCGGTTCTACTAATCTCCCGCCCCCATGCCTCAATGCCTCAAAATCTCGCTGGTTTTGGCTCTGCCACTGCTGCTGGCCGCGGTGCTGCCGGCCGATGAGCTGTCGCTCGCGCCCCGCCAGGGCGTGCTGCTGTTGCGCAACGGCGAGCTGGTGGCCGGCGAGATTCTCCTGTCGGGCGACCGCTACGACGTCCGGGTGGCCGGCGGCCAGATCCACATCAAGCGGAGCGAGGTCGAGTATTTCGGCAGCAGCGTGCTCGATTGCTACCAGCGGAAGCGAGTCCAGGTCGAGCCGGGCAAGGTCCAGCAAAGTCTCGAATTGGCCGACTGGTGCTTGCGACAACACTTGTACGAACAGGCTGCCCTGGCCCTGGCCGATGCCGTGGATAGCGACCCCCAGCACCCGCGCATTCCGCTCTTGGAGCGGCGGCTGAAGTTTGCGCTAGAACAGCCGGTCACGCCGGCCGGACACACCGCACCGGCCGACGACGCCGTTTCGATCGAGGACCTCAACCGCCTGGTCGAGGGTTTGCCCGCGGGCTGCGTCGAAACCTTTACCTCGGCCATCCAGCCGATGCTGATGAATCACTGCTCGACGGCCGGCTGCCACGGTCCGCAGAGCGCCGGCTCGCTGAAGCTGCTCCGCACCTCGGGCTCGCGGATTCCCAGCCGCCGGGCAACACAGCGCAATTTGTACGCGGTCTTGCAGCTGGTCGATCGCGAGCGTCCGTCCGAGAGCCGGCTGTTGACCTTGCCGACCCGGCCGCACGGCAACGTCAAGTCGGCGATCTTCACCTCGCGCGAAACGAATCAATACCGGCTCCTCGTGGCCTGGGTCTATCAGCTGTCGGGCCTGCCGCAACCCAGCGAGGCGGCCACCAGCGTCGAGCTGCCCGGCCCTGCCCCGCGCCGGGCAAGCCGCCGTACGGCGGCCTCGAAGCCGCCGCGAAGCAGCAATCCAATGACGGCCGGCAAGCAAGCCGGAGCGAATGGCGCCGCTGCGCCGACCGCCGAGTCCCCCGCTCCAGGGCAAATCGAAGTCCGGCGAAACCCGGCCGGACGGCAGCGCCGCGCCGGACGACGTCGATCCGTTCGATCCCGCCGTTTTCAATGGCCGCTATCATCCGCCGGATGGGGATGAAGAGTAAACTCGCCGGCTTTTAGCGCCCGCAGAAAGTCGTGATTGCTGGAGAGCAAGCCGGGCCAGGCCGCCAGTTGGTCGATCGGCACCCAGTGGATCGACTCGACCTCCGCGGGGTTCGGCCGCAGCTCGGCGTCGGCCGAGAACTCGGCCAGCCACCAGGCCAGTTCGACCTGCCAGGCGGTCACGCTCTGCCAGATCCGCCGCCGGGGCTGAACGTTTGCCCCGAGCTCTTCCTGCATCTCGCGGATCAAGGCTTCCGCTTCGGTCTCGCCCGGCTCGATCCCGCCGCCGGGAAAGCAATACGCCCCGCCGGCCACAATGCCCGCGGCGCGGCGAATGATGAGCAGCCGCTCGTCGCGCTCGATGACCGCGACGGCTCCGCGGCGGCGGGGGCTGGCTAGCTGGCGGGCATCCATGGGTCGTCTCGCGAACGGCGGCACTTTCGCCACCGTTGTACCCGACAGCCGTCCGGGCCGAAACGCCGCGCCGGCTCCTGCTGACCGTTGGCGCAGCACCGCAGTCCAATCGGCCGACCGTTCGGCCGGGCATTGACGCTCCGACCGGCGGTGGCGTCTATTGATTTGACGCGGCCGGTTCCGGCCGGGCCTGCGCATGCCCGCACCCGCTGCCTACCCCCCTGCTTCCAACTCGCACTCGCCGACGCTGTACCCATGAAACTTCCACTCTCGGCACGATCGATGGTTCTCGCGGCAGTGCTGGCCGCAACTTCGGCGCTGACCCCGATGGCCCGGGCGACGTCGATCTGGATCGAAGGCGAGGCGGCTGCCGAAAAGGACGTCACCAAACACGGCTGGTACGACGGGGTGAAGAAGGAAGGCATGTCCGGCGGCGACTGGCTGTCGCACTATGACGGAGCCAAGCCCGGCACGGCCAGCTACCGCTTCGAAGCACCCGAGGCCGGCAAGTTCACCTTTTGGTGGCGGGGCAATCCGTTCGCCGCCAAGGTCTCGTACGCGCTCAATGGCGAAGCGCCGGTCGAGATCGACTTCGCCGAGAAGCGCGGCGAGTACATGATCTCGGACAAGCCCGACCATCGGTTCCTGGCCTGGATCAAGGTCGGCCAGGTCGAACTGAAGGCGGGCGCCAACACGATTGCCTTCAAGATCCACGGCGAGATCAACAACAGCGGCGGCATCGATTGCTTTCTATTCGACAACACCGGCTTTGTGCCTTCGGGCGCGCTCAAGCCGGCCACCGGGGCGGCCGGCGACGAGTCTCCGGCCGGCGCCGACGAAGCGATCTGGATCGAGGGGGAAAAGCCCTCGGCCGCGGACGTATCGAAGCACGGCTGGTACGACGGGGTAAAGAAAGAGGGCATGTCCGGCGGCGACTGGCTCTCGCATTACGACGGAGCCAAGCCCGGCACCGCCACCTATGAGTTCGACGTCGCCAAGGCCGATCAGTACACCTTCTGGTGGCGGGGCAATCCGTTCGCCGCCAAGGTGGGCTACAAGCTCAACGCTGCCGACTGGCAGGAGATCGACTTCGCCGAAAAACGCGGCGAATACATGATCTCCGAAAAGCCCGACCACCGGTTTCTGGCCTGGATCCGGGTGGGCAAGGTCACGCTCCCGGCCGGCAAGAACTCGATCACGTTCAAGATCCACGGCGAGATTGCCAACAGCGGCGGGATCGATTGCTTCTGCTTCACCCGGGTGCCGTTCGTGCCCTCGGGCGCCAATCGGCCCGCATCCAGCCAGCCTGGCAGCGCCGCCCCCGACCAGTGGTTCCCGGTCGTGCTCGACGCCGATTCGTTTTCGCCCGACTCGGTGATCGACATGTCGAAGTACATCGAGGCGCCGGCCGGCGAGCACGGCTTCCTCAAGCGCGACGGCGACGGCCTGCGGCTGGGCAAAGAGCGCGGCGTCCAGTTCTGGGGCTGCGGGGCCAACCTGCAGGGCACGCAGTTCACCCGCGAACAGCTCACCCAGCGAATCCGCTACCTCCGCAAGCACGGCATCAACATGGTCCGGCAGCACCCCGTGGCCGACGAGCTGGGCCAGCTGGTCGACGGCAAATTCGACGAAAAACGGCTCGACGCCTGGGACTGGTGGTGCGCCGAACTGAAAAAGCACGGCATCTACATGACGTGGTCGGTGTTCTACGGCCAGAGGATCGGCCCGGCCGACGGTTATCCGGCCGAGTTGTTCGCCGAACTCGACCAGGTCGACGCCCAGCACAACCTGCGAAACACCTACGGGCTGGTCAACGTCGAGCGCCCGCTGCAGGACTTGCAGCTCGCGTATCTCAAGGCGCTCCTGTTGCACAAGAACCCGTACACGGGACTGCGGCCGGTCGACGATCCGGGCCTGGCCGTGCTCGAATTCCAGAATGAAGATTGCATCTTCTTCCACTTTCCGCTGGGGGACTTGCCGGGGGGCAAGAAATGGCCGCAGCACACCAAGCGATTGCGGCAGAAGTTCTTCGAGTGGACCAAGAAGAAATACCGCACGCCCGAGGCCGTTCAGAATGCCTGGGGCCAGCCGCACGGCGGCGACGCTTGGGACCGCGGCGAATTGGAGCTGATGGCCGCCTGGCAATTGGGCGAGAAGGGTCCGGGCGCCGGCTTCGAGGGCCAAACCGCCCGCGCCGGCGACTACATCCACTTTCTGACCGATTTGCAGCGCGGCTTTTACGAGCGGCGGGAACGCGAAATCCGCGAGCTGGGCTACAAAGCCGTCACCGTCACCACCGCCTGGCGGGCCGGCGGCCCGGCTTCCGACCCGGCCAACCTCTACTGCGATACCGCGGCCGACATGATCGACCGCCACAACTACACCGGCGGCGGCAGCGGCGGGCATGGCATCGGCCTGGGCGAGATTCACAACGAGACGCATCTCACTCAGCCCGGCTCGGGCATTCTGAGCATCGGCCTGTATCAGGTCGCCGACCGGCCGTTCAGCTGCACCGAATGGACCCAGTTACCGCCCAACCAGTGGAAGCTCGAAGCGGCGCCGCTGGTGGCCTTTTATGGCCTGGGACTGCAAGGCTGGGATGCCTCGTACCATTTCCTTAATAGCCGGTCCTACGTGGGCGACGGCTGGCCGGGCCTGAGCAGTTACGTGACCGACACGCCGCACTACATCGGCCAGTTTCCGGCGTTGTTCTTCGCGATCCATCAGCACCACATCAAGCACGCCCCGCCGGCCGCCGAGCGGCACCTGAAGGTTGCCGAGCTCTACTCGGGCGTCGATCCCCTGAAGCAGGACTTCAGCGGCGGCGGCTACGACGCCAAGAAAGTTCAAGGCGAGCTGGTCACGCCGGTCGAGGCGCTGGCGATCGGCCGCGTGACGGTTGCCTTCGACGGCGGCAAGGACAAGTTTGCCAATCTGAACAAGTACTGGAACAAGTCGGCCAAGACAGGTCCGTTCGCTGACCGGCGAGCTCACCTGGGATTATGGCCGGCAGCTGGTCACGCTCGAATCGCCCAAGACGCAGGCCATCATCGGCCGCGCGGCCGGGCAGAGCGTCGAGCTGCCCGGAGTCTCGGCCCGGGTGACGACGCCGTTCGTCTCGCTGATTCTTACGCCACTCGACGATGCGCCGCTGGCCGACTCGCACGACATCCTGATCACGGCGATGGCCCGCGACGCCCAGACCAACACCCAGTACAGTGCCGACGGCAATCAGCTGCTGGCGGTCGGCGGGCCACCGCTACTGATGGAGCCGGTCCAGGCCACGCTCAAGCTCAAGGGAGCCGCGCCGCGGCGGGTTAAAGTGCTCGATTTCTACGGCGTGCCGACCAGCGCCACCGTGCCCGTGGCGGCGGACGGCTCGTTCGTGCTCGGGGGCCAGTACCGCACGTACTACTATCAGGTCGAGCGGTAAACGGCGGGCGGAAGCGGCGGGCGCGAAGCGGGCCGGCCGGCGCTCACGGTTCGCAGGGCGGGCGGGCCGGAACCGGCTTTTCCCGCTCAAAAATGACTTGCCAACCGGGGACGCGGGGAGCATATAATAGGTCCTGGAACGAGTCGGAACAGACGAGGCAAACTCAAAGGCGAAGCGGTAGGCGGCACGTCGGCTGCGCACAGGCGGCGGCGGGTTCTGCTTCGCTTTGTCCGCGCGGAGGATCGAACTCGGCGCGGCCGAGATGGCTCGCCCGGCGACGACTCGTCCGCCGCTGCCGCCCTGGCATCGGTTCCACCCGAGTTGTCGATTTCTCCTAGTTGTCGGTTTACCCGGTCACGCGGCATCCCGCCCGGCGGCAAGCGAGCTGCGCGGCGACCGGATACGTTGGATCGAGCTACCCGAGGCCAGGGAGGCTGGGGCGGTCGCGGCGCGGTACGGCGGACGCCGCTGGCCGGCCCGACGCTTGCCGGCCATCCCACTGCCCTGCCAGACACGCCCCTCGTTGCGAAAGCCAAGCCATGAGCCTGACCGAACTTTTCCTGCGCATGACGTTTGTGGGGGCCGAGTGGGTCTTATGGGTCCTGGTGGGCTTGAGCTTCATCAGCGTGGCGATCATCTTCGAGCGGATCGTGTTCTACTCGGTCCGCCGGATCAACATGGAGACGCTGACGACCGAATTGAAAGCGGCCCTCCGCACCGGCAACGTCGAGCAGGCCCTGAGCCTGGTCCGCAACTCGAAGGCGGTCGAATGCGCGATCCTGGCCGCCGGAATCAGCCAGATTCCGCGCGGCGTGCACGCGGTGAGCGAGGCCATGCTCAGCGCCAAGGCCCGCGAGCGGCTGCGGCTGGACGCGTATTTGCCGGTGCTCGGCACGGTGGGTAGCAACGCCCCGTTCGTGGGCTTGTTGGGCACGGTGCTGGGCATCGTCAAGGCGGCCCACGACATGACGGCCAATCAGGGTGCCCAGGGAGGCACGGCCAACGCCGTGATGGCCGGCGTGTTCGAGGCCCTGGTGGCCACGGCCGTCGGGCTGTGCGTGGCGATTCCGGCCGTCGTGGCCTTCAACATTTTCCAGCGCCGGGTCCGCTCGACGATCGGCCGGGCCGATGCCTTGGCCCACTTGCTCCTCTCGCACATGAAGCCCGAGTCGGCCCCCGCGGCCGTCCGCACTCCCAAGCCGCCGATGGTTCCCGATGGGCGCTAGCACCAGCAGTTATTCCGACGAAGGCGATGACGCGATCATCACCGACATCAACGTCACCCCGCTGGTCGACGTGGTGCTGGTGCTGCTGATCGTGTTCATGATCACCGTGCCGACAATGGTCGCGCTCGACGCGCTCAAGGAGCGCGAGCTGAAAGTTCTGCTGCCCCAGGCCAGCGAAGCCAAACCGCTGATCTCCAAGCCCAAGGAGCTGGTCGTCAACGTCGACGCCGAAGGGCACTACATCGTCCAGCAGGCCAAGCTGACCGAGCCCGACCTGCTGCGGGTGCTCGAGCAGGCCCACACCGACAATCCGGGCCGGGCCAGCGTCATCATCCGGGCCGACAAGAATTGCCGCTGGCAGCGGGTGGCCACGGTGATGAACTTGTGCAACAAGGCCAAGGTGCGCGACTATCGGGTCAGCGTCGCGGATTGATCGAGTGCGGCGACGCCGTGGAACGGGCGACGCCCCTCGAGGAGTGGGGGACTCTGCCCCGTTGCTTTTGTCGACCGGCTAATTCGCCAGGCCAGTTCCATGGCCCTCAAGCGGAGTTTGGCCCACCGGGCCATCGTCGACCGGGATTTCTTCAGGCGGAATCCAGACGACCCGCCCGTCCTCCCAGACGGCAATCGGATTGCCGAGCAACTTATGCACCCTTCCGCGGCACGGCCGGATTGGTCGATCGCCGTGCCAACGGCTTCCGCCTGAGCCAACATTCGTTGCAAAGCTTCAGGTTCGTAGGGGTAGATGTCCATCATTCGGCTTGTGCTTGCGACTTTATCGTTCGCCATAAGGATTGATCAAGTACCCGCCCCACGCCGGAGGCTGCGCCGATCGCGATCAGGTGTTGCCCGTGCCTACCGCTATTATCAACCACCTGCCAAGTATCCGCCAGCGGCATGTAGAGGCGGAACAGGTTTCTCAACCCCGCGGCAAACCGACGGCGAATGACGGGCTCGGGAACATGATGACCGCCAAGGCGCAGCCGCTCCGCAACGCGAGCGATGGCCATATCCGCGCCTGGGCAGCCATAAGAAAACCACGTGCACCTGGTAGCCGGTCATCCGCAATTGGGCCAGCCAGGGCGCATACGACTTGCTGGCCAAAGTTGATTCAAAGCCAAAGCTGGCCCCGGCGGCGGCCAGCTCTCGCAATCGCTTGAGCATGATTCGACCGGCCTGAAACGCTACGAGATCCTGATAGAAAGCCGACAGCCCAAGGGCAATCGTGTCGGCGTTGACGAATTCATCGACGCGTAGGGCTCCCCGTAGTAGCCGATCGGCCGAGGTCGACTTGCCGGCGCCGTTTGGCCCCGCCAGCACGACGATTTTCCGATTTGAATCGATTGGCGCATGGACGATCCCGAGGAGTACAGCGCAAGTTAGCCTCGCGCGCGGGCGACCGTCAATCAGACGTTGGCGGCCGACTCCCAGGCAATTCTGGGCGAGTTGGATCAATACGCGATTGGCAGCGAGCCTCCTGTCGATCTACGTGCGGTTCATTTTCGTCCGCCGCCCGTCTCGCACCAGCGATGGCCCTGGCAGCCGCCGCGCAGCGTACCCCCCGGCAGTGCGAAAAACAGCTGCCAGCAGGGCCTGGGGAAGCGATGCATTGGCCTTTCCCCGGCTGAGCGACTGCCGCTATTCTACGCTGCGCCCCGGGGTTCCGTTGCTAGCATGCGGCGCGCAGCGCACCAAATCTCGATAAGACTTATCTCTCAATGACTCTCAGCGAACCATGACCCTCAGCGAACCGCTTTTGATCGTCGCCGAGCTGGGCACCGAATGGGTGCTCTGGCTGCTGGTCGGTCTGAGCGTGGTCAGCCTGGCGATCATTCTGGAGCGGAGCTGGTACTTCTGGCGGCGGCGCTCGGGCGGCGACGAGCTGGCCGGCCAGGTGCAACAACTGTTTCGCGCCACCGATCTGGCCAAGGCCCGAGCCGCGCTGGCCCGCTACAACTCCCCCGAGTGCCAGGTGCTGGCCGCCGGTCTGCTCAAGGCCGAGCAAGGCGTGTCGGCCGCGGCGGCGGCGATGCACAGCGCGCGGTGGCGCGAGCAGAACCGTTTGGAGTGCAACCTGGGACTACTGTCGGTGGTGGCCGCGAGCCCCGCTCGTCGGCCTGCTGGGGACCGTGCTGGCCACGATCGGCCTGTTGGACGCTTTATCCCTGGCGCCGCCCGAGTCGGGCTTGGCCGAACCCCTGATGTCGGGCATTGCCCTGGCGCTGGTCAACCTGGCCGTGGGCCTGGTGGTTTCGATTCCGGCCGCGGTCGCGGCGCATTTGTTTGCCAGACGGGTGCGGTCGTCGCTGGCCCAGATCGACTCGCTCGTTCAACTGGCCCTGGCTCAGATCGCTCCGCCGCCGGCGCTGCACGCCGCAGGGAGCGAGGCCGGGGCCCAGGCCGCCTGACACCGTCGAACTCGAAGAATCGCGCTGCCCAGCGCAGCCGTGTCGCAAGGACGTGACGCCGGACATGAAGTCGTTTTGGTCGTACTTGCTCGGAACCGCCGGGGGCGAGAGCCCGAGCCCGGTCCGCGCGCCCACGGTCACAGTGCGTGCCAAGGGGGTGCCGCACCCGGTGGCCGGCGCCGTCCGGACGGCACCGGCGACAGCCGAACCGACAAAGTCGCCGCCGACGTCGCCAGCCGCGAGTTCCGCTGCCGCCGCTCCGGTGGTTAGCGCACCTGCAGCCCGCGCCGCGTCCAGCACGTCACAATCGCCGCCCGCCACGACTGCCGCGGCCAAGCCGGCCAGCCCACCGACGCGGGGTGCTGCTCCGGCGGGCGCGCGGCGAGCGAAGCCGCGGCGCAAGTGGTTCAGCAGCACGGCGATGTTCTACGCGACCAGCGCCGTCTGCCACGTCGCTTGCATTCTGCTGTTGATGCTGGCGCCGCTCGGAATGCGGATGCGCCGGCCGCTGAAAGAACCGCTCATCCAGGCCGAAGAAACCGAAGACGTGGTCAGCCCGCGGTTCAATGTTCCCCGGCCTCGGGCCGCTCTCGTGGCGAGCACGGCCCGCCCCGACGAAGCGGAAGCCGGCCGCGGCGACGGGTCGAACGACGACGACACCTATCGCCCGGTGGCGGATCGGCCCAGCGACGATGCGCCGCCGGTGGACATCGATACGCTGGGAGCCACGCGGGCGGCGGAAAAGGCGATCACGGCGGCGCTCGATTGGTTCGTTCGTCACCAGGAGCGCGACGGCCACTGGTCGCTGTCGGACCTGCACCAGCATTGCCAGGGCGAACCGTGCGATCAACTCGGCGCCGCGAACAACGACGCGGCGGCGACCGGGCTGGCGCTGTTGCCCTTTTTGGCGCGGGCCATACGCAGGCGATCTCGGGCCCCTATCGCGAGGCGATCGGCCGCGGCCTGCACTGGTTGATCGAACATCAGCAGCCCAATGGCGACCTGTCGGCCGGGGCCGAAGGCCGGATGTATCCGCACGCGATCGCCACACTGGCCTTGTGCGAGAACTGCGCCTTGACCGGCGACCGCCAGATCGCCGCAGCCGCCCAATTGGCGGTCGGCTTCATCGTCAAATCGCAGAACAAAGCGACCGGCGGCTGGCACTACGAGCCGGGCGGCTTGGGCAATACCTCGATCGTCGGCTGGCAGGTGTTGGCCCTGGCGAGCGCCAAGCGGGCCGGTTTGAAGGTCGACCCGGTCACGCTGACTTACGTCGACCGCTGGCTGAAGAGCGTGTCGGATGGCCAGCACGGCGGACTCTACTGTTACGAGCCCGGCCGGCCGGTCACCTCGACGATGACGGCCATCGGGCTGTTGTGCCGGCAGCTCGAGGGCCTGCCGCCGGATCATCCGGCGCTGGTCGAGGGCGCGAGTATCTGCTGGCCCATCTGCCGGCCAGTCCTTTCTCGCAGGACGTGTTCTACTGGTATTTCGGCAGCCCGGTGATGCGCAACTTCGCCACGGCCGACTGGCAAGTCTGGTTTCACGCCTTGCGGCGGACTTTGATGGAATCGCAATGCACCAGCGGCTGCGCGGCGGGCAGTTGGCGGCTCGATCCGCCGGCGCCCGAGGCCTGGAGCTCGCGCGGCGGGCGGTTGATGGTCACCAGCTTCGCCGTGCAGCTGTTGGAACTGGAGTACGGACAACTGCCGGTCTACGCGCCCCCGCACCGATCCGGTTCGCGCCGCCGCCAAGGAACCAACGAATCGTGCCGACCAACCGGTCCGGCACTGAGGCACCAGGAACACCCGCCGGCGGGTAGCCCTGGACCTTGCGTAATCCATCCGCACCGCGGTGCGGCGAGACACGTTTGGAAGGAATAGCTTCGATGCAACGCTCTCAGGCGATCATGCAGGCCGTGCTCAAAAACCCGGTGCTCTGGGGCGGATTGGTCACGGCCGGATTCTATGCGGCCGTCGACGCCGGTTTGCTCGCGCATCCCCTGGTTGCCCGGTACCTGGCCGGACACTGGGCCGCCTACATCTGCGTGGGCATGTTCTTCATCGGCTTGACGGCCATTGTCCTCAAGGGGCTCGAGCTGGTCGGGCAATTCGAAGCCCTGCGACTCAGCTACTTCGAGGCCGCACCACAAGGACAGCCGATCGGCGAGTGCGGACAGGTCCTGGCCCAGCTCGACAAGCAGCCTGCGCGCGTCATGCACACCTACCTGGTCGAGCGGCTGCGGGCCGCGCTGGAGTATCTCTGCCGCAAAGCCAGCACCGACTCCTTCGAGGAAGAGCTGCGGGCGCTGGCCGATTTGGACGTCGCCCGCAAGCACGCCGGCTACGGCACGGTCCGGATGATGGTCTGGGCGATTCCGTTCGTCGGCTCGCTCGGCACCGTGGTCGGGATCGGCGCGGCCGTGGCCAATATGGCGCCCGACGCCTCGGGCAACCTGCTGGCCACGATCGTGCCGGGCCTGGAGATGGTGTTCGACACGACCGCCCTGGCCTTGGCTTTGGCGGTGCTGCTGATGCTGGGCATGTTCGTCTGCGACCAGATCGAAACCCGGCTGCTGCTGGCCGTCGACGCCCGGGTGAGCCGCGAACTGATCGGCCGATTCAAGGGTGGGGCCACGACCCGGAGCATCGGCGGCGGATCTGTTTCCGATGGCGTCACCGGAGCGATCGAAAAGCTGATCCAGCGGCAGACCGAGATGTGGCAGGCCAGCATGGAATCGGCCAACAAGCAATGGGAAGAGCGGACCGCAATGCTCAAGCAGGAGCTCGCCGCAGGCCAGGGTGCCGGTGGCGGGGCCGGAGCGGGCGGCGGGATGCGCGGTGGTGGCGGGGGCGGTGGTGGTGGCGGAATGTCGCTGCCGATGTCCGGCGACGCCGGACCGTGGCAGGAAGCCTTGCTCCGCAGCGCCAACATCGCCGCGGCGCAGCAGGCCGAATTGGCCATCCAGCAGGAGATCATGCAGCAACTGGCCGAAGCCATCGGGCAGGGCTCGGCCAACTGGCCCGTCCGCCGCAGCCGGTTGATCAAGACCGACTCGGCCGCCGCCGGCCAATTCGACGGCGACTGGGACGACGCGGCGTCCTAAAGCTCGGCCACCAGCCGGTCGACTTCGTTCAGCTGGGCCTCGACCCGCGAGGCCAGCTCGCTGCGAGCCCGCCATTGCTCCAGCTCATGGCGTTGCGATAGTGAGCGCCGGACCGCGACTGCATCGCCGACCCTGTTCTCCGCGTCGCCAAGGATCGCGTCCTTGCCCATAGCCGCGTGTCGTTTCTTGCCGGTTGCGGCGACCCTTCCTACAATGCCGCTGCCGGCCCCAACGCCTTCTTCTCTATCGCCGAGCCCAGCCACCATGAGCACCCACAAACCCGCACCCGCGGGCAATCCGATCCACGCTTTGATTGCCGACCGCTGGAGCCCGTACGCCTTCGCCGAGCGAGGCGTCAGCCAGGCCGATCTGCGTTCGCTGTTCGAAGCGGCCCGCTGGGCGCCGTCGAGCTACAACGAGCAGCCCTGGAGTTACATTGTGGCCACGCGGGACGAGGGCGAGCACTACGCCCGAGTGCTCTCCTGCCTGGTCGAGGGAAATCAGGCCTGGGCCAAGGCGGCGCCGGTGCTGGCCTTGGGCTGCACGAGCCTGCGGTTCAAGCTCAACGGCAAGGACAACGCCGCAGCCCAGCACGACCTGGGGCTGGCGTCGGGCAATATCTGCCTGGAGGCGACCGCCCGGGGATTGGTCGTGCATCAGATGATCGGCATTCTGCCGGATCGGGCCCGCGAATTGTTCCGCATTCCCGAGGGGGTCGAAGCGCTGACCGGCATCGCCATCGGCTACGCCGCCGAGGCAGACACCTTGCCCGAGGGACTCCGGCCGCGCGACCAGGAGCGCCGTCCGCGCAAGCCGCTCGCCGAATTCGTCTTTGGCGACGCCTGGGGTACTCGTTCCGAGTTGTTGGGCTGAACGCGCGATGCGTTGATTTCGCCCGCCGGGACGGTCACAATCGTCGGTAGCGCGGCTCGGCCCCGATGGGGACGGCGAGCAGCGCGTCATCTGTTTTCAATCCTGCGGCTGCGAGAATTGCACCATGCGCTGGGAAGACCGGGAGGAAAGCGAAAACGTCGACGATCGGCGGGGAATGCGAACCGCCGGCGTGGCGATCAGCGGCGTCGGGGCCCTGGTCGTGATCATTCTGGCCCTGGTCTTTGGCGTCGATCCGCAGCAACTGCTCGGCCCCGGCGGCCTGGGACCGCCGGGCGCACAGCAAGGCGGCCAGGGCGGCGGACCGGCCGGCGACCGACCGCTCGATCCCGAGGAGGAGAAACTGGCCCATTTCGCCAAGGTGATCTTCGGCGACACCGAACGGGTCTGGACCAGACTGTTCGACGAGATGGGCAAGCAGTACCAAGAGCCGACGCTCGTGCTGTTCACGGACCGGGTCGAGTCGGCCTGCGGCATGGCCGGCGCCGCGGTCGGGCCGTTCTACTGCGGCGGCGACAGCAAGGTCTACATCGACCTGTCGTTCTACGGCGAAATGCAGCGCAAGCTGCACGCGCCGGGCGAATTCGCCAGGGCCTACGTGCTGGCCCACGAGGTCGGGCATCACGTCCAGCGACTGCTGGGCTACTCGGACCTCGCGGCCCAGGGCCGCTTCGGCCGCGGCGAGCGCGACCAGAAGCGGACGAGCGTGCGGATCGAGCTGCAGGCCGACTTCCTGGCCGGCGTCTGGGCCCATCATGCCCAGCAGCAGTTCAATTTTCTCGAGCAGGGCGACCTGGAAAGCGCAATCAACGCCGCGTTCCAGATCGGCGACGACCGGCTGCAGAAGCAGGCCCAGGGTTACGTCGTTCCCGACGCCTTCACCCACGGCACCTCCGAGCAGCGGATGCGCTGGTTCAAGGAGGGCTTCAAGTCGGGCAACGTCGACGAAGCCCGACGGCTGTTCGAGCTCGACTACGAAGAGCTGTGAAGGCGGAAGTCGACGGCCGCCCGTGCGGCTTGCCGGCAGGTCCTGGGGTTCGGCGGCAGCGCGCTCAGGGCTTGTGATCGAGCGTGACGGTCGTCTCGGCGGCCTTGGCCGCTTCGGCATCGGCCAGCCGCTGTTGGAGCCATTCTAGCCGGATCGCCCGCCGCGATTCGTCTTCGCTTTCGATCCGCCGGGCTTCCTCGCGGAAATCGGCAATCGCCTTATCCGGGTCGCCCAAGGCCAGGTGCATGCAGCCGCGATCGCCGTAGTAGACGGCCTCGGCCGGACGCAAGCGGATGGCCTCGTTGTAGTCCTTGAGCGCGCCGGCAAAGTCCAGATTCAGGGCCCGGGCCACGCCGCGGCGGGCGTAGAGCCGGCCGTCGCCGGGCGCGCGGCGCAGGGCGGCGGTGAACAGGTCGATCGCCTTGCGAGCGGGGATCACGCTCGAGCGGTGCAGCCAGCCCGACTTCTTGCTCGTCACCCAGAGCCAGTCGCCATCGACGCGGTCGACGCCCAGCAGCACGCCTTCTTCGACGGTGTCGACGACGTTGCTCTCGACTTTCAGATCGGCGCGGCGAACGAGCACGACAAAATCGCCGGCATGATCGCGCACCGCGTCGCCCGATTCGCCGAGCTCATCGGCCCGGAGCGGCGCGGCCGGCAGCTGGAGCGACGCCGTCGCGGGCAGCAGCGCCGCTGCCCATAGTAGCAGGCCCCAGGGGGGCCGCCGGGCCGAAATCGCCGCACGGTGACGCGCCACTGCTTGCATGACCCGGTCCCATCCTTGCGTGGTCAACAAAGGGCCAGGGCGACGGCCCCGGACTCGCGCATTGTAACTCCGCCGGGCCGGAACGCGAAATCCGATCCGTCGGCCCCCGGGGCAATTCGGGCGGACTTTGCCGCCGGCAAGCACTTCGGTGGTGGTGGCGCCCGGGCAGCGGCCGATCTAAAAGGGACGGCCGATCACTGTTCCGCCCGAGCCCTGCAGCGAAAACCGCCCAGGCATTGGAGCCCGCACATGCATTGGAGTCACGTCCAGGAACTGCTCAAAACGACCCTCGCCGAGCTGGGCCGCGCCGACGCCAAACCGCTGGGTGAACGGGTCCTGTTTCGGGACCGCTGCCTGGTCGGAATGTGCTTCGATTTCGAGGGGCTCTCGGCCCTCTGGCTGACCGGCCTGGGGCTACTCAAATTCGTCGACGCCTCGGGCAATCTGGTCAAAGTGCTGACCCTGCCCGCCGGCGGCGACGCCTGCCGCCCGCAGGCAGCCTGAATCCGCCGGTCGCACTCGTAGCCGATCGGTCGTCCGCGCCCTGCCGGCCGCTGTCGGCCGGCCATCTTGCGCAGCCGAGCGCTTGCTAGCAGCAGGCCCGGCCGCTAGGATTCCCGGCCGAAGTGTGCCCCCGGCCACCCGTCTTGGCCCGGGGGAGACGACTTCAGGGGCGACGTTCGGCAGGCGAGTCTCCGATGCGAATCCTGGCTTCGATCCTGGCGCATCGCGATCTTCGTGGTGGTGCTGGCCGATGCGTTCGAGGCGATGGTCCTGCCGCGGCGGACCACCCGCAAGTACCGGCCGGCCCGGATTTACTATCGCGCGCACTGGCTGTTTTGGCGGCAAATTGCCCGGCGGATCGGCCGGCCTGGGGCGCGGCAATACTTCCTGGCCCTCTTCGGCCCGCTGTCGCTACTGATGCTGTTTGCGATTTGGGTCGTCGGGCTGATCGGCGCGTTTGCCCTCTGGCACTGGTCCCTGGCGCGCCGCTCGGCAATGCGCAGGACCAGAGTCCTCCCAGCCTGGGGGAATGCGCGTATCTGAGCGGCGAGACGTTGTTCACGTTGGGCTACGGCGATGTGGCCCCCACCGCGCCGCTCGGCCGGCTGCTGAGCGTGCTGGAATCCGGACTTGGCTTCGGCTTCATGGCGGTGATCATCGGCTACCTGCCGGTGCTCTATCAGGCGTTCTCGCGGCGCGAGCAGATCATTGCCCTGCTCGACGCCCGGGCCGGCTCGCCCCCCACGGCCGGCGAATTGATCCGCCGGCTGGCCAAGACCGGCAAGCTGGCCGACATCGACTCGCTGCTCTGGGAATGGGAGCGGTGGTCGGCCGATTTGCTGGAAGCCCAACTCTCGTTTCCCGTGCTGGCCTACTATCGCTCGCAGCACGACAACCAGAACTGGCTGGCCGGGCTGGCCACGATGCTGGATACCTGCTCGGTGCTGCTGGCCAACGTCCGCGAGATCAACCAACACCAGGTGGAAGTCACGTTCGCCATGGCCCGGCACGCGGCGGTCGACCTGGCGCTGATCTTTCGCGTGCCGACCTGCCCCGTCGGACGTTCGCGCCTTTCCGACGAGCGATACTGCAAGTTTCTGACCGAGCTCGGCGAGCTGGGAGTGCCGGTCGGCGAGGCCGCTTCGAGCACCCAGAGCCTGGCGCAGCTGCGGGGCATGTACGAGCCGTTCCTGGCGGCGCTCGCCAATTACTTCTACTTCGAGCTGCCCGAGATCGTGCCGGCCCAAGTCACCGCCGACAATTGGCAGCGCAGCCCCTGGGTCGAGCGGGCGCCCGGCATCGGCGCGCTTCCCTCGATCCAGCCCGACGAGCACTTCGGCTGAATGTCCTGCGGCCCCTTCGCGGTGGCGTGGGCACTGCCGGCACGAGGGCTTAAGGCCGCGTTCCCGACTCTGCCGGTTTCGACTCTGCCGGTTTCGACTCTGCCGGCTTCGACTCTGCGGGCTCCGGATCGCCGGGCGAGGTTTGGCGATTCGCCCCGTCGGCAAGCCAGCCCTTGGCATGGGCGGCGAGCAGAGCGGTGAACTTTCGCGTTCCGAGGCGGTTGAGGTGAAAATACTCGTCGCCGAAGTCCTCGGGGCCAAATAGCGGCACGGCGGGCCGCTGGCAGATCACGTTGGGACAAGCGGCTTGCAGCTGATCGAACCACTGGTCGATCCGCTCGAATCGCTCCTGGTCCGCACTTTCCAGGACGGGGGACAACCGAATCACCAGCCGCGCTCCGTGTTTCGTCGTCAACTCGGCCAGCTGCCGGACGCCGGCATCGACCTCGGCCGAGACCGGAAACGGATCGTCGGGCGTGCCGCCCTCGGGCGGCAGCAGCAGGCCGCTGTCCCAAGCCCTGCGCGTGCCGGCAGCAAGCGCCGACTCGGGC
The DNA here is from genome assembly GCA_963828155.1 of uncultured Planctomycetaceae bacterium. GTDB lineage: Bacteria > Planctomycetota > Planctomycetia > Pirellulales > PALSA-1355 > CAWCAX01. Next base: position 52,627 of record CAWHDQ010000012.1, read on the forward strand.
TTGAACGAAAACAACCCGCGATCGGCACGCACCTGCTCGGCGAGCTGGTTGTAACTGCGATTGCCCAGGTTGGGCGTCGGCTCTGCCAGGTAATGGTTTCGGCCGCCGCGCAGATAAGCCAGCCCGGCCAGCAATCCCTGGCGGACGTAGTAGCGCAGGGCGTCCGCGCGGTGGGGGCGGGGGAACTCGCCCGGCTCGCCGTAACACCACAGAAACCGTTCCACGATTTCGCCGGCCCGCGCTCCTTCGTTTACGTCGACGGCATGCCGCAGTCGGAGCGGTGGTGTCAATTCGTACGGCAGCAGGCAGAGGACCACCGCTCGCGGCGGCGGATGATGTTCGAGATATCGCCGCACCAGCAGCAATTGTCCGTCCGGGCCGAGCATGCCCAGCGTGCCCAGGTTGTAGGCCCGCTGGCCCGACTGGTCCGCGAACTGATTGGGATCGATCCCCGCCAGGCAACTGCTGTCGCCGACGAAGACGACGTCATTCGGCTCGCTCGAGTCGAGCGCGTAATCGATCGCGTAGCTGAAAAATGCCTCGGAATCGAACGGCGCTCGATAAGTCTTAAGATACTGCCGCTGCTCCTCGGCGGACCTGGCCACCACATAAGCCGGTACTAGCACGGCCAGCGCCGCTGCCACGGTCGTCAGCAAAACCGCTAGGGTCGGCCCACGGACGGCCGCCACCGATGCTGCGGCGAGTGGCGCCGGTGGGCCCGTGACTTGTCCTGGTCGGAGCGCAGGCGAATCAGTTTCCGAAGACATGATGGTTTGCAGCGGAGTTATCGGGCACGACGGATTGTGGAGCGACCGCTTGCTGCTTCAGGAGCGCGGCAATCCGCTCGGCGAGTTCGGCGGTGAATCGTCTTGCGCCCAGGTCATTGCAGTGGTGAGCGTCGTAGAAACACTCGCGGTCGTAGATCGAGAACGGTGGTCGGCCGCAGACGACATTCGGACAATCCAGCTCCAGTCGGTCGAACCAGTCATTGATCTGTGCCCAATGCTCGGCGCTGCAGGGCGTCGGCTCGGGGGTTAATTGCACGAGCAGCAGCGATCCGGCCGCGGCCAACCTCTCAGCCAGCGAACGCACGCCGAGGTCGAATTGCTCCGAAACCATGGGCGTTGTCAGGAAAGAGTTGGCGGCCGCGGACACCAAATCTGGGGCGTCCGCGGGCACCCCAATCCCCTTTTGGCCAACCGACACAAACCCGCGGTTGGCGTTGATGGCATCGCGGAATTCGTAAAAAGATCGGCCGCCCAGACTCCAGGCTGGCGTGTCCAGAGAATGTCGCATGCCGCCCAACACTTCCCCGAGCGCGACGAGTACACCTTGACTGACGAAGCAGCGGAATGGGTCGAGGTGCGACGGGCGTGGATAAGCTCCCACCTCGCCGTAGCACCACAAGAAGCGGTCCGTAATCGTGCGCGAACGAGCGGCGGAGCTCCGTCGGTCCGACAAACCCGTCACCGCCAACTCGCCGTACCGCACGCAAAGCACCATACCGCGCGGAGCAGGATGGTGTTTCAGGTATTGCTGGGCCAAGACCTCAAATCCCTGGATCCCGATCATGCCGTAAGTGCCCAGATTGTAGGCCGCGAGACCCGAGGCTTGTTCCAACTGCCGTGTACGAACGCCGACCATGCAAGTACTGTCGCCCAGAAAAACCACCTCGTTGCGCTCGGTCGAGGCGGTCGCATACTCGGCGCAAGTAGCAATGTAGGCTTCCGAATCGTACGGAATTCGATAGCTACGCAAGAATTGTCGCTCGTCCTCGCAACGTTTGCCCAGGGTCCAGGCGGGAACGATCACCGCCAGGGTCGTGGCGGTGACGACTCCCAAGACCGCCAGGCAGGGCCCGACGCGAGACCAGGATGTGGCGCAGATCCGCATCGACAAATCCAAACGTCCACGGTGTCGAGGAATAAATTCTTGGCTAGTCTGTTCGGCCGTAGTACGGGGCAACTCGGTGGGCGAGGTCGGGCAAACCTCTGTGCCCCAACAAGTGCAGCAGCATGCGGTCGATGCGTCCGCCTGACGCCGGCTAAAACCGCATGTAAACCACCACCGGGTCGCTCTCGGTAATCGCCCAACACAGCAACAGCGCGGCGGTCACCAGCACGGTCTTGCCCAAAACGTAGATGTACAGGTAATCGGCCAAGGCAAGCCCGCGCTCGCGCAAACGCTGCATGCCCGACACCAGCCGCGGGCCTTGCCAGTAAACAAGCCCGGCCAATGCCGCCAACAGCGGCAGCCCCAGGCAAACCGCTTTGACCGCAAGCCCGCGAACTGCCGGGTTGTGAATCACGAGCCAGCCGTCCTCGGTTGCGGCCACGTGGATCAGGTGCAGGGCCCGTTGCACGCCCGAGGAGAAGAACAGAAAGCAGAACGCCTCGTAGCTCAGCGTCAGCGCCACGGCCAGGACGTGAATCAGCGGATTCCGCAGATAGGCCTGCAGCCCGGCTTTGCCCAACCACTTCTTCAAGAAGTCGGCGTAGGCCTGGTTGACCGCCGCTCCCAGCCCGTTGAGCGCGCCGAACACGGCAAACCCGCCAGTGCTGCCGTGCCAGACTCCGGCGATGAACAGGGCCAGAAACATCAGCCCCCAGCCCAAGTATTTGCTCAAGCCGGGAAACACCTCGGCCGCCCGCTTGTACGACGTCATGAACACATAGTCGCGAATCCAGTGCGTCAGCGTGATGTGCCAGCGGTTCCAAAAGTCGAGGATATTGCGGGCCAGATACGGCCGGGCAAAATTCTCCGGCAGCTCGCAGCCCAGCAGCCGGGCCGCGCCGATGACAATGTCGGTGTAGCCCGAAAAATTGAAGTACAAATAGACCGGGTAGGTGTACATGTAGACCAGCAGCCAGCCGACCGGGTACTGGGTCCGCAAGGGATCGAACCGCTCGCCTGCCTGGCCGAACACGTACCACAGCACCGCGGCCAGGGGCCCGATCTTGGCCAGCCCGGTCAGAATCCGGTTCCAGGCCCGCCAGGTGTCGCGGGTGTCGGCCGGCGTCTGCCCGGGCCCCGTCCAGAAGCGGTGGAAGTCGTTGTAGCGCTGGATCGGGCCGGCCACCAGCGTGAAGAACGCCAGTTGGTAGTTGGCATAGGTCAGAAAATCGAAGCCGGCCAATTGCCCCTGCCAGGCGTCGACCAACACGTGGATGAACTTGAACAGCATGTACGAGATGCCGACCAGCTCGATCGTGTGGCCCCACAAAGTCTGCGGCACGAGCCCCTCGAGAAACGCGTAGTGCTTCAGCACGACGAAGCTCGCCACCACCAGGCTGAGCACGGCAAACAGCAGGCAGCCGGACGAGCGAATCTGCACCAGCCGCACCAGCAAGTACGTGCCGACGATGAACAGGCCGAAGCCGGCCAGATTCGCCAGCGCCGTCCGATTGGTTAGCCAGGCCGTGACGGACGAATCGGCGTTCCAAGCGGCCAATAGCTGGTCCAAGCCGCCGAAGACCACGAGCGTCAAGAAGCCCAGGTTCACCGCGCGAGCAGCGCCTGGCGCAGCGCCTGACCGCGGCACAGGCTCAGGGCGATCGCCACCATGGCCACGAAGATCAGAAATCCGACGGAACCGACGCTCATGCGCAATACCCTGCTAGCTCGCGCCCGCGGCGCGGATCGGCCCCTGGCGGTCAGGCGGCCGCGACTTTGCTCTCGATCAGGCGAATGAACGTGCCGACATTCTGGCCGGGCTCCTTGAGCCGCGAGATCTCGGCCGTGGCGAACTTGATCTTGAGCTTCCGCTCGACGGCGATGATCAGATTGATGTGCGCCAACGAATCCCAACCGTCGACGTCGGCGGCCGTCAGCTCGTCGCGGAGCTCCAAGGCCGGGTCGTCGAACGTGTCGCGAAAAACCTCCTGCAAGCGACTGCGGACGTCATCCATTCGGACTCTCCCGTGTAATGTGGTGCACGAGCGGTTCGAGCCGCTCGTCGCTGGCCAACGACCAGAAAGTCGTGTCCCCCTCGGCGCCGACCTGGCGGAAACCGAGACCGGCATAATGCCCGGCGACCATCTGGTTCTTGGCGGTTGGAATGTAGGTTCCCTGAATTTCGCTGCAACCCGCGCGGCGGGCCAATTCCACGATCTCGTTGCGGCAGAATTGCTCGACCTGCCGCTGCAGCACGCGGCAGCTCATGACCCACGAGTCGATCTGCAAGGCCAGCCCCGATTTCTTGGCCAGGATAATCGCGATCAGGCCGTTATCGCCCAGGCTGTCGCGGAGCGAAAAGGTCAGCGTCCGCCAGGCCGGATTGTCGACGATTTCCTGCACCTGGGCCAGGGTGTAGCGGCGGGTGGTCAGATTGAACTGGTTCGACTTGTTCAACAGCTGGGTCACCCGCTCGATGTTCAGCGCACCCACCGGCTCGACCCGCATCACCATGCCCAGCGACGCCAGGAACGAATCGATGTCGGTCGCCTGGGCCGACAGTTCCCGCCGCCGGGCGTTCTCGGCATAGTATTGGCCCCGGGCCGCGTCCTCGCGGGTGAAGGCCACGCACTCGAAGAACCGGTGGGCCGCCAGCGCCGGAATATACCCGGCCGGATCCTCGGGCATGTCGGGCACGGCCACCTCGGGCACCAGCCGGCGAACCAGGGCCCGTTCGGCCGGGTTGTCGTCGACCAGCACGAGCGAATCGAGCTTCAGCTCGAGCCGCTCGGCGATCGTGCGGAGGTTGTCGGCCTTGTTCTGCCAGTTGGCCAGGAAGACCGAGATGTCGTCCAGCTTCAGAATCATGTCCGGCCGCTGCTGGAACGGCTCGCGGGCCTTGTCGTCGTCGTTCTTGGAGCAGACGGCCAGCACGATTCCCCGCTCGCGGAGCTGCTTGCCGTATTGCTGAAAGGCGAGAAACGCTTCGCCTTCGCCCGACCCTTGCCCGAGCTTGATGCCGCCGGGCCCCACGTCGCCGACGACGCCGCCCCAGAGCGTGTTGTCCAGGTCGAGCACGAGCACCTTCTTGCTCTTGCCCACGGCGGCCCGGATCGAGACTCATCACGCTATGGGCATAAGTGACCAGGCACTCCGGCGCAAGGCATCTTGAATTCGAGGTAGAACCGCGGATCAAACCAGGTTCGGGCCCCCGCCTCGGCCGCCAGCCCGCATAGATCGTGCAGGAGCACGTAAGGCGGAGCGGCTTCCGCGAGCAATCGATTCAGCCGCAGGGCATAGTTCTCCGCCGCGGCGGGGTGCCGCAGCCCATAGTGGCCCAAGGCCCCGCCCGGGACGATTTCGCAGTTGTTCTGAAGGATCGTCGCGTTCCAGCGCGAGTGGGCCAACTCCCACAGAGCCAGCCACGATTCGACCTCCTGAGCCGCCAACCGCTCGACTTCGGCCGCGTCGGCCGACAGCGCAGGCAGCCGCGCGATATCGCGCACGCCCGTGGCAATGAAGACCATTTGCGGCGCAAACGCGACCAGCTCCGGACTCGGCTGGAGCAGCTCCTGGCGAAACAGGCCGTACTCACCCTCGAAAATCTCGACGGCGATTGCTTCGGCCACCAGGAATACCTCGATGAGCTGCCGGAGCTGGACGGTCGTCGGCCCGCCCAAAATCGCCAGCCGCAGCGGCGCCGGCTTGCCCGCTGCCGCTTGCCCGCCCGCCGTCGGGACGAGAAACCGCCGCAGCTTCAAGAGCGACGAGTAATCGACCTGCGGGCCGACTGCCCTCGCCGCCCAAGCCGCGGCCGAGGCCGGGCCTTCGAGCCTGGCGAGCGACTGCAGGGCGGCGACGAACTCGCCGAACCGCTCGGCCCGGGCCGGCACATCGCACTGCAAATAGCCTTGCAGCAGCTCGGTCTGTTGGAGTCGATCGTTCACGGCAGGATTGCAGCGGGGTTTCAGACGCGGGGGGTGAGCACGGCGGCCCCGATCTTTATTCTGTTCCAAACCGACGGGTGCTAAAACACGCTGCCGCCGGTCACCGGCAAATTCACCCCGGTGATGTAGTCCGATTCGGCCGATAGCAGGAATCGCACGGCCCCGGCCACGTCCTGGCGGCTGGCGCTTCGCTGGAAGGGGGCTTGCCCGGCCGTGATCTCGACCATTCGCTCGTCGACGTTTCGCAGAAAGGCCGTCTCGACCATCGACGGCGAAACGGCATTGATGTTCAGCCGCTGCGAGCTGTATTCGGCGGCCAGGGCCCGGGTCAGTCCCCAGAGGGCATATTTGGCCGTGACGTAATGGGCCATCGCGCCGGGCGGAACGCCAAGCGTGCAGCTCGAAAGCACCACGACGACCTTGCCTCGCTTGCGGCGCGCGATCTCGGGCAAGACCGCTTGCAGCACCGCCACCAGCGACCGCAATTGCACGTCGAAATACTGCTGGAAGTGCTCCCAGCCCAATTGCTTGAAGCGGAGATACTCCAGCGGCGGCGCCGGCAAATGCACGATCTTGTCGGGCAGCGGGGCTAGCTCGCGCAATTTCGCAACCAGCGCGTCGAGCTCGCTGGCCTGCGCCAGATCGGCCTGGATCGGCACGAGATTGGCGCCGGGCAGCTCGCGGCGCAGTTGGTCGAGCTTGGCCCCCGAGCGGTGATAATGCGCCAGGATGCGGTCCTGCGTGGGCGCCTGCTGGCGAATGATCTCCAGACCGATGTCCGCCGAGGCGCCCAGCACCAGCAGCGTCCCGCGGTCGGCGTCGGGCGCGCCGGACTCCGGCAGAGCATTCATGGCTGGCTCCCCTGCCCGGCCGACTCAGTCTGTAACCGGTTCTTGGTCATGCGATCTTTCGTCCCGCGATCAACTCTGAAGCGGACGCAGGCCCGACTGGGCCTCGCCGGTGGCCAACGTGACGCCGTCGGCCCGCACGATCTTGATCTTGAGCACCAGCACCTGGACCGACTCGAAAAACTCGGCCACTTCAACCCGCACGCTCACCTCGTCCCCCGGATGGCAGGGCTGCCGGAACGCGAGCCGAATGTCCTGTAGCACGCCCGCGGCGCCGGGCAGTTCCATGCCGATCACCGCACTGGCCAGGCTCGCCAGCAGCACGCCGTGGACGACCCGGCCCGCGAACCCGCGCTGCCGGGCAGCCGCTTCATCGACGTGGATTGGGCTGCGGTCGCCCGACAATGCAGCGAACTGGTCGACCATCTCGGCCGTGACCTGAAACTGCCGGACCGCGCTGCGGCCGATCCAGTCCTCGGCTTGATGGTCGGAATTCATATTGCCCAGGGCCCAGGATCAATGGCCCCAAACGGTTGTTGGCTCAAAGCAATCGGCCGAGAACACCGAGCGCCGCGCGGACTGGCGGCAAGGACTCCCATGCCGACGCCGAAGTCAGGCCTGTCGGGCTAAAGCACAGGCCGATAATGCCGCCGCCCCGCGGCGTACCGCAGGGCGACTTCCTCCATTTTAGTTTTGCCGATTTTCGCCCGCAACGCTGCCCAACCGCAGCTGGGGCCGGGACCGCGCACGGCATTTCCGGCCCGACCGTCGTAGCCGACGCAACCCATCCACTTGCCTGCCCCTGCTGAATTGCAAGGGTTGTGGCGGTCCGCCAACGATTCGGCCGCCCCGAACGCCACCCGTTCCGCAAGCCCTCGCTGGCCGGCAGCCGAATAGGAAATCAGGTTGAGTTGGGCCCACCGATGGGGTAGTCTCAAAGCCGCCCCGCCAGTGGTGGCCCTGTGCCCGCACGGCACGGATCGGCCGATTGGCTCACCCCCGCCTGGCGTCCCGCGTCCTCGGATCGATCCTGCACCCGCCCTGTCCGGACAACCCCCCCCAGTTCGCGAGGCCGTCGGCCATGTTGACCTTGTGGGGTAATCGCGACCGCCGCACCACGCCGCTGAGCCGGCGCTCGTTCTTGCAGGTCGGCGGACTCGGGCTGGGCGGACTCGGCCTGGCCGACATCCTGCGGCTGCAAGCCCAGGCCAAGGGCACCCAGACGCCCCGGGCCGTAATCATGGTCTGCCTGGGCGGCGGGCCCAGCCACATCGACATGTACGATCTCAAGCCCGAGGCTCCCAGCGAGTTTCGCGGCGAGTTCCGCCCGATCAAGACCAACGTGCCGGGCATCGAGATCTGCGAGCACTTTCCGCTCCAGGCCAAGCTCGCCGACAAGCTGGCCCTGGTCCGCAATCTGCAGTTTTTCGAGCCGATGCAGCACGAGCTCGAAGAGGTCTACACCGGCTTTCCCAAGTCGGCGATGCGGCCGACCTTCGGCTCGGTGGTCAGCCGGTTTCGCGGCGGCGACCGCTCGGTGCCGCCGTACGTCAGCCTGGAGTACAGCGCCGGCTTCACCAGCTACGAGCACCCGCGGTACCTCGGCGCGGCCCACGCCCCGCTGCACATCTCGGGCGGCGACGGCGTGCCGAACCTGGGGCCGATGAACGGCATGGCCCCCGGCCGGATGACCGACCGCCGTACGCTGCTCCGCGAGTTCGATGCCTTCCACCGGAACCTGGACGCCAACCGCGCCGGCCACGACCTGGACGAGTTCACCTCGCGGGCGTTCGACATCATCGCTTCGCCCAAGGTCCGCGACGCGTTCGACCTGAGCCAGGAGCCGATCCAGGTCCGCAACCGCTACTTCGAGAAGGACGAGAAGTTCTGCTACGTCGGCCGCGAGCCCGACTCGTTCTGGTACGGCGAAAAATTCCTCCAGGCCCGGCGGCTGGTCGAGGCCGGCGTGCCGGTCGTCACGATGCGGGTCGGCCTCTGGGATCATCACGGCAACGTGATTCAGGCGTCCAACGGCGTGAGCATCTGGCACAGCCTGCGGAGCACGCTGCCGCTATTGGATCGCTCGATCTCGGCCCTGGTGACCGACCTGCACGAGCGCGGGCTGGATAAAGAAGTAATGCTGCTGGTCTGGGGCGAGTTCGGCCGCACGCCGCGGATCTCGCAAACCGGCCGCGACCACTGGCCCGAGGCCAGCTTTGCCCTGCTCGCCGGGGCGGTCCGCGCCGGCCAGGTGATCGGCCAGACCGACAGCCACGCCGAGCGCCCGACCGGCCACCGCTACGGCCCGCAAAACATGCTGGGCACGATCTACCACGCGCTGGGCATCGACTGGCGGCAGCAAGTCGCCGACTTCGCCGGCCGCCCGCACCAACTGCTCGACGACGGCGCCCCGATCCGCGAGCTGATCTAGCAGCCCCCTCTCCCTGCCAGGGAGAGGGTTGGGGTGAGGGTTCTTCGTCCCTGCCGCTGCGCCGCCAACAAGGAGATTTCACCGCCGAGGACACGGAGGATCGCAGAGGGAGTTACTTCAATGGCTGACACCTCTGCCTGTCCGGGCATGACCGACGCCGAAGCGGCGCCGTCGTCCTGAGCGGCAAGGCGCTAGCCGCCGGTGGCCGATCACGGGTGAAATCGCACCAGGCGTGCCATGCTCGAAACGCCGGCGCGAACCGTACCGAAATCGACCCAGGCATCCAAGGCACCGGCGGCTAGCGCCGCGCCGCTCACGCCCGGAAAGCCTTCAGGCCCGACGCACTCGGCCCGCTGGACCGCTCACAACCCCGTCCTCTCGGCCGGCCAGCCCTCGAGCCGACTCGGCTGAAGGCGCATGATCAGCGATTCCTGCCCGATTCCAAGCGCGTCCGTGAGCCCGTGATGGATCAAGCCTGACTTGGAAAGTTCGTGCCTCGAACTGGCCCGCTTGATACGATGATTGACGGAGGAGGATTCGCCATGACGCTGCACATTGAATTGCCGCCGACCCTGGAGACCGCGCTGTTGGCACGTGCCGCCGCGGAGGGAAAAGACGTCTCCGCTCTGGTCACGGAAGCCGTTACGGAGCGGCTGGCAGCGTCGGCAGCCGACGCAACCGAGACTTCCCGGGCCGCGGTTCGATCGTCGCAAGGTTTTGCCCTGCGTCTTCAAGCCTGGGTGGATTTGCATCCCCGCGTCGGCCGCCCCGTCGACGACAGCCGTGAGTCGATCTATGCGGGCCGCGGCTGATGGGCATCCTGGTGGACACGAATGTTTTGCTGCGCGCTGCGCAGGCGGACCGTTCCCACCGACTTTCCTGCCGACCCCCGGGCGACGGATCACAGCGGTCGTCGTGAGGCAAACAATGGGCAATAGCAAAGCAAACGCACGCGCCCGTCCCCCCTGCATCGCCCCGCGGACGGGCGCAATGCGCATAAAAATGACTTTTGGGATCGCCGATCTGTTGATCGCTACGGCTTTCATCGGCGCCGGCATAGCGATCTTGATGCGGGGGTTCGGAATGCCGTTTGGCTCGCCGAGAGTCAACGACGCACCCCTTGCGCTGTACTTGCTGTGCTTGTTTTCGGGTCCGACGTCGATCGGCGCCGGAGTCGGCTCGCTGTTCAAGCGTCCGATCCGTGGTGCGGTCTCAGGGTTTTTGACGATGGCGATCCTGGCAGCGCTGTTCTTATTGCTTACCGACCATTGTTGACGCGACCGCCAGCTCCTCGACGACGGCGCGCCGATCCGCGAGCTGATCTAGCAGCCCCCTCTCCCTGCCAGGGAGAGGGTTGGGGTGAGGGTTCTTCGTCCCTGCCGCCGCGCCGCCCACGAGCAGATTTCACCGCCGAGGACACGGAGGATCGCAGAGGGCGGTTACTCCTATGGCTTACACTTCTGCCTGTCCCGGCATGACCGTCGCAGACGCCGCGCCCGTCATCACTTTGAGCGGCAACGCGCTAGCCGCCGGTGGCCGATCATGGGTGAAAATCGCACCAAGCGTGCCACGCCCGAAACGCCGGCCCGAACCCTACCGAAATCGACCCGGGTACCCAAGGCACCGGCGGCTAGCGCCTCGCCGCTCACGCCCGGAAAGCCGTCAGGCCTGACGCACTCGGCTCATGCGGCGCCGTGGAGGGCCTACGATCCCGACTTCTTGCGTGGCCGCCCCACTGGCGGACGCTACTGGACCAGTGATCGCGGCAGGCGCGTTCCGATCCACCATCCATCCTGAGCCCCTCAAAGAACAGCTCGGCGTCATTACGATCGCTCACTGGCTGCCAGTCGGCTTTGCCAATCTTGGGCCGTGTGAAACAGGCGAAGCACGCATACGCTATCGCCCGACGCGCTGAACACGGCGATGTGGCCGTGCCCGCCGGAGCGGCGCCGGATCAGCAGATAGGCAAGATCGGGCCGGCCGGCGATTGGCCGGCCAGCGGTTTCCGGCAAAGCCAATGCTTCAATCGCATGGATGAGAAACTGGACATAGCCATCGGCGTGGCCGTCGCCATAGCGGTCGGCATTCCAGTGCCAGATTTCGCACAGCGTTTCGAGAGCGGGGCCGGAGAGACTTACTTTTCGCCGGCGTGATCGCGGAGCCATGCCTGCCTCGTTCGAGCCAGCTGGGCTTTGGCCTGATCCAGGCTGAAAGCATTTCCTGCCGCGACCTCCGCAGCCGCCTCATCGACCAGCGCTAATCGCTCCGGCGTGAAGAAGCGATCGAGATTTCCTTCATCGAGCTGGAAATCGTGCGCCAGTACTTCCGCCACGTACTCGTCGACGTTAGGAAAGCCCGCGGCTTCAGCTCGCCGCTGGGCTTCCTGAAAGATTTGGTCGTTGAGATTGATTTGATGCATCGATCCATTCCTCAGCTACCCTGATCGATCTTACTGCGAAACACGCGAAACGTCACGCGGAATGCCGAGGCAGGATGGGCAAGAATGTTCATCCTTCTGCCTTCAACCTTTCGCACTACGACGTAATCCCTTTGGTCAGCGCCATGAAGGCCGTTTCCAGGTTCAGCTCGTCTTCTTTGAAGAGCGTGAGCTTGTAGCCGCTGGTGACCAGGAGGCTGGCCAGGATGTCGTAGGCTTCGACCTCGGGGCGGAGCGTGACGAGGAGCACGTCGCCTTGCAGCTCGACCCGCTCGACGATCGGCTGGCTTTCGAGCAGCTTGGCCGCTTCCTGCGTGCCGTGCGGGCCGGCGGACCCGCTGCCGTTGGCAAAGACCTTGATGTTGAGCAGCGTCTGCCGGCGGACCTGCTTCATGACCGCCGCCACGTCTTCATTGACCAAGAGCTCGCCGCGCTCGATGATCCCGATCTTGTTGCAGATGTCGGCCAGCTCGGGCAGGATGTGGCTGGAGACCATAATGGTCTTGCCCATGTTGCGGAGCTCCTTCAGCAGCCCGCGGATTTCGATCCGGGCTCGGGGATCGAGGCCGCTGGCCGGCTCGTCCAACAGCAGCACTTGCGGATCGTGCAGCAGCACTCGGGCCAGGCCGAGCCGCTGGGTCATGCCCCGCGAGAGGCTGGTGACGAACGCGTCGCGCTTGTAGCCCAGGTCCACCAGGTCGAGCACTTCGTTGCAGATCTTCCGCCGCGCGGCCCCCTTGATGCGGTAGGCGGCGGCGAAGAATTCCAGGTACTCGATCACCTTCATGTCGTCGTAGACGCCGAAGAAGTCGGGCATGTAGCCGATTATGCGGCGGATGTCGCGCGGCCGGGTGTAGATCGAGTAGCCGCAGACGTAGGCCTCGCCCCAGGTGGGATTGAGCAGCGTGGCCAGGATCCGCATCGTGGTCGTCTTGCCGGCGCCGTTGGGGCCGATAAAGCCGAACACGTCCCCTTTCTTCAGGTCCAATTCGAGCGACTTGATGGCGAACAGCTCGCCGTACTTTTTCGTCAGATCGTGGGTTTCGATCACGCCTGGTCACCTGTCAGTGCGAAAGATTGCGTCGGTTGGAAGCGGCCTTGGTCGGAGGCCGGGGCGGCCGGGCGATTCGATCGGCCCGGGCCGGCCGCTATTTGGGTTCTGCCTGCGGTTCGCCCTGCGTCACGGGAAGCAGGAAGCGATAGTAGGTCTCTTGCTGCCGGGCCTGGGCGGCCAGCGGCTCGTCGTTGCGGAGCATGGCACTGGCCGGCTCGGTCGCCCGGACCAGCAGGATCGCCTGCCCCATCCGGACGTGATTGCTCAGGTCGATGAAGTTCTGGGCCCGGTGCGTCAGGCCCGTATACACTTCGCCGCCGGCCAGCTCGTAGAACAGCAGCATTTCCATGATTCGCTTGACGTCGGCCGAGCTGCGATCGTAGGGCGCCCGGATCGATTTTTCGTCCTGCACGGTCACCCGGCGGAGATAGGTCTCGGCGGTTTGCGGTTCGAGCTGCTTGTCGACTGAGAGCGTGCCGCCGGCGGCGAGCCTGGCGATGGGATAGGCCCAGCGATCGTAGATCAGCACGGCGTCGTCCAGTTTGAGCGCGCTGACTAGGTCTCGAGCGTGCCGACCAACAGCCGATCGCCGCGGTCGAACAATTTTGCCGTGAGCGGGGCGGATGCCTCGCCCGACCAGCGGGCAACCAGGGCCTTGGTCGACCAGATCGAAATCGGCAGGTCTTCCAGGGCATTGAGCTGCGGGGCGAAGCGGTAGGCGCTGGTGAACAGCGAGGTGCCGGCGGCGCCGTTGGCTCCGCCCAGTCCACCGCCCTGCCCCATCCAAGACAGCAACACATCGGGGTTGGTCAGAGGCAGCGCCGGAGGCTGCGGCTTGAGCCCGAGATTGTACGTATCGATCTGCGGGCTGTAGATCGTCGACCAGGTGGTGCCGCGGACCAGTTGCGACTCGACGTCCACGTCGACCAGGTCCACCTGATTGAGCCGCAGCTCGCTTCCCTTGAGCCGTTGGGCCAGCACATAGGCACCGACGCTGAACAGCAGCACGATCAGCGGAAACGTGACCCAGGTGAGCTCCATCCGCCGGACGACCTTTTTGAGCAGGAAGTAATCGGCCGGCCCGATCAGCAGGATGTACAGCACGACCAGGGCCGCGACGATCCAGAACGGCACCAGTTGCACGCCGGCGAACCGATCGAGCGCGCTGTGCAGCTGGCCGGCCAGGTCGGAATAGCCCAAGCGGGTGAGCTGTCCCTGGCTGTCGCCGATCTCCTTGATCGTGCTCTTCGAGCGGCCGAGCAGTTTTTCGACCAGTTGCCGCCGAGCCGACCAACTGGCCAAGGGGGGCCGATCCAGGTCGAGGGCCACGAACACCACTTCGCCAAAACCGTACGGCGCCGGACGACCAGCGGCAAATCGGCCGGCTGGTTGCCTTCGAAGGCTTCGATCCTTCCGCGCACCTCGACCAGCTTGGGCACGTCGAGCCGGAAGGCCCCGCCCGCTTCGGTCGTTTGCTGGTCGAGCCGGTCGACCGCTCCGGCGTAGCTTTCGATGGCGCTGGTGCTGCGCAGCGGGAGCATCTGCTCGAGCCGACCGGGGGCGAACCGGGCCAGCGGCCCGTCGGCGGCCAGAATCTCGCCCGCCTCACGGCCGACGCACAGCAGCATTCGCCCGCCCAGGCGGAGCCACTGCTCGAGGGCCTCGAGCCGGGCACCGCTCAGCTGGCGATAGATGTCGGCCTGGCTGGTCGACAGAACCAGCACGTCGACCCCCTCGTAGCCGCACCAGCGCGTGGGCAGTTGGCTGACGTCGGCCAGGTGGGCCACTTCGACTCGCCGCTGCTCTTCGTCCCCCTGGCCGGTCCGCTCGGCCAGCGGAATCGGGCGGCCGACCATCGCGATCAACTCGCGGCCCGGCTCAAGAGCCGCAGGAAGTTCGGGCGACGCCTGGTCGAACTCGCGCTCGGCAACAAGCCGCCCCTCCGCGCAGGCCAACCCGAAGCGTGCCGTCGGTGCGGCCGAATTTGACGAACAGCATCTGAGTGGTCGACTGGCCAGGGACGACCGAGATCGGATGGCTGCGTCCGCTGATGACCTGGCTGGGCGTGCCGTCGCCGTCAGGCACGGTCAGCTCGAGCTGGCCGACCAGCGCTTTGTCGCCGCCGCGAACGGTCACTTCGACCGGGGTCCAGCAATCGATCTTGTACAGGCCGGCAAACCCCGCCCGGACCCCTTCGATCTGCGGCGACTGGGCCGCGACGGGCCGGGCGGCGAGCGACCCTAGCGCCGCCAGGATCGCGACCAGCGCCAACCGTGGCACCCGATGCCGCGCGCACTCCGCCCGCTCGAAAGAACCGCCCCGCCTCGTCCGTTCATGGTTTCTCCGCGTCGGCGCAGGTGCACACCAGCTGTCCGCAGCCGGGGCAGCCCGAGCCGTATTTGCGCTGGATCGATTCGGTCAGATCGACGCCGGCCACGTTGGCGATCGTGCACAGCCAGGCCAGCACGTCGGCGAATTCGCCCAGCCGCTCCTCGTGCGTTCCGCTCCGCAGCGCGGCCGCCAGCTCGCCGACTTCTTCCATCAGCCACATGAACGTGCCGTCGATCCCCCGGGCAACGTCCTTTTCGAAATACATCTTGCGGATCAGCCGCTGGAAATCGGCCAGCGAGATCGGCGGCGTGCGGTTGTGCGGCTCAGCAGCAGAAGGCTCGGTCGTCATGGCTTGATTCCTTCGAGCAGCAGATCGGCGCCGGGATACTTTGGATCGAGCTTGAGCACGTGCTCCAGCGATTCTTTCGCCTTGGCCGGCTGCTTGGCGTCGAGCTGGGCCTGGGCCAGGTTGAACCACAGGCCGGGCTCGTCGGGCGTCAGCTCGACGGCCACCTCGTATTCGAAGGCGGCGTCTGCCGGCTTGTCCTGGGTCATCAGGGCCTCGGCGAGCCAGCGATGGGTTTGCCCGTCCATCACGTCGATCTGGAGCACTTCCTGGCACCAGCGGATCGTGGCGGCGTGATCTTTGGCGTCGTGGGCCAGTTCGGCCAGCTTCTTGCGCACGGTCGAATCGTCGGCATCGAGCGCGGCCAGCTGGGCCAGCACCGCGGCCAGTTCGGTTTTCTGGCCCGACTTCAAATGCACCCGGGCCAGCGATTTGATCCACTTGGCGTCCGCCGGATCGGCCCTGGCGCCCAGCCCGTACAGCCGGGCGGCTTCGGCATAGTTGTCCTTGGCCAACTCCAAGCCGGCCAAAAGCCCGAGCAAGTTCTCCTGCGGATCGGCCGGATCGAGCGCGGCCGTGAGCAGCTTGTACGCCTGATCGTTTTCGCCAACGACCATGTGCAAGCGAGCGCGGACGTACGTGGCCAACTGCTGCCGAGGGTCGAGAGCCAGGGCCTTGTCGGCCGAGCGACGGGCATCGGGATAGGCCTTGCGGCTTAGCTGGGCCAGGGCCATTTCGGCCAAGAGGGCGGGATTCTTCGGCTCGGCGGCCAGCAACTTCTCGAGCTCGGCCAGCGTGTGCGGCTTGGCCTTCTTGTGCGACGAGAGGCCGGCCACGATCTCGTCCAGGTACTTCTTGTAGCCGGCTTCGAAGTCGGCCTGCGAGACGTGGAACGACCGCTCCAGCGCCGCCCGGGTGCTCAGGTTGTCGGCATAGGCGGTGAGCATCTTGGCCAGGGCGTCGTCGCCGTAGGTGGCCAGCATGTACTGGGCATAGAGCTCGGCCTGGCAGTAGGCCAGGTTCCACTCCGCGCTGGAATGGGCCCGGATGAAGCCCAGGTTGATGTCGTCGAGATTGAACAGGTTGCCCGCCGGCACCCGCTCAACCAGCAGGTCGTCCCACGCCTGCGGGCGCGGATAGCCCTCGTTGAGGACGGCCAGGGCTTCGGTATACCAATGCGGGATGTTGAAGTGGGTCTGCTGCAAATTGAGCACGTGGACGAACTCGTGCTTGAGCACCCGGGCCCAGTTGAACTCCTGCCCCTTGTCGGTCGGCGACTGCATGGCCACCATCTTGCCGCGCAGGCCCCGATCGTGTGGATGTGCGGCAGACCGACCATTCGGGCGCTGAACCAGCCGTGGCCGTCGGTGTTCTTGGCTCGATTGAAAATCTCGAACAGCGATTTCTGCGGCGGCTCGAAGGCCAACTGCCGGCACAGCTCGGGATAGACCTGCTCCAGCCAGCGGGAAGCGTAGCGGGCCATGATCTTGTCGCGCTCGCCGTCGTAGCGGATCAGGAAGTGGGGCGATTCGAGCGTCTGATAGCCGGCGAGCACTTCGAGCACTTTGAGCGTATTGCTCACGCGAACGTTGAACGGATCGGCGTCGAAGGCGTCGGCCAGCATTTTCTGGCCCTCGGCCTCGTCCCCCAACCGCATCAAGACCATTCCCCATTTGCCGCGGGCGGCGCCGAGCTGCGGCATTCGCTCCAGGGCCGTGCGATAGTTGTCGGCCGCGGCCGGATAGCGCTGCAGCCGGTCGAGCGCGTCGGCCAGTGCGACGTAAAACTCGCCGGCGTGCGGGTTGGCCGCGTTCACCTGGGCGATCAGCTCGACCAGCCGGCCCTTGGCCCCGGCGGCGCCGTCGGCCGGCGGCCCGCCGTCGAGCGTCCAGTAGACGGCCGCCAGTCGGCCCAGCAGGGCTTCGCTCTGCGGATTCAGCGGCCGGGCCTTCTCCAGCGTTTCCAAGGCTTTGTCGAGCTCGGCGTTGGCCAGATCGATGTCGGCCCGGGCCAGATGGGCCGCCAACTGCCGCGGATTGATCTCCAGCGCCCGATTGAGCGACGTCTTGGCTTCGCCCAGCTCATAGTTCTGCACCGCCTGCGCGGCGAGCGCGGCATGAACCGGAGCCGCGTCGGGATTCAGGGCCAAGGCCGCCTTGAGCTCGCGGCTGGCGTCGGCCTCGTTGTACTTTTCCAGAAACAGCAGGCCCATCTCCAAGTGGGCCGGCCAATAATCGGGCGCTTGTTGCAAAATGTCGGGATACAGCTCGTTGACCAGAAAGTTGAACTGATCGCTGATCCGATTCCAGCGGGCAAACTGGGCCGCCGCCAGGCCGACGCAGTGCAGCGAATCCGGATCCTTCAGCTCGTGGCCGTTGTAATAGTCGACCAGCCATTTGTAGGCCGTGTTGGCCGCCGGCAAATCGCCCCGCACGCGCAACAGCTCGGCGGCCAGCCAGCGGGCGGGCAGCAGATTGCCGTCGCGCTCCAGGGCCTGCTGGATCGATTTGTCGGCCGCGGCGTAATCGCCCCGCTCGAATTGCAGCCGCGCCAGCTCCGCCGGCAGCCGGGCCAATTTGGGCGCCGCCTGGAGGGCTTGCTGCAGCGTCTGCTCGGCCGCTTCGCCGTAACCGGTCGCCGCTTGTGCCCGGGCAATGCCGAGCGCCGCGGCTTCAGGCTGCTTGCCCGAAAGCTTGCGAAACGCTTCGAGCGCTTCCTCGTAGCGCGCCCCGCAGCAGCAGCTTTTCGGCCGCCGCGATGTCCGCGGGTGCCGCGTCGGCGGCGAGGCTCGCAAGCGGCGCAGCCCAGGCCAGGGCCAAAGCCGCGACGGCGGCAAGACGACGGACGGGATCGGCCCCAAACATGGACGAAAACTCGCAAGCTCTCCTGGCGGCCGGGCGGGCTTTTGCGAAGTGCATCCCGAATGACCGCAAGAGTTTACCGTATCGCACCCGGCGGGCTTCTTCAAGCCGCGGCATGCGGCAGGCCAGGGCCCGACACCGCTTTCGCTTCGGGTTCGGCGCGTCGCGCGCGGGCGTAATCGTGCCGCCGCAGCCGACTTGGGCGCGCTCTCCACGTCGCCGGTGAGAAAATGATGAGCGGGCGAAATGCCGGTGCGGGCGGCGATTCATCAATCCGGGCGGGCCGGCGCCCGGGTTCTCGGGGCAGCTCTGCCTCAGAGCAGCTCGCGGATCGGTTTGCCGCTGGGGAGCACCGCCACCGGCCGGCCGGCCGGCGTCAGGTATTGCTCCTCGGTGTTGACGCCCAGGTGGCGATACATGGTGGCCAGCACGTCCTGCGGCGTTTGCGGGTTGGCGGCCGGAAAGGCGCCGTGGGCGTCCGACGCGCCGACCACCCGGCCCCCTTGGATCGGCCCGCCGGCCAGGGCCGCGCTGAACACGTTGGGATAGTGGTCGCGGCCGGCGTCGTTGTTCACCCGCGGCGTGCGGCCGAACTCGCCCCAGGCAATGACCATGGTCGAGGCGAGCAACCCGCGCTCGGCCAGTCTTCGATCAGGGCGGTGTACGCCTGATCGAATCGCGGCAGGAAACCGAGCCGGAGCGACTCGAACCCTTTGACGTGGGTGTCCCACCACCGCAGGTCGACCGTCACCAGCCGCACGCCGGCTTCGACCAGCCGTCGGGCGAGCAGCATCCGCTGGCTCCAGGCCGGGGCGCCGCAGCGGCGCGGATCGCCCGGATCGAATGCCGGCGAAAAGCCATACCGCTCGCGGAGGGCCTGCGGCTCGCGGTCCAGATCGAAGGCATCCTGCGCCGCCGGGGCCGTGAGGATGTTCCAGGCCTGGCCGTGAAACCGATCGACCGAGCCCATCTGGCCGCTGGAGTCGATCTCGCCGCGCAGGCGGTCGAAGTCGGCCCGCAGCGATTGCCGGTCGCCGAGCCGCTGGAGGGTGAGCCCTTCGGCCAGATTGAAGTCGGGCACGCGAAACGGCCCGGGGTTGGCCGGATCGGCCCCGGTCTCGAACGGCTTGTAGGCCACGCCCAGGTGGGCCGGCCCGGTGCCGGGATCCATTCGCGGAATCATCACGTAGGCCGGCAGGCTCGGATTCAAATGGCCGAGTTGCCTGGCCACGATCGAGCCGCAGCTGGGCATCACGTTGATTTCCGGGTTCGGTCCGGACGGATAACCGGTGAAGCAGATCTGGTCGCCGCTCGAATGGCCCGCGTCCTGGTGGTACAGGCTGCGGATGATCGACCAGCGGTCCATGATCCGGCCGCAGCGCGGCAGCATGTCGGTCAGCTGGATGCCCGGCACGCTGGTGGTGGCGGTGCCGAACTCGCCCCGGTATTCGCTGGGGGCGTCGGGCTTGGGGTCCCACATGTCGATGTGGCTCGGCCCGCCCCGCATCCAGAGGATGATAACCGACGGCTCGCGGCGCCGCTCGGCCGGCAGCGTCGACTCGGCCCGCAAGAGACCGGCGAGGCTCAGGCCGGCGCCGGCCGAACCGATCATGCCCGCATGCAGAAACGCCCGGCGGCTAACCGCCAGCTGGCGGCGAAAGTCGGGGCAAGTCCGCCGGGGATCGAACGCGCCGCTCATACCCAAGGGTGCCTTCGGGGCGAGGGGATGCTGGCCGCCAGACGCATCTGAGGTCGTTTATAGATCGATCGCGGGCGCGATGCAAGTTCGAGCAGGCGCCTCAGGCGATAGCTTAGGATCGGATTCGAAAGAAGTCGGACCGCTCAATCCGCCACGGCAACCATCGTTAGCGGCAAAGCCGGCTCGGGATACCGCCCGTAAAACCGCTTGATGAAGTGGCGCTGCCGGCGGTCGGAGGTGTGCGGCTCCCAGCCCCAGCGGGCCAGCAGGCGATCGGAAATGCGCAGGTTGCAAACCTGACAGACGATCGCGTCGGAGCGTTTGATGCGGGCAATCTCGTCGAGCACCAGCAGCGCACCGTGAAACGTGGCCAGGCGGCAATCGCCCGTCGAGGCGACGTAGCGCAACGAGAGAAAGTTGCTCGAACCCCAAGGCTGGTTGTAATACAGCCGGCAGCGGTCGCCGCGCTGGCTCTTGCGGCGCCAATCATCAAACCGCACTTCCAGCAGCGACGAGCCCTTGGGCCAGGGCCGCAGGCGAATGCGCTCCAAGCGGCCGGCCCGCATCTCGATCACGCCGAACCGCGCGCGGCGCAGCCGCTCGATATCCCCCAGCTCGGCAATCGTTTCTCAGCAGGCCCAGCATGCTTAATTCTAGCACTGGGCGGCGCGTGCCGATTGGAGCGATTGCGCGGACTGATCGAACCTCCTACGCGCCGCGCGACGGGATGAATTAACCGCAAAGCCGCAAAGACGCAGAGAGGACAACGAAGAACGGCAGACGAAGAACGAAATCAGAGAACGCAAAGAAGGCTGAGGAAGCAAAGAACGAATTCAATTGCGTCGGCGCGGTTGGGTTCTGCGCGGCTGGGGTCGGCAAGGCAACAACCGGTCGGCGCCGGACCATTCGACGCTCCTTTTTTTTCGCGCTCTCTGCCTGCTTTGCATCTCCCTCTTCGTCGTCTTCCTCGTTCTGCTCCTCTTTGCGCCTTTGCGTCTTTGCGGTTTCAATCCGCGTGCCGATTGGAGCGATTCGCGGACTGATCGAACCTCTTAAGAGCCGCATGGCGGGATGACTTAACCGCAAATCGCCGCGCCGGGATGAATGAACCACGTGGCGCACGACGGGATGAATTAACCGCAAAGCCGCAAAGACGCAGAGAGGACAACGAAGAACGGCAGACGAAGAACGAAATCAGAGAGCGCAAAGAAGGCGGAGGAAGCAGAGAACAAATTCGATCGCCGCGGCGCGATTCGGGTCACCGCGGCGACCAACGATTGACGTTCGGCGATTTAACTCTCCTTGGTTGTCGTTCGTTGTTCTTTGCTCAATTTGCTTGCTTTGCAACTCTTTCCTTCCGCCGTCTTCCGTTTCTTCTTTGCGTCTTTGCGTCTTTGCGGTTAATCCTTCCCGTCGCGGCGATTTGCGGTTAATCCGCCGGCGTCTTTGCCGATCCGCGGTGCTCAGGGCAGGCGGTTCAATCCTCCCCGCGATTCAACAATCGGTCGCGAATGAAAATCCACGTACCAAGCAAGACCGCGAGCATCACCATGCAGATCGCCATCAGCGCGGGCACGAGCCAGCCGATCGAGAAATAGGCCGACGCCACCGACCAGATCGGTGCCCAGCCCACCAGCAGCAGTAGCGTCCCCAGGCACAAGAACGGCCCATAAGCGATGTCGCGCTGCCGCCGCAGGACGAGCCGCAGGATGGCGATGACCGCGCCGGCCAACGGGGCCAGAAAGAACACGATCAGGCAACCCTGCCAGCCGACGAACGTGCCGATCATGGCCATCAGCGTCACGTCGCCGAAGCCCATCGCCTCTTGTCCCAGCAGCCGGCTGCCGATGATTCGCACCAGCCAGATCACGCCGCCGCCCACGGCCAGCCCCACCAGGGCCGAGAGCAAGCCGGCCCAGTGCGCGGCCGGCGCGAACTGCCAGACGGCGGCGATCCCAACCGAGCCGGCGATGCCGACCCAGAGCACCGGATCGCGCAGCACGCGGGCCAGAACGAGGCCCAGCGCCCGTCGCCAGCCGTGGCGGCCGTGCCAGCGCAGCGGCATCACCGCCAGGCACCAGGCCACAAAGCAGGCCAGGCCAATCGCCAGTCCCTGCCACGTGCCGAGCACGGCGGGCCAGCCGTTGGGCGAAGTGAGGCGAAGAAAGTCGAGCTCGCCCGGCGGCCCATTCCCCATCCAGACGCCGTCGGGCAGTAGCGACCAGGGATAGGACGCCGCGAACAATAGACCGATCAGCGTGCCCGGCAGGGTGATCGCGTCGGGAATCGTCTGCTCGTCGGCGTCGATCAGCGAGGCCGTGCCCATGAGCCAGCATAGCACCGCCAGCGCGAGGAAGCTCGCATGCACGGCCAACATCACGTTCGTCGTGGGAAACGCATCCGGAGGGGCCGGCCCGCCGAATTGATCGGCAGTCCAAACCGGCCGAGCTTCTCGATGCACGTCCAGTCGTAGAGTGCCGCCAGGCCGAACCCGCACAGCAGCTCGACCACGAGCGGGCGAATCCAAAATCCCCGGCCGTGCAGGCGGGCTTCGCGGCGCAGGTGCGCAGCCAGCCAAAGATCGGAATCCGGTCGGGCCAGGCGCGCGGGGCCGCCTTGGCGGGCGCGGGAGACCACGGGCTCCAGCAACGATAGTTCCAGGCCAGCGCGTAGCAGGCCAGATTCATCAGGCTGCCGGCCACGGCGCCCAAGGCGAACAACAGCGCCAGCCGCAGCTCGATCGGAATGGCGAGAATGGCGTTCACGCGCGATCGGCCGGCAGGCTGGGCCGCACCAGGGCCAGGATTTCGGCGGCCACCTCGGCCGGCGACTTTTCCTCGGTATCGACCACCCAATCGGCCGACTGGCGGTAAAGCTCGGTCCGGGCGGCCAGAACCTGGCGGATTTCGGCCAGCCCCCCACCGACCGTCAGATTCGGCCGCCGGGCGGCGGTCGCCTGATCGGCCTCGATCCGCTGCCAGAGCGTTTCCGGTCGGGCCGTCAGCCAAACCGTTTTGCCGCTACCGGCCAAGAGCGCCCGATTCGCCGGAGCCAGGATCGCTCCGCCCCCCAGGGCCAGCACTTGCCGCGCACCGCCGCACAGCTCGGCGAGCACGGTGGACTCCCACTGCCGAAAGGCGGGCTCGCCATCGTGGGCAAAAATCTCGGCGATCGATAGGCCCGCCCGGCGCTCGATTTCGACGTCGGCGTCGAGCCAGGTCCAGCCCAGCCCGGCGGCCAGCCGCTCGGCGACCGTCGTCTTGCCGGTTCCGCGATAGCCGATCAGAAACAGATTCATGCCGCGGCCGCGGGCCCCTCGAGCGAGTATTGCAGGTGAGTATGCCGGCCTAGTATTTCGCCGGGCCGATCGCCCGCTTGAGCACTTCGCGCATCCGCTCGCTCGGCGGCTCGGCGCCGGTGAACAGGGCAAACTGCAGGCTGGCCTGGCGGATGAACATTTCGACGCCGTTGATGACCGTGCAGCTCTGGCTGCGGGCGTCTTTGATGAGCAACGTGTTCTCCGGATTGTAGACCGTGTCGAATACGACCATCGACGGCTTGAGGTGGTGTTTTTCGTAGGGCGTGGCGTCGACGTTGGGGTGCATGCCCACCGGCGTGCAGTTGACCAACAGGTCGGCGTCGATCGAGTAGCGGGCGCTCCAGTCGACCACCCGGCATTGCAGGCGGCTGGCCAGCTGCTGGGCCCGCTGGGCGGTGCGGCCGGCGATGACCACGTCGGCTCCGCGGCGTTTCAGGCCATAGGCGATCGCCTTGGCGGCCCCGCCCGCCCCCAGCACCAGGGCGTGCATCCCGCGCAGGTTTCGCTCCGTGCCGCGCTCGGGCGGCTGCTCGCCGGCGGCCTCCGCCAGGGCGTGCTCCAGGCTGTCCATCGCGGCCTGGTGGTCGGTGTTGTAGCCGGCGATCCCCTCGGGCCCGAACACCAACGTATTGGCGGCACCCACGCCGCGGGTGGTTTCGTCGGTCTTGGCCAGGTGCTTGAGCACCAACTCCTTGTGCGGGATCGTGACGCTCAGGCCCCGCACGCCCAGCGCCGGCGCGTCCTCGATGAACTGCTGCAGGTGCTCGCGCGGCACGCGAAACGGCACGTACACGCCGTCGATCCGCATCTGCCGCAAGGCCGCGTTGTGGACCATCGGGCTGAGGCTGTGGCCGATCGGATCGCCGATCACTCCGTACACCGCCGTGTTCGGGCCGATCTGCTCGTAATGGAAGATCTCGTGCATCTGGTCGAAGCTGAGCTGCCCCGGCGCCAGCGTCGGCGCTCGTGGTGGAACGTGGCGTAGGTGAACGGCGCGCCGAACCGTCCGGCCAGCAGCCGCGAGGGGGTGCCGATGTCGCCCATGCACATCCCGACCGTAGGCACCTGCGAGTTGCGAATCAAACTGAGCATGCGCACATTGTCGTGCGGCTGATTGGCCATCGTGGCCAGCTTGACGATGTCGGCGTCGTGCGCGGCCAGCTGCTTGTGCAGCCCTTCCAGGTCGTCGGGGGTCTTGCGAAAATCGTGCAGGCTGACGATCCGCTTGGTCTTGCCGAACCGCGGAATGCTGCCGGCCACGTCCTCTTCCAGATCGACGTATTCGACCCCCTCGGCGATCGCCTGCCGCAGCAGCGTCAGCCGGCTCTCCTCGCTGCCGGAGAATTTGCCCCCGTCGCGCTCGCGACGGCAAGTAACCACCACCGCGCACGGCCGATCGACGATCAGCCGCTTCAGGTTCACCTCGCCGTTGATGTAATCGAGCCGCAACTCGACCAGCTTGGCCCCCTGCTGGACCAGGTGCCTGTGTTCGGCAATCACGTGCCGATGCCGGCCGCGGGCAATGCTGACGCAAATCATAATGAGGCGGACGGAAGACTTGGGGGGCTGGAGGTTGGGGGCTGGAAAGCTCATAGCCGGGGCTCAACGAGCCCCAGGCCTCTGCGGCGAACTCATCGGCTGCCTCGCCCCTGCCGCCCCCTCGTTGGCCAGTGAAAAGAGTCCAATATACCCCAAAACCACCCCCAAGTGGGCATCGCCGGGCAGATTCCCCCGCCACCGTCGAGTCCGCCCGAAATGGGGGATCGCGGTCGCCGGCTGCGGCCGGGCGGCACCCGATCGGCCGACCGGCCCACTGCAACCCGCGTCAGCCCTTGCGCTTGAATTGCCGGTCCAGCTCGTCGCGGGTGAAGACCAGCGCCGTGGGCCGGCCGTGCGGGCAGTGGTGGGTGTCCTGGGCCAGGTGCCGCTGCTCGAGCAGGGCCGCGATTTCGCCCGCGCTCAGCCGGTCGCCGGCCTTGATCGCCGCCTTGCACGAGATCATGTGCAGCAGCTCGTCGAGCAGGTCGCGGCGGTCGGGGTCCTTGCCGCCGGCCAACAGATGATCGACCAGCTCGCGGAGGATTTCGGCAGGGCTCGTGCCGGCGAGCATCGCCGGATAGCTCGAGACCAACAGCGTGTCGCCGCCGAACGGTTCGACGGTAATCCCCAGCCGCGCGAGCAACTCGCGCGAGGACAGCGCGGCCGCGGCCTCGGCGGGGCTCAGGTCGACCGGCTCGGGCACGAGCAGCGTCTGCTTCTCCAGCGCCCCGTCCAGCACCTTCGCCCGGATGTGTTCGTACAGAATCCGCTCGTGCAGGGCGTGCTGATCGATGACGATCACGCCCTCCTCGCTCTCGGCAATCAAATAGCGGTTGTGAATCTGCAAGGCCGGCTGCGCGGCGCGATAGGCCGAACTCGGCGCTGCCCCAGGCGCGCCGGCGCGACCGTCGCGCTCGCGAAGCCCGACATCGCGGCAGCGGGCGGCGCTGCGAACGCACCCGAAAGCGGGTCGCCACGTAAGGCATCCAGGCCCGGCGGCTCGGGCTCGTCGTCCGCGCTGGGTCCGACCGCTTGCCAACGGCGGCCGAGCGTGACCAGTTCCAGCGGACGGCGGGGTGCGGCCTGATAGGCCAGGCCCAGCTCGCCCTGTTGAACGGCGGCCGCGCCGGCCGGATCGTCCGTCGCGGTGGACTGCTGGGCCAGTTGCCCCTTGGCCCAATCGACCAGTTCGCGCCGCAAGACCGCGGCCCGGTCGGCATCGTGCGCCGCGGCGCCCGACTGCTCGTCGCTCTCGCCGGCCGTTTGCACCCGCGGCGTCAGGTCGGTCGAAAGGAACTTGGTCCGCAGCGTACCGAGCAGCTGGCTGTACAGCCGGCCCGACTCCTGGAAGCGGACTTCCAGTTTGCAGGGATGCACGTTCACGTCGACCAGGTCGGCGGGCATCTCGAACCGCAGGAACGCGATCGGGTAGCGCCCGACCAGCAGCAGCCCGCGATAGGCTTCGCCCAGGGCATGCTGCAGGGCCCGATCGCGGATCGCCCGGCCGTTGAGAAACAGGTACTGCATCCGCGGATGCCCGCGGCTGTGGGTCGGATTGGCGGCGTAGCCGACCAGGCGAATCGGTCCGTCGGCGCTCTCGATCGGGATCAAATCGCGGGCCAGATCGGCCCCGAAAAAGGCCGCGATCCGCTCGCGCCAGTCGTTGCTCGGCGGCAGCTCGTGCAGCGGCCGGTCGTTGTGCCGGAGCGTGCAGTGGAGCTGCGGATAGGCCAGGGCGATCCGGGTGAAAGCCTCGGCGATGTGGCCCATCTCGGTCTGCGTGCCGCGGAGGAACTTGCGCCGCACCGGCGTGTTGTAGAACAACTGCCGGACCTCGAGCGTCGTGCCCGCCGGGCAGCCGCAAGGGGCGATCGGCTGGGCATGTCCCCCGGCTACTTCCAACTGGGCGCCGGCCGTGGCGTCGGCCGGGCGGCTGCGGATCGCCAGCCGGCTGACCGCCGCGATCGAAGCCAGCGCCTCGCCGCGAAACCCGAGCGTGCCGACGCGAAACAGATCGTCGGCGTCCACGATCTTGCTGGTGGCGTGGCTGGCCACGGCCAGCGGCAACTGGTCGGGCGCCAGGCCGCAGCCGTCGTCGCTGACCCGGATCAGTTCGAGCCCACCCTGCTCGATGGCCACGTCGATCCGGCAGGCGCCGGCGTCGACCGCGTTTTCCATCAGCTCCTTGACCACGCTGGCCGGACGTTCGATCACCTCGCCGGCGGCGATCTTATTGACGACGCTCGGCGGCAACTGACGGATGATGGGCATGGTAATCCTTTACGACCGGCCGGGCGGCAACACACCGCCGCCAGCGGCAAACTGCCGCTCGACCATTAGAACCGATCGGACAACGGTTTCAGAGAGGGGGTAGTCCCCAACCGTTGTCGAATCGGCTGTCAGAGATTGAATTCCTTGATCTTGCGATACAGCGTTCGCTGGCCGATGCCCAGCATGTCGGCCGCGCACTCCCGATTGCCGCCGGTCCGCTTGAGCGTCTCGGCGATGAACAGCCGCTCGACGTCGGCCAACGGTTTGCCGACCAGGCTGCCCAAATCGCCTGATCCGTCGCTAGCGGATTCGGCGGGAACGGCATCGGCCAGCTCGCTCGGCAGATCGTCCAGGTCCAGCACGCCGTCGAAATCGACCACGACCATGCTTTCGATCACGTTCCGCAGCTGGCGGACATTGCCCGGCCAGTCGTAGGAGAGCAACCGCTTGCGGGCCGCCGGCGAGATGCTCTTGATCGTCTTATGGTGCCGCTTGGCGAACTGCTTGATGAAGTGCTCGATGAGCAGCGGAATGTCCTGGCTCCGCTCGGCCAATCGCGGCAGGTTGAGCGTCACCACCTTCAGCCGGTGGTAGAGATCGCTGCGGAAGGTGCCGGCGGCGATCTGCTCTTCCAGGTTGCGGTTGGTGGCCGAAACAATCCGCACGTTGACGCTCACCACCTGGTTCGAGCCGACCCGGGTGATCTCGCTGTTCTCGAGCACCCGCAGCAGCTTGATCTGGGTGGCCAGCGGCATGTCGCCGACTTCGTCCAGAAACAGCGTGCCGCCGTTGGCGTATTCGAACTTGCCCAGCCGGTCGGTCGAGGCGTCGGTAAAGGCCCCTTTGACGTGGCCGAACAGCTCGCTTTCGAGGATGTTCTCGCTCAAGGCGGCGCAGTTCAGGGCTACGAACGGCTTGTTCTTCCGCGGGCTGTTCTGGTGGATGGCCTGGGCGACCAACTCCTTGCCCGTGCCGGTGGCGCCCTGGATCAGCACCGTGGCGTCGGTCGGAGCGATCCGCTTGAGCCGGTCGATCACGTCGCGCATCTGGGGGCTGTTGCCGACGACCCCCTCGAAGCCGAACTTTTCGTCCAGGCGGCGGTTCAGGTCGGCATTCTGCCGGCGGAGGCGGAGGCTGTCGGTCGCTTTGGCCACCACGGCCCGGAGCTGGGCCAGATCGAGCGGCTTGAGCAGGTAGTTGAAGGCCCCCTGCTGCATCGCGATCACGGCCGAGGGAATCGTGCCGTGGCCGGTGATCAGAATGACTTCGCAGTCGGGCAGCAGCTCCTTGGCCTTAGCCAGGATCGCCAGGCCGTCGACGTCGTTCATCATCAGGTCGGTGATGACCAGGTCGAACTGGCCGCGCTCCAGCTGCCGGACCCCTTCCGACCCGCTGGTGGCCACGGTGCAATCGCAGCCGACGCGATCCAGGCTTTCGGCCACGGCCTGGGCGTGGGCGGCCTCGTTGTCGACGATCAGCACGCTGGTTTTGGGCCCGTCGGTAGAGCCGCTCTTGGTCGGTTCGCTGGCCATATCCGCCGATCATACCGGCTGGGAAACGGGGGGTGTAGTGGGGCGGTCTCCTGCTGGATAGGACGGGGAAGATTAACCGCAAAGCCGCAAAGTCGCAAAGAAAGCCGGAAAGGAAGTTACCAAGACAAGGCGTCCAAGAACCGGAGTACGCGCGGAAATTGGCCGGAAGGTCTCACCGCGGAGGCCGCAGCGGATGGCGGAGGAGGGAGAAAGCAGCGAAAGTCGAATTTTATCGCCGCTTGGCCGCCGCGCTCACTCGCTCCCTTCTTGCCTTCGTCGCTTCCTCTGCTGCTCGCTTCGCGTCCACCGTTCCCAGTGCTTCCGTTGCTTCTCTCTGGCCGCCTGCGTGTCGGTAACTGCGTGACTCCGTGGTTCCCTTTCGTCCGTTCCGCTTTGCGGCTTTGCGGCTTTGCGGTTCATTCCTACTTCGAACTCAGGTTGGGCCCGAACTTTTGCCGCTGCGGAACGCTCTCAGCGGTTGACGGCACACGGGGTCGTGGTAGTCTACGCGCTGCCCCGCGCCTGGGCCCCCGTCGAACCGATTGCACCCGCGCATGACCTCCGCACACGATACGTACGACAATCCGCTGGTCGACCGCTATGCCTCGGCCGAGATGAGCCGGCTGTGGGGGCCGGCCCGCAAGTTCGGCACCTGGCGGCGGTTGTGGGTGGCGCTGGCCGAGGCCGAAGCCGAGCTGGGCTTGCCGATTACGCCGGCCCAGATCGCCGAGCTGAAGGCCAAGGTGGACGACATCGACTTCGCCGCCGCCGCGGCCCACGAGCGGCGGCTGCGGCACGACGTGATGGCCCACGTGCACGCCTACGGCGACGTTTGCCCGGGGCGCGGGGCATCATCCATCTGGGCGCCACCAGCTGCTACGTGACCGACAACACCGACTTGATTCTGATCCGCGAGTCGCTGGAGCTGATCCGCGGGCGGCTGGTCGCGGTGCTCGCCAAATTGGCCGAGTTCGCCCGGCGGCACCGCAGCCTGGCCTGCCTGGCGTTCACCCATTTGCAGCCGGCCCAGCCGACTACGGTCGGCAAGCGGGCCACGCTCTGGGCCTACGACCTGGTGCAGGACCTGGCCGAGGTCGATCATCGATTGGGCGAGCTCAAAGCCCGGGGCGTCAAAGGCACGACCGGCACCCAGGCCAGCTTCCTGGCGCTGTTCCACGGCGATCATGCCAAAGTCCGCGAGCTGGAACGCCGGGTCGCCGCCAAGCTGGGCTTTGCCGAAGTTTATCCCGTCACCGGACAGACTTACTCGCGCAAGGTCGATGCCCAGCTGCTCGACGCCCTCTCGGGCATCGCCCAGACCGCGGCCAAGGCGGCCACCGATCTGCGGCTGCTGCAAAGCCGCAAGGAAATCGAAGAACCGTTCGAGACCGAGCAGATCGGCTCGTCGGCCATGGCCTACAAGCGCAATCCGATGCGGTCGGAGCGGATCTGCGGGCTGGCTCGATTCGTCGTCAGCCTGCAGAGCAGCGCCGCGGCGACCGCTTCGACCCAGTGGCTGGAGCGGACGCTCGACGACAGCGCCAACCGCCGGCTGGTCATTCCGCAGGGGCTGCTGGCGATCGACGCCGTCCTGCTGCTGTACGAAAACGTGGCCGCCGGGCTGGTCGTCTATCCACGGGTGATCGAGCGCAACCTGGCGGCGGAGCTGCCGTTCATGGCCACCGAGAACTTGTTGATGGCCGCAGTCGCGGCCGGCGGCGACCGGCAGGCCCTGCACGAGCGAATTCGCGTCCATAGCCAGGCCGCCGCAGCCGTCGTCAAGCAGCAGGGGCAGGCCAACGACCTGGCCGAGCGGCTGGCCGGCGACCCGGCCTTTGCCGGGGTGAACCTCGACCGCGATGCTCGACCCGGCCAACTTCGTCGGCCGCGCGCCCGAGCAGGTGGACGAATTCCTGGCCGAGGTGGTCGAGCCGATCCTGCGCTCCGCTCCGCCGTCCCGGCCGCCGGGCGAAATCCGGGTCTAAAGCCATGCCGGCCAGCTTCGACAAAGCGGGGGTCCATTTTCTCTACCCCGAGAATTGGACGCTGGACGAGCAGGAAGGGGCCGACGGCGAAATCCTGGTCACGCTCGCCAGTCCCGATGGCGGCCTGTGGATGCTGATGATCGCGCCGGCCCACCTCGACCCCCGCGAGTTGGCCCGGACGGCCATGCAGACCATGAAGCAGGACTATACCGACTTCGAGGCCGAAGCCACCAGCGAAACGATCGCCGGGACCGACACGGTCGGCTTCGACATCAACTTTTACTGCCTCGACCTGACCAACACGGCGGTGGTCCGCGGCTTTCGCACCGCCCAGGCCAGTTGCGTCGTCGTCTGGCAGGCGGAAGACCACGACTACGCCCCGCTGGAGCCCGTTTTCCGGGCGATCACGACCAGCCTGCTGGCCCCAGAAGGGCAACGGGCCGAGGGCTGATGGGCCACGCGGCGGGACCCGTCAACAGCGGCCGCTCGGCCCACCGCCGGGGGATTCTGGGCAGCATGTTTTTTCAGCGGGCGCCAGCTTGACGACACCTGTAGTCAGGCTACAATGACGACAACTGTAGTCAGGAGCACGGCATGGCCAAGGTACCCGGACGCGTCGAACTCGAAATCCTCGAGTTCATCTCGCAGCGGCACCCGATCACGGTCCGCGAGGTGGCCGAGCACATCGCCGGCACCACCGGGCAGGCCCGGACGACCGTGCTGACCGTGATGGAGCGGTTGCGGCGGAAAGGGTTTCTTTCCCGCCGCAAGCAGGACGGGGTGAACCACTACAGCCCCCGGGTCGGATTCGCCCAGCTGCTCGAGCGGCTGGTGGGTGACTTCGTCGAAGGGATGCTCGGCGGAGCGGTCTCGCCGTTCGTGGCCTATCTGCACAAGTCGGCCCGGCTGGACGACGAGGAAATCCGGCAACTGAAAGCCGCGGTGGCCGAACTGGAAACCCGAGCGAAAAGGCGCCCCTGATGATCGTCTGGCACACTGCTGCGGATCCCGTGCTCGCGCTGGTCGCCGTGCTGGCCCGGGCGAGCTTGTACGGCGGCCTGCTGCTGGCCGCGATCTATGCCCTCGACCGCTTGCTCCGCGGCACGGCGCCCAGCTTGCGGTGCTGGGCCTGGCGGATCGGTTGTGCCCGGCTGCTGCTCCTGCTGGCGCCGATCGGCATCGGCTTGCCGCTGCTGGCTCCGCCAGACGCCGGGCAGCCAGAGGCTGGACCTGCAACGACGATCAGCGCCGACGATGAGTCGCTGGCCGGGCCCCGCGCATCGCCCGCCGCTCCAACTTCGGCCGAGGCGTTGCCGCCCGGGCGAGCGGCGGGGACCTGGGGACTGGCCGCCGCGCGGCTGATCGCCGGGTTGTGGCTGGCGGGCGTCGCCCTGGCCTTGGGGCAAATCGTGCGGCTCGCCCGCGCATCGCGCCGGCTGCGGGCCGCCGCGCAGCCGCTGGAAGAGATCGAGGTTTTGAACGCGTACCGCCAGATCGCCCAGCGGCTGGGCGTGGCGCCGCTGCCGTCACTGCTGGTGACTCGATCCGCCAGCGGACCGCTGACGCTCGGCAGCCGACGGCCGGCGGTGATTCTGCCCGCGGCGCTCGTCGGCAAATTGCAGCCGGCCGAGTTGCAGTTGCTGTTGGGTCATGAACTGGCCCACGTTGCCCGGCGCAACCTGGCCTGGAACTGGCTGGCCGCGGCCGTGCAATGCCTGTTTTTCTTTCACCCGCTGGTTTGGCTCGCCGCGCGGCGCTGGGCCCAGGCCCAGGAAAGCGCTTGCGACGAGCTGGCCGTGCTCGGAACCCGGCAGCCGGCCGTGGTGCTGGGCAATCTGCTCGTGAATTTGTCGGCCCAGCAGCGAACCAGTCAGGCCTGGTCGCCGGCGCTGGGCGTTTCGGCTGCTTACGGAAACCTCAGAGAAAGGATCGTTACCATGCGTCGCTTTTCGTTCCACTCCGCCACCGCCGCATCGCTCCGTCCTCGCAACCGTCGTGCCCGGCAGGGTCGGACCGCCGTGCTGGCGCTGGTGCTCATCCTGGTGCTCGCCCCGTGGCAACTCGTCTCGGCCCAGCCCAAGCAAGCGCCGAGCCAGAACTCACCCGGCCAATCCGCGGGCCAGGTTCAATCGGGTTCGTCGTTCAGCGCGGCCGGCGCCGGGGGCAGCAGCAGCGGCGGCGCGACGGCATCCGGCAGCGCTCAGGCCCAAAGCGGCGGTAGCGCCTCGGGCAACGCCCAGGCCCAAAGCAGCGGCGGAGGCACGAGCAAGGCCTTCAGCTCCAGCAAAACCTCCGACACGGCCGATCCCTTGCGGCAAAACGGCTCGCAGAATCGCCCCGCAGCGGGCAAAGCGGGCGGCCGCCGCGTCTCGACCTACTCCGACGACGACCGCACGATCGTGATCCGCGAATATCCCAACGGGCGGATTGTCGTCGAAGTCACCCAGTTGGTCGGCGACGAGGAGCAAACGCAGAAATACTCAGCCCGCAGCGAAAAGGAGCTCGCCGAGAAACATCAAGAAGCCTTCGAACTGCTGAACAAGTACGCCCGCGACCGAGGCCCCGCCGAATCGGCCCCCACTGGTTTGCCGCTGGCCCCCGCGGTGCCGGGAGCACCCGACCCGTTCCAGCCGGGCGCCGGCAAATTGCCGCCGGGTGCCAATCCGGCCAAAGAAATGCTTCGCCAGCAGATTCAGAAAATGCCGCGACGAGCAGGACAACCCCGAGATCAAGCGGCTGCTGGGCGAAACGCTGCAGCAGCTGGATGCCAAATAAACGGCAGGGCCTGAACGTGTCCTGGTTCAGCGGGAATTGGAATCCTGGGCGAGGGATGTTAGCGAATCGTGGGTGTTGATGTCGACTACGCGATCAATTCGGCCGCTGGGGCGGGGCCTTGCAGAGGGTGCTCATTGCCGCCCCTTTGCACTCCCCGGCTAGCCCGCATTTCTCACAACGTGGATTGAAAAAGGGCTGCCCGATGTGGCATAAGTTGTTTTGCACAAGACAACTTTCGCCAGCAGCACGGAGGCAGCCCTATGGAGACAGAGTGTAACAGGCCAGCGTTCGAATTTCAGCCCCTGGGCAGCCGACAGGTCACGGCTCGATTCGACGGGGGCACCATCACTTCCGATGCCGGCGGACTGCTGCTGGCGGAGGTCGAAGCGTCCAGCGGCTTGTTGGCCCGGTTGGCAACGTGTTTTGACGATCACCGCGATGCCGAGAAGATCGAACACTCGGTCGAAGCCCTGGTCAAGCAGCGCGTGTTCGCCTTGGCATTGGGCTACGAAGACCTCAACGATCACGACCAGTTACGGGCCGATCCGCTGTTGGCCGTGTTGGTGGGCAAGCAGGATCCCACCGGCCAGGACCGGGCCGATCCGCGCGACCGCGGCAAACCGCTGGCCGGCAAGAGTACGCTCAATCGGTTGGAATTGACGCCGGTCGGCGCCGATCCCGGCCATCGCTACAAGAAGATCGTTGCTCGGCACCGGGACCTGGAAGGCTGGTTTGTTGAGGCCTTCCTGACGCTTACGCCCGAGCCGCCGATGGAGATCGTTTTGGATCTGGATGCCACCGACGATCCGCTACACGGCCAGCAGGCGGGCCGCTTCTTTCACGGCTACTACAAGCATTATTGTTACCTGCCGCTGTACATCTTCTGCGGCGAGCATCTGCTGTGTGCCAAGCTGCGGCCAGCCGACATCGACGCGGCGGCCGGCTCGGTGAAGCAGGTGGCGCGGATCGTGGCTCAGATTCGCCAGCGTTGGCCGCAGGTGCGAATTATCCTGCGGGCCGACAGCGGCTTCTGCCGCGAGAACCTGATGCGTTGGTGCGAAGATCATGGCGTCGATTATGTCTTCGGCCTGGCCAAGAACGGTCGTTTGACGCGGGTCATCGGCAAGGAACTACACGAGGCCCAGTTGGCATTCGTAGCGAGCGGAGAGCCGGCCCGCGTATTCAAGGACTTCTCGTATCGTACACGCAAGAGTTGGAGCCGCGAGCGGCGCGTGGTGGGCAAGGCGGAGCATCTGGCCCGGGGCAGCAATCCGCGATTTGTGGTCACGTCCCTGTCGGCCGAATGCGAGGCTGCCCAGCCGCTCTACGAACAACGGTACTGTGCCCGCGGCGAAATGGAGAATCGCATCAAGGAGCAACAGTTGTACCTGTTCGCCGATCGCACGAGCTGCCGGACGATGCGTGCCAACCAACTGCGGCTGTGGCTCTCCAGTGCTGCTTATGTACTGCTGGCGGCGCTGCGGCAAAAGGGGCTGCACAACACCTCGCTACAGCACGCCCGTTCGGACACCATTCGGCTCAAGCTGCTCAAGGTCGGGGCGGTCGTGCGGGTGACGGTGCGCCGCGTCTGGTTCGCGCTGGCCGAGAGCTGTCCGTACCAAAAACTGTTCGCTCAAGTATTCTCGAACCTGCGTCATTGGCGACTACAGGCCGGTCCGGCCGCTCGGCACGCACAACAAGCGCCGGCCTAAACCCCGCTGGGCCGCAAGAGGGCACTTCGCGCCCACGGTTTCGCCGCGGGCTGGGAAGTTCCCCGCGCCAAACTGCCGAAATGCCCCGTCCCGGGCAGTTCCAGCCAGCATCGCAGCGCAGTTCCCGCCCGGCTGATCGCCTCCGCGGCCCCCCGGCCTGCCAAAAATAATTCACCGACCGCGCGGTGAGAAATGCGGGCTAGCCTCTTCTCCGGTGGTGGTTTCGGGTGGCGACGGAGGACGATACGCACGACGCAGTCCACGCGCGGCTTCCAGCTTGCGATCGCGCTCGGCGAAGATCACCTCGGCCAAGCCCGCCAGTTTGTCGGCCGGCGTGATGTAGCCCAACGCGTTGTGCAACCGCACCTGATTGTAGTGCTCGACGAACGAACCGACCACACGCCGTGCCGCCGCCAGGTCGCTCGGCGCCGCCAGCCGAAAGCGTTCCCGTTTCAGGCTGCCGTGCCAACGCTCGAGCTTGCCGTTGCTCTGCGGGTAGTACGGGCTCGTGCGGACGTGCGTGATGCCCGTCAGGCGAATGAACTGTTTGAAGTCCTTGGCGATGAACTGCGGTCCGTTGTCGCTGATGATCCGCGGCCGGCGGCCCGGGAACTTCTCCAATGCCCGCTGCACGATCGTTTCCACGTCCCGCTCGGTCATGCGGTCGCGGATTTCCCAGTGTACGATCAGCCGGCTGTAGCCGTCGAGCAGCGAACAGAGATAGTAGAACGTGCCGCCGAGGTTGAGATACGAGATGTCCACGTGCCAGTGCTCGTGGGCCGACAGCGGCTGCACGGAACCGGTCCCTTTTTTCGAGGGTTTTTGCCATTTGCGGTCCAATCGCCCGGCCAGTTTCAGCACGCGATAAACGCTGGTCGGGCTGACGGCCACCACGTCGTCGTCGAGCATCATGAACGCCAATCGCCGGTAACCTTCCAGCGGAAAGCGGGCCTGATAGTCGCAGATCGCCCGCCGCTCCCACTCGGCCAACCAGCCGTCGCGCGGCAGGCGGCCGTTGTGCTCGTTCGGCTGACCGTAGCGCTGCCGCCACTGGTAAAACTTGCTCGCACCCAGCTCCAGCCAGGCCAGCAGCCGCTTGACGGGCAACTCGGCCCGCTTGGTCCAGTGCCGCACGTAGTCGACCACGGCGTCGCGCGTGTCGGGGGGAACCCAGCTTCCCTTCAGAGTTCCCCATTGAGTTTTTTTTCGCGGACGTTGGCCTCCATCAGCTCGGAGATCACTTCGTTCTTCTGAGCCAACTTGGCTTCGAGGTGGGCGATCTTGCGATCCTTGACGCCGTCGACGCCGGCCTTCCGACCGGGCTTGCGTTCGAAGATCGCCGCCCCGTGCTCGAACAGTTGGGCTTGCCAGTAGTAAATCTGGCTGGGCTGCAAGTCATGCCGATCACAGAGATCGGAGATCGGCACCTTGTCGACGAGATACTGCTTCAGAATGGCCAACTTCTCGGGTCCGGCAACGCTCTTCCGCGGCTGGTTCATGGAATCCTCCAGGTTTCAGGGTTATGCTAACCCCGCCACCCGGAAATTCCAGTTCCATCTGAGGCAGGACAAACGCAGCGTCGCCGCCCAGGTTGCTGGGGGAACGCCCAGATACAGCCTGGCACCCGTTCCCATTTTTTCCAACCACGCGCGGGCGGATTGAAAAACTTTCCCATCGCCAGCGGCGGCGGGGCCGGCCGATAGCGGAGGTCGTCGTTCACAAACCGGCCAGCGACGGTAAGTTACAACCCGACTTGGGCCGGCGGCGGCAGGCCGGCCCGACGTTGGCACGCGACGTGCATTAAGACGCTGTCGCTCGAGTTCGACCCAGTCGGCCGGCCCCTCCCGCAGGGACTGGCCCCGACGACAAAGCGACACATCGAGTACCGCGAATCTTAGTGGGCCGGTCGCCAAAGTACGGCGACATATTCGCCCCCTCCACCCGGGGCCACCACCTTTTTCACGGTTAGAGGGCCCGCCTGGCCCGTACCCAGCGCCAGGCGGGCCCCTTTTTTTTTCGCCGCGGCAGACGGGTCCGGGGGGCGTCTCGGACCGGCAAAGTTGCTCCGTCGCGACGCGCCGACCGCCAGTGCCCGCTCCGCTAAAATACAGCCATGCATGCTTGGGCAATTGTAGCGATCGTATCCGGAGTTGTGCTGTTCTGCTGGACGGTAGGCGCCCTTGGCTATCTGATTGATACGTTCGACCCCAGAGGCCGAGCGGAAACGCAGCCAACAACGCCGAGACTCTTGGCGGCGGCACATCGGTCGAAGCGGAAAAGTCTGTACGTGCCCGTCTTTCTCGTGTGGCTCGTGTTGGTGGTTCCGGTTGCCATCTTATTTTTGCCGCCGGTGATACTTCTCAACTGGATTCGGAGTATCGCAAATCTTCCAAACAAGCCCCAACCATGACCCGCCCCCGCTTCCGGATTACCCTGCGGACGTTGCTGGTGATGGTGACACTGGCTGGCTGCTGGCTGGGCTGGCAGGTGCACATTTTACGCAACCGCAGCCGGATAGCTCAAAAGATTGAGGGGCGCGGGGGAAGGATTTGGTGGGACAGCAGACCTTCGAGAATCCAGGGAGGCCACGCATGGGTAAGCCGCGATGGATTCAACGAGCCACCCGGTAAGCTCTTTCGCGTTCTGATCGGCGATCGCGACCCAAATTGGATCGATCTGCCAAAGGATTACGATGACGCCGATCGCGTCGAGGCGAGGTCCGCATTCCCGTCCGTCACGATAATGTTGGAACGCTAGGCCCGCACACGCTAATCAGCCATTACCGCCCCCGCGGCTCTACTTGAGCGGGGCCGCGGGCCGTGGGGTATATTCAGCCGCATCCAGGCAGTAGCGGTCCCGGCGACGAAAAACCGCCGGGAACATTTCAGGCGGTCCGAGCGATCGGCCCGACCCGCCCTTTGCCGGCCAGCCCGGCAGGTCGCGGGAAAGCGGGCCCGATTCCCGAACACAAGCAGGAGCGAGCCGGCTATGTCCACCGCACACGCGTCCACCGCACACGACAGCAAGGCGATCGATCAAATCGGCGAAGTGGCCGGCCAGATTTGGCACCTGCTCAACGAGCACGGCCCGCTGACCCTCACCCGGCTGGTCAAGGACATCAACGCCCCGCGCGACGTCGTGATGCAGGCCGTCGGCTGGCTGGCCCGCGAAGAGAAGCTGGCCATTGAGGAAGAGTCGCGCAGCAAGATTGTTTCGCTGCGGTAGGGGGCGGGGGATTTGGGGCTGGGGGCTGGGGCTCGATGCTGCCTCACCCGAGCTATTCACGTCGCACCCGCCGCTGACTCCCGCTCGCTGCCCGGAAAAATCTGTCGGCGGCTGCGCCGCCGTCTTTGCTTCCCTACCCCCTAATCCCCAGCCCCTACCCCCTCGCGTCACTTCGCTTCCGAGTCATAGATCGGCAGATGCCGATAACTGACTTCGAGCGAGAGCAGGTTGAGCGTGGTGACGTAGATCCGGCCGGCCTTGGGGCCCCACTTGTCGGGCACGGCGCCTTGCGGATCCCAGCTGCCGGCCAGCGGCCCGGTCTTGATCTGGCTTTCGAGCAGCATCGGCCGCAGCTTTTCGTTCCACAGCCTCCAGTAGTCCCCCTTCATGTGGAACATCACCTGGGTGGCGTAGTACCAGTAGTAGGTATCGCGCTTGGGGTCCTTGGCCGTGCCGACCTCGGGCAGGTTTTCCATCAGGTGCTTGGCCCCGGCGATCATTCGCGGGTCGTTCCGGTTCCAGCCAGTGTAAAGCCGCATCAAGAGGCCCACGGCCGTCATCGTGGTGGTCGTCCGCCGGCCGTGCCGCTGCTTGATCGTGTTGGCGGCGTTGGGATTGTAGACATATTGCGAGGCGTCCTTGGGGTCGGCCTGGCGCTGTCGAGCCACTTGCGGACTTTGTCGTAAGTTCCGGCGGGAATCGTCAGCCCGGCCAGGTCGCCGCTCTTGAGCGCCATCAGCTGCCAGCCGCTGACCGACGTGTCGGCGTCGAACTGCGGGGCGTAGCGCCAGCCGCCACGGGTCGGATGCTGCGAAGCGACAATAAAGTCGATCGCCTTCTGGGCCGGCACTTTCAGGTTCTCGTCGCCGGTCATGCCGTAGGCTTCGCACAGGGCGATCGAGGCGATGCCGTGGCTGTAGAACCAGGCGCTCTTGTTCGACTCGGCGTCGGTGGCGATGTACAGGTCGCCGTTGGGCTTCTGGTTGTGGATCAGGTACTCCAGCCCGCCGCGAACGACGTTCAGGTACTGATCGTCGTAGTGGTCGTAGCCGGCGCCCAGGAACGCCAGCAGAGCCAGGCCGGTGGCCGCCGCGTCGGAATGGAAGATCGCCTCTTCCTTTTCGGCGCCGGGACCGGCTCCTAAGCGGTTAAAGCTCCAGCTGCCGTCGGGCAGTTGCTGCCGGGCGAGGAAGTCGAGGCCCAGCTCGACCGCGTCCTCGGTCCGCTGGGGCAGTTCGTTGGGCAGCAGGCCCTCTTTGGTCAGCCGCTGGCCGCCGCGGCCGGCGAACGCCCGGGCCGGCTCGCGGGCCTTGCCGTCGACCTTGATCGCGCCGCCGACGGTCCGGGTCAGAAATCGGTCGTTGCCGGCATAAACCACTTCGCTGTCACGCTGGGCTCGGCGGCTGAGCGAGCCGACGTCGGGCGGTGCTGCCGCCCCGAGTCCGCCAGGGCCATCCGGCGCCGCGGCCTGGACCGGCAGGCTGCCCGCGCCGCGGCCCGGAGCGCCGACGACGCCGGCTCCGCCGGGAATGCCCGGCCCCGGCTGGGCTCCCGGCTCGCCACCCGGCGGGCCTTCGAGGCGCGGGCACGTCGATCGCCGCGCCCGTGCCGCCGGCCACGCCTTGTCCGCCGGCGATTCCGGCGACGTTCGTCCGGCGGATCAAGCCGCCGGTGGAAATGTTGGCCACCACTTGCGGTTGCGGTTCGGCCGCCGGACCCGTGCCCGCCGCTGCCGGCGGACCGACGCCCAAGCCTGGCGTGCCCACGATTGGGGCGTCGACCGGCGTCGGACCAGCGATTGCTCCCACGGGGCCAGAGCTTTGGGGTCCGGGCAGGCCGGGCACGCTCCGCTGCGGGGCCGGATTGCCGCCCGGTTGTCCGGGCGAGCTGCCTGACGGCTCGACGCCGGTCGGGCCGGCCGGCAATTGCGGGACATCGGCCTTCGTATCGGCGACGAATGTTTGTCCCAAAGTCCGCGAAGGCAACCGGCTCGCGCCGCCCACACCGACACCCGGCGAAGCTTCGCCGCCGCCCCCTTCGGCCCGCACGACCGCGCCGGCCGAAACGAGGCCGCTGCCACCGCCACCGGCCGGATTGGCCACGACCGGTCCATTGCCGCTCGCGACGCCGACGGGCAAGTCGGCGCCGCCGGTCGCCCGGCTCAAGCCGACCGCGGGGCCAGCGCCAGAGCGCCGCCGCCACCGGGTCCGCCGCCCGAACCGCCACCCATTCCACCGCCCGTGCCGGGTCCGCCGCCGGCGCCCGTGCCGCCGCCACCCGCCGGACCGTCACCCCCCTGACCTGCCGGAAGCGGGAACGTCCGCGGCCACGGCTCCGATCGCGCCGAGAGCTCCGCCACCGCCGCCCGCGCGGGCCAGTTGGCCACCGCCGCCGGACAGGTGACCGGCCGGCCCGTCACCGCCGCCCGATCCGCCGCCGCCGCCACCACCGCCACCGGCGACGCGGCCGGTGCCGAGGCTGGCGACGATTTGCGTCGGGCCGAGGTCGATCTGTCCGCTGCCCGCGGCCGCCGAAACCGGGCCGGGCTGACCGCGGCCGGCAGCATGCTGGATGGCCGCGCTGGCCGAAGCGTCGATGTTGCCCACCCGGCGTCCGCCCGCGGCGTCGGCCACGCCCTGCACGTCGTCGCTGGCGATCAAAGTCGCCGAGGGGACCGCGGCCCGGGCCACGGACCGGCCGCCGACTGCCGGAGGCGCTGGGAGCCAGGGCGGGCCCTTCCGGACCGCTCTGCAAGTTGGCGGGACGGCTGGCGGCCATCGAGCCGACCGCGGCCGGCTGATCGGTGTCCGAGACGCCGCTGCCGAAATTCGCCTCCACGCCGCCGCCGAAGCCGCCGCCCGATCCCTTGCTGACGACCGCGCTGGCCGAAGCCTCGTATCCGCCGGCCGCGCCGCTCGATCCGCCGGCCGGACCTTCGCCACCGGCCGGGCCATCGATCGGACCGGCTGCCGCCGCCGCGACCGAGCTCCCCGCGCGGGCAATCGATCCGCCGCCGGAGCCACCTACCGAGCCGGGGCCCTCGCCGCCGCCCACCTCAGCCCGGGCGAGCTGCGCGCCCCCCAAGCCAGGACCGCCGCCGGCGCCCCCCTGCCCTGCGCCGCCGTCGCCGGCTCCGCCCGCGGCGCCGCTGGCCGCCGGCATGCCCGAGTCGCCCCGGGCAACCGAGATCGCTCCGGGTGCGGGAGTACCCGGCGGGCCATCGCCGGGGGCCGC
Organism: uncultured Planctomycetaceae bacterium; assembly: GCA_963828155.1. Classification (GTDB taxonomy): domain Bacteria; phylum Planctomycetota; class Planctomycetia; order Pirellulales; family PALSA-1355; genus CAWCAX01. The sequence continues at coordinate 94,066 of CAWHDQ010000012.1, forward strand.
GCTGCCGGGCGTGTCGCCGATTCCGGCCGCGACCTGCGGCGTCGCCGCCACCATGGTGGCCGGCAGCGAGCTCTCGTCGGTGCTGCGACCCAGAGCCCGCAGCGGAGTATTGGCAAGTTGCGGCTGATCGCCCGGATCGGCCCGGGCCACGTCGAGCTTGCCGACCTGGGTCGAGCCGCCCAGCTCAGGCTGATCGGCCGGGCGGAGATAACCCTGCGGGCCGGCCGCCTCGCGGCGCGAGACCAGCACGTGCGGCTGCATCGTGGTGGCCTGCTCCTGGCCACCCGGATTGTCGGGGCTGTCGAGGCGCACTGCGCGGGACTGCCGCCGGCACGTTCACCCTTCGCGGCAACGTCGAAACCGAGGAAGCGACCTGCGCGTCCGGCTCGACCGCGTCGCGGCGGGCCAGCTGCATTGTCTGCTGGGCCGGGCGGGCAGCGGCGAGGGGGTCTCGCTGGCGGCCCGGGCGGCAACCTCACTCGCCTGGCGGGCGATGGGCGTGGCCGCGGCCCCCATTTCCTCGACCTGCGGCTGGGGCGGCGTCTCGGAATCCGGCACGCCAGCCGCCGCACCCGGATGCACGTCGACGTTGGTCATATGCCGGCTGAGCAGGCCCGGCTGGGGCCCCTTGCGCGGAGCGGCTTGCTCCATTTCGACCCGCTCGACCGCCGGTTTTTCCACGTCGGGCGTGGCGCCCGGCAGGGGAGTCGGCTGGTCCTCGGACATCACCGGATCCCGCACCTGGCTGGGCTCGCGGGCGACGGGCGTCGGCGGGGGCGGCGGCTCCGGCGTGGTCACTTCGACCGGCCGCTCGAAATCCTGCGGCGGGGCCTCGGGATCCTGAAAGTTGTAGTCGGGCAGCGCCACCTCGGTGTCGTTGGCCAGCTCGCTGATCGCGTCATTGGCCATGGCCACCAGCACGTTCTGCTGGGCCCGCTGGTTGTACATCACCACCATCAAGATGACGTGGAACAGGCAGCTAAGCACGATCGCCAACTGCAGGCTGCGGCGCAGGCGGCGGCTATCGACGAAGTTGACCGCGAAGAACAGCACGCCCACCGAGACGGCCAGCGTGGCCAACCGAACCCAGCCGTTGTACAGCCGCGCGGATCGTCGAAGCCGCTCAGGGCGACGATCGAGCCGGCCACGAACCCGGCCAACACGACCAGGGCCACGTTGATCGGCCAGAGCTGCTCGTCAAAAGTGACGCGCGGCGGCGGTTCGACGGTGGGCGTACGAAGTTGAGACATGGACGATGCCGGGGCGAGCCCTAGGGGCGTGAGGTTGCCGAATCGAGGATTCCGCTGCTGCAAGGATAGCTTTTTGCCGGGTGTCCGCTCCGCCCTGGCGGGACGAACCCGGTCTGCCGGCCGCGGCCCGTTGGCTGTTCGACGCGGCGGGGCCGGCCCGAGTTTCATCGTAACCGACCGCCCAGCCCGTTCCCAGGCTGCGGCGGCGGGCTCAAAGCTGCCTTCGAGCCGGGCCTTTGCTAGCGGGGCCTTGTCGCTGTTGGGATACTTGTCCACGACCTCCTGGTACGACTTCTTGGCCTGGGCGGTCATCTTGAGCACTTCGAAGCAGCGGCCCGCCTCGTAGGCCGAGTTGGCCTGCCACTTCTGGATCGGCTCGGGCGCCTGTGGATAGCCGAAGCCGTAGGCGACCTTGAAGAAGTTGCGGACCGCCTCTTTGTAGTCTTTCTTCTCGAACAGGATCTCACCCATCATGAACCGCGCCCGGGCGCCGACAGGCCGTCGCTGCGGCCGGCGGCTTCGTCAAACTGCTTGAAAGCCTCGTCGGTCTTGCCGAGGTTTTGCAGGGCCCAGCCTTGCTCGTAGAGGATCTCGGCCGTGTAGGGATTGTCGGGAAAGTCCTTGGCGGCCTGAGCCAACTGCTTGAGGGCCGGATCCCATTTCTGCAATTGATTGAGCGACTGACCGGCGTGCAGTTCGGCCAGCACTTGCAGGTCCTTGTTGGCCGGCAGCTTGGCGAGCGACTTCTGATATGCGGCCGAGGCCAGCTCAAACTTGTTCTGCTTGAACAGCGACTCGGCGGCCATGAACTGGGCGTCGGCCGCCAGTTCGCCCTGCGGATACTTGGTCAACTGATACTCGAAGCCCCCGTGGGCCTTTTCGTGCTGGCCCTGCTGGAAGTACGACCAGGCCAGCTTGTGGGCCGCCTTCTCGCCGAAGTCGGGGCTCGTGGCCTTCTTCTCGGCCGCGAAATACGCTTCGGCCGCCTTGCCGTAATCTTTGGCCAGATAGTGCGCCTCGCCGACGTGGAATTGGGCTTCGCTGGCCAGCGGGCTATCCGGAAAATCCTTGGCCAGCTTGGCGAACGCTTCGGCCGCTTCGGCCTCTTTGCCGTCGCTCTTGAGAGCCCAGGCCAGTTCGTAATTGACCTTGTCGCTGCCGGCGTAGCTGGGATCGTCCTTCAAGATGCCGCGGAAGACCTCGATCGCCGGGCCGTATTTCTGCCGGCCGACTTCGCACAAGCCGACGACGTACAGGGCGTCGGACTTTTCCGTGGCCGAGGGATTCGACTTCAGAAATGCCTGGACGTCCTCGATGCCCGCGTCGAACTGCTTGAGCTGCTGCCGGGCCATGCCCCGGGCGTACCGCGGGGGACCAGCGGATTGTCGGGATACTTCTCGATCAGCTTGGTCAGCGTGTCGGCCGACTGCTGATACTCCTTGCCGACCAGCTCCGCCCAACCCAGCGAATACCAAGCATTGGGCGCGAGCGGGCTGTCGGGCCATTTCTCGAGCACCTGCTTGTATTCGGCGGCGGCCTGCTTGCTGTCGCCGCTGGCCGCGGTGAATTCGGCCAGACGGAAATGGGCCCGATCGAGCGACTTGCTCTGCGGGAACTCGGCCAGCATCTTCTTGACGGTGGCGATGGCCTCGCCGGTCTTGTTCTGCTGCCGCTCGGCCTGGGCCAGGGCCAGCAGCGTGTCGTCGGCTTGCCGCCACTTCGGCGCCGCGGCGACCGAGGCCTGCAGCGACTTGGCGGCGGCGTCGAACTGCCGCAGCTCGAACTGCGAGATGCCGAGCAGGTAGTTGGCTTCGGCGACCAGGTCGGGCGTTTTGAGCTTCGCCGCGACCGGCTCAAGCGCTTGACCGTCTCGGCGTATTTCTTTTGCAGGTTCAGGGCCAGCACCGGCGGACCTTCCACTGATCGGCGTCGGCGTGACCGGCCTGGCCGGCCAGCAGATCGTCGAACAGCTTTTCGGCTTCGGGATATTTGCCCAGTTGCAAGTCGGCTTCGGCGGCGACGAACTTGACTTCCGGAGTGAGTGCGTCGCTGGGGTAGGCCTTCAAGAACGCCTCGGCCTGGACCAGCGCTCCGGCATTGTCCCCCACGCCCAATAGGGTAAAGCCCGCCAGGTACAGAGCCTGCGGAGCGACGGCGTGCTGCGGAAATTTTTGCGCGACGGCGATGTAGCCTGCGGCCGCGTCCTTGCGCTTGCCTTCCTGACCGTACAGCGCTTCGGCCTGATCGAGCAGCAGATTGGCGGCGAGCGGTCCTTCGCCGGCCAGGGGCAAAGACTGCGCGGCCGTCTTGGCGGCCTCGTCGAACTTCTTCTGCTTGAGCTGAGTCTTGGCGAGCCAGTGGCCGGCTTCGGCACCGGTCTCGCCGCCGACGGCCAGTCCTTGGGCGAGCCACTTGGCGGCCTCGTCCAGGCTGCCGGCCAGATAGTAGCAAGTGCCGGCGAAGAGCGCGGCCTTGCCGGCGTATTCGGACTTGGGAAACTTGGCCGGCAGCGAGGCGAACAGGGCCGCCGCCTCGGCATACTTCTTCTGCTCGTACAGGCTTTCGGCCTGACGGCTGAGGGCCCGATCGGCGAGGGCAAAATCCTTGGCCACGGCGGCCGAAGCGAACCAGCTGGCGGCGTTGGCGTAGTCCTTGGCGGCGAAGTAGAGGTCGCCGCGGCGGAGAATCACCTCGGCCCGCAGCGCGGTGCTCTTTGTTGTCCTTGAGAAACTGGTCGTAGGCGGCGGCCGCCTCGCCGGCCTTGCCCGACTCTTCGAGCACGACGCCCAGGGCATACTGCGCAGTCGGGCTCGACGCGCCGATGCTCTCGCGCTGCAGGGCGTCGGCGTAGGCCTTGGCCGCTTCATCCTTCTTGCCCCGGGCGTAATAGGCGTCGCCCAGCGAATAGAGGGCCTTGCCGGCTTCCTTGGCCTTGGGGAATTTTTCCAAGAGCGTGCGGAAAGCCTCGGCCGCCTTGTCGTAGTCGTCGGCCTTGCCGGCCGCCGCCGAGCTGAGATACGCCAGGCCCAAGTCGAGGTAACTCTCTTCGGCCAGGTCGTAATTGGGCGCTTCCTTGAGCGCCGTGGCGAAGGCGGTAGCCGCCTCGTCGAACTTCTTCAGCTGCAGCTTGCAGACGCCCAGATAGTGCCGGGCCTTGGGCGCCAGCGGATCCTTGGCGTGGTTCTTGAGGAACGACTCCCACTCGTCGGCCGCCAGGTCGTAGACGCCGCGATTCTGCAGCGCCACCGCCTCGCGATACTGCCGGACCGCCGCCGGCGTGGATTTGGCCTGGGCCGGCGGATCGTCGCCCAGCGCCGCTGCGCGCGACGAGGGCCCCCGCACAAACCGCCAGCAAACACGCCGCAAGCGCACTGCGGCCGTCGCGCCCAGAGGCGCTCCAGATCGACTTCATTCGTCCTCTCCCCGCTGTTCGATATCGGCTGGCCCGCCGGGCAGGCCAGCAAGCTCCCTTATTATTCCCGCCTGGCGTTGGGTTTACAAGAAATCGTGGGCAAAAACGCCCCCTGCTCCGCCGCAGGCTCACTGGCGCTGCGTCGCCGCCCGCACTGGCATGCCTAATTGGGCGAGCCAAAGTCGCCGAACGTCTGAAGCTGGAATGTGCTTCGCGGAAAGGACGTCACCGCACGATTTCCACCAAGCAAGTGGCTCGTCGACCGAACTCGTTACAGTCGGAGCGCGGAGGGGACCGCCCGCGGTGCTCGCCGGCAGTCGCGGTTGCCCGAGCGTGGCGGGCAGCGATATGATGGGGCCCCGCGGCCCTTTTGCCTGGCCGGCCGAACGCGGCAAACCGACTTTTTTCACCCCTGGGGAGCGGCCGCGTGCCAGAACTGTCGTCGTGGCAATATCTTCTGGCAGCGGCTCCGGGCGCCCCGCCGGCGGTCCAGGCCTGGCACTGGATCACGTTCGCCGCGGTGGTCGTCGTGCTGCTGGCGCTCGACCTGGTGGTGTTTCACCGCGAATCGCGCGAGCCGACCTTGCGCGAATCGGCCGCCTGGACGGTCATGTGGTGCCTCTGCGCCCTGGGCTTCAACGCGCTGGTCTGGTGGTGGTTCGGCGCCGAGCGGGCCGTGCTGTTCCTGACCGGCTATCTGGTCGAATGGTCGTTGTCGATGGACAACGTCTTCGTCTTCGCGGTGATCTTCAATTTCTACCGCGTGCCGCTGAAGTATCAGTATCGCGTGCTGTTCTGGGGCATCCTGGGTGCCGTCCTGATGCGGCTGATCTTCGTGCTGCTGGGCACCGAGTTGATCGAGCGGTTCGCCTGGGTGATGCCGCTGTTCGGCCTGTTTCTGGTCTATACCGCCGTCAAGCTGGTCTGGGCCGAAGACGAACAGGTCGATCCCCAGCACAACCTGCTGCGGCGGCTCGCCTCGCGCGTGCTGACCGTGGCCGATGGCGACCACGGCGAGCGGTTCTTCGTCCGCCAGGAGGGCCGCCGGGCCGTCACGCCCCTGTTCCTGGTGCTGCTGGTCATCGAGAGCACCGACGTGGCCTTCGCGGTCGATAGCGTGCCGGCGATCCTGGGAATTACCGACGACCGGTTCATCGTGTTCACCTCCAACATTTTCGCCATCCTCGGGCTGCGGGCGCTGTACTTCCTGCTGGCCGGAGTGATGGACATGTTCCGGTACCTGAAATACGGGCTGGCGGCCGTGCTCGGATTCATCGGTGTCAAAATGGTCGCCGAATACTGCCAGCGAACTTTTTGGGGCGGCCAGGGACATTTGCTGCCGCCCTTGGCTTCGCTGGCGATTATCCTGGGAATCCTGGCGGTGGCGATCGTCGCCTCGCTGGTCGCTCAGCGCCGCGAGGAACGTTCGTCCGAACCGCCGCCGCCGGACGCCGGTCACCCGGCCGGTTAAGAGCCGAGCCGAGAACGGACGGGGACTGTCCCAATTTTGCGGAGTCCGCGGAGCAAAATGGGACTGTCCCCCTCTCCGAGACCGTTCTCGGATAGGCTATAAACCCGCGGCGGACGTGCCGCCCTCGATCGACGCTGCAAGGAACTCTTCGTGAAACACGCGCTCATCACCGGCGGCGCAGGATTCATCGGCAGCCACCTGGCCGAAGCGCTGCTGCGCGCGCGAATACCGCGTGACCGTCATCGACGACGAGTCGACCGGCACGCCCGAGAACCTGGCAAGCGTCCGCGATCACTTCAATTTCAGCTACGTCCGCGGCTCGGCCGCCGACAAGTCGCTGGTGCGGCGGCTGTTGGTCGACGTGGACGAGGTCTATCACCTGGCCGCGGCCGTGGGCGTGAACCTGATCTACACGGCGCCGATCCACACGATCGAAACGAACATCTACCCGACCGAATTGCTCCTCAGCGAACTGGTCCGCCGGGCCAAGAACGGGCAGCTGGTCAAGTTGTTCCTCGCCAGCTCGAGCGAGGTCTACGGCAAGAACCCCAAGGAGCGCTGGAGCGAGGACGACGACCTGGTCCTCGGCGCCACGCAGCAGCCCCGCTGGTCGTACGGAGCCAGCAAGGCGATCGACGAATTCCTGGCCCTGGCTTACTGGCGGCAGCATCGGCTGCCGGTCGTCATCGGACGGTTTTTCAACGTGGTCGGGGCTCGGCAAACCGGCCGCTTCGGAATGGTGCTGCCGCGGTTCGTCGAGGCGGCGCTCGTCGGCCGCCCGCTCTTGGTCTACGGCGACGGCCAGCAGTCGCGCTGCTTCGCCCACGTCGCCGACGTCGTTCGGGCCGTCAGCGAGCTGATGGACAGCGACGCGGCGGTGGCCGGCGTGTTCAACATCGGCAGCGACGAACCAATCACGATCGCCGACCTCGCGCTGCGGGTGATCAACACCGTGAATCCCGACCTGACGATCGAGATGCAGCCCTACAGTCAGGTCTATGCCGGCGAGCACTTCGAGGACGTGCGGGCCCGGGTGCCCGACCTGACGCGGCTGCGCACCGACGATCGGCTTTCGCCCCGAGTACGACTTGGACCATGCCATTCGCGACGTGATCGCCCACACGCGGATGCTGCGGCGGCGCTGAACCCCACGAGCGACGTTGGCGTCGAACTGGCCATGTCCGCCGCCCCACATCTGATTCGCCTTCGCGGACCCTGGCAGTACGAGCCGCTCGAGCGGCAGCGGCTGGCTGCCGATGGCCAAACGATTGCCGACGACGCTCCGCTTCCGCCCCCCGGCGAAGCGATCTTGCCGGCCGACTGGACGCGAACGCTGGGGGCCGATTTTCGCGGCCGAGTTCGCTATCGCCGCCCCTTCGGCCGGCCGACCAATCTGGCCGCTGGCCAGGCCGTGTGGCTGGTCGTGGGCGGCGTCGATCTGCGCGGCCAAGCCTGGCTCAACGACCAGCCGCTGGGCCCCGTCGACGGCTACCGCGAGCCGGCCCGCTTTCTGGTGACGGACCGCCTGGCGGAGCGCAATCATTTGATCATCGAGGTCGAATTGCCGCCGCTCGACTTTGAGAACGAGCAGCGGCTGCGCCGACCGCGCCGGACTGGCGGGCGGCCCGATCGGCGAAGTCCGCCTAGAAATCGATCCCCCCGGTTGAGAGAACGATTGCTCAATCCCGCTCGTCGGGTGGCGGCACGACCACCGTCAGCGCCGGGGATGCGTCCGGAAGTGCAGCGGCGGAACGAGCGTGAACACCTCGCCGTCGCAGCCGATGTGGACGTGCCCGCGGCGGCAATCGATCCAGAATTCTTCCGACTCGACGGCGATCAGATTGCCGTCCTGAGGCAGTTTGCCCAGTGCCGCCTTCAGACCCAGCCGCAGCACCGCCAGTCGGCTGGGAGTTTGGAGCACGTACAGGCCGAGCCGGCCGCGATCGAGCGCCGGCCGCCTGCCCGGGGCCAGCAGGTCGAAGCGATACGTATTGTTGCCCACGAACACGCAGGGCGTGGAGCACCACGGCGCATCGTCGGCCAGCGCCAGCCGGACCTCCATCTGCGGAAACTTGCGCAGCCCGCCAGCCCGCGTGCAGCATCGCCCGCCATTTCGAGCGGCCCAGGCGAATCTGCTGACGCTGGCGATCGAGGACCATCAGCGGGTAGGCCCCGATCGAAGCGTTGTTGATGAACGTGTGCCCGTTGACCTCACCCACGTCGATGCGGCGGGTGCAGCCGGCGGCGAGGATTCGGACGGCCGGCTCGATCTCCAGCGGAATGCCCAGGTCGCGGGCAAAGTGGTTGAACGTGCCCAAGGGCACGATCCCGAGCGCGGCCGGCTTGTCGACCAATGCGGCGGCGACCGTGCTTAGCGTGCCGTCGCCGCCAATCGCCACCACTACGTCGGCACCGTCGCGCACGGCCTGGTCGGCCTTGTCCCGCAGTTCGGCGGGCTGGGCGCGCACAATCTCGGCCGGCTGGCCGATTTTTTCGAGCGTCGAAGCGATCAGGGCCAGCGGGCCCGCGTGGCGTTCGGGCCCTGAGCCGACCTGCGCGTTGCACAAAACCACCAGCTTCACGGACAGCTCCGGGCACGCTCGGTGCGCGTATCCGCTCCGCGGCGCGTGCCGCGCTTGCCAGTTCAAGATCGCCTCGACCAATCCGGCGCTCGTGTAGCGGGCGGCCTCGGCCGCCGGACTCAATCCCAGCTCGGCCAACGTGGCCGAAGTCACGGGACTGAGGCTGGCCAGCCGCGCTTGGGAGATGTCGGCACCCAACACCGCCGCCAGCGACCGGGCAATCGCCGAGCTGGTGACCGTGATCCAATCGATCCGCCCGGCCTGGAGTCGGGCGAGAATCTCCGGATCGATCGTCGTCACGTCGCGGCTGGTGTACGCCACGACTTCTTCGACGATTCCGCCGGCCCGACGCAACTCATCGGCCAGCACCTGCCGCCCCCGGCTGGCCCGAATCAGCAAGAACCGGCGGCCCGGCGCATGCTCTGCCAGGGCCGCGGCCAGGGCTTCGGCCCGAAACTCGTCGGGCACCAGGTCGGCCCGCAGGTGGTAGTCCGCCAGCGCGGCGGCGGTGCCGGGCCCGATCGTGGCCAGTTGCACGTTGCCGAGCGCCGCGAGATCGCGCTGGCCGGCGAGCAGCCGCTGGCAGAAGGCCTCGACGCCGTTGGCGCTCGAGAACACGATCCAGGCAAATCGCGTCACGTCGGCCAGTGCTGCGTCGAGCGGTCGCCAATCCTCAGGCGGACCAATTTCGATCGCCGGGTGCTCCAGCACGGCGGCTCCGAGCTCGCTCAACTGATCGACAAGCGGATCGCCCGCTTCGCCGCCCGGCCGCGCCGGCCGCGTCACGAGCACGCTCACGCCTGCCAGCGGCCGGCGACTGAACCAGTCCAGCACACCGCTGTCGGCGGCCACCTGACCGACAATGAAAATCGCCGGCGGTCGCACGTGAGCCCGCTCGATCGTGGCGGCCAGGTTGCCCAGCGTCGAGCGCAGCGTCTGTTGCTCGGGCAAGCTCGGCGCGCAGGATGCAGGCGGCCGGCGTGTCGGCCGCCAAGCCGGCTGCGATCAGCCCGGCGGTCCAGCGGGCAACCGTGGTAACGCCCATATAAAAGACCAACGTGCCCGGGAAACCGGGCCAGGGCCGGATAGTCGAGCGGCGCCGGCTCGTCGTGCCCTTGCTGGCCGGTAACCAGCGCCACGGCTGAGGCCGCGTCGCGGGCCGTCAGCGGAATGCCGGCAAAGCTGGCGGCGGCCGAGGCCGCGGTCACGCCGGGCACGATCTCGTATTCGATGCTCGCGGCTTGCAGAGCCGCGGCCTCCTCGGCCAGATGGCCGAAAATGGCCGGGTCGCCGCCCTTCAGCCGCACCACCACGCGGCCCTGCCGGGCTAGTTCGACCAGTCGGGCGTTGATTTCGGCCTGATCGACGAGGCGATCGCGGCCATGCCGGCCCAAGCAAACGAGCTCGGCCGTTGCGGCATGCCGCAGGACACGCGGGTTGACCAGATAGTCGTAGAGCACCACTTCCGCTCGGGCGAGGCATTGCCGGCCGCGGAGCGTCAACAGCCCAGGGTCGCCGGGACCGCCCCCGACCAGATAAACCTTCCCCTTCGGGCGGTCGTTCATGAACCTCTTCCAGAACCTGCCCCAAACCTGAAACTTAACAGTGCCCTAACGGCGCAACTTCGGCCACGGCAGCGCGGCGGGCACGGTGACGGGGATCGTTGTCTTGAAACCCTGGCGGCACTAAAATTGATTTTCGGCCGAACTCCCCCATTCCGGACGGATCCGTCCGGACCAAGGACGACCGCGTCCCGGCCGAGTTGCTGGCGCTCTGTTGGAACCCGCCCTGCTGGAAACCGCCCTGCCGGAAACTAATGCCCACTGGCAATAACCGCGAGCCGATCCCGCCTGCCAAGCGCCGTCGCTTGCAGCAGATGTTCGAGCACGCCTCCAAGGCCGCCGATTTCGAGTACGCGGTCAAACTGTTCACCGAATGCGTCGTCGGCGATCCCGGCAACCGCATCTACGTGCAGCAGTTCTTGAGCACGCTGTCTCGCAAGTATAACAACAATCCCAAGAGCGTGGGCAAGCTGGCCGGCATGGCTTCGTTCGGCGCCAAGACGTCGCTCAAGAAGGCCAGCATGCAGAAAGACTGGCCGGGCGTCATCAAGGCCGGCATCGACGTGCTCAAGGGCAATCCCTGGGACGTGCCGACGCTGATGGCGATGGCCGCGGCCTGCGAAGGCATGGACCTGGCCGAAACGCAACTCGTCTACCTGAAGATGGCGCTCGACGTCAATCTGAAGGATCCCGACGTCAACCGGATGTGCGGTCGGGCCCTGGCCCGCATGGGCCACTTCGATCAGGCCATCTCCTGTTGGCACCGCGTCGAGCAAGCCAAGCCGGGCGATGAAGAAGCCCAGCGGGCCATCGCCGATCTGGCCGTCGAGCGGACGATCAGCCACGGCGGCTACGAAGAAGCCGAATCGTCGACCGACGTCCGCAAGGCCCAGGAGGAGGACGATCGCTCCCAGCTCACGCCCGAGCAGCAGCTGGAAAAACGAATCTCGAAATCGCCGGCCGACGTTGCGCTGTACCGGGAACTGGCCGACCTGCACGTCCGCCACGAGCGGTTGGCCGAAGCCGAACAGGTGTACGGCAAGGCGATCGAAGTGTCGGGGGGGACATCTCGATCCGCGAGCTGCTGGAGGACGTGCAGCTCCGCCGCAGTCGCAGCCAGGTGCTGGCCGCCGAGCGCCGGGCCGCCAGCGAGAACACCGACGAGGCCCGCGAGCTGGCCAAGAAGATGAAGCTCGAGCTGAACCGCGTCGAGCTGGAAGTCTACCGCAGCCGGTCCGAGCGGAACCCGACGAACCTGGGACTGAAGTACGAGCTGGGCGTGCGGCTGAAGCGCGAGGGCATCTACCAGGAAGCGATCCAGCACCTGCAGCTCGCCCGCGGCGACACCAAGCGCAAGGCCCGCGTGTTCCAGGAGCTGGGGGAGTGCTTTCAGAAGCTGAAAAAGTTCACGCTGGCCCTAAACAACTTCGAGCAGGCGGTCGAGGCGACCTCCGAGCGCGAGGTCGACGACAAAAAGGCGGCCCTCTATTCGGCCGGCCGCCTAGCTCTGGCCCTGGCGATCAACGACGCCAACGGCAACGACAAGTGGCTCGATTCCTCGGAGAAACACTTGAACGAACTGGCGGGGCTCGAATTCGGCTACAAAGACGTGCCAGCTCTACTGGACAAGTTGGCCGAAATGCGTAATAAAGGTTAATTCGGCCCGCCGCCCGGGAGGCCCAGCGCAGCCCGGGCCTGGTCGCAGGACTGCGGGCCGCCGAAAACCGTACGCATTGCTCTCCGTCGGCCTCGTGACCCCCCGTCGCGGCGCCGTCACCCGATTAGCTTCCCCCCTTAGCGCCTCGCTCGCAACACCATGCCCAATACCCACAGCGGCAAGAAACGCCAACGTCAGTCCGTCGTCCGCCGGACCCGCAACCGCGCGGCCAAGAGCGTCCTCAAGACCCAGATTCGCAAGGTCCGCGAGGCGATCGGCGGCGGCAAGGTCGAAGAGGCCGAGACCGAGTTCCGCGTCACCTGCAAGAAGCTGGATCAGACGGCCGCCCGCGGAATCATTCATCGCAATGCGGCAGGCCGGCTGAAGTCGCGGCTCTCGGCCGCCATCAAGGCCTCGAAGCAGAAGTCGAAGGCCTAGACCGCCGCCTGCTCGGCGCCGCTCACCAGACGATCTCGGCGGCGTCGAAGATCGGCCCTTCGACGCAGGTGCGCTGGTAGTCCCAGCCGTCGTGCTGACGGACCTTGGCGACGCAGCTGAAGCAGATCCCGATGCCGCAGGCCATCGGCGTCTCCAGCGAGAGCCGGCAGCGGACCCGCGCCGGCCGCAGATCGCGGCCACGGCTTCCATCATCCGCTCGGGACCGCAGCAAGCCACGAGCACTCCCGGCACTTGCGCGGCGGGCGATTCGGCGAGCACCTCCTCGAGCAGCTCCGTCACCAGACCGTGGCGGCGGGCGGTGCCGTCGTCGGTGCTGACGCGTACCTCCACGCCCAGCCGGGCGAAGTCGTCGAGGCCCGCCAGATAGTCGGCGCTTCGGGCACCGTAGCAGAGCGTCACTCGCGCCGCAGGCGGCACCTGGCGATGGCGGCTGGCCGTATCGCCGCCGGCCCAGATACTCGCCGCCGAGTGCCGGAAACGGCGTCTGGCCGATGCCGCCGGCCACCATCACCAGATGCTCGGCCGGCTCGGGCGGAAAGCCGTTGCCCAGCGGCCCCCAGACTGCCAGTTGCGCGCCCGGTGCGAGCTGGGCCAACCGGCTGGTCAACTTGCCGACCACCAGATAGACCACGTCCACGGCAAAGGGCCGCTGCCGCTCGTCGAGCGCGTGCCATCGAGCACTGCGTCGTCGAACACCGTGTCGTACAGTGCCAGGGGCCGGGCCAACAGCGGATCGTGGGTGCCGTCGAGCCGCAGCATGACGAACTGGCCGGGCACGATCCGCTCGGCAATCTCGGGGCACTCGAACCGCAGGCGATACGTCGACCGGGCGAGCGGCACGTTCTCGATCACCCGAACCCGCCGCTCGACGGCCCGATCGGCACAGTAGGGAGCGTGCAGACCGCCGCTCATGACTGACCCTCGGGACGGGCGGGACGGGGCGCCGGGACGCGGCGAACCGGGTCGGCGGCGCTGTTTGCCGGCCGGCCGCGGCGCGCTTGCCGGGCGCGATTTGCCAGCCGGGCGGGATTTGCCCGCCGCGCGCTGCTTGCCTGCCGGGCGGGGTTTGCCGCCGGGCTTGCCCGGGCGGGCCGGGCGCGGGGTGTCGCCGCCGATGATCGTCGGTCCTGCCGGAGCCAGCGCTTCGCGTCGGGCTGGCTGGCCGGCAGCGTGCTGACCGCCGGGGCGGGGGCGGCCCGACTTTCCGCTCGGCTTGGGTCCGCCGCTTGCTCGGCCGCGGCCCGGGCCGCGCGCTTTGCGGCCACCGGTCGCTCCGGTGCGGAGCTGGCGGAGCTCATCGTGCGTCAGGGGGCGGAATTCGCCGCTCGGCAGCTCGCCGAGCCTGAGCGGGCCCAGGGCGATTCGTTTCAGCCTGAGCACCTTGTGCCCGACCCGGGCCAGCAGGCGGCGAATCTCGCGATTGCGGCCCTCGTCGAGCACGATCTCGAGCAGCGCGCTCTGCTTGTATTGCGTCTTGACTTTGACGTGCCTGACCTTGGCGAAGCCTTCGGCCAGATAGACGCCCTTGCGGAGCGTGGCCAGGTCCTCGGGCCCGACGTTGCCGGCCACCTCGGCATGGTACGTCTTTTCGACGCCGTACCGCGGATGCGCAAGCCGGTTGGCCAAATCGCCGTCGTTGGTCACCAGGATCAGCCCTTCGCTCGAAATGTCGAGCCGGCCGACGGTGAACAGCCGCTGGCCGTCGGGCACCAGGTCGATCACCCGCGGCCGGCCGGCCGGATCGCGATTGGTCGAGACGATGCCCACCGGCTTATTGACCAGATAGTGTACCAGCCGCGGGCGGGCGAGCGCCACGCCGTCGACCCGGATTTCCTGGGTCCGCGGGTCGGCCTTCGAGCCGAGCTGCGTGACGACCTGGCGATCGACTTCGACGCGGCCGGTTTCGATCAGCTCTTCGCACTGGCGCCGGCTGCCCAATCCGGCGGCGGCCAGAATCTTTTGCAGCCGCTCGCGATGATCGCCCGCGGCCTGCGGCTCGAGGGTGGGAGCAGTCGTTGGTTTTCCGTGGCGCGACATGGGGGGCTGCTTTCTCCGGACGGGCAAACTGCCATGATAACCGCCCCAGCTCGCCGGACCCAGTGGCCCCGAGTTGCAGTGGCCCGGTGTTTCAGTACCTCCGTGGCCAATGGACGCGCCGGTGCGCGTGAAGTAGGCTCAAGAGCGGTCGTTGTTAGGCCAGGCCCGCCTTGCAGGAAAAACTTCGTGCCGCCGAAGCGCAAATCAAAACCGTACCGCTCGAGCGGCCCGCCGGGCGGCAAACGATCCGCTCCCCGGCCGGGCGGCGGCAAGTCGCGGCGGCATGCCACCCAGGTCCTCGTGCGGCGGACGCCCGACGGATCGAGCTGGGAGCTGGTGCACCCGGGCTCTGCCATGGATCGGCGCGACGATCTGGACGAAGTCCAGAAGATGATCGCCGGCGGCGAGACCGAGATCGCGCGAAGAGCTGCGGTGGCTGCTCGAAGGCTGCAGCGACATCATCGACGCCCACAAAACGCTCGGCGAGCTGGCCCTGTTGGACGAGGATTATCCGCTCGCCCGAGGGCATTTCGGCTACGCCTACCAGATCGGGGCCAAGGCTCTCGACCGGGCCGGGGCGGCCGAGAACGTGCCCTATCGCCTGCCGGCCAATCAGGCTTTCTTCGAAGCCGGCAAAGGCCTGGTCTATTGCCTGCGCCAGTTGGGCAAGGCCGAAATGGCCGCCGAAGTCGTTCAGCGACTGCTGGCCTGCGACCCGAGCGATCCCCTCGGCCTCGAGGCATTGCTCGCGGGAACGGACCCGCCGCCGAATGCGCCGGCGCCGTAAATCGACGACCGACTCGCCGCGACCTGGTCATTGGGCGCGCATCGATGGTCGTGCTTACCGGCCTGAAGGGCCGAAGGAATCCAGCCCAGGGTCGCAGCCCCGCAGACCCTGGGATCGCGAGCTCTTCAAAACATTCCTTTGCCCTGAAGGGGCAAATGGAGCGGAAAGCCTCAATCCCAAACGTAGCGTTCGTCGAATTCCAGCCCGTGCCGCACGAGCAGGCGCAAAATTCGTCTTGAAACGTCAACTTCCGATGATGTTCTTCCTGGTCGCGAATGTACTCGCGCACCGATTCCAGGTTCGACATGCTGACTGAGAACGCGCCGTAACCGTTTTGCCAATGAAACTCGCGCAGCTCCGGCCGCTGATGCTGGAGCCAAAGGGTGGAACCTTTCCTGAGCTGGGCGACGGCGTCGCTTACCGTCGCGGTCCGCGACAATGAGACAAGCGCGTCGCGCGTGGTCGGCAAGCGTGTTGATTTCAACCGCCGGGCAGCCTCAGGTCTGCGCAAGATGCCGCCCATGTAATCCTGAAGGTCGGTACGCAACGCGTCGGGCAATACCGGCCGGCGGTTCTTCGTTGAGAACACAACATGCACGTAGATGCGGGCCAGGGACTGCGCCATCTTTTGCTCGATTCGCGTCCACCGCCCCTTCAGGGCGGAAAGGTTTTTGATCCCTCATTAACCCAGGGTTTCGCCGGACGGCTCAACCCTGGGCTAGTGTCCTCGGGCCCTTCGGGCCCGTAAGCATTGCGACGCCGCCCCGGCGTGTTTACTCGTCTAAATGCGCGAGGATGTTCTTGCTGGCGGCGTCGAGCGGAAAGGCGGCGTAATTGAAGAGCTGCTTGCGGCTGACTTGGATCTTCAGAATGCCGCTCTTGTCGGGTTCGTCGGCGATCTGCCGATCGAACTCGGCCGCCTTCTTTTCGACTTGCTTGCGGCCGTCGGCATACTGCCGGCGGAGCTTGGGCGGGAATTTTTCGACCACCGCGTCGAGGTCCTCGAGCACGCCGGCCGGCGGACGAAACTGCTCGTTGGCCGCGATCGCGGCGAATTCGCCGCAGCCGGCCGGCCCACTCCAGCAGCCGGGCGGCCTGCGCCGGATCGGCGCTCTTGGACTTGGCATCGGCCAATTTGCCGAGCAGCGCGGCCAGGTCGGCCGTGCCGGCGACGTAATCCTGCTTGCGGAAATGGAGCCAGGCCCCCAGCTCCAACACCAGCGGATGGTCGGGCATCGTTGCCCGCATCTCGTCGAGCACCTTGATTGCGTCTTTTTCCTTCTGACCCTTGGTCAGGATCAAGGCATACAGCAGCTTGGGCTCGGGCTGGTTGACGGCCAGTTCCAGGGCCGCGTCGTAGTCGGCCGCGGCTTGCTTCAGGTTCAACTTCCGGCCCGCCAGATCGCCGGCCAGCTTGCGGATCGCGACCTTCGCCTCGGGCGACAGCCGGGCCGGCGTGGCATCGGGCAGAACCAACTCCGGCGTCTGGCCACCCTTGCCCGGCAGGTTTGCGGCCAGGTACTCGAACAGCTCGGTCGGTTCGAGGCGGTTGTCGCGGTTCTTGTCGGCCTTGCCGGTGAGTCCCTCGGCAATCCACCAGCCGAAGCGACCGGCCCCTTGGTCGGACAGGTCCTGCGAGCGCTCGCCCTGCCGGCAACTGACGATGCCCGTCACGGTGCGCAAGGGCGAAAGCGCGCCGGGCGACTTGAGCGTCAGCAGCATCTCGGCGGCCGAGGGCTGGTTCTTCAGGTCGGCCCCCTTGCCCGCGTGAGCCAAATCCAAGAGCAGCAGTTTGTCCTTGGCCGGACACTTCTCAATCGTGTCGACAAAGCCCGCCAGCGGCACGCCGGTGGCCTCGATCCGGTCGAGGGCGAAATCGGTCGGCGCCAAAAACACTTTGCCCGCCGAGTCGACGTAAGCCTGGGCATCGAGAAAAACCAAAAGCTGCGCGTCGGCGGGCACCTTGTCCAAAAATCCCGCCGCGCTCTGCTCCAGCCGAATCCGGCTCACGTCGGCCAGCAGCAGCAAGTGCTCTTGCGGCGACCTGATAGCGATTGGTGAGCGTGCGGGCAACGAGCTCGGCATCGGATGCGGCGAACCGGGGCGGCGTGACCGCCTTGTCCTCGTAGGCCGAGATGCCCACCACCAGGGCCCATTTGATCGGATCCACCTCGCGAGTCGCATCGATCGACGAAACTTCGGCCCCCTTGCTGTCGGGCGAATCGTGGGTGACCGAAATCCTGTCGTCGCGGTGCAGATCGGCCAGCTCGGCCGGCTCGTTGTTGAGCGTCACCTTGCACTCGCTGGCCACGGTCCAACTGGCCGGCTTGCCGCCCGCGTCGGTCCGGACTTCCAGCACCCGATCGGCCGGCCGGACGTCGAGCACCACGCCGCTCTGCTGGAAGACGTGCGCGGCGTCGACCCGCAGCACGGTGAGGTCGTGGACGACCGTGGCCTGATCGCCGGGCTTCAGATCGGCCGGCTTGAGCACTCGGCCCTCGACGAACCGGTGGTCGTTGAGCGTGATCTCGCAGGCCTCGGCGATCGGCAAGGTAATCAGCCGGGCGTCATCCCCTTCGCCCAAGGCCAAGGTCAGCTGTTTTTTGGCCGGATCGATGCCGCGAATGATTCCCTTGTCCGTGATGCCCCGGATGGCCGATAGGCTGGTGGCCGTTTGCAGCTCGCTGTCGCCGTCGTGTTCGACCGTGATCAGGTCGCCCGGCTTGAGGCTGGCCAGCTGGACCGGCGCGCCGTCGAGCGTGGTTTGGTTGTTCAGCTTGAGCGTCAGGTTTTGCGGGACGGCCAGCTTGAGCTTGTGGGCCTGCTCGCCTGTGCCGATCGTGAGCGTCAGCTGGCCATCGTCGGCGGCCACGCTGTCGACCGTGCCCTGGCTGCGCTGGGCCCGCGAGGCCGCGATCTCGTGCACTTCGCGGCCCAGCTCGTCGTGCAAGGTGGTGATCTTGAGCCGATCGCCGTCCTGCAAGTCGCGGAGGAGCGTGGCCGCCCCGTTGAGCGACAGGCGATCCTGCGGCTTGATCGCGTACTCTTTCGGCTTGCCGTCCGACTCGATCACCAGCGTGTGCTTCTCGGGCAGCACCGTGCGGACGACTCCTTCGACCGGCGGCGGCTCCTTGCGCGGCGGCGGGGGAGGCGGCTCGCGGGTCAGCACCGCGATCAAGGCCATCAGCACTCCGCTGACGGCGAAGGTGGCCAAGATGCCCAACCGTTTGCGCCGCCGCTTGCGGCGGGCTTCGGCTTCGATCTCCTCGGGCGTGGGGCCGCCGGCCGCGCCCGAATCGGCCAGCGTCGGATCGATCCGCAAGTCGGCCAGGGCCTCGTCGGCGGTGCGGTAGCGGTTGGCCGGATTCTTGGTCGAGAGCTTTTGAATTACCTTGGCCAGGTCTTCCGGCACGCCGTCGAGCACGCGGTTGATCTCGGGCAGCCGGCGGTCGGGCGCCGAATGCCACATCATCCAGGCGATTTGCTTGTCGCGGCCGAAGGCTTCCAAACCCGGAAAGAGCGAATCGAACTGCTCGCCGCACAAGAGCTCATAGGCCGCAAAGCCGAGCGAGTACAGATCGCTGGCCGGCCCGACCGGACCAAATTGCTCCGAGACCAGCTCGGGGGCCATGTAGCGGGTGGTCCCCTTGAGCAGGCTGCCGCGATCGCTGGTCACGCGACGGGCCAGGCCAAAGTCGCCCAGCTTGACCCAGTTGCGCTTGTCGAGGAACAGGTTGCTGGGCTTGATGTCGCCGTGGATCACGCCGTTCTCGTGGAGGAACTTCAGCGCCTGCAGCGTGCAGGTCAGGGCCAGCCGCAGCTGGTCGAGGTCCATCGGCTCGCCGTGGGCGGCCTGATGCAGGTTGGATTGCATCAGCTCCAGGATCAGCCAGCCCCGCGACCGGACGATGTCGTAGATCGTCATAATGTTGCGGTGCTGGAGCGAGGCCAGCAGCTGGGCCTCCTGCCAGTAGCGTTCCAACTGCTTGGGATCGCTGAGAAACTGGCGGTGGATCTGCTTGATCGCCACCTCGCGGCCCAGCTCGCGGTCGCGGCCGCGATAGACCGTGGCGAAATCGCCCGCGGCGATCTCGGCGAAGATCTCGTATCGCGGATGCGGTTCCAGCGCCACGGGCGTCTTGCTCAAAAAAAAGGATGCCGGCCGGGCCGGCAGCGGATTGAATCAACGGGGCAAACGGCGAATCGCGGTGCTCATCGCCGCGGGCAGTCGGGGCCACGACGACTGTCGAGCCGGCCCGCTATGGGGGCGGATCGGCAGCACGCTCGACCGCCACGCTGCCGCGGTCACTCGCCTTCTTCGCCGCCGCCCGACTGGTTGGTCAGGAGCCGGGCCAGCTGCCTCTCTAGATTCTGATCGCTCTGCGGGGTGCCCGTCAAACCGCGAAACCGGTCGCGCGGATCGCGCTCGGCGTGGAGCAGGTCGAGCACCTTGCGATAGTGCCGCTGCTCGGCCGCGCGGTCGCCCCGGCTGCGGGCCTGCTGGGCGTCGCGGAGCTCGATCTGATACGGGGCCAGGGGGCCTTCCTGGTTCTTGTAATACGATTCGAGGGTCTGGGTGATTTTGAGTTCTTCGTCGCTGTTGACGGTCGGCCCCTCGAAATCGCTGAGCAGCAGCACGACGCACAGGCAAAAGCTCAAGCAGGCCGCCCCGACCAGCACGAGCGGATTCAGCTTGGAATCCTTCGTACCCGGCTTGCGCAGGTTGCTCTCGGTCAATTGCAGCTTGGGCAGCTCGCCCCCCGGCGGCAGTTGGACCGTCGTGGGGGCCGACGTTTCGGCCGTGATGAAGCGGGCCGTCTTTCGCGGCGCAGGTTGCTCGGCCGGCGCGTGACTGGTCCAACTGGCCGTCGGAACCGAGGCCGCCGATCGGCTGGCCGGTGACTCGCCGGTTGGCGCTGGACTGGACGCCACTGGACTGGGCGCCGCAGGCCCTGGGGGGCGCGTGGGGGGCGTCGCACTCCCGGCCGTCACCGCCGCGAACCGCACCGTGCTCGAGTTGCCCGCGGCCGGCTCCTCCGCTGCGGCCGCCGGTGCGCCGACGAGGGCGTTGATCGGGATCAGAATCCGATTCTGGCAGGCCGGGCACTGGGTGTATTGCCCCAGCAGCTTGGGCGGCACTTGCAGCGCCGTATTGCAGCGGGGACAGGTGACTTTGATGGCCATGGAACCGGAACGGGCGGCGCTACAGGCCGAGACCCGAGTAGAGGTAATTCAGGAAAAACGGACCGATGATGATCAGCACCGTCGAGGCCATGATCAGGATGCCCGGCAGGAGCATGTTCACGCCCGCCTCGCCGGCCAGGGTTTCGGCCCGCTGGCTGCGCTTGATCCGCAGCACGTCGGCCTGGGTGCGAAAGACGTTGGCCAGCGGCGTGCCGAGCTGCTCGCCCTGCAGGATCGAAGTGACGATGCCGTTGATTTCGTCGTCGCTCAAGCGGGCCGAAAGCGAATGGAAGGCCTCGGTGCGGGTCTTGCCCATGTTCATGTCGGACAGCACCCGGCCGAACTCGACAGCCAGCGGATGTCCGGAGAACTCGCGGACCGCCTCGTCCATCGCCCGCAGAAAGCTGGAGCCGGCCTCCATCAGCAGCGTGAGCAGATCGAGCAGGAAGGGGAGCCGCATCTTGATCGTTTGCAGCCGCTTCTGGGCCCGGCGAGCCAATTGCCGGCGAAGCAAATAACCGAGCACGAACACGAGTCCCAAGGCCATGATCAGACCCGGCAGAGCCAGCGCCTTCCACAGCAGGTAACCAATCGGCGGCCCGGCGAGCAAAGCCAAGAGCTCGATCCGCCCCAGGTACTCTTCGGCCAGCCAGAAGCGGGACAGGCCCGAAGCCTGAATCTCGCGCTGAATCTCGGGCAACTGCTCGGCGAAGGCCTGGCGGTTGAACCGGGCCAGCCACTGAATCACCGGCTGGAACAGGCGGAACAGCGGATCGACCCGGCGAAGCTCGTTGATCCGGCTGACGTCGTACCGCCATTCGGCCCCCTGCTCCAGGTCGGCCGTCTGGAGCCTGGCCGTCACCCACCAGACCAGCCCGAACAACGAGGCCCCCACCGCCGCGCAAGCCGCCAGCGGGATGCCCGGGTTGGGCATCGATTCGGCCAGCAAGCCGGACAGCGAAAAAGTGAGGGACAGAGCCGACATATCAAATCTCGGGATTCAAGATCCAGCGGGCCCAGCCGTAGGCGATCAGGTTCAATGTCATCGAAATCGAGAGCAGGATCTGCCCCGGCAAGGTGACGAACAATTTGATCGTGTTCCCCGGATCGACGAAATAATACACGGTCAGAATCAAAATTGGCGCCAGGGCCATGTACACGGCCGCCTTGCGGGCTTGGGCCGTCTCGGACTTGATCTTCCGCTCCAGCCGCTGCAGCTCCAGCACGCTGTGGGCGATCCGGTCGATCGTTTCGTTGAGCCGGCCGCCGCTCTGCCGGCTGGCCTGGATCGCGGCCGCGAACAGGGCGAAGTTTTCGCTCTCCAGCCGCTGCTTGGCTTCGTCCAGCGTCCGCTCCAAGGGCTTGCCCATCTGATACTCGCCGACGATCCGCTGGAACTCGAACGAGATCGGCTTGGGGCACTGGTCGGCCAGAATCTCCATCGCCTGGGCCAGCGACAGCCCCGCCTTGACCGCGCTCGACAAGGTGACCATCGCGTCGGCCAGTTGATCCTCGATCTTCAGCCGCCGCCGTTCGGCCATTCGTCGCAGCAGATACCAGGGGGCCGAAACCAGAAACACCACGGCCAGAACCCCAAACAGCAGGCTGTGGACGAACAGCCAGAGCATCAAAAACAGCATCAAAATCGCCGCCGACCAGACGACCAGGTATTGCCGCAACCGCGGCGTGGGCGCCTGCAAGCGCCGCAACTTGTCGGCCAGATCGCGCTCGGCGAAATCGAGCGCCTGCGTGAAATAGCCTGCCCCGCAGTACGCGAGCACGCCGATCGCGACGCCGATCACCAGGCTCGGCACAATCTCGTTGGGCATGGCTTACTTGAGATACTGGTTGATCAGGTTCGACACCTTGGAACTGTCGGCCGGGGCTTCGGCCGGCTTGGCGGGCTCGGCCGGGGCAGTTCCGGCCGCGGCAGTGGCCGCGGGGCTTTGCCCAGTGGGAGCCGGTGCCGGCTTGGAAGCGGCCGACGGCGGCATCGCGGGATTGGCCGCCGCCGGACGCTGCGCCGCGGGACGGGCCGGCGGTGCCGCGGGCTTGGCAGGGCCGGCGGATGCGCCGCGCTCGACGGAGTGCCCGCCGCCCGGCCATTGGCGGCCGAGCGAGTCTGGGCCCGAGCATCCCCCGCATAGAGGAATTCCAGGTCGAGCAGGCCGTTGTCGATCAGCTCGTCGATGAATGTCGGCAGGTAGCCGGTCGGTTGCAGCGAGACGCCGTCGCGGAAGTTGAAGATGTCGGTCACGGTGGCCCGATTGGTTTCCGGGTCGATCGCCGTGACTTCGGAAATCTGGGTCACCGAGCGGCGGCCGCCGGGCATCCGATCGATGTGTACGATCAGGTCCAGGGCCGAGAAAATCTGGCGGTGCAGCGAAATGACGGGCAAGTCGGCGGCCATCAACATCAGCACTTCGAGCCGTTCGAGCACCTGGTCGGCGCTGTTGGCGTGGACCGTGGTCATCGAGCCGTCGTGGCCGGTGTTCATCGCCTGGATCATGTCCAGGGCTTCGCCGCTGCGGCATTCGCCGACGACGATCCGGTCGGGCCGCATTCGCAGGGCGTTCTTCACGAGGTCGCGGATCGTGTAGGCCCCGGTCCCTTCGACGTTGGGCGGCTTGCTCTCGAGCGTGACCACGTGCTCCTGGTGCAGCCGGAGCTCGGTGGTGTCTTCGATCGTGACGATCCGTTCCTTGTAGGGCACGAAGCTGCTGAGCACGTTGAGAAACGTCGTTTTGCCGGTGCCGGTGCCGCCGCTGATCAGGATGTTGCCCCGATTGATGACGCAGGCGCTCAGGAACACGGCCGCCGAGCGGGTGATGCTGCCCAGCTCGATCAGCTGGTTCATCGTCAGCCGCTGAATCGGGAACTTGCGGACCGTCAGGCACGGCCCGCGGACGGCCAGCGGCGGGATCACGGCGTTGACGCGCGAACCGTCGGGCAGCCGGGCATCGACCAGCGGCTGGCTCTTGTCGATCCGGCGGCCGACCTGAGCCACGATCCGTTCGATGATCGATTCGGTCACCTTGTCGGAGATGAACCGCCGGCCGGAACGCTCGATCACGCCGTCGCGCTCGACGTAGATCTGGTCGCTGGCCACGACCATGATTTCGGTGATCGACGGGGCCCGGAGCAAATCCTGCAAGGGACCAAAGCCGAACACGATGTCCTTGAGGTCCTTCTTCAGTGTCCGCAGCAGCAGATACTTCCGCAGCTCCTGGTGCAGGTGCGGCCGGACCAGGTGGAACAAGTCGGCAAACCGGCTTTCCAGCCGCTGGATTCGCCCGCTCAGGTCGGGCTCGTCGGCCAGTTGCAGCCGATCGCGAATGAAAGTCAGCAGGCTGTGCAGCTCGGTTTCGCGCTCCGGCACCAGCGTGGCCGGCACGTCGAATTCGTTGTGCGTCAGGGCGGTCAGGTCGAAGGGCGAATCGCCGCCGGTCTCCATGATCAACTGGTTGACCAGGTGATCGCGGAGCGTCAGGCCGCTGATCTCTTCGATCAGCGATTCGTTCGCCGGGCCGAACACTTCCAGCTCGCGGCACACGTCCTCGATGTTGTTTTCCAACAGCACGATGCTGTCGGTATCGCCGACCCGATTGGGCTGAAATTCGTACAGGTCGAGCCGCTCCAGCAGCTTCTTGTGAATCCGCAGCTCCAAGTCGGCCATGATCGAGCGCAAGTGCGCTTCGAGCTCGCTACGGCTGACGATCGTCGCCGTCTCCGACTCGAACGACAGCGTGTAAGGCCAGATCCGGACCTTGGTGCCGGGCTGAAACGCCACCGTCTGGCCGGCATAGACCTCGGTATCGCCGACCACGCAGCTGTTCAGGCCGACGTTCTCCAGCTCCATCCGCCCGCTGCTCAGCCGCACCACGGCGTGCTCGCGCGAGACCAGCGGGCTGGCCAGCACGATCGTATTGCCCGCATCGCGGCCGATGCGGATGTCGCCGTCGCCCACCTCGAGCATCGAGCGGCGGCTGTCGTGGATCTTGTTGAACCAGACTTTCATGTCGTGGTCTGCCTGTCGCGGACTGGCTTGCCGCAGCCTGATTAGGGGCGACGGCCTGGCGGCGATTTACTCGGCTTGGGGATGGAGCAGCACGCCCACCTGGCGGAAATTGGTGGCCCGGAGCAGGTCCCACAGCTTCTGGGCCTTGGGCTCGAGCCGGTCCCCTTCCATTTTCACTCGGACCGTGATCACGTTTTCTTGCAGTTGCGGAATTTTAGCGGCCTGCATCACCTCGGCACTGCCCAGCCGGTTGCCCAGGGCCAGCACCGTGAACGGGCCGATCACCTCGGTGCCGCCGGCCGGGCGGGGCGGCTCGGGCTCGCTGGTTTCACCGTCGGGAGGCACGGCCAGCGTCGGTCCGCCGCCGGGCAAGGTGCGCGAAACGAGAAACGAGACGTCATTGCCCGGCACGACCAGCGACGGCACGAATGTGGTGGTATCGACCGGTATCCACATCGCCCGTTCGTTCTTGTCGCGCAGTTTCAATTCCGGCGGCGGGGCTTTCAAATCCTGCCGCAGGACGACGTCCCCTTCGCCGTACGGCCGGTTGGCCGTCCGCCCGACGACCGTCTGCCGCGCGTCCCAGAGGATGTAAAACTCCTCCAGCCCGTGGGCCATGGAGCGCGGGTAAGGCATCGCCACCAGGGCGTCCTCGCGAATCGGGTCGCCGCGATTGATCCGCTGGCGGACGCCGACGAAGTTCACCTTTTCGATCTGGCTCGATTCCTGCTCGAGGTACATCCAATTCAGGACGGCCCCGGCCAGACCCAAGCCGATCGCAATGATCAATCCCGAGACGCTTTTCACGGCTGTTCCTTACTCCGCACGACTTGCCGGGCTGACCGTCGGCGGCGGCACGATCCGCACCAGTCCGGCCAATCCGCCGCCCGACTGGGGCCCGAATTGCAGTTCGGCGGTCCAGCGGTCCGCCCCCTCGCCATGCCGATAGCGGGCATGCCAGAACGGGCCCGCCGCCCGCCAATCGTCCATCCTCGACCAACCCCGGCGGCCCAGCTCGCGGGCAAACCAGTTCCGCCAGTCGTCGGCGCGCTGGGCGTCCGAGTCGACCGCATTCAAAACCGATCGCTCGTCGCCGGCCGTCACGCCCGCGCTGGCGATGCCGAGCAACCTTTCGCCCCGAGCGTCGCCCAGCTCCAACGTCCGACGACAGTCGGGCGGCAGCGGCACTTCGGGCTCTGAGACGTGGCCTGAGCCGTGCCCGAACGTTGTCGAAAGAGGTACAAGCTCCAGTCGTCTGCGCCCGCCGCGGCCGCCATTCCCCAGACTAACACGCGGTCGCGCAAGGCGCCAAGCGCGCCGGCTGTCGGCTCGGCGGCGGCGGCAGATTCGGTCCCCGGTGCCGATTCTGCCGGCTTTTCCGGCTCGGTCTGCCGAGTATTTGCGGGCGAGACGACGTCCTGCTCCGCCGGTGCCGCGACCGCAACCACCAGCGGCACGCCGTAGAGCGATCCATACAGCCGTAGCGGTCCTGCGGTGGCGAGCGGCTCCAGCTCGGCGACGGCGGCCAGCAATTGCCGCTCGGCTTCGCCCAGCGGCGGGAGCGGCGCGGCGAATGATGCGGCCTGTTCGCGGCAGGCGGCAGCCAACTGATCGATCGCCGCCGCGCGATCGCCGTGTGCCAGGCGATGCTCGATCTCGTACGGCGAATCGCCGAACCGCAGCCGGCTGGGGAGCCAGGCTTCGCCGCTCAGGCTTGCATCGACCGCCGCTTGCGGACCCGCGGCACTCGGCTCGATCCGCCACCAGCCGATCAACTGCCGGCCGACGCCCAGCGCCAGCACCAAAATCAGCCCGCTGGCCAGCAGGTTCGTCGTCCAGCGACTGAGCCGCCGGGCCACCATCGCAAAACTGGCGGGCTCGGCCCGAGCGTTCGCGGGCGCCCGCCGCGGGAGGCGCAGGCGACTGTTCACTGGATTTGGCCGATGAAGGCGTTGAGCTGGTTGATGTAGTTGCCGAGCTGGGCCGCATTGGCCTGGGCGGCGGCCAGCTGCTGCTGCGACGCCCCCATTCCCTGCTGCAGGACTTGCTGCTCGGCCTTGTACATCTGCAGAAAGAACTGCGCCATCACCTTGGCCACGCTCGGAATCGGGGGCATTTTCTGCCCTTGGATGCGAAGGATCAGGTTCTGGACCAGCGGCTGCACCGTCTGCTTGTTGATCGTGCAGAAATTCTGCAGCCTGGGATGGAAGTCGTGATACGAACCGTAAAAGGCCAGGATGTCGGGATCCTTGTCGAGCGTGGCCAGCTGCGACTGAAACGGCGCCGAGATGATTGCCTCGACGGCCTGGCTGTAGGCCTGGGCCAGCGACGGGTCGGGCTGGGCCAGGTTGTAAATGATCGGCTCGCGCCGCTGGACGTTGCTGACCATGCCCAGCTGCTGGTATTGAAAGCCGTTGTCGATGATCTGGTCGTTGAGGTTGAAGCTGAAGTTGCCCAGCTTCGGCAGCATCGGCGCGGGCCGCTGGATCGAGGAGGTGCCCTGGACCAGGCCTTGCGTCGGATCGAGCAGGTTGCGGTAGACCTGGGTCTGCCCGAGCATCGGCCCGCGAACCACCGGCTGATCGAGCCCCGCATCGTACAGCACTTGCAAATTGCCGGCCGCCGCCACGTTGCGGCTGGCCGTCTGGGGCCAACCCATCGGCCAGGGCGTTGTGCCGCTCCGCGGCCAGCGGGCATTCCAGGCCGAATCGCGGGCCACGTTCAACGCCCGCAGCTTCCAGCTGGCCATGTTGCCCACGTACACCGCCAGGGCCATGATCATGAGCAGCAGCGGCAGCGCCAGCACCAGCTCCAGCGGCGCAAGGCCGCGGCGATCGCCCCTCGCCGAGCGAGCAAGCGATTGATTGTTGAGTTGGCGAGACATGGTTAAACGTGGACAATCACACGGGAACTTCACTGCAGGGAGCAGTGCTGCTACAGAACGAAGAGGGATTCTCCACAGATTGCGCAGATTTCACAGAACGAAGAAAACTCAGTCGAACTCTATTCCACCTCGGCGGCATCAGCTGCTGCCTTCTGCATTCCGTAATCTGTGTAATCTGCGAAATCGGTGGATTATTCTCTCCGATTTCCTCTCCGACGTTCAGTCAATCGATCTAATGGGTATTAATGACGTTGAGCTGCTGAGAACTGAGGCCGCCCAGCTGCGGCGGCTGCACGCCGCGCTGCTGGCCGTTGTCGCTCAGCGTGACGTTCTGCGGTGAGGTTTGCAGGATCGTAGGGATTCCGGCGCTGATCGCCGGCACCAACTTCACTCGCCAACTTTGGTTGAGCAGGTCCCACGCGGTGGGCGTGCCGTCGCGGCCGATGTTCCAGGCTCCGGCCGCGCCGCCGCCCCCCTGGGCCTGAGCCGCCGCCGGACCCGGCAGCGTGATCGCGCCCCCCGGCGCGCCGCCGATGTTCAGGCCGCCCCCGCCGCCCCCCTGGTTCACCGGATTGCGAACCAGCCGCTTGCTGGGCACGAACAGCAGGTACTCGCTGTAGGCCAGGGCGTCGTTGCGGTTGGCGTTCTTGAACAGTCCGGGCAGGGTCTCGTGCAGCCGCGGCCAGTAGGCCACGTTCACGAATTTGAAATTCGATTCCAGGTAGGGGTTCTTGTCGCCCGACTGCTTGGGCGGCGTGCGGATGACAAACGGCAGGTTGGAGTTCGGGTAGTCCTTATTGAGCAGCTTGTCGAGCTGGCCGCAGGTGAAGCCGCGCCAGAGCGTGCCGAACTGCGACATCTTGGCGAACTGATCGAACCCGGCCAGCGTGTTGGCATTCCACTGATTCAGATAGGTATTGGCCAGCTTGTTGCGCTGCTGCTGGGCGATTTGCAGGTACTGCTGGTTGGACTGCGGATCGACCACCGGCAGGGCCGTGGTTGGGTCCTGCAGCGGCGCACCGAACCCGCCAGATAGACCATCGCCCCCATCGGGCCGCGCTCGGGCGAGCCCAGCCCATGCCGCCGGGCGATCTCGCCCGCCGCGATCTGGGCCAGTTGCGGCGTGGCGTTGACCAGCGCCCGCTGGAATTGCGGGATCAACTGCTGGGACAGAATCTGCTCCCAGACCGGCAGCACCAGATTGGCCGTGCCGGCGGTCCAGTTGCAGTAGGCCGTGACCATTTTCTGTTCCAGCGGCACCTTGGCCGTGATCGCCGGGCCCAGAGCCTTGAACTTGGCGAACTGCGACTGCGAAAACACCGGCCCGACCTTGCTCCAAGCGGCCAGAATCGGCGGGACCATCTGCTCGGCGTTGTGCTGGCTGGCCTCGCGCAAGATCGCGGTGAGCGAGAAGATGTCGCACAGCAGGTGATTGGTGAAGGCCAGCGTGTTCATGGTCCGGGCGAGCACGATCCCGCTCGACCAGGCGGCCGCGTCGGAGGCGTTCTGCATCTTGACTTTGCTGTCGGCCTGGCGGCCGGCATTCAGCACCATGCCGAACAACATCGCCAAGAGCAGCACCGAGAACACGGCCACGATGCTGATCGTGCCTCGCTCGTCGCCGTGCAACGAGCGCAGCCGCGCGGCCAGCAAGCGCGGCAGGGACGTGACTCGCGGGCCGTGCGCCACCGCCCGGGCAGTCGCGGGTCCAGTTGATTTAGTTGTGCATGACATAGGACAGCACCCACTTGTCGCCTTCGTTGCCCAAGCTGGCCGAGGCGGAAAGCGTGTAGGTATACACTCCGGCGTTCTGCTGCTGGATCAGCGGACTGATCTGGTCGGTGACGCCGCTGGACGATGAGGCGTGCGAAAAGAGCAATCGCCCCGGCCCCGGCAACAGCGCCAGCTTGTGCCAGATGGTCACCTGCAACTCGTCCTGCCAGCCGACCTCGTTGGAGTAGAACTCGCCCGTGTCGGCCGGCACCAGCCAGGTATTGAGCGGCGGCTCGCCGCTCTTGTGGACGAAGTTCAATTGCATCTGCGTATTGCTGAGGCTGTAAGCCAGTTTGTTGGCCAGCCGCTGGCCGATCTTCGGGTTGCCGGCCGAGCTGGGCGAGACCGCCAGGTAGGCCTGCTGCAGAATCGGTGCCGCCTGGGCCACGGGGCTGTTCTGGGCCCCCTGCCCTGCCGTCGGTACGCTCCGCGAGGGGGCGATCGGCAGACAGGCCAAAACGGCCGCCGAGAGGATCTTCTGATACTTGGAGCTGCCCGGACTGATCGTATAGCCGGTGCCCCCCTGCGAATTCATCCCATTGCCGCCGGGCCCGATCGAACTGATGCAGTTCTCGGCTTCCTGGTCCAGCGGCCAGGGCGAGGGGAGCGGCTGGCCGGGCACGATCGTGACCGACGGAATCGTGCCGTCGGGCGAAGGCGCCGGCACCCAGACCATGGCCGCGCGGGCGGCCGCGATCGCCGCGTATTCGACCACCACCTGGGCGATCATCAGCTGCGTCGTCTGCACGATCAGCATCATGAACATGATGAAGACCGGCAACGTGAGCACGAAGCTCAGGCTCTGCACGCTGCCATCCTGCTGCCGGTGCAGCGTCCGCAGCCGAGCCAGATTCAGCCGGGCTCCACTGACCAGCGCCAGCCAAACGAGGGCCACCGCCGCCGCGAGCAGGATTGCCAGCCAGGGGAGCAGATGAATCAGAACCGCACGATGCATCGTGAGCTGTCTCCCGACTAGCCGCCGCTTGACTGAGCGGCCCGACCCGCTGACTGCAACCTCACACGCCCGGCCCCTACACGATGGGCCCCCACGCGATGGGCCCTCACACGATGGGCACGGGCAACCACCGCATCACCGCCAAGGCTCCCAGGGCGCTGGGCGCGAGGAACAGCGGCGGCTGCAATTGGCCGCGTTCTTCCGCGCTCAGCGGGCTCCAGGCCCGAATCCTTAAGCTCCAGACGATTTGCCGCACGGTTCGGGCCACCAGCGCCGCCGGTCCGACGCGCCACACGAGCACCATCAAACTCATGGCGCCGCCGAGCACGAAGGTCCAGAGCAGGGCTTCGATGCCTTGCTGCACGCCGAGAAACGCTCCGATCATGGCCATCAGCTTGACGTCTCCGCCGCCGACGCGGAAGAAGACGAAGCAGACGAGCATGACCAGCCCGCACACCAGAAACCCGCCCGCGCTTCTCCCAGCCCGATCCACCCCAGCGTGCCCCCCGGCCAGCCACCGCTCGGCGAGACCGGCTCGCCCAAGCAAGCCCCGACCGCGTTGAGGCCGAGTGCCGCCAGGATGCCAGGGTAGGTCGTCCAGTTGTATATCTTGTGTCGCGCCAGGTCGGTGGCCGTGGCCACCGCGACCAGCCCGACCAGCAGCACGATGGCAATCATCGCCGGGCGACCGCCTGGGCACGGGAGCGAAGGTTGGGCCGGCCCGCGGCAGGTGCCCCGGCGGGCGAACTCATTGCGTGGCCTGCTGCTGGTTGTTTTCGAGGTTCGTCAGGCCGGTATTGAAGTAGTTCTTGATCCGGGGCCAACCCACTTTGAGCAGGAAGATCAGGATCGGCAGCGCGATCACGCCGACGATCAAGAGCGTCTCC
This sequence comes from uncultured Planctomycetaceae bacterium, assembly GCA_963828155.1. Taxonomy (GTDB): domain Bacteria; phylum Planctomycetota; class Planctomycetia; order Pirellulales; family PALSA-1355; genus CAWCAX01. The sequence goes on from CAWHDQ010000012.1 coordinate 124,984, forward strand.
AGACTGACCGCCCCGCGCTCGTCGGCATGGACCCGGCGGAGCAAGTTCCAGAGCGAATGACTCTTGCGCATCGATCGTGTCTCCCTGGGGCAACCCTGGCCGTGCCAACCCTGATCCAACACCGCGGAGCCCCGCGGGTGGCGGTCGGCCGTCGTTCCGCATGCGCTGGATGTGTTTCGTCGGGCCGTCGGGCGGCACCACCTACATGAACGGCCACGAGACGAGCAAACCCAGCATTTCGTAGACAAGATTCATTATACGAGGGCCGACCCACATCACAAACGCGGCTAAAGGTACTATTACGCCCAGTACCAGGGCGAAGTCCAAAACCGCCGCGCCACGCCGCCTGGCCCGGCGTTTCCCCCCCGAAATAGCCTGATTTCGTACTGCCAGCCGCCGATTCATGATTCCAACCCCCAGGCGGGTCCCGACAGCCGGGCCTGCCGCTCCAGCCCCTGCTCGCGCAGCTCGTCGCCGAAAGTCGCCGGCGTGCCCGTCATTTCCAGGTCCGAGCGCACCGTGCCGTCGGCGGCCGTGCCGGTGAGCCGCGCACGAACAGGTCCTGCAGCTGATATTGATTGTCGGGTCCCAGGCCGTGGGCCTCCGTGATTCTGGTGACCTTCCGCGAGCCGTCTTCGACGAACCGCGCCAACTGCACGACCAGGTGAATCGCCGAGGCCACCTGCTGCCGGGCCACGTAGATCGGAATCTCGACGTCGGACATCAGCGACAACGTTTCCAGCCGAATCAATGCATCCCGGGCCGTATTGGCGTGGACTGTCGAGAGGCTGCCCGAGTGACCGCTGATCATCGACTGGACCAGGTCCAAGGCTTCGCCCGAGCGGACTTCGCCGACGATGATCCGGTCGGGCCGCATGCGGAGCGAGTTGACGAATAGCTGCCGGACGCTCAAGCCGCCCCGGCCGTGCGCCCCGGGCCGGTTGGCCTCCAGGTACAGGCAGTGATGCTGCCGGAGGCGGAGTTCGCCGGTGTCTTCGATGACGATGATTCGCTCGCCATCGGGAATCGCGGTGCTGACGGCCCCCAGCATCGACGTTTTGCCGGTGCCGGTGCCCCCCGAGATAATCACGTTCTTGTGCAGCCGGACGCACAGTTCCAGAAACTCGCGGGCCGATTCGGACAAGCTGCCGAAGCGGATCAAATCGTCGAGCGTCAGCGCCTCGCGCGAGAACTTGCGGATCGTCAGGTACGTGCCCTTGGTGGCGCTGGGCGGAATGACCGCGTTGACGCGCGAGCCGTTGGGCAGCCGGGCGTCGAGCACCGGCCGCTCGGAGCTGATCTCGCGGCCGACCCACTGGGCGATGTTATGAACCGCCGAGAGGAGCGCATCTTCGCTCTCGAATCGGGCCGGCGTATGCTCCAGCCGGCCGCGGCGCTCGATGTAAATGTCCTGATAGCCGTTGACCATGATTTCGGTCACGGTCTCGTCGTCGAGGTAATCCCGAATCGGAAACAGGAAATACTCGACGCTGGCTTCGAAGATCGCTTCGCGAGGCATGGGAGCTACGCCAAGAAAGTCGGGCCAAGCGGGGGCGGCAAATCGCAGCCAGCGGCCTCATCTTGCGATGCTAGTGGCGACCGCCGGCCAAGTCAAACCGAGCCCCGCACAATCGGACCTGAAGACCCCTGGGCGATGCACGGCAGGTCGACCCGCCGACGCTTCGCTGTGGCCCGCTTGCTTGCGCCGCGGGCAGTCCGTACAACGACGGTACGCTTCGCCGCGCGGGGGGTGTCGCCAAGAATTCAGCCGGCCCCTGTTTGTGGCCGCATCTCTTTTCGAGCCCGCACTGTCCCTTGCACCTCCCCTCTGACCAATACGAAGCGGCACTGGCCTTCCTGCTGGGGCGAATCGACTACGAACGGATGCTGAGCATTCCGTACGGGCAGCGCGATTTCCGCTTGGATCGGATGCGCGAGCTCGCCGAGCGATTGGGCAACCCACAAGAGCAGCTGCAAATCGTGCACGTCGCCGGCACCAAGGGCAAAGGTTCCACCGCGGCGACGATCACGGCAATCCTCGCCGCGGCCGGCTATCGAACCGGGCTCTACAGCTCGCCTCACCTGGAGCGGCTGGAGGAGCGGATCGCGCTCGACGGCCAGGAATGCCCGCCCGAGGCGCTGGCCGCGCTGATCGAGCGCGTCCGCCCGACCGTGCTGGAGATGGACCGGCAGGCCGGCCCCGGCAGCCACGGACCGACGTATTTCGAGATCCTCACGGCGCTGGCCCTGCTGTACTTCGTCGAGCACGCGGTCGACGTGGCGGTGCTCGAAGTCGGGCTGGGCGGCCGCCTGGATTCGACCAACATCTGCACGCCGGCCGTCGCGGCGATCACCAGCATCAGCTATGACCACACTCGGCAGTTGGGCAGCACGCTGGCGGCGATTGCCGGCGAAAAGGCGGGGATCATCAAGCCCGGCGTGCCGGTGATCAGCGGCGTGGTCGACGCGGAGCCGCGGGACGTGATTGCCCGGATCGCGGCCGAGCAACACGCGCCGCTGGTCGAGCTGGGGCGACAGTTCGAGTTCGCGTACCATCCGGCGCGGGCACGAACCTGGCGGCGGGGCGCGGCACGCTGGACTTTCGCTATCGTGGCCCGCGGGCTGCACACCACTACGAGGCCCTGGAGCTGGCGCTGCTTGGTCCGCATCAGGCGGCCAACTCGGCCGTGGCTCTGGCGGCGATCGCCGAACTGCGAGCCCGAGGCCTGAAGATCGACGAAGCGGCGGTCCGCCGCGGACTGGCGACGGTCCGCTGGCCCGCCCGGGTCGAAGTGATCGGCCGCAACCCGACGATCGTGCTGGACGCGGCCCACAACGTGGCCTCGGTCGAGGCCCTCGTGGCCACGCTGGACTCGAGCTTTGCGGCCCGCGAGCGGATCCTGGTTTTTGCGACCACCCGCGACAAGGACGCGGCCGGGATGCTCCGCGTGCTGCTCCCGAAATTCGACCGGGTCATTCTGACCCGCTATACCGGCAACCCGCGCGGATTGCCCGTCGCCGAATTGGCCGAGCGGGCGGCCCAGATCGAATCCAAGCCGTGCCTACTGGCCGCCGATCGGGCCGCAGCTTGGGACCTGGCCCGGCAATTAGTCGGGGCCGACAGCTTGATCGCCATTACCGGCTCGTTCTTCATCGCGGCCGAGATACGGCGCGAGATCGAGGCCCGGCCGATCTAGTCCGCCGGACGGCAGGCGGCGTCCGAATGCTCAGTCGCGCCGGGGCCAGGCCGCACCCCGGCTGCGCGGGGGCAGGGCATCGAGATCGGGTTCCAGCAGCGGCGGCGGGGCCTCATCGCGGGGATTGGTGTCGGGCCAATCTTCGCTCAGGGCGGCGCCGCTCTGCCGCTGCAATTTCCGCAGCAGGCCGACGATGTACGGATCGCCCCAGGGAACCAGATCACGAAAACCGGCGAGCGCGGGAGTTGCCAGCGAATCGGCCACGACGGGTACCTCCACAAGCGTGCAATGGATGCTGCGAAGCACGGCCTACCCCCTTCGTTGTGCAGCGCGTCGCCGGCGCCCCTTGAGAATCGATGCAAAACTGCTGGCGGGCGACGTCACTGCCGGACGGCTCAGCGGTAATGCAACTGCCGGGCCAAACCGAAAATCGCCCCGCAGCGCAGGTCCGACCGGCCCTGGCGATCGCGGCGCCGCAATGACTTGCGCCGCCCCAGCCGCGGCCGGCCGGGTTGCTGGCGCACTGCTCTTTTTTGCGTAAGAATTGCAACCGTTGTTGCAATCCGCAGCAGCGGCAAGGCTTTCGAGCCGCGGATACCCGTCGCTCACGCGTGAGATACGGTATATGGCTGACGACAGGGCGTGATATTGATCGTCGGTCGACCAACTATCCTGGTTCGATTACGACCAGACTGCCAACCCTCCGCAAATTCATGCCGGATGGCCGTCGAGCCGGTGACTCCGTTTAACGTCGGCGGCCGGCATCGCCTCGACGGGCACCGGATGCGCTTTGGCCCGGACCTCGTGCTCCAGGCATTCGACCGCTTTCTGCAGCTGCGGATCGTCGGCCGGCGAGTCGATGACGTCGGTCGCCGGCTGCGTAACCGGCGAATCGCCGGCGGGCGCTTCGGCAGGCGGCGAATCTTGCGGCGGACCGGCGGTTGGAGATTGTGGAGCGCTGTCCGGAGATGTTGTGGCCTCGGGCTTCGCTTCGGTCGCGGGCGGATCTGGCAGGGGCGCTTCGGCGGGCGAGGTTTCCGTCGGGGCGCGCGGGCCGGGCTGCTCCCCGGCTGGCGGCGGGCCGGCCGCCGGCTCCGCTGCGGCTTGCGGCGGGTTCTGACCCTTGGGCTGGATGATGTCGCGCTGCCGCCGGCGGAGCTCCCAACGGGCGAACTCCTCGGCCGACATTTTGACTTCGCACTGCGGGTTCGGCTTGACGCCCCACTCGTCCGATTTCTTGCTGCTCTCCAGCCGGTGGATGTTCTGTCCGCTGGGGCGCCAGTAGGTGGCGATCGTCAGCTTGAGCTTGCTTTTATTGCCCTCCAGCGGGATCACGTTCTGGACGGTCCCCTTGCCGAACGTCCGCTCGCCGGCTACCAGCGCCCGGCCGCGATCCTGGAGGGCCGCCGCCACGATTTCGCTGGCGCTGGCGCTTTCGTGATTGACCAGCACCACCAGCGGCAGGTTGCGGTAGGGACCGTCCTCGTCGGCCCGGAATTCCTCGCGCTTGATGTTGGGGTTCCGGCCCCGGGTGCTGACGATCGGGTCGCCCCGGTCGAGAAACAGCTCGGCCACGCCGATGGCCGCCTTGAGCAGGCCGCCCGGATCGCTCCGCAGATCGAGGATCAACCCCCGGGCTTCCTGCCGCTCGAGCGTGGCCAGAGCGGCTCGCAACTCGTCAACCGTTCGCTCGCCGAACGACATGATCCGGACGTAGCCGATCCGGTCGTAGCCCGGCAGCAGAAAGCTCCAGGTATCGTCGGGATTGCGGACGTCGCCCAGTACGGAATCGACATGGATTTCGCGGCGGACCAACTGATACCGCACCGGTTCGGTCCGGCCGGGATGCAGGATTTCGAGCGTGACCGGCTGGCCCGGCTCGCCCCTGAGCAGCTCGATCGCGTCGTCGGCCTGTTGCCGGGTTTCGAGAGCCCGGGTGTCGTGGCCGTCCACCGCCACGATCCGGTCGCCGGCCTGGATGCCCGCCTTGTAGGCCGGCGTGCCGTAGATCGGGGTCAGGACCTTCAGCTCGCGGCTCTGCTTGTCGTAGGTGACTTCGATACCGATGCCGCCGAACTTCTGGTCGAGCACCATTCGCTGGAAGTCGCCGGCCTGCTGCTGCCGGATGAAGCCCGAATAGCGGTCGAGCTCGCCGACCATGCCGGTCATGGCCCCTTCGAACAGCTTCTGGTCGTCGACCGGCTCGATGTAGTTGTCGTCGATCTCCTGCAGGGCCTGGGCGAAGTAGCGGACATAGATGTTCCGCTCGGCCCGGCGGTAACAGACGAACGAGACCACGATCCCGAGAATCAGGATGAAAATCGTGCGGCGCGGCATGACGCGGCGAATCTCCGGGAACGCGAACTCACCAACCCCATCTTAGCCGGCGCGTCCCCCCACCTGAAGCGACAGGGAAGGGAAACCGCCAAGTCGCGTCACCCGACGTCGCCCAATTCCAGTCGCTTGCCGTAGCGCGATTCGACCTTGCGCCGCAGAGCAGCGTGCTGCGGCAGAGCCAGCTGCGGGTCGGCCGCGAGCAATGCCTGGGCGTCGCGGCGGGCTTCGTCGAGCACCGCCCGGTCGCGGACCAGGTCGGCCACGTGCAGCGCTGGAAGCCCGTGCTGGCGATCGCCGATCAGGTCGCCCGGCCCGCGAAGCTGAAAATCGACGTCGGCCAGCTCGAAACCGTCGTTCGATTGAACCAGAGCCGCCAGCCGCTGCCGGGCCACTTCGCCCGTGGCGGTGGTCAGCAGGCAGCAGTAGCCCGGGTGCGGTCCGCGGCCGATCCGCCCCCGCAGCTGGTGCAGCTGGGCCAGGCCGAACCGCTCGGCGCCCTGAATCGTCATCAGCGAGGCGTTGGGCACGTCGACGCCCACTTCGACCACGCTGGTCGCCACGAGCACCTGCGTTTCGCCGCGGCGAAAGGCCTCGAGCGCGTCGTCCTTGCGCTGGCTGGTCAGCCGGCCATGGACCAGCCCCAAGCGGAAAGCCTCCAGCTCGCCGTTGGCCAGGGCCTCGAAGCTTTGCTCCAGGCCGTCGAGGCTGCCTTCCTCCCCCTCGACCAGCGGCGTGATGACGTAGCCCTGCCGCCCGGAACGCAGTTTGCGGCGAAAAAAATCCCACCAGCGGGGCCAATCCTCGGGCGGCGGCAGATAGGTGTGGACCGGCTGGCGGCCGGCCGGCCGCTCGCGGAGCGTCGACAAATCCAGATCGCCATAGACCGACAGCGCGATCGAGCGCGGGATCGGCGTGGCGGTCATCACCAGATAGTGCGGCTGCTCGCCCGCCGAGCGCAAGCGCGCCCGCTCGCGAACGCCGAATTTGTGCTGCTCGTCGATCACCACCAGCCCCAGCCGGGCAAATTTTACTTCCGATTCGACCAGGGCCTGCGTGCCCAGCAGCAATTGCAGCCGGCCGTCGGCCGCCCGGGCCAAAATGTCGGCCCGCTCGCCGGCGGGCGTGCTGCCGGTCAGGACCGCCAATTGCACCTGGCTGCCGGCCAGCAGTTTTTCCAGCGTCCGGGCGTGCTGCCGCACGAGCAGCTCGGTGGGGGCCATGATCGCTCCCTGCTGGCCGTGCGCCACCGCGAGCAGCAGGGCGTAGGCCGCGACCACGGTCTTGCCGCTGCCCACCTCGCCTTGCAGCAACCGGTTCATCGGCACGCCGCGGGCCATGTCGGCCGCGATCTCGCCGATCACCTGGTTCTGGCCGGCCGTCAGCTCGAACGGAAACAAGCGGCGAATCCGGGCGTCGATCTTGGCCGTGGCCTCCAGCGGCGGAGCCTGAGCCTCGGCCGCCAGTTGCGCCCGCCGCATCGCAAGCGCCAGCTGCATGACCAGCAATTCCTGGTAAACGAGCCGCCGCTGCGCCGCCGCCAGCTCGGCAGCGCTGTCGGGAAAGTGGATCTGCACCAGCGCCCGTTCGATCGGCACCAGGTTGAACTGGGGCAGGTAGTCGGGAGGAAAAACTTCCTCCCACTGAGCCGGCGCAGACTCGAGCGCCGCCTTGACCAACGGGCGGATGTGCCGCTGCTGGAGCCCTTCGGTCAGGGGATAGACCGGCACCAACTGCCCACGTTCGGCTTCGCCGTCCTCGTCCAGCAACTTGGTCTGCGGATGGCTGATCTGCCAGCGATTGCCGTGGTACTTGGGCTTGCCGGCCGCCAACAGCCGCTGGCCGTATTTGAACTTCTCGCGGAGGAACGGCTGATTGAACCAGATCAGCCGCACATACAAACTGTCCTGCCGCAAGAGCACGCCCAGCACCGAGCGGCCGCCGCCCGTATCGCGCAGCTCGACTTCTTCGACCACGCCGACGACGCTGGTCAGCTCCCCCTCGACGAGCTGGTCGAGGCTGCGGCACGTTGGTCAGGTCCTGATACGTGCGGGGAAACAGCAGGATCAAATCGCGAACCAGCTTCACGCCGAGCCGGGCAAGCTTTTCGGCCCGCTCGGGCCCGCAGCCCTTGAGAAACTGCACCGGCGTGGTGAGGTCGAGCGGCGTCGTTTTTTCGCCCAAGGCGGCCATTGCTGCATTTTAGGGCGGCGCCGGCCGGAAGTCGCGGGGCGAAGGGGGAACGACTGCCGGCCGGCAGAAAAGGGCAAAAGCGGAGCCGCTCATGGGATGCACGGGCCGGCTCCGGGGCGGCCCACCGGACGCCGCCGGTGGGCTTAACGCGGGGGCCGATGGGAGCGGGCTGCAGTCCAGTCCCCAGCCCCCAATCTCCAGCCCCCCTACCGCCGCTTCAAATATTGCTGATAGGCCGCCACGGCCAGTTCGTCGCAGCGCTCGTTCTCGGCATGGCCGCTGTGGCCGGCGACGTGGGTGAACTTGAGATCGTGCTGGGCCACCAGCTCGTCGAGCCGCCGCCAGAGATCCTCGTTCTTGACTTCCTTCCACTGGCTGCCTTCGCGGCGCCGCCAGCCGTTGGCTTTCCACTTGGGCATCCACTCGCTCAGCCCTTTGCCGACGTACACGCTGTCGGCCATCAGCACCACGCGCGAGGGCCGCTTGAGGGCTTCGAGCCCTTTGACCACGGCGGTGAGCTCCATGCGGTTGTTGGTGGTCTCGGGCTCGCCGCCGGAGCGCTCCAGCTCTTTTTCCGAGGCGGGATGCCGCAGGATGAAAGCCCAGCCCCCGGGGCCCGGATTGCCGCTGCACGCTCCGTCGGTGAACAGGATCACCTCGGGCAGCGGGTCTTTGGGGGTGGGGCACATCGGGGCGATCCGTCGGAAGCAGGATGCGGCGGCGAACCAGAAGCGCAGCGGCGCACCGCTCGGTAATTCAGCGTTGCCGGCCCGGCGGTCCCCCGGACCTCAGTTCGGCGCGCCGATCGGCTGCTCGGCCGTCCGAGGATAATCGAGCCGCCGGGCTTTGGCGAGCCCCTCCAGGCTGGCGGCCAGCGACGAATCGAGCTTGGGCTGCTCGACCCGGGTGAAGGGCAACTGGACCGTGAAGGCGCTGCCTTTGCCGAGCTGGCTTTCGAGCGCGATTTCGCCCCCCAGCAGTTTGCACAGCTCCTTGACGATCGACAGTCCCAGGCCGGTGCCCGAGTATTCGCGCGTCAGCGCATCCTCGCCCGAGAAGACCGCTTTGCCCTGGCGGAATTTCTCGAAGATCACGGTCTGGTCCTCCGGCGCGATGCCGACCCCGGTGTCGGAAACGCGGAGCAGCAGGTGCTCGTCGTCGGCCCGGCCGACGAAGATCGTGATCCGGCCCCCCTCGGGCGTGAACTTGATCGCGTTGGACAACAGATTGCTCAGAATCTGCTGCACCTTGACCTGATCCTGCAGCAGCGGCGGCAGGCGAGGCTCGATTTCGGCCTTCAGATCGATGTTCTTCCGCTCAGTGGCCTGCATGTAGGTGTCGCACAGACCGTGTACGATCGCGTCGATGCGGAATTCGCTCAGCCGGACTTCCATGTTGCCGCTCTCGATCTTGGCCAGATCGAGAATGTCGTTGATCATCTCCAACAGGACTTTGCCGGAGGTCTGAATGTTTTTGACGTAGCGCTTTTGCTTGTCGTCGAGCGAGGCGATCGATTCGAGCACGTCGCTGAAGCCGATGATCGCGTTGAGCGGGGTTCGCAGCTCGTGGCTCATCATGGCCAGGAACTCGCTCTTCAGCCGGTTGACCTCGTACAACTGCATGTTGAGCTGAGCCAGCTCGTCGACCTTCAGGTCCAGCTTCGAGTTGGCCGTGCGGAGCTCTTCCTGGATCGTGGTCAGGTGGCGAACCATCCGGTTGAAGGCCGACGCCAGATCCTCGAACTCGTCGCCGGTGTGGATGTCGGCCCGCAGGGCGATGTTGCCGCGGCTGATCTCGTCGCTGACGTCGCGAAGGTGCTTGAGCGGCTTGACGATCACGTAGCGGACGATCAACCACGAGGCAAACGTCGATGCCGATACGGTCAGGATCGCGAACGTGGCCAGGATTGCCCGGTTGTAGTTCTGGGCTTTCTCGGTCTCGGCATACGGAATGTTGATTTCGATCACCGCTTCCAGGTCGCCGGGCCGGATCTCGGTTTGCCCGTACATGCCGAACGTGCGATGGCAGGCGATGCAGCTATCCTTGGTGCGGATGGCCTGGAAATAACGATAGCAGTAGCGGTCCTTGATCCGCTCGGGGCGCTTGTCCCAATCCCGCTCGGGCGGCGGGTCCTGGCTGAAATAGTCCAGCATCTGGGCTTCGGTGTCGTCCAGCGAGTGGTCCGACAAGGATTGACCAGGCTTGAGGAACCGCGAGGTGTACTCCTGGCCCGCCAGCTCGTCGCTGAGCGACTTGCGCAGCTGTTCGTACTCGCCGTGCCGTTCGGGTTGGTTCTCCCAGATATCCCAGTGCCGGCGATAGAGAACGGTGTCGGCCAGTCCGCGGGCGGTGCTCCGGGTGGCATCCAGCACGAGCTCGTCGGTCTCTTTGCCGTACCAGAAAAAGCTGCCCGCGATCAGCGTGAGCAGGCAGATGAAGAACAGAAAGAAGCACTTCACCTCCAGGTGCGCTTCGCCGAGCAGGAGCTTGAACAGGCGGTAGAACATCATGGAGTGCCCGCGGCTGGCGCTGGAGGTCGGTCGACGGCGACCGGCAATGGGTTTATTCTACGGAGCACCGACAAAGCCCGCCAAGAGCATTCGCCCCCGCCGCTCCACTCGCCGCGGCCGATCAGAGCATGTCCAAGGGATCGACGTCGGCGATCCACTGCACGTCGTCGGGCACATTCAACTCGGCCGTCGCCTGGCGAACGGCCTCGCGGAGCCTGCCCCGTCGGCGGCCTGCGTTTGCAGCTGAAAGCGGTATTTGCCGCGCAATTTCGAGATCGGCGCCGGCGCCGGCCCGAGCACTCGGGCGGCCAGCGCGGCCCGTTCGATCTCGCCCCGCAGCCGCGTGCCGATTTCCTGGGCCAGAAGCTCGGCGGGTTTCTCGGCCGGGCCGCGCACCACCAGCCGAATCATCGACGCGAATGGGGGATAATTCAGCCCGGCCCGGCTCGGCAGCTCCCCGGCCGCAAAGCTCAGATAATCGTGCCGCAAGGCCGCGACGATCGCCGGATGCTCGGGGCTGAACGTCTGGACCAACACCCGGCCCCCTTTCTCGCCCCGGCCGGTCCGCCCCGCCACCTGCGTGACCAGCTGAAACGTCCGCTCCGCGGCCCGGAAGTCGGGCAGGTGCAGGGCCGTGTCGGCGTTGACCACGCCGACCAGCGTCACGTTCGGAAAATCGAGCCCCTTGGCGATCATCTGCGTGCCCAGCAGAATCCGCACCTCGCCGGCATGAAACGCCGTCAGGGCCCGCTCGTGGCTGCCGGGCTTTTGCATCGTGTCGGTGTCCATCCGCAGACAAGCGTGCTGCGGAAACCGGGCCTTCACCTCGGCCTCGAGCCGCTGCGTGCCCAATCCGCCGTAGCGAATGCCCGGGAATTTGCACTCGGGGCAGACCTGCGGCGCGGGCATTTGAAAGTCGCAGTAGTGGCAGAGCGCGATCTGCTGGTCGACGTGGTGCGTCAGCGCGATCGAGCAATCGGGACACCGCAGGGCAAAGCCGCAGGCCGGGCACTGAATGTGGGTCGAATAGCCGCGGCGGTTGAGCAGCAAGATCACTTGCCCATCGTCGGACAGGGCCTCGTCCATCGCGACGTGCAACTGGCGGCTGATCGCCCCGCGGCTGCGGCGATCGCGAAATTCGTTCCGCAGGTCGATCGCCCCGACGTGCGGCATCGGCCGCTCGTACACCCGCTGATGGAGCGAAACCAGCCGATACGCCCCGCACTGGGCCTGCTGCCAGCTTTCCAGCGAAGGTGTGGCCGAGCCGAGCACCAGCGGAATATTTTCGGCCGCGGTCCGGGCCAGAGCCACATCCCGGGCATGGTAGCGCGGCGCGCTATCCTGCTTGAACGAGGCTTCGTGCTCTTCGTCGAGCACGACCAGCCCCAGCTGCGGAGTGGGGGCGAAAATCGGCGATCCGGGCCCCCACGATCACCCGCACTTCGCCGGCCGCGATCCGCTGCCAGTGCTTGTGCCGCTGCGCGTCGGACTGGTGGCTGTGCAGCACCGCGACCTGGCCGAACCGCGAGCGGAACCGCTGCTCGGTCTGCGGCGTCAGGCTGATCTCGGGCACCAGCACGATCGCCTGGCGGCCGTAATTGAGCACTTCCTGAATGGCCTGGATGTAAATCTCGGTCTTGCCGCTGCCGGTGACGCCATGCACCAGGATCGTCTCATGCCAACGCGCTTCCAGCGCCGCGCGAATCGTGGCCAGGGCCACCTCCTGATCCGGGTTGAGCGTCAAATGCGCTTGCTGCCGCTCGCTGCGCTCGACGCTCGGGCCCGAATCCACTCGTTGGGTTTCGGCGATCAGCAGGCCGCGTTTGCGCAGGGCGTTGATCGGCGCCAGCGTGCAACCCACTCGGCCGGCAATCGCCGTGGGGGCCAGCGGTTTGCCCGCCGCGGCCACGAGCTCCAGAATTTCCCGCTGCTTGGGCGAAAGCTTGAGCTCGCCCGGTTGCTTGTCCTGCCCTTTGCCGAAGTGGCCTGCCAGGCTCGGGGCGAGCCTGACGAACACCGCCTCGCGGGTGCCGGCCTGCCAGCGGACTCCGGCCGGCACGACCGCTTCGAGCACCTGCCCCCAGGGGCAGAGGTAATAGCCGGACATCCACTGCGTCAGCCGCAGCATGGCCGGACTGAGCAGGCTCCGCTGGTCGACCAGGCCGGCCAGCGGCTTGAGCTTGCGCCCGACGACCGGACGGGTTTCCAGCCCCACGAGGTAGCCCGTTACCAGCCGATCTCCCCTGCCCAGCGGCACGCGCACCCGGCGGCCGACTTCGATCGCTTCGCGAAGCCGCTCGGGCACCGTGTAATCGAACGCCTGCTCGGGACCCGTGGCAAAGACGACGCTGGCGACGAGTTGATCGTCGGCGTCGTCCTGCTCCCAGGCCGGCGGCTGCAGCTCGAACAGGCTTTGCTGGGGCATGCTGGAACGAATGCTGGACAATGCGGGAACAGCGGCCGACTACCCGCCGGCCGTCGGTGAGAATTTCCCCGCGGTGGGGCGGGCCCGCACCTCGCTGGTGACAATTCACTTGCCTACAATATACGGCCCGGGTGGCAAATTAGGCGAGACGCTGGAGCGGCAATGCGGTTGGGACTGTTGGGCGGCACGTTCGATCCGGTTCACTATGGGCATCTGCTGCTGGCCGAGTGCGCCCGCGAGCAATGCCGGCTGGACCAGGTCTGGTTCATGCCGGCCGCCACGCCGCCGCACAAGCTGGACCAGGCCATCACGCCGGTCGAGCAGCGGATCGAGATGCTCGAGCTGGCCTTGGCCGGCAATCCGGCGCTCGTCGTATCGCGGCTGGAAGCCGAACGGGGCGGAGTCAGCTATACCGTCGACACGCTCGCCCAATTGGCCGCCGCCGATCCTGACCGGGAGCTGTTCCTGCTGCTGGGCGCCGACTCGCTCGCCGATTTGCCCCACTGGCGCCACCCGGCCGAAATCTGCCGCCTCGCGATTCCGGCCGTCGTCCGCCGCGCGGGCCAACAGCTCGATTACGGACCGCTCGCGGCGCTGGTCGGCCCCGAGCGATTGGAACTGTTCCGCCGCCAGCAGATCGAAATGCCGCTGGTCGAACTCAGCAGCCGCGAGCTGCGGAGCCGTGTGGCCCGCGGCCAGAGCATCCACTATCGCACGCCGCGGGCGGTCGAAAAGTACATCGAAACGCACAACCTTTATCGGGAGGCTTGAGGGTTGAGGCTTGAGGCTTGAGGGAGGAAACTCTCTCGAACATCTCATTTCTGCGCAGGCCTTCAGTTAGAGATCGGTTGCAGGTGACGCAGTGCGCAATTCCTCGTCCTCAAGCCTCACGTCTCAAACCTCAAGCCTCACTCCTCACGCCCCTCACCGGAGACCGCCATGCTGCCGGGAATCAAACTGTTCGACCTGTCGGGCAAAGCCGCCATCGTGACCGGCGGCTCCAAGGGGCTGGGCCTGGCGATGGCCGAGGGGCTCGCCTCGGCCGGCGCCGACGTGGTGCTGGTGAGCCGCCATGCCGACGAGGCCCAGGCCGCGGCCAAGCGCGTCGCCGCCGATTACGGTCGCCGGGCGATCGGCTGCGGGGCAGATGTCAGCAATCCGGCCGACGTCGAGCAGGTTGTCCGCCAAACGCTCGATCAGCTGGGCCAGATCGACATCCTGATCAACAACGCCGGGATCAACATTCGCGGCCCGATCGATCAGCTCACGTACGAAGAATTCCGCAAGGTGCAACAGATCAACGTCGACGGCGTCTGGCATTGCTGCCGGGCCGTGACGCCCCACATGAAGAGCCGCAAGGCCGGCCGGATCGTCAACCTGGCCAGCACGCTGGGCATGGTCGGCCTGGCTGATCGCACCCCCTACGCCACGAGCAAAGGAGCGGTCGTGCAGATGACCCGGGCGTTGGCCTTGGAGCTGGCCCCCTGGAATATCACGGTCAACGCGATCTGCCCCGGCCCGTTCCTGACCGAGATGAACATCCCGATCAAGGACGACCCCAAGGCCCTGCAATCGATCGTCGGCGCCTCGGCCTTCGGTCGCTGGGCCGAGCTGCACGAAATCCAGGGCGCGGCGATCTACCTGGCCAGCCCCGCCTCAAGCTACGTCACCGGCGCGCTGCTCGCCGTCGACGGCGGCTGGACGGCCCGTTAATTCCCCTGATCAGTCCGCGACCGGCACGTACTTCACGCAGACCGGCGCACCCAGCTCGATCGTCTGGCCGGTGGGCGTGAGCTTGCCGGACTGCGGGTCGATGCGGAACACCACGACGTTGTCGCTGGCTTGATTGGCCGCGAGCAGGAACTGCCCGCTGGGGTCGATGCCGAAGTTGCGGGGAATTTTGCCAACCGTGGACTGATGCCCCTGAGGCGTCAGGCGGCCCGTTTCGGGATCGATGCCGAAGATCGCGATGCTGTTGTGCCCGCGGTTCGAGACGTACACGAAGCGGCCGTTGGGATGGACCTGAATCTCGGCGGTCGAGTTGCCGGGCACTTCCATCGGAAGCGTCGAGAACGATTCCAGCTCCTTGAGCATTCCCTTGGCCGGGTCGTAGGCCAGGGCGATCACCTCGCTCGTGGTTTCGAGGTTGGTGTAGGCGAACTTGCCATTGGGATGAAAGGCAAAGTGCCGCGGTCCGCCCCCCTGCCGCACCGCCACGAACGGCGGGTCGTGCGGCGTGAGCTTGGCGCTGGCCGGATCGAGATTGTAGAGAAACAGCTTGTCGACGCCGGCATCGGCGGCCACGACCAGCCGGTTGTCGCGGTCGACGTTGATCGAATGGGCATGCGGGCTGCGCGGCTTCTCGGCCCCGACGTCGGTCTGCTGCAGCAGGGCCGGGGCATCCCCCAGGCTGCCGTCCGAGTGGATCGGCAGGGCCGCGACGGTGCCGCTGGAATAGCTGGCCACGAGCAGCGATTTGCCCGTGCGATCGGTCGCCACGTAGCACGGGGCATCGCCGCAGGCGGCCTGCTTGCCGAGCGGAGTCAGCTTGCCGCTGCGACCGTCGATGGCGAAGGCCAGGACCCCGCCCTGCTTGTCGCCCTCTTTGTTGACGACGTACAGGAATTTGCCGTCCGGCGAGACGTTGAGGAACGACGGATTCGTGGCCTCGGCGGCCAGCTCCGGTTCGCTGAGCTTGCCGCTCGCGCGATCGAGGATCGCGTGGTAGACGCCCTGGCTTTTGGCGCCGGTGTACGTGCCGAAGTAGACGTGCAGCTTGCCATTGTCGGCGGCGGCCGCGCGCTCGACACTCACCGCACTCGCCACAAGCACCGCACCGCAAAACGCACTCAGCCAGAAGTTTGTCGAGCCGATCATAGCTTGCGCACCTGAGAAAGCGAGTTCGGGAATCGTCACCGCAAGGTGGCCCGAGTATCCCCCGCTCGCTCGGCGCAATCAAGTGCCGCCGCTATCATCGGTTAAGCCCACCGGCGGCGTCCGGTGGGCCGCTTCGCGCACGGGCGGCCCCTCGAATCGCACTACGCACGTCAGCCGCGAGACGCGCTCGCCGCGATTGTCCGGCGAACTCACCGCCGCTGCGTGTCCCCATCCGGGCGGCCCGGTCCGGCCGGCATCGCCACGGCGGGCAGCAGCGCCTCGGCCGACTTGATCTCGTCGGCCTGATGGCGATCTTCGGCGGCGTGGGCCGCGTCGTGCCGGGCGTCGAAGGCCTTGGCTCGGGCCAGGAAGTTGGCCGCCGAGCGCGGCTCAAGTTGAAAGGCCTTGGCGATCGCCTGAAGGGCCTCGTCCGTGTCGCGCTGCTTGAGCAACGTCTCGCAGCGCACCCGATGGGCGGCGGCATTGTCTTGATCCAGCTTCAGCGCCTCGTCGGCATCGCGGAGCGCGCCCGGACGTTGAGCTGGCGGCAGCGGACGTCGGCCCGGGCGATGTAGGCTCGCGGGTTTTTCGGTTCCAGATGGATCGCTTCGTCGATCTCGCCCAGCGCCCGCTGATAGTCTTTGGCTTGCCCGTAGGCCAGCCCCTTGGCGATCAGCACTTCCACGTCTTTGGGATTGCGGGCCAAGAGCTCGTCGTACTCGACCTGGGCATGGTCGAAGTCGCCTTGCTTGACCAGGGCCTCTGCCCGGGCCAACTGACACGACCGCATGCAGGCCGGATCGTCGGCACTCAGCCGAGTGACCTGCATCGCCTCGGCCAGGGCCTGCCGCCACTGGTCCTGGTGGCTCGTGGCGGCCCGGGCTTCCATCCGCCGCAGCAGGAGGTGGCAATTGGTCGCATCGTGCTGAACCGCCAGGTCGTATTGGGCGATCGCCCGTTCGAGGTAACCTTTCGCCCGCCAGGCATCGCCCAGCGCCACGTAGGCCCAGGGATCGGCCGGCGCCATCCGGATCGCGGCTTCGGCATCGATGCGGGCCGCTTCGTACGCCCGTTTGCCGGCCAGTGCCGCCGAGCGCACGATCAGCGCCCGCACGCAGGCCGGATTCTGCTTCAGGGCGTCGGCCGCTTCGGCGATGGTGGGATCCCACTGCCGGGCTGTGCACCACATGATCGCTCGGGCAACGCGGGCACCCGTGTCGCCGGCGTTGCGCTGGACCATTTTGTTGAACGCGTCCTCGGCTTCGGCCAGCGGCGCGACGGCGGCCCGATCGAGCCAGCCCGAGTGTCCGCGGCCGACCAGCAGCCAAGCCGCCGTTGACGTTCGCCACCGTGAGGATCTGACCCCGGTCGACCACGTCGACCACCTTCGGCCCGGCTTGGATTGCGGCCCGGTCGCGGACCACCACCACCCGCTGACCGATCGCGACCTCCTCAGCCTGCGCAGCTGGCGGCGAGCAGCAGAATCAAACATGCAATCAGATTTCGTCGAGCATCCATGCTGGCAATCCAGGCAAATTCTCGGGGGCAATTGGGGCCCTTCGTCCTTTGGATCGGCAGCGGGGCAGCGGCGGCTTTGACTTTTCCGCATTTGCCAGCGGCGCAAGCTGGGAAAACAGCGCGGTCCGCAGCAAGCATGCGCCCGCCCGGCGACCGTGCTGGCCCCGCCCGGTATGATGAAGCGTATGCCTCTCGAACAGCTCCATCCCCTGGTTGCCCGCTGGTTTCGCGAAAAGTTCGGCCCGCCCACCGACCCGCAGCGGTTGGGCTGGCCGGCGATCCTGGCCGGCCGCAACACGCTGATCGCCGCCCCGACCGGCTCGGGCAAGACGCTAGCGGCGTTCCTCGTCTGTCTCGATCGGCTGCTGCGGGCCGGACTGGCAGGCCAGCTGCCCGCGGGGACGCAGGTCGTTTACGTTTCGCCGCTGAAGGCCCTGAGCAACGACATCCACCGCAACCTGGAAGTGCCGCTGGCCGAGCTTCGGGCCCTGGCCGAGAGCGAGGGGCTCGCCTGGCCCGACATCCGCATCGGCGTGCGGACGGGCGATACGCCCAGCTCGGCCCGCGCGGCCATGCTCCGCCGGCCGCCACACATCCTGGTCACCACGCCCGAGTCGCTGTACCTGCTGCTGACCTCGGAGCGCGGCCGGCAGCCGCTTAAAGCGGTCGAAACGGTGATCGTCGACGAGATTCACGCCCTGGCCCGCGACAAGCGGGGCTCGCACCTGACGCTTACGCTGGAGCGGCTCGAGGCCTGGTGTGATCGGCCGCCCGTGCGGATCGGCCTGTCGGCGACCCAGCGTCCGCTGGACGAGATTGCCCGGTTCCTGGTCGGGGCCGGGCAGGTCGATGCCGCGGGCCAGCCAGACTGCACGATCGTCGACGTGGGCCACCTGCGGACGCTCGACCTGGCCCTCGAAGTGCCGCCGAGTGAGCTCTCGGCCGTGTGCTCGCGCGAGCAATGGGCCGAGATCGACGCGCGATTGCAAGAGCTGATCCAGTCGCACCGTAGCACGCTGGTGTTCGTCAACACCCGGCGGATGGCCGAACGGGTCGCCCATCAACTGACCGAGCTCTTAGGGACCGACGCCGTGGCCAGCCATCACGGGAGCCTGTCGAAGGAGCTGCGGCAATCGGCCGAGCGGCGGCTGAAGGCCGGCCAACTGCGGGCGATCGTGGCCACGGCCTCGCTCGAGATGGGCATCGACATCGGCTACATCGACCTGGTCTGCCAGATCGGCTCGCCGCGCTCGATCGCCACCTTCTTGCAGCGGGTCGGCCGCTCGGGACACGCGCTGGGCAAAACGCCCAAGGGCCGGCTGTTTCCGCTCACCCGCGACGAGCTCCTCGAGTGTCTGGCCTTGGTCCGCTCGGTGCGGCGGGGCGAACTGGACCGGGTCGAGCTGGCCGAACTGCCGCTCGATATCCTCACTCAGCAAATCATCGCCGCGGTCGCCTGCGACGAATGGGACGAAGCCGAGCTCTACGAGCGGATGCGCCGGGCGTGGCCTTTTCGCAACCTGACGCCCGAGGATTATGAAGCCCTGCTCCGCCTGGCGAGCGAGGGCGTTGCTCCCGGCACCAAGCGCGGCGCCTACCTGCACCGCGACGTCATCGGCCGGCGGTTGCGTCCGCGGCGCGGGGCCCGGATCGCCGCGCTCACCTCGGGCGGCGCGATTCCCGAGATGGCGCTGTACCGCGTCGTGGCCGAGCCGGATCGGACACTGGTCGGCACCGTGGACGAGGACTTTGCGATCGAGAGCCTGGCCGGCGACGTGTTTCTGTTGGGCAATACCTCGTGGCGCGTGCAGAGCGTGCGCGGCGGCGAAGTCAATGTTCACGACGCCGAAGGGGCCGCACCAGCATGCCCTTCTGGCTGGGCGAAGCGCCCGGCCGCACCCGGGAACTGTCGGCCGCGATCAGCCAGTTGCGGGTCGATCTGGCCGATTTTGCCACGGCCGCGTCGCCCGATGTCGCCACGGATCGGCCGGCCGAATTCGCCGCGCGCAACGCAGCGGAGGAAGCCGGCAACGAAGCGTTCCCCGCCTGGCTGGTCGACGAGTGCGGAGCCAGCCCCTGGGCAGCGACCCAAGCCACCGAATATGTCCGCACCCAGGTCGCGGCGATCGGACTCGCGCCGACCGGCCAGAAAATCGTGTTCGAGCGATTCTTCGACGAGTCGGGCGGGATGCAGCTGGTGATCCATGCACCGCTCGGCGCCCGGATCAATCGGGCCTGGGGCCTGACCCTGCGCAAGCGGTTCTGCCGCAGCTTCGATTTCGAGCTCCAGGCCAGCGCCGACGACGACGGCGTCGTGCTCTCGTTGGGGCCGCAGCACAGTTTTACCATCGATGCTCTGTTCGCGATGCTCGGCACGCACAACGCCGAGCCGCTGCTGGAGCAGGCCCTGCTGGCCGCGCCGATGTTCCAGCTTCGCTGGCGGTGGAATGTGACGAGGTCGCTGGCCGTGCTGCGGCAGCAAGGGGGCCAGCGCGTGCCGCCCCACATGCAGCGTTTCCGCTCCGACGACCTGCTGGCCGCGGTGTTTCCCGAAACGGTCGGCTGCCTGGAAAATCATTCCGGCGACGTGCCGATTCCCGACCATCCGCTGGTCCGGCAGACGATGTACGACTGCAAGCACGAAGCGATGGACATCGACGGCTTTCTGGCACTGCTGGCCGATCGCCAGGCGGGCCGAGTCGAATTCATCGGCCGCGACACCCGCGAGCCGTCCCCCTTCTGCTACGAATTGCTCAATGCGAATCCCTACGCATTCCTCGATCCGGCCGCCCTCGAAGAGCGCCGCACCCGGGCCGTAGCCACCCGCCGCTCGCTGGGCAGCGAGGAACTGCGCGATCTGGCGCGGCTCGATCCGGAAGCGATCGCCACCGTTGCCGCCGAAGCCTGGCCCACGGTCCGCGATGCCGACGAGCTGCACGATGCCCTGCTCAGCTTGGGCACCCTTGGCCCCGGCGAAATGCCCGAGGCCGACGGCTGGTTTGCCGAGCTGGTCCGGGCCGGCCGGGCAACGACCGTCCACCGGACAACTGCCGACGATTCGGATCAGGTCGCCTCGAATGCCGGCTGGACCGCACGGATCGCGGCCGAGGCGCTGGCCGCTCGCGCAGGCGGCGGTCGACAACGTCGCGGCCGATCCGCCGGTCGAGTTGCCTGCCGTGTTGAACAAGCCCTGGCAGCGGAGCGATGCCCGAGTCGAACTGATTCGCGGCCGGGTGCAGCACTCCGGCCCGACAACGGCCGACGAATTGGCCGCCGTGGTCGGCTTCGCGCCCGAGCATGTCACCGCGGCGCTCGAGGCGCTCGAAGGCCAAGGGGTCGTGCTCCGAGGCCAATTCACGCCCGCGGCACAGGCTGCGACGGACGGCGGCCGACCGCTCGAGTGGTGCGAGCGCCGATTGTTGGCCCGGATTCATCGCCGCACGATCCAGAGTCTGCGGCAGCGGATTCAGCCCGTGGGACCGCACGACTTCTGGCGGTTTCTGGTCCGCTGGCAGCAGCTCGACCAGCCGACCTGGGGCGGCCCGAACGGCACGCGCGAAGCGGTCGCTCAATTGCAGGGTTTTGAAATGCCGGCCGGCGCCGCCGAGTCGCGCGTGCTGGCCGCCCGGCTGGCCGATTACGATCCGCAGTGGCTCGATCAGCTGTTTCTCTCGGGCGAAGCCGTGTGGGGGCGTCTTTGCCCGCCGGCCCGCCCAGCCGACGACGTCCGCACCACCGCCGCCCTGACCCGATCTATGCCGCTGTCCTTGGCACTGCGCGAAGATTTGCCCTGGCTGCTGCCACCGGACCGGGCCGAACCTGCCGACGAGCATCCTGCTTCGCAAACTCCTCTCGCTTCAGGGAGAGGCCGGGTGAGGGTCTCTGAATCCCCGCCCGAGGCCGATCCGCAGGAATCCGCAGCGCTGCCGACCGACGCCCGCCGCGTCCTCACCGCCCTCGCATCCCGCGGGGCGCTGTTCTTCGGCGAATTGGCCCGGCTCGCCGAGCTGCTCCCCACCCAGCTCGAAAGCGCCTTGCGCGAACTGGCCGCGCAGGGCCTCGTCACCTGCGATGCCTTTGCCGCCGTGCGGCAAATGGCCGGCACCGACGGCCGGAATCGGAAGGGTCGCCGCCGCGACCGGGCATCCGCCAACGGCTCCGCTCGCCATGCGCGACCGGCCGTGGGCCGCTGGTCGCTCTTTCCGGGCCTGATCGGGCCCGTCCCGCGTGAGGAGTGGCTCGAGCGCTGGTGCCGGCAATTACTGGCCCGCTATGGTGTGGTGTTTCGTGACATTCTGGCCCGCGAGTCTGCCGCCCCGAGTTGGGCCGAGCTGGTGCGGGTGCTGCGGCGGCTGGAACTGCGGGGAGAAGTCAATGGCGGGCGGTTCGTCTCCGGCGTCGGCGGCGAGCAATATGCCCTGCCCTCGGCGGTCGAAATGCTCCGCCAGGTGCGCGACCAGCGGCCCTCGGGCAATTGGCTGGTCATTTCGGCGGCCGACCCCTTGAACCTGGCGGGCATCCTTTCGCCGGGCCTGCGCGTGCCGGCGACGCATCGCAACGCCCTGGCCCTGCGCGACGGCCTCGTCGTGGCCACGCTGATCGGCGGGGCGATCGACTATCTGGCCGACTTCGACCCCGCCGCCCGCTGGCAGTTGCACGCCGCGCTCGTCCGTGGGCGTAAAGCACTGGGCGAGGCTGGCATGCGGGGCAATCGCTTGCCCGCCGCCGAAGCGTGACCTGCCGCCGGCAGTGTCCTAAATCTCTGTCGCTGCCTCCCAGAGCCAATTGACGACCCAAAGGATTCCCGGTGCGGCAAGCAGGACGCAGAGCATGTATCGCCCAAATAGGGCACTACAGCCAGCCGCGAACAATAGCGCGAAGGCGGCCACATGATTGTCGCCAAACCGGCACGCAAAAATCCCCCGCGCCTCCAGCGCCCGAGTTTCAGCCTCACGTCTCAGTTCGTCAGCAAGGACGGCAGCGGCGATGCCGAACAGCGGCATCGCGAGCAACATGCTGCGAAGGCTAAACCGGAAACGGGCCATTCCCCCATCCTACCTCGCAAGGATAACCCCGCCGAGAGGGGCCGGCCATCGGCAGCTTGCCGGCGCGGATGTCGAAGTTGATAATCATGGAGCGCTTCCCGTTCGTCAGATCAGATGCATGGCGCCGCGGCGGCGCCACACGATCATTCCGCAGGGCAAGGAGAATGTCGTGGTCCAAAATCCTCTGCTGGCCCGCGCCGCTGCCGAACTCCTCCTGGTTTCGCTGCTCGCCCTCGGTCCGCATTTGGACGCCCAAGCCTGCCTGAATGAATACGATCGACCGGGCGCACGACTTGACGCTCACAAACTGCCGATCCAAGACGGCCACAATTACCTAGCCCATTTGACGTCGGGAGCGGCGGAACACCGCATTTCCGACGAGCAACTGGCCGGACTTGCAGTGGCGGCCAGCCAGGGCGACTTTCGGGACCAGACCAATTACGCCGTGGCTTTGGTGCGGCGCGGGCAGGCCAAGCAGGCACTGGATCTGTTGTCGCAAGTCGAAGCCGAACATCCGGGCGAGTACATCGTCGCCGCGAACCTGGGAACTGCTTACGAGTTGACCGGCAACAATTCCGAAGCGCTCCGTTGGATTCGTACCGGGATCGATCGGAACGCCAACTCGCACGACGACACCGAATGGCTCCACCTGAAAATCCTGGAGACGAAGCTGAAGCTCGCGACCGATCCCGACTGGCTGGCCGAGAATTCGGTGCTAGGGCTCGACTTCGGCCTGGGCGAGGTGCCCCTGCGCCCTGCTGAAGAGCTGGTGGACCCGCTCGGTACAAGCCGGAACTTGCACGAGATTCGAGCCGCGCTCGAATACCAGCTGCACGAGCGGCTGACGCTCGTCGAAGCCCCCGACGCGATCGTGGCCAGCCTGCTCGCCGACCTCGCAAATCTCCTGGTCCTGGCGCATATGCCTCACGAGGCGGAGCGCATGTACGGGCTGGCGGCAGAGTACAACCCGCAGAAGGTCGCGGTGGTTCTCAGGCGCCTTGGTTATTTGGAGCGTCTGAACAAGCGCAGGCCGGCAGCAACGCCATTTTCCTTTACATTGGCGGCAATCGTGGCGTGCGGAGCGGCGGCGGCTGGTGGTGGTGATCGGCCGCGCTGTCCGCATGGTTCGCCGCGCGAAGCTGGGAGTCTGAACCCGGGGCTGGGATCGCAGGGAGCGTCGATCCAGCCCCCCGCTCACCCCGTCGTCCGCATGCCGGCGGCGATGCCTTGCACGGTGAGCCGCGACAGGTCGCGGAGTCGCTCGGCTTCGGCCGGATCGAGCTCGCCCGGCGGACGCGCGCGGCGGCGCTTCATCAGCTCGACCTGGATCAGGTTCAAGGGATCGATATACGGGTTGCGGGCTTCGATCGAACGCTCCAGCCAGGGCGTGGCCGAGAGCAGCGAGTCGCCGCCCGACAGCGCCAGCAGCGCCTGCCGGCTGCGGCCGAACTCGGCCACGATCCGCGGCCAGATCGCCGCGGCCTGCGGATCGGACTGGGCCAGCGCGGCGTACTGGCCGGCGACGTACAGATCGGCCTTCACCAGGGCCAGGGCCGCATTGTCGATCGTCGCCCGGAAGAACGCCCACTGGGCGTACATGGCTTCGACGGTCCGCCAGGCGGCCGGATCTGCTTTTTGAGGGCGGCCAGCGCGGCCCCCAGCCCGTACCAGGCGGGGATCAGCGAGCGGTTTTGCGTCCAGGAGAAGACCCAGGGGATTGCTCGCAAGTCGCCCAGCGTCCGCTCGCCGCGGCGCCGGGCCGGCCGCGAGCCGATCGGCATTTCTTCGATGTCCTCCAGCGGCGTGGTGGCCACGAAGAACTGCATGAAGCCGGGCTGATCGACCAGCTCGCGATACGCGGCAAGCGACAGGGCCGAGAGCCGCTCGATCAGGGCAATCCAGGCCGGATCGGCCTGCTCCCGCCGGACCGACGAGCCGACGAGCGTGGCCCAGGTGACTTGCTCCAGATGGCGGTAGGCGATCGCCACGTCGTCGTAGCGTTCCGAGAGCACTTCGCCCTGCTCGGTCAGGCGGAGCGTGCCGTCGAGCGTCTGGCCGGGCAGCGACAGGATTCCCCGGGCAGCCGGACCGCCGCCGCGACCGAGCGAACCGCCGCGGCCGTGAAAGAACGTCAGCCGCACGTCGTGGGCGTCGGCCACTTTTTGCAATTCGCTCTGCGCCCGGTACAGGCCCCAACTGGCCGCCAGGTAGCCGCCGTCCTTGGTGCTGTCGGAATAGCCGACCATGATGACTTGCCGGTTGCCCTGCCGGGCGAGGTATTCGGCGTAGAGCGGGTTTTCGAGCATCGCATGCAGCGTTTGCGGGGCCCGTTCCAGGTCGCCGATCTTTTCGAACAGCGGCACGATCCGCAAATCGGCGATCGCCGGCGCGGCGCCGCCGGCATTGCCTGCGCCGCCTGAGTCTTGGCCCAGCGCCACAGCCAGAGCACGCCCACCACGTCGGCGGCCGACTGCGTCAGGCTGATCACGTTGCAGCCCAGCGAGGTGCTGCCGAAGCGGACTGACACCCGCTCCAAAAGCGAGTAAAGATCGAGCGTGTCGCAAGTGAGCGGCTGCAAGCCCTCGCGCGGATCGGGCCGGCGTAGTCGATCGTCTCGGCCAGCAGCTGGCATTGGGCCGGCACGTCCAGGGCCGCAAAATCGTCACACTTGCCGATCGCCCGCAGGATGTCGGTGAGCACTTCCTGATAACGGCGCGAGTCCTGCCGCACGTCGAGCCGGGTCATGTGCAACCCGAACACTCGAACCAGGTCGAGCCACCGCTCGGCCTGGGCATCGCCCGCGGTCTGATCTCCGGTCGCACCCTTCGTGACCAGCGCGGCACAGCGGCCGCAACGTCGGCCTCTAGCGCCCGGGCGTCGCCATAGTCGCCGGGCTTGGGAGGTGCGTTCAGATCGGTGGCGAATGATTGCTGCAGCCGCCACTGGATCATCCGCACCCAGCGGCGGTAAATCTCCTGCTGGCGCGACTTGCTCAATTTCCTTGGCCAGCTCCGGCCAGGCGGCCATGCTCTCAGCCAGCCGCGGCTCGAGTTCGGCCGACTGCGGCGCCGCGCAGCGAAGATCGTCAGATGGTCGTACATGGTCTTGCACCAGGCCAGATGGTGCGTGATTGCCGCGGTCCGCAGCCGGCAAAGCGTCTGGCCCGTGATCTCGGCGGTGACGAAGGGGTTGCCGTCGCGATCGCCCCCCATCCACGAGCCGAACCGCAGCACCACCGGCAGGCGGAACTCGTGGCCCCCGTACGATTCGGCCAGGGCCCGGCGAATCGCCTGATAGAGCTGGGGCACGACTTCCCAAATGCGGGGCATGATCGACAGCCCACGCTCGACCTCGTCCAGCACGCTGGGCCGGACCGGCCGCAGAAAATCGGTCCGCCAGAGCACGCTCAGCTCCGAGCGGAGCCGCTGCTCCAACTGCCGGCCTTCGCGGGGCAGCAGGTCGGCAGCATCCAGTTCCTTGAGGGCTTGCCGCATCCGCCGCAGCTTGGCCCGGATCGAGCGCCGCTTGGCTTCGCTCGGATGGGCCGTAAAGACCAATTCGATCGCCAAGCCGTCGAGAATCTGCTGCACCCGCTCGGCCGGAACGCCCTGCTGGGCCAGCTCGGCGAACCCGGCCGCCACCGATTCGGCCATCGGGGCCCCGCCGGCCTTGGCCTCGCGGCTGCGCAGCACGCGGACCCGCTGCCGGTCTTCGGCAATGTTGGCCACGTCGAAGAAGATGCTGAACGCCCGGGCCACGATCCGGGCCCCCGCGTCGTCGAGCTGACCGATCGCGGCGGCCAGCTCCCGTTCGGCGCTGCTGGGCTTGGCGGCCGGCGCGGTTGCTCCTGATATCGCAGCTCCACCCGCGGGCTCGCCGGCAATTTCGGCTCGCCGCTCACGGGCGAGCAGCCGAATGCGTTCGACCAGCTCCAGCGCCGCTGGGCCGTCGTAACGCGAAATGACTTCGCCCAGCAGGTCGCCCAGCAGGCGCACGTCGCGGCGGAGCAGATCGTCGCTGGTCGGAGCCACAGGCATCGCGGGCGGAGTCGATTCGGCAGGCACGGGGTTCTCTAAGAGGCTGGCGGGGCCACGCGTTTTCTTGTGGGCGGTGGAAGACATCGTAAGCGAATTGGCGGGGGTGCAAAGGGGGCTCGGGCGGGCAGCGTCATGGATCGCGCTGCCGAAATATGGGGGAGCGGCCCACCCTCACCCGGCCTCTCCCTGGGAAGGGAGAGGAGCTAGTGCGGGCCGAACGCGGCCATGACATCAAATGGCGTACCGCGGGCAGCGAATCAGCAAACCCGGCCGACGAATTGCCGCGCCGGCGGCGTAACTGCCGGCCGGATGCCGACCTGCCGCGAATCGCACCGGTCCGCCTGTCAGCATCGGGCAGACAGGTCCTGTCCGAATTGCTGGCAAGGGCCGCCCAAGTTTGCCGCAAAGCTCGATCTGCCGAACGGAGCCCGACCGTCAATCCGCCGGGCCCGCGGCCGGAACCGGCTCGGCCCTCCACTCGCGGGTGGGGAGCAGCAGCGCCACGGCCGCCGCCGGCACGAACAGAAAGCCCGCGTAGAGCAGCGACAGGCGATAATCGTCGACCCGGGCGTACAGGCCGAAATAGACCACGCCCGCGGCCGCCGCGATCCGGCCGATGTTGTAGCAAAACCCCGCCCCGGTGGTCCGCAGCAGCGTGGGAAACAGCGGCGGCAGATACATCGTGAACAGGGCAAACACTCCCTGAAACACCCCGATCACTCCCAGGCAGACCAGCAGGCTCTGGTACTCGCGCTCGACCGAATAGGTAAACAGCAGCGAGCAGAAGTAACCCAAGCACATCAGGATGATGCTCAGCCGGTAACCCAAGTAGCGGGCGACCGCCGCGGCCACGAAATTGCCCACGATCGAGCTGAACATCACGATCGTCATCGCCTCGCTGGCCAGGTCGTTCTTGGCCTGGGCCGCCCAGTCGGCGATCTCCGGGAGCCGCCGCACGTGCTGGACGAACCAGAACAAAAAGGCCCAGTGCCCGGCCAGCGCCAGCGCGCAAACCCCGATCGTAGGCAGCGTCACCCACCGCACGCGGGGCCCGAACAGATCGACGATCCGCGGCACCCGGCCCTCAGCCGCGGCGTTGGCGGCGTGCCATTCTTCGGGCTCGGGCACGTTGCGGCGAATCCAGAGCACCAAGAGCGCGGGCAGAATGCCGGCCAGAAAAACCGTGCGATGCTCGAAGCCGGCCAGCAGAAACAACACCAGGCTGGCGAGCATCGTGCCCAGGTTCACGCCGGTTTGCAGCACGGCCGCCATCCAGGGGCGCCAGCGCCGCGGCCAGGTCTCCGAGAGCAGCGCGGCGCCCGACGGCCCACTCGCCGCCGATCCCCAGCGCTGCCAGAAAGCGAAAAATCAACAGTTGCCACCAGGTCTGGGCGAAATACGACAGCCCGGTGAACGAGGCATAAGTGAGGATCGTGAGCATCAGAGCCCGGCTACGGCCCAGCCGGTCGCCCAATCGGCCGAAGAATCCCCCGCCCAGGGCCCAGCCGACCAGGAATGCAGCTTGAATCCAGGAGCTGTGGCGGCCGACCGCGGGATCCTTTTCGGACACGTGCAAGAGTGTCGCCACGAACGGCGTGGCCACGAGCGTATAGAGGTGCATGTCCAGGCCGTCGAACAGCCAGCCCAGCCAGGCCGCGGCCCCCGACTTCCACTGCGTGGCGGTCAAGTCGCGCAGCCGCTCGGCCTCGCGCGGCCGGGGAGCGATCGGGTCAGCAGCAACCGCTGCGGCGGCAGATTGGATGTCAGTCATGGAACGTGGCGAACAGAATCTTTGGCAGACTGGCGGGCTGGGCGGCGTGACGTCGGGTGGTGGTCGGGATTCTAATTCACCTGCCCGGCCGCTGCACGCGAAAAAGCCCCCATCCCGGGGACGGCCTTGAGCCCGCCTCCGTCCAGCATGGTTTAGAATAGCCGCATGACCGAGGTCGCAACTCCCAGCCGCCGCCGCACGCTACGCTTCAGCTTGCGGGCGGCACTGCTCGTCGTGACGTTCGCGGCCTGCGTGCTCGGGCTGCTCACCGCCCGCTGGCGGGAGCGAGAGCGCGTCCTGGGGCTGATCCGGGCCTTACCCTCCCCCTACTCGCAATACCGGCCCGAGCCATATCAGCGGGCGGCGGCCGCGCTGCAAAACGTTTGGCTGAACGAGCCGGGCCAACTGCTCCTGGAGGCGGGAAAGCTCGAATACGGCAATGAGACGATCGTCCTGGCGCGAATGTTGTTCGTGGCCAGGCCCGGATCTAAGTTCCGCCGGCCGGGAATTGGCGGCGCCTCGTTCTGGGGCGGTACGGGCTACGAGAACTGGCCGCTGGAGCCGATCGAGCTCGTCGAGGGGGTGCCGTTTATGATTACGGACGGCTACATGCTGGGGGGAGTTGCGGAGACGGACGAAATGTACGTGACGGATTGCCTCGAAAACTGCGATTGGAGTTCGCATCGGTACCGGGTGGCCAGCGCCGACGAACTGCAAGCGGCGCTGGCCAAGCTGCTGGCTTCGCCGAAGTGGAAACGGGCCCTCAGACCCAGAGAGGTCACGCTCCTTGGCTTGCAAATCGGCGCGTCCGACGAACCGTAACATTCGAGCCATGAACAGCCATAACAGCGGCACCTCGACGACCGCATCGCCCGCGCAGGCCTCGTGCCGGCGCCGCTGGCCGCGCTTCCGCCTGCGGACGATGCTGGTCCTGGTAACGCTGCTGGCGATTCCGCTGGCTTGGGTCGCGCACTCACTGTGCCGGATTCGGGAGCGGCATCAGTATCTTAGCCAGCATGAAAGTCTTTTCGAGGCTACCGTGCGGCTGAATGTCAACATCAGCGGTGGCCGCCAGTTCCCGGCAAGCGTCGCCGCACCCGGCGGCCTGTGGTTGCTCGGTGAGCAGGGCGTGGCGCGATTGACGGTGAGCGACCCGAGTGAAAAAGAAGCGGCGGGGCGGTTGTTTCCTGAAGCGGAACTTGTCGATCGCTGACCATTCGGTGGACCCGCAGATGGACTCAGACGAAAAACCATGACCGAAGCGCCCGTTAAACGACGTCGCGCGACGCTGCGATTCAGCCTGCGGACGGCGTTCGCGGTGCTGACCCTGGCGGCCGCCCTGCTGGCCTGGGTCGGCTCGCAGTGGCGAGTCGTCCAGGAGCGCCAGCGGCTGCGGGCAGAAATCGAGCAGGCGGGCGGGACATTTCAGCCGGTGACCTTTCTCACGTTGGTGGTCGCTCAGACCTTCGATACTAGGCCGCGGATGGAGCGACGCCATTCGTTACCGTCATTCGCCGACTTGAAGGCGGAATTCCAAAAACGGTCGCAATTACCATTCCCCAGAAAGTGGTTTGGCGACGAGCCGATCCAGTCGATTACACTGCCGTTTCCTTATAGCCAGCCGCATGTCGGCCCGATTCGCGCCGCGTTTCCCGAGGCGACCATCGAGCCGTTTCGCCCGGAGCATCACTGACGGTCCGTTGGAGCAAGGCGTCGCGGCGGGCACTCCGCCGTGGCTCGACGAAAAACAGTGAAGGCAGTTGAATCGAATCCATTGCTCTCGCCATGAAAAACAGTGCCCACTGGTTTCGATTCGGCTTGCGGACGGCCCTGGCCGCGATGCTGCTGGTGACGGTGGCGATCGGCCTGTGGGCCAGCGCGGCCAATCGGCAGCGGCGGGCGGTCGAAGCGATCCGGGAGCTGGGCGGGGGGGCCTGGTACGATTTCGAGCTCGACGTTCCGCCCAAGCCGCTCGGAGCATTTTGGCCGGCCAACGTGCTGGGCATCGATTATTTCGCCACCGTGGTCGAGGTTTCGGCTCCGCCGGGACGTGAGCAAATCGAGCAATCGCTGCCGCACTGGCGCCAGCTGCCGCATCTGAAAACGCTGCACTTCGTCAACGTCGGCGTCTCGCTCTACAACGACCCGCTAGTGGCTGAGGCAGAGCGGGCTCTGCCTGGGGTGCATCTCAACGTCGCTGAATCCTGCCCGCCATGAACCTGACCGATCCATCGCACCGACCACCGCTTGCGACCGGCCTGATCCGCCGCGCCATCCGCGCTTCTCGCTCCGGGTATTGCTGGCCGTCATGCTGGCGATCGGTACCCTCCTGGGCTGGACGATGCACAAGGTGCGCGAGCAGCGAGTGGCCATCGCGGCGCTGGAGAAGTTGGGATGCGGCGTGGCATGCGGCGTCAGTTTTGCCGATGAGGCTGAGCCGCCACCGACGTTGTTACAGCGACTGCGCAGTTTTCTGGGCGAAGACCCCTCCGATGTCCTTGTCGTGATGGCCAATGATTCACAGCTCGACGACGCTGCGATGAGACTCGTTGGCTCGTTCCCGCGGCCCGGCAGCCTCTGGATGCGGGGCACGAACGTCAGCGACGCCGGTGTTGCGCAGCTCGCGAATCTTGTAAACCTGGAGTACCTCGACGCCAGTTCGACTCGACTAACTGATGCCGGCATGCGGCATCTGGGCGGTCTGCCGAAGCTCAGCTATTTGTCGCTTAGCGGCACGCAAGTCGGCGACTCCGGTCTAGCGCAGCTGCTGGAATTGCAATGGCTTAGCTACCTGGACCTCAGCAATACGCACGTCGGCGATGCGGGGCTCGTCCACTTGATCGCACTCGAGTCGCCTGGACCACCTGGACCTATCCGGAACCGCCGTGACGGATGCAGGCCTCGTCCATCTCGCCAAGCTTGAGAATTTGCGCGATCTCTATCTTCAAAACACTCGGGTAAACGAGCCTGCCTTGCGCGAGCTGGGCCAGCAATTAAAAAACACGCTGATCCATTACTGACGGCTGGCCGGGAGCCTTTCGGGGCGTGAGCGGCACGGCGCTAGCCGCCGGTGGGTTGGAGTTGGCTTGTTTCCCGCGCGGTTCGTGCCGCCATTTTGCTCGTGACGGGTCCGGTCCGATCTGACCGCTCAGGGGACCGGCGGCTACACGCCTTGCCGCTCACGGCCTTCCCGATCACCGCGATGTCGGATCAGTCCCCAACCGTTGTCGGATAGGCTTTACAGCCCGAACAATCGGCTCAGAGCGATTTTCCGCTCGTCCCCCCAATCCGGGTGCGCTCGACGCGCACTTTGTGAGCTAATTTTGGGGGAGCGTCCCTCAGGCACGCGGCCCAGCCGCGAACGGGAGCGCGGAAGCGCGCCCACGGATGCTCGCGAGAGAGGCGGGACAAGCAAGACAACTCGGCAGCACGGCGATTCATCGCGGCGCGGGCGGCGCGGCGGTCGATCGGGCTGCGCCCACCGCCACCGACCCGTTGTTCCCAACGAGCGCCTGATGCACGAAACCGCCCCCCTTCACGCCACCTCGGTCGTCACCCCGGCCGACGGACTGCTGCAGCTCGGCGCCCAAGCCGACATCGCGGCCCTGACCGCCGAATACAACCGCGTGCTGGCCACCATGCACGCCGAGATCGCCAGCCGCGAGCAGGCGGTCGCCGCCCTGCGGGCCGCCGAAGAGAAGTACCGCAGCATCTTCGAGAACGCGGTCGAGGGCATTTTCCAGACCTCGCCCAGCGGCCAATACCTGGGCGTCAATCCGGCCCTGGCCCGGATCTACGGCTATGCCACGCCCGACGAACTGATCCACCGGGTCGACGACATCGAGCGGCAGCTCTACGTCCAGGCCGAACGGCGGGCCGAGTTCGTGCGGATCATGCAGCAGCATGACATCGTTCACAACTTCGAATCCGAGATCTACCGCAAGGACGGCAGCACGATCTGGATTTCGGAAAACGCCCGGGCCGTCCGCGACCCGGCCGGCACCCTGCTGTACTACGAAGGCACGGTCGAAGACATCACCGAGCGGAAGAACTCGGAAGAGCTGCACCGGCAGAAAGAAGCCGCCGTGGCGGCCAGCCACGCCAAGAGCGAATTCCTGGCCAACATGAGCCACGAGATCCGCACCCCGCTCAACGGCGTGATCGGCATGCTCGAATTGCTGGCCGGCACGCCGCTCAACGTCCAGCAGCAGCGCTACGCCCGGGTGGCCAAGACCTCGGCCGATTCGCTGCTCTCGCTGATCAACGACATCCTCGACTTTTCCAAGATCGAGGCCGGCAAGCTCGAGCTCGACCACGCCGAGTTCGACCTGCACCTGCTGCTGGAAGACATGACCGAAATGTTCGCCCAGCGGGTCGAAACCAAGCAGTTGGAGCTGGCCTTGCACATCCGGCCGGAAGTGCCGGTGCTGGTCCACGGCGACTGCGACCGCCTGCGGCAAGTGCTGGTCAACCTGGTCAACAACGCGATCAAGTTCACCGACCGCGGCGAAGTGGTCATCCGGGCCTGGGTCGAAACCGAGCTGGACGGCGACGTGCTGGTCCGGTTCTCGGTGCAGGACACCGGCATCGGCATTCCCCGCGATCGCATGCACCGGCTGTTCAAGTCGTTCTCGCAGGTCGACGCATCGACCACCCGCAAGTACGGCGGCACCGGGCTGGGGCTGGCCGTCTCGCAGCGGCTGGTCGAGCTGATGGGGGGCGTCATCGGCGTCGAGAGCGAGCCGGGCCAAGGCTCGACCTTCAGCTTCAATGTCCGCTTGGGACGCCGGCCGCAGCAGCGCCGCGCTCGCCCGCAACTTGCCGCTCCGGGCAACCTCCGCGTGCTGGGCGTGGACGACAACGCCACGAACCTCGAAATTCTTTCGGCCGTGCTCGAAGGCTGGGGCTTCGAATACGAAACGGCTGCCGACGGGGCCGCCGCCATCGCCGCCCTGGAGCGGGCCGCGGCCGCGGGCCGACCGTTTCAGCTCGCGATTCTCGACATGCAGATGCCCAATATGGACGGCCGGCAACTGGCCGAGCACATCAAGGCTTCGCCCGAGCTGCAAAGCACGATCCTGTTGATCCTGACCTCGCTCGGCCAGCACATGTCGGCCGACGAAATGCGCTCGATCGGCCTGGCCGGCTATTTGACCAAGCCGCTCCGCCAATCGCGGTTGTTCGACGCCATCGTCGATGCCACCGCCGGCGAAGTGCCGCTGCCGGGCACCACTCCCGCGGCCGACGCCACCGGTCAACCGTGCTTGACCGGGGCCCGGGTGCTGTTGGCCGAGGACAACGAAATCAACCAGATCGTGGCGTTCGAGATTCTCAGCCGCTCGGGTTGCCAGTGCGACATTGCCAACAACGGCCGCGAGGCGCTCGAAGCGGTCAAGGCCCGCCGCTATGACGTCGTGCTGATGGATTGCCAGATGCCGCAGATGGACGGCTTCGAAGCCACCCGGGCGATCCGGGCCTGGGAAGCGGGTCCGCCGGCGACGCCGCCGGCCACGCACCCGATCATCGCCCTGACGGCCAATGCGATCAAAGGCGACCGCGAACTGTGCCTCGAAGCGGGCATGGACGGCTACGTGACCAAGCCGATCCAGCCGACCGATCTGCTGGCGACGATTGCCGGTCTGATCGACCCGCGGCCGGACGCGGCTGCCAGCCTGGCCGATACAGCGAAGTTCGCATTCCCCGGCTGGTCGACGATGCCGCCGCGTTGACGAACTCGCAACCGACCCAAAGCAATCGCCCGGCTCGCCGCGTCGCCAGAGGGCTCGCCGGGCTGTCACGGTCGCCGGGAGCCGGAGCTGCCGATCGATCTCGATTCGCTCTTGGAGCGGTGTCTGGGCGACGTCGATTTCTGCCGCCGGATGCTCGACAAATTCCACGGCCGGGTCGCCGATCATTTGCAGGCCATCGAGCAAGCCGCCGCCGCGCGGGATGCGACCCGAGCTGACCCTGCGGGCCCATGCCTTGAAAGGGGCTGCTGCCAATTTGTCGGCCGGCAGCGTGCGGGCAGACCGCCGCTCGGCTGGAAGAACTGGCCCGCAACAACGAGTGGACCGAATTGCTCGCCGCCGTCGAAGAGTTGGGCGCCGAAGTAGCCCGCTGCCGGCGGCACATTCCCCAGTTATCGGCCGCCTTGGCCACCGGCTAACCAGAGGAGCCCGGGCTGGCCGCAACTGGCTGGCCGGGAGAGACGGACCGAAGCCATGCGAATCCTGATCGTCGACGATGACGAAATTGCCCTGGCCATGCTGGGCAAAGCGCTCGAAGGCCGCGGGCTACGAGGTCGAGTCCGCGCCGAACGGCCGCGCTGTGCCGACGTCCTGGCCGCAGCGGCCGGCGCGCTGGTCATCTCCGACTGGGACATGCCCGAGATGAACGGCATCGAGCTCTGCCAGCGGCTGCGGGCAGGCGACCATTCGGGCTACGTCTACATCATCCTGCTCACCAGCCACGACGGCACGCAAAAAATCGTCGAGGGCATGTCGGCCGGGGCCGACGATTTCATCTCGAAGCCGTTCGATCCGCCCGAACTGCTGGTCCGGGTGCGGGCCGGCGAGCGGGTGCTCTCGCTGGAGACGCGCGACGTGGCGATCTTCGCCCTGGCCAAGCTGGCCGAATCGCGCGACCCCGAAACCGGCGCCCACCTGGAACGGGTCCGCAGCTATTCGCAGGTGCTGGCCGCGCAGCTGGGAACGCTGCCCAAGTTCAGCCGGATCATCGACGAGAAATACGTCCACCTGATTTATCTCACTAGCCCGTTGCACGACATCGGCAAGGTGGGCATTCCCGACAGCGTGCTGCTCAAGCCGGGCCGGCTGAGCGACGAAGAATTCGCGATCATGAAGCAGCACGCCCTGCTCGGGGCCGACACGCTCAACGCCGCCTCGAGCAGTTTCCCGAAGCCAAGTTTCTCAAGATGGCCCGCGACATCGCCGCGACCCATCACGAGCGGTTCGACGGCAAGGGCTATCCGGCCGGCCTCCAGGGGACCGAAATCCCGCTCTGCGGCCGGATCGTAGCCCTGGCCGACGTCTACGACGCCTCGACTTCGAAGCGGAGCTACAAGGACGCCTTCTCGCACCACGCCGCCCGCTAGCATCATCCTCGAAGAGTCGGGCAGCCATTTCGATCCCGACGTGGTCGACGCCTTTCTGCAGGCCGAGGACCAGTTCCTGGCCATCCGCCAGAAATACAGCGAAGCCCAGCTGGAGCTGGCTGCAGGGCCGGCGGGCCAGTAAAGCGGTCGCCGCGGGAATTGGCGATGTCGTCCCAGGCATGATCGCGGATTCCCGGGCATTCCTCTGTCATGCCGGGACGATCCTGCGATTTTCTGCCGCCGCGATCTAAATCTTTGTCCGGCGACATCTTGAGTGCCGCAGAGCACTGCCGGTTGGGTTGCTGGTAAAGCGGCTCGGGGTTTAATAATATGATGTCTGATAGGTGCCGGTCCGGCGTCACGCGGCACCACGGCAGCGCTTGCCTCGCCTGGCGAGACCACCAAGCCTGCCGGCCGGCCGGACTTCTAGCCGAGCTCGCGCCGGTCCACCGCCCACGCCGAACCCACCTGCCCCGCTGCGGAATTTTCCAGCCAGTCGCCCGCCGGTACCTCGGCGAACGCCCATCTATCTCTTTGCGGAAGTCAACCGGATGCCCACGACGATTTCTGCGACGGCCCGCCGATTAGCGCTCGCCCTCCTGCTGATCGCTTTCGCGAGCAGCGCGCCGCAGGCCAGCGGACAGTCCACTGCGGTGCCGGAGGCGGCCTTCGTCCCGCTGGCCGATCGCTACGCCAAAGAAATCCGTCCGCTGGTCGTGCGCTACTGCCAGGACTGCCACGCCGGCGACACGACCGAAGCCGACGTCGACCTGCGGCGCCTTCGCCACGTTGGGGCAAGTGCGCAAGCATCCGCAGATCTGGCAGAAGGTCGGCGAGATGCTCGACACTCGCCAGATGCCTCCCAAGGATGCCGAGCCGCAGCCCGAGCCGGCCGAGCGGACTCTGCTCGAAACCTGGGTCCACGATTACTTGACGCTCGAAGCGCGAGCCCGGGCCGGCGATCCCGGCCGGGTCGTCTTGCGCCGCTTGAGCAACGCCGAGTACACCTACACGCTCCGCGATCTGACGGGCATCGCCACGCTGATCCGGCCCGCGAGTTTCCGGTCGACGGTGCGGCGGGCGAGGGCTTTACCAACACGGGTAACGCCCTGGTGATGTCGCCGGCCCTGGTCACGAAATACCTCGACGCGGGCAAGGACATCGCCGATCACCTGGTACTGCTGCCCGACGGCGTGCGGTTTTCGCCTTCGACCTCGCGGCGCGATTGGACCAACGAGACGCTCGATCGGATCCGGGCTTTTTACAGCCGGTTCACCGATCCGCGCGGCGGCGAGCAGGTCAATCTGCAGGGCATCGTGTTCAGCACCAACGAGGGCGGCCGGTTGCCCGTCGAGAAATACCTGGCCGCCACGCTCACCGACCGCGAGGCCCTGGCCGCCGGCAATGTCGCCGCGGTTGCCCAGAAGCACGGCCTGAACGCCAAGTACCTGGGCACGCTCTGGCAAAGCCTGACGAGCAAACAGCCCTCGCTGGTGCTCGACGGCTTGCGCGCGCGCTGGCGAGCCGCCAAGCCGGGCGAAGCCGCCGGCCTGACCGCCGAAGTCGCGGCCTGGCAAAAGGGCCTGTTCAAGTTCGCCACGGTCGGCCACATCGGCAAAGTCGGCGGTCCCAAATCGTGGCTCGAACCTGTCGATCCGGTGACGGCCAAACAGCAATTGCGGTTCAAGCTGCCGGCCCCGGACGCGGACGGCAGCGTGACGCTAACGCTCGTCGCCTCCGACATCGGCGACGGCAATCAGCACGACTACGTCGTCTGGCAGCAGCCGCGACTGGTGGCCCAGGGTCGGCCCGACATTCTGCTGCGCGACGTGCGGCAACTGACGCTGGAGCTCGCCAACCGCAGACAGCAACTTTTTGCCGCGGCGGCCAAATGTCTGGCCGCGGCCAACGAGGCCGCCGCTCGCACAAGGCCAGGCCGATGCCGAACAGCTGGCCCGCAAGCACGGCGTCGACGCCCGGGCCCTGCGGGCCTGGCTGGCTTACCTGGGCATCGGCGCCGGCGACGCCGTGACGCTGAGCGGCCATTTCAAGGACACGCTCAAATCGGCCGGCGGATACGCGTTCGTCACGGGCTGGGGGACCGACGCCACTCCGCTCGTGCTGGCCAATTCGAGCGACCAGCATGTCCGCATTCCCGGCAATATGAAGCCTCACGGCGTGGCGGTGCATCCCTCGCCCACACTCAAGGCGGCGGTCGGCTGGCGAAGCCCGGTGACCGCCAATGTGCGAATCGACGCCGGCGTCGCCCACGCCCATCCCGAGTGCGGCAACGGAGTGACCTGGTCGCTCGAACTCCGCCGCGGCCCCACGCGCCGGCGACTGGCGACCGGCACGGCGCAGGGGGGCACGCCGGCCAAGATCGATCCGATCGAATCGATCGCCGTTCAGACCGGCGACGTCATTTCGTTGCTCATTGGCCCGCGCGACGGCAACCACTCCTGCGATCTGACGGCCGTCGACCTGAAGCTGACGACTCTCGGCGACCAGCCGCGCCTGGAGCCTGGCCGACGACGTCTCGCCCGACATCCAGGCGGCCAATCCCCACGCCGACCGGCAGGGCAACCCGGGCGTCTGGCATTTCTACACCGAGCCCGAGAAGGATTCGCCGCAGGCCAGCCAGGTCGTGCCGGCCGGGTCGTTGGTCGATCGCTGGCTCGCAACCAGCGACGCCACCCAGCGGCAGCAGCTGGCCGGCGAAGTGCAAAAACTGCTGACCGGCGGCCCCCCCGCCGACGCGAAGAGCCCCGACGCGGCGCTGTATGCCCAACTGGCCGCCGTCGGCGGACCGCTGTTGGCCTTTGTGCCGGCCGGCGAAAAGCTGGTGGCCGGCGATGGCGGCAAGACTGCCGGCTCGAGCGGAGCGGCGTGGGGCGTCGATCCGGCCCTGTTCGGCAAGCATCCCGATGGCACCGCGATCGATCCGGCCAGCCTGTGTCTCAAAGCGCCGGCCACCATCGACGTCCGCTTGCCGGCCGATGTCGTCGCCGGCTGCGAGCTGGTGGCCACCGGTGCGCTCGACGAGCGGACCGGCCGCGAAGGGAGCGCGCAGCTGCGGATCGTCGCCGGCAAATGGCAGGGCACGCCGGGACTGACGCCCAATAACGTCAAGATTTCCGACGCCGGCGGACTGTGGTCATCGAACAATCAGCGGGTGGCCAACGACGAGCCGATCCTGGCCAATCCGGGCACGGCGGCTTACCGGCAGGTCGAGGCGGCGCTCGACGAGTTTCGTCAGCTGTTTCCCGCGGCGCTCTGTTACACCAAGATCGTGCCGGTCGACGAGGTCGTCACGCTCACGCTGTATTACCGCGAGGATGAGAATCTCGCCCGACTGATGCTCGATCCGGCCGAAAAGGCCGAGCTCGACCGGATGTGGAGCGAGCTGCACTACCTCAGCCAGGACGCCCTGACGCTCGTCGACGCGCTGGAGCAATTGATTCAGTACGCCACGCAGGATGCCGACCCCAAAGTGTTCATCCCGCTCCGCGAGCCGTTCAACCAGCGGGCGCAGGACTATCGCCAGGCGCTCGTCGAGAGCCAGCCCAAGCATCTGGCCGCGGTTTTGAAGCTGGCCACATTGGCCTACCGCCGGCCGCTCACGGCGGCCGAGACCGCGGAGCTTGGCAAACTGTACGCCGATCTGCGGGCCGAGGAGCTGCCGCACGACGATGCGATCCGGCTGCTGTGGGCCCGGGTGCTGGTGGCGCCGGCGTTCCTCTATCGTATCGAAAAACCGCCCGCGGGCGCGGCCCCGCAACCGGTCAACGATTGGGAGCTGGCCAGCCGGCTGAGCTATTTCCTCTGGTCGTCGCTGCCCGACGCCGAGCTGCGCGAGTTGGCCGCGGCCGGCCGCCTGCACCAGCCGGACGTTTTGGCTGGGCAGTTGAAGCGGATGCTGGCCGACGAGCGGACGCGGCGGCTGGCGAGCGAGTTTGCCTGCCAGTGGCTGCACGTCCGCGACTTCGAGCATTTGGACGAAAAGAGCGAGCAGCACTTTCCCACGTTCGCCGCGCTCCGCGGTGCGATGCAGGAAGAATCGGTTCTGTTCTTCACCGATTTCTTCCAGCACAACGGCTCGGTGCTGGAGATTCTGGACGCCGACTACACCTGGCTGAACGAGGACCTGGCCAAACACTATGCCATTCCCGGCGTGAGCGGGCCCGAGTGGCGCCGGGTCGAGCGGCGTGCGGCGGTTCGACCGGGGCGGCGTGCTGGCCCAGGCCACCACGCTGGCGACACAGTCGGGCGCGTCGCGGACCAGCCCGATCTTGCGCGGCAACTGGATCAGCGAAACGCTGCTCGGCGAGCGGCTGCCGCGTCCGCCCAAGAACGTGCCGCAGTTGCCGGCCGACGAGGCGGCCCTGGCCGGGCTGACCGTTCGCCAGCTCGTGGAAAAGCACAGCAGCGACGCCAAGTGCGCCGTCTGCCATCAGCGGATCGACGCGATGGGCTTTGCCCTGGAGGGTTTTGACGCCATCGGCCGCAAGCGCGACAAGGACCTCGGCGACCGCCCGATCAACACCAAGGTGAAAACCATGGACGGGGCCGAGTTCGACGGGCTCGACGGCCTGCGCGGCTATTTGCTGACCGTCCGCCGCGAGGCCTTCGTGCGGCAATTCTGCCGCAAATTGCTGGGCTATTCGCTGGGCCGCTCGGTTCAATTGTCCGAC
The DNA here is from genome assembly GCA_963828155.1 of uncultured Planctomycetaceae bacterium. GTDB lineage: Bacteria > Planctomycetota > Planctomycetia > Pirellulales > PALSA-1355 > CAWCAX01. Next base: position 164,696 of record CAWHDQ010000012.1, read on the forward strand.
GAGCCGCTGCTGGCCGAGATGCAGGCCGGCCTGAAGGCGGGCGACTACCGCATCGACGTGCCGCTGGAAATGATCGTCCGCAGCCGCCAATTTCGCGATATTCGCGGCCGCGAAACCGCGTATGATGATTGAAGTCCCCGCTGGAACATCCTTTGCCCCGGGAACCCCACGCTATGAACCGCTATCAGCTGACCCGACGCACCCTGCTCCGCGGACTGGGCGTGAGCATGGCCCTGCCCTGGCTCGAATCGCTCCGCGTCTGGGGCGATGAACCGGCCGGCGCACCATCGGCCAGCAGTCAGCCGGGCAGCCAGGCCCCGGTCCGGCTGGCGGTGCTGTTCTCGGGCAACGGCTTTCACCGCGAGTGGTGGGCCAAGGGAGAGGGCGCCGGCATGGAGCTGGGCCAGGTGCTCGCGCCGCTCAACGACCTGCGCGAGAAGATGCTCTTCATCCGCGGCCTGTACAACGAGCAGGCCACCAAGGGCAACATCCACAGCTCGCAGACCGGCAACCTGCTGTCGGGCGCGCCGTTGGCCTCGGGGGGCGAAATCCGCTCGGGCACCAGTCTCGATCAGCTCGTGGCCCAGCGCCACGGCCACATGACCAAGGTGCCGAGCCTGGTGTTGGGCTGCGAAAAGTCCAACCCCTCGGTCCACAAAAACTACTCGATGCTCTACAGCTCGCACATCTCCTGGACCTCGCCGACCACGCCCACCCCGCTGGAAATCTATCCGGCCCTGGCGTTCGATCGGCTGTTCAAGGACGGCACCGAGCGGGGCGACAAGAGCGTGCTCGACGCCGTGCTGGAAGACGCCGGCGACCTGCGCCGCCAGGTCAGCTCGACCGACCAGCGCAAGCTGGACGAGTATCTCGATTCGGTCCGCGACGTCGAGCAGCGAATCGCCGCGGCCGGCAAGCGGGGCGAACTGCAAGGCTGGCGGCCGGCGCTTTCCGCGCCCAACATTCCCCGCCCGGCCGAAGGCATTCCGCAGGACATCGCCGACCACATGCGGCTGATGTGCGACATCCTGGTGCTCGGCTTCCAGACCGACACCACGCGGATCTGCACGCTGAAGCTGAACAACGACCACTCGTCGCTCCGCTTCCCGAACCTGAACGTGGATTACATGATCCACCACCTGCTCTCGCACTCCGACACGGCCGACTGGCTGAAGGTCAACCAGTTCTTCCTGGAGCAAGTTGGTTACATCGCCCGCAAGTTGGATGGCATCCAGGAAGGCGAACGCACGGCCCTCGACAATTCGATGCTGCTGTACTGCTCCAGCATGCTCAACGGCAACCACGACAACTCGCAATTGCCGGTCGTAATGTTGGGCCGCGGCGGCGGCAGAATTCAAACGGGCCGGGTGCTGGAATACAACGGCAAGCCGAATCGCCAGATGTGCCGGCTGTACCTATCGATGCTCGACAAGCTCGACGTGCACCTCGACAAGTTCGGCGACGCCAGCGAGCCGCTGGCCGAAGTGTAGCGCGGCACGAGGTGTCGCCGCGCGCATTCGCTCGAACTCAAGTGTCCGTTCTAGCCGGGGCTCAACGAGCCCCAGGCCCTGCGCCGCGCCGCACCAACTCCTCCAGCGTGAAATCCGAAAACCACGCCGGCCCCCCTTCGGCCGTCAGCACGAACTGAGCGGCTTCTGCCGGCGCAGTTTCGCTCCTGCCACCGCCTTCCAACGGCACCGCCCCGACCAGCCGCTCGTCGACCAGCACGAACCAGCCCCGGCTTTGTCTCTCCAGCTGCACCGCGTGCAGCGGGCCGGCGTCGGCCGAATGCGCGAGCGCCGCGGTCGCGCGCAGGCTCGGCCCCCTCGCCGGCGCGACTCCCGAGCGTACTTCGCTGGCTGTCGATCCGCACGACGTGCTCGGCATCCTGGCCCGGCTGGCCGGCGCCAAATTGCAGTTCGACGGCCGCGGCCGAGTGGATGTCGACGAAGAACGTCAGGCGATAATGTTCGACCGGCTGCGGCACTTCCGCGTCTTGGCCCAGGGCCAGCGGATGCCGGACGGCGCCGCGGCCTTGAAGCACGATCGCCCCTTCCTTGTTCTGGGCCGGATTCCAGCCGCCCGAGAGCACGGTCCAGCCGTCGAGGTTGCGGCCGTTGAACAGCGGCTCGGTTCGGCCCGACTCGACCAGGTCGCGCCGGCCGGGATCGTCTCGTCGCACCAGCCCGCCGATCAGCGCCAGAACGAGCGCCAGCCCGATCAGGGCCAGGCAGAACTGGTTGGTCCGGCCGCGCAGCCAGGAAGGCCGCTGCGGCGGCGAATCGGTTCGGATCGTAGCGGTCGGAGCCGAGGCGGCGGCCGGCAGATAATCGATCGTCGCCGGGCCGGCATCGGCCGGATTCCGTGCGGTATTCAGCCCGTCGATCCGCTTGAGCAGCGCGGCGTAATCGGCAATTCGCCGCTCGGGATCGGGCGCCATCATCGCGGCCACCAGCTCGGCCGACGCGGGCGAGATGCCGGGCCGTGCGACAGTCAGCGATTCGTCGCCGCCGGCGAGCCGCTGGGCGATGATCTGCGCGGTCGTGCGACCGGCCAGCGGCGGCTTGCCCGAGAGCAGGTGAAACGCCGTGGCCCCGAGCGAAAAAATGTCGCTCCGGGCGTCGACCGCTTCGCCCCGCAGTTGCTCGGGCGACATGTAGTTAAGCGTGCCGACGGTCGCGCCGGTCGTGGTCAGCCGGGCGTCCTCGGCCGCTTCGACCAGCCGGGCCAGGCCGAAGTCGGCCACCTTGACCAGCGGCATCCCGGCCGGCAGCGGGAACCCGGCCGGGGCCTCGACCGCCAGCAGAGTTCGCCGGCTTGATGTCGCGATGGACGATCCCCTGCCCCGCCGCGTGGGCCAGCCCGGCCGCCGCTTGCCGCACCAAGCACCAGGCGGTTGGCTCATCGAGCCGGCCGCGGCGGCTCACCAGCCGCTGCACGCTTTCGCCGGCGACCAGCTCCATCGCGAAATACATCCGTCCAGCGTGCCGGCCAAAATCGTAGGCGGCGATGATATTCGGATGCGCGAGCCGCGCGACGGACTGGGCCTCGAGCTCGAACCGCTGCAAGGCCGACGCATCGGCCAATTGCGTGATCAGCACCGTCTTGAGCGCCACCGCCCGGTTGAGGCGCGAGCTGCCGGGCCCGATACACCACGCCCATGCCCCCCTGCCCCAAGCAGGCCAAGAATCTCGTAGCCCGGTATCGCCTCGGTCGGCCGCAGCAAGGTCTCGACGATATCGACCTGGGCCGGGCTCAACAGGCCCAGCGTCAGGGCCGCCTGGCTGGGCGGCGATTGCCGGGCCGCCGCCGCGGTGGCGATCTCGTCGACCTGGGCCGGCGTGAGCAGATCGAGCGCAGCCGCTACCGTCAGAAAATCGCCGCTGGGCTCCGGTGCGCGGGGGCTCGTCATGGCGGCGGCGAAGCGCTCATCGCGGGAATGGAACTACTCGGGCTGGCTCGCCGGCGCCGCCGGTTCGGGCGACTCGGCCGCGAGCGCGTCGAGCTGCTCCAGGATCGATTGCACGCTCGGTCGATCGGCGGGCGTGGCCCCGACGTAGGCAAACCGCAGCCGGCCCTGCTTATCGAGGATGTAGGTCGACGGCTTGGCCAGATCGGCCCGAATGCCCAATTGGTCGACCGCCCGCAGCTCGACGTCGAGCACCAGGGGAAAAGGAGTTTCGGCCTTGCTCTCGCGGCGGACGATCCGCTCGAAGTCCTGCACGCTGCCGCGGTCGGCCGCGGCCCCGACCGGATAGACGAGCACGACTTCGGCCTCGCGGCGGGCGATGTCCGGATAATTGGCGATCAGCCGCGAGGTTTGCGTGGCGCAGTACAGGCAGATGTTGCCCTCGTAGGCGCTTGGCCGCGGTGCGGGTCGTATTGCCCCGCGTAATCACCAGCACGACGTGCTTGCGGCCGAGATACTCCGTCAAATCGACCGCGCTGCCGGCCGGGTCGACGAATTGCAATCGGCCGACCTGCTGCCCGCTGAGCTGGCGATCGAGCGGCACGTTCGATTGGGCATGATCGACGAAGGCCAGCCGGTTGCCGGCGAAATAGTACGGATCTGGAGCGAACACCCGGCCATAGATGAACCAGCCCGAGCCGGCCAGGGCGGCCAGCGCCACGACGACTTTGACGAGGTCACGGGCGCGCGCGAGGAGAGCCCTTTGCGGCTGGCGGACGGATGCGTCGGGCGGCGTGGTCATGCACCAAACTCCTCGCGCAGCGGGAACAGTGCCTCTTTCTCGCGCGGCGGCGGATTATGCCCTCGGCACAGTTTACCGTGCTTCGCCAGGCGGGCCAAACGGACGCGGCCTCGCGCTTGGCGTCCCTTCGTTCGCCAGAACCGGCACAGATTATGGCCGCGTGGTTTGCCCCTGGGGCCAGCGGGAGGCATGCTTTCTCCAGCGGCTCCCGCCGCTGCATGGTTCCCGCGCACGTCGCTCCCATGGATCGCCCCGCTATGCCAAGAATCTGTTTCGCGCTGGGTTTGATTTGTCTGGCAGGGACTGGGAACTGCCCGGGCCGAAGATGTTCCGCCTGGGGTTTCGGTGACCCGCCGGCCCCCGTGCCGGCCCCAGCGCCGGCCGCGGCTTGCGTGGTGCGGATGCCGACCGCGATTCCCAAGCTGCCCACGCCCATCTATTCACCCTCGGGCGATGCGGTGGTGGCCTGGCCGGGCGAGCTCGACGTGCTGGGCCGGCGGCGCTCGCCGCGACGGGCACCCTATCAGCGGATCTATGCGCCAACTATGGGCTGACGCACGGCTGGGGCGTGCCCGGCGGCCGCTGGGATCCCTCGCAAGCCCGCGACTGAGCGGCGGCGTGACAGTCCGGCTCGCGCGACATGCATTTCGCAGCCGTGCCCTGTCGTGCCGCCAATGCTCCCCGCGCGGCCTGCGGTCGGGTATGCTCAAGGGCCGACGCGTCTTCCCGCCCGTTGCCCCGCCGGAGACGGCCCATGCCCGCCCGATCGTTCGCCCTCGCCCGTCGCAAAGTTCGCCTCGTGAATAGCTCCGTCTTCGCCCTCGCCGTGGCGGGATTGGTCGCCTCCGCACTGGCCGAGGAGCTGAAACCCAGCTCGGTCGAAGAGCTGCAGGCCGCCACGTCCGATTGGCCCTGGTGGCGCGGGCCGCAGCGCAACGGCATCGCCGCGGCCGATCAAAGCCCGCCGCTGCACTGGAGCGAAAGCGAAAACGTCGTCTGGAAGGCCGAAGTCCCCGGCCGCGGCCATTCGTCGCCGACGGTCGTCGGCTCACGGGTCTTCTTGACCACGGCCGACGAGCAGGCCGAAACCCAGTCGGTGCTGTGCTACGACCGCGCCACGGGCAAGCTGCTCTGGAACACCCCGGTCCATCGCGGCAAGCTCGACCGCAAGGGGAACAAGAAAACGACGCAGGCTTCGGCCTCGGTCGCTTGCGACGGGCAGCGGCTGTTCGTCAATTTTCTCAACGACGGGGCGGTGCGAACCTCGGCCCTCGATCTCGATGGCAAAGTCCTCTGGACGACCAAAGTCTCCGACTTCGTCACCCATCAGGGCTTCGGGGCTTCGCCGGCCTTGTACCGCAACCTGGTGATCGTCTCGGCCGACAATCGCGGCGGCGGCGTGCTGGCCGCGCTCGATCGCGAGTCGGGCAAGGTCGTCTGGAGCGACAAGCGGCCGGCGAAGGACAATTACACTTCGCCGGTGATCCTTTCGATCGGCGGCAAGGATCAGCTGCTTCTCTCGGGCTGCGATCTGGCTTCGGGCTTCGATCCGCTGACCGGCGAGCGGCTGTGGGAAACCGAGGGGGCCACCACCGAGTGCGTCACCACGATGGTCACCGACGGCCGGCTGGTGTTCGTCAGCGGCGGCTATCCGCGCAATCACACCGAAGCGATCCTGGCCGACGGCTCGGCCAAGATCGTCTGGCAGAACAACACTCGGGTGTATGTGCCCTCGATGCTGGTCCACGACGGCTACTTGTACGCCGTGACCGACGCGGGGGCCGCGGTCTGCTGGACGCAGCGAAGACGGCAGCGAGCAGTGGAAGGCCCGGCTGGGGGGCACGTTCGACGCCTCGCTCACCCTGGCCGGCGAGCACCTGTTCGCCACCAATGAGGCCGGTAAGACGTTCGTCTTCAAGGCCGATCCGCACAAGTTCGAGCTCGTGGCCGAGAACCAACTGGGGGACGAGGTCTACGCCACACCCACGATCTGCGGCAGCCGGATCTACTACCGCGGCGCCTTCCAGGCCGCCGGCGGCCGGCAGGAGATGCTCTATTGCCTGGGCCGAGCGAAGGCGGATGCGGCGCGCCTGAGCGAGCGCGTTCACCCACGGCGGCGCGATCGCTAAGCGTCGATCGGGCACTCCGCCACTAACACGTCTCTACTCCGGCGCCTTTTGGGCCTTCCGGGCCGCGAGTTCCTGCTCGCGTAATGCGCCGCGACTCATCCGGCGGAAGGTCTTGCCACGACGCCCAGCGTTTGATGTCTTCTTTAGCTTCGTTCGCGTTCTCACCGTGCACTTCGAGCCACGCGACCAATCTCTGCCAATCGCCTCGCGAAGCTGGGGGGATGCCGGTTTCCCGGGTCTCGTGCGAAACAACGATGTGAATCAGTCGAGCATTGCCGTGCGACATGTTGATCTCGGGGTCTGCCCCATTCTGGAGCAATAGCAGCGCAATGTCGTACTGCGACAGGAATGCCACCGCCTCCATGGGCGGCGTGAATCCCGAGCCGTTCTTGTGATTAAGATCAACGCCCTTGTCGATGAGCTTTTGCACGCGCTCCCGCCTGTCGCCGGCACCCGCCGCCCGGATTGCCAAGAAGAGCGGGGTGTCATTGCCTAGACCCGTGATGCCGCGATCCACGAGATTGGGATCGCCGCCATGATCGAAGACCAGATCGAAGTATTCCTTGAAGTTGGTCTTGGCGGCCATATGCGTCACCGCCATTCCCGGGTGAATCGACTGCCGCGTGTTGAAGTCGCTCTCGACAAGCACGTTCGGGTCTGCGCCGGCCTCTAATAATGCCTTGAAACGATCGGGTTTGTCATCCGGGTACGCCCAGAGCAAGGGCGTCATGTTGTCCTTGCCCCGCTCGTTGACGTTTGCACCGGCAGCGATCAGTCGCGACATTTCTCGGAGGTCGTCGGCCTCAATTGCGCGGCAGAGGGCAATGACCTTGGGGTCGGTGAAGTAGTCTTGTGCCCGCCAACCGCACGTCGTGTGCCACGAAGGACGACCCGCCGATGCCAGCGACCTTGCCGCAGCCGCAGAGAGCCAACACGATGAGTGCGCCTCCGAAAGCATCCAACGCAAGGAGACCGGCTCGGATGTGTTTGTGTTTCATAGCCGCTGGCAAAGTTATTGAGAGCACTTCGCTATCCGGCCAATCACGCCAGAATCTCGCGGATCGGCTTGCCGTGGTCGATGTCGAGCCGCTTCTCAGGCTCGGCCAAACGCGTCAACCGCGAGATCCCTCGTTGTTACTCAATCTGCACCCGGCACTCGGGATGACGCTCTCTCGAATGCTCGCGCTGCTGCTTTGGTGACGCGCGTCTCGCGAAAATCAAGGTGCGTTAGGTCGGGCGGAATCTGAAGCCGCTCCAGGCCTTCGTCGGTCGCTCGCGTGCGACTCATATCCAGAATGCCGAGCCCCGTCAGAAACTGAATATGCGCGAGTGACGCGTCCGTAACCTCGGTTCCATCTAACTCTAAGTGTGCCAATTTTACCAGCGGTTGGAGCAACCGCACGCCCTCATCGGTGATGCGTGTGTTCTGCAGCTGCAACATTTCCAGCTGCTCGCAGAATCGGACGTGCGCCACCCCCCGCGTCCGTTAGCGGCGTGTCGTTGAGACACAGGGCTGTCAGCCCTTTCATTTGTCGCAAAGCCCGCAGCCCATCACCCGTCAGTTTCGTGCCATCGAGCGAGAGAGACTCAAGTTCATGGAGCTCGCGCAGGTGCCGCAGCCCATCATCGGTTATGGCGGTCCGACTAAGGATCAAGACATGAAGTTGCTGCATGCCTCTCAAGTTGACGAGCATTTCATCCAACAGATTTGTGTCAATGATCTCCAACCACTCCAGGTTCTTGAGCACCCAGTGTGCGCGAACGCGCGATTTGTCAAAGGGGTTCTCTCGATCTTCAGCCCCTTTAACTGAGGCAGTTCGTCCAAGCGCGACAACGCCTCTCGTAGCGCAGGGTTCAGATACCCGCACGCGACCAACAAGACGCTCGAGCGGAGTGAGATCATCTCCCAGAAGCCACCGGCGGCGGTGCGGTTGCGCTTCGGGGCTCGCACTCGAAATACCATGAAGCTACTATCGAACAATTCATGCTGCTCACGAATTCGCCGACGCTCGTTAACCACCCAGCCCGTAACGACACAGGCGAGCAGCGTTAGCATCAGCAGCCCGCGGAGGCTGAATTGCAGCCGAGGGAAGGCGGCCGCCATGATCGGCTCCCGATCCGCCGGTCCGAACGACGCAGCCGAATCGCACGGGGCGAGTTCCTGGCGCGCCTATTGCGGTTCTTCTCGTCCGATTCCTACGCCAGAATCTCGCGGATCGGCTTGCCGTGGTCGATGTCGAGCCGCTTGCGGCCGGGGATTTCCAGCCGCCGCGAGTCGAGCCCGAGTTGCTGGAGGATCGTGGCGTGGACGTCGGTCACGTAGTGGCGGTTCTCGACGGCGTGGAAGCCGATCTCGTCGGTCGCCCCATGGACGATGCCGCCTTTGATCCCGCCGCCGGCCATCCAGACCGAGAAGCCGTAGATGTGATGGTCGCGGCCGTCGCTGCCTTGCGTGCCCGGCGTGCGGCCGAACTCGCTGGCGAATAGCACGATCGTCTCGTCGAGCAAGCCCCGCCGCTTCAGGTCGGCCACCAGCCCGGCGATCGGCTTGTCGACGGCCTGGAAATTCTTTTCGTGGTTGGCCTTCAGCCCGCTGTGGGCGTCCCACACTCCGGCCCCGCCCGCCCCGTGCTGCACCTGGATGAATCGCACGCCCCGCTCGACGAACCGCCGGACGGCGAGCATCTGCATGGCCGAAATCGCGGGTGGCCGGATCGTCGAGCCCGTAGAGCTTTTTCGGTCTCCGCCGTTTCGGATTTCAGATCCAGCACCTCGGGCACCGACGTCTGCATGCGGAAGGCCAGCTCGTAGGCCTTGATCCGGGCGGCCAGGGCCGGATCGTCGGGATACTCGACGGCCTTCAGCCGGTTCAAGCCCGCGGTCAGATCGAAGTCGGCCCGCTGTTCGTCGGCGTTCAGCCCGGCGGCCGATTTGCCGAACTCGAGCGGGTTGGCCGGATCGATCCGGATCGGCACCGCGTCGTGCTCGGGCCCCAGGTAGTGGCCGTCGCGGGCGTTCCAGTATTCACGATTGCCCAGCGAGATGAACTGCGGCAAGTTGTCGTTCAGGCTGCCCAGCCCGTAATGGACCCAGGCCCCCAAGGTGGGAAACTCGCCGTCGAGCATGTGCCGGCCGGAGTGGAACTGGGTCTGGGCACCGTGGTTGTCGTCGGTGGTCCACATGCTGCGGATGATCGCCAGGTTGTCGACCTGGCCGGCCATGTGCGGCAGCCAATCGCTGAGCTCGATGCCGGCCTGGCCGTGTTTCTTGAAGCCGACCTGGAGCGGATAGATCACGTTCCGCTGCTGGCCGTTGGCGTCGTTGACCACGGCCACGCGGGCCAGCTTGAGCTTGTCCGGGTCCTGGGCCGATTTGTAGGGGGTCTCGGCGATCGACTTGCCGGCGTATTTGGTCAGCTCCGGCTTGGGATCGAAGCTTTCCATGTGCGACACGCCGCCGTTCATGAACAGCCAGATCACGTTTTTGGCCTTCGGCGCGAAGTGCGGCCGGCCGTCGGGCGGCTGCCAGGCGCCGGCTTCGTCGGCCCGCAGGACGCCGTCGCGGGCGAGCATGGCCCCCAGCGCCAGGCCGGTGAAGCCGAGGCCGAAGTCGGCCAGGAACGCCCGGCGATGGACGCCGCGCGGCGAAGTTCCGCGGCGGATCTGACAGTCGGCAATCCCGCGGCATGGCAGCGCTCCCTAGCGAATCGTGATGAAGTCGTTGTGATTGACCAGGGCGTGGACCAGGGCGGCCAGCGCAGCCGCCTCGGGTTGCGGGCGGCCAGCGGTCGCGCGCCGCGGCCGTGAGCCGGGCAAGGCCGTCGGTCGCCAGAGCCAGTTCCGCTTCGCTCGGCTCACAGGCCAGCACGGTCAGGAACGCAGCCCGGGCGAAATCGCGGTCCGAGGCGCGGGACTGGCCGCCGCGAGCCGCTCGGCGATTTTGCCGCCATCTGGGCCGCCAGCGGGCTATTCTCCAAGGCCAGGGCCTGCTGCGGCACGATGCTCTCGGCCCGGCGATAACAATCGAGCACGCTGGCGTCGTTGAACGTCTCCAGAAACTTCTGGTGCTCGTTGTGCGAATGGACGAAGTACAGGCTCCGCCGCCGCGAGCCCTCGTCGCCCACCGGAATCGAAGGCCCGCCAACCGTGGCGTCCAGCTCGCCGGCCAGGGCCAGCAAACTGTCGCGGACCACCTGGGCTTCCATCCGCAGCGAGTTGGCCCGCCAGTAAAACTGGTTCTCAGCGTCGCGGGCTAAATTCTCGGGCGCCGCGCCCGCCGCCGAGGAGCTCAGGGCGTAGGCCTCGGACGTGACGATCAGCCGGTGCAGGTGCTTGAGGCTCCAGCCGTGCTCGACCAGCTCGACGGCCAGCCAATCGAGCAGCTCCGGATGGCTGGGGGTGCCCTTGAGGCCGAAGTCGAACACGGTCGGCACCAGCGGCCGGCCAAAGTGCCGCAGCCAGACGTGATTCACGGCCACCCGGGCCGGCAGCGGGTTGGCGGGATCGGTCAGCCAGCGGGCCAGGGCCGTGCGCCGGCCGGTGCTGGTCGTGGGGAACGGCTTGCGGCGTGAATCGTCGGTTTCGAGGTTCGACTCGGGCGTCTTGAGCGCGCCGGGCAGCGGCGTGAAGTTCTCGCCCGGCGTGTCGACGGCCTTGCGTGCCGCGTCGAGCGCGGCCTGCGCTTCGGCAAGTTTCTTTTCCGCGTCGGCCCGTTTGTCGGCCGCGGCCTTGGCAACCTCCAACTCGGCGTAGGCCACGCTTTCGGCCGCCGCGGCGACGGCCAAGGTGCGCTCGGCTTTGACGGCCGTCTGAGCCAGGGCCTGCTGCTGTTCCGCCGACGTGCCGTCGTAGTGCAGCTCGCTGGGCCGCGATCCGAGCCTGCAGGACGGCCGGCTGGAGATCGCTCTTGGCGAGGGCTCGTTCGTTCACCGCGACCCACAGCCGGGCCTGGAGGGCGCTTTGCGGCTTGTCGGCCGGGACGGTTTTGGCCCCGCTGAGGACCAGCCCGGCAGGCAAGTGCGCGGAGCTCGAAGGAAAGAAACTCGGCCGTGGCGTCGAAGGCCAGAATCTGCAGCGCCCCACGCCGCCGCGGCACCGGCAGCTCGTAAGCCACGGCCAGCTCGCCATCGACCAGCAAGTTGACCAGCGGCCCGCGCACGCGGAGCGTCAATTCGTACGGCCGGTTGAGCTCGATCGGCAGGCTCCGGGCAGCTTCGGCCGGATAGACGAAGTCGGCGCCCGCCTTGTAGCAGACTTGCGCCTTCGGCCCGCCGGCGTAGGCGCTGACGTAGCCCAGCGACTCGTGCGGATCGTCGCTGTCGAAGGCGATGCCGACCGACTTCCAGGTTTGCCCGCCGGTGGTGCGGAAGCGGAGCCGGGCCTCGAAATCGTCGGGCGGCGCCGCCTTCAGCCGCAGGGCCGCGCGGCTCGGCCCATCGGCGGTTTGCACCAGCCGGCCCTCGGCATAGACCGAGCGCCCGCCGACTTGCTGCCAAACGTCCGGCCGCTCGGCGGCAAAGTCGTCGCGCACGAGCGGCGGCGGCTCGGCCGGCGGTTTTTCTGCGGCCGGCTGGGCAGCCGTCTTGGCCGCCAATTCTTCCGCCGCCACGGCCTGGGCCAGCTTCTCTCTGGCCGTGGCCAGCAACTGCCGATTGGCGGCGCTGGCTTCAGCGGCCGCCTTGAGGTGCGCCTCGAGCACGCCGGGCCGCAAACCGGGATCGTGCGCCGCGGGCGGCAGCGTCACGGGCTCGATGCGAAACGCGTCGGCGGCCAGGAACGCCGGCACGCCGGGCTCCAGCACCCGGCTCTTGTCCGGATTGCGGTCGTCGCCGCGGACGTGCAGGTACGTCGGCGCGTCGAGATTGCAGTCGAACACGCGCGGGATGCCGTCGTGCTCGAAATCCAGCTCGCCGCCGGCCATGTCGGCCCGCACCTGGTACGGCTCGAACACGGCCCGCAGCCGGTAGTAATCCTGCTGGGTGATCGGGTCGTACTTGTGGTCGTGGCACTTCGTGCAATTGAACGTCAGGCCGAGCATCGCCTTGGACGTGTGCTCGATCGTTTCATCGAGCCAGGTCGTGCGATTGAAGCGAAAATACTGCCGGGCGAGAAAGCCGGTCGCCCGCAGCCGGTCGGCGTCCGTCGGATACAGCTCGTCGGCGGCGAGCATCTCGCGGAGCATCTGGTCGTAGGGCTTATCGGCGGCGAGCGACTCGATGATCCAATCGCGCCAGTGCCAGAGGTGCTTTTGCGAGTTGCGGACTTCGGCGCCCAGCCCCCACCAGTCGCTGATACGCGCCAGATGTCCATCCAGTGCCGGGCCCAGCGCTCGGCATACTGCGGGCTGGCCAGCAGGCGCTCGACGATGGCGGCCCGGGCTTGCGGCGTGTCGTCGGCCGCCAGAGCATCGAGCTCGGCCCGCGTCGGCGGCAGACCGATCAGGTCGAGGCTCACCCGGCGGAGCCAGATCCGCGGATCGGCCCGGTGCTGGGCGACCAGGCCCCGCCGCTCACGCTCGGCGGCGAGGAAACGCGTCGATCGGATTGCGGTTCCAGGCCGGATCAGCCGCTGTCGGTACGGCGGGTCGGACTGCCGGGCGGAATGCCCAGTGGTCGCGCGGGTCGCGGGCTGGCTGCTCGTCGGCGGGGGCCGTGGCTCCCTGGTCGATCCAGGCCCGAATCAGGGCGATCTGGTCGGCCGACAGCGGCTCGCCCTCGGGGGGCATCCGCTCTGCGAGATCGGTCGCGGTGATCTTGGCGACCAGCAGGCTTTGGCCGCTCTGGGCCGGCTCGATCGCCGCACCGCTCTCGCCGCCGCGCCGGGCCGACGCCGCCGTATCGAGCCGCAAGGCGGCCTCGCGCTTGAGCGGGCCGTGGCAGGCGTAGCACCGGGCCTGCAGGACCGGCTTGATCTGGCGGAGGTAGTCGACCTCGGCCCCCGTCGCCAGCTGCGCGGCGCAGGACAGCAGGGCGCTCCAGGAGCGTCGCCTGCCGAAAGATTCCGCCGTTGGCACGGTGCATCGCAATTCCCGGCAATCGATCGTGAGCCCTTCTGCGGCACTCGCGCGTGCCTGGAGCCGGTCCGACAAATCCAGCCCATCCAGCGCGCCTGTCCATTGTCGGCCGGGAGCTGGTCATCCGCAAGGTTTTCGCCCGGCCGCACCCTGGGGGCGGGCGGCAGCAGGCTGGGCCGTTGATTGTGGCAGTCGGAAATCCATGTTCCAATCAGAGCTGCTGAAAACCGCCTACTTGCCTGTCCCACCGCCGGAGTTCCCCGATGCGCACGTCTCCGATCGTTCTGGCACTGCTGCTGGCATTTTGCTGCGGTCTGGCCCGGGCCGACGAATACGAATTCGACGACGATGATGCGGCCGGTCCGCCGGTGGCCGAAGAGAGCGTTCCCGACGGCGGGGCGCCGCCGAACGTGTTCGATCTGTCGCGGGCCGCGTTTGCCGAGCAGGCGGTGCTGACGCTGTTCGCCCGCAAGCAATACGACCAGGCGGCCCAGCTGCTGGAGCGGGCGCTGTACAGCGCAATCCTGCGCAACGCGACGACGCAGTACAACCTGGCGTGCGCCCTGGCCCGGTTGGGCAAGACCGACGAAGCCCTCGGGCGGCTGCAAAAGGCGATCGAATACGGCTTTCGCGATGCGGCCCACCTGAAGGTCGACGACGACCTGGCCAGCTTGCGCGGCGAAGCCCGGTTCAAGGAGCTGGTCAAGCAGGCGGCCGAGGCCAAGCCGGTCGAGCCGCCCGCGGCCGCAGCCCCCCGCCCCGGCGGCGTTCAAGGACGGGCAGGGGCTGGTCTCGGCCGACAATACGGCCTACGACCCGCGGATCAATCTGTTTCTGTCGGCCTTCAAGATCGCGCCGGCCGACACGGCCGACAAGCCGATCGTCGAAGGCTATGGCAAGGCCGGCGAGCTGCTCGGCCAATGGGCCGCCGAAGGCACCGCGGCCGGCAATCACGGCGATCTGTACGACAACCGCGACCGCGGCCACTCATTCATGAACTTCAAGAACTTTCCGCAGCTCACCCGGGTGATCTATAGCGACGACGTGCAGAAGCGGCACCTCGATTGGGGGCTGCAGCGCCGGTTCACCTACAACGGCGTCTGCATCGGCAACTCGTCGACCGCCCAGACGCAGGGCCCTTTTTGCGCTGCAACGGCCGGATGGCCCAGACCGATCCGGGCGTGGCCCTGCTGCAATACTTGCAGTACGTCAACCGGCATCTGTACGTGTATCCGGTCCACGTCGACAACAATCCCGGCCACAACGGGGCCGACGGCCAAGGCCACGGCGACGTGGTGCCGGCCAACACGCCCTATCTGATCCTGTCGCAGGGCTCGTCGGGCTCGGACATCGTGTTTCTCGATGCCCTGGTCGCCACGCTGGCGGCCTTTCGCCCCGAGGTGAAGCGCGAGCTGGCGGCCAGCGGCACCCTGCGCCGACGCTGCAGATGATTTTTCGCCAGAGCAACAAGACGGTCGAGAAGCCCGAGGATTATCTGACCGGCAAGGCCCATCCCACGGCTTTCGAGGGGAGCGCGGTCGACGCGGAGAAGATGGTCACGCTGGCCCACAGCATCACGCCCGACGTGCTGCCGCCGATCGTGGCCCTGCGGATCGTCGAGGAGGACCGGCCGGTGGTGGGCCGCGACTATTTCGACATCGGCCCGCGCGAGCATTTGCTCGACACGCCGTCGGCGATCGCCCGGGTATGCAAATCGAGCGCGTACACTCGGCGGATCGTGCTTGCCGCCGATGCCAGCAAAGACCTCCGCTCGCGTCCGCTCACCTTTCGCTGGGTGCTGCTCCGCGGCGACGCCGACCGGGTGCGGATCAAGCCGCTCGACGACGCCGGCACCCAGGCCGAGTTGCAGATCGACTATCAACCCCGGCGGCCGATCGCGCCGGGAGCGGAGCGGGAGTCGAACCGGGTCGACATCGGCGTGTTTGCCCATAACGGCGTGTACTACTCGGCTCCGGCGTTCGTCTGCTATTACACGCTCGACAACGAAAAACGGGAGTACGACGAGCAGCAGCGGATTCGCGTGGTCGACTACACCGATCCCGACACGCGCAACAACTACGTCGACCCGATGCTCGACATGCGCAAAGACTGGCGCGACGAATACCGCTACGCCGACGACGGCACGCCGCTCGGCTGGACCCGCAAGCGCGGCGACAAGACCGAAGCATTCACGGCCGCCGGCGACCTGATCCTGGAAAAGGACGGCGACGGCCGGGCGACCCGAACGGCCGCCGTGCGCTACGTGCCGGCGCCGGGACCCGACGGAACGCAGGTCATCAAGCAGGAGCTGGTCGAAGCGGAAGCGGCGAAGTGACAATCGCGGGCCTGAAAAGTCCCAGCGATGCCCTGGCCTGAAGGGCCCCAGGAATTTAGCCCAGGGTTGAGCGTCCTCGCGAAACCCTGGGATCCGAGTTGGCCGTGTCCATTTGCTCCCTGAAGGGGAGCTGGAGGCGTAGCGGCACGCCCAGTCTCCGCCACCCTTTCAGGGTGGATGTGATCTGGTCGGTGCTCGCCGACCCGGGGTTTCGCGAGGACGCTCAACCCCGGGCTATTCTCCTTGGGCCCGTTGGGCCCGATCGAGACTGCCAGGCCGCTAATAGCGTTGTTTTCCGGCGGCGGTGTCGGCATACTCGCAGTGTGCCGCCGGGGAAATCTGTCCTACCGAGCCGGCGACACCGAAATGAATTCCTCTTCGAGCCCACCATGACGAACACCCTGCACCGCCGATTCAATCTTTCGATCCGATTTGGAACGCTCGTCGCACTGGCGGTCGGCGGACTTCTGTCACTCCCCTCCGCCCGCGCGGCCGAGCCTGTCGTCGACCAGGCGTACCTCCGCGAGCATTACACGAAATACGAACACCAGATCACGATGCGCGACGGCATCCGGCTGTTCACGGCCGTCTATGCGCCCAAGGACACGTCGGCGGCCTGGCCGATCCTGCTGACCCGCACGCCGTATAGCGTGAAGCCGTACGGCGTGGATCAGTATCCCACGCCGCGCGGGCCGATGGCCAACTATGCCAAGGAGAACTTCATCTTCGTGCTGCAGGACGTCCGCGGGCATGCGGCTCGGAGGGGGAGTTCAGCCACATCCGGCCGCACAACCCGGCCAAGGCCGGCCCGCACGACATCGACGAAAGCACCGACTGCTACGACACGATCGACTGGCTGGTCAAGCACGTGCCGAACAACAACGGCCGCGTCGGGATGATGGGCATTTCGTATCCCGGCTTTTATACCTCGGCCGGGATGATCGATTCGCACCCGGCGCTGAAGTGCGCCTCGCCGCAGGCGCCGGTCGCCGACTGGTTCGTGGGGGACGACTTCCACCACAACGGCGCGTTCTACCTGCCGCACGCGTTCCACTGGCTGTCGTTCTTCGGCCAGACGCTGGAAGACCCGACCCGCGAGCCGCCGAGAGTGTTCGATTATAAGACGCCCGACGGCTACGACTTCTACCTGCGGACCGGGCCGCTCTCGAACGTCGAAGCCAAGCACTTCAAAGGCCGGATCACGTTCTGGAAAGAGCTGATGGAGCACGGCACGTATGACGAGTTCTGGCAATCGCGCAACCTGCGCCCGCACCTGAAGAACATCAAGGCGGCCGTGCTGACCGTGGGGGGCTGGTTCGACGCCGAGGACCTGTTCGGCACGCTCGAGACCTATCGCGAGGTCGAGCGGCAGAACCCGGGCATCGTCAACGCCCTGGTCATGGGCCCCTGGGCTCACGGTACCTGGTCGATGGACCCGGGCGACCACCTGGGCAACGTCTGGTTCAATGCCAAGACGGGCGACTTCTACCGCGAGAACATCGAGCTGCCGTTCCTCAAGAAGTTTCTCAAGGACGATCAAAACGTGACCCTGCCCGAGGCCCATGTCTTCGAGACCGGCACCAACCAGTGGCGGCAGTACAACAGCTGGCCGCCGGCCGCGGCCCAGCCGGCCACGCTCTATTTCCAGGCCGACGGCCGGTTGTCGTTCGATCCGCCGGGCGAAGCGGCCAGCGACTACGACGAGTATGTCAGCGATCCGGCCAAGCCGGTGCCGGCGACCGGCAACGTCGTATCCGGAATGTCGAAGGAGCACATGCTCGACGATCAGCGGTTTGCCACCTCGCGGCCGGACGTGCTGGTCTACCAGACCGATGTGCTGGATCGGGACGTGACGATCGCGGGCCCCTTGCGGCCGAAGCTGGTGGTTTCGACGAGCGGCACCGACAGCGATTTCGTGGTCAAGCTGATCGACGTCTACTCGGGCGATTTCCCGAATCCCAAGGACGCCCCGCCCACGCTGCAGATGGGCGGCTACCAGCAACTGGTCCGGGCCGAGTGCATGCGGGGCAAGTTCCGCAACAGCTACGAAAAGCCCGAGCCGTTCGAGCCCGGCCAGCCGACCAAGATCGACTACACGATGCCCGACGTCTATCACACGTTCCGCCGCGGGCATCGGATCATGATTCACGTGCAGAGCTCGTGGTTTCCGGTGGTCGACCGCAACCCGCAGAAGTTTTGCGACATCTATCAGGCCCAACCCGAGGATTTTCAAAAAGCCACGCAGCGGGTGTATCGCACGAGCGGAGCCAGCTCGCAATTGGGCGTGATGGTGCTGGCGCCGTAGTCGGCCGGACACGGGGCCGGGCGTGATGGCGCCCGGGCGTTCGGCCTGCGGCACTGGGCCAAACAGCTCGGGCGGTCGCTGTTTATGAGTGCAGACCATTCGCCAAATCCGGACCAGGAACCGCCCGGCGAGGACGAAGGCCGCCTGCGGGCGGAGCTCCGCCTGCCAACGGCTATTGTCCTGACATTTGCCGGGATCGTGCTGCCGGCAATCTGTTTTTCAATGGGCTTTCCCGAAACGCCAACCTGGCAGTCGGGGCAGCGGACAGCGTATGCCGAACTGCTCTTGTCGCGCAAGGCTTCGCTGCCGATGGTTCCGTTGCTCGGCTGCTGCATGATTTCGCTCGGGCTCGCAGTTTGGCGACCCGTGCGGTGGCGCGACCATCCGCTGGTGCGACTCGGCGTTTTCTCCGGCGTCGTGCTCGCCGGTGAATACTGGCTGGTCTTTGCGGCTGCCTTGGTCGAGCCGGGAGCAATGCTGCTGATAACTGCCGGCGCCGCGGTGGGAGCTGTGATCATTTGGGGAGCATTGTGGATCGCCGCTGCCTTGTTCCGCTATCATCTGCTGGCATTTGCGTTGTACATCGCCGTGGCGGTGTTTGGGGTGCCGTACGCGGGAGTGGCCTCGCTCTTTTTCGCGACTAGCTGGGCGCTGGCCGCGTACGGTTACGTGGCCTGGGGGCTGACGAGGCACCGCAATGGCGAGCGGCTGCGGTTCGGCCTGGCCCAGCTGCTGGCTTGGACGGCGGCGCTGGCGGCCAACTTTGCGTCCTGGCGGCTGGCGTATCTGTCGATGCTCGAGCAATATGCCGCCCTGCCGACGACCCAGCCGACCGGGTGCTTCGTTTGCACGGCGGCCGCGACGGGACATTCGCGGCTGGTCGGCTGCGAGTGTTTCTTGGACGCCGGCGGCAGGACGCTGCGCGTGAACGATCAGCTTCGCACGCTGAAAGCGTTCGAGCTGTTGCTGATGTGCCTCGTGCCCCGAGGCCATCGCCGCTTGCGGTGGGTTTACGATCGCGTCGGCCCACGGGCGGCCGCCCTGCTCTGCACGCCGCTCTTGGCCGATTTCGGGTATCTGGCCCTCAAGCCGGCGGAGTGGCTGGCTTGGCTGACGCTGCGGCTGGCGATGGGGCGCCATGCAGGCGCCGTGGGACTCCTGTATCGTCGGGCCGGTCACCTGGCCGCTGCTAGCAAGCCGCGAAAGGGTTGACCGTCCGGCATTTGGGGCCGCTTGCGTCCAATCGAGACCCCGGACAAAGCGCCCTCCGCGACCGGCCGGCATTCCGCTATACTCCCGCCCCATTTCCGGCTTATCGATTCTTTCGCGCCGTGCGCTGCCCCGCGCCGATCGCTCCAACCGTGGGCAATCGGCCTCATCGCGAGCGGCAGCGCAAGCGGGCAAACCTTCGACGGAGAAATCGGCACATGCACCGCAAGCTTTCGCTCGCTGCGACCCTCTGCACCCTGGCGCTGCTCGGCGCTGCCGCCGCCACCGCGGCCGACTCGCGCCCGCTGACCACGGCCGAAGCCTATCAAAGCTGGACGGCCTGGTATCGGCTCGACGGCTCACGCCCGGCCGATCCCAATGGCCCGCGCTACCGGCAGCTTTTGGACGCCGCCGACGGAGCAGACTTCTTCGTTCAGGGCCTGACCGATGCGAGTCCGCAGGTCCGCGAGCTCTCGAAGCAAGCCCTGCTGCAATTGCCGCTGGACGAATGCGTTGGCTTTGCGCTCTCTGAGCTTCGCATGCACACGCGCGACAAGCAGGTGGAACAGGCGATTACGGAGGTTTTCCCGCGCACGCCTCTGGGCCAGTTCATCGCCCAGCGAGCCGCGCGCGAGCCCGGCACCGACACCGACGCCGCCATCCTGCGATCGGCCAAGGACGCCTGGCAAATCCCCTTCGGCGGTCTCGTCCGGTTGGCACTTCGTGAAGAGTGCAGTGCCCGCGAGGAGGCGGCAGAAGTTTTCTGCGGGCCCGCCTACGATGATCTGACTGCTCGGATCTCGGAATTGCAGTCGTTTCTTTTTTGCCCGAATGTCAATTCCGCCGACTGGCCTGAGGTGGCCGATGCCCTGGCCCGGGCCGAAGCGCTCCGGTCAAGCCGCGACGCAGCGCAGAAACTGTTGGCCTGGCTCGATCAGACAGCCACGGTGCCCGTCGTCGAATCGACGGGTGCGACGATTGAAACGGTCCGGAGATCGCTTCGTGAGCACGCCCCGAAAAGCGAGCCCGCGGTTCGTGAGGTAGCGGCACGCACGGAGTCGTCGCTTCCGCTGCACTGCGTGGGCGTCGAACTCGAGCAATCCGAGCTGTCTCGACCCCAGAATGCCGAAATCGGCGCTTCGCTCGTGCGCACTGGCGGCAGGAAGTACGGCGTGGTCGCCCCCGAGCCACTAGAAATCGCCATCGAGCGGTTGCGCGAACCACTGCCGTTGCTTTGGACCCCTGCGCACGTTGACATGCGGCAGGCCCTGCCGCCCGGCACGTACAAGCTGCTGCTCACGTTCGAGCGGCTGGCGCGGCCCAGCTTGGAAATCGCTTCGCTGGCACTCAGGGAGACAAGCGTAGCCGCCGTGGTATTTCGGGTGAAAGCCGCCTCGGACAACGCGGCCGCAACGAGCAATCTGCTTGACGCGCGGTCGACAGATGGCGACCCCGAATGGGAAATCCTCCGAGTCGCCGTTTCCGGCTCAGGTTTGCCGGACGAGGATTTGTGTGCGCCGTCACCCTATACGCTCATCCTCCGCGCTTGTGGAGAGTACCGCACGCCCACCTGGGTCGGCGTCAGTGCCGCTAACATTCCCGAGGCGTGTATCGACGCTCCGCTGCCGGAGTGGGTGAACTTCTCGATGTCGACGGCACGCTAGGGCGAGACTTGCCCGCTCGATCTTTCATCTGCGGTCATCCGCGTCCATCCGTGTTCATCTGCGGTGAACTGCCGGCTTGGACTCAAGCAAGAGGACACCGTCCGCGTGCGGGCCGCCGCGCACGCGTCACCCGCCGCCATAGCGTTTGACCGCGTCCCAATCGAGCTCGATGCCCAGCCCCGGCCCGGTCGGGATCGCCAGCAGGCCGTCGGCATCGAGCTTGAATGGCTGGGTCAGGATTTCTTCGATGTACGGCACTCCGGTCTGAAACTCGACCCAGCGGGCGACCGGCATCGCGGCCGACAGAGCCAGATCGGCCGCCACGCCCACGGCCGTGTTCCAGCCGTGCGGCACCAGCAGCACACCGAAGTCCGCGGCTAGCCAGGCCAGCCGCCGGGCTTCGCTCAGGCCGCCGCACTTGGTCACGTCGGGCTGGATGATGTCGACGGCCCGGCCGGCGATGAACGGCTGAAACGCCTGCCGTCGGGTCAGGACTTCGCCGGTAGCGATCAGCACGGGCGAAGCGGCCCGCAGCTCGCGAAAGCCCTCGACGTCGTCGGGCTTGAGGGCTTCTTCGAACCAGACGACGCCGTAGTCGCCGAGCATCTTGGCGGTCTCGCGAGCCCAGCACACGCCGTGCGGCCAGAACTGCTCGCTGCCGCCGGCATCGACCATCAGCTCGACCTCTTCGCCCACGGTTTGTCGGGCGGTGCGGATCAGCACCTCGTCGTATTGCCGGCTGACGCGGCCAAAGGGGCGCCAGCCCAGCTTGATGGCACGAAAGCCGCGCGCGACCTGCTGCTCGAGCGCCGCGGCCAGCGGGGCCGGCTCGTCGAACAGGATCGAGGCATAAGGCTTGATCCGCTCGCGGTAGCAGCCGCCCAAGAGCCGCCCGACGCTCACGCCCAGGGCCCGGCCCCACAGGTCCCAGAGGGCAATGTCGAGTCCGCTGATCGTGTGCTCGACGGCCCCGCCGCGGCCGAGCCAGAACATCGACTGGCGGAGCTTTTCGCTGACCCGCTCGGGCTCTTCGCCGCTCTCGCCGATCAGCAGCGGGCGGAGCAATTCGAGCGAGCCTTCGACCAGCGTCCGCGTGGTATAGCAACTGCCCAGGCCGACCGGGCCCTCGTCGCTGCGGATCAGGACCAGCGTGTTGTACTGGACGTTGGGGTCGGTGCCGCCGGGCCAGCCGTGGTCGTGGGTGGCGCCGCCCAGCGAGATGACCTGAATTTCTGCGATCCGCACTGCTTGATCTCCGCCGCAACCAGGTGGGATACTTTCGGTCACGCCAGTGTAGCAGGCGTGAGGCCTCGCGACGCAACCTCCCCCTCGTGCCGCTTGCCGGAAAGATCCCCGCCCATGACCAGCCGCGCCCAGACCGAATGGCGCTACGAGAAATTGACCTGGCCCGAGATCAACGACGCGATCGAGCTGGGCAAGGTCTGCATCCTGCCCTGCGGCGCCGTCGAGCAGCACGGCCATCACCTGCCGCTCGATGTCGACCTGGTCTGCCCGACCGAAATCGCCCGCGGCGCCGGCCGGGCCCGGCCCGAAAAAATCCTCGTGCTGCCGACCGTGGCCTACGGCTACACGGGGCACGTGATGGATTTTCCGGGCACGATCAACAACGACTTCGAGCACTTCATCCACCACGTGCTCGACGTGACCAAGTCGCTGGCCTACCACGGCTTCAAAAAGATCGTGCTGCTCAACGGCCACGGCTCGAACGCGCCGAACCTGGACCTGGTCGCCCGGCGGACCAACCTGGAAACCGACGCCGAGTGCGTGGCCACCAGCTGGTGGCAATTGCTGACCGTCGACAAGGATTTTCTGCCCAACTGGCGCGAGAGCAAGTTTCCCGGCGGCTGCGCTCACGCCTGCGAGCTGGAAACGTCGCTGTATCTGTATCTCGACGAAGCCGGCGTCCGCAAAGATGAAATCAAGAGCGGCACGATCAGCTTCAACCAGGACGACAGCCCGTTCAACTGGGTCGATCTGTTCGCGGCCGGGCCAGCCACGGTCGTTTCCTGGACCAGCAGCTACAGCTCGACCGGCGTCTTGGGTGAGGCCGAGCTGGCCTCGGTCGACAAGGGCCGCCGGGCCTACGAAGAAGCGACCCGGCAGCTGGTGCGGTTCGTCGATTATTTCCACGGGCGGCCGCGCGACCAGCGACAAGACCGGCATCGCCGCCCGCCGACGATGCCGATTCCCTGGGGCCAGCGCCCGCTGGATTGATTCGGCTCTTTTCCTCTGCGCCCGCAAGCGAGACCGTTCCGGTGAGCCGTCCGATCGTCAGCGCGGTGGATCAGGCTGGCTTGCCGGCGAGCGCCCGCGGCGCGGGAATGTCTCCCGGTGACATCCGGCCGACGCGGATCCGCTACGGCGTGCTCGGCATTCTCTGCGCCGCGGCGACGATCGCCTACATCCAGCGGTACGCGATCAACGACCTGGCAACGCCGATCGGCGACACATTGGGGCTCGATCGCGATCAGCTGGGTACGATCATGTCGGGCTTCTTCACGGCCTATGCCCTGTTCCAACTGCCGGCCGCGTGGCTGGGCGATCGCTGGGGCAGCCGGCGGACGCTCGCGCTGTATGCCGTGCTCTGGTCAGGGCTGACCGGCGCGATGGGCTTGTGCGGCAGCCTGGGGAGTCTGGTTGCGGTCTGGTCGCTGATGGGCGCGGCGCAGGCCGGATTGTTTCCCTGCGCGATGATCGCGGTGCGCGATTGGATGCCGGCGACGCGGCGGGCCTTGGCCAGCGGCGCGCTGGCCAGCTGCATGTCGCTGGGGGGCGCTTTGTCGCCGATCATCACCATCCATTTGCGCTACGATCAGGGCTGGTCGTGGTCGCAAGTGTTCTGGGGCCTGACGCTCCCCGGCTTCGCTTGGGCGATCGTCTATTACGGTTGGTTTCGCGACCGTCCCGAGACCCATCCGCAAGTCAATTCTGCCGAATTGGCACTGATTCGCGGTCTTGATCCCGCGGCCGGCACGACGGACGGGGCCCAACGTCCGGCGGCGAGGGGCGCACCCCTTCCTTGGGCGGTGCTGTTGGCCAGCGTGCCGATGTGGCTGATCTGCGGGCAGCAGGTTTTTCGGGCCGCGGCCCAGGTGTTCTTCGGCACCTGGTTCGTCAGTTACCTGCGCGATTGGCAGGTGCTTAGCGAGCACGAAGTCTCCTTTCTGGCCGGCGTGCCGCTGTGGATGCTGATCGTCGGCGGCATCACCGGCGGCGTGCTGTCCGATTGGATTCTGGCCCGCACGGGCAGCCGGCGGTGGGCCCGGCAGGGTTTTTCGGTCGTCAACTTGCTGGCTTGCGCGGGGCTGTTTGCCCTCTCGGCCGAAACGACGAACCCCTACCTGGCCGTGGCGCTGATCGGGGCGGCCTCGCTGGCGATGGCGCTGGGGGGCGTCAGCGCGTACGCCATCACGATGGATATGGGCGGCCCGCACGTAGCCATCGTGTTTGCGATCATGAACATGGCGGGCAGCGTCGGCTCTGCGGCGTTTCCGAAGTACGTCGGCTGGCTGGTCAAGACGACGCACTCGTGGAGCTACGTGCTCTGGTCGATCGCGGCGATGTATCTGGCCGCTGCCGTTTGCTGGCTGCTGCTCAATCCAAACGGAACCGTCTTCGACCGCAAAAATGTTGAACCCACGGCCGCCGAACCGGCCGCGTGAGTTTCGTTAAAAGGTCCCCGCGATGCCGCACGTCGACATACCGCAAAGCACCTGCCGGTTCGCGATTGCCCGGGGCGACATCACGCCGCCGGTGGGCATTTATCACCGCATGTGGGGCGCGGCGACCCACGATCGGGCGACCGGCGTCCATCGGCCGCTCGAGGCCGCGGTGATGGCCTTTGGGCCGCTCGATCGATCGGAGACGGAGCAGTTCATCGTCTCGCTCGACCATTGCCTGTTTGGCCCGCGCGAAATGGAACGGGTCCGCCGCCGCGCAAGCGACGTTTCCGGCGCGCCCGCCGAGCAGACGATCTACCTGTTCACCCATACCCACGGGGCCGGCCTGATGGACCTGGGCCGGAGCGAGCTGCCGGGCGGAGATCTGATTGCCGCCTATCTCGATCGCTTGGGCACGACGGTCGGCGAGTTGATCGCCGCGGCGCATGTGCAGATGCAGCCGGCTGCGATCGTCTACGGCGAGGGGCGCTGCGATCTGGCCCGGCAAAGGCACTTCTGGGACGCCGAATCGAACGAATACGTCTGCGGCTTCAATCCGCTCGGCACGACCGACGACACGGTGCTCGTGGCCCGGGTGACGACGCTCGATGCACTGCCACTGGCCACGATCGTCAACTACGCCTGCCATCCGACGACGCTGGCCTGGGCCAATACGCTCATCAGCCCGGACTTTCCGGCGCGCTGCGCGAGTTGGTCGAGGAGCACTCGGGGGTGCCGTGCGTCTTTGTTCAAGGCGCCTCGGGCGACAACGGACCACGGCACGGCTTCGTCGCCGATCCGGCAGTTGCCGACCGCAACGGCCGGCAGTTGGGCTACGCCGTGCTCTCGGCGCTCGAGGCGCTGCCGCCGCCGCTCGTGCGGTTCGAGTATCAAGGCCCGGTCGTTTCCGGCGCGACGCTGGGCACCTGGGATTACGTGCCGCTGGACGAAGCGGCCCTGAAGCGGCTCGCGCGGTGGGAAGTCCAGGCGCTCGCTGCTGCCGCTGGCCTACCGGCCCGACTTGCCGCGGCGCGACCAGGTCGAGCGCGAACTGACTCGCTGGCAAGCCGCCGACGAAGCGGCACTGGCGGCCGGCGACCAGATCGGCCATCGCGACGCCCGGGCGATGGTCGAGCGGCAAACGCGGCTGTTCGGCCGCCTGGCAACGTTGCCGCCAGGCGAGACGTTTCCGCTGGAGATCGTCTGGTGGCGGCTGGGGGACGCCCGCTGGTTGTTTCTCGAAGGCGAACACTATAACGTGCTGCAAACGGCACTCCGCGCGCAGCTGAGCGGCGCGCCGCTGGTGGTCGCGACGCTGGCCAATGGCTGGCGGCCTTCGTACCTGCCGTCGGCCGACGCCTACGGCAAAGGCATTTACTCGGAGACCGTCGCCGTGCTGGCCGCCGGCTGCTTGGAGCAGGTGATCGCTGAAGTTGCGCGGCAATTCGCGGCCGATCCGGATTGACGAAGTTTGTCCATCGGGCTGCACGTCTGGACTAGCCTTTTCGCCCCCAACCGCCGGAAGCGCGCTGCCGTGAAAATCGCCCGGATCGAAACGCACGTCTGCCATGCCCGGATGCGGAACTGGGTGTTCGTCAAGGTGCTGACCGACCAGCCCGGCTTGTTCGGTTGGGGCGAGGCCACGCTCGAATGGCACACCCGCAGCGTCGTCGGAGCGATCGAGGATCTGGCCGAGCTCATCGTGGGCGAGGATCCCAGCCGGATCGAACACCTCTGGCAGATGATGTTTCGCCAGCACTTCTGGCACGGCCACAGCATCGTCCGCGCGACCGCGATCGCCGGCATCGACCTGGCGCTGTGGGACATCGCCGGCAAAGTGGCGGGAATGCCCTGTGCGAAACTTTGGGGCGGGCCGGTTCGCGACTTCATCCGCACTTATTGCCATCTAGGCGGCGGAAGGATGGAAGATTTCTATGAGACCCGGGCCCAGGACGCCCAGCGGTTCGCCGAGCTGGCCGGCCAGGCGGTGACGGACGGATTCACGGCCTTCAAGTGCATGGCCGTGCCGCCGACGATGCCACTCGAGGGATTGCGGCCGATCCGGGCGGCCGAAGCCGCGGTGGCGGCGATGCGCGACGCGGTCGGCGATGCGATCGACATCATGGTCGACTGCCACGCCCGACCCTCGCCGGCGATGGGGCTCAAGTTCGGCCAAGCGCTCGACCCGTTCGGCCTGTACTTTCTGGAAGAGCCGTGCTGGCCGGAAAACCTGGCCGGCCTGGCCCGCATCCGTGAAGCCGTCACGACGCCCGTGGCCACCGGCGAGCGGATCACCAGCCTGGCCGCGTTCCGCGACTTGTTCGCCGCCGGCGGCTGCGACGTCTGCCAGCTCGACATCACGCACTGTGGCGGCTTGACCGAGGCCCGGCGGATCGCGGCGCTGGCCGACGCCTATCGCATCGCCCTGGCGCCGCACAATCCCCAGGGCCCGGTCAGCACGGCCGCGTCGCTGGAGTTCGGCTTTTCCCAGCCGAGCTACATCATTTGCGAAACGGTCCACGCCGACGTCCCCTGGCGGGCCGACGTGGTGGAAGAGGGCTTCACGGTCGAGCCGGTCGGGCGGATCGTGCGCCCCAATACCCGCCCCGGGCTGGGAATCACGATCGACGAACAAGAAGTCAAGCGACACCCGTTCGAGCAGGAAATCGCCCAGCGCGTGTTTTACCCTGACGGCAGCGTGGGCGATTGGTGAGACTTTTCCAGCCGCGGGCGACTTCCCGCGCAAACAGGGACAACCGAAAGGAACCCCGTGCCCGGCGAAATCCAAGGCGTGCTGCCGATCGTCCACACTCCGTTCGACGAGGACGATCGGATCGATCCAATCTCGCTGGCCCGCGAGATCGATTGGGCCTTCAGCCAGGGAGCCGACGGCATCTGCACCGGCATGGTTTCGGAGCTGTTGCGGCTGACCAGCGACGAGCGGCTGGCGCTGGCCCCGCGGTTGGTCGAGCTGGCGGCCGGGCGCGGACCGGTGATCGCCAGCGTCGGCGCCGAGAGCACGCCGCAAGCGCTGATCTTCGCCCGCAGCGCTGAGCAATCCGGCTGCGGGGCGATCATGGCGATTCCGCCGACCACGACGGCGCTAGGCGAGCGGGAGCTGACGGCATATTTCTCGGCCCTGGCCGAAGCGGTCGAGATGCCGCTGATCGTGCAGGACGCGTCGGGCTATGTCGGCCGCACAATCCCGCTGGCGGTGCAGGTCGGCCTGGTCGAACGGTACGGTCCGGACAAGATTCTGTTCAAGCCCGAGGCGGCGCCGGTTGGTCCGCACGTCTCGGCGCTGCGCGACGCGACCGGCGGCGCCGCCCGGGTGTTCGACGGCTCGGGGGGCATCGCACTGGTCGATTGTTACCGCCGGGGACTGGCCGGCACGATGCCCGGCATGGAGATGCTCGACGCGATCGTGGCCCTGTGGCGGGCGCTGGGCCGCGGCGACGAAGCGGCCATCTATCGCTGGTACTTGCCGGTCTGTGCGCTGGCGGCCTTGGAAATGCAGGCCGGGCTGGACGGATTTCTGGCGATCGAGAAGTACCTGCTGGTGCGCCGCGGCATCTTCCGCTCGGACCGCCGCCGCCAGCCCAATGGCTGGAGCCTGGACGACGAAACGGCCCGCGAAGTCGACCGGCTGTTCGAGCAGTTGAGTGCGGTGCGCGCCGATTAAACTGCCGATCCGGTCAATCAGGAGGTTATTGCTTCTTTTTCTTCGTCCGCTGGCCCTGCCGTTTGCGGGGCACGCGGACCCGGGGAACCAGATCCTCGCCCGGGCGACGCTCGCGCCAGAAGCCGGTGGCCAGGTCGTGCACGACGCAATTGGTCGTCAGCCAGCGGAACTGCTCCAGTACGCTCCGCGCGACGGTCAGCCGGCCCTCGCCGTCGACCTCGGTGAATTCGGGGCCGAACTTCTCGCGAATTCGCTGGGCGGTGGCGGCGACCGGCAGCCGGCGATCGTGGCGATCGAACTCGCTGACGAGCCACTCGGCCACCTCCCGCGGCCGGGCGGCGGCCTCCTTCTCGCGCTGGGCGACTAGCCGGGCGAAGATCGCCTGGACCTGCCCCGCGCCATCGGGCGAGATGCCCTGCTCCAGAATCTGCTCGCTCGTCGGCAGCGCCACGTCGGCCAGCGAATCGCCGCAATCGGGGCAAACCGGCGCCGGCCGGTCGAATTGAAACAACTTCAGCTCCGTCCGGCAGTGCGGGCAAGCGACCGCGAACGATGACGCCTCGGCCCAACTCGTCGCCGCGGGCGCGGGCGGCTCCGGGGCGGATGCTGGCTCGATCGGTTCGGCTGGCGGAGCGCCCGTCAGGTCCGGATCGGTCTCGGGCAGCGTGTTGTAGCGATCACAATACGGGCACTCGACGACCTCGCCGGCCCGGCTGGGGTCGAACGGAAAGTCGAGCTGACAGGAACGGCAACGAATGGGCATACCGCCCTCACGGCCTAAGGGGCGAAGCTTCGATCAAGCGAAGGTTTTCATATTCGCCGAGACAAGGGTCGGCCGTCCGCACGGCGAAAGGCCGACGACGAATCCGCACTGGAATCAGGCACTGATTGGAAACGGTCGAACTTGCACTCCACAGCGGTTATTCCGCGGCTTTTTCGTCGCGGTTGAGCGCCCGCAGGGCCTTGTTGGCGGCGTCCTGCGTTTGCAGGGTCTTGCTTTGGGCCGCCGCGATCAGGGCATCGGACAGCGGTTTGTCGTTGATCTTGTGGTCGGCCGCGATTCGAGCGACGGCTTCGGCAGCGCTGGCCTGCGCCCGCCAATCGCCCCGCTCCAGGATCGTGGTCAACTGGCGGACGGCCTTCGGATCGCCCAGCGCGCCGAGAACCGGTGCGCCAAATTCCCACGCCCGGGGATTGCCGGCCAGCTCCGAATAGATCGCGCCGTCGACCTTGCCCGAGAGGGCCTCGTCGCCGCGCTCGGCGATCTGGACCAGCGAATGGCTGGCCCCCTCGCGAACGTTCAGCACGCTATGGCTGAGCAGCAATACCAAGGGCTCGACGCAGTCGGCCGTGGCATACTGGCCGACGCTGTGGGCCGCGACGGCCGTCTTGTGCCAGTCGACCGGCTTGGTCAGGAGCGGCAACAAGATCGGCGCGACCAGCGCCCGTTGCTCGGGCGTGCAGAGCGGGGCCAGCTCTTCCAGGGCCGGGCCGGCCGCCTGGCGTGGATTGGTCACGTCGTCTCCCACGCAGCCGGCAATCAGGTCGATCACGCCGGTATAGCCGCTGGCCCGCAGCAGGTTGACGGCGTGCGTCCGGGCGGCCCACTGCGGCTGATCCTCGGCGGCGGCCTGGAGGGTGGCGGCGGCGGCCTTGGCGACGCGCGAGGCATATTGCCGGTCGACGTGCTGGCCCATTTCCTCCATGATGCCGGCCCGCAGCGGCAGCGGCTCGGCCTTTTCCAGCTCGATGAGCAGGATCGGGAACAGATCGGCCTGCGACATCTGGTGTTCTTTGCGGAGGGTGTTCAGGATCCGCTTTGACTCGTTGGTGACGTTGACCGTGCGATCGCCGAGCTGACGGATCACGACCGGCAGCGAATCGCGGGTGACCGGCCAGCCGAGATGAAAGATCGTCCGCAGGGCGTAGGACCGGGTCCGCCAGGCCCGCTCGACATCCCCTTCGCCGCCGCCGGTTTCGGCCGCGTGCAGCAGGGCTCGTTGCGACTCGCTGGTGCGGATGGTCTGAAAGAACAGCGATGCGGCGTCGGCCGCGTTGACGATCTCGCAGCCCAGCACGCCGGCCACCGCGTCATACGCGTCGGGCGTCAGTTGGGCGCCGGCCTGCACGGCCCGCTGCAGCCCACGGACGGCGTCCATTTGGCTGCGCCAATTCTTCGAGCTCAAACCCTGAATCAAGAACGCGGCGTCTTCCGGCTTGCTGATCGGGGCCAATCCGTGATAGGAGGCCACCAGCACCGATTCCGAGCCGTCGGCGGCCCGGCCGATCAGAAACGCCCGGGCTTCGTCGACCGGCAGGATTTGCCCGACGGATTCGCCGGCCGCCATGGCCACGTCGACGTCTTCGTCACCCATCGCCTTTTTCAGGGCCTCGGTGGCCGAAGCAGCCCGCATCCGGCCGAGCGCGGCGGCGGCCTCCTTGCGGAGCTCGGCCCCCTTGGGCGAATCGACCCGCTCGATGAGCAGGGTCGTCACCTTGGGCAGCTCGTCGCCCCCCTTGCCGCCCGGCGCGAAGATGAAGCCGAGCGACTTGGCGGCGCTGGCCGCGACGTGAACCGCGTCGGAATCGAGGTTCTTCATCAACTGCGGCACCGACACCGCGTCGGCCGCGCCGGACTTCTGGGCCCAGGCCGGGCGACTGGCGAGGCCCGCGATGCCGACCAGCAGCGTCCCAGTCACAACCGAAATAACCGCAAATCGCCGGGCGAGCAGCATCGAAATCTCTCCGCGGAAGGTGACGGGGGGGAGCCGTTCCAGGTGGGCTGTGCGTAGCAGTCGCACGCCGCGCTGCGGGCAGACGAACTGCCGCGCTGCGGCGCGACAGGCAGGATAATCGCCGGCTGCGCAGAACGCCAGCATTTTTTCTTGCAGGCCG
Organism: uncultured Planctomycetaceae bacterium; assembly: GCA_963828155.1. Taxonomy (GTDB): domain Bacteria; phylum Planctomycetota; class Planctomycetia; order Pirellulales; family PALSA-1355; genus CAWCAX01. The sequence goes on from CAWHDQ010000012.1 coordinate 195,817, forward strand.
AAAGGCCGACATTCCCGGGCGGCATTGCGAACCCCTTAACCGCCGGCCAGCGCCGGCACCCATCCAGCGGCCGGCCCGGTGATCGGCCGGTTCAGAATCCGCACCAGGTGCCGTGCCCGCCGCCGTCGCCTGGATCGCCTCGCCGGCTTGGCCAGCGCAGTCGTAGCCAGTCGCGCCGCGCGCCAGCCCGTGGACCGCCCATGGACGCTACGGCAATTTGTGCCGGCCGCCGCTGGGAGCCGTCGGCAGGAAGCTGGCCGCCGCCAGGGCCAGGTCCTCGGCGTTGTAAACGGCCATCGCCACGTCGGCCAGTTGCGCCGCGCTGGGCGGTGCGGCAACCGTGCCGGTTCCCGTCGTTCCGCCGGCAACGCCCGAAACCGCTCCAGCCACCGCCGGAGCGGCAGCGGGCGATGCGCTGACCACCGGCGAAGCCACCGCGGCCCGGGCTGCCGCCAATGCCGCTTGGGCCGCGCTCGTAGTCGAGTTTACTTGATTGATGACCGACAGCGCATCCAGCGGCGTGATCGTGCCGCTGTCGTTCGTATCGAGGAAGTAATGCTGGCCGTCCGGCGCCGGCGGGTCGGGTTGCTGGCCGTTGGTGTTCAGAAAGTTGATGACCACCAGCGCGTCGATCGGCGTCGTCGCATTGTCGCCGTTCACGTCGTTAGGCGTCACCGGATTGGTCCAGCTGGGCACGTTGTTGTTGACGAGCGTGCCGGTCGCCGAGGCTGCCGTAATCAGGGCTGACGTGGCCTGCGAGAGCACGACGCTGAATTCCTTGGTCGGCTCGGCATACAGCGTGCCGGGGACGGTCACCGAAACGGTCTGGCTGGTCACGCCCGGGGCGAACGTCAGCGTGCCGCTCGTGGCCTGGTAATCAGTGCCGGCTACGGCCGTGCCGTCGGCCGTCGCAAAATCAACCGTGACGGTCTGCGATCCGGGCGTGCTGAGACTGACCGTAAATACCGCGGTCGTGGTCGAGGTCGAATCGTTGGGCACGGTCACTTGCGGATCGGTGATCGACAGGCCCGGCAGGGCTTCGCCCTGGATCGCGAACGTGAACGGGTCGGACTGCGTCGGATCGTTTTCGTCGAAGCTGATCGTGGCCGCGCGCGTGCCGAGTGCCGTCGGCGCAAACTGCACGCTGAACGTGGTGCTGCCGCCCGGCGCGACCGTCGTGGCCGGCGGACTGGTAATCGTGAAATCGCCGGGGTTCGCGCCGCCGAGGACCAGGTTGCCGATCGTCAGCACGCCGGTCCCCGAGTTGCTGATCGTGTAGGTCTGGCTGACAGGTGCCCCGGCATAGGCGGCCGCGCCGAAGTCGGTGTCGTCCGTCGGGTCAGGCGTGGTACTGCCGTCGACGATCGCCTGGCCGCCGCCCGAAACGGCGATCGAGGACTGGCCGCCGGTGATCTGAATCGTGGCCGGCACGAAAGTGACTTGGGACGCGGTCAGGGGACTGTCATCCCCAAACACGGCGACGTCGCCGGCCAGGAACTCGGGGGTAAAAGTCTCCACGCCGGCGGCGGAAGCCGTGACGGGGATGGAAAAGAGCGGCTGTGGGGCGGAACCGGGCGGCAATTCGTAGGGGCCGCTACCCTCGCCAAAAGCCCCCGTGTCGACCAACTCGCCGGCCGTTTGCGTGTTTTCGGTTTGGCCGTTGATGAAGAATGTCCCAAAGGTCACGACCGGATTGGCGGCGTCGGACGGGATTGAAACCAGCGACGGATTGTACGCGGCATTGAGGTAGGTCTCGAACACGCCCCCATTGACGCCGCGGCCGCTGTTGTCTTGCACCACGGCGCGGAGCTGAAACGCGGTGCCCGTCGGCACGCTGGTCAGCACGTTGCCGCTGGAATCGGTCGTCTCGAATTCCACGGTGACGAGGTCGCTCGTGCCGAGCGTCAGGCCCGTTCCACTAACCGCGAAGGTGAACGGAGACACCTGTCCCGGATCGCTCTGGGCAAAGTTGACGACGGCGGTCTGCGTGCCCAGCGCCGTCGGATGGAACGCGATCGCAAAGGTCGTCGCAGCTCCCGGTCCCAGCGTTTGCGCCGGCTGCTGGCTCACCGAAAATGATCCGCCGGCGTTCTGCGCAAGCGTCACCTGCCCGATGGTCAGCGTCGAGGACCCGTGGTTGGTGATGGTAAACAGGTGCCCCACGCCGGAATTGACGGTATTGGCGAACTGTGTGCCGAAGTCGGTGGCATCGAGCGCGCTGGTCGTGGTGTCGCCGGCGTCGATCGGGGTGCCGTCGCCGCTGACCGCAATGGCCGGGAATTGGGCCGTCCCGCCGATCGCAAAGGTGAACGGGTTGGGTTGCGACGAATCGTCGTCGCCGATGCTGACCGTCGCCACGCGCTCGCCCGAGGCGCCGGCCAGCGGCAGGAAGCCCACGCTGAACGCCTGTGTCGCGCCCGGCGCAATCACGCCGCTCGTCGGGCCTGCGACGGTGAAGTCGCCGGCATTCGTTCCGCCGACCGTGATCGAGCTCAGGTTGATGGCGCTGGTGCCGGTATTGGTCAGGTCGAACGTCTCGACGACCGGCGAATTGCCCGGGGGAGCGCGGCCGAAGTCGGTGCCATCGGCAGCGCTGGTCGTCAGATCGCCGTCGCCAATCGCCTGCCCGAGACCGGTTACCACCAACTGACCCGTCGTCCCCTCGCCGCCGACGGCAAACGTGAAGGGCGTGCCCTGGCTCGGGTCGTTCTGACTGAAGCTGACCGTGGCCGTTCGCGCCCCCACCGCCCCCGCCACGAACTGCACGGAGAACGTGGTGCTGGAGCCGGCCGCCACCGTAGCCGCGGGCTGGGCCGTGACGGAAAAATCGCCGGGATTCGCGCCGCCGAGCGAAACGGAACCCACCGCCAGCGGCGTGCTGCCGTTGTTGGCAATGGTGTACGTCTCGACCAGCGGATTGCCCCCGACCTGGCGCAAACCGAAATCGGTGCCTTGCGCGGCGCTCGGCGTCGAGCTCCCGTCGGCGATCGACTGCCCGTTGCCCGACACGACGATGATCGGCTGGGTGCCCTCGATGGTGACGGTGGCGGGCACGAAGGTAATTTGCGACGGGGTCAAGGCATTCACCGAGTCATACACCGCCAATTCCGCGCCGGGGGTGGTCGGAAGCGACGGCGTGAACGTCTCGGTGCCCGCAGCCGTTGCCGTGACCGGAATCGTGAACAGCAACTGCGGGGCCGACCCGGTGGGCGTGAAGCCGCCATAGCCTCCGGTGTCATTAATCGACCCGGGCGTTTCCGTACTTCCGACCTGTCCTTCGACAAAGTCGGGGCCGTAGGTAATCGTCGCTGTGGGCGAAATCGACGCCAGCGTTCGGATCGTACGTTCCATTAAGTTCGGCGTCGAACACGCCACCGCTGGCTCCGCCGCCCGTCGTATCTTGCACGATCGCGCGGAGCTGAAAGGTCGTGCCCACGGGCACCGACGTCAGAATGTTGCCGCTCGCGTCGGTCGCTTCGAAGGTCACGACTGCCGACGCCGTCAACAACTGCCGGGCTTCGAGCGGCTCGCCGTGCCATGCGGACCTGCGCCGGCGGCGGCGCTCCGGCGGGGCAACGCCGTTCGATTCGCATGCAGGTCGGGTCCGCCATATCGCCCCCTTGGCCGCATCGTGGTCGCCAGGAAAGTCGCCTCGCGCCTGGGCGGCGCACCGCGTGACGTCCGTCTGCTCCACAATTTCGTTTGGTTGGCAGGTCGCCCGCCGACGACTGAGGCGGGCGCACGAGATTCGCCGCGATTTTAGCCCCTGCGGCGCGGCCGAGTCAATTTTTCCTGACACGGGGGTCCCCAGCCGATCCTACCCCCCGGCAGCGGCGCGGTCGGCGATCTGGCGGCCGAACTGGATCACCAGGCCGCCGACGATGATGATCGCCAGGCCGAGCCAAGTGCTCGGGGCAATCGTTTCTTGAAAATAGAACCGGCCCGCCAGAACGCTGACCACCGCGAACACGGCCACGTACACGCCGAGCAACCGCGCGAAGTCCACGTCGGCCGTGTTGACCACAATGCCGTAGATTCCCAACAGCACTGCCCCCAGGACGACCAGCGCCCAACCGCCCCCCTTCAATCCCTGCCGCACCACGGCGTCGCCCCCCACCTCCAGGCACGCCGCAGCGAGAAAGATGGCTCCGTGAATCAGGTGTTGCATGGGGGTCGGCTCACTTTGCACGAGTTGCTCGACGGTCCCTGCGACCGGGCGGCGGTTTCGCCGCAGGCGTCCGGCGTACCGCCGTAAGTTTTACGTCTCAGTATTATTTCTAACGGTCGTGATGCCCGGCCGCCAATCGTTACCCGGACGCCGAGCGCGGCGTCGACTATTCTGGGGCCCGGTTCGCAGCTTTGATATCGAGCGCGGCGGCAGCTAGACTTGGCCTCGAACCTTCGGCCGCCAGCCAACCGAGCCAAGCCTTTCCGGAAAGACGCAATCGATGCTCCGGCGACGTAGAGCCCATCCGAGAACCGTCGGGGACTGTCCCAATTTTGCGCAGCAGGCGGAGCAAAACGGGACTGTCCCCTTCTCCGAGACGGTTCTCGGATGGACTCGTATTGCGGTCCGTGTTCCCGCGCTGGCCTGCATGCTGATCGTCGCTCGCAGCTCCGCGGCCGACGAGCCGCGCTGGGTCGCGATGGCCAGCGATCAGGCCGCGATCGACGCGCCGGCCGAGGTGCTGAAAAAGGCCTTCAACGAAGGAATCGGGGGTGGCTTTTTGACCGTCCATCCGGCCAGCGGCGATCTGTACGTCGAAGGGCACGCGGCGATCGTCAGCTCCGACGGCGGCCAGCATTACAAGCTGGTCGATCCGCAGTTCGCCTCGAACGGCGCCTTTCCGCTCTGTGCCGATTTCCATCGCGACGGCAAAAAGCTGGCCCTGTTCGGCTGGTGCGACGTGCGCGGCTCGTCCGGCTCGGGCTATTCGCTCGACGGGGGCAAGTCGTGGCACGCCCTGAGCAGCTTCGACGGACCGGACCAGAAAGACCGCGGCGGGATCACCAGCGGCGCGCTCGAGCCCGGCGACGGGCAGACCGTGCTCGCCCGGGGCTACAACTATCACGTCAAGAACCTGTTCTACAGCCCCGACCTGGGCCGAACCTGGACCAGGCTCGACAAGTCGCGCGAGGGCGTGCAGGGCTGGGGCGTGTTCAGCCCGCGCGAGCTGGTGGTGAGCTACTGGAACCACATCGAGCACAGCGAAGATGCCGGCGCCACGTGGAGTGAAGTTTCCAAGTTCGGCTTCTGCTATGGGCCGGTCGTACACCTGGGCGAGGCCGCCTGGTGGCTTTCCGACAAGGGGCTGATCGCCAGTCGCGATCGCGGCCGCACCTGGGCGCTCGAAGGCGCTACGCCGCCCGCCCGAATCCGCGACGAAGTTTGGACCGGCCTCGTCAATGGCCGCGACGAGAAACACTTTCTATTCCTGTCCAAAGCGGGCCCGATGGAAACGCTCGACGCTGGGCAGTCGTGGCGGCTGGTCGCCGAATTGCCGGAAGATTATGCCAAGACCCACCTCGGGATCAGCCTGGGCTACGATCCCGGCCGCGACATCTTCTACCTGATCGCCGGCGGCCACGGCGGCCTGCGGCCGGTGAAGTACGAGCGCCGGGCGTGGGGGCCGGCGAAGTAAGCAAAACGGCAGAGCCGCCGACCCCTCGCCCTTTCAGGGAGAGGGCAGGGTGAGGGTTTTTACACCATCGGGATGAACACGCGCAGCTCGCGTCGGTCAATCGGCAGACGGTGCCGTCGAGCTACCGCGCTAACTTCCCCGGCTCCGCTAAACTGACGGCATGGACGAATCCAAATGGGTGCCCACCACCGAAGCCCTGCCACGAGAAGAGGCTGGGCAAGCGTTCGAGTCTTGGCGGAAAGGGTATCTGGCCGCCCTCAACACGAGCTTTCTGCCGGACGACGACATTCGATGGGACGTCATTCGCGCAGTGGGCGGGCGTGTCTGGTATCGCTATTTGATTCGTGCGACCGCCCCGGGGATGCCTTCGCCGTCGGATGAGGCGATAAAATTGCTCAACAAGCAACCACGCCGCCCATGATCCGCCCCCGGTTTCGGTTTTCTCTGCGGACGCTGCTGGTCGTGGTGACGCTGGTCGGCTGCTGGTTGGGCTACCAGCTCAATTGGATTCGCCAGCGGCACGCTGCATTCCAGGATCGGCGGCTCCAGATCGTGCGGCTATCTCCGCCAGCCTATTCGCCTGGCGCCCCGCAGTTGCTATGGCTGTTTGGCGAACGCGGTATCACGGGCGTCTATCTGATGGACCCCGAGCTAACCCCCGGCGATCTTAAGCGCCTGAAGTCGTTGTTCCCGGAAGCGTGTGTCGACTGGCCGGCAGAGGAATAGCGAACTTTTCCCCAACTCCCTCGCAGCTCCCGGCCTTCGGCCGGCTGTGTGGGCCTTTCGCCCCAAGTAAACCCGCCGGACCTGCCGTGCGGGCCGCTGTTCTGCCGCCCCTCCCGGCTCTGTTAGACTTACAGGCTGCCAAAAAACCGGCGTAAATAAAAGTCAGTACTCTGCGAGCCTACGAGACGGTTTCCGTGAGGATGTGTAAGCAGATGACGGCCGCGGCGATACTCGTCCAGGCGTCAATTGAAGTATCTGATCGATCGTAGCGGACTCGCATGCGGCGTAGACCTTTGACCCAACTGATGGTGCGTTCCACGACCCAGCGTACGCGACCGAGATGACTGCCGTGATCCCCTGTGCGATGTCGAATGTGCGGTTCAATGCCCAGCCAGCGGAGCACGATCCGCGTGGCTTCGCAGTCATATCCCGCGTCGGCGTACAACTTCTGGGGATGGTTTCGCGGCCGCCCACGCTTGCCGCCGATCTCCGGGAAGTCGACCACGGCCGGCAGGATCTCGCAATGGTCGCTGGAGTTGGCCGGAGCCGCACGAATCACCAGCGGCACGCCGTCGCGATCGACCAGCAGCGTGAATTTCGTCCCTTTTTTCCGGCGATCGACAGGACTTGGGCCCGTGGCATCTCCTCCACCGAACGCACGCACCTGAGTCGAGTCGATGACGGCCGTCTCCAAGTGCAGTTGCTTTTCGTGATTCAACATGGTCAAGAACAAGTGATGCAACTGATTCCAAATCCCTGCGCGCTCCCAAGCTTGCAACCGGGTGCGTGCGGTTTCGCCACAGCAGCCCATCTCCTGGGGCACCTCCTTCCAACGACAGCCTGTGACAAGCACGAACCAAATGACCTTCAGCACGGTGCGATGCCCGGTCGGTGGCCGGCCCCCCTTGGGGCCGATCTCCTTCTCAGCAGGCAACATCGGACGTGCCAACTCATAAAACTTCTCCGGCATACAAGCGTCCGCCATGACAGTTCTCCTTGTGAAACGGACAAGGGGGCTGTTATGGCCGGGCGCAAATTCTATGCCAATTCAGTCGTGTTCTGATTTGCGGTTTTTTGGCAGCCTCTAAGCAGGATTCGCGCGGGGCCCTAAGACGCCGCGGAAGCCTCGGGGTAACCTCGGTAAAACCAGAAGTTCGGATATATCGTTGCTTCTGGAAATGCCGTTTCAAACTCTTCCATGCGCTCCTCCGGTACAAGGATGGCACGGATTGCCCGGTCGCCGATCAGCCGGCGAAACCACGGGACCGAGTGGATGAACGTCTCATGGTCGGCATCCGCCGGCATGAGCACGCTACCTACTTCTAGGTCGGCCGGCAGGTAGGATGCCTCGAAATCTTCGGGTTCCAAATTGCGATTTAGCTCCGTGATGCTGGCCAGAAGCTGCTGGCGCTGTGCGCACGATGCGAAGCTGCCAGCCCAGCCAACAGCCGACGAGCGTCACAAGGACCAGCAACGTCCTGAGCGAGAACCGGAACCAGCGGCGGGGAGTCATGGATTGTGCCGAGGCCGGGGGGCTGGGATGCGGAGCTAGCGCACCTTTGTGGCCGCGTTTGTGACGACGCATTCAGTTTATGGAGCGGGATCCGTGGGCGCGGAGCGGCGGATGGAGGCCTCGATGATAGGCCCCAGGCCCCCTGGGCTATACCCAATTGCGCTTTCGGGAAAGAGCCAGCGCATGCGGACGCTGGCGGGGTGCTGTTCGGCGTGGAAGACCGTAATTGCGTCGATTTGAAGGTCCCCCAGCCAATTTCGCCACGTAGATAGCCCACTGAAGTCGCTAGCGCCTTCGCCATTGACGTACCAGATGTAAAAATCCGTGCCGTTCCTGTCCAGGCACGCAACTCGTTGTCCAATCCAATGCAGCTGGTAGCCGAGCCAGCCGCCGACGAGCGTCACCGAAACGAACAGCGTTCGCAGGCTGAATGCGAACCGAAACCAGCGGCGGGGATCGTTCATAGCTCCTCGCGCCAACAGGACAGCAATGAGGTTTACGGCAGTTTGAATGCCTGAATTTTGGCCTCTGGAAACAAATCGCAAAGCCTGGCCAGGTCTTGCGACGAGAGAGCGCCGTCTACAACCAGGATTTGCCAGGCAGGCGGGTCGAACACAACGCTGGGGAATTGCCCGGCGGGGCTTTGGGGGTCGCCTTCCTGGACGTTTCGCCAGTCCTCCGGATGGTTTTGAGAAAAAACCCGCGCGAAGGTGGGGCTGGCCTTCGATGCAACGTGAGACAACACGCCGTCTAATCGCGATCTCATCTCTTGGCGCTGCGCCCGCGGTGGAGCTGCATGGCCAACCAACCCAGTAACGCTGACGAGAGCGTCACCGCGATCAGCAGCGTCCTAACCGTAAACTGGAACTGGGGGCGGGGAGTCATTTGCGGCGCTTGCCGGGATAAAAAAACGGGATTAAGGTCCCCACACACCCGCCGCCGAACGCCCATGCGGCCTGTCTGATTCTTTCTTCCGGTTGCCCGTGGTCATAGGGATAGGGCTCTCCAAGCATGTGGCCGATGGCCATGCCGGCGATAGCGCCGAAAAACATCATCGCGATTCTCATTGGCAGGCCTCACGGGCGGCGCTCCGGCTCCGGTCCTGGAAGTCCAGGCCCAAACCAAAGGCGCGGACATCAGGCATCCCGCCGACCGATGGAGGTCTCGCGCCGCGGAGTTGCCTCCGAATTAGCGTATTGTACGGCGGAATCGATCAGCGCCACATCCGTTCACCAGCATTTGGCCGCCAGTCCCCGCCTGGGCCACCCCACCCATCTTCCGACGCCTGCGAGTGCTGCCACCATCGCAGTTTGTCGCCCCTGATCAGTGGCCTAAAAACTTCCTGGAAATCGGGCGCGGATCGGCCTACACTCCGGAGTTGCGCGGGGCTGGACGAGCGTGCGCGGGGCGGAAGGGGTTTGCAAGCAATGGCCGGCCGGCCCAGGGCGCTCGACGATGCCAAGCAGCGCGAAATCTGCCGCGCTGATCTCCGCCGGCTGCAGCCGCAGCGACGCGGCCCGGTATGTCGGCTGCGCGGTCAGCACGATCCAGAATTCGGCCCGCCGCGATAAGGCGTTCGCCGAGCGGCTCCGTCACGCCGAGATGAACGCCGAGCTGGCGATGCTGCGCCAGGTCCGCGAGGCCGGCGCGCGGAGCTGGCGGGCGGCCGCCTGGTCGCTCGAGCACTTGAACCCGCAGCGCTACGCCCGGCGGCGGGCCGACTATCTGACTTTCGAAGAAGTCGAGCAGCTCATTTCGACGCTGGCCGGCGTGATCCTCCGCGGCATCGAACCCGGGCCGGTGCTCAAGGGCGCAATCAAGCGGCTCGACAGCCTGATGGACGACTTCCGCGAAGTCGCCGGCCGCGAAACCGCCCGCGATCGCAGCCGCCTGGCAAAGGAGATTCTGGCGGAGCGCGAGGCGGAAGAGGAGACGAGCAGAAAAAAGCAGAGGGATGAGAGGGTAGAGGGTAGGGAGCAGGGAACGAAGAATACACGAAGCGGTCCGGAAGAAACGAGACGTGAGTGAAATGCCGGATGGCTGAGAAACAATGCGCAAGAATTGGGCGGAATGGTGCGCGGAATGGACGAAATGCCGGGGCATTGTTGGGGGGCGAGGGGGTGAATCCAGCGGCGGCTGCCGGAGAGAGGCCGGCCGGGCCGTCCAACAATCGGGTGATTGTTGGACGATGACCCGGCGAATGGGGTGCGTGGCGTCCAAAAATGCGAGTTGAGCTATGGGGGGATCAGGTATGGCGGAACGCAAGTGCGGAGCCAAGCCAGGGGCGTCCCGCCGGATGCCGCCGGCAGGCTTAACGCGTCTCGGAGAAGGGGACAGTCCCATTTTGCTCTGCATGCTGCGCAAAATTGGGACGGTCCCCGACCGTTCTCGGATAGGCCCTAAGTGCCGTTTCGCGCTACTAGCCCGGCGGGTTTCCGCTGGACTAGAATGGGGGCTCGGCCGGCCTTTCCAGACGCTCGGCGCCGGCCGCACGGCAATCCCCCACACATTCCCTCCACGTCCTTCCCAGAGGTAACCGTCATGGGCCAGAAGTTCCAGACCACGCGCCGCGACTTTCTCAAAACGGCGGGATCGGCCGGCGCCGCGCTCGCCGTGCCGTACGTGATCACGTCCGCCGCCTTGGGCAACCAGGATCAGCCCGCCGCCAGCGAGCGGATCGTGATGGCCGGCATCGGCATGGGCAACATGGGCTCGGGCGACCAGGGCGCCTTCCTGGGCCGCAAGGACGTCCAGTACGTCGCCGTGTGCGATGTGCGCGAGAACTATCGCGAGGGAGCCAAGGGCCGCGCCGACAAGCACTACAACAACAGCGACTGCAAAGCCTACAACGACTTTCGCGAGATCCTGGCCCGGCCCGACATCGACGCGGTCCACGTGGCCACGCCCGACCACTGGCACGCGATCATGGTGATCGAGGCCTGCCGCAACGGCAAAGACGTCTACTGCCAGAAGCCCGAGTCGCGCACGCTGCGTGAAGGCCCGCTGATGGTCGAAGCCGCCCGCCGCTACGGCCGCGTGGTTTCCGGCGGCAGCCAGCGGGTGCTGGAAGACTATCGCGACATCGTCGCCAAGTGCTGGGGCGGCGAGTTGGGACCGATCAAGTCGATCAACGTCAACGTCGGCCCGCTCTCGCAGCCCTGCAACCTGCCGGCCGAGTCGGTGCCGCCGGGCATCGATTGGGACATGTGGCTCGGCCCCGCGGCCTGGGCTCCCTACAACAAGTCGCGCTGCGACGGCAACTTCTCGACCAGCGGCGGCAGCTGGCGGTCGTACATCGATTACTCGGGCGGCGGCATGACCGACTGGGGCTGCGCACCATTTCGGCGGCGCCACGTTTGCCGTCGACGTCCGCGAATTGCAGCCGGCCGAAGTCGTCTACAACGACGAAGGCGGCAACAAGTGGCTGGCCTATAAGTATCCCAACGGCATCACGCTGACGCACAACAAGCCGGGCCAGGGCAACCTGCAGGTCGAAGGCACGCCGGGCGAGAAGCGCGAAGCCAAGCCGGTGCCCACCTACAAGGGCGAAGGGGGCATCTACGGCGACTTCATCCACTGCGTCAAAACCCGCGAAAAGCCGTTCCGCGACATCGAACTGGCGATCAACACCGTGACGGTCAGCCACCTGGGCATCATCGCCTACGAGCTGAAGCGGTCGCTCAAGTGGGACCAGGCCAAGCAGGAATTCCCGGGCGACGCCCAGGCCAATCGGCTGCTCGATCGGGCCCGCCGCGAAATGTGGCAGCTGTAAGCGGCCGGCCGGTTTCCGTCACCACTTTCCCAACCATAACGCCAGAACATATTCGGAGTTCAACATGTTGGATCAAGCTTTCGAGGCCCTCAAAACCTACGACTGGGGCACGGACCGCAACCAGCTCAACCCGATCGACGACGCGGTGATCGCCGCTCGCGGCAACGAAGCCGCCTCCAAGGAACTGGAGTCCAAGCTGGCCGCCGTGCTCAAGACGCCCGTCTCGCGGGATGCCAAGGACTATGTCTGCCGCAAGCTGATGCTGATCGGCACGGCCGCTTCGGTGCCGACGTTGGCCGAGTTGCTGGGCGACAAGGACGTGTCGCACATGAGCCGTTTCGCACTGGAGCGGATCGACGCGCCCGAGGCCGCCGCCGCGATGCGCGATGCGCTGCCCAAGCTGGCCGCCCCGCAGAAGGTCGGCGCGATCGGTTCGCTGGGTGTTCGCCGCGACGCGGCCAGTGTGCCGGCACTTGCCGCCCTGCTGGCCGACTCCGACGCGGCCGTGGCCGCCGCAGCCGCTTACGCCCTGGGTGACATCGGTGGCGGCGACGCGGCCAAGGCCCTGGCTGCCGCCAAGCCGGCCGCCGACGGCACCAAGCGGGCCGTGGTCGATGCCTCGCTGGCCTGCGCCGAGCGGCTCGTGGCCGACGGCAAGAAGGCCGAAGCCCTGGCGATCTACCAGCCGCTGGCCGGCGACGGTCAGCCGAAGCACGTGCGCCTGGCCGCTACCCGCGGCATGTTGGCCTGCGCCGGCAAGTAAGTCGAACGAAGCGATTGTTAGCAAGTGAATCCGAGCTCGCTCCCGCGGGAGCGCGCGGCGAATCTGGGGTGGGGACTGGCATCGCGGGCGCGCGTCCGGCTAGGCGGAGTGGACACGTAGCCGACAGCGGGTCGCCGTCCCCACCCTTTTTATTTTCTCCCGAGGTGACTGCCGTGACGCGTGCTTGTTTCCCCTGGTGGCCAGCAACTCGCCGCGGGCTGGCGACGCTCGGCATCGTCCTGAGTCTGGCGACCGGGCTGCTGCCTGCCGTTTCGCGCGCCGCCGACGAAGCCGGCCCCGACCTGATTAAGCTGGTCGTGAATCTGATTGGCGAAAAGGACAAGGATCTGCGGGCCGTCGGGCTCGAGCAAGTTCGCAGCGATGCCAAGGGCGCGGCGGCTACCAAGCAATTCGCCGCCCAGCTACCCAAGCTGCCGACCGAATCGCAAGTGGCCTTGCTCAGCGCGCTGGCCGATCGGAGCGACGCGGCGGCCCGGCCCGCGGTCGTCGAGCTGTTGGCAGCGGCTAAGGACGAACCGGTGCGCGTGGCAGCCCTGGCGGCGCTGGGCCCCTTGGGCGAGCCGGCCGACCTGGAGCGGCTGATCGCCGCGCTCGGCACGGGACCGAAAGCCGAACAGGCGGCCGCCCGGGCCAGCCTGGTGAGCCTGCGCGGCGAGTCGGTGCCTGGGCTGATCGGCGGGCAATTGAAATCGGCTGCTCCGGCGCTGCGCATCGCTTTGATGGAAATCCTGGTTGCCCGCCACGCCCGACAATCGGTGGCCGACATCCTGCCGCAGAGCCTGGATAGCGACGCTCTGGTGCGAGCCGCGGCAATGTCGGCACTGGGCCAGTTGGCCGAGGGCGAGCAGATCGCCGCGCTGCTGCCCGGCGTGCTCAAGGCCGAGAAAGGCTCCGAGCGCGAGGCGGCCGAAAAGAGCGTGATGTTCGCCTGCGCTCGAATTGCCGATCCGGAGAAGCGGGCCGAGCCGATCCTGGCGGTCTGGGACGCGCAAACTCCGGCCGACCGCGTGGCCCTGCTACCGACCTTGGGACGCGTGGGCGGATCGGCGGCGCTGAAGATCGTGGAAGCGGCGATCGCCGACTCCGACGCCCCGCGGCACGCGGCGGGCATTCGGGCCTTGTGCAATTGGCCGGCCGCGACGGTCGCCCCGCGGCTGATCGAGCTGGTCAAGGCGGACGAACATCCCGAGCATCGCACCGCGGCTCTGGCCGCGCTCACGCGGGTCGCTCCGCTGCCCGACAAACGTAGCGGCGACGAGAAGCTGGAAACGCTCAAAACGGCGATGTCGCTCTGCACCCGCGACGACGAGCGAAATCAAGTGCTCCGCCGGGCGAGCGCCGTGCGGACGCTGCCGACGCTGCACTTCATTGTCGGATATCTGGATCAGCCGGCCTTCACGCAGCAGGCCTGCGAATCGATTGTCGAGATGGCCCACCACCGCGAGTTTCGCGAGCCGAACAAGGCCGAGTTCGACACGCTGCTCGATCAGGTGGCGGAAAAGAGCAAGGATCCCGTGGTCGTCGAGCGCGCAGGCCGGTACAAAAAAGGCCAGACCTGGGTCCGGCCGAAGGCGGCGCCGCAGCCGTAAGATTGCTAGCATTGCACATCGGGTCGCTGCCTTGCCGGTCGAGGGCCGGCACGGCGCGGCAATTGCACCTTTCCCTCGCAAACCCGCGTGGACACGCAAGGCACCCCGCCGCTACACTTGGGCCCGTTTGCCTCGCTTGGCGGGACGGTTGCCGCCGGGCGGCAAGCCGGCTGCAGTCCCTTCAGCTATGCTGTCAAAGAGCTGAGGGGTTCTGCCAGCACCGACGGCCGGCGGCAGGATTCGCCGGCTAACTATTTAGACTCTCGACGCGTTGCATCAGGTTGCCATGCGCATGGACGGCGTGGACGTATCCCTTCGTTGGCGGCAGCAGCAACTGACCTGGCGGCGGCTGGGTTTGGTGCTGGTCGTCGGCCACGCGGTGATTCTCGGTTCGACGGTCGGGTTGAACACGTTCGACCTGATCCTGGACGCGGGCCTGTTGGCCCTGATCGTCCGGCCCGAGACCTACTCGCTGCTGGAGCTGGCGCTGCCGATCTGGATCTTCGGCGTGGCCTATTTCGACGTCCTGCCGCTAGCCCTCCGCTCGCGCGGCCCGATCCACATTGCCGACTTGTACGGCCTCGAACTGCGGCTATTCGGCTGGGAAGGCCCCGCGGGGCGGCAAATTCCCGCGCGCTGTTCCGCACGCGGCATTGGCCGGTGCTCGATCTGGTTTGCGGGCTGATCTACATGTGCGAGTTGGTCCAGCCGTTGGTCTTGGCGGCCTGGCTGTTTTTCTTCGACCGCCTGCGGCTGCCGAAGCTGATCTGGGGATTCCTGCTGCTCAACCTGGCGGGCTTCGCCACCTGGGTGCTGTTTCCCGCCGCGCCGCCCTGGTACGTCGAGCAGTACGGGCTGGGGCCGGTCGTGCTCGATGCTCCCAGCAGCGCGGCCGGCTTGTTGCGGCTGGACGACGTGCTGGGCCTGAGCCTGGTCCACGACTACTACGCCCAAAGCGTGAACGTCTTCGGCGCGATGCCGTCGGTTCACGTCGCCGTGCCGACGCTGATCGCCTGCGTCATGGCCGGGATGGGCTGGCGGTGGTATTTGCCGGCCTTGGTTTTTCTGGGATTGATGGCCTTTGGCGCGGTTTATTTTCAGCATCATTACGTGATCGACGTGCTGGCCGGGCTGTCCTACGGTCTGGCCAGTTATGGAGTCGTGATCGGCTGGGCCGCGGTTCGCGCCCGGCGGCAAACGGCTCCGCTGCCGGTCGAAGCAACGCCTGAGCTACGGCTGGCCGCGCTGGCGGAGCGCCTCGAGCCGCAGCAGCGGCCCCAGCCGGCGCGACGCGGCGTAAAGACCGCAACGACTTGGCATCGACAATTTTTCGCACCGCCGGTACATTACCCACACTGTCAACGGCAAATTCTCGAAAGGATTTCGACGCATGGCTGCGCACTTCTCTTCGCCGTCTGTTTCTCCCGCTGCTGGACGATTGGGAGTGCTGCTCCCCGGCTTGGGTGCCGTGGCCACGACGTTCATCGCCGGCGTGATGGCCGTCCGCCGCGGACTGGCTCGCCCGGTGGGCAGCTTGTCGCAGATGCAGGCCCTGTCGCTGGATCGCGACCCGACCGGCTCGGGCCCGACGATTTGCGACGCCTTGCCGCTGGCCGGGCTGGACGACATGCGGTTCGGCGGCTGGGACATTCACGGCGAGAATGCCCTGGAGGTCGTGCAGCGGAGCAAAGTGATCGAAGGTCCGCTGGTCGACAAACTGGCCGACGAGCTGGCGCACATCAAGCCGATGCCGGCCGTCTTCTCGCGGGACTACGTCCGCCGGCTGGAAGGCAACCAGTTCAAGAACATCACCGGCAAGCGGGCCCAGATGGAAGCCCTGCGGCAGGACATCCGGTCGTTCAAGGAGCGCGAGCACTGCGATCGCGTGGTGCTGCTCTGGACCGGCTCGACCGAGGTCTTCCGCAAGCCGAGCGCGGTACACTCGAGCATGGCGGCGTTCGAGCAGGGGATGGACCGCAACGATCCGGAAATCTCCCCCTCGATGCTCTACGCCTGGGCCGCCCTGCAGGAAGGTCTGCGCCTACGCCAACGGGGCCCCCAACCTGTCGCTCGACACCCCGGCCCTGACGCAGCTGGCCGAAACGGTCGGCGCGCCGATCGCCGGCAAGGATTTCAAGACCGGCCAGACGCTGATCAAGACGGTCCTGGCCCCGATGCTGCAGATTCGGGCTCTGGGCCTGGCCGGCTGGTTCTCGACGAACATTCTGGGCAATCGCGACGGCGAAGTGCTGCTCGACCCCGATTCGTTCCGCACCAAGGAAGAGTCGAAGCTCGACGTGCTCAGCTCGATTCTCAACCCGGGCCTGTCGCCGGAGCTGTACAACGACATCTTCCACCTGGTGAACATCAACTACTATCCGCCGCGCGGCGACGCCAAAGAGGGTTGGGACAACATCGACCTGTTCGGCTGGTTGAACTATCCGATGCAGCTGAAGGTGAATTTCCTGGCCCGCGATTCGATCCTGGCCGCCCCGCTGGTGCTCGACCTGATCCTGTTCCTCGATCTGGCCCAACGGGCCGGGCTGTCAGGCGCCCAGGATTGGCTGTCGTTCTACTTCAAGACGCCGCAGTCGTCGAACCCCGACATGCCCTGCGAGAACGACGTGTTCCGGCAACACGCCGTACTGCACGGCAAGCTCCGCTCGCTGGTCGGCAAGACCGCTGCGCGATCGGTCCCGGCCATGCACACCGCGGTCCGCAACGGCGCGAGCAGCGCGACCGTCAGCTGAAGCGAAGCTTAAATCGGAACATCCCACAAGCGGCGGCGATGAAGAATCGCCGCCGCTTTCTTTTTTTGGAGTGCCGCTGGTTGGGCTGACATCCCACTCGCGCGTCGGAATGACGAACGCGGAGAAGCCGTTGGGCACTGTGGGCAATCGGACCCCGTGAGCCTGGCGCTGGCCGCTGCTACGCAGCGCGAGAACCCGCTCTGTCCTCGGCCGCGCACTCTTGCGCGGCCTGGGCCGAGGGGAGCGTGAGCTGATAATTCCAGGCCCAGGCTACGGCGACCCGAACCAGCAGCCAGGCCAAGCGGTGATCGAGCGCCTCGACCCGGGCCAGCACGTCCATGCCGCCGGCGCTGAGGATCGCTCCGCCCACGGCCACCACGGCCGAACGGCCTGCCGAGACGGCTCCCGGCACTCGGGCGTGCCGCAACCAGGCGAAATAAGCCAGCACGAACACACCGTAGGACAAACCCGTCGCGAGCCATGCCGGCCACGTCAGCCACCCGACAGCTAGCACCACCGCGCCGAAATCGAGCACCGTGACCACCACGTTGCCGATCGCCTCCGCGCGGGGCATCTTCCGCGGCGTGCGGAGGCCCGAGCCGGTGTCGAGCAAATTGCCCACGTACCACAGCCGGTAGGCGGCCGTGAACTGGGTCGAAATCGTCAGCAGCAGGATCGTGGCCACTACCAGTGGGTGCGGGGCAAATTGCACCGCCGCCGGCAGCCAGGGATCGACCAGCGGGCTGAAAAGCGCCGCCAATCCCAGCAATACCAGCCGCTCGGGCCGCTGCATCAAGCCGACTTTCATCTCGATGCCCAGGCTCTCGCCCCGGGCGCGAATGTAAGGCACCAAAAACGAGCCGGCCAGAAACATCAGCAGGGCCAAAAGCACCCACTCGTTGCGGTAGAACCAGGCCAGGCCGATGATCATCGCGGCTTCGGCGTAGCGGTCGAGGATCGAATCGAGGGCGGCGCCGCGGGAGGTCGATTGGTTGCCGGTCCGGGCGACACGACCGTCCAAGTAATCGCAAATGCCGGCAGCCAGGTACAATCCGCCCCCCAAACCGAACTGGCCCACGGCCGTGCTCACGCCCGCCGCCAGGGCGAACAGGACCGAAACGCTGGTAATGGCATCGGGCGGCACACCGGCGGCCACGAGCGTGGCCACGACGGGCATCATCAGCCAGGCGAAATAGTGGCGAATCCAGGCGCCGAGGATGACGCTCGTCGGTCGGACGGCGATTTCGGCGTCGCGGTAGCGTCCGCGGCGCGCCTTGCGCCAGCAGAACAGGGCAAAGCCGCCGACGAAGTAGATGCCCACCAGGGCCACCGGCAGAATCTTGGCGTAACGCAGCAATTCGGTCATGGTGCTTCTGGAGTGCTTGCCAGCAGGAGATGGGATGAGTTCACAGCCGGAGGGCGAGCGTCGGCCCGGCACAGTCGTGGTGGACTAGCTTGACCGACGAATGCAAATCATATCGTCTCGTGCGCTCGTGGGGCTAGCGGAGTTTGCCGCGCCCGATCAGCACCGGCAAGGAACCGCGGAGCCATTGGCCGGTTCGTACCTGTCCCTCAGGCTGCGATTGTCACGGGGGCCGACAGCCGGTAAAACTCGCAGGCGCGGTCGGCCGCGAATGCAGCCTGCATGGTCTCGCGGCACTGCGATGGCTGGCCCCGAAACTGCCTGCGAAGGATCGCCCTTGGAACGCCTGCGCATTGCCCTGGTCGTCGATCATTTCCTGCCCCGGATCGGCGGGATCGAGCTGCACGTCGCCGACGTGGCCCGCCGGCTGGCGGCCGCCGGACACGAGCCGTGC
Source organism: uncultured Planctomycetaceae bacterium (assembly GCA_963828155.1). Taxonomy (GTDB): domain Bacteria; phylum Planctomycetota; class Planctomycetia; order Pirellulales; family PALSA-1355; genus CAWCAX01. The sequence continues at coordinate 214,410 of CAWHDQ010000012.1, forward strand.
GTAATCACGACCACCCCGGGCGGCGACCGCGTCGATCAGGTGCCGGTCACCCGCCTGGCAGCCCGCTTGCTGCCGCGGTTCCAGGTCTCGCCCGACCCACGGGCGTTTTTTCGGCTCCGTGCGCTGCTCGAAGACGGACGTTTCGACGTCGTTCACGTTCACAGCAGCATTATTTCGCCGCTGGCCTATTCGACGGTTTACTGGTGCCAGCGGTTGCGGATCCCGCACGTGCTGACCAGCCATTCGGTGTGGGGCAATTCGTCGAACGTGGCTTGGGTGCTGAGGCGACTGTTTCCACACTCGTTCGATGCACGCTTTGGACCACCGTCAGCCGCTACACAGCGCGGCGGTTGGAGCGGGCCGGCCTGCCGGAGGTAGCCCTGCTGCCCAACGGCATCGACGTCTCGGCCTGGGACACCCGGCGCACTCTCGGCGGCCGAGCTGCGCGTGGCCAGCGTGATGCGGATGAATGTCAAGAAGCGGCCGCAGGATCTCATCCGCGCCATTCCGGAAATCCAGCACCGGCTGGGCCCCGAGCGGCCCGTCCGGTTCACGCTGGTGGGCGATGGCCCGTATCGCCCCAACGTTGAGCGGCTGGTCGACCGATTGAACCTACGCGACACGGTAACGCTGGCCGGCCGGATGTCGCGCCCGCAGATTCAAGAAGTCTTTCGCCAGACCGACCTGTTCGTGTTGCCCACGGTACTCGAGGCTTTTGGCATCGCCGTGCTCGAGGCCCGCTGTGCCGGTCTGCCGTCGGTCGTCATTCGCTCGTCCGGTGCGGCCGAGCTGGTGCGTGACGGCCAGCAGGGCCGCCATGCCCGCAATCGGCGCGAGCTGGCGCCGGTGATCGCAGAATTGCTCGCCGATCCTCTGGGACGGGAACGGATGGGCAGGCAAGCCCGCGAGGGTGTCGACGAATTCGCCTGGCCCCAAGTGATCCAGCGGCATCTCGACTTTTACGATCGGGCGCGGGAAAAGGTCGGCCGGATCGCGAAGCGGCCCGTCGTGCTGCCCGCGCCCTGCTCGACCGGCAACGCCGCGGCTTAAGATCCGCCCGCGTTGTTGTTACTGCTGCGTGCCCATCGCTCATATCCCCTGCCGCATCTCCCCGTATCTCCTCCACAAATTCCCCCGTTCCCGACTGCGACACACGTTGCGTATTCAGCCGTGGCGCAGAGTCCTCCTCGCCGAAGGCCCTGCGCCGAGCAGCCCGCGCTCGATGGGCCGGCGAATGCGAATGTGCCAGGGCTCGCTGCGGCTCAGCGGCGGAGCCAGGATCGTGAACAGTCCGGCCAGCCGACCCGCCAATACGTCGGTAAACAACTGATCGCCCAAAATCGCCCCCGCGGCCGCCGGCAATTCCAACTGCCGCAACACGCGGCGGCAAACGAACGGCAGCGGCTTGCGGGCTCGCGAAAAGCAGGGCACGCCGTCGATGCCCGGGCGTAGGGCGTCAGATAATCGGGCTTGCAATTCGAGACCAAGGCCAGCCGCACGCCCGACTGCAGGATGCCGTCGATCCAGTCGGTCACCTGGGCAGTAAACTGGGTGTCGTAATGCCCCTTGAGCGTGCCATCAAGGTCGACCAGCAGTCCGCGAATCCCCTGCCCGACGAGCAGCTCCGGGCCGACGGACAGAAAGTTCTCTACCCACAGGTCGGGGCCGAACCAGCGGCGAAACGTCCGGCGGACAACCATTAGCGGCGGATCTCCAGGCGGTCTGCGAAATGGCGTGCCAACAAGCGGCCCGGGTGGCGGACGGGTTGGCACGCACCGGCAACGCGTGCAATATAGCGGGCGTCGCCAGAGCGTCGAGCCGCGGAAAAGTCTGCGCTCAACTCGACGATGGTTCGACCAGCGCCGGCTCGAATCCCCGGAGCTGCGAATCGAGCTCGCCTTGCGAGGGTATGTGCAAGACCTGCCCCGACTGGAACAGCGCCTTCCAGCCGAGCACGACCAGTCCTGGGACGATCGTCGCATACAGCGAAACGCCGTGAAACAGGAGCGCGGCGAGCAGGGCCCGCTCCGGGTCGACGTTCTGGCGACTGTAAACCAGGCAGATGGCCGCTTCGTAGACGCCCAGGTGACCGGGGGCCACGGGCAGCAGCGTGGCCACGTCGACCGCTCCGACCACCACCAGCGGCACATACCACGGCAAGTCGAGCGACAAACTTTCCTGGACTGACCAGACGGCGGCCGCACGGAGCAACTTCTTGCTGCAGGCCAGCAGCGTGGCCACGAGCATCCGCCGCGGATTGAGCATCTCGCCCAATTGGCCACCCCAGTTGGTCACCAGCTGCAGCCAGCGCGGTTCGTCGGCGGCATTGTGCCCGGCTCGGGCACGGCGGCGGCGTGCGGTGCCGGCGGCGATCCAGAGCACGGCGTACAAAAGCACGGCCCCGGCCGCCAACCCTCCCGCCGTCAGTCCCAGTGGGCCGGGGATTGCCACGAACATCGCCAGCGGGGCGAGCAGGCCGACCTTGGCAAAACCCTCGGCCACTTGATCAAGGGCGATGATCGACGCGGCCGCCACCGGCGTCAGCCTTTCGATGCGCACCAACTGGTACAGCGCGAAGGCATGTCCCGCCAGGTGATGCACCGTGTTTTGCAGCAGCGACATCACCGTGACGATCCGGTACAGGCTCATCACCGGGCGGCGAATTGTCCGGCGGCAGAAACAGTTTCCATTCGCAGGCGGTCAGAAACAGCAGCGTCGTGGCCGTGGCCAGCGCCAACACGACCCAGCCGACGCGGATCTCGGAGCCGTGCTGCATGAGGAGCGCGAAGTCGAGCCCCTTGGCAACGTGCCAGAGCAGCAAGCCGCCCACGGCGGTGCCCAGCACCAGACCGACCAGTCGAATCACAAATTTGCCACGCATCGAAAAGTGCTCCTTCAAGCCGCCCGGCCGGGCCGATCGGCCAGCAGCCCAACCGGCCCTCCGGCCGAATGCCAATGCGAACCGAATGCACGGATGACTACGTTGTTATTGTGTCCGTCCAGGTTCACCTCGCGGAACAGCCCGTTGATCCCGGCCAGTCCGGTCGACAAGGGCGGCAAGCGGCAGGGAACGATCAACCGCGGAACCCGGCGGTGCGCCAGGTGACCGCAGAACCAGACATCGTCGACGAAAAATGCCTCCGGCGGCCCGCTGGCCAGCTCGCGTACCTGCTCATCGAAGAACTGCGGCTGGACCAGGATTCCCCAGGTGCCGGTGAGCACGTCGACCGACAGCGGCTCGTCGAGCTCGCTGGCGTAACGGGTCCGCGTGGCCTGCCAATCGAGCGACTCGGGCAGTACCCAGCCGCGCAGGCCAAGCGCGGCATCGGGCCGCCGCTCGTGCCAGGCGCGGCAGGTTGGCGACCAGATCGGGCGGGTAGATTGTGTCGTCGTCGACGGCCAGAATCAGCGTGCTTGGATCGCGCTCTTGAAGCAGCGTCGGAATCAGCTTCGTCGCCGGCCCCCAGTCGTCGCATGCCAGCACGCTCACCGCCGTGCTCTCGGCCAGGAAGGGCGGCAGCCGGTAGCCGCAACCTTCGCGCCGCGAGTGGCCGGGCACCGCCAGCAGAATGTCGTCGGCCGGGACCGTCTGATCGATCAGGGAATTGAGGACCGTCTTGATCCGGCCGATCCGGCTGGGAATGGTGGTCAGCGAAATCACCACCCGCGGGCGCCCTGGCAGGGGTGCTGCTGGCGCCGGCTTTGGCAGCAGCCGGCAGGCGGACAGACGGAGCCGCCTTTTCCAGAGCTTCACTATATTGCCGATCGGCACCCGTTGGTACACTCTCGCCGCTTCGCAAAGCTCGCTCATCAACGACACGTCGCTACCCGGGTAGTGGAAGACTCGCGGCGAGCCAGTCGCGCTGAGGGGGATCGCTTCAATGAGTTGCGATTAAACGCTATCCGTCGGCCAGTGGCAATCTCAGTCGCGTGCTGTCGAACCTCCCCAATCGGCTGGCAGCAAAGGGATCCAATCTCGGGGGCAGCGTCGGATCCGGGTAACTGCGCCTCACAATCGTCAGACATGGAAATGATTTCCAAAGTTTCCCCAGTTGCCAACCGATCTACAGTGAAAACTGGATCGATCTGCGCCCCCGTTGCCGGCTTTCGGCATCCACCTGGCGGTCATGGCTTCCGTGCGGCAACCGTCCTTCATCGACTTGCCGAGGCTGCACCCCATGCTTGGTAAGAGCAGCCGGCGGCAGTTCGCGCAGTATCGCGAGGACGGCGCCAGCGGGTCCGCGACGATCGCCAACGAAGGTAAATCGCGGCGGGCCTACGTCTCGGTACACGAGGTCAGTCGGCTGATGGCCGACATGCTTCGCGGGCACCGCTTGGGGATCGTGTTCACGCTGGCCGCTTTGGCCGCATCTTCCCTGTTGCTGCTGTTACCCGCCGCGGCGACGAAGCTGACGGTCGATTACATTCTGGCCAGCCAGCCGCTCCCCGAATCGTTAGCCGGCTGGGTACCCACGACCAATCCACGGCTGCTGCTGTTCTTCTGCGGCGGCGTGATCGCCGCCGCGACGCTGATCGAGCTGCTGGTTCGCGTCACCTGCCGCCGCTACCTGTTTGCTGTGGCGACTCAGGCCCAGGCCGTGCTGGGCCGCCGCGTGCTCGACCACGCCCTGCGGCTGCCACTGTACCGGATCCAGCAACTTAAGTCGGGCGGCGCCACGCACCTATTTCGCGAGGACGTGGGCAACTTCGCCGACTTCATGATGGAGCTGGTCTACGATCCCTGGCGTTCGTTGATTCGCCTGGTCGGCAGCCTGATCGTCCTGTGTTGGGTCGATTGGCGGCTGCTGCTGGCCCTCATCAGCCTGTCGCCTGTGCTCTATTGGAACCACCGCAGCTGGATCGTGCGAATGCGACCCAAGTATCACGCGATCGCCGAACGCCGCCGACTGCTCGACGCCCAATTGACCGAGGTCTTCAGCGGATTCCGCGTCGTGCGGGCATTCTCGCGGGCTCGGGCCGAATTGGGACGCCTGATCCGGCAGCAGCACTTCTTGGCGCGTTTGCAACTCGACGTGAGCAACGCCCGAACTCGGACTGTCGTCTGGGAACTGGCCGCGGCTGTGGCCTCCATGGCGGTATTGACCTACGGCGGCCTGCAAGTGCTGGAGGGGGACCTGTCGCTGGGCGACCTGGTGATGTTCCTCAGCCTGCTGGCGATGCTGGTCGGCCCGCTCGAAGAGTTTGGCCAACAATGCTGCCGCCGCGCAGAAAGGCCTGGTCGGCTTGCAGCGCGTCCTCGACCTGCTGGCCGAGCCTTGCGAGTCGCCGACCCCCGTGGAACACCGTATTGGGCCCGCCCTGCTGGCTGGCCAGATCACGCTCTCGCGAGTCAGCTTTCGCTATCCGGTGCGCAGGGCTTCGCCCTGTCGGATGTCGACTTGCGGATCGAGGCCGGCGAAACCGTGGCCCTGGTCGGCGCCAGCGGGGCCGGTAAATCGACTCTGTGCAACCTGGTGGCCCGGTTCTACGATCCCACGCAGGGCCACATCGAGATCGACGGTCGCGATCTGCGGCGGTGGGACGTCGAATCGTATCGTTCGCTGCTCGGCATCGTCGATCAGGACGTGTTTCTGTTCGACGGCACGCTCCGCGAAAATATCGCCTACGCCGCCGCCCGGGCCAGCGACCGCGAGATCGAATTGGCCGCCCGGGCAGCCCACCTGCACGAGTATATCCAGTCCACGCCACTCGGCTACGACACGCCGATCGGTGAGCGCGGCGTGCAGCTCAGCGGCGGCCAGCGGCAGCGACTGGCCATCGCCCGGGCGCTGCTCGTCGACCCGCGCATTCTGATTCTGGACGAAGCCACGAGCAATCTGGACAGCGTCAGCGAGCAGGCTATCCAAGAAGGACTCGAAGGACTTTTGCAGGGCCGCACTTGCCTGCTGATCGCTCATCGGCTGAGCACCATTCTACGGGCCGATCGGATAGCGGTCTTCGAGGCCGGGCGGATCGTCGAGATCGGCACGCACAGCGAGCTGCTGGCGCGCTGCGGCGTCTATCACCGGCTGTTCGAGACGCAGCTGGCCGCCCTGCTGACCGACCCGCTGCCGTGCGCGGCCTGATCATCCGGCTAACCGCGGGCTTCAGCGACTCATGGCCTCCGGATTCGAAGCCGGCTTCTGAACAGGCGCCGTGCCGGCTATAATCCGCCTGCTCCCGCGCTGTGGGAATCAACGGCGCCGAAGGTCGTGGCGCTGAATGTCGGCAAGGAGGCCCGCTGGCGCGATGGCGATTCCCAAGGTCTTGCACCAGACCTGGAAGACTCGGCAATTGCCGGCCGAGTTTGCCGGCTTTCATCGCTCCTGGCAGTGCTGCCATCCCGATTGGCAATTCCGCATCTACGACGATGCCGATTGCCGACAGCTGGTCGCCGCGCACTACCCGACCCTGCTCGGGCTGTACGACGCATATCCAACCAACGTGCAGCGGGCCGACCTGTTCCGCTATCTGGTCGTGCACCTGCAGGGCGGCGTCTATGCCGACGTCGACATGGAGTGCCTGAAGCCCCTCGGTCCGCTCCTGGACGGGCGCACGTGCGTGCTCGGCATCGAAGCCACGTTTGGCGACTACCTGCGCCGCCGGCAGGGTTACCTGGAACCGTACCGGGTGGCGAATTGCATTTTCGCCGCCAAGGCCCGGCATCCGTTTTTCTCGCTGCTGATTGAGCGGTTGCCGCGGATCGAGCCCGACCAGCCGCTCAGCCATGCCTTGGTCGAAGACACGACCGGTCCGCGATTCCTCACGCGACTGTATCAGGCCGAGCACCAGCGGTTTGACGACATTACGCTGCTGCCGCAAATCCATTGGATCCCGCCGATGCGGCCGGCCTGGCCCGACTGCTTTCCCTTCAATATCCATATCTACTGCAAACACCACTTCGCCGGCACCTGGACCGATGGCCTCGCGGAGCACGCCTCGCGCTGGCAGCGGTTCCGCGAGCGGTGGCATCACGCCTGGCCCTGGTTTCTCAGCGATTTGCGGCCGAGTCAGGCGTGGAGGCATCTACGCCGGGCGTTTGGGCGAGCCGAGGAGCAGAAGGGGAGTGCCGATCCGTCGAAGCTTGCAGCATAGACGGCTCAAGGCGGGAGGAACGTCGAGCGGCGAGGCGGCCCACCGTCCGCGGGCTTCGCGGGGTGAAGCGCCGCCGGTGCCTCGTGCAGAACGCGTTCGGCCGTTTTTACGCGGCCGCACTGCTGGCCGGGGCGTCGAGCAGCTCGCACATCCGCAGGAATTGGGCCCCCCCGTGCTCGAAATAGTCGAGCGAGCCGTCCAGGCAATCCAGCGCGACCTGTCCGGTCCGAAAGCGACAATCGAGTCGCAGCTTCGTGCGCCGCCAATCGACGAATTCCCAGGGATGCACGAACAACACGACCGGTTCGACTTGGCGGCGGAAGAAGCCGGCTCGAATCCAACTCGGCAGCCGCAATACCGACGAGGTAACTGAAGCCGGCACCCGTGCCAACGATGAGGGCCAAGTCGCCCCCATCGACCGTTGCGACTTGTAGCGGGCTTGCGACGAATCGAGCCGGTACTGCTCGGCCTCGAGGAGCGGCACATAGCGCTCGGGAAATCGCAAGTTCGGCGCGGAACGACACCACGGGCCCAAATTGCCGCAAGGTGGCCGTGGCCGTCTGAATCTCGTGCCGGGCCTCCTGCTCGTTGCACGCGTCGAAGCGGCGATGGGTGTCGCCGTGACAACCCAGCTCGTGCCCCTGGGCGACCATTCCCCGGATCGCAGCCGGAAACCGCCGTGCGACGTCGCCGGTGGTGAAGAACGTGCCGGCAATCCCCCGCCGGGCCAGCAAGGCCAGCAGCTCGGGCAACCCCTCTTCGATGCCGCGGAACGTCTCCATGAACGGCGGGCAATCCTGTTCCACGTCGCAGGTGAGGCAGACTTTCATGACGCGTGTTGGTCCCTCGAGAGGAATGCGACGATCGATTGCTAGCAGGCCCGTGCTCTAAGCGAGCTCGCGCCGGCAAGCCGCGCCTGGCGAGCTGCGTGCCATGTTTAGCCCCTCGGATGTCCCCAGGTCAAGCAGAGTCGCGCCAGCCCCCTGGCCGGCCACCGCGGGTCCAGGAATCGGCCCGTGCGCGACCGCCAGCCAGAATTGATCTTGGGCCGCACGTCGAACCCCGAGTATCCTCTTCCGCCGGCGCGAGTGCCAGCACGACCAATGACAGCACGCGCCATGCGCTTGTGGGCTGCGGACATGTCGATGATCACGCGGCACATCCTGTTCGAGTTCCTCAAGGTCTTCTTGACGACGCTGGCCGTCGTCATGATCGCGCTGGTGCTCAGCGACGTCATCAAGGAACTGCAGAACCGCGGTTTCCGCCTGCCGCAGATCGTGCTGATTCTGCCGTTCCTGATTCCCTACGCCGTCAAATCGGCCATGCATGGCGCGCTGCTTTTTGCCGCCTGCAGCGTGTTCGGCCGGATGGCGGCGTCCAATGAGCTGGTCGCCCTGAAGTCGCTCGGCATCCCGCCGCTGAAGGCCATTTGGCCGGCCATCGCGCTGGCCGCTCCGCTGGGCCTGGCCGCCGTTTATCTCGACGAGATCGACGCCACCTGGGGCGGCAGCGGCATCCAGCAAGTGCTGATCCGGCACATCGACGAAATTGCCTACGGCGTCCTGCAGCGGACGCACGTCTACCGCGGGCCGAACTTCGAACTGGTCGTCCAACACGTCGAAGGCCGCAAGCTGATTCACCCCACGCTGAAGATCCGCCGCGACGGCGAACCGCTGACCATCATCGCCCTCGAGGGCGAGTTGCGGGCCCGACCCGTGTCCGATCAATTGCGGGTGATCCTCAACCGCGGAACGATTGTCGGCGACAATTACGAAGGCTCTTTTCCCGATTCGATTGAGCACGACATCACGGTCGAGCGACCCAACCGCGAGGCCTATACCTGGGATCGCTGCCAGCGGCAGCGGCAGGTCGTCGAGCGGTTCGAGGGGCAATTGGCGTCCGTGCGCCCGGGAACCCAGCAGCAGGCCCTGGCGGAGCAACTGGCCGACGCTCAGCGCAGCCTGCGGCAATGCGAAGCCCAATGGCAGCACAAATGGGCCAACGGCTTTTGCTGTTTCTTTTTCGTGCTGATCGGCGCGCCAGCGGCCATCGTGCTGCGATTCGACAGTTGGCTGGCGAATTTCTTCGCCTGCTTCCTGCCGATCATCGTGGTCTATCAACCGCTCCACAAATTGCCGATTTACCTGGCCGAGTCGGGCACCCTGCCCTGTTACTGCGTCTGGGGCGCGCAACGCCCTGCTGGCCGTCGCGGGCCTGGTGCTGCTGCGGCGGATCGTGCGGCACTGATCGGCCCCCCCGCGCCGGCTTCCGCAGCAGCCCGCGGCGGACCCATTCAACCGGCTTGCCGGCGAGCCAGTTCGGCCTGAGGCAATGGCCGGCACTGCACGTAGCGGCCGAGGTCGGCATCCCAGGTGTGATCGGGCGACAGGTCGTCGCCGTAGTAATGTTTTAGATAGGCTTCGGTCCGGTGCGGGGCCGGATATTCGTGTCCCTCGAAGATCAGCCGCCCCAGCGGAAACACCGTGTCCTGCGGCACGCGGAAGATTTCGCCGTGGCAGTCGCGCGGGCGGTGCATCAGCGAGAGCGGCAGGATTTCCAGTTCGCCGCCGGCGGTTTCCGCGCAGGTGAAGATATCGATGTAGAGTTGCGATTCGCCGTCCAGCAGGCGGAGAAACGTCTGGCAGGGTAACAGCCGGGCCAGGCCCGGGATGACCTTATCGATCGACCAAAACCGCGAAACCTTGACCAGTCGGTAGGGAGCCTGAAATTGACCGGCCAGCGCCCACAGCCGCTGGAATTCGGCCAGTGGGATGCAAACATCCAGGTCGTCGTCCCAGGCGATCAGCCGCTGATCGCGGAACGCGCCTAGCAACGTGCCAGCATCCAGCCAGTAGACGATCCGGCCCGGCGTGGCCACGCGGTCGAATTCGACGAGCGTCGCCACAAGGCACCGCCGCACGTCGGTGTCGGGCAGTTGGCTGCCCAGCAGCGTGTGGTAGTGCACCCGGCGCCACCACTGCCAGCGAAAAGCCATCCAACCGGCCGCCGCCAAGGCAACCGACAGCGCGTACGCGCGACCGACAGCAATAGCATCTTCATGGTGCGTAAACTCTCCGACAGTTCGCGGATGCGGTCGGAGCGAGCTTGCTCCCTCTTGCAGAAAATACTAGAATTTGCGGCCAGCGGGAAGGAAGGAATCCTCTGCCCGCCGAAGGCGTCGCGCGCCGGGCCGGATTGCCCGCGCGAGCCGATGCCGCTCGGCTTTCGGCAGCTTGAAAAGGCGGAAATCCGACGGCACGGCTGCTGCGGCGCCGAGCTGCCGATCGCGGCGAATGGGGCAGCCCAGCTCGGCCGGCATTTCAGGCCGGCCAACGCTGCCGCTTGACGCGGAATGCGGCCTCGTGGGCCGCGTCGGCGATCGGCGGTGGCCTCTGCGTTCGCTCGCGACGGCTCGCCGGAGCGGGGTCGCTGACGTCGAGCAGGCCGGGGCATTGCCCTCCGCCGACCGCTGCCGCTCGGTTCGTGCCAAGGATGGGAGACAAGCGACGATGCTCAAGAGCGTGGCACCCGCGACGGACCTGCTCGCCGCAACCCGCAAAGCCGCTCGCTTGCGGGCACTGCTCCACTCCGCCCAACTCGAATTCCTGCTCGAAGCCCACAACGGACTGAGCGCCAAAATCGCCGAGGAGGCCGGCTTCGCCGCGATCTGGGCCAGCGGGCTGGCGCTGTCGGCCCAGTTTGGGGTCCGCGACAGCAACGAAGCCAGTTGGACCCAAGTGCTCGAGATGCTCGAGTTCATGGCCGACGCCACGACGGTGCCCATCCTGCTCGACGGCGACACCGGCTACGGCAACTTCAACAATGTGCGACGGCTAGTCCGCAAGCTCGAACAGCGGAACGTCTCGGGCGTCTGCCTGGAAGACAAGCTGTTCCCCAAGACCAACAGCTTCATCGCCGGGCAGTCGCAGGAGCTGGCCGACGTCGCCGAATTCAGCGGCAAGATCAAGGCCGCCAAGGACGCCCAGCTCGACGATCAATTCGTCGTCGTGGCCCGCGTCGAGGCGTTCATCGCCGGCCGCGGCGTGGCCGAAGCGCTCCGCCGGGCCGAGGCCTACCAGCAGGCCGGCGCCGACGCGATCCTGATCCATTCGGCCCTCAGCGTGCCGGACGAGGTGCTCAACTTCAAAGCCGAGTGGGGCGACCGCCTGCCGGTGCTGATCGTGCCGACGAAGTTCTATTCCACGCCGACCGACGTGTTTCGCAGTTACGGCTTTGCCGCGGCGATCTGGGCCAACCACTTGCTCCGCAGCTCGATCGCGGCGATGGCCGCGACCGCCGAGCTGCTCCACCGCGAGCAACACTTGCATCGCTCGAGGACCGTATCGCTCCGCTGGCCGAAGTTTTCCGTCTGCAAGGGGCCGCCGAGCTGCAAGAGGCCGAACGCCGCTACCTGCCCGACACCGCCCACCGCACCGCCGCCGTCGTGTTGGCCGCCTCGCGCGGGCCGGAGCTGGGTGCCCTGACTGAGAAAATTCCCAAGGCAATGGTCAACGTCGCCGGTAAGCCGCTATTGGCCCACATCGCCGAAGCCTACCAGCGGGCCGGTATTCGCGACCTGACGGTCGTCCGCGGCTACATGCCCGAGAGTGTCAACGTGCCGCAAGTCCGCTACGTCGAGAACGAGGCATTCGCCACCACCGGCGAACTGGTTTCGCTCGACAAGGGCTTGGCAAGCATTCTGGCCGGGCAGTCGGTCATCGTTTCCTACGGCGACGTGCTATTCCGCAAATTCATCCCCGAGGCGCTGGCCGAGCTGGACGAGCCTTTCGCGATTGCGGTCGACACTCTGTGGCGCAAAAGCGCCAACCGGCACCGCCAGGCCGACTATGTCCGCTGCACGCTGCCCAGCACGGGGCGGCAGAACTATTTCTCGCGCGTCGATCTGGTCGAAATGGGCGAGACGCTCGACCCGGCCCAAATCGACGGTGAGTGGATGGGCTTTCTCAAGATTTCGCCCGCCGGACTGGCCGTCGTCCGCGAAATCCTGGCCGAGCTGCTCGACGTGCCGGCCCAACACACGGCCAAGATGCCGCTCTTGATCAACGAGCTACTCCGGCGCGGACACCAGGTGCGGGTGCTGTACATGACGGGCCATTGGCTCGACGTCGACAGCGTCGAAGACGTGATCGCCGCGGCCGAGGTCGTCCGATGATCGCCGCCGATCGCTTCGTCGAAGCCGGCCGCAAGCGGGGCTTCGGGCTCTACACCGGCGTCCCCTGCTCGTACTTCAAGTCGTTCATCAACTACGTCATCGACAGCACCCGGTTGCGCTACGTCGGCGCCACCAACGAGGGAGACGCCGTGGCGATCGCCGCCGGCAGCGAGTTGGGCGGCCGGCCGGCGATCGTGCTGATGCAGAACTCCGGCCTGGGCAACGCGGTCAACCCGCTGACCTCGCTGACTGAGACCTTTCGCCTGCCCGTGCTGCTCATCGTCACGCTCCGCGGTGAGCCCGGCGGCAAGCCCGACGAACCGCAGCACGCTTGGATGGGACAGATCACGACCGCCATGCTCGACCTCGTTGGCATCGGCTGGGAGTGGTTTCCTGAGCGCGACGACCAGATCGAGCCCGTGCTGGAGCGGACAACCGCGGCTCTGGCCGCCGAGCGCCGGCCACGAGCCCTGGTAATGCGGCACGGGTCGGTCGCCGATTGGCCGCTTCGTTCGCGGCCGCAGATTCAGCCGCTCGTTCCGCCGTCCCCCGTGCCGCCCGCCCAGGCCCAGTTCAAGCGCGCCCCAATGCTCGCGGCGATTCAAGCCAACCTGCAGCCCGGCGACGTCGTCGTGGCCACCACCGGCTACACTTCGCGTGAGCTGTATGCCGCCGGCGATCGCGAAAACCAGTTCTACATGGTCGGCTCGATGGGCTGCGCGTTGAGCTTCGGCCTGGGAGTGGCCCTGGCCCAGCCCGGGCGGCGGGTAATCGTGCTCGATGGCGACGGCGCGCTGCTGATGCGGATGGGGGCCTTGGCCACGATCGGCTATCAGCGGCCCGCCAACCTGCTGCACGTGGTGCTCGACAATCAGGCCCACGAGTCGACCGGCGGGCAGGCCACCGTCACGCACTCGATCGACATCTGCGGAATCGCCGCCGCCTGCGGATATCCCGCGGTTGCCCGGGCCGCAACTCCCGACGCCCTCGCCCGGCAACTGCGAGCGACCGGCAACGGACTCGCACTCGTTCACGTGCCCATCCTCACCGGCGCGGCGGAACCGCTGCCGCGACCGGCCATCGAACCGCCCGCCGTCGCCCAGCGGCTCCGGGAATATCTGCGGAGGACGCCATGAGCGACCGCCTCGTCCTGCTCAATCCGGGCCCCGTGACGCTCAGCGATCGCGTCCGCCGGGCGCTGGCCGAAACGGACGAGTGCCACCGCGAGCCGCAATTCGCCCGCCTGACGCTCGAGCTCCGCCGCCGTTTGCTGGCAGTCTATCCCCAGACCCAAGCCACGTTCGACGCGGTACTGCTCTCAGGCTCCGGAACGACTGCCGTCGAATCGATGCTCGCCAGTTTGCTCCCGCCGGTGGGCAAGACACTGGTGATCGTCAACGGACATTACGGCCAGCGGATCGTGGCCATCTTGCAAGCTTACGGCAAGCCGCATGTTGCGGTCGAACACGATTGGCTCGCGCCCATCGACCTGGACCGCGTCGAACGGGCCCTGGCCGCGGATCGCGACATCCGGCAAGTCGTGGCCGTCCACAACGAAACCACCAGTGGCCGACTGAACGACCTCGACGGCGTCGGCCGGCTCTGCAAAAAGTTCGATTGCCCGCTGCTGGTCGACGCGGTCAGCAGCTTCGGCGCGGAACGAATCGATTTCGACGGCTGGAACCTGGCCGCAGTCGCCCTGACGGCCAACAAGTGCCTGCATGCCGTGCCGGGCGTGGCCGTGGTGCTGGTCCGCAGATCGTTCCTCGCGGCCCGGACCTCGTTCGCCACCGGACTGTGCCTCGATCTGCTGCGGCATCAGCGCGACCAGCAGTCGGGCTATTGGCCGTTCACGCCGCCAGTGCAAGCCTGCTTCGCCCTCCGCGAGGCCTTGGCCGAGTTGGAGGACTCCGGCGGATGGCCGCGCGGCAAGCCGTCTACGCCGAGCGCTCGACGCGTGTCCGCACGCTGCTTGCCGAACTGGGCGTCGAAACGCTCCTGCCGGCCGATCAATCCAGCTCGATGATCACCTCGTTCGCGCTACGCGAGGGAGTCGAGTACGCCGCGTTGCACGACCGTTTGCGGGCCGAAGGATTCGTGATCTACGCCGGGCTGGGTCAGCTCGCCGAGCACAGCTTCCGAATCGCGACAATGGGCGACATCCGACCGCAAGATCTCGACCGGCTCGAGCTGACCCTCCGCGCCGCACTGCGAGAGCCTGCATGCACCGCGTAAGGACGGCCGTGATCCTGGCGGCCGGACAGGGCACGCGGCTCGACGAACTCGGCCGGCAAGCGCCAAAGGGCTTTCTGCACCTCGGCACGCGGCCGATCGTCGAGGAGTCGATCCGGCGGCTCGAGCACGTTGGCATCGAGCGAATCCTGATCGTGACCGGCCATCTGGCCGAGTTCTACGACCGCTTGGCGGCCCAATACCGCGGCTTGATCGAAACGGTCCACAATCCGCGGTTCGCCGAAACGGGCAGCCTGGCCTCGCTGACCGCGGCCCGGGAGTTGCTCGACGAAGATTTCCTGCTGCTCGAATCCGACCTGGTCTACGAACCCCGGGCGTAGTCGAGTGCCTTCGGTTCGACCAGGACAATGTCGTGCTGCTCTCCGGGCCGACCGGCTCGCACGACGAGGTGTTTGTCGCGGCCCGCGCTGGCCGGCTGATCGGCATGTCGAAAGATCGCCGCCAGGTCGAGCCCGACCTGGCGGGCGAGCTGGTCGGAATTTGCAAGATCTCGCGCACATTGCTGGCGGCAATGCTGGACGCCGCCGAGCGACTGAGCGCCAAGGCGGGGCATTGCCGCTTTCATTACGAGACCAACGCGCTGGTTGCGGCCGCTGCGGCGACGCCGGTCTACTGTCATCTCGTGCCGGATTTGGTTTGGACTGAGATCGACGATGCCGCGCATTTGGAGCGCGCCCTGGCGCTCATCTATCCGGGCGTTTCCGCCCGGGACTGCAAATTCTTCGCCGGCGCGGTTGTCCCCCGTTAGGACCAGCGGACACAGGGCCGCGCGGGCGCAATGCGGGGGGAATTCTCGATTCTCGCCGGGCCGCTTTCGCCGCCCCCGCGCACCGCTATAATCAGCCTTTCGTTTCTGGTTTCTTGGTATGCCGCGGTCGTGCTGCTGCCCGGCCGCGGAGTGGCGGCGCGACGCAGCTTGGTGAGTGCGTCATGAGTCAACCACCGAACCGATCGCGGCAGGTGCTGGTCCTGCAACACGTCGCTTGCGAAACGCTGGGCAGCATCGAAACGGCGCTCGGCCGTGCCGGTTTGTCGCACCGGTACCTCCGCACGTTCGAAGGAGACAAGGTGCCGGCCGACATGGCCACTGCCTGCGGGCTGGTCATCATGGGTGGTCCGATGAGCGTCTACGAGGAAGATCGGTACCCGCATTTGGGCGACGAACGACGGCTGATCGAAGCGGCGCTTCGAGCAAAAGCTGCCGGTGCTGGGAGTATGCCTCGGCAGCCAACTGCTGGCTCACGTGCTGGGTGCGCGGGTCTATGCCGGCCGGCGGAAGGAGATCGGTTGGTACGGAGTGACGCTGACGGCCGCGGGTCAGCAGGACTCGCTGTTTGCCGGCGTGCCGGCCAATTTCACCGGCTACCACTGGCACGGCGACGTGTTCGATTTGCCGGGCGGCAGCCAGCTGTTGGCGAGCTCGGAGTTGACTCCGCACCAAGCCTATCGCTACGGCGACAATGCCTATGGAATTCTGTTTCACATGGAAGTCACGCAGCCGCTGGTCGAAACGATGACCGAGACGTTTCGTGCGGAGCTGGACGAAATCGGCGCGTCGGGCGAGCAAATCCGCGCCCGGGCCGCCGATTTTCTGCCGCCTCTGGAGCGGATTGGACAAACCGTGTTTGGACGCTGGGCGACGGCGGCTGCCGCCTGCGCGGGCAACCCTTAGTTCGTAGCCGCCGCCTGGCATTTTTCTTTCGAGGAGTCACACCCCATGGCCAAAGTAATTTGCGTGCTGTACGACGATCCCGTGACCGGCTACCCCAAGAAGTATGCCCGCGACGGGTTGCCGAAGCTGGAGCGCTATCCCGGCGGTCAAACGCTGCCCACGCCCAAGAAGATCGACTTCACGCCGGGCGAACTGCTCGGCTGCGTGTCGGGCGAGCTGGGCTTGCGTAAGTTTCTCGAAGATGCCGGACACAAGCTGGTCGTCACCTCCGACAAGGACGGTGCGAACTCGACGCTCGACAAGGAACTGCCCGACGCCGAGATCGTCATTTCGCAGCCGTTCTGGCCGGCCTACATGACCGCCGAGCGGATTGCCAAGGCACCCAAGCTGAAGCTGATCGTCACGGCCGGCATCGGCTCGGACCACACCGATTTGCAGGCCGCCATGGAGCGCGGCGTCACCGTGGCCGAAGTGACGTACTGCAACAGCATCAGCGTGTCGGAACACGTGGTAATGATGATCCTGGGGTTGGTACGTAATTACATCCCGTCGTACCAGTGGGTGATCGACAAGGGCTGGAACATCGCCGACTGCGTTGCCCGGTCGTACGATGTCGAAGGGATGCAAGTTGGCACCGTGGCCGCCGGCCGTATCGGTCTGGCGGTGCTGCGACGGCTGAAGCCGTTCGACGTCCATCTGCACTACACCGACCGGCACCGCTTGCCGGAAGCCGTCGAAAAGGAACTCAACCTGACCTATCACCCGAACGTCGAGTCGATGGTCAAGGTCTGCGACGTGGTGACGATCAATTGCCCGCTGCACCCCGAGACCGAGGGCATGTTCAACGACGCGTTGATCGGCAAGATGAAGCGCGGAGCCTACCTGATCAACACGGCCCGCGGCAAGATTTGCGATCGCGACGCGATCGTCCGCGCACTGGAGAGCGGCCAGTTGGCCGGCTACGCGGGCGACGTCTGGTTCCCGCAGCCCCCGCCGAAGGACCACCCCTGGCGGACGATGCCGCACCACGGCATGACGCCGCACATCTCGGGCACCTCGCTCTCGGCCCAGACCCGCTATGCGGCCGGCACGCGCGAAATCCTCGAATGCTATTTCGAGAAGCGGCCGATCCGCGACGAATACCTGATCGTCGACGGCGGCAAATTGGCCGGCACCGGCGCCCACTCGTACAGCCCGGGCAACGCCACCAAGGGCTCGGACGAAGCGGCCAAGTTCAAGAAGAGCTGAAGCCGCCCGAGCGGGCGAATTGCCAACGAAGAACCTGGACCACGCCGGGGCACGCAGCCGCAGTCCCGGCGTGCTTTTTTGTGGGGCTACGCGGCCCGATCCTGAGACTGCTCTGGGTTGCTCGGCGGCTTGGGTTGAAATCGCTTCATCGCTCGTTGACGGTCGGCCCAGCACGGCCAACGGGTCGTGCGGCCGATGCAGGTCGCAGCCGGCATAACGGCAAGGCACAAGCGGATAGATATCGCTGCGACGAAACCGGTCGCCCCGCTTGCTCCCCACGTGATCGTCGTCGCGCAGCGTGTGATAGCCGAACACGTCGACGAACAGGCCGGTCTGGCGGTCGATGAAGCGGGCATCGACCAGGTTGTTCCGCTCGCGCTCGCGCGTGACATGGTTGGGATTCACGTCCAGCAGGTAACGCGGGTGGGCCGTTTGCATCGTGCGGAGCAGGAACAAATGGTTGTAGTGAACGCCCAGTTCGATCCGCGGTTCGGCTGCGGTCGGCGAGTCGCCTGGGCAGGCTTCAGCTAGCGTCGGCCCCATCAGCCAAAAACGGATAGGGCCGCCGCGCACCAGCCCCGTCAGCTCGGCCAGGGCCCCGGTCAGGGCCATCCGCATCGCGTCGGGCGGCAGCGGGCCGCGATAGAACCGGGCGTCGTAGCCTCCATCGCCGGTTTCGCGAAAATGCTTCCGCAATCCGCGCCAGCGATTTCGGAGCGTCGTTTTCAGGTCGCCCAGGAACGTGTCGTTGGTGTGAGCCCAATGGTGGGTCGTGTAGGCGTCCGCGATCCGGCATTCCCAAGAGACGTGCGGATAACCGCTGTCCCGCTTGCCGCCGAATCGCTTGTCGACCTGCGGATAGAGCAGCGCCGCCGGCAAAATCTGGGCATCGGCAAACCACTCCGGATGAGCCTGGTGGCAGGCTGTCAGAGCCATCGGACCGGTGTTGAACACCGCGTTGCCGTGCGGACGATAACGCTCGGCGATAAAACCGAGCAGCCGCTCCCAGAGTGGATGACCGGCGGGCGAAAACAGGATCGCGTTGCAGATCACCCGGTCGAACTGGTAGAGCAGCGTGTGCTCGGCGGGCTCGCAACCCAGGATCGGACCATCGGCCGCCAACAGCGGATCGAGCGGCTGGAGGCACTCCATGTCCAGGTCGGCATAGATGCCGCCGCAGGCGTGCATCAGCACGTAGCGAGCAAAATCGACCCGCTCCAGGTTGCGGACGAAACCGTCGTAGAGCGCCAAATGACGGGGAAAGTGCCGGGCGACGAGGGCCCGCAACTGCGCGTCGTCGTACAGCCGGTGCTCGAGCTGCTGATGCCGGCTGAACGACGCGACGTAACGCCGAAACGCCCGCGGCACGCGCGGCGTCTTCCAGGTTTGATGCAGAATCCGCGGGATCATCGGCGGGCCCGCTTGGGCGACTCAGACTTTGAAGGTATACGTCATGCCCGGCTCGCGGCTCGTTGTCCGGCGGAAAGCTCTTTCGCTTGTCGGCGAAGTAGCGCTGGCGGTGGTCGCCGCCGCTCTGGCGGTTATAGGTCAGATACAGATTCCGCCGGGGGCGATCGGTCAGGTTTGCCTGCGACTGATGCGGCACGAAGCAGTCGAACAGGGCCACGTCCCCCGGCTGCAGCGGGTATTGGACGAATTCGAGCCCGGCCAGCTCCGCCCCTTCGAGCGGGCAGCCCCGACGCCCAATCCAACCGCGCTGGTGCTGCCCGGCCGCCAGTTCCAAGCAGCCATTGGCGGCCGTGCTCTCGTCGATCGTGACCAGCACCGAGAGAAAGTAGTCGGTGTAATCGTCCCAGCCGGGCTGGATGTCCTGGTGCGGCTTGAAGCCGCTGCCGCCGGGGAGCTTGAAGTTGATCTTTTCCTTGAACAGCACACCCGGCTCGCCCAGCAATTGCTCGACGCGGTCGGTCAGTCGGGCGTCGTGGCAAAAGGCCCGCAGCGGCGGGTGGTGTTCGAGAAATCTCTCGATCCGCGAAATCACCTTCTGGCCGGGAGCCAGCAGGCTGTCTTCCAGGTAGACCATCTGCTCGCCGACGACCGGCGTCCGGCCCGCGAGCTCGTCGATCCACTGGCCGGCGCGGTCGATCTCGGAGCGGCTGAACAGGCCGGGCAGGATGAGAAACCCGTCCCGCTCGTAGGCCGCTAGTTCGTCTTTCGTGAGCGGACCGCGGTTCGCTAGCAGTCCGCTCGGCGCAAGCGGCCGCGGGCGGGACGATGCGGTATCGTGCAGCGGCGCTGGGGTGTGCTGACAATCGCCATGAGAGGCGCCTCCTGCGCTATGGGGCGGCAAAGATGAGCAATCCGTCCCGAGTAACATAATCCGTCGCGGGACGGGCTGTCGAGAGCGCGGTCCCACGAGTGTTAGGCCCCGATAGAAATGTCCCCCTTGTGAACCCGATAGAAATGTCCCCTTCGGTTTAGATGGGAATCAACTCGTTCTTCGTCTTCTTCGCCCCGCCCCTGCTCGCCAGCGCAGCGGGGGTGGAACTAGTGCAGAAGCGGAGCCTGGCGAGCAGGGGCGGGGCGACGCGGCCGCGGCGGGGGCCCGCCACGGGTGGTTCTGTGGCGGCTTGTGTCCCAACCCGTTGAAGCTATATGGCCCGCCGGCCGGTTGCTTCTCGCGACGGGGTCGCTCGGGTAGCTCTTGCCAGCTCAAGCTCCGACCGCGATGCACAAGCTCGATGCGACCGTCCAGTTGCTCGACCACCAACACTCGCTTTCGAGCCAGGCCGGCCGATCGTTCATGCTCGCCGATCTGGAACCAACGCCCGCGCCACTGGACCGTCCAATCGTTTTGTACCACGCGGCTCTCGTGGAATGCCAGGACTCGCTCCAAATGGACGCCGCGCGGGACGCGACGGTGCAGATCGACCTTGGACGCGGCGGCCACGACGAACCGCCGCTGCAAGTCCGGCAAGAACTGCTCCTCCAAGAATCGATTCGCGCTCGCCAGATCACTGATGCCCGCCAGCCGCAGGGCTTTGATCAGCCGGTCCTGAAACACCGCGTGCCGACGCTCGACGCGGCCCTTGGCCTGCGGGCTGTGCGCAAGGATGAGCTCGACGTCCAATTCCTGCATCGCCCGACCAAATTGCGTTAAAGCCCCGGTTTCTCGCAATTCTTCGTCGGTTGTGGCGTCCCGGGTTGTCTCGTAAATACTATCGCGGTCGACGTACAATGGCGCGGCAGCCGACGCAGCTTGACGTATTCCCAGAACGACGTCATCGCTGCCACGGTCGTCTCCGACTCGAAGAACCGGGCATACGTCCAGTTCGTAGCGTCGTCGATCATCACCATCAGCGAAGCCTTTGGACGGCGGCCCTCGAACCAGTCGTGCTCCGAGCCGTCCATCTGCACCAGCTCGCCAGCGTGCTCCTTCCGTGGTCGCCAGCGACGGTGCTTGCCACGCTTCCGCTTCGCTTGCCACAGGCCCGCGCTCATCAACCACTGTCGCAGCGTCTCGACGCCCAGGACGATCTGGTGCTCGCGAGCCAGGTACTCCGCCGCCAGGGTCGGCCCAAAGTCGGCGTACCGCTGGCGATACAGCTCCAGCACTCGTTCCCGCCGTGTCGAATCGCTGCCCCGGTTCGAGGCCCGACCACGCAGCCGATGCACCAAGCCGCGATCTCCTTCGTCACGAAAGCGGGCATACGCCCGCTTCACCTGCCGATAGCTCACGCCGACCAACTCGGCGGCCTTGACCAGCGTGATCTCCCCCCGCCTCACGCGGCCGAAAACCTCCAACCGCTTCCGCTCCCCGCGACTCATCGTAAGTGTCTCCATAGCAGCCTCCTAGAGGCTGCAGCATGGGGACATTTCTATCGGGGAGAAGGGGGGACATTTCTATCGGGTTATGACAGAGCGCGGTCCCACGAGCCGGGCGCCCGGAGCACAAGTCGCGGCGCGCCCGCGGCGCTCGGCGACGATAGCACGCCCCTCGGCCTGGTGGCGGTCGTTAGAAGTCGACCTGAAAGCGGCTGACCCACAAGTCGGCCAGGCTGTAGCCCTGGACCACGTTGTCCAGCATGCAGTGGATCCAGTTGAACTGGATCTTGGTGTGGGCATTGAGAAACCAGGTGACGCCCAGCGTGGTGTCGGTCAGGGTGCCGTTGCCGGCCCGGCCCGAGGCTCCGCCGGTGAAAGAGTTGGTGGCGCTGTTGTAGTAATGCCCGTTTAAGCTGGTCGGGTTCACTTCGTTGACGAACGAAAGTCGAGCCGCGAGCTCCCAGGCGCCCCAACCGCAGATGCCGCCCCGGCGGCCGAGCCCGAAAAAGTCGCTGAACGGGACGACGTTCTTCAGGGCGCCGGTCGCCTTGTCGTACGGCCGATTTTCGCCGGTCGGGCGCCACATGACTTCGGCATAGGCACCGTTGTAGAAGATCGGGCCAACCACGCTGTTGACGATCGTCGCCATCCACTCCGATTGGAAGCTGACGGCGCCGTATTGGGCCACCGTCTCTACGCCATACATTTCGAAGCTCTTGGCGGCATATTTGCCGCTCGACAGGAAGTACGGCGTGCCGCTGACGCCGGCCGTGGGGCCGAAACTTTGCGAATTCTCCGACGAGCCGAGCACGCCGAATTCGGGCAGCACGTTGCTCTGATAGAAGGGCGAGGGACCGCCGCCGCCGGACGACGTGCCGCTATTGGGAGCGTTGTTCTGGCCCAGGCGACTGTAGTCGAACGCCCCGCCGACGTGCCATAAATAGCGGTCGGGAACCAGCTCGTCGTAGTACAGCAGGTACGTAGCCCGGGTCGAAAACGAATAGCCGCCGACGTTGCCCAGGTCGGTGGCATAGCGGCTGTCTCCCAAGGGGGCATTATTGAAACCGCCCGTCTTGAACCCGCTATATGCCAGATTGAATCGCTGGTCTGCGCTCGAGTTGTAGGCTTCGATGCCGACGCGCCGGAACGGCACGAACGCCAAGAACGGCAGCGACCGTTCGAGGAACGGCAGGTTGCGGAAACCGCTCATCGCGTCGACGCTGAACGGTTGCACGTACTGCCCAATGCGAACCGATCCCAGCCAGGGCAGATTCGTCTGCTCGCCGAACACGTCGAAGAAGCTCGGTCGGCCGGCGGTCGCGAAGTCCATTTCAATGATGTAATTCGTAAACTCGGCCGCCTTGCCATAGGCCGCCAGCCGGGCGCGGCGGAAGCCGACGCCATTTTGGGCATCGCCCACGGTGGCCCGGTTGTGAGGCGTCTGCGAATAGTTGGCGTCGTCCAGCTGTGTGAAGCCGGTCAGCTTGGCCGTGGGAAACTCATCCTTCTTTCGCGGGAGGCGGCGACGCCGATCGGCGAAGTCCCGGCGCTTCCTCCTGCAACATGCTCGTCTGGATGACGCCCTCATCGCCGCTCTCACCCGACTCCGCTCCATCGCCATCGACCGGCGGCAGCCGCGAGGGCTGCGCCTGCTGCTCGTACAACTGGCGGCGGAGCGCGTGAATTTCAGCTTCTTGTTCCTCGAGCCGCTGCCGAATTTCTTCCAGGCCGTCGCCGCCGCTCTCGCCGTCGGCGCCAACCCCGGTGACCAGAGCAGCAAACCCGCTAGAGCGAGCAGCAACAAACGGGCGATTGGACGCCAGCGAAGAATCATCGGACTCTCGGGGATGGATGAGCGTCGCTGCGCCGCGGATCGCAGTTGGAAGAGCGCCTGGCGACGGAGGACGGGCCTTGGGTCCTCCAGCATGTCTGGTGGGAATTGCCGGGGCAGATGGGTGGGCCTCCCGGCGAAGCGGGTCGGCTGATGGGTGTGGCCCGGCACAATCCGGACGACCGGTCCGTAACGGGCTGTCGTTCTGATCGACAGGACCCCTCCGACCGCTTGAACCGGAATTCCGCGGCAGATAACTACATGCGGCAAAGTCTCGCCAGGCGGCAAACTTTGCCAGGGCAGGTCTGGGAACCGCCAAGAAACCTCGGGGAACCGTCCGAAGTCCCAGACGATTTGCAGGCTAAATGCCGGCTCGCAGATGATTTGCCGCACCCCCCCGCTGCCCGATTGGCTCGCGCAGAGCACTTCGCGGCCGTTTTGCAGGGTATAGAATGAAGGCGGAGGAGTCGTGCCAAGGCTGGCTGTCCACGTGTGCCGCGGTCAAGTTTCGCTGCAGGCCAGGGGGAGTTAGTTATGCGCTACCGCCTTTCTCGTTTTCAGAAGCTGGTTCTCGCGGCACTCGCACTCTTGAGCGTCGACTCGGCCCGCGCAGTGCTCGGCCAGGAGATGCACGAGTTCTTCAACAACACGCATCAAAGCCCGGCCGCCGTCGATTATGGCGCGGCCTATTACACGCGCACCCGCGCCTACGATAACCCGCCTAGCGTGGTCACGGCGGCCCCGCCCCGCCAGGCTTCGCTCGGTTACGGCGAGTTGTCGATCACCAGCTGGCTTGGCCGCCGCGCCAGCGGCATTGCCTACCTGGGCGTGCAACTCGATCGCCGCGCGCCCGACACGGCCAAAGTCAGCCGCATTGAAGCCGACAGCCCGGCCGCGCAGGCCGGCCTGCAGCCGGGCGACGTGATTCGCGGCGTCAATGGCCAGGCGGTGGGATCGATCGAAGATCTGCCGCGACAGATTGCCCGCCTCACGCCGGGCGACCGGGTGCGGCTGTCGGTCGAGCGCCTGGCGCCGCCCGCGGCGCGCTAGTCGCACGTTGCGCATTGCGACTGCTTTATTGCGGCGGCGGCAGCGGCTCGTTGGCCGGCGGCGGCAACGGCAACCCTTCGGCCGCGGCCCGCGGCACGACCGGATCGGGCGAACGGCTGTTCGCGACGCCGCCCACGGCTGCGAACAGCCGAAACTCGGCGATGTCGTAATCGACGACTGCGATGATCGCGTCCTGCCGGGCCTGGGCCAGCAGCTTGACGCTGTTGAGCGCCTCGATCGGCAAGCCCTGGCCGGCATGCGTGCGAATCATTTCTTCCGCCGCACCGTTCAAAGCGGTCGTGAGTTGCCGATCTGCGACGTCGATCCGTCGCCGGGCCGCGACCACGTCGGCATAGGCCGTTGCCACTTCACGGCGGATCTGGGTTTGTGTTTGGGCTCGCAGGCTGAACAGCTCGTCACGTTCGATTCGCCGCTGTTTGGCGGTGGCCAGGTTGCCCGCGCCCATGTTTTGCAGTGTCCAGTAGGCCATTGCGTCGAAATCATCGCGACCGCTGAACGTCTGGAAAAACGACGGCACCCCGAGCGAGGTCTGATTGCTCCCGCCGCCGAAGCCGCCGGCGCTGAAGCCGATGGCAATCGTCGGAAACAGCGGCCGGGTACGCTCCATCCTGTAGCGCTGATCGGCCGCGGCGATCTGGGCCGAACGGGCCGCCAATTCCCACCGCCGCACGTAGGCCAATTCGACCAACGATTCCACGCTCGACTGCGGGTCGACCAGCACCACGATCTCGATCGGGGCCCGAACCGTCGTCAGCCGCACCGCCGGATCCAATCGCAGCAGCCGGGCCAGCTCGTTCGAGGCGACATTGGCCTCGGCCTCGGCACCGATCCGCTCGACGCGAAACAAGAGTGCATCGGCCAACGCCCGCTTGTAATCGCCGTCCCGCCCCTGCCCTGCCTGGGCAAAGGCTTTGGTCGTGCGGGCGATCTCGTCGGCGTCTCCCTCCGACTGCTGCCAAGCCTCGACCCGGGCTTCGTTGCCCGCCAGCTGCAAGTACCGCGTGACCACGTCAAACATGACGGTCACTTCCGTGGCATTGGCCTCCGAGCTGCGGGCCGACATGTCCTGCCGGGCGGCCAGCGGCTGGAAAATCGCTTCGCCCGTGTGGCCTAGGATCCGCACCATCGGAATCGCCACAGTCTCGGCGGCCAACGTCCGGGCGCCGCCGCCGACGTAGATCGACTGTTCGGTAATTTCGCGAATCACGCCGAACGACGTCTGTAGCACGCCGTTGTGCAAGTGATAGTTGGTGCCGGCGTTCAAGTCGGGCAACATCAGCACCCTGGTTCCCTGATACAGGGCCAGTGCCTCGCGGACCTGCTCGCGGCTGAGCCCCAGCCGCGGATTGGTGCCTTCGGCCAAACGCAAGGCGGATAGCAGATCGATGATTTGCCCCCCGGCCGTACTCGGCTCGGCTGCCGCCGGGTGCCGGACAGGCGGTTGGGCAGCCAGAACGGGCGGTTGCTGGGGCGGCGAATCGGCGGCCCGGGCCAGGCCGATCAGCGCCAGCCAGCCGGAGAGCGCGACCAATCGAATTGGCTTGCGCCGGCCGCGGCTACCGCTGTTCATCGGCCGGCTCCCCCGCCGGGGGTGGCGGCGGCAAAGGTGGTGCGAGCACCTCGACCTCGCGCACCAGCGCATCCGCCGGCGGCTGGCCCAGAGCGACGTACAGCTCGAACTGGGCCCGATTGTAGGCCACGATCGCGGCCAGATAGGCCAAACGCGACTGGGCAAAAATCCGCAGGCTGTTCTCGGCTTCGATCGGCAAGCCCTCGTTGCCCCGAATCCGAATGATGTCCTCGACCCACGAATCGCGGGCCGCGGCCGCGGCTTCTTCGCTGGTCTGAATTTGAGCCAGCCGAGCCTGCGTCCGCACGAAGGCGTTGGCCACTTCCATCCGCACCTGCTCGACCACCGCCAACCGCTGCCAGTCGGCGCTCCGCAGCCGGCTGGCGGCAGCGTTGATCAGGCGCGGTTGCCCAGGCCCACGTTGCGCAACGTCCAATAGGCCATCGCGTCGAAATCGGTGCGGTCGGCAAACGAACCGAATCGGGGGTCGCCGCGCCATACGGCCCGACGCCCGCCGGCTGGGCAATCAGGTTGCTGCCGCCGCCGAACTCGTCGGCGCTGAAGCCCAAATAAATCTGCGGCGAAAACGGCAACAGCCGCTGGCTATTGAGCGCGAGCAGGGCTTGCCGCGTGGCGGCCTGCCGCTCGCGCATCTCGGGTCGACGGAGCAAAGCGATCGTAAGCAACTCGGGCAGCGTAATTGGCGCCGGCACCAGATTGTGCGGCACGACCCAATTGTCGGTCGGATGCAGCCGCAAGGACGGGTCCAATCCCAGCAGTTGCGCCAGTCGAGCCGAGGCGATCAGGGCCTCGCCCTCCGTGATCACGACGAAGCCGTGCCGATCCAGGCGCTCGGCCGCGGCCCGATTGGCATCGGCCGGCCGCCCCTGCCCGGTCCGGGCGTAGGCTTCGGTAATCCGGGCCAATTCGTCCGCCTCGCGGAACGATTGCAGGTAGATACTCCGCCGGCCTTCGGCTTCGAGCAGGTCGAGATAGGCCTCCACGACCCGCAAGCCGATATTGTTGCGCTCGGCCTCGGCGGCAAACTGGCTCATTGCCACGCCCTGCCGGCTGGTCAGGTAGCCGAACAGCACCTGCGAGGGATTCTGATTCCAGAGAATGCCGGGAATGTTCACGGTGCCGGCGGCGACGGCGTAGACGCCCGCTCCGACCGTCAGGCTGTTGCGCTTCACGCTCAGGATGTTGCCGCTCGACTGCTGCAGGTTGCCGGTATGTCCGTCGTAGCTGGTGCCGGCGTTGATGTTCGGCAGAAACTGGGCCGCCGCGAGCTGTCGCAAGGCCACCGACTCTAGCACCCGCGACTGGGCCAAGAGGAACTGCGGATTGCGGACGTCGACCATTTGCAACGCCGTAGCCAGATCAATCGGCGTCACGTCGATCGTCGGAAACACGCTGGCGATGTCCGTCGCCGGCGGCACAGCCACTTCCTCCGGCGCGATGGGTGCGGCCGCAACCACGGGCTTGACTTGATGATCGACGCGCGTTGGGGGCGAACTACCTGCAGGTGGGCCCCCTTGCAGCGCCGGCTGCAGCTCGACGGCCGGCAAACGCTCGGTTGTCTCAGGCGTGACGAGTTCGCGGGCCGGCGGGGGTGAGAATCGGCGCGGCGGCGCGGCGGAACCGAAGTCCGCTGCGCTCATCTGCTGTTCGGCCGTGGATTCTGGCGCGGCGTAAACCACCGGCTGGACCGTGCCGCGCACCGCCTCGCGCGCCGGGCGGCGAACAGCCGCGCCGGACCACGCACTCGATTGGCCGCGGCCGACCACGGACCGGCGACTGGAAGGAACGCCGCTTCGTGCCGCGACGTATCATGCGGAACTGAGCCGATTCGTACCACGGCTGCCATGGTCAGCGCAGCGAAGAGGAGTGCCAGCCCGCCGCGCCAGCGACGGCGTTGGCAGGCGCGCGGACACGCAGCCGGATCGACCGGCGGTTGCGGGTCGGCAGGCTGCGTCACTCCGCTCATGGCTGCCCCCCAGCGGGAATTCGCTGCATGGGCGGGGAACCGCCAGCAGTCGCCGGCCTTACGAGCAAGTCGCCAGGCGGCTGGCCCAGTGCCCAATACAAGTCGAACTCGGCTTCGTTGTAGTCGACGATGGCGTTGAGATAGTCGACCCGAGCACGATCGAGGAGCCGCAGGCTGTCGAGCACTTCGATCGGATGCCCTTCGGCGGCCCGCGTGCGGAGCAAGTCCTGCTCGAAGGCTTGCTGGCTCACCTCGACCTGCTGGGCACGGAGGTCGAGCAGCGCCAGTCGGGTGCGAATCCGGGCGTAGGCCTCGGCCACTTCGGCCCGCACCTGGTTGAGCACCACCAGCCGCTGCATGTCGCTCGCCCGGAGCCGCGCCTTGGCCGTGCGAATCTGGGCCAGGTTGCCGATTCCCAAGTTTTGCAACGTCCAGTAGGCCACGGCATCGACATCGGACCGGGCGGCAAAGTCGCCGAACCGCGGGCTGTTCGGCTCGGCGCCGGTCGGCGGCGTGCTACTGGTGATCAGATTGCTGCCGCCGCCGAAATTGCCAGCGCTATAGCCGGCCAGAATCTGCGGCGAGAACGGCAATACTTGGGAGCTGCGGAGCGACACCAACGCGCCGTTGATCGCCGCCCGTTGCGCCGCTAGTTCCGGCCGCTGATACAGGGCGGTCGCTACCAACTCGGCCAGCGGAATCGGGTCGGGCACGATCGACCGCGGCACCACCCAGGATTCGGCCGCGTGCAAGCGGCCCTGCAGCCGCAAATTCAGCAGCTCGACTAGCCGGGCCGAAGCGATGGCCACGTCGGCGTCCGTGCGGAGCAAGATGCCCTCGCGCCGCTCCAATTCGGTGGCGGCCCGGTTCGAATCGGTCGGGCTCCCCTGGCCGGCCTGAGTGAACGCCGCCGTGACGCGGGCGACTTCGGCCGCATTGTCGCGAATCTGCCGGCTGATCGCCCGTTGCCCCTCGGCCCGCAGCAGCTCGCCGTAGGCCAGGGCCACATCGCGCTGCAAGGTATTGCTGACGGCCTGGTTGAGGAACCGGGCTCGATCGATGGCCGGACCGGTTGCCAGATAGTTGAAGATGCTGTCCGACAGATTGAGGTTGTACTGCACTCCCGGCACGCTGACAGTGCCGGCTGCGACCGCGCCCGCTCCCGCGCCGACATAGAGCGAGTCGCGATGGACGTTCAGGATGTTGCCGCTGGCCTGCTGCAACACACCGCTGTGGCCGTCGAAATTCGAGCCGGCGTTCAGGTTCGGCAGTAGCCGCGCCGCTGCCAGTTGCCGGGCGGCGGTGGTGGCCAGGGTGCGCTGATAGGCGACCACCAGCCCCGGGTTCTGCGCCCGGCCAGGCGAAGTGCGCTGGGCAAATCAATCGGGGTCACCGGCTGCCCACCCGTGCCGGAAGATAACGCGCCAGGATTCGGTTCGCCGGCGACGTCGCTGGTCGTCACTGGCCCCGAAGAGCGGCAGCGTCGGACGGATCGGCTCCAAGGTTCCGGTTGCTGGCGGAGGGAGCAACTCGGGCGGGTTTTCTCCCTCTCCCGGCTGCGCAGTGTGGCTGGCAAGGGACGAAGTACGGCCGGGCCGCGCTGCCTCGGGCCGCTTGCCATGGCGAGCACGCCAGCGCAATGCCGATCGCCAGCCCGATTGCACGGCGGCGGGCGGCGGCACCATGGAAATTCCAGCCGAACATGGGGACCCTTTTCGAGGTGAAATCGGGCCTGCTACGCACGGCCGACCGCGGTGCGCACCGGCGCGCGCACTGAACGGTCGTATCAAACGTATCGGTTGGGCAGAATTTTCCGGATGAGGACAAGTTTGCCGATTGCGTTAAGTTCAACTTGCAAAAATGGATAGCATTGGTGGCCCTGCCAGGAGGCAGAAGCGGCCCCCCAAGAATGAGTAGGTGCAGGCAACCGCAACTGTCAAAATGAGCCGTGCTGCCTGCCTCGCGGAACAGGCATCTATGAAGTGGCAATTGCGCGGGGCGGTGATCGCGGCTTGCCATGCTAGAAAAAAGAGTGAGAGCGACTTACTTTTCCGTTAAGACCCCCGAGGATGCGCTTTGCCCGCTCCGCCGCCAAGAGCTACGATCCTAATAGGCCCTCCGCTGATCCCGAAAACGGCAAGGCATGTTTGGCCGCCACTTTTCGTACCTGCTCGTTGCCGGACTGTCGCTAGCCGTGGCCGGCGCCCTGCTCATTGCGCGCTGCGCCCGCGGAATTCGGCGATTCGCCATTTCCGTGCCCGGCGTGGCTCGAGCCTGGAGTTAGTCCGCGCCGCCACCCCCACGGGGGCCCAGGATGCGGATTGCTCTCCGACAGCGCCCCAGCGCCGGGGTTGGGCCGCAGCGATCCGTGAATATCGCGTGCTGGGCTCGATCCTGAGCCGGCTGCTTGACGCGACCTCGCTGGTCTGCAACAGCATCCGCGCTCCAGGCCCAACGCTCCCTGTCGTTGGACCGGGGGCCCTGTGCGGCATTCCGCTGCGCTGTTGAGCATTCTATTCAACTGGGTCTGTGCCGGCTCGTGGCACGGGTCCGCGCTGCACGCGCAGGGTTCGGCTGCGGCAACGGGCCGGCCGTTTGATGCTCTCCGGCAGCGCCCGTCTATCAGTGATTGTTGGTCGCTCAATGCGTGCGTTGGTTTCCCATCCATCGCTCCAAGGTATCTGGATCATGTCCCGCAGGTTGAAACGCTGGCAGTGGTTTTGTTTGCTGGCTGTGGCGTTGGCCTCGGGCGGGGCCGTGATTGCGTCGCGGGCCGGCTCGCGTCTGGCCGCAGCCAAGCAACCTGAGGCCGCCGCCCAGCGCGGCGAATCGTCGGAATCGACGCGGGTGGAAGTCGCGCAGCCCAGCGTGGGCGGCATCGAGCGACAAACCACTCAGCCCGGTTCGGTCATTGCCTACGAATCGGCCGACCTGTATGCCAAGATCTCGGGCTACTTGAAGAAACAGGGCGTCGACATCGGCTCGCGCGTCCGGCCGGACGAAATCCTGGCGGAGCTCGATGCCCCGGAATTCCAGAAAGCCGTCGATCAGGGGCACGCCGCAGTCGACCAGGCCAAGGCCCAGGTGGCCCAGGCCCAGGCCCAGATCGCCACCGCCATTGCCCAGCGCGAAGCGGCCGAGGCGGGCGTGAAGCAGGCCGAAGCCGAAATCGATCGGGCCGCGGCCGTCCGCTCCTTCCGCGAGAAGCAATACGCCCGGATCAAGAACCTGTTCGACCAGAAGGCGATCGACGAGCGACTGGTCGACGAAAAGCTCGACGAGATGCACGCTGCCCAGGCGACCGAAGCGGCCGCCAAGGCCGCAGTCATGACGGCCAAGGCCCAGGTCATCGCGGGCGAGGCCAAAGTCGAGCAGGTCCGGGCCGATTTGACCGATGCCGAAGCGAAGGTCGAGGTCGAGCAGGCTGCCTTGAGCAAGGCGGAAGTGTTCGTCGAATACACCAAGATCACTTCGCCCTACGAGGGGGTCGTGACCAAGCGCAATTTCTTCCGCGGGGCGTTCATTCGATCGGCCGAACAGGGCGGGCTGGTGCCGCTCTTGGGGGTGAGCCGCACCGACCTGATGCGCGTGGTCGTCCAGGTGCCCGACCGCGACGTTCCCTTCCTGGTCGTCGGTAATCCGGCCAAGGTCGAGATCGATGCCTTACCGGGCTCGGAATTCAGCGGCAAAGTCTCGCGGATCGCGGATGCCGAAAACCCGGAAACCCGCACCATGCGGGTCGAGATCGACCTACCCAATCCGCAAAACACGCTCCGCGAAGGCATGTACGGCCGGGTCACGATCCGGCTCAACCAGATCGGCAAAGCCCTGACCATTCCTTCCTCCTGCGTGGAGGGAACGATCGAAGACGGCGAGGCGAAGCTGTTCATCGTGCAAGATGGCGTCGCCCACCAGCGGCTGGTTCGCCTCGGCGCAGACAACGGTCTGCGGATCGAGGTTCTCGCAGGACTCGCACCCACCGATCGCGTCGTCCGCCGACACAACGGTCCGCTCAAAGACGGCGCGCGGTCGAGGTGGTCGAAACAACCGAAGAAAAAGCGAAGCCAAAGACCGGCGCCTGACCGGCGTGTCTGGCGACAGGCCGCCACGGGGCGAGCGGGAACTCGGAACGGTAACAAGGAATTCGTCTCGATGAATGGCTTGATTCGCGCATCGCTGCGCAACCCCTACGCGGTGACGGTGTTCGTTCTGACGATCATCGTACTGGGCGTGATTTCGCTGCGGCGGATTCCCGTCGACATCCTGCCGGTGTTCAACAGTCCGGCCGTGCAGGCCCTGACGTTCTACAGCGGCATGCCGGCCGAGAGCGTCGAGAAAGACATTACCGCCCGGATGGAGCGCTGGACGGGCCAGGCGGCCGGCACCGCGAAGCAGGAGTCGCGCTCGATCGTCGGGGCCAGCATCATCCGCAACTACTACCGCAGCGGCACCGACCCCAATGGCGCGCTGACGCAGGTCAATTCGCTCGCCACGGCCGCGATTCCCGGCATGCCGCCGGGCACGCTGCCGCCGGTGGTGCTCCCCTTCGACCCGACCAGTTCGGTACCCGCATGCCTGGTCGCCCTGGACAGCAAGACCCAGCCGGAATCGATTCTCTACGACACCGGCCGCTACGAAGTCCGCAACTTCATCATGGCGATCAACGGGGCCGTCGCCCCGGTCGTGTACGGGGGCAAGGTCCGGGCGGTGATGGCCTATCTCGACCGCGAGAAGCTGCAAGCCCGCAACCTGTCGCCGCTCGACGTGATGAACGCGCTCGACCGCTACAACCTGTTCCTGCCCACGGGCGACGCGAAGTTCGGCAACACGGACTACGCCCTCGACTCGAACTCGATGTACGACCTGGTCGAGCGAATGGGCGACATCCCAATCAAAACCGAGCACGGCAACGCGATCTATCTGCGCGATGTCGCCACGCCCAAGGACGCGTCGTTCATTCAGACCAACATCGTTCGCGTCAACGGGCGGCGGCAGGTCTATATTCCCGTGTTCCGCCAGCTGGGCACGAGCACGCTCGACGTGGTCGACGGCGTGAAGAAATCGCTACCCGACATGGAGGCCCGGCTCTCGCGGCCCGATATCGGCCTGCACCTGGTCATGGACCAGTCGGTCTACGTGCGGGCCTCAATCGCGGCCCTGGCCCAGGAAGGCTTTCTGGGAGCGATCCTGTGCTCAACGGTCATCCTGCTATTTCTCGGCGAATGGCGGATGACGCTGATCGCCATCACCACGATTCCCGTTTCCGTGCTCGGTGCCATCGTGTGCCTGTATGCCACCGGCAACACGATCAACGTGATGACCCTGGCTGGGCTGGCGCTGGCCATCGGCCCCTTGGTCGACAGTGCGATCATCTGCCTCGAAAACACCCATCGGCATTTGGGCTTCGGCCTGGAGCCAAAGGAAGCGGCTTTCCTCGGTGCCAGCGAAGTGGCGATGCCCGAGCTGGTCTCGACGATCTGCACGTTCCTGGTGCTCGCTCCGCTGGCACTGATGCCCGGCCTGGGCGAGTTTTTGTTCCGGCCGATGGCCTATGCCGTGGCCTTCGCGATGATCTGCGCCTACTTCCTGTCGCGGACATTCGTGCCGGCATTCAGCGCGCTATTGCTCAAGTCGCACGGCGCCCACGGCGCTGGCGAGCACGGCGCTGGCGAGCACGGTCAGCATTCCAGTCATGATGATCTGCTCGCGCCGGCTGCGGAACCACCCGTTCCGCAGCGCGGCATCCTCGGTCGGGCGTTCGGCCACGTCGAGCGGGCGATCGACGGCCTGATCGCCCAGTACGTCGTGGCCCTGAACTGGGTACTCCGTTTCCGCCGGATCACCGTCATCGGCAGCTATGCCCTGCTGGCCCTGGTGCTGGTGGCCCTGACGCCGGTCCAGCGGCGGGAGTTCTTTCCGGAAGTCGACGCCGGTGCGTTCGAGATTTACGTCCGGGCTCCGTCCGGCACGCGGATCGAAGAGACCGAAAAGAAAGTCGCCGTGGTCGAGGACTTCATCCGCGAGAACCTGGAAGGCGACCTGGACGTCATCGTCAGTGAGCTGGGCGTGACGCCCGACTGGTCGGCCGCCTATACGCCCAACTCCGGCCCGATGGACGCGGTCGTCAAGGTTCAACTGCACGAAGAGCGCGAGCACTCGGCGCAGGAATACGTGGAAATCCTCCGCGAGGGCTTCGCCAAGAAATCGGAGTTCGCCGAATTGGAGTTCGCCTTCGACGCCGGCGGCATGATCCGCGGCGCCATGAACGAGGGCAAGTCGACGCCGATCAACATCCGCATCCTGGGCAAGAACCTGGAACGCGCCCACAAGATCGCCGAGGCCCTGAAGGCCGACGTCCGCAAGATCGACGGCGTCGTCGACTGCCGGATCATGCAGCGTCTCGACTATCCCGAATACGTCATCCAGGTCGACCGGGCCAAGGCCGCCGACCTGGGGCTCGACCAGTCGGACGTGATGCGGAACGTGGTCGCGGCGTTCAACTCGAGCATCCAGTTCAACAAACGCAACTTCTGGATCGACCCGGTCACGCACAATCAGTATTTCGTCGGCGTGCAGTATCCGGAGCAGGACATCAAGTCGGTCCAGACGTTGCTCGACATTCCGATCACCAGCCCGGTCCAGAACCGGCCGATCCCGCTCAAGAATATCGTCACCCTCAAACGGGCCAGCGTGCCGGCCGAAGTCAATCACACCAACCTGCAGCCGACCATCGACCTGACGATGGGCGTCGCCGGTCGCGATCTGGGGCACGTCTCGGACGACGTCACCAAGGTGATCGACAAATATGCCAAACAGATCGAGCCGGGCACTTGGGCCCCCTTCGACCCGGACCACCAGGGTGAAACGCTCAAGGGCTCGAAGATCATCCTCAGCGGCGAATACGCCCGAATGCAGGACACGTTCAGCAACCTGGCCGTCGGGCTGGTCCTGGCTTCGCTGCTGATGTACTTCCTGATGGTCGGGCTCGACCGTTCCTGGATCGTGCCGCTCACCGTGATGTTGGTCGTGCCGCTCTGCCTGGCCGGCGTGCTGCCGATGCTCTACTTCACCGGCACCGCGCTCAACGTGCAATCGCTGCTGGGCATCATCTTCATCGTCGGCATCAAGGTGGCCAATACGGTGCTGATGACCGACTTCGCCCAGGAGCTGCGGCATGCCGAGGGGCTCTCGCCGACCGAGGCGATCCGCAAGTCGGCCTCGATCCGCGTGCGGCCGGTCACGATGACGGCCCTGGCCGCCTTCTTCGCGATGATTCCCGCGGCCCTGGCCCTGGAGCGCGGTAGCGAGGCCAATGCCCCCTTGGCCCGGGCTATTCTGGGCGGGTTGATCGCCGGCGAGCCGGCCACGCTGTTCGTGCTGCCCTGCCTGTATTCGCTGCTGGTCCGCGACAAGCAGCGGCACGAACCGACCGACGATTTCGACCCGCACCTGGCCGCCGACTGAGCACAGCTGCTGGCACGTTGCAAGCCGCTGAGGACGGAAACAAGCGAGGCGAGCATGTCCCATTCGAGCGTGCTGTTTCAGCCGGGAGACGAACCGAGCGCACCATCCAGCTCGCCATCACCGGCGCAGCTGGTCGGGTGGCATACGGCTTGATCTTCCGGATCGCCTCCGGCGAGATGTTCGGTCCGCACCAGCCGGTGGCCCTGCGACTGCTGGACGTCGACGCCCGGCTGAACCTGCTCCGGGCAATCCAGACTCGAGCTGCTCGATTGCGCCTTTCCGCTGTTGGCCGGCCTGCAGCTCAGCGCGCGGGCCGACGAGGCGTTTGCCGGCGCCGACTGAATCATCACGCTCGCGCATTCGCTCGAGGTCAATTGGAATGCCCCACGGTTGGACCTGGTCCGGGCGAACGCCCCGCTCTATGCCGAGCACGGTCGGGTGATCAATCGCGTGGCGGCCCGGGCTCGAGTGCTGGTGGTCGCCGAGCCTTGCAACACGAATTGCCTGACGGCGCGGAACTTCGCGCCCAACGTCCCCCGCGAACATTGGTTTGCACTGAACCGGCTGGCACGGATGCGGGCGACGGCCCTGATCGCCGAAAAAGCCGGCGTGCCCGCGGCGCAGGTCAACCGCGTGACCGTTTGGGGGAACCACAGCGACAAGATCTTCGTCGACTTTCACAATACCTTCATCGGCCAGCACCGGCCAGTCAGGTGATCACCGACCGCGATTGGGTGCGGACCGTGCTGGAGCCGGCCGTTGCCGGCCGCGAGGGCAAAGTCTGGGAGTTGCGCGGTTCGGCTCCTGCGGCGACCGCCATTCAGGCCATTTTGGGAACGGTGCGCTCGATCGTCACTCCCACGCCGTTCGGCCGCCGCTTCGGGGCTGCGGTGTTCGGCGACGGCAGTTACGGCGTGCCGCGGGGACTGGTCTTCGGACTGCCGCTGCGGACCGAGGATGGCCGCAGCTGGTCGGTCGTCGAAGGACTTTACCTTGACGAGTACGCCACCTCCCGGCTGACCGAAAATATCGAGGACCTGGAACGCGAAGCCGTTGTCGCGGGCGCGTGACGGCGATGCCGCAGGCGGACCGTTCAACCGTGGGGGCAAACCGGCGGCAGCGGAACGGGCCTGCCGGTGTCGATCGGCTGAAGCGGACCGATGGGCCGATCGCGGGCCAGAATCCGGGCCGGATAGCCCAGCGCGCGATACAGCCGGAATTGGGCCCGATTGTAGTCGTTCACCGAGACGAAGTAATTGTCGTAACTGGTCGCCAATTGCTGGAGCGCCGCCACGACTTCCTGTGGCCGGTTGACCAGCACCAGCACGTCGCCGAAACGGGTCGTCTGGCTCAAGCCCCGCAGATTGCCCGCGTAGGACAGCTGGGCTTGCTTGACGCCCGTTTCGGCCTCGACCACGCGGCGGGCCGCCGCATCGAGCTGGCCATAGGCGGTGGCGATTTCGGCAGCTACCTTGTCTTGGGTTCGGAATAGCTCGATCAGCGTCTGTTCCTGCTCGGCTTGCCGCTCGCGGATCAGGCCGCGATTGCCGAAGCCCAGATTGTTCACGCCCCAGAGCAGCTGCACGCTGATATCGTTGCGCGTAGTCCACGGCGAGGACGACCCGTTGAGTCCCGAACCGAAGACGCCGGTCGACAGATAGCCGGCCGGCGCCGCCGGCACGGCATCGCCCAAGAGCACCACGCTGGGCACAAGCGGCCGCATTTTTTCTTGCTTGAGCCGGGCCAGAGCCGCCTGCACCAGCGCCTGCTGCGAAGCCAGCTCGGGTCGGGACGTCAGGCCGAGCGGCACCAATTCATCGAGGTTTTCCTGCGGTGAGATCAGCGTGACTTGCAGGTGAGGTGGCTCGAGCGGCTCGATCAGCGCCGTCGGGTCCAATCGCAACGCCCGGGTCAGTTCGGCGCTGGCCACCATCCAGTCGCCCCGGGCCTGCGCCAGCGACTGCTCGAGCATGGCCAGCTCGGTGCGCAGCCCGATTCACTTCGATGTAGGGCACCAGGCCCGGTGCCAGCCCCTGTACCGTTTGCACCAGGGCCCGCGATTTTTCCACGCTGTCGTGGGCCCCCGCCCAGCGGCCGCGGGCTTGCTGCAGATTGAAAAACGCCTCGGCCACGTTGAGCAACGCGTCGTTGCGGGCCGCCTGCACGTCGAACGTCCGCGCCCGGAGCACTTGCCGCGCGGCGAGCGGCGCAAACAGGGCATCGGCCGTGCTAAACACGGCGGTTGGCCCCAGCCCGGCCATGAACTGATTGCGGCCATTGACGAACAGCGTTCCCGAGTTGCCTTGGCGCCGCCGTCGTGCCGGTAGTAGCTGGCCCCGATGTTGATGTTCGGCAGCCACAGAACCTGGGCCTGCTGCAATTGGGCGGCGGCCACGCGCTCGCTGGCTTCGGCCGCCGAGATCATGATTGGCCGGGCCCCCGACAGCCGCAGCGTTGTCGCCAGGTTGATCGGTAGCGGCCGCTGATTGAGATCGGCCGGCCCGCTGGCCACCGGCAAGGGCGTCGCCGTTTCCGAAACGGCCGGCCCCTGCAGCACGCCCCGGGCACCAGGCCAAGGACTGATCGGCGGCACCGGCGGCAGCGGCTCGGGTGGACCCCAGCGCGGTGGCGGAGCCGGAATGATCTCGCCTCCCGCTGGCGGCTCGTCGGACACCGCGGGCACTGCTGCGAGCGCCACGAGCACCAGAGCCGCAAGCGCACATGGCCTGCGCAGCGGTAGCAGCAGCCTCGAATTCAGGCGCCGAAAGCCCGTACGCATGGAACGCAGGATACGCGGTGGGTGGAGTTGGATGAGTCGGCCCCGCACTCGGCCAGTCTGGGCCGGTGAGGAGTGGGCGGCGGGTCGCGCGGGGAGCGGCAGAGGTGAAAAGGACCGTCCCCTTTCAGGATTCATCGACTAGAATTTGGGCGGTCTCGTTTCCAGGCCGGTCTGTCTGGTACAGTCTGCCGAGTGTCCGCAGCCAGCCGCGGATGGGCTTGAGTTGCTCGGTCGCCCGTAGCCCGGGTTGGGGGGACCGCTGGCACTGCTCTTGCTGTCAAGGCAGCAGCCCGCCAAACTTCGCGGGGAGTACGAACCTCTGCTCGATCGATGGTGAAGCGTCCAGGGTCGCCATGAATCCGGTCAATTTTGCCCTTCGTCATCCGATCACCATGCTAATGCTGGTGGTCGGGCTGATTGCCGGCGGCACGTTGGCGGCCTTGAGCATGCGGATCGACATCTTTCCGCCGTTCGATCTGCCCCAGATTTATGTCGTGCAGAATTTCAACGGCATGAATCCGGCCCAGATGGAAGGCCTTATCGTCAATCAGTTCGAGCTGAACTTCCAGTACGTCTCGGGCGTCCAGAGCGTCGAGTCGAAGAGCATCCAGCAGATCGCCCTCATCAAGCTTTCGTTCTATCCGGGCACGAACATGGCCCAGGCCATGGCCGAAGTGGTCGGGCAGGCCAATCGGGCCCAAGCCTTCATGCCGCCCGGCGTGCTCCCGCCGCAGATCATGCGGATGGACGCCGGCAGCCTGCCGGTCGGCTATCTCGTCATGACCAGCGACAAGGAAACGCTGGGAACGATGGCCGACTTGGGCCAGCAGCGCGTCCGTCCCCTGCTGCAGGCCAACGTGCCGGGCACGGTGGGCACCGCCCCGTTCGGCTCGAACGTCCGCTCGATCGTGGTCAAGGTCGATCCCCAGCGGCTGCGGTCCTACAACCTGACGCCCGACGACTTGGTCGTCGCGCTGACCAACGGCAACGTAATCACCCCCTCGGGCAATCTCTACATTCAGGATCAGATGCCGCTGGTGCCGCTCGACACGATGATTACCAACATCGAGGAGTTCGGCAAAATCCCGCTCCGCCGCGGAAGGACGGTGTACTTGCGCGACGTGGCGTCGATCTCGGACGGCACGGACATCAACTACGGCTATGCCCTGGTCAACGGCAAGCGATCGCTGTACATCCCGGTGGTCAAGCAGAACACGGCCTCGACGCTGACCGTGGTCAGCGAGATCCACAAGACGATGCCACGTTTTCAGAGTGTGCTGCCCGAGTCGGTCAAGATCAGCTACGAGTTCGACGAGTCGCCGACCGTCAAGGAGGCGATCCGCAGCGTGGCGACCGAGGGGCTGATCGGTGCCGTGTTGACCGGGCTGATGATCCTGCTGTTCCTGCAGGATTGGCGGAGCGTCGTGGTCGTGGTGTTCAACATTCCGATGGCCCTGTTGGGCTCGCTGTTCGCCCTTTGGCTGAGCGGCAGCACGATCAACATCATGACCCTGGGCGGATTGGCCCTGTCGATCGGCATGTTGGTCGACGAAGCGACCGTCTCGATCGAAAACATCCACGTCCAAATGCTGCACAGCAAGAACCTGGCCCGGGCGGTCGAGCGAGGGAGCAACGAAACAGCCGTTCCGCGGCTGTTGGCTATGCTCTGCATCCTGTCGGTCTTTATCCCAGCCTTTATCATGGCCGAACCGGTCCGCTCGCTGTTCGTGCCGCTGGCCTTGGCCGTGGGCTTCGCTATGGTTTCGTCTTACCTGCTCTCCAGCACGATCGTGCCCGTGCTGTCCGTCTGGCTGCTGAAGCATCATGGCCACGTGGAAGGTGCGGCTGGAGACCCAGCCGAGCGCGGCATCTTCGCGCGGGTGCAACGCGCGTTCGAGGGTCTGGTCACCCGCTCGGTCGCCTGGCGGTGGGTGGTGGTGCCAGGCTACTTGACCGTCTGCCTGTTGGTATTGCTGGGCCTCGGCCCGCTGTTGGGCATGGAGCTGTTTCCGCAAGTCGACTCGGGCGTGTTCGTGCTGCGGTTTCGAGCGCCGCCCGGAACGAACTACGAGTTGACCCGCGAAATGTGGGTTCGCTGCCTGCAAGTAATGCAGGAGGAAGTCGGCCAAGGCAAAGTGGCCATCTCGATGGGGTTTGCCGGCCAGCAAGCCCCGAATTACGCGATGAACAACATGATCCTGTTCATGCGTGGCCCCGACGACGGGCAGATGCGGGCCAAGTTCGTCGAGGGGAGCGGGATACGCCTGGACGAGTTTCGCGAGCGGATGCGCAAGGCGCTGCCGGAAAAGATCGCCCCCTGGTTCGCCGAAGTGCTGCAGCGCGAAGGATTGCCCCGCGAGCAGGCACTGGTTCGGGCTCGGCAGATCACCTTCGGCTTCGAGCCGGGGGACATCGTCAGCGAAGTGATGAGCTTCGGCTCCCCCACGCCGATCGAAATCGTGGTGGCCAGTCCGCAAATCGACCATGCCCGCGAGCACGCCCAGGCTATCGCGGCCCAACTGAACCAGATTCGCTGGCTCCGCGACGTGCAAATCCAGCAGACGTTGGACTACCCGACGATCCCGATTACGATTGACCGGCAAAAAGCCGGGCTGAGCGGGGTCACGACCAAGCAGATCGGCGACTCGGTGCTGGTCGCAACTTCGTCGAGCCGGATGGTGGCCCGCAATTTCTGGCAGGATCCGCGCTCAGGCGTGAGCTATCAAGTGCAGATCGAAGTGCCGACGCAGCGGATGAACTCGGCGGCCGAGGCCGAAACGATTCCGCTCGAGGAGGCCGAATCCCGGACTGAATCTGATGCTCCGCGACGTGGCCCAGGTGGGGCGCGGCTTCATGCCCGGCGAATACGACCGCACGTCGATGCAGCGTTACGTCAGCGTGACCGCCAATGTCGAGGCCGAGGATCTGGGCCGGGCCGCCCGGCAAATCAAAACGGCGCTCCAGCACGTCGGCCAGCCGCCCCGCGGCGTCCACGTGGAGACGCGCGGGCAGATCGATCCGATGAACAAGATGTTCGAGTCGCTGGGCCTCGGCCTGGTCGTAGCCGTGTGCGTGATTCTGGTGCTGCTGACGGCCTATTTTCAGGATTGGCGGGCGGCCCTGATTTCGGTCGGCGCAGTGCCCGGCGTGCTCAGCGGCGTCGTGCTGATCCTGCTGATAACGCATACCACGCTCAACATCGAGTCGTTCATGGGCGCGATCATGTGCATCGGCGTGTCGGTATCCAACTCGGTGATGCTGGTCACGTTCACGGCCCGCGAATGGCAGCACGAGCACTCGCCCCGCGAAGCCGCGATCCGCGGAGCCACCGAGCGCCTGCGGCCGATTCTGATGACCGCCGGGGCGATGATCGTGGGCATGATCCCGATGTCGCTGGGACTGGAATCGGGTAGCCAGATGGAGGCCCCGCTGGGCCGGGCTGTGATCGGAGGATTGCTGGTTTCGACGTTCGGCACGCTGCTGCTCTTGCCGCCGCTGTTCACGGTTGTGATGGGCGAGCGCAAGTTCGCCGGGCCCTCGCTGCACCCCGACGATCCCGACAGCCGGCATTTCGACGAGCCAAACCACCAGCCCGCACCCGGCGCCCAGCCCGACCAACACGTGCCGCCCGAGGCGGACCGCAAGGAGAAATCCTGAATGGAGCGCCGCACCCCAATCGTTCGGATCGTCTGGCGTTGCCTGGGGCTGGCCGGCGCCGTTTTCTTCACCGGCTGCGGCGCCGCGGAGAAGTCGGCCCCCGCCGCCCGAATCGAGCCCAAAGTGCGGCTCGCCAGGCCCACCTTGCGGACCATCGCCCGGCGGGTCGGACAGCCGGCTTTCATCAATGCCTACGAGCAAACGGCGATGTATCCCAAGCTCGCCGGCTATGTGCAGGCTTGGAACGTCGACATTGGCGACCGAATCGAAAAAGACCAGGTGCTGGCGGACCTGTTCGTGCCCGAGCTCGAGTCGCAATTCCAGGAAAAGCAGGCCGAACTGGAGCGCGACAAGGTCCTGGTCGAAGTCGCCCAGCAGCAGGTGGCCGTGGCCGAGAGCCGGGTGCTGGCGGCCATCGCCGACGTCGAGCGGGCCAAAGCCGACATCGGCAAATATCAGAGCGCCGTCGAACGTTGGGAATCGGAAGTCGAACGGCTCACAGGCATGGTCGCAAAAGGAGTGCTGGCGAAGCAAATCCTGGACGAGTCGCAAAAGCAGCTCAAGTCGAACCTCTCGGAGCGCGACGCCGCCAAGTCGGCGGTCGATGCGGCCGAAGCCGACGCTGCCTCGCGCCAAGCCGACTTGGGCAAAGCCAAAGCCGACGTCGACGCCGCTGGGGCCCGCACCAAGGTGGCCGAGGCCGTCGAGCGCCGCTACGAGGCCCTGGTCAGCTACCTGAAGTTGACGGCCCCTTACGACGGCATCGTGGTGGTGCGGAACGTCAATACGGGCGACTTCGTCCAACCCGTCGGCGGCGACAAGTCGGTCGACCGCGAGACGATGCAAGCCTCGACCGGCCGTGGCGAGCCGATCTATGTGGTGGCCCGCGTGGACAAGGTCCGCGTGTTTGTCGACGTGCCCGAGATGTTTGCCAACTACGTTCGCCAGGGAACCGAGGCCCGGGTCCGGCTGCCGGCCCTAGAAGACGAAGAGTTTCGCGCCGCCGTCACCCGCACTTCCTGGTCGCTGCACGTGCAGACCCGCACGCTACGGGCCGAAGTCGACCTGGAGAATCCCCAAGCCCGAATCCTGCCCGGCATGTACGCCTATGCCGAAGTGCTCATCGAGCGCAAACAGGTCGAGTCGATCCCGCTGGCCGCCACGGTGCAATTGGGCAATCAGAACTGCTGCTACCTGCTCGTCGATGGAAAGGCGGTCAAAACGCCGATCGAAACGGGGCTCGACGACGGCCGCTACGTCGAAGTCTTCAAGAAGTTGATTCAGGATCGCTGGCAGCCCTTCGATGGAAACGAGCAAGTGATCCTGGGCG
The DNA here is from genome assembly GCA_963828155.1 of uncultured Planctomycetaceae bacterium. Taxonomy (GTDB): domain Bacteria; phylum Planctomycetota; class Planctomycetia; order Pirellulales; family PALSA-1355; genus CAWCAX01. The sequence continues at coordinate 257,326 of CAWHDQ010000012.1, forward strand.
ACCTGGCCGAAATCACCGACGGCCAGAAGGTCGACGTCGAGAAGCCGGACACGACGGCGGACGATTCGGCGGACGAAAAGCCGTCGGCAAAGCCCGATCGATAACGGGCCGTCGCGCTCAGAACTCCACTTGAAACCGCACGGCCCAGATATCCAGCACGCTGTAGGGGCGATACTGGCTCGCGAGCATGCTGTGAATCCAGTTGAATTGCACCCGGGTGTACTGGTTCCAATACCAGTTGAGGGCCAGGGTGCTTTCGTTCAGCACGCCGGGATTGGGATTCGCGTTGGCGCTCGGGCCATTTCCCAGCACGGCCGGCGGATTGACCGTCGGTGCCAGCGCCGGCAGCGTCGTGCCGGCACCGGTGTAGTTCGCCGCCGTCACGCGATCGGTTTGCAGATCGAGATACGACCAGCGGGCGGCAATCTCCCAGGCACCCCAGCCGCACATCGGCCGCCCCCAGCCGCCGCCGGCTAGTTCGGTGAACGGCCGGGAATTGTAGTCGAGCGCGCCGGTTTGCTTGTTGTAGCCAGCCGATTCACCGGTCAGGAACCAGCCGCACTGGGCATAGGCGCCGCCGTAGAACACGATCGGGCCATTAACTTGGTTCACGGCGGTGCCCAGCACTTCGCTCTGCCAGTGGAACGAACCCGCGTTGCCCGCCAGCTCCAGGTGATACAGGCTGTAGCTGCTGGCCAGGAAGCGGCCGGTGTCGAGCACGTTGGGCGTGCCGGCCGAGGTGGCGCCCCCCGCCGCCGGATCGCCCACGAAAAACTCGGGAATGGTCGAGGCCCGGAAGGTCGAACTCCCCGCCGTGCCCGGCCCATTCCCCAGGATGCCGTTGCCGCCGATCTCGGCAAACGTGTACCCGCCGCCGACGTGCAGCAGGTAACGCCCGCCGGACGGCTCGTCGTAATACACGAGGTGCGTGAGCCGAGTGGCGACGCCCACGCCGCCGACGTTGCCGATCGACGTACCATAACGATTGTCGATTCCCAACGTGTTGTACTGAGTGGTGCCGTTCGGGTCGGTGAAGGTCCAATCGCTGCCGAACACGCTGGCGGCCACCAGCGTGCGACCGCTCTCGCTGACGTACCAATCCATGATCCCGACGCGGCGGAACGGGTCGAGTGCATTGAACGGGGCCGAGCGCTCGAGAAACTCCAAATGCCGCTCGCTGGTCCAGGAATCCATCGTCACCGGCAAGCGGTACTGACCGATTCGCACGTTGCCCAGGGGCAGATTCGTCTGCTCGCCCCAGACGTCCATGAAGCTGGGCCGGCCGGCGAACGAGAAATCCATCTCCAGGCTGAAATTGGTGAACTCCGTCAATTTACCCAGCGCTTGTAATCGGGTGCGGCGAAAGCCGGTGCCGTTCTGCACGTTGCCCAGCACGTCGTGGCTGGCGGCGTCCTGGCCGAAGAAGCCACTGTCGAGTTGAAAGAATCCGCTCAAGCGAACCAGTGGAAACGGCTGCCCCGCCGCGGCCAACGGCAGCAGGCTGGCGATCCGGTCCTCGACGCCCATCTGACTGGTGCCGCTGGCCGGAGAGGCAATCTGCTCCGGGCGTGGCAGCGGTGCCAGGAACTGCCGCGGTCCCAGGCTGGCGGCCTGCGCAGGCGCAGCTCAGCCAGTTCGGTCTCGGTGACTTCCAACCGGCGGCGCAGCTCGGCCAATCCCGCTGGGGCCGGCGCGGGCGATCCAACATCGTCAACCCGCGGCTCGGGCAATCGCTCGGGCTGTCCGAAGATCCCTGCTTGCGGCGCGAGCACGAAAGCCGGGGCAGGAGCATCGACCGCCTGTCCCCAAGCCACGGCCGGGGCGATCGCCAGCGCAAAAGCGATCAAGGCAGCCGTTTGCCATCCGTGGCAACGCATGGGGTGATCCCGTCGAACGACGCACTTGGGCGTCCGGCCTGAGTTTGCGCGGGCGAAAGCTCCTATAGGGCTTATCGCTTCAGGGCGGCGGCGGCTGGGGCCGACCCGGGCTGGCCCGCATGGCCGGCACAGCAGACATAACCCCCACCGGGCCGGTCGAGGACTTTGCCGGCGGCGCAAGCGGTGCCGCCGGGCGAAACGGGCCGACCGCCGGGCGCCGGCCTAAGCTTCGTGCTTGACCTCGTGCGAGGCCGAGGCGCAGAGCATCGCCGTGTCGCGGGCGATCGTGGCGCAGAGCGACTCCAGCGGCAGGCTGTTGGGGCCCTGGCCGAAGGGGCCCTCGATCTCGATTCCCGCCTCTTCGATCCCCAGCATGCCGAACGCCACCACCGCCACCACGAGCGGTGAGGCGAAGCCCATCTTGTTGATCAGAACCAAGGGCAGCGTCACCAGGTAGACCAGCAGGATCTGCTTGATCAGGGCGGCGTAGACGAACGGCAATGGGGTTTTTTGAATCCGCTCGCAGCCCCCCTGGGCATCGACCATCGCATTGAGCACCAGCTCCATGCCTGACGATTGGTTGCTGTCGATCCGGCCTTCGCGGCGGGCCTGCTGAATCCAGCGGCTGATCGCGGAAGCCAGTACGCTGGGCGGATTGTTGGCCGTCGTCATGTGCTGCACGACGTCCGGCGGAACGAGCCGCTCCAGGGCCTGAAAGTCGCGGTGCCCGCGGAGGTTTTCCCGGATGCTGATTGCGTACGCCGTGATCAAGTTGGCCAGAGGTTCGGCGGGGGCGCATTGTTGGCGGCCAGCCGGGCCAGGTTGCGGGCGTTGTTGATCAGCACGCCCCAAAAACTCCGTCCGTCCCAGTAGCGGGAATTCGACGAGCTGGTGCGAAACACGATCAATAAGCCCAGCACCACGCCCAGCACGCTGTGGCCCAGCTGGTCGAGCGCCGGCAGCGTCATGCCGTAGGCCCGGGTGGTGTAATCGTCGATCAGGCACAGCCCGAGCGTGAACAAGGTGAGCGCGCCAACGCGCCCCAACACCCGGGGCAACACCGTACCCCGAAACCGCAGCACCGTGCCCCACCAATCCGACCGATCGTATTCGATCACGGGACGTTCACCTCGCGGACGGGCAAGCCGATGTGCAGGGCCGAATCAGGGTCCGGGCTCCACTGCTTGCCCCACTCCTCGTAGAGCTCCTTCAGCATCGCCTCCCATTGCTCGCGCGTGCGAGTGGGCGGCCAGACCTCCGGCATTTTCGGCTTGGGCGAGACCCAGACCGTTTCAAATTCCAGGTCTTTGCCGATCTGGCCGATCCGGGCCATGCGGATCGCCCGCTGGGTCGCGGGATCAATCGCCACGGGTCCTTCGGGCGCGTCGAACTTCTGCTGGACCATCGCGCGGCGAATGTCGGACGGCCGGTCGGTCCCCGCGGCATTGATGCCCAGCGCCCACAGGTGCAAGCCGGCGTAGGCGGCGGCCATCGGATCGTTCACGATCCGAGTCGGCCCGAATCGCTTGCGAAACCGCTGGATGAACTCCTGATTCGCCCGGTCGGGCAAGCTTTGGAAGTAACTCCAAGAGGCATAGTTGCCGGCCAATTGGTCGGCCCGCTCGCTCAGCATCCGCAGTTCTTCTTCGGTCAGGTCGTACGAGATCACCGGAACCGTGCCGGGCCGAAGGCCGGCGGCGTGCAGGGCCTTGAACAGACCGATGTTGCCGGTGCCACTGACGGTATTGAGTACGATGTCGGCCCCGGACTCGCGAATCCGGGCTGCGATGGGCGCGTATTCGGCGTCGCCGATCCCCGCAAACGATTCGCCCGCGAGCGTGGCTCCCAGGACTTTGAGTTGGTCCTTGATGATCTCGTGCGAGGCCCGGGAAAAGAGCCCCTCGACGCCGACCAGGTAGAACTTCCGTTTGCCCAGGAAGGCATAGGCCCACTTGGCGGGCTCCGTCGTCTGCTGATTGGGCGCGCCACCCATGTAAATGATGTTGGGCGACTGTTCCAGTCCTTCGTCGGCCTTGGGAAAGACCAGCAGGCTGTCGTGCGCCTCGCAGACCTGCTCGACCGCCTTGCGGCAGGTCGAACGCCAGACGCCAAACAGCGTCACCACGTGCTCGCGACTGATGAGCTGCTCGGCTTGCTGAAAAAAACCGTCGGGATACGAACGGCCGTCGCGAATGACCGGTTCGATCGGCCGGCCGCCGAGCACGCCGCCGGCGGCGTTCACTTCGTCGATCGCCAGCAGCAGGGCGTCGGCAATCGGCCGTTCGCTGGTGGCCATCGGTCCGGAGAACGAAAGGAGTATCCCCACCCGCACCGGCGTGGCCGCAACCGCAGGCGCGACCGCAGCGGGCCCCGTCGTCGCGGGATTGCCCGTCGCGGGATTGGCGGCGCCGGCCGGCTTGTCGCCGCCGCCGGCGGTCGATGCGCTTCCTGCCTGCGAATCGGCCGCGCCGGCAACTGTGGACGGCTGCTGCGATTCGAGCACCCGGCGATACTGGACCCACGAGCCAACCACGATCGCGGTCAGCACCGCGGCGACACCGGCCCAGCCCTTCCAGCCCAGCGTCAGCTTCGCCAGGGCGGCCTCGCGACCCAAGCTGGTGAGCAACCCCGCCGGCAGCCCGGCCGTCGGCTGGGCAATCAACTCCAGGCACCGCAGCTCTTCGACCACGCTCCGGGCGTCGGGCGGCCGGTTCTTGGGCTGCTTGCTCAGCAGCCGGTCGAGCAGCGCGCTGACCGGCGGCGGCACGTGCGGCAACTTGCGGCGAATCGGCGCCACTTCTTCTTCGGCCACTGCCCGAATCGCCTGGACCGTGCTCGGCCGGGCGAACGGCGAGTCGCCGGCCAGCATCGCATACAGCAGGCAGCCGAGCGAAAACAAATCGGACCGGGCATCGAGCGGCGCGCCGTGGGCTTGTTCGGGGCACATGTAGCTCGGCGTGCCGACGATCATGCCTTCTTCGGTCAGGTGCGAGTCCGACGTCATCGGCCGGGCAATGCCGAAGTCCAGCAACTTGACGCGAAAGTCCCCGGTATCGCCTTCCCGACGCTCGAGCCAAACATTGGCCGGCTTGATGTCGCGATGGATCAGTCCCTTGGCGTGGGCCACCGCCAATCCTTCAGCCGCCTCGCGGGCAACCCGCAGCGCCTCGGGCAGCGGCAAATGCTGCAGCCGGCGCAGCCGGCTGTCGAGCGACTCGCCTTGCAGCAGCTCCATCACCATGTAGGGACAGCCGCGATCCTCGCCAATATGGTGGATCGTCACGATCCGCTCGCTGTGCAGCGAAGCGGCCAGCTGGGCTTCCTGCAAGAACCGCTTGCGGGTCGTGGAATCGAGCCCGTGCCGGAGCACCTTGATCGCCACGCGGCGCTGCAGCTGGGGATCTTCCGCCACGAAGACCACGCCCATGCCGCCTTCGCCCAACACCCGCAAAATGCGGTAGGAGCCCAAGCGGCCGATCTCATCAGGAACCTGCGGCGGAGCCAGAAAGGAGTATTCAGAGCTGGGAGGCCGCAGGTCGGTGGTGGTCGTATCGCCGGTGTGGCCGGCGCCCCCCTGCCCCGATTGGGTTTCACGGCTGCGCAGTTCGGCTCCGGACATCGTCGCCTCGTCGACGCCCGCTTCCTGCAGCCGCTGGCGGCAGTCGCGGCAATGCGCCACGTGCTGCAGCAGGGTTTCCCGATCCTCGGCGCTCATCTGCCCCGCCAACAGGCTGCGGGTTTCGGAGCTGTCGACGTGTGAGTCGGGATTGCGGCGGACTTGTTCGTCGGCGGTCATTGTTGGCAAGGGCTCCCTGGCAGGGCCAGCGGGCAAAGGCGGGACCAGCGGCCGAAGGCGGCAAAATCACATGCTGTGGTGGGTGGTCGGCAGTCCGGCCGACGGCATCGGCACCAGCAATTTCTCGCGCGGCGACTCGCCGAGCGGCACGAAGGCATCGAGCCCCGCGTCGTAAGCGATCACTTCGCCCGACTCGAACCGGTAGACCCAAGCGTGCAGCCGCAAGCGGCCCTCGGCCGCTGCTTGCCGCACCGCAGGATACGTTTGAATATGTTCGATCTGGACCAATACATTTTGCTCGATCACCGTCTGGAAAAACAGGTCGCCTTCGGCCCCTGGCATCCGCTGCCGGGCCCGTTCGACGCTCGGATCGGCAAACCGCAGCCATTCGGCCACGGCCGGCAAGGCGGTCAGCGCCTCGGGATGGATCAGCCCCTGCATCGCCCCACACTGCGAGTGGCCGCAGAGAATGATGTCGCGCACGTGCAGATGTTGAACCGCGTAGTCGATCGTGGCCCGCTCGCCGTTGGGGGGCGAGCCGTCGGGCGCCACCAGGTTGCCGGCGTTGCGGAGCACGAACAGCTCGCCGGGCTCGGTTTGCGTCAGCAGGTTCGGATTCACCCGCGAGTCGGCGCAGGTAATGAACAGGGCCAGTGGCCGCTGGCCGTCGTGCAGCTGCTCGAACAGGTTGCGTTTCGCTCCGAAAACGCGCTGCTGAAAATTGAAAACCCCTTGAATGATCCTGGTCATCGCAGACGCTCGCTGTTGGCTGGCAGGTCGGGTGGCCGCCGTGGGCACTGGGTGGGAGCAGCCGCGGCCTGGAGCACCAGCTTAATCGGCCCAGACTCGTCGGCCCAGCCCGGGGGCATTTCAGGTACCCTGGCCGAACGAGCGGCCTTACCGCGCTGCGCAGCGAATCGGCCCCCAGCGGGCCTCTGCTAGGACGCGAACCACGGTCGTTTGACCGCCCGCCGCCGAGCATGGGATGATAGGACACTCGCGCAAGCGACTTGGCGCGTGCGAGTTGCGAACGCGCGGCACAAGTTTCGCCGCCGACGCCTAACAAAACCTTCATTTCACCGTCGCTTAGTCATGAAAAAGTTACCCCGGGCGCAGCTCGCCAGCGCCATTCTGCTTGCCCTCTCCCTGACGCCCCTCTGCCAGGGCGAGACGCTCATTGACTGCGATTTTTCCCGTGGCGACTTCGCCCATTTCGGTTGGACGTCGGGTGGCGGCTGGGATGTCTTTCGCTACGGCGACGAGGTGCCCAAGAACCCGGGCCCGCTGGCCCGCTTTCCGGCCAACCTGCCCGACGGTCAACTGCTCAGCAAATCCTTCGCCGAGATCGCGCGTCCCAAGAAACTCAAACTGTCGCTCGACTACGGCTGGGGCTGGGGCGACGCGGCTCAGGCCGCCGACGGCCTCGGTTGGATGCTGCTCGACGCCAAGGGCAATGGCTACGTCTTCGAAGTTCACCGCACCAATGCCGACTGGGCCGTCCAGTGGGGCAAGGTCGACGACGGCGTGCCGGTCAAGGACAAGACCTGGGCCCCGCAGGCGATCGATGCCACCCGGCCCGCCGTGCGCGATGGCGGCGGCCTGGCCCGGGCGACAATCACGCGCGAGGCCGACGGCAGCTGGACCTTTGCCAGCCCCGATTGGAACAAAGGCGCGGGCGGAGCGGTTCGCTTCACCGATAACACGACCGCGTCCTTCGCCCGGCTGGTCCTGATCGGCACCAAGAACTTCGACGATCAGTTGTTCAACCGCATCGTGCTGGAAGTACCGGCCCCGGAAGCGACCCAGGCGATCCCGGCCAACGAATTTCTGGACAGCATCGGCGTGGTGACGACATTCCCCGATCGCGGCCAGCCGGTCGACAAGACGGTCGAGATGCTCAAGTACACCGGCATCCGCTGGGTTCGCGGCGGCATTGAGGGGCTCAGCCAGGATGGCCCCACCACGCTCGAGACTTATCTGGAGCTGCATCGGCAAACGGGCGTGCGCTTCAGTTGGGGACTGGTCAGCGGCGGAACCGACATCGCCAGGCTGCTCGACACGGCCAGGCCCCTGGGGCAGGCCGGCGCCCTGCTGGCCTTTGAAGGCAACAACGAACCGAACAATTGGGGCATCACCTATCAGGGCGAAGCCGGCGGCGGCCGGGCCCCTTCGTGGCTGGCGGTTGCGAAACTGCAACGCGACTTGTACCAGGCCGTCAAGAACGATCCGCAGCTGAAGCAGTATCCAGTCTGGTCGATCAGCGAAGCCGGGGCCGAGACCGACAACGTCGGCCTGCAGTTCCTGACGATTCCCGCCGGCGCCGAGGCGCTGCTGCCGCCGGGTACTCGCTTCGCCGATTCCGCCAACGTCCACAACTACCTCTATCACCCCGGTTCGCCCGGCCCCGCGGACAACAAATCCTGGAATGCGGCCGATCCCAGTTCGGCCTGCAAGGTCGACGGCCTGTACGGCAACCACGGCGTCACCTGGGCCAAACACTTTCGCGGCTATTCAGAGGATCAGCTCAACGAGCTACCCCGGGTGACCACCGAAACCGGCTGCACGATCGACGGCCCAGTCACCGAGCAGGTCCAGGCCCTGAACCTGCTGAGCATGTACCTCGATCAATTCAAGCGCGGTTGGAGTCACACGGCCGTTTACCTGCTCCGCGACCGCACCGACGAGGCGGGCAATCAGACGTTTGGACTTTTCAAGCCCGACTATCAACCGCGGAAAGCCGCCCTCTATCTGCACCGGCTGACCGCGATCCTGGCCGACGAGCGCCGGCCCACGCCACCCGACACGCTGAACTATTCGCTCGACCCCCAGCCGGCCACGCTGCATGACCTGCTCCTCAAAAAGAGCGACGGCACGTTGGCCCTGATCGTCTGGAGCGAGCGGCTCAGCGGCAGCGACGAGGTGACCGTGAACCTGGGTGGCACGTGGCCCCGCGTTTCGGTCTTCGACCCCACGCAGTCGGACCAGCCCACGCAGCAGCTCGAAAAAGTCGATTCGCTGCGGTTGTTGCTCAGCGATCATCCGCTGGTTATCGTCCTGTCTGGCAAACGGTAGCCGACAGGCGCAGGCGCTCCGCGGGCGCGGAGCTAGCCGGTCGGCGCCGTACCCGGCGAGGACAACGCGTGGACCTGGTGATCGTGCTGGGGGCGCTCGTGTTTCTGATGGTCGCGGCCTACCGCGGCTACAGCGTCATCCTGCTCGCGCCCGTCGCGGCGCTGGCCGCCGTGCTGCTCACTTCGCCGGCACTGGTGGCGCCCGTCTTTTCCGGCCTGTACATGGAAAAGATGGTCGGGTTTCTGAAGTCGTACTTTCCGGTCTTCGTGCTCGGGGCCGTGTTCGGCAAGACGATCGAGCTGGCCGGCTTTTCCCGGGCTATCGCCGCGGCCGTGATTCGCCTGTTGGGCCGGGAGCGAACGATCGTGGCGATCGTGGCCGTTTGTGCGTTGCTGACCTACGGCGGCGTGTCGCTGTTCGTGGTCGTGTTTGCCGTGTATCCGTTCGCAACCAACCTGTTTCGTGAGAGCGACATTCCCCGGCGGCTGATCCCCGGCACGATCGCGCTGGGCGCGTTTACGTTCACGATGGACTGCCTGCCCGGGTCGCCGCAGATTCAAAACATAATCCCGACCACGTTTTTCCACACTACGATCTATGCCGCGCCCTGGTTGGGAACGATCGGCGCCGCGGTGATCCTGGTCCTGGGACTGACCTACCTGCAGTGGCGCTGCCGGCGCGAAGCGGCCCAAGGAAACGGATACGATCCCGGCGCAACGGCTCCGACAATGACTGAGCCCGACTTGCAGCTCGCCCATCCCTTCGTGGCCCTGCTGCCGCTGCTCGTCGTCGGCGTGGCCAACAAGCTGCTGGCGCTGGCAATCCCCTGGTACTACGGCGAATTGCATTCGTTCTCGCCCTCGGCGATCGGCGATGCTCCGCCGGTGGTGCAGGACGTGACGAAGGTGGCCGCCCTGTGGGCGGTCGAGGGCGCGCTGCTGTTGGGCATCTTGACGGTGCTGCTATTGGCCTGGCGACCGGTCACGCGGCAATTTGCCGAAGGCTGCAAGTCGGCCATTGCCGGCGCTGTTGGCGGCGACGAACACGGCTTCGGAGTACGGCTTCGGGGCCGTGATCGCCTCGCTGCCCGGCTTCCGCCTGGTGGCCGACGCGCTGGTTGGCATTTCTAATCCTTTGGCCAGCGAAGCGATCTCGATCACAGCATTGGCCGGCATCACCGGCTCGGCCTCGGGCGGCATGAGCGTCGCCCTGGCGGCACTGGCCGGCACGTTCATCGAGCGGGCCGAAGCGGTCGGCATCCCGCTGGAGGTTTTGCATCGCGTGGCGGCGATGGCCAGCGGCGGCATGGACACGCTGCCGCACAACGGCGCGGTCATCACGTTGCTCACGGTCACCGGCCTGACGCATCGCCAGGCGTACGGCGACATCTTTGTCATCACGCTCATCAAGACGCTGGCCGTGTTCGTCGTGATCGCCGTATACCAGTGGACCGGGATCGTTTGAATAGAGCCGAATAGTTTCTATGGCGCCGATTCTCCACCGACTACTGTCCGCTCCCGGGCGGCGGCGCCAATGGCGCTTGCCGGGTCGTGATTTGCTCGCACTGCGGCGCCAGTTCCGCGTTCAAGGCGATGAATTCCTGCCACTCGGCGGGAACCTGCCACTCGGGAAAGATAGCCTCGACCGGGCATTCAGGCACGCAGGCCCCGCAGTCGATGCACTCCTCGGGATGGATGTAGAGCATCTTTTCCCCCTCGTAGAAGCATTCGCAGGGGCAAACCACCACGCAGTCGGTGTACTTGCAGCCAAAGCAGGGCTGCGCAACCACATACGCCATTTTTGGATACCTCGCCGGCAAAAAACCACCTAAGATGAAATGTGGAGGGCCGCAGCCCCCCAAACGTAGATGCACATTCGCGATCCGGGGCGGCCACGGACAGAATGTTTTTTGCGGCTCCGGCCCGAACCAGCACGATGACGCCCGTGACCCCCGATTCCCAGCTGCTGATCGACCGATTCCGGGCAGGCGAGCCAACGGCCGCCCAGTCGCTTTTGGACCGCTACGCCGAACGTTTGCGGGCGCTCGCCCGGAGTCGACTATCGCGGCAGCTTTCTCGACGGCTGGATGCCGACGACATCGTGCAGTCGGCACTGGCAAGCTTCTTCCGCCGCGCCGAGATCGGCGAGTTCCGCGTCGAACGTGAGGGTGACCTGTGGCGATTGCTCGCAGCTATCACGCTGCGCAAGCTCTGGCGGCAGGCCAAGCATCACCGCGCTGCCAAACGATCCATCGCTCGCGAGGAGTTCGCCCACGCCGATGAATCGCTGAATTTGGAACAACTGGCGAGCCGCGAGCCGGCGGTGTCCGATGTCATCATTGCGGCCGATGAGCTGCGCGTGCTGCTGGTGCAACTGAGCCCCAGCGAACGGCAAATCATCCAGCTGCAACTCGACGATGTGCCGGCCCCCGAAATCGCCGCCCGGCTGGACTGCTCAACCCGCACCGTGCCGCCGTGCGCTGGCCAAAGCTCGGGAACTGCTTGTGGCCCGAGTTGAAGGCGAAGCGGCGCCGGCGGGGGGAGGAACGGCAGATGTACCAATCGCAACCAACGTCGAGGCACCGCTCCGCCATGCAGACTATCATTTGCAGTCCTTGATTGGCTCGGGCGGGATGGCGAAGGTCTACCTGGCGGTGCATCGGCCAAGCGATCAGCGAGTGGCGCTGAAAGTGCTTCGCAAACGCCTCCGCCAATGGCCGCGCCACGTCGAACAATTCGTCCAGGAGGCCGCTGTCGCTGCCCGTCTGCGGCATCCGGGCATCGTGCCCGCGCACGGGCTGGGCCGCTTGCCGGACGGCAACTTCTTTCTGGTGTTCGATTGGATCGACGGCATCGATCTGGAAAAACGCCGCCGCGACGCGACCATTTCGGCCAGGCAGGCCGCCGAGATCGTCGCGGCCGTCGCCGACGCGATCGACCACGCCCACCAGCAGGGGGTGATTCACCGCGACCTCAAGCCGGCGAATGTGCTGATCGACTCGGCAGGCAACGTCTTCCTAACCGACTTCGGGTTTGCCTGGCTTGCCGCTGGGACGGAGCCATTCGAACGCTCGATCGCGGGGACCGCCGGCTTCATGGCGCCCGAGCAAATCGACCGCAGCCTGGGCCCCATTGGGCCCCATACCGATGTCTATGGCCTGGGCGCACTGCTGCATGCGCTGGTCTGCAATGGCGCGGCCCCTCCGGCATATCGGTCGGGCACCGCGCTCGGCCTTTCGACTCCATCGTCAAGCCACCAACCGGCGGGTGGTCCAGATGCGGAGATCGCCGCCAGGTTATGCCCCATCTGGGATCATTGCCTGACCCAGGATTGGCGCACGCGGCCCGACACGGCGGCCGCGGTGGCTGCAGCGCTACGGGCCGTTTTGCAGCTCGCGCCCATGGACAACTGACCGGTGGGTAAGGTGGACGAGAGCCAGACCTGCGGTTCGCACCGGCAGCGGGCGTATCACAGTTCGACCAGCGCCAGCGGCTGCGTCAGACTAATGGAACCGCCGCAATTGCCGCCTGACCGAGCGAAATGCCGCCGTCGCCGGGGGGCACCCGGCGATTGATGAACAGGCGCAGGGCTGGACCGTCGGCCAACTCGGTAGCGAGCAGTTCGTACAGCAGATCGTTCTGCAGCACGCCGCCCGACAGAGCCACCGTCGACAGCCCGTGAGCTTGGCCCAGGCGACGAATCTCGCCCGCCAGGCCAGCGGCCACCGCCGCGTGAAAGCCCCAGGCAATCTGGCGGCAATCGCGCCCGGCCAACCGGTCGGCAATCATCGCTGAGAGCAGCGGCCGATGATCGAGCCGGGCAAACGAGTAGTTGGATGTGCCTTCGCCACCGCGGGCCAGGTGTTCCAGCCACATCGCGGCCTGCCCTTCATAGCTGATCGCACGGGTAAAGCCGAGCAGCGCCGCGGCAGCATCGAACAGCCGGCCAAGCGAAGTCGACTCGAAACAGCGCACCCGCCGGGCAACCAGCTGGACGGCCTGGCGATAACGCGGCGGAAACGAGAACGGCGGCCGGGCGAGCACGTCGGCCTCGACCAGATCCGTGAGATACGCTGCCGCGGCTTGTACCGGAAACCGGGCCGCGGCGTCGCCCCCCGGCATCGGCACAGGACGCAGGCTGCCGCAGCGCTCGAAGCCCCTGCGGATGTTGCCGACGAACAATTCGCCCCCCCAAATCGAGCCGTCATCGCCGTAGCCTGTGCCGTCGAGGACCACGCCCAGCACGGGTTCCTTCCATGCTTCGCGCTCGGCCAGCACACTGGCCAGGTGGGCCCGATGGTGCTGTACTGCCCGCCGCTCTTTGGCCGGACTAGCGAGGGCAAACTGCGTGGATTTGAACTGGGGATGCAAATCGTGAACCAGCGTGACGTCCGCCAGCCGCAGGTCGTACATGGCCAGCAGGTCGTCGATCGTCTGGCGAAAGGCCTGTTCGGTGTCCGCGTCGTCAAGGTCGCCAATATGCTGGCTGACGATCGCCTGGCCGGCCACGACCAGCGTGATTGCGTTTTTCAAATCGCCGCCCAGAGCCAGGATCGGCCGCTCGGTCGGCATTCGGCAAACCACAGCAGGAGCATAGCCGCGGCCGCGACGGAGCATCAGCGGCTCGCTGTCGCGAACCGTCACGACCGAATCGTCCACCCGCCGGGCGATCGGTCGCTCGCCGATCAGCAGCGCGTCGGCGATGCCGGACAGCTGGTCGATGGCCGCGGCGTCTTCGTAGGCGATCGGCTCGCTCGAGCGATTGCCGCTGGTCAGCACCAACGGGCTGGGCGCGCCGGCCGCAAACAGCAAATGGTGCAGCGGTGCATAAGGCAGCATCAGACCCAATTGATCGCTGTCCGGCGCTATTCCCGCCATCTCAGCCCTGGCCGCGGCCAGCACGATCGGCCGCTCGACACCCAACAGCAACCGTTCATGCGCCGGCTTCAAACGGGCCCACTGCCGGGCTTCGTCAAGATCGCGGACCATCACCGCGAAGGCTTTCTCCTTACGGAACTTCCGCTCTCGCAAGGCTGCCACCGCCTGCGGGGTGTGGGCGTCGGCAGCCAGGTGATAGCCGCCGATCCCTTTGATCGCCACGATCTGCCCCGCACGCAATAGTTCGGCCGCGCACGCGATCGGATCGGTCGCAGTCGACGACTGGCTGCTCGCAGCGAGCAGCCGGTAGCGCGGGCCACACTCCGGGCAGGCGGCCGGCTGGGCGTGGTAGCGACGATCGAGCGGCGCGGTGTATTCGGCGCGGCAGGCCGGGCACAGCGGCCATTCGGCCAGCGTCGTGTTCGCTCGATCGTACGGTAACCGGCGAACTATCGAATACCGCGGCCCGCAGTTCGTGCAGTTGATATACGGATAGCTGTAGCGGCGGTCGGCTGGATCGCCGAGTTCGGCCAGGCAATCCGCACAAACCGCCAGGTCGGGCGAGATCCGAGTGGTCGCCGGCCCGCTACGCTGACTGGCGACGATCTGGAAATCGACGTGGCCCGCGACAGCGACCGAACGGACGATGAACTCGGCAATCACCGCCGCCGGCGGGGGGAGCGTTCGAGTTCAGCCAGAAACGCATCCAAGGAGTCGGCTGAGCCCTCGACATGCAATTCGACGCCCCCCGTGCCGTTGTAAACCCAACCGCACAGGCCCCGGCCTGTTGCCGCCCGATAGACGAACGGACGGAAGCCGACTCCTTGCGTCGTGCCGCGGATTGAGACTCGCCTGGCCAATCGCGTCGCCGCGCCCGCGACCGGCTCCGAGGACGAATCATCCGACGACGAAGCAGCACTGGAAGTCGACTTTCGCAGCATGGTGCTCCCCCTAGCCTACCCGATCCACGAGCCGCCGCAGGACGTGATAGATCGAGGCCTGCACTTCCTGAATGCGGGGAATGTACTGCGACGGCACGACAAGCGGAAAATCGACCAACTGGCGGCTGACGAAGTCGCCGCCATCGTAGCCTGCCAGACCTACTGTCAGGAGTCCGCGCCGCCGGGCCTCCTCCAGAGCAGCGGCCAGATTGCGCGATTTGCCGCTGGTCGAGATCGCGATCGCGACGTCGCCCCGCCGGGCGTGGGCCGCGAGCTGCCGGGCAAAGACGACCTCGATTCCCACGTCGTTGGCGATCGCGCTCAAGCTGGCCGGCTCCTGAGAGAGCGATATCGCGGCAATCGGCCGCAACCCCGGCGGCGGGGCCACGCAGTCCCAGACCAGGTCGTTGGCGTCGGTGGCCGAACCGCCGTTGCCGAAGGCCAGCAGCGTGCCGCCCGCTTCAATCCGGGTCCGAATCGCGACCGCGGCCGCGACCAATCGCTCGCTTTGCGTATTGGCAAATCGCGTGCGGAGCAATGCATCGTCGGCTCCCTTCTGGCGGATCGACGCGGCCACGTCGGCCAACAGCGCGGCGGAAGAGGTCTGGTCGCCGCCCAGAAAGGGATACAAGAACCCGGCCGGTCCCGCGCCGCTCTGACCGGCCGGCGCATGATCGAGAAACACGTGGACGGTTTCCCAGAGAGCGTGATACATCAGTTCGGTGATTTCCTGATGAATCAGCGCATCGCTCGCGATCGGCGGCAGGCGCTCGTCGCCCAATTGGCCGGGCCAGGAAAGCGTCAGCGTCCCGCGATCGCGGACCAGCTCGACCGCGGCGTCGAGATCGGGATCTCCCTCGGGCCCGGCAAAGGCCAGCACCATGTCCTCCTCGCGCCAGAGCTGCGAGCATTCGGCCCGGCGCGGCCGAGAGATCGAGCGCCGGCAGGGCCCGCTTGCCCACGATCACCGGATGCACGAACTCGACCGAGACGTGCTGGGCATCGGTCGTGCCGGCCCCTGTACCGACGGCCAGCAGCCGGCCGCCACGACGAAATCGCTCGGCCATTTGCTGGCAGACCTGAGCCAGCTCGCGCTATGTTCGGCCAGATACCGGGCCGAGATCTCGTTGCGCCTGCATCTCGGCCCGCACGTGGGCGACGGCTGCCTGCGCGTCGATCTGGCCGGCGAGTGCCATGGCCCGCTTGCTCCTCAATCAGCAAATTCGCGGCAGCGGGTCGCCGATCAGCATGTCGATCACCCGCTGCCCTCCATAAGAAGTGCGAGCGACGACGCGGGCCAGCGGGCGGGGGTTGACCACACCCAGCAGGCAAGCCCGCTCGCCACCCGGCAGGTTTTGCAGCAGTTCCAAGGCTGCCGCGGCACACTCTTGGGCCACGACGGCCACGAACTGCCCCTCGTTGGCCACGTGCAACGGATCGAGACCGAGCAACTCGCACGCGCCGCGCACGTCGGCATCGAGGGGAATCGCTTCTTCCTCGATCACGATCGTGCGCTCGATGTCGCGGGCCAGCTCGTTGAGCACGGTGGCCACGCCCCCGCGTGTGGCGTCGCGCAGCCAGCGAACGCCGACGCCAAATTGCTCAACCAGCGGCAGCGCCAGACCGGCGAGCGGTCGCGTGTCGGACCGGATCGCGGCTTCGATGTCCAACTGCGCGCGGGCCAACATGATCGCCATCCCGTGATTGCCGATCGGTCCGGACAGTAGCACCCGGTCGCCGGGCTGGACCCGCCCCGCCGCCAGATCGGCCTGCGGGCTGACGGTGCCCAGCCCGGTCGTGTTGATATACATGCCGTCAGCCCGGCCGTGCTCGACGACTTTCGTGTCGCCCGCCACGATCGGTACGCCGACTTGTCGGGCTGCGGCGGCCAGTGCCTCGAGTTCGCGGCGCAGCACCGCGGTCGACAATCCAGCTTCGAGAATCAGCCCGACTGTGATGGCCACTGGCTGGGCTCCAACCATCGCCAGATCGTTCACCGTGCCGTTAACGGCCAATTCGCCGATCGAACCGCCCGGGAACTCGAGCGGCTGGACGACAAAGCTGTCGGTCGTCACTGCGAGGCGGCCGGCCAGCGGTTCGAGCGTGGCGGCGTCGCTCAGCGGCTCCAGCCAGTCGTTGGTCAGCAGGGGCCGAATCAGCTCCTCGACCAACCGCCGCGAGGCTTCGCCGCCGGCCCCGTGTTGCAGCGAGATTTGCTTGTCGCTGAACGTGACGGGCTGCCGCTCCAAGGCGACGGGCATGATGGCCATGATGTCTCTCAACGGTCCCAACGCATCGAATCACACCTCAATGACCGGCAGCGCACCGACGCCATATTTGAAATGCACCGCGCACGCCCCTTCGGAGGACACCATCAGGGCCCCGATCGGCCGCTCGGGCGTACACTCCTTGCCGAACAGTTTGCACTCATGCGGCTTGAGCACGCCCTTGAGCACTTCACCACACTGGGCGGCCTTCGGGTCGGCGACGCACACTCCGCGGATCGGCATCACTCGCTCGGCATCCCAGGGGGCGAAGGCTTCTTTCAGCTTCAGGGCAGATTGTGAGATAAAGCCCAGCCCACGCCATTCGAAATGGGGCCGCACTTCGAACACTTCGGCCAGCACCCGCAGGGCCGCCGGATTGCCCGCCCAGGGCACGACGCGGCCGTACTGATTTTCGACGGCGGCCCGGCCAGCGCGGAGCTGGGCCAGCAGCATCACGATCGATTGCAGGATATCGACCGGCTCGAAGCCCGAGACGACGATCGGCAGGCCATAATCCCGCGGCACAAACTGGAACGGCTGGCAGCCGATCACGGTGGCCACGTGCCCCGGCCCGATGAAACCGTCGAGCCGCATGTCGGGCGAGTTCAAAATTGCCCGGATCGCCGGCAAAATCGTGACGTGATTTGCGAACACGCAAAAATTGTCTACCCGCCGATCTCGGGCCGCCAACAGCGTCAGGGCCGTGCTGGGCGCCGTGGTCTCGAAACCGATCGCGAAGAACACCACCCGGCGGTCGGGATTCTGCTCGGCGATCCGCAAGGCATCGAGCGGCGAATACACGATCCGCACGTCGGCCCCGCGGGCTTTGCTCTCGAGCGGACTGCCATGCGAGCCGGGCACGCGCATCATGTCGCCAAAGGCGGTGAAGATCACGTCCGGGTCGGCGGCCAGGTCGAGCCCGTCGTCCATCCGGCCCATCGGCAGCACGCAGACCGGGCAGCCCGGCCCGTGGATCAATTCGACATTCGGCGGCAGCAACTCATTGAGCCCGAAGCGAAAGATGGCATGGGTGTGCCCGCCGCAGACTTCCATCAGCCGATAGTGCCGCGCCGAATCGGCCAGGCGGCGAATCTCGGCCAGGGCAGTGCGAATGGCGACAGGATCGCGGAATTCGTCAACGTATTTCATGGGGCCCGCTTCAGGATTGAGCCTTGCTTACGGATGCTGTGCATCATCTAACGCGGTTCACTCCTCGGCACCCCCCGCGCGGATCGCTCTGCACTTCCGCGCGGGCCGGTTCGGTCTCGCCCAATTCGTCGAGCAGGGCCAGAGTCTGCCGGGCTTCGGCGTCGCTGATCTTGCTCATCGCAAAGCCCACGTGGACCAGCACCCAATCGCCCGCCCGCGGCGGATCGTCGGCCAACAGGTCGACGTTGACCCGGCGGCGAACTCCCAGCACGTCGACCCAAGCGAGGCGCAGGATTCTCCGGGTCACGCTCTCCCACCAGAGCCGGAATTGCCAGGCACATAACTCACCTTGTGGGCTGGAATCGATCGCGATAGCCCGTTGCCGTCTTGGCGGGCCCGGCAGAATAGCTACTCCCGGCATTCGCGATTGTCGAGCCGCCGACGCCGGCCGTCAACTTGTTGTAGCCGCCGCAGCTGCTTGTTGTAGCCGCCGCAGCTGCTTATCGCTGGCGGACTCCACGGGCGGCGGGCGGAGAGGGTTCGTGAAACATTGCACGCACCGCGTGTACTCCCCGCGAAAACTCAGCCCCGCTACCGCCGATGTATTTTTTTGACGTCTAGCGTCCAATATCTAGACTCAACCGCAGAGCTGCGACTCGCTGCCACTCGCTTCGCCGCAGCTCGGCATTCCCCCTCTTGGCTAGCGAGGGCCGCCATGCACGAGCTGTCGATTGCCCAGGCCTTGATCGATGCGGCGTGCGAGGCCGCCGGACCGGCCCGCGTGACGCGGGTGATGGTCCGCGTCGGCGATCTGGCGGGCGTCGTGGCCGAAGCCTTGCAATTCTCGTTCGAGGTGGCTGCCGTCGGCACCGCCTGCGAAGGGGCCGAGCTGCAGATCGAGCCGGTGCCGCTGGCGATCCACTGCCCGGCGTGCGACGCCATGCACACGTCGCTCGAACCTTATCGGCTGACCTGTCCCGCGTGCGGCACGACCGGCACGATCGTCGCCGGCCGCGAACTCGACCTGATCGAAATCGAACTGGTGGACCATGATCCCTCACGCTACGAACCCACACACTGCGATGCCAAGCATTGCCATTCCGCGCATTGTTGAACTCCGCACGCGGATTCTGAAAAAGAACGACGAGCTGGCCCGCGCCTGCGCCGCGAGTTCGCCGAGTGCGGCCTGCTGGCGGTGAACGTGGTCTCCGCGCCGGGGCGGGCAAGACCGAGCTCTTGGCCCGTACGCTCCCGCGCTCGGCGAGCGGTATGCGGTGGCGGCGGTCGTCGGCGATCTGGCCACGGACAACGACGCGGCCCGGCTGGCGGCCAGCGGTGCGCCGGCCCGGCAGATCCTCACCGGCACGATGTGCCACCTCGAAGCCGAAATGTTGCGCAGGGCGCTCGTCGATTGGGATCTGCGGACGCTCGATTTCCTGTTTGTCGAAAACGTGGGCAATCTGGTCTGCCCGGCCAGTTGGGACTTGGGCGAGGACCTGCGCGTGCTCGTCTGCTCGGCGACCGAGGGGGAGGACAAGCCGCTAAAGTATCCGACGCTGATCGACACGGCCGACGTGGTGCTGATCAACAAAATGGATCTGGCCGCGGCGGTCGAGTTCGACGTCGAGTTGGCCGAGCGGAACATTCAGCAAGTGCGGCCGGGCATTCCCGTGCTGCGGCTCTCGGCCCGCACCGGCGCCGGCTGCGACGCCTGGCTCGCGCTGTTGGCCGAGCGCCTGCGAGCGAAACGACTGGATGCAGCCCCATGGGAGCCGTCCGCGCCGGCCAGAAAAACGCACACTGACAGTACTACGCCACTGGTTTACCGAGCCCGGGCCATCGCCACCTGAAAGACGCCGCCGATCACCCGTCGAACTCCCAGCACAAGGAGCCAGGCAATGCACTTGGGAAATGGGGCCATCACGCCGGAATGTGGGCTGGTCGCACTGGGCATCGCAGCGGCGGGAGTCGGAGTGAGCCTGGCGGCGGAGCGAAAGCTGGGCTTCGATCGGGCTCGGGCTCGCACAGCCGGCGCCCTGACCGCTGCGGTCTTCGCCGCCCAAGCATTTAATCTGCCAATTCTGCCGTACAGCTCGGCGCACTTGGTGGGCGGCGTGCTTTTGGCCTTGGTGCTGGGGCCGGCGCTCGGCGTCCTTTGCATGACCGTTGTCCTCTCGTTGCAAGCCGTGCTGCTGGGCGATGGCGGCCTGCTGGCCCTCGGTGCCAACGTCCTCAACATGGGCCTGGTGCCGGCAGGCGGAGTGTGGCTGGTGGACCGATACCTGCTTGGTGGCAAGCCCCACGAAGGCAGACCGGCAAATCTGGCGCTGCTCGGCGCGACGGCGTTTACCGCGACGCTGGCGGGAGCCGGTCTGATCGCACTGGAAGTAACCCTAGGACGGGGCGCGGCACAGCTTGAGGGCTGGAGCACGTTCGCCGCCGCCGTGCTCGCCGCCCACGTCGCCGCCGGCGCGCTCGAAGCGGCGCTGACCGTCGGCGTCGTATTGCTCTGGCAAGCGACCCACAAGCCGCAGGGGGCGCCGCTCACGTTCAGCTGGCGCCAGTCGCTGGGCATCGCCGCCGCGAGCCTTGCGCGTGGCGCTGGCCGGTTTGCCGCAACTGGGCCTGGCGAGCAGTGCTCCCGACGGCTACGAAGCCGCACTCTTGGCCCTGCGCCATACCGGTCAGGCCCTGGGTTCGATCGAATGGGCGGGCGATGCGGCGGGCGTTGCCGGCGTGCTGCCGGTGGCGGAGCCCGTCATTGTCGTGCTCGGCACGCTGCTGGCGGGCATCAGTGCCGCGGCTTGCGTCTGGTGCGGCAGGGCGCACGCCAATCTCAGCTAGGGACTACGCTCCGGAGCAGTCGACACGCGGCATGGCAGAACGATTCTTCGCAGATCGGGGGCGATCATGATCGACACCGCAGTTCCTTACGGACGCAAAACGCAGCGCGAGCCGGCAGTCAAGGAAATCCACGTCGTCTGGATGACGGCCGGTCTGGGCTGCGACGGCGACTCGGTTTCGATCACCGCCGCAACACAGCCCAGCGTCGAGGATGTGCTGTTCGGCGCGATTCCCGGCTTGCCCAAGGTTCATCTGCACAATCCGGTGCTGGCCTATGAAGTCGGCGACGACTTCATGAAGTTCTGGTATCTGGCCGAGGAGGGCAAGCTCGATCCCTTCGTCCTGGTGATCGAAGGCTCGATCCCCAACGAAAAAAACAAGTCGCAGGGATATTGGGCCGCCCTGGGCACCGACCCCAAAACCAATCAGCCGATCACCACCTGCGAGTGGATCGACCGCCTGGCGCCCAAGGCGCTGGCCGTCATCGCCATCGGCACCTGCGCTACCTACGGCGGGATCCATGCGATGGAGGGCAACCCCACCGGCTGCATGGGCCTGGCCGACTATCTGGGCTGGAAATGGAAGTCGAAAGCCGGGCTGCCGATCGTCAACGTGCCGGGTTGCCCGGTTCAGCCCGACAACTTCATGGAGACGTTGCTCTATTTGCTGTATCAGGTGGCGGGATTGGCCCCCATGATCCCACTCGATGAGCAGCTCCGCCCCAAGTGGCTGTTCGGCAATACGGTCCACGATGGCTGCGATCGGGCCGGCTACTACGAGGAAGCCAACTTCGCCGACCATTACGGCACGCCCCAGTGCCTGGTCAAGCTCGGCTGCTGGGGGCCGGTGGTCAATTGCAACGTCCCCAAGCGCGGCTGGATGGCCGGCATCGGCGGCTGTCCGAACGTCGGCGGCATCTGCATCGGCTGCACGATGCCGGGTTTTCCCGACAAGTTCATGCCCTTCATGGACGAACCGCCCGGGGCCCGGGTGTCGTCGACCTTGATCGGCCTGTACGGGCGGATGATCCGTTCGCTCCGCAGCCTGACGAATCATACGGTCAACAAGGAACCCAAGTGGCGGCACAAATAGCCGCGACTGCTCCGGCCGCCTGGCCCCGCGCCCGCCTAGGCCAAGCCGGCTAAGACTTGTCGGGAGCGACGCCCGCCGACCGCAAGCGTCGTTCGCCCATCGCAATACACCGCCGAACGAGGAGGAAAACCCACGTGGCCACCATCACCCAACCCGGTCGTGCTCCGAGTAATCCCAACGCCAAGCTCGTCGAGATGAATTGGGATCCGATCACGCGGATCGTCGGCAGCCTGGGCATCTTCACCAAGATCGACTTCGAGAACAAGGTAGTGGCCGAGTGCCACAGCACCTCGTCGATCTTCCGCGGTTACAGCATCTTCATGAAGGGCAAGGACCCGCGCGACGCCCATTTCATCACCAGCCGCATCTGCGGCATCTGCGGCGACAACCACGCGACCTGTGCCACGTACGCTCAGAACATGGCCTTCGGCATTCGCCCGCCGGCAATGGCCGAATGGATCGTCAACCTGGGCGAGGCGGCCGAATACATGTTCGACCACAACATTTTCCAGGACAATCTGGTGGGGGTCGACTTCTGCGAGCAGATGGTCAAAGAGACCAATCCCAGCGTGCTGCTGAAAGCCGAGAACACTCCCGCCCCACACGCCGACCTGCACGGCTACCGCACGATCGCCGATATCATGCGGGCGCTCAATCCCTTCAGCGGACAGTTTTATCGCGAGACGCTGCACGTGAGCCGCTACACTCGCGAAATGTTCTGCCTGATGGAGGGCCGGCACGTCCATCCCTCGACGCTCTATCCCGGCGGCGTCGGCACCGTGCCCACCGTGCAGCTGTTCACCGATTACCTCACGCGGCTGATGCGGTACGTCGAGTTCATGAAGAAGTGCGTGCCGCTGCACGAGGACCTGTTTAACTTCTGGTATGAAGCCCTGCCCGGCTATGAGGAAGTCGGCCGGCGGCGGATTCTGCTCGGCTGTTGGGGGTCGTTCAATGATCCCGACCACTGCGATTACACCTACCGAAACATGAACGACTGGGGCAATCACATGTTCGTCACGCCGGGGGTCGTCGTCGACGGCCAGCTGGTGACGACGAACCTGGTGGACATCAACCTCGGCATCCGGATTCTGCTGGGCAGCTCCTACTACGACGACTGGGCCGACAGCGGCGAGACCTTCGTGCCCAAGGACCCACTCGGCAATCCGGTCGACAAGCGGCATCCCTGGAACCAGACGACCAATCCCCGCCCGCAGAAGCGCGACTTCGCCGGCAAATACACCTGGGTGATGTCGCCCCGTTGGTACGACAAACGAACCGGCGACCACCTGGCCCTGGACACCGGCGGCGGGCCGATCGCCCGCTTCTGGGCCACGGCGCTGGCCGGCAAGGTCGACATCGGCTACGTCAAGGCGACGGGCCAGAGCGTGAAGATCTATCTGCCCAAGACCGTCTCGCTGCCCGAAGTCGAGTTCGAATGGAAAATCCCCAAGTGGAGCAATGCGATCGAGCGCGACCGGGCCCGGACGTATTTCCAGGCCTATGCCGCGGCCTGCGCCTGCACTTCATGGAAAAGGCCCTGGCCGAGCTGCATGCCGGCCGGACCCGCACCTGGACCGAGTTCAGGGTGCCCGACGAAGCCATCGGCTGCGGCTTCCACGAAGCCGTGCGGGGCGTGCTTTCGCATCACGTGGTCATTCGCGGCGGCAAGATCGCCAACTATCATCCCTATCCGCCCACGCCCTGGAACGCCAACCCGCGCGACGTGTACGGCACGCCGGGCCCGTACGAGGATGCGGTGCAAGGCACCCCGATCTTCGAGGAAAACGACGTCGACCATTTCAAAGGAATCGACATCATGCGGGCCGTGCGGAGCTTCGACCCCTGCTTGCCCTGCGGTGTGCATATGTACTTGGGGCCGGGGAAAACGCTGGAAACCCATCACGCCCCGATGTTTGGACTGCATGGGTGAGCCGCCGCGCGGCGGCGTCGCGGCCCGCGCCTGGCGGCAGATTGCTGCCCCGCCGCCAGCCAGCCGTCGACCCGCCGCGCCGGGCGGCCGAATGATTTGTCGAGTTGTCGCCGAGGGAGGATGATTACCGATGCCTGACGTCGATCTGCAGCGCCAAGTCCGCGAAATTGAACGCCTGGCTGGCGAGCTGGAAACGATCGCCGACCCGGCGGTTCGCGCCCGGGCCATCGAGCTCGTCTCCCTCGTGCTGGACGTCCACGGGGCCGGCTTGCGGCGGGTGATCGAACTAATCGTCCACTCCGGCGCGGCGGGCCGAGAGATGCTGGCCCACTGGGCAGACGATCCCCTGGTGGCCGGCTTGCTGCTGCTCTACGGGCTGCATCCGCGCAACCTGGAGTCGCGCGTCCTGGCGGCCCTCGACAAGGCCCGGCCGCTGTTGCGCTCCCACGGCGGGGACGTGGAGTTGCTGTCGTGCGCCGGCGGGATCGTCGAGTTGCGGTTGACCGGCAGTTGCCATGGCTGCCCGTCGTCGACGCTCACCCTGCGGCAATCCATCGAGCAGGCTCTGTGCGAACTGGCGCCCGACGTGTTGGAACTGCGGGTGGAAGGGATCGCAGGCGAGCACGCGGCGCCGGCGACAGGCATTGTAGCGCTCGAATTGCTGCCAGCGGGAGCCGTTTCGTGAACGACGGCGTATTCCCACACCCGCCGCTGAAATCGCTGGCCCGCATGCCAGCGCCGGGCTCAACCGATGCCGACGATCAGGGCCCGCTGGCCGCGCTCCGGCGGTTCGTGCGGTCGCCAAAGGTCGGACCGGTGAAGGAGCGCTGCGAGTTCTGCAGCGCGCCTCTGGGGGCCGAGCATCAACATCTGATCGACCCGCCGGGGCGACGGATGATCTGTGCCTGCGACGCCTGCGCCGTGCTCTTCGACCGGCCGGGGGCGAGCGCCTACGTGCGCGTGCCGCAGAGCGGCCGGCTGCTGACCCACTTTCTGCTGCCCGACGATGTTTGGGACGAACTGGCGCTGCCGATTAACCTGGCGTTTTTCTTTTTCAGTACGCCCGCAGGGCGAATTGTGGCTCTGTACCCTAGCCCGGCCGGACCGACCGAATCGCTCCTGCCGCTGTCCGCCTGGGATCGCCTGGTGGAAATCAATCCCGTGCTCGGCTCGCTCCAGCGCGACGTCGAGGCGCTCCTGGTCAATCGCTTGGGAGCACGGCGGAGTTTCGCCCGCGATCAATTCTACCTGGCTCCGATCGATGCTTGCTACGAGCTCGTGGGACTGGTCCGGCGGCATTGGCGGGGTCTAGGGGGCGGAAGTGACGTCTGGCAGGAGCTGCAACACTTCTTTGCGCGGTTGGAAACACGCTCGCGCCGCGACGACCGCCGGCCCGCGACGCCGGCCGAGTCGCGGTCGTCACACCGTTCCGCCGAAGGAGCCCGCGATGCCTGACGTGTCGTTCCAGGTCGAGCACGCCGAAGTCGACCGCGATGCCGCGACGCCGCACCTGTCGTTCGAGCTTGCCATTTTCAATGCGGATGAAGCCGAGCGGATCGAGAGCATCGTGCTGCGGACGCAGATCATGATCGAAGCGACCCGCCGCCGCTACGATGCGGCGGAGCAAGCCCGCCTTGCCGACCTGTTCGGCGAGCCGGAGCGCTGGAGCCAGACGTTGGGCCGGCTGCTCTGGACGCACGCGATCACGGTCGTGCCGGCGTTCACCGGCAGCACGACCGCCCGGTTGCCGGTTCCCTGCTCGTTCGACTTTGCCCTGGCGGCGACCAAATATTTCGCCGGCCTCGACGCGGGCGAGATTCCGCTGCTGGTGCAGTTCAGCGGTTCGGTATTCTACGTCGCCGACTCGGCTTTGCGGGTACGCGCTGATACCCTGGGACCGCGAGTCGCGATTTCGTCTGCCGGTGACAACCTGGCGGCAAATGATGGACGCGCACTATCCGAACAGCGCATGGCTACGGCTGACCCGGGACCAGCTGGAGCGGCTGCGGCAATTCAAGCAGCGGGCCGGCCTGGCCACGTGGGACCAGGCCCTCGAAGCCCTGCTCGCCGCGCACCCGTCGACCGCAGAGCCGGCCGCTCGACAAGACTCCGGCACAGCCGCGCTCCGCGATCGGCTGGCAACCTGGGCAAACTCGTCGTCCGCCGGAGGCGTTCCATGAACCGCGACCCGGTCGAAGCGATTGCCGACGCCGTGCTGTACGAGGGGTACATCCTTTACCCCTATCGGGCGGATGCGGTCAAAAATCGCCAGCGGTTCAATTTCGGCGTTCTTTATCCGCGGTCCCATTGCCAATGCCAGCTGGGCCCCGACACCGACCAGTTTCAAATCGAATGTCTGGCCGAGGGACTGACGGCTGACGCGCGCCTGCAACTGCGGATTCGTTGCCTGCATTTGCAGAACCGCCAGGTCGAAGCACTCGCGGCATCGGCCCGCGACTGCGGCGTCGCGCCGCTCGAGTCACAATTTACGCCTGTCTCGACACTGAGGGTCGGCGATTGCTTGCACCAAACATGGGACGAGGCGGTCGAGCGGCAGATCGTCCTCGAGGCAATACCACTGGCCCAGCTCGCGGCAAAACCCTGCGAATGCGACTTCGAGTTTCCCGGTGGCCAGAATGTCGAACCGCTTGTCGACTCCGACCGTCGAACCCGGGGGCGGATCGTCCGCCGGCAGGAGCCGATCCAGGGCGCGTGACCGTGGCCGCCGATCGGCTGGGAGCGCAGATCGAGAAACTGCGGATCGTGATCCAAAACACGACACGGGTCGACGCCGCCACCATCGCCGAACGCGACGCGTTGCTGCTCCGCGCCTGCGTCTCGACGCATGCGATTCTGCGGATTGCCGGCGGCCGATTCGTCTCGCTACTCGAGCCACCGCCCGACCTGGCGGGCGCAGCCGCCGAATGCCGCAACGTCGGCCTCTGGCCGGTGCTGGCCGGCGAGCCGGGAAGCGCCGACCGGGTGCTGGCTTCGCCGATCATCTTCTACGACTATCCGCAGGTCGCGCCGGAGAGCCCGGCGATTGGTGCGACGGGGCCGAGATCGACGAAATGCTGGCCCTGCGAGTGATGACGCTCTCCGACGACGAAAAACAGGCGATGCGCGCCGTCGACGAGCGGGCTCGGCGAATCCTCGAACGGACCGAAGCCTTTGACCTGCAAACGCTGCGACAGCTCCACGGCACGCTGCGCAACGCCGAGCGGGACCAGACGCCGGCGATGCAGCACGAAGGCACACCATGATCGACTCCCGCTGGGACGAAACCGATTCGCCGCGGCGGCTCACCAGCGTCCAAATCGGCGCGTTCGAGATCTGCCCCGGCGATCGCGTTCGGCTACGACCGCAGGGCCGGGCCGACATTCTGGATGTGGCCCTGGAGGGAATGGTCGCAATCATCGAATCGATCGAGCAGGATTTCGAGGGCCGGACCTACCTGGCCGTGGTCCTCGAGGACGATCCCGGCCGCGACCTGGGCCTCCAGCGGCAGATCGGTCACCGGTTCTTTTTTCTGTCCGGCGACGTCGAACCGCTGGCGCCGACCGGCGAGCACGGACCGGCGCCGGGGGGAGCTGCGACATGAATGACCAGCGGGTGCTGATCGCTTGCATCGGCAATATTTTCCTCGGCGACGACGGCTTCGGCTGCGAGGTGGCCCGGCAGTTGGCCTGCACCGCGCCCTGGCCCGGCGTGCGCCTGGTCGATTTCGGCATTCGCGCCTGCGATCTGGCCTTTACTCTGGCAGAGCCGTGGGAGTTGGTGATCCTGGTCGACGCGACCCAGCGGGGTGGCACCCCTGGAACGTTGTACGTGATCGAACCGGACCTCGCCGCGGCGACCGCCGGCGGATCGGCCGCGGGCCTGCCGCTGCATTCGATCGACCCGGTCGCGGCGCTGCAGATGGCCGGCGCACTGGGCAGTCGACCCAAGCGGCTGCTGCTCGTCGGCTGCGAGCCCGTGGATTTCGGTCCGGACGATGAAGGACGGCTGGGCTTGAGTCCGGCCGTGCTCGACGCCGCCACTCGGACTCCAGAACTTTTACGACAGCTGGTCGAACGCCACCAGTCTTGCAGTCCAGCAGGATTGGCCGCCGAATCGACGGCGCCGACGGAGGTCGAATGGTCGCTGCCCGGCGCGGTTGGTCGGTACTTCCCCGGATGTAAGGAGACCTCGCAATGATCGGATACTGGATTGGCGGCATCGTGGCCGCCCTGGTGATCGTGCTGTTGGCAATCGCTCTGCCCGACCTGATCCGCTACATCCGCATCAGCCGGATGTAAACCGGCTTGCCGGCCCATGCGCTTGCAACCAGCCGCTCGGGAGGTTGGCCGCCGATCGCCCGGTTGCCATCCGCCGGACCGAACCGGAGCGCTTCCATGCCGACGCCGGACCTACGCCATGCCGACCAGGAGGCCACCGAGCCACAGAAGCCGTATCGGCAAATCCTGATCGACGAGCTCGGCACCGGCCTGTCGGAATTTCGCCGGCCGCCGCTGGGGCTCTTGCTCTCGTCGCTCTCCGGCGGCCTCGACGTGAGCTTCAGCCTGCTAATGATGCTGGTCATGTGGACGCTCGCCCACGACGCCTTCTCGCCGTCGCTGACGAGAATCCTCGTGGCCAACATGTACGCCGTGGGATTTATCTTCGTGGTCATCGGCCGCTCGGAACTATTCACCGAGCATACGTCGCGGGCCATGTTTCCGGTCTTGAGCGGTTTGGCCACCTGGCCGGCCCTGCTGCGGCTCTGGGGACTGGTGTACCTGGGCAACCTGCTCGGCGTGGCGGCTTTTTCCGCCCTCCTGGCCGGGCTGGCCGTGCCGCTTGGCATCGCCAGCAGCGACTCGTTCGCGGCCCTGGCCGATCCGTTCATCCACCGCACGGGTTGGTTGACGTTGGTCAGCGGTACGCTAGCCGGCTGGATGATGGGCCTGCTCGCCTGGCTTGTGGCCGCTTGCCGCGACACGATCAGCCAGATGGCCGTCGTCTGGTTGGTGACCACGTCGATCGGGCTGGCCGGAATGCCGCACGCAATCGTCGGCGCCGGCGAAGTGCTGGTCGGAGTCTTCGCCGGCCAGACGACGGTCGAAGAGTTCCTGCGATTTCAGGCGTTCACCACCCTGGGCAACAGCCTCGGTGGCGTCGTCTTCGTCGCGCTCCTGAAATATGGCCATTCGACCCGCGACGAAAGTCAGGGCGAGCCGCTCAGCGCCCACTCATACGCCCTGACCGGCGCATAGCGACCTTCGGGACCAGCCGGCTCGGCCGCTGCCCGGCGCAGCCCCAGCGCCCGTTCGACGGCAGCCTCGATCTCGGTCAGGCTGCACGGCTTGGCCAGGTACTCGCAAGCGCCGGCGTCGGTGGCCTGCTGAACGTGGACGCGGTCGCTCCAGCCGCTCAGCACGATGACGGGGCGATCCGGGTGGACTTCTTTCAGACTGCGCAGCAGCTCCAGGTCGTCGCCGCCCGGCAAGCTGCGATCGATGATCGCCGCGTGATACTCGAATTCCTGGGCCAATTGCAGCGAGCCGGGCACGTCGCTCCCGGCAGCCACGCAATACCCGCGGCGTTGGAATCGCCGCGTGAGGATCTCCAGAAACTCTTCGTCATCGTCAACGATCAGCAGACTCAGTGCGTCCATAAGGGTCCATCGTAACGCGCGCCCAGCTCCATTCCATCGGCGGCTGAATAGGACAGCGGGACCGGGCGCGGCGTGCGAATGTGTGCGAAGCTGACACACCTGCCTGGCCGGCAACGTCAATCGGGCGTCGAGTATCTCGGTGACAAATAACGCAAACCATTCCCTCCACACGAGATGCACCTCGCCAGCACAGCTCCGGCATTCGCTTTGCATCAGCGAATGCTTTAGTCCCTCACCAAAGTCAATAGCCGTCCGGCGGTCCGACCAAAGCGAACTGTCCGGTCGTGCCGCCGCCCGTACTTACCTCCTCGAGAGGAGCACCCCATGAACATTCTCGTCGCGGTTGACGGTTCCCCCCCAGTCTGGCCGCAGTCCGACTGGCAGGCCGGATCGCCGCTCCGGCGCGGGACCAAATCGTGCTCTACTATTCTCCCCCCGGCCTGGAGATCGTGCGCTCGAGCTCGGGCAGCCAGGTGCATCGCGGGCGGGAAGCGCTGGCCCGGCTCGTTTTCACCGAGGCCAGTTCGCGGCTACCCGCCGATTGGCAAGCGGCGGTCGAAACGATCATCGGGGCGGAAGATGCGAGCAGCGGAATCTTGCGCACTGCCGGCGACCGGCGCTGCGACTTGATCGTCGTCGGTGCCCGCGGGTTGGGGCGGTTCGAACGGTTACTCTTGGGCAGCGTCTCGCGGGCCGTGGCCCACACGGCGGAAGTCCCGGTCCTGGTGGCTCGGGATACCGGACGATCGGCCGAGTCGCCCGACTTCCGCGTCTTGCTGGCCTTTGAGGGCGAAGCCAGCGGCAAGCAACTGGCTGCGGCGCTTGAGCGATTCACCTGGCCGGCGGGCACCCTGCCCGTGAGCATCCACGTGGTCGAAAGCGTGTTTGCCGGCAAGATTCCCGATTGGCTGGAAGCTCAGGCCCGCGCACCCGAGGCCGAAGCGCTGGTCAAGCTCTGGGTACAGGATCACGATGCTCAACTGGCTGAGAGCGCCGGCAGGTCGACTCCGTTTGCCAGGCGCTGCCCGCGGCCTTGCGCGGCGGTGAGCACTATGTGCGCGAAGGGGTGGCCGAGCACGAGATCGTCGACCTGGCCCGGGAGCAGCGAACCGATCTGATCGTCATGGGAGCCAAAGCTTCGACGCCGCTTGGCCGGCTGCTGCTGGGCAGCACGGCCGAATCCGTCCTCAATCATGCTCCCTGCTCGGTGCTGCTGATCCGGCAACCCAGCGAAACCGCCTGAAGCGAAGGAGCGGCGCACGAGCGTCCGTGTGTTCGCTGCGGCCGCAGGGCGGACTGGGCGAACTTGAATTCGCCCGTCATCGGCTCCTGGATTCCCGCGCCCGACAGGTCGGCCAGGGCCATCTTGCCACCGTACCGCAGCGTTTCGATTGCCGCCACGTTGACCAGGTCGTCGGCCCCGGGAGCGATTTCTTGTGGCCCGCCGATTGCGCCGAAGCAAGCACACGCGACGAGGAAAGCCGCCGTGGACATCGCCCCTGCGCTGTCCGGCGGTCAAAGAAACTGAGCGGAACGATGAACGCGCGCTGGCCGAGTCATCGCTATGTCCCGCCAAGGGCAGTAACGGCAATCCCGGCCGTTCGCGGAGCCGCGCCAGCTTTGTTATAAACCACCGCCTCAGGGTGTCCAACTTGGCGGACGCTGCGATTACGTCTAGGCCGCACTAGAAGATTGCGCCGAACAAAGCGCTGGCGGATGCCGCGTGAAACCCCGCTCGCCCTTCGGCGGTCGTTGCTCCGCCGGCGGCCAAGCGAGGATTGCCGAAAGCATTCGCCGGGGTAGAACTCGGAAGCGATTGCCCGGTCTACCCCAGCGAATACTCGGTTCAGCCCGTTATTCATCCGACAATCCCTGCCTCCGTCGTTCGGCGACGAAGCGGCATCATGCTGGCGAGTGCAAACGGGTGTCGATGCTTAGATGCCCGCCTTGAGGTCGGCGATGTACGCGGCCAAATCCGTCTGGAACTGGGTATTGGCCAAAGCGAGCGCCGCCTGATCGGCCGCCAGGGTCGTCTGAGCCGCGACAACGCCAGGGTCGGCATTGATGGCGGCTTGGACCGCCGCCTGATCGGTCTTGATCGCGGCCCGGTCGGCCTGGATCAATGGCTTCGCCGTGGAGATGGCCGCCGCGAGATTGGCCTGCGCCGTGGACAGGGCTGCCTGGGCAGCAACCACGCCGGGGTCGGCATTGATGGCGGTCTGCAACGCCGTGCGGGCCGCCTGAACGGGTGCCAGGTCCGTGGCCAACTGGGCCTTAGGGCCGGCCAGGTCGTTAGCCAGCGTGGTCTCGGCCGCCGCCACGGCGGCTTTGTCGGCTGCGATGACCGTGGCCGACGCACCATTGCGGGTGTCGACCCGCAATTGATGTTCGGCCGTTTCGACGGCCGGCTCGTCCGCCTTGTACACGGCCTGAATGGCGGCCTGATCCGCCTGAACGAGCGGCTTCGCCGTGGCGATCGCCGCGGTGAGATTCGCCTGCAGCGCGGCGACCGCCGGCGTGGCAAGGGCCGTCTGCACCGCCGAGGCGAGGTTCTGCTCGGCAGTTTCCACCGCCGCCTCGGCAGCCTGCACGGGCGCCAGATCCGTCGTCAATTGGGCCTGCGCCGCCGCGAGTGTCGCTTGCGCGGCCGTGACGGGCGCGGTAGTCAGGGCCGTTTGCACCGCCGTCGCAAGATTCTGTTGATCGGTATGAACGGCTGCCTTATCCGCCTGAACCGTGGCCTTGTCGGCCGTGGCCAAGGCGAACGCGGCCGAATCGATGGCCGTCGGATTGGTGGGCAACGGCGGAATGTATCCGCCTTCGCCGTGCGAGCCGTCCAGCATTCTGCGGGGCTCGAAGCGACTTCCGGACGGCGGAATTGGAAACGGGATGTTCGACGCTGGGTCATGATTGTCTCCTGATTCGATTCTGTTCCTGGCACATCAAACGCTGTCAGATTCGTCGCTGCCATCAAAAAAACGTGTGGCCGCGGAAGCTTGCAAACCGCATGCCGCGTGCAGGGATTGGCGTAAGTGCCGACTCGTCGACAGATTCTTGCGCGACTCGTCTCGCGCAGGCGCGCCTCCTGAGACGACTTTCGTGTCTCACCGCTGTCTCGCAGGCAGACTTTCGCTCGCCGCGGATTGTCTCTGGGATTCGCAGATACGCCAGCCGCGCAGCCGCGACCGCATCCGAATCGATCCGTGGACCCGCGAGAAGCCGCGAGAGAACCCGACCCGAGCTGGGTCTGGGCGACGACAGCGTCAGGCCAGCACGGCCTGGATCACGTGCCCGTGCACGTCCGTCAGGCGCCGATTGATGCCGTTGTGATAGTATGTCAACCGCGTGTGATCGATCCCCAGCAAGTGCAGGATCGTGGCGTGGAAATCGTAACAGGTGCTGGCGTCCTGAACGGCCTTCCACGACCATTCGTCGCTCTCGCCGATCGCCAGGCCGGGCTTCACGCCGGCGCCGGCCAGCCAGGAAACGAACGTGCCACCGTTATGGTCCCGGCCCACGCTCCCCTGGGCGAAGGGCATGCGGCCGAACTCCGTGGTCCAGACCAGCAAAGTATCGGCCAGCAATCCACGCTGTTTCAAATCCGCCAGCAGGGCGGCCGTGGGCTGATCCGACGAGCGGGCAATGAACGACAGCTCCTTGGCAATATCGGTGTGATTGTCCCAGTTGCCCGATCCGCCTCCGTGCCCGCTGAAGACCTGCACGAACCGCACGCCGCGTTCGATCATCCGCCGGGCGAGCAGGCAGTTGCGGCCAAAATCGGCGGTCGCGGGGTCATTCAGCCCGTAGCTTTGGTGCGTGGCGGCAGTCTCGGACGATAGATCGAGCAATTCCGGCGCGGCCAGCTGCAACCGCGCGGCGGCTTCGTAACTGGCGATCCGCGCGGTAAGTTGCGCATCGTCCTGCCGCGCGGCGGCATGTTCCCGATTCAACCGGGCAAGCAATTCCAGGCCTTCCTGGCGACTGCCCGGCGTGATCTGCTGAGCCCAGGCCGGCGGCTGCAAATGCGTAATCGGCTGCGCCGCGCTGGACTTGAGGATCAACCCCTGATGATTCGAGGGCAAGAATCCGCTGCTCACGGCGCTGCGGCCGTTGTAGGGCAGCCCGCGCCCATCGGGCAATGCGACGAACGCCGGCACATTCTCGCCGATGCTGCCCAAACCGTACGACAACCAGGCGCCCAAGCAGGGAAACCCCGGCAGCACAAAACCGGTCTGCTGCAGGTACGACGCCGGCCCGTGGACGTTCGACTTCGACGTCATGGCCATCAGAAAGGTCAGGTCGTCGACGTGCTCGGCCGTGTGCGGGAGCGCGGTCGATACCCAGCGTCCCGATTGGCCATGCTGGGCCCAGTCGAAGGGACTTTTCATGACCGCGCCGGGCACGCTGATGCTGGCTTCCACCCGTTGGCCGTCGCCGGGGTCGAACGCCTGCCCGTGCCGGGCGATCAACTGCGGCTTGTAATCGTACAAGTCGCACTGGCTGGCGCCGCCGGTCATGAACAGCTGGATCACGCGCCGTACCTTGGCCGGATGGTGCAGGCCGCCGTTGAGTTCCGCGGTCGCCGCCGGCACGTCGGCCAACAACCGATCCTGGCCCAAGAGCGACGCCAGTGCCACGCCGGCAAAACCGGACAGCAGATCGCGCCGCGTCGGCTGGCAAGAAGCTACTGCGTTCACGGTTTTAGTCCACGTAAATGAATTCGTTGCTGTTGAGCAATAAGTGGCACAGGTTGGCTAGCCCGTGCCGGCGGCAGTAGTCCGCCAGTGCCTGTCGCTCGGCGGCGGCGGGAGCGCGGAGCAGGATTTCATGGCAGGCGGCCTCGACTTGTTCCTCGGGCGCACTAGCCGATTGGGCAATCCGCGCTGCCAGGTGCTCGGCTTGTTTGATCAAAAAGCCGTTGTTCAACATCGCCAGGGCCTGCACGGCCGTGGTGCTTGCGCCGCGGACCGGGGCCGCCGCGCCGCCGTCGGGACAATCGAAAGCATCCAGCAAGGGATCCGGCACCGTGCGAAACAAAAATCGGTAGATTGCCCGTCGGCGGTTGGCGGGATGATCGGGATCGAAATTCTCGTAATCCACAAACGGCGGCGAGCCGTCGGCCGGATTGAACGTCGCCGCGCCACGGTCGACAAACTGCACGGCCGGCGGGCCTCCCATCGTCAGATCGAGCCGGCCACTGAGTTGTAGCGCGGTATCACGGACCTCCTCGGCCGACAGCCGCCGCCGGCAGAATCGTCCGAGCCACTGATTCTCCTGGTCGTCCGCAATCAGAGTGCCCCCGGCCGACGCCTGCCGATAGGTCTGGCTGGTCACGATCAAGCGATGCAACTGCTTGAGCGAACCGTGGGCTTCGTCGCGGAACCAAACGGCCAGCCAATCGAGCAGCTCCGGATGGCTGGGCACGCCGCCCATGTGGCCGAAGTCGTTGGGTGTGTCGACCAGCCCGCGACCGAAATGATAATGCCACGCGCGATTGACGATGCTTCGCCATGTCAATACGTTCCGCGGATCGGACAACCAGCGCGCAGCGCCGCGCGCCGCGGCTCTTCGCGATTGGAATCCGCAATTTTCAAATCACCAGCCAAGTCGGGCAGACAGCGCAGCGTGGCCGGCCCGATCAGGTCGGCCGGCTTGTCGATGTCGCCGCGGACCAGCAGGTGCACGGGCCGCGGCGCGGGAGTGGCTTTGAAACTGCCGCGCGGCGCAAAATCGTGGCCGGCCGCATACACCAGCTGAGCCGGGGGCAATCGCTCCAGCTCGCGCCGACATCCGTCGCCAGCCAGGCCCAGACCAGCTCCTGCTGCTGCTCGGCGGTGCGATTTGACGGCGCATCGACTTAGCAGCTCGGCGACCGTGGCCGGCACGGGCAGCCAGCTGGTCTCGAGTTTCGGCTCCGTGCAGATCGACAGCCGGAACCTGCCAACCTGATGGCCGGTCGTGCCATTTTGATCCAGCCGCACGGTGATTACGGTGCCCCCCGCGAATCCGACGAGCTTGCTGAATTCGAACACCGCTTCGTGTGGTTCGCCGTAACGCGGGTGAGCACCCCAGTAGGTTTGCGGATTGCCGTCCAAAACCGAAGTCAGCGGCTGGTCGGCTTCCGCATGATCGGTCCAGGCGTGGGCAATCGCCACGGGTGCGGCGGCCGGCGACGGACCAACCGCCGCCCGGGCCGTGATCCGCAGCTCGGTCAGGTGGAAGTTCCCATTGTCGTACCGGCCCGGACCGTGCATCGGCAGGCTATCGTCCGGCAGCACTTCCAGCCGAATCGCGCTGATCATGGCGGCGTCGGTCCGGGCGGTGATGGTGAACGTGTCCTTCTCGGGCCGGGCACCGCTGACGAGCCAGGACTGATCTTCCAGGCGGGCGAAGTTGAGTTTGTCCGGCTCGGCGGCGCTGGTCACGCTGAGCACGTCCGGCACGGCCCAGCGCTTGCGGCGCCGGGCGTCGTCCGCTTCGGCGGCGGCCAGCTGAACCTGAACGTGTGCCAATTCGTCCGCGGTCAGCAAAGCGGGGTCGCGCTCGGC
This sequence comes from uncultured Planctomycetaceae bacterium, assembly GCA_963828155.1. Taxonomy (GTDB): domain Bacteria; phylum Planctomycetota; class Planctomycetia; order Pirellulales; family PALSA-1355; genus CAWCAX01. Next base: position 293,378 of record CAWHDQ010000012.1, read on the forward strand.
GATCCGCTGCCGACGTGCCAACAGCATTTGCCGCCGGGCGTGAACCTGAGGATCCGCCTCAAAGGGACGGTCCGCGCGGTCGATTCCGGCGAAGACCGCCTGCAGCCCGTAATAGTCGCGCTGCGAGATCGGATCGAACTTATGGTTATGGCATCGGGCACAGTGCACCGTCAGGCTTTGAAAGGTGCCCATCACGTTGCTGACGATCTCGTCCCGGTCGAGCACTTGCGACAAGCGATGATCGACCGTGTCCTCGCGGACCGTGACCATCAACGTGTCGTCCCAGGGCCCGGCCGCCAAAAAACCGAGCGCCACGATGCCTTGCGGATCGTCCGGATAAAGTACGTCGCCGGCGACCTGCTCCTCAATGAAGCGGCCGTACGGTTTGTCCTCGTTCAGCGAACGGATGACGTAGTCGCGATAGGGCCACGCATTGGGCCGGGCGAAATCGTGGTCGTTGCCGTGGGTATCGGCGTAGTGGACCACGTCCAGCCAATGCCGGGCCCAGTGCTCGCCGTACCGCGGCGAATCCAGCAATTGGGTGACGAGCGCGGCGTAGGCCTCATCCGACCCCTGCGCGGTGCAGGCGGCTAGAAAGCGTTCCAAGTCGGCATGCGTCGGCGGCAGGCCCGTCAGGTCGAAGTACAACCGCCGGGCCAAAGTCCGCGGATCGGCCGCCGGTGCCGGCGGCTGCTGGCGCCGGGCGAGCCGCGCCCGCACAAACCGATCGATGGGATTATGCCCGACTCCAGGACCGGCCGCTTCCGGCACCGCGGGACGCTCAAGCCGCTGGAGGGACCAGAGCTTGCTCTCGGCGCGTTCGGTTCCGGCCAGGGCATCCGGCCACGACGCGCCCGCGTCGACCCATTGCCGCAACAGCTTGAGCTCCGACGCGGCTAGCTGGGCAAGGCCACTGTCGGCCGGCGGCATGACCAGCCCTTCCACCTCGCCGGCGGCGTAGCGAATCATCGGGCTGGCGGCGGCCTTGCCCGGCACGATCGCCGGATCGCCGCTATCGCCGCCGGTCATGGCCACGGCCCGGACATCCAACCGCAAGCCGCTGGTCTGCTTTTCCGGACCGTGACAGGCGAAGCAGTGCCGCTCGAGGACGGGTGCACGTCGCGGGCGAAGTCCACCTGCTGGGCCATGCCGGAACCCGCGCACAGCAGGCAGGCGATCAGGCAGCCACAGTATCTGGCGGGCAACATTGCGTTGCCTTCTGCTTGGTGCGGAGGGAACTACACCCAGGGGAAGGGGCGGTCGGCCCAAAGCTCGAGTCTTAGCTTAGCTCCGCCCAGGCCGGGCTGCAAATTCGAGCCGTACCCCGCTTGCCCGGCCGCCACCATCCGCCTCGGGCAATGTAGCTCGTGAAAAAGCCCGGCCTGCGCGGAAAAACACGCGATCCAAACCGATGCCCGCACATTAGCGATCGCGCAGCTCGAGCACCGGATCACCCACGCCGATCCAGTCGCCGCCGCTGCGATCGCGGGCGAACGGCGTCAAGAAGCCGTCGAAGGAATCCAACGGCACATAGACATCAAACGGCGTGTCCTTGATCGTGAAGCCGCGCCGCTCGAACCGCCCCTGGCCGTCGACGATTACGAAGAAATCCGGCTTGGGGGGCCGAGGTGCCGTGCTTATGTTCCCCAATGGAACGCTATGAATGAAACAAGGGCTTGCAACCCGTATCGGTCGCAAGCCCTGTTCTTTTTGGTCAGTTCTATCAGCGGAGGGCATGGGGTTCGAACCCACAATCCCTTGCGGGGCACCTGATTTGGAGTCACAAATTGACGTATTGTTAGCATTCTGTTGACCTTCAGTTGCCATCTTTCTCGATGCTTATGAAATAACAAGGCATCCAGCGACGCCGCTCAAACGCGATCATAAGTAACAGTTGAGGTAACATCTCGTTGGGACGATGGGCACACCACGGTTGTCTGCCGCCCAGCCTGCTGCAACATTCGGACCGATATGACCCACGCACGAAGGTGTGACCAAAGGCTGCAACGGCCAGAGTCCCGAAAACCGGGGGTGCTGTCACTGGGGCAGGCCAACGGACCTACTGGGGCAGGCCAATGGACCTAGAGTGATTCGTAATAGTCTACTAGTCCCTTGCAGAATTTTTTCCCCCGGGTCGGAGCCACAGACCGCCCCAGTTCTTTTTTTAGCGCAATAGCTCGCTGACTTGGATGAACGGCGAGATTGAGTGTCGGATAAAGCCTGTCAAAAAACGCGACTGCTTGGTATTCACCGATATGGTTTGCCAATAACAGTCTATCAAATTCCTTCGCTGAGCGTCTGATTATCTCTTTAAGTTTCAGAAGCCGCGCCTTACTTATCTTCTCCATCGGGATAATGTTCTTTGTGGTGTGGTTTCTAGATGCCTCGATATCCCTACCGAACGCGTGGCTCATCCTGTTTCTAATCAGCCGTGCGGTATCAAGCTGACCGATATGAGCGGCAACGAACGATGGCACCGTTGTGAATAGCTTGTGAAAGGAGCTCATTCGTGAAGGCCAGTCGCCTTTTGTTATCTTAGTGATGGCTCCATCGATCGCTACAGACAAGTCTTTCCTCGGATGGCGCAGCAGTCTGGCGCCGTCTATAAGCTTGCTGCCACCCAACAAGAGGCCTGGATCAGAGTTAATTGCCAAGGAAATGACCGCGGCCAGGTAGGTCTCTAGGTTCGATGTCATTGATACAATGATGTTAAGGTGTGTCCAATTTTCGAAGTGGCTATATGTATTGGACCATTCCCTAATACTTGGAAACATACTGTTTCCCGATTTGGTTGTGATAGCCATGTGCTTGTGTGCGTCATCATCCCACGTAGCACCAGCAGTTTTAAGTGATTTGTATATCGTGCGCGACGCCGCCCGATGGGCATAGTATATGCGCTCTAGCTCCGTTTCGTATTGGCGGAATACTTGGAATGTCCAGGTTGACTTTTCAAAAGCTATCCATCGTGCAAAGTTATCGTCGTGCCGTGCCATCGTGGTTGCATTCCACAGAAACAAGCAAATGAATCGTTGCGGTCCGGATTGTGCCGCCCCTATCGGCGCGACAACATTCGCTTCTGCTCGGCAGTTGGCCGACCCATGACTGTCAAACGCGTGGGCAGAACCATTTCTGCAATCGGGAGAGCGGCGGGGGTTGTCGTCAATAAACCTGAAGGGAAAGCTGGTAGCGCACACCATCTGCGGCGTGCATTTGGAACGCGATGGGCGGCTCGAATAAAGCCCGCGACGTTGCAGCTCCTAATGCGACACCGAATTATTGAAACGACGCTTCGGTATTATGTTTCGCAGGACGCAGATGACGTCGCGGAAGTGCTCTGGCAAGCAAGTCGTCCTATGTCACAAGCTGTTCTACAAGCTTCCAACTGGGGGTTTGCTTTAGATGTTCGATCAACGCGTCGCGAATCGGCGGTACAGTCCACACATGGGAATAGAATGGCTCTGAACCCTGCTCTGCATGCCAGCCAGCCATGTAAGAGTAGATGATCTCCTTGCCCTCAAGGCATTCCCTTGCGGGGGAATTTGGCCGTGACTCAAGCCACTGCTTTACGCAATGGCCTCTTTCGGGAAAGGCTGTTGCAGTTGCGGCGCAGATGATTCGTTCCAGAGTTTGATGTCGTGGGACCCCTGGCAACTCAGCTGCAGGGGCAGTCCATACGACACCGGAGACTCTGGTCTGGCCAGCGTCGAGCAAGTAGTCGCCAGGACCTATTACGGTGCGACGGTGATCCTGACTCAAGGTGAGTTGTTCGAGGGTGTTTAAGCTAAGGTGATCGGTTGCCCCAGTGTCGTGAGCAGGCTGATCGGAGTCAAAGTTGACCACCAACTGCGCAAGTGACTTTGTCTTTCGCTCGCTCAGCCGCGCTGCGACGGCGGGACGCAATTTGGTCTTCCCGTGGCAGGGCACTAGACGAATAAACTGCCCGGAGTGGCCATGAAATGCGTACTGGCCGCCGACCACCCTGGTCCCCCAAGGATCAAGAATTGGGGTTCTGACGCTCTTCCCCGAGTGAAGGCCAGGATCAACACATCCAAGGTGTTCGAGCCAACCCTTCCAGAACGCCCTGTCGTGGTATCCTTCGCAGAGGATTACCGATTCCGTCATCGCAGGTCACCCTGAATTTCGGTTCGCGAGAACGCGAGATCGGCGCCCGCGACACGAGTCGAAATCAGAGTTCCATCGGCAAGTTTGAGCCGATAGAGGCTCAAGGCGTTGACCTCAGCATCATCCTTGGCTTCAGCAAGAATCGCGTCTATCAGGTCTAAACTGTGGGTTGCGATGACGACTTGAACGCCGCGCCGTACGGCCTCAAAGGTGACTTTCGCCGCGGTTCGGATGGCGGCAGGATGCTTGTGCGCTTCCGGTTCCTCGAGCAACACTACGGTATTTCTTGGTGCTACAAGCCTAAGGCTGAGGGACAATAGCGATTGTATTCCGTCCCCGACGAGCGAGAGCGGGATTGTCCCGTGCTCATTAGAGCCGTACAACGTTGGGGTCGTGCCTGTCAGAAGAATCTCTATGCGTTGAATGTCGGGCAGCAATTCTTCCGCGACAGCAATCGCCACGTCTCGTAGTCCTAGGTCGACCGCCTCGGAAAAAAGACGCGGGAGGTTCGTTGCGTCGAACGCACCCACAAAGCGGGAGAAGGGGATGTCCGCCAACGGAACGGTCAGCTCGTCGAATACTGACGTTGGCACGGAGAGGTTGCCCGAGTTCTCTTGGGCCTTCGCCGGTTTTTCCCGGGCCAGGACTCCATCAATCTCGACCGAACACTCGAGTTGCTGGAGGCCTGTAGGTCGCAGGACGACTTTCCGAGTTTGCTCGCCGTTAGACACTGTGACTGACGCGTCGCCTTTGCGCCGCCAAACTAACCAAGTAGCACCATGTTCAGCCCGGTGCTGGAACGCAACTCGCGACGCGGCGAATCCCACAGATGGGTGTACGCCTAAGTAAATCGACTCTAAGACAGTGCTCTTGCCAGCACTGTTTGGGCCAACCAACATTGTGAGCGGCGTCAAATCGTCGAGGGCGCCCTGAAAAATGCCGCGAACTTTATTGATGGATACTGACTTAAGCATTGACGACGATTGGGGAGCGAGAGCGTCAAAGCGGTGCAAACGGTTATTGGTTCGAGAATACCAAATTGTCACCCCAGACGGTGGGATATTGGGCGGGATGGCGATCGGGGGGCCATGATCGGCCAGATCGACCTCCCGCCGAATTCATGACAAGGCAATGACTTATGAAAGCGGAGGGCATGGGATTCGAACCCACAACCCCTTGCGGGGCACCTGATTTCGAGTCAGGCCGCTGGCCAATTCGCTTACCCTCCGAAGCAGACGCGTCCGCCGAGCGCGCCCTCAACCAGCCAGACAAGCCGGGCCAAGGCCCGGTTCGCCATGCGGAGAGGCCGCCACGCTAGAACGGAGCGCCGACCAGGAGTAATTTACCGGCGGCGGAAAAACCTGGCAACTCCGCCTGGCGCCCCCAGGAATTCAGCCCGAAGCGCGGCCGATCGGTGCCGCACGCGCAAGGGGCCACCGTCACCAGCGCCGCGCGGCCAGGCACCCTTACCCAAACTTTCCGGAGGGACGGGAACATGCCGACGCAATGAACCAAACTCGCCGGCGCGTTTTTCAACCTGCCCTGAACCTGTCGCAGGGTGCTCGTCGAAGGGCCTTTTGCCTTCTGCCTTCTGCCTTCTGCCTTCTGCCTTCTGCCTTTTGCCTTTTGCCTTCTGCCTTTTTGCCTTCTGCCTTTTCAGGCAAACTGCGTTAGGCCGGGCTTGGCCACGGCGGCCTTCGGGGCGTCGCCCCACTCGTACTTGGCGGGCGAAAGGTTCTCTTTCGAGTTCAGGCACTGGTCCCAGGTCAGGGTCTGGCCGGTGTAGCACACCATCCGGCCCATAATGCCCAGCATCGAGCTGCGGGCCATGTACAGGCCGTTGTTGATGGGGTTGCCCGAGCGGATGCTCTCGAACAGCTCCTTGTGCTCCTGATCGTACATGTTGGGCTTGGGCCCGGTGTATTTCCAGGCCGATGGGCCGTCGATCGTGGCGCTGATCATTTCGGCCGAGCCCTTGGTGCCGAACAGGTGATCGGACACGTCGACCGAGCAGCCCGCCATCTGCCGGCAGTTGGAGAACAGCCGGGCACCATTGGCATATTCGTAGACGACGGCCATATGGTCGAAGATGTGGCCCCATTCGTCGCCGGTGCGGACCTGGCGGCCGCCCAGGCCGGTGGCTTTGACCGGCGGCTCGTCGCCCATGATCCAGGCCGCCTTGTCCAGGCTGTGGACGTGCTGCTCGACGTTGAAATCGCCCGACAGCCAGGTGAAGTAGAGCCAGTTGCGGAGCTGGTATTCCATTTCGCTCCACTCGGGCTTGCGGCCATGGTGCCACAGCGTGCCAGTGTTGTAGCTGACGTGCATCGCCCGGACGTCGCCGATCGCGCCGTCGCGGACCCGCTTGACCAGCTCGCGCTTGGGCAGGTCGTAGCGATAGCACAGGCCCGAGACCACGGCGAGGTTCTTGGCCTTGGCCTGTTCGGCCGTTTGCAGCACGGCCCGGACGCCCGGCGCGTCGACGGCTACCGGCTTCTCGACGAACGTGTGCTTGCCGGCATCGATCGCGGCCTGGAAGTGAATCGGGCGGAAGTGGGGCGGCGTGGCCAGCAGCACCACGTCCACATCGGTGGCCAAGAGCTGCTTGTAGGCGTCGAAGCCGACGAACTTGCGATCGTCGGCCACGTCGACCTTGTCGCCGACCGTCTGCTTAAGGTTTTCCAGGCTCGAGTTGAGCCGATCGGCAAACGCGTCGGCAATGGCCACGAGCTTGGCGTTGACGTCGTTGCTCACGGCCTGGGCCGCCGCGCCGGTGCCGCGTCCGCCGCAACCGATCAACCCGACCTTCAGCACGTCGCTGCCAGCCGCATGGGCGCTGCGGGCGACGCCCAAACTGCCGGCCAGCACACCGCCGGCAGCGAGCAAGCCGGACGTCTTGAGAAAGTCGCGACGCGAGGAAACCGCAGCGGGACGAGCCGGAGTGCGATCGGGCATGGGAGGTAGCTCCTCGAACCTGTCGGGGTGGGGCGGGGACGGCGGTGGGCGAAAACCGGATTATAACCCGCCTGCCGGGGCGATTGAAAGCACGCTTCCTGACCTAGCCACCCAACTCCGCGAATAGCGAAAATTCTCGACCATCTATGGGGGCTTGACCTCCCTGCTATGTTGGCCGCTGAAGTCCAGCGACACGCTGGCCCTGAGGGCTTCCGGACGGTTTACTTAGCGGTTTACGGCTGGGAGCCTGATGGGGCACTGTGTAGACCCAACTGCATGTGGAGGTGAAAGCATGCGACATTTGACGCAGGTTCAGCGCACGATTCTCCGGTTCCTGAGTAATTGGCCGAAACCAGGCGGAGCAACACGCAATGACATGTGCATGGCATTCGACGATACTCCTGGGCCAACTCGACGAGTTCGCTACGGTAAGGCGCTCGGAACGCCAGGCGGCAAGAAGGGTATCACCAGTGATTCCCTCGAAGGAATGGGGCTGGTGCGCCGACTCAATAGTACGCAGCCGTACTTGTATGAGATTACCGAGAGCGGCATGACGGCCGTGTCGATGGGTTAACATGCCCGCGGGACCCGCTCTCCCACGGAGGCGCATGCAGCCAAGTCCGAGCAGCGCGCGGCCAGAGCTCCGCACCAACGCTTATCCCGGGGGCTGCGCCGGCGGATTCAGCGGGCTCTGCACCACGAACGCCACTGCGGTCACGATCAGGATCACCACCAGAAACCAGACGCTCCGGGCGGCCAGCACTTTCAGCTTCGGAATCGAACTGAAATAGCGGTACACGACGCTCAGGATGGCGAGCGTGAACAGCACCAGATAAATCTCGATCTGCCGGGCCGACCCCTGGCCCCGGACCAGCAGCAAAAAGTCGCCGAGCAGCAGTGCGACCGCCAGTGCCAAGCCGGTGTAGAACACGCGCGGTCGAACGAGCTTCGATTGCTCAGGAAACAGCATGAATCGCTTGCCGTGAGGTTGGAGGGAAACTTGCCCGAGGCCATAAGTCGCCCGACCGTTCCATCATAGCCGGCCGGCGGCTAGCCGTCGCCGCGATCAGCCGGACTTTTCGACCAGCGGGGCCAGGAAGGCGTAGGCTTGCCGGGCCGCCTCGACCGCCATGTGGCTATGCCGGCTCAGCTCGACGTGCAATCCGCCCGCGAAGCCGGCCGCGCGGAGGGCCGCAATGACCGGCGGAAAATCGATTTCTCCTTCGCCGAACATCAGGTGCTCGTGGATGCCGGCTCGCATGTCTTCGATATGCACATTCACCATCCGCCACGGGGCCCCGGCAATCCGTTCGGCCAGCGGCAGTTCGCCCAGGCAGTGCAGATGGCCGACGTCGAGCGTCAACTGCAGGCGGTCGTGCGGCAACCGAGCGGCCAGCTCGGCGAAGCGGTCGAGCGTGTCGATGAACATGCCCGGCTCGGGCTCGAAGCCGATTGTCACGCCCCGCCGCTCGGCATGGGCCAGCACTTGCTCCAGCCCCGTCACCAACCGCTTCCACACGACCTTCTCCTCGGCCCCGTCGCGGACCACGCCGGCCCACAGTGAAACGCAATCGCTTCCCAGGTCGGCGGCGATGTCGACGGCGCGACAGAGAAAATCGACCCTGCGGGCCCGCCCCTCGGCCGATGCGGAAACCAGCGTCGGCTCGTGCTTGACCCGCGGATCGAGCAGAAACCGAGCGCCGGTCTCGATCACGCTTCGCAAGCGGTGCCGCTGGAGGATGCGTCGCATCGCCTCGATCTGCCGCGGCAGATCGGAATCGAACGGATTGAGGCAGCCGTGGTCGAGCGTAAGCGCCACGCTCCGGTAACCGATCTCGGCCAATAACTCCAACGCCACGAGCGGATCGTGATGGGCAAAGCCGTTGGTGTTGTAACCGAGGAGCATGGCGGAAGGCAAAGACGCTGCCGGGCGACGCGATCGACACCGAACCGATTATAGCTCGGGCTGGGGTGCGTTTCCGGAGCGCGGGCTCGATGAAGCGGCCGCGTCGAAGGATGCGGCAACGACGAAGCAGGGCGGCCCTCACCCTGCCCTCTCCCACAGGGAAAGGGATTTTGGCGCTACGCCGAGCGCCGCACGCGTTCCGTCTTTCTGCGTTCCGTCTTTCTGCGTTCCGTCTTTCTGCGTTCCGTCTTTCTGCCTTCTGCCTTATGCCTTCTGCCTTTCCCTCACACGTCCGGCGCGACGTTGACCAGCTCGCCAGCCACGGCTTCGATCTGCGCGGCTTCGATCTGCGGCTGCTCTTCGGCAAAGCCGATCAGCAGGGCCAGATCGCACAGACGATTAATCCGTCGCGGGTTGCCCTTGGCCAGTTGATGGGTCCGCGTCAGCGCGTCGGAGGTGAAGATTTCGCGGCCCGCACCGGCCGCACTCAGGCGGTGGCTGACATAGCTGGCCGTTTCGTCGGCGGTAAACGGCCGCAGCAGGCATTTGACGCCCAGTCGCTCTTCGAGGGCGGGCATCCGGTCGAGCGCAGGCAAAAGCGCGGTTTGCCCCACCAGCAGCAAAGTCAGGGCCGGCTGGGTCCCGCCGTCGAAATTGGTGAGGAGCCGCAGCGTTTCCAGGTTGCCGGCGTCGGCCAACAGCTGAGCTTCATCGACCACGACCACCGCATGGCGGCCCTGCGACGAGTTTTCGGTCAGGAACTGCTGCAAGCGGCGCACGGTCTGATCGAGACTGACGGTTCCGGCGGCAGGTCTGGCTCCCAACTCGTCGGCGATGTAGGTCAACAATTCGGCCGGCGAGAATTGCGGAAAGACGACGTGGACGAACGGCGTGTGATTTTCAGAAAGTTGCCGCCGCAGCGCGGCAACGAGCATCGTCTTGCCCGAGCCCGCTCCGCCGGCCAGCAAGGCGCCGCCGCGGCGATTCTCGATCGCGTAGCGGAGCTTGAGCAGGGCGGCCTGATGGACTTCGCTGGGGTAATAAAACCGCGCATTGGCGCAGGTCTCGAACGGCTTGGAGAGCAATTGCCAGTACGCTTCGTACATCGTTCGAGATCTCCGACAAAGGGCCAGTTGGCGTGGGGGCGGCGCAGTTGCCGCGCGGCGCGGCGTCGTCGCTCCGCGGGGCAAAGTTTTCGATCGCGCCGGCCACCGTCAAACCCGCCTCGCTCAGCCGCCGGGCGCAGGCCGAAAGCTCGGCCACCGTCGTCCGCCGACCGTCGTACACCAGGTAAACCGCGGCCAGGTGAGCCGCCCGGCTCAAGGCGGAGACCGGCGCGACGTTCGAGCCGACGACCGTGCCGGCGTCGACGAGCACCAGCTCGTAGGCATCGGCCAACAGGTCGAACACCTCCGGCCCGCGCGCCGGTCCAGGGTTCGGCGTCCAGCCCCAGCGTCTCGCCCGGCACGACCGTAAAACGATCCTCAAGCGACGCGATCATCACCTCGCCGAGTTCCAACTCGCCGCCCAGTACACGCGGCCAACCGGCCTGGCCCAACACGCCCAAGCGGCCCGCCAGCCGTGCCTTGGCGATGTCGGCGTCGACGAGCACCCAATTGGCCCCCTGACCGGCCGCCCGCCGGGCCAGACAAAGCGCCGCCGTGGTGGCGCCCGCCGCGGGACCGATCCCAAGCAGGGCAACCCGCTTGGCCCCTTCGGCGGCGGCCGACATCAGCCGCGAGATAAATTGATCGAGCGCGGCCGGCACCGCAGCGCATACGGCCTGACATTCGCTCGGCCACTCGAACCGATCGACTTCCAACAGCGGCGCAACCGGGTCGGCCAAGGGCTCTGTGGGTGCGAAGGCTGAAAGCGGCTTGGCCGCGCTCGCCAGGGTCGAAGCAGAGGCCGGCTGCGTAGCCGGTGCTGGCGATGCAGGCTCAACGGGGCCTGCAGACGTAGTACCCGACGGGAGCACGTTCTTCACCGCCGGGCCATCAAGCAGACTGACCGAGTCGCTGGCGAAGCGCGGCGGCCAGGCTCGGTGCAAATCGGCCGCGGTCGCCGCCACCGCTGCTTTCGCAGTGGCCGAAAGCTCGGGCGGCGGTTGCACCTCCATCTCGGGCAGTGCAGTGAAGGCCAGCGCATGCTCGTGAATCTGCTCGACGCTCGGCAGCGGCGCGAGGGACGGCTTGTCGGCGGGCTCGACCGGGGCGACGCTCGGCACCGATCCGAGCACCGCGGGCGGATCGATCCGATGCGAGATGTCGCCCCGCTGCAGCGCAACGCCGGCCGGAGCCGGCGGCCGCTGGGACGCCTGGCCGGCGGAAGCGCGGCGCGGACGTCCGTAGGCCTTAATAAAAGCGCGATCGAGTGCCGTCATGATTCGAGTTCACGTCCAGTTGTTGAATGCCGCCGTTCAGTCGGGCCGCCGGCCCACTCGCAGGCGGAGGGTTGTTTTGGCGCGGCGGCATTTGAGCCGTTCGGGCAACGGGCCCGTCGGCAGGGACCGCCCCGCGAGCGTCGTCCGGCCAGCGCGGATCGCCGGGCCAAGGATCGGTTGACGCGGGCCCCGAGCTGGGCGCCACCGTGTTGCTCGGCGCTGTTTCCGCCGGATTGCCTGCGGCGGCGCCGCCGGGAGCTGCGCTGCCTTCGGGCGGCTGACCGATGTCGGGGCGGTGACCGGGCCAGGCATCGCCCGGCCAAGCGGCGGAGCTCGGGCCCGCCGGCGTGCTGGGAGCCAATTCGTTTTCGCTGGCCGCGCCGGGCTGCACGATCTGAGCTCCGGCTCGCCAGGGTCCGCGACTGCCGGCCGGTTCACCTTGAGCGCTGGCCTCGGCCGCGGGCGGTTCTTTCCAATTGGGCACCGGCCGATGAACCGGCGTCTCACCCCGGGCATCGCTCGCCGGCGGAGCCGGCTCGCTGGATCGCCAATTCGGAGCTTCGGGCATCGACTGTCGGCGATCGGGATTGCCAGTCGCCACCAGCCAAATCGCCACAATGGCCAGCACGCCGGTCATGACCCACATCAGCTGGCCCACCAGCGGATTGCTGCCATGCGCAGCCTGGCTGGCCGGTGCGGCGGCCGAGGGGGTGACGTCCGGCAGGCGGAGCTGCACCGGCACGTCCCAGCGGCCGTCCTGCGACGTGCCGACGCGGCTGTCGGCCGGGCGCCGAAAAGCCAGCGTGGCGGGTGCGCCGCCCTGCAAGCCGGCACCGCTCGGACGCACGTTGATTGAAGACCCCATGAACTTCCCCTGACCAGCACGGCTCTTAATATTCCAGGCGATCCGCCAGTTGCCCGGTGGCGATTCACGCGCGAACCGGGGGCCCAAGCCCCGGGGCACGTCGGCGCGCAAGCGTCCCGCTCCTGGCGGACCATAATTACTATCGGTACTGGTTGTGCCGGTCTTGAGTCTTGTAGCGGTTACACGGGCTGTGGAAGCTGGGAAAAACCTGCTGGAGCTTGTGGATCGGCTGCGCCCCCCTACTGCCAGTAAATAGGGTATCCTCTGTCGAATCCCGCGAGTCGAACCCGCGGTCGCCGGCTCTTAAAGCCTTGCCCTCCTTGCCAATACGCATCGCAGGATGGGATACTTGAACTTTTGGCCGCTTGCGCCGGCCTTTTCCCATAGCCCCCCGCTTTGCCATGTCCGTTGCGTCGGCTCCCGCGACTCGCCTGCTGCTGGAACGCTTGCTGAGCCAGCGAATCCTGGTCATTGATGGGGCGATGGGCACGATGGTCCATCAGCTCAAGCTGAGCGAGAGCGATGCCCGCGGCACTGAATTCGCCGCCCACACCAAAGACCTGAAGAACTTCATCGATATCCTGTCGATCACCCAGCCCGAGGCGATCTACCAGATCCATCGCCAGTACCTGGAGGCCGGGGCCGACATCATCGAAACGAACACGTTCGGCGCGTCGCGGGTCGCGATGGCTGATTTCGATCTCCCCGACCGGGTTCGCGAGCTAAACCTGGCGGCCGTGGCCCTGGCCCGCCGGGCGGCCGACGAGATGAGCTTTCAGACCCCCGAGCGGCCGAGATTCGTGGCGGGCTCGATCGGGCCGACGACCAAGCAACTCTCGATCGCCGGCAACATCAGCGACCCCGGCCACCGCGACGTCACATTCGACCAGATGGTCGAGAATTACCTGGAGCAGATCGACGCGCTGGTCGCTGGCGGCGTCGACATCCTGCTCATGGAAACGTGCATCGACACGCTGGTGCTCAAGGCCTGCCTGTTTGCCATCGACAAGTATTTTACCGACCACGACGTCCGCCTGCCGGTGATGGTCTCCTTTACGGTGTTCAAGGACGGCCGCACGCTCTCGGCCCAGACCGTCGAAGCCTGCTGGAATTCGATTGCCCATGCGGATCTGCTGAGCGTAGGCCTCAACTGCTCGCTGGGCCCGGAATTGCTTCGCCCCCATATCGAAGAACTGTCGCGGATCGCGCCAGTCTACGTCAGTTGCTATCCCAACGCGGGACTGCCGAACGCCTTTGGCGGCTTCGACGAGACGCCGGCCATGATGGCGGCGGCGCTGGGCGAATTTGCCCACAGTGGCTGGCTGAATATGGTCGGCGGATGCTGTGGGACCACGCCGGCGCACATCCAGGCGATTGCAGCCGCCGTGGCGGATGCAAAGCCCCGACTCCGTCCGCAGCCCGAGCCGCTGACTCGACTGAGCGGACTGGAGCCGCTCACGCTCCGGCCGGACACCAATTTCCTGATGATCGGCGAGCGGACCAACGTCACCGGCTCGAAGAAGTTTTCCCGGCTGATCCTGGCCGGCCAGTACGACTCGGCGGTGGCCGTAGCCCGCGAGCAGGTCGAAGCCGGGGCCAACGTCATCGACGTCAACATGGACGAGGGCATGCTCGACGGCGAAGCGGCCATGACCCGGTTTCTGAACCTGATCGCGGCCGAGCCTGAAGTGGCCCGCGTGCCGATCATGGTCGATAGCTCCAAATGGTCGGTCATCGAGGCCGGACTCAAATGTGTCCAGGGCAAGGGGATCGTCAACTCGATCAGCCTCAAGGAAGGCGAAGAGCAATTTCTGCACTATGCCCGGCTGGTCCGCCGCTACGGCGCGGCCGTCGTTGTGATGGCGTTCGACCAGCAAGGCCAGGCCGCCGAAACGGCCGACAAAGTGCGAATCGCCCGCCGGGCCTACCGGCTGCTGACCGAAGAGGTCGGCATGCCGCCCGAGGACATCATCTTCGACCCGAACATCCTGACCGTGGCCACCGGAATCGAAGAGCATAACAACTACGCGGTCAATTTTTTCGAGGCCACGCGCGAGATCAAGCGGACGTTACCGGGAGCCAAGGTCTCGGGCGGGGTGAGCAACGTCTCGTTTTCGTTCCGCGGCAACGACGTGGTGCGCGAGGCGATGCACTCGTGCTTCTTGTACCACGCCATCCGGGCCGGGCTCGACATGGGCATCGTCAATGCCGGCCAGCTCGCCGTGTACGAGGAGATTCCCGCCGAGCTGCGGGAGTTGGTCGAGGACGTCCTGCTCAACCGCCGCCCCGACGCCACCGAGCGGCTGATCGCCTATGCCGAAACGGTCAAGAAGTCCGACACTGCCGAAATAGCGGTCGCCAGTTGGCGGACCGGCACCGTCGAAGAGCGGCTGTCGCACGCCCTGGTTAAGGGGATCGTCGACCATGTCGAGGCAGACACCGAGGAAGCCCGGCAGAAATATCCCTCCTCGCTGTCGATCATCGAAGGCCCGCTGATGGCCGGGATGCAGGTGGTCGGCGACTTGTTCGGGGCGGGCAAGATGTTTCTGCCCCAGGTGGTCAAGAGCGCGCGCGTGATGAAAAAGGCCGTGGCCTATCTGCTGCCGTTCATGGAGCAGGAAAAGGCCCAGAGCGGCGCGGCCCAGGCTCGCGGCAAGATCCTGCTGGCCACGGTCAAGGGGGACGTGCATGACATCGGCAAGAACATCGTGGGCGTGGTGCTGGGCTGCAACAACTACGAGGTGATCGACCTGGGCGTGATGGTCTCTTGCGAAAAGATTCTCGACACCGCTCTGCAGGAAAATGTCGACCTGATCGGCCTGAGCGGCCTCATCACGCCCAGCCTGGATGAGATGGTTCACGTCGCGCGCGAAATGCAGCGTCGTGGCATCCAGAAGCCGCTCCTCATCGGCGGGGCCACGACCAGCGCCAAGCACACCGCCGTGAAGATCGCCCCGGCCTACCAGCAGCCGACGGTCCACGTGCTCGACGCGTCGCGCTCGGTGGGCGTGGTCGAACGGCTCTTGAGCCGCGATCTGCGGGCCGATTTCGTCGCCCGCAACCAGACCGAGCAAAAGAGCCTCGTGGCTGCCTATCAGCGCCGGCAGGAAACCAAACTGGTGCCCTATGCCGACGCTCTGGCCCGGCGGTTCCAGAGCGATTGGGCGAGCCTGCCGATCGAGCGGCCGGCGTTTCTGGGACCGCGCGTGCTCGCCGATTATCCGCTGGCCAAGCTCATCGAGTGGATCGACTGGTCGCCGTTCTTCCTGGCCTGGGAGCTGAAGGGAAAATACCCGCAGATCTTCAGCGATCCCCAGGTCGGGCCCGAGGCGCGCAAGCTGTATGACGATGCGCAGCGGCTGCTGGAGCAGATTGTGGCCGACGGCTCGCTCCGCGCCCGCGCCGTGTATGGCTTCTGGCTGGCCGGTTCGCAGGGGGACGATATCGTTCTCTGGACGGACGATACCCGGCATGAGGAGCTCGCTCGGCTGCACATGCTGCGCCAACAGTGGGAACGCAAAGGGCAGTCGAGCTTCTACTCGCTGGCCGATTTCGTGGCCCCGATTGATTCGGGCCGGGCGGACTACGTCGGCGCGTTCGCGGTGACCGCGGGATTGGGGGCCGACGAACTGGTGGCCCGCTACGAGCGCGATCACGACGACTATCAGGCAATCCTGGTCAAGGCCCTGGCCGATCGGCTGGCCGAAGCCTTTGCCGAGGCCCTACACAAGCAAGCCCGCGACGATTGGGGCTACGGCCGGCAGGAAAACCTGAGCAATCAGGATTTCATCGCAGAGAAATACCGCGGCATCCGGCCCGCGCCGGGATACCCCGCCTGTCCCGACCATACCGAGAAACAAACGCTGATGCGCCTGCTGGGCGCCGAAGCCGCGACCGGCATCCGCCTGACCGAGAACTTCGCCATGTGGCCCGCCGCCGCCGTCAGCGGCTGGTACTTTGCCCATCCGCAGTCGCGGTACTTCGCCGTCGACCGCCTCACGCGCGACCAGGTCGAGTCGTACGCCCGGCGCAAGGGCATGACGATGGTCGAAGCCGAGCGCTGGCTGAGTCCCAATTTGGGCTACGACCCCGCGGGCTGAGGCGCCGCGATTGGATCTCGCCGTGCCCCCTGAGATCCCGCTTGGCACGGCGCAAAAAAAACGGCCGCCGCCGGACGTGCTCGACTCGTCCGGCAGCGGCCTGACCCAGCGGCCGATCGTCGGATCGACCGCCTGTTTTCGACCGCCGGCCCCCTTCCCCTGTGGTCAGGCGGCAGTCCTGCGTTTGGGTCGGCAGCATGGGAGTCAGGATCGGGAACTCGTGCTGCCCTGCTGGCGCGGCGGTCGGGTCCGCCGCCGCGCCCGATTGGTTCACACGCCGACGGCCACCGGCGCCGCCACGCTCACCAGTCGCCCGCGGCCCCGGCGCTTAAGTGAGCCGCCAGCGCCGATGCTTGCGGAGCACGGCAGCGCATCAAGGTCGCATCGGACGCTGGCGACTCGGCCGGTGCCGGTTGCTGCGGACCGCAGATCGCCCGCTGCTGTTCCCGCTCGACAGCCGCTTTGGCAGCCTGAACGGTCTCGCTGTCGGCGACCATGTTGCCGGCCAGCTTCTCGGCCAACTCCGCCCGCAGGACGCTCAGGTTGCGCGGGGCCTCGATGCCGACGCGGATCGACTGACCCTTGATCCGCAGGATGGTGACGGTAACGTTGGGTCCGATTTGAATCTGCTGGTTGGCTTTCCGGGTCAGAACGAGCATGACACACTCCTTTGCGTGAAGAGAGACTCGAAGGGCTTTGAGGCCGTTGGCCTCGTCAGGATGTTAATGCAGGCCGCGTGCCAATTGTCGCGGGCAACCGCAATTCGCACCAAACCCTTTGCGGCGGCGATGCTTCACGCATCATGGCCTTTTTCCGGCCAGGGGCGCGGCAGTGTACATACTTACAAGGCGCGTTACAAACGGCCCCGCTGGCACGCCGCGAACGGGCAATCCGCGGCGACTTTGCCGGCGCGCGACTCGACCGACCGCACCCCTAGCGGCGGTCCGGCGCTTGGATCATACGGGGGGCAGAAACCCCGCGCAGCAGATCGAGCGGCAGATACGGATAGAATCTCGTGCGAAGAATGAAGACGCGCCGCGCCGCCGCGAACAGAGCGGACGGCAGGCCAAGCTGGCCGCGCCGTCAGCCCGTCAGGCCTTGCGTTTGCGGCCGGTGGGAGCCTTGCGGAGCAATTCGTCGCGGAGCTTGGCGGCCCGCTCGTATTCCTCGGCCGCGACGGCGGCGGCCAGCTGCTCCGAGAGGCTGGGCTTGATGTTGTACTGCTCGCGAAGGGCTGCTTTCAGTTCGAGCAGGCGGCGGACCATCTCGTCGTCGTCGTATTGGTCATCGGCGTCGTATTCGGAGAACAGGTCGCGGAATCGGTCGAGACCCTGGTTGAGCTCCTGGACCGCGGCCTCGGCTCCCACGTCCTCGAGCTTAGCCAGCGTGGCCGCTTGCGTGCGGTGAAACAGCACGTAGGGACGATATTGCTCGTGCGATAGCGTCCATTCCTCGTCGGGCGAATGGGCCCGAACGAAGTCCATGAAAGCCAGGCTGTGATCGGCGTCGCGGGTGGCCCGGCCGAACTCGCGGAGCGCCAGCCAGCAGATCCGGCGGTGATAAAACTGCAAAAACTCGCGGTCGGCCGCGGCGCACTGCTCGGCCGTGAGGGTGAACGATTCCCCCTCGTGCAGGGCCAGGCTCAGCAGATAGTCGAAGTACGTATCGCTGCCGCCGGGCCGCTGGCCATCGGGCCGGCCTTCGACCTCCAGCTGCAGAATGCCCATCTCGACCCGCATCTGCAGCACTTCGCGGCCATCGCTGGCCCGCACCAAGCGGGCGCTGACCTCGCCCGGCTCGTAGGGCCAGTCGCGGAGGAATTGGTCGATGTCTTGCCGGCGTGCCATGATGTCGTGCGCTCGCGATGTTCCGTCGGGCAGGTAGTGGGCGCGCGGCCAACTGCCCAGCGTCCCAATTATATAACCCGAAGCGGGGCGCGACCACTAGTTGAATCGCTGCCGTAGTGCCTCGCCAAGACGACGGGCGTGCGCAAAACGCAACCGCCGCGCCCGACCGACTCCGCACCCCTGTGGCGAGGGCGGCGTCGGCCGGACGCGGCGGTCCATTTGGGCGACTGTCGATCGGCCGCGACTCTTGCGGCCGGCACGCGGCTTGTTAGACTATTTGGCCAGTTTCGGCAGCATGCTCTTGAACTTGCTCGCCAGGCTCGGCGAGCTGGTGTGCGAAACCAGCTCGGCCGGTTGCTCATCCGTTTGCCCGGCGCTCACCGGCTGCGCGGCCCCCGCGGCCGACGGGTCGTTCTGGCTGTAGTAGTCGCCCTGCACGTCACCGGCCACCGCGCGGGTCGGAGCCTGGCCCGGCTGCGGATGCCCGGCTGAGCGTCGGCGTGGTGGTGCTTGCAGCACTGTTTGCAGTGCGGGCAGAGGTCGACGACCTCCCACTTCCAGCTGCAAACCTCTTTCATCTCTTCTTTCTTGACCAGGATGTGCTTGGTGTGAACCTTGGCGCAACCCGGTGCGAACACCGGCTCGCGATGCGCGTGGTTGAAGAGCTTGCAGCCGCAGCAATCGTCGGGGCAGACGGTCTTGAAACCGCAGCACTTGCTGGGGCCGGGAATGCAGAAGTCCTCGCACTTGCAATCGTAGGTGATCTTCGGCACCTTCTTGACTTCGGGCACGCAGCGGCAGACCTTGCAGCAGTCGCAGTGGCAACCGCAGTCGTGGCAAGAACCGGCGGCGGCGACGTTGGCGAGCAGGCCGGCGATCGCCACGGCCAGGCAGGCGACGGCACTTTTCATGGGACATCCTTTTCGCGTTGAATTCGACAGTTCGCCTTGGTTGAGCGCGCTTGGGCGCAATTTCATCATCGGAGCGGATTTTCCGAGAACTTCGCTCGATCCGGCAGGCCGAGGCGCAGTTAGGCAGACCCCCCCGGCATACCCCGCAGGGTTCGCCGGACCGGCGGCACAGCCGCTACAGCTTTCCGCGGGTTCTGGGGCGCTCGAGCCGCCCGAACACCTTGCGGGCCACAGGCAAGTTTGATTTATTCGTTTCAGCTTACGCCTTCGGCAGAGGGGCCCTGCGGCCGATCGGCTGCGAGCGATTCCGGCCCGGCCGCAAGTTTGTTGTTTTTTGCCTTCGCCCCCCAATAATGCCTTGGATGGCCGGATAAGGACTTTGCCGATGAACGCGGTGGATCGCGAAAAGCAAATGGCTCAGGCCGAAGAGGTCCTGGGCGACCGGCTGCAGGGGCTGGGCTTTGCCAAAGGATTGTTCTTCGGCCAGTACCTGGGCGCGAAGCTCCCCCCCTATCCCGACCTCCTCGCCGATCCGCGCACCAACCGGGCCGTGGCCGATCTGGCCGACTTCTGCCGCCAGGAAGTCGACCCCGTGGCGATCGACCGCAATGCCGAGATTCCCGACGAGGTCGTCCGCGGCCTGGCCTGGCGCGGCGTGCTCGGCGCCTGCCTGCCCAAGGAGTACGGCGGCGGCGGATTCAGTCAGACTTCGTACTGCCGGATGATCGAGGTCCTGGGTGGGCATTGCAGCAGCACCGCGCTGTTCGTCAACGCGCATCATTCGATCGGTCCCCGGGCGCTGGTGCTGTTCGGCACGCCCGAGCAGCAAGCCCGCTGGCTGCCCAAGCTGGCCAGCGGCGAATGGATCAGCGCCTTCGCCCTGACCGAGCCCGAGGCCGGCAGCGACGCGGCCAACGTGCAAACCACGGCCACGCCCACGCCCGATGGCAAGGGCTACCTGCTCAACGGCGAGAAACGCTGGATTACCAACGGCGGAATCGCCCAAGTGCTGACCGTCATGGCCCGGACGCCCGTACCCGGCAGCAGCGAGACCAAGATCACGGCCTTTCTTGTGACGCCGGACATGCAGGGCTTCGAGGTCGTCGAAAAGCGGATGCCCAAGTGCGGCGTCCGCGGCACGGCCACTTCGCGGCTGGCTTTCCGCGACATGTGGGTGCCCCGCGAGAACATCCTCGGCCAGCTCGGCAAGGGGCTCAAGGTGGCCCTGACCGTGCTCGACTTCGGCCGGACCACGTTCGGCGCCAGTTGCACCGGCGCGGCCAAGTTCTGCCTGAACCGGGCCGTCCAGCACGCGCTCACGCGGGTGCAGTTCCAGCAGAATCTGGCCAGCTTCGAGTTGGTCAAGGAGAAGTTGGCCTACATGGCGGCCGGCGCTTTCGCGATGGAGGCCGCCACTTTTCAGACCGCCGCGCTGATCGACTCGGGGCTCGAGGATTACATGGTCGAAACGGCCATGCTCAAGATCTTCTCGACCGACGTGCTCTGGCGGATCATCAACGACACGATCCAAATCTTCGGCGGGAAGGCCTATTTCAGCGACGAACCCTACGAACGGATGATGCGCGACGCCCGAATCAACATGATCGGCGAAGGCGCCAACGACGTGCTGCGGGCGTTCATCGCCCTGGTCGGCGTGCGGGACGTGGGCCTGGAGCTCAAGGGCGTGCTCGAAGCCGCCAAGAGCCCCTGGAAAAACCTGGGTAAGCTCAGCAGCTTCGCCGGCCGCCGGATCGAGGCTCTGTTCGCCGCTCCACAAGTCGCGGTACACGACGCACGGCTCGACGCCGACGCCGCCCGACTGGGCAAGCTCGTGGCCCACTTCGGCGGGCAGGTCGACCGGCTGCTTCGCACGTACCAGGAATCGATTCTCGACCGCGAGTATCAGCAAGGGCGCATCGCCGATGCCGCGATCGAGCTCTATGTGCAGCGCAAGCGTGCTCAATCGGCTCGATCAAATGCTGGTCCACCAGGCGCACCATCACGACGAGCACGCCTCGGCCGAGCGATTGGCCACTGACCTGGCCACAGGGCGACTACTCTGGCCACCGCCGAGCGACGGATTCGCCGCGGCTTGGACGAGCTTTGGGCCAACGACGACGACGCCACGACCCGGATGGCCGACTTGGTTTGCGCCGAGCACAAGCGGCGGGCAGGCGGTTGACGCGGTGTGCGGCGGGCGGATTGCCAGACCCTCAATCGCTCGGCGGCGCGACGCAATTGCTTCTTGGCCGAGGAGTGCCGCTTGCCCTCCAGCGCGGGCCTTGGCCGCGCGGCTGGGCTTGGTCGGCTTGCGGACCGTGGGTCGAACGGCCACCGCGGCAATCAGCTCGCCCAGCTTTTCCAGGCAATCGGCCACGTTGCGCCCTGATCGCGATAACGCTGACTGGTGACGATCACCTCGCCCTCGACGGTCAGGCGACTGCGATAGCGGGCCAGAAAGCGGGCCCGCACGTCGGGCGGCAGCGCCGCGCTGGTGACCACCGGCCAGCGCAGCAGCGCCTTGGAGTTCACCTTATTGACGTTCTGTCCCCCTGGCCCGCCGCTACGGGCAAAGCTGAATTCGAATTCTTCGTGCGGAATGCTAATCCGCGAATTGACAGTCAGCTCGGGCATGATCTGCGTCCGCTTTCTTGTCGCGCTGGCGAAGACTCAAGTAGTATAGTGATCTGGCTGCCGCCGGGCAGCCGACGCATTGGCTCGCTGGCCGCCGGGGCCGTGATGAATCCGATCGAACCCGATCTCAGCAGACGCAGCGCCGCGGGCGAAGGTTCGCGGCACTGGTGCGCTCCGCAAACGACCGCGGGGCGTCGCACCGCAGCTCGCCTGCTGCTGGCGGTTGCCTGGATGGGGCTCGCTGCGGCGGCGCTGGCCGCCGATCCGCCACCCAAGAAAATCGTCCAGCAGCGCACGGCCGGCGACGACTGGCCGCAGTTCCTGGGACCCACGGGCGACAACAAATCGGCCGAGCGGCATTCTGACCCGCTGGCCCGCCGCCGGCCCGCCGCTGGTCTGGCAACTTCGGCTCGGCAGCGGCTACGGCTCCCCGGTGACCAGCCAGGGTCGACTGTTCCAGTTCGATCGCTGGGAGAACAAGGCCCGGCTGCGGGCCGTCGAGAGCGAGACCGGCAAGCTGCTGTGGACCTTCGAGTATCCGACCGATTACGTCGACCAGTATGGCTACGACGACGGGCCGCGGGCCTCGCCCGTGGTCGACGGCGACCGGGTTTACATTTACGGCGCCGAGGGCCTGCTCCACTGCCTGGGCGCCAGCGACGGCAAGCTGCTCTGGAAGGGCGACACCGCGGCCGAGTTCGGCGTGGTCCAGAATTTTTTCGGCGTCGGAAGCACGCCGATCGTCAGCGGCAATTTGCTACTGGTCCAGGTTGGCGGGTCCGGCGGCGCCGAACCGCAACGACCCGCTCGATGACAACCGGGCCGAGAACGGCAACGGCCCCTTCGCCCAGCCGACGCCCAACGGCACGGCGCTCGTCGCTTTCGACAAGCAAAGCGGCGCGGTCAAGTACAAGACCGGCGACGAGCTGGCCAGTTACGCCAGCCCGGTGCTGGCTCGGATCGACGGCCGACCCTGGTGCTTTTTGTTTGCCCGGGGCGGTCTGCTGGGTTTTCAGCCGGAAACCGGCAAAGTCGAGTTCCATTTCCCCTGGCGGGCCCCGATCCGCGAAAGCGTCAACGCCAGCAATCCGGTCGTGGTCGGCAATCAGGTTTTCGTTTCCGAGACGTACGGACCCGGCAGCGCCCTGATCAAGGTCCGGCCTGGCGGCTACGACCTGGTCTGGTCGGACGCCAATAAACGGCGCGACAAATCGTTGCAGACCCACTGGAACACGCCGATCTACCACGAGGGCTATTTGTACGGCTCGAGCGGCCGGCACGACTCGAACGCCGAGCTGCGGTGCATCGACTGGGCCACCGGCAACGTCCAGTGGCAAGAGCCGGACTTGTCGCGGTCGACGCTGCTCTACGTCGACGGGCATTTCGTCTGCCTGACTGAGCGGGGAGTGCTGCTATTGCTGAAGGCCAACCCGACGAAGTTCGAGGAAGTGGCCCGGGGCGTGCCGGTCGACGCCAACGGCGTGTTCGGTCCCGTGCCGTGGCTCAAGTATCCGGCCTGGGCGCCGCCGTTGCTGTCGCACGGCTTGCTCTACGTCCGCGGCGAAGGCCGACTGCTGTGCCTGGAGCTGATTCCGCAGGCGGCGTCCAAGCCGGCAGCCGGCAAGAAGTGAACCGCTCGCGCCGCAGCGCCCGCCGCAATCACCGTGGCGAACGTCTGCCGAGAGCGGCTCACACACCGAACAGCTGCGCGAAGGCCCGCTTCGAGCATTCCAACAGCTGCGTGTAGTCGGTGGCCTCGATCGCCTCGCCCATTAGCTCAACGTCGTAATCACCGTCGTAACCGACCGAGGCCAAGGCCGCGACGATTTCCTTGAGCGGCAGGATGCCGGCCCCCAACCGCTCGCGATTTTGCTCGGCCTCGGGCGGCTTGAGGCTGTCGCCCAGGTGGACGATGGCGATCCGGTCGCGCAAGCGGCCGATTTCGTCGACGATCCGCGGGTCGTGGCCCAAGTGGTAGATGTCGAAGGCCAGCTTGACCCGCGGGCTGCCGAGCGCATCGACCAGACCGACCGCTTCGTCCAGCGAAGTGAGAAACGTCCACTCGGCTGCGCAGCCCGGGTGCATCGGTTCGATCGCCAGCGTCACCTCCAGTTCGGTGGCCAGCGGCAGCAGTTCTTTCAGGGCTCCGGCGAACAGCCGCCGGGCATGATTCTGCGTGTGGTTGTTCCGGCCGCCGCTGTAGACCACTAGGCAGCCGGCCCGAATCTGCGCGGCCAGACGGATGGCGTCGGCCGCGTCCTTCAGGCTTTCGCCGTAGGTATGTCCGTCGCTGCCGGTGAACCCGCCGGCCCAGAGCAGGTTCGACACCGCCAGGCCGCTCTCGGCCAGCAGCTCGGCGGCCTTGGCCTCGCCGCAATCGGCGACTTTTTGTCGCCAGACGCCGATGGCGGGAATGCCCGCCGCCTGGAGGTGCTGCACATCCTCCTCGAAGGACCAACGATAGGTCGTCATCTCGTTGATCGAAAGCCGCGCCATCCCTGTATCTCGCCATCGAGGTCGTGAGACAATCGGCGCGCGCGCCGCGGCGGCCGTGGGCCGGAATGCCGAAGACCGCCAAGTGCCCCTCCGCGGCCCGATAGTATGAAAATTGGGGCGGCGGTGTAAAGCAATCATCGCCGCCGAAGCTGTGCGGGCCCGCGCACTGCCAGCGAGCTGTCGCGCGGGGGCGGTCGTCAATGGCGGCCTCGCTGCCGCAAGATCCGCCCGAAATCAGGGCTGAGCTGCCGCTTTGACCCCAGCCCGCTGCCGCACCGGCTCGGCCAGATTCCAGGCCGTAAGCCAGCGCTCACCGGTCGGCTTGAAGCCGTCCTTGGCGAGCCGCTGGGCCATGTCAGGCAGGTGGGCGGCACCATAGAAGATGGCGATCCGCTTTTTCCCGCCGGCCAATTGAGCGGCCAGGCCCTCCAGGGCTTTCTTATTTCGCTCGGTGATGATGGTCGAACCCTCGGGGCCCGACAAAGCGTTGATCGAGCCCTCCAGATCCTCGAATTGCTCGGCCATGACCCGCTTCAGCCGCCAGGCCTGATCCTTGTTCAGCAGGGCCACCAGCAATTCGGCGTCGAAAGACTTGCCCTGCGACTCGTACTTGGCCTGCCGGGCGATGCCCTCGCCCATCATGCGGAAAAACATCGTCCAAAAGCTCTCGCCGCGATCGGTCATGGATTTGGCGAAATCGTCGGGCGACATGTCGGCATGGACCAGATTGTCCTTCTGATAATCGACGTGCTCCAGTTGGTGCTCCAAACCGAGCAGGTTTTTCAACCCGTTTTGCAGCATGCCGAGCGGATGGTTGCTGCTCTTGCCACCCTTGGGCACGCGGGTGCCGGCCGGAGCCACCAGTTCGTACAGCACGACGTCGTATTTCTCGAACGCGTCGTTGAGCGCCTCATAATACATGCGCTCGCCGACGTGCACCGCCCCGATCAGATCGACGGCCACCCCCTGCCGCTCCGGCGACTTGCTTTCGAAGCGGACGATGGCGGTCTGGAGTGCTAGCGGATTGTCGTCCGCATCGCGCTCGATCCGCAAATACCGGTTGGTAGCATCCGCGCCGGCCCCTTTTTCGGCCGCGGGTTCGGCGTCCCCGGCTGCCTCAGCCTGGACCGCGCCCAGGCTGGGCCAGGCCAGCAAGATCAGCAATCTAAACCAGATCGACGGTATTCGATGGCGGCCCAGCAGCATGACGGCAAGCCTTGGCACGAACGGCAAAGAAGAGACGGACGAAACGCCGCCGGTCGGTCGCCGCGCCTTACGGCGCGCGACTCAAGGGAAGTATATCCGACCGGTCAGACAGCGACAAATTAGCAAGCGGTGCCCACGAGCGACGAGAATTCTGGATTGAATCACGGCCGCCTCACAGGGTGCCGCGATCCATTCAGGGCAGAATTTTCATGTCCGCAAACGACCCAGCACGCACTGCCGCGAGATCGAACCGGCCACGAGCGGCAAGCCGACTCGCTGCAAACCCTCCCAACCGGGTGGGGTGCTGCAAGGAGCCCGTCACTTGCCGCCCGACCAATGGACGCAGGCCGCAGCTCGTCGAAGTGAGTCGTTTGCTGGTCAAAGGGACTCGTTTTCCGGTCAATAGATGACCGGCAGCGGCGGTGACGATCGTAGCGACCCTTTGCAAGCTAGCGTTCGTCAATTCGCGCCGCTCGGCGCTTGTAAATCGCCGCGACTTGGCCATACTACATGCTTCTGGTAGGGGCTTTGCCCCCGTCAGACCGGCCTCCGCGGGTACCTGCCCCGCCTGCGGAGGCCATCTTTTTGCGCTGCTGGCAGCGCTTCAATTCCTCTGGGGGGTCGCCGCGCGACCGCCGGAACGTCCAGTTGCGGGGTGTGGGGCATTCTCCAGTCGGCCCATTCCATCCGCCTTGCGCCGGAATCGCCCCGAACAACCGGCATTTTCGTCAAGGCTTGCCTTTCTTGCTTAACTCGCGCGACTCGTACGGCCGATAAATCCGTCACATGGCAAGGCGCGGAGCCCGTGGTGGGCGCCGGCGCACCTTTCAACAGCGCGAGCGAAGTCGATGCGAATCATGTCGATCAACCGCTTCAAGACATGGGTGGCTGCTCTGGCGGGAGCATTGCTCTTGGCCGGTTCTGCACGGGCTCAAATGACCCCGTCGAACATGGACGACACCTATGCATACGGCAATGCGGAATACTCGAACGCCGATCCGGCGCCCCACAAGGGCTGGACTCCGTTCGCGCCCGTCGGCTTCCTGATGGATTGGCAGCCGTTCGCGCCGGTCGACATCAGCGACTACGGCAACGGGATCAAGCCGCGCGTCGGTTATTTCTTCAGCTACGATCGCCTGGAATGGACGATTTCGCGACCCCGGATCACGGACGTGGGCAATCCGAACATGAACGGCTGGTTCCTCGAACCGGGCGGCACGTCGAACACTGCGCCCTCGGTAACTCCCTACGGCCAGCAGGGTGACTTTCCGGGGGGAGTCGTCGGCACCGCCACCCTCGGCGGCACGTTCTACGAACAGAACGAGAACACCAGCCAGTTGCGCTCGAAGTTCGGGCCGGGCAATCGCTGGGAGTTCGGCTACATGGACACCAACGATTACGGCTGGTTGTTCAGCGTGATCGACAACGTCAGCCAGAACCAGACCTATGCCAGCTCGGGCGACGCGGTGCTGTTCTACGACCCGACGGGCTTCCTGCAAGGCTACGTCGCCCCATCGAGCACCGGTGGCGGTGGCGGCGGCGGCACGACCGGCACAGGGGACGTGGACCTCAATGGCAACGGCATCGCCGGCCGCGACGGCAACGTCACGACCCAGGCTCCGGCCCTGCCCGACACGGGGGACGAGCGAACCTTCGTACCCCGGTTCCAGTACCTCAGCTACAGCCTGCACACCGCCCTGAACGGCCTGGAAATCATGCGGATGTATCGCTTGCCCCGGCTGCACAACGGCGGCGAGTTGAACCTGATCTACGGCGTGCGCGCTACTTTCAGATGTACGATCGCTTCTACGTATTCGGCGGCAACAACGCCAACGGGACGGAAGACGGTTCGGGCCAGGTGAATCCGCCGACCTACAACACGCAGAATGCCTCGCAGCAGACCGGCGGCACCCAATCGTCGACCACCACGTTGCCGAACCCGTCGTTGGTGACCTCGCCGGGCACCAACATCTTCGATAATCTCTATATCACTCAGAAGGTGCAAAACAACCTGATCGGACCCCAGATCGGCTTCATCTACGCCCAGCAGCGCGGCCGGTGGAAGCTGTCGGCCGAAGGCCGGGTGTTCACCGCCGCCAACTTCCAGAACTCGCACCTCTACGGTACGCTCGGCAGCAACTGGATCAACCCCACGGTGAGCATCGGCAACCCGCTCGGCCAGAGCGTGACCAGCGGCAACAGCGGCGGCAATACCGGCAACTCGGGCTCCGGCGGCAGCAGCGGCAGCCAGCAGACGGTGAGCATCCCGCCGCAGGTTTCGGCAACGCAGATCGAGAACGCCCCGGCCAACATGCACCCGCTCAATTTCATGCAGTCGCTCACCCAGCAGCAGTTCTCGCCCTTGGGCGAATTGCGGCTGAACGCGACCTGGGAGCTGACCCGATCGTTCGGAGTTCGCTTTGGCTACACGGCGATGTACACCGGCAATATCGCTCGCGGTTCGAATAACATCGATTACGTCCTGCCGTCGATGGGCATCTATCCCAACAACCATCAGCAGGTGTTCATCAACGGCCTGAACGTCGGCTTCGAATTCAACCGCTGAGTCCCGACCAGGCGCGGCCGCGCGGTCCGACCGGGCAGGGAGGAGCCGACGACGGTTCCCCTCCGGATTGGACGACGGTTAAAACCGTTTGCAAACCGGACCGGGCCTGCCGTCCGTTTCCGGATCTGGCCGGGAGCAGCTCGCCAGCGATGCTCTACCTCGTCACCGGCGCAACCGGCCTGGTCGGCAACAACGTCGTTCGCTTGCTCCTCGAGCGGGGCGAGCGCGTGAGGGTGCTCACTCGCGGCTCGTCCGACCCCCGCCCGCTGGCCGACTTGCCGGTCGAATCCGTGCTGGGCGACGTCCGCGACGCCGCCTCGATCCAGCGGGCCCTCGACGGCGTCGAGCGTGTGATTCATGCCGCGGCCTACGTCCACATCGGCTGGACGGGCAAGGAGCTGGCTCAGGCCGTCAACGTCGGCGGCACGGCGGCCATCGCCGCCGCTGCCCGAATAGCCGGCATTCGGCTGGTTCACGTGTCGAGCGTCGATGCGCTCGGCCTGCCTGCGGACGGCTCGCCGGCGGACGAGGAGACGCCGATCGCTGGCGGCGTACCGTGCCCTTACGTCCTGACCAAGCGGGCGGCCGAAGCGGCGGTGCTCGCCGAGGTGGCAGCCGGGCTCGACGCCACGATCGTCAATCCGGCCTACATGCTCGGCCCTTGGGATTGGAAACCGTCGTCGGGGCGAATGTTGTTGGCCGTGGCCCGCAATCGGGCCCTGTTCGCCCCGCTGGGCACGAACAACTTCTGCGACGTGCGTGACGTCGCGGCGGGAGTGCTGACCGCGGCCGACCGCGGCGCCACAGGCCGGCGCGATATCCTGGCGGGCGAGCGATTCAGTTACTTCCAGGCCTGGCGCGTTTTCGCGAAAGTGACCGGCGCTCTGCCTCCGCTGTTACCAGCCGGACCGCTGATGCGGATGTCGGCCGGGGCCCTGGGCGACCTGTGGACGCGACTAGCGGGCCGCGAGGGAGACGTGAATTCGGCCGCCACGACCAGCTCGGCTCAGAAGCGCAACTTTCAAAGCACGCGCGCCGAACGCGAGCTCGGCTACCGCTCGCGGCCGCTGGCCGAATCGGCCGCCGACGCCTGGCAATGGTTCCGCCAGCACGGCTACGCCTAGCGGCTCACTTAGCCGCGTTACAAAATAGCCGGAAGGGCGGATGGGCATTGGCCACGAAAATCACGAATAGACACGGAAGGGAGAAAGTACGAGACGAGCGTGTCGTCGTTCGACCTCGTTTCTTTCTGTGCTCTCCTTTTCGTGACTTTTTGTGTTTTTCGTGGCTATTGCCCTCTAACCGCTCGTTGATCGACCAAGATCAGCTCGCTGCGGCACCCTGGACCAGATACTTCGGATTGATCTTCTCCAGCTCTTCGGCCAGAGCGTCGACCGTTTCGCGAATCTGAGCTTCGCTGTGCGCCGCGGTAACGAAGAACCGCAACCGGGCCGCTTTTTCCTCCACGGCGGGGTGCAAGATCGGTTGCACGTTGACCCCGCGGGCGAACATCGCGTGGCCCAACCGCAGGGCATCCAGGCTGTTGCCCAGGATGATCGGAATGACCGGCGTGCCGTGGCTCACGCCCGTATTCAGACCGCGCTCCCGGGCCAGCGTCAAGAACAGCTCCGCCCGATCGCGCAGCCGGGCCACGCGGCCCGGATCCCGTTCGAGCAAGTGCAGCGCGGCCAGGGCCGCCGCGGTGTTCGAGGGGGTAATCCCGTTGGCAAACACGAAGCCCGGTGCGGTGTACTTGAGATATTCGACCAGGGCCTGACTGCCGGCGATGTAACCGCCGCAGCTGCCCAGGGCCTTGCTGAGCGTGCCCATCAGCACGTCGACGTCGCGCGGGTCGACGTCGAACTGTTCGGTGATACCCCGCCCGTTGGGTCCCAGCACGCCCATCGAATGGGCCTCGTCGACATAGAGCAGGGCCTGGTGGCGGCGTTTGACCTCGATAAACTTTGGCAGGTCCGGAAAGTCGCCATCCATGCTGTACACGCCCTCGATGGCGACCAGCACGCGGCGGTAGGTCGGCCGCAACTCGCTGAGCAATTGATCGAGGGCCTGCCAATCGTTGTGCGGAAACGGTCGCCGGCGGGCGCCCGACAGCGTGGCCCCCTGCACGATGCTGTTATGGGCCAGGCCGTCGTGCAGGATCAGGTCGCCCGCGCCCAGCAGGTGGCCGATCGTGGTTTCGTTGGCCGCGTGGCCCCCCACGAACACGATCGCCGCATCGACGCCGAGAAACCGGGCAATGGTCTGTTCGAGCTCGCGATGCACGGTCTTCTCGCCCGATACCAACCGGCTGGCCGAAACGCTGGTGCCGTAGCGATCGATCGCCCGTTTCGAGGCCGCGGCCACCTGCGCGTCGCCCGAGATGCCCAGATAGTTGTAGCTGGCGAAGCTGATCAGGGTCCGCCCGTCGATGATCGTCGTGTCGCCGATAATCCCCTCGTGCTGTTTGAAGTAGGGATCCTTCAAACCCGAGGCGGCGGTATCGTCTTTCAGTTGCTTGAGCTTGAGGTACTCGGGGAACTGGTCGAAGCGGTAATAAGCGGTCGGCACTTTGCCATCGACGAGAAAGCTGGTTTTCTGCTGCGGGGCATGCCCCAGGTGCATGTCGACCGCCGCGGCGATTTCGCGCGGCGTCTCGATCTGGGTCAGCACGTCCTCGGGAAAGCGGCCGCCGAATTGCTCTTCCAGGGCGGCGGCAATCTCCATCCGCTCCAGCGAATCCAGCCCCAGTTCGACGAGCGAGGTATCGATCGTCAGACTCGCGGCCCGCTCTTTGGCGATCCGCCGCACCGCGGTCATCACGATTTCCAGCGTCGAACCGAGTGCCAGGGCCGCGGCCACGCCGTTGCGGCCCGTCGCCGGGTGGGGCCCGGCCGGCTGCGGCGCGGCGTGCTGCGTCCCTTCGCTGGCCGGAGCCGCTGCGGCCGCCGCGTCGGGCGCCCAGGACCGCCACTCGGCGATCACTTCCAGCGAACCGTCGAGAAACCCCTGCCGGCAGGCGTAGCGCTGGATCTTGCCGCTGGAAGTCTTGGGAATGCTGCCGGCCTTGAGCAGCACGATCGCCTCGATCGGCAATTCGTACTCGGCCGCCACTTCGCGCCGAATCGCTTCGAACACCGGCTCCAATTCGCGCTGCTGGCGCCGCTCGACCTCATAGACCATCACCAGCCGCTCGCGGCCCTCCACCTCGACGGCGAAAGCGGCGCCCTGCCCGTCCCGCAGTCGCGGATGACATTGGCCGGCCGTGCGTTCGATGTCCTGCGGATAGTAGTTGCGTCCGCGGATAATGATCAGGTCCTTGAGCCGCCCGCAGATGAACAGCTCGCCGCCCTGCAAGAAGCCCAGGTCGCCGGTCCGCAAGAAAGGCCCGGTGCCGCTGTCCTGCAAGTAGGCCTGAAACGTATGGGCGGTGGCCTCGGGACGCTTCCAGTAACCTTGAGCCACGCTCGGCCCGGATACCCAGACCTCGCCCACCTGATCGTCCGCGGCCCGAGTCATCGTTTGCGGATCGACGATCACGAGCTGTTGATCGAGCAGATTGCCGCCGCAACCGACCAGCTCGCGGGCGCCGGCTTCGTCGGGCAACGCATCGACCACGCGGTTCTGCTCCAGGGCCGCGCCGTCGAACGAGCGGCAGACGGGCAATGCCGACTTGAAGCCGCCGGTAATGATCAGCGTCGCCTCGGCCATGCCGTAGCAGGGGTAGAACGCCTCGCGGCGGAAACCGCAAGGGGCGAAGTATTCGGTGAATCGGTCGATCGTCTCGGCCCGCACCGGCTCGGCCCCGTTGAAAGCCAGCCGCCAGTTGCTCAAGTCGAGCATCGCCCGCTGCTCGGGCGTGACCTTGCTCACGCACAAGTCATAGGCGAAGTTCGGCCCGCCGCTGATCGTGCAGCGGTAACGCGAAATCGCCTGCAGCCAGCGGAACGGTTTCTGCAAGAACGACATCGGCGAGAGCAGCACGTTCGCCTGGCCGATGTAGAGCGGTTGCAAAATGCCGCCAATCAGCCCCATGTCGTGGTAGCTCGGCAGCCAGAACACGCCGCTGCCGCTCCGGGTGTGCTCGAAAGCGTAGGCGATCGAGGCCGAATTGTGCATCAAGTTGGCGTGGGTCAGCATCACGCCCTTGGGCACGCCCGTCGAGCCGGAGGTGTATTGCAGGAAGGCCAGCGTATCGCCGTGGACCTCGGCCGGCCGCCAGCGGGCCGGCACGTCCAGCGGCAGTTGGTCGGTGGCCAACCACTCGACTTGCTCGAGCCCGGGAGTCTCGCCCAACAGCGGCTGCACGCGCTCGAACACCTGGGCCGTGGTCAGGGCCACTTTGGCTTCGGCGTCCTCGACGATCGCCTGGATGCGCGAGAGCGAGCGATTTCGCCGCGGCGGATAGGCCGGCACTGCCACCACGCCCGCATACAAGCAGCCGAAAAAAGCGATGATGAAATCGAGCCCCGCCGGGTAGAGCAGCAACGCTCGCTCGCCTTCCAGCCCCATCGCCGTCAACCGGGCGGCGACGGTCCGCGCCCGCTCGTCGAGTTGCTGGTAGGTCAGGGTGACTTCTTCGAATTCGCCATCGACCAGATAGGTGAAGGCCCGATCGTTTCCCTGATGCACGCCCGATGGCGAAGCAGGTCGACGAGGTTGGACGGACCGAAGAAAGACCCGGGTAAATGATCGAGATGCACGGTGGCCCCGACTCCCTCTGGCGCGAAAATGCTCTCGCGAAATTGCTCTCGCGGAATTGCTCTCTGGACGGCCTCGACCCGGCGGGCCGTGCCTGGTCCTGCCGGCAATCCTCAACTCATTTCATCGGCCGAAAGCGGCTGGCTGGCAGGACTCTTGCTGGACGGGGGCAGCGATTCGCCGGGCCGCAAAGTCCACCCCGATTGCCAGCCGCAGCGCCCGTGACGATGAGGTAAATCGTTCGGCCGATGCCGTCGGCGGAACCCGCACAGGCTGTCCAAGGTACCAGGATTGCCAGCCGGTTTCAAACGCCAAAATCCCGGCCCGATAGCACCTTCTGAGTTGAAGGCGAAGGACGGCGCGGCGCACGAGGATCGAACGCGGCCGAGAGCTGCGGCTCGTCGCGGCTAAGCCCAATCGAGCCCGGTGGTGCGTTTGACGTGCGCCTCGAAGTCGCCCAGCAAGCCGCCGATGATGCTCCACTCGGCGTGATGCCGGACCTCGACGTCCCCCTGCGGATTGACTGCGCACCAAGGAATGTTCGCTGATGCCGGTTTTTCG
>CAWHDQ010000013.1:0-72864 GCA_963828155.1 uncultured Planctomycetaceae bacterium
GGGACGGGAGTCATTTTTCTGGCTCAACGGTCCCCCGGCGCGTCGGTCGCATCCTCCGGTTTGGCCTTTCGCGGTCGGCCGCGGGAGCGGAACGTGTGCTCGAGCCCCATCTGCCGCGCGACCTTGCCCGACCAGGCACTGCTGCCGCAGGGGCGGCTCCGCACGACGCACTCCCGAAGCGCCGCCAGCTCGGCCTCAGTCTGAGCGCGATTGACGTGTTCAATCCAATCGCGACCGAGCCGCACCGGGCTGTCGGTGAGCAGCGTCCGCTCGTCGGCATTGCCGTGGGTGCGGCGCCACAAGCTGCCGAATCGCCAATCCTCGGCCCGCTCGACGATGCCCGCCCGGAGCGGATTTCGCTCGACGTACCGCAACACGTCGAGCAGATGGTCGTCCTCGGCCACGGGGAATGACTTGAAGCGGCCCTGGTACAGGTGCCCCATGCCCGCGGTCCCGTGATGGGCATGCCAGCGTTGGGTATGGGTCACGGTCAGCCAGCGAAAGAATTCGGACACTTGAGCGTGCTCGCCGCGGCGGGGCCAGACGACGAAATGCCAGTGGTTGCCCATCACGACATAGCCCAGGATGCGCAACGGCACTCGCTCGTGGGCTTCGACCAGCACCTGTTCGAATGCCGCGAAATCGGCATCCTTCTTGAACAGTCGCAGCCGGCCATTCGCCCGATTAAGGACGTGGTAGACGTAGCCGCCCAGGATGGCTCGCGCGGCGTGGCATGTGGTCAGACTACCGCTGGGGTGAGCGGGCCGTCAAGAAAATGACTCCCGTCCCCTTTTTACTTCTCCAAGCCCGGCGGGACGCCCTGCGGATACTCCTGGGCGATCGCGGCCTGGATCTTTTCGATCCGATGGCCGGGATTGGGGTGGGTGCTGAAGAATTCCGGTGGGGCCGCGCCTCCCTGACTGGCGAGGATTTTCATGACTTCGATCATCGAGCGCGGATCGTAGCCGGCCTGGCTCATGTACTGCACGCCCAGTCGGTCGGCCGCCAGCTCATCGTTCCGGCCGAAGCGCAGGTTGACCAGCTGGGTCACGGCCATGGCGATCGCCGCGTTACGGCGGCTATGGGGATCGTTCGGATCGCTCGTCATGATCACCGCCGCGCCCCCCAGCCCTTGCGTGAGCCGCTGCTTGGCAAGGTGCTGGGCCCCATGCCGATCGACGACGTGGCCGATCTCGTGCGCCAGCACTCCGGCCAATTCGCCCGGCGTGGTCAACTTGCTGAGCAGACCGTCGGTGATGAAGATCTGTCCGCCGGGCAGCGCGAAGGCGTTGATGGTTTTCGGATCGGCCAGGACGTGAAAGTGAAATTCGTAGGGCGCGCCGCGGGCGTCGCTCTGCTCGATGATCCGCCGCCCGACTTCATCGACCCGCGCCTGATCGGCCCGGTTCGGTTCGAGGCCGCCGTATTGGGCGGCCATTTGCGGCGCGGCCTGCAGCCCGAGCTTGATTTCTTCCTCGGGCGAGAGGGTGACGTGCTGCCGCTGGTGCGTGACCGGATTGGTGACGCTGCTCCCGTAGTAGGAGATCAGCGAAACGATCGCGATGATCAGGGCAATGACCAATCGCCCGGTGAAGGGCGAGCTTTGATTCTGTCCGTAAGGCACGGCGACACCTGGGCGAGCGACGAGAACTTTGGCCGACCGGCACGCGACACAACTGCATCTCAGGCCGACGGCGGAACTTGACGATCCGCCATTGTACAAAGGGCCGCCGGGGAAATGTAAGGCGCCGCAGGCGCACGCCGCGCCGAAGGTGTCGCCCAGTTGGGAGCTACGCGCGCTGCCGATCGGCCCACGACCAGAGTGGCCCGCTACCAGAGCAGCTCCAGCAGCACGTTGACCACCAGCACCCCGGCGGCCAGCAAGAGCGGCACGAGCAACAGCAGCACCAGCGAGAGCGAGAAATCGCCCGCTTCGCTCGTCGCTCCGGCCCGGCGGCCCAGATCGGGCAAGGTTTCCTGGGCCGTGACGCCCATCCGATCGGTCGACTGCGAAAGCTGACTCGGGCTGTCGTCGCCCGGCTCGACCGCGTCGCCGAAAAAGCCCGGCTGCGTATCGGCCAGCGGGACGGGCAGCGGCTGCCGGGCATGGCCCG
This sequence comes from uncultured Planctomycetaceae bacterium, assembly GCA_963828155.1. GTDB lineage: Bacteria > Planctomycetota > Planctomycetia > Pirellulales > PALSA-1355 > CAWCAX01. The sequence goes on from CAWHDQ010000013.1 coordinate 2,115, forward strand.
AAGTGGTGCCGGCCTGCTCTTCGGCATTTGTGGCGACCGCTTCGGCGGCCCAGGGCCGGAGTCGCTCGACAACCTCGTCGGCGGTCTGGATCCGCTTGCTGCGGTCCTTCTCCATCATCGCCGCCAGGACGTCGATGAATTCGTCGCTCAGGTCCGGATTGATCCGCTTGGGATTCAGCGGCGTCTCTTCGCAATGCCGGCGGGCCTTTTCCCGGCGCTGCCGCCGGGGAAGACCACCTTGCCGGTGACGGCGTAATAGAGCGTGCAGCCCAGGGCATACACGTCGCTCGAAGCGGTGACCTCGCGCGGCGCGAGGACCTGCTCGGGCGACAGATAATCGGCGGTGCCGACCACTTTGCCGGTGCGGGGATCGTTCTCGTCCTCGACCCCCAGAAACCCGGCCAGACCCAGGTCCGAGACTTTGGTGTGGCCGTCGGTCGTGACCAACAGATTGCCGGGCTTGACATCGCGATGGATCAACCCGCGGCTGTGAGCGTGCGCCAGGCCCGCCGCGGCTTGCGAAATGATCGTCGCGGCCTCCTGCATCGACAGCCGGCCGCGGGCCCGGACGAACTTCCGCAGGTCGGTGCCGGGCACGAACTCGGTCACCAGGAAGTAAACGTTGTCGTAGCCGGCGTCGAACGCCTGGACGAGGTGTTCGTGATTGAGCTGGGCTTGTGCCCGGATTTCGCGGGTGAAGCTTTCGATCGCTTCCTTGGTCGACTTGTGCCGCGGCAGCACCTTGATGGCCACGGTCCGGCCCATCATGGTGTGCTCGGCCTTGAAGACCTGCCCCATCCCGCCCTGGCCGATCGCATCGATGATCTGATACGGGCCGAGGTTGAACTTGGAGCGGCCGGCTTTGAGTTGCTCCCCCTGCCAGTGATTCAGACGTCCCACGGCAACCAATTCGGCTGCCAGCTGGTTGTCGCTGAACTCGGTCAACACGGCCGGATTCGGATCCTTGGCGCGCAGCGCTTGCTCGGCCGCGCGAAGATCGGCGGGCGTCAGCAAGCCACTGGCCAAGGCCGAGCGGCGAAAGACGGTCCGGTTGACGGGTTCCAAGGGGGCAGACTCACAGTTGGGGCAAGGCCGCGGCGGATCGCGCTAACAGATTCGCATCAACTAGTTTAACTTATTCCGCCCGCAAACTCGGGACGAAAAACATGACGGGATTGTAACGATTTTCGTCGACAGGCCGTCAAAACACCCCCATTTCTGCTTGTAGCCCGGCGGAATGTCGGGGAGCCCTGCCCGAAAAATGCCGCCGCGGTGTGCCCGGGCGGGTCGTCCCCCCCAAGCGTCAGAAAATCGTTCACCCATCGATGCCCAACCGTCGCCACGCAACCGGCAGCGGCGCGACCAGTTCCAGCGGCTCGCGCCGAGTCGGGTGCTCGATTACCAGCCGCCGGGCATGCAGGGCAATGCCCTGAGCGAAGGGCTGCCGGCTGCCGTACTTGCGGTCGCCGCGGATGGCGTGCCCCTGGCCGGCCAATTGGACGCGGATTTGATGTTTGCGGCCCGTCACGAGCTGGATTTCAAGGAGCGTGTCGCTGCCCATTGCCCGGAGCGTGCGATAGTGGAGCTCGGCTCGCTGAGCGCCGCGCGCGTCGCCGGGCACGATCGTCATCCGCTGCGCCGCCTCGTCTTTGACCAGCCAATCCAGCAATCGACCGGCCGGTGGATCGAGGCGGCCGGCCGCGATCGCCCAGTAGGTTTTCTCGGTTTGGCGATCCGCGAACTGTTGGCTCAGCCGCGCGGCGGCCTTCGACGTCCGGGCAAACAGCAGCACGCCCGAAACGACTGCATCGAGCCGGCTGACGACGCCCAAATAGACGTTGCCCGGCTTGTCGTACCGCTGTTTGATGTAGTCGCGGGCCAGGGCGAGCGCGCTGGGCGCGTCGGCGGCGACCCCCATGGTCGGCAGACCGGCCGGTTTGTTGATCGCCAACAGGTGATTGTCTTCGTACAGAATGTCGAGCATCGGGCCGCGGGCGAGAGAGGAAACGGTGAAGGTATCCATCCTGATCGGATTCGGCTGCTCGGGCAATCGGCTCGGCCGCTCGCCGATGGCAGAGCTGGTTTGATATGTTAGCAGTCCGGGACCTTGCCCGACTCCCGGGCGTCACGCTCGGGACGGGCCACGACCGCAGCATGAACATCAACATGACCAGCAACCAACCCAAGTTGTACCTCGCCAGCAGCTCGCCGCAGCGGCGGGCACTTTTGGAGGCCGCCGGCTACACGTTCTCGATCATCGTGCCCAGCGTCGGGGCCGAGTGCGGCGTCTGCAGCCAGGAAACGCCCCCCGAATATGCCGGCCGAATGGCCTGGCAGAAAGCAGCCGACGTGCTCCCCCGGGTCGACGTTGGCGTCGTCATCGCCTGCGACACCGTCGTGGAATGCGCCGGGCAAATCCTAGGCAAGCCAGCCGACGACGAGCACGCCCGCAAAATGCTCCGGCTGCTCAGCGGCCGGGTACATCACGTTTATAGCGGGCTCTGTGTGTGGCCCGCGCCGGAGGCCCGGCCCACTTGAGCGTGGCGGCGACGCGATTGCGGATGGACCGGCTGGCAGAACCGGCGATCGACGAGTATGTGGCCAGCCGGCTGTGGGAGGGCAAGGCCGGCGGCTTCGGCTATCAGGACCGGGTCGGCTGGCTGCACATCGAAGACGGGAGCGAATCGAATGTGATCGGCTTGCCGCTGGAGTTGCTGGCTGAAATGCTCGGCCGCCTGGAGCAAGCCAATCCCGCTGTCGCCGACACGCCGCCGCGCTGAGGAACCAACGTGACGAACGAGTACGTAACACTACCCCGCGATCAGAATCAGGCCCGGGCGATCGGCCAGTACGCGCTCGATTTTCTGTCCGGCAGCATCGGCCGGCCGTCGGACGCCGTGCTGGCCAAGGTCGAGCAGTTTCATCTCGACAGCATCGCCTGCGGCGTTTCGTCGCTGGCCTGCGGCGCGCGGGCCCCGACGGTGCTCCGGGCCGAAGCGCTGGAGTATGCCACCCCGCCGGGCAAGCCGGGCGTCCCCTGTCTCGGCTCGCGGATCGCCGTGGCGCCGGAGAAAGCCGTGCTGGCCAATGCTTCGGCCGTGCGCGAATGGGACGCCAACGGCACGAACTTCGGCTACAACCCGGCCCGCGGCGCCACCCGAGGCGAGTTCGGCCACAACGACTTCTACGGCGTGGCCATCGCCGGAGTGCAACTGCAAGGGAGCGACGGCCGGCAAGCGCTGCGGGCGATGCTCGTGCTCGACGAAATCCGCGGACGCCTGGCCGAGGTGTTTGCCCTGAAGGATCACAAGATCGATCACGTGCTGCACGGCGCGATCGCTTCGGCCGCCACCTACGGCGCGCTGCGCGGGGCGACGGCCGAGCAGATCGAATCGGCGATCGGGCTGGTCGTGGCTCATTACGTGCCGTTTCGGGCGATCCGGGCCGGCAAGCAATTGAGCGACTCCAAGGGCGCGTCGGCGGCCCTCTCGACCGAAATGGCGGTCAGCAGCGTTCACCGGGCCCTGCGCGGGTTCGTCGGCCCGGCCGACATCTTCCGCAATCCGGAGGCCGTGTTCTGCCTGTTCGAGCCGCCCGCGCATGCGCGGGACCAGCCCCTTCGATTTGACCCTGGCCACGGCGGGCGACGATTTCGCCATTGCCGGCATGCACTTCAAGCTGGGCCTGTACGAACATCAGTCGGCCGGCGCCATCCAGGGGCTGATCGACCTGCTCACGGCGCAGCCCGCCTTGCTCGCCGATCCCGAGCAATTGACCCGCGTGCGGATCACCATTTACGAGCCGGCGTTCAGCATTATCGGCGACCCGGCCAAACGCGATCCCCGCACCCGGCAATCGGCCGATCACTCGATGGTCTACATCATCGCCACACTGCTCCGGAAAGCGTTCGAACTGGCCGCCCGCGGCGGATCGGTCGGTTGGAAAGAGCTCATGTTGGTCCCCGCCGATTACGACGACCGGGCCCTGTTCGACCCGCTGACGCGGCAGCTCATGGAGCGGATCGATTTCCGCCACGGTGGCCCCGACTACGACGCCAAGTATCCCGACGGCATTCCGACCACGCTGGAGATCGAGCATCGCCGGCTCGGGCAGCTGTCGAGCGGCTTGATCCTGTATCCCGAGGGGCATGCCCGCAACCGGAGCGGCAACCTGGGCGGGCTGCTGGACCACAAATTTCGAGTGCTCGCCGGACTGGGCGTGGTCGACGTGGGGGCGCTTTCCCGGCGTTTTACCGGTTTGCAGCAGAAGTCGGCGGCCGAGATGGCTGAGCTCTACGACTTTCAGATCGCAGGTCTGGACTAGCTGCTGGCCGTCGTCGGGCAGCCGATGGCCGCGGCACGGCGGCCGATGGCCGGTGTCTGGCTTGCGTGGCCGGCGCCGGATTTGGCTGCGCGATTTGGCCGGCCTGACGGTTGTGAACTCGCCGTCAGACCGGTAGGCTGATGGGGAGACAAACCACCTTCGCGGCGGGTCCAGAACCGCCGCCTCAGCCATTACGAACAGGGAGAGCGCCATGTCGGGCCAGCAAGGGAGCAGCAATTCGCGGTGGACGTCCAAGTTGGCCGCCCTGCTGACGGCGCTGGCCGCCGCGATCGCCTGGATTGTCTGGCACGACGGTGGTGCCACGAGCCCCTGGGCGGGTGCCGCCGCCGCGGCCGACAAGGATGCTCCGGCCGCCAAAGACGATGCGGCCGACGACGACGACTCGGAAGCCCCCGACGATCCGGTCAAGCGCTACCAAGTGCCCAACACCAAGGACCCGCAAGAGCTGCTCAAGTTTATCGGCCGGCTGCGCGAGTTCCGGCCCAAGAACGTCGAGGAGGCGATTGCCCATCAGAAGCAGGCCCCAGGCTGTGAAGACGGCTGCCGAGCAGATCTTGAAGCTCGAGAAGGACAAGAGCTCCGAGGCTTATCAGGCCGCGAGCATGATCCTCACGGCCTTCCGCATTTCGACCCTCGACGACGCCAAGCCGGCCGAGCAAAAGGCCCTGGTCGACGAGATCGTCCAGCGGGTTTCGGCCAAAGAGCCGAACCGCGAGGATTACCGCCTGGCCCTGATGCTGACCCAGCAGCTCGACCATCTGGACAATACCAAGCTGGCGGCCGATGCCTACAGCACCATCGGCAAGGCCTTCAAGGCCAGTGGCGAAGAGCAGATCGCTGCCCTGGGGGCCCGGCTGGAAGGAGCCGCCCGGCGGGTCGACCTGGTCGGCAAGCCGCTGAAGGTCGAAGGTCAGCAGATCGACGGCAAGCCCTTCGACTGGAAGGCCTACAAGGGCAAGATCGTGCTGGTGGACTTTTGGGCCACCTGGTGCGGACCCTGCCGGGCCGAGTTGCCGAACGTCAAGCGGGCGTACCGCGAGTATCACGACCGCGGGTTCGACGTGGTCGGCATCAGCATCGACGACGACACCAAGGCCCTCGACGACTTCCTGGAAGACGAGAAGCTCCCCTGGGTCACGCTGCACGACAAGGGCAAGGACGACGCCCACCCGATGGCCGACTACTACGGCATCATGGGCATCCCGACCGTGATCCTGGTCGGCAAGGACGGCAATGTGGTGAGCTTGAGCGCGCGGCGAGGAGCTTTGGGGTCTGCTGGAAAAACTGATCGGTCCGGCCGAGAAGACCAAGCCCGACGAAGAGGGCGCCGCCACCGAACCCAAGGGCCTCAAGCCGCTCGTGCCGGCCAAGCCCAAGGGCGCCGCCGCCAAATAACGGCCCAGTCCGCAGCATCGCCTGCCCGCCGCATGTTCGGCTTCGTGAATCTCGCCAAGCCCTCGGGCATGACTTCGCGCGCGGCCGTCGACCGCGTGCTCCGACTGGTCCGCCCCGCCAAGGTGGGACATGCCGGCACGCTCGATCCGCTCGCATCAGGCGTGCTGGTGGTCGCGATCGGACCGGCCACTCGGCTGATCGAATACGTCCAGCAGCAGACCAAGCACTATCGCGGCACGTTTCTCTTGGGCCGCACCAGCCCGACCGAGGACATCGAGGGGGACGTGCCGCGAGCTGGCCGATGCCCCACGCCCAGACGTGAACCAGCTCCGCGCGGCGGCCCAGCGGCTGTGGGGCACGCACGACCAGCGGCCGCCGGCCTACTCGGCGCTGAAAGTGGCCGGCCGCCGGGCTTACGCTCTGGCTCGGGCCGGACAGGAAGTCCAGCTCGCCCCACGGCCCGTGACCATCTACCGCCTCGAAGTGGTCGACTACCAGTATCCGCAACTGGAACTTGAGATCGAGTGCAGCGCCGGCACCTATGTCCGCTCGCTGGGCCGCGATTTGGCGGAGAGCTTGGGGACCGGCGCCGTGATGTCGGGCCTGGTCCGCACGGCAATTGGCCCCTTCCGGCTCGCAGATGCCCTGCAGCTCCCCCGGCTGACGCCCGACTCGCTTGCCGCCGCGCTGCACGATCCGCTCTCCGCCGTGGCCCATCTGCCGCGGCTGAGTTTGAGCCGGGCCGAGCAGGATCACGTGCTCGCCGGGCGCGCGATCCCGGCTCGCTCGATCGCCGCGGAAGCGGCCGGCGAGATCGCGGCCGTCGACGCCGAGGGGCGCTGGTTGCACTCTTGGCCCAGGCCGCGGACGGAACGTTCCGCCCGACCCGGTGTTTTGCCGCGCCTTCAACTCCCGCAGCGCCAGAGGAGCAGTCGTGATTCCCGAACCGATGAAAGTCTGCGAACTCACCGTCACCCGCACCGTGGCCGCGCCGCCCGAGGCCGTGTTCGACGTTTGGCTCGATCCCCGGGCTCCCGGCGGTCCCTGGCATGGCGGCGCAAAAGTCATCCTGAACCCGGTGGTCGACGGGCTGTTCTACGTGGCGGTCGAACATGCCGGCCGGACCTGGCCGCATTTCGGCCGGTTCCTGCGGATCGAGCGGCCGAGCCTCGTCGAATACACGTGGATGTCCGAGGCCACGCGCGGCGCCGAGTCGATCGTCCGCGTCACGTTCGAGCCTGCGGGCAACCAGACCCAGGTGACGCTCCAGCATACGAACGTGCCCGACGACGAATTGGGCCGTCAGCACCGCGACGGCTGGACCTGGGCGCTGTCGATGTTGGCGGAACGGTTTGCCGGCGGCTCGCCAACAGGTTCGGCTTGAAGAGCCGCCGGAACCGAGCCCTGGGTTGGACGGTGGATCGCATTCAACCAAGGCGAGTCAGTCGCTGCCATCGAGCGGCCGGCTGACCAGTTCCTGGTCGAAATAGTTCACGCCCATCCCGGCGTCGATCACGATCGTCTGGGCATTGATTCCGCTGGAGCGCGGGCTGAGCAGAAACGCGCAGGCGTCGGCCACTTCGCTCGTCGCCACGGCCCGCTTGCGGAGCGTGGCTTGCTCGGCGTAGAGATACGCGTCGACATAGCCGGGTATGCCGGCCGAGGCCGACGTTTTGAGCAAGCCTGGTCCGACCGCGTTGAACCGCACCCGCGAGAACCGGCTGAACGATTTGGCCAAAAACACGAGCGATGAATCGAGCGCGGCCTTGATCGGGGCCATGTAGCCGTAGCTTTCGCTGGCCATCCGCGTGGTCGAGATCGAGATCGCCACGACCGAGGCGTCAGGATCGAACTGATCTTTCAGGGCCCCGGCCAGCGCCACCAGCGAATAGCACGAAATGTCGACCGACCGCAAGAACGCCTGCCGCGGCGTCTCGTGAAACGGCACGGGCCCGGCCGAATAGTCGGCACAGCGCGATCGAGTGCACCAGCCCATGCAGCCGCGGATGCCCAGCGGCTAGCTCGGACTGCAGCCGGGCGATGTCCTCGGGCCGTTCGACGTCGCAAACGTGAATCTCGGCAGTCGGCAGCAACTTGGCCAGCGCCGCTTTCCGCGCCTCGCTGCGGACGGAGTAGACGACCTTGGCCCCCGCCTCGGCGAGCACCTGGCCGACGTGCCAGGCCACGCTTTTGCGATTGGCCACGCCCAGGACCAGGATCGTCTTGCCGGCAAGTTGCAGAAAGTCCATCGGCGCGAGCTTTCTCACTCGGCCGCGGGCCAGCGTGCAGGCAAACTCGAACCGCACGGCCAGCTTGCCGGCCACCGAGACTTTGGCCGTCAGGAAGAAAGCGTCGGCCAGCCGCTCGTTCAGCTCGACTTCGATCTGGATCGGTTTCGCCCGGCTTGACCATCCGCTTGAAGCGGACGTCGTTCATCCGCGTGGCCACCGGCACTCGGGCACCGGCCGCTCCCGCTCGGGACGTGGCCCGAGAGCAGCACCGCCCCGGCCTGCATCGCCGCTTCGCACAGCAGCACGCCGGGCGTGAGCGGATAGCTGCGGATAGTGGCCGGCATAAAAGTATTCGTCCGGCGAAACGTCTTGCGGCAGACGATCCGCCGCTCGTCGCGCTCGACAATTTCGTCGAGCAGCAGGAACGGCTCGCGGTGCGGAATCGCGGCTTGGATTTCGGCCAGGCTCATGGATTGCCCCGCCTGCCGCGGAGGAGCAGCGACCGCCGGATGCCCGGCCGCCGATTTGAGCAGCAAGCGAATCGACGTCGTTGGCCACGATCACGCCGTAGTTCATCGCTCCCAGCCAGCCCGACATGATGATGCCCACGCTGCCGGCGTGATACAGCCCGGCGATTTGCTCGGGAATCGCCCGGCTGACGGCCAGCCCTTCGAACTTCGTGCCGAAGCTGGCGCCTTGCGACGTGCCGCGTGTAGTGGTCGAAGGTGAGCGGCGTCGACGCTTCGGCATGGTCGAGCAGCTCGCGAATGTTGGGGATGTATGCGGTCAGGTGCGTCGAGCGTGGTTTCGACCAGGTCGCGCTTGCTGCGCCTCGTAATCCTCGGGCGACAGTTCGGCCCAGTCGCTGTAGTTGGCGTTCGTGCTCGAGACGATCAGGCAGCGATCGCTGCCCGGCCGGGTGCGCGGATAATAGAACGAGTACGTCCGGCTGGTGATGTCGCGGCTCAGCAGCAACTCGGTGCGGAACAGCGGGGCGGTCGAGCTGAACAGCAGGTCGCCCAGGCTTTCGTCGAGCATTCGACGCCCGGCTTGAGGGCCATGTAGACCTGGCAGCTGGAGTTGTTCAGCCGCACGGCCCGGGCCTGCTCGACGAAATCGGGCGTCGAAGTGCTCTTCGCCGACCAGGTGGAAGATCGTGCGCCTTGAGGTTGGCGTTCGAGACGACGGCCTGGCAGCCGATCGTCCGGCCGCCGACCTGCACGCCGGTCGACGCGGCCGCCGATCGACGACGATCTTCTCCACGTCGCAGCGAATCCGCACATCGACGCCGCTGCGCGACGCAGTTCCTCGTGCATCAGGCCGATCAGCCGGTCGGTGCCGCCTTGGAACGTATACACGCCCTTGGACATGAAGTTCGAGAACACGATGCCGTAGCGAGATGGCCGGATCTTCCAGCGTCGAGCCGTTGGCGTAGGTGATCGGCTCCATCAGCAGCCGGATCACGTCCTCGCGGCCGGGAAAGAACCGCTCGAACAACTGGCCGACGGTCGTCGACTGGTCGTCGTAGAAGTTCATGCTGCCGGGCCGTGTCGAAGAACGCCGACGACCGCCTCGGCGCGGCACGGCGAACTGCTCGACCAGCAGCCGCGTGAAATCGTCGCGGTCGAAGCGTGGTCGTGAGCGAGAACATCGGGTTGTCGAAGCGGATGTTCTTCAAGTTGCACGATCGAATCGGCGATCTCGCGGGTCCAGTAGCGGCGGCAGCTCTTGATCATGCCGACCGGAAAGCCGTGCAGCGAAATGTCGAAGATGTGCCCGCCGGGCCGCTTGAACCAGGTGGCCATGCCGCCCAGCTTGTAGTGCTGCTCGAGCAGCAGCACGCTGTGGCCGGCGCGGGCCAGCGTGTTGGCGGCGGTCAGCCCGGCCAGCCCGCTGCCGATCACGACCACGTCGTAGGCCGGTTTCGGCGCCTTGGAGAAAATCTTTGGGCATGCGATTTACTCGACGCCCTGCAGCAGCATGCCTGGTTGGCCATGGAGATGCCGCTGACGATCGCGCCGACGATGCCGACGAATCCCTGGTCGGTGCCGCAGATGAACAGGTTTTTCAAGTGCGTGGTGCCATCCTACTGTTTTTCCGCCGCGCCGTACACGGCGCCGTTGTCGTGCCCCGTGAAGCGGCGGATCGTGCAGGGCGTGAACATGTCGCTGTCGATCACTGCGAAGCGGAAGTCGGGAACGAACCGGACGGCGGAGGCGACCATGCGATCGTACCATGCCAGCTTCGCCACCCGATAGTCCTCCTCGCGGCAGGGCCTGCCAGCGGTCGGAATTGGCCAGGGCCGTGATCCGGATCACGCCTTCGTCGGGCGGCTCGTCGTAGACGAAGTTGTTCGGCGAGCAGATCACGCCGCTGCGCACGTCGGCCAGTTCGGCGGGCTTTTCCCAGTGGAACTTCGGGGCTGTCGTTGAAGAACACGATCGTGCGGTCGTAGCCCAGCTCGCGCGGCTGGGCATTGAGGATCGAGGTCGTCTCGAGGAACGAGAGCTGCCCGGGCTGGCGCTCGATCGGCCGGCTGACGTCCGTCGCACAGCCGCATCGTCTCGACCCAGCCGGCCGACGAGAGCACGTCGCGGCGGGCTTGCAGCTCCTGGCCGTCGTCGAGCACGACCGAGCGGACCTCGCCGTCGGCGACCGCCATCCGGCTCACGCCGCTCCGCAGCCGCAGTTCGCCCCCCAGCTCGCGAAACTTGCGCACCAGCTTCTTCAGGATCAGCCGCACGCCGGCCAGCGGCCGGGCCAGCCCTTCGAAAAAGATGCTGCGGAACATGATCGAGAACTGGGCGAAGTCCATGTCGTGTTCGCGCGGCGCTGCCGTAGAACATCAGCGGGCAAAGAATCATCTCGACCAGCAGCGGATCGCGAATGATTCCGCCCAGCACTGCCCGGGCCGAGCGCGTGGCCGTTTGCGGGTCGAGGTCGTCGTACTCGATCACTTCGCCCAACAGCCGCTCGAAGTTGTCCTTCTCGGCCGGAAAATGGCGGTGCGACCTCCGAGCGGAACAGGTCGAACTCGTTGGTGAACCGCAGCGTCACGCCCGGAAAGGCGATCGCCGAACCGATCTGCGGCACCAGCCCGAAGTCGTCCCAGCGGAACCGCAACTGCCGCAGCAGCCGGGCCAGCGGCCCCTTTTTGGTGCCCTTGGGCGTGAAGTTCGTCACGGCGTGCAGGCCGACGTCGTAGTTGCGGCCGCCCAGCCGGTAGAACGAGTTCAGCCCGCCGATCGTGGTGTGCCGCTCCAGGATGCAGACCCGCTGATCGTAGTAGGCCAGGCGAATGCCGGCCGCCAGCCCCGACATGCCCGCGCCGATGATGATCGTGTCGTACATCGCGCGCACCGGCTCGTCAGGTTTTCGCCAGATCGCGCATCCGGGGCTCGAGATAGCGGACCGTGCTGTCGAGCGAAGCGAGTTCGAGGTAATCGTCCTCGGGAATCTGCACGCGGTATCGCTTACGGAGCTCCATCACGATGTCCAGAAAGTCCATGCTGTCCAGCTCCAGCTGCTCGCGCAGGGGCACGTCTTCCTTCAAATGGCTGAGATCCTCGTCGGGCGCGATGTCGCCCAGAATGTCGAGGATCACTTCCTTGATATCCGCAGGGGTCATGCCGTCGCTTCTCCAAAGTTGTTTGCCGCGCTAACTGCCGCCGACGGTCTTGGACGGCCGCGGACTGCAGGCTGAGTCTTCTTTTTCCGTCAAACGCGCTTGATGATCACGACCGAATTGATGCCTAACATGCCGAAGGAGTTGTTCAAGATGTAATCGACTCGCGCGCACTTCCCGCGGCTGGTTGAGCACCAGTCCCGGCAGGGCGCACTCGGGATCGAGCGCGATCGACGTTGATCGTGGCGTGGCACACGCCGTCGGCGAAGGCGGGCAGATTGCCGGCCAGCTCCAGGGCGCCGGCGGCGCCCATCGTGTGCCCGATGAAGCTCTTGGAATTGTTGAACCGGGTTCGCGTGGAACCGGCAAAGGCCTGCCGCAGGGCGTGGCACTCCTGCACGTCTCCCGCGCCGGTGCCGGTGGCGTGCGTGCTGACGATGTCGATCCGCTCGGCTGCGATGCCCGCCCGCCGCAGGGCCAGCTCCACGCACTGAGCCTGTCGCTCGGCGTTGGGCAGCACGAAGTCCGAAGCGTCGCTATTCATGGCGTAGCCGGACAACTCGCCGTAGATCTTCGCGCCCCGGGCCCGGGCGTCGGCATACCGCTCCAGCACGAAGATGCAGCCTCCTTCGGCCACCACGATGCCGTTGCGGTCGACGTCGAACGGTCGCGAGGCCTTGGTCGGATCGCTGTGCGTGGCCAGTGCTCCCTGGCTTTTGAAGCTGGCAAAGATCCCGAACGTGTGAATGCTCTCCGACACGCCGCCGGCCAGAGCCACGTCGCACTCGCCCAGACGGAGCATCTGCGCGCCCTGAATCAACCCCGCATTGCCCGCAGCGCAGGCGGCGCCGATCGTGTAGTGCGGGCCGGTGATGCTCAGGTTGAGCGAGATTTCGCCGGCCGGGTTGTTGGCCACGGTCCGCGGATTGTGGTGGTGCGACCAGAACTTGGTGTCGTAGTCGAAGCCCTTGAGCTCGTAGATTTCGTTCTCGGTCTCGACGTTGCCGTGCTCGGTCACGCCGATGTAAACGCCCACCTGCGACTTGTCGACGTTGGGCCAGTCGAGCCCCGCATCGCGGATCGCCTCGTTGGCCGAATAGATGCCCACGCTGCCGGCCCGGGTGCCGCGGCGGACCTCCTTCTTCTTCTGGTACCGCAGCTCGTCGAAATTGCAGATGCCGGCGACGGTCGGGCCGACGTAGCGAATGTCGTACGGCACGACGCCGCTCCGGCCGGCCAGCAGATTCTGGCGAAACTCGGCCAGATTGTTCCCATTGGGAGCCGTCAGGCCCACGCCGGTGATGACAATCCGTTGCTGGTCGGGTCCGGCGGCAATCATGTCGGCAAACGCCCCAGGACCGTGCCGGTTTGCCCCACCAATGCAGCGGTGGCGGCAGAACACGGGCCAAGCTGGCGGCTCGGGAGAGTCGATCGAGGCTGGCGGCTACGGATGCTCAGGGTCCGCGTCGGGCGGGCGGCATCCTGTAAAACCTTTGAGCGTAGCGGCTTGGGGCGTAACTGACAAGCACCCCCCAGCATCCCAGCAGGCCCAAGTGCTGGCCGGCTATTGGCTTGACGCTTGCCGCCGCCACTCGGCGGCCAGCCGCTGCATGCCCTCGCTCGTCGAAACCAGCGCCGCATAGCCGAAATCGCGCCGCGCCGCCGAGATGTCAAAGTAATGCGACCGGCCTAGCTGGGCCGCCAGAAAGCGCGTCATCGGCGGCTCGCTCCGCCGGCCCAGCAGGCCATAGACCAGTTCGCACGCGTGCCCCAGTCTCCAGGCCGCGGCCAGTGAGATCGATTTGCCGACCGGCGGCAAGCCGGCCAATGCCAAGAGCTGGTCGATCCATTGCCAGCAATTCACCGGCTCTCCCTGACTGATGTAGTAGGCCCGGCCCGCCGGCGGAGCGCCAGGGCCCAGCGCGTCGGCCGCCAGGAGCTGAGCCCGGGCAGCGTTCTCGACGTAGACCATGTCGATCCGGTTTTGCCCGTCGCCCACCCTGCGCAATCGCCCGCTGCGCGCTCGGGCGACCAGTCGCGGGACCAAATGATGATCGCGCGGCCCCCAAATCAAGTGCGGTCGCAGGGCGCAGGTGGCCAGGTCGGGTCCATTGGCCGCCAGCACCTCGGCTTCGGCCAGGGCCTTGGAATGCGGATAGTGGCACAGCCACCGCGGGGTAGGAATCGCTCTCGTCCACGCCCTCCTGAGCACCGCCGTCGAACGTCACGCTGGGACTGCTCGTGTAAACCAGGCGGCCCACGCGGGCGGCCCGGCAGCCGGCAATCACGTTTCGCGTGCCCAGCGTGTTGACGGAATAGTATGTTTCCCAGGGCCCCCAGATGCCGGCCACTCCGGCCACATGTTGGACTACGTCGATGCCCAGGCAAGCTTTGGCCACAGCCTGAGCGTCGCGGATGTCGGCCAAAACGACCTCGGCACCCAGCGCCTCCAGCTCTGGAGCAGGTCTGCGGACCATCGCCCGCACTCGCTCGCCCCGGGCGATGAGTTGCTCGACGACGTACCGGCCCAAAAACCCGCCCGCCCCGGTGACCAGAGTGGTCATGGCGCGTTGCCTCCCGCGCCAGGCGGCCGGCAGCCCAGGGCGCGAGCTTCTCGCGAAAGATCTTGGCGTTATGCCGGATGTCGACCGGCATGGCCGGATGAATCAGAAAGTCGGCGATGCCGCGCGTCAGCTCATGCCGGCCGCCGATCTCGCGCAGCTCGGCACACAGTTGGGCTTGCCCGCTCTTGCCGCGCGGCCGGCGGTCGGGCCAGCACTCGACGACGATCACGGGCCGCTGCTGGCCCGCCGGTCCAACGCCCACCAGCGCCGCCCGGTACACGGCTGGGTGGGTTTCGAAAATCGCTTCGCAGGGGGCCGAGTAGAGAACTCCCTCGGCCGCGAGCACGCGGTGAGCCACCCGGCCGCAGTACCAAAAGCGGTCCTGGGCATCGAGGTAGCCGGCATCCCCCATCCGATGCCAGAAAGTCTCGCCGTCGGGAATCTTGGCCAGCGCGTTCCACTCGCAGCGGGTCACATACTCCCGGGTCACGACCGGCCCGCTGACGATGAGCTCGCCGATCTCGCCGGGGGGCAACTCTTCGGCGACGCCGATCGCAGCAATCGGCCCGTCGACGATGCGGATCACTTTCCACCGCATTCGCGGAAAGCGATGGCCGACGCAAACCCCGGCACCCTCGCGAGTCCGAGCCTGCGTCTCGCCGAGCACGACGCCGGCCTCGATCGACGCGACCGGCAGCGCCTCCGTCGCCCCATAGGGCGTGTGGATTTCGGCGCCCGCCGGCAAACAGCGCTGCATCCGCTCGAGCACGTGCGCGGGCACGGGGGCCCCGGCCGAGAACACCCGCCGCAAGCTCTCGATCCGCTCGCCCGTCTGCTCGCAGTGCCGGCCAACGCGATTCCAAATCGCCGGCGAGCCGAACGACTGGCTTACTTTCCAATCGCGAATCGCGGCCAGCAGGCGATTGGGGTCGACCCGGGCTGGCCGCGTGGGATCCATGTCGGGAATGATCGTGCTCGCGCCCAGTGCGCCGTTGAACAGTCCAAACAGCGGAAAGCCCGGCAGGTCGATTGCGCCCGGAGCGAGATGATAAAAGTCGCGGAGTTCTTCGACCTGGGCGTCGAAGTTGCCGTGCCGATAGAGCACGCCCTTGGGCGGGCCGGTGCTGCCGGTGGTGAAGATGATCGCGGCCGGGTCCTCGGCCCGGGTTTCGGCCGGCTCGAATGCGGCATCGCCCCGGGTTCTCAGCTCGGCCAACGTCGTCCCATTCCAAAACAGCCGGCGACCTACGGTCACGTTGAACCGGGCCACGGGGAAGCGGCGGCCCAGCACGGTGCGAATCGCCTGGACCATCGGGATCGCCACGAAACCCTCGGGCCGGGTCTCGGCGAGACAAGCGATCAAATTCTTGCGGCCCATGCCCGGATCGATCAGGATCGCCACGGCTCCGGCTTTGAACAGGGCAAACACGAGCGACACGAAATCGATGCCCGGCCGGACCAACAGCGCCAGCCGCGTGCCCGGCACGACCCCCATGTGCCGCAGGCCGCTGGCGATCCGACTGCTGTCGATTTCCAGCTCACGGAACGTCAGCCGATCGTAATCGGCCGGGCCGCGGAGGCTGCTGGTCCGCGGCGCGGCGACGGCCAGCGCGTCGGGCTGCAAGGCCGCCAGCGCGGTCAGCCGCCGCGCGACGTTCACGGTCGGGGCGGAAGTCTGCATGGCGGTCACGACTTGATCGCCGGCAGCACGCCGCAATGAATCAGCGTCGGTTCGATCGGCTGCGGCGCGAGGCCGGCCGCGCTGAGCCATCCACGATACTCGGCCGCGCTATAGGCCCGACCTTCGGTAAACGAAAACAGCGCCGCCGAGTAGAGCGCGATCGGCAGCGGCCCGTCGTGCGCGTCGTTCAGAAAGACGTCGTGGATGGCCAGCATTCCGCCCGCGGGCAGCGCCGCCGCCAGCCGGTCGATCAGCCGCTGGTTCTCCGGCACGTCCCAATCGTGCAGGATGTTCGAGACCAACATCGCATCGCAATCGCCGGGAACTGCGTCGGCAAACATGTCGCCGGGCCGCAATTCCAGCCGGTCGGCGACGCCGTGACGGCGGGCCAGCTCGTCGGCGACTTTCAGCACTTCGGGCCGGTCCCAGACGATCGCCCGCAGATTCGGATGGCGCTCAAGGCAAGCGATGCTGTAGATGCCCGTGCCGCCCCCCACGTCCAGCAACCGCCGCGCGCGGCCAAATCGCGGGAGAGCCGCCAGTGCGGGCGCAACGCACTCCGCCCGGCCGGCCAGCGCCAGCGTGAACCGCCGGGCCGTGGCTTCCTTCTCCATCGCCGATTCGAGCCCTGCGCGATAGATGAAGGCCGCGCCTTCTTCGCTCGGCTTGGCGCCGGCCGGCCGATTGGTTCGCAGCCGCTCGACCATTTCCGTGACGCCCGGGCTCTCGGCCCCCAGGCCGAGGTAATCGCCGACGTAAAACCGCGTGCCGGGCACGAGAAACTCGCGGGCCAGATCGGCGAGCGCCAGCCGCCCGTCGCTGTCCGCCCGTAGCAGACCCATCGCCCGCAGCGCCACCGTCAGCACCACAGCCGGCCGCTCGGCCAATTCCAACTCGCGAGCCAACTCGGCGAGCGTCAGCGGCTGGCGAGTCAGCCGCCGAAACAGATCGAAATGCGCCACCGCCGCCGTGAGCAGTTCCGTGGCGTGATTGCCGCGGAACAGCTCGAAGATCGGCGTCGGATCGAGCGTCGGTGAGTCGTGCGGCGCGAGGGCCATGAGCATTCGAGCCGGGTCAGGCCCGCAGCTGTTCGTCGTGCCGCATGCCGCTGGGGGGCTGATCGGCGTGGTGGACGTTGGCCAGGGCAGCCTTGGCGCCGGCGTGCTGCTCGACGTCGTTGTCTTCCCATTCGATCGACACGCCGCCGCTGAAGCCGGCCCGGTTCAGCTCGACCATCAGCGCTTCGGTCGAGGTCGCATCGCGGGCCGAGCCGGCCGTGACGAAATTCCAGCCGTTGTGTTTGTCGCCCATCGGCTTGTGCCCGCCCAGCAGACCGTTGCGCGTGTAGCCCTTGACGACTTGCACGCCCTTGATGTGAGCGCAGTGAATCCGATCGCCGTACGTGCGGATGAAGTCGATGCCCGAAACGCCCTGCCATTCCATGTGCGAGCAATCGAAATTGAAGCCCGCGGCCTGGGCGAAGCCGGCGGCGTCGAGCGCGGCGATGTAGTCGCCGGCGCTGGCGATGTCGCCCATGGCCCGTTCGCTGGGATGGCACTCCAGGTTGTAGGTCGTGCCGTATTTCAAGCAGGCCTGCAGCACCGGCGCGAATCGCTCGACCAGCAGCTCCAGGCTCACCTGATACACGTCGGCAATCGGGTGCCCGCCGAGCCCCTTGGGCAGCGGCGGAAACAGGAACCAATGGCTCCAGCAATGGGCCGGCGACCCGACGAAGCCCGAGACCGGCACGATGCGATCTTCGAGCTGACCGATGAAGTGCGCCAGCCGCACCGTGTTGACCAGCGCGGTCGTGGCCTGACGGCGGGCAATTTCGGCCACGTCGGCCGGCACGAAGTAGGGATCGGTGCGCGGCGGCTGGTTGCCGGCGGCCCGCCAGCGGGAATAGGCCTCGACCGCTTCTCCGCCGAGGAACTGCAACGTCTTGGCGCTCGGCTCGTCGCCCAGGGCCTGACCCTGGAGATGCGCGGCGATCGAAAGGATTTCCAGCTTGCGGCTCTTGGCCTTGCCGACTCGCTCGGCGGCGTAGGCCTTGGCTCCGGCATCGTCGCCGCAGCGCGCGAGATCGAGCTCCCAGCTGGCCTCTTCCCAACCGTCGAAGCCGGTCTGGGCAATCCAATCGAGCCACTGATCCTCGGGCACGTTGCCGAACTGCCCGCGCACCAGCCCGATCTGATGGTAGGAATGCTTGCCCCGCCGGTGCTGCTTCGTCTGATGGTAACCCATGCCGCCCTCGTGCCTTGCCTTGAATCGATTTGCCGGGATGCCGCAAGCGGGCATCTTAGAAAATCGGCGGGCTAATACAAGGGTCGGGCAGCGACCGGCGTCAGTCGTCGCCCCAGGGCACTCCCAGGTCCGGCAGGCCGTCGGCCAGGGGCCGCGGCGAACCGGCGGCGGCCAAGGCAATCGGCGTCTCCGCCGGCTGCTCTTCGGCAAGAACCAGCCGCTCTTCGGGAAGAAACAGTCGGACTTCCTCCAGCCGGGCCATCTGCCGCACGGTCAGCACGGCCGTCTTCGCCGAGCCGACGCCGACGACGATCCCTAAGAATCCCGCCACTGCGATCGAGGCGATTCCATTCCAGTCCGTTTTCCATTGCGCAGGATTAGCAGCAAAACTCACGGGATACCTCAAGACGGGCCGCGGGGTAGGAACCATGTTGGCGGGGTCGCTCGATCGAGGGCATTGTAAGGCCGACGCGCGAAGCGAAAGTTTGGCAGGCAGGACTCGGCAGGCTGAAGCTCGGCAGGTACGCAACTGGCGTGCCCGCAACTCTGCGCTCGACCGATTAGACGATCGAATCAGCAGATAAGTTCGCGCCCGCCGGTCTGAATGCTAATCCAACAGGCAGCGGCGGCCCAAGCCCTGGGCAGCGAAAAAACGCAAAACTTATCGCCCGCTAACAGGACACCTGGTGGCGGCGCAGCCCGCCCGCAACGCGCCAGTGACAGCATCGCGTCACTCGCCCGAGAAAAAAATTTTCGCGGGAATAAATCAGGACGCTGCGAACGAACCGGCGAACGAACTAGAGCGGTACGACGCGAAAGAAAGAAGCCTAACGCCGGGCTGTAGCCCCCTCTCCCTTTCAGGGAGAGGGCCGGGGTGAGGGTGGGTCTGTTCGCGGGCGCTGCGAATTATTTGTCCTTGCGCTTCAGCTTCGCGTCGTTGTCCTTGAGAAACGCGCGAAGTCGTCGGCGAATTCGAGCAGCCGGTTCCATTGCTCGACGTACAGCGTGACGGGCATCCGCTGCAGGCCGTACACGCTGACGGCCCCCTTCTCGCTCACCTTGCAATACAGCGTGCCGCGTTTGGCCCCCTCGGCTTCCTCGAGGATTTTCGTGGCTTCGGCCACTTGGATTTCGCCCGCGGCCAGCTTGGCCAGAATCTCTTCCTTTTTCATGGTTCCACCGGAGCTCGAAGTTGGGAGACGCGCTCGTGCTGCGCCGCCGATCATAGGGCATCCAGCCGGCCGGCGTCAATTCGACGCGAACCGCAGCGCGATGCGCTGCGGTCCGCCAGCCGCGCTACTTGCCCTTGGGCTTGGCCTTCTGGCTCAGGAGATACGCCAGCAACGGATAGAAATCGGCCTCGCTCATCACTTCCGAGACATTGGCCGGCATCGGCGACAGGCTCGAGACGTTTCGCTCGGCCACTTCGGCCAGCGGCAGGCGGACTTGCTGGCCATTGTTGTCGAACAGGACGAGCGTTTGCCCCTCCTCGCGGACGCCGAAGCCGGCCACGATCCGCCCGGCATCGGTCTCGATCAAGTTCGTGCGAAAGGCCTGATCGACGTTGCGATTCGGATCGAGCACGTCTTCCAGCAGCCGGTCGAGGCCGCGATTGCCGATCCCGTCGAGCGCGGGGCCGATGGCCGCGCCCACGTCGCCGGCGCGATGGCAATTCTTGCACACGCTACGCGCGAACACGACTCGGCCTTGTTCGACGTCGAACTGCCCCGCCAGGAAGCCGGCCCGGCGCTGCTTGATCAGCTCGGCAATCCGGTCGTCGGCCGGCGAAAGCTTGGCCGTGAGCTCGGCGACTTGCTCGTCGAGCCGCTCGACGTTGGCGGCTTGCAGCCGATCGAGCACGGTCGGCTCGCGCAGCAGCGTGGCCGATGCCCGGCCGGCGCGGACTTCGTCGAGCAGCTTGCCGGCCGCAGCCTGATTGCCGGCCACCGCGGCGGCGATCGTGACCGCGATCGGCCCGGTGCGACAGCGCAACTGACCGAACAATTGCTGCCGGGCATCGTCACGGTCGACTCGGCCCAAAAGTTCAGCCGCCTTCTGCCGCAGCGCGACCGGCTGATTGGCATCGGCCAAGAGCGCGGTCAGCGGTGCCAGGGCGGCTGGCGGTTCCAGTGTCAGCAGGGCTTCGCCCGCGGCCAGCCGCAGGCCGACCGGCGTACCACTCTCGTCCGCGAGCTGCTTAATGGCGGCGGCAAGTTTTTCCAGCCGCACGTCGCCGGCCAACCGCACGGCCGCGGCCCGAGCGTTCTCGGCATCGAGCGCCGTCGCGGCCGGAACGCGAATCACGGGGGGCTCGAACCGCGCAACCGCCAGCCAGGCGAAACCGGTGAGCGCCGCTCCGTCGACCACTTCTACGCGGCCCCGCTTGCCGGCGCGATCGCCCAGGTCCCACTCGTAGCGCTTGGCCACGTCGCTCCGTGGCGGCAGGCTGCGGGCCACCTCGCGACCGTCGTCGAGCACCAGGCGAACGTAGTCCTGCTTGAGGTCCGGCTCGCCCGGCGGCCCGTTGTGGCCGCACATCCAGAACGAGAGCTTGGCCGGCAACACGAAATCGGGGCTCCGCAGGATACCGGTCCGGCGCTCGGCGTCGCCGCTGCGATTGCCGATCGAGCTGATCATGGGAATCTGGTTCTGCCCGTCTTCGTAGGCCCGGTTTTCGACCGTCCAGGGACTGTCCGACAGTGGAGCGTCAGGCAGCGGCAGCGCGGTCCACTGCCCGCCAGCCTCGCCGGCAATGGCCGCCGAGAGCAACTCGGTCAGGACCGACTTCATCCGCTCAGTCGGCTTGAGCCCGCGCTGGGCGAGGCCTTCGTACATCGAGCGAAGGAGCGAAATCTGGTATTCCCGGTCGCCGACTTGCTTGCCGACGATGTAATCGACCAAGGCATCGACGCGCGGCAGGTCGATATAGTGGACCGCGGCCGGCAGCGCTTTGAGCAGCTGGTCGGGCGGCACGTTGCCGGCCAGGGCCTCTTCGTAGACCAGCAGTCGCTGCCGGTCCGGTTGGGGCCAGTGCCGCCAACTGCACGATCGCCTTACGCTCCTCGGGCGTCAGCTTCAGCTCGGCCAATTGATCGGCCACGCCGGCGCTGCGCAGCTGGTCGCGCAGCGCGATCCGCGCGGCGTGGACCAACTGCGCGTCTTCCGGCGGCGCCTCGGCCAGCAGCTTCGCCAGCGGCTTCAGGTTGCCGGCCGCCGGATGCCGGGCCAGCGCCACCGTCGCGGCCCGGCGGACCGTCGGATCGGCATCGGCCAGCGCGGCGCGGGCCAGCTCAAACTGCCACGACTGCCACTCGGGGGTCGCGGCCAACGTGCCGATCAGGTGGACGCGGATGATCGCATCGGCCTCGGCCGCCATCCGCCGGGCCAGCACCACGTCGACCTCGGCCGTGCGCTGGAGGACCCACAGCAGATGGGCCCGCTGTGCCGCCCGATCGAGCGCCTGGGTGGCTTTCGAGGCCGGGTGGGTTGGTCCTTCAAGCGCGGCCCGGGCCAGAGCCGGCGCCTCTTTGGCAAACCGGTCGACCAGGGCATTGGTCGCCAGCATTCGCACCGTCAGATTGAAATTGCCGACCAGGTCGATCAATTGGGCCGCCGATACTTTGGCCAGGTCGGGCATCGCGACGGCCGGCGAAAGCTGTTTGGCCGGATCGTTCGAGCCCTTGTACACGACCCGCCAGATGCGGCCCCGCTCGCGATCGCGGCCCGGGATGCGTGAGCGGCACTTCGTAGTGACCGATGATTCGATTGTAGAAATCGGCGATGTACAGCGCGCCGTCGGGCCCCAATTGCAAATCGACCGGCCGGAACCAGGGATCGTCGCACACGACAAAATCTTCGATTGCCGCCACCGTTGGTGACGATCCGCTCCACTTCAGCCGGTCGCAATGAACGCGATTGGTGATCACGTTGCCCACGAACAGCACGCCGGTGTACTGGTCCGGGAACCGGCCGCCGGCCGAATAGACCACTCCGGCAATGCCGGTGCCGCCGTGATCCTTGTCGGTCGTGTCGGGAGCATAGCCCAACCCGTCGTGCGGCTTGCCGAAGCTCTGATAGTAGCCCTCGCGGAGCAGCATGGTGACTGCCCGCGAATGGCAGTCGGCCGAGTACAGATTGCCCAATGGGTCGAAGCTCAAGCCGAACGGATTGACCTGCCCCCAGCTGTACTGCTCGATGGCCGAGCCGTCGGGCAGGTAGCGATAGGTGTTGCCCGAGTGCATGTCGATCAGCACCGGTCCCTCGCCCTCTTTGCGGGCTTCGCTGTGATTGCTGAAGCCGTGGTTGGCGTACACCCAGCCGTCGATCCAGCGGGTGAAGGCATTCTGATTGCCGTGGGTATCCGTGATGCCGAATGGCCCGAACATCACCCGCCGCTCGTCGGCCACGCCGTCGCCGTCGGTGTCGATCAGGCGAAAGATGTGCGGGATCGACCAGGCCAGGGCCTCGCGATCCGAGAGCGGCAACACGCCGATCGGAATGTTCAAATGCTCGGCAAAGCGGTGAACCTTGGCCGCCCGGCCGTTGGGCCCGAACTCGCTGAAGATCGTGATCGCGTCGCGGGCCGAAGCCTCGTCCTTGGCCGGGAACGGATACTCCAGGCTGTGCGTGACCCAGAGCCGGCCGTGGGCGTCGAACTTCATGTTCATCGGCTTGTGAACGTCCGGCTCGCAGGCCACCAGCTCGATCTCGAAGCCCGGTGGCAGCTTGAACAGCTTCTGCTGCTCGGCCGGCGTGAGCGGGTCGGTTGGAGCAACCAGCGGCTGGGCGGCCGCTGGCGAGGTCCCCAACAGCAACAGGACGAACACGGGCCAGATGCGCGGCACAGGGATTCTCCCGGGAGAATTTCGGTTGGGGGCAGGCCGCCGTGGGGCGGGCGGCGTTCGGGGGGACCGTAGGGGCGGCCGGCACGGGCAGCATACGCCCCGCCGGACCCGTTCATCATAGATTGACGCGGCCGGGGCGGTAAAGTTGCCGGCCTCGGGAGGGCAGCCATTCGCTGGGCCCGGGCGCCGCAGGAAAACCGGCCCGCGCGGCTCGGTTATGCTGGACCCATGCCAAGCCTGCACGAAAACCGGCGTCCCTTTCAGTTCCGCTTACGAACGCTGCTGCTCGCGGTGGCCGTTGCCGGCGGAATCTCGGGCGCCTTCGTGTACCTTCGGACCATCTTGCCGCAGAGTCAAGAAGCGCGCCGGCTCGTCGATCGAAGCACCTGGCCGCGGCCGCTCAAAGAGCTGCTGATCGATCTGGCGGGCGAAGGAATGCGGGTGGAACCAGTCGAAGTTTTTCACTCGCCATCGTGGCAATTCAGCTACGTGTGGCGCATGAATGGTGGCCGCTATTTAGCCGCTCTGGCGGCACAGAAGTGGCGTCTGGGCCCGGCGTCCGCGGCCGACATCGAACGACTGTCGCACGACATGCCTCCCGAGTGGCAAGCGACCCCAGGCGGCCGGCCATTCAGCTACCTTTCCTCAGGCCCCGCACAGGCAGACAAGATCATCGTCAGGGTCGATTACGACGCGGGCTTGGTTTATTTCTGGAGCTCAAGTGAATAGTCGCTCCCTGCCCGTTGCCCGCCGCTGGCTCAGGTATTCGCTTCGCACGCTGGTCGTGGTGCTGACGCTCGGCGGCACGGTGGGCTATTGGCTCGCCTGCAAGGCGGACGTTTGGCGGCAGCAGCGGGAATACGAGCGCCTGAACGCGCGTTGGGAGGCCGAGCTCGCGTCTGCGGACGAGGTCTGCGAGGCATCGCTCCGCCTCTGTCGCGCCGAATCTGCCGTCCCGTTTGCAGACCGACACAGGGCCGCCAGCGCACACCTCAGTCGAGTCGAAAAGGTTTGGGCAAGCCGGTACGGCCCCCTTGGAGAATGGTTGCAGGGGGTCGGTACTGACGCCGAACTCAAGGAAGCGCAGGCTGGTAAGGCCGTCATCGACGGTTACGTCGACCAGGCGAAGCGCATGGCGTCGGAAACGAAATAGGTGTGCCGCGACGCTCCCCGCCATACCTGTCTTTCAAGTGGCACCGACACCACCCGCCCGGAGCGGGGTTTAATTCGCAGCCTGCCGGCTCAAGGGGGCGGAGCCGCGCGCAGGGGCGGCAGCGATTTGGCCGGGAACACCCCGCCGGGACCCAGCCGATACGCTCACATGGAAACTGGCCGAATCCCGGCTTAGAATTGGCAGTAGTTGGAAACGGCTTGCCGGCGCCACCCTCGCCCGGCAAGCGATCTCACCCAGACGGTCCAGCCACATCGGAGCCCGATTCCCATGACTGGCAGCAACATCCGCATGCGGTGGACAACCTGGTGTACGCTCGCGGCGGCCCTTTGCCTGGCCCAAATGGCCCTGGCCGCCCCGCCGGCCAAAACACTGCCGGCCAAAACACTGCCGGCCAAAACACTGCCGGCCAAAACACTGCCGGCCAAAACACTGCCGGCCAAAACACTGCCGGCCAAAACACTGCCGGCCAAGACACTGCCGGCCAAGACCTCGGTCACGGCCAAGGACAAGCTCGACCCCAAGAGCAAGCACGGCATCCCGGCTCCGGCCCCCGACTACGGCTTTACGCAGATCAAGCTGATCAACGAGCAGATTCGCCAGGGCTGGCAAGCTCACGAGCTGGCCCCGTCGCCCACGGCCACCGACGGCGAATGGGCCCGGCGGTTGTTCCTCGACTTGCTCGGCCGCGTCCCCTCGATCGCCGAGCTGAACAAGTTCCTGGGCAGCAAGAGCAGCCAACCGCAAGCTGGAGCTGGTCAACGCCCTCTTGAGCGAAGAATATGTCGAGGACTACGCCAACAACTGGACCACGATCTGGACCAATATCCTGATCGGCCGCACCGGCGGCACCGGACGCCGGGCCACAATCAGTCGGCCGGGCTTGCAGTTCGCCCTCCGCCGGGCCTTCCAGAAGGACATGCCCTACGACCGGATGGTCTACGAACTGATCTCGGCCGAAGGCATGAGCAAGCGCGGCGAAAAGGGCTACAACGGCTTCGTCAATTTTCTGGCCGGCCACCTGGCCGATAACGGTATCGAAGCCACGGCCCGCACCGCCCAGATTTTCCTGGGCATCCAGGTCCGCTGCACCCAGTGCCACAACCATCCGTTCAACGAATACAAGCAAAACCAGTTCTGGGAGCTCAATGCCTTCTTCCGCCAGACCAAGGTCACCCAGCACTTCGGCGAGACGACGGTCAACGGCAAGAAGCGGCGCGAGCTGGACTACATCGAGCTGAAAAACCAGGACTATGCCGGCGAGGACAAGAACTCGGCCGAAGCCCTGCTGTTCTACGAGCTCCGCAACGGCAAGCTGGCCTCGGCCCTGCCGGTGTTCGTCGACGGCACGTCGCTCACCAGCCCCAGCGGCCGGATCAAGGACATCGACCGCCGCACCGAGCTGGCCAAGCTGATCACCCATTCCGACCAACTGGGCCAGGCGATCGTCAACCGCATGTGGGGCCACTTCCTCGGCTACGGCTTCACCAAGCCGGTCGACGACATGGGCCCGCACAACCCGCCTACGCATCCCGAGCTGCTCGAGAAACTGGCCCTCGAACTGCGCGGCAATAGCTACGACCTGAAACAGCTGATCCGCTGGATCGTGCTCAGCGAGCCCTACTCGCTCTCGGCGATGAGCGACGCCCGGAACCAGAAGGACGATCCCTCGCTCGGCGAGCGGCCGATGTTCAGCCACTTCTACCTGCGGCAAATGCGGGCCGAAGAACTCTACGAAACCCTGCTTCGCGTGACCGAAGCTCAGAAGGCCAAGGACAAGCAATCCGAGCAGGACGAGCTGCGCACCAAGTGGCTCAGCCAGTTCACCGTGGCCTTCGGCACCGACGACAACGAAGAGACCACCACCTTCAACGGCACCATCCAGCAGACGCTGGTGATGATGAACGGCGAGCTGATGAAGCAGGCCCTGAATGTCGACAAGGGCGGCTTCCTGCACCGCGTGGCCAACGATCCGAAGCTCAACAACGCGGGCAAGATCACCGAGTTGTATCTGGCGGCCCTGGCCCGCAAGCCGACCGCGGCCGAGATCGGCGACGCCAACCAATTGCTCGTGGCCCGGCACCTCGACGCCGCCGCCGCCTTGCAGGACATCTGGTGGGCCGTGCTCAACAGCAACGAGTTCATCCTGAATCACTGACCGGGCCGGCAGATCGACCGCGGCGTGGATGACGCCGCGGCCTACTTGCCGGGACTGGCAGCCGGTTTGTGCGCGGCTCAAATTGGCCCGCGCTCGCAGTCCCTGATTCTCGAACGTCAGGCCGAAGTCGGCCGCCGTGAATTGCCGCAATTGGGGCGGAGCGGCCGGGCCTTCGCGGGGCGTGCCGGGATTGCCGTACACGGTCGACTCCATCGTGCGGAATGTTTTGTTCCAGACGTATTTGCCGCCCCCCGGACAGACCAACCGGGTATGCCACACCCGCTCGTGCAGCGCGACGGGGTCGACGTCCGGATAGAGCCGGTGCCACTCGTTCAGGATCGGCAAATTGCTCCACGCCAGCCGCTGCATGGTCGCCTGATAATCGTTGCCGGCAATGGTCGAGAACGCTTCCACGAGCCTGGCGTCGGCATGGACCGTGAGATTGTCGCCCAGGGGAGCGGTCTGTGAGAGCGCTGCTGGCGGGGGCGCTCCGGCGGAGACGCTGCCGGCGGAGACGCTGCCGGTGGCTTTTCAGTCACAGCGGGTGTCTCCCCCGCCGCATCCAATTGCCGATCGATGGCCCGTTTTAGCACGGCCTCGCTGAGCGACACGACCAGTGCCGTGGCCGACGGGGCATAGTAGATCGCCGCCTCACCAAACTCCCGGTTCTGTCCCGGGCGTTCGTCCTGCGAGACCTTGACGTACGCGCCCGCGATAGTCGAGCGACTCCCATTTGAGCATGTTGCCGGACGTCTGATCGATGAATGCCCGGGCCGCCACCAGGAACGCGGTCAGCTTGAGCGAACTGCTGACTTCGAACTGCAGCCCCAGCGGCATCCGTGGCCAATTCTTTTCCATGAATGGCGACCGCTCCTCGGGCTTGGCCGCGGCCGCCTCGGCCCAGAAAGCATCGTCGTCCAGGTAGAACGAAACCGCGCTCCCCAGCCACGACAGCGGGTCGACGTTCAGGTTCGGGGCGAAAGCCCGGGCCATGCCATTGGCCTGCTGCACCAGGGGACTCTTCGGATTGATCGCCAGCGTGAACTGGGCCAACGCCGGGTGTGGGTCGCCGGCTCCCGGCGCGATCTTCGCTCCTTGTGTGATCGAAAGCAGCTGCCGATACTCCGTGCCGGCAATCAGGGGCATCACCGTCAAGTCGGCCACGACTTTGTCACCCGCCAGGCCGATCCGCAGACCCACCGGGTCGAACGCCCAGCGCCAGTTTTGCTCGTAGCCCTCGCGCCAGAAGCGGTAGGCCTCGGCCTCGGCTGCGGTGACCTGCTCGAAGCGGAATCTCCGCGATCGGCGTCTGGAACTCCAGCGTGCCGAGGACCGACGATTGGACACCGGCGGCGTTCAATCGCACCTCGCCCCCCATCGCCAAGGCGTAGTCGGGTTGCAGCGGTTCGGCCTGGCTGACACCTTGGGCAATCTTGCCCAGGTTCGCCGCCTGCAATTCGCTGAGCACGGCCAGATCGCGCATCCGCCGCCACTGGGCGATCCGCCACCGCGGACCGCACCAGCGGCGGATCGTGGCATCGGACAGAAACAGAAACGCCGTTTCTTGCGGGTCGCCGAGCCGGTATCGGTCGCGAAAGAACTTGAACTCGGCAAGCGACGCCAGCGCCGGCTGCGCGCCGGCCAGCACCTCCGCAAGCCGCTCCAACTGAATCGTCGAGTTCGTCACCACGACGCCCTTGGGCAATTGGGCCACATAGCAGCTGACCCGGCGGTCGGGCGAACGCAGGCCGTGATACTTCAGCCGGCCGGCCTGGCCGTCGCTCGGCTTGGCGGTCTTCTCGCTGCCCGCGGCCAACGCCACCTGGGCCAACAGCAGTTTCTCCAGCGCGGCCGGATCGACCGCCTCGAACACGATCGCCACGTCGGTGCCCGATCGATAGAACGGATCCGAACCGGTCAGCGCCACGCTCTTGATCACCTTGGGACCAATCAGCCGACCGAAGCCGGTGAGCGACAAACAAAGCTGCCGCTGGTAGCGATCCACCGTAAGGGCATCCTCCGAGCGGGGCTCGGCCATTTGCAGCACCGGCGTTCCGCCGTTCATTCCTTCGTCGATCAGCCGGACGAAGTCGGCGAACGTCGGAAAGAACAGTGCATGTTGATCGGCAGGAATGACGGCTGCCAGCGGATCGAGCTTCGGTTCGCGTGCCGCGGCCAGCTTCGACCAATCGATCTCGGCGATCGTGATGCCGCGCAGGCTGCTGACGGCAACGTCGCTCTTGTCGGCCCGGTCCGTGCGTCCGCCGCGCGACAGCCGCTCGAGCTGCAGGTTTTCGCTCAGGGCTCGCCCGCCCGTCAGATACTCGAACATGTCACCCAGTCGCATCGGCCCGCCGGACACCGGGAACATCCAGTGGTGCGGTTTGCTCGGCCTTCGTCCGCCCGAGTTCTTCCCGGGTGACCGCAATCTGATGGCGAAACCAGGCCCCGCCGGGAGCCTGCCCGCTTAACAAGAGGTGCAAGTTCGCCAGCTTGACGGCGTAGAACCGCGAGTCGGCATCCGCTTGGGCCGCGGCCGCCGGCACGCGAAACGGCAGCGGCTCCAAGCCGGTTCGCGCGGCATTGGGAACGAACAGCACCCCTTTGACGTCGCCAACTCCTGGCGTGCGAATCACGATCTGCCGCGTGCCGTCGGCGGATTCAGGGAGCCAGGGGCTCGCTGACGCCGCCAGATATACTTCGCCCGGCTGATCCAGCACTGCGTAGGATTGGAGCATTTGAGCTCGCAGCCAGCCGCCCCGGCCCGGTTGCGGGCCTGTGCCATCGGGCTGCGGAATCTTCTTGGCTCCCAGATCGAGATCCGCGACCGTCAGGTCGTAGAACGTATCGGCCGCTCGTGCCGTGCGTGGTCCAGCGAGCGCCCACCAACAGTACCAACAGTAGTGCAGCCGTGCGCGATCGCATGAGTGGTCTCCAATCCGTTGTGCCGACAGAATGCCGAAGTCAGGCTGGCGGCGGCATCGTAACGCACTGGGCGGCCTGCGGCTAGCAAGCCCCTGCAAAGGTACCCTGGCGCGGACGAGCAGGTTTCGCGACGCCTCCGGTTCTGGCGTTCCCAAGCCGGGCTCCCGTACGAATTCGATCGAGCCAAGTCGCGATAGCAGGCGGCGCAGGCGCGCCAGCCGGATCCATCGGGTCCGCCCCACGCGTTCCTCAATTTGCCGCCCTCTACCCGCGTCCCAGCATTCGTGCGTATACTGCTGGCAGAGCCCGGTGCCGCATCGATGGGCTCTTCCGCCGAGCAACGTCTGTTTGAGACAGGCGCTCGGAAAACGAATATCGGCGCACCACTTCCGATGCCCAATCCGAAGCTCCGCCGGGAGATCGCCTTCGAGGCGGCCCGGCTGATGTATGTCCGGCAAGAGTCGGAATACTATCGGGCGAAAATGAAAGCCGCCCGCCGCATCTGCCAGGGCTGGGTCAAGCCGGCCGACCTGCCCTCGAATCGCGAAATCCGCGACCAGATCCAGGCCTTCGCCCGAATGCACGAAGGCGACCGCCGCCACGACAACCTCCGCGACATGCGGGTCGAGGCTCTGCGGCTGATGCGCATCCTGCGGGCGTTCCGCCCCCGCCTGATCGGCAGCACGCTGACGGGCCACGTGCGGCATGGCTCGGACATCGACCTGCACCTCTTCGCCGACAACATCAGCGCCGTTTGCGGCGCGCTCGACGCCGAAGGCGTGATCTACGACGTCGAGCGGAAGCGGGTGGTCAAGCACGGCGAAGAGCGGGTGTTTACCCACGTCCACGTGCAGGATCGGTTTCCGTTCGAGCTGACGATCTACGCCGCCGACCTGGCCCACTACATGTTCAAGAGCTCGGTCACCGGCAAGTCGATCGAACGGGCCAGCATCGCCGAGTTGGAGCAGTTTTTGGCCCAGGAGTATCCCGACCTGGCGCTGGACCAGGCGGTGCTCGAAGCGGAGCAGAAGGTCGACCGCTTCCAGATCTATCAGATGCTGCTGTTGCCGCTGGAGAACGTGAAGCAAAGCCCCAAGTGGCATCCCGAGGGGGACGCCCTCTACCACAGCCTGCAAGTCTACGACCTGGCCGTCGGCGAGCTCCCCTACGACGAGGAGTTTCAGCTTGCCGCCCTGCTGCACGACGTGGGCAAGGCGATCGATCCGGGCGACCATGTCGCCGCCGGGCTGGAGGCGCTCGAGGGCTACATCACGCCCCGGACGCAGTGGTTGATCGAGCATCATATGGATGCCCAGGCCTTGCGCGACGGCACGCTCGGTGCCCGGTCCCGCCGCCGCCTGCAAGAAAACGAAAACTTCGACGAGCTGATGCTGCTCTGCGACTGCGACCGCAATGGCCGCCAGCGCGGCGTCGAAGTGCCCGAGCTGGAAACGGCGCTGGAAAACTTGCGCGAACTTGCGCGATTGTGCGACGGCTGAAGACGGTACAATCAACGACAACACGACGCCGCGCTGCAAACACCACAAGGGCCATGTCAACCGTTAAGCCCGCGGGCGGCGTCCCGCGGGTACCGCCCCGGAGTTCGGTGAAAACATGCGTCCGAGCCGAATCGCCAGTGGCGTCTCCCAATCGGTCGTTGCGCTCTTCTTACTTCTTGCCCTGACATCATCCCCTGCCCTGGCCCAGCAATCGGGTGCCAACATCACCGTCCAATTGCCGAGCTTCGGCGTGGCGGTCGATGCCGACGGGGTCCTCGCCGTGAAGACGGCCGAAGATCCCACCGGCCAATTGCGGGCTGCCCGGCATCGCGGCCGCTCAAGCGGTCCTGCCCCCCAATTTGCTCAAAGCCGCGAAGTCGCGCAAGGTTTCGCTGATCCGGCTCGAAAAGGCACTCGCCGCTGCCGTCGCCGCCGGTCAGCCGCCGGACGACGTGATGCTGCATTTGGCCGGCCTCGAGCGGCTGGAAAACGTGTTCTGTTACCCGGAGTCGGGCGATCTGGTCATCGCCGGTCCGGCAGCCGGTTGGATTGAGGATCCCAGCGGCCGGGCCGTCTCGATCGCCACGGGCCGGCCGGTGCTGCTCGTTGAGGATTTGGCTGTCGCCCTGCGGACGTATCGCCCCGGCGGTGGGAAGAAGATTTACGTCGGCTGTTCGATCGATCCGCCCGCGGCCGGGCTGGCCCGGCTGCAGCAATTCCAACGGACGATTCCCGCCTCGGTGCCGGAGGATCAGCGCGAGGCGGTCGCGGCCCAGATCGCCGCCGGCATCGAAGAGGCCCTGGGCCTGGCCGAGATTCGGGTGTTCGGCATTGCGCCCAGCACGCATCTGGCGGCCGTGCTCGTCGAGGCCGATTACCGGATGAAGCGGATCGGCATCGGGCTCGAGACGCCGCCGGTCGCCATCACCACGTTTCTCGACGCGCTCGGCTCGGCGCGCTCGCCGAACTTGCAGCGGTGGTGGTTCACGCCGCGCTATCAGTGCGTCCAGGTGACCGAAGACGGCCTGGGCATGGCCTTGTTCGGCGAATCGGTGCAGCTGCAGGGCGAGGACAAGGTGCTCGGCCCCGAGGGCAAGCTGCTGGCCGGCACGCCGCCCAGCAAGGCCAGCGAGCGGTTCTGCGGCAGCTTTACCCGCAAGTATCCGGAGCTGGCGGCCCGCAGCCCGGTGTATGCGCAATTGCGGCAGTCGATCGATTTGCTGGTGGCGGCGGCGTTCATTCGCCAGCAGGATTATTACGGCCGGCTGAATTGGGACTTGGGCGCGCTGGGAGATGAAGGCCGATTGCCGACCGAAGTGCTCGACGTGCCGCGACGAGTGGCCTGCGTCTCGAACGCCCGCTGGCAGAGGCGCCGATTACAAACGCCGGCCGGCGGCGGCGTGTCGATCGTAGCCGAAGAAGCACTCGCCCCGGCCATGCTGCGGCACGACGCCGACGGCAAGCTCCACAAGCGGCAAGCCGAGCTGGCGCAGCCCCCCGCCAACGGCGCGTGGTGGTGGGATTGAGCGAGTCTGGCGTCATTACTCAATCGGCCCGGACCTGGCCACCGTCTCCGGCGCCTCCCGCCTGGGCCTGCCCTTGCACGTAGCTTAGATACGCGCTGGCGATATCGAACCGGCGGGCAATGCCCACCAGGCGGCGGTCGGAGAGGTTGTCGACGATCGGCAGAGCCAACAGGTCGTTCTCGACGAACAGTTGCATCGCCCGATCGAGCTCGTCGTCCTGGGCCAGGGGCGTGACTTGCGTGGCGCATCAGATCGGCCGCCAGGATCAACGGGCCCATGCCGGGCAGCTGGGCCGCGTAGCCGATCTCTTCCAAATCGACGACGCCCAGCAGGCGGTTCTCGGCATCGACCACCGGCAGGGCCGGATAGCCGCTTTGGGCCAGGCGGTCGACCACCGCCAGCAGTGAATCGCCCAATTGCAGCTTGGGAAAATCCTTCGACTGGGCAAAGCGATTGATCCGCACCCCCTTGAGCAGCTCGCGCACGAACGCCCCCTGATGGGCGGGCGAGCGCGAGCGGCTTTCGACCTGGGCACTGTAGATCGATTGCTCGTCGGAGAGCATGAACGCAATCACGCAGACCCACAGTGCCGGCAGCAGCATCGGATAGCCGCCGGTCATCTCGCTGACCATCACCAGCGTCGAGAACGGGGTTTTGGCCGCGGCGGCAAAAAAGCCGGCCATGCCCACGATCGCGCAGCTGGCCGGGCTGGGAATCGACACCGGCCACAGATGCTGAAATCTCCCCAAAAACATTCCTAGCGCCGCCCCGCCGCAGCCGCCGATCGACATCGACGGACCGAACACGCCGCCCGAGCCGCCGCTGCCGATCGTCAGCCCGGTCGTCAGGATCTTGCCCAGCGCGATCGCCAGAAACATCCAGGCGGTCACGCTGCCGTCGGGGTTCAAGGCCGATTGCAGCGAGTTGTAGCCGAACGACAGCACGCCGAGCACGACCACCTTCTGCCCGAAGGCATAGTACAGGGCCAGCCCGACGGCGCCGGTCGCCAGGGCGCCAATCGCCGGCTTGACGTGCGGCACGAGCGGCAGACGGCGAAACCAGCGGGTCAAACCATAGAACGAATGGGTATAAACCGCCGCCAGCAGCACGGCCCAGAGCGCGACGATCAAATACGGCAACAGTTCCCAGGGATCGTGGAACTCCAAGTTCGGAATCGCGAACAGCGGCTTCCAGCCGAAGATCGAGCCAAACGTGCTGTACGAGACCACGCTGGCCAGCGCGGCCGGCATGATCACTTCCGATTCGAATTCCGGCGAGCGGTAGAGCACCTCCGCGGCGAACAGCGCACCGGCCAAGGGCGCCCGAAAGATCGCGGCGATGCCGGCCCCCATGCCGGCCGCCATCAGCACCCGCCGCTCGGCGGGGCGGAGCTTGAGCAGCGTGGCCAGGTACGAGCCGAAGCCGGCCCCGATCTGGGCAATCGGCCCCTCGCGCCCGCCCGATCCGCCGGTGCCGATCGTGGCGGCGCTGGCCACGATCTTGATCAGCGGCACCCGCGGCCGGATCAATCCCTGGCGGCGATGATAGGCCTCGATCACGTTGTCGGTGCCGTGCCCTTCGGCCTCGGGCGCAAGCGAGTACACGAGCACGCCGGTGAACAGTCCACCCAGCGTCGGCACGACCAGCAGCAGCCAGGGGCGAAAAGTGTTGTTCGGATCGATCGCGGGCAGCCACGAGAGCGGCGTTTCGCCGGCCGGATGCGGCACCGGATCGTAGCCCACCAGCGAGATCAGCGCGTAATGCTCGATCACGACCGTCGCGACGTAGAACATCGCCGCCGCCAGTCCGGCCACGATGCCCACGAGCACCGACAGGCCCAACAGCCGCACCTGCGACTGGTAGCGGAGCTGCAGCACCTTGGTCAGCTCGGGCAGCCAGCGCCAGCGGGCCGATTCGGTCGAGGAGGGAGTTACGTTTGCCATGCGGTGCGATGTCCAGGTCGGTTGTTCGGCCGCGAAGCGCGGGCAGCGTCACCGGTCAGCATTCTCGGGGGGGTCTTGGCAGCCCACAACCCCAACGACACGCGCTGGCCGCGGATCGAGAAGCAAGAAATGCCAGGATTCAATTTGACAAACGCCGCTCGGCCCCCCTAGAGTAAGGAGGTTTTTCAGGGCGCTCCAACCGCAGGAGCTTTGAGCATGCCGCATGGGCCGCGGGGTCCCGATCGGTGTGCTACTCATTTCGGGCTGTCTCGTCGCCGACAGCTACGCCCGAACGTGGACCGACAAATCCGGCAAGGAAGCCGAAGGCACGTACGTTCGCGTCAAGGATGGACGCGTCGTCATTCAGGCGGGTCGTCGGATCGTCCAGGTGCCGATCGCCGACCTGAGCCCGCAGGACGTCGAATACGTCCGCAAGAAACTGCCCAAGAGCCGCCAGGACGAGTTGCCGCCGCTGGCCGAGCCGCGCACCTGGACCGACACCAAAGGTCGCGAGCTTGAGGCGAGGTTCGTCAGTGCCGACAAAAAGGACGGCGAGCTGCAGGTCATCGTCTCGAAGGCAAAAGACGGCAAAGTGGTGACGATCCCGTTTGCGAAGCTCAGCGACGAGGATCAAGCCTTCGTGAGCCAGGAGCTCGCCCAGCAGAACAAGGGCAACCTGCTCCCACCGGGCCAGGCCGTTCCCCTGGCCGCCAACAGTCCGCCGCAGCTGGCCGCGGCGCCACCGATCATTCAGCAGCCGCAGTTTCCCACTCCGCCGCAAATGGCGCCGGTTGCGCCACAGCCACCCAACGCAATCGGCCCGTCCGTGCCGATTGGGCCGCACCGCCCAAGACTGCCTCACGCGCCCACGATACCGCCGATTGCCCGCCAGACGCCGTTTCCGACGCAGCCGGTGCAGCAGCCGGTTCCGACACCGCAGCCGGTCCAGGTGCCGCAGCCGATTCCGACTCCACAGCCTGCTCCGGTGCCGCAGCCACCACCGCAGCCCGTCTTCAATCCCCAGCTCGCCAATGCCGACGGCTACTACTGCGGCAAGTGCATGAAGCAGGTGCCCAGTTCGGTCAAAGCCGGCGACAATTGCCCGCACTGCGGAGCGTTTTTCGAATACAAAGACAACGGGGCCGGAAACAAAGAGTACGCCCCGATCACCAGCTACGCCACGAATTGGGAATTCACGCCGCGCTTCTACGGCAAGATCGGTCTGTTGATCGGGACCGCGGTCGCAGGCTTTCTGGCCAAGCTCTGCGCGGGCAATAAATCGGCGCTTGCTCCGCGCCAGATTTCAGGCAGGGCCGTGCTATCATCAGATGGCACGTGGTCCCATGGCCAGTCAGCGCTCGGGTGGAGAGACTACCATCGACGCGATTCTAGCGGCTGCCTTTGCGATCGCGACGCTCGTCGCTACGCTGAGCGGCGGCATTTGGCTGCTGCTCCGCTGGGCGGCCTGGCTCGACTACGATCGGATTGTCGCTCGCCCCCGGACTGTCCGTAGCGGCGACCGCAAAATCCACTTGGGCGATGACGACCACTGGGCGGCAAGGCAATTGCACCAGGTCGCCGAGCGTTGGCAAGCCGCCCGCCAGACCGATCCGCCAAGCGCGGTCTCGGAGCTGCTGTCTGCCCGACGGGTTCTCCGCGCCGTTCAAAATGCCGACGCCACCGCCGGGCTGATTTGCTGTGCGCAAGGGAACATTCCCGAGGTCAGCCGATTGGCCATCTGGCTGCTGGGACGCGGCGGCGGGACGCTGGGAACCACCACCGTTTCCATCTTCCGCTGGCATGCCGATGTCCACGTCCGCCGCGAGGCGACCCGGGCCCTGCGGCGGATGCGGGCCTGGCGCGAACTCGAGAGCGCTGGCCGACGACGTCGATCCGCAAGTCCGCCGCCTGGCCCAGTTGCCTGAGCTTCCGGCCTTCCGCCGGCGGCTGGCCCAATTCGCCGCGTCGGGCGTCAGCGCGGCCGAGCCATCGTCGGAGCCCGGTCGAATGCCGCTGGTCTGGAACGTCCCGCCCGACGCCGGCCAGCGCCCCCGGCCCGCTCACTGGTTCCGACAAATCCTCGAGCGGATTCAGCAATTGCTCCGCGGCGAAGCGCGCTCGCATTAGGGCCATGGGGAGCCGCGAATTCGTGCCGGCCGGGCCTCGCCACCGACCAGCGAGCCGCGGGGTTTATCCCCGCGGTCTATAAGCGACGGACTTTGGAAGGAGATAGAGGGGATGCGGCAGGGGATACGGGAGATGGGCCGAACGTCAACGCCGACGGCAATCGAAGACTGCGAATGCCCTGCTTCCCTGCGAGCCGTTGGGTTGATCGCCGCGGTAGGTGCTTCCCGGCCCCGGGCAATGAGATTCGCCAGGACACCTCCGAGAGCAATTCACAACCAGGCGTCGATTCGTCGGAGTGCCTCAAGTGCCCCAAGCGGAATCGAGATCCCCCGCGGCGGCACGGCCGGATCGCGGGGATTGATCCGCACTAGCACGCCGGCCCGGCGCTCCGATTCGGCCCGGACGGTCGGCACGGCGAGCCCCGCGCCCAGCTCGACGACCAGCGGCCGGTCATCGGCCAGCTCAGACAGCCAGCGCCAGTAGTTTGCGGCTTGTTCCCGCTTGCGCCGGTTGAGCCAGCGTCCGTCGCCGAACATCAAGATGTTCGGCCGGGCCACTCCTCCGCAGCCAGGACAAGCCGGGAGCGACGGCCGGCAGCGGAACGTCGCTGGGTCGATCTCGAGTTCCAGTTCCGCGGCGGGCCAAATCTGTTCGCCGCAAGGCCCGGCACACTGCAGAAAATGGATCGAGCCGTGGCATTCCAACAGCCGCTCCGGGTCGAATCCGGCCCGCTGAAATTGGCCATCGACGTTGCTGGTGTAAACGAAATAGCCACGTGGCCGGCCCTCGCCCCAGCGACGCAGGATGTCGAACCCGGCATGCGGCGTCGCGCTGCGATAGAGCCCGTAGCGGTGGCCGTAGAATCCCCAGGCTTGCTCGGCGTCGCGGTCGAACCAGATCGGGTTGGCCAGGTCGCTGAACGTCAGTCCCAATCGCTCGAACGGCGGATACGCCTTCCAGAAGCCTGCGTCGCCGCGAAAGTCGGGCAGCCCCGAGTCGACCCCCAATCCGCTGCCGGCCGTAATCAGCAGCGAGTTGGCCGAGCGGATCGCCGCGGCGGCGCGCTCGATCGCCGCCTGAATCTCGTCCGCGGAGTTGTCGCCGGCTTGGGCCATGAGAATCCCTTCTCCAATTCCCTGTCGGTGACAAGAAGTGCGGGCAGCCTTCAAAGCAAGAACCGGAACGTGCCCGACAGAAACCGCAGCAGACGCGGCCCAAGCGCG
Organism: uncultured Planctomycetaceae bacterium; assembly: GCA_963828155.1. Classification (GTDB taxonomy): domain Bacteria; phylum Planctomycetota; class Planctomycetia; order Pirellulales; family PALSA-1355; genus CAWCAX01. The sequence goes on from CAWHDQ010000013.1 coordinate 39,615, forward strand.
ATCGGATCGGCCAGGATCTTGGCCTGCCCCGTCGCTCCGCCGACCAGCGGCAAGGATTCGTCTTGGAGCGCAATGCGGGCTTGATAATACGTGCGCACCGGCGTGTGACCGCGACTGGCATTGGTGCGGGTCGGCAACTGCCCGCGCTCGACCAGCTCGGGCGGTGCTTCGCCCACATCAATCTGGGCCAGCTCGGCCACCACTCCCTCGACCGTGCGATCGGGCAGTTCGTCGACGAGCAACAGCACCTTCTGTCCCGGGCGGACGAACTCGACCTGATCCTCGTCGACCAGCAGCAGAGCCTCGAGCCGGTGCGGGTCGCCCACCAGACAGAGCAGCGTGCCGGTTTCCAGAAAGCAGCCGCGGTTTGTTTCATCCAGCGGGTGGCCGCTCCAGCCAACCAACTCGCCGCGCTCGCTTGTGACCGGTCGTGGTCGCGGCGGCAGCACCGTGCCGTGCACGGCGCCGCAACGGTGAGCCGCGCGCTGGCCGAGCCGCTCGTCGAGCCGGCGCTCCAGATCGCTCAAGGCGGCTTCAGCGGTGGGAATTTCCGAGCCGGCTTCGGGCTGGTCGATCTGTTGCCGCTTGAGGTTTTCCAGCTTGGTCCGCTGCCGGTCGCGCTCGCCGCGGAGCTTGGCGATCTCCAGATCCATTTCGCGATTTTCGAGCTGCGCGAGCGGCGCACCCTCGTCCACGCGGTCGGCGGTGCGGGCCGCTGCGGTCAGCCGCCCCGGCACCGACACGTAGACCCGCCGCGCCGCCGCCGGCGCCACGAGCGCCGGCACGTGAATCCGGTGCGGCAGTTCGAGCTTCCACAACCCGACCGCGCCCAGAATCAGCAGCGCCAGGGCCACCATCAGCCGCGGCCGGTGCAGCCGTTCGCCGGCCAGCGGGCTGGCGGCAAAATGGCACACCTGCCGCACCGAGCCCGCGAGCAAGGCCGCTCCCATGACACCGGTGAGTAGCAGCGCCAGCACTTCGAGCCGATACGGCTTGAGCGCCTGAAAGCAAAACCAGCAAATCCCCAGCGACACGAACCAGCGATACGCCAGCGATGCCAGGCCGTACAGGGCCAGTCCATAACCGCCCGGCTCGGAAAACAGCTGGTCGCGCGGAGCGGCATCGCGGACGAGTGGCCCCACCACCAACCGCCGCAGCGCCGCAGCCGACCGCTCGTGCAGGTTGGGAATGTCGAACACGTCGGCCAGCAGGTAATAACCGTCGTAACGCAACAAAGGATTGCCGTTGAACAGCACCGTGCCGACTGAGCAGACCACCATCAGGTTGAAACAGGCCGAATTGAACCAGCCGGGCACGCTGAACCACCACAGCAGCGTGGCCGCGGCCGCCACCACCAGCTCGACGTAGATACCGGCCACGTCGACCGCGATCCGCCGCCAGCGGCTGCCGAACAGCCAGGCGTCCGAAACGTTGCAATACAGGCACGGCACGAACACCAGCAGCAGCACGCCCAGCTCGTGGCAGCGGCCACCGTAGCGGCGACAGGCGAGCGCGTGGGCCAGCTCGTGGAGCGTTTTGACCGCCGCCACCGACAGGGCCAGCCAACCCACGTTGCGCAGGCTGAAGAATGCCTTCATTTCCGGCCAGCGCAGGGTCACCTCGTCGGCCTGAACCGCGAGCAACCCCAGCGCCGCCAGCATCGTCAGCAGGCCGGCGGCCAGAGCCCAGGGCGAAAACATCCAGCGGACTAGCGGATCGAGCACGGCCAGGACGGGCTCGGGATCGATCCCCCGCCAGCGCAAGGCGAGCAGGTTGGTCCAGCCCCAGGCCCGGCGATCGAAGTTGCGCCGCTCGAGGCGCTCCAGCACTTGCAGATGTTGCCGCGGCGCATCGCCGACCAGCAGCCCCGCGGCGTGCAACCGGGCAATGAACGACATCAGGCCCGCTGGGCTGGCCTGCCGGGGGGCGAACCTCCGCTCGCACGCGGCTTGCAGCGCGCTGACGCTGGTCTGGCCGTCGAGCCGCTGCAGGACGAAAAACTCTTCCTGCCCCAGCTCGTAATGCCGATCGGAAAGCGGATCCTTGATCCGCCAATACTGCGACTCGCCGGAACCGAAGGCGCGGCAATCCAGGTCGGGCCGCATCCGCAAGGGGATGGCCCGCTCGCCCGCCGACATCGAAAAACTCGCCGTTGCCATGCGTCTGCCGGTCGCCTTAGGTGTCGGAAGCTGCCGCCGGCTCGATGGTCATTTCCGCCGCCACGCCCGGCCGCAGGAGCAGATCCTGGTTGTCCAACTCGGCCCAGACGCGAATCTGACCGTTGACCGGGTTGACCTCCGGGCTGACGAATACGAGTTTGCCGGCAAACGAGGTCTTGGGGCGGCCGGGCAAATCGACCACCACCGTCACCGGCCGGCCGACCGCGGTGGCGTCGAGCTGCTTGGCGCTGACGAAACCTTCGACCCGCAGGCGATCGAGCCGCACGATCCGCACGATGCTCTCGCCGGCCTGGACCCATTCGCCGCGACGCCGCTTGATCTGCACGACCATGCCGTCGAGCGGGGCCACAAGCTTGCGGCGCTCGACGTCGAGCGTGGCCGCGGCCAGGGCCGCGTTCTTCAGCTCGGTGGTCAGCTTGGCGACGGCCAGATTGTGCTCGGCCTGCTCGACTTCGAGCGCGGCCTGATCGGCGGCCAGTCGCAACTGGTCGATCTCGGAGCCGGTCACGCTCTTGCGATATTTCTCGATCGAGGCGTTCGCCCGCTGATGCTCGGCCTTGGCTGTGGCCAGGGCATCCTTGGCGTAGCGGACCTTGACGGTGTTGGAATCCTCCTTGGCGGCGATGTCGCGCTCGGTCTGAGCCTTGCGCACCGCAATCTGCTCGGCCGCGTCGTCGATCTGAACGAGCAGCTCGCCCGCGGCCACCAGCTGCCCCTCGCGAATCGCGATCTGGGCAATCATGCCCGGCTCGAGCGAGGCGATCTCCCCCTGATCGATCAGGCTGATCAGCACCGAGTCGGCCTTGACCCCCTTGTCGCTCGTCGGAGCGGGGACCGAGGCGGGCTTGTCTTTCGTCCGGCTCGGAGCATCGGCACCCAGGGCCGCCGCCGACAGCAGGATCAAGCACGTTGTTAGAGGTTTCATGGCTGGCTGCCTCCTCCGAAAATCATCTGCCCGTACAAGCGTTAGGGTCAAAACAGCAGCCGCCGGCGGACCAGCGATATCAAATCGTGAAACCAAACGAAGCCCAACGCCCGGCGGCCGCACTGGACTTTGCCGATCACGCTCGCCCCCGGCCGCAGCCCGCCGATCGATTCGCGGTCGATGTCGACGGTCACCAGCACGTGGGAACCGTAGACTTCGTCCGTCTCGGCCGCCAGCGAAGTCCGGGCAATCCGGCCGCGGTAGGTCCGGCCGGGCTCGGTGGCCAGTTGAAAATCGACTTCCAGCGGCTCCGCGACTCGCCTGCTGGGCTTCAAGGACGTAGCCGGCATGATCGTCGGGCAAGCGCAGTTCGAGTTGCCAGGGACCGGCCAGATCGCCGACCGCCAACAGGACCTGGCCGCGCTGCACCGGCCGGCTTTCGAGCAACTGCTGCACGTCCCAGGTCAGAATCTGGCCGTCGATCGGGCTGGTGACCGCCAGCTCGGCCAGCTGCTCGCGGAGGATTTGCTCCTGCTCGGCCAGGCTGGTCAATTGTTCCTTGAGCTCCTCTTCCTCGGCCGTGAGCTGGTTGTAGCGCTGGATCGAATCGGACTTGCCGCGCTCGGTGGCCAGCCGGGCGGCCTGGACCCCGGCCAGCCGCTTGCGGGCCGTTTGGGTTTCGCCCAGCACGCGTTGCAATTCGAAATCGAGCTGCGGCCGATGAAGCGTCACGAGCAACTCCCCGTGCTGCACGTCGGCGCGCTCCGCAACGTGAATCTGACTGACGACCGCATCGCTGGGGGCAAACACGTCCCGCCGCCGCGCCGGCTGCAGCTCGCCTCGGCTCTCGATCGCAAAATCGGCCGGATAAAAGACGAGCGTCCCGGCCACGAGCGCAACGGTCAGCAGAGCGAGCAGTGTTCTCGACAGCCGCCGCCGGCCCGTCAGCCAGCCCAGTCCGCGCAGGCCGCGCTCCAGCGGCAACAGCGGCAGCGATTGATATTCGAGCGCATTGGCCAGAGCCGAGGCGGCGTGCCGGCCGACGGCTTCGGTGCGGGCCACAAGCTGCAGTTCGGCCGCGGCGGCTTGAAACTGTTCGACCAGCAGCAAGCCCAGCGGAGTCTGCGTGCCGGCGGTTTTTCCGGCCGCGGTACGCTTGACGATCGGAATCGCTCCCAGCACCCGAGCGTGCGACTGATCGAGACACGCGTCCAGGGCCTGCTCGACGGCCGGAGGCAGCGACTGGCGTCCCGCGGGGAACCAAATCGGCTCGCCGTAAGTGAGCACGCGCTCACCCAGCCGCTCCCAACTCCGCACCAGACCGCTCCGCCGCTCGATCGTGTCGCTACCGCTGGCGGCGACGACGCGGCACTTGCCCCGCCGCCACAAGGCCAACGTCAGGCGATCGCAGCCAATCAGCCGCCGCCCCTCGTTGACGATTGCCTGGGCCGTCGGCACCAATTCCAACCGCTCGTGGACCGCGTCGATGAACTGCTCCAGTTGCCGGAAGTGCCCCTCGCGCTGGGCAAATTCGCGTAGCCGGACCTGGCGCTGAAAATCGGCCGCCAATTCGGCCAGGGCCGCCAATAGCGGCAGCAAATCGCGCTCGGACCAAAGCTCGCTTTCGCCCCGCTGGACAAACTCGATGGCTCCCAGCGGCTCCCCGGCCGTGCTCAGGGGCGCGAGCGACAAGACCAGGCCCGCGGTGCTTGGATCGGAACTCGGCCGCTCGGCCGTCGACTTTGCCGAGGTGGACAGCTCCGCCGCCCGCATGGTCACGCGGCAGGGCTGTCCCCGCTCGCAGGCCGATTGCAGAATCCGCCGGTGTGCGGCGCTCGCCTCGGCCGAAGCGTCCAATCCGCTGCTGGCGAAATTCCACTGGGCGGCGCGCTCCAACTGCCCGTCGCCGCCGCGCAGCCACACGGCCCCGGCAAACGCCCCCAGGGCCGGCGCCGCTTTTTCGATCAAGGCGGTATGAAACTCGGCGCTCGAAAGATTTCCTGCCGCCAGGACCGCGATCTCGTCGAGCGCACCTTCGATTTCCACCCATGGGGTTTCGCCGGACGTTTGGGTTTCGCCAGGCTGCGCGGGCTCGCCGGGCGAAACGCGGCTGGAGGCAACCTGGCGAACCATGCGGGACTCGTCGGAGATTGGAATTCGCGCCAGAGCGAGCAGCGGCGCGGAGGTGCTATCACGGCCGGCAAGGCACCGCTAGCGCCAAGTTTTCAGTATACCCGGCGTGTCGAACTCCATGCTGCCGCCAGCCGGCAACCTGCGGCGTCGGGCAGGCCCGGCGACGGGGAGAAACTGCGCAGTTTTCGGCCTCGTCCGCCGAGGCCTGGGTTAGGCGCGGACTGGGAAAACATTGCCGGTCGTATCGAATTTAACGACGGCTTGGGCTGAGTTCGTGCCGATCTATACCCCCAAGCGGGATTTTTTCTCCAGCCGAGGGGCTGGAGTCCGCACCGACGTCGTCCGAGCGCGGGGACGGCCGTCGGAACAGGTGTCAGGGGGATTTGGCTCGTCATGTTTCGCGTCCTGCGATTGACGATTGCTCCGGCTGCCGCCGCCGCCCTCGGGTTGGCCGGTTGCAGCTTGCGCTCGAGCAGTCCGAACCTCGCCGACCCGGAGCTGGCCCGCTATGAAACGCAGGCCACGGCCGTCGAATACCCCGACGTCCAGGCTCCGCCGCCGGCCCCGATCCTGGAGATGCGTTCGCCGCTGGAAACCGGCCGCGACGCTCCGCCCGAATATTGGGAGCTGTCGCTGCTCGACGCGATGCGGACGGCCCTGATCAACTCGAAAGTGCTGACCGAGATCGGCGGCCAGGTGCTGCAGTCGCCGGCCAATGCAAAGACGACGCACGGACCGGCGATCGCCGAGACCGATCCGCGGTTCGGCGTCGAAGCCACGCAATCGGCCTTCGACCCGGTGCTGTCGGCGTCCGAGACGTTCAACAAAAACCACTACGCGGTGAACAACATCTTCTTCGGCGGCGGCACGCGCGTCGTGCAAGAAGATACCGCCGTGTTCCAGGCCGAGTTGACCAAGCGGACCGCGACCGGCGGCACGTTCTCGGTCGGCAACAACACCGACTACGACGCCAACAACACGCCGGGCAACTTGTTTCCGCACGCCTGGAACACCAGCTACCAGGCCACCTTCCGCCAGCCGTTGTTGCAGGGCGCCGGGTCGGAGTTCAACCGCATTTACGGCCCGCCCAACGTGCCCGGCGTGTTCAGCGGCGTGCCGGGCTTCGCCAACGGCGTGCTCGTCGCCCGGATCAACACCGACATCAGCATCACCGACCTGGAAGCGGGCCTGCGCGACCTGGTGAGCAACGTCGAGAACGCCTATTGGGACTTGTACTTCGCCTACCGCGATCTGGACGCCAAGATCGCCGCCCGCGACAGCGCCCTGGAAACCTGGCGCCGGGTGCACGCCCTGTACCTCAGCGGCCGACGCGGCGGCGAGGCCGAAAAAGAGGCCGAGGCCCGGGAACAGTATTTCCGCTTCCAGGAAGAAACCCAGGTCGCCTGGTACGGCCGGCTGGTCCAGGGCACCACGGTCTTCAACGGCAGCGGCGGCGGCAGCGCCCGCGGGCTGAGCGGTGTCCGCGTGGCCGAGCGCCGGCTGCGCAACCTGATGGCCATTCCGATCAACGATTGCAAGCTGATTCGGCCGTCCGACGAACCCCGCCGGGCCAAAGTGATCTTCGACTGGCACGAGATCCTCAAGGAAGCCCTGTGCCGCCGGGTCGAGCTGCGGCGGCAGAAATGGGTCATCAAGCGGCGCGAGCTGGAATTGATCGGCAGCCGCAACTTCCTGCTGCCCAGCCTCGATACGGTCGGCTATTATCGCTTCCGCGGCTTCGGCGAGAACCTGGTCGACTTCAGCAACGACATCAACGTCAACCGCTACGACAACGCGCTGCAAAACCTCTACAGCGGCCAATTCCAGGAATGGCAGGCCGGCTTTCAGTTCTCGATGCCGCTGGGTTTCCGCCGCGGACACGCCGCCGTCCGCAACGCCGAGCTGCAATTGGCCCGCGAACGGGCCATCTTGCAGCAGCAGGAGCGCGAAATCTCGCTGGCCCTGAGCAACGCCCTGTGCGAGGTGGAACGAGCCTACGACTGCACCTGGACCAGTTACAACCGCCGCGTCGCGGCCCGGCAGCACCTGTCGGCCGTTAGTGCCGCGTTCGAGTCGGACAAGGCCCAGTCGGAATTGGTGCTCGACTCGCAGCGCCGGCTAGCGGAGTCCGAAATCCGCTACTTCGGCTCGCTCACCGAGTACGCCCTGGCGATCAAGAACGTCCACTTCGAAAAGGGCTCGCTGCTCGACTACAACGACGTCTACCTGTCGGAAGGCCCCTGGCCGGGCAAAGCCTACGACGACGCGGCCGAGCGCACCGGCAAGCGGCGGCCCGAGCGCGAGCTGAACTACCGCTTCCTCAAACAGCCGCTCGAAGTCAGCAGCGGAGTGTACGGGCAGATCACGCCCCCTTCGGTCCAGCCACCGCCAGTCGTTCCGCCGACCAACGCGCCGGCCGGCATCGGGCCCAACGGATTGCCGCTGCCGGAGCTCGTTCCCGGCCAGCCCGCCGACCTGCCCGAGCCCTTGCCGAAGTTGGACGACCCGGGACCCGGCGACACGCTGCCGCCGCCGCTGGGAGCGCCGCAGTAGCGGGCCGGCGGCGCGCGTTTGCCGCTCGACGAGCGTCCGTCAGCCTGACTTGGCCGCCGCCGAAAAATCGACGTTCCGCAAATCGCCGATCGACTCGATCGTCACGTCGGCCGCCGGATACTTGGCCACTGTCTTGGCGTCCAGGGCATAATGCCCCTGCCGGGGAAAGACGGTGATCACCCGCTCGCCCCAGGCAGCTTTGACCGCGCTCAAAATCCGGATCTTGTCGTCGACCAGCACGTACCGCCTGGCCGGATAGCGGGTTTCGACGTCGGCCAGCTCCTGTTCCTTGTGGATGTAGATCAGCACCCGGCCGTCGAACTCGCGCCACAGGCTGCTCCGTTCGACCTTGCGGGGCTGAAACACCACGTCGCCGTCCGACAGAATGACCGTCGGCCCCCATTGCTGGCAGTGCCGCACCGCATCGAGCGACTGGGGATAGAGCCGATTGGCGAAGGGATAATCGACCAGGTAGCTCGACATCTCGAGCAGTCGCGGATCGTGCATCTTCTGCAACCGGTAGCGCTGCAGGGCGCCGAGATAGTCGGCGTAGCCCACCTCGCTCCGCAATTGCTCGAAGATCCGGCAATACAGGTCGCGGTCGGCGGCGCCGAACTGCCGGGCGATGTGCTCGAACAAATCCTGCTGGATCCGATCGTTGTCGAGCAGCGTATTGTCGACGTCGAACAAAAAGACGATATCGTGAATTGCCGTCAAAGCGCAAGACTCCTGTCCGGCCGCCGTCCGAGGAAACTCAGCCGGGGATTATAGCCGTCGGCCGCGCATCGGCCCAGGAAGCGCGCGGCCGGCAGGGCCCATTCCGGCCGGCCTCAGAGCTCGCCGTCCCAAATCGCATCGACGGCGGCGGGCCCGCCGCGCCGTAGCGTCCGCGGCGCCGCAGCGGCGCCCAGCGACTGGAACACTTGCGCGACCGCCTGACGATCGAGTCCGCTCGGCACGGTGGAGGCCGATGCCGACGAGCTCGCCGCGGCCGGCAAATTGCCCGACAGAGTCGCGAGCGCGAATGCCACACCGGCCGTGCCCCCGGCGGATCGAGCCGTTGCCGGCGATGCCACGTTGCTCGTCGCCGTCGGGGCACGGGCGGGAGTCGAGACTTCATCCCCGGCGCTTGCCGATGTCACGGTCGCGCTGCCCGTTGCCCCCGAAGCGGCGGATTGCGCCGCCGCCAGGCCGCTCTGAGCCAGCGCGGCCGCATTGAGATAATTGATGACGTTCAGCGCGTCGAGCGGGGTAAGCTGGTTGTCGCCGTAGACGTCGTAATATTCCGGCACCGGGTCGGGTGCCGGCACCGCCAACGGGCCTGGCCCGTATTTGTTCAGTCGGTTGATGATCGCCAGGGCGTCAAGCGGCGTGACACTGCCGTCGTTGTTGACGTCCCACCTCAGCAGGGGATTCTGCCAGGGGAAAGGATCGATCACGAATTGCCGCGTGGCGGTGTTGCTGCTCAGGTATCCGTCGCTGACGACGAACGAAATCGTCTGGGGGGTCAATTGCTTTGCCGCCCCGGGATTGTCGTACGTCACCGTGCGGAGCACCTGCTGCCAGGCGGCGATGCTGGCCGTCCCGGACAGGCTCAGGACGCCCGTGGTAGCGTCGAACGAGCCGGCGATTCCCGAGCCGGGCGTGAAGCTCAAGCTGCCCCCTGTCGACGCGTAGTTGTCGATCGACACGCTGCCGCTGGTCAGCATCGGACTCGTGGCGTCGCTGACCGTGAGGTTCGAGTCGACGACCTGGCCGCCCAAGACCGGCACGTATTGCAACGGGCCGCTGGTCGTCTGCACGACGGGCGATTGGTCGACCGTGACCTGGACGTTGTGCGCTGCGCTGCCCGTGCCCGCCGAATCGCTGAGCGCGAACGTGATCGAGCGGCCCGCCGGGCTGGGGGTCAGACTGGTGTCCTGATACGTCACGCTGGCCAGCAGGGCCTGATAATTGGCCGGCGTGTCGTTGCCGCTGAGCGTCAGGACGCCGCTGGTCGGATCGTACGAGACCGTGACGTTGGGGTCGGTCGCGCCCACGGCCAGCTGATCCTCGCCCGCGGCAAAACCGGTCGCGAAGCTGACCGTTGCCCCCGTGATCGTGGTGATCTGGGACGCATTGACGATCGTCAGGCCCGGGTCGACCACCACCGCCGGGCCCGGCGCCAGGACCGAAAGGGTGCTGGGCGTCGTCACGGGTTGGGGAACGGGTTGCGGCACGCCCGACACTTCGGAACTGGCGGTGCTTTCGCCGCTGAAGTCGACCGAAGTGACGAAGTAGTAGTATTGCGTCCCGTCGTTCACGCCCAGGTCGGTGTAGCTGGTCAGGTCGATCCCGGCGGCATAGGGCGTGGCCCCCTCGCCGCTCGGTGACAGGCCACGATAGATGTTGTAGGCCAGGGCGCCGGCCGCAGCCGACCAATGGAGCGTGATCGCCCCGCTCGCCGCATCGGCCACGACGCCGCCGGGGGCCGAGGGCAGCGTGGTCACGCCGGCATCGGCGAAGGCCGATTCGCCGGCCGAGTTGCTGGCCGTGATCCGATACTCGTAGATCGTCCCCGGTTGCAGGCCGCTGTCGATGTAAGCCATCGTGCCCGGCGGCAGCGTCTTGACCAGCACAAAGCTGCCGCTGCCGTCGCGGCGGTAAACGTTCACGCCCGTGTCGTTGGTCGAATTCAGCTGCCAGCTCAAGCCGGTGCTGCTGGTGCCGATTTGGTTGAACGCGAGCAGCGAGGGGGTCATCGGCGGCACGGGCAGCGTGAGCGACGCCGGGCTCGACGGCGCCGAATTGCCGACCGTGCTGACGGCCACGATCTCGTAAGTGTAGCTGGCGCCGGGGGTCAGCCCGGTATCGGTATACGTCGTCGTGCCGGCGGGCACCGTGGCGATGGTCGTGAAATCGGCCCCGCCCGAGTTTTGCCGCAGCACATTGAATGCATACGGGCTGCTGTCCGCATCGCTCCAGGAAATTTGAGCCGAGGTGCCGCTGAGGGCCTGCAGCGACGGCGTGCCGGGCGCCGCCGGCAATTGTGGCGTGGCCGTGTCGATCGCTATGTCGTCGAACGTGGCCGTGCTGATCGAGCCCGCGTTGTGGCTGGTCACCGCCAGCCCGACGAACACTTGCGCGTTCATCGCGATCGTGGTCGAGCCGACCTGCGTCCAATTGATGCCGTCGGTCGAAACGTAGCCGGTCAGCGTGTTGCCGCTGCGGACCAATTCGACCCAGTCGGGCACGGCGTATCCGCCGACATCATCGTTGGTGGGCGTGCCACCGGCGGTGGGCCGGTACTGGAACGCGGCGCCATTGCCGGGGCTGAGGATCAGGTCGGCGAACGCCGAGCTGGCATCGAGCGTGTTGCGAATCATCACGCCCGCCTTGGCCCAGGGGTCGGTGTTTCCCTGGCTGGTCACCCGGGCGATGATCGAGCCGTCGCCGGTGAGCGTTTGATAGGCGAAGTTGAACTGATCGCTGGCGTTCCAGATGTCGGCGCCGCTGCCCGAGGTGGTTAGCGCGCCGCCAGAGAACCAGCCCGAGCCGGCCAGGGCGGGACTGCCGATGTCGGCATCGGTCCAAGGCGGCGGCAGCTGGGTCAGCACGGCGCCCTGAGCCGTGTTCGAGGGGCCGGAGCCACCCGCCAGGTTCAGAGCCACAACCTGGTAGTAATACGTGACGCCGGGCGCCAAACCGGCCGCATCGACGTAACTGGTCACGCCCGGGTCGACGGTCGTGAGCGGCGTAAAAGTGACGCCGTCGGTCGAGCGCTCGATTTCGAAGCCGGTTAGCTGGCTCGAACTGTCCTGCCATTGCAGTTGGATTTGGGTGCCGCTCAGTCCCCCCGCCGCCAGCCCGGTCGGAGCCGCCGGCAAAGCCGGGAGCGGCGTGGCCGAGACCTCGGTCGAGAGATTGCTCTCGCCGACGCCGTTGGCGGCGCTGACCTGGTAGTAGTAGGTCACGCCGTCGAGCACCTCGTCGTCGACGAACGACGTGCCGACGACGCCCTGGGCGTAGAGCACCTCGTCGCCCGAGTCGGTCGAGCGATACACGTTGTAGCTCTGGGCATCGGAGGCGGCGGTCCAGCTCAGGCTCACCTGCCCGTCGGCCGGGGTGGCCGTGACGTTGATCGGCGTCGGGGGCGGCAGCGGCTGGGGCGTGACTGCGATTTCAGTCGAACGCGAGCCTTCGCCGAGCGCGTTCACGGAACTGATCTGGTAGTAGTAGGTCTGGCCATTGGTCAGGCCCGACTGGGTGAAATTCGCCGCGGTGACGCCGGCTTGCAGCAGTGTCTCGCCGCGGCCCGTCGTGCTGAAATAAATGTTGTACGACGTCGCCCCCGGCACGGCGCTCCAGGCCAACAGCGCCTGCGTGTCGCCGGCCGTCGGCACGATGTTGCTCGGCGCGGGGGGCGGAGTCAGCGGCGCCAGCGGGGTCGCCGAAACCTCGGCCGAATGGGCGCTTTCGCCGCCGGTATCGACCGCCGTGATCCAGTAATAGTACGTCTGGCCGTCGGTCAAGCCGCTGTCGATCAGCGAAGTGCTCGACAGTCCCGTGGCGATCGGTGTGGCCCCCTCGCCGCCGGGCGTGGTGCCGCGATACACGTTGTACGAGAGTGCCCCGTTGGGAGCGGACCAATGCAGCGTGACCTGCCCATCGGCCCCGACGGCCGTCGGCGTACCCGGGGGCAGCGTCAAGGTCTGGACTTCGAAACCGGTGAAGTCCGAGTAACCGGCAACGTTGCCGACCTGGATGTGGTAATCGTATTTCGTGCCGGGCGTCAGTCCCTTGCCGCCGGGGCCGAGGTCGTTGTAGCTGGTGGTGCTGGGAGGCAGAGCCGCGACAAAGATGAAATTCCCGCCGGAGCCCGAATTGCGCAGCACCCGGGTGATCGTGGCGTCGGTGGCGTTGTTGTTCCAGGCGAAATCGATTTCGGTGGGCGTGATGCGGGTGGTGTGCGCGCCGAGGGCGTTTGCGGCGGCACCGGCGTGGTCAGGCTGACTTCGTTCGAGTAGGGCGAATCGGCGCCGAAATTGAGCGCTCGCACCTGGTAGTAATAGGTCAGATTCGGACTGAGCCCCGCGTCGAGATAGCTCGTCGTGGTGGGCGGCACGACGGCCACCACGGCGTAGGTGCCGCCGGCCCCGAGCTTGCGGTCGATCTCGAAGCCGGTGGCGTCGGTCGACGATTCGGTCCAGGCCAGGTCGATCTGGGTTCCCGAGGCGGCCACGGGCGACTGCAAGACCGGCGCGGCCGGCGCCGAGCCGGAAAACAGCTGCGACTGCGGGACGACTTGCTCGGGCGTTGAGGGGCTGGCCCAATCGAGAATCGCCTCCGCCAGGCCGCCCCCCTGGAAATAGTCGATTTCGATCGTGTAGCTCTTGCCCGCCTGCAGATCGATCGCGGCGCTGGTGTCCTTGGTGGCGCCGTGATACGTCTCATCATCGATGATGGTCTGACCGTTGAGGATCACGCGAATGCCGTCGTCGCTAAAGGTCGAGAAGGTGTAGGCCTGGCTGTATTGGGCCTGGATTTCGCCGGTCCAGCGGACCGTATAGTTGGTCTGGCCCACGCTCGGGTCTGGCCCGACCGTATTCCAGTTGAAATCGATCGTCGGGTCGACGCGGGTCAGCAGCGGCGTCTGGCCGCTGAAATCGAAGCTGTTGCCGGAATAGTATTGCCCGAGCAAACCGTCCCCCGTACCGATCGATTGCACTCCGGGGGTCGTCGCCGAGGCGATGTTGGTATAGCCCGAGGGGCCGATCGAATTGCTGGCCCGGACGCGATAGAAATACTCGGTCAGGGCCTGAACGGTCGTGTCGTTGTAGGTCGTGACGTTGACGCCCACGGTGGCGATTTGAGTCCAATTCGTGCCGTCGGTCGAGCGCTCGATATCGAACTCGGCCTCGTTGTTCGAATTGTCGTTCCACGACAGTTGCACCTCGGAACCGACGGGCGACGTGGCCACGAGGTTGCTGGGGTCCTGCGGCGGCGTCGTGGGCGGCGAGGGTATTCCGTAGACCACCAGCGAATTGCCGGTGCCGACGAACACCTCGCCGCCGGCGACCATCGGACTGGTGTATTTCATGACCGAGCCGGGCGCGTCGGCATTGCCCGCGGCTTGGGCGCTGGTGTACAGCTCGTCCCCCAGGTTCGCGGCGCTGTACGCCCGCAATTGGCCGGTGCCCCGGTCCAAGGCCCAGACGATGCCGTTGACCGTACCGTCGGCCGAGATCACGGGCCCGCCGTCCAGATTGCCCATGCCGTCGGGCGTGGTGCTGGTCGGGCTGGGCGAAAACGAGCCGTTGCTGACGCTGAAAGCGTAGATGCCGCCGCTGTAGCCGCCGGTGTAGTAGATCGTACCGTTGAAATAGGCCGGGGCGCTGAGGATGCCGCCCACCGCCCCGCCCTGGGTTTGCACGGCGCCGGCGTCGGTGGTGCTGAACCCGCCCATGTGGTCGCGGTCGATCAGATAGATCTTGCCTTCCTTGCCACCGGCCACCAGCAAGTGCGGGATGGCGCGGCGCTGCCGGCCGAGTCCGGCAAGATGATCGGGCCGCCGGAGCCCAAATCCTCGTCCGCCGAATTAAGTGCGCCCTGGTCCTCGGGCGTGAAATAATCGACCACCTTCAGACCCCAGCCGTTGATGTTCTGGTTGTTCTGATTGGTGGTCGGGTCGACGGCCACTTTGACGATCGAGTCGCCGTAGTCGCCGTCGATCGGCAATTGCGAGGTATCGCCGTTGGGGAAGTTGCTCGGATTCTGATTGAACGGGCCGTTGCCGGTTTCGAAGTAGTAAAAGCCCTCGGAATCGACCGCGATCGGCGCGTCCCCCCTGCCAGATGCCGGCCAGTCCGGCGTTGGGGCTGGTATTGAGCACGCCGGTCAGGGCCAGCGAGTTTTCGTCGTAGGTCAGCATCCAGCCGTGGTAGGGGCCATTGTCGCCGTGCGAGGCGCTGCCCAGCACGACCTGCCCGTCGTTGAGCGAAACGGCCGGGCGGAACATCTGGCGGAGCGAATTGAAATAGACCCGGCTCTGCCCGCCCACGTTGATCGCGCCGTCGCCGGTGCCGTCGACGTACGGCCCACTGTTGAATACGTAACTCCCGCCGGCGGTGTAGGTGGTGTCCGCGATGACGGTCTTGGTCCAGGTGCCGTTGGCGATGTCGATCTTGTAGAGCGTGTTGACATAGTGCGGGTCGGCCGTGTCGTTCGAGTAGACCTCTTTGGTCTTGGCCACCACGTACATGTAGCCGGTGCTGGCGTCGATCGCGGGCGTGCCGGTGATGCCGATTTCCGGGCTGATGTCGCCGCTGTTGACGTCGCCCGAGGGGACGGTCGTCACCGTCACCGTGTTGCCCGTGCCGGGGACGTTGAACGTCCCCAGCGGCGAATCTTGCCACAGGACCTGCCCGCCGTCGGCATCGATGGCGTAGATGCTGTCGTGCTCGTCGGCGACGAAGACCACGTTGTGGATGCCGGGGTTGCGCCGCCCGTCATGTTCACCGCGGCCATGTAGAGCGGCTGGGCGAGCACCTGCCCGTCGACGTTGACCGAGAACTGCTTCGAGAAGTTGCCGGCCGTGACGTTGAGCGGGTTGAGCACCGTTTCGGCGGAATTGACGGCCACGTCGCCGCCACCATCGGCGATGTCGTAGCGGTACGAGGCGCCGTAGGTGGCCTGCTCGGCCTGGGCTTCGCCGCTCTGGGGGCTTTCGTCGCCCGAGCCGTCGACGGCCGTGACCTTGTAGAAATACTGCTGACCGGCGGTGACGTTGTTGTCGACGAAGGTGTTGGTCTGGACGTCGGTGGCGATCGGCGTGAGCGATTCCCCACCGCTCGTCGAGCCACGGTAGACGTTGTACGACTGGGCCCCCACCCGCTCGACCAGGTCAGGTTGACTGAGTTGCCGTTCCAAAGGGCCGTCAGATTGGCCGGCGTGCCGAGCCCGACGTCGACGTTGACCGTCACGCTGCTGGTGACGCTGCCCCCCAGCGGATCGGCGATCGTGGCCTGGAGCGTATACTGCCCGCTTTGCGTGAACGAGTGCTTGGCGTTCTGGGCGGCGTTGGTGCCGTTGGGTGAGAAGACAACCGGTGCCGGCGGCGTGCCGACGACGGACCAGGTGTAGGTCAAAGCGCTCTGCCCCAGACTGCTCGCGCCGAGCACGCTGAGGCTGGTCGTCGTGCCGGACAGAGGATTCGGCGTGGCCGCCGCGGCGGTCGCCACCGTGGGCAGCGAATAATCGCCGATCGACAGATTGTCGAGAAAGACGCTCTGATCGCCCGAGCTGTTGACGGCTTGAAAGGCGAGCGTGTGATTGCCTGCCGTGGCGATGCTCAGTTCGGCGCCGAACGCGGACCAGGTATTTGGGCTACCAGGCGTGAACGTGCCGACCAGCGAGCCATCGAGATAAACGCCGACGCTCTGCTGGACCCCGTTGTTCGATTGCCGCTGGAGGCGTCGAACAACAGCCCGTAATTGCCGCTCGTCGTGAAGTCGAGGGTCTGGCTGATCTGGCCGTTGATGCCCGAACCGCCCGCGCCGCTGCTTTGCAGAAACGCGGCCTGAGTGCCCTCGGGCGCGGTCGCGCGCCCAGGCGCTGCCGTTCGCCTCGATGCCGCTATTGCCGGCAAAGGTCCAGCTCGTGCCGCTGGGATCGTACGAGTAGCCGCCGTTTTGCGACGGCGTTTCGAAGCCGGGGTTGGAGATCGTCACCGAAAGCAAATGGCGTGCTTCCAGCGGTTCCAGCAGCAGAGCCTGTCGAATCCGACCGCTTCGGCGCCGCGTGGCGCCGCTCCGTCGCCTGGCAATCAAGTCCATGGCCGCCTCCCAAGTGTCCCTGCCCAACCGCGTCGCGGCAGCGTTCCGGTCTGCCTTCAACCGGACTCGCCGCGCTGCGGCGAATCGCTATGATCGCTTTGCCACCTGCCGGCTGATCGATCGATCCCCGTCCAGCCGGAAGGACTGCGGGAACCCGCATTCGACGCCGCAAGGTGGCCCTGGCCCAGCGGTTTCGCCAAGCTAGACAGAAGCTAACGAACCCACGGTGAAAACACAATGATTTTTCTATCCTACAAGGAGTCCCCCACGGACCGTTTGTTGTATCTCGCCCCTTGGAAATGGAGCTAAGTCGTGCCGGACGACTTGGACAACCTCGAGTGCGCCGACCGCCTGGCCGACTTGGGACATTCCGACCAGGCCGAAGCGATTTATCGCCAACTGGTGGCACTTGAGCCGAACTCGCCCGAACTGCGGCATCGACTCGCTGCGCCGCTGCTGCAAACGGACCGACTGGACGAGGCGATCCGGCAGTGCCGGCTGGCCATCGGCATCCGCCCCCGCTACCCCACGGTGCTCAATACGCTGGGCGTCGCGCTGAGCCGCAGCGGGCAACACCCGGAGGCGATCGCCGCGCTCGAAGCGGTGCTGGCGGCTGACCCCGGCTATGCCAAGGCGGCCTTCAATTTGGGTCAGGTGCTCGATCAATGCGGGCGGCAGGATGCGGCAATCGCGGCGTATCGCCGAGCGCCGAGCTGGATCTCGCGCTGGATCTGGCCAGATTCGAGCTGGCGGCGCTCGGCCAGTTGCCGCCGCCGGCCCGGATGCCGCCGGCCTACGTCGTTCGACTATTCGACGGCGACGCCGCACCGCTTCGACGCGCATTTGACCGAGTTGAATTACACCGTTCCGGAGTTGCTGTTCGACGCGGTGAGCCGGATCGCGCCGGGCAATCTTGGCCGAGTCGTCGACTTGGGTTGTGGCACCGGCCTGGTGGGTGCCGCCTTTCGCTCTCGGTCCGAGCAGTTGACGGGCATCGATCTGGCCCCGGCCATGATCGCCGCGGCCGCCCAGCGCGGCGTGTACGACGCGCTGATCCAGGCCGAAGTGGTCGATTGGCTCGCTGCCGCCGAGCCGACCTGCAGCCCGCGCCTGGCCGATGACATCGACCTGTTGCTGGCGGCCGACCTGCTAATTTATCTGGGCGACCTGCAACCTCTGCTTGCGGCGGCACGGCGGCTTATCAAGCCCGCTGGGCTGCTCGCATTTTCGCTGGAGCGCGGTGAGCAACACGATTACGTCCTGCAGCCGACGCGGCGGTACGCGCATTTGCCCGATTACCTCCGCCGGCTCGCCGCCGAAAACGATTGGACAGTGGCGAGTTGCACCGAAGCGGTGCTCCGCAACCAAGGCTCGGCGGGAGCGGCGGGATTGATCTTCGTCCTCCGGGCCGGCGTAACCGATGCGGCGGAGCGGACATTTGTCGGGTAGCGGTGCGGCAGCCCATCTGGAACGGTTTGCCGCGGCGGGTGGACCCAAACCGGCCCGGTGTTTGACGCCTCGTGGCCGGCCAACCAGAATGGGCGGCAACGAAGCCCGACCGGGCAGCGGAGCCCTGCATCCGCTGTAGCGTCGATCGATCCGGCCCCGCCCGTGTTGGAAAGGAACCGGCGGCCGCCCACCTTGCCGCCAGCCCACAGCTTCCACCCCGGATTGCGCCGCGGCGCTGACCCTCACCTCCCAGGCAAAGGCATAGACCATGAAACCTTCCGCGACCCACCTGCTGTTGGCCGTCGCGCTGGGCGGCTGGCTGACCGCCGCTCCGGCCCTGGCCGAACTGGAGATTCTGCTTCCCTTGGGCCGGCAGGCCTACCAGACCAACGAACGGATCGACCTGGCGATCGTCCGCTCGGGCGCCGCGGCGTTGCCGGCCGGCGATTTGAAACTTTCGATCCTAGGCCAAAGCGGCAGCCAGGCCGTGGCCGAGTTTCCGCTGCCGGCCGTAGCGGCGGTGGGTCCGGACGCCCGCGACACCGTCCACTTGCATCTCAGCGGTTGGCTCTTGCGGCCCGACAAGTACACCGTCGAAGTCGCGGCCGACGGCGCCACGGCCAGCACCCAGCTCGATCTGCACAGCCACATCCGCCAAAGCTCGTTCAAGCTGATCCAATGGGGTAGCCGGGCCGCCAAGGCCGAGCAAGGCGTGCTGGGCGAGGAAAGCCTGGGCCTGAACTTGATCTACTCCTCCTACGGCGGTTTGGAGCCCGACGAGCTGATCCGCACCGGCGCCGATTACATGTGGTGCTGCACGATGAGCGGCGCACATCAGATGGACATCCGCATGGAGTGCGACTGGTCCGATCCCTACGTGCTCCGCGGCGGCACGGCCCGCGTCGTCCGCCGGGCAATGCAAAGACCGAACCAAGCCCAACGCGATCGGGGTGCACTTCTACGACGAGCCGGGACTCACCTGGTGGAAGCACGCCGCAACCGGCGTCATGGTGCCGTTCAACATTCCCTGGCAGGACCGGGCCTATAAGTCCATCCTGGGTCAGGATCCGCCGCAATATCACGAAGTCGATCCAGCCAAACCCGACCTGGTCCGCCGCTGGAAGGAAATGAACCGCTGGAAAGAGCAGTTCATGGAGGCGGCCTGGAAATACTCGTCGTACGGCGTTTCCCGGGTCCAGCCAAGCATGCTGTCGGTCACGCAGAGCGTTTACGGCGCGACCGCCTACGCCGACGGCTACTACTTCAACGTGGTCCGCTCGCTGCCGATCATCAGCGGTCACGGCGGCTATGACGACTACGGCCTGGCTCTACCACAACCCGGCCTATACGTTTCAAGCTCGGCCGGATGCGGCAATACGACAAGCCGAATTGGTATCTGCCGACCTGGTATGGCAACGAACCCTCGGATCGCTTCCGCATGGAGCAGTACCTGTCGTTCATGGACAATCTGCAAGGGATGGCCGTGCCGCCGGACATCACCGTGCAGAAGCCCGAGTCGGTTCCGGCCAGCGACGGCGTGGTCGAGTCGAACCTGCTGATGGCCCATCTGGGCACCATCTTCACCACTCAGCCGGTGGACCGGGGCGAGGTGGCGGTGCTCGATTCGCTCTCGCAAGCCCTGGATGCCGAGGTGCGCGACCTGAAGGTCGACATCAACAAGGCCTCGTACGAGGCCGGCGGCCACACCCGCAATGCCCTCGGCCTGGTCTACCTGGCCAGCCGGATGATTCAAACCCAGATTTACCCGATCGTCGAAGAAGACATCGTCGACGGGACGTTGGCCGGCCAATATCGCGCGATCGTGATTCCCACGGTCCATGCGCTCGACCCGCCGGTGATCCTGCGCTGGAGGCCTTTGTGGCCAGCGGCGGTCTGGTGCTGGTAAGCGACGACTCGAAGGTCGAGATCAAGGGCGCCACGCGGCTCGGTGTGCCCACTCAGGCGGCGATCTTCGGCAAGATTGCCGAGCTCTGGCCGCTGGCCCAGACCGACAAGGCCAAGGCCGCCGAAATGAAGCAGCTCAACAACGTCGGCAGCTACTACCAGGCCGCGGCTCCGATCGCCCAGGCCCTCGCGACCCGGCTCAAAGAGGCGCGGCATCCGCCCGGCGTTCGTCTGCGACAATCGCGAAGTGGCCGGCACGCGGCAGGCGTTCGGCGATCTGGAATACCTGTTCGCCGTCAACGCGGCCTACGATCCGGCCGAGGGGGAAGCCCATTCGATCCGCGCGACCAGCGCCGTCATCAGCCTGCCCGCCGACGGCCGGCCGACGTACGACGCCATTCAAGGCGGCCCGATCCCCCAATTCAAGCGGCAGGGGGATCAGGACACGGCTCAGTTCCGCTTCGGACCGGGCCAGATGCGGGTTTTCGTCCGCACCGCACGGCCGATCGGCGGAGTTCAAGTGCCCACGCCGATCGTGCAGCGCGACCTGACTGCTGCGGAAAACCCGATCCGCCTGCAACTGACCGCCACGCTGGTCGACGATCACGGCGGCGTGCTCGTCGGCTCCGCTCCGCTGCGGATTCGCGTCGTCGATCCGGCCGGCGGAGTGCGCGCACGACCTGTACCGGGCCACCGACCAGGGAACACTGCGGCTCACGCTGCCCTTGGCCGCTGACGATCCGCCGGGCAAATGGAAAGTGCAAGTCCAGGAGCTGCTCAACAACTCGGAATCGGCGGCGACGTTCAACTTCGCGACTCCGGCCCAGTGCGGGGCGATCGCCGGGGGCACGCCGCGGGCCGTTTCGTTCGGCAACGACCGGGAAAACATCTATCGCTTCTTCCAGACGTTCAAAGATGTGACGATCGTGGCCGGCACGAGCCCTTATCTGCCGGCCGCGGCCGAGCGATTGGCCAAGAACCTGCTCCCCTGGGGAGTCCGCTGCAAAATTGAGCCCGTCGCCGAAGCGGCCAGGCCGCGGCCGATCTCCGAAGACGAAGCCCCCACCTGGGTCGGACTTCAACCGGGCCGGGCCAAGCCGGGCAGCGACAATCCGCTGACGATCACCGGCTTCAACGTCAGCGGCCCGGTGATCCTGCTCGGCAGTCCGGCCGACAATCCGCTGATCGACTTCGCGCTCAAGCAGCATTTCCTGCCCTACACGCCCGATGCGGCCAATTTCCCCGGTCGCGGCCGCGGCTACCTGGCCTGGCAGCGGGATGCGGTCGGCTACGGCCAGGAGTCGGTCACGCTGATCGCCTACGACGAGCCGGGGATCGGCGAAGCGGTCGGTTCGCTGCAGGAAGAGGCATCGGCCTTCACGCCGCTGACCCCCTGGGAGTTCCCCGCCGCGACGCAGCTCACTGCCGCCAGCAAGACCGGCAGCGCCGTACACGAGGCACCGATCGCGGCCCGGGCTCAGTTGCCCGATCGGGCCGCGGCCCTCAAGGCCGAAGCCGACGGCCAGGTGACGGCCCTGACGCTCGACGATACCCTGACCCAGCTCGGTCCCGACGGACGAATCTTGAAGCAGGAAGTCCTGCCGCACGAAGCCGCCCTGCAACTGGCCGACAAGCTCAAGCCGGCGGCCGATCCGGCAGCGAACGAGGTCGCCGCCAAGCAGCAGATTCCCGGCCTGCTGGTCAAGCGAGTGGCCACGGGCGGCGGGCGGACGGCGATCGCCTATTGGGGCGGCACCGTGCGGCTGGTCGACGCGGCCGGCGCAGTCAAGTCGCAGCAGCGCCTGCCGCAGGACGTCGCGGCAATCGCGTTTGCCGGCAATAAGCTCGTCGTGGCCCTGGCCGACGGCAAGGTCCTGTGGTTGAAAACGGAATGAACCGCCGACCGCTACGTGCCTGTCGGGTCGGCTTCGCCGTGCTGGCGCTCGCCGCGCGGTCGCCGGCGACTCCCGGGGCCGAGCCCGAGCGGATTGTGTTTCTCGGCGATTCGATCACCGACGGCTTTACCTATCCCCTGCTCATCCAGCAGGCCCTGCGCGATGCGGGCCAGAGCGTGCCGGTCTGCATCGGCGCGGGAGTCGGCGGCGACACGGCCCAGCAGATGCGGCGGCGGCTGGAGTGCGACGTGCTCCGCCACCGGCCGACCCGAGTGACGCTGAGCGTGGGCGTCAACGACGTCCTGCGCAAGGTTCCGCTCGCCGAGTTCGAGGCCGACGTCCGCGCGATTGCCGAGCAACTCGGCGAGCGGAAAATTCCGCTCATCATCCTGACCACGAGCGTGCTGGGCCCCAAGCACGCCGAAGCCGACCGGCAACTCGACGACTTCAACGCCATCCTCCGCCGCGTGGCCAAGGAGCACGGCTTGACGATTGCCGAAGTGAACCAGCAAATGCGCGCTGCCCGCGATGGCGCCCCCCGCGACGGCGCTGCCCGCGACGGGGGCGACGATCTGCTGGAAGCCGACCAGATTCATCTCAGCTTTGCCGGTTATCGCGCACTCACCCGGGCGGTGCTCGACGCGCTCGGTTACGCCGATGTGCCCGTGCCGAAGGAGCAGAAACTGGATCTCATGCCGGGCATCATTCGCCGCTGGCAAATCCGCCCGGCGCCGGACGACAAGCCGCTCGACGAGGCCGCCGCGAAGCAAATCGCCTCGCTTGCCGACGGCTGGACGGAGTATGCCCTACCCGAGGCGAAGCCCAAGGATCACTGGTGGCCCGAGCAGGAGCGCGGCGGGGTTTTGCCCAGTCGCTGACCGAAGTCGCGCCTGGAAACAATCCAGCGGCCCCGCCAAAGCGATTTCTGGCCCGGGCGACGATCGAATCACCCGTCGCGCGAAAGGTCTTCTTCAATACGGGCGCAAATCTGCAGACCATCTGGCTCAACGGCCGCCGGATCTACCAGCAGGCAGGCTACACCGGCTGGCACGCCGGCAAGGAGCGGATCGCCGCCGAGTTGCAGCCGGGCAAGAACGAACTGCTGATCGAATCGGGCAACGAGTTTTTTCTGAGCATCACCGACGACGACGCCTGGTAACCGCCTGGCGGAATCGCGTCCCCCTCAGCACACCCCTCTGAATCTCCCGAGGCCCCCATGCACGACAAACCCGAGCGGATTGATCGCCGCAACTTGTTCCTTTCGGCCGGAGCCGTGGCGGCGGGCGCCCTGCTGCTCGATGAAAGCATCGCCCAGGCCGACAACCCGGCGGCCAACGTCGCCGATCGGTTGACCAGCCTGAAGATCACGGCGCTCAAGGCCACGCGGGTTGGCACCAAGGCCTATTTCAAACTCGAGACCAACCAGGGTATCAGTGGCTGGGGCGAAGTGACCGGACTGGACCCGACCGTCTCCTGCGCGCTGGCCAATTCCTTGTTCGAGCTGCTCAACGGCCAGAACCCCACTCGGATCGAGCATCTCTGGCAGCGGATGTATCGCTCGCATCGCGACCAGCGCGGCGGCCCTTACATGACCCACACCATCTCGGCGATCGACATGGCGCTGTGGGACATCGCGGGCAAGTTCTGGGGCGTGCCGACCTACCACCTGCTGGGCGGCAATGTCCGCGACAAGATTCGGATGTATCCCACGCCCAAGGCCTACAAGACCGGCACCGGCGGGCCGCATCCCTTCTCGGGCAGTCCACAGGATGTGCAGCGGCTGGTCGACGCGATCAAGGACACCCGCAAGCGCGTCGGCCCCGACGGGGCGGTGATGTTCGACGCCCATTGCGCCGTGCCGCCCCCGATGCTCATTCAGCTGGCAGCCGCGATCGAGCCGCTGGACGTGATGTTCATCGAGGAGCCGGCGGTGCCCGGCAACATCGAGGTGTTCAAACGGCTCAAGCAGGCGATTCGCGTGCCGCTGGCGACCGGCGAGCGCGACCGGACGATCTGGGGCATGCTCCCCTATTTGCAGGAGCGCTGCATCGACATCCTGCAGCCCGACTGCGGCCACACCGGCGGGATCACGCAGATGAAAAAGATCGCCACGCTGGCCGAGACCTATTTCGTGCCGCTCGCGCCCCACTGCACTTGCTCGGAGCTGGGCCTGTCGGCCAGCCTGCACGCCTCGGCCACGGTCCCGTTGTTTCTGATCCACGAGGGCTATCTCGACGGCCACATCATGCCGCCGGGCGTCGCCCGCAAGCAGTGGGAAGTCGACGCCGAGGGCTACGCCTCGCTGCCGCAGGGGCCGGGGCTGGGCGTGGAGATCGACGAAGCGGCGATCGAGAAAGTCAACGCCGATCCGAACCGCAAATACAAATGGCCGATCGCCGACAGCCCCGACGGCTCGGTCCGCGATTACTGAGCACCGCGAAAGCTCACTTGCGGTTAGCGCGGCTTGGCCGCCAGCCGGGGCTTGTTCTCGGTCGTTTGCGGCTTGAGCAGGGCCTCGACCAGCCGCGAGCGGACGATGTCGACGATCCACAGCGGGTCGTCCACCGCCCGGTCGAGCAGCCAGCGCAGGCCTTGGCTCGGGGCAAAGCCTGCTCCCGGGCGATCCGGCCGATCCGCTCGGCCACGTCGACCGCCAGGGGCACTTGCAGTAGCACGACCTCTTCAGGCGGGGCCCCGAACAGTCGCACCACGGGCGGGCGATCGACCTGGGCTTCGTCGCGCCGCTCGCGGACGCAGGCGCTGAGCAGGTCGCCCGCTTGCCGTTCGCAGTCCGACGCGCCGTCGAGCAGGAACGCGGCCGCTTTGCCGGTCGGCTGGCCGAGCACGTTGCCCACGTGCTCGATCTTTTTGGCCACGTCGCGGCGCAAATAGAATTGCAGCCGCACGCTGCCGCGTTTGCCCGGTGCCGTGGTTTCGCTGCGGAAGGCGTCGGTTTCCATACGCTGTTTCAACCCGGGGTCTTGCGGAAGTGTTTGCCGCGCATCACCTCGACGTCCGTCACCCAGGTGACGATGGCATAATGCTCGAAGTAATTCTCGGAGATATACGTCAAGATCTTCGTGGCCACGTCGGACGGGCAGACGATCTTCATCTGAAAGTTCTCGCTGAACGCGTCGTTATGCCGGGCCTCGCGCAGCCCTTTCCCCTCGGTGGGATGGTAGCTGCAGCCGGTCGCGCCCAACTCCAGCACCTTCTGGACCATTTGATCCTTGAGCAGTTTCTCCGCGACGATCGTAATCAGCTTCATCGGTTCGAGTTGCATGTTGACTCCGAGGGAAGGAGGCCCGCGCTCACGCTTGAGGGGCTATGTCGGTCGCCGCCCTGCGGCGCCGGCGGACGATTCCAGCATCAGGTAGCGCCGAGCCATTGGGCCATCGCATAGTAGATCGGAATTCCGAACGCGATATTGAACGGAAACGTGATCGCCAGCGACGCCGTGATCGACAAGGTCGGATTGGCCTCGGGCAGCGTCAGCCGGACCGCCGGCGGGGCCGCGATATATGAGGCGCTGGAGACAATCGCGGCAAAGACCGTGCAGCCGCCCAGATTCATGCCGGCCATGTGACCCAAATACGCTCCCAGGAAGCCGTGGAAAATCGGGATCAGGATCCCGAAGGCCACCAGGAACGGCCCCACCTTGAGCAGATCCTTCAGTCGCTCGCCGGCCACGAGCCCCATCTCCAGCAGGAACATGCACAGGGCCCCGCGGAAGATCATCCCCTTGGCCAGGAAGAACGAGTAGAACGGAAAGAACGGGCTCGTCTGAAAGACGGCCATCTTTTCGGACTTCAGCTTGCCCTTGGCTTCTTTGAGCTTCTTGGACTTGTCCTCCTTGCTCAGGCTTTCGTCGGCTTCGACCGCCTTCAACGAGTCCTCGGCTTTCTCGATGCTGGTCTTCTCCGCCTCGGGCTTCTCGACGGCGGTGCTGACGTGGGTCTCGCTGTGCTCGGCGAACACCCGGGCGTTGGGCATCGAGCAGGTGGCGATGTAGCCGATGATCAACAAGCCGGCCATCAACATGATCGACTGGCCGGTAATCACTTCGTACAGGGCTTCCTTGATGTTGCCCTTCTGGCCGTGCTCGCCGCCGATGACCGAAGCGCTGTCCTCGGCCGCGGCACTCTTGGCCGACAGCGCGGCCCCGATGGCCAACGCGATCGCAATGCCCGGGCATTCCAGGATCGTGACCAGCGTGGGCAGATAGCCGTTGGCCGGGTGCGCCTGCGACTCGACGAACTGCAGCGCCACGGCAAACGTGACCGCGGAGGTCGAACCGTAATGCGCCGCGATGCCGGCCGAATCGGCAACCGACAACCGGCCCAAGTAGCGCAGCACCAGGTAGGCCGTGATCGGCGTGACGCAGCCCAGAATCAGCGTGACGAAGGCCGGCTTGAGCACCAGCTCCAGGTCGGCCAGGGCCAGTTCGTGACCGCCCATGAAGCCGATCGACATCAGCAGGAAAATCGAGATCGAGTAATACAGCTCTTTGGGGATTTTGATGCCGCCGTGAATCAGCTTGCAGAAGATTCCCAGGGCAAAGCAGAGCGGAATCGGTGTCAGCAGATTCTCGCCCAGGTCGTGCAGCAGCTTCGTAGCGTCCATCGTGATTTGCGACTTGCAGGGTGCGGGGGTTGGGGGGTGTCAGCGACGCCGCCGGCGCAACCGGCAACGGGCAGACCGCGAGGCCCGCCAACCGGCGAGCGGCCGGCAAGCGGGCGGATTGGCTCGGATCGCGAGTGGGCAAAAAACTGCCGCGCACAACTGCAGGCCAGGCAGGGCAAAGTCACCCGGCGATGCCGGGGTCGGAACGATCGGCTCGATGGTCGGTGCTCCTGATTTTGCTCAAATCACCGCCTGGTGCCCGCGACCTGCACCGCGGCTGCCATGTTTTCTGGCAACGCGGTACCGATTCGCTTTGAGTTAGGATGGCTGGCATGATGAGCAAATGAAATTCCAGGGGGGCAGACCTTAAGGAAATGTAATACTGACGCCGACTCACGCTGGCGTTTTCCCGCAACCTGCTGGCTCCGCCCCCAAAAACCGTTCTAGGTCGCGACGCGGGCTCTCTGCTATGCTGCTCGCCCTTGCGAGCCCGTTCCATACGCTGAACGTCTGGCTCGGCGGCATCCTAGGCGTCATCTGCGGCTGCCCAGGGTGCGGCCCGTCACGCAAGCGCACCGCCAAGTAGCGGACCGCAGCGCACAACCTCGCGGCAAAGTCATTCCCAACTCCAGGATCAGGATCTCGTTTCCATGAATCATCGATTGGCCATCGGCGTGGTGGTGGGCTTTCTTGCGGCGCAACTGTTTGTCGGTTCCAGCCGGGCTCAGGAGAAGGTCGCCAAGAAAGCGACCGACGCGCCGCCCGCCCGCGACGCTGCCGACTTGAAAACGCTCAAGGAAAAGGCCGCCTATGCGATCGGCCTTCGCTCCGCCGCGAGCATCCGCCACGTTAACGAAGGGCAATCGCTCGGACTGGACCCGGCCATCATTCTGCGTGGCTTTCGCGACGCGCTCGGCGGCGCCAAGCCGCTCGTGAGCGAAGAAGACATGGAAGACGCCCTGCAAAAATTGCAGGACGGCGTGGCCGAGCGCAATGCCGCCGCCGGTGAAGCCTACCTGGTGGCCAACAAGTCGAAGCCCGGCGTCAAGTCGCTGCCCAGCGGCCTGCAAGTCAAGGTCCTCAAGAAGGGCACAGGCAAAAAACCCAAGATCAGCGACCTGGTCGTGGTACACTACCGCGGCAAGACGGTCGACGGCAAGGAATTCGAAAGCTCGTACGAAACCAATCAGCCGGTCACGCTCGGCGTCGGCCAGGTGATCGCCGGCTGGGCCGAAGCTCTGCAATTGATGGAAGTCGGCTCGAAGTGGGAAGTCGTCATTCCGCCCGATCTGGCCTACGGCGCCGAGCCGCAGCAGAAGTTCGGCCCCAATTCAACCTTGGTGTTCGAGCTGGAACTGGTCGACATCGCCAAGGCGAATCCCGGTCTGCCGGGCGTCGGGCCTCCGGGCGTCGGTCCGCCACCCACGCAGAAGCCGGGCAAGCCGGGGGCCAAGCCCGAAGAGATCGAGAACTAATCCTGGCGAGCGCACCCCGGGCCGCGACTAGGGCTGCGCCGGACGCTCGTCATCCGTCGCGATCGCCTGCTGGTCGACCGGGTGCAGCGTGACGACGCGAATCCGGCCCGACGTCTCGACCTCAATCTCGATCGGGCCGGAGAGCCTGCCGGCCAGCGTGCGAAACTCGTCGAGCGACGCGAACTCGCGCCCGCCGATCCTGAGCACGCGGTCGCCCGGGCGAAGGCCCGCCTGGTCGGCGGGCGAACCGGCCAACACGCGGTTGAGAATCGGCACGCCCGGCTCGGCATCGTCGCTCCGCCAGGTGATCCCCAGGCGGGAGGGAGTGCCGGCCAACGTCAGCGTCGTTTCCGCGGCTCCACGTCGCCCGCGGAAGAACCGGATGCTCGCCGGGCTCTTGGCCGCCAGCACGATCGCCCGAAAATTCTCGGGCGAATCCAGGTCGTAGCCGGCAAATTGATGGATTCGGTCTCCCGGTTTCAGCCCGGCCGCGGCGGCCGGCCCGCCCCGCTCGACCGAAGTGACCACGACCCCCTGCCCGGCCGCACTGTGGGGATCCCAGCGCAGGCCCAGCCGGGTTGGCGGGTGGCTCAGCGGGCGTCGACGTCGGCCTGGGTGGTCGGCGATTCGTTCTGCGATTGCTCGCGGTATCCGGCCAGCTGCGGCACATTGGCCAGATCGTCGATCACCAGGAACAACAGCTGGGTGATCTGCTTGAGCCCCTCGTGATTGATCCGCTCGGCGTCGTCGCTCGGCCGGTGATAGTCGCCGTGCAGGCCGGTATGGATCAGCAGGGCCGGCACCCGCCGCTTGTAGAACGAGTAGTGGTCGCTGTTGCTTTTGAGTTCCCAAGAGAAATCGAGCAGCAACCGGGGCTCGAGGTTGTCGATGCTGAACACGCGCCGCAATCCGCTGGTGGTGCGGCTGCCGTAAATCTCCAGCCGATTGGAAGCGCAGCCGGCCGACCATGTCGGCATTGATCACCAGCCGCACGCTGCTCAAGGGCAGCGTGGGCTGCGCGGCCCAGTGCTCCGAGCCGAGCAAGCCTTTTTCCTCGCCATCCCAGAACGCGAACAGGATTGACCGCTTGGGCGGCTCGGGCAGCTTGCTGAACGCCTCGACCAGCTTGAGCACCGCGGCCACGCCGCTGGCGTTGTCGTCGGCGCCGTTGTGAATCTGCCCGATCGGCCCGTAGCTATTGCGGCGGGAGCCGTAGCCGACGTGGTCGTAATGCGCGCTCGACGATCAGCACTTCGCGCTTCAGCTCGGGATCGCTGCCGGTGAGCAGGCCCAGGATGTTGCTGTAGCCGGTGCCGAATGGTTGATAGTACGGAACCCTTGGCTCCGCCGCCGGGGATGCCCGCCGCCTCGAACTGCTTGACGATGTACAAGCCCGCGGCGCGACCACCGCGACTGCCGGCTTCGCGCCCCTCGAAGGTGTCGTCGGCCATCACGTCGACGTGGCGGCGGACGCCGTCGAGCGTGATGGTGGAGCCGGCCACGTCCAAGGCGGCCCGTTCGGCAAAGGCGGGCACCACCGAGAGCCCGCAAAACACCGCTAGCAGCCCGCAGGCCAGTCGGGCCTGGCGGCACCAGCGTGGACAGCTCGACAACGGCAGCAAGAAAGCGTGCGGCATGGCGGCTCTGAAGGTCAGGAAGTCTGGGAAATCTCGGCTGGCCTACCCGCCTGGCTGCTCAGCAAACATACGCCAAAATATCGGGTTTCGCCCCGTCCGAAAATGAGCCGACCGACTTCCGCGAGGTGCAAAGCGCCCAGTCGCGCCGAAATCGGCGGCAAAGCCCACGCCTGGGGGAGCGATGGCGAGGAAAACGAGACCCGCCAGGGGAAAATGCTCGCTTTGTTGCTGGCGTCCCGGTCCGGCGCCGAGTCCCAGGTCCGAGGGCCGGTGCGCGTCCAGTGGGCCGCGAACCAGAGCGAGCGATCAGGGCCGCTACCTACCTTGGCCCCAGCGACTTTGGCCCATCGCGATTGCCGGGCCGGGTGATGCTTCAGCGATCGGGGGTAGGGCGCTCCCGCTCTAAGATGGCGACGCCCTGCGGATCGCGGACGAGCCGGGCCGTCTCGCCGGCCGTCAGCTCGTGCCAGACCAGGGTCCGGCCGGCAGCCCCCTTGAGAAACACATGCGCTGGCCGAGCCGATCGTTTCCAATTGGTTGCCGCACAGCACCAGCGCCGTACACTCTTCGACTGCCAGCCCCACCATGTTCGTTCCCGCGCCGGGCGCCCCGCGAGCGTCTCGAGCTGCTCCGAATTGCGCAACAAACCGGTGAAGCGTTCCAGCCGGCCGCCCTTGCCGTCGAAGTGCTGCTCGACGATCGCGCCGTCAAACAGTCCCAGACCATGCGCGGCCACGCAGGTGGCCGCGCATGCTCGTGTTTGCGGTCTTGATAGAGCGTCATGATCTCGGGCAAGGCGGCCATGCCGGCCGACGTGCCGCCGACCACGCCGCCCCGGGCGACCACTTCCCGCAGGGCCTGCTGAAACCGCGTTTTCTCGGGAAATTCCCCGACGAACCGATAGTTGAGCCGCGGCTGCAGGCCGCCGCAAAACCAGACGCCCGTGGCCGTTTCCAAGGGCCGCACGAACGCCGCGGCGTCGGCGTCGGTCGGATCGTCGGTGTATAGGAAATCGAAGCTGCGAATATGGCCCGTCGATGCCAGGCGAACCCAACCGCTGAACCGCTCGCGCATCACGCGGAGGAACTGCTGTTCGTTCTCGTAGTCGCTGTGCCGATAGCCGGCCGACGGAACCAGAATGATCCGGGCTTCCTTGCCGCCGGCCAGTTCGATGAACCGCTCGAACACGTCGTCCGAGAGCTCGCCGCCGCCGTGCAATACCACGGCTCCCGGGCGGCCGCCCTCGGTGGCGACCGGTAGGCCAATCGGGTTGTCCTGCCCGCGTGTCGCGGCTGCCGGCAACCCGGCCAACCAACCGATGAGCATCAGCAGATTGCCCCAACGCATGATGTTGCTCCTCCGTGTAGCCCCGGTAGCGGCGCCCCGGCAACTCCCGGCGGGCTGTCTTGTAGCCCAATTTCGCCCGGCGGAACAACGCCAATTAGCCGCCGCTGTGCGATTGCCGTCCCCCCGCCCCATCCCCCATTCGCGGGTGCGGCTTGCCAGCCGGGCCGGGGCCGCATCAGAATCGGACCTAATGCGATTCTCATCATCGCAGGTCTTTTCCATTGACTCCGGTCGGGGTCACGAAAAATCGCTCGATGAAAATCATTGCCGTTGGATTGGCAAGTTTCGTAGTCATTTCCCTGGGGGGGTGTGCGCCCTCAGCGCCGGACCAGCCCAAGGTCGACCCCACTCAGCAGCGGTTGCTGACCGTGGGTCGCGCCTATCGGCAGTTCAACGGCGAACAGAAGGCGCCGGCGCGACTCGGCAGCCGACCTGGCGGCGATTCTGCAGCAACAAGGTGCGGGGGATGAGGTCTGGCGCTCGGAGCGCGACACTCAGCCCTTCGAGGTGCTGTGGGGCCTGGACGTTCGCGTGCCGCCCAGCGGGCCCGGTCGGCCGGTCTTGGCCTACGAGAAACAGGGAGTCGACGGCAAGCGTTACGTGCTCTCCACGATGGGCAACGTGGAATTGCTCGACGATGCAAGTTTGAAAGCCTCGCACTTCGCTCCCGGATTTCAACCACCCCAATAGTCGAATCGAGCGGGAAGGCCATATCATGCGCAATTGCCAAGTGGGTGCCGCCGGTCGCCGGTCTGAGCGCAGTGCCCGGGCGCCACGGACACGCTTCGAACCGAGATCGCTGCGGCCCGCATGCGAGCCGCCGCGCGGGCGGGTTCACCTTGGTCGAGCTGCTCGTGGTCATTGCGATCGTGGGCTTACTGATCGCGCTGTTGTTGCCGGCCGTGCAAGCGGCGCGCGAATCGGCCCGCCGGGCAACCTGTATCAATCACCTCAAGCAGATCGGCTTGGCCTGCCAAAATCATGTCCAGGCCCTCGGCGCCCTGCCGACCGGTGGCCGGGGTTACACGTCGTACCGAACCTGGATCGGCGCGAGTCCAGCCAAGTTCACATCGCAAACCTGGTCGTGGGGGTATCAAATCCTGCCATTCTTGGAAGAAAACGAAACCTATTTAATCCCCGACGACAATACCTGTGCCGCGACTACCACGGTCACCTATTTCTGCCCCACCCGCCGCCCCCCGACCGGCTGGCCGGCGGCTACTGGGCCTCGACGAGTTGCCCCGGGCTCAGGCCGACTACGCCGGCAATGCCGGCAGCTCGAGCGAAAACGGCGATGGCGGCGGAATGTACGGCGACGGCCGGGATGGCGTGATCATCGAGCAAGCGGTGGAAATCATCCGTTTTCGCGATATTACCGACGGCACCAGCCACACGCTGCTGATCGGCGAAAAGCGGATGAACTACAACTACTGCACCACCGACCAGCAGCCCGACGACAACGACGGCTACGTCGGGGGGTTCCAGGACGACGTCATTCGCTTCGGGGCGGCCAACACGTCCTACGGCCCGCTCGTCCCCGGCCGGATCTGGTCAATTCCCTGCAGTATACCTGGGGCACCCGCAGCCGATTCAACCGCCAATTTGGGAATTCGGCTCGTCGCACGCAGGCGCGTGCCAGTTTGTTTTGTGCGACGGTCGGTACAATCGATTGCGTACACGATTGACCCCTGGATGTTCCAATACTGGGCCGTCCGCAACGACGGCTTCTCGACGCAACTGCCGACGGAGTGAGTTCCGGCGCCTTGCCCTGCCGGCCGCGCAGTCTGTCGGCCGCTCTGAAGTAGGGAAAGGAACCGATGAGAACAGGCTCTCTCGCGGCGACGACGTCGCGCTCGTACCGCTGCTGCCGACGTGACGACGCTTTCACGCTCGTCGAACTGCTCGTCGTGATTGCCATCATCGGCATCCTGGTCGCATTGCTGATGCCCGCCGTCCAAGCGGCCCGCGAATCGGGCCGGATGACCGTATGCTCGACGACCTCAAGCAGATCGGCACGGGCTTCAATGAGCACGCCGCGGCCCAGGGGGTCGTCCAACCTGCGGCTGGGGCTACGGCTGGACCGGCGATCCAGATCGGGCTACAACACGGGCAACCCGGCGGCTGGCCCTATGCGATCCTCGAGCTACGTCGAGCAGGATTCCGTGCGACAGATCGGGGCGCATACCCAAAGCCAGAGGCTGGCGAGCACCGCCCAGCTCGACGGCAGCGTCATCGCCTTGTTCATCTGCCCCTCGCGCCACGTAATGGGGTATCCGGTCATCGAATCCCGGCCAGAACGCCGTCGCCGGCACGCA
>CAWHDQ010000014.1:0-342945 GCA_963828155.1 uncultured Planctomycetaceae bacterium
GACGGATCCTTGATGTACCGGTTCGAAAGTTCGCTGATGTGCACGAGTCCGTCCTGGTGGACGCCAATGTCGACGAACGCGCCGAACTTGGTCACGTTGGTGACAACGCCTTCTAGGCCATGCCCGGCTGCAGATCGTTGATCTCCGCACTTCGTCGCGGAATTGGGCGCGACAAATTTGTCGCGCGGATCGCGGCCGGGTTTGCGCAACTCGTCCAGAATGTCTTCTAGCGTGTAGGCGCCGGCGGCAGCCGGCTCTTGTCGACCTTCTCCAGCAGGTGCGGCTGCTTGATGATCTCCTCGACTGGGACGTTCAGGGACTCGGCGATCTGCTCGACGACCGGGTAGGATTCCGGATGAACGGCGGTCATGTCGAGCGGATTGTCGCCGTTGCGAATGCGCAGAAAGCCTGCGGCCTGCTCGAAGGTCTTGGGGCCGATGCCCGGAACTTCCAGCAACTGCGCGCGCGAACGGAAGCGGCCGTTTCATTGCGGAACTCGACAATGTTGAGGGCGGTACGCTCGGTGATGCCGGCGACATAGCGCAGCAGGGCCCAGGAAGACGTGTTCAGATCGACGCCCACGCGATTGACGCAGCTTTCGATCACCGTTTCGAGCGATTGTGCAGCTGGCGCTGATCGACATCGTGCTGATATTGGCCGACGCCGATGGACTTGGGATCGACCTTGACCAGCTCGGCCAGAGGGTCCTGCAGGCGGCGGGCGATGGAGATGGCGCCGCGCACGGTGAGATCAAGATCGGGAAACTCCTGGCGCGCGACCTCGGAAGCCGAATAGACACTAGCGCCAGCCTCGCTGACAGTGACGGAGAAAATTCCTTCGATTTCTTTTCCTCAGGAACTCGCGCACAAACGCATCGGTCTCGCGGGATGCGGTGCCGTTGCCGATGGCGATGGCCCTCACATTGTGCGTGCGCAAGAGCGCTTCAAGCTTGGGCGCTGCCTCGGCATTGCCGTGCTTCGAAGTGTGCAGATAGAAAACATCGTGCGCGAGAAATTTGCCGGTCTCGTCGACGACGGCAATTTTGCAGCCGGTGCGCAAACCCGGATCGATGCCGAGCACGGAGTTTCACGGCGACGCCAGGGTTAACGGCACGACCGTCGCCGAGGCCGACGTCGGTGCGATGCTGACGGATTAGAGCGTTTCCGAGCGAGGTGGTCGCCGGTTCGCGTCAGGAAACGCGGCGATGCGCGGATTCGGAATCGATCGCGTGACCGGGACGGCGCATGCGCTCGGAAGGTGTTCGCGGCGTCGTCGCCGGCAAACTGCGGCGCCGTCGCAGCGATATTGCGCGGCGGTTTCTGGCGAGTGACGCTTTTCTCGCCGAGGATGCCGCTGATCGTCGCCGCGCGGGCTGGAGCGCGTCGTCGGCAAGAGGCCCCGCCGGTGGCCTCTCGGTAATTCGGCCATCTCGTCGATGACGGATTCCGGTTTTCGTCGTCGTGTCGTGTGCGGCCGAGCCAATCGCCGGGCTGAGCTCCGGATGCCTGGCTCATCTCGCTGACCTCACCGCGAATGCCTCGGCTCTGCACGCAAGCTCAGCCGCTGAGATCGGCCAGGCTGCGCCAGTCCGCGAGCGGGTGACGATGAATCCCAGCACCGTTTTTACCAAGTCGACGACATGGCCACATAGGACAAACTAATCTCCAATGGAACTCACGGGAGGTCGCTCACAACTCCAAATCTCGTCGCGGCATTGTTGCGCCCTCGCCACCCTGGCGGTGGCGGTGCGCGTACGCTTTCGCTGACGGCTGTGTCGGCGTGGTCGACTTCCACCTGCGCGCCACGGTGATGGTGAGCACAGCTCAACGCATGCACGGTCGACGCTGAAATTCCGCTTGCCACTCGCTAACGGCGATTAGCTGGCTCGCCGCTAGTGTCGCTGGAGCGTGCGCCACGACTTGGCCACGGCAAGCTGTGGTGATGGCGGCGTTGTCGGCTTTTTAACGTACGGCGTCTCACCGACCCTGAACGGGACTGACATCTCCGATCGGCCCACGTGCGATGGCCTTAAGTCGCACAACGGATAGCACGATCCCAAGCCACAGACGACGAGGATTTGATGCACCGCGGCCAACTGGATACTTGGCCATGACGGACGGTAATGGACACTACCTCACGCTGCAACATTCCGCGCGCGCTGGTGATCCATGGCAACCCTTCGTGCAGTGGTGAGGACGGCAAACACTATGGCCTTGGAGCGTGCGATACGCTAGCATAAGCACTTTCCACCACTTCGTCCACACTCACCGCCGTCAAACCCTGGCCACTGAACTTCTTTCACATGGATCCCCAAGGCCTTGACTTGGTCGGGCTGGTCCGGCTAGGGGCACTCGGAAATACATCGATGCGGCCTAGCTTCACGCTAGTGCACGGGCTCTGAAATTGTAACTGGCCACTGGATATGGTCCTTCTTGTTGCGATCCTCACCTTATCCTCAAACGGGAAGCAGCTTTGGTGATTCAGATGGGACATGGCACCGGACTCCTATACCGGGGCTTTGTCGCTCCGGCGATCCCGTCGTCCATCGCCGTCGCTCCCGGGCAGATGTGTGGCCGGCTCGCCGCTTGCGCCCTGCGCTGGCCAGCAATGCCTTGCGGTGCGCGCGCGCTGCTGGCACTGCGAAGATATGGAAAACCGCCGCTTCTTCGCACATACACCACTGCGCGCCGAGGGCCGTTCCGCCACCGGACCGGCCAGGCGCCCTGTGCGTGAAGGCACCCGAAAGGAATTTGCCTTCGCCTGGCTGGGTGCGCCGCCCACCTGATGGTGCCACTTTGAGCAAAGCTTGCAATAGCCATCGTCGCCAGCAACACCGTGGTTGATGGCCGGGCAATAATGAAAAAGCCGCTCCCGCACTGTTGGTGGCCAAGCGCCTGGTGATGGCCTCCGCCACCCACAGTGCTGGCACAAAAATCTTCTTGATAGCGCGGAAGTGCAAAGGTAGACCGGGTTAGGCTATGGAGGGTCTCCGCCAGCGTCTCGGCGACGCCGTGCCTTCGAAGGCGTCGGGGGCCAGCAGATGGCGCGCGAGGGGCTGGCCTCGCTGTTTCCGATCGAGGCGCTGTCGATCATGGGATTGAGCGCGGTTGTCAGGCAATTGCCAAAACTGTTGCGACTGATCCGCGAAACCGTCGATGCCGTGACGTCAGCCGCGCCCGACATCCTCGTGATCATCGACAGCCCCGATTTCACCCATCGGGTGGCGCGCCGGGTGCGGGCGCGCGATCCCTCGATCCCGATCGTCGACTACGTCTCGCCCTCGGTCTGGGCCTGGCGGCCGGGCCGGGCGCGGGCGATGGTCTCCTATGTCGATCACGTGCTGGCGCTGTTGCCGTTCGAGCCAGAGGCTTATCGCAGGCTGCGCGGGCCGCCCTGCAGCTATGTCGGCCATCCCCTGGCCGAGCAGGTCGCAACCTTGCGGCCGAACGCGGCGAACAGGCGCGCCGCGAAGCGGCCCCGCCGGTATTGCTGGTGCTGCCGGGAAGCCGCCGCAGCGAGATCAGGCACCACATGGCGGTCTTCGGCGAAACGCTGGGCCGGCTTGCGGCGGAGGGCGATGGCGTTCGAACTGGTTTTGCCCACCATGCCGCATCTCCAGGAAGCGGTCATCGAGGGCGTCAAGAGCTGGAGGGTTGCTCCGAAAATCGTGATCGGCGAACAGGAAAAGCGCGCGGCGTTCCGGATCGCGCATGCGGCACTGGCAAAGTCCGGCACCGTCACGCTCGAGCTTGCGCTTGCCGGCGTGCCGATGGTCACGGCCTATCGGGCGGGCGCGCTGGAAGCCTGGGTCATGCGCAACATGATCCAGGTGAATTCGGTGATCCTGGCCAACCTCGTGATCGGCGAGAACGTAGTGCCGGAGTTCATCCAGCAGGATTGCACACCGGAAAAACTGTTGCCCGCGCTGCGCGAGGTGCTGTCGGATTCGCCGCCGCGCCACCGGCAGCTTAAGGCCTTCGCAGGGATCGACGCCATCATGGCTACCGGTACCCAGACGCCAAGCGTTCGCGCCGCCGACATCGTGCTGGCGACGATGCGAAAAGCGCGGCGGGCGGTATAGCGATGATTTTCTTGAGACGTGGATGCCCGGGACAAGCCCGGGCATGACGAGTGTTGGGATGGCAGCAAGCTGCGAAAAGCCCGGTTACTTCCGCTTTGCGATATCCACGTAGTCGCGGCGCGTCACGCCGGTATAGAGCTGGCGCGGGCGGCCGATCTTCTGCTGCGGGTCCTCGATCATCTCGCTCCACTGGCTGATCCAGCCGACGGTGCGGGCGACCGCGAACAGCACGGTGAACATCGAGGTCGGGAAGCCCATCGCCTTCAGCGTGATGCCCGAATAGAAGTCGACGTTCGGATAGAGCTTGCGGTCGATGAAATAGGGATCGTTGAGCGCGATCTTTTCCAGTTCCAGCGCGACCTTGAGCATCGGGTCGTCGCCATGGCCGGTCTCCGCCAGCACCGCGTGACACATCTTCTGCATGATCTTGGCGCGCGGATCGTAGTTCTTGTAGACGCGGTGGCCAAAGCCCATCAGGCGGACTTCGCTGTTCTTGTCCTTCACCCGCTTGATGAAATCGGGAATCTTGTCGACCGTGCCGATGCCGGACAGCATCGCCAGCGCCGCCTCGTTGGCGCCGCCATGCGCCGGTCCCCACAGGCAGGCGATGCCGGCGGCGATGCAGGCGAACGGGTTGGCGCCGGAGGAGCCGGCGATCCGCACCGTCGAGGTCGAGGCGTTCTGCTCGTGGTCGGCATGCAGGATGAAGATCTTGTCGAGCGCATCCGCCAGCACCGGATTGATCTTGTATTCCTCGCACGGCACCGCAAAGCACATGTGCAGGAAGTTCTCGGCGAAGGAGAGCGAGTTCTTCGGATAGATGAAGGGCTGGCCGATGGTGTATTTGAAAGCCATCGCGGCGAGCGTCGGGATCTTCGCGATCATGCGCATCGAGGCGATCATGCGCTGCGGTCGGGTCGTTGATGTCGGTGGAGTCGTGATAGAACGCGGCCAGCGCGCCGACCGCGGCCACCATGATCGCCATCGGATGGGC
This sequence comes from uncultured Planctomycetaceae bacterium, assembly GCA_963828155.1. Lineage (GTDB taxonomy): Bacteria > Planctomycetota > Planctomycetia > Pirellulales > PALSA-1355 > CAWCAX01. The sequence continues at coordinate 5,076 of CAWHDQ010000014.1, forward strand.
GTCGCGGCGAAAACCCTGGAAGAAGCGGGCCATCTGTTCGTGAACCATGGTGTGATGGATCACGCGGTTGTCGAAATCGGCTTTCTGCGCCTTGGTCGGCAGCTCGCCGTAAAGCAGGAGGTAGCAGGTTTCCAGGAAATCGCCGTGTTCGGCGAGCTGCTCGATCGGGTAGCCGCGGTATTCCAGAATACCGGCGTCGCCATCGATATAGGTGATCTTGGACTGGCAGCTGGCGGTGGAGGTGAAGCCGGGATCGTAGGTGAACATGCCGGACTGGGCGTAGAGCTTGGCGATGTCGATGACATCGGGCCCGACGGTGCCGCTCAGTATCGGGAAATCATAGGTCTTGTTGCCGACCGTCAGTGTTGCGGTTTTGCTGTTTGATGTTGCGTCCATCGTGAAGTCCCCGATGAGATCGTTGCGAAGGGCGGCGGCCGCGGGCGCCATGGCGAGGAAATGGCGATAGGAAGCCGGGTAGTCTGGAAGCACCTTCTTAGATGGGTATCTTATTGCTGTTTGCACTGCAAGATGGGCGCGGCGCGGGCGCGGTACCACCTTATGAGGGGGCCTGATCGGCAAGCCGGGCCAGGCATTCCTGCTTTCCCAGCACCGCCAGCACCTCGAAGATGCCGGGCGAGGTGGTTTTGCCGGTCAGCGCCACGCGGAGCGGCTGGGCCACCGCGCCGAGCTTGAGGTTGTTGGCTTCCGCGAACGCCCGCATCGCGGCTTCCGTGGTTTCCGCCGTCCAGGGCGTCGACGGCTCGCAGCGCGGCACGCAGCCGGCCGATCAGTTCGCGCGTTTCCGGCGTCAGCAGCGCCTCGGCCTTGGGCTCGATCTCGAGCGGCCGGTCGGCGAAGATGAAATAGGAGGCGTCGATCAGCTCGATCAGCGTCTTGGCGCGCTCTTTCAGGCTCGGCATCGCCGCAGCAATTGCGCCCGCGTGGTGTCGTTGAGCTTGGCCTTCAACTCGGCCCCGTTCGGCACATAGTCCAGCACGCGCTCAAATTGGGTCACGAGGGATTGATCGTCGGAGTGGCGGATGTAGTGGCCGTTGAGGTTTTCCAGCTTGGCGAAATCGAAGCGGGCGGCCGAACGGCCGATGCCGGACGAGGTCGAAGGCTGCGATCATCTCCTCGCGTCGAGAAGATTTCCTGGTCGCCGTGGCTCCAGCCGAGCCGGACCAGGTAATTGCGCAGCGCCGCCGGCAGGTATCCCATGGCGCGGTAGGCGTCGACGCCGAGCGCGCCATGGCGCTTCGACAGTTTCGAGCCGTCCGGGCCGTGGATCAGCGGGATGTGCGACATGCTGGGAATGCCCCAGCCGAGCGCATCGTAGATCTGCTTCTGCCGCGCGGCGTTGATCAGGTGGTCGTCGCCGCGGATGACGTGGGTGACGGCCATGTCGTGGTCGTCGACCACGACCGCGAGCATGTAGGTCGGATTGCCGTCGCCGCGCAACAGCACGAGATCGTCGAGATTTTCGTTCTGCCAGACCACGCGGCCCTGAACCTGGTCCTCGATCACGGTCTCGCCGGTCTGCGGCGACTTGAGCCGGATCGTCGGCTTGATGTCCGGGGGGGCCTCCGGCGGTCGCGATCGCGCCACATGCCGTCATAGAGGCGGGTGCGGCCTTCGGCGCGGGCTTTGTCGCGCATCTCGGCAGCTGTTCCGGCGTGGCGTAGCAGCGATAGGCATGGCCGCTGGCGAGCAGCGGGGAGGGCGCTAAAGCGGGTGATGATGAAATCGGTCATTTAGGGGAGCGGGCCGGGAACAAACCGGGCATGCGGAAAGCGCGCTGGTGTATAGCAGGAACGCTGCATAACTAAAGCCTTCCGTGGGGCAGGCGGATTTGGCAGAACCTGGCGTTAATTCCCGAACAGGAAACGCAATGACAACGGTAGAACCGGTGGCCATTGAGGCAGGGCGCGAAATCATATTTGGAAAAGTGCTCCCTCCGTCTGTGGAATACATTAATTCCACATTACCTATACTGCCCTGATAAGTCCAAGTGATATTCGTGCTGTTGCCGACGTAAAAGGTCTGTCCTCCGGTAGGCGCGGTCAGGGTCAAAGAGCCTTTGATAGTAAAATTAACAGCGGATGTAGAATAGACCGTAGACATCTAAATGATCGGCGATCTTGACACTCGCCTGGCTGGAAATCGCATTAGGTATTGTCCAGGTATAAGACCCTGCTGAGTATGCCACGGTGTTGGTAGAGATAGCATTATTCTACCAACCGTCCGCACCGCCATTGATTGAATACGACAAATCTACATTACCCATGCCCGTGGTTACCGGTCTCGGTCCAGGTAATAGCTTGGGAAGCACCCACGATCCATACCTGTCCCCCGTTAGGAGCTGTAAGGGTAAGCGATCCTTTGATCTGAAAATTGACGGATGCGGCGCTTGTGGGAGGATCTGAAACATCAGCATCGCTTACTTTGACCTGCAGGGTTGTGCCGATCGCGTCAGGAATTGTCCATGAATATGATCCGGTTGTTGTACCCGCGGCGGTGGATGCGGTAATGACATTCGGAAAAGATATCCCGCCATTCGTTGAGTATTGAAGTTCTACAAAATTCCCGTTAAGGAAGGTACCTGACTTTGTCCAGGTAATATTTTGTTGTGTCCCCACAATCCAGACAGCACCGCTGTAAGGAGAAGTTACGCTCAAGGAACCCTCGCTGATGGTAAAGTTAGCAGGAGAAGCAGAATAGACAGTAGCATCTAAAGTATCAATCATTTTAACTCTTACAGTGCTGCCGATGGCATCCGGTATGGTCGAGGAGTGGTTTTCCGTTGCCACAGAGGTAGAGGCAGTGATGGCGTTGCCCCCGGGATAGGTGCCTCCGCCGTCAGTGGAATAGACCAATTCCACATTGCCTCTTGTTCCCTGATAAGTCCAGGTGATATTATGGGTTGAACCAACCACCCATTGCTCTGTACCGACAGGCGAGGTGATACTGACAGTCCCTTTGATCGTGATAGGACTACCGGTACTGGACTCGGAATATACTGTCGTTGTTCGAGAAGCCGGGTGCCGAGAAGCAAGTTCTGGCCGAGATGCCCCAGCCGGAGACCCCGACCAAGAAGACGCGGCTGCCCAGCAGCGGCCTGCCTCCCTACTTGGCCAGTCGTACGAAGTGCCGCTGTCGACCCGCGTCCAGGAAGCCCACATGTTCCGCAGGTTCAACTTCCTCAAGTACAGGCCGGGGGCTTTCGCGAGGGGCTCGACCGGGCCAAGCCCGGAGAGCGGTGATCGACGAGATCGACTCGATCTTCGCCGAGGCCGTGGCGACTCAAGACCAGATCATCCGGGGCAATATGCGGCTGGTGGTGTCGATCGCCAAGCGGCACGTCGGGCAGACGGAGAACTTCTTCGAGCTGGTCAGCGACGGCAAGATGTCGCTGATGCGGGCGGTGGAGAAGTTCGATTTCTCGCGGGGAAACAAGTTCAGCACCTACGCCAGCTGGGCGATCATGAAGAATTTCGCCCGCACGATTCCCGACGAACATCGCCACCGCGACCGCTTCCGCACCAGCCACGCGGAGATGTTCACTGCACCGAAGAGAATCGCAGCGACCAGTACGAGCAGGAAACGTGCCCAGTCGCAGCGCGAGGACCAGATGGACCAGATCCTCGAGCGGCTTGACGAGCGGGAGCAGAAGATCATCATCAGCCGATTCGGCCTGCGATCGCGGCCAAGAGCCCCTAACGCTCGAAGCAAGTCGGCGCCGAGATGGGCGTCACCAAGGAGCGGATCCGGCAGATCGAGGCCCGGGCATTGAGCAAGCTGCGAGGCGGCCGAGGAAGAGAAGATCGAGTTACCCGAACGAATGAGCGGTGCAACCGCGGTTTGAGCGGATATTCCGGCGGCTGCAAGCTAACCTTCGCAGCGCGGGGTTGCGGTGCGGTTGGTTACCGCCAGCTAGGGGATCTATCCGAGAGGGCCCATTGCCGAGTTCCTCCGCGGCTGGATCGGGATTCTTGCGAAGATCCGGGCGGTACGATTTCTACCGGCCCGAATCCTTGCAGCGCGGCACGACGACTCGACCCATCCCTCTAGGGTCCGTTTGCTGGAGTTGACCCGCTGTGAATCTGCGGCCTGCATATTTGATCGTGGGGTAGCTGGGTCTCGGCGGGTGCATGAAATGGTCTCGCCCGGCGGGCTGGATAATTCCGATGGTGCCGCCTTGCAAGGACTTGGTGGTTGTTATATTAAGTGGTTTCGCGTGGCGGGCTCGACCGGCTAGCGTAGCTCAACCGGCAGAGCAGCTGATTTGTAATCAGCAGGTTGTGGGTTCAAGTCCCTCCGCTAGCTCGTGAGCGGAAGGCCCTGTCTGTGCAGGGATGTTTGCCTCGAGGTGTCGAGCGCCTGAGGCCAGCGGAGCAAGCCGATCCCTCTGTTTTGGAAGCCTCGGGCTAAGAGTGCGGTCGCAGCGAGAAACGCGACGAGACAGTGCGGGGGGTTTCCCGAGCGGTCAAAGGGGTCAGATTGTAAATCTGATGGCAATGCCTTCGAAGGTTCGAATCCTTCACCCCCCAGTGGGTAATACCGTAAGGATTGATAAGACAGCCTATCCATCCCTTCCCTTCCCTCCACATCCCCTCCCTCCCCCGGGTGTAGCTCAATGGTAGAGCTGTAGCCTTCCAAGCTACACACGAGGGTTCGATTCCCTTCACCCGCTTATAGCGGACGGAATGGAGACGCACGGATGCGGAAGCGGAGGATAGGGTGCACAGGAAAGGGACGGCGGAAGGAGACGCGGGGCAGCCGAGTGGGCCGTCGGCAGGCAACGGCCATTTGACAGCATCTATGGGCTGCTGTAGCTCAGCCGGTAGAGCGCGTCCTTGGTAAGGACGAGGTCAAGGGTCCGAATCCCTTCAGCAGCTCTTTGGTGGCGCCGGATTCGGCGAAGCGGATTCTCGTTTGTTGACGGTTCAACGCAATGCTAGCCGCATTGATCGCAAACGCAGGGAGAATAAGAGCTAGAATGGCGAAGGACAACTTTCAACGGACCAAGCCGCACGTCAATGTAGGCACCATTGGCCACATCGATCACGGCAAGACCACCACGACCGGCGCGATCCTGGCCGTGCAGGCCGCCAAGGGCCTGGCCAAGATCAAGTCGTACGCCGATATCGCCAAGGGCGGTACCGTCCGCGACGAGACGAAGACCGTGACCATCGCGGTCAGCCACGTCGAGTACGAGACCGACAAGCGGCACTATGCCCACATCGACTGTCCGGGCCACGCCGACTACATCAAGAACATGATCACCGGCGCCGCCCAGATGGACGGCGCGATCCTGGTGGTGTCGGCCGCCGACGGTCCGATGCCGCAGACCCGCGAGCACATCCTGCTGGCCCGCCAGGTCGGACGTGCCGGCTCTGGTCGTGTTCCTGAACAAGGTCGACCTGGTCGACGACGAAGAGTTGCTCGAGCTGGTCGAGCTGGAACTCCGCGAGCTGCTGAAGCATTATGGCTATCCGGGCGACGAGATTCCGATCATTCGCGGGACTCGAAGCCGGCCTACGACAATCCGAAGGATCCGGCCGCCAGCAAGTGCATCAGCGAGCTGATGGACGCGATCGACGCGTACATTCCCGAGCCGGTCCGCGAAGTCGACAAGCCGTTCCTGATGGCGGTCGAAGACGTGTTCTCGATCGAAGGCCGCGGCACCGTGGCCACGGGCCGGATCGAGCGCGGCATGGTCAAGGTCGGCGAGGAAGTCGAGATCATCGGCCTGTCCGACAAGCCGAAGAAGACGACCTGCACCGGCGTGGAAATGTTCAACAAGACGCTCGAACGAGGGTCAGGCCGGCGACAACGTCGGCATGCCTGCTCCGCGGCGTCAAGCGCGAAGACATCGAGCGCGGCCAGGTGCTGGCCAAGCCCGGTTCGATCACGCCGCACACCAAGTTCGAGGCCGAGGTGTACGTCCTGTCGAAGGAGGAAGGTGGCCGGCACACGCCGTTCTTCAGCGGTTACCGGCCGCAGTTCTACTTCCGCACGACCGACGTGACCGGCACGGCCAACTGCTGGGCGGGGCCGAAATGTGCATGCCCGGCGACAACGTCAAGATCGGCGTCGAGCTGATCACGCCGATCGCCATGGACGACGGCGTCCGCTTCGCCATTCGCGAAGGCGGCCGGACGGTGGGTTCGGGCGTCGTGACGAAGATCCTCGCCAGTACGGCGAGCTGTTGCAGTTCAAGCGACAGGACGCGTCGCCACCGGGCACGCAAGCGGTTCGGTGGCGGCCGGCCTGTTTGCCGGATAGATGAAAATGTGTGTCGCTCAATAGGGGTGTAGCTCAATTGGCAGAGCGCTGGTCTCCAAAACCAGAGGTTGCGAGTTCGATTCCCGCCGCCCCTGCCAGTTACCGTGAAGCGATGTGAAGTCGGGCCGTTCCGCCATTAGGTGCCAGTGGGCAGCGGCGGGTGCCATCGGCGGCCAGCCAGTGGCAGCGGCCGAGTTTCACACGGCAGGTCGTCAGGGAGAGGATCTGCCGGCTGAGGAAGACCGACGGGGCGGAGAAACACTGACAGGTCCGGTTGACACCGTCAGGTCAGGACGACACAGGGACGTTTGCCAAGCGCAGCGAATGCCATGAGCGATGCCGATCAGGTACGAAGCAAGAAAGCCAAAGGCGGTCTGCTGAGCGAACTGCTGGCGGTGCTGCTCAGCGCCGACATTTACAGGCGCCAGCAAGGGCGCATCGCCCGGCAGGTGACGTTCGGGGCGATCCTGCTGCTGGTCGGCCTGGGAGCCTGGCGGTTGGGGTTGTACCTCCGCGATAACGCGGGCGTGCCCCAGTCGACCGTGACCGCGGTCTCGCTGGCCCTGCGGGCTGGCGGTGCGTGGTTTGGTTTTCGCGTGGTGAACCTGCCGAACTTTGCCGACTTTTTGATCGCCGTCGAAGCGGAAATGAACAAGGTCTCCTGGCCGACGCGGACCGAGCTGTTTCGCAGTTCGCTGGTCGTGATTTTTTCGATTCTGTTTCTGGCCGGAATCTTGTTTTGTTACGACCTGTTCTGGCGGGAGTTGCTCGACTTGATGGGCGTGATTCGCCGGTAGGTTGGACAGCGATAACAGTCGCAGCAGTGGTTGGCCGGTCGGCATCGATCGGCAGCGGGGCGTTTAGGGGGGAATGGCGTGAGCGAGCATTCGCACAATACGGGAGATCCGATCGCCGGAGCCGCCGCGCTCGATGAGGCGCGCCGCAGCCGGCCGGTATTCCCCTGGCTGCCGAGGGCCACGCGGCACCGCCTGCCGCAGCCGCACACGGCGATGCCGCGCACGGTGATGCCGCGCACGACGATCTGGGCCACGCTGCTCCGCCGGCCCAGGTTGCGCCAGTCGAGCCTGTCGACCCGGTGGCCGCCGCTGCCGCCGCCCAGGCAGCCGCCGAATTGGCCGCGGCCGAGGCGCAGGTGGTGATCGGCCCGCATGGCAGCGAGGCCGACGACAATCCGGACGCCAAGCCGATCGAAGAGCTGGTCGCTTCGGACGAGCCCCCGAAGATGAATTGGTACATCCTCAAGGTGCAGAGCAACCGCGAGGAGTCGATCCGCGAAGGGTTGCAGCGGCGCGTGGCGATGGCCGGGCTGGACAAGTTCTTCGGCGACATCATCGTGCCGATCGAAATGGTCTCCGAGTTCAAGGGCGGCAAGAAGCGGGTAGTCAAGCGGAAGCTGTATCCCGGCTACCTGGTCGTGAACATGGAGATCAACGAGGAAACCTGGTTCCTGGTCCGCGAGACGCCGGGCATCGGCGACTTTACCGGCTCGGCCGGCAAGCCCACGCCCATGGCGGCCAGCGAGATCGCCAAGATCGTCGCCAAGCAGGAAGAGAAGTCGGACGAGGCGCCCAAGCTGAAGATCGACATCAAGCAGGGCGACCGCGTGAAGATCAACGAAGGGACGTTCGAGAATTTCGAGGGCGACGTCGACAACGTCGACGTGGCCAACGGCCGGGTGACGGTGATGATCAACATTTTCGGGCGGTCCACTCCGGTCGAATTGGAATACTGGCAGATCGAAAAGATCTGAGCAGCGAAGTCAGCAGCAGCGAAGTCAGCAGCAGCGAAGTCAATAAGCGAGAAGATCGATGGCCAAACAACTGGTCGGACAAGCGAAGTTTCAGGTACCCGGCGGACAGGCTACGCCCGCGCCGCCGGTCGGCACCTCGCTGGGTAAATACGGCATCAACCTCGGGCAGTTCGTCTCGCAGTTCAACGAGCGGACGCGTGAGGCCGGAGGCATGCCGATTCCCGTCGTGGTCAATGTCTACAACGACCGCACGTTCGACTTCGTGACCAAGAGTCCGCCGGCCGCGGCCCTGCTCAAGCAGGCGGCCGGCATTGCCAAGGGGTCGGGCGTGCCGAACAAGGACAAAGTCGGCACCGTCACCGCGGCCCAGGTCGAGAGTATCGTGAAGATGAAACTGGCCGACCTCAATGCCCGCGACGTCGAGCACGCCAAGCGGATGATCGAGGGGACGGCCCGCAGCATGGGTTTGAAGGTAGAAGGTTAAACGGCGAATCATGACCAAGCTTTCCAAGCGTTTAAGGGCCCTGGCCGACAAGCATCCCGGCGATGCGCAATTGCCGGTCGATCAGGCCGTGGCCATCCTGAAGAACTACAACAACACGAAATTCGACCAGACGGTCGACATCGTGCTGCACCTGGGCATCGACCCCAAGCAGGCCGATCAGCTGGTCCGCGGCTCGATCGTGCTGCCGCACGGCATCGGCAAGACCCTGCGGGTGATCGTGTTTGCCAAGGGAGACGCGGCCGAGCAGGCCAAAGCGGCCGGGGCCGACGAAGTCGGCGCCGAGGAGCTGGCCAAGAAAATCCGCGACGGCTGGACCGAGTTCGACGCCTGCATCGCCGCCCCGGACATGATGGGCATCGTCGGCCCCTTGGGCCGCGTGCTCGGTCCGCGCGGGCTGATGCCTTCGCCCCGGGCCGGCACCGTGACGCCCGACGTGGCCAAGACGGTCAAGGAATACAAGGCCGGCAAGGTCGAGTTCCGCAACGACGCGGGCGGCAACGTCCACGCCGTGGTCGGCAAGCTGAGCTTCGATCCGGCCAAGTTGGTCGCCAACATTCAGGCCTTCATTCACTACGTGCAGGGGCTCAAGCCGCACACCGTGAAGGGGCATTACGTCAAGAACATCAGCATCAGCGCCACGATGAGCCCGGGAGTGCGCGTCGCCGCCTGAGCTGCCGCCACCACTGAGCTGCCGCCAACTGGCCGGCGCGTAACAACCACTAGCCGCGCCTCGTCCCCCGAGCGGGGCGGAGTCGCACGGAAAATCTGCCATGAGCAAGTACGTCAAAGACCTGATCACCAAGCAGCTGCAAAGCCGGCTGGACGGCGTGAAGGATCTGTTCCTGGTGAACATCGTCGGCCTGACGGCCAATGCCAATTCGGCGCTTCGCAAGGACATGCGGGCCAAAGGCATTCAGATGATGGTCGTCAAGAACAGCCTGGCCCGCCGGGCCACCGAGGGCACTTCCATCGGCCCGGCCTTCGACGGGACCAAGGGAACGCTGGCCCTGGTTTGGGGAGAGATGGATGCTCCGGCCCTGGCCAAGGAAATCGTCCGGCTGCAGGGAGTCAAGGAGTTTGCCCCGTTCGAGGCCAAGGGGGGCGCGGTTGACGGTACCCAGGTGGCCGGCGATCAGGTCGCGGCGGTCAGCAAGTGGCCGACGCGGCTCGAGCAGCTGAGCATGCTGGTCGGCCAGATCCTGTCGCCGGGGGCGCTGCTGGCCAGCCAGCTCAATAGCGCCGGCGGCGCTTTGGCCAGCCAGATCAAGCAGCACGCCGAACGCGAAGGGGGCGAAGCGGCGGCCGAGGGGGCTGCTACCGAAGCGGCCGCAGCTACCGAAGCGGCCGCAGCTAACGAGGCGGCCGCAGCTAACGAGGCGGCCACTGGGGCGGAGGGAGCCGCGGGCTGACCATTGAGTTCAACAGTTTGGGCCGAAGACAGTCTTCGGCCAGGAAATATCGATTGACCCGGACCAGGCCGTCGCAAGCGTCAGTGAGCGCGTGTCGGCTGGCAATAGTGAGAAAGGATCGCAGCGAGCAATGAGTACCGACACTGCTACCCGAGAGTTTTCCCCCGGCGCCAAAGACCTGGGCGAGAAGATCATCGCCCTGACGCTCAAGCAGGCCAAGGAGCTGAGCGATTATCTGGAAGAAGTCCACGGCATCAAGCCGGCCGCCGGCGGCGCCGTGATGATGGCCGCCCCGAGTGGTGACGGCGGGGGCGGCGCTGCCGCGGCCCCGGCCGAAAAGACCGAATTCGACGTCATCCTGGAAGGGTTCGGCGACAAGAAGATCGGCGTGATCAAGGTCATCCGGTCGCTGACGAGCCTGGGTCTGAAGGAAGCCAAGGATCTGGTCGAAGCGGTCCCGAGCAAGGTCAAGGAAGGGATTTCGAAGGAAGATGCCGAGAAGGCCAAGAAAGAGCTGGAAGAAGCGGGCGCAACCGTTTCGATCAAGTAGCTGTTTGGTGGACTGCTGGCATTTTTTTCGCGAAAGTCAGTCGCCGCATCAGTTTGCAGGCAGCCGCAGCGCCGCATGTCCGGAGTTTTTCCGAGGTCATGCGGGCGTGGGCGGCGGCCGGCTGCGGCGCGGCTGGGCGAGTAGAGCGCTTGACCCGACTCCGATTTCCAGTGTGCATGCGCTTCCGGGGCGTCAGGGTGCGCGCTGCGGTCAGGCCCCGGGGCATTGCCGCCCTCACGGTCGGCGGACGTATCGGCAGCCGGGAGCCCTGGCCCGGAAGATCGGCGCGCTCTCGGCGCCGGGGGGAGCATTCTGGCTGTAGGCGCGAGCAGGACTCTGAAGCACGCCGGGTGCTCAAGACAATGGGGCGGGCCAAGGATCGGCTCGGCCAGGATCGACGCCACGGAAGGCCCGTTCCGACGGAAGCTTCGCTGCCCCCGCGCTGGGGCGGCGAAAGTGGGTGGCAGATCGATTTTCGAGGTTTTTTTCGCGAGTCCGCGGATCGGCGCCCGCACTGCCGGCCCGCTTGCGATTCGAGATACCGGCTCGTCCGAGCCTGGCTAAGGAGCATACATGGCGACATCGGCAGAACGGCGTCTTCGGCCCAAGGAAGTCCGTCGCTTCGGCAGTCAGCGCGCTCCGCATCAGATTCCCGATCTGACCGAGATCCAGACGCGCAGCTACGAGCGGTTCCTGCAATACGACGATCCGCCGCAGAAGCGCGAAGATCAGGGGATCGAGGGCGTGCTCCGTGAGATCTTCCCGATCGAGAGTTACGACAAGACGCTCCAGCTGAAGTACCTCCGCTACGAGTTGGGCAAGCCGCGCTACGAGCCCCACGAGTGCCGCCAGTTGCGGCTGACCTACGGCCGGCCGTTCCGCGTCTGGCTCGAGCTGACCAAGGAACAGCCGATCGAGGAAGAAGTCTACCTGGGCGACATGCCGATCATGCTCGGCGGCGGCGAGTTCATCATCAACGGTGCCGAGCGCGTCGTGGTCAGCCAGCTGCACCGCAGCCCGGGCGTCGACTACGTCAGCGAAGTCGAAGCCGGCGACCGCCGCACGTTCAGCTGCCGGATCATTCCCGAGCGCGGCAGCTGGATCGAGCTCAATACCAGCAAGAAGGACACGATCAGCGTCCGCATCGACCAGAGCGGCAAGTTCTCGGCCATGACCCTGCTGCGGGCGATGGATCCGCAGTACAGCCTGAACGCCGAACTGATCCGGGTGTTCTACGACACCACGGTCGAGAAGATCGTCGATGGCCGCAGCGCCGGCAAGATCGAGGGCAAGATCGCGGTCGACGACATCGTCTATCCGCACAACAGCGAGAAGGCCGGCGAAGTCCTGCTCGAAGGCGGCCAGAAGATCACCAAGACCGTCGCCGAGCTGATCTGCACCTCGGGCCTGACCTCGGTCGAAGTGCTGGTCGACCCCAAGAACCCGCTGATCTTCAACAGCCTGGCCGAAGACACCACCAGCAGCCACGAAGAGGCCCTGCTGCGGATCTACCAGCGGCTCCGGCCCGGCAACCCGCCGCAGTTGGAAAAGGCCCGGGCCCTGTTCCACGAGAAGTTCTTCGACACCAATCGCTACCGGCTGGGCAAGGTCGGCCGGTTCCGCATCAATCGCAAGCTCAAGCTGAGCGTGCCCGAGGGGGAAATGACCCTCCGGCCCGAGGACCTGATCGCCGCGATCCGCTACATGCTCCAGCTGGCCTCCAGCGAGCCGGGCGCCGAAGTGGACGACATCGACCACCTGGGCAATCGCCGCCTGCGGACGATCGACGAGCTGGCCGCCGACGAACTGCGCAAGGGCTTCCTCAAGCTCCGCCGCACGGTGCAGGAGCGGATGAGCCTCAAGGACGTCGAGGACATGACGCCCCGCAGCCTGATCAATCCCAAGAGCATCTCGGCCGCGATCGAATACTTCTTCGGCCGTGGCGAGCTGTCGCAAGTGGTCGACCAGACCAACCCGCTCTCGATGCTCACGCACGAGCGCCGCCTGTCGGCCCTGGGTCCCGGCGGTTTGAACCGCAAGCGGGCCGGGTTCGAAGTCCGCGACGTGCACATTTCGCACTACGGCCGGATTTGCCCGATCGAGACGCCGGAAGGCACGAACATCGGTTTGATCTCCAGCCTGGCCATCTATTCGTCGGTCGACGAGTACGGATTCCTGGTCACGCCCTACCGCAAGGTCAACCACGGCAAGCTGGGCGACGAGGTGGTCTGGCTCCGGGCCGACGAAGAGAGCGAGGCCTTCCTGGCTCCGGCCGACGCGCCGGTGGAGAACGGCAAGCTCAAGGGCGACACGATCATCGCCCGCTACCACGCCGACTTCGAATTGGTGCCGACCGACAAGGTGCAGTACATCGACGTCGCCCCGAGCCAGATGGTCGGCGTCTCGGCCGGGTTGATCCCGTTCCTCGAGCATGACGACGCCAACCGCGCGCTGATGGGCTCCAACATGCAGCGGCAAGCCGTGCCGCTGTTGGTCAGCGAGCCGCCGGTGGTCGCCACGGGCATGGAGCGGGACGTGGCTCAGAACTCGGGCATGATCGTCCGGGCTCGCAAGAAGGGCACCGTCAGCTACGTCGACGCCAACCGGATCGACATCGGCGGCGAATCGTACAACCTGCGGAAGTTCGTGGGCCTCAACGAGCGGACCTGCCAGAACCAGAAGCCGATCGTCCAGGTGGGCCAGAAGGTCGAAAAGGGGGAGGCGATTGCCGACGGCGCCGCCACGTTCAAGGGCGAGCTGGCCTTGGGCCGCAACGTGCTGGTCGGCTTCATGGTCTGGGACGGGTTCAACTTCGAGGATGCGATCATCATCAGCGAAGAGCTCGTCAAGGACGATACGTACACCTCGATTCACATCGAGGAGTTCGACATCGAAATTCGCGAGACCAAGCTGGGCCGCGAGGAGTTCACCCGCGACATTCCCAACGTCAGCGAAAAGGCCCTCCGCAATCTGGATGAAAGCGGCATCGTGCGGATCGGCACCTACGTCCGGCCGGGCGACATCCTGGTCGGCAAGGTCTCGCCCAAGTCGAAGACCGAGCTCACGCCCGAAGAGAAGCTGCTGCACGCGATCTTCGGCCGGGCCGGCGAAGACGTGAAGAACGATTCGCTCGACGTCCCCTCGGGCGTCGAAGGCATCGTGATCGACACGCAGAAGTTCTCCCGCCGGATGAGCCTCTCGGAAGACGAGCGCAAGGCGTTCGAAAAGGCCCTCAAGGAGGCCGAGAGCGACGGCGCCACCAAGATCGCGGCCGCCTTCCGGGCGATGGTCGAAGAGATGGAAGCCGTGCTCCAGCGGCCCCTGGTCGACGACGAGGGTACCGCCCTGGTCCGCAACCAGGAGAACAAGTACGTCGCCGATCAGGCCCAGCGGTTCAAGCTCGACGCGATCGACATCCGCAGCCCGCAGCGCAAGACCGACGTCGAGAAGCTCTACAAGACCCACTGGCCGGCCGTCGAAGCGGCCATCGACGAGCGCGATCGCAAGCTCAACTCGATGAAGCGCGGCGACGAACTGCGCAGCGGCGTGCTGCAGATGGTCAAGGTCTACATCGCGGCCAAGCGGGTGATCTCGGTCGGCGACAAGATGGCCGGCCGCCACGGCAACAAGGGTGTGATCGCCAAGATCCTGCCGGTCGAGGACATGCCCTTTCTGGCCGACGGCACCCCGCTGCAGATCCTGCTCAACCCGCTGGGCGTGCCCAGCCGTATGAACGTGGGCCAGATTCTGGAAACCCACTTGGGTTGGGCCGGGGCCAAACTGAACTTCCAGGCCATCACGCCGGTCTTCGACGGGGCCACGGAAAAGACGATCCACGAAGTGCTCAAGGAAGCCGGCCTGCCGACCCACGGCAAGGCCCAGCTGTTCGACGGCCGCACCGGCGAATCGTTCGAGCAGGAGACCACGGTCGGCTACATCTACATGCTCAAGCTGCATCACCTGGTCGACGACAAGGTGCATGCCCGCTCCACCGGGCCCTACTCGCTCATCACTCAGCAGCCGCTGGGTGGCAAGGCCCGGTTCGGCGGACAGCGGTTCGGCGAAATGGAAGTCTGGGCGCTCGAAGCGTACGGCGCCGCCTACATTTTGCAGGAGCTGCTGACCGTCAAGAGCGACGACGTGGAAGGGCGGACCAAGATTTACGAGTCCATGGTCAAGGGCGAAAACACGCTCGAGGCAGGCACGCCGGCCAGCTTCGACGTGCTCACCAACGAGATTCGCGGCCTGGGACTGAACATGCAGTTGGAGAAACGGCGCATTTGACGCAGCTCGGGCTGCCGGCCCCCGCGGGCCGGTCCGGTTCGACGCTGTCCCCCGCTATCCAGCCGCCACGAGACACCCTGGCGACAACCTTCCGCCACAGGAGGATGAACAGTGAGTACAGGCGAAAGCTCCTACGACCGCATCAACGACTATACTTCGGTCAAGATCAGCCTGGCCCGACCGCACGATATCCGCAGCTGGTCCTTCGGCGAAGTGAAAAAGCCGGAGACGATCAACTATCGCACCTACCGCCCGGAAAAAGACGGCCTGTTCTGCGAGCGGATCTTCGGACCGGAAAAAGACTGGGAATGCGCCTGCGGCAAGTACCGCGGCATGAAATACAAGGGCATGATCTGCGATCGCTGCGGCGTCAAGGTCACGCACAGCCGGGTGCGTCGCAAGCGGATGGGCCACATCGAGCTGGCCGCGCCGGTCGTCCACATCTGGTTTTTCAAGGCCATGCCCAGCCGCTTGGGCAACCTGCTGGCCATGAAGACCACCAGCCTGGAAAAGGTGATCTACTTCCAGGACTACGTGGTCACCAGCCCCGGCAGCACGCCGCTCAAGCGGCAGCAACTGCTGACCGAAGAGGAATACCGCACCGCTCGCGAGCAGTACGGCGAGGGCACGTTCGAGGCCGACATGGGGGCCGAGGCCGTCCGCAAGCTTCTGATGGAGCTCGACCTGGTCCAGCTCTCCAAGGACCTCCGGGCCGAGCTGTTCGAGACCGGCAGCAAGCAGAAGGCCAAGGACCTGATCAACCGGCTCAAGATCGTCGAGAGCATCCGCGACAGCGACAACAAGCCGGAATGGATGGTCCTGGACGTCATTCCGGTGATCCCGCCCGACCTGCGCCCGCTGGTGCTGCTCGACTCGGGCAATTTCGCCACCAGCGACTTGAACGATCTCTACCGCCGGATCATCAACCGCAATAACCGGCTCAAGAAGCTGGTCGACCTCAACGCGCCGGAAGTCATCATTCGCAACGAAAAGCGGATGCTGCAGCAATCGGTCGACGCGCTGTTCGACAACAACCGCTGCAAGCGGCCCGTGCTCGGCTCGAGCAACCGCCCGCTCAAGAGCCTGACCGACATGATCAAGGGCAAGCAGGGCCGGTTCCGCGAGAACCTGCTCGGCAAGCGGGTCGACTACTCGGCCCGCAGCGTGATCGTGGTCGGCCCGCACCTGCGGCTGCACCAGTGCGGCCTGCCCAAGAAGATCGCCCTCGAGCTGTTTCAGCCGTTCATCATCCGCCGGCTGAAGGACCTGGGCCACGCCGATACGATCAAGAGCGCCAAGAAGATGCTCGAGCGGAAGGACGAGGAGGTGTGGGATATCCTCGAAGAGGTGATCCGCAACCACCCCGTGCTGCTCAATCGCGCTCCGACCCTGCACCGGATGGGCATCCAGGCCTTCGAGCCGACCCTGGTCGAAGGCAACGCGATCAAGCTCCACCCGCTGGTCTGCAAGGGCTTCAACGCCGACTTCGACGGCGACCAGATGGCCGTCCACCTGCCGCTCTCGATCGAGGCCCAGGTCGAGGCCCACACGCTGATGATGTCGACCAACAACATCTTCAGCCCGTCCAACGGCGCGCCGATCATCAGCCCGTCGCAGGACGTGGTCATGGGCTGCTACTACATCACCATGTCGCTCCCCGGCCGCAAGGGGGAGAACATGGTCTTCAGCTCGCTGAACGAGGTCCAGCTGGCCTATTCGCTGGGCGCGGTCGACACCCACGCCCGGATCAAGGTCAAGCTGCCGCCCAACCGCCGCCTCAAGGGCGAGGACAGCAAGCCGGGCGCCCTGATCGACACGACCGTGGGCCGCGTGATCTTCAACATGACGCTGCCCAACGGGATGTTCTATTACAACATTCCGATGCGCTCCAGCGAGCTGGCCAAGGTGATCTCCGACTGCTACCAGGTGCTGGGCCGCGGAGCGACGATCGACTTGCTCGACGACATGAACCAGCTCGGCTTCCGCTCCAGCACGCTCAGCGGATTGTCCTTCGCGACCGACGACCTGATCACTCCGCCGAGCAAGGCGAAGATCATTCAGGACGCCGAGCGCGACGTGCTCAAGAAAGCCAAGCTCTACCAGCGCGGCATCATCACCGAGGGCGAACGCTACAACCAGGTGCTCGACGCCTGGACCCACGCCCGCGAACGCATCACCACCGAAATGATGACCGAGCTGGAAAACGACTATCGTCGTCCCGGTTACGTCAACCCGATCTACCTAATGGCCCACTCCGGTGCCCGCGGTGGCGTCGAGCAGATTCGCCAGCTGGCCGGCATGCGCGGTTTGATGGCCAAGCCGTCGGGCAAGATCATCGAGACGCCGATCAAGGCCAACTTCCGCGAGGGTCTGTCGGTGCTCGAGTACTTCAGCTCGACCCACGGTGCCCGCAAGGGGTTGGCCGACACGGCTCTCAAGACGGCCGACTCGGGTTACCTGACCCGCAAGCTGGCCGACGTGGCCCAGAACGTCGTCGTGACGATGGAAGACTGCGGCACGACCCAGGGCATCACCAAGGGCGTGATCTACCGCGGCGAAAAGGTCGAAGTCCGGCTGGCCGACTCGATTCGCGGCCGCGTGAGCCGGGCCAACATCGTCAACCCGATCACCGATGAGGTGATCGTCCGCGAAAACGACATGATCACCGTCGAGACCGCCCGCCGGATCGAAGAGCTCGGCCTGGAAAAAATCCAGGTCCGCAGCCCGATGGTCTGCGAGGCTCCGCTGGGCATCTGCCGCCGCTGCTACGGCATGGACCTGTCGACCGGCTCGATGGTCGAAGAGGGCATGGCCGTGGGCATCATCGCCGCCCAGAGCATCGGCGAGCCGGGCACCCAGCTCACGATGCGGACTTTCCACATCGGTGGCACGGCCGCCCGCGCGGTCGAAGACAAGGACATCCGGGCCAAGAAGCTGGGTCGCGTCAAGTTCACCCGCTTGAAGGTCGTCCGCAACGACGCCGGCCAGCAGGTGGTGCTCACCCGCAACGGCGAAATCACGATCCTCGACCCCAAGGATCGCGAGCTGGAGAAGTACGAAGTGCCGGCCGGCTCGAACCTGTTGGTCGAAGAGAACCAGGAGGTCAAGCCGGGCACCATCCTCTGCGAATGGGACCCGCACAGCATCCCGATTCTGGCCGAAGTCGGCGGCAAGGTCCGCTACGAGGACGTCATCCAGGGCGAGACCATGCGGTTGGAAAAAGACCCCAGCGGTCACACCCGCCGCATGATCATGGAGCACAAGGGCGACCTGCACCCGCAAGTCGTGCTGGAAGACGCCAGCGGCAAGATTCTCGACTTCTACTACATGCCCGAAAAGGCCCACATCGAAGTCACCGAAGGGCAGCAGGTCTCGGCCGGCACCCTGCTGGCCAAGACGCCCCGCGAGGTGTCCGGCACGCAGGACATCACCGGCGGTCTGCCCCGGGTGACCGAAATCTTCGAGGCTCGCAAGCCCAAGGAACCGGCGGTCATCGCCGAGATCGACGGCCACGTCGAGCTGCTGGGCGAGAAGCGCCGCGGCAAGCGGACGATCATCGTCCGCAGCGAGAGCGGCATCGAGCGCGAGCACCTGGTGGCCCACGGCAAGCACTTGCGGGTCCACGCGGGCGACTTCGTCCGCTCGGGCGAGGCCCTGGTCGACGGCCCGCTGGTGCCGCACGACATCCTGCGGATTTCGGGCGAAGAGGCGGTCCAGCAGTACCTGACCCGCGAAATCCAGAACGTCTACCGCAGCCAGCGCGTCGAGATCGACGACAAGCACATCGAGATCATCGTCGCCCAGATGTTGCGGAAGGTGAAGATCGAGGAGCCGGGCGACACCAACCTGCTGCCCGGCAGCGTGCTCGATCGGTTCGACTTCCGCAGGCCAACCAGGGCCTGGCCAAGTGCCTGAAGATCAACTCACAAGGGCGACAGCGACTTTGCCGAAGGCACGATCGTGCCCAAGGACGCGCTGGAACAGGTCAACGCCCAGATCGAGGCCCTCGGCGGCAACCCCTCCAAGGGCACCCGGCCCAAGAGCGCCACGGCGAGCACCCAGCTGTTGGGCATCACCAAGGCGGCCGTGCAAAGCTCCAGCTTCATCTCGGCCGCGAGCTTCCAGGAAACCACCAAGGTGCTCACCGAGGCGGCCCTGGCCGGCAAGGTCGACAACCTGGTTGGCCTGAAAGAGAACGTGATCCTGGGCCACTTGGTCCCGGCGGGCACCGGCTTCCACTCGTTCCAGGACGCCGAGGTGCGGATTCGTCCGCAGGCCTCGAGGCCCTGGCCGCCGAGAAGGAGAAGGTGCTCACCCGCAGCTTCCCGCTTCTCGATGGGGTGGAAGACGAGAACGGCTCGAAGCCGGCTCCCAAGCCGGCCGGCACGCTGGAAGCCCTCTTGGGTGGCGGCGGCGACGGGAAGGAGTAATCCTTCACACGGCCCGCGGCGACAATATCAGCCAAACGTTAAGCCCACCGGCGGCGCCCGGTGGGCTTTTCAGCGCGGGGCGGTCCTCCGCGACACTCCGCCTCGCCCAGAACCGGCTGCAGCACCGCAACCGCGCCCGGCCGGGCACCCGCTACGATGGACTCGCTTCGCCACTTCACCCGGCGCCGCCGGCAGAACAGCATCAGCCCCAGCGTCGCGATCGTCAGCATCAGCGCGTTGCTCGGCTCCGGAACCGCGGCACGGCGTGACGTCCTGCCAGGTGGTGCCGATCCGCAGCACGTCGACTGCCAGCCCGGCGGTCGACAGTCTTTCCGCTTGCGGCCGGGGGAACGCGTAAAGGGCCTGCAATGAGCCCAAGGCAGATTTCGACCTCCCGGCTCTCGCTGCTTCCGGAGGGTTCATCCGCGAGCAAAAACGTCGATCCAGTCGTCCTTGACACCCCCGGGCGATTCGCTAAATTGATTGATTCCAACGGCTTGGGCCCTGTCCGACTTGCAGGGGCCAGTGTCGCCTAAGCCCTTGGCAATCGTACATTTAGGACCATCGCGCGCCGCCGGGCGAGCGCGACTGCCACTACGCCGAAAAACGCCAGACATGCCCACGATCAATCAACTCGTTCGCAAGCGCCGCCGCCCGCCGCGCAAGTTCAGCAAGTCGCCGGTGCTCGACAAGTGCCCGCAGCGGCGGGGCGTCTGCCTGCAAGTCAAGACGATGACCCCCAAGAAGCCGAACTCGGCCCTGCGGAAGATCGCCCGCGTGCGGCTCTCCAACGGCAAGGAAGTCACGGTCTATATCCCGGGCGAAGGGCACAGCCTGCAGGAACACTCGATCGTCCTGGTCCGCGGCGGCCGCGTCCGCGACTTGCCGGGCGTGCGGTACCACATCGTCCGCGGGGCCCTGGATACGTTGGGCGTCGACGGCCGCAAGCAGTCGCGCAGCCTGTACGGGGCGAAAAAGTCTTAAGCAGCTAGACGTAATGTCGCCCCGGCCGATTGCCGCCGCGGCCAAACAAGTTCAATCGCACGGGCCGCATTGCGGCCGATTTTTCCGGAGTTTCTCGCCATGGGCCGCATCACCGCCAGCCGCAAGACCTTGGTTCCCGATCCGCTCTGCGGCTCGCTGCTGGCCAGCAAATTCATCAACTGCCTGATGAACGACGGCAAGAAGAGCACCGCCCAGCAGGTGTTCTACGACGCCCTGGACATCATCAAGAAGAAGATTGCCGACGTCGAGCCGATCGAGGTCTTCACCCAGGCGGTCGAGAACGTCAAGCCGGCGATCGAAGTCCGCTCCAAGCGGGTCGGCGGTGCCGCCTACCAGGTGCCGATGCAGGTCAATCGGCCCCGCCA
Organism: uncultured Planctomycetaceae bacterium; assembly: GCA_963828155.1. Classification (GTDB taxonomy): domain Bacteria; phylum Planctomycetota; class Planctomycetia; order Pirellulales; family PALSA-1355; genus CAWCAX01. The sequence continues at coordinate 25,680 of CAWHDQ010000014.1, forward strand.
GCAGTCGCTGGCCATCCGCTGGATTCTGATGGCCGTTCGCGAGCGCAAGGGCCGGGCGACGCACGAGAAGCTGGCCGACGAGTTGGTGGCTGCCTACAACCGCGAAGGCACGGCCATGGCCCGCCGCGAGAACGTGCATCGCATGGCCGACGCTAACAAGGCGTTCGCCCACTTCGCTTGGTGAGTCGGGCCTGGTGACTTGGGCCCGGTGAGTTCGGTCTGCCAGTGGGGCAGTTGGTCACATCTGCCGGACCTTCTGTTCATTCATTCCGCCCTACTCTTGGGCTGATTCTCTGCGCCGCGGACGACTTTCGCTGCGGATGCTCGCGCGTCATCTCGTTGCGTCGGGCCGCCGGCCGCAGCGCACACTTTCTCACGACTTTTCAAAAAAGTGCTTGCGTGCCGGCAGGCCGTGATTATATTGTCGTCTGTGATGAATATATTCTTTTCTCGATCTCGTATATCGTACCGCTCGTCGCCCGCCGGCCATCGGCGACGAATACGTTCCACGGATGGGCCGCTACCCGCAGGAAAGCCTGAACCTTCATGAAGATCACCCAGCGCGAACATGCCTACCGCCAAATCCGCCAGCAGCTGGTCGAGGGACGCCTGCGCCCCGGGCGTCCGGCTGTCCCCCACGGCTTTGGCCCGGGAGATCGGCATCAGCCACATCCCGATTCGCGAGGCGATTACCCAGCTCCAGAGCGAGGGCCTGGTCACCCACGTGGCCCACCGCGGCACGTTCGTCAAAGCCATGAGCCGCCAGGAACTGCTCGACACGATGGAGATCCGCACGGTCCTGGAGTGCCATGCCGCGGCCCGGGCCGCCCGGCGGATCAGCTCTGAGCAGCTGGCCGACCTGGGGGAGAAGTGGCAGCGGCTGTGCGAGCTGTCGCAGGCCTTCGATGTGCCGCCGGGAACCAACCTCCGCGACCTGATGGCCGACTGGCTGCTCGCCGACCTGGCGTTTCACCTGTCGATCTTTAAAGCCGCGGGCAATGCCCGAGCGATTCGTGTGCTGCAAGACACCCGCAGCCTGACGCAGATGTTCGGGCACCGGACCGATCATCCGGCGGCCTGGGCCAATCCGGCCGGCTTCGCCGCCGAAAATTTGGGGGTCCACCGCGAAGTGTACGAGGCGATTTGCCGGCACGACCCGCGGGCGGCCCGGCGGGCGATGGCGGCCCACATGCGGTTGGCCCGCCGCAACATGCTGGCCCGCTACGACTGGCTCAAGCGGCAGACGAACGTCGAGAACGCTTTGGCCGAGGACTTTCCCGAATCGATGCGGGCCCGGGTCCGTGACATCGAGCGGAAGGCTCAGGCGGGCGAACCTCCGCGGAGGAACTCAGAATCTTAAAAGGTGCGACCACCAGCGCGCCTATCGCCCTTGGGGCGTTCCGCACACCGTTTCCGATACTCCTGTCCCCGCAACTCCTGTTTCTAAATCTCATTTTCCTCAAGCAACTGCGTCCCAGGCAACTGTATCCCAGGCAACTGTATCCCAGGCAACTGTATCCCAGGCAACTGTATCCCAGGCAACTGTATCCCAGGCAACATCGGGGCTGCCGCGTGCAGCCACACCCCCCAAGAGCTCGAGCAAAGAGGAGACTTCGTCATGCTGCAGAATCGATTCAGCGTTCGGATTTCTGACGCGTCCTTCGTAATCCGTTCGTTCGGCTGCCTGCTGGCGGTCGCGTGTGGGATTCTTCTCAGCGAGCCGGCTGCGGCCACGCAGATTGTGAACATCGACCTCGAGGGCTATCGCACCGGCGGCGGCGGCACGGACACCCTCGTTCCGCCCACGACCTACGTCGGCCAGGGCGCGGCCGGCGGTGGCACGGTCTTCAATGGAATGTCGCCCAGCTTCCTTTCCGACAATACCAATAGCCCTACTACCGGCGACAACCAGACCTACTCCGCCAGCGGGCTGCTCAATTCGACCGGCGGGGCCACCTCGGTTGGATTCTCGATCGGACCGGTTGGCGTGGATAACGAAAACACGAACATCGGCGTCCCGACTGACTCGCAGGCCCTGTTCAACGACTACATGTTCAACAATTCGGCCGGCAATGCGGGCAACACGAACTTCACCATTTCGGGACTCGTGCCCGGCGCGAGCTACGACGTCTATCTGTACGCCGGCTTCGCCAACGCCGCGTCGTTCCTGGCCAACACGTCGATCACGGGCGGCACGCTGACCTCTTTCGCGAACACGGGCATCTTCACTTCCGGCGGCAATACCGACCTGTGGACGGTCCACGCCAACGGCTCGGGGGACATCAATGGCGTGATGGGCAGCGGCGTGAATATCCTGGCCGGCGTGACGCTCTTCTCGACGGTGCCCGAGCCCTCGACCGGCCTGCTGGCGGGCTGCAGCCTGCTGGGCTTTTTGCTGCTGCGGCGCAAGCGGGTGGGGTGACGAACTCCGCGGCCGCTCGTGCGGGATCGCTTGCCCGCACGAGCGCAGCCCGCGCGCAGTTTGACGATCCATGCGGGCGACGCGAGCCCTCGGTTCCCGGCCGCGCATGCGGTTCGGCGACGGGCGGCCTCTTGCATTTTTCGGCCACTTTGTTTCCGATGCGTCGTATGGCGCGCCAGCTCACCCAACTGCGAAATATCGGCATCATTGCCCACATCGACGCCGGCAAGACCACGGTCACCGAGCGGATGCTGTACTACAGCGGCGCCAGCCACAAAATGGGCGACGTCGACAAGGGGACCACGGTCACCGACTTCGACCCCGAGGAGCAGCAGCGGGGCATCACCATCCGCGCGGCCTGCGTCACCTTCGAGTGGAACGGCTGCGTGGTGAACCTGATCGACACGCCCGGCCACGTCGACTTCACGGCCGAGGTCGAGCGCAGCCTGCGGGTGCTCGACGGCGGGGTGGTGGTGTTCAGCGCCCGGGAGGGGGTCGAAGCCCAGAGCGAAACCGTCTGGCGGCAGGCCGACAAATACGGCGTGCCCCGGATCGCGTTCATCAACAAGCTCGACCGCGAAGGGGCCGATTTCGAGGGCACGCTGGCCGAAATCCGCGATCGACTGGGGCACAACCCGGTCGCCGTCCAGGTGCCGATCGGCGCCGGTCCGCCGCACCTGGCCGACGCCTTTCGGGGCGTGATCGACCTGGTGACGATGGAGTATCTGACCTTCAGCGGCGAAAGCCAGGGGGCCGAGATCTTCCGTCAGGCGATACCCGCCGAGGTGCAAGAACTGGCCGACCTGTGGCGCGAGGAGCTGCTCACCCGGCTGTTCGAATTCAGCAACGAGCTGGCCGAGCTGGTGCTGGAAGAGGCGCCGGTGCCGGTCGAGCTGGTGCGGAGCGTGCTCCGCGACGCCGCCCTGCACCGATTGGTGGTGCCGGTGCTGTGCGGGTCGGCGCTTGACTACATCGGCATCCAGCCGCTGTTGGACGCGGTGACGTATTACCTGCCCAGCCCGGCCGATAAGCCGCCGGTCAAAGGCACGAATCCGAAAAAGAAGGGGGCCAGCGAGGTCCGCAAGCCTGACCCGGCCGAGCCGTTTTGCGGGCTCGTCTTCAAGATCGACGCCGACAAGCACGGCGATTTGTTTTTCATGCGGGTGTATTCCGGCACGCTCGAGGCGGGCAGCCGGGCTTACAACGCCGGCAAGGACAAAAAGGAAAACATCCCCCAGCTGTGGCACGTCCAGGCCGATCGCCGCGAGCAGGTGCCCAGCGTCTCGGCCGGCGACATCGTGGGCGTGATCGGACTGCGCAGCACGATCACCGGCGACACGCTCTGCGAAACGCAGCATCCGATCGTGCTGGAGACGATCGAATTTCCCGAAACGGTCATCTCGATGGCCGTCGAGCCCGAGTCGTCGACCGAGCGCAAGAAGTTGGCCGACGCCCTGGAGTTGCTCAAGCGGCAGGACCCCACCTTCCGGGCCCAGGAGAACGAAGAGACCGGGCAAACCATCATCAGCGGGATGGGAGAGCTGCACCTCGAAATCCAGAAGAACAAGCTGCTCCGCGATTTCAACCTCAACGTCCGCGTTCACAAGCCGCGGGTCAGCTACCGCGAGAGCGTCGATCACGCGGCCGAGGTGCTGGGCCAGTGCCAGCGGCAGCAGGCCGGCCAGGCGATGTTCGCCAAGGTCCGCCTTCGGGTCGAACCCTATCCGCAGGGCACTGCCCCGCTGGTGGTGATGGGCCCGGTCGATCCCAACCTGCCGGAAAACTACCTGCAAGCCGTGCTCGACACGCTCAACGAGCGGCACAACGGCTCGCTTGGCTGCCCGCTGATGAAGGTGAAATTTACCCTCTTGGGCTGCGAGGCTCACGAGACCGACTCCAGCGAAATCGCCTTCCGCTATGCGGCGTCCGACGCTTTGAACAAGGCCCTGGACGAAGCGGGGATCGTGCTCCTGGAGCCGATCATGAAGCTGGAAATCACCGTGCCCGAGGAGAACTTGGGCGACTTCATCAGCGACCTGCAGCAGCGGCGGGCGACGATCACCCACACCCAGGTCCGCGGCCGCAACACGGTGATCGAAGCTTTGGCGCCCTTGGCCAATCTGTTCGGCTATTCCAGCGCCATGCGCGGCCTGAGCCAGGGCCGAGCGACCGCCTCGATGGAGCCCGCCGCCTACGGCCCGGCGCCCAACGAAGTGCTGCAAAGCTACATGTAGACTTTCCGGCCGCCCCGCCAGGGGCACAAGTCAATAGCCGAGGGCGCCGCCCTCGGACACCGGCCACTCATCCGCTCTTCCGACCCTGGAGGGGTCGCACCGCGCGACGGGAGCATCAACAGATGGCGCAAACCTTCACCTCGTTGCTCATGCACGTTGTCTTCTCGACCAAGGACCGCGCCGACCTGATTCCCGCGCCATTGGAATCGAAACTCTATGCGTATCTCGGCGGAATCACCCAGAACCAAAGCGGGCGGTTATTGGCCGCCGGTGGCACGGCAAATCACGTCCATTTGCTCGTGTCGCATTCGAAGACCGTCTCGCTCGCGGACTACATGGAAAACCTGAAAAAGGATTCGTCCAAGTGGATCAAGACCCAGGATCCGCGGTGCCGCACGTTTCGTTGGCAGGATGGATATGGCGCCTTTACCATCGGGCAGTCGAACGTCGCGGCTCTCAAGCGATACATCGCGACCCAAAAGGATCATCATCGTGAGGTTTCGTTTCAGGAAGAGTTCCTGAACATCTTGCGCAAATACGGCATTCCTTACGATGATCGGTACATCTGGCGTTGATTCGTTTGACCCCTTCGGGGTCCATTCGTCGCCTGGGCGCTCCGGACTCCGTGGGCGTTGCCCACGGCTATTGACTGGAACCCCCTGCGGGGTTCTGTTTTTGCCGGCCTAAGATCGAATTTTGCGGCCGATTTGCAGGCGGCATTCGGTTGTCCACAGCCGCTTCCGCACGGACACTTTCGCGCCGGGCACTTATGGTCATCGCGTTCGGAATTGCCGTCATCCTCTGCGCCGGCGTGGCCGTGCTGCGGCGGGTCGATGTCCGGCTGGTGCTCATCCTGGCGGCTTTGGCCCTGGCGCTCGACGTGGGCCTGGCCGACGCGCTCGGCAAGCTGCTCGGTGGCGGGGCGGGAGCGAACGAGCAAGGCGGGCTCCTGGCGGCGCTGGCCGCCTTCGGCATGCCGCTGGCCCGGATCATTCGCACCTTCCTGTCGACCCTGGCCGACGAAAAGTACGTCGTGCCGATCTGCACTTCGATGGGTTACGCCCACGTCCTCCGCGAGACCGGCTGCGACAAGCACCTGGTCGAGCTGCTAGTCAAGCCGCTGCGGCGCTGCCGCCCCCTGGTGCTGCCGGGCGTGGTGTTGGTTGGGTTCGTGGTCAATATCCCGCTGATCAGCCAGGCCAGCACGGCGGTGGCCTCGGGCATCGTGCTGATCCCGCTCGCCCGGGCAGCCGGTTTGTCGGCGGTGACAATCGGAGCGGCTCTGGCCTTGGGCTGCTCGATCGGCGGCGAGCTGCTGAATCCGGGCGCACCCGAGCTGCGGAGCATCGTCGAATCGCTCCACACGCAGTTGCCCGACCTGACCAGCGAAGGCTGCCTGGCCCCGGTGCGGTCGTTGATCGGCTGGCATCTGGCCGTGGCCACGGCGGTGTTCTGGGCGCTCAGTCGGTGGCGGCGGGCCGCCGACCCGCAGCCGGCGGACCAGTCGACTCCGACGCCGGCCGAGGCACCGCTGCGGGTCAATTGGTTCAAGGCGGCGGTTCCGTTCCTGCCGTTGGTCTTGCTGCTCTTGGCGAGCGGGCCGACGCAGCAGTTTCGGGTGCCCACCGAGTGGCTAGTGGCCGATCCGGCCAACAAGGCCGAGGTCCGGCTGTTCGAGAGCCGGTTAATTGGTGCCGCGATGCTGCTGGGGGTGGCCACCGCGTCGCTTACGGCCCCGCGGCGGCTACAGGCCATCGCGGCGGCGTTTTTCACGGGCGTCGGCTTTGCCCTGACGTACATCGTGGGCATCATCGTCGCGGCCAGTTGCTTCGGCGAAGGACTGAAGATGATCGGCCTGACGCGTTGGCTGGGGGAGCTGGTCCAGGCGGCGCCCCCCCTGCTGTTGCCGCTGGCCTTGGGCTTGCCGCTCTTGTTTGGACTTCTTTCGGGCTCGGGTATGGCCTCGACCCAGGCGATTTTTCCGCTGTTCGTCGAGCCGGTTCAGGTGCTGGGGGCCGATCCACTGCTGGTCGGAGCCCTGGTTTCGCTGGGAGCGGCGGCCGGTCGGACCATGTCGCCCGTCTCGGCGGTGATGCTGATGGCCGGCCGGCTCACCGAGACCGATTCGCTCGACCTTTCGCGGCGGGTGATACTGCCGCTCCTGGCCGGCGCGGCTGTGATGCTGGTATTGGCCCTGCTTCGCTGACGGGACGGCCCCCAAAGTCACGGCCGACATGCCGGTCGGACTGGGCGAAAACGCCCGCCGCGGGTTTGTTTCCGGTGCTGGCAAAATCTCGTCAGTCGCCCGATTGACACATTTGGCAGGAAGCTTTAGGATTCGTGGTTTCGCGTTGGGCCGAATCGGCCCAGGGGCGGATGCCCGGAGAGCGGAGGGAGTCGCCAAACTCTTTTCGCCCACTGGATTTCGGGCGGTCCGCGTGAGTCTGGGTTCCATCGGTCGGGGTCGCTTTTTCGGGCGCGTTAGGGGAGCTTGTTGTGGCGGGTCATTCGCAAGAGATCATTCGCATTCGGATGGAAGCCTACGACCACTCGGTCCTCGACCAGAGCGCGGCCGAGATCGTCGACACGGCCAAGCGGACCAACAGCGAGGTCCACGGGCCGATTCCGCTGCCGACGCGGATCGAGCGGTACACGGTGTTGTCCGGCCCGCACATCGACAAGAAGGCCCGGCAGCAATTCGAGATTCGGACTCACAAGCGGCTGATCGACATCGTCCAGGCCACGGCCAAGACGATCGAGGCCCTGAACAAGCTGAGCCTGCCGGCCGGCGTGGATATCAAGATCAAAGCCTCGAGCCGGCACTAGGTCTTGAGTCGGAGTTGGGGCTTGAGTCGGAGTCGGGGCTGGTTTTCGGCGTGAAGTGCAGCGGGCGACAAAGTGGGCGTTTGACGACAAAACCGGAAAACCTATGCACTGGAAGCTGTGAGGGGTAATGGAGCCGCCGGCGGCTTGGCCGCCAACGGGCGTGGCTCGCGATTCCCTTCCGGCAACAGACCACAGGAACTTCTGCGATGGCTATCGGGATACTCGGCCGCAAGGTCGGGATGACGCAAATTTTTGATGAGAGCGGCCAGGTGGTGGCTGTGACCGTGATCGAAGCCGGTCCCTGCCACGTGCTGCAATTGCGTACCAAGGAACGGGATGGTTACGAGGCGGTTCAGCTGGGCTTTCTCGACAAGCCCCGCCGCCTGGCCAGTCGCAGTCAACGTGGTCATGTTGCCAAATTGGACAGCAAGCGGGCCAAAAGCCGTGCCAAGGCCGGCGTCGAGGCCCTCGCCAAGGCCGATTGCGAGCCCAAGCGATTCGTGCGCGAGCTGCGGGTTCCGGTCGAGGGAATCGCCATCGGCCAGACCTTCGACGTGACTCAGTTCGCCGAGGTCAAGCAGCTCGACATCACCGGCACCAGTAAGGGCCGGGGCACCGCCGGCGTCATGGTCCGCCACAATATGGCCGGCCAGCGAGCTACGCACGGCGTCAAGAAGGTGCATCGGCATCCCGGCTCGATCGGCATGTCGCAGTTTCCCGGCCACGTGCCCAAGGGCCGCCGGATGGCCGGCCAGCACGGCAACCAGCGGCGGACCAGCCGCAATCTGCCGCTCGTGCGGATCGACGCCGAGAACAACCTGCTGCTGGTCAACGGGGCCGTGCCCGGCCCCAATGGCGGCTACCTCATCATCCGCGAAACCAACAAGAAGTAGGCGCGAGAGTCATGGCCAGCCTGACCATTTACAACCGTTCCGGGGCCAGTGTCGGCACGTACGACATCGAGCCCAGCGACCTCGCGCCGCGGATCAACAAGCAGTTGCTGCACGACGTGGTCGTGATGTACCAGTCGAATCTCCGCCTGGGCACCGCCAAGACCAAGTCCCGCGGCGAAGTCGCCGGCTCGACCAAGAAGATGTATCGCCAGAAAGGCACGGGCAACGCCCGGGCCGGCTCGCGACGCAGCGGCATCCGCCGGGGCGGCGGCCACATCTTCGCCAAGCGGCCCCGCGACTGGAGCTACCGCCTGCCGCGCAAGGCCCTGCAGTTGGCCACGCGGATGGCTCTGGCGGCCAAGCTCCGCGACGCCGAAGTGACGGTGATCGACGAGTTGAAGTTCGACTCGCCGAAGACCAAGGACATGGCCGCCGTGCTGAAGGCCCTGGGCCTGACAGGCAATAGCCTGCTGGTGACCACCGCCGAGCACGATGTGAACGTTTACAAAAGCGCCCGGAACATCGACCGCGTCGACGTGGCGCCGGTGTCGGGCCTGAATGCCTTGAATCTGCTCAAGCCCAAGCGGGTGCTGATCACCAAGGCGGCGCTCGAAGCCGTTCGGGCCAGCGCGAAGAAGGATGGGGCTGAGAAGGTTGGAGCTGGGCAGGGTGAGTCCAAGCCGGGTGCGAAAGCGGCCGGCAAGTAACGTGGCCTGGCGTGCCGCGGGCATCCAGTGCCGCCGGCGTGCAATGTCGCGGGCGACGGGATGGCTAGAAGGATACGAGCATGACGACGAGCGAAACACAACCGACGCATGCCTTGCTGGCGCCGCACCAGATCATCATCCGGCCGCTGGTCACGGAAAAGGGCATGCACCGTTCGACCCGCTACAACGCCTACGCGTTCGAAGTGAACCGCATGGCCACCAAGGACGACGTCCGGCGGGCGGTCGAGGAGCTGTTCAGCGTCAAGGTCGTCCGCGTTCACACCCAGAACCGCAAGGGCAAGCCGCGCCGCACCCGGTTCAGCCACGGCTACACGAAGGATTGGAAGAAAGCGATCGTGACGTTGCACTCGGAACACCGGATCGACTTCTTCTAATAGCGGCAGACGCACTCAACACCAGCCGGTTGGCCCGCCAGCGGACCGCCGGATTGCGAAAGATCACGACCATGGGCATTCGACGCTACAAGCCAGTAACTCCCGGCCGCCGCGGGGCGACGGTCAGCGACTTCGCCGACCTGACGTCCGGCGCCAAGCCGGAAAAGGGTCTGTTGCGGCCCAAGCGCAAGACGGGCGGCCGCAACAATCAGGGGCGGATCACCGCCCGGCACCGGGGCGGCGGCCACAAGCGGATGTTGCGGCTGATCGACTTCCGCCGCAACAAGGACGGCGTGCCGGCCAAGGTCGACTCGATCCAGTACGATCCCAACCGCAGTGCCCGGATTGCCCTGCTGCACTACGTCGACGGCGAGAAGCGGTACATCCTGTGCCCCAACGGGCTGGAGGTGGGGGCCGAGGTCGTCAGCGGGCCCGAGGCTCCGCCGACCGTCGGCAATTGCCTGCCGCTGCGGAGTATTCCGGTCGGCATGGCGATCCACAGCATCGAGCTACAGCCGGGCCGGGGTGGCGTGCTCTGCCGCTCGGCTGGCGTGGCTGCCACGCTCGCCGCCCGGGAGGCCGATTGGGCCCAGATCAACCTGCCCAGCGGCGAAGTCCGCCGCGTGCCGGCGGCCTGCCGGGCCACGATCGGGGCGATCGGCAATTCCGAGCACGACGCGATCGTCATCGGCAAGGCCGGCCGCAACCGCTGGAAGGGCATCCGCCCCTACGTCCGCGGCACCGCGATGAACCCGATCGACCATCCGCACGGCGGTGGCGAAGGCCGCACCAAGGGCGGGCGGCATCCGGTCAGCCCGACCGGCAAGTCGGCCAAGGGCGGCGGCACCCGCAAGCGCCGCAAGCCGTCGAACTCGTCGATCATCCGCCGCCGGCGTTCGCGGCGCTACGGCCAGCTCAAGATTCGTTAATTGGACAACCATCAGCAGATTCCCGCGCAGGAAAGTCTCAGACAGGAAATTTAGCGTATGGGCAGATCGCTCAAGAAAGGTCCGTTCGTCAATCCCAAGCTGTATGCCAAGGTGGAGCGTCAGGCCACCTCGGGCAGCAAGGAGCCGATCAAGACCTGGGCCCGGGCCTGCACGATCATTCCCGAGTTCGTCGGCTACACCTTCCTGGTGCACAATGGCAAGTTGCACATCAAGGTGTTCGTGACGGAGGACATGGTCGGGCACAAGCTCGGCGAGTTTGCCCCCACCCGCACGTTCCGCGGCCACGGCGGCAAGGGTCAAAAGAAATAACAGTCAGCAGAAATAGCGGTCGGAAGAAGTAACGTCGCGACACGACACGAGCAAGGAGTCTGGCAAGTGGCCTACGAAGCAATTCACCGTTACGCTCGGATTAGCGCCCGCAAGGTGCGCCCGCTGGCGACGTTGATTCGCGGCAAGCACGCCGACGAGGCGCTCGACCTGTTGCGGTACCAGCCGCAGCGGGGTGCCCGGTTCCTGGAGAAGGTGCTCAAGAGCGCCCTGGGCAATGCCGAGGACCAGCGGGCCCCCTCGATGCAGGACCTGGTCGTGGTCGACGCCCGGGTGGACGAGGGGCCGATGTTCAAGCGGGTCCGCCCCGGGCTCGCGGGATGGCGTTCATGATCAAGAAGCGGATGAGCCACATTCGGATCAAGGTGGATTCCGCGGTGTAGTCGGCAGGTTTGCCGGCCGGTTCGAGTTTCAGTTTTCCAGCAGTCCGTTCAACACGGTTTGAGGGCGAGGAAAGTCGTCATGGGTCAAAAGGTCAATCCGGTCGGCTTCCGCACGGGCATCATGGAGGGCTGGAAGAGCCGCTGGTATGCCTCGAAGCAGGAATTCAGCAGCCTGCTGCTCGAGGACCTGAAGCTCCGCACGTTCATCAAAGAGAAGTACAAGTTTGCCGGCATCCCCAAAGTCGAGATCGAGCGGACTCGGGACGAAGTGAAGGTGATTTTGCACACGGCCCGTCCGGGCATCATCATCGGCCGCAAGGGACAGGAGGTCGAGCGGCTGCAGAACGAGCTGCAGGACCTGGTCGGCCGCCGGATCAACATCAAGATCGAGGAAATTGCCCGGCCCGAGATCCAGGCCCAGCTGGTGGCCGAGGACATCGCCGAGCAATTTGCCAAGCGGGCCAGCTTCCGCCGCTGCATGAAGCGGGCCATGGAAACCACGATGGAAGCCGGGGCCAAGGGAATCAAGATTCAGCTGGCCGGTCGGCTGGGCGGGGCCGAAATGGCCCGCCGCGAAAAGTCGATCGCCGGCTCGATCCCGCTCTCGACGTTGCGGGCGAAAATCGATTACGGCTTCACCGAAGCGATGACGGCTCAGGGGCACATCGGCGTGCAGGTCTGGGTCAATCAAGGCATGTATCACGAGGAACCGACCGATGGCGCTGATGCCCAAGAGGGTCAAGCATCGAAAAAGCCAAAGAGGACGTATAAGAGGTAAAGCCGGCCGTGGCAACCGCGTGGTCCATGGCGAGTTTGCCTTGCAGGCGACCCAGGGTGGCTGGCTGAGGCGCAGACGATCGAGGCCGGCCGCGTGGCCGCCGCGCAGTACATGCGCAACGAGGGCCGATTGTTCGTCCGCGTGTTTCCGCACAAGTCGATCACCTCGATTCCGTTGGAAACCCGCATGGGCAAAGGCAAGGGCGAACCCGAGTTCTGGGCGGCGGTCATCCGCCCGGGCACGGTGCTGTACGAAATTTCGGGCCTGGCGGAAGAGGCGGCGCGGATTTGCTTCGCCCGGTTGGCCCACAAGATGCCGGTGCGGGTGCGGTTTCTCAAGCGCCGCACGGGTTCGTGAGCGTGCGGCGAGTGGGTCGGTAGCGAGTCGGAGGAATGGGGTCAGTGAAGTCGGGTCAGCAAAGTCGGGTTAGGGTAATGCGGAGCCGGTCATGACGAAAGCCTCGGAACTGCGCGAGATGAGCGACGAGCAGTTGGGATTCACGCTCAAGGAGTCGGCCGAGTCCCTGTTCCGCCTGCGGATCAAGGCCCAGACCGAACGGCTCAACGCTCCCAGCGAGTTGCGCAAGGCACGGCGGACCATCGCCCGGGTGCGGACGATCCAGACCGAGCGGGCTCTGGCGGCGGCCGCCGGCACGACGACCACGCGCGGCGCAGTCGCGACGCGCGGCACGGCCCTGCCGAAAGCTGCCGCCAAGGCGAAGAACCGAACAGCAGGGGACCAAGTAATGCCCAAGCGCGTTGAGATCGGCGTGGTGAAGACGGACAAGATGGCCAAGACCCGGCGGGTCGAGATTCCCCGTCAGGTGCGGCATGCCAAGTACGGCAAGATCCTGCATCGCAAAACGGTCTGCCACGTCCACGACGAGCAGAACGAATCGCACGTCGGCGACACGGTCGAGATCGTCGAGTCGCGGCCCCGCTCCAAGACCAAGCGCTGGGAGCTGGTGCGCGATCGTGACCAAGAGCCGGCTGGTCGACCTGGCCGCAATGCGGGCCGCCTCGAAACACGACCGCGAAGAGCTCCAGTAACGCACGGCTCCCACCCCGGGCACGACGGACCGGTCGGCCGCCCGTCGACGAGCGAAATTCCGAGATACCCGTAGTTCAGGTGTAGTCCGATGATTCAGATGCAAACCCGGCTCGACGTGGCCGACAACACCGGCGCCAAGGAAGTGATGTGCATCAAGGTGCTGGGAGGCACGCATCGCCGGACCGCCGGTCTGGGCGACATCGTGGTCTGCAGCGTCAAGAGCGTGATTCCCGGCAGTGAAGTCAAAAAGAAGAGTGTGGTCCGAGGCGTGATCGTCCGTTGCCGCCAGCCGACGCGGCGGGCCGACGGCAGCTACGTCCGCTTCGACAAGAACGCGATCGTGATTATCGATAACGACAAAAACCCGCGCGGCACGCGGATCTTCGGGGCGGTTGCCCGCGAACTGCGCGACCGCAATTTCATGAAGATTGTGAGCCTCGCGGCCGAGGTGGTCTGATGCATATTCGAGTCGACGACATCGTGGAAGTGATTACCGGCGACGATCGCGGCACGCGGGCCAAGGTGCTGCGCGTGATGCGGCCCGACGACAAGCTGGTGGTCGAAGGCGTGAACCGCGTCTATCGGCACGTCCGCCGCAGCCAGCGGAACCTGCAAGGGGGCCGGCTCTCGAAGGAGATGCCGATCTCGCTGTCCAACGTGCTGCTGGTCTGCTCGTCCTGCAACAAGGCGACCCGGACCGGCGCCCGCCAGCGGGCCGACGGCGGCAAGGACCGTTACTGCAAGAAGTGCGACAGTGCCATCGGCGCAATTGCGCCGCCGGCCGCCAAGAAAACCGAGCAGAAGACCAAGTAAGCGGGGTCTGGGCCGGGCCAGCCCCGCGCGACCCTGACAGTCGATCCGCAGCGAGCCGAACTGTAGCGAGCCGAAACGTAGCGAGATAGTCGTGATGTCCAAAAAAGAACAAGCCGACGCCAAGGCCGAAAAGCCGCATAAAGGCGACAAGCCCGAAAAGTCGAAGCCCGACGGCGGCAAGCCCGAGGGCGGCAAGCCGGAAAAGTCCAAGGGCGAAGCGTCCAAGAGCGAGCCGGGCAAGCCGGCCGAGAAGCCGGTCACGCCCCGGCTACAGGTCCACTACGAAAAAGTCATCCTGCCCGAGCTGGCCAAGAAGCTCGGCCGCGCCAACCGCCACTCGTTGCCCCGGATTCAGAAGATCGTGGTCAACATGGGCGTGGGCAGCGCGATCACCGAAAAGAAGCACGTCGAGGAGGCCGCCCAGGCTCTGGCTCAGATCACCGGCCAGAAGGCCATGGTCACGCGGAGCCGCAAGGCGATCGCCAACTTCCGCCTGCGGGAGGACATGCCGATCGGCTGCAAGGTCACGCTGCGCGGGCCGCGGATGTACGAATTTCTCGACCGGCTGATTTCGCTGGCCCTGCCCCGGGTCCGCGACTTCCGCGGGTTGGATCCCAACGCGTTCGACGGGCACGGCAACTACAGCCTGGGCTTGCAGGAGCAGTTGGTGTTTCCCGAGTTGAATCCCGACAAATTTCAGCGCCCCAGGGCATGAACGTGACGATCGTGATGAGCACCCCTGCCAATGACGAGGGGCGCGAGCTGCTCCGCGGCATGGGCATGCCGTTCAAGACCGAGACCGCGGCGGCGGGTAAGGCCTGAGCGGGCGAGCGCAACGAGCTACCGAGCGGGGCGCGCGAGCAAACCATTCATTCAGTGCGGACAGGACACGAGTATGGCGAGTAAATCGAAGATTGCGATGGCCAACCGCAAGCCGAAGTTTTCCACTCGGCTGGTGCGGCGCTGCAAGATTTGCGGCCGGCCGCGGGCCGTGTATCGCAAGTTCGGCATCTGCCGGATCTGTTTCCGGCAGCTGGCCGACAAAGGGCTGATTCCGGGCGTCAAGAAGGCGAGCTGGTAAGGGACCGATGCTTTATGATGACTGATCCGATCGCCGACATGTTGACCCGCATCCGCAACGCGGTGCGCGTCGAGCGGCCAAGCGTCACCATGCCCCTCTCGAAGGTCAAGCGCGGATTGGCCGAAGTGCTCAAGCGCGAAGGCTACATCTGGGATTGGCAGGAAGTGGCGGGCGAGCCGGTGGCGCAGCTCAAGATCGAGCTCAAGTACGGCCCCAACGGCGAGCGCGTGATCCAGCACATCAAGCGGGTCAGCAAGCCCGGCCGCCGGGTCTACAGCGGCGCCTCCACCCTGCGGCCGGTCCTCAACGGCCTGGGCATCCAGATCATCAGCACCAGCCGCGGCGTGATTAGCGACCGCGAAGCCCGGCAGCGCAAGCTGGGCGGCGAAGTGCTCTGCGAATTGTGGTAACTCGGACCGAAGAGCCGGCCGGCGCGCCTTACTGGCTCGCCGGCCAGGCGATCCGGAAACGCAACGAATAACCGGAAACGAATAAGAAGACACGATCATGTCGCGAATCGGCAAAAAACCGGTGGCTGTCCCCGCCAACGTCAAGGTCGGCGTGACCCAGGGCACCGTTTCGGTCGAGGGGCCGCTGGGCAAGTTGAACTGGGCCCATCACCCGGGCGTCCGCATCGAGTTCGACCAGGCCGCCGGCCAGGTCCAGGTCGATCGCCTCGGCGATTCCCGGCTGCACCGCGCCCTGCACGGACTGAGCCGGGCCTTGATCCAGAACATGGTCGTGGGCGTGACCAAGGGTTACGAGAAGAAGCTCGAGGTCGTCGGCGTCGGTTACCTGGCCGCCATCCAGAAGAACACCCTCCAGTTGCGGGTCGGCTTCGCCAACGAAATCCACAAGCCGATTCCGACCGGCCTGACGGTCACGTGTCCCGACCAGACGCACATCGTCATCAAGGGCACCGACAAGCAACTGGTCGGCCAGTTCGCCGCCGAAGTCCGCTCGGTCCGCAAGCCCGAGCCCTACAAAGGCAAAGGCATCCGCTACGACGGCGAAGTCGTCCGCCGCAAGGCCGGCAAGGCGATGACCAAGTAGCGGCCGGTCGTCCGTACGTCGCTCCGTCCAGAGACAAACCTTCGAACAGCGCGAAAGAATAGTCCAGTGAATCACGCCAGGGCAAAAGTCAATCAACGTCAACGGCGCGGCTGGCGGGTCCGCAAGCGGACGCGCGGCAGCAGTCGAGCGCCCGCGGATGACGATCTTCCGCAGCCACAAGCACATGTACGCCCAGGTGATCGACGACGCGGACGGCCGCACGCTGGCCTCCGCCAGCACGGTCGACAAGGAAGTCGCGGGCGAGCTGAAGTACGGCGGCAACAAGGCCGCGGCCGAGCGGGTCGGCACCGTGATTGCCCAGCGGGCCATTGCCGCCGGGATCACCAAAGTGGCCTTCGACCGCGGCGACGTTCCAGTATCATGGCCGCGTGGCCGCCTTGGCCGAGGCCGCCCGCAAAGCCGGTCTGGATTTTTAACCACCAAACCACCTGACCGAATAAAAGCCAACTGGCCCGGCGGGCCAATTCCTTCCAGGAGCGCGAGACCGTGTCGAACGATTCCAACCGCGGTGAACTGATCGAAAAGGTCGTGAAGATCAAGCGCTGCGCCGCCGTGGTCAAGGGCGGGCGGCGGTTCAGCTTCGCGGCCATGGTCGTGATCGGCAACGGCCGCGGCAAGGTGGGCTGGGGCTACGGCAAGGCCAACGAAGTGCCGCCCAGCGTCGAGAAGGCCTCGAAAGAGGGCTCGCGGAGCATGGTCGAAATCATGCTCGACAGCGGCACCATCCCCCACCGGGTCGAAGGCCGCTTTGGCTCGGCTCGGGTGGTGCTCGTGCCCGCCGCTCCCGGCACGGGCGTGATCGCCGGCAGCGCGGTTCGCGCGGTCTGCGAGGCGGCCGGCATCAAGAACATCCTCACCAAGAGCTTCGGCTCGAACAATCCCACCAACCTGGTCAAGGCCGCGCTGGCGGCCCTGCAGCAATTGCGCACGCGGCACGACGTCGAACGGCTGCGAGGAGTTACGCTGTCATGAACCTGCACGACGTCCACGTCGGAATCAAGAAGAACAAGAAGCGCAAGCGGGTCGGCCGCGGTGTCGGCTCGGGCCACGGCAAGACCAGCGGACGCGGCCACAAGGGCCAGGGCGCCCTGGCCGGCTGGACGGCTCCGCCGATCTTCGAGGGCGGTGCTTCGCCGCTGATTCGCCGGATTCCCAAGCGCGGCTTCCACAACCAGTGGGGCGAAAAGGTCGTGGTGGTGAACGTCGGCGATCTGGAAACCGCCTTCGACGCCGGGGCCGAGGTCACGCCCCTGGCGCTCAAGCAAAAGAACCTGGCCAAGGGCCGCTACGACGTGCTCAAGGTGCTCGGCCACGGCGAGCTGACCAAGCGGCTGAAGATCTCGGCCCATGCGTTCAGCGCCAGTGCCTTGGAGAAGATTCAGAAGGCCGGCGGCGAGGTGGTGACGCTGGCGCGTCCCAAGCCGGTTGCCCGGCCCGAAAAGAGCAAAGCCGGCAAGAAGAACGACTAGCCGACCGCCGAGGGGGGCTCGTCGCCGCGTGCCGCGGCTCGGGTTCGAGTCTCGGCAGGGGGACACCGGTGCGGCGGCACCGGATGGCGTGGCGCCGGCCGAGTTTTTTCGGCGGCTGCCTCCGCCGTGCGAGGGTGCAAGGGATTCGCCCGAATGCAACATCCAGCCGAGCCCATTTTTCGAATGCAGCTCGAGCTCCAAACGGAGGGTCGCCATGTGGGAAAAACTGCGGATCGTGTTCACGATTCCCGAGCCGCGCAAGAAGATCCTGTTCACGCTCGGTCTGCTGATGGTTTATCGGATCGGCTGGTGGATTCCGCTGCCGATCATCAATCAACAGGCGATGGCGACCTTTGCCAAGAGCAACACGGGCCTGGGCGATTTGTTCCAGCAGGTGGCCCTGTTTAGCGCCGCCCAGCTCAGCCAGGTGACGATCTTCGGCCTGGGGATCATGCCCTACATCTCGGCCTCGATCATTTTCCAGCTATTGGGCAGCGTCTGGCCGCCGCTCGAGCGGCTGCAGAAGGAAGGCGAAGCCGGCCGTAAGAAGATCAACGAATACACCCGCTATGCCACGGTGCTGCTCTGCATCGGCCAAAGCTGGGTCTACTTGGGCTGGCTGCTGCACCAGAAGGGCATGGTCCGGGCCGAGTTCCTCGACGCCGCCGGCCACGTCGGTTTCTGGTGGCAGATCGTCACGGTCATGACCATGACCTGCGGCACCATCTTCTTGATGTGGCTGGGCGAGCAGATCGACGAGTTCGGCATCGGCAACGGCATCAGCCTGCTGATCATGGCCGGCATTCTGGCCGGCATGCCTGGGGCCGGCTGGCAGTTGCTCCAGCAATCGACGCTCGAGCTGGCCGGCGGCGGTGCGGGCAAGCTGGGTATTGAAGTGCTCGTGCTGTTGGCGTTCTTGTTCGTGGCGGTCGTGGCGGGCGTCGTGTTCATCACGCTCGGCCAACGCCGCATTCCGACCCAAAGCGCCAAGCACGTCCGCGGCCGGCGGGTGTTTGGCGGCACGCGGCAGTATCTGCCCTTGCGGGTCAATCAGGCCGGCGTGATGCCGATCATTTTCGCCAGCAGCTTGCTGATGTTTCCCTCGCTGATGTTTCAGTACCTGAATCAGGCCTACCCCAACAGCCAGCTCTGGAGCAGCCTGCATGAGGCGTTCACCCGCGGCACTTCGTACATCTACAATGTGCTCTACGTCCTCTTGATCTACTTCTTCTGCTACTTCTGGACGGCGATCACGTTCAATCCGAAGGACATGTCGGAGAACCTGAAGAACTACGGCACGTTCATTCCCGGCTATCGGCCGGGCAAGCGGACCGCCGACTACCTGGAAAAGGTCATGGTCCGGATCACCTACGTCGGGGCGGGCTTCCTCGCGATCGTGGCCATCACGCCGACCGTGATCGCCAACGTCTTCAACATTCCCTTCCAGGCGGCCAGCTTCTTCGGCGGCACGGGTTTGTTGATCGCCGTGAGCGTGGCTTTCGACCTGGTCCAAAAAATCGACAGCCATTTGGTGATGCGGAATTATCGCGGGCTGCTGGAGGGCTGACCGCCCTTCAGCGCCCGCCGCCGCCCGGCGGCGCTGGCGCCAGGCGAACCCGCGGGCCGAGCCGGACCGTCGCCGGCGGCCATTGAGGAACCAACGTGCACATTCTTCGATCTTCGCGTGAAATCGCTCAGATGCGCAAGGCCGGCTTGCTGGTCTGGCAGGCCCACCAGTTGGCCGGCGCTCGTCAAGCCGGGCGCCACGACCGGCGAGATCGACGCGGCCATCGAGCAATTCTTCCAACAGCACGGCGCAATCCCGCTGTTCAAGGGGGTGCCCGGCAAGGTGCCGTTTCCGGCCGTCACCTGCATCTCGGTCAACGAGGAAGTGGTGCATGGCATCCCCGGCCCGCGCGTCTTGCGCGAGGGAGACGTGGTCAGCATCGACACCGGTTGCAAGCTCGACGGCTGGTGCGGCGACTCGGCCGTGACGCACCCGGTGGGCAAGGTCGCGCCCGAGGTCCAGCGGCTGCTCGACGTGACCAGCGGCGTGCTGGAGCTGGCCATCGAGCTCTGCGCACACAAGCACCGCTGGAGCGAGGTGGCCACCGAAATGGGCAGCTACGTCCGCGATCAGGGATTCTCGGTCGTGGAGAGCTTCGTCGGGCACGGCATCGGCCGCGAAATGCACGAAGATCCGCAAGTGCCCAACTTCGTCAGTGCCCAGCTCCGTCGCAGCGGCGACTTCCAGATCGAGCCGGGGCTGGTGATTGCGGTCGAGCCGATGGTCAACTTGGGCACCAAGCAGGTCAAGGGCATGCCCGACCACTGGACCCAGTCGACCCAGGACGGCAAGCCCAGCGCCCATTTCGAGCACACGATCGCCATCACCGAGGACGGGCCCTGGGTGCTCACCGGCGGGCCAGACGAAAAGCCGGGCAAGCATGTTCGTCCACGGTAAGTCGGCCGCAGGAAACGGTAAACCGGCCGCAGGAATTTGCGGCTTCCGCGGCATTGCCGGTGGGCCCCCAAAATGGCCCCAGAGTGCTGCTTTGCGGACTTTTCTCCTGCCCTGCGCATGCGGTGGCCTCGGGCGGAGAAAAATCGACTGCAAAATCGGGGCCGGGGCCTTGCTCGATTCGGCCGTCAGACTCTATATTCATACGCTTTGGCCAAAGTCGAAATTAAGCCGCTGGCGGTTGCCATGAAAGTCCGCGCGAGTATCAAGCGAATTTGCGAAAATTGCAAGATCGTCCGCCGTCAAGGCACGGTCTATGTCGTCTGCTCCAACCCGCGCCATAAGCAGCGCCAGGGTTAAGGGCAGTCAGGTTCGTCGGCCCGCTTGGGCGGCCGATCGAAGGTAGTCAGAGTCTGCATCGACCCGCGCCGCCGCGGGTCGGGTTTTCAGGAGTGCGATTACAATGCCGCGTTTGCTCGGCGTGGATATTCCCAGCGATCGGCCGACGGTCATCTCGCTGCAGTATTTGTACGGCGTGGGCCCGAAGATCGCCCGCGAGCTGTGCCACAAGGCCGGCGTCGACCCGCAGGCCAAGGCCCGTGACATGCACGAGGACGAAGTCGCGCGTCTGGCGGCCCTGCTGGACAAGGACTACACCGTCGAAGGTCAGCTCCGCCGCCAGGTGGCGCAGAATATTTCGCGGTTGAAGGATATCGGCTCTTATCGCGGCATCCGGCATCGCCGCGGCTTGCCGGTCCGCGGTCAGCGCACCCGCACCAACGCCCGGACCCGCAAGGGGCCCAAGAAGACGGTCGCCGGCAAGAAGGGCGTGAAGGATCTGCGTTAATCCGCCGGGCACGCGCGGCGACAGATCGCGTGCCTGGGCTGGTCGAGACGGAACACACAACAAGCGGCGGGCGGAGCAGTTCGCCGCCGTGTACGACATTTACTTTGGGGACAAGGGTTAGCACGTGGCCAAGAGCAAGCGACGCAAGACGCGGCGTAACGTGACCGTGGGCATTGCCCATATCAAGGCCACGTTCAACAACACCAGCGTCACCATTACCGACACCAAGGGCGACACCCTGTGCTGGGCCAGCGCCGGCACCACCGGCTTCAAGGGGAGCCGCAAGAGCACGCCCTTCGCCGGCCAGTTGGCCGCTCAGCAGGCGGCCGAAAAGGCGGCCAAGTACGGAGTCAAGGAGCTCGAGGTTCGCGTCAAGGGGCCGGGCAGCGGACGCGAGAGTGCGATCACCGCGTTGCAGGCCGCCGGGATGACGATCAAGTCGATCGAGGACGTGACCCCCCTGCCCCATAACGGCTGCCGCCCGCCCAAGAAACGCCGCGTGTAACGTCGCCCCTGCGGTTCGCCCGCCGGCCCGCTTTGCGGACCGCGTTGGAGCGGCAAACATCGCCGTCGCCACCCACGCACCAGACCTACCAATCGTCACCATTGCCAATCGATAGAGAGACGTATGGCTCGCATCACCGGACCGGTCTGTCGGCTCTGCCGCCGCGACGGGTTGAAGCTGTTCCTCAAGGGCACGCGCTGCGACACGCCCAAGTGCGCCATCGAGCGCCGCGACACGGCGCCGGGCATGCACCAGTACCGCCGCGGCAAGCAGACCGACTACGGCCTGCACTTGCGCGAGAAGCAGAAGGTCAAGCACTATTACGGCGTGCTGGAGCGGCAGTTCCGCACCTATTTCCAGCGGGCCACCCGGACCAAGGGCAACACCGGCAGCGCCCTGATGAGCTTGCTCGAGCGGCGGCTGGACAACGTCGTACACCGGCTGGGATTCGGCAGCAGCCGGGCCCAGGCGCGGCAGCTGGTCGCGCACGGCCACATCACGGTCAACGGCCGGTTCGTCAACATTCCCAGCTATATCGTCAAGCCGGGCGACGTCATCCGAGTGAAGAACCGGGCCAAGAGCCTGCAGCTGGTGCAGTCGAACCTGGCCGAGCATCGCCGCTCGCTGCCCGAATTTCTGACGCTGGCCGACGGCGCCATTCCCGAAGGCCGCGTGCTGCGCAATCCGGAGGCCGAGGATATCTCGATCCCCGTGGAAACCCAACTGATCATCGAGCTTTGTTCGCAGTAAACCGCCGCCGCGCCGCCGGCCGCCTGGCTCGTGCCGGTCGCGGGCCGAGCGGTGCCCGGTGCAGCCGGCTCGGCAAGCTCGCCGGCCGGGCTGCTTCACTCGCCTAGAGAAAACAAGTTTTTCAATTCGTCGCCGGGCCGCCGCTGGCGGTGCCGTGCTGAACAAGGGAGGCCAAGATGCACATTCGCTGGCGTGGACTGGAACTTCCGAGTCTCGTCGTTTGCGATCAGAAGACGCTGAGCGGCACCTACGGCAAGTTCGTGGCCGAGCCGTTCGAGCGCGGGTTCGGCGTGACGGTGGGCAACGGCTTGCGGCGGATTCTGCTCTCGAGCCTGGAGGGCAGTGCGATCACCCAGATCAAGGTGCATGGCGCCCAGCACGAGTTCACCACCCTGCCCGGCGTGGTCGAGGACATGACCGACGTCGTGCTGAATGTCAAGTCGCTGGTCGTCAAGAACCACAGCGACTCGACCCGCGTGCTGCGGATCGAGAAGCACACCAAAGGCGTCATAACCGGGGCCGACATTCAGACCGACGAATCGGTCGAAGTGATCAACAAGCACCACGTCATCGCCACGCTGACCGACGACGTGCCGTTCGTGATGGAAATGGTCGTCGAGAACGGCCGCGGCTACGTGCCGGCGACCGAGCACAGCCCGAATGTGCAGGAAATCGGCATCATCCCGATCGACGCGGTCTTCAGCCAGGTGGTTCGCGTCCGCTACGAGATCGAGGAAACCCGCGTCGGCCAGAAAACCAACTACGACCGCCTGACCCTGGAAATCTGGACCAACGGTTCGATTCATCCCGAGCAGGCCCTGGTCGAATCGGCCAAGATTCTGCGGAAGCACTTGAATCCGTTCGTGCAGTACAGTGAGCTGGGCTCGAAGGTCCACGCGGCCGGCCGCGGCGGCTTCGGTCAGAACGACCCGGGCCTGGAGCAAAAGCTCAGTCTCACGCTGGCCGACCTGAAGCTCTCGGTCCGGGCGACCAACTGCCTGGAATCGGAAAACATCCACACGGTCCGCGACCTGGTCCGCCGCAACGAGGATCAGCTGCTGGAAGTCCGCAACTTCGGCGAAACGACGCTCAGCGAAGTTCAGGAGAAACTCTCCGAGCTGGGGCTGCGGCTGGGCATGCGCCTGCCGACCGGCGCCGGGGCCTGACGCGGCCCGCGACGCGCCGTTCCCTTACCTTTCATCCCAAAGTCCACGCCATGCGACATCGACGAAAAGGCCGCACCCTGGGCCGCTGTCCCAGCCACCAGCGGGCCTTGCTCCGCAATCTGGCCTCCGCGCTGTTCCTGACCGAGCGCGACGCCGAGCTCGACGACAACGCGCCCAAGGTCAAGGGCCGGATCATCACCACCATCCAGAAGGCCAAGGAAGTCCGGCCGCTGGTCGAAAAGACGATCACCGTCGCCTGCCGCGGCCTCGAAGCCGGCCGCGCCGCCGAGCCCTTCGCCACCACCGCCGAACGGCAGACCGAAGCCTGGCGGGCTTGGCGTAAGAGCGACCAATGGCAGAAGTGGGCCGCCGCGGTCGCCCCGCTCGTGCGAGCCCGCCGCCGCGCGCTGCAGTTGATCGGCGACAAGGAGGCCGTTCGCGTCCTGTTCGCCGAAGTTGCCCCGCGATTTATCGATCGCCCGGGCGGCTACACCCGGATCGTCCGCCTGGCCAAGCCCCGGTTGGGCGATGCCGGCACCCGGGCCATTCTGGAGTTCGTCGGCGTCCGCGATCGCGTGACCCAGCGGGCCCAGAAGCCGACGTTCGAAACGCAGCCGGCCGGCAGCGGCTCGTAAGGGGCCGTCGGGCCCGGCTTGAAGCGCAGGCGGACCCTCCGTTCGATCCGCGACAACGCAGGAGGCGTTTGGCGCATGCCAGGGCGGCGAGCCGCATCTCGCAGCATTCAGGGGCCCACCCCGCGACGACCTGCCCTGCGACGGCCGGCCGAATTGCTCTGCCCCGCGCGGGTCCCCGGCCCGCCGGGCGGTTTCGACTTCACACTCCACATTCGCCGCCTGGCCGACGACATCAGCCGCCGGCTGCCCGAGCTGGGCCATGTGCGGATGGACGAGGTGGCGATTCGGTTTTGCCAGGCCCGCAAGGCCGTGCCCTATGGCATTCAGGCCAGTCTCACGCCGCTGCGGTTCGAGAACGGGGCCCTCACGGCCCGCCGCCGGGGTCGGATGTGGACCATCCAGCGGATTCGCGACGAGTCGGGCGCGAGATGCTGTACCTGTTGAGCTTTTACCTGCCGCGGTTCTTGGAGCTGCCCTGGCGCGAAAAGCTGGCCACCGTGATCCACGAGCTGTGGCACGTGAGCCCCGACTTCGACGGCGACCTCCGCCGGCACGCCGGCCGCTGCTATGCCCATTCCGCATCGCAGCGCAAATACGACGAGCACGTGGCGGGCCTGGTCGACCGCTGGCTGGAGTTGAATCCGCCCGACGAGCTGCACGCGTTCTTGCGGCACGATTTCCGCGAATTGAACCGCCGGCACGGGCCGATCTACGGCCTGGTCCTTCCGTCGCCGAAGCTGATCCGGGTTTGAATCCGCCCGCAGGCCCTCGGCGACCGCTCCGTGTCCGTGAAGTCAGCTGAGGAACCAGTCTCCTCTCGGAAGCCAGCGAGAAGGTTATCCACAGATTTCGCAGATTTCCCAGATTGGGAGTATGAGCAGAAGGTGGCCTGCTGCCCGACATTGCGGCGATAAAGTTAACGGCGGTCTCTGCGCGGCAAGATGGGGCCATGGGAATCCCCAACGCTTTCCGCCTGTCGCTCCGTGAGTTGTTACTTCTGACCGCGCTTGCGGGAGTCGGGCTAGGCTGAATTCTTGACCACCGGCAGTTGGCTCGACGCGATGATGGCGCTAATTTGCTGATGGAATGGATTGAGCAGGAGGCCGAGCGGGGAGGCGATCCGCACGGATGCAGAGCGATCGTCTAGGTGCGCGGCCGTGAATATACCGTCGACCTGCAGCCAATTGGTTTTCTTCACGACTCAACGCGACCGGAATCGCATCACGCCGATTTAGGGCCGACCCTTTGAAGCTCCCCACCCTCGGCCGGCGATGTGGGTCTAGCCGGACGGTGCCCTACGCCGACATCGGCCTGACACCTTGGTCCTGGAGTGCATTGCTGACTACGAGGCGTAGCCCAACGGTTGCCAAATCTGTGAAATCTGCGAAATCTGCGGAAAAATCCGTCTGCCGAGCGCTGTGGGCCTGATTTCGCTGTGCCGTGCGAGCGTCGTCGTGCGCTCGGGCAGCAAGCCATGCTGGCATTACCTGCTTCTCCCTTGACTCGCCCGCGGCCGGGCCGCTACTCTACGCCCCGCGCGAAATTTGCCCCGTTTTGCGCAGCTTCGCCTGTCGACACCAGGGGCCCGCTCGTGCGTTCGGGCGCGGCGGAAACTGGGTACGGCCGGCGCCATTCGTGCGCCGGTTCGGTCCGTCATGCTGCAACCTCGCTTCTCTCGATTGTTGCTCGTCGGCTGGGCGCTACCGGCTTGGCTCGCGCTCGCACATACCGGCTGCCGCTTCATCGAGCCGCAAGCGGCGGGCAAGAACCCGCTACGCGCCGCTGACGGCCATGGCCGAGACGATCAAGCTGGAGGTCTTCTTTGCCCGCTTCCCGGCCGGCAATGCCGCGCTCAACGGCCCGCTGTGGAACGACATCGACGAGCAGTCGCTGCCGCCGGCGATCCGCCGCGAACTGGCCGACGCGGGCTTGCGGGCCGGTCTGGTCGGCACGCAAGTGCCGGTCGAGCTGGCCCGGCTGCTCACGCTCTCCGACGCGCCGGTGGATCCGGCCGAGGCCAACACCGTCGACCTGGAGCAGGAACCGGCCGTCACCAAGCGATTGCTGGCCGTGCGGCCGAATCGGCGGAGCGAGCTGATCGCTTCGACCGTATACGACACACTTTCGCTCCTGATGCGCGACGAGGGGCAGGTCGTCGGCCGGACTTATGCCAAGGCCGAGGGCCGCTTCGCCCTGCGGGCCAGCGAAGTCGCGGGCGGACGCGTGCAGGTCGAGCTTACGCCCGAGCTGCACTACGGCGAGCAGCAGCAGCGTTGGAACGCGGCCGACGGCGTGATCCGGCTCGAAGCTTCCCGGCCCAAGCGGGTGTTCGACGAACTGAAGCTGGCGGCCCAGCTCGAGCCGGGACAGATGCTGATCGTCTCCTGTCAGCCGGACCGGCCGGGCACGCTCGGCCACTGCTTCTTCACCGAGCCCAAGGCCGACAGCCTGATGCAGAAGTTCCTGGTCATCCGCATCGCCGAGGCCGGGTCGGACCGCTCGTTTGCTGAGCATCCGCGCCGCCGCCGCGCAGGGCGGCGCGGAATTCGGCCCGTAGCCGGACTGCGCAGGATCGGCCCCGCGGACGTGTGCTACGCAACAAAGTATCGGTTGGCGTCGCGTCAGACCTCAGCGTCAGAACGTCGCGTCAGACCGTCGCGCCGAGGGCCGCCCGCAGCGATTCGAGCTGACCGGCCGAGCCGAGCTTGATGTTCTTCTGCGTGATGTAATCGGCGTAGGCCGCCATGAACGGCTTGCCGGGCGTCCGCGGATCGAAGTCGGCCGGCTTGTCGCGAAACGTCTCGCGATAGACGGCGCACCAGACCAGGCGGCCGTCGGTGTCGATGTTCACCTTGGTTACGCCCAGCTTGGCCGCCGGCAGGTACTGGTCTTCGGACACGCCGCTGGCAGCGCCGAGGGTGCCGCCGGCCTTGTTGATCCGTTCGACCCACTGCTTGGGCACGCTGCTCGAGCCGTGCATGACCAGCGGGAATCCGGGGAGCCGCTTCTGGATCGCCTCGATCCGGTCGAAGTGCAGACCCTGCGAGCCGCTGAACTTGTATGCCCCGTGCGAGGTGCCGATGGCTACCGCCAGCGAATCGCAGCCGCTACGGCTGACGAATTCGACGGCCTGCTCCGGATCGGTCAGGCAGGCGTGTTCGGCCGAGACCTGGATGTCCTCCTCGACGCCGCCGAGCATGCCCAGCTCGGCCTCGACCGAGATGCCCTTTTCGTGGGCCCGGTCGACGACCCGCTTGGTGATCGCGATGTTTTCGTCGAAGGTTTCGTGCGAGGCGTCGATCATCACCGACGAGTAGAACCCGCTGTCGATGCAATCGTAGCAGACCTCCTCGGTGCCGTGGTCCAGGTGTACCGCGAAGATCGCCTCGGGAAAGACGTCTTCGGCGGCTCGGATCATGGCCTCCAGGAATCGCTTGTCGGTGAAGCTCCGAGCCCCGCGGGAAATCTGGATGATGAACGGCGCGCTCTTGGCCGGGTCGACCGGCTCGTCGTTCGAGTTCTTCAGGCCCAGGTTGCCGCGGAACAGACCCACGGTCTGCTCGAGGTTATTGATGTTGTAAGCGCCGACGGCGTATTGGCCGTAGGCATGCTGGAACAGTTCTTTGGCAGTGACGATCATGCAAAAATCTCCGAACGCGCTGGCGGATCGAACGACACGGGACGGCGGCAGGCGGTCGCGCCGGCACCAGTGCGGGGTGTGCGGATGGGCATTTTAGTCCAAACGGGCGCACTGCGCCAACCGGCTCGGCACGCAATGTGCGTCTTGCGGGGGGACGCCGCCGCGCCGCCGCAAAACCGAGGATTCCGCTTGGTTCGGGGGCCGGCGGATCGGGTAGCAGCCGATTCGGCCGAGGCGCACCGCCGAGCGGTTTTCCCGGCGCCAGCAGCCCTGCAGACCGAAAAATTCGGGTTTTTCCCATGCCCCGCCGACTCAACGTGCGTTGTCTCCGGGGGCCCCGCTGGCTACAATCCCGCCGCCCATTTTTACAACCCGCCCCCCGCGGCGCAAGTGACGGCGGGGCCGGCAGGTGCGATCGGCGGCGGCAGGTGGCAGCGGGGCGGCAGCCGCCTGCGAGTTCCGCGCGCCAATCCGACCACCGGCCACCGCCTGGTGACTCACGAGGTCAAGGACGACCCGGCCATGTCCCCCGCTTCCTTTGTTGGCGATTCGGCGCCTGCGCCTCCTGCTCGGCGCCGAGCAGCAGCTGCTCTACGCGCGGGAAATCATCGAGCTCGAAGGCAAGTCGCTGCTCCGTCTGGCCGAGCGGCTGGACCGCGAATTCTGCCGGGCCGTCGAACTGCTGCACGGCTGCCGCGGCAGCGTGATTGTCACCGGCATGGGCAAGGCCGGCCTGATCGGTCAGAAGATCGCCGCGACGCTGGCCTCGACCGGCACCCGCAGCCACTCTCTGCATCCCGGCGAAGCGGTTCACGGCGACCTGGGGCGGATTCATCATCTCGACCTGGTGCTCGTGCTTGTCGCAGAGCGGCGAGACCGAAGAGATCGTCCGCTTGCTCCCCTCGCTGCAGGATTTCGAAGTGCCGATCGTGGCCGTCACCGGCAACCCTGCCAGCCGGCTGGGCCGGGCAGCGACGGTGACGATCGATCTTGGGCCGCTCAAGGAGGCCTGCTCGCTGGGTCTGGCGCCCAGCACCAGCACGACCGCGATGTTGGCCATCGGCGATGCGCTAGCCCTGGTGGTCAGCCGGATGCGCGACTTCCGCCGCGAGGATTTTGCCCGCTATCATCCGGCCGGCAACCTGGGACGCCAATTGAGCAAGGTGGACGATTATCTCCGCCCGCTCGCCGAGTGCCGGCACGCGCCGCATTCGCGAAGCGTGCGCGAGGTGCTGGCCATGCCGCGGGTGGCCAAGCGCCGCAGCGGCGCGATCCTGCTGTCCGATGCCGAAGGCCGGCTGAGCGGCATTTTCACCGACAGCGACCTGGCCCGGCTGTTCGAGAGCCGCCGCGATTCGGCGCTCGATCGGCCGATTTGCGAGGTGATGACGGGCCGGCCCTGCACGGTGCCGCAGGGATCGATGATGGTCGATGCAATCGCTATCATGGCGGAGCGCAAGATCAGCGAGCTGCCGGTGATCGACGTCGCGGGGCGGCCGCTGGGTCTGGTCGACATCACCGACGTGGTGGCGGCCTTCGGCGATTTGCAGCCACCGCAGCCGGTCGAGCCGCGGATCGTGCCGCCGCCCAAGTTTGCCGGCCCGCTGCGGGCCAAGATCGCCCAGGTCCGTGGCCGCCAGCGAGAATCCGCATGAAACTCGACGAACGCTGCCTGCCAATCGAACTGCTCCTGGCCGACGTCGACGGCGTGCTCACCGACGGCCGCGTGGTGTTCGACAACCAGGGCATCGAGACCAAGCACTTCCACATCCGCGACGGAATGGGCATCAAACTCTGGCAGCGGGCCGGGCATAAGTTCGGTCTGGTCACCGGCCGCAGCTCGCACATCGTCAAGATCCGGGCCGACGAGCTGGGCGTCGACATCGTCCGTCAGACCGCCGAAGACAAACTGCCGGCGGTGCAGGAAATCGTCCGCCAATTGGGTCTCAGCCTGGCCCAGGTCTGTTACATCGGCGACGATCTGCCCGACCTGCCGGCCGTGCGCGCCGTGGGGCTGGGCGTCGCGGTGGCCGACGGCTGCCCCGAACTGCGTCGGCGGCCCACTGGGTGAGCACGCAGCGGGGCGGCGAAGGGGCCGTGCGGGAAACGATCGAGCTGATCCTCAAGGCCCAGCGCCGCTGGGACGAGCTGCTCCGGAAATACACGCAGTAATGGCGAAGGTGCGGCTTCAACCCGAGCGCTCCGCCGGGCCGCCCGCCGCCGGGCCCGCCCCCGCCCCGCCGCGCTCGGCCGGCAGCCGGTCCTCGCTGGCGCAGCGGCTGCTGCGCGTGGCGGGCAGCTTCGGCATCGTGCTGGCCTCGTACGTCGCCTATTCGCTGGCGGCGGTGCCGATGATCGAACCTTCGGCCGAGAAGTTGGCCGGGCCGGTCGGGCCCGCGCCGCCTCCGCCTCCGCCGCGGACTGATGTGCTGACCCCCTACTTTCCGGCCGGGTCCTGGGAGCTGAAGAATCCCAAGATTCTGGAAAGCGATCGGGCCATGCTGCTTGATCAAGGACTACCAGAATCTGCCCGACGGCCGGGTCAAGCTGCATCCTTGCACGGTGGTGTTCTTCGCCGCCGACGGCCCGCGCGACGATCAGCCGTCGCCGCCGGTCATCTTGCAGGCGCCCGAGGGCGCGATCCTCAAGTTCGACGAGCCGTTCGATCTGAAGCGGGCCAAAGTCGGCCGGCTGATCGGCGGCTCGCTGGTCGGCAAGGTGACGATCCGCCGCGAGCCCTCGCGGGCCGGCGCCAGCGACGACTTGCGGATCACCACCCGCGACGTCGAGTTGACCGAAGATCGCGTCGTGACGCCCCACCCGGTCGACTTCCATTTCGGTCCCAGCTACGGCAGCGGGCGGGAGATGACGATCCTGCTGGCCCGCAGCGAGAAATCGGCCGACGGCAAACCGCCCGAGGAGAAGAAAGGGATCGGCATCACCGGCGTCAAATCGTTCGAGCTGTTGCGCGACGTGCGGATGCACCTGCTGCTGGGCGGCAAGGACCCGCAGGACGTGCTCAATCCGGCGGCCGACGAGGCTCCGCGCCGCCGCCCGGCCGAGCCGCCGGTCGAGGTGACTTGCCAAGGCCCGTTTCGCTTCAACCTGGAAAAGTACGTGGCCACGTTTCACGACCAGGTCGACGTACTGCGCTTGAACACCAACGGTCCCAGCGACCAGATGAATTGCGAGCTGCTGTCGGTCTTCTTCGAGCGCCGCGACGCGCCGTCGGCCAAAGCCGCCGAGGCCAAATCGTCCGCCACGAAATCGCTGGCCGGCAAGGCACAAGTCAC
The DNA here is from genome assembly GCA_963828155.1 of uncultured Planctomycetaceae bacterium. Lineage (GTDB taxonomy): Bacteria > Planctomycetota > Planctomycetia > Pirellulales > PALSA-1355 > CAWCAX01. The sequence goes on from CAWHDQ010000014.1 coordinate 56,379, forward strand.
CAAGGCCAGTTCGGCCAGGCCGGCCGGCTCGGCAACTACGCCCGGCGGCGCGAATCTCGAAGCCCGGCTGGTCGAAGCCCGGGGCAATCCGGTCGTGGTCCGTTCGCCTTCGACGGGCGGCCAGGCCCGTTGCCAGCGATTGGAGTATGAGGTGAAGACCGGCCGCATCAGCCTGCAGGGCGTCGGCACGCTGAGTGGTGCGGTCGAACGCAATCCGGGTCAGAAGTATCAGGCCGAGTGGTCCAAGGAATTGCGCTACGAACCCAACAGCAGCTTGCCCGACGCCGGCTCGCAGCAGGCCGCGCAGATGGTCTCGCTGGTCGGCGGGGCGCACGTGCGGATTTCCGACATCGGCAGCCGCGGGCCCGGTGGCATCGCTCAACCGGCCGGGCTGGCGGCCGAAGAAATCCATGCCTGGCTCGAACCCAATGGCCCCTCCTCGGGCCAGCCGGGGAAAGGTCAACCGGCGCCGGGTCAACCGGCGCCGGGGCCGCAGCGGGGCATCGGCACTCCCGGCTCCGGCGGCGAGCTGCGACCCAAACGGCTCTTGGCCCAGGGTTCGGTGCGGCTCGACAGCATGCAACTGGTCGGCGCCACCGGGCCGGCTCGAGGCCGTCTTTGCCGCCGCGCAGGCCCTGCCCTCCGCGGCCGGGTCGGCCGGCAACTCCGGTCCGCCGGGACGCGACAGCCGCGGCGAGTCGGCAGGTCCGCAGCAGCAATTCCGCTTTGCCGGGTCTCAGGTCCAGGTCCGATTTCTGGTCCGCGGGCAGCAAACCGAGCTGGCCGACGTGCTGCTGCAGGGCAATGCCGAACTGCGCGAACTCAAAACCGCAAAACCCGACGACAAGCCGCTCCTGATCACCGGCGAGCGGCTGCAATTGTCGGGCGGCGCCGGCCCCGACTCGCAGGTGTCCGTGCTCGGCAAGCCGGCCTATGTCGAAGCCCGGGGGCTGACCCTGGCCGGCGCGAACATTCAACTGGAGCGCGGGCCAACCGGCTGTGGGTCGACGGCGCGGGCCGGATGACCTTGCCGTCGGGCAATAGCCCGCCCGCGCGGCCGGCGTCCGCCGGGTCCGCAGCAACTGGAAATCAACTGGCAGGGCCGGATGAACTTCGACGGCCGCAGCGCCCTGTTCGAGCGGGCCATCGAAGCCCACACCAGCGAGCAATTGCTCCGCACCGAGCGGCTCGAAGTCACGCTCAAGCGGACGATCCACTTTGCCGACCCACCGTCGTCCGACGGCAAAGCCGAGCCGGCCCAGATCGACCAGATCGTTTGCCAGGGGGGCGCTACTTCGAAAATCGCACCTTCGACGAAAAGGGGCTCTCGTCGGTCGACCGCTTGCAGACCCTGGACCTGGCGATCAACGACACCACGGGCGGCATCGACGCGCCACGGGCCGGGCTGGGTCTCCAGCGTCCGGCTTGGCATGCCGACCGGCATGGGGGCTGCCGGAGTCGCCGGCGGCCGAACACCGGGCACAAAGCCCGTCGCTCCCGACGCCGAGAAGCAACCGCCCGCCGACGAAAACAAGCTGTCGTATCTGAACGTCAACTTCGCCCGGGCGATCACCGGCAATCTGCACACCAGAGAGCTGACGTTCACCGATCAGGTTAAAACGGTCTATGGTCCGGTGGCCAATTGGCAAGGGCAGCTCGACGCCGAAAAGCCCGAGACTCTGCCCCCCGAGGCCGTTCTGCTCAGCTGCGACGCGCTAACCGTCCGCGAAACGCCCGACCGGATGCCGGCCCAAGAAAATCGCAGCGAGCGCGGTTATCTGGAACTCGAGGCCGCGGGCAACACCTTGGTCGAGGGCTCCGGCTTCACCGCCCGGGCCCATCGCCTGACCTTCGCCGAAAAGAAATCGCTCTTGGTGCTGGAGGGGGACGGAATGAGCGATGCCCAGCTGTTCCGTCAGCCGGTCCTCGGAGGTCCGACGTCGCAGGCCTCGGCTCGGCGGATTCTCTTTTGGCAGGCGACCAACCGCGTCGAGATCGACGACGCCCGGTTCTTCGATTTCGGCCAGTTGCTCGGCGGGTCCAATAAGCAGCCGGCCGCGGGCGATGCGGCGGCCGATCCCAAGGCCAAGCCTAAGGTCGCCACGCCGAAGCGCAATCCGCCGGCCCGCGGCGGCGCCGCGGCGGTGCATTGAGATTGCCAGCGCACACGCGGTGCGTCCCCGTTCGATCTCGGCACGAGCCGTCGATCCGCTAGATCAGAGCCCCAGAAAGGCGTCGATCTGCCGGGCTTGCTCGGCGTTGACCGGCTCTTGCGGCGAGAGGGGCCGGCCGCTGCCGAACCCGCGCCGGCTCATCACGTACTTGGGTCCGGCCACGAAGCTGGGCGTGGCCAGCGCCACGTGCTCGACGATCTCGCGAATCCGCGCTTGCTGGCGGGTGGCTTCCTCGATGTTGCCGCGGCTGGTGGCCGCGAACAATTGCAGATACGCGGCCGGATCGACGTTGATGCACAGGTTGACCAGGCCCTTGGCCCCGGCCAAAAGTCCGGTCATGGCGTTCATTTCGTCCCCCATCAGCACTTCCAGGTCGACCTCGCGTCCGCGGGCGATCAATTGCTTGAGGAATTCGAGATTGCCCGAGCTTTCCTTGCAGTAGCGAATCCAGCCCCGGCGGGCCAGCTCGCAAAACGTGTCGAGCTCGATCGCCGATATGGTCAGCTGCGGAATGTTGTAGGCGACCAGCTCCATCGGCTGGGCCGCTTCAACCACCGCGGCGAACAACCGCAGCTGCTCGCTGGCGGCCCGGCAGGGGTTGTAGAACGTCGGCGTGGCGACGCAGTAGCCGTAGCCGATTTGCCGGGCAATCCGCACCTTGTCGAGCACCTTGCGGGTCGACGTGTCCTGCACGCCGGCCAGGAGCGGCACCCGACCCCGATTCTGGTCGTGTACGATTTCGGCGAGCCGTTGCCACTCGCGTTCGACCAGCAGCGGACCCTCGCCGGCCGATCCGCCGACGAACAGGCCGTTCACGCCCTGCTCGATCAGCCAATCGACGAATCCGCGCAGGCCGGCCTCGTCGACATTGTCGTGCGTGTCGGTGGGAGTCAGGATCGGGGGAATGATGCCGCCGAGCGTGCCGCGTGCGGTCATGAGTGGTAGTTTCCTGGAGGTTGTCGAAAAGCGGGGATCATGCGCATCTTTGCCCGGGCAGTCGGGCCGCCAGATCGAAACCCAGATCGGCCGCCAGCCCTTCCAGATTGGCGACCACGTCGGGAGGCAGGACGATGCCTTCGGCCAGCGCTCGCTCGCGATTCTCGGCTTCGAAATCGCCGGGCAGATAGATGCGCTCGGCGCCGGCCGCCCGCGGAGCACGGCGGATTTCGGCAATCACGTGGTCGATCCGCCGTTTGAATTCGTCGAGCGGCTCTATCGCGCCGATGTCGAACGCCAGAAACGCGGCCCCGTGCTGGGTGGGCTGCGTCGGATCGCTGATCATCCAGGCCGAAATCTGCCAGGTCATGCCGGCGCCAGTCAGCACGCCGGACAGCGTTTCGATCAGGAGCCCAATGCCGTAGCCCTTGTGCCCGGCCATGGGCCGCAGCGCGCCCCCTTGCAGGAAGGCGTTCGGGTCGGTGCTGGGGTTGCCCTCGCGGTCGATGACCCAATCGGGCGGAATCGACTTGCCATTGGCCTGGGCGGCGGCCACCTTGCCCCCGGCGACGACGCTGGTGGCCATGTCGAGCATCAGGGGCCGGCCGCTGCCGGTGGGCACGGCATATGCCAGGGGGTTGCTGCCGGTAATCGCGCCGCGGGCGCCCGGCGCGGTGACGCTGGGAATATCGTTGGCCATGGCCATGCCCAGCAGGCCTTCCTGCGCGGCCAGGGCCGCATAGTAGCCCGCCGCGCCGAAGTGGCAGCTGTTGCGCACGCCGGCATAGCCCAGGCCGCAGGCTTTGGCCTTGGCGATGGCGGTTTGCATCGCCAGCACGCTGGTGATCATGCCCAGGCCCGAGTCGCCGTCGATGATGGCCCAGGCCGGTCCCTGGCTCACGACTTTGGGCGCGGCCTGGGCCCGCAGTCCTCCGCCGCGCAAGCGGCGGACGTAACCGCGAAGCGCCTTGACGCCGTGCGTGAACACGCCCCAGGTGTCGGTCGTCACCAGCACGTCGGCCGTGGTTTCGGCGCCGCCGGGCGAAACTCCAAGCTCCGTCAGGACTCCCGTGACGAAGCGGTGCAGATCGGCGGCGCTGACGCGAAGCTGGCCGGTTGGATGGTCGGGCATGTCGGGCTCGGTTCGGATGCGAGAACGGCTACCGCCGCGCGTCCCTCTCCCTTTCAGGGAGAGGGTAGGGTGAGGGTGGTTCCGTCGGGAAGTAATTACGGCTAGAAATGGCTTCAAAACCTGCGGGGACTGTCCCGATTTTGCGAAGTCGGCGGAGCAAAATGGGACCGTCCCCCTCTCCGAGCAGGTTTTGAAACCAGGGCTACCGTCGCGCTGGCGTTGCAACCCCATTGACTACGTTGGGCAGCGGCTCGCCCCGTACCGCCAAGGCCGCGGTCTGGGCCACGCTCGTCCGCAGCCGGGTGGCCGCCGGCACGCTGGCCGAGGCAATGTGGGCCGTAAAAACCACGTTCTCGAGCGTCCGTAGCGGGTGATCCAGTCCGATCGGCTCGGGGTTCGACACGTCCAGTCCGGCCCCGGCCAGCTGGCCGCTTTGCAGCGCCTCGACGAGGGCGGCCGTGTCGACCAGATCGCCGCGGGCCACGTTGATTAGCAGCGCGCCCGGCTTGAAGCGTCCGAGCCGCGTTCGATCGATGATGCCGCGAGTGCTGGCGGTCGAAGGGCAGTGCAGCGACACGACGTCCGAGCTTTCGATCAGCCGGTCGAGCTCGGCGGGCTCGCAGCCGGCCCGGGTAATGTCGGCCGCCGGGACATGGGGATCGAAAACCTGCACCGGGCACTTGAAGGCCGCCAGCCGGCCCGCCACTTCGCGCGCCGATCCGGCCGAAGCCGATCAGCCCGACCCGCAATTGCGTGAGCGCGTGCAGCGCGGTGAGCGGAGCGGCCGAGCCCCACTTGCCGGCCCGAATGTAGTTGGCATTGCTGACGATCCGCCGCGTCAGCGCCAGGAGCAACGCTAGCGTGTGATCGGCCACTTCGTCGATGCAGTAATCGGGCACGTTCGCCACCGGAATTCCCCGGGCCGCGGCGGCGGGCAGATCGACGTTGTCGACGCCGATACCATAGCGCACGATCGCCGCGGGCCCGGCTCATCGCCTCGATCACGCGGGCGTTGACCGGGGCAAATTGCGTAATCACGCAATCGGCATCGGCCACCAGGTCGACGAGCTCGGCCTCGGTCGAGGTCCGCCGGCCGACCACCTGACAACCCAAGGGGGCCAGGATGCCGGTCTCGATCTGCAGGTTTTCGAACGTGTAGTCGGTAACGGCGATTTTCATGGCGCAAGGGGTTCGGAATCGGTTAGAAATAGAGGGAGGAGTCATCGTAGTCGAATTGCCGCGCCGCACGGAATTGCCCGCCGCGAAAACCCCCCGCCCTGGCCGTGCGGGCGTGCGGCTCCGCTGCCCCCGTCCACCCCGCAAGCCCCCGTTTGCCGTGCAGGTCACTGCTCACCCGATGCCGATCCGCCGCGTATTTGTCGATTGGAGCCGCCCGGCGCTGCCCCTGGCGGCCGGCTATTTGTGGGAGCGGTACGGCGCCGCGGGCGAGCTCAATCTGGAGCGGGTGATCGTGGCCGTGCCCGGCGGCCGGGCGGGCCGGCGGTTGCTCCAGGCGCTGGTCGCAGTCGCCGACGAGCACGCGGCTGTGCTCGTGCCGCCGAAGATCGTGACGCCGAGCGAATTGCCCGAGCTACTGTACGAAAAGAAACTGCCCTTTGCGGGCGAGCTGGTTCAACAACTGGCCTGGATCCGCGCAATTCGTGCCCAGCGACCCGCCCAGCTCGAACGGCTGATCAAGCGGTTGCCCACGGCCGGCGACCTCGCCGGTTGGCTGGCGCTGGCCCAGACGCTCAATTCCGTCCACCGCGAACTGGCGGCCGACGGGCTCGACTTCGCGCGGGTGCTCGCCGAGGCGCCGGCCATCGAAGGCTTTCTGGAAACCGATCGCTGGAAAGTTTTGGCGGCGCTCCAGAAGCGTTACCTGCAAACGCTCGATGAGCAGCAGCTGTGGGATGTGCAGACGGCCCGGCTATTCGCCGTCGAGCATCGGCTTTGTGCCACCGACCGCGACATCGTGCTGGTGGCGATGGTCGATATCGATCGCACGGTCCGCGCCATGCTCGATCAGGTGGCCGAGCGGGTCACGGCTTTGATCCTCGCGCCGACAGTCTGGCCGAGCGGTTCGACGCGCACGGTTGCTTGCTGGTGCAGCCGTGGCGCCAGCTCGAACTGTCGATCGAGCGCCGGCAGATCGAGGTGGTTGCCGGCGCCCCCGAGCAGGCCGACGCGGCGATCCGGGCAATCGCCTCCTGGAATGGCCGGTTTGCCGCCGATGAGATCACGCTCGGCGTGCCGGACGAGCGCGTGCTCCCGTATCTCGAAGAACGACTGGCCGAAGCCGGCGTCGCCGCCCGCTACGGGCCGGGCGCGGCCTTGGCGCGGAGCGGACCATGCTCGCTGCTGGCCGCCGTCGCCGATCATCTGGAACTGGCCAACTACCGCACACTGGCCGCGCTGGTGCGGCATCCCGATCTGCACGATTGGCTCGTGAGGCAGGGCATCGAGGACGATTATCTGACCGCGCTCGACGCCTATTACACCGACCGCTTGCCCGCCGCCCCCGGCGCCGAGTGGATCGGCGAGCCGGACGAGACACGCACGATCGCCCGCGTGGCCGCCGCGATCGGCCAGCTCACCGAGCCCCTGGCCGGCCCGGAGCAGCCGCTGCCCCACTGGGCCGGGCCGATCGAGCAACTGCTCGTCGAAGTCTACGGACCGGGCGAGCGGGACCGCGAGGACGCGCACGATCGCACGATCCTGGCCGCGGCTGATGCGGTCGCCAATTGCCTCGGCGAATTTCGGCAGCTCGACTCGGGTCTGGCTCCCCGCAGCAGCGGAACCGAGGCCCTGCGGCTCGTGCTGAGTCGGGTGGCGCCCGGCGCGCGTGCCGCCCCAGGTTCGCGGGGGCGAGATCGAACTGCTGGGCTGGCTCGAACTGCCGCTCGACGATGCTCCGGCCCTGGTGGTGACCGGAATGAACGAAGGCATCGTGCCGGCATCGCAAAATGGCGATCCGTTCCTGCCCGATCGACTCCGCTCGGCACTCGGGTTGGACGACAATCACCGCCGCTACGCTCGCGATGCGTACGCCCTGTGCGTGCTGGCGGCATCGCGCCGCGAGCTGAAGTTGATCGCCGGCCGCCGCACGAGCGAGGCCGATCCGCTGGCCCCCAGCCGGCTGCTTTTGGCTTGCGAGCCCGACGAGCTGGCGGCCCGGGTCAAACAGTTCTTTTCGTCCGACGTCCCGGCCCGGCGGCTGGTGCTGCCGCACAGCCCACGCCCAGGCAGCGCGACCGCGAAACTGGCAGTGCCGCGCCCGCTGCCGCTGGGGCAAGCAATCGGCTCGCTGCGCGTGACCGAGTTTCGCGATTACCTGGCCTGCCCCTACCGCTATTACTTGCGGCACCGGCTGGGACTGAAAGCGATCGACGATGCGTCCGAAGAGCTCGACGCGGGCCAGTTCGGCGGGCTGATGCACGATGTGCTCAAGCGATTTGCCGACAGCCCGTTGGCCGACGTCACCGACCGAACCAGGCTCGCCGCCGGGCTGGCCGAGTTGCTGGACGTGGTGGCCCTGGAGAAATACGCGGCCCGGTCGTTGGCCGTGGTGCGGATTCAGATCGAGCAGATTCGCCTGCGGCTGGCGGCTTTTGCCGTCTGGCAAGCCGACTGGCGCAGCCAAGGCTGGCGGATTCACGCGACCGAACGCGACGTCCGTCACGGCGACTGCCCGCTGGTCGTCGATGGCGAGCCGCTCTACCTCCGCGGTCGGATCGATCGAATCGACGTTCACGAGCCCAGCGGCAGAACGATCATTTTCGACTACAAGAGCGGCGAACGGGCCGACTCGCCCGAGAAGTCGCATCGCGCCGGGGGCGAGTGGGTCGACTTGCAGCTACCCCTCTATCGCCATCTGGTTCGGTCGCTCGGGATCACCCAACCGGTCGAGCTCGGCTACATTCTGCTCCCCAAGGAAGCCGGCAAGGTCGGTCACTCCCTGGCACCGTGGACCGAGGCCGAATTGCTCGCGGCCGACGAGCGGGCATTTGGCGTCATTCGCGACATTCGGGCCGAAAAGTTCTGGCCCCTGGCCGCCGAGCCCGGCGCGTTTACCGCCGACCTGGCGGCGATCTGCCAGGACGATGTCTTCCGCGCCGCGGGCCTGATGCCGGACGAGCCGGAGGACGCCTCATGAGCAAGCATCCCGCGCCCCCTGGCCGAACCTGGTGATTCGGGCCTCGGCCGGAACCGGCAAGACCTATCAATTGTCGAATCGCTACTTGCAACTGGCCGCCGACGGTCAGCCGGCGGAGCAACTGCTGGCTTCGACGTTTGCCCGCAAGGCGGCGGGCGAGATTCTGGCCCGCGTGCTGATTCGCCTGGCCGAGGCCGCGACCGACGAGACGAAGCGCAAGGAGCTGGCCCGGGCGATCGACCGCCCGCTCGCGGCCAGCGAGTGCCGCGTGCTGCTCGCCGGGCTGGTTGGCGAGCTGCACCGCCTGCGGATCGGCACGCTCGACAGCTTCTTCGTGCAATTGGCCGGATATTTCACGCTCGAGCTGGGGCTGCCCGGCGGCTGGCGCAGTTCTCGACGAGCTCGATGACGAGCAATTACGACTGGAAGCCCTGCGGCAGGTGCTGGCGCAGGGATCGACCGCCGAGCTGTCGGCACTGGTCAACCTGCTGTTCAAGGGCGAAGCGGTTCGCTCGGTGACAAAGCAACTGGCCGACCTGGTGGCCGAGCTGCACGGCGTGTTCTGCGATTCGCCGCGCGAGGCATGGCATGCCCTGCGGCGTCCGACTGTCCTGCGGCCCGAAGAGCTCGCCGCAGCCTTGGATCGCCTGGCTCAAGTGCCGCTGCCCGGCGACAAGCGCGTGGCCGCCGCCCGCCAGGCCGACCTCGAAAGGGCCCGCGGCGAGGACTGGGAAAGCTTCACTGCCAAAGGCCTGGCCGGCGCGTTGCTCAACGATGGGCTCTACTTCAAAAAGCCGATCGATCCACTGTTGGTCGAGCTCTATCAGCCGCTGCTGAAACACGCTCGGGGTGTGATCGTGGGCAAGCTGGCCAGCCATACCGAGGCCACGTATCAATTACTCGCCGCCTATGCGGAGTGTTACCAGCGGCTCAAGTTCGGCCGCCGCGGCTTGTGCTTCGACGACGTGCCGCGGCTGCTCGCGCCGGCCTCTCCGAGGGCCTGCTGCCTGCCGCGCATTGGCGGCTCGACGCCGCGGTCGGCCATCTGCTGCTCGACGAATTTCAGGACACGTCGCTGGCCCAGTGGAACGTGCTCAAGCCGTTTGCTTTGGCCGCTTGCGACGGCGCGGCCGGGCACAGCTTCTTTTGCGTGGGCGACGTCAAGCAGGCCATCTATCGCTGGCGGGGCGGCGTGCCACAATTGTTTGCCGCCGTGCGCGATGAACTGCCCGGCGTCGGCCAGCAAACGCTGGCCACCAGCTATCGCTCCAGCCAGGCCGTGATCGACGCGGTCAACCAGGTCTTCAGCGGGCTCACGGGCAATCAGGCCCTGGCCGATTTTCCCAATGTCACGGCCCAGTGGCGTGATTGGTTCGAGCAGCACACCACGGCCAAGCAGCACCTGGCCGGCCACGTCACCCTGCGCACGCCCCCCGCGGCGGCCGAGGGGCGATCGCAATCCGACGCAACGCTCGACTACGCTGCGCAACTGGTGGCCGAGTTGGCCCAAGCGTGTCCCGGTCGATCGATCGGCGTGCTCACGCGCCGCAATCAACCGGTGGCTAAGTTGATTCACCTGCTCCGTGCGAAGCACGAATTGCCCGCCAGTCAGGAAGGGGGCAATCCGCTCACCGATTCGGCCGCCGTGCAGTTGGTGCTCTCGCTGATCAAGCTGGCCGATCATCCGGGCGATCGGGCCGCGCGGTTCCACGTGGCCCGCTCGCCGCTGGGCGCCGGCATCGAATACCCCGACTTTGCCGACGATCGAGCCGCGGCTCGCCTGGCGGCCGACCTGCGCCGCCGATTGCTCGACGATGGCTACGGCCGGACGATCTACGCCTGGACGGGGCTGCTGGCGGAGCATTGCAGCCCGCGCGACGTCGACCGCTTGCGACAATTGGTCGAGCTGGGCTACGCGTTCGAGCGCCGCGGCGCGGGCCGGCCGAGCCAGTTCGTCCGCTACGTCGAGCAAACCAAGGTCGAAGATCCTGCGGCGGCCGCGATCCGGGTGATGACGATCCACCAGGCCAAGGGCCTGCAGTTCGACATCGTCGTGCTGCCCGAACTGGAGGGGAAAATCAAAGGCACGCCGCCCAAGTTGGCCGTCGGCCGCAAACACGCGACGGCCCCCATCGAGCGGGTTTGCCGGCACGCCGCCAAAGAGGTTCTGCCGCTGCTGCCCGGCGAGTTCCAGCGGATGTTCGCCGTCTGGCCCAACGAAGCGGTGAGCGAGTCGCTGTGCTTGCTGTATGTTGCCATGACTCGGGCGATCCATGCCCTGCACCTGATCGTGCCGCCCACGGCCGCCAGCGAAAAAACCTTTCCGCAGACGCTGACCGGCGTGCTGCGCTCGGCACTGGTCGCGGGGCGGCCCATCGAGCCGGAAAAGATCGCCTACGAGCATGGCGCGGCCGATTGGTTCCAGCGGACCGACCCCGACGCGCATTCGCAGCCGGCTGCGGCCGAGGAGCCCGAGACGATCGCGCTCCGCTTGCGGGCCTCGGCCGCCGCGCCCGCGAGTGGGTCCGCCGCACGCCCTCGAGCCTGGAAGGGGCCGGCAAGCAGCGGCTCGATCGCCGGCTCAGCCCGACTGCCGAGGCGGTGTTTGCCCGGGGCACGCTCTGGCATGCCTGGCTGGAAACCATCGAGTGGCTCGACGAGACGGCCGGCGGCGCGCCCCCGCTGGACGATGCTCGGCTGCGGCAGATCGGCCAGTCGCTCCGCGACGTGGCGAACCTGGACGACGAGCTCGCCCAGTTTCGCGCGGCCCTGTCGCAAGCCGACAACCGCCGGCTGCTTTGCGCCTGGCCTATGCCGATCCGCGGCAGCTCGGTTTCGGCCAGGCGATTGCCGCCGAACTGGCGGCCGGTCCGGTCGAGCTGCGGGTCGAACGGGAACGGCGGTTCGCCATTCACGATGCCGAAGGGCTGCTCAGTGGCTCGTTCGATCGCCTGGTGCTGCTCGTGCGCGGTGGCCGCGTGCTGGCGGCCGACTTGATCGACTTCAAGACCGACCGCCCGGCCGGCGCCGCCCAACTGGCGGCACAGGTCGAGTTCTATCGGCCGCAGATCGCGGCCTACCGCCGGGCCATTGCCCGGCTCTATCGGCTCGACCCGGCGCGGATCAGCAGCCGGCTGGCGTTTCTGCGCGCTGGGCGTGGTGAAAGTGGTCTCGTAACGCCTGGTGATGCCCGCAGCCATCGCTGGTCCGATGCCGACCAGTCCAACGGATTCACGCCCCCCACCTGGCGGCTGCCGGCCGCTGCTGGCCTTCCAGCCGTGGGCGACGTCGGGTACAGTCTCTACCCCGATCGATTTTCAGTTTCAGCAGGAGCGGGCCGATGCCGATTTTTGCTCGTCGTCGCGGGTTTGGCCGCCAGTTTCGTGCTGGTTTGGGTGGCGCTGAACTTTCACGTCTTTCGGACCCAGGACCGCCTGGTCCTGGCGGTCAAGCGTCAGCCGACGCTGGCCGACCTGTATGTCGACGTGCGCGGCTGGAGTTGGGACCAGTGGAGCGAGTTTCCCGACCTGGCCTGGTCGATCGTTCAGAGCGGCAACGCCGAGATCGTGCGCCGCACCCGGCCGCTGCAGACCGCGCAGAACGAGATCGAAGTCGAAGTCAGCCGGTAGACGCGGCCGAAATCTTTCGCCCCGCGCACGCGGCGAATTCCCGGCGCTCGGCCGAGGACGCCCGAGTAGATTCGCTCCAGCCCGCGCTCGGTCTCCAGCAGCAGGGCCCCATCGGGGGCGATTCCGCGGCAGCGGCCCTGAGTGCTGCCGCTCGGCGAGCGGACCACCAGCTGGCGGTCGATTTGCAGGCACAGGTCCTGGAATTGCCGTCCAAATGCCTGTGGCTCGGCGGCCGATTGGCGAAACAGCCGGGCCAGTTCCGCCAGGATCGCGGCCAGCAAGTCGGTGCGATTGTGCCGGCGGCCGGTCAGATCGCGGAGCGACGTGGCCCGGCGCGCACGTCGTCGGGCGCGTCGGCCAGCGAGTTGTTGACGTTCAGACCGATGCCCAGGATGTGGCGGCCATCCGCCAGCACATCGATCAGGATGCCCGCCAGCTTGCGGGGGCCGACGAACACGTCGTTGGGCCAGTGCAGCCCGACTTGCTGCGGCGCGATCGCCGGTCTGACGGCCGAGACCACCGCCACGCCGGCCGCTAGCGAGCGGAGCGGCACGGCCCCGGCCGGCAGGTTCCAAACCGCCGGATCGACCAGCAGGCTAAAGGCCAGGCTGCCCGGCGCCGGTCCACCAGCGATTGCCTCCCCTGCCCCGGCCAGCCGTCTGCTCGTCGGCCACGACCACCAGCGGCCCGCGCTCACCGGCCGCCGCCAGGGCCGCAGCGCGATCCTGCGTCGATTCGAGCGTGGGGTGATACTCGGCGGCGGCGACGAAGCCGCCGGCCAGCAGGCGATCGACGTCGATCGAATCGGGCTCGGTCATGGCATGTCGGGCCGGTCGTGCCAGCGGCGGACAAACAGGGATCGCGGTCGCCGCCGTTGCGGGTTCACGCGGGAAGTTGCTGGCATGGTAGCAGCCGTCGGGCCTGGCGGCGAGCGGCGCAGCGCGACGGAAACTGCTGGCTTCCAAAGCCTGCGCGCAGGCATGACGCGCCCACCCCGCGCGGCCGGCGCCCGGCCAATGACCTTGACCCTGTCGGCGGCCAGATGGTACTTACCCCCGTTGCAAAAGGCTTTTTTCGCGCTTTTTGCGCGCAAACGGCCCGGCTGTCGGGCCGCCGCCGCAAGGGCTCGTCGAGCCTTTGCAGATGTCCTGTCCGCGTTGCCGTTCGGCCTGCGTCACCTCGAGGCTCCCTTGGCCACCATCCTCCGCCACCTGCGCGGTCTGCTGCGCCGCTGCCCTGATCTTGCTGGCGGCCCCAGCTTGGGGTCAGCGGGTGCAGTTCCCGAGCATGTTGGTCCAGGACACCGCGCCCTACGGCGCGCCGTCGTCGACGGTGGTGCCGCCGGTGAGCACGCTCAACGCCGCGCCGCCGGCCACTTCGACCTTCGTGCCGACCACGCCGGGTCCGCCGACCGTGCAAACGGTGCCGCCCACGTGGGATCCCTATGCCGCGGGGCGCAACCTTATTCGCCGTATGCTCCGTCGCCTTATGCCCCGGCGCCGTTCTCGCCCACGCCGGGGGCCGTGTCCGAGCCGCTGAGCGAAAACTTTTCGCTCCCCAGCTTGCCGCCCAACTGGTACGAATCGGCCACGTCGCCGATGAAGCTGCTGCAAACCATCGGGATCAGCACGACCTTCCTGGGCGCCAATGGCGGCGACAACAAGCTGGGCCTGACCGAAGTCGATCTGCTCGCCACCTTCGCGGTGCCGATCCTCTACGAGCAGGCCCCGCTCTTGATCACGCCGGGCTTCGGTTTTGATTTCTGGCAGGGGCCCGTTTCGGTCCCGCCGGCGAATGCCGACATGCCGCCGGTCACCTACAGCCTTATCTCGACGTGGCCTGGCGGCCGCGGATCATGCCCAAGGTCACCCCCTGGCTGACGGCCGATTTGGGAGTGCGGGTGGGCATGTATACCGATTTTCACGCGATCGACAGCCAGACCCTGCGCATTCTCGGCCGCGGGCTGGCCGTGGCCACGATCACCGAGCAATTCCAGGTCGTGCTGGGCGTGGTCTACCTGGACCGCGTGCTGGTCAAGATTCTGCCCGCCGGCGGCGTGATCTGGACCCCCAACCCCGACTCCCGTTGGGAAATCTTCTTCCCCACCCCCAAGATCTCCAAGCGCTGGAAAACGGTCCGCACGACCGACCTGTGGTGCTTCATCCGCGGCGAATACGGCGGCGGCTCGTGGACCGTGCGGCGGGCCGCCGGCTTCGACGACCAGGTCGACTACAACGACATCCGCGTGTCGCTGGGGCTGGAAACGTTTGCCAACAACGGGCTGCACGGCATGTTCGACGTCGGCTATGTGTTCAACCGGGCCTTGGTCTACGAGAGTGGCAACCCCAGCCGCTTCTACCCCACCGGCACGTTCATGATTCAGGCCGCTTTGGCCTACTCAGCGGCGCGAGACAGGCCACCGTCGCCCGACGCGTGCTGACGCGTCGTATTTTCACCGGTCAGCCTGCGATCACCCGGCCAGCTCCCCACTGAGGGGTGAATTTCCCCGCCCGGTGGGATACAATTTCCCCAGCGACAGCCGGCCGGCACGCTTTGGCCCCGGTTTCGCGGGGGTGCGGGCCGATATTCTGCTCCCCTGGCGGCAATTGCCCTCTGGCGGCCAGGCCGCCCGGACGCGCCGCCGGAACCCGCCGGCAGGTCCGCTGCACGCCGGACCGAAGTCCTTTCGCCCGAAAGAAGTTCGATGGATCAACCCACCGGGGGCACGAGCCCCAAGCCGAAAGTCTCGTCCCCCCGTGCGGCTTGGAACGCGTCGGGCGCTCGGCTGTTTCTGGTGCTGATGCTGGTGCTGGCGTTCCTGTATTTCACGGGCAACGCCGCCATCCCCAAGGCGATCAGCTACGACTACTTCCGCAAGCAACTCCAGGCCGACAACATCAAGCAGGTCGAATTCACCGATCACGAACTGATCGGCAAGTTCAAGGAGATTCCCGCGGACAAAACCGAGAAAGCCACCGGCAAATCGGCCGAGGGGGCCCTCGATTTCCGCGTGGTCCTCTCGCCGCTGGTCGGCGAGGACCTCGACAAGGAGCTGCTGGCCAAGGACGTCAAGATCGAGGCCGCCCGCCAGACCGACAGCACGGCCCTGGTGCTGGTCGTCTACATGATCGTGACCGTGCTGCTGTTCGCCGGCGTCTGGATGATGTTCCGCCGGGCCCGCGACCAGTTCATGGGGGGCGGCATCCTCTCGGGCTTTGCCAAAAGCCCGGCCAAGCGCTACGAAACCAGTAGCAAGCCGATCACGTTTGCCGACGTGGCCGGGCTCGAAGGCGTGAAGAACGATCTGCAAGAGGTCGTCGAGTTCCTGAAGAACCCGGCCAAATTTCAGCGCCTCGGCGGACGCGTGCCCAAGGGCGTGCTGCTGATGGGCCCGCCGGGCACCGGCAAGACCCTGCTCGCCCGGGCCGTGGCCGGCGAGGCGGGGGTGCCGTTCTTCTCGATCTCGGGGAGCGAGTTCATTCAGATGTTCGTCGGCGTCGGCGCCAGCCGCGTGCGCGACATGTTCAAGACGGCCAAGGAAGCCTCGCCCGCCATTCTGTTTGTCGACGAGATCGACGCCGTCGGCCGGATCCGCGGCGCCGGGCTCGGGGGCGGCCACGACGAGCGCGAGCAAACGCTCAACCAGATTCTGAGCGAGATGGACGGCTTCTCGCAGACCGAGTCGGTGATCGTGCTGGCGGCCACCAATCGCCCCGACGTGCTCGACCCGGCCCTGCTGCGGCCCGGGCGGTTCGATCGCCACATCACGGTCGACCGGCCGACGCAAAAAGGCCGGATCGCGATTTTCAAGGTCCACGTCCGCGACGTGCCCCTGGCCGACGACGTCGACCTGGACCGGCTGGCCAGCGGCACCGTCGGCCTGACCGGAGCCGACATCCGCAACCTGGTGAACGAAGCGGCTCTCTGGGCGACCCGGCAGGGCAAAGACAAAGTGGACATGGACGATTTCGAGCACGCCCGCGACAAGGTGCTGATGGGCGCCAAGCGTGAGGAAGTGCTGACCGGCAAGGAAAAGACGCTGACCGCCTATCACGAGGCCGGCCACGCCCTGCTGGCCTGGATGATTCCCGGGGCCGACCGGGTTCACAAGGTGACGATCATCCCCCGCGGCCGGGCTTTGGGCGTGACCCAGCTGTTGCCCGAGGAAGACCGGCTGAACATCAACGAGGTCGACCTGCACGGCCGGCTGGTCTTCATTCTCGGCGGCCGGGCGGCCGAGAAGCTGATCTTCGACCAGTACAGCGCCGGGGCCGAAAACGATCTGACCCAGGCCACCAAGCTGGCCCGGCGAATGGTCACCGCCTGGGGCATGAGCGAGCGGCTCGGACCGGTGGCCTATCGCACCAGCGAAGAGCATCCCTTCCTGGGCAAGGAATTCCACGAGCAGCGCGAGTTCAGCGAGCACACCGCCCAGCTGATCGACGAAGAGGTCTCGCGGATTCTCAACGCGGCCGGCAAGCGGGCGACCGAGCTGCTGTCCCAGCACAGCGAGCAATTGCGCGCCGTGGCCGAAGCGCTGGAAGCGCACGAAGTGCTCGACGAGCACGAGCTGGAGCAGCTCATCGGCCCCTCGATCAATCGTCGCAGCGAGCTGAACGGCAAGCCGGCGATCGACGTCACGCCCCGCGGCCCGCACGATCCCGACATCCAGCCCGTCGCGGCCGAAGGGGATTGAGGCGTCTCGTCCTCGCCGCCCCGCGGCGCTTCCTCCTAGCGAGCCGTGGGGCTTGCCCCCACGGTATGTGCGTTGCCTTCTGGCCGGCGTCCGGCCGCGCCGAGGGAATCTCAGGTGAAGGAGATGCGGGGGATACGGCAGGGGATACGGGGGATGAATCGAAGAGCATCGCGCCGAAGCATGTGCGCGTCGGCCGCGACGCACCATCGCAGCGGCGATCAATGATGCTTGCCGTGCCGGTATCTGGCGTTTGCGTCGTGGGCGTCGGCGCGGGGTGGGCCAGCGTCATCTACATCGTCGTGGACGACAAAGGTGGCTGGGTCGGCCCCCACGATGACGTCCAGATCCTGATAATGGCGGCTATATACGTGGTCTTTGTCTTTCGCGTAGTAGTCGCTCAGCACCTCAAAGGTGGGTACATCAACCCCGACGATGGGTTCCCGGCCGAAGTAAAACTGGGCGGCATCGCGCGACCAGCCGGTCACGAACAGCGCCTGGGCGTCCGCCACTTGGGTGTTCTTGTCCAGTCCAAGCCAGGGATCCGCGGCGTGCCCCTTCCGCAAGGGGCGCCACGATTCTCGTTCGACCCCCCGCATCGGTCCGGCCGCGATGAAGGCATGCTTCTTGTCCTGTGAAAACGGAAACTCGAGAACCTCGAACGTCGCCGGGTCGGCCTCGGCGATCGGAACGCCGAGGTAGTAAACCCGTCCGGCGTCTTGGGCGTACAGACCGTCGGCCGTGATGAGCTGGAAGGTCTTCGGGTCGGCGCCCTTGATCTCGCGCGGCGTGACGCGCTGGGCCATGTAGACGTGGTTGCGGTCGCAAGCAAAATGCGCTCCGCGCGTTTGTCGGCTGGTCGAACGCATGGAACGACGCGGCATCCGCGTTGGCCAGGGGCACGGCGATATTGCCGGCGCCCGCATTCCAGTCGTGGTAGGTCGGCTTACCGCCGGTGACGAAAAAGCCCCGCTTTGCCGCCGCTGAGCTTTGCCATGGCGCCGACCACCAGATGCGGCGCGGCTTGCTGAGCCTGCGGGCTACAGCCCAGCAACAGCATCAATGTCGGTGATGCAACCAAGATCGTTCGACAAACGATGCTTGTGGCGTTCACTGTCGCTGTTCCTGTCTGATATGCATAAGGGATGCCAAGCTGGAGAGGAGTTTTAAGGCGTCGAGTTCGTGCCCACAAGCTTGAGCCAGCGGCGGAAAGTTGTCATCGGTTTTCGCTCTATTCGGGGTGAGGACCGTACAGCTCCTGCAGTCGCCGCTCGCGAAAGGCGTAAAACCGTTTGAGAGGCGACGGCCCGCGGAAACTGCGCCCGCCACCCCGCGATCGCACCGAGCACGGTCCCCACAGCGGTCAGCACCCTCAGCGATCTTTCAGCGTCGTCCAGCCAGAGCGGCGGCTTGCCGAGAAACGCCAGGCAGAGCCAACTCGCGCTGCACAAAGCGCCAGTGAGGATGCAGCCTGTCCAGTGCGCCGACAGCGCGCGCGCGCACGAGAATGCGAAAGCGTTGCCGGGTCGCCCATGTCGATAGCGTATCAACGCGGGAGGAAAGCGGCGAGTTTGCACGCGGGATTTGTTTTGTATCGCCCCGCCAGGGGCACAAGTCAGTAGCCGGGGGCACCGCCCCCGGAGGGGTCGGCCGTGCGCGCTGATCGCCCCCGCAGGGGTCGCACCGCGCCCGGCGCCCGCAGGCCGGTGCCGCGCACCGCATCGCGCGTTCGACCCTTTCAGGGTCGCCGGCAAACCGATCGTGTTTCCGGTTCGCGGGTGGCCCGGGGGCGGGGCTGCCGGCTAATGACTGGAACCCCTGCGGGGTTGCTTGAGGCGCGGGCGGACAGCGGCGGGTAGAGTCGATCGGAGTCATTCGACCGAATCGGGCCGAGCGAGCTGCCGCGGTCGCAGGATTGGCTTCCTAGCGCAGTGCTCCGGCGGTGCCGCGCAGCGTCCGGTCGAGGAGCAAGCGGAACCGACCCCCACACGAAAAAGGCCGAGAGATCGCTTGGATCTCTCGGCCTCGCACGGATCGTTTGGATGCCGCCCGTGGGCGGCGAAGCGGCTCGCTTAGCCGAACAGTTCACCGCCTTTTAGGCGAACAGTTCCTTGATGACCTTGCCGCTGTTGGCGATCTTCATCGGGCGGCCGTTCTTGCTGGTGAACGTGGTTTCCAGCGAGATGCCCAGGGCCTTGCAGACCGAGGCCATGACGTCCTGCGACGAGTAGGGCTCGGTCTCGACGTTGGTGCCGTCGTCGTTGGTCTTGCCCACGGCGATGCCACCCTTCATGCCGGCGCCGCCGACCACCACGCTCCAGCTGCGGGCCCAGTGATCGCGGCCGGCCGTGCCGTTGATCCGCGGGGTGCGGCCGAACTCGCCCATCCAGATGATGGCCGTGTCTTGCAGCAGGTTGCGGGTGTAGAGGTCTTCGACCAGGGCGCTCATGGCCTTGTCCAGCTCGGGCAGCTTGGTGTCGCCCAGCGACTTGAAGTTGTTGGCGTGGGTGTCCCAGCCGCCGAGGTCGACCTCGACGAACGACACGCCCTGCTCGACCAGCCGGCGGGCCATCAAGCAGCCGCGGCCGAAGCCGGTCTTGCCGTAGCGCTCCTGGACTTCGGTCGGCTCCTTGTCGGCCTTGAAGGCTTCCATCTGCTTGCTGGTCATCAGGCTCAAGGTCTTGTCGAGCACCTTGGCATGATCTTCGGCCGAGCCGTTGTTCGTCTTGCGGCCCGGGCTGACCTGCTTCATGAAGCCGGTCTCGATCGTGCGGAGCATCGACATCCGCTGCATGACGCGGTCTTCGGGCAGGCCCATGTTCAGGTTGCGGACGTTGCCGTCCGAGCCGACCACGAACGGGGCGTAGGTCATGCCCAGGAAGCCGGGGCCGACGCTGCCGCCGCCGACCGAGACGAACGGCGGAATCTCGAGGCCGCTATCCGACTTGTACAGCTCGTGGCTGATGACCGAGCCGTAGCCGGGATGCTCGATGTTCGGGTTGGGCACGTAGCCGGTGTGCATGTAGTAGCGGCCCCGCATATGGTCGGCTTCGCGGGTGCTCATCGAGCGGATGATGGCCATCTTGTCCATCTGCTTGGCCATCAGCGGCATGTGCTCGCTGATCTGCTCGTTGCCGCTGGTCGAAATGGCCTTGAAGGGGCCGCCGGTCGGAGCGCCCGGCTTGAGGTCCCAAATGTCGATCGTGGCCGGGCCGCCGCCCATCCACAGCATGATCGCCGACTTGTGCCGTTTCTTCAGATCGGCCGAGTTGGCCGCCATGGCGTTGGTGAACGAAATGGCGGGCAGAGCCAGAGCCGAGGCGCCGGCCAGGTGCTGCATGAAATGCCGACGGGACATGCCCGAGGGTACACAGAAGGAACTCATGTCGATCTCCCGGCTCTAGTGATTCAGAATGAACTCGTTACTGTTGAGCACCGCCCACCACACGTCTTGCAGCGCCGCCACTGCGTCGCCATTGCGGAGGGCCATCAGTTCGTTGGCCCCCTCGACCTCGCTGCCCATCGGCTTGCGCGCGAGCGCCGCCATGAACAAAAAGTTGATCTTGGCCGCGTTGTTCAGCCGGCCGTCGTTGGCCACCTGCTCGAGGAAGCTCCCCTTGTCGGTGCCGATGGCTTTCTTGATCAAATCGCCGTTCATCATCATCAGCGTTTGCGGAATCGTGCCGTTGAACGTCGTGGATTCGTCGTTCTCGTCGGTGCCGAACGCGATGGTGAACTGGTTCAGCCAGTCGTGCTTGGCCTTTTCCTGTTCTTCGTAGGTGCCGTTGGCCTTCTGGGCCTCGGTGGCGGTGATCAGCGATTCGTACAGCTCTTCGGCCCCCATCTGCCGCAGGTAGAAGTGGCTGAACATCGGCTTCTCGCCGAGCGCCGGATCGTCCTTCTTGTTGTTGGGGCTATAGCGGCTGGACAGCGAATAGGGCTCGCTGAGCACGATCCAGCGGATCAGCTCCTTCAGGTCGCAACTGTGCATCCGGAATTCCTTGCCCAGGGCCTCGAGCAATTCCGGGTGCGTGGGCGAGTTGTGCGGGCCGATGTCGTCGATCGGCTTGGTGAAGCCGTAGCCCATGAAATGGCCCCACATGCGGTTGACGACCGCCTTGGGCATGTAGTCCGAACCGACGATCAGCTTGGCCAACTCGCCGCGGCGATTCACTTTTTCCAGGTAGCCGCTGGACAGGATCTTCGTGCCGTCGACGAACACCGGATAGGCCGCCTGCAGCTTGCCGTTGCGCAGTTCGTAGTACAGCACCGCCTCGTCCGGGCGATTGTCCTCGCCGGCGAAATCCTGGTTGACCAGCTCGACCGATTGATCGCGCCCCTGGCCCATGTGCCGCACCGCCCGGGTCTGGCGGAAGAAGGCGTTCATCTCCCAGAACTGGTTCTGCTTCCAGTCGTTGAACGGATGGTTGTGGCACTGGGTACACTGCACTTGCAGGCCGAGGAAGATCTGCGCCGTTTTGGCCGTGGCCTGGACGCCGTTCTCCTCCAGCTTGGCGGTCAGAAAGTTGGCGAAGCCGTTGAACTTGTCCTCGCCGGGCTTGTTCACGCCGGTGGCCGAGACCAGCCGCGTGACCATCTGATCGTAGGGCATGTTCCGCTTGAAAGCCTGCCGCAGCGCCTGCTGCAAGCCGGCCCGATTCGTATTGCGGTCCTGCTCGCCGCCGCCGGCCCGGCCGATGAGCACGTTGGTCCAGATCGTGGTCCAGTTGCGGGCGTACTCCTCGATCGACTTTTCATCTTCGCCGAGCAACCGATTGACCAATTGCAGCTTCTTGTCGGCCGCTTTATCGCTGATGAAGCGATTGGTTTCTTCGACCGTGGGAATCCGGCCGAACAGATCGAGATACAAGCGGCGGACCCACTCGCCGTCGGTCGCCGGCAGCGAAGGCGTGAGCTGGTGCGAAGCCCAGCCCTCGCGCATCTTTTCGTTGATCAGATCGACCTGCGAGATGCCGTGCGAGTTGGCCTTGGTGGCCAGCGACTTTTTGGCCCGGGCGGCTTCCGCCTTGGCGGCGGCAGCGTCAGCCTTGGCGGCCGCGCTGTCAGCCTTGCTGGCCGCGTCGCTCTTACTGGCTTTCGCCGGCTTTTCGCTGGCCGACTTGGTGCCATCGCTATTGGCGGCGACGCAAAGCCCGCAAACGCCAGCGCAACGCCCAGCACGAATCCGGCACTGCCCAGCTTCCGAAGGCTCGTCCACCTCGAAGCGCCTCATTGCAACCTCGCTTCTGGCCCTAAGAAGATTGATATTTCGCACTTGCGACCATTCATCGTAATGCAACGCCGGGCCGAGTCAATCTGGCGCCGGGTGGCAACGGGGCAGTCGTGAAAGGTCCCGATTTCCGCCCTCGGCGAGGGTCTCGAAAGACCTCCGCCGCAGGCGTGTTGGCCCGATCCGCTTGCGGGCTGCCGACACTTCGGTTGCCTGCCAGTCGGAACCAGCCTTCGCCCGCCAAAGTGCCGTTACGCCCAATCATTCGCGGTCATCTGGATGATTTATTGCAAGCACAAAGTTTTCCGAGCGTCAGAGGGTCTGCGGCTCGGCGTGGTGTAGCATTTTGCAACACCTGTAGCAAAATGCTACGCATTAAAATGCAACAGGCGAGTTGGACACGGGTGTTCCGCCGCATGTCCAACTCGCCTTTGGTTGTGCAGAAATCCGCCTTGGGGCCGGCTGACGCATGCCTCAGCTGTTCCAACTGTGCGTCGTAAGGCCTTTCGGCTTATTGATTTCTGTGCTACAAGTTGCAGACGCCTCCTCGGATTCCGGCCCCAGACAGCGCTTGCTCTTCTCTGTTTCGGCCCCGATACGTTCGATCGCAGGTCGAGGACTGTCAGAAGCCACTGGGGGGTCTTTAAGCAAAGGCCGTGCCAAGCGCGTGCCACGCCGGCAACCCGCGGAAATCTCACGCACTCTCCCGGAATTGCAGCTCGTAGAGCCGCCGGTAGGTATCGCAGCTGTCGACCAGCTGATCGTGCGTGCCGACGGCAATAATATGGCCGCCCTGCATCACCACGATCCGGTCGGCCAGGGCCAGCGTGGCCAGGCGATGGGTGATGATGATCGTGGTCCGGTTGCGGGTGAAGCTTTCGAGCACGCGATGGATCAGCTGCTCGCTCTCCAGGTCGATCTGGCTGGTCGCTTCGTCGAGGATCAGGATCGCCGGATCGCGGAGGATCGCCCGGGCCAGGGCAATCCGCTGCCGCTGGCCGCCGGAGAGCCGGTTCCCCTGGCTGCCGACCATCGTTTCGTAGCCGTGCTCCAGCCGCGACTCGATGAACTTGTGGGCATGGGCTTGCCGGGCGGCCTCGATCACCGCTTCGCGCGAGGCCCGCGGATCGCCGTAGCGGATATTGTTGTAGACCGTATCGTCGAACAGCAGCGTTTCCTGGGCGACGATGCCGATCTGGCTCCGCAGCTCGCGCATCCGCACCTCGCGCAGGTCGACGCCGTCGAGCCGGACCGCGCCGCTGGTCGGATCGAAGAACCGCGGCACCAGGTTGGCCAGCGTGCTCTTGCCGCAGCCGTTGGGCCCGACGATGGCGAGCGTCTCGCCGGCCGCGATCCGCAGGTTGATCCCTTCCAGCACCGGCGTGCCGGGCCGATAGCCGAAGGTGACGTTGTCGAACACCAACTCCCGCTGATGCCGGGCGAGCGGCCGCGGCTCGCGCGGATCGGCCACGCTGGGCTCGCGGTCGAGCAATTGATACACGCGGTCGCAGGCGGCCGAGGCTCGCTGCAGGCGATTGAAAACTTCCGACATCTTACGGCCCGGGTCGCTGGTGCCGGCCAGAAAGCCGAAGAACACCAGAATGCCGCTGAGCGTCAGCGGGCGGTCGCACATCCGGATGCCGAGCAAGTGCGTCTCCTGGTTGAGCACCAGGTATGCGCCCACCAGGATCGCCACGCTGATCGTGAGGATGCCCATCACCTCGGTGACGGGGCTGACCAAGGAATCGAACAGGGCGATCCGCATGCCCTTGCGAAAGCAGAGCTTGCTGACGTGGTGAAACTTGCGCCGCTCGGGGCGCTCCATCGTGAACGCCTTCACGACCTTGATGCCGCCGAAGGTTTCCAGCAGCACGTTGTAGAGCGACGACATCTGCTCCATCGCCCGGCGATTGGCCTTCTTGAGCGTCCGAGCCAGCCGGGCGATCAAGTAAAACGTCACCGGCACGACCAGCAGCGAGAGCACCAGCAACTGCCAGCAGACCCAGGCGGCGCCGATCAGGCAGGCGATCATCTTCAGGGGTTCGCGGACGGCCCGGCCGAAGATGGTTTGCACGCCTTGCCCGACGCTGTCCAGGTCGTGGGTGAAGCGGCTGATCAGGTCGCTGGTGCCGCTTTCGTTGAAGGTGGCCAGTTCCAGCCGCAGCGTGCGGCGATAGAACTGCTTGCGGAGGTCGAACACGGCCAGCTGGGCCAGCCGGTCGACGAGAAAGGCTCCCAGCGTCAGAAACGTGTCTTTGACCAGCGTGCCCAGCATCAGCCCGCCGATCAACACGACCAAAGTCATGAACGGGTCGCCCGGCAGGTAACGCTCGATCGGCTCCTTGAGCCAGAGCGTGCGGGCGAGTGCCCGCTCTTCGGCCGCGAGGCGGACTTCGAGCCGGCCGATCTGCCGATCGAGTTCGCCCGTCTCGTCGGCCGGTGCGGCGGCGAGCTGCTGATTGCAATCGGCCAGCTCGTGCTGGAAGCCGGCGATCTTGCGCTGCGGACTCGGCGATCTGCTCGTTGACCCAGTGGCCCAGCGATTGCCCCTGCAAGCAGACTTCGACGATCGGATAGACCGCCCCGATGTTGCCGCCCCAAAGCACCGCGACCACGAGCGAACTGCAGATGCTGGCCAGGACCGTGCGGCGATAGCGCAGGCACAGCTTGAGCGATCGAGCGAAGTTGTTCATCCGTGAGATTTCTGCTGCTTGCGGAGCGCGGGACGCTAGCAGCCCAACGGGCCTGCTAGCGCGGCGGCGCCTGCCGCCGGGTTCTGGGGTGGGGACTTGTAGCAGAATGCCGGCGCGTGGCCAAGGTCGGGCGGCCGGCAGGGCGGCTCGAAATGGGGCGCCAGAATGGGCTGCTGGCAGGCAAGGTTGGCCGACCCCCCGCGCACGGCGGCAGGCTGCGTCGACTCTGCCGGCAATTCGCGTAATTCCACCTGGGGCGCCTGTAACGAATTGTTCAATTCTCGCGATTGTGCCGGACGATACAGCCTTTGTCAGGCCCAAGACCTCACACAAGGAAACAGTTCCCATGAAACGGTTCATGTTTGCGATGTTGGCCGTCACGGCCTTGGCGGCCTCGAGCGGCTGCTGTTGTCTGGAGCGTTGGTGGTGCCGCCCCTGGGGCTGCGGCAGCGGCTGCAATGGCGGCGGTGGCTGCAATGGCGGCTGCAATGGCGGCTGGGCGGGCGGCGGCGATGGCTGCGACGGCGGTGGCGGCTGCTGCGGCGGTTCGTACGCGGCCCGGCCGATGCGCAATTCGAACGGCGCCTTCGACGATGGCCCTCCGGGCGGCCAGGTCGCCTATCCGTACTACACCAATCGCGGGCCGCGACTTTTTGGCCCGCAACCCGCAGAGCATCGGCCCCTGAGCCGACGCGAGCGGCAGGCTTCGCTGGCCGGACGAGCTGACCTGGTGCCGCCGAACGTCGCCCGTGGGGGTGCGACGCCGGCCGGACGGGGTCCGGTTCGCAGGGCCGCCGCGAAGCAACCGACCGATGTCATCGAGCCAGAGCCGCCGCGCTCTCCAGTCCGGAGCGCGGCGGCTCTTTTTTATTGGCGCGGCGCACCCCGCCGCGTTCTCCAGTTCAACCGGGCCAGCGGGGCGGCCCGCCACGGCGGAAGAATGCAGCCCGCGGCCGCCGCTACCCGCCGCCGGCACTCTTTCGGCAGGGTCGTTGCTTGCACCGCGCTCAGAGGGTAATCTGACCGCTAAGAGCCAATCCGAGAACGGTCGGGGACGGTCCCCATTTTGCAACCCATTTTGCGAACTGTGCGGAGCAAGATGGGCATGCCCCCCTCTCCGGGACGGTTTTCGGATCGGTTCGAAGTCCCACCTACCATTGCAATCCCTTCCGAGGAGATTTGGCCATGAGCCAACGAAACAATCGTCGTGATTTCATGAAAGTCACGGCGGCAACCGGCATGGGCTACTGGGTCGCCGGCCGCGCCCAGGCCGATGAAAGCCAGTCGAAGAGCGGATCCCCCAACGAGAAGATTCACTTCGCCTGCATCGGCGTCGATGGCAAGGGGGACAGCGACTCGAACGACGCCGGCCGCCACGGCCTGGTGGTCGCGATCTGCGATGTCGACGACAACAAACTCGACAAGGCCGCCCAGCGGTTTCCGGAGGCCAAGAAGTACAACGACTTCCGCAAGATGTTCGACGAGATGGCCGGCAGCATCGACGCGGTCACCGTCAGCACGCCCGATCACACGCACGCCGTCGCGGCCGTTCGCGCGATGAAAGAGAAGAAGGCCTGTTTCACGCAGAAGCCGCTGACGCACAGCTTGTACGAAGCCCGCCGGATGGCCGAAGTCGCGCGCGAGATGAAGGTCGCCACCCAGATGGGCAACCAGGGAACCGCCGGCGGCGGGCTGCGGAAGGCCGCGGCGATCGTCCAGTCCGGCGCGCTCGGCCCGGTGAGCGAAGTGCACGTCTGGACCAATCGCCCGATTTGGCCGCAGGGCGGTCCGCGTCCGCAGGCCAAGGCCGCGCCGCAAAACCTGCACTGGGATCTGTGGCTCGGCCCCGCGCCCGAAACGGAATACGGCGACGGCTATCATCCGTTCGCCTGGCGCGGCTGGTGGGACTTCGGCACGGGCGCTTTGGGCGACATGGCCTGCCACACGCTCAACATGCCGTTCATGGCCCTGAATCTGCGCGACCCGATCTCGGTCGAAGCCGAAACCTCGGGCCACAACAAGATCAGCTATCCCAAGTGGTCGGTCATCCGCTACGAGTTCCCCGCCACCGACAAGCGGCCGGCCGTGAAGATGACCTGGTACGACGGCGGCAAGCGCCCGCCGAACGAACTGTTCGAAGGGCAGAAGCTGGAAAGCTCCGGCGCCCTGGTCATCGGCGAGAAGGGCAAGCTCTACTCGCCGGGTGACTACGCCGGCCCCTATGCTCTGCTGGGCGGCATCACCGAGCCCGAGGTCAAATACACCGAATCGCCGGGACATTTCGAAGAATACGTCCGGGCGATCAAGGGTGGCGAGCCGGCCGTGTCGAACTTCCCCGACTATTCCGGGCCGCTGACCGAGACCGTTTTGCTGGGCAATTTGGCCGTGTTCGCGGCCGACACCGGCAGCGGCAAGAAGATCGACTGGGACGCCAAGAACCTCACGGCCAAAAACGCGCCGGAACTGGCTTCGATCATCAAGCCCGAATTTCGCGCCGGCTACTCGGTCTGAGCCGCGTCCGCTCGTTACAGCGCACTTCACCGCGAGCGCTCGGCACCCCGCCCGGCGCTCGCGGTTTTTTTGTGTCCCTGCCGCAAGCGGGCGCCGTCCTTATTCGTCACGCCCGGGGGCGGCGGCCCCGGGGAGCGTCTGCCGACGCGTCGGAGTCGCCTTGCCGAAAGGCGTCCGTCACCGCGTCGCGCCGTTTGCCGCGTCACGGCACCGCATCGATCGCCACCACGTCCACGTGCTGATTGGCCGGCAGCGTGATGCTGGTCACGGTCTTGGAGTTGTCGACCTGGAAGACGTAGCCGTAGACGTAGAAGTCGCGGTTGTCGGTCTGGCCGCCGGCCGAGTTGCGGTAGACCATCGTGACGGCGGTCGATTCGCCCGAGTAGTTCTGCGGCGAGTACCAGTCGCTCAGGCTCTGAGTGATCGTCTGCGACGAGCCGTCGCTGTAGTGGACGACGAACGACTGGCTCACCTGGTTGCCGTCGACGGCGGTGGCCAGCAGCTCGATTTGCGAATACTGGCCGGCGGGCAGCGTGACGGTTTGCCCGGTCGCCCGCACGACGTTGTTCGCTCCGGCCGCGGCGACGTTGAACGTCTGGCCGTTCCAGGTTTGGCTCGTGCCCAGGAGCGTCGACGAGAGGGCGTAGCCGACGCCATCGAGCCCGCCGCTGAAGGTGCTGCCGTTGGCCGCGATGCCCACCGCGTTATAAGCGCCGGTCAGATCGACCTGGGTCGTGGCGCTGGCAGTGGCCGTGAACGAGGTTTCCAGCGAGGCCGGGCCCACGACCGGGCCGTTCACCGCCCGCACGACGTAGTAGTAAGTGTTGCCCGGCAGGGCCGTGGTGTCCTGGTAGCCGGTGGCGCTCGCCGGGAGCGGGGTGGAATTGAGCGGCGTGGCCGATTCGCCGCCGCTCGCGGTGCCCCGGTAGACGTTGTAGCCCGTGGCGGTGCCGGTCGAACCGGTCCATGACAGGTCGATCTCGTTGCCGGTTCCGGCCGCCGCCTGCAAGCCGGTGGGGGCCGGTGCGGCGGCGATTGCCGTCATGGCCAGCACCTCGACATTCTTGTCGGCCGGCAGCGTGATGCTGGCGATGGTCTTGGTGTCGTCGAGCGCGATCCGGTAGCCGAACACGTCGAACGTCCGGCTGTCCTTGCCGCCGCCCGACAGATTGCGGTAGGCCATGCTCACGGCGGTCGATTCGCCCGAGTAGTTTTGCGGCGTGAACCAGTCGCTGATGTTCTCGGTCACCGTGGCCGACGTGCCGTCGCTGTAGTGGATCGTGAACTTCTGGGCGACCTGGTTGCCGTTGACGCCCGTGGCCAAGAGGTCGAGCTCGGCGTACTGGCCCGCGGGCACGGAGATGGTCTGCCCCGTCGCTTGGACGACGTTGCTGGCTCCCGCCGCGCCGATCACGTACGGCACGCCGCCGACCGTTTGCGTGGTGCCCAGCAGATTGGCCGAGAGCGTGTTGCCCGAGCCGTCCAGGCCGCCGGTGGTTTTGGTGCCGTCGCTGGTGATGCCGACCAGATTGTAATTGTCCGACAGGTCGACCTGCACGTCGGGCGTGCCGTCGGCCAGGCTGGCGGTGGCCTCGTCGCTGTTGGCGCTGGTGGCCGGCCCGTTGATCGCCCGAACGATGTAGTAATACGTGTTGCCGGGCACGACGGTCGTGTCGATGTAGCTGGTCGTGGTGGCGGATAAGGGCGTGGGATTGAGCGGCGTGGCCGACTCGCCCCCGGCCGTCGTGCCGCGATAGACGTTGTAGCCGGTGATGTTGCCGCTGGGCGCCGACCACGAGAGCTGGATGCCCCCCGTGCCGCCGCCGAGCTGGGTGGTTTGCAGCGTGAAGGCGGTTTGCGTCGCCAGACCGCCGGGCGGGTCGATCGCCGCGACGGTGCTGAACGCCAGCACTTCAACGTCCTTGTTGTCCGGCAGCGTGATGCTGCTGACCGTCTTCGTGGGATCGAGCTGGAAGCTGTAGCCGTAGACGTCGAACGAGCGGCCGTCGGAGCCGCCGCCGGCAGTATTACGATGTGCGGTGCGGTCGACGATCGATTCGCCGGCATATTTCTGCGACACGTACCAGTCGCTGATGCTCTGCGTGAACGTGGTGCTCGATCCGTCGCTGTAATGGACGACGAACTGCTGGCTCACCTGGTTGCCTTGGACGGCCGTGGCCAACAGATCGAGCTGGGTGTATTGACCGGCCGGGAGCGTGATCGTCTGGCCGGTGGATTGGATGACGTTGTTCGAGCCGGCCGCGCCGATGGCGAATTGCACCCCGTTCCAGACCTGGCTGGTCCCCAGCAAGTTCGCCGACAGGGCATTGCCCACGCCGTCGATGCCGCCCGTGAAATGGGCTCCGTCGGCGGTGATGCCGGTCAGGTTGAAATCGCTCGTCAGGTCGACGGTTTGCACGACCTGGCTGGCCAACAAGCTGGAGAAGTCGTTGCCCGTGCCGCTGGTGCCCGAGCTCAGGCTGATGCCCGACAGCGAGCTGGCGGCGATCGTGCCGGCGCCCTGGCTGCCGGCGGCGGCGGTGCCGGCGACGTAGCCGGTGGGCGCGGTTTCGCTGAGCGCGTAGGTGCCGGGTCGCAGGCCGGTGAACGAGTAGGAGCCGTCAGCGGCGGTGGTGGCCGATTGGCTGACGGGATTGCCCAGGTCGTCGGTGCCGCTCAGGGCGACGCTGACTCCGGCCAGCGGGGTCTCGCCCGAGTCGAACTTGCCGTTGCCGTTGGCATCGACGTAGGAATATCCCGACAGGCTGGCGGGCAGCAGCACGCCGAAGTCGTTGCCCGTGCCGTTGTTGCCGATCAGGAGCTGCAGGTTCGAGAGCGTGCCGGTGCCGGCCGTGCCCCCTTGCGTGCCGAGATTGGACGCCGCGTTGAAATCGCCGCTGGGTAGCGTGAGGGCCAATTGATACGTGCCGGGCGCGAGATTGTTGAACGTGTATGCCCCGCCGCTGGCCGTGGTGGTGGTCAGGTCGACGGCATCGCCGTGATTGTCGGTCCCGGTCAGGGTGACGGTCGCGCCGACCAGCGACGGCTCGCCGCTGTCGAACGTGCCGTTGTCGTTGGCATCGACATAGACGACGCCCGCGAGGCTGGCCGGGGACAGATTGGCGAAGTTGTTGTTCGTGCCGTTCGTGCCGGAAGTCAGGGGGATTGCCGAGATCGTGTGGCGCTGGCCGTACCGCCTTGCGTGCCGACCGACACCACGCCGTCGGTATCGCCCGAGGGCCGGGCTTCGGTCAGCTTGTAGGTGCCGGGCCGCAGATTGCTGAAGCTGAAGGCGCCGGCGGCCGTGGAGTGCGTGGTGACGTTGATCGCCGTGCCCTGGTCGTTGGTGCCCGTCAGGGTGACCGCGGCCCCGCTGACGGCCGACTCGCCCGAGTTGAACACGCCGTTGTCGTTGGCGTCCAGGTAGACATAGCCGGACAGGCTGGCCGGCAGCAGCTCGGCGAAATTGTTGCCTGTGCCGGCGATGCCCGTGGCCAGGCTGATGCTCGTGATCAAGCCGCTGCCGAGCACGCCCCCTTGCAGGCCGACCGAGCTGGTGCCGGGCAGATCGCCCGAGGGCTGGGTTTCGGTCAGCGTATAGGTGCCGGGCCGCAGGCCGGTGAAGCTGTACGAGCCGTCGGCGGCGGTGGTGGTCGACGTGTTGATGGTTTGCAGCAGGTCGTTGGTGCCGGTCAGGGTGACGGTTACGCCCGAGAGCGGGGTTTCGCCGCTGTCGAACGTGCCGTTGTCGTTGGCGTCGACGTAGACCGATCCCGACAGCTTGGCGGGCGTGGGCTCGGAGTAGGTCGGCGTGCTGGCGGCCGTGACGGTCGATTCGAGGTCGATCTCGCCGGCGTTGACGGTCAGGCTGTGGAGCTCGGTCTGGCTGCCGACCGCTTCGTAGAACGTGGCCAGGGCGGCGTCGACCGTCAGATTGGTCGAGCCATCGACCGTACCGTCGAACGTGATGTGACTGGACGTGGCCGACATCGTGATCGAGCTCGAAGCCAGGGTCACCGGACCGCTATAGACCTGATCGCCGGTCGAGGTGATCGTCGAGGGCACGACGTGAATCGCCTCGGCCGCGAACGTGGCTTTGCCGCCGATCGACAGCGTGCTCGATTCCAGATCGATCTGCGAGCCCGACATGCCGCCGGCATTCAGCACGAGCGAACCGGGGAACGAGCTGGGCTCGACGTCGATCGTGTCGTCGATGCCGATCACGCTCAGCGAGGCGGCGAAGGCCGAGTCGAGGCTCTCGATCGCGATCGTGTCGGCCTGCGAGCCGTCCTCGCTCAAGGTCAGGCTCGTCGTTGGATCGACGAAGTTTACCGCCACAGCGTTGGTCGATTCGAGGCTCAGCGTGCCGCTGCTGCTTCCGGCCGCCAGCGAGATCGACTCGGCCGACGAGCCGTTGTCGGTGAACGAGAAGTACCGCGTGGCGGTGGCGATATTGTCGTAGATCGCGTCCGTGGTCGAGTCGAACAGGGCGTAGTCGATCGTCAGCGAGGGGGTGCTCGAATTGGCGATGTAGATCGAGCCCTGCGTGCTGCCCTGGCCGTTGTAGCTGACCGACGTGGGGGCGGCGGTCGCGTTGCCGAAGTTCAGCACCAGCGAGTTGGCCTTGCTCAGCGAGCCCGAGATGTCGATCTCGCTGGTGTTGGCCACCAGCTGCTGGGCCACCACCGTGTTCGAGCTGTTGCGAATCTCGTAGGACAAGTGGTCGGAGCTGATGTCGATCGTCAGCTGGCCGCCGCCGGAGGTGTAGCTCAAGGGGGTCATCGTCAGCAGCCGGCGCCCTTCGAGCGGCTCGAACCGCAAGCGGGTTCGGGGAGCGCGTTTCGCCGGAGCGGCCGTCTTCCGTCCGCTGAGCAGGTTGGCCAATCGTGACAACAGCATCGGTGGGACCTCACGGGAGTGCGAGAGATGGCCGCGGTGGCCGGCCCCCTTGCGCAACGGACGCGCCGGGCCGGACCCAGTCGGGCCGCAGAGAGTACCGAACCTGTCCGCTTCGCCGCAAGAACAGCTCCCGGTCGGGAAGCGTATCCGCACAACCCCGGCACTTCTGCGGGGGGGCAGGGGACGCCGTCAGGGCGGTGGCTAGCACGCGGCGCGCGCGGGGCGAGCCCGAAACGCCTTGAAAGTGCGCGGAGCCTAGCCCAGGGTCGAAGCGGAACGCCGACCCTGGGATCTCGATGCCACGTACCATCCGGGCAACCGCCCTGAAGGGGCGGCGGAGCGTCGCCCCGACCGGTTGCAACTTGGGCAATCGGTGGCTAGCGACGGGCCTCCATCACCCCTTCAGGGTGAAAGGCGATTGGTAGCGACGCGTCGTGCCCGGGGCGGCGCTGCGCTTGCCCCGGGCTGTGCTCCGGAAGCCCTTTGGGCTTCGTTCGTCGTCGGCGAATTCCAAGCGTTCTTCCCAAGTTTAGTGCGGCGGGCAATCCGTTGAATGGCGCGAACACGCACTCCGGGTGAGATTGCCGGCGCCTTCCCCCGCCATTGCGGCCCGTTGTGCCCGGGGCGTTCGTCAAGTAGTCTTGGACTTTCCGGCCCCCGCTCGCCGGGCATCCCCCCGAATCGTTCCCGCCCAGAAAGGTTCGCATGCGCCGCCGCTTCGCACTCTTGGCATTCCTGGTAGTCGGGCTGGCCGGTCAGCTCGCCCGGGCCGATCAGGCCGACGACATCGCCCGGCTGCGGAAGATCGGCGGCGTGGTCACGCTGGACGACGCCAAGGAAGTCGTGGCGATGAACCTCCGCGACGCGGAGCTGACGCCCAAGGACATCGAGCTGCTGCCCGGCTTCACCAAGCTCGCCAAGCTGGAGTTCCTCGGCTCTTACGTCACCGACAGCTCGCTCGACAGCATCGCCAAGGTTACCAGCCTCAAAGACCTGGTGCTGGAAAACACCGACATCACCAACGACGGCCTGGCCAAGCTCAAGCCGCTGCAAAACCTGCGGCTGCTCAATCTGCGCCGCTGCACGTTCCTCTCCGACGACGGGCTCGTGCATCTCCAGGCCCTGGCCAACCTGGAGCAACTGCTGCTGCTTTACAACAACTTTTCGAATGCCGGCATGGTCCACCTGGTGCCGCTGGCCAAGCTGCGCGTGCTCGACCTGCGGGGCTGCGTGCTGGTGTCCGACGACGGACTGCCGGAGATCAAGAAGCTGCCTAACCTGGAGCGGCTCAAGCTCCGCAACTCGCAAGTCAGCGACTCGGGCCTCAAGCTGATCTCCGAAATGCCCAAGCTCAAGGGGCTGATCCTCGAAGACGCCGCGATCAGCGACAAGGGCCTGGTCTACCTCAAGACCATGACCAAGCTCGACGAGCTGAACCTGATGCGCAACAACATCACCGACGCCGGCCTGGCCAACCTGGCCGGCCTGGAGCTGCTCAAGCGGGTCGAGCTCGCGGGGCCCGGCTCAACGGCTCGGGCCTGGCCAGCCTGAAGAATCTGAAGAAGATGACGCTGCTCGACATCGCCGAGACCCCGGTCAACGACGCCGGCCTGGCAAACCTCAAGGACATGACCAACCTGGAGCGGCTCGACCTCTGGGGCACGCAGATCACCGACGTCGGCCTGGAAACCCTCCGCGGCCTGACCAACCTGAACTGGCTCAGCCTGCAGAACACCCGAATCAGCGATGCCGGCCTCGTGAATCTCGAGCCGCTCGTGAAGCTCGACGATCTCGACCTGCACACCACGCCGATCACCGACGCCGGGCTGGCGCACCTGGCCAAGCTGCCCGCCCTGACCAAGCTCGACCTCAGCTTCACCAAAGTGACGGCTGCCGCCGCCAAGGCATTTCAGGAAGCGCATCCGAAGCTGAAGATTCAGCGGTAGGCCGGAGTGGCTACCCGTGCCTGGCGGTGACCTCGACGTCGTCGCGCCGGGGTCGGCACTGCACCCCGTTCGCCCCGCCAGGGGCACCATTCAGTAGCCGGGTGGCAACGCCCCCGGACTACGGCGGCACCCACGACGTTCGACCCTGAAAAGGGCGCACGCGAAACTGGTGCGCGGTACGATCCCGGGCATCTTCGCAATGGAGAGCGCGGAAGCCGCGCTAGATACCCTCCACCCACCGCGGGAGTAAATCCCGCGGCTAGCAAGGAATGTCGCGAACCGCAGCGGTCAACAGTCACCGTATTGCATTGCGTGCATCTCCCGTATCTCCTGCCGCATCCCCCTACTCTCCTGCAGGGAATCGGTCTGTCAAACTGGGCGCGGACAAATCCCCGCGGCTCGCAGTTTGAATTCCGGCGACGACCGAGTGCCGACCGCTCCTACTTCCCCGGCAGCACCACTTCGCGCGTGCCGGGTTTGAAGTGGGGCCAGGCGCCGGTGTAGTCGATCTTGGCTTTGTCGCGGGCCAGCTTGGCGAGCTTGTCGAACAGCATCTGGGCGGCCAGCGGCTTGAGATCGTCGCGGACGTCGGACAGCTTTTTGGTGCCCGGCTTGATCTCGGTCACCTTGATCAGATGGACTCCGAACGGAGTGGCGACCGGCTGGCTCAGTTCCCCGACCGGCAGGGCAAAGGCGGCCTTGGCGAAGGGCTCGACCATCAGGCCGTGACGGGGAAAGAAACCGATGTCGCCCCCCTTCTCGCGGCTGGGCCCGGCCGAGAACTTGGCCGCCGCTTCGCCGAACGAGAGCTTGCCCGCGGTCAATTGTTCGCGCAGTGCCGCGGCCACCCGCAGCAGCTCGTTGACCGCGGCCGGGTCGTTCTTTTCCGGCCGCAGCAGGATGTGGCTGGCCCGGACTTCGGTGCCGTCGAACTCCTTGCGGTGTTCGTCGAAGTAGTCTTCCAGCACGTCCTCGGTCAGTTGCTTATGGACAGTCCGCTCCCAGAGCAACTGCCAGGCGACTTGCTTCCGCAGAGCCTCGCGGGTCAGGTTGCGGTCGGCCAGGTATTTCTTGAGGTCCGATTTCTGGCCCTCCAGTTGGGTTTCCATTAGCTTGATCGCCGCGTCGACGTCGGCGTCGCTGACCGCGTTGCCGTCGTCGGAGATGGACTTTTCGACCAGTCGCCGGTCGATCATCTGGCTCAGGGCTTCGGCCTGCAGCTGGGCCAGGGCCGGAGGCGGAATTTGCCGGCCGGAGACGGTCGGAGCCAGAGCCTCTTGCAGCTCGCCGGTGGTGATCGGATTGCCGTTGACAGTCGCCGCCACCGTGCCCGCGTCGTCGGACGTGGCGGCTGCGATGTCGGCCTTTTCGCCCTTCTTATCGGCCGCGCTGGCCGCGGCGACCAGCCAGGCCAGGGTCAGAACGAAACACCCGCTGCGCACGATCATGCAGTCCTCCGCCAACGCCCGCCGCCGGGCGCTGGAATTTTAAGGTAACGCCAGCTCGCTCAGCTCGTATTCGATCGGAATCTCAAACACGGCCGTCGGCGACTTGTAGACAAACGCCAGCCCCTTGGGCCCCTCGGGCAAGTCGAACAGATATTTCACACCGATCTCGTTGGCATTTTGCAGGAACTGCTCCTGGCCGCCGGGTTCGATCGGGTCCTGCCCCTTCTTTTCGAGATACACCTGGTTGTTCAGCAGCCAGCCGCTGAGGTACGAGTCGAGCGAGCCGGCCGGGTCGTCGAACCGCACCCGGACTTGCAGCTCCCAGACTTCGCCGTTCTTGCGAAACGTGTCGACGATGACCGTCACCGCCGCCTTACGGAGCTCGACCTTCTTGGGCAGCGGGGCCTTTTCTTTGGCGTCCTTGACGATCGGCAAATCGGCGAAGCGGAACGTCTCGACCTCGCCGGGCACGATTACCTTGAGCTTGCCCTTGAGCGAGCTGATCTTGTCGCGGGCCCGCGCCGGCGAAACCAGGGGGATCATCAGCTCGACGCTGGCCGAACCGTCGCCCAGCGGGGCCGTGGGTTCGCCCCGGCCGTCGATCGTGACCGCCTCGTCGCCGGCCATCGC
Source organism: uncultured Planctomycetaceae bacterium (assembly GCA_963828155.1). GTDB lineage: Bacteria > Planctomycetota > Planctomycetia > Pirellulales > PALSA-1355 > CAWCAX01. The sequence goes on from CAWHDQ010000014.1 coordinate 92,456, forward strand.
CGTAATCGCGTCGAGCGGCTGGCTGATGACGATCGGCTTGAGCCGTGGTTCCCAGGCCACCTCGAGAAACAGCTTAAGCGAGCGGTTGCCGGACTCGCGCAGATCGCGGAGGGCCTCGAACCGCGCGGCTTCGATCCGGAACGGCCCGCGGTAGCAGGCCCGGCCGGCGCGGCTGGCCCGCCCCGGGCGGCGAGCGACGATCGACAGGTCCGGCTCGCCGCTGTAGCTGTCGATGTCCAGCTGGGCCCGGTCGAGCGTCTCGTCGAGCGCTTGCCAAAAGGGGGCCTTATCGAAATCGACTTCGACGTTCGGATCGACTTCGTCCGGGTCGCGCTCGCGGCGATCGGTGATCGCATTGCCGGTCTGCTTGGCGAAGTCGGCCCAGATGTCAGTGGGTGGCAGGTTGCCCTTGAGCGTGACGGTCGAGCCGCGGGCGGCCTGCTCGGCCCGGGCCTGCTCGCAAGCCTGCCGAATGCGGGTCAACCGCTGGGCGACTTCGGCCGGCGTGCGGTCGTTGATCGCCGGCAGATGAGCCAAAGCCGCCGGCCCCAGCGCCACCAATTGCTCCTCGGCCTTTTCGCGGGTGGTCAGTTCGTCGCTATTGAGCTGGCGTACCAGCCGGGTGACTTCGGGCCCCAGATCCTTGGTCGGGGGCGGAGCCACCTGCGCCAGGCACGACCACGCGACAAGCAAGATCCAGGCGCCCACGGTCGGAATCCCCAACGATCGGATGCTCGAGAGCCCCGCTGGCCACGACGGCCGCTGCGTTCCTTCATCCATCTTAGAGCCCTGGCCGTGGATTCGCCACCAGAGCGGATGCGGCCGAAAGCCCAGGGAGTGCCGTTTCTACGACGCGCACGGCGTTACAACCGGACTGGCCGGGCCTGAAACCCACCGAGTCCTAGCGAGCGTCTTTCGCACAGCGAAATCCGACGTGCCCCTGAGCGGTCTCGGGCATCTCGCGTCCCCGGGCCCAGACCCGCAGTCCGCCGCTCGAATTTTCGGCGCAGAGCCACGACCCACCCCGCTGCACGCGCATTGTGCCGGACGTGGGGCCGGTCGGGTCGGCGGCCGGACCATGCTGGTAGTAGTCGGCGGCGAACCAGTCGGAGCACCACTCCCAAACGTTCCCCGCCATGTCGTACAACCCGAACCGATTGGCGCGTACGTCTGGACCGGGGCGGCAGTGCGGAAGCCGTCGCGGCCCAGGTCCTGGTCGGGGAACCAGCCCTGCCAGTAATTGGCCTGGTAAGTGCCGTCGGGTTTTTCTTGCCGGCCCCAGGGATAGTCGGCCTCGAACAACCCGCCCCGGGCGGCGTATTCCCACTCCGCCTCGGTGGGCAGCCGCTTGCCGGCCCAGGCCGCGTAGGCCGCCGCGTCGTGCCAGGAAACCTGCGTGACCGGCAGCCGCTCGTAGCCGGTCGTCGAGCTGTGTGGGCCGCGCGGATGCCGCCAATCGGCGCCGGCCGTCAAAATCCACTGCTTGCGGGACGGGGCAAACACCCAGGCCTGGCCGGCGCGCTCGGCGGTCGTCGCGTAGCCTGTGGCCGCGACGAACTCGGCAAACTGGGCCACCGTGACTTCATGCACGTCGAGCCAGAACGCGGCCAGTTGCACTTCACGTGCGGGCCGCTCTGCGGCCGAGCGGGCCAGATCGCAGCCCATCTGGAATCGGCCGGCCGGAATCAGCACCATCTCGGCTGGCGCGGGCGCCGCCGGCAGGCTGGCCAGCACGGGCCGCTCAGGACGGATCGTATGGCGGGCCAACTCGATCGTGGCGGCGACCAAGGCCAGTCCGCCCAGCCAGGCCGCGAGCCGCCGGCTCCAGCGGCCGGCATTCACAGATCGATCCCCATTTGCTGCGCTTGGATCCGGAGCGACTGCCGGAAATAGGGGAACGGATAGGGCCGCTTCTTGCGGGCCCAAAGGAAGCTGGTCTGCACGATCGAGGCCGGTAGCGTTCCGTCGTCGACCATCTGCACCACCGAGTCGATGAAGTCGAACTCCACCGGCCGGCGGGCCTTGAGACCCTTTTCCAACGTGGTTTGCAGGTCCGGCCCACCCGGCGCGATCGGGGCATCGGCGAGCGCCGGGCAGCGCCGGCGCTGCCACTGCCGCGGCGAGCACCAACAGCAGCAGGAAGCGAGCAAGTCGGCTCATGGTCGGCCCTCCGGGCGTGCGGCGGCGGCGAAAAAAATCGGCATGAAGCCGGGTGCTTATAGGAATTCCGGCCCGCGGCGGCAAGATTCGTTTGCCAGGCCGCATGCGTCAGGCCGCCGAGATGCCAGTCCGCACGACCGCTCACGCAGGTCAGCGGGGTTCGCCCGAATTGGCCAGTTTGCCAAGGTCCCTGTTGGCTGGCGGGCCGTGCCGCTCGTATGATAAAGCTTCGACCGGCTGCCGGGGTTGAGCCGCACGGCGGTCCCCCCGGGCAGACGTTCCTCGCTGGCGGACTTATGTCGGGCACCGAGAAAAACACGCTCCAGACGCCATGCGGACCACACTCCCAGCGCCTCGCTTCCGGCCGGAGTGTTTTCCGAGCGGTGCAAACTGCCTGCTTGGGTAGCGCGCTCCTGGCCGCCCTGATCGCGCTCGCTGGCATCTTAGGCGAATCGGCGCGGAGCGACGAAGCCACGGCCAGCGGCCAGCAAATCACCCGGTTGATCGAGCGGCTCGACCATCCCGATTACGATGCCCGCCGCCGGGCCCGGGAAAAACTCCAGGAACTGGCCGCGCAAAAAGACAGCCAGCCGCTCCTGGCCGGCGAAATCCAGCGGACGCTGCTCCGCGCGGGAATCTCCTACGAAGTGCGGAGCGTGCTGGTCGAGCTGCGCCGCGCTGCCGCCGGCCGAAACCGGCGTTCCGACCGACCTGGCCCCGACCAACCTGGCCCCGACCGACATCGCGCCGGCCGAAATCGAACGTCTGCTCGATCAGCTCGACGACGATTCGTTTGCCGACCGCGTCGGGGCCGAACAGCGACTCAACTGGCTGCTGGGCAATCCAGCCGCGGGCGTGCGGATCATGACCGCGCTCAAGGCCCGGCTGAAAACCGATCTGGGCGCCGATCATGCCGAAGCCGGTCAGCCCGGCACCGAACCGGCCACCGGCGTCGCCGACGACTCGGGTTTCACCAACGAAGATCGCCAGCCACTGGTTGCGCTCTTGAACGAAGTGCGCGGCCGCTGGCTCACCAGTCCGACCGAGTGGCCGCTGCCGCCGATCGACGAAAAACAGTGGCGCTCCTGGATTGCCGATTTGATCGCCGAGAGCGATGACGAGGACGCCCGGGTCCGTCGGGCCATCGCCGAGCGCGAGCTGCGCGATCTTTTGGCCCGCAAGGAGTACGCCCAGCCGGTGGCCGAAGCCATTCGGCAGCATCGCGACGAAATGGCCCTCACGATCGCTTCGCAGGCGGTCGAGCGGCTGCTGGCCTGGATTCATCCGGCGATGGTCGCCGAAGTCTGGGCCGACCATCGGCACGTGACGATCCAGTATTTGCTGGTCGACGTGCCTCAGTTTCCCGAAGGGGGCTGGCGGGCGACCCATTTCGACCGCATCGACGAGCACACGGCCCATTGCGTCAGCGGCAACAATCTGGAGCCGGGCGACTACCCGGTCGGGCTCGCGATCCCGCATCCCCACGGGCAATATTTCGTGCCGCCGCCCACCGGCCACAGTTTGATGTTCCACTTGATCAACCTGCCCACGCCGCGCGAGCGAATGGCCTACAAATATCGGGCCCGCCGCCCGCAGGCCGATCGGCTGCGCGAGTTGAGCGAGCGGACGATGGCGGCAATCGTGGCCGAAAAGCGGCGGCCGACGCAGGCCGACTTGAGCATGTTGGCCCAGCTCGATCCCGAGACGTTTTCCCGTTCGATCGGCGCCTATTTCGACGCGGTGCCGGACCAGCCGGTGCGAATCATCGACCGCTACCCGCCGGCCCTGACGACCGAGCACGAACTGCTCTGCGCGGTGCTGGCCGACGTCGGCACGCATCACGCGATCCCCGCGCTGGAAAAGGAAGCCGGTCACCGCGAGCAGCTCGAAGGGGCTCCGCCGGCCGTCTTTCCGGTCGCCTGGACCGCGGTTCTGGCGATCGCCGAGCGCGACCCCTGGGACGGGATCGACGCATGGCTGGCCGGACTGATTTCCCGCGAGGTTCCGCTGGCTCAGGCAGCCGGCGCGGTGCCCGACCTGGGCGCCACCGCCGCCTTCCTGCTGCTGCGGCGGCACGAGCAATCGCCGCGCGCCTTCGGCCTGATCGAGACCGACAGCGATCTGCTCAACGCCAGCGGCGTGACCGGCTATCGCTTCCGCCAGCCGGCCGATCGCGACGCGGTGCTCCGCTGGTGGTCGAATCTGCGTCAGCCGCCGGCCGAGCTGGGAGCGCTCGAGGATAGGCCCCGCGGCGCCCTGCGGTCTGTTCCTCACCGTCGCCGCATCAGGCGACGACCAGCGCCGCCAGAACCACGGCCACCATCACGGCCCCGATCATGGCCTTGGCCAGCGTGCCGCAGATCCGGCCCCAGAATGCGGCTTTGCCCACCCGTAGGCTGTGATCCAGGTCGCGCCCCTTCCAGCTTTCGCCCAGGACGGCGCCGGCCAGCGCCTCCGATGGCGGCCAGCCCCACCGCCGCAACGAGCGAGCCGACCACGGGAATCGGCACGCCGACCATCAGTCCGACCACGCCGCCGACCAGCGAGCCTGCCAGCGCCAGGATCGCCCCGCGGCGGCTGCCGCCGGCTTGGCTCACGCCCAGGGCTCCGGCCACCAACTCGACCACTTCGCCCAACAGCGCCAGGGCCACCAGGCCGCCGACCGCCGGCCAGCCGATCGCCAACCGCGAATCGCCGGGCACCAGCCAGGCGTAGAGGGCCGCGGCGGCCACGATCAGCCAGTTGCCGGGCATGCTCAGCAAGTTGAGCACCCAGCCGACGCCACGGTCACGCAGAGCAGAATCAGCCACACGACGGTCATCGGGCGAGAATTCTCGGGGGCCAGGAAAAAGGCAGCGAGTCGCTGCTTCATCATAGCCCGGCGCGGGTCGGCCGCTATCATTGACGTGGGGCAGACGCGAGGCACGTTTGCATGTCCACGGGCGATGACATGGCGGCCCTGTCGGGCGACGAGACGCAGCCGCAGGTCGGCGGCGAATTGGGGAGTTCCTGCGCGCTCGGGTTCGCGATCGCGCCACGCGGCCCCGCAATTCGCAGCCGAATCCGCCGCCGTTTGGCACCAGGCACCTGTTGCTGTGGGTGGCCTGCACCGGGGCGTATTTGGCCGCGACTCGCCGGGTGTACGCCGATCTGCCGCCCGAAGGGGCGGTGGCGGCGCGTAGCTCAAGTCGTTCCCCGCGGCGCCGCCTGGGCCGGACTGGCGATCGTCGGCTGGCGATTGTGGCGCAAAGCGCCCTGGCCGATCGAGCCAGGGCTGTGGCTGGCGGCAGCAGTCGGCTTGTGGCTGCTGGCCACCGCGGTTTTGGCGACTCCGACCGCGGCCGAGCATTTTCAAGGACCGCGGGCTGTGCAAGCGGCGCTGGCCTGCGTGATTTTCGTGCTGCCCGCGCTGCGGCGCGATCTGGCCCGGCCGTGGAAATGGTTTTTCATGTTCCTGGTCGCGCTGTTCGCGCTGCCGCTGGTGATTGGGCTCTCGACCGACGTGCAGGTGGCGCAGCGCGGCGGGCTGACCCGCGGGGTCAGCTATTGCTCGAGGCGCGCTACTATCTGGCCGCGGCGGCGCTGGCGGCCGTCGTGGTCCACGACGAGGTGCGCGGCGTCCGCTACGGCTGGTTGCACTGGGCGGGCATTGTCGTCGTCCTGCTGGTTGTGGCGTCGGCCTGGATGCTGAAGCTGGCCGTCGAGTGACGCTGCCCTGAATCGCGCCGTGCCCGTAGAATTGCGCTGGTCTACGGCACTTCGCCCTAAACCGCTGGCAGCTCGACAGTTTGGTCGCGCTGCCGGACCATTCCGCAGCTGTGCTAGCGGCGCAGGCAATCGACCTTGCCAAAAGCGGGCCGCTGGGCGAAAGTACGCCCCCCGCCGATCCTGCCCTCGGCCGCAGCCACCCCGCTACCTGAACCGACACCCTGTGATTTCCAGCCGCCGTGCCTGATCCGTCCGACTCGTCCGCCCGACTGATTCAAACCAACCCGTCGAACGCTGCGCTCATCCGGCGGTTGCTGGGGTTGGCCTGGCGCTATCGGCTGGACTGTCTGCGCGTCGTCGGGCAGCAGATGCTACTGGTCTCGCTCGGACTCGCCGGGCTGGGGCTGGTCGGCCTGGCCATCGACGTGATCCGCCATGCCGTCGATCCGCAGGTCGCCGCCCCGCGCTGGCCCTGGGGTCGCGAGGTGCCCGCCGACTGGCCGGCGCTGGGCATCGTGGCGGCGATTGCCGCGTCGATCGTGCTGGTGTCGCTGGTCCAGTCGTCGCTCCGCTATCACACGGCCGTGGTCGTCGCCCGGCTGTCGCAGCGGATCGTCGTCCAGCTCCGCTCCGACGTCTACGACAAGCTGCAGCGGCTCAGCTTTCGCTTCTTCGATGCCAACGCCAGTGGTTCGATCATCAACCGCGTGACCGGCGACGTGCAGGCCATGCGGATGTTCGTCGACGGCGTGATTCTGGAAGTGCTGACCGTCGTGCTGTCGCTCGGCGTCTACCTGGCCTACATGCTGAGCATCCACGTGGCCTGACGTTGGCCTCGCTGGCCACGACGCCCCTGCTGTGGCTGGCGGCGGTACGTTCTCGCGACTGGTCAAGCCGGCATACCTGCACAACCGCGAGCTGAGCGACCAGATGATCCTGACGGCTGTCGGAGAACGTGCAGGGGCATGCACGTGATCAAAGGCTTCGGCCGCGAGCCGCAAGAGATCGAAAAATTCCGCGCCGCCAACCGCGCCGTCCAGGATCACAAGCGGACGATCTTCTTGAAGATCAGCGTGTTCCAGCCCGGCATGGGCCTGCTGACCAACTCAATCTTGCCGTCCTGCTGGGCTACGGCGGATATCTGGTCGTCCTCGGTGAGTTGCGGCTGGGCGAGGGACTGTTCGTGTTCGCCAACCTGCTGCAGCGAGTTTGCCAACCAGGTCGGCCAAATCACCAACATCGCCAACAGCATCCAGGCCAGCCTGACCGGCGCCCAGCGCGTGTTCGACGTGCTCGATACGCCGCTGGAAGTGACCAGTCCGGCGGTGCCAGCCCGATTGCCAGCCGCGCGCGGCGGCGTGCGGTTCGAGCGGGGTGTCGTTCGGCTATTCGGCCGAGGCGCCGTGCTCGACCAGATCGATCTGGCCGTCGAGCCGGGCGAGTGCATCGCCATCGTCGGCGCCACCGGCGCCGGCAAGAGCACTCTGCTGAGCCTGATTCCGCGGTTTTACGACGTCACGGCCGGCCGGGTGACGATCGGCGGCGTCGATGTCCGGCGGAATGGATTTAGACGCCCTCCGCCGCCGCATCGGGCTGGTCTTTCAGGAAAACTTTCTGTTCAGCAACACGATCGCGGCCAACATCGCCTTCGGCAATCCGGCGGCCGGCCGCCGCGAGATCGAACAGGCGGCCCGGGTGGCCGCCGCCCACGAGTTCATCGCCGCCCTGCCCGACGGCTACGACACGATTGTCGGCGAATACGGCGCGAACCTGTCGGGCGGGCAGCGGCAGCGGCTGGCGCTGGCGCGGGCGATTTTGCTCGACCCGGCGATTTTGATTCTCGACGATCCCACCTCGGCGATCGATCCACAGACCGAGCACGAGATTCTGGCCGCGATGGAATCGGCCATGCGCGGGCGGACCACGTTCGTCGTCGCCCACCGGCTCAGCACGCTGCGGCGGGCCGACCGCATTCTGGTGCTCGAAGGAGGCCGAATTGTCGAGTCGGGCACGCACGAGCAATTGCTCGCCCGACCGGGCCACTATCGCCAGGCCGCCCGGCTGCAACTCGCCGCCGGCGAAGAACTGGACGCCGGGTCGCCTTTGCCGGCCGGGCGTCGCGGGAGGGCCGCATGAGTCGCGTCGCCCCTGCCGCTCTGCTGACCCGCTGTCGCGCAGCGAAGAGCCCGAGGCCGATCGCCGGCCGCTCGACCTGGGGCTGATTCGCCGGCTGTCCGCCTACACGCGCCTTTATGCTGCCCAGCGCAACTGGCTGCTGCTGCTGGTCATTCTCCGCTCGATTCAGTTGCCGGCCCTCACCTGGGTGATTGCCGCGGTGATCAAAGGCCCGATCGCCCGGGGCGACCTGGCCGGCATGGCCTGGGGTGTGGCGGGCTTCGTCGCCCTGGCCCTGTCGACGCAGCTGGTGATGCACTTTCGCCAGCGGCTGGCCCTCGACCTGGGCGAAGCCGTGGTCCACGACCTGCGGGCCGACTTGTTTGCGCATCTGCAGCGGATGCCGATGGCCTTTTACCATCAAACCCGCCTGGGTCGGATCATCAGCCGGATGACGTCCGACGTCGAGTACGTGCGGATGGGCGTCCAGGAAGTGCTATTCGTCAGCCTGGTGCAATTGGGCCAGATGCTCGTGGCCGCCGCCTTCATGCTCTGGTACGACCGCGTGTTGTTCTTGCTCGTGGTCGGCCTGGTGCCCGTGCTGTGGGCGCTGAATCGCCACTTCAACCGCCAGCTCAGCCAGGCGCATCGCGCCGTGCAGGAATCCTTCAGCCGCGTGACGGCCACGCTGGCCGAAAGCGTCGGCGGAATCCGCGTCACGCAGGGCTTCGTCCGGCAGGACACCAACGCCGGCCTGTTCCACGATCTGGTCAGCGACCACTCGGAAGTAAATTTCGACCTGACCAAAACCCAGAGCATGTTCCAGCGGCTGCTCGACCTGAACAACCAGGTGTTCATCGCTCTGCTGCTGGTAATCGGCGGCCGTGCGCGTGCTGCAGCCGGGCACGACCTGCGAGGTGGGCGATCTGGTCGGCTTTCTGTTCATGGCCAACTTGTTCTTCTCGCCAATCACCGGGCTGGGCGTGCAGTACAACCACGCCCTGACCGCCATGGCCGGCGCCGAACGCGTCTTCGCCCTGCTCGACCGTCCCATCGAACAGCACGACGCGGCCGATGCCGTCGACGTGGAATCCGTCGCGGGCCAGGTGGAATTTCGCGACGTGACGTTCGGCTATCACGCCGATCGGCCCGTGCTTCACGGGATCGACTTTCGTTGCCCAGCCCGGTCAGGTCGTGGCCCTGGTCGGCCACACGGGCAGCGGCAAGTCGTCGATCATGAATCTGGTGCAAAATTTTACCTGCCCACGGCCGGCCAGGTGCTCGTCGACGGCCGCGATCTGCGGTCGATCACGTCCCGTTCGCTCCGCGAGCACCTGGGAATCGTCTGGCAGCAGAACTTCCTGTTCATCGGCAGCGTGCTCGACAACATCCGCCTGGGCCGGCCCGCGGCCAGCGACGCTGAGGTGATCGACACGGTCCGCCGGCTCGATTGCCTCGACCTGTTCGAGTCGCTGCCGCAGGGATTTGATACCCCAGTCGGCGAGCGGGGCGGCAATCTGTCGCTCGGTCAGCGGCAGCTGGTTTGCTTTGCCCGGGCGATGCTGGCCGATCCGGCCATCCTGCTTCTGGACGAAGCGACCAGCAGCGTCGACACGATGACCGAGGACCGCATCCAGCGGGCCGCTGGCCGTGCTGCTGGCCGGGCGGACCAGTTTCGTCGTGGCCCATCGGCTGAGCACGATCCGCGGCGCCGACCAGGTGCTGGTGCTCGACCAGGGCCGGATCGTCGAGCGCGGCACGCACCGCCAATTCCTGGCCCACGGCCGGGTCTACGCCAATCTCTACCGGCGCTTCGCCCGCTCGGCGCCGCATAATCTTTTCCCCCAGGCCGCGCCTCAATCCCTCTCCCTTCAGGGGGAGGGGCAGGGTGAGGGCGTCAAAGGCAGGGCAAAAGGCAGAGGATGAAAGTCCGCAGCCTGGCTGCAGCCTCGCTCCGCCGGGCGTTCGCGCGTTCTTCTCTTGCGCTACCATGTCCGCATGCTCGAACCCCGTCTCGTGCCCTGCTCTTTGCCTCGTTGATTGCTCCTCTCCGGCGCTCCGCCGCTGCGCTGCCGACACGCTCGACCGGATTCAAGGCCCGCGGCGAGCTGGTCTGGGGTGGCGATGCCGAAGGGGGCGGGCCATACGTCTATCCCGACCCGGCCCATCCCAAGGAGCGGATCGGCTTCGAGGTGGAGCTGGCCGACGCGCTGGCGGCTCAGCTCGGCGCGAAGGCCGAGTTCAAGCAAGGCGGCTGGGACGATCTGCCCGGCGCTGCTCGAGACTCGGGCCAGATCGACATGGTGCTTAACGGCTACGAGCTGACCGCGACCCGGGCCGGCCGGATGCGTGCCACCAGCCCCTACTACGTGTTCCGTTTCGTGCTGATGGCGCCGAGCGGGACGGTCGCATGATTGGAGCGATCTGCACAGCGGACGTCGGCCAGCGCAAGCCCGGGTGGGCGTACTCAGCTCGTCGGCGCGTTTCTTCTTCATGCAGAAGAAATACGGCGACCAGATCGACCTGCTCGAGCTACGACGCCAATACCGACGCCCTCCGCGAAGTGGAAACCGGCAAGCTCGACGCGACGGTGGTCGATCTGCCGATCGCCCAATTCTATGGCGACCAGTTTGCCGGCCTGAAGCAAGCGGGCGAGCCGATCCGCGGCGGCGTCTATGTGGCCTACGTCCGGCTCGACGACCAGCGGCTCTGCGATGCCTTGAACCAGGGCCTGGCCGAATTGCTCAGAAGCGGCCGACTGCGCGAGATATATCGCGCTACGGCCTGTGGAATGCAGACCAGGACGAGCTGGCCGCCATGCAGGGCAAGTCGACCGATGAGCTCGGAATCCAGGCGACCCGCTACACGCCCTGGCAGGTGTTCGTCGAGCGCGGGCCGCTCTTGCTCGACGGAGCCAGGATGACCGTCAAGCTGGCCTGCCTGTCGATGCCGCTGGCGATCGCGGCCGGGCTGGCGATCGCCCTGGGCCGGCTGTATGGGCCCGGGCCGCTCCGCTGCCTCTTGGTGACGTACGTTGAAATCATTCGCGGCACGCCGCTGCTGTTGCAGCTATACGTGATCTTTTACCTCTTGCCGCAGATCGGTCTGGTGATCCATCCAATGGCCGCCGCCATCCTGGGTCTGGCGATCAACTACTCGGCCTACGAATCGGAAATCTACCGGGCCGGCCTGCGGGCCGTTCCGCGCGGGCAAATGGAAGCGGCCCTGGCCCTCGGCATGACCACCTGGCAGGCCCTGCGGCGGGTGATCGTGCCACAGGCCGTGCGGATCGTGATTCCGCCGGTAACCAACGACTTCATCGCCCTGTTCAAAGACACGTCGATGTGCTCGATCATCACCGTCATGGAACTGACCGGCGCCTACCGCCAGCAGCGCAACGACACCCAGGCCACCGTCGTGTTGGCCGTGATGACGGGCACCCTCTACCTGCTCATGAGCGTGCCGCTCTCGCACCTCGCCAGCCGGCTCGAAAAGCGGATGCGGAAAGAAGGCGTGCGGTAAATGGACGAGGCCCAGGCGGTATCGAGCGTCGAATGAGAAACGGGCGACTTGCAGAAGCGAAACGCACCCTCACCCTACCCTCTCCCTGAAGGGAGAGGGATTGCGGCGACTCCTCTCCCTTTCAGGGAGAGGCCGGGTGAGGGTTGTCCGCCTGCCCTGAGCCTGTCGAAGGGTTTGCCCTGACTTCCGCGCGCGCCCTCGACGGAGCGCGCCGGCTCGAGAAGCGGATGCGGAAAGAAGACGTGCGGTAAATGGACGAGGCCCAGGCGGTATCGAGCGTCGAATGAGAAACGGGCGACTTGCAGAAGCGAAAGCACCCTCACCCTACCCTCTCCCTGAAGGGAGAGGGATTGCGGCGACTCCTCTCCCTTTCAGGGAGAGGCCGGGTGAGGGTTGTCCGCCTGCCCTGAGCCTGTCGAAGGGTTTGCCCTGACTTCCGCGCGCTCGCCTCGACGGAGCGCCGCGGCTCGAAAAGCGGATGCGGAAAGAAGACGTGCGGTAAATGGACGAGGCCCAGGCGGTATCGAGCGTCGAATGGTAAACGGGCGACTTGCAGAAGCGAAAGCACCCTCACCCTACCCTCTCCCTGAAGGGAGAGGGATTGCGGCGACTCCTCTCCCTTTCAGGGAGAGGCCGGGTGAGGGTTGTCCGCCTGCCCTGAGCCTGTCGAAGGGTTTGCCCTGACTTCCGCGCGCTCGCCTCGACGGAGTGCGCCGGCTCGAAAAGCGGATGCGGAAAGAAGGCGTGCGGTAAATGGACGAGGCCCAGGCGGTATCGAGCGTCGAATGAGAAACGGGCGACTTGCAGAAGCGAAAGCACCCTCACCCTACCCTCTCCCTGAAAGGGAGAGGGATTGCGGCGACTCCTCTCCCTTTCAGGGAGAGGCCGGGTGAGGGTTGTCCCACTTCCCGCATTCCGCCCTCTGCTACCCCACGCCGTTTTCTTTGAACCAGGCCAGCATCCGCTTCCAGCCGTCCTGGGCCTGCTCTTCACGGTAGCTGGGGCGATAGTCGGCCAGGAAGGCGTGGGGCGTGTCGGGATAGACGTGGATCGTCGATTTCGAGCCGGCGGCCTTGAGCGCGGCCAGCATCTTGTCGACTGATTCCTGCGGAATGCCCTGGTCGGCTCCGCCGTACAGACCGAGCACCGGCGCCTTGAGCTGGCCCGCGATGTCGACCGGGTGCTTGGGATGCAGCTCGTCGGCATCGGCGCCGGGGCCACCAGCCGGCCGTACCAGGCCACCCCGGCTTTGACCTCGGGGTTGTGGGCCGCGTAGAGCCAGGTGATCCGCCCGCCCCAGCAGAAGCCGGTGATGGCCAGCTTCGAGGTGTCGGCACCCGACGACTTGGCGTAGGCCACGGCGGCGTCGAGGTCGGACATGACCTGGGCGTCGGGCACCTTGGACACGACCTTGGCGAAGATTTCCTTGAAGTCTTCGATCTTCGAGACGTCTCCCTGCCGGGCGTACAGCTCGGCGCAATCGCAAAGTAGCCCAGCTTGGCCAGCCGGCGGCAGATGTCCTTGATGTGCTCGTGGACGCCGAAGATTTCCTGCACCACCAGGACGACCGGCGTCCCCTTCTTGCCGGCCGGCATCGCCCGATAGGCCGGGATCTCGCCGTCCTTGACCGGGACCTTCACCTCGCCCGCGTCCAGGCCGCCCGTATCGGTGGTGATCGTCGCCGCCGAAATCGGCTGGACCGACAACGCAAATCCCGCCGCCAGGCTCGTCATGACAAACGAGCGGCGGGTGAAATCGACCTTGGGCATCAGGCTGAGCAAATCTTCGTGCATGGTTGAGTTCCTCGGAAGAGGGGCCGGAAGGGTTCGATACTTTACTGCGCTTCGCGGCCGGCAACGGCGGCGTTCCCAGTGTTGTATCGTGCAATCGCGCCGGCGAGAAGATGCCGCGCGGCGTCTGAGCATGCGCCGGCGTTTTCCCTGACCGCTCAGTCGAGGGGGCGTGAGGAAGGGATGGAGACTTGGGGCTAGGGACTGGTGAAGAAGAAAAGAGACGGATGTTGCGCAAGCTGCCTGTCGTCTTTCCCCAGCCCCTAGTCCCACGCCATCAGTCCGCGCCTTCAAACGTCGATCAAATGCGTCCTGGTCGCGGCTGTTGTGCGCGAGCGTCGCTCGAATCGCTTACCAAGCTTCGAATTCCAGCCCGCCGAATTGTTCTGGCGTGATCGCGTCCCCGAGCTTGCGCATGAGATCGAGGCATTCGGCCAGCGTGGCTGTTTTCACCAGCGAGCCTGCGCTCAGCTGGGACCGGTAGGTCGACGTAGATCGTGTTATCGTCGTTGACCATGAATTGAATCGTCAGGCCGTGCTCGTCGGTCACGCCAACGAAGTTGCCGGGCATGTGCAAGACACAGTCCATTAGGTGGAGGATCTCCGCTTTTGTCGCAGGCTGCGCATCTTCTGCTTCGAGAATTTTGTCCTCACAGTAATCGGCGTGGAACACCTTCAGTGCCATCTTAATACCCCAAGTGCGCGGGAATGCGCGAGCTAGTCAACCAGCGCCTGAAGACGCAAAATTAGTGCACTCTTGCTTCACCCCTGCCCTCACCCCGCCTTCAAACCTCGATCGAACGCATCCTGATCGCGGCTGTAGAGCGCGAGGGTCGATTCGAACCGCTCGCTGGAGATTTGCCAGTTGGGCGATTCGTCGGTGTAGGCGTTGCAATGGGCCACCATCAGGCGGTACATGAACTTGAACAGGTGGCGAGGTACTCGCAGGCCGCGAAAGGCATCCATCAATCGGCGGTCGGTGATCGTGGGCTCGAACAGGTCGCGGAGGCTGGGATTGGCCCCGGGCAGGCGCAGGCTTTGAGCCGCGCCAGGGCCACGTCGTACAGGGCTTCGCCCGTCCATTCGAGCGAGGGGATCATGTTCTGCTTGTCGAGCCGGGCCCGCTGGTAGAAATCGCGGTCCTCGCGGTCGATATACTGTGATAGCTCGATCGGCAACAGCAGCTTGAAGCCGACGCCGGGGTGCTTGAGGAACTTGTTGTCGAGCATCGGCCAGAGCAACGCCCGCATCTGTTCGACCGAGCCGTTGATCATGTGCGGCTCGTCGACCCGATCGACCAGCACCACGATGCCGTCGAAGCCGAGCGTCTGCAGGATGCCCTGGAACTTCGAGAGCAGCTCGTAGCGGTCGTCGGTCCGCTGCTTGGTGGGCAATGGCTGACCGGTGAACTCGCCGCCGGTGAAGTGCATCAGCACTTGCCGCAGCGGCCGGGTGACGCGGTTGCCGACCCGCACGTTGCGGGTAATTGCCCGGGCTTGCCAGAAACGCTTCCAGCAGCGCCAGATCCAGGGAAGCCAGGCGGCAGCGATCACCAAGTAGGGCCAGGGTGTGCTGAGCCAATCCCACTTGCCGAGCCAGGCGATCAATCCCAGGACGGCCGCCGTGCCGAGCCAGGCGCCGGCCAAATCGAAGTGGGCCCGAATGGTGTGGAACCGCAGCTTGCGCCGCAGGCGGTGCCAGCGGCCCTTGGTCGTTTCGGCGGACGACTGGTCGTAGCAGGCGGCCAACAAGAGCAGGTCCCGGGCCTGATGACGGTCGAGCGGCTTGACGTCGATCGGGCCGGCATCGGCGGCGGCGGTGTCGGCCGGCTGCTTGACTTCGAGGATCCGGTCGACCAGACCGGTCACGCCCAGCGAGAGGATCGCGTCCATGTGATCCCAGAGCTTCCACTCGGCCAGGGCCCGATCGCTGCGCTGGCGGCGGCTGCTGAGCCGGTCGCGAAAGCGGTCGAGGAACGGGTTGAAATCGTCATACTCGATGACGAACACCCGGTGCTGCGGATGGGCCTGGTTGTAGGCCGCCAGGTGCCGCACGATTTGCAGCCGCATGGCCGTCTTGCCGGCCCCTTTTTCGCCGAAGACGATCGACGTGGCGGGTTCGGCCGGATTGCCGTAGATCTTGTCCCAGGTGGGATGGTAGGTGCTGTCGATGCAGTGTTCCTTGAACACCGGATCGGTCTGCGCGTCTTCCTCGGCGAACGGGTTGCAGGCGATGCCGTGATGTTCGAGAAATTGCTGCGTTCGCATGGCGGGCCGTTGTTCCTTCGCGGGGGCGTCTGAGGCCGCCTCTCAGAAAGCCGGCCGATCCAATAAGCATTTTGCCGCCGATCGAAACCGGCTAGCGCATCATCCTGTTAAGCCCGCCGGCGGCGTCCGGCGGGTGCCCGGCGCCGCTACGGACGATCGCCTACTTCCTTTCCAGCGAGTCGATCATCCGGGCAAACGCCTTCTCATTCTCGGCGACCGTCTTTTGCGGACCGTAGAGCTTGATGAAGTAGTTGCCTTCGTCCTTCGAGGAAATGATCGCGGCCAGCATCCGGTAGCCCGGCCGCTTGACTTCGGTGCCCGAGAACGGCGGCTTGTCCTTGTACGTGCCCGAGATGTCGAGCAGGTGTACGTCGCAGCCGGCCGTTTTCTGCTGGGTGAGCTTGGGTTTGACCGCCCCGCCGTCGGGTGTTTCGAACTGACCGGTCCAGCGCTCGAGATTGGCTTCGATGCTGCCGCCGGCGCCCGATCAGGGTGACGCGGCCGTCGGTTTCGTCGGGGTCGACCTTGGGCGCGGCGAACTCGTACTCGATGATGTTGTTCTGCGGTTTCTTCTTCGGCCAGGCGTCGGGAACGTGCAGCTGCAGCTTGCCCCCGCCCAGCTTGACCGTGTGATCGGCCGCGTCGTCGGCGGCGACGGGCCGCACGAGGACCAGGGGGGCGAGAAACAGGAGGGCAGTCGTGGCGAGTCGCATGAGGTCGAATCCCTTTCCGTGGCGAGAATGCGGCCGGTTGATAGCGAGCGGCGGCGGATGCGAGAGCAGCGGTCTAAGGGCGCGCCGCCTGACGCGCTGCGCGCGGCCGGCGCGGTCACTCGTCCGCGTCTTCGTCCATGCTTTCGGCCGGCTGGTTCTTCTTGGCGGGGGTCGTCTTCTTGGCCGGCGGCGTGGTCTTTTTGGCCGGCTCCTTGCCCTTGGCCGGCTTTTCCTTGCTGGTCTCGGCGGCCCGCGGACGCGTCTCGCCCGACTCCGGCTCGCTCTGATGATTCAGGACAACCACCAGCACGATGACCAGCACGATCGTCAGCACGACCAGGATGACGCTGACGATCATCGTCATGTCGGTCTGCTGCCGCCGCCGCTTGCGGACCCGGGTGGTGGGATCTTCGGCGTCGGTCCCGGTGAACGATTCGATCGGCATGGCCATTCCTGCGCCGACCACCTGCCCGACCGGAAAACCCGCGGGGGCGGCCGCGCCGACCGGTTGCACGGGCGCCAGGACCATGCCGCCCGGCGCCATTCCGACGGGGGCGATACCCGCTGGGGCCATGCCCAACTGGCCGACGGGAGCCGCCGCGCCCAGGGATTCTGCTGCACGGGCATGACCGGAGCGGCGGGCGTCGCGCCGTAGCCGGGTGCCGGCGACCAGGGTGCCGCGACGGTGGCCGCCAACTTGGGAAACGTGGCCGCGGCCGACGGCGATTCAGGCCAGCCGGTGCGCGAGACCAGCGCGGTGGCGGCCACGCGGCCCTCGTCGATCCAGGCCCGCATCGTTTCGCCCGGCGCGGGGCCGAATTGGCCGCCACTGGCCGGACGTACATACCACACGGCCGACGGCGCTTTGTCGATCGCGTCGCGGACCGTGGGGCGCGGCGTACGGAGTGGTGCCGCCGCCAGCGGCATGGCCGCCGCGGGGGCTTGCGGTTGCAGCGGCTCGCGGGCAGAGAATCCAGCCGCGGCTCCGCCGCTTGCCCCCCAGCGCGAAAGGCCGGGTTGACCGGCGCCGCAGGCTGAGCGAATCCGGCCGGGTTGGCGCCGGCGGCCGGAGCGGGGCCGGAGAGCGCGCCGCCGGTCGGCGCCGCGGGAGCCGGTCGGGCCGGCGCGGGTTGCGTCGGTGCCTTGCCGGCAAAGTTGGCCGCGATCACGTCGGCCGCGGCATGAACCTGGTCGGCGGCTGCCGGCGAGACGTCGCTGTCGTTCTCGGGCGAGCCGTCGTCGTCGGCATCGGTTCCGCCGGCGGCGGGCTGACTCTGGGCCGGCACGGTCACTTTGGCGCCGCACTGAGGGCAAATGGCTTTCTTGCCGCTGAGGAACGATTTAACGTTCAGCTTGTGGCCGTTCGGACAGAAAAACTTAATGCCCATCGCTCTACCAATGTCGTGCCTGGCAGGAAGCGGCGCGACGATTTGTGGATCACGCGGTTTCGAGAGTCACGCTGTTGCCCGGCAGCCCGCTCGGGCAGCGACCTGGCCGCCGCACCGGCCGGCGGTTGCCGGCTCCGCCGTCGCTGCTGGCGATATCGACTCCAGTCTGGGCGCGCTTAGGCGGCCACATGAGCGGGCAGGCGATTGCGGTCGCGTGCGCACTGGCTCAAAAAAACGCCATCTGCCTGCAAGTGCTTCATTATACTTGGTCCGCGGGGGATGGGAAGTTGAGTGGGGCCGCCCCGGCCGCGACCCCGCCCGAGCCGGTTTCCGCCCGCCCCGTCGGCCTGGAACAGCTTATCCGCTCCGGCGCTTGCCGCCGTCCCGGCGGCAAACTAAAGTCAACATCCAAGGGGCCATCCGCCCGTCGCGGGGTTTCGGTTGCGGGATTTCGGCTGCGGAAGCCAGTCTGGGCTCGTTGCGCTGCTGGTGCGAATTCGCACTCCGCCGCCTGCGCTCGGTTCCCCGATGGGCGGTCGCCGTGACGGCGGCGCGAGCACGCGTCGACGGCGTTGCCGATCGGCAGAGTTCACTTCCACTCGTTCTGACTGCCAGAGCATAGCTCACGAAGGGATCGTGACATGGGACATCCTCCCGCGGACGGGCCGATCGAAATCGCGCTGGTCGGTGATTTGACCGAGAGCGAAGGCGACATGACCGACAAGCTGTTGTCGGTTCCGCACGGCGGCGAGTGTACGATCTTCGTCGATTCGCCCGGCGGCAGCCCGTACTGCGCGATGTCGCTGATGACGCTGATCATTCTGCGCGGCATCAAGGCCACGGGCATCGTCACCGGCGAATGCTCGTCGGCCGCGCTCTGGCCGTTTGCCGCCTGCCGGCGGCGGCTGGTCACGCCCTACAGCGTGTTTTTGTTCCACCCGATGAAGTGGCAAAGCGAGGAACACGTGGGCCTGGCCGAAGCAGCCGAGTGGGCTCGGCACTTCGGCACCTTGGAGTGCGACATGGATCGGCTGCTGGCCGAACTGTTCGGCACGTCCGAAAGTGCGATGGCCAAGTGGATCAATCCCGGCCGCTACGTGGGCGGACGCGAGTTGGCCGACGCCGGGCTGGTCGAGCTGATCGAGCTGAAAGAAATCTCACGTCACGGGCTGAACGGCGTCGCCCGCCCGCGGAAGCGAGCGCCCGTCGCGCGGTAGCGGCCGTCAAGAAGCGGCCGCGCGGACGTCAGCTGCGATAGCCTTCGTGGCAGCTGCTGCAGGCCTTGGAAATGTCGCCGCTGGCCTTGCGGGCGCCGTCGTAATTCTTGTTGCGGGCGGCTTCGGCGACCGTTTTGCCCGCGTCGCGCATTTGCTTGGCGTAGCCGAGATACGTGTCGTCGTCGGCATACTCGTAGCCCTCGCGCTGGATCAGCTCGGCCAGAGCGGCCAGGATTTCGGCCTCGCGCTCGAGCTTCTCGGCGTTTTTCTTGAACTCGCCCTGATCGGCGGTCCAGACGCCGATGGCCTGCTGCTGGCATTTCTCGAGCCGTTGCATGAGCGGCGGCCGGCCGGCGACCTTGTCCCACTTGGGCTTGGGGTCCCCCTTTTCGACCTGGGGCGATTCGCCGCGGACGAGCTTCTCGATGTCTTCCTTGCGGAGCTTGGCTTCGTTGAACGAGGCGTCGGTGCCGACTTTGCAATTTTGTCCGGCCCGGCCGACCAGGTCGCGCAGGCCCGAGGCGGATGACTTCCAGCGCACTTCGCCGTCGTATTCGGCGATGATGCCCAAGAGCGCGGCGAGCTCGGTGAATTGTCGGCGGCCGTCCTTGTAGCCGCCCCCCTTGAACTGGGCTGGGGTTTGCACAGTCTCGCTGATTTCCTTCTGCAGGGCCTTGACCTCGCCCTCGATCGTGTCGGAGGAAATCAAATTCGACCAGGCGAACGTGCCGCCATCGCTCGGCGTCGGAGCGCTGTCGGTCGCCGAGGGCGTGCCGCCACTGGCCAGGGGCGCCGCGCTGCTTCCGCCTCCGCTGCCGGCTGACGGGCGCGGGCCGTTCAATTTTTCCCGCGCATCGCCGAAGAACACGTCGCTGTCGCGTTTGCTCCAGCGCGGCGGCCTCGCCCGCTTGGGTCCGCCGGCCGCCCAAACGATCGGCGCGAGCAAGAGCACCACCGCCGCACCGACGATCAGCTTCCGCAATGGCGAATTGGCCTGCATCGCTTTGCTCTCCGAGATCCCCTGCTCCGTTCCACCGGCCGTCGCCCCTCCATTATAGAGCGGCGCCACAGCTGAATGAAGCGCGACGGAGCCGGCTCCAACGTCTTCGCTCCGCTGCTCCGTCGTCCGTTTTCTGCCGTTCCCTGCCCCCGATCCCCTGCCCCCTATCCCTACCGGCCGCCGCAACGCGACTATAATCCAAGGATGCCCGCCCCCCGAAAATCCAGCCGCCGCGCGTTTCTGCAGGGCCGCTCGGCCGCCCAGGCCCTGGCCGACGCCGCCGACGCGCTGGGGGGCGAGCCGGCGCCGCTCCCACCGCCGGAGAGCGAAGGCTACTTGCTCCACTTCAGCCGCCGGGCGATGGCCTGCCAGTTCGAGATCTTTCTCAATGCGGGCCAGTACGACGCCGACGGCGAGCAGGCCCTGGCGGCGCTCGATCTGGTCGACGAGCTCGAAGCCCAGCTGTCGATCTATCGCGAGACGAGCGAGCTCTGCGCGATCAATCGCACGGCGGCCGAACGAGCGGTCGCGGTCGAGCCACGATTGTTCGCCTTGCTCGCCGAAGCGGTCGATATCTCCCGGCAAACCGACGGCGCGTTCGACATCACGGCCGGGCCGCTGGCCGCGCATCTGGGGTTTCGTCCAACGTTCGGGCAACCTGCCTCAGCAGGACGAGATCGCCGCGACCCTGCAGCGCGTTGGCAGCCGGCACATCGAGCTGAATCCAGAGGTGCGCACGATTCGCTTTCGCCGGCCGGGTCTCGAAATCAATCTCGGTGCGATCGGCAAAGGCTATGCCCTGGACCGCTTCGCCGAGCAATTTGCCGCCGCCGGTATCGAGCATTTCCTGCTCCACGGCGGCAACAGCAGCGTGCTGGCGCGGGGCGCCTGTCTGAGCCGACCCAGGTGTCCGGCTGGACCATCGGCCTGCGCGATCCCTGGCATCCTCAGCGGCGGATCGGCCAATTTCACCTGCGCGATCGAGCGCTAGCCACGTCTGGCTCGGGCACGCAGTTCTTCGTTCACCAGGGCCGGCGGTACGGACACATCCTCGATCCGCGCACGGGCTGGCCCGCCGCGGGCGTCCTCTCGGCGACCGCAATCGCGCCGACGGCAGCCCAGGCCGACGCGCTCGCCACCGCGCTGTACGTGCTGGGGCCCGAGCGGGCGGCCGAGTTCTGCGGGCGCATTCCGACCTGGGCTGCGTGCTGCTCTGCCCCGGCGAGCAACATGCCACCGTCAAAATCCATGCATTCGGCCTGGACGCCGAGCAGTTCGAGCCGCTCGCCGAAAGCTAGCCGCGGTCCGCGGCGCGGGCGGGAAAAAAACGCATCGGGTCAGCTCCGCGAGGCCTCCGGCCGCCGCCTGCGCGGGCCAAATGGGGACGATTTTGCCGCGATTGCCCAGTCTCCCATGTACCACGCCGCAAACTGGCGGCTAGAATGCAGTGGGGAGCGTGCCGGCGCAGGCGACGGCGGTCACGGAATCGAGATCGATGCAAAACCTGCCGCATTACTTGTCGATCATCGTCGTGCTCATCCTGACCGGGTGCGGGCTGCCGGTCCCGGAAGAGTTTCCGATCATCGCTGCCGGCGTCGCCAGCTCGGGGGCCGATGCTCATCTGAATCCCTGGCTGGCGCTGGGGGCTTGCTTGATCGGCGCCCTGGCCGGCGACTCGATGCTCTATACGATCGGCTATCACTTTGGCCACAACCTGGTAAAGGCCCACCCGCGGCTGGCCCGCTTGCTGCACGCCGAGCGCGAAGCCCGGATGGAGCAGCTGCTCAACCGGCACGGGCTGAAGGTGCTGTTTCTGGCCCGGTTCATGGTCGGAGTCCGGCGCCGGTATACTTGAGCATCGGGATCCTGCGGACGTCGTTCAAAAAATTCCTGCTGTTCGACGCGTTCTGCGCGACGGCCGTGGTAAGCTTTTTTTTTGGCCTCAGCTACTTGTTCGGCGAAAACGTGAAGACCTGGATTCGCGACAGCGAAAAGGTCGTGACCGGCGTCGTGGCGGGCGCGGTGCTGATCGCGCTGGTCGTGTTCTGGCTGCGGCGGCGACGGCAGCGGGCAGCGGCTGCTGTGCAATCGCCGCCCGAGCTGGAGCCCACCCCATCGCCGGCAACTCACCCGCCTGCGGCCCCGCCGCCGGCGGCGGAATCCCCGGCCCGGGCAGCGTTCGGAAAGGGCGTCGAACATGGGAATGGGACCGCCGAAAACGGTTCGGCCGCGACGCGGCGGATCGTCGAATCGGCGGCCGGAGATCGGACTTCGCGGCAGGTGCGGGAGGAATGAGATGGGCCGGTTGGCACGCTGGATGTTCGTGATCGGTTTGGGGCTGGCGACCGTGGGCGGCCGACAGGCTCGCGGGCAGCAAGTCTTCGAAGAGGACGAGCCCGAGTCGGTGACCAAGGTCGCGGAAATGCTCCGCTACGTACAATTCCGCGTGGTTGGCGGCCGAATCGTGGCGGAGTGCAGCCGCCAGGGCCTGAATCTGACGACCGAGACCCGGGACGTGGCCAGCGGCCGCTGGGAGCGGCTCACGCTCGACATGAGCAACGACGCTCCCGGCTTGCGCTACGAGCGCAAATCGAGCCACGACGACGTGGTGATCGAATTGAGCGACGGCGAGCATCTGATCGTCCGCCGCACGGTGAGCGAACCGGCCGCGAGCGTCGAATTCGAACAATCGCCCGACGGCGAGCTGACTCTGACTATCGCCGAGGGGGGCAAGGAGCGGCAGGTCGTGGCGCCCACGCTCTGGCATTTGTTGCTCGTCGAGCCGCAGATCGGCCAGAAGCAGCTGGTGCCGCTGCTGGAACTGCTGCGTCCGTCGTGGCAGCTGGCCGGCAAGGCCACGGCGATCGAGCAGTCGCTGCTCCGCTGGGCTGAGACTCAGCGGCACGTCGACCGGGCCCGGCTGGCCCGGTTGGTGCAAGCCCTGGGCGATCCGCATTACAGCCAGCGCCGGGCGGCGGCCCGCGAGTTGGCCGCCAGCGGCGAGCCGGCCTTGATGTACCTGGCCGGCCTGCGCCGCCAGGATCTCGACGCCGAGCAGTGGCAGCGGGTGCAAGTGCTGCTGTCCGCGCTGGCCGGCGACCACGAGGACACGGCCGAACGGAGCGTGGCCTGGTTGGCGGGCGATTTGCAGGTTTGGCTGGCGCTGGCCGCCCGCGACGACCTGTCCATCCGCCAGGCAGCCGCCGACGAGCTGCGGCTATTGCTCAACGGGCCGATCGACTTCGACCCGGGCGCCGTCTCCGCCGAGCGTGCAGCGCAGCTCAAGCACCTCGAAGCCCGAATTCACCAGTTGCAGGCGGCCGAGGTACACGCGGCTCGAAGCCGCAGAGTAAATCCCGCCGGGCCTTCCTGCTTTGGGCCACTGGGCGTGAGCGGCACGGCGCGTAGCCGCCGGTGTGGTGGGTGCTTGGGTCGTTTCCGATGCAGTTCGTGCCGGCATTTCCGCGCGACACACCCGATCCGATTTCACCTCTGATCGAACCGGCGGCTAGCCGCCGTGCCGCTCACTGCGGTGCCGGTTCGCCGGGACATGCCAACCGCAGACATGCCGATCGCCGCCGCGGCGTCGTAAAATTCGGCGCTCGAATCGGCGCGGTGCTCGCCGGCTTACTCGCCGTTCCGCCCGGCCAGCAGTCGCCGCGTGGCCTCTTCGCGCGGGGTGTCGAGCACCTGCTCGGGCGGCCCCGATTCGATCACCCGGCCTTCGGCCATGACGTGCAACGTGTGGGCCGTGCGGCGGGCAAAGCCGGCCGCGTGGGTGGCGATGACCATCGTTTGATCCGAACGGGCCAGGTCGGCCATCACCGCCTCGACTTCGCCGGCCATCCGCGGATCGAGGGCGGCTCGTCGGCTCGTCGAACAGGATCACTTCCGGCCGCATCGCCAGGGCCCGGGCGATCGCCACCCGCTGCTGCTGGCCGCCCGAGAGACTTTCGGGCCGGGCATCGCGTTTCTCGCGCAGGCCGACCCGATCGAGCAGGGCCTCGGCCTCCGTGACCACCTCGTCGCGCGGGCGGCGCAGAACGGTGACCGGCGCTTCGATGATGTTCTGGAGCACGGTCAGGTGCGGAAACAGCAGGAACTGCTGAAAGACCATGCCCACCCGGCGTCGCAGTTCTCCCAGCTCGCGACAACCGGAACTGACGTGGCTGCCCGGCTGAAGCCGCACACCGGCCACGTCGATCCGCCCGCCGTCGAAGGACTCCAGCGCGTTCAAACACCGAAGCAAGGTGCTCTTGCCGCCGCCGGAGGGTCCCATCACCACGGCTACTTCGCCCCGGCGGACCGAGACCGACACGCCGGCCAGCACGGTGTGGCCGCCGAACCGCTTGACCAGGTTTTCGACTTCGATCATCCGGTTCGATTCTCCTCCCGCATGGCCCGCGCGCGCTGTGCCTCCGCGGCGTTGTCCGGCCGCGGCGTTGTCCGGCCGCGGCGCCGGCCCTGATATTCGCATATCCCGGGGCGGGCGCAAACCCTACAACCCGATCCGTCCGAGCGCCCGCTCCCGCGGCCTAGCGCCGCGCGGGGACGGCATGGTCGCGATCTGCGGGTTGCACCGCTGGCGGCCGGCTCCGCCGGTAGCGGGCCATTCGCCGCGGACAAACGCCCGGCGACTGCGGACGCGCGTTGATTTTTCGCAATCTATATATCCCTAGCTTCGATTCGCTGCCGGACGCCCCTGCGCGTCCGCCGCTGCGCTTGTTTATTGATCCTCAGCCGGAGTCGAGAAATCCCATGGTCGTTATCGTCGGTTGCCTGGTCGTGGTCGGTTGCGTGCTGGCGGGCTTCACGCTCTCGGGAGGAGCCGTGGGAGCCCTGATCCATCCGACCGAAATCCTGACGATCGGCGGGGCCGCCCTGGGCGCGCTGATCATCATGTCGCCGGTCAAGGTGCTCAAAGACCTGGTGCGGGGCGTGCTCTCGACGCTCAAGGGCAGCCCCTTCTCGCGCGAAGCCTACAACCAGCTGTTCAAGACGCTGTACGACCTGCTGCGGCTGGCCCGCCGCGAGGGGCTGATCGCCCTCGAGCCGCACCTGGCCAACCCGCACGACAGCGCGATCTTCCACAAATATCCGCTGATCGGCAAGAACCATCACGTCTGCGATTTCATCTGCGGCGCGCTGACGCCCGTGCTCGAAGGCACGGTGACGCCGGCCCAGCTCCAGGCGCTGCTCGATACCGAAATTCACGTGATCGAAGAGGAGCATCATGCCCCGCTCGCCGCGCTGTCGAAAACGGCCGACGCCTTGCCGGGTTTCGGCATCGTCGCGGCGGTACTGGGCATCGTGATCACGATGGGAGCCATCGACGGGCCGGTCGAAGAGATCGGCCACAAGGTCGGCGCCGCGCTGGTCGGCACGTTCCTGGGCATTCTGGCCTCGTACGGGTTCTTCGGCCCCTTGGCCGCGCGAATGGACAGTCTGGGCGCGGCCGAGCTGGCGTTCTTCCGCACGATCGAGGCCGTGATTCTGGGCTTTGTGAACGACGTGCCGCCCAAGGTGGCCATCGATCAGGCCCGCCGCGGCGTGGCCAGCGACCTGCGCCCCACCCGGGCCCAGCTCGACCAGTTGTTCAAGGACGCCGAAGCGGCCTGACGCCGCCACCCGGCAACGGTCGCAGGGTAGTGGATAGCGAATACCCCCTCATAGCGAAAACGGTCTAGCGACTATGGCAAGCGGCGGCGGCGGTGCATGGAAAGTGGCCTACGCGGACTTCGTGACCGCGATGATGGCTTTTTTTCTGGTGATGTGGCTGGTCGGCCAGGACAAGAGCGTCAAGCAGGCCATCGCCCAGTATTTCAACGACCCAATGGGGATTTCGTCGAAGCCGGGCAAATCGAAGGGGATCCTGCCCAGCGAGGGGGGCGGGCCGATCCCGAATTCGAAGGCCCCGACGAAGATCGCCCTCGCGCGGCCCACGATCGACGCGGCCCCCAAGACCGACGAAGAAGGCGAAAAAGCCCGCAAGGCCACGCTGCCGGCCCTGCACGACAACAACAAGTCGACCGTCGGCACATTGGTAGCCTTCGTGGATGAATCGGCCGAGCTGGACGACCGGGCCAAACGGGTGCTCGACAAACTGATTCCCGACCTGCAGGGCAAGCTGTCGAAGATCGAGGTCCGCGGCCACGCTTCGGCCCGGCCGCTCTCGCCCGACAGCCCCTTCGCCGATCCCTGGCAACTCTCGTACGCCCGGAGCATGGCCACGATGCGGTATTTGGCCGACAAGGGGATCGCCCCGCCCGGATGCGGTTGAGCCAGAGCGGCGTGTACGAGCCGGTCAAGTTCGGCCACGACGCCGGCCTGCCGACCAAGAACGCCCGAGTGGAAATCTACGAACTGAACGAGCTGGCCGACGATCCCACGGCCACGCGCGAGCCGCGCACCAAGGGGCCCAAGAAGCCGACGCTCAAGCGGCCCGGCTTGCCGACTGCCAAGCCCCAACCGGCCGACGACGCGCCGAACTCCGATTCGCCGCGGGCGGAAGCACCGGTCGAAAACGGCTAGGTCGGTTTCGACCTGGGCGTGGCGCGATAACTGGTCTGTAGGAGGCGACTCCGATCGCCGACTGGCCGCTTCCGTTTGAGGCAGTCGGCGATCGGAGTCGCCTCCTACAGTCGCTGGCGGTTGCGACCTCCGGTTAAGGTCGGGACTAGCCGCTGACTTGGCCGTCGTTCATCTCCGGGTTGCGCCAGCCGCCGGGGGGCAGCACGCTGGCCCCGCACTCGCTGGGGCCCCAGCTGTGTACGTCGTACAGGTAGAGCGGCGTGACGTTGCCCAGCACAGGCTCGACGATCCGCCAGGCGGCTTCGACCGAGTCCTCGCGGGCAAACAGCGTGGCGTCTCCCTTCATCGCGTCGCCCAGCAGTCGCTCGTAATCGCTCATCTGGTTGGGCTCGACCTGGTGGCTGACCATCAGCTCGACCGGCGTGCCCATGTTCTGTTCGCCGGGGTCCTTGATCATGGTGCCGACCGCGATCGAAACGTCGGGGCTGAGTCGGAAGCGGAAGTAATTGGCCGGCGGCGGCGAATTGCCGTACATGGTCGGCGGCCGCCGGAGCCGCACGGTCACTTCGGTGCAGGTGACGGGCAGATTCTTGCCGGCCCGAATGAAGATCGGCACGCCCTTCCAGCGCCAGGAGTCGATTTGCAACCGGACGGCGGCGTAGGTTTCGACGTGCGAATCGGGCGCCACGCCCTGCTCCTTGCGATAGCCGCGGAACTGCCCGCGGACGACGCTCTCGCCGTCGAGCGGTTTGATCGTGCGGAGCACTTTGACTTTTTCGTCGCGGATGGCTTCGGCGTCGGTGCCGGCGGGGGGCTCCATGCAGAGGATGGCCAGCACCTGCAGCAGGTGGTTTTGCAACACGTCGCGAATGGCGCCGGCTTCTTCGTAGAAGGCGCCCCGCCCCTCGACGCCGAAGCTCTCGGCCATCGTGATCTGGATGTTGTCGACGTAGTTGCGGTTCCAGATCGGCTCCAGAAACGCATTGGTGAACCGGAAGAACAGCAGGTTCTGCACCGGCTCTTTGCCGAGAAAATGGTCGATGCGATAGATCGACGGCTCGGGAAAATTCGAGAGCAGCGTCTGATTCAGGGCGACGGCGGTTTCCAGGTCGCGGCCGAACGGCTTTTCGATTACCACCCGGGCGCCGGTGGCGCAGCCCGACTTGCCCAGGTGCTCGACCACCACCGGAAACATCGTGGGAGGAATGGCCAGATAGTGCAGCGGGTGGTTGGCCGGGCCCAGCTCTTTGCGCAATTGCTCGAACGTGGCGGCTTCGCGATAGTCGCCGTCGATGTAGTGCAACAGATCGCAGAGCTTGGCGAAGGCTTCGGGATCGACCCCGCCGTGCTGCTCCAGGCTGTCGCGGGCCCGGTCTTTCAAGTTGTCGAGGGTCCAGCCGGCTTTGGCCACGCCGATGATCGGCTTGTCCATGTGGCCGCGTTTGATCATGCCTTGCAGGGCGGGAAAGATTTTCTTGTGCCAAATCGCCGGTGGCGCCGAAAAAAACCAGAGCGTCGGACGTGTTGTTTTTCATCGAGACGAAGTGCTCCTCGCAATCACTGGCTCTGCACGGTTACTGGCTCTTCGCGGTTACTGGCTCTTCGCGGTTACTGGCTCTTCGCGGTTACTGGCTCTTCGCGGTTACTGGCTCTTCGCGGTTACTGGCTCTTCGCGGTTACTGGCCCGCCGGTTTTTCCAGGTGCCCACCAAAGGCAAATCGCATGGCCGACAGCAGCTTGTCGGCGAAATCGAACTCGCCCCGCGAGGCGAACCGCTCGTACAGGGCGGTCGTTAGCACGGGGGCCGGCACGGCCTCGTCGATCGCGGCCTTGATCGTCCAGCGCCCCTCGCCCGAGTCGGACACGCGGCCCGAGAATTGCCCCAGGGCCGGGTCCTTGAGCAGAGCCTCGGCAGTCAGGTCGAGCAGCCAGGACGAGATCACGCTCCCGCGCCGCCAGACCTCGGCCACGTCGGCCAGATTGAGCTCGTATTGATAATCCTCGGGATTTCGCAGCGGAGTCGTTTCGGCGTCGGTTTCGTGGGTTCGCTTGCCGACGTTGGCGTGCTCGAGGATCGCCATGCCTTCGGCGTACGAGGCCATGATGCCGTACTCAATGCCGTTGTGAACCATCTTGACGAAGTGCCCCGCCCCGTGCGGGCCGCAGTGCAGGTAGCCGTGCTCGGCCGTTCCGGGCTGTTTGTCGCGGCCGGGCGTCCGCGGGGCCGATTCGGCCGGGCGCCAGCGCGGCGAAGATCGGGTCGAGGTGCTGCACCACCGCGTCCGGGCCGCCGATCATCTGGCAATAGCCCCGCTCCAGCCCCCACACGCCGCCGCTGGTGCCGACGTCGACGTATTCGATGCCCTGCTGCTTCAGCTCGCCGGCCCGGCGGATGTCGTCGATGTAGTACGAGTTGCCGCCGTCGATCACGATGTCGCCCTGGGCCAACAACGGTCGCAGATCGGCCAGCATCTTGTCGACGATTCCCGCGGGCACCATCAGCCAGATCGGCCGGGGCGGTGTGAGCTTCTTGACGAGATCGGCCAGCGACGTGGCGCCGACGGCGCCCTGGGCGGCCAATTCGGCCACGGCCGGAGGATGAATGTCGTACACGACGCACTGGTGTCCGGCCTTGAGCAGCCGGCGGACCATGTTGGCCCCCATCCGGCCCAACCCCAGCATGGCGATCTGCATGACAAGCCTCCCAGTTGCAGCCCGCGAGCCGGCGCGAAAAACGCGCCGGCCGCGGTGCCCCGTATGATGACCGACCGCGGCCGGATTGCCAATCCTTTGCCTGGGGGTTCGCGCCGGGGCCGATCGAGGTTGCGCGATCGCACGGCTGCCCACTGCCGATCTGCGTGTCAAATCGATCGATGCCAAACAAAAAAGCGATGGCCCCGGGGGTGGTCCGGGGCCATCGCCTCAACGCGAACTGAAATGCGGGTAATGTCGTCAGGCGAACAATTTCGTGACCGCTTCGCCCTTGACCAATTCCCGCGGCTGGTTCAAGTGATTGTACACGATCGTGGCCGGATTGATCCCCATCGCGTGGTAAATCGTGGCCAAAAGTTCGGTCGGGTGGACCGGGGTTTCCAGCGGGGCCGAGCCCGTCGCGTCGCTCCGGCCGTAGACGAAATCGCGCTTGATTCCGCCGCCGGCGACAATGCCCGTGTAGCAGTACGGCCAGTGATCGCGGCCGTCGTCGGTATTGCCGTTGCCCGAAGTGCTCACGCCGCGCTGCGGGCTGCGGCCGAATTCGCCGACCACGACGACCAGCGTCTCGTCCAAGAGGCCGCGCTCGTCCAGATCGGCGATCAGCGTGGCCACGCCGGCATCGAGCATCGGGCCCGATTGCTTCCGCATCCGGTCGGACAGGCCGACGTGGACGTCGAACGAATGGTTGTCGCTATTGGCGACCTTGGGCCAGACGACTTCGACGACCCGGGTGCCGGCCTCGACCAGCCGCCGGGCCAACAGGCAGCTCTGGCCGAAGCTCGTGCGGCCGTAGCGGTCGCGCACCGCGTCGGGCTCGGCCTTCAGGTCGAAGGCGTCGCGGGCCCGGCCCGACAGAATCAGCCCCAGCGCCTTGTCGTAGTATTCGTTCAGGTCGTACTTGGCCACCGCCTTGTCGATGTCGGGCATGCCCTTGTTGATGACGTCGCGCAAGCGGCGCGGCGCTCCAGCCGGGCGCTGGACACCTCGGGACGCAGGTTCAAGTCGTCGATCTTGATCCGGTCCATCTTGGCCATGTCCATGTCGTCGCCGGCCGGATAGAGCGTGTAGGGGTCGTAGGCCCGGCCCAAAAAGCCGGCGGTGCCCCCCTTGCCCACCACGCCGCTCTCTTGCAGCGGCCGGGGCAGCATCACGAACGGCAGCATCGGCACCGTCGGCGGCTTGACGCGGATGATGTTCGAGCCGAGCGTCGGAAAGTCCTTGGGACTGGGCGGCTCGAGCTGACCGGAGGGGCTCACCTTGTCGGTGGTGTAGCCGGTGTGCATCTGGTAGATCGCGGCCGTATGGTTGAACAGCCCGACCGGCGTGTAGCTGAGCGAACGAATCAGCGTCAGCTTATCGGTCACCTGGGCCAGGTTCGGCAGCAGTTCGGTGAACGACACGCCCGGCGACTTGGTGCCGATCGGCTTGAACGCGCTCCGCACGTTGTCGGGCACGTTCTCCTTGGGGTCCCACAGGTCGAGATGGCTGGGCCCGCCTTGCAGGTAGACCATGATCAGGCTTTTGGCCTTGTTCCAGCCCGGGCCGCCGGCGGTGACCTTGGCCTCGTCGGCGGAGGCCTGCTGCAGCTGGAGCATGTCGCCGAGCGTCAGGCCCAACAGAGCCGAACCGCCCACCCGCATCAGGTCGCGGCGTGTCAGGCCGATACCGCGGTCGCACACGTCTCGGCCGAGCTGCCCTGGAATGCGCAACATCGTGGGACTTCCTCCGAAGTTTCGGGTGTACGCACGGCCCGAGGCCGCCTTCGCCATGGGTATAATCGACCTTAGTCTAGCGTAGTCGCCAGCTGGGAGTCAAACTTTTTGGGGCCAACGGCTTGCGGCGAGAGACGTCGCGCGATTGCGCCGGAAAAACTGCGGTCGCGCTCCGCGAGCCGGGCGAGCCGGGAAATGGGACAACCCCCACTGACGGCTGGTAAAAAGCTGGCCCAACTGGCATGATAGCTCACTCGTCGGGTAGCAGATTCTCTGCACCTTGCGGCGGAAATCCGGCGGCCACGCGCTCTTCGACTCCAGGATTGATCCAGAATGAACAAGTACATCGCGGAATTCATCGGCACGTTTTTCCTCGTTCTGACGATCGGCTGCACGGTCATTCATGGCGGGGCCGGAGTGATTCCGCCCTTGGCGATCGGCTCGGCCCTGGCGGTGATGATCTTCGCCGGCGGGCACATTTCGGGAGGCCATTTCAATCCGGCCGTGACGCTGGGCGTCTGGCTCCGGGGGCGCTGCGAGACGAAGGACGTGCTGCCTTATTGGCTGTTTCAGGTGATCGGCGCGATCGTCGCGGCCCTCGCGGTGAAGTATCTCCGCGGCGAAGGCTCGCCCGGCGATAAGTTCGACATCGCCAAGGCGCTGCTAGTCGAATTCCTGTTCACCTTCGCTCTGGTGTACGTCGTGCTGAACGTGGCGACCGCCAAGGGCACCGCGGGCAATTCGTTCTACGGTCTGGCCATCGGCTTTACCGTGCTGGTCGGCGCGTTCGCGGTCGGCGATATTTCGGGCGGGGCCTTCAACCCGGCGGTGGCCATCGGCGTGACGGTAATGGGCCTGTCGACCTGGGCCAACATCTGGGTGTTTCTGGTGGCCAACCTCCTTGGCGGCGCGGTCGCGGCCTTTACGTTCAAGGCCCTCAATCCAACCGACACCTGATCCGCCGCCAGCGCGACGCAGTTGAGGAATTCATAAGCCCGTGGCAGTTCCCGGCACCGGCCGTGTGTGGCGCTTGTTGACCACGCCCTATGCGCCCAGCCGGACTGGCGCGACTTTCTGGCCCGCGCCAGACGCAGCACGACGACCACGCCGAAGTGCAGGTCGCCGTGCCCGACGCCCGCGAGTGCGACCGGATCTTCGGCGTGCCGCTCGCCCGCCACGGCTTGCAGGCCGTGTATCTGCGGATCAGCAACCGCTCGAACCGGCCGCTGCGGCTGCAGCTGGTCAGCATCGATCCGAATTATTACACCCCGCTCGAAGCGGCGGGCATTTGCCACTTCTCGATCCTGCGGCGGCTGAGCGCCTTCGGACTGTTGGCCTGGCTGTTCTTGCCCTGGATCGTGCTCTTTCTGCCGCTCAAGCTCTTCACCGCGCTGCGGGCCAACGGGCGGATGGACGAATGCTTTCGCTTCCTGGCCCTGGCGCTGCGGCCGATTCCGCCGGGCGAGACGGCGGCCGGATTCGTCTTCGCCCCGCTCGAGTCGGGCACCCGGTCCGTACACGTCTGCCTGCACGCCACCGGCGGCGCGATCGACGGCCAGGCCCACGCCCGTGACCAAGGCCAGACCCACGATCAGGCCCCGACGGCGAGCCAACAGATTGAGCTGGCAGTATCGCGGCTCGAGGCCGAGGCCAAATCGCCGCAGAAGATGGTCGAGTTCACGTTTTCGATTCCCGTGCCCGGCATCGCGGCCGATTACCTGCGGCGCAACTTCGAAAGCCTGGTGCCGCGCCTCGCTGGTCGAGTGCGACGTGCGGGGGCTGGTCGAGCGGTTGGGGCAGATGCCTGCCGCCACCACCAACGCCCACGGCACGCGGACGGGCGACCCCTGCAACCTGGTCGTAATCGGCGCGTTCGAAGTGATCTTCGGCGCGTTCGTCGCCCGCTGGGACGAGAGCGAGTCGATCACGCTGGCCACCTGCTGGAAAACCTTCCGGGCGTTCTTGCTGGGTTCGGAGTATCGCTACTCGCCCGTCAGCTCGCTGTTCCTGTTCGGCCGCAGTCAGGATGTGGCCCTACAGCGGAGCCGGCAGTCGATCAACGAGCGGCTGCACCTGCGGCTGTGGCTGACGCCGCTCACGTTCCACGCCCAGCCGGTCTGGGTCGGGCAAATCAGTCGCGACATTGGCGTGCGATTCACGACGAAGACCTGGAACCTGACGACCCACCGGGTCGATCCCGACGTCGACGAAGCCCGGGATTACGTGATCGAAGACCTGCTCAAGGCCGAGCGGATCGAAGCGGCCGGCTACGTCGATGCCGCCGACCCCTGCGATGCCCGGCATCCGCGTCATAACTTGACCGGCGACCCCTACTTCACCGACGGCAAGCGGGCCGTGATTCTGCTCAGCCCGAGCCGCACCCAGCCCCGGTTCGTGGCCTGGCGGTGAGGACAGAGGGGTTGGGGATTGGGGGCTGGGGGCTGCCGGTAGGAAGAATTCAGTGGTGCAATCAGCCGGCTTACGGCTCACACCCTGTTAAGCCCGCGGCCGGCGGCCCGCGGGTGCCCTGCGCCACGGTCGTCGCTCAAACGCCCCTCGAACCAGGAAACGCCGACGCACTCGGGCTAGCACGCCGATCGACCTTGCCTCGCCGGGCCGATTCGGGGTCCAATGGCCGTTCCGGCCCCCAGCCGGCGCCATGGATTCGGCACACTCTCACCCGCCGCGAGCGCAAGGATGCGCACCTGCCTGGTTCGCCCGCCGATACTGGTGCCCAAGTGGAACCAGGCGGCCCTGCTCACGCCGCCCTTGGGACTGGCCTACGTGGCCGGCACCCTGGACGCGGCCGGCTACGACGTGAGCGTCGTCGACGCGGTCGGCGAAGCAATCGAACAATCGACTCCCTGGGGACGCGATTGCGCCCTGATTGGGCTGGGGCCCGACGAAGTCGTCGAGCGGATTCCCGGCGCTGCGCAGATCATCGGCGTCTCGGCCGGCTTCACCTTCGAGTGGCCGGTCTGCCGCGAGCTGCTCTGGCGAATCCGCGAGCGGTTTCCCGAGGCCCTGCTGGTGGTGGGGGGCGAGCACGCCACGGCCGCGCCCGAGCTGACGCTGGCCGAATCGCCGGCCGAGTTGTGCGTGCTGGGCGAAGGCGAAGAGACGCTGCTCGACATTGTCCGCCGCTGGCAAAGCGGCCGACTCGAACCGGGCGGCATCGCCGGCATCGCCTATCGCACGCCGGGCGGCGCCGTCGTGCGGACGGCGCGGCGGACGCGGATCGCCGATTTGGACTCGATTCCCTGGCCGGCCTGGTACCTGCTGCCGATCGAGGAGTATCTCGACCGCCGGCTGGGCTTCGGTGTCGATCGGGGACGCTCGATGCCACTGTTGGCCAGCCGCGGCTGTCCTTATCAATGTACGTTTTGCAGCAGCCCGGCGATGTGGACCACGCGCTGGAGCGTCCGCTCGGTCGACAACCTGCTCCTCGAAATGCAGTCGTACCAGCGGCGGTGGGGCGTGGAGAACTTCGACTTTTATGATCTGACGGCGATCGTGCGGAAATCCTGGATCCGCGACTTTTGCCAGACAATCCTCGACCGCGGCTTGCAGTTCAGTTGGCAACTGCCCAGCGGCACGCGGAGCGAAGCGATCGACGAGGAAATCGCCCCGCTCTTGTTCGCCGCCGGCTGCCGCAACCTGTCCTACTCGCCCGAGAGCGGCTCGCCGGCCGTGCTCGCGCGAATCAAAAAACGGATCGAGCCGGTCCGGATGCTCGAGTCGATGAAAGCCAGCGTCCGCTCGGGCATCAATATCAAGTGCAACCTGATGCTCGGCTTTCCCGGCGAGACGTGGCGCGAGCTGGCCCAGTCGCTGGCCTTCGTCGTCCGCATGGCCTGGGCCGGAGCCCACGACCTGAGCATCTGGGCCTTTTCGCCCTATCCCGGCTCGGAGCTGTTTGACGAGTTGCACGCCGCGGGGCAGATTCAGCTCGATGACGAGTATTACGACCGGCTGCGGTCCTATGCCGACGCTTCGGCCACGCGCTCGCTGTCCGAGCATCTTGGCGATCGCCAGTTGCACGCGGTACGCTGGTTGGGTGTGCTGCTGTTTTACCTGACCGGTTGGCTGCGGCGTCCTTGGCGGCCGATTCGCCTGGTGGCCAATCTGCTGGCCGGCCGGCAGGAGTCGCGCGGCGAGCTGGCCCTGCACGGGGCGCTGGCCCGACTGCGGCGCTCGGTGCGGCAGCCTGCCCGGCGAGCGGCGCCAACGGAACGGCCGCCGCTACGGCGCGCGGCGTGAGCGAGCCCGCGCCCGCCGCAGTCGCGTCGCATTCTCTCCTGCTTTGGATTCCGGCCACATGAGCCAGGATTTGCAAATCGTCGGCATTGGCGAAATCCTCTGGGACGTGTTTCCCGACGGGGCCCGGTTCGGCGGCGCGCCGGCGAATTTCGCCTGCCACGCCGCCGCTTTGGCCGGAACCGCGACGATCGTCAGTGCTGTCGGCCGGGATCGATTGGGCGACGATGCCCTCGCGGCTCTGGCGGCCAAGCAGGTGCATGTCGACCATGTCGCTCGAGTGGCCGATTGGCCCACCGGCACGGTCACGGTCCGCATCGATGCGGCCGGCCACGCCAGCTACGAATTCGGCCGCGACGAGGCGTGGGATCATCTCGATTGGACTGCGGACCTGGCGAAGCTCGCGGGGCAATCGACCGCGGTTTGCTTTGGCACGCTGGGGCAGCGGAGCGCCGCCTCGCGCGAAACGATCCGCCGTGTCGTCGCCGCGACGCCCGAGTCGGCCCTGCGAATCTGCGACATCAATCTCCGCGCACCGTTCTTCGACGACGAGGTGATCCGCGGCTCGATTGCCGCCTGCAACGTGCTCAAGCTCAACGACGACGAGCTGCCGCGCGTGGCCAAGATTTGCGGCGTGCCGGGCAGTGGCGCCGAAGCCCTCGGGGCGCTCGCCGAGCGCTTTAGCCTGCGTGCCGCCGCGTTGACCTGCGGCGCCGAGGGAGCGATCCTCGTTCGCGGCCGCGAGGTCAGCCATCGCCCGGGCGTGGCCACGACGGTTCGCGACACGGTTGGCGCGGGCGATGCCTTTACGGCCGCGCTGACACTCGGATTGCTGGCCGGCGACGAGCTGGACGCGATTAACGACCGCTCCTGCCGGATCGCGGCGTTCGTCTGCTCGCAAAGCGGCGCGACGCCGCCCTTGCCATCGGAACTGCGGGCCTTGTTCGCGAGGTGAAGGGTTCGGAGAGGGGATACGGGGGATGACTGGAGATACGGGGGATGACGGCCGAGGAAGAACGAAAAGGGGCGGCACTTCAAGCCAGCGAGCCGTGGGGCTTGTCCCCACGGTATGCGCGTTTCGCAGAACACGGCAACGTCGAGATTGTTGGAGCCAAGCGGGATGACGGCCGAGGAAGAACGAAAAGTCGCGGCACTTCAAACCAGCGGGCCGTGGGGCTTGTCCCCACGGTATGCGCCGGACGAGGGTGTATCGGTCGTCCATCGCGACGAACGTTTGATCGTGCTCGATAAGCCGTCGGGCCTGCTGGCCGTGCCGGGCCGGGGACCGCTGCTACAGGATTGCTTGAGCGCCCGGGTGCAGGCTCTTTGGCCGCGGGCATTGGTCGTACACCGCTTGGATCGCGACACCTCGGGGCTGATCGTGATGGCGCATCGACCTCGAAGCCCAGCGCGAGCTCGGCCGGCAATTCGCCGAGCGCCGCGTGACGAAACGCTACGAAGCGATCGCCTGGGGCAATCCCGCGGCCGACGAGGGCCTCGTCGATCTGGCCATGCGGAAAGACTTCGACCATCCGCCGCGGCACTGCATCGATCCCGTGCAAGGCCGGCCGGCCCAAACCGCGTGGCGCATCGTCGAGCGGCTGGCCGATCGCGTGCGGCTCGAATTGCGGCCGATCACTGGCCGCTCGCATCAACTCCGCCTGCATCTGGCCACGCTCGGCCATCCGATCCTGGGCGACAATCTGTACGCCTCCGCCGCCGTGCGGCAACTCGCTGACCGCCTGCTGCTACACGCCGCCGAGCTGCGGCTGGCCCATCCCACCGACGGCCGGCCGATCGGCTGGACGAGCAAGTGCCCGTTCTGAGTGGTGGCTCGCTGAACCTAATCGTTCAATGCGACTGCATCAGGTAGGCAATCAGGTCGGCCAAGGTCTGCGGCGAGAGCTGCTTTTCCAAACCCTCGGGCATCATCGATTGGCCGGTGCTGCGGAGGGTTTCGATGTCGGTGCGCGGGGAGCGTGTCGCTCGCGCCTTCGGCCCGCTTGAGCGTGATCGAGGTCGCGGATTCGGCCGCGATCATGCCGCTCGTCGTGCGGCCGTCCTCGAGCACGGCCACGTAATTGACATACTGCGGGTTGACTTCGCGGTTCGGATCGAGCACGGCCAGTAGAATGGCGTCCGGCCCCCGCTGGCGGATCGAAGCCAGGCTCGGCCCGACGTCGAAGCCCAGGTTATCCAGCCGGTGGCAGGTGGCGCAGGTTTTCTGAAACGTCGCCTTACCGCGCTCGGCGTCGCCAGTCAGTTCGAGCACCGGGCGGTACTCCGCGACCACCTCGGGCCGGGCTCCGCCGCGCAGCCGCGCTGTTAGTTCGGCGGCGCGGCGGCGGATTGCGGGATCGACATGCAACTGCAGCACCGCGAGCCGGGCCGGATCGATTTCGCTGCCGGCGATTTTTTGGGCTTCGATTGCCTCCAGCACCGCGGCCGACCAGGCCGGCCGCGAAAACAGGGCGTCGGCCGCGGCCGCCCGGACCGCGGGACTGAGCTGCGGCCAGGCGGCGAGCAGTGTTTCGGCCACAGCCGACACGTCGAAACGGGCCAGGGTGGCGATCGCGGCCAGTTGGATGTCCTGCGGCTGGGCCGGATCGACCAGCCCGGCCAAGAGCGGAACCGCCGTTTCGCTTTGACCGATCCGCAAGGCCCGAATCGCGGCCAGCCGCTCGCCGGGCGGCGCCGCGACGTCGATCGCCGTCTTGCGAGCGCTTTCCAGCAGCGACCTTCGCGCGGCCTCGAATCGCTCCGGCAATGCCGGCAGGGACTGGCCGGCTGATAGCTGAACCCGCCCGCGGCCGTCCAAAAGTCCCAGCACAAGCGCCGCGGCGATCCAGGGCTGCCCTGCGGGGGGCATGGCCAGCGCCTGATCGAGTGCCTCCATGCCGGCAGCATCAGCGTCGGCCCCGATCTGCCGCGCGAGTTGCTCCAGAACCTCGGCGCCGGCCGGCTGCGAGCAGAACGCCGCGTCGGCGATCAGCGGCGCGAGCACGTCCCCCGCCCGATTCGCGAGCGAGCTGAACACCGCAGCCTGCAAATACGGCTCGGCCGGATCGTGCGGCCAGGATTTTGGCCAGCGCTTTCCCCGCCGTCTTGCCCGGCAGCTCACCCAGCGTGAACGCCAGTTGATAGCGGACGAGCGGATCGGGATCGCCAGTGAGCCGGATCAGTTTCTCGCCGATGGCCGAATTGCCCGCGATCTGCCGCTCGGCCAGGCGCACCGCGTGTCGCCGTATGCCGGGATGCGGGTCGTCGAGCGCGGCCAGCAGCAGTGCGGCGTCGAGTGCCTCGAGCGCGTCGAGCACGTACAGCGCGTGCAGCCGGCCCAGCGGCTCGGCCGCGCTGCGGGCAGCACTGGCAAGCAGCGGCACGGCGGCCGGATCGCGCCGCTCGCAAAGCAGCCGCGCGGCCGTGTCCCGGTGCCAGCCGTTGGCATGCGACAACAGGGAAACCAGCTCCACCGAATTAGCGTTATCGAGCCGCGGCGGCGGAGTGGCTTGAAAACGCTCGGGGGCGATCCGCCAGATCCGGCCCCGGTCGCGTCCGCTGGTCAGGTCGAGATGCCGTTTGATCTCGGGCGGCAGCGACGCCGGATGCTCGATCACCTCGCGGTCCATGTCGATCACATACAAACAGCCGTCGGGCGCCTGGGCAAACTGCACCGGGCGAAACCAGTTGTCGGTCGACGCCAGCAGTTCGCACTGCTCGTCGATCCGCTTGCCAGTCAGCGACAGGCCATTGGCGGACAGCGCCTTGCGATGGACCAGGTTGCCGCCGACGTCGCCGACGATCGCCTGGCCGTGCATTTCGGCCGGCCAGGCATGGCCGCGATAAATGGTGACGCCGGTGGCCCCGGTAAAGTAGCCCGCGGCGCGGCCGCCCCCTTCGATCGGGCCGGGCACTTT
This sequence comes from uncultured Planctomycetaceae bacterium, assembly GCA_963828155.1. Taxonomy (GTDB): domain Bacteria; phylum Planctomycetota; class Planctomycetia; order Pirellulales; family PALSA-1355; genus CAWCAX01. The sequence continues at coordinate 131,468 of CAWHDQ010000014.1, forward strand.
GCCAGCCACGCGGAGCCGGGTCCGCACAACGCGCCAGGGCTCCACCGGACTGGTGCGAAATACTTCCGCGGCCGGGCCATCGGCCGCGATGCTCCGCCGGGCCGGCGGGGCCGGATAGCGCGCGTTGCGGGCGAAATAGCGGTCATCGAACATAACCAATTGCAGGTGATCGCTGTTCGAGCAGACGAACTTCCGCCCCCAATCGTCGAAGCACATTCCGTGCTGCCCACCGCCGCTCTCGGCGCGGAATTCGAGCGTGCGCAGGATCGAACGAAAAGTCGCGGCCGCTCACATCGACCTCCGGCCGTTCGGGATGCTCCCCGCTGCGGATCCGGCCCCCCGCGCTGCTGGTGGCTCCGTGAATCCGACCGTCCAATCCCCAGCGAAAACTGTTGAGCAGCCCTTGCACGTTCGCCCGGCCGAAGCCGGTAAAGACCTGCCGCCTGTACGTCGGCCCGGCCGTCGCCGTCGGTATCCTGGAAAAACCAAATGTCGGGCGCGGCCCCGACGAAGATGCCGCCGCCGTAACACAAGACGGCGGTCGGCCAGGACAGATCGTCGGCAAACGATGCTCGCCGTCTCGTAGCGCCCGTCGCCATCGCGATCTTCCAGCAGGCGGATGGTGCCCAGCCGTTCGCGGTCCTGTTCCGAGTAGTCGCGCATCTCGACGACGAACATCCGGCCCCGCTCGTCGATATCGAGCGCCACGGGCGAACAAACCTCCGGCTCGGCCGCGACCAGCTCGGCATGCAGACCGGCGACCAGCGACATCGAGCGGAGCACCGCGGCCGGTTCCCGCGGCGGGATGCGGGGCAGCTCGCTCGACAGGTCCTCGCTCTCGGCTTTTGGCGCGGCGGGGCCAGCTGCGCATCCAGAAACGCATACGCCGCCTCACGCTCGGCCGGCGGAAAATCGTGGGCACAGTCCGGGTAGCGAACCTGCAACCGCTTCTCCGCCGAGAGCAATTGAAAAACCTCGGCCGCGCGGGGCACGGCTTTTTTCACCCCGGCGACGCTGAAATTGTCGTCCGCCAGCGGCGAGATCGAGAGACAGGCCCGCGGGGCGAGCGCCGCCACGACTTCGTAGAAATCGAACGGCATCCGGTCGGGATCGAGCCCGTACGCCGTGCGAATCCTCGGCATGTAACGATCCTGGGCCCAGCCGGCCAGCTTGCCGCCGTAGTAATCGTGGAACGGCGTCCAGCCGCAACAGGAAACCGCGGCCGTGATCCGCTCGTCGAAGGCCGCCAGGAACAGCGCGTTGTGCCCGCCCAGCGAATGGCCGATCGCCGCGATCCGCCGCGGGTCGACGTCCGGCCGGGCGGCGAGCAGGTCGACGCACCGCATGTGGTTGAACACCCCCTTGATCGTGCCGGAGCCGTAGCGCGGATCGGAAAAGTCGCACGGATAATCGCCAAACGTCGGGTAGTCGGCGCGATGACCACGTAGCCGCGCTCGGCCAGCTCCCGGGCGTAGGCCCGATCGGGTGGGCCCTGGCCGTCGACGATCCGCTTGCCGAGGCCGCGGTCGGATGCAGGGCGATGGCGGCGGGCAGTTTGGTACCCGGCGGAACGTCGAGCGGCAAGTAGAGCAGCGCCGGCAGCCGGTCGCGGTCGTCGGCCGCCAGCGTGACGCTCTGGCGAATGAATTTGGCTTCGCGGACTTCCTCGCTGACCCGCACGTCGAGGGCCGGCAAGTTTGTGCGGCTGGGCAGTTCGCCCATCGCCTGCTGCATGCCCGAGAGGATTTGAGCCCGCCGCTTTTGCCAATCGGCGGGAGTCTTGACCGGCTGATCGTGGCCGTCGGCGGCGCGATAGGTCAGCAACCGAGCGTGATCCACGGGCGGCGGGCCGGCCGGCGCGGGGTCGGCGGCGAGCAAGCTATTGGCGCACACAGCCAGCGCGAGCAGGATCGCAGCGGCGGCAAGGGATTGTCGTGTCATGACCGGGCCAGCAAGCTTTCCATGCCGCGGCTGAGCACGTCGTCGATTGCCGGAGCGCAAAACGCCACGTCCACTTCGTAACCTCCCTGCGGATACGCGTCGCGCGTCGGCAGATACCAGGGCCCGCCGTCGCCGTAGGCGGCCACGGCCACGAACCGTTCGCCCCCCAGCCGCTGGGCCAGCAGTTGATACTCGACGAACGACTCGGCCGGCAAATGGAGCAGGCTGACTTCGTCGACGTGCAAACCGCTGAGTACGATCGGCACCTTGGCCGCCGAGCGCCGCAGCCAGCCCAGCCGCATCGCGGCGATGATCCGCTCTGGGCGCGAGCGCTGGCCGTCGGCCACCAGAGCGGCCAGAACGTCGTCGCGCAGCTCGGCCCGCGGCTCGGGCAGGATTTCCTGCGTCTGCCAGCCCACCCGGCCGATCGGCCGCGGTTTCAGCCCGGCCAGCGAAGCGGCGAGCGCGGTGCGCATCCGCTCGGTCAGCTCGCGGCGGCTCTCGGGCGTACCGTCGTTGTATTTGCCGGCCGCAACGTTGCCGGCACAGCCGGTGAAATAGATCTGCGTGCAGTCGGGCTCGGCCGCTTGCACCTGCCGCCGGGCCAGGCCCACGAAATCGCTCGACACCCGGCCGTCGCCGTAATAGCTCATCGGGTGCGTGGCATAGTAATGACAAGCGGCCACCCGGGCGTCGTCCGAATACAACGCCACCGTCTTCAGCCAGGGATCCACCAGCCCCTCAGGCAATTCCTTGTGGAGCGGATTCTTGCTGCTGCTCGCCCGCCACTGGGCGATGTTGCCGTCGGGCCCGATGATCCGCCGGTTGCTGGCCACCCGCTCGACCCGGGCCTGGCTGGTGGCCACCTGCGTGATTCGCCGCCGCTGGGCCAGCGAATCCCGCAGCGCCGTGGCGACGCGGGCTTGCGCCTGGGCGACGAACTCGGGTTGCATCACCGCCCCCGGCAGATCGGGCTGGGCGGCGCACACGCGGTAGGCCTCGGGGCAGACCATCGGCGCGTTATGCTGATGAACGCATTGGATGGCGACCCGTTCGGGCGACGTGCCGGCCGCCGCGGCCAGCGCTTTCGCCAGGCTCGATGGGCGCCGTTCAAGAGCCCCGTCCAATCGACCGCACAAAGCACGATCGGCTCGCCCGCTCCGAGCAGCACCAGGCCGATCGCCTCCAGCGGATCGTCCTGAGCTTCGGCCGGCTTGATCCAACCGCCGCAGAGCGGATGACCCAGCGGCGGCGAAACGTCGGCCCGAAACGTGGCCAGCTCCAGCCGCGGCTCATCGGCCCAAGCAATCCCCTCCGCGGCCAACAGAGTCCCGCCGGCCCAGCCGCACGTCTGGCCGATGAATTCCCGCCGACTGGTCCGGCTCATGGATCGTGGCTCGATGTGTTGGGAAGCCGCAAATCGTCCGCAGCCGTCGCGCCGTGACGCGAGGTGCAGCGGAAGGACCGCGCTTTAGAGCGTAGTTGTTATGAGTGTAACCCCCGGCAAGTGTTCGAGCTGCTGCCGGAGCATATCAGACAAGTCGGCAATCTCGGGAATGCCCTCCACTGACGCAGACGGAACGGTGCCAATCTCAATCGTGTAATGGTCCGGGCCGCCGAACATCTCAGCACTCATTCCGACAAAGGCACGCTTCAAAATAAGAGTTGCAGACCCATCGTCGAAATCTTGATCCTTGACGCGAAATGGAATCCCGCCAAAGACTGCATCAGAGATTAGCGTCGCTGCTTTTCGCAAGGGAAGCGCAACGCGGAAATCGGCAAAGCCAATGACAAATCCAGTTCGTGACATATTCCCGCCGCTTAAGTTGATTCCCATGTCCTTTCGAATTATTTTGTCGCCGCCGTTTCCTCTGGTGTCAGCTCCCGAATCTTGATTTTCCGCAGGGCCGCGGTCGTGGCGTAGCTGGAGATGCCGAGCGGGCGGGATTTTTCGACTTCAGGGCGGATGCCGATCGTCTTGTCGCGGGTGTCGACGTTGACGACCTGCTTCTTGTCGATCCAGGCTTCGAGCTTGCCCTCGGTCACGCGGAGCTTGATTTTGTACCAGCGGCCTTTCTGAAACTCGGCGTAGTGCGTGGTCTCGTTGCGGGCCGCGTCCTTGCCGTTGAGGCTCGAAATGCCGACCACGCCGCCCCCCCAGCCGCCGACGATCAGGCTGCACGGCAGATCGTTGACCGGAAACGTCAGGCCGCAGAAAAAGTCGGTGCCGTCGACGCGCATCGCTTCGAGCTTGATCTCGTAGTTCATCTTCGGCAGCTCGCCGGTCCAGGTGACGCCGGTCATTTCGTTGCCCACGTTGAGGATGATGTTACCATCCTTGACTTCGACCTCGTTGTGCCCGGCGAACTCGGTCGACTTCCATTTGCCCAGCGACTGGCCGTCGAACAGCGAGATCCAGTGCTTGTCGTCGCCCGCGTCGGCCAGGGGCAACAGCTCGGCCAAGCCGACGTCGATGAATTGCCCACCGGTGGTCTGATGGCAGTGGACGGCCAGGACGTTCTTGCCCGGCTTGAGGGCGGCGAGGCCCTCGGCGGTGAGCGGCTGCTCGCCGTAGGCGGTGGAAAAGCCGCCGAGCTCGAGGGCTCGGGCGCCGTTGACGTACACGGTCACGTCCTCGTCGTGGTGCAATCGGCAAACGATCTCGTCGAGCTTGCGGTCGGGCAGTTCGAACTCGCGGCGGAGCCAGATGTCGGGCGTATCCCAGACGGTGCCGACGACGGCGCCGGGCGTGGTCCGGGTGCCGAAGCCGCCGGGACCGGTCTTCCACTTGCCGGCGTCGAAACCGGGTTGCTGCCAGTTGTCGGCCGGCTTGTCGAAGGTGTACTGCCAGGTTTGCGGTTCGCGCTCGCTGGTGGCGGCCAGGGTGCGCAGCTCGGGAAAGCGGCCTCGATTGGCGGCGGCCGTTTTCTTGCGGTCGACTTTGAGCACTTCGCGATCGTAGGTGAGCAGGCCGTTGGCCTCGGTCTCGACGTCGGTGATCTGGGTGTAGACGGCGGCGCTCATGCCTTTGGTCTTGTTCAGTTCCCAAGAGTCGCGGAGCAGGCTCTGATAGCGCGCGGTCAGCTCCTGACCGCTGGCGGTGCCCTGGTAGCCCCAGGTTTTCTTTTCCCAGGTGTGTCCGTCGACCCCCAGGCCCAGCCCGCCGAATTCGCCCAGCACGCCGGCCCGGGGCGAATCGGCGTCGGGGCGCCGGGGCCAGGATAGACGTGGATGTCGAGCACGTCGCCGGCCTGCTTGTCGGTCCAGCCGCTGGCGTTGTTGGCCAGCCGGGTGGGATCGAGCTGCTTGACGTGGGCGGTGAGGCGCTCGGTGTCGAATTGGCCCCAGCCCTCGTTGAACACGACCCACATCACGATCGACGGATGGTTCCGCCGGCCGGCGATCATCCGGTCGAGCTCCAGCTCATATTGCTTCTGCGACTCGGGCGTCTTGTTGTCGCCGCTGGGCATGTCCTGCCAGACGAGCAGGCCCAGCTTGTCGCACCAGTAATACCACCGCTCGGGCTCGACCTTCACATGCTTGCGGGTCATGTTGAAGCCGAGCTTCTTGGTGATCTCGATGTCGTAGCGCAAGGCCTCGTCGGTCGGGGCCGTGTACAGGCCGTCGGGCCAGAAGCCCTGGTCGAGCGGGCCCACCTGGAACAGCGGCTCGCCATTGAGCACGATCCGCTGCCGGCCGTGCTCGTCGGGAGCGAGGCCGATCTTGCGGAGACCGAAGTAACTTTCGACGCGGTCGGCCGTTTTGCCGTCGTGCGTCAGGGCGACTTCCAGGTCGTACAGGTGCGGATCGGCCGGCGTCCAGGGCTTGGCCCCGGGAATCTTGATGACCAGCTCAGCACCGGGTTTGCCCGTGGCCCGGGCCACTTCGTCCTTGCCGTCGCGAACGATCGCTTCGACCGTGTCGCCATCCGCCGTGCCAGCGCCGACGGTGGTCAGGTGCAGCGCCTGTGCATCCAGATCGGGCGCGATGTCGAGCCGCTCGATGTGCTGCGGCGAAACGGGTTCGAGCCAGACGGTTTGCCAGATGCCGGTGCTGGGCGTGTAGAAAATGCCCTCGGGGTTTTCGACCTGCTTGCCGCGCGGCTGATCGCCGGCGCTGGAGGGATCGAACACGCGGACGACGATTTCCTGCGCACCGCTTCGGCGCAGGGCATCGGTAATGTCGAAGCTGAAGCCGTCGTAACCGCCCCGGTGGGTGCCCTGCTCCTTGCCGTTCACCCAGACCGTGGCCTCCCAATCGACGGCGCCGAAGTGGAGCAGCATCCGCTTGCTGGCCCAGGCGGCGGGCAACTCGAACGTGCGGCGATACCAGAGGTGCTTCGTCCGCTTCATCACGCCCGACAGGGCCGACTCGACCGGGAACGGCACCAATATCTGCTCGTGGAACTCGGCCGGCGGCTGGGCCAGCGGTTTGTCGACCAGCTCGCACTGCCACAGGCCGTTCAGATTCTGCCACAGCGAGCGGACCAGTTGCGGCCGGGGATAGTCGGGATGCACGCGGTCGGGCGCAACGTCCTTGGCCCAGCGGGTGGCGAGCGGACCTTTGGCCGGCTGCCAATCGGCGGCCCGGGCGGCCGGCGGCATCAGCAGCGCTAATGCCAGGACGATGAAAACCGAATGCATGATTGGCCGGGCGAAGCGCATCGCAAGACTCCTGCACGCGTCGAGAGGTGTCGATCCAGAGCCGGGCCGGGGTCGGCCGAGGCCCCCCCAGTTTACCTGACCGCCAATCGACATGCTGCGCCCGGGATTGGGCAGGGTGCCGTGATCGTTGCTTGACCGTTTCGGGCCAGAGGTCTAGCATTCGTCCGGCTTGAAACGGTCCGGGCTGGCGATGGGCTCGGCCGACCGACGACCCCGTTCGATGGCGCGAAGGTTTTGCCCGCGTGATGCCCACCACGATCAACAGCACTTATGTGGCGGGCTGCCGGCAGCGATGACCACCGACGCTTGGGGAGTCGACGACCAGTACGAGGACGCCCTGGGGGCGGTGCGCACGACCTCGCCCGAGACCCGGGCGGCGATTCACCGGGCAATGGGCGTCGAGCCCGGCCAGGAGTCTGAAACGCCGGCCGTGCTCGTCGTGCAGCCGGGCGTGCCCAACGCATTTGCGGGCCGGGGCGAAATCGAACTGGAGTCGGGCGGCAGCTTGCCCGTCGATGGCCCGCTGCCCGCCGGCCTGCCGCTGGGGTATCACTGGTTTTTTCCCGAGCGCGGCGCGTCGAGTGCCGCCGCGGAGCGGGGTATCCGGCTGATCGTGTCGCCAGGCCGCTGCTATCTGCCGCCGGATTTGAAAGTCTGGGGCTGGGCCGTTCAGCTCTATGCGGCTCGCAGGCGCAGAGCTGGGGATTGGCGACCTGGCCGATCTGGCGGCGCTCGGCCGCTGGTCGCGGGACCTGGGCGCGGGCATCGTGATTACGAATCCACTGGCCGCCGCGGCGCCCGGCTTGCCGCAGGAAGCGAGTCCTTACTATCCCAGCAGCCGGCGGTATCGCAATCCGCTTTACTTGCGGATCGAAAACGTGCCCGGCTTCGCCGAGCTGGCGGCAACGCTCGAGCCGCTGGCACGCCAGGGTCGCGCGCTCAATGCCGACCCGCTCGTCGATCGCGATCGGATCTACCCGCTGAAGATGGAAGCCCTCGGGCTGCTCTGGCGGCAGTTCCGTCAGCGACCGCGCGACGTCGAACGCTTTGAGCGCTTTTGCCGCGAGCAGGGGGAATCGCTCCGTCAGTTCGCGGCCTACTGCGCGCTGGCCGAGCGGTTCGGCGCCAACTGGCGAAGCTGGAGCGCCGAGTATCGCCGCTGGGAGAGCCCGGCGGTGGCCCGGTTCGTCGCCGAACAGGCGGATCGCTGCCGGTTCTTTGCCTGGCTCGAATGGCTGCTTGACGAACAGCTGGCCCAAGCGGCGAAAGAGCTGCCCTTGATGCAGGATCTGCCGATCGGCGCCAGCCCATTTGGAGCCGACGCCTGGGCCTGGCAGGGCATCCTGGCTGAAGGCGCGGCGATGGGCGTTCCCCCCGATCTGTTCAACACGCTTGGCCAGAACTGGGGCCTGCCGCCGCTGGCGCCGCACAAGCTGCAGGCCGCCGGCTATCAGCCGTTCATCGAGATCGTGCGGCTCGGCACTGCGCCACGCCGGCGGACTGCGGATCGATCACGTGCTGGGGCTGTTCCGCTCGTTCTGGATACCCGACGGCTTTCATGCCCAGGACGGGGCCTACGTCCGTTACCCGGTCGACGACCTGCTGAGCATCATCGCACTGGAGAGCGTGCGCGCGGGAGCCTTCGTCGTGGGCGAGGACTTGGGCACGGTCGAATCCGGCGTGCGCGAAAAGCTGGCCACGCACAACATGCTCTCGTACGCGCTGGTCTGCTTCGAGGATCGTCCGCCGGCCGAGTATCCGCTCAAGGCGGTCGCCGGCGTGACCACGCACGACTTGCCGACCGTGGCCGGGCTGCTGACCGGCAGCGATCTGGCTGAGCAGCAGGCGCTGCACTTGGCGCCGAATCTGGAAGGCGAGCACGCAATGCGCGGCAAGCTGCTCCACGTCGCCGGCTTGGACGGAGCCGCGACGCCCGAGCAATTGATTTCGGGCGTTTACCAGGCGCTGGGTACAGCGCCTTCGCAAGTGCTCTCGGCAACGCTCGAGGACGCCCTGGCGGTCGAGCGGCGACCAAACATGCCCAACACCACCGGCGGGCAGCGGCCGAACTGGTCGATTGCCTTGCCCGTGCCGATCGAACGGCTGACCGAAGTGCCGCGGGCAGGGACGATCGCCGCCGCACTAAATCGTCCGGCCGGTTGAAGTTTGGCAAGCGCCGCCGCTCACCCACCATCATCTACGCCGGAGGTGTCGAATTCGCCCCGCTCGGCGGGTCTGGGCGGCTTGCCGCAATTGCGGCCGCGCGTAGCATACCTTCGGCATAAAGCGGCCAAAAGCAGGGTCAGCGTTGCCGCCAGTCAACTTTGCCAAACCCCTGTAGGATGCTTTTTTTCGCCAGTTTGACTTTAAGCAACCAAGGGGTAGACTGATTTTAGAGTTGACGGCCAACACCCGTCGCAAGCTGCCCGGAGTCGGTCTGTTACGGCCGATTTTGACGCCGCGGCCTCGCGACCTGGGACGGTTGGACCCGACGTTCGAAGGCTGCCGCACAAGGACGGCCGGCGCGATGGATTGGGTCATGATCGCCTCGTCCGATGACGGTCACCGTCATGGCCGGGGCTTTTTTTTCGACTACCGGACTCTGACGTTTCACGTTGCCGCCCGCAAACCGGCCGGCGTGAGGGGGGAAAAATTTCCATGTTGAAGACGCAGCGTTTCGCAATGGCTGCCCGCATCGGCGGGCTGCTGGTCGCAAGTCTCGCGGCGACCGCCTCGGCCCAGGATTGGGCGGAAAAGATGTTCACCGAAAAGACCCACGACTTCGGCTCGGTCGCCCGGGCCGCGAAGGTCGAATACGCCTTCGAGATGGTCAATCCCTACAAGGAAGACATCCACATCTCCAGCGTCCGGGCGAGCTGCGGCTGCACGATCCCCCGGATCCAGAAGGACACGCTCAAGTCGTGGGAGAAGGGCGCGATCGTCGCCGAGTTCAACACCCGGGCCTTTAGCGGCCAGCGCGGGCGCGCGTGACCGTGACGATCGACAAGCCGTTCCACGCCGAAGTCCAGCTCCAGGTACACGGCTACATCCGGACCGACGTCGTCGTCGATCCGGGTCAGGTCGCCCTCGGCCTGGTGCCCTCGGGAACCGGCGCCGAAAAGACCGTGACGATCGACTATGCCGGCCGCAGCGACTGGAAGATTCTAGGCGTCGAGCCGAACAGTCCCTACCTGCACGCCGACCTTAAAGAGGTCTCGCGGGCGGGCGGTCGTGTGGCCTACAAGTTGGCCGTGAGCCTCGACAAGTCGGCTCCTCCGGGCTACGTCGCCGAAGAGCTGATCCTGCGCACCAACGATCGCCGCTCGCCGCAGTTCCCGGTCAAGGTCGAAGGCCAGGTCATCGCCGACCTGACGGTCAGCCCCTCGTCGCTGATGCTCGGCATCCTGCAGCCGGGACAGAAGATCACCAAGCAGATCGTGGTCAAAGGCCAACAGCCGTTCTGCATCGTGGGTGTCGACTGCCCGGACGATTCGTTCAAGTTCGTTCTGCCCAGCGAGGCCAAGACGGTACACCTGATTCCGGTCACGTTCGAGGCCGGCAAGGACGCGGGCAAGATCGTCCAGCAGATTCGGATTCGCACCGACCTGAAGAACGACCCGGCCACCTCGCTGCAGGCGTACGGCCAAGTGCTGGCCCCGCTGGCCGGCAATTAAGCGGAGCAGACCCCGGGGGGGAAACGCTTCGCAACTTCGTTCAGTCCAAGGCCGCCCGACACGCGTCGGGCGGCCTTTTTTGTTTGTCCTGAATGTGCTTCCCTTGCGTTGGTTCGTGTCGCGTGGCAGTAAACGACAGTTCCAGTGTCATCCTATTGACACATCTTGAGAGGGTTCGTTGCCTGTTTGGCCGTTAGAAGGCATTCTCACGCAGGGCGTGAATCGCGTTTTTGATGAAATCGTGACATCGCGCCAGAATCGATAGCCAGGGAATTCCGCAGTCGGGAGTTCACGTTGTGAGTGTTACGACATCGCAGTTGCATGGAGAAAACTGCCGGCAGAGTTGTTGTTTGCCGAACGGATACGCGGCAAGGCGATTTTGCCGCCGTCGAAAGTCCGCAAACTGTAATCGAAACAGGACTTCCGGCACTGATGGGGGATGCAAGCAAATGCGCCTTGAGCCATTGCTCTCCCTCCGATCGTTGCCGCATTTATCCCGGGTTGGAGATGCCAGATAACTCGATGTGCATTCGCCGCGGAATGTCGAGCTGACTTCGCATGCTAAAGCATTTTGGTGTCTATACTTAAATAGACGAGCGGGCCCGAGGCAAGGTTTCGTGCAACGGCTCGGCACTATATTGCATGAGAAGGATTCGCCGGCGACCAGAGCGCTCGCCCCCCAGGGCCTCGCTGCCGCGGTGTCATTGCTGCAGGCAGTGCGAAGCAGAACATGGATCTCGAATCAGGCCCCGGACCGCTCTTGCACTGCGCACGAGCGGCTCGCGAATACCAGACGCCAAGGCGGGCGTTCGGTTTTGTTTTATGGCTAAAGCTTCAGAGTTGACCAACCCCGAACAGCAATCTGCGCTCACGAAGCTCTCGCGTGCGCTCAGCGGGCGACTGCAGCGGAACGATGGCGAAGCGCTTCGGGAGATTTACGATCTGTTCAGCCCGGCGGTGCGCGGGCGGCTGGCGCATCAGTTTCGCGGCGTCCTGGGGGAGAGTGACCTGGATGACGTGATGTCCACGGCCCTGTTGCGACTGTGGACTTACCGCCAGCGCTACGCTCCCGCGCGGGCGTCGCTGTACACCTGGTTCTGCCTGATCGCCCGGAGCGAAGCGCTCCGCGTGGCGCGGTGTCGGGCAGGGGAGCCCCGGGTCTATCTCTCCGATCTGTCGCGGTCGGAGCTGGGAGCCTTGGCATTCTCGCGCTCCCCGGCGGCGGGTTCTTCGGCAAGTAGCCTGGCGCCCGAGCTCCAGGCGGTCGAATCGTTTCTCGGCCGATTGGACGAACGCGACCAGCAATTGCTGCTCGCTTTTGCCGAGCACGAGGGGCGGGAACCCTGGGCGGCCCAGCTCTCGACCCGCTGGCGGATTCCCGCCTCGACGGTCCGCTCAACGAAGCATCGCCTGGTCGACCGATTGCGTCACGAATTGCAAGCTCAAGGTTTTAGGATTCCCCAGAAAGCAAGTCCCATGTCCACAGCTGCACCCGTACCGCGTCCCTCCAAGCCGCAGGCCAATCCGGTCGCTGCGCCACCCCCACCGGCCCGAGGCGAATCTGCCTTCCTCCATGCCAATGCCGATCGGGTCCGCCAATTCGCCGAGGGTTTTCGCAAGTATTGTCAGGAATTCCAGCCGGCCGGCGCGGAACAAGGATTTCCGCACTTTCACGCAACCTGGAACGAAGCGTTCGAGCGCGACGAATTGCACGACCCTGCCAAACGCGAAGTGCTGGTCAAGACCTATGAGTGGCTGCTCGACCGTTCGGCTCGAGAGAATCGCTATCGCAACGGCGTGACGAAATTCATCCAGCAAGACCTGCAAGCCGAGGGGTTTGGCCAGACTTCGTTTGGCCGAGCAGCCCTGGACGTGCAAGTCGACCGGATCGAGACGGCGATGTCGGGCCTGGGCCGCAATCTCGAAGACCAGGTTCCCGCCCCGGTCACGGCCGAGCGACGCGGCCGAGTCTTTCTCAGCTGGCGCGGCGACGCGGCCGAGTTGCGCTGGAATCAGCGGTCCAGGCACTCGCTCAATCTGCGGAATGAGGTCAGGCACGCCTTCGAGCTCTACGGCGACGTCGCGCGCGATGCTCTGCCTTTGCTGACCCAGGGATTCATGCACAACGTCCAGCGCAGTCATACGCTCCTGCCGCCGCATTTCAACTTTCCTCCCGAGCTGCCGCCGGAGCAAGCCCCGGCGTACTGGGAATGGAAGTTGCCGGAGGCCGTGCCTGCCGCGGGCAAATTGCCCGTCTGGCTGGAGAAAAACTTATCCGCGCCCGCCGCTTTGCCAAACCCGTTGGAACACGAGCTTCGCGAGCGCAATCCGGCCCTGGCTGATTTGCTCGATGAGTTGCTGGTCGGGGCCGCCTTGGAGGATCTGACTCTGGTCCACGCCGGGCAGACTGCCAAGGCGCTTGGGGCTGTGAGCCAACTGGTCGAGTTCGTTGCCCGCGAGTCAGGCCGCCCCAACGCTGAGATTGCCGGACTCTTTCAAGAATCGCTGCGCAACCAGCAAGCGCAGAGCGACGAGTCGGAAATATGCCAGGCAAATACCGAGGCACTGCTGTTTCTTTGGTCGCAGCTTGCCGAGATGTAAGGGCCGGGGACAAACAAATTCGGCGACGTCGCAGCCGGAGGCGCTAGCGAAGCGTGTACGCCGCCGCGATCCGGCGAAAGGGGCCCTTGTTCGCGTCCGCTTCGTAACGATGCGCCCGCCAGCCGGGCTGGCCCTGTTCGCAGGTCAACTCATGAACCCAAAACCCGTGCAGTGCCGACGGTCGATACTGCACGGCGGAGGCTGCCCGTATTTCCCAAACGGACTCTCGCTGGGGGGCTCGATGCTCGATCGCGTCCCCGGCATGCAGATGGCCGGACAGTACGGCGGCCACGCCGTGGTCGAAAGCGATCTCTTTCAGGCGGTCGGCCGAATAGTCCCGCAGCCCCTGGGTCACTCCTCGGCCCTCGAACGGATGGTGGCAGACGATCGCCCGCAGCCGCGGGACATGGTCGGTTTGTTCGCCGAGCTGACTCTCTTCCAGTTTCCGTTCCAAGGCGGCGAACTCCGCTTGGGAAATCTCTCCTTCGGCAAACGCATTACCCGGCAAGCCGGCGAGCCCCGAATTGGAATCGACGCCAAATAGCTCCAGGATGAAGTCGCCCTCGGGTCCGACCAGCGAGGTGCGCCAAGGGGTGGCTTGAAACCAGTCGGGAGCCAAGCCGGGCGTATACGCCGGGGGGCTCAACAAATTGAACACGCCGGGAGTCCGTCCGTCCCAGTGATCGTGGTTGCCCGGCACCGCGTAGAAATCAGCTGGCGGAAGGGACAAGCCATGCAGCTGCGGTGCACGCGCCGGGGAACGGAAAACCAAGTGCCCCAGCAACCAGCCATAGGCCAGGTAGAAGTCATCGACGCTGCCCACACGCGTCAAGTCGCCGCTGAGCACATATCGCAACTGGTCGTCTTGGCCGAGCCCAAGATCCTGCTGAACTGACAAGGCTTTTGCGGGATTTAAGGCGTCTTGCAATTGTCCGCACACCGCCAGTTCGTGGCCACTCAGCGGTCTGAACAGCCGGAAATCGTGATGCGTTCCCCGCATCGTGCTGCCGAGGTGAATGTCCGAAAAATGGACGATCAGTAATTTGCCCATCGGTTTTCTTCCTGATTGCTCGTGCGGGCGGATGGCCGCCGCATGTGGGCCCCCGACTCCCGAGAGCAAGCGGAACGCACTGGCTGCCGCCTGGCAAATGGCAGTGACATCATCCTGTCACTGCTTCTGCAGTCCGGGTCAGGGCCGACGATCGATCGCCGCGCTCCTGAAGCGGGCGATGGCGGACTTTTCCGGTTGTGGCGATTAGAAGCGGTCAGGCAAAGACTGCCGCACGGGCGTCCGACGTTGTACGAAATGTCGGACGTTGTCCGATGTTGCTAGATAGCGGCAAGTGCCAGCGCCGCTGCGCATGCCGGCGGCGCGGTAAGCGTGCCTGTGCGAACTATGTCGGGGCCGATCGACCGCTGCACCGCCCACACCCCCCCGCTCGATCGACTTGGCGAGGCCCAAGATGCTCAAACTTGCCCAGCACAGTCTCGACTCCGAACCGGTTCCGGCCGTGAGTGGCCGGGCCGCAGCCGCGTCGGCCGCGAGCGGCAACGTCCGGGCGACTCTGTATGTCGACCGCGACGTGCTCGAAGCGGCCCGCAACGCGGCGGTCTATCTGGCGGGCCACCCGGCTCACCTGTCGCTGACCCGGCTGGTCGATCAGGCCCTGCGGGCCGAGCTGGCCCGGCTGCACGAGCAGTACCACGGCGGTCAGCCATTTCCGCCGCGGGCAGTCGAATTAAAGGGGGGCCGGCCGATTGCCGCTTGAGAGGAAGAGTATGTCCCAAACCAAAACGGAAACCCCAGCCAAGGTTGGCGAGAAACAGCAACTGCGCCAGGAGCTTTTGCGCATGATCGTCAAGAACGAGCAAGCGCGGCGCCGGTTGAACAAGCCCCCTACCCCGTGAAGCTGCTGTCCGCCCTGCTGTTGTCGGTACTCCTGGCGGCTCCCGCCGCCGCAGGCTGGCAAAATCCATTCAGCTCCGAACCGGCGAGCCAGGCGACTCCGCACCCGGCGGTCGTCCGCGTGGTCGCGCCCGGCCGCGACAGCACGTCGTATGGCTCCGGCACGCTCGTGGCCAAGAACGATCAGCACGGCCTGGTCGTCACGAATTGGCACGTGATCAACGAGCTGACCGGGCAACTCGTGGTCATTTTTCCCGACGGCTTTCAGTCCACCGGCACCGTGCTCAAGGCCGACCGCGACTGGGATCTGGCCGCAATCACGATCTGGCGACCCAAGGCCGAGCCGGTCCACCTGGCCCAAACGGCCCCGCAGGCGGGCGAGCCGCTGACCATCGCCGGCTACGGGCCGGGTCCCTACCGGTCCGTCAGTGGGCGCTGCACGCAGTACGTCGCTCCCGGTCCAAAGTTTCCGTTCGAGATCGTCGAGCTGGCCGCGACTGCCCGGCAGGGGGACTCGGGCGGACCGATCTTCAACGCCCGGGGCGAGATGGCCGGCGTGCTGTTCGGCGAAGGGCACGGCCGCACGGCCGGCAGCTACTGCGGACGCGTGCAGTGGTTTCTCTCGTCGGTCGTGCCCGAGCGCGAATTGCTCGACGGCCGCACGATGATTGCCGGCAATGCCGGACAGCCCGGGACGTCGGGCAGCCAGCCCGGCGGCCGGGTCGTCGCCCAGAATGTCTCGCTCCCCAGCGGCAGTGCGCCGCGCATGATCGTGCCGTCGCTAGCGCGGCTCAACCAGGCATCGGCCGATTCCTTGCCCGTGACGCCGCCGCCGGGCGATGCGCGTCCGCAGCCGGGTCCGCCCGCACAGAACGATCGGCCCGCTGCGCCGGCGCGGTTTGCGTCGCAGTCGCTCCCGACGGTGCCCGATCGCGGCAATGCCGACCGCGGCCCGTCGAATCGCACGCTGCCCGGTCTGAGCGGCCCGCCGTCCGATCCCTTCGCCTCGCGCTCGCCGCTCGATCGTCCAAACGCCGGCTCTGCGCAGCCACAGCGGCACACGCTTGGTTGGACCGACGTCGCGGGCGAAACCCGGGGCCAGCAGATCAAAACGATCTTCGCCGCCGTCGGCATCGCCGCGCTGATGCTCCACGGCCTGAGTTGGCTGGGCAGCAGCCAGCCGGCCACGACCGAAAAGCCCAAGCCGGCGAAGAAGCGGAAAATCCTCGTCTACGAAGACGACGACGATGACGATGAGGATGATGACGACGACGAGGACGACGATGATGACGATTGAGCTTCGGCCTGGTCGTCGCGCTCTCGCCGGCTAAGCGTCGTCAAAAATGAACGGGCACCCAGCGCTGCCGCTCGCCGGGTTCGGCGGGCAGAGGCGGATCGATCCAGGGTATCGCCTGCCCTCCGGCCAAGGAGCGGCCGATCGCCTCTTTGAACGCCCGGACCGCGGCCGCCAGCGCTTCGCGGTCGCTGCGGCCCTCGACCCGAATCTCGGACAAGTTCGCCCCGCGGGCAACGACCGGCCCACCCTCCGGCGGACTCGAGAGATAAATGTGGCAGTTAAAGACGGGCACGCTGCCCAATTGCCGCACCACCGGCGGATCGGCGAGTTGACGTTGCGGCGCGGTGTCGTCGGTCATGGGCACGTTCCAGCGCCGCGATCGAAGCCGGGCGGCGGCGAGTGGAGCAATCGGAAGCCCCGTTACACCGGCGGAGCGTTTTGCAGCAATTTCAAGAACTCGTCATGCAGCGGATTGCCTGCCGTGGCGACCGGGTGCGGCCGGCGCAAGTCGAACGGCTGGCCATCGAGATCGGTGACGCGTCCGCCGGCCTCGGTCACGAGCAGCACGCCGGCGGCGACGTCCCAGGCCTGGGTGCTGAGGGCCCAAAAGGCGTCGTAGCGGCCCGCCGCCACGTGACACAAATTCAGCGCCGCCGAGCCGGTTCGCCGGACTCCCTGGCAGCCCAAGACTGCAGCCACGAACTGGCTGATCTCGGGGCTCGACCGCTCGACTTTGCTGGCGAAGCTGGCCACGACCAGGGCCTCGCCGACACTCTGCGTGCCGCTGGCCCGCAGCCGCGTCTCGTCCTGGTAGGCGCCTTCCCCCTTGGCGGCCGAGTAGCACTCCCGGGTCCAGGGATCGTAAATGGTCCCGGCGATGATTTCGTCGCCCCGGACCAGGGCCACCGATACGGCGTAATGATGCACGCCGTGGACATAATTCATGGTGCCGTCGAGCGGATCGACGATCCAGCGATATTCGGCCCCCGGCTGGGCCACGGCCCCCTGTTCTTCGCCGACGAACTCGTGGCTGGGAAAGCGGCCCAAGACGATCCGGCGGATCGCTTCCTGGCTGGCCAGATCGGCTTCGGTCACGAGGTCCTTGGGCCCTTTCTGGCGGACGGCAAACTTGCCGATCCATTCGAGCAAGACGCTTCCGCCGGCCTGAGCCGCTTCCTGGCAGGTTTTCAGATAATCAGGCATTTTGCCGCTGAAAAGAGGGTGTCTGGCGGCCCGGCCGCGCCGAGCGAACCGCAGATTATAGGCCCCGGGTGGCCCCGGGCAACGCCGCGCCCGGCTGCTGTCCTCCGACCCCCGAAAAGCGCCGAAAATATTTTTGTCGGACTATGGACAGCACCGAATAAGTTGCTAAGATCACTGGAAGAAGAGGAAGCCTGCCAAGATCGGGTGAGCCTATCCTAGCCAAGCGAGTTATCTGCCTTATCTTCATCATTCGCTGAGCCACACCGATCGGCCTCTTCTCTGTTCCGGCCCCGCCGTCTCGCCTTGCGTGAGCGGCGGGGTTTTTTTGTTTTCCGCGCGGATTCATGACCGCTCCAGCTCCTGGCAACTCGACGGACACGTGGGGTCGCTGACCGGCGGCGTGCTGCGGGCCCGAGTTGATTTGCGCACGCCGGGCGCGGGCCTGACCCACCTCACGGTCGCCGGCGCTCCGCTGGCCGTCGCCACGCGGATTCTCGGCGTCGCTGGTCCCGCGGCATCGTCGGAACTGCCACTCTTGGAAGCGTACGTCCGCGGTGCCGATCTGGTGGCGACCTACGGACCGATGCAGCGCACCCGTTCCGTTGGCAGCTCTATTTGCGCGTGCAAGACGAGCGCTATCCGGAGGCACTCGCCGCCATCGAATTGGTCGTGTCGGTGCAGACCCACCTGCTCGATAGCCGGCCCCAGTTTGCCGCGACGTCGTGCTTGCCGGCCACCACTGCCTGGCAATCCGCGGACGGGGAACCCGGCGCGGCAACCGCCAAGTCGATCGCCTGTCCGCCGCCGATGGAGCAAACATTCGGTCCGGCCGACGGCGGCGGGCTGCTTTCGCTTTCGTCTGGCCGGCGTGCCGCTCGATTATGTCGAACTGGTCCATCCGGTCGATTTTCACCGCACGGTACTTTGGCGCAGGCCGAGCCGTCTGAGACGGCCGACACGCTTGCCCGGCACGAGCTGTTTGGGGGCGAATTGGAAAAGGGCGTGATCCTTCGGGCCCGGGTGCTGGGCCTGGTGGTCTCGACGCGCCGTCGAGGAGCCGGCGCTGCGCGGATCTATCGTTCGTTCGTCGCAGAACCGTTGCCGCTGACGACCTGACGCCGAGCGGCACGAGGAGCATCGCCATGTCCGAAGCCTTGTGTTTGCGGCTGTTTCAGGAGCTCGATTGGCTGCCGCTGATCGATCCGCACACCCACATCGATCCGCACGCGCCGGCGGCCCGCAACCTGGCCGAGATCCTCGGCTACCACTATTACACCGAGCTGGCCCATTCGGCCGGCATGCCGCGGGCCGAGATCGAACAGCCGGGCCTGGAGCCGCGGGAAAAGGTCCGCCGGCTGGCGGCCTGGCTGCCGCAGCTGGACAACACCATCCAATCGAGCTGGCTGGTCGAAATGGCCCGCTCGTTGTTCGGTTTCGAGGACGACCAGATTGGCCCGCACAATTGGGAGCAGCTATACGACCTGGCCGATGCGGCCCTGGCGCGTCCCGGCTGGACGGCCGAGGTGCTCAAGCGGACCCGGCTCGAAGCCCTGTTTCTGACCAACGACTTCGACGACCCGCTCGTCGGCTTCGACCCGCAGGTGTACGTCCCCTGCTTGCGGACCGACGAGCTGGTGTTCCATCTGGCTCGGCCGGCGGTCCGCGAGCGGCTGGAGCGGGCGAGCGGCATTTCGGCCGGCACACCGGCGGAGCTGGTGGCCGCGCTAGGCAAGCTGTTCGAGCATTTCGTCGGCCACGGAGCCCGGGCCTGCGCGATCTCGCTGCCGCCGAGCTTTTTGCCGACGCGCATTTCCGGCGCGGACGCCGCCGCGGCGCTCGATGCCGTTTGGCGGCAGGGCGAAGCGGCCGATCCGGCAGCCCGCCGCGAGCTGGCCAACTTCGTGTTTTGGACTCTGGCCGAGCACTGCGCCGCGTTTCATTTGCCGTTCGACCTGATGATCGGCGTCGAGCGGCAGGTCTATGCCGGCGGCGTCTTCCAGGGCTGCGATTTGTACGACAGCCGCGTCTCGCTGTTTCAATATCGCGAGCTGTTCAACGCGTTTCCGGGCGTGACCTTTCCGATCTCGGTCCTGGCCAGCGTCACCAACCAGGAGCTGACCAGCTACAGCTGGATCTTTCCGAACGTGGTGACCAACGGGCATTGGTGGTACTCGAACACGCCGACGTTCATTGCCCACGACGCGGCAGCCCGGCTGGAAGCGGTCCCCCGCTCGAAGCAAATCGGCTACTACAGCGACATGTACAAGCTGGAGTTCGCCCTGCCCAAGTTCGCGATGTACAAGCGGGTGCTGGCCCGGATACTGGCGCAGCGGTTCGTGATCGAGCGCGGCTGGTCGGAGGATCGGGCCGCGGCGCTGGGCCGGCAGGTGCTGCGCGGCAACGTCGAGCGGATCTTTTACGGCCGCAAGTGAGCCGATTCCGGGCTGGGGCGGGGTAATTGCCAGATGGCCCGGCAAGAAGAAGATCGCGAAGACCTGCTGGCCGAAGCGACCGGCCTGGCCGAGCGGATCGAGCTGGAATTGGCCGGATGCGGCGCGTCGCTCGTGGCCGGCTTTCGCCGTAGCGACTGCGCCAGCTTCTTTTTCGGTCCCGACCCGGTCTATCAGTTCAACAGCCAGCGGCAGCTGCGACGGGTGTTTGCCGGCGGCGTGCTGTACAAGGCCGAGCGCGGCCGGCTGGTGTCGCTGACCCGCACTCGCGACGGCGGCCGGCTCGAACTGGTGGCCAGCGAAGTCGCGCCGGCCGAGCAAACCCGATTGCTCAGCGAAATGGCGGCGCGGTTCGAGCAGCTCCGCGAGGCCCTGGCCGGCGGCGACTTTAAGATCCTGGGGCAGGTGCCGGCCGGGGCCGACGTCGTCGGGCGCGTGCGAGTCTGGCTGGATGCAGCGGGATCGGCAATCGACATCGCCGCTTCGCCGCACGCCCGCTGAGGCCGCCGGCGCCGCGAATCATTCGCCGCCGCTGGCGGACGATTGCGGATCGGCCAGAGCCAAGATGCGTTCGGCGACCACGATCTCATCGCTGGGCCAGTCTTTTTCGCTGGCCACTTCCTGCCAGAAGCGGCGAAACACGAGCCGCACTTCGACCGTGGCCGCCGCGTTGGGCAGCGTGTAGCGACTCTCAGCCGTCTCGCTGGGCCGCAGGCGGGTGTCGCTCACCGTAACGCCCGCCCGCCAGAACGGCGCCGGGGCGTTGCCCTCCAAGTCGGTCAGCAGCCTGGCCAATAGGACGCCCGACTTGCCCGCCAGGGCCCGTCCGGCGGCCGGGGGCAAACGCGGACCAGCCGGCACGTCGAGTGCACTGCCCTCGGCATCGCGGACCACGATGCTGAGAATCAGATGCCGGTCCACGAATCCGGTCGGCAGCCAGTGGCCGACTCCCTCGGTCCGCAGTGAAACGCGCAGCACGTGCGGAGTCTCGTTTCCCGCCGGCGGGGCGAGCGTCTCGACCTCCAGCCGGATCGCGCGGCGGAGCATTGCGGCCCGGCTGCCCGGTAGCAGGTCGTGACTGGCGAGCGTCTCGGGCGCCCGTTCGATGCCTCCCTTGCCCGGCGCGACGTTCGTCAATTGGCCGTCGGGCGCCATGTGGCACGACTGACATTGCTTGCCCTGCTGCCGGGCCGGGCTGGCCAGCCATTCCGAATACGTCGTGTAGACCGGCACACCGAACAAGATTCCTTCGTGGCACGCGGCACAGAATCGGCTCTCGCTTTGCAGCGGCGAATAGGCGTCGTCGCCGCGGGCCGCATCGTCGAGCGGACCGAAAAACACTTGCCGCTCGCCGGCCGGCCGCTGCAGCGTCATCGCGAACCGGCCATGCTGCCAACCGACGCGATCCACCGTGACCTCCTGCACCTTGTGGCAGAAGTCGCACTGCACGCCCCGGGCGGCTAGCCCCCGAGTGTTGCGAATATCGTCGCTGGCCGGATCGTTGAGATCGGCCGCCGGCGTATGGCACGAACCGCAGACGCCGGCGCCGTGCGGATGTTCGTCGAGCAGGCTCCAGCCGCGACCGGGCCGGCCGTGCCAGTCGCTGCCTTCGTAGAGATTCACAAAGTGCCGATTGGCCAGGCCGGCCGCATGGCCCGAGGCCTGCCACTGGTCGTAGATCGCCTGATGGCAGTTGCCGCAATTCTGCACGCTCTGGGCGTCGGGCACTGGATCCACCCAGGCGTAATCGGCTTCGTCGCCGCCGACGGGCCTTTCGAGGCGGAGTTCCAACGGGCTGCTGGTCCGAGATCTGCGCCGGCCGGTCGGCTGGCAATGTAGTAACCCGGCTTGGCCGCCGTGATGACGGTTCCCGGCGCCGCACTCGGCAAGCGGAACAGGCCCAGATCGTCGCTGACGACGAAGGCCGCACGACCCTGCCAGCGAACCCGCGCCGGGCACGGCACCTTGGGCATCGACGACGCGCCCCTGGATGCCGGCCGCATTCCCGTCAGCGGTGTTTGCATTACCGGGCACGGGGGCCATCGGGGCCGCCGCGGGCGGCGAACCGGCGAAGATTCGGCCGAAGCGCCAGACGAGTTGTCCGGCCACGAGCGCAAGCAGTCCGCCGATCGCCACCGCGGTAACGCTCCGGGCAGCAGTCATCGCGCAGGCGTTTCCAACGCGTCGAGCCGCGCCTGCGCTTCGCGGGCGGCGTCGGATTCGCCGAACCGCTCGCAGATGTCGCGATAGCGCTGCATGGCCGCTTCGGGCCGGCCGCGATGTTCGAGCGACTGGGCCAAGGCCAACAGACCCTTGGCCACGCGCTCGTCGGCCACGTCCCCTTCGGCGCTGAACCCGCGGTTCCATTCCCGCATGGCTTCGGCAACTTCGGCCGGCGTGGCATTGGGGGCCGGGCCATAGTCGTCGCCATGGGCCAGCTTGACCAGCGCGGCGTGGGCGGCCGCGGCCGTTTCGAGCTTCGGATCGCGCAGCAGCCGCACCAGCGCCCGGGCCAGTCGCCGCCGCTCGGCGTCGCTGAACGAGCTCTGGCGTTCTGCGATTTGCGTGGCGGCCACCTGGCGGATCACGCCGTTCGGATCGCCGAGGCCCTTGATCAGCCGATCGGCCCCGCCCGAATAGAGCGGCGACATGCGGCGAAGCAGGATGTCGTCGGCGGCAATGCCCTTCTGCTCCAGCGAAGCGGCGACCTGTTGTTTCTGCTGCCGCAGCAGCTTCTGCCGCAAGCTCGTGATGCGGTTGTAGTGTGCGGCGCTGGTCGGCACATCGCGGCCGAGATTCTCAAAGGCGTAGCGGATCAGCGCCGGGTCGTCGGTCTGGCTGAGCAGCTCTTCCAGCTTTTGGGAAATGACCATCACCGGGCAGGTGCCGGTAATCCGGGCCGCGGGTTCAGCCCGCGCACCAGGGCCGGAATGGAATCGGGCCGCAGCCCCTGAAAATTGCACAGCGCCGGGCCGCCTCGGTTCCCTGCAAGCGGCCCAAGTCGTACTCGATGAACTGGTTGACGATGTCGTCCTTGACTTGTTCGTCGGCCTGAGCCAGTCGGCCGCCATCGGCCGCGGGACCGGGCACGCGATCGATCGGCGGCACGGCCCGGGTCGTGGTGTCGGTTTCCACTGGCTGCAGGCCGTGCGGCGCGGGCGCGGCTTGGCCGCCGGGGACGGTTCGAGCTCGGCCGGCTCGAAATACTTGATTTCGACGAACTTTTGCGGTCCCAGATCGATGTCGCTCGCGGATCCCATCGCCGCAGGCTCTGCTTGAGCGACGTGCTCGCCGGGCTTGTCGGCGGTCGCGGTGCCAGCGGTCGCGGAACGCACCAGCTCGACCTCCGGCAGCGGAATGGAAATCGCGTCAGGCACGACGTCGCGAACCAGTTCCGGCCCGCCATCGAGCGACAGATCGGGTCCGCCGGTCGTGACTCGCACCAGCGCGCCGGCGTGGCGAGCTTGGCGGTGCCGCCGCCGTAACTCGAGCCGAGATAAACGACGTAGGCATTCAGCCCGATGACGAGGCACAAGTGCAGCACCAGGCTGGTGAGCCAACAGGGAAGCTGCTCGCTGGGCGAGGTTGTCGCAGCCGGCGGCGTGGCGGCGGCTGAGGCCGTGCTGGTTGATTCGCTCCCGCGGCGTGTCGGAACTGGCCGGTGGCGCTGCCTCAACCGGCGGCGCCACGAGCCGCGGAGCAATCGGTGGCGCAGCGGGCCCGGTGCGGTTGTCGTCACAGCGCGCTTCGGCAGCGGCGGAGGTTTGACTTGCCGCCGCGCGGCCGCAAGTTCGGCCAGCGACGTGCAGCGGGCTGAATCGACATGCAGAGCGCCGCCTGCGTCGCCGCCCAGCGCAATCAGGGCCTCGGCCGCGGAGTCGCTCGCCGGCACGTCGCCGGCCCACAGCGGAAATCGACCGGCCGACGGCCGGGACGGTTCGTCGGACCAGCGCGCAGTCGAATGCTCGTCCATAGCCACTCTCCTCATGTTCCGAATGAGTTGCAGGGCTACACGCTTGTCGGACCGTCCGTCGAACGACGTGCGATCCCTAACCCGAGCCGGCGGGCTCGCGCTCGAAGAATCTGCCTCTTCTCTCGAGCGCTCGTGACCGCCGATATCGGCAGCGGGCAACTCGCGGCAGGCGGCGCACTTCGTATGAGGTGCGGCGAATCGACTAGAGATGAGTGTCGCGCCGCGGCACGGTTGCCGCACCTGTCACGGTAGCGATTCGGCGGCGAAAGTCAACGGAAATGCGCCGGACGCGACACCGACCGGCAGGGCCCGGATGAGGGATCCGGGCGGCGAGATCGAGGGAGGCCGCCAGACCCGTTACGGGTTCGTGCCGTCGGGCGTCGAGGAATCCGCCGAGGGCTTCTTCTTGCCGGCCGGTTTGGTGCGGGCGGCCTGGGGTGGTTTGGCCGCGGCCGGACCCGAGGCCTTCGTATACTCGCGGCGGCTCAGGGCCCCGTCGCCGTCCTTGTCGCCAGCTGCCAGCAGGCGGTCGAACAGGGCCCGATGGGCCTGGGGAATCTCGTCGGCCGTGAGCTGCCCGTCGCGGTTGACGTCCATTTCCTGGAACATGAACTTGGCGTCCGATTCGACCAGCTGAGCTCCCAGCTCGGGCGACCGCTTGAGGGCCTCGCGGAACTCGACTTTTGACAGCCCCCCGTCCGCGTCCTTGCCGGCGCCGGTGATGAGCTTTTCGATCACGTCACGATGCTGCGACGGAGCCTCGTCCGCGGTCAGCTTGCCGTCGTGATTGGCGTCGAACTGGCGGAACAGCTTGTCGATCTCGGACGACTTGATCGGGGCCGCCGGCTCGGGCTTCAGGCCGGACGAATTACCGAAGCCGAACGGGGCGCCGGTGCCGGCCCCGGCGGTCGTTCCCGTCGGTGGACCGCCCGTTGGGGGCTGGCCGTTGCCGCCGGGCGGCCCGTTGGGGCGACCGGGAAAGCTGCCGAGAAACTCGTCGCGGCTGAGAGCGCCGTCGCCATTCTTGTCGGCCGCCATGAGTGCCGCCCGAAACGGCGGCGGCACCGTGTTCAGGTTCGGCAGCTCATTGGCCGTCAGCTGGCCGTCGGCGTTGCGATCGAGCTGATTGAATAGCTGGTTCGGATCGGGGGGCGGACCGCCGCCGGGACCAAAACCGCCCGGCTGACCACCACCGGGTGGGCCTGCCTGGGCCCAAACCGTCGTCGCCAGGAATGCCGCGCACGCCACAGCCAGCAGGATTCGTGCAAGTTGCAACATCAGGGGAACTCCTGGCGGCTGAAGGTGAACCCGGGCTGGTGGCTGAGGCGGCGCTGCGCTGCGCCCGATGGGTGCCGTGATAATCACCGCACTGACACAGCTTCAATACTATCAGAAGGTTGCGCCGCGCCTCCAAAACCGCCTCGACCGAGGGGCAGGTGGCCTCGAATCTGTTAAATTCTGTTGCGCGATCCGGCATTGTCCGCGGGGGGGGTGGCTGCGCATGGAAGCGCGGCGCGCGGGCTGTCGCGACAATTTTCACCCGGTTTTTGCCAACGTAGACTTTCGCCCGGCCGGGTGTTAGGCTGTCGCCTGCCGGTCGGCCTGTGGGCCGCCCGCCCGCTGGAAAACCCGCCCCCCAAGCACCCCCGCAGCGTCCCGCCCGCGTTTCGCTCGAGCGCTCGCAGGTCGAAACTTCGGCCGCAGCGAGCGCTGGCAGTTTGCCCCCACGGAAACTTAGCCGCGGGCGGTTTCCGCTGCTCGGCTGCACCACGACTTTACGCCGCGACTCGCCAGGACTCCCGCTTTCGACTGTCATTCTCCCACGCAATTCAGGCGACTTGCATGACCGCTGTGGCCCGCTTTGCCTTCGGTGTGAGTTGTTGGATCTTGGCCCTGGCGGCGCTACCCGCCGGGCGCTTGGTGGCCGCCGATCCCTGGCCGCAGTTCCGGGGCCCGACGGGCATGGGCATCACCACCGATCGCGGCTTGCCGCTCGAATGGGGTGGGCCCGACGCCAAGAACGTGCTCTGGCGCGTCGACCTGCCGGGCATCGGCGAGGGGGTCAAGCAGGATCACAACCAGTCGAGCCCGGTCGTCTGGGGCGACCGGCTCTATCTGATGACGACCTGTTGGCCGAAGGGACGAGCCCAGAACGAATATCCCGACGAGCACGTGGCCTGCTATCGCACCAGCGACGGCGAAGCAACTTTGGGATCAGTTGGTCCCGCCCGGTCCTTGGAAGCTCGGCGACCTGCGCGGCGGCTACCGGCGCGCCCACGCCCGCCACCGACGGCGAGCGGGTGTATGTGCTGTTCGGCTCGGGCGTGCTGGTGGCGCTGGACAATGCCGGTCAGCTCGTGTGGCGGCAGGAACTGGCCGACGTGCAGGCCTTTGACGTGGCGATCGCCTCCAGCCCGATCATCTATGGCGACACGCTGATCCTGCTCACCGATCGCAACGGCGGCAAAGGCAGCCTGACCGGTTACGACCGCCGCACGGGCGAGGTCCGCTGGCAAGAGAAGCGGCCCAAGGTGAACTTCAACCACAGCACGCCCACGCTGGCCCAGCTCGACGGCCGCCGGCAGTTGCTCATCGCCGCGTCGAATGCCTTGCAGGGCATCGATCCCGACAGCGGCAAGCTGCTGTGGTGGTTCGACACGCCGGGCGATGTTTGCTCGCCAGTCTACGTCGGCGGGGTGGTCTACAGCGACAGCGGCCGCGGCGGACCGGGCGTGCTCGTCGAGCCGCACGGCGAAGGGGCCCAATCGGCCGACTCGCTCAAATGGCGGATCGGCAACATTCCCGAGGGGCTCAGCTCGCCCGCCATCGTCGGCGATTATCTCTACCGCCTGCACAACCCGGCCGTGCTCAAGTGCTGGAATATGACCGACGGCAAGGAGGCCTACGCCACGCGGCTCGAGGGCGTGTCGGTGGCCTCCAGCCCGATCGTCACGCCCGAGGGAAATATCTACTTCGCCTGCGCCGGCAAGACATTCGTCGTGCGTAGCGGCCCTAAGTTCGACCTGCTGGCCACTAATGAGTTGGGCGAATCGAACGGGGCCAGCATCGCCGTCTCGGGCGGCCGGATGTACTTCAAGGGAACCACCCATCTGTTTTGCATCGGAAACAAACCATGATCGCCAATCCGTTCCGCCGGGCTCTCGGACTTTGCCTCGCACTGCTGGTTGCGCTGGCCGGATCGGCCCGGGGCCAGGTCGCGGCTGGACAACCGACGGGCAAACAGACCTGGGTGCCGATCTCGCACAAGGTCACGTCGGAGGTGAAGCCCGGCTATCCCGGCAAGACGGCCGGCGTGACCGTCGATCCCGAATCGGGCGCTGTGCTGATGGTCGTGCCCGAGCAGGGAATCTGGAAGAGCACCGATCACGGCCAAACTTTTCAGCGGGTCGACGACGGCAAGATCGGCGGACGCTGCGAGACCGGCTTCGCCCTGGATTTCGATCCGGCTGGCAAGCGGCTGGCGTGCTTCATGATTTACGGCTCCAGCGCCTGGACGCCCGACGCCGGCAAAAGCTGGACGGCGCTCAAGACTAGCCATCTCGATTTCGGCGCGGTCGACTGGGGCGCAAGCGGCAAAGCGATGATTGCGCTGCGGCACGAACGCGGCGGCGAGGCCTGCTATTTGGCCGACGAGGGCCAGGATTGGACCAATCTGGACAAGGGCTTCGTCGCCGTCGGCCTGTTCGACAAAAACGTGCTCGTGGCCAGCAAGGGCAAGGGTTTGCTCCGTAGCGACGACGCGGGCGCCAATTGGACGTCGGTCTCCGAAGTCGAGCCCGCTGGCCGCGTGATGCGGGTGTACAAAGGCGTGGGTTACTGGACCACCGAGCGCGGACTGCTCGTCAGCAAGGACCAGGGCCGCACCTGGGCGATTGCCGGCAGCCCGGTGAGCGCCGTGTTCGGGCCCTACTTCGGCAAGACCGCCGAGCACATGGTGGTGGTCGGCAAGCAGGGCTTTCACGAAACCCACGACGGCGGCGAGACCTGGCAGATCGTCGCCCCGCTGCCCCCCGAGTTCACCGTCGGCCTCGTCGGACCCAACTACGCCTGGGATCCGGTCGCCAACATCTTCTATGCCTCCTCGATGGGCAAAGACACGTTCAAGTACGAGCGGCAAAGCCCGGAGAAATAAGAAGGCAGAAGGACGAAGGCCTGATCGTCCTGCGAAGAGTCCCCTCCGCGTCGGGTTCGACGGTTTTTATGGAGATACGGGGGATGCGGCAGGGGATACGGTGGAAGGAAGAGGAGGGCGGGTAGAAGCGGTGGAATGAATCCTCATCGTCTTGGATTTGGGTTCAGGATGGCGTGTCGTGAACATTCAGGGGCGCATTGAACAACTCGCCCGTTGCGCGATCGGACGCGGCGGGTATTTGCCACGCATTGTGTCTCCCGTATCCCCGGCCGCATCCCCTCGATCTCCTTCATAAAGAGTCCGGCTGCGCAGGCGTGGAGTAAACCGCCGGGAGGACTCGATCCTCTTCGGGCTGCGGGTCTGCCGGCACGGACGCGGCGGTCGCCGATAGCTCTTTTTCGCGATGTTTGATGACCGCCCGGCCGACTACGTGCCCCGCCGCGCCGCCACCGAGCCCGAGCACTGGTCCTAGCCACCATTCGCCGAAGAACGGCATGCCCAGCGTGGCGGCCTGCGAGCCGAACTGAGGATAGAGCACGTGATAGGCCTCGCGCTCGAGCTCGCCAATCCTGCAGCTCGCGCGCATAGCCGAGCACTTCGCCCGTTTGGTGCGACTGGCGATAGAGCGAGAAACCGGGCAAGCCGCTGAACGCTGCATAGGTTCCGGGATGGGAGCGGAGGTGCACGTCCTTGGCAAACGCCGCTTCGCGGAGCGCCATTGCCGGCACGTCGGAATTGAGTTGCAGCGTGTTGGTGTAAGGATCGTACGTATCGCCACCAAAGACGCGGCCGGGCAGCAGCGTATAGCCCAGCCAATGTACGGTGCCCACCGAGTACCGCCAGCCGGGGCTCACCGCCTGGTTCGCTTGCAGTCGGCGCCATTGCGATTTTGCGCGTAGTGATTGACGAGCACCGTCACATCGGCAAGGTCGTTTTGCTCGAGATAGGTCGCCAGCTTGGCGATGGTCTCGGGCGAAACCTGGTGATTGTTGATCTTGGAGTCCAGCGGCACGATTCGCGCGGGCAATCCCACGACCCAGCCGATGCGATCCAAGGTTTTGTTCGGCCGACCCTGTTCGACTTCGACTTGAGCCCGGCGGTGCATCGGCGAAGCGAGAATAGGCATACGGCGCCGTCTGCGCAGCCCAGGCTAGACAGCGCGAACACAGCACAGGCGATCAGCCGGCATTTGGACGAAGCTGAAGAAATCATTACGCGGGCGTCCTGTGCGACATCATTCCACCGAGACGGAGCGGAACGGCCTGGCCAGCCAAAAATTTGGCGAGCGGATCATATCGCGACATGGCCGCGGCGAAAACGTGAGTTGGCCGATAGCCCCGCCGCGCAAGCTGCACGTCGCCGCGGAAAATCCCCCCGCAGGGTGGCCGGCGGTTCTAGAGGGGGATACGCGGGATCCGGCAGGGGATACGGGGGGATGTGATTGACTGATGTGGGCGACGCGGGCTTTTGATTGTCGAGCTCGTTTGCTCGTCCGCGCGTTCCTTCCCGGATCAATCATCGGCCAGGGAACACTACCTCGCCCGCTTCCTGTGGGCTCACTCCGGCTGTCTTCATCTCCCGTATCCCCTGCCGCATCCCCCGTATCTCCTTGAGCGGTGGTCGCGCTGCGCACGAGGGGTGTAAACCGTGGGGACGAGCCCCACGGCTCGCTAAGAGGTACGGGACGCACTGCGTGCGACCGATTCACTTCGCCGGCTGGAGGACGGGGGCCCGGCCGATCGAGTAGTAGGTGAAGCCGGCCTGGCGGACGACGTCGGGGCTGTAGAGGTTGCGGCCGTCGAAGATCAGCGGAGTGCGCATCGAGAGCGCATCGTGCGGAAGTCGGGCTGCACGAATTCCTTCCACTCGGTCGCGATCAACAGCGCGTCGGCCCCGTCGAGCGCGTCGTAGGGCACCCGGGCGTATTCGAGCTTGCGGCCGTAGAGCCGCTCGACGTTGGCGATCGCCTCCGGATCGTGTACGTGCAGCTTGGCGCCCGCGGCCAGCAGCCGGTCGATCAGCACCAGGGCCGGGGCCTCGCGGATGTCGTCCGTGCGGGGCTTGAATGACAGGCCCCAGAGGGCGAACTTGCGGCCGGCCAGCTTGCCGGCGAAGTGCCGCTCGACCTTGTCGAACAGGACCTGCTTCTGCCGGTCGTTGACCGCTTCGACGGCGGTCAGCATGGTGTGCTCGGCGCCGTGGGCCCGGGCCGTCGCGCCCAATGCCCGGACGTCCTTGGGAAAGCAACTGCCGCCGTAGCCCAAGCCGGGAAACAGAAAGGCAAACCCGATCCGGCTGTCGTGGCCGATGCCGCGGCGGACCTCGTTGATGTCGGCCCCGATCCGCTCGCAGAGATTGGCCACCTCGTTGATGAAGCTGATCTTGGTGGCCAGCATGGCGTTGGCGGCGTACTTGGTCATTTCGGCGCTTTCGGGCGACATGACCAGAAACGGCTTTTCGGTCCGCAGGAACGGGGCATACAGATCGCGCAAGGTCGTCGCCCACGCGGGCGTGGCGGACGCCGACGACCACCCGGTCGGGCTTCATGAAGTCGTCGATCGCGGCCCCTTCCTTGAGAAACTCGGGATTGCTGGCCAGGTGGCAGGGCTTGCCGCGGAGCTTCGTGAGCCGCTCGAGGGCCTGGCTGTTCGTGCCGACCGGCACCGTGCTCTTGATGACCACGATCGTCTCGTCGGTCACGTGGGGGGCGAGCCCTTCGACCACTGCCCAAAGGTTGCTCAAGTTCGCCGAGCCGTCGTCGCTGCTTGGCGTGCCGACGGCCAGGAACACGATCTGGGCGCCGCCGGCGCCCGCGGCCAGGTCGGTGGTGAAGTGCAAGCGTCCGCTTTCGGCGTTGCGGAGGACGAGCTCTTCCAGGCCGGGCTCGTAGATCGGGATTTCGCCCTGGGTCAGGCGGCGGACTTTGGCGGCATCGATGTCGATGCACGTCACGTCGTTGCCGCTTTCGGCCAGGCAGGTGCCGGTGACCAAACCCACGTATCCGGTTCCGACGACGGCGATCTTCATCGTTTTTCTTCCAGGGTGCGGCGGACGCGCTGCATGTCGGCGTCGACCATCATGGCCACCAATTGAGCAAAGCCGACCCGCGGCTGCCAGCCCAGCCGGGCCCGGGCTTTCGAAGCGTCGCCGCAGAGCGTGTTGACGTCGGCCGGGCGGAACAGGGCCGGGTCGACTTCGACGTACTGCTGCCAGTCCAAGCCCACGTGGCTGAAGGCCAATTGCAACAGGTCGCGGACCGAGTGCTTGACGCCGGTGGCGATGACGTAATCGTCCGGCTCCTGCTGCTGGAGCATCAGCCACATCGCCTCGACGTAGTCGCCGGCGAAGCCCCAATTGCGCTGGGCGTCGAGGTTGCCCAGCGCGAGCTTGTCGAGCAGGCCGTGCTTGATCCGGGCGACGGCGTCGGTCACTTTGCGACTGACGAATTCCTTGCCCCGCCAGGGGGATTCGTGATTGAACAGGATGCCCGAGCAGGCGAACAGGCCGTAGCTTTCGCGGTAATTGACCGTGATCCAGTGGCCGTAGGCCTTGGCCGCGCCGTAGGGGCTGCGGGGCCAGAACGAGGTCTGCTCGTTCTGGGGCTCTTCGCGGACCCGGCCGAACATCTCGCTGGAGCTGGCCTGGTAGAACCGCACGCTCTTGTCGACCAGACGGATCGCCTCGAGCATCCGCACGACGCCCAGCGCGGTCAGCTCGGCGGTCAGCGCCGGCTGCGAGAAGCTGGTCGGCACGAACGTCTGGGCGGCCAGGTTGTAGACTTCCTGCGGACGTAGTCGGTCGATCAGGCCGACCAGCGACAGCTCGTCGAGCAGGTCCCCCTCGTGGAGCTGGATGCGGTCACGGCACTGCGCGAGCCGCTCGTACGACTCGAAGCTGGAGCGGCGGACCATGCCATGCACCTCGTAGCCCTTGCCGAGCAAAAATTCGGCCAGATATGCCCCGTCCTGGCCGGTGATGCCGGTGATCAGTGCACGCATGGCGGAACAAAACCTCGACGGGTGTTTTTAGTCAGGCGCGAGGGATCTCGGGGCGAAAGCTTCGCACGCCGGGCTGCCGGGGGCAAGAGCACATTCGCCGCCTTACAGCGCGACCGGCTCACTCGGCGTCGGGCTCGTCGGTCTCGGGCTCGTCGACGGTGCCGGGCTGCCGGGTGCCGGACCACTGAGCGCCGGACTGTTCGGGGTCGGAGCGGGGCCCGCGCTATCGGCGGCGGCCGCCGGTTCTGCGTCGCGCGGCACCCGGACCACGGCGGTCAACGTGTCGCCGGCATCCAGGCTCATGATCCGCACGCCCTGGGTATTGCGGCCGATGACGCTGATCTCGCCGACCGCGATCCGCTGCAATTTGCCCCGGGCGGTCATCATCATCAGCTCGTCGGCGTCGGTCACGCTGACCACGCCAATCACCGGGCCGTTGCGATCGGTCGTCTTGATGTCGCGGAGCCCCTTGCCGCCGCGGCGCTGGGTGCGGTAGCGGTTGGACGACGAGGTAGAATCGTCCCCCTCGCCGCCTTCGGCTTCGGGTTCCTCGGCGCGGCGGCCTTCTCGTCGATTGCCTCTTCGCCATCGCCGTCCGCCGGCGCCGAGCCATCGCCGTCCGCCGGCGCCGAGCCATCGCCGTCCGTCGGCGCCAACCCACTCGCCGGGACGTTGGGACCGAACAGCGTCCGCTTGCCGTAGCCGTTGGCACAGGCGGTCAGGAGCGTGGCGTCGGGATCGGCCACGACCATGCCCACCAGGGCGTCGCCAGCCGAGAGATTGATGCCTTTGACGCCGCTGGTATTGCGGCCCATCGGGCGGGCATCGGCCTCGCTGAAGCGGATGGCCATGCCTCGCTCCGTCGAGAGCACGACTTCGTCGCCGCTCTTGGTGACGACCACGTCGACCAACTCGTCGTCCTCCTTGAGCTTGATGGCGATGATGCCGCCCTTCATCGGCCGGCTGTACTTGGAGAGCTCGGTCTTTTTCACCAGCCCGCCGCGGGTGGCCATCATCAGGTAATGGTCGGGCTGGCTGAAGTCGCGGACCGCCAGGCACTCGGCCACTTTTTCCCCCTCGCCGAAGTTGAGCAGGTTGACCACTGCCCGGCCGCGGCTGTCGCGACCCAGTTGCGGCAGGTCGTAGACCTTCTGCCAATAGACTTTGCCGCGATTGGTGAAGAACAGCAGATAGTCGTGGGTGCTGGCCGCGAACATCTGCTCGATCGGGTCGTCTTCCTCGGCCTTGGCCCCTTTGAGCCCCTTGCCGCCGCGGTGCTGAGCCTGGTAGGTGCTGGCCGCGGTCCGCTTGATGTAGCCCTGGTGGCTGATCGTGACGACCATCGTCTCTTCGGTGATCAGGTCGGCCAGATCGACCGAGCCGAGCTCTTCGCCGCTGATCTCGGTGCGGCGCGGGTCGGCGTGCTTGCGCTTCAGCTCCAGCAGGTCGTCGCGGATGATGCCGAGGATGATCTTGTCGTCGGACAGGATCCGCTGATACTCGGCGATCTCGTCGAGCAGCTTGTGGTACTCGCCGGCCAGTTTTTCCTGCTCGAGGTTGACCAGTTGGCCGAGCGTCATCTTCAGGATCGCGTCGGCCTGGACCGCCGTCAGCGTGTAGTTCTCGCTGACGCCGCGGTCCTGCTGAAACACGGCAAAACCCGAGTCCCCCAGGGCCCGGCGGATCATCGCCGAGGGGACCTCGATGCCCATCAAGCGGGCCTTGGCCTCGGCCTGGTTGGCCGACGAGCGGATCACGCGGATCACCTCGTCGATGTTGGCGTGGGCCAGCAGCAGGCCCTCGACCGTGTGCTTGCGGGCCCGATCTTTGGCCAGCAGGAACTGCGTCCGCCGGCGAATGACCGTCAGCCGGTGGCGGATGAACTCTTCCAGCAGGCTCTTGAACGGCAGAATCCGCGGCTTGCCGTCGACCAGCGCGAGCAGGATGATCGAGAACGAGTCCTGCAGCGGGGAGAACTGGTAGAGCTGGTTGAGCACGACGTCGGGGTCGGCGTCGCGCTTCAGCTCCAGGATCAGTCGGACCGGCTCTTTCAGGTCGCTCTCGTCGCGGATGGCCGAGATGCCCTTGATCCGGTCTTCGTTGACCAGCTCGGCGATCCGCTCGACCACGCGGTCGCGCGATTGCTGGAAGGGGATTTCCTGGACGATGATCCGCTGGCGGTTCTTGGCGTATTCTTCGACTCGGGTCCGGGCCCGGAGCGTGATCGTGCTGCGGCCGGTCAGGTAGCCGCGACGGATGCCGCTGCGTCCGCAGACAATGCCGCCGGTCGGAAAGTCGGGCCCCTGAACGATCTCGAGCAATTCGTCGGGCGTCACGTCCGGCTCGTCGATGACGCGAACCAGCGCATCGCAAATCTCGCCCAGGTTGTGCGGCGGGATCGACGTCGCCATGCCGACCGCGATGCCGCCGGCCCCGTTGACCAGCAAGTTCGGGAACTTCGAGGGCAGCACCGTGGGCTCGGTCCGCCGCTCGTCGTAGGTGGGAATGTAGTCGACCGTGTCGAGCTTCAGATCGTCGAGCAACAGGGCCGCGATCGGCGACATCCGGGCTTCGGTGTACCGCATGGCCGCGGGCGGCAGGCCGGCGATCGAGCCGAAATTGCCCTGCTTGTCGATCAGCACGTGCCGCATGTTCCATTCCTGGGCCATGCGGACGAGCGTGGGATAGATCACGCTTTCGCCGTGCGGATGGTAGTTGCCGCTGGTGTCGCCCGAGATCTTGGCGCACTTCACGCGGCTGGCGCCGGGCGTCAGATTCAGGTCGTTCATCGCGACCAGGATCCGCCGCTGCGAGGGCTTCAGCCCGTCGCGCACGTCGGGCAGGGCCCGGCTGACGATCACGCTCATGGCGTACGTCAGGTAGCTGTTCTTGAGCTCATCCTCGATCGGCAGCTCGACCATCCGGCCCAGGTGTACGTCCCCGGTGGCAT
Organism: uncultured Planctomycetaceae bacterium; assembly: GCA_963828155.1. Classification (GTDB taxonomy): domain Bacteria; phylum Planctomycetota; class Planctomycetia; order Pirellulales; family PALSA-1355; genus CAWCAX01. The sequence continues at coordinate 166,278 of CAWHDQ010000014.1, forward strand.
TGCCATCGCCGTCGATGCCGCGCGGCAATCCCCCGGCGGCTGGTGAATCGGAATCGGGCGGCTCGGGGTCGTTCGGGTCGTCGGCCAAAAGGCAATCCTTTCAACGTCCAGCAGGCGGCCCGGGCAGGGTGTTTTTTGGCCGTCCTCCCGGGACGGTCCTGGCGGCCGTGGGCAAACCGCCAATATAACGCTTGCGGGGTGCTTGCTCAACCGCTGCGGAGCGTGAGGTCGTCAGTTCTAAGTGATTGAAATAAAAGGCACTTGCGATCCACGGCCCGGAGCCACTCCAGCCCTCGGTCGCGGGTGCCGCCCCGGGGCCAAAAATACCCGCCGCAGACGCCAAAAATGGCCCCCGTTTTCGCATCTAGTAAAAACCTTCAAATAGCGACTTATAATCTCGGGACGGCGCATTGCCCGGTGGCGGTTGGCGAGCGCAGAATGGACGGCTCGGCGGCGCACGTTGGACTTTGGAGCGCGGCGGTCATGACGCATAACGATTGGTCACGATATGGCTGGAGGGCATTGCGGCCCGCGATCATCCTCGCGCTCGTTGCGGGTGGCGCGTTGCCAACTCTCGGCCGCCGAGCCCTGGGCCGAGGACATCGAGCGCTTCGAGCAGGCCGACAAACAGAATCCGCCGCCGGACCATCCGATCGTGTTCGTCGGCAGCTCGTCGATCCGGCTCTGGGACTTGAAGAAATGGTTTCCCGATTTGCCGGTCGTCAATCGGGGCTTCGGCGGTTCGACCGTGGCCGACGTCGTGCGCTATGCCGACCGGATCGTAACCAACTACCGGCCGCGGGCGATCGTGTTCTACTCGGGCGACAACGACCTCGCCGGCGGCAAGTCGCCGGAGCAGGTGGCCGACGACTTCGCGGCCCTGCTCAAGGCGATTCGGGCAGCGCAGCCCGAAGTGCCGGTCGTGTTTCTGCCGACCAAACCCAGCCCGCTACGCTGGCAGCTGGTGGACAAGCAGCGCGACGCGAATCGGCGGATCAAGCAACTGTGCGAAAGCGATCCGCACTTGATCTATGCCGACACAGCCACGCCGCTGCTGGGCGAAGACGGCAAGCCGCGGGCCGAGCTGTTTCAGGCCGACGGCCTGCACCTGAACGAAGCAGGCTACAAGCTCTGGACGGCGATCGTGCTGCCATTGCTGGCGCCAAAGCCGTGAGAGCCGTGCCGTGTCGCCGTGCGGCAGATCACTACGGCCCTGCCAGGTCGTCGTGGTCCGCGGCCAGATAGCCCAACCGCTGGAGCCGCGCGACCAGATCGCGGGCAATCCGCGGCCTCGCCGGCGGCAGGGCCGCCATGTTCCAGCACGACGACGATCGCTATCCGCGGCTCGTCGGCCGGGGCGTAACCGGCAAACCAGGCGTGATCGGCCGCGGCGGTCTGGGCCGTGCCTGTCTTGCCGGCAATCGCCACGTGCGCGAGCCGGGCCGAGTCGTGGGCCGTGCCGCGCTCGTCGGCCACGGTGCGCCGCAAGCCCTCGCGCACGGCGGCCAGCGTTCGCGGGGACAGATGGATCGGCCGGCTCGACGCCGGCTCCGAGGCATGGTCCCCAGCCTGGTCGGACTTCACGATCCGCGGCCGCAGCATCCGTCCGCCGTTGGCGACCGCGGCCATCAGCCGGGCGACTTGCAGCGGAGTGACGGTGAGCGTCCCTTGCCCGATCGCCAGCGACTGGGCCAGCGCCAGTCGCTGGCCGCGCGGGTCGTCGCTCGAAGCGGCCGGCAGATTGCCCGTGGCTTCGTCGGGCAGGTCGATGCCGGTCGGCTTGCCGAACCCGAACCGGGCTGCCCAGGCCACGAGCGGTTCGGGACCGAGCTGGCTGGCGTGATGGAAGAAATAGACGTTGCAGCTTTCGGCCAGCGCCGCGGCCAGCGTGACCGGTCCATGGCCGATTCCCTGTTGGCGAAAGATCTGGCACCGCTGCCGGTCGGGCTCGTGCAGATAGCCCTGGCAGTCGAACGGGTCGGCCGGGTCGCAGGCCTGCGACTCGACCAGCGCGATCGCGGTCAGCGTCTTGAACACCGAGCCGGGCGGAATCGCCATCCGGCTGACCCGATCGACGAGCGGATCGTGCGGAGCCGCCAAAAGCCGGGCGAGCTGCTCGGCATCGCCGACGGCAAACGCCTGCGGATCGAACCGCGGCGCGCTGGCCGCGGCCAGCAGTTCGCCGCTGGCCACATCCATGATCACGACCGCTCCGCCGATGGCCGGCGGTTCGGACTTCGCGCCCCGAGGCCGGCAGGCCGCGGCGAGCAGGCTCTCGGCCGTGGCTTGCAGAGCCGGGTCGAGCGTCAAGGTGACGTCGCGGCCGGGCTGCGGCGCCCGCTGACGCTCAACGCCCAGCGATTTGCCGCGATGATCGAGCCGCTCGACTTCCAGGCCCGGCGTGCCGCAGAGCAGCCCTTCGAACCGCCGCTCGATGCCCATCTGGCCGGCCGGGGGCGGGGCCAACGGCGAGCGCGGCCGACCGACGCTGCCAGCCGCTTCCACGTGACCGATCACCTGGGCCGCCAGCGTGCCGGCCGGATACTGTCGCCGGGCCAGCTCGACGATCCGCACGCCCGGATAATCGTCGGCATGGGCCGCGATTTCGGCGGCGATCTCCAGCGTCACATCCTCGACCAGCGGATGCTGGGCTTGTTCTTCGGCCACCACGACGCGCACGGGCGGAGCGGGTGCCTCGGGAGCGAACAGGTCGGCGAGCGCCGCCGCGATGGTCGATCCCCAGCCCGCGGCCGGCTCGCCGGCGGCTTCCTCGGCGACGGCACGCTGCGCGGCTTCGTAGCGGGCCAGCCGGCGCTCGTTGACGCCCGCGGCCAGAGCCGCCACCTGGGCTTGCACCGCCGCGCAGCGGGCTTGCCAATCGTCGTCGGACAATCCGCAGAGCTGCGCCAGCCGGCGGTGCAGGTCGGCCCGCTGGGCCAGGATTTCCTCCTGTCGCCTGGCGACCAGCGCCGCATCGCGCCGCTGGCGGCGATCGAGCGGAGCAATCGCTTTGCGCCGCAGCCAGGCCGGATCGGCCGGCCACTGCAGCCAGCGATAATCGAGCGCCAGCGCCCGGGTGTGCGCGTCGGCCGCCAGCACGCTGCCGTCGCGGGCCAGAATGCGGCCGCGATCGGCGGGCAGTGGTCGGGAGCGCGCGATCGGCCGCATGGCCAGGGCTCGAAACTCCGCCCCACCGGTCAGCTCCAGCTGCACCGCCCGCAGCAGCACGACACCCGCCGCCGCGGCCACGAGCGCAAGTAGCAGCCTCAGCCGCCGCCCTGCCGCGGGACCACCGGCTGGCGCCGTTTCGGCGGCGAGCGAATGCCAATCGAATTGGAGGTCAGAAGAGGACATGGGGGAAAGGCAGAAGCTGAAGGCAGAAGGCAGAAGGCAAAAGGCAGAAGGCAGAAGGCAAAAGGCAGAAGGCAGAAGGCAGAAGGCAGAAGGCAGAAGGCAGAAGGCAGAAGGCAGAAGGCAGAAGAGCCGGCGCTCAGCGACCCAAGTCGGGAATGGTATTGCAAGCTAGCCCAAGGCCAGTGGATGTTGTTTTTGTATTCTTTTCCTTCTGCCTTCTGCCTTTTCCGTTCACACGTCCGCGTCGCTCGATTCGAGCGTGCCGCGCCATTTGTCCAGGTGCTCCAGGCAGATCAGTGAGCCGCGGGCGCAGGCGGTTTGCGGATCGGTGGCCACGCGGGTCGGCAGGCCGGTTCGCTCGCCCAGGTAGCGGTCCAGGCCGCGGAGCAGCGATCCGCCGCCGGCCAGCACCAGCCCGTTGTCGACCAGGTCTGCGGCCAGGTCCGACGGGCAGCCGTCGATCGTTTGCTTGATCGCGTCGACGATCACCTCGAGTGGATCGGCCAGGGCCTCGCGGATTTCCTCGCTGGTGAGGGTGGCTTTGCGGGGCAGGCCGCTGATCGCGTCGACGCCGCGGACCTCGTCGACCAATTCGTCGGCCAGCGGATACGCGCTGCCGATGTCGATTCGCAGGGCCTCGGCCGCAGGCAGGCCGACGCGGAGGCTGTAGTGCCGCTTGAGATAATCGACGATCGCCCGATCCATCGCGTCGCCGGCCACGCGGATCGACTGGCTGGCCACGATCTCGCCCAGGCTGAGCACGGCGACGTCGGTGGTGCCGCCGCCGATGTCGCAGATCATGCTGGCCACCGGCTCGGCGATCGGCAAACCCACGCCGATGGCGGCGGCTTTAGCCTCGCTCAGCACGTAGACCACGCGGGCGCCCGCCCGCTGGGCACTATTGAAGACCGCTCGTTTTTCGACCGGAGTGGCGCAGCCCGGCACGGTCACGAGCACCCGGGGTTTGAGCCGCCAGCCATGCCGCTGGGCCTTGCGGAGGAAGTACCGCAGCATCGCCTCGCACAGCTCGAAGTCGGCGATCACGCCGGCCGAGAGCGGCCGGACGACCGAGATCGATTGCGGCACGCGGCCGAGCATCTGCCGGGCCAGGTGCCCGACGGCGCAGCCGCCCGACAGGACGCGGTGGGTGCCCTCTTCGACCGCCACGACCGAAGGCTCGTTCAGCACGAGCCCCTCGCCTGCCACGCTGACCAGCGTGTTGGCGGTGCCCAGGTCGATGGCCAGGTCGGCGCCCAGCCAGCCAAACATTCGAGGGAGCATCCTTGCTCTCGGGGCGGAAGCGGCGGAAGTTCGATCCGTGACGGTGGCTCCGCGGTGGCGCGGAGCGCGTGGCCGTTAGCCGGGTGTCCGGACGCTGGCGGCCTTGAAATCCAGGTCGTAGGCCTTCATCTCAGCGAACAGGCAGATGCTGCCCAGCACGAGGGCCACGAACGACAAGGCGAGCATCGCGGTATAGGCGTTGGCCCGCGGCTTTTCGACGAATACGGCCCGCGGCTGCGGCGCCGGGACGTCAGCTAAGTTTGAGTCTTGAAGCGACATCGTCGCCTTTCTGGATGGGAGCTTGCTTCGTATCCTTCATGATCCGGGCGACGGCCCGGTTGGTGTCGAGCTTGACGACTTCGACGCGGCCCAAATACTTGCTGCCGCGGAATACTTCGAGCTTGTTGCCGACTTTCAGGCCGTCGTGGCTGCCGATCGAGACTTCGACCAGATCTTCGGCGTTGACGGCCAGGATTTTGCCGTGCAGATTGTCGACCTGCTCGATGCCCGTCCAGCCGAGCTTCTCGGCAGTCGACTTGTAAAAGGCCAATTGCTGAGCGACCTGTTGTTCGCGCTCTTTGACGATCTTGAGCTCGAGCGTGGTCTTGTGGATGTCGTCGGTGGTCGAGACGACCTGCTTGAACATCTTGTCGCGGTCGTCCCGGGCCACGATGATTTCCTTCCGCAGGCCTTCGACCTCTTTGGTCAGCTTTTGCAGCGCGTTCTGGGCGGTGGCCAGCGCGGCGACCGATTCCTGATCCTTCTGATTGAGGTCGTCCCGCTCTTTCTGTAGCGAATCGCGCTTGACGATCAGCTCGTCGCGCTGGGATTCGAGCTTGGCCAGGGCCTGCCGCTGGGCCAGCTTGTAGTCGTCGAGTTCCTTCTTGAGATCTTCGAACTGCTTCGAGAGCTCTTCATACCGCTTCTTGGATTCGGCCAGCTTCGGCCGCCAACCGAGGGGTTGGTTGGGCGTGGGCTCGGTATTCTCGATCGCCAGTTTCCAGTTGCGGTGCGTGGCATAAGTGGCCACGGCAAACGCCATGAACACCAGGCTCAAGCAGAAGATCAGGACGACGAACACCTTGCCGACGAAGTTCATGACGACGTTCCTTTCATCGCTTGCCTACGAGCGACGATTCGCCGGTCCGGCGTGCGGACCGCATTCTCGGCGCGAGATTCTGTTCCGGAGAAGAATAGTTGGGCAGCCACCCGAGCATCACCGCCACGGCCCGCCGACGAACCGATCCGCTGGCATTCCGGCCGAGGCAGAAATGCCGCGGTGGGAAAGCGCGGGCCCTGGGCTTCAAGTGGAAACCACGATTGGAGATACTGACTTGCTGCCGCCCACTTAGTATAAATTCGCGCGCGCGCCATGTCAACGAGAGTCGCGTCAAAACAGACCCTTTGGGCGAGCCGGGTAAACCGCCTCTGGCGGGTTGTAACGCCTGAATTTCCCGGACTTTTGGCCCACCTGCGGCTGTCCCAGGGCGAGTTCCTCGGGGCCGCCAGACGGGCGGCTTTGCCACAGCGCGGCGACCGCCGCCGAACGGCACCGAGGCGAGGGGTCGGGCGGCAACCGAAAAAATCGATACTGCCGGCGACTCCCGGGGTTGAATGGTCGTGCGAGGCAGAGCCTGGGGGCCCGGCCTGCCCGCTGCACTCCGCCTGGCCGACCGGCCGGTGGATTGGCTCGGGTGCAGTCCTCGAATTTCGCTTCTGGCAGTATAAGGAGTCGTGGTCATGCGTCGCTTGCAGACATTCGTCGCGCTGGTTTTGGTATTGCTCATCGCCGGGAGCGCCTCGGCCGCCAAGGGCAAGGGCAAAGGCAATCACGCCGTCCGCGGGACCGTCGAATCGGTCAGCGCCGACAACATGGTCGTGAAGACGCCGCCCAACAAGAAGCAGGGCACCGAGGGGGCCAATCTGTCGTTCCAGCTCAACGACAGCACGAAGTACGAATTCATGACCCGGTCTGCGCAAAGCGAAGGGCGAGAAGCCGACCGTCGAGACCCGGCCTGCCAGCCTGAGCGACCTCAAGGCCGGCGAACAAGTGATGATCGTCGCGCCCGGGACCGCGGCCGAGAAGGTCACGATCGTCGAGGGCGGCAAGCGCGGCAAGAACAAGAACATGCCGGAGTGAGCTGCGGCGCCCTAATCCTTCTCCCTGGCAGGGAGAGGGTTTTTCGCGTGGCCCCCTCTCCCTTTCAGGGAGAGGGATTTGCACGTGGCCCCCTCTCCCTTTCAGGGAGAGGGCCGGGGTGAGGGTGTAACAATCCGCAAACGACCCTTGCGACATTCAGATTCGTCACGTCGCCGGCTCGATTTCGACTCGCCTGTGCGCGCTCTGATTCCGAGGCAACCCACCCTCACCCTGCCCTCTCCCTGGCAGGGAGAGGGTTTTTGCGTGTGGCCCCCTGTTCCTGGCAGGGAGAGGGTTTTTGCGCGTGGCCCCCTCTCCCTTTCAGGGAGAGGGCCGGGGTGAGGGTGTAACAATCCGCAAACGACGCTTGCGACATTCAGATTCGTCACGTCGCCGGCTCGATTTCGACTTGCCTGGCGCGCTCCGATCCCGAGGCAACCCACCCTCACCCTGCCCTCTCCCTGGCAGGGAGAGGGTTTTTGCACGTGGCCCCCTCTCCCTTTCAGGGAGAGGGCCGTGGTGAGGGTGTAACAATCCGCAAACGACGCTTGCGACATTCAGATTCGTCACGTCGCCGGCTCGATTTCGACTTGCCTGGTGCGCTCCGATCCCGAGGCAACCCACCCTCACCCTGCCCTCTCCCTGGCAGGGAGAGGGATTTGCGCGTGGCCCCCTCTCCCTTTCAGGGAGAGGGCCGGGGTGAGGGTGTAACAATCCGCAAACGACCCTTGCGACATTCAGATTCGTCACGTCGCCGGCTCGATTTCGACTTGCCTGGCGCGCTCCGATCCCGAGGCAACCCACCCTCACCCTGCCCTCTCCCTGGCAGGGAGAGGGTTTTTGCGAGTGGCCCCCTCTCCCTTTCAGTTAGAGGGTTTTTGCACGTGGCCTGTGCGCGTTCTTGGCGACATGCCGGCGGAGAATCGGCCGAACGGCGCATTAAATAACCGCCCTGGCGTCATGCGGGCGCGGTTTTTTGTTGAGACGTGGCGGGGGACGACCAGCGGAGCACGCCGCGGGACGTGTACTTCTTGCGATGGCGGCGGCACGACCATCAGGCCGACGGCGCCCAGGCCGACCAGCGTCAGCGACGACGGCTCGGGCAGGGTGCCGCAGCAATACCCATCGCTATGGAATAACGTCGAGCCACGGGACACCTCGGGGTGCCCAGGGGAATCGGCTGCGGCCGCCCTGGCGCCGTGCGCGTTCGGGCAACACCAGTGGCCATTTGACTCGATTCTTCGGGCCGGTGCCCGCGGAAGCCGCTGCGGCAGCGGGGCACCGGTCGAATTGGGGGCGGTCCCCGCCGCTACCCGCCGGTTCGCCGCCTTGCGGAGGTCGCGGGCCGAACCCTATACTCGCCCTCTTTCACTGCCCGGGCATCGCAGCCCGGATATTCCAGCCCAGAGATGTTTTCGCGAACCGCTTAGGTCGAGGTTTCGAGCATGGCAGATTTGATCGCTCCGCATGGTGGATTGTCCGAACCAGTTTGCTGCACGGTGGGTGCGGAGGAAATCGACCGCTTCAAGGCCGACGCGGCCAAGCTCGCCCAGGTGCCCGTCTCGGACGCCGATCTGTCGACCGTGTACCGCTTTGGCGATGGCGCGCTGAGCCCTCTGACCGGGCCGATGGACCAGAAGACCTACAACCGGGTGCTCGACGAAATGGTGATCGAGCATGCCGGCAAGGTCTATGCCTGGACCATTCCCATCGCCCTGCCGGTGACGGCCGCCCTGGCCGGCCAGCTCAAGCCGGGGCAGACGGTGGCCCTGACCAACACGGCGGGCACGATCGTGGGCACGCTGGCGATCAGCGACGTCTTCGAGTGGGACAAGCCGCGCTACCTCAAGAGCGTGTATCTAACCGAGCGGACCGATCACCCCGGCGCCGACATGGTGCTCAAGGGGGATGCCGACAAGACCCATTTGTTGGGCGGCACGATCCGGGCTCTGCCCCAGCCAAAGAATCCGAAGTTCGGCAAGTACGTGCTGTCGCCGCGCGAGGTGCGCAAGCTGCTGGCCGCCAAGGGTTGGAACGCGGCCGTGGCGTTTCAAACGCGCAATCCGCTGCACCGGGCCCACGAGTATGCCCTGGTCTACGGATTGGAGACGCTGCTGCGCGAGGGATTCAATGCCGGCGCGGCGTTGAACCCCCTGATCGGCGAAACCAAGGGCGACGACGTCAACGCCGACGTCCGGATGCACACCTACGAAGCCCTGATCGACAATCGGTCCCTGGGCGAGGGGGATAGCGATGCCAAGCTCTGGGGTCCGCGGGGCGAATCGGTGCCCGACCGCGTGTGCTGCTTGGGCCTGGACATCAAGATGTTCTACGGCGGGCCGAAGGAAGCCATCATGCACGGCATTTATCGGCAGAACTACGGCTTCACGCACATCGTCATCGGCCGCAAGCACGCCGATGCGCCGTACCACGACGGCACCGCCATCTGGGGCGACTTCGACGCCCAGGAAATCTTCAGCAACCTCAAGGGCGACCTGAAGATCAAGCCGGTCAAGGTCGGCTTCGCCGCCTACTACGAATCGGCGGGCCGGGTCGACCTGATGGAGCTGCACAAGGACGAAAAGCCGGTCTTCATTTCCGGCAAGGACGTCCGCAAAACGCTGGTCGAAGGCAAGACCGTCGATCCGCGAATCATGCGGGAAAGCACGTCCCGCATTCTGGCCGAGGCGATGAAGGGCCAATAAAGGCCCCGGTCGGTCCCTCTCAGCGGCCGGCACCCCTCCCTCGGGTGCCGGCGAGCCCGCCGTGCGCTGGCGGGCGGATGCGGGCCTGAATTCGACCGGCGGAAAACTTGCGGCCGCGCGGCCGAGCGCGAATAATCGAGCGCATGGCTACCGGCTTGCAACTCGACCAGGCGCGACAAACGCAGCTCGACACCCGGGTCGAAATCGTCACGCCCGAGAATATCGCCTTCGAGTATCGCGTGGCCGGGCCGTTCCGCCGCTTGCCGGCCTACCTGCTCGACCTGCTGTTTCGCGGCGTCGTGATGGCGGCGATCGGCATTGGGGCGGGCTTCACGCTCGGCAGCCTGGGGCGGGTGGCCTTGCCGCGGCGATCGTCCTGGTCGCCTGGTTCATGCTGTCCTGGTTCTATGGCGGTCTGTTCGAGACCTTCTGGAACGGCCAGACTCCGGGCAAACGCTTGCTCCACCTGCGCGTGCTGACCGTCGACGGCGAGCCGATCTCGGCCTGGCAGGCGATCCTCCGCAATATCTTGCGGGCGGCCGACGCCCTGCCGATCGTGGCCTGGCCCGGCACCGATCCCCGGGCCGCGTTTCTGCCCTTGTACATGACGGGCCTTTTGGCCTGCTTGTGCAGCCGCCGCTTCCAGCGGCTGGGCGACCTGGTGGCCGGCACGATGGTGGTCGTCGAACAGCGCGATCTGCTGGCCGGGGTCGTGCCGGTCGCCGATCGCGAAGTGATCGAGCTGGCCAGCCAGTTGCCGGCGCCATGCCATGTCGAGCCGGAGCCTGGCCCGGACGCTGGCGGCCTACGTCGGGCGGCGGCGCAACTTCAGCGTGGCCCGGCGCGAGGAGATGGCCCGGCCGTTGGCCGACGATCCTGGCCCAGCGGCACGGGCTGCCGCCGGTGGCCGAGCAACGACGCGTTGCTGTGCGCATTCTACTTCCGGGCGTTCATCGCCGATCGGCCGACCGCCGAGCGCGAGGCGCCGGCGCGCGTCCGCCGCGGGCGGGCTTGTCGGCGCCGATCGCTGGCCGCGGAAGAAGTCATCGCGGCCCAGGGAGTGGAGCACGGCGAAGGTTATGGAAATCTCGATCAATGGCTCGAGTCGCAGCGGTAGACGAACATGAAAACGGCCGTACTGCTCGAATCGCGACGGAAGAACTGGCACGCGCTTGGAGCAGCTTTGCGGCGAGCTGGAGAGCCAGCGCCGGCAGCGCCGCTTGCCGGCGCCGGGCATCGCCCGGTTTGCCGCGCTCTACCGCGCGGCCTGCGCCGATCTGGCCTTGGCCGACGCCTATCAATTGCCGCCCGACACGGTCATTTATTTGAACCAGCTGGTCGGCCGGGCCCACAACCAGTTGTATCGCAGCGGGCGGTTCCAGCTTGTCGACCTGGTGGCAGACGATATTCCGCGATCTGCCCCGGCAACTGTGTACCGACCGCACGCTCTGGCTGGCGACGGCGCTGTTCTGGGGCATCTTCTTCGCCACGATGGCCCTGGCGGCCACGTCGCCCGCGTTCGTCGAGGAAGTGCTGGGCGACCAGGTCAAGGGGTTCGAGCAGAACTTTTCCAGCGGCCTGGGGGGCCGCGGCTCGAACACGGACGCGCTGATGGCCGGCTTCTATATCCAGCACAACACGACCATCGGGCTGCAGTGCTTCGCCTATGGGTTGATCTTGGGCGTGGGCGGCTTGTTCGTCACCGCGTTCAACGCGGCCTATATCGGGGCCGTGTTCGGCCACATGCTCACCACGCCCCAGCGCGACAACTTTTTGACCTTCGTCACGGCCCACGGCCCCTGCGAGCTGACCGCGATCGTGCTCTGCGCGGCGGCCGGACTGCGGCTGGGATTCTCGCTGATTCGCACGGGCGGGCTGAGCCGCGAGGCCTCGCTGCGGGCCGCCGGCAAGCAGGCCCTGCCGACGATCGGCGTGGCCGTGGTGCTGTTTTTCTGCGCGGCCATGATCGAGGGATTTCTGTCGTCGTCGTCGGCCCCGTTCTGGATTCGGGCCCTGGTGGCCAGCGTCACCGCGCCGATGATCTTCAGCTACATCGTCGTGCTCGGCATTTCCGCGGAGCGGCGGCCGATGCAGCTGGATAAAACCTGTATCGTGATCCGCGAACGGGGCTGGCTCGACATTCTCGACCTGTCGCTGGGGATGTTCCGCACCCATGGCCGGCAGATGCTGGTGGCCCTGGCGGCCGGGGCGATTCCGCTGGCCCTGTTGAATTACTGGCTGCTGACCCGGGCCCTGGAAACGAATCTGCTCGAGGAAGATCCGGGTTGGTACTGGTTCTGGCAGGTCGTGCTGGCGCTGGTCGAGATTCCGCTATGCCACGGCTCCCTTGACGATGTACCTGGGGCAATTGCTGTTCGTCTCCCGGCCCGATCCACGGTTGATCGCCCGCAATTATTTTCGCAGCCTGCCGCAACTGTTGATCTATCAGGGGTTGCTGCTGGTGATTTCGGTGTTTGCGGGCGCGCCGTTTCTCAACGAGATCATCCTGCTGGAGCGCAATCCGCTCTTGGCCCGGCGGCCCGGCCAGATCTCGACGCGGCGGCGGAGCGCGGCCCTGCACGCCGGAATCGGCGGCGACATGTTCTCGCGCCGGCTGGGCACGCTGGTTCTCGGCGCGGTCGCTGGTCGCGGCCCTGACGTTGTCGTTTCATTTTCTCGCGCAGCGTGCTGGTCGGGCGCATATCAGAGCCGATTGGTGGCTGCCGGCGGTCGAGTTTCCGCTGGCCCTGTGGCTGGTGATCGGGTTTGCCGCCGTGGCTCGCTTCTTGAGCTATCTCGACGTGCGGATTCGCCGCGAGGGCTGGGAGGTGGAACTGACCTTGCGGGCCGAGGCGGCCCGGCTGGCGGGGCAGATCGTATGAAACACCTCGCCGCCTGCTGCTCGTCGTCTGTACTGCGGATGGTTGTGCCTGCGCGCTGGCAGTGGCTCGCTGCCCGGCGCTGCCCACGGCGCAAGTCGCCGCCGACGACGGCCGCCGTCCGGCCGACGCCCCTGCGGCAGCGACCGCCAGCGCCGCGCCGGTCGAACCGGCGGATGCCCCGACCGATCGCGTCTTCCGACGCGGACGCCCGGCGAGCGCTGGGCCGCTGGTGGCGGTTTCCCTGGTACAACAGCTCGACCGACGACCTGGAGCCGGTGCTGGTCCGGCCGAGCGTCGGCCACCATTCCTGATCTTTCGCCGCTGCAGGTTCTGGCCTGGATTCTGACAGCCATCGTGCTGGCCGTGCTGGTTTGGCTGATCGTCACCGCGATCATGAATTATGCCGGCTTCAAGAAGCAGGAAGTCGCCGCGCCGCGCGTCGCGACCCGGGTCGATCAGGTCGAGGCCTTGCCGTTCCTGAAGCAGCGCTCGCTCGACGATCTGCTCGGGCAGGCCCGGCAGCATTACGAGGCCGGCGACTTCAACGAAGCGATCATTTATTTGTTCAGTTATCAACTGGTCGAGCTCGACCGGCACAATCTGATCCGGTTGGGGGTCGGCCGGACCAACCGGCAATACCTGCGCGACTTGCACGGCCGCGGTGCGATTCGCGGGCTGCTCGAGGGCACGATGATCGCCTTCGAGGACGTCTATTTCGGCGGCCGGCGGCTGAGCCGCGAACAGTTCGAGCACGTCTGGAGCCGCGTGGGCGAGTTCGAGCAGCTGGTGGCCCAATTGCCGGCCGAGGCGCTGGCCGACCGCGGGCGCCGCGGTCGAATCCGGGCCGGTTGAAGCGACGATTGCAACGGGCTAAGTCGTATGTCGAGCGAGCACCACGAGTCGTCCCATCCTGCATTGCCGGCGCCGCTGCGCGGCGCGCCGCGTTGCCCTGGCGGCCCTCGCCGCCTTGGCTGCCGGGGCCGGCTGCAAGCGTCCGCTTGATACGCAGTACGGCCGCGTGTCGGGCTGGGGTGGCTCCAGCGTCAACGGCACGCGGGTGCTGGCCGACATGTTCGCCGACCGCGGCCACAAGGTCGACACCTACGAGCATCTGTCGCCCAGCTTGCAGCGGGCCGACGTGATCGTCTGGTTTCCCGACGATTTTCGAGTTCCTTCGAGCGAAGTTCGCGACTGGCTGGATGGTTGGCTGCTGGGGCGCCAGGCCGGACGCTGATCTACGTGGGTCGCGATTACGACGCCGCGCCCGACTACTGGAAGAAGATTTCCAGCCGGGTCGGCCAGACCGATCACGACTTCGCGCTTCGGCGGCTGCAGGAGGCCGAAAACGAGGCGCAGGTCGATCGCAAGGAGATCCCCGCCGACGGAGCCAACGAGTGGTTCACGATCCTGGGCAAGCTCGACCAGCGGGATGTGCGCGAGTTGACCGGCCCGTGGAGCGTGGGCGTCGACGCCAGCCAGGTGGACATCCAACTCAACGGCCGGCTGACGCCCGACGTCTGGGCGAAGCCGCTGCTGGAGTCGGGCGAGGACGTGCTGGTGGCCCGCTACAGCCCCGATAGTTGGCACGGCAGCCAGTTCATCACCGTGGCCAATGGCTCGTTCCTGCTCAACGAGCCGCTGGTGAACCACGCAGCATCGCAAGTTGGCGGGCAAGCTGATCGCCGCGGTCGGGCCGCCGCGCAAGCGGGTGGTGTTTTTGGAGAGCGGGGCCGGAGGGCCCGAGATTCTGCCGGAGGAACCGGAACCGCCGCAATACAATGCCCTGGACATTCTGGGGGTCTGGCCGCTGGGGGGCGTCCTCTTGCAATTGGCGGTGCTGGGCATCATCTTTGCCTTTGCCCGCTGGCCGATTTTCGGTCGACCCCGCGTCCCGCCGCCGCCGCCGACGAGCGATTTTGGCAAGCACGTCACCGGCGCTAGGCCAATTGCTCGCGCGGACCGGCAATCGCGAATTCGCCCAGACCCGGCTGGCCCAATGGCAGCGGGGCAAGACCGCCGACCCGCCGCGAACCCCTTGAAGTTGCCCGAGCCCGATGGTCTCCGGCCGGCCGGGACCGCGTCCGATCCCGAAACCCGTGCAATCGAGCGAACCCGATGTCCGCAGCTGAAGAGCCGAACCCGACCGACGAGCGACCTCCGCTGAGCCCGGCCTGGCCGCCACCGCCGTTGGCCGAGCCGGCGAGCGAGCCGCCCCGGTCCGCGGGCGTCGGACCGGCTGAGGCTGCTCCGCTGCTCTCGTCGTCCCAGCCCTCCGCGGCGCCGATGGCTCCGGCCCAGGCGGCGGGCAGCTTGGACATCGCCGGCATCAAGCGGCTGTTCGATCGCGTGATGGCCGAGATCGGCAAGATCTACGTCGGGCAAGAGGAGTTCGTGCTCACCACGCTCGTGGCGCTGTTCTCCGGCGGGCACGTGCTGATCGAGAGCGTGCCCGGCTTGGGCAAGACGCTCTTCGTGCGCGCGCTGGGTCGGGTGCTGGGCTGCCAGTTCGGCCGCATCCAGTTCACGGCCGATCTGATGCCTTCGGACATCACCGGCGCGCCGATCTTCGACATGAAGACGCAGGAATTCCGGTTTCGCCCCGGGCCGGTCTTCACGCAGTTTCTGCTGGCCGACGAAATCAATCGTTCGCCGGCCAAGACGCACGCCGCCCTGCTCGAGATCATGCAGGAGTATCGCGTGACCGTCGAGCGGACCAGCCACAAGCTGAAGCGGCCGTTCCTGGTGCTGGCCACGCAAAACCCGATCGAGTCGGAAGGCACCTACAACCTGCCCGAGGCCCAGCTCGACCGGTTCATGTTCAAGATCGTGGCCACCTACCCGGCCGCCGACGAAGAGGTCACCATTCTCAAGCAGCACAGCCAGCAGGTCGATCTCGACCGCCGGCTGGCCGCCGACCTGGCGGTGGTGACGGGTCCGGACGAAATCATGGAGGCGATGCACCGCACGAGCCAGGTCCGGGTCGACGACAAGCTGTTCGACTACATCAACCGGATCGTGCGGCTGACGCGCGAGTGGTCGCAGTTCCATTTGGGGGCTTCGCCGCGGGCCGGCATCGCCCTGGTGCAAGGCGCCCGCACGCTGGCGGCCTTTCGCGGCCGCGACTATGCCGTGCCCGACGACGTGGTCGAGATCGCCCGGCCGGCCTTGCGGCACCGCGTGATCCTCTCGGCCGAGGCGGAAGTCGAGGGACACCAGGTCGACGCCGTGCTGGGCGACTTGATCCGCTCGGTCGAGGTGCCCCGGCTTTGAACCCCGTCGTCGTCATCCTGGCCGTGATCGCCCCGCTGTGCGGGCTGGGGATGCTGGGCGGTCTATCCGCGGCGGCCGCTGATTCTGGCTTTGGTCGGGCCGGCGCTGTTCTCGCTGGGCATGCTGGCCACCGACGCCGTGCTCGCTCCGCTGGTCGTGGCCGACCTGGTCGTCGGCCTGGTCGCGGCGGCCGACCTGGCCACGCTGGCCCGGCGGCGATCGTTTGCCGTCGAGCGGGAGTCGGGCCGGATCGCCTCGCTGCGGCAATCGCACGCGGTGCAGCTGACGGTCTCGAATCTGTCGGACCGGCCCTGGCGGGTCGATCTGCGCGACGACCAGCCGGCGGGCCTGTCGGCCGATCCGGACCGGTTCGAGGTCTCGCTGGCGCCGCGGAGCCGCTCGACAGTGCATTACGATTTGCAGGCCGCGCGGCGCGGGGCGTTCGAGCAGGAGCAGGTTTACTTGCGCGTCGCCAGCCGGTTCGGACTGTGGCAGCGCTCGCTCCGCTACGAAGTCCGTTCGCGGCTGCACGTTTATCCCGACATGCAGCAATTGGCCAAGTACGCCGTACTGGCCCGCAACGACCGTTTGAATCTGCTGGGCGTGCGGCGCACCCGGCGGGTCGGTCAGGACAACGAGTTCGAGCGCCTGCGCGATTTCACGCGCGACGATAATTACCGCTTCATCGATTGGCGCTCGACCGCCCGGCGGCAGAAACTCACGGTCAAGGACTTTCAGGCCAATCAGAGCCAGCGGGTGATGTTCCTGATCGATTGCGGGCGAATGATGGCCAACACGTCGGCCGGACTGAGCCTGCTCGACCATGCGCTGAACGCGATGCTGATGCTCAGCTTCGTCGCCCTGCGGCAGGCCGACGCGGTGGGTATGCTGGCCTTTTCCGACGGCGTCCATCACTACCTGCCGCCGCGGGGTGGGATGCAGCAGATGAATCGCCTGCTGCACGCGTCGTTCGATCGGTTTCCGCGGCTGGTCGAATCGCGCTACGACGACGCGTTTTTGTATCTGGCCAGCCACGCCCGCAAGCGGTCGCTGGTGATCCTGATCACCAACCTGATCGACGAGGTGAACTCGCACCAGGTCGAGCAGTACCTGACGAATCTGGTCGGCCGGCATCTGCCGCTGTGCGTGCTGTTGCGCGATCACGAGTTGTTCGACGCCGCCGACGCGCCGAGCGAGTCCGGGCCGGGGTTGTATCGGGCGGCGGCCGCGGCCGACATCCTGATCTGGCGGCGGCAAGTGCTGGCCGATCTGGCGGCCCAAGGCGTGTTGTCGCTCGACCTGTTTCCCGAGCAGCTCACCGCGCCGCTGGTGAATCGCTACTTGGAAATCAAAGCCCGGCATTTGCTGTAGCGGGCCCCGTCCTGCCCTTCACGCGAGTAGCGGCTGGCGGAAGTGTCCGGTCTGCGGAGGCGAGGTTTCGCCGCGGGGAAGTCGCCAGGCCCGGCCGCCGGGCGTAAAATTCTCGTGCCGGGTTGCGGGGGCGGAAAACGCCCCGCCCTGCCGAGTGCGCCGTGCGGACGTTTGAGAAACACTGCGGTTGGCCATGATGGATGCCGCCCCCTACATCGAAGACTTTTCTCCCCGCGATCTGGCGCAGGATCGAGCGGACCACGCAGGAGCTGGGCCGGGCGATCTTCGAGCGGGTTTCCCGCCGCCACGCCAACATCTTCGACCGCCGCTGGTGGGACGACCGGATCATGGCCTGGGCCATGCACGACGAGTCGGTCAAGGTCCAGATGTTCCGCTTCATCGACGTGCTGCCGATGCTCAAGACCAACGAGTCGATCATCCGGCATCTGCACGAATACTTCGACGACGTCAAAGACCAGCTCCCCTCGGCCGCCCGGCTGGGCATGGCGGTGGCCACGCCCCACTCGCTGGCCGGCCGGGCCCTGGCCGTGACCGCCCGCCGCAACGCCCAGTCGCACGCCCGGCGCTTCATCGCCGGCAGCCACGTGACCGAAGTGCTGGCCGCGGCGATGCGCGAGCGGCGCAAGAAACGGGCCTTCTCGCTCGACGTGCTGGGCGAAGCGGTCACCAGCGAGAGCGAAGCCGACGCCTACCTGAATGCCTATCTCGACCTGATCCGCGGCATCGCCCCGGCGATCAACGCCTGGCCCGAGGTGCCGCAAATCGATCGCGGCCTGCTCGAAGCTCTGCCGCGGGTGAACGTCTCGATCAAGCTCACGGCGCTCGACAGCCAGTTCGATCCGCTCGATCGCGCCGGCACCGCCGAGCGGGTCAAGGTCCGGCTCCGGCAGTTGCTCCGCGCCGCCCGCGAGCAGCGGGCGTTCGTCAACGTCGATATGGAGTCGTACCGCGGCAAAGCGCTGACGCTCGAAATCTTTCAAGAGATTCTGAGCGAGGAAGAGTTTCGCCGCACGACCGACGTGGGCATCGTGCTGCAGGCCTACTTGCGCGACACGGCCGAAGATCTGGCGCAGCTGGCCGATTGGGCCCGCCGGCGGGGCGCGCCGGTCTGGGTCCGGCTGGTCAAAGGGGCCTACTGGGACTACGAGACCATCCATGCCCAATCGACTGGTTGGCCGATACCCGTCTTCCAGCAGAAGTGGGAGTCGGACGCCAATTTCGAGCGGCTCACTCGATTCCTCCTGCGGCAGCACGAGTGTTTGCGGCCGGCGCTGGCCAGCCACAACATCCGCTCGCTGGCCCACGGCATGGCGGTGGCCCAGCACATCGGCCTGCCGCAGGGGGGCTTCGAGCTGCAAATGCTCTACGGCATGGCCGACGCCGAAAAGCAGGTCTTCGTCGACATGGGCTACCGCCTGCGAATCTACATGCCCTACGGCGAATTGATTCCCGGCATGGCCTACCTCGTCCGCCGGCTGCTCGAGAATACTTCGAACGATTCCTTTCTGCGGGCGAGCTTTGCCGAACACGTCGCCGTGGAGAAACTGCTGATGAATCCGCTGGATCATGCCAACGGTGGCGCCGGCCGCTCGACCACCGCGCCGGCCGGGCCGACCGAGCCACCGCGGCGGCCCATATTTCGCAACGAACCGCCGCTCGATTTTGCCCTCGAAGCCAGTCGCGCCCGGCTGCTCGCCGCGCTGGGCGACGTTCGCACCGAACTGGGCGCTACCGGCCGCTGGTGATCGATGGCCAGCAGGTCGAAACGTCCGAGCGGTTGACCTCGCTCAATCCGTCGCACACAAGGCAAGTCGTCGGCGAGACTGCGTCCGCCAGCGCCGCCAATGCCGATCGGGCGGTCGCCGCGGCCCGCCGTGCGTGGCCGGCTTGGGCCGAGCTGACGCCTAACGCGCGGGCCGATTATTTGCGTCGCGCCGCCCAGGCAATGCGCCGCCGCCGGGCCGAACTGGCCGCCTGGGAGATCTTCGAATGCGGCAAGACCTGGCGCGAGGCCGACGCCGACGTCTGCGAGGCAATCGACTTTTGCGAATATTACGCGTCCGGCGCCGAGTCGATGGCCGCGCTCCAGGGCGTCGACGTGCCGGGCGAGGAGAATCGCTTCGAGTATCTGTCCCGCGGCGTGACGGCCGTGATCGCACCCTGGAATTTTCCCCTGGCCATCCTGACCGGCATGACCACCGCCGCCCTGGTGACCGGCAACACGGTGGTGATGAAGCCGGCCGAGCAATCGCCGATCGTCGCTGCACAACTGATGGAGATTTTCGCTCAGGCCGGTTTGCCCGCCGGAGTGCTCAACTATCTGCCCGGCCGGGGTGAAACGGTTGGCGCCCGACTGGTCGAACATCCTGACGTGGCGGTGATCGCATTCACCGGGTCGCGCGCCGTGGGCCTGGCGATCAACGCCCGGGCAGCCGATGTTTCGCGCACCGGGCTCCAGCAGGTCAAGCACGTGATCGCCGAAATGGGGGGCAAAAACGCGATCATCGTCGACGACGATGCCGATCTGGACGAAGCCGTGCTCGGCGTGATGAAAAGCGCCTTCGGCTACCAGGGGCAAAAGTGCTCGGCCTGCTCCCGGGCAATTGTGCTTCCAGCCGTGTACGACTCCTTTCTCGAACGGCTGGTGCAGGCCAGCCGCAGCCTGAAGGTCGGCCCGGCCGAAGATCCCGGCGTCAGCGTCGGCCCGCTGATCGACGCCGACTCGGTCGAGCGGGTCCACAAATACATCGAGCTGGGCAGCCGCGAAGGCCGAATTTTGCTGGCGACCGACATCGGCCCGCTGGCCGCGGAAGGATACTACATCGGGCCGCACATCTTTGCCGACGTGCCGCCCGACGCGCAGTTGGCGCAGGAAGAGATCTTCGGGCCGGTGCTGGCTGTGATCCGAGCCCGCGATTTCGACGAAGCCCTGCGAATCGCCAACGGCACCGACTATGCCCTGACCGGTGGCGTGTTCTCCCGCAGCCCGGCCAATCTCAAGCGGGCGCGCCGCGAGTTTCTGGTGGGCAATCTGTATCTGAATCGGGGGATCACCGGAGCCTTGGTGGGCCGCCAGCCCTTCGGCGGGTTCCGCATGTCGGGTATCGGCACCAAGGCCGGCGGCCCCGACTACCTGTTGCAGTTCGTTCTGCCGCGCACCGTGACCGAGCACACCGTGCGGCGCGGCTTCGCCCCGCCGTCGGAACTGGCGCACGGCGGCACTTCGGACGAGTGACCGGCGGCGCAAGTCGTCCTCCGGCCGACGCCTGCGGGCAGCACCCGCATTGTTTTCCAAGCATGACGCAGCGGGCGAGTCGACATTCCGCAAACGCCCCAAACTGCCGAGTTTTACGGTTGTGGCGATTGGGTGACACCGATATATTAGGCGGTTTACCTGCCAGGGAATAACAATGCGCTTCACGTTCGTCGACAAAGTGATCGAACTCGTGCCGGGCGAGCGCATTACGACGATCAAGACCCTGACGTTGGCCGAGGAATACTTGGCCGACCACTTCCCCCGCTTTCCGGTCATGCCGGGTGTGCTGATGATCGAGTCGCTGACTCAAGCCAGCGCCTGGCTGGTGCGGGCGAGCGAGGACTTTGCTCACAGCCTGGTGCTGCTGAAGGAGGCGCGGAACGTCAAGTTCGCCAATTTCGTCGTCCCCGGCCAGGTGCTCACCGTGACCTCCGAGATCATCAAAGAGGACGAGCGCGAGATTCAGTTCAAGAGCCAGGGGGTCATCGGCAATGCGACGGCCGTGTCGGCCCGGCTGGTGCTGGAACGGTTTAACCTGGCCGACGAGTGCCCAGATCGGGTATCGAGCGATATCCGCTTGCGGCGCTGGCTGCGCGAGCTCTGGTCGCTGATCTACCAGCCGGCAACTTCTCTTGCGGCTGGCAACGGCCAGCAGCTAGTCTAAGGCGCCGCCGGGCCTTCGCTGCCGGGGGCCAACCGACCGTGGCCGCCGAACGATTTGCGACCGCAAATTTGCCACTGCCAAGAAAGCCACTGCCAAGAGCAATCGACCGCCGACCGACCGCACAACGCAATCCACTGCCCCTTGCCGAAACCGAGTCTGGAGACCGCTTTCATGCCCACGACTGAAGAGATTTTTTCCAAGGTCCAAACCGCCTTGGTCGACGCGCTGGGGGTCGACGCGGACGAAGTCACCCCGGACGCGACGCTGGTGGGGGATCTCGGAGCCGAGTCGATCGACTTTTTGGACATTGTGTTCCGTCTGGAAAAGGCGTTCGACATCAAGATTCCGCGGGGCGAGCTGTTTCCCGAAGACATTCTGACCAATGCCCAGTACGTGCAGAACGGCAAGGTCACGGCCGAGGGCTTGGAACAATTGAAAAAGCGGATGCCGTTCGCCGACCTGAGCCGGTTTGCGGCCAACCCGGTGGTGCAGGACTTCGGCAATCTGCTCACGGTGCAGGACATGTGCCGATTCGTGGAAAGCAAGGTCGCGGCCAAGTCGTAGCGGCGTCGGCGACGCTGCAACCGGCCCTTCGACAGCAACTAAACCCCCGGCTCCGACTGCCCGCTCGACCGCTCCTGCCTGCCCGCCGAGAACCGCCATGCGTTGGTACTGGATCGACCGCTTCACCGAGTTCGTCAGCGGCAGCCACGCGGCGGCCGTGAAGAACGTGTCGCTGGCCGAGGATCACATCCACGACCACTTCCCCAACGCTCCGGTGATGCCCAACTCGCTGATTATCGAGGGCATCGCCCAGACGGGCGGCTTGCTCGTGGCCGAGCACGGCGACTGGAAGGAACGGGTCGTGCTGGGCAAGATCGCCAAGGCCCGGTTCGATTTCCACGCCGTCGCCGGCGACACCCTGACCTACCGCACCACGATCCTCAGCATCAGCCAGGATGGGGCGATCGTCCGCGGCACCTCGCACGTGGGCGAGCGGCTGCAAGCCGAGCTGGAAATGTACTTCGTCCACATCGACGAGAATTTTGCCGGCAAGTCGTTGTTCGAGCCGGCCGGCTTCCTGTCGTTGATCCGCGTGCTCGGCGTGTTCGCCGTCGGCCGCAAGCAGGATGGCACGCCGCTGCGTGTGCCGGACCATATGGCCCATTTGGACCGCGAGGAAGTAGCCGGCGAACTGGTCGACTGAGCGCGCGAGCGCCCCGGTGATCGAGCTCGCCTTTTTCTCGCGTCGAATCTTTCTGACGGAGCGGCAATTCCATGCGACGACGTGTTGTGGTTACCGGACTGGGCCTGGTGACGCCCATGGGCACCGACGTCGAACAGGTCTGGCAGCGGCTCAAGAACGGCGAGTCGGGTGTCGGCTACACCACCGTGTTCGACGCCAGCAACTTTCCGACCAAGATCTCGGCCGAGGTCCGCAACTTCGACGTCGCCGAGGTGGGCGAAGATCCGGCGGCCTGGCGACTGCGCGGCCGGCACACCAAGTTTGCGATCGGGGCCGCCAAGAAAGCCGTGCAAGACTCCGGCATTAGCGACGCCCAGCTCGATCCCACCCGCTTTGGCGTCTACCTGGGCAGCGGCGAAGGACAGCAGGACTTCATCTCGTTCACCCGGATGATGACCGCCGCGATCCAGGGCGATCAGTTCGATCTGGCCCACTTCATCAAGGCCGGACTGCAGGAGCTGCACCCCGCGATCGAGCTGGAGCAAGAGCCCAACATGCCGGCCGGCCACCTGGCCGGCGCGTTCAACGCCCAGGGCCCCAACTCGAACTGCCTGACCGCCTGCGCCGCCAGCAGCCAGGCCATCGGCGAAGCGGTCGAGATCATCCGCCGCGGCGATGCCGACGTGATGCTCTCCGGCGGCACGCACAGCATGATCCATCCGTTCGGCGTGACGGGCTTCAACCTGCTGACCGCTCTCTCGACGAACAACGAAAACCCGACCAAGGCTTCGCGCCCCTTCGATCGCGAGCGGGACGGATTCGTGCTGGGCGAAGGGGCCGCGATGGTCATCCTGGAAGAACTGGAGCACGCCCAAAAGCGCGGGGCCAAGATCTACGGCGAAGTGACCGGCTACGGCACCACCGCCGACGCCTTCCGCATCACCGACACCCATCCCGAGGGCCGCGGCGCCATCCGCTGCATCAAGATGGCCCTCGAGGACGCGGGCTTGAACCTGGACGACATTCATTACATCAACGCTCACGGCACCAGCACCAGCGTCAACGACAAGGTCGAATCGCTGGCCATCAAGCAGGTGTTCGGCCCGCAGGCCTATAAGATTCCGGTGTCCAGCACCAAGAGCATGATGGGCCATCTGATCGCCGCGGCCGGGGCCACCGAGGCGATTATTTGCCTCTTGGCCATTCGCGACGGGGTGCTGCCGCCGACGATCAACTACGAAAATCCCGACCCGGATTGCGACCTGGACTACATTCCCAACGTGGCCCGCGAGGCCCCGTGCAAGGTGGCCCTGTCGAACAGCTTTGGTTTTGGCGGGCAGAACATTACACTGATTGTGAGCCGGTTCGACGCCTAGGAGCCGATCCGAGGACGGTCGGGGACTGTCCCAATTTTGCGTAGTCCGCGGAGCAAAATGGGACTGTCCCCCTCTCTGAGATCGTCCCCGGATAGGCGCTGTGGCGTCGGTTAAGAGCATCCCCATGCGGCTCGCTCGGCGAGCCGTTTTTTTATTCACTCGACCAAGGTAGAAAGCTGTCCCGCCATGCGTACCCGCCCGCACACGAAATTCGTCAATGCGCTCAAGAGCCGCCGCTGCCCCAAGTGCGGCAAGTTGCAGAGCAACCAGCGCGTCCGCTGCAAGCGTTGCGCCGCGCCGCAAAGCCGGCCGAAGAAGTAGGGACGAAAGGCTGAAGGCAAAAGGCAAAACGACGAAGGACCAAAACCGGACGATTCGTGTCCCACGCCGGACTCCTCTCCCTTCCAGGGAGAGGCTGGGTGAGGGTTGGCCGGGGTCGGCCGCCGGTCGCTGGGCTCTGGCGGCCCAAAACCTTGCCGCGGCCGGCGCAGTGGTAGGCTCAGGGCCATGTCCCGAGAGCTTTCGCCACAATCGGAACAATTTCTGGCGAGCGTCGTCGCCGGTGGTCTGTTCCCTTCTCCCGAGGCCGCGCTCGAAGCAGCGATCGAGGCTCTGCGCGAGAAGACCGCCGCGATTCCGCTCGTGCCCGGCGAACACCTGGAGCGCGTCGAGCAGGCCATCGAGTCCGCCAATGCCGGCCGCTGTCGCGAGCTGACGGACGCCGATTGGGAGCAACTCCGGCAGTACGCTCGGGACGTTTCCGCCATGCGCATCCGTCGCGCGCGGTTGACAATGGTGGTGCGCTGCTGGCGTCAGGCTTGATCCTCTTTTCGCCCACTCCGGCGCGCACCGCCGATTATCCGTTAAGCATCGACGTGCCGGTCGCCCTGGCCCAGACGACGGTCAATGGCACGGTGATGAGCTTCGGCTGCAATTACGAATTCCAAGCCGGCACCCGCAAGGCCAAGGCCAAGTACGTGGCGATCATCAAGAACGGCACGGGCAAGACCGTCGTCGCCCCCGTGCAGCTCGACGACCGCGGCACCGCCGGCGTGTTCGTCAAAGAGTGGCGGCCCGGCGACAAGCCGTTCCGCGGCTTCTTCGCCGAACAGATCGATCGCCCCGACAAGCCCGGCTTCAAGCCGATCTCGGCCGAAGTCGACTTCGACCTCAATCCGAATCAGGAATGAGCGGGCGGTAGCTTACCGCCCAGCCGCCGGCACGCCGAGGGCCGATTTCAGCGCCGCGACGAGCGGATCGGCGGCGCTCGAGTCGACCCATGAGTAGACGTCGTCGTAGCCTTCGCGCCAGGACTCGGCCGTGGGGATGTAGCCCGGTGCGCCGTCGCCAAAGCCCGACACCATCACAAATACTCTCGGGCGCAGCTCCTGGGCCAGCAGCTGATAGCCGACGAACGTCTCGGCCGGCAGCACCAAAAACTCCGCCGAGCCGAGGTCGAGGCAGGGCACGTCGATCGGCTGCCCTCGGGCAACCCGCTCCCGCCAGCTCAGCCCCAGGGCCGCCGAGATCCGCTGCCAGCGGCTGAGCTTTGCGTCGGCCAGGTCGCGCTGCATCGCCGGGATCGTGAAGTTGCCCGCGTCGCGCGGTGGCAGCCGCAGCTCGGCCGCGCGAAACTCGACGTGCTCGATCGGCCGCCGCTCGGTCGCCTTCCAAGCCGCCGCCATCGCCTGGTAAAGCCGGTCGGCCAGGTCCTGGCGAAACTGGGGCTGGTGCGTGTTGTATTTGCCGGCCGTGGTGTCGCCCGCGCAGCCGGTGAAATAAATCTGAAACACGTCGGGCTCGTCGGCCTGCCGGCGGGCCCGCGCGAGACCTGGAAAATCGGCCGAGACTTTGCCGGCTCCGTACGTGCTCATCGGATGCACGGCGTAGCTGCTGATGCAGGCGACCGGCCGCTCGCCGTCCCAAAAGCTGAGCGACTTGAGCCAGGGATCGATCAGCCCCTCGGGCGCCTCATAAATATCGCCGCTGTAGCTGCCCCGTTCCCAGGTGATCTTGCCGGCCGGCGTGACCACCCGGCGGTTCGAGGCCACCCGCTCGACCCGCGCCTGACCGACGCCGAAGTGCGTCACCCGCCGCGCCTCCGGCAGGGCCGCCTTGAGCGCCTCGGCCGTGCGGGCGACCGCCTGGCGATGAAAGACCGGATCGCAGTTCCAGCCGACCAGCCCCTGCCCATCGAGCAATCGCTGGGCCGTCAGATCGCAGATCGGCGCATCGTGCTGATGGACCGTGGCCAGCATCACCCGCTCGCGTGTCGTGCCGGCCGCCTCGGCCAGTCCATCGCGCCAGGCGTCGTACGAATCGTTGTTGCACTGGCACCAATCGAGGGCCGCGATCACCACGGGCTTGTCCGCTCCCAGCAGCACCAGGCCCCGCGCCAGAGCGGATCGGCAATCTCCTTCGCATCACTCACCCCGCCGCCCATGCAGGCATGGCCGATCGGAATCGTAATGTCTGCCTGAAACGTCGCCACCCGCCATTCGGCGGCCCGGCAGTGCGCCGCACTCGCCATCAGAGTGATTGTCAGGAGGGCGCGAATAGCTCGCAATGCTATGCGGTCCTGTGGCATGAGCGGAAGATTCACCGCGGAGTTACCATGTAGCGCATAGAGAAAGGCCAGTTGCCTCGCGAGGGGTGAAGGCGTAGCAAGGTTCAAGTAGTGGATCGAACGCTTGCCCGACTGTCATCCAACGGAGGACTGGCCATGCGCAAGGTTATCATGGTGGGTTGCGATTTGCACGCCAAGACGCTGGTTTTGCTGAGTGCGGTCGACCGCGACCGGGCCGGAGCGGTCCAAACGGTCGCTAACACCAACGACGGTCGAGCCAAGCTGATTGCCCAATTGCGGGCCCAGGCGGCCGAACTGGGCGGCGCTCGGATAGTGCTGGCCTACGAAGCGTCGAGCCAGGGGTTTGGCCTGTATGACCAACTAACTGCCGCTGGCATCGAAGCTCACGTGTTGGCGCCAACGCGCATCGCGCAGTTCTTCGAAGCAGAAGCGGAACAAGGCGGACGGTAAGGACGCGGCCCAGTTATTAGGTCTGCTGCGGGCCCACATATTGGCCGGCAACGACTTGCCGGACGTTTGGGTGCCTGACCTCCAAACGCGCGACGATCGCGAACTGGTCCGGGCGCGGTTGGATGTGGCCGCGAAGATTACGGGGCTCAAAGCCCAAGTGAAGTGCTTGCTGGCGCGGCAACAATGCCAGCGGCCGCCGGGCACGGGCAAGGGGTGGACCAAGGCATTTCGGAGTTGGCTGAGAGGGTTGGAACTGGCCAGTGGCGCACGGGTGGCTCTCGACGGTTTGCTGGAGGAGCTGGAGTTTTACTCGCGGCAGTTGCAACGGCTGGACGAATGCTTGGTGCCGCTGGTCAACAGCGCGCGTTACTCCGCGCCTTGAGCGAGATGTGCCGTTTGCAAGGCGTGGGAGCGTTGACGGCCCTGGTCTTTCTGACCGAAGTCGGCGATCCGCGGCGGTTTCACAATCGTCGCCAGATCGCGGCTTATCTGGGGCTGATTCCCGCCAGTCATGAGAGCGGCTCGCGTTCCGACTGCAAAGGGCACATCACACGCCAAGGTCCCAGCCGCGTGCGTCGAGTGCTGTGCCAGGCTACGTGGACTCGAACCCGCTTCGAAAACGCCGACCAGGCGGCCTACCAACGAGTGGTCCAGCGAAACCCAAAACACAAAAAGATCGCGGTCGTGGCGACGATGCGTCGATTGGCGATCCAAATCTGGCATGCGGCCGTGCGCGGTGTGGAGGCGGCGGAAGATGCAACGTCGCACGACCGGGGGAGGAACCAGCGGCCCCAGGTTCCTCCCCCAGACCCCCACCTCCTTCCCTCTCTCCGTTCCCAGTGAACGAGGCGGCGTCGGACGCCCTGATACCGCTTGTCGAGATAAGCCGACTGGGTGATCGTAATCGATGATCGTTGATGCCACGAAGGAGCCGCGACTGTTAGCGTACTGGGTACCCCCCGTCGCGGAGTTTAGTCCGCCTCCTGCGTTTCGATAAACTGCGTCTCTCCGGATCCCCGGCGACGACCGAATAGCAGACTGCACGACATCAACGTCCGACACCCCAACCGACCTTCCTTGACCAACGGCTACATAGCAGTACGCAGAGGAACGCAGCGCGGCCGGTGGCCGCAACCAAAACGGGATGGATGAAGGACGCGGCTCCTTGGACTAAGGTGTGGTTAGCAAAACTGCACTTCAGTCTTCAGGAGCCGCGCCATGAAGCGTTTTTTACAGCGCCATCTGGGCCGTGTCATCGGGGTGTTGAACGGTTTTGATCGATTGCGGTTCCGGGGAACGCTGCGACCGTTGGCTCACACCGGCGGAATGATGGAGTTTCTCTGGGGGTCGCAGGTGTTGCTCAAGGACTTCAAGCAATACGTGCTGGGCGTGACCGAGCAGGTGCGGCAGTCGCTGGTCAAAATGGCAGCGGACGCCGACCGACCGGTGAAGTATCTGGCCAGCAGTTCCACGGACAAGGAACAGGTTGCGCGGCGGATTGCCGCGGCCGACGACGTGCGCCAAAGGCTCGTGTGCGTGCTGACCTGCGTCGAGGTGTGCCGCTCGTACGACGTCCACCGCAATCGACAGACACGGCACTTGGAGTTGCAGAGTTGCCAACGCAAGTGCCTGCACTCGTATGCCTATTTCATTCATCCCCGGCTGGGCTGGATGCACGCCCGATTGCAGACCTGGTTCCCCTTCGACTTGCGGATCTATCTCAACGGCCGCGAATGGTTGTGCCGCGAACTGGATCGGGAGGGCGTCGCCTATTTGCGACGCGAGAATTGTTTGACCCGGGTCGCAGACGTTCCACGTGCCCAGCGGCTGCTCGACAAACAATTGCGGATCAACTGGCCCGATCTGTTGGACTCGATTGCCGCCCAGGTCTTTCCCTTACGAGGCAGCGTGCTGGCGTCGTGGCCCATGAATTACTACTGGTCGCTCGACGAGAGCGAATGGGCCAGCGACGTGATGTTTCGCTCGGCCGGGCAATTGGCCGAGTTGTATCCGCGACTGGTGCGGCACGCGATGAGTTCCTTCGGCACCCGCGAGGTGTTGCGATTCCTGGGCGCAAGGTGCCTGCCCAGCGAGGCCTCTACTGGGGACGGTTCGAGAAGGAGCTGACCAGCGATCTGCGTCAACGCCCCGAGGGGATGCGGGTCAAACACCGGCTGGGCCGCAATTCGCTGAAGATGTACGACAAGCAAGGCTCGGTGTTGCGGATCGAAACGACCATCAATCACCCCCGGGACATGAAAGTGTTTCGCCCCAAGGAGGGGGACGCTCGCGGCGGCAAAGCCTGGCGCTACCTGCGCAAAGGCGTGGCCGACACCCATCGCCGGGCCCAACTCTGCCAGGCCGCCAACGAGCGCTATCTGGACGGGCTGGCCGACGTGGATGAAACGACCGCCCTGGCCGAAATCGCGGAACCCTTGTGCCGTCCCGTCCGGCGGCAGGACCAACGCGCCCGCGCGCTCAACCCGCTTTCGGCCGATGACGCTCGGTTGTTGGCAGCGATCAGCCGGGGCGAGTTCGTCATCCACGGATTCCGCAATCGAGACCTGCAGCCGTTGCTCTACGACTCCGCCGCCCCCGACCAGCAACAGCAGCGGCGCCGATCGGCCGCCGTGACGCGTCGGATTCGGCTCCTGCGGGCCCATCGCCTGATCCGCAAGGTTCCCAAGACCCACCGCTATCTCGTCACCAGCAAAGGGCGTTTGGCAATCACCGCGTTACTCGCGGCCCGACAAGCAGATACCGCAAAGCTCACCGCCGCCGCGTGAAAAAATCTTCGCCAAACGGAAAGAAGTTGCCGGTTAGTAGTGCAGGCAAGAGATATTTTGTCACGCAGCAGAATTCACACATCAACCTACGTTGAGTTGCATTATGCGATCTCGCCGGCGCCACCGCAAAACGTCCGGCGTCCGCAATCCCTCGCCCTTCCAGGGAGAGGGCAGGGTGAGGGTGTTTTGAAGGCAGAAAGATCAAGGATGAGGGCGGAAGAAGGCCCAAAACAGGCTAGACTCGCGAAAGTCGCAATGGGCAAAGGTCGAAAACCTGCCTTCCGACGCCTCTACGCCTCTGCTTTTTCCTACGCCCCTGCCTGCGGCGGATCGAGCAGGACAAATCGGTCCCCTTGCTCTGCGATGATGCCCCGCCGCAAAAGCCAGCCCGACAGGCTCCCGATGGCTTGCACCTCATCGATCGCGCGCACCCATTCCTCCTGGCTTTGCTCCATATAGCCCAGCTGGTACGTGCACCGCATTGTGTCCTGCGCCGAAAACATCGGGAGATGCTGGCCCTCCCTCGCAAATCTTGCGCGAGCATTTCGATTTCCGGCAGCCAAGAAACGTATCGCTCCAGCAATCGTCGAAAGAACTCTATCTGGCCAAACCACGCGGAGAATCTCAGCATTCCAACGGTGAACCACAGATCGCGCATCCCTTCAAGAAGCAACTCCGCTGGCTCTTTGTCCACTGAGTTCCACCGATTATCGATTACGTCATGCAGCCGCGCCACCCAGTAGGGCGCCGCATCACCCGCGCCTTGTCTGGCGCATAACCGCGAATCGCACGCTCGACGACAATTGGGCAGTCCGAAACGCGGACATCGAACCGCCCCGGGCAGTCGGGCCACGCGCCGGTCTCCATGGCCATCTTGGCCATCTTCTTGACCGCTTGTCGCGTTGCTCGCATGTCGCCCAGCAGGAAATCCGGGAACAGCCAACGGGCCTCGGTATTGTTCGTTTCATCGGCCATGTGTTCGTTTCTTGATCGCGGTCCCAACCTACTTCTTTTGCTCATCCGTCCTCTGCGATCCTCCGCGCACTCTGCGGTAAATCAATCCGCTCCGCCCCGCTCGGACGCTCGCCCAATCCCAACCGATTCCCTACCGCATCCGCCCCGGCCGGCCCAGCATCAGGTCGAGTGCGTCGGACGTCTGATAGACGAGCGACTCGGGCCAGTGGTCGAACGGGTGGAAATACTCGAACGTCAGATAGCCGCGGTAGTCGATCGCGTCGAGGGCCGACATCACGGCCGGCCAGTTCGTCGTGCCGTCGAGCAGCGTACGGAAGGCTTCCAGGTTGAAGTCGCTCCCTCGCTTGCTGAACTCCTTGAAGTGGATGTTCTGAATCCGCTTGCCCAGGATCGGAATCCAGTGCTCGGGAAACTGGTACTGCATGATGTTGCCCGTGTCGAAGTGGACCCGCACGCGGTCGCTCTGAAAGCTGTCGACGAATTCGACCATCTCCTGCGGACTGAACAGAAACGCGTTGGCAAAGATGTTTTCCATGTTCAGGTAGATGTCCGCCTTTTCGGCCTGCGGGATCAGCTTCCGCACGGCCTCGCGGGCCCGGCGGTCGCAGACGTCGTTGGGCACCGGCTCCATTTCCTTCAGCCAGGGGATGTACACCGCCCCGGGCACGACGAGCAGGTTTTCGGTCTCCAGCAGCTGGGCGGCGCGGATCATCTGGCCGGCCAGCTCCAGGCCCTTCGCCCGGCGGTCGGGATCGGCACTGGTCAGGGCGTAGGGCCAGTAGAGAAACGAGCAGACGCCGCTGATCTGGATGCCCGCCTGCCGGGCTCGCTTGCCGATCGCCTGGATGTCGCTGGCGCTGGTGGCCGGCGACAGATCGCCCTCCAGGGCGAAGTTGATCTCGACCGCGTCGAAGCCGGCCTTGGCCGCCAGGTCGAAGCACTCGCCCAGCGACATCTTTTGCGGATAGGGAAACGCCCAAAGGTTGATCGACTTTTTCATCGGCCGCGGCTTGCCGGCCGCTGGGCTCGCGGGCTGCGTGGCCGGTTTGCCCGCCGGCTTGGCATCCGGATCGGCGGCCAGCAAACCCTGGGCAGCCAGAAACGCCGAGCCGAACGCGGCGCTATAGGCCAGCAGCTCGCGGCGATCGAGCGGGGACGGGGAGGTTGAAGCGGGCGCGGGCGAGGTGGGTTTGGGGTCGGTCATGGGGCGGCTTGAGGGCTGGGGATTACGGGCTGGGGGTTGGCAAATTCGGAAGTCGGAATGCGGAAGTCGGAATGGGGAAGTCGGAATGCGGAGGTTCCTGTAGTGAGCATAGTCGAACCCTGGAATGCGGAGTCTGCGCACTCCAGATCCAGCGCGGTTATGGACTTCCTTCGCGCATGATTTCCGCCTCGGGAAACATCCTGCGAGCGAGCAGCTCCTCCTCTGCGGTGGTCTCGGCGTCGATGACAACGTATCTGACTCCCCTGGCGCCGAATAGACGCAACGACAGCGGTGCCGGAGCACTGCCAAATTCATTGACGACGAAGGCATACCGGGCAAATCCATCCCGCTCCTTGATCCAGTTGAGCTGGTATGCGAGCCACGCGCCAGCAGCGCCATCAGGATCAGCATCGTCCGCAGCGAATACCGGAACCGGCGGCTGCGGAGGGGGATCATGGGCGTGAGCGGCGGTTTCGCAACCAAAGCATGACCCGAGTGACACCAACCACCCAAGGAATGCCGACGGCAATGATGAGCGGCCAAGCAAGCAACGGGAACGTCCAACCAGGCCAATCCGCCGCTTGCTGGATCAAAACGGCCAGCATCGACCCGATCATGACAGACGGGACCGCGTAGAGAAGAAGTAGGGCGAATTCCCTCCCGTAGCTGGCCATGAGCGACATTCTACCCGATCCGGCCGGCAGGATTGAGGGAACGACATCCTGTTTGTAGGTCAGGCCGCGGTCTGACCTACCTGGCTGAGGGGTGCCGGCGACATGGGCATCCGCCACCCGGATGCCGCGACTACCAAGACGTCGTTGCCTCCTGTTCCAGGATTGCCTCCGGAAACGCCGCACGGATCTCTTCGCGTTCTCGGACAAGGGTTCGGCCGACGCCGCCAGGCATGAAAATGATTGAGTACCCTTGGTCGCCCAGCAGTCGGCGGTGCCAAGGAATGACCCCGACGTACGTAGGTTTCGGTTTGGAGCCGGGCATCCACTCGCCTTGAAAATAGAACCCCTTGCGTTCCGTCGATGCCCGGACCGCCGCTCGGTTGCGCACTAACGGCAGGTCCCAGGTCAGCCAGGCCGCCACCATTGCCGCAGCCGTGAAGAACAGCAGCAGCGTCCGCAGTGAAAACCGAAGCCAACGGCGGCGGGGTTTGGCGGGTGCGTCGGTCATGCTCTCGATTTTACCCGACCGCCATGGCTCGGAAACACCGGCCGCCCGTGCCCCCGCTCCCCGGGCGTCAAGGCGCGGCGGGCGGAGAGGGCGAATCTTCAATCAGCGGCTTGGGGGTGTCGGCCGCCGCCCGGAGGTACACGGGCGTGCCCATTGCGGCAATAAGCATCACGAAGAGCGCGACTGGACCTAGCCGGCCTGGATACGCGGCAAGTGCAGCTGCGAGCCCCGCCAGTGCCGTCGTCACAAGGAGCAACGTTCGCAGTGAAAATGACCACACACGCCGCACAGGGTTTGCTTGAGGCCGCTGGCAAAGCACCCGAAAACCACCAATGCCGCGCCGCCGAGCCATGGGACGATGCCCCAGAATGCCCCCTCACTCGATGCCCAATTCAGCATCCACAACATCGTTAGAAGGCAGCTCGCAACGCCAACCGTCTTCAGGACGCGGGCAATTGTGGTGCCGACTCCAGGATTCGAGAGGTCGACGAATGGCATCGTAAGGGTGAATGCTGTTGTGACCGCAGTTGGGAGAAAAACAATGAAGGTCCAATCTCCGTCAAACAGCCAGGAAGAGAACAGAAATCCCAAGTACGCGACTTCCCAGCCCTGAAAATGATCCGCGTCGGCAAGGAATCCCTTGCCGTGCCCGTTGAGTACGTCCAGCGGCATTGCCGCGAGGAAAACGAGCAGACCGATTCGCTGCGGCAACATCTGCGGGTTGACGTAAGCAGTGATCGGCACGATCCACCGCGTGCGGTTCTGATTCATCGTCGTATTGACTGCCGCCTCCTGGGCCGCCCAGCCTTCCGCCGCTGCTGCCCCCCTCGCGTACCGGCCGTCAGGGCGGGGCGGGCGGAGGAGCCATGACGTCAATTCTATCCGGCCGCAGGGGCCGCTGAATCATCCGCCGCCGTGCCCCCTCGCCGGCCGGCCGGCCGTCAGGGCGAGGAGGGCTGTCCAGCAGTAGGAGGCTTACGAGAAATGTCGATAAATGCCTCTGGAAAAAGCGACTGTGCGCGTGCGATCTGCTCAGGTGTGGCGTTCCAGTCCATTTGAACCCAGGGCACAGATTTCGAGCCGAAATACTTAATCAGGAGAGGCGCCGCGCCAATTCCACTTGTGGCATACCCGTGAGCGCCCGTGCCACTCTCTTGCCAATAGGCATTGCGTTTGTTGGCCCAGCTTCTCCTGGCCACAAACCACGTGCAGCAGACAGCTGCGACCGTCAGCAGAATCAGCAGCGTCCTCAGGCTGAACGCAAACGAGAACCAGCGGCGGCGGGGCTTGGCGGGGTTGTCGGCCATGACGCCATCTTAACCGACCGCCGGGACCGAGAAATCAGCCGCCCTGCCCCCGCTCGCCGGCCGACCGTCAGGGCGGGCGGGGGATCGCCATGACAGGCCAACGGCACGAGCGGCGGCCGCTCGGTGAAGGACCACCGGCGGCGAGGAGAGATCATAGGGAGGCGGCCTGATCGATCAAGAATGACTCATTGCCGCTGCGAGCGAAAATACAAACCATGACGCAAGAATCCATAGCACGGTACTGACGATCGCACCGACGCACGCCCACAAATGGGCAAATGGCGGGGTCGATACAGCATCAACCGCCATCCCGACCAGAATCAGAGGAGGGATAATCCTGCCTGCCCCAAGAGCGAAGTAAACCGGCAAGTTTGTTCCGACATCAAGCGAATACTCCGTCAGCGAAGATGCAACGCAGATCGCTACAAGGCAAATCGCTAAGAGCGTTCGTAGTCCGAAGCGGAACCGGCGGTGGACGGGCTCGGCGGGTGTGTCGGCCATGATCTCGATTCTATCCGACCGCAGTCGCCACCGAAGCCGCCGTGCCCCGCTCGCCGGCCGGCCTGCCTGGCGGCGTGGGGCGCGGGCGACGATTCGGGCGGCCACTAATGCACAGTTAGACGTGCCCATTTATGGGCATGTTGATGAGATGCCAGAACGCGACGAACACCACAGAAATCACGAACCCGACGAATGCGCCGCGCCGAAAGTTCCCGCAGACGCCCCCGATTGCTGCGCAAGTGCATGTAATCGGGCCGCCTAGCCATGCGAAGGACATGAGTATCTCCGGCACCCAGCTGATGTCGAGATATACGATCGTGGTAAACAAGAACAATCACAATGCCACTAAGCCGACGGCGATGAGCAACGTCCTGAGCGAGAACGACCAGCGGTGGGGAGGGGTCATGGGCATCGCTCGCAATCCGGGCATAGGTGATGTTCAACCGACTCGATCAGCCAGCCCTCTGCAATTGCCCTGTCGGCCAGCCACCCCTCATTCTACCCGAGCGGAGTAGCAGGAGCCGCTTCAGCGAACCGTCGCCATCGTCGCCGCCCAATCATCCGCCCCCGTGCCCCGCTCGCTTGTCGCCCGTCAGAGCGGCGGCATGTGGGGTCGCCATGACGACGACCAACGGCGTCCGCAGCCCGAATCGGAACCGGGGGCGGGTCATGGGCAGATTCCTGCTCGCCGGATGCGCCGCGCCCCTCAGCCGCTTGAGAATAAACCAACCGGCGACTGCCGCGAGTTCGGCTGCCGCCGTCTGCCAAACGGCACGCTTTACGGAAACGTCCGGTGGGAACATCCGAAACACCGGCAATTGATCGTCGAATTCCTCGCCGCGATACGCATCGCTCCTAGGGAAGAACGCGCCCCACACGTCGTCGACGTGCTCCACACTCAGATGCCTCTCCAAAAACGGGTAGTGTGGCAAGAAAAGTGCGATCGCGACCAGGACAGCCATCAACGTCCGCAGCGAAAAGCGAAACTGGCGCCAGCAGGGAGTCATGGGGCGGCCTGCTGACGTTGTCGCCAAGTCTTGTCCCCTGAATCTGCGAACAGGTCGCTGCGTCGATAGAACTCGTCGATTCGCCACTTTTCGGGCTCGGGGTGGCTAACGCGGTACTGTGCTCGCCGATCGCTTGGTAGCGCCGCGTACCATTCAAGCCAATCCAGCAAGTAGCCTTCACAGGTGCCCATTCGCCATTCCACGGAGAACGGCGACAAGCCTGGCCACTCCTCCCAGGGGGCGTTCATGTCGCCCGGCACGGCGGCGGGTTTGGGAACCCAGACCCGGCCGTGCGCGAATCCCAGCAGCTTGCGGAGCCATTGCATGTTGGAGCCTGACGGACCTTCCGGTCAGTTTGCAGGTCAGGTCGTGGCCTGACGCTCGCGTATTTTTTGTCGATCCTGCGGCGAGGCGAGGGCTGTCAGGCCGCGGCCTGACCCGCCTGGCTAAAGAACCCTCATTAGGGCGAGAAGCCCGACGACGATGATGCCGATCGCGACTACAAAATCATATCCAAGGTGTGCGGCCCAAAGAATCGGGTTCTTGCTTCGTTCCAGTGGCCCAGCTGATCCGCGGAAATGAGTTTCGCCGGTAACGATCTGGATAGCTGAGAAAACGCCAATCGCGCACCCAATGATCACAAACAAAGCGCCGACAATCATGCCATTCGTCACGCCCGCGGCAGCGAGCTGCCGCGAGAACACGAACGCTCCGCCAACGGCGAGAAATGCGACGGCGATACAACCAAAGAATACACGCAACAACAAGGTCTTCATTTTGATGATGACTGTCGCGAAGTGGCGCCGTTTGCGTCAGAAATTCGTCGGGGCGATTCACCAGCAACAATCGTGGCGCGCTGGGCAGCAAGTTCATCTAGCTGCTCGTCGGTGAATGCCCAACCGCCGCGAAGCTCGTCTGGGCGATACGTGCCATCGAGAATCCCAAGCCGCAGGTGCTCCCGTTCGATCGCCTGCACCTTCCTGCCACCCCAGCGAACGACGGCACACAGCAGGCCCAAGCAAACGGCGATGCCGGTAACGACCGCAAACAGCCGGCGCAGCGAGAATTGATCTTCCATGTCCGCAGTCTATCAAAGCGGCCGACTTGCGGCCGCACCGCACAGGGCTATTTCGCCTTCGCGTGGCTCGCCGGGTGCCCGTTCGTGCTTCCGCTGGCGGAGAGGGCGCGGACGCCGGCGGCGGGCAGGTTGCCGGCGGCGTCGAAGGGCCAGTCGCGCAGGGGGCTGATGACGGAGAGGCGATCCCGATCGGCGACCTCGGGCAGTAGGGCGGCCGAGCATTCGATCTCGGTCAGCTCGAGCGTGTTGTGCAGCCAGACGACTCGGGCCTGAGGTGGCTCGACGAGGCCGGCCGTGGCGAGGGCGGATTCGATCATCTGCCGATCGGTCGCGAAGTCGAGCGGCAGCATGCCGGCCGAGATGTGGCCGCTGGTCAGTGTGTTGACCCGGGTCGAGGCCTGATCGATGTCGCGGACCAGGCGCGTCGTGCAGAACTCGGCCAGGCCGATGCCGATGGCGTTGCCGTGCGTGGCTTCGGACAGGCCGCGGACGGCGATCCGGCGAATCTTGGGAAACTCGCCCTCGACGGCTTCGTGGTCGTTGAACTTGCGGCCGACGATGTTGGTGTCCATGCCCGAGCCGCTGATGTTCTTACCGATCTCGTCGATCACCAGCAGATCGAGCCGCTCGAACGGCAGCCGCGGTAGCAGCCGCTTGGCGAGCGATCAGCAGCTCTTTTTCGCGGGCCTCGAACCGCTCGGGCCCGACGGCGGCGATGCAGGCGGTTTCGTCGTAGCCGTTTTCGACGATGCCCAGCCCGGCCACGATCCGGCATTTTTGCAGCACTTCGGCGGCGACGCTGCGGACGATCTGGCCGAAGCTGTAATCCAGCACCGCCCGGTGATAGACCTTGGCTCCGGCGTGCTTGCCCAGGCCGATGAGCATCATCTTCATCAGGCCGCTTTCGATGTCGCCGGCGAAATCGGTGTGCGGCTTGACGCGTCCGCAGACCAGCACGTGGTCGGCCTCGAAGGCGTGGCGGTCGAAGTGGACCGGAAAGCCTTCGGCGGTCTGGCAGACGATCACGGTCTCCATCGACGAGCGGATCGGGCAGCCACAATACGCTTCGGTGATGCCGTACGATTCGATCAGCCGCTGCTGGCCTTCGGCCGTGGCGCCGCCGTGGCTGCCCATCGCGGGCACGATGAACGGCGCGGCGCCGATCGACTTCAGATGCCCGACGGTAGCCCGAAGGATGTGCTGAATGTTGGCGATGCCGCGGCTGCCGGCGGTGACGGCCACACTCTGGCCGGGGCGGATTTTTTGTCCCAGGTTCAGGGCGGCCAGCTCGCGCTCGACGGTGCCGGGAATGTCGTCGACCCGGACCGGATCGAACTGCTGGCGGAGGCGGAACAGCTGCGGCAAGTCGGACATGGGCTGGGCGAAGTGCGGGTGGAGTTGTTTGGACACGCGTGCTAGCAGCCCGCGTGCCTTCAGCGGTTATCCTACCCAGCGGCCCGGGGGCAGTCGATCATTGGGCTCGGGCGGCTGTTCGTGGGCGTTTGGCTTTCGGGCACCTTCTTGAACCCGCTTCTCGCTCATGCCGCGAGTTTGCGGCGGCTGGGGAACTGGCCTTTTCGCTGTGCACGGCGAATGCCTCTGACTGGGGGAAATCTCATTGCGAGCGGCCGGCGGAAATGTCGAAGCAATTGGGAGAGAGCGCCCGATTGCCCTCATCGTAAGCGCGGGTGCTAGCAGCCGTCGGCGTCACCGGCCGATCGCTCTGGCCCGGCCGCCGCGAAAAGTTTATTCCTTTCACGCTTGCCGCGTGCCGCAGCCCGGCGTGCCGCGGTGTTTTCATCGTCCGCTGTTCTTCATTCCGAATTCCGCATTCCCAATTCCGACTTTTCCTAGTCCCCAGCCCCTAACCCCCCAGCCATGTCCGAAACGAAAAAGACGAGTAAGAAATCCGCGGCCCAGGCAACCGTGACGGCCAAACAGCCCGCGGCCTACACGGCGCCGGCGGCGGTGGATCTTCTGGCTGCCAGTTCTGCTGCTGGCGGGCGGGATTGCCCTGGGGCCGACGCTCGCTTCGTACACGCCGCTGGGCCCCTCGCTGGTCGAGCGGTTTGCGCCGGTGAATGGGTCGCTGGAGATCGGTTCGATCTCGGTTGGCTGGCTTTCGCCGGTGTCGCTGGCCGACATCACGCTGCTCGACGACCAGGGCAAGACTGTAGCCACCGTGGCCTCGGCCAGCGGCGACAAGACGCTGGTGCAACTGATCCTCGATCGTAGCGACTTGGGGCACTTCGACGTCGAGTCGCCCCAGCTGAATCTAGTCACGCGGGCCGACGGCAGCAACCTGGAAGATTTGCTCGCGCCACTGCTCACCGGCGGCGACGGCAACACCGCGATTCCCACGGTGGCCCTCAAGGTGACCGGCGGCAGCGCCACGGTCGACGACGCCGTCAGCGGGCGAAGTACTGAGTTGAACTCGGTGACGGCCGATGTGGCGTGGGATTCGGCCCGCGCCGAGCCGCTCACGGTCGAGGCCAGCGCCAAGCTGGTCGATGCCCGGCGGACCGCCGATTTGACGATCTCGCTCGGTAGCGGCGCCGGTCAGGCAGCCGGAGACACTAGCGCCTCTGCCGGTCAGGCCATTGCTGCGGCCGGACCGCTCGGCAGCGGGCATTTGAAATGCCGGATCGATCGCCTGCCGCTCGACGTGGCCGAGCCGCTGTTTCGCCGCCGCGTGCCGGGCGGGCAATTGGCCGGCAACCTCTCGGCCGAGCTCGATTGCACCTGGGGCGGCGGGCCGAAGCAGGACCAGATCTCGGTTCAGGGTCAGCTCGACGCCGCCAACCTGCTGCTGGGCGCCGATGCCCTCGGCCACGACCGCATCGAAATGGCTCGGCTCACGGTTCCCTGCCAGATCACTGGCACGGTCGACCGGCTGAACATCGCGAAGCTCGAGCTGGATTGCGACCTGGGTCAGATCGCGCTGGCCGGCACGCTCGACGTGGCCGACTTCGCCCACGGGAACCTGCTGGCCGCGGCCGGCCGGCAATCGTGCCAGATTGGCGGCAAGCTTGATCTGGTTCGCCTGGCGGCCCTGCTGCCCGAGACGCTGTCGATCCGCTCCGGCACCCAGATCACCGCCGGCGAGCTGAACGTGACGCTCGCCAGTTCCCAGCCGGCCGCGGGCGGGAGCGAAACGAACTGGAGCGGCAAGATCGAAACCAGCGACCTGGAGGCCGTGGCCGACGGCGTGCCGCTCAAATGGCAGCAGCCGCTGGCCGTCGAGTTCCAGGCTCACGACGGACCGGCCGGGCCGGTGCTCGACAAGGTGCAGTGCGATTCGAGCTTCATCCACGTCGACGCTTCCGGCACGCTCGACCAGCTGACCGCGCACGCGACGTTCGACCTGGGCCAGTTGGCCACGCAACTCGCGCAGTTCATCGACCTCGCAGGCTGTCAGTTGGCCGGCACCGGGCAAGGGCAACTCATTTGGCAGCGCGATGCGGCTGGGCGGGTGCAATCGCAAATCGACCTGTCGGCCCGCGACTTCACGCTGGCGATGCCCAACCACAAGCCGTGGCAGGAACCGAGCCTGACCATTCATGCCGAGCTGGCCGGCACGATGACGGCCGGCGCTCTGCAACGGGTCGACGCGTTTTCCGCCCGGCTCGATGCAGCCAACGAACAATGCACGGCGCAGCTCACCACGCCGCTCGACAATCCGCACGCCGCTGTCTGGCCGATCGACATCGGCTGGCAGGGCGATCTGGCGGGCCTGGTC
The DNA here is from genome assembly GCA_963828155.1 of uncultured Planctomycetaceae bacterium. GTDB lineage: Bacteria > Planctomycetota > Planctomycetia > Pirellulales > PALSA-1355 > CAWCAX01. The sequence continues at coordinate 206,600 of CAWHDQ010000014.1, forward strand.
CCGCGAATCTCGATCTGGCTGGGCCCCGTCACGGCGGGCTGGGATCTGGCGGGCGGCGGCACGCTGGCGGCCACGGTCCAGGTGTCGGCCGAGGGCTTCGACGTTCCGCAGTGTACGCTCAACGTTCAGCGGCTGCACGCCTGGGGCCACGGCCTGTACATCGACGAGCCTCAAGCGGCGATTTCGGCCACGGCCGGTTGGCGCAGGGCGACCGGACAGCTCGCCGTGCCGCAAGCCGATCTGAAAACGTCGGCCCTCGCCGCGCGGTTGACGAATCTAGCGCTCAGTCCGGGGGACAAGTCGGGTCCCCAGGCGACCGGCACCGCCGGGATCAATGGCGACCTGGCCGCGCTCGCCCGTTGGGTGCATGATCCGCTGGTGCCGCCCACGCAGCGTGTGGCCGGGCAACTGTCGGGGCAGGTCGATCTGGCGCTCGGCTCGGGCGTCGGCCGAGCGACGCTCAACGCGACGATCGATTCGCTGCAAGTCGCCTCGATTGCGGCCCCGGCCGGTCCGCAGGGCGCGACGCTGATCCAGCGGCCGGCCGCCCCCGCCGCGCCGCGCGTCTGGCAGGAGCCGCGGCTGACGCTGGCCGCGCGGTTGGATTACGACCCGCAACACGACGAGCTGCAGATCAGCCAGGGGGAACTGATGGGCCGCAACGTGCAGGCCCAGCTGGTCGGCAAAGTCGGTTCGCCCACGGCCACGCCGGTCTTCGACCTGAGCGGGCAGATCGTCGGCGACTGGGAACAGCTGGCGCCGATCTGGCGGCCGTACGTCGGCGATTCGGTCGAGATCACGGGGCGCGAGCCCTGGCCGTTTACGCTCCGCGGCCCCTGGACCAGCGGTGCCACGCCCTTGTTGGCCGGCGCCCAGCGACTGCAAGGCGGCCTGTCGATCCGCTGGTTGGGCGCCAAGGCCTACGGTCTGGACATCAGCCGGGGCTCGATCGATGCCAGGCTGGCCGACGGCGTGCTGGCGCTGCAGCCGGTCGACGTCGCGGTCGAGGGAGGTCAGCTATTGCTCGCGCCGCTGGTGCGCTTGAACACGCCGGCCCCGGAGATCGAGCTGCCGGCCGGACCGATGGTCAGCAACGTGCAATTGAACGAAGAGATCTGCGGCCACTCGCTCAAGTACGTCAATCCGTTCTTTGCCGCGGTCACCCGGACGAGCGGGCAATTCTCCGTCACGCTGCAGGGCGGACGCCTGCCGCTGGCCAATCCGCGGAGCGGCGACGTGGGCGGGCAATTGATCATCCAGTCGGCCGAAATGCGCCCCGGCCCGATTTTGCAAACCCTGGCCGGCACTGTCCTGCAGGTGGCGAGCATCATCGAAGGAAAGATTCCCTTTGCCAACGGAGGTCACGCCGTCGACCTGGTGAAGATCGAAAACCAGACGGTCGATTTCCGCCTGGTCGACGGGCGGGTCTATCACCGCAATCTGCAATTCACCTTCGGCGGCATCACGGTCACCACCCGCGGCTCGGTCGGGCTGGACGAATCGCTGGCTGTGCTGGCGGAAATTCCGATGCCGCCGGGACTCTTCGGCAAGCAATCGAGCAGCGAGCAGCAGACCGCGAAGATCCCGATTACCGGGACGCTCGACAATCCTAGGTTCGACCTCAAGGCGATCGAGCAACTCTCGGTGTTCGTGGTCAAAGGCGCCGGCACGATGATCAACCGGCTGGAAGGCAAGCTCGAAAAGCTGGTGCCCGGCACGCGCTAGTGCTCGCCGATTGGGGGGCCGGTCGTAAAATTTTCTCGCGGCAACTTCGCCGCTGGCCGCAAGTTGGTCGGCATCTCGTGTCGCCTGGCCGCTCTCGCCCTTGCCCGGCGAGCCCTGAGCCACGACACTGGTCGGCAGGCGCACGAGGCGCCAGCGGCTGGGCGCGGGTTGCCCGGGCCGCCGATTTCCGACCGTTTGCACCGCGGCCCAGTTTGTCCATGAAGCTCGTCCTGCTCGGCACCACCGGCTACCACCCCAACGACGAGCGGCAGACGGCCTGCTACATGCTGCCCGAGCTGGGGATCGTGCTCGATGCCGGCACGGGCATGTATCGCGCCCGCGACCTGCTGGCCACGCCGACGCTGGACATCTTTCTGACGCACGCCCATCTGGATCACATCGTCGGGCTGACGTTTCTGTTCGACGTGCTGTACGACAAGTCGCTGGAGCGAGTCACCGTTCACGGGGCTGCCGACAAGCTGAAGGCCGTCCGCGAGCACCTGCTGGCCGAGCCGATCTTTCCGGTCGCGCTGCCGTGCGATTACCGGCCGCTGGAGGCGCCCGTGGCGCTGGCGGGCGGCGGGCGCTGAGTTACTTTCCGCTCGAGCATCCCGGCGGCTCGCTCGGTTTTCGGCTCGATTGGCCGGGGCATTCGCTGGCCTACGTGACCGACACGATCGCCCGGCCCGGTGCCGACTACATCGAGCGGATTCGCGGCGTCGACCTGCTGCTGCACGAGTGCTACTTCCCTGACGACCTGCGCGAGCTGGCCGAGAAGACCGGCCATAGCTGGACCACGCCGGTGGCCGAGGTGGCCCGGGCCGCCGACGTTGGCCGGCTGATCCTCGTCCACGTCAACCCGCTAGCGGTCGACGCCGATCCGTTGGGCCTGCCCGCCGCGCGGGCGATCTTCCCCCGCACGGAAATTGGCCGCGATCGGATGGAAGTCGACTTCTGAGCGGATGCGACGGGCTTTATGCGGGAGATACGGGGGATGCGGCAGGGGATACGGGAGATGACGGCAGGCGAAAGTTAGAAGGCAGAACGGCAGAAGGCAGAAGGCAGAACGGCGGCTAGCCGCGCGGGACGTCGGGCCGCAGAGTTGAAGAGCTTTTGACATCCCGCCTTTGTTTGTCTTCTTCGCGTCCTCTGCCTTCTCGGCGTCCTCCGAATTCGTTCTTCGTCTGCCCGTTCCCGTTCGCCTCTCTGCGTCTTTGCGTCTTTGCGGTGAACCTTCCGTCTTATTTCGGCGAGACGACCTTACTTCTGCACCCGGTCGGCTTCAGGTTGAGATGCCAGGCGGCCGCCTTGCCCGCCTTCGTAGATGCTGAACTCGGCCCAGACGGGCATGTGGTCGGAGATGCCGAGGGCTTCTTCGGTCGTCAGGTTGAACTGGCGGATCAGATCGAAGACGCCCGAGCGGCCGGTGAACTCGATGGTCGCCGCTTTGGAAAACAGCAGGTTGTCGAGCTGCTTGTCCCCCCGGGTGTTCGTGGCCAGGCCCGAGATGGCGGGCAGCAGCGACGAGATTTCGCCCAATCGGCCCAGATGGGCATCGTCGGCATTCAGGTTGCCCAGCAGGATCACGTCGTCCTCGCCACGGCCGTCGTCGCGAACCGCGCGGTACACATCGGCCAGGGTCGACAGCTCGGCGACGGTCTGGTCGGGATCGACGTCGAAGTCGACTAGCGTGAAGGTGAAGGCCTGATTGGGCGGCGGGCCCCGGACGCGAAACCAGGCGACCAGCGGCTCGCGCTTCAAAAGATCGTCAGGATCGTGAACGGTGTACAGCGCTGCGCGGTCGACTTCGATGCTCGCCCCGTCGAACAGCACGGCATATTGCTGCGAATCGCCGCCGCGGCCCAACCGCGGGCCGGCCACAAAGTCGTAATGCCGGTCGGCCGAGTTGGCCAGCTCGACGAGCCGCGGCAGCACGTCGCTGGCCGGGGCCTCGATTCCCTGGATCGCCAGCACGTCGAACCGGCGGACCGTCTCGGCCAGCAGGTTCATTGTTCGCGGCTGGTGCAGCTTGGCGTTGTCGAAGGCCTGAATGTGGAACGAAGCGATGCGGATCGTGCCGCTGGTCCGCTGGGCGACCGGCAGGACCGACGCGCCGCTCTCGGCCTCGGCGCTGGTCGCCGCGCCGCGCGGCTTGAATTCCAAATGATCGAGCCCGGCGATGCGGTACGACTGAAAGAACTTCCAGGCTCCGCCGCAAACGAGCACCGCGGCGATCACGAGATAGCGACGTTGCATGGCTCCCTCCGCCAATCCGCGGCCCTGCCGGCAATGCAGCTCCGCCGGCAATTTGGCCAAGCTGGGCCACGGAGGATAGCGGAAGGCCGCGGGTGGAGCAAGCCAGAAGGCAAAAGGCAGAAGGCAAAAAAAGAATCAGCGCTGCCGTCCGCTCGGGTTTGTCATTCCCCGTTTTCTGCCTTTTGCCTTCAGCCTTCTGCCTTTTCCTCCGCCATCTCCCGGGCGTGATAGCTGGAGCGGACCAGCGGGCCGCTAGCAACTTTGGCAAAGCCCATTCGCCGGGCGGCGCGGCCCAGCGCGTCGAACTCGTCGGGCGGCACGTAACGAACGACCGGGAGGTGCTCGGGCGTGGGCCGCAGGTACTGGCCCAGGGTCAGGAAGTCGACCCCCGCGTCGAGCAAGTCGGCCAGCGTGTCGTAGATCTCTGCGGTGGTTTCGCCGAGGCCGAGCATCAGGCCGCTCTTGGTTTTTACGCCGGGGTCGAGCTGCTTGCGCGCGCCTGAGCAGTTCGAGCGTCCAGCGGTAATCGCTCTTGCGCCCCCGCACCTGGCGATAGAGCCGGGGCACCGTTTCGGTGTTGTGATTGAAGACTTCGGGCCGGGCCGCCATGACGCGCTCGAGCGCACCGGGCTTGCCGAGAAAGTCGGGCGTGAGCACCTCGACCGCCGCGCCGGTCCGCTCGCGGACCGCCAGGACCGAGCGATAGAAATGGTCGGCCCCGCCGTCGGGCAAATCATCGCGGGTGACGCTGGTGATCACCACGTGCGCGAGGCCCAGCCGCGCGGCCGCTTCAGCCACGCGCTCCGGCTCGTCGGCCGCCAGGGCTTCGGTCTTGCCCTTGGGCACCGAGCAAAACCCGCACGGCCGGGTGCAGACGTTGCCCAGGATCATGAACGTGGCCGTGCGCTGCGACCAGCACTCCATCCGGTTGGGGCACTTGGCGCTTTCGCAGACCGTTTCCAGCTGCAACTCGTCGATCAGCCGGGCCGTGAATTGCAGCCCGGCGCCGAGCGGCAGATTGCGCTTCAGCCACCGGGGGAGGCGCTCCTCGACCGGCATGGCCGGCGGCGGATTCGGCGTGACAATCGGCAATTCGACGAGTGAAGCGGGTTCGGTCATGGAGCACAATCTGGATGAATCAGCAGGTCGACTCTTGCCGCCGAACATTCACCGCCTGGGGATCGGCTCCAGCAGCGGATGTCCGGCGAACACGTGGTGGCGGTCGGCGTCCAGGGTCTCGGCCAGCCGGACGGCGAGCGCCGTGCGAACGCTCGTTATCTTAACAGCTTGCTGCCGTTCGATCACCAGGGTGCTGAGCGGCGCGGAGCCGGCCTGATCGGTTTCCACCAGGCGCTGGAAGGCCGCCTGCGGGGCCACATTCAAAATCGCGCCGTAATAGGTTGTCCAATTCTTGACCGCCACGCCGATCGCGGCCAGTTGACCGGTGCGTCCCCAGATGCCGCCAAGGTCGACTTGTTGCGGTTGCCGGAGACCCATGTCGGCCAAAGTTGCCGCCAGGCCCGCGCTCAGCCGGCGGAGATAGTCGCCGACAGTCCAGCCCAGGCGCTCCAGCGGCACGATCGGATAAATGGCCAATTGCCCCGGCCCGTGCAGCCAGGCGCCGCCGCCGCGATTGACGAAGCGGACCTCGATTTGCCGGCTGACGAGCTCCGGGCGATCGGCCAGAACCTGGGCTCGCGAGCCGCTGCGGCCGATGGTGATCAGCGGCGGATGCTCGCAGACGAGCAGCGAAATCGTCTGATCCCGGCGGCCGCCGGCCTCGTAGACCAACCGCTGCTGCAGGGCCAGCGCACGATCGAAATCGATCTGGCCCAGCAAGTGGGCCTCAAGCGCTCGGCCGGCAGCTGGCAGGCGGGCGTTGGCAAGGGACATGGCAGGTTCACGCGGCTTGAGTCGCCGGCCGGCAGCAGGTACAAAACGATTGCCGCGCCGGGCACTCCGCATTGGTGGCGGCCAGCGCACTCTTAGCAATCGCGGCGGCCAGCGCAAAGGTCGCCTGGGGCAGTGCGGAGCGATAGCAGGCGTCCTTCGAGTCGGCAGCGATCGTCAGCAGCGAGGAATCGTCCTACGGCCAAATCGAGCAAGAAGACCACGGCGAAGTCGAGCAAGAAAGCGGCTCCCGACCGCGAGCACGACAACGAGCGGCTGATCGCCCAGAACCGCAAAGCCCGGCACAACTACGAGGTGCTCGACACCTTGGAGTGCGGCATTGTGCTGGTCGGCAGCGAAGTGAAGAGCCTGCCGCCGGCCGGATCTCGCTCGACGAGGCCTACGGCCGGATGAAGGACGGTGAGGTCTGGCTGGTGGGCTGCGACATCCAGGAGTACGCCCAGGCCAACCAGTTCAACCATCAGCCCAAGCGGCCCCGCAAGCTGCTCTTGCACCGCCGCGAGATCAAGAAGTTCGCCGCCTTGGCCTACGAAAAAGGGCTGACGCTCGTCCCGCTCAAGATGTACTTCACGGAAGGCCGGGCCAAGGTGCTGCTGGGCATCGGCCGCGGCCGCAAGCTCTACGACAAGCGCGAGAACCTCAAGAAGAGCAGCATGCAACGCGACATCAACCGGGCCATGCGGCGGGGGTAGCGGGCGCGCCTGATTCGGCACCGGATTACACCAGCAGGTCGAGCAGATCTTCGACGTCGGTCTTGCGCGACCAATCGTCGGTGCCGCTCGCTGCACCGGTCAGATCGCTGGTCGCTGCGGCGGCCAGAGCGGCGGGAGTCGCCGCCGCGGCCGGGGACGCCGCTGCGTCTGGCGAATTGGCCGGAGCCCAAACGCCGCCGGACGCACTGGGCGGCGCGACGGAGCTGCCGGCCGCGAGCGTGAACGCCACGTCGGCCAGATTGGCCGCTGGACCGGCCGCGGTGGATAAGGTGACTGCGGTGGAGTTTGACGTGGCGGGCCCGGTCGCCGAACTGTTTTCGGCACCGGCACCTGTATCGGTCGCGGTCACGGAAAGCTCGCTCGTTACCGCGTCGGCCGCTGACACAACCTGTGGCGCTGCCGCCTGTGGCGCTGCTGCCTGTGGGGCTGCTGCCTGTGGCGCTGCCGCCTGCGGCGCTGCCGCCTGCGGCGCTGCCGCCTGCGGCGATGCTACGGCCGCGTGGGCGTTCAAGTAGTTGATCACGCGCAGCGCGTCGATCGGCGTGCAGGAGCCGTCGCCATCGGCGTCGTAGAAACTGTGGGTGCCGGTCGGCGCGGCACCGAGTGATCCCTGGCCGAGCGAATTCAAGCGGTTGATGATCGCCAGGGCGTCGATCGGCGTGACGGAACCGTCGCCGTTCACGTCCAGTGCATTGACCGGGTTGGTCCAAGAGGGCGTGTGGTTGTTGGTCAGCTGAATCGTGGTCGCGCTGCCGCTGACCGTGGCCCCCAGCGCACCAGTCAGGTTCAGGGCGAACGATCTGGCCGGCTCGGCATACAGGTCGCCCAAGATGGCGATCGTCACCGATTGGCTGGTCGTGCCTGGGGCGAAGGTGAGCGCGCCGCTGGTGGCCGTGTAATCGGTGCCGGCCGTGGCCGTTCCATCGACCGTCGCAATACTGACGACGACCGAACTCGCCGACGCTGCGGACAAGCTGACCTGCACGACCAGCGACGTGGCCGTGTAGCCGACCGCTTGCTGGGCCGTCGCCGGCAGGCTGGCGCTCGCCGCCGCGTCGTCGTGGAATCGGCTGACGTCGAAATCGTTGGCCCCGCCGCCCGGCACGGCCTTGCCGCTGGAGGCGATCACGATGTCGCCGCCGGGAGCAACGGCCATCTGCACGTTGGCCGAGGTGATGCCCGCGATCGTGTCGCTCATCACACCGCTCGTGCCGAACGTGGTGTCCGCCGTCCCGCCCGCGTTGAGCTGCACCAGTTCGACGACCGGGGTGCCGCTCAGGGTGACGGTGCCCGAAGCGACGATCTTGCCGCTGGGCAAAACCGCGATGTTCGAGCTGCTGACCCCCTGACCGCCGGCGAACGTGGTCGTGGCGACGCCGCCGGTGCCGAAGCTGCTGTCGAGCGCGCCGTTGGCCGTATAGCGGGTGACGTCGAATTGATTATTACTGGTGAGCGAGTGGCCGATGGTGACCAGCTCGCCATTGGCTTGCAGGGCCAGGCCATCGGCCGTTTTGCCCGTCACGCCTTCGGCCAGCTCGTAGCCCGGCTGGCCCGACGCACCGAATGTCGTGTCGAGGCGCCGCTACTGCCGGTCAGCCGGCCGAGAATTCCGTTGGATCCGTTGCTGCCGGCGACCGTGACGGCCCCGCTGGTGCTGACGACGAGCGCCGAGATCGAGCGAATTTCGATCGCGCCGCCGAGCTTGAACAGCCCGACGCCGGCGCTGCCGAAATTCGCGTTCAATGCGCCACTCGAACTGAGCTCGGCGACCGCTCCGAAATTGCCGAGCGACGTGCTCGATCCGTTGACGGCGATCACCAGGTTGCCCTGCGCCATCGAGCGTCACGCTCTGGCCGGTCCATTGCCCGCCCGCGCCGACTGCGGCCGCAGGGACGGCCAGCGTCACGATTCCCTGGGTGCCGAACGACGTGTCCAGCGCACCGCTGGGCAAATATCGGGCAACGATCAAGTTCGTGCCATCGCCGCCGACGACCAGGATGTCGCCATTGGGCTCGATCAGCACGCCGCCGACCGTGGCCGCGCTGCCACTGGCGATCGGCGTGATGACGACGCCCCCCGTGCCGAACGAAGTATCGAGCGTGCCATCGACATTGAAGCGGGCTATCCCGAAAGCCGGATTGCCGCTGGCCGGATCGGTGACATTGCCGGCCACCACGGTCTTGCCGTCGGACTGCACGGCCACGCTCTTGGTCGTGTCGCTGCCGCTGGCGCTGCCGGGATGGGCCTGATTGGCCCCGGCCCAGCCAAACGTGAAATCGAGCGAACCGGCCGCCGGCGTCGGCAAGTCGTTCGAGCGGATCACGCCCGAGTATTGATCATTCACCAGCGGCGCATTGACCGGATTCGACAGGTCGAGCACGAAGCTCTTGTTCGGCTCGGCTGCGGTCTGGCGCCATCACCTGGACCGTGACCGGCAGGCTCGTCGTGCCGGGGGCGAACGTCAGCGTGCCGCTGGTCGACGTGTAATCGCTGCCAGCCAGAGCGGTGCCGCTGGCCGTCGAGTAGCTGACCTTCACGGTCGATCCGCTGGCGGCCGAAAGCTGGACGCTAAACACCAGCGGCACGCTGCCGCTCGCGGGCGCCGTGACCGACTGGTCGGCCGATTCGAGGCGCAGGGACGGCCGGCGTGGCCGGGTCGCCCGTGAATCGAGCCACGTTGAAATTCGTGCCGCTCGAGGCCAGCACGATGTTGCCGCTGGGGTCGAGGGCGAGCGTGGCGTCGAACGCCTTGTCGTCGTTCTGGGCGGTGCCGACGGTCGTGGCTTGCCCGGCGGTGCCGAACGTGCTGTCGAGCGTGCCGTCGGCCAGATAGCGGGCCAGGGCGAAATACGTGCCCGCGCCGCCGCCGGTCACGGTCACGGTGCCGCCGACCACGATCTTGCCGTTGGCATCGATGGCCACCCCCAGGGCATTGGCGTGCCCGGCGGAGAAATTGGTCGTTAGCGTGCCGGCCGTGCCGAACGTGGCGTCCAGCGTGCCATCGGGATTGTAGCGGGCCACGTCGAAACCACCCGCGGCGCTCGTCGATGCGTCGCCTACCACCACGATCTTGCCGTCGGGCTGCTGGGCCAGAGAGGTGGCCGTTTCCTGCGCCTTGCCGAACGAGGTGACGACCGCGCCCGACGTGCCCCAGGTGGGATCGGGCCGACCGGCCGAGGTGAACTGCAGCAGGGCCCAGTCGTTGGCATTATTCGCGTCGTTGCCGCCGACCAGGATGTTGCCGTCACTTTCGACCAGCAAGCTGTTGATCGTGTCGATCGAGGCGGTGGGAAAATCGGCGAAGGCCATGCCCGACAGCCCGAACGAAGTGTCGAGCGTGCCATTGGCCGAGTAGCGAAACAGCGGGGCAAAAAAACCGAACTGCGTCGAATAGGCGCTGCCGCCGACCAGGATGTTGCCGGCTGCGTCGAGGGCCACGGTGGTGGCGACGCCGCTGGAATTCGTGCCTGGAATGGCCGTCGTCACTAGCCCGGCGGTGCCGAACGTGCTGTCGAGCTGCCCGCTCGAGGTGTACCGGGCGAGCTCGAAGTGGCTGCCGTCGCCGCCGGCGATCACGATCCGCCCCTGGCTGTCGACCAGCACGTCGCTGGCCGTGGGGGCGCCCGCGCCGGTGGTCAATGGCGTGAGCACCACACCGCCGTTGCCGAAACTGGTGTCGAGCGAGCCGTCGGTGTTGTAGCGGACCAGGGCCAGGTCGCTGACGTGCGTGGTGGGATCGGTTGCCTGTCCGATCTGGATGATTTTGCCATTCGCCTCGACCGTCATACTGTTGGCCATGACCAGGCCGGCCGGATCGCCCGGATGCGAGCTCGCCAGCCCCGTTCCGCCGAATGTCGTATCGAGCGACCCGGCCGTGAGCAGGGCCCGGCATTCGAGCGATTCGCCGCCAGCCAAGATTGCCGGCCCGCCGACCGCGGATCGGTTGGTGCGGCGCCGGCGGCAGTTGGAGCGGTGGAGCATGGCGAAAGTCGGCGCGGCACCGACCAAGCGGCGCAGGATCGGGGGCGTTTCGAGGAGCACGAAGCACAGCGGGCCGCAAGTGGCGCGTCATTGCCACGGCCGCCGAGCCGGCAATCGTGCCGCGCCCGCCAGGCCACAACCGCACTCCGGGCTGGCCAGCTCGATCCCCTGCGAGCGTCCCGGGGGCGTGGAAGGCGAGCTCGGCCGAAAAAAAATGCCTGCCGTCGCCAGCGATTGCCGGCCGGCAGCCTGCCCTGGGCCCGATGCCGCTCCCAAGTCGAGAATATCCACACCCGGCGGATTCGGCAACCAGCACCCCCGCCGCGGGGTGCGCCAGCAGCGATTTTGCCGGCGGTAGGGGGGTTCACCCGCGAATGCGGGTGTCAGTTGCCGGCATAACTGGCAGCCGATTCAAGCCTCGCGGCCGAACGAGAATTCGTCGGGTTGCGCCGCGCCGCCAATCCGCCGCCGTCATGATGAACGAACGCGTGAGCGTGCCGGCATTGAAGGCCACTTGCTCGTACCGCCGGCCGATCGAGCTATCGGCCAGCAGCGGGAAGGGCAATACCGGCTCCCCAAAGGGGGGCACCGAGCCCGGCACGAGGCCGGTCAGCTCCAGCAGCTCTTCGGCGGTGGCAAACCGCAGCCGCTTGAGGGCCAGATGCCGCTTGACGCTGGCCGAGTCGAGCCGCAAGTCGGCCGGCAGGACAAACAGGCGAAACACATCGTCGGTGCGCAGCAGCAAGGCCTTGGCGCCGGCCCCCAGCGGCTCGCCCGCGCGGCCGCCGATTCGACCGAGGTGAGCGTGGGCGGATGTTCGACTTCGCGAAACGCCACGCCCAATTCGACCAGCCATCGGCGGAGGCGGTGACTCACCGGGTTTTCGGCCGAGTCGCTCATCGTCGTGTTCCCAGCAGGTTCGTCGCGCGGATTGCGCTGCGGGTGCCTGTCCGAGAACTGTCTGGGAACGGGCGTGGTTCAGCGACGCAGCGGGACGGAACGCCGCGACGAATGTCAGCACGTGCTGCACGAACCGGCCGCGAGCGGTCACTTCGTGATCGTGTGTACCCGCCGCCTGTTCTTGTGCAAGAGTCCGTCGAGCGTGGCGAGCGTGGCCTGGGGGTCCTCGAGCGCGGCATCCTTGCAATGCTCGCAGCACAGGAAGACGGGCCGGCCCTCGATCGTGAGTTTGTAGGGCACGCCCAGACTGCCGAGCTCGTTGTCGGGTCTTACGACGCAGAAACCTTGGCTTCGGCCAGCTTACGATCTTGCTCGCTGAGCTGGGCGAGGTGAGCCTTGATTTCCGCCGACTTGCCGTTCGCCTGGGGGTCGCCACTGGCCACGCGGCTGCCCTGCGAGCAGCCACAGGCCGCCGCGGCGCCGGAAATGAGCGCGACGCTCAGCAATTTCATCCACAGCCCGGTCCCGTGCTTCGATGTTCCGGCGTTCACGATTCTGTCTCCTGTGAGAGTTTGCTGTCCCGCCGCAACGGGCAGCGGATGCCTGTCGGCTGTTTCGATCCGGTGGCAGTTCTAGCGACACGTCGCCGCCATGCGAGTGACGTTGCCGCCGCGGCACTTGCAGCCAGCGAGCTCCGAAGGGCTAGCTTTGGCACGCTGGCAACACGTCGGATCCGAAGGGACAATCTGCGTCAGGAATATCGACTTTAACGGCGTCGAGCTTGGGTTTTTTTCGACCGCAAATGGATTGCCTGGAGAATGGCGGCAGAGTCGTTCATCACCCTGGTCCAAGGCGGTTCGCCGCGGGGATCCCGCCGTCTTATTAAAGCTGGGGAAATCACAGGGAACCGGCCAGTCAAAGGGGGGCGGAAGAGTCGTTGCCCGAGCGTGCGGATTTCTTCGAGGACGTGCAAGCCGGACGCAAGTTTTCGGTGCCGTCAGAGCGAGAGCCACGAACACGCCGCATGCGGCATTTAGTCGCAAAATAAATCCGGGCGAAGAATGCTGCGGTAGTTCGACCATCGGGTTCCGACGCGTCGCGGCGCACGCACGGGGCGGGCGGCTTGCGCTCCCGGCGGCAATATCGCTCCCATCGAGTTGCTAGCTGGCGGATACCGAAGATCCAACCCGCCCCGATTGGGCTAGCCATGCGAGCAGCAAGGCGGTCCAATCGCCGAGAAATGCGGCGGGGACTGCTTGGATAATGTTCATTTGTTCACTATACTGCGAGCGATGGCCATGAGCAGCAATACGACGATCGAATGGACCGACGCCACTTGGAACCCGGTCCGCGGCTGTACCAAGATCAGTCCGGGCTGCGCCCACTGCTACGCCGAGACATTTGCCGAGCGGTTCCGCGGCGTGCCAGGTCATCCCTACGAACAAGGATTCGATCTCCGTCTGGTACCCGAAAAACTTGCCGAGCCCTTCACGTGGTCCAAACCGCAAATGGTGTTCGTAAACTCGATGAGCGATTTGTTCCATGCCGACGTGTCGGACCTGTACATCGAGCAAGTCGCCCGAGCGATGGCCGCGGCGAATTGGCATACTTATCAGGTTTTAACCAAGCGGTCGGAGCGGTTGCGGGATTTGCTTCACTCGAAGCTGGCCTTTGCCGCCGAGCTGCCACATATCTGGTGGGGCGTGAGCGTGGAGAATCGAAAGCACGGGCTTCCCCGGATCGACCATTTGCGGCAGGCGGGGGCGGCGATGGCATTTCTCTCCATCGAGCCGCTGCTCGAGGACATGGGCGATTTCGACCTTTCCGGAATCGATTGGGTGATCGTTGGCGGGGAGAGCGGCGCCGGGCGCCCGGCCGATGAAGGCCGAGTGGGTCGAGAGCATCCAGCGGCAGTGCGTCACGGCCAGGGTACCATTCTTCTTCAAGCAGTGGGGCGGAGTCCGCAAAAGCGCCCGCCGGCCGTGAACTCAGCGGTCGCACGTATGATGAAATGCCGCCCACCAGGCACGTCAAGATGCCGGACAAGACGCGGCGCAAGGATTTGGAGGCCGAGTATCTCGCGGTTTGGCCTCTCACAAAGCCCAATCAAAGCCGGCGATCAGCATAGCCTCTGGGAGGTCGGCAATGGCGGAAAGCGTCGTTGGCCCGTGGGCCCGAGACAAGCTCGATCGACTCGACAAGTACCTGAAGGCCTATACAGCGATTATGAAGGGCCAGCGGTGGTGCCGAGGCTATCACTACATCGATGCGTTCGCTGGTCCGGGTCAGCACACCGTGCGGAAAGAAATCGACAAACGACACGAAGCCCGGCAGCGCTTCTCGATGCATACGCATTTGGCGGCGAGCAAGCGGAGCAGCAAGAATTCTTGGCCGGCTCACCGCGCGTGGCGCTCGAGTCTGGAGCATCCCTTCACCAACTATGTTTTTGTCGAACACTCCGCCGAACGAAGTGCCGCCCTCGCGATTCTCAAAGAAGAATTTGGCTCGACCCGCAGCATTCACATTCGCCAAGAAGACTGCACTAGGTATCTTCGCGACAAAATCGCGTTCAATCCAAAGATCGATTGGATAACGAATCGAGCGCTCGTTTTCCTTGATCCATTCGGAATGCAGGTCGGCTGGCAGACCATCGCCGATCTTGCCGCCACGAAAGCAGTCGAGATATTTCTCAATTTCCCTGTGGGGATGGCCATCCAACGGTTGCTCTGTGCCAGCCGGACAAGTTCTCCGAGCGCATTGCGCCGCCGGCTGGATGAGTATTTCGGGTGCTCCGACTGGCACGCCGCCCTTTACAGGTCCACGCGAAACCTCTTTGGCGACGACCAGGAACAGAAAATTGACGAGTCTGGCAAGGCCCTGCTCACCTGGTATCGGAAGCGACTCCGAACCGTCTTTTCCCACGTCTCCAGGGCGGCCTTGATTCGAAATACGCGGGTGCGGAATCCACATCACCTGCTGTTGGCATCGCATAATGCCACCGCCGTCAGAATCGCCAACGACATTCTGGCGGCCGGTGAGGCGATCTGACGCGTGGTGCCAGTCCGACCACCGCGATGCGACACAGGCGGACTCGCGCCGCGTGAAAACGGGCCCGCCTTCGGGCCCGCTGCGGAAGGCTACTGAGCGCAGGTCCGACGCACGGCGGGGGTCGTCAGCGTGCGGTGTCACCAGCGGAACCCGGCAGGACTTGCCCATTTCCGGACGCAGCTAGTCCGCAGAACGCAGAGTCCGCAGGCATGGGTGGCGCCGCCGCCCGCGTGGCCGTGATGTCCGCCACCCGCACGCGAAAAACACTGAGGGCGAGCGGAGTCAGCGAGCAAGTCCGCAGGCTGTGCGCCGATCTGTAGTGCGCAACGAAGTGCCGCCCGCGCAAAAAAAAGGCCCCCGGAAAGGAGCTGTCCCAGGGGGGCAGAGGACAATCTCCTTATCCGGGAGCGATTGGACGCTACCGGCACGCTCTCGATCGGGACGAGAGCACGCTCGCGGCGGTCGGTGTTTCGAAGCGGTTTGCCGACATCCTTGTCGACAAGTTCGCTCCGCGGTCCGCAGAACAATCGGCTGTCGCCAGCCGCTCGTCCCAGTGCAGACCCATCCACGTGGTTTCAGGTGTCTGGCTGTCCGGTCTCTGGATCTCAGGTGCCTGGCGATCCGGCCAACCGGTGATTCGTCGCGTGCTTGAAGGAGGGTTGAGTCTCGGCAGTCCCTTGCCCGTGCGGCACGTGCGACCAATCGTTTGACTTGTGTGGGCGGGAGAATATGGAAATCGGCCGGGAGGGTCAAGGGCGGTTTTGGGCGTGAACAGAAACCGCGTTTGGGGCCGAAAAACCCGGCATTTTCCGGGCATTCGCAGGCTGGCCGCCCCCCGCGGCGGAGGCCGGCCGCGGTGGTTTTTTTGACCTATTCTTGAGGTGCGGCGTCAGCGGCGAAAAACCCGCCGGGCGTCGCGATCCGCGCCGCGCGGCACGCCGCCAGAGCGCGTCCCGTCTCGCCCAATTCTCGTCCGTGGAAATCGCCCATGCCTGTGCTCCGCGTCGCTTTGCCGCTGGCCCTGCTCGCCGTGCTGGCCCTGACCGCTGCCGCCCCGGCCGGCACGCCGGCCCTGCCGATCATGATCGAGGCCAACGTCCGCGGCACCCGGGTCGAAGGGATGCCGCTGGGCTGGGACGACGGCAAGATTCATCTCCTGGCCCGCGACGGCTATCTGTGGGAGTTCCGCTCCGACGAGGCCAAGGACCTCCGCAAGACGGCGCCGGCCTTTCGCAGCTATTCGTTCGCCGAGCTGCGGTCGGCCCTGGAAGCGCGAGCTGGCCGGCCGGCTCGAGCTGACCTCGACGGCCCATTACCTGGTGGCCCATCCGCAAGGTGCAGGCAAGAAGTGGGGCAGCCGATTCGAGGAAGCTGTACCGCTCGTTCGTCCACTACTTCACCGTGCGCGGGCTGCGCCCAAGACGCCCGAGTTTCCGCTGATCGCCATCGTCTGGGAATCGAAGCAGGACTTCATCAGCTACACCCGGTCGCAGGGGCTCGACGTGCCGCCGGGCTTGCTCGGTTATTACTCGCCGCTGACCAACCGGATCACGCTTTACGACACGGCCGGCGGCAAGCAGTCGTCGACCGCCTGGCAGCTGGACGCCTCGACGATCGTCCACGAGGCCACGCACCAGACCGCCTTCAACACCGGAGTACACAGCCGGTTCGCGCTGCCGCCGCGGTGGCTGGCCGAAGGGCTGGGCATGCTGTTCAAGTGCCCGGCGTGTTCGATTCGCAGCACTATCCGACGGCCACCGACCGGATCAACCGCGACCGCCTGGCCCAATTCCGGCAGTACCTGGCCCACGGCCGCAAGCCGGGCTCGCTGCTGGCGCTCGTCGAATCGGACCGGCTGTTCCAGGAAAACCCGAACGTCGCTTACGCCGAGTCCTGGGCCCTGGCCTATTATCTGAGCGAGACCCAGCCGCGCAACTACAACGCCTATCTGGCGCAGACCGCCGCCCGGGAAAACTTCGTCCCCTACGTCTCGGCCCAGCGCCGCCGACTTCCTCGCCGCCTTCGGCAGCGACGTGACGAAGTTGGAGGCGGGGTTTTTGAGGTTCATCGAGCGGGTTGCGAAGTAAGGGGACTGGGGGCTGGGAGCAGAGAAGCGGTCCGCCCTAGCAAGAAAGACAGCCTGCGGAGGCTGAACTCTTCGCGGCAACGGGCATGGGGTTCAGCCTTCCCGAACGTTCCCGCGACGAGGTCCCCGGGGGGAACTGGTGCTGCCATCGGGGCCGCCGTCCGGCCTCTGATCTAGCTCTCGGTTTTCGTGGAGTTGATGCGCCGCAATTCCGCCGATGAAGGCAATCGTGGCAATCCATAAATTGCCGGCGATAGGTGCGAGTGCCGTGAGTGTCGCGAAATCATTTCCAGCAAGCATCGTGATTAGGTCGTCCGTCGGAAACGTCCGAATGCCCCGCCGAGGTTCCAGGTCCATTCCCTGGAAGTGATTAAAGATCAAGTACCCCCAGCCAGTCGCGCTGAGTCCGAACCAAAAGGCGTGCTTTGAGCCACGGCTATATACGGCTGACATCGCGCCCCACGCCAAGAAACCAAAAAGCAACGTCTGTACGACCGCCGACCAGAATGGCGTGGGTCTCACAATCGCCGCACAGCTCAGTGCGACGACGGCTGTAAGCGCAAGTAATGCGGCGATGCTCGTGCGAAATCTTAGCATGCTGGTCATCCTACCTGATCCGGCCCGGAGGTCCTGAAAGCTGAGCCGGGTCCGGGGCGGAGCATGGGGAAGTAATCAGTGGGCAGGGGATGGAGACTCGGGGGCAGGGTACGAACTAAAGGCTGCGGTCATGGCTGGTCGGCCGCTGGTGCGGGCGATCCCCGGCTCGGAGCCGGTTCTCCAGCTGGATGCGAGTGCAGCGGACCAATGGCGATCTTCTTGAGTGACTGCTTGATGGGGCGGGGTGGCTGCCGCTGTCGATCGTCATTGCAAGCCTGCCAAACGAGAGCTAACGCGACGGCGCAGTTCATCGTGACGAGGATCAGCGTGCCAAGGGTAAACCGGAACCGGGGGCGGGCCATCGGCTATGCAAATCCCCAGAGGAACCCGATCAGCCCGATGAGCAGGCCGACGGCGGTTCCTCGCACAAAGCGATTGAAGATGACGCCGGCCGCAGCGCCGAACGTGAGCCACATCGCGAACCAGATTCCCACGACCCGTGGCGTTTCGAACAGCCAAAGACCGCGCTGGGCCGACCAAAAATAAAGGCCAAGAAAAAAGCCTGCGCACAAGAGTACGGTTCCCGCATAGCGGCGCTCGTAGCCTTTGGGAATGGATTCTTGGCCTGGATCCGTTTCATCCATGCCCCCATTTTAGCAGAGCGGGGAGGGGGCAATACACATGGCTTGGACATCGGAGCGGGACCGCGTTCGCTGATTACCAGACGCTTTGATCCTCGCGATTGCTCAGGCGGTTGACGAATCGCCGGTGATGAGCGGCCGTCCGTAATGATCGTCACGAAGTGACGCGGCGCCATCGGGCCATGTCAACGCGGGGCCCCACCGGCCGCCGCCGGTGGGCTTAACGGGAGAGTTCGTCGGCGCGTTCCGACCTTTCCCCCTCTTCCATCCTCCGTCTCGTTTCCAAGCGATTCAAATTCGCTCCACAACTGCTTCAAGTCCGCTCGCGAATTCTCCAATGCGCTGCTTAGCCGGAGCACAGACCGAAGTACATCCCTGTTCTGACGCTCCAGGGAGACAATCTCCCTTTCGCGTTGTTCCACTCTCTGTGCCAGCCGTTGATGGTCCGCTAACCACCCGAGGCCTAATGCGCCAACGGACAAAAACAAAAATAGCCAACGAAGACTGAACCGGAACCAGCGTCGGGGAGTCATGGGTTTCGGCTAAAACGGGAATAAGGCATGCAGAAAGCGTGCGGCCCAGCCTAGCGCGACAAGCCCGACTACCAGGCCGATTTTGAACAGCCCCCAGACGATTCCCCAGAATGGCGCTCGCGCGTCATAGTCTGGCATGTCTGTGGCCTCATTGAATCTAACGACCGGCTCTGCTGGTGCGTTGCCGGCTTCAGGCGGCTTGTATGGATTGGACTGAGCGTCGCTCATGCCCAAAGTCTACCAGAGCTGCCGGCCTGGAACTGCGGGTCTAGCCGAGCGGGGGGCGGGCAATACACAAGGCCTCGGCAATCGGAGCGGGACCGCGTTTGCTGTGAACCGGACGCTTTGATCCTCGCGATTGCTCAAGCGGTTGACGAATTACCGTGGTGAGCGGCCGTTCGTAATGATCGTCACGAAGTGACGCGTCGTGCTCGGGCCGCGTCAATGCGGGGCAACACCGGCCGCCGCCGGCGGTCTTAACGAGGGAGTTCGTCGGCGCGTTTGTCCCTGCCCCCTAATCTCTACTCCCTGCCCCCTTCCTCTGCTACCATTGCCGGGCGTGCGCTCCCATGTCGTTCATAGCCCGGGCATTCTGAGGCCGCTGGTCTTGCTGGCCGGACCGGTGCTCGTTGAGCAAGTGCTGGGCATGCTGGTCGGCTTCTCCGATACGCTGCTGGCCGGACACTATCTGAGCCAGTCGCATCTGGCCGCGATGACGCTGCTGGCGTATCTGCTGTGGGCGTTCAACGGCCTGTTCTCGGTGATCGCGATCGGCTCGACGGCGATGGTCGCCCGATTTGCCGGCGCCGGCGACTACGAAGATGCCAACCGCGCGACCCATCAGTCGCTGCTGGTGGGCATGGTGCTGGCGGTGATCGCCACGCTGGTGATGATGGCCCTGGGCCCGCGGTTGGTGGGGGTGCTCGGGGCCGAGGGGGAAGTGGCCGAGCTGGTCACGCGGTATTTGCGGTTCCTGCTGCCGATGCTGCCGCTGATCATGCTCGAGGCCGTGCTCATCGCCTGTCTGCACGGCGCCGGCGACACGATCACCGGCCTGGTGGCGATGGTGCTGATCAACGTGACCAACATCGCGCTGAGCTGGTCGCTGATCCTGGGGCTGGGCCCCCTGCCTCGGCTGGGTTGGGACGGCGTGGCGATCGGCACGAGCGTGGGCTTCGCCATCGGAGGGCTCGTGCCGCTGGCGGTGCTGATCCGCGGCCGGTATGGCTTGCGGCTCGAGTGGCGGTTGCTCAAGCCCGACTTCGGTCTGATCCGCCGCTTGCTGCGAGTCGGCTTTCCCGGCGGGGCCGACGTGATGTCGCTGATCGCGCTACAGTTGATTTTTTTGCGCTGGTCAACCAATTGGGCACGCTGGCGATGGCGGCCCACGGCGTGGCGCTGCGGATGGAGTCGCTGGCCTACCTGCCGGGCTACGCCTTTCAGGTGGCGGCCGGCACGCTGGTGGGCCAGTTCCTGGGCGCGGCGATCCGGCGCGGGCCCTGCGAAGCGTGCGGCTGGCGGGCGCGTGCAACCTGACGTTCATGATCGTGGCGACGATTGGGCTGTACTGGGGCGCCGATTGGCTGGCCGGCTGGTTCGTCTCGGCCGACGATCGGGCGGTCGGCGAGCTGGCGGCCCGGCTGCTGCGGATCGTGGCCTTGGCCCTGGTGCCGCTGGGAATCTTGCAAGTGCTGACCGGCGCCCTGCGCGGCGCGGGCGATACTCGCTGGCCGCTGGTCTTTACGCTGATCGGCTTTGTCGGCGTGCGGCTGCCGCTGGCCTGGTGGCTGGCCTTCCACGAGGATTTTGGGGTCCGCGGGGCCTGGATCGCGATGGCGGTCGATCTGAGCTTCCGCTGCCTGTTGGTCGTGGGCCGCTTCGAGCAAGGGGGCTGGAAGCGGGTGCGGGTGTGAGCGGCGCCGCGGGCTGGGTCTATTCGAGAACCGTCTCGGACAAGGGGACAGTCCCATTTTGCTGCGCAAAATCGGGACGGTCCCCGATTGTTGGCGGATTGGCTCTCAGTAGCGGTACACGCGGCGGAACAGCCACAGGCCCCAGAGGCCGAACACGATGTTGCCCAGCCAGACCGCCAGCGGCGGCGCCGAGCCGTTCTTGGCCAGATTCACCGCCAGCATCAGCGGCGGATAGTACAGGACCAGGATCGGAAAGAAGCAGGCAAAGAACGTAACCCAAACCTCCGGGCTGCGGCGGCGGATGGCCATCGGCACGCCGACCAGCGCGAAGAAAAAACAGCTGAAGCCGTTGGCCCAGCGGCGGGGCGGTTCGGTCCGCATGCGGAACAGCGTGTTGCGGGCTTCGGCCAGCTCGTGCCGCCGCGCGGCGGTGGTGGGACCGGCCAGCCGCAGAAGGTCGCCGCCGGTCAGGGCCAGAGCGGCGCCGGCGGCTTGCTGCTGTTCCATCCGCTCGATCAGCTTGACTTGCTTGGGCGTGCGCTCGACGAGCTCCTTGAGCGACATCCGCGAGGGGCTCTCGCCGCTGGTGTCGCCGGCGTCCATCAGGCGGATTTCGCGCTCGAAGGTGTCGGAGAACTCGAATGTGTTGCCGTCCATCTCGATGCTGCCGTCGCGGCAGATCACGGTCAGCACGCCGGAGCCGGGATTGGACCGCAGCTCCGCCTCGCGGGCGCGGACCAGGACGGGCGCGGCGCCCCCGAGCGGAACGTGAACATCGGCATCAGCAGCCGGCGCCCTTCGACGCCTTTGACGTTGACCGAGAATTGCGGCGAGACGAAGCATTTCTGCGTGCGGAGCACGCTGTAGGCGATTTCCTCGAAGGCGTCGGTGACGACTCGCTTGACGCCCTGCGGAGTCCAGGAGAAGCCCACGTCGTTGAGCCAGAACGTGACCAGGCTCAGCACCACCGCCAGTCCGAAGACCGGCAGCAGAATGCCGGTCGGGCTGACGCCCAGCGCCTTGAGGGCCACCACTTCGCCGGCCGCCGACATCCGGCCGAACACGCTGGTGACGGCAAACAGCATCGCTGCCGGCACCGCGAACAGCAGCGCCTGCGGCAGCAAGTAGGGCATCAGCCTGGCGATCGGCCCAATGCCCAAGCCGTGCTCGATGGCCTCGCGGCCAACGCCCACCAACAGCAGCACGGCCGTCAGCGCGCCGACGACCAGCAGGAACACCTGCAGGACTTCGCCGAGAACGTAGCGCGGGAACAGCGGCATAGGACCTTGCAAGCGGCGCGGGCCGCGCGGGAACCATTCCACCCTGGCGCCGACGAACGCGCGGGGCTCAGAGCCGCCAGCTTATAGACAGGGCGTGCAAGCGGCGTCAATGCGGCTTGCGCCACGGGACCGACCGCGCCCGGCTGCCAGCATCGGTTGCCGCGGCAGCTGGTCGGGCTGCGGCCAGGACCCAAGCCGGAGAAGGTTTTTGGGACGGCGGGGGCGGCGGGGGCAATAATCGCGCCGCTCGGCCGCGAATGGATTGTCGGTTGGCGGCCCGTGGGCGGCCTGCCGCACGAAATCCGGCTGCGGGGCCACACACAACCCCGGCGCGGGGTGCGGCCCCGTCTGACGGCTCCGGGCAGCCTTCGCCGGCGATTTTCACCGCCGTATCCGCGGTTTTCGCGGGCCGTTCGACTCGTTGTCGCCGACCCTGGGGCGGGTTTTGTCGGCCGCCCAGCCACTTTAACTCGCCGCGACCCTTATTTAAGATGAATCATTCCGGCCCCAGCGGCTGGACCCGTGATGTCGGAACCCACGGGTCGGTACCCCCGCGACAGTGCCGACGCGACTTGCGACAGGCGGCCGGTTGCCGGCGGCGCAGAGCGCCACTGAAATCAGCGACACGATAGCAGCGACAATACCTGGCTGCGGCGGCGACCGGCCGCCCGGCATTCGGCGCCCCCAGACGGCGCATCCCTTCGAGAGGAGAGCACGCGGTATGCTACGGAACGTTCGTCCGCATCACATTTGGTTGGGCCTGCTGATCGTGGTCGGCGTGGCCTTCATCTGCGGCCTGACGCCGGCGCTGGCCTGGGCCCAGGAAGAAGCCAAAGAAGCCGTGCCCGAGCAGAAATCGAAGTTCTGGTGGTTCATCGAATCGTCGGGCTTCATCGGCCTGGTGATCTTGATGCTGAGCATCTATTTCGTCTCGACGGTCTGCCGGCTGTTCATCGAATTCCGGCCGATCGTGGCGGCTCCGCCCGAAATCGTCGACGAAGTCGAAGACATGCTGCAGAAGCGGCAATTCAAAGAAGTCTACGGCGTGGTGAAGGACGACCCCTCGTTCTACGGCCGGGTGCTGGCGACCGGCATCGCCGAACTGCCCAACGGCCTGTCCGAAGCCCGCGACGCGATGGAACGGGTCAGCGAGTCGCTGACCGTGGAAATGGAAAAGAAGATCAGCATGCTGGCCGTGCTCGGCACGCTGGGCCCGATGATCGGCCTGTTGGGTACGCTGAAGGGGATGATCGCCAGCTTCTCGGTGATCGCGCTGAGCGGCACGCAGCTCAAGGCCAGCGAAGTGGCCGGCGGTATTTCGGAAGCCCTGCTGCTGACGTTCGAGGGCGTGGCCCTGTCGGTGCCGGCGATTTACTTCTTCGCCATTTTCCGCAACCGCGTCTCGTCGCTCTCGGTGATGACGACGCTGCAGTGCGACGAGTTCCTGCGGCACTTTGCCCATGCGGCCCGCAGCAAGGCGCCCCCGGCCACGCCGGCCGCCGCCGCCGCGGGACCCGCCAAGGCCGCCAAGGCCTAGTCGACCGTCCCCGCGGAGCGATCGCTCACGCTCGACCGCTTGAAATCTGACGAGACCGTTTTTCCGGATCGCACACGATGTCTGGCTCTCTCGACTCGGCCGCCAATGCCGAACCGAATCTGACTCCGATGCTGGACATGGTGTTCCAGTTGGTTACCTTTTTCATGCTGGTGATCAACTTCAAGACCGCGGCGATGGATCTGGACCTGAAGCTGCCGGTCGTCGGCTCCGCCCGAATGGTCGAAGGGGCGCCGGCAAGGAGCTGGTCGTGATGAACCTCGACTCGCACGGCGTGCTCCGCGTCTACGGCAACGAGGTTCCGAACATCGAGGCTTACGTGCAGAGCGAGGCCCTCAGCAGCCGGCTCGCGGTCCAACGCGCCGAGGGCACCGAATTGAAACCGGGGGACGACCTGCCTTCGATCGTGGTCATCCGCGCCGACAAGGACACCCCGTTCAAATTGCTCAACCGCCTGATCAAGGCCTGTCAGGACAACGGTTTTCGCAACTTTGCCCTCAAGGCCATGAACAAGGCCGAGGGGACGTAGCGCCATAGGCTGGTCCGTGGCGGGCCGCCCCCCGAGTTGAAACTGAAGTCATTGCACTCTGAGCGCGTGTTTCGATGAGCCGGAAGAAGAAAAAACGGGGCAACGAGAACGTCGAGCTCAACCTGGCCGCCATGCTCGACATGGCGTTCCAGCTGCTCACGTTTTTCATCCTCACGTTCAAGCCCGCCCCGGTCGAAGGCCAGATCGACCTGCGGATGCCGCCGCCCCAATCGATCACGCCGCTGGCCGGCGGCAAGAAGGCCGGGCAAGACACCTCGAACACCGATCCCCTGCAGGGGCTGAATACCCTGGTCGTCAGCGTGGCGGCCAATCCCAAGGACGGCACGATCGGCTCGATGCAGGTGGGCGACGAGCTGGTCGGTTCGCTTCCGCGGCTCGACGAGCGGCTGCGGTCGATCTTCGGCACGCCCACCTCGCCCAAGGATCAGGTGCTGATCCACGTCGACTCGAAGCTGACCTACGCCGCGCTGATGAGCGTGGTCGACGTCTGCACCCGGCAGGTGATCGTCGACAAGGATGGCAATCAGAAGCCGCTCTCGAAGATGAGCTTCGTCGAGATGGTGACCGAGTAGTAAGGTCGCTGCCGCCGAGAGCGCGGCGCTGTCGATTCGGATTGCTGCCGCGACGTGTACGCCAGCAGCATTTTCTTACAGCCTGCGGAGTGCTTTGCTGCGCGGTGTGCGCGCACCGCCAGGCGTGCCTCCGCGTGGCAGGCGGAATAACCGGCCGCCGCCCACGCGAATCTTGCCCTGGAAGCGGGGCCAACGGTTTGCCGGCTTCCAGGAACTCGGAGGCCAGGCAATGCGCCGCCGTCGACGTCACGCGGTTCAGACGGTCGAGCTCAATCTGGCGGCCATGCTCGACATGGCGTTTCAGCTGCTGGCATTCTTCATCCTCACGTACCAGACCTCGCCGGTCGAGGGCCAGATCGACCTGCGGCTGCCGCCCCTGGCGACGAGCGTGCCGGTTCCCTCGCCGGGCGGAGATGTTGGCCAGCCGGCCAGCGCGCTCGTGGGCCTGACGACGCTCGACGTGGAGCTGCAGGCTGGCGTCGGCGGCGAGTTGGGCGGCATTTTGCTGGCCGGCCGCCCGGTCGACGACCTGGGGCGACTGGAGCGCAAGCTGGCCCGCACCCTGGCCGATCCGACGATGCCGTTTCAGCGCGTGGCCTTGCACGTCGGGCCGCGGCTCCGCTACGAAGCGCTGATGCAGGTGATCGATGTTTGCGGCCGGCTCCGGGTGGCGTCGGGGCAGAAGCTGGCAGAGCTGAGCTTGCGGGAAATTCCGGAATGAACGGGCCGTGCGCTACCGGGCCGAGGACCGCTGTTTGCCGCAAATCGGCGGCTTGCCGGCCCCATCGCGAGGCGCGTTTTCGGACGACGTCCTCTATACTATATTTCTGCGGACCCCCGCGGGGCGCTGGGGCCCGGTATCCGCTCCCGCCGATCCAGGAATCGTTCGACATGCGACGTTTGCGCGATCGTCAACAGGCCCACTTGTTTCGCGGCGGCGAGTTGCCGCGACTGATGACGATGGTCGTGATGCTGCTGGTGTTGGGGATGCTCTATCGCCGGGCCTCCGATCACAATACCTGGCGGTTTCTGACCGGCGAGCCGGCGTCCATCGGGACGCTGGACGACGACTCGACCGGCAGCCGGCCGCGGAGCACCCCGCACGCGCCGATCCGCAGGCCGGGCTCGGTCGTCGTCACCGCGCCCGAAACCGATGCCGATCTGATGCTGGCCTTCGAGCACAAAACCGTTCGGCCGGCCAGCGGGCCCGATCTCACGGCGGCGCCGTCCGCTGAAACGACCACCTCCGCGGAAACGCCCCCCTCCGCCCTGGTCGCCTCCGCGGCGACCGACCCCGAGCCTCCTGCCGCTGTGGCGGAGCCGACCGAAGTGGCCCAGGCCGAGCCCGCGCAAGATCAACCGCCAGCCGCGCAATCGCCAGCGGTCGACGATCCGGCAAGCGCCTCGTCCGTCGAACCCGTCGCGCCGCCGGCCAGCACGAGCGAACCTTCAGATCAACCCGCCGCGGCGCCGGCTGCGGAAGCGCCGGCCGCTAAGGAATCACCAACCACCCGCGAAGCACCGGCCACGAAGGATTCGTCGGCTGCTGGTGCGGGACCGGCTGCGGCGGACGCGCAGGGCAGCGCCGCACCGGCGGCGGATGCCGGCGACAAGAAGCCGAGCGAGCCTGTCGCGCCGGTGCTGCCGAAGCCGTTGTTCCGGCCCCATCTGCCGGCCGCGCCGGACAACGTTCTCGATCCCAACCAGGAGCCGGCCAGGCCCGAGCTGGAGCCGAATCCGCTGGATGAAGACCCGCAGGAGCGGCAGCAATTCGACCGCGAGGCCGAGGCGATCTCCGATCGCACGCCGCTCGGCGAGGAGGAAATGTTCGCCTACTGGCGGCTGATGCGCTGGGCCCAGTCGCAGAATGCCGACCAGCTCGTCAAGCGGGCCCGCGGCGATTTTCGCTACGGCGACCTGCTCGAGCGTCCGCAGGAATTCCGCGGCGACCTGCTCAAGGTCAACGTACACATTCGCCGCATCTTGCGGTACGACTCGCCGCCGGGCATTCCAGTCGACGCGCATGAATACTACGAAGCGGTCTGCTGGACCGAGGCCACGCAATCCTGGCTGTACACCTGCGTGTTCGTCGATCTGCCCGAGGGAATGAAGGTCGGCGATTTTCTCCAGGAAGAAGGGACCTTCGTCGGATATTTTTTGAAGACCTACGTCTACCTCGACGGCCGGGGCATCAAGGTCAAATCCCCAATCCTGATCGGGCGGATGATTTATCGGCAGGCGCCGGCGATCACCCAGAGCAAGGACGAATGGATCTGGGGGGCGGCGGTCGGCGGGGGCTTGCTGCTGCTGTTTTTCGCCCGCTGGGGCTTGCGGTCGATCGGCAAATCCGGCACAAACCCGCCGGTTCGCCGGGTTTTGCAGCGCGGGCCTCTGGCGGACGAGCCTAGCGAGGGGCAAAACATCGAAGAGTGGCTCCAGCAGGCCGAGGCGCAGACCCGGGAAGCGGAAATAAAATCGGCCCTCGGGCACGATTTCAATGGCAGCCGGGCCGGTGACGGAGCCTCGCTGTTGGGCGACCTGGAACAGGGCAATGCGGGGCGAAATGAGCCCTGATTCGCCCGCCGGGGACAGGCTCCACGGACTTGACTGGGGCGCGTTTCGGGAAAGATAATCGAGTGCTGGCCAGGCCCGGCCGGCAGGCGGTGCTGGCGTGGGTCGATGCTGCGCCGGTCGCCGCGCGGGCGGCTGGGCGTTTTTGTTTCTGGCATCCAAGGCGGTTGGCGGCTCCCCCGACGCAGGCGTCGGATCGGCCGCCCCATCCGGCGGCGAGGGCTCGCCCTAGAAGAGGATGTAGTCAATGTCGGAGATTGCCTCCCAGATACCTGCCTCGAACGAGCTGGTCGAGGACCTGAAACTCTGGGTCCGCGAGCGCGGCCTGTGGTGGGCCACCAGCGTCACCGCCCATGCCGTCATCCTGTCGCTCGGCTTGCTCCTGGCCGGCGTGATCGTCACTCCGCTGAAGAATGACGATGCGCATGCCTTCGACGCCACCAGCGAGCCAATCGCCCCCGAACAGGAAATCGAGCACTTCGAGCTGGGCGAAGCTCCCGAGCAGCCGACCGAGTTGACAACCGACTCGCTGATGCTCGAGACGCCCACCGTCACCGAGCAGATCAATACCAGCGATGCCGATCCGTTCACCGAAGCCGGCGGCGGCATGGGCAGCGCCGAGGTCTCGTTCGGCGGCGGCGCAGGATTCGAGATCAAGGGCATGGGCGCGGGCCCGGCCCTGAAGAACATGGGCGGCATCGGCGGCTCGGGCGAGAGCACCAAGCCTGGCAGCGGCGGCAAGGGCGAAGGCTTCGGCTCGCGCGGCACCGGCGTCCGCAAGGCGATGCTCGGCCACGGCGGCACCAAGGCCAGCGAACGGGCCGTTGCCGCGGCGCTCAATTGGCTTGCCCGGCACCAGGGCCCTGACGGCAATTGGAGCCTGGCCAACTACAAGAAGATGTGCAAGGACGGCACCTGCACCGGCACGTCCCAGGCCGAGTCGGACGCCGGCGCCACCGCGATGGCCCTGCTCCCCTTCCTGGCGGCCGGCCAGACGCACAAGTCCAAGGGTCCCTACCGCAAGAACATCTACGCCGGGCTCTACTGGCTGATCAAGAACCAGAAGACCGACGGCGACCTGTCGGCCGGCAGCCCGCAAAAGATGTACACCCACGGGCTGGCCACCATCTGCATGTGCGAGGCCTACGGCCTCAGCCAGGATCCGACCGTCGGCGGTCCGGCCCAGCAAGCGCTCAATTTCATCTGCAAGGCTCAGAACCCGGGCACCGGCGGCTGGCGCTACCAGCCCGGCGAAGAAGGGGATACCTCGGTCGTCGGTTGGCAGGTGATGGGGCTCAAGAGCGGGTTGATGGCCGGCCTCGAAGTCCCATCCCCTGTGCTTGAAGGGGCCCAACGTTGGTTGAAGTCCTGTGCCTCGGGTAAGGGCGGCCTGTTTTCCTACGAGCGGGCCGGCGGTCCGACCGACACGATGTCTTCGGTCGGTCTGCTGTGCTCGCAGTATCTGGGCATGCAGAAGCAGGACCCGGCCATGGTCGAGGGGGTCGCCTTCCTGATGGCCAATTTGCCCGACGTCAACAAGCGGAACACGTACTACTGGTACTACGCCACTCAGGTGATGCACAACGTGCCGGGCTACGATTGGGATAACTGGAACCGCCGGATGCGGAAGATCCTGATCGATACCCAGGTGCGCAAGGGCTGCGCCGAGGGCAGCTGGGATCCGGCGGTGCCGGCCAAGGACGTCTGGGGCGAACATGGCGGGCGGATCTTCATGACCAGCCTGTCCTGCCTGACCCTGGAGGTCTATTACCGCTACCTGCCGCTCTACAAGCTGGACGGCCAGGACGCGAAGAAGCCGGCCGGCGAGGCCAAGTGAGGCGGCGCAAAAGCGCCCGCGCAACCTGACCGGCACGAACGATCGAGACAAGTAAATGGGGGCCTGGCTGGCGGCCCCGCGGGAACCGAGAAGCCAGCGTCCTATCCACCAGGCACCACCGCGCGGCGGTCCTTCGCGGACCGTGCGACGCGGCGCGCCCCGTCGGTTGCCTTCCCATTCGCGAGGCCCGAACCGGCGGGGACTATCCTTTATTGCCGCACTGGCTGCAAGCATGAAACATCTGCATTGGCTCGGCGCTCGTCGGATCGGGGCTCCTTGGCTCACTGCCCATTGGCTCACTGCCCATTGGCTCAGCGCCGGCTGCTTCGTCGGGTTGCTCCTGGCTCTCGCTTCACCGGCGGGCGCGAAGGAAGAAGCCGACCGGTTTCTGGAGGAGCTCAACCGCCGCGGTTACGGCGAGGTGACGCTGACCTATCTCGACTTCCTCAAGCAGTCGAACCTGCTGCCCGAGGACGTGGCCGAGAACTGGGATCTTTATCAGTCCCGCGGCTGGCGGCTGGCGATCAACGAGGCCTTCAACGACAAGGAAGTCGAAGAGCGGACGGCCAAGGCCAAGGCCCTACTCGACAAGTTCCTCAAGGATCATCCCGAATCGCCCGACGTGGGCGAAGAGGTGGCCGAGTGGGGCGACATGACGTTCAAGTCCGGCTTGCGGCTGTTTGCCCAAACCCGGATCACCAAGGACGCCGACAAGAAAGACGCCCTGATGCAGAAGGCCCGGGCCGCCTTCCTGGAGGCCAAGCCGCGGTTCGAGCAGGCGGTCGAGCTGCACCGCAAGAACATGTCGGCCCTGCAGGCGGCCGCCGGCGGCGCCAAGGGCAAGAACGCCGCGGCCAAACAGGCTGCGATCGAGAACGCCGAGCTGCTGATGACCGATGCCCAGCTCAAGCTGGCCAAGGCCGATTTCTTTCTGGCCATGACCTACGCCGACGATGCCAGCGAGCAGGGCAAGGCCACCCGCAAGGCGACGCTGGAAAAAGCCCGCCTGCAGTTCGGCGACATCTACCAGCGCGTATCGCACCGGCGTGATCGGCCTGATGGCCCACACGTTCGAGGGCAAGACGAGCGAAGAGCTGGGGGACGACGGGACCGCCCAGGAGATGTACGACGAAGTCCTGGCCCTGATGCCTGCCAACGGCAATGAGAAGGTCGACCGGCAGCAGGAGAACATGTTCTCCCAAGTCCAATACTTCTACTTCATGATCGTGCTCAAGAAGGATGGGCCCAAGGCCATCCTGTCCGAGGCCCGCGAGTGGCTCAAGCTGTTCGAGAAGTGGCAGAAGGCGGACGGCTACCAGGGCATCGCGCTCGAGGTGGCCAAGGCCGACGTCGCCCTGCTCGAAAAAGGGGGCGGTGACCAGCGGCAGCAGCTCAAGAAGGAAGTCGACGACATCCTCAAGATGATGAAGAAGATCCCCAGCGAGTACCACAAGGAGGGGATGGAGCTCGCCCGGGAAATGAACAAGAAAGGCGGCAGCGCCGGACCGGCCAAGACCTGGGACGAAGCGGTCGCCAACGGCGACGACTCGTTCGGGGCTCAGAAGTGGGACGAGGCAATCCAGTTCTACGAGCAGGCCATCGGCATGTCCAAGGGCATGCCGGCCGCCGGGCGGAAGGCAACGCTGGCCTCGATCCGCGAGAAGTTGGAAACCTGCCACTACAACCAGGTCTATCACCTCTTCTCCGAGGGCAAAGAAGAGGAGGCCATGGCCCTGGCCGCCAGCCTGATCGAGGAGAAGAAGATCAGCGCCAAGAGCGAGACCGCCGGCAAGCTGGCCGCGCTGCGGGTACACATCATCCTCCGCCGCTACGCCTCGTCGCAGAATGCCGAGGAAAAGGAGAAGCTGCTCGCCGAGCTCACTGCGGCCGCGGCCGACGTGGTCGAGAAGTGGCCCGACAAGCCGGCCGCCGACGACGCGCGGATCGCCATGGCCCAGGCCGCGATGGTCCAGGGCAAGACGGCCGACGCAATTACCCAGCTCGAGGATGTGAATCCCCGTTCGGAGAAGTACCCCACGGCCCTGCACATGGCGGCCCTGGGTCACCTGCGGATCTGGAACGTCGAGAAGCAAAAGCCGCCGGCCGAGCGCAACGCCAAGCTGATGAAACAGGAGTCTGAGAAGGCCGTCGAGGATCTGGAAAAGTCGATCGAGGTCCAGACCAAGGCCCTCGGCGACGGCCAGTCGCTGCCGGGGCAGCTGATCGAGTCGGAGTTGGTGCTGGGCCAGGTCTATCTCGAGGCCAACGAGGCCCAGAAAACCGCCCAGCTGCTGCAGCCGGTCGTCGATTCGATCAAGGCCTCCAAGCCCGAGAAGCTCGATGGCACCATGCTCAAGGTCTTCAGCACCGCGGTCCGGGCGTATGTGGCCACGGGCGATATGACCAAGGGGGGCGACGTCGCCACGGTGCTCACCGACCTGGGCGACGACGTGGCCGACATCAACGCCGTGCTGGTGGCCTTCGCCCGGATGCTGTTCGCCGAGTACAAGTCGGCCAGCGCCGCCCTGATCGAGGCCAAGGCCGAAAACGACTCCCAAGCCATCGCCACGGCCGAAGCCCGGTTGGGGGGTACCAAGGAGCTCTTGGGCAAGCTGCCTCGAGCGGCTCGCCCCGCGCAAGAACAACACGCCGGTCAGCATGATCTCGATCGGCGACATGGCCGCCGAGCTGGGCCTGATCGAGCTGGCCAGCGAGATCGACAATCGCATCCTGACCCACGCCGCCGAGGACGAAGCCTTCTCCGCCCAGTGCGGCCAGAGCGGGCTGACCCGCGTTCAGTCGCAACTGGTCGATCTGCTGCGGCAAAAGAAGCAATACGAAGAGGGGCTCAAGCAAGTCGACGCCCTGATCGAAAAAGTGCCCAAGGCCCTCGAGCCCCTGATGACCAAGGGCCGGATTCTGCAGGCCTGGGCCGAGCAAGACTCGGCCAAGTTTCCCGATGCCGTATCGCACTGGGCCAGCCTACGGCAGAAGCTGTCCGGGGCGGTGAAAAAACCCGGCTGCCCGGCCGACCTGAAGGCCAACTACTACGAAGTGAACTACAACGTCGCCCTCTGCCTGTTGCAAGAAGCGATCAAGACCAACGCCCCGGACAAGGCGATCGACTGCCAGAAGGTGCTCAACGCCATGCTGATCAACGCGCCCAAGCTCGACGGCCCGGAAACGGTCGCCAAGTATCGCGAGCTGATCAAACGGGCCGACGAAGTCGTCAAGAAGTCGCCCAAGGCCCAGCCACCGGCCAGCACGGCGGCCAAGGCCAAGTGACCGCCGCTTTGCCGCCGCGCCGGGTCGAGCTGGTGCTGGTCGATTTGGGCTTGCCCGGTACTGCCCTGCGGGCCGGCGAATGGCTGGTGGCCGCCGGGGCCGAAGTCGCCCGCGGCGACCGCCTGCTGGAGATCGTGGCCGGCAGCGTCACGGTCGATCTACCCGCCCCGGCCAGCGGCATTTTCGCCCAGCGACTGGTCGAAACCGACGCAGAGCTGCGCGTCGGTCAGGTGTTGGCCGTGATTCACGTCGCCGACGCATAACGTTAGCCGCGCACGCGTCATCCAGTCCCCAGCCCCCAATCCCCAGCCCCTCCGCCTACCGCACCAGCTCCAGCGTGCCCCACAGGCTGGGATCGACCGCGAATGGGAACTCGCTCGAAGCGGCGAATGTCTGCTCGCCCTGCTCGCGGTCGAACAGCCAATAGGTGAAGCCCAGCCGCGGATGATCGTCGGGCTGAAAGCCGGTCAGGGCCGCCGCCGGCACCAGGGCCGCCAGGCGATAGCCGTCGGGCCGGCGACTCGGCCGCGACCTTGAGCTGCCCGGGCCGGATCGGCCGGGCGTTTTCCCGGGCTCGTTCGATAAGCAGCTGATCGGCGACCGGCTCGGTCAGTTGCCGCCCGCCGCCGGCCGGCAAGAACACGAAGCGGTGGCAAAAGCGGCTGGCCCGGTGAATGTTGTGCGTGTCGCGGGTGTCGATCCAGACTTGCAGCCCGTCGCTGTCCTCGACGCGGCTGTCGCGGCACCAGGCCGGTTGGCTCTTGCCCGACACGTGGACATCGAGCGCCAGTCCCTCGGCGTTCCAGGCGGCCCGGACGTCGGCGTAGGCTTTGCGCCCTCGAGCTCGGACAAGGCCGGCAGGCGGTACTCTTCCGGCAGCTTGCCGGCGGCGTCGCTCCACAGCCGCTCGCGGTACAGGCACGGCACGGCGAAGCGAAACAGGAATCGGCTGGGCAGCAAGGATTCGGACATGATCGACGGGTGCGGTTGCTAGGGGGCGTGCGCGGCTCTCAGCCGCGGGCGCTCAAGGCCGGTTCGCGCGCCCTGGGACAGGCTGTCGTAATGTTCGCGAAGGAAATCGGCCAGGTCTCCCTTGGCCAGGTCGTCGGCCTCGACGAACCGCAGCTTGACCACGTCGCGCTGGCCGCCGGCCTGGAACTCCTGCTCGGCCGCGAGCTTGGCCAGCCGGCCGAGGGCGAAGCGCCCTTGGGCCCGCTCAACTGTAGCTCAAGGTGTGCCTGCCGCTTGGTGAAAATGCTGGCCCAGGGTTCCTTCTGCTCGGCGACGAAGACGTGGACCACCTGCTGGTTGTTCCACAGGAACTGGCCGGCCGGCGCGGTCGCCGCCACCAGCTCGCACAGTTCCTCGAGCACGTCGACATCCCAGGCGGGCGTCTTGCCGGGCGGGAATCCCTTGCGCAGAAGTGCCATTTCTGCCCGAGCACCTTCCAGGGCATTACGTCCTCGGGATTCTGCCGCACCCGGGTGGAGAATTTCTCGAAGCCTGCGACCGCTTTGGCGACGAACTTCCAGAAGCCCGGCCGATCCACCTCGTCGAGCGAGTGGACTTGCAGCTGGATTTCCTGCCAGGGGCCGCGGAGGTTCTTGCATTTGACCCGCGGCTCGTGGCCGTAGACCGGCAGGTCGGCCAGCTCGTTGAGCGGCTTGAGGTCGAGCTCGGTGATCAGCGCCTCGCGGCGGAAGGTGTTCTTGGCCACGCGGAACTTGAGCTTCAGCAGCCATTCTTCGCCGGTCAGGGCGTGGAAGAACCAGCCGTCGGCCTTCCGATCGCTGCAGATTTCGACGACGCTCCGCTCGTTCCAGTTGGTGGGCCCGAAGTCGCCCAGCTCCTGAATCTTGTCGACCAGCTGCTCCAAGATGCGGCCGTCCCAGCGGCAGGGCTGGCCGGTGCGGCCGACGCGATCCTGGGTGTGCCAGCGGCGGCCATTGGCCTGCCAGGGCATCTGGGCCTCGCGGCCGACTTCGGTGATTTCCAGATCGCCGTCGCGCTCGGTTTCCAGGGCGGAAAAATCGAACCGCGGACGCTCTTTGTGCGGGCCGGCCGCCAGCACGGGGGCCAAAGCCTCGCCGGTGTGCGAACGCAGAGCGAGGCTCGCGGCGGCCCGGCGCGCCCTGCTTGGGCTTGGCCTGCGGCCGGGCAGGGGCCGCCTGCTGGGAG
The DNA here is from genome assembly GCA_963828155.1 of uncultured Planctomycetaceae bacterium. GTDB lineage: Bacteria > Planctomycetota > Planctomycetia > Pirellulales > PALSA-1355 > CAWCAX01. The sequence goes on from CAWHDQ010000014.1 coordinate 240,732, forward strand.
TGGGCCACGACATCCTCGGGCGTGCCGCTAACCACGACGTGGCCGCCGCCGGCGCCGGCCTCGGGCCCCAGGTCGATGACCCAATCGGCCGTTTTGATCACGTCCAGGTTGTGCTCGATCACCACCACGCTGTTGCCCAGGTCGACCAGCCGGTTGAGCACGTCGAGCAACTTGGCAATGTCCTCGAAGTGCAAACCCGTGGTCGGCTCGTCGAGCAGGTAGAGCGTGCGGCCCGTATCGGGCCGGGCCAGCTCGGCGGCCAGCTTCACGCGCTGGGCTTCGCCGCCCGAAAGGGTGGGCGCGGCCTGGCCGAGCGTCAGGTAGTCGAGCCCCACGTCGCACAGCGTCTGTAGGATCCGGCGGATCTTGGGAATGTTGGCGAACAGCTGCACCGCCTTGCCGCAGGACATGTCGAGGACGTCGGCGATCGACTGGCCGTGGTACCGCACCGACAGCGTTTCGGGATTGTAGCGCCGGCCGCGGCAGGTGTCGCATTCGACCCAGATGTCGGGCAAAAAGTGCATCTCGATGCACTTCTGGCCGTTGCCTTCGCAATCTTCGCAGCGTCCGCCGGGCACGTTGAAGCTGAACCGCCGGGCCGTGTACCCCCGCAACCGCGACTCGGGCAACTGGGCGAACAGCGTGCGGATCAGATCGAACACGCCGGTGTATGTGGCCGGATTCGAAGTCGGCGTCGAGCCGAGCGATTGCTGATCGACGCGGATCACTTTGTTGATCCGCTCCAGCCCGCGGATGGCGTCGTGGGCGCCGGGCATCGTCCGGGCCCGGTGCAACGCGCGGGCCAGCGAAGCGTACAGCACGTCTTCGACCAGCGAGCTCTTGCCGCTGCCGCTCACGCCGGTGACGACCGTCAGCGCCCCCAGCGGAATCCGGGCCGTGACGTTCTGCAGGTTGTTATGCCGGGCACCGACGATCTCCAGCCAGCCGTCCGCGGGCCCGTCGGCAACCGGCGCGGGTTGCGCGCGCGGCCTTCTTGCCGCGTTTCTTGGTGGTGGCCGGCTCGGGGGGGGCTGCGGAGGTCGACGGCATCCGGCGATTGGTCGGCACGGCGATCGCCTTCTTGCCCGACAGGTATGGGCCGGTGACGGACGTCTTGCTCTTGGCCAGCTCGGCGGGAGTGCCGCGAGCGACAATCTGGCCGCCCCCATCGCCGGCCGCGGGTCCGAAATCGAGCAGCCGATCGGCGCCGGCCAGGACTTCGCGATCGTGCTCGACGACCAGCAGCGTATTACCCAAGTCGCGGAGTTTTTCCAGCGCCCCGATCAAGCGGCCGTTGTCGCGCGGGTGCAGGCCGATCGTCGGCTCATCGAGCACGTACAGCACGCCGCACAGCCCGCTGCCCACCTGGCTGGCCAGGCGAATGCGTTGGGCCTCGCCGCCGCTAGAGGTCGGGGCCCGGCGGCCGAGCGTCAGATATTCCAAGCCCACGTCGACCAAAAACCGCAGGCGATTCTGCACTTCGCGCAACAGCTCGCCGGCGATCTTCCGCTCGCGGGCGTCGAGCTTCCAGTTGCCGACCAGGTCGAGCAATTCGCCCAGCGGCAAGCGGCACAGGTCGTCGATCGTGCGATCCTTGAGCCGCACGGCCGAGGCATCGTCGCGCAGCCGGCTGCCGCCGCACACCGCGCAATCGACCAGATCGACCAGGTGTTCCCACCGCGAGCGCAGGGCGGGGGAGAGCCGGGCCGCTTCTTCCAGGGCCGGATAGAGCCCCTTGTACTGGAACCGCAGCAGCGGGCGATCGGTCTTTTTGCGGCTGCCCGGTGGCAGCACGTCGATCCACTGCTCGTCGAGGCCGTGCATCACCACGCGCCGCTGCTTGGCGCTGAGTTGCTCGAACGGCACGTCCAGCGGCACGCCGGTCTGCCGGCCAAGGGCTTCGAGCATCGCTTCGAACAATGGAGTGCCGGCCACTGGGCCACAGGGCCACCGCGCCGGCCCGCAGCGTGAGCTTGGGATCGCGAGCAGCGCGGCCGGGTTGGCCCCGGTCTGGGTGCCCAACCCTTCGCAGGCCGGGCACCAGCCGAGCGCCCCATTGAACGAAAAGCTGTGCGGCGTGAGCGGCTCGAAGCTGCGCCGCAGCGGTCGCAGGCAAAGTGCTGGCTGTGGATCGCGACCGGCCACTTCGGCTCGGGCACGTCGTCGTGCGGCCAGGCCACGTGCAGCACGCCGTTGCCCAGCGCCAGAGCGTTTTCGACGCTGTCGGCAATCCGCGAGCGCGGCGTCGGAGCGAACGCTGATCCGGTCGACCACCACCTCGACCAGATGCTTGCGGCGGCGGTCGATCGTCGGCGGCTGATCGATCGAGCAGGTCGTGCCGTCGACCCGGAGACGCACATAGCCGGCGGCCCGGATCTCTTCCCACAAGGTTTCGTACTTTTCGCCGACGTTGATCTCCAGCGGCGCCATCAGGTACAGCTTGGTGCCGGCCGGTTCGGCCATGATCTTGTCGACGATCTCGTCGGCCGTTTGGGTGCCGATCGGAATGTCGCAATCGGGGCAGTAGGGCTGCCCCAACCGGGCCATCAGAATCCGCAGGTAATCGTAGATCTCGGTCACGGTGCCGACCGTCGAGCGGGGCGTATGGCCCATCTGCTTCTGCTCGATCGCGATGGCCGGCGACAGCCCCTCGATGTGATCGAGCTGCGGCTTTGGGCATCTGGCCGACGAACTGCCGGGCGTAGGAGCTCAGGCTTTCGACGTAGCGCCGCTGGCCCTCGGCATAGACCGTGTCCATCGCCAGCGAGCTCTTGCCCGAACCGCTCAGACCGCAGCAGACGGTCATCTTGTCGCGCGGAATCTCGACGTCGACGCCTTTGAGATTGTGCTGCCGGGCACCCTGCACTCGGATGGCCTTGGTCGTGGGCAGCGGGGCGCTGGGCTTGGGCCGCGAGCGGCTGGCCGCCTGGCGGGCGGCGGTGCCGTCGAGCAGCTCGCGGAGCTTGCGGCCGGTGTGCGAGACTTTGTGTTTGGCCACCTCGGCCGGCGGGCCGGCGGCGACGAGTTGGCCGCCCGCGGCGCCCCCTTCGGGCCCCAGGTCGACGATCCAGTCGGCCGTCTTGATGACGTCCAGATTGTGCTCGACCACGACCACAGTGTTGCCGGCATCGACGAAGTCGTGCAGCACCTTGAGCAGCATCTTGATGTCGGCAAAGTGCAGACCGGTCGTCGGCTCATCGAGCAGGTAAAGCGTGCGGCCCGTGCTTTTCTTGACCAGCTCGCGGGCCAGCTTGATCCGCTGGGCTTCGCCGCCCGAGAGCGTGGGCGAGGGCTGACCGAGCTTGAGATAGTCCAGGCCCACGTCGTGCAGCGTCTGCAGCTTGTGGCGGATCTTGGGGATGTTCTCGAAGTGCTCGAGGGCTTGCTGGACGTCCATCTCCAAAACTTCGGAGATGCTACGGCCCTTGAACTTGACCTGCAGTGTTTCGCGATTGAAGCGGTGCCCTTCGCAGACCGGGCAGGTGACCCAGATATCGGCCAGGAAGTCCATCTCCAGCCGGTTGGAGCCGTTCCCCTCGCAGGCTTCGCACCGCCCGCCCGAGACGTTGAAGCTGAACCGGCCGGCCTTGTAGCCCCGGGTTTTCGACTCGGGCAGCTGCGTGTACAGGTCGCGGATTTCGTCGAACAGCTTGATGTAGGTCGAGGGATTCGAGCGCGGCGTGCGGCCGATCGGCGACTGGTCGATGGCGATCAGCTTGTCGAGATGCTCAAGTCCCTCGATCCGCTCGTGCGTGCCGGGCTCGCCCAGCCCGCCGTTCAGGTCGCGGCGGAGGGCCTCGACCAGGATGTCGTTGACCAGCGAGCTCTTGCCCGACCCGGACACGCCGGTGACGCAGACCAGCGCACCGAGCGGCACGTCGACGTCGATGTTCTTCAGATTGTTGTGCCGCGCACCGACGATCCGCAGCCGCTTGTCGCCGATCGGCCGGGTCGCCGCCGGCACGTCGATCTGCAACTTGCCCGACAGGTATTGGCCGGTCAGGCTGCGCTCGGCCTTGGCGATCTCATGGGCCGTGCCTTGAGCGACCACTTCGCCGCCGCGGACGCCGGGCCCGGGCCCGAAGTCGACGATGTGATCGGCCGCCCGCATGGTGTCTTCGTCGTGCTCGACCACCACGACCGTGTTGCCCATGTCGCGCAAGTGGGTCAGCGTGTCGAGCAGGCGATCGTTATCGCGCGGGTGCAGCCCGATCGAGGGCTCGTCGAGAATATAGAGCACGCCGACCAGCCCGCAGCCGATCTGCCCGGCCAGGCGGATGCGCTGCGATTCGCCGCCCGAGAGCGTGGGGGCGGTGCGATCGAGCGACAGATATTCCAGACCCACATTGACCAGAAAGCCCAGCCGGCCGCGGACTTCCTTGAGCACTTCGGCCGCGATTTTTTGCCGGGTCGCGTCCTGCTCCAGTTCGCTGAAAAACCGCACCGCTTCGGCGATGCTTAGCCGGCAGACCTCGGCCAGCGAGCGCTCGGGGCGGTCGGCAAAATCGGCGTGCCGGCTGGCCAGCGTCACAGCCCGGGCCTGGGCGTTGATCCGCTCGCCGTTGCAATCGGTGCAGGCCAGCACGCACATGTACTTTTCCAGCTGCCGCAATTGCATCTTGCTCTTGCTGGAGCGATGCCGGGCCAGCAGCTGGGGGATGATGCCCTCGAATTTGCCGCCGTACTTCTGGCCGCTGGTGCCGCCGCGCCAGGTGAACGTGATGTGCTCGTCCCCAGTGCCGTCGAGCCAGAGCTGCTTCCGCTCGGGCGAGAGATCGCGCCAGGGGGTTTCGAGCATCGTGCCCGAGGGGAGCGAGCGCGTCCGCTCGATCGTCTCGGCCACGCCCTGAAAGATGTGCCGCCGCCAGCGCCCCATTTCTTTCCAGGGGCCAATCAGCTCGAAGCAGCCTTGCTTGAACGACAGCGCGTCGTTGGGCACGAGCAAGTGCGGGTCGAAGCTGTAGCGCTCGCCCAGCCCGTCGCACGAGCGGCACATGCCCTGCGGGCTGTTGAAGCTGAACAGCTGCGGCGTCGGCGGCTCGAAGCTGATTCCGCAGTGCGTGCAGGCATACTGGGCCGAAAGCTGGATATCGGCCGGTGTGGCTTTGGCTGCAGTAGCGGCTTGGGCTTCGGCCGGCCGCTTGCCCTCGTCGCCGGCTTCGGGGGCGACGATCAGGCTCCCCTCGCCCAGCTTGAGCGCCGTGTCGACCGCTTCGGCCAGCCGGGCCCGGGGCTGGCCGACTGCCAACCGGTCGACCACTACCTCGATGTTATGCCGCATCTGCCGGTCGAGCTGCAGATCGTCGGTCAAGTGGACGATCCGGCCGTCGACCCGGGCCCGCATGAAGCCCTGCTTGACCAGGTCGACCAGCAGGTCCTTGTGCTGCCCCTTCTGAGCCCGGATCAGCGGCGCGAGCACGGAAAATTTCGTGCCGGCCGGCAACTGGCCGATCCGGGCGATGATCTGCTCGCGCGTCTGAGCGGTGATCGGCCGCCGGCAATGCGGGCAGTGGCCAATGCCAGTCCGGGCGTAGAGCAGCCGCAGGTAATCGTAGATTTCGGTAATCGTGCCGACCGTGGACCGCGGGTTCTGCCCCGACGATTTTTGCGAAATCGAGATCGACGGGCTCAAGCCGCTGATGTGGTCGACGTCGGGCTTGGGCATCTGCCCCAGGAACTGCCGGGCAAAGCTGGACAGGCTTTCGATGTACCGCCGCTGCCCTTCGGCGTACAGCGTGTCGAAGGCCAGCGAGCTTTTGCCCGAGCCGCTCACGCCGGTCAGGCAGATCAGCCGGTTGCGAGGCAGCTCGAGCTGGACATCCCGCAGATTGTGCTCGCGAGCGCCCTTGATGACGATGTCGGCAGCGGGCATAGGCTTAGCGGGGCGAGATAGAATCCGTTCAGGTGCCGGCGGGTGCGATCCCGAATTGTAGGTCCCTGCCCTGCCGCCCGGCAAGGTGGCGAGTTTCGGGGATCTGTCCTGACCGGGATTTAACGGTCGAATCCGCCGGCAAATGGCCACGTTTCGGTCAGGCCGGTTTGATAGGATTGTGGCATGCAATCAAGGCCGGGCGGCTTCATTTTGTGGGGCTTACGATCGCCATCGGCGCGTTCGCACTATGGCTGCAGGAATGGGCCTGGTTCTATCCGGCGGACCGGGGCGTGGCCGTTTGGTTCGGCGGCTGCATACTCCTGGGAGTGATCGCCGCAGGCGGTATCGGAAGCCGCTTCGATCGAACGATTTTCGGCATGTACGCTGGAGCAATTCTTGGCATGGCTGCTGCCTGCGCGATTCCATGGATTTGGCTGGTGCTCAGCCCCAACGGTCCAGAGCCACCGCTATGAAGAGTCCATATCGCTGGTTTCGGTTCAGCTTGCGGACTGCGCTTGTCGGCTTCACGGTCCTAGCGATCTCGCTCGGCTGGCTGGCACGCGAGGTCCGGCGGGTTCACGAGCGGCGCCGTTTGTTCAGCGACGTACAAGATGCGCTTTGGGAGGTGGGAACCGTGCATGCGTACGGTGTTTCAAAACACGGGTTCACCGGCCTCTCCTCGTGGCGGAAGTGGCTGAGGGATGTCCCCAGACCCGCCATAGTAATGCCCTGGCCGGCATCTGATCCGCGCTACGAGGAAGTGCGCCGCCTATTCCCGGAGAGCAGGCTCTATTCGCACCAGCCGGCTGCTCGGGAACCCGCGGTGCAGATCGAGTATGCAGACGCGGACGAGCCGAGCGACGACTCGCCCGCGAGCGACGCCGATTGTTCCTAGCAGAATGCGAGGCATTTCGGCTCACTGATGTCGTGTTTGCCGACGCCCCGTGGCTGTCCTTGCGCTTTTTGCCGCGTTCAGGCGGCCGTCTCGATCCGTGATAGGCTGGACCATCGCGCGCGTCGGGCGCTGCGCATGTGAACACCGCCGGTCTTCCGCGATTGCGGAATACTGCTCGCGCTGCCAACATGGAGCCCGTTGGGGCAGGCCCCACGTTGTTGCGACGCGCCGTTTCGATGCGGGCTGACAAAAACTCATGACCACCTCCGGCAGCACTGCCAAGAGCCCGAGCGCCGCGGCCAGCGACATCTGCCGGCTCACGGCCGGCGAGATCGCCGAGCGGGTGCGGACGGGACAGTTGTCGGCCGAGCAAGTGGTCGAAGCCCATATCGCGCGGATCGAGCAAGTCGACGGCCGGCTCAATGCGGTGGTGATTCCGCTGTTCGACCGGGCTCGGCGCGAGGCGGCCGAGATTGATCGCCGCCGGGCCCAGGGCGAAACGCTGGGCATCCTGGCCGGCGTGCCGGTGACGATCAAGGAATGCTTCCACGTCGCCGGCACGCAGGCCACGATCGGCATCGAGCGGTTCATCGGTCAGTTGGCCGACGAGGACAGCCCGCTCGTGCGGCGCTGGCAGCGTGCCGGGGCGATCGTGCTGGGCAAGACCAACGTGCCGCAGCTCATGATCCTGCACGAAACCGACAACCCGGTGTACGGCCGGACCAACAATCCCTGGAACTTGGAGCGCTCGCCGGGTGGCTCGAGTGGCGGCGAAGCGGCAATCGTCGCGGCGGGCGGCTCGGCCCTGGGGCTGGCGAGCGACTTGGGGGGCAGCATCCGGCAGCCGGCCCACAGCAGCGGCATCTGCGGCTTGCTGCCGACGATGGGCCGGATCGAAATCAGCGGCAAGCGCGGCAATTTTGCCGGGATGGAAGCGCTTAGCCTGCAGCCGGGCCCATTGGCCCGCTCGGTCGAAGATTTGGAACTGGGCTTTCGTGCGCTCTGCGACGTGGGCGAGGAGAGCGAGAACTCGCGGATCGCGCCGCTGGCGTTCGCCGCCGGTCCGCCGGTCGACGTGGCCCGGCTGCGGATCGGCCTCTTGCCGGACGATCATTTTTTCCGACCCGCGCCCGCGTTGCGGCGAGCGGTGGACGAAGCCGGCAAAGTGCTCGCGGCGGCCGGGGCCCGGGTCGAAGCGTTCGACTTTCCGGATATGGCGGCCGCGGTGCGGCTGTACTTCGGGCTGATCAGCGCCGACGGCGCGGCGAATCTGGCACGCACGCTGGGCACGAGCCCGGCCGATTGGCGGATCCGCCGGCTGCTAAGGATTGCCGCGCTACCCGGCTGGTTGCGGGCTGGCGTGATCGCGATCTTGAACGCGACCGGCCAGCGGGGCCTCGCGCAATTGGTCGGCTGGAGCGGTGCCGTTTGGGCCGATCGCTATTGGCAGACGACCGAAGCCCGCAGCGCATTCACGCGCAAGTTCGTCGAGCGCCTGGACGCGGCCCGGCTCGACGCGCTGCTGCTGCCGCCGCACGCCCTGCCGGCGCTCACGCACGGCAGCACGATGCACCTGCCCGCCTCGGCCAGTTATGCGTTTCTGGCCAATCTACTGGGCCTTCCGGCCGGCGTGGTGCCGGTCACGCGGGTCCGGCCGGACGAAGAGAGCGATCGGCCGGCCAGCCGCGACGTTGTGCAACGAGCCGCCAGCGAAGTTGAATCCAGTAGCGCGGGTTTGCCGGTCGGCGTGCAGGTCATCGGTCGCCACTGGCGCGAGGACGTGGTGCTGGCCGTGATGCGGACGCTGGAAGCGGGCCTGCGTTCGCGGTCCGATTATCCCCGCGACCCGCCGGTGTGACGCGCGCCGCCCCGCGGACACGCGCATCGAGTACACCTATGCGGCCCAAGGGGCCGCGGGAATCCAGCCCAGGGTTGGGCGGTTCCTCCGCCCCACCCTGGGTACGAGAACCGGGAAAACATTCCGGCCCTGAAAGGGGCCGCGGCGCCCTCGGGGCGAGGTGGAAATCCGATCGACGCTGCGATTCCGTTGGCCCTACAGGCCAATCCGGATTCTGAGGCGGTTAAGGTACCCAGGGTCTGCGCTGCGCTGACCCTGGGCTGGTTTCCTGTGGCCCTTCGGGCCAAGCGATTCCATCGTCAACCCGATTCATTGCGGCGGAATGGAACCATTCCGGTGCGAAACAAAACCCGGCCTCACAGCGGCCAGGCTCGGCCGATGCGCTTGCGCTGCTGCTTGTGCAATTGATTGATGCCGCGGCGGGCGAGCTTGAGCATGGCGGCCAGTTGCTGCTCGCTGAAGGTGGCCTCTTCGCCGGTGCCTTGGACTTCGACGAACTGGCTGCGGCCGGTCATCACCACATTCATATCGACGCTGGCCTCGACGTCTTCGGCGTAGTCCAGATCAAGCACCGGCCGGCCGTCGACGATGCCCACGCTGACCGCGGCCACGCTGTCGCGCAAGGGCCGGCGACCTTGCGTCTCCGAATCGGGCAGCGTCCGCAGCGCATCGACCAGGGCCACGAACGCGCCCGTGATGCTCGCGGTCCGGGTGCCGCCGTCGGCTTCGATCACGTCGCAATCGATGGCGATCGTCCGCTCGCCGATGGCCGACAGGTCGATGATTGCCCGCAGGCTGCGGCCGATCAGCCGCTGGATTTCCATCGTCCGGCCGTCGACCTTGCCCACGTCGCGGCGCTTGCGGGGCCGGGTGCTGCCGGGCAGCATGCCGTACTCGGCCGTGACCCAGCCGGTCCCTTTGCCGGCCATCCAGGCGGGCACCTGCTCCTCGACGCTGGCGGTGCACAGCACCCGGGTCGCGCCGGCTTCGATCAGCACGCTGCCGGGCGCGACGCGGGTGAAGCGGCGCTTGATCTTGAGCGGTCGCAGTTCGTCGTCGGACCGCTGATCGTGACGTGGCATGGCGGCAGGTTCCAAAGTCTGGGGGTCGATGGACGCACGAAGAATCCGGCAATGGGTCAGTTTGAAATCTCAGGTTTGAGCCCGTGTTTGCGTGCCCACTCGTCATTCCAGCCGTAGATTTTCACGTGCCACACTGGGGTCTTTTCGTTTTGCTGACCTTGGAGCTTTGTTTGCGTAAGTTGTCCATCGCCCGCCTTCGACGCAAAAAGATGCGTGTGGGGGCAATCGTCTTCCAGCAATCGCTGGCGGAGCCGTTCGAGCTCCGTGATGAGGTGCTCGATGCCGTTCAGGTCAGCGTGTACGGCGACGTATTGACCCGATTCGTCCGTTACGAAGCTCAGTAGATAGTCAGCTCTCGGCATCTGGCGACCATCCTGCACGTGTGGGAACTCGTCGAACTATTGTCCACCGCGTGCGATCGTTAAGAATCCTGAACGCCAAACTGGCACACTACGAAAAACCTCGCCGACTGCTACCGCAGAATCCAGGCCAGGATGCCCTTTTGCACGTGCAGCCGGTTGGCGGCCTGCTGCACGACCACGCTTTGTGGTCCGTCGATGACTTCGTCGGTGACTTCCTCGCCCCGATGGGCCGGCAGACAGTGCAGGAAGACGGCGTCGCGCGGGGCGTGCTGCATCAGGGCCGTGTTCACCTGGTAACGGGCGAACACCCGCTTGCGATCCGACATTTCCGACTCCTGCCCCATGCTCGTCCAGACGTCGGTATACACGGCGCTGGCTTCGCTCACCGCTTCCAGCGGGTCGTCGGTCACGGTCAGGTCCAGTTCGGGCACTTCGCGGGACAGGTGGTCCTGGAACTTCTTCGAGAAGCGATAGCCGTCGGGCGTGGCCATGGCGAATCGCACGCCGACTTTGCCACAGCCTTCGGCCAGGCTGCGGGCCACATTGTTTCCGTCGCCCACGTAGGCCAGCGTGCGCCCCTTGAGCCGGCCGAAGATTTCCTTGAGCGTGTACAGGTCCGCCAGCGCCTGGCAGGGATGGGCTTCGTCGGTCAGGCCGTTGATGACCGGGCAGGTGGAGTATTTGGCCAGTTCGGTCACTTTGTGATGGTGGAACGCGCGGACCACGATCAGGTCGACGTACTGACTGAGCACCCGGGCAAAATCGGCCATGCTCTCGCGGGCGCCAAAGCCGACGTCGTTGCCCAGAAACAGGCTGGTGCCGCCGAGGTGGCTCATGCCGGCCTCGAAGCTGACCCGGGTCCGCAGCGACGGCTTTTCGAAAAGCAGCGCCATCACGCGGCCGGGCAGCAGCGGCTCGCGGAGGCCCTGCGCGTATTTGGTCTTCAGGTCTTCGGTGATCGCGAAGATGCGGTCGATTTCGACCGCCGACAGATCGGCGACATTCAGCAGACTTCGAGTCACGGCAGCTCAACCAATCTGCTGTTTGATCGCTTCGGCCAGGATGTCGCAGCCGGCGTGCAACTGCTCGTCGCTGAGGTTCATCGCCGGCAGCAATCGAATGACGGTGCCGTGGGTGCAATTGACGAGCAAACCTTTTTCCAAGCAGGTTTGCACGACGCCGTCTCCCTCGATCGACAATTCCAGGCCGATCATCAGGCCGACGATTCGCACCTCGCGAATGATCTCGCACGATTTCTGCAAGGCTTCGAGCCGCTGGCGGAACAGGTCGCCGAGGTGCTTGGCCCGGTCGAGCAGGTTTTCGTTGTCGATCATCTCCAGCGCCGCGATGCCGGCCCGGGCGGCGATCGGGTTGCCGCCGAACGTGGCCGCGTGCATGCCCGGCCGCAAGCTGGGGGCGATCTCGGCCGTGGTCATGAGCGCGCCGCCGGCGATGCCGCCGCACAGGGCCTTGGCGAGCGTCATCACGTCGGGCGTGACGCCGTAATGTTGATAAGCGAACCACTCGCCGGTCCGGCCGCAGCCGGTCTGAACTTCGTCGAACATCAGCAAGATGCCCTCGGCGGTGGCGATCTCCCGCAGGCCTTGCAGGAAGCCGGCCGGCGGAATGACCACGCCCCCCTCGCCCTGGATCGGCTCGATCATGATCGCGGCCGTCTCGTTGTCGACCAGCCGGCGGACGGCGTCGAGATCTCCATACGGGGCGTAGACGAAGCCGGCCATCAAGGGCCCGAGGCCGGCGTGGTACTTGGGCTGGGCCGTCGCGGCGGTGGCACCGAGCGTGCGGCCGTGAAAGCCTCCCTCGAACGTGATGATCTTGTAGCGCCTCCTTGGGCGTGTGCAGCCGGGCCAGCTTGATCGCGGCTTCGTTGGCCTCGGTGCCCGAGTTGCAGAAGAACGCCTGGCCGCCGAAGCTCCGCTCGGAGAGCGCCTTGGCCCAGAGGCCCTGGGCCTCGGTGTGCCAGGTGTTGGGCACGTGGATCAGGGTGGCGACTTGCTCCTGGACGGCTTTGACGACCGGCTCGGGGCAATGGCCAAGCAGGTTGCAGCCCCAGCCGGGAAAGAAGTCGAGATACCGCTTGCCGGCGCTATCCCAGACGTACGAGCCCTCGCCCCGCTCGAGCACGATCGGGTAGCGGCGATAGTTGGGTACCACGTACCGCTTGAACAGATCGAGCGTTTCGCTGGTTTTTTTCGCTTCGGCAATGGCCATGATCGTTTCCTCCGGACAAGCGGAAAGGCGGGCAGACGCTGCGGCAAGTTCGGCCGCCGCAGCTGGCCGCAGAATGCCTCGTTCTCGCGGCCGCTCCGGGCGGCGGCGGCCGGCATCGGCACAGGGCTCGGCCGCCGGCCGCTCAGGCCGGCAATTCCTTGATGATTTCGGTGCCGACACCCTTGGTCGTGTAAATCTCCAGCAGCAGCGAGTGGCGATGCCTGCCATCGATGATGTGGATCTTGCGGACGCCCTTGTCGAGCATTTCCAGGCAGGCCTCGACCTTGGGGATCATGCCTTTGTCGATCGCGCCGGTGCGGATCAGTTCGCGAGCTTTGTCCGCGGTGAGCGAGTTGATCAGCGAGTCGGGCTGGTCCTTGTGCTCGCGGACTCCGTTCACGTCGCTCAGAAAGATCAGCTTCTCGGCGCCCGGCGCCAGCGCGACGGCCTGGGCGGCCGTATCGGCATTGACGTTGAGCTTCTCCCCTTTTTCGCTGCGGCACATCGAGGGAATGACCGGCACGATTCCGGCAAAGCACAAGTTGTCGATCGTGCTGCGGTCGACTCGGGTGACGCGGCCGACGTGTCCCAGGTCGATCGGACCTCCGGCATCGTCGGCCCACTTGAGCCGTTCGCCCCAAAGGACGTTGGTCGTGCGGAAGTTGAGCGGGGCGGCCCGGCCGCCGAATTGCTCGATGCGGTCGGCGATGTGCTCGTTGGTTTCGTAGCCCAGCACGCGCTCGACGATTTCGAGCGTGGCGTCGTCGGTCACGCGGCGGCCCTGGATGAAATTGGGCTGCAGGCCCGCGGCGTCCATCGCCCGGCTGATCGCCGCTCCGCCGCCGTGTACGACCACGGGCCGCATGCCCACGGTCTCCATGAACACGATGTCGACCAGCAAGTGCCGCAGCGCGTTCTGGTCCTCGAGCACGCTGCCGCCAAGCTTGATGACCGTGACCTTGTCGCGGAACTGGCGGATCCAGCCCAGGGCTTCGATCAGGACGTCGGCTTTTTGAGTGGGAGTGAGATACACGTTGTAGGGCGCCGAAGTCCCGCACAGCCCGAGCAAATCTGGCAGAAACCCGCCATTTTACGGCCACCGCGGCGGGGTGTCAACGGACCGGCCCCGGCCGGCAGGCGGCATGTCGTCACCGGGCTCGCCGCCGAGATCGGGTCGACATGCCGGGTCGATCGTAACGGTCGGGGGCATTTTGCCGGCCAATTGATTGACACTGCCGGCAAACCGGCGATAAATTGAATGGTAAGAGAAGCGGCAGCCCTAGCTTAGGCACATCACGAACGCTCCCGTTCATTCGGCGAATCGGGCTGTCGGCAGGGCCGTGGAGTCGTATTCCGTGCCGGGGGGCCAGAACCCCGGCCGAGTGCGGCTTGCGCGGTACGACCTCGCGGTACGGAACAGACAATCCAAGGGAAGTTGCGATGGCGAAATCGAGCGCCGTTTGGGGTATCGATATTGGGCAATGCGCCTCAGAAGCGCTCCGCTGCCGGCCCAACGAAGACTCGGGCCGGATGACGGCCGATGCCTTTGACTATATCGAGTACCCGCAGATTCTCAGCCAGCCCGAGGCCGACCCGGTCGAACTGGTCCGCGAGGCCCTGGAACAGTTCCTGTCGCGCAATTCGGTACACGGCGACCGAGTGGCCATCTCCGTATCGGGTCAAAGCGGTCTGGCCCGGTTCATCAAGCTGCCGCCGGTCGAATCGAAGAAGATTCCCGACATCGTCAAGTACGAGGCCCGGCAGCAGATTCCCTTCGCGCTGGAGGACGTCGTCTGGGATTACCAGCAGATGGCCGGCGGGAGCGAGGAAGAGGGCTTTTCGCTCGAAACCGAGGTCGGCTTGTTCGCGATGAAGCGCGATCAGGTCTATCGGGCCCTGCGGCCGTTCGAGGAGGCGGGCATCGCCGTCGACGTCGTCCAGCTCACGCCACTGGCGATCTACAACTTCACCGTCTTCGATCAGATGCCCGATCTGCCGCCTTCGGACGAATACGATCCGGAGAACCCGCCGGAGTCGATGGTCGTGCTGTCGCTGGGCACCGACACGACCGACCTGGTGATTACCAACGGCTATCGGGTCTGGCAGCGGAGCGTGCCGCTGGGGGGGAGCCACTTCACCAAGGCCCTGAGCAAGGAACTGCGGCTCACGTTTGCCAAGGCCGAGCACCTGAAACGCAATGCGATGCAGGCCGAGGATCGCGGGGCGGTCTTTCAGGCCATGCGGCCGATCTTCAGCGACTTGCTCACCGAAGTGCAGCGTTCGATCGGCTTCTTCACCAATATCGACCGCACGGCCAACATCGGCAAAGTGCTGGCGCTGGGCAACGCGATGAAGCTGCCCGGCTTGCAAAAATACCTTTCGCAGAACCTCGGCTATCCGGTGAGCGAGGTCGAATCGTATCGCGGGCTCAGCGGCTCGGCCGTGGTCGCGGCTCCGGCGTTCAAGGAGAACCTGCTCAGCTTTGCCGTCTGCTACGGCCTGTGCCTGCAAGCCCTCAACAAGAGCACGCTTTCGACCAATCTGCTGCCGCGCGAGATCCTCACCGATCGGCTGATCCGCGACAAAAAGCCCTGGGCCGTGGGCGTGCTGGCCGCGGTCATCCTGGGCTGCTCGATCAGCTTCTTCGGACATTGGCGGGCCTGGCGCATCCGCCCAGATCGAACTGTTCAATAGTGCCATCAGCCGGGCCGACGCCGTCAAGGCCAAGGCCAAGAAGTACTCGGACGACTACACGCTCGCTCAGAAAACGTTCCAAGACACCGACCAGACGGGCAAGAACATCGTCGGCGGAGTCGAAGGCCGGCTGCTCTGGGCCGAAGTGATCAAAGCGATCGACTGGTGCCTGCCCCACGATCCGCCGAACAAGCCCAAGCCGGCCGACATTCGGGCCCGCAACGAATTGCACATCACCGAAATCGAGTGCGAGCACCGCGCCGACCTGGCCACCTGGTATAGCGAAGTTCGCAGCCAGATCGACGAAGCCAGCCGGACCAGCGGCGGAGCCCCAGCCGTGCCGGGCGCGATTCCGCCCGCCGCCGGAGCGCCGCAGGCTCCTGGATCTCAGCCTGGCGCTCCGCCGGTTGCGCCCGCCCCCGTGACTCCTGCTCCGGCGGCCCCTGCTCCCGCGGGTCCGGCCGCGCCCGGGCCGGTCGCGCCGGGTCCGCCCGGCACCGCGCCCCGACCCGGCGCTGTTGCGGCTCCCGGTGCCCCCGGTGCGCCCGGTGCCGCAGGCGGCGAAGCGGCCGCCGGTCCGACCGGCGAAGGCTGGGTGGTCCAGCTGCGCGGCTACCACTATCACAACAAGCACCAGGGGCTCGAAGGGCGCCCAGTACGTCCGCGAACAGTTCCTCAAGAAGCTCGAAACTGAAAAGGTCGAGTTGCCGGTCGGCAAGAACCACGCGCTCGAGCTGGTGCCGATCAAGGATCTGGGCATCAGCTATCCCGTGCTCATCAATCCCAGCCAGATCGTCGACGAGCCGCTCATCGACCCGACCGTTCAGGATAACGAAGACGAGCCGGGCGCCGTTCCCAAGTCCAAGTCGGTGAACGTGCCGCGGTTCGATTTCGTGGTGCAGTTTTGTTGGCAGGAAACGCCCCCCAGCGTCCGGGCGAAGAAGAAGGCCGAGCGGACTGCTGCCGCGGCAGCGGCCGCCGCAGCGTCGGCCGCCGATCCGGGTGCTCCCGCGGCTCCGCCGGGAACCGCTCCACCGTCGGGTTCGTAGATCGCTGAAAGTTCGTTGACCTGAAGAATCCAAACCGCCTGGCGGCAGACGTAACCGCCCCGCGGCAGTTGACCGACCCGATCCGGTTGCGACCGAAAGGCCTTCGCCATGGACAAGCTCAAAGCATTTCTGGCCGTCCTGAAAAAGCAGCACTTCTGGGTGCTTTGCGGGCTGGTGCTGATCCTGGGAATGGCCGGCTGGGCCTGGGCCACGTCGACGCTTTCGGCCCAATACAAGGCCAACCGCAATAAGATCGAAGGGACCTACAAGGACCTCGATCAGTTGCGGAGCAAGGAGCAGGAAAATACCGACACGATCAAGGGCGTCTCGGACGAAGCTGTCAAGCTGAAGCGGATCGTCGCGACGGCCTGGGCCGATGTCTATGCCGAGCAGCGCGACCAGGTCTTGCGCTGGCCGAAGGTTCTGGGCGAGGACTTCCTGCGGATTGTGCCCCAGTTGGCACCGAACGAGGAGATTCCGGTCGACCAGCGGGAGCGCTACTGGAACTACGCCCGCTTGGAGTTTCCCCGGCTGCTCGAGATCATCGACGCCCGCAGCTACAAGGACAAGACGGACCTGGTGCCGCCCAACGATCCGGGGCGGGGTCCGCGCGGCGGCAAGGGAGGCCCGCTGGGCGGCGGTCGCCAGCGTCCGGCCGACGATCCGAATCTGCCGCCTCCGCACGATTACAAGGTTTTCTGGGACAACGCCGACCAGCAAGCCATCGACACCCGGCTGGAATGGTCCAACACTCCCACGACGCAGGAAGTGCGGCAGACGCAGGAGGACCTGTGGGTCTATCAAGCGCTGTTGACGATCATCAAGCACCTCAACGAGCGGGCCGACGGACACCACAACGCCAAGGTCAAGGAGATCCGCTCGCTGCTGATCGGCCGCGAGGCTGCCTTGCACTTCCAGGCCGGAATGGCCGAAGGTCGAATCGAGCATCCCGAGGCGGCGGGGCCCCCCGGAGCGCGGGCGCGCCGGAGGGCCGGCCGGCCGACAGCCGAAGATGACGTCGCCGCAGGGACCGACGCCGGGCGCGCCTGGCCAGCCGACTAAATCGGATGAGGGCCGCTACGTCGACGACAAGGGGATGCCGCTGACGGCCGGCTCGACCGCGCCCCCCGAATTCAAGCGGATGCCGGTCTACATGCAGTTGCTCATCGATCAGCGGGAAATCGCCCGGCTGCTGGTCGAATGCGCCAATTCGCCACTGCCGATCGAAGTCCGGCAGTTCCGCGTCACCCCGGCCGATCCGAGCGTGCTCTCGTTCGCCGGCCGGCCGGCGCGGGGTCGGGCAACAATCCGGCGGCGGCGATGCTGGGCTTGAACCCGAATCGTCCCCGAGCCCGGGCGGGCGAGAATGCCGACGAGGAGCGCGACAAGAACCCGTATGACGTGGTCGTCGAGCTGTCGGGCATCATCTACATCTTCAATCCGCCCGACATGTCGAAGCTGGCCGGTGCCGAGCCGGCCGCAGCCGAGTCGGCGGAGGGCGAGACGCCGGTCACGAGCGACGCGGCCCAACCCGGGGCGACGCCGTCCGATGCGGCCGGCGGCGACGATTCGGCCGACGAGGCGCCCGCCGCGCGCAAGACCACGCCCGCGGCCGAAGCCGGTCCGGGGGAAGATGGGGACGAACCGGCGGCCAGCGGGGCGAAAAACTCACGGGCTGCGGAAAAGCCCGCCGAGGACGATTCAATGGACGAGAAGAGCCCGGACAGTGAGGAGGCAAAGCCATGAAGCCCAAGCTCAAGCTCAATGCCAGCGCACTCAAGGAATTGGCGCTCCAACACGGCGAGAAGGCGGGATTCGCCCTGGGGGTGTTGCTGCTCGTGATGTTCATCTGGTCGGCGGCCAAGACCGAGGTGCTTGGGCCGGAGAAGCAGCCTGACAAGCTGGAAGACGCCGCCACCAAGACCGACAATCACATCACCGGCGCAAAATGGGACCCGGTGGCCAAAGGCATCGAAGTGGTCGATTACGTGCAGCGGGCCAAGCGCGATCCGCTCAACGAAAAGGACTACCGCCTGAAGAATTACCTGACCAATCCGGTCTTCAACACCAAGGGCAAGCGGCCCGATCCGAAGATCTTTGCGGTCGAAGAATTGCAGGCGACCGCCGGGCTGGGAGTGTTTGCCTTCGCCCGGCCGACCGTCGAAGGCGAGCAGCCGCGCGGACCGGGGAACAAGAATCGACCGCCGATGGGTGGGCCGATGGGCCCCCCCGGCGGCCCAATCCCTGGTAGGAAGGACAAACCCAAGGGGCCGGGCGGGTCGAAGGACGCACCGGGACCCTTGGACCGGCTCGCCGGCGGTGGCAAGCCCCCAGGAGGTCCGTCGACCGGACCCGGGCGCCCCAAGCGAAATAGTGCCGAAAGCGGCATGCCCAAGGGCGTGCGGTTCTCGCGCGATGCGGAACTCCGCGGCCTGTCGTGGGTGGTGATTACCGGCGTCGTCCCGATCGCCAAGCAAGAGGTCGAGTTCGAAGACAAGTTTGGCAACGTGATCAAGCCGATGGGCGATGCCGACTCGCCGCAATACTCGGGTTACAAAATCGAGCGCACCGAAATCAAGCCGGGCGCCGCTCCGGACTGGCACGAGATCAACCTCAAGGCGAACTTGGAGAAATTCCGCAGCCGTTGGGCTGCGGAGGCGCCCGAAGTGGCCGACGCCGCCTACCTGCACCGTGGTTACACCGAGGGGTTGGCGCCGCTGGTCGGCGCCGATTGGGATCCGGCTGCGGTTGGACATCCCAAGATCCCCCTCATGCAGAAAAACGGCAGTCGCCCTCCCCGCTCAGCAACCGGTCGACGGTACGAACGACGATGAGGAAGAAGACGACGGTTTCGTCGGCGTCGGACCGCGGCCGGGGGCGGGCAATGCCGCGCCACCGACGATGATGCCCCGCCGCAAAGTTTCCAATCAGGGAGGGCCCCAGCGCCCGCAATCCAACTTCGTTTTGTTCCGCTTCACCGACACGGCGGTCGAGCCGGGCAAGCAGTACCAGTACCGGGTCAAACTGCGGCTGGCCAATCCCAACTTCGGCGTCACCGAACGCTACCTGGTGAACCCCGAATCGGCCAAGCCCAAGGTCGTCTACTCCCCCTGGAGCGAACCGACGGCGGTGGTGACCGTCCCGCGGGATGTGGAAGTATTCGCCGGGCCGGTGGTCAAGCCGTCGTCCAAAGATCCGCTGATGCGCACCATGATCAACCGACTCGACCGAGACCGCGGGCTCAAGCTGGTGGCCGAGCAGACGTTTCGCCGCGGCGACATCATGAGCATCCACACCACGATTCAGCCCGACGACTCAACCGCGATCGCCACCCCAACGGCGATCGATGCCCAGCTCAATGCCGACGCGGTCGTGGTCGACATCGAGGGGGGCAAGCCGCTCAAAGGACGGAATTCGTCGACCTCGCCCGGCGAATTGGTGCTGTTGCAGGGGGACGGCAGCCTGGTACTGCGCGACGAGTTCGAGGACGAGTCCACGTATCGCTTGCATTTCCCCGAGGAAGGCACGGAGAAAGCGAGCGATCCTCGAACCGACCCGGCGCCCGCCGAAGGAAAAAGGTTCGCGGCTCGAGAAGCTGCGCAGCGACGCGGGTCAGAAACGCAAGGGCAAAGGTGCCAAGGGGGGGCCGTGAGTTCGCGCGGCGCCGGCTTGCGGTGTCGCGGGGTGTGATCCGGCGCGGCTGGCGTGATTTCGCCCTGCCGACCGCAATTTCTCGATCGATTCGGCCGCGGGTGCCTCGACCGCCAGCGGCCGTTTTTCTTTGCCCGCTCGGGTTTTTCCGCCCCCGTGGCCGCGGCGGGAATTTTCGGCAACTGCCCTTGACCGGTTTTTTGCGGGCCGGTATTTATCCCGCCCTCTTCTTGATTCGGTTCCGAAACTTCGTTTTCCAGGCAGTTCGCAAAGCTTCCTCGCAGGTCGTTGCCGGCCGGGTCCGCTCGCGGATTTTCCGGCCGCCTCCCGGCGGGGCTTATCGCTGAGATTTCCCTACTCGCGTGACGCAGGCGGAGCGTGGCGGCGGCAACCGTGCCGGCGCCGGCGATCGTCGACGCCCCGCGAGTTCAGATCCGATATTGGTGCGAGTCTCGAATAGGAGAATCGTGTTGAGAATTTCGCAACTCCTACCCGCATGGGTCGCCGTTTCTCTGGCGCTGGCCGCGACGACGGCAATCGCCGGTCCGCAGTCGGTCACCACGAGCCTCTGGCTTTCGGCCGGAGTGGTCGGGCAGACATCGGCGCCCCGGGCAACCGAGGCCGACCGCCGCGAGGTCGACAAGCTGCTCGCGCAAGCCCGGCAAGCGCTGGCCGACGGCCATTACGAGACCGCCGATTCGCTGATCTCGCGGGCCGAGGCGATGAAGGTCGAATACGGCCTGTTCCATGTCGGCGATACGCCCAAGAAGGCCCGCCGCGATCTGGACGCCGCCAAGCACCAGGGCAAGCGGACAATGCCGCCCAAGCCCGGCCAGATGGCCCGGCCCGACGGCCCGGCCGCCAAGACCGCGCCGCCGCCGGTCGGCTCGCAATTCGGCAACGTCACGCCGGCCGCCGCGGCTGCCGGAGCCGGCACGCTGGCCGATTCGGACAATCTGCCCACGCTCGATCGCCGCGACACCGCGATGACCCGGGCCGGCCTGGCCCGGCCGAGCGACGTCAACCCGGGCGACGAGCCGGCGCTGCTCGGTGAAATGATTCTGCCCAACGACAATCCGGCGGCCGCGCTGCCGGCCACGGCTTCGCTCGACGCCCGCCGCAAGAGCGACGCGCTGCTGGTCGATGCCCGCCGCACCCTGGCGACCGGCGATGTCAAGCAGGCCACCGCCCTGGTCGAGCAGGCCAAGGCGCTCAAGGTGGGCTACGGCTTCCACGACGATTCGCCGGCCAAGGTCGAAGCCCTGATCCGCAAATACAAAGAAATGGCCGAAGCCGATGGCGGCCGGCCGACCAGCGAAGCGGCCCGCCGCCGCCGGACCGAAGTGCTGATGGAGGAATCCGAACAACTGATGCGCTGGGGCGAGTTCGACGAGGCCGAGCCGCCTGGCCAGCGACGCCGCCGGGCTGCGCGTCCCCTATGGCCCGTTCGACGCCAGTCCGAAAACCTTGCTGGAGCGGATCACCGCCGAGCGCAAACGCCGGCTGGGCAACGTCAAGGCCGAAGCGACTGCCGCGGCCCAAACTCTTGAAGCCGCCGTCGAAATGCCGCTCTTGGCCGCCGAAGTCGAAGCCCGCGACAAGGCCCTGCAGCTGACCCGGCAAGCCCGGGCCGCGCTCGCCGCCGGCCAAATCGACATGGCCGATTCGCTGGCCCGACAGGCCGAAATGTTGCACGTGCCCAATAGCGCTTTCCGTCCGCAGGACGACCGGCCGGGGCTGGTGACGCTGGAAGTCAGCAAGGCCCGGGCCCGCAACCAAGGTGTCCAACGGGCCGGCGGCTCGATCGAGGTCGGCAACCGCTACCCGGTCACGCAAACCGCCTACGACGAGCAGCACGATCCAACGCGCAACATCATTGCCGGCAACCGGCAAGTCTCGAGCACCGCCGACGACGAAGCGGCCGAGGCCGGGGACGACGCCAACGATCGCCTGCCGGGCACTCCCGACGGCGCCGTCCCGGGTCAGGTGCCGGCCGGTTCGGAAGCCATGAACCTGTTCCAGATGGGCGAGCAGGCCCTTCGGGATCGCAAGCCGGAAGTGGCCCTGCAATTGTTCCGCCAGGCGTACGCTCTGCGCAACCAGCTCAATCCCCAAACCGCCCAGCGGCTGCAGGACCACCTGCAGTTGCTGTCGGCCGGGCCCACGGCCCGGCAGGCCCCGCCCAAGGTGCTGCCCGACAGCCAGGCCTCGCGCGAGCAATTGCTCGGCAAGCAGCTTTCGGCTGAAGTCGCCCGGCAGCAGGACGCGGTCCGCAAGCTGTCGGAAAAGAACCCCAAGCAAGCGGCCGAGATCCTGGAAGGGCTGCGGGCGATGATTGAAAACTCGGACGCCACCAGCGATCTGAAGGCCGTGCTGCTGCGCCGCGTCGATGCCAGCCAGAAGGAATTCGACAAGTTCGTCGCCGAGAACGAAGGCCAGCTCGAGCTCGACGAGCAGAACCGCGAAGTGCTCGACAAGATCGAACTCCGCCGCCGCAAGCGAATCGAAACCGACACCAAACTGGCCAAGCTGGTCGATGAGTACCAGCAAATGATCGAGGAGCGCCGCTACGCCGAGGCCGAAGTGCTGGCCAAGCGGGCTGCCGAGCTCGATCCGACCAATCCGATTGCCAAGCAATTGCTCTGGAACGCCAAGTTCATCCACCGCTCGGCGATCGTCAAGGACATCGAAAGCCGCAAGGAAGAAGGCTTCGTGGTCGCGCTCAACAACGTCGAAGAAGCGGGCGTTCCGTTCAACGACAACCAGCCCTACCAGATGCCTGCCGCCAAGGAATGGAAAGAGTTGACCGAGAATCGGCGGAAGTATGCCGGCAACGGCAAGTCCCGCCGCAGCGAGCGCGAGCTCGATATCGAGCGGAAGCTGAAGACGCCGGTCTCGGCCAATTTCCAGGAGATGCCGCTCAACGAGGTGCTGCACCAGCTGGCCCGGCTGGCCGCAATCAACCTGCACCTCGATCCCAAGGGCCTGACCGAAGAGGGCGTGGCCCCGGACACCCCGGTGACGCTCAACCTGGATCAGGAAATCTCGCTCAAGAGCGCGCTGAAGCTGATCCTGGAGCCCTTGCGGCTGAACTACGTGATCAAGGATGAAGTGCTCAAGGTCACCAGCGAGCAACTCCGCGACAATGAGGTCTACACCGTGCTCTACGGCGTGGGCGACCTGGTGATTCCGATCCCGAATTTCGTGCCCAACAACCGGATGGGCCTGGCCGGCTCCCTGGCCGACGCGATGTCGCAGGTTGGCCCCGGCGGCAGCCTGATGAACGTCGGCATGGGCGGACCCTCGGCCGTGCTGGCCAGCCGCGACGGCTCGGCCGGCAGCGGCATGATCAGCCCGCAGGTACTGGCCCAGATGGGCAACATGGCCGGCGGGATGATGCCCCGGGCCGGTCAGCAGCAGAACGTGCCATTCGGCCCCGGCGGGATGGGGGGCGGTCAGCAGGCGGACTTCGACTCGCTGATCCAGTTGATTACCTCGACGATTCAGCCCACCTCGTGGGACGAAGTGGGCGGGCCCGGCTCGATCGCCGAGTTCCCCACGAACTTGAGCCTGGTCATCAGCCAGACGCAGGAAGTACACGAGCAGATCGTGGACCTGCTCGAGCAGCTCCGCCGCCTGCAAGACCTGCAGGTGACGATCGAAGTCCGGTTCATCACGCTGAACGACAACTTCTTCGAGCAGATCGGCGTCGACATGCAGTTGGACCTGCCGACCAACGTAACCCAGACCGAGTTGACCAGCGCCTTGGCCAACAAGGGCTCGGTGGCGGTCGGTTTGAATCCGCCGGCGGCGGGGGCTCCGTTCCCGAACTTCACCTCGACGCTCGACATTCCGTTCAACCAGTCGAGCTTCGGTCTGGCCACGCCGCAGTTCGGCCAGCCGGTGAACGTGGCCTCCTTCGGCTTTGCGATCATCAGCGACATCGAGGCCTACTTCCTGGTCAACGCCAGCCAGGGCGACCGGCGGTCGAACGTGCTCCAGGCGCCCAAGGTTACGCTCTTCAACGGCCAGCAGGCGTTCGTCTCGGATACCACTCAGACGCCGTTCGTGATCAGCGTGATCCCGGTGGTGGGTGATTTCGCGGCGGCCAATCAGCCGGTGATCGTGGTCTTGAACGAAGGCACGTTCCTGACCGTGCAGGCCGTCATCTCGAACGATCGCCGCTTCGTCCGCCTGACCGTGGTGCCGTTCTTCAGCCAGATCGGCAACGTGCAGGAGTTCACCTTCTCGGGCTCCAGCAGCACCACCAAGCAAACCAGCAGCAGCAACAGCAGCGCTGGCGGCGATACGTCGAACAGCAGCAACGAAAACGACACGTCGAACAACAACGGCATTACGGTGCAGTTGCCATCCTTCGCCTTCGTGACCGTCACCACGACCGTGAGCGTGCCTGACGGTGGAACCGTGCTCTTGGGCGGCATCAAGCGATTGAGCGAAGGCCGGAACGAATTCGGCGTGCCGATCTTGAGCAAGATTCCCTATATCAACCGTCTGTTCAAGAACGTCGGCATCGGCCGCGAAACCCAAAGCCTGATGATGATGGTCACGCCGCGAATCATCATCCAGGAAGAGGAAGAAGACCGCTTGGGCATCGCCCAGCCGTAGGGCGGGCGAAGTGGCAGCCCAGCCGTAGGGCGGGCGAAGTGGCAGCCCAGCCGGAAGGCGGCGGTTTAACGAGAATTCCCCCCGGGCCTCGGCAGTCGTTCGCGACTGTCGAGGCTTTTTGCATGCACAGGCGAGCCACTTTCCCAGCGAGCCGTGGGGCTTGTCCCCACGGTTTACAAGGCGGGACGCCGGTCGGACCGCGCGCGAAAAAAACGCCCGCCGCCGTATTCCCCGCAACCCACCGCGGGGACAAGCCCCGCGGCTCGCCAGCGACAAACCGCGCTCTCTAGAGGCGCACCTCGGCACCCCGGTCACGCGGACTTTGCCCTAAACGGCCGCGGGCGCGAATTGCCAGCCCAGCCGGAAGGCGGCGGTTTAACGAGAATTCCCCCCCGGGCCTCGGCAGTCGTTCGCGACTGTCGAGGCTTTTTGCATGCACAGGCGAACCACTTTCCCAGCGAGCCGTGGGGCTTGTCCCCACGGTTTACAAGGCGGGACGCCGGTCGGACCGCGCAAAAAAACGCCCGCGGCCGTATTCTCCGCAACCCACCGCGGGGACAAGCCCCGCGGCTCGCCAGCGACAAACCGCAGCTGTCCTGGGGCGCACCTCTGGACGGCAGACCCGCCGACTTGGCCCTAAACGGCCGCGGGCGCGGCGCGGCTCGGCGCGGGTCGGTATCGCGAATGATCTCGCTGATCCCGGTCTGGTTGAAGCCCTTGTAGCCCTGGTTCCGCTCCAGGATTTCCAGGTGCGAGCCGAGCGCTCCCTCGCGACGGAACTTTTCGGCCTGCTCGGCCGAGATCAGGCCGCTAGCCAGCAGCGCCTCGATTTTGGCCGGGGCGACCGGCCAGGCATCGGCCCGGGTGAAGGCCTGCCGCAGGAAGGGAAAATCGGTGAACGGCTTCATCGATTCGACCTCGACGCCCAGCAGCTGCTGCCGGGCCCGGTCGAAATCGAACCGGCATTCCAGATGATGCATCCCGGCTTCGAGAAACGCTTCGCCGTGCAGTCCGCACCACAGCCCGACGGTGCCCAGCCGGTCGCGCTCGGTCAGCGGCTCGTGGGCAAAATCGCCGGCAACTTCCTCGGGCGACAGGTCGACGTCGGCGAAGATCACCACGCCGCAGGCCGGTTGCTCGACCACTTGCGCGCCCCAGCCCGCCTCGCGGCCGCCGTAAAATCGCTCGCGGCACTGAAAGCCTAGCAGCTCGAAAATGCCGATCAGCCGATTGAAGTGCTTGCGGCTGGAGCGGTAGGTGTGATGGTCGTGGTTGGCCCAACCGAGGCCCAGCGCATCTTGCCTGGCCCGCTGCACTTGCCCCGCCCGGTTGCGCCGCTGCCAATACTCGCGCTCGCCGGCAAAAAACAGATCGCAGGTCCGATTCACGCCCAGCTGACTGATCGATTGCCGGATGAGTTGCCGGGCGTGATCGAAGCCCCCCTCGGCCGTGGGAAAGTGCCGGGCTCGGCGGCGAAATGCCTCGCCGTGCGCCAGCAAGGCCTGCAAGGTCTCGCCGGAGGGGGCCGCCATTTCGTGCCCCGTGTGATGGGCGGCCGGATCGCAGGTGCCGTGACGTTCGACGACCCAGAATTCGGCTTCGTGCGAGCGTGCGAGCGAAGCCTTGCGCACGTCGGCCAGCGGGGCCCCTTCGATCGCCACGTTCTCCAGCCCATGGGCGGCCAGAAAATCGACGACCGATTCCACGCGGATCGCCAGCCCGCGCTCGGCCTGATAGTACAAGTGAACGGGCGGAAAGAGCCCCTCCGGATGATGCCAGACGTCCTGATTGCCCGGGGCAGCCGGCTCGAAGCCCAGCTCGCCCAGCTTTCGCTCGTTGGCGGGCGAATGCTTGAGGCCCAGATGATCGACCCAGTCGAGCAGCCGGGTGCCGGTTTCGTCGAGCAAGCGGTTGGCCAGTCGGGCGGCCGGTTCGCAAACGGCGGTAAAATTCGGCCAGCGTGTGTTCGACAAACTGAGCGGCCTCGGGCTGCGGGGTCCAGACGAATTGCTTGAGCGGGCTGTCCGTGCGTATGGCCATGGGGTCGCTCCTTCGCCGCGGTGGGTTGCCTGGGGGTGAGCCGGCAGACGGCCGGCCGCTATAATTCTAGGGGCCCAGTGCCCGCCGGGCGACCGGACAAGCCGGATTGTCTGCCGAACGGCTGCGGTGAAACCGATTTGCGCCTGGAACCACGGCGGGCCCGGGGCAGATTTCTCGAGCCGAAACCAAGGATCGCATATGCATCGCGTGCTGCTGTTGGGGGCCGGCAAGATCGGGCGGATGATTGCCCACTTCCTCAGTTCCGCGGGCGATTACGAGTTGCTCGTGGCCGATAGCGACCCGGCAGCGTTGGAGCGAGTCGAGCAGTTGCCCCGGGTCGAAACGGCCCGGTTCGACGTCGACGACGAGGCCGGCCTGCCGCGACTGATGTCCGGCCGGCAGGCTGTGATCTCGGCCCTCAGCTACCGCCATAACCCCATCGTGGCCCGCGAGACCCTGGCCGCGGGGGCCAGCTACTTCGACCTGACCGAAGACATCGACACCAGCCACGAGGTGCGGGGCCTGGCCGAGCAGGCGCGGCCGGGGCAGATCTTCATGCCCCAGTGCGGGCTGGCCCCGGGCTTCGTCTCGATCGCCGCCCATTATCTGGCCGGCTGCTTCGACTCGCTCGATTCGGTCTATATGCGGGTCGGAGCGCTGCCGCTGTTTCCGACCAACGCCCTGCGCTACAACCTGACCTGGAGCACCGACGGGCTGATCAACGAATACTGCAACTTCTGCGAGGTGATCCACGACGGCCGGCTGCTCGAGGTGCTGCCGCTCGAGGGGCTGGAGCACTTTTCGCTCGACGGCGTCCGCTACGAGGCCTTCAACACCTCGGGCGGGCTAGGCACCCTGTGCGAGACGCTCGAAGGCCGCGTCCGGGCGCTCAACTACAAGACGGTCCGCTACAACGGCCACCGCGAGCTGATGCAATTTCTGATCGGCGATCTG
Source organism: uncultured Planctomycetaceae bacterium (assembly GCA_963828155.1). GTDB lineage: Bacteria > Planctomycetota > Planctomycetia > Pirellulales > PALSA-1355 > CAWCAX01. The sequence goes on from CAWHDQ010000014.1 coordinate 268,047, forward strand.
CGGCTGGGCGAGCGGCGCGAGCTGCTCAAGGAAATCCTCGAGAACGCTATCCCGATCACCCTGCAGGACGTGGTCGTGATCTTCTGCACCGTGACCGGCCAGCGCAACGGCGAGCTGGTGCAGATGAGCGACGCCCGAAAGATTTATCAGCGCACGATCGACGGCGAAGTCTGGAGCGCGATCCAGATTACCACCGCAGCCGGCGTGTCGGCGGTGGTTGACCTGTTCTTTGCCGGCGCGTTGCCCAGCCAGGGCTTTGTGCGACAAGAGCAAGTCGACTTCCACAAATTTCTGGCCAACCGCTTCGGCCAGCATTATCACTGCTCCACGTCGCACCAGATGCCCAAGCCGCGGTTCGACGCCCGGGGAGCCGAGCATGTCGATTGACGCCCAGCCGCTGCTGGTGGATTTGTGCGGGCCGCTCATCACGCGCCGCATCGCGCCGGGCGCGGGCCAGAGCAAGCTCGCAGTGTACTCGCCGATCGACGGCAGCCTGCTGGCCAAGCTGGCGACCGATGGGCCGGCCGAAGCCCAGGCCGCGATTGCCGCCGCGGCAGAAGCCTTTCGCAGCTGGCGCATCGTGCCCGGGCCAGTGCGCGGCGAGCTCGTGCGGCGGATCGGTCAGCGGCTGCGGGAACGCAAGACGGGGCTGGCCGAGCTGGTCACGCTGGAAACCGGCAAGATCACGGCCGAAGCCCTGGGCGAAGTCCAGGAGATGATCGACATCTGCGATTTCGCGGTCGGCCTGAGCCGGCAGCTTTACGGGCTGTCGATCGCCAGCGAGCGGCCGGCCCATCGGTTGATGGAGCAGTGGCATCCGCTGGGGCCCGTGGGCGTGATCTCGGCGTTCAATTTTCCGGTCGCCGTTTGGGCCTGGAACGCGATGCTGGCCCTGGTCTGCGGCGACACGCTGGTTTGGAAGCCGTCGGAAAAAACGCCTCTGACGGCCCTGGCCTGCCAGGCAATTCTCGACCAGGTGGCAGGCGAAATGAACGATGTCCCGCCGGGCCTCAGCCACGTCCTGATCGGTGGCCGCGAGCTCGGGCAGGCGCTGGCGGCTTCGCCCGACGTGCCGCTGGTCTCGGCCACCGGCTCGGTGGCGATGGGCCGGGCGGTGGCGCAGACCGTGGCGGCCCGGTTAGGTCGCTCGCTCTTGGAACTAGGCGGCAACAACGCCGTGATCGTCGCCCCTTCGGCCGATCTGGAATTGGCCGTCCGGGCGATCTTGTTTGCCGCCGCCGGCACCTGCGGCCAGCGCTGCACCACGGCCCGGCGGCTGATCGTGCATGAGAGCATCGCCGAGAAGTTGCTCGCCCGGCTGCGGGCCGTGTACGAGCGGCTGCCGATCGGCGACCCGCGCGCGGCCGGCGTGTTGGTTGGCCCGCTGATCGACGAACGTGCTTTTCGGGCGATGCAGCGGGCGCTCGAACAAGCCAAAGCGCAAGGCGGCCGTGTGTTTGGCGGTACGCGCGTCACCGCGGACGTGCCGGCCGGCGGGTTTTACGTTCGCCCGGCGATTGTCGAGATCGGTCCCGACGCCGCGATCGTGCAGGAGGAAACTTTCGCGCCGATCCTGTACGCCTTGCGCTATCGCACGCTCGACGAGGCGATCGCCTGGCAAAACGGCGTGCCGCAGGGCCTGAGCTCGGCGATCTTCACCACCGACGTCCGCGAGGCGGAGCAATTCGTCTCGCCCGCCGGCTCCGATTGCGGGATCGCCAACGTCAACCTGGGCACCAGCGGGGCCGAGATCGGCGGCGCCTTCGGCGGCGAGAAGCAAACCGGCGGCGGCCGCGAGAGCGGCAGCGATTCCTGGAAGGCCTACATCGCCGGGCCACCAACACGATCAATTACTCGAGCCAGTTGCCGCTGGCGCAGGGGATTCGCTTCGATGTGGAATAGGGGGCTGGGGGTTGGGGGCTGGGGACTGGAACAGCCGGTTATGCCAACCGCAGCCGGCCAGTCATTCCCGTTAAGCCCGTGGGCGGCGTCCCACGGGCCGGCCGCGGATCTGGCGCCGCATCCGAGAACCGATTCAACCAATGAAGCGCTGGATTCACGCACCCGGCAGACGCTGACGCCTCACCACCGCCACGGACCGAGAGCCTGGACGCGTCCGTTTGCTGCGGCCATAATTTTGGCTTTCGTAAGCCCCGCACCCAACACTCAGGAGTGGATTCGATGCGCGCAATGCGCCGATTTTCGCCCAAAATCTCCGCCTGCTGCGTGACGACCCTGGCAATATTCTGGCTGGCGGCTGCGCAGGCGATGGCCGCTGAGCTCGCCGGCAGCGTCCAAGCCTGCGCGGGGGCCCGTTGCCGGCGCGACCATCCTGCTGAATGCGGCGGGTGAAGGTGCGCCCACGAAGCTGGCTCAAGGCAAAACCGACGCCAGCGGCGGGTTCAAGTTGTCCTTCGGTCCACCGCCGAAAGGGAGCGTGCTCTACCTGGTCGCGAAAGGTGGCACGCCCAAGGCAGCTGATGCCAAAGGGCCGAACGACGCCATCGCGTTATTGGCCATCCTGGGTAGTTCCCCGCCCAACAAGGTCACGGTCAATGAGTTCACGACGATTGCGTCGGTCTGGACGGCGGCGCAGTTCTTGAAGGGCGATGTGCTGAGCGGCAAGAGTCTGGGCCTGAACATCGCCGCCGGCAACGTGCCCAATTTCGTCAACCTCGAAACGGGCGGCTACGGCGGCGCGATCCAGGACGCCCTCAATCAGCGCCCAGACGCCGACGATGGCAAATTTCGCCACGCTGGCAAACGTGCTGGCCGGTTGCCTGACTCGGGTGACACCGGATGCGTGCAGCCGGTTTTTTGCGGCGGCGACGGACCCGGCCGGCAATGTGCCGACGGACACGCTGACGGCCTTGGAGATGATCGCTCGGAATCCGTGGCATGAGCCGGCGAAGATCTTTGAGCTGTTGGTCGCCTTCTATCCCGTTCCGCAGGGTAAATTCCTGCGGCCCACGCCGTTCCAGCCTTACCTGAGTTTTCCTCCGAGTGCGTGGGTGTTGCCGCTCAAGTTCACCGGCGGCGGGCTGTGTGCTCCCGGCAAGCTGATGATCGATGGCCAAGGCAATTGCTGGGCGGCTGACAACTTCCTGGTTGGTGCCCAGAACCAGTCAATCCTCTGGTCAGGCAATCTGACCAAGCTCGCCCCGAACGGCCAGCCACTGTCGCCGATGACTTCGGGCTTCACCGGCGGCGGGCTGATGGGGCCCGGTTTCGGCCTGACCCTGGATGCGGCGGACAATGTTTGGGTATCGAGCTTCACCGGCGCGGGAATTTCAAAATTCGACAATTCCGGCAAACCACTCTCACCGCCCGAGGGCTACACCTTGAACGGCCAGCTCGGCAAGATGCAGGGCATCATCGCCACGCCCAACGGCGATATTTGGGCCGTTGACGCAACGAAAATGCAGGTGGTCCGGTTCCCCAAGGGCGACGCGACCAAGGGCGAGTTGCTGATGCGAAACCCGACCGGCGACCCGCTGACGTAACCCCTACAAGCTGATGGCCCCGTTTCATCTGGCCATCGATCAGCAGGACCGGATTTGGGTCTCGAACGCCGCGGGCGATTGGGTGACGCGGTTTGCGGCCAGCGATCCGACCAAGGTGGAAACCTTCAAAGTTGGCTTCAGCCCCAGCGGCCTGGCCATCGATAGCAAGGGCAACGTCTGGGTCTCCAATCGCCTGGGCAGTTCCGAGCGAGGCCGCCTGAAGTTGTATGGAAATGCTGGCGGCATTCAAGGTGGACATCGACGGCGACCCTGATCCGGCGGACCGGCTGACCAAGGTTCTGATTCCCGCGATGGCGGCGCAGACCTCGGGCTACTGGGAGGGTGGCAGCGTCTCCGTGCTAAGCCCGGATGGCAGCCAGGCATCCTTCTCACCGGTGTCCGGCAAGGGGCTCACCGGACCCTGGGCCGTGGCCGTGGATGGCGACGATCATGTTTGGATTTCCAACTTCAGCACCTCCTCGGCAGGGATTGTCGAACTCTGCGGTTTTCAGACGGAGAAGAATCCCCCGGGAATGAAACCGGGCGATGCCATCTCGCCGCCCGGCGGCTATGTGGGCGGCGGGTTGCAAATGCAGGTCGATATCGACATTGATCCTGCCGGCAACGTCTGGGTCTCGAATAATTGGCAGGACTATCCGGCGGCGCTGCGTCCGGCGGTCGAACCGCTCTCCACTCTCGGCGCCGGCCAGGGCGTGGTCGTTTTTTATGGCCTGGCCAAGCCCGTGCGAACGCCCCTGATCGGTCCCCGCGCGATCCCTGACCGACAGCACGGCGTCTTTGTCGCGACGGACGCCAGACTTTCAGCGCGCATCGGTAACATGCTCAGGAAAACCCGTGCCATGTTGCCGAGCATGCGCCCGAAACGCGAATTGAAGGCTGCCCCCTAAAACTTCCTGTACTGCAGCCACTTGCCGTTCAGCGTGAGCTGCATCCGGGGTACCCCGGGCGGGTCTTCGACCTTGGCGATGTCGACCGACATGTCGATCGCGCTCATGATTCCGTCGCCGAACAGCTCGTGGGCAACGTCTTTGAAGACCGGGCCGTAGAGCATCACGGCTTCATAGAGCCGGTAGATGAACGGATCGGTCGGCGGCCAGGGCTGGGCCGGCATGCGGTGCGGGGCTTGCATCAGCACCGACCTGGATTCATCGGGGAGCGAGAGGAGCTTGATGAGGGCGTTTGCCTCGTCGGCCGTGGCTTGACCGTAGCCGTACAGGAGCATGGCCGCGTAGACCGGACTGCGGCCGATGGCTGTCGCCGACTTGCGGCCAGGTCAGACCGAGCTGTGCTTTCTGTTCGAGGCCGAGCTCGCAAATCTCGTCGCGCGTCAGCATGCGGCGTCGCTCCTTGGGCTGCGGCGCTCGTGCTACTTCGGCTTATCGCCGGTCAGCTTGGCGCCGGTGTAGGGGCTGAATTCGAAGTTGCCCGGGAATTGCTCGCCGGTCGTGGTGTCGAACTTGGGGGGCAGGAGCGAGCCCAGCGGCAAACGCCATTTGAACTCCTGGTCGCCGACGGTGATCGAAAACATGCTCTTGCCCAGCGGGTCGAGCAGCCGCTTGTCGTTCTTGTCGCGGCCCTCGAAGGCGATGAACTCCATTGACTGGCCGAGCTTGCCCAGCGAAGCTCCGATCAGCGGCTTCATCGTCTGAAAGAAGGTCTTGGCCGCCGCGTCGAGGTCGTCGTCGGGGATGGGCTGATAGGTTTTCAGGCCGTGCTTGACGACAATCTGAGACAGCATCTTTTCGCGCGGCGTCCCTTCGAAGCCGCCCAAGGGGCCGATCCGCCCTTCGACGATCGCCACGACGGTGTAGGGCCGAACGAGCTTCAGGACTTCCTTCTGGCTGTCGGCCGGGACCGCGGGATTGTCCTTGAAGCTCTGTTCCCAGAACTCGTCGGGAATCCACCACACGATCAGCACCGTGCCGTTGTCGGACCGCGTAACCTGCGTGTCGCGGACCAGCGGGGCCACGTCGGCCGCGCGGGCCGGAGCTGCCAAGCCCGCGGTCAGAGTCAATCCGAAGAGCCAGGCGAGATAGCGACGCATCGGACGGACCTCCGCGGTTTGAGGACAAGGGACGGATGTCTGATCGTACCGAATTGCCCGCAGCTGTACCACCTTTTGAGATTTCGGTTCCGCAGCGTGGAATTCTCGGGCGGCGATCGGGGTTGATCGACTCTCAAGCCGGAAGCGGCAGCACTCTCAAATGCCCCTCCTGGGCAACGCTGAAATGCCCCCGCCACTCGATCGATTGCGAAAGAACCTGAATCGCGAAACGCGCCAGGTAGTCAGGCGAAGTCAGCGTGGGGCGGAGCAGGATGATGCCCGACGAGGAATTCTGCCCCAAGCGATAGACCAGTTCGCCGAAATCTTTGTCGAACGTAACGAGCACCCGATCGTCGGCGACGGACGCCGCGAGGACGGCGCGATCGTCCGCCCCCGGAATCGTTTACGCCACCCACGCCACGTCATGGCCCGCCTGGCGGAGGGCATCGACCGTCGTCGCCGGCACGTTCTCGTTGGCGAGCAGCCTGGCCATCGGAATTCCTTATCCGGCCAGGGGAAACACTCGTTCGTGCTTGAGCACCTCGGCCGCGTAGTGGAGCGCGGCCTGGATGTCGTCGGCGGTCAGCTGCGGATAGTTCTGCAGAATCTGCTCGTTCGACCAGCCCTCGGCCAGAATCGATAGCAGGAAGTCGATCGCCAACCGCGTCCCGCGGATCACGGGCTTGCCCGCCAAAACTCCCGAGTCGACGGCGATGCGATCTTGCCACGTCATGGCATTTGCTCGGTCAGAAAAGCGCCAGCGATTACCTCTGGCTCTCATTCTAAGCCGCTGGCTCGCACCTTCCCAGGGGAAGGCATCGGGACGAGCCGTTCGAGCGCCAGATCAATTTGGCTACCTGCGCGTGCCGAGCCCTTCGGCGGTCCGCCGGACCCCGGCCGGCTCGACCTGCGCGAAGCGGTCTTGCAGGGCCTGGACTCCCATTTCCTCGTGCCGCAGGGCTTCCATGGCCAGCACTGCGGCGTCGGCCCCGTGAATGGTCGTGATGCAGGGCACGCCGTGAGCCACCGCGGCCGAGCGAATTCGGCCTTCGTCGGTCCGGGCGCCCTTGCCGCTGGGGGTGTTCATGATCAACTGCACGCCGCCGTCGACCAGATAGTCGATCAGGTTCGGATGCCCTTCCTGCAGCTTGTTGACGTGCTGCACCTGGATGCCGTCGGCCTCCAGTCGCCGGGCCGTGCCTTCGGTGGCCATCAGCTTGTAGCCCATCGCGGCCAGCCGCCGGGCCAGGTCGGCCATGTGCTCCTTGGCGGGCGGGGCCACGCTGAGAAAGATCGTGCCTTCGCTCGGCAGCACGGTGCCGGCCGCCAGCTGGCTCTTGGCAAACGCGATCGAGAACCGCTCGCTGATGCCCATCACCTCGCCGGTCGAGCGCATCTCGGGGCCGAGCACGATGTCGACGCCGAGGAACTTGCGGAACGGAAACACGCTCTCCTTGACCGAAACGTGGCTCGGTACCGGGTCGCGGTCGATGCCCAGCTCGGCCAGCGTCAGCCCGGTCATCACCTTGGCCGCGATCTTGGCCACCGGCAGCCCGGTCGCCTTGGCCACGAACGGCACCGTGCGGCTGGCGCGGGGATTGACCTCGAGCACGTAGAGCTGGCCGTCATCTTTCTTGATGGCGAACTGGATGTTCATCAGGCCCACCACGCGCAGCTTGCGGGCCAGGGCGTGGGTGGCCTCGCGAATCTCGGACACAATCGGGCCGGCCAGGCTGTAGGGCGGAATCGCGCAGGCCGAATCGCCCGAGTGGACGCCGGCCTCTTCGATGTGCTCCATGATGCCGGCCACGATCACCTGCTGGCCGTCGCAAATGGCGTCGACATCCACCTCGGTGGCATCTTCCAGAAACTTGTCGATCAGCACCGGCTGGCCCTGGGCCACGACGAACGCGGCGGCCACGAATTGCTCGAGCTGGGCCTCGTCGTAGCAGATTTCCATCGCCCGGCCGCCGAGCACGAAGCTCGGCCGCACGAGCACCGGGTAGCCGATCTTGGCGGCTTCGACCCGGGCCTGGGCCATCGTGCGGGCGATGCCGTTGGGGGGCTGCTTGAGGCCCAGCCGGCGGAGCAGCTCGGCGAATTTTTCGCGGTCTTCGGCGTCCTCGATCGTGTCGACGCTGGTCCCGATGATCGGCACGCCGGCCGACGACAGCGCCCGGGCCAGGTTCAGCGGCGTTTGCCCGCCGAACTGCACGATCACGCCGTCGGGCTGGACGCGGTCGCAGATGTTCAGCACGTCCTCGGTCGTCAGCGGCTCGAAGAACAGCATGTCGCTGGTGTCGTAGTCGGTGCTGACGGTCTCGGGGTTCGAGTTGACCATGATCGACTGGATGCCCAGCTCGCGCAGCGCATAGCTGGCGTGGCAGCAACAATAGTCGAACTCGATTCCCTGGCCGATCCGGTTGGGCCCGCCGCCCAGAATCATTACTCGCCGCTGGCCGGAGCTGCCGGGCGGGCGTCTCGTCCTCGTCCTCGTAGGTCGAATAGTAATAAGGCGTGTAGGCCTCAAACTCGGCGGCGCAGGTGTCGACCGACTTGAACGTGGCCACGATGCCGCGCCGCTTCCGCTCGTGCCGCACTTCCAACTCGGGCAGGTCCCAGAGGGTGGCTAACTGCCGATCGGAAAAGCCGGCCTGCTTGGCCCGCCGCAAGAGGGGCGTATCGACCGTGTCGATCCCAGCGTGACTGCGGAGCTCGTCCTCAAGAGCCACGATTTCGGCCAGGTGAGTGAGGAACCAGGGGTCGATGTGCGACAGGGCGTGGATTTCGGCGACCGTCATGCCGCTTTTGAGGGCGTAGCGGATGAACCAGACCCGCTCGTCGTTAGGCCGCGAGAGCCGGGCCCGGATTTCCTCGCGCGAGGGCTGCTGCGGCGTGCCCCAGCGATCCTTGCCGTCGCAGCCGAAGCCGAAGCTGCCGACCTCCAGCCCGCGGAGGGCCTTCTGGAACGACTCTTTGAACGTGCGGCCGATGGCCATCGTCTCGCCCACGCTCTTCATCTGGGTGGTGAGCGTCGAGTCGGCCTCGGGAAATTTTTCGAACGCGAAGCGGGGAATCTTCGTCACCACGTAGTCGATCGTCGGCTCGAAGCAGGCCAACGTCTCGCGGGTGATGTCATTGGGCAGCTCGTGCAGGCGGTAGCCCACGGCCAGCTTGGCGGCGATCTTGGCGATCGGAAAGCCGGTGGCCTTGCTGGCCAGCGCGCTGGAGCGGCTGACCCGGGGATTCATCTCGATCACGATCATCCGCCCGTCCTTGGGATTGATCGCGAACTGGATGTTCGAGCCGCCGGTCTCGACGCCGATCTCGCGGATCACGGCCAGGGCCGCATCGCGCATCCGCTGGTATTCCTTGTCGGTCAGCGTTTGGGCGGGGGCCACGGTGATCGAGTCGCCGGTGTGCACGCCCATCGGGTCGAAGTTTTCGATCGAGCAGATGATCACGACGTTGTCGTCGACGTCGCGCATCACCTCCAGCTCGTATTCCTTCCAGCCGAAGATCGACTGTTCGATCAGGATCTCGCTGACCGGCGAGAGCTGCAGGCCGCGGCGGACCATGTCGTCGAAGTCGGCCCGGTTGTAGGCCACGGCCGAGCCGCTGCCCCCCATGGTGAAGCTGGGCCGCAGGACGCAGGGCAGGCCCACCTCCTTGAGCACCTGGTGGGCTTCGGCCGGGGTATGGACGGTTTTGCCTTTGCAGACCTCCAGGCCGATCTTCTCCATCGCCTGCTTGAATTCTTCGCGGTTTTCCGCCTTGCGGATCACGTCGGGCGGGCGCCGATCATCTCGACGCCGTACTGGGCCAGGACGCCCCGCTCGGCCAGCTCGATCGCCAGGTTCAGGGCCGTCTGCCCGCCGAGGGTCGGGAGCAGCGCGTCGGGCCGCTCGACCTCGATCACCTTGGTCAGCATTTCCCAGGTGAGCGGCTCGATGTACGTCCGGTCGGCCATGCCCGGATCGGTCATGATCGTGGCCGGATTGCTGTTGACCAGGATGACCTGATACCCCTCCTCGCGGAGGGCTTTGCAGGCCTGGGTACCGGAATAGTCGAACTCGCAGGCCTGTCCAATGACGATGGGCCCGGAGCCGATGAGCAGAATCTTGTGAATGTCGTCGCGTCGCGGCACGGTGTCGGGTCCCTCGCCTCCCAGGCTAGCTCCCTGCTGGCTGTAAAATCCCTCGAAATTACCACACCGCGAGCGACGGCTTCAAGGGGCCGGTGCCCGAGATTGACAGCAGCCCGCAGCGGTGGTGAAATGAGGTGTGCTAAGCGGTTGATCGCGGCCGGGTTCAGGTTCGCCGGGCGGTTTTGCTGGCGAGCCAGCGGAGGGACTCTGCGCACCCGGCCCGAGCATCGTTGCCCTACCTTGATTCCTCACGCCTCACTGCCGGAGAGCTGCCGTATGCGGCCCACACGAGCCCTTGGCGCCCCTGTTCTTTTGGCCCTCATCGTTTTGGCGGCCTTGGCCCATCCCGCGGCCGCCCAGCGGCGCAATAACGGCCGCAACTACGCCGCCATGCGGCAGGCCATGATCAACCAGCTGCAGCAGCAGCTGACCGCGGCCCGGCAGACCTTGTCGGCGGCCCAGGCCGAGATCGCGCAGGCCCAGGGCAAGATCGACGAGTCGAAGTCGCGCGTCGAGACCGCCAAGAGCGCGCTGGAATCGGTCCACAACGACAACGCGCAATTCGCGCCAAGCGCTCGACCAGCTCGAAGCCGAGCTGATCGAGAAAGCCGGCCCCGACTCGGACATCGGCAAGGCCCACGCCGAGCTGCTCGACGCCGAGGACGCCCACGCCACGGCCAAGAAGAACGTGCTCAACAGCCCCGAGTACAAGGCCAAGATCGCCGCGATCGAGCCCGACCAGCGGAGCAAGCAATTGCCGCTGGTCTTGAAAGAGGCCCTCAAGGAAGACTCCGACTACCAGCGGGCTCGCAGCCGGCTAGCCCAGGCCAAGAACCATTGGGGTCAGGTCCGGACCGCCATGCTCCAGGCCAGTTCGGAATGGATGGCCGCCAGCAAGGCCATGCGCAATTCCCACACCGAGGAGCACAAGGTCGAGGGCGAAGCCCGGGCGGGCGCTATGGCCCGGATGCCCGCCGCGGCCCGCATGCGCGACGCCAAGGAAGTGGCCGACGCGGCGATGGAAACCATCGCCATGTGTGAGGCCCAGCTCCGGTCGCTGGGCGTCAATCCCTCGCCCCCGGCCAAGACGACGGGGAGTTGAGGAGGCGTGAGGCTTGAGCCCTGAGGGATGAGGCAGGTAGGCTTCTTCGTCCTCAAGCCTGAAAGGCTTCCGGAGCGCAGCCCAGGGCAAGCGCAGTGCGCCCTGGGTTTGCTGGGCGGTTGCGAAATCTTCTTCGCCCTGAATGGGCGACGGAACCCGGCTATCACCGCAGCAGGGCTGTTGGTCTGCTGACCCGAACTGGTCTACTGACCCGACGTGCGCGCCCGACTCCTCCGCCCATGCAGGGCGGTTGTACAGGAGTCGGCGGATTGGTCTTCCCAGGGTTTGCGCTGCGCTCCAACCCCTGGGCTGGGCTCCTACGCCCCTTTAGGGCGGTTGCGTTCCGGAAATCACGCCGCCGAATGACGAACCAGGATCAATGCTCGTGCCTGTTCGGATCGCGGTCCAGGTGCTGCTGGTCGCGATGGAAGTGCAGATTGGGTAGCGCTTCGAGCAGCCGCAGGATTCCGTCGTCGGTGGCCTGCGAGCCGTCGAGATAGAACGATTCGAGCTGCGCGAGGCCGTGCAGCTGGTCGAGCCCGGCGTCGGTGATCGGCACGTCGATCAGGTGCAATGCCCGCAGCCGCTTGAAGCGCCCGAGGCAGGCCATCCCTTCGTCGGTGATCCGCGGGCTGCCCAGCCGCAGCAGCTCCAATCGCGGGAGGGCGGCCAGGCGCAGAGCCCCGCATCGGTGATTTCGGCCTGGGGCAGATTGAGCACCCGCAGGCTTTCCAGCCCCAGCAGGGCTTCAATCCCGGCATCGCCGATCGTGCCGCCGCGAATCCGCAGCTGCTCGAGCGATTTCAGATTGGCCAGCGACTGGAGCCCAGCATCGGTGACGTCGGCCTGATCGAGGACGATTTTTTCGAGCGTGATCAGGCCGGCCAGGCGGGCCAGCTCGGCATCGCCGACGGGCGCCTGCGTGACGACGATCTCGAAGGTCTCGCCCCGCAGCGCGGCTTTTACTTGCTCGTCGAACGACGGTTCGGTGCGGGCTGAGCCTGTGGGCGATCGACCGCAGCCGGCAATGAGCAGGCAGCAAGTGGCAAACCACGCTCCCTTGCGGGTCGCAGCGGCGAGCAATTCGGCCTGGCGTCGCTGTGGTTCATGCGAGCGAGCTTAGCACGCCGCGAACGCGAAGGGCAACGACATCCAACGGCCGGTAGCATCCTAAATCTTTGTTGCCATCCCCGGCCGGTCTAGCCCGGTCGTTCTTTGGTAGTGTCCGACTGGAACCGCACAGGGCGAGCCAAGCTGGTTGGCCGGCGGGGCTTTGCGGGAAGTTGGTAAATCTTTGCGCGAAGCCGTCGTCTATCACCACGGTTCGCCATTTCCAAACGACCAGTCCTCGCGGTCAACAAAGACCAAGCTAATGAAGACATCCTCGCGGCGCACGCCGAGCCGGCGGTTCAGCTCGTCGGCTATGTGCCGGAAGAAGGCGCGTTTCTGCTCCTTGGTGTTTCCGACGGTGCTCGTTACTTGAATGTAAATGAGGTCGCCCGACCGCTTGATGCCGAGAAAGTTCGGATCGAACACAAAATTCTCGGGCGCATGCTCGCCAATGACCATGAAGCGGTCTCCATCCGGCGCCTTTAGTATCCCGACAATCCCCGCATACACGACATTGCCCACGGCCGAGCGGTATTCGGGTGTTTTTCCTAAGGCCAGATCGATACGTGCAAACGGCATAGCAGTCTTCCTTTCAATGCGGACCGTACCCGATAGAACAACGCGCTTCGCCAGGCCCGAGCCGTGGCGAAGATTAGTAAGTCAGCACCCGGCCCGAGGCCGACAGCGCGGGGGATCAGCCGCGCTTGCCAGGCGAGCCGGCATTTTAGTGCGGCGTAGGGCCAGATGAAAAAAATCGGGGCTGCGACCCGGTAGCCAGTAGCGCTACGCAGCGGGTTGAGTCGCCAACAAACACAGCCCACATGACCGCGGGTGGCTGGCACTAGGGCTTCGATTCACGCGACTTCGCCGCGGCCGACGACTTCTTGTCGGCGGGCTTAGGAGCTTTTTCCGCCGCAGCCGCCGGCGGCGTGTCGGGCTCGGCCGGGGTACTGAGATCGGCCAGCAACCGGCGAATCATTTCGTGCTCGACCCGGGTCGCCCGGATCGCTAGCCGCGAATCCAAGGGCCTGACTTTGAATCCCGACGCGGAGGCAGCCGGCGTTCCGCGGGAACCCTCGGATCCCGGCAACGTGTCGACCGGATCGAACATTTGCACGACTCCGACGAGCTCGTCCATTTGGTCCGCTTTTACCGCTGCACGGTCGTAGAGCCGGACCATTAGATGCCGGTCGGGATCGTCCTCCGGAACGATCAACACGATCTCGCCGTCGACGATGTACGTCAGCTTGAGCTGCCGCAGCACCACGTCGAGCGACGTGCCTAGGGACATTCCCTTGAGATTGGAAGTGACCGGGGTGCATAGGCTCACCGAAGCGTCTTCGAGCGCACGACTATCGATTTGGATTTCCACAATGTGTAAATCCTTTAAAAAGTCGACCACGTCCTGCAGCGGCGCCTCGACGAATTCAAACGACGTCGGTTCTGTCAGTTTCTGGCACACTCGTGGGTGCGGTTCCTTGCCCAGCCGGATCGGAGCCGGCCTTCTGGCCGGCACCGGCTTGGCGGGCTTCGGCGCCTGAGTCGCTCCATCCGCGATCAGGGCTTGGCCCAGCCGCGCTTGCGGTCGCCGCGGCTCGCCGGGCGGGCCCGCCTCACCCAGTTGCATGCTTCTGGCGACGCGCGTACACAGCAGCCCAGCGCCTGCCGCCAACAGCGCGACAACCGCGACCGAACCAACGATGGAGCGGCGCATGAGTCCCTCCTCTTCTTAGGATGGCGGCGAATGCCGCAGGCCGAAGGAAATGCCGGGCCGAGCCCTGTTCCGCAAAGCTCGCCCGCGCCGGTCATCCTACCGCTGCCCGGGATGTCGGGCAAACTTATCGAGAGCGGCTACCGCCCCTGCATCATCCGGGCTCGGGCCATCGCGTCTTCGGCTTCGGGGATGCGGCCGGCGCTGATAGGTGACGCTCATCGCGGTGAAGCTGAACGGATCGTTCGGCTCCAGTTGGCAGACGGTCTGGCCGTGGCGGATCGCCTCGTCATGCCGCTTCAGCCGGCCGTAGATCACCGCGAGCGCCGAATGGGCCAAGGCATAGTTCGGGTCCTGAGCCACGAGCTCTTGAAGCTTGGCGACCGCCTCGTCCAGCTTGCCCTCGTCCTTGAGTTTGTCGGCCTGGTCGTACAGCTGTTCATTGGTGGGCATCGGCGGCTTCAGCTCCGGCGGGTCAAAAGCAGGGGGGGGAACGGGTTGGTCTCTAGAGTTTACCAATCCTGCCCGAAGTTCGCTTGCAGAGGCGATGCAGGCAAGGCGAGCCGGGACGACTCAGCGGGATCGCGTTGTGCTACCGATCCGCCGCCCCATGGTGCCAACGCGCAGCTGCGGCTGCGGCCTGCAGCGGGGCTTTTACGGCCGGGCCGCCACCCGTCGCCAGGCCTGCTACGCCAGGGCCCGGTGTTTTGGCGAAGATTTGCCGGCCGGATCCCCCCCGCGAGCAGGCCGGCCGCCGGGGTGTTGGCGGCGTCAAAACCGGTACTTTGAGTTGAACTGGTTCTTCCGACCCGACCGATAACAACCCACGGAGCGGCCCGCGCTCCGGCGGGCGGCCGCCTGTTGCCGCCTGTCGTACTCGCCCTGCCCGCGCGAGCATCCCGTCCCCGGGACGAGCGGCCGACGACACGAGTCGGGCAACCCACCCGCCAAAGGTTTTCGCGGTGAATATCCATCCGCAAGCGATCGTCAGCCCGCAGGCCAAACTCGGGCGTGACGTAGTGATCGGTCCCTTCGCGATCGTCGAAGCCGACGTTGTCATCGGAGACGGCTGCCAGCTGGCGGCCGGCGTGATCGTCAAGAGCGGCGCGACGCTGGGCGCGAACAACCGGGTTATCGAGGGCAGCGTCATCGGCGGCGCACCGCAGCACACGCGGATGCCCGAGCGGTTGGGGAGCGTGCGGGTCGGCAACAACAACACGATCCGCGAGCACTGCACGATCCATCGGGCACTGCACGAAGGCGCCACCACGATCGTGGGCGACAACAACCTGCTGATGGTCGGGGCCCACGTGGCCCACGACTGCCAGGTCGGCAGTCACATTGTGTTTGCCAACAACACGCTGTTGGCCGGGCACGTGTGCGTCGAGGACCGGGCGTTCCTCTCGGGGGCCGTCGGCGTACACCAGTTCTGCCGCGTCGGCCGGCTGGCGATGATTGGCGGCCACGCCCGCGTGGTGCAGGACGTGCCGCCCTACGTGATGATCGACGGAATCAGCGGCTGCATCGTGGGCCTGAACCTGGTGGGCCTGCGGCGGAACGGATTCGTGGCCGAGGAAATCGCCGAGCTGAAAACCGCCTATCGGTTGATCTATCGCAGCGGACTGGCCTGGAGCGAGATTCTCAAGCAGCTGCAACTGCAGTTCGCCCAAGGGCCGGCCAGCGAGTTTTATCCGTTTCTGTCGCAGGGCAAACGGGGCTTCGTGCAGGAGCGGCGGATGCCACCGACCGCCACGCTCAAACTGCGGCGGCCGGCCGAAACCGAGGACGAGCTCGGGTTCGACCAGGCCCAGAAAAAGGCAGCCGGCTGAGACGCCGCGTCAGCAAAGGCCACCCGGGCAAGGGGACATTCGCTGGCCGCCGGGCGACCCTTCGTCCAGGGGATGGGCTGCCGGCCCGTGGCTGCTCGGCGAGCGGCCTAAAGGCCCATTTCTCCCCGATTGCCGGCACTTTCGCTGGATCTGGCACCGCCGGACCGCGCTGCTTTGCCTGCCGGGCCCGTATATACTAAAGGTGTCCGTCCCCGCATCGTTACACCTGCGGGCCGACGGCGCCGTTGCGGCCCGATTCTCCACCTAGTTACGTCGCCCATGGCCGGCCGCATCGAGTCTTCAGTAGGGGTGGCCGTGAAAGGGCACATGGACCTGCTCTGTCCGCAATGCGGCTGGAGCAAGAGCTGCGGCCCCTTGGACATGGTCGAGCAAATGCGCTCGGTCCGAATGCTCCGCGTCGGCGCAACGGTGGATCCGGCGCTTCTGTTCGAGCTGTTCGGCGCGGCGGCCGCCCGCAGCACCTGTCCCGGCTGCGGGCACACCGGCATGTCGGCCGTGGCCGAGTCGTCGGGCCGCTGGCCCGATGCTCGCAAGTGCCGCCGTCTGCGGCTGCGCGATTCCGCGAGCCCGGCTGGAAGCAATGCCCGAGAGCAAGCACTGCGCCGGTTGCCAGCATGACATCGAACGGGGCAAGCTGAGCCGCGACACCGATTTTTGCCCGCGCTGCGGCACCGTGCGTAAGATGCGTGCCAGCCATAACGGCAGCGTCACGCGGTATACGATGTTCTGTCCGGCCTGCCATCGGTAGGGCAGGCGGCGCACTGCAATTCCTTTTCAGGCGTGCGGTTGCGATGCGCACCCGCCCGTTTCGCACGCGCCGAATTCTCGGCGCAGGGCATCTTGATGAAATCTTGATGCGCCCCGGGCCATTCTTGACACCCATTTTGCGCGCTTCTCGCTACAGTTCTTCGATAGAGAGAGCAGTCGGGCACGAGCGGCACGCCAATCGCGATGCCAGGGCTTGCTGAAGCGGGACCGGTCGCGGTTCGGCTCAAAAAATTGCCAGGAGACGCAACGATGCAAGACGTCATTTTCGTGGGGCTCACGCTGGTGCTGTTCGCCCTGTCGTTCGGGGCGGTCGCCTTTTGCCAGAAGCTGTAGAGCAAGCTCGCGGCCGGCCGGCGGGACGCTTGAGGCCCGCCGGGACTGCCGGTTTCGAACCCAAGCGAGGAAGAACCGAACATGAGTGGGATTTATCTGCTGGGCGGCGTCGTCGCGGCGCTGCTCTTTGTCTACCTGTTTGTGGCCCTGCTGCGGCCGGAGTGGTTCGCATGAACGCGAATATCGTAATTCAACTGAGTCTGTACCTCGTTGTCTTGGTGCTGTTGGCCAAGCCGCTCGGGGCTTTCATGGCCCGCGTGTTCGAAGGCCGCCCCTGCGGCCTCGATCGGCTGTACGGCGGCTGCGAGCGAGCCATCTACCGGCTGTCGGGCGTCAATCCGGCCGAGGAGATGAACTGGAAGACCTACACGGTGGCGATGCTGCTGTTCAACGCCGTCGGCTTGCTGTTCGTCTATGCGTTGCAGCGCGTGCAGCATCTGCTGCCGTTCAACCCGGCCGGTCTGCCGGCGGTCGGCCCCGACTCGTCGTTCAACACGGCCGTCAGCTTTGCCACGAACACCAACTGGCAAGGCTACGGCGGCGAAGCCACGATGAGCTACCTGACCCAGATGCTGGGTCTGGCGGTGCAAAACTTCGTTTCGGCCGCCTCGGGCATCGCCACGCTGGTGGCATTCATTCGCGGACTGTCGCGACACACGGTCCAAACGATCGGCAACTTCTGGGTCGACCTGGTCCGTTCGACGCTCTACGTGCTGCTGCCGTTGTCGGTGGTGCTGGCCTTGGTGCTGGTCTCGCAGGGCGTGGTCCAGTCGTTCAAGCCGTATCAGACGGCCCACCTGATGGAAGCGGTCAACGACGCGGAAGGCAAGCCGGTCGTGGAACAGACGCTCCCCCTGGGGCCTGCCGCTTCGCAAGTGGCGATCAAGCAATTGGGCACCAACGGCGGCGGATTTTTCAACGTCAACTCGGCCCATCCGTTCGAGAACCCCACGCCGCTGGCGAATTTCCTCGAGCTGCTGGCGATCCTGCTGATTCCGGCCGCGCTCTGCTACACGTTCGGCGTGATGGTCGGCGACACCCGGCAAGGCTGGGCGATCCTGGCCGCGATGCTGGTGCTGTTCGTGCCGCTGCTGTTCCTCTCCGCCTGGAGCGAGCAGCAGGGCACGCCGCAGCTGGCCAAGGCCGGCGCCGATCAAACGCCGGGCCCCGGCCAGTCGGGCGGCAACATGGAAGGCAAGGAAACCCGCTTCGGGATCGCCAATTCGGCCCTCTGGGCCGCGACGACCACGGCCGCCTCGAACGGCAGCGTCAACGCGATGCACGACTCGTTCACCCCGCTGGGCGGGCTGGTCCCGATGTGGCTCATTCAGCTGGGCGAAGTGATTTTCGGCGGCGTCGGCAGCGGACTGTACGGCATGCTCGTGTTTGCGATCATCGCCGTGTTCGTGGCCGGGCTGATGGTCGGCCGCACGCCCGAGTACCTGGGCAAGAAGATCGAAGCCTACGAAATGAAAATGGCCGCGATCGTGATTCTGGTGCCGCCGCTGGTGGTGCTGGTGGGGGCCGCGGTGGCTGTGGCCGGGCCAG
Organism: uncultured Planctomycetaceae bacterium; assembly: GCA_963828155.1. Classification (GTDB taxonomy): domain Bacteria; phylum Planctomycetota; class Planctomycetia; order Pirellulales; family PALSA-1355; genus CAWCAX01. The sequence goes on from CAWHDQ010000014.1 coordinate 286,184, forward strand.
GACTCCATTACACCGATCCCGCCACGGGCGCTCAGGCGGACAATGTTCCCAATCCTGCGCTCACGGCTTTTCGGAAGTGCTCTATGCCTTCAGCTCGGCCGGCAACAACAACGGCAGCGCCTTTGGCGGCCTGAGCGCCAACACGCCGTTCTACAACGTGGCCCTGGGCCTGGCGATGTTCTTTGCCCGTTACTGGCTGGCGATTCCGACGTTGGCGATCGCCGGCTCGCTGGCCCGCAAGAAACACACGCCCCCCAGCGCGGGCACGTTGCCGACGCACACGCCGCTGTTCGTGGTGCTGCTGGTGAGCGTGGTGGCGATTGTCGGCGCGCTGACGTTCATTCCGGCGCTTGCCTTGGGGCCGATCGTCGAACAGTTGCAGATGTATCAGTAGGTAAGAACACGAGCCGGCCCTCCTGGGTGCCGGATTCTTCGTCGCAATAAAGGTCAGGTATCATGACTTCGCAGACCAAAGCCCGGTCGCTGTTCGATCCGCAGATCGTCCGCCGGGCGATGTGGGAATCGGTAAAGAAACTCGACCCGCGCCACCAACTTCGCAACCCGGTGATGTTCACCGTCTGGGTCGGCAGCGTGCTGACCACGTTTCTCGGGTTCCAGGCTCTGGCCAGCCACGGCGAAGAATCGGCCGGATTCGTCTTCGGCGTCTCCGCCTGGCTCTGGTTCACCGTGCTGTTCGCCAACTTCGCCGAGGCGATGGCCGAGGGCCGCGGCAAGGCCCAGGCCGATTCGCTCCGCGCCGCCCGCCGCGACGTGATGGCCAAGAAGCTGGCCACCGCCAGCCGCGACGCCAAGTACGTGATGATCGACGCTCCGCGGCTGCGCAAGGGGGACATTCTGCTCGTCGAGGCCGGCGACCAGGTGCCCGTCGACGGCGAAGTGATCGAAGGCATTGCCTCGGTCGACGAGAGCGCCATCACCGGCGAAAGCGCGCCGGTCATCCGCGAAAGCGGCGGCGACCGCTCCAGCGTCACCGGCGGCACCCGGGTGCTGAGCGACTGGATCGTGATGCGGGTCACGGCCGATCCCGGCGAGACATTCCTCGACCGGATGATCGCCCTGGTCGAAGGGGCCAAGCGGCAGAAGACGCCCAACGAAATCGTGCTCGACATTTTGCTCGCCGCGATGACGATCATCTTCCTGTTGGCCTGCGTGACGCTGCTGCCGTTTTCGATCTACAGCGTGCAGGCGGCCGGGCAGGGCACGCCGGTCACCGTGACAGTGCTGGTCGCCCTGTTGGTGTGCCTCATTCCCACCACGATCGGCGGGCTGCTCTCGGCCATCGGCATCGCCGGCATGGACCGGATGATCCAGGCCAACGTGATCGCCGTTTCCGGACGGGCGGTCGAAGCCGCCGGCGACGTCGACGTGCTGTTGTTGGACAAGACCGGCACGATCACGCTCGGCAATCGGCAGGCGGTCGAGTTCATTCCGATCGACGGCGTGACCGACAAGGGGCTGGCCAACGCCGCCCAGATGTCGTCGCTGGCCGACGAAACCCCCGAGGGCCGCAGCATCGTCGTGCTGGCCAAGGAGCGGTACGGCCTCCGCGGGCACAACCTCAGCGAGTTGCACGCCGAGTTCATTCCCTTTTCCGCCCAGACGCGGATCAGCGGCGTCAACATCGACGGCAAGCGGCTGCGCAAGGGCTCGACCGACGCGATCGAGAATTTCGTCCGCGAGCTGGGGGGCGACCTACCCGACGAGCTGCGGCGCACCGTCGAACGCATTGCGATGCAAGGCGGCACGCCGCTGGTCGTGGCCGAAGACCGCAAGCCGTTGGGAGTGATCTACCTGAAAGACATCGTCAAAGGGGGGATCAAGGACCGGTTTGCCGAGATGCGGCAGATGGGCATCAAGACCGTGATGATCACGGGCGACAACCCGCTGACGGCCGCGGCGATCGCCGCCGAAGCCGGCGTCGACGATTTTCTGGCCCAGGCCACGCCCGAGGCCAAGCTGCGGATGATTCGCGACTATCAGGCCGGCGGCCGGCTGGTGGCGATGACCGGCGACGGCACGAACGACTCGCCCGCGTTGGCCCAGGCCGACGTCGCCGTGGCGATGAACAGCGGCACTCAAGCTGCGAAAGAGGCCGGCAACATGGTCGACCTCGACTCGAACCCGACCAAGCTGATCGAGATCGTCGAGATCGGCAAGCAACTGTTGATGACCCGCGGGGCGCTGACCACGTTCAGCATCGCCAACGACGTGGCCAAGTACTTCGCGATCATCCCGGCCGCGTTCGCCGGCACGTATCCGGTGCTCAAACAGTTGAACGTCATGCACCTGGCCACGGCGAACAGTGCGATTCTGTCGGCGGTGATCTTCAACGCCTTGATCATCATCTTCCTGATACCGCTCGCGCTCCGCGGCGTGAAATATCGGGCCGTCGGCGCCGGCACGCTGCTCCGCGACAACCTGCTGATCTACGGCCTGGGGGGGCTCATTGTGCCGTTCCCCGGCATCAAGCTGGTCGACATGCTGCTGGTCGCCCTGGGGTTGGCGGGTTAACCAAACGAACCTCCACCTCCCGCCAGCCCTTTGGGCGGCCTTTTGCGAAACGCGAATAACTGAGTTACTAAGGAAACCAAGATCATGTGGTCTCAACTTCGTCCGGCCCTGTGCGTGTTCGTCCTGCTGACGATCGCTACCGGCCTGGTGTATCCGCTGCTCGTGACGCTGGTGGCTCAAACCATCTTCCCGCACCGGGCCGATGGCAGCCTGATCGTCGATGCCCAGGGGGAGATCGTCGGTTCGGAATTGATCGGCCAGCCGTTCAGCGATCCGAAATACTTTTGGAGCCGCCCCTCGGCTACCGGCCCTGTGCCGTACAACGCGTCCGCTTCGAGCGGCTCGAACCTGGGCCCGACCAATCCGGCCCTGGCCGAAGCGGTGGCGGCTCGGGTCGAGGCGTTGCACGCCGCCGATCCCGAGAACAAAGAACCCGTGCCGGTCGACCTGGTCACCGCGTCGGCCAGCGGGCTCGATCCGCAGATCAGCCCGGCCGCGGCCGAATACCAGTTGGCCCGGGTTGCCCGAGTGCGGGGGATCGAGCCGGGCACGGTCCGCAAGCTGGTGGCCCAGCACACCTCGGGCCGCACGCTGGGCGTGCTCGGCGAGCCGCGAGTCGACGTGCTGCCGCTGAATCGTGCCTTGGACGCGCTGCCGGCCGCGAAATAGACGGCCAGTTTGAATTCCTCGCCATGCTCACGCAACGCATCATTCAACTTCGCTTTGCCGGTGGTCCGCACGACGGGCTCAGGGTCTACGCCACCGACCTGCCCGACACGCGGCTGGTGTTTCCCGGCGGCCCCGTGCCCGCCGGGGGCGAGGTGATTCCCTACAGCCGGTGGCCCGAGGGCGTGGCCACGGTGTATCGCTTTCAGCACACCGAGCCGGCGGCGGGGTCGGACGGTGTGCCGGTGATGCACTTCCGCTTCGAAGAATTTTGCGGCCCGAATCCGCCGCCGGCAGGCACGCCGCGGCGGCAAATGCGCTGGCCCTGGCAGCGCGTGGCAGCCAGAATAAAGCAGTGGGCCGGTCGTCTCCGTGGGTTTTTGCTGGCTCCGGTGCCGCATCCGCTGGAAGTTCAGGAGCCTGCCGACTCGGAACTGCCTTCGCGGTTGCCGCCCCATTAGTCGAACAGTCTGGGGCACGAACGTTCGACGATGCCGACCAGTGGCCGCACCATGAACGACGAACGTCCCGATCCCGACGCCCTGCTGGCCCGCGTCAAAGCGGACGAGGCCAAGCGCGCCCGCGGCAAGCTGAAGATCTTTTTCGGCGCCGCGCCGGGCGTGGGCAAGACCTACGCCATGCTCGAGGCCGCCCGCAAGGTGGGCAAAGAGGGGGTCGACGTCGTCATCGGCTACGTCGAGCCGCACGCCCGGCCCGACACGCAGGCCCTGGTCCTGGGGCTCGACGTGCTCCCGCGGCGCGAGGTCAATTACCGCGGGGCCACGCTGCTGGAATTCGATCTCGAAGCGGCGCTTGCCCGCAAGCCGCAGGTGATCATCGTCGATGAGCTGGCCCACACCAACGCGGCCGGCCTGACCCACGCCAAGCGCTGGCAGGACGTCGACGATCTGCTGGCGGCCGGGATCGACGTTTACACCACGCTCAACGTGCAGCACCTGGAAAGCCTCAACGACGTGGTCGCCCAGATCACGCACGTCCAGGTTCGCGAAACGCTCCCCGACAGCGTCTTCGAGCGGGCCGACGAGATCGAATTGGTCGACATCGCCCCGGACGACCTGATCGAGCGGCTCCGCGAGGGCAAGGTCTACGTGCCCGAGCAGGCCCGCCGGGCGATCGAGCACTTCTTCCAGAAGGGGCATCTGATCGCGCTGCGCGAGCTGGCCCTGCGGCGCTCGGCCGAGCGCGTCGACGCCCAAATGGTCGACTATCGGCAGGAGCACGCGATCGAAAACACCTGGCCGGCCGCCGACCGGCTGCTGGTCTGCGTCGGGCCCAGCCCGATGTCGGCCCGGCTGATCCGGGCCACCCGGCGAATGGCCGTGGGCCTGCGGGCGCCCTGGACGGCGCTGCACGTCGAATCGCCGGCCGAGGCCCGGCTGAGCGACGCCGCCCGTCAGCGGCTGGCCGACAACATGCACCTGGCCGAACAGCTCGGGGCCGAGACGGTCACGATTGCCGGCACCGCCCTGGCCGACGAAGTCGTCGCGTTCGCCCGCAGCCGCAACGTCACCAAGATCATCGTCGGCAAGCCGCAGCAATCGCGCGCTGGCGGGATATCCTCTCCGGCTCGTACGTCTACGAGCTGACGCGCAAGTGCGGCGACATCGACGTCTATGTCATCAGCGGCGAGCACGAAGAACCGGTGCCGCCCGCCCCGCGCCAGGCCCGCGAGAAGCGGTCCCGCCTGCCGTATTTGGGTTCGCTGGCGGTGGTCGCGGTCTGCACGGGCATCGGCTTTTGGCTGTTTTATGCCCTCGGCCCGGACCGGGAAAAACTGGTCAACATCGTGATGGTCTACCTGCTCGGCGTGTTGGCCGTGTCGACCCGCTGGGGGGCCGGACCGTCGGCGCTGGCTTCGCTGTTGAGCGTGGCGGCATTCGATTACTGCTTCGTGCCGCCGCGGTACAGCTTCGCCGTGACCGACACCCAGTACGTCGTCACATTTCTGGTGATGCTCGCGACCGGGCTGATCACCAGTCAATTGACCGCCCGGGTCAAGTTCGCCGCCGCGGCGGCCCGGGGTCGCGAAGAGCGGACGGCCGCGCTGTACGCGCTCGGCCGGGAGCTGGCTGCCCGCGATAGCCGGACCGCGATTGCCGACACGGCCGCGCGGCATGCCGCCACTGCGGTCGACGCCGAGGTGTTCATCCTGCTGACCGGCGAAAAAACTCCGCTGGAGTTGCACGCCGCCCAGCCGGCCAATCTGGAAATCTCCGAACGGGTGCACGGCGTCGCCGAATGGGTGCTCGAGCACGGTCAGCCGGCCGGGCTGGGCACCGCCACGCTGCCCGGCGCCCGGGCCCTGTATCTGCCGATCGGCGTCGGACTGGGCGTGCTCGGCGCCCGGCCGCTGCACAGCGGCAAGCCCTTCGATCCGATGCAGTTTCATCTGCTCGAGACATTCTCCCGGCTGGCGGCCCTGGCGATCGAGCGGGCCGAGCTGGCCGAAACGGCCGAGCGCACCCGGCTGCAGATGGAGGCCGAGCGGCTGCGCAACTCTCTGCTCAGCGCCGTCTCGCACGACCTGCGCACTCCGCTGGCCGCCATCGCCGGCGCCAGCAGCACGCTGGTCGAGGCCGACGGCAATCTCGACGCCGCCGCCCGCCGCGAGCTGGCCGAGTCGATCTACGACGAGTCCGAGCGGCTCAATCGCCTGGTCGCCAACCTGCTCGACATGACCCGGCTCGAAGGCGGCGCGATCTCGGTTCGCAAGGAATGGCAGCCGATCGAGGAAATCATCGGCGTCGTGCTCAATCGGCTGACCCGGCAATTGAAACAGCTGAACGTCCAGATGCACCTCGACCCCAATTTGCCGCTGGTACCGATCGACGACCTCTTGATCCAGCAGGTGCTGATGAACCTGCTGGAAAACGCGATCCACTTTGCCCCGACCGGCAGCACCATCGACCTGTCGGCCACGGCCGGCGAAGGCGAAGTGAAGATCGAGGTGGCCGACCGCGGTCCCGGCCTCAAGCCGGGGGACGAGCAGCGCGTGTTCGACAAGTTCTACCGCTCGGCCAGCGACGGCTCGCGGACCGGGGCCGGTCTTGGGCTGGCCATCTGCCGCGGGATCGTCGAGCTGCACGGGGGCCGGATCTGGGCCGAAAACCGCATGGGCGGCGGGGCCGCCTTCTGCTTCACCATTCCGCTCGTCGGCAAGCCGCCCGAAGTCGATCTGGTCGAGGAGGCGGCATGACGAATTGTCCCAAAATCCTGACGATCGAAGACGAGCAGGAAATCCGCCGCTTTCTCCGCGTCTCGCTCAGCCATCACGGCTACGAACTGGCCGAGGCCGAAAACGGCGCCGGCGGCATCCTGCAGGCCGCCCAGCAGCAGCCCGACTTGATCGTGCTCGACCTGGGCTTGCCCGACATGGACGGCCTGGAAGTCATCCGCCGCGTGCGCGAGTGGAGCCGGCTGCCGATCATCGTCCTTTCGGCCCGGGGGCAGGAACGCGAAAAGGTCACGGCCCTGGACGCCGGCGCCGACGACTATCTGACCAAGCCGTTCAGCGTCGGCGAGCTGCTGGCCCGGATTCGCGTGGCCCTGCGGCACCGCGCCGCCGCCGACCGCAACGGCGACGAAGCCGCGTTCCAGGTCGATAAGCTCAAGGTCGATCTCGCCCGCCGGCTGGTGACGGTGGACGGCCGCCAGGTCCGCCTCACGCCGACCGAGTACCGGCTGCTGACCACGCTGGTGCAGCACGCCGGCCGGGTCATCACGCATCGCCAGTTGCTCAAGGAGGTCTGGGGGCCCGACAGCGTGCAGGAGAACCACTACCTGCGGGTGTTCATGGCCCAGCTGCGGCAAAAGCTCGAAGCCGATCCGGCCCGCCCCCGCTATTTGCTGACCGAGCCCGGCGTCGGCTACCGCCTGGCCGCGGAGTGAGGGGGAAAGGCAAAAGGCAGAAGGCAAAAGGCAAAAGGCAGAAGGCAGAAGGCAGAAGGCAGAAGGCAGAAGGCAAAAGGCAAAAAACGAACAACGAGCCGGCGGCGCATCAGGCCAGCGAGCCGTGGGGCTTGCCCCCACGGGTATGCGCTTGTTCCCGAGTCCCTGACCCTCTTATGCCGCCCCGCGGTTCCTTTCCGCAAATTCGTACCGCCTCGCGGGACCGGGCCTGAACCGCTTGCCGGCCGCGCCTCAAGCCAGCGAGCCGTGGGGCTTGCCCCCACGGTATGCGCTTGTTCCCGAGTCCCTGACCCTCTTACGCCGCCCCGCGGTTCCTTTCCGCAAATTCGTACCGCCTCGCGGGACCGGGCCTGAACCGCTTGCCGGCCGCGCCTCAGGCCAGCGAGCCGTGGGGCTTGCCCCCACGGTATGCGCTTGTTCCCGAGTCCCTGACCCTCTTGACGCCGCCCCGCGGTTCCTTTCCGCAAATTCGTACCGCCTCGCGGGACCGGGCCTGAACCGCTTGCAGGCCGCGCCTCAAGCCAGCGAGCCGTGGGGCTTGCCCCCACGGTAGTGCGCTGTTCCCGAGTCCCTGACCCTCTTAGCGCCGCCCCGCGGTTCCTTTCCGCAAATTCGTACCGCCTCGCGGGACCGGGCCTGAACCGCTTGCAGGCCGCGCCTCAAGCCAGCGAGCCGTGGGGCTTGCCCCCACGGTATGCGCTTGTTCCCGAGTCCCTGACCCTCTTAGTGCCGCCCCGCGGTTCCTTTCCGCAAATTCGTACCGCCTCGCGGGACCGGGCCTGAACCGCTTGCAGGCCGCGCCTCAAGCCAGCGAGCCATGGGGCTTGCCCCCACGGAATGCGCTTCCGCCAGGGGTTGTGTGCCGATTAGCCGCGGCCTGCGAGTTCGGAGCGCGGGATTGCTTCTACCCCCTTTGGGGGAATTCTTCTTAAGCCGCCCCCCTTCCGATTGACGGGCTGCCGGGGCGGGCCTACGTTGCACGGCGGATTTTCGTCCGCTGGCGGGCTTTGGCGGCGCCGAACGATTCGGCCCACGGCCCCCCAGGCAACGCTCCAGGCGGTGGCGCTGTGAATCGCTCCGGGATACTGGCTTTCATTTTGCTTTTGGTCGGCCTCGGCCTGCCGGCATGCAGCCGGTCCCCTGGCAAGCCGCGGCGCCCGGTGCCCAAGGTCACGACCGTGACCGTCGAGGCGAAAGCCGTCACGCTCACCGACCAGTATGTCGGTCAGCTCCGGCCGCATCATCAGATCGAGGTCAAAGCGCCCGCGGCCGGCATGCTGGCCGCGCCGCAGGTTCGCGAGGGCCAGACGGTCGAGCGCGACGACGTGCTGTTCGAGATCCGGCCTGTCGGCAGCCGGGCCGCCGCCGAGGGGGACCAGCACGCTGAGCAAATCGCGGTTCGGGCCCGGCTCGAAGGCGTCGTCGGCCCCGTTGCCCACTCCGAGGGAGAAACGGTCAAGCAGGGCGAGGTCCTCACGACCCTCTCCGACCAGGACCCGATGTGGGCGTACTTCAACGTGCCCGAGGCCAGATACCTGCAATACGCCGCGGCCGACCTGGAGCACCACCGGGACGAGGTCAACGTCGAGCTCGTGCTGGCCAACGGCCAGAAGTACGACTTGCCCGGCAAGCTCGGGGCCATCGCCGCCGTGTTCGATTCGCGGACCGGCACGATTCCCTTCCGGGCGGATTTTCCGAATCCCGACCACGTGCTGCGGGCCGGCCGGGCCGCCACCGTGCAGATCGGCCGGGTCGTGCCCGAGGCGATCGTCATTCCCCAGCGGGCGACGTTCGAGGTGCTCGACAACCGCTACGTGTTCGTCATCGGCGCGGATCAGGTGGCCCACTCGCGGGAGATCGTCATCCAGAGCGAGGTCGACAACCAGTTCGTCGTCAAAGCGGGGCTGCACGTGGGCGACAAAATCGTGCTCGAGGGCATGCGCCAGGTGCAGGACGGCGACCGCGTGGAATTCCGCGAGCGGTGAGATCGGCCGGGTAGCGAGACGTGGGAAGCGGTGCCGGGCACGTTTTCTCCGTCTTTTCTCCGCCGATACTAGTCGATTTCCTCCGGGGCGAGGGAGCGCTGTGCATCTCGAATGACGTCGAACTCAAAGGCTGTGAGCTCAATATCTTTCAGAGAGAGCTTGCGTAGTAAAGCGAGGGCCTCGTCCAGGTCATCTTCTGCCCCGAGGTGATCCTGAATCTTCTCAGCCACCTGAACTGGGATACCATATTCGTCAAGGGCCGCCACGACCGGCGTGCGGAATTGGCATTCCACCAACGTGGCATAAGCCAGGTAGTTTCCGGGCCGAACGCGGCGCTGGCCTAAAACATGCTCCTGAATGTTTGATGCCGCGACGAGGTATCGAGGAAAATCAAAGCCGGGCCAGGTCCTGTCGAAATCGAGGACTCGCTCTACCGCTTCGTTGGCGTCTTCGGCCGCGTACTGAGGATCACTTTCCATTTCGGCCAGAATTCGATCGCTGATCGGTAGCCGGCTGGCAAGCTGCATGATCTTGAAGGCCAGTTGGCGGCCGGATGAAACCCCGGCATTCCGCCGATTCGAGCGTACGAAATGCGTCCAAATTAGATCGCAGACGTAGTAAAGCTCATCGGAGTTCGGGAACCCGCGCCAGGTCAATAGTTTTTGGTCACGCGGCGAGGCAGCTCTTATCGCCTCGGCAAACTCGACCTGATGGGCGGGTTCGATCGAACCATTCCCTCGAATCAGTTCCAACGGAAGCGCTCTCCCGTCGGTGTACTTTCTTAGCCGCTCTCGCGCCGAGCTCGTCAGGTCTTCGTGGTCGAGCTGGATCAAAAGACTATCCGGGGCATCGGCCTCTTGTGTCAGGAGCGGGAAGTCGACGAAAGGAAGCTCTGGCTGTGGAGGATCGGAGAACAGGTACACTGTGCCCACGAAATGCTGGAACATGCGTCCGGACCGGCCCTTGATGTTATTGAATGTGAAATAGTCAACCTTTTTTGCGCGATCTTGTTGTCGTAGATGACGACGTTTTTTGCTTTCGTGTTGACGCCTTCGATAAGCGTCGACGTGCAGATAAGAAAGCGAAGCTTGCCTTCGTTGAAGCACCGTACGACGTATTGCGAAAGCGATCGTGGAAGTTTGCCGTGGTGAATACCGATGCCCTGTACCAGCGCGCGGCCGAAAATCCAGTCGGGATGATAGGCCTCCCCGGTCCATTTGGCACAAGGCTCCAAGTCGCTCGCGTCGATGCCGATTCCCTCTTCGACGAATCTCTTCGCCACCTCATTCGCCCGTGAGGGGGAGCTGCAATAAATGAGCGTGGGTTCGACCAAGGTCCTGGCGAGGTTCACAAGTCTATTCAGCTCGTCACCTTTGGGAGCAACCCGGATTTGATCGGCGGCTACCGTTGCACAGTTGGTGCGATGAAATACGCAGCTGTAGGTTTGCTGGACGCCCTCTGGGATTTCGCGAATGTTCGGACCGAGGAGGTAAAACTGGGTCTTATTCTTCCAGAGCTTATAGAAGGCCTGATTCAACGCGACGGTGCGGGTCTTGTCGCCCTTGAGGTCACCGATTTTGTAGAACTCGTCGATGACGAAAAAGTCGATCTTGGGGAAATGCGCGTATTTGACGGCGCTCGGCGGTGAACACAAAGACGTTTTTCTCGGCTGGCTTCTGCGACAGGTGGGTGACTATCTTGTACCGATCGGCGAAGTCACACAATCGACGACGCGTTTCGTCGATTAGCGCCAGGGTCGGCACGACGACCGCAATGTTGTTGTGCTTCTCCGACGCCAGCATGGCGTCGATGATCTTGCTCTTCCCGAAGCTCGTCGGCGCACTAAGAATGACGCTATGGCCGGCGAGAAGCTGGTGATAGACCTCGGCTTGCTCTCGATGGAAGACGATCTTCTCCGGCAGATTCAATGGCCGGTGGTACTCGTAGGCGATTGTTTCGCGCACGCCAAGCTGATCCGGATTCGCAACGTATGGATATAGGCCCACAGATTGTGCAATCGAATCAAGAACGTTTCTCAAGCGGCCAAAGTGCTTGCGCGGTCGAGTGCGCGTAGAACCATTTCCTGGCCGACCGTACTATCCTCGCCGTCGTTGATGAGGGCGGTGATTGCCTTCAAGTAATCGAAGGCGTTTTCCTGAACCTTGCTGGATGATCGCAAGGCCTCTCGGAGTTCGTCTGGCTTTAGGCTTGCTGCCATGTTCTGAGCTTCTTATCGAGCGCCTTGATAAGGGCCGCCTTGGTCGACAGCGGCAACAGAAAGAGGTGAAAGCGAATTTCTTCCGGGAACTTCTTCGCGGCAAGCTTCTTGGAAAAGTAATCGTAGTACTCGATTATTTCCTTCTTGAACGCGTCGGTGTATTCGTCAGTGCATTTTCTGAACGACTTGAGGCAATCACTGTCGTACGTCAAGAGGATCGGAACGCAGACACGCTTGAAGACGACGTCTAGCGACGTGTTCGGCGAAAGCAGTTTGTCGAGTGCTTTGCCATGCGGCGAATCAGCATCGATCTTCCCTCGTATGAGCAAGAATTCGTTCTTCAGATAGTTCGGAGCGAGATGCTGCCCCAGCTCTTTAACTACGGCTGCGACTCCACTATGGATGCTCTTAAAGAACTTCGCCTCGCCAAGCCATAATTCAAGATCGTTGACCGGGCCAACGACATGGACGGCGTCGAATCCCTTCACCGTGTCGTTAACGCCAGTTTTCAAGTACAGCTTTGAGATCGCTGGTATGGAGTCGTGGACCTGGCGAATAACGGCGTGAAGAAACAGTTCTCCGAACTCGCCACGGTTTTTAAATTTCTTGGACTCATAAACGGACTGAACTGCTCGGCGCATGAAACGCACTGAGTTTCCGAGATTGAAGGCATCGTATTCCTTCGGGGAAAGCGCGAACTCGGGCAGCCATTCGAAAATGTGACCGGCGAATTGTTCGGCGCGCAACGCTTTCGCTCGTATCCTACGCAGAGCCCACAAACCGACGGAGACTTTGCGCGTAGATGGACCCTGATCTCAAGAAACGGATCGGGCTTCGGCGGACTGTGAGCCATTGGCCGGTTAATCGGGATGAACATGTCCCTCAAGAGGGGGTTTCATTGTTGCGGTTTTCAGGCAGTGAATCAACAACCCCGTGGCGCGGGAAGCACCCTGGGTACTCGCGGCGGGTGAGGCAGGGGGTCCCCGCATTGGGAAAAATCGGCGCGGGAGGGCATGAGCGTGCGACGTTTGCTTAGTGATCCGGGCAATTCGTTCACTCTTCGCTGCGCTTGATGTTCTCCTGAAAGGCATCCAGGGCAAGAGTGTCATGGAACGCGGCCGTAACGACGTGTAATGCAGGCTTGCGTCGGCGCGACACACCGATGCAGCTTCTCTCCGCGGCGGATCGTCGGGCCGGGCTCCCGCATCTGCCCGCACGGTCGAGGGCGTGACGCCAGTGCAGCATAGGTGAAGAGGCCTTCAGTGCACCCCGCGGTTGGTGTGTGGCCTAATTCCGCACTTGAAATCGCGGTGGATTCTGCGATTATTCGCAGAGCCGAGTCGGCCAGAGAGGCCGCCGGGCAAGAAGGCAGTTGGCAGGCAATCCAGGGCGCTGGCAAGCAAGGCCGGGCGGGAAGCGAATTCCCTCCCGCTATGGCCACGCGGCCGGTGCGAGGAACGCCACGGCCGACTGTCAGAAATCCGCCGGCTAGTTCGTGGGCCGGCGGTGCCCGGCGGAACTTGGCGCACTTGCTCCCAAGCGGGGCGACCGAGCCTTGGCGAGCAGCTGCGAATTCCAGCCGCAACGGGCAAGGCGGAGTCGTGCATCGTCGGCAAACCGACTGACATCGATCGCGACCCAAGCGAGCCCCGTTTGCCGGGCCTGCCCAACGTCGAGATCGGTTCCGGCGGCGAGCCGGCCTTACACGAAGCCGTAAAGCCCGAACTAGGAGCGGAACGACAAGCCGATCCAAGGCGAAGCGCCCGGCGCGGCAAACCCCGGCGCCAGGCGACGAGCCGCGGAAAGACAACCTCTCTCGCGTCTGCTTGAGCCTACCCGCGAACGGTTGCGGAGAAGGGGACAGTCCCATTTTGCTGCGCAGGCTTCGCAAAATTGGGACAGTCCCCGACCGTTCGCGGGTAGGCTCATTGGCAGCGACTGTTGCAACCCGTCCGGGCCAACTACCACGCTCGAACGAGGCTTCAGCCGCTGCTCCCCTCGTGGGGGCAAGACCGACGCGCGTGCCTTCCGGAAGCCCAGGTCAGTGTCTCGCGGTGCATGCGGGTGAAGTGCAGACCGCAGGGGCCGGACTACCGCCGAGCGATTCAAACAACGAACGCCCGGAGGCTCCGGTCGATCGCGCCCCAGCCGGCACCAGCAGCCGGGGCGGGATGAAGTGGTAGGGACACTGGCCCGAACGGGACTGTCACTCCAGGCAGCGGAGCGTCTGCCTGATTCACTCAGGCGACGCGGAGCGACGCCGAGCCCGTCAGGGGTTCGGCGTAGGGCAGCAACGGCCGCTGCCCGGCATACAGATGCCTCCGGCATCGACCGGGCGGGGCGCGGAGCTTTTTTCTTTCAAACTCGAACAGCCGCGGCCCCCGCTGCCAGGCGGCGGCACGCCATCTTGCCTTTCTTTTGGTCGGCGAAGCCGACCTGGGCGGGTCCACGCGCGGGCAGTACGAGGAGGGTTAACCGCAAAGGCGGCAGAGGGCGCAGAGGACGCGCGGGCAATGAAAAGGGTCAGATTAATTCGGCGGGCGCTGTGTGCGAACGAAGAGGATCATGGCAGATACCGGCAAGCGAGGGCGCGGAGCAGGCAGAGATCGCGGAGGACGCGCCGGCAAGGCAGAGGGGCATTTTTGTTTGCGGGGCAGTGCGCGGCGGGGAAATACGAAGAGGGTTAACCGCAAGGACGCGGAGACACGCAGGCATAAGCGATTGGAGTAGTTTTCCTCTGTACTACTGACCGGCAACGTCTTTCCGTTTGCAAGATTTTCCGGGCCTTCAGCGGAATTTGTGGGTGAAGCTCGGGGGATGAGGGGGGCGGAACGGCTGACGCCGCGGTTGTTGGATTGCGTTCACGCGGACCAGGGAGCTCATTGCCGCCCCCGGACCCCGGCTGGCCTTTGGCTGTGTTCCCGGGGCGTGTGATCCGCCGTGGAGCCCGGCGCGGTGGGCAACGATATGTCCTCACACATGTGCATCCCGAGGTGCGGTCGGTCACGATCGAGTTACCACACGTCGTCGTATTCAGAGCAGGCTCAGGATGCAACTCCAGACGATCCTCCATCGACCAACGACCGCGAGCTCTCCGCGACCGAGATCGTCTGCTCGGCCAACGATCGCTGCAATCAAGAGAACTTGCCCGCTCAGCTCAAGGGCGGCGTGCGGGCGCTGACTGTTCCGGTCGACAACCTGGTGTGCCATTGGGCGTACACGGTCATGACCTCGTGGGCCTGGATTCTGAAAGCCTGGTATGCCCTGTTGCCGCCCGCGGGGCGTGGGCGCCAGGCCGCGGCTTGGCGCGAACGGAAGCAGGCGGTACTACGGATGGAGTTTCGCACGGTTGGCAACCACTTCATGCGGTTGCCGTGCCCGGTGCTGAAGACCGGACGGCGGATCGTGGATCGGCTGCTCGGTTGGAATCCCAACTAACTCGCGGCATTGTAGAAAACGGGCCGGCCGCCAGAAAGGATCGCCGGGCGAGTCTTCCCATCCGCCGGTCGCTGGGGCCTGACCCAGCCGCCGGGCCCGCCTAGCCGCTCGCGCCGCGGGCAGTTATCGTGGAAGGTTCGGCAATCCGTTCCTGGCCTCCGACCCCCGCGCCCGCCCAGAGCAAGATGAACTTTTCGGAACTGATCGTCCTGCTCCCCTGCCATAGCCTGGAGGACTTTCCGCTCTACCACGAAGGGGACGAGGCCGAGGGGCTGCTGGCCGCCTGGTCGGCGCTGTGGCATCCGGCGCTCGTGGCCAGCGCGCGGAAAATACCCACTTGGCAACGCGCCGACACGCCGCCGGCCGAAGTGGCCGGCCGGCTGATCGTCGTGCCGGCGGTGAGCTACGACCGCCTGCCGGCCGGATTCGCCGCTCGGGCGAAGGCCGAAGGAGCCACGCTGATCGCCAAAGTGACTCAGCGGAGCGAGATCGTCGCGGCCGCACTGGCGGCGCTCGCAGCACCGCCCGCGCCAGACTCGCCAGCCGCGGATGCCGCTCCGCCTGAGGGGAACGCGGTACCGGCGGTTGACGGTGATCTGTCTGCCGACTTTCTGGCTCTGGGCTATGCCAGGCTCCAGGTCGAGTTGCTCACCCGGCAGATGCGCTACGCCAGCAACCTGGACGAGCCGGCGCTGGAGCGGTTCGCCGTGGCTGCGGCCGATGCGGCCGTGGCCGGCAACGCCGACGAAGCCCGGGCGCAGTTGCAATCGGCCTTTAACCTGCTGGGCGAAGCCCGGAAGTATTTCTATCCGGTCGATTCGTACCTGATCGACCTGACGCTCACGGCCCCCACCACGCTGGGCCCGGCGCTCGCGCGAGCTGTCCGAGCCAACCGCCAAGAACCTGCTCCTGCCCGCGGAATTGCTGGGCACGCTGGCCGGCGAACATCCCGACACGCTGACTGCCCTGCGCGCACGGCTGGAGCGCGGTGGGCTATCGCTGGTCGGCGGTGAGATCGCCGAGAGCGAATTGCCGCTGGAGCCGCAAGAGGCAGTGCTGGCGGGGATCGAACAGGGTTTGGACGCCTATCGCAAGCTGCTCCAGCGCGTGCCGCGGGTCTATGGCCGGCGGCGATATGGGCTGTCGACCACGCTGCCGCAGTTGCTCGTGCAGCTGGGTTTCGTCGGGGCGCTCGGTTTCACGCTCGAAGACGGGCGATTCCCGCTCGGCTCGCAGAGCAAGGTCCGCTGGGAAGGGCCCGACGGCACGGCGATCGAAGCGCTGGCTCGGCTGCCCCGCGACGCGGCCCAGAGCGCGACGTTTCTCGACTTCGCCAAGCGGATGGGCGAAGCGATGGATACCGACCACGTCGCCAGCGTCATCCTGGCCCATTGGCCGGGCGCGGCCAGCCCCTGGTACGACGATCTGCGGCGGGTCGCCCGGTACACCTCGGCTCTGGGCAAGTTCATCACGCTGGACGACTATTTCAGCGATACCTACGCCCCGGCCCAGACCGTGCGGTTCCTGGCCGACGAGTACCGGGCGCCGTATCTCAAGCAGGCCGTGATTCGCCGCCAGGCCGACCCGCTCTCGCGTTGGGCCAGTGCCGAGCAAGCCGCCGTCGAGAGAACCGCGCGGGAAGCACTGATCACGCTGGCGGCGCTGCTCGATCCGGCGAGCCAATCGGCGGCGAACGGGCCGGCATCAAAACAAAATGCGAACGAACCGCTCGACGCGCTCGCGGCTCGGGTCGGCCGGCTGGTTGCCCCGGCGGCGAGCGGCGCGGCGGACGACGTCTCGCTGGCGATCAACCCGCTAAGCTTCAGCCGGCGAATGCTCGTCGAGCGGCCTGACGGCACGAGTGCGGAGGCAAACGCGCCGATCACCGAATCGCCGGCGTCACCTCCAGCCGCCGAGCCCGAGCAGCGCGTGGTCGAAGTGCCGGGAATGGGATTTGCCCTGGTTGATTGGACTCAGCCGGAGCCGGCCCGGCCGCGGCGCGAGCCCCCACTGGCGTCCGACAACGTGCTGGCCAACGAGCACTTCGAGATCACGATCCACCCGACGACCGGCGGCATTCAGGTGCTCCGCGACTATCACCATCGCGGCAACCGGATGAGCCAGCAGATCGCCCTGCGGGCACCCGGCGAAGCGACGTCCCAGCCGGGCGAAGTCTGGCGCGATCCGGACGAACTGGCCATCTATTCGCAGATGCAGGCCGAGTCGATCGCCGTGACCCGCTCGACGGCGGCCGTGGGCGAGATCACTAGCCGCGGCAGCCTAATCGACGCCGAAGGACGGCGGCTGGCCGGCTTCGTCCAGCGAACGCAGGTTTGGCGCGGCAGCCGGATCGCACGGATTGAAATCGAACTCGACCCGGCCGAGCCGCTGCGGGCCGACCCTTGGAATTCGTACTACGCGGTCCGCTGGGCCTGGTCGGATTCGGCGGCCGAGATCTCGCGGAGCGTCGGCGGGGCCCGGCATCCGACCGAAGCCAAGCGGATCGAGGCCCCGCAGTTCATCGAGATCGATCTGCCGGGCGGGCGCACGTCGGTTCTGACCGGCGGGCTGGCCTGGCACCGCCGCAGCTCGCCGCGGGTGATCGACACGCTGCTGGTCGCCCGGGGCGAAACCTGCCGCCGCTTCACGCTGGGCATCGGCATCGACGTCGCCAATCCAGCCGCGGCCGCCGCCGACCTGGTCGCCCCGCAAACGGTGGTCGCCCACGCTGGCCGGCCGCGCTCGGGCGCCGCGTCGGGCTGGCTGTTCCATATCGACGCCCGGAGCGTGCTGGCCACCCACTGGGAGCCGGTCGGCCCGGAAAGCAACCCGCTTGAGCCGCAGGCGGCGCCGGCGTCCGCAGCGTCCGCGACCAATGCGGCCCAGGGCTTTCGCGTCCGGCTGCTGGAAACCAGCGGGCGGCCGGTCCGGGCGGCGCTGCGGGCGTTTCGCCCCGTGGCCAGCGCCCGGAAGGTCGACTTCCGCGGCCAGCAACTGGCCGAGCTGCCGGTGGATGGCGACCGGATCGTCGTCGATCTGGCCGGCTATCAGTGGATCGAGGTCGAAGCCCGCTGGCAGCCGGCGTGACGGCGGTTCAGCGCCGGAATTGGCTTGCGCGGCTTGCTTCAAAGCGGTCTGTAGGAGGCAACTCCGATTGCCGACTTCGTCGAGTTGAAGCGACGAATCGGCGATCGGCGTCGCCTCCGACAGATCTTTCATTCGCCGCCCCGGCACGCCCGACCGAGGGCTTTCGACTATAATCTGCCACGCCAGGCGGCCCCGAAAATGCGACGGCCCCGGCCGATTCCTCGCTTTCTACCCACCAGCGTTTTGCCCATGATCGTGACCATCGACGGACCCGCCGGTGCCGGCAAGAGCACGACTGCCCGCGAGTTGGCCCGGCGGCTAGGTTTCCGCTTTCTTGATACGGGGGCCATGTACCGGACCGTGGCCTACGCGGCCGTGCTGCGAAATCTGGACTGGAACGAGACTGAGCGGCTGGTCGAGCTGGCCGGGCAGGTCGAGATTCGCTTTCAGGACGACCGGGTGCTCCTGGACGGCCAGGACGTGAGCGCCGAAATCCGCACGCCCGAGACCACGGCCGTCACCCACTGGGCAGCCAACAACCCGGGCGTGCGCGAGCACCTGGTGACCTTGCAGCGGCAGATGGCCGGCAGCGACGACATTGTTACCGAGGGCCGCGACCAGGGCACGGTTGTGTTTCCGCACGCCGAGTGCAAGATTTTTCTCACGGCCAGCCCAGCCGAGCGAGCCCGGCGCCGGGCCGAAGACCTGCGGGCTCGCGGCGAGCAACTGCCGCTGGAAACCGTGCTGGCCGAGCAAAATCAGCGCGACCGCAGCGACACCAATCGCCCGGTTGGCCCGCTGGCCGCCGCGGCCGACTCGATCGAGGTCGACACCGACGGCCTGACGCGCGGCGAGGTTGTCGACCGGCTCGAGCAGCTCGTGCGGCAGCGGATCGCCAAGAGCGGCAGCGGACCGGCCCGGCATGATCCCTGAACACTTGCTCGGCTAGATTCCGACTTCCGCATTCTCACTTCCGCATTTCCACTCCCCATTCCCACTTCCGAATTCCCCATTCCGAATTCGCCCCCAGCCGCACGATCCATGAAGCGCACGCTCGGCAAACGGCTGTTCTACGACTTGCTGTGGGTCGTCACGCGAGTGCTGGCGGTCGTGCTGTTTGGCATCCGGGTCGAGAACCGCGGGTACGTTCCGGCCGAGGGCGGGGCGCTCGTGCTCTCGAACCATCAAAGCAATTTCGACCCCGTGCTGGTCGGCCTGGCCTGCGACCGGCGGCTGAATTTTCTGGCGCGGCAGACCTTGTTCGAGATCAATGGTTTGCGCCAGTTGATCACGGCCCTGGACGCGATTCCGATCGATCGCGAGGGGACCGGGCTGGCCGGCCTGAAAGAAACGCTGCGGCGGCTCAAGCGGGGGGAGATGGTGCTGATTTTTCCGGAGGGCACCCGCACCCGCGACGGTGCCGTGGCCCCGCTGAAGCCGGGCTTTCGCGCCCTGGCCCGCCGCGCAGGCGTGCCGCTGGTGCCGCTGGCCATCGAAGGGGCCTACGCCGCCTGGCCGCGCGGCCAACGGCTGCCCGGCCGCGCGAAAATGCGGGTTGTCTTCGGCTCGCCGCTCACTCCCTCCGAAATCGAGCGGCTCGACGACGCCCAGCTCGTCGCCGAAATCGAAGGCCGGATCCGGGCCTGCCACGCCCGGGCGTCCGCGATTTGAATGTGAACAGAGCCGCGCCCCGCCGCGGCCACCCAATCGCGATTGCCGACTAGGACCGTGGCGGCGAATCGCTGCCGCCAGACCAGCCAGCCCCCTAGCCAGCAGGACCAAGCCGGCCGGCTCCGGCACCGTCGCTACGAAGGAAAAGTTGCTGAAAGACGTTGCAGTCGCCAAGGGCGGCCGCAGCAGTTCCGCCGCGACCACGGCGCAGGGCGTGTTCCAGGTTGCCCGTGGGTCTTGGCCGACAAACCCGAGTTGCCACGGCGCCACGAGCCCTCGCCAATGACTTCGACATAATGGTCCCTACGTACGCGCCGTCCCATTCGCGTGGATGATCGGCTCGGTCCGGTTGCCGTTTTCTGCCTTCTGCCTTTTGCCTTTTGCCTTTTCAGTACCTCGCCAGGCTCTGGTCGATTTGCTGGGCCCAGGCGTCGATGCCGCCGGCCACGCTTTGGGCCTGGGCAAAGCCCTGCTCGCGCAGCCAGTTGGCTACCCGCAGGCTGCGTCCGCCGTGATGGCAATGAATGGCGATCGGCCGGTCGCGATACGGCTGGAGCTCGCCGACCCGGGCGGCGAGCTCGCTCATCGGGATCAGCTTTGCAGCGTCGATGTGCACCAGGTTCCATTCGTCCTGCTCGCGGCAGTCGACCAGCAGCAGGTCCTCGCCCGCGGCCAGCCGGGCCTGGACGGAGTGAACGTCGATTTCGATCGGCGGCGGCTGGGTCATCGGCTCGGCACCTGGAGGATGAAAGGGGAAGGCGAATCTGGGACCGCAGCGATTGACATACAATTGCCGGCAAGCGAGCGGGACGCGCGACGGCCCGGGCTACTCAAACTCTTCCCGGGCGTCTTCGAGCAGCGAGTCGAGCAGCTCGGCCGGGCTGGATAGTTCGCTCTCGTCATCGACCGAGGGGACCGCATATTGGGCGTTGGCCAGCAGGATGCACGACTCATGCCGGGCCGCAACCCGTTGGACCTGGTCGGGCCGGTCGATCGGGGCCAGGCCCAGCTCTTCGACGAGCGATCCCTCGAGCCGGCTGAGCAGGTACACCCGGCCGCGCTCCAGGGCGTGGGCCAGCTGGGCGGCCACCAGCGTGTCGGCCGGCCGCTCGTGGGCGATGTGCCGCATGACGGCGCTGGGATGCTCGGCTCCGCGGAGGGCCTGCAGCGCCGGCCCGAGATCGGCCTCCAGCTCGGTGCAAAGCACGATCGTGCCGCCGTCCTCGACCACGCGGCTGGCGGCGGCCAGCGCTCGGGCAACATTGAGCCAGGTCTGCTGGCCGGCCGGTCCCGCGACGGCGGCCAACACCAGGTTGGCCCGGCGGGGGGCCTGAAAATGCCAGGCCCGGCTGCACGCCGCGGCCGCAGCCTCAGTGACCGAGCTGGCCCGGCCGGCCAGCACGCCTAGCCACTGGTCGGGCACGCCGGGGATCACTTCCACCAGGTAGTGCAGGCCCAGGAGCCAGCCGGCCTCTTCCACCTCGCGGCGAAAGCGGCGGAGCGGCACGCCCGACTCGCTGGCCACCGGCGCGCGGTAGCGCTCGATCGTCTTGGCGTCGGAGAAGGCGGGAAAGATTCCCGACAGGATGCCGTAATTGGCCAGCGCGTCGGCGGCCCGCAGGCAGCCGATCGGCAGCACCAGGTCGGCCTCGGACAAGGCCCGATGAATGTAGACCGGCTTGCCTTCGGACGAAGCGGCCAGGTAGGAGAGCCGGTTGCGGTCGAGCGGGTCGTGGACCAGCCGCTGCGCTGCGGCCGGCAGAGCGGCGGCCAGGGCCCGATCGGTGTGTGCATCGGGCGGCCCCGCGGCGTGGGTTTCGAGCAGTGCGATATCGGCCGCCGCGATGCCCGCGGTCAGCAGGCGCTCGACGATCGCGGCGACGATTTCGGCGGCGTGGGGCACCCCTTCGTCGAGCGCCAGCACGATCTTGTCGCCGGGCACCGCGGTTTGGCCCAGCGGCGGATAATCGAGCGGAGCATCGAGCGCCTCGGCGATGGCCCGGGCCGGATCGGCAATGGCGGGGCCCTGCGGGCGTCCGCACTCGGCCACCAACACCTCGGGGGCGAGGTCGAGCTGCAGGGTCGAGCCCGCGCCGTAGGGCAGGATGGTGGACATGGCGAGCGAACCCCACGAGAACGGTTGGTCAACTGCCATGTTAGGACTGCCCGGGCGGCGGTCAAGCACTTGCCGCCCCTTTCAACATCGAGAATCGCGTCGCGACCTGGTGACCGCCACCATGACGTTTTGCAGGCGGATCGGCCCGGCCGGGTGCCTTCCTGAGCGTGAGCGGCGCGGCGCTAGCCGCCGGTGTCCTGGGTGCCCGGGTTGTTGGGCAAATCGCTGGCGGGGGCATTTTTGCGCGTCATGCGTCCGGTCGGATTTCACCCCGGATCGGACCGGCGGCTAGCGCCTTGCCGCTCACTAGGGCGCGGGGTTGACGCGGAGGCGCCGACTGGGGAAACGTCCCACTAGCGGCCGGGTCTGCGGCTGGCCAACAGACGAGCTTTACCGCCCGGCCCGGTTATTCGATAATCGGAGGCGTGGAGTTAGGGCCGATCCGTGAACCGTCCCGGAGAAGGGGACAGTCCCCGACGGTTCTCGGATAGGCTCTTAGCAGCAGGCTCTCGCCCGGGAGGGAGCGGAGTTCAGATTTCGCAGCGGAAAGGAATTCACGCGATGGCGGCTGGCAATCGGATCGGCGGGGGAACGAGCAGGATTTGGGCGTTGGCACTGGGCCTAATGGGCCTGGCGGTGTGCGGCTGCCCGGGGCCGGGCAAGCTCAGCACGAAATCGTCCGGCTCCGAGCCGCTGGAAGCGATGAAAGTCGCCTACCAGCGGGCGTCCAGCTACGCCGATGCCGCCGAGCTGCACATCGAGTACACCCGCTACGGCGAGACGGGCGAGGTCCAGCCGCTGCCGTTTGCCGCTTCGCTCGAGCGGCCCAACAAGGTGCGGATCAACGCCTTCCAGGGCGTGGTGGCCTGCGACGGCAAGCAGTTCTACGCCGTCGTGGCCGACGACTCGATGGCCGATCAGATTCTGTATCGCCCGGCCCCGGCCGATCTGGCGATTGACGAGATCTACTCGGACCCGGTCCTGGTGCAAATGCTCAGCGGCGGCACGGGAGTGCGCCTGCCGCAGCTCGACTTGCTGTTGGCCGACAAGCCGCTGGTGGCCATTTTCGGCGAAGGCTACGAGACCAAGCGATTGGAGGATCGGGCCATTTCGTCGGACGAACCGGCCTGCCAGCGGGTCGAGATCAAGAGCGATCGCGGGCGGTTCGTGGCCTGGATCGAGCCCAAGAAGCACATCCTGCGGCGGCTCGAAATGCCGACCGCGCTGTTCCAGCAAGATCTCAAGTCGTCCGAGCAAGTGACGTTCCGCATCTGGGCCGAGTTCCAGGGCGCCCGGCTGGGGGGCAAGATCGACGACAAGGCGTTCCAATTCGGCGAGCTGCCGGCCACTGCGATGCTGCTCAAGCAATTCGTGCCGCCGCCGCCCAGTTTGCGCGACGAGCCCTCGGAAATGTTGGGCAAGCAGATCGACAAGTTCGAGTTCGTCGATCTGGACGGCAAGCCATTCGATTCCGAAAGCATCAAGGGCAAGGTCGCGGTGGTCGACTTCTGGTTCCGCGATTGCCCGTTCTGCTTCAAGAGCTTTCCAAACCTGCAAACGGTGTACGACCAGTTCAAGAACGACGACCGGGTGGTCTTTGTGACCGTCGACACCGACGAGTCGGAAGTCACCAACGACATGCTCCGCGCGGCGTTCGCCCAGGCCAAGCTGAACCTGCCGATCGTCCGCGACCCGAAACATTTTGCCCGCGAAGCGTTCAAGCTCGAAGCCTGTCCGACGCTGGTCCTGCTGGGGCCGGACGGCACGGTGCAGCAGTACGAGCTGGGGTTCAAGCCCGACCTGGCCGAGACGCTGCCCAAGCGGCTCGAAGCGGTCTTGGCCGGCACCGACCTGGCTCAGCAAGAGGTGGCCCGTTACGAGCAAGAGGTCGAACAATTCAAGCGCCGCAAGCTCGAGCAGCTCGAAGGCACGACGCAGCAGATCGAATTGCCCCAGGCCAAGATCGCCGAAAAAAGCGAACCGGCCGCGCTCAAGCTCACGAAACTCTGGACCGCCGCCGGCCTGAAGAACCCCGGCAACCTGCTGGTGCTGCCGACCGAGTCGGGCCCGCGGATCCTGGTGCTCGACGGCTGGAGCAAGGTGGTCGAGCTGGACGCCGCCGGCAAGATCGCGGCCCAGCATGAAATTACGTTGCCGGCCGGGGCCACGATCACCCAGCTGCGCACTGCGGTCGACGCGGCGGGAGCCCGGTACTTTGTCGGCTTCACCGCCCGGGAACAACAGCTATTTCTGTTCGACGAGTCCTGGAAGCAGCTGCTCCGCTTTCCGGATAGCACCCACGCCGGCATCTTCGACGTGCAGCTGGGCGACCTGGATGGGGACGGCCAACTGGAGCTGGTCGTGGGCTATGCCGGCTCGGTCGGCGTGCAGGGAGTGTCGCTGGCCGGGAAGCGGTTGTGGTCGAACCGCACGCTCGACAACGTAATCAGTGCCGCCCTGCTCGATCCCGATGCCGAGGGACATCGCCGCATCTGGTGCTGCAACGAGCAGCCCGCAATCGCGGTGCTCGATTACCAGGGCAAGTCGCTGCCGAGCATTCCGGTGCCCAACCGGCCGGTCGACGTGCTGGTGTTAGCACATCTGGGCGACAGTTCGTCGCTCGATATCGCGGCGCTGGCTTCGCCCAAGCCGGCCGAAATGGTCGCCCTGGGCCTGGACTCCAAGGGGACCGAAATGTGGAGCTACCCGCTGCCGATCGGACAGCGCAACACGCCCTGCAATGTGCTCGTGGCTGGGCGCGTGCTCCCGCAAGGGCCGGGCCAGTGGCTGCTGACCGGTGCCGACGGCTCGATCCACATTCTGGCGGCCGACGGCAAGCCGCTCGATCACTTTGCATACGGCTCGGAACTGACGGGCATCGCCACCGCCGAAATCGACGGCCGACCGGTGCTGCTCGTTTCGAGCCCCCACGAGCTGACGGCCTGGGCGGTCGACGCGCCGCAGGGCCAGCCCGAGATCAGTGCCGCCCGCGATTAGGGTCGCCCGCGACTAGGGCCGCCGGTGGTCTAGTGCCACTGGCCGTTGAGCGTGAACGGCCCGTTGTCCTGGTACTCGTGCTCGTAGCCGTAGGTGAACAGCGTCGGGCGGAGAAAGCCGCTGGTCTCGCCGCGATAGGTATAGCGATAGGCCGGATAGCCGGGACCCATTGTGCGAACCCAAGCCCCGTAGCTCGAAATTCGGAAGCGATGTTGCCGACCCGGCTGGGGCGGTTGCGGGGCCGTCTGTGATGCGGTGGGGGGAGCCGGTTGGGCGGGCGCCGCCAGCAAGCCGCGCAGCGGCCGGGGCGCGCCGACCTCTTCTTGGGCCATCGCACCTTGGGCCAACGCGGCGAGCAGAGCCAGGCTGCAAACCATTCGCTTCATGGGATTGTCCTTTTTGGGCTGCTGTCGATTCGTGGCCGGGGCACTGGCTGCAATCACTGGGATATGCAGTCGTCAATGGGGCCGGTTGAATCGCTCCTCCGTGGGGGCCGTCCCTGGCGAAAATGCACAGGGTTCGCCGCTATCGGGCGGCCTCGTCGATCCCGGCCGCATGATTGTAGGCGGGCGGTCAACGGCCGCGGCGGAAAGCGCCCCTTGCGCACTATTGATGATCGGCGCGCCAGCCGGAGCGCCAGCACGCCAATCGGCTGGAATGGCCGGATGCCAGCAGCGGATAACCGGCCTTGGCCGAGAATGCGGCCTTTAGCGGGGAGCGGCAAGTTTGCTAAATCGCGGCGGTTGCTAGAGCGTAGCAAGCTGGCCGTCGTCCAGGCCGAGCCGCTTCATCTTCTTGTACAGCGTGGTGCGGTTGATGCCCAGCGTTTCGGCCGTCAGGTGCCGGTTCCAGGAGCAGCTTTCCAGCACTTCGAGGATCAGTTGCCGTTCGGGGCCTTCTAGGGCCTGCTTGAGCGTTCGCTTGCCCAGCGGCGGGATGACGACCGGCGCGCCGGCGGCGATCGCCCGCGGCAGGTCCTCGAGTCGGATCAGGTCGCCCTTGCCCAGCAGCACGGCCCGTTCGATCACGTTCTGCAGCTCGCGGACGTTGCCCGGCCAGCTATAGCGCGACAGGGCCGTCAGCGCCTCGTCGGCGTAGCCGTGGACTTGCTTGCCCGTCTCCTGGCAAACCTGGGCCAGGAAGTGCCTGGCCAAGGGCGGGATATCGGCGACCCGCTCGCGCAGGCCGGGCAGTTCGATATTGATCACGTTGATCCGGTAGAACAGGTCCTGGCGGAACTTACCCTCGGCGACGCGTCGAGTCAGATCCTCGTTGGTGGCCAGGATGACCCGGGTGTCGACGTGGATGGTCTTGTTGCCGCCGACCGGCTCGAATTCGAATTCCTGCAGCACTCGAAGCAGCTTGACCTGCATGGCGGGGCTGGCGGTGCCGATCTCGTCGAGAAAGATGGTGCCGCCGCTCGATTGCTGGAATTTGCCGACCTTGTCGCCCAGGGCACTGGTGAAGGCCCCGGCGACGTGGCCGAACAGCTCGCTTTCGAGCAGGTTTTCCGGCAGAGCCCCGCAGGCGACTTCGACGAACGGACCGGCCCGCCGTGCGCTGCGGCGGTGCATCGCCCGGGCGATCAACGATTTGCCGGTCCCGCTTTCGCCGGTGATCAGCACGGTGGCTTTGGTGTCGGCCACGGCCTCGACGAGCTCGAACACGCGTCGCATGCGGTGGTCGTGCCCGACGACGTTTTCCATGCCGAATCGCAGGTCGAGCTGGGCATTCAGGTGCTTGTTCTCTTCCAACACCGTTTGCTGGCTGAAGGCCCGCTCGATGGCCATTTCCAGCTCATCGTCGATCAGCGGCTTGGTCAGCAGGTCGAAGGCGCCGGCCCGGACCGCTTCGATCGCCACTTCGGGCGTGCCGTAGCCGGTCAGCAAAATGACGGTGGTCGTCGGGCGCGTCTGGCGGCAATGGGCCAGCAGGTCGAAACCGTCGCCATCGCCCAGGCGAATATCGGCCAGCACCAGGTCGTAGGCCTTCCGGTCGATCGTGGCGACGGCCTGGGCGTAGCTGGCCGCGGTGTCGACCTTGTGCCCTTGGCTGCGGAGCCAGTCGGCCATCGATTCCAGCACGCGACGGTCGTCGTCGACCAACAGCAAGCTGCCGTTCTTCATGACGTATTGCTTTCCGGCAAAAAACTCGACTCGGGCGGCCGCCCCGAGGCGCACGGGCGCTGGCAAGCGCCGGCACCGCGTCCGGGCGGCCGATTGGGATCGGTTGTCGCCAAATATCTACGTCGCAGGTTGAAGAGGGTCAACGCCGGCCAACTGTCGTCGACCCCACCTCTGGGGCGTATGCTGGTCGCCCGGGCAGCGGATGTAACCGCGATGCGGGATGCGCGGCAGGTGACGATCGCGCCACGCCTTTCAATTCTGACGGCGAGATGGCTATTATGAATGAAATCCCCTACGACCGGCCCGCCAGCGCCCCTGCCGCACGCCGCCCGAAGATCGTTCGCCGGTTTGCGCCGCGGGCCTGTTTCGACGACGGGTCCCCAGAGTCAGCTCGGAGATTGGGTCATGGCAATTCGCGTATTGGTGGTCGACGATCATCAGGTGGTGCGGTCCGGTTTGGCGAGCCTGCTCTGCGACTCGCAGATCGAGGTGGTGGCCGAGGCCTCCTCCGGCGAGCAGGCGATTCAGCTGGCCGGCGAGCACAAGCCCGACGTGATCCTGCTCGACATCCGGATGCCCGAGATGGACGGGCTGGAAACGCTCGAGCGGCTTGCAGGACGCCCTGCCCGAGTGCAAGGTGGTCATGCTCTCGACCTACGACAACCCGACGTACGTGGCCCGGGCAGTGGCTCTGGGGGCCCGCGATTATGTCCTCAAGGGGGCCAGCCGGCAGCAGATCATCGACACGATCGTGGCCACGGCCGAAGGCCGCGGGCCGCAGCATGCGGGTCAATTGCTCCGGGTCGCCGGCACGATGGGCACCAGCCCGCTGTCCGACGGCGAGCCTTCGCCGCTGACCACGCGCGAGACACAGGTCCTGCGGCACGTGGCCCTCGGGCTGAGTAACAAGGAGATCGGTCGCTCGCTGGCGATCAGCATCGAAACGGTCAAAGAGCACGTGCAGAACATTTTGCGCAAGATCGCGGCCAGCGATCGAACCCAGGCGGCGGTCTGGGCAGTTCGCAAAGGACTGGTCTGACTGGCCGCGCTCGCGCTCGCGCGGGCTATTATTTGGCCCGCGGATGGGCCCGCTCGTAGGCCGCCCGCAAGCCGGCCGTGCTGACGTGGGTGTAGATCTGCGTGGTCGTCGAGGCTCTTATGGCCCAGCAGTTCCTGCACGCTACGGATGTCGGCCCCGTGGTCGAGCAGGTGCGTGGCGAAGCTGTGCCGTAGCGTGTGCGGCGTGGTCCGCTGGTCGAGCCCGCTCGTGCGGAGATGCTTCTCGAGCATCCGGGCAACGCTGCGCGTCGTCAGCCGGCTGCCGAACTTGCTCACGAACAACGGTGCCGCGGGGCCGGGCTTGATCCGCGGCGATAGCCGGCGAGCCCGCAGCCAATCGTTCAGAGCTCGGACGGCGAACGAGCCGAGCGGGCCGATTCGCTCGCGCTTGCCCTTGCCCCGCACTCGAATCGATCCGCCGGCCAGATCCAGATCGCCGTCGTTCAGGCCGGCCAGCTCGCTGACCCGCAAGCCGGCCGAGTAGAGCACCTCGAGAATCGCGCGGTCGCGCAGGCCCATCGCATCGCCTGCGGCCGGAGTGGCCAGCAGCCGGCCCATGTCGTCGCTGGACAAGAAGTGGGGTAGCGTCCGCGGCTTGCGCGGATTGCGGAGCGGTTTGGCCGGATTGGTCTTGCGCCCAGCCGTCGCGCTGGCCGAAGCGGAAGAAGCTCCGCAGCGAGGCCAACCGGCGGGAGATCGTCGTCTTGGCGTACTCGGCTTCGTGCAGCGCGGCCAGATAGCCGCGCAGATCGGGCGTCGAGATCTGCTCGGGCCGCGGCGGCCGGCCGTGGCACGCGGTGAGATACTCGACGAGCGCCGTGAGATCTTCACGGTAGCTCTTGATCGTCAACGCCGACGCGTTGCGCTCGACTTCCAGATATTGCAGGAACCGGGCGATGGCGGCTTGCATGGACGGCCGGGCAAATCGCGGCGCATCTCGCCGCCGAGGGCGGTGGCCGGACGGATTACATCAGGTCGTCGCTGTCGGTCAGCTGGGGCAGCTGAAACCGGGGCCGCGGCGCGGCGGACTGTTGGCTTTCCTGGCGGATCTTCTGGCTCAGGACCGCGGCGTCGTACCAACTGAAGCTCAGGTCGGGGTTCGAGGCATAGCGGCCCAGCACCCGGAGGGCTTCGGCCCGGCTCGCGTCGTCGTACAGAAAGACGTACGCGCTCGGCGCCCTTGACCAATGCCAGCACGTTGATGTCCTGACTCACAGTCGGTTTTCTCCTCGAGCGAGCGCTTGGCGGGCCAGGGATCCTCCCGATCCTGGCGGCCGGAAATCCGTTCCGGCTGCACGGCGCAAGCGTTCTAGCGGTACATATATCGGTCGTCAGACCAGCGCCACACCAATCGCGTTTGGCCGCCGCCGCCGCGGGCCGAGAGCATTTCGTAGATGTGCAAGTGACAGCAGAAGCGGATGAAATCGTCGCTGCGAATCAGATACGCCTGCCAGCCGCCAGCCCGGCCGTCGTCCTTGAAAAACACATAGCTGCTCAAGGCTTCGGTCAATTCGCCGTCCGCCCCGTTGTAGGTGTTGGTGTGCCGCAGCACTGGCTCGGCCGAGGGCACGCAAGGGCAGGGAACCGCCTTCGGCGGGGCCGGCAGGAACGACCGAGCGTCGGGATAATCGGCCGGCAGCTCGGGGCCGTCTGGCGCGGGACTGCCGGTTGTAACGACCAGTTTGACCGCGGAGCCCGGCTGGGTGCCCGCTGGCGACTTGCCTTTGCCGGTGCGTTTTCGCGGGCTGCCGCCGGTCTTCTGGCCGGCAGCGTTGCCTTCGGCCGGCTCGAGGTGCTGCGACGGCATGCCCGGGGCGGCATCGGAATCGCTGCCATCGTCGCCGCCATCGCCGGCGTCCGGCTGGGGCGGCTCGATCGGCGGTGGCGTGTAGGGCGGCGTTTGCGTTTTGAGCTGGGCCCGGGCCAGGGCCATTTCGGCCTCGAGCTTGAGCGGGCCGGGGATGAATTCCTCTTCGGGCGTGCCCCAGGGCAGCCCATAGCCCGGCGGAATCGGATGGAAGCAGGGATTGGCCGCGTACCATTCGACCTGCATTGCCAGCCGCGGCGGATAGTAGGGCGTAAAGTCGGTCACGGCCCCCACGACCACCGCGTCGACGCCCAGGATGTTGGCCAGCTTGCGGACTTCGTCCGGGTTGCTGAGGTTCAGATTGAAGGCCGTCATCTGCCGCTCGACCACGCCCACCGGCACCACCTCAAACCCCTGGACGTGCTGCAGTTCGCTGAAATAGGCCTCGGCGAATTGCCGGCCGTCGACGGTCGGTTCGGTGCTCAGGTTGAAGAACGGCGCAATCGCGATCTTCGACAGCTGCGGAAACGGATTGTGCACGACCGGCTGGTGCGCGACCTGCGGGATGAGCTGACATCCCGTGCCGGCGAGCACGATGCACGCCACGACCCAACGGCGCAGAGCCACGACCCAACGGCGCAGAGCCATGACAAGTCCCCCCAAAATCGTCCCCCCATGCCGACCCGTGCCCGCCGTAGCGCAGCCCTAGAGTCAGCCGATCCCCTGATGTCGGTGTTATCGGCACAACCGGCAGAGTCTCTCCAAGCTCCACGAGGGATTTGTGAGGGCCAATCCGCTAAACCTGCTAGCAGAGTGCCGCGTGGGGCGCGGAGAGCCGCTAGATCAGGTCGCGAAGGCTCGTCAGGCCCAGCGCCTCGCGGACCGCGAGGGGTTCGCCGTACTGCGTGCCGATCGACCAGCCCCAGTACGCCGCCTGGTCGCGAAGGCGATCGAGAAACGTCGGGGCCGTCGTCGGCCGGCCGGTGACGAACTGGCTTTGATAGCAGGCGATCGCCGCCAGCTTGCGTTCCCAGTAACGCGAGATGTCGAGCACCAGGGCCGGCTTCTCGACCACCCGCAGGTGGACGCAGTAGTAATGATAGACCCGGCTAGGATGATGGGGCTCGCCGGGCAGGTCGGTCTTGGTCAGCTTGGCCCAGAAGCGGGCCGCTTCGATGAGCTCGATCGCGGCCACGTGATCCGGATGCGCATCGACCCAGTAGGGTGCGAACAGCCACTTGGGCCGCAGTTGGCGGATCACGCCCGCCAGCTTGGCCCGGGCGTCGAGCGTCGCTTCCAGGCTGCGGTTGGGCAGTCCCAGATTGCCGCGCCAGTCGAGCCCTAGCACGGCCGTCGCGGCGGCGGTTTCCTGTGCCCGTAGCTCGGGCGTGCCGAAGGGCGTTGGCTCGCCACTGGTCAGCTCCAGCACGCCGACCGAAAAGCCGTCGTCCCTGAGTTTGAGGATCGCGCCCCCCATGCCCAGCTCGGCATCGTCGGGATGCGGCGCGATGACCAAAACGTCGAGCGGGCGGAAGTCAGCTAGCATGGTCGTCGTCGCTCCTCGAAGAGTGGTCGCACCGCGGGGAATGGCCGCCGGGAAAGCGGCTGCCCCGAGCGCCGCGGCCGGCGCCCGGGCAAATTCATCCTGACCTCTGGCGCCGCCGCTGGCAATTGGCCTGGACCGATCGGGGGCGGTTTGTCAAACTCGCGCCCCCTTTTCCTAACGCGGTGGACTCGCGAAGCCCTCACGATGCCCGGCCTTCAGATTCTCTGCCGCTGCGTGCGCCGCTGCTGGCCGGCCGTTATGCTGCTCGGCCTCATGCCCGGCTGCGCCCGGTGGAATTGGCGGGGCGACGGGTTCCACGATTCCGATCGGAACGAGGCCGCCAAGCTTCGGCCCGCCACCGGCGGCCAGAAATCCGGCCTCGACAGCCGCGCCCGGGAAATCGAAGACGACCTGGGCGTCCGCTGACGGCGTCTCGGCGGCTTGCGAGCAATCGTCAACGGTCCATGCTCGGCGGACTTGTTTGGCAATGCGCCCCGGCGGACAATCTCCTGCCATGCAGTCCGAGCCGGCCAGCGACGTTCACCTGTTCAGACTGGCCGTGTTGTTCGAGGGAGGCGCCGCGGTCGTAGCCCTGCTGTTGGGGTGGATGGTCTCCTGCGCCGGCGACGCAAACGCTGCACTGGAGCGCGGCGGGCTGGGGTTGGGGAGCGCTCGCCAGCCTGCCGCTGTTGGCGGTGATGCTGCTGGTGACGCACTTCCCGGTCGGCCCGCTGGCCCGCTTAAATCGGCTGGTGAGCGAAGTGATCGTGCCGCTGGTCCGGCATTCGAGCGTGCTGGAGTTTTTGACGATCTCGCTCCTGGCCGGCGTGGGCGAGGAGCTGTTGTTCCGCGGCGTGCTCCAGGCATTGCTCGCCCGCTGGACGACGCCCGTCGTGGGTTTGGCACTGGCCAGCCTGCTGTTCGGACTGGCGCATGCGCTCAGCGTGTCATACGCCGTGTTGGCGACGCTGTTTGGCGTGTACCTGGGGGCGATCTGGCTGGTCAGCGGCAACCTGCTGGTGGCAATCGCGGCCCACGCGCTTTATGATTTCATCACGCTCGTCTATTTGGTCTGGCGGGACCCGCCTGCCCCGCCGCCGCCTGACTTTATCACCCCGCCGCCGGAATGATGTCGCGGCGGGGCCAGATCTGCCCTCGCTGCCAGGAGAGCCCCTATGCCCGACTCCGGCCGCTCGCTGGTGCCCCTGTTGGTTCGCGCGGCGCTGGGCTCGCTGGCCGGCGCCGCGGTTGGTTACTTCGCATTCGTCTTGGTTGCCCGGCAAGGAGCGCTGCTCTTGGCCTTGCCTGGCTGCTGGCCGGAATCGGCTGTGGGCTGGCGACGCGCGACAGATCGCAGGCGGCGGGGGCGCTGGCCGGCGTCATTGCCCTGGTCCTGTCGATCTATATCGAGTGGAAATTTTTTCCGTTCGCGGCCGACGAAAGCCTGGGTTATTTCCTCACCCATTTGCACCAGGCGTCGGGGCAGACCTGGCTGATGATCTTGTTCGGCACGCTGGCCGGTTATTGGTTCGGCTGCGGCCGCCGACGCTACGCGGCTGAGTCGTCGACTCAAGATGCGGATTGAACGGCGCCTGGGCATCTACCACTGCGAGTGAACTCACCGCGGCACGGTCGATGCGCCGGCTTTGCGAATCCACCGGCGTCGCGAACGAACCGGCGCTAGAGCGGGGCGATCGACGCGATCGTCGCCTTGACCATGTCGACCGCGTCCTGGCGATGCGTCTCCTCGCACTGCAGCAGCAAGGAGCAGGTGAAGTTTTCGCCGCTCACCAGATAGACGGCCGACATCCGCTCGTCGCCGTCGGAATCCTGATAGGCGAACGTGACGGCTTCGACCGAGTTGGTCCCGAGCTTCTTCCGCTGCGGCTTGCTGACTTTGACCTCGTCGATGCCCGACTCGCGGAGCGATTTGCGCATCGCCGCGACCAGTTGCTCGATGGCCGTGCTCTTGGAGTCGGCCGGCAGTGCGCCGCCGAGATCGGTGATCACCACCACAAAACCGAGCGGATGCTTGAGCGTGGCCGTGCGGCCCCGGGCCTTGCGATCGTCGTCGATGTGAAAGCCCAGCTGGTAATCGAAGCCGACGGTGTTCAACTTCCAGTGCTGCAGCTGAGCGACTCGAACTGCCACGCGGTACTTGCGGCCCGGCTTGTCCTTGCTCTCCAGCTGGGTCGGCACGCCCGCGTCGACGACGAAGTTCTCGCCGTTGATCGAGATTTCGAAGCGTTCTGGGGCCGGGCCGGGTTCGTCCGCGGAGGCGGTCGCCGGCAGCGGAGTCGCCAAAGACGCCGCCGCTCCTAGAATCAGAGCCAGAACATGCCTCAAAGTCGGTTCCTCGTCGTGCCGCGATCGATCCGCATCCCCTACTCTTGTAGCCTAACAAGCCCCGCTCGGCCGCACCAAGAAAACGTCCGCCGGGGGGCCCTGGTTGCGGATTGCCATTCCTGCAAAGATAGGAGCCGGCCGCAGTGGCACGCGGCCAATCGGGCGGCATTTCCCGGCGGACAGCGGACTTCGCGGGCGGGCTTTTGATGAACCAAAAAGTCGCAATCGTCATGGCGGCCGGCAAGGGCACCCGGATGAATTCCGACCAGCCCAAGGTGCTGGTGCCCGTCTGTGGTCGGCCGATGATCGATTACGTCCTCGATGCTCTCGAAGCCGCCGGCGTCGACCGCACGGTGGTGGTCGTCGGCTATCGGGCAGCCGACGTCGAGCGGGCCTTGGCGGCTCGCAAGAGTGTCCAGTTCGCCCTCCAGCAGCAGCAGTTGGGCACCGGCCACGCGGTCATGATGTGTCGCACCGAACTGGCCGACCATCGCGGCCCGACGCTGGTCGTGGCCGGCGATTCGCCGCTGATGCAGCCGGTCTCGCTCCGGGCCCTGTTGGC
The DNA here is from genome assembly GCA_963828155.1 of uncultured Planctomycetaceae bacterium. Classification (GTDB taxonomy): domain Bacteria; phylum Planctomycetota; class Planctomycetia; order Pirellulales; family PALSA-1355; genus CAWCAX01. The sequence continues at coordinate 320,270 of CAWHDQ010000014.1, forward strand.
CGATTTCGCCGCTCGTCCCGCGGCCTGCATTCTCGGCACCGGTTACAAGGACAATCCGGCCGGGCTGGGCCGGATCGTTCGCGACGCCCAGCGGAATTTTCAGGGCATCGTCGAGGAAAAAGACGCCACGCCCGAGCAAAAAGCGATCCGCGAAGTTAATCTGAGTTGTTACGTCTTCGACAATCAGGAGTTGTTCTGGGCGCTCGATCGCATCCGCTCCGACAATGCCCAGGGGGAGTATTATCTCACCGATTGTCCGGGCATTTTGCAGAGTGCGGGCAAAACGGTCCGTGCGCTGGACGTCCTGCAAGCCTGCGAAACGCTGAGCATCAATACCATGGACGAGTTGCGGGCCGTCGAGGCCACCCTGAAGTCGCTGGCCCCGCAAACCTGAACCGCGCCGCCACCCGCCGGTCCGGCCGAGCCGTTGCTGGCCGATAGCCCTGCGAGCGCGTGCCCCCCATCCTTCGCCCTGCGAGCAATGCTGCGATGAACGATCTGAAGATTTTCAGCGGCCGCGCCAATCCGAACCTGACGGCCCGGATCTGCGATTACCTCGGATTGCCCGTGGGCCGGATCACGATCGGCAACTTCCCGGACAGCGAGATCTACTGCAAGATCGAGGAGGATATCCGCGGACGCGACGTGTTTCTGGTCCAACCCACCTGCCCGCCGGTCAACGACAGCCTGCTCGAGCTGCTCGTGATCATGGACAGCTGCAAGCGGGCCAGCGCCGAGCGGATTACCGCGGTCATTCCCTATTACGGCTACGCCCGGCAAGATCGCAAGGACGAGGGCCGCGTGCCGATCACGGCCAAACTGGTGGCCAACCTGATTACCCGCGCCGGGGCCGACCGCGTCCTGGCCATGGACCTGCACGCCGCCCAGATTCAGGGGTTCTTCGACGTGCCGGTCGATCACCTCTACGCCGCTCCGGTGATCGTCGATCATTTTCAAAACATGGGGCTCGATCCGGCGGAGCTGGTCGTGGTCAGTCCCGACGAGGGGAGCACCAAGCGGGCGTTGCGCTATTCCGAGCGGCTTGGGCGGCAGCCTGGCGATCGTCGACAAGCGTCGCGCCAATGCTGAAACGACGCGGCAGGAAAACATCATCGGTGCCTCGGTCGAAGGCAAGATCGCCGTGATGTTCGACGACATGATCAGCACGGCCGGCTCGGTCTGCGGCGCCGCCCGGGTGCTGGCCGAGCGCGGAGCCAAGGAAATCTACGTCGGCGCCACCCACGGCGTCTTGTGCGGCCCGGCGATCGAGCGGCTCAAAGCCTCGCCGATCCGCGAGGTGATCATCACCGACTCGATTCCGCTGCGTCCCGAGCAGACGATTCCCAAGATCAAGGTGCTCAGCGTGGCCCCGCTCTTGGGCGAGGCGATCAAGCGCATCCACCGCAACGAATCGGTCAGCCGGCTGTTCGTGTGAGGCCCTCGGGCCGAACTGCGCATTTCGTGCGGCCGCCATATCGCCGCCGATGCACGCGAAATGCTGCACCGCCGGAGTGGCTGGCGACATCTGCGGCGTCAGATTGCCAGAGCAGCAGCTCATCGGGCGGGGGGTGCTGCTAAGGATTTCGCAGGAATTTCGGCGTGGCTTGTTGACATGGTCGCCGTTGGTAGCAATTATATGTATTCCGTGTTGCAAACCGCCGTGTTTCGCGGCGTTTTGCGGCTGTTTCCCGGCGAACGCTCGTGAGCCGGAATGACAACCCGTCGTCGTAAAGAGCTGCCCAGAATCCCTGCCTGAACGGGTCGGGATGCTCGGCGACTTTTTGCGGTGCGTCGCAGCTCGGTAGATCGAGCGGTCGACGAGACCGGAAATGCCCGGACTCACCAGCGATGTGAGTGGTGAACAGGGTAGTGTTAGAAATTCGGCTGTGCCGCGTCAGGCGAAACGGCCAGTTGCGTGGTTAGGTGATCGGTTAACGGCTTTGGTTGTTTGGGGGCGGTCATCCCGTAAAGCGGTGACGGCAATTCCCCTTCTGGGGCTTCAAAGACCCGGAAACAGCAGGGTCGATCCAGACGAGCGACTTCACTGTGGGTGTTCACGATGACCATTTGCGGTGCGAGCTAAGCCAACGGCGTGTTTTTTTCAGATTCTGTTGCTAATTGATTGACTTGTTAGACTTGCCCATTTTTCTGAAAGGCTCGATCCATGAACACCTCGACCACCAGCACCTTCGTCCGCACCGCTTTGTTCGTTTTGGCCGCTGTTGTGGCGGGAGCCGCCCAGGCCACCCCGATCGGCATCAATTTCGCCACCGACGCCACGAGCGGCCCGGGCAGCGGCGGTGCGCCTGCCCAGCCGTACACGCTGGGCCCCAGCGTCTCTGCCGGCGTCTACCCTCAGACAGGCTGGAACAACCTCAAGGGCAGTTCAGGAAGCGGGGTGAGCCTGACTGACAGCACCGGCCACTACACGGCGTCCATCACCTACTCGGGCGGCGGGACGTACACAACGTCGGGCACGGCACCGGTTGGCGGCGATGAAATCCTCAACGCCAAGGACGTGTTTGGCACCACGACCGGCACCGTCACCGTGCCTGCGGCCTTCGTCGGCCACAACTACAGCGTCTACCTCTACACCGAGAACGACGCCAATGGTCGCGACACGACGACAAGCGTCACGCCGGCCGGCGGCACCACGACGAGCTTCTACTACGCTCAGATCGGCGGCAGCCAAACCGGACAAGTCGATGGTTCGGGCAACTACACGTATCTCCAAGCCACCAACAGCACGAACAGCTCCGATTTCTCGCAGAAGGCCAACTACGCCCTGTTCACGAATCTGACGGCCGCCAGCTTCACCTTCAGCACGAGTGCATCCGGCAACGGCTCGCTGAGCGGCATCCAAATCGTCAGCAGCGTTCCCGAGCCGAGCAGTCTGATCCTCGCTGGCCTGGCCGCGATCGGCCTGGTCGCCGCCGCCCGTCGCCGCCGCGGCTAAACGGATACGACGAAAACGCCTAAGCACGAGCCGCCCGGGCCAAAAAAGCCCGGGCGGTTTCGTTTTTTTGCGACGCCGCCGACGGCCGAGCGTGGGTCAAACTCGCAGAAAAGGATCGAATTCGGCCGGTTTTCAGAATCCGAGGAGGCCGCTGGCCGCCCGCCGCCGATCCCAATTTTCCGGCGCGGCTGGGGTTGAAATTCGCCGGCTTTCGGCGACAATGACCCGTTTCGCCTGCGCCTCCAGATAGCACGCCCCCGGGACAGGTTTTGCCCCGGCCAAATGCGCTGGATCACGCCGCAACGCAACCAAATCGGCATCCGCCGTTGGCCCCGGGCGAGCTGGGCCCAGCCTGGCGAACCGATTCGGCAACGAACCAACTTCATCGCAATCCAATCACTCCACGGCCAGGGACTCTCGTATGGCGGAAGCATTGAACGTTCAAACCCGGACTGCCGACGGCAAGCGCGCCGCCCGCGGCTCTGCGCCGCCGGCACCACGCCGGGCATCCTCTACGGACACGGCGAGGCCAATGTCAGCCTGACGGTCCCCACCCTTGAGATCTCCGCCGCGGTGCCGCCACGGGGCCCGCGTCGTCGAGCTCAAAGGGCGCGGTCAACGAAAAGGCCTTCATCCGCGACTTGCAGTGGGACGTCTACGGACTCGACATCTTGCACGTCGACTTCGCCCGGGTCTCGGAGCACGAGCGGATCGAGCTGCGGGTGGCCGTCGAGCTGCGCGGGCAGGCGCCGGGCTTGAAGCAGGGTGGCATGGTCGAGCTGTTGGTCCACGATTTGGAAATCGAGTGCGAGGCCCTGCGGATTCCCGAGAAGCTCGAGGTCAACGTCAACGAGCTGCAGCTCGACGGGTCGCTGACCGCGGCCGACATCAAGTTGCCGCCGGGCGTCACGCTGGTCTCCGATCCGGAGACGCTGGTCGTCCACTGCGTGCTGCCGCAGGCCGAGGAGGAAGGTGCCGGGGCCGAAGCCGGCGCCGCCGAACCCGAAGTCATCGGTCGCAAGGCCGAGGAGGAGGAGCCCGAAGAGTAACGTCGTGCTGCCGGAGCGCGGCTCGCCAATGCGGAGCGTCCGGAATGCCTGCGGAGCATCCGGGGTGCCTGCGGAGCATGTTGTGTGCCGCCGAGACACAGGGCGCTGCTGGAATGAAACTCGTCGTCGGGCTGGGCAATCCGGGACGCAAATACGTCGAGACCCGGCACAACGTCGGCTTCGACGTGGTGGCCGAGCTGGCCCGGCGAGCCGGAGCCGGCCGCAGCCGGATGGATTTCGACGCCGAGCTGACCGACGCCAGCCTGGCGGGCACGAAAGTATTGCTCGCGGCTCCGCAAACGTTCATGAACCGCAGCGGGGGTAGCGTGCTGCGGCTACGCGATTTTTACAAACTCGAACACCAGGACATCCTGATCGTCTGCGACGATTTCAATCTGCCGCTCGGCCGGCTCCGACTCCGGGCCAGCGGCACCGCGGGCGGCCAGAAAGGACTAAGCGACATCATTCAGCGACTCTCGACCGAAGACATCCCGCGGCTGCGGATCGGCATCGGCCTGCCGCCGCCCGGTTTCGACGCGGCCGATTTCGTGCTGAGCAAGTTTCGCCGCGAGGAACAAGCGGAGATCGAACTGGCCATCGTCCGAGCCGCCGACGCGGTGACCGACTGGGTCGCGCAGGGGATCGGACCGACCATGAACAAGTACAACGCCTGAAGTCGGCCCGCGGCCGGGCTCGCACCCGCCGGGCTCGCCACGATTGGGTCCCCCCAACCGGGACATCGGCCGTCCGAATCACCACCAACACATACCAGACCCAGACCATCATCCATTCCGGGAGCGCAGTTGTGGCCACGAACGTATACGAGGGGATGTTCATCCTGGATTCCAACCGCTACTCCCGCGATCCGGCCGGCGTCTCGGGGCAGATTCCGGACATGATCGGCAAGCTGGGGGGCGAGATGCTCGTCAGCCGGCTGTGGGAAGATCGCCGGCTGGAATATCCGATCAACGGTCACCGCCGCGGCACCTACTGGCTGACCTACTTCAAGCTCGATTCGGGGCAGATCACCACGCTCAATCGCCAAAGCCAGTTGAACGAGTCGGTCGTGCGGAGCCTGGTCATCAAGATTCATCCCCGGCTGGTGGACGCTCTGGTCGAGCATGCCAAGCTCGGCCCGCAGGCCCTGCGCCGTCCGGTCGAAACGGCCCCGGTCGTCGTGGGAGTTCCGGTCGAAGACGAGGTTTAACGCCAGGCCGCACCGGCCGGAAGTTGCCCGTCGGCTTGCAGTCCGCCTGGGCGGTGCGATAGGTTGAAGCCGGGTAGGGAACAAGTGTTCATGTAGCCGCGGCAAAGGATTCGGTTATGGCCAGCTTCAATCGCGTGATCCTGCTGGGCAACGTTACCCGCGACCCGGAGCTCAAATACATTTCGTCGCGGCACCGCCGTGACCGAAATCGGCCTGGCGGTGAACGATCGCCGCAAGGGCCCCAATGGCGACTGGATCGAAGAGACGACGTTTGTCGACGTGACGCTCTGGGGCCGCACGGCCGAGATCGCCGGCGAATACCTGAACAAGGGAGCTCCGGTGCTGATCGAGGGGCGGCTTGAAGCTCGATACCTGGGAGAAAGACGGCAAGAAGAATTCCAAGCTCCGCGTCGTCGGCGAAAAGATGCAGCTGCTCGGCTCCAAGGGAGGCGGCGGTGGCGGGGGCGGCGGCGGTGGCCGCGGTCCGGCCCGCCGCAACGACGACGAAGCCCAGTACGGCCAGCCGGCGGCGGCCGACGTGGGCCCGCCCGACGACGACATTCCGTTCTGACGTTTGGCATCCAGCGCTTCCGGTCCGTGCCGGTCGACCACCCAATACAACCAACCAACCTTCCGAAACAGCGAGAGTTCTGCGTATGGCCAAGTCCAGCACCGGCAGCCGCGCCCGGCGGTTGCCCCGCGGCAAGCACAATGGCGTTCAGTTGCTGCTCATTCAGTCGGTCGATCACGTCGGCGCCCAAGGGGACGTGGTCGAAGTGAAGCGCGGCTACGCGGTGAACTATCTGATTCCGCAAGGGCTGGCCACGATTGCCAACGACCACCACAAGCGGATGGTCGAAAAGCACAAGGCCCGGTTGCAGGAAATCCAGAACGCCCGGCTGGCCGGTCTGCGCCAGCTGGCCGCCGAGATCGGCCGCCAGAGCGTCACCATCGAGGCCAACGCCAACGACGATGGCCACCTGTACGGCTCGGTCGGCGCGACCGAGATCGTGGCGGGACTCAAGCGGAACGAAGTGGCGATCACCGCCGATCAGGTCCGGCTCAAGGGCCCGCTCAAGGAGCTGGGCCTGTACACCGTGCTGATCCACCTGGGTCACGAAATCGAGGCGGAGCTCAAGGTCTGGGTCGTGCCCACCGTGGCCGACGAAGCGGCCGAAAAGAAGGCCTGATATGACGCCGGTCCAGCGCTTCGACGGATCGGCGGCGCAGACCAGAGGGGCAGCGGCAGGTGCAGCCCCCACGTCGTCCGGCCCTGCGGGGACGGCGCCGGCCGCGCCGGCCGCCCGGGTCACCTCCGAGATTCTCGACCGGCAGCCGCCCCGCAGCCTGGACGCCGAGCGGGCCGTGCTGGGCAGCATGCTCTTGCAGCCGGACGTCTGCGACGAGGTGGCCCTGGTCCTGCGGGGCGACGATTTCTACGACGAAGCCCATCGCCGAATCTACGCCCACCTGCAGGCGATGCACGAAGAGGGCCGCCGGACCGACGACCTGACGCTGCTCAACGAGCGGCTCAAGAGCGCCGGCGACGCCGAGTTCATCGGCGGCATTCCCTATCTGGGCGAACTGGCCACGTCGACCGGGACCGCCGCCCACGCCGTCTATTACGCCCAGATCGTCCGCGACAAATCGACGCTCCGCGCGCTGATCCACTCCAGCACCGAGATCCTCCGCGACGCCTACGACGAGTCGGTCGAATCGCGCGAGATGCTCTCTCGGGCCGAACAGAAGATCTTTTCGATTCTCGATACCCGCGGAGCCGGCAACGTCGGCAGCATTCACGACATCCTCCACGAGGCGATGTCGCGAATCGACGCCCGGATGAACAAGCAGGCCGCGCTCGGCGGCATCGAGACCGGTTTTACCGACTTGGACGCGATGACCGGCGGCTTGCACGAATCGGAGCTGATCATCCTGGCCGGCCGCCCGAGCATGGGCAAGACGGCCCTGGCCCTGAACATCGCCGAATTCGTCGCCATGCAGGCGCAGGCGACCACGCTGTTCGTCAGCCTGGAAATGTCGTCCACCGAACTGGCCGACCGCATGCTCTGCTCGATCGCCCAGGTGAACGGCCAGCGGCTGCGCAACGGCACGATCTCGAACGACGACCGCCGCAAGCTGGTGCAAAAGGCGGCCGAGCTGAGCCAGGCGCCGCTGTTTGTCGACGATTCGCCCAGCCGCACGATGACCGAGATCGCGGCCGCGGCCCGGCGGCTGAAGCGGAAGAGCAACCTGGGCTTCGTGGTGATCGATTACCTGCAGCTGATCGAGCCCGACAACTCGCGCGATCCGCGGCAGGAGCAGGTGGCCAAGATCGCCCGCCGGCTCAAGGGCATGGCCCGCGAGATCAAAGTGCCGGTAATGTGCCTGGCCCAGCTCAATCGCCAGGCCGAGGTGAGCAAGGACAATCGCCCGCGGCTCAGCCACCTGCGCGAGAGCGGGGCCATCGAGCAGGACGCCGACGTGGTGATGTTCGTCCACCGCGACGAGTATTATCTCAGCGGAACCGCCTCGGACGAGGAACGCAGCCGCGTGGCCGGGCAGGCCGACATCATCATCGCCAAGCAGCGCAACGGCCCGACCGGCGAGGCCAAGCTGCTGTGGAACAAGGATTTCACCCGGTTCCTGCAACGGCGCCCACCGGCCCTACGACGACTTCGAGCGGTTCAACTCCGCGGAGTTCTGAGTTGCCCTCGCGACGCGGCTCGCCCTTTCGACGCCGCCGAAATCCCGCACCCCGCCCGCCCCGCCGCGCAAGATCATGAAAGTCCTGCTGACCGACTACGCTTGGGCCGATCTGGATATCGAACGGGCCACACTGGCCGCCGTCGGAGCCGAGCTGATCGTGGCCCCGGCCAAGGATCCGGCCACGCTGGCCGCCGCGGCGGCAGATGCCGACGCGATCATGACCAACTGGGCCAAAGTCACGCGCGAGGTGATCGAGGCCGGCCCGCAGCTGCGGATCGTGGCCCGGCTGGGCATCGGCCTGGACAACATCGACGTCGCCACGGCGACCCGCCGCCGCATCGCGGTGACGAACGTGCCCGACTATTGCCTGATCGAAGTGGCCGAGCACGCCTTGGCCCTGCTGTTGTCGCTGGCCCGCAAAGTGGCCTTCTACCACGAGCAAACCGCCGGCGGACGCTACGATCTGGCGGCAGGGCCGCAGCTGTTGCGGATCGAGGGGCAGACGCTCGGCATCGTGGGGCTAGGCAATATCGGCCGGCGGCTGGCGGCCAAGGCGCTTGGCCTGGGCCTCAACGTGATCGCTACCAGCCGCTCGCCGCAGAACGTGCCAGGCGTGCGGATCGTTTCGCTCGAAGAGCTGCTCCGCACCAGCGACTACGTGTCGCTGCACCTGCCGCTCGTGCCCGAGACGCGGCATCTGATCGGTCGCGGGAGCTGGGCTGGCTGAAGCCGAACGCCTATCTGATCAACACGGCCCGCGGCGGGCTGATCGATCACGCGGCGCTGGCCGCCGCGCTCGCGGCCGGAAAGCTGGCCGGGGCCGGGCTCGACGTGCAAGATCCCGAGCCGCCCGACCTGGCGCAGCCCCCCTGGAACGACCCGCGGGTGGTCGTCACGCCGCACGCCGCATTCGTCTCGCGCGAGTCGCTGGAAAACCTGCGCACCCGGGCCGCGCGGCAGGTGGCCACGTATTTGACCGGCGGCCGACCGGAAAACGTCGTCAATCCCGAGGTGCTGGGGTAAGCGCGGGGCCACTCGACGAGCGATTGCCGCCGCCTATTCCCCGCCCGTGTCTTTCAGGCCCAAGCGGGCCAGCCAGCGGCCGCGGCCCGCCTTGCCGGGCTTGCCGGATTCGGCCGGTGTGTCGCCGTCAGCCTTGCGATTGGCGGCATCGGCCTGCAGGCCGGCCAGCGTTTCGTCCAGCTCGGCCCGGTCGCGGGTGAGCTTGGCCCGCTCGAGCGAGATGTCGATCTCGGCCTGGCGGAGAGCTTCCTGGCACTCTTCCTGCAGCCGGGCGAGCTTTTCCCGTTCCTGGCGGATCAGCTCGTCCTGATCGAAAACGGCCGCGATCGCCTGGGCGCCGACGGCCAGCGAGCCGAGGTTGCTTGACTGCTCGCCGAGCAATTGCTTGAGATCGGCGATCTCGCGATCCTTTTCGGCCAGCACCTGGTCGGTGATATTGATCGTGCTGGCGATCGACACCCGCTCCTCGCGCCGCTCGGGCTCGTCGCCGTCGTCCTCGGCCTCGTCGGCTTCGAGCGCCGCGAGCAGGCGGCGTTTCTGCGATTCCCAGTCCAGTCCGCCCGAGCTGCCGCCGCCGGACACGGCGCCGCCGCCGGATTTCGCGTTTGCCAGCCGGCTTTCGAGTTCGGCATTGCGGCGCTTGAGGTCGCGGACGTCTTCGACGGCCAGCTCGAAGCGACGCTGCATTTCGTCGAGCTTGGCGGCAGTTTCCTCGTCCACGTCCGGGCGAGGATTGGCGGCCGCGTCGGCCAGCTTGCGGGCCAGCTCGTCGCGCTCGGTCCGGAGCTGGGCCAGCGCCTCGTTGGGGGCCGCGGCAGCCTGGTCGCGCTGGGTGAATTGTTCGACCAGTTCGTCGTGCGCCGCTTGCAGGCGCTGAATCTCGCCGCCTTTCTGAGTGAGCTCGGCGCGGAGCTGATTCAGCTCCTCGGCCCGGGCGTTGAGCACTTTGCGGAGTTGGGCCAATTGCCCGCGCAGCTCCTGGGCTTCCTGCTCCTGATTGGCCGAGCGGTCGGCCAGCTCCGTGTGCGAAGCCTCGGCCAGCGATTGCAGCTCGACGCGGCGGCGCTCCAGCTCGGCCAGGTGCGTGGCATGCTGAACCTGGAACTCGCGGGCGATCCGCCGGCGCTGGTTCTTGGTCTCGGATTCCAGGTTGGCCACCCGCTCGCTTTCGGCGGCCAACTGCCGGCGCTCGGCGTCGAGCCGGCTGCGGGCTTCGTCGATTTCGGCCCGGGCCGTCGCGGCTTCTTCCCGGGCGGCTGCAGCTTCGGCCCGCTCGGCGGCCAGTTTGGCGCGCTGGGCTTCAAACGCTTTCCGCTCGTCGTCGAACCGCTCGCGGAGCCGGGCGGTTTGCTGGCGGAGCGATTCGGCCTGCTCGGCGGCGATGCGGGCAGCCGCCTGGTCGGCCGACAACTGGTCGAGATCGGCGTCGAGCTGCCGCTTCTGGGCCTCGAGGCGTTCGCGCAGCCGGCGATCCTCCGCCTGGCCGGCGGAGAGTTCCTGCTGGGCCGTGCGGAGTCGAGCCCGTTCGGCGGCCAGTTGCTCGCGATCCTCGCGGAGCTTTTGCCGCTCGGCGTCGAGCGTCCGGCGGCTCTCGTCCAGCTGGGATTGCTCGGCCTCGATCTGTTGCCGGTCCGTGCCGAACTGGTTCCGCTCGGCGGCGATCTGCCGTTGGGTGGCCGCCAATTGCTGCTCGCGCTCGGCCAGCCGTTCGGTCCGTTCGCGGAAGGTCGTTTCGCTCGCGGCGATGCGCTCGCTTTCGGCGGCCAGCTGCTGCTCGCGGGCGGACAACTCGGCCGCCTGGGCGTCAAATTGCTCGCGCTCGGCAATGAAATGCTCGCGCTCGGCTGCAAGTTGGGTTTGAGCGGCGACCAGTTGGGACTGGGCCGCGGCGAGTTCCTCTTGCTGGCGGCGCTGGGCGTCGGCCCACTGGCTCTGGCTGTCGGCCAGACCCTGTTCAAGATCCTGCAGGGCTTGTTCGCGCTGGGCCAGCTCTTCGGCCAATGTGGCCACTTCGGCCGATTGCAGCGAGAGGCGTTCGATTCGTTCTTCGTACTCGGCGTCGGCCAGCCGGGGCGCGGCGTCGCTGAGCGCCTGGCGCTCGCTGGCCCGTTCCAGCTCTTCGGCCAGTTTGGCCTCGAGCGATTCGAGCAGATCCTGCTGCGTGGCCAGCAGTTCGCGCGCGGCGGCGGCCGTCGCTCAAAGAGCGAGCCAACTCCGAGCTCCGCTTGCCAGCGGAGGGTGTCGAGGCGCGAACCTCATCCATGCGTGTACGTCTTGGCTGCTAAAGGTAGCCCTTTCCGGCCCAGTTGCGCACCCGCGAGCGCGCGGCGCAGCGCAACGGTGCCGCAGTCGGCGCCGGACCCGAGACCCAGGGGTGCCGCTTAAAAGCTATAGGATACGGCTGGGAGCGGGTCAAACCGCCGGCGCCACTTGCGCCGGCCGTGACGGAGATGCTGGTTTTGCCGCGCTCCGCCGAACGCGGACCGGCCCGATCGCGCCGCGAGAAGGTCGAGGCAGCCGGCTTACTGCCGCGAGCTTACTGCCGCGAACCACCCAGCCGACTGAGCACTTGCTCGGCGGCGGCCACGCCCTGCGGATCGAGCCCGCGCAGCCGTTTGAGCTGCGCGGCGGCGGCCGGCTCGGGACAGGCCAGCAGATAGCCGACGATTGCTCGCCGCACCGCCGGATCGGCATAGGCCGGCTGCTCGTAAAGTGGGGCGATTTGCTCGACCGCCGACCAATCTTGCCAACGGGCCAAATCGGTGATGACGTCGGCGGCGAACTCCGGCCGGGCCAGCACCCGCCGCACCGACTGGGCCAGCCGCTCGCGACCGATTCCGTCGCCAAACTCGTGATAGAAGCGCAGGGCCGCCAGGGCGTGCCGCACGTCGCCGTCGGCCGCCTGGGGATCGGCCAGGTAACGCCGCTCGATCTCATCCAGGCCCTCGTCACCCGCCAGCAGCAAATAGCCCCCCAAGATTCCATCGAAGCCGGACCGAAAATCGTCAGCGGGGGCCCGGACCAGTTTGGCGAGCAATTCGCGATTCCGCGCGCGGGCCGTTTCGCCCGGCTCCAAGGCCAGAGCCAGGGCATAGAATCCCTTGCGGGCCGGCGGCACGCGCTCGCTTTCGAGCCAGGCGGCCAGCTTGCCGGAGTTCAGCGCCCCGGCCGCTTGCCGCACCTCGCCAAACGGGGCGTGGGCGAATTCCTGATAGGCGTCGGCCGCCGCGAGCGGATCGGCGTGCTCCAAAAATCGGGCAAAGTACTTCAGCCGCTCGGGCGCCGTGGTCTGGCCGGGCGGAGCCGCGGCGAAATACGCCAGGCCGACCTCACTGGCCGGCACTGTGGAGAACTGCAGCGCGTGGCCCGGCGGCTTTGCCTCTTCGCTGCTCGGCAAGTCGCCGAACACGAGGACCAGTGTGCCCGGCTTGAGCGCGGGAGTCGGGGCTGGAATCGACTCGCGGTCGGCCAACAGCGAGGTGCCCTTGAGCACGTGGTGCAGGCGGATCGAATGGGGGACGGCAGGCTTGGCGCCGTCGTTCTTTGCCGCAGGCTCGCCTGCCCGGACTTCGCCCAGCGCGACGAATGCCGCAGCGTCGCGGCGGCTGGAGAGCGTGGGTTCGAGGGCCGTGCAGAACGGGCAGCCCAGCGCCGCAATCGCCAACAGCAGACCAACTGCACAGGCCACGGGCTACTTCACGGTTTTGGCATCGAGATGATAGATCGCCAGGTGCTTGCCGTCGGGCCCGAGCACTTCGCGGACGGTGAACTTGCCTTCGACGCTGACCGGCGTGACGGTGAATTCGGCCGTGGCGTCGCCGACCATTTCGACCAGGATGCAGTCGTGCAGCGCGGCCCCGGGACCGAAGCAGCACTGCATGTTGTCGCGCACCAGGACGAATTGCTTAATGCCCGCCTGCTGGAAGCCGGGCAGGATGTAGCCGCGAATCTTGATCGTGCGGCCGTCGAGCTTTTTGACCTTGTCGGTCAGCAGCTCGGGCTTGAACGGGTCGTCCTTCTTCAGGTCCAACAGCAGATCGTCGAACGTCACGTCGCGCTTGGCGGGAGCCGCCGCTTCCGCTTTTTCGGCGGCCTGCGCCGACCGCACCAGCCGGCCGTCAGCGCGAGCAGCACCCACAGCAGCGGGGCGGCCCAGCGAGTTTCCGACCAGGGCGAGGCGTTCATGATTTGGCTCGGAAGTGGGAGGTGCTTGCCGCGGGCCGCTCCGCAATCGGCGCAGCGCCCGGCGGCACGTGCTAGCTGCGGCGATGCGCTGCCGCGATGCGCTGCCACGGCGGTTCTTATTTCAAATGATCGGCATCCAGCTGATAAAAAACGCCCCCGCCGCCGTCGACCGCCGCCGTCGGCTTGACGTGGAACACGCCGCCCACGCCATGCAGCCGCTTGGAGAACTTCAGCCGCAGCGGGTCCGCTAGCGTCACCTGAACGCGGTCGGTGATTTTCGGATTGCCGCCGAAGCAGCAATCCCCCTGGTCGCGGACCAAGAGGAACGTCTTGATGCCGTCGGTCTTCTGGCCCGGGTAGACGTAGCCCTTGATGTAGACCTTTTTGCCCTCGAGCTCCTTGGCCGAGCTGGGAATGTATTCGCCCGGCACGTCCGGATCGGGTTGCAATTCGGCGTAGGAAATCGGCAGGGCCCCCTCGGGCAACTCGTGCATGTATTCGTACGTCAGCCAACTCGGGCCGGCGAACAAAAACAGCACCGACAGCGCCAGCCCCACCTGGGACAGCGCCAACCCCGAGAGTTCGTTGGGTCGGCTCTTGATTTTCCGCCAGGCCAGGATACCGGCCAGCAGCCCCGTCAGGGGAATCCCCAGCCAGAGCCAGTCGAACAGCGCCAGCACCGAGAACAGTCCCGCCACCAGGCTGACGATTGCCAGCGGGCTGAGCGCACGGTAATGCAGAAACTCGTCGTTGGCCTCGTCGGTCTCGCGTTCCAGATCCACGCTCATGGTCGTTGCAGGCCCGCCTCGGCGGCCGGGCACGTTCGAATTCCACGCTCCATCGCTTGCTAGGAGGCCGCTTCCTGCCCACCCCGCAAAATCGCCACCAAAAAAATTCCCAGCACCGCGCAGGCCAGCGCCATACCGCCCAGGACCTGCCACATGCCGACGTGCGGCAGCTTGCTGACCGGCGCTTCGGATCGCGACAGACGCGGCGGCATGCGGGCCACGGATTGCGAGTCAACGCGTTGCGCGGCCATGGCCGGCACGGCTGCGTCGTTTTCGGTTTCGTCGGCGGCCGCCAGGTCGGAATCGCCGGCGGTTGCTTCTTCCGCCCCGGGCTCCACCTGGGCCGTTTCATCGGCTTCGGCGACGACGGCCGGCTTGTTGGCAGTCCGGGCTTGCCTGCGCCTGGGACCAATGGCTTGCCCGAGACCTTCTTGCCGCCGGGCGCCGTTTTCACGCCCGGGGCCGTTTTGCCGGCCGGAGCCGTGCTCGTGGCCGGGGTCGCTGCCTGTCGCCGGGGCCGCGCTGTCGCTCCCCTTGCCCGCCGGCTTGTCGTCGGCCATGGTCGGTTCGGGCTTGGCCGGGGCCAACGGGAAGAAGCTGCTGGCCCGCTTGACCGACTCAGGATCGATCTTGGCCAGCTCGTCGATGTACTGCTTGGCCTTCGGCAGTGGGCAGGCCCGCAAATAGCTGATTACCGGCACGCGAACCCAGATCGACTTATCGTCGGCCGTCTTGAACAGCTCGACGAGCCGATCCATGACGCCCCAATCTTCCCAGCGGCCCAAATCCGGAATCACCAGATCGGCCAGTTGCGGCCGGTCGAGCATGTACCGCAGGGCCTCGATCAGCCGGGGTCGGGGAATGACGGTCTCTTCCTGCCCATGAAACCGCACCGCCAGCACCGTGGCGTAGGTGTCGACGTAATCCGACTTCTGGTTCTTGAGAAACAGGTCCTCGAGCAGTTTGAGCCCCTCGGGCCCGCGCAATGTGAGGTACGAGGCCAGCAGGGCGTTCGACTTCACCTGTTTGTCGTCCGAGCGAATCCGCTCCTCGAACAGCGGAATATCCTCGGGCCGGCCGCAGATGCCCAGCATCATCCAGTACAGATTGCGGCGGCTCGGCGGAATCTTGGTGTCCTGGACCCACGACACGATCTTGTCGTGGTCCATGATGCCTTTGATTTCTTTCAGGCCGGCGTAGGGCGTCTTGGCGAATTCATCGTACGCATCACGGGCCAGCATTTCGTCGTCGTCTTCCAGGAACTTCTGGAAGAAGGCCAGCCGCTCGGGCCCTTCCTTGGGCAGCCCGATCGACTGGAGCAGGTAGTCGCGGCCCCGCTCGCTCAGGGCGATCGGCGTCGACCAGTTGACGTTCGGCGGCTCGACTCCCAGCACCAGCATCAGCGAGCCGACCGGCTGCTTGCCGAAGTACAGGGCCTCGAACTTTCGCGTTTTCCCCAAGGCCTTTTCACCCTTGAGCACGTCGACCACTTCGAACTTGGCCTTGATGTCGCTGCCGGCCAGCGAATTGCCCTCTTTGGCCTCGGGGGGCAACTCGACCAATTTGGCGATGACGGCCACGTCCGAGCCGTTGATCTCTTCGCCAAACGTCAAGGAAATGGCCGAGCAGAACGGACAGGCTGCCGCGGGACGGACAGCCGGCGTGCTGAACACGGCCGCCAGCAGAACCAAGCCCGTCACGAGCGACGCCAGGCGATGGCACGACATATTCTGCGAGTCCTATAGCCCGAGGAGTTGTTCGCCGCTGCCGTAGACGAATGGATCACGGCGATGCGGTCAGGGCCCTGGCCACGTCGGTGCGGTAGGCGACCATCGCCGGCAAATAGCCCACCAGGGCGGCCAGGCCGATCAATCCCGGTATTATAACCAATTCCAGCGGAACCGAATGGAAGAAACCGATCGCCACGCCGGTCTGGTTGACGATCCACGGATTCAGCCCGGCGATCAGCAGGTGCCCGAGCAGCCAGCCCAGCACCCCCCCGCCCAGCGACAGCAAGATCGATTCCAACAGCACGATCAGCATTACCGTCGAGCGGCCGGCGCCCAGGGCCCGCATCACCGCGATCTCGTGCCGCCGGTCGTTCATCGAGTTGTAGATGCTGACCAGGATGCTGATTCCCGCGACCACCACGATCAGCACCGTCAGGGCCAACAGCAGCATTTCCATCGGGCCGACGAACAGGTTGAACAGGCTGTAGATTTCGCTGATCGGCAGCACGGCCTGGGCCACCTGCCCCTTGTTGATCTTCTTGGTCAGGTCGATTGCGTAGACCTCGGGCGGCACGCTGGGAGGTGCGGTGGTCAAAATCAGGACCGCCGTCACCTCGCGCTGATTCTCGGGCAGCGGCTCGTGGTGGTGGCCGTGCTCGTGGTCGTGGCCATGCGCATGATCGTGCCCGTGGGCATGTGCATGGGCATGATCGTGCGACGCGGCGGCCTTGGCGCCGGCGGCCGCGTGGTCGTGGTCCTCGTCGTGGTCGTGATCGGCATGTTCGTGGTCATGGTCGGCGTGGTCATGATCGGCGTGCTCGTCATGTTCATGCGCTTCGTGACCGGCGGCGTCCATGGCGTCTTGATCGGCGTGCTCGTGGTCGGCCGCGTCATGCTCGTGATCGGCATGGTCGTGATCGTGCCCGGCGTGTTCATGCTCATCGTGATCGTGGTCCGCATGCTCGTGATCGCCATGCTCATGCTCGTCGTGATCGGCATGTGCAGCCGCCGCGGGCTCGTCGTCAACCGGCTTGGCATGATTGTCGAGTAGGTAAAAGCCCTCGATATTGATGAACAGGGCCCGATCGTTGGGCGTGCCGGTCGGCTTGAGCACGCCGACCACCTTGAATGGATCGTGCTGGTGGGCGTCGGCGCCGCCGGGCGCTCGTGCGTGGGCCGAAATTCGCTGCCCACCTTCAGGCCCAGGTCCTGGGCCACCGTGCTGCCGATGACCGCCGCGAAATAATCATCCGGGGCGAAGATCTGTCCCTGGGCACACTGATAGCTGCGGCCGCCGCCGGGCTCGAGCGAGAACATCTCGGGCGTGGTGCCGACCACCCGGTACTTGTCGTAATAATCGCCCAGGCAGCAGGGAATCGCCTTGGCCACGTAGGGCTTGAACTTGCCCTGGGTGAATTCCTTGTAATACGAGTAGGGGATGTTTTCGACGGGCGAGCTGAGGTAATAGACCGTGTTGAGCACCAGCTGGAGCTTGCCCCCTTTGGCCCCCACGATCAGGTTGTAACCCAGCGCGGCGTTGTTCTGGAACGAATCGCTGATCGCCGAGCGGAGCACCAGCACCGCCACGACCAGGGCCACGCCCAACCCCATCGACACGCCGGTCAGCGTCGAGGCCAAGGCCCGCTGCTGAATGCTCCGCCAGGCGATTTTCCAGAGGCTCATACGGCTACCGCCTGGTTGAATCGCTCAAGGTGTTCGACCCGTTCGAATTGCTCGGCCACTTCGGCGGTGTGCGTCACGAGCAGCAGGGCCACGTTTTCCTCGCGGCAGGTTTCGCGGATCAGGTCGACGATCTGCTGCTGGTGGGCCCGATCGACGTTGGCCGTCGGCTCGTCGGCCAACAGCAGCTTGGGCCGGTTGGCCAGGGCCCGGGCCACCGCCACCCGTTGCTGCTCGCCCACCGAAAGCATGGCCGGCTTATGCGTCAGCCGGCGGCCCAGCTCCATCCGCTCCAGCAGCTTCGGGCCCGGCCGGCGTCGCTGCGCCCCGGGCGAACGACATCCCCAGCATCACGTTCTCCAGGGCCGAAAAACCCGGCCAGCAGATTGAACGTCTGAAAGACGTAGCCGATCTTCTCGGCCCGAAAGCGATCCCGCTGGAACTCGGGCAGTTTGGCGATGTCGTGCCGTCGATGATGATCTGCCCCCCGTCCGGGCGGCTGATCCCCGAAATGACGTGCAGCAGGGTGGTCTTGCCGCTGCCGCTTTGCCCCATCAGCACCACCTGCTCGCCGGCGGCCAGCTGGAACTGGGGAATGTCCAAAATCTTCAGCACCGTGCCGTCCGGCTCGACGAACGACTTGGTGACGTTTTTGAGCTGCAGCATGGGGCTGGGAGAATCTTGCTCGGGGCGAAGTAGGTCAGGCGGGCATGGCGGCCAAGCGGGCCGCCGAGGGCCTTTCCGGAGTGGCAAGCCGTTATCGTAAGACCTTGGCCAGAAACCCTCAACAGCGAAAAACCGCTGGCCTGATTCCGCCCGGCGTTCACGGTCTTTGCAGGCCCCGAGCGGGCTAGCGGAATCCTCAGCATGCCTGGCGGCGGCTGCGCGGCCTATACGCACGCCCCGCGGCCCGGGTTCGCGAGGTGATTTCAATCGGCCGGCCGGTGCCGCGACGCCGCAAACCCCCTCTCCCTTTCAGGGAGAGGGCAGGGTGAGGGTTGGTGGCCATTGCAACGGGGCGCGCCAGGCGAGTCGACAGTCGAGGGGGCGGCGTGGGGAGTTTCAGCGAATCAACCACGGTTTGCGGAAGGATGCACCCTCACCCCAACCCTCTCCCTGAAAGGGAGAGGGGGTTATTGAAGACCCTTCTCCGTTTCAGGCAAAGTGAAACGGTCCGCGCCTGAGTGATAGATCCGCGGGGAAATGAGTGAAACTTTATGGCAAGCAGAACCTCCAGCCGCCCTACTTGGCCAGTTGCTTCCACGCGTCAGGCTTCAGCGTGGCCAGGTCTAGCTCCCGATCGGGCTCGGTCCCTTTGGGCTCGTAGATGATTTTGAGCCGGAAGCGGACCGGCAGCTCGCTGCGGGCTATGACCCGGACTTCGTAGGGCCAAACCAAGGCCGTGCGCAGCGCTTGGCCGCCGAACAAATTCGACCGGCAATCGACGGTGACTTCATCCCGGCCAATATCGATCGCCTCGATCCAGCACTTTTCGTCGTGGCCGGTAAAGTCGAGCTCGCCCCAGAACGCGGCCACGATCATTTCTCGCTCGAAGTCTACCCGGTCGAGCTGCTCGAGCGCGTCCCCGGCTTGCGCCAGGCCGCGCGTGCCGCTCGCCGGCATCCTTCTTCACGGCATCCCAGGCCTTCCGGTCGCGGGCCACGTAGAGCGTCATCAGCTTGCTGCCCAAGTCCAGTCCGCGGATTTGCGTCACCGCGGTCGACTTTTCGTCTTCGGCTGGGGCCCAAGGGGATGCGATTGCCGGCAAACTTGCCCCGCCCAGGATGACGGCGGCCCGTTTGAGTGCGTCGCGGCGGTGCATGAGAGCCCCCCTGAATTGAATCGCTTGCAATCCCGGGAATTGGACGCGGGCGAAGTGGTCGAGTTCCGTTTGGAGCCAGGGCATTAACGCAGGGCGCAAAAAAAAGCGGGTGCCGTCGGCCACCTGGACGGCACCCGCTGCAATGGTTTAGTGGGCTGCTCGCGGGCATCCCACCCGACAATCCATTACGAGCAGCCCATGCTGTTGCCACAATTGTGGCAGAGGTAACAGTTTCCGTTGCGGACCGTGATCGCGCCGCAGTTGTCGCAGCTGGGGGCGTCGACCTGGAAGCTGGCGAACTGCTCGGAGCGGACGCCCACCCCGCCATTCAGGTCGACCTTCATCGCCGCCCCGGCCCGTTCCAAGAGCGACAGGCTCACGGCCGATTTTGCCGCGCCGTTATTGCCGCCGGCCGGTTTGGCCGGAGCCACCGCCTTGGCGTGAGCCGCGCCGTTCGGCGGCTGCCGACGGTTTGGCTGCGGGAGCAGTTGCTTTGGCCTTCGCTGGCCCACTGGCCTGCCCGCCGGCCTTCTTGGCGGCGGGCCCCTGCTCTGCCTCCGCATCGTCGGCCGCGAGCCGGCGCCTCCCCGCCGTAGCCGAGCGACGCTTCGCGATAGCCGGGCAGGAAGGTGATGCCCAGCCAGCGGAAGATGTAGTCGACCAGGCTCTTGGCGATGCGGATATCGGGGTTCTTGGTGTGCCCCATCGGCTCGAACCGGGTATGCGAGAACTTGTTCACATACACTTCCAGCGGCACGCCGTACTGCAGGCTCATCGACACGGCCGTGCCGAAGCAGTCCATCAGGCCGCCGATCGTGCTGCCTTCCTTGGCCATGGTGATGAACAGCTCGCCCGGCCGGCCGTCCTCGTACAGGCCGACCGTGATGTAGCCCTCGTGCCCGGCGATGCTGAACTTGTGCGTGATCGACTGCCGGGTGTCGGGCAGCCGCTCGCGGCGGAGCAGGGCCGATTGCTTGGCCGAGGCCTTGTCGGTCTCGGTCGAAGTGGACAGCGGCTGGCTCTCCTTCGAACCGTCGCGGTAGACGGCCAGGGCCTTGAGCCCCAGCTGCCAGCCTTCGAGATATGCGTCGGCGATGTCGGCCGGCGTGGTCTCGCGGGGCATGTTGACCGTCTTCGAAATCGCGCCCGAGAGGAACGGCTGGGCCGCGGCCATCATCCGCACGTGGGCCCGCCAGGCGATCGAGCGGGTGCCGTTGCGGGGCTGGAACGCACAGTCGAACACCGGCAGATGCTCGGCCTTCAGGTCGGCGGCCCCTTCGACCGTGTCTTCGCGATCGATGTAGGCCAGGATCGACTCGATCTGCGGCTGGTCGTAGCCCAGGGTCCGCAGGGCCAGCGGGACCGTCTGGTTGACGATCTTCAGCATGCCGCCGCCGGCCAACTGCTTGTACTTGACCAGCGCGATGTCCGGCTCGATGCCCGTCGTGTCGCAATCCATCAGGAAGCTGATCGTGCCGGTCGGAGCCAGCACCGTGGCCTGGGCATTGCGATAGCCGTACTGCCGGCCGGTGGCCGAGCACGTTGTCCCACAACTGGCGCGAGGCCTTCTTCAGATACGGCCGGGCAAGCGTCGTCGATCTGCTCGACCGCGTCGCGGTGCATCTGCATCACGCGGAGCATCGGCTCGCGATTGAGGGCAAAGCCCTCGAACGGCCCGACCGCGGCGGCCAGCTCGGCGCTGGCCAGGTTGGCCGCTCCGTGCAGCAGGGCGGTCATCGCCCCGCACACGCCGCGGGCCGCGTCCGAGTCGTACGGCACGCCGCTGGTCATGATCAGGCTGCCCAGGTTCGAGTAGCCCAGCCCCAGCGGGCGGAACAGGTGGCTGTTCTCGGCGATCCGCTTGGTCGGATAGCTGGCATGGTCGACCAGGATTTCCTGGGCGACGAAGAACAGCCGGCAGGCCGCCGTGAACCGCTCGACGTCGAACGAGCCGTCGGCCTGGCGGAACTTCATCAGGTTGATGCTCGCCAGGTTGCAGGCCGTGTCGTCGAGGAACATGTACTCCGAGCAGGGATTCGAGGCATTGATCCGGCCCGAGTTCGGGCAGGTGTGCCAGCGGTTGATCGTCGTGTCGTACTGCACGCCCGGGTCGCCGCAGCCCCAGGCGCACTCGGCCATCTTGGCCAGCACGTCGCGGGCGGGCCAGCTCGGTCCTTCGCGCTTGGGATCGGTGACCCAGTGGGTGGCCCACTTCTCATTGGCCGTGACGGCCTTCATGAACTCGTCGCTCAGGCGGACCGACAGGTTGGCGTTCTGGAACAGGATCGAGCTGTAGGCCTCGCCGTTGAAATTGGCGTCGTAGCCCCCCTTCTCGATCAGCAGCCGGGCCTTGCGCTCTTCCTTGGCCTTGCACTCGATGAACTCCATCACGTCGGGATGCCAGTCCTTGATCGACTGCATCTTGGCGGCCCGGCGGGTCTTGCCGCCGCTCTTGACCACCGCGGCGATCTGGTCGTACACCCGCATGAACGAAAGCGGGCCCGAAGGCTTGCCGCCGCCCGAGAGCTTCTCGCGGTGCGAACGCAGAGTCGACAGGTCGGTGCCGGTGCCCGAGCCGAACTTGAACAGCATGGCCTCGCTGCGGGCGAGCTCCATGATGTCTTCCATGTCGTCGCGCACGCTCTGGATGAAGCAGGCCGAGCCCTGCGGATACTCGTAGGGGTTCTCGGGCTGCTCGACGGTGCCGGTCTCGGCATCCCAGTGCCAGTTGCACTGGGCGCCCTTGATGCCGTACTGATGGTACAGGCCGACGTTGAACCAGACCGGCGAATTGAACGCCCCGTGCTGGTGCAGCAAGAGCCAGGTCAGGTCGCGGTAGAACCGCTCGCCGTCCTCGGCCGAGGCGAAATAGCCGTCCTGCATTCCCCAGTCGCTGATCGTGCGGCTGACGCGGTGGATCAACTGGCGGACGCTCGACTCGCGCTCCGGCGTGCCGTTCTCGCCGTAGAAGTACTTGCTCACCACGACGTTGGTGGCCAGCTGGCTCCAGGTGGCCGGAATCTCGCAGTCGCGTCTGCTCGAACAGCACCTCGCCCGATTCGCCCTTGATGGCCGCGGTGCGCAGGTCCCACTGCACGGTGTCGAACGGGTCGGCCACGTCCTGCGGGCAGAACACCGGCTCGATGTGCAGCCCCTCGCCCGGCGCAGCCGGGCCGCAGTCGCTGCCGGCGCGGGGGACTCGCTTGCTGGAAACGCTAACGCTCACTTGGGCCATGAGTCAGCTCCCTCTGCTTGAAAACGTTGGGCATCCTACCGAAAACATGGACATCTGTATACCACTCATCGGCCGATTGCTAGCGGCAACTTCGAGCGGCATGCGAAGGTTGGTAATGATCCTCACCAACCGGGATAAGATAGGCAATGAGCTCCGTCTGTCCACAATATATTGTAGTCGACGCCCTTCTCACTACAACATACAGGTGCGAGGGGACATCTTACAAAGTTTTCACATGCCGTCAATCAAAGTCGCACGGATGCTCTCAACTTGTTGACAGCACAATATTTGGGAG
>CAWHDQ010000015.1:0-46325 GCA_963828155.1 uncultured Planctomycetaceae bacterium
TCCAAGCCGGCGAGATAGTCGGTGAACTGTTGTTCGTTACGACCCGACCAGAGTTCTGGAGGAGAAATTCGAGGACGGCAAGCTCGCGGGCGGCAAGCTCGATTTCCTGGTCGGCGTCGAAGGCTCGTCTGGCAACCGTGTCGAATGTAAGAGAACCGAGATTGATAGTAGAACGATTATTCCAGTTTGCCGCTCTTAAGAGCGCTCTGACACGCGCCTCAAGCTCTCCGAGGAATCGAAGGGCTTGGTCATGTAGTCGTTAGCACCCAAATCGAGACCCTTGATTCAATCTTCAATCGTTCCGTATGCCGTCAGGATCAAAACCGGAACTCCGTGACCTTCCTTGCGCAGATTCTGAAGAACTTCTCGTCCGTCGCGCAAAGGAAGGTTCAAATCGAGAATCATTAGGTCATATGGAACCGTCCTTGTTAGCGGCTTCCGCATCAGGGCCAGTCTTGGCGTGATCGACTCGATAGCCGTTGTCCCGCAACGCCATCGAGATTCCGTCGGAAAGAAATTCGTCGTCTTCAGCAAGAAGAATGTACATACAAACTCCAGTATCTTTTGCCATTGTAGTTCGATAGAAGCATACAGGCGCTGATGCCTAACTGTGGACAAAGCGGCGTACCATGCTCAATTAAGACAATCGCTCTTTCGTGAACCTTTCCCTAAATGTTCGGTTCTAAGCTACTAAAATGCCCACTGGAAGAAGTTCTTCTCTAGCATATAAGTCTACGGAACTTCCTCTTTCTTCCCCAAAATGACGCACCATGCCGGTTCTCTTTAAATTAAAGCGATCTAAGAATCAATCTGCTTGCCACTTGCCAACTCGATTTTTTTGTTCCAAATATAGGGGTCCTCAATTGAGGCGCCCCAACCTAGATTACTTAGTCCAAAAAAACATCCGAACCCCCACCCCAGTTTGTTCAAGGTTTATATCCGCAGAACGAAGCGTTATCGCAACTTCTCGGATCTATGCGCACGCAAGCGCAAGGAGATCTCAATGCCGATGATACAGGTGAAGCAGACGCCCATCCCTGACGCTTCTATACCGTCTGTTCGACACAAGGCGCCGGAAGCTCCTCCGAACGATGTGAGCGATGACAGCCAGCCAGGTCTCACCACCAGGTCAGAGCGGCCCGAGTGCCTTTCTGGCCGTCGCCAAAGCGATAGTCGAGTCACTAGAGCAATCCAACTCCGCAAGAATGGCTCCGTCGGCTCTTCAACTTCGTCCTGCGGTGGTCTCTCAACCTCTTGACGAAAGAGCGCTAGATCTCTATGTGAATCGGTTGAAATGCGCGGCATAAAGATTCACGCCTTTTCAAAACTCTCGGCAGTACGAGATTGCGAGGGCTCCATCATTATCGGCGCCGAATCGGGTGCGTCAATTTTAAGGGACCATTGTCGAGTTTGCCGATGCAGAAGAAATTCGATTGGTCGGGAATTGCAGTGACGATCGAGCTGACCGTATACGGCGACATTATTTTTCGAAATCCCAAAGGCGTGTACGGCAATGTAAAAGATCGAGCGAGCACTCGCATTTTATTGACGACCGAAGATTCCGGCGAGATGGCAGTGAGAAGTTTGGACAAAGATCCCCGCACTGACTCGTATCTACCGCTTTACGGCGAGAAGTACATCTCTAACGGTCCTACTTCCAGACTTTGCTCTTCGCCCTGTGAAATGAGAATGGCCTCGATAGTTTTAGCGGAGTGCGTCAGATCGAAACGTTCTCGCAGCCATCGTGCGTGATGTTGGACAACGTCTTTTATTGCGAAGTCGCGCAACTCCAGCACACACCAACCAACGGAACGACTAGAATCGAGCTTCGCCATCCGGAAAGCGGCATGTGGCAAGTTCGGTATATCAGGATGTAGCGACTAACTCGATCAAGTGATCGCGGGTACTGCTCAATTAGAAATCGGGGTTGCGCAATGTCGTGCGCAACCCCGTCAGATGATCTTCTATTTTTTAGTCTCTCGAGTTCGCTAGCGAGCAGCGACCTTTTGACTCGATTCTTTTGCACTGCCGGCGGTGCCATAGACCGGCGTCAGCCATTTCATGTACTTCGGATTCTCGCCGCGACAGATCGACAAGTAGAGGTCTTTGACTTTTGTGGTCATCGGACCGGGCTTGCCATCACCAACCATTCGTCTGTCGATTTCGATGATAGGAGCGATTTGAGCTCCCGTGCCGCAGAAGAATAGTTCGTCAGCGATCAGCAGTTCGCTGCGATCGATGGTGCGACTTTCGGTTTCCCAACCGAATTCTTGCCGACACATTTCCATGATCGTGCTGCGAGTGATGCCTTCCAAAATATTTTCATAAGTCGGAGTAGTGATCAGTTTTCCGCGCTTGACCATGAAAATATTCATGGCGCTGCCTTCTGAAACGTGACCGTTTTCACTCAAGACAATGCAATCATCGAAGCCGGCTGCAAGTGCGTCGGTTTTCGCCAGAGCCGTATTGGCGTAGGCGCCCACGATCTTTGCTCGGGCTGGGATTGCGTTGTCTTCGACTCGGCGCCAGCTGGAGATTTGTACCTTCAGTCCACCTGCACCGTGGAAGTAATCGCCGAATGCCACTGAGAACATACAGATGTCGCTGGGGTTATTGTCGAGACCGGGACCGACGCGATGGACTGTTTTGTAAGCCGCAGGGCGGACATACGTGTCTGTAGTCGGTTGGTTGCGACGCAATAACTCTACTGTGATTTTGCACAGCTCATCGACTGAGTGAGGAGTCTGCAGATACATGATCTTCATGCTGTCTTGCATGCGCTCGAAGTGTTCGCGCATGCGAAAGAGATACATCTCTTTCTGCTCGGCATTCCAATAGCCCCGAATTCCTTCGAATACGGCAGTGCCGTACATGAACGAGTGGTTCATGATGTTGACGTTTGCTTCTTCTATCGGTACGAAGTTGCCCTTAAAGAACGCATAAGTTATTTTGTCTGCCACCACATGTCCCTCGCTTTTACTGATGATCTTTGCAGAAACGAATACGATCGGCTATGTTTTTCCGCTGTGCTTCGTCCGGTTTCAACTCGAGATAGCGCTCGAATGCATGTTGTGCATTTGCGTACTCTTTGTCTCCTTCGGATGCGCAACCGAACTCATAAAATCCATCGCCAAAACCAGGCTCCAATTCAGTTGCAGATTTGAATTCCGCTTTGGCTTCGCTCGATTTCCCTAAACGTTTCAGGGCTTGCCCATATGCTGTGTGGCAAGGACCTGAAATCGGACATTTTTTACCTTTTCACTAAAGAACTGCGCCGCCTCTTTGCTGTTTCCCATGGCTAATTGCTGATAGCCCTTAGCTAGAGTCTTGTTCCAGTCAGGGGCATCTTTGCCGAGTGAAGGAAGCGAACAGTAGCTGGCTAAGACAAAGAATCCTGCTATTAGGTATATCACTTGACGACATAGCGGTGCAAAAGAGAGAGCGCGGAATGCCCGGCGCTCTCCCTTCATTGTTAATTGCTTGCGAATCAACTAACCGTTCTCCTACTTCTTCGCCGGTTTGGACAGAACTGTGCTGTTCACGACTTTCTCTGCGGTAGGCGCGAGAACGATAGCACTGACGTCGGTGGTGATTTTTCGACGGTGTCGCCAACTCGAACTCCAGCGCCTTTAGATATATTGCCGGTGCTTGATTCAGGGTCGACTGAGGTAACGTTGATCACGGCGATCTGTTGGTCAGTTCCTTCAGCACTTTACCGCTGGTTGGGTCTTTGACCGTCTTGTATGCCCGGTCAACTTTCAGATGGTCGCCGGTAGCGATACCGTTGTTTTTGCCAACATTGACTATGACTGTGTTTCCGGTAACGTCAGCGATCTTGCCTTCCACATTAGCTGCGGCGAGCGATTGATTGTCCGGAATCTTTCGCCGATGCTGATACAAGCTGAGTGCCAATGTCGTCGACTGCTTGAAGAGTTGCTTCACCGGCAATTGAACTGGCAAAGCCGCTCGAACCCCAGTCAGCGCCACCGCCGCTCCAACCGCCGCCGCCCCAGAGAGAGCTTCCGCTCCTGGCTGATTCGCCGACTCCGTGGCAGGCACCGAGAATTTCGCTAGTGTTGATGTCGATCAATCTGGCGTCGACGGCAACGTGTACTTTACTCGAGTGATGGCTGATACCGAGACCACCGAATCCGCCTACATAAGGAATGTAAGCAGTGGCGGCGCTCGCGTTCACACTCTTGTTTTTCGTCTCGAAGCCGAATTGTGTGACCGTGCCTACGATAATGGCGTCTACACTCAACAATTTACCGATTTTGCATGCGGTTGCCGGGTCGGCACGATCGCTTACAGAGAGGTTTTGCTCTTTCAAAATCGAATCGAGCATCTGACGGTCTACTACTGAATACGTACCGTCGTTGACTAGTTTCGTAATCAGAAGGCTGACTATGCCTTTACCCACGTCGACCGTGCCAACTTCGCTGGACACTGAACCGTAGTCGAACGGCATGATCGCGACTCGTCTCTTGGCGGCAGCGGTTGCTGCAAACGGGCTGACTACTCCAGCTAGCAGAAGCAGTGCGGTTACAATGCGCTCAGTTGTGCGCTCTCATGAACATCAGTAGATTTCTCCTTACGGTATTTGTTGTTCCGCAGACTGGCACTTTGAGGCGTCTAAGCCCTAAAGTTTATCTGATTGGTTCCTAGACCTGAACCCTTTTGAGCTTTTAAATGCGCTCAAGCGGGTTATTTTGTTCTCTTATTTCCCGGACCCTCCACCGCTTCTTGCATCTGCAGTGCGGATTTCTTTGCTTCCAAAGCCTGTTCTTGCATCTGAAGTACTTTCTTGGCGCCTTCGATTCCTTCGATGGTGTTGGGCGTTGATGCCGTGTGCGACTGAGCTTCTGAGTGTTTTGCTGTAGCCGGAGCGCCCGGCACTTTAGTTTTCGCTAATTTCACAGGGGAGCAGACTTGGCTCTATAACTCGATATCTTTTCTTGCGCGAGTTTCGTGGGCTGCGGATCGGCCGAGGGCTTCTGGTCGCGGCTGCCCAGGCAATACATCTAAGCACCGGTCGGCAGATAAATCCGGCCGTGCGAAATGGCCGGCGAGCCGGAGACTACATCGTCTTCGCTCACCGCAGCTTATGATCGAGCTTCACGCCGTCCTTGGTCGGCTGGAAGATGTGCCAGGCGCTGGTCGTGCAGATATAGATCTTGCCGTCGCCGTAGACCGGGCTGCTCCGCACGATCGTGCCGATGAGCTTGGCGGGCTTGCGAGATTCGGCCCCGGTCTGGGCGTCGAGCACGTACATCTTGCCGCCGTCGTCGCAGGCGTACAGCCGGCCGTCGACCAGTAGCGGCGGCTCTTGCCGTCCATGCCCGCGGCCGCAGTCCTCGGCCGTCTTGGTGACGTCGCCCGAGCCGGTGCCGTCGATGCGGACGATGCGCCCTGGGTCACGTTGTCCATGTTCTCTTCGGCGTGGGTCATGTAGACCTTGTCGGCGCTCACGACCGGCGAGACGTTCAGCCCGCGGCGGGAGAGGAAGAACCACCAGATCGGCTTGCCGGTCCGCGGCTGAAAGGCCCAGACGCCGCCGTCGCCCGAGCCGAAGGTCAGCGCGGCCTGGCCTTTGAGAGGCTGAACGAACGGCGTGCTGTAGGTCGTGTCCTCCGGCGCCAGCTTGGTGCCGTTAAGCCAGAGGGCTTCGCCGGTGTTTTGTCGAGCGCGACGAACCGATGGGCGGGCCGGGCCAGTTCGCCCCAGTTGGTCATAACCGCGCTGATGTAAACCTTGTCCTCGAACACGACCGGCACGTTGGTCCGGCCGCCGTAGGTGCTCAAGAGTCCGAACTCCTCGCTGAGCGAACGGCTCCAGATGGTCTTGCCGGTCTCGCCGTCGAGGCATTGAAACAGGCCGCACACGCCCAGGGCAAAGACCCGCCCGGTGGCCGGATCGCCCACGCAGCTCGACCAGCCGACGCGCTCGGCCGGCACGTCGGAGAGGTAGACGTTGAACCGATTCTCCAGATCTTTTCGCCCGTCTCCGCGTTGACGCAAACGACCTTCTCTTGTTCGCGCTGGGTGCCGGGCTGCATGCCGGGCCAGGGTGTAGAGCTTGCCGTTCATCACGATCGGGCTGGAGATCGTGGCCAGCTCGGGATTCTTCCAAAGCACATTGCCCGACTGCTCGTCATTGAAGTCCCAGCGGTCAATCAGATTCTTTTCGCGCAGATGCCGTTCTGCTCCGGCCCGCGCCAATGGGGCCAATCCAACGGATCGATCACCCGCGTGGCCGCGACCGAGATGGTGGCCTGGATCTGAACCTGGCCGGGGACGGGATTCGCGGGGGCGGGTTTCGCCGCCGGCACTTCCTTCGTCGGCACTCCCTTGGCGGGCACTGCGTGGCTGGGCACCGGGCGAGCACTGAAAGTCCCAGAGCCAACGGCAGGGCGAGCATGCACAGGACGCGGAGCGAGGGGCGGGATCGCATGACGGGAGCTTCCAGTGGGGTGGAGAGTGGCCGATGCGGGAATGGGCGGCGGTAGTTGTTCAAACAGGTTTTGATCCGAACGACCCCACGGATTCGACTTTTCCAGGACCGCCAGGCGGCGTTCGTTCGACGCAGCGCTGCCGGCGGCAAACGTGGCGATCCGGACGGTCGGCCTGCGGGTGTTCGGGCCAGTGCCGGCGGCCGCGCGACGGTCTGCCGGCGAGAGCACAGACATATCTAGGTGGGGTCAGCCAGCCGTTCAGCTTACGACACCCGGCGGCGCCGGGCAAGGATTGTGCGCCTTGGCGACCCTGCCTGGTCGAAGCGGGCCGGCCGCCAGCCTGGACACGAACGGCCGGCGATTTTGGGCCACTGGACGCGGTCGCGAGGGGCCGGTCGCGGGCTCCCCTGTTTCCTGGCGGGATCACTGCGTGGGTGCGCGGATGCTGGCCCGAGCGGGGGGAGATTGCCGGTTCGGCAAACTGCGGCGGAGTTATGGCGTGCGGACCCGGACGGCGGGAGCCGCGGCGGGCGGGAGCCGTTAGGGCTTGCCCAACGAGTCGGCTCGGGCCGCTGTCGGCACTCGCAAGGGGGTACATCCGGCAAGGTTTGGCTGTCTTACGGTGCCGTCAAGGTTTCCGCAGCGGTTGATGTAAACCACTTGGAGAAAATTACTTCCGCCGGTCTCAAGGGTCAAGACAGCAAGCCGATACGGTAGGTGTTACCACCCCGAGGATCGCGTGCCGCCAGGCACGTCAAAGGGCACGTCAGGGCAACCGGATCGGACTTTTCGAGTCAAGGATTGGCTCGACCGGTCCTGGCGGAACAAACCGTGTGAACTGCTGGTTCCAACCCACCTTCCCCCACCTGGCTTAAAGCCAGCGTACCGCCAACGAGTCAGCCGGTTTGACGCCGGCCGCACCCGCCTGGACCGGAAGTCACGCCCGGGCCGCTTTTGGAGCAAGCCCGGCGCAACGCGCTCGCCTTACGGCCGAAGTGGGAGCCGCTATCTGCAGTTCCATCGTAAAGGAGACGTTGCTCGATGAAATGGAACATGGTTTTTGGAGCGCTCGTGGTCAGCGTTGGCCTTTGCGGACGGGGCTTCGGTTTCGAGCTCCTGGAACGCATGCTGGGCCTGAATGACTGCGGCTGCACCTCCTGCGGCGCATGCCGCGGAGCCGTCGTGCGGCTGTGACAAGGGTTGTGAACCGTCGTGCTGCGCCGCTGCCGCTGCTGAACCCAGCTGCTGCGCCGCTCCGGCCTGCGAACCGGCCTGTGCCGCTGCTCCCAGCTGCGGTGCGGCTCCGGCTTGCGGCAGCTGCTGTGCCAAGAAGCACTGCTGCCACAAGGGCCTGCTGTCGGGTCTGTTGGCCCACCACCACTGCTGCAAGAAGAGCTGCTGCAAGTCGTCTTGCGGTTGCGGTGCGGCTCCCTCGTGCGGTTGCGCTGCCCGGCCTGTGAGCCGGCCTGTGCCGCCGCCCCGGCTTGCGAGCCGGCCTGTGCCGCTGCTCCCGCTTGCGATGCCGCTCCCAGCTGTGGCTGTGCGCGGCTCCCAGCTGCGGTGGCTGCAAGAAGAAGTGCTGCCACAAGGGCCTGCTGAACTCGCTGTTCGCCGGTCACCACTGCTGCAAGAAGAGCTGCTGTGCGGCTCCCTCGTGCGGCTGTGGCGCTGCCCCCAGCTGCGGCTGTGCCGCCGCTGCCCCGGCTTGCGGTTGCGGTTGCGGTTCGTCGGCTCCGGCCGCCTCGGCCGCTCCGGACGCTGCCCCGATGCCGCCGGCTCCAACTGCCGATCCCTCGGCTTCGATTCAGAGCCGCCGTCGGGTTGTGACCGCCAGCAAGGTCGTTCACCGCGACTAAGCTCAAGCGGGTTCGAGTCTGAAGATCAGGTCTGCCCGGAAGGAAACTTCCGGGCAGACTTTTTTATTGAATCAACGCGGGGAAGCGAACCGCAAAGCCCGAGAAACGAAGAGGCACGCATAGCTGAGCCGCAGATCCCCCAAGTCTCAAGAGGACGGGGAAAGACAGACGACGAAGAAGACCATTCGGAGCTTGCGCTGTGCAGTGCGGAGCGCTAAAATCACAGTCGCCTGCGGATCGGCGCCTATCCACGATCCAGCAGTGGCGTGTCATCTGCGAATTGAATATTGCAGCGCCAAGCCAATCGCCGCGCTCCATCGAGAGTCGAGATCCAGCGACAAAAGCCATGTCCGTTCTGGTTTTGCCCCTTTGCCTGCCCTGAGCTGTCGAAGGGCGCCTTTTTGCAGTTCAATCGTTCGTTTTCTTCGCCAGCCGGGATTGCTCGACCAGGGCCGCGGTAAAACCCACCAGGTCGCCCCGCTGCTCGCTGGCAGCCGTGAGTGTGTCGAATCGCCCGGCCCGCCGCGAGAGCTCCAGAAGCGAGGGGGCGAAGCCCGTCGTTCGCGTGCCGGGGGGCAGACCAGCGACGGCCGCGGCCAGAGCCTCGTCCAGCCGGCCGAGGCGGGCCAAGAGGGCCACGTAGATTTCGGCCGGCAGCGATCCGGCCCCCTCGTCCAGTTCTTCGAGCCTGGCCCGGAAGTAAGCCAGCGCCGCCTCGACGTTCTCGCCCAGCATGGCCTGGAAGAACAGCGCGTAGGACGGATAGGTGTCTTTGAACGGCTCTTCGCCCGGGAACTGAAATTGCCGGTTCAGACGCCGGCCGTAGGCCGTCAGGTCGAGCGCCAGCCGCAGGGCCGCCGGATCGTCAAGCAGCCGGGCGAAGCGGATGACCGACGCCAGGTGCGTCGTATCGACGTGATAGTTGTGCTCGCCGAACAGCCAGTCGCGATCGGCCACCAGCTCCGCCAGCGTTTGCTCGGCCGGCCCCTCTACTTTGGGCTCCGCCCCTTCCTGCCGCTGGATGTCGGCCCGCACATTGGTCACGAGCTCGTGGTGCAAATGGCGGACGATCAACTCGGCCGCGGCCTGCTGCATCGCGCTTCGAGTGCCGGGCGATCACGCCGTCGAACATGCTGATCGCATTGCAGGTGCCGTATTTTTCCAGCACCAGGCGGTAGCCTAGCGGCACGGCCATGCCTTCATGCACCGCGATCTCGATCAGATCCTGCACGTTCTCGTCGTCGGGCTCGATCTTTTCCAGCACGCCGGCGACCAGCTTGGGGTCGGCCAGGGGGCGGAGGTACATCCAGGCCTCGCGCAGGTTGCCGGTGTCGGCCAAGAGCAAGCCCACCTCGCGGCACGCGGCAATGTACGCCTGCTCGACCTGGCTCCGCAGCGGCTCGGCCAGGTCGTCGAGCGAGCCGGCCAGGACCACCGGCAGCCCGAGTTGCAGCCGGGCCCGCATCAGCAGCGCATCGAATAGATTCGTGATACCGCGCTGGCCGCGGAGCAGTTCGATCAGCCGGTCGACCGCGGCCGCCGGTTCGCCGCCGGCGATGGCGGTGCGAAGCTCTTGAAACGGATCGACGGTGCTGCTCACGGCGGCTGAATCCGATCTGCGGGAGGGAGGTTTGGCGGACGGGGCTGCGGCAGAAGTTCGCTGCACGGGCGGCCAGCAGCCGCCGCGCTCCGCCACTACCCAGCCAACCGCCGCTGGTAGTAACATACA
Organism: uncultured Planctomycetaceae bacterium; assembly: GCA_963828155.1. Taxonomy (GTDB): domain Bacteria; phylum Planctomycetota; class Planctomycetia; order Pirellulales; family PALSA-1355; genus CAWCAX01. Next base: position 10,037 of record CAWHDQ010000015.1, read on the forward strand.
CCGAGCCCGGGAGCGTCTCCAGTTGTCGCGGGACGAAGCCTGCGGCACGGATCGAGGTTCAATGAGCGACGAGGGTGCCAATCACCGCGGATTTGCCGGCCTGCGCGTGGCCGCGTTCGAGAGCCGCCGCGCGCCCGAGATGGCCCGGCTGATCGAGCGCGCCGGCGGCCGGCCGCACGTCAGCCCCTCGATGCGCGAAGTGCCGATCGCCGAGAATCGCGAGGCCATCGACTTTGCCAATCGCGTCATTACCGGCCAGATCGACATCATCATCTTCATGACCGGGGTGGGCATCCGGCACTTGCTGGCGGCGATCGAGCGACACGTCGACCGCGAGCGGTTCCTGGCCGCCGTGTCGGACGCGACGACCGTGGCCCGCGGGTCCCAAGCCGGTCGCCGTGCTCAAGGAATTTGGCCTCGAGCCGTCGATTCGCGTGCCCGAGCCCAATACCTGGCTGAAGTCCTGGCCACGATCGACGGGCGGCTGCCGGTCACCCAGCAGAACGTCGGCTTGCAGGAATACGGCAAGCCGAACGCCAGCCTGGTGGCGGGACTGGAAGCCCGGGGCGCACGTGCAGGCCATTCGCGTGTATCGCTGGGACCTGCCGGAGGACTCCGCTCCGCTGGCGGCCAACGTCCGGGCGATCGCCGCCGGCGACGCGATGCGGCGCTGTTCACCTCCAGCCATCAGGTCGTGAATCTGTTTCGCGTGGCCGAAGACCTGGGCCTGGTCGATCGGTTGCGGGCGGCGTCGCGCGGATGGCGATCTGCTCGATCGGTCCCACCACGAGCGAAACCCTGCACGAGTTCGACTTGCCGGTCGACCTGGAACCCGAGCACGGCAAGATGGGCCAGTTGGTGGCCCTGGCTGCCGAGCGGGCGCGAGGTTTTGGCGGCCAAGCGCGCCCTGCGCCGGCAGCCCGTCGGTTCGTGAGCCGCGGAGCACGTCGCCCGTTGCCGGCTCGCCGGGCCCTTGGGATGGCGGGCCCTGGGATGATGGTCCCTTCATGCGGGCCTGCCGGCTGGAGCCCGTCGAGCGGACGCCAATCTGGCTGATGCGGCAGGCCGGCCGCTACATGCAGGAGTATCGCCAGGTCCGCGCGCGGACGACGTTTCTCGAATTGTGCAAGAACCCCCAGCTCTGCGCCGAGGTGATGCTGACGGCCGTCAGTCGGCTGGGCGTCGATGCCGCGATCATCTTTTCCGATTTGCTGCCGATCCTCGAACCACTCGGTTTCTCGCTGGAGTTCGCGGCCGGCGAAGGGCCGGTCATTCACAATCCGCTCCGCGAGCCGGGCGACGTCGACCGGGTCCGCCCGCTCGAGAACATGGAGGCGCTGCAGTTCGTCGTCGACACCGTGCGGCTGACGCCGGCGGGGCTGCGCCGCCGATTCCCGTGATCGGCTTCGCCGGGGCTCCCTTCACGCTGGCCAGCTACGCGATCGAAGGGGGCGGCAGCCGGAATTATCTGCACACCAAGGCCTTCATGTATCGCGATGAGGGTGCTTGGCGAGCTGATGGACCGGCTGGTTTCCTCCGTCACGCTGTACCTGAACGCCCAGATCGCGGCCGGCGCCCAGGCCGTGCAATTGTTCGACAGCTGGGTCGGCACGCTCGGGCCGCCCGATTATCGGCGGTACGTGCTGCCGTACGTCAGCCAGATCATCGCCGGCCTCACGCCCGGCGTGCCGGTGATCCACTTTGCGGCCGGCAATCCGGCGCTGCTGCCGCTGGTGGCCGAAGCGGGCAGCCGCGTGATCGGCGTCGATTGGCGGATCGACTTGGAGGTCGCCTGGCAGCAGCTGGGCTACGACCGGGCCGTGCAAGGCAATCTGGACCCGGCCGTGCTGTTGGCCGAGCCGGCCGAAATCCGCCGCCGCGCCGAGGCAGATTTTGGAGAGCGTGGCGGGCCGCCCCGGGCACATCTTCAACCTCGGCCACGGCATCCTGCCGAACACGCCGGTCGAAAACGTGCTGGCTCTGATCGACGCGGTCCGCTCCTGGCCCGCGCCGGCTGAGTCCTTAACGGACCGGCTCCGCGTTCTGCGGCGCTCTGACGCATGCGAGACGAGGCGGTCCAACTCTTGCGACCGCCACTTCCAGCGAATCACCAGATCCGTTCGGCGAACGCAGATGAACGCGGATCGACGCAGATGAACGGGATAGGCACAGGAACAAGATGGGATCGTCCACAGATTTCGCAGATTGATTTGTGTGAAGCGAGGCCGGCCGTCGTCGCTTTCGTTCTTTTCAAATCTGCGTAATCTGCGAAATCTGTGGATCACCGCTCGTTGCCCGTCGAATCATCGACCGTTGCCTCCGAATCCGCGCGTATCCGCGTCCATCCCGTTCATCTGCGTTCTTCGATCGAGCCCGCTTTAGGCGAGGCGAAGCGGTCCACGTTCGGTTTGCCCCTTGCAGCGCATGTCGGGATCGACCTAAAGGAATGCGAAGCCGTGGCCTCATTCCGGATGGTTGACTTCCAAGTCCAGCCCGCCCAGCCGCCGCAGGTCGTCCAAGGCATGCACGACGTGCGGCAGACCGGGGGCGACGTCGCGATCCATCACGCCCAGGTCGCTGGCCGCCACCGAATCGCCCGGCGCGGTGCCCACGGTGTAGATGCCGATCACCGATAGCGTCGCGGAGGGGGCCAGCTTGAATTCGGGCTTCGAGTTGTAGAACGTGCCCGCCAGGAGCGTGAGCGAAAAGGGCGCGCTCCCCTCGTGCACGAACCGGTGGACCGGGTTGCCGACGTAGAACTGGTCGGGCCCGAGGATCAGCTCGCCCCGATAGTTGTCGACCTCGAGACCATTGTTCTCGGGTTTGACCAGTTCGAACTTCGCGCCTTGCAGCGTCACGCGACCGGCGGGCAGACTGGCGTCCCCCTGCATCCGGAGCAGATGGTCCGAGCTCTCGACATAGAAGTCGCTGGCCACGAACGAGTGATTGTCCTGGACCCACAGGGCCGGATCGGTCACGGTGCCCAGCCGGACGCAGGCCCCCAAGAAGCCGTCGCGCTCGGCGAATTTGCCCTGGATCAGAATGGTCCCCTCGTAGGAAAGGTCCAAGAGCACGGTGGCCCGGGCGCAGTCGGTGAAATGGATGTTGCCGTTCAGCTCGCGGACGTGGACTCGATCGCGCGGGCCAAGATTGGCAAACCGAATGCCGCGCTCCAGCGGCTTTTTCTGATACATGCCCGAGACCCAGACCCGGTCGTAGGTGATCGACGACCCACCCGCCGAGCCGGTTTGGCGGATATCGATCGCGTTGTCCCCCACGCCCGTGTCGTGATGACCGGCGGAGATGTTCTCGAGCGTCAGCCGCTGCGGATCGCGGACCTCGAGCATCGTGGCGCCGGCCGGGCCCTTCCAGACCAGGCCCGTGCGAAAGCCAGACCCGCCGAACGTATAGTCGCTGCCCGTCAGCTCGATGGTGTCGGTGACCACGTAGCGGCCCGGGGGCAAATAAGCGATGGCGCCCTGACCGTGGGCCCGGGCAGCGGCCAGTATTTGCCGGATGGCGGCTGTGTCGTCGGTGCCGCCGTCTCCCTTGGCGCCGAAATCGCGCTTGGCGTCGAACACTTTGCCGGGCACTTTCACCTGGCTCTTCAGAAACGATCGCTGGGCCGACTTGAGCGTACCGCTCCGCGTGCCGGCCGGCACTTCGATGGCCACGGCCGACTCGGGCTTTTTGAGCAACGGCACATTCTGGGGCGCCTGGTTGCCCGAGTACACGAGCCGCTGCTGGGCGTACGTGATCTCGATGGGGGCTTCCGCCGACGGCGGGTGCGTGAACGTGCAGTCGAAGAGCAGCGTCGCGGCCCCGCCGATCTGGACGGCGCTGCCGGGATGAGTCCAGGCGTCGACCTGGCAATCCTGCACGACCATCGGGCCGACCGAGCTGCCGCTTTTGAGAAACTGCTTCGAGCCGTGCGAGGTGCAGCGGCGGACGCTACTGCCCTGTTCGCCGGCCGAAAACACATCGAGCTCGCCGTTCTGTTCGAAGTGGCAATTGCGGACGTAGCAGTTCGTTCCCTTGCCGCTGTAAACGCCCACGCCGCAGTGGCGGAACTCGCAGCCCTCGAAAGTCAGGTCCAGGTCGTTGAAGTTGCGGAGCGAGGCTCCGTGGCCGCAGTGGTCGAACAGGCAATTGCGAAAGTTCGTTTCGGCCGTGGCGACTTGCTGCTGGTGGCCGATCCGCACGCCGGCTTCGGTGAAACGGACGAAGGCTTCATGCTCGTGGCGAATTTCGGTCTCGAAGATTTTGAGGTTCGAGTGATCGATGCCCACCGCCGCTTTGTCCCGGCCGTCCCAGGTCAGGCCGATATAGCGGCAATAGGGCATGCCGTCCTGTGTCCAGTACATCCGGCCGCCGGCCGGTCCGTCCCAGGCCAGCACGCTGGTGCGGCCGTGGCCCAACAGCGAGACGCCCAGGAACCGGCCCTGCGGTATCAAGAGCGTCGCCGTGATGCGGTAGGTGCCGGGCGGAAAATAGATCGTCGCCCCATCCTCGATCTTGTTGAGCGCGGCTTGAATGGCGGTCGTGTCGTCGGTCGTGCCGTCTCCCTTGGCCGGTGGCGCGACGGCCGTCTTGACGTTGATCCAATCGCTCCGCTGCTCCCAGGCCAGCTCGGGAATCGCCGGCTCCTGGGCGGCAACTGGCGCCCAGCGCCGGCCGCCGCCAGCGCGATGCAAAGCATTGCCAAACGCCCCGCCGGACCCAGCGCGCTGAATAATCGGAGTGTCGTCATCCGTATCGCCTATTCTTGTAATGAGTTCTAGTGAGCCGCTCAGTGAGCAGCACGTTGCGGCAAACTCGCTGCTGAGCACCAGGATCGTAACAGCCGCCAGGCGACCCAACCAAGGGCCGGATCGATGCCATTTCCGGTTCTTCATCTGCGCGTATCCGCGTCCATCCTGTTTATCTGCGTTCTCCAATGGACCTCGATTCGGCAAGGACCAAGCGGTCCGGACTTGGACGGCACCGTCTGATTAAAACCCTGGCGATTCGATCCATGCCAGTGCCGACTGGGCGGTTTTGCATCGCCGGGACAGCCCGGTACAATGCGGGAGCGGAGGGGGCCCTGAGCCTTGCCGCTTGCCCGCCGAAAAAGTTTCCCCGCCGCGACCGTCCCCCGCGACAACGCCCCCGCGACAAACTTTCCAACTGTTTCCCGATTCTCCAACTGTTCCGGATGCCCTTGCCATGCGCTTGTTCTCCGTCCCCGTGCGTCTCGTTCTGGCTCTTCAACTTTTGATCGTCTTGCCCGGTCTCGCCGGGGCCGCTCCCGATCCGGACTGGCCGACCTTTCGCGGTCCGGACCGCTCGGCCGTGTCGAAGGAGAAGGGTCTGCTGCAATCCTGGCCCGAGTCGGGCCCGCCGCTCGTCTGGGAAGCTCCTGGCGCCGGGCGCGGCTATGCCAGCCTGGCCATCGCCGGCAACCGGATCTACACGCTTGGCGATGCCCCCAGCACGGCTGAGGACAAGGACGAATACCTGACGGCCTTCGACCGCCAGACCGGCAAGCAGCTCTGGAAGCTCAAGACCGGCAAGCCCTGGACCGACGGCTCGCCCGACTGGCAAAGCTCGCGCTCGACGCCCACGGTCGACGGCGACCGGGTGTACGTCGTCACGCCGCACGGCGTGCTGGTCTCGGCCGATGCCAATGGCGGCAGCGAAATCTGGCCAAGGACCTGAAAGCCGACCTGGGCGGCAAGAAGGGGGACGGCTGGGGCTACAGCGAGTCGGTGCTGATCGACGGCGATCGGCTGATCTGCACGCCCGGCGGCGATCAGGCCACGATGGTCGCACTCGACAAAAAGACCGGCGAGCCGATCTGGAAGGCGGCCCGTCCCGGCGATCGGGGCGCCGGCCATTCGTCGGTCGTCATTTCGCAGGCCGGGCCGACCAAGGTTTACGCGCAGACCACCGCCAGCGGGGCCCTGGGCGTCCGGGCCTCGGACGGCAAGCTGCTTTGGTCGCGGGAAATCGATCCCACCACGTGCGTCATTCCCACGCCGATCGTTCGTGGCGATCTGGTGTTCTTCGCCGCGGGATACGGCCGCGGCGGCATGCTGGTCAAGCAGGTGCCGCAGCCCAACGACGAAGTCACCATCGAAGAGCTGTATCCGCTCAACAAAAGCCTGGCTAACAAGCACGGCGGGATCGTGCTGGTCGGCGACTACCTGTTCGGCGATTCGGACGACGCCGGCATTCCCTTCTGCGCCGACCTGATGACCGGCGAGATCAAGTGGAAATCGCGGGCCTCGGGTCGTGGCTCGGCCTGCGTGGCGAGTGCCGACGGCTGCCTGTACGTCCACTTCGCCGATGGCAAGATGTGCCTGATCAAGGCCGTGCCCGAGGGCTTTGAGGAAGTCGGCACGTTCGCGGTGCCCGGCAGCGGCGAGCGGCCGAGCTGGTCGCATCCGGTGATCGTGGGGGGCAAGCTCTACCTGCGCGAGCAAGACCGGATTCTGTGCTACGACGTCCGGGCGAAGTAGAGATCCTGTTCATCTGCGTCGAACGGCGTTCATCTGTGTTCGATGGACCGGGCTTGCAACTGGCTGGACCTTGCCGTCCGAGCTTGGACCGCATCGACCGGTTTGAAGCAGTCTCCATCAAAGAACGCAGATGAACGGGATGAACGCGGATACCCGCCGATGAGGCGCCGGCGGCGTTACTTCAGGCTCTTCAGCAGATTGTCGAAGTTCGAGTCGTCGGCTTCGTCGGCGTGGACAATATCGCGGCGGAGGAAGGTGGGCGGCTGTTTGTCCGGTCCGAGATAGAAGGTCTCCAGCGCCGCCCGGCCGACTCGAGTGCCGGTGATGTCGACGTGCTCCAGGCTGGGCAGTTCCTTCAGCTGAATGATGCCCGCGTCGGTCATGCCCGTTCCGGACAGGTCGAGCACGGCGAGCTGCTTCAGGCCGGCCAGCTGCGCCAGGCCCGGTCCGCGAACGTCGGTGCCGGCGAGCGACAGCCGGGTGAGCTCCGCCAGGTTGGCGAGCGGCGCGAGGCCGTGGTCGGTGATCTTGGTGTCGGCCAGGATCAGGTAGCGCAGATTCTTGAGCTTCGCCAGTTCGGCGAGCCCGTCGTCGGTGATGCGGGTGCCGCTGAGATCGAGAAACCGCAGCTCCTCCAACTGGGCTAGCTCGGCCAGGCCCGCGTCGGTGATCCGCGTTCGGGCGAGCGAGAGCGACTGCAGTTGGGGCATGCGCCGAAGATAGGCCAGCGCCTGATCGTCGACTTCGGTATCGTCGAGGCCGAGATACGTCAGCTGCTGCAGGCCGCCCAATCGAGCCAGTCCGCCGCCCGCGATCCGGCAGTCCGTCAGGCTGAGAAAGGTCAGATTCTCCAGGCCCGCCAGGCGCACCAGGCCCGAGTCGGTCACTTGCGTTCGGCTGAGGCACAAGATCCCGAGCCGGACCAGGCTGGCCAGATTGGTCATTCCGGCGTCGGTCACCGGGGCGCCGCTCAGATCGATCATCCGCAATCGGCCCAGATCGCGGAGTGGGATCAGTCGAGCGTCGGTCATTTGCGCCGCGTCGACGGCGATGTTGGTGACGCGCAGAGGCAGATCGACGCCGCAGCGGGCGAGCAGCTTTTCGGCGAGCGTCGGCGGATCGTCGCTCTTGGCGAGGACCGTGGTGAATCCGTCGATCGCCGCTTCGGCGGCCCGCTCGCGGCGAATCCGCACCAGCGCGGCTTCCCAGCCAGGCCAGCGGAATGCCGATCAAGAGGGCCGCGATCAGCACCGAGCGCAAGCTGAACCGCAGAAAGCCGAGCTTGGAGGGAGTTGTCTCCGTGGTCATACTCGCAAGTCTAGCATTCAATGAACCGCCGATAGGGGGTCAATTGCTCAGGGGCAGCGTACGGAATAATCCAAAAGAGGGGGTCCATTTGCAGTCGATGAACTTTCGAGTCGGGGTTGTTCGAACTCGGACCGCTCCGTCCCGTCTGAATTCAGCTCGATCGAACGACGCAGATGAACGCCGATGGACGCGGATACGCGCCGCTGAGAATGACCTTATTTGCTCCAAGCTGAGGGAGATTCATCCATAGATGGCGCAAATTTTCGCAGATTCCGCAGAGAGGAAATCGTCCGACTTCGCACCGTTTCGTGCCAATCAATCTGTGAAGACCACGCAAACTGTGAACTATCCCGTTCGCGCTTCCAAACAACCTTTTCATCGGCGCGTATCCGTGTCCATCGGCGTTCATCTGCGTTCTTGAATGGACTCGAGTAGCCCGGCTGACGGACGCGGTCCAAGAATGGTTCGCCTCATCTGACCCCTGAGTGGCGCTGATTTGAGTCCCCCCCTGCCTCGCTTGGGCCTGTGCTGCCAGTTCAAAACGCAGCCGATCAAGTTCCGCACCACCACGGCCGCGGCGATGCTGCGCCTGGAGCGGCGGGCGCAGCTCGCGCGGCTCGGCGAGCTCTGCCTGGCCAACGCGCTGGCCCTGCAGGCGGCACTCGAATACTGTCGGCAGAACGGCATCGGCTGCTTTCGGGTGCTCAGCCAGATCCTGCCGCTCAAGACGCATCCGGCCGCCGGCTACCGGATCGACGAGCTGCCCGGCAGCGAGCAAATCATCGCCCAGTTCCGGGCCGCGGGCGAGCTGGCCCGGCGTCACCGGCTGCGGACCACGTTCCATCCCGATCAGTTTGTCGTGCTCAATTCGCCGCGCGCCGCGGTGGTGGCCAGTTCGATCGCCGAGCTGGAGTATCAGGCGGAAGTGGCTGAGTGGATTGGGGCCGACGTGATCAATATCCACGCCGGCGGCGCCTACGGCGACAAACGGGCTGCGCTCGACCGCTTTGCCGCCTGCCTGGACCGGCTGTCCGAGCGGGTTCGCGCCCGGCTGACCGTGGAGAACGACGACGTCACCTTCACGCCGGTCGACCTGCTGCCGCTGTGCCGGGCCACCGGGTTGCCGTTGGTCTACGACGTGCATCATCACCGCTGCAATCCCGACGGGCTGACGGTCGAGCAGGCAACGCGCCGGGCTCGGGCCACTTGGAACCGCGAGCCGCTGTTTCATATTTCCAGCCCCATCGCCGGTTGGGACGGTCCCCAGCCCGCGCGGCATCACGACTTCATCGACCCGGCCGATTTTCCGGCCGGCTGGCGCGGCAAGCGGATCACCGTCGAAGTCGAGGCCAAGGCCAAGGAGCTGGCCGTGCTGCGGCTGGCCGGCGAGCTGGCCCGAGGCGTTACAGCGAAAGCCGGCTGGGTCGTATATCTGATCCGCTGCGCCGATGGGACGCTATACACCGGCGTCACCAACGATCTGGCCCGGCGGATCGCAACCCACAATGCCGGCACTGCGGCCCGGTACACGCGCAGCCGCTTGCCGGTGACGCTCGTCTATCAGGAATCGCAGGCCAACCGCAGCGCGGCTCTCCGCCGTGAAGCGGCGATCAAGCGGCTAAGTCGAGCCGCGAAGGAGAATCTCGTCGGAACGGGCTTGGACCGCGACCCGTAGCGTGTGGCAGGATCGATTCAGCGAACGCAGATGAACGGGATGGACGCGGATACGCGCAGATAAAATTTACAAAGGAAGGAAAGAAGATAGAGATGTTTCTCCACAGATTTCGCAGATTTCACAGATTAGAAATTTGAGTTGACAGTGATCTGCAACTGCTCACCCTCTTTCGAAATTTGTGTGGTCTGCAAATCTGTGGAGGAATCCTTTCTCGGCGTTTTCTGATCTGCGCGTATCCGCGTCCATCCCGTTCATCTGCGTTCTGCGAGCGAGCCTGCCTCGAGTGAGGTCAAGCCGTCCGAGTTCGCACGACACTTGCCGGCCCAGTGCGGTGGCAATCGGCCAAGATTACGCGGCAGCGAAGAACCCTCACCCGGCCTCTCCCTGGCAGGGAGAGGAGTCAGGTTAGTCGAGGCTGCCGCGGTTGATCGCGTCGATCAGTTGTCGCAAGCGCCCCAGGCTGCGGCGATTGAAGCGGAAGATCAGCCGCACGTACGACGCCAGGTCCACTTCGTCGCGCTCCTCGGGCAAGGCCGTGCCCTGGCTGAAGTCGCCGCCGCTGAGGATGTCGGCAAACTTGGCGTTGATCGCTTCCATCAAGTCGATGCTCAACGGCTGCTTGAGCCGCAGCACCAGCTTGTTCTTCACGTACCGCATGCTGTGGTAGACGCGGAAGAACTGCAATATCTCGGCCACGGCCACGTCGACCCGGTCAGTCAGCTTGTAGAGCGACAGATCCTCGGGCGAAATCAACCGGTTGCCCAGTAGCCGCTGCACGACGAACTGATGAAACTCCTGCCAGAACGACCCGCCGGGCGCGTCGAGCAGCACGACCGGCACCATGTCGCGCTTGCCGGTCTGTAGCAGCGTGAGCACTTCCAGCCCTTCGTCCAGCGTGCCGAAGCCGCCGGGCAGCAGGCAGACGGCGTCGCACTCTTTGACGAACATCAGTTTGCGGGTGAAGAAGTACTTCATGTGCACCAGCTTGGCATCGCCGGCGATCACGGGATTGGCGTATTGCTCGAAGGGGAGCATGATATTGAGCCCCATCGAGTTTTCGCGGCCGGCGCCCAGGTGGCCGGCCTCCATGATGCCGCTGGCGGCCCCGGTGACGACGAGCCACTTTTCGCCGGCCATCGCCCGGCCGAACTCCACGGCTTGCTCGAAGGCCGGCTCATCGGGCCGGGTGCGGGCCGAGCCGAACACGGTCACCTTCCGCTGCGAGCGGTAGGGGCTGAACACCTTGAAGGCGTAGCGCAGCTCGCGGAGCGTGCGGCTGAGCAGCTTCAGATCGCCGCGCGAGGTGCGGTCGCCGGCCAGCTTGTCGGCCGATTCCTTGATCTGGTCGATCAGCTCGGCCACCCGCTGGCGATCGACGACGGTATTGCGATCGACGCCCGAGTTGAGCTCGTCGGGCAGCGGGAGCGAATGGATCGAGTCCAGCGGCGAGGGGTTTTCCGCGTCCGTGTCCGCCACGCGCCGATTCTCGCTAGCTGAATGCCCGGCCCGGGGAAACTCCCTTGGCGGCACGGGCCGAGAGAACGTGCCTACTGGTGGAATTATAGTTGGGGTGGCCCGTCGCGGAAAAGGCATAAGGATGAAGGCAAAAGGCAAAAGGCAGAAGGCAAAAGGCAAAAAACGAACGTCCAACCGTAGGTTGTTGCCAGCCGTTTTTCTGCCTTCTGCCTTTTGCCTTCTGCCTTCTGCCTTAAAAAAAGCAGCCCGGCCTTGGGCGGGCCGGGCTGCAGGTTGCTCGAACACACGCGGAAACAGGATCGCGCCGGCCGTCAGGCCGAGGGGCGGCGGTAGTGCTGGTAAGCCAGGATCACTTCGTACAGGTCGCTGGAGATGCTGATCTCGTCGTCGGCGAAGTCACGCAGCCAGGTCCGCTCGCTGCGCACGGCATCGGCCAACAGCGGGAAGATCTCGCCCAGGGGAACGGTCACCACGTCGCGGCGAGCCGTCGATTCGGCGGCGGCGCTGGCGGTTTCGGTTTCCGGGCCGTAGTAGACACGCAGCTGGGTTCGGGCCATCGTACGATTCCTTCCGTGGGGATTGCGTGATCGCCGGCATTCCTTGCCGGTCTGGCCGCGGTATCGCGCATAGCGCACTGCCGCGGCTCGGGTGCCCGCCCTGATGTCGAATTAGAATCGGCATTCGGTGCGCTCGGGTTTGATGTTTTCGCGGCGACGTGCGGTTTTTTTCGCGATCCGCTGCGCGCGGCGATAACCGGGGCAAGCCGCGCAAAACATGCGCGGTTCGCTGGCGTGCCACCGTGATCCCGCTGGCGCCAGCGTGCCGGTGCCGTCTCCAGCTTGACAATCCTACGCTCCATGTCCTAGATTGCCCGAACGAGCAAGTTGAAACGAATCAATCTCTTGCGTCGATTTTCGGCAGCCGGCGCAGACCCTTTGCATGGCCACCATCGCTCCGCTCGCCATCGATCTGGGCCCGATCGCTGGCCATCTGCAAATTCCCCTCGCCCGGGTCGAGCGCGTCGTCGAGCTGCTGGATGCTGGCAACACCGTCCCGTTCATCACCCGCTATCGCAAGGACGAGACGGGCGGCCTGGACGAAGAGCAAATCCGCGAGATCCAGCAGCGGCTCGGCAAGCTGCGGCTGCTCGGCGAGCGCAAGCAGACGATCCTTCGCTCGATCGAATCGCAGGGCAAGCTGACCGAAGCCCTGGCCGCCGAGATCGAAGCCGCCCAAAGCACCAAGCGGCTCGAAGACTTGTACCTGCCGTTCAAGCCCAAGAAACAGACGCTGGCCACCGTGGCCCGCGAGCGTGGGCTGGAGCCGCTGGCCGAGGAAGTGCTCTCGGCCGCGCCGTCGGCCCTCGATCTGGACGCCCGCGCGGCCGACTTCGTCAATACCGACCGCGGCATCGCCAACGCCGCCGATGCGCTCTGGGCGTGGGCCATATCCTGGCCGAAGTGTTCAGCGAGCGGGCCGACCTCCGGCAGCGGCTTCGCAAGATCGTCACCCGCTCGGGCAAGCTGGTCAGCGCCCGGGCCGAGCCCGACGATAAGAAGGCCCAGGGCTTTCGCGACTATTTCGAATATACCGAGCAGCTCGACCGCGTGCCGCCGCACCGCGTGCTGGCGATCAATCGCGGCGAAAAGGCCAAGATCCTGCGGGTCAAAGTCGAGGCCGACCTCGAGGCCATGCAGCAGGCCGCCGACGAGCTGCTCGTGCCGGCCGAGCATCCGCATGCCGACTTCCTCCGCGGCTGCGGACGCGACGCGCTGGTCCGGCTGGTCTTTCCCAGCCTGGAGCGCGAAGTCCGCCGTGAGATGACCGACTGGGCCGAAGCCCACGCCGTCGAAGTCTTCGCCCGCAACTTGCGCAATCTGCTGCTCCAGCCGCCGGTCCGCGGCCGCCGCGTGCTGGCGGTCGACCCGGGCTTCAAGAGCGGCTGCAAGCTGGCGGCGCTCGACGAATTCGGCGGGCTGCTCGGGCATGCGGTCATTCACCTGATCGGCAAGGCCGAGCGCCGCCAGGAAGCCCGGGCCAAAATCGTCGAGCTGATCGACACGCATCAGCTGACCCTGGTCGCGATCGGCAACGGCACCGCCTGCCGCGAGACCGAAGAGCTGATGGGCGAGCTGCTGCTGGAAGAGCTCAAGGACAAGGGCGTGGCCTATGTGATCGTCAACGAGGCCGGCGCGAGCGTCTATTCCACCAGCCCGCTCGGCCGCGAAGAGTTTCCCGAGTACGACGCCACGCTCCGCGGCGCGATCTCGATCGGCCGGCGGCTGCAGGACCCGCTCAGCGAGCTGGTCAAAATTGACCCGGCTTCGATCGGTGTCGGGCTGTATCAGCACGACGTCAAAGCCAAGCACCTGCGAACCTCGCTCGACGCGGTCGTCGAATCGTGCGTCAATTACGTGGCGGTCGACCTGAACTCGGCCAGCCCGGCGCTGCTGCGCTACGTGTCGGGGCTCAACCAGCTGACCGCCCGGCGGGTGTACGACTACCGGCGGGAGCATGGGCCGTTCCGATCGCGCGAGCAGCTCAAGGAGGTGCCCGGCTTTGGCGAGGCGACGTTCGTGCAGTCGGCCGGGTTCCTCAAGATCGCCGATGGCAGCAACCCGCTCGACGCCACTTGGATTCATCCGGAAAGCTATCCGCTGGCGGGCCAGGTGCTCGAGTCGATCGGCTGCCAGGTAGCCGACCTGAGCGAGAAGGAGTCGGCGGGCCGCGTCGCCGAGCAAGCCGCCGCGGCCCAGGCCGAAGAGCTGACCAGCCGGCTCGACGGCGGATTGATGCTGCTCAAGGACATCCTTGCGCAGCTGGCCCGGCCCGGCCGCGACCCGCGCGAAGATTTGCCCCTGCCGATCTTCAAGAAGGGGGTCATCAAGCTCGACGATCTGGCGCCCGGCATGGAGCTGTCGGGCACGGTGCTGAACGTGGTCGATTTCGGAGCGTTCGTCGACATCGGCCTGCACGACACGGGGCTGGTGCACATCAGCCAGTTGGCCAACAAGTTCGTTCGCGATCCGCACGAGGTGGTCTCGGTCGGCGACATCGTCAAGGTCTGGGTGCACGAAATCGACAAGGCTCGCCGCCGGGTCTCGCTGACCATGATCGCGCCGGGCACGCAGCGCACCCAGTCGGAGCGGCGCGGCCGTGGCCGGGGCGAAGGCAAGCCGCGCGGCGGCCCGTCGCAGGCAGGGCAGCCCCAGGCAGGCCAGGCGCAGGCAGGACAGGCGGAGGGCGACCAGGCCCCCGCTGACCAAGCCGGTGGTGGTCGACCGCGCGGTGGCAAGCGTCAGGGTGGGCGTGGCGGTCAGCGGCGGGGTGCAGCCCGCAGCGGCGAGGCTGCCGGCACTCAGGCGACAGCGGCCGGCGCGCCGCCGGTTGCGGCCCAAGCTCCCGCGCCTCCCAAGCCGCCCTCGCGCGTGCCTGGCCCGCCGTCGAGCCGCAACAAGAACCGAATGCAGCAGCGAGGCGGCAAGCCGCGGAGCGACCGGGGTTCCGCGGGACCGCCCCCGCCGTCCGGTCCGCCGCCGAAGGCGAAGACGCCCGCCCGCAAGTTCAAGCCCGCGGCACCGATCTCCAACGCGATGATCGAAGGCAAGGAGCCGCTCCGTACGTTTGGCGACCTGAAACAATTTTTCGAACAAAAGGCGCAGGGGCCCGAAACCCCGCCGCCGGCGAGCGAGTGATGGACTTCAAAGAGCGGCTCGAAAAAGCGGTCGAACGCGGCCAGCGGTTGGGCGACAGCCGGGCCCGGGAAAAGCATTCCAAGGAGCTCGGCGAAGAGGAGCTCAAGCGGCTCCATTCCCAGTACCGGCTCGAGCTGTCGGAGCGGATCGAAAACTGCCTGCGGCAATTGCCGGCCCACTTTCCCGGCTTCCGCTATGAGTCGGTCGTGGGCGAGCGCGGTTGGGGGCCTCGATCAACCGCGACGACCTGGACATCGACTCGGGCAAACGGACCAACTACTTCAGCCGGCTCGAAGTCACCGTTCGCCCCTTCTCCTCCTTGCACGTGCTCGAACTGGTCGCCAAGGGCACGGTCCGCAACAAGGAAATCTTCAACCGCAGCCAGTTCCAGCTGCTGGCCGAGGCCGACGTCAACGTCTTCGCCCAACTGGTCGACCAGTGGGTCCTCGAATTCGCCGAGCTCTACGCCGCCCGGGCCCGGGAATAGTCGGGCCCGCTGTCTCTAAGCGTTCATTGAGCGAGGCTGTCCTCGGTAAGCAAGTGCGGTCCGTGCTTGGACCGCAATGGTGCAGGCAATGCCGCGCCGTGCCAGGAACGCAGATGAACGCAGATTGCCGCAGATGAACGGGATGCGGAAGCAGAAAGAGGGTTTCGCAGATTGCACAGATTGAGTTGCGCGAAGCAGGGTCGTGCTTCGAGACGCAGCCATTCCTTTCAAATCTGCGTAATCTGCGAAATCTGTGGATGAATCCCACTTCGCTGCCGGTCGTCGATCTGCGCGTATCCGCGTCCATCCCATTCATCTGCGTTCTCGAATCGTCGACGCTTCAGGCAAGCATCTGCGGTCCGAGCCGGGACGCGCGTCCTTCCGTTTCTCTTCCGGCCGGGTCTGCGGGCAGGAGCAGGGCCCGGACACTGATCTTGACCCCCCGGGCGGTTTCCCCTCGATTTAAGCGGACTAAATGGCACAGTTTGCCATAAAACGGCCCGGCGGCGGGACTTTCGCCCGAACCATCGGGGTCGCAGCCGGCAAAAAAATGTGACCGCCGCCCCGCTCCCCGGCAACCAATCAGAGTGAAGGCCGCACGGAAGTGGTCCGGCTGAGCCTGACGCTCGGCAAGGTATCGCCGTGGATGTAACTCTGCAAAGCGATGAGCAGTTGGCAGCCCTGGCGGCGCGTGAAGGTTCGGATGGTCCGGCCTTCGTGGCCTTGGTCGAACGCTTCCGGCCGCGGGTCTGGCGGATCTGCTTTCGCCTGATGGGCAACGAGCAGGACGCCAACGACGCGGCGCAGGAAGTCTTCGTGCGGTTGTTCCTCAATCGCACCAAGTTCGCCGGGCTGAGCGCGTACGCCACCTGGGTGCATGCGATCGCGGTGCGCACCTGCCTGGGGCTGCGGCGCTCGCGCGGGCGGCGGTTGAAGCGGGAACGAGTGAGCGACGAGCAGAATTGGGAAAGCCGGCAACCGGCCGCGAGCCCCCAGCCCGCCGGACTGAAGCTCGACCTGGACAAGATGTTGGAAACGCTGGACGAAGAAGAACGAGCCCTGCTGATCCTGAAATATGCCGAAGGCTACGACTACAACGAGCTGGCCGAAATCTTCAGCCTCTCGGTCAGCGCCTGCAAAATGCGCGGTCAGCCGGGCCCGCGAAAAACTGCAAGCCCGCTACGGCGAGCAAACCGGCTAGGCGGATCGCCGGCCGCCGGCGGCCGGGTACGACATGGAGGAGCGACGCGATGAATCACGATTTTCTGGATCAACTGGCCGACGTCGAGGTGCCGCCGCCGCCGGCCGAGTTCGCCGAGGAGTTGCACGGCCGGGTGAACCGCTCGCTGGCCCTGGTGCAATTGATCGACCTGGTCTGCGGGGCCTTGCCGTTGGCCCTGTGGGAACTGAGCCGGGCGCTGGGCGGTTGGGCCCGGTTTACGCTCAGCGGCAAGTACGACTGGAACAAGCGGAAACGAACAAATTAGCCATTTCTGAATCGGAGCGCCGCGGCACGTTCGCCGTGGGTTGCCAACCGGTTCCCCTGTTACGAAAGGAACGAGTCATGCCCACCACCCCTGAAGTTGCCGATCTGTCGATCGTCGACTCCACCAAGAATGCCCTGTCGCACAGCTTCAGCGAAGCGGCGACCCAGCTGTTTTCGCTCGCCCCGCGGGTGATCGCGATGGTCGCCGTGCTGGTGATCGGCTACATCGTGGCCAAACTGGTTGCCCGGTTCGTCATACTGCTGAGCGAAAAGCTCGGCCTGCAGACCGCCGCCGAGCGGAGCGGCCTGGCCGAGTCGATGGCCCACACGAACATCGGCCGCAACGTGCCGGCGATCATCGGCACCATCGTGTTCTGGCTGATGATGTGCGTGTTCATCATGGCCGCGTTCAACACGCTGAACATCGGCGGCTTGGAACCGGTTTCGGAAGCCATGTCGCGGGTGGTCAACTACATTCCCAACCTGCTGGCCGCGGCCGTGGTCGTGGTCGTGGGCCTGCTGGCGGCGAGCTTCGTCCGCGGCGTCGTGGCCACCAGCGCCGATCGGGTCGGCCTGCCCTTCGCCGAGCACCTGGCCAACGGCTGCTACTACGTGCTGGCCATCCTGACCCTGACCGCGGTCTGCTCGCAGTTGGGGCTGCGGTTCGAGTTGCTGCAGAACCTGATTCTGATCGCCGCCGCCGGCCTGGCGGTGGGCTTCGGTTTGGCCTTCGGCCTGGGCGGCCGGGACGTGATGGCCGGCATCCTGGCCGGTTACTACATCCGCCAGCGGCTGCACGCCGGCGACCACGTGCTGGTCGGCACGATGGAAGGCACGGTCCGCGAAGTCGGCCCGGTGGCCACCGTGATCGAGACCGACGAAGACGGCTTGCTCAACCGCCACAGCATCCCGAACACCAAGATGCTGAACGAAGCGGTGCGGTAAGCCGCGACCTGTGAAGAAACGTCCTTCTGGCAACCCGAGCTGCGCCACCAGGCGCGGCCCGGGTTTTTTGCTGCGACGCGAGCGCAGTTCGGTTGACTGGCAGATTGATGGGTTAGTTTACTTGCGCCGCATATTGAGAAAGGCCCAGACGCTGCCGGCAATCATCCCGGCCAGCGGAAAGCCCAACAGCAGCACGCCGTAACCGTTCCGCCCGAGCACGGCCATCAAGACCTGATAGAACACGAACGAGAAGTTGAACGACATGAACGTGATCAGCTTCCGCTGCTTGGCCGCTTCGGGCGTATCGGGTGCCGGCGAACCGGCGCCGGCCGCGCCACCGCCGGCGGCTGATCCCGCGGTCTGGCCCGCACGGGCTGGCATGCCCGCCGCTTTTTCGGCCTCCAGCGCTTCGCGCAAATAATACTTGTTGACCAGCTCGTTGGCGCTCGAGGGCAGGCAGAGCACCGAGCGGATCGGCATTCCGAACCGCAGCCGCAGCTCCTCCTCGACGTGCGGATCGATCGGATTGGGCGAGGCCATGAGCAGCTGGTTCGCGTCGACCAGGACCGGCACACAGGAATGGGTGCGGGCGACCGTGGCCGGCACGCGGCGGATCAAGTCGGGATCGAACGTGAAGTCGCTGACGTCCAGAAACGGCAGGCCGATCGACTCGGCGTAGAGCGGAATCACCGCGTCGGCCCGGGCCAGCTTCTGCTGCAAGAGGGCATCGCGGACCTCCACGCCGACCGCCTTGGCAAAGCTCCGGGCCTTGGCCATCTGGTCGCCATCGACCACCTTGGCGGCCAGCAGCAATTCTTCCAGCGAGGGGAGGCGATCGTCGCCGCTCACCTTGCGGCCCAGGCTGGCGTCGTAATCGCGCTTGCGGCTCGTGTCGGTCAGGCAGAGCATCGCCTTGGCCAGCTCGTTGAGCAGGTCTTGCGATTGCTGAGCGAATTCGCCGGTGGCGAACTTGCGGACATGGGCATTCAGCCGGCGGTAGTGCTCGCGAATCTTGCCGCTGTCATCCTCGAACTGCTTGAGCTTGAGCAGCTGGTAATAGTTGAGCGGCCGCTCCGGCTCTTTGATCTGCAACCACTCGCGGTAGACGTCGATGGTTCTGGCCATGCAGGCAGAATACTCGATGCGGGGGAGCCGGTCGACGCGGGCCGCGGCAAATTGATCACCTGGGGCCGGACGAGAGCGGTTGGAGGCGGACGTTACCTTTCGCTGGCACGCCGGTCTGCTTTGCGCCCCATCGTGCGGAGGACTTTCTCTGCGTGCTTAAGTGCCTTGACTTTTCCCGGTATGAAGACATTCTGCACCCAGTCCCGGTGAGGCGGCAAATCCTTACCGTCGCGCTTCTTGGAGGAGAACAGAGGGCGAAAACCGTGCCAGTCGGGATGTCTGCCATCGTCCAAGTATTCGCGTGCTTTGGTGATCGCTTCCTCCAGTTGCTTAATGCGATTGAGGACGGCGTTTTCTTTCGCGTTCATCGATGGGGCCGACTCGCCCTATTCACCTGAGGTCGCGCATTTGCCCGAGACCACGTCACAGCGGCTCAGTCCCGCTACTCGACCTGATAGTCCTTGGCCAAAGTGCTCAGGGCGTCGATTCGCTGCTCGTCGAGCCCGCCGTGCCGCTGGATCTCGATCGCCGCCGACTTGCCGCCGGTTTTGTCGATGGCGGTCACCCGGACCCGGCCCGAGGCGTCGAAGGCGTAGGTGATCTCGATGGGGGATTTCTTGGGCAGGTTTTCCGGCAGCTCGGAGATGTGGCACTCGCCCAACAGCGAGCAGGCCTTCGGGTCGGGGGCGTCCCCTTCGGTCACTCGGACGTGGACCCGGCGCTGGTTTTCTTCGTTGGTGTAGAAGGTCCGTTTGACTTCGATCGGCAAGCGGCTGTTGCGGCCGATCATCACATGGTTGAGCTTCTTGCCGGTCTTGGGATGCCGGGCGACGATGCCCAGGCCGTGCGAGTTGACCTCTTCCTGCTTGACGGCCTTGAGCCGCTTGCGGACCCGGTCCGACATTTCGCTGCTGTCGGTGCGGTACTTGGCTTCCAGGATCGCGGCGTGGATCGCGGCCCCCTGGGCCACGGCCGTGTGCGGCGAGAGCCCCTGGTAGGGCTCCCGGCCGAGCAATTCCTGGAGCGCGGCGGGCACGCGGGGCATCAGCGTCGAGCCACCGACCAGCACGATCGCGTCCAGGTCCTTGGCCTTCAGCCTGGCCTGATCGATCACCAGCTCGGCCGTGTCGAGCGTCCGCTGGAGCAGGTCGGCGGTCAGCTCCTCGAACTTTTCCCGCGTGATGGTGACGTTGAGCGACTTGCCCTCGAAGCGGCAGGAGATGCTCGTCTTCGGCTCGCTGGAGAGGGCCACCTTGGCCTGATCGGTGTCGAACCGGAGCATCTGCAGCGCAGCCGGCGAGAGCCGCGGATCGAGATGGTGCCGCTCCAAGAATTCGTTGGCCACGTAATCGACCAGTCGATCGTTCCAGTCGATGCCCCCCAGGTGTACGTCGCCGTCGGTGGCCAGCACCTGGAAATGCGAAGGCGTGTAGCGCACCACGGTGACGTCGAACGTGCCGCCCCCCAGGTCGTACACCAGCGCCTGGTGGGGCCGGTCGCTGGCGCCGGCGGCCGCGCCGAGCTCGCCCTGCTTCCAGGCGTACGTCAGCGTGGCGGCGGTCGGCTCGTTGATGATCGCGATCACGTTCAGACCCGCGATCCGCCCGGCGTCCTCGGTCGCCTTGCGGCGGACGTCGTTGAAGTAGTAGGGCACGGTGATGACCGCGTTGCCGATCTTGCCGATCCGCTTCTCGGCGTCCTGGCGGAGCTTCTTGAGGATCAGGGCCGAGAGAAACTCGGGCGTGATCTCGCGGCCGTCGAACGTCCGCTTGTACTCGACGTTGCCCATGTGCCGCTTGACGCGGTCGACGACGTTTTGCGGGTCTTCGACCGCGGCCCGCATGCGGCTGGGCCCGACCACCACGTGTCCGCTCTCGGCCAGCAGGATCAGGCTGGCGGTTTCGACGTCGTCGTCTTCGTTCGCCACGGGGACCGGGTCCCCCTGCTCGTCGAGCACGGCGAGCGTGGAGAACGTGGTTCCCAGGTCAATGCCGACTGTATGGCCCGGCTTGAATTCCATGAATCAAGCGTTTCCAGGAAACTGCGGAGTGCGCCGCTGGCACGTTGCGTCGTTGCCCAGGTGAGGGGCAGCACAGCGGCGCACGAAATGGGTATGACCGCCAGGAATCGAACCACCCGGTGGTGGCAGGCAATCGCCCCACCGGGCCGGACTATCCAACTAGAGTCTATACGTCACGCCCGCCGAATCCAACCGCCGGCCGGCTGGCTTTTTTGCGGTTTGCGCAAGACGCGGACATCGGCCGGACCCGGAGGAGTGCTCGGCGAGCCTAGCGGCGGGGAACTGGATAGACCGTCGCGGGCTGAGCCGGCAAACGGCGGGCCCGAGCGGTGCCGTCAGTCCTCGATGACTTCCTTGACGGGCTGGACGAAGTGGGGCGACTTGCTGGAAGTCGACAGCTCGCTGGCCTTTTTCTCGGCCTGCTTGCGCTGGGCGTACTCGAACAGGGCCACCCGCTTCATCGACTGATTGAAGACGCCCCAGAAGGCCTTCAGGCGGACTTCCTTGGCGGTCTTGGCCCGGCTCTTGCGTTTGACGGGCTTTTTCTTTTCGCCGTCCTCGGTTGTTTTGGCGGTCTTTTTGGCCTTTGGTTCGGCCTCGGCGGCGTCGTTCTCTGCGCGTAACTCCTTGCGATTCAGGATCTTGCGAGCCATGTGGGTTCTTTCCCAGGTTATGCCGGCCGAGTATGCCGCAACGGGCCCTCAGGCGAGGTGTGCGGCCGAGCGCGCGCTGAGCCGGGATTTTAATCGATTCTGCCCGCGTTTTCTAGGAGGCCGCGTTACACAGGTCGACCCAACCGCGGGCGCAGAGCCGTAGGCGCTCCGGGCATATGGGGGGCTGGATGCCTTGTTATCCTGGCGTTGTGAACGAGAACCCTTACAAGCCTCCGGCCGCCGACCAAACGCCGTCCGCGGCGCGTCGCCGCTGGCCTTGGGTATTGGCGCGATGCCTCATCGGGCCCCTCTTGGGGATCGTGGTTCTGCGGCTTTGCGAGGGAATCGCATACGGATCGGACGAAACCGTTTCGCGCGGCGTCATAGGATGCTCGGTCTTGATGCCATTGATGCTCTGGTTCGCGTACCGCATTTGTCGCAACTGAAGCCCCGCCGGCGGTTGTCTGGCAAGCTACCGCGGCGCCGCGCTCAAGCGTCGTCGGCCAGCGGAGCGGCGCCGGGCGGCGGCGTGCCACCACCGGCGCGGCACATAGCGGGACCGGGCTCGGGCGTGGTCGGCCGCGGTCGGCTCGGCGCCCTCGGGTTGCCGCTTGCCGGCCGCTTCTTCGAACAGCCGGGTGAGTATCGTCCGGCACCAGCCGCAGCCGGTGCCGGCGCCGAAGCATTCGCTCAGCTGGCCGGGCCGAGCTGGTTTTTCGACCCGCAGGAAGTTGACCACCTTCCGCTTGGTGACGTGAAAGCAGAGGCACAATTCGTCGTCGAGTTCCATCCGGATCGGCCCTAGTCGGCCGCCTCGCTGCCGGTGGTCTCGCCGCCGGTCGCCAGGTGCAGGGCGATGCGGCACGCCCGCTGAAACTGGGAAATGTCGAGCCGTTCCGACGTGGTGTGGATGTCGAGCTGGCCGCAGCCGAGCGTGACCGTGGGAATGCCGCGAGCGGTCATCCAGTTGGCGTCGAGCCCGCCGTTGGAAATCGAACTGCACCGGTTGGCCGCCGCAAGCCAGCACGGCCCGCTCGGCGGCCAGCACGCTGGGCTCATCGGCCGCCAGGCGAAAGGCTTCGTAATCGAGCCGGCCGTCGAACGTGACGTGGCCCGCGCGGCCGTCCTTGTTGCGGACGCTGGCGGCGGCTTCCTCGAACGCGGCGTGAATGGCCGCGACAATTTCTTCGCGAAACTTCGGATCGTGGCTGCGGGCTTCAGCCCGCAGGTCGACTCGGTCGGTGACCACATTGGTGGCTTCACCGCCGTGGATCACGCCGACGTTGCTCGTGCCCTGCTTGTCTCCCTTGCGGATCAGCCCGTGCCAGCCTTCGCGCACCAGCTTGGCGATGGCCAACGATGCGATCGCGATCGCGCTGACTCCGGCCTCGGCGGCGCCGCCGGCATGGCTGGCCAGTCCATCGATGCGGATGGCGAGCCGGTATCCGCCGGTCGCGCCGAGCGTCAGCTTGTCGGCCGGTCCGCCATCCCAGTTGAAGGCCAGCTTCGGCCCGCCGAGCTTTTGCAGCTGGGCATGCCGTGCGCCGTACAGCCCGACTTCTTCTTGCACCACCCAGAGAAACGTCAGCGGCGGATGGGGCAGCTTCCGCTCCAGGATCGACAGGGCCGCGTTCAAGATGGTGGCCACGCCGGCCCGATCGTCGGCTCCCAGGCCCGTCGCCGGATCGGCCGAGTGGACGAAGTCGCCCTTGCGCTTGGGCTGCGAGCCGACGCAGATCGGCACGGTATCCATGTGGGCCATCAGCAGCCGCCGCGGGCCCTTAAGCGTGCCGGGAAGTTTGAAGATCAGGTTGCCGGTGTCCCCCTTGAGCGGCGTGAAGCGATTGGCATTGTCGCGCGTAATTTGCGCTGCCGGTGCGCCGGCGGCCCGCAGCCGCTCGACGATGTAGTCGGCCACCTGGCCTTCCTCGCCGCTGCGGCCACGAATGGCCATCAGGTCCATGACGAGCGCCAGGGTGCGCCGCTCGTCGATCGCGAGCGGGGCCGCCTTTGACGGCGCGGCTTCCAGCTTGCCACCAGGTCGCTGCGGACGCGGCTTGACGGGCGGGGTCGCTTTGGCACTCTGGGGTTTGCCGCCGCGCGGCGTTCGAACGGGCATGAGGGGCTCGCTTGCTGGAAGGTTCGGACAGCCACTATCCTAGGCGGCGGACGACGGTGTGCCAAATCACCGGCTTAGGGCAGATTTCTCAAGGAATTCGGATTGCCGCAATGCGTGTTTTTCTGGCCGGAATCATGCAGGGCTCCAAGCGCGAGGCAGTCCTGCACGAGCAGGATTACCGCGGCCGGCTGGTGGCGCTGCTGGAAGCCCACCTGCCGGGAGCCGAGGTTTATGACCCGTTGGCCAACCACACCAGCTCGCTCGACTACGACGACCAGACCGGCCGCGACGTCTTCTTTCACCACAACCGGCTGTGCGGCGAGGTGGATGTGGTGGTGGCCTTCGTGCCCGAGGCGTCGATGGGCACGGCCATCGAAATGTGGGAGGCCCATCAGCGCGGCCGGGTGGTGCTGACGATCAGCCCCCTGGCGCACAATTGGGCGGTCAAATTCCTCAGCAGGGCGGTCTACGCCGACATCGCGGCCTTCGAGCAAGCCCTGATCACGGGCGAGGTTGCGGCCCTGCTGCAAGAGCTGCTTTAGCGAGCGCCGAGGCCCGTGGATGCCGCGGAATTTCTCGTTTGCCGCATTTTTTTCGTCAGATTTCGATCTGCCCGGCTGTTAAAGTGCTGAGGGACGCGTGCCGACCGCCGGTCGGTGGCGGTGCGCACCCCTGGCGGCCACCTCTCTTCTGGCGGGAATCAGGTCATGGGCGGAGCGAATTTGCCGGCGGCTCCGATCCCCCCCGAGCCGGAACCATCTGCCGGCTTTCGGCCCGAGCCGGAAGGCTCGCAGACCGAGCGCGCCGAGCAGTTCGTGCGCCTGCTGACCGAGCACCAGCGGGCGCTTTATGTCCATATCCTGAGTCTGCTTTTCGATCCGACCGACGCCGACGAGGTGCTGCAGGAAACCAATCTGGTGCTGTGGCGCAAATCGTCCGAATTTCGGCCGGGTTCGAGCTTCGCGGCCTGGGCCTTTCGCGTGGCCCACTTCGAGGTGCTGGCATTTCGCAAGCGGAGGGGCCGCGAGCGGCTGAGCTTCGAGCCCGAGCTGTTGGAAACGCTGGCCGAAGAGTCGGCCGCCCGGGCCGATGGCTTTGAGACCCGGCGGCGGGCCCTGGCCCAGTGCCTGGCCAAACTGAGCGAACGGGACCGCGACCTTTTGGTGCGGCGGTACGCGGCCGGCAGCTCGGCCGTGACGATCGCCGGTCAAGTGGGGCGCACGGTGCAGGCCACGTATCAGGCGCTGCACCGGATTCGCGCCGCGCTGTCGCAGTGCATGCGCCGCACGCTGGCGGCCGAGGAGCGGGCTTGATGGAACGAACCCCCGAAAAGTGTTCGCTGGACGAATTGCTCGCGGCGCTCTGCGACGGCGACGTGCCGGACGCCACGATCCGCCAGGTCGGACTGCGCCTCGGCGATGATCCGGCGGCCCGGCAGCAATATCTCGACTATCTGCTGATCCACGGGTTGTTGCAGTGGGACTACGGTTCGCTTTCGGCAGCGGGTGCGGCGCGGACGGGATCTCCGCCCGGCGCCGACCGGCGCCGCGGTACGCCGATCTTGGGTTTTCTCGGCAGTGCCCTGGCCGACGGCCTGGCCGCGATCGAGCAGGCGCCATCGTCGTTCTGGCTGCTGGTAGCCACGGCGATCGCTTCGAGCGCCATCACGGCCGCGGTGATCGGCTGGACCAGGGTGCCCGTCGCGACGCCACAGGCCGGCGAAGCATCCTCGCCGGCTCCCTCGTTTGCGAATGACGAAGTTCGGCCCGAACGACCGCCGCCAGGGGCCGAATTTGTGGCCACGTTGGTCGGCGCAGCCGGTGCCCGCTGGGCCGGTGCGGCCGCAATGGCCGATGGCACCCGGCTGCCGGCGGGCGACGTGCGGCTGACCGAAGGCCTGGCGGAAATCGTGTTCGACGGTGGGGCCAAGGTGGTCCTCGAAGGGCCGGCCCGCTTCGTGCCCCAGTCGAGCCGGGGGGGAATGCTGCACTACGGCCGTCTGGTCGCGCACTTGCCGCCCGACTCCGCCCCCTTCGCCGTGCAAACGGCGATGGCGGTCATCAGTGCCCGCGGCGGCGAGTTCGCGGTCGAATGCGCTTCCAGCGGGCAAACCCGGTTGCACGTCTATGCCGGCGTGGCCGAAGTGGCGGGCCGGACGCGCAACACCACCGAAATGCCGCATTCGCGCGTGGCGGCCGGCGAGGCGCTGCTGGTCGAGCCGGCTGCCGATGCCCAGTTGCTGCCCCTCACGCCCCAAGGCGATCGATTTGTCCGCGATATCTCGGGGCCGCCGCGGCATTTTCCCGCGGGCCTGGTCTCGTATTGGAGTTTCGATGAGCAAGGCGGGCCCGCCTTCGACAAGCAGGGGCAAAACCACGGCCTGCTCGGCAGCGTTCGGCGCTCGGCCGGCCTGCTGGGCAAGGGATCGGTGGCCTTCGACGATCGCCGCGGCCAGCAAGTGACGATCGACGCTTCGCCCGACTTCGAGTTCGCCGACGGGCTGACGCTCGAGGCCCTGTTCGTCTCGCACTGGAACGGCGAGTGGCTGAATTACGACGAAATCCTGCGGACCGAAAACGGCGACCGGCGGATTCTGCTGGCCCTGCAGCACGACAGCTTGGGCACCCACGACCACGACCTGGCCGGCGACGAGAGCGGCTTTGCCCCGCAGCCCGTGCTTTCGTTCGGCTGCAATATCGGCGGCCGGTACACCGAGCTCGACGTGCCGCTCGACGGCCGCGAAGGACGCCCGACGTTGGCCGACGTGACCGACGGCCAGGTCCACCATGTCGTGGCCACTTACGACGCGGCCAGCGGCCTGAAGGCCCTGTACTTGGACGGCACGCTCCGCTTCAGCCGTCAGTTCGCCCCGGGCACGCCCATTGTCAGCGGCGGCACGAGCCCGCTGACGATCGGCAACATGTACGGCGGCTGGGAAACCTTCAATGGCCTGATCGACGAGGTGGCGATCTATCGGCGGGCCTTGTCGGCCGACGAGATCGCCACCCATTGGCAAAACGTGCAAAGGAAGAAGAGTTACTTCGAGTTGCCGACCACGCCGCCGCCGCCAGATAGCATCTGAGCGGCTCCGGTCGGACAGCTCTGCGTGGGTTTGTGGACAGAATGCAATGTTTGTTGATGTTATGAAAATTTTTTTCTTATCTCGGGAAAGGTACATCATGAACCGCTCGCTCCGTCTGGCCCAGGTCTGTGTCGCCGGGATTCTGCTGATTGCTTCGGCCTCGATCGCTCGCGCCGGGGGCGTGACCGTCGGCTCGTCGTCGCTGATCAGCCACCTCGATTACTCTGATACGTTTACCTTGACGGCCAGCGGCGGCGAAGCGAGCCGCACGCCGAACACTTTTCCAGTGCTACGCGCCCGGCTTGAACGTGGAAAACACCTATGGCAATCCGGCACAGTCGTGGGGGTCTGGGCTGTGGTCGATCAGTAACGATGCCAACGTGATCAACGGTGCCCTGACCTACCCGGGCAGCAGCGGGGCGGGCTCGGCCACCGGCATGACGCAAACCGGCGGCCCGATCGACTACGGGTTGAACTACGGTCTGCGGAGCGATTACGTGCTGCAAGCCGACGTCGTCCAGACCAGTGACCGCGTCGATTTCACCAGCGGCACTGTGCCCAATCGGATCGGCGCCGGCGGGCCCGGCGAGGGGCTGAGCGTGTTTTTCCGCGCCGACTCGCAGGCCGGCAATCCTTACGGCGGCGTTGGTTTGTACAACGGCAACTTGGAAACCGCGGTCTACAACACGCCGACCGGCAACTTTGCCCCAAACGCATCGCTGTTGCTGACCGGCACGACGATCGGCCAGTGGAATAACTACGCGGTCGATTTCGACCACGCCAACAACACCCTGGGGATTTATGTCAATCAGGTGTTGCTGAAGGACCTGAATCTGGCCACGTTCGCCGGCGGCCTGTACGAGAACTACTCGAACGCGGCGGTCAGCGTGGGCGCGGCCGGCAACGATCGCACCTGGACCGACAATTTCCAGGTCGGGGCGCCCACGCCCGAACCGTCGACGTGGATTCTGGCCGCCTTCGGCCTGGCGGGCCTGGTGATTGCCCGGCGGCGGCGCGAAGCCTGAGGCCGCACAGGCCAGGCAACCGGCGTGCGCGGGCGCCGGCAGGGATCGATGTGGCGCCGAGCGGCGCACTGGCCAACCAAGCAGGATGAGGGTAGGCCGGCTCGCTGGCCGGCCGACCCGGAGGTGCGGGCGATGAAGGATTTCAGACAACTGTGCGGCGGACGGCTGCGGCGCGGTTTCACCCTCGTCGAGCTGTTGGTCGTGATCGCGATCATCGGCATTCTGATCGCGCTGCTGTTGCCGGCGGTCCAGGCCGCCCGCGAGGCCGCCCGCCGCTCGCAGTGCACCAACAACTGCCACCAGTGGGGCCTGGCCATGCAGAATTATCTGTCGGCCCTGCGGGCCTTTCCGGCCGGCACGCTTCGGGGGCCACAGGCGACCGTGTCGAGCACCGGCGCCAACGGGCCCAACGGCATCTATCGCCGGCAGACGTTCGTCGTCAGCCTCTGGCCGCAGTTGGAAGAGCAGGAGTTGTACGACATGTACAATTTCAGTTACTCGTTTTATGCTCCGATCAACCAGCCGGCCGTGATGGTGCAGGTGCCGCTTTATTTCTGCCCCAGCAATCGGACCGGCTTCTGGAAGGGGGACGTCTACACCCGGTCGCGGGGCAATTACGTCCTGAATTGGGGCCAGGGAAGCTACTGGCAAACGGAAGCGAATTACAAAGCGTCTCCCTTCGGACCGAACCGCTTCACCTCGCCCCGGCAGATCACCGACGGCCTGGCCAACACGATGTTCCTGTCCGAAGTGGTCCAGTGCCTCAACGACACCGATTTCGATTTCCGCGGCGACTTCATCAACGACGATTTGTCCTGCGCCCAGTACATGACGTTCAACACGCCCAACGCCGGCATCGATTCGACGATCTGCGTCAATCCCAACAACCCCAGCGCCTGCGTCCTGGGGGGCACCACCTACGTTTCGGCCCGCAGCCAACATCCCGGCGGAGTGATGGTGCTGATGGGCGACGCCTCGGTCCACTTCATCGCCGACACGATCGACATCACCACCTGGCAGGCCCTGGGCACGATGGCCGGGGGCGAAATCATCGACATCAGCAACGCCGGGCTGTAGCGCATGCCGGGCCGGGACGACGAGTCTCACCGCCCGACCCTTAGGGCTCGGCCCAGGGCAACCCGATGCACCGCCCGCAATCAATCATCACGGAGTTCGGAATGCCCAAGCCAGTTCGTCGCACGCTCCTCCTGGTCCTGTTGCTCGCCGCGTCGGGCGCGGGTTGCTCGAAGGACAACACCGCCCGGATCAGCGGCACCGTGACGCTCGACGGCACGCCGCTGGAAAAAGGCACCATCAGCCTCTCGCCCGCCGATGGCCGCTCGCCCACCGCCGAAGCGATCATCACCGCCGGCAAGTACAGCGTTACCACGCTTCCCGGGCCCAAGAACGTAATCATCCACGGGCTGAAGAAAGTCGGCGAGCGGCGCTATCATCCCGAGGATCCGACCAGCCCCCTGGTCGACGTCAACGAGGAGACCGTGCCCGAGCGCTACAACACGGCCAGCGAGTTGCACGAGCAGCTGCAGGCCGGAGCCCAGACGCTCGATTTCGCCCTGCAGTCGAAATCGCCCTGAGAAGGGGCCGCTGTCGGCTGTTTTCTGATAAGGCCGCCCGCGCGTTTTTTTCCCGCGCGACGCTTCGTCCCGCCCGCTTTGCGTCATAATCAGTGCATGCGACCGCACGATTCGAAATCCTGGCTCGTCCCCGCCGGTTGGTGGCTCGCCGCCACGCTTGCGCTCGGTGCCGGCGGTGGCTGGCTGGCCAGCGCGGGGCGTTCGGGCGAGCCCGCCGCCGGTAAGGCACGACCGGAAAAGTCTGCCGGCAACGGGCCCGCCGCGGGCAAAGCGGCCGACGAGTTGTTTCGGGCCCAGGTCGGTCCATTGCTCGAGCGGCGCTGCGTCGGCTGCCATCAGGGCAGCAAGCCCAAGGGTGGCTTATCGCTGGTCGATGCCGAGCGCGCCTTGGCCGGCGGCGAGAGCGGCGCGGCGATCGTGCCCGGCAAGCCCGACGAGAGTTTGCTCGTCGACTACATCTCGGGCAGCGAGCCGCAGATGCCCAAGGACGCGGCCCCGCTGGCGGCCGGCGAAGTGGCGCTGGTGCGGCGCTGGATCGAAGCGGGCGCGGCGTGGCCCGACAACTTGACGCTGACCGACAAACGGGTGATCGGCACCGATTGGTGGTCGCTGCGTCCGCTGGTGCGGCCGGCGGTGCCGACCGAGAAAGTTCGCCGCGTCGATCGGGCCTGGGTCCGCAATCCGGTCGACGCGTTCATCCTGGCCGGCCTGACGGAACAGCGACTTGCCCCGGCGCCCGAGGCCGATCGTCGGACGCTGATCCGGCGGTTGTATTTCGACCTGGTCGGCATGCCGCCGGCACCGGACGAGGTCGACGCGTTCGTCGCCGATCCCGATTCGGCTGCGTACGAAAAACTGGTCGAGCGGCTGCTCGCCTCGCCGCACTATGGCGAACGCTGGGCCCGGCACTGGTTGGACGTGGTGCACTACGGCGAGACGCACGGCTACGACAAGGATCAGCCCCGGCCCAACGCCTGGCCCTATCGCGACTACGTCATCCGGCGCTGAACGCCGACAAGCCGTACGGCCGCTTTGTCGAGGAGCAGCTGGCCGGCGACGTGCTGTATCCCGGCACGGTCGATGGGATCGAGGCCCTGGGCTTTATCTCGGCCGGGCCGTGGGATTTCATCGGCCACGCCGAAGTGCCCGAGTCGAAGATCGACGGCAAGATCGCCCGCCATCTGGATCGCGACGACATGGTCGGCACGGCGATGACCACGCTCACCAGTCTGACCGTCCAGTGCGCCCAGTGCCACGATCACAAGTTCGACCCGATCTCGCAGGAAGATTACTACAGCCTGCAGGCCGTGTTCGCGGCGGTCGATCGGGCTGACAAGCCGTACGATGCCGACCCGGCAGTGGCCAAGCAGCGCACCGAGTTGGCTGCCCGCGAGCGCGAGCTCAAGGCTCAGGAGGCGGTGCTGGATGCCAAGATTCGTCAGTTGGCCGGAGCGGAACTGGCCGAGCTCGACAAGCAGATCGCCGGCGGCGGTGCTGCCACCGCCGCCACGCAGGGCGTGGAGTTCGGCTATCACAGCGCGCTCGCCGCCGATGCCGGCCAGGCGAAATGGGTGCAGGTCGACTTGGGCCAGGTCGTCGCGATCGAGCGGATCGTGTACACCCCCTGCTATGACGATTTCAATTCGATCGGCGCGGGCTTCGGTTTTCCGCTCCGCTACAAGCTCGAAGTGGCCGACGACGCAGAATTCCGCCAGAACGTCCGGACCGTGGTCGACCGCAGCCGCGAAGACGTCGCCAGCCCGGGGACCGAACCGCAGCAGGCCTCCCAGCCGGGCGTGGTCGGCCGCTACGTCCGGCTGACCGCGCTCAAGCTCGCGCCGCGAATGAACGACTACAACTTCGCCCTGGCCGAGCTGGCGGTCTATGACG
Organism: uncultured Planctomycetaceae bacterium; assembly: GCA_963828155.1. Taxonomy (GTDB): domain Bacteria; phylum Planctomycetota; class Planctomycetia; order Pirellulales; family PALSA-1355; genus CAWCAX01. Next base: position 41,118 of record CAWHDQ010000015.1, read on the forward strand.
CCGCGGGCAAGAACCTGCGCTCCACCAGCCGGTAACGGCCCGCGACTCGATCGAGGCCCTGCCCCGCTGGAGCACCAAAAACCTGGTCGACGGTCTCGCCCCCAGCGCCGTTGTCGGCCGGGCGGCAGTGGCCGAGTCGGCCGACACGCTCCAGATCCGGCGGCGGGAGTTGATCGAGCGCACCGTCGACGCGACCACGCGCGAGCGCAGCGGAAAGTCGCCGGCGAGCTCGAAGCCGTGCGCGCCGAATTGGCCAAGCTGCCGGCCGCGCAGCTGGTGTATGCCGGCACGGTCCACACCTCGGGCGGAGCATTTTCCGGCACCGGCCCATTCGGCGGCAAGCCGCGGAAGATCTGCATCCTGCCGCGGGGCGACGTCCGCAATCCCGGCCGCGAGGTCGGGCCCGGCGCTCTGGCCCAGCTGGATGCCCTGCCCGGCCGATTCGAGTTGCCGCCCGATCACACCGAAGGGGATCGCCGGGCGGCGCTGGCCCATTGGCTGACCGATCGCCGCAATCCGCTGACCTGGCGTTCGATCGCCAACCGGCTGTGGCTGTATCACTTCGGCCGGGGGCTGGTCGACACGCCCAACGATTTTGGACGAATGGGCCAGCGGCCGACGCATCCCGAGCTGCTCGATTGGCTGGCAGTCGAGCTGCGCGACGGCGGCCAGTCGCTCAAGGCCCTGCACCGGCTGCTGGTCACCAGCGCCACCTATCGGCAATCGTCGGCGATCGGTCCGGCAGCCGCGGCGACCGATCCCGACAATCTGTACTACTCGCACGCCAACCGGCGGCGACTCGAGGCCGAGGAGATTCGCGACAGCATCCTGGCGGTCAGCGGCCAGCTGAATCTGGCGCTGTACGGCCCGAGCTTCAGGGATTTCGTCGTCGACCATCCCGAGCATTCGCCGCACTACCACTACGATTTGTACGATCCCGAGGACAAGGCCTCGCACCGGCGGTCGATCTACCGGTTCATCGTCCGCTCGCAGCAGCAGCCGCTGTTGGCGGCGCTGGATTGCGCCGATCCCTCGCTGATGGTCGACAAGCGCAACCAAACGATCACCCCGCTGGCGGCATTGGCGTTGCTGAACAATCAGCTAGGCGTGTCGATGGCCCGGCATTTTGCCGAGCGCGTAGCGGCGACCGGCGGCGAACCGGCAGCCCAGCTCACCGCGGCCTGGCGGCTGGCGCTGGGCCGCGTGCCCTCGACCGAGGAATTGGCGGGATTGGTGGCCTATGCCGAGCGGTTCGGGATGCCGAGCGCGTGCCGGGTGATATTGAATCTGAATGAGTTCGTGTTCGTGGATTGAGCCGTTGACGAAATAAATTGTCGGAAGACTCACCGCCGAGTACGCAGAGGACGCGGAGGGGAATAACTTGAACCAAGAAGTTTTTCCTCTCTGCGTCCCTCGGCGTCCTCCGCGGTGAGATTCGATTTCCTTGCTCTAAGCACGACCCATGTCCAATTCCCGATCCTGGTTTCATAGCGCGGCGGCCCGGCAACAGGCGGCTCGCGCGCAGAACTGCTCGCGGCGCGAGTTTCTCTGGTCTGCCGGCGGCGGATTGGGCGGCATCGCGCTGGCCAGTATGCTCGGCGGCGAAGGATTGCTGGCGGCCGATGCGCCGGCAAACGGGGCAACCGGAGCGCTGGGCAAACCGTCGGCCGGGTTGGCCGGCGTGCCGCACTTTCCGCCCAAGGCCAAGCGGGTGGTGCAGCTGTTCATGGCCGGCGCGGCGAGCCACATCGACCTGTTCGATTTCAAGCCCGAGCTGGTCAAGCATCACGGCGAGGCCTCGGATTTCGGCGAGCCGGTCGAGGCGTTTCAAAACGGCCTGGGTCCCTGGATGAAGCCGGTCTGGGAGTTCCGGCCCTACGGCCAGTGCGGCAAGCCGCTGAGCGAAGTCGTGGCTCCGCTGGGCGACGTGGTCGATCGAGATCGCGTTCGTCCACAACATGGTCGGCAAGACCGGCGTGCATAGCCAGGGCACGCTCTTGCAAACGACGGGCTTCAACCGGCCCGGCTTTCCCGGCATGGGCTGCTGGGTCAGCTACGGCCTGGGGAGCCTGAACGACAACCTGCCGACGTTCGTCGTGCTGCCCGACCATCGCGGGCTGGCCTCGAACGGCACCGAAGAACTGGGACACGGCCTTTCTGCCGGCCGAGCACCAGGGCACGGTCATCTACCCCGGCACGCGCCAACCCGATCGCCGATCTTGTTTCCGGCCCGGCAGGGAGACTACATCACCCGGGCCAGCGACGCGGCCGGCATCGAGCTGGCCGGCCGGCTCAATCGCCGAGCATGCCGCCCAGCGTCGGCGGCGACGCCCGGCTCGAAGCCCGGATTCGCAGCTACGAACTGGCCGCGCGGATGCAGCTGCCGCGCCCGAGGCGCTCGATCTCTCCGAGGAGCCGGCGCATATCCTGAAGCTGTACGGGCTCGACCACGGCCAGACGACGTTCGACAAAGAGATCAACCCGCTGGAAGAGACCGACTATTTTGCCCGCAAGTGCCTGGTCGCCCGGCGGCTGCTGGAGCGCGGCGTGCGGTTCGTGCAGATCTGGTCGGGCAACGACAACGGCTTTCCGCGCCGCAACTGGGACTCGCACGAGGACGTCGAAGCGCGACCACGGCCCGCTGGCCCTGGGCATGGCCCGCGGCGCGGCGGCCCTGATTCAAGGACCTCGAAACAGCGCGGGCTGCTCGAAGACACGATCATCCTCTGGACCACCGAGTTTGGCCGGATGCCGTCGTCGCAAGGGGGCAAGGGCCGGGACCACAATCCCTACGTGTTCACCAACTGGCTCTGCGGCGGCGGCATCAAGGGGGGCATCGAGCTACGGCCCGAGCGACGAATGGGGCTACAAGCCGCTCGATCGCGACAACCCCACGCAGGTCTACGACATCCATGCCACGGTGCTCCGCCTGCTGGGCATCGACCACGAGCGGCTCACCGTCCGCACACGACGGCATCGACCGCCGCCTGACCGACGTCCACGGCCACGTGATCCCCGACCTGCTGGCGTGAATTGCTATGCGCCGCGCCGTCTTCGCATTCCAGCGGTCGACGAGCGGCTGTAATTTCTTTTCGCCGGGCAGGTGATTGCCGCCCATCATCAGCACGAGGGCTTTTGGCTCCGGCCGTTTGGCGTCGAGCCAAGCGGCGGCCATGTCCGCTTGCCAGCCTTGTGGACCAGCGGCAAGAACTCGGCGTTCGCGCGGTCTATGCCAGCGAGGTCGGCTTGCCAAGCGAGCCAATTGGATACCCGGGTATTCGGACTGAGCGACGCGGACGCGACGAAACGGCCGACACAATCACCACGGGCCGGCGGGCGAGAAACGCTCGGAGGTAGTGGACGTAATCCTTCAGGACTTTGTCGGCCTCGAACGCAGAGAGCAACTGCTTCTTGTGCGGTAGCGAGCGCTGTGGAGCGGACAACTCTCAACAGCGAGTACGCCGTCGTAACGAAGGCCCTCAGCCAATGACTTAAGTGCGTCGATCCGCTTGGCGGCCGCCTTCTTCGCCGGCAGTCCCGTCAGGTAGTGCTCACCCAGCGCCTCCGCAAGCTGGCTGTAAGCCAGATCGGATCGAAGGGGATTGCCTTCGGCATCGACCGACTCGCGCCCCTGGAATTCCTGAGTGCCCCCCGGATTTGTGAGCAGGGCGACGAGCGGCCGTCTGCCCGCTCCGTAGGAGACGTATGGTTCGACGGCGAAATCCGTTTCGAAGGTATTCCGCACAAAGGGCGACCAATCGACCTTTTTACCCAGCCAATCGGTCCACAGCTTATCACAGAACTTGAGATATCGGATCCAACAGTCCTCTCTGCGACTTCGCGCCTTTGGGGTTATCTTTTGTCGTTGGCTACGCGAAGGCTCACGGCCCGGCCGGGTGCTTCTCGTCGCGGATCAGTTTGCTGTTGGCGTTTTCTTCCTGATTGAGCTGGCGTTTTTCGCCCCGGGTCAGGAATCCGCCGTTGGTTTTCACGTCGGTCATTTCTTGTTGCTTGATGGCATGGTCGTTGCCTTCGACTGCTGGGCCTGACCCTGGTTGAGCTTGCCGTTCTTGAGTCCCTGATTGATCCGGGCTTGCTGGCGGTTGAGCCGGCGATCACTTCGGCCTGGCGGGGATGCTGCCGGGCGAACTTGCTGCGGCCCTGCCCTTTGGCCTGAGCCAACGGGACCAGGGTCAGCACGACGACAATTGCCACCAGGAGTTGAACCGTTCGAGATCGCATGACGTGCTCCTTTGCCTGTGGACCGGGCCGGCAGCGAGATTTCCGGGGAAGCAAGCCAGCGAAATCTGCCGAACCGCGGTCGAAATGGGCCGATTGACGTACCTATCAACCCCGCCGCCGGACGGGGCGACTGGCGTCAAGCAGAAGCTGACAGAAATGTAATACCCGCCGCGCCCGAGCGTGGCAAACTCCGCGGGCGACCGACCGACGGCCGAGGGAAGTCCGGTTCAGCCGCCGGCCGAATTCAACTGGGCGAGCAGTTTTTCGATGATCGGCCGTTGGGCCCGGATGTGCTCGCGGAGCCGGCGGCGGGCCGGGCCCAGTCCGCCTGGAGCAAAGCCCGGAGGATGCCGCGGTGTTGCCCGGCCATTTCGGCGACGACGTGGGCCGCCGGGGCGGCATGATCCAAGAGCGTGGTGTAGTAAACGCCGTGTCGGTCGAAGAAGTCGGCCAGGTAGCGGTTCTGTGCTTTCTCGACGAGGTAAGCGTGCAGTTGATTGTCGAGCCGCCCGCGGCGGCCGGCGGCTGGCGAATTGCCCCGCAGCATCCGTTGCAAATCGTCGGCCACCAGATGCGGCCGGGCCAGGTCCAGAGCCTTCAGCTCGATCGCTTCGCGGGCGTCGAGATACGCCTCCAAGTCGGCCGCGTTGAATGCGCGGACCCGCCAGCCGCAGCGCGGCACGTGCTCGAGCAATCCCTGGCCGGCCAAGTGGCCGAACGCCTGCCGCAAGGCCGTGCGGCCAAGTGACAGACTGCCGAGCGGTAGCCTGCTCGCGCAGATAACCCCGTTCGCCGCGCAGGCTGCGGGCGATGATCTCGCGGACCAGGGCCGATTGCCAGGAGGTCTCGGCGACGGTCGGCCGGGCGTGACGTTGGACGCGCCGTGCGGCATTGCGCTTCGACTGCGCGGCTTGGCCGCTTGCGGGCCGATCGCCAACCGCCCGTTGGGCTGCTTGTGCAGATACC